>NZ_SPQD01000001.1:5075000-7006229 GCF_004637285.1 Micromonospora sp. CNZ285 | reverse complement strand
AGCCTGCTCAACCCGAAGGCGATCCTGTTCTTCGTCTCGTTCTTCATCCAGTTCGTCGACCCCGGGTACGCGTGGCCGGCGCTGTCGTTCCTGCTGCTCGGGCTGATCGCGCAGGTCGCCAGCGCGCTCTACCTGACCGTGCTGATCTTCACCGGCACGTACCTGGCGGCCCAGTTCCGGCAGCGCCGGCGGCTGGCCGCGAGCGGCACGACTGCCGTCGCGGTGCTGTTCCTCGGGTTCAGCCTGAAGCTCGCCGCCGGCTGACGGTCGGCACCGGTCAGGTGCCGTCGCCGCCTCCGCCACCGCCGCCGATGCCGGCGCCGCCGGCCGTGCCCCCGAGGCCGTAGCCCGGCGCGACGGGCCGGTCGGGGTGGCGGCTGACGTGCGCCGACTCGCGGATCGTGGCCGACCAGTCGGCGTGCGCGGCGGCGGCCGCGTGCCTGTCGATGGCGTGCCGCAGCCAGCCGTCCACAGTGGCCACCCAGTCGCGCTTGTCGGCACCGGCGTGCCAGACCCGGAACCGGCTGATGCTCTGGTGGGTGATCCCGGCCAGGGAGAGCCGCCGGTCCAGCCAGAGCAGCACTTCCATGCCGGCCGAGTCGGTCAGCATGATCATTTCGAGTTCGGTCATCGGGCCGGCGTAGAGCGGGGCGGCCCAGAAGCCGTACCACTGCTGGAACGGCAGCGTCTGCTCCACCCCCGGCAGCCGTCCCTCGCGCAGCCCGGCCTGCCGGATCGCGAAGCCCAGCGTGTCCAGCGCGGCGAGCACGTGCTCCTGGGAGGGCAGCGGGTGGATCAGCACCGGCACCATCGCGCCCTGGTCCACCTCCGGGTCCACCGACACCTCTGTACGCAGCCCGGTACGCAGGCTCAGCAGCGGCACCCCGCCGTACGTGGTCACCGGCGACTCCCACGGCAGCGGCACGGCGAACTCGACGGCCCGCCGCCGTCCGGCCGGCACCACGAACCGTCCCGCGATCGTCCACGTCTGGAACTGCACCAGGCGGCGCGGCGCCTCCGGGTCCTCCGGTTCGACCTGGGTGACCAGGCCGAGCCGGATGTGCCGGACCGGCACGTCCGACCCGCCGGCGCTGAGCGTCACCCGGCCCGGCAGGCGCAGACCCGGCCGGGTGCTCGGGTTGGGCAGCGTGGTGCTCACCGAGAGCCCGGTCCAGGCGGAGTCCCGCGACACGCCGGTCAACCGCATGCCGGGGCTTTCCCGCTGCCCGCCGGGCCATGCCCCACCGAGACGGACGCCGGCCCGGCGAAGTGGTTGTCCCACCTCGCCGGGCCGGTACGGATCACGACGGTCAGCGCATCCGGCGCCCTCGCGGCACCGGGTCGGTCTCGTCGTCGAACTCGCCGATGACCTCCTCCAGGAGGTCCTCCAGCGCGACGAACCCGATCGGCCGGGTCGGCCCGCCACCGTTGCTCACCAGCGCGAGCTGCGCCTGCCGCGCCCGCATGGCGGCCACCGCCTCGGTCACCGACGCCTCGGCCGGCAGCGTGAAGGCGCTGGTCATCAGCTCCTCCGCGGTCGCCGGGCGGCCGGTGGTGACGGCGCGCACCGCCTCGCGTACGTGCACCAGGCCGCACACCTCACCACCGGTGTCGACCACGGCGAGCCGGGACCGGCCGCTGTCGCGGGAGACGTGCTCGATCCGCTCGGCGGTCTCGCTCCGGCCCACCGTGACGATCTGGTCGAACGGCTCCATCACCTGGGCGACGGTGGTGCCCTGGAGTTCCAGCATGCTGGTCAGCAGCTGGTGCTGCTCGGCGCCGAGCAGCCCGTGCTCCCGGGACTGCTCCAGCAGGATGCGCAGCTCGTCCGGGCCGTGCACCTGGGCGAGCTGGTCCTGCTGCTGCACCCCGAACAGGCGCAGCATCGCGTTCGCGAGCCCGTTGAGCAGGGACAGCACCGGCCGGGCGATCCGGGCGAACGCCCGGAACGGCAGCGCCAGCAGCATCGCCGACCGCTCCGCGTCGGTGATCGCCCACGACTTCGGGGCCATCTCGCCGACCACCAGGTGCAGGAACGTCACGAGCGACAGCGCGAACACCAGCGCCACCACGTGGCTGACCGCCTCGGGCAGGCCGACCGCGTGCAGCAGCGGGCTGAGCAGGTGCTCGATGGCCGGTTCGGCCAGCGCGCCCAGACCCAGCGTGCACAGCGTGATGCCGAGCTGCGCGCCTGCGAGCATCAGGCTCAGCTCGCGGACGCCGTCCAGCGCCGCGCGGGCCGCCCGGCCGCCACCGGCGGCCGCCTGCTCGAGGCGGTACCGCTTGGACGCGACGAGCGCGAACTCGGCGGCCACGAAGAACCCGTTGAGCGCCAGCAGCACCACGGAGAAGAACAACGCGAATCCGGGGCTCACGCGGAACCCTCCCCGGACACGGAGGCGGCGGGCCGCAGCCGCACCGAGTCGGCCACGTGCCGGTCCACCGCCAGCACCTCGACCAGCACCCGCGGGCCGCCGGCCGGCTCGTCGCCGTCCGTGGCGACCGGGATCTCCAGCCGGTCACCGACCTCGGGCACCCGGCCCAGCTCCCGCATCACCAGACCGGAGAGCGTGTCGTACTCGGGCGCCTCGGGCAGCTCGATGCCGGTGCTGTCGGCGACCTCGTCGATGCGCCAGCGCGCCGGGACCACCCAGGAGCCGTCCTCCTGCCGGGCCGCGGCCCGGTCCGGCGGGTCGTCCTCGTCGCGGATCGGCCCGACCAGCTCCTCGGCCAGGTCCTCCAGCGTGATCACGCCGGCGAAGCCGCCGTACTCGTCGACCACGCAGGCGAGCTGCCGGTGCCCGGACCGCAGGCGGTCCAGCACCGTCGGCAGCGGCAGCGTCTCGGGCACCAGCAACGGGGGTACGGCCACCGCGTCGACCCGGGTGGTCGCGCGCTGCGCCGGGGGCACCCCGAGCACGTCGGCGATGCCGACCACGCCGACCAGGTCGTCGACGCCCTCGGCGCCGCTCACCGGGAACCGGGAGTGGCCGGTGTCGAGCAGCTCGACGATCCGGCTGACCGGCTCGTCGGCCCGGATGGTGTGCACGTCGACACGCGGCACCATCGCCTCCCCGGCGGTCAGCTCCCGGAAGTCCAGACCCCGGTCCAGCAGGTCGGACATCTCGGCGTCGAGGTGCCCCTCCTCCCGGGACTCGGCGATGATCTGTTCCAGGTCCTGCGGGGTGGCGCCGCTGGGCAGCTCCTCGATCGGCTCGATGCCGATGCGGCGGAGCAGCCGTACGGCGGCCCGGTCGAAGAGCGTGATCAGCGGACCGGCGATCTTCAGGTAGATCAGCGTGGACCGGGACAGCGCCCGGGCGAGCGGTACGGCCCGCGCGATGGCCAGGTTCTTCGGGGCCAGCTCGCCGAGGACCATCTGCACCACGGTGGCGATGATCAGGGCGAGGGCCACCGACAGCGGTAGCGACACCGAGCTGGACAGCCCGGCCACGCCGAGCAGGTCGGCCAGCCCGGCGCCCAGGTACGGCTCGGCGACGTAACCGACGAGCAGGGCGGTCACGGTGATGCCGAGCTGCGCGCCGGACAGCATGAACGAGAGCCGCCCGGTCACCTCCAGGGCCCGGGCCGCGGCACGATCGCCACCGTCGGCGAGCTGCTTGAGCTTGCCACGGTCCACGGCGACGTAACCGAACTCCTGGGCCACGAAGTAACCGGTGGCGGCGGTGAGGACGGTGATGAGAAGGAGACCGACGAGGATCAACACGGGAGGTTCAGTGCTCCCGGGGTCGTCGGGGAGGGAATTCGCCGGGTATTACCCGGCCGGCTACTGCTGCCCTCCGGGGCAGGAGAGTCGATCATGCGGCCCATTTTATCGGTACCCGCTGGACGTTCGCTGAGGGTGCCGGGAAGCCTCCCGCACGTCCGGTTCAGCGTCCGGCCAGCTCGTCGGCGTCCAGCAGCGTCCGATCGACCCGCCCGGAACGGTACGCGGCCCGGCCGATCATCTGCGCGGCCACCGGCGCGGTGGAGAGCTGGAAGATCGCCACCAGGACCAGCATGCCCAGATCCGAGGGGGTACGCAGGCGCAGCGCCAGCCCGGCCAGCAGCAGCAGGACGCCCAGCACCTGGGGCTTGGTGGCCGCGTGCATCCGGTCCAGGACGTCCGGGAAGCGCACCAGCCCGATGCCGGCGACCAGGGCCAGCGCCGCCCCGGCCAGCAGCAGCACCCCACCCACCCAGTCCGCGACGGCGCTCATGTTGAGCCTCCTTCCGTTCGCGACTGCGGGGCTCGCAGAACCGGCTCACCCCTCGCGCTCACGATTCGGCCCGGACCGCGAAGCGCACCAGCGACACCGACCCGATGAAGCCGAGCAGGGAGAGCACCACCAGGACGGGCAGCGTGGTGGCGTGCCGGTTCACCGCTGCCTCCGCCCCCACCGCGGCGAGCATCGCCGACAGCAGCAGGTCGGCGCCGACGACCCGGTCGAGCAGGGACGGGCCGCGGTAGATCCGGGCCAGGGCGAGCAGCGCGGTGGCCGAGAGCAGCACGGTGAGCGCGACGGCGAGCAGGACTGTCACTGGTGGTTCCTCCGTTCCACGGGCTCGATGTCGAGCCGGCGTACCTCGTCGGGAGATCCGATGGCGCGCACGATGCGCCGTTCGACGGCGAGCACGCGCTCGCGGCTGCCGGCTATGTCCTCGGGTCCGCGCACGTCGAGCAGGTGCACGTAGAGCACGCCCTCGGCCCGGTCGACGTCGAGGATCAGCGTGCCCGGCACCAGCGAGATCACCTCGGCGGTGAGCGCCAGGTTGAGATCGGTGCGCACGCGCAGCGGCACCGCGATGATCGCGCCGCGCGGGCGGTAGCCGAAGCGCAGCGCCACGGCGGCCACGTGCAGGCTGGCGCTGACCAGCTCCGCGACGAACGTGGCAGCGAACACCAGCAACGCGCGGGGGCGTACCCGGCCGCCGAACGTGACCGGCGGCAGCGGGAAGAACAGCAGCACGGCCACGCCGACCACCAGGCCGGCGACCAGGTTGCCCCAGGACACGTCGCCCCACAGCAGCATCCAGGCGACGACCAGCCAGGCGAGCGCGACCGCCTGGTCCCGCCGCCGCCCACCCCGGCCGACGGGCCGCACGGGCGCGTCCGGTGCGGGCGCGGCCCGGGGCACGCCCGCCGGCCCACCGGTCGCGCCCGCGCCCGGGGGCAGGTCGTCGGTCACGGCACGTCCCGGGGCAGGACCGCCCGCACGTACGGGGTGCGCTCGCGCAGGTCGGTGGCCGCGTCGGCGGTGACCTGGAACAGCGGCCCGGCCACCAGCGTGAACAGCACGCCCAGCGCCACCAGGGCGGTGGTCGCCCCGACCATCAGTCCGGGCAGCCGGGCCGGCGGGGTGGTGGTGGCCAGCCGGGGCTCCCGCCAGAACGCGATGTTCCACACCCGGGAGGCCGCGTAGAGCGTGAGCAGACTGGTCAGGGTGCCCGCCGCGACCAGCACGGCGGGCAGCACGCCGCCGGCCGCCACGCCCGCCTGGAGCAGCCCGAGCTTGCCGAGGAAGCCGGAGAACGGCGGGATGCCGGCGAGGTTCATCGCGGGGACGAAGAAGAGCACGCCGAGCATCGGCGCGATCCGCGCCAGGCCGCCGATCCGGCGCAGGTCGGTGCTGCCGGCGCGTTCCTCGACCAGGCCGGCGACCAGGAACAGCGTGGTCTGGATGGTGATGTGGTGCACCACGTAGAAGATCGCCCCGGACAGGCCGGCGACGCTGCTCAGCGCCACCCCGAAGATCATGTAGCCGATGTGGCTGACCAGCGTGAACGACAGCAGCCGCTTCAGGTCCGACTGGGCCACCGCGCCGAGGATGCCGACCACCATGGTCAGCCCGGCCACCACCATCAGCAGCGTGGCGACCTGGCCGCCGGGGAACAGCAACGTCTCCGTGCGGATGATCGCGTACACGCCGACCTTGGTGAGCAGGCCGGCGAAGACCGCCGTCACCGGCGCGGGCGCGGTGGGGTAGCTGTCCGGCAACCACGCGGACAGCGGGAACACCGCCGCCTTGATCCCGAACGCGAGCAGCAGCGTCAGTTGCAGGGTCAGGCGTACGCCCGACGGCAGCGCGTCCAGCCGGCCGGCGAGCTGCGCCATGTTCAGCGTGCCGGTGGCCGCGTACACCAGCCCCACGGCGGACAGGAACAGCAGCGAGGACAGGATGCTGACCACCACGTACGTCGACCCGGTCCGCAACCGCACCTCGGTGCCGCCCAGCGTGATCAGCACGAAGCTCGCGGCCAGCAGGATCTCGAAGCCGACGAACAGGTTGAACAGGTCCCCGGCCAGGAAGGCGTTCGTCACGCCCGCGGTGAGCACCAGGTACGTGGGGTGGAAGATACTCACCGGCGCGGTCTCGCTCGTCTCCCCCCGGCCCTGGCCGATCGAGTAGAGCAGCACGCACAGCGTCACCGCCGAGGAGACGAGCACCATCAGCGCCGCGAGCTGGTCCGCCACCAGCACGATGCCCACCGGTGCCGGCCAGCCGCCCACCTGCACCACCACCGGCCCGAACCGGTACGCCTGCACCAGCAGCACCGCCGCCACCACCAGGACGCTGGACAGGCAGAGCACGCTGATCGACCGCTGCAGCCGGGGCCGGCCGGACAGCACGAGGGTGAGCGCCGCGCCGAGCAGCGGCACCACCACCGGCAGCGGGACGAGGGCACTCATGGTTTCTCCCCGTCCCGGTGCAGCCGCCGCCGCGCCGGCTCCGGGTCGACCTGTTCCGGGTCCTCGTCCGGGCCCTCGCCGCCGAGGTCCGCCGTGGACACCTCGTTGCTCTCGGCTAGGCGGACGATCTGCCGGTCCTCCAGGTCGTCCTGTACCTCGTCGTCGCCGCTGGTGTACCAGCTCCGGTAGGCGACAGCGAGCAGGAACGCGGTCAGCCCGAACGTGATCACCACGGCGGTGAGCACCATGGCCTGCGGCAGCGCGTCGCTCATCTCGCTCTGCGACGCGGACCCCACGAGCGGGGCGGCGCCGGACCGCCCGCCGAGCAGGATGAGCAGGTTCACGCCGTTGCCGAGCAGGATGATGCCGAGCAGGATCCGGGTCAGGCTGCGTTCCAGCAGCAACGTGACACCGGCGGCGACGAGCACGCCGACCGCCAGCACCAGCACCAGCGTCGGCCCGGCCGCCCCGCGGATCATGGTCGGCCCTCGCGCTGGACCACCAGACCGCGACCCGCCTCGCCCGCCGCCTCCACGTGCCGGTCCACCTCGGCGCCCAGGCTGCGCAGGATGTCCAGCACCAGCCCGACCACCACCAGGTAGACGCCGATGTCGAAGAACAGCGACGTGACCAGGTAGAAGTCACCGACCACCGGCAGCCACAGGTTGACCTTCACGCTCTGGAGCACCTCGCCGGTGAGCGCCAGGCCGAGCACGCCGCTGCCGACCGAGATGCCCAGACCCGCGCCGAGCACCGTGCCGGCCCCGACCGGCGCCGCCTCGGCCAGCTCGTACCGGCCGCCGGCCAGGTACCGCAGGGCCAGCGCGAGGCCGGCGACGAGCCCGCCGGCGAAGCCGCCGCCGGGGGCGTTGTGCCCGGAGAAGAGCAGGAACAGCGAGAAGATCAGGACGGTGTGGAAGATCAGCCGGGTGACCACCTCGAACACGATCGAACGCCGCCGTTCCGGCAGCGTCTGCCCGCCGCGCAGCCACACCGTGCGCCGGTCGCCGGCGCGCATCGCGGCCGGTGGGGGACGGCGGGGACGCGGCCCGGTGCGGGACCGCTCGTAGATCAGGCTGGCCACGCCGGTCGCGGTGACCACGAGCACCGAGATCTCCCCCATCGTGTCCCAGGCCCGGATGTCGACCAGCGTCACGTTCACGACGTTGCGGCCGTACCCCTCGACCAGGGCCAGGTCCGGGAAGTCGGCGGAGATCGACGGCGCCCGGCGCGCCCCGGCCGCGGCCAGCGCCAGACCGGCCATCACCACACCGGCGGCGATCCCGATGCCGCGCCGGACCCAGCGGCTGCGGCGCAGCGGACGGGCCGAGAAGCGCTCCGGCAGCCGCCGCAGCACCAGCACGAACACGGCGATCGTCGCGGTCTCCACCAGGAACTGGGTCAGCGCCACGTCCGGCGCGCCGTAGAGGACGAACATCATCGCGGTGCCGTAGCCGGTCACGCCGACGAGCAGCATCGCGGTGAGCCGGCGGCGCGCGCCGACCGCGAGCAGCGCGGCGACCGCGATCACCACGCAGACCACGAGCTGGGCCGGGTTGTCCCAGGGCGCCAGGTCGACCCGCCACGGCGTGGTGGCGATCATCGCCCCGCCCGGCACGAACACCAGCACGAGCAGCACGGTGCCGAGGTACTGCGGCAACGACCCGCGCTGGGTGGCGCCGGTGACCTCGATGGCGAGCCGGTCGAAGGCGTGCGTCACCCACTCGTACCCCTGGTTGCCGCCCACCGGCGAGCGCAGCCGGGCCAGCGCGGGCGCCAGCGGGCCGCGGACCAGGTGCAGCACCACACCGCCGGCCAGCACGAGGGCGGACAGGCCGAGCGCCGCCGTGGTTCCGTGCCAGAGCGCCAGGTGCTCCTCGACCGGCCCGAACAGCTCGGCGTACGGCTCGAACAGGCCGCTCAGCCACCCGGCCGCCGGACCGGCGGCGAGCCCGGCCACGGCGAGCAGCGCCGGGGGCACGAGCATCGCGGCGGGCGGCCGGGCCAGCTCGGTGTCCGGCGTGCCGGGCCGGGTGCCGAACGCGCCCCAGAGGAACCGGATGCTGTACGCGACGGTGAGCGCGCTGCCCACCACCAGCACGGTCAGCACCAGCGGATCACCGGTGAACGCGGCGAGCGCCGCCTCCTTCCCGACGAACCCGAGCAGCGGCGGCACCCCGGCCATCGAGGCGGCGGCCAGCGTGGCGACGACGGCCAGCACCGGCGCGGTCCGCCTGACCCCGGACAGCTCCCGCAGGTCACGGGTGCCGGCCTCGTGGTCGAGGATGCCGACGACCAGGAACAGCGCCGCCTTGAACAGGGCGTGCGCCGCCAGCATCGCCACCCCGGCCAGCGCCGCCTTCGGGGTGCCCGCGCCGAACACCACTGTCAGCAGGCCGAGCTGGCTGACCGTCCCGTACGCCAGCAGCAGCTTCAGGTCGGTCTGCCGCAGCGCCGCCCACCCGCCGATGACGAGCGTGACCAGTCCGGCGACCACGGTGACCGGCCGCCACCCGTCGACCGGGGCGAGCACCGGGCCGAGCAGTCCGATGAGGAAGATGCCGGCCTTCACCATCGCCGCCGCGTGCAGGTACGCGCTCACCGGCGTCGGGGCGGCCATCGCCACCGGCAGCCAGGCGTTGAACGGGAACACCGCGGACTTCGCCAGCGCCCCGGCGAGGATCAGCAGCACCGCGACGACCAGGTACCCGCCGCCGGGCAGCGGCGCCGCCGCCACCGCCGACCACCGGTAGCCGCCGGCGTGGTGGCCGAGCAGCAGGAACCCGACGAGCATGGCGAGCCCGCCCAGCGTGGTCACTGTGAGCGCCTGCGCGGCGGCCCACCGGCTGGACCGGCGCTCGGTGCTGTGCCCGATGAGCAGGTACGAGAAGACGGTGGTCAGTTCCCAGAACACGTAGAGCAGCAGCAGGTCGTCGGAGACGACGAGGCCGAGCATCGCCCCGGCGAAGGCGACCATGACGGCGGCGAAGCGGGCCAGCCCGGTGGACCCGGGCGGGAAGTAGCGGGCGGAGTAGACCAGCACCAGCGCGCCGACGCCACCGACGAGCAGCAGCATCAGCCAGGACAGCGTCGTGACGCGCAGCGCCACGTCGAGCTGGAGCTGCGAGATCCAGGGGTACGTCTCGACCACCGCGCCGCCGTCGCGTACCGCTCCGGTGTGCGCCGCCGCCCACACCGCTGTGGCGGCCGGGGCGAGCGCGAGCAGCAGGCAGGCGCGCGGACCCCACCGGCGGACCAGCAGCGGAGCGAGCAGCGCCGCCACCAGGTGCACGATCAGCAGGACGAGCACGCGTACTCCCGGTCGAGGTGACAGCGCGCGAACACGCTGGTGTCACAACCGATCACACGCCACAGAGGCACCGAACCGGGCGGTTTTCCCCAAAACCCACCCTTACCCCACCGGCCCACCCGACGTGCGCCACGCCCTGTGGCCCGGTGATCAAGGAGTTCGTGTCCGGGGACGCGCCGGAACCCGCCGCAAACTCCTTGATCACCCGAGGTGGTGGGGGTGAGGAGGGAGGGGGCCGTCAGGGGGTGGGGTTGGGGGTGGCCAGCTGGCGGGCGGCGCGGTCTACCGCGCGCTGGGCGGCGGCCAGGGAGCGCAGCGGCAGCCGGGCGTCCCGGCTCTCCCGGCGCTGGACGAAGTAGTGCACGGCGGCCCGGACCCGGGCGCGGTCGGCAGCGCTGGACCGGGCGGTCGCCAGGATCATCTCGCGCAGCCGCGCGGCGAGTTCCTCGGCCAGCTCCAGATCAGGACCGTGCAGCCCGGCGCGGAGCGCCGCCAGTCGACTGTCGACCTTGCGGATGAGCACGTCGGTTCCGGACCCCCGGCCTCGCTCCTCGACGGTCATCCACGCCTCCACCCCACGCCGCATCGCGAGTGAAGTTACTTTATGTTGCAGCCCACAAGCAAGCAGTTAAGTAAGACTTAACGGAATAATCGCCCATTCCATTCTTCGACTGCCGCCCGCGGGACGGAACGGTCCGGCGGCGGGCCGGATGTCGCACCCGCGCGGCAGGATGGGTGCGTGGCGGACGAGGTGGCCCCGTCAGGCGGGTCGGGCAGGTCAGGCAGGTCAGGCGGGTCGGGCGGGGCAAGCAGGTCGGGCGGGGTGCTGGCGGAGTTCGGCGCGGCGACCCGGGAGTGGTTCACCGCTGCCTTCGCCGCCCCCACCCCGGCCCAGGAGGGCGCCTGGCGCTCGGTCGCCGCCGCCCGCAACGCGCTCGTCGTCGCACCGACCGGCTCCGGCAAGACGCTCGCGGCGTTCCTCTGGTCGCTCGACCGGCTCGCCAAGGAGCCGCCGCCGGCCGACCCCCGGCGCCGCTGCCGGGTGCTCTACGTCAGCCCGCTCAAGGCGCTCGCCGTCGACGTGGAACGCAACCTGCGCGCCCCGCTCACCGGCATCCGCCAGGCCGCCTCCCGGCTCGGCCTGGTCCCGCCGGACGTCACCGTCGGGATGCGTACCGGCGACACCCCGGCCGACGAACGCCGGACCTTCGCCCGCACCCCGCCGGACATCCTCATCACCACACCCGAATCGCTGTTCCTGCTGCTCACCTCCGCCGCCCGCGACTCGCTGCGCGGCGTCGACACGGTCATCGTGGACGAGGTGCACGCGGTCGCCGGCACCAAGCGCGGCGCCCACCTGGCGCTGTCCATGGAACGGCTCGACGCGTTGCTGGAGCGTCCCGCGCAACGGATCGGGCTGTCCGCCACCGTCCGGCCCATCGACGTGTGCGCCCGCTTCCTCGGCGGGGCGCGCCCGGTCGACGTGGTGCAGCCACCGTCGAACAAGACCATCGAGGTCAGCGTCCAGGTCCCGGTGGAGGACATGACCCGCCTCGACGAGCAGGAGCCACCCGAGGACGATCTCGGCGGCCTCGCGCCCCGCCGCCCCTCGATCTGGCCGGCGGTCGAGGAACGCGTGTTCGCGCTGATCCGGGCGCACCGGTCCACGATCGTGTTCACCAACTCCCGGCGCAGCGCCGAACGCCTCTGCGCCCGCCTCAACGAGCTGGCCGCCGAGGAGGTGGAGGCGGCCTCCGCCCCGGAGGGCGGTCGCGTGGCCCGGGGCGGTGAGCCGGTGCGCGTATCCGATCTGCTGCCCGGCGCCGACGGCCCGCCGGCCGGCGACGGGGCCGGGCCGGTGCGCGCGCCTCGGCAGCCGGCGGAGGTGATGGCGCAGTCCGGCGCGGCGGCCGGGGCGCCGGCGGTGATCGCGCGGGCGCACCACGGCAGCGTGTCCCGGGAGGAGCGCAAGCAGATCGAGGAGGCGCTCAAGTCCGGCCGGCTGCCCGCCGTGGTCGCCACGTCCAGCCTGGAGCTGGGCATCGACATGGGCGCCGTCGACCTGGTGGTGCAGATCGAGGCGCCGCCGAGCGTGGCGGCCGGGCTGCAACGGGTCGGGCGGGCCGGGCACCAGGTCGGCGCGGTCTCGCGCGGCGTCGTCTTCCCCAAGCACCGGGGCGACCTGCTGTCCTGCACGGTGGTGGCCGAGCGGATGGGCGCCGGGGCGATCGAGGAGCTGCACTACCCGCGCAACCCGCTCGACGTGCTGGCCCAGCAGATCGTCGCGATGGTGGCGCTGGAGCCGTGGCGGCTCGGCGACCTCGCGGTGCTGGTCCGGCGGGCGGCGCCTTTCGCGGAGCTGCCGGACTCGGCACTGCACGCGGTGCTCGACATGCTCTCCGGCCGCTACCCGTCCACCGCGTTCGCCGAGCTGCGTCCCCGGCTCGTGTGGGACCGCGCCACCGACGTGCTGACCGGCCGCCCCGGCGCCCAGCGGCTCGCCGTGACCAGCGGCGGCACCATCCCCGACCGGGGCCTGTTCGGGGTCTTCCTGGCCGGCGCGGAGCGGGCCGCCCGGGTGGGCGAACTGGACGAGGAGATGGTCTACGAGTCCCGGGTGGGTGACGTGTTCCTGCTCGGCTCGTCGTCCTGGCGGATCGAGGAGATCACCCCGGACCGGGTGCTTGTCTCCCCCGCGCCGGGTCAGGCCGCCCGGATGCCGTTCTGGAAGGGCGACCAGCTCGGCCGCCCGGTCGAGCTGGGGCGGGCGATCGGCGCCCGGGTCCGGGCGCTGCTGCGGCAGTCCGACGCCGACGCGGTGGCGGCGCTGCGGGCCGGCGGGCTGGACGACTGGGCGGCCGGCAACCTGATGAACTACCTGCGCGAGCAGAAGGCGGCCACCCGGTCGCTGCCGGACGACCGGACGGTGGTGGTCGAACGGTTCCGCGACGAGCTGGGTGACTGGCGGCTCGCCGTGCACTCGGTGCTCGGCGCGCGGGTCAACGGGCCGTGGGCGCTGGCGATCGGGCGCCGGCTGGCCGAGCGGTACGGCGTGGACGCCCAGGTCATGCCCTCCGACGACGGCATCGTGGTGCGCCTGCCGGACACCGCCGAGACGCCGCCCGGCGCCGACGTGGTCGTCTTCGAGCCGGACGAGATCGCGCAGCTCGTCGAGGAGTCGGTGGGCACGTCGGCGCTGTTCGCGTCCCGGTTCCGCGAGTGCGCGGCCCGGTCGCTGCTGCTGCCCCGGCGTGACCCCCGGCGGCGGCAGCCGCTGTGGCAGCAACGCCAGCGCGCCGCGCAACTGCTCGACGTGGCCCGCGAGTACGCCGACTTCCCGGTCACGCTGGAAGCGGCCCGCGAGTGCCTCCAGGACGTCTTCGACCAGCCCGCCCTCGGCGAGCTGATGCGCGACCTGGCCGCCCGCAAGGTACGCCTGGTCGAGGTGGAGTCCGAACGACCGTCGCCGTTCGCCAGGTCGCTGCTGTTCGGGTACGTCGGCGCGTTCCTCTACGAGGGCGACGCCCCGCTGGCCGAGCGGCGGGCCGCCGCGCTGGCGCTCGACTCCGGGCTGCTCGGCGAGCTGCTGGGCCGGGTCGACCTGCGGGAGCTGCTCGACCCGGAGGTGCTCGCCGAGACCGCCAGGCAACTGCGCTGGCTCACCGAGCAGCGACGTCCCCGCGACCCGGAGGACGTGGTCGAGCTGCTGCGCGTGGTCGGTGACCTGAGCAGCGCCGAGCTGGCCGAGCGGGGTGTGCCGGAGTCCTGGCCGGAGGAGCTGGCCGCGGCCCGGCGGGTGCTGCGGGTCCGCATCGCCGGCGAGGACCGCTGGGTGGTCGTCGAGGACGCCGCCCGGCTGCGTGATGCGCTCGGGGTGGCGCTGCCCGTCGGGGTCGCCGAGGCGTACCTCGCGCCGGTGGCCGATCCGCTCGCCGACCTGGTCGCCCGGTACGCCCGCACGCACGGCCCGTTCGCGGCCGCCACCTGCGCGGCCCGGTTCGGGCTCGGCGTGTTCGTGGTGGAGCAGGCGCTGCGGCGGCTCGCCTCGGGCGGCCGGGTGGTCTCCGGGGAGTTCGCCCCGGACACGGTGGGCACCCAGTGGTGCGACGCGGAGGTGCTGCGCATGCTGCGCCGCCGTTCGCTGGCCGCCCTGCGCCGGGAGATCGAGCCGGTGCCGCCGCGCGCGCTCGCCGCGTTCCTGCCCCGCTGGCAGCAGGTCGGCTCGTCGGCCCGGGGCGTCGAGGCGGTCGCCGCCGCGGTCGAGCAGTTGCAGGGCGTGAGCGTGCCGGCGTCCGCGCTGGAACGCCTGGTGCTGCCCGCCCGGGTCGCCGACTACTCCCCCGCCCAGCTCGACGAGCTGTGCGCCGGCGGCGAGGTGGTGTGGGCCGGCGCGGGCGCGATCTCCGGCGGCGACGGGTGGGTGACACTCGCGTACGCCGACGTGGCGCCGCTCCTGCTCCCGCCGCCGGACGAGGCACTGACGCTGACCCCGCTGCACGAGTCCGTGCTCGACGCGCTCGCCGACGGGCAGGCGCTGTTCTTCCGCTCGCTGTCCGACCGGGTCGGCGCCACCGACGACGCCGCCCTGTCCGGCGCGGTGTGGGATCTGGTGTGGGCCGGTCACCTCACCAATGACACGCTCGCGCCGCTGCGGGCGGCGCTCGGCGCGGGCGGGGCGCACCGGTCCCGGCCGTCGGCGCCCCGCACCCGCTACCGCCGTCCGGGGCGGGTGGCGCTGCCCAGCCGGGGTGGTCCGCCCACCATGGCCGGTCGGTGGTCCCGGCTGCCCGAACGCGACAGCGACCCCACCCGCCGGGCCGCCGCCCTGGCCGATCTGCTGCTGGAACGGCACGGCGTGGTGACCCGGGGCGCGGTCGTGGCCGAGCAGGTCACCGGCGGCTTCGCCGGGGTCTACCCGGTGCTGTCCGCGATGGAGGAACGCGGGGCGGCCCGGCGCGGCTACTTCGTCGAAGGGCTCGGCGCGGCGCAGTTCGCGGTGCCGGGCGCGGTGGACCGGATCCGGGCGCTCGCCGACGACTCCCAGGGCCGGGGCGGGCCGACGGTAGTGCTCGCGGCCACCGATCCGGCGAACCCGTACGGCGCGGCACTGCCCTGGCCGGAACGCGTCGTCGACTCCGGCGACGGCGCGGCACCGGCCACCGGCCACCGGGCCGGGCGCAAGGCGGGCGCGCTTGTCGTGCTCGTCGGCGGCGACCTGGTGCTCTACGTCGAGCGGGGCGGCCGGACGATCCTGTCGTTCACCGACGACACCGACACGCTCGGCGCGGCCGGCAAGGCGCTCGCCGACGCGGTGCACTCCGGTGCGCTCGGCGCGATCTCGGTGGAACGCGCCGACGGCGAGGCCGTGCACGCGTCCCCGCTGCGCGACGCGCTGACCGCCGCCGGTTTCCGCGCCACCCCGCGCGGCCTGCGCCTGCGCGGCTGACCGCTCGAAGTCCCGGTTAGGGTGGGCCGGTGGCCTCGATCCGGGTACGCCAGGCGCGCGACGGGGACCGTGCCGCGCTGACGGCGTTGCACGAGCGGGAGTGGGGCGGCCCGATCGTGGTGGTCCACGACACCCGCTACGACCTGCGTGATCTACCCGCGCTGGTGGCTGTCGACGACGACGGCGCGTTCGCCGGGGCGCTGGTGTACCGGGTCGACGCCGACGGGCTGGAAGTGGTGAGCCTGGTCGCGTCGGCACCGGGCAACGGCGCCGGCACCGCCCTGCTGGCCGCCGCCGAGGAGGTGGCACGCGCAGCCGGGGCGGACCGGATCTGGCTGGTCACCACGAACGACAACCTGGACGCGCTGCGCTTCTACCAGCGCCGGGGACTGCGCATCGAGGCGGTGGACGCAGGCGCCGTGGACCGGGCCCGCGCGGTCAAGCCGACGATTCCCCAGGTCGGCGCGGACGGGATCCCGCTGCACGACGAGCTGCGCCTGGCGCGGCACCTGACCGGGACGGGCGACAAGTGAACGGCACCCCGCTGTGTGTCTCGCTGACCACCGACTACGGGCTGTCCGACGGGTTCGTGGCGGCGTGCCACGGCGTGCTGGCCCGGCTCGCCCCGGCCGTCCGGGTGATCGACGTGACGCACCTGATCCCGCCGGCCGACGTACGCCGGGGCGCGGCGGTGCTCGCGCAGACGGTGCCGTACCTGCCGTGGGGCGTGCACGTCGCGGTGGTCGACCCGGGCGTCGGCACGACGCGGCGCGGCATCGCGCTCGCCGCGCCCGGCGGCCTGCTGGTCGGGCCGGACAACGGGCTGCTGATCCCGGCTGCGGAGGCGCTCGGCGGGGTGACCGACGCGGTGGAGCTGACCAACCCCGACTGGCTCGGCCCGGTCGTCTCCCGCACGTTCCACGGGCGGGACGTGTTCGCGCCGGTGGCCGCCCGGCTGGCGCTCGGCGCGCCGCCGGCCCAGGCGGGACCGGCAGTCGACCCGGGCACGCTGGTCCGGCTGCCGGAACCGGTGGTACGCGCGGAGCCCGGCGGCCTCAGCGCCGAGGTGCTGACCGTCGACCACTTCGGCAACGTCCAGCTCGCCGCGCCGGGCACGCTGCTCGACGGCCTGCCGTCCCGGCTACTGGTGAACGGCCACGAGGCGGTCCACGGCCGCACCTTCGGCGACGCGGAACCCGGCGCCCTGGTGGTCTACGTCGACTCCGCCGCCCAGGTCGCCGTAGCGGTGAACACCGGCCGAGCCGCCGACACCCTCCAAACCACCCCAGGCGACGTAGTAACAATCACCCACCCCTGACCCCCTCCCCGCCTCCCCGCCTCCCCGCCTCCCCGCCTCTCCCCCGCGATCTTGCAGTTGGTGCCCTGGCATAACGGGCGAATGCCCCCGGGACAGGGCCGAAACTGCAAGATCGCGGAGGAGAGCGGGGAGGGACGGGGACGGCGCTCAGCAGCGGGGGACTGTGCCGCCGTAGATCGAGGACAGGTACGCGTGGCTGACGTAGTTGCCGCCCACCAGGCGGTACCACCTCGTCGTCGTGCGGTACGTGCCGGCGATCCGCTGCCCGGTCACGTAGCACTGCACCGGCACGTGGGCGTACGTGGCGGCCAGCCCCCGGCTCGCGTACGAGGTGCTCGCCCCGGCGCGCAGGTTCAGCGGCCCGGACCCGACCACGGCCCGCGCCCCGCCACCGGTCCACAGCAGCGTCACGTCCACCCACGCGTTGTCGGTGAGCCGCAGCCCGTCCCAGAACGTCCCGTCAGCCAGGTCCATCCCGGCCGGGTTGCGGACGGTACGGCCGAACTGGTCGCGCCCGCCGTTGTAGCCGTTCTGGTACGCCGCCTGCGCCTCCGGCAACCCGCGCGGCAGGTCCTTCCAGTTCTCCCGGACCGACGCCGGGTTCCACCAGTCGTCGCGGGTGTTCCACGGCCCGACGTCCCACACCGGGGCGTACTCGCAGCGGCTGCCGTTCGTCGTGCAGACCTTGACGGTGTAGTCGCCGGTGTTGCGCGGGGACAGGCCGCGCCGGGTGGGCAGCGCCGCGAAGTGGTCCCGGGTACGCACCGTGTGCCCGTTGGCGGTGATGCCGCCGACCAGGCCGATCCGGGTCGCGTACACCCGGTACGTGAGCGCGGCGGCCGGCTGGACCGCCGTGGTGGCGACCCGGTCGGCGGCCAGGGTCAGGCCGGTGACGGTGGCCTCCGACGCGCTGCCGCTGGTGGTGAGCACGACGCGCGCCTGCACCCGGCTGACCGGTGCGTCGAACACCGCCTCGGTGGCGTCGCGCCACTCGGTCCAGCCTCGGCCACGCCAGCCGCGTACCTGGGCCACCGCCGCACCCCCGTCGCCGGTGCGGGCGGCGAACTGTGCGCGTACCCGGGTCGCGGGCCGGTCCAGGGTGCGCGGCGCGGAGAGCAGGATGCCCTCGGCGACCGGTCCGCCGACGGCGGCCGGGCGGGTGCGGGCGGTGGGCCGGGGGTCGGCCAGCCGCAGGCGGCCGGACCGCCAGGCGACGTTGACGTCGTCGCCGCCGGCGACGGCGAGGTCGACGGACCAGCGTTCGGGGCCCGGCGCGGCCGCGCGGGCGGGTGCGGCCGTGGGCGGGGGCGCGGCCGGCGCGGGCGTGCCGGGCAGTCCGGCGGCCACGGTGAGCAGGGCGGTCAGGGCGACGACGGTACGACGTCGTGAATGAGCCATGGGCATCTCCTCAGAACCCCCTGATCGTGGCGTTTCCGCAGATCAAGTGGAACCTCAGTACAAATAGCGACACATGCGAATTTCACTCGCGGGGCACAATGGCGGGGTGCCCGAAGGCGACACCGTCTGGAACACCGCGCGCGTCCTGCAACGCGCGCTGGCCGGGGCCCGGCTCACCGGGTCCGACTTCCGCGTGCCGCAGCTCGCCACCACCGACCTGACCGGCTGGACGGTGCGCGAGTCGGCGAGCCGGGGCAAGCACCTGCTGCTGCGCCTCACCGGCACCGACGCCGCGCCGTGGACGCTGCACTCGCACCTGCGGATGGACGGCGCCTGGCGGGCGTACGCCCCGGGTGAGCGCTGGAGCGGACGGCCGGCGCACCTGATCCGCGTGGTGCTGCGCTCCCCCGCCGCCGTCGCCGTCGGCTACCACCTGCACGAGCTGGCGCTGGTGCCGACGGCTGAGGAGGAGTCGCTCGTCGGCCACCTCGGCCCGGACCTGCTCGGCCCGGACTGGGACGCCGACGAGGCGGTCCGCCGGCTCGCCGCCGACCCGGACCGGACCATCGGCGAGGCGCTGCTCGACCAGCGCAACCTGGCCGGGGTGGGCAACCTCTACAAGTGCGAGGTGCTGTTCCTGCGCGGCGTGTCGCCGTGGACGCCGGTGGGCGCGGTGCCGGACCTACCGGGCACCGTCGCGCTGGCCCAGCGGCTGCTCGCGGCCAACCGGGGCCGCTGGACCCAGAGCACCACGGGGGTGCTGCACCGGGGCGGCACCAGCTACGTGTACGGCCGCCGGGCCCAGCCGTGCCGTCGCTGCGGGACCGCCATCCGCAAGGAGGAACTGGGCGAACGGGTCACCTACTGGTGCCCGGCCTGCCAGCCCGGCGTGGAACTTCCACGAAACGCCCAAGATCGGCCGAGATAGGGACGATTGGGTACTTCCGCCTCACCCCTGTGACGTCGCATGCTGCGGTGGACCGCTCACGGATCGTCAGCAGCGCGTACGCCCGCCACGCCGGGGTGTCGGCCGGCGCGCCCCGACCCCGGGGAGAGCCATGGTGCTGTTCCGCCGCAGCCGGCCCGGACGCCCGGACCGCGCCGCCGTCGTCGCCATCGAGACCACGCCCACGGGTGACCCGACGCCGCCCGGTTCCGTCGCGCCCGCCGTTCCGGCCGCTCGCGGCGGCGACGAGGAACCCGGCGGCGGCCCGGCGCCTGCGAGCCTGGACCCGGACGCCGTCCCGCGCCTGTTCGGCCCGGTGCCCAACACCGCCGCCAGCCCGCTGCCCACGCTCGACCCGGACGGCCGCCCGGTACCCGGCACCGGCATCCGCAAGTTCGTCGACCCGCTGCCGCTGCCCGGGCAGCCGGCCACCGCCGGGCTCGGCGCCCGCCTGCCCGTCGCCGTCCCGGACACCGTCACCTGGCCGGGCTGCGACTACTACGAGATCGGCCTCCAGGAGTACGCGCAGCGCCTGCACCGCGACCTGCCCGCCACCCGGCTGCGCGGCTACCGGCAGCTCAACCTGGGCACCGACGCCTCCGGGCACAACACGGTCAGCCCGCCCGACCGCCCCTGGCACCTCGGCCCGATGATCGTGGCCCGGCGGGGCCGCCCGGTACGGATCAAGTTCATCAACCAGCTCCCCACCGGACGAGCCGGCGAGCTGTTCCTGCCCGTGGACGAGACGGTCGACGGCGCCGGAGCCGGACCGCTCGACGGTCCCGCCCCGTACCCGCAGAACCGCGCCGTACCGCACCTGTCCGGCGCGCAGACCGGGTGGATCAGCGCCGGCAACCCGTGGCAGTGGGTGACCCCGGCCGGCGAGATCACGCCGTACCCGACGGGTGCCTGTGTGACGCCGGTGCCGGACATGCCGCCACCCGGCGCGGGCGCCACCACCCTGTACTTCCCGAACGACCAGAGCGGCCGGCTCATGTGGCTGCACGACAACACGCTCGGCCTGTCCCGGCTCACCGTCTACTCCGGGCAGATCGCGCTCTACCTGCTCACCGACCCGGCCGAGGAACGGCTCGTCGACGACGGCGTGCTGCCCGCCGACCAGCTCCCGCTGGTGATCGAGGACAAGACGTTCGTCCCCGACGACGCGCAGCTCGCCGCCCAGGACCCCACCTGGGACCGGGACCGCTGGGGCGCCAAGGGCAGCCTGTGGCACCCGCACGTCTACCAGCCGCGGCAGAACCCCTACCGGCTCACCGGCACCAACCCGACCGGGCGCTGGGACTACGGGCCGTGGACCCACGACCCGGACGGCGGCGCCAGCCCGTGGGTCGCCCCGGTGCCGAACCCGCATCACGACCCCGACACCGACCCGGACGAGCCGCCGCTGGTACCGGGCGTACCGCACCCGTCGGCGGTCCCCGACGCGTACGGGGACAGCCCGCTGGTCAACGGCGTGGCCTACCCGTACCTGGAGGTCGCCCCGCGGGCGTACCGGTTCCGGATCCTCAACGCCTGCGCGGACCGCGCGCTCAACCTCCAGCTCTACCGGGCCGCCTCCGACGCGCCGATGTGGGCCGAGGACGGTGCCCTGGCCGACCCGGACGCCGGTGAGGTGCCGATGGTCGAGGCGGTACGCGCCCCCGGACGGCCCTCGTACTGGCCCGCGGACGGACGCGACGGTGGCGTGCCCGACCCGGCCGCCGCCGGACCCGAGATGATCCAGATCGGCAACGAGGGCGGCCTGCTCCCCGCCCCGGTCGTGCTCACCAACCGGCCGGTGGACTACCGGTACGACAGGCAGGACCCGACAGTGCTCAACGTGGACGGGCACGCGCTGCTGCTCGCCCCCGGCGAACGGGCCGACGTGGTGGTGGACTTCTCCACAGTGTCGCCGGGCAGCACGCTCATCCTCTACAACGACTGCCCCGCGCCGCTGCCCCGGTTCGACACCCGCTACGACCACCACACCGGCGCACCCGACCGGACCGCCGCCGGTGGCCTGCCGCCGACCCGCCCCGGGTACGGCCCGAACACCCGTACCCTGCTCCAGATCCGGGTCACCGGCACCCCCGCGCAGCCGTACGACACCCGGCGGCTCGCCGAGCGGCTGCCCGGGGCGTACGCCCGCAGCCAGCCGCCGCCGATCGTGCCGCAACCCGCGTACGACACCGCGATCGGCACCTCCACCCCGCGCCCGACGCTGGTTCCCGCGCGGGCCACCTCGGTCACGTTCACCCCGGCGGGCGCGACCACCCCGGTCACGTTGCCGCTGGCCGTGAAGTCGGTCGGGCAGGTCTTCGAGGCCCGGCACGGCCGCGCCGTGGGACGGCTCGGCGTCGGCCACCCGGTGGCCGGACCACTCGCCCCGGCCACCCTGCCGCTGGGCCCGGCCGACCCGGCCACCGAGGTGCTGCACGCCACCGACCCGGCGGTGGCGGTCGGCGCGCTCGGCGACGGCACACAGCTCTGGCGGATCGTCGGCGACGCCCCGCGTACCCATCCCGTCCACATCGAGGGCTGCGACGTCCAGCTCGTCAACCGGGTCGGCTGGGACGGCACGGTCCGCCCGCCCGACCCGGGCGAGCTGGGCTGGAAGGACACCGTCCGGGTCAACCCCCGGGAGGACGTCGTGGTGGCGCTGCGTCCCGTCCCACCAGCCCTGCCGTTCAAGATCGGCGACAGCGTACGGCTGCTCGACCCGACCCGCCCGGCCGGCGCACGGCTGGACGCCGGCCCGGTCAGCCCGGTCGACGGCCGCCCCGCGGTCGTGGTCAACCAGCTGGTCAACCTCGGCTGGGAGTACCGCTGGCAGACCCGCTCGGCCGGACTACGCGACCAGGGCATGAGCCGACCGCTGGTGCTACGCGTGGCACCCAAGGCGCCGACCGGGCTCACCGCCACCCCGGCACCAGGCAGCGCCACCGCGCTCCCCGCCATCGCGCTGACCTGGACCGGAAACGGCAGCCGTCCCGTACCCACCAGTCACCGGCTGCAACGCGCCACCGACAGCACCTTCACCACCGGCCTGACCGAGATCACGGTGGCCGCCACCGCCACCCGGTACACCGACGCCACCGTCACGCCCGGCGTCACCTACCACTACCGGATCCGCGCCGAGAACGCGGTGAGCTGCTCGTCCTGGTCCAATGCCGTACCGGCGGCGGTGCACCTGTCCGCGCCGACCCGGGTGACGGCGGTGCTGCCACCGACCGGGCCGCTGCGGGTGGCGCTGCGCTGGGCCAACCACTCCTTCGCGACAGGCGTGGACGTGCAGCGGGCCACGAACCCGACGTTCACCAGCGGTCCGGGCACCACGGCCATCGCCGTGGGCGAGTCCCACGTGGACCCGGCGGTCGCGCCGGACACCACGTACTACTACCGGGTACGCACGACGTACCTGGGCGCCGCCTCACCCTGGTCGACTGTGGCGACGGTGACCACACCGGCCCGGCCGGTCGCACCGACAGGGGTGAGCCTCACCGCGAGCGTGTCCGGGCCGGACACGGCCAGCGTGACGGTGACCTGGTCGGCGCCGACGCCGGCCGGACCGGGCGCCGGTTTCGTCGTGCAGCGCGGCACCGACGCCGCCTTCACCCGCGAACCGGCGACGTTCCACGTGACCGGCCGAGGCTTCACCAACACCGGCCTGGCCCGAGGCATGACCTACCACTACCGGGTACGCGCGACAAACGTCGTAGGCACGTCCCCCTGGACCCCCTCAGCCCGCACCACAACCCCCACCTGACCCCGCCCCATGCGCCCCTTCCCTCCCCGTTGATCATGAAGTTAACGGCAGTTCCAGAAATCAACATCACCGCCACCTTCATGATCGCGCCCGTGGGTCAGCCCGCCCGCCGCCGCCCCCTCCCGCCCCCTCCCTCCCCCGTGATCAAGGAGTTTGTGTCCGGATCCGGCTGTGGGGAGGACACGAACTCCTTGATCAACGGGGCGAGGGCCGGCGGGCGAGGCGGGACGGAAGGGGGCCGTCAGGGGGCGCGGAGAGGGGTGCGGAGTTCGGCCAGGGCGGAGGCTACGCCGTGCAGCAGGTCGGTGGCCTCGGTCAGGCGCGCGGCGGACGGGTGCTCGGTGTTCGGGCGGGCGTCCTCGGCCACGTAACCGGCGGCGGCCACCACCAGCCGCTCGTACGCGGCCACCCCGTCCTCCAACTGCGCCACCAGCGTCGCGTGCACCTCGCTCAGGGTGCTCTGCGGCGTCAGCTTCGCCGCACGCTCCACGCTCGCCACCCGGTTCGCCAGCTCACGCAGGGACCGGTCGGCCTCGGCCGCCTCCCGGACCGCCGGCTCGGCCAGCCCGGTCAGCCGTCCGGCCAGCCCGGCCAGGGTGAGCGCGGCCCGGTCCAGCCGGGCCCACGGCTCGGCCGCGGCGGTGCCGCGCAGTGCGAGGCGGGAGCGGACCCGACGTACTTCGGCCACGACGCCCGGGCCGACGGGCAGCCGCTCGACGGCGGCGACCAGCCGGGCGCGGGAGCGGGCGGCGGCCTCGGCCGGGTCCAGGGCGGGCGGTGGCGGTACGGCGGCCAGCGCCCGATGGTCGACCCAGCGCCAGGCGGCCACCGCGATCGCGCTGCCCGCGGCGCCGGCCCAGGCCGCGTCCGCCAAACCCAGTCCGGCGTACGGGGTCAGCACCGCGGCGGCGCCGCCGAGCCCTCCGGCCAGTACGCTCCACCGCCGCGCCGAGTTGCGTAGTCTGCGCAGCCTGCGGAAGTGCCGGGCCCGTTCGTCCGCCATCGTGTCCGCCCCTCCGTCAGCCGGTCGTGGTCTCCCCGGTGCCACGCTCCCGGCTCATGCTGGCCCGGATCTCGTCGAGCCGGGCGGCGGCGGCCGGGTCGGCCGGCTGCCCCACGGCGGGGGTCTCGGACCGGCTGCCGAGCTGCTCGCCGGCCATGCTCGACCGGATCTGTTCCAGTCTCGCCGATCCGGCCGAGTCGAGCGTGGCCTTCTGGATCTCCAGCATCCGGCCCTCGACCGAGTTGCCGGCCAGCTCGGCCCGGCCCATGGCGGTGGCGTAGCGGCGTTCGATCCGGTCGCGGACCTCGTCCAGCGAGGGGGTGTTGGCGGGCGCGGTGAGCGACGACATCGACTCCAGCGAGCGGGCCACGCTCTCCTGCATCTTGGCCTGCTCCAGCTGGCTGAGCAGCTTGGTGCGCTCGGCCAGCTTCTGCTGGAGGATCATCGAGTTGTTCTCGACCGCCTTGCGGGCCTGCGCGGCCGCGCCGAGCGCCTGGTCGTGCAGCGTCTTGAGGTCTTCCAGCGCCTGCTCGGCGGAGACCAGCTGGGTGGCCAGCATCTGGGCGGTCTGCTCGTAGCGCCCGGCCTCGGCCTCGTCGCCCCGGCCCCGGGCCTGGTCGGCCACTGCGAGCGCCTGCCGCGCGTTGCCCTGGAGCTGTTCCACCTCGGTCATCTGCCGGGACAGCTTCATCTCCAGCTGGCGCTGGTTGCCGATCACCGCGGCCGCCTGCTGCACCAGCGCCTGGTGCTGGCGCTGTGCCTCCTCGACGGCCTGCTGGATCTGCACCTTCGGATCGGCGTGCTCGTCGATCTTCGCGCCGAAGAGCGCCATCAGGTACTTCCAACCCTTGACGAACGGGTTCGCCATCTCCGCCTCGTCCCCTCAGTAGCGTCGCGCCTACATCGTCCCAGCCGGACGCCACTCCGGCACCCGTACGCTCCTGATCAACAGTACGACGCGAACGCCAGCACTGCCCACGACGCGGTGGCCGGGGTCAGGCGGCGCAGACCACATCCCGCTCGGCGGGGCGTACGCGGGTGCTGCGCAGCGTGGCCTTGAGCGGCGAGTCCTGCCGGACCTGGACGGCGACAGCGCCGTCGGAGGTGACCTGCCGGACACCGCGGTTGGTGGCCTTGCGCACGGCCACCGGGGCCGGCTCGACCCGCTCGTCGGTCACCGGAACCAGCACGCCGGGCATCTGCTCGGCCAGGGCGACGGTGTCGCTCACCTCGCGGAGCAGCTCGGACAGGCGGGCGCCGAGCGCGTCGCAGATCGCGGCCAGCAGTTCGCTGGAGGGTTCCTTCTGGCCGCGTTCGATCTCGGAGAGGTAGCCGAGGCTGACGTTGGCGGCGGAGGAGACCTCGCGGAGGGTGCGGTGCTGCCCTTGCCTGCGTGCTCGCAGCGCGTCACCGATCACCCGGCGTAGCAGGACCATCGCACCTCCCCCTGAACGGGACCACCATCTCCGGCCGGACCGCGTCGCGCCGGACGCGGTGGACCGCTCCGGCGCCGACGGTGACCGCCGGAGCCTTCCCGCAACCGTACCCGTTGGTCGCCACGACGACATCCCACCCCGCCTCTGAAAATCCGGGCGGATCGACAGGTCCGGCGATCCCGCCGCCGGGCGTGTCGGCGCCGCGCGGGCTCACCGGCGGCCGGCCCCGGCCGCCTCGGCGGCGGCGTCGGCGTCGGCGGGGAGCTGGATGCGGTCGGCGAGCAGCCGCAGTGCCTCGATCACCGCGGCCGAGCGGATGTGGTCGCGACCGCCCTCGAGGTCGAGCCGGCGCACCTCGGTGCCGTCCGGTCCGGCGACCGCCACGTAGACCAGACCGACCGGCTTGTCGTCCTGCGGCTCCGGACCGGCCACACCGGTGGTGGCCAGGCCCCAGTCCGCGCCGCAGCGCTGCCGTCCGCCCTCGGCCAGCGCCGCCGCCACGTCCGGGTCGACCGGGCCGCGGTCGGCCAGCAGGTCCTCCGGTACGCCGGCGAGCGTCGCCTTGAGTTCGGTGGCGTAGACCACCATGCCGCCCCGGTAGATGGAGCTGACCCCGGCGATCTCCACGATCGCGGCGGCGAGCAGGCCGCCGGTCAGCGACTCGACGGTGGCCAGCGTCTCGCCGCACTCGTGCAGGCGGTGCACCACGGCGGCCGCCGGGCTGCCGGCGGGCCGCTGGTTACTCGCGTCGGTGTCCATGCCCGCCCCCATTTCCCGCCCCACGCCGGCTTACTCGTCCGCCGCCCGAGCCGCCCGAGCCGACGGACCCGCGACCCGGACCGACGGACCGGCCGCCCGGACCGACGGGCCCGCCGACCGGCTCAACGGACCGGGCGGCGCAGCCGCAACGCCTGGGCGATGTAGTCGAATCCGGTGACCACGGTGACCACCACGGCCGCGCCCATGATCCACGGGCCGATCGCGGCGAGCGCCTCCGGCATCGGCCAGAGGTACCAGGTGATGGCCAGGATCTGCAGCGCCGTCTTGACCTTGCCGCCCCGGCTGGCCGCGATCACCCCGTGCCGGATCACCCAGAAGCGCAGCCCGGTGATGCCCAGCTCGCGGGCCAGGATCACCACCGTCACCCACCAGGGCAGCAGGTCGTAGACGGAGAGCAGCAGCAGGGCGGCGCCGGTGAGCGCCTTGTCGGCGATCGGGTCGGCGACCTTGCCCAGCGAGGTGACCAGTTCGTACCGGCGGGCGATCCAGCCGTCGACCAGGTCGGTCGCGGAGGCCACCACGAAGATCAGGCAGGCCGTCATCCGCCAGCCCGCGTGGCTCATCCCGGAGGCGATCACGGTGGCCACGAAGACCGGCACCAGCATCAGGCGCGCGCCGGTGAGCACGTTCGCCGCGTTGAGCAGCGGTACGGGGGCAGCGGCCGTCGACTCCGCTCCCGTCATGTCCCGCATCGCCCCACGTGGCTTCCCCGCTCCATCAGGGCCCGCCGTCACCGTACCGCGCCGGGCGCCGCCGAGATCATCTCATCCGGTACGGCGACCAGGTCGACACCCTCGGTCGCGGTCACAGTGGCCCGGACCAGGTCGCCGGGGCGCAGCGCGGCCAGATCCACGCCGCCGCCGACGGGCGCGACGAGGGTGGTCGAGCCGTCGACCTCGGGCGCCTGGTGGGCGGCCCGCCCCTCCACCACGCCGTCGGCGGTCGAGTCCACGAGCACCTCCACCGTCGCGCCGAGGCGTTCCTCGGCGCGCTGCGAGCAGAGTTCGTCGGCCAGCGCGCTGAGCTTGTCGTACCGCCGCTTGATCGTGGCGGCGGAGACCTTGCCGGTCAGGCCGGCGGCCTCGGTGCCGTCCTCGTCGCTGTAGTCGAACATGCCGATCGCGTCCAGCCGCGCCTCGGTGAGGAACCGGACCAGCTCGGCCACGTCCTGCTTCGTCTCGCCGGGGAAGCCGACGATGAAGTTGCTGCGCGCGCCCGCGTCCGGCGCCAGCGCGCGGGCGGAGGCGAGCAGCTCCAGGAACCGGTCGGTGGAGCCGAAGCGCCGCATCCGGCGCAGCACCGGCTCGCTGGAGTGCTGGAACGACAGGTCGAAGTACGCGGCCACGCCGGGCGTGGTGGCGATCACCTCGACCAGTCCGGGCCGGGTCTCGGCGGGCTGGAGGTAGCTGGCGCGGACCCGCACGATCCCGTCGATCGCGGCGAGCTGCGGCAGCAGCTTCTCCAGTGCGCGGGGGTCGCCCAGGTCCTTGCCGTACGAGGTGGAGTTCTCGCTGACCAGCACCAGCTCCCGGACGCCGGTCTTGGCCAGCCACTCGGCCTCGGCGAGCAGCTCGTCCGGGGTACGCGAGACGAACGCGCCACGGAACGCCGGGATGGCGCAGAACGCGCAGCGCCGGTCGCAGCCGCTGGCGAGCTTCAGCGAGGCCACCGGGCCGGTGTCGAGCCGGTGCCGCAGCACCTGCCGCAGGTGGGCCGGGGTGTGCGCGTCGGTCTCCGGTGCGACCCGGGCCGGGGTGCCGTGCCCGGGTAGCGACACCGCCGCGTCGCGGCGCTTCACCGGGGTCAGCGGCAGCAGTTCCCGCCGGTCGCGGGGGGTGTGGGCGCCGAGCGCCTCACCGGCGAGCACCGAGTCGAGGCGGGCGGCGATGTCCGGGTAGTCGTCGAAGCTGAGCACGGCCTGCGCCTCGGGGAGACTGTCGGCCAGCTCACGGCCGTACCGCTCGGCCATGCACCCGGCGGCGACGACCTTCGCGCCGGTGTCGGCGGCGGCCAGCAGCGTCTGGATCGAGTCCTGCTTGGCCTTCTCGACGAACCCGCAGGTGTTCACCACCACCACGTCGGCACCCTCGCCGTCGGTGGTGACCTGCCATCCGTCGGCGTGCAGCCGGGCGGCCAGCTCCTCCGAGTCGACCTCGTTACGGGCGCAGCCGAGGGTCAGCAGGGCGACGCGGCGCCCGTCGGATCGCGGGGTGGAGGAGGAGGCAGACACCATCCGAGGGTACCGGGCCGGTTCCGGTGCGCCGCGCACCCGTCCGGCCAGGGTCAGCGCGCGGACACGGCCACCCGGGCCAGCCGATCGAGGAGGAACACCTCCGTGCCGGCCAGGCCGGTGGAGCAGAAGACCGAGACCTGGTCCGCGGTGGTCCGGCCGGGAGCCGCGCCGGCCAGCACCGCGCCCAGGTCGCGCAGCCGCCCGGCGTACGGCTCGACGGCCGCGAGCATCGGCGGCACGTACGCGGCTGCCTGCCCGGGTGAGTCGGTGACCAGCAGGTCGGCGGCGTCGAGCAGGTCGGGGCCGAACTCGTGCCTGTCGACCTGCTTGAAGCCGACCGTGTTGACGTGGGTGCCGGGGGCCAGGTCGGCGGCGTCGATCACCGGGACGGTGCTGGTGGTGGCGAGCACCACGACGTCCCGGTCGCGTACCGCGGCGGCGGCCGAGCCGACGGCGCGGGCCGGCACGCCCAGCTCGGCGCGGACCCGCGCGGCGAACGCGTCCCGCCGGGCCGCCGAGCGGCTGAACACCGTCACCTCGCGCAGCGGCCGGACCGCCGCCGCGGCCCAGACCTGGGTCCACGCCTGCCGGCCGGACCCCACCACGCCGACCGTGGCGGCGTCCGCGCGGGCCAGGGCGTCCATCGCCACGCCGCCGAGTCCTCCGGTACGCCGGGAGCCGAGTTCCTCGCCGACGGCGATGGCGCGTACCGCGCCGGTGGTCGCGTCGTGCAGCACGACGAGCTGACCGCTCTCCGGGTGGCCGAACGTGTCGTACGAGCGGAAGCCGTACCACTGCCCGGTGAGGTGCCCGGCGGTGAGCACCATCCGGCCCCCGCCCAGCGGCGCGGACGCCCGGGGCGGGGCGATGAGCCGCCCGGCGTGCGCGGCCAGCAGCGCGTCGCGCATGGCCGCGACGGTGAGCGGGGCGTCCACGGCGGCCGCGACGTCGTCGTCGGAGAAGAGCACGGTCATGCGTTCCATCGTGCAACCTGAAGTTGACGTCAACTCCACCCATGGTGGCCTTTCTCACCCCGCCGCCGGTCCGGCCCGCCCGGTGCTACCGTCGGCCACGACGGCCCACGGGCCGTCCCGGACGAGTGGTGGGCGTACCCGGTCAGGCCAAGACGCCCCGCGTGACCCGACCGTCGCCCGGCCCGCTCCCGCGCCGGGCCCGTCCGTCAGAGGTGATACCCATGGCCTGGATCGTGCTGGTGATCTCCGGACTGCTGGAGACCGCGTGGGCGATCGCGCTTGATCGCAGCGCCGGCTTCACCCGTCCCCTCCCCTCCGCCGTCTTCGCCGTCACGCTGGTGGCGAGCATGGCCGGCCTGGCGTACGCGCTGCGCGACATCCCGGTCGGCACCGGCTACGCGGTGTGGGTCGGCATCGGCGCCGTGGGTACCGCGCTGGTCGGCATGCTCGCGCTCGGCGAACCGGTCAACCTGCCGCGCGTGGCCTGCCTGCTGCTGGTGGTGGCCGGTGTGATCGGACTGAAGCTGTTCGCCTGATCGATGCCGCCTCCGGTTTGGACGGTGCGGCGCCCGGGGTACCCGATCTCCCGTCGACACGTAGCGAGATCACCCACGGAGGAAACCATGGCCGACATCCACGCCACCGCCCGTCCGCGCAGCAGCGCCGCCCGGATCTGCACGATCATCGCGTTCGTCTTCGCGGCCATCGCGATCTTCATCCTGCCGCCGCTGTTCGGCCTGGTCGGCCTCGTGCTCGGCATCGTCGGCGCGGTCCTCGGAGACAAGCCGCTCGGCTGGTACGCCGCCGCCGCGAGCGTCGCCGGCGCCGTGATCGGCATGATCATCAGCTACGCGGTCCTCAACAGCTGAGCCGGACGAACCGCGACGGGCCCGCCGGGACGACCGGCGGGCCTGTTCACGTGTGCAGTCGTCAGTCCTCGCCGCCGCGCAGGCCGGCCAGGACCTCCTCCAGCTCGTCCGGCTTGACCAGCACGTCGCGGGCCTTGGAGCCCTCGGACGGGCCGACCACGCCCCGGGTCTCCATCAGGTCCATCAGCCGGCCCGCCTTCGCGAAGCCGACCCGCAGCTTGCGCTGAAGCATCGAGGTCGACCCGAACTGCGAGGTGACCACCAGCTCGACCGCCTGCACGAGCAGGTCCAGGTCGTCGCCGATGTCCTCGTCGATCTTCTTCTTGCTGTCCTGCGCCGGGGCGAGCACGTCCGGGCGGAACTCCGGCTCGCGCTGGTCCTTGCAGAACTTCACCACGTCGGCGATCTCGCGCTCGGTGACCCAGGCGCCCTGGATGCGCTGCGGCTTCGACGCGCCCATCGGCAGGAACAGGCCGTCGCCACGGCCCAGCAGCTTCTCCGCGCCCGGCTGGTCCAGGATGACCCGGGAGTCGGCGAGCGAGGACGTGGCGAACGCGAGCCGGGACGGCACGTTCGCCTTGATCAGGCCGGTGACCACGTCCACCGAGGGCCGCTGGGTCGCGAGCACCAGGTGGATACCGGCGGCCCGGGCGAGCTGGGTGATCCGGACGATGGAGTCCTCCACGTCGCGCGGCGCGACCATCATCAGGTCGGCCAGCTCGTCCACGATCACCAGCAGGTACGGGTACGGCCGCATCTCCCGCTCGCTGCCCGGCGGCGCCTTGATCTCGCCGTTGCGCACCTTGCGGTTGAAGTCGTCGATGTGCCGGACCCCGTTGGCGGCGAGGTCGTCGTAGCGCATGTCCATTTCGCGGACGACCCACTCCAGCGAGTCGGCCGCCTTCTTCGGATTGGTCACGATCGGCGTGACCAGGTGCGGGATGCCCTCGTAGCCGGTCATCTCGACGCGCTTCGGGTCGATCAGCAGCAGCCGCACCTCGTCCGGCGTGGCCCGGGTCAGGACGGACACCAGCAGCGAGTTGAGGCAGGACGACTTGCCCGCGCCGGTGGCGCCCGCGATCAGGATGTGCGGCATCTTCGCGAGGTTTGCGACCACGTAGCCGCCCTCGATGTCCTTGCCGAGCGCCACCACCATCGGGTGGTGGTCGCTCGTCGCCTCGCGGGAGCGCAGCACGTCACCGAGCGACACGTTCTCCGGGTCGGTGTTCGGGATCTCCACGCCGACCGCGCTCTTGCCCGGGATCGGGCTGAGGATCCGCACGTCCGGCGACTTCACCGCGTACGCGATGTTGCGGGACAGCTGGGTGATCCGCTCGACCTTGACGCCCGGGCCCAGCTCCACCTCGTACCGGGTGACTGTCGGGCCGCGGGTGAAGCCGGTGACGGCGGCGTCCACGTCGAACTGCTCGAAGACGCCTGTGAGCGCCGCGATCACCTCGTCGTTGGCCTTGCTGCGGCTCTTCGGCTTGGCGCCGCTGCCGAGCAGGTTCGCCGGCGGCAGCGTGTAGTCGCCGGCGAGCCCGGTCAGCGCGAGCTGCTCGGCCCGGGTGGGCAGCGGCGAGTGCTCCGGCGGCTCGACCGGCTTGCGGTTCGCCGGCACCTTCGGCGGCTTGCGCGGCAGCACCAGCGTCTCCTGGAGGTCGACGCCCGCCAGCTCGTCGTCCGGGTCCAGCGGCTCCAGCGGCGGCGGCATCCGCTTCGCCGGGCGCTTGCGGGCCGGCTTCGCCGGCGCCTCGTCCTCGGCGAACTCCTCGTCGGCGTCCGCCCCGGCCGGGTCGGCGCGCAGGCCGAGCCGCTCCGGGATCTTGTTGATCGGCGTCGCGGTGACCACGAGCAGGCCGAACACCAGCAGCAGGAGCAGCAGCGGCATGGCCACCCAGGCGGTCACCGCCGACTTCAGCAGGTCACCCACGCCCGCGCCGATCAGGCCACCCGCGAAGTCACGCTGGACCTCGTCGACCGGGTTCTGCCCGATGTGCAGCATCGCGGCGGTCGCCAGCATCATCGAGCCCCAGCCGACCAGGCCGCGACCGCGGTGCTCGGGATCGGCCGGGGTCCGCATCAGCCGCCACGCCCCGACCATGAACAGCACCGGAAGGATTATCGAGATGGCACCGATGAACAGCCGTACGGTGTCGGCCAGGTGCCGGCCCACCGGCCCGGCGCCGCCGCCCCAGATGCCCACCGCGCTGAGGATGGCCAGGCCGAACAGCAGCAGCCCGGCGCCGTCGCGGCGGTGCTCCGGATCCAGCTCCCGGGTGGACGCGGCCTGCCGCCCGGCCGCCCGGAACGTCCAGCCGACCGTGTGGGCAAGTCCCATCCAGACGGCGCCGACCGCCCGGCCGACGAACGCGGCCGGGCTCGGCCCGGGAGCCGGTCGCCGCCGCGCCGGCTTCCGCGCCGCCGCCTTCTTCGCCGGTTGCCGGGCGCGGTTGTTCGTGGTGCCACGCGGCGACGCGCCGCGCCGCCGGCTCGCCTGAGAGGTACGGCCCGCCATAGAGTCACGGTAACGGCGGCACCCGGTGGATCGCCGCTTTTCCGGGTCGTGTCCGCGCGTCGCAGCACGGGTCGGACCGTCGTTTGTGTTATTCGCCTCAGAAGGGATGCCCGATGGCGTCGCCGGAGATCGAGGACGGTCCGGACGGTCCGCTGGCCGGATACCCGCAGGAACTGCGCCCGCTGACCGGCGAGCTGATCGCCGCCGTGCTCGGCCACCGGGGGTACGCGGTGGTCGAGGAACCCGACGGCGCGCTGGTGGGCCGCTGGGAGCGGAACCTGATCTGGTTCCACCGCCGGGGCGCGGCAGGTGAGCTGCTCCAGGTCCGCACCGTCGTCGCGGACCACTTCGGCATCGAGCGCGTGCCCGAGCTGCACGCGTTCTGCAACACGTGGAACCACGACCGGCTCTGGCCGAAGGCGTACGTGCACGTCGCCGACGACGGGTCGGCCCAGGTGTGCGGCGAGGTCACCACCGACCTGGAGCGCGGGGTGACGCCGCACCAGCTCGACCGGCTCGTCGACTGTGGCGTGACCACCGGGTGCCAGCTCGCCGCCGCCGTCGACGAGCTGGCCGGCGGGACGCTCCGGTGACCACGGCACGCGACAGAGGGCTGGCCGCCGCGCTCGCCGACGCCCGGGACCGGCCCGACGGCGCGGAGCGCTGCGCCGAGCTGGAGCGGATCGCGTCGCGGGCGGACGCCACCGGCGATCCGCGTACCGCCCTGTCGGCGCGGTTCGCGCTGGTCGAGGCGTACCTGCACCGGGGCGAGCGGTGGCGGGCGGTGGAGCCGGTCCGGCGGATGAGGGCCACGCTGGACGGGCACCCCGGGCTGCTGGACGCCCGCCCGGACGAGCTGACCCGGTTGCGCCGGCATCAGCGGCAGGCGGTGGAGGCGTCGTTCGGCACTCCCCGGGTGGGTCTGGACCAGGCCCGGTCCCTGTTGGACGCGCTCGCCGGGGAACTGGGCGAGGACGCGGCGCCGGTGGCGGAGCTGCGCTGCCGGCTCGCCGACCACCTCGGCGACGAGCCGGCGGCCCGGCGGGCGTACGAGCGCTGGTCGGCGGCGGACGAAGACGACCCGGTGGGTGGCTGTGCGGGGTGCGCCCCGGCGCGGCGGGCCGACCTGCTGGCCGGCTGGGGCGAGCCGGACGCGGCACTGGCGGCGCTGGCACCGGCGCTGACCGGCTGGGCCGAGCCGCAGGCGCCACCGACCCGGCGGGGCGAGCGGCAGGCGGCAGCGGCCGGCGCGACGGCCTGCACCGACCAGCCGGAACGGGCGCTCGCCGTGGGGCTGCTGCCGTGGCTGCGTACCGGCGCGGTGACCCGGGCGGCCCGGGCGCACGTGCGCGCGTACCGCCGGCACCGCAGCGAGAAGGCGGCGTTCCCGCTGCTCGCCGCGCATCTGCGCTTCTGCGCGCTGGGCGGCTACCCGCATCGTGGGCTGGAGATCCTCACCGAGCAGCTGCCCGAGCTGGACCGCCCGGCCGACGACCTGTCCGCGATGGAGTTCGCGGCGGCGGGGGCGCTGCTGTGCGGACTGGCCGCCGAGGCCGGGCTGGGCGGGCGGCGCATCCACCGCCCGGGGCACGGTTCCCGGCCGGCGGCCGAGGTGGACGTGGCGACGCTCGGTACGCAGTTGCAGGCGCTGGCGACGGCGCTCGCCGGCAGCTTCGACGCCCGCAACGGCACCGGGCACCAGTCCGGCCGGATCGCCTCCTGGCTGGCCGAGCGGCCGCTCGCCGCGCCGGTGTCGCTGGCTGCCGAGAGCGAGTTCGACGAGGAGCCGGACGCCGATGATCCGGCCGAACCCCTGCTGCCCGGGCCGGAGGAACCGGCACCGCTGGACGCGGCGCTGCTCGCCGCCGCGCTCGACGCCCGGGGGGAGCCGTACACGGCGGAGCCGGACGGCACGCTCGCCGGGCGGTGGGGCGAGGCCACGATCCAGTTCCGCCTGCTCGGCCGAGACGGCGACGTGCTGCACGCCCGGGTGGTGGCGGAGCGGCGGCTGCCGGCCGGGCGGCGCGCCGAGGCGTACGCGTTCTGCAACGCCTGGAACCACGACCGGCTGCTGCCCGCCGCATACGTGCACGAGCCCGGCGACGGGACGCTGGTGCTGGCCGCGGGCGTCTCCACCGACCTGTCCTGCGGGGTGGCCCCGGCGCAGCTCGCGGTGCTGGTGGCCGCCGCGGTCCGCACCGGCACCGCGTACGCCGAAGCGGTCGCCGCGCTGCCCTGAGCCGCACCGACCGACAGCGCCCGGACGCGGCGCGGCCCCCGACCACCGGGCGGTGGTGATTCCCGGAGGAACCGTGCCGCCGACGCGGCGCGGCCCCCGACCACCGGGCGGTGGTGATCGGGGGCCGCGGTCTGGGTGCGGCGGTCAGCGGGCGGAGAACGCCAGCGTGTACTCGCCGGAGCCGGACAACCCGACGACGCGGTACCGGTAGGCGCCGGCCGACGTGTCGGCGGTCAGGCGGGCCGTGCCGTCGGCGGTGGCCGCGCGGGCCACGGTGCGGAACGCGCCGCCGGTGAAGCGTTGCAGCTCCAGCACCACCCGGGCGCCGTCGGGCGCGGACAGGCACGCCTCCTGGGTGCCGTCGGGCACCCGGTAGAAGCGCCCGTCCGGCTGGATCTGGGTCCGTCCGGCGGCGATCCGGCCGGTCCGGCTCACCTGGCCGGAGCACTCGGTGTCGCCCGCCGGCGGGGTGGGCTCGGCGGTCGCGGGCGGGGTGGTCTCGCCGCCGCCCGCAGGCGGCTGCGTGGGCGCGGGCTGGTCGCCGGCGGTGACGAGCGTCAGGTTGTTGCGCTGGAGGATCTCGTTCACCGGCTGGAAGAACGTGGTGCCGCCCCGGGTGCAGTCGCCGGATCCGCCGGAGGTGACGCCCTGCGCCTGGTCGCCGGAGAGCCACGCGCCGCCGGAGTCACCCGGCTCGGCGCAGACGTTCGTCCGGGTCAGCCCGGTGACGGTGCCCTCCGGGTAGTTGACTGTGGCGTTCTTCGCCTGGATCAGGCCGCAGCGGGTGCCGGTGGTGGAGCCGGACCGGCAGATCGACGCGCCCACCGGTGCCTCGGTGGAGCCGTTCACCGCCACCGTGCCGCCGTCGGCGAAGTCGGTCACCACGCCCTGCGGCGTCCAGTCGGCGTTCACCCGTACGAACGCCCAGTCGTCGCCCGGGAACGAGGACGCGGCGAACGTGCCCTGGGCGACCCGGTTCGATCCGGTGGTGCGGTCCCCCGGCCGGCCGCAGTGCCCGGCGGTGACGAACCCGCCGACCACGGAGAAGCCGACCGAGCAGCGGCCCGCGTTGTTGATCAGGTAGGCGTCGCCGCCCCGCACGTCGAACAGCGGACGCGGGGCCTCGTCGGCGGTCCGCACCCGGACCATCCCGGCCTTCGACCCGGCGGCGGCGGCGAGCCGGCGGCCGTCGGCCTCCGCGCCCGGACGGGCGATCACGACCACCGCGTTGTCTGCCACGTCGACGTACCAGCCGGCCACGTCCGGGCTGGCGTCGGCGCCCGCCGCGTCCAGCCGGCTCTTGACCGCGTCCAGCTCGGCGACGCCCCGGGCGACCCGCTTGGGCACCGCGCCCGCCGCACGTACCCGCGCCTCGCCGGCCGGGTCGGCCACCGCCACGGTGAGCGTGGCGCCGTCCGCGCTGAGCCAGCTTCCCCCGTAGCCGGCGCCGAGTTCGCCGCGCAGCCGGGTGACGGTACCGGCCGCCCATCGCTCGGTCCGCAGCCGCTTCGCCGCCTGGTCGCGGGTCAGCGAGAGGTCGCGGCCCATCGCGTCGAGGACCTCCGGCGCGACGCCGTCGGCCGCCGGCGCGGCCCGCCGGGGCTCCTCACCGGCGAACGACGGTACGGTCACCGCCGCCGTCAACCCGGCCGCCGCCACCAGTACGCCGATGACTGTCATCCGTCTGCGGTCCATCCGCCACGCTCCTCCCGACCGGCGCAGGGGCACGCCGGCCATCGGGAGGTACGGAGACGGACGCCGATCGGATGAGTACCGGCGGCACGTTTCGACGCGCCGTGTCGGGGCGTACCCGGAAAGCGACGGCGCCGGCCCACCGCGGACGGTGGACCGGCGCGCGGCGCGGTCGGGTCAGACCTCGACGACGGTCGGGACGATCATGGGCCGACGGCGGTACGCGTCGTTGACCCAGCGGCCCACCGTGCGGCGGACGATCTGCTGGAGCTGGTGCGGGTCGGTGATGCCGTCCGCGGCGGCCCGGTTCAGCGCCTCGGTGACCAGCGGGACCACCGGGTTGAACGCCTCCGGGTCCTCGGAGAAGCCCTTCGCCGAGACGGTCGGCCCGGCGACCACCTTGCCGGTGACCGAGTCGACGACGACAGTCGCGGCGATGAACCCGCCGTCGCCCAGGATGCGGCGCTCGGTGAGCAGCGACTCGCTGACGTCACCGACGGCGAGGCCGTCGACGTAGACGTACCGGCTCTTGACCCGCCCGACCAGGCTGGCGCGGCCCTCGACCAGGTCGACCACGTCGCCGTCCTCGCAGAGCACGACCCGGTCCGGCGCGACGCCGGACTCGATGCCGAGCCGGGCGTGCGCCCGCAGGTGCCGCCACTCGCCGTGCACCGGCATCAGGTTGCTCGGGCGTACGACGTTGAGCAGGTAGAGCAGCTCGCCGGCCGGGGCGTGGCCGGAGACGTGCACCTTCGCGACGTCCTTGTGCACCACCACGGCGCCGGCCCGGGCCAGCCGGTTGATCACCCGGTAGACCGAGGTCTCGTTGCCGGGTACCAGCGAGGACGCCAGCACCACGGTGTCGCCCGGCGCGATGGTGATGTGCCGGTGGTCGCCGCTGGCCATCCGGCCCAGCGCGCTCATCGGCTCGCCCTGCGAACCGGTGGACATCAGCACGATCTGCTCGGGCGGCAGGTTCGTGGCCTCCTCGATCCCGACCACCAGGCCGGCCGGGATGTTGAGCAGGCCCAGGTCGCGGGCGATGCCCATGTTGCGGACCATGGACCGGCCGATCAGCGCCACCTTGCGGCCGTGCTCGACGGCCGAGTCGAAGACCTGCTGCACCCGGTGCACGTGCGAGGCGAACGAGGCGACGATGATCCGCCCCTTGGCCTTCGCGAAGATCGAGTCGAGGACCGGGCCGATCTCCTTCTCCGGCGTGACGAACCCGGGAATCTCCGCGTTCGTCGAGTCCGAGAGCAGCAGGTCGACACCCTCGGCGCCGAGCCGGGCGAACCCGGCCAGGTCGGTGATCCGCCCGTCGAGCGGAAGCTGGTCCATCTTGAAGTCGCCGGTGTGCAGCACCAGGCCGGCCGGCGTACGGATGGCCACCGCCAGCGCGTCCGGGATCGAGTGGTTCACCGCGAAGAACTCACACTCGAACGGGCCCAGCCGTTCCCGGCCGCCCTCCCGCACGGTCAGCGTGTACGGCTGGATCCGCCGCTCGGCCAGCTTCGCCTCGACGAGCGCGAGCGTGAACTGCGAGCCGACGAGCGGAATGTCCGGCTTGTGCGCGAGCAGGTACGGCACCGCGCCGATGTGGTCCTCGTGGCCGTGCGTGAGCACGATCGCCTGCACGTCGGCCAGCCGGTCCAGGATCGGGCCGAAGTCGGGCAGGATCAGGTCCACGCCCGGCTGCTCGACGTCGGGGAACAGCACCCCGCAGTCGACGATCAGCAGCTTGCCGTCGTACTCGAAGACGGTCATGTTCCGGCCGATGGCGCCGAGTCCGCCGAGCGGGATGATCCGCAGGCCGCCCTCGGGCAGCGGCGGGGGCAGTTCACCCTCGATGTGCGCCTCGGTCACGCGTCACCTCATTCTGCGACGCCGTCGCGCGGCGTCCGTCGTGTCGTTGATTCATTCGGGCAGGGGCAGGCCCGCCGCGGCGCAGTCGGCGCGCAGCTGGGCCAGTTCGTCACCGGTGGCGTCGACGAGCGGCGGCCGCACCGGACCGGCCGGGCGACCCTGCGTCCCCAGGCCGGCCTTGACCAGGATCGTGCCCTGGGTGCGGAAGATGCCGGTGTAGAGCGGCAGCAACCGCCGGTGCAGGGCGAGCGCCCGGGCGTTGTCGCCCGCCTCGAACGCCTCGATCATCTGCGTGGTCAGCGCGCCGGTGAAGTGGGTGGAGGTGCCGACCACGCCGACCGCGCCGATCGACAGCATCGGCAGGGTGAGCGCGTCCTCGCCGCTGTAGTAGGCCAGGTCGGTGCGGCTGAGCACCTCCGCGGTGGCGAGCAGGTCGCCCTTGGCGTCCTTCACCGCGACGATCCGGCCGTGCTCGGCCAGCTTCACGAGCGTCTCGGTGGCGATCGCCACGCCCGTGCGGTGCGGGATGTCGTAGAGCATGACCGGCAGGCCGGTGGCGTCCGCGACGGTGGTGAAGTGACGCAGCAGCCCGGCCTGCGGCGGCTTGTTGTAGTACGGCGTGACCACCAGCAGGCCGTGCGCACCGGCCTTCTCGGCCTGCGCGGCCAGCTCGACGGTGTGCCGGGTGTCGTTGGTGCCCACCCCGGCGACGATGCGGGCCCGGTCGCCGACCGCCTCGACCACGGTGCGGATCAGCGACTCCTTCTCCGCCTCCGTGGTGGTCGGGGACTCGCCGGTGGTGCCGTTGAGGACCAGCGCGTCGTTGCCCTGCTCGTCGACGAGGTATTCGGCCAGCCGGGCGGCGCCGTCGAGATCCAGGCCGCCGTCCGGCGTGAACGGGGTCACCATGGCCGTCAACACTCGCCCGAACGGGCGCGACGCGCCCCGGCTCGGGGCGGCGGAGTGGTCGTGCGTCATGCTCACAACCTAGCGGACGGCCGCCGGTGGCCCGGCGGCGAAGGGCGACGAGTCACTCGGCGTGCGGCGACGCTGCCACCTCGGTGCCGTCGGGCAGGGTGGAGATCTCGAAGTCGGCGAAGACGTTCGGCGCGACACCCTTGAGCTGGCGCAGGCACTCCACCGCCAGCTCGCGGATCTCCACGTCGGCGTGCTCGGTGGCGCGCATCTTCACGAAGTGGCGCCAGGCCCGGTAGTTGCCGGTCACCACGATCCGCGTCTCGGTGGCGTTGGGCAGCACCGCCCGGGCCGCCTGGCGGGCCTGCTTGCGGCGCAGCGTCGGGTTGGGCTCGTCGGTGAAGCGGGCCTCCAGCCCCTCCAGCAACTCGGTGTACGCCCGCACCGCCGCGTCGGTGGCCTCGACGAACTTCTTGTGCAGCTCCGGGTCGTCGGCGATCACCGACGGCTCGACCATCGCGGCGTCCCGCTCGGGCACGTAGCGCTGGGAGAGCTGCGAGTAGGAGAAGTGCCGGTGCCGGATCAGCTCGTGCGTGAACGAGCGGGAGACGCCGCTGAAGTAGAAGCTCACCGAGCCGTGCTCCAGCACGCTCAGGTGGCCGACCTCCAGGATGTGCGCCAGGTAGCCGGCGTTGGTGGCGGTGGCCGGGTTCGGCTTCTTCCAGCTCTGGTAGCAGGCCCGGCCGGCGAACTCGGCGAGCGCCTGCCCACCGTCGGCGTCGGTGGACCAGGGCACCTCTTCGGGCGCCTGGAACTGGGTCCACGCGATCAACTTGACCTGGGGCTGAACCATCTCCGGCATTCCTGCGACTGTAGTTGGCCCGCGCCCGGCGTGGAAATCGGGCACGCGGCCGACCAGCGGGCGCTCCGCCCAGGTGTCCAAGATCTCCCGGCCCTCCGGCGGAGAGGGCGGAGAGGGCTAGACGTAGAGCGAGGTGAAGGGGGCCCAGGGTAGGTTGCGGACCACCGAGAAGACCCCCCACGCGGCTAGGAACACGCCGATGACCTTGGGGCTGAACTGGGCCTCGGGCAGCTTCCAGCCGAACGCCCGGTTGCCGGCCCAGGCCACGAAGAGCCAGGTCAGGAACGGCAGCGCGAAGACGAACAGGAAGTGGTGGCGGGCGGCGGCGGGCAGGTCGCCGTGCAGCACGTACCAGAGCGCGCGGGTGCCGCCGCAGCCCGGGCAGTCCAGGCCGGTGGTCAGCTTGAGCAGGCAGGTCGGTGCGGCGTCCGGGTCGCTGCGGGTCGGGTCGCTGATCAGCGCGTACGCGACGCCGAGGCCGACGCAGCCGAGCGCGGCGAGCGGCACCGCCCAGCGCGGGGCGCGGGCGTGCAGGCGCATCACCATCCGGGTGAACCGGTCGGCCTCGACCGGCTGATACGCCACCGGGTAACCCGGCCACGGCTCCCCCGGCGCTCCGGCGGGAGCAGGCGGACCGGCATGCGCGGGCGATCCGGACTCCGGCTGCGCGTGCCCGTGCGGGTGCGGGTGCGGGTGCGGGTGCGGCTCGGTGTGCGGGTCGGGCGCGGTGGCAGGCCGGTCAACGCTCGTCACGCGCTCACCGTACACCGGCCACGCCCACCAGCGCGGCGGCCAGCGGCCCCGCGAGGTCGCCCGCGGCGGGCGGGGCGACCGCGTCCAGGCCGAGCCAGCCGGCGAGCCGGTACAGCTCGGCGGCGAGCGCCACTGCGGTCTCTCCAGGGTCGGCGCCCGGCTCGACCCAGGCGGCGGGCACCAGCAGCGCCCCGGCCTTCCGGTCGGCCTTCAGGTCGACCCGGGCGGTGAAGCGCTCGCCCTGGCGGAAGGGCAGCACGTAGTAGCCGTAGACCCGCTGGGGCGCCGGCACGTAGATCTCGATCCGGTAGGTGAAGCCGAACAGACGCTCGGTGCGTGCCCGCTCCCAGACCAGCGGGTCGAACGGGCTGACAAGCGTGTTGCCGCGGACCCAGCGGGGCAGCCGCGCGTCGGTGTGCAGGTAGGCGGGCTGCCGCCAGCCCTGCACGGTGACCGGGGTCAGCTCGCCGGCCTCGACCAGCTCGGCCACCGCCCGCCGCGCCCCGGCGACCGGCAGCCGGAAGTAGTCGCGCAGGTCCGTCTCGGCGGCGACGCCGAGCGCGCGGGCAGCGATCGACACGAGCGACCGGTGCGCCTCGGCGTCGCTCGGGGTGGGCGCGTCCAGCACGGCGGCCGGGAGCACCCGTTCGGGCAGGTCGTAGCGGCGGGCGAACGAGTTGGTGCGGTCGGCGGCGGTGACCTCGCCGGCCCAGAACAGGAACTCGAGAGCCCGCTTCACGGCCGACCAGTTCCAGCCCCAGTTGCCGGTCTCCCGGGGGGCGTCGTGCTCGATCTCGGCCGCGGTCAGCGGCCCCCGGGCGGCCACCTCGTCACGGACCCAGGCGACCAGCTCGGGCTGCTCCTCGGCGATCCGGCGCATCCCGCCCCACGCCTCGTCGCGGGCCTTGGCCATCCGCCAGCGCAACGCCGGGTGCAGCCCCACCGGCACCAGCGACGCCTCGTGCGCCCAGTATTCGAACAGCTCACGCGGGCGGCGGTAGGCGGCGGTGTCGAGCAGGGCGGTCGGGTAGGGCCCGAGCCGGCTGTAGAGCGGCAGGTAGTGCGCCCGCTGGAGCACGTTCACCGAGTCCATCTGGATCAGCCCGACCCGGTCGAGCACCCGGCGCAGGTGGCGGCGGGTGGGCACGCCGGTGGGCGCCGGGTCGGCGAAGCCCTGGGCGGCCAGGGCGATCCGGCGGGCCTGGGCGAGGGAGAGCGATTCCGGTACGGCCATCGCGGCGACCCTAATCCAGCGGTACGACATCGGGAGCGGCGGCTGGACCCATCGCCCGCCGGGGCATAGAACGGACAGGTGCTCACCATTCGCCGGGAGGAACCGGACGACGCCGAGGCGATCGCCCGGGTACACGTCCACGGCTGGCAGGCCGGGTACGCCGGGATCATGCCCGAGGAGGTGCTGAGCCGGCTGAACCCGCGCGCCTGGGCGCAGCGCCGCCGCGACCTCGGCACCGCCGACCCGGAGCACCCGTTCACCACGCTCGTCGCCGAGGACGGCGGCACGATCGTCGGGTTCACCACGTTCGGGCCGTACCGGAACAACCAGGACCGCGGCGACCTCGACCCGGCGCACGGCGAGCTGCTGGCGATCTACCTGGAGCCGGCGCACTGGGGCTCGGGCGCCGCCCGGACACTGCTCGCGGCGGCCCGCGACGGCCTGGCCGAGCGGGGCTGGACCGGGTACCGGCTCTGGGTGCTCGCCGACAACGCCCGCGCCCGCCGCTTCTACGAGCGGACCGGGCACTCACCGGACGGCGAGGAGTCCACCTACCCGGTGCCGCTCTCCGGCGGGCGCACCCCGATCCTGCTCCGCGAGCTGCGGTACACCACCGGAGGCTGACCCGGCCGGGACGCCGTCGCCGGGGCGCCCGCCGCCGGCCGGCGTGAGCCAGCGCCGGATCGGCAGTCCGAGCAGCAGCGCCAGGCTGATCCACACGTACGTGTTGCTGCCGAGGAACCCGTCCACGCCGCTGAAGTCCTTCTCCCAGGACCAGACGATCCGGCTGCACAGCAGCGCGTACCCGATCAACGCGGCGGCCAGCAGCAGACGGCGCCGGCGGCTGCGGGCGGGCACCGCCATGCCGTTGTCCACGAGCAGGATCAGCCCGGGCAGCAGCCAGACCAGGTGGTGCACCCAGGTAACCGGGCTGACCAGGCACATCACGGCGCCGGTGAGGGCCAGGCCGGTGGCCTCGTCGCCGGCGGCCACCGCCGCCCGCGAACGCCACGCCCACACCACGAGCGTCAGGAGTACGAGCGCCAGCCAGGCGATGGTGCTCGGGTGCTGCGGGTCGAGCCGGGCCACCACCCCGCGCAGCGACTGGTTGGAGACGAACGCCAGCTCACCGACCCGGTCGGTGTTCCACAGCGCCTCGGTCCAGAACTCCCGGGAGGCGTCGGGGAAGAGACCGGCGGCCACCAGCGTGGCGACGGCGGCCGTGCCGACTGTGGTCAGCGCGGCCCGCCAGCGGCCGGTGACCAGCAGGTAGACGATGAAGATGCCGGGCGTCAGCTTGATCGCGGTGGCCAGGCCGATGCCCACGCCCGCCCAGCGGCTGCGTGCCGGCAGCAGCCACAGCAGGTCCACCGCCACCAGGAACAGCAGCAGCATGTTGACCTGGCCGAAGTTGACCGTCTCGCGCATCGGCTCGTACGCGGCGGCCAGGCAGAGCGCGACAGCGAGCGCGAACCAGCGGGTCCAGCCGGACCGGCGGGCCACCGGGTCCAGCAGCCGCCAGATGACCACGGCGCTCGCCAGCACCGTCGCGGTCACGCTCACCACGATCGCCGCGCTCCACGGCAGGTACGCCATCGGCAGCATGACCAGGGCGGCGAACGGCGGGTAGGTGAAGCCGTACTGCGTGCCGGGGCGCAGGAAGTCGTAGATCTCCCCGCCGTCACGCGCCCAGTACGTCAGCGCGCCGTAGTAGACCTGCAGGTCGAAGAAGCCGTGCCGCACCGCCGCCACGGAGAGGAACACGGTGACCGCCGCGGCGAGCGCCACCACGGCGACGACCTGCGTGATCGTCCGCCCGGCACCCTGCGCCACCGTCACCCTCCTCGCCCTGCGTAGGCTCACGTGCCATGGCTGCAGGCTACGTCCGGCCCGCGCGTCCCGAGGACGCCGGCGAGATCGCACGCATCCAGCTCGCGACCTGGCGGGTCGCGTACCGCCGGATCCTGCCCCGGCACGTGCTCGACAACCTCGACGAGGCGTACCTCGCGCGGCGGTGGAGTGCGGCGGTGCAGGAGCCGCCCTCGGGCGCGCACCGGGTGCTGGTCGCCGTCGAACAGGCGGCGCAATCCTATCTGGTGGGGTTCGTCGCCTCCGGTCCGGCCGACGCCGACGCGCTCGCCCCGGACGAGCCGGCCGAGGCGCTCCGTTCAGGCGTCGCGGCGGTGACGGACCTGCTGGTCGAGCCCCGGTGGGGGCGGCGCGGGCACGGCAGCCGGCTGCTCGCCGCGGCTGTCGACCACTGGCGGTCCGACGGGCTGACCCGGGCGGTGGCGTGGACGTTCGACGCCGACGCGGCGACCCGGAAGTTCCTCGGTTCGACCGGCTGGGAGCCGGACGGCGCGACCCGCGCGCTGGACGTGGACGACATGCTCGTCCCCCAGCTCCGCTTCCACGTGGCGGTCCCGGAGACCGCGGAGGAAAATTCCTCAGCCGACCGATGAGTTTCCGCCCGGCCGCCGGTCCACCCTCGCGTGGGTGGGCCGGCGGTCCCGGCACGGGGCAGGACCGCCACCCCACCCGCCGCACCGCCGGCCCTCGACGCGGGTCAGGCTGGGGGGAGTTCGGCTACCAGTTCGGCGTCCTCCATCGCGCCTGTGGGGTGGAAGCCCAGGGACGTGTAGAGGGCGGCGGCGGGCCTGTTGTCGGGGTGGTAGCTCAGGCGGATCGGTTCGCCCGCCTCGGCGAGCCAGTCGGTGAGCGTCCGCACCGTGGCGCGGCCCAGGCCCCGGCCCTGCTCGGCGGCGTCGATCACCATGCCGCCGATCCAGCGCGACTCGTCGTCGTCCACGCCCCACATGACGTGGCCGACGACAGTCTCGTCGGCGTACACGGCCAGCGAGTTCCAGACGTCCGAGCGCTCGGTGAGGAGCAGGTAGCGGGCGGCGAGTGCGGCCACGAAGGCCCGCTGGTCGTCGTGCGGCGCGACGTCCGCCACGGCCCGCCAGTTGCCGTCGTCCACCGGGCGCAGCGTCACCCGGCGGCCGGTGCGGTCGGAGTGTCCGGAATCGATCATGGAAAGCAGCCTAGGTCGACGCCCCCGACCAGGCAAAACGGTTTCCCGCAGCGGGCCGGGGGCACACCGCGGCAGGTCAGTCGAGCAGGGCGTCCAGGCCGACCGTCAGCCCGGGGCGACGACCCACCTCGCGGACCGCGAGCAGCACGCCGGGCATGAACGACACCCGGTCGTACGAGTCGTGCCGGATGGTGAGCGTCTCACCCGTGGTGCCGAACAGCACCTCCTGGTGGGCGACCAGGCCGGTGGCGCGTACCGCGTGCACGCGTACCCCGTCGATGTCGGCGCCGCGGGCGCCGGCCACCTCGTCGCGGGTGGCGTCCGGCGCGGGCCCCAGACCGGCCTCGGCGCGGGCCGCGGCGATCAACCGGGCCGTGTGGGTGGCGGTGCCGCTCGGCGCGTCCAGCTTGCGCGGGTGGTGCTGCTCGACGATCTCGACCGACTCGAAGTAGCGGGCGGCGCGCGCCGCGAACTGCATCATCAGCACCGCGCCGATGCCGAAGTTGGGGGCGATCACCACGCCCACACCGGGCCGGTCCGCGAGCCAGCCGCGCACCTCGGCGAGCCGCTGCTCGGTGAAGCCGGTGGTGCCGACCACCGCGTGCACGCCGTTCTCGACGCACCAGCGCAGGTTGTCCATGACCGCGTCGGGGGTGGTGAAGTCGACGACCACCCCGGCGGCCGCCCGGGCCACCGCGTCCAGGTCGTCGCCCTGGTCGACGGCCGCGACCAGCTCCAGGTCGGCGGCGGAGTCGACCGCCTTGCAGACCTCCATGCCCATCCGGCCCCGTGCGCCCAGCACACCGACCCGGGCCGCCGTCTTCTGCTGCTCAGTCACGGCCCACAACCTATCCCAGCGCCCGGCACCGGATCCGGCGGACCGGCGCGGCGCTCAGCTCGTGGCCGCGAAACTGCCGGAGTCGAACGGGCCGACCACCGCGAGGGACATCGGCCGGCCGAGCAGGTCGGCGGCGAGCGCGTTCACGTCGTCGAGCGTCACCGCGTCCACCCGGGACAGCAGGTCGTCCACCGGCATCAGGTTGCCGTAGAGCAGCTCGCCCTTGGCGAGCCGGCTCATCCGCGAGCCGGTGTCCTCCAGCCCGAGCACGAACGAGCCCTTGCTCATCCCCTTGCCCCGGGCCAGCTCCGCCTCGGTGATCCCCTCGGCGGCCACCCGCGCCATCTCCGCGCGGGTCAGGTCCAGCACCTCGTCCACCTTGCCCGGCGCGCAACCGGCGTAGACGGCGAACACGCCGCTGTCGGCGTACTGGCTGGCGTACGAGTACACCGAGTACGCCAGGCCGCGCTGCTCCCGGATCTCCTGGAACAGCCGGCTGGACATGCCGCCGCCGAGCACGTTGTTCAGCACGCCGAGGGCGAACCGCCGGTCGTCGGTGCGGTCGATCCCCGGGCAGCCGAGGATGACGTGCGCCTGCTCAGTCTCCTTCGGCTCGACGAGCGTGGTGGCCGGCCTGGTGCGTACCGTCGGGGTGGCCGACCGGTGCGGCGCCGGCGACGCCGGGTCGGTGTCCAGCGGGGTGCCGCGCAGCGCCTGCCGGACCAGCTTGACCACCGCGGCGTGGTCGAGGTTCCCGGCGGCGGCGATCACGATCTGCGGCGCGGTGTAGCGGCGGCGGTAGAAGCCCTGGATCTGCCGCCGGGTCATCGGCGTGACCGTCTCCTCGGTGCCGGAGATGAGCCGGCCCAGCGGGTGGTCGCCGTAGACGGCGCGGGCGAACAGGTCGTGCACCTCGTCGCCGGGCTCGTCGTCGTGCATGGCGATCTCTTCGAGGATGACGCCGCGTTCGGTCTCCACGTCGGCCGGGGCCAGCACCGAGTCGGCGACCAGGTCGCACATGACGTCGATGGCCAGCGGCAGGTCCTCGTCCAGCACCCGCGCGTAGTAGCAGGTGTATTCCTTCGTGGTGAAGGCGTTGGTCTCGCCGCCCACGGCCTCGATCTGCGCCGAGATCTCCAGCGCGCTGCGCTTGTTGGTGCCCTTGAACAGCAGGTGCTCCAGGAAGTGCGCGGCGCCGGCCTGCGTGCCGGTCTCGTCGCGCGAGCCGACCGCCACCCAGATGCCGAACGACACGCTGCGCATCGCCGGGATCGCCTCGGTGAGCACCCGCAGCCCGCTGGGCAGCACGGTACGGCGGACGGTGCCGCCGAGCGGGTCGTCGCTGAGCGTACGGGTGACCGCGCGGGCCGCCGAGCCGGCCGGCGCCACCCCCCGTCCCGTCGAGGCGCCTGACGAACTCACGAGAACCTGCTCTCCGGATGACGAGGAACGGCGGGACGTACGACGGCTCCAGCTCGCGCAGGCGACCTGGAGCCGTGGGCCGGCCCGGGTGACGCGGACGTCACCCGGGCCGGTCGGTGGATCAGCTGTGCCGGGTCCGGCGGCGCGGACGGGACTCGCCGCCGCCCTCGCCACCCTCGGAGCGGCGCTCGCCACCCTCGGAACGACGCTCGCGGTCACCCCGGTCACGCGGGCCGCGGTCGCCGCCGCGGTCCCGGCCGGACGGACGGTCGCCACCCTCGGCGGCGGCCGGCGCCTCGGCGCCCTCCGGGCGGACCTTGTCCAGGTAGATCTTGCCGCGGGCGTCGATGTCCGCGATCTCCACCTCGACCTTGTCGCCGACGTTGAGGAAGTCCTCGACCTTCTCGACCCGCTTGCCGTCGCCCACCTTGGAGATGTGCAGCAGGCCGTCGCGGCCCGGCAGCAGCGAGATGAAGGCGCCGAACGCGGCGGTCTTCACCACGGTGCCGAGGAACCGCTCGCCGGCCTTGGGCAGCGTCGGGTTGGCGATCCCGTTGATCCGGTCGACTGCGGCCTGGGCGGACGGGCCGTTTGTGGCGCCGACGTAGATCGTGCCGTCGTCCTCGATGGAGATCTCGGCGCCGGTCTCGTCCTGGATCGCGTTGATGGTCTGGCCCTTCGGGCCGATCACCATGCCGATCTTGTCGACCGGGATCTTGACGGTGGTGACCCGCGGGGCGTAGTCCGACATCTCGGCCGGCGCCTCGATGGCCCGCTGCATCACGTCGAGGATGGTCTGCCGGGCCTCGTGCGCCTGCTGGAGCGCGGCGGCCAGCACGTCCGACGGGATGCCGTCCAGCTTGGTGTCGAGCTGGAGCGCGGTGACGAAGTCACGGGTGCCGGCGACCTTGAAGTCCATGTCGCCGAACGCGTCCTCGGCGCCGAGGATGTCGGTCAGCGTCACGTACTGGGTCTTGCCGTCGACCTCGTCGGAGATGAGGCCCATGGCGATGCCGGCGACCGGCGCCTTCAGCGGCACACCGGCCGAGAGCAGGCCCAGCGTCGAGGCGCAGACCGAACCCATCGAGGTGGAGCCGTTGGAGCCGAGCGCCTCGGAGACCTGCCGGATGGCGTACGGGAACTCCTCGCGCGAGGGCAGCACCGGGATCAGCGCCCGCTCGGCGAGCGCGCCGTGGCCGATCTCGCGCCGCTTCGGCGAGCCGACCCGGCCGGTCTCACCGGTCGAGTACGGCGGGAAGTTGTAGTTGTGCATGTAGCGCTTGCGGTTCTCCGGGGACAGCGTGTCCACCATCTGCTCCATGCGCAGCATGTTCAGCGTGGTGACGCCCAGGATCTGGGTCTCGCCGCGCTCGAACAGCGCCGAGCCGTGCACCCGCGGCAGCACGCCGACCTCGGCGGTCAGCGGGCGGATGTCACGTGGGCCGCGGCCGTCGATGCGGACCTGCTCGCGCAGCACCCGGTTGCGGACCTCGGACTTGGTCAGCGAACGGAACGCGGCGGACAGCTCCTTCTCGCGACCCTCGAACCGGCCGGTCAGCTCCTCGGCGACCTTGGCCTTGATCCGGTCCAGGGCCTCCTCGCGGTCGGCCTTGCCGGCGATCTTCAGCGCCTCGGCGACGTCGGCGCGGGCCACCTCGGCCACCGCGTCGTACGCGTCGTCCTGGTAGTCCAGGAAGATCGGGAACTCGGCGACCGGCTTGGCGGCCACCTCGGCCAGCTCGCTCTGCGCCCGGCACAGCTCGCGGATGGCCGGCTTGGCGGCCTCCAGGCCGCTGGCCACGATCTCCTCGGTCGGCGCGGTCGCGCCACCCGAGATCAGGGTCACGGCGTTCGGGGTGGCCTCGGCCTCGACCATCATGATCGCGACCTCGCCGTCCGCCAGGGTGCGGCCGGCCACGACCATGTCGAAGGTGGCCCGCTCGAGCTCCTCCAGGGTCGGGAAGGCGACCCACTGGCCGTCGACGTGCGCGACCCGGGTCGCACCGATCGGGCCGGAGAACGGCAGGCCGGAGAGCTTGGTCGACATCGAGGCGGCGTTGATCGCCACCACGTCGTACGGGTGCTGCGGGTCGAGTGCCAGCACGGTCTCGACGACCTGGACCTCGTTGCGCAGGCCCTTGACGAACGACGGGCGCAGCGGCCGGTCGATCAGCCGGCAGGTGAGGATGGCGTCCTCGCTGGGCCGGCCCTCGCGGCGGAAGAACGAGCCGGGGATGCGGCCCGCGGCGTACATCCGCTCCTCGACGTCCACCGTCAGCGGGAAGAAGTCGAACGACTCGCGCGGCTGCTTGCCGGCCGTGGTGGCGGAGAGGACGACCGTCTCGCCGAGCTGGGCGACGACGGAGCCGGCGGCCTGGCGGGCCAGACGGCCGGTGGAGAAGGTGATCTCGCGGGTGCCGAAGGCCCCGTTGTCGATCACCGCGGTGCGGGATTCGGTGCCGAGGTTGGTCTCGGTCATGTGCTGTGGTGCTCCTTCGCGTCGTCGGCCGACGACACGGGAACTGCTCAGGCGGCCGGTCTTCGATCGAAGCGCCCGGGACGGCCGGCGTCGTGCCGGGATTCCCGGGGGCCACTACCGGAGACCGGTGCTGACCGGCTCCCTCTCGGGTGTCGCGCGGCCGGGTTCTTCGGTGGTACCGGAAACGGGGGAGCGGCCAGGCGGCCACTCCCCCGTCAGGTCATCGGCGCAGGCCGAGCCGCTCGATGAGCGACCGGTAGCGGTTGATGTCCTTCTTCTGGACGTAGTTCAGCAGCCGGCGGCGCCGGCCGACCAGCAGCAGCAGCCCACGGCGGCTGTGGTGGTCGTGCTTGTGCACCTTCAGGTGCTCGGTGAGCTCCGCGATCCGCTTGGTCAGGACCGCGACCTGCACCTCGGGCGAGCCGGTGTCGCCCTCGGCGGTGGCGTACTCCTGGCGGATCTTGGCCTTGGCTTCCTGGTCGAGCGCCATGTTCTCCCTGTTTCGTGGGTCATTCGATGAGGTCCGGAGCGGTCGTGGTGACCGGTGCAACGGACCGGTTCCTCGCACCCGCGGCGTCGTGCAGGCACGCGAGGCCCCCGTCGGTCAGCCGACGTCTCCGTCAGCCTACCAGCCCTCGGGACGGACGGCCGGTCAAGGTGGCCCCGCGCCGGTCAGAGCACCGCCCGGCGGGTGCGTTCCACGTCCTCGGCGATCTGGGCCACCAGCGGTTCGATCGCGTCGTATGTCCGCTGCTCACGCAGGTGCGCCACGAAGTCCAGGGCCAGCCGCTCGCCGTACAGGTCGCCGCTGAAGTCCAGCGCGTACGCCTCCACCCGCCGCTCCCGGCCGGAGAACGTCGGGTTGGTGCCGATCGACACCGCCGCGGCCAGCGGTTCGCCGTCTCGGCGCACCAGGCGGGCCGCGTACACGCCGTCGGCCGGCACCGCCGCGTACCTGTGGGTCAGCAGGTTGGCGGTGGGGTAACCCAGCTCACGTCCGCGCTGGTCGCCGCGGACCACCACGCCCTCGACCCGGTGCGGGCGGCCCAGCGCCGCGGCCGCCGCGCCCACGTCGCCCGCGTCGACGCAGGACCTGATGTACGTGGAGGAGAAGACCGTCCCCGCCTCGGCGACCAGCGGCGCGCCCTCGACCGCAAACCCGAAGGTACGGCCCAGCCGCTCCAGCAGCGGCACGTCACCGGCGGCCCGGTGCCCGAACCGGAAGTTGTCGCCGACCACCACCAGCGCGGCGTGCAGGTGCGCGACCAGCACGTCGTGCACGAACGCCTCGGGCGGCAGCCGGGAGAACTCGACGGTGAACGGCACCACGCAGAGCACGTCCACGCCGAGCGCCTCGATCAGCTCGGCCTTGCGGGCCGGCTCGGTCAGCACCGCCGGGTGCGAGCCGGGGCGTACCACCTCGGCCGGGTGCGGGTCGAACGTCACCACCACCGACTTGACGCCCAGCTCCCGGGCGCGCGCCACGGCGTGACCGATGGTGGCCTGGTGCCCCCGGTGCACGCCGTCGAAGACGCCGATGGTGACCACCGAGCGTCCCCAGCCGCCGGGCGCCGCCTCGTACCCCCGCCACCGCTGCATGCCGTTCCTCCCCCTGTCCGCCCGCGCGCCGTTCAGGCCGGGGCCAGCACGATCTCCGCGCGGGCCCGACCATCCCGCTCGCTGACGATAGCGATCAGCCCGCCCGCCGGGTCGAAGACGGCGTACGGCCCGGTGATCCCGGCGGGCGCCAGCGGCCCGCCGTGGGACAGCACCCGGGTCTCGTCGGCGGTGGCGTCCCGGCGCGGGAAGAACCGCGCGGCGGCGGCGTCCAGCGGCAGGTTCACCACGTCCGGCGCGCGCTCCTCGAGCTGGTCGAGCGTGGCCGCCTCGGCGAGCGTGAAGCCGCCCACCGCGGTCCGGCGCAGCGCGGTGAGGTGACCGCCGACGCCGAGCGCCGCGCCCGCGTCGCGGGCCAGCGCCCTGATGTACGTCCCGGACGAGCAGGTCACGTCCACGTCCACGTCCACCACGTCCGGGACGTCCCGGCGAATCGCCAGCACGTCCAGCCGCGACACGGTGACCCGGCGGGCGGGCAGCTCGACCGCCTCGCCGTCGCGGACCCGCTTGTACGCCCGCTGACCGTTGATCTTGATGGCGCTGACCGCGCTCGGCACCTGGTCGATCTCGCCGGTGAGGGCGGCCAGCGCGGCGCGTACCCCGTCGTCGGTGACCGCGCCGGCCGGGGTGGTCGCGACCACCTCGCCCTCGGCGTCGTCGGTGACCGTGACCTGTCCCAGCCGGATCGTCGCGGCGTAGCTCTTGCCGGCGCCGATCACGTACGTGAGCAGCCGGGTCGCCCGGCCCACCCCGATCACGAGGACGCCGGTGGCCATCGGGTCGAGCGTGCCGCCGTGCCCGACGCGGCGGGTACGGGCCAGCCGCCGGATGCGGGCCACCACGTCGTGCGACGTCATGCCGCCGGGCTTGTCGACCACGATCAGACCGTCTGTGCTCACGACCGCCAAGCCTGCCAGACGTCGGTGATCGGCCCTGCGGGGGATACCGCCCAGCTTCGGCCGGGTGTCAAGATCGTGCGCCACCGCCCCGTCTGCCCGGGAAGTCCGATGACCGATCACCGCTCCACTCCCGCCCCCCACCCCGCCGGCGGCGCGCCGGAGGACGAGCTGGGACGGGTGCCCGAGTGGCTGCGCCGGCCCGAGCCCGAGGTGCCGCCCGGCCGGGCGGACCGGCTGCGGATCGCGCTCGGCGGGCACTCCGGCAAGCTGCTCGGCGGCGGACTCGTGCTGGTGCTGCTCGCGTTCTTCGGGCTCGTCGGCGGCCTCGGCTACCAGGGTTTCCAGCGCTGGCGTGAGCCGGCCGCCGAACACCCCACGGTCAGCCTGCCGGTCGGTGAGCAGGCGTCCTCGTCGGCGTCCCCGCCACCGGCCGCCGGCCCGTTCGACGGCACCCCGGCGGCCGCCTTCCCGGAGGGCGCGGCGGGGATCGCGCTGCCCCGGGCCAAGCGGACCGGCGCGTTCAGCGAGAAGCAGGTGGCCGACACGCTGGCCAAGGTACGCAAGGCGCTGATCACCGCCCGGCTGGACCGCGCGTTCTTCACCGCGAAGAGCCCGGAGCGGCTGGTCCGCCAGTTCGCCCCGGACGCGCGGGCCGGTGTGCGCGACGACTTCCCCACCGGCGAGGCGGGCACCTACGCGACCCGGCTCGCCCCCGGCGCCCGGCTCACCGCCGACCAGCCCCGGGTCAAGGGCCGGATCAGCTACCGGGCGACGAAGGACCGGGACGGCATCCGCATCCTGGAGGTGACCACGAACTTCGTCTGGGCGTACGCGTTCCCCACCACCAGCCCCACGCCGGGCGACGGCGTCGTGGTGGTCCACGACACGGTGAAGTGGAGCACCCCGCATCCGGCCGACGTGACCACCGCCTCCGCCGGGCTGTGGATCGAGCGGGCCGACTCGTACGCCTCCAACATCGACTGCGCCGCGCTGGACAAGGGGCTGCTCGCGCTCGGCAAGCCGTCGTTCGGCGGTCCGGCCGACCCGGACCCGGACGCGGTGTTCGACCCGGACAAGACCGTCGACCTGCCGGACACCTGCTGATCCGCGTCAGCGGACCGCGCCGACCACCGCCCACGCGCCCGAGCGCATCCGCAGCAGCAGGCCGGCCAGCCGCAGCACCACGAACAGCGTCAGCCCGGCCCAGATCCCGCCCAGCCCGAGGTCGAACCCGTAGGCCAGCCAGATCGCCGGCAGGAACCCGCCGAACGCACACACGATGGTGAGGTTGCGCAGGTAGCGCACGTCGCCGGCGCCGATCAGCACCCCGTCGAGCGCGAACACCACGCCGCCGATCGGCTGGAGCGCGACGAACCAGGGCCAGGCCGTCATGGCCTGCTCGCGTACCTGCGGATCGGAGCTGAACCACGACGGCACCACGCCGGCGCCGGCGGCGATGAGCACCGCGAAGGCCACGCCGCACAGCCCGCCGAGCAGCGCGATGCGGCGGGCCAGGAACCGCGCGGCCGCCGCGTCGCCGCCGCCGAGCGCGGCGCCGACAAGCGACTGCGCGGCGATGGCCAGCGCGTCGAGCACCAGCGCGGTGAAGAACCACAGCTGTACGGCGATCTGGTGCGCGCCGACCGCTGCGGCCCCGAAGCGGGCCGCGACGGCTGTCGCGGACAGAAAGCTGGCCTGGAAGGCGACGCCCCGCACGAGCAGGTCCCGGCTGAGCACGAGCTGCTGACCGATCACCCGGGGCCGGGGGCGCAGCGAGACCCGCTCCCGCACGAGCGCCGCCGCGAACAGCACCCCGGACAGCGTCTGCGCGATCGCGTTCGCCACCGCCGAGCCGACCAGGCCGAGCCCGGCCGGGTAGACGAGCAGCGGGCAGAGCACCGCGGAGAGCAGGTTCGGGCCGAGCACGAACAGCAGCGGGCGGCGGGTGTCCTGGATGCCGCGCAGCCAGCCGTTGCCGGCGGCGGCGAGCAGCAGGCCGGGCGCGCCGAGCGCCGCGATCCGCAGCCATCCGGCGGCGGCGTCGGCCACCTCGCCGGGGCCGCCCACGAGGGTACGCGCCAGCGCGCCCCCGCCGATGCCGATGGCGACCGCCACCAGCACTCCGGTGGCGAGCGCGAGCCAGGACGCCTGGACGCCCTCGGCCACCGCGGCGGCCCGGTCCCCCGCGCCGAAGCGGCGGGCCGAGCGGCCGGTGGTGCCGTACGCGACGACGGTGCCGACCCAGGCGGTGAGCGTCATGACCGTGCCGCCGACGGCCAGCGCGGCCAGCGGCACCCGGCCGAGGTGACCGACCACTGCGGTGTCGACGAGGACGTAGAGCGGCTCGGCGGCCAGCACCACGAGGGCGGGCAGCGCGAGCGCGGCGATCCGCCGCGGCGAGGCGGTGACGGGGGTGGCGGTGGTGCTCATCGCCGCCGATCCTGGCACGCGCCCGGTAAGGTCCGCAAGGCGAGGGGCTACTTACTCACGTCGGCCAGGAACCGGGCCGTGTCACGGCGCCCGCGCAGACGGCGCACCGGCAGCCCGGGGGCGTGCTCGGACAGCGCGGCCAGCACCCGGGGCCGGGAGTCGCGGGGGTAGCGCCAGACGTAGGGCAGGAAGTCGAGATCGAGCCGCTCCGGACAGCCCTCGGGCCGGTCGGGGCGGGACGCGGCGCGATGTGCCCACCGGCGGCGGACGATCCGGACCAGGCAGCGCAACCGGGAGGTGTCGCAGAGCACCAGCAGGTCGGCGCGGGGCAGCCGCAGGTCGAGCGTGCTCGCGTAGTTGCCGTCCATCACCCAGGCCGGGCGGGCGGCGAGCGCTGCGACCTCGGCGCGGAAGTCAGCCGGGGCGGACGCGGTCCAGCCGGGGCGCCAGTAGTGCCGGTCGAGGTGGATCAGGGGAAGGTCGAGTCGCCGGGCCAGTTCACCGGCAAGCGTGCTCTTGCCGGCGCCGGAGCTGCCGACCACGAGGATGCGTCGCACCGGGCGACGGTAGCGGCGTGCGGGGCGGCGATGTGCCCCGAGCGGCGGTGACGTCGGCGTCGGGCCGGGGTGTGGTCCGCGGGCCCGGCCGGCGTCACCGCCGGACGGCGTACGTCACTGACGGGTGTCCATCGAGGTCTGCAGCGCGCGGCGCATCTGCTCGCGCGCCTCGTCGGTGGTGGTCTCGGTCTGCGGCTTGCGCTTGCTGGGCATCTGAGGTCCTTCCAGGGTGCGGACCGCCGGGACGTGGCGGTCCTACGGGCGCCCGGCGTTCCGGAACGGCGCGACGGCGAATCGCGCCGCGACCGGAAGTCGTCGGCGGCTGAGCGCCCGGCGGCGGTCCGGGATCACCGGAGCGGCTCGCCTGGCAGCGGGAGCCCGGGTCGGTCTGACCCTGGAGGGAGGCGAGGCCGGGTGCGGCACCACCGCCCGTGACCAGCGCCGCGAAGCGCCGGTCCCGCACCCAAATTAACGTTCACTTTCCAGATGCTGCCCACAGTTCCCGAAATGCGGAAAGATCAACCTCGTCGTCCCGCTCCGGCGAGGGCGGTCAGCGGGCCAGGAAGTGCCAGCCCAGCCACCACCAGAAACCGAACAGCCCGATCCGGCCGACCGGCACCGGGCCCACCTCGTACCGCATGACGAACGCGCAGACGTCGGCCAGCGACGGGATCCGCGACCCCTCCCGGCGCGCGGCCCACTCGACCACCGCGAACAGCACGATCGAGACTCCGAACCCGCCGATCGCCAGTGCGCGCATCATCGGCGCACCAGTCCCCAGAACGCGGACAGCCACGCGAACCAGGCCGCCGACCGGGCCAGATTGTCCTCCAGCAGCGGGTCGGCCAGCCGGGAGAAGGTGGGGAAGTCGTCACCGGCCGCCATCACGAACGTGGCCCCCTCGAAGACCCCGAAGACGGTCACCGGCACCAGCCACCACAGCGCCACCGACGGCAGCCGGCGCGGCGCCGGACGCCGGGGCACCCGGTTGCTCAGGCCGACCCAGATCAACCCCCCGCCGGTGGTGAGGATGTAGAGGTTCGCCGCGGTCGAGAAGGACGGCAGCTGGCCGCCGACCAGGGACAGGCAGATCAGCACCGACACGGCGACGACCGGCCGGTCCCAGGCCCGGGGCGCCTCGACGGTGAGCTCACGGGGATGATCCATCACCCGATTGTCCCCAGCGTCACGCACGGCGGAAAGGCTGGCACGCCTCGTAATCCCCGGAAAAGCCGCCGATCAGCTCACACCTCGGATCGCCGCCGCACCTCGGCACGGCAGGAATCCCGGGACAATTCACCCCTAACGACTACGGCGTGCCGGCGGCCAGTTCGGCGCGGATCCGGCCGACCACCTCGTCGAGCGATCCCCGGCCGGTGAAGCCGGCGGCGAACCGGTGCCCGCCGCCGCCGAGCGCCACCGCCACCCGGCTCACGTCCACCGCGCCCTTGCTGCGCAGCGACACCGCCCACTCGGCCTCGCCCGCCTGCTTGACCACACAACTCACGTCCGCCTCGGCGGTGCAGCGCACCGAGTCGATCAGCGCCTCCAGCACGTACGCGGGCTGGTCGTGGCGGACCAGGTCGTCGCGGGTGGCGTACGTCCAGACGAGCCCGTGCCCGTCGGCGGCCGCCGGTTCCAGCGTGGCCCGGCCCAGCACCTCGCCGAAGAGGCGGACGGCGCCGAACGGGCGGGTGTCGAAGATCCGCCGGGAGATGTCGCCGGGCCGGATGCCGGTGGCGATCAGGCGCGCGGCCGTCTCGTGCACCGCAGGGGTGGTCGCCTCGAAGCGGAATGAGCCGGTGTCGGTGGTGAGCGCGACGTACAGCCCGGTCGCGATCTCCGCGTCCAGCGTCACACCGAGCCGGTCGAGCAACTCCAGCGCGACCACTGAGGTGGCGGCGGCGTGCGGGTCGACCAGGCTGATCCGGCCGAAGCCGGTGTTCGAGGCGTGGTGGTCGAGCACCAGCGAGGCGCCCGCCGTGTCCAGCCGGTCGGCCAGGTCACCCAGCCGGGACTCGCTCGCCGCGTCGAAGCAGATCACCAGGTCCGGCGCGGGGTACGCGTCGTCCTGCGGCACCAGCAGGTCCGTGCCGGGCATCCAGCGGAACGGCTCCGGCACCTCCGGCGGGCCGGGGAAGGTGGCCTGGAGATCGCGTACGCCGAGCCGGCGCAGACCCAGCCCGAAGCCGAGCATGCTGCCCAGCGCGTCCCCGTCCGGGTTCACGTGGCAGATCAGCAGCACCCGCGCGTCAGCGGGGAGGTCGCGTACCGCCGCGACGGCGGCCGCCCACGCGGTCTCGGTGGGCCCGGCCGCCTCGGTCACCGGCTCTCGCCGGCGCGCGGCTCGTCGTCGTCCTCGTCCTCGGCCGAGTCGTCGTCGGCGTCCTCGTCGTCCTCGACCCGGTACGGCTGGGCGTCGCCCGCGTACGAGGACTTCGCTGCGAGCCGCTGCACCTCGGCGTCGGCGGTACGCGCGGCGGCCAGCAGGTCGTCGATGTGCTTGACCTGGTCCTGCACGTCGTCCAGGACGAAGGTCAGCGTCGGCGAGTGCCGCAGCCCGAGCGCCTTGCCGACGGTGCTGCGCAGCATGCCCTTGGCGCTCTCCAGCGCGGCGGCGGTGCTCGCCTGGGCCGCCGCGTCGCCGAGCACCGTGTAGAAGACAGTGGCGTCGCGCAGGTCGGCGGTGATCCGGGCGTCGGTGATCGTGATCATACCGAGCCGTGGGTCCTTGATCTGGCTGCGCACCACCGACGCGACGAGTTCCCGGATGCGCTCCGCGTGCCGGCGAACCTTTGCCTGATCCGTCATGTCCCCCACCTCCGGGATCACCTGTACCCATGACGACGCCGGGTCACCGTACGACCCGGGCCGTCGGCCGGAGACGGCGAGCGCGTGGGCGCCGCCGGGTCCGACCGCCCAACGCTGAAGAACACTACCCGCGCGCCGCCGGCCGTCGCGCGGCACGGCCGGAGTGCGGCGCGACGCGCCGTCAGTCGTCCTCGCCGTGCAGGCGACGGCGCACCGACAGCAGCTCGGTCTCCGGGCGGGCGGCGATCAGCCGCTCACAGGAGTCGAGCACCTCGCGGACGTGGGCCGGCTCGGCGGCCACCACCGCCACCCCGATCTCGGCCCGGCCGTGCAGGTCCAGCGCCCCCACCTCGGCGGCGGAGACCTCGAACTTGCGCAGCGCGGCGACGATCGGCCGGACGTAGGACCGCTTGGCCTTCAGGGACCGGGAGTCACCCGGGAGCAACAGGTCGAACAGTGCGGTTCCGGTATACACGGCGAGCAACGGTACGCCGGGCGGCCCGGCCCGGCACGCGATTAAGGCGCGACAGCCACCAGCACGTCCCGCTCGATCGCCTGGTCGACGCGGTGCGCGAAGTCACCGAAGCCGGGGCCGTCGAGCACGCGCAGCCCGGCGGCGGCCAGCACCGCCTCGGCCTGCGCCCGCGGCGCCACGTGGGTGTTCCAGGACAGCCCGATCGCACCGCCGGGGCGCAGCAGCTCCCGCCACACCGGCACGGCGGCGGTGAGCAGCTCCAGCGGGCTGCGGGACAACCCCTGATCGGTACGGCTGCCGTGCGCCACCCCGTACGGCGCGTCGGTGACGATCACGTCCGCGCAGCGGGCACGCAACGCCTCGCGGGCCCGGGTGGTGTCGGTGTTCAGCACGGTGACGCGCTGGGTGGCCCCGGCCCGGTGCTCGTCCCGCGACGGTGCGACGACTGCCTCGAAGCGGCGGGCGACCAGCTTGCGGTCCCGGCGCACCGACGTCGACTCGGCGGTGTGCTTGAGCCGCTTGCGGCGCAGCCAGGTGCGCAGGAACGCGGCGTACGCCTCCACGTCCTGACTGTCACGCTCGATGCCGATGCCGTCGTAGCCGTACATCAGCGCCTGGTTGAGCGTGGTGCCCCGGCCGCAGAGCGGGTCCAGCACCACCACCGGACCGCCCAGCATCCGCGGCGCGGCGGCGGAGGCGAGCACCGTCACGTTGAGCAGCAGCCGGGTGAACTGCTCGTTGGTCTTGCCGGCGTACTTGGGGATGGTGATCAGGTCGGAGTCGTACCGGGCCAGCGGGCGCAGCGCCACCGGCCGCAGCAGGTCGTTGCCGACCCGTTCGAACAACGCGTACGCGGCCGACAGGTTCGCCAGGTGGGCCAGGTCCCGCTCGCCCAGCCCGGGTCCGGCGGTGGTGAACGTCAGGTACTCCACCCCGCCGATCCGCGTCACCTCCGCGTCGGCCGGTACGACGTCCAGCACGCCGGAACCGGCGAACACGGCCAGTTCGGCACGCGCGAGCCGGGCCGCCGCGTCGGCGTAGACGCGGTTGGCGGAGGGGGCGAGGAGCAGCGCGTACCGGATCACGCCGGAGATTGTCGCAGCCTGCGGAAACGGCGACGGCCGGGGCCCGAAGGCCCCGGCCGCCGGCCGGTCGTACGCGTGATCGTCAGGCGCGCGGCTTCTCGCGCATCTCGAACGTCTCGATGACGTCGCCGACCTGGACGTTGTTGTAGCCGCCCAGCGTCAGACCACACTCGAAGCCCTCGCGGACCTCGGTCGCGTCGTCCTTGAACCGCTTCAAGGAGCTGATCGTGAGGTTGTCCGCCACGACCGCACCGTCCCGCAGCAGCCGCGCCTTGGCGTTGCGGCGGATGAGGCCGGACCGGACGATACAGCCGGAGATGTTGCCGATCTTGGACGAGCGGAAGACGTCGCGGATCTCCGCGGTGCCCAGCTCGACCTCCTCGTACTCCGGCTTGAGCAGACCCTTGAGCGCGGCGTCGATCTCCTCGATGGCCTGGTAGATGACGGTGTAGTACCGGATCTCCACGCCCTCGCGGTCGGCCATCTCACGGACCTTGTTCGAGGCCCGCACGTTGAAGCCGATGATCGTGACCGCCTCGGACGAGGCGCTCGCGAGCATGACGTCGCTCTCGGTGATCGCGCCCACGCCCCGGTGGATGATCCGAAGCTGGACCTCCTCCGGGATGTCGAGGTTGAACAGCGCGTCCTCGAGCGCCTCCACGGAACCGGAGACGTCGCCCTTGAGCACCAGGTTGAGCGAGGTCTTCTCGCCCTCCTTGAGCTGCTCCATGAGCGTCTCGAGAGTGGCCCGGCCACGGGAGTTGGCGAACGACGCCGCCCGCCGCCGCGCCTGACGCTGCTCGGCGATCTGCCGCACGGTGCGGTCGTCCTCGGCGGCCAGGAAGGTGTCACCCGCACCCGGCACCGTGGTCAGACCCAGCACCATGACCGGACGGGCCGGACCGGCCGAATCGACCGGCTTGCCGTTCTCGTCGAGCATGGCCCGGACCCGGCCGTGCGCCCCACCGGCGACGATCGAGTCACCGGCACGCAGGGTGCCCTTCTGCACCAGCACGGTCGCCACCGCGCCACGGCCCTTGTCCAGGTGCGCCTCGATCGCGACACCCTGCGCCGGCCCGTCGATCGGAGCGGTCAGCTCCAGCGACGCGTCGGCGGTCAGCAGCACGGCCTCGAGCAGTTCCTCGATGCCGATGCCGGGCTTGGCCGCCACGTTGACGAACATGGTGTCGCCGCCGTACTCCTCGGCGACCAGGCCGTACTCGGTCAGCTGCTGGCGGACCTTGTCCGGGTTCGCCTCGGGCTTGTCGACCTTGTTGACCGCGACCACGATCGGCACGTCCGCCGCCTTGGCGTGGTTGAGCGCCTCGATGGTCTGCGGCATGACGCCGTCGTCGGCCGCGACCACCAGGATCACGATGTCCGTGACCTGGGCACCACGGGCACGCATGGCGGTGAACGCCTCGTGACCCGGGGTGTCGATGAACGTCACCGCGCGGTCCTCGCCCTCATGCGGGACGTGGACCTGGTAGGCGCCGATGTGCTGGGTGATGCCACCCGCCTCGCCGGCCACCACGTTCGCCTTGCGGATCGCGTCGAGCAGCTTGGTCTTACCGTGGTCGACGTGACCCATGACGGTCACCACCGGCGCACGGCTGACCAGACGGTCCGCCGCGACCTCGGCGTCGAGGTCGATGTTGAACTGCGCGAGCAGCTCGCGGTCCTCGTCCTCCGGGCTGACGATCTGCACGTCGAAGCCGAGGTGCTCACCCAGCAGCTGCAGGGTCTCGTCGGAGCACGACTGGGTCGCCGTCACCATCTCGCCCAGGTTGAACATCTCCTGGACCAGCGAACCCGGGTTGGCGTTGATCTTGTCGGCGAAGTCCGACAGCGAGGCGCCACGGGACAACCGGACGACCTGACCCTGACCGCGGGGCGCACCCGAGGACATGGTCGGGGCCGACAGGTTGTCGAACTCCTGTCTGCGCTGCTTCTTGGACTTGCGACCGCGGGTCGGCCGGCCGCCGGGACGCCCGAAGGCACCCGCCGCGCCACCGCCACGGCCACGGCCACCGCCGCCGGGACGGCCACCGCCGCCGACCGGGCCACCCGGACGGAAACCACCGCCGGGAGCACCGCCACCGCCGCCGGGACCGCCGCGGTAGCCACCGCCACCGCCGCCACCGCCGGGACCGCCGCGGTAGCCACCGCCACCGCCGCCACCACCGGGACCGCCGCGGTAGCCACCGCCACCGCCGCCGGGACCGCCCGGACGACCGGCGCCTCCACCGGGTCCGCCACGACCGCCACCGGGGCCGCCGGGGCGGCCGGTGGTCGGGCGCTGGCTCGGCATCGAGGCCGGGCTCGGCCGCGGCGGCATCGACGCCGGGCTGGGCCGCGGCGGCATGCCGGCCGGGCTGGGACGGGGACCGCCCGCACCGGCGGCCGGGGGCCGCTGCTGCTGGCCGCCCTGGATGCCGAACGGGTTGTTACCGGCGCCACGCGCCGGCGGACGACCGCCGGGCCGGGCACCGGGGCCCTGCCCCTGACCCGGACCGCCGGGACGACCGGCGGCCGGGGAACCCGGACGCGGCGGCATGGCGTTCGGGCCGGGACGCGGACCCGGGCGAGCACCGCCCTCGGCCGGAGGCTCCCGGCGTACGGTCTCGCGCTGCTGCTGACGGGCGGCCTGGGCGGCCTTGACCGCGGCCTCCTGCTCAGCCTTGAGTGCGGCGGCACGCGCCTCGGCGGCCGCCACTTCGATGTCGTGCGCGCTCGCCGGCTTGGCGACCGGAGTCGCCGGCTGCGGCGGGCCGGGGACCGGGCCCTTGGGCTTCGGTCCAGGGGTCGGCGCGGCCGGACGCCGGGGCGGCATCGGCTTGGCCGAGACCCGGGGGGCACCCGGGGTCGGGGTGGGCGTCGGGGTCGGTGCCGGGCCACTGGGCGCGGCAGCCGGCGGGCCGGCAGGCGCCGACGAACCGGCTACGAACGCGCTACGCAGCCGTCGGGCGACAGGCGCCTCGACGGTGCTGGACGCGGACTTCACGAACTCGCCCATTTCCTTGAGCTTGGCGAGAACGGTCTTGCTTTCGACCCCGAGCTCCTTGGCAAGCTCGTGTACGCGGGCCTTTCCTGCCACTGCACTCCTCACTCCGAGGTCGTGCGGGCAGCACCCGCAGCGACCTCACTCCTGCACTTGAAGCCTGGTCATTTCAGGGACTTCATCGTGTGCTCATGTCGGTCGTCCTACCTTGCTAGCGACCCTCGACCGGTCGGGCTTGACCGGTCGTCGGGGGTTGCGCGTCGACGTGCTCCGCAAGCGCACCGTGGTCGGGGACCCCGGTGAGGCGCAGTGCCCGCCCGAAGGCGCGGCGCCGCACCGCCTGCGCGAAGCAGGCCGGATCAGGGTGCATGTTCGCTCCCCGACCCGGCAGTCTGCGGGCCGGATCGGGCCGGAGGCTGGTGTGACCAGCCTCGTCACCGATCGCGACGACCCGCAACAACTCGCTGGCCGGCGCTCGTTTCCGGCAGCCCACACAGGTGCGCTCCGGAATCGCGCGTCGTGCCACTGGGTAAGTCTACCCCTAGCCGCCGGAGATCGCGCCGCCCGGCTCCGGGACGTGATCAGCTCCGCCCCGGCTCTGCGGGGCCGCGGTCTCCGCGTCGGACCGGATGTCGATGCGCCAACCGGTCAGACGGGCCGCGAGGCGGGCGTTCTGCCCTTCCCGGCCGATCGCGAGCGAGAGCTGGAAGTCCGGCACGGTCACCCGGGCGGTACGGGAGGCCAGGTCGACCACCTCGACCCGCAGCGCCTTGGCCGGCGACAACGCGTTGCCGACGAAGGTGGCCGGGTCGTCCGACCAGTCGATGATGTCGATCTTCTCGCCGTGCAGCTCGCTCATCACGGCCCGGACCCGCTGGCCCATCGGGCCGATGCAGGCGCCCTTGGCGTTGACGCCGGAGGTGGTCGAGCGCACGGCGATCTTCGTACGGTGACCTGCCTCACGCGCGATCGCGCCGATCTCCACGGTGCCGTCGGCGATCTCCGGCACCTCCAGCGCGAACAGCTTCTTCACCAGCGCGGGATGCGACCGGGACAGCGTGATCTGCGGGCCGCGCATGCCCTTGGCGACGTGCACGACCACGCAGCGGATCCGCTCGCCGTGCTCGTACCGCTCGCCGGGGACCTGCTCGGACTGCGGCAGGACGCCCTCCAGCTTGCCCAGGTCGACGCTGACGATGCCCTTCTCCCGGCGGGTCTCGTGCGCCTGCACCACGCCGGTGACCAGGTCACCGTCGCGGCCGACGTACTCGCCGAAGTGCACCTCGTCGGTGGCCTCCCGCAGCCGCTGGAGGATCACCTGCTTGGCGGTCATGGCGGCGATCCGCCCGAAGTCGTGCGGAGTGTCGTCCCACTCCCGGGTCACCGTGCCGTCGGCGTCCAGTTCCTGCGCGTAGACCGAGGCGGCCCCGCTCTTACGGTCGATCTCCACCCGGGCGTGCGGCTCGGCGCCGTCGGTGTGCCGGTAGGCGGTCAGCAGCGCGGTCTCGATCGCCGCGAGGATCGTGTCGAACGGGATCTCCCGCTCGCGCTCCAGGGCGCGCAGCGCCGCGAGGTCGATGTTCACCTCTCCTCGTCCTCCAGATCTTCGTCGTCGTCGGTGTCGTCACCGAAGTCCTCGTCGGCCAGGTCGTCCAGGCGGTTGAACTCCACCTGGACCCGGCCGGGCCCGAGTTCGGCGTACGGGTGTTCGGCGGGGCCGGCGTCGGTCTCCAGCACCACGCGTTCGTCGTCGGCGGCCGTGATCCGGCCGGTGAGCTGGCGGTCCCCCGCGTCGCCGCGGACGGTGACCTTGACCAGCCGCCCGGCGTTGCGCCGCCAGTGCCGGGGCAGGGTGAGCGGGCGGTCCACGCCGGGCGAGCTGACCTCCAGCTGGTACTCGCCGGCCACGATGTCGCCGCCGGCCTCCTCGGCCGCGTCCAGCGCCGCCGAGACCGCGCGGGAGACGTCCGCCACGGCGTCCAGGTTGATCCCGCCGTCGGCGTCCACGATCACCCGGACCACGTGCCGGCGGCCGGCGCGGGAGACGGAGAGATCCTCCAGGTCGTAACCGGCCGCCGTGACGACCGGTTCGATCACCTCGCGCAGCCGGTTGCGGCGGGCGGCGAGATCGCCGCGGGGTGCGCCGCTCCGGTCCGTGCCGCGGGGCCCGTCGGAGCGGCGGGGCCGCCCGGCGGGCCCCGTCGACCGGGTGGCACGGCCACGCTGCGTCATTGCGCGCACCTCTCCTGCTGTTGCCACGACCCGCGGGCCGTGTTGTCCCTGGCCGGTGCGGGCGATCGGCCCGCCATACCGGCGCGCCACCGGGGCGTCCGCGCCCGGTGGTTGCGCAGAGCGTAACGCTAACGACCGCCGACGGACCCGGCGGCGCACCGAGACCCTGACCCACGAGACGGCGCGAATGGTGTTGACTCTGTCAGGTGGGGATCGGCAGAACACCATCCGACCAGGTCAGAGCGGGGCATTCCCGGCGCTGGCTGCTGCGCGCCGGCGGGCTCGTGGCGATCGGCGGCGCGACCGCGCCGCTGACCGGCTGTGATCTTTTCGACCGCGACGAGGCGCCACCGGAGCCGGACGCGCTGGAACCGCTGGTGGCCGAGGCGCTCGCGCTGGAGGCCCGCTACCGGGCCGCCGCCACCGCCGACCCGGCGCTGGCCGGGCGGCTCACCCCGATCGCCGACGCGCACCGGGCGCACGCCGAGGAGCTACGCCGCGTGATCGGCCGGCCGGCGCCCTCCGGCACACCGGCGCCCGGCGGCTCGGCGAGCGCGCCCGACGCCGTGCTCACCGAGCTGCGCCGGGCCGAGCAGGAGGGCCGGACGAACGCGGCCAAGGCGTGCGCGGCAGCGCCGGCCGAGCGGGCCGCGCTGCTCGGCTCGATCGCCGCGGCGCGGGCCACACACGTGGAGGCGCTCAAGTGAACGAACGCACCGAGCGGAGCGAGGGCCGTGAGTTCATGCCCGGCTGGCTCAGCGTGAACCCGACGACCGGCCCGGCCACCGCGCTCGCCGACGCGCTCGCCGCCGAGTACGCGGCGATCTGGGCGTACGGGGTGATCGGCGTGCACCTGACCGAGGCGGCGCGTACGGCGGCCCGCGCCGCCGAGGCGGCCCACCGGTCCCGCCGCGACGCGCTGCTGCTGCAACTCGCCGAGGGCTCCGGGCAGGTGCCCGCCGACCGGGCCGGGTACGCGCTGCCCTACCCGGTGACGGACCGGGCGAGCGCGCTGCGCCTGGCGGTGGAGATCGAGGAGCGGACGGCCGGGCACTGGCGGGCCGCGCTGCCGCACACCACCGGCGCGGACCGGAACACCGCGCTCGCCGCGCTCACCGACTGCGCGTTGCGCGCCACCCGCTGGCGGCGTACGGCGGGGGTGACGCCGGTCACCGTTCCGTTCCCGGGCCGCCCGGCCTGAGCGCGGCGCCGGTCACCCGGCGGAACCCTCCGGTTGCGTTGCGCATACCAGGTATGCATACTCGCGGTCATGTCCATCCGTCACGGCCTGCTCGCCCTGCTCGAACGCGGCCAGATGTACGGCTACCAACTGCGCGCCGCGTTCGAGGAGTCGACCGGGTCGACCTGGCCGCTGAACATCGGACAGGTCTACACGACGCTGGCCCGGCTGGAACGTGACGGACTGGTCCGCCCGCTGCCGGAGAACGAGAGCGGGCAGCGGCCGTACGAGATCACCGACGCCGGACGGGCGGACCTGGCACTGTGGTTCGCCACGCCGATCAGCCGCGCCGACCGCCCCCGGGACGAGCTGTCCATCAAACTGGCGCTGGCGCTGACCACCCCCGGCGTCGACGTGCGGTCGGTGGTGCAGACCCAGCGCACCGCGACCATGCGCGCGCTCCAGGAGTTCACCCGGTTGAAGTACACGAGCGACAAGCCGGAGGATCTACCCTGGCGGCTGGTGCTGGACGCGATGATCTTCCAGACCGAGGCCGAGGTGCGGTGGCTCGACCACTGCGAGACGAGCCTGGTCCGGCACCGCCCGGCGCCGATCCGGGCGGTCGACCACCCCGAGGCGGTGGACCGGGCCGGCGACGAAGCCCGCCGGTGACCCGGCACGGGAGGCGCTGATGGACCCGATCGACGGGGTGCTGGAACTGCGTGACGTCCGCCGGACCCACGGCGCCGGTGAGGCCGCCGTGCACGCGCTGCGCGGCGTGAGCCTGACCGTGCGGGCCGGTGAACTCGTGGCGGTGATGGGCCCCTCCGGGTCCGGCAAGTCCACGCTGCTGGCGCTCGCCGGCGGCCTGGACCGGCCCACCGGCGGCGAGGTCGTGGTCGTGGGTGAGGCGCTGGTCGGGCTGTCCGCCCGCGAGCTGGCCCGGCTGCGGCGCCGCCGGATCGGGTACGTCTTCCAGGACCTGAACCTGCTCGGCAGCCTGACCGCCGTGGAGAACGTGGCGCTCCCGCTGGAGCTGGACGGCACCGGCGTACGGGCGGCCCGCCAGCTGGCGCTGGCCGCGCTGCGCGAGGTCGACCTGGAGGACCTGGCCGACCGCTTCCCGGACCAGATGTCCGGCGGCCAGCAGCAGCGGGTGGCGATCGCCAGGGCCCTCGTCGGCGAACGCCGCCTGGTCCTCGCCGACGAGCCGACCGGCGCGCTGGACTCGCAGACCGGCGAGGCGGTGCTGCACCTGCTGCGCCGCCGGGTGGACGCCGGGGCGGCCGGGGTGCTTGTCACCCACGAGGCCCGGCACGCCGGCTGGGCGGACCGGGTGGTCTTCCTCCGCGACGGGGTGATGGTCGACTCGACCGCCCCGCTGATCGGCGTCGACCACCTGCTCAGCGGCAGCAGCCGGTGACCGGCGGCCGCCTCGCCGCCGTACGCGGGTCGTGGCGGACCGCGCTGCGGATCGCCCGCCGGGAGGCCCGGCGGGCCCGGCGGCGCACGCTGCTGGTGCTGGTGATGATCGCGCTGCCGGTGTTCGGCCTCAGCTTCGCCGCGGTCAGCTACGACATGGGGGATCTGACCCGCGCCGAGCGCATCGAGCGCCAGCTCGGCGGCGCCGACGTCGCCCTGCGCTGGGACAGCCTGACGCCGGTGACCCAGGACGCCTGGGGCGAGTCGGCCTGGCCGGTCCAGGGCGACTGGGTGTCCCGGACCCGCCCGGCGACCGCCGAGGAGGTGCGCGCGCTGCTGCCCGAGGGCAGCCGGCTGGCCCGCACCCGCTGGTGGATGACGTTCTCGACCCGGGTCGACCGGCACGTCGAGTCGCTGGAGGCGCGCGCCGTCGACCTGACCGACCCGCTCACCCGGCCGCTGGCCCGGGTACGCGACGGCCGGCCGCCGGTACGCCCCGACGAGATCGCGGTCAGCCCGACGGCGCTGCGCCGGCTGGAGACCCGCATCGGCGACCCGGTACGCACCATCGACGGTGCCACGTACCGCGTGGTCGGGGTGGTGGAGTATCCGGACAACCTCCGGGACGTGATCACGCTGCCCGCTGTGACCCCGGAGGGCATGGCCGGCAGCGACACCTGGCTGGTGGACCTGCCCGGCCCGCTGGAACCGGGGCTCGTGGACCGGCTGAACGCGCAGGGCGTCCAGGTCGTCGCCCGCAGCCCGCTGCCGGGACGGCAGGAGTTCACCCGCGGCATGTCCGTACCGGACGCCGACGAGGCGGGCGTCATCGGAGTCGTCGGCGGGCTGGGCCTGCTGGAGGTGGTGCTGCTGGTCGGCCCGGCCTTCGCGGTGAGCGTCCGGCGCCGGCGGCGGGACCTCGCACTCGTCGCGGTGGCCGGTGGCGACGCCTCCCACCTGCGCCGGATCGTGCTCGCCGACGGGGTGGTGCTCGGCGCCGGCGGGGCCGCCCTGGGCATGCTGCTCGGCATCGGGGCAGCGTTCGCCGGCCGGCCGATCGTCGAGCAGTACCTGCTCGGGGAGCGCCTCGGGGCGTACCGGATCTTCCCGGCCGCGCTGGTGGCGATCGCCGCGACCGCGGTGCTGGCCGGGGTACTCGCGGCGATGGCGCCGGCCTGGGCGGCGGCCCGGCAGGACGTGGCGACCGGCCTGGCCGGCCGGCGCGACGCGACCCGGCCACGCCGCCGCTGGCTGCTGGTCGGGGTGGCGCTCACCGTCGCCGGGACCGCGATCGCCGCGTTCGCCGCGGGCCGCACCTCGCAGACCGGAGTGCTGGCCGGGGTCGCCCTGGGCGAGCTGGGGCTGGTGTTCTGCACCCCGTCGCTCGTCGGCGTGCTGGGCCGGGCCGGCCGGCTGCTGCCGCTGACCCCCCGGCTCGCGTTGCGCGACGCCAGCCGCAACCGGTCCTCGGCCGCGCCCGCCATCTCGGCGGTGATGGCGGCGGTGGCCGGAAGCGTCGCGCTCGGCGTCTACGTGGCGAGCGACGAGACCCGCTCACGGGAACTCTGGCAACCCGGCCTGCCGCCGGGGAACGTGCTGCTCACCCACTCCGGTGAGACCCCGGCGGACCCCGCCTCGGCCGAGGTCGTGGCCGGCCGGGCCCGCTCGGTCCTGTCCGACGCCACAGTGGTGTCCGTCGCGATCCCCGGCTGCGCCGGCGACGTCCGGGAGAAGGACGACTGCACCCCCTACGCGCTCATGCCGCAGGCGCGGCAGTGCCCGTACAGCTCCTCCGACCCGGTCATCCCCGACTCGGCCCGGCGGGATCCGCGCTGCGTGAGCCCCTTCCAGGAACCCGTCGACGTCTACCTGCCGGCGCTCGTGGACGACGGCACCGCGCTGCCCGCGCTCACCGGCGCGCCGGACGACGAGCTGGCCGCCGCGCGCCGGACGCTCGCCGCCGGCGGCGTCGTGGTCACCGACGCCCGGCGGGTGGTGGACGGGCAGGTCCGGGTGGAGGTCAACTACAACTCCGGCGGTCCGCCCACCGGGCGTGCCCTGCCCGCGTACGCGCTGCGCGGCGGTCTCACAGTCGACCGGCTGGTGCTCTCCCCCGCCGCCGCGGACGCGCTCGGCCTGACCGCCGTGCCGATGGGCTACCTGCTGGACACCGCCGGCGCGCCCACCGACCGGCAGATGGAGATGCTGACCGACGAGCTGTTCGACATCGGACCCATGTCGGCGCAGGTGGCGACCGCCGACCCGCCGTCGGACCAGCGCCCGATGCTGCTCCTGCTCGCGGTGGCCTCCGGGGTGATCACGCTCGGCGCGGCCGCGGTCGCCACCGGCCTCGCCGCGGCCGAGGGCCGCCGGGACCTGTCCACGCTCGCGGCGGTCGGCGCCGATCCCCGGGTACGCCGCCTGCTGTCGCTCTGCCAGGCCGGGGTCATCGCGGTGCTCGGCTCGGCGCTGGGCATCGTCGCCGGGCTCGGCTCCGCCGTGGTCGTCCTCGCCGCGCTCAACCAGCGGTACGCCGAGTCCTGGCCGGTGCAGCCGCCGTACCCGGTGACGGTGCCCGGCGTGACGCTCGCCGTGCTGGTCGTGGTGCCGCTGGTGGCGATGGGCGGCGCGGCCCTGCTCACCCGGTCCCGCCTGCCGATCGAACGCCGGCTCGACTGACTGACCGTCCGAGGGATGACGGGGCACGACGCGGGCGGCACACTTGTCGGATGTCAGCCCTGGGAACCCTCACCCGCCGTCTCGGTCACCAGCGTTGGTTCGGCGCCACCATGCGCCTGCTCGTCCCGGCCGACCGGCTGGTCGGCCGGATGACGAAGGGCCGCGTGGTCGCCTTCGGGCTCGTGCCCACGCTGGTGCTCACCTCCACCGGCCGCCGCTCCGGCAAGCCCCGCAGCAACCCCCTGGTGTACGTCCCGGACGGCGACGCCTACGTGGTGATCGGCTCGAACTGGGGGCAGCAGCACCAGCCGTCCTGGACGTTCAACCTGATGGCTGACCCGGCCGCCGAGGTGGACGTCAAGGGACGCCGGATCCCGGTCACCGCCCAGCAGGTCACCGGCGAGGAACGGGAACGGCTGTTCCAGCGGCTGGTGCAGGAGTGGCCCGCGTACCGCACGTACGTCGAGCGGGCCGGTGGCCGCGAGATCCGCGTGTTCCGGCTGGTCCCGAACGCCTGAGCGTCCTCGCCGGCCGTAGCCGCGCACAATCCGACATCCGCGTCGCCCGGGCTGCCGGTCCCGATCTGGCTAGGGTTGCCGCAGGCGATCTGTCGGAGGTGGACCGTGGCGCTCGACGTGAACGCCGAGCGGCGTCTGGACGACCCGCGATGGCAGGTGGCCGAGCGGGTCGGTGACGCCGTCCTGCGGCGGTTCCCGGCCGACGTGCTGGCGGTCGCCGTACACGGTCCGCTCGCGCACGGCGACGACGACGGCGGCGGGGACCGCGAGGTCGGCCTGCTCGTCGTCACCTACCGGCCCGGCGCCGGACCGCCGCCCGCCACCCGGCGGGTCGACGGCGTACTCGTCGACCTGACCGTGGCCGGGGCGGACGACTACCTGCGCCGGGCGACAACGATCACGTCCCGCTGGCCCCTGGCCGCGGACCGGTACGTCACCACCCGCGCCCTGCACGATCCGACCGGCTGGCTGCCGAAGCTGCGCGACGAGCACCTGGCGCGCCTGGCGCGGGCCCGGCCGGCGGAGTTCACCGGCGCCGCCCGGCAGGCGTGGTACCGGGGCAGCGCGGCGCACGCCCGCGCGTTGCGGCTGGCCGAGTGGTACGAGACGGACCAGGCGCTGCTCATGCTCGGCGAGGCGCGTCTGGCCGCCGCGACAGTGCAGGGGCTGTTCAGCCGCACCTACTTCCGCGACCCCGGGGACGCGGTGCGGCGTACCGGGCTGGCCGGGGCGGACATGACCGAGGTGGGCGCGGCACTGACCCGCCAGGCCGAGGAACTGGCCGCCCGGGGGCGGCCGGTCGACGGCACCATCGACGACCTGCTGTCCGGCTGACGGCCCGCCGACGGCCGACCGTCAGCCGATGCCGCCGCCGACGCCGATCAGCGCGCCGATCAGGTAGGTCGCGCCGGCCGCCAGCGCGCCGAGCAGCAACTGCCGCAGACCGGCACGCCACCAGGCGCGGTTGGTGAACCGGGCCACGATCGCACCGGCGACGAAGAGGCCGACGCCGCCGACGCCGAGCGCCAGCCAGAGGCTGGTGAAGCCGAGCAGGTACGGCAGCAGCGGCACCAGCGCGCCGATCGAGAAACAGATGAACGACGAGATCGCGGCGGCCCACGGGCTGGGCTGGTCGTCGGGGTCGACGCCCAGTTCCTCCCGTACGTGCACCCGCAGCGCCTCCTCCGGGTTGGCGCGTACCGCCTCGGCGACCTGCGTCGCCAGCTCGCGGGACAGTCCACGGGCGACCCAGGCGTCGGCCAGTTCCCGGGCCTCGGCCTCCGGGTGGCGTTCCAGCTCGCGCCGCTCCTTGGCCACCTCGGCGGCGACCTGCTCGTTCGCGGACCGGACGCTCGTGTACTCGCCCAGGCCCATCGAGATGGCGCCGGCCACCAGGCCGGCCGTGCCGGTGAGCACCACGCTGCGCGGGGACACCCCGCCGCCGCCCACACCGGCGATCAGCGCGATGTTCGTGACCAGCCCGTCCATCGCGCCGAAGACGGCCGGACGCAGCCAGCCGCCGGAGACGTCCGCGTGGTGCGCCTCGCGCAGTGCCGCAGGGGTGTCGGTCACGGCAGCGTCAGGATCTCGTAGCCGTCGTCGGTCACGACGATGGTGTGCTCGAACTGGGCCGTCCACCGGCGGTCCTTGGTGACCACCGTCCAGCCGTCGTCCCACATGTCGTACTGGTAGGTGCCGAGCGTGATCATCGGCTCGACGGTGAACGTCATGCCGGGCTCCATCACGTCGGTGGGGCGCGGGCTGTCGTAGTGCGGCACGTAGAGGCCACTGTGGAACGCCTCGCCGATGCCGTGCCCGGTGAAGTCGCGGACCACGCCGTAGCCGAAGCGCTTGGCGTACGACTCGATCACCCGGCCGATGACGTTGATCTGCCGGCCCGGCGCGATGGCCTTGATGCCGCGCATCATCGCCGTGTGGGTCCGCTCGACCAGAAGGCGGGCCTCCTCGCTCACCTCGCCCACGCAGAACGTGGCGTCGGTGTCGCCGTGCACGCCGTTCAGGTACGCGGTGACGTCGACGTTGATGATGTCGCCGTCCTGGAGCACCGTGGTGTCCGGGATGCCGTGGCAGATCACCTCGTTGAGGCTGGTGCAGCACGACTTGGGGAAGCCTCGGTAGCCGAGCGTCGACGGGTAGGCGCCGTGGTCGCAGAGGAACTCGTGCACCACCTTGTCGATCTCGTCGGTGGTCACCCCGGGCTTGCAGTGCTCCCCGGCGAGCTGGGTGGCCTGGGCGGCGAGACGCCCCGCCACGCGCATCTTCTCGATGGTCTCCGGCGTCTGCACGTGCGAGCCGCGCCACTCCTGGGGACGCTTCTTACCCACGTACTCCGGGCGCGGGATGTGGGCGGGGACCGCTCGCCACGGGGAGAGCGTGCCGGGGGTCAGCGGCGCACGGACGGTCATGGCGCAAGCCTATCGCCGGGGCCGGTGTGCCCCCCGCCACAGGCCCGCCGGGCAGGTTGTTGCCGTGCCGCAAACGCTGTGCCATTGTTGCTCCGTGGATCAAGGGGGCGCGGCGCCCGTCTTCTTCGTGACGGCGCAGGTCGACGGCGACCAACTGCGCGTCCAGGTGACCGGCGAGGTCGACATGGCGACCGCCGACACCATGTTCCAGACCGCGCTCCGCGAGCCCGCCAAGCAGCTCACGCTCGACCTGCGGGCGGTCACCTTCTTCGACTCGGCAGCCATCCACGCGGTGGTCCGGCTCGCCCAGCGGTACCCGGACGCGTTGACCGTGCTGCCGTCGCCGCAGGTCCGGCGCGTGCTGGACATCTCCGGCCTGGGCGACCAGGACTGGCTCGCCCGGCCCTGACGGCGCGGAAGCTGTCCGGATTCCGGAGGCGCACTCGCCCGTTCCGGCCGGACCGGTACGACTGCCGTGGAATTCTGGCGCGGGGGCACATCACCTGGGAGCGCATCACCATGACCGCACCACATGACCCTGGCTCGTACCCGCCGCCCGGTCCTCCGGGCTCCTACCCGCCGCCGCCCGGTCCGCCCGGCGCGTATCCGCCGCCGCCCGGCCAGCCCGGCTTCGGACCTTCGCCGAAGAAGAAGAACTGGCTCATGCCGGTGCTCATCGGCGTCGCCGTCGTGGTGGTGTTCTGCTGCGGTGGGCCGGCCCTGCTCGCCCTGACCGGCGACGACAAGAGCCCGGACGCGGCTGGTAGCAGCGCTCCCGTCGCCCCCGCCGCCGAGGGCGCCGGGCTGACCACGACCTCCGCTCCCACCTCGGCCGCCGCACCCCCGCCCGCCAAGAGCGAGAAGCCCGCCGACGCGCCGAAGGCCTACCGGATCGGCGACACGGTGCGCGGCGGCGACTTCGAGTTCACCGCGCACAGCATCAAGTGCGGCATCGCCAAGGTGGGCAGCGACTTCCTGAACAAGAAGGCCCAGGGCAGCTTCTGCCGGGTCGTTCTGACCGCGAAGAACGTCACCAAGAAGGCGAAGCTGTTCCACGCCGACGGCACCGTCAGCGCCCTCGACGCGACCGGCCGGGAGTACGAGGCCGACGGCGAAGCCGCGATCTACGGCAACGAGAGCGGCGAGGGTTTCCTCGACGAGATCAACCCGGGGAACGCCGTGAAGGCGAACGTCTACTTCGACGTACCGAAGGGGACGAAGCTCGTGAAGCTGGTGTTCGACGCCGGGCTCTTCACACTCGCGGAGGACGCGGAGGTCACCCTCTAGGCGCCGCTGCGCCGCCGCGCCGGTGTCAGTCGGCCAGCCGGCGGCGCAGCGTCAGCTCGGTGCCGTTCGCGGTACGGGTCACGTTCATCTCCCCCAGCGCCTGGATCAGCGCCAGCCCGCGTCCCCGGAAGGTCGACCCGCTCGACTCCCGCCAGCGTCCGCTGTCCCGGATGGTCGCGGTGACCGTACGGTCGGCGATCGTCACCTCGACCTCGATCGTCGGGTCCACCGGGTCGACCGGGTGCTCGATCGCGTTCGCCGCCGCCTCGGAGACCGCCACGGTCAGGTCGAACAGGTCGGTCTCGCCGACGTGGTGGGCGACGAGGAAGTCCTCCAGCCGCTTGCGCAGCACGCTGAGCCGGGTCGGGTCGGCGGGCAGGCGCAGCGCGAACCGGTTCAGCTCGGCCGCCTCCAGCGCGAGCACCGCCACGTCGTCATGCCGGGACCGCTCGGCCACCCGGGCCATGACGGCGTCGACGAGGTCCGCCACGTGCCCGGCGCGCGCCGTCGCGTCGGCCCGCAACTGGCCCAGCCCGGCGTCGATGCCCGCGGACCGGTCCTCGATCAGGCCGTCGGTGTAGAGCAGGAGCCGGTTGCCCGGCGCGAGTTCGCCTTCGGCGGCCGGGTAGACGGCGCCGGGGATCGCACCGATCGGCGGTCCGAGGGCCCGATCGTGCAGGAACGCCACGTCGTCTCCTCGGATCAGCAGGGGTGAGGGATGGCCCGCGCTCGCGTACCGGATCCTGCCCGTGCGCGGGGAGAAGCCGAGGCAGACCACAGTGGCGAAGGAGCCGCTGCCGGCGGAGTGGACCAGCCGGTTGAGCCGGGTCAGCGCCTCACCCGGGTCGTAGCCCTCCAGGACGTACGCCCGCAGCGCGTTGCGGAGCTGGCCCATCGCCGCGGCGGCCCGCACGCCCTTGCCCACCACGTCGCCGATGACCAGCACCAGGTCGTCGTCGGCGGTGGCCATCACGTCGTACCAGTCGCCGCCGACCTCCACGTCCGCGCTGCCGGGCAGGTAGCGGCTGGCGATCACCGCGCCGGGCAACTGCGGCAGCGTACGCGGCAGCAGGCTGTGCTGGAGCGTGGTGGCGATGTGGTGCTCGGCCTCGTAGAGCTGGGCGTTCTCCAGCCGTACGCCGATCAGCCGGGCCAGTCCGGTCAGCGCCGCCTCCTCGGTGCCGCCGCCCTCGCGACGCCACACCCGCAGCTCGCCGAGCTGCTCGCCGGCGGTGCCGGTGAGCGGCAGCACCACGGTCGGCTCGACGGGCAGGTCACCGCCGGCGTCCTCCTCGTGGCGGGCCCCGGTGGCGGTGACCCGGACGCGGCCGGCCTCGGCCAGGCGCAGCGCGTGCCGGGCGGCCACCCGCACCACCTCGGCGGTGGACCGGGCGGTGTTGATCTCCACGGCGGCGTCGGCGAGGGCCCGCAGGCGGCGGATGATCTGCCCGCGCAACTGGCCCAGCTCGACGTTGGCCCGCACCCGGGCCACCAGCTCCTGGCTGGAGAAGGGCTTGGTCAGGTAGTCGTCCGCGCCGGTGGACAGGCCGGCGACCTCCTCGGCGGCGCCGGCCCGCGCGGAGAGCAGCACGATCGGCACGTGCCGGGTCGCCGGTTCGGCGCGCAGCGCGGCGACCAGCCCGAAGCCGTCCAGCCGGGGCATCATCACGTCGGTCAGCACCAGGTCGAACGGGGTCTCGACGGCCAGCCGCAGCGCCTCCACGCCGTCCGGCACGGCCACCACCTCGTACGCCGGGGAGAGCAGCCGGACGACGTGCTCGCGCAGGTCGGGGTTGTCGTCGGCGAACAGGATCCGGCCGGACCCGCCGGGTGAGCCGGACGGCTCCGGCAGCCCGATGGGGCGGGCCACCTCGTCGGTCCAGAGCGCCGTCTCGGCGACGTACAGGCGGGCCTGCTCCGGTTCGCTCAGCGGCACCGGCGACAGGGTGGCCACCCGGTCGGCGGGCAGGTGCGCGTACCCGAAGGGCATGGTCACCGTGAAGGTGGTGCCCCGGTCGACGACGCTGTCCGCGGTCACCGTGCCGCCGTGCATCTCGGCCAGCTCGCGGACCAGGGCGAGCCCGATCCCGGTCCCCTCATGGGTACGGGAGCGGGCGCCGGCCACCCGGTGGAACCGCTCGAAGACCTGCGGCAGTTCCTCCGGCGCGATGCCGACGCCGGTGTCGGTCACCTCCAGGACGGCGGCGCCGTCGGTCGCGCGGACCCGGACCCGGATCTCGCCGTCGAAGGTGAACTTGACCGCGTTCGACACCAGATTGAGGACGATCTTCTCCCACATGTCCCGGTCGACGTAGACCGGCGCGGGCAGCGGCGGGCAGTCCACCACCAGGCGCAGCCCGGCCCGCTCGGTGGCCGAGCGGAAGGTGCTGGCCAGCCGCGAGGTGTAGTCGGACAGGTCGGTGGGCTGGTAGCGGGCGGCCAGCCGGCCGGACTCCAGCCGGGAGAAGTCGAGCACCGTGTTGACCAGCTTGAGCAGGCGCAGCCCGTTGCGGTGCATGACGGTGAGCCGGTCGAGGTACCGCTCGGGCAGCTCCCGGTCGGCGAGCATCTCCTCCAGCGGCCCGAGGACCAGCGTGAGCGGGGTACGGAACTCGTGGCTGACGTTGGCGAAGAAGCTGGTCTTGGCGCGGTCCAGCGCGGCCAGCTCGGCGGCGCGGGCGCGTTCCTGCTCGTACGCCCGCTGCTTGCCCACCGCCCGGGACACCTGCGCGGCGACCAGGTCGGCGAAGTCGCGGTAGTCGTCGGTGAACGGCAGCCGCCGGGACACCCCGAGCAGCAGCGCGCCGGCCGGCTCGTTCGTGGCGGTCAGCGGCAGCAGGAGCGCCTGGTCGGCGGCGTCCGGGGGCACCGCGCCGGGCAGGTCGGCGGTGGCGACCCAGCGCGGTGCGGTCAGCGGCTCGCCGTCGGGCAGCCCGGGCGGCGGGCCGGCGACGGTGTCCGGATCGACGCCTGCGCAGCCCGCCGGCACGAGCGTCCCGGTCTCGTCGTGGAACCAGAGCGCGCTGAACGGCACATCGGCGCGGTGGGCGTCGAGCACCCGGGCGACGGCCCGGCCCAGTCGGCGCATGCTCGGCACGTCGCCCAGCTCGTTGCCCAGCTCGGCCAGGGCCCGCAGCCGGCGCTCGCCGAGTACCCGCCCGGTGGTCTCGTTGACGAAGCAGAAGATCCCGCTGACGGTGCCGTCGACGTCGCGGATCGGGTCGTACGAGACGTCGAAGTAGACGTCCTCCAGGAAGCCGTGCCGGTTCAGCACGAAGGGGTGGTTCTCACCCCGGTAGGGCACGCCCGTGCGGCGCACCCCATCCAGCAGCGGGCCGAGCACGTCCCAGGTCTCGGCCCAGTGCCGGTGCGCGGCCTGCCCGATCACGGCGGGATGCTTGTCGCCGATGGTGGGCCGGTAGGCGTCGTTGTAGAAGGCCAGGTGCTGCTCGCCCCAGAACACCACCATCTGGGCGCGGGACGACAGCATGGTGCTCATCGCGTGGCTGAGCGCGGCGGGCCAGCGGTCCGGGGTGCCGAGCGGGGTGGCGGGCCAGTCGAAGGCGCGCAGCCGCTCGCCCATCTCGCCGCCGGCCGCGAACGCCGCGGCGAGCAGCGGCGACAGTGACGCCTCGCCGGCCGCCGGGGACGAACGACTGTCGCCCCCGCCCCCCTGGGCCGAGCCCATGCAGCCTCCCGCTCCGGCCATGATCACGACGGTCGGCGCTGTCACGCCGACCGTCCCCGCCTACTACCCCGACGGACGAGCAACGTAACGCACCCGTACCGTTCGACGCTGCTTACCTCCGTGTCATCCTGGCGTAACCGACGCTCCGGGGCGACTCGGGCGGCCCTCGCCGGGTCGGCGGGACCGTCGATTCGGCTGTCCGCGCACCTACGAAACGCGGGTGTGTGATCTGGCCGACATCGCGGCCCTGACCAGCGCGGCCACCGGCCGCGGGTCCGGCTCGTTCTCCGGATGCCACTGCACCCCGAGCACGAAGCGCCGCGCCGGATCCTCCACCGCCTCGACCACCCCGTCGTCGGCCCAGCCGGTCACCGCCAGGCCGCCGGGGTCGGCCACCGCCTGATGGTGGTACGAGTTGACCCGGTCCACCCCGGCCATCACCTCGGCGGTCCGGCTGCCGGCGGCGAAGCGCACCGGATGCGACCCGTAGACGCCCGGCGCGGGACGGTGCCCGTCGTGCCCGACCACGTCCGGCAGGTGCTGGTGCAGCAGGCCGCCGTACGCCACCGCCAGCAGTTGCATGCCCCGGCACACGCCCAGCACCGGCAGGTCGGCGGCGAGCGCGGCGGTCAGCAGCGTCGTCTCCCCGGCGTCGCGCTCCGGCCGGCTCTCGGTACGCGGGTCCGGCGGCTCGCCGTACCGCTCCGGGCCGACGTCCGCGCCGCCGGCCAGCAGCAGCCCGTCCAGCAGCCCCAGCACGTCCGCGTCGGCGTCGTCAGGGGGCAGCACCACGGCCCGGCCGCCCGCCGCGGTGACCGCCTGGACGTACGCGTGCGGCACGAGCGTCGCCGGCACGTCCCGCCACACCGCCCAGCCGGCCGGCTCGACGTACGCGGTGATGCCGATGACCGGCCTTCTCGCGCTCACAGTGGGGTGACGTACGCGCCGGTGATCCCGCCGTCGACGACGAACTGCGCGGCGGTCATGAACGAGGCGTCGTCGCTGGCGAGGAACGCCACCGCGGCGGCGATCTCGGTCGGATCGCCGAACCGGCCCATCGGCACGTGCACCAGCCGCCGGGCCGCCCGCTCCGGGTCCTTGGCGAACAGCTCCAGCAGCAGCGGCGTCGCCACCGGCCCGGGGCACAGCGCGTTGACCCGGATGCCCTCGCGGGCGAACTGCACGCCCAGCTCCCGGGTCATCGCCAGCACGCCGCCCTTGCTCGCCGTGTACGCGATCTGCGACGTCGCCGCGCCCATCAGCGCCACGAACGAGGCGGTGTTGATGATCGAGCCCTTGCCCTGCCGGCGCATGTGCGGGATGACGTACTTACAGCACAGGTACACGCTCGTCGTGTTGACCCGCAGCACCCGTTCCCAGGCGTCCAGGCCGGTCTCCAGGATCGAGTCGTCGTCCGGCGGCGAGATGCCCGCGTTGTGGAACGACACGTCCACCCGGCCGTGCCGCTGCACCACCCCGTCGAACAGGTCGCGCACCGCCGTCTCGTCGGCCACGTCGGCGGCGACGAACTCGCCGCCCACCTCCTGGGCGGCCCGGGTGCCGGCGTCGGCGTCGATGTCCACGCACACCACCCGGGCGCCCTCGGCGGCGAAACGCCGTACGGTGGCCAGCCCGATGCCGCTGCCCGCGCCGGTCACGACCGCCACCCGGTCGGAAAGCCGTCCCTGCACTGTGATCACTCCTCGGTGCCGATGAACACGTTCTTGACGTCGGTGAAGGCGTGCAGCGCGTCCGGACCCAGCTCCCGGCCCAGGCCGGAACGCTTCATCCCGCCGAACGGGGTCCAGTAGCGCACCGAGGAGTGCGAGTTGACGCTGAGGTTGCCCGAGTCGACGGCGCGGGCCACCCGCACCGCCCGCCCGACGTCCCGGGTCCAGATCGAGCCGGAGAGCCCGTACTCGGTGTCGTTGGCGAGCCGGATCGCGTCCGCCTCGTCGTCGAACGGCAGCACCGAGACGACCGGGCCGAAGACCTCCTCCCGCCAGTGCCGATCGGCCGGGGAGCCGGCGAGCAGCACCGTCGGGGCGTACCAGAATCCGGGGCCGTCGGGGCACGCGCCGGTGAAGGCCACGTCCGCCCCGTCGACGTACCCGGCGACCCGGTCCCGGTGCGCGGCGGAGATCAGCGGGCCCATCTCGGCCGTGTCCAGGCCCGGGTCCTCCACCCGCACCGCCCGTACGGCCGGTTCGAGCAGTTCGAGGAAGCGGTCGTACGCCTGGCGCTGGACCAGGATCCGGGAGCGGGCGCAGCAGTCCTGGCCGGCGTTGTCGAAGACGGCGTACGGCGCGGTCGCAGCCGCCTTCTCCAGGTCCGCGTCGGCGAACACGATGTTGGCCGACTTGCCGCCCAGCTCCAGCGTCACCCGCTTCACCTGGGCCGCGCAGCCGGCCATGATCCGGGTGCCGACCTCGGTCGAACCGGTGAAGCAGATCTTGCGGACCGCCGGGTGGGTGACGAACCGTTCGCCGACCACGCTGCCCTGGCCGGGCAGCACGGTGAACACGCCGTCGGGCAGGCCGGCGTCGCGGGCCAGGTCGGCCAGGCGCAGCGCGGTGAGCGGGGTCAGCTCGGCCGGCTTCAGCACCACCGTGTTGCCGGCGGCGAGCGCCGGGGCGAATCCCCAGCCGGCGATCGGCATCGGGAAGTTCCACGGCACGATCACGCCGACCACGCCCAGCGGCTCGTGGAACGTGACGTCGAGCCCGCCGGGCACCGGGATCTGGTGGCCGGTCAGCCGTTCCGGCGCGCCCGCGTAGTAGTCGAGCACGTCGCGGACGTTGCCCGCCTCCCAGCGGGCGTTGCCGATGGTGTGCCCGGCGTTGCGTACCTCCAGGAGAGCCAGCTCCTCGAGATGGGCGTCGACCTGGGCGGCGAACCGCCGCAGCAGCCGCCCCCGATCCCCCGGCGCCACCCGACGCCACGTCTCGAACGCGGCGGAAGCCCGCGCGACAGCCGCATCCACGTCCTCAACGGAGCACCCCGGAACAACCCCGATCCCCGCCCCGTCAACAGGCGAGATCACCTCACCCACGCGTCCCCCTCCCTCTCACCTCGGCGATCTTGCAGTTGCTGCCCCGACGAAAGCCGCATAACGCCCTCCACGGGGGCCGCAAGTGCAAGATCGCGGGGGCGAGGGAGGGCGCGAGGGCGAGGGAGGGGGAGGGGGAGGGGGCGGGGTCAGAGGCGTTCGAAGCCACGGGTCAGCTCCCAGTCGGTCACCGCGGCGTCGAAAGCGGTCAGCTCGACCTTCGCCTGGTTGGCGTAGTGGGCGGCCACCTCGTCGCCGAACGCCTCCCGGGCCACCTCCGAGCGCTGCCACAGGTCCAGCGCGTCACGCAACGTGGTGGGCACCCGCTCGGCGTCCGGGTCGTCGTACGCGTTGCCGGTGCACTCGTCCGCCAGCTCCAGTTCGTTCTCGATGCCGTGCACCGCCCCGGCCACCAGCGCGGCGATCGCCAGGTACGGGTTGACGTCGGCCCCCGGCACCCGGTTCTCCACCCGCATCCCCTGCCCGTGCCCGACCAGCCGCAGCGCACAGGTGCGGTTGTCGGTGCCCCAGCGCAGCGCGGTCGGCGCGAACGAGCCGGGCTGGTAGCGCTTGTACGAGTTGATGTTCGGCGCGAAGAACAGGCTGAACTCGCGCATGGTGGCGAGCAGCCCGGCCAGCACCCGCTGCCCGGTGACGCTCAGGTGCGCCGGTCCGTCCCCCAGCATCGCCGACGAGCCGGAGGCGTCGCGCAGCGAGAAGTGGATGTGGCAGGAGTTGCCCTCCCGCTCGTTCGGCTTCGCCATGAAGGTGATCGCCATACCCTCCTGGGCGGCGATCTCCTTCGCGCCGTTCTTGTAGATGACGTGGTGGTCGGCGCAGCGCACCGCCTCGTCGTACCGGAAGGCGATCTCGTGCTGGCCGAGGTTGCACTCGCCCTTCGCGCTCTCCGGGGTGAGCCCGGCGCCGGCCATCTCGGTGCGGATACGGCGCAGCAGCGGCTCGACCCGGGCGGTGCCGAGCAGCGAATAGTCCACGTTGTACTGGTTGGCGGGGGTCAGGTCGCGGTAGCCGCGCCGCCACGCCTCCTCGTACGAGTCGCGGTAGAGCACGAACTCCAGTTCGGTGCCGGCGTACGCGGTCAGCCCGTGCGCGGCCAGCCGGTCGAGCTGCTTGCGCAGGATCTGCCGGGGTGAGGCGACGACCGGGCCGGAGCCGTCCAGCCACTCCAGGTCGGCCAGCAGCAGCGCGGACCCGGGCTGCCAGGGCGTCCGGCGCAGCGTGTCCAGGTCGGGGCGCATGGCGAGGTCGCCGTAGCCGCGTTCCCAGCTCGACATCGCGTACCCGTCGACGGTGTTCATGTCGACGTCCACGGCGAGCAGGTAGTTGCAGCCCTCGCTGCCGTGCGTGACCACCTGGTCGAGGAAGTAGGGCGCGTGGAACCGCTTGCCCTGCAGGCGGCCCTGCATGTCGGTGAGCGCGAGCACCACCGTGTCGATCTCACCCTCGGTGACGGCGACCCGCAACTGTTCCAGCGAGAGCGGCGTTGGTTTCATCAGGGGCCTCCATCACCAAGGTCTACTGGCAAACCGGATCACCGTCAATGCCCCGGCGAGGCCGGGTGCGAAACCGGGGAGTGCACATGCGCCGTCGTACCGTCGCGGTCGTCGCCGCCGTCCTCGCGATCGTGCTGGCCGCGACCGACGCCCACGCCGGCAACCGGCCCACCGGCCGCCCGGCCGCGGACGGCCCGGACCTGCCGGTCCCCGCCGACGCGCACCAGCGCCCGGTCGCGCTCGACCTGCGCGCCGGCTGGTCCGGCTACGACCTGACCCGCCCTCGCGTCGTCGCGACCGGGCTGGAGGCGCCGTGGGGGCTGGCCTTCCTGCCCGACGGCAGCGCCCTGGTCGCGCAGCGGGACCAGGGCACGATCCTGCGCGTACGCCCGGGTCGCCCGGCCCGGCAGGTGGCCCGGATCGCCGACGTGGCCGCGGGCGGCGAGGCGGGCCTGCTCGGGCTCGCGGTCTCCCCCGGTACCGCCGCGACAGGTGGGTCTACGCCGCCTACACCACCGCTGCCGACATCCGGATCGTCCGGTTCCGCCTCGGCTCGTCCCAGCCACCGCAGGTGCTGGTGAGCGGCATCGCCCGCAGCGCGGTCCACGACGGCGGCCGGATCGCGTTCGGCCCCGACGGCATGCTCTACGCCGGAATCGGCGACGCCGGGGTGTCCGCCCGCGCGCAGGATCTGACCAGCCGAAACGGCAAGATCCTGCGGATCCGCCCGGACGGCGGCGTGCCGGCCGGCAACCCGTTCCCCGGCTCACTCGTCTACAGCTACGGCCACCGCAACGTGCAGGGCCTCGCCTGGGACCGGCAGGGGCGGCTGTTCGCCACCGAGTTCGGGCAGAGCACCTGGGACGAGGTGAACCGGATCGTGCCCGGCGGCAACTACGGCTGGCCGATCGTCGAGGGCGTCGCCGGTGATCCCCGGTACCGCGACCCGGTCGTCGTCTGGCCGCCCGCGCAGGCGTCCCCGAGCGGCGCCGCGTTCGCCAGGGGCACGCTCTACGTCGCCGCGCTGCGCGGCGCCCGGCTCTGGGCGGTGCCCGTCGACGCCGCCGGCCGCGTCGGCGTACCGGTGGCGGAGCTGGTCGGCACGTACGGCCGCCTGCGTACCGTCGAGGTCGCGCCGGACGGCGCGCTCTGGGTGGCGACCAGCAACCGCGACGGCCGCGGCACCCCGGCGGCCGGCGACGACCGCATCCTCCGCTTCCCGCTCACCCACCGCCGCCCCACGATCTGACCCCTTCGGTACGCGGACAGCCCACCCCGCGTCAGCCACGAACCCGCGCCCAGGCCAGGAAACGGCGGTGCAGGTCCGGCGCGTGGTCGGGATTCAAGCGGGCGAGTTGTTCCCGCGCCTCGGTCATCAGCCCGCCGAGATAGAGCAGCAGCGCGGTGCGGTCCTCCCGGTACTCGACGAGCAGCGACAGCCGGGCCGGCTGGCAGGGCCACTCCGCCCCGCAGTTGCGGCACCGCCAGAGCGGGCGCACAGGCAGGTGCGGAACCACGCGCCGGCCCATCACCGCAGCCTTCGAGCGATTGCACGAGCCTCGTCGTCGCTGAGCGGAAGGAACCAGAAGAACCGCCGGACGATCTCGGGCGGTTCCGGCCCCTCGACTCGGCCACGCAGATCCCGGATCGCGCCGCGCACGAGGAACGCCATCATTCGGATGAGCGCTGCCGGATCGAGCTGATCACGCGGAATGCGTCGCAGGGCGGGACACGGCCACGGCTCCTGACAGCGCTCGCATACCCAGTCCGGCTGGTACCCGACGTGCCCGATGGCGCTGAGCACACCGACCAGGGCCGTCACCAACGGCCCCCGTTCGCCCGCCACTCCTGCGCCGGCGTCAGACGCCCCGGGCTGCCTGGGCGAACCGTGGGGAACGGCCGGGTCGGTTCACGCATCCAGGCCGGCAGATTGCCGCCGGGTTCGCGCTTCGGCAGGGTGGGCAGCTCGCGGGTACGGCACCGGAACCATCGGACACGCATATCGGCCTCCTCGTTGATGGAGGGGACCGCCCGGCATCGTCGGGACCGGGCGGCCCCGGGCTGGAATCCGCCCGTGCTCGCCTGCGACGAGCGGATCCGCTTGCGTGACAGTCTGGTGAGGACACCACTACGGTCGGAAGGCATCGAGCCTGGTCACGGCGCACCAGTGAAGTACCGGCACCGCCGGCAGATGTCGAATGAAATTCACGCACGGACTGTGGAGGAACTGTGGAGGAACAGACAGCAGAGTTGATCCGTGCGCAGCTCCGCCGACTACGGAACGTTGCCGGTCTCAATCAGGAGGAATTCGGCCGGCTGGTCCACTACTCCCCGTCAATGGTGTCCGCCGTCGAAACCGGCAGCCGTCCGTACGACCGGCTCTTCTTGGCTCGTGCCGACGAGGTGCTGAACTCCGGCGGCCTGCTCGTGTCCCTGCTCAAGATGGCCGAACGCGAGGGCTTGCCGTCCTGGCTTAGACCATGGCTCGATGCCGAACGCAACGCTCGCCAGCTCCGGTGCTTCCACCCGACTCTCATTCCAGCCCTGCTCCAGACGGAGAACTACGCCCGAGCGGTGATTCGCTGTGACGACCTACTCAGCGACGCCGACGTGGAGAGCCGCGTGGCAGCCCGCATGGATCGCCAGGAAGTCCTGCGGCAGCCATCTCCGCCCCAGCTCATCGCTGTACTCGACGAGGGAATGCTGCACCGCCGCGAAGAGAGCTTCCGCGGCCTGATGGCTCAGCAGATCGAGCACCTGGTCGTCTGTGCCGAGCGCCCGCACATCAGTATCCACGTGCTTCCACTACAGGTCGGGCTGCACATCGGCTTGTCCGGTCCGTTCACTCTGGCGAGAGGCGCGGAGGGTGGCTGGGTCGCCAGCATGGAATGCCAGCTCACCACGAGCGTGATCGACGGCGACGCCGACGTGGCTACGCTTCAGTCGAGATGGGAGATGATCCGGAGTGAAGCTTTGCCCCGCCGGCAGTCTCTCGAGCTTCTGAAAGAGGTGGAGACGTCATGGATCTGAGCGGCGCGACCTGGCGAAAGGCGACCCGGAGCGGCAACACCGACTGCGTCGAGGTGGCCGACAACCTGCCGGGAGTGGTGCTGGTGCGCGACAGCAAGAACCGCGACGGCGGCACCCTCCACGTCACGCCGTCTTCGTGGCGGTCCTTCCTCGCATTGGCCAAGCAGATCGGTCCTGCGATCTGACCGACGAGCCATCGCCAAGGTCGCCGGACGGCCCGGCGCTCACATCGGCTGGACCCAGGCCGCTCGCCACTGCGGGGACGGGTCCTGGCCGAGGGCGGTCCAGTACTCCCGGCCGTCGATGATCCGCCCGTCGCGCACGGTCCAGAACGACGCGACCCGGTGCACGCCCATCCCCTCGTGCGGCACCTCCACCTCGGACACCACAGTGTCGCCCGACGCCACCACCCGCAGCACCCGGATCGACCAGCCCTCCGGGTACTCGGCGTTGACCTTCACGTAGTTGTCGCGGCCCACGATCCGCTCGGCGCTGACCGGCCACTCGACGACCACGTCGTCGGCCAGCAGGTCGCCGACGCCGGCCCAGTCCCGGGCCTGCATGCGATCCCACAACGCGCGTACCACCGCTTCCGAGTCCATGGCCGGATGATGGCAGGACCCACCGACAGCTACGACGGCTCGGCGGGCTCGGGTTCGGCTTCGGCCTGGTCGACGGTGCGGCGCGGGCCGGTGAACCACTTGCGGGCCGAGGCGTACCACCAGATCGCGACGCCGAGCAGCACGCCACCGATCGCTATCGGCGCGTAGTTCACCGCCGTCCAGCTGAAGTCGGGGTTGCCTGGCACACCGGCCGGGACGATCGGCAGCACGAAGTAGACCGAGATGACGGCGATCTCGACCACCGCGATCCAGCCGAGCAGCTTGTAGCGGCGGCCGAGCGTCCACGGGCCCGGGGTGAACCGGTCGCCCATCCGCAGCCGCAGGAAGATCGGGATGATGAAGGACAGGTACAGCCCGATCACCGCGACCGACACCACCGCGTAGAACGCGACCGGGATGCCGCCGCGCTGGTAGAGCGCGGGCAGCGTGAGCACCAGCCCGGCCAGCGTCGCGCCGATGATGGCGTTCACCGGCGTGCCGTTGCGGTTCACCTTCGACCAGAGTTTCCAGCCGGGCACCGCGCGGTCCCGGCTGAACGCGTACGCCATCCGCGACATCGACGTCACGCAGCTCATGCCGCAGAAGAACTGCCCGATGGTGGAGATGATGATGACGGCCTTGAAGAAGAACGGCGTCAGCGCGCTCTCGAAGATCGCCCCGGAGAAGCCGCCCGCCTCGTTTATGGCGTCCACGTCGGTGGCCGCGAACAGGAACGCCAGCAGCAGGATCCAGCCGCCCACCGCCGAGTAGAAGATCGACCGCCACAGTCCCTGCGCGGCGGCCTTGGACGCGCCCCGGGTCTCCTCGGAGACGTGCGCGCAGGCGTCGAAGCCGGTGATCGTGTACTGCGTGAGCAGGAAGCCCAGCGGCAGCACGTAGAACCAGAACGCCAGCCCGCCGGTGTCGCCGTCACCGAAGCCGGAGTTGTTGAACCGCTCGGTGAACACGAACTGGAAGCTCTGGTGGTTGTCCGGGACCAGGACCAGGATCAGCACCACGGCGGCCGCGCCGGCGACGTGCCACCAGACCGAGACGTTCTGGAGTACGTCGATGATCCGGTGCCCGTAGATGTTGATCAGCCCGTGCAGCGCGAGGATCACCACGAACAGCCCGAACGTCTGGTGCCCGGTGCCGGCCCAGCCGTCGAACAGCGCCGACAGCGTCAGGTTGAGGAACGTGGCGCAGCCGTAGTCGACAGACGCGGTCACCGCGACCAGCCCGATCAGGTTGAGCCAGCCGGTGAACCAGCCGTGCACCGGCCGGCCCATCGTCGCCGCCCACCAGTAGATCCCGCCCGCTGTCGGGTACGCCGACACCAGCTCGGCCAGGCAGAAGCCGATGATCAGGATGAACAGCGAGATCAGCGGCCAGCCCCAGGAGATCGCCACCGGGCCGCCGTTGTTCCACGCCTGGCCGAACGTGGTGAAGCAGCCGGCCAGGATCGAGATGATGGAGAACGAGATCGCGAAGTTGGAGAAGCCGCTCCACTTGCGGCGCAGCTCCTGCTTGTAGCCGAGTTCGGCGAGTCGTCGGGCGTCGTCGTCCATCGGCTGCTCGGCGGTCGGCGCGGGCGTCGTGGCCACTGCACACCTCCTCGAGGCGATGCTCGTGCGAGTGCTCGCAGTGTGCTCCCGGCCGATCAAGGCGGTCAATACGTACCCCGGTAATTGCGTTGTCGCCCGGTCCCACCCGGGGCATCATTGTGGGCGTGACCAGGCCCGACCCGACGGGCCGGCACCGGGCGCTCGGCAACGCCCGGTCCGCGGCGGCGCGCGGCGTCCACCTCTCTCTCACTGAAGTACGGTGATCGGCCGTACCCTCCGGACGCCCCGCGCCGCCGCTCCCTACCGGCCGACGGTCACCGTCAGCCCGGGCGCGGCCACCTCCACCGGTCCGGCGAACCCGCGCCGTACGGCGGCCAGCGCCTCCCGCGGCTCCGTCCCCGGCCACAGATGGGTGAGCAGCAGGCGCCGCACCCCGGCCTCGGCGGCGTACCGGCCGACCTCGACGGCGCTGGACAGGTTGCCCTCGTGCCGCTGCGGGATGTCGTCCGGATAGGTCGCCTCCGCGATCAGCAGGTCCGCGTCGCGGGCCAGCTCCACCAGCGCCGGGCTGGGTCCGGTGTCCCCGGTGTAGGCGAGCACCAGGCCCGCCGCCGAGAACCGGGCGCCGGCGTTCGGCACCCAGTGCGGCAACGCGAACGTCCGCACCTCGTACGGCCCCAGACGCAGCATCTCCCCCGGGGTGAACCCGGTCAGCCGGTACCCGGGTTCGAGCAGGCCCGGCTCGTCGATCGCTAGCAGTCCGGCCAGGCTGCCCGTGGGGGCGTACACCGGCAGGGGCGGCCCGGACCGGTTCGCGAGCACCCGGGCGCGGATCAGCGGTTGCAGGTCCGCGCAGTGGTCGGGGTGGCCGTGGCTGACGTAGACGGCGTCGACGTGCTCCGCCCTCGTGAGTGCCAGCAACGGTTGCAGCGTCGCGTAGCCGGGGTCGATCAGCAGCCGGAAGCCGTCGTGTTCGACGAGGAAGCCGGCGCAGGGCTGGTGGGCGGTGGGGTAGGCGCCGAGGCCGCCCAGGACGGTTGTCCGCATCCGGTCGACCGTACCGGTGAGGTGGCCGCCGGGTGGCCCGGCGACGGTCAGACGAACAGCAGCCCCGCGACCCACAGCGCGGCGATCATCAGGCCGGCGGTGAACTCCAGGACCATCGACAGCCCGGCCGCCTTGAGCGCCTGCACCGTGGCCGGCCAGGCGAGCCGGGTGTCGCCGAGCCGCAGCCGCTCGGCGCCGAAGATGCCGCCGACGAAGCCGATCGGCAGCCCGATCACCGGAATCACGAAGAACCCGACCAAGCCGAGCAGCCCGCCCGCCAGCAGCGAGGTGGTGGGCACGCCGGTCCGCTTCAGGTTGCGCCCCGGCCAGAGGTACTTGAGCACGGTGCCGCCGGCGGCGATCGCCGTGGCGGCGGCAAGCACCGCCCAGCGGCCCGGTCCGGCGTCGCCGAACAGCGTCCACACCAGTACGCCGCCCCAGCACAGCGGCAGCGCCGGCAACCCGGGCACCACCACCCCGGCCAGGCCGGCGACGATCGCCAGCGCGGCGACCACCGACACCACGGCCTGCGAATCGGTGAGGCTCACCGGTTCTCCCTTCCTCGCCTGCCGCGTACGCGGGAGGTGTCAAGCGGGGCCCCTCCTCTACCGGAGGCGTTGAGAGGGGCCCTTCCTTACCCGCCCAGGCGGGCGCGGATGCCGTCGGCGGGCATGGGGGCGCCGAACAGCCGGCCCTGCCCGGTGTCGCAGCGCAGCGCGCGCAGCCGTTCGGCCTGCACCTCGGTCTCCACCGCCTCGGCCGTCACCGACAGCTCCAGCGCGTGCGCCAGCCGGACCAGCGCGTCCACGATCCGCTCGTCCCGGTGGTCGGCGACCACGTCCCCGCCGTCACCCTTTATCCCCTCGACGAACGGGCCGGCCAGCTTCACGCAGTGGATCGGCAGCCGCCGCAGGTACGCCAGGTTCGAGTAGCCGGTGCCGAAGTCGTCGATGGCCAGCCGCAGCCCGAGTCCGGCGAGCTGGTGCAGCGTCCGCAGCGGCTCGCCGGCGCTGCCCATCACGGCGCTCTCGGTCAGTTCCAGCTGCAACAGCTCGGCCGGCAGGCCGGTGTGCTGCAACGCCTCCGCCACCGTCTCCACGATGGCCGGGTCGTCGGCCTGCCGGGCGGCCAGGTTGACGCTGACCACCGGCGTGGTGTCCGGGTACGCGCGCCGCCACGACTCGGCGTCGCGGCACGCCTGACGCAGCACCCAGGCGCCGAGCCGGACGATCAGGCCGGTCTCCTCGGCCAGCCCGATGAACCGGTCCGGCCCGATGAGTCCCAGCTCCGGGTGCTGCCAGCGCACCAGCGCCTCGACCGCCACCATCGTGCCGTCCAGCAGCGACACGATCGGCTGGTAGTGCAGCACGAACTCGCCCCGGTCCAGCGCGGCGGGCAGATTCGCGGCAAGCGCGGACCGGGCGATGTCGGCGGCGCTGCGCTCCGGGTCGTACACCGCCCAGCGGCCCCGGCCCTCCGCCTTGGCCCAGTAGAGCGTGGTGTCGGCGGCCTTCATCAGGTCACCGACGCTCGTCTCCGCCGCCGGGCACTCCACGATGCCGATACTCGCCGACACGGCGAGCTGCTGGTCGCCGACGTGCACCGGCGCGGACACCGCGGCCAGGGCCAGCTCGGCGACCTCCACCGCGTCGTCGATGCCGCCGTCGGAGTCGACCAGGATGACGAACTCGTCGCCGCCCATCCGGGCCACCAGGTGGCCGCGCCCGGCCACGCAGTCGCTCAGCCGGCGGGCGATCACCTTGAGCAGCCGGTCGCCCAGGTCGTGCCCGAGGCTGTCGTTCACCGCCTTGAAGCCGTCCAGGTCGATGAAGCACAGCCCGACGCGCTGCTCCGGGCCGGCGCCGTCGAAGACGTCACCGAGCTTCTCGAAGAACAGCGTGCGGTTGGGCAGGCCGGTCAGCGGGTCGTGCAGCGCCTGGAAACGCAGCCGCTGCTGCAACTCGTACCGCTGGGTGATGTCCTCCACCATGGCGACGGTGAACCGGGGCCGGCCGTCGTCGTGCCGGATCAGCGAGACCGCGAGGTCGGTCCAGACCACGCTGCCGTCCTTGCGGTAGTAGCGCTTCTCCACCCGCGCGCTGTCCCGCTTGCCCTCGATCAGCTCCTGGTACAGCTCCCACATCCCGGCCGCGTCGTCGGGGTGGAACAACGCCGACACGTTCATCCGCCGCATCTCCGCGACGGCGTAGCCGAGCATGTCCGCGAACGACTGGTTGACCTCGATGATCTGCCCGTCCACGCCGGCGATGCCGATGCCGATGGCGGCGCCGGTGAAGACCGCCCGGAAACGCGCCTCGCTGTCCCGCAGCGCCTGCTCGACGGTGTCCCGGGCCTGCCACGCGGACCGGGCGATCCGCTCCTGCTGGCTGAAGACCCGGTCGCGCAGCGCGCGGGCGAACCCGGCGGCGAACGCGCCCTGGAGCAGCGCGACCCGCTCGCGCAGCTCCGGCGACTCCGTCCGCGACGGCAGCACCCAGGGCAGGAACCGGTCACCGAGCGCCTGCACCGACCAGTCGAGCACGCCCGGCTCGGTGAGGTGCGCCTGCACCAGGGCACGCCCCACCTCCTCCGCGGGACGGGCGGAGAAGGTGGGGGCGAGCAGGGCCTCGCCGAGCCGCTCGGTGAGCGGCACCAGCAGGCGCTCGGTCTCGGCCGCGCTCAGCGGCACGAACCCGATGCGGCGCACCGCGCGAGCCCACTCGGCGGCGTACGCGGCGGCGCCGGGCCGGCTGACGTCTCCCCCGTCGCTGTCCGGGGCGCGCATGGGCTCAGCCGGCTGCGCGGTCGTGCCGGGCAACGCCGCCGAAGGCCCCGAACCGCTCCGGGTGCTCGTCCACGTCCGACGGGGATTCGGGCCGCCACAGCGGCATGTGCACCACGCCCGGTTCGAGGATCGTCCAGTCACCGAAGAATCCGGTGATCTCGGCCCGCGAGCGCAGCGTGATCTCGGTGGCGGTACGCGCCGACAGCCGCTGCGCGTCCAGCATCTCCTGCGGCTGGTCCTCGAACGTGGAGTGGGAGATGACGAGGTAGCTGCCGGGCGCGGCGGCGGCGCGCAGCGTGGCCAGGATGTCGGCCGGGCGGTCGGCGTCGGGCACGAAGTGCACCACACCGGCGAGCAGGATGCCCAGCGGCCGGTCGAAGTCGATCAGGCCGCTGGCGCGGGCGTGGTCCAGGATCAGCTTCGGCTCGCGCAGGTCGGCCAGGACCGCGGTGGCCCGGTCGTTGCCGGCGAGCAGTTCGTGGCTGTGCGCCACGGCGACCGGGTCGATGTCGACGTACACGATGCGGGCGTCCGGGTCGGCCGCCTGGGCGACCTCGTGCACGTTGCCGACGGTGGGGATGCCGGAGCCGATGTCGAGGAACTGGTCGATGCCGGCGTCGAGCAGCACCCGTACGGCCCGGCGCAGGAACTCCCGCCCGGAGCGCATGGTGGCGGCCAGGTTCGGCGTCATGGCCGCGATCTGTTCGGCGAGCTGCCGGTCGATCTCGAAGTTGTGCGCCCCACCGAGGAAGTAGTCGTAGACCCGGGCGGCGCTCGGCCGGCTCAGGTCGATCTCGGTGGGCAGGCTCTCCGGCGTCTGCATCGCTCGGTCCCCCAGGTCGTCGTCCGCCGTCGATGGCGGATCATGTGGTCCAGACCACTCTAGGCCGGTACGGCCGGGTTCGGGAGATCCACTGGAGGCGATGCCGCCGGCCCGGTTCAGTCGGCCGATTCCAGCAGCAGCGAGATGCCCTGGCCGACGCCGATGCACATGGTGGCGAGCGCCCGCCGGCCACCCCGCCGGCGCAGTTCCAGCGCGGCGGTCAACGCCAGCCGGGCGCCGCTGGCGCCGAGCGGGTGACCCAGCGCGATGGCCCCGCCGCCGGGGTTGACGTGCTCGGCGTCCTCCGGCAGGCCCAGCTCGCGCAGCACCGCGACGGACTGCGCGGCGAACGCCTCGTTCAGCTCGATCACGTCCACGTCGGTGAGCGACAGGCCCGTCCGGTCGAGCAGCTTGCGGGTCGCCGGGACCGGGCCGATGCCCATGATCCGTGGCGGTACGCCTGCGGACGCGGCGCCGCGTACCCGGGCCAGCGGGGTGAGGCCGTAGCGTTCGACGGCGGCCGCGGAGGCGACGAGCAGCGCGACGGCGCCGTCGTTGACGCCGGACGAGTTGCCGGCGGTCACAGTGCCGCCCTCGCGGAACGGGGTGGGCAGCGCGGCGAGCTTCTCCAGCGACGTCTCGCGCGGGTGCTCGTCGGCCTCGACCAGCTTCGTCTCGCGCTTGCCGGCGGGCACCGTCACCGGGACGATCTCCTCGGCCAGCCGGCCGTCGGCCTGCGCCTTGGCGGCCCGCTGCTGCGACCGGTACGCGAAGGCGTCCTGCGCGGCCCGGTCCACGCCGAACTCGGCTGCCACGTTCTCGGCCGTCTCCGGCATCGAGTCGATGCCCCAGCCCTTGCGCATCAGCGGATTGACCAGCCGCCAGCCGATCGTGGTGTCGTACACCTCGGCGGTGCGGGCGAACGGCGTGGCCGCCTTCGGCATGACGAACGGCGCCCGGCTCATGCTCTCCACGCCGCCGGCCACCACCAGGTCGGCCTCACCGGCGACGATCGCGCGGGCGGCGGACGCGAGCGCGTCCAGGCCGGAGCCGCAGAGCCGGTTGACGGTGCTGCCCGGCACCTCCACCGGCAGGCCGCCGAGCAGCGCGGCCATCCGGGCCACGTTGCGGTTGTCCTCGCCGGCCTGGTTGGCGCAGCCCAGGATCACGTCGTCGGTGCGGGCCCAGTCGACAGACGGGTGGCGGGCCACCAGCTCGCGGACGACGTGCGCGGCCAGGTCGTCGGGGCGGACCCCGGCCAGGGCGCCGGCGTACCGGCCGATCGGGGTGCGGACTCCGGCAACGAGATAGGCCACTGTCATCGCGCGTACGTCCTTCGGGGGTGGGAAGGGGTCGGTCGGCGGGTCGCGGGGGTACCCGGCGCCAGGATATCCGTGACCGGAGCGGATAGGTTTGCCGCATGTCCGGGGCCCAGTTCAGCGCAGAGACCAGCGGCGGCGGCGCGTTCGTCCGCCAGCCCAACCGGTTCACCGGCCGGGTCACCCCGCACTCCACATCAGCCGAGGGCGGCGGGCCGGACGAGCAGGGACGCTGGCCGCTGGAGGCGGGCCGCTACCGGCTGATCTGGTGCCGGGCCTGCCCGTGGGCGCACCGGGCCCGGATCGTGCGCGGCCTGCTCGGGCTGGACGAGGTGATCTCGCTGGGCACCGTCGACCCGATCCGGGACGAGCGGGGCTGGCGGTTCGCGCTCGACCCGGACGGCTTCGACCCGGTGCTCGGCATCGGCTTCCTGTCCGAGGCGTACCTGTCCACCGACAGGGACTACACCGGCCGGGTGACGGTGCCGGCGCTCGTGGACACGCTCACCGGACGGGTCGTGACGAACGACTATCCGCAGCTCACGCTGGACTTCTCGACCGAGTGGCGACGGTTCCACGCGCCGGACGCCCCGGATCTCTACCCGGTCGAGCTGCGCCCGGAGATGGACGCGCTGATGGCGGAGATCCACCGGGACGTCAACAACGGCGTCTACCGGTGCGGCTTCGCCACCTCGCAGGAGGCGTACGACGAGGCGTTCACCGCGCTGTTCGCCCGCCTGGACGCGCTGAGCGAGCGGCTGGCCGGGCGGCGCTACCTGATGGGCGACGCGATCACCGAGGCGGACGTGCGCCTGTTCACCACGTTGGTGCGCTTCGACGTGGCGTACCACGGCCACTTCAAGTGCAACCAGCGCAAGCTCACCGAGATGCCGGTGCTGTGGGCGTACGCGCGGGACCTGTTCCAGACGCCGGGCTTCGGCGAGACGGTGGACTTCGACCACATCAAGCGGCACTACTACGCCACCCACGACATGATCAACCCGACCCGGATCGTGCCGCTGGGGCCGGATCTGTCCGGCTGGACCACCCCGCACGGACGTGGCTGAGGACACAGCCCGCCGGATCGCCGCCGCGTTCGCCACCGTCTGCCTGGCCGCCGGCGCGGCAGCGGTGACTGTCGCGGTGATCGCCGGTCCGGGTCCCGGACCCATCGCGTACGTGAGTGAGGCGGGCATCACCGACAGCGGGTACGCCGGGGCGTACCGGATCGGGATCTTCTCGGTGGCCGCGTCGCTGCTGCTGCTCGCCGGGGCGCTGCCGCCGGGGGTGCGCGCGGCGGCCGGGCTGCTCGGCGTCGGCGCGGTCGCCACGGTGCTCTCCGGCGCCGTCACGTGCAGCGAGGGCTGCCCGCTGCCGCCGTTCGAGGCGACAACGGTGGCCGACCTGGTGCACGGCGGGGCCAGCATCGCGGCGACCGCCGCTGTGGTGCTCGCCATGCTCGTACTGCTGTTCTCCCCGGCCGCGGACCAGGGGCTGCGGCGGATCGCCGCGGTCGGCGCGGCGGTGGCGCTGCCGGTGGCCGCCGTAGTAGCGGCGGCGCTGCTGCTGGTCGGGCGCAGCGCGCTGCTCGGGGTGTCGGAGCGGGTGCTGCTGGTCGTGGTCGCCGCCTGGGGACTGGTCACCTCCGGCTACCTGGCTGTAAGGAGCCTCACCGGCGACGGTCCTTCCGTTCCGGCCCGGGGCGGGAGTAACGTGTCGCGACGATGACCAATGTCTGGTGCCTCACCGAGCGCCTGTACGTCGATCTGCGACGGCAGGCCAGCGGCGTCTGTCCGGCGTAGCTCCACGCCCCGACGCCCGCCTTCCCTCTCCAGACCTTGGATTCGTCCTCATGACCTCCGCCCTGCGCAGAATCCCCTTCTCCGTCCAGATCCTGCTCGGCCTCGTGCTCGGCGTGGCGCTCGGTTTCCTCGCCCGCGCCGCCGACCTCGCCTGGCTGACCAGCACGCTCGACACCGTCGGCGGCCTCTTCGTCCAGCTCCTCAAGCTCGCCGTGCCGCCGCTGGTCTTCACCGCCATCGTGGTCAGCGTGGTGAGCCTGCGCGGCGTCGCCAACGCCGCCCGGCTCGCCGTCAAGACGCTGCTCTGGTTCGGCGTCACCGCGCTCATCGCGGTGAGCATCGGCATCGGCATCGGCCTGCTCACCGACCCCGGCCGGGGCGTCAACCTGGACCCGGCCGGCGCCACCGCGCCGAAGACCACCGGCTCCTGGATCGACTTCCTCACCGGCATCGTCCCGACCAACCCGGTCGGCGCGTTCGTCGAGGGCAACGTCCTGCAGATCGTCTTCCTCGCCCTGGTGGTGGGCGCCGCCGCGCTGCTGGTCGGCGACGCCGCCGAACCGTTCGTGGCGCTCAACCGCTCGCTGCTGTCGATCGTGCAGAAGGCGCTCTGGTGGGTCATCCGGCTCGCCCCGATCGGCACGCTCGGCCTGATCGGCAACGCCGTCGCCTCGTACGGCTGGGACCTGCTCGCCCCGCTCGCGAAGTTCACCACCGCCGTCTACGTCGGCTGCGCGCTGGTGCTGTTCGTGGTCTACCCGGTGCTGCTCGCGGTGGCCGGCAAGCTCAACCCGCTGCGCTTCTTCGCCGGCGCCTGGCCCGCCATCGAGCTGGCGTTCGTCTCCCGCTCCTCGGTGGGCACCATGCCGGTGACCCAGCGCTCGGTCGAGCGCCTCGGCGTCCCCCGCGAGTACGCCTCCTTCGCGGTGCCGTTCGGCGCCACCACGAAGATGGACGGCTGCGCCGCCATCTACCCGGCGCTCGCCGCGATCTTCGTGGCGCAGGTGTTCGGCGTGAACCTGGGCGTCACCGACTACCTGCTGATCGCGTTCGTCTCGGTGGTCGGCTCGGCCGCCACCGCCGGCCTGACCGGCGCGATCGTCATGCTGACGCTGACCCTGAGCACGCTGGGCCTGCCGCTGGCCGGGGCCGGTCTGCTGCTGGCCATCGACCCGATCCTGGACATGATCCGTACCGCCACGAACGTGGCCGGGCAGGCAGTGGTGCCGACCATCGTGGCCGCCCGGGAGGGCACGCTCGACCGGGCCGCGTACGACTCGGCCGGCAAGCGCGACCTGATCGAGCCCGCCGAGACCGAGCGGCTCGACCCCGTACCCGCCTGATCCACACCTCTTCGGGTGCGTCCCTCGAAACGGGGCGCACCCGTTGCCATGACCGGAGGATCCGAGAATGAGCGTCCTGTTCACCCCGCTCGCCCTGCGCGGCGTCACGCTGCCCAACCGGATCGCGCTGGCACCCATGTGCCAGTACAGCGCCGGGCCGGACGGCCTGCCCACCGACTGGCACCGGGTCCATCTCGGCTCCCGCGCGGTCGGCGGGGCCGGGCTCGTCATCACCGAGGCGACGGCGGTGGTGCCCGAGGGCCGGATCAGCCCGCAGGACACCGGGCTCTGGTCCGGCGCGCACGTCGACGCGTGGCGGCCGATCACCGCGTTCGTCGCCGCCCACGGCGCGGTCCCGGCCGTGCAGCTCGCGCACGCCGGGTTCAAGGCGTCCACGTACCGGCCGTGGGCACCGGCACGCGGCGGCGTGCCGGACGCCGAGGGCGGCTGGACCCCTGTCGGCCCGGGCGACCAGCCGTTCGTGCCGGAGTACCGCACACCGACAGCGCTGGACGAGGCGGGCATCGCCGCGGTGGTGGACGCCTTCGCCACCGCCGCCGGGCGGGCGCTGGACGCCGGGTTCGCCGCCGTGGAGATCCACGCCGCGCACGGCTACCTGCTGCACGAGTTCCTGTCCCCGCTGACCAACCGGCGCACCGACGGCTACGGCGGCGACCGGGCCGCCCGGATGCGGCTCACCCTGGAGGTGGCCCGCGCGGTACGCGCCGCCGTCGGCGAGGCCGTGCCGGTGCTGACCCGGATCTCCGCCACCGACTGGACCGACGGCGGCTGGACCGTCGAGGACAGCGTGGTGCTCGCCGGGGAACTGGCCGCCGCCGGAGTCGACCTGATCGACACCTCTTCCGGCGGTGCGGCCGTCCAGGCGTCCATCCCGGTCGGACCCGGCTACCAGGTGCCGCTGGCCGCCCGGATCCGCCGCGACGCCGGGGTGCCGACCGGCGCCGTGGGCCTGATCGTCGAGCCCGAGCAGGCCGAGCAGATCGTGGCCGGCGGCGAGGCGGACCTGGTGCTGCTGGGCCGCGAGCTGCTGCGCGACCCGTACTGGCCGCGCCGCGCCGCCGCCAAGCTCGGCGCCACCCCCGCCTGGCCCGACCAGTACACCCGAGCCTTCTGACCGGTCCCGCCCCCGCCCGGTGGGGCGGGGGCGGTCAGCCGGCCAGGTGATTCCAGCGGGGTTCCAGGTCGGTCCAGGTGCCCTGGTCGGCCACGGTGCCGTCGATCAGCACCACCACGTGGTCGGCCCGGACCAGCGCGGCCCGCTTCGCGGTCGAGCCGACCACAGTCACCCCGTGCTCGCGCAACGCCGCCCACAGCGCCAGCTCCGTGCTGACGTCCAGCGCCGACGACACGTCGTCGGCCACCAGCAGCTCGGTACGCGGGGCGAGCGCCCGGGCCAGTGCCAGCCGCTGGAGCTGACCGCCTGACAGCCGGGTGCCCTTGTGCCCGATCAGCAGCCCGAGCCCGCCCCCGGCGGCGGCCAGGTCGTGTTCGAGCTGGGCGGTAGTGACCGCCCCGGCGGCGTCCACCTGGTGGCCGAGCGCGATGTTGTCGGCCACCGTGCCGGAGAGCACCCGGGGTAGCTGGCCCACATACCCGACCTGGTTGGGACGCAGGAACATCTCCGGCTCGGTGACCGGGTCGCCGTTCCAGCGCAGCTCGCCGACGTGGTGCACGATCCCGGCGAGCGCGCGCAACAGCGACGACTTGCCGGACCCCACCGGGCCGACGACGAGCACCAGTTGCCCGCGCTCGACCACCAGGTCGACGTCGCGGACGGCGAGCGTGCCGTCGGAGTGCAGCGCGCCGAAGCCGGCCAGCTCCAGGCGGCGCAGCGGGTGCCGGGGCGGCGGCTCGGGCGCGGGCGCGGTGCCGGCGACCAGGTCCAGGCCGGGCACCGGCGCCGCGTACACGGCCTCGCCGGTCATCGCCACCGTCCGCTTGGTCCACACGCGCGCCGACGGGTACTGCGACACCAGCGACGCGGTGGTCCACGCGAACCAGCGGGCCGCGCCCAGGGTGGACACGGCCACCAGCGTGGCACCCGCCGACAGCTCACCGGCCAGGTAGAGCGCCCACGCGCCGATCGGCAGCAGGCCGCTGGCGACCGACGGAGTGGACCGGGCCCACACCTGCATGGCGATCTCGCGTCGCTGCCGCTCGCTGCGGACCTCGTCCAGCCGGGCGAGGTGGCGCAGCACCGGGCGGGTCGCGCCGGCCAGCTTCACCGTACGGGCGGCGGACAGCGCGGAGACCAGCGCGGTGGCGAACGCGGCGCGCGCCTTCACCGTGCCGGCCGCGGTGCGTTCCAGCCGGGGCCCGAACAGCGTCGCCGCCAGCCCGGAGACCACCATCGTGCCGACGAAGAACATCGCCGGTACGAGACTGCCGGTCACCAGCGTCATGGCGACCACGATGACCAGCGAGATGAACTGGTCCATCAGGTTGTCGGCCAGGTGCACCACCCGGTCGGTGTCGCCGCCCTGGGCCACCACCTCGGCCGGGGTGTGCCCGCTGACCCGGCGCGCGCCGGTCTGCCCGTGCACCAGCCGGGCGCTGATCCGCAGCATCTGCCGGATCCACCACTGCGGGAACCACAGGTTCGTCAGGTACGGCAGCGGCAGCACCACCAGCAGCGCGGCCACGATGCCCAGCGCCGGCAGCCACGGGTCGCCGCCGCCGACCAGGTCGGCCCAGAGCCAGGGCAGGACCGCGCCGTCCAGGCCGAGCACCGTCATCACGACGAACAGGCCGACCGAGAGCAGGCCGAATCGAGGATCGTTGACGGCCAGCCGGAAGATCTCCCGCATGGTCCGCGCGGGCGGTGCGGGCGGCGCCGGTGGCGGGTCGGCGCGCGGCACTGCGGCCGGCCGCGTCGCGGGCGCGGTCGGCGTGGCGGGCGCGTCGTCCCAGGCGGGCGCGTCGAGCAGGTCCCCGCCGCCGCGCCGGGCGCCCACTCCGGCGTACGCCCCGGCGTGGCTGGTGGCGAGCAGCTCGGCGAAGCGGGCCGACTCGCGCAGCGGACCGGCCTCCAGCACCGCGCCGTCGGCCATCACGACCACCTCGTCGCAGCGGCGCACCGAGGAGAGCCGGTGCGCGATGACGATGCCGATCCGGTCGGTGAGCAGCCGTTCGGTGGCCTCGCGTACCCGGTTCTCGGTGACCGGGTCGAGCCGCGCGGTGGCCTCGTCGAGGATCACCACGTGCGGGTCGCGGACCAGGATGCGGGCGAACGCGACGAGTTGTTCCTGCCCTGCGGAGAGCACGTAGCCGCCGTCGCCGAGCCGGGTGTGCACGCCGTCGGGCAGCTCGGTGATCCAGCCGGCCAGGCCCAGTTCGGCCAGCGCCCGCTCGGCGGCGTCCAGCAGCTCCGGGTCGAACAGCGCCACGTTCTCGGCGAGCGTGCCGGCCAGGATCTCGGTGCGCTGCGGCACCACGGCGATCCACCGGCGCAGTTCCTCCACGTCCAGGTCGACCAGGTCGGCGCCGCCGAGGAACACCGTGCCGCGCGGCACGTCGACCGCCCGGGTGAGCACCTTGGCCAGTGTCGACTTGCCCGAGCCGGTACGCCCGACGAGCGCGTACGAGCGCCCGCGGATGAAGTCGAGGTGGACGTCGCGCAGCGCCGGACCGCGGTCGTCCCCGCCGGACGGGTAGCGGTAGGTGAGCCCGCGCACGGTCAGGTCGCCGTCGACCGGGGCGTCGCCGCCGTCCGGCTCCTGCGGCGATCCGGCGAGCAGTTGCACCCGGCCCCAGGCGCCGAACGCCTGTTGCAGGTGCGGCACCCAGCGGGCGATCTGCTCGACAGTCGCGCCGAACGCGACGGCCAGCAGCCAGATCGCGGTGAGCCGCGCGGCGTCCACCCGGCCGGTGGCCAGCGCCCACGCGCCGCCCAGCACCACGCCCGCGACGCCGAGCCCGACCGCGCCGGCGGCGATCGCGGTGACCCGCGCGGAGAGCCGGAACACCCGGACGCACCGGGCGATCACCTCGGCCGCGCGGCGGGCGTAGAGACGCAGCACGTACGGCCGGGCGAGGCTGGTGCGCACGTCGTCCTGCCCGTGCACCGCCTCCTCCATCACGGCGGCGAGGTCGGACCACGCCTCCTCCTCGGCCATCCGGGCCGGGGCGATCCGGGCGGTCGGGCGGCGCAGCGTCACCGCGAGCAGGGAGGTGACCACGATCATGCCGACACCGGCGGGCCACCAGACGATCAGCGCGCTCACCGTCGCGAGGACGCAGACCGCGAGGCCCTGCGCCAGCCGTACGCCGGTGTTCCGCATCTCGGCGGCGACCTGGTAGACGTCGTTGTCGATCCGGTCGAGCAGTTCGCCGACCGGCGTGGTCTCCAGGGTGGGCAGGTCCTGGCCGAGCGCGACCCGGCAGAGCCGCCGCCGCACGTCGGCCGACCAGTCGGCGGTGAGCCGGGCCATGATCAGGCCGATCAGCAGGTCGGTGACGACAGCGGCGACGAGCGCCACCGCGAGCGCGACGAACCAGCCGGACGAGCGGTGCACCAGCACCGGCCCGGCCAGCGCGGAGGCGGCCGCCTGGCCGGCGGCGCCGAGCACGATCAGCAGCAGGACCGCCGTCATCCGCCGGGGCGCCGTGGCCCAGAGATCTCGGAGCAGGCGCATGGAAGGTCCTCCGGACTCGGATCGGTGGGGGCGGTGCCCTCACCCTCACCCTTCCGGCGGCCCGGAATCAACCGAATTACCGGCCGCTGGTCAGGTCCGGGCGACCCGCCGGACGATGCCGAGCAGCGACTCCTGCACCTCGTCGATCGGCCGCTCCGGCGAGAAGACCAGCCAGTCCACGGCCACCACCAGCCCGACGCCGAACAGCGCCGAACTGGCGGTACGCACGTCCAGGTCGGCGGGCAGGTCGCCGCTGTCCACGCCGGCCTTCACGGTGTCGGCGATCACCGCGATGGCCTCGCCGCGCAGCAGCCGCAGCGTCTGCTGCCACTCCCTGTTGGTCCGCCACATCTCCGAGAGCAGGAGCTGGGCGAAGGCGCGGTAGCGGCGGATGTACTCCAGCTGGGCGCGGACCAGCGCGCCGAGCGCCTCCAGCGGCGGCAGCCCGTCGACGGCGGCCCGGAACTCGGCGGTGAGCAGGCCGATGCCGTGCCGCAGCAGCTCCTCGAACAGGACGGTCTTGGACTGGAAGTTGTAGTAGACGGTCCCCTTCGCCACGCCGGCGCGGGCCGCGATGTCGTCCACAGTGGTCGCCGAGAAGCCCTGCTCGGCGATGAGGTCCACCGCCGCCACGAAGAGGCGCTGGCGGGTGTCCTCGCGCCGGCGCGTCCGTCCGTCCGTCACCGGCTCATCCTCACATGGTCAGTTCGGGGTGCAGCCTCGACGGGGTCAGCCGGCGGGACCGGCGGGCCGCGCCGACGGTCAGCGCCATCGCGCCCAGCCCGAACGCGAGCAGCACCAGCGCGGCGGTGACCACCGGGGCGGTCGTACCGCCGTTGATGGTGTGCCGCAGGCCGTCCACCACGTACGTCATCGGCAGCCAGGGGTGGATGGCCTGGAAGAAGCCGGGCGAGGTCTGCACCGGGTAGGTGCCGCCGGACGAGGTGAGCTGGAGCATCAGCAGCGCCAACGCGGCCAGCCGGCCGGCCGGGCCGAGCGCCACGCCCAGCAGTTGCATGATCGCGGTGAACGCCAGCGAGGTGAGGGCGAGCAGCCCGAACGTGGCCGGGCCGTGCCTCGGGTCGAGCCCGAGCCCGAGCGTCACCACCGTGTAGAGCACAGTGACCTGGGCCAGGCCGATGCCGGCGGCCGGGAGCCACCCGGCGAGCACGACCCGCCAGCCGGGCGCGCCGGACATCACGTGTCGGCGGTTGACCGGCCGCAACAGCATGTACGTGATCATCGCGCCGACCCAGAGCGCCAGCGACAGGAAGTACGGGGCGAAGCCCACGCCGTACGAGCCGGCCGGGTTCTGCGAGTCGCGGATCAGGCCGACCGGGTCACCGAGGACGCCGGCGCGAGTGGCCGCGTCGTCGTACCCGGGTAGTTTCCGCTCCCCGGCGGCGAGCCCGTCGGCGAGGTCGCCGGCGCCGCCCTCCAGCCGGGTCAGCCCGTCGACCAGGCGGTTGCTGCCGCTGCCGAGCTGGGCCAGGCCGCCGTCGAGCTGGCGGGCGCCGGTGGCGAGCCGGTAGAGGCCGCCGCGCAGCTCGTTCGCGCCGGTCGACGCGTCGCCCAGCCCGTCGCGGAGCTTGGCGCTGCCCTGGGCCAGTGTGGCGAGCCCGCCGGCCAGCTCGTTGACCTTCGCACGGGCGGAGGCGACGTCGTCGGCCAGGTGCGGCGCGGCGGAGGCCACCTCGCGGGCGGTCTTCGACACGTCGGTCATCTGCTTGCGCAGCGTGGCCATGTCGGTCTTGTCCAGCGCGGCCACCACGGAGCGGGCCTGCGTGACGGCCCGGTCGGCGGCCTTGCGGGCGGCGGCGAAGTCGGGGTTGTCGGCCAGCTCGGGGTGTTCCTTCGCGACCGCGTCGAGCCGGTCGCGGATCTCCTCGGCGGTAGCGACCACCTCGGCGGCCTTGCCCGGCAGCGCGTCCAGCCCGGCGGCGAGCTGCTGCGCGCCGTCCGCGACGAGCGTGGCCGCCTTCTCGATCTTGTCGGCGTTGCGGCGCAGCACCGGCTCGTACTTGTCGGCGGCGGCGTTCACGGTGGCCGCGGCGGCCTTGGTCTCGGTGGCGGCGCGGCCGGCGCCGTCGGCGAGCTGGGCGGCACCGGTCCGCAGCTGGTCGAGGCCCTTGGCGAGCTTGTCCGCGCCCTGGACGGACTGGTTGAGCCCACCGGCGAGCTGCCCGGCGCCGTCCTCGGCGTCACCGAGCCCGTCGGCGATCCTTCCCGCGCCCTGCTGGGAGCTGCCGAGCCCGTCGGCGATCTTCCCGGCGCCGTCGGCGGCGCGTCCGGTCTCGGCCTTGGCGTCGGTGAAGCCGATCAGCATCTTGTCGAAGTACGTGGCGGCGGTGCTCTGCGCGGCTGCGGCCCGGATCTCGCTGAACGCCGAGCGGGCGAGCAGGCCGGAGAGGTAGTTGGTGGCGTCGTCGTTGACGACCTTCAGCTCGCCCTGCCGGGCCGGGCGGTCCGGTTCCGGACCGGCGGCGAGCGTGGCGGAGAAGTCCTCCGGGATGGAGAAGACCAGGTGGTAGCGCCCGTCGCGCAGCCCCTTGGTGGCGTCGGCCTGGTCGGTGACGGTCCAGCCGAACACCTTGCGGTCGAGCAGCTTCTCGGTGAGGTCGCGGCCGGCGTGCACCTCGCTGCCGTCACCGGCGGTGGCCGGGCGGTCGGCGTTGACAAGGGCGACCGGGATCCGGTCCATCTTCCCGTAGGGATCCCAGAACGCGTACAGGTAGAGGGCGCCGTAGAGCAGCGGGACGATGGTGAGCACGGCGAGCGCGGCGCGCGGCAGCCGGCCCCGGGTCATCCGGCGCAGCTCGAACAGGGCCAGTCGCAGGACGCTCATGCGGGCACCTCGGCGGGCTCGGTGGGGACGGTCAGGGCGGGGACGGGCGGGACCGGGTCGCCGATGCGGTGCACGGTGGCGGCCACTCCGGGTTCGACGGCGCGGGCGCTGGCGACCACGGCGTACCCCTGGTCGGCGAGGCGTTCCAGCGCGCCCCACATCCACTCCCGCTCGGGGCGGTCGGCGCCGGCGTCCACGTCGTCGGCGACGATCAGGCTGGGGCCGCCGAGGCTGGCGAGCACCAGCCCGAGCACCTGGCGTTCGACCGGGGTGAGGTCGCGGCCGTACCGGTCGGGGTCCAGGGGCGCGTCGGTGAGTCCGGCGCCGGCGATGGCGGCGGCGTAGGCGTCGCGGCGGTAGGCCCGGCGGGCCCGGACCGCTGCCACCGGCACGAGGCGGCGCCGGCGGCGTGGCACCGGGCCGAGCAGCAGCAGGCGTTCGGTGATGTGCTCGGCGACGGTGAGCGTCGGGTCGGGTTCGTGCACGCCGGCCACCTGGCCGAGCGCGGCCGGGCCGCGGCGGCGCAGCTCGCCGTGGTTGTGCGGGAAGCGCCCGGCCAGCGCGAGCAGCAGCGAGGTGCGTCCGCTGCCGGGTGGGCCGGTGACGGCGTGCAGCTCACCGCTCGCGGCGGTGAGGTCGACGTCCCGGTAGACCCAGCCGCGGCGGGTGCGCAGGCCCAGGCCGACGGCCTCGACGATGTTCATTCCGCTCCCGAATTCCGAACTGACTAGTCAGTCTAAAAACATGCCCAGCATAGCGTTGGGTGTCCGGTTCGGGACGTCTGGCGGGAGTGATGCTCAGAACAGCACTGTGGCGAGCGTGCCGACCGGGCGGAAGCCGCAGCGCTCGTAGACCCGGCGGGCGGGCAGGTTGAAGTCGTTGACGTAGAGGCTCACCGTGGGCGCGACCCGTTCCAGCGCGTCGCGGACCACTGCCGCCATCGCGGCGGTGGCGATGCCCCTGCCGCGCCACTCGGGCGCCACCCAGACGCCCTGCACCTGCGCGGTCCGGCGGGTCACCACGGCGAGCTCCGCCTTGAAGACCACCCGCCCGTCGACGAAGCGGGCGTAGGCGCGGCCGGCGCGCACCAGCTCGGTCACCCGCCGCCGGTAGCCGCGCCCGGCGTCCTCGGCCAGCGGCGACACCCCGACCTCCTCGGTGTACATCGCCACCGCCGCCGGGAACAGCCGGTCGACCTCGTTGCCGCGCACCCGCCGCACGTGCGGGTCGGGCGCCACGGCGGGCAGCGCGTCCGTCGCCAGCAGCGGCTGGTTCGGGCGTACGTCCCGAGCCGGCCCCCAGTGCGCGGAGAGGCGGTCCCAGAGCCCGAGCACCGCGTCGGCCCGGCCCACGATCGAGGAGCAGAGCCGCTCCTCGGCGCTCAACTGGTCGGCGAACGCGGTCACCGCCGACTCGGACGCGAGCACCGGGGTCAGGTTGCCGCCCAGCCAGCAGATCGACTCCAGGTGCCGGCGGGAGCCGTACCCGAGGATCCGCGCCTCGGCCCGCCACCAGGCCAGCCCGCGTGCCGCCACCCGCTCGGCGACCTGCGCGCCGGCGTACGGGTCGAGGTCGAGCAGCCGCTCGACCGCGCGGCGCTCCGACTCCCCCAGTTGGCGTACCGGCATGGTGAGCACGGCTACCAGCCTGCCAGATCCACCCCGGCGCGCGCGGGCCGACCGGGCACCTGCCGCACGGCCCTCAGCCCGCCGCCACCGGCACCGGTTCGGGCGCGGCCGGCCGGGTCCGGGCGGCCCACCGCACCACCGGCGGCACCAGCGCGCCGAGCAGCAGGAACACCACGCCGAGCACCAGCCAGCCGGGTACGCCCCAGCCGATCGCGAGCGTGGTCACCACCACCGGGGCGACCATCGAGCCGAGTTGCATGCCCATCCCGTACGCGCCCTGGTACTGCCCGTGCGCGTGCGCCGGGGCCAGGCCGAAGGAGATGCCCCAGCCGGCCGCCGCGTGCCACAGCTCCCCCACGACGTGCACCAGCGCGCCGGCCAGCAGCAGCGGCACCGCCACCGCCACCGGTACGCCGCCCCCTGCGGCGAACAGCGCGCAGGCGGCAGCGAGCAGGACACCGGCCCGGCGGGCGGCCCGGCCCGCGCCGGTCAGGTCCTCGGTGCCCCGCGAGGCGCGGACCTGGAACAGGATCACCACCACCGTGTTCACGAGCAGGCAGACGGAGATCAGCCAGTTCGGCGCGCTGGTGTGCCCGGCGATCCACAGCGGCAGGGCGATGTTGATCAGCGAGAAGTGCATGGACATGAGCCCGTCCAGCACGGTGAAGGCGAGGAACGGGCGGTCCCGCAGCGCGATCAGCCGTGGCCCGTGCGCCGGGGCGGGCACCGGCGGCACCGGCGGGAGCCGCAGCAGCACCGCCGCCGCCAGCACGTACGTGGCGGCGTCGAGCAGGATCAGCGTGACGTACGCGCCGCGGGTGTCGGCGGCGAGCGCGAACCCGGCCAGCACGGTGCCCACCGAGATCCCCACGTTGGTGACAGCGCGCAGGTAGGCACGGGTGCGGACCCGCTGGTCGGGCGGGACGGCGCCGGCGATCAGGGCTCCGCGGGCGCCCCGGGTGCCCGCGTCGGCGACCGCCATCAGCATGCCGACGACCAGGAAGCCGGTGAACGAGCGCACCGTGACCAGGGCGGCCGTGCACGCGGCCGAGGCGAGCAGCGCGGCCATCTGGAGTCCGCGCGGGCCGAGGCGGTCGGCGAGGTAGCCCATCGGGGTGCTCGCCACCAGGCTGACCAGCGCGGTGAGCGTGAGCGCCACCCCGACCTGGGCCACCGTCAGCCCGACCGACCGGGTGAGGAACAGCGCGCTGGCGGTGAGCCACGTGCCCCGCCCGACGGTGTTGACGAGCGTGGAGAGGGCGAGCGTCCGGGATGGGCCCGGTTCGGGAAGCAGGCGCACGCCGACAGCCTAACAGTACGTACGTACGGTTTTCAGCCCGGCTTACGTGACGTCTTGTCGGCGATGCATTGCCGATATATCGTTGATGCATCAGTGATACGACGACAGAAGGAGAACCACTGATGAGTTTCCATCGACGCATGCACGCCATGCACGACGAGATGCGCCGCCACGGCGGCTTCGGCTTCCCGCCCGTACCCCCGGGTCCGCCGCCCTTCTCCCCCGGACCGCACGGTCGCGGGCGGGGCCGCGGCGGCCGGGGCCGCGGACGGCGGCCGAACGTGCGCGGCGCGGTGCTGGCTCTGCTCACCGAGCGGCCGATGCACGGCTACGAGATGATCCAGGAGATCGACTCCCGCACCGGCGGGGCCTGGCGGCCCAGCCCCGGCTCGATCTACCCGACGCTGCAACTGCTGGAGGACGAGGGCGTCATCGCCACGGCCGCCGACTCCGAGGGCGGGCGCAAGCGGTTCGCGCTGACCGAGCAGGGGCAGGCCGAGGCGGCGGACGCGGCGCAGACCCCGCCCTGGGCGGAGTTCGCCGAGCAGACCGTCAACAGCTGGCACGACATCCGCGACGCCGGGGCGCAGGCCATGCAGGCGCTGCGGCAGGTCATGACCACCGGCACCGACGACCAGCGCGCCCGGGCCGCCCAGGTGCTCGACGAGACCCGGCGCAAGCTCTACGCCATCCTCGCCGAGTCCGAGTGAGCACCGCCGCCGCGACGGCACGCCGGCCGGACGACGACCGGCGTGCCGTCAGGCGCGGCGCGCGGTGACGAGCAGGTACTCCCAGCGCATCACGCCGCCGTCCAGGTGCCGGGCCGCCAGGTCGGTCAGCGCGCGGTCGAGCCCGGCCGTACGCTCCGGGTCGCCCGCGTTCGCCCGGTAGACCGCCACTGTGGGCCCGTAATGGGTGGCGAAGAAGTCCCGGAACTCCCCCGGCGTGGCGAACCGGTCCACCACCACGGCGTCGCGCCTCAGCGTGAGCGCGTCGACCCGGTCACCGAACAACTCCCGGACGTGCTCCTCGTCGCCCCAGAGCGGGGGCGGCTGCGCACCCGGCGGCGGTGGCGGCGCGTACGGCCGCATGGCCGCGAACAACTGGCCCACGAAGCCCTGCGGAGTCCAGTTGACCAGGCCGATCGTCCCGCCCGGCCGGCACACCCGCAGCACCTCGTCGGCTGCGGCCCGGTGCCGGGGCGCGAACATCACGCCCACACACGACAGCACCGCGTCGAACGCGGCGTCCGCGTACGGCAGCGCCTCCGCGTCCGCCTCCTCCCAGGTCAGCGTCAAGCCCTCCCGCTCGGCCTCCGCCCGCCCGATCGCCAGCAACTCCGGGGTGAGGTCGCCGGCCACCACCTCCGCACCGGCCCGGGCCGCCGGCAGAGCCGCGTTGCCGGTTCCGGCCGCCACGTCCAGCACCCGCATGCCCGGCGCCACCCCGGCGGCCCGGACCAGCGTCGCCCCCAGCTGCGGGATCACCTGCGCGGCCACGGCGGCGTAGTCGCCCATCGCCCACATCGCGCGGTGCCGGGCCTTCACCGCGGCGTCCTGTTCCCGTTCCTCGATCATCAGTCGCTCCTCACAGTCGTCCCTGCACAGGACGCTAGGCAGCGGACGACCCGGCCCCCAGTACGAGATCTGTACCGCTCCCGACAGGCCGCTGGCCGGGGTGGCGAGCCGGGCGTAGCGTGCCCGCCATGGGGGCCTCCTACCACCAGTTCTGCCCCGTGGCGAAGGCCATGGAACTGCTCGACGAGCGGTGGACGCTGCTCGTGGTCCGGGAGTTGGTCAGCGGCTCGGAACGCTTCAACGAGCTGCGCCGGGGCCTGCCCCGGATGTCACCGACCCTGCTGTCCCGCCGGCTGCACCAGCTCGTCCGCGCCGGGGTGGTGGAGCGGCGGGTCGACGGCGCGGACGTGCGCTACGTCCCGACCGCCGCCGGACGCGAACTGCGGCCCGTGCTGGAGGCGCTCGGCGCCTGGGGCGTGCGCTGGATCGGCGAACTGGGCGACGCCGACCTCGACCCGAAGCTGCTGCTGTGGGACATGCACCGGCACGTCGACCACGACGCTGTTCCGCCGGGGCGTACCGTCGTGCGGTTCTGCTTCCGGGACGTGCCCACGACGCAGCGCGACTGGTGGATGGTGATCGCCGCGGGCGAAGCCGACGTCTGCGACATCGACCCCGGGCACGACGTGGCGGTGACCGTCACGGCGGACCTGCGCGCGCTGGTCCAGGTCTGGATGGGCGACCTGGAGTGGGCCGCGGCGCTGCGCGGCGGCGCGGTGGAGGTGGCCGGGCCGGAGGCGCTGCGGCGCGCCGCGCCCGGCTGGTTCACCCTCTCCCCCTTCGCCGCCGTGCCCCGGCCCTGAGACGGCGCGTGCGGCCGCCCCCGACGGGGACGGCCGCACGACGACGCGGAGAACAGATCAGTGCACGGTGACTGTGGCGCCGCCCGGCACCAGGTCGCGCAGCTCCTCGGGGATCTCGGCGCCCATCTCGTCGGCGATCCGCAGCGCCTCCTCGATCAGCGTCTCCACGATCTGCGCCTCGGGCACGGTCTTGACCACCTTGCCCTTGACGAAGATCTGGCCCTTGCCGTTGCCGGAGGCCACACCCAGGTCGGCCTCGCGGGCCTCACCCGGACCGTTCACCACGCAGCCCATGACCGCGACGCGCAGCGGCACCGGCAGGCCCTCCAGCCCGGCGGTGACCTCCTCGGCCAGCTTGTAGACGTCGACCTGCGCCCGGCCGCAGGACGGGCAGGAGACGATCTCCAGGCCACGCTCGCGCAGGCCCAGCGACTCCAGGATCGCGTTGCCGACCTTGATCTCCTCGACCGGCGGGGCGGACAGCGAGACCCGGATGGTGTCGCCGATCCCCTCGGCCAGCAGCGCGCCGAACGCCACCGCCGACTTGATGGTGCCCTGGAACGCCGGGCCCGCCTCGGTGACGCCGAGGTGCAGCGGGTAGTCGCACTTCTCGGCCAGCAGCCGGTACGCGCGGATCATCACCACCGGGTCGTTGTGCTTGACCGAGATCTTGATGTCCCGGAAGCCGTGCTCCTCGAACAGCGAGCACTCCCACAGCGCCGACTCCACCAGCGCCTCGGCGGTGGCCTTGCCGTACTTGGCCAGCAGGCGCTTGTCCAGCGAGCCCGCGTTGACGCCGATCCGGATCGGCACGCCCGCGTCGCCGGCGGCCCGCGCGATCTCCTTGACCTTGTCGTCGAACTGCCGGATGTTGCCCGGGTTCACCCGGACCGCGGCGCAGCCGGCGTCGATCGCCGCGAAGACGTACTTCGGCTGGAAGTGGATGTCGGCGATCACCGGAATCTGCGACTTCTTGGCGATCGCCGGCAGCGCCTCCACGTCGTCCTGCGACGGCACGGCGACCCGGACGATCTGGCAGCCGGACGCGGTCAGCTCGGCGATCTGCTGGAGCGTGGCGTTGACGTCGGCGGTGAGGGTGGTGGTCATGGACTGCACCGAGACCGGCGCGCCACCACCGACCGGCACCGAACCGACCATGATCTGGCGGCTGGCCCGGCGCGGGGCCAGCGGCGGCGGCGGTACGGGGGGCATACCGAGACTGACAGCGGTCACTTCAGGCACTCACCTTGAGAAGAGCGTGATGGGGTTGATGACATCAGCAGTGACCGTCAGCAGCGTGAACGCGCCACCGATCAGGATCACCGCGTACGTGAACGGCATGAGTTTGAGGTAGTCGACGCGCCCCGGATCGGCGCGGCCGATGCGCGCGTAGAGCCAGGACCGCGCCCGTTCGAACCAGGCGATGGCGATGTGGCCGCCGTCCAGCGGGAGCAGCGGCAGCAGGTTGAACACGCCGATGAAGAAGTTCAGCGACACGAAGAGCATGAAGAACACCAGCCAGGCGTTGTTCTCCACGGCCTCGCCGCCGAGCCGGCTGGCGCCGACCACGCTGATCGGGGTGTCCACGTCACGCTCGCCGCCGGTGATCGCGTTCCACAACGCGGGCACCTTCTGCGGGATGCGCTGCATGGCGTGCGCGGTCTGCACGGCCATGGTGCCGGTGAAGTCGGCGGTGGCGCCGAACGCGGCGACCGGGCCGTACTCGACCCGGGTCGGGGTGCTGGGCGAGAGCGCCACGCCGAGCGCGGAGACCGCCGAGGCGGCGCCCTTCGGGTCGCCCAGCGGCGGACGCTGCACCGAGGCCAGGTCGACCCGCGCCTCGGCCGGCTTGCCGTCGCGCACGTAGGCGACGGTGGCCGTGCCGGGCGGGGTGGCCCGGACCACGTCGAGCATGTCGCCCCAGGTCGAGACCGGCTTGCCGTTCACCGCGGTGATCCGGTCGCCGTCCTTGAGCTGGGCCTTCTCGGCCGGGCTGGCCGGGTCGCCGGACTCGCAGGCGCGGGCCGCGTTCTCCACCACCACGCACGGCGCGATGGCGATCACCGCCGGCTCGGCCCGGAAGCCGGCCTCGGTGCTGGGGAACTTCGGGTTCGGCAGCCCCACCGACACCGCGATGATCCAGAGCGCGATCAGGGCCAGGGCGAAGTGGGTGATCGAGCCCGCGGACATCACGATCGTCCGCTTCCACACCGGATAGCGCCACATGGCGCGCTTCTCGTCCCCCGGCTCGACGTCGTCGTCCTGCGGGGTCATGCCGACGATCTTGCAGAAGCCGCCGAGCGGGATGCCCTTGATGCCGTACTCGGTCTCGCCCCGCTTGAACGACCAGAGCGTCGGGCCGAAGCCGACGAAGTAGCGGGTGACCTTCATCCCGAACGCCTTGGCGGTGAGCATGTGCCCCGCCTCGTGCAGGCTCACCGAGATGAGGATCGCCAGGGCGAACAGCACCACCCCGAGCAGATAGCTCATCGAGCTCCTTCCACCGACCCGACGATGATCTCCTGGGCGTGCGCCCGTGCCCACGACTCGGCGGCGAGCACGTCCTCGACGGTACCTGGTTCGTCGAAATCGGGAGCGTCCTCCAGCACCCGCTGGAGGGTGTCGACGATGCCGAGGAACGGCAGCCGGCCCGCGACGAACGCCGCCACGCACTCCTCGTTCGCCGCGTTGTAGATCGCCGGGCGGCAGCGCCCGGCCTCGCCCGCCGCCTTGGCCAGCGCGACAGCCGGGAACGCCGCGTCGTCGAGCGGGAAGAACTCCCAGGTGTGGGCCGTGGTCCAGTCGACGGCCGCGGCGGCGCCGGGTACGCGGTCCGGCCAGCCGATACCCAGCGCGATGGGCAGTCGCATGTCCGGCGGGCTGGCCTGGGCGAGCGTGGACCCGTCGGTGAACTCGACCATCGAGTGGATCACCGACTGCGGGTGGACCATCACCTCGATGTCGGCGTAGGGCACGTCGAACAACTCGTGCGCCTCGATCACCTCCAACGCCTTGTTGACCATCGTGGCGGAGTTGATCGTGACGACCGGGCCCATGTTCCAGGTCGGGTGCGCCAGCGCCTGCTCCGGCGTCACGGCGGTCAGCTCGTCACGCCGCCGCCCCCGGAACGGGCCGCCGCTGGCGGTGACCACCAGCCGCCGTACCTCGCCCCGGGCGCCGCCGCGCAGGCACTGCGCCAGCGCCGAGTGCTCGGAATCCACCGGAACGATCTGCCCCGGTCGCGAGACGGCGGCCTTGACCAGCGGGCCGCCGGCCACCAGGGACTCCTTGTTGGCAAGCGCGAGGGTACGACCGGCGTGCAGCGCGGCCAGCGTCGGCGGCAGGCCCAGCGAGCCGACCACCCCGTTGAGCACCACGTCGCACGGCCACTGCGCCAGCTCGGTCATCGCGTCCGGCCCGGCCACGATCTTCGGCAGTTTGAAGTCGCCGGTGGCCCAGCCACGCCGGCTCGCCTCGGCGTAGAACGCGAGCTGAAGATCCTGCGCGGCGGACGCGCGGGCCACACCGACCGCCTCCACGCCCAGCTCCAGCGCCTGCGCGGCGAGCAACTCCACGTTGCCGCCACCCGCGCCGAGGGCCACCACCCGGAAGCGGTCCGGGTTGCGCTTGACGATGTCGATGGCCTGGGTGCCGATCGAGCCGGTCGAGCCGAGCAGCACGAGATCTCGGGGAGTGGTCACCGGACCATTGTTCCCCAGCGCCTCACCCCGTTCGTCCCGGAGTGCCCGGCGACATGATCCACTCCACTTCCCCGAGGTGGCGGCATCAGGGTTGCCGCGATGCCACCACTTCGGCGAACCGGTGTCGATCACGCCTGCGGCGCCTCCTCGTGAGGCTACGAGGGCGCGATCGTTCCGTCGGGCGCGGTGAGGTGCTCCAGGTGCCCCAAGGGCAGATGCGAGGGCTGCCACTCCAGGAACAGCGCGGTGGCGTCGTCGTCGAGCTGGTCCTGCTGGTAGGCGAGGACGGCGCGCACCAGCCGGCGCATCGTCTCCGGGCTGGGCAGCCGCTCGTTGAGGGAACGCTCGACGAAGTCGACGAGCCGGTCCAGCCCGAACCGTTCCCCGTCGTCGCCCCGGGCGTCGGTGATGCCGTCGGTGTAGGCGAGGATGCGGTCGCCCGGATGCAGCGCCTCCTCGTGCGCCCGCGGGCGCCGCGTCGACAGGTTGCCCAGCCCGAGCGGCAGCGCGGTCGGTCCGGGCAGTGCCCGGACGGCCTTGCCGTCCCGCAGCAGCATGGCGCCGGGGTGGCCGGCGTTGATGATCCGCAGCACGCCGGTCCGCCGGTCGAGTTCGGCGAGCAGCGCGGTCGCGAACAGGCCGGGGTGTTCGGAGCGGACCCACCTGTCGATGCTGATCGCCGTGTCGACCAGGTCGAGACCGGTGCGCCGGGCGTTGCGGTACGCACTGACCACGAGCGAGGCCATCGCGCTCGCCTTGATCCCGTGCCCGCAGGTGTCGAAGAGCCCGACGCTGAGCACGTCACCGTTGAGCGCGTAGTCGAAGATGTCCCCGCCGACGTCGTAACACGGTTCGAGGATGGCGGTGATCACCAGTTCGTCCGTCGCGAAGGTCAGCGGCGGCAGCAGCCCCCACACGGTCTCGGCGGCGACCTGCATCGGCAGGCGACGGCGGATCCGTTCCACGACGTCGCCGTAGAGCCGGCGGTTCACCAGGACCTGAGCGACGGCGACCGCCACCTCCCAGGCCGGCCGGTCCAGCGCGGGGTCGCCGGCGCGCGACGACACGATCTCCAGCGCCCCCAGCCGTTCGCAGCCGAGCAGCAGGGGCACCCAGAGCCGGTCCGGGCGGTCGGGAGCGCGCTGCACCTGGAGGCCGGTGAACGCCCGGCCGGCCAGCGTCGTCTCGATCGTGAGCTCGTCCCGAGGCGCGCCCGCGCCGACCAGGGGTACGAGCGAGGACTGCGTGTAGTCGGCCAGGTAGATCACGATGTCGGTGGCCCCGATGGCGGGCGCGACCCGGTTCACCAGGAGCGACAGGTCGTCCGGGCCGCCCCGGGCGGCGTGGAGGTGCAGCCAACGCGCTGCGTCGCCACCGTCGACCATCCGTGCCTCCCCCGTGTCCCCACCACCGTAGGAGGCCGAGGGCGAACTGCCAACGGCACGGCTCAGGCGGGGCGCTCCAGGACGAAGGTCTCCAGTTCGACCCCGCCGTACCAGTCGGTGCGCACGCCCGCGTGCGTCATGCCGAGGCGCCGGGCCACCGCCATCGACGGGTCGTTCCCGGCCATCACCACCGCGTACACCCTCGGGGTGCCGGTGGCGAACTCGCGTTCCAGCACCGCGCGGGCCGCCTCCGTGGCGTAGCCGCGGCCCTGGGCGTCGGGGTGCAGGTGCCAGCCGACCTCGATGTCGTCGGTCAGGGTGACGCCGTCGCGTCCCGGCAGCGGTTTGAGCAGGATGCTCCCCGCCACCGGCCCGCCGTCGCGCGGCTCGATCGCCCACAGGCCCCACCGGCCGCCGTACGGAGCCCAGCGTTCGTGCCACATCCGGACCCGCTCGCGCGCCTCGGACGGGTCGGTCATCCGCCCCTTGCCGCCGCCCAGCCAGCGCATCACCTCGTCCCGGGAGTAGATGTCGTAGACCCGGGCCAGGTCGTCCGGCGACTCGGTCCAGTCGCGGAGCACCAGCCGGTCGGTCGTGGCGATCGTCATGCCGCCGGATCGTAATGCGTGGCGCGGGGTCGTACGGGGAACGACAGGGCGATGGGCGACGGGTGGGAACGGACCAGGCGGATCACGGCTGCGGCGTTCCAGCCGGTCCGCGGCCGGGACCTGTCGCTGCACGCCGCCGCGATCACCTTCTACGGCGCGATCGCCGTGGTGCCGGTGGCGCTGCTGGCGATCTGGCTGACCGGGCTGCTCGCCGGGGCGGACCGGGTGCGGCGGTTGACCGGGTACGCGATCGACACCTTGCCCACCGAGATCGGCGCGCACCGGGCGGCGGCCGCGCTCGTCGAGGCCGGGCTGGGGCTGACCCCGCTGCTGGCGCTGGCGTCGCTGCTGCCTGCCTCGCTCTACGGGGAAGGGCTGCGCCGCGCGTTCGTCTCGGTGGCCGAGCCGCGCGCCGAGTCCGGTGCGCTCGTCGGCTGGCGGGGCCGCCTGCTGCTGCTCCCGCTGCTGGCGCCGGCCCCGGTCCTGCTGCTGTCGATCCTGCTGGGGCTGCCGCTGACCACCCGCCTGGTACGCCAGGGCGGCTGGGTCGGCGCGCTCGGCGTGGTGCTGTCGTTCCTGGCGGTGTGGCTGGTGCTCACGCCGGTGCTGATCTGGGTGTTCCGGGTGGTCGGCCCGGCCTCCCCGGACTGGCTCGTCACGGTGGCCCTGGGCTCGTTCACGGCGGCGAACCTGTCCGGTTTCCTGCACGGGTTCGTGCTGTTCTGCTCGCTGCCGCTGGACCTGGGCGTGCCGTTCGGCGGGTTCGACGAGATCGGCGGCGGCGTGGCGGTGCTGCTGTGGCTCTATCTGTTCCACGTGATCGTGCTGTCCGGCTACTCGGCGACACTGGCGGCGAGCCGGTGGCGGGCCGCCCGGGTGGCGGCCCGCGCCTGACGGCTGCGGTCAGCGCCGGAACGGGCCCCGTACCTCGTACGTGATGCCGCCGGTCCCGGCCCGGGCACCGCTGGTGCCGCGCTGCGAGGAGAAGTAGAGGCGACTGCCGTCCGGGGAGAACGCCGGCCCGGTGATCTCCGACTCGGACTGCCCGAGCAGCCGCAGGAACGGGGTCACCACACCGGCCGGCGTGATCACGTTGATCTCCATGTTGCCGCCGTCCTCGGCCACGTAGAGGTCGCCTCCGGCGGTGCCGGTGATGTTGTCGACGCCGGTCAGCGGCGCGGCACCGGTCGGCACCAGCGAGTCGTCGTACGCGAGGTCGAGCCGCTGGTTCACCGCGTCGTACGCCCACACCCGGTTGTCGCCCTTCGTGGTGAACCAGCAGGTGTCGTCGGCGTACCAGCAGCCCTCGCCGCCGTCGAACGTCTGCGCGGCGCCGACCTGGTAGCGGGTGGGCACCGGGAACCCGTCGCGGTCCGGCAGGTCCCGCCAGGTCACCGGCCCGGTCACCTGGCCGTCCGGGGCGCAGAGCACCTGCACCCGGCCGGTGCGCAGGTCGCCCCAGGTGTCCGGGACGAACCGGTAGAAGCAGCCGTCGCCCTCGTCCTCGGTCAGGTAGACCACCCGCCGCACCGGGTCGCAGGCCGCCGCCTCGTGCTTGAAGCGGCCCATCCGGGTCCGCTCCTCGCCGGACCGGCCACCCTCGGGCCAGGTCTCGAAGACCCGGCCCAGCGGCACCTCCTCGCAGGACAGCCACGTCCCCCACGAGGTCGGCCCGCCCGCGCAGTTGACGTTCGTGCCGCCGAGGATCCGGTACGCGGCGGCGATCGCGCCGTCGGCGGCGAACCGCACCGCCGAGGCGCCGCCGACGAGCGGCACCTCCGAGTTGGAGACGTAGATCCAGCCGTCGCCGGCCGGGAAGCAGGCGCCGCCGTCGGGCGCCGGGTGCCAGGTGTACGAGGTGCCGACGACCCGCTGCCCGGACCGCGCGATCACCCGGCTGGTGAAGCCGGCCGGCAACTGGAGGGCGTTGGCGTCGGCGGCCAGCAGGTCGCCGTACGGGCCGGGACCGGGCTGGGCGGGCTGGGCCGGGGCGGCAGCGGCGGCCCAGAGGCCACCGGCGAAAGCGGCGGCGCCACCGACGGCGGTGGCACGCAGCACGGTACGACGATCCATCGGGGGTGACCTTCCCGGAGGCGGTGGGTGTCCCGTCGACGGTAGGACGAGAAATGCATCGACCACCGCCACTATAGAGTGAACGCGGGGTGACGGCCGTCCGGCGTCAGAGCCCTTCGACGTACCGCTTGGCGTCGGCGAGCGACATGTGCGTGTGCTCGCGCACCACCTTGATCGCCTGGATCTTCTTGCCCCGGTACAGCAGCCGCGCGGCCTCGGCCCGCACTGCCTCGTCGACGCCCTTTCCGGGCGCCGGGGGGCCGGGCGACCAGGATCCGCCGGCCGCCAGCGCGTCCACCGCCCGCTTCGCGTCCAGCAGCGACAGCCCGGTCTGCTCGCGCAGCACCTTGACCGCCTCGACCGTACGCCCCGCGCGGGCCAGCCGGAGCACCTCGGCCTGCCCGTCGCCGGCCCGGCGGTCCGGGGCGACCAGGTCCCGGGGACGGTCGCGCCGCAGCACGAGCAGGAGGAGGAGCACCACCACGACGAGCGCCACCGCGAGCGCGATCTGGACAGCCGGGGACATGCCGGGAACGGTAGCGCCCCGCCGCGAACCCTCCCGCGCGGGACCCGTCGCCGCTACGCTCCGCGGCATGAGCGAACGCACCGAGCGAAGCGAGGGCCGTGAGCGCATGCCCAGCCGGCACGCCATGAGCGACGCGAGTGAGCTGCCGTCCCGCGCCGACGTCGTGGTGGTCGGCGCCGGGCACAACGGCCTGGTCTCGGCGATCCTGCTGGCCCGCGCCGGCCTGGACGTGCTGGTGCTGGAGGCGTCAGGCGTGATCGGCGGGGCGACCCGCACCGAGAACCCGTTCCCGAAGGTGCCGGGGCTGCGTCACTCCACCGGGTCGTACCTGCTCGGGCTGATGCCGCCGGAGCTGCTGGCCACGCTCGACGTGACCATCCCGGTGCTGCGCCGCGACCCGCACTACTTCCTGCCCACGCCGGGCGGGCTCGGCTCGCCGTACCTGCTGGCCGGCAGCGACGTGGCGGCGAGCCGGCGGCAGCTCGCGGAGATGTTCTCCCCCACCGACGTCGCCGCCGACGACGCGCTGCACGCCGAGCTGGCCCAGCTGCGGGAGGATCTCGCCCCGGCGTGGCTGGCCGAGCCGCTGCCGGTCGAGGAGACCGCCGAGCGTTACGTGCGGCCCGCGCTGCGGCAGGTCTTCGTCGACCTGGTACGCGGCTCGGTGGCCGACCACCTGGCCCGCTTCGACTTCCGCTCCGAGCTGCTGGTCAGCATGTACGCGGTCACCGACGGCCTGTCCGGGCTGAACGCCGGCCCGGACGACCCCGGCACCGGGCACAACTTCCTGGTCGGCAACTGTGGCAAACTGTTGACATGGCTTCCCCCTTGCAGAGCGGGCCCACCGGCCCCGTGACCGCCGTTTATGTACGCATCTCGATTGATACCGAGGTGTCCGTCAGCCTTGAGGCTCAGGAAGCGGAGTGCCTAGCCCTCTGCGAGCGCAACGGCTGGACCGATGTTGAGGTGTACCGGGATGAGTCCCGGTCGGCTAGCAACGCTCAAAAGGTGCGGCCCGCGTACCGGCAAATGGTTGCCGACGTGAAAGCGGGCAAGGTTGCCCGGATTGTGTTCCGTGATGATGACCGGCTTGTGCGGCAGCCTATCGAGCTTGAAAAGCTCATCTACGTTCTTGAGGAACGGGGCGTGCCGCTGTATTTCGCTCACGGCAGCCTGTTGGATCTCACTACTCCCGAGGGTCGGCTAGCGGCCCGTATGGGTGCCGCTATGGCCCGTGCTGAGGTGGAGAAGAAAAGCAAGCGGCAGAAGTCTTCTAACCGGCAGCGTGTCGCCAACGGTTCCCCGGTGGGGACCGTTCGGCCCCTTGGCTATCAGCGGGCCCGGAAGAACGGGGTTGCCACGTTCACGATTGTTCCGGCGGAAGCGGAAGCTATCCGGTGGGCCGCTGAGCATGTCCGTACCGGGGGGACGCTGATGAGTGTTGCCCGGGAATGGACGTCCCGGGGAATCGTGGCCCCTAAGACGGGGAAGCCGTATACGTGGATGGCGGTTAAGGGTGCGTTGACGAACCCGTATCTTGCGGCCCGGATTGCCTACCAACCCACCAGTATTCTTACGGCCGGTCAGTCTGACCGGGCCCCGAAATACCGGGTTGAGACTGTGCCCGGCAATTGGGAACCTATCCTGTCTTACCAAGAGTGGACGGACCTTGTTGCGCACGTAACCCGGGTGCGTCAGGCCACGGGCAACAATGTGAAGTACCTGGGTGGCGGTATCTACGTTTGTGGCATGTGCGGGCAGCCTGCCCGCAATAATTGGACCCGTACCCGCACCGGGGCTAAGAAGCGGGTTTACCGTTGCGCTGAGAAGTGTTGGCAGCTTAGGGCGGAACAGATTGACGCCTACGTGACTGCCACGGTGGTTGAAATGCTGACGGCTGAGGATTTGGGCAACGGTGACGGCCAGGGGCCCACGGTTGACCGGGATGCGTTGGACGCTGAGCGGCGGGAGCTTGAGGGGGAGCTAACCGCGCTTATGGACATGTTCAACCGGCGGGCCCTCACGGTGTCTCAGCTTGAGCAGGGCAACCGGCGCATTCTCGACCGGTTGGCTGAGATTCAGGATGCGCTAGCGGAGCCTGAGCCGGGAACGCTGCCGGAGATTGTGCCGGTGACGGTAGAGCAGTTTGAGGCTCTGACGATTGAGCAACGGCGGATGCTGGTGAAGGCGGTTACTAGTTCCGTTCGTATCTTCCCTGCGGGAAACGTGGTGCTGCCGCCTACGGCGGTTTACGTGCACGTCTATGACCGGCGGGGACGGCTGCGGCCGTTGCCGACTGACGCTGACACGGTGGCGATTGCTGAGCGGCAGGAAGCGCACGCTTCCCGGTACGGCCAGGCTGTCAGCGTCTAGCCCTCTGAGAGTGGCCCTGCGGCCCCGGTGGCACCCCACGGTGCCCCGGGGCTTTCTGTTGCCGCACAACGGTTCTAGGGCCCCTGGCGGGCCCGTTCCGTGGCTGACGCGAGATCCGCCCCGTTGGGCCGTGCGACCCTGACTGCCCACCAGGGCGACGGCGGGCCCGGTGGCCGAGCTGGGGCCGCATAGGGCCCCGGTCCTCCCGGCGGAGCTGGGCGCGCGGATGGCGGCGGTCCGCCGCCCCGGCACCACGCTCAAGCTCAACCTGGCGCTGACCGGGCTGCCGCGCTTCTCCTGCCTGCCGGGCGACGCGCCGAGCCCGTTCGGGTCGACCATCCACCTGCTGCCCGGCTCGGCCTCGCTCGTCGGCGACGGCGGCGAGTCGCCGATGGCGGCGCTGCGCGGCATGTGGGCGGACGTGCGGGCCGGGCGGCTGCCGGAGGAGCCGACGATCGAGTGGTACCTGCACACCACAGTCGACCCGTCGCTGTCCGACGAGGCGGGGCACCACTCGTCGGCGTTGTTCGTGCAGTCGGTCCCCTACGAGCTGGCCGGCACCACCTGGGAGGCGGCGCTGCCCGGCTACGTGGAGCGGCTGCTCGCGATCTGCGAGCGGTACGCACCGGGCGCCGGTGACCTGGTCGCAGACGCGGTGCCGCTGCCGCCGCCCGGCATCGAGGCGCACTTCGGCATCACCGGCGGGCACATCCACCACGTCGACAACACGGTGTCGTTCACCGACCGGATGCCGTACGCCACGGGGGTGGACGGCGTGTACGCGGGCAGCGCGGGCTGCCATCCGGCGGGCAGCGTGATCGGCGCGGCCGGGCACAACGCGGCCCGGCGGATCCTCGCCGACCTGGGCTGAGTCCTCACGGCGTCTCGGGCGCCTCCTGGCCGGCGGGCGGGAGGTCGCCCGGCCCGCGCACCAGGTAGACGCCGACAAGCAGCAGGTACGCCAGCAGGCTCAGCACCGGGTCGACGAACACGATCGCGAACGCCACCAGGTAGAGCAGCGGACCGAGGCGGAACCGGCGGGCCACCGCCCGCGCCAGCCTCGGGTCCAGGCCCGGTTGCAGCAACCCGCGGCGGCGCGCCCACCACCAGCTCAGGTTGAAGAACAGCGCCTCACCGAGCACCACGCCCGCGTACAGCGCGGCGGTCAGCCGCTGGTCGCCGACGGTGCCGCGCAGGTTGTCGGCGAGCAGGTCGGCGGTGAACGGGATCGCCGCCACGAACATCAGCAGCAGCAGGTTCAGCACCAGCAGCATCTGGTCGACCCGGCGGACGTAACGCCACATGTTGTGGTGGGTCAGCCAGACCTGGCCGACGATGGCGAAGGTGATCACGTACGCCAGGTAGGCGCGCCACTCGTGCCGCAGCGCGGCCGGCAGCCCGTCGTCCTGTGGGGTGTCCGGGTCGAACGACAGCAGCTCGACGGCCATCAGGGTGAGCACGATGGCGATTACCGCGTCGCTGAACGCCTCCACCCGGGAGGCGTCGCGCGCCATCTCGTTGCCGCGCCCGAACCGGTACGCCGGTTCCCTGTCCGCACCCGTCACGCCGCCCCCTCCCGACCGATGGTCGCGTGCCGAGGGCGGCGGACGGGGCGGAACTCGTCAGATGGCCGCTTCCCCGGCCGGCGCCGGGGTCTCCGCGTCGGCGCGGTGCGCGCGGATCTTGTGCCCGACGCTGGTCAGGCAGCGCCCGCTGGCCAGGTCGAACTTCCAGCCGTGCAGCTGGCAGGTGAGCTGGTCGCCGTCCACGATGCCGAACCGGCTCAGGTCCGCCTTCAGGTGCGGGCAGCGCCGCTGCACCACCCAGCCGTCAAGCGTGATGTCCTCGGCGTCGACCGCACGCTCGTGCTCGTCGTACCAGCCCTCGGCGTACTGGAGGCGCTCCTCGGACAGGCACTTGAAGAAGGCGTAGACGAACTCGTTGTACTGGCCGATGCGGGCCGCGGAGAAGCGGCAGGAGAGGAAGAGGGAGTTGACCCAGTCCACCTCGCCGATGTGCAGCAGGTGCTCGATCAGCGCCCGCTCGGTACGGAAGCGGTAGCGGACCTTCTCGTCCGCGTACGGCCGGACCTCCTTGCCCGGGAAGTCCACCACGATGGATTCGACGCTCTCTCCGTCGTAGCCGACCAGGTCGAAGCGGACCGGCCCGCCGACGCCCTTGGCCAGGTAGATCGACTCGTCGAGCAGCGGCTCGATCCGGCGCTTCATCTCGCCGAGCACGTCGACCTCGGGGTGCCGCCAGGACGCCTTCTCGGCCTCGATGACGCCGCGCTTGCGCTCCCGCATCTCCTCCAGGTGGGCGACCTTGTTCGCGAAGAACTCCTCCACCGGCACCGGGTGCGTGGTGGTCGCGCCCTCGGTGGTGATCTCCGAGACGCTGCCCGGCAGCAGCACGATGCCGTTGGTGCCGCCGACCTTGGCGTACTCGGCCAGGAACACCGACTGGTCGGGGAAGATGTTGCCCTCGTCGCCGAAGATGTCGTTGAACTGCCACAGCTCGTCGTCGAGGAAGCACGGCGGGCCGGCGATCGGGAAGACGTGGTCGGCCTTCAGGTCGTCGATGTAGCGCCAGGTGCGGTCGAACTGCCGGTCCCGCTTCTGCTTGCCGAACGCGGTCTTCGCCGCCTGCGGCAGCTCGTAGACCATCGGGTACCAGATCGCGCCGGAGAACTGGAGCATGTGCGCGTGCACGTGGCCCAGCTCGGCGAACACGCTGAGGTCGGTCGGGCGGGCGTCGTTCTGGTTGAGCAGCCGCACGCCGTCGTACTCGACCCAGAGCGACGAGTCGCCGATCGGGCCGTCGGTCGGGCTGGTCAGCGCCTGGATCATGATCTTCAGGCCGCCGGGCAGCTCCACGACCTGCTCGTTCGGGGCCTTGAGGAACTTGGTGAAGCCCAGCTCCCGGAACTCGTCCTCCATCTCCGAGGTGGGGAACTCGGGCAGCAGGACGGTGGCGTCCTTCGACACGAAGTCCCGCAGGTGCTTCGCGTCGAAGTGGTCCCGGTGCAGGTGCGACACGTACAGGTAGTCGACCTGGCCGAGGGTCGCCCAGTCGAGCAGGGAGTTGTCCGGGAAGGGGAACCACGAGGCGAAGTAGGCGGGGTTGACCCACGGGTCGCACAGGATGCTGCCCGCGGCCGTGTCGATCCGCATGCTGGCATGCCCCGTACCGGTCACTCGCACCGCAGTCCTCCTCAAAAAGGCATCAAGGTGTACGTCAAGACGCTACCGGAGGCAGTGTGCTCGCCGTCCCGCGACGCCGGTAGTGGCCATCCGCCCCCACCGGTACGGGACCAACGACCCGGGCCGCGCCGCCCGCCCGCTGTCGCCCGCCCGGGTCATCCCCGGCACAGGAGGTCGGACCCTGCGCCGGGCCCGGTTGGGGCCGTGCCAGACTGATCGGAGATCCGATCGCGAGGGAAGGACCGACAGTGGCAGGAGACGAGCCGGTAACCGCGCCAGATCAGCACAAGCCCGGACACCGCAAGTCCGGACGGATCGGTGCGGTGCTGTCGGCGGTGGCTTTGGTACTGATGGCGCTCTGCGGGATCGAGGAGGGCCGGGTGGAGCACATCTGGCTGTTCGGGATCGCCGGACTGCTGATCGCCATCGTCATCGGCGACGCCGTGCTGCGCCGCAACGGCCTGCGGTCCTGACGCGCGGCGCCCACGGTAGTGCGCGAAGGGCCCGCCCCCTCACCGGGGGCGGGCCCTTCGTCGTCTCGGGAGGCGCGGTCAGCGGCCGAGCAGGATGTCCTGCACGTCCTTGAGCGCCGCGTCGACCTCGGCCTCGAAGTAGCCACCGGGCACCAGCCCGAAGCGCAGCGTGTCGAGTTCCTTGGGGTTCACCGGCATCGGGTTGCGCCCCTGCATGCCGCCGAGCAGCGTCTCGAAGAACCGGTCGACCTGGTCCGGGTCGTACCCGCTGCCGAACCGCCGGACCTGGAAGCTGCGCCGGATCTGATCGACCCGGTGCAGGTCGCTGCCGGGCGGGCCGGCCATCGGCGGCCCCACCATCGGCGGACCGGCGACCGGCGGGCTCACGAGCGGCGGGCCGGTCATCGAGGGGCCCGGGCCGTAGCCCTGGTCCGGCGGCCCGTAACCCGGGTCCGGCGGGCCGTAGCCGGGCTCCGGTGCGCCGTAGCCCTGCTGCGGCAGCGCCGGCGGGCCGCCGGGGCCACGGCCGCGCAGCTCACGCTCGGGCATGCGGATCTCGGCGGTCATGTCGGCACGGGCACGCCGGCCGGCCTCGAACCCGTCGAAGCGCTCTTCCTGGCCGTACCCACCGGGGCCGCTGTCCGGGGGACCGTAGCCGCCCGGGCCGCTGTCCGGCGGACCGTACCCACCGGGACCGTTGTCCGGCGGGCCGTAACCGCCGGGGCCGCTGTCCGGCGGACCGTAGCCGCCCGGGCCGGGCGGCAGGCCGCGCGACGGCGGGCCGCCGTGTCCCATCGGCGCGCCCGGGCCCATCGGGCCGGGGCCACCCGGGCCGCGGGGGCCGTCGTAGCCACCGCGCGGGCCGTCGTAGCCACCGGCGAACGCGCCGGTCGGCTCGTCGTAGCGGTTGCCGTACCGGTCGGCGGGCGGGCCGGGCTGGGCGGGCATCTGCCGGGGCGGCATCGGCGGCTGCGGCACCGGCGACATGCCCCGGTCGTCGCGCATCGGCGGGCCGAGCCGGTCGGCCATCCGGGGGTCGCCACCGCGTCCGGCCGGCGCGCCACCGCGCTCCTCCAGCTCGGCGAGCTGCCGCTCGACCCGGTCGAGGTGCAGGTCGACCTGCCACTCGTCGTAGCCGTTGAACCGGACCCGGAAGACGACGTCGTGGACCTCCTGGGAGGCCACGGGCGCGCCGATCGGCTGGCCGTCGAGTGTCGCCTCGACCCGGTCCAGGAAGGCGTCGACCTCGTCGACCTTGTAGCCCCGGCGGAGCGCCTTACGCCGGAAACGCTGACCCTGACTCGCCACTATGTCTCCTGGTCTCGTACCGCTACGCCGTTGCCGCGCGTGAGTCGCCGTCCGTGTCCCCGGCGGCGGCGAGCTGCCCACAGGCCCCGTCGATCTCGCGTCCCCGGGTGTCGCGCACCGTGGTCGACACCCCGGCGTCGCGCAACCGCCGGACGAACTCCCGCTCGACCGGCTTCGGGCTGGCGTCCCAGCGGCTGCCCGGAGTCGGGTTGAGCGGGATCAGGTTCACGTGGGCCAGCTTGCCGGCCAGTAGCCGCCCGAGCAGATCGGCTCTCCACGGCTGATCGTTCACGTCCTTGATCATCGCGTATTCGATGGACACGCGACGCCCCGTCGTGGCCGCGTAGTCCCACGCCGCGTCCAGCACCTCGGACACCTTCCAGCGCTGGTTGACCGGGACGAGTTCGTCGCGCAGCTCATCATCGGGGGCGTGCAGCGACAGCGCAAGGGTCACCGAGAGGTCTTCGCTGGCCAGTCGGCGGATCGCCGGCACCAGACCGACGGTCGAGACGGTGATGTGCCGCTGCGACAGGCCCAGTCCCTCCGGCGCCGGGGCGACCAGCCGGCGGATCGCCGCCACCACCCGCGAGTAGTTGGCGAGCGGCTCGCCCATGCCCATGAACACCACGTGCGACAGCCGCGGCGGCGACCCGGACACGGCGCCGGAGGCGGCCACCCCGGCCAGGTAGACCGCCTGGTCGACGATCTCGGCGGTGGACAGGTTGCGGGTCAGCCCGGCCTGGCCGGTGGCGCAGAACGGGCAGGCCATGCCGCAGCCGGCCTGGCTGGAAATGCAGACGGTCACCCGGTCCGGGTAGCCCATCAGCACGCTCTCCACCAGCGAGCCGTCGTGCAGCCGCCAGAGCGCCTTGCGGGTCGCGCCGTCGTCGCAGGCCAGCTCGCGGACCGGGGTGAGCAGCGTGGGCAGCAGCTCACCCGCCAGCCGCTCCCGGGTCGCGGCCGGCAGGTCGGTCATCCGCTCCGCGTCGCGCACCAGGCGGCCGAAGTAGTGGTTGGAGACCTGCTTGGCGCGGAACGCGGGCTCACCCAGCTCGGTGACGAGCGCCTGCCGGCCCGGCAGGTCCAGGTCGGCGAGGTGGCGGGGAGGCATCGCGGGCCGGCGGCCGCGGGCGTCGGGGTCTACGGAGATCAGCGGAAGACTCGTCATGGCGCGTCCAGTCTGACACGCTCCCGCCCGGACGCACCCGTCCGTACGTGTCGAATCGCCCCCGGCCACCCGGCCCGCAGCGGGTCGCCGCCGTGACGCATGCCTCAGTTCACCACCGGGACGAAGACGGCGAGCAGCAGGTACGCCACCGGCACGGCGAACAGGATCGAGTCGAGCCGATCCATCAGACCACCGTGCCCGGGCAGCAGGTTGCTCATGTCCTTGACGCCGAGATCCCGCTTGATCATCGACTCGGCGAGGTCACCGAGCACCGCCGAGACCGAGATCGCCATCCCGAACAGCGCACCCCACCAGGGGGCCACGTCGAACAACGCCCACAGCAGCGCCGCGCTGCCCGCCGCCGCTGCGGTCACCGAGCCGGCGAAGCCCTCCCAGGACTTCTTCGGGCTGATCGTGGGCGCCATCGGGTGCTTGCCGAACGACACGCCCGCGGCGTACCCGCCGGTGTCGGAGAGCACCACCGCCGCCAGCGTCACCAGCACCCGCAGTGCCCCGTCGTCGGGCGCCGCCGCGAGCATGGCCGCGAACCCGGCGAGGAACGGCACGTACACCGCGATCAGGGTGGCCGCGGTCAGGTCGCGCTGGTAGTTGCCCGGCCCGTCGCCCAGCCGCCAGATCATCGTGCCCAGCACCGTGACCAGCAGGCCGAGGCAGAGCGCGTCGGGGCCCGCGTACCAGGCCAGGCCCACGGTGATCACGCCACCGGCGACGAGCGGCGCCAGCGGCGGGTGGGCGCCGCTGCGGCGTACCGCGCGGGCCATCTCCCAGATGCCGATCCCCACAGCGGCCGCGAGCACGGCGAGGAACGCCGGCATGAAGAAGAACAGCGGCACCACGACCGCCGCGCCGAGAGCCACCCCGACGCCGATAGCGGCCGGCAGGTTGCGCCCCGCCCGGGACGTCTTCGGCGCGGTGGTCGGCGGACGCTCGGCGCTCGCCCGTCGGCGTCCCGGCCCGCGGCGGCCGGCCGGCGGCTTTGAGGCGGGTTCGTCGCGTACCGCCGGGATCTGCTCGGTGGGCTCGTCGCGCACCGGCGCGATCTGCGCGGTCGGGTACTCGTCGTCGCGGGCGGGCTCGCCCCACGGGCCGTCGTGGTCCGGCCCGGCGGGCCGCCCACGGTCGCCGGCCGGCGGTCCGTCGTACCGGCCCGGGCCGTCGTGGTGCCGCGAGGTCGTCGGGTACGGCCCGGCGTACGTGTCAGATCCGGCGTACGTGTCCGGACCGGCGTACGGGTCCGGGCGGGCGTAGGTGTCCGGCTCGGTGGGGTGGGTGTGCGCGGCCGGGCCGGGCCGCCAGGGGCCGGGCTCCAGGTCGGTGTCCGGCCAGGGCAGGGCCGGGGCGGCCGGGCGGTCCCAGCCACGCGACTCGGTGTTGCCGTAGGGGTCGGGGTGGGACATCACGCACCGGCAGCCGGTACGAGAGCCACCACATGACGCAAGACCAAGACCATCCCCTACCGGCGTGAGACTTCCTGTTGACCGACCGACGGCCGGGCGACTCCCGCCGTTCACCCCGTGGTGGTCGGGAATCGTGCCGAGCCTACTGCACCCGCCGCGGCCGCGAGGGTGTGCGCCGCCGGGCACGACGACGGCACCGGGCCGCCGCCCGGGCGGGCGACGGCGGCGCGGTGCCGTGCGAGGTACGCGGGTGCTCAGACCTCGAGCAGCTCGCTCTCCTTGTGCTTGACCAGCTCGTCGACGGTGGCGACGAAGCGCTGGGTCAGGTCGTCCAGCTCCTTCTCCGCGCGTCGGCCCTCGTCCTCGCCGACCTCGCCGTCCTTGACCAGGCGGTCCAGCTCCTCCTTGGCCTTGCGGCGGATGTTGCGGACGGCGACCTTGGCCTCCTCGCCCTTCTGCCGGGCGACCTTGATCATGTCGCGGCGCCGCTCCTCGGTCATCTGCGGCAGGACGATGCGGAGCTGGTTGCCCTCGTTGTTCGGGTTGGCCCCGAGGTCCGAGTCGCGGATCGCCTTCTCCATGGCGCCCAGCTGCGAGTTGTCGTACGGCTTGATGATCACCATGCGCGGCTCGGGCACCGCGATGGACGCCATCTGCGGCAGCGGGGTCGGGCTGCCGTAGTAGTCGATGACGATCCGGGAGAACATGGCGGCGTTGGCGCGTCCGGTACGGATACCGCCGAACTCCTCCTTGGCGTGCTCGATGGCACGCTCCATCTTCTCCTCCGCCTCGAGGAGGGTGTCGTCGATCACCGGTCTCCTCGCCTCCTTCTGTCGCTCGTCGTGTGTGGTGCGGGTGCTGCCGTGGCAGAGGGACCGCTGCCGGTCCGGCGGGCCGGTCAGGCGGTGATCAGGGTGCCGATCTTCTCGCCGCCGACGGCCCGGACGATGGTGTCGTCGCCCTGGGCGCCGAAGACCAGCATCGGCAGGCCGTTCTCCATGCAGAGGCTGAACGCGGCGGCGTCGGCCACCCGCAGGTTACGGCGCAGCACCTCGGAGAAGGTGATCGAGTCGAGCTTGCTCGCGGTCGGGTCGATCCGGGGGTCGGCGGTGTAGACCGCGTCCACGCCGTTCTTGCTCATCAGCACCACGTCCGCGCGGATCTCCAGCGCCCGCTGGGCGGCCACCGTGTCGGTGGAGAAGTACGGCATGCCGGCGCCCGCGCCGAAGATGACCACGCGGCCCTTCTCCAGGTGGCGGATCGCGCGCAGCGGGATGTACGGCTCGGCGACCTGGGCCATCGTGATGGCGCTCTGCACCCGGGTCTCGATGCCCTCCTTCTCCAGGAAGTCCTGGAGGGCCAGGCAGTTCATGACCGTGCCGAGCATGCCCATGTAGTCGGCGCGGGCCCGGTCCATGCCGCGCTTCTGCAGCTCGGCGCCGCGGAAGAAGTTGCCGCCGCCGACCACCACGGACACCTGCACACCGCGGCGTACCACGGTGGCGATCTGGCGGGCGATGCCCTGCACGACGTCGGGGTCGACGCCGATCGCGCCGCCGCCGAAGACCTCACCGGAGAGCTTCAGCACCACCCGGCGGGACCGACCGGGCGGAGGGGCGGTCGGGTCCTCCGCCGCCAGGCTCCGGTCACTCACAACCTGCGTCATCCGCCCCGCCCCTTCTCCCCGCGCATCGCGCGAGCGTCGCGTACGTGCCCCTGCCGACCCTATGTGACGAGGAGGCCGCGGTGCCTGTCGCGTACACCGGCGGCCTCCTCGTCGACGTTCTCCCCTGCGCCCGGGCCGGACGGCCCGGTGCGGCGGCTCAGGCCTGGCCGACCTCGAACCGCAGGAAGCGGGTCACCTCGATGCCGGCGTCGGCCAGCACCTGCTTGACGGTCTTCTTGTTGTCAGCGACCGACGCCTGCTCCAGCAGGACGAAGTCCTTGAAGAAGGCGTTGACCCGGCCCTCGACGATCTTCGGCAGCGCCGCCTCGGGCTTGTTCTCCTCGCGGGCGGTCTGCTCGGCGATGCGCCGCTCGGACTCGACGGTCTCGGCCGGCACCTCGTCGCGGGTGAGGTACTTCGGCCGCATCGCGGCGATCTGCATGGCCACGGCGCGGGCGTCGGCGTCGGCCGCTTCGTCGCTCTTGCCGGTGAACTCGACCAGCACGCCGACCGCCGGGGGCAGGTCCTGGCTCTTGCGGTGCATGTAGACCGCGGTGGTGCCGTCCAGCTTGGCGAAGCGGTTGAGCACCAGCTTCTCGCCGATCTTGGCGGACTGCTCCTGGATCAGGTCGGCCACGCTCTTGCCGTCGATGCTGCTGGCGAGCAGCTCCTCGGCGTTGGTGGCGCCGCTGGCCACGCCGTGCTCGACCAGCTGCTGGGCCAGCGCGATGAAGGCGTCGTTCTTGGCGACGAAGTCGGTTTCGCAGTTGAGCTCGAGCAGCGCCTGGCCGGAGTGGGCGATCAGGCCGTTGGCGGCGGTGCGCCCGGCCCGCTTGCCGACGTCCTTGGCGCCCTTGACACGCAGGATCTCGACGGCCTTGTCGAAGTCGCCCTCGGCCTCGGTCAGCGCCTTCTTGGAGTCCATCATGCCGGCGCCGGTGAGGTCGCGGAGCTTCTTGACGTCCGCGGCGGTGAAGTTGGACATGACTCTCTCTTCGGTGTCAGTGAGGTGGTCTGGGGTGCTGGTTACCCGGTTCCGGGCCGGTTCTGCCCGGCGTACCCGTCACGTCCCCACCGCCGGGAATCGCCGACGGTGGGGACGCGACGGCGAGATCACTCCGCGGAGGCGGTCGCCGGCTGCTCGGCGGCAGGCGCGGCCGGCTCGGCGGCGGCGGCGGGCTGCTCGTCGGCCTTCTTCGGCTCCTCGAGCAGCTCGCGCTCCCACTCGGCCAGCGGCTCGTCGGCGCCGACCTGGCCAGCCTCGGGCTTCTCGTCCGCGCCCCGGTTACGGCCGGAACGGGCGATCAGACCGTCGGCGACGGCGGCGGCCACGACCTTGGTCAGCAGCTCGGCCGAGCGGATGGCGTCGTCGTTGCCCGGGATCGGGAAGTCGACCTCGTCCGGGTCGCAGTTGGTGTCGAGCACCGCGATCACCGGGATGCCCAGCTTGCGGGCCTCGTCGACGGCGATGTGCTCCTTCTTGGTGTCGACGATCCAGACCGCGGCCGGGAGCTTCTGCATGTCCCGCAGACCACCGAGGGTCTTGGTGAGCTTGATCTTCTCGCGGGAGAGCTGGAGCGTCTCCTTCTTGGTGTAACCGGCGGCGGTGCCGCTCAGGTCACCCAGGGCCTCCAGCTCCTTCATCCGCTGCAGCCGCTTGTACACGGTCTGGAAGTTGGTCAGCATGCCACCGAGCCAGCGGTGGTTGACGTACGGCTGGCCGACCCGGGTCGCCTGCTCGGCGATGGCCTCCTGGGCCTGCTTCTTGGTGCCGACGAACAGGATGCTGCCGCCACCGGCGACGGTGGTGCGGACGAACTCGTACGCCTTCTCGATGTAGTCGAGCGTCTGGCGCAGGTCGATGATGTAGATACCGTTGCGCTCGGTGAAGATGAAGCGCTTCATCTTCGGGTTCCAGCGGCGGGTCTGGTGCCCGAAGTGCACACCGCTTTCCAGCAGCTGACGCATGGTCACGACGGCCATGGTGGGTTACTCCTACGTTGTCCCTGGTTGTCCGTCCAGCCGGCGGCCGGACGCCTGGCGCCCGATCGCCGGCCAGGGTGGGCCCGATACGTCAGACCGGGACCAGGGAGGCCGTCGCCCCACGGAGGAGACCGTGGAGAGGGCACGCGAGGTCGACCGCGCGAGGCGGTCGCCAGTCGACCAGTGTACGCGCCCTCTCCGCTGTACGACCTCCGGGTGCGGAGGCCGGCGTGATCGACTCCGGCGCGGCCTTGATCGACGCCAGGTGCGCCTTGATCGACTCCGGGACGGCGAAGTGGCGGCGTCACCCCGTCGGTGACACCGCCACTCCGGCGTACTGGGGTCGGGGCTCAGCCCGCCGCGAGGGCGGCGGCGAGGAACAGCACCAGGCCGACGGTCAGGTACGCCGTCGGCGGGCGCAGCCAGCCCCGGCTGCCGTCGGCCAGCGCCAGCCCGCCGGTGCGCAGCCCGTACAGGCCGGTGCCGAAGATCGGCAGACCCACCACCAGGAAGATGCCCACCACCACGTGCGACGTCGACACCGGGTCACCGAACATGCCGTGCAGCAACACCCGCACCGCCGGCACCTCCAGCACCAGCACCAGCGCCGCCAGCAGGACCGCCAGCGCCGGACGCCGGGTCCGGTAGACGCCGTCACCGGGCGGCGGACCGTCCGGACGTGGCAGGACGGCGGGCATCGGGCCGGTCGGCATCTCCAGCGGGTTCGGGGTCGCCGCCGGCTGGGCCGGACCACCCGGACGCTCGCCGATCCGCAGCGGAGTGGCCTCGCCGGGGTTCAGCCGTGCCGCGGCGGCCGATTCGGCCCCGCCGTCGGCACCAGGCGCCGCCTCGACGACCGGGTAGCCGCCGATCGGGCTGAGCCGGGGCTTCTCGACGCCGGCGGCAGCGCTCCGGGCGTCGACGCCGGCGCCGCCCGCCGGGTCGCTGCCGTGGGCGATGAGGCCGTACGGGTCGGCACCGGCCGGTGCGGCGCCGGTCAGCGGGGCGGTCGCCGGCGTACCGAGCGTGCTCGACAGCGGGTTGCCGTGCGCGGCGGTGCCGAGCGCGTCGACGCCGCTGCGGGACACCGCGCCGAGCGGGTCGGCCGCCGACTCGCGCGCCGCACGACGGCCGGCGCGCGAACCGGGCAGCTCACCGGAGACCTCCGGGTCGTCCGGCCGCTGCGACCGCCAGCTGCTCGTGTCGTCCACCAACGGATCGGCGGCGGAGTACCGGCCCGGCTCGGCGTACCGGTTCTCACCGGCGCGCTGCTCGGGCGTGCGGTAGTCGTCGTCGCGGTAGCGGGGCTCGCCCGCGGCGCGCCAGTCCGACTCGTATCCCCGGTCGCCCCATCGCGACCCCTGCTCATCCTCGGAATAGTTCCGTCGTCCGTCCACGACCGGCACGGTATGCGACGGGCACCAGCCGCGCCATTCGGGTCTCCCGGGGATCGGCCCAGGTCAGCGCCGATATCGCCGGGTCGCCAACGGGACACGCTCAGTAGCCGTACGGCGTGAAGATCGGCGCGACGTCCGGGTAGGGGAAGTCGTCGGGGAAGGCGGGCACCGCCCACTCACGGTTCAGCACGGCGACCAGGAAGAGAGCGAGGCAACCGTCGAACAGGTGCCACTCGTCGAAGTCCCGGGCGCCGTTCACCGCGATGGGCCATCGATCCGGCGCGTCGCCCGGCTCGCGCACCCAGTAGACCGTGTCGCCGTTGTCGGTCAGCGCGACCGCCGTCAGGCCGTCGACCGGCGCGGGTAGCGCCTCACCGCTCGACGCGTACACGCGCAACGCATCGGCGGCCTCCGCGACACCGCGCGCGAGGTCCAGCCGCGGAACCGGGTGGCCGGGCGCGAGCACCGCCAGGAAGTCGTCGAACGTTCCCGGGCCGTACCGGTCGACGAGATCCTTGTAGTCCCCGGGAAGCGCGAAGCCGAGCGAGCGCTCCACCGCCGGCCAGGTCGATGGCGCGCTCGACCGGGCGGGAGGCGGCACCACCCGCGCGAGCCGCTCGACGTACCGGTTCCTGACCCCGTATCCGGGTCGGTTCATCGTTTCTCTCCCGGCCGCTCTGTAGCAGATCGGACCCATGATCGTCGTTCCGTCCACAAGCCCACCCCTGTCCACAGGCAACCGATCCGCGTCCCCCGCGACAGTGGCCTCCGGTCGCATCCTGGCCGGCATGACGAACCGGAACCGAGCCGTCGGGGCGTACGGCGAGCGGTGCGCGCTACGGCACCTGATCGAGACGGGCCTGCGCCCGGTCGCCCGCAACTGGCGCTGCCCCGAGGGCGAAATCGACATCATCGCCTGGGAGGGCCCGGTCCTGGCCATCTGCGAGGTCAAGACCCGCCGTACCGAGCAGTTCGGCTCCCCCGCCGAGGCAGTCGTGCGGGCCAAGGCCCGCCGGCTGCGCGGCCTGGCCGCGCGCTGGCTCGCCGAGACCGGCACCACCGCCGACGAGGTCCGCTTCGACGTGCTCTCCGTCCGGCTCCCGCTCACCGGCCCCGCCCGCGTCGAGCACCTCCGCGGCGCGTTCTGACATGGGGTACGCGAAAGTGCTGAGCGTCGGCCTGGCCGGAGTCGCCGGGCATCTCGTCGAGGTCGAGGCCGACCTGGCTCCCGGACTGCCCGCCGTGATCATCTCCGGCCTGCCGGACACCGCGCTGCACGAGGCGCGCGACCGGGTCCGCGCCGCGATCGTCAACTCGGGCCAGAAGTGGCCCAACCGGCGCATCACGCTCAACCTGCTCCCCGCCACCCTGCCGAAGTACGGCTCGGCGTTCGACCTCGCCATCGCGCTCGCCGTCCTGGCCGGCTCGGGCGAGCTGCCGCCGGTCGCCCTGGACGCCACTGTCGTGCTCGGCGAACTCGGCCTCGACGGCGCGGTACGCCCCGTCCGCGGCACGCTGCCGATGGTCGCCGCCGCCGCCCGCGCCGGGCACACCCGCGTCGTCGTACCCGCCGGCAACGCCGCCGAGGCCGCGGTCATCCCGGGCGTACGCGTGCACGCGGTCGACACCCTGCACCGGCTCGTCGCCCACGTCCGCGACGGCAGCCCGCTGCTCGCCCCGCCCGCCCACGTCCCGGCTGGCGGCACGGCCGGACCCGACCTGGTCGACGTGGCCGGGCAGCCGCTCGGGCGGCGGGCGCTGGAGATCGCCGCCGCCGGTGGCCACCACCTCGCGCTGCTCGGTCCGCCCGGGGCCGGCAAGACCATGCTCGCCGAGCGACTGCCGTCGATCCTGCCCGCACTGGACGACGAGGCAGCCCTGGAGGTGACCGCGCTGCACTCGATCGCCGGCCTGCTGCCACCCGGCGGCGGGCTGCTGCGCCGTCCCCCGTTCCAGGCGCCGCACCACTCGGCCACCGTGCCCGCGCTCGTCGGAGGCGGTTCCGGGCTGGCCCGGCCCGGCGCGGTGTCGCTCGCCCACCGCGGCGTCCTGTTCCTGGACGAGGCGCCCGAGTTCAGCAAGGGCGCGCTGGAGGCGTTGCGGCAGCCGCTGGAGAGCGGGCGGGTGCGGGTGGCGCGTACCCGGGGCGCCACCGAGTACCCGGCCCGCACCCAACTGGTGCTGGCGGCGAATCCCTGCCCATGCGCGAAGCCCTCCGGTGACGTCGACTGCGAGTGCCCGCCGCTGGCCCGGCGACGCTACCTGGGGCGGTTGTCGGGTCCGCTGCTCGACCGGGTGGACGTGCAAGTCCGGCTGACGGCGGTACGCGCGGCGGAGTTGCTGAGCACCGACGCCGCGCAGGAGCCCTCGTCCGTCGTCGCCGCCCGGGTGGTCGCCGCGCGGCACGCCGCCGCCGAGCGCTGGACGGCCACCGGGCACCGGGTGAACGCCGACGTCCCCGGCCCGTACCTGCGCCGGCCGCCGTGGCACCTGCCCGCCCGGGTCACCACGGATCTCCGCCGCCGGCTCGACACCGGTTCGCTGTCCGCGCGCGGCTACGACCGCGTACTCCGTCTCGCCTGGACCATCGCCGACCTGGACGGGCGGGACCGGCCCGGCCACGACGACGTGGCGGAGGCCATCCAACTCCGGACCGGGGAGGTCGCGTGAGCGCCGACGACCGCCGGCTGGCGCGGGTCGCGCTCACCTGGCTCGCCGAGCCCGGTACCCGGTCGGTGTACGCCCTGGTCGAGCGGATCGGCCCGGTCGCCGCACTCGACGTGCTGCTGTCCGGCGGGGCGCCGGAACGGACGCTGCGGTCGGCCGTCGCGGCGCGCGGCGCCGCCGGTGACGCCCGGGCGGTCGCCGCCGACGCGCTGGCCCGCGGCGAACGGCTCGGGGCCCGGCTGGTCACCCCGGAGGACGACGAGTGGCCGGCGCAGGTCGCCGACCTGCGCCGGCTGGCGCTCTCCGGCGCGACCCGGCGGGTCGACGTGGAGACCGATCCGCCGCTCTGCTTCTGGGTACGCGGAGCGTGGCCGCTCGGTGAGGCGCTGGCGCGCTCGGTGGCGGTCGTCGGTGCCCGGGCGGCCACCCCCTACGGCGCGCACATCGCCACCGAGCTGGGCTACGGCCTCGCCGACCGGGAGTGGACAGTCGTGTCCGGTGGGGCGTTCGGCATCGACGCCGCCGCGCATCGCGGGGCGTTGACAGCCGGCGGGCGCACCGTCGCCGTGCTCGCCTGCGGCGTGGACCGCCCGTACCCGATGGGCAACGCCGCGCTGTTCGACCGGATCGCCGAGACCGGCCTGCTGGTGAGCGAGTGGATTCCCGGGGCGGAGCCGTTGCGGCCACGGTTCCTCATCCGCAACCGGGTGATCGCGGCGGCGACGAGCGGCACGGTGCTGGTCGAGGCCGCCGCCCGCAGCGGCGCCACCCAGACGCTCAACCGGGCGCTCGGCCTGCGCCGCCCGGCGATGGTCGTGCCCGGGCCGGTGACCTCCGCGATGTCGGTCGGTGGGCACGAGGTGCTGCGGGAACGGCCGGAGGCGCGGCTGGTCACGAACGTCGCGCACGTGCTGGAGGAGGTGGGACGCATCGGGTACGACCTGGCCCCGCCCGCCCGCGCGCCCGAACGCCCCCGGGACCGGCTCGACGAGGAGGCCACCCAGGTGCTGGAGGCGCTGCCCCGCCGCCGGGCGCTGGACCTGGAGAGCGTCGCGGCGCGGGCGGGCGTGGACCTGCGTACCGCGATGCGCAAACTGTCCATGCTGGAGGAGCTGGCGATGGTGGTACGCCGCGACGACGGCTACGCGCTCGCACCGTCACCACCGGCCGAGCGCGCGTGAACGGATCAGTCGCCCTCGAACCGGATCTCGGCGTCGCGGCGCTCGGCACATCGGCGGACGAGCCGGGCCAGCCGGTCGACGTGGTCGACCTCGGCCGGCGCCCCGGCCACCTCGGCCAGGCACCGCAGCTCGGCGAGCAGTTGCGGCATCCGCTCGGCGCCCACTGTCAGCTCGCCGAGCGGGTCGACGCGATCCAGCAGCGGGGTCCGCCCACCGCCCCGGACACGCTTGAGCAGGTCGAGCAGCACGTCCTGCGGGTCCGCAACGGCCTCGATCGAGACGTACGCGGGCCGGCGACGACCGGTGCCCGCCGATATCTGCCGGTAGAGGACGGCGTCCACTCCCACTCTCGGCCTCCTCGTACCGGCGTCACCGTCACGGGGACGCACTGGCCTGATCGCGGCCGGATCGACCCTCAGTCGGGACCGGCTCGGCCACGCTGCCCGCCGGTCGCCGCACCGGAGCGTGCCGCAGCATGAGTTTCCCCTGTCCAGACCGGCTTCTGCCACCCCGCTCAGCGCGTCGTCACGCATCCCACGCCGGAAGGACGCGGGCGACGTGGCGGACGGCACAACCCACGGGCCCACCGCGAACGGCGGGAACGGCGGCACGGCACACGGCGGCGCTCCGGCCTTACGCTGGGGCGGTGATCGCCGTCCGCCTCCGCCGCCGCGACCCCGTGCGCCCGGATCGGGTGCCGCGGTGAGCAAACGGCAGCGCGGGACGCGGGACGCGCACGAGGACCTGCCCGCCTCGATGCGCGAGGCGGTGGACGACTTCGCCGATCACCTGTCGCGGGTGCGCAACCGCTCCGTCCACACCGTCCGGGCGTACGTCACGGATCTCGTGTCGCTGCTGGACCACGCCGTCCGGATGGGTTGCGCCGAACTGCCGGAGCTGGACCTCGCCGTCGTGCGCAGCTGGCTGGCGAAGCAGCGGACCATGGGCGCGGCCCGGACGACGATGGCGCGGCGCGCCGCCGCGGCCCGGACGTTCAGCGCCTGGGCGCACCGGACCGGCCTGCTCGCCGACGACGTGGCCGCGCCGCTGGCCAGCCCTCGGGCGCGGCGGGAACTGCCCACCGTGCTGCGGGCCGACCAGGCCGCTGCTCTCGTGGAGGCCCCGTCACGGCAGCGCCCGGGCCCGCCCGAGGGCGACCGCTCGACGGTCCACCCCGACCGCGAGGGGCTCGGACGCGGCCACGCAACGGTCGCCGAGCCGGCGTCCGCCGAACCGGCCGGCGACGGGCCGCCCGACGCGGTGCTGCTGCGCGACCGGCTGCTGCTCGAACTGCTCTACGGCACCGGGGTACGCGTCAGCGAGGCGTGCGGCCTCAACGTCACAGACGTCGACCAGGCCCGCCGGGTGGTACGCGTGCTGGGCAAGGGCGGGCGGGAACGGTCGGTGCCCTACGGAGTGCCGGCCCAGCGGGCGCTCGACGCCTGGCTGCGCGACGGCCGGCCCACTCTGCTGACCCCGGGCTCGGGGCGGGCGCTGCTGCTCGGGGCGCGGGGCGGGCGGCTCAACCCGACCACCGCGCGGCGGATCGTGTCCGGGTGGGCCGGTGCGGCCGGGGTACCGCGGGTCACGCCGCACGGGCTGCGCCACTCGGCAGCGACGCACCTGCTCGAAGGAGGCGCGGACCTGCGCGCCGTGCAGGAGCTGCTGGGGCACTCGTCGCTCGCCAGCACCCAGATCTACACGCACGTCTCGGTCGAGCGGCTCCGCGCCGCGTACCGCCAGGCCCACCCCCGCGCCTGACCGCTCGAAGGCACGCCGGCGGCGCCGGTGGAACGGCCAGCGGGCGAATCCGGCCGGCGCATGATCCATCCCGGGCTAGGATCGGTGGATGACGGTGCCGCAGCCGCCCGAGCCGATTCCGGGGGCTCGGCTGCTCTTCTCCCTCGATCCCTCCGTCAGTCACCTCAACCACGGCTCGTTCGGCGCCGTACCGATCGCCGTGCAACGCGCCCAGCAGCGCCTGCGCGACGAGATGGAGGCCAACCCGCTGCGGTTCTTCACGCAGGGCCTGGTCGACCGGATCGCCCACGCCCGCCGGCACCTGGCCGCGTTCCTCGGCGCCGACCCGGACGGCACCACGCTCGTCGGCAACGCCACCACCGGCGCGGCCGTCGTGCTGCAGTCGCTGGCGCTGCGCCCCGGCGACGAGATCGTGACCACCGACCACGGGTACGGGGCGGTGGCGCTGTCGATCGCCAGGGAGTGCGCCCGCACCGGGGCGGTGCACCGCACTCTGCCGGTGCCGTTGACCGCCACCGACGAGGAGGTGGTCGAGATCGTCCGCACCGGGCTGCGCCCCGGTCGTACCAGGCTGCTGATCGTCGACCAGCTCACCTCGCCGACCGCCCGGCTGTTCCCGACCGCGGCGATCGTCGCGGTGGCCCGGGAGCAGGGCGTGCCGGTGCTGGTGGACGCCGCGCACGCACCGGGCATGCTGCCGGCCACCGTCGCGTCGGTCGGCGCCGACTTCTGGGTCGGCAACCTGCACAAATGGGCGTACGCGCCACGCGGCACCGCCGTACTCGTGGTGGCGCCGCAGTGGCGGGAGAAGATCCAGCCGCTCGTCGTCTCGTGGGAGCAGGACAGCGGCTTCCCGGTCCGTGTCGAGTGGCAGGCGACGCTCGACTACACCGGCTGGCTGGCCGCGCCGGTGGGCCTGTTCACGTTGCGCAGCCTCGGCGTGGACCGGGTACGCGCGCACAACGCGGCGCTGGCCGCGTACGGGCAACGGGTCGTCGGGGACGCGCTCGGTGTGGCGCCGGAGCGGCTGCCGGAGCCCGGCGGACCGGCGGTCGCCATGCGGCTCGTGCCGCTGCCGCCCGGTGTCGCGACGACGCTGGACGCGGCCCGGGAGCTGCGGGCCCGGATCGCCGACCGGCTCTCCGCCGAGGTGTCGATCGCCGGCTGGAACGGGCGCGGCTACCTGCGGTTGTGCGGGCAGGTCTACAACACCCCCGACGAGTACGACCGGCTGGCCGTCCGGCTGCCCACGCTGCTCGCCCAGGGCTGAGCGACACAAGCGATCACCCGGCGGGGACGGGGTGCAGCGGCAGCAGCCGGACGCGACCGAGCCCGAGCAGGGCCAGCGGATCGAGATACTCCGCGTCGCGTCGCAGTCCCCAGTGCAGGCAGGCCGCCTCGGCGCAGCCCTGATGCCCGGCGAGCAAATCGCCGACCGGCGTGCCGGCGTCCACAGGGGTGCCGGCGGTGAGCCGGGAGCGGACTGGTTCGTATGTGGTGCGCAGCCCGTCGGAATGGCCGACGGTGAGTACCGGCCGGCCGGCGACGGTGCCGGCGAACAGGACGGTCCCGGCGCCGGCCGCCAGCACCGGCGCGCCCGGCGCGGCGGCGAGGTCGACGCCCCGGTGCCCGGACAGCCAGGGCTGCGGCGGCGGGTCGAAGCGCCGCACCACCCGGGGCGCGCCCGGCAGCGGCCACCGGAACCGCCCACCGGGCGCACCCCGAAGTCCCGCAGCCGAGCCGCCCGCCGCCGAAGCACCAGAAGCCGGGGCACCCGCAGGAGACCCCGACAACGACCCGACCGAGGCCGACAGCGCCGCCCGGGACGACGCGGAGGGCCCCGTCAGGCAGACGACGAGGCACAACACCACGGCGTAAGAGATCGAGGAACGCACGCCGACCACCCTGCCCACCCGGGCACCCTCCCGCGCACCCCACCCGCCGGCCCTGTGGACGACGCACCGACTGTGGACGAGCGCCGAAATCGGGGCCGATCTGCTACGGCCCGGACGCCTATGCTGGCCGGGTGACGAAGGACTGGTACGCCTGGCACAGCGACTACGACCAGCCCGAGTCCGCACTGGCCCGGCGGCTCGCCGAGGTGCGGCAGCGTGTCTCCGACGCCCTCGATGCGGCGCCACCCGGTCCGCTGCGCGCGCTGAGTCTCTGCGCGGGTCAGGGCCGCGACCTGATCCCGGTGCTGGCCGCCCATCCCCGGGGCGCCGACGTGACCGCCCGCCTGGTCGAGCTGGATCCGCGCAACGCCGATCCGGCCCGCCGCGCCGCCGTCGACGCCGGGCTCACCGGCGTGGAGGTGGTCACCGGGGACGCCTCGCTGACCGACCGCTACGCCGACCTGGCCCCGGCGGATCTGGTGCTGGTCTGCGGCATCTTCGGCAACATCAGCGACGACGACATCCGGGCCACGGTCCGGCACTGCGCCTCGCTCTGCGCCACCGGCGGCACGGTGCTGTGGACGCGGCACCGGCGCGAACCGGACCTGGTGCCGGTCATCTGCGAGTGGTTCGCCGAGGAGGGTTTCGAGCCGGTCGTGCTGAGCAGCCCGGCCGACGGGGTGGGCGTCGGCGCGCACCGCTTCACCGGCACGCCGCGCCCGCTGGCGCCAGGGGTGCGGATGTTCACGTTCGTGGGCTACGACGTGCTGGAGCGGACGGAGCAGGCATGACCACTGTGGACGACGTCAGCCGGCCCTCCCGGGTGGCCGGGCCGGACGAGGCGATCAGCACCGAGGAGCTTCAGCTCGCCGCGCGCAACCACGGCATCCCGCTGGAGGCGCTGCGGTACGACGTGACCCCGGCGGGCCTGCACTACCTGCTCATCCACTACGACATCCCGGACGTCGACCCGGCCGCGTACGCGCTGAGCGTGTCCGGCGCGGTCGAGCGTCCACTACGGCTGGACCTGGCGGCGCTGCGCGACCGGCCCCGGGTGACGCACCGCGTGACGCTGGAGTGCGCCGGCAACGGCCGGGCGCTGCTGCGTCCCCGCCCGGTGAGCCAGCCCTGGCTGGTGGAGGCGGTGGGCAACGCCGAGTGGACCGGTACGCCGCTGGCGCCGCTGCTGCGCGAGGCAGGCCTGTCCGGCGACGCGGTGGACGTGGTGTTCACCGGCGCGGACCACGGGGTGGAGCGCGGCGTCGAGCAGGACTACCAGCGGGCGCTGCCGGTGGCCGACGCGCTGCGCGAGGAGGTGCTGCTGGCGTACGAGATGAACGGCGCTCCCCTGCTGCCGCAGCACGGCGCGCCGCTGCGCCTGATCGTGCCCGGCTGGTACGGCATGGCGCACGTGAAGTGGCTGCGCGACATCACTGTGACGACCGAGCCGTTCGACGGCTACCAGAACGCGGTGGCCTACCGGCTGCGGCGCGACGCCGACGACCCGGGCGTGCCGGTGACCCGGATCGAGCCGCGTGCGCTGGTGCGTCCGCCCGGGTTCCCGGATTTCATGTCCCGCACCCGGGTGCTGCGGCCCGGTCCGTGCACTCTGGACGGCCGGGCCTGGTCCGGCCACGCGCCGGTGACCTCGGTCGAGGTGACGACTGACGGCGGCGGGACGTGGACACCGGCGGTCCTGGACGAGCCGGCCGGGGGCGAGTGGGCGTGGCGCCGCTGGTCGGTGAGCTGGACGGCGACGCCGGGGCGGTACGTGCTCGGCGCCCGGGCGACCGACGCGTCGGGGCGTACCCAGCCGGTCGAGCAGCCGTGGAACCGGGGCGGGTTCGCGAACAACCTGGTGCAGCGGGTCGAGGTGGTCGTGCCGGCGGAGTGATCTCCGGCGGTCAGCCGCCTGCGGTCAGCTCCCGAATCCGGAATCTGCGGGAAGCGAGATGTCGGGCTTTTCGAGCTCTTCCACATTGACGTCCTTGAACGTCATTACTCGAACATTCTTGACGAAACGGGCAGGGCGGTACATGTCCCACACCCAGGCGTCGTGCATCTCGACCTCGAAGTAGACCTCGCCGTCGGAGTTGCGCACGTGCAGGTCGACCTGGTTCGCCAGGTAGAAACGGCGCTCGGTCTCCACCACGTAGGAGAACTGGCGGACGATGTCCCGGTACTCCCGGTAGAGCTGCAGCTCCATCTCGGTCTCGTACTTCTCGAGATCTTCCGCGCTCATCGCACTCCGCCTTCCATGACCACATCTTCCCCCACCGACGCCGGAGGTCGCGGCTGCTCGCCCAACGCCACGCCGACGGTACCCCCTGACGCGCCGCAGTGCCCCATCGGCTCGTCCGGGCGGCCGGCGAACGCTCCGGGCCCGAGACCCGGCAGCCCTGCTGCGGGCTCGGGCGACACCGCGTCGGTGCCCACCGGTCGGCGGGCGCGGGGAGGCCGGCCGTCCCGTCCGGAGACGGCGGCCACGTTCACGTACGAGAAGCGGTGTTCCCGGCAGGGCCCGAGCGCGCGCAGGGCGGCGCTGTGCTCGGCGGTGATGTAGCCCTTGTGCTCGGCGAAGCCGTAGCCGGGGAACCGCCCGTCCAGTTCCACCATCATCCGGTCCCGGGTGACCTTCGCCAGCACGCTCGCCGCCGCCACACACGCGGCCACCCGGTCGCCCTTCCAGACCGCCAGCCCCGGCACGTCCAGCCCGTCGACGCCGAAGCCGTCGGTCAGCACGTACTCCGGGCGGGTGGTGAGCGAGGCGAGCGCCCGGCGCATCGCGGCGAGGTTGCACACGTGCAGCCCGCGGGCGTCGACCTCCTCGGCCGGGATGACCACCACGGCGTACGCCAGGGCCCGTGCCACCACCTCGTCGTAGACGCGCTCGCGGGCGGCGGGGGTGAGCAGCTTCGAGTCGGCCAGCTCGTCGATCTCGCCGCGCCGGCCCTCGGGCAGGATCGCGGCGGCGGCCACCAGCGGCCCGGCGCAGGCGCCCCGGCCGGCCTCGTCGGCGCCCGCCACGTGCCGGAAGCCACGCCGTTGCAGGGCACGCTCCAGCGCGTACAGGCCGCCGTCGCGGCGGACCACGGTGCGCGGCGGGGTCAGCATGCGCCGCCTCCCGCCAGCACGGCGCCGAGCCGGCCGGGCAGGTCCGGCGGGTAGTAGCGCTCGGCGGTGGCGGCCAGCTCGGCGACCGGCCACCAGCGGTGCCCGTGCACGCTCGCCCGTTCGATGTCGTTGAAACCCGCGGTGTCGACCTCCCAGCCCGTCACCCGGACCAGGTAGAACTGCTGCTCCTGGCGGTACCAGACGCCGTCGAACGGGAACTCGACGGTCTCCGCCCAGACCGGCGCGCCCAGCTCGGCCGGGGCCATCCGCAGGCCGGTCTCCTCGGCCAGTTCGCGGGCGGCGCCGTCGGCCGGGGACTCCCCCGGGTCGAGCCCGCCGCCGGGGGTGAACCAGTAGCGGTGACCCGGCCGGGCCGGATCACTGCCCTCGAAGAGCAGCACCCGGTCGGACGCGTCGACCAGCAGCACCCGGGCCGCGCGACGAGGGGTGTAGACGGTCACCGCACCAGCCTGCCAGACGCCTGCGACGAACGACCACGCCCTCCCGCCGCCGGCGCGGGCCGCCGTGCCGGAGCGTGGCGCGGGCCTGCTCAGGGATTGGGGATCCCGTCGAACTGCTTGGGGACGCTGAGCCAGGTCGCGCGGCTGACCGGCCAGAAGATGGTGAAGGCCCGGCCCACGACCTCGCCCTCGGGGATGGTGGCGACGTTGATGTCCTCGCCCGACTGCTGCCAGTGCTCCAGCGAGTCGCCGGACGCCTCCCGGTGGTCACCCATGACCCACAGGCGCCCCTTCGGCACGGTGATGTCGAAGTCCTGGTCGGCGGGCTTGTTGCCGGGGAAGATGAACGGCTCGTCGATCGGCTTGCCGTTGATGATCAGCCGCTCCTGGCCGCCGGTGCGATCGCAGCAGACCACGTGATCGCCGCCGACGCCGATGACCCGCTTGATGAAGTCCTCGCCGTCGGGGTTGCCGCTCCACTCGGTGGGCGCCTTGAAGACGATGACCTCGCCCCGGTGCGGCGAGCGGAAGTCGTAGACCAGCTTGTTGACAAGCACCCGATCGTCGATCTTGAGGGTGTTCTCCATGGACGGCGACGGGATGAAGAAGGTCTGCAGCACGAAGGCACGCACCAGCACCGCGACCAGGATCGCCACGCCCAGGAGGATGGGCAGCTCCTTCCAGAAGGAGCTGCGGGGCTTCTCGGTCTGCTCGTCGATCACGGGTGGAGCCTACGTCGCCGGGTACGCCGCGGTCGCCCCGAACCCGCCAGAACGGTGAGCGTCGCCGCGACCGGGAGGATCAGGACGACGCCGCCGACCGGGTCGGGATCCACCGGCACCGGCCCGGGCGCCGCCGCGGCGTCCGCGCGCGGCACGCTCGCGAACGTCTCCGGTACGGGCAGACCCGTCCACCGCTGCGAGGGCCAGACGATCATGAAGGCGCGGCCGACCACGTTCTCGATCGGCACCGGCCCCTGACATCGGGCGTCCTGCGAGACCAGCCGGTGGTCACCCATCACGAAGATCTGCCCCGGCGGCACCACCACCTCGGTGAACTGCCGGGACCGGCACTCCTTGGGATTCGGTGGCAGCTCGACCGGGGAGTCCTCGGAGACGTACGCCGTCTCGTCCAGCGGCACCCCGTTGACCACCACCCGGCCGTCGTCGCAGCACCAGACCTTGTCGCCCGGTACGCCGATGACGCGCTTGATGAAGTCCTTCTCGCCGGGGCGGCTGACGCCCACCAGGTCGCCGAGCGTGCGGCCGACCCGGCCGGCGAAGTTCGTCGGCGGCGCGGGCGCCTCCTGGGCGACCCAGCGGTCGGTGCCCCGGAACACCACCACCTCGCCGCGGATCGGGTCCCGGACGTCGTAGACGACCTTGTTGACGAGCACCCGGTCGCCGACGAGCAGCGTGTCCTCCATCGACCCGGAGGGGATGAAGAACGCCTGGAGCAGGAACGTCCGGATCAGCACCGCGAGGCAGAACGCCACGATCAGCAGCAGCGGCAGCTCCTGCCAGAGCGGCATCTGGCGGCGGCCGCGGCGGGCCCGCCGGCGCCAGGGATCGACGGCACCGTCCTCGTCAACCATCTGCACCATGCCACTCTCCGGTCCGCGGAAACGACACTACCGCCCGGGAGTCCCCTCGGAGACCCCACGGGCGGTAGTGGACCGTTTCGCACCGTCCGGCTGCGCCCGTACCGACCAGGGTAATGCGGTCTGGTCGATACGACATCCGCGCAGGCCGGGCGGCGTGGCGAACGTGGATCAGTTCGCCGGCTGCTTCTCCCGCAGCTCCTTGATCTTGGCCTTCTTGCCGCGCAGCTCACGCAGGTAGTAGAGCTTGGCGCGACGCACGTCACCGCGGGTCACGACCTCGATCCGGTCGATGCCCGGGCCGTTGAGCGGGTAGGTCCGCTCCACGCCGACACCGAAGCTGACCTTGCGGACCGAGAAGGTCTCACGCAGGCCGTCACCCTGGCGGCGGATGACGACGCCCTGGAAGATCTGGACCCGGGAGCGGTTGCCCTCGACGACCCGCGCGTGCACCTTGACGGTGTCACCGGCACGGAAGTCGGGCAGGTCGGTACGCTTCGACTGGGCGTCAAGGGCGTCCAGGATGTTCATCGCTGCGTCCTCGTGAGGCTCACGGCGCATCGTCAGTCGATGCGCGGATGGGTGATTCTGACCCCCGGGTGGTGACCGGCGAGGCCGGCCCCGGTCGAGGGTCCTCGCAACCGCCCACGGCGTGGACGGATGCGGCAACCCCTCTACTTTGCCACATGCCCCGGTGGCGGGGAAAATCCGCCCCGGTCCAGCGTCGCCCGGTCCCGCTTGTCGAGCGTCTCCGGTGCCAGCGCGCCGATCATGTCGGGGCGCCGGGCCGCGGTCCGCAGCAGCGACTCGTCGCGCCGCCAGCGGTCGATCCGGGCGTGGTCGCCGGAGCGCAGCACCTCGGGCACGTCCAGCCCGCGCCAGCTCGCCGGCTTCGTGTAGAGCGGGGCCTCCAGCAACCCGTGCGCGTGCGACTCCTCGTCCAGCGACCCGGCGTTGCCGAGCACGCCGGGCAGCAGCCGGGTGACCGCCTCCAGGATCACCAGCACGGCCACCTCGCCGCCGAACAGCACGTAGTCGCCGAGCGAGACCTCGGTCACCGGCATCCGGGTCGCCGCGTGGTCCAGCACCCGCTGGTCGATGCCCTCGTACCGGCCGCAGGCGAACAGCAGGTGCGACTCGGCGGCCAGCTCGTGCGCCAGGGCCTGGGTGAATGGGACGCCCGCGGGCGACGGCACGAGCAGCCGGGGCAGCGTGTGCCCGTCCGGGCTCAGCTCGCCGGGCGCCAGCGCGTCCAGCGCCTCACCCCACGGCTCCGGCCGCATGACCATGCCCGGACCGCCGCCGTAGGGCGTGTCGTCGACGGTGCGGTGCACGTCGTGGGTCCAGGTCCGCAGATCGTGTACGGCCAGCCGCAGCGTGCCGTTCGCGCGGGCCTTGCCGATGAGCGACAGGTCCAGCGGGGCGAAGTACTCGGGAAAGATCGACACGATGTCGACGCGCATGCGGTGGCTCCAGCCGGAGGTCGAGAGCTAGAGGTCGAGCAGGCCACCGGGCAGGTCGACGACGACGCGACCGCCCGCCAGATCCACCTCGGGCACGATCGCCTTGACGAACGGGACCAGCGCGGTACGCCCCTCGGGGCGCCGCAGCACCAGCATGTCGGACGCGGGCGCGTGGTCGATGCGGGCCACCTCGCCCACGTGCTCGCCGTCGCGGGTGACCACGGTGAGCCCGACCAGCTGGTGGTCGTGGAACTCCTCCGGGTCCTCCGGCGGGGCGACGTCGGCGCTGTCCACGCCGAGCAGCGTGTTGCGCAACGCCTCGGCGACGTCGCGCTCCAGCACGCCCTCGAAGGCGACGAGCAGGCGGCCCTGATGCCAGCGGGCCGACTCGACGGTGAGCGTCGGGGGCACCCGCCAGGCGCCGGGCTCCGACGGGGTGACCCCCGGCTCGGTGGTCAACACCGAGCCGGGGGCGAACCGTGCTTCGGGCTCGTCGGTACGCACCTCCACGGTGACCTCACCGCGGATGCCGTGCGGCTTACCGATCCGGCCGACGACGAGAAGCATCAGTACGAGTCGACGATGTCGACGCGTACCCCACGCCCGCCGATGGAGCCGATCACCTGGCGCAGCGCCTTGGCGGTCCGGCCGGACCGCCCGATCACCGTGCCGAGGTCCTCGGGGTGCACGCGGACTTCGAGGCGCTTGCCCCGACGGGAGTCGACCATGCGCACCCGGACGTCGTCCGGGTGGTCGACGATGCCCTTGACCAGGTGCTCCAGAGCGGGACGCAGCGGCATGTCAGGCCTGCTCGCCGGACTCGGCACCGGTCTGCTCCTCGGCCTTGGGGGCCTCGGCCTTCGGCTCCTCCGCCTTGGCGGCGGCCTTCTTGGCCGGCTTCGCCGGGGTGTCCGCCACGCCGGCGGCGGCCTTCGCCTCGGCCTCGTACGCCGCCTTGCGGTCGGCCCGCTCGGGGGCGACCTTCAGCGGCGGCGGGGCCGGCAGGCCCTTGAACTTCTGCCAGTCACCGGTCAGCTCCAGCAGGCGCTGCACGGCCTCGCTCGGCTGGGCGCCGACCGAGAGCCAGTACTGGACCCGCTCCGACTTGACCTCGATCACCGAAGGGTCTTCCTTCGGCTGGTACACACCGACGAACTCGATCGCACGACCGTCACGCTTGGTACGCGAGTCGGCGATGACGATGCGGTACTGCGGGTTGCGGATCTTGCCCATCCGCAGGAGCCGGATCTTTACGGCCACAGTTGTTTCGCTCCTGTTGCGATCTCACCGGCCCGTCCGGGCGGTGTGGCGGGTGAGCGCCGACCGGCACAGTGGGGTTTGGGCCGGAGACTGCTCGGTGAACTGGCGACGCGCCCGGGTTAGAGGGCGCCGGACGCGTGCCGGATACCAGCGAACCATTCTGCCAGATCCGGACCGGAACTCTCACACCGGACCCGGACACCACGCCCGGGAAGCCCGGGCCGTGACCGAGGACACTCGTTCAGCGCACCGGCGGGCGGTCCCAGCCCGGCGGAAGTTCGTCCGGTACGTCCCATTCGGCGGGCGGGGTGAAGTCGCACCAGGTGCCGTCGAACGGGAACTCCCCCGCCTCGGCGATCCGGATCACCCGTTCGCCCTCGGCGCGTACCGCCTTCTCGTCCGTCACCCAGTAGTGCTCCGGGAACGCCAGCCGCTCGGCGAACTCGTCCTCGTCCTTCCACTCCCAGCTCAGGTCCGGGTGGACCACCACGTCGAGATCCTGATCGACCATGTCGACCCCGGCCACCGTGCCGTCGTCCCAGCGGACGCCGGGCTCCTCCAGGTTGACGTACCAGTTCTGGAAGCGGCCGGCGGCGTCGCGGAACCACCAGACCGAGTGGGCCGCGCCGGTGGGCAGGAACTTCAGCACCGGCGGGCCGTTCCACAGCCCCTGCGCGAGCCGGTAGGACGATGTCACCCACTCGGCGAACGGCACGGCCCGCATGCCCAGGCCGGCCTCCGTCACCTCGTGCGCGACCGGCGCCGTCCGTGCCACCCAGAGCAGCAGGCCCCGCTCGTCGTCGGACACCACGCGGGCCGACCGGACCCAGCCGATCCGGCCGTGCCGCACGTTCCGGTGCAGGATCAGCCGCCCCGGCGCGAACCGGCCGGCCGGATCGCCGGGCCGCATCTCAGTACGCGCGGGCGAGGATCGCCACCAGGTCGGGCTCGTCCTCCGAGTCCGGCACCGAGCCGTCGGCGCGCACCAGGCAGCGGACCGTCACGCCCTGGCCGTTCGCCTCGGCCTCGCCCTCGACGCCGACCGCCGACCACGGCACCCGCGCCCAGCCGGTGGCGGACGCCTCGATCGCCTCGGCCAGCGTCGACACCTCGACGGTGCGGGACCGGCGGAACTCCAGCGCCTGGTCGTGCAGGGCGCGCTGGTCGGCCTCCAGCGCGGCCACCACGGCGCCGACCACGTCGGCCACCGGCGTCGGGGCCTTCGAGCCGTCCGTACGCCGGACCACCACCGCGTTGCCGGCGGCCAGGTCACGCGGGCCGACCTCGACGCGGACCGGGTAGCCGCGCAGCTCGGCGTCGACGGCGCGGCGGCCGAACGCGGTGTCGGTCCGGTCGTCCAGCGCCACCCGCACCCCGGCGTCACGCAGCGCGTCGTGAAGCTTCCGGGCGGCCTCCGCCACGCCCTCGCCGTCCTTGACGACCATCACGTACGCCTGGACCGGCGCCAGCTTCGGCGGCACCCGCAGCCCGTTGTCGTCGCCGTGGCACATGATCAGGCCACCGAGCATCCGGGTGGAGGTGCCCCAGGAGGTGGTCCACGCGTGCTCCCGGCCGCCCTCGGCCGAGGAGTAGCTGATGTCGAACGCCTTGGCGAAGTTCTGGCCCAGCTCGTGGCTGGTGCCGAGCTGCAGCGCCTTGCCGTCGCCCATCATGCCCTCGCACGTGTACGTGGCGGTGGCACCGGCGAAGCGCTCCCGGGCGGTCTTCAGGCCGACCACGACCGGGATGCCGAGCACGTTGACCATCAGGTCCTCGTACGCCTCGTGCAGGATCCGCCGGGCGTAGGCGCGGGCGTCCTCACGGGTCGCGTGCGCGGTGTGCCCCTCCTGCCAGAGGAACTCACTGGTACGCAGGAAGATCCGCGGGCGCAGCTCCCACCGGACCACGTTGGCCCACTGGTTGAGCAGCAGCGGCAGGTCGCGGTACGAGTCGATCCACTTGGCCATGAACTCGCCGATGACCGTTTCGCTCGTGGGGCGCACCACCACCGGCTCGGCGAGCTGCTTGCCGCCACCGTGCGTGACCACTGCCAGCTCCGGCGAGAAGCCCTCGACGTGCTCGGCCTCCCGCTTGAGGTAGCTCTCCGGGATGAACAGCGGGAAGTACGCGTTCTCCGCGCCGGCCGCCTTGATCCGGGCGTCCATCTCGGCCTGCATCCGCTCCCAGATGGCGTAGCCGGCCGGTCGGATCACCATGGTCCCCCGGACCGGGCCGTTGTCGGCCAGCTTCGCCTTGGCGATCAGGTCCTGGTACCAGCGGGGAAAGTCCTCCGCACGGGGAGTGAGCACGCGTGCCATGACCGCACATCCTATGCGTCCCGTGACGGGCCGACGCAGCCGGGCGCGCCCGCACTACCATCTGCCGTCATGCTCTCCCCCAGCCCCGACCCGGCACCGGCGCTGGCCCTGCTCGCCGCCCGCTGGGTGGCCTGGGTGGCCGCCCACCGCCAGCCGGTCAACCCGCTCAAGGACACCACCGGCCGGCACGGCGGGCGCCACCAGCCAGACGACGTGTGGTTCCTCGCCGGCACGCAGGGCGGCGGGGTCGCCCGGCGTTGCGTGGTGCCGGCGGGTCGCCCCCTGTTCTTCCCGGCGATCTGCTGCTGGCGGGTCGGCCGCCGGGACGGCCCGGTCGCGCCGATGCCCCACGCCGGCGGGCACGCCGAACTGGACGGGGTCGCGGTGCCGGTGCGGCCGGCGGGCTCCCCCGCCTCGTTCCCGGTACGGGGGTTCTTCAACAACGTCGTCACCGCGTGGCCGTGGCCGGTGCACGTCTCCTGCTGGGGCCTGTGGGGTCTGGTGCCGCCACCCGCGCCGGGGACGCACCACCTGACCTTCGGCGGCCACGACGGCGGATCGTTCCGGGTCGAGGCGGAGTACGACCTCGAGGTGCGCTGACGAGCGCCCGTAGACTTCGATCACCATGCCTAAGCCGAGGAATGTCACACCGGTGCGCGAGTCGATCGTCGACGCCGCCCGTTCGCTGACCGTCACGACCGGCTGGGCCGGGGTCCGGATGGGCGCCGTCGCGAGCGCGGCCGGGGTGAGCCGGCAGACGGTCTACAACGAGTTCGGCACCAAGGCGGGCCTGGGCGATGCGCTGGCCCGGCACGAGGTGGACCGGTTCGTCGGCCAGGTCCGGTCCGCGCTCGACGAGCACGACTCGGACGTACGCGCGGCCGCGTACGCGGCGATCCACCGCACGCTCGCCTCGGCCGCCGAGAACCCGCTGGTCCGGGCGGTGCTGACCAGCACCCGGGGCGGCTCGGAGGAGCTGCTGCCGTACCTGACCACCCGGTCCGAGCTGGTGCTCGCCGAGGCCGCGGCGGCGCTGCTGGAGTGGACCGGGCACCGCCTGCCGGACGCCGACCCGGCGGCGCTGGCGTTCGCGGCGGACAGCGTCGTACGCCTGGTGGTGAGCCACATCGTGCTGCCCGGCGGCCCGGTCGAGGAGACCGCCGACCGGCTGGCCGACCTGGCGGTGCGGCTGTTCCTGGAGGCGGCGACGACCCGCTAGGGCCGCCGACGACGAGGGCGGCCGGTCAGCGGACGACCCGGCCGCGCAGCACGATCCGGCTGGGTGCCCGGACCACGCGCAGGTCGCGGCGCGGATCCTCGGGGTAGACCACCAGGTCGGCGAGACCGCCCTCGACCAGCCCGGGGAAGCCGAGCCACTCCCGGGCCCGCCAGGAGGCGGCGGCGAGCACGTCCGTGGCGGACATGCCGGCCTGCTCGTGCAGCAGCAGCATCTCCTCTGCCGCGAGGCCGTGGTCGATGCCGCCGCCCGCGTCGGTGCCGACGTAGATCGGCACGCCCGCCTCGTGCGCGGCGCGCACCACCTCGGGGAAGCGGTCGCGCAGGGCGAGCATGTGGTCGGCGTACCCGGGGAACTTGGGCCGGGCCTGCTCCGCGATGTGGCCGAACGTCCGGATGTTGATCATCGTGGGGACCAGCGCGGTGCCCTGCCGGGCCATCAGGTCGATCAGGTCGAGGCTCAGCCCGGTGCCGTGCTCCACCGAGTCCACCTCGGCCCGCACCATGATCTCCACCGCCGACTCGGAGAACGTGTGCACCGCCGCGCGTACCCCGGCGGCGTGCGCGGCGGCGACCGCCGCGGTCATGGTGTCGGCGTCCCACGCCGGCGCCAGGTCGCCCACGCCCCTGTCGATCCAGTCGCCGACCAGCTTGACCCAGCCGTTGCCGGCCGCGGCCTGCGCGGCCACCGTCGCGGCGACCTCCGCCGCGCCGACCTCCACGCCGATGTCGCGCAGGTAGCGCTTCGGCGGCGCGACGTGCCGGCCCGCGCGGGCCAGTCGCGGCAGGTCCGGCTCGTCCTCCAGTTCGGGGTACGGGTACGGCGACCCGGCGTCCCGGATCGCCAGCACGCCGGCGTCCCGGTCGATCCGGGCCAGGTCCCGTGCCTGGTCGAGCGAGGTGATCGGGCTGCCGCCGCGGGCGATGCCGATGTGGCAGTGGGCGTCGGTCAGGCCGGGCAGCACGAAGCCGCCGTCGGCCACCGTCTCGGCGCCGGGCACCGGTTCGAAGGTGACCCGGTCGCCGACCAGCCAGACGTCCCGGACCTCGTCGTCGGGAAGGAACACACCGCGCACGTGCAGAGCCATGTGCACAGTCCTACCCGATCAGTCCTCCTCGCCGGCGAGCAGGTCGTTGCGGCGCGCGGTCAGCGCCGGCAGGTCGACCGAGACCTTCCAGGGCCGCTCGGTGACGAACAGGTCCTCGGCCTGACTGACCTGCTTGTACTCGCGATTGGCGCCAAGCACGTACTCAGTCAGCGTGATCTTCTCCTTGACCGGGTCGAGCACCCAGTAGGAGCGGACACCGGCGTGCGCGTAGACCCTGGCCTTGTCGTACATGTCGCGGAAGGTGGAGGTCGGCGAGATGACCTCGACGGCGAGCACCGCGTCCTCGACCGGCAACGGGCTCCGGTTGGCGTTACCCCGCACGACCGCGACGACGTCCGGCCGGGGCTCGTTCCGGTGGTCGACCCGCATCGACAGGTCGATCCCGACCTGGTACTCCTTCGGGCAGTTGACCTCCAACGCGAGCAGGAGACGGACACACATGTCCTGATGCAGCAGAGTGGGCGACGGCACGATCAACCTTCCGTTGATCAGTTCGTACGGAAGGTCCTTGGGCAGTTCGCCCAGGTCGTCGACCGTCCACTCGTGCCGCTCCGGCAGGATCGGGGCCGCGGTCATTGACATCTCCTTCCAGGGGGCGACATCACTTTAAGAGACAGCAATGTCGCCCATCGTCACCGACACGCTAGCGGGGGCCCTTGTCGCCGCCCTTGCCCAGCTTGTTGAAGTCGATCTTCGGGAGTTTGAAGCCCGGCGGCAGGCCCTGCCCACCGGCCAGGTCACCCGGGTCCAGGCCCGGCGGGAGCTGCGGCATCCCGCCCGGGAAGCCGCCCGGCATCCCGGCGCCGGTACGCGGCCGCCCGCCGCCCTTGGTGCCCTTGCGCTTGTTCTTCGGCGACTTGGTCGCCTTGCGCCGGCCACCGCCGGGCAGGCCCATCATGCCGCCCATCTGCTTCATCATCTTCTGCGCGTCGGCGAAGCGGTTGAGCAGCTGGTTGACGTCCATGACGGTGACGCCGGAACCGCCTGCGATGCGGGCCCGGCGGGAGCCGTTGATGATCTTCGGGTTGGTGCGCTCGGCCGGGGTCATCGACCTGATGATCGCGGTGACCCGGTCGAAGTGCTTGTCGTCCAGCTCGGCGAGCTGGTCCTTCATCTGCCCCATGCCCGGCATCATGGCCAGCACGTTGGCGATCGGGCCCATCCGCCGGACCGCGATGAGCTGATCGAGGAAGTCCTCCAGCGTGAAGGTCTCCCCGCCCATCAGCTTGGCGGTCATCTTCTCCTTCTGATCGGTGTCGAAGGCCGCCTCGGCCTGCTCGATCAGAGTGAGGACGTCGCCCATGCCGAGGATCCGGCTGGCCATCCGGTCCGGGTGGAAGACGTCGAAGTCCTCCAGCTTCTCGCCGGTGGAGGCGAACAGGATCGGCTGACCGGTCACCTCGCGGACGGAGAGCGCGGCGCCACCGCGGGCGTCGCCGTCGAGCTTGGACAGCACCACGCCGGTGATGCCGACGCCGTCGCGGAACGCCTCGGCGGTGCGCACCGCGTCCTGGCCGACCATCGCGTCGATGACGAAGATGACCTCGTCGGGCTGGACGGCGTCGCGGATGTTCGCGGCCTGCTGCATCATCTCGGTGTCGATACCGAGCCGGCCGGCGGTGTCGACGATGACGATGTCCCGGGCGGCGCGGCGGGCGTGCTCGATCGAGTCGCGGGCCACCTGCACCGGGTCGCCGACGCCGTTGCCGGGCGCCGGGGCGTACACCTCGACGCCGGCCCGGCCACCGAGGACCTGGAGCTGCCCGACGGCGTTGGGACGCTGGAGGTCGGCGGCGACGAGCAGCGGCTGGTGGCCCTGGCTCTTGAGCCAGCGGGCCAGCTTGCCGGCGAGCGTCGTCTTGCCGGAGCCCTGGAGACCGGCCAGCATGATCACGGTCGGCGGGTGCTTGGCGAACTGGAGCCGCCGCCCCTCGCCGCCGAGGATCTTGATCAGCTCCTCGTTGACGATCTTGACGATCTGTTGCGCCGGGTTGAGCGCCTGGGAGACCTCGGCGCCGCGCGCCCGCTCCTTGACGTTCGCGATGAAGCCCTTGACCACCGGCAGGGCGACGTCGGCCTCCAGCAACGCCATCCGGATCTCGCGCGCGGTGGCGTCGATGTCGGCGTCGGTGAGCCGGCCCTTGCCGCGGAGCTTGGTGAAGATCCCGGACAGGCGGTCACTCAAGGTGTCAAACACGCGAACATCCCGTTTGTCGTTTTCGGCGGGCACATGCTGCCGGGCCGGTGGTCCAGCCCACCGTTAGGGTAGCCCGCCGCCTATCCGCCCGCTCCGGCCCGGCGGCCCGTTCCACTACACGGCGGCCAGCACGGCGGCCTCGATCCGGGCCCGTTCCTCGTCCGACGGCCCGCCGCCGACCAGGTAGAACGCGTCCACCACGTCACCGCCGAGCGTCGAGATCCGGGCCGCCCGCACCTGGGCGCCCGCTTCGTCCAGCGCGCAGGTGACCCGGTACAGCAGCCCTGCCGCGTCGGCGGCCCGCAGCTCCAGCAGGACCGCGTCGGTGGCCGCCTCCCGGTGCCACACCACCCGCGGCGCGGCGCCCCGGCTGCGCGCCGCGAGGGCCCGGCCGCGCAGCCGCTGGATGACCGACACGTCGCCGCCGACCGCGCGGCGCAGGTCGGCGCTGAGCGCGATCGGGTCCGGGGCCAGTCCGTAGCGCGGCTGCACCCGGCACTCCACCAGGGCGCGGCCGTCGACGGTGGCGGCGTCCGCGGAGATCACCTCCAGGCGGTGCAGCGCCAGGCACCCGGCCACCGTCGCGAGCAGCCCGCGCCGGTCGGCCGCGGCCACCGACACCCGGTCCTCCCCCAGGTGTACGACAGGCAGCGGCCCGGCCACGAGCGCCGGGTCCGGGGCCGGCGGGGCGGGCACCACCCCGGTGTCCAGCGTGGTGCGCACCCGGCTCACCAGTTCGGTGATCAGCCGGCCCTTCCAGCCGGACCAGGCGGCCGGGCCGGTGGCGGCGGCGTCGGCGCGGACCAGGGCGTGCAGGAGTTCCAGCGTGCCGGTGTCACCGACCCGCTCGGCGACCCCGGCGACGGTCTTCGGGTCGGACAGGTCGCGGCGGGTGGCCACGTCGGGCAGCAGTAGGTGCAGCCGGACCAGCGTGCCGATGAGCGCCGCCTCGTCCGGCGGCAGCCCGATCCGGGTGGCGACCGCCTCGGCCAACGGCGCGCCGACAGTCGAGTGGTCACCGTCCAGCCCCTTGCCGATGTCGTGCAGGAACGCGCCGAGCAGCAGCAGGTCTGGTCGCTCCACGTCGCGGGTGTGCCGGCTCGCCTCGTACGCGGTCTGCACCAGGTGCCGGTCGAGCGTGAACCGGTGCACCGGGTTGTGCTGGGGCAGGCTGCGCATCCGGGTCCACTCGGGCAGCCAGCGGTCGATCAGCCCGTACCTGTCGCAGGTCTCCCAGGCGGGCACCAGGCCGGGTCCGGCGCCGAGCAGGGTGATCAGCGCGGCGCGGGCCGCCGGCGGCCAGGGCGCGGGCAGCGGCGGGCAGTACGCGGCGAGCCACTCGCAGGTGGCCCGCGCGATCGGCAGCCGCGTGGTGGCAGCGGCGGCGGCCACACGTAGCGACAGGCTCGGGTCGGGGCGGGCGCCGATGGCGGTGCGGGCGAGCACCAGTTCCCCGTCCTGCTCCACCACGTCCCGGGCGACCGGGCGGCGCAGCGGACGGCCGGGCGCGGCGCGGTGCCGGCCGGAGCGGAGCCGGTCGGCGGCTCGCCAGGCGTCGTCGAGGGCGTGGCTCACCGTGCGGGCGTCGCCGGCCACCAGCCGCAGCAGCGCGTCGCCGTCCTCGGCGCCGAGCAGGCGCGCCACGCCGTCACGTTCCTGGGCGACCAGGCGGTCGACCCGGCGGCCCACCTGCTGGTGCAGCGCGTCGCGGGTGTCCAGCAGCCTCCGGTGCGCCGCGTGCACGGCCGGGCGGAGCGCGTCGGTGACCCCGGCGGTGGCGATGGCGCGCAGGATGCCCACGTCGCGCAGCCCGCCGGCCGCCTCCTTGAGGTCGCCTTCGAGCAGGAACGCCAGTTCGCCGTGTGCCTCCCAGCGCGCGGCGGTGATCTCGCGCAGGCCGGGGAGCTGGCGGATCGCGGTCCGCCGCCAGTGGTCGGTGGCGGTACGGGCGAGCTGGCCGGTGAGCGCCGGGTCGCCCGCCACGTGCCGGGCGTCGAGCAGGCCGAGGGCGACCTTGACGTCGTCCTGGGCCACCGAGAGCGCCTCGGCGACGGTGCGCACCGAGTGGTCCAGCCGCAGCCCGGCGTCCCAGATCGGATACCAGAGCGACGCGGCCAGCTCGTCGATGCCGGGCACCCCCGCGTGCAGCAGCACCAGGTCGAGGTCGCCGTAGGGGGCGCACTGGCGGCGGCCCAGCCCGCCCACCGCGACGAGCGCGACCCCGTCCCGGTCCGGGAAGGCCCGGCACAGCCAGGCGTCGAGCGCGTCGGCCCGCGCGGACCGGGCCGCCGCGCCGATGCCCCCGGGTACGCCGACGACCCCGTTGACCACCGCCTGGCCCTCGGAGGGGCCGGTGGCAGTGGTCAACGAGGTCATGTCGGCGGATCCGGCGATCAGAGGGCGTCGAGCCCGCGCTCGCCGGTACGTACCCGGACGACCTCCTCGACGCCGGTCACCCAGACCTTGCCGTCGCCGATCTTGCCGGTCCGGGCGGCGCCGACGATCGCGTCCACGATCTTGTCGACGTCCATCTCGTCGGTGAGGACCTCGACCCGGATCTTGGGCAGGAACTCGACCGTGTACTCGGCACCCCGGTAGACCTCGGTGTGCCCCTTCTGCCGGCCGTAGCCCTGGACCTCGCTGACGGTCAGCCCGGCCACACCGAGTGCGTGCAGGGCCTCCTTCACCGCGTCCAGCTGGTACGGCTTGATGACCGCGGTCACCAGCTTCATGTCCAACCCCTCCATCCCAGGAACGTTAACCGGCGACCTTCTCGCTGACCGGCGCGGACTCGTCGGACTCGACGGCGGGCTCCGCGGCCGGCTTGCCGGCGCCGATCCCGGCCATCGCGAACGCGCCACCGCTGCTGCCCGTGGTGGGCGACAGGTCGTAGCCGCTCTCCGCGTGCTCGGCGATGTCGATGCCGTCGACCTCGGCCTCGGCGGAGACCCGCAGGCCGATCGTCTTGTCGATCACGAAGCCCAGGGCGAAGGCGACCACGAAGGAGTAGACGCTGACGATCAGGGCGCTGATCGCCTGCTTGCCGAGCAGCGAGGCGTCGCCGCCGACGAACAGGCCGTCGGTCTCCACCAGCGAGCTGACCGAGGCGGTGCCGAACAGGCCGATCCAGAGGCAGCCGATCCAGCCGCCGACGAAGTGCACGCCCACCACGTCGAGGGAGTCGTCGTAGCCGAGCCGGTACTTCAGGCCGACCGCGAGGGCGCAGACCGCACCGGCCACCACGCCCAGCAGCACCGCTGCGGCCGGGGTGATGAACGCACAGGCCGGGGTGATCGCGACCAGGCCGGCGATGGCGCCGGACGAGGCGCCGACCAGGGTCGGCTTGCCGTCGCGCAGCCACTCCACCACGATCCAGCCGAGCAGCGCGGCGGCGGTGGCGACCTGGGTGTTGATGAACGCCAGCGCGGTGACCCCGTCGGCGGTCAGCTCGGAGCCCGCGTTGAAGCCGAACCAGCCGAACCACAGCAGCGCGGCGCCGAGGGCGACCATCGGGACGTTGTGCGGCTTCATGCTCTCGCGCGGCCAGCCGACCCGCTTGCCGAGCACGAGCACCAGCGCGAGTGCCGCCGCACCGGCGTTGATGTGCACAGCGGTACCACCGGCGAAGTCCAGCGCGCCGATGTCGCCGCCGATCAGCCCGCCGCCCCAGACCATGTGGGCGACCGGGAAGTAGACCAGGGTGGCCCAGCCGAACGCGAACAGCAGCCAGCCGGCGAACTTCACCCGGTCGGACAGCGCGCCGCTGATCAGCGCCACGGTGATGATCGCGAACATCATCTGGAAGGCGATGAAGACGTAGATCGGGATGCCGGTCTCGCCCCACAGGTCGTTCTCGCCGACGAAGGTCTTGGTGCCGAGGTACTGGCCCAGGTCACCCCAGAACCTGCCGCCCTCGCCGAAGGCGACGGTGAAGCCGTAGAAAAGCCACAGGATGCTGACGAGCCCGATGGACGAGAAGCTCATCATCATCATGTTCAGAACGCCCTTGGACCGGTTCAGGCCGCCGTAGAACAGCGCGAGACCGGGGGTCATGAGCAGCACGAGGGCAGTCGAGACAAGCAACCAGGCAGTGTTCCCGGTGTCGATCTCCACGCTGCCTCCTCTCGTTGTCGTATTCCTCCCTCCGACTGAGACCTGGCAGCATCGCCCGTCAGCCGGTTGCGCGGAAGCTTTGTCGCCGGCTGTTTCCTTCAGCGACACCGCGCGATTTCCGACGCGTGACGGGTTGTTTCCGGCGTGTGAAGAACGCCGATCTTGCTCAGCGCAGCGCGTACTCCAGCTGGTGCCGCTCGTAGTCGAGCAGCCGCAGGTCACGCATAGGCCGACGCAGGTGGCCCTTGTGGACGATCCGGACGAACGCCGGCTCACCGGCGGCGGCCATCCGCCGGATGCCCTCGACGTGGTCGACGATGCGCTTGCGGATGGTCCGGATGAGCCGGTGCCGGTCGCGCGGGATCAGCCCGTACGCGTCGGCGAACAGCCGCAGCCGGCGCGGCCGGTCCGGGTGCTTCCAGCCGAGCGTGATCGAGTCCCGGTCGGAGAAGATCGGCACCCAGGTCCAGGCGGCGTACGCCACGTCGTAGATGCGGGCGCCGGGCGAGGCGAGGTCGAAGTCGATCAGCCCGAGCGTGCCGTCCGGCCGCCAGATCACGTTGTGCGGCGCGGCGTCGTGGTGGCAGATGACCTCGGTGTCCGGCGGGGGCGGCCCGAACGAGCGCCAGACCGCGCCGGGCGGCGGGGTGAAGCCGTACTGCGCGTCGTGGAACATCCGCAGCATGGTGGCCACCGTCACCAGGGCCTCGTCGGTGACCCAGTGCGGAGCCAGCGGGTACTCCCCGCACTCCCCCTCCAGGTACGACAGGACCTCCCGGTTGCGCTCGTCCATGCCGAGCGCCCGGGGCGCGCCGGTGAATCCGACGTACTCCAGGTGGCGCAGCAGCGCGTGCACGGAGGGCGTCCACGGGCCGGCGTTGCGCCGGACCGTGTCTCCCACACGGACCACGGTGCTCACGTTCCCGCCGTGCAGCGGGATCTCCTGCGAAGTCACGTACGGTCTCCCGAGGCGTGGCGACGGGTGGCTGGGGTCGCGCCACCCCGCGTAGGCGCGATCGTCAGTCGTCACGGGAGAGGCTACGCGTCCCGGGCGAGCGGCTCGGTGCCGAGCAACGCGTCGACGAACTGTGCCGGGTCGAACGGGGCCAGGTCGTCCTTGCCCTCGCCGAGGCCGACGAGCTTGACCGGGATGCCGAGCTTGCGCTGCACGGCGATCACGATGCCGCCCTTGGCGGTGCCGTCGAGCTTGGTCAGCACCACGCCGGTGACGTTGACCGCCTCGGTGAAGACCCGCGCCTGCTCCAGCCCGTTCTGGCCGGTGGTGGCGTCGAGGATCAGCAGCGTCTCGTCGATCGGGCCGTGCTTCTCCACCACCCGCTTGACCTTGCCCAGCTCGTCCATCAGGCCGATCTTGTTCTGGAGCCGGCCGGCGGTGTCGATGAGCACGGTGTCCACGCCGGTGTCGATGCCGCGCTTGACCGCGTCGAACGCGACGCTCGCCGGGTCGGCGGCCTCGGGCCCGCGGACCGTCTCGGCGCCCACCCGGCCGCCCCAGGTCTCCAGCTGGTCGGCGGCGGCGGCCCGGAACGTGTCGGCGGCGCCGAGCAGCACGCTGCGGCCGTCCGCGACGAGTACCCGGGCGATCTTGCCGCAGGTGGTGGTCTTGCCGGCGCCGTTGACGCCGACCACGAGCACCACCGCCGGGACGCCCTCCTTCGGCGCGGTGCGCAGCGAGCGGTCCAGGCCCGGGTCGAGCGCGTTGACCAGCTCGGCGGCGAGCAGCGCGCGCAGCTCGTCCCCGGTACGGGTGCCGAGCACCCGGGTCCGCTCGCGCAGCCGGTCGACGATCTCCCGGGTGGCGTCGATGCCGACGTCGGCGGTGATCAGGCTGTCCTCGATCTCCTCCCAGGTGTCCTCGTCCAGCCGGTCGCGGCTGAGCAGGCCGAGCAGGCCCTTGCCGAAGACGTTCTGCGAGCGGGACAGCCGCGAGCGCAGCCGGACCAGGCGGCCGGCGGTCGGCTCCGGCACCTCGACCTGCGGCACCTCGACCGGAGGGGCCGGCGGCGCCTCGACCACCACGCCGGTGGTGAGTTCCGCCTCCGGGGCCTCGACCGGCGGGCCGGCCAGGTCCTCCTCCGTCCGGGTGTCGACCTCCGTGCGCGGCAGCGGCGGCTGCGGGCGCCGGCGCAGCCGGGGCACCACGAGGCTCAGGCCGCCGATGATCAGCACGCCGAGCAGGGCGAGAGCGACGAGGAGGTATTCCGTCATGCCCGAAATCCTGTCAGATGCCGACGACGGCGTCCCACTCACCGCCTCGGCACGCGAACAACCTGCGGGTACGCTCGCACCGGAAGGCGTACCGCAACCGCCGGCCGGGTAGGAATCAGCCGCAACGATCTTGTCGGAGGTGCGTCGTGCCCGGTTCCCGCCTGCTCATCGGCCCGCTGCTGCGCCGGGTCGTCGACACGCGGGCGACCGTCTGGGTGGAGACCAGTTCGCCCGCCGTGGTCACCGTCCGCACGGCGGACGGCGCCACCGGCAGCGCGCCCACCTTCTCGGCGTACGACCACCACTACGCGATCGTCGTGGTGAGCGGGCTCACCCCGGACAGCGCCACGACGTACGAGGTGCTGATCGACGACGAGGTGGCGTGGCCGCTGCCCGACTCGTCGTTCCCGCCCAGCGTGATCCGCACCCGCGCGCTCGACGACGCCGACCAGCCGGTGCGGCTGCTGTTCGGCTCGTGCCGGGAGACCACCCAGCACTCCACCGCGCGCCGGCTGCCGCCTGACGCGCTGGACGCGTACGCCCGGCGGGTGATGGCCGCGCCCGACGAGGCCGTGCTGCCCGACCTGCTGGTGCTGCTCGGCGACCAGGTGTACGCGGACGAGACCTCGCCCACCGTGCGGCGGCTGCTCAAACGGCGCCGGCGGCGGCCGAAGGACGCCCCGGCGACGCAGGTGGTGAGCTTCGACGAGTACACCAAGCTCTACCTGGAGTCGTGGCGCGACCCGGAGATCCGCTGGCTGTTCTCCACCGTGCCGAGCGTGATGATCTTCGACGACCACGAGGTGATCGACGACTGGAACACCTCGCAGTCGTGGCGCGCGGACATGCGCGAGCAGCCGTGGTGGGCCGAGCGGATCCGCAGCGGCCTCGCCTCCTACTGGGTCTACCAGCACCTGGGCAACCTCAGCCCGGACGAGATCGCCGCCGACCCGGTGTACGCGAAGGTGGTCGCCGCCGAGGACGCCACAGGCGTGCTGCACGAGTTCGGCGAGCGGGTCGACAAGGAGGCCGACCTGGCGCACGACACCGAGCGCTGGCGGGCCGTGCAGTACCAGTGGAGCTACGCGCTGGACCTGGGCCGTACCCGCCTGGTCATGCTGGACAACCGGTCCAGCCGGGTGCTCCTGCCCGGCAGCCGGGCGATGCTGCCGCCGGGCGAGTGGTCGTGGTTCCTCGACCAGGCGCACGGCACCTACGACCACCTGGTGGTGGGCAGCTCGCTGCCGTGGCTGCTGCCGCCGGGCATCCACCACGTCGAGGCGTGGAACGAGCGCCTGGCAGATTCCAGCCGCCCCTGGGTGGCCCGGATCTCCGAGCAGATCCGCCGGGCCCTGGACCTGGAGCACTGGGCCGCGTTCCGGCGCTCGTTCGAGGCGCTGGGCGAGCTGTTCGCGCGGCTGGGCAGCGGCACCGCGCCGCGCACCGGGGCGCGGGTGGGCGCCGGGCCGGCGTACGCGCGACCGGCGTCGATCAGCGTGCTCTCCGGTGACGTGCACCACTCGTACGTGGCCCGGGCGCGGTTCGCCGACCGCAACGTCCGGACTCCCGTGCACCAGCTCACCTGCTCGCCGATCCACAACCAGGTGCCGGCCGCGATGCGCCCGCTGATGACGCTGGGCTGGAATCCGGGGCCGGCCGGTGCGACCCGGGCGCTGGCGCGCTCGGCCGGGGTACGCCGCCCGCCGGTGCGCTGGCGGAAGCTGGCCGGGCCCTACTTCGGCAACGCGGTCGCCACGCTCACGCATCAGGGCCGCAGGGCGGCCGTGGTGATCGAGGGCACGACCAGTGAGGGCGAGCTGCGACCGGTGGCGCACCAGCAACTCAGCGACGGGGACTGAGTACCCTCTGAGCGTGGACGAGACGCTGCGCGCCGTGGAACACGAGTTGACCGCGCTGCTGCGCCGCGGCCGGGCGTTGTCCTGGGAGATCGCCCGCGAGGTCCACCCGAACCTGGAACCGAACGCGTACGGCCTGCTGCTCTGGCTGCGCCGCTCCGGGTCGATCCGCCTCACCGACCTGGCCGCGAAGCTGGGCATCGGCAAGGGCACGCTCAGCCGCCAGATCGGCGGGCTGGAGGCGCTGGGCCTGGTCCGGCGCGACCCGGACCCGACCGACCGGCGGGCGGCCCAGCTGAGCCTGACCGAAGAGGGCACCCGGCGGTTCGACGCGGCCCGGGCGGCCCGACTCGGACAGATAAGGCGTTCGCTCGAAAGCTGGCCGCAAGAGGACGTGGCGGACCTGGCCCGGCTGATGCACCGCTTCAACGAGTCGTTCTGATCCCTCGCCTGGAGGGAACAAAGCCCGTCCGGCCCGAGTTGTTGCTCAAGGCAACGACTTCTACGGTTGCCCAAGGCAACCTTTCACCCCCGTTCCGGAGGCAATCCACGATGACCCAGGCGACTGCGCCCGCGCGGGCGACCGCCGTCGACATGTCCCACCGGCAGATCCTGGAGGCACTCTCCGGCCTGCTGCTGGGCATGTTCGTCGCGATCCTCTCCTCCACCGTGGTCTCCAACGCGCTGCCGCGGATCATCACCGACCTGCGCGGCGGCCAGTCCGCGTACACCTGGGTGGTCACCTCGACGCTGCTGGCGACCACCGCGACCACGCCCATCTGGGGCAAGCTCTCCGACCTGTTCAGCAAGAAGCTGCTGGTGCAGCTCTCCCTCGTGGTCTTCGTGCTGGGCTCGGTGCTCGCCGGGCAGGCGCAGACCACAGGTGAGCTGATCGCCTGCCGGGTGGTGCAGGGCGTCGGCGCGGGCGGTCTCACCGCCCTGGCCCAGGTGATCATGGCGACGATGATCGCGCCGCGCGAGCGCGGCCGGTACAGCGGCTACCTCGGCGCGGTAATGGCCGTCGGCACCATCGGCGGCCCGCTGATCGGCGGCGTGATCGTGGACACCTCCTGGCTCGGCTGGCGCTGGTGCTTCTACGTCGGCGTGCCGTTCGCCGTGCTCGCCCTGGTCGTGCTCCAGCGGACGCTGCGCCTGCCGGTGGTCAAGCGCGAGGTGAAGATCGACTGGTGGGGCGCGACGCTCATCACCGCCGCCGTCTCGCTGCTGCTGGTCTGGATCACCCTGGCCGGCGACCGGTACGACTGGATCTCCTGGACCAGCGGCGCGATGGTGGCCGGCGCGGCGGTGCTCGGCGTGCTCGCCGCCCGGGTCGAGACGCGTGCCGCGGAACCGATGATCCCGCCGCACCTGTTCCGCAACCGCACCATCACGCTCGCCGTGATCGCCAGCATCGCGGTCGGCGTCGGCATGTTCGGCGCGTCGGTCTTCCTCGGCCAGTACTTCCAGATCAGCCGTGGCGCCAGCCCGACCATGTCCGGCCTGATGACACTGCCCATGATCGGCGGCCTGCTGGTCTCCTCGACGGTGGTCGGCCGGATCATCACCAGCACCGGCCGCTGGAAGAGCTGGCTGGTCATCGGCTCGGTGCTGCTCACCGCCGGCTTCGCGCTGATGGGCACCATGCGCGCGGACACCCCGTACTGGCGCCTCGCCGTGTTCATGGCGCTGATCGGCCTCGGCGTCGGCATGAGCATGCAGAACCTGGTGCTCGCCGTGCAGAACACGGTCCGCCCGGACGAACTCGGCGCGGCCAGCTCGGTGGTGGCGTTCTTCCGCAGCCTCGGCGGCGCGATCGGCGTCAGCGCGCTCGGCGCGATCCTCGGGCACCGGGTCACCGGTTACCTGGCCGACGGCCTGAGCCGCCTCGGCGTCCCGGCCTCCGGCTCGGGTGGCGGCGGCCTGCCGGACGTGCACACGCTGCCCGGCCCGATCCGCGCCGTGGTCGAGTCCGCGTACGGCCACGCCGCCGGTGACATCTTCCTGGCCGCCGCCCCGTTCGGGCTGCTCGCCCTGATCGCGGTGGTCCTCATCCGGGAGGTGCCGCTGCGCCGCTCCAACGCCGAGCCGGTTCCCACCGGGCGGGAGACGGCCGAGGCCGTCCCGGCCGGAACGACGGACTGACGATGGACGCCGCGGAGCGTGAACGGTACGGCCCGCAGACCCGTCCGCTGCCCTACGAACGGGGTACGGACGGGCCGCGGGTGGTGCTCGTCGGCGTGGACGGCAGCCGCACCTCGATGCGCGCCGCCGCGTACGCCGCCGGACTGGCCCGGCGGCAGGGCGCCACGCTGGTGGCGGTGTTCGTCAGCTCGCCGGCCGCGTACAGCGCGATGCTCTCCGGCGTGGTGGCCGGTGCGGTCCAGCAGACCCACGACGAGCTGGCCGACGAGCTTCGTGCCGAGTGCCGGCGCGGCGCCGAGGAACTGGACCTGCCGGTGACGTTCCTGTGCCGGCGCGGCGACGCCTACACCGAGCTGTGCCGGGCCGCCGACGAGCACCGGGCCGACATGGTGGTGGTCGGCTCGTCCGAGCAGGCCGGGCACAGGCTGGTCGGCTCGGTGGCCACCCGGCTGGTCCGCACCGGCCGCTGGCCCGTCGTCGTGGTTCCCTGAGGGTGTAAGGAAGGGCCCCCTGTTAACGCCTCGCGTTGTACCGCGGGCCCCTCTTAACATCTGCGCCCATGACCTGGACCGTTCCTGAGATCGACCGCCGCCACGAGCCCTACGTCGCCGACGAGCGCACCATGCTCGAGGGCTGGCTCGACCACCATCGCGACACCCTGGTGCACAAGTGCGCCGGGCTGACCGCCGAGCAACTGCGTACCCGCAGCGTCGAGCCCTCCGGGCTGACCCTGCTCGGCCTGGTCCGGCACATGGCCGACGTGGAGCGCTGGTGGTTCCGCATCCGCGCCGCCGGGCAGGACGTGCCCACGCTCTACGACTACAGCACCGACCCGGACGCGGACCACAACGACATCGCCGGCGCCGACCCGGCCGAGGCGTTCGCCACGCTGCGCGCCGAGATCGAGGCGGCCCGGGAGGCGGTGGCCGGCCTGCCGCTGGAGCACACCTTCCACCACCGCCGGGGCGACACCACGCACGAGATCAGCCTGCGCTGGGTGTACGTGCACATGATCGAGGAGTACGCCCGGCACAACGGCCACGCCGACCTGATCCGGGAACGCATCGACGGCGTCACCGGCGCCTGAGCCGGATCAGTACGCCAGCGCCGCCCGCAGGTACCGCAGGTCGGCCGGGCCGCTCCAGCGGTGCGCGGACAGACCCGCCACCCGGGCGCCGGCCACCGCGCGGTCCTCGTCGTCGACGAACAGCACCCGCCCCGGTGGCGTCGCCAACGCCTCGCAGGCGGCCTGGAAGTACTCCTTCGCCGGCTTGTGCACCCCGACGACCGAGGAGTTGACGATCACGTCCAGCTCCTCGGTCAGGCCCAGCGCGGCCAGGTCGGCGTCGAGCAGGTCGGTGGCGTTGGTGCCCAGCCCGACCCGGATGCCCGCGGCACGTACCTCGCGGAGGAACGCCAGCACCTCCGGGTCGACCTCACCGCGGTAGCTCTGCCACTCCTGGACCGCCGCGCGGGCCCGGTCCGCGCCGACCGTGGGGGTCAGCGCGTCGGCCACGCTCACCATCCACTGGGCGTGGCTGACCTGGCCGGTGAGCACCGGCTGGAGCAGTCCCCAGGACATCGCGATCTCACCGAGGACGCCCTCGGTCAGCCCGTACTCCCGCTCGACGCCGGCGGCCACCGCCGGATCCCAGCGGCGCAGTACGCCGTCGAAGTCCACCAGGAGCGCCGTGGCGCGTTCCCGACTCACTCGCTCGTCACCTGTTCCTCGTCGTCGGCCCGGTTGAGCCGCTGGCTGATCACCTGGGTCACACCGGCGCGCATCGTCACTCCGTAGAGCGCGTCGGCGATCTCCATGGTCCGCTTCTGGTGCGTGATCACGATGAGCTGGCTCTTCTCCCGCAACTGCGCCAGCAGCGTGATCAGGCGGCCCAGGTTCACGTCGTCGAGCGCCGCCTCCACCTCGTCCATGATGTAGAACGGGCTGGGCCGGGCGCGGAAGATCGCCACGAGCATCGCCACCGCGGTCAGCGACCGCTCCCCGCCGGAGAGCAGCGAGAGCCGCTTGATCTTCTTGCCCGGCGGGCGGGCCTCGACCTCGACGCCTGTGGTGAGCAGGTCCTCCGGGTCGGTGAGCACGAGCCGGCCCTCGCCGCCGGGGAACAGCACGGTGAAGACCTGCTCGAACTCCCGTGCGGTGTCCTCGAACGCGCTCGCGAAGACCTCAAGGATCCGGTCGTCCACGTCCTTGACCACGGTGAGCAGGTCACGCCGGGTGGCCTTGAGGTCCTCCAGTTGCTCGGAGAGGAACTTGAAGCGCTCCTCCAGCGCGGCGAACTCCTCCAGCGCGAGCGGGTTCACCTTGCCCAGCAGGGCCAGCTCCCGCTCCGCCTTGGCGGCCCGCTTCTCCTGCACCGGCCGCTCGTAGCGGACCGGCTCGGGCACCGGCCGGCCCTCCTTCTCGGCGAGCGCCACGTCCGCGTCGGTGGGCGGGACCAGCCGGTCCGGGCCGTACTCGGCGACGAGCGTGGGCACGTCCAGACCGAAGTCCTCGGCGGCCTTCGCCTCCAACTGCTCGATGCGCATCCGCTGCTCGGCGCGGGCCACCTCGTCGCGGTGCACCTGGCTGGTGAGCCGCTCCAGCTCGGCGGCGAGGCGCTTGGCCGCGCCGCGTACCTCGGACAGCTCGGCCTCGCGCGCGGCGCGTTCGCGGGCGACGGCGTCGCGGTGCTCCTCGGCCCGGGCGATGGAGACGGTGAGCCGGGTCAGCGCCTCGCGGGCGCCGCCGACCACGGCCCGGGCGATCTGGGCGCCGCGCGTGCGGGCCGCGCGCCGGGCCGCGGCGCGCTCCCGCGCCGCCCGTTCGGCGGTGGCCTGCCGGGCCAGCGAGTCGGCCCGCCCGGCGATCGAGGCCACCCGCTCCTCGGCGGTACGCACCGCGAGCCGGACCTCCATCTCGTTCTGCCGCGCCTGCGGCACCATGGCGGCGAGCTGGTCGCGTTCCTCGGCGGACGGTTCGGCGTCGATCGGGGTGGCCTCGGCCAGCCGCAGCCGTTCCTCCAGCTCGGCGAGCGCCGCGAGGTCCCGTTCCCGGGCCGCCTCGGCGCGGGCCCGGGACTCGCCGAGCCGGTCGGTCTCCGCCTTCGCCGAGCGGGCGGCGGCGCCCAGTTCGGCGAGGCGGCGCGCGGCGGCGTTGCGGTGGCTCTCCGCCTCCCGCTTGGCGGCGGCGGCGTGCTGCACCGCCTCCTTGGCGGCGGCCACCTCGGCGCGCGCCTCGGCCAGCTGTTCGCGCAGCTCGGCGGCGGTGCGTTCGGCGGTGGCCCGGTTGGCCCGCGCCTCCTCGACAGCGGCCTGCACCTCGATGAAGCTGGGCGCCTTGGCCGACCCGCCCGCCGCCGCGTACGCACCGACCACGTCGCCGTCGGGCGTGACCGCGCGCAGCTCCGGGTTCGCGGCGACGAGCGCGGACGCGGCGGCGAGGTCGTCGACGAGCGCCACGTCGCGCAGCGCCCGGTGCACGGCCGGGCGGATCGCGGACGAGCACTCCACCAGGTCGGGGGCCCAGCGGGCACCCTCGGGCAGCTTCGGGCGCAGCGCGTCGGCGGGACCGTCCATGCCCGGACCGGCGGGGCTGCCGACCAGCAGCCCGGCCCGGCCCGCGTCGGAGATCTTGAGCAGCCGCATCGCCTCGACGGCTTCGTCCACGCCGCTGACCGCCACCGCGTCGGCCAGGCCGCCCAGCGCGGCGGCGAGCGCCGCCTCGTCACCGGGCGCGACGGTGAGCAGCCCGGCGAGGCTGCCGAGCAGGCCGGGCACCTGGTCGGCGCGGGCCAGCAGTTCCCCGGCGCCGTCCTTGCGGCGCAGGCCCATGGCGAGCGCCTCCTCGCGGGCCTTCCAGGTGGCGGCGTCCTTCTCGGCGGCGCGCTCACCGTCGGCAAGGCTGCGCACCGCCGCCTGAGCCCGCTCGTGGACGGCCACCGCCTCGTCGTGCCGCGCGTCCAGGTCGGCGTTGTCCCGGTCCGCCTCGGTCGACTGTTCGGCTACCGCGTCCAGGTCGGCCTGCGCCTTCTCGGCCCGGCCCATCGCGTCGGTGTGCGCGGCGGCGAGCCGTTCGATCTCCTCGCCGGCGCTCGTGGTCCGCGCCCGGGCGGAGTTGACCTGGCCGGTCAGGCGGGCCAGCCCTTCCCGCCGGTCGGCGATCGCCTTGGCCGCGGCGACCAGTTCCCGTTCGGCGGCGGCGAGCTGGCGTTCCAGCTCCTGGCGGTGCTCGACCGCCTCGGCCAGCCGGATCTGGTCCTCGGTGAGCGCGGCGCGCAGCTCCTCCTCCTGCTCGCGGACCCGCCGCGACTCCGCCTCCAGCTGCTCCGGGTCGCGCCCGGGGCGCTCGTCGTCGCCGGCGGCGCTGAGGTGACGCAGCCGCTCCCGGGCCAGCTGCTCGATCGAGCGGAACCGCTCCTGGAGCGCGGAGAGGCGGTACCAGGTGTCCTGCGCGGCCGCGAGGAGCGGGGCGTCCTCGGCCAGCGCCGCCTCCAGCTCGCCGAGGCGGCCCTGCACCTCGCCGTGCTCGGCCTCGATCAGCTCGCGCCGCTCGCGCAGCGCGGTCTCGTCGGCGATCTCCTTGTCCAGTGTGGTCCGCAGCGTGTGCAGGTCGTCGGCGAGCAGCCTCAGCCGGGCGTCGCGCAGGTTGGCCTGGATGCCGGCGGCGCGGCGGGCCACCTCGGCCTGCCGGCCCAGCGGCTTGAGCTGGCGGCGCAGCTCGGCGGTGAGGTCGGTCAGGCGGTTGAGGTTGGTCTGCATCGCGTCGAGCTTCCGCAGCGCCTTCTCCTTGCGCTTGCGGTGCTTGAGGACGCCCGCCGCCTCCTCGATGAACGCGCGCCGGTCCTCCGGCTTGGCGTGCAGCATGCCGTCGAGCCGGCCTTGCCCGACGATGATGTGCATCTCGCGGCCGATGCCCGAGTCGGACAGCAGCTCCTGGATGTCGAGCAGGCGGCAGGAGTCGCCGTTGATCTCGTACTCGCTCTCGCCGGAGCGGAACATCCGGCGGGTGATGGAGACCTCGGTGTACTCGATCGGCAGCGCGCCGTCGGTGTTGTCGATGGTGAGGGTGACCTCGGCCCGGCCCAGCGGCGCCCGCCCGGCGGTGCCGGCGAAGATGACGTCCTCCATCTTGCCGCCGCGCAGCGCCTTGGCGCCCTGCTCGCCGAGCACCCAGGCGATGGCGTCGACGACGTTGGACTTGCCGGAGCCGTTCGGGCCCACCACGCAGGTGATCCCGGGCTCCAGCTTCAACGTCGTGGCGGAGGCGAAGGATTTGAAGCCCTTCACCGTCAGGCTCTTGAGATGCACCTTCTCGATCCTCGTCCGGTGGCCGCCGTACCGTCGCCGGCTGCGCGGACCTGGTGAACCCGCAGACTAACCCGGGACCGGGGCGCCGCCGCCACGCGACCCACCCGCCGGACCGGCTGTCCGCTTTCCGCCCGGCCGTCGCGGGCGGAACGGAAATGCATGATCACAATTACCGGGCGCAATTCCGGGCACTTCTGCAAGATCGAGAATTACGACGGCGGCGACGAAAAGGGGTCCGCACATGGCTGCGCGCCGGCACTTGAGTGTCGGCGCGCTTTTCGGTGTGGTGCGATTCAGTTTTCCGACAACTGGAGATCAGGTCAGTGCGGGCTCGGCCAGACGGAGGAGGTCATCGGCCTCCGCCGCTGCCGCCGCAAGCCGATCGTTGTCGGCGCGCAGACGCGTGATCTCGAACTCCAGTGCCTGAACCCTGGCACGCAGTCGGGTGACCTCGTCGAGCAGACGCCGGTCGGGCGCTGCACTTACGTGGCCGTAGAGGGCCTTCGCCATGCTGACTCCTTGATGTGCGCTGCCGGAAAGGCCGGCCAACGCGCGCCCATGATGTTCGCGGCTGCCATTCCCACTGCATCGGGGCATGGCTGGGCGCGACTGGCGACACCTACATATTGAGCCGAAACCCCCTCCTTCGTCAAGTTGACCAAGGCCGTAGATCATCTCCACGTCTGCCGGTCCACTCGCCGGGGGGCTGCCACAAGGCGCGGACACGCTCTGTCCGGACGCCTTTACTGTACGCCGGAAATGCGTGAACGACTCATCCTCGCCGCCGGCTTCGCCTTAACTCTTTCTTAGCCACGTTGCCGCAGCTTGGAGCGCGCCCGTAGCGTCACCCGGGCCCGCAACCGACCCGTGGAGGGGACAGGCGTGTACCGCTGGAACGACCCGATCGAACCGGAGGGCGCCCGCCGGCGTCCCGAGCCGCCGACCGACGAGGGTCCGGCGTGGCTCAGCGACCGGCCCGAGCCGCGGTCGTCGTACCTGTTCGGGGACGCCGCGCAGCGGCCGCCCGCCGGTCCGGCCCCCGCGGGCTACGGCCCGGAGAACGCGCCCCCGGCACCCCGGGACCGGTGGAACGGCGAGGAGCAGCACACCGCCGCGTGGCACGGCCAGGAGCCCGCATGGCAGGGCCAGGACCAGCACGGCGCGTGGCAGGGCCACGAGCAGCCGGCCACCTGGCAGGGCCGGGAACAGCCCGCCGCCTGGCCGGGGCAGGAGCAGCCGGCCGGTGGCTGGGAGCAGCCCACCGCGACCTGGCAGCCGGCGACCGACACCCCGGCCGACGACCGGCGGCGCCCGAAGCGGCGCCTGTCCCGGCCGCTCGTGATCGGCGGGGCCGCCGCCGCGGCGACGCTCGTGGTGAGCCTCGGCGTGGGCGCCGTCCTGCTGCCCGGCGACGACCAGGGCACTCAGCGCACCTCCGCCGACGCGCCGGTGGCCGCCGCGCCGCAGGCGCCCGACGGGACCGATGACGGACCCGCCGCGCTCGCGCCCGAGTCGGCGAGCCCGTCCGCCGTACCGACCACCGCCGCGCCGAGCCCGACGAAGAAGGCCACCCCGAAGCCGAGCCGCAGCACCGCCCCGTCGCGGCAGCAGGAGCGCAGCAGCGCCCCCGGCGGCGGGTCGAGCAGTGGCGGGTCCAGCGGCGGCTCCACGAGCACCAAGACCACCGCCACGACCGGGCTCAGCGCGGAACTCCAGAAGGTCGTCACGATCGTCAACCAGGAGCGGGCGAAGGCCGGCTGCAAGGCGCTCACCGTCAACGCCAAGCTGAACCTGGCCGCCCAGCGGCACAGCCAGGACCAGGCCGACCACCAGAAGATGGACCACACGGGCAGCGACGGCAGCCAGCCCTGGGACCGGGTCAAGGCCGCCGGCTACAGCTACCGCATGGTGGGCGAGAACGTGGCCTGGAACTACCAGACCCCGGCGGCGGTCATGGAGGGCTGGATGAACTCCGAGGGCCACCGGAAGAACATCCTCAACTGCTCGTACACCCAGATCGGGGTGGGTGTGGCGCGCAGCAACGGGCCGTACTGGACGCAGGTCTTCGCCACCCCGAGCTGACCGCGCGTCGTGACCGGCCCGGCGCTCGTTGACCGGTCGGGGGCGGCGTCGGGCCGCCCGCGTCCGGGGAGCTGTCGATGCGGATCCGGCCGGTGTGGGCCGTGCCGCGCTCCCGGCCGGCCCACGTCCGCCGACGTGGCCCGCGCCGGGGCGTGGCGCTCGCGCTGACCGCGCTGCTGCTCGCCCCGGTGCCGGCCTGCCGCCGGCCGGTCACGCCCCCCGGCGCGCCCACGCCCTGGCCGGCGGCGCAGGCCGACAGCTGGCGGTGGCAGTGGCAGCTCACCACCCCGGTGGACCTCACAGTCGACGCCGACGTCTTCCTCCTCGACCCGGTGGCGACCACCTCGGCCGAGACCGCCGCGCTGCGCGAGCGGGGCCGCCGGCTGGTCTGCCACGTCCGGGTCGGCACGTACGCCGCCGACGACCCGGACGCCACCCGCTTCCCCACCGCCGTGCGCGGCGCGGGCGTGCCGGGGCGGCCGGGGAGCCGTTTCCTGGACCTACGGGGCTGGGACGCGCTCGCGCCGGTGCTGGCCGACCGGTTCCGGCTGTGCCGGGGCAAGGGCTTCGGCGCGGTGGCGCTCGCAGACGCGGACGGCTACCGGCACCGCTCCGGCTTCCCGCTGGACTTCGACGACCAGTTGCTGTTCAACCGCCGGCTGGCCGGGCTGGCCCGCAAGCTGGACCTCTCTCCCGGCCTGGTCGACGACGTGCCGCAGGTGGCCGCGCTGGCCCCCGACTTCGACTTCGCGGTCAACCAGGAGTGCGTACGCCGCCGCGAGTGCGCGAAGCTGCTGCCGTTCGTCGACGCCGGCAAGCCGGTCTTCCACGTCGAGTACACCGGCGAGCCGGCCGACTTCTGCGTCACCTCGGTCGGCTACGGCTTCGCCTCGATCCGCAAGGACCGCCAGTTGGACGCCTGGCGGGAGCCGTGCGCCCTGCCGTGACGCCATCGGAGAGCGACACGCCCGGGAGCGGTGGCTCCCGGGCGTGTCACGGGGAACGGATGCCGCCGGGGCGGCCCCGGGTCAGCGGGCGCCGACCAGCTCCGGCGCCGGGGCGGGCGGCGGCTCGACCGCCGGGACGGGCCGCCGGCGGCGCATGAAGCGCGGCGCCCACCAGTTCGCGTCGCCGAGCAGCGTCATCACCGAGGGCAGCACGACCGCGCGGATGATCGTGGCGTCCAGCAGGATCGCCGCCGCCAGGCCGATGCCGAGCTGCTTGAAATCGATCATGCTGAGTGTGGCGAAGATGGAGAACACCGCCACCATCACCACCGCCGCGCTGGTCACCACGCCGGCCGACGAGGTGATGCCGTGCGCCACCGCCTCCCGGGTGGGCATGCCCCGGTCGACCGCCTCGCGGATCCGGCTGACCACGAAGACGTGGTAGTCCATCGACAGTCCGAAAAGCACCACGAACAGGAACAGCGGCAGCCAGGTGACGATCGCGTCCATCGAGGTGAAGCCGAGCAGCCCCTCCGCCCAGGTGCTCTGGAAGACCAGCACCAGCAGCCCGTACGCGGCGCCGGCGGAGAGCAGGTTCAGCACGATCGAGGTCAGCGCCACCACGATCGACCGGAACGTCCACGCCATCACCAGGAACGTCAGCGCCAGCACGAACGCCGCGACGATCGGCAGCTTCGCCCAGATGTGGGCGGCGTAGTCCTCGCTGGCGGCCACGCCGCCGCCGACCGCGTACTCGACGCCCGGGATGCCGCCGAGCGTGGCCGGGACCAGGTCCTCACGCAGCTCGTGCAGCGACCGGGACGCCTCGTCGGAGCGGCTGGCGTGCGGCGTGGCCACCTCCAGCACCGACACCCGCCGGTCCGCCGACACCTGGATCTCCGGGCCGTCCCCCTCGGCCGGCGCGAAGAGCGGGTCGGCGGCGGTACGGCCGGCCAGGTCGGTGAGCGCGGCCCGCACCCGGTCGGCCTGCTCGGCCGGCGCCCGCACGGCGACCGTGTGGCTGGTGCCGTTGCTCGGGAAGGCCGCGGTGAGCCGGTCGTACGCCTGCATGGCGGCGGTGGTGCGCGGCACGTCCTCCGGGCCGGGGAACTTCAGCTTCATGCCGAGCGCGGGCGCGGCGAGGGCGAGCAGCAGCGCGACCGAGATCAGCAGCGTGGCCACCGGCGCGCGCAGCGCCGGCTTGAGCACCGCCGGCCAGAACCGGGGCCGGGCCGGCTGCCCGTTGCGCGGCGCGGTGAGGCGCCACAGCAGCGGCACCCGCGGCCGGTCCACCCAGCGGCCCAGCTTCGCCAGCAGCGCCGGCAGCACGGTGAGCGAGCCGATCACGGCGACCGCCACCACCAGGATCGAGCCGACCGCCAGCGAGGAGAAGATCGCGTCCTGGGCGAGCAGCAGGCCGCCCATCGAGATGATCACGGCGGTGCCGGAGACCACCACGGCGTGCCCGGAGGTCTCCGCCGCGATCTCCACCGCGTCCAGGCCGGAGCGGCCCTTCGCCCGTTCCTCCCGTTCCCGCCGCACGTAGAACAGCGAGTAGTCCACGCCGACCGCCATGCCGATCAGCAGGATGACGCTGGCCGTGGTGTCGGTGGCCGGCACCAGGTGCGAGGCGAGTGTGGAGAGACCCATCGCGGCGGCCACCGAGGACAGCGCCAGCAGTACCGGCACCCCGGCGGCGATCAGCGCGCCGAACGCGATGATCAGGATGGCCAGCGTCACCGGCAGGCTCAGCAGCTCGGCGCGCTTGAAGTCCTTGCCGAGCGTGTCGTCGAGCGCCTTGTCGATCGACGGGCCGCCGACCTGCTCCACCCGCAGTTGCGGGTGCGCGTCCTGCACCTTCGCGGTGGTGTCCCGCAGCGGCTGCACCCGGTCCCCGGCGGTGCCCGGGTCGCCCGACATGGTGATCGGCACCAGCAGCGCGCTGCCGTCGCGCGACGGCATCGGCGTACCGATCGAGGCCACACCGTCGACCTGCCGCAGCCGGTCCGCCGCGTCCTGCGCGGCGGCCTTCGCCGCGGCCTGGTCGAGCGAACCCGAACGGGCGGTGATCAGCACGTTCTCGGTCGCCGGCCGGTCGAACCCGCCACTGTCGACGATCAGCTGTGCCTGTCCGAACTCGCCGATCGCCTGATCCTCGTCGGTCGCCTCGTTCAGCCCGGCGGCGCTGCCGCCCACGAAACACACCGCCACGAAGACCACCCACAACGCGATCGCGCGCCACGGATGCTCCGCACTCCACCGTGCCAGCCGCACGGTCACCGGTCGCCTGCCCATGTCCCGGGTTCCACCCTCCTGATGCCGGCCCTGTGCCGACCCCAGATGACGCTAGGCAGCAGGCGGGGCCCCGACATCGGGGAACGGCCCCCGCTCGTCCCCGATCCGCCGGGCGAGGTCCGCACGGCCGGAACCGGCCGCGCGGACCGGGCGGAAAAGGGCATCTCCGGGTACGCTCCGGCGCGTCTCCGGGGACCGTCCGGCGATGCACACCGGCGCAACCCCGAACCGGCTCGGGGTCATCCCCGGAGGGTGCCCCGGGGCCGCGGCTGGCATCGCGGGCAGCTGTAGGAGGACCGGTTCATGAACGCCTCCCGCCGGATCGGCGCGCCGCAGCGCGGGCAGGGCTCCCCCTCCCGGCCGTACGCGTTGAGCGACCGGTCGAAGTAGCCGCTCTCGCCGTTGACGTTGACGTACAGCTCGTCGAAGCTGGTGCCGCCCTGCTTGATCGCCTCGGCGAGCACGTCCCGCACGTGCCCGAGCAGCCGCAGCGCGGCCGGACGGGTCAGCGCGTCGGCCGGGCGGGTGCCGTGCAGCTTCGCCCGCCACAGTGCCTCGTCGGCGTAGATGTTGCCCACCCCGGAGATCAGTGTCTGGTCGAGCAGCGCGCGTTTGATCTCCGTACGCTTGCGCCGCAGCGCCGCCACGAACGCCTCGTCGGAGAACTCCGGGTCCATCGGGTCCCGGGCGATGTGGGCGATCTCGGCGGGCAGCTCCGCCCCGCCTTCGGACACGGACAGCCCGCCGAACGTGCGCTGGTCGACGAAGCGCAGCTCCGGCCCGTCGTCGGCGAACCGGAACCGGACCCGCAGGTGCAGTTCGTCGGCCGCGCCGACCGGCTGCAGCAGCAGCTGGCCGGACATGCCGAGGTGGCCGATCACCGCGTCGCCGCTGTCCAGCGGCAGCCAGAGGTACTTGCCGCGGCGGCGTACCCCGGTGATCGTTCGGCCGGCGAGCACGTCGGCGAAGTGCGCACTGCCGGGCGCGTGCCGGCGTACCGCCCGGGGGTGGCGCACCTCGACGGCGGCGATCCGGCGGCCGATCACCCACTGGGCGAGTCCCACCCGGACGGTCTCGACCTCGGGCAGCTCAGGCACGGCCCGCGCCCGCCTCCACGTCGGTGGTGTCGTCCTGCGGGCTCGTCTCCGCCTCGGCCCGCGCCGCCGCCTCGGCCTGTGCCGCCGCCGCGGCCTCGGCCTCGGCCTGCTCGGTGAGCGTCCGCCAGGCCGACTCGGCCGCGCGCTGCTCGGCCTCCTTCTTGCTGCGCCCCTCCGCGCCGCCGTAGCGGTTGCCGGCCACCACCACCCAGGCGGTGAACGTCTTGAGGTGATCCGGCCCGGTGCCCTCGATCCGATACTCGGGCACGCCGAGCCCGAGCGCGGCGGTCAGCTCCTGGAGGCTGGTCTTCCAGTCCAGCGCCGCGCCCCGGCCCGCCGACTCGGCCATCAGCGGGTCGAACAGCCGGTGGATGACGATGGCGGCGGTGTCCAGGCCGTACTGGAGGTAGATCGCGCCCAGCAGCGCCTCCAGCGTGTCGGCCAGGATGCTCGCCTTGTCCCGTCCGCCGGTGGCCTCCTCGCCCTTGCCGAGCAGCAGGTACGCCCCGAGCCCGTCCGGGCCCAGGCCACGCGCCACGTCGGCGAGCGCCCGCATGTTGACCACGCTGGCACGCAGCTTCGCCAGCTGCCCCTCGGGCAGGTCGGGGTGGTTGTGGAACAGGGCTGTGGTGATCACCACGCCGAGTACCGAGTCGCCCAGGAACTCCAGCCGCTCGTTCGTGGGCAGGCCGCCGTTCTCGTACGCGTACGAGCGGTGGGTCAGCGCGCGTTCCAGCAGTTCCGGGTCGAGCGACACCCCGAAGGCCGCCTCCAGGTGGCCGACGGGAGCACGCCGCCGCTTGTCGTTGGTCATGGTGCTACCTCGGTGTCGTGTCGGTCAGGTGCGGGATCGTGCGGGATGTCGGCGAGCAGGTCGCGGGCGGTCCCGGCGGCGTCGCGGCGCCACAGGTGCGCGGCCAGCGCGATGCCGGAGGCGACGTCCTCGGCGCTGGCCGCGCCGTGGCACACGACCACGGTGCCGCCCACCCCGAGCAGCGCCGCGGCACGCGGGGCGCCGCCGCGTGACGGCGGGCCGCCGGCCATGGCGTACGCGCCCTCGATGGCCTTCAGCAGGACGTTTCCGGTGAAGCCGTCGGTCACCACGACGTCGGCGCGGGCGCCGAGCGAGATGTCGTACCCCTCGACCAGGCCGACGTAGCGGCCGTCGCAGGGCAGCGGCGCGGCGGCGAGCGCGGGCGCGGCGACGCGGCGCAGCCGGTCACCCTTGCCCGTCTCGAGGCCGACGGAGAGCAACCCGACGCGGGGCGCGGTGACGGCGTGGGCCACCGACGCGTAGGCGGCACCGAGGAGGGCGTGCCGGGCCAGCGTGGCCGGGCCGGGTTCGAGCGTGCCGCCGACGTCGAGCAGCACCACCGGCCCCTCGACGGCGGGCAGCGTGGCGGCGAGCGCCGGACGGCGTATCCCGGTCCAGCGGCCGAGGCCGAGCGCGGCGGCGGTCACTGTGGCGCCGGTCGAGCCGGCGGAGACGACCGCGTCGGCGAGCCCGTCGCGGACGGCCTGCACGGCGGTGCGTACCGTGCTCTCGCCGCGGGCGGCGGTGGGATGGTCGGCCATGCCGACGACGGTCCGCACCGGGCGGACCGTGACCCGGGCGCGCTGGGCCGGGTCGAGCGCACCGATCAGCTCGTCGGCCACCTCGATCGGGCCGACGAGCATCAGGTGCAGGGCGGGATCCGTGCGTACCGCTCGCAGAGCGCCGTCAACCACGACGGCGGGAGCATCGTCCCCGCCGAGGAGGTCGACGGCGATCCGCGCGGTGCCCGGCTCCGACGATCCGCCGACCGTGAACCGGTCGGCGGTGGCGGGAGCCGGGGCACCGGGCGAGAGCCTTGGTGCGCGCGTCACCCGACCGGTGGTCGGGGACGTCACTCGGCAGCCGGGTCAGACCTCGAGGACCTGACGGCCGTTGTAGGTGCCGCAGACGGAGCAGGCGGCGTGCGGCAGCTTGGCCGACTTGCACTGCGGGCAGGCCACGGTCGCCACCGCCGAGGCCTTCCAGTTCGCCCGGCGGGCGCGGGTGTTGCTGCGCGACATCTTGCGCTTGGGGACGGCCACGGTTCTTACTCCTCTGTACGGGTCAGTTGCGTCAGGCTCGCCCAACGCGGGTCGACCTGCTGATGGCTGTGGTCGGCCGGCAGATCGTCCCAGTGCACCCCACACTCGGGGCACAGGCCTGGGCAGTCCTCCCGGCAGAGCGGGTTCGTCGGCAGCGCCAGCACCACCGCGTCCCGCAACGCCGGCTCCAGGTCGATCAGATCGCCCTGCATCCGGCCCACCTCGTCCTCCTCGGTCGTGTCGTCCGTGGTGCTGTTCTCGTACGCGTACAGCTCCTGGATCGTCACGGCCAACGAGTCGTCGATCTCGCGCAGGCAGCGGCCGCACTCGCCCTTGACGGGACCGGTGACGGTCCCGGAGACGAGTACGCCCTCGGACACCGACTCCAACCTCAGGTCGAGGTCGAGGTCCGCGCCCTCCGGCACGCCGATCAACTCCACGCCGAGGTCCGCCGGTGCCGGCACGACCCGCTTGTGCGTACGCAACGCGCCAGGTCGGCGCGGCAGTTCCCTCGTGTCGAGGACCAGCGGCGACCTGGGGTTGAGTGTGCTTGGCGAGTGTTTGGGCATAGTCAGACTCCGGCCGTTGAGAGGCCGACAAAGAAGGTTACCTGCCAGACGGGCGGACCGTCGAACCGGGGGCTCGCCTCCGGCCCGGCGGGAGCCGGCTGTCGGCGACCGGCCCGCGCGCCGCTCAGAAGGGTAGCGGGCGGTCCGCCTCGTCCCCGCCGAAGGTCCCGATCTCGCGCAGCGCGTGCATCTTGTCCCGGCCGCGCTCTATCGAGGCCAGCGCCCGGGTGAGGAACTGCTCGAAGTTCGCCAGCGCGGTGTCGACGTAGTCGTCCACCTCCTCGCGGAGGCGCTGCGCCTCGGCCCGCGCCTCGGCGATGATCCGCGCGCCCTCGTGCTCGGCCGAGACGGTGATCTCGTTGACCGAGACGAGCCGGGCGTGTTCCGCCTCACCCTCGCTGATGATCCGGTCGGCCTCGCGCTTGCCGGCCTCCATGATCTTGTCCCGCTCCTCCAGCAGCGCGGCGGCCCGGCGCAGGTCGGCGGGAAGCTCCGCGCGCAGCTCGTCGAGCGCGGCGATCATCTCGCCCCGGTCGACCATGCAGTTGTTGCGCGACATCGGGACGGAGCGGGCCTGCTCCACCATGGCGATCAGTTCGTCGATGCGATCGAGCGGGTCCACCGGTACCTCACTCCTGTCTTCGTCGGCCGCCCTCCATCATGCGGCCTCGCGCCCGGTCTCGGCGCTGCAGACATCATGTCGCGCCCGAGCCACAACCACCCCACCCGCCCCACCCGGCGCGTCGCCCCGTCCGCGCCTCCCCCGCCCCTCTCCCCGGCGATCTTGCACTTGCGGCCCGGCGCTCGTCCCTTGCAGGAGGAATGTCCGGGCCGAAACTGCAAGATCGCGGGGGTCAGGCGGGCGGGGGCCCGGGTCAGGGGCGGAGGCGGGCGGAGAGCTGGGCTCGGACCAGGTCGGGGACGTGGGCGGAGATGTCGCCGCCCCACTTCGCCACGTCCTTGATCAGGCTGGACGAGATGAACGAGTAGAGCGGGTTGGTCGGCATGAAGAGCGTCTCCACGCCGGCCAGGCCGATGTTCATCTGGGCCATCTGCAACTCGTAGTCGAAGTCGCTCACCGCCCGCAGGCCCTTGATCAGCACACTCGCCTGCTGCGCCCGGCAGAAGTCGACGAGCAGGCCGCGGAACGACTCCACGCGGACGTTGTCGTACGAGGCGGTCACCTCGCGGAGCATCCCGATGCGCTCCTCGACCGTGAACAGGCCCTGCTTGGACTGGTTGACCAGCACTCCGACGATCACCTCGTCGAACAGCCGGCTGGCCCGGCCGATGATGTCGAGGTGTCCGTTGGTGACCGGGTCGAACGAGCCCGGGCAGACCGCACGTCTCATGATCGGCGACCGTACCAAAGAGTGGTCTCGCCGTAACGTCTGCTGCGCTCCGGAGTGACACCTTCCACCCACGTGACCGGTCCGGTACGGCTGGACCGCTCGACGATCACCAGGGCGTCCGGGGCGAGCCAGCCGCCGTCGACCAGCGCCGCCAGCATCGCGGTGATCTCGGCGTCCGGCACCGCGTACGGCGGATCGGCGAAGACCACGTCGTACGGCCCGCCGTCCGGACCGGCCGCCAGCACGGTGGCGACCCTGCCGGTGACCAGGCGGGCGGCCGGCGCGGCCCGCAGCGTGGCGATGTTCTCCCGGATCACCCGGGCGGCCCGCGCGTCGGACTCGACGAGCAGCACGTGGGCCGCGCCCCGGGACAGCGCCTCCAGACCGACCGCGCCGGAACCGGCGTACAGGTCGGCGAAGCGTGCCCCGTCCAGGTCGGCGTGCGAGTGCACGGCGCTGAACAGCGCCTCACGGACCCGGTCGGAGGTGGGCCGGGTACCGGCACCCGGTGGCGCGGCGATCCGCCGGCCGCCGAGCGTGCCGGCCACGATCCGGGTCACCGTCGCTCCCTGCGCATGCCCCGACGCTACGCGACGCCGCGAGGCGGGCACGACGTACCCGGCGCGACGATCCGTGACTCGACGTACATCAATGATCTCGAATACATAACAGACCCTTTACGACCCTTCGATCACGGTGACGCCCGCACTGTCGATCTCGCTAGGGTCTGGCCCGATTGCCGAGCGGACGCGTGGCTTCGGTCCCTCCGCCCGGCCTCTCCCATCCTCCCCTCGTCAGGAGTAGGCGTGAACCGTCTCCACCTCCGGCGTGCCGCCGTCCTCACCGCCGGCGCGCTGCTCGGCCTCGCGGGCGTCGCCACCGTCGCCGGCCCGGCCGCCGCCCACCACCCCGAGCCGTCCGGCAGCTACTGCGCCGCCGAGAACGGCAACGTCACCGTGACCTGGTCGGTGATCAGCAGCGAGACCGACATCTCCGGCCGCATCACCAAAGTCGAATCCACGGTGCCCGGCGCGATCAGCGGCGGGCTGGCGGTCGGCGCGGAACTGAAGCCGGCCGGCCAGGGCCCGCTGACCGGCACCCAGACCCACACGTTCACCGGCCCGATCCCGGAGCTGAAGCTGACCGTCGCCGCGCACTGGGAGCGGGGCCGCAAGTCGCACGACGGCGAGCGCACGGTGGTGGCCCGCCCGGGGCGGGACTGCGCGACGCAGAGCCCGTCGCCGTCGCCGTCGCCCAGCACGCCGCCGAGCCCCACGCCCACGCCGAGCACGCCCGCCTCGCCGACCCCGACGCCGTCGGCGTCCATCCCGCCGAGCCCGTCCACCCCGCCGGCGCCGTCCGCGCCGCCGGCCGAGCCAGGTGAACCGGTCTTCAAGCTGGACCAGGACTGCGACTCGATGACCTTCATCGTGGAGAACCCGGCCGACGGCATCGCCTTCACCGCCACGTTCACCACCGAGAAGGGCGAGAGCAGAAAGCTCGTCTCCGAGCCGGGCAAGGCCGGCTCGGTCGAGTTCGAGGCGTACCGGGGCCTCACCGTCACCGTGAAGTACGACGTGGCCGAGGAGTCCGAGACCATCCCGTACACCGCGCCGCGGGACTGCTCCGGGCAGGACGGCGGCCTGCCGGTGACCGGCCCGGCCGCGGGCGCCATCGCCGGTGGCGCGACGCTGCTGCTGGCCGCCGGCGCGGTGCTGTTCGTGGTGGCCCGTCGCCGCCGGATCCGCTTCACCGCCTGATCCGCTGATCCGCACCGAGGGCGCGCCGACCACCCGGCCGGCGCGCCCTCGCCGTGCGTACGGGCGGTCAGGCCGCGTCGAGCGCCGACGTGATCGTTCGCGGATCGACCTCGGCCCGGTTCGTCAGCAGCACGAGCCGCTGGTCGGAGTCGGGCAGCCAGGCGGCGAACGCCTTGTAGCCGCCGTTGTCCCCGGAGTGGTGCAGCGCCCGCCGGCCGGCCAGCGGGCCGACGAAGAAGCCGTAGCCGTACGCCTCGTCGGGCCGTCCGGTGGGCGCGTGCGGCGCGGTCATCGTCGCCACCGAGGCCGCGCCGAGCAGCCGGCCCCGGCGCGGTACGTCGAGCCAGGTGAGCAGGTCCGCCCCGGTGCACCACACGTCACCAGCGCCCAGGCTGACCGTCGTCAGGTCCCAGGACGGCACCGGACGGCCGACCTCGTGCCCGACCGCCACGTCCGCCCGCCCGTCGCCGGAACCGGCGAAGCTACCAGTCATGCCCAGCGGCGCGAAGACCTCCTCGGCGAGGAACTCGGCGTACGGCCGGTCGGCCACGCGCTCGACGGTCCGGGCCAGCAGCACGTAGCCGGGGCTGCTGTAGTGCCACCCGGCTCCGGGCCGGAACAGCGGCGGCAGCGCCGCGAACCGCTCCAGCAGTTCGTCCGGCTCGGCCGGCCCGTGCAGGTCGATCGCCGGGTAGTCCTCCCAGTGGCCCAGGCCCGACGTGTGGGTGAGCAGGTGGTGCAGCGTGATGCCGGACCACTGTGGCGGCGGTGTGCCGGGCAGCCGGCGTACCACCGGATCGGACAGGCTCAGCGCTCCCCGCTCGGCGAGCAGCAGCACCGCCACGGCGGCCATCTGCTTGCTGATCGAAGCGATCTGGAACCGCGTCGCCGCGGTGCACCGCCGGCCGGACGCCTCGTCGGCGACTCCGGCCACCCGGTCCACCACGAGTTCGTCGCCCCGGGTCAGCAGCAGCACGCCGTGTTCGAGTGATGGTGTCGACATCTGCGCGAGCCTAGGCACGCGACGCCCGCGCCGCAGTCCCGCGAAGCCGCACTGGGGCGCCGGCCGGGCCCGCCGTCAGCCCTTCTCCAGGTATTCGGCGCGCTCCTCGTCGACGAGCGCGGCGACCGACGCCGCCAGCGCCGGATGCCGGGAAAGATCCGGGTCTTCCTCGACCAGTTCGATCGCCTCGGCCCGCGCGTCGCGGATCAGCTCGGTGTCGCGCAGCAGCGACAGCAGCCGCAGGTGCGAGCGCCGGCCGGACTGGGTCGCGCCCAGCACGTCGCCCTCCCGGCGCTGCTCCAGGTCGAGTTCGGCGAGCTTGAAGCCGTCGGTGGTGGAGGCGACCGCGTCCAGCCGCTCCCGCGCGGAGGAGCCCTCGGCCGCCTCGGTCACCAGCAGGCACAGACCGGCGGCCGAGCCCCGGCCCACCCGGCCGCGCAACTGGTGCAGCTGGGAGACGCCGAACCGGTCGGCGTCCAGCACGATCATCACCGTCGCGTTCGGCACGTTCACGCCGACCTCGACCACTGTGGTCGCGACCAGCACGTCCAGTTCGCCGTCGGCGTACGCGCGCATCACCGCGTCCTTCTCGTCGGCCGGCAGCCGCCCGTGCAGCACCCCGATTCGCAGCCCGTGCAGCGGCCCCTCGGCCAGCAGCGGGGCCACCTCGGTCACGGCCAGCGGCGGGCGCCGCCCGTTGTCGTCCTCCCGCGGCGGCTCCTCGTCCGACACCGGGCCCTCGCCGATCCGCGGGCACACCACGTACGCCTGGTGGCCCTTCGTGACCTCCTCGCGCAACCGGCGCCAGGCCCGGTCGAGGAACGCCGGTTTCTCGGCGGCCGGGACCACGTGCGAGGCGATCGGCGAGCGGCCCTGCGGGAGCTGGGACAGCGTGGAGGTCTCCAGGTCGCCGTAGACGGTCATGGCCACGGTGCGCGGGATCGGGGTCGCGGTCATCACCAGCACGTGCGGCGGCTGCTCGGCCTTGGCGCGCAGCGCGTCGCGCTGCTCCACGCCGAAGCGGTGCTGCTCGTCCACCACCACCAGGCCGAGGTCGTGGAAGTCGACGCCCTCGTAGAGCAGGGCGTGCGTGCCGAGCACGATGCCGGCGCGCCCCTCGGCCACCTCGGCCAGCGCCCGGCGCCGGGCCGCCGCGCCGAGCGAGCCGGTGACCAGCTCCACCCGGGTGGCGTCGGCGGCGGCGCCCAGCTCACCGGCCCGGCCGAGCGGGCCGAGCAGGTCGAGGATGCCGCGGTGGTGCTGGGCGGCGAGCACCTCGGTCGGGGCCAGCAGCGCGGCCTGCCCACCGGCGTCAACCACCTGGAGCATGGCGCGCAGCGCCACCACCGTCTTGCCGGAGCCCACCTCGCCCTGGAGCAGCCGGTGCATCGGGTGCGGCCGGGCCAGGTCGGCGGCGATCTCCCGCCCGACGACCTGCTGGCCGGAGGTCAGCTCGTACGGCAGCCGGGCGTCGAACGCGTCGAGCAGGCCGCCCGCCTTCGCCGGCCGGGCCCGTCCCGGGGACGCCGCCGCCCGCTGCTTGCGCTGCACCAGCGTGAGCTGCACGGCGAACGCCTCGTCCCACTTCAGCCGGCGGCGGGCCCGGTAGAGCGCCTCCTTGCTGGTCGGGCGGTGGATCTCGCGCAGCGCGGTGCCGATGTCGGCCAGGTTGCGGGTGGCCCGCACGGTGGCCGGCAGCGGGTCCTCCGGCGGGGTGAACGTGTCGAGCACGACGCGGACGCAGCGGGCGATCACCCAGGTCGGTACCGCCGCCGCGGCCGGGTAGACCGGGATCAGCGCCCCGGCGAACTCCTCGACCTCCTCGTTCGCGGCCGCCTCGCCCTCGCCGCCCTCGCCGAGCAGGACGTACTCCGGGCCGTTGAGCTGCCGCTTGCCCCGGAACTCGGTCACCTTGCCGGCGAACAGCCCCCACCGACCGGGCCGCAGCTCCCGCTCGCGCCACGCCTGGTTGCCGAAGAACGTGCAGGTGAGCACGCCGCCGGAGCCGTCGCCGACGGTCACCTCCAGCAGGTTGCCGCGCCGCTGGCGCATCGGGCGCACCGCGGTGCGCTGCACCTGGGCGAGCACAGTGACCTGCTCCCCCACGTCGAGCGAGCGGATGTCGGTGTGCTCGCCGCGCTCGTCGTACCGGCGCGGGAAGTGGTAGATCAGGTCGCCCGCGGTGTGCAGGTCGAGATGCCCGGCCAGCGCCTTCGCCGTGCGCTCGCCGACCAGCTTCTTCAGCGGCGTGTCCACAGTGGCCGCTTCACCAGTCATTCGACCCCCACCAGGAGCGGATAGTGCGGCTGCCCGCCCTCGTACGCCTGCACCTCGACGAACGGCCAGGCCCCCTCGACGTGCGCGCGGACCCGGTCGGCCAGCCCGGCCGGCGCATCAGCGCCGCAGAGCAACGTGACCAGCTCACCGCCACCGCCGAGCATCCGGTCCACCACGGCGGTGCAGGTGTCGACCAGATCCTGCCCGATCAGGTGCACCTCGCCCTCGACCAGGGCCAGCACGTCACCCGGGCGGGCCGGACCGGCGACGGTGAGCGCCTCCCGGGCGGCGTGACAGACCTCGGCGTACCGGCAGGCGCCGGCCGCCTCGGCCATCGCGATCACGTCGTCCTCGAACCGCCGCTTCGGATCGCGGACGGCGAGCGCCGCGAGCGCCTGCACCGGTGAGCGGGTCGGCACCACGCTCACCTTCACGCCGAGGCCGTGCGCCTCCCGGGCCGCCGCGCTCGCCACCGACTGGGTGTTCGGGTCGTTCGGCAGCACCACCACCCGGGCGGCGCCGGTGGCCCGGATCGCGTCGAGCAGCTCACCGGTGGACGGGTTGGCGGGCACCACCACGGCGCCCTCGGCGGCGAACAGCTCCGCGATGCCCGCGCCGGTGGCGACCACCACGGCGGCCCGCCCCTCCGGCAGCGGCACCTGCGGCCCCGGCGCCGGGGCGGTCTGGTCGGCGAAGCGGGTCACGCTGATCCGGTGCGGGCGGCCGGCGACCACGCCCGCCTCGACCGCCGCCCCGATGTCGTTGACGTGCACGTGCACGTTCCAGGTGCCGGCGCCGTCGCCGACGATCGCCAGGGAGTCGCCGAGCGCGTCCAGCTCGGCGCGCAGCCGGGTCACCGCCTCGTCGGTGGCGTCGAGCAGGTACTGCACCTCGTAGGCGTACGCGTCGGAGCCGCTCTCCCGCACGGCGGTGACCGGCGCGCGGCGGGCGGGCGGCGCGGGCGCCGGCTGCCCCGGGCTCTCCCCCGTGATGACCTCGACCAGCGCGTCCAGCAGCAGGCACAGGCCGCGTCCGCCGGCGTCGACCACGCCCGCGCGGGCCAGCTCCGGCAACTGCTCGGGGGTACGCGCCAGCGCGTGGGCCGCCGCCTCGCTCGCGGCCCGGGCCACGGCGCGCAGGTCGTCGCTGTCCGCCCGGCGGGCCGCGTGCGCCGCGGCGGCGACCACGCTGAGCAGCGTGCCCTCGACCGGCCGGGCGACTGCGGCGTAGGCGGCGGCGGTGGCGTCGGCCAGCGCGTCGGCGAGCTGCCGCCCGCGCACCGCGGGCACGGCGGCGAGCGTGTCGGCGAGACCGCGCAGGATCTGCGAGAGGATCACCCCGGAGTTGCCGCGCGCCCCGAGCAGCGCGCCCCGGGCCATCAGCCGCAGCGCGTGCCCGTGCGGGGTGTGCCCGTCGTCGGGGAGGGTGCCGAGGTCCATCGCCAGGGCCTGCTGGGCGGAGGTGAACGTGAGCACCAGGTTGGTGCCGGTGTCGCCGTCGGGCACCGGGTAGACGTTCAGGTCGTCGATCTCGCCCTGGTGGGCCCGGAGGGCGGCCAGCCCGCTCGCGCACCAGCGGCGTACCGCTGCGGCGTCGAGGGTCTCCAGCACGTCGGGAAGCCTACTGGCGCGCACCGACACGCGCCGGGGTCGTCCGCCGCGTGTCCGCCCCGGCCGACGGCCCGGCCGGCACGCCGGTACGCTGGGTGGGCTCGCGAAAGGGCCGGTTGGGCGTACCGACTGTCATCGGGTAACCTGACCAGGTTGCCCGGGCAGCGCCTGGCGGCGACCTCATGAACGTTTCAATCCCAGGAGTATCCCGTGGCTAGCGTGTGCGACGTCTGTGGCAAGGGGCCGGGCTTCGGCCACAACGTGTCCCACTCGCACCGGCGGACCAACCGCCGCTGGAACCCGAACATCCAGTCGGTGCGCACCCCGGCCGGTGGCGGCAACACCAAGAAGTTGAAGGTCTGCACCTCGTGCATCAAGGCCGGCAAGGTCACCCGCGCCTGACGCGGTAGCGCCACCGGAACATCGTCGGTCGCCGGCGGATCCCTTCGGGGTCCGCCGGCTTCTGTCGTGTCCGGCGACCCGTCGTGCCCACCGACCCGGTATCGGCCGACCCGCCCCCGCACCCCTGACCGACCGTACGGCGACCGCCTCGATCCGGCCGGTTAGGGTGCTGCTGCGCCGGCCGTCCGGTTCCGGCGCGAGCCGTGGGGAGGGTGACCGGTGGACCTCGATCTGGGCCGCGAGCAACTGGTGGTGGTGGGCGCGTCGTTCGGCTCGCTGAGCTGGTTCGACCAGGAGCTGCCGCCGTGCAGCGTGGTGCTGGTCGAGGAGCCGGACGTGATCGCCCGCCGCGACCTGGCCCGGTTCGCCGAGCGGCTGCCGATGATCGGGCGCCTCGTCGCGGCCGAGTACCAGACCGCCTTCGACCCGGACGCCCTGCTCGCCCGCGAGCCCGGCCTCGCCGACGCGCGGCTGGTCCTGCCCGGCCTGGAGTACGCGGTCGGCGCCACCGCCCGGCTCGCCGAACGGCTCGGCCTCCCCGGCGCCGGCGTCGAGGCCGCCGACGTCTTCTCCGACAAGCACCGGATGCGGCTGCTCGCCGACCGGATCGGGCTCGCCAACCCGGCGTACGAGCTGGTCGACGACCCGGCGCGGGCGGTGGAGTTCGCCGAGGCGCACGGCGGGCGGTGCGTGCTGAAGCCCACCCGCCGCTCGGGCAGCCTGGGCGTGCAGCTGATCACCGACGCGGCCGAGGTGCCGGCCCGCTGGACGGCCAGCGCCGCCCCGCCCGACCCGGCCGAGGCCACCGAGCGCGGCCTGCCCACCGGTGTGCTCGTCGAGGAACTGCTGGTCGGTTCCGAGCACAGCGTGGAGCTGCTGGTGGCCGAGGGCGAGGTGGTCTTCGCCAACGTCACCGACAAGCGGATCGCCGGTGGCCGCTACCCGGTCGAGACCGGCCACACCGTGCCGTCCGCGCTGCCCGCCGACGCGCACGACGCGCTGCGCGCCGCCGCGGTACGCCTCGCCGAGGCGGCCGGCTTCCGCAGCGGCATGCTGCACAGCGAGTGGATCCTCGCCGACGGCGTGCCGACGCTCGTGGAGTGCGCGGCCCGGATGCCCGGCGACATGATCACCGCGCTCATCTCGATCGCCTACGAGCGGGACGTCATCGAGGCGTACCTGCGGATCCTGCGCGGCGAACGGCCGGAGCTGCCGGCGCGGGCGACCGGCGCGGCGGCGATCGAGTTCCTGATCGCGCCGCCCGGCCGGGTGACCGCCGTGGACGGCAGGCGCGACGCGCTGCGCGTGCCGGGCGTGCTCGACGTGCAGGTGGAGACGAAGGTCGGTCAGACCGTGCCGGAGCTGCTCTCCTCGGCGCACCGCAGCGGGCACCTGATGGCCTGGGGCGCCACCCCGGACGAGGCCGCGGACGCCGCCCGCCGCGCCGCGAGCCAGATCCGCATCTCGGTGGACTACTAGAGGGTACGGCCGTACGACAGGCAGCCCGGGGCGTCCTTGTAGAAGCCGAAGTTCGGGATCCGCTCGTAGCCGGCCGAGGTGTACATGGCGATCGCCTCGGGCTGCTTGTCGCCGCACTCCAGCACGATCCGCTTGCGGCCGTGGTCGCGGGCGGACCGCTCGACCGCGCCGAGCACCGCGCGGGCCACGCCCCGGCCCCGGGCCGCCGGGTCGGTGTACATCCGCTTCAGCTCGGCCGTGTCGCCGTCCTCGCCGTGGCTGCGCCAGCCGCCGCAGCCGACCGGCCGCCCGTCCAGGTAGGCGACGAGGAACGTGCCGTCCGGCGGGGTGAACTCGGCCGCGTCGACGGGGGTCTCGTCGCCGCTGCCGCCGTACCGGGCGCCGAGGTCGGCCAGCGCCGCCCGGATCAGCGCCTGCGACTCGGGCGCGTCGAAGCGCCGCTCCCGGATCTCGATCTCGCTCACCGTGCCAGGTTACGACCGCCGCCGGCCCCGGCCCGGCCCGGCGGCCCGGGGTCGGACGCAGATCACTCCGGGCCCGCCGGTCCGCCGTCCGGCGGAAGCGCCGGTCATTCCGCCGTCCGGCGGAAGTGGTCCCAGCCGCGCGGGCCGCTGTAGGCGGCTCCGTCGACGGTGACCCCGGCGCCGGCCGCCACCCGACCGACCGGCCGCCAGCCGTCTGGGAGCGCGGCGTCCGCCGGGAACGTCGCCGCCAGCGCGTGGTCCTCGCCGCCGGCCAGGATCCAGGTGTACGGGTCGACGCCGAGCGCCTGCGCCGCGTCCCGCATCTGCCGGGGCACCTCGAACGCGTCGCGGCTCACGTCGATCGCGACACCGCTGGCGGTCGCCACGTGCCCGAGGTCGGCCAGCAGCCCGTCCGACACGTCGATCATGGCGGTGGCCCCTGCCGCGGCGGCAGCGGGTCCGGCGGCGTACGGCACCTCGGGGCGGCGGAACGCCTCGACCAGCAGCCGGGGCGTGCGGAAACCCCGGGACAGCACGGTGTAGCCGGCCGCCGACCAGCCGGTGCGCCCGGCCAGCGCCACCACGTCGTCGGGGCGGGCACCGGAGCGCACCACCGGGTCGCGGCCGGCCAGGTCGCCGAGCGCCGTCACCGCGACGGTGAGCGTCGGGCTGCCGGACATGTCCCCGCCGACCACGCTCGCGCCGACCAGCGCCGCCTCCGCGCCCAGCCCGTCGGCCAGTTCCTCGGCCCAGGCCGGGTCCAGCTCGGCCGGCATGCAGAGCGCGACCAGCAGCGCCGTCGGGGTGGCGCCCATGGCGGCGATGTCGGCGAGGTTGGCCGCCGCCGCCCGGTGTCCCACGTCCCGCGCCGACGACCAGTCGCGGCGGAAGTGCCGCCCCTCCACCAGCACGTCGGTCGAGGCGACCACCCGCCGGTCCGGCGCGGCCACCACCGCGCCGTCGTCGCCGGGGCCGAGCAGGCAGTTCCGTCCCTGCGCCAGCCGGGCGGTCACCCGGTCGATCAGGCCGAACTCGCCGACATCAGTGACCGTCATTCCGTCCCCTCGCTCCGCTGCGTCGTTCCGCACGTCCCACCCCTGTCCGTACCGGCGTGTGCTCGCTCACCGCGTCCGACCGGCAACCGATAGGGGTCACGGCCGCTCAGTACGGTAGTTTCACCCTTCGGGTCGCCCGGAGGCGACGGACGGAGGTCGAGTCGTGGTACAGGCGTACATCCTCATCCAGACCGAGGTCGGCCGGGCGCGTGACGTGGCCGGTCTGATCGCGGACCTGGCCGGCGTGGTACGGGTCGACGCCGTCACCGGGCCGTACGACGTGGTGGTGCTCACCGAGGCGAACACCGTCGACGAGCTCGGCAAACTCATCGTCAGCAAGGTGCAGATGGTGCCCGGCATCACCCGCACCCTCACGTGTTCGGTGGTGCGGCTGTAAGTGGACGAGAAGGACACCTCCCCCCGCCGGGACGGCGCCACCCGCCGTGCCGCGCTCTGGGCGACGCTCGTCGCGGTGCCGGTGACCGTGGCGGTCGCCGGGTTCACGTTCGCCAAGCTGGCCCCGGAGTCGCCGGACGCCGAGCCGAGCGCGTCGGCGAGCCCTCGGGCCCAGTCGAGCGCGCCGGTCGAGATGCCCGCCCCGGCGCTGGCCGAGCGCCCGACCGTCCTGTGCCGGGCCCTGATGTCGCAGCTCCCGGACAGCGTGCGTGACCTGACGCAGCGCCCGGTCACCGCGGGCCCGGAGCAGAACGCCGCGTACGGCGACCCGGCGCTGACGGTGGCCTGCGGCGGCAGCCCGGCGCAGTTCCCGCCCACCGACGAGGTGTGGAAGGTCAACCAGGTCTGCTGGCACGCGGCGCAGGAGGCCGACGCCACGGTGCTGACCACCGTCGACCGGGAGACCCCGATCCGGGTGCGGGTGCCGAAGTCGTACGAGCCGCCGCTGCAGTGGGTGACCTCGATCTCCGACACGATCGTAAGTTCGGTCCCCTCGGCGAAGCAGGCCCCCTCGGGCTGCTCCGCCTGACCCCCGCCCGGCCGGCCGACGGTCGGCGGGGCGGTGCGGCGGTGCGGGCGGTCAGCGGCCGGCGCGACGGTGCAGGGCGGTACGGATCAGCCGGTTGACCAGCTTCGGGTACTCCAGCCCGCTGGCCGACCACATCCGCGGGAACATCGACGTCGGCGTGAAGCCCGGCATCGTGTTGATCTCGTTGAGGTAGACGTCCATCTGCGGGGTCACGAAGAAGTCGACCCGGGCCAGGCCGGAGCAGTCGAGTGCGGTGAAGGCCCGGGTGGCGTAGTCGCGCACCTGCCGGGCGACCGGCTCGGGCAGGTCGGCCGGTACGTCGTACTCGCAGACCTGGTCGGCGAAGATGTACTTGGCCTCGAAGTCGTACCAGTCGCGGTCGCCGATCATGCGCACCTCGGCGAGCACCGAGGCCTCCGGCGCGCCACCGGCCTCGCCCTCCAGCACGCCGCACTCGATCTCGCGGCCGACCACCGCGCCTTCGACGAGCACCTTGCTGTCGATCTCGCGCGCGGTGACGAGCGCGGCGTCCAGGTCGGCCCAGTCGTCGACCTTGGTGATGCCGAACGAGGAGCCGGCCCGGGACGGCTTGACGAAGACGGGCAGCCCGAGGCGCTCCTTGTCCTCCTCGCTCAGCGACATCCCGGCGCGCAGCACCGCGTACGGACCGACCGGGATGCCCTCGGCGGCGCAGAGCTTCTTGGTGAACTCCTTGTCCATGGCCGCGGCGGAGGCGAAGACGTTCGCGCCGACGTAGGGGATGTCGGCCATCTCCAGCATGCCCTGGATGGTGCCGTCCTCGCCGTACGCGCCGTGCAGCACCGGGAAGACCACGTCCACGTCGGCGAGTGCGACCGGCCCCTGGGCCGGGTCGAGCACCATCAGGCCGCCGACGGCGGGGTCGGCGCGCAGTACCAGTTCGGCGCCGGAGCCGGCGGTGATCTCGGGGAGCTTGCGGTCGGCGATGGCGAGCCCGCTCGGGTCACCGCTGGCGAGCACCCACTGGCCCTGCCGGGTGATGCCGACCGGGACCACCTCGAACTCGTCCGGGTCGAGCGCGGCCAGCACGCTGCCGGCGCTGACGCAGGAGATGCCGTGTTCGGGGCTGCGGCCGCCGAAGACGATCGCCACGCGGGTCTTGCCTGGGGTGGTCATGGTCACCTCATCGTTCGCGACTGCGGCTGGCCGTGCTCGCCGGTGGCGCTCACCCGAATGACCTTACTGTGCGTTGCCGCAAGCGGTGGTCGTTACCCGGGGAGACGCGGAGTCGCGTGGCAAACGGTCAAGGTGACATCTACGGTAAGTAACGGAACGGTGTGTCTCAGAAGACCGGGTGCCGGGGCCGGCGGCCGACCGCGATGACCTTCACGCGTTGCCGGCCGGCCCGCACCATGCCCAGCGCCATGAACGCGCCGGCGATCCGGTCGGCGGCCTCCCGGCTGCTCGCGCCGACCACCTGGCGGCGGCGTTCCGGGCTGGTCCGTTCGTCACGCCGGGTGCCGTCCGGTGGACGCACGTCGGTCAGGACCACCAGGAACCTGGTCACCGCGGAACCCCTCCCCGTCTCGTGGACCGGCAGGGGCACGCGGCGGTCGGATCGTGGGGGAGTGAAGAATCCGACCACCGCGCGCCCCATCCCCTCCGGTCGCTCACCATCACCGTCGCCACGACAACCGATGGTGAGGACGCCGTCACACATTGACAGGTTCACCGGCGTGAATGCAACTCTCATCGACTTTCTCTCATGCCCGCTTTCCCGCGGGATGTGCGACCATCGATGCATGGCGCCGAAGACCGCCCGGGCCCGACGGCTCGGCATCGCCCTGCGGGCCCACCGGGAGGCCGCCGGCCTCACCCTGGAGGCCGCGGCCGACGAGATCAACAGCACCCGGAGCACGTTGTCCCGCTACGAGAACGCGCAGACGCTCGTCAGTCCCGCCACCGTGCGAGCGCTGCTGACCAGCTACGGCGTGGGCCCGGCGGACATCGCCGCGGCGGTGCAGCTGGCGAAGGACGCCCGCAAGCCGGGCTGGTGGGTGTCCTATTCGTACCTGCTGGACCAGCGCACCATCGACTTCATCGCGTTGGAGGCCGAGGCCACCGGCATCGCGAACTTCGAGCCGTCGGTGGTGCCGGGCCTGCTCCAGACCGCCGACTACATCCGCGGGGTGATGCGCGGCGGGCCGCACACGCTCACCGACGAGCAGGTGGAGCAGCGGGTCCAGCTACGGCTGGACCGCCAGCAGCGGCTCTCCGGCGCCGAGCCGCCGATCCTCGACGCCATCATCGACGAGGGCGCGCTGCTGCGCCCGGTCGGTGACCGCTCGGTCATGTCCGGCCAGCTCCAGCACCTGCTGAAGATGGCCGAGCTGCCGAACGTCACGGTGCAGGTGATCCCGCTGGCCGCCGGCTACCACCGGGGCACCCGGGGCTCGCTGCACATCCTGGAGTTCGCCGACCCGGAGGACCCGATCATCGCCTCGGTGGAGACAGTCGCCGGGCAGATGGTCCTCGACCGGCCGGTTGACCTGCGTACCTGCGCCAAGATCATGGAGCACCTGCGGACCGTGGCGCTGAGCCCGGCGGCCAGTCGGGACCAGCTCCTCCGCCTGCTGAACGAGAGGTGACCAGATGAACGGCACGAATCCCACACCGGCCCGCTGGCGCAAGAGCAGCCACAGCGGCGACGAGGGCGCGTGCGTGGAGATGGCGCCGCTGCCCGGCGCGGTGGCGGTCCGCGACTCCAAGGACCCGGCCGGCCCGGTGCTGGTGTTCCCGCCGCACGCCTGGGCCGCGTTCACCGCCGCGCCGCCGAACGCCTGAGCGGCCCGCCGCCGCCCGCCTGGGCGGGACGCCGCCCGCCTGGACGGCCCGCCGGGCGGGCGGCGTCAGCCGAGTGGGGCGGCGGCGGTGGCAGCGCCGCGTACCGCCTCCAGCGCCGCGATGGCCACCCCCCGCGCGCCGGCCATGTCCCGGTCCGGCACCAGCGCGAAGGTGGCCACCGCCCGCTGCTCCTCCCGGAGCACCGTGTGCTCGGCGACGGCGGCGAGGAACCAGTCCCGGAACTCCGGCGCCGCCTCCACCACACCCCCGCCGACGAAGTACGCGTGCGGGTCGGTGAAGTTGGCCGCGATGGTGAACAGCCGCCCCAGCGCCTTGGCCTGCTGGGTGAACACCAGGCGGGCCAGCGGGTCGCCGCGTTCGCCGTAGCCGCGCAGCAGCTTCGCCGCCCGGTCCGGCTCCTCCGCCGCGAGCGGGTGCTCCGGGTGCCGGGCCAGCCAGTACGGCAGCAGGTTGCGCCGGATCGCGGTGAGCGAGGCGACGCTCTCCGCGTCCCCGGTGAAGCCGCAGGCGCAGACCGGCGCCGCCTGGTCCGGCTCGGCCAGGCCGTCCAGCGGGATGTGCACGTGCCCGAACTCGCCGGCCATGCCGGCCGCGCCGCCGACCACCCGGCCGGACTCCACCACTCCCCCGCCGAGCCCGGTGCCGACGATCGCGGACACCGACGACCGGGCCATCGCCTCGGCGCCGAAGTGCACGTGGTGCGCGTAGAGCGCGGCGGCGTTGCCGTCGTTGGCGTAGACCACCGGCAGGCCCAGCCGCCGCTCCAGCGCGGTACGCACGTCGAAGCCCCGCCAGGCGGGCTGGGAGAAGTTCGTCGAGCCGCGGGACGAGATGACGCCGGTGGCGCTGGCCGGGCCGGGCGTGTCCAGCCCGACCGCGCGGACCAGGTCACGCGGCACGCCGGTGTGGGCCAGGACGCCGTCGAACGCCCGCGCCAGCGCCTCCACCGCCGCCTCCGGGCCGTCGCCGACCTCGCTCGGGATCTCCAGCAGCCCGTCCACCAGGAACCGGCCGTCGACGGTCAGCACCGTGGCGTTGTCGCTCGTGCCCCCGTTGTCCAGTCCCACCACCACCGGCACACCTGAGCCGCCCACCGCCACCGCCTCCCGCCGCGCCTGACCCGAGGCTAGTTCCCGCCCGGCCCACCCGCCACGCCCCGGCGCGGACTCCCCCGGTGCGGTCAGCCGGGACGACGGGCGGTGACCGCCGTGGCCTCCCGCTCCTCGTCGCGTACCACAGCCGGGTCCAGCCCGGCGGCGGTGAACACGGCGCACAGTTCCGGGGCCTGCGCGGCGCTCGCCTCGACCACGACGTGTCCGCCCGGCGCGAGCCACTCGGCCGCGCCGGAGGCGACCCGGCGCAGCACGGACAGGCCGTCCGTGCCGCCGTCCAGCGCCACCGGCGCCTCGTAGAGACGCGCCTCGGCCGGCAACGAGGCCACCGCACCGCTCGGCACGTACGGCGCGTTCGCCACCACCAGGTCCAGCTCTCCGCGCCGCCCGGCCGGCAGCGCGTCGAACAGGTCGCCCTGGTAGACCGGGACGCCGAGCGGTTCGAGGTTGCGCCGGGCGCAGGCCACCGCCACGGGGTCGATGTCGGCGGCGGCCAGCCAGCGGGGCGCCAGCCGTTCGTGCAGCACCACGGCGGCGGCGCCGGAGCCGCAGCACAGGTCGAGCACCGCCGGTGCCGGCCCGGCCAGCGCCGTCGCCGCGTCGACGAGCAGCGCGGTCCGGCCGCGCGGCACGAAGACCCCCGGGTGTACGGCGATCCGCCGGCCGCAGAACTCGGCCCAGCCGAGCAGGTGCTCCAGCGGCAGGCCGGCGACGCGACGGTCGACCAGCCGGGTCAGCGACTGCGCCGAGTCGGCGGCGGCGATCAGCAGTTCCGCCTCGTCCTCGGCGAAGACGCAACCGGCGGAGCGCAGCCGCCGGACGAGGGCGGGACGGTCGGGGGTGAACACGGTGGATGCCATGGCAAGCCTTTCGGGAAGCGCTCGTCGGCGCCCCCGGCGTCGCCTCAGCCCCGAAGCGACGCGGACTCGGAGGGAGCGCCGGTCCTCTGCTGGTGGATCGGACTCACCTCCTCGGGTCGGGGCCGCACGGGCCGTGGCTGACCGTCACGATAGCCCAGCGGCCGACACGCCGTCAGCCCGCCGCGTCGAGCGCCGCCGACACGTCGGCGAGCAGGTCGGCGGTGTCCTCGACGCCGCAGGAGAACCGCACGAAACCCGCCGACGTGTCGTCACCCCACTGGGCCCGCCGGTCGGCTGTGGTGTGCAGGCCGCCGAACGAGGTGGCCGCGGCCACCAGCCGGGCGGCGCCGAGGAACCGGGCCACCCGGCGCTCGTCGCCCAGGTCGAACGAGAGCACACCCGGTACGCGCCGCATCTGGGCCGACGCGACCGGGTACGCCGGGTCGTCGGGCCGTCCGGGCCAGCGCACCCCGGTGACGTCCGGGCGGGCCGCGAGCAGGTCGGCCAGCGCCCGCGCGTTCGCGGTCTGCCGGGCCAGCCGCAGGTCGAGCGTGGCCAGCGAGCGGTGGGCCAGCCAGCAGTCGAACGCGCCCGGCACCCCGCCGGTGGCGTTGCGCCAGGTGGTCGCCGCGTCCCGCAGCCCGGGGTCCCGGGTGGCCAGGTAGCCCAGCAGCAGGTCCGAGTGGCCGGTCAGCGCCTTGGTGCCGGAGGCGACCACCACGTCCGCGCCGAGGTCCAGCGGGCGCTGCCCGAGCGGCGTCGCGGTGGTGTTGTCCACCGCCACCAGCGCACCGGCGGCGTGCGCGGCGGCGGCCACCGCCCGGACGTCGGCGACGTCCAGGCCGGGGTTCGCCGGGGTCTCCAGCAGCACCAGCCGGACACCCTCGAACGAGGGGTACGGCCCGGCCGTCGGCACGAGCACCACGCGTACGCCGAGCTGTTCCAGCGTGTCCGAGGCGAACGCGCGCACCGAGTAGTAGCCGTCGGCGGGCAGCAGCACGGTGTCGCCGGGGCGCAGCAGTGTCAGCAGCAGCCCGGTGATGGCGGCCTGGCCGCTGGCGAAGACCCGGCAGTCGCCGCCCTCCAGCTCGCCGATCGCGGTCTCCAGCAGCCGCCGGGTGGGGTTGTCGGGCCGTCCGTACCCGTCCACCGCCGCCGACGGGCCGCGCTCCGGGTCCAGGTGGTACGGCGCGGCGAAGACCGGGCCGGGCAGGAACGGCTGCCCGGGTACCGCGTCCGGCAGGCCGGCGTGCACGCTGCGCGTGCCGTCACCCCAGTACTCGTCGGTCATCCCGGCTCCGCTCACTCGTACGACTCGGGCTTGGCGGTGCGGCTCATCAGCGCGTCCACCGCCAGGCGCGGATCCATCCCCTCGTGGCAGATCCGCTCGATCTGCTCGGTGATCGGCATCTCCACCCCGTGCGCCCGGGCCAGGTCGCGGATGGCCAGGCAGCTCTTGACGCCCTCGGCTGTCTGCCGGGTGGCCGCCTGGGCCTGTTCCAGCGTCTCCCCCCGGCCCAGGTGCTCGCCGAAGGTGCGGTTGCGGGCCATCGGCGACGAGCAGGAGGCGACCAGGTCACCCATGCCGGCCAGCCCGGCGAACGTGATCGGGTCGGCGCCGAGCGCCACCCCCAGCCGGGCGGTCTCGGCCAGGCCGCGGGTCATCAGCATGGCCCGGGTGTTGTCGCCGAAGCCCATCGCGGTGGCGATGCCGTACGCCAGCGCGATCACGTTCTTCACCGCGCCGCCCAGCTCGCAGCCGATCACGTCGTCGTTGGTGTACGGACGGAAGTACGGCGTCCGGATGGACGCCTGCACCAGCGCGGTACGGCGGCTGTCGGTGCCCGCGACGACAGTGGCGGCCGGCTGCTCGGCGGCGATCTCCGGGGCCAGGTTGGGCCCGGAGACGACCACCACCCGGTCGGCGGGCACCCCGGCGGTCTCCGTGATCACCTGGCTCATCCGCTTGGTGGTGCCCAGCTCGATGCCCTTCATCAGCGACACCAGCGTGGCGTCCGGCGCCAGGTACGGCGTCCAGTCGGCGAGGTTGCCGCGCAGCGTCTGCGAGGGCACCGAGAGCACCACCACCTCGGCCCCCTCGATCGCCTCGGCGGCGTCACCGGTGGCGGTCACCCGCTCGGGCAGGCGTACGCCCGGCAGGTACTCCGGGTTGTGCCGCCCGGTCCGGATCGCCTCGGCCACGGCGGCCCGGCGGGCCAGGACCGTCACGTCCCGCCCGGCGTCGGCGAGGATCTTGGCGAACGCGGTCCCCCAGGAACCGGCGCCCAGCACGGCGACGTGCCCGCTCATTCGGTGACCTCCCGGGTGCCGGTGCGGGCGGGCCGCTGCCAGAGCGGCGGTGGTGTGCCGCCGCGGACCTCCGCGACCAGATCCCGGATGCGCAGCATGATGGTGTCCGTCATCTCCTCCAGGATCGGCCGGGTCGGCGTGGCGCCGGCCCAGCGGCTCAGGTCCACCGGCGGACCGGCGATCACCGTCACCGGGGTACGCGGGCGCAGCCCGAACCGGGCCGTACGCGGGTCGAACATCCGTTCCGGGCCGACCATGGCGATCGGGACCACCGGGGCGCCGGTGGCCAGCGCCAGGCGGGCCGCGCCGGTCTTGCCCTTCATCGGCCACAGGTCCGGCTCACGGGTGGTGGTGCCCTCCGGGTAGATCACCACCGCGCCGCCCTCGGCCAGCGCGGCGACCAGCTTGTCCAGCGACTTGACCGCCTCGACTGTGCCCCGCTCGACCGGGATCTGCTGGCACCGGTGCAGGATCCAGCCGACCACCGGCACCCGGAACACGCTGGCCTTGCCGAGGAAGCGCGGCCAGCGCCCGGCGTCGTAGATGTAGTGCGCGACCACGAGCGGGTCGGCGTGCGAGATGTGGTTCGGCACGAGGATCACGCCGCCGTCGCCGCGCAGGTGCTCCATGCCCCGCCAGGTGCGCCGGGTCCAGACCGTCATCAGCGGCTTGACCAGCACCACGGCGAGCCGTCGCCAGACCCCCAGCCTCCGCCGTGCCACAGTGCCTCCTCGATCCGCCCTCGCGCCCCGGCACAGAATCATGCCTGTTCGCCCCCGCTGCGGCCAGTGCGGGTACCGCCGCCCTCGCTGGCAGGATGGTCGGCGTGTCTGAGGCCCGCTGGACCGTGGTGATGCCGGTGAAGCGCCTTCCGGCGGCGAAGAGCCGTCTGCGGGGCGCGCTGCCCGGCGTACCCCATGAGGAGCTGGCGCTCGCCCTGGCGGCCGACACGCTGCGCGCGGTGCGGGCGTGCCCGGCGGTCGCCGGGGTGCTCGTGGTCACCGACGACCCGCGGGTGAGCGCGGCGGCCGGCGCGGCGGGCGCCCGCGTCGCCGGCGACCCCGGCGGCGGGCTGAACGCGGCGTTGCGGCACGGCGCGGCCGTCGCCGGGCCGTGCGCCGCCGTGGCCGGCCTGACCGCCGACCTGCCGGCGCTGCGACCGGCCGACTTGGCCGCCGCGCTGCGGGCCACCCAGGGGGTACGCGGGTTCGTGGCTGATGCCCCGGGCGGAGGCACCGTGCTGCTCGCCGCGCCGGCCGGGACGCCGCTGGCGCCGCGGTTCGGGCCCGGCTCGGCCGCGGCGCACGCGGCGAGCGGGGCGCTGCCGCTCGCCGGCGACTGGCCCAGCCTGCGCCGGGACGTGGACACCCCGGCAGACCTGGCCGACGCCGCCGGGCTGGGCGTGGGGCCGCGCACGGCCGCGTTGCTGGCCCGGGTCGCCGCGGCGGTGGAGTACGGTGCTGGCATGCAGGGGACGGTGGCGACCTACGACGCGTCGACCCGCAGCGGTGTGCTGCTGCTCGACGACGGCACCGAGCTGGCGTTCCCGGCCCGCGCGTTCGACGCCTCCGGGCTGCGACTGCTCCGGTTGGGGCAGCGTGTCCGGATCGAGCGGGACGCCGACGGCGAGGTGGTCCGGGTGACCTTGCCGACGATGGCGTGAACAACCTGGCCCGAGTTCATTTTCCGTTCACCCTTATCGGGGAATCATGAGGTGGTGAGCACCCCTCGCGAGCAACCCGACGGCCCGCCGCCGATCCTCGACCCCGGCACGCCCCGCAACGGCCGCCCCACCCGCGGCCCGGACGGGCGGTTCCGCCAGCCCCGGCCCCCGGAGGAGCGTCTCGGCGCCGATCCGGACGCGGCCGGCGCGGCCGGGCTGGACGAACCGCTCGACCCGGTGGAGGGCCCCGGCCCGGCCGACGAGACCGCAGCGGACGCCGCCCCGCCGGCCGTGCCGCCGCTGCCGGAGGACCGCTTCCTCAACCGGGAGCTGTCCTGGCTCGACTTCAACGCCCGGGTGCTGGCGCTCGCCGAGGACCCGCGCACCCCGCTGCTGGAACGGGCCAAGTTCCTGGCCATCTTCGCCAGCAACCTGGACGAGTTCTACATGGTCCGGGTCGCCGGGCTGAAGCGGCGGCTCTCCGCCGGCCTGCCGGTACGCGGCGGTGACCGGCTGCCGCTGCGCACCCAGCTCGACCTCGTCACCTCCAAGGCGGCCGGCCTGGTCGCCCGGCACGCCGCCTGCCTGGTCGACGACGTGCTGCCGAAGCTCGCCGCCGAGGACATCCGCATACTGCGCTGGAGCGACCTGGACGACGCCGAGCGGGAGCGGCTGCGCACCTGGTTCCGGGAGCACATCTTCCCGGTGCTCACCCCGCTGGCGGTCGACCCGGCGCACCCGTTCCCGTACATCTCCGGCCGGTCGTTGAACCTGGCCGTGTCGGTACGCGACCCGGACGGCGGCTCGGAGCTGTTCGCGCGGGTCAAGGTGCCGAACAACGTGCCCCGGTTCGTCCGGGTCCACCGCGACCAGCCGGGCGTGCGGTTCCTGCCGGTCGAGGACCTCATCTCGGTGCACCTCGGCCAGCTGTTCTCCGGCATGCAGGTGGTCGAGTGCCACCTGTTCCGGGTGACCCGCAACGCCGAGGTGGAGGTGGACGAGGACCGCGACGAGGACCTGCTCCAGGCGCTGGAACGGGAGCTGGCCCGGCGCCGGTTCGGCCCGCCGGTACGCCTGGAGGTCGCCGCCTCCATCTCCGACCACATGCTGGAGCTGCTGGTCCGCGAGCTGGACATGGACGGCCACGACGTGCTGCGGGTACGCGGGCTGCTCGACCTGTCCGCGCTCTGGCAGGTCTACGGCGAGGCCGACCGGCCCGACCTCAAGGACCCGTCGTTCGTGCCGGCCACCCATCCGCGCCTGGCCGAGGGTGAGGTGCCGCGCAGCGTCTTCGCCACGCTGCGCGACGGCGACGTGCTGGTGCACCACCCATACCACTCGTTCGCGACGAGCGTGCAGCGCTTCGTCGAGCAGGCGGCGGCCGACCCGAACGTGCTCGCCATCAAGCAGACGCTCTACCGCACCAGCGGCGACTCCCCGATCGTCGACGCGCTCGTCGACGCGGCCGCCGCCGGCAAGCAGGTGGTGGTGCTGGTCGAGCTGAAGGCGCGTTTCGACGAGGTGGCGAACATCGGCTGGGCGCGCACGCTGGAACGGGCCGGCTGTCACGTGGTGTACGGCCTGGTGGGGCTCAAGACGCACTGCAAGACCGCGCTGGTGGTACGCCAGGAGGGCAACCAGATCCGCCGCTACTGCCACATCGGCACCGGCAACTACCACCCGAAGACCGCCCGGCTCTACGAGGACTTCGGCATGCTCACCGCCGACCCGGAGATCGGCGCCGACCTGACCGACCTGTTCAACGTGCTCACCGGCTACAGCCGGCAGACCGCGTACCGGCGGCTGCTGGTGGCGCCGCAGGGCATCCGCAGCGGCCTGATCGAGCGCATCGACCGGGAGATCGAACACGTCCGGCTGGGCATGCCGGGGCTCGTGCAGTTCAAGGTGAACTCCCTGGTGGACGAGGAGATCACCGACGCGCTCTACCGGGCGTCGCGGGCGGGCGTGCACGTGGACCTGCTGATCCGCGGCATGTGCACGCTGCGGCCGGGCGTGCCGGGCCTGTCGGAGAACATCCGGGTCCGCTCGATTCTCGGCCGGTTCCTGGAACACTCGCGGATCTTCCGGTTCGGCAACAACGGCGACGCCGAGTTCTGGATGGGCTCGGCCGACCTGATGCACCGCAACCTGGACCGCCGGGTGGAGGCGCTGGTGCAGGTGAGCGACCCGGTGGCCCGGGCCGAACTGGACCACGTCCTCGCCGCCGCGTTCGATCCCGACGTGGACGCGTTCGAGCTGGCCGCCGACGGCACCTGGCACCGGCGTACCGCCGACGGCGACGTGCCGCTGACCCACCTCCAGGATCTGTTGCTGCGCCGGGTCGGCGGCCGGGCGGACTGACCGGGCGTGGCGCGTGGCGGGCGGGCATACGGTGAGCGGGTGAGCGACGACGAACCGGTGCGGATCCGGGCCGCGGGCGGCGTGGTGTGGCGCCCGGGTCCGGCCGGCGTCGAGGTCTGCCTGGTGCACCGTCCCCGGTACGGCGACTGGTCGCTGCCGAAGGGCAAGCTGGACCGCGGTGAGCACCCGCTCGTGGCAGCCGTCCGCGAGGTGGCCGAGGAGAGCGACGTACGCGCCGTGCCGCAGGTACGCCTGCCCACCGTCCGCTACCGCAGCGAAGGTCTCGCCAAGGCGGTCGACTACTGGTCCATGCGGGCGGCCGGCACCGGCGGTTTCCAGCCCGGCACCGAGGTCGACGACGTGGCCTGGTTCCCGGTCGACGACGCGGTACGCCGGGTCAGCTACCCGCACGACGCCGAGGTGATCGCCGCGTTCGCGGCGCTGCCGCCGGTCACCGCGACGGTGCTGCTGGTCCGGCACGCGCACGCCGGCAAGCGCGGCACCTGGACCGGCCCCGACCACGGCCGCCCGCTGGACGAGCAGGGGTGGGCGCAGGCACGCCTGCTGGTCCCGCTGGTGGCGCTGGTCCGCCCGGCCCGCCTGTTCTCCGCCTCGGCCCGGCGCTGCGTGCAGACGCTGGACCCGGCGGCGGCCCGGCTGGACCTGCCGATCGAGGTCTGCGGCGACTTCGACGAGCCGGTGCCGGGCCAGCAGGTCGAGGAGTGCGCGCTCGCCGCCGCGGCCCGGGTGACCGCGCTGGCGCAGGCCGTCGGGACGGTAGCGGTGTGCAGCCAGGGCAAGGTGATCCCGGGCGCGCTGGAACGGCTCACCCGCCGCGTGGACGAGGACTTCACCACCGCCAAGGGCGGCGGGTGGCTGCTGCCGTTCGCCGGTGACCGGTTGGTCCTTCCCGACCGGTTGTGAGGCCGGCCGCGGTCGTTGCGGCGGCCGCTCAGGGCAGCGTGACGGTGAGCGTCACCGGGAGATGGTCGCTGGCCTCGGTGCGCGGCGCGCGTACCTCGCCGGCGGTCAGGCCCGGCGACACGAAGACGTGGTCGATCTGGGTGCGCGGATCGTCGGCCGGGCTGGTCCGCAGCGGCCGGGCCGCAGCCAGCGCGTCCACCAGGCCCGCGCGGGTGAACTCGGCGAACGCCGGGTCGTCCGGTTCGGTGTTCAGGTCGCCGCCGAGCACCAGTGGACGGCCGTTCGCGTACCGGCCGGCGAACGCGGCCACCTCGCCCGCCTGCTCGACCGGATCCCGGCCGGGCGGCGGTTGCAGGTGCGTGGCCACCACCGCCAACTCCCGGCCGCCGACCTCGAGCGTGACGCCGAGGGCCTGCGCCCCGGTCGGCGCGCCGTGCGCGGTCAGCCGCCGGGTCTGCCCGGAGCGCATCGGGAAGCGGCTGAGCACCGCGTCACCCCAGACCGGGTCGGCGGCGGGCGCGAAGACGTACGGCATCCCGAGCCGCCCGGCCAGCAACGCCAGCGTGTCGTGGCCGCCGTTGAGCCACCAGCCCCGATCCACCTCGCTGAGCAGCACGACGTCCGCGTCGCGCAACTCGCGGGCCAGCGCGTCCAGGTCCAGCCGGCCGTCCAGGCCGAACCCCATCCGGATGTTGTACGCGGCCACGCGTACCGCCGCCGGTGCGGCCGTGGCCCGGGCCTGCGCGGGCGGTACGTGCAGCACGGCGGCGAGCCCGGCCAGCGCAGTCAGCCCGGCCAGGGCCGCGACCCGGACCGTGGTGGGCAGCACCGGGCCGGGTGAGGCCGCGCCGGGTGTGGCCACGCCGGCCGACGTCGGAGCGGATGCCGTCGGGGCGGGCCGGAGAGGCGCGGTAGCCGCCACCAGAGCCACCAGGACGGCCGTGGCGACCGGCGCCCAGCCGTTGGGGTACCCCAGGTCGTAGGCGGCGTAGTAGGCCACCGTGGCCACCGCGAACACCAGCATCCCGAGCGCCGCCGCCCGACCGCGCCGCGCCCCCGCCCGCCCGTCGTAGCCGTGCCCGGCCGCCTCGTCGCCGGCCCGGTCGTCGGCGGCACCTCGCTCGTCTGCGGCGCTTCGGTCGTCGGCGGCGCCTCGCTCGTCGGCAGCCGCGGGCCCCTCGTCGGTGGTGTCGGTGAGGGCCAGGCAGCCGCCGAGACCGGCGGCGGTGAGCAGGTACGCCGGGACGAGCAGCCCGGTCACGAACAGCACCGACCCGGCGAGCAGCGCCAGCGGCCACAGCACCCGCGCCACGCGCGCCGGTGCCCGGAACAACGTCGCCGCGAGGAACAGCAGCACCGCGAGCGCGCCCGGCAGGGCACCGTTGCCGGGGCGGACGAGGCCGGGGAAATCAGGGGATCCGGTGCCGGCGGCGGCGCTCCAGAGCGCCGGGGCGAGCGCCACCTGCCCGGCCAGCAGCAGCGCCGGCCCGCACAGCAACCAGGCTCTACGGCCCGGGGTCGGCACGCGCCGACCGGCGTCGCCGTCCGCCACATCCGTCGCCGGGGCGGCCGTCCGCGCCGCATCGCCGCGTACCGGAGCGGCGGCCCGCTCCCGCCGTACCGCCACCGAGGCAGCCAGGAACGCCAGCACCAGCAGGGCGCTCAGGCTCCAGGCGAGCACACCGCCGCGCCACACCAGGTCCTCGGTGCCGAGCAGGGCGTGCCCGACCGCGTTCCCGGCCAGCCCGAGCGCCAGCCCGGCGACCGGGCGGGGCACCGACGCGGCGATCGCGGCGAGCCAGACCAGGCCGGCGAGCAGTCCGGCGCAGGCCAGCCAGAGCTGGGCCGGGCCGCCCGGTTGCGCGGTGAGCGCCAGCCGGCCCACCGCCAGCACACCCGCCGCGGCGAGTCCGACAGGGGCGGCGCCGATGCGGCGTACGAGCGTGGGCGCGGCGAGCGCGAGCAGGAACCAGCCCAGCGCGAACGCGCCGAGCAGCTCGGCGGGCGTCTCGGCGGCCCGGCCGAACAGGGTGATGACCGACGGGAGCCAGACCCGGAGCACGTCCAGCAGGACCGCGATACCGAGCGCGAGCGTGAGGGTGGAGAGGTGACGGTGCCGCACGGGGCGCCTCTTCTCGTGACCGACGGGGGTTTTCGGCACGGCGATTCTGCGGGGCGCGACGGCGGGCGGTCAACGGCGTACCCATGCGAAAGGGCGCCCACCGCGAACGGTGGGCGCCCTTTCGTGGGCCGTCCGGTCAGCGCCGGGTGGCGGCCTTCTTGGCCGGTGCCTTCTTCGCGGGCGCCTTCTTGGCCGCCGTGGTCTTCTTGGCCGTGGCGGACTTCGCCGCGGTCGTCTTCTTGGCGGTGGTGGTCTTCTTCGCCGCGGTGGACTTCGCCGCGGTCGTCTTCTTCGCCGCCGTGGTCTTGGTCGCGGCGGCCTTCTTCGCCGGCGCGGCCTTCTTGGTAGCGGTGGTCTTGGTGGCCTTGGTGGCCTTCGCCGCCGTGGTCTTCTTGGCGGCAGCGGTGGTCCGGCCGCCGGTGGCCTTGGCGGCACCGGTGGTCTTCTTCGCGGCGGCGGTGTCCTTGGGCACCTTGCCGCTGGCCACCATCTCCTTGAAGCCCGCGCCCGCCCGGAACGTCGGGACGGAGGTCTTCTTGACCTTCACCGCCTCGCCGGTCCGCGGATTGCGCGCTGTTCGGGCTCCCCGGACGCGCTTCTCGAACGCTCCGAAACCGGTGATCGCCACCTTCTCGCCCTTGGTGACCGCCGCCTGGACCTCAGCGAGAACCGCGTCGAGCGCGGCCGTCGCCGTCTTCCGGTCCCCCAGGCGAACGGCGAGCGCCTCGATGAGCTCGGCCTTGTTCACGACTTCCTCCCGATTGTGCAACTGACTCGACGCGAGCCATTCTGCGCGCACGGTATGCCCTGTGCTGCCTGGACACAAACATTCGGTGGAAAAAAGCCCTTGTGTCGCAACGGATTCGCCCCCACCGGATGCACCGGTGGGGGCGAATAGCGCTTGAGGTCAGGCGATCGAGGGCAGGAACGCCGGCCGGGACGCCTCGTACGCGCTGATCTCGGACTCGTGCCGGAGGGTGAGTCCAATGTCGTCCAAGCCCTCCATCAGCCGCCAACGGCTGTGGTCGTCCAGCGGGAACGCCCAGGTGGCGTCACCGGCGTGGACCTGGCGGGCGGCGAGGTCGACAGTGATCGGCGTGGTCGGCTCGGATTCCACGAGATCCCACAGTTCTTCCACGGCTTTCAATTCCAGCTCGACCGGAAGGAGGCCTTCCTTGAGCGCGTTGCCGCGGAAGATGTCGCCGAAGCGAGGCGAGATGACGGCCCGGAAGCCCCAGTCCCGCAGCGCCCAGACGGCGTGCTCCCGGGAGGATCCGGTGCCGAACTCGGGGCCGGCGATCAGAATCGACGCACCTGAATGGACGGGATCGTTGAGGACGAATGACGGGTCCTCCCGCCACGCGTTGAACAGACCGTCGGCGAATCCGGTCCGGGTCACCCGCTTGAGGTACACGGCGGGGATGATCTGGTCGGTGTCCACGTTGGATCGGCGCAGCGGCACGGCCGTGCCGGTGTGGGTGGTGAACTTGTCCATCTCGGCTGCCCTTCTCACAGGTCGGCGGGGGCGGCCAGCCGGCCGACCACGGCGGTGGCGGCGGCGACCGGCGGGGACACCAGGTGGGTACGCCCGCCCCGGCCCTGGCGGCCCTCGAAGTTGCGGTTGGAGGTCGAGGCGGAGCGCTCGCCCGGCTTCAGCGTGTCCGGGTTCATGCCCAGGCACATGGAGCAGCCGGCGAAGCGCCACTCGGCGCCGGCGTCGGTGAAGACCTTGTCCAGCCCCTCGATCTCGGCCGCCTCGCGGACCGCGGCGGAGCCGGGGACCACGAGCATGCGTACGCCGTCGGCGACCCGGCGCCCGCGCAGCACCTCGGCGGCGGCCCGCAGGTCCTCCAGGCGGCCGTTGGTGCAGGAGCCGACGAACACCACGTCCACGGCGAGGTCACGCATCGGGGTGCCCGGGGTGAGGTCCATGTACTCCAGCGCGCGGCGCGCGGCGACCCGCTCCGGCTCGGTGACGAAGTCCTCCGGGTCCGGCACGGTGGCGCCCAGCGGCACGCCCTGCCCGGGGTTGGTGCCCCAGGTGACGAACGGCGTGATCCGGCTCGCGTCGAGCGTGACCTCGGTGTCGAAGGTCGCGCCGTCGTCAGTGGGCAGCGTCCGCCAGTACTCCAGCGCCGCGTCCCAGTCGTCGCCCTGGGGCGCGTTGGGCCGGCCCTTCAGGTACGCGAACGTGGTCTCGTCCGGCGCGATCATGCCGGCCTTGGCGCCCCACTCGATGGACATGTTCGCGATCGTCATCCGCCCCTCCATCGAGAGGTCGCGGATCGCCTCGCCCCGGTACTCGACGATGTGCCCGCGCCCGCCGCCGGTGCCGACCTGCGCGATCAGCGCGAGCACCAGGTCCTTGGCGGTGACGCCGGGCGCCAGCTCGCCGACCACGTTCACGGCCATGGTCTTCGGGCGGGCCTGCGGCAGCGTCTGCGTGGCCAGCACGTGTTCGACCTCACTGGTGCCGATGCCGAACGCCAGCGCGCCGAACGCGCCGTGGGTGGCGGTGTGCGAATCGCCGCACACGATCGTCATGCCGGGCTGGGTGAGGCCGAGCTGCGGGCCGATGACGTGCACGATGCCCTGGTTCTCGTCGCCCAGCGGGTGCAGGCGGACGCCGAACTCGGCGCAGTTGCGGCGCAGCGTCTCGATCTGGGTGCGGGAGGTGGGGTCCGCGATCGTGAGCAGGTCGCCGCGCCGGAGGCGGAACGCCGGGTCGTCGTACCCGGTCGGGGTGTTGTGGTCCTCCGTCGCGATCGTCAGGTCGGTACGGCGGACCCCGCGCCCGGCCAGACGCAGCCCGTCGAACGCCTGCGGGCTGGTCACCTCGTGCAGCAGGTGCAGGTCGATGAAGAGCAGGTCCGGCTCGCCGGCGGCGGAGCGGACCACGTGTGCGTCCCAGACCTTCTCGGCCAGGGTCCTCGGTTGAGTGACTCCCACCATCTGGACATCCTAAATTCTGGGAGGTAAATTTCGGCTTGTGGGACACAGTATGAGCGGTGTCGGCGTTCTCGACAAGGCGGTGGTCATCCTGGCCGCCTGTGTCGACGGCGCCAGCCTGGCCGAACTCGTTGAACGCACCAAGCTGCCCCGGGCCACCGCGCACCGGCTGGCACAGGCGCTGGAGATCCACCGGATGCTCGTCCGGGACACCCAGGGGCGCTGGCGCCCGGGTCCACGCCTGGGCGAGCTGGCGAACGCGGCCCCGGACGTGCTCCTGACCGCCGCCGAGCCGCTGCTCGCCGCGCTACGGGACGCCACCGGCGAAAGCGCCCAGCTCTACCTGCGCCGCGCCGACGAGCGGATCTGTGTGGCCGCCGCCGAGCGCGCCAGCGGCCTACGGGACACCGTCCCGGTCGGCTCGGTGCTGCCGATGACCGCCGGCTCGGCGGCGCAGATCCTGCTCGCCTGGGAGCCCCCGGAGGCGGTCATGCCGCTGCTCCCCCGCTCCAAGTTCACCGGCCGCACGCTGGCCGAGGTGCGGCGGCGCGGGTGGGCGCAGAGTGTCGCCGAGCGGGAGGCGGGTGTGGCGAGCGTCTCGGCGCCGATCCGGGACCGCACCGGCCGGGTGATCGCCGCGATCAGCATCTCCGGCCCGATCGAGCGCCTCGGCCGCCGCCCCGGCGAACGCCACGCCATGGCCGTGGTCCGAGCCGGCCAGCGCCTCTCCGGCCTCTGACCCACCGCAGCGAGATCTTGGTACGAAACGGCCCTTCCAGGGGCCGCTCCGTACCAAGATCTCCCCGCGCGGCCAGTGGCGGCCACCCCTCCCCCTCGCGCCGGGGCCGGGGTGAGGCGGGCTCAGCCGAGGAGGGCGGGTATGGCGAACGACCCGCCTCGCTTGGCGAGACGGGCCGTTCGTGGGTGTAGCCCCGACCGGATTCGAACCGGCGCTACCGCCTTGAGAGGGCGGCGTCCTGGGCCGCTAGACGACGGGGCCAGGCACTTTTCGTGCTTCACCACCCTGCCGGGCGGTGTGGCAGTAGTCTAGCGGCATCCCGCGCGGCACCACCGCCGGGGGTCACCCCCTGCGCGCGTGGGCCGGACAGCAGAAAGCCCGCCCCGGAAGAACGGGACGGGCTGTCGGTGCTGTAGCCCCGACCGGATTCGAACCGGCGCTACCGCCTTGAGAGGGCGGCGTCCTGGGCCGCTAGACGACGGGGCCAGAACCTTCATTGCACTCCGTCAGCGTGAGCTGCCGGAATCCAGCGTCCGAGAGTTCTCGCGAACCCTCGGTTGCGCTGGGGTACCAGGACTCGAACCTAGACTAACTGAACCAGAATCAGTCGGGCTGCCAATTACCCCATACCCCATTGGCCCCTTGCGGCGCCGGGAATGAACTTTACCCTCCCGGTGCCGACAGGCCAAATCCAACCCCTCGAAACCCACCTGACCAGCGGAAACGAGGCATCGGAGCGGATCAGGCGACAGGGACCACCGGGTTGCTCAGCTCCCCGATCCCCTGGATCCGCACGGTGACCGTATCCCCCTCGGTGAGCGGGCTAACCCCCGCCGGCGTGCCGGTCAGGACCACGTCGCCGGGCAGCAGCGTCATCACGTGCGAGATGTACGACACCAGGCCCGGTACGTCGAACACCATGTCCTTGGTCCGGCCGAGCTGGCGTACCTCCATCTCCTCCGGGTTGCGGCCCACCTCACACCGGATCTCCAGGTCGCTGACGTCGAGCCCGGTGGTGATCCACGGCCCGATCGGGCAGAACGAGTCGAAGCCCTTGGCGCGGGTCCACTGCCCGTCGGAGCGCTGGAGGTCCCGCGCGGTGACGTCGTTGGCGCAGGTGTAGCCGAAGATGGCCCGTTCGGCGGCGGCCCGGTCGGCGCGGCGGGCACCGGGGGCGCCGATCACCACGGCGAGTTCCGCCTCGTGCTCGACCTGCTTGGAGAAGATCGGCAGCCGGATGGCGTCGCGGGGGCCGATCACCGAGGTGGACGGCTTGAGGAACAGCAGCGGCTCCTTCGGCACCTCGCTGCCGTGCTCGGCGGCGTGTTCGGCGTAGTTACGGCCGACACACACCACCTTGCTGGGCAGGATCGGCGACAGCAGCCGGACGTCGGAGAGCGCCCAGCGGGCGCCGGAGAACTGGATCTGCCCGAACGGGTGGCCTTCGATCTCGGCGATGGTCAGGCCCTGCGGCCCGGCCTCCGGCTCGCCCTCGACGACCCCGAACGACATTCCCTTGGCATGAGCGAAACGAGCGATACGCACCCGGCCAATCTATCCCCGCCCGCGGACCGCCCGGCGGACACCGGCAGGCGGCACACCCCGGCCGTCGCGCGCCACACCCTCACCGGTCGCTGGCGGCACCGGATCGGCAAGGGCCGGACAGGGTACGCGCGACCGCGCCGGACGGGGCGGGAATGGCGGCTTCGTACCCGCCCGGCGGTCCCCGGCCCATAGCTTCGGGTCCGGAGGTTCGTTGGTATGCCTGCATCGAGACGACACCACAGGGCCCTGGCAGTGTTCGTGAACTGCCTCGGCGTCATCGCCGCCGTACCGGCGCTGCCCCCGGCGACGCCGGGCGCGGCCGCCGCACCCGCCCATCCGGCTCCACCACCGGCGGTCATCCCCGGTGCCGCGGCCACCCCGATCCCGACCGGCGTTCCGGCGGTGCCCCCGGCGGTGCCGACCACCGGCCCGGCCCCGGTCCGGCCGTCGATGCCCCCGGTGAGCGTGGCGGTGGGCGCGGCGGGCACTCCGGCGCCGGGATACCGGATCGAGGTCCGCAACGCCGGCTCGGCACCCGTCGACACGATGGTCCGGCAGGAGCTGCCGAACGGGTCGCGGGCCACCACGGTGACCGGCGGCGGCCGGGCCAGCCGTCCCGCCGGGATGAGCGCCGGTGAGGTGACCTGGCGGCTGCGGCTGCCGGCGAAGAGCACCACCACGCTGCACACCGCGCTGTCGGTCCCCGGTCCGGGCCGCTCGGTGACCGCTCCCACCTGCGTGTACGGCTCGGACGGCACGCGCCCGTTCGACTGCGCCACGGCGACCTGGGTGGGCGCCGCGACGGCCCCGGCGGCGCAGGTCACCGCCGCCCCGGCCTGGCGGCGGCCGCCGGTGCTGCTCGCCGCGTTCACCGCGCTGCTGGTGGTCACCGCCGGCGTGGTGTGGTGGGCGGTGTGGCGCCGCCGCCGGCGCACCGCGGCGGGAAGCACCGCACCCGGCGGCATGGCCCGCGGCGGGACGGGCGCCAGCGGAGGCGGCGCGCCGCCCACCGGTACGCCCGCGGGCGGCACCGTGCACACCGGCACCCCCGGCAGCGGTGTGCCCGGCGGAGGCATGCCGGGCGGAGCCGGACCGGGCCACGGCACGCCGAGCCAAGGCGGGCCGGTCCCAGGCACGACCGGTGGGCCGCCCGAGCGCGGCACGGTCTATCCGCGTACGGCGGTGCCGTCGCCCGCGAGCCGCCGGCGCCGGCCGCCGGTCTGGCTCGTGGTCGGCGTGGCGGCGGCCGTGCTCGCCGGTGTGGTCGGCGCGGCGGCCTGGTCGGCCACGCAGCGGGTGGCCGCGATGGACACCACCAAGCAGCCGACGAGCGGCGCGTGGGTGGGCAGCAGCGTCACCGGCGCGCTGGGCCAGCCGCTGCGCGAGACCGCGTTCGAGTTCACCGTCTACCGGGTGAGCTGCGGCGCCGACGTCCTGCCGCCGGCTCCGGGTGGCGGGCGCCCGTGCCTGGCCACGGTCGGGGTGCGCAACCTCACCAACGAGGACCAGACCTGGCACGGGCAGTTGCAGCGGGCGTACCTGCCCAGCGGCAACTGGGTCGCCGCCGACGAGGACGCGACCCGGGTGGCGAACCTGGGCCGGGACGTCTTCTCGCAGCCGGTGGCCGCCGGTCGGCGGGTGCTGCTGCCGCTGGTGTTCACCATGCGCGGCGACGAGCCGCCGAAACGGCTGGAGCTGCGCAGCGGCGTCTTCTCCGCGGGCGTGCGGGTGGACGTGGCGTGATCCGGGCACGGGCGGCGGTCGTACCCTGGGGTGTGTGACCGCCGCCCTCGCCCCCGCGCTCGACCTGGCCGACTGGCAGGCGCGCCGGCACGCCCACGAGGCGCGAGTGGACGCCTGGCTGACGCCACACCTGGAACGCCGCCGCACCGGGGTGAAGCACCCGGTGGAGGACTTCCTGTTCACCTACTACTCGCACCGCCCGGCGCAGTTGCGCCGCTGGCACCCGGGTGCGGGCGTGGTGCTGCGCGACGCCGACCCGGCCGGTTTCGGCCCGGACTACACGGCGGGCGCCGCCGGGCTCACCCTCGACACCGATCGGGTACGCGCGCGGCGCGCCGAGTCGATCGCCTGGATCCGTACGCTGCTCGCCGCGACCGCCGGACGCCCGGCGCAGTTCGGGTGCTTCGGCATGCACGAGTGGGCGATGGTCTACCGGCAGACCCAGGAGCAGGTACGGCACAACGCCTGGCCGCTGCGGCTGAGCCCGGCGGCGACGGCGGCGGTGGTCGAGGAGCGCGGCGTGCGGTGCAGCCACTTCGACGCGTTCCGGTTCTTCACCGCGCCGGCCCGGCCGCTGAACGTGCTCCAGCCGACCCGGGAGGGCCAGCACGCGCTGGAGCAGCCGGGCTGTCTGCACGCCAACATGGATCTCTACAAGTGGGCGTACAAGCTGTCGCCGCTGGTGCCGTCGGAGCTGGTGGCGGACTGCTTCGCGCTGGCCCGGGAGATCCGGGCGCTGGACATGCGGGCCAGCCCGTACGACCTGGCCGACCTGGGTTACCCGCCGGTGCGGGTGGAGACGCCGGAGGGCCGGGCCGAGTACGCCACCGCCCAGCGCGGGTTCGCCGAGCGGGCCGCCGGGTTGCGGGCCCGGCTGCTGGCCGCGCTGGACCGGGCCGTGCCGGCCGACCACCGCTGAGCGCGGGGCCGGCCGGCGCGGGGATCAGTTCGCGGCGCAGGTCACCGCCGGTGCCGGGCTCGGGACGGCACCGTCGGCCAGGAACCCGAACGTGGTCTGGGCGGCCGGGGCCAGGGTGCCGTTCCAGCTCGCGTTCCGGGCGGTCACAGTGGTTCCGCTCTGCGTCACGTCGGCGCTCCACGCCTGGCTGATCCGCTGGCCCGCGGTGAGCGGGAAGCGCACGGTCCAGCCGGCGATCGGCGCGGCGCCGTCGTTGCGGACGGTCACCTCCCCCTGGAAGCCGCCCGGCCACTGACCGGCGATCCGCCAGGTGGCGGTGCAGCCGCCGGGCGCCGACGTCGGGCCGGCGGTGGGCGACGGACTGCTTGTCGGTGACAGGCTGGTCGTCGGTGACGGGCTGACGGTGGGCGACGAGGTGGGGCCGCCGGTCGGGGACGTGGTCGGGCCGGGCGTGGTGCGGCTCAGCGCGGCGACCAGCGCCGGGTACCACCTGTCGGACATCTTCTGGTCGCCGGCGGCGTTCGGGTGCACGCCGTCGTACGTGTCGGTGGCGGTGCTGAACCCGGTCCACTGGTCGACCACCACGATCGGGGACGCGGCGGTGGTCTTCCCGGCCGCCCAGCCGTCGATGAGCGCGTTGAGCGCCACCGTCCGCTGGCCGCACTCGGGGCAGCTCGCCGGGTTCATCGGGATGATCTTCGCGACCAGCACTGTGGTGGCCGGGTTTGCGGCCCGCATCTGGTCCACCAGCTTCGAGTACGCGGCCAGGATCGTGGCGGGCGCGATGTTGCTCCACACGTCGTTGGTGCCGAAGTGCATGAGCACGACGTCCGGGCGGGTGGCCGCAAGCCAGCCGGGCAGCAGGTTCTGGTTCGCCACGTTCGTCGCGAGGTAGCCGCCGTGGCCCTCGTTGTCGCCGTCGTACGGCACGCCGCAGCCCTGCGGCCCGAGCGTGCCGACGAAGTCGACGTCGGTGTGGCCGGTGGACTGGAGGCGGTTCCAGAGCAGTGCCCGCCAGCAGCCGGGCGACCCGGTGATGGAGTCGCCCAGCGGCATGACGCGGACCGGGGTGGCCGCCGCGGCGGCCGGGGGCGTGGTGGCGGTGAGGGCGAGGCCGAGGGCGAGGACCGGTAGCAGCGCGGCGAGCGCGGTCAGCGCGGCGCGCAGGGGGTTTCGGGGCATGCGGAAGGGACTCCTGTCACTGTGACGTGGTGGTCGGTGACGGCCCTGAAGCTCCCGTACGCATTGAAGCGCTTCGACGCCTCCGGCTCAACCCCCCGGGTGCCCCCGGTGCCGGTTCCACTCCGGAGCGAGGATCGACATGACGGTGGCGTCCACCCAGTCGTCGCCGTCGCGCAGCACCTGCCGCAGCGTCCCCTCGGCGACGAAGCCCACCTTCTCGTAGGCGCGCCGGGCACGCGGGTTGAACGCGAACACCTCCAGGCCGATGCGGCGCAGGCCGAGCTGCTCGAAGCCGTACCCGACGATGAGCCGGACCGCCTCGGTGCCGAGGCCGCGGTCGCGGCCGCCGGGGCCGATCAGGGTGCGGAAGTTGCAGCTCGCGTTGGTCCGGTCCCACTCGTTGAGGACCACCTCGCCGACGCAGGTGCCGCTCGCCCGGTCCACCACCGCGAGGTCGAGCCGGTCGTCCTGGCTGTTGCGGGTGCCGTACCAGGCGCGCAGGCGGGACGGCTCGAACGTCTCGCCGGCCGGGCTGCCGGTCAGCCGGACCACCTCCGGGTCGGCCAGGATCTCGGCGAGCGCCGGCAGGTCGTCGTCGTGGAACGGGCGCAGCACCACTCGCTCGCCGGTGAGCGTGGGCTTGACGGAGAAGTCGATCACGTGGCGGAATTCTCCGGTCGGCGCGCCGGGCGGCTCAACCGTTTTTCGGTCAGTCGCCGTCCACCCGGCGGTCGCGTTTGCGCTGGGACTGGCGCTTCTTCTCGGCCAGGCGGCGTTCCTTGGCGCCACGCGAGGGGCGGGTCGGCCGGCGCGGCTTCGGCGGCGGGGCGACGGCCTCGCGCAGCAGCGCGGCCATCCGCTCGCGGGCCGCCTCGCGGTTGGCCAGCTGGGCGCGGTGCTCGCTGGCGGTGACCGTGAGTACGCCGCCGACCAGGCGGCCGGCGAGCCGGGCCAGCGCCCGTTCCCGCAGCGTCTCCGGCACGCTCGGCGAGCCGGCCAGGTCGAAGCTCAGCTCCACCCGGGAGTCGGTGGTGTTGACTCCCTGCCCACCGGGGCCGGACGAGCGGGAGAACCGTTCCCGCAGCTCGACGGCGGGCACCGTGAGCCGATCGGTGACCCGCAGTCCGTCGTCCACTCCCCGAGGCTAGCGCCCGGCGCGGTGACTCGGGGTGGGGGTGGCGCTCGGCGTGGGACCGGCCCGTTCCTCGCCGCCGCCGGACGCCGCGTACGCGGCCGCGCCGACGAGCAGCAGGGCGATCACCGCGAGCTTGACGACCACGCCCCGGATCGCGAGCCAGGCGTTGCGCCGGGCGCCGGGGACGCTGGTCCGGATGGTCTGGTAATCCGTCCAGCCACGTTTCGCACGCGCGTAGGACGCGCCGACACCGGCGCCGATGATCAGGCCCACCACGAGGAGGGCCGCAATGACAGCTTGCTCCACCTCCGCCAGTATCCATACTCAGCGTAATATTTCTATGCCCCAATGATCCCACGCCGGATATCCGACAGTTCGCACCGATCTTGCGACGCTTGTGCAGGTCAGCGCCGCGCGGGCCGCCGGAGCAACCCCGCGCGGGAGACCGCGCCCGGTGACTCAGCCGCCCCGGCCGATGATGGTGTCGGCGGTCTGCTGGACCTGGTCGATCGGGATGGCGAAGCCGATGCCGATCGACCCGTTGCCGTCGATGGTGGCGATCGCCGTGTTCACGCCGACGACCTCACCGCGCGCGTTCACCAGCGGCCCACCGGAGTTGCCCGGGTTGATGGAGGCGTCGGTCTGCACCGCGGTGTGCCGGCCGTTGCCGATCCGTACCTGCCGGTTGAGCGCACTGACGATGCCCGCGGTGACCGTCCCGGCGAGCCCGAGCGGCGACCCGACCGCGAGCACCGGCTCCCCCACCCGCGTCGAGTTCGCCTTGGCGAGCGGCAACGGCGGCAACCCGGCCGACGCGGGCACCTTCAGCACAGCCAGGTCGCTCGCCGGTTCCCGCCCCACCACCTCGGCCGGGAACCGCCGCCCGTCCGAGGTCTCCACAGTCACCGCGCCGGCACCGCCCCGGGCCAGGATGTGGTCGTTGGTGACGATGTGCTGTTCGTTGTCGATGGCGAACCCGGAGCCGGACGCGGACGCGCCGGAGCGGCCCCCGACCATCACCGACACCACCCCGGGCACCGTCTTGCCGGCGGCGGTGACCAGCTCGGCCGGCACCGGCGCGGCGGACGCGGCCGTCGGTCCCGGCGCGCCCCGGTCGGCCGCCCAGGTGCCGGCCGCCGCGCCGGAGACGGTGGAGAGCGCCACCACCGCCGCCACGCTCAGCAGCCGGTGCCGTAGGCTCCGCCGCCCGGCCTCCGGCCCGCCCCCGGATACGTCCCGGTGGCCGCGCCCGTCCGGGTCCAGCTCCGGCGAGACGAACCACGGTCCGCGTGGCTCGCCGAGTCCGGTCTGCACTGCCATGCCTGGCTCCTCACGTGTCGTGCGGTAGTGGTGTGCGGGTCAGGGCAGCCGGGAGAACCACCGCAGCGAGCCGGCCGCGGCGCCCATCGCCAGGACCAGCCCGAGGCCGATGAAGCGGGCCGAGATGTCCTGCCGCTCGGTGCGGTAGCCGACCGAGGTGCCGATGTCCTCGTAGACGTCCTTCAGTTCGGCGGTGGTGGACGCCTCGTGGAAGCCGCCGCCGGTCTGCTCGGCGACCGCCCGCAGCGTCTGGCCGTCCACCGGCACCTGGATCGCCCGGCCGCCCCGGTCGACCGAACCGCCGGGCGTGCCGAAGGAGATGGTGTGCACCGGCACCTTCGCGGCGACCGCCTGGTCGGCGGCCTCCATCGGGTCCATGCCGGAGGTGTTCGCGCCGTCGGAGAGGATGATGATCCGGGCCGGCGGCGGGTCCTTGGCGGCGGTGGCGTCCAGGCTCTTGACCGCGCCGAGCGAGGTGCTGATCGCCTCGCCGATAGCGGTGCCCTGCACGCCGGTGATGCCCTCGGCCAGCCGCCCGATCCCGTCGTGCAGCGCCTCCCGGTCGGTGCTCGGCGGCACCAGCACGGCCGCGCTGCCGGCGAACGCGACGAGACCGACGTTGAACTCGTCGGGCAGCCCGTCGACGAACCGCCGGCCCGCCTCCTTGGCCGCGGTCAGCCGGTCCGGGTCCACGTCACCGGCGAGCATCGAGGTGGAGACGTCCACCGCGACCATCACTGTGGCCCGCTCCCGGGGCACCCGCACCTCCGCCTCGGGCCGGGCGAACCCGACCACGAGCAACGCCAGCATGGCCAGGAACAGGCCCGCCGGGACGTGCCGCCGCCAGGCCGGACGGCGCGGGGCGACCCGGTCGAGCAGGCGCAGGTTGGTGAAGCGCACCGCGTACCGGCTCTGCCGCCGTTGCAGCACCAGGTAGCCGGCGACCAGCGCGACGACGGCGAGCAGCAGCCAGAGGCGGCCGGGTGACTGCCAGGTCATGCGACACCTCCGCGGGCCGCGGCCGGAACGGTGGCCAGCCGGCGCTGCTCGTGCACGTACCGGACGACGTCCGCGCACCAGTCCCGGTCGGTGCGCAGGGCCAGGTGGGTGGCGCCGGCCCGGCGCAGCGTGCGGCGTACCTGGTCGCGCTGCTCGGCGGCGGCGCGCGCGTACCGCTCGCGCAGGCCCGGGTCGCCGGTCCACACCTCGCGGTGCCGGCCGCTCTCCGGGTCGACCAGCGTGATCAGGCCGACGTCCGGCAGTTCCAGCTCGCGCGGGTCGGTCACCTCGACGGCGAGCACCTGGTGCCGTACCGCGAGGCGGCGCAGCGCCGCGGCCCACGGCGGCGGCGCGGTGTCCGGGTCGTCGGGCAGTTCGTCGAGGAAGTCGGAGACGATCACCACGAGCCCGCGCCGGGTGGCGACGCGCTGGAGGCCGTCCAGCCCGTCGACCAGGCCCGGCACCGCGTCCCGAGGGCGCGCGCCGGCCGCGCCCGCGCCGTCGGAGTCCGGCAGGCCGCCGGTACGCGGGGCGCCGAGCAGCGCGCGGAGCAGCCCGAGCAGATGGATACGTCCGCTGCGGGCCGGGAACCGGCGCAACCCGTCCGGGGTGAGCACCTGGGCGCCGAGCCGGTTGCCGACTCCGGCGGTGAGGAAGCCGACCGCCGCCACGGCGGCCACCGCCAGTTCCCGTTTGTCCAGCGTGGACGTGCCGTACTCCATGCTGGGGCTGGCGTCGACGAGCAGCCAGGTGGTCAGTTCCCGGTCCGCGTCGACCTCGCGGACGTGCGGGACGGTGGTCCGGGCGGTGACCGCCCAGTCCATCCGGCGTACCTCGTCCTCGCCGGGGCGGTACTCCCGGCTGCCGGCCGCCTCGCTGCCGGGTCCGGGCAGCAGGCCGCGGTACCGGCCGTGCAGCAGGCCGTCGAGCCGCCGGGTCACCGTCAGCTCCAGCCGGCGCAGCCGCTGGTCCGGGGCGAGATCGGCGAGCCCGGGTTCGGCTGCGCCGGTCATGCCGCCGCCAGGTCGTTCACCGTCTCCGTGGGCCCGTTGACCAGCCGGGGCGGCGGCACCGCCTCGATCACGCGGCGCACCACGTCCTCGCCGGAGATCCCGTCGGCGATCGCGTCGAAGGAGAGCACGAGCCGGTGCGCCAGCACGTCCACCGCCAGTTCCCGGATGTCCTCGGGGAGCACGTAGTCCCGGCCGTGGATGAGCGCCTGCGCGCGGGCGGCGGCCACCAGGCCGAGCGTGGCCCGGGGGCTGGCCCCGTACGCCAGCAGGGGCGCGACGTCGGGCAGGCCGAAGCGCCCCGGGTCGCGGGTGGCGAGGATGAGGCGGACCACGTACTCGGCGAGCGCGTGGTGGACGAAGACGTCGGTGGCGCGGCGCTGGAGATCGCGCAGCCGGTTCGGGTCGAGCACGGTACGCGCGGTGGGCCGCTCGGTGCTCATCCGGTAGAGGATGGCCAGCTCGTCGGCGTCGCTCGGGTAGTCGACCACGACCTTCATCAGGAAGCGGTCGCGTTGCGCCTCGGGGAGCTGGTAGACGCCCTCGGACTCGATCGGGTTCTGGGTGGCCAGGACCAGGAACGGGTCCGGCACCGGCCAGCTCCGGCCGGCGATGGAGACCTGCCGCTCGGCCATCGCCTCGAGCAGCGCCGACTGCACCTTGGCCGGGGCCCGGTTGATCTCGTCGGCGAGCACCAGGTTCGCCATGATCGGCCCCAGCTCCACGTCGAACTGTTCGGTGGAGGCGCGGTAGATGCGGGTGCCGACGATGTCGGAGGGAACCAGGTCGGGGGTGAACTGGATCCGGGAGAACGTGCCACCGACCACTGTGGCGAGCGTCTGGGCGGCCAGCGTCTTGGCCACCCCCGGTACGCCCTCCAGCAGGCAGTGCCCGTCGGCGACGAGGGCGGTGAGCAGGCGGTCGACGAGCCGATCCTGCCCGACGATCACGCGTTTGACCTCGACGAGGGTCTGTTCCAGCTCGACGCCGCTCGCGTCGGCGTCGACCGGGCTGAGCACGCTGGCCGGGGTGTCCGAGATGTCCGTCACGGTGCTTGCTTCCCGTGCCGGACCGGCGACAAACGTCGGATTATCGGCCCCTGGGCGGTGGTCGGCGGGCCGGACCGGCAGCTTCTCCCCAGCCGGGCGGGAACGGCACGAAGCGGCGCCGCACCGGCCGGACCGGCACGGAACACGACACCGGCCCCCGCCGGAGCGGGGGCCGGTGCGGTGCCGGACGGGTCAGTTGGCGATGACCAGGTGGAACGGCCGGTCCGAGGCGCTGCCCGAGGAGCTGCGCGTCTGCACGAAGACGGCGTTCGGGGTCAGCGTGCGGGGCGCCACCGACACCTCACCGGCCGGCGGCACGTTCGCCGTGTCGTTCGTGCCGATCGTCGCCACGTACGCCTTGGCGGACACGTTGTAGTCCAGCAGCACCTGGTACTGCCCGGGGGACACCCCGACGCCCGGGGCGAACCGGAACGAGGACACCACGTTGCCGGAGTGCTGCAGCAGCGTGCCGTTGGCCGCCACGACGGCCCAGGCGACCTGGCCGGCCGCCGGTGGGGCCAGGGTGGCGCGCATGGCGGTGCGGGCGGCCTGCCGCTCGGCGGCGGTCACCGGCGGCTGGGCCGTGGAGTGCCGGGCACCCGGCTGCGGCTGCGGCTTCGCCTCCGACTGGGCGGCCGCGGCGATCCCGCCACCGGCCAGGCTGAGCGACAGCGCGGCGAGCGCCACCACCGTCGCCTTTCGCTTCAAGAATGTGGCCATGAGTTCTCCCTTGGTAGACCGTGGTGATACGGCGACTGCGCGCGTCAAATTGCGGATCATCGGGTATCCGCCGGGAGCGCACCGCTCGTGAGCTGGCCTTACTACAGAGAGTCGCGACGTCTCAACCAGGTGGAACCTAGCACCGTAAAATGCGGGCGGTCAATAGCGGTATTGCGTGTCCGACCGATCCGCAAAGATGCCCGGAAATTGCGAGGAACAATTCACGAAATTGTTTCGGAGGGCATCGCACCGGCCCGGATCCGGGTAGCCTGACCGCCATGATCACCCTGCCGCGACCACCCCGGGCCGGCACCCGGGGCGGCCGCCCGGCCACCGTCGCGTGCTGGCTCGCCGTCGCGCCGGTCGCCGCGTGGGCACTGGTACGCCTGACCGGGCTGGAACGCGGCCCGCTGGTGCAGGCGGTCGCGTTCACGCCGTACGCCGCCGCCGTGGCCCCGGTCGTGGCGGTGGCGGCGCTCGCCCTGCGGCGCCGCGCCCCGGCGATGGTCGCGGTCCTGGCCGCGCTGACGCTGATCGGCGCGGTGGCGCCGCGCGCGATCCCCGGCGACCGGCCCGCCGCCGACGGCCCGGCGCTGCGGCTGCTCACCGCCAACCTGCGCCTCGGCTCGGCCGACCCGGCGGCGCTGGTGGACCTGGTCCGGACGCGGCGGGTCGACGTGCTCACGGTGCAGGAACTCACCCCGCCGCTGGCGGCCGAGCTGGACCGGCTCGGGCTGGCCACGCTGCTGCCGCACCGGTCGCTGACGCCCGAGGTCGGCTCGACCGGCTCCGGCGTGTACGCCCGGCACCCGCTGCGCGACACCGGTCACCGGCGCAACAAGGGCTTCTTCTTCGCCCAGGCGTACGCGACGGTGACCGTGCCCGGGGCGCCACCGGTGCGGGTGGAGTCGGCGCACCCGGCCGCGCCGTACGCCCCGCACGTGGTGCCGGACTGGTGGACCGACCAGCGCGCCCAGCCGCCTGCCACCCCGGACGGCGGGCTGAGCGTGCTGGCCGGGGACTTCAACGCCACGCTCGACCACGCGGCGCTGCGGGGCCTGATCGCCACCGGCTACACCGACGCGGCGGACGCGGCCGGAGCCGGATTCGGCGGCACCTGGGGACCCTACGACGGCGACCCGATCCCGCCGGTCACCATCGACCACGTCCTCGTCGACAGGCGCATCGCGGTGCGCGCCGCCGGCACCCACCCGGTGCCGGGCAGCGACCACCGCGCGCTGCTGGCCGAACTGCGCCTGCCGGCCGGCTGAGTCAGGCCGGGCTCCCGCCCGGCACCCGGGCCCGGTCCAGGCCGTAGGTGAGCGCGTCGACCAGGGCGTGCCAGCTCGCCTCGACCACGTTCGGGTGTACGCCCACAGTGGTCCAGTCGCGGCCGGCGCCGGCGGTCTCCACGAGGACGCGCGTGACAGCGCCGGTGCCGTGGCTGCCCTCCAGGATGCGCACCTTGTAGTCGGCCAGCTCGAAGTCGCGCAGCTCCGGGTAGTGCCGGGCCAGGCCCACCCGCAGCGCCTCGTCCAGCGCGTTGACCGGGCCGTTGCCCTCGGCGGTGGCGATCACCCGCTCGCCGCGTACCCGGATCTTCACCGTCGCCTCGGAGACCACCGCGCCGTCCTCGCGGTGCTCGACGATCACCCGGTACGACTCCAGGGCGAACGGCCGGGCCGGCGCGGCATCCGGCAGCTCGGAGCGGACCAGCAGCTCGAACGAGGCGTCGGCGGCCTCGAACGACCAGCCGTCGGCCTCCAGCTCCTTGACCCGCCCGGTGACCCGGGACAGGGCGTCCGGATGGCCGGCCAGGTCCAGACCGAGCTCGCGGCTCTTGAGCTCGATGCTGGCCCGGCCGGCCATCTCGGTCACCAGGATCCGCATGTCGTTGCCCACCACAGCGGGTTCCACGTGGTTGTAGAGCAACGGGTCGACCTTGATCGCGCTCGCGTGCAGCCCTGCCTTGTGAGCGAAGGCGGCGGCCCCGACGTAGGCCTGGTGGGTGTCGGGGGCGATGTTGGCGATCTCGGAGATGGCGTGCGAGACCCGCACCATCTGTTCCAGGCAGCCCTCCGGTAGGACGGGCATGCCCAGCTTGAGCTGGAGGTTGGCGACGATCGCGAAGATGTCGGCGTTGCCGGGGCGCTCGCCGTACCCGTTGGCGGTGCCCTGCACGTGCCGGACACCCGCCTCGACCGCGGCGATGGTGTTGGCGACCGCGCAGGCGGTGTCGTTCTGCGCGTGCATGCCGAGCCGTTCCGGCGCGATGCCGGTCCGCGCCACCAGTTGCTCGACCACGGCGGTGACCTGGGAGGGAAGCATGCCGCCGTTGGTGTCGCAGAGCACAAACCGCTCGGCGCCGGCGGCCAGCGCGGTCTCCGCCACGGCGGCGGTGTAGCCCGGGTCGAACCGGAACCCGTCGAAGCAGTGCTCCCCGTCGACGAAGACGCGCCGCCCCTGCGCCACCAGGTACGACACGGTGTCGCGGATCATGGCGAGGTTCTCCTCGGCGGTGGTGCGCAGCGCGCGCTCCACGTGCCGCAGGTCCGCCTTGGCGACCAGGGCCACGGCCGGGGTCTGGGCGTCGAGCAGGCCGCGCACCTGCGGGTCGTCCTCGACCGCGAGGCCGGCCTTGCGGGTGGCCCCGAAGGCGACCAGGATCGCGTGCCGCAGCTCCAGCTCGGTGCGGGCGCGGCGGAAGAACTCGGTGTCCTTGGGCACCGCGCCCGGCCAGCCGCCCTCGATGAAGCCGACTCCGAGGTCGTCGAGCAGGCGGGCCACCGCCAGCTTGTCGACCACCGAGTACGTGAGCCCTTCGCGCTGCGCGCCGTCGCGCAGCGTCGTGTCGTACACCTGGAACGTCATCGGAGTCCTCTTCTCGTGCCCTGGGGAGCAAACAAAAAGACCCCCCGCGGATGCGGGAGGTCTGCGCGCTCGGCGAGGGAAGGGCCGGCGCGCTAGCTGCTAATGATCAGGACGAAGCTGGTCACGGCCCGTACTCTGCCACCTCGCCCCCGGTTTTGGGAGGCGAAACCCATATTCCGGGACGACGGCCGCCCTGGTGATCGTCTTCACACCGGGACACCGCCACCACGAGCGCAAACGGGACTACGGAAGAATCTTGAACAGATCCAGTTACTGGCCCGGCGGTGCTGCCGGGTCACGCTCAAGGAGGACCCGTGCTCACTGTCGGTGACCACTTCCCCGAGTACGAACTCACCGCCTGCGTGTCGCTCGACGCCGACAAGGCGTTCGAGACGATCAACCACAAGTCCCACGAGGGCCAGTGGCGCGTCGTGTTCTTCTGGCCGAAGGACTTCACCTTCGTCTGCCCCACCGAGATCGCCGAGTTCGGCCGTCTCAACGGCGAGTTCGCGGACCGGGACGCCCAGGTGCTCGGCGTCTCCGTCGACAACGAGTTCGTCCACTACGCCTGGCGCAAGGACCACCCGGACCTGCGCGAGCTGCCCTTCCCGATGCTCAGCGACATCAAGCGCGAGCTGACCTCCGCCTGCGGCGTCCTGGGCGAGGACGGTGTCGCCCAGCGGGCCACCTTCATCGTGGACCCGAACAACGAGATCCAGTTCGTCATGGTGACCGCCGGTTCGGTCGGCCGCAACGTCTCCGAGGTGCTGCGGGTGCTCGACGCGCTCCAGACCGACGAGCTGTGCCCGTGCAACTGGAACAAGGGCGGCGCGACGCTCGACGCCAACGCGCTCCTCGCCGGCGCCGGGGCCTGACCATGGGTCTCGACGCGATCAAGGCGGGCCTGCCCGAGTACGCCAAGGACATCCGGCTCAACCTCGGCTCCACCATCACCACCTCGACGCTGAAGCCGGAGCAGGCGTGGGGCACCGCCCTGGCCTGCGCGGTGGCGGCCCGCAACCCGGTGGTGCTGCGGGAGATCGCCGCCGAGGCGGCCGGTCACCTCACGCCCGAGGCGGTCGCGGCGGCCAAGGGCGCGGCGGCGGTCATGGCGATGAACAACGTCTACTACCGGGCCAAGCACCTGATCGGCGACGAGCAGTACGCGTCGCTGCCGGCCCGGCTGCGGATGCAGATCATCGCCCGTCCCGGCGTGGAGAAGACCGACTTCGAGCTGTGGTGCCTCGCCGTCTCGGCGATCACCGGCTGCGGCGTCTGCCTGGAGTCGCACGAGAAGACGCTGCGCGCGGCCGGGTTCAGCCGTGAGCAGGTGCACGAGGGGCTGCGGATCGCCGCCGTCGTCCACGCCGCCGCGGTGACCCTGGACGCGGAGGCCGCACTGGCCTGATCCACCGGCCCGCACGTGCCCGACCGGCACCGCGCGGGCCGACGACCCGAGGGGCTGGCGTCACCACCGTGGCGCTGGCCCCTCGGCGTCGGCGGGCCGGCCGCCGGCGGGTTGGTGCCCGGACAGGGTGGGTAACCCTCCCGACTGACGACGGCGCCGCGACGGCCGCGGCCCTGGGACGGGAGGCGGCACATGGACGGACTGGACCCGCGCGCCACGCACGGCGGCACCGAGCCGATCCTCGACGACGGCCGGGGCACGGTCGCCGGGGGCGCCCCGGCGGGCGCCTTCGACCCGTGGCGCTACCGCGACGAGGCGGGTGTGGCGAGCGCCGACCTGACCGGCTACAAGGTCGAGGCCACCGACGGCGCCATCGGCAAGATCGACCGGGCGAGCCACGAGGTGGACGACAGCTACCTGGTCGTGGACACCGGGCCGTGGATCTTCGGCAAGAAGGTGATGCTCCCGGCCGGGACCGTGAACCACGTCGACCACGACGCCCGCACCGTGCACGTCGACCGGGAGAAGGACCAGATCAAGGCCGCCCCGGAGTACGACGAGTCCAGCCACGCCGAACCGGGCTACCGGGACCGGCTGGGCGGCTACTACGGCGAGAACCACTCGGCGCTGCCGCCGGACGTGCCGCCGCGCGCCTGACATCCCGGCGACGGCCGGCGGGGACGGACGAACGCCCCGCCGGCCGTTACCGTGTCGGATGTGGACGCCCCGCAGAGCCCCTTCCCCGCCCTGTTCAACTTCCGCGACGTCGGCGGATACGCCGCTCGGGACGGGCGCACCGTCCGCCGCGGCCGGCTCTACCGCTCCGACTCGCTGCACCGCATCGACGAGACCGACCGGAGCGCGTTCACCGCGCTCGGCATCCGTACCGTCATCGACCTGCGCCGGCCGTCCGAGGTGGAACGCGACGGGCGGGTGCCCGACTACGACGGGCTGACCTACCGGCACATCCACCCCGAGCACGCCGACTGGGGCGCGAACCGGTTCGACGCCTCCGGCGTCAGCCTGGCCCGCTACCTGGCCGACCGGTACGCCGACCTGGCGCGTACCGGCACCGCCGGGCTCGCCGAGGCGGTGGGGTTGATCGCGGACAGCGCCAACGCCCCGGTGGTGGTGCACTGCGTCGCCGGCAAGGACCGCACCGGCATCGTCTGCGCACTCACGCTCTCCGTACTCGGGGTGCCCGACGAGGACGTGGTAGCCGACTACGCGCTCAGCACCGCCGCGTCGCGGCGCTTCACCGAGTGGGTCCGGGCCACGCTGCCGGACGCGGAGGAACCACCGCCGCCGTTCCTGGAGTCACCGGCCGAGGCGATGGAGTTGTTCCTCGCCGAGTTGCGCGGCGGCTACGGCTCGGTCGAGGGCTACCTGACCCACGCCGGCGTCACCGAGGCGCAGGTGGAGTCCCTCCGCACCCACCTCCTGGACTGACCCGCCCCGCCGTGATCGAGGAGCGAACCCCTCGATCACCGCGAAGGCCGTCAGAGGACGCGGGTGACCCAGCCGTGCGGGTCGGCGGCGCGGCCGCGCTGGATGTCGACGAGCTTCTGCCGCAACGCCATCGTGGCCCGGCCCGGCTCGCCGCCGCCGATGAGGAACTCGCCGTCGGGGAAGCGCACGCCGCCGATCGGGGTGATCACGGCGGCGGTGCCGCAGGCGAACACCTCGCGCAGCCGGCCGCTCGCCGCGTCGGCCCGCCAGTCGTCGAAGCTGACCGGCGCCTCCCGCACCTCGTGCCCGGCCTCGGCGGCGAGGGTGAGGATCGCGTCGCGGGTGATGCCCGGCAGGATCGTGCCGCCCAGCGGCGGGGTGACGATGCTGCCGTCGTCGTAGACGAAGAAGACGTTCATGCCGCCCAGCTCGTCGACGTACCGCCGCTGCACCGCGTCCAGGAACACCACCTGGTCGCAGCCGGCCTCGATCGCCTCGGCCTGGGCGGCGAGCGAGGCGGCGTAGTTGCCGCCGCACTTGGCCGCGCCGGTGCCGCCGGGCGCGGCCCGGGTGTAGTCCGGCGAGACCCAGACCGTCACCGGCTTCACGCCACCGGCGAAGTACGCGCCGGCCGGCGAGGCGATCACGCAGTAGAGGTATTCGTTGGCCGGGCGGACGCCGAGGAAGACCTCGCTGGCGAACATGAACGGCCGCAGGTAGAGGCTGGCGTCCTCGTGCTCCGGGATCCACGCCTGGTCGACCTCGACCAGCCGGCGCAGCGACTCCACGAACGTCGCCTCCGGCAGCTCCGGCATGGCCAGCCGGCGCGCCGACGCGGCGAACCGGGCCGCGTTGGCCTCCGGGCGGAACATCGTCACCGCGTCACCGGTGCGGTACGCCTTCAGCCCCTCGAAGATCTCCTGCGCGTAGTGCAGCACCGCCGCGGCCGGGTCCATCGGGATCGGCGCGCGCGCCTCCAGGCGGGCGTCGTACCAGCCCTTGCCCTCGGCGTAGCGGATCGTGACCATGTGATCGGTGAAGACCCGGCCGAAGCCGGGGTTCGCCAGCAGGGCGGCCCGGTCGGCGGCGGATACCGGCGCGGGATTCGGACGGATCTCGAAATCGAGCATGTCACCACCGCTCATCGCGCTGACCTCCCTGCGGGTTGACGGCATGCGGGATCGCACGCCGACGTCACTGGTGCCAGAAAACTTACCCCGAACGGTCGTTCAGCGGATAGCTCCGCCCGGCGGAGACGACGCGCCGGACGGTCGGGGTGGCCCGGTGACGGGTCTGGCGGCCCGGTACCGGGCCGCCAGCAGGGTCGGCCCGGTCAGGCTACGGCGTACGCGGCGAGCCGGTCGCCGACCTCCTCGGTGCGCAGCGGCGTCCCCGGCGTACGGGCGGCCAGCTCGGCGCCGACCGCGGCGGTGACCCGGGCGGCGGCGTCGGGGTGGCCGAGCTGGTCGAGCAGCAGCGCGGCGGACAGCACCGCGGCGACCGGGTCGGCGACGCCCTGGCCGGCGATGTCCGGCGCCGAGCCGTGCACCGGCTCGAACATCGACGGGTAACGCCCCTCGGGGTTGATGCAGCCGCTGGCCGCGAGCCCGATGCCACCGGTCACGGCGGCGGCGATGTCAGTGAGGATGTCGCCGAACAGGTTGTCGGTGACCACCACGTCGTATCGCGACGGGTTCGTCACCAGGAACATCGCGGCGGCGTCGATGTGCTGGTATTCGGTGGTCACGTCCGGGTGCTCGGCGGCCACCGCGGCGAAGGCGCGCGCCCACAGCGACCCGGCGTGGGTGAGCACGTTCGTCTTGTGCACGAGCGTGACCTTGCGCCGCTCCCGGCGGCCGGCCCGGGCGAACGCGTCACGGATCACCCGCTCGACGCCGTGCCGGGTGTTCAGGCTCTCCTCGGTGGCCACCTCGGCCGGGGTGTCCCGGTGCAGCGTGCCGCCGGCGCCCGCGTACAGCCCTTCGGTGCCCTCGCGGACCACCACGAGGTCGACCTCGCCGGGCTTGACCGCCGCCAGCGGACCGGCCACGCCGGGCCAGAGCCGGGACGGGCGCAGGTTGACGTACTGGTCGAAGGCGAACCGGAGCTTGAGCAGCAGGCCGCGCTCCAGCACACCCGGCGGCACGGTGGGGTCGCCCACCGCGCCGAGCAGGATGGCGTCGTGGCCGGCCAGCTCGTCGAGGACGGAGTCGGGCAGCACCTCGCCGGTGCGGTGGTAGCGTGCCGCGCCCAGGTCGTACTCGGTGGCCTCGATCCCGGGCACCACCGCGTCGAGGACCTTGCGGGCCTGCGCGACCACCTCGGGTCCGATGCCGTCGCCGGCCACCACCGCGATGTGTGCCACCTGGCGCTCCTCGTCTCGTCGTTAGGCGCAACCGTACGTCGCCGTCCCGGCCCCCGGTACGAATCTTCCATCATCCGGGACGGCGAATCACAGGAGGCTCCCAGCCGACACTCATGCTGCGGTCATCTCCACTGCTTAGGGTCGGATTCACCGGGTCGACGGGGGCCCGGAATCCGGCACCGCCGCGACACGGCGGCGACCACCGAGGGGGCAGGTGTCATGCGGATCGAGCACCGGCGGGCCCACTGGGCGGACGAACAACCACGTACCCGCTGGGTCGACCAGTCCGCCTTCCGCCCGCTCCGGCCGGACCTGCACCTGGGTGCCACGAAACACCGCGTCGAGCGGGCCGGCACCTCCGCGTCCGGGCGGATCAGCGTCCGGCACACCGTCACCACCTCGACCGCCGACTACACCATGCTGCTCAACGCGCCGGAGTGGTTCGGCCACCGCGCGGTCAGCGAGGCGCTGCGCGACGCCGTCGCCGAGCTGCGCGCCGTCGACCTCACCTACGGCCCGAACCGGCCGGACAGCCTCGTCTCCCGGTTGCGCCGCGACGAGATCAGCCCCGACTCGTACCCCCCGCTGGCCGACCTGATCGACCTCTGCGCCGCGATGCGGGCGGCGACCGACGGCTGGTTCGACGCCTGGGCGGTGCCCGGCGGCTTCGACCCGGGCGGCCTGCTCGGCGGCTGGGCGGTGGAGCGGGCCGCGGCGCGGTTGCGCGCCGCCGGCATCCACGACTACGCCGTGCTCAGCGGCGCCGACCTGACGGTACGCGGACACGCCGCCCACGGCGGCCCCTGGCGCGTCGCCGTGCACCACCCCACCGACACCCGCCGGACACCTGTCGTGCTGGAGATGACGACGGGCGCGGTCGGCACCTCGGGCGTCACCGGCCGGCGCGGGCACGTCGTCGACCCGCACACCGGCGAGCCGACCGACCGGCTCGTGGCCGCCACCGTGCTCGGCCCGAACCTCGCCGTCGCCGACGCCTACGCCACCGCCCTGTACGCCGCCGGACCGGCCGGGCTGGCCTGGTTCCGCCACGACACGGACTACCGCCCGCTGTTCGCGCACCACCGGCGCTGAGTCGCCGTCCGCCCGCACGACACCGGCCGGGAGCGCGATCGGCCCCCACGGTCTCGGCAACGACCGTGAGGGCCGGTCAGCGACGAGTGCGCGTGGCTCGCGCAATCGAGGGGTGCGGGCCGAGGGGCCGGGCGCCCGACCGCGCCACCCGAAGACGGGCCGGGGATCGACTCAGCGGAAACCGCATCGGTACGCTAGCGAATCGACGCAACTCGACGCAAGAGTCTCCACAGCGGACGCCGGGTGAACGATGTCGGCAATCAGCGGTGAACGCACGGTGGGGCAGAGGTGACGGGCCGGGCGCGGGATGGCACGCTGTCCGCCGTGAGTTTCGATCTGAGCGTGTGGGCCCTGCCGAACGGGGCGACACCGGAGCAGGTGCGGGCGGCCGTGCAGCAGTGCCGCGAGGGCCGTCACGGCGAGCAGCACCCCGACCCGCGACTCGTCGCCTTCTACCGGGCGATCACGGCGAGCTATCCGGACCGCCCGGCCCGGCCGGGTACGCCGTGGGAGGCGCCGCTGCACACAGCGGCCGACCACATCGAGATGAACCTGAACCCGGCCTGCCCCGATCAGGTCCTGCTGGACGTCGAGCGGCTGGCCGGCGAGCACGACCTGATGCTCTTCGACGCGCAGGACGGCTCGGTCTACCCGCCACCGGCCCGCGTCCGTTCCTGACCCACCGGGACGACGAAGGGCCCGGCCGCATCCGGCCGGGCCCCGATGTGTCCTGTTCGGACTACACGTCGCGCAGGTCGGCCGCGCTGGCCGCGACCGCGCCGATCGAGTCGGCGGCGGAGGTGAGCAGGTCGGCGCCGAGCGCCTGGTCGACGGTGAGCGTCATCAGCGTCTCGCCACCGGCCTCGCGGCGGGCCACCTGCATGGCCGCGATGTTGACGCCCGCCTCGCCGAGCAGCGTGCCGACGGTGCCGACCACGCCGGGCCGGTCGGCGTAGCGCAGGAAGACCAGGATGCCCTCCGCGCCGATCTCCACGTCGAAACCGTCCACCTCGGTCAGCTTGAACACGTCGCGGGTGGCGGTGTGCGCCACGGTGCCGGAGACGCGGACGGTACGCCCGTCCGGCAGCGCCCCGCGCACGGTCACCAGGTTCGGGTGGTCGACGGTCTCGCCCGGCGTGGCCAGCGTGACCTCGACGCCCCGCTCGGCGGCCAGGTGCGGCGCGTTGACGTAGGTGACCTGCTCCTCCACCACGGAGCTGAACAGGCCCTTGGTCGCGGCGAGCTTGAGCACCGACACGTCGTGGGCGGCGATCTCGCCGCGCACCTCGACGGTGACGCTGGCGGCCACCCCGCCGGCCAGGGCGGTGAACGCCCGGCCCAGCCGCTCGGCCAGCGGCAGCAGCGGGCGGACGTCCTCGGCGACCACACCGCCGGCCTGCACGTTCACCGCGTCCGGGACGAACTCGCCCTGGAGCGCGAGCTTGACGCTCTTGGCCACCGCGAGACCGGCCTTGTCCTGCGCCTCGTTGGTGGAGGCGCCCAGGTGCGGGGTGGCCACCACGTTGTCGAAGGCGAACAGCGGCGAGGAGGTGCACGGCTCCTTGGCGTACACGTCGACACCGGCGCCGGCGACCCGGCCCTCCGCGATCGCGTCGGCGAGCGCCTGCTCGTCGACCAGGCCGCCGCGGGCGGCGTTGACGATCCGGACGCCCGGCTTGACGATCGCCAGTTCCTTCTCGCCGATCAGGCCGACCGTCTCCGGCGTCTTCGGCAGGTGGATCGAGATGAAGTCGCTCTCCCGCAGCAGCTCCTCCAGCCCGACCAGGCGGACGCCGAGCTGGGCGGCGCGGGCCGGCTGGATGTACGGGTCGTACGCGATCAGCCGGGTGCCGAACGCGGCGATGCGCTGCGCGAAGAGCACGCCGATGCGGCCGAGGCCGACCACGCCCACGGTCTTGCCCTGGATCTCGACGCCGGTGTACTTGGACCGCTTCCACTCCCCCGCCTTGAGCGCGGCACTGGCGCTGGCGGTGTTGCGGGCGACCGCGAGCAGCAGCGCGACGGCCTGCTCGGCGGCGGAGACGATGTTCGAGGTGGGCGCGTTGACGACCATGACGCCGCGGGCGGTGGCGGCCGGCACCTCGACGTTGTCCAGGCCGACGCCGGCCCGGGCGACCACCTTCAGCCGCGGCGCGGCGGCGATCGCCTCGGCGTCGATCTGGGTGGCGCTGCGTACGATCACCGCGTCGGCCTCGGAGAGGGCGGAGAGCAGAGCGGGGCGGTCGGTGCCGTCCACGTGGCGCACGTCGAAGTCGTGCGCGAGCACCTCGATGGCGGCGGGGGCGAGTTCTTCGGCGATCAGTACGACAGGATTCATCGGTCCTCGTAGACGCTCGGTAATGGTTCGGCCTGGGGCGCCGGGACGCCGCGCTGCGCCCTGCGCCGATCCGTGCCACGGCCGTCGGGTGCGCTCGGGCACCACACCAAGGATGGTAGGTGCCTGCCCGCTCTCCGGGTCCCGGACTGCGGGGTGAGCGCCCTCACACAGGTCCGTCGCACGCCTGTCATCCCCCGTTCACCGGGGGCGGTGCGGGACGAGGCGTTACTCACCGTGTCCCAGCACGTGAACGAACGGCGGCCCGCGGCCCGACGCCGGGGAGAGCGTCGGGTCGCGGGCCGCGCGAGGGAGAAGCTCAGGCGGTCTCGGTGATCGGCCGGTCGACCCAGCTCATCATGGCGCGCAGCTTCTGCCCGGTCTCCTCGATCGGGTGCGCCGCGCCCTCGGCCCGCCACTTGGCGAAGTTCGGCCGGCCGGCCTCGTCCTCGGCCACCCACTCGCGGGCGAACTCGCCGGACTGGATCTCGCCGAGGATCTTGCGCATCTCGTCCTTGACCCGCGAGTCGATGACGCGCGGGCCACGGGACAGGTCGCCGTACTCGGCGGTGTCGGAGATGCTGTAGCGCATCCGGGCGATGCCGCCCTCGTACATCAGGTCGACGATCAGCTTCAGCTCGTGCAGGCACTCGAAGTAGGCCACCTCGGGCGCGTAGCCGGCCTCGGTGAGCACCTCGAAACCGGTCTGCACCAGCGCCGCCGCGCCACCGCACAGCACCGCCTGCTCGCCGAACAGGTCGGTCTCGGTCTCCTCGGTGAACGTGGTCCGGATCGCGCCGGCCCGGGTACCGCCGATCGCCTTGGCGTACGCCAGCGCGAGGCCGAACGCGTTACCGCTGGCGTCCTGCTCGACCGCGACCAGGCAGGGCACGCCCTTGCCGTCGACGTACTGGCGGCGGACCAGGTGACCGGGGCCCTTCGGGGCGACCATCGCCACGTCCACGTCGGCCGGGGGCTTGATCAGGCCGTACCGGATGTTGAAGCCGTGCCCGAAGAACAGCGCCTTGCCCGCGGCCAGGTTCGGCGCGATGGCCTCGGCGTAGAGACCACGCTGGGCGGTGTCCGGCGCCAGGATCATGATCACGTCGGCCTCGGCCGCCGCCTCGGCCGGGGTGAGCACCCGCAGGCCCTGCTCCTCGGCCTTCGGCCGGCTCTTCGAGCCGGCGGGCAGGCCGATCACCACGTCGACGCCGGAGTCGCGCAGCGACAGCGCGTGCGCGTGGCCCTGGCTGCCGTACCCGATCACGGCGACCTTGCGGCCCTGGATCAGGCCCAGGTCGGCGTCGTCGTCGTAGAACACCTCAACGCTCATTGACTTCCCTTTCGTACGGCGGTGCCCGTCGGCCCGTCGAAAAACTTGTGGGTACGGATCAGGCGGCGCGCAGGGCCGGGCCGGCGGTGATGGCCCGCGAACCCCGCCCGATCGCCACGGTGCCGGACTGGACCATCTCCTTGATGCCGAACGGCTCCAGGTCGCGCAGCAGCGCGTCGAGCTTGTCCGGCGTGCCGGTCGCCTCGATGGTCAGCGTGTCCGGCGCGACGTCGACCACCCGGGCGCGGAACAGGCCGACCGTCTCCAGCACCTGGGCGCGGGCCGCGCGGTCCGCGCGGACCTTGACCAGCAGCAGTTCGCGCGCCACCGACACCTGCGGGTCCAGTTCCACGATCTTGAGGACGTTGACCAGCTTGTTGAGCTGCTTGGTCACCTGCTCCAGCGGCGAGGACTCGGCGTTGACCACGATGGTGATGCGGGAGACGTCCGGGTTCTCGGTCTCGCCCACGGCGAGGCTGTCGATGTTGAACCCGCGCCGGGAGAACAGCCCGGAGACCCGGGCCAGGACACCCGGCTTGTTCTCCACCAGCACGGACAGCGTGTGCATAGTCATTGCTGAGCCTTCCTTGTCATGCCCTCATGGCCCTCGCTGCGCTCGGTGCATTCGGTCATGACCTAGAGTTCGTCCTCGTCGAACGCGGGGCGCACACCCCTGGCGAACATGATCTCGTCGTTGCTGGTGCCGGCGGCGACCATCGGCCAGACCATCGCGTCCTTGCCGACCACGAAGTCGATGACCACAGGCGCGTCGTTGATCGCCATGGCCGCCTCGATGGTCTTGTCCACGTCGGCCGCGTTCTCGCAGCGCAGACCGACGCAGCCGAGCGCCTCGGCGAGCTTGACGAAGTCCGGGATGCGGTGCTTGTGGGTGCCCAGCTCGGTGTTGGAGTAGCGCTCCCCGTAGAACAGGGTCTGCCACTGCCGCACCATGCCGAGGTTGCCGTTGTTGATCACGGCGACCTTGATCGGGATGCCCTCCAGCGCGCAGGTCGCCAGCTCCTGGTTGGTCATCTGGAAGCAGCCGTCGCCGTCGACCGCCCACACCGTGGTGTCCGGCTTGCCGACCTTGGCGCCCATCGCGGCCGGGACGGCGTAGCCCATCGTGCCCAGGCCGCCGGAGTTGAGCCAGGTGTGCGGCTTCTCGTACGAGATGAACTGGCTGGCCCACATCTGGTGCTGGCCGACGCCCGCCACGTAGACCGCGTCCGGGCCGGCGATCTCGCCCATCCGCTTGATCACGTACTGCGGGGAGAGCGTGCCGTCGGCCGGCTCCTCGAAGCCGAGCGGGTAGCGCTCGCGCAGGTCGTCGAGCTGGGCCCACCAGTCGGTCAGGTCCACCGACGGGTGCGCGGCCTGCTCGGCGGTGACCGCCGCGATCAGCTCGTCGATCACGTGCCGCGCGTCGCCCACGATCGGGACGTCGGCGTGCCGGTTCTTGCCGATCTCGGCCGGGTCGATGTCGGCGTGCACCACTGCCGCGTCCGGCGCGAACGAGTCCAGCTTGCCGGTCACCCGGTCGTCGAAGCGGGCACCGAGCGCCACGATCAGGTCGGCCTTCTGCAGCCCGTAGACCGCCGCGACGGTGCCGTGCATGCCGGGCATGCCCAGGTGCTGGCGGTGCGAGTCGGGGAACGCGCCGAGCGCCATCAGCGTGGTGACCACCGGGATGCCGGTCTGCTCGGCCAGCTTGCGCAGCCCCTCGGTGGCACCGGCCTTGAGCACGCCGCCGCCGACGTAGAGGACCGGACGACGGGCGCCGGTCATCAGCCGGGCCGCCTCGCGGATCTGCTTGCCGTGCGGGTGCAGCGTCGGCCGGTAGCCGGGCAGGTCGAGCGTGGGCGGCCAGGAGAAGGTCGCCGGCGCCTGGAGCACGTCCTTCGGGATGTCGACGAGCACCGGGCCGGGGCGGCCGGTCGCGGCCAGGTGGAACGCCTCGGCCAGCACGCGGGGGATCTCGTCGGCGGTCTGCACCAGGAAGTTGTGCTTGGTGATCGGCAGCGTGATGCCCTGGATGTCCGCCTCCTGGAAGGCGTCGGTGCCGATCGACGGCCGGGCCACCTGCCCGGTGATCGCCACCATCGGGACCGAGTCCATGTACGCGTCGGCGATCGGGGTCACCAGGTTCGTCGCGCCCGGGCCGGAGGTGGCGATACACACGCCGACCCGGCCGGTGGCCTGCGCGTAGCCGGTGGCCGCGTGCCCGGCGCCCTGCTCGTGGCGGACCAGGATGTGCCGGACCGTGGAGTCGTAGAGCGGGTCGTAGGCGGGCAGGATCGCACCACCCGGAATGCCGAAGACCACGTCGACGCCGAGCGCCTCCAGCGACCGCACGAGCGAACCGGCGCCCGAGACCTGCGCGGTGGCGGGCTCCCGTACGGGCGTCTCGGTGGTGGCGGCCGCCGGGACGGTACGGCCGGGGCGGGCGGCGGGGTCGGAGTCACCGGCCGCGCCGGTGCCGGAGCGGGCACGGCGGGCGGAGTGGGCGAGGGTCTCTGGCGTGGGTCTCGTCATGGCGGTTCAAGCCTTCGGAAGTGAGTGGGTGACGCGCTTCTCAGGATGGGACGGCGAGGTCCCGGCGATGGTCCGACGGCAACAAAAAAGCCCACGTGCAGGATGCACGGGGCCAGCGCACTCTCGGTGGGAGAGTGCGCTCAGGTAAGTACTCGCGGCGACCGGTTCGACGACATGCGGCTAAGCCTGACGCATCTCACGCGATGAGTCAACTGATCCCACATTTTGGTTCACGGACGTGGGCGTGTCGGTCACCGGCAGCCCTTCCGCGACCGGTGCCACCTGCGAAGATCCCTCCATCGGGGGACGCTGCGCGGGCACCGCGGCGGGCGGATTGTTGCGCAGCCTCGGCAGCAGCGGCGACGGGGCGCGGGCCGGCGCGGGCGGCGGCGCCGGCGGCATCGCGGTGTGCCGGTTGCCCGGCGCGGTGGCCGCCTCCAGCATCGCCTCCAGGTGCTCGGCCGGTACGCCCCAGCCGAACAGCGCCCCCTGGCCGAACCGGCACCCGGCGGCCACCACCGCGGCCAGCTCGGTGGGGTTGGTGACGCCCTCGGCGATCACCTCCAGCCCGAGCTGGTGGCCCAGGCGCATGACGATGTCGACCATCGGGGCGAACGCCGGGCCGTCCCGCCCGATCGGCCGGACCGGCTCGTGCTCGGCGACCAGACTGTGGTCGATCTTGAGGATGTCGATCGGCAGCCGCCGGAGCTGGCCGAGCGACGAGTAGCCGGCGCCGAAGTCGTCCAGCGCGATCCGCACGCCGGTCAGCCGCAGCGCGGTGAGCCGCCGGATCAGCTCGTCCAGGTCGGTGGCGACCGCGTGCTCGGTCACCTCCAGCACCAGCCGCTGCGGCGGCACGTGGTGCGCGCGCAGCGCGTCGGCGACCTGGACCACGTACTCCGGGGCGTGCAGCTCGCGCGGCGACACGTTCACCGACACCCAGACGTCGTGCCCGTCGGCCAGCCAGCGGGAGAGCTGGAAGCAGGCCTGGTGCAGCACCCACGCGCCGAGCTTGGCGATCATCCCGCACTCCTCGGCGAGCGGGATGAACTCGTCCGGCCGGACGTTGCCCAGCTCCGGGTGCCGCCAGCGCAGCAGCGCCTCCGCGCCGACCGGCCGCACCGACGGCAGCGAGGCCACCGGCTGGAAGACCAGCCGCAGCTCGTCGCGCTCGATCGCGCCGCGCAGCTCGTGCTCCATCCGGGTACGCCGGCTCAGCAACTGGTCGTACGTGGCGTCGTAGCGCTCGATCCGGTTCTTGCCCCGCTGCTTGGCGTACCGCAGGGCCAGGTCGGCGTTGCGCAGCAGCAGCTCGACGTCCTGCTCCCGCTGCCCGGCGGCCACCCCGATGCTCACCGACAGGAAGACCGGCCCGTCCCCCTGCTCGTACGGGCGGCCGAGCACCCCGAGCAGGCGGTCGGCGACCGGGCCGGGGTCGGCCGAACCGTGCATCAGCACCGCGAACTCGTCGCCGCCGAGCCGGGCGGCCAGGTCGCCCGGGCGCAGGTTGCCCCGCAGCCGCCGCCCCACCTCGATCAGCACCGCGTCGCCGACGTCGTGCCCGCGCATGTCGTTGACGTTCTTGAAGCCGTCGAGGTCGAGCCCGAGCAGCACGCACGGCACGCCCGCCTCGGCGCTGCGGTGCAGGGCACGCAGCAGCCCGCGCCGGTTCGCCAGCCCGGTCAGCGGGTCGGTGTGCGCCAGCTCGCGGAAGTGCGCCTCGCGCTCGGCGAGCCGGATCGCGTAGCCGCGGACGTCGTTCAGGGCCAGATATTGCCGGGTCACCAGGGCGAACCCCTCGACCGTGCCGGCCACGATCGCGTACCCGTCGAACCCGCCGCCCTGCACCAGGTGGTACATCGCGGAGGCGGCCATCGCGAACATCGGCACGAAGGCGTACTCGCCGTCGCGGCGGATGAAGTCGACGTCGAGCTGCGTCAGGTCGGCGCGGCGCCCGGCCACGGCGGTGGCCATCAGCCCGGCGGCGGTCAGCACCGCGCCGGTGAGCACCATGCCCGGGCCGGCCTGGCAGAGCCCGGCGGACACGGCCAGCCCGCCGGCCGTCACCGCTGTCGCGCCGGCCGCGAGCAGCGTCAGCCACCCGCGCGGCGGCGCGACCCGCAGCACGACGATCACGGTGAGCCCGGTGGTGAGCGCCGCGCTGACGGTGGCCAGCACGATCGGCAGGCAGGCGACGGGGGTGGCGTCGCCGAGCAGCCGCGTCGGCTCGCTGAACGCCACCCAGCCGACGAACCAGAGGGCGCTGCCCATGATCAGGCCGTCGAGCAGCAGCCGGGCGGTGGCCGCCCGGGACGCGGCGGCGCCGGGCAGCCGCAGCACCGCGGCGCCGAGGCCGAGCGCGGCGAGCGTCGTGCCGACGGCGACCAGGACCGCCCATCCGGTCCGCTGGCCCTGCCGGTGCGCCCAGTGGTCACCGGCGGCCAGCAGACCGCCGAGACCGACCAGGAGGCTGAACAGGGCGGCCCCGGCGGCGACCGCGAGCAGCAGGTGCGCCGGCCGGCGGGGGCCGGTGCGGCGCCGCACCGACGCGGCGAGCAGCACGGCGGCACCGGCCGCGGCGATCCCGCTCAACACCGCGACGGTGACCATCCCCGGGGACGACTGCACGCGTCAACTCTGCCGGATGAGCGCCTCCCGTGGGGCACCGGGTGTGCAACTGTTGGGACACAGGGTGCGCGCGGCGGGGTCGCCGCGCGGATGGTGTCAGACTGGGTGTCATGCCTGAGCTGCGGTCGAGGACCTCCACCCACGGTCGGACGATGGCCGGCGCCCGGGCCCTCTGGCGGGCCACCGGGATGACCGACGACGACTTCGGCAAGCCGATCGTCGCCATCGCGAACAGTTTCACCCAGTTCGTACCCGGTCACGTCCACCTCAAGGACCTCGGCGGCCTGGTCGCCGACGCGGTGGCCGAGGCCGGCGGCGTCGGCCGGGAGTTCAACACGATCGCCGTGGACGACGGCATCGCCATGGGCCACGGCGGCATGCTCTACTCGCTGCCCAGCCGGGAGCTGATCGCCGACGCGGTGGAGTACATGGTCAACGCGCACTGCGCGGACGCCCTGGTCTGCATCTCCAACTGCGACAAGATCACCCCGGGGATGCTGCTGGCCGCGCTGCGGCTCAACATCCCCACCGTCTTCGTCTCCGGCGGCCCGATGGAGGCCGGCAAGACGGTGGCGATCGAGGGCGTGGTGCACTCCAAGATCGACCTGATCGACGCCATGATCGCCTCCTCGAACGAGGCGGTCACCGACGACCAGCTCGGCGAGATCGAGCGCTCCGCGTGCCCGACCTGCGGCTCCTGCTCCGGCATGTTCACCGCCAACTCGATGAACTGCCTCACCGAGGCGATCGGCCTGGCGCTGCCCGGCAACGGGTCGACGCTCGCCACCCACGCCGCGCGGCGGTCGCTGTTCGTCGAGGCCGGACGCACCGTCGTCGAAATCGCCAAGCAGTGGTACGAGAACGACGACGCCTCGGTGCTGCCGCGCTCGATCGCCGGCCGGGAGGCGTTCGAGAACGCGATCGCCCTCGACGTGGCGATGGGCGGCTCCACGAACACCGTGCTGCACCTGCTCGCCGCCGCCCGCGAGGCGGAGCTGGACTTCGGCGTCGCCGACATCGACGCGATCTCCCGCCGCGTGCCGTGCCTGGCCAAGGTCGCGCCGAACTCCCCGAACTACCACATGGAGGACGTGCACCGGGCGGGCGGCATCCCGGCCATCCTCGGTGAGCTGGACCGCGCCGGTCTGCTGCACCGCGACGTGCGCGCGGTGCACTCCTCCAGCCTCGACAAGTGGCTGGCCGACTGGGACGTGCGCGGCGGCGCGGCCCGGCCGGAGGCGGTCGAGCTGTTCCACGCCGCGCCGGGCGGCGTGCGCACCACCGAACCATTCTCCACCACCAACCGCTGGTCGTCGCTGGACACCGACGCCGCCGGCGGCTGCATCAGGGACCGGGAGCACGCGTACAGCGCGGACGGCGGCCTGGCCATCCTGCACGGCAACCTCGCGCCGGCCGGCTGCGTGGTGAAGACCGCCGGCGTGCCCGAGGAGTGCCTGACGTTCCGCGGCCCGGCCAAGGTCTACGAGTCGCAGGACGACGCGGTGACCGCGATCCTCGCCAAGGAGATCGTCGCCGGGGACGTGGTGGTGATCCGCTACGAGGGTCCGAAGGGCGGCCCCGGCATGCAGGAGATGCTCTACCCCACCTCGTTCCTCAAGGGCCGTGGGCTGGGCCGCTCCTGCGCGCTGCTGACCGACGGCCGGTTCTCCGGCGGCACCTCCGGCCTGTCCATCGGGCACGTCTCGCCAGAGGCGGCCTCGGGCGGGCTGATCGCGCTGGTCCGCGACGGCGACGAGATCGTCATCGACATCCCGGGCCGGTCGATCGAGCTGAACGTGCCCGCCGACGAACTGGAGGCGCGCCGGGTGGCCGAGGAGAAGCGGGACCGCCCATACACCCCCGTCGACCGGCAGCGTCCGGTGTCGGCGGCGCTGCGGGCGTACGCGTCGATGGCGACCTCGGCCAGCGACGGCGCCTACCGCCGCGTCTCGGAGTGAGCACCGCGGGGCCCTGCGACGGGGCCCCGCGCCACGCCCGTCGTCGGTAGGGTCCGGCGGCGTGGAGACGACGGTAAGTTTCGCGCGACTGGTCCGGCCCGCGATCGACCGGGTGTACGTGGGCGCCCGCTGGGGAGCCCGCGCCCGGATGGAGGCGTTCTACGCCGAGCGGGGCTGCACGCTCGGCGCGGAGAACAGCTTCTTCTCCGGTGTGCTGGCCCGGCCGATGCCCGCCGAGGCACTTGCCGACGGCCTGATCTACACCTCCGGCAGCATGGACGAGGAGCTGGCGCAGGGCGTCGTCGTCCGGGACGCCGAGGGCGCCTGGCACCTCACCGACCTGGGGCGCGAGCTGACGCTGTTCGCCCAGCGGGCCACCGGTGAGGCCGCCGAGGAACTGTGGTCGACGCTGCCCGGAGTGCTGCCCGGCCTGAGCATCGTGCCCCGCCTCGCCGAGCTGGTCGGCCGGGTGCTGACGCACGCGCAGGCCACCGGCGGGCCGGTGTTCCGGGCGATGTCCCCGCCGTACGAGCCGGAGGGCGCCTCCCCCGCGCTGCTGCTGGTCACCCGGCTGGGCTCGCTGCGGCACCACCGCGCCGACGCGCACCGGGCCGCATGGCGGGCCGCCGGGCTGACCGCCGACGAGATCCGGACCCTGCCGGACGGGCCGGAGCGCGCGGCGATCGAGGCGGACACCGACCGCCGCGACGAGCCGGCGTACGCGGCGCTCACCGAGGCCGAGCGGTGGGAACTGCTGGCCGGCCTCGCCGCCCTCCCCGGCTAGCGCCCTGCGGCCTGCGCCGCCATCGGGTGGAACGCCATGGGTGTCTCCGGACCCGTTTGACACCCATGGCGTTCCCCTCACCGCTGGGTGGGGTCCTCCTCGGCCGGTGCGGTGCCGTCGATGGGCAGGCCGAACTCCGCGGGCGAGTTCTCGTCGGTGCCGTCCAGGTCCGCGTGCGGGTCCTCCGGGGTGACGTCGCCGGGGTCGGCGCCTCCGGCGTGCAGCTCGGACAGTTCAACCGGATCAGTCATGCCGTCCTGGTACCCGGCAGGTGCCGCCCGAACCCGCCGGGACGTCAGCGCGGCAGGTGTCGCTCCAGGCCGTCGAAGAGCAGGTCGAGGGTGAACTCGAACTCGGTCTGAGAGTCGCACCATCCGAGCGTCGGATCTGCCACGTCGTGCGTCTCGGCGGCCACCATGGCCGCCAGGTGCGGCAGCCGCTCGGCCAGCGCCACCATCTCGGCCTCCGCTGCCGCCGCGTCGGCCTCCCCGCCCGCGTCCGGCCGGAACACCTCCTGCGCGAAGCCGAGCGCCAGGCTCCCGAAGGCGTGCAGCGCCCGGTGGGCGATCCGGTACGAGAAGCCGCCCTCGACGAGCGTGGCGAGGATGCCGTCGTAGTAGGCGTACACCCCGGCGGGGACGGTCGGCCGGGAGCTGAGCAGCGCCGGGGCCCACGGGTGCCGCAGCATGACCGCACGCGCGGCGAGGAAGCGCAGCCGCAGCCGGGTACGCCAGTCCCCGCCGGGCGCGTCCGCCTCGGCCCGCTCGGCGGCTGCGGTGATCTCGGCGGCGACGGCGTCCACGAGGCCGTCGAGCAGCCCGGCCTTGCCGGGTAGGTGGTGGTAGAGCGACATCGCCTCGACGCCGAGTTCGGCGGCGAGCCGGCGCATCGTGAGCGCGGCCATCCCCTCGGCGTCGACCAGGGCGATCGCGCTGGCCAGGGCGCGCTCGCGGCTCAGCGGCTCCCGAGGCTTCCTCGCTCCCATCCGGCTCCCCATCTCCCCTTGACCTTACAACGTATGGTTGGCCTTACGACGTAAGGCGACCCCCGCCACGGCACGTCGACCACCCCGAGGAGCCGCCATGCACCAGCTGATCCGTACCGCCCGGGTGACCGGGCTGTTCTACCTCGGGCTCGCCGTCACCGGCGCCCTGGGGTTCCTCACCGTCCGGCCCATGATCTTCGACGCCGACGACGCGGGCGCGACGCTCGCCAACCTGGTGGCCCACGAGTCACTGGCCCGCCTCGGCATCGCCCTCGAACTGCTCGTCGTCCTCACCCAGACGTTCACCGCCGTCTGGTTCCACCGCCTGTTCCGTACCGTCGACGGCACCGCCGCGGGCAGCATCGCCGCCTTCGGGCTGGTGAACGCCGTCGCGATCCTCGGCAGCGCCGCCGTGCTCGGGACGGCCCTGGGGGTCGCGACCGGCGGGCCGGGCGACGCCGGCACCGTCCAGCTGCTCTACCTCGTCAGCGGGAACCTGTGGGAGGTGGGCGGCCTCTTCTTCGGCCTCTGGCTGGTGCCGATGGGCTGGTGCGTGCTCCGGTCGGGCTGGATGCCCCGGCCGCTGGGCTGGGTCCTCGTCGGCGGTGGTGCCGGCTACGTGCTCATGACGTTCGCCACGTATCTCGCCCCCGGCGCCGGCATCGTCGGGGATCTGCTGGTGGTCCCGGCCACCGTGGGCGAGGTCTGGATCCTCGGCTACCTGATCATCTTCGGCGTACGCCGGCAGCCGGAGGACGCGGGCGTGCGCAGGCGGGCACTCGAAGGGACCGCAGCCTAGGCCGGGCTCGCGGCGAGGGCGACACCCCGGGCGTACCGGATGGCGGCCGGGGTGTCCGCGAACACCAGGCCCTCGCGGCGCAGCTCGTCCGCGACGCCGAGCGTGCTGAGCACCTGGTCGTGGCCCGGGGTGATGCCGGAGATCAGCACCGTGATCCCCCGGCCGCGCAGCCGGGCGATGGCGTCGCCGAGCACCTGGGCGCCCGTCGCGTCGATGGTGGAGACGCGGGACATCCGCAGGATCACCACCCGCACGTCGGCCACCTCGGCCAGCTCCAGCAGGAAGGTGTGCGCGGCGGCGAAGAACAGCGGCCCGTCCAGCCGGTACGCGACGATGTGCTCGGCGAGCAGCGCGTGCTCCTCGTCGCTGTGCTCGCCGGTGTCCAGCGGCACCTGTTCCAGCTTGGCGCTGCGGGCCACCGCGCGCAGCGCCAGGACGACCGCGACGGCGAGCCCGACGACCACTGCTGTCACCAGGTCCCAGATCACCGTGACGGCGAACGTCAGCACCAGCACCACCGCGTCGGCGCGGGTGGCCCGCATCAGCGCGAGCAGGGAGGCCGCCTCCACCATCCGTACCGTGGTGGCGAGCAGCACGCCGGCCAGGGCGGCCAGCGGGATGCGGCCGACGAGCGGGGCGGCTGCGAGCACGATCGCGGCGAGGGCGACCGCGTGGGTGAGCGCGGCGAGCTTCGAGGACGCCCCGGCACGGACGTTCACCGCGGTACGCGCGATGGCGGCGGTCGCCGGGATGCCGCCGAAGATCGGGGAGGCGAGGTTGGCCAGGCCCTGGCCGAACAGTTCCCGGTCCGGGTCGTGCCGCTCGCCGACCGTCATGCCGTCGGCCACTGTGGCGGAGAGCAGGCTCTCCAGGGCGGCGAGCGCGGCCACGGCGAGGGCGCTCGGCAGCAGTACGCCCAGCGCGCCGAGGTCCACGAAGTCCAGCGACGGCGCGGGCAGCCCCTGCGGCAGCTCACCGATCCGGGCCAGGTCGATCGGGGCCAGCTCGGCGAGCAGCGTCGCGGCGGCCACCCCGACCAGGGAGAACGGCACGGCGGGCCGCCACCGGCCGCCGAGCAGCATCAGCGCCGCCACGCCGAGCGCCACAGCGATCGCGGCGGGCCGGGGCTGCGCGGCGAACCGGGCTACCGCGTCGGCGGCCACCGCCCACACCTTCTCGCCGTGCGCGCCGGTGACGCCGAGCGCGGCCGGCACCTGTTGCAGCGCGATGACCACGGCGATGCCGGCGGTGAAGCCCTCGATCACCGGGGACGGCAGGTAGCGGACGTACCGGCCGAGGCGGGCCAGCGCGAGCGCGATCAGGATCAGCCCGGCCAGCGCGCCGACCATCAGCACGCCACCGGCGCCGAACTGCTGCACCACCGGCACCAGCACGACCGTCATGGCCCCGGTGGGACCGGAGACCTGGAGGTTGGAGCCGCCGAAGATCGCCGCGACCGCTCCGGCGACGACGGCGGTGACCAGGCCGGCCTGTGCGCCGAGCCCGGAGGTGACGCCGAAGGCGAGCGCCAGGGGCAGCGCCACCACGGCGACGGTGAGCCCGGCGAGCAGGTCGCGCCGGGGTGAGCGGCGGGCGGCAACCCAGTCGGCCCGGCCGGGCAGCAGCCCGCGGAACAGCCGGCCCGCCTGCCGTACGGCGTCACCGGCGCGAAGGGCAGCCGCGCTCACCGGTCCGTCCCGGAGGCCCGCAGCTCGTCCAGCAGCGCGTCCCGGTCGGTGAGGACCGCGCCGAGGATGCGCCGTCCGGCGGCGAGCAGGTCGGCCACGTCGGGGGTGCTGAGCGCGTACATGACCAGCGGGCCGTCCCGGTACGAGGTGACCATGCCGGCGCGGCGCAGAACGGCGAGCTGCTGGGAGAGGTTCGACGCCTCCACGTCGATGGCGGCCAGCAGGTCGCGGACCGGCAACGGCGCGTCCTGGAGCAGTTCGAGCACCCGGATGCGCACCGGGTGCCCGAGGGTGCGGAACAGCTCCGCCTTGGCCTGGTACAGCGGCACCGACATGACTCACCTCTCCGACGACTCTGAAGACTTTAGCACTTGCAGAAATCTTCAAATCGACGGAGATGCGGGTATGGTCCTTCAGACGAGGTCGTTGACGCAGCGCAGCACCGGCCGGCGGATGAGCGCGTCGGCGTCCAGCGGGCCGGGCGCGCGCACGGTGAACGTCGCGCTCTCCCCCGGCAGCAACGTCACCAGGGCCCGATCCACCTGCGCGGCCGGATCGAGGCGATCCGGGAACAGCGTCAGGTCGCGCAGCACCGTCCGGGCGGTCACCCGGACCCGCCGGGCGCCGTCGACCGGCTCGACGGTCGCGTCCCACTGCGCCGCCGGCCACCGCACGTCGCGGTCCTCGGCGAAGAACCACAGCGCGCGCTCCGCGGCGTCCCCGGCGTCCGCGACGAGCAGTTCCGCGCGGTCGTCGTCCGGCCGCGCCACCTCCGCCGGCAGCGCCAGCACGACCGAGGAGTACGCCGGGACGTCGAGGTCGACCGAGGTCTTCGCCCTCGGCTCCCCGGTGAGGGCCAGCCGGGTGACCGTGGCCGGCCCGCTCCACGCCCGATCGGTCTCGTTCACCGCCACCAGCGCCAGCCCGCCGTCGCGCGGCTGCACCGTCAGCAGCCGGTCGGCGTAGGCGCGGCGCAGCGCGTACCAGAGGGGTTTGCGGCGCCCGTCGCCGTCGATCGCCGACCAGGACGTGACCGGCCAGCAGTCGTTGAGCTGCCACACGACGGTGCCGGCGCAGACCGGCCGGTGCGAGCGGAAGTGCTCGACGCCGAGCTGGATGGCGCGGGCCTGGTTGAGCTGGGTCAGGTAGTGCCAGTCGTCGAAGTCGGCGGGCGGCGGCAGGTGGGCGTCAAGCCCGCGCTGGAGCTTGCCGTCCCCGTCCGCCGCCTTCTGGTGGTGCGCCATGCCCGGCGAGTCGTGGGCGAGCGGGTCGTCGGAGAGGGCCCGGCGCAGCGTCACGTACGCGGGCGGCGCCTGGTAGCCGAACTCGGCCACGAAGCGGGGCACGTAGTCCCGGTAGCGGGTGTAGTCGTCGGTGTTCCACACGTCCCAGATGTGCGTGGTGCCGTGCGCCGGATCGTTGGGGTGGACGTCCTCGCTGCCGGACCAGGGGCTACCCGGCCAGTACGGGACGGTCGGGTCCAGTTCGCCGACGATCTCCGGCAGCAGATCCAGGTAGTAGCCGCGTCCCCAGGTGCGCCCGGCCAGCGGTTCCTGCCAGTCCCAGTCGTGCCAGCCCCAGATGTTCTCGTTGTTGCCGGTCCAGAGCACCAGCGACGGGTGCCCGGCGAGGCGGGTCACCTGCTCCCGCGCCTCCGCCTCGACCTCGGTGCGGAACGGCTCCTCCTCCGGGTACGCCGCGCAGGCGAACAGGAAGTCCTGCTGCACCAGCAGTCCCATCTCGTCGGCCAGGTCGTAGAAGTCGTCCGACTCGTACCGGCCGCCGCCCCAGACGCGCAGCAGGTTGACGTTCGCGCCGGCCGCCTGGCCGAACCGCTCGGCGAGACGGTCGCGGGTGACCCGGTTGGGGAACGCGTCGTCGGGGATCCAGTTGACGCCCCTGACGAACACCGGCACGTCGTTGACGTGCAGCGTGAACGGGGTGCCGTGCGCGTCGGGCGTGGTGTCCAGCCGGACCGAACGGAACCCGATCCGCCGGGACTCGGCGTCCAGCTCCCGGCCGTCGGCGCCGTGCAGGGTGACGTCGAGGTCGTACCGGGGCTGGTCGCCGTACCCGATGGGCCACCACAGCGCGGGGTCCGCGACGGTGAGCGTCACGACGGCGGTCCGCTCCCCCGCCGGTACGGCGACCTCGGCGGTGACCCCGGCGACGGCGGCGCGGACGGTCAGCGGCTCGTCGCCGGCCCGCTCGACCTCGGCGTGCAACTCCACCCGGCCGACGCCGTCGGCCACCGTCACGAGCGGCCGGACCGAGGCGAGCCGGGCGGTGGACCAGGCGTGCAGGCCGATGTCGCGCCAGATGCCGGCGGTGACGAGCGTCGGTCCCCAGTCCCAGCCGAAGTTGCAGGCGGTCTTGCGGATGAAGTGGAACGGCTCCGGGTACGCGTTCGGCCGGTCACCGAGCCGGTCCCGGTGCGCCTCCGCGTACCGGTACGGGGAGTCGAAGCGTACGGCCAGGGTGTTGCCGTCCGGGCGCAGCAGCGCGCGGACGTCGAAGCGGTACGAGCGGTGCTGGTTCTCGGTGCGGCCGACCTCGACGCCGTTGAGCGTGATCGTGGCGACCGTGTCCAGTCCGGCGCAGACCAGGTCGCCCCGGTCCTCGTCACCGGGTTGCCCGGCGAACGTGGTCTCGTAGACCCAGTCGGTGCGGCCGATCCAGGTGAGGCGGTTCTCGTTGTCGTCCAGGTACGGGTCGGGGATGAGGCCGGCCGCGAGCAGGTCGGTGTGGACGCAGCCGGGCACCGACGCCGGCACCGCCGCCCCGGCGATCTCCGGTGGCACCGCCGGACCGGGCTCGGCCCGCAGCGTCCATCCCTCGTGCAGCAGCGTTCGACGGCTCACGACTTCACCGCGCCTTCCATGATTCCGCGGACGATCTGACGTCCACCGATGAACAGCATGACCAGCAGGGGGACGGTGGCGATGAACGCGCCCGCGAGCACCCGCCGGTAGATCACGTAGTTGCCGCTGGCGAGGTCGGAGACCGCCACCATCGACGTCGGGTAGTCGGTGCCGCTGAGCGTGATCAGCGGCCACTGGAAGTCGTTCCAGGTGGCCACGAACGTGAGCAGGCCGAGCACCGCCAGGGCCGGGCGGATCGCGGGCAGCACGATGGTCGCGTACACCCGCATGGTCGTGGCGCCGTCGACCCGCGCCGACTCGATCAGCTCGTCCGGGACGGTGTTCACGATGAACTGCCGCATGTAGAACACGCCGAACGCGGTGACCAGGCCGGGCGCGATGACGGCGAGCAGCGTGCCGTTCCAGCCGAGCTTGCCCATCACGATGTAGAGCGCGACGATGCCGAGCTGGTTGGGCACGGTGAGGGTGAGCACCACGAACAGCATCAGCGCGCGGCTGCCTTTGAAGCGCAGCTTGGCGAAGGCGAAGCCGGCCAGCGAGCAGAAGAACAGCACCGAGGCGGTCACCACGGCGGAGACGATGACGCTGTTGACCAGCGACGCGGCGAAGTAGACGTCCTGGAGGGAGAAGACCTCGTCGACGTTGGTGAGGAAGCGGTCGCCGGGGATCACCGCCGGCGGCAGCTTCGCCAGCGCCTCGTCGTCGCTGGTGGCGATGACGAACATCCAGTAGAGCGGGAACGCGGCGAACAACATGCTCACCGCGAGCAGCAGGTAGGTCCAGAGCCCGGCCGGGGTGTCCTGTGGCGCCCGGGCCACCACGCGTCGCGTCGTCACCGGCGGCCTCCGGAGAGTCGGTTGGTCAGCAGGTAGTTGAGGCCGGCCACGACCAGGATGATCAGGAACAGCGCCCAGGACATCGCGGCGGCGTACCCGAGGTTGAGGTCCTTCCAGCCGACCTTGTAGATGAGCTGGGCGATGGTCTGCCACTCGCCGTCCGGCCCGCCGGTCGCCGCCTGCGCGTTCGGGTCGAACAGCATCGGCTCGGTGAACAGTTGCAACCCGCCGATGGTGGACAGGATGACGGTGAACAGGACCACCGGCTGGATCATCGGGACGGTGATCCGCCAGAGCTGCTTCCACGGCCCGGCGCCGTCGATCGCGGCGGCCTCGTAGACGTCGCGCGGGATGGACTGCATGGCGGCCAGGTAGAGCAGCGCGTTGTAGCCGATCCACTTCCAGTTGACCATGGTGGCGATGGCGATCCAGGCGTGCAGCTTGTCCGCCCGCCAGTCGATCGGGTCGTCCGGGCCACCGATGCCGAGCAGGCCAAGCGCCCAGTTCGCCATGCCGAAGTCGCGGGAGAAGAAGACGCTGAACACCATCGTCGAGGCCACGATCGGTGTCACATACGGCAGCAGCACGCCCACCCGCCACCACGTCTGCGCCCGCAGCCTGCGGTTGAGCAGCGACGCGACGAGCAGCGCGAGCAGCAGTTGCGGCACGGTGGAGAGCAGGAAGATGCCGAACGTGTTGTAGAGGGCGTTCCAGAAGTCCTCGTCGGCGAACAGGCGGTTGAAGTTCTCGACACCCGCCCAGTACGGCAGCGTCGGGTCGTCCAGCCGGTAGTTGCGCAGCGACACGACCGCGTTGAACAGCAGCGGGAAAAGCCCGAACACGAGGAAGAGCAGGAAGAACGGCGCGATCATCAGGTACGGCATGTAGCGCATGTCGAAGCGGTACAGCCGGTCGCGCCAGCTCATCCGCCGGTCGCCGGCGCCGGTACGGCCGGGCTTGCGCGCGGGTGGGCGGCCGGGTGGCGCGGGCGCGGCACGGGTGCTGGACATCTGTTCACTCCAGGGCCGGGAGATCGGACGGTGACGGGGCGGACCGGGCCGCCCCGTCACCTGTGACACGTCAGGACTTGGCGGCCTTCTCGGCCTCCTTGACCGCCTCGTTCCAGGCGGCGTCGGACTTGAGCGACTTGTTCTCCACCCGCCGGATCACGTTCTCCACCGCCACCCGGGTCGGGCCGTTCTTCCGACCCAGGTACTGCGGGGTGAGACCCTGCGCCATCTTCGGGAAGATCTGGCCGACCGGGGCGTCGTTGAAGAACGGGTTCTTGAAGTCGGCGATCGCCGGGTCGGTGTAGAGCGCCGGCTGCGACGGCAGGTTCCCGACCTTCTTGAAGATCTCGATCTGCTGCTCCGGCGCGACCAGCCAGGTCAGCAGCTTGTACGCCTCGTCGACGTTCTTGCCCTGCTTCGGCAGCGTCAGGAACGAGCCGCCCCAGTTGCCGCCGCCACCCGGTACCGCGGCGATGTCCCACTTGCCCTCGGTGCCGGGCGCGGTGTCCTTGATGTGGCCGAGCATCCAGGCCGGGCAGGCGAGCACCGCGAACGCGCCGCTGGTGAAGCCCTTGTCCCAGTCGGCCTGGAAGCTGACCAGGTTGGCCGACAGCCCGGCGCCGACCGCCTTGACCGTGTAGTCGAACGCGACCTTCGGGCCCTGCCCCATCCGGAGCTGGTCCTGCTCGTCGTAGAAGCCGACCGGCTGCTGGCCGAGGATCGGGTTGAACAGGTTGGTGCCGGCGTCGATGAACTTCTTCTTGGTCTTGGCGGTGTATTGCTGGCCGACCTCGATGAACCTGTCCCAGGTGGGCCAGAGCGCTGACACCTGGTCGCGTTCGGTGGGCAGGCCGGCGGCCTTGAACAGGTCGGTGCGGTAGCACATGGCCAGGCCGCCGACGTCGGTGCCGAGGCCGATCTGCGTCTTGCCGTCCGCCGACAGCGACTGCTTCCACTTCCAGGGCAGGTACTTGCTCTCGTACGAGCCGGCGCCCTTGTCGAGGAGGTTGACGAACTTGTCGGACTGGCTGCGGAACTGGACCATGAAGCCCTCGTCGATCGCCGCGATGTCCGGCGCGCCGTTGCCGGCGACGAGCTTCTTCTGCAGGTCCTCGTGCTGGGCGTTGTACTCGCCCGAGTTGAGCTGGATCTTGACGTTCGGGTGCTCGGCCTCGTACTTGGCCTTCAGATCCTGGAGCCCGAAGTCGCCCCAGAAGTTGATTTTCAGCGTGACCTGGCCACCGGCCGAGTCCGAGCCGCCGGTGGTGCTCCTGCCGCTGCAGGCGGCGATCATGACCAGGCTGACGGCACCGACGGCGGCCACCCGCGCCAGGTGCGTCCAGGACCGTCTCATCTCATCCTCCGCGCCGAATGGGAACGCTCCCGAATATCGAGAGACGTTGACTGAACCGGATAAGTGACGCCACCGTACGGTTCCCATTCATCACTGTCAACGGTCGGTTACCGATGTGCCGGTCCGGTAACCTCGCCGCCGGTCACGACCGAGATCCGGGGCGCTGGTGACGATCGTCGGCGGGTCGGCGATCTAAGCTGAACCGCACAAGCGACTGCCACCGGATGCCGTCGACCGGCGCCGCCGGCGGCACCCGGACCCGGCACCGCGTGCAGTAGCGTCACCAGACGCCGGTGATCCGGCGACCGGAAGCGCCCGCGAGGGCCGGACACAGTGGAGGAACGCTTCGGTGAAGCGGCCGACCATCGCCGACGTCGCCCGGCGCGCCGGGGTCTCCAAGGGCGCGGTGTCGTACGCGCTCAACGGCCAGCCCGGTGTCTCCGAGGCGACCCGGCAGCGGATCCTCGCCATCGCCGCCGAGATCGGGTTCCGTCCGAGCAGCGCTGCCCGCGCGTTGTCCGGCGCCACCGCCAAGGCGGTCGGGCTGGCGCTGTGCCGCCCCGCCCGGATACTCGGCATCGAGCCGTTCTTCATGGAGCTGATCAGCGGCGTCGAGGCCGAGCTGTCGGCCCGCTCGTACGCGCTCACGCTCCAGGTGGTCAGCGACCAGGAGGCCGAGATCGCCGTCTACCGGCGGTGGTGGGCCGAACGCCGGGTGGACGGCGTGCTCGTCTGCGACCTGCGTACCGACGACCGGCGCGTGCCGGCGCTGGAGGAACTGCAACTGCCGGCGGTGGTGATCGGCGGGCCCGGGCACACCGGCGGCCTGGCGAGCGTCTGGGCCGACGACGCGGCGGCCCTCGTCGAGACGGTGGAGTACCTGGTCGCGCTCGGCCACCGGCGCATCGCCCGGGTCGGCGGGCTGCCCTCGCTGCTGCACACCGAGATCCGCACCGAAGCGTTCACCGGGGTGTGCCGGCGGCTCGGGCTGGACGAGGCGACCACCGTCTGGTCCGACTACACCGGCGAGGAGGGCGCGCGGGCCACCCGGCGGCTGCTCAGCTCCGCCGGCCGCCCCACCGCGGTGATCTACGACAACGACGTGATGGCGATCGCCGGGCTCTCGGTGGCCCAGGAGATGGGCCTCACCGTGCCGGGCGACCTGTCCATCGTGGCCTGGGACGACTCTCCGCTCTGCCGGCTGGTGCACCCGCCGCTCACCGCGCTGGGCCGGGACATCCCGGCGTACGGCGCGCACGCCGCCCGCCAGCTCCTGGCCGTCATCGCGGGCGAGCCGGCCGCCGTCGTGCAGGACGAGACGGCGCACCTCACGCCGCGCGGCAGCACCGCCCCACCTCGTACGACGGCTCGCTGAACCGGTTCAGCTCACCGGGCCGTGGACGGGTACTCCTCGAACCACGCCTCGACCCGCTCGGCGGTCGCCGGGCGGGCCAGCGCGAAGCCCTGGCCGTACCGGCAGCCGGACCGGCGCGCGCCCGCTACCTGGACCTCCGACTCCAGCTCCTCGACCACCAGCTCCACGCCGAGCCGGTCGGCCAGGTTCGCCACCACGTCGATCAGCGGACGCTGCCCGTCCCCGCCTGGGCCGACCAGGTGCGGGCCCACCTTGAGCAGGTCGATCGGCAGCCGGCGGAGCTGCGCGAGCGAGGCGTGCTCGGCCCGGAAGTCGTCGAGTGCGATCCGCACGCCGATCGACCGCAGACCTGCCAGCCGGGCCACCACTGTGGACAGCTCCGCGCCCACCACCGGCTCGGCCACCTCCACCACCAGCCGTTCCGGCACCACGTCGTACGCGGCCAGCGCGGTAGCGGTACGCGCCACGAAGTCCGGCGCGGCCAGCTCGCGCGGTGTCACGTTGACCGCCATCCACAGCTCGCGGCCGCCCTCCGACCACGCGGCGAGCTGCCGGCAGGCCCGGTCCAGCACCCACCGCCCGATCTCGCCGGTCAGGTCGAGGTCGGCCGCCACCGGCAGCAGCTCGGCCGGGAGCACGGTGCCCAGCGCCGGGCTGCGCCAGCGCAGCAGCGCCTCCGTACCCACAGGCATCCGGTCGGCGAGCGCCACCACCGGCTGGTAGACCAGGTCCAGCTCACCGCGCGCCACCGCGCCGGGCAGCTCCCGCTCCAGATCCAGGCGGCGGACCAGCTGCTCCTCCAGGTAGGCGTCGTACCACTCGACCCGGTCCCGGCCGAGCTGCACCGCCCGGCGGCGGGCCAGGTCCGCCTGCCGCAGCACGTCCTCCGGATCGCCGCCGCTGGTCTCGGCCAGCCCGACGCTCACCCTCAACCGGGCGAGACCTCCGGGCCGGGGGTACGGCTCGGCCAGCGCCGCCAGCAGCCGCAGACCGAGCGCGTACGCGAGCACCGGCCCTCGATCGGTGAGGACCGCGTACTCGGTGTCGCCGAGCCGGGCGACCAGATCCTGCGTCTCGGCGCCCGCTCGCAACCGGCGTGCGGCCTCGGTGAGCATGGGCCCTTCCGGCACCGCGCCACCCGTACCGTGCAGGTCGACGACGAGCAGCGCGCCGCCACTGCGTTCCGCCATCGCCCGGACCAGTTCGGCGCGCGTCAGCGGCACGGGTTCGGCCGCCCGGGAGTCCGGTCCGAGCCGCCGCCGCAACCACGCCTCGCGCGCCGCGAGCCGTTGCACCCGGCGCCGTTGGTCGGCGGCGGCGAGCAGCTCACCCACCATGATCGGCGGAATGACGGCCAGGCCCAGGGCCATCGCGGCGGTGCTGAACTCCCCCGCCGTCATCAGGTGGACCCCGGCGGCCAGCGCGGCGATCCCGGCCGGCGCGGTGAGGCGCGGCCACGCGGCAGGCGCCACGTCCCGGCCCGGTCGTTCACCCCCGGAGGTACGCCGGGCGCCGGCGGCGGTGAGCAGCGCCCCCGCCACCAGCGGCGCCGCGACGAGCGGCAGCGCCCGGTCCGGCGCGCCGTAGGCCAGCAGCACCACGAGGAGCGTCAGCCCGCCGAGCGTCAGCGCCGCCCCGGCGTGGCAGCGAGCGGCGCCCGGCCGGCGGCGACGTTCGGCGACGGCCGCCACCGCGAGCACGGCGAGCACCACCGCACCACCAGCCGCGACGACCCCGGCGACGGCCGGGACCGGGCCGCCCGGCAGCAGCATCCAGCCCGCGAAGACCAGGCTGACGCCGAGTGCGAGCACGTCGACGGTACGGCGCACCAGCTCCGGGCCGGACAGCCGCGAGCGGCCGGGCAGGCGCAGCAGGGCCGTCACGTGCAGCGCACCGGTGAGGCACAACCCGGCCAGCGCGACCGGCAGCCGGTGGGCGGCGTCGCTCAGCGGCAGCACCGCGACGGTGAGCCCGGCGACCAGGACGGCGCTGTCGAGGATGGCGGCGACCCGACGGGACAGGGCAGCGCGTCGCGCCCGCCGCCCGGTCGTCGTTGCGCCGTGCGCCAGGGCGGTGTCAGTGGTCTCGCCCGCGTGGCACCGGAACGTGACCACCTGCTGCGGTCCGGGCTGCTGCGGTCCGGGTCCGGCCAGCCAGGCGAGCCGGACGCAGGCGAGGGCGAAGCCGCCGGCGACGGCGAGTGCGGCCGCGGCGGGGCCGGGCAGGACACCGGCGACACCGGCGAGGAGGAAGGCCGCGCCGGTGAGCGACACGGCGACATCGGGCAGGACTGATCGCCGGCGGGGAGCGGCGGGAGGGGGGACGGGCACGGCGGTCGCCTTCGTGAGGGGGCACGGGGGCGGTGCGGTTGCGGTACGCGGTACGACGTGCGGGGTCGGGGCGGGGCGGGACGCATCGGCGGGGACCGCTGCGGCCATGCCTAGAAACGATCCCGGAAGCGTCCGGTGACGTCACCGCACCAGTGACGTCCGTCACATCAATAGACGTCGCCGCGACGGATCCCGTTCAAGATCGACGCCGCTGCGTGTCCCGGCACGAGATCTTGGCACCGAACCGCCCCGGGAAGGGCGGAGCCGTACCAAGATCTCGGGGCGGTCGGGTGGGGTGGGGACGCCCGCGGGGTGGGGTGAGCTGGCCGGATGGGATCATCGGGGGGTGAGCCGCGCCGATACCGTCCGTTTCCGTCACAACCAGGCCATCCTGGTCGCCGCGATCGTCGCCTTCATCGGCGCGCTGCCCCTGGCCTCCGCCCGCTGGTGGCTGCTGTGGGTGCTGCTCGTACCGCTCGCCGTCGCGGTCTGGGCGTGGCGGGCCGGCACCGACGCCGACGTCCGGGAGCTGCGGCTGCGGGCGCTCGTCGGGCAGCGCCGGGTGCCGTGGAACCGGGTAGCCGAACTCGCCGGTGATTCCCGCGGCCGGGCGATGGCCCGGCTCGACGACGGCGAGGTGGTGATGCTGCCGGCGGTACGCGCCACCGAACTGCCCCGGCTGATCGCCGTCACCGGGCAGGAACTACCGGACGCCGACGGCGATCAGTAGCCGTCGACCACCCGGTTCGTCAGCTCCTCCCCTGCCACATACCGGCGCAACTGCTCGCCCACCAGGCGGTACGCGCGGGGCAGCAGCCCACGTACCGAGCCGGCGACGTGCGGGGTGAGCAGCACGTTCGGCAGCTCCCACAGGGGATGCTCGGCGGGCAGCGGCTCCGGGTCGGTGACGTCCATCGCCGCGCGCAGGCGGCCCGAGGTCAGCTCGGCCACCAGCGCCGAGGTACGGGCAACCGGACCCCGGGCGGCGTTGACGAGCAGCGCGCCGTCCGGCATCGCGGCGAGGAAACGCTCGTCGACCATGCCCCGGGTCTGCTCGGTCAGCGGTACCAGGAGCACCACCACGTCCGCCTCCGGCAGCAGCGCGGGCAGCTCGTCCACCCCGTGCACGCCCTGGTCGGGGCGCGGCGTACGGGCCACGAGCGTGAAGCTCACCTCGAACGGGGCGAGCCGGTCGCGGACCGCGGTGCCGATCGAGCCGGCGCCGACGATGAGCACCCGCTTGCCGGCCAGCTCGTCGGTGGGCGCCACCTCGTCGTACGCCCACTCGCGCCGCGCCTGCGCCCGGGCCAGCGGCGCGAATCCGCGCAACGAGGCGAGGATCGCGGCGACCACCCATTCGGCGGTGGGCGAGTCGTGCACGCCCCGGGCGTCGCAGAGCGTCACGCCGTCGGGCATCCGTCCCACCCAGGCGTCCGCTCCGGCGGAGAGCAGTTGCACCACCTCGACGTCGGGCAGCTCGGCGAGGAGCGCGCCGGCGTCCGGACCGGACAGGAACGGCGGCACCCAGAACCGCACCCCGGACGGGGACGACGGGAGCCGGTGCGGGTCGTCCAGCACCTCCACGGTGACGCCGGGCGGTGGCTCGCCGAGCAGCCGGCGGCCTTCGGGGTGCGGGATCCATACCTTCACGACCGCCGACGATATCGGCCCCGGACCGGCCGGCGCGGCGTGACCCGTGACGAACACCGCGCCGGGAATGGAGTGGCGGTCCGGCGGGGTATAACCGAGAACGGGATGCCGGTCGGGTGTTCCACTTGCTGAGGGCGGTGGCGATGAGCGAGGACGGCCGGGGACGGGTGTCCGTGCCGATTCCGGCGCTCGCCGATCCCGACCGGTTGCGCTCACTCGACGAGACGCGACTCGACGCCGTACCGGACGAGGCGTTCGACAGGTTCGCGCGGCTGGTCGGCGACCTGCTGGACGTACCCGTCGCGCTCGTCTCCCTGGTGGACGCGGACCGTCAGTTCTTCCCCGGCGCGACCGGGCTGCCGGAGCCGTGGGCGGCCCGCCGGGAGACGCCGCTGACCCACTCGTTCTGCCAGCACGTCGTCGACATCGAGATGCCGCTGGTGCTGCCCGACGCCCGCCTCTACCCGCGCGTACGCCTCAACCTGGCCATCGAGGACCTGGGCGTGGTGGCGTACGCGGGCATGCCGCTGACCGACCTGGAGGGGCGGGTGCTGGGTTCGCTCTGCGCGATCGACAGCAAGCCCCGGGCCTGGACCAAGGAGCAGCTGCGGACGCTCGCCGACCTGGCCGCCGCGTGCTCCTCGGAGTTGCGGCTGCGCATCGCGCTCCGCGGCGCCGAGCAGGCCCGCCGCCGCGCCGAGGAGGCGCACGACCGGCTCGCCATGCTGGCCGGGATGAGCGAGATGCTCGGCGGCACGCTCGACGTGGCCACCGCCGTGGACCGGCTCGGGCACTCGATGGTGCCGCTGCTCGCCGACTGGTGCCTGATCACGCTCGTCGACCCGGCAGGCCGGCCGCGCACCGTCAGCGGCGTGCACCGGGACGCCGAGCGTGCGGCCGACCTGGCCCGCTTCGCCGAGTTGCTGACCACAGGGCTCAGCGCGGAGTCGCAGATCCGGTCGGTGCTGCGTACCGGGCGGCCGGCGGTGCGCGCCGTGGCCGACCTGGACGACGTGGCGCGCGGCACGACGCGCCCGGAGCTGGTGCCGCTCGCCGCGCGGCTCGGCATCGGCTCCCACCTGACCGTGCCGATCACCGCCGCCGGGGACCGGGTGATCGGGGCGGTCACGCTCGTCAACCGCCAGGGGCGGCGCGGTTTCGACCCGAGCGACCTGCGCACCGCGCAGGACATCGGGGTACGCGCCGGACAGGCGGTCGGCAACAGCCGCCTCTACGGCGAGCAGCGCCACGTCGCCGAGGTGCTCCAGCACAGCATGCTGCCGACCCTGCCGGCCGTGCCGGGGATCGAGCTGGCCGCCCGCTACCTGCCGGCCGCCGACCGGGTGGAGGTGGGCGGCGACTGGTACGACGCGTTCGTCCAGCCCGACGGCGAGTTGATCGCCGCGATCGGCGACGTCGCCGGGCACGACATCGAGGCGGCGGCCACCATGGGCCAGTTGCGCAACCTGGTGCGCGGCAACGCGTACGGGCGTAACGACCCGGTGGAGGATCTGGTGGCCCACCTCGACCGGGCCATGGGCGGGCTTCGGGTGCCCACCGTCGCGACCGCCGTGCTGGCCCGGGTGCGCCCGGCCGCCAGCGGGCTGACGGTCTTCTGGTGCAACGCGGGGCATCCGCCGCCGTTGCTGGTGCGGGCCGACGGCACGGTCTCGGTGGCCGACGGCCGCGGGCCGCTTCTCGGGCTGGCCCGGCCGCCCCGGCGTGCCGGCCGGACGCTGACCCTGGCATCGGGCGACACGCTGCTGCTGCACACCGACGGGCTGATCGAGCGCCGGGACCAGCCGATCGACGAGGGACAGGCCGAGTTGCTCGCCCACCTCGACGCCGGCGGGCCGGGCGTACCGCTGGACCTGCTCTGCGACCGGCTGCTCGCCGCCGCGCACCGGCGCGAGGACGACGTCGCCCTGCTCGCGCTGCGGGCCGGCTGACCCGTACTCCTCCGAACGGCCGGAGGCGGGCAGGGGGTGCGGCGACGCGCCCGGTTCGCCGGTCCGCCCGGCTAGGCTGGGGCGGGTGAGCCCGCGTCTTGCGTACCCCCGTGTCAGCCGTCTCCGGACGGCGCTGGCGGCGTCCTGCGCGGCGCTGCTGCTGGGCACCGCCGGCTGCGCCCTCGGCGAGCCCGAGCCGGACCCGGCCGGCGCCCCGCCCAACCTGCCCACACCGTCCGGCAGCGCGAGCCCCGGCGGGGCCGGCCAGCAGGTGGTCGCCACCGTGCTGGCCAAGGGCCTGGAGGTGCCGTGGGGCATCGCGTTCCTGCCCGACGGCGGCGCCCTGGTGACCGAGCGGGACAAGGGGCGGATCCTCCAGGTCGGCCCGGAGTCCGGCCCGGACGGGCTGGCCGTGCGGCCGGTGCAGACCGTGCCGGACGTGGCCGCCGGCGGCGAGGGCGGCCTGCTCGGCATCGCGGTCTCCCCCGCGTACGCCAACGACCGCACGGTCTTCGTCTACTACACGGCCGAGGACGACAACCGGATCGCGAAGATGCAGCTCGGGCAGGCGCCGAAGCCGATCCTGACCGGCATCCCGAAGTCCGGCACGCACAACGGCGGCGGGCTGGGCTTCGGCCCGGACGGCCACCTCTACGCGAGCACCGGCGACGCCGGGCGCACCGAGAACGCCCAGGACGCCAAGAGCTTCGGCGGCAAGATCCTGCGGATCACCCCGGACGGCAAGCCGGCGCCGGGCAACCCCACCGCCGGGTCGCCGGTCTGGTCGACAGGTCACCGCAACGTCCAGGGCTTCGCCTGGACGCCGGACAAGAAGATGTACGCGGTCGAGTTCGGCCAGAACACCTGGGACGAGATCAACCAGATCAACAAGGGCGGCAACTACGGGTGGCCGCGGGTCGAGGGGCGCGGCGACGACAGGCGCTACGTGAACCCGATCACGCAGTGGCCCACCGGTGACGCCTCCTGTTCCGGCCTGGCTGCCGCGGACCGTCTGCTCGTGGCCGCCTGCCTGCGCGGCCAGCGGCTCTGGCTGGTGGAGCTGGCCGGTAACGGCACAGTCCTCGGTCAGCCGCGCGACCTGCTCAACGGCCGGTACGGTCGGCTACGGGCCGTCGCGGCGGCGCCGGACGGCTCGCTGTGGGTGAGCACGTCGAACCGGGACGGGCGGGGTACGCCCACCGCCGAGGACGACCGCCTCCTGCGGCTCGTCTTCGCCGACGGGGGTGCCGGCCGGAGCTGATCCGGCCGGGCGGGTTTGTCAAGATCGCGCAAGGGGCAGGTCAGAATCTCAGCATGGACGGCCACGAGAACGAACAGCACCGCACCGGGGACGAGACGTCTCCGGAGCGCGGGCGCGCCCGCCGCCTGACGGCGTGGCGGCCCGGCCACCGGCTGCGCCGGCTGGGTGTCGTGCTGGCTCTGCTCGCGGTCACGCTCGGCGGCATCGTGATCGGCACGTACGCGGGCGGCCACGTCGGCACCGACATCGGCCCGTTCCGGGCCGAACTGAAGCTCAGCCCGTCGCTGTCCGGCGGCACCACCGTCGACATCCCGCCGCTGGGCGCGCTGCTGCTGGACAGCCACGACGGCCCGGCGTACCTCACCGTCGAGGTGGGCTCGCTGGACCAGGGGCGCACCGAGGCGCTCATCGACGACCCGGCCAGCATCAGCCGGGCCAGCCAGTCCGCCGTCCAGGACGTCCGCGACGGCGTGATGCGGCTCGGGCTGCGTACGCTCGCCTCGGCCGTGCTGGCCACGCTGCTGCTGGCCGCGCTCGTCTTCCGGGACGTCCGGCGCACCGCGTGGGCCGGCGGTCTGGCGCTGGTGGTGACCGCCGGCAGCCTCGGGGTGGCCGCGAGCACGCTGCGCCCGCAGGCGATCGAGGAGCCGCGGTACGAGGGCCTGCTGGTCAACGCGCCGGCGATCGTTGGTGACGCGCGGCGGATCGCCAACGACTACACCAAGTACGCCGAGCAGCTCCAGCGGTTGGTCGGCAACGTCAGCAAGCTCTACACCACAGTCTCGGCGCTGCCGGTGGTGCAGCCGTCGCCCGGCACCACCCGGGTGCTGCACGTGTCGGACATCCACCTCAACCCGACCGGCTGGCAGCTGATCCGTACCGTGGTCGAGCAGTTCGGCATCGACGTGGTGGTCGACACCGGCGACATGACCGACTGGGGCAGCGAGCCGGAGGCCTCGTTCGTCGGCTCGATCGGCCTGCTCAAGAAGCCGTACGTGTTCATCCGCGGCAACCACGACTCGCCGCGCACCGCCGCCGCGGTGGCGCAGCAGCCGAACGCGATCGTGCTGAACAACTCGGTCACGACGGTGGGCGGGCTGACCATCGCCGGCATCGGCGACCCCCGTTTCACCCCGGACAAGGAGACCTCGCCGGCCGGCAGCGGTCTCACCTCGGCCGTCGCCGACCAGGTGATCGGCGCCGGTGAACAGCTCGCCGCCACGATCGGGAAGTCGCCCCGCAAGGTCGACATCGCGCTCATCCACGACCCCGCCTCGGCCGGCCCGCTCTCCGGCACCTGCCCGCTGGTGCTCTCCGGGCACACCCACTCCCGGCAGGTGTCGAAGCTGCCGCAGGTGGAGGGCAAGCAGCCGACCACGCTGATGGTGCAGGGCTCCACCGGCGGGGCCGGGCTGCGCGGCCTGGAGGGCGAGAAGCCGACCCCGCTGACCATGACGGTGCTCTACTTCGACCAGCAGAAGCTGCTCCAGGCGTACGACGACATCACCGTGGGCGGCACCGGACAGTCGCAGGTCAACCTGGAGCGGCACGTCATCCGCGACCCGGCCAAGGGCGACCAGGTCCCGGTCACCCCGACCCCGACCCGCGGCCCGTCGGAGTCGCCGTCACCGGGTACGACCACGCTGAGCCCCACCCCCACGAGCTGACCGCCCCGCTTTACTCGCCGCCTCCCCTCGCGGTCAGTCCGGCGCTCGGCCGCAGCAACATTCGGTCACTCGGCGTCACGAATCCCGTCCGGCCCGGGGATGCCCTGCCGCCGACTTTGCTCTGCACCCATCGGCGCAGCAGGCACCGAGAGTAACCGCCTGGGTGGGTGCAGAGCGGCGCGCGTTCCACTACGCCCCAGTTCAGGGCAGTGATGCGGATATGGCTGCAGAGCAAAGGGGCCGAGGGGTGATCCCCGGTGCCGCCGGAGGCGGTTACTCCCCGCAACCAAGGCAGCCGTAACACTCCGTGATGAAGACCGCCTACCGCGCCACCCGGATCAGCCAGGACGCGGCCCGCCGCCCCGGAGTCGAACCGGGAGAGCCGGGGGAGCCAGGAGAGGCGGCAGCGGCGGTCGCAGGACACACCGGGCGGGCGCCCGAGGGCAGGTGGGGATCCGTCCGAGAAAGCCGGAAGACCGGCGAGCCGAGAGGCTGAGGCCCACACGGAGGCCGGACCTCACCGCGAGGACCCGGGGGCCGCCGCACGGAGGCCGGGCTTCACCGCGAGAGCCCGGGGCCGCCCGGTGTGTCCGGCCGGCCCCGAGGCGGGGTGCGGTCAGCGCGACGGACGCGCGCCTCAGCGCAGCGCGATCGCGGCCAGCGCGGCGTTGACGATGCTGCCGGGCAGCAGGTCGTGCAGCTCGTACAGCTCCCGGACGTTGCCGGACTGGCCGAACTCGTCCACGCCGAGCGGCACCGCCGGGGCGCCGACCGCCGAGCCGAGCCAGGCCATCGCGTGCGAGGCGGCGTCGTGCACGGTGACCACCGGCACCCGGTCGGCGAACGCCGACCGCAGCGCGCCGGGCACGCTCGGCACGGTCGCGGTCCGCACGCCCTGGCGCAGCGTCCGCTGCCAAGCGCGGTAGAGCCGGTCCAGGCTGGTCACGTCGACCACGTGCGCGGCCACGCCCTCCTCCGCCAGCTCCGCGGCGGCCGCCAGGACCTCCGGCAGCACCGCGCCGGAGGCGGCGAGCTGCACGACCGGGGCGTCAGCCAGATCGGGGTACGCCTGGTGCGCGTCGACGAGCCGGTACGCGCCGGCCACCACCTGCCGCCGCAACACCGCGTCCCCGAGTCGCGCCCGGGCCGCCTCGAACGGCGCCTGGTCGATCGGCCGGGTGCTGAGCCGGAAGTAGTACGCCCCGTCCTCGGCCGGCGCCGCTGTGGCGGCCGGTGCGGCGCCGCCGGCGATCTGCCCGAGCGCGTCGCAGAGCAGCCAGTCGAGGCTGCCGGCGTACGCGGGCTCCAGGAACGTCACGCCGGGCAGCTCCAGGCCGACCGAGGCGGTGATGGTGGACTGGTGCGCGCCGCCCTCCGGGGCGAGCGTGATGCCGGACGGGGTGCCTGCCACCACGAACCGGGAACCGGAGTACGTGCCGTAGAGGAACGCGTCGAGACCGCGCAGCACGAACGGGTCGTAGACGGTGCCGACCGGCAGCAGCGGCTGGCCGGACAGGTCCCACGACAGGCCGAGCTGGCCCAGCAGCAGGAACAGGTTCATCTCCGAGATGCCCAGCTCGATGTGCTGCCCGGCGGGGCTCTCGGTCCAGCGCAGCATCCGGTCCTCGGTCCAGGAACGCTGCTCGGTCGGGGCGAACACGCCCGTCTTGTTGATGAACCCGGCCAGGTTGGTCGAGGTGGCCACGTCCGGCGCGGTGGTCACCAGGTAGGGCGCCACCTGCGGATCGCGGGCCAGGTCGACCAGCACCCGGCCGAAGACCTCCTGGGTGGAGACGGGCTTGTTCGCGCGTACCCTCGTGGTCTCCGGAACGGTGACGCCCAGCGCACGCCGGCGCGGCGCGCGGGACAGCGCCTCCCGGCGCTCGCCGGCCCGGATGCCGGCCGGGGACGCCGGGTCGAGGCGGTCCCACTCGGTCTCGGCGGTGAGGCCGTGCGCGGCGCGCAGCGCGTCGACCTGCTCGGTGGTGAGCAGCGCCGAGTGGTTGCGCGGGTTGCCGGCGATCGGCAGACCCCAGCCCTTGACCGTGTACGCGAACACGACGCTGGGCCGGTCGGTGACCGCGTCGCACTGGGCGTACGCGTCGAGCATGGCCTGCGCGTCGTGCCCGCCCAGGTCGGTGACGAGCGGGCCCAGCTCCTCGTCGCCGATGTCGGCGACGAACGCGGCCACCTCGGCCGGCGCACCGTCCAGGAACTGCTTGCGCAGCGCCGGACCGACCAGCCCGAACAGCGACTGGTACTGCTCGTTGGGCATCCGGTCGATCCAGTCGCGCAGCGCCGCGCCACCCGGCCGGGCGTACGCCTCGGCGAGCCTGCGGCCGTACTTGACCTCCACGACGTGCCAGCCGGCCGCCTCGAACTGGCCGCGCCACTGATTGATCCGGATGCCGGGGACGACCCGGTCCAGCGACTGGCGGTTGAAGTCGACGAGCCACATCACGTTGCCGAGTCCGGTGGTGGCCGGGTCGGCGACCGCCTCCCAGATGTTGCCCTCGTCCAGCTCGGCGTCACCGATGATGGCGACGAACCGGGAGTGCGGGCGCGGCCCGAAGTGGGCGTCGACGTAGCGGCGGGTGACGGCGGCGAACAGCGGCGCGGCGGCGCCCAGGCCGACCGAGCCGGTGGAGAAGTCGACCTCGTCCGGGTCCTTGGTGCGCGACGGGTACGACTGGAGTCCGCCGCGTGCCCGCAGCTTCGGCAGGTACGACTTGTCGAGGTTGCCGAGCAGGTACTGGATCGCGTGGAACACCGGCGAGGCGTGCGGCTTCACCGCCACCCGGTCCTCGGCGTCCAGGTGGTGGAACCAGAGCGCGGTCATCGCGGTCACCAGGGAGGCGCTTGACGCCTGGTGGCCGCCGACCTTCACCCCGTCACCGGTGTCGCGGTCGTGGTTGGCCGCGTCGACGATGCGGGTGGCGAGCCAGAGCACCCGGCGCTGGATCTCGTCGAGGACGTCGAGGTCGTGCTGGTTCACGGTGACTCCATCCGGGCGTCGCCGTTGACGCCCTCTGCGGGGTGAGGAGCGGACGAAGGGCCCCTCCCCTGCCGGGAAAGGGCCCACACGACCGGGTCAGGCGCCGAGGCGCGCCAGGATCAGCTCGCGAACGGTCTTCGCGTCCGCCTGGCCGCGGGTGGTCTTCATGACCGCGCCGACCAGCGCGCCGGCCGCCGCGACCTTGCCGCTGCGGATCTTGTCGGCGACGTCCGGGTTGGCGGCGATCGCCTCGTCCACGGCGGCGGTGAGCGCGCCGGTGTCCGAGACGACCTCCAGGTTGCGGTTGGTCATGATCTCGGTCGGCGAACCCTCGCCGGCCACCACGCCCTCCAGCACGGTACGGGCCAGCTTGTCGTTGAGCTTGCCCGCGTCGACGAGGCCCTGCAGCTCGGCGACCTGGGCCGGGGTGGCGCCCACATCGGCCAGCTCCACGCCGGTCTCGTTGGCGCGGCGGGACAGCTCGCCCAGCCACCACTTCCGGGCGGCGGCCGGGGTGGCGCCGGCGGCCACCGTCGCCTCGATCAGCTCGACCGCGCCGGCGTTGACCACCGACTGCATGTCGAGGTCGGACAGGCCCCACTCCTGCTGGATCCGCTTGCGGCGCAGTCGCGGCAGCTCCGGCAGGGCGGCCTTCAGCTCGGCCACCCACGCGGTGTCCGGGGCGAGCGGCACCAGGTCCGGCTCCGGGAAGTACCGGTAGTCGGTGGCGGTCTCCTTGGACCGGCCCGACGTGGTGTCGCCGGTGTCCTCGTGGAAGTGTCGGGTCTCCTGGGTGATCCGGCCGCCGGCCTCCAGCACGGACGCCTGGCGCAGCATCTCCGAGCGCACCGCCCGCTCGACCGAGCGCAGCGAGTTGACGTTCTTGGTCTCGGTGCGGGTGCCCCACTCCTCGCCCGGCCGGTTCAGCGACGTGTTGACGTCGCAGCGCAGCGAGCCCTCCTCCATCCGCACGTCGGAGACACCGAGCGAGCGGATCACGTCGCGCAGTTCGGTGACGTACGCGCGGGCGACCTCGGGCGCGAGCGCACCGGTGCCGGGGATGGGCTTGGTGACGATCTCGACGAGCGGGATGCCGGCCCGGTTGTAGTCGACGAGCGACTCGGTGGCGCCGTGGATGCGACCGGTGGCGCCGCCGACGTGCAGCGTCTTGCCGGTGTCCTCCTCCAGGTGCACCCGTTCGATGCCGATGCGCACCAGCTCGCCGTTTACCTCGACGTCCAGGTAGCCGTCGAAGCACAGCGGCTCGTCGTACTGGCTGATCTGGAAGTTCTTCGGCATGTCCGGATAGAAGTAGTTCTTCCGGGCGAACCGGCACCACTCGGCGATCGAGCAGTTCAGCGCCAGCCCGATCCGGATGGTCGCCTCGATCGCGGCCTTGTTCGCCACCGGCAGCGAGCCGGGCAGGCCGAGGCAGACCGGGCAGACCCGGGTGTTCGGCTCGCCGCCGAAGTCGGTCGGGCAGCCGCACCACATCTTGGTGTTCGTGCCCAGCTCGACGTGGGTCTCCAGGCCGATCACCGGTTCGAAGCGCGCGACGACCTCGTCGTACGCGGGCAGTGTCGTCGTCATCTGAGCTCCAGGCGCGATCCGGACAGAACCGTTCCAGCCTAATCGGCTGGCCCGGCCACCCCGCTGCCGGGCTTCGAGATCAACACGGGCGCTGCCACGGTGACCGGGCCCGGCCGGGTGTCACTCGGGTGTGGTGAAGGTCCGCCGCCGGTTGTACGCCAGCACGAGCAGGATGCCGCCGACGGAGAAGGCCACGACGCTCAGCAGCAGCAGGACGAGCGGCGAACCCGGTCCGGTGATCGGCAGCCACGCGCCGCTCACCTTCGACGGCGAGGGCGTCGGCTGGGGCGTCGCGGCGCTGCTCTCCGACGGCGTGGCGGCCGGGTCGCTCGGCGTCGGCGTCGCAGTCGGGTCGGCCGGATCGGGCGTCGAGCCGGTCGGGGGCGCCGTGGGGGTGGCCGGGGTCCGGGCGGCGACGGTCAGCGACACCTGCTTCGTGGCGCTGGTGCTGTACCCCTTCGCCGCGACGGTGAAGGCGAACGTGCCGGCGCTGCCCGGGGTGCCGCTGAGCTTGCCCTCCTCGTCGAGGGTGAGGCCGTCCGGCAGGGCCCCGGCGGCCAGGGCGAACGCGATGTCCGAGTCGCCGTCGGCGGTGAACCGGAAGGAGTACGGCTTACCGACGGTGGCGGCGGGCGGTTCGCCGGAGGTGAACGCGGTCGCCGCCTCGGCGACGACGACTGTGGCGTTCTGCTCGTCGAAGCGGTCGTTCTTGTCGGTCATCCGCAACGTGAACGTGTACGTGCCGGGGGTGGTCGGCGCACCGCCGAGCGACGTCCCCACCACGAGCATCCCCGGTGGCAGGCTGCCGGATGTCACCGACAACCGGTACGGCTCGGTGCCGCCTGTGGCCTCGACGGTGTGGATCGCGTACACCCGGCCGAGGTACATGGGCGACCGGGGCTTGCCCGACGTGATGACGACAGTCGGCTCGCGTACCTCGATGGTCGCCGTCTGCTCGTCGAAGAGATCGTTCTGGTCGGTCATCCGCAACGTGAACGTGTACGTGCCGGGCGTCGTCGGTGCGCCACCGAGCGACGTCCCCACCACCAGCATCCCCGGCGGCAGACCGCCCGAGGTCACCGACAACCGGTACGGCGCCGTCCCACCCATGGCCTCGACCGTGTGGATCGCGTAGACCTGCCCGATGACCATGACCGACCGGGGCTTGCCCGAGGTGATGGTGACGGCCTCGGTGGCGGCGGTGGCCGGTTGCGCGGCGGCCGGTTGACCGGCGCCCAGCAGCAGCGCGACGGCCATCGTCAGGGCCATGACCGGGCGAAGTGTCCCCATCGCACATCCAGCTCTCGGTCGGAACCGCTCGCGTCCGCCAGCGGGCCACAGTCCAGTCGATCCAGCAGACTCGGAGTTTATTCGACCAGTGCCAGTGACCCCGGGCAATCCACTGATCGGTGATCACCGTGTCGCCGCGACGACAGCCGCGCCCGGCGCGGTCGTGATGACCGCACCGGGCGCGGGACGTCTATCCGGTACGGAGGCGGGCGGCCCGCCTCCGTACCGCTTGGTTCAGAGCGCCGGCGGGGTGAGCGTGCCGACGGCGTTCTCCAGCGCGGCGGCGACCCGGTACATCCGGTCGTCGGCCATGGTCGGCGCCATGATCTGGAAGCCGACCGGGAGCCCGTCGGACAGCCCGCACGGCACCGAGATGGCCGGGCCGCCGTACAGGTTCGTCGGGATGGTGAACAGGTCGGCCAGGTACATCTGGTACGGGTCGGCGGTGCGCGACCCGATCGGGAACGCCACGAACGGCGTGGTCGGCGAGATCAGCGCGTCGACCTGCTCGAACGCGCTGGTGAAGTCCCGCGTGATGAGCGTGCGGACCTTCTGCGCCTGACCGTAGTAGGCGTCGTAGTAGCCCGAGGAGAGGGCGTACGTGCCGAGCATGATGCGGCGCTTGACCTCGGGGCCGAAGCCGGCCTCGCGGGTCAGCGACATGACCTCCTCCAGCGACCGGTTGCCGTCGTCGCCGACCCGCAGGCCGAACCGGACGCCGTCGAACCGGGCCAGGTTGGAGGAGCACTCGCTGGGCGCGATCAGGTAGTACGCCGGCAGCGCGTACTTGAAGTGCGGGCAGGAGACCTCGACGATCTCGGCGCCCAGCTTCGCCAGCGCCTCGGCGGCGTCACGGAACGCGGCCATCACGCCCGGCTCCGCACCCTCGCCGGTGAACTCGGTGACCACGCCGAGCTTCACGCCGGTCAGGTCACCGGTGGCGCCGAGCCGCGCCGCGGCCACCACGTCCGGCACCGGGGCCGGGATCGAGGTGGAGTCGCGCGGGTCGTGACCGCCGATCACCTGGTGCAGCAACGCGGCGTCGAGCACGGTACGCGCGCACGGGCCGGGCGTGTCCAGCGACGAGGAGAACGCGACCAGGCCGTAGCGGGACGTACCGCCGTAGGTGGGCTTCGCGCCGACGGTGCCGGTGACCGCGCCGGGCTGGCGGATCGACCCGCCGGTGTCCGAGCCGATCGACAGCGGCGCCTCGTACGCGGCCAGCGCCGCCGCGCTGCCACCGCCGGAGCCGCCCGGGATCCGGTCGGTGTCCCACGGGTTACGGGTCGGCCCGTACGCGGAGTATTCGGTGGAGGAGCCCATCGCGAACTCGTCCATGTTCGTCTTGCCGAGCATCACCGTGCCGGCGTCGCGCAGCCGCTCGACGATCGTCGAGTCGTACGGCGGGCGCCAGCCCTCCAGGATCTTCGACCCGACCGTGGTCGGCACGCCCTTGGTGGTGAGCACGTCCTTCACCGCGACCGGCACACCGGCGAGCGGGCCCAGTTCCTCACCGGCGGCGCGGCGCTCGTCCACGGCACGCGCGGCGGCCAGCGCCCCCTCGGTGTCGACGTGCAGGAACGCGTGCACCCGGTCGTCGACGGCGCCGATGCGGTCCAGGTGGGCCTGGGTGACCTCGACCGCGGAAGTCTCGCCGCTCGCCACCAGCCCGGCGATCTCGACAGCGGTCATCTTCGTCAGGTCGGTCATGCCGGCACTCCGCTTCGCTCCATGCCGTCACGACCGACAACCACGCTGAGCCTGATGATTCGCTCGCTGGGCTCGCTCATGAGGCCACATCCTCGTCCAGGATCCGCGGGACGCGGAACCGCTGCTCCTCGGCGTCGGGGGCGCCCGACAGCGCCTCCTGCGGGGTCAGACCCGGCCGCACCACGTCCTCGCGGAGCACGTTCGTCAGCGGCACGGAGTGGGACGTCGGCGGGATGTCCGCCGCGGCGACCTCGCCGACCTGCGCGACCGACTGGAGGATCACATCCAGCTGGCCGGCGAAGGTGTCCAGTTCCTCATCCGTGACGGCGAGCCGCGACAGTCGCGCGAGGTGCGCGACCTCCTCGCGGGAGATGGCGGCCATCAGTGCCCCCTTCGTGGCTGTCCTGAGACGTCTGCGGTGGGCCGGCCGCGCGTACGGGCGTGCTCGATGACGCGCGGTGACCGGAGCGAGTCTATTGTCCCGCCGTCACGACGACGCCTTCGACTCCCCCTCCGGCGCCGGACCGCCGCGGCTCACCGCCTCCGCCGGTCGCACCGGACGGTAGCGGGACAGCCAGGCCACCAGGTCCTCGGCCGGCATCGGCCGGGCGTGGAACCAGCCCTGCGCCACGTCGCACCCGGCGGCGTGCAGCAGCCGCCAGGTGCGCTCGTCCTCCACGCCCTCGGCCACCACCCGCAGCCCGAGCGCGCCGGCCAGCTCGATCATCGAGCGGACGATCGCCGCGTCGTCCGGATCCTCGGCCATCCCGAGGACGAACGACCTGTCCACCTTCACCTCGGACAGCGGGAGCCGGCGCAGGTGCTGCAGCGACGAGTAGCCGGTGCCGAAGTCGTCGAGCGCGATGCCGACGCCGATGCGGTGCAGTTGGGTGATGCTGGCGAGCACCCGGCGCGGGTCGGCCATCAGCGCGCCCTCGGTGATCTCCACCTGGAGGCGCTCGGGCGGCACGCCGTACCGGGTCAGCCGGTCGGCGATCTGGTCGGCGATCTCGCCGGTGTGCAGGTCCCGGACGCTGACGTTGAGCGCGGCCCGCAGCGTGAGCCCGGCCGCCGACCACTTGGCGAGCTGCTCCACCACGTCGTCCACCACGCGGCGGGTGAGCAGCCGCATCACCGCGCTCTGCTCGGCGACCTGGATCAGCTCGCCCGGGTCGACCATGCCCCGGCGCGGGTGCCGCCAGCGCAGCAGCGCCTCGACGCCCACCACCTCGCCGGTGGCGATGGCGATCTGCGGCTGGTAGTACATGGTGATCTCGCCCGGGTGCCCGGACTGCTCGTCCGCCTCGGCCGCGGTGCTCCCGTCGGCGGTCGGCCCGATGACGCCCGGCGCGCCGGTGCTCACGGCGGCCTCCGCGTCCTGGGTGACGTCGGCCTCGGCGGTGTCGGTCTCGGGCGCGAACTCCGCGTCGCCGACCACGAGCGGACCCGCTACCGGTCCGGCGCCGGCCGGGGCGGCCCGGCGGCGGATCGGGTCGGCGCCGGTGAGGATCTGCTCGATCAGGTCGTCGTCGTGCCGCTCCTCCGCGCGGTGGCTGCGGCGCCGCAGCCACCGGTTCGGTCCGTCGCCGGACCGTCCCCGGCCGCCGTCGCGCGCCGGGCGCTGGTTGCGGGCCGGGCGGTCGGCCCGCACCGGCAGCGCCGGGGTCAGGGCCGCGCCGTCACCCCCGCGTACGCCCACCGTCTCCCCGCCCTGCGCGGACGGGCCGGACTCCAGCACCCGGCGCAGGTCGGCCAGCAGACTGAGGCGCTCGGCGGAGTTGTGGTCGGACTCCGGCGCGTAGACCGCCACCGTGTCGTTGCGGTGCTTCGCGTCGTACATGGCCACGTCGGCGTGACGCATCAGGGTGGCGAAGTCCTCGCCGTGGTCGGGGTAGAGCGCGATGCCGATGGCGCCGCCCACGTCCAGCGGCAGCCCGTCCAGCGGCACCGGTTCGGCGAGCGCGGCGACCACCCGGTCGGCCCGCTCGCGGGCCTGGTCGATGTCGGCGAGCCGGGGTACGACGATGGCGAACTCGTCGCCGCCGAGCCGCGCCACCATGTCACCGGCGCCCACAGCGCCCATCAGCCGGGCGCTCACCTCGACCAGCAGGCGGTCCCCCACCGCGTGCCCGAGCGCGTCGTTGACGTGCTTGAACCGGTCGAGGTCGAGCAGCAGCAGCGCCAGGTGCGCGTCCGGCGCGCCCCGGGCGGCCCGCTCGCCGTGCAGGTGCACCTGCTCGGCCACCTCGGTGAGCAGCGCCTTGCGGTTGGGCAGTCCGGTGAGCGGGTCCACGTCGGCGAGCTGTTCGCGTTCCTCGGAGAGCCGGGCCATCCGGTAGACGGCGAACAGCGGCACCAGGACCAGCGGGATCAGCGCCGCGCTGGCCCGGGCGGCGGCCACCAGCACCGGCGCGAGCAGCAGCAGCGAACCGGTGGACAGCAGCTCGTACGCCAGGCCGCTGCGGACGCTCGGCCACCACCTGTCGCCGAACCGCAGCCGGACCGCGGAGCTGACCAGCCCGTAGTTGACCACGAACCAGGCGAGCGTCGCGCCGCCCACCGCCGCCACGTCGGTCCAGTGCAGCCGGCCGCCGCCGAACAGCTCGCCCGGACCGAGCCGGGTGACCGCGTACGCGGCGGCGAGCGCGCACGCGTACTGCGCGGCGTTGAAGCCGGTGCGCCAGGGCGCGTACCCGAGTCGCCAGCCGCTGACCGCCACGGCGACGGCCTGCACCGCGACGGCCGGGCCGAAGCCCCAGCCGAGCAGGATCGCGAAGGTGAAGCAGGTCGACGGGAAAACCGCGGACGTCTGCCGCCGGCCGGGCGGGACGAACGGGCGGGCGTCGCAGGCGACGGCGAGCACCGCCATGGTCCAGAACGCGGCCGGCAGCTCGGTCAGCCGGTCGGCGAGCGCGACGAGCGGCCCGGCCGAGACCAGCAGGGCGACCGCGCCGATCGCGGCGACGAAGCCGAAGAACGGCCCGCTCCGCCCGGGCGGGACGGAGTTACGCGGGTCGCCGGTCTCCATCGCACCTCCCGGGGAACGTCCTGGCGCGCGCCGTCACGCGTCGTACGCCAATGAAACGCCCTCCGAGGCGATTTCCCCGACACGACAGTCACGAATCGGTCGGAGTCGTAATTAACTTGGTATCCGCCGGACGATCGCCGTGACCAGCCTGTCAGTCCTCCACCCGGGCCACCTCGCGGGCCGCCTCCGGGCCGGAGTCCAGCAGCACGCGGAATCCGTCCTCGTCGAGGATCGGCAGTTTCAGGGTGGCGGCCTTGTCGGCCTTGGATCCGGGATTGTCGCCGACCACCACGAAGCCCGTCTTCTTGGAGACCGAGCCGGTCACCTTTCCGCCCCGGACCTGGATCGCCTCGGCCGCCTGGTCGCGGCTGAACCCGCCGAGCGTGCCGGTGACCACCACCGTGATCCCGTCGAGCGGTCGCGGCCCCTCGTCGGCGGCCTCCTCGGCCATCCGTACGCCCGCCTCGGCCCACTTGCGCACCACGTCGCGGTGCCAGTCGACGGCGAACCACTCCTTCACGCTCGCCGCGATGGTCGGGCCGACGCCGTCCACCGAGGACAGCTCCTCCTCACCGGCGGCCTCGATCGCGGCTACCGAGCGGAAGTGCCGGGCGAGCGCCTGGCCGGCGGTCGGGCCGACGTGCCGGATGGACAGCGCCACCAGCACGCGCCACAGGTCGCGTTCCTTGGCCTCGGCGAGGTTGTCGAGCAGCTTGGTGGCGTTGCTGCCCAGGCTGCCGTCCTTGTTGACGAAGAACGGCGACCGGGTCAACTGCTCGGCGTCGAGCTGGAACAGGTCGCCCTCGTTGGTGATGATCTGGGCGTCCAGCAGCGCCGCCGCGCCCTTCTCGCCGAGCACCTCGATGTCGAGCACCTTGCGGCTGGCCAGGTAGAAGACCCGCTCGCGGATCTGACCGGGGCAGGCGCGCCCGTTGGGGCAGCGGATGTCGACGTCGCTCTCCTTGGCCGGCGCGAGCGGTGTGCCGCAGGCCGGGCAGGTGGTAGGCATGACGAACGGGCGAGCGTCGGCCGGGCGCAGCTCGACCACCGGGCCGAGCACCTCGGGGATCACGTCGCCGGCCTTTCGCAGCACCACCGTGTCGCCGATGAGCACACCCTTGCGCTCGACCTCGCGGGCGTTGTGCAGGGTGGCGTAGGCGACGGTGGAGCCGGCCACCCGCACCGGCTGGAGCACGGCGCGCGGGGTGACCCGGCCGGTGCGCCCGACCTCCACCTCGATGTCGAGCAGCTTGGTGTTGACCTCCTCCGGCGGGTATTTGAAGGCGATCGCCCAGCGGGGCGCGCGGCTGGTCGAGCCGAGGCGGCCCTGGATCGAGACCGGGTCGACCTTGACCACCACGCCGTCGATCTCGTGCTCGACGTCGTGCCGGTGCTTGCCGTAGTAGGCGATGTATTCCGCGACCCCGGCCAGGTCGTCCACCACCCGCCACCTGTCGCTGGTGGGCAGCCCCCACGCCTTGAGCGCGGCGTACGACTCGGACTGCGCGGCCGGCCGGAACCCGGTGCGCGCGCCGATGCCGTGCACCACCAGGCGCAGCGGGCGGGAGGCGGTCACCCGGGGGTCCTTCTGCCGCAGGCTGCCGGCGGCGGCGTTGCGCGGGTTGGCGAACGGCGCCTTGCCCTGCTCGACCAGGCTCGCGTTCAGGTCGGCGAACGCGGCCACCGGGAAGTAGATCTCGCCGCGCACCTCCAGGAGATCGGGCACGTCGGGGAAGTCGTCGGCCGGGGTCAGCCGGGCCGGCACGCCCTTGATGCTGCGCACGTTGGCGGTGACGTCCTCGCCGGTGCGGCCGTCGCCCCGGGTGGCGGCGCGCACCAGCCGGCCCTTCTCGTAGGTCAGGTTGATGGCGAGCCCGTCGACCTTCAGCTCGCACAGGTAGGGCACCGGGCCGCCCGCGTCGCGCTCGACCCGCTCGGACCAGGCGGCCAGCTCCTCGTCGGCGAAGGCGTTGTCGAGCGAGAGCATCCGCTCGGCGTGCGCGACCGGTGTGAAGTCGGTGGAGAAGGTGCCGCCGACCCGCTGGGTGGGCGAGTCGGGGGTGCGCAGCGCCGGGTATTCGGCCTCCAGCGCCTCCAACTCCCGCAGCTGCTTGTCGAACTCGGCGTCGGTGACGGTCGGCGCGTCGAGGACGTAGTAGCGGTACTGGTGTTCGGTCAGCTCCTGGCTGAGCGTGGCGTGGCGCTCCCGGGCCGCCGGGGTCGGCTCGGCACCCGCCGCCGCGTCCTGGGCCGCGTCGACCGCTGGGGGAACCGCTTCTTCGGACACGCCGCCGCCTTCGGACACCGCTGTCGACCTCCCGTGTTGGTGCTACCCGAGAACCGTAGCGGTCGGCTGTGACAGTCGTCCGGTCACCCGCGCCGAGCAGGGCGAACCGGTGCCCGCCGCGCCACCCGGGCGGGTGCGCCCCGGCCGTGCGACGATCGCGTCGGCGGTAGTGGTCGACAACGGTCGGGAGGCGGGCGGCGGATGCGCGACGGGGTGGTCTGGGCGCTGGTGATCGTGGCCTGCGTCGCGGCCGGCTGGCTGTGGAACGAGTGGCGCCGCCGCGCGGCCGACCGCGCCGGGACGCGCGACCGGGCCGGCGGGAAGCGCGACCGGGCCGACGGGCGGCGGCCGGGCACCGGGCGTGGCAGCCGCACCGGCGGACCGGACAGCGAACGGTCCGGCGGTGGACGCCGCGGTGACCGGGCCGGCACCGGGCCGCGGGGTGACCGCACCGCGACGCCGCCGAGGCCGCGGGGCGCCGGGCGGGCGGACCGGGACGAGCCCCGGCCCGGGGAGATCTGGTGGGCCGACGTGCCCTACGCCGACGGGACCGGTTCGAAGGTGCGTCCCTGCCTGGTGCTGCGCGTCGACGGCCGGGACGCCGAGGTACTGAAGATCACCAGCCAGGACAAGTCGGACCGGGACGACCACCTGCCGATCCCGACCCGGGACTGGGATCCGGGCGCCGACCACGACAGCTACCTGGACGTGAGCGAGCCGATCCCGGTGCCGCTGAGCGCGATCGCCGACCGGGCCGGCACCTGCGACCCGGACCTGTGGCGCGGTGTCCGGCGGCTGAGCCACCTCACCGGCTGAGCGCGGGCGGCGTCACCCCTCGCCGCGAGAGCCGGCGGCGGACGCCTGCCCGTCGAACGCGGCGGCGAGCGCGGTGAGCTGGCCCGCGTACTCGATCCGGCCGGCCCATCCGGCGGGCCAGGCGGCCGTGCCGTACGCGGCGCCGACGAACGCGCCGGCCAGCGCGGCGATGGAGTCCGAGTCACCGGCCGTGGTGGCGCCCCGGGCCAGCGCGCCGACCGGGTCGTCGCGGTGGCGCAGCGCGCAGAGCAGCGCGGTGGCGAGCGCCTCCTCGGCGATCCACCCCTCGCCGGTGAACCGGCACGGGTCGCCGCCGTCGTCCGGGCGGGCCAGCGCCGCCTCCAGCCGGCCGAGCACGCGCAGGCAGTCGTCCCAGCCCCGGGCGACGAACTCGGCCGCGCTGCTCTCGCCGGGCCGCTGCCACAGGTCACCGAGCCAGTCGTCCCGGTAGACGGTGCGCTGCTCCCGGGCCCGCTCGGTGAGCAGGCCGGGCAGCTCCGGCAGCGCCGCGCCGTCGCGCAGCAGCCGGACCGCGTACGCGGTCAGCTCACTCGCGGCCAGCCCGGTCGGGTGGCCGTGGGTCAGGCCGGCCTGGAGCTGGGCCAGCCCGGCCATCGTGTCCAGGTCGACGTCGAGGAGTCCGACCGGGGTGACCCGCATGTTCGCGCCGCAGCCCTTGGAACCGGCGACTGTGGCCTCCTGCCAGCGGGCGCCCCGGGCCAGCTCGGCGCAGGCCCGCAGGCAGGTCATGCCCGGGGCGCGGTTGTTCTCCGGGCTGACCGACCAGTCGACGAAGCGCTGCCGCAGCAGCGGCTCCACCACCTCGGCCGTGTACGCGGGCGCGTCGTGCAGCGCCCACGCCACGGCCAGCGCCATCTGGGTGTCGTCGGTGACCAGGGCCGGGTCACCGGTCAGCTCGCGCGGACCGGCCGGACCGTAGCGCCGGACGATCTCGGTGACGGTGAGGAACTCGGTCGGCTTGCCCAGGGCGTCGCCGTAGGCCAGGCCGAACAGCGAACCGGCGGCGCGGCCGGTGGCGGTGGAGGCGGTCACGGTGGCGATCATGCCCCCACCACGCAAGCCGCGGAAGATCAGTCCCAGCAGAGGCAGAACGGGTGGCCGACCGGGTCGGCGTAGACCCGGAAGCCCTCCCCCTCACCGGGCAGCCGCCGTGCGCCCAGCGCCAGCACCGCCTTCTCGGCCGCCTCGATGTCGTCGACGCTCACGTCGAGGTGGAACTGCTGCGGCCGGGCCGGGTCGGGCCAGTCGGGGGTGCGCAGGCCCGGCGCCCGCTGCAGGGCCACCCGCGGCTGGTGCCCGGGTGGGCCGCCGAGCACCACCCACTCGTCGCCGTCGGAGTTCTCCTCCACCACGGGCAGGCCGAGCAGCTCGGAGTAGAAGGCGGCGAGCGCGCGCGGATCGGGGCAGTCGATCACGGTGGAACGCAGTCGTCCAATCATGCCGGTCATCGTGCCCGGCGGGTACGACGGAAAAACGTCAGTCCTCGGCGAGCCGCCGGCCCGCGTCGCGGCAGGCGGCGAGCACCGCGCGGGCGTACCCCGGGGTGGCACCGGCCAGGCCGCACGCGGGGGTGACCACCACCTGCTCGGCCAGCCGGCGGCGGGGGAAGCCGAGCTGGTCCCAGACCCGCCGGACCCGGTCGGCTACCTCGGCCGACGTGGGCGCCCGGCCGGACGGCGGCGGCAGCGTCGGCGCGGCGCCGGCCAGCAGCCCCAGCCCGGCGTCGATCGCCTCGCCGAGCGGGTCGAGGTCGGTGACCAGCGACAGGTCGAGCGCGACGCCTGCCGCGCCGGCGGAGCGGATCAGCTCCAGCGGTACGTCCGGCGCGCAGCAGTGCACGAGCGCCGGTACGCCTGCCGCCTCGATCACGTCGCGCAGCAGCCCTCGCGCCACCTCGGTCTCCACCGGACGGTGGGTGCCGAAGCCGCTCTCGGTGGGCACCCGCCCGGCCAGCACGGTCGGCAGGGACGGCTCGTCGAGCTGGAGCAGCACCGAGGCGCGGGGCAGCCGCCGGGTCACCGCCTCGACGTGCCCGCGCAGCCCTTCGCCGAGCGAGCCGGCGAGGTCGCGTACCGCGCCCGGGTCGCGCAGCATCCGGCCGCCGATCGGCAGCTCCAGCGCGGCGGCGAGGGTGAACGGGCCGGCCGCCTGGACCTTGACCGGTCCGGCGTACTCCTCGGCCTGCTCGGCGAGCTGGTCGAGGTCGCGTTCCATCAGGTCGCGGGCGCGGCGCAGGTCACGGCCGGGGCGCGGGGCGATCCGCCAGCGGGCCGCGTACAGCTCGACCGGCACTTCGACGAGCAGGCCGGCGGTGCGGCCGACGAGGTCCGCGCCCGGTCCGCGGGCGGGCAGCTCGGGCAGGTGCGGCAGGGCGGGCAGTTCGCCGAGCACGATCCGCTGCGCCTCGGCGATGTCGGTGCCGGGCAGCGACCCGATGCCGGTCGCCGCGCCGGGGGGCCAGGGCCACGCCTGCTCAGTCACGGGCGCAGCCTATCCGCTGCCCGTACGAGGTCAGGCGGCGGTGATGGTGGCGGAGCCGAGGACCACGTCGCCGGCCGGGTCGGGCCGGTAGGCCACGATCGCCTGGCCGGCGGCGACACCCCGGACCGGGCGGCGCAGCGACGCGCGCAGGCCGTCGGCGTCCACCTCGACGGCGGCCGGCACCACGTCGCCGTGCGCCCGCAGCTGCACCTCACACTCGACCGGCCCGTCCGGGCGCGGCCCGCCGGTCCACACCGGGCGGGTCGCGCGTACGTCGGAGACCTCCAGCGCCTCGGCCGGGCCGACCGTCACCGTGTTCGTGGTCGGGGTGATGGACAGCACGTAGCGGGGCCGGCCGTCCGGCGCCGGGCGGTCCAGGTGCAGGCCGCGGCGCTGCCCGACGGTGTACTGGTAGGCGCCGCTGTGGCTGCCCACCACCGCGCCGGTGAGCGCGTCCACCACCTGGCCCGGCGCCTCACCGAGCCGCTCGGAAAGGAAGCCGCGGGTGTCGCCGTCGGCGATGAAGCAGATGTCGTGCGAGTCCGGCTTGTCGGCCACGGCGAGGCCGCGCCGGGCGGCCTCCGCGCGCACCTCGGCCTTCGTCGAGTCACCGAGCGGGAAGATCGACCGGTCGAGCTGCGCGCGGGTCAGCACCGCCAGCACGTACGACTGGTCCTTGGCCGCGTCCACGCTGCGCCGCAGCAGGCCGTCGGGGCCGAGCCGGGCGTGGTGGCCGGTCACCACCGCGTCGAAGCCCAGGGCCACGGCCCGGTCCAGCACCGCCGCGAACTTGATCTTCTCGTTGCAGCGCAGGCAGGGATTAGGGGTACGCCCGGCGGCGTACTCGGCCACGAAGTCGTCCACCACGTCGTCGTGGAACCGGTCGGCCATGTCCCACACGTAGAACGGGATGCCGAGCACGTCGGCGGCGCGCCGGGCGTCCCGGGAGTCCTCCAGCGTGCAGCAGCCCCGGGCGCCGGTGCGGTACGTCTGCGGGTTACGGGCCAGCGCCAGGTGCACGCCCGTCACGTCGTGCCCGGCCTCCACCGCCCGTGCCGCCGCGACGGCGGAGTCCACCCCGCCCGACATCGCCGCCAGAACCCTCACCGGCCCACTCCCCTCGTCCTCACCGAGGGTATCCGGGTCAGCGGGGCGTACGGAGGGCGGCCGCGCGGCGGGCCCGCTCCACCGCTGCGGGCAGCGCGGCGATCAGCGCGTCCACGTCCGCGCCGGTGCTCGTGTGGCCGAGCGTGAAGCGCAGCGAGGACCGGGCCCGGTCGTCGTCGGCGCCCATCGCCAGCAGCACGTGCGAGGGCTGGGCCACCCCGGCGGAGCAGGCCGACCCGGTCGAGCAGGCGATGCCCTGGGCGTCCAGGAGCAGCAGCAGCGCGTCCCCCTCGCAGCCGGGGAAGGAGAAGTGCGCGTTGCCGGGGAGCCGGTCGGCCGGGTCACCGTTGAAGATCACCTCGGGGACGGCCTGCCGGACCCGCTCGACCAGCTCGTCGCGGAGCGCGGCGACGCGGGCCGCGTACTCCTGCTGGCCCTTCACCGCGGCCTCGACGGCGACCGCGAACGCGACGATGCCCGCGGTGTCGAGCGTCCCGGAACGGACGTCACGTTCCTGGCCGCCGCCGTGCAGCAGCGGGGTGGCCGGGACGTCACGGGCCAGCAGCAGCGCGCCCACGCCGGTCGGGCCGCCGAGCTTGTGCCCGGTCACGGTGAGCGCCGACACGCCGCTGGCGGCGAAGTCGACAGGTACCTGCCCGACCGCCTGGATGGCGTCGGTGTGGAACGGCACCCCGTGTTCGGCGGCGACGGCGGCCAGCTCGGCCACCGGCTGGACGGTGCCCACCTCGTTGTTCGCCCACATGGCGGTGACCACAGCGACGCGCTCGCCGTGCTCGGCCAGCTCGGCGCGCAGGCGTTCCGGGTCGAGCCGCCCGGCCGCGTCGACCGGAAGCCAGCCGGCCTCCGCGCCCTCGTGCTCGACCAGCCAGTCCACCGCGTCGAGGACGGCGTGGTGCTCGACCGCGCTGGAGACCACCCGGACCCGCTCGGCCCGGGCTGCGCGACGGGCCCAGAAGACGCCCTTCACGGCGAGGTTGTCGCTCTCCGTACCGCCGCCTGTGAAGATCACCTCGGAGGGGCGGGCACCGAGCGCGGCGGCCACCCGCTCGCGGGACTCCTCCACCCGTCGCCGGGCCCGGCGACCCGCCGCGTGCAACGACGACGCGTTGCCCACCTCGCGGGCGACGGCGACGTACGCCTCGAGTGCCTCGTCCAGCATCGGGGTCGTCGCCGCGTGATCAAGGTATGCCATCACGGTTCAGCCTAACGGCCTGCGTACCCGGCGCCGGGGGCCGGACCGCCCCGTCCCACCCGGGGCGGTCCGGCCGCTCACGCGGAACGGCAGTGATCACGCGGGAACGGCAGTGATCACGATGTTGTCCCGGTAGCTGCGGGTCTTCGCGTCGAACGGCCCGCCGCAGGTGATCAGCGTGAGACGGGGCTTCCCGTCGCGCGCGAAGTACCGCTCCAGCGGGATCTTCGACTTCCGGTACTCCTCCCGGGCCACCACCCGGTAGGCACGCTCGCGGCCGTCCGAGCCGGTGGCGGTGAGCTTGTCCCCCTGGCCCAGCTCACGCAGCCGGAAGAACGCACCCTTGCCCTGCTCGGCGCTGTCCACGTGCCCGGCGATCACCACCGAGCCGGCGCCGGCCTCCAGGCCGGGGCCGTAGCGGTACCAGCCGACCTGGTCCACGCTGGGCGGCACCTCGAACTCGTCGGTGCGCTCGTTGACGCCGACCGGGTTGACGGTGGCGGTGACCCGGATCGGCGGGATGCTCAGCTTCACCGGCGGCACGATCTCGCTGCCGGCCGGCAGCGTCCCCGGGTTCACCGGGACCGAACCGCCGCCGGTCGCCGCCGACGCCGGCGCGGGCGTGGGTGTGGCGCCGGCCAGGGCCGTCACCTCGTCGCCGCCGACGTCCCCGGCGGGCTCCGATCCGCACGCCACCACTGTCGCCAGGATGAGCGCGGCGGCGCCGGCGGCCATCGCCGCCAGCGCCCCGCGGTTGCGCACCGTCACCGGCGACCGGCCCGGGCGGTTGCCGCCACCCGCGCCCCGCCGCCGACCAGGAGCAGCACGCCGGCCCCGGCCAGCACGTACCACCAGGTGTCCACGCCGGTGCCGGCCTGGCCGCCGGTGCCGCTGGGCACGCCGCCCGGCGCCGAGTGCAGGCCGTTGATGGTCTGGGCGACCACGCTCAGGTTCTTCGCCTCGGCCGAGCCGATCGCGTAGACGATGGTGGCGGTGCCCTCCTTCAGGTTCAGGTCGGCCGGGCCGATGGCGACGGTGTCGGTGCCGGCGAGCACCACGTCCGCCTCGACCGAGCCGGCGGCCACGTCCGCCTTCGCCTCCTTCGGGTTGGTCAGGCCCTCGAAGACCGGCTTGCCGCCGGCCCGCACGTCGACGGCCGGGGCGGCGGCGGTGTGCCGGACGATCAGCCGGGCCTTGCCGGCGCCCACCTTGGACACGTCGTTGACGAACGGGGTGATCTGCGGCTCGCCGGCGGCGCTCAGGTGGGCGGCGAGGCTGATGTTCGCCCCGCCCGGCACCGCGGCGTCGTCCACCTTCAGGATCGCCTTGTCGATCGCCTCACCGGGCTTGGTCAGGGCGATGTCGTACTCCCCCTCGGGCAGGGTGAGCGGGCCGGCGACGTCACCGGGCTTGAAGTTGTTCAGCGTCTTCTCGCCGTTGACGTACACGTCGACCGGGGTGTCCGGGATGCCGTGGACCACGGAGACCTTCGACGAGGCGGCGTAGGCCGGGCTCATGGTGGCGGCGCCGACGCCGGCGAAGGTGAGGGCGGCCACCGCGCCGCCCGCGGCGACCCGACGGAACATCGCGTACTGCATTGTCTGCCTCCTGGTGGTTGGTGCTGATTCGTCAGGCCTGGCTTGCAGAACGGGTTACGCCGGCTCCGTCGCCCCCGGATGCGCCCGGATCCGATTTCTTTTTCCCGTCTCCGGGCGCATCCGCCGGACCCTCCGGGGACGAAGGAGAGGTGACGAGGGTCGTGACGGACACACCGGGAGAGTGGGGCGGTGGCTGTGGGAGTTACAGTCGGGCATGCCCCACGGAAGGCGAGCCGCCCGGTGACGGCGGCCAGGCAGGGCCCCGAACCGCCGGGCGAGGACGACCTCGCCACCCGGTTCCGCGACGGCGACGAGGCGGCCCTGCGAGAGGCGTACGACAGGTACGGGCGGGCGGTGCTGCACCTGGCCACCACGACGCTCGTGAACCGCAGTGACGCCGAGGACGTGACCCAGGCGACGTTCGTCGCCGCCTGGCTCGGCCGGGAGACGTTCGACCCGGCGAAAGGCTCACTGGTCGGCTGGCTGCTCGGAATCGGGCGGCGCAAGGTGGTCGACCGGATCCGGGCCTCGGCCCGGGAGACCCGGGTGGTCGAGACGGTGAAGCAACTGCCGGAGCCGGTCTCCACCGGCCCCGACCCGGACACGGTGGTCGACCGCCTGGTGGTCGCCGACGAGCTGGCCCGGCTCCCCGACGAGCAGCGCCGGATGCTGGAGCTGGCGTTCTACGACGACCTGACACACCAGCAGATCGCGGCGGTGACCGGAGTGCCGCTCGGCACCGTCAAGAGTCACATCAGACGCGGCATGCAGAGCCTGAAACGCAGATGGGAGGTGGACGGTGCAGCACCTGGACCACGACCGGCTGGTCTTTCTGGCGCTCGGTGAGAGCGAGGCGGCTGACGGCGAGGCCACCCATCTGGACACCTGCGACCACTGCCGGGGCGAGATGGAGACGCTCCAGCACGTCGCCGGGCTCGGCGCGGGCACGCAGGGCCTGGCCGAGCTGCCCGACCCGCCGGAGCACATCTGGCAGGGCATCGTGGCCGAGATCCGGGCCGCCGAGGAGCTGCCGGCGTTGACCGAGCGGCGCCTGCCGCGCCCGGCCGATCCGGTGGAGCCGGCCGCCGTACCCGTCGTGGCACGTCGTCCGCGGCGGAGCCGGCGCTGGCCGGGGTGGGCGACCACGGCGGTCACCGCCACCGCCGCCGCGGTGATCGGCGTGGCCGGCACCGCCGCGGTGCTCGGCGGTGGTGGTGACGGGACCGATCCCGAGCCGCCGGTGGTGGCCAGCGCGCCGCTCGCGGCGTTCGGCACGACGCCGAAGGACGCCTCCGGCGACGCCCGGGTGCTCGGTGACAATCGATTGCATCTGCACGTGGCGAATCTCCCGACCGTTCCGGGGTACTACGAGGTCTGGCTGATCGATCCGAACACGATGGAGATGTTCTCCGTGGGTACGCTGAGCAACGGATCAGGGGACGCGCTCCTGCCGATCCCCCCGAACGTCGACCTGCGTACCTACACCGTGGTCGACGTCAGCGCGGAGCAGTACGACAACAAGCCCGGCCACTCCGGCGACAGCCTGCTGAGGGGCACCCTGACGGGCTGATCGGCGGGCCGGCTCAGCTCCCCGGCCCGCCGATCAGCTCCCTACGAGAAAGGCCGCCGCCCGGTGCACCGGGCGGCGGCCTTCTTTCACGCGACGCTCACTTGCGCTTGCGGATCTCCTCGGCGGCCTGCGGGACGACCTTGAACAGGTCGCCGACCACGCCGTAGTCGGCCAGCTCGAAGATCGGCGCCTCGGCGTCCTTGTTCACCGCGACGATGGTCTTCGAGGTCTGCATGCCGGCCCGGTGCTGGATCGCACCGGAGATGCCCAGCGCGACGTAGAGCTGCGGGGAGACCGTCTTGCCGGTCTGGCCCACCTGGAACTGGTGCGGGTAGTAGCCGGAGTCGACTGCCGCGCGGGACGCGCCGACCGCGCCGCCGAGCAGGTCGGCCATCTCCTCGACCAGCTTGAAGTTGTCGGCGTTGCCGACACCGCGACCGCCGGAGACGACCACCGACGCCTCGGTCAGCTCGGGGCGGGAGCCCTTCTGCTCGGCGACCCGCTCGACGACCTTGGCGAGCTTGTCCGCGTCGGTGACCGACACGGTGAGCTGCTCGACCGCCGGGGTCGCGGCGGCCGGGGCCGGGTTGAGCGAGTTCGGCCGGACGGTGACCAGCGGCAGGCCCTTGGTGACCTTGGACTTGACGATGGTGGAGCCGGCGAACGCCACCTGGGTGGCGGTGCCGTCGGCGGCCAGGCCGACCACGTCGGTCAGGATGCCGTTGTCCAGCTTGACCGCGAGGCGGGCGGCGATCTCCTTGCCCTCCTGCGACGAGGCGAGCAGCACGGCGGCCGGCTGGACGCGCTTGACCAGCTCGGCGACCACCGTGGCCTTGGGGGCCACCAGGTAGCCGTCGATCTCCTCGCCCTCGGCGGCGTAGATCTTCTCCGCGCCGTACTCGCCCAGCTTGGCGCTCAGCGCCTCGGCGGCGCCGGCGCCACCGAGGACGACGGCGCTCGGGGTGCCCAGCTCGCGGGCGAGGGTGAGCATCTCCAGGGTGACCTTCTTGACGCCGAATTCCTTCGTGGCTTCGACGACGACGAGAACCTCAGACATGTCAGTGACCTCTCACACGAACTTCTCGGTGGCGAGGAACTCGACCAGCTTCACGCCGCCCTCGCCCTCGTCGGTGATCTTCTCGCCGCCGGAGCGCGGCGGGCGCTTGGAGTGCTCGACCACGGCGCTGGTGGCGCCGTCGAAGCCCACCTCGGCCGGGGCCACGCCCAGGTCGCCCAGGGAGAGCGTCTGCACCGGCTTCTTCTTGGCGGCCATGATGCCCTTGAAGGACGGGTAGCGCGGCTCGTTGATGGTGTCCCAGACGGAGACCACGGCCGGGGTCGAGGCGGTGACCACCTCGTAGCCCTCCTCGGTCTGCCGCTCGACGGTCAGGCTGGACCCGTCGACGGTGAGCTTGCGCGCGCCGGTCAGGGCGGCCACGCCCAGCCGCTCGGCGATCATGTGCGGCATGACCTGGACCCGGCCGTCGGTCGACTCGGCGCCGCAGATGACCAGGTCGGCGTTGAGCTGACCGAGGGCGGCGGCGAGCACCTTCGAGGTGGCCACCGCGCAGGAGCCGTGCAGGGCGTCGTCGACGACGTGGACGGCCTTGTCCGGGCCCATGGAGAGCGCCTTGCGGATCGACTCGGTCGCCCGGTCCGGACCCATGGTCAGGATGGTGACCTCGCCGCCGTGCGCCTCCTTGATCTTCAACGCCTCCTCGATGGCGTACTCGTCCATCTCGTTGATGACGTTGTTCGCCGAACCGCGGTCGACGGTGTTGTCGTCAGAACGCAGGTTGCGGTCCGCGCCCGAATCGGGCACCTGCTTGACGAGTACGACGATGTTCATCGCGCTTCGACGACCCTCCTGTTTGGTGTAGCGATCACTCGCCCGGTCACGGGCGCAGCCTCCCGCGTGACGCAACGTGGGTCAACCGCGGGCAGCTGTGCACTTCCCCACGAGGCAATGTTACCCGCAAGTAGCATGGCCACCCCGGCGGCCCGGAGTGACGCAACTCACCACCGTCACGCCGGCTCGGCCAGCGCCTGCCGGATCTTCTCGATCGCCGCCGCCTCGGCCGGCTCGATCCCCCGGTGCGCCTGCGCCACCCGCTCCGCCGCGTCCAGCACCACCGACCGGTACGTCTCGACGTCCCCCGGCGACTTGGCGCGCAGGATCTCCACCGACCGGCCCAGCGCGGGCAGCACCACCGACTCGACCTCCAGGACCGAGTCCCGGGGGAGTTGCGGCAGCGGCCCGGTGGTCAGCGCCTCCTTGACCACGCCCCCGACCTCGCCGAGAGCGCCGGAGGCGGCGAAGCTCTCCCGCACCATCGCCAGCACCCCCGGTACGGCGTTGGAGACCAGGAAGACGGCACCGAACGCGCCGGTCTTCAGGGTGAGCCGCTCGTCCGCCGTCAACCGCTCCATGATCACGGAGTGTAGACGTACGGCGTGGAGGTGGTGACCGCAACGAGCCCGAGCCGCTCCAGGATGGGCCGGCTGTCCGGCGAGCAGTCCACCTGCAGCAACGTCTTGCCGCGCTGCTGCGCCAGCCGCGCCCGGTACGCCACCAGCGCCCGGTAGATGCCCTTCTTGCGCCACTGCGGCAGCGTCGAACCGCCCCAGAGGCTGGCGAAGCCGGTGCCCCGCTGGTAGCGGATCCAGCCCGCGCTGACCACCGTCTCCCCCGCCTCGGCCACCACGATCGTGATCGACTGCGGGTCGGCCTCGATCTCCCGGGCCAGCCCGGTCACCAGGCGGCTGCGGTCGTCGTGCCAGACCTCCTCCTCCATGGCGGCGATCCGCTCCAGGTCGGCCCGGCCGGTGACCTCGCGCAGGCGTACCCCCTCGGGAAGCACCGGGACGGCGGCGGCCAGCGGCGCGACCGGGCCGACCACGACTGTCTCCTGGTCCTCCGGGACGAACCCGGCGGCGCGCAGCCGGTCGGCCAGGTCGGCCGGCTCGTCGTGACCGGCGAGCTTCCACTCGACCGCCTCGCCCCGGGCGCGGAAGACCTCGACCTGCCGGGCGATCAGCGCGTCCAGGTCGGTGCCGGCCAGCCCGTCGAGCGTCCGGTAGGTGAGGAAGCCCCTGTGGTCGAGGCCGAGCACGCGGAACAGCGGGCCGTCGCGCTCGACCGTCACCCCGGCCGGCAGCGGGTCCGGCAGCTCCGGTCGGATCTGGCTGTCGTAGGCGTCGCGCAGCTCGCGCGCGTCAAGATCGGTCATCCCCCCAGGCTAGGCGCGGGGCAAAGCGGATAATCGGCAGCGTGTGGGAGTCGATCAAGAGCTGGTTCGACCCGCGTGAGCTGCGTTCGGTCGGCACCCCGCCGGACTACCGCTTCTCGCTGGCGAACGAACGGACGTTCCTGGCCTGGCTGCGGACAGGTCTCGCGCTGGTGGCGGGCGGGCTGGCCGCCGCGCAGTTCCTGCCGCCGCTGCGCCTGGCCCACCTGCGCGAGGCGCTCGCGGTCGCGCTGCTGCTGCTCGGCGCCACCGTCTCGATCCGGGCGGTCGACCACTGGGCGCGCACCGAACGCGCCATGCGGCTGAACGAGGAGTTGCCCGCGTCCCGCTTCCCGGCCGTCCTGGCGCTCGTCGTCGCGGTCGGCGCGCTGCTGCTGGTGACCGCCGTGCTGGTGGGCGGCGCGCGGTGACCCGTGACCCCGGCCTGCAACCCGAGCGCACCCGGCTGGCGTGGCGGCGGACGCTGCTCACGCTCACCGCGGTGCTGCTGCTCCAGCTCCGGCCGGCGTTCGGCGGCCGGCCCGCGGACGCGGCGCCGGCCGGGCTCGCGGTGGTGGTCTGGCTCGCCGTGCTCGTGGTGACGTGGCACCGGGCCACCGGCACCGGACCGCGCCGGTTCGACAGATGGTCGGTGCCGCTGACCGCGCTCGGCGCGGCCGGACTGGCGGTGCTCGGAGTGGCGCACGTGCTCGGTGGGGTGCGCTGACGAGCGGCGGTGAGCCATCATGAGGCATGGCCCGCCTCTACGTGCTGCTCTTCCTGGTCCAGATCGTCCTCGCCGTGTGCGCGCTGATCAGCTGCCTCTCCGCCGACGAGGAGAAGGTCAAGGCGCTGCCCCGGATGATCTGGGTGCTGATCATTCTCTTCTTCCCGCTGGTCGGCTCGATCGCCTGGTTCCTCGTGGGCCGCGAGCGCCCGGCCGGGACCGCCGGCGTCACCGGCACGGCCCGTCCCGCCGCGCCCGCCCGCCGGCCGCTCGCCCCCGACGACGACCCGGAGTTCCTCGCCTCGCTCGACGAGCGGTCCCGCCGCGAGGACCAGGAACGGCTGCGGCTGTGGGAGGAGGACCTGCGCCGCCGCGAGGAGGAACTGCGCCGCCCGGACGACAGGGACCGCCCCGAGGTCTGAGACGCGCCGCGGGCCGCCCGCCGGTCACCCGGCGGACGGCCCGCACGCGCCGTGGTCAGGCCAGGTTCGACGAACGGGGGTACGCGTCCGCGGGATCGGTCAGCACGTTCACCAGGTACGGCACGCCCGAGTCGAACGCGCGCCCCAGCGCGGGCCCGAGATCGGCGGCCTTCTCCACCGTCTCACCCGCGCCGCCGAGCGCCTCGACCACCTTGTCGTAGCGCAGGCCGGGCTGGAGGTCGGCGGCCACGTCGTAGCCGTACATCGCCCGCATCGGGTGCTTCTCCAGCCCCCAGATGCCGTTGTTGCCGACCACGATCACCACCGGCAGCTTCTGCCGGACCAGCGACTCCACGTCCATCAGCGAGAAGCCGGCCGCGCCGTCGCCCATCAGCACGCAGATCTGCCGGTCCGGGTGGCTGACCCGGGCACCCATCGCGTAGCCCATGCCGGTGCCGAGGCACCCGTACGGGCCGGGGTCGAGCCAGGTGCCGGGCTGGGCGGGCTCCAGGTACCGCCCGGCGTACGAGACGAAGTCGCCGCCGTCGCCGATCGTGATGGCATCCGGCGCGAGCGCCTTGCGCAGCTCGCCGTAGATCCGAGCCGGGCGGATCGGGTCGCTCTCGGCGGCCATCTCCTCCGCGTCTCGGGCCTTCGCCGCGTCCTCGGCGGTCCGCAGCTCGGCGATCCAGTCGGCGTGGTCGGCCCGGTCACCGGCGTGGTCGGCGAACGCACCGAGGATCAGCCGCAGGTCACCGGCCGGCGCGGCGGCCGGCTGCACGTGCCCGGCCCGCTGGCTCGGCGCGTCCACGACGTGCACCACCTGGGCGTCGCCGAAGTCGCCGAAGGAGAGCCGGAAGTCCAGCGGGGTGCCGATCACCACGACCACGTCGGCGCCCTTGAGCGCGACCCGGCGGGCCTTGGCGAAGGCGAGCGGGTGCTCCGGCAGCAGCGCGCCCCGGCCCATGCCGTTGGTGAACACCGGCACCCGCAGCGACTCGGCGGCGGCGCGCAGCGCGTCGACGGCGTCGCCCGCGTACACGTCGGAACCGGCGATGATCACGGGCCGGGACGCGCCGGCGATCAGGCGGGCCGCCTTCGCCACCTCGTCCGGGTCCGGCTCGATCGGGGCCGGCGGCGTGACCGCCGGCAGGTCGGCGTCACCGACGGAGAAGACCGCCTCCAGCGGGAAGTCCAGGAAGACCGGGCCGCGGTGCGGGGTGAGCGCGGTGGTCAGCGCCGCCGACACGGCGCGCGGGATGTCGTCGGCGCTGAACACCGTCTCGGCGTGCTTGGTCACCGGCGCGACGAGCGGCAGGTGGTCCATCTCCTGGAGGCTGCCCGAGCCCCAGCGGAACTGCGGCGCCCGCCCACCGAGCACCAGCACCGGCGAGGCGTTGAAGAACGCACTGGTCAGGCCGGAGACCCCGTTGGTGACGCCGGGGCCGGCGGTGAGCACGGCCAGGCCGGGGCGGCGCTGGAGCTTGGCCACCGCCTCGGCGGCGAACACCGCGGACTGCTCGTGCCGCACGTCGTAGAGGGGGAAACCCGCCTTGTGCGCGGCGTCGTAGAGCGGGAAGACGTGCCCGCCGGACAGCGTGAACATCTCCCGTACGCCGTGCGCGCGTAGTGCCGCGAGTGCCAGATCGCCGCCGTGGCCCTCGATCCGCTCCGTCATGCCATTCCCCTTCGTCGACCGACCGGGGTCACGCTACTGGCCGGTATCGCGGATGTGAACAGCTCTCGCGTCAGCGACCGGTGAAGCCCGGCTTGCGCTTCTCCACGAACGCGGCCATGCCCTCGCGCCGGTCGTCGGTGGCGAACAGCGCCGCGAAGAGCTGGCTCTCCCAGGCCAGGCCGGAGGTGAGGTCCATGTCCAGACCGCCGTCGACAGCCGCCTTCGCCGCACGCAGCGCCTGCACCGGCCCGGTCAGGAACGGCTTCACGTACGCCACCGCGGCGTCGTAGACCTCGGCGGCCGGGACCACCCGGTCGGCCAGGCCGATCCGTAGCGCCTCGGCGGCGTCGACCATCCGCCCGGTCATGATCAGGTCCTTGGCGCGGGCCGGGCCGACCAGGCGGGCCAGCCGCTGGGTGCCGCCGGCACCCGGGATGATGCCGAGCTTGATCTCCGGCTGGCCGAGCTTGGCGTCCTCGGCCACGATCCGCCAGTCGCAGGCCAGCGCCAGCTCGCAGCCGCCGCCGAGCGCGTACCCGGTGATCGCGGCGACGACCGGCTTGGGGATGCGGGCGATCGCGCCGAGCGCGCTGGACAGGTCGGCCGCGCGCTCCGCCATGTCCACGTAGGACATGTCGGCCATCTCCTTGATGTCCGCGCCGGCCGCGAAGACCTTCTCGCCGCCGTACACGATCACGGCGCGGACCTCGGCGTCGGCGGTGGCCGCCGACGCGGCGGCGCGCAACTCCTCCTGCACCTGGGTGTTGAGCGCGTTCATCGGCGGCCGCTCCAGCCGGATGGTGCCGATGCCGTCCTTCACTTCCAGCCTGACGAACTCGCTCACGCTGCCCTCACTTCCTCGTCGAAGTCGCGTGCCAACCTTACGACTCGCCTCGTTGGGGTAGACAGTGTGGTGTCGGCGACTCCCCAGGTCGTCGCCGGAGTCGCCGCCGCCCCGCCACCGGGAGTGAGGCCATGATCACCTACTACGACGACCGCTCCGTCCAGGTCACCTCCACCGCGGTACGGGTGGACGGGCGCAGCTACCCGCTGGCCGAACTGACCACCGTGTGGCACCGGCGGGGCGAGCGCTCCTGGCGGGTGCTCGCCGGGCGGGGCGCGATCGGGGCCGCGCTCGCCGGGCCGCTGGTGGCCGCCGTGCTGGGCATCGCGCTGGCCGTGTGGCTCCAGCGTTCGGCGGTGGTCACCATCGCGATCGTCGGCGTCTCGGTGCTGGTCGGCCTCGCCGTCGGGCCGCTCGCGGACTTCCTCTTCGAACACCTGGACCGCTCCTACGCCCGGGGCAGCCGGGAGATGGAGATGTGGGCGCAGTGGCGCGGCCGGCCGGTGCGGCTGCTGCACACCCGCGACGCGATGCGCTTCGGGCAGGTCTACCGGGCGGTGCAGCGGGCCATGGAGAGCCTGCCGCCCGCGCCGGGCCGTCCGGAACCCGGTCGTACCGCGACCGGGCCCGCCACGCCCGGTCAGAACGTGATCGGCTCGTCCGGCAGCAGGCCCAGCCCGCGCAACAGGCCGTAGGTGTCCTGCTCGCCCCAGAACTGCACGATCCGGCCGCCGGCCAGGCGGTACATCTTGCAGGCGCTCTGCACGGTGGTCGCCCCGGTCGCGTCCCGCCGGTACGTCTGCGCCAGCGACACCACCACCCGGTCTCCGGCCGCGAAGATCTCCCGGATCTCCTGGTCGATCACGGTCAGGCCGGGCGAGGAGACGGCCGCCTCGGGATAGCGCCGGCCGCGGACCGCGGTGCCGGAGCCGTAGATCTGCACGTCCTCGTCGACCACCTCGGCCAGTTCGGCCAGGTCCTTCGTGACGAAGGTGCGCAGGTAACGCCGGACCACCTCGACGTTGCGCGCCTGCTCGTCGCCGCCGGTTCCGGCCCCGTTCCGGTCCGTCATGCCGTCACCCTACCGGCGCTCGACCGTCCGGTGTCGACATACGTGGTTAGGCTGATTCATGGTCCTCTATTACCGGGACGACGCCGTGCAGGTCACCTCCGAGGCGATCCACGCGGGCGGTCAGGTGGTCGCGCTCGCCGACGTCACGTACGTCTGGCACGCGCGCGGCACCACCACGCTCGCCGTCCGGGGACGGGTGCTGGGCCGCGGGGTGCTGGTCCTGCTGCTGTCGCTGCCACCCCTCGTCGCGGTGGTCTGCGTGCTCTCGCTGGCCTGGTCCGCGCAGGACCGGGGCGAGTGGAAACTGGCCCTGATCATCCTGGCCGCGTTCGTGGTGGTGGGACTGGCGCTCACCCCGTTCCTGGAGGTGCCGCTCGGCTGGCTGGACCGCTCCTACGAGCGCGGCAACCGGGTCCACGAGCTGTGGGTGCAGCACCACGGCCGGGAGACGATGCTGGTCCGTACGCCCGACGCGCTACGGTTCGGGCAGATCTACCGGGCCGTGCAACGCGCCGTGGAGCAGGGCGACCGGCGGTGACCTGACCCGGCCCGCGGCAGCCACCTCGTCGGGCGGCACTGGCCGCGACGCCGCACACTGGATGTCATGGCGATCCCTCTCCCCCGGCCCGGCGCCCTGCTCGGCCTCACCCGTACCGCAGTGGACCAGGCGCTCGGCTCGGCCGCCACGGTGGCCTCGGTGCCCGCTCGCGCCTTCGCCGTCCTCGACCAGGTGGAGGCGCTGGTCCGGCGGATCGACGGGGTGGTGGACCGGATCGAGGGCACGCTCGACCGCACCGACCGGGTGCTCACCGACGCGGAGACGGCGGTCCGCGAGGTGGCGGTGATCAGCGCCGCCGCCACCGCGGCGATCGACACGGCGACCGAGGTGGCCGCCGCGGCGACTGTGGTGGTCGGCGAGGCGCAGCGGGTCTCCGAGGCGGCGGCCACGGTGGTCGGCGAGGCCGACCGGGTGGCCCGGACCGCGGCCGGTGTGGTGACCGAGGCGGAGACGGTGACCGCGCGGGCGGCGGGCACGCTCGCGACCGCCGAGAAGGCGACCGGCGTGGCGAACGAGCTGCTGGCCGCGTACGAGGCGACGCTGCGGCGGGCCGCGCCGATGGCCGCGCGGTTCGTGGAGCAGCTCAGCCCGGAGGAGGTGACCGCCGCGATCCGGCTCGTGGACGAGTTGCCGAAGCTCAAGGACCATCTCACCTCGGACGTGCTGCCGATCCTGGCCACGCTGGACCGGGTCGGCCCGGACCTGCACGACCTGCTGGACGTCACACGTGATCTCAAGCTCGCGGTCGCCGGCATCCCCGGGCTCGGCATGCTGCGCCGGCGCGGCGAGCGCCTCACCGACGAACCGGCCGGCTGAGGCTCAGCCGGCCGGGAACAGCTCGTCGATCTCCGCGCGATGCGGCAGCGCCACTGAGGCGCCGAGCTTGCGCACGCACGCCGCACCGGCAGCCGCCGCCCAGCGCACCGCGTCGGCCAGGTCCCGCCCCTCGCCCCAGGCCACCGCGAGCGCGGCGGTGAACGCGTCCCCGGCGGCGGTCGAGTCGACCACGTCCACCGGCACCGCCGGCACGTGCGTCGCGGGCCGGTCGCGGTCGACGTACCAGGCGCCGTCGCCACCGAGCGTGAGCACCGCCCGGGGCACCAGGTCCAGCAGCGCCGCCGGCTCGTCCCGGCCGCGGCCGGTCAGCGCCTGCGCCTCCGGCTCGTTCACCACCAGCAGGTCGGTCGCCGCCAGCAACTCGGCCGGCACCGGCCGGGCCGGCGCGGCGTTGAGCACCACCCGGGTGCCCGCGGACCGGGCCGCCAGCGCCGCCTCGGTCACCGTCTCGACCGGCACCTCCAGCTGCGCGACCAGCACGTCCGCATCGCGTACGGCGGAGAGCTCGTCCGCGGTCAGCGACGTGAACGCGGCGTTCGCGCCGGGGGTGACCAGGATGGCGTTCTCCCCCGCGCCGCCGACCATGACCAGCGCGACGCCGGACGGGCCGTAGACCACCCGCAGGTGACCGGTGTCCACGCCGGCCGCTGTCATCCGGGCCCGCAACGTCACGCCGAACGAGTCCGAGCCGATCGCGCCCAGGAAGACGCAGGACGCGCCGGCGCGTACCGCGGCGACCGCCTGGTTGGCGCCCTTGCCGCCGGGCAGCATGACGAAGTCGTCGCCCAGCACCGTCTCGCCGGGCCGGGGCAGCGCGGCGCCGATGCCGACCAGGTCCATGTTGGCGCTGCCGACGACGGCGATCCGGGTCTGCGGCACGATGTCGTCCCGTCGCTCAGGCGGCGCGGGCGGCCCAGCGGTCGCCGGACCGCGTGACCACCAGCGGAAGGCCGAACGTCTTCGACAGGTTGTCGGCGGTGAGCACGTCGGCGAGCAGGCCCTGCGCCACCACGGCACCCTCGCGCAGCAGCAGCGCGTGGGTGAAGCCCGGCGGGATCTCCTCGACGTGGTGGGTGACCAGCACCATCGCGGGCGCGTCCGGGTCGTACGCCAGCTCGGCCAGCCGGGCCACCAGGTCCTCGCGCCCGCCCAGGTCGAGCCCGGCGGCGGGCTCGTCGAGCAGCAGCAGCTCCGGGTCGGTCATCAGGGCGCGGGCGATCTGGACCCGCTTGCGCTCGCCCTCGGACAGCGTGCCGTACGTGCGGTCGGTGAGGTGGCCGACGCCGAGCTGACGCAGCAGCGCGGCGGCGCGCGCCTCGTCGGTGCGGTCGTAGCTCTCCCGCCAGCGGCCGACCACCGACCAGGCGGCGGTCACCACCACGTCGACGACCCGCTCCTCGGCGGGGATCCGCTCGGCGAGCGTCGCGGTGGACAGGCCGATGCGGGTCCGCAGCTCGTTGACGTCGGTACGGCCGATGCGCTCGCCGAGCACGTGCGCGACGCCGCTGGTCGGGTGCAGCCGGCCGGCGGCCAGGTTGAGCAGCGTGGTCTTGCCCGCGCCGTTCGGCCCGAGCACCACCCACCGTTCGTCCAGCTCGACCCGCCAGTCGACGTCGTGCACCAGCGCGGTGCCGGAACGCTTGACGCCGACCCCGTCGAGGCTGACCACCAGATCCGCGTCCACGGTCGAGGGGGCGGGGGCGCCCGGGGCGCCGGGGATCAGGTCACCAGTCACCGCTCCATCCAATCACGCACCCGGCCCGGCGCCCCCCACGGGCGGCGCCGCCGCCATAGGGTGGGGCGCCGTGTCGTTGGTCACCACTTCCGGAAGGACACTCATGCCCGACCGCTGCCGGAAGGCGCGCGGATGAGCGCGGTCATCGAGATCGCCGGTCTCCGCAAGACGTTCCACACGCTGCGCCAGGGGCGCCGGGTCGCCGTCGACGGCTTCGACATGCTGGTCGAGGCGGGGCAGGTGCACGGTTTCCTCGGGCCGAACGGGTCCGGGAAGACCACCACGCTGCGTGCGCTGCTGGGGCTGGTCCGGCCGGACGCCGGGCGGATGCGCGTGCTGGGCGCCGAGTCACCCGAGCACCTGCCGGACGTGGCCGGCCGGGTCGGCGCGATCGTGGAGAGCCCGCAGTTCTTCGCCAACTTCACCGCGCACCGGACGCTGCGGTTGCTGGCGCTGGCCGGTGGTGTGCCGACCAGCCGGGTGGACGAGGTGCTGGAGCAGGTCGGGCTGCGCGACCGGGGCGACGAGCGGGTCAAGGGCTACTCGCTGGGCATGAAGCAGCGGCTGGCGGTCGCGTCGGCCCTGCTGAAGAACCCGGAGCTGCTGATCCTGGACGAGCCGGCGAACGGGCTGGACCCGGCCGGCATCCGGGAGATGCGCGACCTGACCCGGTCGCTGGCCGAGGCCGGGGTGACGGTGCTGCTGTCCAGTCACATCCTCGCCGAGATCCAGTTGATCTGCGACCACGTGACGATCGTGAGCCGGGGGCAGCGGGTCGCGTACGGGCCGGTGGAGGACGTGCTGGCCGGCTTCGACCAGCACCAGTGGCGGGTCCGGGTGGCCGAACCGGAGCGGGCCGGGGAGCTGCTGGGCCGGGCCGGCCTGTCGGTGGCGGTGGCGCCGGACCACCTGGTGGTGACCGGTGTGCAGGATCCGGAGACGATCAGCCGGACGCTCGGCGAGCAGGGCATGTGGGTACGCGAGCTGGTCCCGCTGCGGCCGGACCTGGAGAGCGTCTTCCTGGAGCTGACCGGCGGCCACGAGCACGTGGCGGTGCCGCGGCAGGTCGACGGCGCGCCGCCGAGCGACGGAGTGATCGACCTCGACGTCCGGGAGACCCGGGAGGTGGACGCGTGAACCTGGTCCGTGCCGAGCTGGAGCGGCTGGCCGCCCGGCGTTTCGTGCAGCTCATGATGGTGCTGCTGGCTGTCGCCTTCGCGGTGACAGTGGTGACCACGCTCGCCGGTTCGCACCGGCCGAGCCCGGCGGAGCTGAGCCGGGCCCAGGCGCAGGCGGCGGAGAGCGTGCGCCAGATGGAGATGACGTACGACCGCTGCCTGCGGATCCGGGAGGGCTCGCTCCCGCCGGGCGAGAACGACTACCTGCCGCGCGACTGCGCCCAGATCGACCCGGCGCAGATCGAGGAGCTGCCGAGCGCTGCCGACTACCTCACCGGCGTGTTCGTCTTCGCCAAGGAGGCCGAGCCGCTGCTCTACTTCCTGATCGCGTTCCTGACGCTGTTCGGGTTCCTGGTCGGTGCCTCCTACATCGGGGCCGACCTGAACTCGGGCGGGGTGGTCAACCTGCTGCTGTGGCGGCCCCGGCGGCCCACTGTGCTCGCCACGAAGCTCGGCACGCTGCTGGGTGGGCTGCTCGGCCTGTCGGTGCTGGCGTCGGCGGCGTACCTCGGGGCGTTCTGGTTGATCGGCCAGGCGTCCGGCCTGGTCGGGCGGACCGGTGGCGACTTCTGGCCGTCGCTTGGTGCGATCTGGGTACGCGGGCTGGTGCTGGTGCTGCTCGCCGCGGCGCTCGGGTTCGCCGTGGCGACGCTGGGCCGGCACACCTCGGCGGCGCTGGGCACGGTGGCCGCGTACGTGGTGGTGTGGGAGCTGGGGGCGCGGCTGGTGTTCCAGATCCTGGCGGTCGGCCGGCCGGACCGGTACATGCTGTCCAGCTATCTGGCGGCCTGGCTGTCCGGTGAGGTGCGGCTCTGGGACAACAACGCCTGCGGCCCCGGGATCTCCGGCTACTGCGACGGCTCCTACACGCTGACCTGGACGTCGGGCGTGGTGGTGCTGGTCGGGCTCACCGGCGCCCTGGTGGCCGCGGCGTTCACGGTGTTCCGCCGCCGCGACCTGATCTGACCGGAGCCGCCTCCCGGCAACTCCTTGCGAACCCTGGCGCCATGCTGAAGGATTCCTTCACATGGCGCCAGGGTGCACGACGCAGTCAGCCGACGGTCGAGCCGAACACCTCGTCGCGAACGGCGTCCAACGCGGTCCGCAGCGCGCCGCGCAGGATCGGCTCCTCGGTCAGCCCGGTGGTCACCACCCGGGGCCGGACCAGCGTGATCGCTGCCACCTCGTGCTGCACGCGCTCGGCCAGCGCCGCCCCGCCCGCCTGCCCGACCGCACCGGCGAGCACCACGAGCGGCGGGTCCAGCACCACGCAGGTGCTCGCCACACCGAGCGCCAGCCGCCGGGCCAGCTCGTCGAGCATCGGCCCACCGGCGGTGCCGGCGGCGATTGCGGCGCGGACCACCTCGGCGGCCCGGGCCGCCGCGACGCCCTGCTCCGCCGCCTCCGGGCTGGCGAAACCGTGCTCGGCAGCCACCGCGCGTACCGCGTCGGCGCCGACGAGCTGCTGGAACGCCGGCTTGGCCCGCTTGGACACGTCGCGCGGGATGGGCGCGCCGGGCACCGGCAGGTAGCCGATCTCGCCGGCCGCGCCGCTGCTGCCGTGGTGCAGCCGGCCGCCCAGCATGATGGCCAGGCCGACGCCCGCGTCCACCCAGACCAGCACGAAGTCGGCGGTGCCCCGGGCCGCGCCGGACTGCGCCTCGGCCACCGCGGCGAGGTTCACGTCGTTCTCGAACACGACGGGGGTGTCCAGGTCCTCGCGCAGCGCGGCGAGCAGGCCGCTGTGCCAGCGCGGCAGGTTGAAGGCGAACGTGATGTCGCCGGTCTGCGGGTCGACCAGGCCGGGGGTGCCGAGCACGACGCGCCGGACGGCGGACAGCTCCGCCCCGGCGCTGGCGGCCGCCTGGACCACGGCGTTGTGCACCACGCCGACCGGGTCGTCGGTGTCCTTGGTGGACTGCTCGACCCGGCCGGCCACCGCGCCGGTGATGTCGGCGCACGCGGCGACCACCCGTTCGGCGCCCACCTCGACGCCCACCACGTACGCGCTGCTCGGCCGGACGGCGTAGAGCTGGGCGTTCGGGCCCCGCCCGCCGGCCTGCTCGCCGACCCGGGCGACCAGGCCGCGCTCCTCCAGCCGCTCGACGAGCTGGGACGCCGTGACCTTGGACAGCCCGGTCAGCTCACCGATCCGGGCCCGGGTCAGCGGGCCGCGTTCGAGCAGCAGCTCCAGCGCCGCACGATCGTTGAGCGCCCGCAGGAGTCGGGGGGTGCCGGGCAGCCGGGTCGCACTCATGCCGTCGTCCTCAATTTTCAGTAAAGTTTTCTAACCACAAAACGCCTGCCGAGGGGCGCCCGTTAGCGTATCGGCCACCCTCATCCGCGGAGGTCGGACGACCCGGCAGGGAAAGGGGATACTCGTGGGTCTGGATCCAGGACTGCGCCGGCTCGCGCTGGGCACGCTGCTGGCCGCGTACCCGGGACCGGTCCCGCCGGACTGGGCGGTCGACCTGCTCGCCGACGGGCTCGCCGGGCACACCCTGTTCGGCACCAACATCCACGACCCGGCCCAGGTGGCGGCGTCCACGGCGGCGCTGCGCGCCGGGCGCCCCGACGTGATCGTCGCGATCGACGAGGAGGGCGGCGACGTCACCCGGCTGGCGCACGCCACCGGCAGCCCGTACCCCGGGAACGCCGCGCTCGGCGCGGTGGACGACCCCGACCTCACCCGCCGGGTGTACGCGGCGATCGGCGCGGAGCTGGCCGCGCTGGGCATCACCGTCGACCTCGCCCCCACCGTCGACGTGAACACCGCCGACGAGAACCCGGTGATCGGCACCCGCTCGTTCGGGGCGGACCCGAAGCGGGTCGCCGTCCACTCGGCCGCCGCCGTCGCCGGCCTCCAGTCGACCGGTGTGGCCGCTTGCGCCAAGCACTTCCCCGGGCACGGTGCCACCGTCGCCGACTCCCACCACGAGCTGCCCACCGTCGACGTGCCGCCGGCCGTCCTGCGAGAACGCGACCTGCCGCCGTTCGCCGCCGTGGTCGACGCGGGCGTCCGCGCGGTGATGACCGCGCACATCCGGGTGCCGGCGCTGACCGGCGACGGCCCGGCCACGTTCAGCCGGGCGGTCCTGCACGACCTGCTGCGCGTCGAGTACGGCTTCACCGGCGCGGTGATCACCGACGCGCTGGAGATGAAGGGCGCGGTGCTCGCCGCCGGCGGGGTCGGCGCGGGCGCGGTCCGGGCCCTGGCCGCCGGCGCGGACCTGCTCTGCATCGGCGCCCGGGTGGACGCCGAACTGGTCGAGTCGGTCGCCGCCGAGATCGTCGCGGCGATGGCCGACGGCCGGCTGGCGCGCGAGCGGGTCGAGGAGGCGGCCGGCCGGACCGCCGCGCTCGCCGCCGCCACCGGCCCCGCCGACGCCCCGCCGCCCGCCGCCGACGGCCTCGGCTACGCCGCCGCGCTGCGGGCGGTACGCGTCGAGGGCGACCTCGTCCGCGACACCGCGCCGCTGGTGGTGCAGGTGCACGCCACCTCCACCATCGCCGAGGGGCGGGTGCCGTGGGGGCTCGGCCCGCACCTGGCCGCCGAGGTCGAGCAGGCTCGCGCGGTGGCGGGCGAGACCGACCCGGAGCAGTTGCGGCGGCTCGCCGGGGACCGGCCGGTCGTGCTGGTCGGGCGGCACCTGCACCGGCTGCCCGGCGCGCGCGAGCTGGTCGAGGCGCTGGCCGCCACGCATCAGGTGACGGTGGTCGAGATGGGCTGGCCTGGTGCGTGGCGGCCGGCGGGCGCGCGCGCGTTCGTCGCCACCCACGGCGCCAGTCACGCCAACGGCCGGGCCGCCGCCGATGCGCTCGGCCTGACCGCCTGACCCGCACCCCCACGCGGCCCGCTGCCCGGAAGGGCGGCGGGCCGCACTCTTGAACACGTTCAAAATCTGTCGTACGCTCAGGGCGTCCTTGAATTTGAACACGTTCAAGAGAGGCTACGGGGATGGACGTGAAGGTCTGGATGTACCTGGCCTACCTGACGGTGAGCATCGGCCTCACCGTCTGGGTGGCACGGGCACTGTCCCGCAACGGGCTGGTGTTCCTGCAGGACGTGTTCGCCGACAGCCGGCTGGCCGAGGCCGTCAACAGCCTGCTGGTGGTCGGCTTCTACCTGCTCAACCTCGGCTACGTCACGGTGGCGATGAAGGAGTCCGATCCGGTCGGCGACACCAGCCAGGCGCTGGAGCAACTCTCCATGAAGGTGGGATTCGTCCTGCTGGTGCTCGGCGCGCTGCACTTCTTCAACGTCTTCGCGCTCGGCCGCTACCGGCGCGGCCGCCTGCGGCAGCAGGCCACCCACCCGCCGCTGCCGCCGGTCAGAATGCTCCCGCCGCAGGGCGGACCGGTACCGGCGGGGCCGAACCCGCCGGCCCGGTGACGTCCGCCCCGGGCGGGCACCCGCAGGATCCCACCGGGCACGGGGCCGGTGGGATCCGCGGGTTCACCGTCCTGTTCGACGCGGACTGCCCGATGTGCCGGGCCGCCCGGCGCTGGCTTGCCTCGCGCGCCCAGCTCGTACCGCTGGAGTTCGTGCCGGCCGGGTCCGCCGAGGCCCGGCGGCGCTTTCCCGCGCTGGACCACGACGCCACGTTGCGCGACCTGACGGTGGTGGCCGACACCGGCGCCGTCTACCGCGGCGACGGCGCCTGGTTCGCCTGCCTCTGGGCGCTCGCCGAGCATCGCGGCACGGCCGAGCGGCTGGCCCGCCCGCACCTGCTGCCGCTGGCCCGGCGGGTGGTGGCGGCGGCCTCCGCGGTCCGCGAACGGATCCGGGAACCGGGATACGGTGACGACGATGACCGAGCAGAGTGCGCCGACGACCGCTGCGGGTGGGCAGGGGTCGACGGCCCGGGGTGAGCAGACCCGCCAGCTGATCCTGGACACCGCGATGCGGCTGTTCCGCGAGCGCGGGTACGCGCGCACGACGATGCGCGCGGTCGCCCAGGAGGCGGGCGTGGCAGTGGGCAACGCCTACTACTACTTCGGCTCCAAGGAACACCTGGTCCAGGAGTTCTACGCGGGCACCCAGCGCGAGCACCGGGAGGCGGCCGACCCGGTGCTCGCCCGGGAGCGGGACTTCGGCCCGCGACTGGCCGGGGTGCTGCACGCGGGCATCGACGTGCTGAGCCCGTACCACGCGTTCGCGGGCGCCTTCTTCAAGACGGCGGCCGAGCCGACCTCGCCGCTCAGCCCGTTCTCCGCCGAGTCGTCGGCACCCCGGGACATGTCCATCGCGCTGTTCCGCGAGGCGCTCGCCGGGTCCACCGTCAAGCTCGACGACGAGCTGCGCGAGGCACTGCCCGAGCTGCTCTGGCTCGGCTACATGGGGGTGGTGCTCTACTGGGTGCACGACCGCTCGGAGGGGCAGGTCAAGACCCGGCAGCTCATCGACGGCGTGGTGCCGCTCGTGGACCGGCTGGTGGGGCTGTCCCGGCTGCGCGTGCTGCGGCCTGTCACCCGTCAGGCCCTCGCCCTGATCCACACGCTGCGTCACTGACCTCGCCGCCGCGCCTGCCAGCGATTACGCAGGTGAGAGTCCGTAACCGGACAGTGACACCCCCCTTGTTGACCACAGGCGCTAACACATAGCGTTACCGATGTCGGGGCCTGAGGGAGAGCAGCGGACCGTGGATCCGGCCCGGGATCCACGGTCCGCGCCAGGCCGGGAATCCGGGCCGGCTCAGCGGGGGAAGACGCCGAACGCGGTGAGGCCGCGATCCGGGAAGCCGGCCGCCTCGGCCACCCGGCCGGACGCCGCGTTGCCCGGGTCGTGCAGATAGGTGGGGATCGCCCCCTCGTCGAGCACCCGGCGGGCCGCCTGCGCGACCAGCCGCCGGGCCAGGCCGCGCCCGCGCGCCGTCGGCACCGTGCCCACCGCCAGCTCGTGCCCGTACGCGTCGTGCCGCTTGATCCCCACGCCGGCCCGGTACGCGCCGTCGGCGCCCCGGACCACCAGCACCTCCCTGTCGAACAGCCGCAGCCACGGTGGCAGCCCGGGCAGCGTGGGCGGCACCCACTCCCCCACCTCGGGCAGCGGGGCCGGGTCGGTGCACCAGCGGAAGACCGAGGTGTGCGCGATGAACTCGGGCGCGCCGACCGCGCCCGGCAGGTCGGGCAGCCACTCCCCGAGCGGCCGGTCGCGTACCAGCGTCCGGACCGCCTCGACCCGGTCGGCGGCCACCGAGAGGACGGTGCTGCCGCCCGCTGTCACCGCGACGGCCGGGCGCAGCCGCCCGTCCCAGGCCGGGCGGGCGCGGCGGTAGGACCGGACCACGTGCAGCCCGGGGCCCGCCGGCCACTGCCCCAACCAGGTCGCCAGATGAAGGAAGACCCGCCGGTCGAGCACGTGATCATGGTACGCCGGGACGCCGCGCCGGTGTCCGCCGAATTCCGCGATCGCGCCGGGGTTGAGACGCGCGGCAGGCGGGTAGAGGGTCGGCACGCCAGCGACGGACGCCGATCCCTGCTTCCGCCACCGGCCGCAGGAACTCCGGCGCTTCACGGAACCGAAGGCATCGACCCTGCGTCATATTCATTTTCATACATGGACAAGTTTCTCTGGGACGGTAGTGGTCATGCCTCACGAACCGAATGACCGATTCCAGCAGGACCCGGAGCGCGGCTGGCGGGCCGCCGCAGACGCCGGACGGTTCCCGGCGCAGCCGGCGTACCGCGAGGCCCGCGACCGGGGACTCTCCTGGGCCGAACTGAACGCGCAACCGGCAGGCACCGCCTCCTGGCGTGGCCTCACGCCGCTCTGAGGGCGGGCGGCGACACACCGGCCGGGCGGCGTACCGGCCTTCGCACACCTGTGCGGTAGCGTCTTGTGGTCCGATTTCCGGCCTACGACAGGAGAAGCTCCGCGCATGGGCAAGAAGACGATCCACGTCTCCGACTTCACCGGTCAGGTGCTCAGCCCCGACGACGAGGTGGTCAAGGTCGTCGTCCTGGAGCACCCGGACCTGGTCGCCGGCCCCGTGCAGCTGGACGCCACCGCGGTCGAGGTGGAGAGCATCGACGACGCGGCGCTCGACGTCGCGGTGGTGGAGATCCACGACCGGCACGGCCACGGTGAGCCGCGCCGGGTGGTGCTGACCGCCAGCGAGTTCGACGCGATGGCGACCGACGTGCCGATGGCGCAACTGCTGCGCACCGCCGAGCGGGTCAAGCCGCCGAAGGCCCGCCGCGCCACCGAGAAGATCGACTACGGCACCATCGAGCACGCCGGGCGCCCGCACCGCGGCCGGGTCACCGAGGAGGAGGCCCGGCTGGTCCGGGAGCACCTCGACGAGGTGAACAAGCGGCTGGCCGACGCCGGCATCCGCCAGGTCGACCCCGCCGACCCGGAGCACGCCGCCCGGTACGGCTTCCCTGCCGCCGACTGACACCCGGACGCCGGGCACGCGCCCCCGTGACGCGTGCCCGGCGCGGGGTCAGGCCCCTTTCCGGCTGATCTCGGCGAGCGCCGCCTCGAACGCCGACTCCAGCGCGGACTTCTCCAGGCCGAGGCCGCGCAGCACGCCGTCGTCGCCCTCCTCCTCCAGCAGGGCGAGCAGGATGTGCTCCGTACCGATGTAGTTGTGCCCCATCCGCAGCGCCTCCCGGAAGGTCAGTTCCAGGACCTTCTTGGCCCGTGCGTCGTAGGGGATCAGGTCCGGGACCGGGTCGGCCTTCGCCGGCAGCGTCGCGGTGACGACCTCCCGCAGCCGCTCCAGGGGTACGCCTCGAGCCACGATCGCCGCGGCGGCCAGCCCCTCCGGCTCGGCGAGCAGTCCGAGCGCGACGTGCCCTGGGGTGATCTCGGCGTTGCCCGCGGCCCGCGCCTCCTCCTGCGAGGCCAGCACCACGTTGCGGGCGCGCGGGGTGAACCGGCCGAACCCGGAGTTCGGGTCGAGCGCGGCGGCGGTCTCCGCCTTGGCGGCGGAGCGCTTCTGGGCGGCCTGCTTGGTCACGCCCATGCTGCGGCCGATCTCCGTCCACGAGGCGCCGGAGCGGCGCGCCTGGTCGACGAAGTGCCCGATCAGGTGGTCGGCCACGTCGCCCAGGTGGTCGGCGACGAGAACGGCGCCGGCCAGCTGGTCGAGCGCGTCGGTGTGCGCCTTCTTGATGCCCTCGATGAGGTCGTCGAGTCGTACCGGCTGGGTCATCTTGAGCGGTTCGGTCTCCTCCATGCGTCAACCATAGGTTGACGATCCTCGACCGTCAACCCTCGGTTGACGGCACCGTCCGCGTCGCATGATGATCTCGACGCGGGTACTGTCGGTCGGGGTGAGCACCCATTCGACACTGCTGTTCGTGCTCGCCGCCGTCGCGGTCGTCATCGCCGTGCGGTGGGTGGCCTCCCGGACCGGCCTGCCGGCAGCCGCGCTGCTGCCACTCATCGGCATCGCGTACGCGCTGCTCCCCGGCCCCAACGTCAGCCTCGACCCCGACCTCGTGCTCATGGTCGTGCTGCCACCGCTGCTCTACAGCGCCGCGCTGGACTCCTCCCTGCTGGACATCCGCCGCAACCTGCGGATCGTGGTCAGCCTCTCCGTGGTGCTGGTGCTCCTCACCGGACTGCTCGTGGGCGTCGGGTTCCACCTGTTCGTGGCCGGCGCGACGCTGGCCGCGGGCATCGCTGTCGGCGCCGCGATCGCTCCGCCCGACCCGGTCGCCGCCCTGGCCGTGGGCCGCCGGGTCAACCTGCCGCCGAAGATGGTCACGATCATCCAGGGCGAAGGGCTGCTGAACGACGCCACCGCGCTGACCATGCTCAGCGTCGCGGTGGCGGCCGCCGTGGGCGGCACGTTCTCGTTCCCCGCCGCGATCGGGCAGTTCGTGCTGGCGGCGGCCGGCGGCATCGCGGTGGGCGTGGTCGTCGCCCGGGCGAAACGGCTGGTCCGGCCGCTCACCGCGGACCCGCTGCTGTCGAACGCGATCTCGCTCGCGACACCGTTCGTGGCGTACCTGCTCGGCGAGGCGCTGCACGTCTCCGGCGTACTGGCGGTGGTGGTCGCCGGCCTGATCGTCGGCCATCAGACGCCGCAGTTCGGCTCCGGAGCCGCCCGTCTCCAGACCAACGCCGTGTGGCGGCTCGTCGACTTCCTCCTCGAAGGCTTCGTCTTCCTGCTGATCGGCCAGCAGCTCCCCGCCGTCATGCGGGGCCTGCGCCAGTACGAGACGTCGACGATCGTCATCGCCGTCTCCGTGTCGGTCGGCGTGGTACTGCTCCTGCGCCCCGCCTGGCTGATCCTCACCCAGTGGCTCCCCCGGTCGCTGCACACCCGGCTCGGCGGCGTCGCCGAACAGGACGACACCGACGACCCTGACGCCGCACGCCGGCTCGGCGGCGTCGACCGCAACGCCCGCGGGCTGACCTCCCGCGAGGTGGTGGCCCTGAGCTGGTCCGGTACGCGTGGCGTGATCAGCCTCGCCGCGATCTTCACGCTGCCGCTGACCACCCGCAGCGGAGACCCCTTCCCCGATCGCGACCTGCTGCTGTTCTGCACCTTCGTGGTCGTCCTGGTGACGCTGGTCGGGCAGGGCCTGACGTTCGCGCCGCTCGTGCGGATGCTCGGCCTGCGCGCCAACGAGGCCGACCAGGCCCGGGTACGCAACGAGGCCCGCTCGGCCGCGGTGGAGGCCGCCCTGGCCCGCCTCGACACCGTCGCCGCCGAGGAGCCGGACAGCAGGGTCGCCGTCGCCACCACGCGGGCCCAGTTGCAGACCCGGCTGGCCCGCTACCGAGGTCGGCTCGACCTGATCGAGCAGAGCGGATCGTCGGAGCTGCCCACCTCACCGGAGTACGAGACGGCGCTGCGGGTCCGCCGGACCGTCCTCGAAGCGCAGCGGGAGGAGTTGCTGCGGTGGCGCGACTCCGGCCGGCTGCCGGACGAGGAACTACGCGTGCTGGAACGCGAACTCGACCACGAGGAGCTGCTGCTGCCGAAGCGGGCGCCGGGCTGACCTCGGGCCCGGCGCCCGCCGGCCGCCTCACAACTGGCGCAGGATCACCGGATCCTTGATCTTCTTGTCGGCAGCTAGCAGCAACGCCTTGCTGATAATCTCGCCGAGCCGGCTGTCACCCTCGAACGGGAGGAACATCTCCGGCTCCTTCGCCTTCGCCGAGTCCGGGATGACGCACAGGTACCGCTCGTCCGGGGCGATCAGGATGTTGCCCGAGCCGCAGTGGATGCGGTACGTGTGCAGGTCGCCGCGTACCTCGAGGAACCTGTCGGTGACCGTGCAGCGGCCGGCGATCGCCAGCCGGGGGATCAGGTCCGCCAGCACGTCCCGGCGCGTCCGGCCGGTCGGGGTCAGCTCGCCGAAGCTGTTCCGCGCCCAGTAGTCGCGGTACCGGCCCGCCGGCCCGCCGTCGTACCAGTTCGGGTCGGCGCCCACTCCGGCCGCGGCCACGAACAGGTCGACGTCGCGCATCACCTCGCTCAGCACGACCGGCGGAACCTCTGCCAGCGGAACCGGCAGGCGCTCTCCCCGGATGAAGAACAGCTGGTCGGTCCCCATCGTGTCGAACACGAGGTCGTCGCCCCGGTCCTCGATCCCGGCGACACCCAGTTCGGCGCGCAGCCCCCAGTCCGGGAGGGCCAGCCGAGGCAGGTCGTACGAGGCTCCGTCGTTGCGGTGCTGCACGTACGACCAGCCGCGCCGGGACAGCAGCGCGTTGAGCCGATGCTGACGCACGATGTGCGCGGCGAACCGGTTGGAGTACGTGCCGGTGGCCCGCTCCGCATCGGTGAGCAGGTACTGCTCCCGGTGCGCCTGCTTGAACGGCTGGGTGATCCCGTGCCGGGTCAGGAAGGCCCGCCACGGCCCGACAGCGGCCGGGTCGTGCACGGGATGCCACAGGCGGACCGTGGCGTCGGCAGCGGGCTCGAACACGGTGTCGTCCACTGTCCGCAGTGCCTCACCGGCCCAGCAGCAGGCGACGCCGTCGACGGTCCAGACGAGCCGCCGGGCCAGGGTACGGGCCAGCGGATGGTCCAGGAACCGTTCACGCCACTGCTCCACGGACCACGAACGGTCCCGCCGCAGCAGCCCTTCCAGCCGGTCGCGGGTGGCGACGAGCGTGGCGGCGACGTCGGCGACAGTCGCCTTCAGCTCCTTCACCTCGTCGCCGTGATCCCTGCGCACCTGGGCCGGAGGCGTCTTGACCACCGTGCCGTCCGCGTTGCGCCACACCACTACGGCGTCGACACCGCGCACCTCCAGCTCGTACGAGCAGTCGCCCAGCTTGTCCGCGAGCGGCAGCCCGAAGCCGGGCAGGGCCATCTCCTCGACGTCCTCCCGGCTGACGCCGCGCGCCTCGGCGTGCCGGGTCAGCCCATTCTCCACCAGGCGCAGGGTGCTCTTGTAGGTCAGCCGCGAGGACAGTCGCGCCAGTTGTGCGAGCGCGGCCGGGTGATCGGTGTCGACGAGCGCCGCGACCGCGACGTTCGCCAGTTTCGGGCTCGCCGGGCCGTGGCCGGAGATCTTGCGGGCGGCCCGTTCCGCGATCTGGCCGAGGCTTCGCAGTGTCTGCTCGGACGGCGGGCACATCGTCCGCGTCCAGATCAGTCCCCACAGCAGCCCGACGTTGTAGCGGTCGATCATCCGTGGTGGCATGTCCTTGATGTGGCCGGGGCAGCATGTGGTCATGCGCAGCGGCAGGCTGCGCGCCTGCCCGACGAGCGGGAGCCAGTCGTCGAGCCGGGCGGTGAAATCGTCGACGCCCACCGCGTCGAGCAGCGACCGGGCCTGCTTGCGCCAACCGGCCGTCGGCTTCGCCTTGTCCACCTCGACCGGACAGTGCGCCAGCAGCGCCTCCCACGCGGACCGGCGATCCGCCGGCATCGCCTCGATGTCCGCGACGGCGCGGTCGGCCCACTGCTCACCGACGTTGGGGATCGGCCACATCCGGTCGGCCTCGTCGCTGATGTCGCTCAGCGAACGTTCGAGCCGGGTCCGGCGCCAGGTCGCCAGCGCCGCCGGGTTCACCCGCCCGGCCGACGCCTCCGCCTGGATGGACTCCCAGGTGAACCGCTTGAGGTGCCAACTCCAGTAATTGAATCCCAGCCAGGCCTGAGTGCCCAGCCGGCCGAGCCAGGCCGAGCCGTCGAGCCCGCCGCCGGAGCGCACGACACGGATCAGTCTGGTCTGCTTGTCACCGCTCTCCCCTGGCACCGTCAGCGCGTCGAAGACCACCTGGCGCACCGGCGCCGGTTGCGCGGCCAGAAGTTCTTCCGTCCGGCGCCACGCCTCGCCCCGGGCCCGGTCCCACACGCTCACGTCCTGGTGCGGCCGCCCTAGCAGGTGGCCGACCATTGTCAGCGCGGCGGCGGCACGGCGGTCATGATCCGCGTCGTCGCCGGCCAGGTCGGTCACGGCAGCGGCAACCGACTCAGCCTTCCGAATGGCCTCCGACAGCAGCTCCTCCTGCGGCAGAACGGGATCGCCGGACCTGCGCGCGGCGTTGAGCGCGGCGAGCAGCGCCGGAACTGAACCGGCCGGCGCCCAGCCGAACGCGGCCACCACCTCTTCGAGGAACCACCGAAGTTGATGCTCGTTGAAGGTCTGGTCGTCGCTCTCGCGCCAGCCGCTGACCGCGTTGACCACCTCGCGCAGTGCCGTCTGCACATCCTGCGTGTCCACTCAGCCACCCACCAGCGGGACGAGCTTGAGGAAGGTGACGCGGGATCCCGCGTGCAGGCGGACCTTCTCGTCCAGGGCAGTGACCTGGCGGTCGTCGACGAGCACCACGAAGGCGTTGCGGCGGAACGCGTCGAGCGTCAGACGGGTGCGCTCCTCCGGGTCGGCTTCCACACCGGACTCCGCGATCTCCAGCGAAACCCGCCGCCGGATCAGCTCGTCGAGCCGTACCTCTTCCTCGAAGACCTCGATGGTCCACGCCGGCCCGCTCGGAGCACCGACGACCTCGTCGGTGACTGTGATCAATGGCATGGCGGAGAAGGTAACGCCTCCCACCGACACCGCACGCATTTTGTGTGACCTGACCGCGTACCGGACAGTCTCCACCGTGTACGAGATCGTTCCGTGAAGGCGAGGTTGTGAGCGTGTCCTATCCCGCGTACCCGAGCAGGGCCGGCATGTCGGCGGTGGTGGACGCGGCTCGCCGCGGCGACCGGGCGGCGATGGACGAGCTGGTCTCGCACTGTCTGCCGCTGGTCTACAACATCGTGGGCCGGGCGCTGAACCGGTCGGCGGACGTCGACGACGTGGTGCAGAACACGATGCTGAGCGTGGTCCGCGGGCTGCCGGGCGTACGCGAGCCGCAGCTTTTCCGCTCGTGGCTGGTCGCCGTCACCATGAACGAGATCCGCACCCACACGCAGCGCCGGCACACCACACCGGCGCCGCCGGAGGACATCGACAACGTGATCGACCCGCGCTCGGACTTCGAGGACCTGACCCTGACCCAGCTCCGCCTCGCCGACCAGCGCCGGGAGGTCGTCCTGGCCACGCGCTGGCTGGACGACGACCACCGCCACCTGCTGTCGCTGTGGTGGCTGGTCGAGGCCGGTCACCTCAGCCGCGCCGACCTGGTCGACGCCCTGAAGCTGGCCCCGCACCACGTGACAGTGCGCGTGTCCCGGATGAAGGCGCAGCTGGACACCGCCCGGCTGGTCGTACGGGCGCTCACCGCCCGGCCCGGTTGCGCCGTCCTGGCCGACACGGCCGGCGGCTGGGACCGCCGGCCGGCACCGGTGTGGCGCAAGCGGTTCGCCCGCCACATCCGGGACTGCCCGCACTGCCCGGACGCGACGAACGACCTGGTCCCCGCCGAGCGGCTGCTGGCCGGTCTGGCGCTCACGCCGCCCCCGGCCGCACTCGCCTCGGACGTCACCCACAGGATGCACACCGTCGCCGGGTCGCAGGCCGCCTCGCCCGGCGTGCACGCCGTGACCGCCGGGGCGCGGTCAGGGCTCTCGTTGTCCAAGATCCTGGCCGCCGCCGTCGCCGCCGTCGCGGTAGCCGGAGGCGGCGCGCTCGTCCTCGCCAACTACCCGAGCGAGCCGAAGCCGCAGCCGGCGAGCGCGGCAGCCGCGCAGCCCTCGGCCGCGACCGCCGCACCGGCGCTCACGCCCTCGCCGGCCGCGGTGGAGCCGTCCCCGACCGCTGTGGAGCCGTCGTCGACCACCGCACGCCCGAGCCCCGCCAAGTCGGTGAAGCCGTCCAGGTCACCGAAGCCGATCACGTCGCCCTCCAGGTCCGCCGCCACGTCGACGGGGGTGTCCGCAGCGGAACGGCGACTGCTGGTGCTGCTCAACGAGCGGCGTCGCGCGCTCGGGCTGACCGAGGTCAAGCTGGGCGCGGCGCAGCACCGCGAGGCGGAGTCCTGCGTACGGCAGAACCTGAACGCGGGCGGGTTGCAGCACTGCGGCCACGAGGTGCTGTTCGCGTCCTCGGGCAACTCCTCGCCCGAGCAGATGATCGAGGCCTGGTTCAACAGCCCTGGGCACAAGACGGCGCTGACGTACGCCAGTTCCCGCTTCGCCGGCCCGGCGATCGTCTTCAACGGCAGCCGCCAGGTCGCCGCCATCAACATCGACTACTGAGGGCGGGCCCGGACCACGGTCGCCGGCGGTCGCTACGCTCCCCCGATGACGCACGAGAAGGAGATCGTCGAGCCGGTCGACCTGTGCATGCCGGACGGGCGGCTCAACCCCGCCGCGGTCGGCTGGACCCGCCGGCCGCTGCACCGGGCGAACCTGCGCGGCTGGGGAAGGGCCAAGCGCTGGGAGTACTGGGGGATCGTGACGCCCACCCACATCGTCGGCCTCGTCGCGTCGTCGCTGGACTACGCCGGGGTGCACGGCGTCTACGTGCTCGACCGCGCCACGAAGGTCGAGACCGGCAAGGACGTCGTGGTCCCGTTCGCCCGTGGCGCCGTGCTGCCGCCGGTCAGCGGCGTGGGCACCGTGTACGCGCGCGGGGGCGGCCTGTCGATCGACATCGACCAGACCACCGAGGGCAGCACGATCCGTGCCACCGCGCCGGGCATCGAGATCGACCTCGTGGTGCCGCTCCCGCCCGGCCACGAGTCGCTCGGCGTCGTGGTCCCGTGGAGCACCCGCCGGTTCCAGTACACGGTCAAGGACGTCGGGCGTCCGGTGCGTGGCTCGCTACGGGTCGACGGCACGACGCACGCCGTGGCCGAACAGGACTCGTTCGCCGTGCTCGACCACGGCCGGGGCAAGTGGCCGTACGCGATCACGTGGAACTGGGCGGCGGGCAGCGGACCGGACGTGTCGATCCAGCTCGGCGGCAAGTGGACCGACGGCACCGGCTCGACCGAGAACGCGCTGTTCGTCGGCGGCCGGCTGCACAAGCTCGGCGCCGAGCTGCACTGGAGCTACGACCGCCACGACTGGCTGCGGCCGTGGCGGATCAGCGGTGATCGGGTCGAGGTGGAGTTCCACCCGTTCCACGAGAAGATCTCGCGCACCAACCTCGGCGTCGTCGCCAGCGAGACCCACCAGTGCTTCGGGCACTTCTCCGGCTGGGCCCAGGCGGACGACGGCGAACGGGTGGCGGTGGACGGCCTGGTCGGCTGGGCGGAGGAGGCTCAGAACCGCTGGTGACGCAGCCGCGCGTTGACCTGCCGGACCACCTCCTCGGGAAGCTTGACCACGCGCCGGTCGTACGTGAGCAGACCGTTCAGCTCGTCCTCCACGTCGGACAGCTGGGTGTAGACGGTCGCGCTCAGGCCGGCCCGGATCGCGGGCACGATCTGCTCGGTGTGCAGCCGCGTGAACGCCTCCGCCAGTTCCTCGGCGCTCCGGCACCGCCGGTAGCCGAAATCCTTGCGGCTGAAGGCGTGCCCGTCGACGCGCAGGTTGTAGCCGCCGTATTCGGACAGCACCAGCACCCGCCGGTCACCGCGTCGCCGCGGCACCCGGAAGCGGCGGAAGTACACGTGCAGGCTGCGCAGGTCACCCCCGCGCTGGTCGTGCCATCCGCTGGCATGGTCGACGGTGCGGGTGCTGTCGAGTTCGGCGACGTCGCGGGCGATCCGGGCCGCGTCGAACTGCCCCCACCCCTCGTTGAAGGGCACCCACACCGCGAGACTCACCACGTTGCGCAGGTGCTCGACGGTGTCGCGCATCTCGGCCCGGAACTGAGCCCGTCCCCCGGCGTCGGCGCGGCCGAACCAGCGCCGCCACCGGCCCCGGTCGGGCAGCCGCAGCGGCGTCACCGCCGGCGCGGTGACGACCAGCGGGTGGTAACCGCTGCCGCCGTTGACCATGTCCTGCCAGACCAGCATCCCCAGCCGGTCGCAGTGGTAATACCAGCGCAGCGGCTCGACCTTGATGTGCTTGCGCAGCATGGTGAACCCGAGTCGCTTCATGGTGGCGATGTCGACGATCATCGCCTCGTCGGAGGGCGCCGTGTACATGCCGTCCGACCAGTAGCCCTGGTCGAGGATCCCGGCATGGAAGTACGGCCGGCCGTTGAGCAGCAGCCGGGGCACGCCGTCCCCGTCCGGTCCGACACCGAACGAGCGCATGCCGAAGTAGCTGCGGACCCGGTCCGCGCCCAGCTCGGCGGTCACGTCGTAGAGGAACGGATCCTCGGGGCTCCACTGCCGTACCTCGGGGATCGGGATGCGCACTGCCACACCGACCGGCGCGGTGGCCTCGGCCACCACGACCCCGTCGGCCAGGATCCGGATGCCGGCATCGCCGGCATCCGCCGTCGCGTGCACCGTCACCTCGACGCACCGCTCGTCGAGGAGCGGGGTCAGGGTGAGGTGCCGCAGGTGTACGGCGGGCACGCTCTCGGCCCACACCGTCTGCCAGATCCCGGACTGGGCGGTGTACCAGATGCCGCCCCGGCGCAGCCGCTGCTTGCCCCGGGAGTGATGGCCGGTGTCGCTGTCGTCCTGGACCGCCACGACCAGGACGTTGGCGTCCTCGCGGAGCGCGTCGGTGATGTCGCAGGTGAACGGCAGATACCCGCCGACGTGGCCGCCGACCGGGACGCCGTTCAGATAGACCCGGCAGCTCTGGTCGACCGCGCCGAAGTGCAGCAGCAGCCGCGAGCCGGCGGCGTGGAAGCCCGCCGGGAGTGCCAGCGGACGGCGGTACCAGAGCGTCTCGCCGGGCCGGAGCTGCCGCCCGACGCCGGAGAGCGCGGACTCCGGCGAGAACGGCACGAGGATCTGGCCGTCGTAGCGTTCCGGCTCGGTGGGCGAGCCGGTGATCGCGTACTCCCACCGACCGTTGAGGTTGAGATAGCTGTCGCGGGCGAACTGGGGGCGGGGATACTCGGGCAGGACACGCTCCGCGTCGAGCGTGGCACCCCACGGGGTCAGCGGCGTCACGCCCGGGCCCCCTGCTCCCGCCGCCGCAGGGCCACGGCCGGCACCGCGATGAGGACCAGCACGGCCAGTGCCATGAGGAAGATGCCCGGCGTCGGGACCTGCTTCACCACGCCGAGATCCTCGTAGACCTCGCCGGCGTTAGTGATCACGGCGGCGCCGAGGTACGGGCCGACGAGCATCGGGACGAGGATGGCGAAGACCATCCGCAGCCCCTGGACGTGGCCGGCCCGGTCCGGTGGCGAGTAGTCGCGCACGAGGGCTCCGATCGGGGCGAGGACGAGCATGAAGCCCGACATCATCACGATCCCGGCGGCGATCACGGGAACCATGCCGCGGGCGAGGAACATCAGCGCCAGGCCGGTGCCGTAGACCACTACAGCCGGCAGCAGGAAGCGCACCTTGCCGACGCGGTCGATGAGCCGCCCGCCGACCACGCTGACCGCCGACGCCGTGACGAGGACGACGGCCAGGACGATCGCGTACCCCTCGATCCTCAGGTACCGCTGCAGGTAGATGATCAGATACGGAAGGAACACCTGCGTGGAGATCCCCCAGACGGACCAGGCCGCCAGGGCGAGGTAGAGCCCCGGGTTGGCCCGCATGGCGGCCGGGCGCAGACCGTGGACGACAGCGCGCAGATAGCCGCTCTCGTGCCGGACGAGTGACGGACTGTCCTCGACCAGGAACCAGGCCAGCACGCCGGCCACCGCCATGATCGCCCCGACGATCACGAAGAAAAGCTGCCAGTTCCCGGTGCGGGCCAGCCCGTCGAACCCGCCGAAGATCACCAGCATCGAGACCAGCGGCATGATGGCGAGCACCGACTCGACCCGGCCGCGGTTCGCCGGCTCGGTCACGTCGGTGACCCACGCCTGGAACGCCGCGTCGTTTGCGCCCGAGCCGAGGAAGGACATCAGGCAGTCCAGCGTGATGACCGCGATCGCCGTGACCAGCACGACGTTCGCGACGGGCGCGATGTCCTCCACGAGGCCCACTGTGAGGAAGCCGAAGGCGGCGGTGGAGACGCCCCACAGCAGGTAGCCGCCGGCGATGAACGACCTGCGTCGCCCGGTCCGGTCGGAGAGGGCGCCGAGCAGCAGGGTGGCGACGGTGGCGGTCACGGCACTGGCGGCGACCATCGTGGCGATCGCGTTCGGATCGTCGGTGATCGTGTCGTACACGAACAGGTTCAGGTAGATGTTCTCGATGGTCCAGGCCATCTGCCCGACGAGTCCGAGGACGATCAGGGCGGTCCAGACCCGGGGGCGCAGGCCGGCCGGACCGGCCGACGTGGCCGGGGTGAGCACACTCCGGGTGGTGGACACGACGGCCTCCTTCGACGGGTCAGAATATGATCCGTCCCGTCCGGCCGTCGATGGGTCCGGGGTCAGCCAGGCTGCCGCTGAAGAGCGCGCACGACGAAAAGGCCCCGGTTCGGGTGACCGAACCAGGGCCTCTGCCATCTGTGCGCCGCCAGGGACTCGAACCCCGAACCCGCGGATTAAGAGGTTGATCTTGGTCGAGTCGTCTGGTCCAACGGGGGCGCGCGAGTCCATCTGTTCGCGGTCAGGCCCCAGCTTCAGCGGGACGGCGTCCAGCCCAGTCCATCGCGTGCCCAGCCCGTCCATCGCGGCGGAGCGCCCACCGAGCACCCACGAAACGACGCGCTTCGGCACCGAACCGACCCGCCGGCCTCCGGCGAGCACCGGGCTCGGCATCAGTTCACACGACCGCTGCGGGCGACGGTACTGGGCGTGGCGTCTTCACAGAAGAAGGTGAGGCCGTAATAGGCCGACGAACTCGCCTGATCGGCGTCCTGGTGGTTTCCACATGCTGCACGATGGCTTCGCCTACTGCTTGAGCGAGCTTCGGTGGCACGGCGTTGCCGATGAGCCGTCCCAGAGGCGCGAATTGCACGGGTTCTCCAGGGGCGACGAACTCGTAGTCACGCGGGAAGCTCTGGAGGATCGCGGCTTCGCGTAGAGAGATGGCGCGGTCCTGTTCCGGATGGCCGAATCGACCGGCGCCGTAGTTGTACGACAACGTCGTGATGGTGGGTGACGGCTCGTCCCAGACCATACGGGCGTAGACGTTGCGGAAGGTGGAGCCGGACGACTTTCGGTGGCAGGGCGCGCGAAGTTCTTCACGCCAGTCTTCCCAGGTGCCGCCTGGGTTCGAGCTCCTGATTCTCTCCAGGTTGACTGGGGTGAGCTTGCGGCTCTTGTGCAGGCGGTCGGTGGGGTCGACCATGCCGTCTTCGAGTGCGGGAAGTCCGCGAATGGCCTGCTCGACGGTGGCGTAGTCGGTAGGTGCGACCTTGCCCTTGGGTACGCGGATCTCGCCGAGGAGCGATGCGACGAGGACCATGCGCCGACGATGCTGGGGCACGCCGTAGGCCGGGCAGTGGCAGGACTCATGGTGCACCGAATAGCCGAGTTTCTGCAGTTTGTCGACGAACGCCTTGAAGATCGGAGTGCTCCCGATGCGAGGAACGTTCTCCATGGTCACGATCTCGGGCTTCGTGCCCTCGACCAAACGGCTGACCTCGTCGATCAGCGGCCACTGGGCTTCCTGAGAGGTGTCCGTGCCACGGCGGTACGAGGAGAACGGTTGACAGGGAGCACATCCGGCCAGCACCCGGATAGTTCCCTTCGGCCACATCGAGGCTAGCTCCTTGGCCTCCAGCTCGCGCACGTCCTTCTTACGGAAGGGGGCGCGGATGTTCGACTGGTAGGGGTACTCGCACGCCGGGTCGATGTCGACACCTGCAGCGACGTCGAGGCCTGCCTCCTGCAGTCCGTACGAAAGCCCGCCGACTCCGCAGAAGAGGTCGACTGCGGAGATCTTGACGGTTCGCGGAGCCATGCCAGGACTGTAGTTGGTCGACAGGCGTCGACGCTGACGGCGTCGACGTTCGCACCTTCGGCCTCGCGTCGGCGACGGACGGTCGGATCCTCGACTGCTACGTCACTCGAACGTCCCCGTCGCACTCGATGCCCGGTAAGAAGGCAGGAAGACGTCCACAGTGGTCGCCCGAGGAGCCGGAGTGTCATACGGTCACCCTGGAGGGCTGCAGGACGACGAATAGAACATTTGTTCGACTCGTCCGCTTTTGTCACACCCCAGCTCTATGCTCGGATCTCCATGGAGGAGGGGAGCGCCCATGGCGGCGGTCGCAAGGTCTTTTGCGTCACCTTCCGCGAACGTGTCCGCAATCCTGGTCGACGAACTGCGGGGGATCCTCGATCGCAGCGGCAGGCACACAGCCCAGTCCTTGGTGGCGGACTTCGTCGTCCGTCACCGCCTCGACCACAACGACGTCGACGCCCTGTTGGTGATGCTGACCCGGGAGCCAGTCCCGACTAATCCACCCAGCCGCTCCGAGAACCAGGCAACTGCTTCGCCCGACCCCGAGAGTGCACCCACCGAGGAACCTGAAGCGGCGGAGTGCGATCCACCAACCTCGGCCGGAGGCGAGGACGACACCGCCCAGCCTCGACACGAAGAGACGGTCGACGACGGCCTCGACTGGATGTTCGGCGACGTTCCCGAGCAGCCCGTCGCGCTGGCGTCCGACGACAGGGTGCAGGGCGCGTTCGACGATCTGCTCGGTGACTGGACTCGCACGGGCGGAAAGCTGACGCGCGCCGAGGTAGCGCTGCTCGTTACGCGGCGGGCGCTCTCTACAGAGCAGCATGGCGAACTGCTGCGATTGCTGAAGGATGCCGGGGTCGAACTGCCCGCATCCGCCGACGCGCGTCCGGCCTCGTCTGCCGCAAAGGGCTACGAGCTGCACGGGGACACCGTGCGCCAGTACTTACGCAGCATCGGCCGGTACCCGCTGATCGGCGCCCAGCGTGAGGTGGAGCTGTGGTCGCTGATGAGGCAGGGAGAGGCAGCGCGACGTACGCTCGAGGCCGGTTGGAACGACCTTCCACGCGAGGAGCGACGGTCGCTGCGTGACCGGATCGAGGATGGCCGCGCCGCACACGCCGAGCTGGTGTGTGCGAACCTGCGGCTCGTCGTCTCGATCGCCAAGGGCAACCACTACAACCGTGGCGGGGTCGAGTTCGCCGACCGCATCCAGGACGGCAACCTCGGCTTGATGCACGCGGCCGATCTCTTCGACGGATCCAAGGGATTCAAGTTCTCCACCTATGCGACGTGGTGGATACGGCAGTCCATCGAACGGGGCATCGCCAACCACGGCCGGACGATCCGGCTTCCCGTCCATGTCCGAGAGCAGACGCAGAAGGTCGACAAGGCGGCCCGCAGACTGACCGACCGGCTGGATCGGGAGCCCACCCTTGCCGAACTCGCCGAGGAGACCGGCCTCGACCCCGGCAGGGTGCAGGCGGTGTTGGACCATCTGCGCCCGCTGCTCAGCCTCGATCAGCTGTTCGGCGACGAGGGCGATCTTCGCCTGTCCGATGTTCTCGCCGACGAACAGGAACGCGACGGGCGCACCGACCCAGCGGAGATCGTCGGTCACATGATGTTCCAAGCCGACCTCGACCGCACGCTTCGGAAGGTGCTGCCGGAGCGGACGGTGAACGTGCTCCGACGGCGGTTCGGCCTCGGCACTGGCGTCCAGGAGACCCTGGACGACATCGGTGCCGACTATGGTGTCACCCGCGAACGGATCCGCCAGATTCAGGCCAAGGCGATGAACACACTCCGGGAAGACGAGAGGGCGTTGGCGTTGCGCGAGTACGTGACGGACGCTCCCGTGGTCGAGTCCGGCGATGCCGCTGAGGAGAAAGCGTGATGAGCGTCGACAAGGGCCAGCCGCTGATGGAGGCATGTGACCGGTTCGTCACCTGGCTGGACCGCCGCGTTGCGGCGGCAGGCCGCGGCGACGGTCTGCAGCGGCTGGAAGTGGCGCCCTCCGGAACGTTCTGGCTCGGCCGGCTCAGCCGGCTCGTCGGCAAGGATGAGGACGCCGGGGGCGCCAACGACGATCGGTCGGATCGCCTGGACCCGTGCGCGATGGGCATTCGGCTACGCCCGGCCGAGTCGTCGCCGTGGTCGATGACGGTGACCGTGCGGGCTCGGGCTTGGGTGAAGGACCCCAGAGACGGTCCGGAGCCCGATCGTCCCTGGTGGCGAACTGGCCTGGTGGAAGAGAACATTCCGGTCGTGATCGGCGCTTCCGGGGGGGCCTTCGGGGCCAAGCAGTTGCAGGACGCGTTCTCGGCGGTCGGCGCACCCGGCCTGAGCGCTGAGGTCCGCGTCGAGGTGGAGGACTGGCACAAGCAGCCCGAGCTGGTCGTGCAACTGGTGAATACCAGCCCCAAGCAAGGCCGAGGGCTGACCGATCCCCATCTTTACGAGACGCAGCTGGAGGTGGCGGGGCTCCTCACAGTTCCGTTCGAGCTGGAGGCCCTGCCGGACACCTTCCGCTACGACCGGAAGGTGCCGGCGTACGGAATCAACGTGGGCGTCGAGGTGGTTGCCCCCGGCGTGTTCCGTACCACCGACACCGTCAGCGTGCAGACCTTCCGACCGGAGTACTGGAACAGCGACCGCCCGAAGCCCGATCTCTCCTTCGCCCGTCTCGCCGCAGATCCGATCCCGGTCCTCACCGACCTGGTGGACGCGCTCGAGGAGTACGACCAGAAGCACTGGTCGGTAGCCGCGCTGGACACACGTCAGCTGGCCGACGGCTGGTCGGATGCGATGCGCGCCGAAGCGGACCGCTCGGCGACACTGGTGTTCGACGAGCTTGCTCGGTTGCGCACCGGCCTGGACCTGGTCCGGACGCATCCCGAGATCCGACGCTCGTTCCAGCTCATGAACGAGGCGATCGGGCTGAGCGCCAAGGGACGTGGCTACCATTCGTGGCGGGCGTTCCAGGTGGGGTTCCTGCTGTCCGCCATCCGGTGTCTCGCCGAGCCGGCCGAAGAAGCCGATCACGTCGACACCGTCTGGTTCGCCACCGGTGGAGGCAAGACCGAGACCTATCTCGGCCTGCTGCTGACCGCGGCGTTCTTCGACCGGCTGACCGGGAAGCGAACGGGCGTGACCGCCTGGTCACGGTTCCCCCTGCGGCTGCTGAGCCTGCAGCAGACGCAGCGTTTCGCCGACGCGCTCGCCGGCGCGGAACTGGTCCGCCAGCAGCAGGAGGATCTCCGCCGAACCGCCCCGTTCAGCCTGGGCTTCCTCGTCGGCCAGGCCGGCACCCCGAACAAGATCGTTCCAAAGCCGGAGAACGACGAGACCGGGCCGGACAGCCCGGGCATGCCCGACAAGTACCAGGTGCTGCTGCAATGCCCGTTCTGCCGCGACGAACGCCTGACTATGAAGTTCGACCGCAAGCGGTGGAAACTGGAGCACCACTGCGCCAACCAGGCATGCTCCTGGAAGCGGGGTGCGCTACCGATCTACGTCGTCGACCAGGAGGTGTTCCGCTTCCTGCCGACCGTCGTCGTCGGCACCCTCGACAAGGCGGCATCGATCGGCCTGCAACAGGCCATGCGCGGTCTCATCGGCCCGCCCCAGCAAATGTGCTCCGAAGAGTGGCACGGCTTTACCTACTCGACCCGGTCGAAGTCCCCCAACGGCTGCCTCGTACCCGACTGCCAGGGCACTCTCCTCGAGTTACCTATGCCCGAGAAGCGCTTCGGTCCGTCGCTGCGGCTGCAGGACGAGCTTCACCTGCTGCGTGACAGCCTCGGCGCGGTCGACTCGCACTACGAGAGCCTGCTGGACCACCTCCAGCACAAGCTCTGCGGCACCCGCGCCAAGATCGTCGCAAGCAGCGCGACCCTGACTGGGTATGACCATCAGGTCAGGATCCTCTACCGCCGTGAAGGGCGCGTCTTCCCTCAGCCGGGGCCCCGAGCCGGCGAGTCCTTCTGGAGCCTGCCGGAGGACACCAAACTGCGGCGCTTCGTCGCCGTCGCACCGCGCGGCGTCACGCTGGAACACGTCAGCGACCGGACACTGGACGCCCTGCAGCGATGTGTGCGGGAAATGTTGGACGACCCGGCGAAGGTGTGTGTGGAAGCCGGGATCGACCCGAGCCATGCCGGAGAGCTGATCAGCATCTACGGCACCGACGTGGTCTACGGCTCGACCCTCTACGACGTGGAGGCCGCCGGCCGAAGCCTCGGCAGCAACAACACCGTCGACGGCATCAACGTCGAGCAGCTCACCGGCCAGACCGACTTCGACGAGGTGCGCGACATCCTGGAGCGGCTGGAGAATCCGGAGGAGAAGTTCGAGGACCGCATCCACGTGATCGCCGCCAGCTCGATGCTCTCCCACGGTGTCGACGTCAACCGGCTCAACACGATGGTCATGCTTGGCCTGCCGCTGACCACGGCCGAGTTCATCCAGACCACGGCCCGCGTCGGTCGTCGTTACCCCGGCCTGGTGTACGTCCTGCACAAGATCGGCCGTGAGCGCGACGCCCAGACGTTCCGCCACTTCGACAAGTACGTGAGCCAGGGCGACCGGTTCGTCGACGCCATTCCGATCACCCGCCGCAGCCGGCGCGTGTTGGCCCTCACGATGCCCGGCGTCGTGGCGGCGCGGGTCCTGATGCTCAAGGAACCGGCCAGCAAGCAGCGGCTGAGCACACCGGCGAAGCTACGTCAGTACGCCCACGATGCCGGGCTGACACCGGCCGACGAGGCGGCGGCTGTGACGGAGGTCCTCGGGCTCGACGGGCCGGAGGACTCCCTGCACCAGCAGCAGATCGTCGAATGGGTCCAGGAGTGGTTCGCCGATCTCCATGACACTGCCAGCAAAGCCCGGTTCATCGGCGAGATCGGCAGCCCGTCCCCGATGACGAGCCTGCGCGACGTCGAGGCCCAAGCCCCGATCCACGACTGAGGCGGACGACATGACGAAGCTGGGCTCCCGCAGCGGCAGCCAGATCCTGCGGACCTTCCTGCCAGCGCAGACGGTCGACCTGCGCGGTGACATCTACCGGGTCGACGAGTGGTCGGCACCGAGCCCGATCGACGTCGACTCCGAGCTGGTTCGCTGGAGCCTGCTGAACGAGATTGCCGTGTGGAGCGCCAACGACAAGGACAGCGGCATGGCCGGCGACTTGCTGCGCAAGGTGCCGGTGGAGGTGGTCGAACTCGACGAACGCCGCGGCGTCACTGTCGAGCGATACCCGCGAGTCTGGCTGTGCCGCGCCTGCAAGCGCATCGGGAAGTCGGAGGACGCCCGATGCAAGTGCGGCAAACGGGCCTGGGGGCAGTTGCACTTCGTCGGCGTGCACGAGTGCGGAGCCATCACCGAGCCCTGGATCAGGCGCTGCCCCCAGCACGACGACGTGCAGGTGGTCATCCCGAAGAGCGCCAAGGCGGCCGACATCAAGTTCGTGTGCCCGACCTGCCGCACGGAAACTATGCAGGGGCAGGGGCTCGGCCACGGGCGCAAGTGTGCGTGCGGCGACGGCAACGTGCGATGGAACGTGCACAAGGCCCGCATGGTCTACGTGCCGCGCGGCATGGTGCTGATCAACCCGCCGCGTCCGGAACACCGGGAGAGCCTGAAGCTCGCCGGCGGCTCCCGAAAGGCCCTCGTCTGGGTGGTCGAGGGCCTGACCGCAGGCCGCCCTGCCGACGTGGCGGCGAAGCAGACCCGCAAGGACCTTGTCGAACAGTTGATCTCCAACGGCATGGCTCCCGACATCGCCGAACAGATGGCGGACCTGGCCGAGGCGGGCGGTCAGCTGGCCGTAGCCGGGGACCACCCGGTCGACCGGCTGTCGACAGCGCGCCGCGAAGTGGCCGAGCGGGTGGCCGTCGACATCGCGATGGCCCTGGCGGAAAGCCGGACACCGACGACAGCCCTGCGCGCGCCCGAGCCGCACGACCCACTCGAGCGGCGCTACCGGGAGGCCTATCCTCCGGCCCTGCGCCGTGCCGGCATCGACGGGCTCGACCTGGTCGACAGGTTCCCGGTGCTCAACGCCATGTACGGCTACACCCGAGGTGACGACGATCCGTCGAAGTGTCGGCTGGTGCCGTTTCGGCGCAAGCGCAGCGGCTATCGGCTTTACGGCAACCTGGCGGAGACCGAGGCCTTCCTGATCCGCCTCGACCCGGTACGTGTGGCGACATGGTTGTCCGGCCGAGGTCACCGACTGCCCGGCTGGACCTCCGAGCCGACCGACGCGCTCGCGGCGCGGGTGGCGATCCTGGAGTCGGCAGTGATTCCCACCAAGCGCGACGATCCCAAGGTGGAGTCCGTCGGCTCCGACGTCCTCAAGCTGATCCACACGTACGCACACCGGTTCATCCGGCAGACGGCGGTCTTTGCTGGCATCGAGCGCGACGCCCTCAGCGAGTACCTGGTGCCCGAGCACCTCGGCTTCTTCGTGTACGCGGCCGCCCGGGGCGACTTCGTGCTCGGCGGAATGCAAGCGGTCTTCGAGTCCAATCTCGACGATCTGCTGACCGCGTTCGTCGACGCCGAGCACCGGTGCCCGCTGGACCCGGGCTGCAGCATCGGCAGCGGCGCATGCACCGCCTGCGTACACCTCGGTGAGCCGTCGTGCCGATTCTTCAACCGGTTCCTTGATCGCGGCGTGCTGTTCGGAAGGGACGGCTTCCTGCGTACCTCGGTCACCGCCCGATAGTCGTCACCCGGCGTCGCCACTCGGCCTGGACCAGGTCGGCGGCAGCGCCGATGGCTTCGTGTTCCCACACGTGCAGCACGACCCAGCCAAGCTCGGCGAGAGCGGCGTCCTTGGCTCGGTCGCGGGCGACGTTGCGGTCGAGCTTGGCCTGCCACCACTCGCGGTTGTTGCGGGGAACGGTTCCGTGCTGCGGACAGCGGTGCCAGAAGCAACCGTCGACGAAGACGGCGATCTTGGCGCGGCTGAAGGCCACATCAGGCCGCCCGGGCAGGTCCGGGTGGTTGACCCTGAACCTCAGCCCCCGCCGGTGCAGCTCACGGCGGAGTGCCAGTTCGGGCTTGGTGGACGTGCGGGGCTGGCGGCGCATGCGGACCGACGTGGCGGCGTCGAGCGGTGTCGGCACAGTCGACTTTCGGACCATACTCTCGGCCTCTCTGCGGAATCGTGAATGATCGTGCACGGCTAGGCTTTCGCCGGGTAACGACCCGAGACTTATTCGGTGTCGTTTTCGTACGGTTTCGAAGACGGAGCATGCGCCTGTGCCGGCAACCAAGCCTGACGTCCACGGTTCGTTCGCACCAGGATCGGTCGTGGTGGTCCGCGACGAGGAATGGCTCGTCCGCGCGGCCGAGGAGACAGCCGACGGCACCCTGGTCCACGTCCAGGGGCTCGGCGAACTCGTCCGCGACACCACCGCCTCGTTCTACACCCGGCTGGACCGGGTGGTCGTGTCGGACCCCGCTCGGGCCCGGGTGGTGGCCGACGCCAGCCCTCGATACCGCACCGCGCGCCTCTGGCTGGAATCGACGCTCCGGAAGACAGCCGTGCCCCTCGGCGAACGCTCGCTGACGGCGGCGACAAGAGGGCTGGCGGACGCGTTGAGCTACCAGCAGTCGGCGGTACGCAAGGCGTTGGACCCGGCGAACCTACGGCCCCGGATCCTGCTCGCCGACGCCGTCGGCCTCGGCAAGACCCTCGAGATCGGCATGATGCTCTCCGAGCTGGTACGCCGCGGCCGCGGCGACCGCATCCTCGTGGTGACCCCACGCCACGTGCTCGAACAGATGCAGCACGAGCTGTGGACCCGGTTCGCCCTGCCGTTCGTACGACTCGACACCGCAGGCATCCAGCGGGTTCGACAGAAACTACCGGCGACCCGCAACCCGTTCACCTACTACCGCCGGGCGATCATCTCGATCGACACGCTCAAGTCCGACAGATACGTGGCCAGCCTGCGTAGACAGCGGTGGGACGCGGTGGTCATCGACGAGTCGCACAACCTGTCGAACGCCGCGACTCTCAACAATCGGCTCGCTCGTCTACTCGCCCGCAACGCCGAAGCCCTGATCCTGGCTTCGGCCACCCCGCACAACGGCAAGGCGGAGTCCTTCGCCGAACTGGTGCGTCTGCTCGACCCGTCCGCCGTGCCACCGAGCGGGGTCCTCGACCGGGAGGAGGTTCGCCGGCTCGTCGTCCGTCGCCACCGGCACAGCCCCGAGGTCGCAAACGCCGTCGGCGCCGACTGGGCGGAGCGGCAGGAGCCGAACAACGTCCTGGTGCCGGCTACCCCGGCCGAGAACGCGGTCGCCGACGAACTCGAGCACACCTGGCTGTGGCCCGGCGAGGGCGGAAGCCCGTACTCGGGACCGCGCTCGGCGCTATTCCCCTGGACGCTCGCGAAGGCGTTCCTGTCCTCACCAGCCGCACTTCAGGAGACGATCGACGGCCGCATCGACCGGGTCGGCAAGGACGAGAAGGTGCCGTCCCAGCGAGCGGAGGTCGAACTGCGGGCCCTGCGCCACCTGCGACAGCTCAATGAGCGGACCATGCGAGAGCCGTCGGCCAAGTACACCCGGCTGGTGGCGTACCTGAAGGAGATCGGTGTCGGCCCCGGCTCCTCCACCCGGGCAGTGGTCTTCGCCGAGCGTCTGGAGACGCTGCGCTGGCTGCACCGCAGCCTTCCGAAGGACCTCGGCCTACCGACGAGCGCCGTCGAACTGATGCACGGCGGTCTCACCGACGCCGAGCAGCAGGACGTCGTCGAGCGCTTCAAGCAGGAGCAGGCGGCGGTACGCGTGCTGGTGACCGGCGACGTCGCCTCCGAGGGAGTCAACCTGCACGCCCAGTGCCACCAGCTCGTCCACTACGACATCCCGTGGAGCCTGATCCGCATCGAGCAGCGCAACGGCCGCATCGACCGCTATGGCCAGAAGCACCCGCCTCGCGTCACCGCCCTGCTGCTCGACCCTGCCAGCGAGAAGTTTGCCGGAGACGTCCGCGTGCTCGCCAAGCTGATCGAGAAGGAGAACGAGGCGCACACCGCTCTGGGTGACGTCGCCTCGCTGATGGGGCAGTACGACGTCAAGGGCGAGGAGAACGAGATCCGGTCCGTGCTCGCCCGCACCAAGCAGCTCGACGACGTGATCCGACCGGTCATCGAGGTCGCCGCCGGGAACGACCTCGCAGCGCTGTTCGCCCAACTCTTCGACTCCCCCGGGCAGACCACCGACGAATCTGTGGCCCCAGCCGCCACGGTGGAGCCCAGCGACGCCGGCTCGGGCCTCTACGACGACGAGATCTCGTACCTGGAGGAGGCCCTGCGGGAGGCGTTCGTCGACCCCACCGCGCCGCCGGCCCGAGGCGGTGTCGGCTGGCGCCGCGACGAGGCGTTCGGAACCGCCGAACTCGTCCCCCCGACCGACCTGGTGCAACGCCTCGACGTGCTGCCGCAGAGCTATCTCGCCGACCGCAAGGTCACCGAACGCCTGGTGCTCGCCACGACCATGGCCCGAGGCCGGGAACGACTCGCCGCAGCCCTTCGCGACCGCAGTGGTACGACCTGGCCCGACGCGCACTACCTGAGCCCACTGCACCCGGTCCTCGACTGGGCCGCCGACCGGGCCCTGGCCGCCCTCGGCCGCAACGAGGTGTTCGCCGTGCGCGGCACCGTGGAGACCCCGACGGTGCTGCTGCTCGGCACGCTGACGAACAAGCGGGGACAGGTGGTCTCCACGGCGTGGCTGACCGCGCAGTTCCCTGCCCCGGAGGACCCGTCGTTCGTCCTGGTGACGCCGCACGAGTCGGTCCGTACCGCGTTGCAGGAGCTGGGCTGGACCACACCGCGAGCTAACCCCGGCCCCGTGCCCTCGATCGACAGTATCGAACCTCTGGTCGCGCCTGCGGTGCACCAGGCGGCGGCCTACCTGGAGAAGAACGTCTTCGAGGCGGCCAGCCGCGACGCCCAGCAACGGGTCGAGACTTGGCGCCGCAAGCTCGACGCGTGGGACGAGGGAGCAGACGTCCTGATCCGGCGCAGCGACGTACAAGCCAGCCGGGCCCGCATCGACGAGGAACGCGAATTGGCCGAATCGATGGCACCGTCCCGACAACTGGTACGCCCACTGCTGGTGGTCGTGCCCGACACGGAAAGCGAGAACGAGTGAGCGGGTCGGACGCGATCCTCGTCGGCGAAGGCTGGATCTCCGAGCACTACTTCACCACCGAGGCCACGAGAGAATCGTTCCGCGCCAAGGTCCTGGAACGCCGCACCGCGTGGGACACCGAGGACGCGGAGAAGCGCCCGACACCACGATCCCGGTTCCTCGCCGCCCGCAAGGAGTTGGAAAGCGACCTGGCAACCCTGTCCGAGCTGCTCGACCCGGCCGCCGCCACCGAGCAAACCGGCAGTCGGACAGCCCACGGCGCACCCGCCCGCGTCGCCACGACGGTGCGCACCGTCCTCGGACTCGACGCGCCCGGGTTCGTCACCGTCGAAACCGGGCCGGTCACCCGGGTTTCCTCGGTCGGCGTGACCGGACCCGCGCCCCTGGTCGTCCTCACGGCTCTGCCCGTGGCCACCGTCGAGGAACTGCTCGCCCGCGACGCGGTGACGCTCGACGAACCGACTCGGCTGACCGAGGACGGCGAGGACGTCAAGAGCGTCGCCCGGCTGCTGTCCGCCCTCTTCGTCGCCGACGATGCCCCCGAACTGGCGCTGGTGCTGGCCGGTCGGTGGGCGCTGCTCGCCGAACGCGAACGCTGGGCCGAAGGCCGCTACCTCGCCGTCGACATCCAACTGGTCTGCGAACGCAACGACAGCAAGAAGGGCGGCGAGGTCGACCGGGCGCTGGCCTGCCTGTGCGCCGAGTCGATCGCCCCGGACGCCGACGGCAAGCTGTGGTGGCACGGCGTGCTGGAGGCGTCGGTCAAACACACCGTCGGCGTCTCCCAGGACCTACGCGAGGGCGTACGCCTCTCCATCGAGATCGTCGCCAACGAGGTCGTCACCCGCCGGCGCGCCCGAGGTCTGCCTCCGCTGCCGAAATCCGAGGCCCAGCCACTGGCCAGGCAGTCACTGCGGTTCCTCTACCGGATCCTGTTCCTGCTCTACGCCGAAGCCTCCCCCGAGCTGGGCGTGCTGCCGGTCGGAGCCCCCGAGTACGACCAGGGTTACAGCCTCGACCGGCTCCGCGAACTCGTGCAGGTCGAACTGGCCACCCCCCGAGCCCGTAACGGCACGCACCTCTACGAGTCGCTGGGAGTCCTGTTCCGCCTCATCGACAAGGGCCATCCATCAGCCGGCGACGACGATGATGCGACGAACATCCCGGGCCTGACCTTCAACCCGCTGCGCGCCGACCTCTTCCTTCCCGAAGCCATCGCCCACATCGACGAGGTCGGCCTGGGCAACGTCGCCGTCCAGCAGGTACTGGCACACCTGCTGCTCAGCAAGGAGCAGCGCGGCAAGGACCGAGGCTTCATTTCGTACGCCGAGCTTGGCATCAACCAGCTCGGCGCGGTCTACGAAGGCCTGATGTCCTACACCGGCTTCTTCGCTGACACCGACCTGTACGAGGTGGCCAAGAACGGCGACGGCTCGAAGGGATCGTGGGTCGTCCCGGTCGACCGAGCCGACGGCATCGACGCCGTCCACTTCGTGAAAACCGTCGACCCGGTGACCGGCGAGTCCCGCCCGGTGGTGCACAAACAGGGCTCGTTCGTGTTCCGCCTCGCCGGACGGGAACGGCAGCAGTCGGCCTCCTACTACACCCCCGAGGTGCTGACCCGCTTCACCGTCGGGCAAGCCCTGGAGGAACTGCTCACCGACGAGACTCCAGCCGAGCAGATCTTGAGCATGACAATCTGCGAGCCGGCGCTGGGCTCGGGCGCGTTCGCCATCGAAGCGGTCCGCCAGCTCGCCGACCAGTACCTCAAGCGCCGGCAGAAGGAACTCGACCAGCGTATCGACCCGGACGAGTACCCGAAGCGCTTGCAGGAGGTCAAGGCGTACCTGGCCCTGCACAACGTCTACGGCGTCGACCTCAACGAGACCGCCGTCGAGCTGGCTGAAATCTCGCTCTGGCTGGACACCATGGTCGAGGGCCTGTCTGCACCGTGGTTCGGCCTGCACCTGCGCCGCGGCAACTCGCTGATCGGGGCTCGCCGTGCCGTCTACCGCCGCAGCCAGGTCGCCGACAAGTCCTGGCTGGGAGCCGTGCCGCAGGAGGTGCCGCTGACCTCCCTGGCCGAGGACATCGCTGCCGGGCGCGTCGCCACCGACGGTATCCACCACTTCCTACTTCCCGCCGACGGCTGGGGCTCGGCCGCCGACGCGAAAGAGGCCGCCGCCCTCGCTCCGGATGCCGCAAAGAACCTGAAGAGATGGCGGACCGGCACACGGAACAAACCCACCAAGACCCAGGTCGACGCGTACGCCGAACTCGCGCACCGGGTCGAAACCCTGTGGCAGATCGCGTACCGGCGGCTGACCATCGCCGAGGAGCAGATCCGCCGGTCGATCCCGGTGTGGGGAGCGGGTGAGCTGCCGGCCGGCGGTGCAGTGACCCGCGAGCAGATCGAGACGGCACTCGCCGACCAGAATGGCGCCTACCGCCGGCTACGCCGAGCGATGGACGCCTGGACCGCGTTGTGGTTCTGGCCCCTCACCGACTCGCTCGCCACCGTGAACGGCGAGGTGATCGAGCCGCCCACGGCCGCACAATGGATCACCGGCCTGCAGGCGCTACTCGGTCGCAACCCGGACGTGCACAAGCGCAAGCCGGTCGAGCTGCGCTTCGGCGCGGGCATGAGCTGGGCCGAGTTGGACGGAGCCGAGTCTCTGGAGATCGGTTTCGCCAGCGCGGAATCCATCGGCGAGGTGCTCCAGAAGCACCCATGGCTGGTGGTCTGCGAGCGGATCGCCCAACGACAGGGCTTCTTCCACTGGAACCTGGACTTCGCAACGGTCTTCGCCGGTGGCGGCTTCGACCTCCAAGTCGGTAACCCCCCATGGGTTCGACCGGATGTCGATGTCGCAGCACTACTGGCCGAGGGGGACCCGTGGTGGCAGCTCGCGCTCAGGCCAACCCAGGCGCAGGTCGCCGCGAAGCGCACCGGCACGCTTGCCTTGCCTGGCATGACGGAGTTCGTGATCGACAGTATCGCGGACACGGCCTGCGTCGGATCTTCTGTCAGCGCAAAGCCGCAGTATCCGCATCTCGTCGGGCTGCGGCCCGACCTCTATCGCTGCTTTATGGAGGTGATGTGGCGGCACAGCTCGAAGCTCGGCACGATCGGCATGATCCACCTGAACTCGCACTTCACGGACGAGAAGGCGGGCGTTCTCCGCTCCGAGCTGTATCTCCGCCTACGCCGCCACTGGCATTTCGTCAACGAACTCAGGCTCTTTGAAATCGAAGACCACAAGCACTACGGCATCACGGTGCACGGATCTCGGCAGGAAGCGTCGGCGTTCACCCAGGCGAGTTGGCTCTACCACCCCGACACTGCGCTGCGATCACTCGTCCACGACGGTTCCGGGCCGGAGCCAGGGCTAAAGGACGACGATGGAAAATGGGACTTACGCCCGCACGGATCGCGGATCACCCGCGTCACCGACGAGACGCTACGCGCCTGGCACGCCACCATGGAAACCGAAAAAGTGCCAGTCCAGCAGACCCGGATGGTGTACGCGGTGAACCGGTCTACGGCAGTGGTACTGGAGAAGCTGTCGCATGCACGCCGCATGCACGAACTCGGGCTCCGATTCTCGCAGGGATGGAACGAGACAACCGATCGACGCAAGGGCTACTTCGAGTCGGAGTGGGCGGTGCCGGCGTCTTGGGACGACGTGATTCTGCAAGGGCCACACCTGTTCGTGGCGACGCCGCTCTACAAGACTCCGAACAAGACCATGCGCAACAATCAGGACTGGTCGGTGACGGACTTCGAGGAGTTGCCGGCCGACGCGATCCCGGCCACTGCCTACCAGCCCATCGGCGACCGGTACGAATACGACTGCGCCTACACCGACTGGGGTGACGAGGACCATCCTGACCCCGCCCGCGACCACTACCGCATCGCCTGGCGGACGATGGCCGCCAACCAGGGCGAACGAACCTTCATTCCGGGAATTATCCCACCGGGCGCCAGTCACGTTGACGGCATCTTCTCCATGGGAATGCCTGCCGGCGGACTGCGGAATCTGGTGATCGTTAGCGGATATCTCTCGTCCATGACCACCGACTTTTCCATTCGGGTGGCACCCAAGTCCACGATTCGCGCTGCTGCCGTTTCCCGAATCGCCGGTGGAGATCCACACCCGCTCGACCCGTTCCTGCTCTTGCGCGCGCTGCGTCTGAACTCGGTGACCGCGGCCTACGCCGACCTTTGGCAGGAGTGTCACCTAAGCGAATTCAGTAACGACGTTTGGGCGGGCGGGTTCGCGCATCGGCGACGGAAGCCGCTGGGGCAGGTCGGCCCGGGTTGGACCGCCGACACGCCCTTGCGGATCGCCGCCGACCGGCGTCAGGCGCTGGTCGAGATCGATGCGCTGGTCGCGTTGATGCTCGGGTTGACCGCCGACGAGCTGTGTTCGATCTACCGGACCCAGTTCGCGGTGTTGCGTGGCTACGACCGCACGGTCTACTTCTACGACGTCAACGGGCGTCTCGTGCCTAATTCGGTGCTCACCGTGTGGCGCAGGAAGGGCGACCGGATCACCGCAGAGGAGCGGACTGCGACCAACCAGTCCGGCTACACCTACACCTACGAACTGCCCTTCGTCACCCTCGATCGGGAGGCGGACATGCGGCAGGCGTATGCCGTCTTCGAGCAGCGGCTGCGGGAGCGTTCGTGACCGAGTTGCTGCCCACCTTCCAGGCACCCCGGGTCCGGCAGGGTCTGGTCGACTACCTGACGACGACGTTCGGGCTGACCGACGGCGACGCACGCGACGGCTTGGATCGGTTCCTTTCCGACCCGGACACCGGCATGTTCAAGGGCCCCTACGTGCGACTGCGGCTGCCGTTCCGGCCCGCCGAGGAGGGGTGGCGAAACAGCCTGGAGTGGTACGAGGGTTTCCCGCCTTACGGCCACCAGGCGGCGGCGTTCGCTCGGCTGGCATCGGCGGTCGGCGGCGAGCCGCGTCGACCGCTGCCGACTTTGGTCACCACCGGTACGGGTTCGGGCAAGACCGAGGCGTTCCTGCATCCGATCCTCGACCACGTGATCCGGGCCCGTCGCGACGGGGTGACCGGCACGAAGGCGCTGATCCTGTATCCGATGAACGCGCTCGCCAACGACCAGGCGGCGCGTCTGACCCGCCTGCTCACCACACACTCGGCGTTGGCCGGTGTGACGGCTGCGCTCTACACCGGGCAGGAGGGAGCCACCCGCACCACGGTCACCCCGGATGGGCTGATCACGGACCGGGTGGCGATCCGGGACACCGCTCCGGACCTGCTGTTGACCAACTACAAGATGCTCGACCAGTTGCTGCTGCGCTCCGAGGACCAGGAGTTGTGGCTGCAGTCGGCGACGAGCCTTCGCTACCTGGTGTTGGACGAGTTCCACACCTACGACGGGGCGCAGGGTACCGACGTGGCGATGCTCCTGCGCCGGCTGGGACTGACGCTCAAGAGCCATTGGCGTGACGACGATCCACTCGTAGACGACGCCGCCCGGTCCCGGCCGTTGGGCCTGATGACGCCGGTCGCGACCTCGGCGACGCTCGGCGACAAGGGCGACCCGTCGGTGATGCGGGAGTTCGCCCACACCGTCTTCGGGGAACGCTTCGACTCCACGTCGGTGGTCACCGAGACGCGACTGGGCCTGACGGACTGGACCGACGGCGCGGCCGAGGCGGTTGCCACGGCCGGGTTCACACCGAAGAGCCTCGACGAGTTGCGCGCCGCCGGAATCCGGCCGCTGCCGGAGGTGAGCCTGGATGCCTCCGGCGCGGAAGCAGCGTACGCCGTACTCGGGCTGCTGTACGGGGTGACCAGCGACGAGCTCGCCGGTGCGGCGCCGGAGTCGTTGTCGGCGTTGTGCCGGGCACACCCGTTGGTGATCGAGCTGGCACGGTCGGCCGGTCAGGCCGTCGCGCTCAGCGACCTCGCCCTGCAGGTGTTCGGTCCGCAGGCCGAACCGGAGCAGGCCGAGGCGTCGTTGTCGCAGGTCCTGGCGATGCTCGGGCACGTGCGTAAGGTCGTCGGTGGTGGTGCGCTCTCGGTCGACGTGCACCTGTGGGTACGGGAGCTGACCCGCATCGATCGGGCTGCGGCCGCCACGGCGCGGTTCCGGTGGAGTGACGACGGGCCGGTGGTTGCGGGCGACGAGGCCGAGGAGGCTCGCCCGTCGTTCCCGGCGATCTTCTGCCGGCACTGCGGGCGGTCCGGGTGGGGGGTCGGGCTCGCCCCGGTGGGCGACAGCCTGGCCCCGGACGACGAGGGCATCCGTCGGCAGCATGCCGCCCGAGAGGGCCGGTTCCGGCCCTTGCTGTACGCGCCGGCCGAGGCCGCCGTTCGGTCCGACGACGAGTCGCCGGTCGAGGGACTGGTGTGGTTCGCGGTGCGCAGCCGGGAGTTGCTGGGCACGGTCGACGTGGACGATCCGGATCTGCGTGACGGTTGGGTCCTGCCGGTGCTGACGAACGTCGGGGACGCCGCCGACGAGCTCAGCCGCAAGGACACGTGCCCGTCGTGTGGGCAGGAGGACGGCATCCGGTTCCTGGGCAGCGCCATCGCCACCCTGCTGTCGGTGTCGCTGTCCACCCTCTTCGGTGCGCCGAAGCTGGCCTCCGAAGAGAAGAAAGCGCTGGTCTTCACCGACTCGGTGCAGGACGCGGCGCACCGGGCCGGCTTCGTGCAGGCCCGTTCGCACACGCTGACCATGCGTTCGGTGTTGCACGAGGCTGTCGCGGAGGGGGCGCTGACGCTCGACCGGTTGGTGGAGGAGGTGCTGACGAAGGCGGGTGACGATCCGGTCCGGCGCTACCGGGTCCTGGCACCGGACTGCGCCGACCGGGAGTCGTTCACGCCGTTCTGGCAGGCGCCGCGTCAGCGGGCCGTCAAGACGTCGGTGCACTCGCGGGTACGCAAGCGGCTGGCCCTGGATGCCTCCCTGGAGTTCGGGCTGAACTCCCGTATCGGCCGGACGCTGGAGCTGACCGGGTCCGTGGCGGTCGAGGTCGAGGCGGGTCTTCCGGCACGCATCGCCGGCCTGGCTCGGGCCGCCCTCGACGACACCGCCTGGCAGGAGCGTCTGGGGTCGGCCGGCGTCGGTGACGACATCCTGGTGCAGTGGGTGCGCGGTGTGCTGGACCGGATGCGGGTACAGGGCGCGATCGAGCATCCGTGGTTCGACCGTTATCGCGCCGAGGACGGCCGCGACTGGTCGATCTGGGGTGGCCGGCCCCGTGGGGACGGCATGCCGGCGTTTCCCCGCGACCGGCCGCGACCGGCGTACCCGAAGGTGGGTGGCTCGCCGGGGCCGACCAACTACTCCCACCTGGACCCGGTGACCGCCTCTCAGTCTTGGTACGCCCGCTGGACGTCGCGGGTGCTCGACGTCTCGCCCCTCGACGGCGGCCGACTCGCCCGGATGCTGTTCGAGCGGCTCGCCCGTGACGGTGTGCTGACCACGACGACCAGCCAGTCCGGGGCCACCGTCTACGCCCTGCCCGCCTCCGGGGTGGTGGTGGCCCCGACGGACGAGGCCGACCTGGCCTCCGGGCGGCACCTTCTGGTCTGCGACACCTGCCGGGGCAGCATGCCCGGCGGCGTCGCCACCGTCGTCCAGCTGTCCGGGGCACCTTGCCTGAACGTACGGTGCCGTGGACACCTGCAGTCTCAGCCGCTGCCGGCCGAGAACTTCTACCGCCGCCTCTACGCCTCGCCGGACATGCGGCGGGTCGTCGCTCGGGAGCACACCAGCTTGCTCGACGACGCGACGCGTCTGGCGTACGAGGACGGCTTCCGTGGTGCGGCGACCAGCCCGCAGGCGCCGAACGTGCTGGTCGCGACGCCCACCCTGGAGATGGGCATCGACATCGGCGACCTGTCGGCGGTGTTCCTCGCCTCGCTGCCCCGTACGGTGGCTTCCTATCTGCAGCGGGTCGGGCGGGCCGGCCGTCTCACCGGAAACGCTTTCGACCTGTCGTTCGTCACCGGTCGCGGCGAGCACCTGCCGAAGCTCGGAGATCCGCTGTCGGTGATCGACGGCGAGGTGCGACCACCGGCGACCTACCTGGCCGCCGAGGAGATCCTGCGCCGTCAGTACACGGCCTACCTGATCGACGCGTCGGCTCGGGAGCAGGGCCGCCGGCATCCGAGCAGGGCGGCCGGGGCCATCGGGTCCTGCGCGCCGGGCACCTTCCTCGGTGACTTGGTCCTGCGGGCCGAGCAGTCGTGGGAGCAGGATCTGGCCCGATTCGTCGCGACGCTGGCCGACCTACCCGGCGAGGTGGTGGACGGGCTGCGAGACTGGCTGGTGCCGAAGGCCGGCCCACGCAGCAGCGGATTCGCCCGGCACCTGCAGGAGGCGAGCGGGCGCTGGCAGCAGACGGTCGCGGTGCTCGAACAGCGCCGAGCGAAGATCACCGAACTACTTCCGGAACTCGAGGCGCGGGCGCAGTCACCTGCGGTGACCGAGGACGACCGGCAGGCACTGCGGTCCGCGCAGGCGACCCGACAGATGACCAGTGGTCAGCTGGCTCATCTACGTAGCAGCTACTGGATCGGTGTCCTGGAGGAGTACGGGCTACTGCCCAACTACACACTGCTCGACGACACCGTCACCCTGGACGTCGGGCTGTCGTGGATCGACCCGGACGACGCCAAGTACCGCTATGACAGTGCGCAGTTCCAGCGGGGCTCGGCACACGCCCTGCGTGAGTTCGCGCCCGGAGCCACCTTCTACGCCCGTGGCTGGGAGATCGAGATCGACGCTGTCGATCTCGGCCTGGACGGGGCGTCGGTCCGCACCTGGGCGTTCTGCCCGGATTGCGGGTACGCGGCCGATCTGGCGCTGACCGGGAGGGAAGTCGTCCCGGTCACCTGCCCGCGCTGCGGCAGCCGGGGAATCCACGACACCGGGCAACGCCTCGACGTGGTCGAACTCACCCGCGTCTCCGCCGAACTGCGCCGTGACGAGGTGGCCATCTCCGACCGCCGCGACGAGCGAGGCCGAGTCGCCTTCCAGATCGTGACCACCGTGGACGTGAACCCGGACGACGTGGCGGACCGATGGTTCGCCGAGGGCATCGGGCTGGGTTGCAGCCTCCTTCGCTCGGTCGACATCCGCTGGCTCAATCTCGGCCCGGCCGGGCACGGTCCGACCCGTACCATCGCCGGGGCCGAACGGCAGGGAACGTTGTTCCGGGTCTGCTCCGGCTGCGGGAAACGCGACACCGACACCGGCCGCAACCGGCCGCACGAGCACCGCCCCTGGTGCCCGCACCGGACTTCGGTGAGCGAGGTGACCAGCACCGTCGCGCTGTCCCGGACCCTGCGCACCCAGGGTCTGCTGGTCCGGTTGCCCCATACGGTCACCCTCGGCGACGACTTCGCCGTACCGAGTCTGTCCGCAGCGCTGCTGCTGGGCCTGCGGGAGCAGATGGGCGGTCACCCCGACCACATCCGGGTCGAGCAGGTCGTCGATCCGACGTTGTCCGACGGAAGCGACAACCACGACGCGATCCTGCTGCACGACACCGTTCCGGGCGGCACAGGGTATCTGGCCGGCATCGCCGATCCGGACGACTTCAGGAAGCTGCTGGTCCTTGCCTGGAACCGGGTGCGGGACTGCGAGTGCCGCCTCGAGGAGCGGTTAGCCTGCCATCGCTGCCTGCTACCGTTCCCTCCGCCGGGAGTCGTCCGCCGGGTTTCGCGGGCCTCTGCCGAACGACACCTGCACACCCTGCTCGGGTTGGCTCCCGACGTGCACACAGCCGAGGACACGACCTGGACGGTGACCAAGGTGGCCCCGAACGAGGAACCGGAGTCCCATCTGGAGCGTGCGTTCCACCGGGTGTTCCTGGGCCGGTTGCGCCGTAGCGGCGCGGCGGTCGCCGAAACACCCTCCCCGGTCGGCAACGTCGCCCGGTTCACCCTGCCCGGCACACCCCGGCACTGGACCCTGACGCCACAGGTGAACGTCGCCAACTCGCGGCCGGACTTCCTGCTCAAGGCCAACGACACGAACGTGCCCGACGTCGCGGTCTTCACCGATGGCCGGGCCTACCACGCCACCGCCACGGTGAACCGACTCGCGGACGATGCCGCCAAGCGTGCCCACCTGCGTGACCTGGGCATGGTGGTGGTCGCCCTCACCAGCGCCGACATCGCCGCTGCCGAAACCGGCACCCACACCGCGCCGCAGTGGTGGAATGCCGCCCTGGCCGGCAACCTGATGAACGTACCGGGGTTCCAGGCACCGCCGGAGGCGTACAAGGCACTGGGTCGAGGGATGGTCGACTGGCTGGTCGGCTGGGTTCTCGACCCGAACCCGGCTGCGGCGCGGGCTGCCGCACGCGCCGTGCCGATGTTTCTGTCCGCCGGGGCGCAACCGCTCCAGGTTGCCTCGGACGTCACCCTCGCCCAGGTGGGCCGGGCGGTTCTGCTCGGTGAGGAGTCGCCCGTCGGCGAGCGGAGAGTCCACCTGCATCGCAGCGGTTCCCTCGCAGCTGTCGTCGAGATGAGGCACACCACCGGCGTCGAGGTCGCAGTCGTGCTCGACGATCGGTCCGAGATGCTCGACGAGAGACATGCCGAATCGTGGCGAGCCTGGCTGCGGCTCGCGAACGCGCTCGGTCCACGAGACTGGCCGACCGCCGTGACGACGTCCAGCCTCGTCGAGCCGATCGCCGGCAGTCCGGACACGGCCGAGCCGCTGCGGCCGGTGGGTGCCTGGGCCGACGTGTACGAGGCCGCGTTCTCGCAGGACGAGAAGGAACTGATCAGCTCCCTGGCCAGCCACGACGTCACACCACCGACAGTCGGAGCGGAGGGCCCGGACGGCATCCCGCTCGACATTTGCTGGCCTACGCTGCGCGTCGCCGTGGCCTTTCCCCACATGCCGCCGGAGGACCGCACCGACCTGGCCCGCCACGGCTGGCGGTTGGTGGCGCCCACGCCCGCCGAGGTCGTCGCTGCCCTGGCCCACGCTGCCGTCGAGACGGACGAAGGACACTGATGCCGACCATCATCATGGGAAAGCTCGCCGGCAAGATCGACGGCTCGGTCCGTGGAAAGGCGATGACCTTCCTGCAGAAGCTCGGAGTCGACGACGCCACCCCGGGCCTGCACGTCGAACCCATCCAGCACAGCGTCGACCCACGGGTTCGCACCGGGCGGGTCGACGACTTCTGGCGGGCCGTCATGTTCCGCCTCGACGGCGACGGTGAAACCCACTACGTCATCCACGGCATCTGGCCACACGACGACGCCATCGGCATCGCACGACGCGTGCGACTGAGGGTGAACCCCATCAACGGCCTACCCCAGATCGAAGAGATCGAGCCTTCCCCAGCCCCGACTTCGCCTCCCGACGAGACCAAGACGAGGCCTACGAAGCCGCTGTTCGCCCAACTCGGCCACGAACGCAGCGAACTCGTCGAGCGGCTCGGCCTCCCTGAAGACGTCGTCACCCAGGCCGTGGCCGCCTCTGACGAGGACGGCATCCTCGACCTCGCACAGCGACACGAGGGCTGGATCGGCACCATCCTGGTCGACCTGGCCGCAGGGGACGACATCGACGCGATCGTCCGACGGATGCAGTTGGAGAAGGCCTCCTCGTCCGGTGACGACGATGCCGACGTGTTGCAGTCACTCAAACATCCGGCCGCCGCGCTGCAGTACGCGTTCATCGACGACCAGGAGGAACTGCGGCGGGTCATCGAAGGCGGCGACTTCGGTGCTTGGCGGATCTTCCTGCACCCCGAGCAGCGTCGCTACGTCGACCGCTCGTACAGTGGCCCGTTCCGGCTCTCGGGCGGAGCCGGCACCGGCAAGACCGTCGTGCTCGTCCATCGGGCCCGCGCACTCGCCCGCCGCAATCCCGACGCCCGGATCATCCTGACCACCTTCACCACCAACCTCGCGGACGCCTTGGGCGACAGCCTCGGCCAGCTCGACCCGCGTGTGCCACAGGCCAAGGCCCTCGACCAGCCCGGCGTGTACGTGACGGGTGTGGACGCGCTCGCCTCCGCAGTGCTACGGACCGCTGGTCGCGGCCTGGCCCCTGCGATGCGGGAGGTCCTCGGCGAGGAGCGGTCGATGCCGCTGGCCCGCACCGCACCGAATCGTTGGCGGGAGGTCGTCGAATCGACCGGCACCATGCTGCCGTACGAGCTGGCCAACGAGACGTTCCTCGCCTCGGAGTACGCGCACGTCGTCCTACCCAACAAGGTGCACGACGAGGTCGGCTATCTACGGGTACGCCGACCAGGTCGAGGCGTCGCGCTGGACCGTGCCAAACGCCGAGCCGTCTGGGCACTCGTCGAGGCATACCGGGCCCGCTGTCGGGCCGACGGCGGCCTCGACTTCGCTGAGGCCGCCGCAGTCGCCGCAGCGCACCTGACGGTCACCGACCCGCGTCCCGCCGATCACGTGCTCGTTGACGAAGGGCAGGACCTCTCGCCCACCCACTGGCTCCTGCTCCGTGCCATCGTCGGGGAGCACGCCGACGACCTGTTCATCGCCGAGGACTCCCACCAGCGCATCTACGGCACCCGCGTCGTGCTCGGGCGGTACGGCGTCGCCATCGTCGGTCGCTCCCAGCGGCTGACCCTGAACTACCGGACCACGGCGCAGAACCTGCACTACGCCATGACGATCCTCGGCGGCGGCCAGTACGTCGACCTGCAGGACGAGCCGGAAGGCACCGGCTACCGATCGGCCCGCACCGGCCCGATGCCCATCATCGAACTCGTCGACTCCCTTGCCGAAGAAGCAGCGGTGGTCGTCCGACACGTGCGCACCTGGCTCGACGCCGGAGATCCGCTCGAGAACGTCGCCGTCCTGGTCCCCGACCGGTACCACCGCGACCGAGTCGTCACCGTTCTCACCGATGCCGGCATCGATGCCCGCGCCGTGGACCGTGACCGCCCCCCGGCAGGCCGGGTACCAGTACTCACGATGCACCGTGCCAAGGGCACCGAGTTCTCCAAGGTCCTGCTGGCCGCAGGCAAACCATCGCCGGCGGAGATGGAACGCCTTGCCTTGCTGGATCCTGCCGAGCGCGCGGACGCGGAGCTCCGGGCCCGGTCGTTGACCTACGTCGCGGCGACCCGGGCGCGTGACCAGCTGATAGTGGTGCAGCGAAGCTGACCGCCGAGTAGGAGGCCTGGGAAGAAGGCCACGCCCGATGTCATATGGGAGATCGGAAGGCTGAACGAGTCGGTGAAGCGGCATGGGTTCCGGTCACTACGGTCGTTCACGCATACCCCTTTCCAGGCCATGTCGACCATGCAAGCGCCAGGGAGGGTCGTAAATGAGGCCGAGAAGAGTGACCTTGCTCGACATCGGACTGGACTCGTCGTTCGATGCTGCGATGACGTTCGTCCAGTCGACACTGCAGAACATCAACGCCGGCTGTGAAGCTCCGATCGTGGACATCGACTTCGTCCGCTCCCGTGATCCCGACACCGTGCTGTCCGCGTTCACTTCGTCATGCGACGTCCTACACGTCATGGCCCACGGCGACCACAGCGTCACGCCGTCGTTCACCAGCACGGACGGCGAGTTCACCGTGTCCTTCGAGCAGCTCGGGGAAGTCGCGGCAGGCAGGGGCAGAGGCATCTCGACCGGCGCCATCATCGCGGACGGCTGCAAGACCGGCACCGGCGCGTGGCAGAAGGCGGTACGAGACTGCCTCCAGGGCGAGGTCACCTACGTGGGCACCTCCTCCATCATCGGCTGGCATGAGAGCGGCGTGTTCAGCTCCGCCTTCTACGGTGCCCTGTTCCGCAACCGTGGACGCGGCGTGAAGCCTGCCGACCAGGCTCAAGACGCCGCCACCCGGGCCATCGACGCATATGCCCTGTTGACGGACAAGAACTGTCCATTCAAAGTCACGACCCTCAAGCCGAGTCAACGTGCCCGGACACTGCTGAGCTGACAGGGGCGTCGACCAGGCACACGGTCACGAAGCGCTCGAGGGGTTGGCTTCCCAGAGAGGATCGCACCTCGCGACCTGCAGGTCGCCCTCGCCCCAGACCGACCGCCGGATCTGGACGCCAGTCGATGATCCGTCAGTACGACAACTTGGTCTGCATCACAAGACGTTGCGGAACCGGATCAGCCAGAGCGGGCCGGCAGACGCCGCGCTGACGAAGACAGCGTAGGGCCGGCCGACAGCGTCGTCGGCCGGCCCTACGCGACTGATGGAGGCGAAACTGCGAACTACGCCGGCATTGCGGTGCTACCACGGCGGGGGACGATGGCGGCGGTTGCTTCGGCTGCGGCGTGTGAGAGTTCGGGGAGGACAGCGCCGTAGAACGTGGCGGTGAAGTGTGGGCTGGAGTGGCGGAGTCGGTTGGAGATGATCTTCATCTGGACGCCGGCGGCGAGTCCCATGGTCGCAGCGCCGTGGCGGAGGTCGTGGAGTCGGATGGGTGGTAGTCCGGCTTGGGTGGCGAGGTGGTGGAAGTGGTCGGTGACGTCGGCAGGGTGGAGCCGGCCACCGGTGCGCGTGGTGAACACGAGTCCGGTGGTGGTCCAGGCAGGACCGGCGGCGAGGCGTTCGCGGTGTTGCCGGGTGCGGTGGGCGCGCAGCACTGCGACGGTTTCGGTGTCGAGGGCGACCGCGGCTTCGCTGTCGGTGGTTTTGGGGGTGTCGATGGCGGTGGCCCAGCCGTGTTGGACGAGTTGCCAGCGGACGGTGAGGGTGTGGGCGTCGAGGTCGAGGTCGTCCCAGTGCAGGCCGCAGGCTTCCCCGCGGCGGAGGCCGGTGAAGGTGATGAGGTGGTAGAGGGCGTAGAGCCGGTCGTCGGCGTCGTGGGTGTGGTCGAGGAATCTGCCGGTGTGTTCGGGTGTCCAGATCATGACGGGGCTGGGGGTCTTGCCAGTGTCGCGCCAGGTGCGGATGCGTTGGTCGGTCCAGACGGTGGGCTTGGGTGCTCGGGCGGTGGGTAGTTCGACCATGAGGGCGGGGTTGGTGTCGATGTAGCGGTGGCGGCGCATCGCGTCGTTGAGGGCCTTGCGCAGGGTGGCGTGGATGACGTGCAGGGTTCTGGGGCTGACGATCCGCTGGTTCTTGACCTGGGTGCGCTTGGCGGGGTCGCGGCTGGCGCGCAGGGTGGCGATGGTGGTGTTGCGCTGGGCGATGGCGTCGTACATGGCGTCGATGTGTCCGGGCCGGAGCCGGTCGATGCGCAGGTGGCCGAGATGCGGGATGAGGTACAGCCGGATGTGCCCTTCGTAGGAGCGCAGCGTGCCTGTCTTGATGTTCTTGCGTCCTGCGAGCCAGTCGGTGAGGTACGCCTGCATGGTGGGCAGCTCGGTCGGGGTGATGTCCAGGTGCAGCGCCCGCCGGACCTGCTCCGGGGTGGGGATGGGCGCGCCGGTCTTGACGGCGGCTTCGATCAGGTCGCCAGTCTTGACGCTGGTGTCCGGGTCGGTGGGGTCAGGGACAGCGAGCACCGCGCGGATGCGGTCCAGGACGGCGTCGGCGTCGGCCTGGGTGGCGTAGGGGCCGTGGCGAAGTGGGCGGCGGGCGCCGTCGGCGCGGGCGGGGATTTCGATCTGCCAGTGCCAGTGGCCGTGGGTGCGGGACCAGCCGCCGCCGGGCCGGCGAAGCTGGGGACAGGAGCGTCCCAGTCGCCGGCCCGTGGCAGTGTCGCGGCAGCCGCAGCGTTTGAAGGTGGATCCTTTCACTCATCGTCTCCTGGATGCTTCGTATGGTGCCGCCTGCGGTGTCGGGTGGAATCCGCTGGTGGCGGGGTCATGGCATCCACGCTCACCTTCGCGTCGGCATCAAGTCGTCGGTGGTCGTCGGTCGAAGCGGGGTCCCCGACCAGCAGGAGCTGGAGAAGGCCGGCGACCGGGACGATGATGCGGCTGCCGGCCCGGATCAGCGGTATGGGGAACTGGTCGGTGGCGGCGAGCCGGTACGCCTGGGATCGGCTGATCCCGAGCACTGAGGCGGTGGTGGCGAGGGTGGTGGTGACGCCGAGGGCACGGATGCGCTCGATCGTCCACACCTCCCCGGCGCCGGGCGCGGTGGTGGTGCTGTCGGTCGTGGTGCGGGTGGTCTGGTCAGCGTGATTAGTGGGGCTGTTCATGATCAGGTTTCTCCTGGTTATGAGATGGATGGCTGTGCGGTAGGAGCGGGGGTGCTCCCGTCTGGGTCGACCGGCGCAGGGGTGGCTGCTCCGCCACCGTTGCGCCGCTCTGGTGACAGAGGCGGTGGCGTCGGGTTGGTCGGCACGGCCGGGCTCGCGATCAGCTCAGGTGGTGCCGACGACTCGACCTTGAGGGTCTTGAGGAGTTCGGATAGGCGGGTGTTGGACACGGTGTGACCGGCTGCGCGGAGGGTTTCGGCGAGTGCCGCCCGGGTCAGTGCCTGACCGTCCGCGGCGAGCCGGTCTCGGACCTTGCGCGCCGCCGACAGCAGCTCGGCCACGTCGCCGGACGGCTGCGCGGACCGTCCCCGGTCCGCTCGCTGCCGGTTCCGGCCGCCGTGTCGGCGACGAGCATCCGGTGAGCGGACGGTCCGGGTCCGGGACCGCCGCTCCCCCGCCGTGACAGCGGACTGGGTCGCCTCGTCCAGTCCGCTGTCCGGAACGGTCCGCCCGGCCTCATCCCGTCGGCCGTCCCCAACCGTCCAGGCGGTGTTGGCGGGCGTGGCGGTGCTGGTCCGTCCGAGGGCGATCTTGACCATGACGAGGAACCCGAGCGCGGGTACCGCGGCGGCGACCCAGCCGATGACCGAAGGTTCGGCCTCGACGACCTGTGCCGCCAGGGACAGGGTGACCGCGCAGGCCAGCACGGTGGCGGGGAAAACGGTGGAGGTGTGGGCGCGTTTGCGGCGGCGTAGTTCCAGGCCGGAGGCGATGGACATCAGCTCCAGGACGATCGCGTCGGCCCAGGCCAGCCACCCAGGTTGGCCGTGCGCGGCGGCCACGTTGTGCACGTGGGTGAAGCTGGCCGCCCCCGCTGCGCCGCCGATCGCCAGCATGATGACGACCTGGACGCCACCCTCACCACGGCTATCGCGCGGATTGGCGTCCGGTTCAGGGACCGGTGCTGTCGTGGCCCATCACCTCCTCGACTCGGACCGGTGTTCCGGTCCGTCCGTCAGTCGCAGGAGGCGGCATGGGATGGCGGACCGACTCCGCGTCGGACCACCCTCGGGGCAGGGACCGGACACTGGTCGGGGACCGCCCGCAGCGGACGCGGGACTCGGACGCGGTCCGCCCGCTGTGGGAGGGGACGTCCGGTTCTCTCACGGATCTGTCAGCACCGGCTGAGCCGGTCCCGACAGATCCGTGACAGACGTCGACCTCTGCCGTCCGCCCGGCGGTAGAGGTACCGTCCGCCGCCGTCCTGCGGTCGCCGATCACGCCGCCTCACCCGCCCGACGTGAGGCGTCCGCCACGTACCCGGCAAGGTCGACCAGCCGCAGTCGCTGCCCTCCCCCGCCGGCCACCGCCCACACCGCCTCCGCCGGGCTCCGTCCCGCCGAGACGGCGTGGTCGCGGGCACCGGTGGCGACCGGCACCGACAGCGGCCCGTCGGCCAGGACGTGGCGCAGGTTGCGTTCCCGGGCGGCCGAGTGCAGCCAGAACAGCACCGGCCACGCCCGCCCGATCTTTGCGAACAACTCCCGGTAGCCGTCCACCTTGCCGGCCAGGATCGACAGCTGCTCGGCGCCGGTGTCGTACTCGACGAAGAACGGCACCTCGACACCGTCCTCGACCCACCGGCCGTAGCCGTCCGGGCGGACCCGCGGCTGATACGCCCGCACCAGCCCCGGATCCTGCAGGCTGGTGAACGCACCGGCACGCTGGCACACCGCCTCCGGCAACCACTCCACCAAGCCGGCACCCGGATGGGTGCGGGCGTGCCCGGCCAGGTCGGTGAAGAACCCGTTCACCCCGAGGCGGTGAGAGAGGCTGCGGGTCGAGGTCCAGCGCCGCCGCTCCACCCGGGCGTGGTCCCGCCGCGGTGGACGTTCGTCCCGGCTTGCGGCGACGACTTCGGCGCCGAGCTGGTCGATGACGTAGTGGTACGGATACGAGCCGCCGTCGGCCCGCTGCGGCCGGAACCGAGCGACGAGGCGCAGCCGGTACAGGGTCCGCAGCCGCCGCTGACAGAAATCGAGGGACGGGAACAGGGCGGTCGCGATCTGGAACGACGTCAACACGCCGTGGTCGTACAACCAGCCCAGCAGCACCCGGTCACGGCCGGTCAGCTGGGACTGGACCCGAAGGACCGGATCATCCACCGGCTACCACCTCCATTCCGGGTAGGGAATGCCAGCCCCAGGGGGAGAGACCCGAGACCAGGCAGGGTCTGTCGCAGGACAAGCCGACGACACTGACAGCCGGCCTGACCTGCGGTGTGAGACGAGACAGGGGGTCCGTTCCGGCGTCCGGGTGAAGACTGACCTCAACCCGGACGCCAACCCGGACCCCGAAACGGGGATCGAGACCGGTTCTGTCACTACCCCCGGTCGGAAGCCGGGGCGCAGAAGGTCGACAGGTACGGGGAACACAGCAACTCCTTGATCGAAGAAGACGAAGAAGACGAAGAAGGCGTCGAAAGTCACGACGCCATGGCAAGGTCGCGGAAGCCCTGCCGCAGCCGCCGAGCCTGGCGCGGCGGGTGCGACGGGCTGCGGATGTTTCACACTGTGGAGTTGTCAACGAACACGCCGACCGGCGTACCGGCCGGCCCGTGGGCGAATCAGGGCAGCAGCGCTCGACACGACCGCCAGCAGGGGCAGCCGCGTACAGCGGGGAACAGCGGTGGCAGTTGCAGCGGGCGGCAGGGCACCGCACCGAGCACGGGCTTCGCCTCAACCCAGGACAGGAGCACCCAGGTCCGTCGACATCACGACGACCCGGGTCGGGCGTCGGGTCAACCCACCGGAGAAAGATCCTTCATCGCGAACCCCCTGTCACTCAGACCCATCGACGGCCTGCCCGCTCCTGGGGCCCCTCGAACGACCGGCGACGCTCCCGAAGGAGCGCCACCAGCCCGGCCGATCAACCCCAGCGGGCGGACCGCCACGCGGTCGGATGCGTACCAGTACGCCTCCACCGGCAGCACCCTGTCAACCAGCATCACCGGCAGTCGATCATCACGCTTCCGGACCCAGTTGGACGCGTTGGCACCCGCTAACCCGCACTGACCTGAATTCGCACGGATTCCCCGCCCGAACGGGGCGAAGAATCTTGGCCAGCACACGCAGGTGTCTCACTTTGTGAGACTGGGGTCTCGGCAAGAGGTCAGTCAGGGCGCGAGCGCCGTCTCCTCCGGCCGCCCGAGTTGTCCGGCCATGCTCGTTAGCGGCTCCAGGGCGGGCCGACGGTCGACCGGCCCGGCCGGCCTCGCTCGCTGTTGAGCTACGCGCTGGGAAGGAGCCCGTAGGGTCGGTCGCGTGTCCGAGACGCCGACCGAACCCGACCTCTCCTACATCGCCAGCGTGACACGGGTCCGCGCGGCGGCCGGCGCGGTCCTCCGTGACAAGGCCGGCCGGGTATTGGCGGTCCACCCGACCTACAAGGACGTGTGGGAGATTCCCGGCGGGATGGTGGAGGCGGACGAGTCTCCGGCGGCCGCCTGCGCCCGCGAGATCCGAGAGGAACTGGGCCTGTCGATGCCGACGGGAGCGCTGCTGTGCGTCGATTGGGTGCCGCCGAACCCGCCCTGGGACGGCGGCCTCATGTTCGTCTTCGACGGCGGCGTACTGACGCCGGACCAGATCGCGACGATGCGCCTGCGCCCAGACGAGCTCGACCGGTTCGACTTCGTCGAGCCAGAGCGCCTGGGCGACGTGTTGATCCCCCGGCTGGCTCGGCGAGTTGCCGCGGCGGTCGCCGCGATCGGGCGGGGCGGCGTCTACCTCGAAAACGGAACCGCGCCTTCCACCAGATAGCGAGCCGGATCGTATCATCGGCCGGGGACGGGGCACTCCCAGCGGCGGTGGTTTCCTGCCATCTCTGCAGCACCACAACCCGCGCGACGGCCCCGCCTGCGGCACGCGTTGATCCGGTGGAGCCCGAGAGGCACAATCCCAGGATGATCTCGAGCGTGTTCTTCGACGTGGGTGAGACGATCGTCGACGAGTCCCGGGAGTACGGCACCTGGGCCGATTGGCTCGGCGTCCCGCGGCACACCTTCTCCGCCGTCTTCGGCGCCGTCATCGCTCGCGGCTTGGACTACCGGCAGACGTTCCAGGTGTTCCGCCCCGGCTTCGACTTGGCCGAGGAGCGGCAGCGCCGGACCGATGCCGGGCAGCCGGAACACTTCTCCGAGGAGAACCTCTACCCGGACGCCCGGCCCTGCCTGGCTGCACTACGGGAGTTCGGCGTGCAGGTCGGCCTGGCCGGCAACCAGACCGCCCGAGCCGAAACCATCCTCCGTGCCCTGGATTTGCCGGTTGACGTGATCGGCACCTCGGACGGCTGGAACGTCGAGAAACCGTCGGCCGCGTTCTTCGACCGCGTCGTCGCGGAGGCCGGCTGCCTTGCCGACCAGGTCCTCTACGTCGGGGACCGGCTCGACAACGACATCCGCCCCGCCCAGGCCGCCGGGCTCGCCACCGCCCTCGTACGGCGCGGACCGTGGGGACACATCCTCGACGACAAGACCATCAGCGACCGCTGCCTCTTCCAGCTCGACTCGCTGGCAGAGCTGCCCGAGCTGGTACGCCGACACAACGAGTCGGCGGCTTAGCTCCCCGGAAGAGCGGCCCGGCTGGTCGCGAGGGCGGCGATGCGGTCATCGAGCTGGTGGCCCGCTCGGCTGTCACCGAGTACCTGCCGGACCGCTCTGACCCGCTCCAGCCCGGTGCCGTACCAGTCGGTGTTCAGGGCGTCCAGGGCCTGGTTGAGGTAGTCGGCGGCGTGGTCGCCGTCGCTGCTGTGCGCCGAGGCCAGGTCGGCGAGGACGACGCTGCGCTGCTTGGCGCCCGTCGCGGTCAAGCGGGCGAGGGACTCGGCCAGGTGGCGCGCGGCCTCAGCATGGTCGCCAGCGGCGAGGACCGCATAACCGGCAAAGGAGTGCAGCCGGCCCGTGTCGTAGTAGTCGAACCATGCGGGCGCTTCGGGACGCGCTTCGAGTGCGGTGGCAGCGAGATCGATCTGGTGCCGTCCCGCCGCTCCGGCACCCGCGCGGGCTTCGACTTCCGAGGCCACGCAGTGCAGCCAGGAGCGAACGGCCGGGCTGACGCCGTGCCAGGTGTGCTGGAGCGCCGCGTCGATCATTGACCGGGCTGCGGCCGGATCATGTCCGAAGGCGGGGATGAAGGCCATGTGGCCGAGGATGGCGGCGGCCAGGGCGTGGTCTCCGGCCTCACGGGTGGCGGCCAGGGCAACGTCGTAGCAGCGCTGCGCGACGGCGGGCTGGTTGAGATCGAAGAACGCCAGTCGTGCGGTGAGCAGCGCCGATTCGGCGAGAGCACCGGCGAGGGTCACCCGGCTGGTGCCGGTGGCCGCGCGGACGAGTCCGCTGCCGAGCTGGGTGTGGGCGTACGCAGCCTCGTAGAGCGGCCGGGCGGGGCTGGTCCAGTACAGCGTGCGCTGGCACCGCACGATCTCGGCGTACGCGTCTGGATCTATGGCCTTGGTCTGGGCATGCGCGGTCTGCGGATCGAGGGACAGCAGGGGCGCCACCAGGGGAAGCATGCTGGCGCCGAACAACGCTCGCAGAACGGTTGCCCGGTCCCAGCCGGTCTCGTCGCCTCCGGTGATCATTTCCCACAACCTCCTGAACTCGTGCAGTGTTTCCGCCTGCGGACGCATCGCCAGCTCGTCCGGAGTGAGAAGACCGAGCTGGCTCGCCGGCTTGTCGAAGATGGCCACGAGGTGCTTGCGGTAGCGCGGATCAGGCCACCGCTCACCGGTTTCCCACCGCCGCACCGTGTTGGCGTTCAGCCCGGTATCGGTCTCGCCGGCCTGGCTCATCTCGGTGCGGATGCGCTCAGCGACCTCCTCGTAGGACCAGCCCCGCTGGAGCCTCTCCCACGCTAGCCGCCGATTGGCGGGGTAACGCCGTCCGGCCATGCCAGCACCTCCGTACGTCCTCTGTCGACGACGGTCACGTTAGCCATCTTCGCTACTGGCCGTCACTACCTGGTTGCGAGCGGACGGGCCGTGGACGGTACCGATCGGGTCTGCTGGACGGTTCGCTGTTGACGAGCATCGACGGACGCTGCTGGGCGGCTCCAGCTCACCAACCCAATGTCATCGACGCCAGGGGATTCACGGTGAAGAAATCGGACAGGACGATCAACAAGCAGGCGCCGCTTGTTGTGGCGGCGGCCGGAGGTGCAGTCGTGGGGTTGATTCCTCGCCCGCGTACTGCCATCGGGGCTGCGCGGGCGGGTGACCGGCGGGGTGCTCCCAGCCGCCGCCTCACCACGGCGGGCCCGCCGGCACTTCGGCGGGCCCGCCACGACTGGACCAACCAGCGGGTGTCAACCGCAACTCGTCGGACGGTCACGCGATGACCGTGTACGTCTCCCGGCACGCATGGACGGACGGGCCAACTCCGGCGGCGCAGCTCCGCACACCAGCGACCGGCCGAGCAAAGGTCTCCCAGACCGAGCCCATCCTGCTCACCTTCGTGTGGCAGCGCATGCTGTCGCGACCAACTCAGGCCGGTGGTCGCCGGTGACGGCGCGGGTGTTGGTGACCGGTGCGGCCGGCTTCATCGGCTCACACGTCGTCGACGCACTTCTGGTCCGAGGCATGCAGGTGGTCGGTCTGGACCGCCGCCACCTCGGCCAGGACGCCCTCGCCGACGAGAACCTGTCAGCTGCAGCCGGCAATCCGCTGTTCACACCGCTCCGCCGGGATCTGGCCACCGACCGACTCGACGACGCTCTCGAGGGCTGCGACATCGTGTTTCACCTGGCTGCCCGGCCAGGGGTCCGGCCCTCGTGGGGCACGGATTTTCACGACTACGCGCAATCCAACGTGCTCGGCACCCACCGGCTGCTCAACGCCTGCGCCCGATCGGGCGTACGGCGATTGGTCTATGCCTCGTCGTCGAGCGTCTACGGCCCGGCCGAGAGGCCCAGCCGCGAGACCGACCCGACCTGCCCGGTGTCGCCCTACGGGGTGAGCAAGCTCGCCGCCGAGCAACTGTGCCTGGCCTACGCCCGTCGCCCCGACAACCGGCTCAGCGTCGTGGCGCTGCGCTACTTCACCGTGTATGGGCCACGGCAGCGACCCGACATGGCCATCGGCCGGCTGCTGTTCGCGGCCTACACCGGCCTGCCGGTCACCCTGTTCGGCGACGGCAGCCAACGCCGGGAGTTCACCTACATCACTGACGTGGTCTCCGCGACGATCGCTGCCGCCCACATCGATACCGGCTGCGCTGTGGTGAATGTCGGCGGCGGCGCGAGCGTGTCCATGCGCGGCGCCATCCAAGAGGCGTCGGCGGTCACCGGACGACACATCCCCGTTCAGGTGGCCGACGAACAGCCCGGTGACGTCGCCTCCACATCCGCGGACCTCACCCTTGCCGGCCGGCTGCTCGGCTACTGGCCCACCGTCGGCCTCCACGAGGGCTTGGCTCGGCAGTCCTCCTGGCTGGTCAATCTCTCCCGCGACCGGCTCGCGGCCTTCACCTCCTGACCTTGAAGGAAGCCTCTCATGATCGTCTTGACCGCTGACTCCGCGAGTGAGTTGTTCACCGCCGCCTGCCAGGCAGTCCTGCTCAACGGCCGCATCGCCTGCCCACGCGACATGATGACCACCGAGGTCATCGGCGCTCACCTGTGCCTGACCAATCCTCGACGCCGGCTGGTCTCCGTGCCGCCCATCCGCGTCATCAACCCGGCGTTCGCCGTCGCTGAGGCACTGTGGATCCTCGCCGGCTCGGACGACCCGTGGATCTTCGACTTCAACGACAACCTGCGCCGCTACGCGGACGACGGGGTCCTGCAGGGCGCGTACGGGCCACGGATTCGTCGGTGGGGCGACCGCGTCGACCAGCTCGACGCGGTCGTCCGGAAGTTGAGCGCCGACCGTGACTCCCGGCAGGCCGTCGTCCAGATCTACGACCCGGCACGTGACCACCGCGACTACCGGGATGTGCCGTGCACTCTCGGTTATCGGTTCCTGATTCGGCAGGGCCGGCTCGAGATGCACACCACCATGCGCAGCCAGGACCTGTGGCTCGGCTTCCCGTACGACATCTTCGCGACCACGCTCCTGCAGGAGCTGATGGCCGGCTGGCTCGGAGTCGAGGTCGGCGAGTACCACCACCACGTCGACTCGCTGCACCTGTACGCCGAGCACGCCCCGGCCGCCGCCGAGTGCCTCCACCACGAGCCAACCGTCACCGAGATGGATCCGCTCGGCGTGGACTGGCCCGATCTGGACGCTGTCCTCGCACGGATCATCCGTGGCGACAGCGACCTGTCCGAGGGCACTCCGTGGGACACGTTCGGACGTGTGCTTACCAGTTACCGGAGCTGGAAGCTCGGCCAGCGCGACTTGGCGCGCACGCTCGCCCACGGCACGCCGGGGCCGCTCGGCGCTGCCCTTGTCGCCTGGTATCAGCACCTCACCCAGTCGGCCCTCGTCTCGGCGGAGCTGGCATGACCGCGAATGTGGTGCTCGGGCTGTGCGCATACACCCATGACTCGGCGGCAGCGCTGCTGGTCGACGGCCATCTGATCGGCTTCGTCGAGGAGGAACGCCTCGACGGGATCAAGCACAGCAAGGCCTACCCGGCACACGGTGTCGCCTGGCTGCTCCACGAGGCCGGTCTCTCATCGACGGACGTGACCACCGTGGCGTACAACTTCGATGGACGCCGCTACCTGGGAGCACTGGGCCAACTGCCGACCCATCTGCGACAAGCTGCCAGCCGCGCTCGAGCCGTACCTCGGGCTCGCAGCTTCACCACGGTCCACCGCCGTTACCAGTCCCGCATGCGGGACCTGGCGCAACGGTTCCCGCGCGCTCGGCTGCAACCCGTGCCGCACCACCGGGCGCATGCCCTCTACGCCTTCGCCGCCGCCGGCGTGGACGACGCGGCGGTCCTGATCGTCGACAGTCTCGGCGAGTTGCAGACCACCACCACCTGGCACGCCCGTCAACGCCGCTCGCGGCTCAGCCTCGACCTGGCACACGCGATCGACGACCCGGCCTCCCTCGGCTACGCCTACGGCGCCGTCACCGAGCACCTCGGCTGGCGGCGCGGTGACGAGGAAGGCACCGTGATGGCGCTGGCCGCCCTCGGCGACCCCGCCCGGTTCCGGGAGCTGATGTCCCGGGCGATCCGACTCACGACCGACGGCTTCACCCTCGACCCGGCGCTGATCGCCCTGCGGGTGCTCGCCAGCCGCTACGGCCGGGTCACACCCGCGTTCACCGCCGCCACGTGCCCGCCCCGCACGCCGACGGCACCGGTCGAGCCTGTCCACGCCGATCTGGCAGCTGCGCTGCAGGAACAGACCGAACAGGTGATGCTGCATCTCGCCGAGCGGGCCCGGCGGCTGACCGGGTCGGGGCTGCTCTGCCTGGGCGGTGGCGTCGCCATGAACTGCGTCAGTGCGGGCCTCATCGCCCAGGCCGGCATCGTCGACGAGGTGCACGTGCCGCCCGCCCCCGGGGACGCAGGCACCGCCATCGGCGCCGCCGCCCAGGCCTGGCTCGACGTGACCGGCCGCCCGCCCACCGGGCTCCGCCATCACTGCTACCTCGGACCCGCATATCCCGACCTGGCGTTACCGGCAGCACCGCGCTCCGGACTGCACGCGAGCCGACCGCCCGAACCTGTCGGCCATCTGACACGGCAGTTGGCCGACGGAGCGATCGTGGGGTTGTTCACCGGCGCGCTGGAGGCCGGGCCCCGGGCGCTGGGGCACCGGTCGATCCTCGCCTCTCCCCTGGAGGCCGGTGTGGTCGAGCGGCTCAACGCCACCGTCAAGTTCCGCGAACCGTTCCGACCTTTCGCCCCTGTCGTCCTCGCCGACAGGGCCACCGACTACGTCCGGCTGCGCCAACCATCGCCGTACATGTCGCTCGCCGCTCCTGTGACCGAGCTGACCCGGGACAAGCTGCCCGCGATCGTGCACGTCAACGGCACCGCCCGGGTCCAGACGGTCACCCGCGAGCAACACCCCTTCCTCGCTGACGTCCTCACCCGCTTCGGCGAGATCACCGGACACCCCGTGCTGATCAACACCTCGCTCAACATCAAGGGCAAGCCGATCTGCGGCACACCGGAGATGGCCTTGGACTGCCTCACCGAATCCGGCCTGGACGCCCTGCTCATCGAAGGCTGGTGGGTGACCAAGTGAGAATTGGCTACAGCTTCTGGGGATTCCTCGGTCCCGGCATCACCGACACCCCGGACGGAGGCCGCAGCCACCGCCGCACCTTGGTCGACGGGTTACACGCAGCCGGCCATGACATCGTCTTCCTTCAACCCAACCGGGACCTGTGCGAGGCAGGCGACAACCTCACCGGCGATTACTGCTGGGACGCCGGCCTGCCCGACATCGACGCCTTGTTCCTCGAGTGGCGCTGGCCCATTCCTGGGCGTAACACCACCACCTGCGGGCGACCCGGCCATACCTGCGACCTGCACCGGCAGACCGAATTACTAGATCACTACACCCACCAGGTCGGCATCCCCACGATCCTCTGGGACAAGGACCGCCGGCTGCCCGCTACCGCCTCTCTCCGACGCACCCGCAACGTCACCGTCTGCGAACCCGCTCTGCACCCGAACTCGGGCGCGGTACCACTTCTCTTCCCCGTCGCCGACGCAGCCGTCGACGCCGCTGACCCGGCTGCCCTGGCGGCCCTGCCCCGCCGTACTCCGCTGGTCTACGTCGGCAACCAGTACGACCGGGACCTGATGTTCGACACGTACTTCGCGCCGGCCGCCGCCCAACTACCCCACCTGATTGCGGGCAAATGGGCCGACACCCGACACTGGCCGAATCTGAACTTCATCGGCCGAGTCCCGTTCCCTAGGGTGTCCGCGATCTATGCCGACGCACTCGCGACCGTCCTGCTGCTGCCCGCCCGGTACGCCACAGCAGGACAGATGACTCAACGGATCTTCGAGGCCGTCCTTGCTGGCTGCGTGCCTCTGCTGCCCGCTGAAGTCCGCAGCGCCGACGCCCTCGTACCCCCGTCGCTGATCGTCCAGCACGCCACCGACGTGCGGCACCGCATCGGTTGGCTCAGCGAAATCGCCGGCACCGATGAACACGCCAGCCTGATCGCGAAGTGCCTCCAGCACCTTGGCCCATTCCGACTCTCGACTCAGCTCGAGGTGCTCAGCTACCTGCTCCATCACCCCGAGTCGGTGCTCTCATGACCCATCGTGTCGCCACCGAACCAGCCAACCACCCCTCTACCCTGGAGAACCATGGACAGGATCGCCATCATCGGCTGCGGCGGCAGCGGCAAGTCCACCGTCGCACGCGAGCTGGCCAGGATCCTCGACGTGCCGCTGACACACCTGGACGCGACCTATTACGACGAGCACTGGAACCCCTTACCGCAGGACGAGTTCGCCGCCCAGCAGGAAAAGCTCGTCGCTGGCGAACGATGGCTCATCGAGGGCAACTACGCGGGCACCCTGCCGATCCGGCTCGCTGCTGCCGACACCGTGATCTTCCTCGACCTGCCGGCCACGACCTGCCTGTGGGGTATCGCTCAGCGCCGCTGGCGCTACCGGGGCGGGCAACACCAGGACGGCGTCTACGACCGCATCACCTGGAACTTCGTCCGCTACATCCTCGGCTACCGGCGCACCATGCGCCCGAGAGTTCAAAACCTCATCCAAGAACACGGACCACACGTCCGCTTGATCACCCTCACCAGCCGCCGTCAGGCCGCCCAACTGGTCAAACGAATCCGCGACGAGCACCCGCCGGTGACCTGACCGCAGCGGAACGGGAGGCGACGCATGTCGGCCAACCCGTTCCTTGACCCCGCGCTGGTCCGCGGCCGCCTCTACCGGGGCGACGGTCGGCTCGCCGACCGCACTCACGCGCTGCATCGCGCCAAGATCAGCGGAAGCGACGTCGCCGATACGATCGCCGACCTGCTTGCCGCTCGTGTCCCGACGGCGGCGGACGTGCTCGACATCGGTTGCGGGCGCGGCACCACAACCCTGCGCCTGGCCGACCGGCTCCGGCCCAAGCGCCTCGCTGCCGTGGACGCCTCCGCGGCGCTTCTCCACACCACCCGTGGCCGCCTCGCGGACGCCGGAGCGCTGGGCTCGGTAGTCCAGGCCGACTTCCACCACCTGCCGCTGCCCGACAGCGCTGCCGACGCTGCGGTTGCCGCCTTCTGCCTTTACCACTCGCCGACACCGGACAAGGCCATCGCCGAGATCGCCCGCTGCCTACGCCCCGGCGGTACCGCTGTCCTGGTCACCAAGTCGCTGGACAGCTACGCCGAACTCGACCATCTGGTCCACGCCGCCGGCCTCGACCCGCACGCCACCAGCCGACCGAGCCTCTACGAGAGCTTCCACAGCGACAATCTGCGCACCGTCACCGCCAGCCATCTGACGGTCCTAGACATCCAGCACGAGGAACACGTCTTCCGCTTCGCCGATGCCACGCACCTCGCCCGCTACCTCACCACCACACCCAAGTACCGGATTACCCTCACCGGCGGGATCGCCGCTGTGACGGCGACCCTCCAGCAGCGGCTGGCCCCACCGCCCTACACGACCCGATCCACGGTCAGCTACGCCGTGGCGGTGCGGCCATGAGCGGCGATCTCTTCGTCAAGCGGTACGACGACCCGGAACGCTGCGCCACCGCTGCCGCCCACCACGGCTGGCTCGCCAGCCTGGACTCCGGCGTACGCCTGCCTGCTCTCATCGCGTGGGGTGCCCAGCATCTTGTGTTCGAACGGCTGCCCGGGCGTGCACCTGGGGTCGAAGATCTTCCGCAGGCCGCGGCAGCCCTGGGCCGTCTCCACGCTGCCGCACACCGGCAGGAGCTTCGGGTCACGCGCCTCGACCGACCTCACACCACCTCGACCGGCCTCGTGATCCCCGACTTCGCCAGTCCACGTCGGGCGCCGCTACACCACGCCGCCGCCGAGGCGGGCATCCACGGATCGGTCATCGACGCCCTACTCGACAGAGCCGGGGAGTCCGTGACGTTCTACAAGGACCCGAACGTTCGGAACTACCTCGCGAACGGCAATGAGGTCGCCGTCGTCGACTTCGACGACCTCACGCTCGCTCCCTTCGGCTACGACCTGGCCGGTCTCCTGGTCACCGCGTCGATGACCTACGGCCGCCTCGCCGACCGATCGATCACTCGCTGTCTGCGCGCCTACCGCGTCGCTGTCGCGCCGCAGATCTGCAGCCTGGCCGACCTGAAACGGTACGCCGAGCTGCACCACCTGCTGACTCTGCGATATCTCGGCCGCAACGGCTATCGGCACCCGTGGCCTGCCGTCCGTCCCTGGCCCGACCCGTTCCTTACCGAGCTGCCCTGAGAAGGAACACACGTATGACCCAGACAACCGAACTCGTCATCGCCCGCCACGGCGAAGCTGCCTGCAACGTCGCCGGAATCGTCGGCGGCGAACAGGGCTGCACCGGCCTCACCGACCTCGGCCGGAACCAGGCGCAGCAACTCGCCGCCCGCCTGGCAGCCGAACACGCCAAACGGCCCTATGCCGCCTTCTACGCCACACCCAGACTCCGCGTCACCCAGACCGCCGGGATCATCGCGCAAGCTCTGCACTTGCCCCCCACCATCGACCCGGACCTCCGCGGCCCTGACCACGGCGACGCCGACGGCCAACCCTGGGTCGAGGTCAAGACCACCTTCCAGGGGCCGCCTCAGCACAGCCCGGACCGCCAGTACGCTTCCGGCTCCGAGACGTGGAACGGGTACCTCAACCGGGCGACCGCCGCACTTCAGAAGATCCTCGCCCGCCACGACGGTGAACGAATCCTCATCGCCGCCCACGGCGAAACCGTCGAAGCGGCCCACAACCTGCTCCTCGGCCTACCCCGGAACGCCTGCCTGCGACTCGGCTTCGTCACCCACCACGCCTCCATCGCCCGGTGGCAGCGACCGACCAACCGCTTCGGCCGCACCATCTGGCAGCTCGCCAGCCACAACGACACCCGACACCTCCAACTCCGCCATGGCTGACGTCAACGTTCACCTCGCGCTCTGCCAACGGCTCCTCGACGACGATGCCAAGCCCGTGACCTCGCACCCGGGGCACGCAGGCACTCGCGTCCTCCGCGCCTCGACGTCCGCCCATGGAGACGTCATTGTCAAGACCCATCGCAGCCTGGAACGGCATCACCAAGAAGTACACGCCTACCGAACCTGGGTTCCTGCCCTCGGAGACAGGGCACCCCAACTGCTCGCGACAACCGACGACCCGCCGGCCATCGTCATCACCGCCGTAGCGGGAGTCCCGCTCGCCGAGCGGCAGCTCGGCCCCGGGGCCGAGCAGAACGCCTACCGGCAGGCAGGACAGCTGCTCAAGACACTGCATGCCGCTGGACCACCCCGCCTCGAACCAGACTGGACGGCCTGGCTGGCAGAACGCGCCGAGTACTGGATCCACCAGGCCGGAGACCGCATCACCGTCGCTCGCATGGCCGAGGTACGCGCGCACATGCGGGCCCTCCGAGACCTGGCGCCGCTGCCTGCCCTTCCGTGCCACCTCGACTTCATGCCCCGCAACATGATCTACGGCGACGACGGCACGGTCAGGCTGATCGACTTCGAGCACAGCCGCTACGACCTACCTGCACGGGACCTCGTACGACTCGCCACTCGTGTCTGGCCCCACCGCCCCGACCTACGCGCGAGCTTTCTCCACACGTACGGCCGGCTCGGTGCAGTTGACGACGCGGTACTGGAGCACTGTGCCCACTTTGACTTCCTCACGAGCTTGGCGCGACAGGCAGTGCCCCAACACGCAGCCGATACCTTAAGCTCGTCCGAGCCAGCCAACGACACACCGACTTCCGATCATCGTGAAGGGCGCACCCAACCCCTCCGTGCGCTACGGCGAAACGGTCCGCATCGGCGCCACGAGCATGGACCGGCCGTGGGACCCGGTAGGTCTGGCCCTCCGCTACCAGGAACTGGCGACTGCATCAACTTCCACAAGTACGACCCTGGACAATGACCGTCATGCCGGCTCCGTGGTGGTCAAGCGCCGAAGTGTTCACTCAGCACCTGGCAGGCCATGGCATTGACGCCGCCGATGTCATCAACGTCGAGGCAGCCTGGCGAGCTTTCGGTGAATTCTTGCAGGTGGAGATCGATGGAGTCGATCCGCGTAGGGACTCCGACGCCGACGGCTTCATCGTTCAGTGGGGCTGCTATTCCTGGGACGACTACCGCCCGTCGCTGACGTTCACACGGCAGTTAGCCATCGCCGGCATTGATGACCGAGTCGGCTCCTGCACGGATCCCGAGTACTGGCAGGTCAGCCTCGACATGCGCTTCGACGCTGGGCCTGAGTTGACGGGCATCGCCGCCCTGGCTGAGCAGGACACCGGCTTCAACTTCGCTCCAGCCGGTCCCCACCGGCACGCGGCACTGGCCAAGATGCGATCCGACTTGGAGCAGCATCCGCCGCTTCGGGCCCTGTGGCACACGAAGCCGGCCGACAGCAACCTCACGATCGGGCGCGCCGATTAGCCGCAGCCCACCCGTCTCGGCACGACAGCAGCACGGGACATGACCCTGCGGCAGCCCGCACACAGCCCGCACGGTCACGAACGGTGACAGAGCCTCGGCCGCACTGACACACGCTCAGCGTCAGAGGAGCAAGCCCGATGGAGTTGTATGAAGATACTCCTCGTAGGAAGGCAGGCCCAGGTGGCCTGGACGCCATGCACGGGTTGGAAGCCTTATTCTTACCTTCTGTCAGCTCTGGACGAGTGACCTGTGAGGGATGCTACAAGTGCTGGGACCCGAAACCGGTGATTTTCCGGAATCACTTGAACGCCTGAATGGTCTTTTCCTGGGGCACGTTCCATCTAGCTTGGGCGGCTACCTTACCGCACCCCCTGGAAGTCGCCGATCCCAATTCGGCGGCTCAGTGCCACCTCCGAGAACTTACACGCGTACGGCGCTGGGTTTGTGGGCCCCGCTATCAGAGCAAACCGATCCAAATCCGCTCGATAATGCGAAGACCTACATTACCTTCAGTGATGTTGCGGATCAGCAAAAGATAGACGGCATATATCTAATTTATTTTTTGCAACGGGTTCCAATCCGAGAGGCCCTCGGCGTGGTTGCGCTCTGCATGGCGACAATCCGCCGGCTCGACAGAGGCGAATCTGCTCGAAATCTGGATCGAGAATCGCTGCAATTCTTTAGACCGCCAGTGCGGGATCGTGTGGCGACAGCACTGGCAGAAGGGTCCGTACTTCACGCGCCACAACTGCTAATGGTCTTGGCGAAGCTAATCCTTCGCGTTAGTCCTGACGAGGTGGCCGAGGAGGACAGGCTAGCGATTCCCCTGCCCGCATTGCTGCTAATCCTGGCAGACAATATTGACTCTGACATTCCGGAAACTTCAGACCCTCCCCTGCTGAATGAACTCGGCCTCGAAATGGCGGCCAACACAAATTTCCACGCAAGCGATCGCGTTGACTCGCGGGCCACAAGCTTTCTTCGCCGGTGGGTCGAGATTCCGGCCGAACGTCGCGCAACTCCCCATCAGGAGACAATGGAGGAGTCGTTCGCTGCCGCTTGTGGATTTACGATCAACGAACTGGCAGCCTTTTGTGTTCTCTTGTGGATGAGAGCTACAAATGGAAAGGGTTGCTGGACTCGCCCAGATGAGTACTTCGGCCGATCTGGTTGGCAGCCGGAAACCGTCCAGAAAATCCTGCAATACATATCTCTTAACGTAGAAGAGTACAGGCGAACCATGGCGGCGGAATGGGGCGATCGAAACCTCAGCTGGTATTTTACAACGATCGCACGATTCCCACTCATTCGATTTGGCGACGAGGTGCTTGCCTTGGACCCCGACCTTGTCCTTGATAGGTGCATCGATTTTCCCTTGTGGTATGACATCGAGCACGGACTCGGGCTAGCGGGGAGAAAGACGACTCCGGCCATTCGCCAGGCTTACAACGAATATTCGGAACGACACGTCGGTGAAGTATTCCAGTCGATCACGGGCCGCTTCCAGGCTCAGCGCGTTTATCTAGACAAGCATTTAAAGAAGGCTTATAGGGGCAGCTCTGTTGCCGACGTCGCCGTCGATTATGGCGACGCCTGGGTTGTCGTGGAGGTCACTACCACGCCACCTCAAAGGCATACCGTGAATGCCTCTTCTATCACCGGCCTTGAGCGCGATGTTGAGATGATAATCGCGGAAGCAGGTCAAGTCTCCGAAACGATTAATCATCTGCGATCTCATCCTGCCAGATTGACGGGCCGGCCGGGCATGAGAGTCAAAGAATTCTTTCCCGTCATTGTTCTGGCCGAGGGCTTTCCTATTAATTTCATAGTGATGGGGATTGTCCGGGATGAGCTTCGCAGGCGGGGTATTCTGCAAGAACCGGGTATCGCACTCGTAGAACTGATGACGCTCGGCGATTTAGACGTAATTGAGGCTATGGCGGAGCATCGGGGCTCCACGCTTCCTGATCTACTAAGAGCAAAAGCGACATCGGCGTTCTGGTCAGACTCCATAAAGAACTTCATCTTAAGTCAGCCACCCTACGATCTTAAGCGTTGCGCGCGTGTCGCGGCCGGCTTTAATAGATTCTTCTCGTACGTCAAGAAGGCGATCGAATCCGGCGACCTACGCTGAATTAGTATGCCACTACAGCCTTTACAGACCGGAAGTGATGTGTACCCATAAGTGCACTCAACTCGGCAAAAGCGAATACTCCCTACGTCGACTTGCTCATTAGTGTGTAGGACGGGCCGATGGTGGTCCGCACGGCATTCACTTGCCGGTCTGCCTACCTTCGACTCGTCGGGTGTAGCTCGACTGAAGGGGAATGTCGATCAACCGATGACGTGCGGAGGCCACCGGGAGCATCCACACCTGAGCGTGCGGCCAGTGTTGGTGGAGCAGTTCTACGGTGGTGACCGCCACCGGCACCCGCAGCGGCCAGCTCGCCAGGTCAGCGAGCAGGTTGGCCTCCCGGGCGGCGTCATGGGCGATGACCAGTACCGCGCCGACCGGCACAGCGGCGTCGGTGCGCCGATAGCCGGCCAGAACAGCACCGAGCCCAGCGGTCAACCGTTCGCGTTCGGCGATCACCTCACCCACCGGGGCCCGGATCCACGTGCACCAGGAACCGCACACACCGGCCGTCTTCCAGCCACACCCCGTACCCGTCGGCGCGCAGATGCGCCAGGCCCCGCTCGCGCAGCCACACCGACGTGTCCACCGTCGTCAACCACTGGAACAGCCCACACCGGCCCGGATCCTGCCGAGAGGCCGCCAGTAGCGGCAGGAACAGCAGATAGTGCGCCGCACCCCACTGCCGCTGACCCAGACGCAGCGGCACCCGCCGCCCCGACGCGACGAGATCACGGTTCAGCAGTTCGGCGCCCTCATCCATGGTCCAATACCACCAGGCGTGCGACCGGTCCTCCGCCGACTGCTCCCGGCCCACCAGACCCGCCGCGTGCAGCCAGGTGAGGTCCCGGTGCGCCGTCAACCGGGGCACCCCCGTCACCACGGCGACGTCGCTCGTGGTCGCCATGCCGTGCAACGCCAGGAACGACAGGATCCGCCACCGCCGAGGCGTCAGCTCACGACCACCGGCCACCCATCGATGATCCCCCACCCATCGACGCCCGGCCGTCCCCCGCGACACCCCGCTGGAACTCCCGCACCACCCCGCTGGAACTCCCGCACCCTCAAAACGGGGTTTGTGAGACGTTTTCCATGATTACTGTTCACCGAATCAGCCGAAGAGACGACGGCGGAAGCGCAGAAACGGCATATCGCTTTCCGCCAAGATCGCCTCACCCAGGCTCCGAGCGCACTCGCGCACACCGACCCGGATCCGGAACCGCCGAAGCCGCAATCATTGGGCCGCCGCATCCCGCCGCCGGCAGCCACCGACGGCGTCCCGGAACACCCCGCCGCGTCCCACCGGCACCAACCCGGTCCATCGGCTCCCGAGCACCCAGCGAGCCACCACCACCGGCCAGCAGACACGATCAAGGCCTTGACCCGGTGTTAACCACCAGGTCAAGGCCTTGATCGTTGGTGCGCCGCCAGGGACTCGAACCCCGAACCCGCGGATTAAGAGTCCGCTGCTCTGCCAGTTGAGCTAGCGGCGCTCGCTGACAACGGGACGAGACGTTAGCACGCCCGCCGGCCACCCCGGAAAAGCAGGGTCGGCCTCACCGCAACGCCAGCGTGACCTGCCCGGTCGCGGCCCCGGACGGGTCCACCACCAGGGTGTACGCCCCGGACGTCGGCAGCACCGCCGGCCCGAGTTCACCCGCCCCGTTGATCACGCAGCCCGTGCCGACGGTGCTGCCGTCGGGCGCGCGCAGCGCCAGCACGCCGCACTGGTCCGGCAGGTCGGAGGCGGTCGCGCTCACCGTCACGGACGTGCCGGCCGTTGCGGTGAACCGGTAGCCGGTGAGCGCGCCGGACCGGTCCACGACGGCGACGACAGGCGGTCCGCCGACGGTGATCGTCGCCTCCCGGTCCCGGCTGGTGACCAGCCGCAGCGTGGTCGTACCGGTGCCGCGTTCGGTCGGGTCGACCACCACTGTGTACGTCCCGTCGGCGGGCAGCAGCGTGCCGTCGATCTCACCGGCGCCGTTGATCACGCAGCCGCTGCGCAGCAGCCGTCCCTCGGCGTCCCGCAGTTCCAGCGGGGAGCACTGGTCGGTGAGGCTGCTCGCGGGCACCTCCACGTAGACGCGCTCCCCCGCGCGCCCGGTGAACCGGTAACGCGCCCGCGCGCCGGGTTGTGCGACTGTCGCGGTGACCGCCGAGCCGTTCGGTTGCAGCGTGCCGTCGCTGTCCCGGGCCGTGTACACCCGCACGGCGGCGCGGCCGGTGTCACCTGGCGCGGCGACGACCCGCAGCGCGTACGCGCCGGTGGCGGTGAGGTCGACGCGGTCGACGTACCCGGCACCCTTGATGTTGCAGCCGCTGGCGATCTCCCGTCCGCCCGGCTCGGTGAGCACGTACGGCGAGCAGCGGTCCCCGATGCCCGGCGCGGTGGCGTCGACGAAGACGGCGTCCCCGGCGCGGGCCGCGAACGTCAGCGGCTCCCCGCCGGGGGTGAGCGTGGCGGTGGCGACGGGTACGGCGGCGATCGGGGTGGCCGCCGGCGACGCGACCCGTTCGGTGCTCGCGCCGGCCACGGCGAACTCGGACCGGCCGCTCACCGCGACGTCGAAGACGCATTCGGCGAGCTGGGCGGGCGCTGTGACGCCGGCCCAGCGGCAGACCTGTTCGGCCGCCGCGCGCCGGGCCGGGTCGAGGTCGCCGACGGTGACCTCCCGTTCCGGGAACGCGCGGTCGGTGAAGGTGCCGGTGTCCTGCCCGTCGTCGTAGTGCAGCAGCGACCGGTCCGGGGTGATCCGCCAGCTGTCCGCGTACGCGGGATAGAGCTTCGCGAACGGCACCGGCTGGGCCAGCGCCGCCCCGGAGGCGGGCGCGATGTCGTCGGCCGGGTCGCCGTCGAAGTCGCCGAGCAGTCCGCGTACCTTCCCGGCCCGGGTCTCGGCGAGCCGGACCAGCACGCGGTAGCCGTAGCGGCCGATCTGGTCCACCGCCGCCGCGGACCCGTCCGGCCACGTCACGTCGTACCCGTCGGTGGGGCCGGTGTCCGACGGGCGGCGGGTGAGGGTGCCGCCGCCGGCCAGGTCGGTGCGGTCCGGCGGCGCGGCCGGTGACGCGCCGTCGACGTGCACGCGGGTGCCGCCGTCGGTGAGGGTGAGCGCGACGCGGTGCGCGCCGATCCGGAACGCGACAGCCGAGTTGACCGAGGCGGTACGCGTGCCGGCCATCGGGGCCTGCCGGACCTGCACCTCCAGCGGGTCGCCGCCGGTGGACGCGACCAGCGTGAACTCGCCGACGGCCTGGAAGTCGTAGGCGACCCGGTCGAACGTGACCAGGTGCGGGTCGCCGTTGCTGCCGCCGCAGTCAGCGCCGTCCTCGCAGAGCTTCACCGGGCCCTTCGGCGGCGGTGTCTTCTTGGCCGGTTTCTTGCACTCGTCGAGGTTCTTCGGCAGCGTCTTCCCGTCGTACTCGGTGCGCGGCGGCAGCCCTTTCGCCGCCCGGTAGCGGTTCTCCGCGAGCGTCGCCTTCACCTCGGCGGTACGGATGCCGGTGCCGCCGCACTCGCCCTGCGGCACCGCGTTCCGGGAGATGTCGTCGGCGTGGTTCAGCTCGTGGTACAGCGCGGCGCAGGGGTCACGGGCCACCCCGTCGCCGTACGGGTCGGTGGAGGTCGGGTTCCACGTGACGGTCGAGGAGCCCTTGCCGTCGGCACTGTCCGGCGTCTCGAACGCGCCGGAGCCACCCGTGGTCGGGATGATCCGCACCCGGGGACTCTTCTTGTCGCGCAGCCGGGGCAGCAGGCCGGACGGGTCGCCGCCGGGTAGCGCGAACCCGGCCAGGCAGCCGTCGACAGCCGCCTGGAAGTCGACGCCGCTGACCGGCACCCCGGCGGTCGGGTCGACGCCGTAGTCGGCCCGCGCCGGCCGGGCACCACCGCCGACGTACACGCCGACGGCCACCAGCAGCACCAGGGCCACGGCGGCGGCTGTCGGCCGGCGTCGTCGGCGTACCAGCAGCAGCACGACCAGCGCGACGACGAGCAGCGCCAGTGCTCCCCCGCCGACGAGCCAGGGCCAGCGCCGGCCGGGACCGCTGTCGTCGGACACGGTGAACGTGGCGGTCCGCAGCGCTGTCGCGCCCGCGCACGGGTTCGTCGCGCCTGTGACCGGCAGCGTCACGTAGCCGGCGGTGACCTCGTACCGGCCGGGTGCGCCGACCGGCCAGAGCGTGTCCAGCCCACCGCCGTCCGGGGTGGCGGCCACCGAGCGGAGCACGACCTCGCCGTCGCGCAGCCGTACCCCGGTCGACGCCACGGCGGCGGTCGCTCCCGGCTCCACAGTGGTGAACCCGGCGGTGGCGGCGGCGCCGATCCCGTCCTCGAAGAAGCTGCGGGCGAGCGTCGGCTCGACGTCGCGCCCGTCCCGGCGTACCCCCGTTATCTGCACGGTGCCGACGGGCCCGGTGGCGAGCGCGCACGCCGAGCCGGTCGTGTTCGTGACGGTGAGGTCGAGGCGGACCTGGTCCCCGGCCCGGTAGTCGGCCTGGCCGGGCCGCAGGGCCAGGCCGAGGCCGCCGTCGGCGGGCGCCGCGGCGCCGCTCGCCGCCCCGGTCGCCAGAGCGGTCACGAGTACGCCGAGCGCCGCAGCCAGCCGCAGGGTCCACCTCATGGTGCGGACTGTAGAAGCGGGTGGGCCGGTTTCCGCGCGGTCTGTCGGGGACCGGTCGGAGCCGTATCCTGCTGGTGATGAATGTCTTCGGCACGGTCGCCGACCTGTACGAGCGCGCCCGGCCGGGATATCCGCCGGAGATCGCCGGGGCGATCCTCGCCTACCTCGGCGGCCCACCGGCGTCGGTGGTCGAGGTCGGCGCGGGCACCGGCAAGGGCACCGAGGTGCTGGTCCGCCTCGGCGCGCCACTGACCTGCGTGGAACCGGACGCACTGATGGCGGCCCGGCTGGCCGAGCGGTTCCCGGACGCCCGCGTCGAGGCGACGACGTTCGAGCGATGGTCGCCACCCGCCGGCGGGGTGGACGTGCTCGCCTGCGCGATGGCCTGGCACTGGCTGGACGCCGCCACCCGCAACGCCCTGGCCCGGCGCGCCCTGGCACCCGGCGGCACGCTCGCCGTCTTCGGGCACCGCTACGACTACGCCGACGCCGGTCAGCAGGCCGCCGTCCGGGCCGCGCTGCGATCCGTCGACCCCACCGTCCGGGAGCGGCCCGTCGACTGGTTCCACCGGGACGTCCTCGACAGCGGGCAGTTCGACGACGTACGCCGCGAGGTGTTCCGGCGGGAACTGCCGCTGGACAAGGAACGGTATCTGGCGCTGATGCGCACGTTCGGGCCGTACCTGTCCCGCACACCGGAGCAGCAGCGACGCGGGATCGCCGCCCTCGACCGGCTGGTCGACGACTTCGGCGGCACCGTCGTGCTCGACCTACGGACCACGCTGGTGCTGGGCCGGGCCGATGCTCGGTGACCGGTGGGGCGTGTCCGACGACGAGGCACGTCGCCGGTATCCGTGCGACGACCTCGTCCCCGCGCCCGCCGGCGTGGCGAGAATCCGGCGGAGCCTGGCATTTTCGCCTCTCGTCGCCGGTGGCAGGCGTTCCTAGGCTCCTCCACGAGACGCTTTCCGCGAACGGAACGAGGGCTGGCTCGTGCTTCGCTATGTCATGCCGGTCGTGATCGGCCTGGTCTACGTCGGGCTCACCTCGCTCGTGCCCGAGCCGCACCGGCGGCGGCTGAACGCGCTGGTCGTCACCGGCGCCGGTGCCGCCTACCTCAGCGGTGGCGGATTCGGGCTGTGGGAACTGGCCTTCTGCGCCCTGCTCGTCGCGGTGGGCTACGCCGGGCTCACCTCGTACACCTTCATCGGTGTCGGGTGGCTGCTGCACACGGCCTGGGACGTGCTGCACCACCGCCGCGGCACCCCGATCATCCCGTCGCTGCACGACTCGTCCTTCGGCTGCGCCCTCTGCGATCCAGTCATCGCGCTCTGGTGCTTCGCCGGCGGCCTGTCCGTCAGGGAGCTGTACCACCGGCTCACGCGGCGGGCGGCCGACGCGCGCACTCCGGTCGCCGCCCGGTCCTGACTGGTTGAATTCCGCCATGCACACAGTGGCCGTGCTCGCCCTGGACAGCGTCGTGCCGTTCGACCTGACCACCCCGATGGAGGTCTTCGGCCGCACCCGCCTGCCCGACGGCCGCCCCGGCTACCGCGTCGTCGTCTGCGCCGCGACGCCGACTGTCACCACCGGCGCGTTCGACATCGCCGTGCCGTACGGCCTGGACGTCCTCGCCGACGCGGACACCGTCGTCGTACCCGGTGTCTCCGACCCCGCCGCCGCGGAGCCCGCAGCGGTCCTCGACGCGCTGCGGACCGCGGCGGCCAACGGGGCCCGGATCGCCTCGATCTGCGGTGGCGCGTTCACCCTCGCGGCCACCGGCCTGCTCGACGGGCATCGCGCCACGACGCACTGGGTCGCCACCGACCGGCTCGCCGCCCGGTATCCGCGGATCCGGGTCGACCCCAACGTCCTGTACGTGGACAACGGCCGGCTCCTGACCTCCGCCGGCGCCGCCGCCGGGCTCGACCTGTGCCTGCACCTGGTCCGGCGCGACCACGGCGCCGCCGTCGCCGCCGACGCGGCGCGGCTGTCGGTCATGCCGCTGGAACGCGCGGGCGGACAGGCGCAGTTCATCACCCACGAGCCGCCCACTCCCGATGGTGCGACGCTGGAACCGCTGCTGGCCTGGATGCGCGACAGCGTCCGGCGTGAGCTGACCCTCGCCGACATCGCCCGGCACGCGGGGCTGAGCACTCGCACGCTGAACCGCCGGTTCCGGGACCAGACCGGCACCACCCCGCTGCGGTGGCTGCACCGGATGCGCGTACACCAGGCCCAGCACCTGCTGGAGACCACCACCCATCCCGTCGACCGGGTGGCGAGCCAGGTCGGCTTCGGCTCCACCACCGCCTTCCGGGACCGCTTCAAGCGGATCACCGGCACGAGTCCGCAGGCGTACCGCCGTAGTTTCCGGGGCGTCTGACCGACGGACCGGCCCGGCGGGTCAGGCCGGTCGTCGTTCGACGGGCGCGCTGCTGAGCACGCCGTCGGGCCGGACCTCCTGACGCAGGCGCGCCAGGTTGACGAACCGGTCGCCGTCGGGCGGGACGGCGTCGAGCAGGCGCAGGACCACTGTGCAGTACTTGGCCATCGTGTTGCGGCCCGGCATGAAGATGGACAGCTCGTCGTGGGCGTCGGGCGTCTGCACGATCAAGTCGGCGGGCAGGGACGGCAGCGTCTCCGGGGTGCCCTCCACCGCGACCTTGACCGTCCAGAACGGCCCGGTGCCGTCGAGTACCCGCCGGTCCTGTTCCGGCGTCTCCAGCGCCAGCGTCCGCCACGGCTCACCAAGGCAGGTGACGCCGGCCTGCCGCACGGTGGTGACCAGGTCGGCCGCCGCCGCCGTGATGATCTCCTCGGCCCGGTCCCACTCCTGCGCGTCCCGGCCCAGCGGTGTGCCGGGCACGAGCCGCGCCACCACGGTCGTGGCCGGCACGTGCCGCAACCGCGGTTCGGGCTGCGCCTCGAAGACGGCGCGGGCCGCCGCGATGGCCTCGGCCTGAGCCTGTCGTTGCCGGCTGACCTCGTCGCTGTGCCGGTCGAGCAGGGCGACCGCCTGGTCCGGTTCGTCGAGGGCGCGCCGGACGAGCTTGACGCTCATCCCGGTGTCCCGTAGCAGGGTGATCAGCATGGCCCGTTCCACCTGGTCGAAGGCGTACGAGCGGTGGCCGGTCCGGTCGTCGACCTCGGCGGGCACGAGCAGCCCTTCGGCGTGGTAGAAGCGCAGCGCCTGCGACGACAGGTGGCACATCTGGCTGAACTCGCTGATCGACAACATGACCCCAGACTGCCCCTTGCGGTAACCGGAAGGGCAAGCACCGCCTAACCCCCGCGCCCGTGCTGGGGCAGCCCGGAGGCGGCCGCGATCGCCTCGACCGCCTCGTCCAGGCCGGTGGTCTCCGGGAGGACGAGTTCGCCGGGCCAGCCCAGGACGTCGTGCGCGGCGTACCAGCCGCTCATCTGCTCGGCGGTGAAGTCACCGGCCTGCGGGCGGGTCAGATGCCGGCGCAGCGTCTCGGCCAGCGACACGTCGAGGTAGCAGAACAGTGACCGCCCCCGGTGGCCGTCGCGCAGCGAGGTCAGCACGTCGCGGTAGCGGCCGGTGTGGAGGATGCCTTCCAGGACCACGTGGTAGCCGTGGTCGAGGGCGAACCGGGCGGTCTGCTCGATCAACGCGGGAGCGACGCCGCCGGGCTTGTCCCGTTCGAGCAGGACGATGCGGCGCAGGTAGTCCTGTTCGACGAGGGCGCACCCCCGGCCGTGCCGGCGTCGCAGTTCGCGGGCGATGCTGCTCTTACCCGAGCCGGAATTGCCCCTGACGCAGACGAGGATCGTGCCCGGGCTGCCGGTGGCCTCAGCGGACACGATCCCTCCCTGGCGTCAGGTACCGCAGGCGGTACGCGGGCCGCCCAGGCGGACCGCGCTCGGTGGAACGTCATGGGTGCCTTCCGGCCGGTTTGACACCCGTGGCGTTCCACCCACTGACGGGCACCGCCGGCGGCGTACGCGAAAAAGGCCCCGACCGGCGTGAAGCGCCAGGTCAAGGCCTTGATCGTTGGTGCGCCGCCAGGGACTCGAACCCCGAACCCGCGGATTAAGAGTCCGCTGCTCTGCCAGTTGAGCTAGCGGCGCTCGCTGACAACGGGAAGAAGATTAGCACGCCCGCCGAGGCGGGTTCCAATCCGATACCGGGGTCCACCCTTCGGACGAGCTTAACCGGCGAAAGCGGCCAAAACGGTCATCCGATCCGGCGCGGGGGCGGGCGTGTGAGCGTCGATACGGCACGATGTCCGCCAGGCACGCGATGACAGGGGTGGGCATGGGCAGGTTCGCGCGAGCCGGGGCGACGGTGGGCGTCCTGGTCCTGACGGCGTCGCTGGCGCTGACCGGGTGCGGCGGCGGCGACGAGGGGAAGAAGCCGGAGTTCGTGCCCGGCCAGCAGCAGGTGGGCGGCGTCTCGTCCGCCGCGCCCGACCCGAGCGTCGCACCCAGCGACAACGCCGCCGCGCCACCGCTGACAGTGAGCCCCGCCGACGGCGCGAACGCCCGGCCGGTCAGCACCGAGATCAGCGCCCGCATCCCCGGTGGCGGCACCGTGTCGAAGGTGGTGCTCGCCGCCGCCGACGGAACGAGCGTCGCCGGGCGGATGCGGCGCGACGGCTCCAGCTGGGTGCCGTCCGCCGCGCTGAAGTACGGCACCAAGTACACCGCCACGGTCACCGGCGCCGGCAAGGACGGCCAGACCTACCAGGGCACCAGCACGTTCACCACGATGGCCAAGCCCAAGTCGATGATCGGCTCCGGCCTCTACATGTTCAGCGGCAAGACGTACGGGGTGGCCATGCCGGTGGTCGCCGAGTTCTCCCCTGGTATCCCGAAGAAGGACCGCGCCGCGGTGCAGAAGCGGATGTTCGTGCAGACCGACCCGCCGCAGCCCGGCGCCTGGCACTGGGTCGACAACGGCACGCAGGCCTACTACCGCGCCCCGGAGTACTGGAAGACCGGCACCACGATCACGGTCCGGCTGGCGCTGGCCGGGATCCCGCTGAGCAACGGCCGGTACGGCAACATCGACCGCAGCGCCACCGCCAAGATCGGCCGCGCGTTCGAGATGACAGTGGACAACGCGACCAAGCAGATGACGGTCTCCGAGAACGGCACCGTGATCCGTACGCTGCCGGTCAGCCTGGGCAAGAAGAGCACCCCCTCCTCCAGCGGCACGATGGTGGTGATGGAGAAGAAGGAGTCCACCGTCTTCGACACCCGCAGCGAGCCGGACCCGGCCAACCGCTACGTCACCGAGATCGACTTCGCCCAGCGGATCACCTGGGGTGGCGAGTACATCCACGCCGCGCCCTGGTCCGAGGGCGTGCAGGGCCGCCGCAACGTCTCGCACGGCTGCGTCAACGTGTCGATGGCCAACGGCCGGTGGCTGTTCGGCAAGACGATGGTGGGCGACCCGATCACGGTGAAGGGCACCGAGCGCCGCCTGGCCCCGGGTAACGGCTGGACGGCGTGGAGCATGAGCTGGTCGCAGTTCGTCGCCGGCAGCGCGCTGCCGGTTCCGCAGGGCGGGCAGCCGTCGCCGTTCTGACCGGCGTAACGTGGTCGGACACGCCACCTCCGACGAAGCGCCGGACGGCAGGGGAATCGTTACACCCGCGCGGGGTGTTCCGTTTCACGTCCGGCAACGCGCACCCGCTCCGGCGCGTCTGACCTGAGACGACGGGGAACGGCATCACCTTGTGAGGGAGTCATGCGAGCTGGCCAGGACGAACCGATCCGGGGCGCGAGCGCCCGACGCGTCGGCCGCCGCCGTGCGCTGGCAGCCGGGCTGCTCGCCGCCGCGATGGCCCTGACCGCCTGCACCAGCGGCGGCGGCGACAAGCCGTCGAGCTGGCAGGGCGGCGGCGACGGCGGCGAGAAGGCCCCGAAGGCGGCGGCTACCATCAGTGAGCCCGCCGCCGACGCCAAGGACGTACCGGCGTCCACCGCCGTCACCTTCACCACGAAGGAGGCGCAGGAGACCACAGTCGAGCTGAAGGACGCCGCCGGCAAGGTCGTCGACGGCACGCTCGCGGCGGACGGCGGGAGCTGGCTGCCGTCAGCGGCCCTGGAGTACGGGCAGACGTACACGGCGACCGTGACCGCGACCGGCGACGACGGCAAGCCCGCCACCGCCACCAGCACGTTCACCACGATGGCGAAGCCGGCCAAGCAGATCCGGGTCACCAGCTTCCTCGGCGACAACCAGGTCGTGGGCGTGGCCATGCCGCTGATCGTGAAGTTCGGCCGGGCCATCCCGGAGGACTACCGCGACGACATCCAGCGCCGGATGACTGTCACCTCGAAGCCGGCCCAGGAGGGCATCTGGCACTGGGTGAGCCCGACCGAGGTGCGCTACCGGCCGAAGACGTTCTGGAAGGCCAACAGCACGGTCAGTTACAAGGTGCAGGCGGGCGGGCTGCCGCTGGGCGGCGGCTGGTACGGCCGGGCCGACCTCAGCGTCGACGTCAAGATCGGCCCGTCGTTCGTGATGACAGTCGACAACCGCACCAAGCGGATGACCGTCACCCGCGACGGCAAGGTGGTCAAGACCATCCCGGTGAGCCTGGGCAAGAAGAGCACCCCCTCCTCCAGCGGCACCATGGTGGTGATCGAGAAGCTCCGGCACACGGTCTTCGACACCATGGAGGAGCTGGGCCCGGAGGAGGGCTACCGCACCGAGATCGACTACGCCCAGCGGCTCACCTGGGGCGGCGAGTTCATCCACGCCGCGCCGTGGTCCGAGGGCGTGCAGGGCCGCACGAACGTGTCGCACGGCTGCGTCAACGTCTCGATGAAGGAAGGCAACTGGCTGTTCGCCAACACCCGCATCGGTGACCCGATCACCGTGAAGGGCACCGAGCGCAAGCTCCAGAACGGCAACGGCTGGACCGACTGGAACATGAGCTGGGACGAGTACGTCAAGGGCAGCGCCCTGCCGTACGAGCCGCCGTCGGCCGACACCACGCCGGACGCCGGTACGCCCAGCGTCGAGCCCACCCCCTGACCCACGCATACGACGAAGCCCCCTCCCGGAGGAGGGGGCTTCGTCATTTGGGGTGACTGATGGGAATTGAACCCACGACAACCGGGACCACAACCCGGTGCTCTGCCAACTGAGCTACAGCCACCATGCTCGCCGCTCCGGTCGCCCGGGGCGGTGCGCGGACTAATCATAGCCACACTCCCGCCGACCCCGTCCACCGGGTTCGGCGGGGGCGTCAGAGCTGGGCGGCGATCGCCTTCGCGGCCTCGACGTCCGGCCCCGGCAGCGGCACGAACACGGTCCGCCGGTAGTACTCCAGCTCGCGGATGCTCTCCCGGATGTCGGCGAGGGCCCGGTGGGCCAGGCCCTTCTGCGGCTGCCCGAAGTACACCCGCGGGTACCAGCGCCGGCACAGCTCCTTGATCGAGGACACGTCGATCATCCGGTAGTGCAGGTGCGCGTCGAGCCGGGTCATGTCGCGGGCCAGGAAGCCCCTGTCGGTGGCGATCGAGTTGCCGCACAGCGGGGCCGTACGCGGGTCCTTCACGTAGCTGGTCACGTAGTCGAGCACCATGTCCTCGGCCTCGGCCAGCGTCACCGTGGAGCGGCGTACCTCCTCGGTGAGGCCGGACTTGGCGTGCATGGTCCGCACGATCTCCGGCATGCCGTCGAGCGCCTCGTCGTCGGCGTGGATCACCACGTCGACGCCGTCACCGAGCACGTTGAGGTCGGGATCGGTGACGAGCGCCGCGACCTCGATCAGGGCGTCCCGCCGCAGGTCGAGCCCGGTCATCTCACAGTCGATCCAGACGAGAAGATCAGCCACCGGAACAGACTACGCGCCGCCGACGCGCCCGCGCCTCGGCCCGGCGGCCGAGGTGGACCGCTAGGGTTTCCTGCGTGCCAGCCGAACCCGACGCCCCGCCCGCCGTCGCCCGCGACGACGCGGGCGGGCGTACGGCCCGCCGGGTGGTCGTGGTGCTGGCGCTGATCGCGATCCTGCCGGCGCCCTACCTGCGCAACCTGCGTCACGACTACTACGACCAGAAGATCTACATGTCGGCGATGGACTGGTGGGCGGCCGGGCACCCGCTCTACGACTACGTCCAGCCGGACCGGGTGCAGGGTGCGCTCTACTTCACCTATCCGCCGTTCGCGGCGCTGCTCCTGGCGCCGTTCGGGTATCTACGGCTCGGGGTGGCCATCGCGGCCTTCGCGGTGCTGACGGTGGCCGCGGTGGTGGTGACCACGCGCTGGCTGGTACTGCCGGTGCTGCGGCGGCACGACCTGCCGCGGGGGTTCGGCCTCACCGTCGCCGTGCTGCTGGTGCTCGCCGTGGAGAGCACCCGGGAGACGATCACGCTCGGGCAGATCAACATGCTGCTCGTGGTGCTGATCCTCGGCGACCTGCTGTTCGCCGTACCGCAGGGGCGGCGCTGGGCCGGCGTGGGCGTGGGACTGGCCGCGGCGCTGAAGCTCTTCCCCGGCATCTTCGTGCTCTACCTGCTCGTAGCCCGGAAGTGGCGGGCGGCGGCCGTGGCGGCGGCGACAGCGGCGGTGGCCACGCTGCTGGCGGCGGCGGTCGCGCCGGGCGACTCGTGGCGCTTCTGGACCCACGAGCTGTGGGTGACCGACCGCGTGGGCCGCCCCGACTACACCGGCAACCAGTCGCTGTTCGGACTGCTCAGCCGCCTGACCGCGCCGGCCGAGCCGGACCGGCTGCTGTGGCTGCTGCTCGCGCTGGGGGTGGCCGCGTTCGGCCTGTGGCGGGCGGCGCGCGCGGCCCGGGCGGGGGACGCGCTGGTGGGTCTCACCCTGACCGGGCTGGTGGGCGGGCTGGTCAGCCCGATCACCTGGATCCACCACCTGTACTGGTTCATCCCCGCGCTGGTGGTGCTCGTCGACGCGGCACTGGACGCTGATCCGGCGACGCCCGCCGGGGCCCGCCGTCGCGGCGGCCTCTTCGCGCTGGCCGCCGTCGTCGGCCTGCCGATCGTGTACGGGTTGGTGACGTTCCAGGACTGGGGTACCGCCATCGTGCACACGGATGACCCGGTCGACTTCGTCGTCCGCAACGTGTACGTGCTGCTCAGCCTGCTCCTGCTCGCGGTGCTGCCGATCCGCCGGCATGCGGATGAAAAACCGATGACCCGGACTGAACGGACACACCTCGCAACAAACGGCGATCAGCGCTAATCTGGTATCAACTACCTCAGTTTTCTCCCAGGTAGCACCGATCCCCCGGTGAAGAACGGCCCTCCGCGTCGGCAGCGCGGAGGGCCGTTCGGGTTCCCGTCGTCAGTCCTTGTCATCGGGGCACCGGCGGGGCGGCGCGGCGATCGCCGCACGGGTCCGCCCGCCCGAGGCTGAGCCCACCGCCACCAGGTGCCGCTCGGGTCGCGACGCCGGGCCCGGCTGGCGGCCCAGCCCGCTCAGCGAGGTGACGCCGAGACGCCCGGCCAGCACCGGCACCTGGTCCGGCTCGACCACGAAGACCACCTCACGCGGCCGCAGCGGGCGCAGCAGCACCACCACGGCGAGGACGACCAGCAGCGTCCCGCCGGCCAGCAGCGCCCACGCCAGCCCGGGGAACCACCCGGCCCGCAACTCGGCACGCATCCGCAGGTCGAGCCCGTCCGCGCCGTCCACGCGCATGACGACCAGGCTCAGCGACCGGCCGGACAGCTCCGCCGGGCTCCACTCCAGGGAGCCGACGCCCTCGCGTACCCAGAAGGGTGCCGTCATCGGCGCGGCGGTGCCGACGCCCGCGGTGGCCGGGTCGAGATCGACAGGCAGCGGGCCCCGGGTGACCGCGACGCGGCGCACGGTGCTGTGCGGGACGTCGGCCAGCCACCGTCGCACCTGGTCGGTCGGGGCGAGGCCGAGGAAGACCTCGCCGTCGTCGTCCCGCGCGCTCAGGTGCAGCCGGGCCTGCCCGGTGCGCGCCACCGGCAGGTCGGCGCGCAGCAACGCGTCCACGTCGGCCACCACCACCGCGCGGGCCGGCGTGCGGACCGGCTCGAACCGGGCGCCGAACCCGCCGTCCGGGTCGGCGTGCCGGGCGGCCATCCAGAGACCTCCACCCGCCAGCAGCACCGGAATCCCCAACGCCAGCAGCACCACGCCGGCGATCGTGCGTACGAAACGCATTCGCGTCGTCCCTCTCGGTAGCCAACTACCCGGCCGACCTTACCGACGTGCGTCGGCCGATCGCCGGATATCGGCGGCACCCGTCCGGGACGGCGACCGGCCCGGCGGATCGTTCCGCCGGGCCGGTGAACCGCTCGCGTTCAGGACTTCGCGGCGGGCTCCCGCCGGGTACGCGCGAACGCCAGGCCGCCGAGGGCCAGGCCGCCCAGCCCGGCGATCAGGCCGGCCACCCCGAGGGCGGTGGCGGCACCGGAGCCGTCGTCGTCATCGTCGTCGTCCGCCGCGGCGGCGGCTGGCGCGCTCGCGCCCGGCGACGCGGGCGCCGCGGCGGCGAGCTTGAGCACCGGCGCCGGGTTCTCCGGCTCCTCCGCGCCCGGCGTCGGCTCCTCGATCCACCGGGAGACGTTGCCGTCGGAGTACGTCTGGAGCACCTTGAACACCATCGTGTCGGCCTGCGGCAACGGGCCCATCGACACCGGGAACTCCTGGAACTCGCCCGGCTTCACGCCGGCGTTCGGCGCGGCGGTGAAGGTCAGCTTGGAGACCGCCTCGGTGAGCTGGCTGCCGTGCACCTCGATCGGCGGGTCGACCTTGCGCTTCTCCACCGCGACCGTCCAGCCCGCCACCGGCATGGTGGAGACCGAGCCGACCGGGGCGTTCTCCGGCAGGTTCACCTCGACCTTGACCGTCGACGCCGTGTCGCTCTCGTTCGGCACCCGGAACGCGAACCGGCCGTAGCCGCCCTGCGTACCCTCGGCCGGGTTGATCGTGACGTGCGCCGAGGCCGGGCCGGCCACGCCGAGCACGGCCGTGGCGACGGCGGTGAGGGTCAGCGCGGCGATCGTCGCGGGGCGCCGGAGACGGATCATCAGATGGGACCTTCCGTTACTTGATCGGCACGGTGGCGGTCACCGTGGCCTGGTCGATGTCGGTCGTACGGACGGTGATGCGCACCTGCCAGTCACCCCGGGCCGGCAGGTTGACCTCACCGGTGGCGTGGTTGTCGCTCAACGGCAGCAGCGGGACGGTGATCGGCTCGATCCCGGCCGACGGCAGCGCGGCGGTGACCTTCCACTCCTGCACCGGCTGCGGGCGGCTGTCCTTGGTGTAGGCGTACAGGTGCATCGAGTTGTTGCCGGTCTCGGCCGGGTCCACCTGGACCTCCAGCGAGTAGATCGGGCTGCTCAGCGTGGCCGAGAAGTAGCCCTGCTCGGCACCCGCGACGTTCGCGGCGGCGGTGCGCGCCGGGGTGGTCTGCACGAGCGTCGCCGACACGCCCAGCACCACCGCCGTGATCACCAGCTCGGCCACCACGGCCCGCCGCATCGAGCCCGGCCGGCCGGCGGCGACCCGCCGCCGTACCAGCGCCCGGGAGTACGCGGCCACGCCGATCACCAGCACGAACAGCGCGATCTTGGCGAGCAGGAGCCGGCCGTACGTGGTGTCGAACAGCGCCTGCAGACCGGCCACCTCGATCAGGCCCTGCACGGTGCCGGCCAGCAGCAGCGCGGCCAGCGCGAGCGCGGCCCAGCGGGACCAGATCGGCAGGATCGCGTCCAGCTCCCGCTCGTCGGCCTGACGCAGCAGGAACACCGCGAGCATGACCAGGCCGCCCAGCCACACCGCCATGCCGCCCAGGTGCACCGCGTCCACCACCACCGACACCGCGGGCGCGGGCGAGGCAGCCGCGTGCCCGGCCAGCGGCCAGGTGAACAGCGCCGCGCCGCCGAGGACCGCCAGGATGATCCCGTCGGTACGGCCGATCGGACCGGCGAACAGCGGCCGGAGCAGGAACGCCGCCGCGGCGAGCAGACCCAGCCGGACCAGGTGGGTGGTGCCGTAGGCGCTGCCGAGCACGTCACTCAGGCCGGAACCGGTCACGTCGAACAGGCCGCCGCCGTTGACGTACGGCACCTGGAGCCACACCTCGGCCACCGTGGCCGCCGCCAGCAGACCCAGCCCGGTCCAGGCCAGCCGCGCCGGTCCCCGGCGGGACAGCCGGCGCGGCCAGAGCGCGGCGAGCACCAGCGCCGGGCCGACGAGCAGCAGCAACCCGACGTAGCCGGCGTACTTCGCCACCTTCACCGCGTTCTCGGTGACCGGGTTCGCCCGGTTGTCCGAACCGCTGTCGGTGGGCGGCTCGGACGGCGCGCCGACGGAGTAGGTGAAGGCGCCGGAGACCGGGTGGCTGTCGGCCGAGATGACCCGGTAGCTCACCAGGTAGGTGCCGCGCCCGCCGGACGGGTCCACCGGGATGGTGACCTCGGCGCCCTGGAAGGTCGGCTCGCCCCGGTCGGCCCGCGAGCCGTCGGGGGCGATCACCCGGACCTTGCCGGGCACCTTGCGGACGCCCTCACTGAACGTGATCACCACCTGCGCGGGCGCCTCGGGCACCACGGCGGAGGCGGCCGGGCTGCTGCTCACCAGCACCGCGTGGGCGGCAGCAGGGGAGGCCGGCACGAGCAGCAGGGCGACCAGCAGGAGCAGCAGCCCGGCGACGGCCCCGGAGCGGGCGGCGACGACCCGGGACGGGCGGCGTACGGCAGCAGTCATGACCGCCATGGTTCCCGAACCGGGGCGGGTCCGGCGAGCCGGTCTCGGGCGGGCGTGACCGAGCGCCCACCCGGTGCGGCGGCGCGCGCCACGCCGGGCCTGCTCGGAGGTCATGGGAGGGTAGTCGGACGGCGCACGGAAAAAGTTCCCGGCGTGTGCGGGACCACGGAATGGGTCGAAGGACCCTGTCCCCTCCAGGTACGCCGCGTAACCTCGGGTGACGTGATCCCCGGCCCGCGCGACACCGCCGCCGACCGCCCCGAGTCGGCGTCCGACGCTGCCCGGGACGCGGCCACCGGCTGGGCGCTGGCCGCCCGCGACGGCGACCGCGACGCGCAGGCCGCCTTCGTCCGGGCCACCCAGGCCGAGGTGTGGCGCTTCGCCGCCGCGCTCGTCGACCCGGACACCGCGGACGACCTCACCCAGGAGACGTACCTGCGGGCGTTCCGGGCGCTGTCCGGCTTCGAGGGGCGCTCCAGCGTGCGGACCTGGCTGCTCGGCATCGCGCGGCGGGCCTGCGCCGACCACCTGCGCACGGTCGTGCGCCGCCGCCGGCTCGACGCGCGGCTCGCCGCCCAGGCCGCCACCGACCGCCCGTACCCGGACCCCGCCGGGCAGCTCGGCGCCACCGACCTGGTCCGCCGGCTGCCCGCCGAGCGGCGCTCCGCGTTCGTGCTCACCCAGTTGCTCGGCCTGTCGTACGCCGAGGCCGCCGACGTGGAGGGGGTGCCGGTGGGCACCATCCGCTCCCGGGTCGCCCGCGCCCGCGACGAACTGGTCGACGCCGTCGGCGACACGCTGGCCGGATAGCGGGAACCTTTCGTGGCGCTCGGACGACGAATGACTGTGACCCCCTCCCCCTCACCTCGGGCCGGCCGCTGGCAGGCCCTGCGGCCCTGGCTGGGCGTCGCGGCCCGCCTCGGACTCGCAGCCGTGTGGCTGATCGCCGGCGGCACCAAGGTCGGCGACCTGGCCGCCTCCGGCCGGGCCGTGAACGCGTACCAGGTGATGCCGTACGACGTGGCCACGGTGATCGGTGCGGCGCTGCCGTTCGTCGAGCTGGCCCTGGGCGTCCTGCTGCTCGCCGGGCTCGCCACCCGGATCAGCGCCGGCGTCTCCGCGGCGCTGCTCGTGGTCTTCATCGCCGGCATCGCCTCGGCCTGGGCCCGTGGCCTGGCCATCGACTGCGGGTGTTTCGGCAGCGGCGGGCAGCTCGCCGCCGGCCAGACACCCAGCTACCTCCCGGAGATCCTCCGGGACCTCGGGTTCCTGGTACTCGCCGGGTTCCTGCTGATCTGGCCCCGCACCCCGTTCTCCGTGGACGGGTGGCTGGCGGGCGACGACACCGTGGAGGACACCGATGAGTAGTCGCAAGGGGCGCAAGGACGCGGCCCGCGTCGTACGCGAGCAGATCGCCCGGGAGAAGCGGCGCAAGCGGACGCTCTGGACCTCGATCGCCGCGGTGCTGGTGCTCGTCATCGCCGGCGGCATCGGCTGGGCGGTCTACTCCAGCCAGAAGTCCGACGAGTTCACCGCCCCGCCCGGGGCCAACGACGCCGGCACCGGCATCGTGCTCGGCACCGGGCCGGTCACCATCGACCTGTACGAGGACTACCTCTGCCCGGCCTGCAAGCAGTTCCAGCAGATCAACGGCGAGACGCTCAACCAGCTCGTCAGCGAGGGCAAGGCGAAGCTGGTGTTCCACCCGGTGGCGTTCCTGAACCGCTTCTCCACCACCGAATACTCGACCCGCTCCTCGGCCGCCTCCGGCTGCGCCGCGCAGGGCGGCAAGTTCCGCGAGTTCACCGACCAGCTGTTCGCCAAGCAGCCGCCGGAGGGCGGCGCCGGGCTCAGCAACGACGAACTCGTCGACATCGGCGCGGGCGTCGGACTGAACCGGGACGAGTTCGCCACCTGCGTCTCCGACGGCACGTACCGGTCGTGGACCGAGCACGTCACCGACGAGGCGAGCAAGTCCGGCGTGACCGGCACCCCGACCATCAAGGTCAACGGCAGTGAGCTCCAGGACCGCAGCCCCGAGGGGATCAAGTCGGCGGTGGAGGCGGCCGGCAAGTGATCGCACCCCTGCGCCGGGCCGCGCTGGTGCTCGCCGTCGCGGCCACCGCACTGCTCACGCTCGCCGCGCCGGCCGCCGCGCACGGCGCGGACGCGCCCGACGGCACCGACTACCACGCCACGATCAGCGGCGTCGACCCCGACCGCCCCGGCCTCACCGCGCGCATGGTGGAGGCCGGCGCGCGGCTGGAGCTGACGAACGACACCGGCGCCGAGGTCACCGTGCTCGGCTACTCCGGTGAGCCGTACCTGCGCATCGGCCCGGGCGGCGTGTACGAGAACCTTCACTCCCCCGCCACGTACCTGAACCGGACGCTGGCCGGGGAGACCCGGCTGCCGGCCGAGGCGAACCCGGCCGCCGCGCCCGACTGGCGGCGAATCGACGACGGCCCCACCGCCCGCTGGCACGACCAGCGCACGCTGTGGCGGGAGGAGGCCCCGCCGGCCGCCGTCGCCGCCGACCCGGACCGGGAACACCGGGTACGCGACTGGACGGTGCCGCTGCGCGCCGGTGACACCACCGGAGCCGTACGCGGCACGCTGGACTGGGTGCCGCCGCCCGACCCGTACCCCTGGTGGGTGGCCGCCACGCTGGGCTTCCTGCTGATCGGCGCGGCCGGGCTGGCGCCTGGTGGCACCGCCGCCGGGGTGCGGGCGCTGCGCGCGGTCGGCGCCCTGCTCGCTCTGGGCGGCGCCGCCACGGTGGCGCTCACCGTCGCCCGCGCGCTGGACACCGGCGCGCCCGGCGTCGGCGGAACGCTCGCCGAGCTGGTCACCGGTCAGGTGTGGACGCTGCTGACCGGCCTCGGCGCGCTCGCCGCGGGCGGGTACGCGCTGGCCCGCCGCCCGGCCGCCGACTTCGTGCTGGCGCTCGCGGGTGCGTGTCTCACGCTGTTCGCCGGGGCGACGAACCTGGCCGCGCTGTCCCGCGCGGTGCCACCCGCCGCCGGCCCGGCCACGCTGGTCCGGGTGCTGGTCGTGCTCGGCCTGGCGACAGGAGCGGGCGCGGTCGCGGCGGGCCTGCTGCGCCTGCGCACCGCCGCAAGAGCAGCCCGCCCCACCCCCTCGGCAACCCCGGTCCGCTGAGTCCCGTCCCCGCGATCTTGCAGTTGCCGCCCGCGACGCGCGGCTTATGCCCCGATTCGCGGGGGCCGAAAGTGCAAGATCGCGTGGGCGGGCAGGCGGGGTCAGGTGGGGCGGGGGGCGAAGCCGTAAGGGAGCTCCAAGCGGTGGGCGGTCAGCAGCGCCTCGTCGGACAGGAGGTCCGCGGTGGGGGCGTCGGCGACGATGCGGCCGCCGTCCAGGATCACCGAGCGGGGGCACAGCTCGGCCGCGTACGGCAGGTCGTGCGTGACCATGAGCAGCGTCACCGGCAGGCCGCGCAGGATCTCCGCCAGCTCCCGCCGGGCGGCCGGGTCGAGGTTCGACGACGGCTCGTCCAGCACCAGGATCTCCGGGCGCATCGCCAGCACCGTCGCCACCGCCACCCGGCGCCGCTGCCCGAACGACAGGTGGTGCGGCGCCCGGTCCCGGTGCTCGCTCATGCCGACCGCCGCCAGCGCCTCGTCGACCCGGGCGGCCAGCTCGGCGCCGCGCAGACCCAGGTTGGCCGGGCCGAACGCCACGTCCTCGGCGACTGTGGGCAGGAACAACTGGTCGTCCGGGTCCTGGAAGACGATGCCCACGCGGCGGCGTACCTCGGCCAGCGTCTCCCGGTCGCGGCTGACGGTCAGGCCGCCGACGCTCACCGTGCCCTCGGTCGGAGTGAGGATGCCGTTGAGGTGCAGCACGAGCGTGGTCTTGCCGGCACCGTTGGGCCCGAGCAGCGCCACCCGATCGCCGCGCGGCACGGTCAGGTCCACGCCGTGCAGGGCGACGTGACCGTCCGGGTACGCGTACCGGACGCCGTTGACGTCGAGGGAGGGCGGCTGCTGCACGTACCCGATCATTGCAGGACGAGCGCGACGGCGGCGATGGTGGCCGCGATCGCCGGCACTGTCGCGGCGGCCGCCCACTGGCCGGCGGTGGCCGCGCCGGCCCCCTGCCACACCGCCGGCATCCGGCCGGTGTAGCCGCGCGAGAGCATCGCCAGGTAGACCCGCTCGCCGCGCTCGAAGGCGCGCAGGAACAGCGCGCCGACGCCGGCCGCGAAGCCGCGCAACTGCCACAGGAACCGCGGGTCGTCGCCGCGCGACACCCGCGCCACCCGCATCCGGCGGGCCTCGCCGACGAGGACCTCCAGGTAGCGCAGCATGAACGTGGCGATCTGGGTGAGGATCTGCGGACACCGCAGCCGGTCCAGGCCGAGCAGCAGGTCACGCGTCGTCGTGGTCGCCGCCAGCAGAAGCGACGCGAGTACGCCGAGCGTGCCCTTGGCGAGGATGTTGAACGCGCCGTGCAGCCCGTCGACGGACAGGGCGAGCCCTGCCACCTCGACCCGCTCCCCCGCCCCGAGGAACGGCAGCGCGAACGCGAACAACACGAACGGCAGCTCGATCAGCGCCCGGCTGAGCAGCCAGCGCGGGCCGACCCGGGCCAGCGCGGCCACCACGGCGACCAGGAGCGCGTAGCCGCCGAAGGCCCAGTACGCCTCCCGGGGCGTCGCCACCACCGCGATGGTGAACAGCACCATCGCGGTGATCTTCACCTCGGGCGGGAGGCGGTGCACCGGCGAGCCGGACTCGCGGTAGAGGACGTGCACGTGCCCGGCGCCCATGGTCAGCGGGTGCCGGTGGACGGGGTCGCGGCGTCGTCCGCCGGGTCGGCGCTCGCGGTGATCGTGTCAGGTGCCGCCGGCGTGGCGGGACCGCGGCGGCGGGCCAGCCAGAACAGGCCGCCGCCGAGCGCGAAGGTGAGCAGCACGCCGAGTACGCCGGACAGGCCGGTGGAGAGGAAGTCGTTGCCGATGCCGCGTACGCCGTAGTCGGCCAGCGGGCTGTCCGCCAGCTCGTGGTCCTTGGCCTGCTGGGCCGGGCAGGTGCCGCCGGTGATCTCGTCGTCGGCGTTGACGGTGCAGCCCTTGAGCAGCGACGAGTCGAGCCCGTCCGGGTGCGAGGAGGCGTAGTTGCTGACCACGCCGGCCAGCAGCAGGGCCACCAGCAGGCCGCCGAGCACGAACGGCCAGTGACGCTTGCTCATCGGGCACCTCCGGCGACCGGGACGGCGGGAGCCGGCGTGGCCGGCTTGAGGGCGCGCAGCGCGTACACCAGGTCGGGCCGGACCTTCGCGACGGTGACCACAGTGGTCGCGGTGATCAGGCCCTCGCCGATGCCGATCAGCAGGTGGGCGAAGGCCATGGTGCCGGCCAGGCCGGTGAGGTTGCCGCCGAGGTCGGTGGTGCCGCCCAGCCAGTACTGCAGGACGAAGCCCTGGGACGCGACCACCACGCTGACCAGCGCGGACACGAACGCGGTGACCGCCAGCCCGGCCGGGGTACGCGGCAGCACGCGCAGCAGGAGCGCGATCAGCAGGTACGCGGCGGCGGTGCCGAGCAGCGCCATGTTGGTGATGTTGAGGCCGAGCATCGCCACCCCGCCGTCACCGAAGACCAGCGCCTGCACGATCAGCACCACGGCGACGCAGAGCGCGCCGACCCACGGGCCGACGAGCAGCGCGGCCAGCGCGCCGCCGAGCAGGTGCCCGCTGACCCCGGCGGTGAAGATCGGGAAGTTGAGCATCTGCACGGCGAAGATGAACGCCGCCACCAGCCCGGCCATCGGGGCCAGCCGGTCGTCGAGGTCGGCGCGACCCCGCAGCACGCAGAACGCGAGCGCGGCGAGGGCGAGAGCCGCGAAGATCGCGGCGACCGGACCGTTGATGATCCCGTTGGAGATGTGCATCGCCAGGGTGTCCACGCGCTCAGCGTATTTCCAGGAAGGCACTGTTGCCAATATCTTGCAACTACACATGGTGCCCGTCACCGGGCCCGCGCGTCGCCGCCCGCCCACCGCACCGGCCCGGCGGTATCGTCACCGCCATGACCGACCGCCTCAAGCCCGGCGACCCCGCCCCCGACTTCAGCCTCCCCACCGACGACGGCGGCACGCTGTCCCTGTCCGGCCTGCGCGGCCGCAAGGTCATCCTGTACGCCTACCCGGCCGCCATGACGCCCGGCTGCACGAAGCAGGCGTGTGACTTCCGGGACTCGCTCGCCTCCCTCCAGGCCGCCGGCTACGAGGTGGTGGGCATCTCGCCGGACAAGCCCGCGAAGCTCGCCAAGTTCCGCGACCGGGACGCCATCACGTTCCCGCTGGTCTCCGACGAGGACAAGGCGGTGCTGACCGCGTACGGCGCGTTCGGCGAGAAGCAGATGTACGGCCGCACCGTCACCGGCGTGATCCGCTCGACGTTCGTCGTGGACGAGGACGGCAGGATCGAGCAGGCGTTCTACAACGTGCGGGCCACCGGTCACGTCGCCAAGCTGCGCCGGGACCTCGGCCTCGACTGAGGTCACCGAGCGGCGCACACCGGTCGCGGCCCGGAGTACACACGGCTCCGGCGCGACACTCTAAACTCAGCGGGTCGGCGGGAGTGGCGGAACGGCAGACGCGCAGGCCTTAGGAGCCTGTGTCCGAGAGGACGTGGGGGTTCGAAACCCCCCTCCCGCACCATCAACGGTGTCACCCGCATCACGAACGCGGGTCCGGGCCGCGTCGCCACGCGCAGGATGGCGTCGTGGACCTGCGCTTCGTACTCGACCCCGACCTGACCCCCGAACTGCGCGAGCAGATCATCGCGCTCTGGGTGGACGTGACGAACGCCGGCGGCGCCGTCGGCTTCGTCGCCCCGGTGACGGCCGACGACGTACGCCCGCTCGCCACCTCCACGCTCGACGAGGTGGCGGACGGGCCGGACCGGCTACTCGCCGGCTACGAGGGCGAGAAGCTGGTCGCGGTGCTGGTCATCGCCGACAACCGGTTCCACCTCAAGACGCACTGGCGGGTGCTCAAGCGCGTCATGGTGCACCCGGACACGCAGGGACGCGGCCACGGCGCGGCGCTGATGCGCGAGGCCGAGCGGATCGCCCGAGGGCTCGGCCTGGCGGCGCTGCACGTGACGGTCCGCGACGGGCTCGGCCTGGACCGCTTCTACAAGCGCCTCGGCTACCGCGAGATCGGCCGCCTCCCCGCCGCGCTGCGCCTGTCCCCCACCGACGCCCGCGACGAGATCCTCATGTGGCTGGACCTCCCCACCTCCCCCTGACCCCGCCCTCGCCGCCCCTCCCACCCTGTCGATCTTGCACTTTCCGCCCCCGCAAAAGCCGCATCCAGGGCATGTCGACGACCGCAAGTGCAAGATCGACACTGCGGGCCGGTCCCGAGGCGCTCACGCCCCCGCCCGCTCGCCCGCTCCCGGTGATCTTGCGGTTGCGGCCCGGGCGAAAGGTGCGTATGCGGCAACCGAGGGGCCGTGAGTGCAAGATCGGCGAGCTGGACGGGCTGGCCCGGGATCAGAGCAGAGTCAGGAGCAGGAGGCCTGAGTGGGAGGGGCGGCGGCTGCCTGCACCAGGGGTTCCGTGAGGGCTGGGGTGAGGGCGGGCGACGGCGTGAAGGGGGTCGGAGGGCTCGGGGCCTGGGTCCGGGGTGTGGGGGTCGGCTTCTTCGAGGTGGGTCTGGGGGTGGCGGGATCGGCGCCGTACATGCGGGTCTTGCTGTGCTGCACCTGGCCGGGGAGCATCCGGATGCCGGTGGCCGTCACGCGGTGGCCGTACACGTCGGTGACCCGGATCTCGTACGGGCCGGGACCGGCCCCGGACGCGATCAGCCAGTAGTTGTAGTCCTGCCGCTGGGCGGCGCGCCACGAACCGTTCTGCCGTACCTCGACCGAGCGCAGCGGGTTGCCGTGGTCACCGACCAGGACGGCGAACCACCACTGCGACGAGCCCTCCTTGATGCGGAAGGTGAGCGGGCCGGGCAGCCTCGGGTTCACCACCGCGCGGTAGCTGACCTTCACCACCCCCTGCACCGGGTCGGCGATCCGGGCGAACGCCTCGGCGGACAGGTCGAGGTGACCGGGTGCGCACTCCGGGCACTGGTCCATCACGAGCACCCGGACGGTGCCGCGTGGGCCGGTGACGTCGAGGAAGCCGCCGCAGGAGGCGCCGGAGGCGTACTCGCTCGGGCCGAGCGCGACGTACATCCGGTCGGCGGGCGCGGCGGGCCGGGAGCAGTTGCCGCCGGCGCCCTCGGAGTCGTAGAAGGTGGCCTTGCCGCTGTGCGTCGCGCCGCCGACGGGCGGGGCGGCAGCCACCGGCAGGGCAGCGCCGGGCGGAAGAGCAGCAGGCGGCAGAACGGCGGGCGGAAGAGCGGCCACGGCAGCGCGCCCAGCCGGGGCGGCGCAGGCGGGGGCGGCGCCGCCGCGTACCGCGAGGGTCACCGCGACCGCGGCGGCGACGGTGACCAGCCCGGCGGCGGCCAGGCGGCGGCGTGAGGCGGTGCGGCGCCGGCCGTTCCGAGTGGCGGGTCCGGGCGCGTCGCCGGTGGTCGGCGCGTGGGGTGCGGTGCCGTCGGTCACGCCGGTCGATGCTGCCGGACCGGCGTGCCGTGGGACAAGCGAGCTAAGCGAAAACTAAACCGGGCGCAGCGTACGGGCGGTGGAGACGACACCGGCCAGCCCGCCGGCCAGGTCGGGGTGCTGCCGCAGCGAGTCCTACAGGCGGACGCGCCACACGCCGGTCTCGACCGGCAGCCGGGCGTCGCCGGCCCAGCGGACCCGGTCCCGGCTCTCGTCGAGGGCCACCGCCGCCGCGGGGCCCATCAGTGCGCCGAGTTCGCCGCGGAGCCAGCCGAACAGCTGCTCGTCGTGGATCGCCCCGCCGATCACCCGGGCGGCGTCCCACGCCACCCGCGGTTGGTGGATGACCTGCATCTCGACTCCTCGGCCGATGTGGCATTCATCACCATCATCGATCCGGCGGCCATCCGGCGGCAAGGCCCGGAACCGGCCACCTCGCCGCGGCGACCCCGCGCCGCCGGGGCGTCACCGTCCGGGCGCGGGTCCACACGGTACGACGTGACTCAGTAGCATCGCGGCATGTCAGATCGCCACCAGCTCACCGATTCCGACAGTCGTGCGCACGGCTCCGATGTGGAGCCGGGCGGGCCGGTGGAGGAGAAGTCGCCCCGGCGCCGCCGGGGCCGGCGGATCGCCCTGATCGTGCTGCTCGTGGTGGTGCTGCTGAGCGGCGGCACCGCCCTGGCCGGCGGCCTCTACTACCGCTCGGTCGACAAGTCCATCGAGCGGGTCGACGCCTTCGAGGGCGTCCCGGAGGAGTCGCGTCCGCAGGTCGAGGCCAAGGGCGCGATGAACATCATGATCCTGGGCAGCGACTCCCGCGACCCGGAGAGCACCGGCGGCTCGCGCAGCGACACGATCATCCTGGCCCACCTGCCGAAGGACCGGTCGAGCGCCCAGCTCATCTCGATCCCCCGCGACACCTGGACGGCCGTCCCGAAGTCGAAGGAGGGCCGCGGCGGCCGCGACGCGAAGATCAATGCCGCGTACGCCTGGGGCGGTGTGCCGCTGATGGTGCAGACGGTGGAGAAGTTCAGCGGCGTACGGGTGGACAACGTGGCGATGGTCGACTTCGCCGGCTTCAAGGAGATCATCGACGCGCTCGGCGGTGTCGAGATCGACGTGGAGAAGGGCTTCACCACGAAGTACTCGCTGATCGGCACGCGGACCTTCGAGAAGGGCCGGCAGACGATGGACGGGGCCGCCGCGCTGGACTACGCGCGGGAGCGGCACGCCTTCCCGGACGGCGACTTCGCGCGGATCCGGCACCAGCAGCAGGTGATCAAGGCGATCCTGGACAAGGCCGCCTCGGGCGGTGTGCTGACCAACCCGGCCAAGCTGAACTCGTTCGTCCGTGCCACGTCCGACTCGGTGGCTGTCGACAAGTCACTGTCGCTGGTGGATCTCGCGATGGAGATGCGGGGCCTGCGCGGCGGCAACCTGACGTTCTTCACCTGCCCGGTCAAGGGCACCGGTCGGGTCGGCAGCGAGAGCGTCGTGTTCCCCGATCCGGCGCGCTCGAAGACGCTGTTCGACGCGGTGCGCCGCGACTCGGTCCCCGAGATCCTCGCCATCAGCGGAAAGTAGGACGTCGATCTGCCATGCCGGTGCTGGCGGCGGGGCGGGGTCGCTCGTATCCTGCGATCGCCGTCGGTCTCTGTATCCGGGCCGGCGGCGTCACGGGGGAGGATCGACCATGCCACGCCTGCCGGCGTTCGAGCATCCGTCCGCGCCGCCGTCCGGTGTGGCCATGAACACGCCGATGGACGGCGGCATGGACACGACCACGGTGCTGCCGTACGCGGGGTCGCGGGCATCGACGCGTACCCGATGGTTGCGGGCCTGGATGGTGACCGCGCCCATCGACGTCGCGGCGCTGCTCACGCCGCTGCTGCTGACCCAGGACTACTGGCGTGGCACGTTGTTCAACGCCGCGCTCACCGTTGGCCTGTTCGCCGCGGGCGGGCTCTACCGGCCGCGCCGGCACATCAGCATCCTGGACGAACTGCCGAGCCTCGGCGGCCGGCTGCTGGCCTCCGGCGCGGTGGGTGCCATCATCGCGGCGCTGCGGCACGACTCGGTGCCGCACGTCAGCGGGTTCATGCGCGGCGTCGCGCTCTCCGCCGGCCTGGTGATCGTCGGGCGGGCGCTGAACAGCCGGCTCATCCTGCTGGCCCGCAAGCGCCGGTGGGTGGAGCACAACGCGATAGTCATCGGCGGCGGGCCGATCGGCGGCGAGCTGGCCCGGCTGCTGCGGCGCTACCCGCAGTACGGGCTGCGGTTCGTCGGCGCCGTCGACGCCCCGTCACGGCCGCGGATCGGCGCGTTGCCGCTCATCGGCACGATCGACGACCTGGAGAAGCTCGCCGACATGCTGGAGTGCGAGGTCCTGGTCATCGCGGACCCGGACTGCTCCGAGGCCGACCTGATGGAGGCGCTGCTGCGTCCGGCCAGTTCCCGCTGCGACCTGTGGGCGGTGCCGCGCCTGTGGGGCTCGCGGTCGCAGGGCGGCTACCCCGACCACATCGGCGCCATCCCGATCATCAAGATCGGCGACACCACGCTCACCGGTCCCCGGTGGCGGCTCAAGCGCGCCTCCGACGTGGTGTTCGCGGTGACCGCCCTGGTGCTGCTGAGCCCGCTGCTGCTGCTCTGCGCCGCCGCCACGTTCCTCGACGGCGGCCGGGGCGTGTTCTTCCGTCAGGAGCGCATCGGCCGGTACGGCAAGCCGTTCCACGTGATCAAGTTCCGGTCCATGCGCCCGGCCGACGAGCACGAGTCGCAGACCACCTGGTCGATCGCGCACGACGAGCGGGTCGGCCCGATCGGGCGGTTCATGCGGCGCACCTCTCTCGACGAGCTGCCGCAGCTGTGGAACATCCTGCGCGGCGAGATGAGCGTGGTGGGGCCCCGGCCGGAGCGGCCGTACTTCGTGGAGAAGTTCTCCATGGAATACCCGAGGTACGCGATGCGGCACCGCGTACCGGTCGGGCTCACCGGGCTGGCCCAGGTCAGCGGGCTGCGCGGGGACACGCCGATCTCGGACCGGGCGCGGTTCGACAACTACTACGTCGAGAACTGGTCGCTCTGGCTCGACATCAAGATCGTGCTGCGTACCGTCACCGAGGTCTTCCGGGGCGGCGGCCGCTAGCCGCGGTCGCCGGCCAGCGCCTGCGCCAGGTCCGCCCGCCAGTGGCCCGGCGGCGGCAGCTTCGCGGCGGCCCACCGGCCGTGCGCCAGCACGCTGTAGCGGGGGCGCGGCGCCGGCCGCGGGAAGCGGTCGCTCGTGGTCGGCCGGACCCGGTCCGGGTCGAGACCACGCAGGGCGAAGACGGCGCGGGCCAGGCCGTACCAGGTGGTGTCGCCGGCGGCGGTGCCGTGGTACGTCCCGGGTGCCGCGTCGCCGGCGAGCGCCGCGTCGGCGAGCGCCACGAGACGCTCCGCGAACCGGTACGACCAGGTGGGCTGGCCCCGCTGGTCGTCCACCACGTCGAGCCGGTCGCGTTCGGCTGCCAGCCGCAGCATGGTGGTGACGAAGTTGCGCCCGTGGGTGGCGTAGAGCCAGGCGGTGCGCACCACGTACCCGGTCTCGGGCAGCAGCCGGGCCACCGCCCGTTCCCCGGCGAGCTTGCTGCGCCCGTACGCGTTGACCGGGCCCGTCGGGGCGTCCTCCGGGTACGGCTCGGTGGCGTCCCCGGCGAACACGTAGTCGGTGGAGACGTGCACGAGGCGCGCGCCGGACACGGCACAGGCGCCTGCCAGCGCCGCGACCGCGTCGCCGTTCACGGCGGTGGCGTCCCGCTCGCGGGTCTCGGCGCCGTCCACATCGGTCCACGCGGCGGCGTTGAGCACCACGTCGTGGCCGCCCACCGCGTCCCGGACCGCGTGCGCGTCGGTGACGTCGAGGTCGGCGCGGCCGGCGGCGGTGACCGACAGGTCCGGCCGGGTCCGCAGCACGGCGAGCAGGTCCCGCCCGAGCATCCCGCCCGCGCCGGTGACCAGGATCCGGGTCATTCGGGGCCGGCCGTCTTCAGCGGCTCCCACCAGGCCCGGTTGTCCCGGTACCAGCTGACCGTCTCGGCCAGGCCCCGGTCGAGATCGATGCTCGGGGCGTACCCCAGCTCACTGCTGATCTTGCTGATGTCCAGCGAGTAGCGGCGGTCGTGGCCCTTGCGGTCGGTGACCGGCACGACCCGGTCCCAGCTCGCCCCGCACGCCGCCAGGAGCCGCTCGGTGAGCTGCCGGTTGGTCAGCTCGGTGCCGCCGCCGATGTGGTAGACCTCGCCGGCCCGCCCCTTCTCCTGCACCATCGCCACGCCCCGGCAGTGGTCGTGCACGTGCAGCCAGTCCCGGACGTTGCCGCCGTCGCCGTAGAGCGGCACGGTGCCGCCGTCGAGCAGGTTGGTCACGAACAGCGGGACGACCTTCTCCGGGAACTGGTACGGCCCGTAGTTGTTGGAGCAGCGGGTCACCACGACGTCCAGGCCGTGGGTGCGGTGGTAGGACAGCGCCAGCAGGTCAGACCCGGCCTTCGACGCCGAGTACGGCGAGTTCGGCGCCAGCGGCCAGTCCTCCGTCCACGAGCCGGAGTCGATCGAGCCGTACACCTCGTCGGTGGAGACGTGCACGAACCGGCGGACGCCGTGCCGCAGCGCGGCGTCCAGCATCGTCTGGGTGCCGAGCACGTTCGTGGTGACGAACGGTGCCGCGCCGGTGATCGAACGGTCCACGTGCGACTCGGCGGCGAAGTGGACGATCACGTCGTGGCCCGGCACCACCTCGTCGACAAGCGCCGGATCGCAGATGTCACCGCGGACGAAGCGCAGCCGGGGGTCGTCGCGTACCGGCGCCAGGTTCGCCAGGTTGCCGGAGTAGGTGAGCTTGTCCAGCACGGTCAGCGTTGCCGGGCCCTCGACCGGCACCCCGGCCGCGTCGCCGCCGGGCACGCCCAGCAGCATCCGCACGTACTCCGACCCGATGAAGCCGGCGCCGCCGGTGACGAGGATCCTCACGGGTCGTGGAGTCTACGCCGTAGCGGCAGCCCCGGCGGGACGTCGACGGGCCACAAGGGCGGCGCCGTCGCGGGTAGTCTCCGCGAGTGCGCGGAATCCTTCTCGCCGGTGGCACCGGATCCCGGCTCTGGCCGATCACCCGGGCCGTCTCGAAGCAACTGATGCCGGTGTTCGACAAGCCGATGGTCTACTACCCGCTCTCCACTCTGGTGATGGCCGGCGTGTGGGAGATCCTGGTGGTGACCACACCGGAGGACCGCGCCCAGTTCGAGCGGCTGCTCGGCGACGGCAGCCAGTGGGGCCTGCGCCTGTCGTACACCGAGCAGCCCCGCCCGGAGGGCATCGCGCAGGCGTTCCTGCTCGGCGCCGACTTCGTCGGCGAGGAGTCGGTGGCGCTGATCCTCGGCGACAACATCTTCCACGGCGTCGGGCTCGGACGGCAGCTCGCGCAGCACGGCGAACCGGCCGGCGGGCGGGTCTTCGCGTACCCGGTGGCGAACCCGCAGGACTACGGCGTGGTCGAGTTCGACGACGCCGGCCGGGTGCTGTCGATCGAGGAGAAGCCGGCCCGCCCTCGGTCCCGGTACGCGGTGCCGGGCCTCTACTTCTACGACAACCGGGTGGTCGACATCGCCCGCAAGCTGACCCCGAGTGCCCGGGGCGAGCTGGAGATCACCGCGATCAACGAGACGTACCGGGCGTGGGGCGAGCTGACGGTGACGGTGCTCGACCGGGGCACCGCATGGCTGGACACCGGCACGTTCACGTCGATGATGCAGGCCGCCGAGTTCGTCCGGGTGATCGAGGAACGCCAGGGCATGAAGATCGGCTGCGTCGAGGAGGTCGCCTGGCGGTCCGGGCTGATCGACGACGAGCGGCTGCGGATGCTGGCCCACCCGCTGACCCGCAGCGGCTACGGCGATTACCTGCTGGGCCTGCTGGCCGACCGGTCCGGGACGGGGGGCGCGTCGTGAAGATCCGTCCGCTGGGCATCGAGGGCGCCTGGGAGGTGACCCCGCGCCTGCACGGCGATCCGCGGGGCCTGTTCCTGGAGTGGTACCGCTTCGACCGGCTCGCCGAGGCGGTCGGGCATCCGCTGCGGCTGGCGCAGGGCAACCTGTCCGTCTCGGCGCGGGACGTGGTGCGCGGCATCCACTTCGCCGACGTACCGCCCGGCCAGGCCAAGTACGTGACCTGCGTACGCGGGGCGGTGCTGGACGTGGTGGTGGACGTGCGGGTCGGCTCGCCGACGTACGGCCGGTGGGAGGCGGTACGCCTCGACGACACCGACCGGCGGGCCGTCTACCTGGCCGAAGGGCTGGGGCACGGGTTTTGCGCGCTCACCGACGACGCGACGCTCAACTACCTCTGCTCCGCCACGTACAACCCGGCGGCCGAGCACACCGTGCACCCGCTCGATCCGGACCTCGGGATCGACTGGCCGGCGGCGACGCCGCTGCTGTCCGAGCGGGACGCGTCGGCACCGCGCCTGGCCGAGGCGCGTGCGGCGGGCCTGCTGCCCGGCTACGACGCCTGCCGCTCCTTCACCGCAGCGTTGGACACCCGGCCGTCGCTCTGACCCGGCGCCCCGGCCGCCCGGCGCACCGTCGTCGCCCAGAGCGCCCGCACGTCCGCGCTCACCGGAGTGCCGGCCCGGCGATAGCCGAGCACCAACGCGATGCCGACCCCGAGCGCCAGGCCGCCGAGCGCGCCGCCCAGGGCGTACCACTGCCACCGCACCGGCTCCGGACGCGGCGGCGGCGCGGCGGCCCGGACCACCGCGACGTGGGCCTTGAGCCCGAGCCCGGCGGGCGGCAGATCTCGTTCGGCGATCCGTTGCAGTTCGGCGGCGAGCGCGGCGGCGATCGCGGCGGCCGTGCCGGCGGATCGGTCGGTGACCGCCACGTCGATCGCCAGCGAGTCCACGGTGGACGAGGCGACGACGCGGCCGGCCAGGTCGTCGGTGGTGTACGGCAGTCCGAGCGAGTCGATCACCGGGCGGGTCAGGCGGGGCGTGTTCATCATGGTGGCGTACGTCTTCACCCGCCGCTGCATCAGCCGGCCCGCCTCGTCGGCCGGCGGGCGGGGCGCGGGTGCGGCCGACTTCTCGGCGGCGAACGTGACGAGCATCTGGGTCTCGGCCCGGTAGACCGGCGGCCGGCGTTCGGCGAGGACCCCGGTGAGCGCGCCGCACAGCAGCGTCAGCGCCAGCACGATCGGCCACCGCCTGCCGATCGTGTCGCGGAAGTGGGCGAGGTCCACGACGCGTCACCCTACCGGCGTCGTGGGGCCACGGGCGTACCCGCCCGCCGGGTCCATTGCGCGGCGGCGCTCATGTCGGGTAGAACAGGCCCGCACACATCCGCGCATCTCGGGGGAAGAGCGAGTGGATTCCGCGTGGCCGGCTCGTGGCCGGCGCCGGCGCCTGGGCGCCGGGTGTTAGGCCGGCTCCGGCGGATCGTCTCCCCCGAGCGTCTCTATCTGGTCGCCCTGGGCCTGACCGGCCTCGCCGCGCTGGTGTCGGTGACGCTGCCGGCGGCCGAACGTGGCGAACTCGCGGCGAACATGGTGAGCGCCACCGTGGGCGCGGCACTCGGCGGCCTGTCCGTCGACACGTTCCTGCTGTCCCGCCCGGCCGGCTGGATCATGTCGCGCGGTCGCCTGTGGATCGCCGGCATCCTCACCGTGTCGCTCGGCCTCACCGCGCTGGCGGCGGCGCTGCTGACCACGCTGGCCGGGCTGGGCAGCCACCCGGTCGGCATCGGCGCGGGCTGCGCGCTCACCGTCTTCAACACGGCTGCCTCGCTCGGCCTGCGCCTGAAGCGGTTCTGGTTCGTCTACACCATGCGGGCGCTCGGCGGCGCGGTGCTGGTGGCCGGGTACGGGCTGCTGTGGCTGGGGCACCGGCTCGACGGTGGCCTGTGGAGCGTCCTCTGGCTGGGCGTGCAGGTCGCCACCGCGACGGTGCTCGGGGTGGCGGTGCTGGGCTGGGCGCGGCGGTTCGGTCCGGTGCCGGCGGCGACAGCGGGGCGCACGGAGTATCGCGCCGACCTGCTCGCGGTGGGCCGGCTGCACGTCGGGGTGTGCGCGCAGATGCTGACGTACCGGCTGAGCCAGGTCCTGGTGGCCCGGTTCGCCGGCGCGGGCGCGCTCGGCGTGTTCGCGCTGGCGGTGGCGGCGCTGGAGTTCGCGCAGTCCGGCGCTGTGGTACGGGCGCAGCGGATCCTCGCCGAGCGCGACCCGGACGCGATCGGCGACCACGGCCGCGACGTGGTCAAGTCGGCGCTGCCGATCGCCGCGCTCGCCGTGATCGGCCTGGCGGTGCTCGGCGTGCTGGCGCCCGACTACCACGACGCCTGGATCTTCGGGCTGCTCCTGCTGCCGGGGACGCTGGCGTTGTCGGCCGGCAAGACGTGGAGCGCGGCGCTGCTCAAACGCGCCGGGGAGCAGGCCACCACCGCAGTGGCCCTGGTCACCATGTCGGTGTCGGTGGTGCTGTACGTTCTGCTCATCCCGTGGGCCGGCGCGCTCGGCGCCGCGGTCGCGTCGTCTGTCGCCTACGGCGTCTACGCGTTGCGCACCCGGCAGCGACTCCAGCGGTCCACGCACCTCCTCGTCAATCGGATGGCCTAGCGGTGGACGTCTCAATCGTCGTGTTGACCTGGGAAGACTTCGAGCGCACCGACGGCTGCGTCCGCTCGCTCCCCGAGGGTGTGGAAGCCGTCGTGGTGGACAACGGCAGCGCCGCCGAGATCAGCGACAGGCTGCGGGCGATGTGCGCCGAGACCGGTGCCCGGTACGTGCGTTCGGAGACGAACCTCGGCTACGCCAAGGGCATGAACCTCGGCGTCCGGCACACCACCCGGTCCCGGGTGGTGCTGTCCAACAACGACATCCTCGTGCGGCCCGGTGCGATCGAGCGGCTGGCCGCCGAGCTGGACGACCCGGCTGTGGGCGCGGCGTTCCCGAAGGTGCTCGACGCGACCGGCCGGGACCAGACCGCCGCCGGCCGGTTCCTCACAGTGGGCACCGGCGTCGCGCACGCCACCGGGCTCAGCCTGGTGTTCCCGAGGCTGCGGATCGTGGCACCGCCGGAGCGCGGTGACTGGCTCTCCGGGCCGTTCGTGGCGATCCGGCGCGAGACGCTGGACCGGATCGGCGGCGTGGACGAGTCGTCGTTCTTCTACTCCGAGGACCTGCGGCTGTGCTGGGCGGTGCGCCGGCTCGGGCTGCGCCTGGCGTACCTGCCGGACGCCGTCGTCACCCACGAGGACGACGCGAGCGCGAAGCGCCGGTGGGCCGCCGAGGAGATCTCCCGCCGGCAGACCCGCGAGTTCATCCGGGCCAGCCGTGAGCTGGCCGGGTGGCGGGGCACAGTGGCCTGCTCCGCGTACACGCTGGGGGTGCTCGCCCGGGCGGCGGTGGGCGGCGGGGCGGCGCGGCGGGCGATCGCCCGCGGCGCCCTGGAAGGCATGGGCGTCCGATGAGGGTGCTGTTCGTCTGCACCACCGGCGGGTCGGGGCGGCGGCAGCTCGGCGGCGCCGAGCGCTTCCTGATCGAGATGCTGCCGGCGCTCGCGGCTCGCGGCGTCGACGTGGTCGCCGCGACCCCTGACGACGAGGTCGCGGCGGCGTTGCGGGACGCGGGCGTGCCGTGGCGTCCGCTGGGCGCGGCCAAGCGGGTGGACCTGGGGTACGCGCGCGGCATCCGCGCCCTGGTCGAGGAGCTGCGGCCGGACGTGGTGAGCGCGCACCTGCTCTCCGCCGCGATGCACGCCCGCGCCGGCCTGGGCGTGCGGGGCCGCCGCACGCCGCTGGTGGTGACGCTGCACAACAGCCTCTGGCAGTACCGCGACACGGCGGAGACGCTGCGCGCGAAGGCCGCCGTGCAGGCGAACATCAGCACCGACCTGATGTTCCGGCGGCTGCGGCCGCACGCGACGGTCGCGGTCTCCGGCTTCGAGGCCCACGAGCTCCGGGTACGCGGGCGGATCCGCGACGTGCGGGTGATCCCGAACCCGCTGCCCGCCATCTGGCCGCAGGTGGCCGACACCGGCGGCCTCGCACCGGACGGCCCGGTGCGGGTCGGCTTCCTCGGCCGGCTGGAACGGGAGAAGGGCGCCGACCTGCTCGCGGACGTCGCGGCGGCGCTGCCCGACGTGGAGTTCCTGGTCGCCGGTGCGGGCACCGTCACCGTCGAGGAGCGGCCGAACCTGCACCTGGTCGGCCGGGTCGACGCCGCGCCGTTCCTGCAACGGCTGCACTGCCTGCTGGTGCCGTCCCGGGTGGAGGCGTTCGGGCGCAGCGCGCTGGAGGCGATGTCTCTGGGTGTGCCGGTGGTGCACTCCGGCGCGGGCGGCCTGACCGAGGTGACAGCCGCCGGTGACGGCGTGCTCGCGTACCGGGCGGAGCTGACGCCGCAGGCGCTGGCCGCCGCCGTGCGGACGGCCACCGACCCGGCCGCGTGGGACGAGCGGCGGCGCGAGCTGGCCCGGCAGTACGCGGACCGGCACTCGTTCGACGGATGCGTGGACACCTGGCACGACCTGTACCGGACGGTCGCCCGTGAGAACCGCTGAGCGGCGCCTCTGGTCGGTCGGGATCCCGTTCGCGCTCGGCGCGGCAGTGCTGCTGGCGACGGTCGACACCGGGATCGCCGTCGCACTCGCGCTGGCGGTCGGCGCGCTGTTCGCCGCGCGCCTGCGGATGTGGGCGCTCGCCGCCTGCGCCGCCGTCTGGACCGCCGCGCTGCTCGCCGTGCGGGTGCTGCCCGGCCCGTACGACTCGTGGGCCGGTCGCGGCGTGCTGCCGGTGCTCGCCGGTTACGTCACCGTCTTCCTGCTGGCCTGGGCGGTGGGCCGGCGGCTGATCGACAGGCGGGACGAGGACGGCGACCGCACCCGGCCGGCGCTGTCCTGGCCGTCCGAGCGGCGCCTGCTGACGTACCTGTTCGTGCTGCTCGGCATCGCGGTGGTGACCGCGGCGATCCGGTTCCGGGGGACGGTGCCGCCGCTGCTGGCCGACAACCCGGACGCCGCCCGGCAGGTGCTGCGCGAGCAGTCGAACCTGATCATCGGGCTGCTGTCCGAGGCGTGGACGCTCGGCATGGCCGTCTCGCTGCTGCGCGCGTTGTCCGCGCGGGGCCGGGCGCTGCCGCTGTACTACGCGCTCACGGCTGTCTTCACCGTCGGCGCGGCGCTCGGCGCGAGCAAGAACTCGGTGCTGGTGGGCATCGCGCCCGCGCTGATCGCGGCGCTGTCGGTCCGGCGTACCCGGGGACGGGCCGCGTCGTTCCTGGCCGCGCGGACACCGGTGGTGCTGCTGATCGGCGCGGTGGCGCTCGGCGCGGCGGTGTTCCTCGGCGGGCAGCGCACCATGGCCGGCACCGGCGCGTTCGAGACCGAGTTCCGGGCCCGCTACGGCAGCAACGCGCTGACCAGCAGCGCCGGATCGCTCGACCTGTCGCTGAGTTCGTCCACCGAGACGTTCGGGCGGGTGTGGTCGCAGCGGGAGCACCTGGAACCCCGGTACGGCACGTACTCGCTGACGTTCCTCGGCTCCCGGGTCGAGCCGATCGTCGGCAAGGCGGACCTGTACGGGCTGACGTCCCAGCTCAGCCAGCCGTACCTGATGAACACGGCGACGTTCGTGGCCATCCCGCTGCTCGACTACGGCCCACTGGGGGCGGTGTTCTTCCTGGCCGCGCTGGGGCTGGCGGTGGGCGCGACCGAGCGGTGGTTCGAGTTCTCCCGCGCGCCGGCCGGGCAACTGGCGCGGGCGTTCGTCGTCTACTTCGCGCTGTTCGGCGTCTACGAGCTGTATCCGCTGATCTATCCGACCTGGCTGAGCCTCGTGCCCGGCCTCTGGGTGCTGCACCGGCTGGGCAGGAGCACGGCATGACATTCGACGGGCTCACCGTGGTCACCGTCCTCTACCGGTCCGCCGGCATGCTCGCCGAGACGTTGCCGACCTGGGTACGCAGCGCCGGCGACCTGCCGGTCCGGTTCGTCTTCGCGGACAACTGGCCCTCCGACGGGTGCGCCGAGGTGATCGCCGGGAACCTGCCCACCGACCGGTACGCGTACCTGCCCGACTCCACCAACCCGGGTTTCGCGGCCGGCTGCAACCGGGGCGCGGCGACGGTCACCACGAGCCACCTGCTGCTGCTGAACCCGGACGTGTGGCTGCCGGACGACGCGCTGGCCCGGATCTGCGCCGCCGTCGCCGCCGACCCGGACGCCCCGCTCGCTGTCGGCCTCGCCATGCACGGCGGCGAGTACGTGGGCATCGACCTCAACCCGGTGTCGCTGTTCATCGACAGGCGGTCCACCGCCGGCCGTGCCCCGCTCGGCCCGTCCGGCGGCGCGGCGGTCTTCCCGGCCGCGCTGTACCGGCGCTTCGGCGGCTTCGACGAGCACCTTTTCGCCTGGGGCGAGGACGCCGACCTGGCGTTCCGGCTCTACGCCTCCGGGCTGCGCACGCGCGGGCTGGACGTGGTGCTGCCGCACGCGGGCGGGCACAGCGTGGACGGCGACACCCGGTTGCAGGGCTTCCGTGCGTTCCTGCTGGCCCGCAACCGGCTGCTGGTCGCGTCCCGCACGTTCACCTGGCCGCTGCTGCTCGTGGCGGTGCCGGTGCTGGCGCTCGCGCACCTCGCGCTCGCCGCCCGGCGGGTCCGGCAGGGCCTGCTGCGCCCGTTCCTGCGCGGCGTCGGACGCGGGCTGGCCGAAGGGCCGGCGGCCCGCCGCCGCTGGACCGGGCGGCGGTTCGGGTTCGCGTCGCTGCTCGGCTACCTGACCGCTCGGAGGGCGTGATGACGGCACAGCCGTGGACAGTGGTGACAGTCACCTACCACTCGGCGGACACGCTGCGCCGCTGCTGGCGCGGCCCGAAGCCGTACGAGTGGCTGGTGGTCGACAACGCCTCGGCCGACGACTCGGCGGCGGTCGCCGAGGAACTGGGCGCGCGGGTGATCCGGCTGCCGGAGAACGTCGGCTTCTCCCGGGCCAACAACGTCGCGCTGCGCCAGGCGACCGGCCGGTACGTGCTGTTCGCCAACCCGGACCTGGAGGTACGCCCGGACGGACTGGACGCGCTGGCCCGGCACCTGGACACGCACGGCGGACTGGTCGCGCCGCAACTGCTCGGCACCGACGGCACACCGCAGGCCAACGGACGCGGCTTCCCGTACGCGACGGCGAAACTCGGCAACCGGAAGGTGTGGCCGCTGTCCCGCCTGCACGCCTCGTACCGGCTGGTGGCCGCGCCCGGCGAGACGCGCCACGTCGCCTGGGTGATGGGCGCGGCGGTGGCCGGCCGGACCGCCGACGTCACCGAGCTGGGCGGGTGGAACGAGCGGTTCTTCCTCTACTACGAGGACCACGAGCTGGGGCTGCGCGCCTGGCGGCACGGGATGCCGGTGGCGGTGCTGGGTGACGTGCGGTGGACCCACCACTGGGCCCGCGCGACGAACTCGGTGCGCTGGTCCCACGCGCACACGCTGGAACTGCGCAGCGCCCGCACGTTCTTCGGGCTGTTCCCGGAGTTCCTGGTCGGCCTGCCGCGACCGGCGCGCCGGCACCGCCGGGCCGCCGGGCTGGTCGGCACGGCGGTACCGTCGGATCCGTCCACTCCGGACCGCGCCGGGGAGTGATCGGAGCCGGTCGCGGGGCCGCCGACGTGAATGACGTTTTGATACCGTCTCGCCGTGTCCGTGACACGCCCGGCCTTTTCCCCTTCGATGGCGCCCGCGACACCCGCGCCGTCGCGGCCGGGCACGCCGGTTGCGTATGCCGCCGTCGCGTGGGACCGGCTGAGCCGGTCTCCGTACTGGTCCGTCGCGGGCCTGCTGGTCGCGCTGGGCGCCGTGCTGCGGATCCGGCAGTGGGCGTACGCGCGCAGCTTCTGGAGCGACGAGCTGTACGTCGCGCACAACATCCGGGAGCGCGGCTACCTGGACCTGTTGCAGCCGCTGGCGTTCAGCCAGTCGGCGCCGCCCGGCTGGCTGTGGCTGGAACGGTTCGCGTTCGAGCAGTTCGGCGACGGTGAGCGGGCGCTCCGGCTGGTGCCGCTGCTGTTCGGGCTGGCGCTGCTGCCGCTCGTGGCGTGGCTCGGCCGGCGGCTCCTGCCACCGCTCGCCGCGCTGGCGGCGCTGCTGCTGGTCGCCGTCGCGCCGTTCCTGATCGGCTACTCCAACGAGCTGAAGCAGTACAGCGCCGAGGCGTTCGGCGTCACGCTCGTGGTCGGGCTGGCGCTGCTGCTCGTCCGGGACGGCGTGACATGGGCCGGTTCGGCGCTGTTCTGGTCGGCCGCGGCGGTCATGGCGTTCGTCAGCACCTTGTCCATTCCGGTCACCGGCGCGCTCGGCGTGCTGCTGGCCGGGTACGCGCTGTGCCGCCCGGACCGCCAGTGGGCGAGCAGGTGGCGTGAGGTGGGCCGGTTCCTCGCTCCGGCGCCGGCCTGGGGCGTGGTGGCGCTCGTGGTGTACGTGCTGTTCCTGGCGCCGGGACTGGCCGATCCGCAGCTCGCCGCGTATTGGCGGGCGAAGTCGATCTATCCGGCGCACTCGCTCACCGACCTGGCCGCCACTGTGGAATGGCTCGCGGCCACGTACCGGAGTCTCGCCACGGTGCCGTTCGTGGCCTGGTCGGCGTGGGTCGTCGTACCGCTGCTGGTGCTGGGCACGGCCGCCGGGCTGCGCCGGCTCTCCACCGCGGCGGTGCTGGTGCTGCTCACGCCGCTGGCGGCCGGACTGGCCGGCGCGGCCGTGTCGGTCTACCCGTTCAACGGCCGGCTGGCGCTCTACGCGGTGCCCGCCTGCCTGCTGCTCGCCGCGCTCGCCGTCGCACCGCCGCCGATGCGGGCCGGCCTGCCCGCCCGGATCAGGTGGGTGGTCGGCGTGGTGCTGGTGCTCGCGCTCGCCGTTCCGCAGCTGGCGACCGCCGTGGTGGCGACAGTGCATCCGGCGCGGGCCTTCGCCCAGGGCGGCGGTGCCAACGCTGTCGACTACCGGGGCGCGCTGAGCTACCTGGAGGACAAGCGCCGCCCGGGCGACCTGGTGCTGGCCACCACCGTGTCGTGGAACGCCCAGGCCTGGTACGGCCCGGCGGCGGACGCCTACGTGGTAGCGGCCGGCCCCGGCGGCTGCCCGGGGCGGACGGTGTCGGCGCTGCTGCCCGGACGGTCCCGGGTCTGGCTGTTCCAGGCCACCGACTGGGCCGACGGGGCGAACCGGGACGTCATCGTCCGGCTCGGCGGCAGCGGCGTGGCGGTCACCGAGCGGCAGTTCAGCGGGGCGCGCGTGGTCCGCTTCGACCTGGCCGCGGGCGTCGCCAAGGGCAGCGACGTCTGCCTGGTGCCGCCGCCGAACGGCGCGGCTGTCCGTTAGCCGCCTAGCTGTGCCGCTGCCAGAGGTCGCGCAGCGCGTCCCAGTTGCCGCCGAGCCCGGCCCCGCACGGCGTCTCCATGTAGATCGCGCTGGTGTTGTCGTCGCGGCCCCACCAGATGCCGCAGACCGGGCGGCCGTCCTGGCCGTTGCCGGCGTACTCGACGTAGCTGCCCTGCGCCCCGCTGACACCGCCGGTGGCCGGGCCGGCCTCCCGCATGCCCGGCGCGAGCGCCCGGCCGATGATGCCCATCTGCTGGCGGAAGGCGCGCGCCGCCTCCTTCTTCTCGGCCGACTCGTACTCGGCGAAGTGCAGCGACACGCCCAGGTAGCGGCAGAAGACGTGCTGCTTCTCGCCGTCGGCGAGCCCGGGACCGCTCTTCTCGGTGTTGATCGCGCAGCCGCCCACGCCGTCGAGCCACGGCTCGGCGATCGGCATGAGCGTGGCGTCGAACTTCGCCTTGTTCAGCGACTGCTGGGTGGCCTCGTAGAGCGCCGGGGAGGCGCTGGCAGCCGGAGTGGACGGTTCGCCGCCGTCGGCGAGCGACCGCCCGGCCAGCAGGCCGGCGCCGCCGGCCAGCACGGCCGCCATGACCACGCCACCGATCCACAGACCGGTACGGCTCTTGGGCGGACGGGCGACCGGGGCGATCCGGGGACCGCCGGTCGGCACGAGCGGATCCGAGGCGGTGGCCTGGGCCGGGATCGCCGGCACCGGCATGCCCGGCGACACCGGCATGCCGGGGGACACGGGCGCACCGGACGAGACGGGCGCGCCGGAGACCGGCTGCTGCGGCGTCATCGCCCACGGCTGCGGGCTCCACGGCAACTGCGGCGGCGACGAGACCTGCTGCGGCGGCGCGGACACCGGCGGGGGCGGCGGGAGCATCTCGCCGGTGGCGGTGCGCTGGTAGTCCATGCCCAGGCTGCGGAACAGCCGCTCGGCCGCGCCGTCCTCGTCGGACGGGTACGCCACCCAGGGCTGACCGGCGGCGAAGTCGGAGTTCACGTACCGGTGGCCGCCGGGCGTCTGGGCCAGCACGTTCGCCGCGTTGGTGAACGCCTCGCGCCAGCGCTGATCACCGGCGGCAGCGCCGTCCAGGACCGCCACGGTGAGCGCGCGGTCCTGCCCGTCGAGCGCGGCCCAGGCCCTGCCGACCTGGCACTCGCCCAGCACCTCGGTGAACCTGTACGGACCTTCCGGCTGCATGCCCCACTCCTCTGCTCACCCGCCGTGCGGATAGTACAGAGAGCACGCTCATCGGATCTCCCTGCGGTCGGGCCACTCTTGCGCTCTGAAAGTTTTCATGCATAGAGTCGCGGGGTGAATGAAAGCAGTGCGGCCGCCCCCGACCGCCTGCTCGACCTCTTCCACGGCGTACGGCTCACCCCGACCCAGCGCCGCATCGCCCACTGCCTGGTGCGGCACGCGGGCGCGGCGGCGTATCTGTCCGCCGCCGAGGTGGCCGAGCTGGCGGGCGTCAGCCAGCCGTCGGTGACCCGGTTCGCGATGGCGCTCGGGCACGACGGCTACCCCGCGCTGCGCCGCCGCCTGCGGGAACTGACTGTCACCGGGTCGGCCGAACCGGCCGCCGGTAACGCCCTGCAACGGGCGGTGCACGCCGAGCGGGACAATCTCGACCGGCTCGCCGCGCAGCTCGCCGACGCCGAGCGGGTCGCCGAGGTGGGGAAGATGCTCGCGGCCAGCCGTCCGCTGCCGGTGCTCGGGCTGCGCGCCGCCGCGCCGCTCGCCGCGTACTTCGCGTACTTCGCCGCGAAGGTGCACCCGGACGTGCGGGTTCTCGACGACGGCGGCAGCATGCTCGTCGACCGCCTGGACCAGGCGGCAGCGGCCGGCGCGACGGCGATGCTCGCGTTCGTGCTGCCCCGCTACCCCCGGGAGACCCTGGACGCGCTGCGCGAGGCCCGGGACGCCGGGCTGACCGTCGTGGCGATCACCGACTCGCCGGTGAGCCCGGCCACCGAGCACGCCGAGGTGGTGCTGCCCGCCGCCGTCGGCGCCGACCTGGTCTTCGACCTGCACACCGCCCCGATGACGCTGGCCATGGTGGTGCTCCAGGCGATCTGCGACGCCGCACCGGCCGAGACCCAGAACCGGCTCGAGGCGTTCGAGTCGTCCGCCGCCCGCCGCCAGTTGTTCCTCGGCTGAGAGGAGTACGAGATGCACCAGCCCGTCCGCGCCGCCCGCGGCACCGTACGCACCGCGAAGGGGTGGCCGCAGGAGGCCGCCCTGCGGATGCTGATGAACAATCTCGACCCGGAGGTGGCCGAGCGCCCCGAGGATCTGGTGGTCTACGGCGGCACCGGCAAGGCGGCCCGGGACTGGCCGTCGTACCACGCGCTCGTACGCACGCTGACCGAGCTGCGCGACGACGAGACGATGCTCGTGCAGTCGGGCCGCCCGGTCGGGGTGATGCGCACCCACGAGTGGGCGCCGCGCGTACTGCTGGCCAACTCGAACCTGGTCGGCGACTGGGCCACCTGGCCGGAGTTCCGCCGCCTGGAGTCGCTGGGGCTGACCATGTACGGGCAGATGACCGCCGGCTCCTGGATCTACATCGGCACCCAGGGCATCCTCCAGGGCACGTACGAGACGTTCGCCGCCGTCGCCGCCAAGCGCTTCGAGGGCACGCTCGCCGGCACGCTGACGCTCACCGCCGGGTGCGGCGGCATGGGCGGCGCGCAGCCGCTCGCGGTCACCATGAACGGCGGCGTCTGCCTGATCGTGGACGTGGACCGGTCCCGGCTGGAGCGGCGGGCGCACGACCGCTACCTCGACGAGATCGCCGACTCGCTTGACGACGCGGTCGAGCGGGCGCTCGCCGCGAAGCGGGACCGGCGGGCCCTGAGCGTCGGGGTGGTCGGCAACGCCGCCACCGTCTTCCCCGAGCTGCTGCGCCGGGGCGTCGCCATCGACATCGTGACCGACCAGACCAGCGCGCACGACCCGCTGTCGTACGTGCCGGAGGGCGTGGACCTCGGCGAAGCGCGGGACTACGCGGCGGCCAAGCCGGCCGAGTTCACCGACCGGGCGCGGGCGTCGATGGCGAAGCACGTGGAGGCGATGGTCGGCTTCCTGGACGCGGGCGCCGAGGTCTTCGACTACGGTAACTCGATCCGGGGCGAGGCCAAGCTCGCCGGGTACGAGCGGGCGTTCGACTTCCCCGGGTTCGTGCCCGCGTACATCAGGCCGTTGTTCTGCGAGGGCAAGGGCCCGTTCCGCTGGGCCGCGCTCTCCGGCGACCCGAAGGACATCGCGGCCACCGACCGGGCCATCCTCGACCTGTTCCCGGAGAACGAGTCCCTCGCCCGCTGGATCCGGATGGCCGGCGAGCGGGTCGCGTTCCAGGGCCTGCCGGCCCGGATCTGCTGGCTCGGCTACGGCGAGCGCGACCGGGCCGGGGTGCGGTTCAACGAGATGGTCGCCTCCGGTGAGCTGAGCGCGCCGGTGGTGATCGGCCGGGACCACCTGGACTGCGGCAGCGTGGCCAGCCCTTACCGGGAGACCGAGGCGATGGCCGACGGCTCCGACGCGATCGCCGACTGGCCGCTGCTGAACGCGCTCGTCAACACCGCGAGCGGCGCGTCCTGGGTGTCCATCCACCACGGCGGCGGCGTCGGCATCGGCCGGTCCATCCACGCCGGCCAGGTCTGCGTGGCCGACGGCAGTGTGCTGGCCGGGCAGAAGATCGAGCGGGTGCTGACGAACGACCCGGCGATGGGCGTGATCCGGCACGTCGACGCCGGCTACGACGACGCCCGCGCGGTCGCGGAGCGCACCGGCGTCCGCGTCCCGATGGCCGAGGGTGACCTGTGACGGATCTGGCGGTCCGGTTCCGGGAGCTGTGGGACGAGATCGCCCCGGTCGGGCGGGACGCCGGCAGCGGCGGCTACCTGCGCTACGCGCTCACCGAACCGGAGCGCACGCTGCGCGCCTGGTTCCAGGAGCAGGCCGGCCGGCGGGGGATGCCGGTGTCCGAGGACGGCAACGGCAACCTGTTCGCCTGGTGGGGCGACCCGGCCGCCGGCGACGCGGTGCTCACCGGCAGCCACTTCGACTCGGTGCCGCACGGCGGCGCGTACGACGGTCCGCTCGGCATCGTCAGCGCGTTCCTCGCCGTGGACGAGCTACGGGCCGCGGGCGTCACCCCGGACCGGCCGGTGGTGGTGGCCGCGTTCGTGGAGGAGGAGGGCGCGCGGTTCGGCGTACCCTGCCTGGGGTCTCGGCTGCTCACCGGCGAGATCGACGTCGACCGCGCGGCCGGGCTGCGCGACCAGGCCGGGACGACCTTCGCCGAGGCGCTCGGCGAGCGGCCGGCGGGCGCCGACCCGGCGCTGCTCGGCCGCTTCGCGGCCTTCGTGGAGCTGCACGTCGAGCAGGGCCGCGCGCTGGTCGACCTGGACACGCCGGTCGCTGTGGCGTCGGCGATCTGGCCGCACGGCCGGTGGCGGTTCGACTTCACCGGCGAGGGCAACCACGCGGGTACGACACGGATGGCCGACCGCCGCGACCCGATGCTCACCTACGCGTTCACCGTGCTGGCGGCGAACAAGGAGGCCCGGCTGCGCGACGCGCACGCCACAGTGGGCCGGGTGTCGGTCGAGCCGAACGCCACGAACGCGATCCCGTCCCGGGTCACCGGCTGGCTGGACGCGCGGGCGGCCGAGGCGGAGACGCTGTACGGTCTGGTCGAGGCGGTACGCACCAAGGCCGCCGACCGGGCCGGCCGCGACGGGACCACGCTGACCTGCACGCAGGAGTCGGCGACCCCGCTCGTCGCGTTCGACCACGGGCTGGCCGACCGGCTGGCCGCGCTGCTCGGCGCGCCGGTGCTGCCCACCGGCGCCGGGCACGACGCGGGTGTGCTGGCGGCGCACCTGCCCACCGCGATGCTGTTCGTGCGCAACCCGACCGGGGTGTCGCACTCCCCCGCCGAGGCGGCCACCGACGCCGACTGCGCCGCCGGGGTGGCCGCCCTGGCCCGGGTGCTGGAGGAGCTGGCATGCCGCTGACCCGCTGGCTGGCCGAGTACGCCTGGCTGCCCGACCGCGCCGAGCCCACCCGGGACGTGCTGATCGAGGCGACCGACGGGCGGCTCACCGCTGTCACCCCGCTGACCGTGGACGGTCCGCCGACCGCCGGGGTCGAGGTGCTCGCCGACGCGGTCCGGCTGCCCGGGCTGACGCTGCCCGGCCTGGCCAACGCCCACTCGCACGCGTTCCACCGGGCGCTGCGCGGGCGCACCCACGACGGGCGCGGCGACTTCTGGTCCTGGCGCAGCCTGATGTACGCCGTCGCGATCCGGCTCGACCCGGACTCCTACCTGGCGCTGGCCCGCGCCGTGTACGCGGAGATGGCCCTGTCCGGGATCACCTGCGTGGGCGAGTTCCACTACCTGCACCACGGTCCCGGCGGCACCCCGTACGACGACCCGAACGCCATGTCCGCCGCGCTCGTGGAGGCCGCCGCGCACGCCGGGATCCGGCTCACGCTGCTGGACACCGCGTACCTGGCCGGGGGTGTGGACGGCACGCCGCTGGCCGGGCCGCAGCGCCGCTTCGGTGACGGCGACGCGCTGCGCTGGGCGGCGCGGGTGGACGCGTTCCGCCCGGCCGACGACCACGTCCGGCTCGGCGCGGCCATCCACTCGGTGCGCGCGGTCCCGGCCGAGCAGCTCGCCACAGTGGCCGGCTGGGCCGACCGCAACGGGCTGCCGCTGCACGTGCACCTGTCCGAACAGCCGGCGGAGAACGACGCCTGCCGGGCCGTGCACGGGTGCACGCCGACGCGGCTGCTGGCCGACCACGGCGTGCTCGGCCCGCACACCACAGCCGTGCACGCCACCCACCCGACCGCCGCCGACGTGGCGCTGCTCGGCGACAGCCGTACCCGGGTCTGCGTCTGCCCCACCACGGAACGCGACCTGGCCGACGGGGTCGGCCCGGTGCGCCGGATGGCCGACGCGGGCAGCCCGCTGAGCCTGGGCAGCGACAGCCACGCCGTGGTGGACCTGTTCGAGGAGGCCCGCGCGCTGGAGATGGACGAGCGGCTGCGTACCCGCAGGCGGGGGCACTTCACGCCGGCCGAGCTGGTCGGCGCCGCCACCATCGGCGGGCACGCCGCGCTGGGCTGGGGCGACGCCGGCCGGCTCGCCGTCGGGCAGCGGGCGGACCTGGTCACGGTACGGCTGGACAGCGCCCGCACCGCCGGGGTGCCGCCGGTCGGCGCGTTCTTCGCGGCCACCGCCGCCGACGTGACGAGCGTCGTGGTCGACGGCCGGCCCGTGGTGGACGGCGGCCGGCACCTGACCGTGGACGTACCCACCGAGCTGCGGGACGCGATCGCGGCGGTGACCGCGAAGGAGGACTCGTGAGGCGTGGCTCCGGCAGCCTGCTCGTCGACCACATCGGCGAGCTGGTCACCAACGACGGCCGCGACGGCGACCCGCTGGGCATCCGGCGCGACGCCGCGCTGCTGGTCGAGGACGGGCAGGTGGCCTGGATCGGGTCGACCCGCGACGCGCCGGCCGCCGACCGGCGGATCGACGCCGGTGGCGCGGCGGTGCTGCCCGGCTTCGTGGACAGCCACGCCCACCTGGTCTTCGCCGGGGACCGGGCCGCCGAGTTCGCCGCCCGGATGGCCGGCGAGCCCTACACCGGCGGCGGCATCCGCACCACTGTGGGCGCCACCCGCGCGGCCTCCGACGACGACCTGCGCGCCAATGTGGGCCGGCTGCGCGCGGAGATGCTGCGGCAGGGCACCACCACCGTCGAGATCAAGAGCGGGTACGGCCTCACCGTCGCCGACGAGGCCCGCTCGCTGCGGATCGCCGCCGAGTTCACCGAGGACACCACGTTCCTGGGCGCGCACGTCGTCCCCGCCGAGTACGCCGACCGGCCGGACGACTACGTGGGCATGGTCTGCGGGCCGATGCTCGCGGCCGCCGCGCCGTACGCCCGCTGGATCGACGTGTTCTGCGAGCGGGGCGCGTTCGACGCCGACCACGCCCGCGCGATCCTCGCCTGCGGGCAGGCCGCCGGTCTGGGCGTACGGCTGCACGCCAACCAGCTCGGCCCCGGGCCGGGCGTACGGCTCGGCGTGGAGCTGGGCGCGGCCAGCGTCGACCACTGCACCTACCTGACCGACGCCGACGTCGACGCGCTGGCCGGCTCGGAGACGGTCGCCACGCTGCTGCCGGGCGCCGAGTTCTCCACCCGGTCGCCCTACCCGGACGCCCGGCGGCTGCTCGACGCGGGCGTCACAGTCGCGCTCGCCACCGACTGCAACCCCGGCTCGTCGTACACGTCGTCGATGCCGTTCTGCGTCGCGCTCGCCGTACGCGAGATGCGGATGACCCCGGCGGAGGCGGTGTGGGCCGCGACCGCCGGCGGGGCGGCGGCGCTGCGCCGCACCGACGTGGGGCGGCTGACCCCCGGGGCGCGGGCCGACCTGATCGTCCTCGACGCCCCGTCCCACCTGCACCTGGCCTACCGGCCGGGCGTGCCACTGATCCGCCAGGTCCTGCACAACGGAGTACCGCGATGACCACAGTGACCATCCTGTCCACCGGCGTCACAGCCGCCGACGTGCTCGCGGTGGCCCGCGGCACCGCCAAGGTCGTGCTCGACCCGGCCGCCACCGAGGCGATGGCGACCTCCCGGTCCATCGTGGACGGCATCGAGGCGGCCGGCCGCCCGGTGTACGGCGTCTCGACCGGCTTCGGCGCCCTCGCCAACACGTTCGTCGCCCCGGAGCGGCGGGCCGAGCTTCAGCACGCGCTGATCCGCTCGCACGCCGCCGGGGTGGGCGCGCCGATGCCGCGCGAGGTGGTACGCGCCATGATGCTGCTGCGGGTCCGGTCTCTGGCGCTCGGCCGCTCCGGGGTCCGCCCGCTGGTCGCCGAGGCGCTCGTCGACCTGCTCAACCACGAGGTCACCCCGTGGGTGCCCGAGCACGGCTCGCTCGGCGCGTCCGGCGACCTGGCGCCGCTGGCGCACTGCGCGCTGGTGCTGCTCGGCGAGGGCTGGGTTCTCGGCCCGGCCGGTGAGCGCCTCCCGGCCGCCGACGCGCTGCGCCGGGCCGGGCTCAAGCCGGTGTCGCTGGCCGCCAAGGAGGGGCTGGCGCTGATCAACGGCACCGACGGCATGCTCGGCATGCTGCTGCTCGCCGTCTCCGACGCCCGGCACCTGTTCGCCATGGCGGACGTGACGGCGGCGCTGGCCATCGAGGCGATGCTCGGCTCGGAGCGGCCGTTCCTGCCCGAGCTGCACGCGATCCGCCCGCACCCCGGGCAGGCCGCGTCGGCGGCGAACATCCACCGGCTGTTGCAGGGCTCGGCGGTGATGGACTCGCACCGCGACGACCTGGCGCACGCGGTGCAGGACGCGTACTCGATGCGCTGCGCCCCGCAGGTCGCCGGCGCGGCCCGGGACACGCTCGACTTCGTCGAGGTGGTGGCCGGCCGGGAGCTGCTGTCGGTGGTGGACAACCCGGTGGTGCTGCCGGACGGGCGGGTCGAGTCGACCGGCAACTTCCACGGCGCGCCGCTCGGTTTCGCCGCCGACTACCTGGCCATCGCCGCCGCCGAGGTGGGCGCGATCGCCGAGCGCCGGGTGGACCGGCTGCTGGACGTCACCCGATCCCGGGAGCTGCCCGCGTTCCTGTCGCCGGACGCCGGGGTGAACTCCGGGCTGATGATCGCCCAGTACACCGCCGCCGGGATCGTCGCGGAGAACCGCCGGCTCGCCGCGCCCGCCTCGGTCGACTCGCTGCCCACCAGCGGCATGCAGGAGGACCACGTCTCGATGGGCTGGGCGGCCACCAAGAAGCTGCGCACCGTGCTGGACAACCTGACCAGCCTGCTCGCGGTGGAGCTGCTGGCGGCCGTACGCGGGCTCCAGCTCCGCGCGCCGCTGACCCCGTCACCGGCCGGTCGGGCGGCGCTCGACGTGCTCGGCCGCACCATCGGCGAGCCGGGACCGGACGTGTTCCTCGCGCCGCTCATGGAGGCGGCGCGCGACGTGGTACGCGGCCCGGAGCTGCGCGCGGCGATCGAGCGGGAGATCGGCCCGCTCGGCTGAGCGGGCCGGTCCGGCGTCCGGTCGGGCGCCCGGCCGGTGCTCCGGCCGGGTGCCCAGCGGGAGGGGATCAGGCGGCGGGCGGGAGCACCTTCGCGACCAGCTTGGCCAGCTCCCGCAGCGCCTTCCCGCGGTGGCTGACCGCGTCCTTCTCCTCGGGCGTCAGCTCCGCGTTGGTGCGCTCCTGCCCGTCACCAAGGAAGATCGGGTCGTAGCCGAAGCCACCGTCGCCGCGCGGCGCGCGCAGCAGCCGGCCGGACTGGCGGCCGTCGACCAGGTGCTCCTTGCCGCCGGGCAGCACCAGCGCGACGGTGCAGACGAACGCGGCGCCCCGGTGCTCGTCCGGCACGTCGGCGACCTGGTCCAGCACGAGCTGGAGATTGGCCCGGTCGTCGCCGTGCCCCCCGGACCAGCGGGCGCTGAACACACCCGGCATGCCGTTGAGGGCGTCCACCGCTAGGCCGGAGTCGTCGGCGATGGTCGGCAGGCCGGTACGCCGGCAGCCCTCCCGCGCCTTGATCAGCGCGTTCTCACCGAACGTGAGGCCGGTCTCCGGCAGCTCCGGGTACTCCTCGACGTCGTCGAGCCCGAGCAGGGCGATCCGGTGCGCGCCGAGCGCGCCGTCCAGGATCCGCTGGAGCTCGACGAGCTTCTTCCGGTTCCGCGTGGCGAGCAGGACCTTGTTCATGACGAGAGCGCCTTCCGCTGCGCGTCGGCCAGTTCCAGACAGCCCGCCACGCCCAGGTCGAGCAGCGCGTCGAGCTGGTCGCGGGCGAAGACGCCCGCCTCACCGGTGCCCTGCACCTCGACGAAGTCGCCGGTGCCGGTGCAGACCACGTTCATGTCGACCTCGGCGGTGACGTCCTCGGCGTAGCAGAGGTCGAGCATCGGCTCGCCGCCGATCACGCCGACGCTCACCGCGGCCACCGAGCGGTGCATCACCTTCTCCACCTTGCCGGCCAGCGCCTTGCGCTCGGCCAGCCAGGTCACCGCGTCGTGCAGCGCGACGTATGCGCCGGTGATCGCGGCGGTACGGGTGCCGCCGTCGGCCTGGAGCACGTCGCAGTCCAGCACGATCGAGTTCTCGCCGAGCGCCTTGAGGTCGACGCAGGCGCGCAGGCTGCGGCCGATCAGCCGGGAGATCTCGTGGGTCCGGCCGCCGACCTTGCCGCGGACGCTCTCCCGGTCCGAGCGGGTGTTCGTGGCGCGCGGCAGCATCGCGTACTCGGCGGTCACCCAGCCCAGCCCGGAGCCCTTGCGCCAGCGGGGCACGCCCTCGGTGACGCTCGCCGTGCAGAGGACCCGGGTCGCGCCGAACTCGACGAGCACCGAGCCCTCCGGGTGGGTGCTCCAGCTCCGGGTCAGGGTCACCGGTCGGAGTTGGTCGGGCCGCCGCCCGTCAGGTCGCGCCATGCCTGCACCCTATGCGGTGCGGTGATCGCACCGCCCGCGGGTGCCCGCCGACACGACAGGGCCGCCGCCGGGCTCAGACCTCGTAGCAGGCGCCGGGCCGGACCACGTCCAGCGGCCCGGCGTACGCCCCGGCCGCCGCCTCCACCGTCTGCGACTCGCTGCCCCACGCGGGTACGAGATGGGTGAGCAGGAGTCGCCCCACGCCCGCCTTGGTGGCCGCCTCGCCGGCCTCCCGGCCGGTCAGGTGCAGGTCCGGCGGGTTCTCCACGCCGTCCATGTAGCTCGCCTCGCAGAGGAACACGTCGGCGTCCTGGGCCAGGCGCAGCAGCGCCTCGCAGGGCGCGGTGTCGGCGGAGTAGCAGAACACCCGGCCGCCGTGCTCCAGCCGCACCCCGTACGTCTCCACCGGGTGGTTCATCCGGTCGACGGTGACGGTGAACGGGCCGATCGGGAACGTGCCCGGCTGGAGGCCGTAGAACTGGTAGACGTCCTCCACCGAGCCCTCCTCCTGCCCGTACGCGGCGGCCAGCCGGTCGGGCGCGCCGGAGGGGGCGTACATCGGCAGGGGCGGGTACGGGCCGTCCGGTGCGTACCGGCGCACCACGACGTAGTTGACGGCGTCGAACATGTGATCGCAGTGCAGGTGGGTGAGCAGGATGGCGTCGGGGGCGTGCAGCCCGACGTAGCGCTGGAGCGTGGAGAGTGAGCCCGCCCCGAAGTCGATCAGGAGCCGGAAGCCCTCGGCTTCCATCAGGTAGGCCGAACACGGAGATTCGGGACCCGGGAAGCTGCCCGCGCAGCCAAGGACGGTCAGTCTCATCCGGTGGCCTCGATCTCACCATGCGTAGTCGACGCGCCAGCGGCAGCGCCGCCGATGATCTCTACCGACGCGCTCGCCACGCTGCGCAGCCTACGCGTCGCCCGGTCGAGCAAGAATCATCTGCCGGAAGTTGTCATCAACGTGACACCCATACACGTCCGGTCCGGACGAGACCGGCGGTCCGGCCGGTGGGCACGCCACCGACCGGACCGGCCATCGGTCCGTCAGGCCCAGAGCTGACCCTCCAGGGCCTCCTCCGCGTCGGCGAGGGTGCCGCCGTACGCGCCGGTCGAGAGGTACTTCCAGCCGCCGTCGCAGACCACGAACGCCACGTCGGCGCCGCGGCCGTCGCGGACCGCCTCGTGCGCCACCGCGAGCGCGGCGTGCAGGATGGCGCCGGTGGAGAACCCGGCGAAGATGCCCTCCACCTCGACGAGCTGCCGGGTACGCAGCACCGCGTCCCGGGTGCCCACGGAGAACCGGCGGGACAGCACCCCGGCGTCGTAAAGCTCGGGCACGTAGCCCTCGTCGATGTTGCGCAGACCGTAGACCAGCTCGCCGTAGCGCGGCTCGGCCGCCACGATCTGGATGCCCTCGACCTTCTCCCGCAGGTAGCGCCCGGTGCCCATGAGCGTGCCGGTGGTGCCCAGCCCGGCCACGAAGTGGGTGATGCCCGGCAGGTCCTGGAGCAGCTCCGGCCCGGTCGTCTCGTAGTGCGCCCGGGCGTTCGCCTCGTTGCCGTACTGGTAGAGCATCACCCAGTCCGGGTGCTCGGCGGAGATCTGCTTCGCGGTCGCGACCGCCTGGTTCGAGCCGCCCGCGGCAGGCGAGAAGATGATCTCCGCGCCGTACATGCGGAGCAGTTGCACCCGCTCGGTGGAGACGTTCTCCGGCATCACGCAGACCAGCCGGTAGCCGCGCAGCTTCGCCACCATCGCCAGCGAGATGCCGGTGTTGCCGCTCGTCGGCTCCAGGATCGTGTCACCCGGACGCAGCCGGCCGGACTCCTCGGCCGCGCGCACCATGAACAGGGCCGCGCGGTCCTTGATGCTGCCGGTCGGGTTCCGGTCCTCCAGCTTGGCCCAGAGCCGCACCGGCGGCGCCCCGGCCGGGACCGTCGGCGAGAGCCGGGGCAACCCGACCAGCGGCGTGCCGCCGCAAGCGTCGAGGAGACTGTCGTACCGCGCCATCGCGGGCCCCTCAGCGGGCGGCGCGCGTGGAGACCGCGTGCGAGGCGATCGCCGCGGCGGCCGCGAAGCCGAACGCGCCACCGGCCACGGCCGGCAGGATGGTCACGCTGTCGCCGTCGTTGAGCTTGGCGTCGAGCGCGCCGAGGAAACGGACGTCCTCGTCGTTGACGTACACGTTGACGAACCGGTGCAGCGCGCCCGCGTCGGTGACCAGGCGGGCCTTCAGGCCGCCGTGCCGGGAGTCCAGGTCGGCGATCAGGTCGGCGAGCGTGTCGCCGCTGCCCTCGACGACCTTCGCGCCGCCGGTGTAGCTGCGCAGGATGGTGGGGATGCGAACCTCGATGGCCATGGTGTCTCGTGCTCCTCGTTCGGGATCGTGCCAGGTGACGGGAAAAGGAAGGTGCCGGCGCTGAAGGTCAGCGGTCGGAACACTCGTAGTCGACCGTCGCCGGGCTCTGCCCGAACATGTAGGACTGGACGGCGTTCGGGTCCACGGCGGCGTCCACGATCTCCACCGGTTCCTCGGTGACCACGCCGTCGACGATCCGGAAGGAGCGGATCTCCTCGGTGTCGGGCTCACGGGTCGAGACGAGCAGGTAGTGCGCGCCCGGCTCGCCGGCGAAGGAGACGTCCGTACGTGACGGGTAGGCCTCCGTCGCGGTGTGCGAGTGGTAGATGACGACCGGTTCCTCGTCACGGTCGTCCATCTCGCGCCACACCCGCAACTGCTCCATCGAGTCGAACTCGTAGAACGTCATGGAGCGGGCGGCGTTGTCCATCGGGATGTGCCGGGTCGGGGTGTCGCTGCCGACGGGGCCGGCGACCACGCCGCACGCCTCGTCCGGGTGGTCCCGACGCGCGTGGGCGACGATCGCGTCGATGATCGACCGGTCGATGCTCAGCACGCCGCCAAGCCTAGCCCCTGGCCCGGCCGAGCGGCGAGGTGGCGACCGTCACCACTCAGTCGATGAGCGCGTTGAGCAGGGATTCCTGGAGATATCCGAGATAGGCGTAGACCGACAGTTGGAACACCCGGGACGAACCCGGGTCCGCGGCGACCGCGTCGTCGAGCTCCTCACCCAGGTCGGTGCCGTCCTTGATCTCCAGGCGTACGCCCATCGCCAGCCGGGCGTCGTTCAGCGCCCGCAGCCACGCCTCGGCCGCCTCCGCGTCCAGCCGCACCTCGCCGCCGGCGTCCCCGTCGGGCAGCGCGGCGAGCACGGCGCCCGCCTGGTCGATCTTGCCGGTCTTCAGGTCGCCCTCGGTGTAGCGGCGGAACTCGGCGGTGCCGGCGTCGTCGTCCGGGTAGACGTCGGGGAACAGCCGCCCGACCACCGGGTCGCCGTGGTCGAAGCCGTCGGTCAGCAGGCCGACCACCTCGTTGGCGACCTTGCGCAGCACCCGGACCTCGTCGACCGCGAACGTGGCCACGTAGTGGTCGCCCCGGCGGCGGAACATGCTCATGACCGGTCCACCGTCGCCCAGAGGCCGTACGCGTGCAGCTGCGCCGCGTCGTGCTCCATCCGCTCCCGGGCGCCGCTGGAGACCACGGCCTTGCCCTTGTGGTGCACGTCCAGCATGAGCCGCTCCGCCTTCTCCCGGCTGTACCCGAAGAGCTTCTGGAACACCCAGGTCACATACGTCATCAGGTTGACCGGATCGTCCCAGACGATGGTCACCCATGGCCGGTCGGAGACCGGCACCTCTTCGGTGTCCGGCGTCTCGACCGGCGCAACCTGTGGAGCCGCCATGCCCCCCATCGTGCCACCGGATCCGGGGAACCGATGAACCGGAACGGCGCGGCGGTCGTCGTCACCCGCCCGGGCCGCGTACGCGAGCCCGGGTCGCGGTGTGCCCGCGGCGTGGTCAGGCAAGCAGGATGCCGTGGTCGACCGCATCGGCGAGCACCCCGCCGAGCGAGAGACGGATCACCTCGAAGCGGCGGGACACCTCGCGGGACAGTTCGAGCTCGACCTCGCGCAGCGCGCGCTGAGCCCAGGAACGGGCGGCGTTCGGGTCGTCGTTGCCCGGTGCCCGCCAGTGCTGCCAGCAGCCGCCGTTGAGGGCGACGCCGACCGGCGGGAGCACCTCGTCGCGCTGCGCGCCGGGCAGTCCGGCCAGCGCGTCCAGGGCGCCCGCGCCGGTCAGCCCGGCGACCCCGGCCGTGCTCGTGACCAGGAGCACCCGGTCCAGCTCGGGGGCGTCCGGGTGGTCGGCCAGGCCCCAGCGCACCGCGTGGATGACCCGCCGGCGTACGCCCTCGGCCAGCGGCGCGCCGAAGACCCGGGCGGCGGCCTCGTCGACCAGCCCTCGCACGGCCTCGTCGCACTGGGCGGTGGCGAGCAGCGACAGCGCCTCCAGCTCCCGGTCGAGCATCTGCGGCAGGCCGGCGCAGCCGACCCCGAAGACGATCTCCTGCACCACCCGCAGGTGGATGTTCGCCAGTTCCAGGGCGAGGTGCTGACGGATCCGGCGGGCGCAGGCGCGGGCCTGGCGGTCGATCCCGTCGGCCAGCTCACCCGGCTCGACACCGGCGAGCACCGGCACCCGGCCGTGCCCGCCGACCGGCACCGGCGGGTGGGCGCTGCCGCGCCGCAGCACCTCGTCGGCGGCCCAGTTCACCAGCGCGCGGCGCAGGTGCGGCAGCTCGGCCCGGCGGGTCGGGAACCACCGGGCCGGGGCGAGCGCCGGCACGGCGGCCAGCAGCGCCGCGCGGTGCGCCTCGATGGAGACCGCGACCGGGTCGAGCGGGCGGGCGGACCCGGCCCGGCCGGACGCCGTCCGGTCCGGGGCCCGCGCGCCGTCGCCCGGCGCCGGGCCGGTCACGCCGGGCGTGACGGCGAAGAACACCTCGACCCGGGTACGCGCCACCTCGGCCAGCAGGTGCAGCTCGGCCGCGCTGAACGCCTGGTCGGCGGAGATCACGAAGAGCAGCGCGCCGGCCCGGCCGACGGCGTCGCGCAGCACCCGCCCGCCGGCCACACCGAGCGTGCCGGTGTCAGGCGTGTCGACCACCGCGAAGTGCCGCAGCAGCGGATCGGGCAGGCTCAGCTCGACCCGGCGGGGCGGCCGGGCCAGCGCCGGGCCGGCCGCGAGCGGGTCGGCGCCGTAGGAGTGCGGCTGGCGGTAGCCCGGGACGTACGCGGCGCGGGTGGCGGTGGCGGCGTGCTGGACCAGCAGGTTGCTTCCCGGCGGCACGGCGAGCGTCGCGGCCTCGATCCCGAGCAGGCCGGCGATCAGCTCGCGCCGGTTCGCGCCGGCCGGACCGGCGACGACCACCGCCATCGGCTCGTCCGGACCGGGCGCTGTCACACCGAGCCGGGTCGTCAGCGAGGCGCTTCCGGAGGCGGGCTCGGCCTGACGGCGCGGATCGGGCACGTCGACCGAAGGGAGCGGACCCGGTGTCATCAGGTGGGCCTCCCGGTCGGGCGACCGGGGTGCCGGTCGCGGATCTTCCCTGGTTGCGGGGACTGCCGGAAGAGTAAGGGTGTCGGCCATCCGACAGCCAACAACTCCGGTACTCACGGGTAATGAACAGATTACTCAACTTCGCTGCGTGACGATACGTACGCGGACGGAACACGGTCGATATGCTGCATCGATGAGTAGGTGGGAGTTCGTCGGCCGTACGGATGAACTCAACCGTCTGTTGTCGGCGGTCGGCGGTCCCGAGGGGCGCGGGTTGCTCTTCAGCGGCGACGCCGGCGTCGGCAAGAGCCGGCTGCTGCGCGAGGGGGTGGCCGCGCTCTCCCCCGAGCGGTACGCGATCTGGTCCATCGCGGCCAGCGCCACCACCGCCGCGTTGCCGTTCGGCGGGCTGGTCCAGGTGCTGCCCGCCTCGCAGCCGCAGGGCCTGTCCCCCGCCGGGATCCTGCGCTGGGCCCTGGACGTGCTCCAGGAGCAGGCCGCCGGCCGGCCCATCGTGCTCGCCATCGACGACGCACATCTGCTCGACCCGCCCTCGGCCGCGCTCGTGCACCTGGTCGCCCGCTCGGAGAACGCGTACGTCATCGGGACGCTGCGCAACGGCGAACAGGTCCCGCTGCCGATCCGCGCACTCTGGACCGACGACCTGGCCGACCTGGTCGAGCTGGGCCCGCTGTGCCGCACCGAGACCTCGGGGCTGCTGGCCGCCATCCTGGGCGGCCCGGTCGACGCCGGCTCCTCGGACCGGCTGTTCCAGCTCTCCGCCGGCAACCCGCTGCTGCTGCGGGAGCTGGTGCTGGCCGCCGACGACGCGCTGAACCGCAGGTACGGGCTCTGGACCTGGACCGGCCGGCTGGAGCTGGCGCCGAACCTCACCGAGCTGATCGACACCCGGATCGGCCAGCTCACCCCCGGCGTCCGAGCGGTCGTCGAGCTGGTCGCCTTCGGCGAGCCGCTGGGCCTGCAACTGCTGGAACGGGCGGTCGACCCGGTGGACGTGGAGACGGCCGAGGAACGCGGGCTCATCGCGCTGGTCCACGACGACCGGCGGCTCAACGTCCGGCTGGCGCACCCGCTCTACGGCGAGGTGATGCGCCGGCACTGCCCGGTCAGCCGCACCCGCCGGCTCCAGGCCACCCTGGCCGGGCTGCTGGAACAGGTCGGCAAGCGCCGCCGGGAGGACCTGCTGCGCGTCGCGGTGTGGCGGCTCGACTCGGGTACGGCACAGGACGTCGCCCTGCTGCTCGAAGCGGCGGTGCAGGCGTTCGGCAGGTACGACGTGCCGCTTGCCACCCGGCTGGCCCGCGCCGCGCTGGAGGCCGGCGGCGGCACCGACGCGGCCGAACTGCTCGCCACCATCCTCATGTTCGGCGACCGGCCGGACGAGGCGCTCGGCGTGCTCGACCAGGTCGCCGGCGAGATCCACGACGACCGGCGGCGCAGCCGGTGGCTGACCGTCCGGGGCATGGTCAGCTACTGGGGGCTCAACCGCGAGTCCACTGTGGAGGAGATCGCCGCGCGCGGCGAGGAGCTGGGCGACCCCGCCGACCGGGCCCGCGTACGCGCGTTCGAGGCGATCATGCGGCTGCACCGGCTCGACGTCGACGTGGCGGTCCGGCTGGCCCAGGAGGTGCTGGACCGGCCCGCCGCCCCGATGGCCGCCCGGGAGCTGGCCCGTTGCACGCTCGCCCACCTCCAGGCCGCGCAGGGGCAGTACCGGCGCAGCGCCACAGCGATCGCCCGGGTGCAGGCCGAGGCGGCGTGCTGGCGGGCCGACATGCCCTACCTCCAGCTCGCCATGGAGCTGGCCCGGGGCACCCGGCTGACGCTCTCCGGCGACCTGCCCGGCATCGACGCGATCGTCGCCGACGAGTTCGCCGACCTGGCCGGGGCCGGTGACTTCCGGCTCGGCACCGGCTACCTGGCCATCCTCCAGGCGTACGCGGCGCGGCTGCGCGGGCGCGGCGACGAGGCGCTGCGGACCAGCCTGGAGGCGTGCGCGGTGCTCGCCACCAGCCGGGTGTACGCGGGCCTCGCGCACGCCGAGCGCGCCCAGGCCGCCGCGCTGCGCGGGGACGTGACACACGCGGCCGACGCGATGGCGGAGGCGGACCGGACGCACGCGCCCGGCATGGCCGTGCTCTACCCGTGGCTGGAACAGGCCCGGGGCGCGGTCCAGGCCGCCACCGGTGACCTGCCGGCGGCCACCAAGCACCTGTGCGCGCTCGCCGACCGGCTGCGCGAGGACGGCCTGGCCGGGCACGAGTTGCTCGTCCTGCTCGACCTGGTCCGGCTGGACCAGGCCGCCGCGCCGGTCGGCCCGACCTGCACCGACGGTGGCCGGCGCACCGTGGCGCAACGCCTGGCCGAACTCTCCGAACAGATCGACGGCGTCCTGCCGCCGCTCGTCGCCCGGTTCGGCCGGGCCGCTGTCGACGGCTCGCCGGACGCGCTGCTGGCAGTCGCCGACGGCTTCGCCGACCGGGAGCTGATCGTGTACGCGGCCGAGGCGACCGCCCTGGCCCTGCACCGGACGCGACACGTCCGGGCCGGCGCCACCGGGCCGATCCGGGAACGCCTCGCGGATCTGCTGCGCCGCTGTGACGAGATCTCCACCCCGGCGCTGCGGCTGCTGCGCCCGGCGCTCAGCGAGCGGGAGTGGGAGATCGCCCGGCTGGCCGCCGACGGCGTGACCAGCCGCGCCATCGCCGAGCGGCTGTTCCTGTCGACCCGCACCGTGGAGAACCACCTCCAGCGCGTCTACAGCAAGCTCGGCGTCGCCGGGCGCGGCGAGTTGCGGGCCGCCCTGCGGTCGATGCCGGGGCACGACGGCGCGGACCCGGGCTGAACTCTAGGCTGGGGCGGTGAGCACCCTTCGCCCCGCGCTGCTGACCGACCACTACGAGCTGACCATGGTCAGCGCGGCCCTGCGTGACGGCACGGCTGACCGACGCTGCGTCTTCGAGGTGTTCAGCCGGCGGCTGCCGGCCGGGCGCCGGTACGGCGTGGTCGCCGGAACCGGCCGTCTGATCGAGATGATCCGCGACTTCCGGTTCGACCCGGCGGAGATCGACTTCCTGCGCCGCACCGGTGTGGTGGACGAGCCGGCCGCGCAGTGGCTGGCCGACTACCGGTTCACCGGCGACATCGACGGCTACGCCGAGGGCGAGCTGTTCTTCCCCGGCTCCCCGATCCTCACCGTGTCGGGCACGTTCGCCGAGTGCGTGGTGCTGGAGACGCTCGTGCTGTCGGTGCTCAACCACGACTGCGCGGTCGCCGCCGCCGCGGCCCGGATGGTCACCGCGGCCCGGGGCCGGGCGCTGATCGAGATGGGCTCCCGCCGGGCACACGAGGAGGCCGCCGTCGCGGCGGCGCGGTCCGCGTACCTGGCCGGGTTCCGGTTCACCTCCAACCTGGCCGCCGGGCAGCGCTACGGCATCCCCACCGCGGGCACCGCCGCGCACGCCTTCACGCTGCTGCACGACGACGAGCGGGCCGCGTTCGCCTCCCAGGTCGCCACGCTGGGCAAGGACACCACGCTGCTCGTCGACACGTACGACATCGCCCAGGGCATCCGCAACGCCATCGCGGTGGCCGGGCCGGAGCTGCGGGCGGTCCGGATCGACTCCGGCGACCTCGCGGTGATCGCCCAGCAGTCCCGCGAGCTGCTCGACTCGCTCGGCGCCACCGAGACGAAGATCATCGTCTCCGGCGACCTCGACGAGTACGCCATCGCCGCGCTCGCCGCCGAACCGGTGGACATGTACGGCGCCGGCACCGCCGTGGTGACCGGCTCCGGGGCGCCCACCGCCGGCCTGGTCTACAAGCTGGTCGAGGTGGAGGGGCGGCCGGTGGTCAAGCGCTCCGAGCACAAGGCCACCATCGGCGGCCGGAAGGTCGCGGTCCGCCGGCACAAGCCGACCGGCACCGCCACCGAGGAGGTCATCGTGCCGCAGGGCGTGCCGGACCGGCAGCCCAACGACCGGCTGCTCCAGCACTCGTACGTGGTGTCCGGCGAGCCGGAGACGCCGCCCACGCTGGAGGAGTCCCGGGACCACCTGCGCCAGTGCCTGATCTCCATCCCGTGGGAGGGGCTCAAGCTCTCCGCCGGAGACCCGGCCGTACCGGTGACCGTCGTACCCGCGAGCTGAGGAGGAACCCGTCAGATGGCGAACGCCCTGATCATCGTGGACGTGCAGAACGACTTCTGCGAGGGCGGCTCCCTCGCGGTCGGTGGCGGAGCCGGCGTGGCCGCCGGTATCTCCCGGCTGCTCGCCGCCGAGCCGGACCGGTGGGACCACGTGGTCGCGACGAAGGACTACCACGTCGACCCGGGCGCGCACTTCGGCGACCCGCCGGATTACGTCGACTCCTGGCCCCGGCACTGCGTGGTCGGCACCTCCGGCTCCGAGTTCCACAGCGAGCTGGCGACCGACCGGGTGGAGACGATCTTCCACAAGGGCGAGCACGCGGCCGCGTACTCCGGTTTCGAGGGGCACGCCCCCGACGGCGAGTGCCTGGCCGACTGGCTGCGCCGGCACGACGTGGACCGGGTCGACGTGGTCGGCATCGCCACCGACCACTGCGTGCGCGCCACCGCCCTGGACGCCGCCCGGGAGGGCTTCCGGACCACTGTGCTGCTCGACCTGACCGCCGCCGTCGCGCCGGACACGCTCGACGTGGCGCTGCGGGCGCTCGACGGCGCCGGGGTGACAATGGTGGGCGAGCCTGTGATCGCCACCGCTTGACCCGGTAATCGCTTGCGGGTGTCGTACCCCGGCCCCAGGATGGCGCCGGAGGTACGGACCGTCGTGAACCTGAAGCCTTACCGGGAGGCGCTCGCCCTACCCGGTCTCCGATCGTTGCTGCTGGTGTCGGTGCTGGCCCGTGTGCCGCTGACCGCCACCGGGGTGACGCTCACCTTCTACGTGGTGCTCGACCTGGGCCGCGGCTACGGCGCCGCCGGCCTGGTCGGCGCCGCGTCCACGATCGGCGCGGCGGTCGGCGCCCCGCTGCTCGGGCGGCTCATCGACCGCCGGGGCCTGCGGCCGGTGCTGGTGCTCACCACCGTCGCCGAGGCGCTGTTCTGGTCCGCCGCGCCCACACTGCCGTACCCGGTGCTGCTGCCGGCCGCGTTCTTCGCCGGGCTGCTCGCCCTGCCGATCTTCTCGATGGTCCGTCAGTCGATCGCCGCGCTCGTCCCGGTGGAGAAGCGCCGCCCCGCGTACGCACTGGACTCGATGGCCGTGGAGCTGTCGTTCATGGTCGGCCCGGCGCTCGCCGTGGCACTGGCCACCGCCGTCACGCCGCGCCTGACGCTCTGGGCGGTCGGCGCCGGCATCGTCGCCTCCGGCATCTGCTTCTGGCTGCTCGACCCGCCGATCCGGGCCGCCGACGAACCGGCTGGTCCGCAGCGCCCGGTGCACCGCCGCGAGTGGCTCACCCCGCGCCTGCTCGCCGTGCTGGCGGTCAGCCTCGCCGCCACCCTGGTGCTCGGCGGCACCGACGTCGCGGTGGTCGCCGTGCTCAGAGAGGGAGGCGAGGTCGGCTGGACCGGCGCCGTGCTGGCCGCGTGGGCGGTCGCCTCGCTGGCCGGTGGCTTCGCCTACGGCGCGGTACGCCGCTCGTTCTCCCCGCTGGCACTGATGGCGGCGCTGAGCCTCACCACCATCCCGGTCGGGCTGGGCGGGTCGCACTGGTGGCTGCTCTGCCTGGCGCTGATCCCGGCCGGCGCGCTCTGCGCCCCCACCATCGCGTCCACCTCCGACGCGGTCAGCCGGCTGGCCCCGTCCTCCGTCCGGGGCCTGGCGATGGGCCTGCACGGCTCCGCCGTGACGGTCGGCATCGCGCTCGGCGCACCGCTGGCCGGCGCGGTCATCGACGCCTCCGCGCCCGCGTGGGGCTTCGTGGTCACCGGCACGATCGGCGCGCTGGTGGCGCTGGCGGTGCTCCCGATCGAGCTCCGCCACCGCCGCACCCCGGCCGTCACCCCGACCCCCACCCCCACTCCCGACCCCGACCTGGCCCCCGCTCCCTTGTAGCCCTCCCGCCCGCCCGCCCCGCCCCGCCCCGCCCTCCCGAAGTTGACCAAGGAGTTCGCGTCCCCGTCAGCGGCGTGGGCCGCCCCAACCTCCTTGATCACCGGACGTGGCAGGGGCGACAGCGGGCCTTCCGGGCGTGATCAAGGAGTTTGTGTCCGCGCCGGCCCGTTGAATTGCCATAAACTCCTTGATCACGTGCGCGCAGCGCGCGGCGCTGGATCCACACGGCCTGACCCGGCGCGTCTGCTCCAGCGCGGCCCGGGCTAGCCCGACCCGGCCTGACCCGACCCGGCCCGGCCCGACCCGACCCGGCCCGACCCGGCCCGGCCTGGCCCGGCCGAACCTGGGTCTGCCGGAACCCAGTCCGGTGATCATGAAGTTAGCGGGGACAAATTGGACGCCGATCCCGCTAACTTCATGATCGACGCAGGGAGCGCGGGCGCAGGGATCGCGGGTGGGGAAAAGGGCGGGCGCCGCGCCCCGGCAAGGGGTGCGGCGCCCGTCTCGACGCGGCGGTGCGGTGGTGCTAGCGCTGGTCGAGGTTGCCTGCGGTGTCCTCCTGGTAGCTGGCGCCACCGTTGACCTCGCTGGTCAGCGGCTTGGCACCACCCTCGGGCGGACCGGCCAGGCTCTGCCCGGCGGCCAGCTCGGGGAACTTCGCGTCGAACGCCGGCCGCTCGGAGCGGATGCGCGGCATGCGGTCGAAGTTGCGCAGCGGCGGCGGGGAGCTGGTGGCCCACTCGAGCGAGTTGCCGTGGCCCCACGGGTCGTCGACCTCGACGACCGGGCCGGTCTTGTACGACTTCCAGCAGTTCCAGATGAACGGCAGCGTCGAGATACCGGTGATGAACGCGCCGATCGTGGAGATCGTGTTCAGCGTGGTGAAGCCGTCGGCGGCCTGGTAGTCGGCGTACCGGCGCGGCATGCCCTCGTTGCCCAGCCAGTGCTGCACCAGGAACGTGGTGTGGAAGCCGATCATGGTCAGCCAGAAGTGGATCTTGCCGAGCCGCTCGTCGAGCATCCGGCCGAACATCTTCGGGAACCAGAAGTAGATGCCGGCGAACACCGCGAACACGATGGTGCCGAAGAGCACGTAGTGGAAGTGCGCCACCACGAAGTACGAGTCGTGCAGGTGGAAGTCGAGCGGCGGGCTGGCCAGCAGCACACCGGTGAGACCACCGAAGAGGAAGGTCACCAGGAAGCCGATCGAGAACAGCATCGGCGTCTCGAAGGTGATCTGGCCCCGCCACATGGTGCCGATCCAGTTGAAGAACTTCATACCGGTGGGCACGGCGATCAGGTAGCTCAGGAAGCTGAAGAACGGCAGCAGCACCTGGCCGGTGGCGAACATGTGGTGCGCCCAGACGCTCATCGACAGGGCGGCGATGGCGATGGTGGCGGCCACCAGGCCCTTGTAGCCGAAGATCGGCTTCCGGGAGAACACCGGGATGATCTCGCTGATGATGCCGAAGAACGGCAGCGCGATGATGTACACCTCGGGGTGACCGAAGAACCAGAACAGGTGCTGCCACAGCATCGGCCCGCCGGTCGCCGGGTCGTACACGTGGGCGCCCATCAGGCGGTCCGCGGCGAGCGCGAACAGCGCGGCGGCCAGCAGCGGGAAGACCAGGATCGCCAGCAGGCTGGTGACCAGCATGTTCCAGGTGAAGATCGGCATCCGGAACATGGTCATGCCGGGCGCGCGCAGGGTCAGGATCGTGGTGATCAGGTTGACCGCGCCGAGGATCGTGCCCAGACCGGAGATGGCCAGGCCGACGACCCACATGTTGGCGCCCACGCCCGGGGCGTGGTCGGCGGTGCTCAGCGGCGTGTACGCGGTCCAGCCGAAGTCGGCCGCCCCGCCCGGGGCGATGAAGCCCGCGGTGGCGAGCGTGCCGCCGAACAGGTACAGCCAGTAGGCGAAGGCGTTGAGCCGGGGGAACGACACGTCCGGCGCGCCGATCTGCAGCGGCACCACGTAGTTCGCGAAGGCGAACACGATCGGCGTCGCGAAGAACAGCAGCATGATCGTGCCGTGCATCGTGAAGAGCTGGTTGTACTGCTCGGGCGACAGGAACTGCAGGCCCGGTCGCGCGAGTTCGGCACGCATGATCAGGGCCATCAGGCCACCGATCATGAAGAACACGAACGCGGTGACCATGTACATGATCCCGATCTGCTTCGCGTCCGTGGTGCGCAGCAGCCGCGCGATGGCCGACCCCTTGACCGGCTCGCGGACCGGCCAGGGCCGGGTCACGACCGGCTTGGGTGCGACGGTGGTCACGAGTGGCCTCCGGTTCTGGTTGTCCCGCTCGGCGCGCTGGTCATCGGCGCAGCCGTCATCCGTAGGGAGGATAGTCCCCGGTAGGTGGCCCCGCCGCGTGGGGTGGGCGGCTACGATCTCCCGCCCTCTAGAGGGGACCGGTCAGGAGCCGGTAGTGCTCCCGGAAGATCCGGCCGCCGCGTCCGCGCAGCAACGGGTCGCGCAGCGCCGGCGGCACGTCGCGGGTGCGGTTGCGGTCCCGGGTCCGGTCCCGCACCCAGCGGGTACGCGGGCGGCGGCGACTCTCGTACGCGATCAGCGCGGCGTCGACGCTGCCGGCGGCCCGCAGCGACTCGGCGAGCACGACGGCGTCCTCCAGCGCCATGGCGGCACCCTGCGACAGCGTCGGCGCGGTGGCGTGAGCGGCGTCACCGACGAGCAGCACCCGGCCGTGGAACCAGCGTCCCAGCTCGACCTCCTCGGTGCGCTCCACGCACACGGTCTCCAGCGCGGCCAGCACCTCGGGCACCGGGCCGCCGTAGGAGCCGAACAGCTCGTGCAGGCGGGCGACCGGGTCGGCGGGCAGGTCGGTGCCGGCCTCGTCGGCGTAGCAGTAGAGCCGTCCGGCGCCGAGCGGCACCACGAGGAACCCGGCCCGCTGGCCGAGCAGGGCGGTCCAGTCCGCGATGCGCGGGCCGCCGCGCACCAGGGCGCGGTAGACCACCTGCCCGGCGGGGCGTGGTGGTCCGCCGAGCGCGGCGAGCGTCCGTACCGCCGAGCGGGGCCCGTCGGCGCCGACGACCAGGTCGTACTCGGCGGTGGTGCCGTCGGTGAAGCCGACGGCGACCCGGCCGGGCAGCGGGTCGACGGTGCTCACCTCGGCGCCGTGGCGCACCGCGCCGCCGGCGCCGGTGAGCAGTACCCGGTGCAGTTCGGCCCGGGGCAGCGCACGGCACTCCCCCACGCCGGCCCAGAGCGCGTCGAGGTCGACCTCGCACAGCGGCGCCCCGGCGGCGTCGAGGAAGCGCTGCCGGTGGATCACCTGACCGAGGGGGCGCAGCGGCCCGTCGAGGTCGAGCCGGCGCATCGCCCGGGCGGCGTTGCCGGGCAGGTAGAGGCCCGTCTCGATCGTCTCGGTGGGTGGCAGCCGCTCGGTGACGTCGGGCCGGAACCCCGCCAGGCGCAGCGCCCGGGCCACGGCGAGGCCGGCGATGCCCGCGCCGACGACGAGGATGCGCAGGGGGGAACCACCCATCACGGGGTACGCCTCCGGAGGGGGATCGGAACGCGTTGGAGGCAAGACATTACTCGCCGCAACCAGGCGGCGGAAGTGCCCGTGCGCCCTGGCGCGGGCCGCCGGTCGGCGACGCACCCCGTCCCACCGGCAGGAATCCCGCCACCATCTGGGGGAAGGGGGCGGCCGCGACCGTCACTCGCGCCACCGGCCGGACGCGGAGCGTTAACGAGCCCGGCGCATTTGCGCAATGATTCGAGACATGTAAATGTGTTCCTTGCATCGTGGGAGCGCTCCCGCCCGTATCACCGACCGAACCGGCGCCGTCCCGCGCCGAGCCAAGGAGCATCATGAAGCGTCCACTCAGGGCCCTCGCGGCGGCCGGACTGCTCGCCGCCGGCACCCTCGTCGCCGTAGCGCTCGGCGGCACCGCCTCCGCCGACACCCAGATCTGCGATCAGTACGGCTCGACCACGATCGGCGGCAAGTACGTGGTGCAGAACAACCGCTGGGGCACCAGCGCCCAGCAGTGCATCAACGTCACCTCGACCGGCTTCTCGATCACCCGCGCGGACGGCTCCGCGCCGACCAACGGGGCGCCGGTCTCCTACCCGTCGATCTTCGTGGGCTGCCACTACACCAACTGCTCGCCCGGCACGAACCTGCCGGTGCAGGTGAAGAACATCAGCAGCGCGCCGGCCAGCATCAGCTACAACTACGTCAGCGGCGCGATCTACGACGCCGCGTACGACATCTGGCTCGACCCGTCGCCGAAGCGTGACGGCGTGAACCAGATGGAGATCATGATCTGGCTCAACCGGCAGGGGCCGATCCAGCCCATCGGCTCGGTGGTCGGCAACGCCAGCATCGCCGGCCGGACCTGGGAGGTCTGGCGCGGCAGCAACGGCTCCAACAACGTCATCTCGTACGTGGCGCCGTCGGCCATCCCCAGCTTCAGCTTCGACGCGATGGCGTTCATCAACGACACCCGTAACCGGGGCGCGATCACCAACGACTGGTACCTGACCAGCATCCAGGCCGGGTTCGAGCCGTGGCAGGGCGGCGTCGGGCTCGCGGTGAACTCGTTCTCGCAGAGCGTCAACACCGGCTCCAACCCGCCGCCCACGTCGGCCCCGCCGACCACGCCCCCGCCGTCGGGCGGCGCGTCCTGCACCGTCACCTACAAGGCGGCGAACGTGTGGAACAACGGCTTCACCGCCGACGTGACGGTCAAGAACACCGGCTCCGGCACGATCAACGGCTGGACGCTGAACTACAACCTGCCCTCCGGGCAGACAGTCACCAACGCGTGGAACGCCACGGTGAGCCAGAGCGGCTCGGCGGTGACCGCCCGCAACGCCGGCTACAACGGCACGCTGGCGCCCGGGGCGTCCACCAGCTTCGGCTACCAGGCGACGCTGAACGGCAGCTACTCCGCGCCGAGCAGCTTCACGCTCAACGGCTCCACCTGCGCCCGGGGCTGACCACCGCACGCGAAGGGGGCGCGGTCCGTCGCGGACCGCGCCCCCTTCGCGGGTACGCCTCAGCCGGCGAGTGCGTCGATGTCGCGCATCTCCTCGGCGGTGAGCGAGAACCCGAACACGTCGACGTTGGCCCGGATGCGCTCCGGCGTGACCGACTTCGGGATCACCACGATCTCGTGGTCGATGTGCCAGCGCAGCACCACCTGGGCCGGCGACACGTCGTGCGCCTGGGCGATGCGGACCAGCACCGGGTCGGACAGGTCGCTGGTCTTGAACGGGCTGTACCCCTCCAGCGCCACGCCCCGGTCCCGGTGGGCGGCGTGCGTGTGCCTGTCGTACAGCGACGGGCTCCAGCGGATCTGGTTGACCGCCGGCGTCTCCTCGGTGGCCTGGATCAGCTCGTCGATCTGCCCGATCGAGTAGTTGCTCACCCCGACCGTGCGCGCCATGTTCTCGTCCCGCGCGGCGAGCATCTCCCGCCACACCGGGATGCTGTCGCCCGGCGCGGACGGCGGCCAGTGCACCAGCCACAGGTCGACGTGGTCGGTGTCCAGGGCGGCCAGGCTGGCCTCGATGGTCTCCCGCTCCCGGCCCACCCGGTCCGGCGGCAGCTTGGTGGTGATGAAGACGTCCTCGCGGCGCAGCCCGCTCTCCTTGACCGCCCGCCCGACCTCCTTCTCGTTGCCGTACATGGTGGCCGTGTCGATGTGCCGGTAGCCGGCGTCCAGCGCGGCGAGCACCGCCTGGAAACCGGCCTCACCGGTGGCCTGCCACGTACCGAAGCCGAGCAGCGGGATCCGGACGTCGCCGGCGAGCGGAAGGGTGGGCTGGTCGCTGTCCATGTCCCCCGTTCTACCCCGGTTGGCCGCACACACACCGGCATCCCGGCGCGTACGGCGGGTCTGGGGGAGGATGCGGGGATGGCGGACCGGCTGGAGGAGTACCGGCGGAAACGGGACGCCGCGCGTACCCCGGAACCGGTGCCCGAGCGGCCTCCCGGCCGGAAGCGGTCCGCGCGGCGCGCGCCCCGCTTCGTCATCCAGCAGCACCACGCCCGGAGCCTGCACTGGGACCTGCGCCTGGAGCACGACGGCGTGCTGGCCTCCTGGGCGGTGCCGCGCGGCCTGCCCCGCGACCCGGGCCGCAACCACCTGGCCGTGCACACCGAGGACCACCCGATGGAGTACCTGACGTTCCACGGGGAGATCCCCGCCGGGGAGTACGGCGGCGGGCGGATGACAGTGCACGACACCGGCACCTACCGCGCGGAGAAGTGGCGCGACGACGAGGTGATCGTGGTGCTCGACGGCGAGCGCACGAAGGGCCGGTACGTCCTGTTCGCCACCGGCGGGCGGGGCCGGGACTGGATGATCAGGCGCACCGACCCGGCGCCGGAGGGCTGGACGCCGATGCCCGACCTGGTCCGCCCGATGCGGCCCGCCGAGGGCGGGCGGCTGCCGCGCGACGCCGCCGCCTGGGGGTACGAGCTGCGCTGGGCGGGCGTGCGCGCGATGGCGTACGTCTCGGGCGGCCGGCTGCGGCTGCTCGACGGCGACGACACCGACGTCACCGGGTCGTACCCCTGGGCGCGGGCGATGGCCGAGGCGCTGGCCCCGGCCGAGGCGGTGCTCGACGGCGTGCTGGTCCGGATCGACGGCGCCGGGCGGGTCCGTCCGCCGACCCGGCGCGACGGTCAGTTCCTCGCCGTCGACCTGCTCTGGCTGGAGGGCGTGTCCAGCCTCGACGTGCCGTACGCGCAACGCCGTGACCTGCTCGACGGTCTGGCGCTCACCGGTCCGCACTGGCAGACTCCGCCGTGGTTCCCGGGAGTCGGCGCGGACGCCCTACGGGCCGCCCGTGAGCAGGGGCTCCCGGGAGTGGTGGCGAAACGCCTCGACTCCCCGTACGAGCCGGGCCGGCGCAGCCGGCACTGGCTGAGCATCGACGCGAGCTGAGGACCACCGTGCACCTGACGCACCTGGAGTGCCCGCGCTGCGGCAGTGAACACCCGGCCGACGTGTTGCAGAACCTGTGCGGCTGCGGCTCGCCGCTGCTGGCCCGCTACGACCTCGCCGCGGTGGCCGCCACCGTCGCGCCGGAGCAGTTCGGGCTGCGCCCGGCCGACCTGTGGCGCTACCGGGAACTGCTGCCGGTGGCCGACCCCCGGTGCGTGACCACGCTGGGCGAGGGCTGGACGCCGATGTGGCGCGCGCCGGCGTACGGCCACGAGATCGGCATCGCGGACCTGATCGTCAAGGACGAGGGGCTGACGCCGACCGGGTCGTTCAAGGCGCGCGGCGCGTCGGTGGGCGTGAGCCGGGCGCGGGAGCTGGGCGTGCGGCGGATCGCCATGCCCACGAACGGCAACGCCGGCGCGGCCTGGGCCACGTACGCGGCGCGGGCCGGGATGGGCGCGACGATCGCCATGCCGCTGGCCGCGCCGACGATCTGCCGCGAGGAGTGCCTCGCCGCCGGCGCCGACCTGCGGCTGATCGACGGCCTGATAAACGACGCGGGCCGGGAGATCGCCGAGCTGATCGCCGGGTCGGACGGAGGGATCTTCGACGCCGGCACGCTGCGCGAGCCGTACCGCCTCGAAGGCAAGAAGACCATGGGGTACGAGATCGTCGAGCAGCTCGGCTGGCAGGTGCCCGACGTGATCGTCTACCCGACCGGCGGGGGCGTCGGGCTGATCGGCATCCACAAGGCGCTGCACGAGCTGCGCGAGCTGGGCTGGGTGGAGGACCGGCTGCCCCGGCTGGTAGCGGTGCAGTCCACCGGGTGCGCGCCGATCGTGCGGGCGTTCGCGGCCGGCGAGGAGCGCGCCACCCCGTGGCAGGACGCGCACACCGTCGCGTTCGGCATCACCGTCCCGGCCCCGCTCGGCGACGAGCTGATCCTGGCCGCGCTGCGGGAGAGCGCCGGCACCGCGATCGCGGTGGACGACGCGGAGATCCTCACCGACCTGCGCGACTTCGCCGCCCGGGAGGGGCTGCTGCTCTGCCCGGAGGGCGCGGCCTGCCTGACCGCCGCCCGGCACCTGCGCGCGGGCGGGTGGATCCGGCCCGGTGAGCGCGTGGTGGTGCTGAACACCGGGGCCGGCGTCAAGTATCCGGGTCTGGTGCACAGCGGGGCGCCCGTCTGACCGGCGCGGTCGTGGCGCCCCGCTCGATACCTGCGGTCAGGAGGTGGGCGGCTCGTCCTCGCCCGCCTCCTCGGCGGCGTCCGCCTCCTCCTTCGTCTTGTGCACCGCGCCGTCGGCGTGCTCCGGCGGGCCGTAGACGGTGTAGAGCACCAGCGGGTTCGGCCCGGTGTTGACGAAGTTGTGCTTCGTGCCGGCCGGCACGACCACCAGGTCGCCGGAGACGACCTCCTTCTTCTCCCCAGCCACCCGCGCCTCACCGGTGCCGCTGACGAACGTGAGGATCTGGTCGATGCCCTCGTGAACCTCCTCGCCGATCTCGCCGCCCGGCGGAATGGTCATGATGACCAGCTGGGTGTGCTCCCCGGTCCAGAGCACGCGGCGGAAGTCGGGACTCTTCTCGGCGACTGTCGCGATCGTGAAATGCTCCATGGCCCGCTCATACCCCGATCACGCGCCCGCCACGCCGGGAGTCGCAGATGGTGGAATTCCCCACGCCGAGCCGGTTTGGATGCCCTGAGACGGGGCATGTGCTGCCGACAAGACCGGTGCGGGCTGGGCCGGTCGAGCCAGGTCCCCGCCGGCGTACCGCCGTACGGCTGCGGTGGTGGGAGACGGCCGGAGCGCGGCGACGTTACGACCGGAGGTCGTGCGGCGCCGTGCGCTCGTCTGCGGGTCCGGTCAGGCCAGCACGGCCAGGTGGAACGGGCGGTCCGCGTGCCCGCTCGCGCCGTGCGTCTCGACGAACACCGCGTTGGCGATGCCCGAGCGCGGCGCCACGGTGATGACGCCCTGCGGGACCAGCCCGTTCGCCGTCGCCGGGCCGACCGTCCCGACGTACGCCGCCCCGGCCACGTCCTGGTCGAACGCCACCTGGTACATCCCGGCGGCGAGCCGGGTGGCCGAGGTGGCGCCGAGGCCCCGGACGAGCCGTCCGTTGGCGTCGACCACGGCGAACAGCATGCGCGCGGTGGGCGGTAACCCGACCGGCGCACACGAGTTGATCTCGGTGTCGGCGCGCGCGGCATCCCGCATGCTCGGGATCGGCTGGCCGGTGGTTTCCCTCCTTGCCCTGCGGCTCGGCATGGTGATCCTCTCTCCCGCCGGTACGCCGGCAGGAGGCGTTCGTGCACTTCCGGGCGATCGTCGGCGGTCCCCCTCGGTGATTCCGACGCTATGTCGGCGAAGCGCCCGGCAACCAGCCGGAGGACTGTCCGATCACTGACAGTGGACGGACCTGAGCTGCGGAAACGTCGGTCTGATGGTCGACTTCGCGGCTCGCTCCGCCGGCCCCTGCGACGCCCGTTCCGGCGCCGGAGCCGACCGGAAACCATGACGCAGCGCAATCGTCTGGCTACATTGAAGTATGGTGCCGCCGCTCCGAGGTCGACCTCCGGTCTACCGCCCGGTGCTGGCCGCCCGGCGCGGGGAGCTGGAGGCGCTGACCCGGCTCGACGGCGCCTCCGCCGCGCTGCTCGCACCGATCCTCGACGTTCCGGCCGACGCGCCGTCCATCGTGGACGCACTGAACCGGCTGCCCGACGGGCTGCTACCCGCCGTCGACGTGTCGGCGCTGCCGGACAGCGCGGACCACGATCCGGCCCGCTGGGGCGTACCGCTGGTGCCGGTCATCGGTCTCGCGGACAGTGACCGGCGGCTGGCCGCGCACGGCGCGGCGGCCCGGGCCTGGGCGCACCACGCGGTCGTCCGGTTGCGGGTCGGCCCGGACCGGGCCGGTCCGGACGCCGCGACGGCTGCGGCGGAACGGGTGTGGCGGGTGACCGGACTGCTGCCCGAGCAGTGCGATCTGCTGCTCGACGCCGGGGACGTGTGCTGCCAGGCCGACGTCCGGCTGGCCGAGCCTCGGGTCCGGCGGGTGGCGCAGTGGGCCCGGCGGCACGCCTGGCGCTCGGTCACGGTGGCCGCGGGCGGGATGCCGCCGTCGCTGTCCCGGCTGCCGGTGGACGAACCGGTGCGGCTGGACCGCTACGACTGGTCGCTCTGGCGGCGCCTGGCCGACCTGGGCCTCGGGTACGGCGACTACGGCGTGGGCTGCGCGGTACGGGACGCGGACGAGCCAGGCGACCGGACCCCGACGCTGCGCTGGGCCGCCGACGACGCGTGGTGGGTGTACCGCTGGTCGCGGCGGGGCGGCCGGGGCGACGAGCGCTTCGCCGACCTGTGCCGCACGCTCACGACAGCGCCGCACTGGTCGACCGCCGGGGCCGGCTTCTCCTGGGGCGACCACGAGATCGTCCGGCGGGCGCGGCGGGGCGCCGGCGCGGGCTCACCGGCCAACTGGATCGCGTGGAGCACCTCGCACCATCTGGCGCACGTGCTGGCGGCGCTGGTCCGGCCGGAACCGGACCAGCGCGCCGGCTGACCTCACTCCTTCTCGGTGAACCCGAACTGGACCACGCCCTCCTCGTCGACCACCGCGTCCACAGACGTGTCGTTCAGCAGCTCGGCCGCGTCCGAGTCGAGGAAGATGCGTGCCCCCTCGGTGTCCACCACCTGGTCGCCCTGCACCGGCTGCGGCACCAGCTCGATCGAGAGCGAGCCGGCGTCGGTGTCGGCGGCGATGCGCAGCCCGCCCGCGTCGGCGACGTCCTGCTGCGCGGCGAGGTCACGGATCACCAGGACGGCGTTGTCGGTCATGGTCAGCATGGCTGAACTCCTCATGGCTGGATGTCGGGTTTCGCGGGCGACACGGCCCACGCGGTCGGCTCGCGACCCGGAAGCGGGCGAGACACGGTCCCGCCGCGCTGGAAGCAGGGCGGTTCCCCGGCCCTCACCCCCACCGTGCCCGCTGCCAGGTCATCCGTCAAACGGAACCCGGCGATCGGCCGCTCCCCGGTGAACAGGTGTTTTCCCCGAGCCGTACCGGGAACACCGGGGGTTTGCGGTGCTCGCGCCGGCGGGCCGCAAATAACCTTTCGCGCCGGAGCCTTTCCCGGAGGAAATCTCCGTGGCAGCATCGTCCCATGCATCGACGCCTATTCCCCCGGGCGCTCGCGGTGCTGGCGCTGGTCGCCACCGCGGCCGCCGCCGGCACCACCACCGCCACCGCCGAAGCGCCCACCCCCGGGCAGACCCGGCTGAACGCCACCATCGACGCGGTCCTCGCCGACAGCCGCCTCAACGGGGCGCAGGCGGGCGTGGTCGTCGTCGACACCACCACCGGTCGTACGCTCTACGACCGCAACGGCACCCGGCGGCTCATCCCCGCCTCCAACACCAAGCTGCTCACCTCGGCGGCGGCGATGGAACTCCTCGGACCGGGTCACCGTTTCGCCACCGAGGTCAGCGCCGACGGGCCGCGCCGCGCCGGAATGCTCTCCGGCGACCTCTACCTGCGCGGCGGCGGCGACCCCACCATCCTCGCCGCCGACTACGACCGCCTCGCGCAGCAGGTCGCCGCCGCCGGCGTACGCGTGGTCGCGGGCGATCTGGTCGCCGACGACACCCGCTACGACAAGGGCCGGCTCGGTCCGGACTGGACCTGGGACGACGAGCCCTACTACTACTCCGCCCAGGTGTCGGCGCTGACAGTCGCCCCGGACACCGACTACGACGCGGGCACCGTGATCGTGCACGCCGCCCCCGGCACCCGGGCCGGCGCCCGGCCGAAGATCACCATGACGCCGGAGAACGGCTGGCTGCGGATCGACAACCGGGCCGAGACGGTCGCCGACGGCGAGACCACCATCTCCTTCGAGCGCGAACACGGCGGCAACACGGTGGTGGTGACCGGCCAGATCGCCGTCGGCCAGGCCGCCGAGAGCGACTGGGTCACCGTGTGGGAACCGACCGGGTACGCCGCCGACGTGTTCCGCTCCGCGCTGCGACGACACGGCGTACGGGTGCTCGGCCGGACCGTGCTCGGCACCGCCACCCCCGACACCGCCAAGCCGCTCGCCCGGCACGACTCGATGCCGCTGGCCGACCTGATGGTGCCGTTCCTCAAGCTCTCCAACAACGGGCACGCCGAGGTGCTCACCAAGGAACTCGGCAGGCAGCTGTCCGGGGCCGGCACCTGGGCGGCCGGGCTGTCAGCGATCAGCGGATACGTGGGCGACGCCGGAGTGGACACCGGCACGCTGCGCCAGCGCGACGGGTCCGGCCTGTCCCGGCGCAACCTCGTCCCGCCCGCCCAGTTCGTCACGCTGCTCACGGCGGTCCGCGCCGAACCGTGGTTCGACATCTGGTACGCCGCGCTGCCGGTGGCCGGCAACCCGGACCGGTTCGTGGGCGGGACGCTGCGCAGCCGGATGGGCGGCACCGCCGCCGCGAACAACGTGCACGCCAAGACCGGCAGCCTGACCGGCGCGTCGGCGCTCTCCGGCTACGTCACCGACGCCGACGGACGGCTGCTCGCCTTCTCGATCGTGCTGAACAACTACCTCACCTCGTCGGTGAAAGGGCTGGAGGACCAGATCGCCATCGCGCTCGCCTCGTACACCGAGAAGGAGACGGCGAACGCCCGGCGGGCTGTGCCGGTCGCGCCCGAGTCGCCGCGCGTACCGGAGGGGCGGGAGTGCTCCTGGGTGAAGCCCGCGCTCTGCTGACCGGCCCGTACCGCCCCGGCGCTCAGGCGCCGGGGCGGTACGGGCGCGGGTCGGCGGCCGGATCGCCGCGCTCGACCAGCGCGTCGATCTCCGCCGACGGCAGTCCGCGCAGGGTGAGCACGCGGCGGCCCCACCGGTGCAGCCGGCACGGGTGCGGGCTGGCGTCGTTGCGGCAGATGGTCCCGCCCGACCAGGCCCGCGGCGCGTGCACCACCACCGCCCGCACCGCGAACTGGACGTCCTCGACCGTCACGTACGGCGGCATCGGGATCTCGCGCAGCACGTCACAGTCGGTGCGCGGGCGGGCGGGGGCGACGGGTGCAGGGCCGGTCATCGGTCGGGCCTCCACAGAGGATGGTCGGACGGGACAACGGAAACGTACGACGCCCGGCCGGGTACGCGACGGACAAACTGTCCCCGCTCAGCGCAACGCCACCGCCTGCAGGCTGACGTTGCCGCAGTCGCCCAGTGACTCCTCCACCGTCCAGTTCATCAGCAGCCGCGCGCCACGCGAGGCGCGGAACTTGATCGTGAACTCGGTGGTGAGCGCGGTGTGCGGATCCTCCATCCGGAGCGTGGCCACCGGGCCGCCGCTGGAGACGCGCACGTCGAGGCGGCCCCGGGCCATCCAGAGCCCGGCGTACAGACGCACCGTGCGCTGCTGCCCGTCGGCGGCCACCGACAGGTTGAACCCGCTGCCCCGATGGCAGGTGTAGACGCCGGACATGGTGCCGCTCGCCGACGCGACCGGGTTGCCGTCACGCCAGGCGTACGCCTCGGGGTTGTTGCTGAAGCTCTCCCGCCGCCCTCGGCCGCCCTCGTCGCGGATCTCGCCGGAGCCACCGCGCTTGCGGACCGTCCGGTCGGCGCCGGTGAGCCCCCAGTGGACCCAGTCGGTGGGGCCGGCGGCGGTGAGGTCGACGGTGGCGGGCACGTCGGCGCGGGTCACGGTGACGGCCGGCGGCAGCGCGGGCGTCGGTGACTGCGGCGGCGTGGACGGCGACGGGCTCGGCGACGGCGGCCGCTGCCGGGGACGCAGCCCCGGGTTGACCACCGAGTCGTCGGCCTCGTTCGGCAGCCCGACCCGGCCGGGCGGCGCCACCGGCACTCCGGCGTGCTCCTCGCGTGGCGTGTCGTGCCGTTCGACGCCGAGGTAGACGGCCAGCGCCGCCAGGCAGAGAAGGGCGGCCAGCCCTTCGAGCATCAGCCGACGCCGGCGGCGCAGCCGGCGCAACGCGGACCGGGTACGCGGAAGGCCGTGCCGGTGCGAGCCGGGGCCGGTACGCGGACGGTCCTCCTGGCCCACCACACCCTCCACTTCGGTCACGACACCGCCGGATACGACAGGTGTGCGACGGGCTTCACGGTGTCACTGCACGGCTCTTTGCGCCATATGTCGAGTGACGGGCGTTTCCAGTTCGTTACCTGACGACCGCTCGCCGGACCGGCCGCTCAGCTTACCGTGATCGCCTGCAGCGCCACCCCGTCGTTCTGCCCGCCGGTCACGGTCAGGGCGTGCCACCTGATCAGCAGCCGCTCCCCCGGGGCCGCCCGGAAGCGGATGACGTACTGGTAGAAGCGGTCGCCCGCGGCGAGGGCGACCTCGCGGACGGCGGGATCACCACCACTGGACAGCGACAGGTCGAGCCGCGCGCCGGCCGAGAACGTGCCGACGAACAACCGGACCGTACGCAGATCCCCGCTCCCGGCCACGCCGAGCGTGAAGCTCTTCCCGGCGCCGCGCTGGAAGACACCCGCCCGGGTGCCCTCCTGACGCGCCGTCGGCGTGCCGTCGGTCCACTGCAGATCACAGGCGCCCGCGTTGTGCTCCAGCCGCTCACCACCCGGATCCTGGATCTCGCCGGTGCCACCCGCCTTGCGGTGGAAGCTGTCCGCGCCGGCACCGCCCCAGTGCCGCCAGTCCCGCGTACCGAGGTCGGTGAGCGACAACGACCCCGGCAGCGGCGCCAGGTCCACGTCGAGCAGCGGCCCGCCGGGCGCGACCGGTTTTCCGGTGGCCGGTGCTTGGTCGCTGGGTGCTTGTCGGCTCGGTGCCTGACCGCTGGGTGCCTGGTCGTTCGGTGCTTGGTTGCCGGGTGCCGCCACGGGCGCGGTCTCCCGGGTCAGCGGGGGCGGCGTGGACGACCGGGCCGCGTACGCCAGCGCCGCCACCAGGCCGGTCACGGCCACCGCCGCCAGCACGGCACGCCGGCGCCGACGGCGGGCCCGGGCCACCGCGACCCGGGTAGCAGGGACGTCGGGCGGGGGACGCATCGGACCGGCGATCGGGGCGAGGGTCCGGCTCAGCCGGGTCTTCGCCGCGTGGGCCGCGGCGCGCAGCCGGACGGCGAGACCGCCGGTCAGGCCGGACAGGCCGCCGCTCAGGTCGGCGAGGCGTGCCGGGACGCTCTCCCGGGCGGAGTGCCGGCCCGGTCTCGCCTCCACCTGTTGAGGCAGACCGGAGTCGGCCGGCTCGTCAGCGCCACCCGGCCGTGCCGGCGACGGAGCGGACAGGTGCAACCCGATCGGAGCCGGCCCGACCAGAGGAACCCGGCCGCCGGGCGGACTCGGACGCGGCTCGGGCACCGACGCTGACGTCCCGGAGACGAGCGGGCCTGGTCCGAGCGTCCGGGAGGCTGGCGGGTCCGGGCTGGGCGGAGTCGACGTAGGAGGGCCGGGCGCGGGAGGGCCTGCCGGAAGCGTGCCGGACGCGGGCATGTTGGCTGGAAGTGGGCCTGCGGCGGGGAGGTCGGGAGTCGGCGGGCCGGAGGTGCGCGGAGGCGGCCAGACAGCGGTACCCGGCGGTTCCAGGTCCCCCACGGAAACCCGATCGTCCGCGTCGGCCGCTGGGTGCTCGCCGTCCGGCGGGTTCACCGTCCGGGGCGTGGCGGGATCCGTGTCCCCGGGGAGGCGGCGTGGACCGGCGGGGCGCTCCGGCGCGTCGACCCCGTCGTCCGGTGTGGGCAGCCAGCCCCCGACCCGGATCCCGGTACGCGCGATGTCGTCCTCAGCCACCGACCCTCCCTCGGCCACCGGCGGCGAGCGGCCCGGCCCCGTGGCTCGCCGTAGGGAGGATGACACAGAACGCGATCTTGCAGAAGGCAACAGCCCACGCAATTCCCACGCCTGCCCGGCGCCGACCACCCCAGCAGGACAGATCTTGGAGGATTTCCGCCCCCACAGGGGCCATTCCGTACCAAGATCTCCCGTACCCCAGCCACGGCGGACCGCGCCCACCCGGGACCGTCGGGTCGATCATGAAGTTGGCGGCGGCAAAACGGGCATCCAAGGCCGCTAAGTTCATGATCGACGCGTGTCAGCGGGTGGGGGCGGCGGGTCAGTGGCGGGTTCGGCGCTGGCGGCCTCGGGTGGGGTGCCAGCTCTCGATCACAAGGTGGTCGGGTGGGTCGCCGACCCGGGTGAGCACCACCTCGGTCAGCTCGATCCGGAAGCTGTGCGAGCCGTCCTCGGCGGGCGGCTCCTCGTGCGCCCGGCCGGCGATCTTCGCGTCCCCGTCCCAGGTGGACGGGTCGTCCGGCGGCGCGTCCTCGGTCGGGCTGTGCAGCGCCACCCGAGGATCACGGAGCAGGTCGCGCGCCTTCACCGCGCCGGCCATGCTGCCCAGCCGCAGCTGCCCGTCGTCGCCGAAGTCGAACTCGGTGCCGCTGATCCGCGGCGAGCCGTCCCGCCGCAGTGTCGCCATCGTGCCGTGCTTGCGGACCGCGAAGCGGTCGCGTACCCGCGCCGCGAACTCGGGCTCCGCCGCCACCAGATCGGACCACCATGTCATGTGCCCGAGTGTGTCCGGAAAACCTGACAACCCGCGGCACATTTCCCAGCGGACTCAGCCCACCTGGAAACCGAGCGCCTGCGCCAGGATCACCGCCTGCTCGGCGTCGATCCGCGCGCCCGAACGCTGCACCGCCGTCGGGTCGAGCGCGGACAGGTCGCTGCCGCGCAGGTCGGCCCGGATCAGCTTGGCGGCGTGCAACTGGGCGCCGGAGAGGTCCACGCCGGTCAGCGTCGCGCCGGTCAGGTCGGCGCCGGTCAGGTCGACCTCGCGCATCCGTACGTCGGTGATCCGCGCCCCGCGCAGGTCGGCGCCGGCGAGCGTGACGAAGGACCAGTCGCCCCGGTCGACCCGCAGCGGGCGCAGGTCGCAGCGGTCGAACGTGCTGCCGACCAGCTTGCAGCCGGTGAACTCGGCCTCGAAGAGGTTGCACTTGCTGAACGAGCACCTGGTGAACGCCGAGTCGGTGTGCCGGGAGGCGTTGAACGCCACGTTGCCGAACACGCAGTCGGTGAAGACCGCGCCCCGGCTGACCGCCTCGGTCAGGTCGACGTGGAAGAACTCGCATCGCACGAAGTGCCGGTCGGCCAGCTCCTCGGCGTACCAGTCCTGCTGGCGGTAGGTGACGTCCTCGACCGGCTCGGGCATGCCACCGACCCTAGTGACACTTCCCGGCCGCGGGTACCGGCGGGTAGGTTCGCGTCGTGAGTGTCACGGTGAGCACCGACCCCGGCCGCGTCGGCTTCGATCCCGCCCGGCTGGCGCGGATCGACGATCACTTCGCCCGGTACGTCGACGACGGCCGGCTCGCCGGCTGGCAGATCGTCGTCACCCGCCGCGGCGAGGTCGCCCACTCCTCGACGTACGGGCTGCGGGACCGGGAGGCCGGTACGCCGGTCGAGCCGGACACGCTGTGGCGCATCTACTCGATGACCAAGCCGATCACCTCGGTCGCCGCGATGATGCTCTGGGAGGAGGGCCGGTTCGAGCTGAACGACCCGGTCAGCCGCTGGTTGCCGGAGTTCGCCGACGTACGCGTCTACGACCGAGGTTCGGTGCTCAAGCCGTACACCGTGCCGGCGGTCGAGCCGATCCGGATCTGGCACCTGCTCACCCACACGGCCGGTCTGACGTACGGCTTCGCCCAGGTGTCGGTGGTCGACGGCCTGTACCGGGCGGCGGGCTTCGACCTGGGCGTGCCGGCGGGCGCGGACCTGGCGGCGGCCTCGGCCGGGCTGGCCCGGCTGCCGCTGCTGTTCCAGCCGGGCACGAGCTGGAACTACGGCGTCTCCACCGACGTGCTGGGCCGCCTGGTCGAGGTGATCTCCGGGCAGTCGCTGGACGCGTTCTTCGCCGAGCGGATCCTGGGCCCGCTGGGGATGACGGACACCCGCTGGTGGGTGGACGCGGCGGACGCGAAGCGCCTGGCCGCGCTCTACGCCCCGCACCCGGCCACCGGCCAGGCGGTACGCGCCGACGGGGTGGGCCGGGCCGCGCTGGCGGAGCCGACCTGGCACTCCGGCGGCGGCGGGCTGGTCTCCACGGCGGCCGACTACCACCGGTTCACCCAGTTCCTGCTGCGCGGCGGCGAGCTGGACGGGGTCCGCCTGCTCGGCCCGCGCACGGTGCGCTTCATGACCCGCAACCATCTGCCGGGCAACCGGGACCTGGCCTCGTTCTCGCCGGAGGGCTTCGCCGAGACGATCCTCGACGGGATCGGCTTCGGGCTGGGCTTCGCGGTGGTGCTGGACCCGGTGCCGTCGCGGGTGCCCAGCAGCGTCGGCGAGTTCTACTGGGGCGGCCTGGCCAGCACCGCGTTCTGGGTGGACCCGGTGGAGGAGGTCACCGCGCTGCTGTTCACCCAGCTCATGCCGTCGAGCACGTACCCGCTGCGCAGCCAGCTGCGCCAGCTCGTCTACTCGGCGATCGTCGACTGAGCCGGTTCGGCGGAACTTCCCGCCGCCCGCCGGTGGGCTGCCTAGCCTGTGAGGCATGAGCGACATCGTCGTGTTCGGCGCCGGCGGGACGGCGGGCTCGCGGATCGCGGCCGAGGCGGTCGAGCGGGGGCACCGGGTGACCGCGGCGGTGCGGCGTCCGGAGGCGGTCGGCTACCTACCCCCCGGCGTACGCACGGTGACCGGCGACGCCACCTCGGCGCGGAGCGTACGCGAATTGGCCGAGGATGCGGACGTGCTGGTGGTGGCCATCGGCGGCGGCGAGCGGGACCTGTGGCGCGACGCCGCGCGGACGCTGGTCGACACGTTGCGTGAGTTGCCGGACCCACCCCGGGTGATCCACGTCGGCGGCGGTTCGACGCTGCTCACGCCGAAGGGCACCCGTTACCTGGACGAGCCGGACTTCCCGGAGGAGTACCGGGACTCGGCGCACGGCCAGGCCGACGCGCTGGAGTTCTACCGCACCAGCGCGGACGGGGTGACCTGGACGTACGTCTCGCCGCCACCGCTGGAGTTCCACCCGGGTGAGCGGACCGGCCACTACCGCACCGGCACCGACCACCCGGTGACCGACGCGCAGGGCCGTTCGGTGCTCACCTACGAGGACCTGGCGGTGGCGATCGTCGACGAGATCGAGGATCCCCGGTTCGGCAACGCCCGGTTCACCGTCGCGTACTGACCCGGCGCGTACCGGTTCAGCCGGTACTGATTCAGTCGGCCAGCCGGGCGGGGAAGCCGCCGGTGGCGATCGGACCCCAGGACTCGATCGTGACGCGGATCAGCGACTTGCCCTGCGCGACCATCGCCGACCGGTACTCGTCCCAGTCCGGGTGCTCGCCGGAGATGCTGCGGAAGTACTCGACCAGCGGCTCCAGCGCCTCGGGCAGGTCGAGCACCTCGGCCACGCCGTCGACCTGCACCCACGGGCCGTTCCAGTCGTCGGAGAGCACGCACGCGGAGACGCGCGGGTCCCGGCGGATGTTGGCGACCTTGGCGCGCTCGGGGTAGGTGGAGATCACCAGGCGGCCCTCGGCGTCCACGCCGCAGGCCACCGGGGAGGACTGCGGGCGCCCGTCGGAGCGGGTGGTCATGAGCACGACGTGGTGGCGGGGGCGGAGGAACTCGATCAGGGCGTCCCGGTCGACCCGGGTGTTCTTCGCGATGCTGCGTGCCATGCCTCGGTTCTACCAGGCGTGCCCGTCGTTCTCAGCGCGGACGCCCGGCGGACCGCTGCGCCGGGACCTGCTCGGGCAGGCGCGGGCGGGCCGAGGGCCGCCAGGCGCGGCCGTTGGCGTAGATGACCCGGAAACCGAGGTACGCGGCGAGCGGTGCCCAGTGCGCCGAGCGCATCCGCACCTCGGCGGCGTTGTGGCGCTGGCCGTTGGCGAGCACGTCGAGCAGCACCGTCTCGAAGGCGGCCGACTCGACCCAGTCGACCTCGCGGGTGAAGCCGCAGATCAGCGCCGCGCCGGTGACGTCGAGGAACTCGCGCAGCGTGGCGTCGGAGGCGCGCAGCACGGAGCAGCTGCCGAAGTAGAGGCGGCGGCCCTCGCAGCGGCCGGCCATCCGCTCGGCCACGTCCGACAGCTCGACCGAGTCCCAGTCGGTGAGGCAGAGCCGGCTCGGCTCGCCGTGCATGGCGAAGAAGCCCACCCGGTGATCCGCATACTGCTTGAGCAGCCACCTGTCGACGAAGTAGAACAACTCGTCGCGGGTGGCCGCGTCCTTGTGGATGTAGCGGATGCGGCCGAGTCGTTCGAGCAGGTCGAGCGTGGGCAGGACGGATCCTCGTTCGTTGAGGTCGCGGTGCCACTGCCCCTCGACGCAGAACACGCCGCCACGCGCCAACGCCCACCTCCCCGCCCGTCGAGGTCGCCGCCCGGGTCCGGGAGCAGACGTTACCGCCCACCTCCGACGGGCGACACCCGGCGGCGCGTTCGCAAACAGGCACTATTCACAGCCGATATCCAGGAACCGCCTGATGTGAGAACAATTTCGGCTAATCACCACGAAGGATCCTCTCACCTGTCACGGTGAGAGAGACGGGACGTACCGGTCGATGTGCCCGTTCAACCCCAGTTCCGCTCTGACATCGGGAGGACTCTGTGCGCGTCAACACCCTGAAGCGGGCGGCGGTCGCGTTCGCGCTGGCCCTGCCCGGGGCCGCCGTGGCGACAGTCGTGGCCGCGCCGCCGGCGCACGCCGACGGCTGCTACACCTGGAACCGGACGCTGTCCCAGGGAAGCTCCGGCGCCGAGGTCCGGCAGCTCCAGATCCGGGTGGCCGGCTGGGCCGGGTACGGCGGCATCGTCCGGATCGACGGCGTGTACGGCCCGGAGACGGCCGCCGCGGTCAAGCGCTTCCAGGCCGCGTACGGTCTGCGCGCCGACGGCGTGGCCGGGCCGCAGACGTTCGCCAAGATCTACGACCTGCAGAAGGACAGCGACTGCACGCCGAAGCACTTCAGCTACACCGAGCTGGACAACGGCTGCGGCAAGGGCGGGTGGGCCGGGGGTCCGCTCTCCTCGTCGGCCACCCGGGAGAACGCGCTGCGCACCATGTGGAAGCTGGAGGCGCTGCGGCGCAGCCTCGGCGACAAGCCGCTCTACGTGACCAGCGGGTTCCGCAGCATCGCCTGCAACCGGCAGGTCGGCGGCGCCGCGGACAGCCAGCACCTCTACGGCAACGCGGCCGACCTGGTCGCCAAGCACCGCAGCCTCTGCGACATCGCCCGATCCGCCCGTGACCAGGGCTTCAGCGGCATCTACGGCCCCGGCTACCCGGACCACGACGACCACACGCACGTGGACTCGCGGCGGGAGAACAACCGGGACAAGTCAGCGAACACCAGGGACTGGTCCGCCCCGGACTGCGGGGTCGAGTAACGCGGTGACGGCGGCCCGGCACGGGGGTGGGGGCTCCCCGGCCGGGCCGCCGTCGGCATGCTCCGGCACGACCGACGCCGCTCCGCGACGGGGCGTCGGCACGACCGGAACCAGGGCGCCGGGCGTCGGCTCACCCGGACCGGGAGAGCCGGCCCGGGGAGCGGGCGAGGCGTGGCGTCACCTCGCCCGGACCGGGCGACGGGTCGGATCGCCCGGGGCCTGGTGGCGGGGTCAGCTCGCCCGGGGCCAGCGGGGCCGGGCGGGAGCCGACCGCCCGGCGACGGGCCGCAGGCCGGGCCGCACCGGCGGCGCGACGACCCGCGGGACCGGGCCGCGCGCCGCCTGGGCCGCGGCGGCGGGACGGGCCACCTGACCGGGTACGCCCTGCCGCGTCACCTGTCCGGCCTGGCGGGCCACCTGCCCCGGGGCCGGACGGGCGCCGGACGGCCCGGTCAGCACGAACGGGAAGGGCACGTGCACGAACGGGTTGCCGTGCCGGATCAGCGCGTCGATCTGACGGTCGTTGAGACCGTGTGTCTCCAGCACGCGCCGGCCCCAGCGATGCAACCGGCAGGGGAACGACGACCCGTCGTTGCGGCACTTCGGCCCCGCGGGCCACTCCTCGGCGGCGTGCACCACCACCGCCCGGACCGCGAGGCGGACGTCCTCGGGGGTCAACGGCGCCGGTACCGGCACCTCGCCCAGGATCTGGTCGATGGGATCCGTCGACTGCTCACCAACTCGCACGGCAGGCCTCCCGCAGCTCGGCAGCGGTGCGGCGGAACGGCCGCACCACATCCTCGCCCACTGGTACGGCCGGGAAACGGCAGCAGTTCAATCCCGCCACGCGGCGAGTCAGACCAGGCCGGCGTCCTGGACCAGCAGGGCCACCTGCACGCGGTTGTTCAGGTCGAGCTTCGTGAGCAGGCGCGACACGTACGCCTTCACCGTCGCCACGCTCATGAACAGCTCGGCGGAGATCTCCGCGTTGGTCCGGCCCCGGCCGAGCAGCACCGCGACCTCCCGCTCCCGCTCGGAGAGCCCGTCGAGCAGCCGTACCGCCCGCTCCCGCTTCGGGTCCGGGCTCGCCACCGGCGCGGTGCCGGTGACGTGCGCGATGAGCTTGCGGGTCACCGCCGGGGACAGCGTCGCCTCCCCCGCCGCGACCCGGCGTACCGCCGCCACGATCTCGGCCGGCGGGGTGTCCTTGAGCAGGAAGCCGCTCGCCCCGGCGCGCAGCGCCCGCAGCACCTGCTCGTCGGCGTCGAACGTGGTGAGCACCAGCACCTCGGGCGGCTCCGCGGTGGCACGCAGCGCCTCGGTGGCGGCCAGCCCGTCGACCCGGGGCATGCGGATGTCCATCAGCACCACGTCCGGGGCGTACGCGGCGACCGCCGCCGGCACCTCGGCGCCGTCGGTGGCCTCGCCGACCACCGCCAGGTCGGGTACGCCGCCGAGGATCATCGACAGCGCGCCGCGGACCAGCGGGTCGTCGTCGACGATGAGCACCCGCACCGGCGCGCTCACTGAGCCGCCGCCCAGGGCAGCCAGGCGGTCAGCCGGAACCCGCCGTCGGCGTCCCGCCCGTGTTCGAGGCGGCCACCGGCGAGCGTGACCCGTTCCGCGATGCCGACCAGCCCGGTGCCGGCGCCGGGAATGGCGGTGGGCGACGCGCCGACCGGCCACGGGTTGTGGATCTCCACCGCCAGCCCGTCCCCGGGGCCGCCGGCGAGCCGGACCGTCACCACCGCGCCGGGCGCGTGCTTGCGGGCGTTCGTCAGCCCCTCCTGCACGATCCGGTACGCGCTGCGCCCGATCGCCGCGGGCACCGCCTCCGGCTCGATCACCTCGTCGACCACTGTGACCCGTACCCCGGCGTCGCGGCTCTCGGCGACCAGCGCCGGCACGTCGGCCAGCGTGGGCTGCGGCCGTTCCGGCGTGGCCTCGGAGCCGACCTCGGCCCGCAGCACGCCGATCACCTCGCGCAGGTCCTGGAGCGCGGCGTGCGCGCTGGCCCGGATCACCCCGGCCGCCCGCGCCACCTCCTCCGGCGGCGCGTCCGGCCGGAACTCCAGCGCGCCCGCGTGCAGGCTGAGCAGGGAGATCCGGTGGGCGAGCACGTCGTGCATCTCCCGGGCGATCCGGCCGCGTTCGAGCTGCCGGGCCTGGTCGAGCCGGAGCTGCTGCTCGGCCTCGGCCCGCTCGGCCCGGTCCCGCAGGGACAGCACCAGCTGACGGCGGGCCCTGACGAACAGCGCCCACGCCACCACCACGCCGATGAACAGCGCGGTCCAGATCACGGAGCCCCAGAACGGCATCGTCGGGTCGGGCCGCACGGCGAGGTAGACAGGCAGGCTCAGCACGTTCCAGGCCGCCAGGGCCAAACCCACCGGCAGCGGCCGGTGCACGAGCACGGTGAACGTGATGACGAGCAGCGCGACACCGGAGGTGACCGAGAAGAACACGAGCGGCGCGGTGGCCAGCGCCAGCCCGACCGGCCAGCGGCGGCGCAGCCAGAGCGCGCCGCTGACGAGCAGGCCGATGAGCAGGTCGGCCTCCTCCAGCCAGGCCGGACCGGCGTTGAGGCCGAACTCCGGGGTGGCGCTGGTCACGTCGCCGTGCGCGATCAGCACCCAGAGCAGCGAGGCCACGAACAGCACGCCGTCCACGAACCAGTCCCGCGGCGTCCGCCGGGCGGCTCGGGCGGGCACCAGGGACCCCGGCAGGAGCCAGGGATGATCGGGTACGGCGGCGCTGGTCACCCGTCCATGCTAGGAAGCCCTCCGGACCGGCTACCAGCTACCAAAGTCGACGCCTGCGGTGAACCGAGGTCGACGGCGGCGCAGACCGCCGGCCGCAGCGCGTGACCGGGTGGCCCCGGCAGGCTCGACGGCATGATCGAAGTCGACCAGCTCACCAAGCGGTACGGCCCGCACACCGCCGTCGAGGACGTCACGTTCCGGTGCGAACCGGGGTCGGTGACCGGTTTCCTCGGGCCGAACGGTGCCGGAAAGTCCACCACGATGCGGATGATCTGCGGGATGACGCCGCCCACCTCGGGCGACGCCACAGTCGGCGGCCGCCCGTACCGGCACCTGCCCAATCCGGGACGGGAGATCGGCGTGCTGCTCGACGCCTCGGCGCAGCACACCGGGCGCACCGGGCGGGAGACGCTCACGCTCGCCGCCCGGACCATGGGCGTGGACCGGGGGCGGGTGGCGGCGGTACTCGACCAGGTCGGGCTGAACGACACCGCGGCCCGGCGCCGCGTCGGCGCGTACTCCCTGGGCATGCGGCAGCGGCTCGGCCTGGCGCTGGCGCTGCTGGGCGACCCCCGGGTCCTGATCCTGGACGAGCCGGCCAACGGCCTCGACCCGGAGGGGATCTTCTGGATGCGCGGCCTGCTGCGCGACTTCGCCGACCGGGGCGGCACGGTGCTGCTCTCCTCGCACCTGCTGCGCGAGGTGGAGGCGGTGGCCGACCGGCTGGTGGTGATCGGCGGCGGCCGGGTGGTCGCCCAGGGCGGCAAGGACGAGCTGCTCGCCGGCGCCGGCACGCTCGTCCGCGCCCGCGACGCGCACGCCCTGCGTCTGACGCTGGACCGGGCCGCGCTGCCCGCCACCGCCGGCACCGACGGCGGCTTCGTCGTCCGGGCCGAGCCGGGCCAGGTCGGCCAGGCCGCGGCGGACGCCGGACTGGTCCTCACCGAGCTGCGCCCCGCCGGCAGCGGCGGCCTGGAACAGCTCTTCCTCACCCTCACCGCCGGCGCGTCGACCAAGGAGGCCGTCCGATGACCACCACTGCCGTTCCGACCGCCCCGCCGCGGCACGAGCCGGACGTCGCCGGTCCCTCGCTGGCCCGGCTGACCGCCGTGGAGCTGCGCAAGCTCGCCGACACCCGGGCCGGACGCTGGCTGCTGATCACGATCGGGCTGATCGCGGCCGCGATCGTGGTGGTGCAACTGTTCGTCGTCGACGCGCCGGACCAGACGTTCACCGCCTTCTTCACCCCGTCGCTGCTGCCGGTCGGACTGCTGCTTCCGGTGCTCGGCATCCTCTCCATCACCGGCGAGTGGTCGCAGCGCAGCGCGCTCACCACGTTCGCGCTGGTGCCCCGCCGGGAACGGGTGATCGTCGCCAAACTCGCCGCGGTGGTGCTCGCCGCGCTCGCCTCGGTGCTGGTCAGCCTGGCCGTCGCCGCCGTCGGCACGCTCGCCGCACGCGCCACCGGCGGGGCGGGCGCCTGGACGTTCGACTGGCGACTGCTGCCGCACGCGGCCGTGTTCCAGGTGGCGAGCGTGCTGATGGGCGCCGCCTTCGGCCTGCTGCTGCTGAACACGCCGCTGGCGATCGTCACCTACCTGCTGCTGCCCACCGTATGGAGCCTGCTCGCCGCGATGATCTCCGCGCTGCGTGAGCCGGCCCGCTGGCTGGACACCTCGTACACGATGGAGCCGCTGCTCGGCGCCGAGATGACCGGCGGGCAGTGGGGCCGGCTCGGCGTCTCGCTCGCCGTGTGGGTGCTCCTGCCGCTGGTCGCCGGCCTGGTCCGCACCATGCGCCGGGAGGTGTCCTGACAGTGGCCGCCTGGCAACCCGGCGAGGACGTCGTGGTCGACGGCGGACGCGGCGAGCTGGTGCTGATGTGGGCGGGGTTCCCGCTGCTCGGGGCGGGGCTGGGCGCCGGGCTGACCGCGCTGTCCGGCTGGATCGCCGGGCTGGCCTGGTTCCCGTTCCAGGGCCTGTTCGAGCTGCTCGCCCGGTGGCCGGACGAGCGGTCGTACCCGATCGGGGCCGGGGTGGGCCTGCTCGGCGGCCTGTTCCTGGCGGTGGTGGCGGTCCGCGAGCGGCTGACCGTCACGGTCGGGCACCGGACGGTACGGCTGCACCGCGACGGGCACGGCCGGGACCTGGCCCGCGCCGACGTGGCGGGGGTGTTCGTCGACGGCAAGGCACTGGTGCTGCTGGACACCGCCGGTGGCGAGCTGGCCCGGGAGAAGTCCGACCTGGACACCGGGCGGCTGCGGGAGGCGTTCACCAGGCAGGGCTGGCCGTGGACCGGGCAGGACCCGCACCGGGACGCGTACCGGCGGTGGGTGGAAGGGCTGCCCGGCCTGCCGCCCGGCGCGGACGCCCTGCTGCGCGCCCGGCAGCGGGCGCTCGACGGCAGCCACGACGCCGAGACCCGGGAGCTGCACGGGGAGCTGGCCCGGCTCGGCGTCGTGGTCCGCGACGAGGGCAAACGGCAGTACTGGCGGCTGGTGGCCGGCCCGCCGCCGGGCTGACCGCCGCCGTCGCGCTGCGATCTTCGCGCCGAGGATCTACGTTCGTCCATGCGGGTGCGGGCTCGCCGGACGGCGGCGGCCCGGCCGGAGTACGTCGGTGCGACGGGAGGGACCGGCATGGCCGTGGGACAGGGGATCTTCCGGCGCAAGCCGGTCGAGCAGATCGCCGACGAGACCGACGCGGGCCTCTCCCGCGAACTGGGGTTGTGGCAGCTCACCGCGATCGGGGTCGGCGGCATCATCGGCGCGGGCATCTTCGCGCTGGCCGGGGCGGTGGCGAACGAGACCGCCGGCCCGGCCGTGCTGGTGTCGTTCCTGATCGCCGGTCTGGCCAGCGCCGCCGCCGCGCTGTCGTACGCGGAGTTCGCCGGCATGATCCCCCGGGCCGGCTCGGCCTACACCTACGGGTACGCGGTGCTCGGTGAGGCGGTCGGCTGGTTCATCGGCTGGGACCTGCTGCTGGAGTACACGGCGATCGTCGCCGTCGTGGCCATCGGCATCTCCGGCTACTTCGGCTTCCTCGTCAACGAACTGGGCGCGGACCTGCCGGCCTGGATGCTCGGCGCGCCGGGCACCGGCGACGGGCACCGGGTGGACCTGTTCGCGGTGGTGCTCTGCCTGCTCATCGCGTTCCTGCTGACCCGCGGCATCAAGGCCGCCGCCCGGTTCGAGACGTTCGTGGTGGGCCTCAAGGTCGCCGTCGTGCTGCTGGTCATCGTGGTCGGCTTCTTCCACGTGAAGACGGCCAACTACTCGCCGTTCTTCCCGTTCGGCGTCGGCGGCGCGATCACCGGCGCGGCCACCGTCTTCTTCGCGGTCTTCGGGTACGACGCGATGAGCACCGCCGCCGAGGAGTCGCGCGACGCCCGCCGGCACATGCCGAAGGCGATCATCTGGTCGCTGGTCATCTCGATGGTGCTGTACGTGCTGGCCACGCTGGTGCTCACCGGCATGCAGAACTACCGGGACATCGACCCGGAGAGCGGCTTCTCCTCCGCGTTCGCCTCGGTCGGGCTCTCCGGGCTCGCCAGCGTGATCGCGGTCGGGGCGATCATCGGCATCCTCACCGTGATGTTCACGTTCATGCTCGGCGTGACCCGGGTGTGGTTCTCGATGAGCCGGGACGGGCTGCTGCCGGGCTGGTTCGCCAAGGTGCACCCGGTCCGCCGGGTACCGACCCGGGTCACCTGGATCGTCGGCGTCGGCTCGGCGCTGATCGCCGGTTTCCTGCCGATCCGGCAGGCCGCCGAGCTGACGAACATCGGCATCCTGCTGGCCTTCGTGGTGGTGTGCGTGGCGGTGATCGTGCTGCGCTACCGCCGCCCGGACGCGCCGCGGACGTTCCGGCTGCCCGGCATGCCCGTGGTGCCGGCGCTCGGCGCGCTGTTCTCGATCTGGCTGATCACGTTCCTCGACCCGGTGACGTGGCTGCGGTTCGGCGTCTGGTTCCTGCTCGGCGCGGTCGTCTACGCGCTGTACGGCTACCGCCGTTCGGCGCTGGCCCGGCGCGACGAGGACACCGCCGACCGGGCGCGCTGACCGCGCGCCGCCCCGCCGGCCGACATGACATGCCACATCCGCTGGCGCGTTTCCGGCATCAGAACGAACTGTTCGGGCATGTTCTCCGTACACACGTGTGTTCGTGACGTCTACCTCGGAGGCATGGTGTCCGCACTTCGAACTGATCCATTCGCGGGGGCGATTCTCCAGGTCGGCGTACTCGCGGCCCTGGCCGGCACGGTCGGCCTGAGCGCGTACGGCTGGCTTGCCGGTCTGCTCTTCGGGGTGGTGATGGTCGCGGCGCTCGGATACGGGCTGCGCCGCTCGGGCGCGGACCGGCTCGGCCCGGCCGACTGGGTGACGCTCACCCGGGCGACACTCGCCGGCGGCGTGGCCGCGCTGACAGTCGACTCGTTCCGCGAGCCGATCGTGGTGCCGGTGCTCGTCGTGCTGAGCGCGGTGGCGCTGTCGCTGGACTGGGTCGACGGGCAGGTGGCCCGGCGTACCGGCACGGTGAGCGCGCTGGGCGCCCGGTTCGACATGGAGGTCGACTCCTTCCTGGTCCTGGTCCTCTGCGGGTACGTCGCCGACCAGGTCGGCGCCTGGGTGCTGGTGATCGGCGCGATGCGGTACGTCTTCGTCGCCGCCGGCTGGGTGCTGCCGTGGATGCGCGGCTCGCTGCCGCCGCGCTACTGGCGCAAGGTGGTCGCCGCCACGCAGGGCATCGCGCTGGCGGTGGTGGCGGCGGGCGTCCTGCCCCGGCTGCCGGCCGTCGCGGTGCTTCTCGGCGCGCTCGCGATGCTCGTCGAGTCGTTCGGCCGTGACGTCGCCTGGTTGTGGCGGCACCGCGTACCGTCGCGGCGGCGTCCGGTGGCGCTTCCGGCCGCGCCGGTGTCCCCCGCGCCCGCCGGTCACCGCTCCGAGTGGACGCCGGGCGTGCGGATCGCGCGCGAGCCCGCCGAGGTCGGCGGGCGGCGCCCGTGACCGACCTGTCCCGCCGGACGGACGGCGACGACGCCCCGAACGGCACCACGAACAACGGCACCGCGAACAACGGCATCACGAGCGACGGCACGACGGCCGAGAGTGAGCGCGCCGCGAGCGACCCGGGCGACAGTGCCGCGTCCGGCGCCGGCCCGGTCGGCCGCGCCCCCGGCGACGCGGTGGCCGGGGACGACGGCGCCGCGACGCCCGGCCGACCGCGCGCCCGGCGGCTGCTCGCCGCGACGGTCACCGCGCTGGCCGCCGCGCTCGTGCTGGTGGCGCTCGTCGCGCCGAGCGACGTCAACGAGTTCAGCCCCGGCGCGTTCCTGCGCGTCCCGGTGGAGGGGCTGGTCGCCGTCGCCCTGCTGCTGGTCCTGCCGCCACGTCCCCGCCGGGTGGTGGCCACGATCCTCGGCGCGCTGCTCGGCCTGGTCCTCGTCCTCAAGGCCGCCGACCTCGGGTTCTCGCTGGTCCTGGACCGCCCCTTCGACCTGATCGCCGACTGGACGTTCCTCGGCGCGGGCGCGGAGTTCCTGTCCGAGTCGTACGGCCCGGCCGCCGAGGTCGGTGCGGTGGCGCTGACAGTGGTCGCCGTTCTCGCCGTACCGCTGCTGGTGACGCTGTCGGCGCGGCGGCTGGCCCGGGTGGTGGCCGGCCACCGGGTGGTCTCCGCGCGCGCGACCACCGCGCTCGCCGCCGCCTGGGTGGTCTGCGCCGTGCTCGGCGCGCAGATCGTGCCGGGCGTCCCGGTCGCCGCCGGCACGGTGGCGGCCGGTCTCTACGACCGGGCCCGGCAGGTACGGGCGGGCCTCAACGACCAGGAGACGCTGAACACGCAGCTCGCCGGCGACCCGTTCCAGAACGTGCCGGGCGACGAGCTGCTGACCGCGCTGCGCGGCAAGGACGTGCTGTTCACGTTCGTGGAGAGCTACGGCCGGGTCGCGCTGGAGGACCCGGATCTCGCGCCGGAGGTGGACGCCGTCCTGGACGAGGGGACCCGGCAGTTGCGCGCGGCCGGATACGGCAGCCGCAGCGCGTTCCTCACCTCGTCCACCACCGGCGGCGGGAGCTGGCTCGCGCACGCCACGCTGATGAGCGGCATCCGGGCGGACAACCAGTTGCGCTACACCAACCTGGTGCGCAGCGACCACCTGACCCTCAACGGCGCGTTCAAGCGCGCCGGCTGGCGGACCACGCTGGTCATGCCGGCGCTCACCCGGGCCTGGCCGGAGGCCGACTTCTTCTCCCCCGACCAGGTGTACGGCATGAAGGAACTCGGCTACCGGGGGCCGCTGTTCAGCTTCTCCTCACCGCCGGACCAGTACACGCTGTCGACGTTCCAGCGCCGCGAACGCGGCCCCGGGCACGCACCCGTGATGGCCGAGATCCCGCTGCTGTCCAGCCACATCCCGTGGACGCCGGTACCGCCGCTCGTGGACTGGGACGACGTCGGCGACGGCTCGGTCTACAAGGGGACCGCCCGCGCCGACCGCTCGGCGGAGGGCACCCGGGAGGCGTACCGGCAGTCGGTGGTCTACACGCTGCGCACGCTCATCTCCTACGTGCAGCGCTACGGTGACGAGAACCTGGTGCTCGTGTTCCTCGGCGACCACCAGCCGGCCCGGGCGGTCACCGGTGAGGGCGCCGGCAAGGACGTGCCGACCACCGTCGTCGCCAAGGACCCGGCAGTGCTCGACCGCATCGCCGGGTGGGGCTGGCAGGACGGCCTCAACCCCGGCCCGCAGGCCCCGGTCTGGCCGATGGAGTCGTTCCGCGACCGGTTCCTGCACGCGTTCGGACCGAAGTCCACCACTCACAGTTAGGGATGTCGTGACGATGCTCGCGCGGGCCTGGGGGATCACCCGTTCCCTGGCCGTCTACCACGGTCAGCCGGCCAAGCACCGGCGCGCCCGGCAGCTCTACGGGCAGTTCCTCTCCCCCGGCGACCTCGGCTTCGACATCGGCGCCCACGTCGGCGGCCGGGTGCGTACCTGGCGGCGGCTGGGCGCGCGGGTGGTCGCGGTGGAGCCGCAGCCGGACTGCCTGCGGGTGCTGCGCCTGGGCTTCGGGCGGGACGCCGACGTGATGATCGAGCCGACGGCGGTCGGTGCGCGGTCCGGGAGCGCGCGGCTGGAACTGTCCAGCGCGACGCCGACGGTGTCCACCATGTCGTCGTCGTGGATCGAGTCGGTCACCGCCGATCCGAGCTTCGCCGGGGTCCGCTGGGACCGGTCGGTCGAGGTGCCGGTGGTGACGCTGGACGACCTGATCGCGCGGCACGGCGTACCGGCGTTCTGCAAGGTCGATGTCGAGGGCTTCGAGGTCGACGTGCTGGCCGGGCTGAGTCGTCCGGTGCGCGGGCTGTCCTTCGAGTACCTGCCGCCCGCGCACGACTCCGCGCTGGCCGCGTTGGAGCTCGTGGAGCGGCTTGGCGCGACGGCGGGCGGCTACCGCTACAACTACTCGCCGGTGGAGACCATGCGGTTCGCCAGTGACCGGTGGCTGGACGCGGCCGGGCTGGTACGCCTGCTGGAGACGTACCGCCCGGCCGGTCGCTCCGGCGACGTCTACGCCCGGCTGGCGTCCTCCTGATCGGCGCCGTCAGAATCGGTAGGCGGTGTGGTACTCGGGCACCAGCACGCGGCTGCGCGGCGAGACCCGGCGCACCTCGGCGACGAGGGCGTCGAGGCGTTCCCGGTCGCTGTCGGCGACAGTCGGCGGGTTGGTGAGCGGCGTCTCGAAGTTGTCCCAGTGCACCGGCACCACGACCTTCGGACGGTCCAGCGCGGCCATCAGCCGGGGCACGTAGTCGGCGGTCGCCGTGGTGGCGGCGGAGGCGACCATCGCGACGTCCGGGGCGAGCCCGCTCAGTTTGCGCTCGTCGAAGTCGCTGGCGCCCATGAAGAACACGGACGGGCCGCCGTCGATCCGGATCTGGTACGCCAGCGTGTCGCCCTCGGGCAGGTCGGCGATCGTCTCCGGACGGGGCGGCCGGCTGACCCGCACCCCAGGGAAGGCCATCGACCAGGTGGGATTCCGGCTGTGCAGCGAGCCGACCAACTCCACCGTGTACCCGTCGAAGTCGAGCACCTCGCCGCCCTTGACCGGGGCGAGTTGCCCGGTCGGCAGCCCGTACGCCAGGCCGAGGTGGTACGCGGTGAGCGTGCCGAAGACCCGGGCACCGGTCCGGGCGGCGATGTGCGGCACGTCGTTGAAGTGGTCCCAGTGGGTGTGGGTGACGAAGATGTTCTCCGCCCGGTCGGCGAGCCGGTCGACCACGTCGGCGGCCACCGTCAGCCGGGTGTCGGGGTTGAACGGCTTCCGGAACAGCCCGGTGTCGTACCGGCTCAGGTACGGATCGACGAGCACCGTCCGGTCCCCCATGTCGATCCGCCAGCCGGAGGTCCCCCACCAGCGGAAGCTCACCGCGCCGCCGCGTCGCGTACCGCCGGCGGCGCGGCTCGGCGCGGCGACGGGGCTCGGCCCGGCGGCGCGGGCCGGGGCGCCGGCGACGAGTCCGGCGGTGGTGACGGCGGCGGCGCCGACCGCGGTGTCGCGGAGCAGTCGACGGCGGGCGTAGCCGGACGGCTGGTTCTCGGGCATGTGTCGTCCTCCCCGTTCGGGATCGGTGATCGGTAGGCCCAGACCACCACCCCGCCGGCGTCGATGTCCAAGATCGACGAGCGCAACGACCGATATCCGGACCGATATCACCGCAGGCCAGGCCGGTGGTCCGGCCCGGATCAACGCAGCGAATCGACGGCGGTCCGGGCCGCCTCCCCCATCGCCAGGTCCACGTCGATCCGGCGGGCGGCCAGCCGTTCGGTGCGTACCGCCACCGCGATCGCGTACCTGCGGCCGTCGGGGTACTCCGCGACGCCGGCTTCGAGATGCAGTCCCGGCAGGGTGCCGGTCTTCCCGGCGACCCGGACCCCGGGTGGGAAGCCGGCGGCCAGCCGGGTCCAGAAGAGCTGCCGTGCCATCAGCTCCCGGACCATGGCGCACGCGGGCGCCGGGCCGGCCTCGTCCCGCCACACCAGACGGAGCAGCCGGGTCAGCTCCCGGGCGGTGCTGGAGCTGGTGTGCTCGGGGTCGAAGACCCGCATCGCGCGGACCCGTTCGGGCGACAGGGTGGGGAAGATCCGCGCGAAGTCCGCCTCGGTGCGTGCGCCCACGTCGGAGAGCATCGTCTCGACGAGTTGCCGGGGGCCGCCGACGATCCGGGTACGCGGCAGGTCCAGCTCCGCGGCCAGCATCGGCAGCACGTCCGCCCCGATCCGGCGCAGGAGCAGGTCGGCCGCCGTGTTGTCGCTCACCGACATGGCCAGGTACGCGAGGTCGCGCAGGGAGACCTCCACGTCGTCGGCGCAGCCGGCCACACCCCAGCCGCCGAGCCGGTCGGCGGCACCGACGAGCACCCGTTCGGTCGGGTCGAGCTGGCCGGCGGCCGCCTGCCGGGCGAACTCCAGCACCACCATGATCTTGAAGATGGAGGCGATGACGATCTGCTCGTCGGCGCGCAGCGCCACCTCACCGCCGGCCGGGTCGTCCACGTCCACGACGTGCAGGCAACCCCGCACCCCGGCCCGCCCGAAGATCTCCCCGACCCGTTCCGCCACATCCACGCCGACACGGTAACCAGCGGCGACGCTAGGGTGCCCGGATGGACCTGCTGCGGCACCTGCGGCATTTCGTGGTGGTCGCCCGGGAACTGCACTTCGGCCGGGCCGCCGAGACGCTGGGCATGGCACAGCCGCCGCTGAGCCAGTCGATCCAGCGGTTGGAGCGGGAGCTGGGCGTCACCCTGTTCGACAGGTCACAGCGCCAGGTCGGCCTCACCACCGCAGGCCAGTTGCTGCTCGGCGAGGCCGACGAGCTGCTGGCCGGTGAACGCCGGCTGCGTCACCTCGCCGATCGGGTCCGCCGGGGCGCGCTCGGGGTGCTGCGCGCCGGCGTACCCCCGGAGACCCCGGCCGTGACGTTGCGCGCGCTGCTCGACGCGCTTGCGGCCCGCGCGCCCGGGCTCGCCCTCGACCTGCACGAACTGACGAGCGCCGAGCAGCACCGGATGCTCGCGGACGGGCGGCTGGACGTCGGCCTGCTGCACCATCCGGTCGACGGGGCCGGGCTGCGCTTCGGTGAGCCGGTGGACGTACCGGTGGGTGTGCTGCTGCCCCGGGCCTCGCCGCTAACCCGGCCCCGGGAGATCGCGCTCGCCGATCTGGCCGGCATGGACCTGGTCACCGCGCCACCGGCCACCGCGCCCGGCTGGCACGAGCATCTGCTGACCGTGTGCCGGCAGCACGGTTTCGCCCCGGCCCGGGTCCGCCCCGCGCGCAACCCGGAGTTCCTGTTCGGTCTGCTCCTCGCCGGCGGCGCGGTCGCCGTCGAGCCCGCCGCGCTGGCCCGCCGGGAACCACGTGTCGCGTGGCGACCGATCACCGGCACGCCGTTGGTCCGGCGGATCTCCGCGGCCTGGCCGATCCGGGCGGCGCACCCGGCCGCGCCGATGTTCGGCCACCTCGCCACCGAGACGCTCGCCGCGCCCGACGAACCGGGCGGGCCGGCGCTCCTCGCCCCGGCGGCCCGGCCGTGGCCGGTGCTGTTCGAGGCCGGCCGGGACGAAAAGTTGGCCCGCTGACCTCCCGCAGTTCACCGCGATCCGACTAACATCGCTGATCATGAATATCAAGCGCGTCACCCGCTCGCGACCCGGGCGGCTGATCGCGGCGGTCGTGCTGGCCGTCGCGGTCGCGTTCCCGCTCGGCGTGACCGGCGCCGCGTCGGCCGCGACCACACTGACCGTGGCGCAGGCCCTCGCCGCCCAGGACGGCCGGACGGCCACCGTCACCGGCTACGTCATCGGCCAGCCCACCGCCACCACCACGGTGCTCACCTCGGGCTTCACCGCCGACACCGCGATCGCCATCGCCGACCAGGCCGGCGAGACCGGCACCGCCCGGATGCTGTACGTGCAGGTGACGGCCGCCTGGCGGAGCGCCTTCGGGCTGCTCACCAACCCGTCGCTGCGGGGACGGCAGGTGACAGCCACCGGCACGCTCACCGCGTACTTCAGCCACGGCGGGCTGAAGAACCCGACCGCCATGAGCCTCGGCGGCGGCACCACGCCGAGTCCCACGCCGACCCCGAGCCCGACCGGCACCGCCGGGCCGGACGCGTACTACGCGAGCGCGGCCGGCAAGACCGGGCCGGCGCTGCGCACCGCGCTGCACGGCATCATCAGGGTGCAGACGAAACTGAGCTACGACCAGGTGTGGGACGCGCTCAAGGACACCGACCAGGACCCGGCCAACCCGGCGAACGTGGTCCTGCTCTACAGCGGACGGTCGCAGAGCAAGACGAGCAACGGCGGCGGCGCGAACGACTGGAACCGGGAGCACGTCTGGGCCAAGTCGCACGGCGACTTCGGCACCGCCACCGGTCCCGGCACCGACGTGCACCACCTGCGTCCGGAGGACGTGTCCGTCAACTCGTCGCGCGGCAACAAGGACTTCGACTCGGGCGGCGGCACGGTGGCCGAGGCGCCCGGCTGCTACACCGACGCCGACTCGTTCGAGCCGCGCGACGCGGTGAAGGGCGACGTGGCCCGCATGATCCTCTACATGGCTATCCGGTACGAGGGCGACGACGGCTGGCCGGACCTGGAACCCAACGACTCGGTCTCCAACGGCTCCGCGCCCCGCCTCGGGCGGCTGTCGAAGCTGCTGGCCTGGAACGACCAGGATCCGCCGGACGCCTTCGAGAAGCGCCGCAACCAGCGCATCCACGAGCGCTGGCAGGGCAACCGCAACCCGTTCGTCGACCACCCCGAGTGGGCGCGGTCGATCTGGGGTTGACGCTCGTCCCCGACGTGAGGAAACGTGGCGAGCGGGTAGAGACATCCGGTTGGCACGGCCGGGGCGGTCGGCACGGACGCGCCCCGGCACCGCACGATCGGAGATGAGGCTCTCATGGCCCAGAACGGCGTTCCGGACATCGCACTCAACGACGGCAACACCATTCCGCAGCTCGGCTTCGGCGTCTTCCAGATCGAGCCGAAGGACACCGTCCGGGCCGTCGGCACCGCGCTGGAGGTCGGCTACCGGCACATCGACACCGCCCAGATGTACGGCAACGAGGCCGAGGTGGGTCAGGCGCTGCGCGCCTCCGGGCTGGACCGCGGCGAGGTCTTCGTCACCAGCAAGCTGAACAACGGCTTCCACCGACCGGACGACGCCCGCAAGGCGTTCGAACAGTCGCTGCGGGAGCTGAAGTTCGACTACCTCGATCTGTTCCTGATCCACTGGCCGCTGCCCACCCGCTACGACGGCGACTTCGTCTCCACCTGGAAGGTGCTGGAGGAGCTGCGTGACGCGGGCACGGTCCGGTCGATCGGCGTGTCCAACTTCCAGGTAGCGCACCTGGAGCGGCTGGCCGCCGAGGCGGACGTGGTGCCGGCGGTCAACCAGATCGAGGCGCACCCCTACCTCGGCAACGAGGAGGTGCGGGCGTACGACAAGGCGCATGGCATCCTCACCGAGGCGTGGTCGCCGATCGCGCAGGGCAAGGTGCTCGACGACCCGACAGTCGTCGACGTGGCCGAGCAGGTCGGCCGGACCCCGGCCCAGGTGGTGCTGCGCTGGCACGTGCAGCGCGGCGACATCGTCTTCCCGAAGTCGACGACGCCGAAGCGGATCGAGGAGAACTTCGCGATCTTCGACTTCACGCTCGACGACACCGCGATGGAGCGGCTCACCTCGCTGGACCGGGGCGAGGCCGGCCGGACGGGCCCGAACCCGGACGAGTTCGACTACATCCCGAGCTGAGCGTCACGCGTCGGAGGGGCCCCGGGTCTCCCCGGGGCCCCTCCGTTGTTGACTTCGCGCGCACTCGAAGGGGCAGGGTGGCCGGCAAGGCTCCGACGGGGAGGAAGACATGCGCTACCGCACCATCGGCACGGACCCGGCCACCCGCCGCGAGGTCAGCGTGCTCAGTCTCGGCGCGATGCTGTTCGGCACCGCCACCGACGAGGCCACCTCGTTCGCCATCCTCGACCGGTACGTCGAGGCGGGCGGCACCTTCATCGACACCTCGGACAACTACGCCTTCTGGCACAACGGGGGCCAGGGTGGCGAGAGCGAGGAGCTGCTCGGCCGCTGGCGGCGCAGCCGCGGGATCGGCGACGAGGTGGTCATCGCGACGAAGCTGGGCGCCCGTCCGCTCGCCCCCGGCACCAGCTACGTCGACAACCCGGAAGGGCTGTCGGCGAAGGTGATCCGCGAGTCCGCCGAGCGCAGCCGGGAGCGCCTCGGCGTCGAGCGGCTCGACCTGCTCTACGCCCACATCGAGGACCGGACGATCCCGCTGCGGGAGACCGTGGAGGGCTTCGCCGAGCTGGTCGCCGAGGGCACCGTCGGGCTGCTGGGCGCCAGCAACCACCGCGCCTGGCGGGTGGAGCGGGCCCGCGCGCTCGCCGCCGCGGCCGGCCTGCCCGGGTACGAGGTGCTCCAGTACCACCGCAGCTACCTGCCCCGGCGGCTGGACGTGCCGAGCGAGCTGGACCCGGACGGCGACGTCGGATGGGTCGGCCCCGACCTGCTCAGCTACCTGCGTACGGAGCCGCAGCTCACGCTGGTCGCGTACTCGCCGCTGCTGAAGGGCGCGTACGTCCGGCCGGAGCGGCTCGGCGAGGAGTACGTGGTGCCCGCCACCCCGGCCCGGCTGGCGGCGTTGCGGGCGGTGGCCGCCGAGACCGGTGCCACCGTCAACCAGGTGGTGTTGGCCTGGCTGACGGGCGGGGACATCCCGTCGATCCCGCTCGTCGGTTTCTCGTCGGTGGCGCAGCTGGAGGAGAGCCTGGCCGCCGTCGACCTGGAGCTGACCGCCGAGCAGCGGACCCGGCTGGACTCGGCGCGCTGACCGGCGCCGGGCCGGGTGGCTCGCACGCCACCCGGCCCGTGCCGATCGACCGGCTGGTGTCGCTCAGCCGGCCGGGAACCGGTCGACAGCGACGTCGAGCCGCAGGGTGCCGGTGCCGGGCAGGGCCACCTCGGTGGCGTCGGCCGGGCGGGCCGCGCCGTCGTACCAGCCGGCGTAGTTGACGTAGGGCGGCGTCCACAGCCACGCCACGGTGACCGGCTGGGGGCCGAGCACGCGCAGCGCGTACTCGCCGTCGCGATCCAGATCCAACGTGTAGCCGATGACCTCACGGGTACGCGCGTTGCGCACCGTCAGCTCGGCGACCACCGGGCGGCCCTCCGGGTCGACGAGCCGGCCGGTGACCAGGACGCCACGCCGCACGGCGAGGTTGTAGACGGTGGTGGCGCCGGCCCGGACCGTGACCGGCACGGCCTTGCCCCGCAGGGCGAACCCGCCGGACCACTGGGTGGCGTTGTCGGCGGTGGTGAACAGCAGCGGCCAGGCGTACGGGCCGAGCCAGTCGATCCGGTAGCGGCCCTGCGCGTCCAGGTCCACTCCCCAGTCCGGGAAGAAGCTCGACTCGGGCGCGAGCGTCACGGTGCCGGAGGTCGCCGGCCTGCCGGTGGCCGCGCTGGTCACGGTGCCGGTGACGACACCGGCGCGGTCGAGCCGGATCGGGGGCACGGTGACCGTCTGCCCGGCCCGGAGGGTGACCACACGCGCCTGCTTCGCGTCGCCGGTGCCGCCGGTCGCGCCGACCCACTGCGCGCCGTACGCCGAGCCGCCGGCGGGGCGGGCGAACAGGTTCCAGGACCCGGCCGCGACCAGGCCGACGCGGACGTTCCCGGAGGCGTCGGAGCAGTACCGTCCCGGGTTGTGGGGAAGCTCGCCGGTCGCGGCGGGCGCCGGCGTCACACAGGCCCCGGCGACGGGCGTGCCGGTCGCCGCGTCGATCACCCGGGAGACCACGTTCGCGGCCGGGGTCAGGACGACCACGGCGGTGCCGCTGCCGTCGGCGAGGACGTTCACCGTGGCGTAGCGGGGCAGGTGGGTGTCGTCCCGGGTGTAGACCCACACCTCCTGCGGGCCGGGGATCAGCGGCGGAACGGCCACCTGGGCGTCGCCGCACGGATTGCGCCGGGGGTCGACGAACACGCACAGCCCGTCGACCGCGGCGCCGGTGACCGCGTCGCGCGCCCGCAGGGTCGATCCGCTGGGCACGAGCAGGCGCTCGGAGACCTCCGTCGTGTCCCCCGCGGACACCCGGACCGTTCCGGCCTGCGCCCAGCTGGTCCGGCCCGGCACCCACTGCCTCAGCGACTCGTCGTCCTGGCCGTCGCTGTACACCGGGGTGACGGCGATCTTGTAGTCGCCGGCCGGCACCTCCACGCTGAGCTGCCCGGACTCGTCGAGCGGCAGGAGGTTCTTGTCGTAGCTGTTGTCGGCGGCCGTCACGGCGACGTTGGCGCCGGCCGGGCTGCCGTCGGGCCTGGTGACGGTCAGGTGGAGCACGCCGGCCGGATCCGCCGCCGCACCGGCGGCGGTGGGTGCGGCGGTGACGGCCAGGGCCGTCACGGCGAGTGCGCCGAGCACTCTTCGGACGATGGACACGGTGGACCCCTCTCGGTTTCAATGCGCTCAAGAGGCGTCCGCGTCACCACAACCGGGACACGCCCCCGTGCGTCGGATGCCGGCGCAGCATATGGCAGACGATCGATCGGGCACTGTCCGCGACCGGTCATCCGGCGGACTGCTGCGGGAACGGTCATAACCCGCCTTCCTCCCGTACCGGCCGTCGTCGGCCGGGAATCGCCACCGCCAGATCGGATCTGGCGGGCCGTCTGGCGCCGGAGAGGTGAGGCCGGCACAACACCACAGCATCCCGGCCTCGTTGAAACAGGCGATCGGTCTGGCGGCACGCCCGTACGCCTGTCGAGACACCGACGAGAGAGGTAGCGATTCATGAGCAACCGGAACACCGGCCTGGCCGTCGAGGCCGAGGGCCTGGTCCGGTCCTTCGGTTCGACCCGGGCACTCGACGGGCTGGACCTGCGGGTTCCCGCCGGCACCGTCTACGGCGTCCTGGGCCCGAACGGCGCCGGGAAGACCACCGCCGTACGCGTGCTGGCGACGCTGCTGCGCCCGGACGGCGGCACGGCCCGGGTCTTCGGGCACGACGTGGTGCGCGAGGCCGACGCGGTACGCGCCCGGGTGAGCCTGACCGGCCAGTACGCCTCGCTGGACGAGGACCTGACCGGCGCGGAGAACCTGGTCCTGCTGGGCCGGCTGCTCGGGCTGGGCCGGGCCGGCGCCCGCGACCGGGCCGAGCAACTGCTCGCCGCGTTCGGGCTGACCGAGGCGGCGGGACGGCAGGTGAAGAAGTACTCCGGCGGGATGCGGCGGCGCATCGACATCGCCGCGAGCATCCTCAACACCCCGGATCTGCTGTTCCTCGACGAGCCGACCACCGGGCTGGACCCGCGCAGCCGCAACCAGGTGTGGGCGATCGTGCGGGCGGTGGTGGCGTACGGCACGACGGTGCTGCTGACCACGCAGTACCTGGACGAGGCGGACCAGCTCGCCGGCCGGATCGCTGTGGTCGACCACGGCCGGGTGATCGCGGAGGGCACCCCGGGCGAGTTGAAGTCGTCGATCGGCGCGGGCAGCGTCCACATCCGGCTGCGCGATCCGGGGCAGCGGCCGCAGGCCGAGCAGGTGCTGCGGGCGTCGCTCGGCGTACCGGTGCAGCTCGCCGCTGATCCGGCGGCGCTGACCGCCCGCGTCGGCGAGCACGGCACCGACCTGGAGGCCGGTGCGCAGGCGGCGCGGGCGCTCGGTGAGCTGGCCGCGGCCGGCATCGTGGTGGACGACTTCTCCCTCGGCCAGCCCAGCCTGGACGAGGTCTTCCTGGCCCTGACCGACCACCCGGCCGTCCCGGCGGACGAGCGGGACGACGAACTGGAGGCGGCGCGATGAGCGACACCGCGATCACCACCGGGCGGGCGCCGTCCGTCTACGTGCCGTCCGCCGAGGCGCTGGCCACCGTGCTCGCCCCGGCCGAACGGCAGGCCCGGCCCAGCGCGTTGTCGGCGTCGCTGACGTTCGGCTGGCGGGCGCTGCTGAAGATCAAGCACGTGCCGGAGCAGTTGTTCGACGTGACCGCGTTCCCGATCATCATGGTGCTGATGTTCACGTACCTGTTCGGTGGTGCCCTGGCCGACAGCCCGCGTGCGTACCTGCAGTTCTTCCTGCCCGGCATCATGGTCACCAGCGTCGTGATGATCACCATGTACACCGGGGTCGGGCTGAACAGCGACATCGAGAAGGGCGTCTTCGACCGGATCCGTACGCTGCCGGTCTGGCGGCCGGCGGCGCTGGTCGGGATGATCTTCGGCGACGTGCTGCGCTACGTCCTGGCCGCCGTGGTGATCCTGACGGTGGGCGTGGTGCTCGGCTTCCGTCCCGACGGCGGGCTGCTCGGGGTGCTCGCCGGGATCGGGCTGCTGGTGGTCTTCTCGTTCGCGTTCTCCTGGGTGTGGACGTTCTTCGGCCTGGTGCTGCGCAGCGAGAAGTCGGTGATGGGGACCAGCATGATGGTGCTGTTCCCGCTGACGTTCCTGAGCAACGTGTTCGTCGACCCGTCCACCATGCCCGGTTGGCTGCAGGCGTTCGTCAAGATCAACCCGATCACCCAGCTCGTCACCTCGGTCCGCGCGGCGATGGCCGGCTCGATGGACGGCCCGAGCACCATGTGGATGCTGCTCTGGAGCGCCCTCTTCGTGGTCGTGTTCGGCACGCTGACGATGTACCGCTACAACCGCCGCTGACGCGACGACGGTGGCGGGGTCCACCCGGCCCCGCCACCGTCGGTGGTCAGAGCCGCCAGGGCACCGGCTCGGCCGGCCGGTAGCGGCAGGCGCCGCCGGTGGTGACCGACTCGCGCAGGTGCGCGGCGAGCGCCGGATGCCGCTCGTCGATGCGGCGCAGGGTGTCACGGATCCGCCCGGTCACCGCCTTGCGCGCCCGTTCCGCCTGGTCACCGAGTCGCCGGCCGCGCCCGGCCAGCCCGGCGGCGGCACGCAACTGGTCGAGCAGCGCCGCGCGCTCGGCGTCCAGTTCGGCCAGCCGCCGCCCGTCGTCCCGGGCCGCCGCCCGATCGATCTCGTCGTCGAGCCGCCGCAGGTGCCGGCGGTAGCGGGCCTTCGCCTCGTCGTCGAGCACCGGATCGGCCCCGAGGCGGTGCGCGGCGACGAGTTCCGGACCGGCCGCCGGGTCGAGCAGTTCGACGGCGGGCACGTCTGTGCCGGGACGGCTCAGCAGCACTCGCAGGTCGTGCAGCCCTTTGGCATCGGGCAGGTGCACCACGACGCCGTCGTACACGAGGCGCCACACCGGCCCGTCCGGACGGAACTCGGGCCGGACGACGTCTGCGCCGGGGTCGGGCAGCCGCCCGTGCACCACACCCGCCCGGGACAGGCCCGACGCGCCCCGCCGGCCGGGCGGCGACGCGACGGCCAGGACCGGAACGCCCGCGTCGAGCCGGGCCGCCACCGGCGCGACCGCTGCGGACGCCGCCGCCGGGGCGGGATCCGCCGCGCCCAGCCGGTCCACCACCTGGACCATCCCCAGCGACCGTGCCTCGGCCACCGTCTCGGCCCGCAGTCGCCGCGCCTCGGCCGCGTCGCCCGGCCCGTCCCGCCCGGCGAGCGCGCCCACCAGAGCGGCCCGGGCCAGCACCGACCAGGGCCGGGCGCCCAGCCGGTCGGCCGCGTCCCGGGCCGCCGCGTAGCAGTCGACCGCGTCGTCCCACCGGTCCTCGGCCGCGTCCACACCGCCCAGCCACAGGTCGACCGGGCCGACGATGTCGCAGCCGAACAACGCCGCCGCCCACTGCCCGCGGTGCGGGGCCAGGTCGGCGCGTACCGCCGCGCACCGCGCCGGGTCGCCGTCCACCGCCGCCGCCTGCGCCCGCAGGCGCAGCCACAACGGCGACACCGACCGGGGGTACGCGGTTCCCGCGGCCTCGATCGCGGTGGTGAGCCGCAGCACCGTGGCCGCGTCGCCGCGCTCGGCCGCGGTGATCGCCCGGAGCAGCTCGGCCTGCGGGTGCCCGGTGCCCACCCGGTCGAGCACCGCCTCGGCCTCGGCGAGGCGGCCGTACAGCAGCAGAATCGACCAGCGCATGTGGTGCGTCATGAAGGCGTGGTCGGAGTGCCCCGGCTCGCGGTAGCTCTCCGCCTCGGCGAAGCCCGCCTCGGCGGCGGCAAGGTCGCCCCGGAAGGCGGCGATGATGGCGGTGTCCACGATCGCCGCCACCCGCTGCCGGGCCACGTCGTCGCGTCGCGCGCCGGTCACGAACGCGGTCAGCTCCTGCCGGTAACCCGGATCGCCCAGCTCCAGCAGCGCGACCCAGCGCAGCGCCGTGGCCCACAGCTCGGTCTCCCGGTCGCCGCTGCGGCGGGCCACCTCCCGGATCTCGGCGGTGACCACTGCTCGCTCCTGCGCGGTGCCGAGACCCCAGGTCGTGTCGTGGCGGGCCCACAGGCTGAAGGTGAGCGCCTCGTCGTCGCGGCCGTGCCGGGCGAGCGTCTCGGTGGCGGTGATCAGGTCGGTGACCAGCGCGCGTACCGGCCGTTCCGGGTCCGGCTCCGCGATCAACCGCCGGTACGCCTCCCGGACCAGCTCGGCGGCGTCGAGCCGGCGGCGGGTGGCGGAGTGCTGCCGGTGCGCGATGAGCGCCACCCGGGTCAGCACGCCGGGATCGGGCAGCTCCCGGGCCAGCGCGGCGGCCTCGGCCAGCAGCCGCTCCACCTCGGCCGGCGGGCCGGCGTGGTGCAGCAGCCCGGCCAGTTCCAGCAGCACCCGGACCCGCCGGCCGGGCTCGCCGGTCAGTTCGAGCGCGCGCCGGTAGTGCCGTACCGACTCGTCCACGGCGATCCGGCCCCCGGCGTCGCGGGCGGCGGCCACCAGCAGGTCACCGGCGCGTTCCGGGTCCAGCTCGGCGCCGGCCAGCCAGGCGTGCCGGGCCAGGTGGGCCGGGCTGAGCGCGCTGGCGAGCGCGTCCGACCGGTCGGCGGCCCGGACCACCGCCGCGTGCCGGGCCCGCCGTTCGTCGTCGGCCAGCCCGTCGTAGAGCGTCTCGCGGACCAGGTCGTGCACGAAGACGAACCGGCCGCCATCGCGGGGCAGCACCAGCCGGGCCGCGGCGGCGCGGCCGAGCAGCCGGTCGACCTGCGCGACCGGAGCGGGTACGCAGGCCGCGAGCGTCCGCCCGTCGAACTCGCGGCCGAGCACGGCGGCCACCGTCAGCGCCTCGACCACTCCGGCGGGCAGCTGGTCGAGCCGGCGGCGCACCACCTCCCGTACGCCCGGGGCGACGGTGTCGGTGAGGCCGTGGGTGTGCCAGAGCCGGGCGGTCTGCTCCACGAAGAACGGGTTCCCGCCGGTGCGCCGGTGCACCTCGTCGACGAGGCTCGCGTCGGGCTCCCGGCCGGCGGTGCGGGCCATCAGCGCGGCCACCTCGGCGCGGCCCAGCCCGGCGAGCGTGACTGTGGTGGCCTTGGCGGTGAGTGGCAGCAGCCACTGCCGCAGCGGGTGGTCGCCGGATTCGACTTCGGCGTCCCGGTAGGTGCCGATCAGCAGCAGCCGCTCGAACCAGGCGTGCTGGGTGACGAACTGGAGCAGCCGCAGCGACGCCGGGTCGGCCCAGTGCAGGTCGTCGAGGACCACGGCGACCGGCCGGTGCTGGGCGACGGCGACCAGGGCGGCGGTCACCGCGTCGTGCCTGTCGAACTCGGCCCGGCCGGCGTCACCGGGCGCGTCGGCGTCGCCGGGCTCGGCCGCGTCACCCGATGCGGCGGCGTCGCCAGGCGACGCCGTGTCGCCCCGGTCGGTGACGCGGCCCGGCTCGGCGGCATCGCCCGTGCCGCCCTCGTCGGTCGCACGGCCCGGCTCGGCCGGGTCGCCGGGGGCGCGCTCGCCCAGCAGTGCCGCCAGGCCCGCGGCGGCCGCCTCCCGCACCCCGCGCGGGTCGTCGGCGGACCGGGCCAGCCGGCGCAGCACCTGCACCCAGGGCCAGTAGTCGGGGGCGGTGTCGGAGTCCCAGCAGGCGGCGCCGAGCACCAGCGCCCCGCTGCGGCGCGCCTCGTCGGCGGCGGCCGAGACCAGCGTGGTCTTGCCGATGCCCGGCTCGCCGGTGACCAGGACGAGACCGCCGTGACTGTCGACCAGCCGGGCCACCTCGGCGCGCAGCAGCGCAGCGGGATGCTCCCGCCCGATGAGGTGTTGGCCGAACCGCGGCTCCATGACCTCCCGACGCTAGCCGAAGGGTCCGACAAGGAGGATCCCTCAGAGCCGCGCGTCAGTCACCACGTGCGCGCACGCCGGGCAGGCGGCCGGTCCCTGTTCGGCGAACCACCGGCAGGTACGCCGGATCGCGCACTTCGGCAGCGTCTCCTCCGCGGGCGGGGCGGTCTCGGCGTACGAGGCGGCCATCCGGGCGCCCAGTCCGCAGTGCGAGCCGGTCCAGAAGCCACAGGACGAGGTGACACACGGGCCGGCGAGCCGGGCCCGCGACTCGATCGGCTCGTCGGAGTCACCGAGCCCGGCGAGCGCCACCTCGGCCGGTACGGCCGGGGTCACGTAGGCCACCCGGCCCGCCGGAGTGATCATGCCGAGGAACACAGTGGCGTTCGACGCCGGGGTGCTCGGGCACATCCGCTCCGGCGTGCCGGCCGGCCGGGCGGGGTCGGTCACCGCTGGATCCAGAACCCGATGTCGTTGATCTTCTGCCCGAGGTCCTGGGCGAACGGACCGTCGATGACCCAGAGGCCGTACCACTCGGGACGCAGCTTGATGTTGCCGTGACCGACGGTCAGCGGGTTGGTCAGCCTGGCGTCGGCGGTACGCAGGGCGGCCAGGCCGGCCTTCTGGATCTCCGCGGCGATCAGGGTCTGCTGCTCGGGGCTCAGGTCGACGCCGTCGACCACGAAGCGGAACTCGTTGCGGGCCATGTGCTACCTCCGGTCACTCGTACGATTCGGTGCCCAGCCCGCGACGCAGGCTGGTGCGGGTGAAGGCCGCCCAGCCGGCGTGCGAGGCGGCGTCGGTGCGGTGCCCGGCACGGGCGAGCACCCGGGCGGCGTGCTCCGCCCAGCGGTCGGCGGTCGCCGTGGTGTCGCCCCACAGCTCGCGGCAGGCCGCGACGGCGAAGGCGACCTGTTCCGGCGCGCCGGTGAACCCGGCGGGTCCGTCGGCGACCCGGATCGTGCCGTCCGGGCGGACCCGCACGCTCGGGAAGTGGTGGTGCAGGCTGGCCAGCGTGGCCAGGTGGGTGGCGTCCCGCCGGCCGGCGGCGAAGCCGGCGCGCAGCTCGTCGTCGCGGCGGTGCCGGATCCCGTGCAGCACCAGCGCGTCGCCGGCCGCCTCGATCCGGGCGACCACCTGCACCGGCACGCTCCAGGCCGCCGGCGAGTTCGCCGACCAGAACGCCAGCCAGGCGGCGAGCCGGGCGTGGAAGTCGGCCTGGACGGCGACCGGGAGCGCGGACCCGTCGGGTGCCCGCAGCGCGGCGGTGGCGATGCGGTCCCGGGAGATCAGCGGCGGCGCGGGGCGGCCCGGTGCGGCCGCCCCGGCGCCGGTGGTGGTGGCGACGGCCAGGCCGGTCACTGTGACCGCAGAGGCCGCCGCCGCGCCGGCGAGCAGTCGCCGACGGTCGAATGGGTGTCCGTTGTCGTTCATCGTCGGCCCTTCGTCGACGGCAGTGGCCCGACGCTATCGACCGGAAGCGATCAGAAAAACACCCTGCGTGACGGGAGGCCGACAGGAAAGCCGGGGATACCCGGCGGCGTGAACGACCGTTCCTGTGCCGCGTTCACGCGGTGGCGGACGGGAACCGTTCGTGTCCGAGCACGGCGAGCAGCCGCAGCTTCTCCTCGGCCTCGCTGCGCGGCGCGGCGGTGAGCACCAGCAGCGCCTGCGACTGGTCCTCGGTGAACAGCACCTGGCAGTCCAGCTCGATCGGCCCGAGTTCCGGGTGGATCAGCGTCTTGTGGTCGGCGAAGCGCTGCGCCACCTCGTGCCGCTCCCACAGCTCGGCGAACTCGGTGCTGGCGGCGCACAGCACCCGCACCAGCTCGCCCGCGCGGGACCGGGGACCCATCGACCCGTACGCGGCACGCAGGTTGGCGACCTGGGCCCGGCTCTGCCGGTCGCGGTCCTCCACCGGGTAGCGCTCCCGTTCGGCCGGGTCGGTGAACCAGCGGTAAACCTCGCTGCGGGCGAGCCCGGTGTAGCCGGAGCGGTCTCCGAACAGCGCGGCCGCCAACCGGTTCTGCACCAGCGTCTCGCCGAGGTCGGACAGGATGAGCGCCGGGGTGTCGGTCAGCCGGTCCAGCACCCGCAGCAGCGCCGGCGCGACGTGCCCGCTGGTGGCGACGGTCTCGGGCGGGCTGTGCCCGGCGACCCGGAACAGGTACGCGCGTTCGTGCGCGGTGAGCCGCAGCGCCCGGGCCAGTTCGCCGAGCAGGTACGTGCTCGGCTGCGGGCCGCGCCGCTGCTCCAGCCGGGTGTAGTAGGCGGTGGACATGGTGGCGAGCGACGCGACCTCCTCCCGCCGCAGGCCGGGCGCCCGGCGGCGGGCACCCTCCGGTAGTCCGACGTCGCCGGGGCGCAGTGCCTCGCGGCGGCGGCGCAGGAATTCGGCCAGGGCTTGGCGGTCCATGATCCGAGTATCCGCCGCGCCCCGCCGGGAACCAGGGATCCGCGATCCCCCGATCAGCGGTCTCTTCACCCGCCCCGCCGGACGCCGCAGGCTTGCCGCATGGACATCTCCGGAAACACGATCTTCATTCCCGGCGCCACCAGCGGGATCGGCCTGGCCCTGGCGCTCGCCCTGCGGGAGCGGGGCAACACGGTGATCGTCGGGGGGCGGCGTACCGAGTTGCTCGACGAGATCGCCGCCGCCGATCCCGGCCTGGACACCGTCACGATCGACACCGCCGACCCGGCGAGCATCGCCGCCGCCGCGGACCGGGTGCTGGCGAAGCACCCGGATCTCAACGTCCTGGTGACGATGGCGGGCGTGATGCGGATCGAGGACTGGCGCTCACCGGACACGTTCCTCGCCTCGGCCGAGGAGGTGGTGACCACCAACGTGCTCGGCCCGATCCGGCTGATCGCCGCGTTCGTCGAGCACCTGCGGCAGCGCGGGAACGCCACGATCGTCACCGTCTCGTCCGGCCTGGCGTTCGTGCCGCTGCGGGTCACGCCGAGCTACAACGCCTCCAAGGCGGCGGTGCACATGCTCAGCGAGTCGATCCGGCTGAACCTGGCCGGCACCGGCGTACGGGTGCTGGAGCTGGTGCCGCCCGCGGTGCGTACCGAACTCCTGCCCGGCCACGAGAGCAACGAGACGGCCATGCCGCTGGACGAGTTCGTGGCCGAGGTGATGGCGCTGCTGGAGGCGCAGCCGGACGCGACGGAGATCCAGGTCGAGCGGGTGAAGTTCCTCCGCCACGCCGAGGCGCGCGGCGACTACGACGAGGTCGTCGCCGCCGTGAACGCGTCCGATCCGCACGCGTCCACCCCTTGATATTGATAGACGGCTATCTATAGGCTTGCGGCGTTCCGCTCACCCCCATCCCAAGGAGTGTGAACCATGCGTAAGCCCAAGCTGTCCCGGATCCTCGCCACCCTCGCGGCCGCGACGCTGGCAGCAGTAGGCGCGGTAGCCGTCAACCCGGCTCCGGCCTCCGCCGCCGTCCGCAACGTCTGCTACAACATCAGCCAGGCCGGCCCGTTCGCCAACACGGCGGTGCAGGCGGCGGCGATCTGGAACAACTACACGAACAACATCAACATGGCCCAGTGCGGGTCCAACCTGCGGATCACCTACACCTACGGCGGCGGCTCGTACGCCCAGCGCACCAGCCTCGGCAACGGCCGCGTGGTGATCGACTACAACCAGGCCCAGCAGTACTCGGCACTGCGCATCATGACGCACGAGATCGGCCACATCCTCGGCCTGCCGGACAACTACAACGGCAACTGCGCCATCCTGATGTCCGGCGGCAGCGCCGGTACGAGCTGCACCAACCCGTACCCCAGCTCCGCCGAGGCCGCCCGGGTCGACTCGCTGTTCGGCTTCGCCGTCCGCAGCGCGACGCCCGCCCAGGTCTTCACCGGCAGCTGGCCGGCCGCCTCGACGGTGGGCGCCCAGCGCTGACGACGCCGTGACGACGGGGCCGGCGGATCACCGCCGGCCCCGTCCGCGCGTCCGGCCCTTCCCCGTCGTCGCACCGGCCGCCGCCTTGTCCGGCTTCCGGCCGCCCGCGCGGTCCCCGCGCCGACCGGACGCGGCGTCGTCGGCGAGATCCGCCGCGCGGCGGCTCAACTCCTCGACCCGCTCCCGGAGCCGGCGTACGGCCCCGGCGTCGTCGTCCACCTCGGACACCTCGTCGAGCAGGCCGACGTAGTCGGCGGCCAGCCGCCGATGCGCCGGGGCGGCCGGCCCGGCGTGCCCGTCCAGGTCGATGATCTGCTGGGCGAGAACGGCGGTGGCGGCGCCGAGCGCGGCCCGCTCGTCGGCGCGCGCGTCCCGCCCGGCCCGGCGCGCGTCGGCCAGCCGCCCGGCCCGCCGACCGCCCAGCCAGAGCACCGCCGCACCGGCGACGACCCCGGCCACCGCGCCGCCGGCCAGCAGATACCGGGGCAACGACGGGCTGATGGTACGGGCGCCGTCCGGCACCAGACCGGCGCGGACCAGCCGGTCGTAGTTGAGCACGATCACCTTCAGCGCCTCGACCGGCCGGTCCACGAACGCGTCGGCGCCCCTGCTGATCGTCGTCTCGGCGACCATGGCCCGCCCGAGGTCACGCGCGCCGTCGCCGCCGAGGCGGGAGCAGCCGTAGGTGTCCCAGTCCTCGCCGTCGCGGCTCATCGCCAGCACCAGCGTGCCCTGGGTGGCGCGTTCCGTGTCGTCGCACGCCTCCCGCAGGTCGGCGCCCGGCTCCATGATCAGCACCACCAGCCGCCGGTTGCCGATGACCCGCTCGGCGGCGGCCCGGTCCAGGTCCACGCCGGGCGCCGCGTAGACCGACGAGCCGCGTACCTGCCGGGCGGCCGGGCCGTCCAGGATGCCGCCGGTCCACAGTGCCCAGCCGGCCAGCGCCAGGCAGGCGAGCACCGCGCGACCGAACGCCGTACCGACCAGGCGGCCCAGCAGCCGGCGCGGGCCGGTCGCCGCCACGCCGCGCGGGGCCGCCGCCCGCTCGGGACGGGTCGCGACGCGGCTCACGACAGCCTCGCCCGCAGGTAGACGTCCGGCCGGTAGCCGGGCATCCGCACGTCCCGGGCCACGTCGTCCAGCTCGGCCGCCGCGTCGGCGAGCAGTTCGCGTACGTGCCGGTCGGGCAACCCCTCGTCGAACGCGTCCCGGGCCGCCCGCAACCGGCCCACGCCCCGGACCAGCGCCGGGTCGCTGCGCGCGTCGGTGAGCAGCGACAACTCGACAGCCAGCGCGGAGAGCCCGGCCAGCCGGGCCGGCGTGCCACCGGGACCGACGTCGGCCGGGCGGCGGCCGGAGGCCCGCACGGTACGGATGGACAGCACCACGAAACCCGCCACGCACCCGGCGAAGAGCCAGGGCAGCGCCGGCAACGCCACCCGCAGCGGGTCGAACGGCCGGTACGGCAGCGGGCGGTCGAACAGCCCCGCGTACCGCACGTCGGTGACCTGGGCCAGATACGCGCCGAGCACGTTCTGCTGCGGATAGGTGTAACGGCCGAGCCGGCTGCCGAACTGGGCGTAAAAGCTCGCGCCGGCCACCTCGGCGAACGACGCCGCGCCCGGGCCGTGGTACTCGATCCAGTCGCCGTACATCACCACGAGCGGCTGGTCCGGGGCGAGCCGGTGCAGCGCCGGCCCGTACGCGGGCAGCGGCTCCCCGTACGGCTGGGCGGGCAGCACCACGAACCAGGCGCCGTCCGGGAACGCGGCGCTCGCCGCCTTCTCCGGCAGGCGGGTCAGCGTGGCGCCGGGGCCCACGTACCGGCCGGTGGCCCGCAGCGCGGTGACCATCGGGGCCAGTTCCGGGCCGGTCGGCTCCCGCCAGCGCAGGTCGTCGCCGTCCGGCGGGGTCGGCTGGTCGTGCAGCGCGGCCAGCAGCGCGAGCACCGAGCCGGTCACGTCGCCGGTGGCGAACCGGGCCCGCCAGCCCGGCAGGTCGTCCGGCGAGGCCACGTAGAGCCCGCCGCTGACCTCCGTGCCGACGATCCGGATCTCGGCGTTCTCCACGTCCTTCACCCGCCGGCGTTCGGCCTCGTCCAGGCCGGGCGGGGCGACCAGGATGCGCGTGCCCCGGTCACCGATGGCGGCCCGGACCCGCTGCTCGTCCCAGCGCGCGACCGCACCCGGCAGCCGGACCACCGGATCGGCGGCGACCAGCGCGGTCATCTCCTCGACCGAGGGCACGCTCGCGTCGCTGAGCTCCCCGGCCGAGCCCTCGGGCAGCGCGGCCGTCGACGGGGAACGCCCGTAGCTGACCTCCACGCTCTGCCGCTGCGCCACCAGGAACACCACGAGCACCGCCGCCGCGGCGGCCAGCAGCGACCAGCGCAGCAACTCCCGGCGTACCCTCGTCATCGCCCGGCCCGCCACAGCTCGTCGGCGCGGCGGGCGTGCTCGGCCGCCGCGCGGGCCGCGTCGGCGCCGCCGCGGGCGGCTGCGAGCATCTCGGCGCGGGCCAGCAACCGCTCGGCCTCCGGCACCGTCGCCGGGGACGCGTCCCGGCTGACTGTGGCGTCGTGGATCGCCGCCCGCGCCGACGACCAGGCGATCCGCCGGCCCTCGGCCCGGACGCGGCGCCGGGGCAGCGACACGGCGAGGAAACCGGCGGCCACCGCCACCAGGCCCCCGCCCAGCCACTGCAGCACGCTCGCGGTCATGATCCCTGTCTAACGCACCGCCGCCAGCGCCGCGCGGCGAGGGCGGCGGTGTGCGCCGATCCGCCGCCTACGACGACGAGTAGCCCTCGTTGAAGCCCTCCATGAACCCGCCGGCGAAACCGGAGACGACGCATCCGGCACAGCACAGGATCACCAGCAGCGCCGGCACCATGACCCACAGGACGATCGCCCACCTGCTCATCCCCTCGCTCGGCTGCTCCACGTACGCCGGCGGGTAGTACGGCTGCTGGTGGTACGGCTGCTGATACGGATCCTGCTGGTAGGGGTCGTGAGGATGCATCCGGCCATCGTGCCCACCGTCGGTGACCGCCGGAAGACCCGAACGGTCCGCCGATCCTGCCGCGACGGCCCCTCGTCACGCCCGATGCGCATCGAGGTGGGTCAGCACCGTCTGGTTGGCCTCCCAGCCGTCCGGGAACTTCACCGGTACGTCCAGGTGCACCCGCTCGGTCGACGGGTACGCGTCGAGCAGCTCACCGATCCCGGCCCGCGCCACCACCACGCAGGCGTGCCGGTGCCGCGACGCCAGCACGCACAGCCGCCCCGACTCCAGGTGGAACGCGGTCGCGTCGCGCCGCCCGGAGAGCGGGTGCAGCACGATCGTCACGTCGTACTCCCGGCCCTGGAGCCGGTTGGCGGTGTCCACGGTGATGCCCGCCCCGGCCGCGCCCAGCCGGGACCGGATGGCCGCGACCTGGTCGCGGTGCGCGGCCCCGACGGCGATCCGGTCCGCGGTGACCGGCGCGCCGCCCGGCGCGGCCTCGCTCACCGCGACCGCGCCGCGCGCCAGCACCCGCAACGCCAGCTCCGCGCAGGCCGCGGCGGCCTCCCCGTCGGTACGCACGGTGTGCCGGGCCGGCAGCTCGTGCAACGCCCAGCCGGTCGCGGCGGCCACCTCCACCGAGGCGTCGTAGGCGTCACCCGCGCCGGGCCCGGTGAACGTCAGCGCCCGATCGGCCGGGCCGGTCCCGGCGCGGAACCCGGTGAACGGATAGAACGCGGCGGACACCACAGGCGCGGCAGAGTCGGGCAGCCGCCACGACACCGGCAACCGGTGCACCGGCAACTCCGGGTTGTGCCGCAGCAGCGTGGCCACCGCCGACTGCATCGGATCCCAGGTCAGGCCGGTCCAGCGGAACGTCTCCACGGTGCTGAACGGATCGAGCTGACCGGGGTCGCCGACGAACAGCGCCCGCTCGAACCGCCCCGCCACGCGGAGCAGCGCGTCCGCGCGCATCTGGTACGCCTCGTCCACGATCGCCCACGGCCAGCTCCCCTCGGTCACGGTGGCCCACTTGGCCGCCGTACCGATGGTGACCGCCGGCCCGCCCAGGTCGGCGACCTTCGCCGCGACCCGGACCGCCGGGTGGGCGGTGACCCGCTCGGTGGGCCGGTAGTCGGTCGCGGAGAGCCGCCCGACGCGCAGCTCCGGCGCCTTACGGCCGAGCCGGTCGATGAGGTCGTCCACCTGCTCGTTGGTCTGCGCCACGATCATCAGCGGATCGCCGGTGGCGGCGGTCTCGATCGCGGCGCGGACGACGAGGGTCGACTTCCCGGCACCGGGAGGCGAGTCCACCACGACGCCACGGTGCGTGCCGTCGCGCAGATCCCGCAGCACACGCTGGATCACCTGCTCGGCTTCGTGCACGGCGGGCCCTTCCTGGGTTCGACGAAGGCGGGGCCCTTTCTTAGCACGCGCCACCTCGGCGCGGCTCCGGCACCTGCGCCTTCTTCGTACCCTCGGGGCCCGCGGTGCCTACGGTTTGCGAGCGAGCAGCCCGACGAAGGTGTGGTAGGTGTCGGTCTGCTGCGGTGCGGGCGCGTCCGGGTCCGGACGCCACTCCGCAAGCGGCACCAGGCCCGGCTCCAGCACCGTCAGCCCGTCGGCGAAGGCGAGGATCTCCTCGTCGGTACGCCAGCGGCCGGTACCGAGCGACTCGTTGAAGATTCGCTCGACCTCGCGGGCCTTGCGGGAACCCTCCGGATCCCGCTCCCCCGGGTCACGGAAGTGCGAGATCGCGACGTAACTGCCCGACGGCAACGCGTCGATCAGCGCCGCCGCCACCGATCGCGGGTCCTCGTCGTCGCCGATGTGGTGCAGGATCGCGAACAGCAGCAGCCCGATCGGGCGGTCGAAGTCGAGGAACCGGCGGACGTCCGGGTCGTTGAGGATCTCCTCCGGCTCCCGGATGTCGGCCTGGATCACCGTCGCGGTGCCCTCCGCGGCGAGCAGCGCCCGCCCGTGCGCCAGGACGATCGGGTCGTTGTCCACGTACACCACCCGGGCGGCCGGGTTGTGCTCGATCGCGACCTCGTGCACGTTGCCCTGGGTTGGCAGCCCCGAGCCGATGTCGAGGAACTGGTCGATGCCCGCCTCGGTGACGAGGTAGCGGATCACCCGGCGCAGGAACGCCCGGTTCGCCTGACCGGCGGCCGGCCCGTCCGGCGTGATCCGCAGGGCGTGCTCGGCGACCTTCCGGTCGACCTCGAAGTTGTCCTTGCCGCCCAGGAAGTAGTCGTAGACCCGGGCCACGCTGGGAATGGTGACGTCGATTCCGGGCGGTGCGGCCTTGTCGCGGGTCACTGGCGTCTCCAGACTCCGTGGGCGGTTCCGGGCGTTTTCGGGGAGTGTAGCGACCGTACAGGGTGGATGGTCGCCCCCTTTGGGATCGCTCCCAACGGATCAGCCCGTCACCAGGACGTTCATCGACCGACACGCCGGGATAGCGCCGGGTCAGCGCAGCTCCGTTACGCCGCACGACCCGTCGTGGCCATCCCGTAGTCCGCAGCGCCCACCGTCGGGCAGCCGCACGTCGCACCAGACGCGGTACCGCAGGTGCTGGGCGTCCTCCTCGCTGAGCGTCGTCTCGCCGAAGTCGACGGCATCCAGGTGCCCGAGCGACCGGGCGAGCGCGGCGGCCAGCTCGGCGGCGACGTCCCGGCACGTCAGCGTGGTCGGCAGGTGGATGATCCAGCGCGGTTCAGCCATCGTGGCCGCGCCGTCGGCAGCCGTTGTGGCGGGACTGCCACTGCCGCAGCGCCTGGCGGACGCGCTCCGACTCGGTGCGCGCCGTGGTCAGCTCCCGGTGCAGGCGATCCATCTCGTCGGCGACCCGGCACAGGTAGTCGTGCACCTGCGCCGGGTCCAGCCCACGCCAGCGGGTGTCGAAGACGGCGCTGCGCACCTGGTACGCCTGCACCCGCTCCCCGGTCACGTAGATCACCACACCACCGCCCCGGTCGCCACGGCCTCGTCGGGCAGCCCGGCCGCGGCGAGCGTCGCCCTCCCCCACCGGGCCAGCCGGCAGGGGTACGGGACGCGCTCGCTACGGCACAGCGGTCCCTGCGGCCAGTGTTCGGGCACGTGTACGCGCACGGCCAACGCGGCGACGAGCAGATCCTCGTCGGTGACCGGGGTGAGGACGGGGAAGTCGGCAAGGGCGGCGGACATCGGCAGGCGCCTCCGGGTCGGATCTGATGGAGTGGCGCCGGGGCGGGCGGGGACGGCGGGAGCCGCGATCGAGGACGCGGTGCCACCGGAGCCCAGCACCCGCCCCGGGCCATGCGCCGACCCTCAGTCCTCCTCGGCAGGAGGCGCATGCCCTGATGATCGTGGCCGCCATACACACGCCGCATACACTCAGTCACCATCACGAGACGCCGGGCGATATGCACGGTGCGTATACCGTGCCGCTCCGGACCGGGTTGAATGGCTAGGCTCGACTTCGGACACAGGTTCTCCGCGAACGGCGAGGTAGCCGGTGACACCTGCGAACTGCCCCCGCTGCGGCGCACGCCTGGCGCGCGACAACGACACGGGTCGCTGCGCGCCCTGTCAGGCCGCCGAGCGGGACCGCCTCAGCACGCCGCCCGCCGTACCCGACCCGTTCTGGGACCATGAACCGGTACGGACGGCGCTGGCCGCGCGTCATCTCGGCCAGGTGATCCGGGCATACCGCCACCACCCGTACCACGGTCGGAGCCCGCTGCCGCAGAGCGTCGTCGCGGGGTGGTTGGGGATCACACAGGCACAGTTGAGCCGGATCGAGAACGGGCCAGCCCTGGTGCATCTCGATCGGCTGACGCATTGGGCGACAGTGCTCCGCATCCCGCCGAGGTCTCTCTGGTTCGCCGTCGGTCCTGGCTCACCGATCAGCGCTCGGGCCGACGGAAGTCACGTGGCACCAGACCTGGGCCGGCGAACCCTCCTGGCCGGCATCGCGGCGGTGTCGGCAGGAGCGGGGCTGGTCGGGGTCGCTGAGGATCCCAGTCCTCGCCGAATCGGAAGCGCGGACGTGGCTCGGCTGAACGCGGTGCTGGAGCTCTACCGGTCGGTCGACTACGAATGCGGCGGCGGCCTGCTCTATCGGGAGGTCGCCCGGTTCGCGGAGTCGGTGTACCGCATGCTCGACTGGTCGCACTCGCCCGGGCTGACGCCACGCCTGGTCGCGGCGGTCGCGGCAGCACGTCAGTTGGCCGGCTGGACCGCGCTGGACGCCGGCCGGCACGCGGACGCTCAGCGGCATTTCGCCGCCGGCGAGCGGGCCGCGATGTCCGCTGACGATGCACCGCTGGCGGCCCTGATCCGCTACTCGCAAGCCAAGCAGCTACAACACCTTCGGCACAACCACGATGCTCTGGCCGCGCTGCGGCTGGCCCACTCAGAGCTGGGATCCCGGGCAACTGCGGCCGTAAAGGCGCTGCTCTGGGGCGCGGAGGCCGCGTCGACAGCCGCGCTCGGCAATCACCGAGACGCGCTGGCCCTCCTCGGCCGGGCGAGCGATCAGTTCGAGCGTGTGGATCCCGAGCGTGAGCCGGTGTGGATGGCCTTCTACGACCGCGGTGAGCTGCTCGCGCAGTACGGTCGCGTGTACCGCGACATGGCCCGGCAGGCCGGAACGCATGCGACACAGGCGGTGCAGAGCGTTGAAGAAGCGATCGTCGCCTTCGGCCCGGCGAACGTCCGCAGCATGGTCCTGAACGAGGCCGGTTTGTGCAGCGCGTTTTTCCTCGCCGATGAGCCCGAGCGGGCGGTCACTGTCGGCGTGCGCGTGGTCGAGCAGTCTCGTGCGTTGAGTTCCAGTCGAGTGGTCGATCGAGTGGTCAATCTGCGCCGTGATCTCGGACGGCATCGCCACCTTCCCGTCGTAGCCGAATTCGAGCGGACGCTCACCGCACGCGCTGCGGCCACGGTATGAGCGGGCGGTTCTCAGAGGAAGCGATGGCCCGGGCCATGCGGGAGATCGCCAGCGGGCTTGAGGTGCCGACCGAGCACGCCCGCCTCCTGCGGCTGACCAACAACGCTGTGTTCGCGTTGCCGGAATCCGGACTCGTCATCCGCATCGCACGGACACACCGGCTCCGAGACCGGGTGACGAAGGTCGTTCAACTCGCGCGATGGTTCGCCGAGTTGGACGCGCCGACGATCCGGCTGGCGCCGGGCGTGACACAACCGATCGAGGTCGGCGGATTGGCGGCCTCGGTATGGACCTACGTGCCACCCGCCGCGCCTGCGCCAACGGTGAACGATCTCGGCTCTGCGCTGCGGCGTTTTCATGCGCTTGGCCCCCCGCCTTTCCCGCTGGCCGCCTGGGATCCGATCGGTGACGCGCGTCGACGCCTGACCGATGCCGACGGGCTGAGCGCCGAGGACCGCGACTACCTGGTGGCGTGGTGCGACCGCTTGGAGCCGCAGGTCGCTGACCTCAACCAGCGCGCGGAGCAGTCGCTCGTCCACGGGGACGCGCACATCGGCAACCTGCTCCGGGACGCATCGGGCGGCATTCTGCTCTGCGACTTCGACGCCACTTGTCTTGGGCCCTGGCAGGTGGACCTGGTTGCGGTCGCTGTGGGCGAGGCCCGCTTCGGGAAGACCGGGGCGCATCGGGCGCTCGCCGAAGCGTACGGGTACGACGTGACGTCCGACCGCGACTGGCCACTACTGCGGGAAGCTCGCGAGCTGAAGATGATCGCTGCTGCCACGCCGCTTCTCGCAAGTTCGGCGAGCGTAGCGGCCGAGTTTTCCAGCAGACTGAAGTCAGTCGCACAACACGACCACGGTCTACGTTGGAAGCCATTCGCTGATCTCGTCTGAGCCCTTCGAGCGCCTGCCGCCGGTGGGATCGTGTCCTCGTGCGTGAGAATCTGCGACTACGGCACCAGACCGCAGCAACGGCCGAGGGCCTGGTAGACCAGCTTGTGGACGTATACCTCGACGCGCATGCGGACGACGGCCCGCGTTACACGGCCGAGCGGTACGAACGGCAGCTCGCGGCTCACATGCCCCAGGCAGGCTGGGAGCTGGTGACGGCCTACGTCGATGACGAATTGGTCGGCTACGTCTACGGGTTCCCGCTCGGAGCCGATACGCGTTGGTGGGACGGCATTCGACAACCAGTGCCGGACGGCTTCACGGACGAAGACGGGCAACGGACTTACGCGGTCTGCGAACTGCTGGTGCGGCGATCGTGGCAACGCCGGGGTATCGCGCGGGCGCTCCACGATCGGCTCCTGGACACGCGGCGGGAGGAAAGGGCCACGCTGCTGGTACGGCCCGACAACGTTGCTGCCCGGCAGGCGTACGACTCCTGGGGTTGGCAACCGGCCGGGTGGCTCAAGCCGACGCGGGAAGGAGCACCGCTGTTCGAGGTCCGCATCAAAGCCATTGAGTCGAGCCGGTGATGGGTAACGCGTCGACCTTCACCTCCAGGTGTCGATGATCTGACAGGCCACAGGACAAACCTCCTGACACCTATCGCACCGGCTTCCGCCCGGCGTTCATCGCGGCTAGCTTGCCATCGTGGGGGATCTTGAGAAGGGCATCTACGAACACCTGATCACGGAGAAGCTGGCGACGCAGCTCAGGCATGTCGATAGCGCCTTCGTCCGGGATGCCAAGCTGGATGCCGCCGACGCGCATGACGTCCTGGCCCGGCACATCGCGGGCCTCGCGCGGCGGGCGCTCCTCGGCGTCGGTGGCGGGGAGAACAAGTTGGCCCGGCAGGTCGGCCTGGCGAACCGCATCGCCGCGCACATCGCTCAGGCCGAGCCCCGTGCCGTCACCGCCGACGACCAGGTGGCAGACGCCCAGCGTCTGCTTCATGCCATCGCCGCACCGCCCATCCCGCCGGCCGCGCCCGTCTTCCCGATCCGCCCCTCGACGCCGCTCTCCACCGGCGCGCTCTTGGTCAACGGCCGGCACCAGCCGCGCATCGGCCACGAGGTCAGCCACGAGATGGCCTCGGCCGACGAGGTGGATCTGCTCTGCGCCTTCATCAAGTGGCACGGTCTGCGCATCATCGAGCCCGCGATCACCGAACTGATCGCGCAAGGTGGCCGGGTACGGGTCATCACGACCACGTACATGGGCGCCACCGATCAGCGGGCGCTCGACCGGCTCGCCGAGTTGGGTGCCGAGATCAAGATCTCCTACGAGACACGGACCACCCGGCTGCACGCCAAGGCATGGCTGTTCCGGCGCAACAACGGCACCACCACCGCGTACGTCGGCTCGTCGAACCTGTCCAAGGCCGCGCTCGTCGACGGCGTGGAGTGGAACGTCCGCATCTCGAATCTGGAGCAGCCGCACGTCATCGACACGTTCGAGGCGACATTCGCGGACTACTGGAACGACTCGGCGTTCGAGACCTACGACCCGTCAACCGATGCCGAGCGGCTACGTGTCGCCCTGCGCGGGGAACGCGCCGACGACGCCCCGACCGAGATCGCGAAACTGGACGTGCGGCCGTTCCCGTACCAGCAAGAGGTTCTTGACGACCTCGACGCCGAGCGCCTGGTGCACGGTCGCTGGCACAACCTGGTGGTGATGGCGACCGGCACCGGCAAGACGGTGGTGGCGGCGCTCGACTACCGCCGGCTCCGGCGAGCCGGCCACGTCGACTCGCTGCTCTTCGTCGCCCATCAGGAGCAGATCCTGCGGCAGAGCCGGTCAGTGTTCCGCCAGGTCATGGGCGACGGCACGTTCGGCGAGACGCTGGTCAACGGCGATCGGCCGCAGGAGTGGCAGCACGTCTTCGCGTCAATCCAGTCGCTACGCCAGCGGAAAATCGACCCCGAGGCGTTTGACATGGTGATCGTCGACGAGTTCCACCACGCCGAGGCGGCCACGTACACGGCGTTGCTGGAACGGCTTCGGCCGCGCGTACTCCTGGGTCTGACCGCGACGCCCGAGCGGAGCGACGGCCGTGACGTGCGCCGGTGGTTCGACGGCCGCGCGTCGGTGGAGTTGCACCTGTGGGAGGCCCTCGAACGGCAGTTGCTGGCGCCGTTTCAGTATTTCGGCCTGCACGACGACGTGGACCTGACGCGGGTGCGGTGGAAGCGCGGGCAGGGGTACGACAAGGGCGAGCTTGACGGCGTCTACACGGGCAACGACGCTCGGGCGCGGCTCATCCTGCACGCGGTCCGCCGCATCGCTGATGTCGGACGGATGCGCGCGCTCGGCTTCTGCGTGAGCATCGGGCACGCCGAGTTCATGGCCGACTGGTTCACCCGCCACGGTGTGCCGTCCGCGGCCATCACGTCGACTGTTGACCGGCCGGATCGCCAGGTGCTGATCGACCGCTTCCGCAAGCGCGAGCTGAAGGTGCTCTTCACCGTCGACCTGTTCAACGAGGGCGTCGACCTGCCAATGGTCGACACCATCCTCATGCTGCGCCCCACCGAGAGCGCCACGATCTTCCTCCAGCAGCTCGGCCGGGGTCTGCGGCTGGACGACGACAAGCCGTGCCTGACAGTGCTCGACTTCATCGGCGGCCAGCACGCGAACTTCCGGTTCGACATGCGCTGGCGGGCGCTTGCCGGGGTCAGCCGACGGGCGGTCGAAGCCGCCGTCCGCGAGGACTTCCCCTCGCTACCAAGCGGCTGCCACATCGAGCTGGACCGGGTGGCGAAAGAGATCGTCCTCGCCAACCTCAAGTCGGCGCTGCCGACGTCGAAGAACGCGCTGGTGGCCGAGCTGCGGCAGCTCGGTGACGTGAGCCTGTCCGACTTCCTGCGCGAGACCGGCCTGGAAATCGAGGACGTCTACCGATCGGCGAGCATCGGCGGCTGGGCCGGGCTGCGGCGGCTGGCCGCGCTCGACCCGGCCGAGGGCGGCCCGGACGACCGTGACCTGAGCCGGGCCATCGGCCGGATGCTCCACACCGACGATGTCGATCGGCTGGATCTGATCGCTCGCGTCGCCGCCGGCCAACGCCCTGACTCGGGGCGGCTGCTCGACATGCTGCACTTCAGCCTGTGGGGGCCGTCGGTGCCGCTGGCCGAACGCGACGCCCGGCTCAAGCGACTGTGGGCGGAACCGGCGCGCTGCGCCGAGCTGCGGCAGGTAGTTGACGTGCTGCGTGACCGCATCCACCGGGTCACCGAGCCACCTGCCCCGGGCCGGGTACCGCTGCGGGTGCACGCCCGCTACAGCCGCAACGAGGCGTGCGCGGCATTCGGCATGACCAACCCCGGCTCACTGCGCGAGGGCGTGAAGTGGCTGCCCGACGAGCGCGCGGACCTGTTCTTCGTCACGCTCGTCAAGTCCGAGGAGCACTACTCCCCCACCACCATGTACGCCGACCGCGCCGTCACGGACAAGCTGTTCCAGTGGGAGTCGCAGAGCACCACGTCGTCGGGCTCGGCCACTGGCCAGCGGTACGTCAACCACGTCGCACAGGGCTCGACCGTGCACCTGTTCGTCCGCGAGACCAAAATCGCCGACCGTGACCTTGGCGCACCGCCGTACCTGTACGCAGGGCCGATGACATACCGGGAGCACAGCGGCGACCGGCCCATGCGGATCCTCTGGGAGCTGCGGCATCCGCTTCCCGCCGACATGTACGCCGCCGCCCGGGCGATCGCTGCCTGACCTGGGATCTCGCCCGCTCGCCGAGTCAGGCGAGCGGGCGAGAAGCGTCGGCCTGCTCACGACGTCGGGCCGGCGCTGGCAGCACTCGGGACAACAGCACCGCGACCGCACCCGCGATCACTCCGACCATGGTCCCGGTGACCAGGCTCGACATCACCGCCGCGCCCCGCAACAACGCCTCCCGCGCCCCCGCCTCCAGCCCGGCCAGCCCTGGCGCGTCCATCCCCAGCGACGAGTCCCAGAACACCTGGTGACCGACCGCCAGGAACACCCCGTACAGCGCCCCGATCACCACGATCGTCAGGAACGGGCGCGGCGGCCGCCGCCACAACACGGCGGCCACCCAGCACAGCGGCGGCCCGACCGCCAGCAGCGCGGCCACGACAGTGCCCTCCGGCACCACGTCCAGGTCGTGCAGCGCCACGCGCGGGGCGGCCGTCGCGGCGAGCGCGACCAACGCCGGCCACGAGAATCCGAGGGTACGGCGACCCGCGCTCATCGCGTCACCTCCGCCGACCCGGAGTCAGATGCCGAAGCGGGCACCGGAGCCGACGCGGGAGCCGGAACGGACGCGGTCGAGCGCACGAACTTCAGCAGCGCGACGAACGCCAGGACGGCCGTCACCGCGCCTCCGGCGAAGCGCACCCAGTGCCCGGCGACGAACTCGGCGGCGACCTGCCGCAGGTACTCGGCGGAGTGCGTGCCGGGCGGGTCGACGAACATGATCTCGTTGCGCGGCCAGAAGAAGACTGCGGAGAACAGGAACTCGCAGACGACGAAGACGGCTGTGGCGCCGGCGACCCACCAGCGCAGCCGGCGGTCGCGCCAGGTGAGCAGCGTCGCGGCGACGCTGCTCAGGATCACCGACGCGCCGAGCGGCGGGAAGTAGTCGTGCGGGCCGCCGTGGACGAGGAACTCACGGGCCCGGTCGAGCGAGGCGGGCGCGTCGCTGAAGATGTTCGGGTAGAGCATGACGGTCTCGGCGGCGACTCCGCCGAACGACATCATCGCCGCCCATACCATGACAATAAGGGCGAGCCAGGTCAGTCTTGTGCGTACCACGAGGTTTCTCCTCACGTTTCGGGGACGCCATCGACGCTAGGTCCGCCGTCCCCGACCGTCGTCCGCGTGGCCGCGCGACCGGATGTCGCTTCTCGGCGTACGCCTCGGGGTCGACCCTGACGCCTGCGGACGACAGCGGTGAGGGTCCGCGCGGACCTAGGCTCGAAGGCGTGCCCGACACCTCGCCCACCCGCGCCGACGCGCTGCTCGCGGCGGCCACGCTCGGCCTGGTCGCGGTGGCCGTGGCGGCCGACCGGCCCGCGCCCGGCGGCGCGGCGCTCGCCGTCGTGGCCGGCGCGGTGCTCGGCGGTCTGGTGCTGGGCGCCAGGCGGTGGCCGCTGCCGGCGCTGCTGGCGACGGCTGTCGTCATCCTCGGGTACTACGCGCTGGACCTGCCGCCCGTCGGGGTGGCCGCCCCGGCCGCCGCAGTCCTCTACCGGGTGTCCGAGCGCGGGCGTGTCGTCCCGGCCGCCGTGGTCGCCGGGAGCCTGCTGGCCGTGTCGGTGGCCGCCCGGCTGGCCGAGGGCGACGACATCGCGGTGGTAGTCGGCACGGAACTCGGCTCCGAGGCGGCGTTGCTACTCGCCGTCATCGCCCTCGGCGACGCGGTCCGCAACCGGCGGTCGCTGCGGGCGGCGCTGGTCCGGCAGGCGATCGCGGCCGACGAGGAGCGGCACCGGGAGGCGGCCCGTCAGGTCGAGGCGGAACGGCTGCGCATCGCCCGGGAGGTGCACGACACGCTCGGGCACACCATGTCGGTGATCACGTTGCAGTCCGCAGTCGCCCGGGAGGCGCTCGCCGACAGCGATCCGGTGCAGGCGGAGAACGCGCTGGCCGCGATCCGGTCGGTGAGCGGCAGCGCGATGGCGGAGTTGCGGGCGACGCTCGGCACGCTGCGCCGCGAACCCGGGCCACGGGAACCGGTTCCCGGCTTCGACCAGCTCCCGGCGCTCGTGGACGGCGTACGCCGGGGAGGGCTGGCCGTCGACCTGCGGATCGAGGGTCCGGTGGACACGCTGCCGGCGGTGGTGGGCAGCACCGTCTACCGGGTCGTGCAGGAGGCGCTGACGAACGTCCTTCGCCACGCCGACGCCACCCGGGTCACAGTGACGGTCCGCGTCACGCCGGGGCGGCTCGCGCTGGAGGTGGTGGACGACGGTCGCGGCGGCCCGCCCGCCGGGCGCAGGGACGGGACGGGCCAGGGCCTGCGCGGCATGGCCGAGCGGGTAGCCCTGCTCGGCGGCACCGTAGAAACCGGCACCATCCGAACCGGCACCGCCGTAACCGGCGGCACCAGAGCAACGGGCGACACCCGCACGAGCGGCACCGGCGGCTTCCGGGTGTCGGTCCACCTGCCGCTGACGGGAGTCGCCGCGTGAGCCCGATCCGCGTCGTCCTCGTCGACGACCAGCACCTGGTCCGCACCGGCCTGCGCGCGCTGCTCGACCGGGCGCCTGACATCGAGGTGGTGGGCGAGGCGGGCGACGGCGGCAGCGGCCTCTCGGTGGTACGGGAGCAACGGCCCGACATCGTGCTGATGGACGTCCGGATGCCCGGCGGGGACGGGCTTGCGGCGACCCGGCGGATCCTGACCGACCCGACGCTGCACGGCGTGCAGGTGGTCATGCTCACCACGTTCGACGACGACGAGTACCTGTTCGAGGCGATCCGCGCCGGAGCGGCGGGTTTCCTGCTCAAGGACACCCCGCCCGACGCGCTGCGGGACGCGGTCCGGACGGTGGCCGGTGGCGACGCGCTGCTCTCCCCCGCGGTCACCCGGCGGGTGCTCGCCGCGGCGGCCCGCTCACCGGTGGCCGACCCGGGGCGGCTCGCCGGGCTGACCGCCCGGGAACGGGACGTGCTCACGCAGGTGGGCGCCGGACGGTCGAACACGGAGATCGGGCAGGCGTTGTTCCTGAGCCCGGACACCGCCCGCACCTACGTGAGCCGGCTGCTCCAGAAGCTGAACGCCCGCGACCGGGCGCAGCTCGTCGTGATCGCGTACGAGAGCGGGCTGGTCCGCCCCGGCGAGGGCTGAGCCGCGCCGGGGCGGGTCACCGTCAGGTCGACGCCGCGTCCGCCGGTTCCGGGGCCGCGTGCCGGCCGCCGCCGTTACGTCGTTCGTCGCCGTGTCCCGGCCACCACGCCTTGTGGCCGATCAGCCCGGTCAGCGCCGGTACGAAGAACATCGACATGACGAACGCGGACAGCACGATCCCGATCGCCACCGCGAAGCCCATCTGCTGGAGGAACGAGATCGGCGCGAGCATCAGCACCCCGAACGTGCCGGCCAGGATCAGCCCGGCCGCGGCGACTGTCGGGCCGGCGTGTTCCACCCCGATCGCGGCGGCCTGGTGCGGTTCGTGGCCCTCGCGCGCCTCCTCCCGTAGTCGGGCGATCATCAGGATGTTGTAGTCGGTGCCGATCGCCACCACGAACAGGTAGAGGATGATCGGCAGCTGGAACGTCACGCCCGGGTTGCCCTGGAGCCCCTGGAACACGTAGACGGTGGCGCCGAGCGTGGCGGCGAAGTTGAGCAGCACCGCGATCACCAGGTAGACCGGCGCGACGAGGCTGCGCAGCAGCAACGCCAGGATGATCGCGATCAGGAGGGCGGCGACCGGCAGGATCACCGACAGGTCCCTGTTGTTCGCCGAGTTGATGTCCGCGAAGATCGCCGTGGTGCCGCCGACGAGTGCCCTGGTGCCCGGCGGGGCCGCCTCGTGCACGGCCTCCCGCAGGTCGTCGCGCACGAGCGTGATCGCCTCGTTGGACATCGGGTTCTCGTCGAGCAGCAGGTTGATCCGGGCGACGCTCGGGTCGCTGGCGCTGCGCTCCGGCGGCTGCGCCTGCCCGACGCCGGGTGCCCGTGCCGACGCGGCGGCGAAGTCGTTCACCTGCTGCTCGGTGAGCGGGGTGCCGTTGCCGGTGGTCAGGTAGACCTCGGTGGGCGCGAGCGCCCCGGCGGCGAACCCGCGCTGGAGGTCCTGGGCGGCCCGCGCCGACTCGGTGTCCTGCGGGAAGCCGGCGCCGAAGTCGTAGTCGGCCTTGTAGCCGAGCACCCCGGCGGCGAGCGCCACGAGCAGTGCCCCGGAGGCCGCTGCCACGATCGCCGGGCGGCGGCCCACAACGGCGCCGAGCCGCCGGGACAGGGTGGCCTTGGGCTGACGCTGCCACGCCTTCGACGGCCAGAACACCCACCGGCCGAGCAGCGACACGAGCGCCGGGATCAGGGTCAGCGAGGTGACGAGCATGACGCCGACGGCGATCGCGAGCGCCGGGCCGAGCGACCCGAAGAAGCCGAGTGAGGCGAGCAGCAGCACCAGGAACGCCACGATGACCGCACCGGCGGCGGAGGTGATGACCTCGCCGACCCGCTGCACCGAGACAACCATCGCGGTGCGCTTGTCGTCGCCGGCGCGCAGTCGCTCCCGGTAGCGGAACAGCAGGAACAGGATGTAGTCGGTGCCGATGCCGAACAGCACGATCAGCAGGATGGTCTGGAGGTCCTGGCTGACGTTGAGGTCGAACGCCTTGCCGGCGGCGGCGACCAGCCCGGTGGTGACGGACATGACGACGCTGATGACCACGACCGGCAGCAGCGCGGCGATCGGGCTGCGGAAGATGATCAGGATCAGCCCGATGATGAGGACGATGGTGGCGACGCCGACGACCGCGAACGCCTCGTTGAACGTGTCCTCGTTGTCGACGAAGCTCGCCACGTCGCCGGCCACCCCTGCGGTCAGGCCGCTGCCGGCCAGGTCCGGCCCGAGGGCGGCGCGCAGGTCGCGTACCGCGTCGAGCAGGCCCGGGTCGTCGGGGCTGTCGGCGTCGAGACCGACGGTGACCACCTGCACCGACTTGTCCGGCGCGACGGCCTGCGGGCCGGTCAGGTAGCCGGATGTCTGCGGGATGTTCCGGGCCTTGAGCGCGGTGGCGAGCTGCCCCACGCGCGCCTCGTCGGCCGGGGTCAGCGGCTTGCCGTCGCTGCGCTTGACCACGACGGTGGCGGTGGCGGTGGCGGCCTGCGGGAACGACTTCGCGGCCAGCTCGGTGGCCTGCACCGACTCGTAGGAACGCGGCAGGAAGCTCTCCTGGTCCGCGGAGGTGATGTCGCTCAGCGAAGGACTGGCGGCGATGATCGCGATCGCGGCGACGACCCAGCCGCCGATCACCCACCAGGCCTTGCCCACGACGAATCTGCCCAGGCGCTCGAACATCGTTTCCCCCGTGTGTTCGGCTGTGTCGCACGCGATCCTACGCTGTGTGAGCAATCCCTTTCGGACGGCTTGCGGACTTTCGTCGATGATCCGGGTGGCCGAGGATCGACTGATGAGTGCGAGGCTGCCCGGTCCCGGAGTGCTGACGGCCTGGTTGGCGGCGACGGTGCCCGCCCCACTGGTCGTCTACGAGTGGACGCACAGGTGGGAGGAGGAGCAGCCGGTATCCACCGCGCTGTGGTGGCCGGTGCTCGCGTCGCCGCTGCTCGCCGCCGTGCTCGCGGCCCGGCAACCGCGGCGCCCCGCCGCCGCCGTCGCCGTGTCCACGCTGGTCACGACGGCGCTTCTCGCGGTGTCGCTCGCGTTCTTCCGGTGGGTCGTGCCGCTGACCGGCGAGGCCCGCTGGGGGCGGGCTCTGCTCGGCGGTGCGGCGCTCGCGGTGGCCGGAGCGCTGATCGGGTACGCCGCCGGCGGGCGCCTGCCCCGCCGGGCCCGCCCGGCGTCGCGGCGCGGCTATCTGATCGGCGGGCTCGCCGTCGTGTTCGGCGCGCTGGTGGCGCAGTCCGCGGTACGGCTCGGCGCCGAGGACAGCACGATCGGGCACCCCCCTCATGAGTACGGCGGCGTCGGCCCTTACGTGACGTCGGCGAGCCGGTTCACGGCACCGGCCGCCGGGGCGTACGCGATCTTCGCGCTGGGTTTCTCCCCGGCGGACCCGGACTGCCGCGTGACCGGCGGCGGCTCGGAGGTCCGTACGGCCGAGCCGGTCTCCGTTCCGCCGGGCGACTACGGCACCGACGCCGCCGCCTACTCCTGGGTGGCGACCGTGCGGGTGCCGACACCCGGTACGTGGACGCTCGACTGCCGCACGACCGACCCGGAGGCGTCCTACGTGGTGGGTGACGTGCCGGAGATCCGGGGCGCGGTGGGCGAGGTGATCCACTGGCCGGTCGGCGTGATCTGGCTGCTCGGCGCGGCGCCCGGCCTGCTGACCGTCGCGGACACGGCCCGGCGGCGGCGAGCCGTTCTCGCCGACGACGCAGGCCGGTCCGACGGCGCGGCGTCCGGCGGAAGTGTCGTAGAGGGCTCGTAGCCTGGCGCGGTCAACGACGATCGCAGGGAGGCGACGTGCTCGACCACTTCTCCGTAGCGGTACGCGACCTGGCGGCCAGCGGCGCCTTCTACGACACGGTGCTCGCCCCGCTGGGCGCGCGGCGGCTGATGGAGCCCGGCCCGATCGGCTACGGCGTCGACGCGCCCGACTTCTGGGTGGAGCCCGCGCCGTCCGGCGCGACGCCGGTGCCGGTGCACATCGCGTTCACCGCCGCCGACCGCGCGACGGTGCGGGCGTTCCGCGACGCGGCGGTGGCAGCGGGCGCTGAGGTGCTGCACGAGCCGAAGGAGTGGCCGGAATACCACGCCGGCTACTACGGCGCGTTCGTCCGCGACCCGGACGGCAACAACGTCGAGGCGGTCTGCCACCGCCCGGAGTGACTCCCGGCGCGTCCGGGAGGCAGGATGGGCAGGTGGAGATCGAGCCGGTCGAGCACGCTCCGGTACGCGCCATCCGCCCTGCCTGGCTGGCCCAGCGCTGGCAGGATCTCGCGTTCCTGCACTGGGCGGTCCCGCCGGAACGGGTGGCGCCACTGCTGCCCGCCGGCACCCGGCCGGACACGCTCGACGGGCTCACCTACGTGGGGCTGATCGGTTTCCGGATGGTCGGGCTGGGGCTCGGCCGTGGCCCGGGTGTGCCCTACTTCGGCACGTTCTGGGAGACGAACGTCCGGCTCTACTCGGTCGACGGCTCGGGGCGGCGCGCTGTCGTGTTCCGCTCGCTCGACGCGTCCCGGCTGGTGCCGGTGCTGGTGGCCCAGGTGAGCCTGCGCCTGCCGTACAAGTGGTCGGCGATGCGGCTGGACCGATCCGGTGACACGCTCACCTACCGGTGCCGACGGCGCTGGCCCGGTCCGGCCGGCGCGACGAGCCGGATGACGGTACGCGTCGGCGCGCCCATCCCCGAGCCGACGCCGCTGGAACACTTCCTCACCGCCCGCTGGGGCCTGCACACCCGCGCGTACGGCAGCACCCGACATCTGCCGAACTGGCATCCACAGTGGCCGCTGCACCGCGCCGAACTGCTGCACCTGGACGACGAACTGGTCACCGTCGCCGGCCTGCCCGCACCGGACGGCCCGCCGGTGAGCGTGCTCTACTCCCCCGGCGTACCCGTCGTCTTCGGCGGCCCCACGTCGGTCGGGTGACCGCCACGTTGATCGACACCGGGTCGCCGGAGTGGCGGCATCCGGCACACCGGAACACCGCCACTTCCCCGAGGTGGCGCCGGCACGTCCGCGCGGCGCGGAGCGGCGTCAGCGCAGCGGGTCGTGGGTGCCGTGCGGCACGTCGGGACGGCATCGGCGGACCCGGTCGGCGGCCATCCGACCGCCCGCCGCCAGCCCGTACCGCTCCACCGCGGCGAGCCCGTACGCGCTGCACGTGGGCGTGTAGCGACAGGTACCCGGCCAGCGGTGCGACAGCCAGCGCCGGTAGCCGAGGATGGCGGCCCGGCCGGCGCGATCCACGGCAGGCCGCCGGACGACGCCCGCGGTCACCGAACCGAGGGTGAGCAGCATCGAGAAGAGGCCCAGGTCGCAGCAGCCCGGCCCGTCACAGGTGGGCACGTCGCAGTCGCAGCCCCGGTTCTTCTTCTTGTGGTGTCGCCTCCGGAAGATCACCACGCCATGATGCGACACGCTCGCCAGTGTCGATGAGGCGACCGGACCGGGTCCGGTGTGATCGGGTCGGCGGCCGGCGGGGAACCTAGCGTCGAAGGCGTCACCAGGAGGGAAGAACGGGTGCTGGATCGGCTCAACGCCGCGCTGGACCACCTCGAACAGCGGCTCGACCAGCCGCTCGACGTGGCCGAGTTGGCCCGGATCGCCGGCGTGTCGGAGCACCACTTCGGCCGGCTGTTCTCGGCGCTGGCCGGGCTGCCGCTGTCGGAGTACGTGCGCCGCCGCCGGATGACGCTGGCGGGCGCCGACGTGCTCGCCGGCCGGGAGTCGCTGCTCGACGTGGCGGTCCGCTGGGGGTACGGCTCGAACGAGGCGTTCGCCCGCGCGTTCCGGGCCGTGCACGGCGTCGGGCCGACGCAGGCCCGGCAGGCCGGTGCGGTGCTGCGGTCCCAGCCCCGGATGTCCTTCCGGCTCGTCGTCGAAGGGAACACCAGCATGGACTACCGGATCGTGACCAAGGACGCCTTCCGGCTCGCCGGGCTGACGGCCCGGGTGCCGCTCGTCCACGAGGGGATGAACCCGCACATCGTGGCGTTCGTCAGGGGCATCGACCCGGCCACCGTCCGCCGCATCGAGGCGCTGTCCGACCAGGAGCCGCACGGGATCGTCAACGTCAGCGCCGAGCTGGCCGGTGCCCGCGACGAGGGCGCGGAGCTGGACTACTGGTACGCGGCGGTCACCGGCGCGGACGTACCGGACGACCTGCGCAGCCTGGCGGTGGAGGCCGGCGACTGGGCGGTGTTCTCCAGTTCCGGGGCGTTCCCGGTGGCGGTGCAGCACCTGTGGCGGGCCGTGTTCACGTCGTGGTTCCCGTCCAACCCGTACGAGACCCGCCCGGGGCCGGAGATCTCGCGGGTGCGGGTCGCCGAGGACGGTGGCACCGCCGACGCGGAGCTGTGGATCCCGGTGCGCCGCGTCTAGAGCGTCGCCGCTCGCGCCAGCGCGGCCGGCACGTCGTGCACGTGATACGGATGCTCGCCCGGCTCGATCGCGGCGAGGAACATCGCGTACACGGCGGCCAGCCGCAGCGGCGCGACCGGCCGGAGCAGGTCGACGGCCCGGTGCGGGTCGCTGCCGGGCACGTCGGTCCGCCACCGCCGCGCCCACGCGTCGACCAGCCGGGCGGCGGCGTCCACGTCGACGTCCTCGGTGAGGCGCAGGATGTCGAACGCGGGGTGGCCGGCGAACGAGTCCGCCCAGTCGATCACGGTCCGGCGCCCGGCGTCGCCGCGGACGTTGCCGGGGTGCAGGTCGCCGTGCACGAGCGTGTCCGGCAGGCCGCAGTCGCGGACCTGCCGCAACCGCCGGTCGAGCCCGTCGAGCAGGCCGCGTGCGGCCGACACGTCGTGCCCGGCGAGCCGTTCCCGGATCCAGTCCGCCAGCCGCGCCCCGCGCAGGTCGGGCACCCCCGCCGCGACCAGCTCGCCGAGAGTGCCGCACGCCCGCCGCTGCACCAGGTGATGCCCGGCCGCGATGGCGGCCCGCTCCCCCTCCCCGGCCCCGTACCGGTCCTCTCCAGGTACGTCGTCCAGCAGCATCCGCCCTTCCCCGTCGGCGGCGAGCACCACCGGCACGTCGATCACGGAATCCGCGTCACAGGGAAGACCGGCCACCGAGGGGAGCCGGCGGAGGACCTCGGGCTCGTGGCGGGCGAAGGACGGGAGCTGCTTCAGCCACGCCGGGCCCTGGTCGGTGTCCAGGCGCCAGATGGCGGAGAGGTTCCAGGTGCGCTGCTGCGCCACCGCCGTGACCCGGCGGCCGAGCCGGCGCAGCTCGGCGGTCGCCCAGGCGACGCTGCGGGCCGGGCCGCCGGCGTCCGCCCACGGCTGGCGCAGCGGGTGCGGCGCGAGGTCCACGGTCGCCGGTTCCAGGGGTACGGCGGGCGCGTCGACCACCTGCGCCAGGTAGCGGACGTGGCCGCCGGGAGGCGCGGGACGGTCGGCGTCGAGCAGCCGCAGCACGACGACCTCCAGCCCGTGGCGCCGCCGGACCGTGTCCACGATCGAGCCGACCTCCTGCCACCACGGCTCCGGCACGTCGAACGGCGGCAACGCGCCGAGCGGGTGGTCGGCGGCGTCGAGCAGGACCAGCGAGACGGTGCGGGACACGGCCGGACGGTATCCGGGCACCCCTACGGGAGGCGAGCGGATTGATCCGGGGCAGGTTCGGGCTCGCTCCCCGATGTCCCGGGCACTGGCGCCCGGGACGCTGAGGCGATGAGCCTCCTCGATTCCCGCACACGTCCCACGTATCAGTGGTTACGCCCGGTCGCCGTGGCGTCGGCGGCGCTGCTGCTCGGCTACGGCCTGCTGCGCCTGCTCGACCGCCTGGACGGGCACAGCGACAAGGGCGCCTGGGCCTGGAACACCGGGCACACCCTGTTCCTGCTCGGCGTGCTCGGTTTCGCCGCGCTGATCGTCGGGCTGCACGGCCTGCTGCGTACCCGCTCGTCGCGGTGGCGGACGCTCGACGACGTGGCCGCGCCGGCCGGCCTGGTCGGCGCCGCCGCCTTCGTCTGGGTGATCCTCGGTGACCTGTTCCCGCGCTTCGCCGACGCGGTGCCCACGCCCGGCCTGGTGCTGTACGGCGGACCGCTGCTGTTCGAGCTGGGCCTGCTGGTGCTGCTGTACCGGGCGGCGGCGGCCCGGCTGCTGCCGGTGTGGGCGCCGGTGCTGGTGCTCGCCGGGTTCCTGGCGATCGCGGTGAACCTGAACCTGCTGCCCGTCGGCGCCGCGCTGGTGCTGGCCGGGCTGCTGCCGCTGCGCGTCACGCCCCGCCCGGTGGCCTGACCGGCGTCACCGCCAGACGGTCCGGCGGAACCCCTTGTGGCCGGCGCACACGTCACGCTGGCCGCCGGTGCGGCTGACCGCGCCATCGCGGCACTGCACCAGCCAGCCCCGATCGGACCAGAACCCGGGTACGCACTCGAACCAGTCGCACACCCCGGCAGCCGGCCGGCGGATGCGCTGGCCGCCGCAGAAGTCGTACCCGAAGGGGTTCGCCGGGGCGCCGCAGCGGCGCTCGACCGGTGGCTGCGGCGTGCCGCGCGGCGGCGCGGGACGGCCGCGGGACGGCTCGGGGCTCGTGCTGGGCCGGACCTGGACGGCGGGCGCGACGTGCGGCGGTGGGGCGGGGGTGCCGGTGGCCGCCGGGGTCGCGGCGGCGGCGCGTTCCGAGCCGGCCCGGGTGGGCGGGTTGGACTCGATGAGCATCGCCGGCACGATCAGCGCGAGCGCCGCGCCGACCGCCACGGTCCGCCGGCCGCCGGGCACCAGCGCGGTGACGCGGGCCTGGGCGGGGGTGAGCACGGCGGGACGTTCGGGCCGCGCCGCGATGTGCTCCGCGATCAGCTCGTCCAGCTCGGCCACGACTGCGGCGCGCTGCTCGATCGCGTCGGCGAACGCCAGCGTGAGCGTGAACCGGAAGTCGGCCGCCGCGCCGGTGGGCAGCAGCAACCCGGAGGTACGCCGCCGGTCCAGCACCTGGATCAGGGTGACCGGCGCGCCGGGGTCGTGGGACAGGCCGGTCATCCGGCCGTACGCCCAGTCGCGCCGACCACGCCCGCCGAGCAGCACGAGGCGCCGGTTGGTGAGCACGGCGAGCCCGGCGTCGACCACCTTGACGCCCTCGGGGCGGCGCGGGCGCAGCACGGGCGGGTCGGGGTCGACTGTCAGTTCGGGGGCGGGCAGCACGGCGGTGTGCCGGACCTCGACCAGTTGCGCGGCCGGGAGCGTCCAGAAGACCACCTCGCCGGGGGCCAGCTCCATCGGCAGGCCGACGCCCGCCTGGGCCGACCCGTGAAAGGACACCGCGAGCGTACGCAGGCGGCGCAGCTCGTCGTCGCGGCGTCGCCACGCCTCGTCCGCGGCGCGGAAGGTCCGCTGCCGACGCTCGTTCTGCCGGTGCGCCCACCGGTAGCGCCATGTGGAACCCGTCGAATCAGTCTTCGCCACGCCGACTCCTCCGCCGCGCGAGCCCACCAATCGGGGTGTCATTCATGTCAACGACGCGAGATGGGTACCAAGACACGCGAAAGTCGCCAATTAGACCGATCGGCTGATTGACCTACACAATCGGCGGAAACTCTCGCATCGATTCACGTTCCGTGGCACCGGCTCCCGGCGGGCCCGCTTCGTCATGCGCGCGCGTGGACACGTCGGTAACGTCAGCCGCAACGGCGGGGCGGCGCGCGGCCCCCGGGCGGCGAGGAGGTGCACCGGTGGGCGACCCGGCCGTGGTGGTGGGTGTGGACATCGGCACCACCAGCTCCAAGGCCGTCGCGTTCGACACCACCGGCCGGCAACTGGCCAGCCACTCGATCGGCTACCCGCTGGAGGAGCCGAACCCGGGCTGGGCCGAACAGGATCCGGACCTCATCCACGAAGCCGTGCTCGGCGTGATCCGCGCGGTCGTGGACGAGCTGCGCATACCGGTGGCCGGCCTGTCGTTCAGCACCGCCATGCACAGCCTGATCGGGCTGGACGCCGACGGCACCCCGCTGACCCCGTCGATCACCTGGGCCGACTCCCGTGCCAGCGCGCAGGCCGAACGCCTGCGGGCCGCGCCGTCCGGGCTCGCCCTGCACCGGCGCACCGGCACCCCGGTGCACCCGATGGCGCCGCTGCCCAAGCTGGTGTGGTTCGCCGAGCAGGAACCGAAGCTGCACGAGCGGGTCGCGCACTGGGTCGGCATCAAGGATCTGGTGCTGCGGCGGCTCGCCGACGCGCTCGTCACCGACCACTCGGTCGCCTCCGCCACCGGCCTGATGGACATCCACCGGCTGGCCTGGGACACCGAGGCGCTCCGTATCGCCGGCATCACCGAGGAGCAGCTTCCCCAGCTCGTACCCACCACCCACGTGCTGCCCGGGCTCACCCCGGAGGCGGCGCGGGCCACCGGGCTGCCGGCGGACACCCCGCTCGTGGTGGGCGCCGGGGACGGGCCACTGGCGAACCTGGGCCTCGGCGCGGTCCGCCCCGGCGTGGTGGCCTGCTCGATCGGCACCAGCGGCGCGATGCGGGTGATGGTGGAACGCCCCGGCGTGGACCCGCTCGGCGGCGTGTTCTGCTACGCGCTCACCGAGGACCGCTGGGTGGTCGGCGGCGCCATCAACAACGGCGGCATCGTCCTCCAGTGGGCGAACGACGCGCTCGCCCCCGAGCTGGGCGAGCACGCCGAGGAGGAACTGCTCGACCTGGCCGCCACGGCGCCGGTCGGCTCCGGCGGGCTGATCATGCTGCCGTACCTGCTCAGCGAGCGGGCGCCGCACTGGAGCGCGCTGCCGCGCGGCGCGTACGTCGGACTGACCCACGGCCACGGCCGGCCGCACCTGGTCCGGGCCGCGCTGGAGGGCGTCTGCCAGCAGCTCGCCCTGGTCCTCGCCTCGGTCCGGGCCGCCGGGAACGAGGTACGCGAGGTCCGCGCCAGCGGCGGCTTCGCCCGCAGCGCGCTGTGGCGGCAGATCCTCGCCGACGCGCTCGGCATGCCGGTGCGGTTCCCCGCCGGGCACGAGGGGTCCGGCTTCGGCGCGGCGCTGCTCGGCATGCAGGCGCTCGGCCTCATCGAATCGATCGAGGTCGCCGCCGACCTGGTCCGGATCGAGGAGACGGTCCGCCCGGATCCCGCCTCCGCCGCCACGTACGCGGCGCTGCTCCCCCTCTTCTCCGAGCTGTACGACGCACTCGTACCCACGTTCGCGTCCCTGCGGCGGATGGCACCGAGCCTGCCGCCGGAACCACCACCCACCGCACCACCCCGCTGACCGACCGAAGGGCGTGATAGCCGTGGTCACACTGCTCGCCGCACCCGCGGAACCGCTCACGAACGCCGGTGACACCCAACTCGTCCTCGCGGCCCTGCTGGGCATCGCCGCGGTGGTGCTGCTCATCGCGTGGGGCAAGGTGCACCCGTTCCTCGCGCTGATCCTCGGCGCGGCGGTCCTCGGCGTGGTCGCCGCCGTACCCGTCGACAAGATCGTCACGTCGTTCAGCGGCGGCGTCGGCTCCACGGTCGGCGGCGTGGGCCTGCTGATCGCGCTCGGCGCCATGATCGGCGGCCTGCTGGCCGAGTCCGGCGGGGCGGACGGCATCGTGGAACGGGTGGTCGGCCGGGTCTCCGGAACCGCGCTGCCCTGGGCGATGGCCGGTGTGGCCGCGCTCATCGGCCTGCCGCTGTTCTTCGAGGTCGGCGTGGTGCTGCTGGTGCCGATCGTGCTGCTCGTCTCGCTGCGGGTGAACGTGCCGCTGATCAAGATCGGCATTCCCGCGCTCGCCGGCCTGTCGGTGCTGCACGGCCTGGTGCCGCCGCACCCCGGCCCGCTGGTGGCGATCGACGCGCTCGGCGCCAACCTCGGTCAGACGCTCGCCCTGGGCCTGCTGGTGGCGATCCCCACGGTGATCATCGCCGGTCCGGTCTTCGGCAACTTCATCGCCCGGTACGTGCCGGCCACCGCCCCCGCCGCGCTGCTGCCGACCCGGCGCGACGTCGCCGACGACCGCAGCCCGACCCGGCCCGGCGACGGCCGACTCGACGCCGACGGTGACCTGGTCACCGAGGACGACCTGGTCAACCCGGGCACCGGACGGCCCGGTGGCGCGATCGACGAACCGGCCGGGCGGCGCTCCCGCCGGTCCCCGGCGCTCTGGGCGGCGGTGGTCACGGTGCTGCTGCCGGTGGCGCTGATGCTGCTGCGTGCGATCGGTGAGCTGACGCTCGACGAGGGCACCGCCGGCCGCAAGGCGCTGGACATCGTCGGCACCCCGATCATCGCCCTGCTCGCCGGCGTCATCTTCGCCATGATCTTCCTGGGCTACCGGTCCGGCTTCAGCCGTAGCCAGGTCTCCGGGTTCCTCGGCGGCTCGCTGCCGCCGATCGCCGGCATCCTGCTGATCGTCGCCGCCGGCGGCGGCTTCAAGCAGGTGCTCGTCGACGCCGGCGTGGGCGACCTGGTCGCGAACGCCGCCGAGGGCGCGAACCTCTCCCCGCTGCTGCTCGGCTGGCTGGTAGCGGTCGGCATCCGGGTCGCCACCGGCTCGGCCACGGTCGCCACGATCACCGCCGCCGGCATCGTCGCGCCGCTGGCCGCCACGCTCCAGGGCCCCGAGGTGGCGTTGCTGGCGCTGGCCATCGGCTGCGGGTCGCTGTTCTTCTCCCACGTCAACGACGCCGGCTTCTGGCTGGTGAAGGAGTACTTCGGGTTGACCGTCGGGCAGACCATCAAGAGCTGGTCGGTGATGGAGACCATCATCTCGGTGGTCGGCTTCCTCGGCGTCCTGCTGCTCGACGTCTTCATCTAGCCACGGGTCAGGGAGCCTCGACGCCGGAGATGCGGAACTTGTGCACCTCGGCGCCGAGGATCTCCGTCACCTGCTCGGCCTCCGGGCCGGAGCCCCGGAACGCCAGCAACTGCTCGTCGGACTCCCACCGCTCGTAGACGTTGATCCGGCCCGGCTCGACCAGGTCGGCGCTGACCGCGAAGTCGACGCAGCCGGGTGCGTCCCGGGCCGCGCGGACGGCGGCCTCGCAGGACGCCAGGTAGGCGTCCCGCCGGGCCGGATCGACGTAGAGGGTGCCGGCGACGATGAGCATGCCGGCCATCCTGCCACCCGCCCCCGGTCAGGACCGGGTGATCGCGTTGGCGTGGATCGCCTCGTTCAGGTACGCGGCCATCCCGGGCCGCAGCGTCTCGAAGTACGCGGTGAACCGCGGATCCGCTACGTACATGTCGGCCAGGCCGGTGTGGATCTCGTACGAGCAGTCGTACCACCACTTGGTGATGAGCTGCCGGTGCTCCTCGGCCAGCGCCATCGCCTCCAGCCCGTCAGCGGGCGCGCCCGAGTCCATCAGCGCGGCGAACCGCCGCCCCCAGTCCTCGTTCTCCGCCTTGTTGCGCAGCCAGTCCTCCTTCGAGTAGCGGCCCGCGCGCTCCTGCGACTGCCGGTACGCCTCGGTGCCACCCCAGCGCTGCTCCGCCTCCTCGGCGTGCTCGTCCGGGTCGAAGTCACCGAACACCTCGAACCGCTCCTCCGGCGTCAACTGGATCCCCAACGTCCTCGCCTCCATCGCGTGTTCGATCGCCGCGACCATCTCCTGGAGCTTCCCGATCCGCCCGGACAGCAGCTCGTGCTGCCGGCGCAGGTGCGCCACCGGGTCGGCGTCCGGGTCGTCCAGGATCGCGGCGATCTCCTCCAGCGGGAACCCCAGCTCGCGGTAGTAGCGGATGAGCTGCAACCGGTCCAGGTCGGCCTCGTCGTAGCGGCGGTAGCCCGCCGGCGTACGCCCGCTGGGCCGCAGCAGCCCGATCTCGTCGTAGTGGTGCAGCGTCCGGACCGTCACCCGTGCCGCCCGCGCCACCTGTCCCACCGTGTACGACATGGTTCCCTCCCTTCCGCGGCCAAGACTCCCGCCTTCCGCTACGTGAGGGTCAAGCCGGAAAACACGACGCCCCCGACCAGGATCGGCCGGGGGCGGAGTCGGTGCGGTCAGTTGGTGACCTTCTCCTTCTCGGGAGCGGCGAAGGTCGCGTTCTTCGGGGTGCGGAAGGCGTGCACCAGGCCGGCGATCGAGAGCAGCAGGAGCAGGCCCGCGCCGAGGTACATGGCCAGGGCGCCCTGCTCGGCCTTGCGGCCGAACTCGCTGAAGCCGTACGAGGTGAGCAGCAGGCCGCGCAGCGTCTCACCCTTGAACACGGTCTCCCGCTGCGCGCTCACCTCGGCGAGCTGCTTCTGCAGGTCGGCCAGGTTGGCGGCGTTGCTCTGCTCGGCCTGGGCCACCTGCTCGCGCAGCGCGCTCTGCGGCTCACCCAGGTCGGCGTAGGTCTTGCCGCCGGCCATGGACTTCAGGTGCAGGCCGATGTAATCGTTGGCGTAGCACTCGGCCTGCTTGCCGGTGGTCATCTTCTGGCCGGCGTACTCGCGCAGGCAGTCCGACTTCTTCTCCTCGTCGGACAGCTTGTCCGCCGGGGTGAAGGTGATGTGCTGCGCGCCGAGCTGGTCGCGTACGTAGTCGTTGGCGAAGTTGGCGTTCGTCGTGAGGACGACGCCGACGACGAGCAGCAGGACCGCCAGGCCCAGCCCACCGATGCTGAACAGCAGATCGAGCGTCCGTCGCTTCATATCAGACTCCCATGTGGAGGATGTGTTCCGTCTGTGTTGACGAAAATCATCCTGACGGTAACCGAACCTCCCGGAGCAGGGTCGAATCCCCTGTCCCGCCCAGGACCTTCGGCCCCCGTACACCCGGGCCGGTCAGCGCTCGGCACCGGCTCCGGACAACGCGGGGAGCAGGTCGGGCAGGGCGGCCGGGCGGCCGTACCGCCATCCCTGGCCCTGCCGGCAGCCGATCGCGGTGACCGCCGCGTGCTGCGCGACCGTCTCCACCCCCTCGGCGACCACCGCCAGGTCGAACGCGCCGGCCAGCCGGTTCACCATCTCGACAGTGGCGTACGCGCGGGCGTCACCGGCGTCCAGCCGGGACACGAACGACCTGTCGATCTTCAACTCGGTGGCCGGGATGCGGTGCAGATAGCTCAGCGAGGAGTACCCGGTGCCGAAGTCGTCGATGGCGATGCGGATGCCGAGGTCACGTAGCTGGGACAGCCGGTCGAGCACCGACTGGCTGCCCTCGATCAGCGCCGACTCGGTCAGTTCCAGGGTGAGCGCTCGGGGCGGCAGACCGGCCGCGCCGACCGCGCCGGTGACGGTGGCGATCAGGTCCGGCCGGCACAGGTGGGCGGCGGCGATGTTCACCGCCACAGTCACGTCCGGCGCATGCTCGCGCCAGGTCGCCGCGGCCCGGCACGCCTCGTGGATGACCCACCTGTCGATGGCGACGATCAGCCCGGTCTCCTCGGCCAGCGGCAGGAACCGCGCCGGGGTCAGCACGCCCAGCCGGGGGTGCCGCCAGCGCACCAGCGCCTCGGCGCTGCGTACCGTGCCGGTGTCCAGGTCGACGATGGGCTGGAACTCCATCAGCAGCTGACCCTCGTCCACCGCGCGGCGCAGGTCGGCGATCAGTTCGGCCCGGCTGACCGCCGACTCGCGCAGCTCCGGCGTGCACGTGCGGTACGCGGCCTTGCCGGCCGCCTTCGCCGCGTACATGGCGATGTCGGCGTCGCGGAGCAGGTCGGTGTGCGAGGTGTGCTGCGGCCCGTACTCGGCGATGCCGATGCTCGCCGACGGGTGGACGCCGAGGTCCTCCTCGCCCGGCAGCGGTTCCAGCGCGGCCAGCAGCCGGACCGCGAGCCGCTCGGGGGACACCTGACGTTCCCCGGCGACCAGCACGGCGAACTCGTCACCGCCGAGCCGGGCGATCATCCCGTCCGGGCCGACCGCGTCACGCATGCGTTCCGCGGTGGTGGTGAGCAGCCGGTCCCCGGCGGCGTGCCCGAACCTGTCGTTCACCTGCTTGAAGCCGTCCAGGTCGAGCAGCACCACGGCGACCGGGCCGCCGGCGCGCAACGCCCGCCGCAGCCGCCGGACGAACGTCAGCCGGTTGGGCAGGCCGGTGAGCTGGTCGGAGTACGCGAGCCGGCGCAGCCGGCCGACCAGCCGGAGGTTCTCGTTCGCGGCCAGCCCCTGGCGCAGCGCCAGCACCCCGAGCAGGCCCATCATGCCGACGAAGACCACCTGCGGGGTCTGTCCGCTGGGCTGCCGGGACAGCAGGACCGCGACGATGGCTCCGCCCACCGGCAGGTACGGCAACGCGACCCGCCACCAGGGCGGCAACGGCGAGTCGACCAGGTCGTCCTCGCCGTCCTCGTCGGACGGCGGTGGATAGCGGGTGGCCAGGCCGACCAGCAGGTAGCTCAGCGGCCAGCAGACGTCGACCGGGTGACCCGGCGTGTAGTCGCCGCGCGCGACCAGGGAGACATAGACGGCGTCCGCGCCGGACCGGATCGCCAGGCCCGCCCCGATCACGGTGAGTGCCCGCCACATCGGCCGGCCCGGACCGGCGACCGCCACCAGGATGGTGAGCTGCATCAGGTCGAACATCGGGTAGAGCAGACCGAACGTCCGCATGGGGTCAGCCAGCTCGGCGTCGGTGATCCGGTGGAACACCACCACCCAGCCGATCGGGATCAGGGCCAGCCCGACGATCACCCCGTCGAGCAGGGTGCGGGCCCGGCCGATCACGCTGCGCGGGCCGGTGCGGGAGCAGAGCAGCGCGGCGGTGCCGGTGACGATGCCGGCGGCGAACAGGCCCGCCACCAGCGGTGTGTGGGGCAGGCCGAGCCCACCGAGGCGTTCCATCGTCCACACCGCACGGCCGAGCGCGGCGAGGCCCATGGTGGCGGCGAGCAGTTCCCAGAACCGGCGCAGCACGGCCGGCTGTCGTCGCGCCGCGCCGGCGCAGAGCACCGCCGCCCAGCTCGACACCGCCATCGCGCCGACGTCGCTCACCAGCGCCGCGCCGGGCAGCCGGGCGGCCAGCCAGGCCATCTCGCCGAGTACGACGACAGCGGCCGCGACAAGTCCGACACGGCCGACGAGCGGATGACGGGCCGGCGCCGCGGCGGCGAGGCTCACGTCGTGCTGGGATACAACGATGCGCTCCGGCTCTCTTCCAGACGTGCACCCTCGACGACGAGGACCGGACGACGGACGGCGCAAGCCTAGCCAGCGCCGGGGACTGCCGCCAGAGTCGACGACTGTCGGTCAGCGGACCGCAGGCGGGTGCCGGTAGAGGGAGACCAGCACGCCGTAGCGCGCCTGCCCCGGTGGCGCCTCCTCGGCCTCGCCGACCAGTTCGTCCAGCGTGGACCGCAGGCGCCGGGCCTGGTCCGGAGTGAGCCGCAGGTTGCGCAGGTGCACGAACGGGTCCGGGTCGCCGGCCATCTCCTCGGCGAACGCGCCCAGCAGCGCCGCGGTGGCGCCCGCGTCCCTGTCGACGCCGGCGAGGCGGCGGAACGTGCGTTCGTGGTAGCGCTCGGTGCCGCCCCGGACCTGGCGGCTGTGCGCCGGGCGGACCATGCCGGCCTCGGTCAGCACGGCGAGGTGGTGGGCCACAGTGCCCTTGGCCGCGCGGAGCCGGGCGGCGAGCTGGCTGAGCGTGGCGGGACCGGCCCCGAGCGCGAACAGCAGCCGGTGCCGGAATGGGTGGGCCAGCGCCTTGAACTGGGCCGGGTCGCGGATCTCCAGCGGATCGTCGGTCACCGCGAAAGCGTCTAGTTCTCTTGACGCTTTTGTCAACCGGCTGCTCTACTTCTCCCCCACCACGAGAACGGGGAATCGATGGATCCGAACGAGATCACGAGCATCGTCGAGCGGGCCGCCGCCCTGGTCGCCGAGGAGTACGTCTTTCCCGACGTCGCCGACCGGGTCGCCGGCCACCTGCGCGAGCGCCTGCGCGCCGGGGCCTACGCCGAGGCGGGCGACGCCGCCACGCTCGGCGCGCTCGTCACCGCCGACCTCCAGTCGGCGAACCGCGACCTGCACCTACGGCTCAAGCACCACGACCAGCCGCTGTCCGACGAGGCCGACGACCCGACCGGGGAACACTTCGCGCGCCTCGCCGCGCTCGGCATGGGCGGCGTGACCCGGGTGCAACGGCTACCGGGAAACGTCGGGCTGCTGGAGATCCAGCCGTACGTGTTCCCGCCCGACCTCGCCGGCGACGCGCTGACCGCCGCGCTGCGGCTGCTCGCCGGCACCGACGCGCTCCTGCTCGACCTGCGCGGCACCGAGGGCGGCAGCCCGGACGGGGTGGCGCTGCTCTGCGGCTGGTTCTTCGCCGAACCGACGCACCTGCACACCATGCACGAGCGTTCCGGCGTCACCCGCCAGTTCTGGAGCGCCGCCTGGCTGCCGGTCCCCCGCTACGCGCCGGAGAAGCCGGTCCACGTGCTCACCGGTCCGGCGACGTTCTCCGGCGGCGAGGAACTGGCGTACGACCTTCAGCAGTTCGGCCGGGCCACAGTGGTCGGTGAGCCCACCCGGGGCGGCGCGCACCCCCGCGTCGGGCACCGGCTGCACCCGCACCTGGAACTGACGGTGCCGGTGGCCCGGCCCGTGCACGCGGCGAGCGGCACCAATTGGGAGGGCTGCGGCGTCACCCCGGACCTGGCGAGCCCGGCCGACGGGGCACACGACGTCGCGTACCGCCGGAGCCTGGAGGCGCTGCTGGCGGCGGACCCGGACCGGCCGACGGCGGCCGAGGCGCGGACGGCCCTCGCCGCCCTGGGCTGACCCGCGCGGGTCAGGACCAGTCCTCCGCCGGAGCCGGATCCGGCGGCGCGGCGGCCGTGCCCGGCGGCCCGCCGTGCGTCCACGGCGTCTCCTCCGGCGCGGGGAACGCGCCGCCCGGCAGGAAGCCGTCGGACAGGCTGGTCAGGCAGATCCGCTCGCCCACCTCGGGCACGCTGCCCGGCGGCGCGGAGAGCCCTCGGCCCATCCCGCCGGACAGTTCCAGCACCACCTCGGTCTTGCCGTCGCCGCCGGGCGTCACGAACACGACCTTCGCCTTCTGCCCCGGGCGGGCCGGGGAGTACAGCGTCGCGCCCACCGGCATCGGCACCGGCTCGGTGGTGACCACCTGGATGCGCGGGCGCAGCACCGGCCGCTTGCCGGAGTCGTCCACCCGCGCCGGGTCGGCGAGCGTCACCTCGCCGACGAACGCCTCACCGGAGAGCCGGTGCTCGGCCATCACCAGCGGATCGTCGTAGGCGCGCTGCACCGCCCACGCTGTCGACGCCCGTTCCAGCCGCTGCAACCGCAGCGCCGCCGCCACCGCGCCGTCGCGCCTCGGCTGCGGGCCGCCCCCGGCGTCGACGTGCTCGGCGTGCGCGGTGAACGCGTCCCGGTCACCGGCCCACCGGCCGGTCACCCGCGCGCCGGCCGGCAGCGTCCGCAGCAGCCCCACGCCGCGCCACATCAGCTCCCAGGTGGGCGCGAGCTGGTCGCGCAGCAGGCCGACGAGCTCGTCGTACGCGGCCGCGCGGGCCACCGGGTCGTCCCCGGCCCGGGTGTACGCCTCGATCGCCGGGGCGAGCCGGCGGTTGTCGAAGTCCGGGTCGGTGGCCGGGCCGGCCGGCGGGCAGTTCTTCGGGTCCTCGGCACGGGCCGCCGCCTCGGCGCCGGTCGACCCGGCCGGCGGGTCCAGCCAGCCCAGCACCGCCGGCAGATGCAGATCCTCCACCACGCTCTGCCCGGTCGCCCAGTGCAACGTCAACGCCTCGGTCAGCGCCAGCAGCGCCGACGAGCCGGGCTGCTCGGCACGCTCGGCGAAGAACGTCAGCCAGCGGCCGAGCAGCGGCACCGACTGGTGCACCGGATAGTCGCCGTCGGCACGGCGGAACCGGGTGGAACGGCCGAACAGCCGCAGGAACGTGATCCCGGCCGGGTTCGGCACCAGCAGTTGCGGCGCGTCGACGTACCGGTGGCGGACGTCGCGGCCCCGGTCCACCGGCACCGCCTCGGTCAGGTCGCGGAACTCGTCCAGGTACGGCAGCACGATCCCGGCCAGCTCGGCGGCGAACGCGAACCGCTGGTCCCGGTTGCGCGGCTGCGGCACCACCAGCAGCCGGGCCTCGTCGGGCGCGGCGCCGACCATCGCGGCCAGCGGGGCGTTCGCCTCACCGGCGAGCGCAAGCGGCACCAGCACCAGCGGCCGCTCGGACAGGTGCAGGTGGCGGACGGTGGCCACCGGCTGGGCCCGCCCGGTGGCGACCGCCTGCACCCGGGCGAGCGCGCGCAGCGTACTCACGCGGTTTGTCCTTCGAGGGCGTCGGCGCGCAGGCGCGCGGCGGCCCGCAGCAGCGCGGCGGCCTCCGCCTGCTCCGGCTCGGGCGCGGCCGTGCCGTCGGCGAGCGCCAGCACGTCGGCGACGTCCTCCACGCCGCCCAGCGCCTCGCGGACCGGCCGGCCCAGCGCGCCGGTCCGGCCGCGCGCCTCGTGCCGGCAGAAGTACGCCAGCTCGCAGGCGGCCAGGCAGTCCGGCGCGTAACGGGCGGGCACCTGGTGCAGCGCGGCGGCGAGCGTGGCCGGATCGGCCGCCGGGTCGACGGTGAACCCGGCCGGTACGGCGGCGAGCAGCTCCTCGACCCGGGCCATCCGGGCCAGCTGGCGGCGCAGCACCAGCAGTTGCCGGCGCACGTCGAGCAGGCTGGCCACCGGCTGGTTGGCGAAGTCGCGCGGGCAGACCAGCACCACCTCGTGCGACACCAGCTCCGGGTCGCGTCCCTCGGCGGCGAGCAGTTCGCGCAGCGCCAGCACGTAGACGGCGGACTGGATCGCGGCGGCGGCGACCTTGCCCGGGTCGGCCTGCCCGTCGATCACCGGGAACGACTTGATCTCCACGACGTGGAACCGGCCGGCCAGCCGGGCGGCGACCAGGTCCGGTTCCAGGTGCACCCGGGTACCCGCCACGTCCAGGCCGAGCAGCGGGTGGTCGAACAGCGCCGGGCCGTCGCCGCTCGCAGTGAGCGCCGCCCGGGACCGTTCCGGCCGGTCGTCGTCGGCACCCAGGTCGGTCCAGGTGGCATCGGCCGGGACCGGTACGCCGAGCCGCTCCGCCACCAGGCGCAGCAGTTCCGCCCCGCCGTCGGCCTTGACCTGGGCCTCGAACGCGTTGCCCCGGGTGATCGCGAAGCGGGACTGGCCGAACTTCGCCGGGAAGCCGAGCCGCTCGGCGAGCGCCGGCTTGTCCGCGCCCGCGCTGTCCAGCACGGCCCGCCGGGTGCAGCCGGGGTTGCCGGTCAGCGCGGCGATGGTGCGGGCGTTGTGCCGCCGGGGCGGCCCACCACCCCGGATCTGCGCCAGCCGCTCCTCCACGCCACCCATGATCCCAGAATAGGTGTGCGCACCCGGGGACTCAGCGGCCGGCGGAACGGTTCCAGGGCGAACGTGGCGACTGCGCGCCCGCGACCCGGCGACGCCGGCGGCGGTGCCGGCGCCCGGGCGTGCAGGGTGGACGGGCGGCGGTGTGCACCGGCGGGGCGATCGGGGCGGCGGGCTGCCGGCCGATCAGCCAGTAGAGGAAACGGGTCACTGTCAGCCGACCGGGAGGCGCTCGGCCTCGGCCCGCGAGATGTCGTACTCGGCGCCGCAGAACGTGCACTGCTGCGCGTACCGGGTGCGCAGCGGGATCAGCGGGATGAAGAAGAGGCTGAACCTGGTGACCCGGCGGGTGATCACCTGGGCGGCCTGGTTGCCGCAGTTGCGGCAGACAGCGGTGACGACGCCGGACCGGACGACCTTGGTCCGCAGCCCGAAGATGAAGAACATCGCCCGGCATTACCCACCCGGGGCCCGGGTTAAGCAGGCCCCGGGTGGGTCACCGGAAGGTCAGGCGGGAACCTCGTCGGTCAGCCAGATCGGCTTCCAGTCCGGCACCTCGTGGAAGCGCCGCAGCTCGGCGAAACCGGAGACGATGCCGGTCCAGGCGCCGTACGGCGGGTTGCCCTCGTCGAAGCCGGACTGCACGAACGTCAGCTTCGTCCGGCCCTCGGACTCGTCCAGCTCCCAGGAGGTCACCCCGGTCGGTCCCCAGTCGATGGAGAGCCCTCGTCCCGGCGTCACGTCGAACACCTTCGCGGCCTGACCGGCGTCGAAGCCGCCCATCGCGTACCGGCCGCCCTCCCAGGGCTCGATGCCGATCGGGTAGCCGAACCAGGCGCCCGCCTGCTCCGAGTCGGTGAGCGACGTCCACACCTTGTCCATCGGCGCGTCGATCAGCAGCTCGCCGCGCAGGTCGGCGGAGGTGAAGTCGGTCCGCGGCAGCAGCGGCCGGCCGTCCAGGTGGTCGTTGAGGTTGGCGAGCGCCAGGTACCAGTACGTCTGGAGCACGCCGCGGATGCTGCTGCCGCTCATCGCCTCCTCGAAGCTGAAGTGACTCTGCCGCAGCGTGAGTATCGTGGCGTCGCCGTCGGGCTCCAGCTCGAACTCGGTGGTGGTCTCGACCCCGTCGAGCGTCCACGCGAAGCGCAGCGTCCGGTCGTCGACGTGCAGCAGCCGCTGGTGTGGCGCGTCGCCCTCGGGCGTGTAGCGGCCCCAGAACTCGTACCGCCGGGGAAGCTCGACCTCGGCGTGCTCGGCCAGCCAGACGCGCAGCTCGGCGGGGTCGGTCAGGGCCCGGCGGACGGTCGCCACCGGCGCGGCGAGGCGGGCGCGGATGGTCATCGGCTCAGTCATGCGTGTCGCCTTTCGGGTAGCAGGCCACGGCGAGCTTGAAGGCGTCTCCCTCGGCGCCGCCGTAACGCGTGAACAGGTCCTGCAGCGTCGTCTGCAGGTCGTGCAGGAACTCCTGCCGCCGTTCGGCAGGGACCCGGATCTCGCCGGAGACGCCGATGGAGGGGAGTTCGGGGGCGGTGCGGTCGAGCGCGGCGATGTCGGCCTGGACCTCCTCCATGAGGTCGAGTAGGTAGCCCAGGCTCAGCTCGTCGCGGGCCCGGCGGGTGCCGCCGATGCGGCCGACCAGGCGGGGCGACAGCCAGTACGACCGGGCGACGGCCTGGTAGATGCCCTCGGTGATGCCGCGCACCTGCCGCTGCGCCACCTGCTCGGCCAGCCCGGCCGCGACGAGCTGCTTGACGTGGTAGTAGACGCGCTGCGGCGTCTGCTCCAGCCGGGCCGCGACCTCGGTGCAGGTGCGGGGCTCGGCCAGTTGCCGCAGCACCTCGATGCGCTGCGGCTTGAGCAGGACTTCGGCCTGCTCGCGCTGTTCCAGGTACAGGACGTCTCTCATGGCAAAATCAGTTTGTACGTACAAAACTTCTTTGTCAATGGCTTCGACGAAAGGCCGCGCGGTCCGCGCGGCCTTTCGTCGGTACGACCGGTCAGGGCGTCCAGTCCGGACGCAGCGGGTACCCGTTCACCCCGTCCGGGCCGTTGTGCGTGGCGAGCACGTGGTGCAACTGGATGCCGTTGCGCTCGAACGCCAGCCGGGAGCCGGCCATGTAGAGGCCCCACACCTTCGCGGTGCCCGGCCCGACCTCGCCGACGCAGAAGTCCCAGTGCTCGACCAGGTTGCGGCACCACCCGGCGAGCGTCAGCGCATAGTGCTGGCGCAGGTTCTCCTCGTGGTGCACCTCGAACCCGGCGTCGTGGATCTCGCTGATCAGCCGGCCCGGACCGGCCAGCTCACCGTCCGGGAAGACGTACCTGTCGATGAACGCGCCGGAGCGGTGCGGCGCCCGGTTGTCGGCGCGGGTGATGCAGTGGTTGAGCAGCCGCCCGCCGGGCTTGAGCCGGGAACGCAGCGCACCGAAGTAGGCCGGGTAGTTGCGCACCCCGATGTGCTCGGTCAGCCCGATCGAGGAGATCGCGTCGAACTGCTCGCGCGGCGCGTCCCGGTAGTCCAGGTGGCGCACCTCGGCCAGCTCGCTCAGCCCCTCCCGTTCGATCGCCGCCTGCGCCCACTCGGCCTGCGCCTTCGACAGCGTCACACCGAGCGCCTTGACGCCGTACTCGCGGGCCGCGTGCCGGACCATGCCGCCCCAGCCGCAGCCGACGTCCAGCAGCCGCATCCCCGGCTTGAGCGCCAGCTTGCCGGCGACCAGGTCGTACTTGTTCCGCTGCGCCTCCTCCAGCGTGTCGCCGGGGCTGCGGTACACCGCGCAGGTGTACGTCATGGACGGCCCGAGCACCTTCTCGTAGAAGGCGTTCGACACGTCGTAGTGGTGCGAGATCGCGCTGCTGTCCCGGGTACGCGAGTGACGCAGCCCGGTCATCAGCCGCCGCCAGCGCGGGGCCGCCTCCTGCGGCGGGGGCGGCGGCGGGCGCAGCCGCTCCCAGCCCAGCCCTCGGACCAGCGCGAGCGCCTCGCTCATCGCCGGGAGCCGCAGCGGCACCTCGTCCTTGATGACCCGCAGCGCCTCGTACGGGTCGCCCGGATGCACGCCCTCCAGCCCCAGGTCGCCGCTGACGTAGGCCCGGGCCATGCCCAGGTCGCCCGGCGCGGTGAGCAGGTAGGACAGGCCCCGCTCGGTGCGGATCGCCAGGGTGATCCCGGCGTCGGCCGGGCCCAGCGCGCTGCCGTCGTAGCCGGTGACCCGGACGGGCAGGCCGCCGGTGGTGACCGCGCGGACCACGTCCGCGACTGTGGGTCCGGTACGCCGCCCGCCCGCCGGCGGGCCGGCCGGGGCGCTCGCCGCCCCCGGTGTTCGGTCGGTCAGACTCATGCTCGGGATACCGCCTTCTCGTACAGTCCGGTGAGTCGGTGGTCCGGGTCGTAGCGGTCCTTCACGGCACGCCAGGTGTCCCCGCCGTAGAGGCGGTCGAACTCGCCCCGGTCGTAGTACGCGTCGGAGTAGAGCGACTTGTGGCCGCCCACCTCCGACACCATGCGCTCGATCTGGCGGTTGACGTCGCCGTCCGCGGCGCCCGCCGCGATGGGCACGCTTCCCCAGAAGCCGATGTTCACATACGTTTCGCCCGGTCGGAGCGGATATAGCGGCCACGCCTTCGCCGACCCGGGACCGGACGGCTCCCGCAGCCGCAGCGGGCACAACCAGACCGGGGTCATGCCCACGTTCGCGGCGAACCAGCGCAGGAACTCGGGCGTGCGGTCCAGCGGAACCTCCACGTCCTGCACCACCCGCTCCCGGGCCGGGCGGCCCCGCCACCTGTCGACCCGGGCGGCCACCTGGTGCCGGTGCTCCAGCCGCACGATCCGGTGGTAGACGTCGCTGCGCCGGTAGCGCCGCGGCCACAGCCGCCGCACCACCGGGTGCTGCACCCCGAACGCCGCCGAACACCAGAACCAGTCGGTGTCCCAGCGCCAGAGATAGGCGTACGCGGTGAGCGTGTCCCGGGTGCGCCGGCGCAGCGAGCGGTAGTAGATCTCCTGGCCGGTGTAGTCGGACGGGCCGTCGTCGGCCTCGTCGGTGAACGTGCCGAGCACCAGATAAGCCTCGCCGGGGCTGAACACCACCCCGTCCATGGCGTCGACCGGCTCGCCGCCCCAGGCGCCCTTGGCGACCACCTCACCGATCGCGTCGACCAGTTCCTCCAGCCGGGTGAACCGGATGTTGCGCAGCGACACGTACCGGCGGACCGGTTGCAGCTCGATGCGCAGCCGGGTCGCGTAGCCGAGGCTGCCCAGCGAGTTCGGGAAGGCGCGGTGCAGGTCGGCGTGCTCGCCCCGGGGCCGGGTCGTGACGATCTCCCCCGCGCCGGTGAGGACGTCCATCTCCCGCACCGACTCGTGCGGCAGGCCGTTGCGGAAGGAGGTGGACTCGATGCCCAGCCCGGTCACCGCCCCGCCCAGCGTGATCGTGCGCAACTGCGGCACGACAAGCGGCATCAGGCCGTGCGGCAGCGTCGCGTCGACCAGATCCTCGTACGTGCACATGCCCTGCACGTCGGCGGTGCGGGCCGCCGGGTCCACGGTGAGCACCCCGGTCAGGCCGCTCACGTCCAGGCCGGGCGTACGCGGCGCGGAGCGGGGCCGGAACAGGTTCGAGGTCTGCTTGGCCAGCCGTACGGGTTCCCCGGCGGGCACCGCGGCGTAGGAGCGCCGCAGCGTGTCCACCGCCCGTTCATGATCACGGACAGCGTGCATGAGATCACCTTACGCGCGGGTACGACAATTCGTGGGACGTCCACGGTGGCCTTTCGGCGACTCGCCGACGACGCGCGCGTTACCGTGACCGCCATGGCGAATCCCGCGCTGACCGCTCTCGACCACGCCGGCCTGCCGTACCGGGTGATCCGCCACGGTCCGGTCGCGAGCCTCGCCGAGGCGGCCGCGGCGCGCGGCGTCGAGGTGCCCGACGTGGTCAAGACGATCGTGGTCCGCCGCGGCGAGGGCGACCTGCTCTTCGTGCTCACGCCCGGCGGCCGGGTGATCTCCTGGCCGAAGCTGCGCGCCCTGCTCGGGGTGAGCCGGCTGTCGATGCCCGACGCCGAGGCGGCGAAGGCCGCCACCGGGTACGCCCGCGGCACCATCACGCCGTTCGGCTCCACCACCGCCTGGCCGGTGATCGCCGACGAGCGGCTGCGCGGCCGGGAGATCACGCTCGGCGCGGGCGAGCACGGCCTCGCCGTCGCCGTCGACGCGGACACCGCGCTGGCCACGCTCGGCGCGACGGTGGCCGACGTGACGGACGAGGAGCCGACGCGCTGAGCGGTGGCCGGTACGCCGAGCGGTGGCCGGTACGCGACCACCGGCATAGCGTGGAGGACATGCCGAAAGCTGTCTGGAACGACCTCGTCGTCGCCGAGAGCGACGACACAGTGGTGGTCGAGGGCAACCACTACTTCCCCCGTGCCGCGCTGCGCGACGACCTGATCCGGGAGTCCGACACCCACACGGTCTGCCCGTGGAAGGGCACGGCCTCCTACTACACGCTCGAACACGGCGGCGCCACCAGCCCGGACGCCGTCTGGTACTACCCGGATCCCAAGCCGGAGGCGGAGATGGTCCGCGACCGGGTGGCGTTCTGGAAGGACGTCCGGGTCGTCGGCTGAGTCACCGTGCCGCCGGGGCGACTGGCACCCGGCGGCCCCGGTGGGTCACTATGCCCCCATGGCCGACCCGCACTCCGACCCGTCCGGCACCGTCTACGGCGCCCGCCGCGCCCGTGGCGTCCGTGGCGTCCGGCTGCCCCAGGACCCGCTGATGCGGGTCGCGCTGGGCGTCGGCGTGGCGGGCGTACTCCTCGGGGCCTTCTTCGCCACCGGCGTGCTCGGCGGCGGTACCGAGCGGCCGGTGGTGCCGGCGGCGGCAGCGCCCACCGCGGAGCCGAGCGAGACGAGCGCGGAGCCGACGGCGGAGCCCACGCCGTCGGCGTCGCCCAGCGCGGCGCCGAGCACCCCCGCCGCGCCGGTGGCCACGCCGAAGGTAATCCGGGGCGTGCCGTCCGGGCGCTGCCTCGGCGTGACGGGCGACGAGGCCGAGGGCGCCCAGGCGGCGCTGGCCGACTGCACCGGCGGGCCGGAGCAGCAGTGGGTGGTCACGCCGGTCACCAACGACACCTACCTGCTCGTCAACGCGGCGAGCGGCAAGTGCCTGGACGTCAACGAGGCGAAGACCGACGACGGCGCGGACGTGCAGCAGTGGTCCTGCAACGGGCAGGCCAACCAGCAGTGGCGGTTCCAGCAGGCCGGTGACGGCGCGGCGCTGCTTGTGGCAGTGCACAGCGGCAAGTGCGCGCAGGTCGACGACGCGGGCACCGAGCCCGGCCGCGAGCTGGAGCAGGCGCCGTGCAGCGGCGCTCCCGAGCAGCAGTGGGCGGCCGGCTGACCGGTCGGCCCCGGTGGCGCTGACCTGTCACCCCCGGTAGCGCAGACCGGTCACCCCCGATAGCGCCGACCCGTCAGCCCCGGTAGCTCCAGGCCCGCCGGCCCGCGACCACCGGCAGCGCGAACGCGGGCTCGCCGGCGGGACGGCGCCGCAGCAGCAGCGACAGCCCGGCCGCGCCGACCGACAGCGCCCCGGCCACGTACCAGGCGAGCGCGTAGTCACCGAGCCGGTCCCGGACCAGGCCGGCGCCGGTGGCCGCGAGCGCGGCGCCGAACTGGTGCGCGGCGAACACCCAGCCGAACACCACGGCGCCGGACGCGCCGAACCACTCCCGGCACAGCGCCACTGTGGGCGGGACCGTCGCCACCCAGTCCAGCCCGTAGAAGACGATGAAGACGAGCATGCTCGGCTCGGCAGTACCGGCGAACAGGCTCGGCAGCACCAGCAGCGACGCCCCGCGCAACGCGTAGTAGGCGCCGAGCAGCAGCCGGGCGTCCACCCGGTCGGTGAGCCAGCCGGAGGCGATCGACCCGGCGATGTCGAAAAGCCCGACCACGGCGAGCAGGCCGGCGGCGGTGGTCTCCGGCATGCCGTGGTCGTGCGCCGCGGGCACGAAGTGCGTACCGACCAGGCCGTTCGTGGTCGCGCCGCAGATCGCGAAACCACCGGCGAGCAGCCAGAACGGCCGCGTCCGCGCGGCGGCGGCGAGCGCGCCGACCGCCCGCGCCGCGGCGCCGCCCTCCGGCCGGGCCGGCGGCACGACCTCGGTCGCGCCGTACGCGGGCCGCCCCAGGTCCGCCGGGTGCTCCCGCAACAACCACACCACAAGGGGTACGACCGCCAGCGCGGCCCCGGCGACGACGAGTGCCGCCGTGCGCCAGCCGTGGTCGCGCACCAGCACCGCCAGCAGCGGAAGGAAGACGAGCTGCCCGGCCGCGCCGCCCGCGGTGAGCACACCCGTCACCAGGCCGCGCCGCTTGACGAACCAGCGCCCGGTCACCGTCGCCACGAACGCCAGCGCCATCGAGCCGGTGCCCAGCCCGACGAGGACGCCCCAGCACAGCAGAAGCTGCCAGCTCTCGGTCATCCCCACGGTCAGGCCGCTGCCGGCCGCCACCAGCACCAGCGCGCCGGCCACCACCCGGCGGATGCCGAACCGGTCCATCAGCGCGGCGGCGAACGGCGCGGTGAGGCCGTACAGCAGCAGGTTGACCGAGACGGCGGCGGAGATGGTCGCCAGCGGCCAGCCGAACTCGGCGTGCAGCGGGTGCAGCAGCACGCCCGGGGTGGCGCGGAAACCTGCGGCGCCGACGAGCGCGACGAAGGCGACGGCGGCGACGAGCCAGGCCGGGTGCAGGCGGGAGCGGGTCACCTACCGAGTCTCGGGCCGGGCGGTTTCCGCGACGAGCGGCCGGAAAGCCATCGTGCGCAATAATCGGGCCATGTCCGTACCGCACCGGGTCGCCGTCCTCGCCCTCGACGGCGTGGTGGCGCTCGACCTCGGCACCCCCGCCCAGGTCCTCGGCGCCGCCCGCGCCGACGACAGCACCCCGCTGTACGCGGTGGCGACCTGCACCCCCGGCGGGCTGCCCGTTCGCAGCAGCGCCGGCTTCCAGGTCCTCCCCGATCACGGCCTGGAACTGCTGGAGCGCGCCGACACGGTGATCGTCCCCGGCATCCACTCCGGCACGCCACTGCACGACGGCACGGTCGCCGCCGAGGTGGCCCAGGCGCTGCGGGCCGCGTACGACCGGGGCGCGCGCGTCATGTCCATCTGCACCGGCGCGTTCGTACTCGCCGGCGCCGGCCTGCTCGACGGCCGCCCGGCCACCACGCACTGGGCGTACGCGTCGCGCTTCCGCCGCCTGCACCCCGGCGTACCGCTCGACCCCGACGTGCTCTTCGTCGACGACGGGCGCGTGCTCACCTCGGCCGGGGTGGCCGCCGGCATCGACCTGTGCCTGCACGTCGTCCGCACCGACCACGGCAGCGCGGTGGCCAACCGGGCCGCCCGGCGCTGCGTGGTGCCGCCGTGGCGCGACGGTGGGCAGGCCCAGTACATCGAACGGCCCGTCCCCCGCAGCGCCGACAACGGCACCGCCGCCACCCGCGAGTGGGCGCGGCAGCGGCTGCACGAGCCGGTGGCGCTGCGCGAGATGGCGGCGCACGCGCGCATGAGCGTCCGTACGTTCACCAGGCACTTCCGCTCCGAGACCGGGCTCAGCCCGGCGCAGTGGCTGCTCCAGCAGCGCACCGAGCACGCCCGGGTGCTGTTGGAGACGACTGATCTGAGCGTGGACCGGATCGCCCGGGACGCAGGTTTCGGCACCACCGCCGCACTGCGCCAGCACTTCCACGCCCGGGTCGGCGTGGCTCCCACCACCTACCGCCGAACGTTCCGCCGCCCTTCCCCCGCCCCGCCCGCTCCCGCTCCCGCGCCCGCTCTCGTCGATCTTGGAGTTGTGGCGCCTGGAAGGCCGGGCATGTCGGAGTTGTCCACTGCCACAACTGCATGATCGACGACCCGAGGGCTAAGCGGCCCGGAGGTCAGCCGGTCTGACGGTCAGGCCAGGTGGGGCTGGCGGCGCAGCGCGCGGAGCTGGGCGAGGTGCAGCGGCAGGTGTACGCGGATGTGCAGGTCCAGCGCCCTACCCCAGGGCAGCGAGTCGTCCACATCCAGGTCGAAGCCCTCGCGTAGCACCGTGTCCACTGGTGTCTCCGCCGCCGGGCCGAGCCGCTCGGCCAGCGCGCACAACTTCTGACTGGTGGCCCGGAACAACGCGGCCAGGCCGTCCAGCCCGCCGCACTCGGACACCAGCGCGTCCAGTTGCGGACGGTGGATCGTGTCCAGGTCGTAGTAGGCGAACGGCGACCCGGCCAGCACCGCCTCGGTCGCCTCGCTCATCAACTCGTCGTTGGCGGCGAGGTGCGCGACGATCTGCTCGGCGCTCAACTGACCCTCGGGCGGTGGGCCGAACCCGCCCGCGTCGATCTCCGCGAACAACTCCTCGTACGCCTGCCGCAGTGCCGGGGCGTCCACCTCGTCCATGCCCCGCATCCAACCCTCACGGCCGCTGCGGCCACCCCGGCTACCGGGCTCGGTTCACCCGGACGCGTGAAGGCCGGCACCCCGTTGGTTCGGGGTGCCGGCCTTCGTGTCTCTTACTTGTTCCAGTGCTGGGCGACGAGGTCGGCGGCCTGCTGCTCCCACTGGGCGTAGTGGTCGGGGTAGGCGGAGACCTGGACGGTCTGGGCGGCCTTGGTCAGGGGCATGTCCTGCCAGCCGTCGACCTGCTTGAGGCCCTTCAGGAACGCGGTGGTGGAGTACTCGGGGTCGGTGATCTGCTCCACCGTGCCCCAACCACTGGAGGGGCGCTGCTGGAACAGGCCCTGCGAGTCGTGGTCGTTGCGGTCACCGAGGTGGCCGAGGTTCTCCAGCTTCGACTCCTGCAACGCCGTGGCGATCGACACGACGGCGGCGCGCTCGTCCATGCCGGCCTTCTTCGTCGCCGCGATGATCGCCTTCACGTTCTTGACCTGCTCGTCGTTCAGGTCGATGCGCGACTGGTCGCCCTGGACGCCGTGCGGGATCAGCTTGTCACCCTGCACGCTCACGCTCACCGGCTTCGCCGCGTGGGTGGTGTCGGCGGCGTGGGCGGCGACCGGACCGGCGAACACGCCACCGGTGAAAGCCAGACCAGCGATACCGAGAACGCTCTTCCGCAGAATCGTGTTCATCACAAGTGCTCCATTCGGGGGTCGACGCCCACACCAAGGGGGTTTCGGCGCGGGCGCGAGCACCACGTCAGGCGCTCAGAAAAGTCTTCGGGGGATCCGGCTGCTCGCGGGGCACGGGGAGTGCTGCCTTTGCGCGGCGCCAGGAAGCATGTCCAACGACCTGCCACCCGGCATCATTCCCGGGCCGGCTCACGCCGTCGGAACCATCGTCAACGACCAGCCGAGCGGGGTGATTCCCCGGGGCTCACGTCGCCGGAACCGTACTCAACGACCAGCCGGCCGGGATGATTCCCGGGCTCGCGGACGCCGCCAGGGCGCGCCGCCGGTGCTCGGTCGTTCGCCCGGTTACAACGCCACCCACCCGCCGACGATTCCGCCGTCAGAGTGCCGCCCACCACCCCCGAACCGGACACGCCACCCACGTCGGCACGGATGGCACCACAAGCGCCCGCCCCCGGCGCGGTCGATCATGAAGTTGGCGGCGACAAACCGGACACGAAATGCCGTCAAGTTCATGATCGACGCGACCTCGGCCGGGCTGACCCGGGCAGGGCTGGCCCAGGCAGGACTGACCCAGGGCGAGGGCTGACCCAGGGCGGGGCTGGCCCGAGCGGGGCCGGCTCGGTGCGGGGAGCGCGACGCCGCCGGGCGCTCGCCCGACCGGCCGCGCGATCTTGCAGTCAGGGCCCTTCGGGCGTCCCTTTTGCGAGGTTTGCCCGGCACGAAAGTGCAAGATCGCGGGGTGGCGCCGGGGAGGGGTGCGGCGATCTTGGAGTTGTGGTGCCTCGCTAACGGTGCGAAACGGGCATGTCCTGGCGCCACAACTCCAAGATCGATGAAGAGGACGGGACGGAGAGAGGACGGGACGGAGAGGGCGGGCGGGTGCCCGGGCGGGAGCGGGGTCAGCGGCGGCCGTGGCGGGCTCGTAGGTAGTCGGAGACGACGTATTCGCCCAGGTCGTCCAAGTCCGGGGTGAACATGCGGCCACCCGAGCGCCGTGCCACCGCGTCCACGAACCGGCGCAGTCCCGGATCGTCGCCCAGCATGAACAGGTTGAGCGTGGCACCGTACCGGGTCAGCCGGTCCACCTCCCGGATCGTCGCCGAGATGGTCTCCGGCAGCGGCGGCCAGTGGAAGTACGCCTCGCCGTCCTCCGGGTCCAGGTGCGCGGTGGGCTCGCCGTCGGTGACCACCAGCACGACCGGCTCGGCGCCCGGGTGGCGGCGCAGGTGCCGTCCGGCGATCCGCAGCGCGTGCTGGAGGTTGGTGCCCTGCTGCATGTCGGGCTCCACCGCCGCCAGCTCCTGCTGGGTGAGCGGCATCGCCTCCCGGCCGAAGCCGACGATCTGCAGCGCGTCCTGCGGGAACCGGGTCGCCATCAGGTGCGACAGGGCAAGCGCGGTCTGCTTCATCGGACCCCAGCGGCCCTGCGAGATCATCGAGTACGACAGGTCGACGCACAGCACCACAGCCGCCGACGCCCGCCGTTCGGTCTCCACCACCTCGAAGTCCTCGACCGCGAGCGGCACCGGCACCCCGGGGCCGGCCCGGCGTACCGCCCGGGTCAGCGTGCGCACCACGTCCAGCGGCTGCTCGTCGCCGTACTCCCAGGGGCGTGACGCCCCGCTCACCTCGCCTGCCGCGCCCGCCGAACGGAGGTCGTGCTGGCCGCGCGGGCCGGCGGTCAGGTCGGAGAAGACGCGCCGCAGCGCGGTGCTCGCGAGCCGGCGCAGCGCCTTCGGGCTGAGCGTCAGCCCGTCCGCGTCGCGGGTGACCCAGCCCTGGCGGCGCAGCTCGCGTTCCAGCTCCTGCAACCGGCGTACGTCGTCGGCGGCGTCCCGGCCCAGCGTGCGGGCGACGGCCTCCACGTCGACGTCGTCGAGTGTGGCGCCGGGCTGGTCCTGGTCGAGGGAGTCCAGCAGCTCGTCGAGTTCGGCGATCTCGTCGAGCGCGCCGGTGGCCTCGCCGTAGCCGAGCGGCTGGTCGCCGCGGACCCGCTCGCCGCGCTGCCAGTTCATGTCCGGCCGCAGCGACCGCAGGTGCGCGTCGAGCTGGGACAGTTCACCGGAGAGCCGGTCGCCGAGCGACTGGCGCATCAGCCCGGCGAGTTCCTCACGTTGCCGGTCCGACAGCGACCGCATGAGCCGCTCACCGGCGGCGGCCCGCCGGGCCAGTACGTCGATCAGCTCGTCGACGTCCTCGGGGCGTTCCGGGAAGAACTCGCCGTGGCGGCGCATGAACTCGGCGAACGCGTCGGTGGTGTCCTCGGAGCGGGCGTGCCGGGCGAGCAGGTCGTTGAGGTCGCGCATCATCTCGGCGAGCTGCCGCTGGACGGCCGGGTCGGCGGTGGCCCGGGCCGCGTCGCGCAGCCCGGCGAAACGCTGCTCCAGCACGTCGCCGCGCAGCCCGTCGAGGATCCGCTGGTACGTCTGCCGCGCCTCGGCGCTGGCCCAGTCGTACTCGGACAGCTCCGACACCGCGCGGGCGGTGGAGCGGGGCAGGTTGTCGAGCACGGCCTCGGCGAACCGGGCGTCGTCGCCGTCGCGGCCGCGCAGCTCGTCGCGTTCGGCGGCGAGCGCCTGGTCGAGCAGTGCCCGGGCCCGGGTGACGGCGCCGTCGAGGTCGCCCCGGCGCAGCGCCTCCCGGCGCAGGCGGCGGGCCCGGGCGGCCAGGTCGTCGAGCCCGCCGCGCCCCTGCGGGCCGCGTCGCAGCAGCTCGCGCAGGGATTCGCGCAGGCTGCCGCCGGCGAGCACGTCCGAGCCGACCGCGTCCACCGCGGCGCGCACGTCGTACGGCGGGGCGAGCGGGTCGGGTCCGCCGCGCCACTGCCCGTACCGGAAGCGGTTGCCGCCGGCCACTGTCAGTCCCGGTCCCCGTAGACGGTGCGCCCGGATTCGGTGACGTCCTTGCCGAGCCGGCGGGTCAGGTGCAGCCCTTCCAGCACGAACTCGATGCCGGCTGCCGCCTCCTCCGGGCTGGGCGCGTCGCCGAGGCCGAGCCGGTCGAGCACCTTGGCCAGCCCCGGCACGGTCCCGACCTGGCGCAACAGCTCGGACGAGGAGACCAGTTCCCCGGTCTCGACGGCACCGCCCTCGGCGACGATCGCGGTGAAGCCGGACAGGTCGAGCCCGGCGAGCCGGGCGCGGAACGTCTCGGCGGTGGCGGTACGCAGCAGGTGCGCGAGCACCTCGATCTCGCGTCCCTCCTCGCCGCTCTCGAACTCGACCTTGCCGCGCAGCGTGGAGGTCACCGACACGGTGTCCCCGATCCGGGCCACCGGCGCCTCCGGCCGGGACGCCGTCCCGGCGCCCCCACCCGAGGCACCGACGCCGGCACCAGCGCCGGCAGAGGCACCCGCCAGCAGACCGGAACGACGCAACGCGGCGGCGGCCACCGTCTCCGCGGCGGCGATGGCGAACCGGGCGGACACACCGGAGCGCGGGTCCACCGACGGCGACTCCCGCACGTCGCGGGCGAACCGGGCCAGCACCTCCAGCACGTGCTCCGGTACGACGGCGACCAGATCGGCCTCCTGCCGGATCAGCGCCAGCTCCAGGTCCAGGTCCAGCGGATAGTGGGTACGGATCTCCGCGCCGAACCGGTCCTTCAGCGGCGTGATGATCCGGCCCCGGTTGGTGTAGTCCTCCGGGTTGGCGCTGGCCACCAGCAGCAGGTCCAGCGGCAGCCGCAGCTGGTAGCCGCGGACCTGGATGTCGCGTTCCTCCAGCACGTTGAGCAGCGCCACCTGGATGCGTTCGGCCAGGTCGGGCAGCTCGTTGACGGCGAAGACGCCCCGGTTGGTACGCGGTACGAGCCCGAAGTGGATGGTCTCCGGGTCACCGAGCGTGCGGCCCTGGGCGAGGCGGATCGGGTCGACGTCGCCGATCAGGTCGCCGACGCTGGTGTCCGGCGTGGCGAGCTTCTCGCCGTACCGCATCGAGCGGTGCAGCCAGCCGATCGCCAGGTCGTCGCCGGCGGAGTCGACGAGCGCCTGGGACGCCGGGGTGAGCGGGTGCATCGGGTGCTCGTTGAGTACCGAGCCGGGGATCACCGGGGTCCACTCGTCCAGCAGCGCGCCGAGCGAGCGGATCAGCCGGGTCTTGCCCTGCCCGCGCTCGCCGAGCAGCACCATGTCGTGCCCGGCGAGCAGCGCGCGCTCGACCTCGGGCAGCACCGTGTCCTCGTAGCCCACGATGCCGGGGAAGCGGTCCTCGCCGGAACCCATCCGGGCGAGGAGGTTGTCTCGGAGTTCCTGTTTGACCGTGCGGTAGCGGTGGCCGGTCGCGCGCAGCTCGCCGAGCGTGCTCGGCAGGTCGGCGGGTGGCACCGGGGAAACCTGGTTGGGAGCGGTCACCCGACCCACGCTAGCGCGGTCCGATGACCGGCGGCGCCCGTCGTCACTCCCGTGACAGGGGACGCCACCGGAGCGCCGCTCACTTCCCGAGGCGGGCGCGGACCATCCGGGGTACGGCGGCCAGGCCGGTGACCGGGCGGAACGCGTGCGCGGCGGCGACCAGTGCGGCGTACTCGTCGTCGGCGAGGTCGATCTCGGCGGCGGCCGCGTTGCGTTCCATCTGCTCGACCCCGGAGGCACCGGGGATGGCCACCACGTTCGAGTGCCGCAGCACGTACGCGAGCGCGATCTGGCTCGGCGTGGCGTCGTGCGCGTCGGCCACCTCGCGCAGCGTGGCGATCAGCGCGGTGCCGCGTTCCAGGTTCTCCGGCAGGAAGTACGGGTTGGCCCGGCGTACCGCCCCGGCGGGCGGGTTCGTGGCGTCGTAGCGGCCGGAGAGGAAACCCTGCGCCAGCGGCGAGTACGCGATGACGATCCGGCCGGCCTGCTCCGCGTACGGGATGAGGTCTTCTTCGGGGCCGCGGTCGATCATGCTGTAGCGGACCTGGTTGCTCAGCACCCGGCGGCCCAGCGCTGCCTCGGCGAACCGCCACCGGCGCAGGCCGTAGTTGCTGACGCCGACCTCGCCGACCAGTCCGACGTCCTGCAGCGAGCGCATGCCGCGCATGGTGGTGGTGTCGGCGACCACCGGGTTGGCCTGGTGCACCTGGTAGAGGTCGATGCCGTCGACGCCGAGCCGGGCGGCGGAGGCGACCGCGCGCTGCTGCACCACCGGCGCGACCGGCAGCAGCGGGAAGATCTTGGTGGCGACCACGACCTTGGCCCGGTCGTCGCCCAGGGCCGCGCCAAGGATGCGCTCGCTGCGGCCGAAGCCGTACAGCTCGGCGGTGTCGAACAGGGTGACGCCCAGGTCGAGCGCCCGCCGGACGATCTCGGCGGCCCGGCGCTCGTACTCGGGGCCGTAGCCCCACTCCTTGGAGCCGAACTGCCAGGTGCCGAGGCCGATCTTGGAGATGGGCTTGGGGGTGTCGAGCCGCACGTAACGCATGAGGCCGAACGTACCCGGGCTGCTGCGTGCGCACTCCGGTCCGGACAGAATGGCCTGGTGACCTACCTCGCCAGCGACGACCGTTACCACGAGATGATCTACCGGCGCAGTGGCCGCAGCGGGCTGAAGCTGCCAGTCATCTCTCTCGGCCTGTGGCACAACTTCGGACCGGACCGCCCCTTCGAGCGGCAGCGCGACATCGTCCGCCGCGCCTTCGACCTCGGCATCACCCACTTCGACCTGGCGAACAACTACGGTCCGCCGCCCGGTTCGGCGGAGGAGAACTTCGGCCGGCTGCTCGCCACCGACCTGAAGCCGTACCGGGACGAGCTGGTGATCTCCAGCAAGGCCGGTTATCTGATGTGGCCCGGCCCGTACGGCGAGTGGGGTTCGCGCAAGTACCTGATCTCGTCGCTGGACCAGTCGCTGCGCCGCCTCGGGCTGGACTACGTCGACATCTTCTACTCGCACCGGTTCGACCCGGAGACTCCGCTGGAGGAGACGATGGGCGCGCTCGACGCGATCGTCCGCTCCGGCAAGGCACTCTACGTCGGCATCTCCAACTACGACTCGGAGCAGACCGAGCGGGCCGCCGCGATCCTGCGCGACCTGGGCACACCCCTGCTGATCAACCAGCCGTCGTACTCGATGATGAACCGCTGGACCGAGACCGACGGCCTGCTGGACACGCTGGAGCGCGTCGGCGCCGGCTGCATCGCCTACAGCCCACTCGCCCAGGGCCTGCTCACCGACCGTTACCTGAAGGGCATCCCGGCCGACTCCCGGGTGCGCACGAGCGTCTTCCTGAACGAGAGCGACCTCGACGAGGAGACGATGGCGACGGTCCGGGGGCTCGCCGCGGTGGCCGAGCGGCGCGGGCAGACCCTTGCTCAGCTCGCCCTGGCCTGGGCGCTGCGCGACCCGCGCATGACCAGCCTCATCATCGGCGCGAGCAGCGTCGGGCAGCTGGAGGGCAACGTGGCCGCGCTGAACAACCTCGACCTCGCCGGGGACGACCTGGCCGAGGTCGAGAGCCTGCTCGGCTGAGTCACCAGACGCGGCGCCGCCCGGCGCGGTGGTTGCGGACACCGCACGGCCGCCCGGGCGGCGGCCCGCCGGTCCGCCGCAGTCCGACCACCGCCGCCGCGAGCAGCGCGACGACGAGCGCCGCCGCGCCGACCACGAGCGGCCGGGACAGCGGTCCGCCGTCGGTCACCGTCGCGACCGGCACCGCCGGCTCGTCGTCGGCCGCCGCCCCGGCGAGGGTACGCGGAGGCGACGCGCTCGCCTTCGGCGCTGCCGGTGACGGGTCCGACGCACCGCGTGCCGCCCGGAAGATCACGTCCGAGCAGGAGTAGTACGTGTCCTGGGTGTCCGAGTTCTGCCAGATGACGTAGACGATGTGCCGGCCGGTACGCCCGGCGGGCAGCCGCCCCCGCATCTCGTACGCGCCCGCGCGGATCGGCGGGTCCGTGACCTCGAGGAACGGCTTCTCCTCCAGGTCCGCCCAGGTCAGCACGCGCCGAGGCGAGTACGAGCCGGTGGTGACGTAGTACCGGAACGTGCCCCGGTGCGGGATGGTGGTGCGGTAGCGGAACGTGTGCCGGGCACCGGCCGTGAGCGTGGTGGCCGGCCAGTCGGCGCGCGCCAGGTCCAGTCCCCGGTACGCGGACAGCCCGCCGCTGCACAGCTCCCCGTCCGGGATGCGTTCCCGGTCCCGCCCGTCGATCCGGGCCACCCGGATGTTGTCCCACTCGCGTACCGCCGCTCCGGCGGCGACCGCGGCCCGGCAGGCGGGCGTCTGCGCCCGGCCACCCTCGGGTCCGCACGCGGCGGACCGGCTCAGCGGGCTGGTCGGCGCACCGTGCGCCGCGGCCGGCGCGGCGGTCAGCGGCACCGTCGAGGCGACGGCGGCGAGCGCGGCGAACGCGCGACGTGCGGCCATGTGATCGACCTCCCGCGCACTGGTACGGCCGCGAGCCGCCAAAGGTTCGATCCGCGACGATCGGCCCGGGCGGCATGACCGAACGGACAACCGGGGCGGCGACGGACGCCTGATGGGCCCTAGAGTGACGAAACCCTGTGATCGAGGAGCGTCCCTTGTCCGATCCGGTCCCGTCCCCCGAGTCGTCCCGCGCCGCCCCCGCGGCCGGGCCCGCGCCGGGCGACGTTCCCGCCCCCGCACAGCCGTACCTGCTGGTCGTGCCCACGATGGAGGGCGCTCCCGCGCCGGTGCCGTGGCCCGGTGCCGAGGGGCAACCAGGCTGGGCCATTCCGGTCAGCGTGCCGCCCGGCACCCAGGGGTACGCGTTGTTCGTTCCGCTGGTCCCGGCGGCCGTCCAGCCGACGGTGGCCGGCCAGCCCGCGGGGGCGGTGCCCGCCCAGGCCACCGCGCCCGCCGCCGAGCGCTCCCCCGTGGAGGGCGCCGCCCCCGCCGCCGCACCGGTCGACCGGCCGGCGGGCGGAGAGCCTGTCGCTGCCTCGCCGGACGCCGCTCCGCCGGACGCCGTTCCGGCGGCTCGCCGGGAGCAGGAGGGCGGAACGTCCCCGGCCACCGGCGACGCGGCATCGTCCACGTCGGATGCCGCCCCGGCGGCTTCGGCCAGTACCCAGGCGGCCGGCTCGAAGCCGGCCGTCGCAGGCGCCGCCGCAGCGGAGGCGGCCACGACCGGCTCCGGTGAGGCCGGCGCGCGTCCCGGCGGCGGCGCTCCGCAGACGGCCACGCCCGCGACGTCCGGCCCGCCGGGAGCCTCGCAGACGCCTGCCGCTCCCCCAGGCACGCCGCCGGCCTCCGGGTCATGGGCTGCGCCGGGTGCGCAACGCGCTCCGGGCACGCCGCCTCCGCACGGCGGTGGGCCGGTGCCCGCGCCGGCGTACCCCGGAATGGGGTGGAGCGGGCACCCGCAGGCGCCGACGTGGGCGCCGCGACCTCATGTGCCGCGGACCTCGTTCCTCGGCGCGCGGTGGCCCGGCCCGAAGGCGGCGACCGGGCGGGCGGTGCCGCTCGCGGTGCTGGCCGCCGCGGTCGGCAGCGCGGTCTTCGTGCCGCTCGGCCGCGTCGGCGTCGGCTGGTTCCTGGGGTGGCTCACGCTCACGCTCGCGGTGGGGCTGGCGGTCCGGTCGAAGACCGCGGAGCTGCCGCGCGCCGACAAGCTCATCCGGGCCGGGTGGGCGGTGGCCGCGCTGGCCCTGATCGCCGTGCCGGCGTTCCGCAACGCCTGGTGGCTGGTGACGTTCTGCGTGCTCGGCGCGCTCGGCTGCGCCACCCTCGCGATCATCGGCGGGCGGCTGGTGCGCTCGGTCCTGTTCGGCCTGGTGGCGACGCCGTTCGCGGCGTTGCGCGGCCTGCCGTGGGTACGCCGGCACATCACCGCCTCGCCGCAGGAGGCGACGGTGCGCAAGGTGACCGTCTCGGTGGTCGCCACGGTCGTGGTGCTCGTGGTCTTCGGCAGCCTGCTCGCGTCGGCCGACGCGGCGTTCTCCGAGGCGCTCGGCTCGCTCGTCCCTGAGATCAACGTCGGTACGGTGTTCGGCTGGCTGTTCCTCGCAGTGGTGGGCGGCCTGATCGCTGTGGCCGCGCTCTACACGCTCGCCGCGCCGCCCGACCTGTCCACCGTGGATCGAGAGGGCGAACGCCGTCTCGGCCTGCTGGAGTGGGCCCCGGCCATCGGCGCGCTCACGCTGCTGTTCGCCGGGTTCGTGGTGGTGCAGTTCACCACGCTCTTCGGCGGGCAGCAGCACGTACAGCGGGTCGCCGGGCTCAGCTACGCAGAGTACGCGCGCAGCGGCTTCTGGCAGCTGCTCTTCGTCACGCTGCTGACGGTGGCGGTGCTCGGCGGGGTGAGCCGCTGGGCACGCCGGGAACGGCCGGTCGAGCGGATCATGCTGCGCGTGCTGCTCGGGCTGATCAGCGCGCTGAGCGTGGTGATCGTGGCGTCGGCGCTGTCCCGGATGTGGACGTACCAGAAGGTCTACAGCTTCACCGGTGAGCGGATCTTCGTGATGGCGTTCGAGATGCTGCTCGGCACGGTCTTCCTGATGATCATCGCGGCCGGCGTCAAGTGGCGGGGCCGGTGGATCCCCGGCACCACGCTCGCACTGGCGGTGGCCATGCTGCTCGGCCTGGCCGTGCTCAACCCGGAGGACTACGTCGCCCGCCGCAACACCCTGCGGTACGAGCAGACCGGCAAGATCGACGCCTGGTACCTGCGGGCGCTGTCCGCCGACGCCACCCCGGCGCTCGCCAAGCTCCCCGACCCGGTCCGCCGGTGCACGCTGAGCTGGATCGCTGACGACCTCGCCGAGCCCGACCCCTGGTACGCCTGGAACCTGGGCCGCCAGCGCGCCCGTAAGGCCCTCGACGAGGTCGGCCCGCAGGCGATCGGCGGCCCGAAGGACTGCCGCCGGGCCGACCAGTTCGACCTGCCGAAGACGCGGCGTCCGCGCTGACGCCACCGGTCGGGCCGCGAATCCACGCGGCCCGGCCGGACCGTCAGGCCGGGCCGCCGCCGAAGCCGATCTCGTTGCCGTCCGGGTCGTGGAAGATCACCTTGCGGACGCCGTTGTCGTAGGTCTCCTGCGCAGTCGGCGTCAGACCGCGGGCGGTGATCGCCGCGACGCGGGAGTCGAGGTCGTCGACGAAGACCGTCTGCATGGCATGACCGGCGTGCTCGGGCCGCACGTCGACGTAGAGGTAGCGGTGCTCGGCCAGCTCCCACACCGCCTCGCTGTCGTTCGGCCGGAACTGCGGCGGGGCGCCGAGCAGCCGCTCGTACCAGTCCGTCGCCACCGCGAGATCGCGCACCGGGACGCCGGCGAACAGGTCGACAGTCATCCGGCCAATCTATCCGGGTCGACGTGCCGGCGCGGGCTCACGCCGTACCGGCGTTTGAACGCCGTACTCAGGGCGAACGAACTGCCGTAGCCGACCCGGCGGGCCACCGCGCCGACTGTGGCGCCGGGCTCGCGGAGCAGGTCGGCCGCGAGCGCCAGCCGCCAGCCCGTCAGGTACGCCATGGGCGGCTCGCCGATCAGCGCGGTGAAGCGCCGGGCCAGCGCCGCCCGCGACATCCCCACCTCCGCGGCGAGTGACGCCACCGTCCACGGCCGGGCCGGGTCGTGGTGCAGCATGCGCAGCGCGTGGCCGACCACCGGATCGGCGTACGCCAGATACCAGGCGGGTGCGGCGGCACCCGGCCGGGCGAACCACTCCCGCAGCGCGGCGATGAGCAGCAGGTCGAGCAGTCGGTCGAGCACCGCCTCCTGGCCGGGGTCGTCCTTGACGATCTCGGCGGCCAGCAGCGGCACCAGCGGCGTGTCCCAGGATTCGCGCCGGACCACCGCCAGCGGCGGCAGCGCGTCCAGCAGCCGCCGCCCGACAGTTCCCCGCACCGGGTACGTGCCGGTAAGCAGCACGGTCCGACCGCCCGGCCCGTTGCCCCAGGTGCGTACGCCCCACCGCGTCATCGCGAGCAGCTCGCGCCCGTCCGGTGTGGTGCATCGCTGGCCCGGGTGCACGACCACCTGCGGCGCCGTGGCCGGGTCGTCCGCCACCGTGTACGGGGCCGGGCCGCGCACGATCGCCACGTCACCGCCGGTCAGCCGCGCGGCCTCGCCCTCCCCCGGCACGATCCAGCCGTCCCCGCGCACCACGGCGACGAGCGTGAGCGGCGCCTCGTCCCGGATCAGCATCGACCAGGGCGGGGTGAGGATCGAGCGCAGCAGGAAGGCGCCCCGCGCCCGGGGCCGTCGAGCAGGCCGGAGACGGCGTCCACGGAGACGATTGAACACAGGATCGCGCGTCCTGGCCATGGGCCGTCTCACCGCGCGGCGGTTCGATGAGGACATGCGACTCGTACAACAACTGACGCTGGTCGGCGCCACAGTCGGGGCCGGGCTGATGGCGGGCCTGTTCGCCGCGTTCGCGTACGCCGTGATGCCGGCGCTGCGCGGCGCGGACGACCGCACGTTCGTGGACGCGATGCAGCGCATCAACGTCACCATCGTCAACGGCTGGTTCCTGCTGGCGTTCCTGGGTACGCCGGTGCTGGCGGCGCTCGCGGCGGTGCTGGCGTGGCGCGGGGCGGCCCGGCCGGCGCTGCCGTGGATCGTCGCCGGGCTCGCGCTGTACCTGGTGATGTTCGTCGTCACCGTGGCGGTGAACGTGCCGTTGAACGACGCGCTCGCGGCGGCCGGGGCGGCGGATCTCGGTGCGGCGCGGGAGCGCTTCGAGTCCGCCTGGGTCACCTGGAACGTGGTGCGGACGCTGGCGAGTACGGCCGGGTTCGGCGCGCTGTGCTGGGCGCTGGTGCTCGCGGGCCGCGCCGCTTGAGCGCCGTTTGCCTGCGAGATGCTAGGAGATGAACCTGTCCGCGTACTCCTCCGCAGGTTCCACGTTGGTGATGACGTCGATCAGGACACCGTCCGGGCCGGCGAGGATGAAGTGCCGCTGTCCGAACTCTTCGGTCCGGACGGGAAGCACGACCTCCAGGTGCCGCAGGCGCTCCCACTCGGCGTCGACATCGTCCACCTCCAGGTTGAGCAGCATCCCACTGGCGACCGGCCCGCGGTAGGCCGCCGGGATCGTCTCGTGGCTGCTGTCCAGCACCGCCAGTTCCCAGTTGTCGCGGCGCAGGCTCACGTACCACTCCGTCTCGAAGGTCGTCTGGAACCCGAAGTGCTCGCGGTAGAAGGCCGCAGCCGAGGTCACGTCGGTCGTCATGAGGACCGGGTACGAGCTGGCGAGTGTCATGGCGAACTCCTTTACATACACTGTGCAGGTAAAGGAATATACATACACGGAGCATGTAAAGGAAGAGTGCGGCATGGCGCGAGCCACCAAGGAGCAGAGCGAGATCACCGGCCGGCGCATCCGGGACGTCGCGACTGCCCTGTTCGCCGAACGCGGCTACACGGCCGTCCGCCTGGAGGAGGTGGCCGCCGCAGCCCAGGTCACCAGGGGTGCGGTCTACCATCACTACCGCAACAAGCAGCACCTGTTCGAAGCCGTCGCAGCCGCCGCGCAACAGCGGGTCGCCGCTGCGGTCGCCAGCGCTGCCGAAGCGGTCGCCGATCCATGGGACGGCCTGGTCGCCGGCTGCCGGGCGTTCCTCACCGCCAGTGTCGACGACACACACCGGCGGATCCTGCTGGTCGACGCGCCCGCGGTGATGGGTTGGCGCACGTGGCGCAGCCAGGACGCGGCCGCTTCCGGGCACCACCTGGCCGAGGCGGTGGCCACGCTGGCAGCAGCCGGGCACCTTGAGGTCAACTCGCCCGAGGCAACTGCCACCTTGCTCTCCGGCGCGATGAACGAGGCAGTGCTACGGATCGCCGAAGCCCCGGACCGGGACGCCGCATTGGTCGAGACGTGGCCCGATCTGCTGCGCCTGCTTCAGTGCCTCCGCGGGCCGCGCACCGCACCCGTCCGGCACGGTTAGCTGGTGGTGCGGCCTTCGAAGGTGATCGCGAAGGCGCTTGCCGCCCGCCACCGCAGATGCGGCAAAACGCCCTGACACGGGATCACGTCCCCACCAGGGCGTTTTCGCTCGGGTGGGCCGGAGGTACCACCACGCGAACCACAGTACGACGATCGCCGGTGAGCCGTTTCCGCTCAGGATGGCCGGTCCAAGGGCACCGGCCCGATGATCCTCGGGCGACCACCGTCAGGACGCGGCGAGAAGTCGGATCTCGCAGCGGACGCCGCCGGCCTTGGCGAGCTGGCAATCACTTGTCACGAGTGGGCATTCCATCAGCTCCGCCGCCGCGACGTAAGCCGCGTCGTACGCCGTGACATTGACCCGCAACTGCCACATCCGGTCAAGCAGCATGGCGATACCAACCTCGTCGATGACCAACGAGGGCAGGGTGTCGACCGCCTCCTGCGCCCGAGCAAGGCCAAGCTTCCCACCGAGGACCTTGCCTCTGATCACGGACATGACCTCGACCAACAGATGGCCCGGCGCGGCCCAGTGTGGATCTCTGGAGAGTTCCGCCCGTGCCACGTCGCCGACCGGCCCGTCGTCAACCAGGGCGTCGGCCAGAACCGACGCATCGACGACGATCACGCAGCGCTTCCCCATGGTCCGCGCTGCTCCCGCTGGTCACTCAACTCGGCGGCACTCCCCCCCGGCATTGAGCGAGCACCGTCCGACCGGCCGGCGAAGCGGTCAAGGGCTGCCGTGTTCCGCAGCCGTCGAGCCTGCACCTCCACCAACTCCAGCAGGTACGCCTGGAGTGACTGCCCGCGCGCCTTGGCCTGGGCGGCTAGGTGTAATGCCCATGAGGGTTGTTGACGGCGTGGCGGCTTGAGACGAGGCGAGACCTCCGGCGAGGTGTGAGGTGCTGACGCCCACACGGAACCGGAGGTCTCCATAGCGGCATCTCTCGATGAGAAAATGCCGCTCGACCTGCACAAAACAAGGTGGAGCCGAGGGGACTCGAACCCCTGACCCCCACACTGCCAGAATGGTGAGCCTCGTCACGGCCAATGCCGGACCCTACCGAAACCTGCTACCAAGTGCGGATATGCACCCATGACTATGTCATATTTTGCCGCGCCCCGCCAGCTGACATCGGCTGTTCGATCTTGATTTGTGACGCCTCCTGTGACGCGCCAGATTGTGGGGCAGCCGTCTCGGAACGATGAGCACCGATCGAGACGAGCGCCTGTCGCCAGGATCACGGATCGACCGGTACGCATCCCTGAAGGGGTGCCTACGATCGCTTCCTGCACGTACCGCCAAGCGGTGCAACACCGATCTCGAATCCGGCGGTGAGACGAGCGCAGGTATCGCCGTTGCTCGGCTCAGCCACAGCGAGCAAGGCATGCCGTGCCGCACTTCGTCGAATGCATAGACAACAGTCAACCTCGTGGCGGCGAACGAACGACTAATCTTCAACCGCTCGACGTGGACCACCCGGCCTGTCGTGTCGGCGCCGACGCGAACCCGCTCGTCGATCACGGCCGTCAGCCGAGCGTCGAGCAGGATCCCGCCGCCGACCAGAAGGGTGCCCAGGACAACCGCCAGGACCAACCTCAGCTCTCGTCGGCCGAACGTGCTCGCCATTCCCGGCCGTCCTTGTGTCTCGGTCCAATGGCCAGTCGGTGGGTGGGACGAGTGCATTGTAGAGCGTTCCGACGCCTACGTTGATGGCGTCGACAGCCGCATCGACCTTACGCGGACGGCTGATGGAATAAATCGACAACGATGCACGTTGTTGCTGATCGAATGGGCGACATCGAAGAATTGACCGCCAAACTTTTTGACAAGGAGTTTGCTGGACAGCAGCTTGCCCGCCTCGCCCGATACCATGCCGAGTAATGCCCCACCGAAGGCTTTAATGGCATCGCCGATCTTGCCGGCGATAAAGAACAAAACACCCGCAAGGATCCCGGCGATCATTCCCAGCACGGCGCAGGGCTGGCAGATGAAGCCGGGCAGGAGGCCCAGCACCGTGCTTGCGACGTCGAAGACCTTCGCAATTTTCGCGGCGAGGACTATGGAATCTACTCTTTCTTCTTATCCTGACGTTGGGCCGGTTTGTCCTTCTGAGGCTTCTTGACCGGCTTCGGCTTCTTGCCTCCACTTTTCGGCTGCGACCTCTTCCGCACCTTCGCCCAGTCGTCGTAGCCACAAGAGCCATGACAGCCGTCATTGTTGCCAGGCTTTACAACGACGTTCCCATTTATGTATTCGCAGTCTGCGCCTGGCCCGCACCTATAATCAGCAGGACTTCAGCCCGGATGGGTCCGACAACGTCACGGGGCTATTATTGTTGTACGCGAATGGGTTCCACTGTTGTGGATCAGACACGTCTACGATCGGGTCGACGCTGTGTGGCCGCGATCGATCGTACAAACGGGTGTCGTGCATCTGCTGCGCAACTCGTTTTGCCACGCCGCAAGGCAGGACTGGGACAAGATCGCCAAAGCGCTCAAGCCGGTCTACACCGCGGCGACCGAGGACGCCGCGACCGATCGGTTCCTCGAGTTCGCCGACACTTGGGGCAAGAAGTATCCGGCGATCGTCAGGCTGTGGGAATGCTTGGGCCGAGTTCGTGCCGTTCCTGGCCTTCGACGTCGAGATCCGCAAGGTCATCTGCTCCACGAACGCGATCGAGAGCGTGAACGGCCGTATCCGCAAAGCCGTGCGTGCTCGCGGCCACATCCCCACCGAGCAAGCCGCACTCAAGTGCGTCTACATGGCGTTGATGAGCCTCGACCTGACCGCGCCGGGCGCCGGCGGTGGACCATGGCGCTGGAAGGCCCCGCTGAACGCCTTCCATATCGCCTTCGAAGGCCGGCTCACCCTCGCCAACGACTGACCACCTCGACAACCAAGATCAGCCGTTAACTTGATAGACCCCCTGCTCTGTATGCGCCACGTGCCCAGAAAGGGCTGCCTGACCGCCCGGTCCGGCTGACCTTCGTCGAGGGAACACACCGCCCGACGTTCCGGCACGAAGATGGCCGAAGCCTTGACCGACCCTCGCAGGGTAGGCAGACTTCGAAGGTCATAAGATGACCTTAGCACCTTCTTTCAATTTTTAGTTACAGGCGACTACGGATCTGGTACTACCAGGTAGAATGAAGGCTTGATGTCTGAGATATCTCCAGTAACGCAAGCGCTTGCCACTGTTCAGCGGGACGTCGATGCCACTTTTACGGGCACGATAACCCTGAAACTCCGTTGGGTGAACGACGAACTTTTTATAGCACTGAGCGATGGCCGCTTTCATGGTGAGCCCGTATCAGATTTAGTGGCGACCAGCCCTGCCTCGCTGCTCGGCCGTATAGCCGAAGCGGCACAGGACACAATAATGGGCGTGCTCTGGCAGGTATGGCCGACGTGCCCCCTTCACAATACAGGGGCGCATATAAGCGTTCATTCCACCGAAGACATCGATCGGTCGGTCCACCAAAAGAAAGAGCAACCTTACTGGTGGTGCGGCACTGGTTCACCTCACCTAATTGCTCCAGTTGGGCATCTAAGGGACGTCTCGTAACCCCGGTGTCTGTCTAGTCAGGACGATCGGTCAGGATCCCTGGGTGCAGGTGATCACCGCAGCCAACCCTGACTGGATCTTCCCGTTCACTGGGCTGCAGCCCGCCCAGTTCTGCAAGCTGGTCCGGCTGGTCGCCGAACGCGGCGGGGACGGCATCGCCGACGGCCGGCCGGGTCGGCAGTGGGCCCTGGATCTCGCCGATCGGGTGCTGCTGGTCGCCACCTACTGGCGCACGAACCTGACCATGCGGCAGATCGGCCCGCTGTTCGGGGTGTCGCACTCCGCAGCGCACCGGGTCATCGACACCCTCGCGCCGCTGCTGGCCCTGGCGCCGGTGCGTAAACGGCCGGTCGAGCAGATCGCCATCGTCGACGGCACCCTGATCCCCACCCGCGATCACCGCCTGGCAGCCCGGAGCAAGAACTACCGGTACTCAACGAACCTGCAGGTCGCCATCGACGCCTCCACCCGCCTGGTCATCGCCGTCGGCGACCCGCAGCCCGGCAACCGCAACGACACCATCGTCTACCGCACCTCCGGCATTGCCGAGAAGCTGGACGGGCGGCCGGTGATGGCCGACGGCGGCTACCGCGGCAACCCCGAGGTGATCATGCCGTACCGCAAGCCCACCGACGGCAGCACACTGCCGGACTGGAAGGAAGCCCTCAACATCGAACACCGCACCGTCCGAGCAGGGGTCGAACACGCCCTGGCCAGGATGAAGTGCTTCAAGATCCTGCGCGACTACCGCCGCGCCGCCCACACATTGACCGACGCCGCTTCCGGCATCGCCAACCTCCACAACATCATCCTCGCCGGCTGACCACCGGCCCCATCCCACGCAACGCCTTCACCCAGTTACGAGACGTCCCTTAGCCAGAGGCGAATAGACCCACGGGACAATACCAACCGGCGCAGCCGGCGGGGATCAGGACAGGGCGACATCCATGGCAGGCCACGACGTAGCTCAGTTCGCAATGGCGACGGACTGGACCGACGTAAATCACGCGCCCCGCTCCGCCCTGCCCTGCCCCCGTGTCGGATCACAATTGCCAAGTGCCGTAGCCCGCTAACGTGGCAGGCCGCCCCCCAGGCAGAACAAGGGTTCCTGAAAATTCAATGCGCACAGTACTCCCCCGTTTTAACTCGAATCGCGACTCAGTCCCTCTAGGCCGGCCCCCCGGTACTGGGGCACCCCATGCCCCGTGGAACATGTATGTCCCCGGCTCGGGATGGCCGTAGTTGCGGTTGAGGATGACAGCTTCTCCGTCGACGTAGATCGAGTAACTTAAGTCAACGGCGTAGGCTGTCCGCGCCTCACCGATCAACTTTGCGCCCCACTGGAACGAACATCGCTCCGACTCCCATTCACAGACGGCCTGACCGGATACGCAACCAGCAGTTTTACACTGCGTCTCTAGACCCATCCCATACACATCGGGTCTGTCAAACGAACGGTGTAACTCGGGTTGTTGACGGTTACTTACGGCCTGCGGAGAGGCGTCCTTCGAAGGCGATGTCGAAGGCGTTCAGGGCTGGTTTCCAGCGCATGGTCCACCGCCGGCGGCCCTGCCCGGTCGGGTCCAGGCTCATCACCGCGAGGTAGACGCACTTGAGCGCGGCTGCCTCGTTCGGGAAGTGCCCACGGGCGCGGACGGCCCGGCGGATGCGGGCGTTGACGCTTTCGATGGCGTTGGTGGAGCAGACGACGGTGCGGATCTCGGCGTCGAAGGCCAGGAACGGCACGAACTCCGCCCACGCCTGCTCCCACAACCTGACGATCGCCGGATACTTCCCGCCCCAGGCTTCGGTGAACTCGGCGAACCGGGCTCGGGCAGCCGACTCGGTCGGCGCGGTGTAGACGGGCTTGAGAGCCTTGGCGATGGCGTCCCAGTGCTGCCGGCCGGCATACCGGAACGACGCCCGCAGCAGATGAATCACGCAGGTCTGCACCACCGCTTCCGGCCACACCTCACCGATCGCATCCGGCAGGCCCTTGAGCCCGTCGCAGACCACCATGCACGCGTCCGCGACGCCCCGGTTCTTGAGCTCGGTGAGGACCTGCAGCCAGAACTTGGCGCCCTCGCCGCCATCGCCGGCCCACAGACCGAGGATGTCGCGGGTGCCCTCGACGGTGACGGCCAGGGCCAGGTAGATGGGCCGGTTGGCGACCTTCCCGTCGCGGATCTTCACGTGCACTGCATCGAGGAAGATCACCGGGTAGACCGGGTCCAGGGGCCGGTTCTGCCACTCGGTCATCCCCTCGACGACCTTGTCGGTGATCGTTGAGATCGTCTGCCGTGACACGTCGGCGCCATACACCTCCGCCAGGTGGGCCTGGATCTCCCCGGTCGTCAGGCCTTTGGCCGACAGCGAGATAACCATGTCGTCAACGCCGGACAACCGACGCTGGCGCTTGCGCACAATCTGCGGTGTGAACGACCCGTCGCGGTCACGCGGCACCTCAATCTCGACCGGGCCGACGTCCGTCAGCACCGTCTTGGCCCGCACACCGTTGCGGGAGTTCCCGCCGTTCTTGCCCGCCGGGTCGCCCTTGTCATAGCCCAGGTGATCGGTGATCTCACCTTCCAGGGCTGACTCCAGGACACGCTTCGTCAGCTGCTGCAGCAAACCGCCGTCACCGGTCAGCTGCAGACCCGCCGCACGGGCCTGCTCCACCAGCTGGCCGACCAGCTCCGCGTCGAGACCCTCCGCCGGTTGCCCCGGCACGTTCTTCGCCACCGCGGCAGTATCCACGGCGATCGTCGATCCATCAGACATCAGGTGCTGCTCCTTGATCAGGAGTTACACCGTTCGTTTTACAGTCCCTCCACCTCAGGTGACGTCAACGCGCACGCCGGCAGAGAGACCAATTGGAGGCGGGAATCCCAGTCCGCGCCGTAAGCATGCCGAAACGCCGAGTAATCGAGTTCGAGCTCAACCCGACCCGTCTCACTTCGGCCATCCGCCCGCGCCACCTTCACCGCCAGCGGAAAACCAGCCCGCCGCGCCGCAGCCCGATCCAACACCCGCACCGCCACCCGAGGCGGGACAGCCGCACCACCAGCCGCCTTCGCCGACGCCGCAGCGGGAGCGATGGCAACCGGCAGCCCGCCGACCTTCGCGCGGGCAGGAAGCCGCCGCGACCCATCAGCCGACAGCGGTAGATTCACCAGCGCTGCCCCTGCAGACGGCCACGACACCTGCGCCGGCTTGAACTTCTCCATCGCGGGCAGCGCAGCCTTCTTCGGCTTCACCGCCGACACCGGCACCGAACGATCCCGCGCCACCCCATCCGCCGCAGGCTTCGGCGTTGGCTTCGCCTGCGCTGGCACAACCGGCAACAACGACAACCCCACCGCCACCGCGGTCGGCAACGCTCCACGCCGTACCAGCCAACCCAGCCGCGCGAACAACCGCGACGAAACCAACCCACCCACCACGCCCCCCGAATCCACGAGCCAAGTGATCGAGGACGCTAAGATCACCACCCCTCCGCGTCAAGACCCGAACACAACTGGTGAGGATGACGTGCCCAGAATCGGACAGATGCAGTTGTCGATCTCACCAAGGGTGAGCGAGAGAAAGACTCAGGTCCGGCGCTACCTTTGTGGCTACGCCAAGACCGCTGCCGTCCGTCATGGCGTAGCTGCGGCGTTGCGGGGAGAGCCAGATGCTGGTGTGCTGCTCGTCCTGCTGCAGACGCACCCAGAGACTGTGCGGGCCGCAGCCAGAGCCAAACCTGAGCGCTGAGCCAACTTCTCCGGCAGCGCGCAAAATCAGGTTGAAATACCCTTTTCCGGTGGAAGAATTAGGCGCAGAAACAACATTCCACGTATATCAGCTCAATAGGCACCTTCGCGGCGTGATCACGCCCCACATTTTCGCTCTTGCAAGCCTTTGGGTCACGGCCACATAAAACACCAGGTAGGACGCGTCCCGGACGCGGTTGTCGATCTTGCTGTCCGGGTGAGAGTGTGGGGCGCAACTGTGAGTAAATCTTTGACCAAAAGATCAAGAAAAGCGACATCTCTCGATGAGAGATGTCGCTTGACCTGTACAAACACAAGGTGGAGCCGAGGGGACTCGAACCCCTGACCCCCACACTGCCAGTGTGGTGCGCTACCAGCTGCGCCACGGCCCCTTGCGGTCGTCCCCGGTCGCCCGGGCACGGAGAGAACTATACACACGCCGCCCGGCATGGTCATCTCGCGGGGGCCCTCGCACCCGGCTCAGTTCAGCGCCACATCGGGCGGGAAGTGGGCCACCGCCGCCATCATGCCGCCCTGCCGGCGCAGCACCATCGGCCAGAGATCATCCGGCCGGTCGACGAAGGCGTCGCCGGGCAGCGCGTCGAACACGAACCAGGAGCCCTCCTCGATCTCGCGCTCCACCTGCCCGGCGCCCCAGCCGGAGTAGCCGGCGAAGACCCGGATCCCGCCGACGGCCTCGCGCAGCTTTTCCGGGTCGACCGAGAGGTCGATCGTGCCGACCGCGCCGGACACACGGTGGAAGCCTTTGACCGGCCGGACGGGATGCCGCATGCGGGCCAGGCAGATGGCGGAGTCGGGCTGCACCGGGCCGCCCTCGAACAGCACCGCAGGGTCGCGGGCCAGGTCGCTCCAGTCGCCGAGCACGTCGGCCACGGAGACCTCGGTGGCCCGGTTCAGCACCACCCCGAGGGCACCGCCGGGTTCGTGGGCGACGAGCAGCACGACCGTACGGTCGAAGTTCGGATCTTTGAGCCCTGGTGTCGCGACCAGCAGTCGTCCGGTCATCGACTCCATGGCTCGGCCACCGATCGCCTGCCCCTCACCCTGCATGTCCGACACCCGTCAGCCGTGCGCCCGTACGGGCCCGAGGCCGTCGACCGTCCACCCTGTCAACGCCATGTCACGCACCATAGCCTGCGTCCGGCCCGCTGGTTAAGGTCTGGCGGGCGGGTGATCACGACGGATCGAGGGAGGGCCGGATGGCGGCGCAGGCCGAACTGGCGGTGATCGGCGGGTCGGGGCTCTACGCCCTGCTCGACGGGGTGGAGCACGTGGTGGACACCCCGTACGGCGAGCCGTCGGGCCCGATCACCGTCGCCGAGGTGGGCGGTCGCCGGGTGGCGTTCCTGCCCCGCCACGGGCGCGATCACCGCTACCCGCCGCACCTGATCCCCTATCGGGCCAACCTGTGGGCGCTGCGGTCGCTCGGCGTACGCCAGGTGCTGGCACCGTGCGCGGTCGGTGGCCTGCGGCCGGAGCTGGGTCCGGGGACGTTCGTGGTGCCGGATCAGTTGATCGACCGCACCAGCGGGCGCACGCAGACGTACTACGACAGGGGCGCGGTGCACGTGTCGTTCGCCGACCCGTACTGCCCGGCCGGGCGGCGCACGCTGCTGGACACGGCCGCCAGTCGGGGCGTGCCGGCGGTGGACGGCGGGACGGTTGTCGTGGTCGAGGGTCCGCGCTTCTCGACGCGGGCGGAGTCGCGCTGGTTCGCCTCGATGGGCGGCACGATCGTGAACATGACCGGCCACCCGGAGGCGGTGCTGGCCCGTGAGCTGGCGCTCTGCTACACGTCCATCGCGCTGGTCACGGACCTGGACGCGGGCGTCGAGGCGGGCGAGTCGGTCACCCACGAGGAGGTGTTCCGGGTCTTCGCGGAGAACACCGACCGGCTGCGCGGGCTGCTGCTGGACGCGGTGGCGGCGCTGCCCGCCGAGCGGGAGTGCGCGTGCGGGAGCGCCCTGGACGGGATCACGCTGCCGTTCCCGCTGCCCTGACAGCGGGAAGCGCCCGAAAAGTCGCCTTCGGCCCGATAGATTCGGCTGGTCGGGAGACTGGGCACCGGGCCGGCTCCGGCATCCGCGTGCGGAACGGAGGCAGCCGGCGATGGCGACGGTGCGGGAGGCGACCTACGACCTGCTGCGCGCGCTCGGCCTGACCACGGTCTTCGGCAACCCCGGCTCGACCGAGGAGCCGTTCCTGCAGGAGTTCCCGGCCGACTTCCACTACGTGCACGCGCTCCAGGAGGCGTCGGCGGTCGCGATGGCCGACGGCTACGCCCAGGGCACCGGCCGGCCCGCGCACGTCAACCTGCACACCGCGCCGGGCACCGGCAACGGCATGGGCAACCTGGTCACCGCCTGGCACAACCGGACCCCGCTGATCGTCAGCGCCGGCCAGCAGACCCGCGAGATGCTGCTGATCGAGCCGCGCCTGGCCAGCCCCCGGGCGGTCGAGCTGGCCCAGCCGTACGTCAAGTGGGCCCACGAGCCCGCCCGCGCGCAGGACATCCCGGCGGCCTTCATGCGGGCGTACGCCTCGGCGGTGCAGCCACCCGCCGGGCCGGTCTTCCTCTCCCTGCCGATGGACGACTGGGACCGTCCGGCCGACCCGCCGCCGCAGGTGCGTACCGTCGCCACCCGGATCGCGCCGGACCCGGACCGGCTGCGGAGCTTCGCCGGCGCGCTGGCCGCCGCCCGCGCCCCGGCGCTGGTGCTCGGCGCGGCGGTGGACCGGTCGGACGCCTGGCCGGACGCGGTGGCGCTGGCCGAGCGCCTGGCCGCCCCGGTCTGGGCCGCCCCGGCGCCGGAGCGAGCCGTGTTCCCGGAGCGCCACCCGCACTTCCGGGGCGTGCTGCCGTACGCGATCGGGCCGCTGTCGGAGGCGCTGCGCGGCCACGACGTGGTGCTGGTGGTGGGTGCGCCGGTGTTCCGCTACTACCCGCACGTGCCGGGCGACTACCTGCCCGGCGACGCGCGGCTGCTGCACGTCACCGACGACCCGGACGAGGCGGCCCGCGCTCCGGTCGGGGAGAGCCTGCTCGGTGACGCCGGGCTGACCATGGCCGCGCTGTGCGAGCTGCTGCCGGCGACCGACCGGGCGGCGCCGTCACCGCGCCCGCAGCCGGCCCTGCCTGAGCCGGCCGACCCGCCGAGCGCCGATGCGCTGTTCGCCGCGCTCGCCGCCGTGTGGCCGGCGGACGGGGTGCTGGTGCAGGAGTCGCCGTCCAACCTGGCCGCGCTGCGCCGCCGGCTGCCGATCGAGCGGCCGCGCTCGTACCTGACGATGGCCAGCGGCGGCCTCGGCTTCGGGCTGCCGGCGGCGGTCGGCATGGCGCTCGCCGAACGCGACACCGGGCGTGGCCGCCCGGTCGTCGCGGTGGTCGGCGACGGCTCGTTCCACTACTCGGTCCAGGCTCTGTGGACGGCGGCGCGGCTGCGCCTGCCGCTCGCCGTCGTGGTCCCGGTGAATCAGCAGTACGCGATCCTGAAGGCGTTCGCCGAGCTGAAGCACACCCCTGGCGTGCCCGCGCTGGACCTACCAGGGTTGGACGTGACGGCGGTGGCGCACGGCTACGGCTGCGCCGGTGAGGTGACCACGCTGGACGGGCTCGGCGCGGCGCTCGCCACCGCGCTCGACGCGGACCGGCCGACGGTGCTGCCGGTGCCGATCAGCACCGACGTGCCGCGGATCCTGTGAGCCTCAGCCGGGCCGGACGGTCAGCGGCGCGCCGCTGGCGGCATCCAGCACGGCCCGGCCGCCGAGCGGCGCGCTGAGCGTGACGCTCACCGGCTTCATCACGAGCTGCGCGGTGCAGGGGCCGGTGGGCGAGACGACGGCGCCGCCGATCACCACCACGTCCGGCCGTTCCAGCACCAGCGGCGTGGGCGGGCCGTCGCAGGCGCCGACGCCCAGCAGGTAGTCGATGCGGTCGCCCTCGACCGCCCGAAGCTGCTGCGCGGACACCAGGCCCGCCGGGAGCGGCCGGGCAGGCACCGCGCCGCCGGGGGCCCGGCCGGTCACGCGAGGTGCGACAGCGACCCGCGCCACCGGTACGGCCAGCTCGTCCACGGTGAACAGCCAGGCGGGCACCTCGGCACGTCCCCGGCTGGTCCACACCGGTGCCGTGCCCAGCCGTACCCCGGTCACGGTGAGCGCCACGCACGCGCCCGGCGCCGAGGTCGACACCGGGTCGTTCGGGCCGGGCCGCCCGGTCGGTGCCGGGTCCGGTGCGGCCGGGCGCCCGTCGCAGGGCGGCGGGTCGCCCTGGTGGAGTTCGGCGTACGCGTCGGCGGCGCTCACCAGCGGCACCCGCAGCGTGCCGTCGGGGAACCGGATCGTGCCGTCCTTCGGCACGTCGGCCGGGATCGGGATCTGGTCCCGGTACCAGCCGGCGCCGAACGCCGTCTTCGTCTCCTCGGTGAAGCCCGGATCGCCGGTGAGCACCGTCGGGTCCTGGAGCGGCACGTACCCGTCGCGCCAGCCCGGCCCGGGCCGCCAGCCCGCTGCCACCTCCTCGGCCCGCTCGGTGAAGGCGGGCCGCTGGTCCGGGCCGGCGGCGGGCGGGGCCAGCCCCGGATCGGCGCCGGGCGTGGCGCAGGCGGAGAGGGCCAGCAACGGGATCCCGAGCAGTGCGAGCACGCGACGCATACCGAGTTGGACGCGTGCCCGTCCCGGCCGGTTCCCGGCCTCAGTCCTCGCCGCCGAGGTCAGCCTGGTACGCCTCCCAGAGCAGGTCGGCGCCGTGCCGCCGGTGCCGGTCGAGCGCGCGCAGCAGGTCGCGGGTGCGCGCCCGCACCTCCGCGGCGGACACCCCTGGCAGGCGTACGGAGTGCTGGAGCGCCGCGAGCGCCGCGCTGATCGCGGCGTGCTCGCCGACCAGCAGGCGTACGCCCCGGTCCAGCCGGGGTGCGGCGCGCACCAGGTCGGCGTAGTGCCCACCCGTTCCCTCGGTGACGCGGACGTGCTCGGTGAAACCCCGCCGGACGGGGTCCAGATCGGTGAGAAGTCGCTCCCGCCAACGCGGCCCGGCGGTGGCCAGTGCCCGCCCGAGGGCGCGCAGGTCACCGGAGGCGCTCGGGAGCACGGCGGTCGGCTGCTGGATCGGACTGGTGACCATGGGGACACCTCCCGCTGCTGGGTGCGAACCCGTATGGCGATGGTGGACCTGGTTCCGGGCGCTGTCCAGCGGTCGGCGCCGCCTCATCTGCCCCGTCTGTATCAGCCGCCCCAGCAGGGCTCAACCACCCCGGACACGACTGTGCGCCCCGGTCCGGGTGGACGGGGCGCACAGTCTGTGTGGTGGAGGTGCCGGGAATCGAACCCGGGTCCTTCGCCGGTTTGTCAGGGCTTCTCCGAGCGCAGCTCGCTATGCCTCTACTCGGCCCCACCGCTCACGCGAGCAAGTTGGTGTGACGGGCCCAGTCGCTGATTGATCTCGCCGCACGGACCCCGCGACCGGGTCCGATTGGCCAGCCTTCTAGCTGATGCCGGCTAACTGGGTCGAAGGCACTCCCAGGCCGACAGACTTGCTACTCGCCTCAGGCGGCGAGAGCGAAGTCAGCGCGATTGTTCTTGGCGCTTATTGGTTTCCGACGACCGATTCTCGAGACGACGTCGGCTTCCTCGGCTCGCTTCCCCTGTCGCTGCGTACGAAGTCGAAACCAGTCACCCCCTCGAAGCGCTGCCCTTGTCGGCAGCACACCAAGCCTAACGCCTGGCGCAACCGGTTTCATCCCGAGGCCCGCCCGACGCGGGCCACCGGACGAACCGGACGTATCACTCACCCATGCCCTTGCCGCGCCGGCCCACCGCCCGGGCGATCTCCCGGTCGGCGTCCCGCTTGGCGAGGTCCTGGCGCTTGTCGTACGACTTCTTACCCCGGGCCAGGCCGATCTCCACCTTCGCCCAGCCGTCGGAGAAGTAGACCTGCAACGGCACCAGCGTCAGGCCGCTCTCCTTGAGCTTGCCCAGCAGCCGGTCGATCTCCAGCCGGTTGAGCAGCAGCTTGCGGGTACGCCGGGGCTCGTGGTTGGTCCAGGTGCCCTGGGCGTACTCCGGGATGTGCATGGCGTGCAGGTAGATCTCGCCGTCGCGCTCCTGGGCGAACGCGTCCACGAGCGACGCCCGCCCGGCCCGCAGCGACTTGACCTCGGTGCCGGTCAGCGCCATGCCCGCCTCGTACGTGTCGAGGATGGCGTAGTCGTGGCGTGCCTTCTTGTTGGAGGCGACCACCTTGCGACCCTTTTCCCGTGGCATCGGCGCCACCCCCTTCCTGATCGACTCACCGGCCACCGGCCGGCGAGCGGAGATCATGCTACCGGAACCACAAGGGCCCTCCCGCGCCGTTTATTCCGGCGCGGAAGGGCCCTCGGTGAGCCGTACGAGGTGACTAGACCCGCAGGTAGAAGCGGAGCGTGACCCAGGCGGTGACCGCGCTGACCACGCCACCGACGGCGGCCATCAGCGGGAAGGTCAGGAAGATCTCGGACCAGGAGATCGGGGTGATGAGGCCCTCCAGGGCCGCCATCGAACTGCCGGCCGACAGCAGCTTCACCCCGACCAACGCGAGCAGGCCCAGGATGGAGCCGAACAGACCGGCCACCACCGCCTCCAGCACGAACGGCGCCTGGATGAACCAGTTCGACGCGCCGACGAGCTTCATGACCGCCACCTCACGCCGCTTGCTGTACGCGGCGACCTGGATGGTGTTCGCGACGAGCAGCAGGGCGGCGATGGCCATCACGGTGGCGATCGCGAGGGCGCCGTTCTGGAACCCGCTGAGCACGCCGAAGACCTTGTCGAGCAGCTTGCTCTGGTCGACGATCGTGTCGATGCCCTCGGTGGCCTTGTACTTGTCGTAGATCGCCTTGTACTGCTCCGGGTCGTTCAGCTTCACCCGGTACGACTCGGGAAGCTGGTCCGGCTTGACGGCGCTGACCAGGTCCGGGGCGTCGGCGTACATCTGCTGGAAGCGCTCGTACGCCTGCTCCTTGTTGACGTACGTCGAGTCCTTGACCAGCGGGTCCTGGCCGAGCTGCTGGCCCAGCGCGTCGACCTGTTCCTTGGTGGCATCGGTCTTCAGAAAGATCGAGACCTCGACGTTCTCGTAGTAGAGGTCCTTCATGTCGCCGACCTTCTGGTAGAGAAGGCCGCTGCCGCCCAGCATGAACAGCGACACCGCCATTGTGATGATCATGGCGATGGTCATGGTGACGTTGCGCCACAGCCCGACCAGTACTTCGGACAGGACGTACTTCATCCGCATCGGGATATCCTCCGGCTCTCCGGCGTGAGGTTTCGTCGTCAGGGTCTACGGAACGTCGTCCGGCTCAGCCGTAGACGCCCCGGGCCTGGTCGCGCACGATGCGGCCGCTCTCGATCTCGATGACCCGGCGCCGCATCTGGTTCACGATGTTGGAGTCGTGCGTGACCATCACGACGGTCGTACCGGTGCGGTTGATCCGGTCCAGCAGGCGCATGATCTCGATCGAGGTGTCCGGGTCCAGGTTTCCGGTCGGCTCGTCGGCCAGCAGGATCAGCGGCCGGTTGACGAACGCCCGGGCCACCGCGACACGCTGCTGCTCACCACCGGAGAGCTCGTGCGGGTAGCGGTGCTCCTTGCCGCCGAGACCGACCAGCTCCAGCACCTCCGGCACGACCCGGCGGGCGACCGCCTTCGTCTTACCGATCACCTCCAGCGCGAACGCCACGTTCTCGTACGCGGTGCGGTTCGGCAGCAACCGGAAGTCCTGGAAGACGCAGCCGATGGAACGCCGGAAGTGGGGTCGCTTCCAGGAACGCATCGACGTGACGTCCTTGCCGTTGACGACGACCCGGCCCTTGTTGGGCGTGACCTCGTGCAGCAGCAACTTGATGATGGTGGACTTGCCGGAGCCGGATGGACCGATGAAGAAGACGAACTCGCCCTTCTCGATCGAGACGGACACGTTGTCGAGCGAAGGCCGGGACGCCTTCGGGTACGTCTTCGTCACTTGCTCAAGCTGAATCACGGGTCGGTAGTCTACGCGGTGTAACCGCAGAGCCAAGCCCCACGCCCCGCCGAAGCGGTGCGCGTCATCGATTTACCCGGTCAGCCCGAGATCGATGACGCGCTGCGTCCAACCGTGATCACGCACTGTCAGCGCTGAGCTGCTGCTGCTTCCGCCAGCGGATTCCCGCCTCGATGAAGCTGTCCAAGTCACCGTCGAAGACCGAGGACGGATTGCCCGTCTCCTGTTCGGTACGCAGATCCTTCACCATCTGATACGGGTGCAGGACGTACGAGCGCATCTGGTCACCCCAGGAGCTGGTGCTGCCGGTCTTCAGGCCGGCCAGCTTCTCCTCCTCCTCCTGCCGCTTGCGCTCCAGCAGCCGGGCCTGGAGCACCCGCATCGCGGAGGCCTTGTTCTGCAGCTGGGACTTCTCGTTCTGGCAGGTCACCACGATGCCGGTGGGGATGTGGGTCAGCCGCACCGCCGAGTCGGTGGTGTTGACGCTCTGCCCGCCCGGCCCGGACGACCGGTAGACGTCCACCCGGACCTCGTTCTCCGGGATGTCGATGTGGTCGGTCTGCTCGGTGACCGGCAGCACCTCGACCCCGGCGAAGCTGGTCTGCCGGCGGCCCTGGTTGTCGAACGGGCTGATCCGCACCAGCCGGTGCGTGCCGGACTCCACGCTGAGCGTGCCGTAGGCGTAGGGCACCTTCACCGTGAAGGTGGCCGACTTCAGGCCCGCCTCCTCGGCGTACGAGGTCTCGTAGACCTCGGTCGGGTAGCCGTGCCGCTCGGCCCAGCGCAGGTACATCCGCAGCAGCATCTCGGCGAAGTCGGCGGCGTCCACGCCACCGGCGCCGGCCCGGATCGCGACGAGCGCCTCCCGCGAGTCGTACTCGCCGGAGAGCAGCGTCCGGACCTCCATCTCCTGGATGGCCTTGGTCAGCCCGGTGATCTCCGACTCGACCTCGGTCAGCGCGCCCGGGTCGTCCTCGGCCTGGGCGAGTTCCAGCAGCACCCCGGCGTCGTCGAGCCGGGAGCGCAGGTCACCGAGCTTGGTGATCTCGCCGTTGACGTACGACAGCTGCGACGTCACCTGCTGCGCCTTGGCCTGGTCGTCCCAGAGGTCGGGGGCGGAGGCCTCCTGCTCCAGCCGGGCCTTCTGCTCGCGCAGCTTGTCGAGGTCGAGCACAGCCTCGATGTTGCGCAGCGTGGCGTCGAGGTCCTTGAGCTGTTCGGCGTAATCGGCAGCGGTCACGACAGACAAGACTACTGCCTGGTCGACGCGGGTGGTCAGCCGACGGGCGCGGTCTTCAGCCAGGACAGCGCCGCCTTGTGGTAGGCGACGGCGAACTCCAGCGCGCTGGCGTCGTAGCTGTCGCCTTCCTTCTTGGCGTTCTTGACCTGCTCCCGCACCGCCGCCAGCGCCTCGGTGTGGTACTCGTTCGCCGTCGCGTACAGGTTCTTGAGCTGGCTCGACGAGTGCAGGTCACCGAACGCGATCCGTAGCGCTATCGGGTTACGGATGGTGTCCTTGCCGGGATTCTCCGCCAGCCAGCGGGAGAATGTCCGTTTCCCGGCCGCCGTCAGCGCGTACGGCTGACTCATCCGCGGCCCGGGCTTGCCGAGACGCACCAGACCCTTCTCGGCCAGGACCGGCAGCTCCCGGTAGACCTGACTGCGGGTCATCGACCAGTACGGCGCCAGCCGGCGCTCAGCGGCGGCCATCAACTGGCCGCCAGTCATCGGGCCGTCGTGCAGCAGGCCGAGCAGAGCTGCTGCCGTCGGGTTGACTCCGGATTCCGCCATGCCCTCTAAGCTGCCACTTTGTCGGCTCTGGCGTCCAGGATTTGCTCATTTCGGCACCCGATGACGGGTCCGATGTGCACTGTCGGATGAGGAAGAGGGCCCGCCCCGGCCGGGACGGGCCCTCTTGCGAGCGTCTCAGCCCATGTGCGGGTAGGCGTGATCGGTCGGCGGCACGAACGTCTCCTTGATCGTCCGCGGCGACATCCAGCGGACCAGGTTGTGCCAGGAGCCCGCCTTGTCGTTGGTGCCGCTGGCCCGGGCGCCGCCGAACGGCTGCTGCCCGACCACCGCGCCGGTCGGCTTGTCGTTGATGTAGAAGTTGCCGGCGGCGTACCGCATCTTCTCCGCCACCTGGTCGACCACCCGGCGGTCGGTCGCGAAGATCGACCCGGTCAGCGCGTACGGCGCGATCGACTCGGCCTGGGTGACCACCTCGTCGAAACGGGCGTCGTCGAAGACGTGCACGCCGAGGATCGGCCCGAAGTACTCGGTGGTGAACGTCTCGTGCGCGGCGTCGGAGCACTCGAACAGCGTCGGCCGGACGAAGTAGCCGACCGAGTCGTCGGCGGTGCCGCCGGCCAGGATGCGGCAGGAGTCGTCGCCCTTGATCAGCTCCAGCGCGGCGGTGTGCCGGCCGAACGCCTTGTCGTCGATCACCGCGCCGCCGAAGTTGCTGAAGTCGGTCACGTCGCCGTAGGTCAGCGAGTCGGCGGTGGCGGCGAGCCGGTCGCGCAGGCCGCCCTCCCAGATCGACCGCGGGACGTACGCCCGCGAGGCGGCCGAGCACTTCTGGCCCTGGTACTCGTAGGCGCCCCGGATCAGCGCGGTGTGCAGCGCGTCCACGTCGGCGCTGGAGTGCGCGACCACGAAGTCCTTGCCGCCGGTCTCGCCGACCAGCCGGGGGTAGCCCCGGTAGCGGGCGATGTTGTCGCCGACGGTCTTCCACAGGTGCTGGAACACCTTGGTCGAGCCGGTGAAGTGGATGCCGGCGAGGTCCGGGTCGGCAAGCGCCACCTCGGAGACCTCCTCGCCGCGCCCGGTGACCATGTTGATCACACCGGGCGGCAGGCCGGCGGCCTCGAACAGGCGCATGGTGAAGTGCGCCGCGAACTGCTGGGTCGGGGACGGCTTCCAGACCACCGTGTTGCCGAGCATGGCCGGCGCGGACGGCAGGTTGCCGGCGATCGCGGTGAAGTTGAACGGGGTGATCGCGTAGACGAACCCCTCCAGCGGCCGGTGGTCGAGGCGGTTCCAGACCCCGGGCGAGGACAACGGCTGCTCGGCCAGGAGCCGCCGGGCGAAGTGCACGTTGAACCGGAGGAAGTCGATCAGCTCGCACGCCGAGTCGATCTCGGCCTGGACGGCGGTCTTGGACTGGCCGAGCATGGTGGCCGCGTTGAGCGTGTCCCGCCAGGGGCCGGCGAGCAGGTCGGCGGCGCGCAGGAAGATCGCGGCCCGCTCCTCGAACGGCAGCGCACGCCACATCGGAGCGGCGTCCTTGGCGGCCTGGACCGCGGCGCGGGCGTCGTCGTGGGTGGCGTGCCCGGTGACGCCGAGGACGTGCGCGTGCTTGTGCGGCTGCACCACGTCGATCGAGGCGCCGCCGGCCATCCGGCGCTCGCCGGCGATCGTCATCGGCAGCTCGATCCGCTCGGCGGCCAGTTTGGCCAGCCGCCGCTGGAGCCGTTCCCGGTCGGCGCTGCCGGGCTCGTAGGTGTGTACCGGCTCGTTGATCGGCTCGGGTACGGAGAACACGGCGTCCATCACAGGCTCCTGGCGATCTCGACGGCGACGGCGAAACCGGACCCGCGGGCGCCGGCCGGCGGCCGGACGCCGGACACCGCGGGGTCAGCGGCGGCGGGACCTGGCCCGATTCTGTCACGAGACGCCCCCGCGGGCCGCGCCTCCCCGGTACACCGGACAGCCGGATCATCTCGGGACCGTCGGCTCAACCCACCCACATCCGACGAAACATCGGATCACAACCCCGTTCATCGACGATTCGTCGGCACCCGCGCGGACCGGTTGATCCACTCCACCTCGGGGCGACGGCGGCATCCGAGCCTTCGGGACGCCACCACATCGGCGTCCTGCAGTCGATCAAGGCGCGAACGGCACACGGCCCGCCCGGGGAGCGGTGGCACGCCGCGTACGCTGGATGACCGGTGACCTGCCCGGCCCGGCGCGGGGAGATCCGGCGACCGTCGAAGGGAAGACGATGAGCAACCAGCCCGGCAGCTCCACGGCCGCGGAGACGGATCAGCCCGAGGCCGTCGAGCCCACGGGCGACGGGACCGCCGTCGAGACGTCCTCCGGCGAGGAAGCAGCCGGGCACGCGGACGAGGGCACTGTCACCGGCGGGCGGCCGGAGTTCGCGCCGGGCGCGATCGTGCTCGCCCTGCTCTCGGCCGGGTGGCTGGCCGCCATGCTCTGGTCCACCCGCGAGGCGATCCACTCCACGGCGGCAGGCGTCACCGCGATCAGCCTCTCCGCGTACGCGCTGCCCGGCGTCATCACCGCGGCGCTGGTCACCGGCGCCACGGTGGCCCTGCTCGCGACGAACCGGCTGGGTCGCGCCACGCTGCGCTTCCTGGCCGCCGTCGGCACCGGCCTCCTGGTCGGGCTCGTCACCGCGGTGGCGATCAACCTGACGTACGCGGACAACGCCACCACGAACACCATCGCCGGTACCGCGGCGGCGGCAGCGATCATCGGCGGGGCGATGGCCGGCGCGCGCCAGGCCCGGGTGGTGGGGGCGATCACGCTCGCCACGCTCACCGCGCAGATCTTCGTGGTGCTGTTCAGCCGCGTCCGCGATCCGCTCTCCGACCTGTTCGGCGCCGGGGAGACCCAGCAGTCGGTGCTCGACGCCGCGAAGTGGGTCTCGCGTACCGAATCGTTGCTCGCCGGGCTGCTCGCCGGCCTGGCCGCGTACCTCTATCTCACCTGGTCCCGGCGCCGGGCGGAGCGCCGCGACGGCGCCGCGTTGCCGCTGCGCTGGCCGGCCTACCTGGTCGCCGGGGCGGGCGCGGGCCTGCTCCTGCTGCTCACCGAGGTGATCATCCGGATCGGCGGCCGCGGGCTGCTCGACCTGGCCGCCGCGCTCAGCGAGGCCGACGAGGTGGCGCAGACCGCGCTGGGCACCTCACGGGTGGACAACGGGATCTGGGTGCTCTTCGTGGGTGCGCTGACCACGCTCATCGTCTTCGGGCGCACGCTCGGGCCGCGCCCGGTAGAAGACGAGGACGAGCCGGCGGCCTGAACCGCGCGCCGTCAGCCCGCCTCGCGCAGGAGCAGGTCCAGCTCGGTCACGTCGTACCACTCCAGTTCGTGGTCCTCGGCGCCGTCGACGATGAACTGGGCATCCGGGTCGCCGGCCTGGGCCTCCACCACCACGTCGACGGCGGCGGCCACGTCCTCGACCGCGTCCGCGCCGTCCACGTGCAGCGCGGCGACCGACTTCACCGGCACCGGCCCGGCAGGTCGGACCACGCTCGACCCCAGCTCGCCGCCGACCCGGTCGACAGCACGGGCCGGCAGGTCGGCCGAGACGACCACCCGTCGCCGGGGCGCGGCGGGGTCGTGCCGGAGCAGGAGCAACGCGTCCTGGGCGGCCCGGGTGAAGGCCACGTACTCCAGTTCCTCCTCGTCACCCTCGGCGTACCACTCACGCAACTCCGGGGTCACGGCGTGCGCCGCCTCGGCGCTCAGCCCCTCCTCGCGCAGACGGGCGAGCATGGGAACGGTCGCCGGCAGGTACACCCGGACAAGCTCGTCGGTCACCGGTCACTCCCACACTCAGGCCGATCGCCGGCGGACGCCGACTCCGGGCGCCGATCATGCCGTACGCCGAGACCGTCATACACCCGGCACCCGCGCGGGTGAAGTCTCCCGCCGGTGTGTCTCCCGAACGGGCGCGTGGCGATGTCACCTGGTGATGGCAAACTGAAGCAAACGCAACCAACCCCGGGAGTCACACCGTGGAGTCGAGGTTCCTGCTGCTGTCCGACGTCGCCGCCGAGCTGAACGTGTCGGACTCGCAGGTCTACCACATGGTCCGCAGCGGCGAACTGCCCGCGATCAAGATCGGTGGCCGGGGTCAGTGGCGGGTCGAGCGCGCCCGGCTGGAGGAATACATCGAGCGCAAGTACGCCGAGACGGCCGAGTGGGTACGCGGCAACCCGCTCGGCGAGCGCGACGAGGAGTGACCGCCCGGGTACCGCCTGCCATTGACGGCGGTCGTCCGAGTCCGGAAAGATGAGAGCCTGTCGGAGGCAAACGAAGGCAAACGCAAGGATTCGAGATGGTCGACACCCGCCGTCCACGCGCACCCCGCCCGCCGGTCCGTCTCCGGCCCGCCCCGCCGCTCGACCCGCCGTGCACCGACGAGGAGCCGCTCTGGAGTCCCGTCGGTCAGCTCACGCTCGACCTGGCCGACCCGCGCCGCCGTGCCGCCACACGCCCCGCCGGCCGCCCACCGGACCCGGCACCCGCCTGGCCCCGCTGGTCCGGGGCGCAGGCGTCAGCCCTCGCCTCCGCCACACCCGAGGGAGCGCGGGCGGCGCACCGGTTCGTGCGCACCTTCCTGGAGATCGTCAACGGCTTCCGGCCGCCCGGTCAGCTCCGGCCGCTCTGCCTGCCCGAGTCGGCCGGCCCGGTGGCCGCCGAGCTGACCCGCGCGGCCCGCCGGGTGCCACCGGTCCGCCGCCGTACCGCCCGGCCGGCGCTGCTGCTGCGGCGCCTGCGCGTGTGCGAGCCGCGCGCGGGTGCGGTCGAGGCCACCGCCGTGTTCGCTGGCGCCGGCGGCGCGAGCTGGGCGGTGGCGATACGCCTGGAACGCCGCCGGGGCACCTGGCTGTGCCAGGTCCTGGACGTCCTTTGAGCCCGGCCATCGCCTCCCCGACCTGGCCCGACGCGCCGATCGGTGTGCGGACGCCCGGCGCCCGGCGCCCGGCGCGATCTTGGTACCAAACGGCCCTCATAGGGGCCCTTTCCTACCAAGATCTCCACCGCTTCCACCAAGCGGAATGCCAATCTCGCTCAGCGGGAGGCTCGCCGCAGCAACCAGCCGAACGAGGATCTCCGCCCACGCCACCCCACCAACCCCCGCGATCTTGCACTTTCGGACCCCCGATGCCGGCATGAATCGGTCACAACAGGGGCCGCAACTGCAAGATCGGCCGAGGGAGGGCGCGAGTGAGGACGGGAGGACTGCGACGGGCCCAGGCCTTGGTGGCCGGGGCCCGTCGTGGGCGTTCGGGGTCAGTTGCCGCCGTTGGGCGAGCCGTGGCAGCGCTTGTACTTGCGGCCGGAGCCACACGGGCAGGGCGCGTTACGGGACGGGCCCTCACCGCCGTCGACCTGGCCGGGCGCGGCCCGCCGGGCGGTGCTGGCGGCCACAGCCTGGCCGCTCGCCCCGGCCGGAGCACGGCGCGGCGTGGTGGCGGCCGGGCGCTCCGAGGACTGCTGGCCGATGCCGAGCGCCGGTGCCTGCTGCTCGGGCCGCTCGATCACCGGGGCACCTCGGCCGGCCTCGCCGTCCACGGCGGGCGCCGAGTATTGCAGGCCCTGCTGCTGCGGCGCGCGGTTGAGACCCTTGGCCCGGATCTCCACCGGCTTGTCCAGCAGCTGCACCTCCTCGGCCTCCGGCTCCGCCTCCTCGACCTGGACGTCCAGGTTGTAGAGGAAGCCGACAGTCTCCTCCTTGATGCCGTCCATCATGGAGGCGAACATGTCGAAGCCCTCGCGCTGGTACTCGATGACCGGGTCGCGCTGGGCGTACGCCCGCAGGCTGATGCCCTCCTGGAGGTAGTCCATCTCGTAGAGGTGCTCGCGCCACTTACGGTCGATCACCTGGAGCAGGACCATGCGCTCGAGCTGGCGGACCGCCTCCTCGCCGAGGCTCTCCTCACGCCTGTCGTACGCGGCGTGCGCGTCCTCCTTGAGGCGGGCGAGCAGGAAGTCCTGGTCGATGCCCGAACGGGAACCGACCTCCTCCTCCAGCTCCTCGACGGTGATCCCCACCGGGTAGAGCTGCTTGAGGCTCGACCAGAGCTGGTCGAGGTCCCAGTCCTCGGCGTAGCCGTCGCTCGTCGCGCCGACCACGTACGCGGTCACCACGTCGTCGATCATGTTGCGGACCTGGTCGGACAGGTCCTCGCCGTTGAGCACCCGGAGGCGCTCGGCGTAGATCACCTGGCGCTGCTTGTTCAGCACCTCGTCGTACTTGAGGACGTTCTTGCGGATCTCGGCGTTCTGGCCCTCGATCTGGGCCTGGGCGCTCCTGATCTGGCGGGTGACCATCTTCGACTCGATGGGCACGTCCTCCGGGATGTTGAAGCGGTCCATCACGGCCTCGACCGCGCCGGCCCGGAAGCGCTTCATCAGCTCGTCCTGCAGCGACAGGTAGAAGCGCGACTCGCCCGGGTCACCCTGCCGGCCGGCACGACCGCGCAGCTGGTTGTCGATCCGGCGGGACTCGTGCCGCTCGGTGCCCAGCACGTAGAGCCCACCGGCGGCGGCGACCTCCTCCGCCTCGACGTCGCACGCCTGCTTCCAGGTCGGGAGGATCTCCTCCATCGCCTTGGCGTACTCCTCCGGCTGCTCGACCGGGTCGAGCCCGCGCTGGCGCAGCTCGTTCGCGGCGAGGAACTCGGGGTTGCCGCCGAGCAGGATGTCCGTACCGCGGCCGGCCATGTTGGTCGCGACGGTGACCGCGCCCTTGCGCCCGGCCTGCGCGACGATCTCCGCCTCCTTGGCGTGGAACTTCGCGTTCAGCACCGAGTGCGGGATGCCGCGGCGGCGCAGCATGTGCGACAGGATCTCGGAGTTCTCCACCGAGACGGTGCCGACCAGCACCGGCTGGCCCTGCTCGTGCCGCTCGGCGATGTCCTCGACGACGGCGTTGAACTTGGCCTTCTCGGTCTTGTAGATGACGTCGGGCCGGTCGAGCCGGACCATCGGCCGGTGCGTCGGGATGGTCACGACGCCGACCTTGTAGACCTTGTTGAACTCGCCCGCCTCGGTCTGGGCGGTACCGGTCATGCCGGAGAGCTTCTCGTAGAGGCGGAAGTAGTTCTGGAGCGTGATCGTGGCCAGGGTCTGGTTCTCCTGCTTGATCTCCACCCCCTCCTTGGCCTCGATCGCCTGGTGCATGCCCTCGTTGTAGCGGCGGCCGTGCAGGATGCGGCCGGTGAACTCGTCGACGATCAGGACCTCACCGTCGTTGACGATGTAGTCCTTGTCGCGCTTGTACAGCTCCTTGGCCTTGATCGCGTTGTTCAGGTAGCCGACCAGCGGGGTGTTCACCGACTCGTAGAGGTTGTCGATGCCCAGGCGGTCCTCCACCTTGGCGACGCCGCGCTCGGTGATCGCGATGGTGCGCTTGGCGTAGTCGACCTCGTAGTCGCCCTCGCCGTCGGTGCCGGGCTGGAGCCGGGCCACCACCGTGGCGAACTCCTGGTACCACCGGGCGGAGTGCTCGGCCGGACCGGAGATGATCAGCGGGGTACGCGCCTCGTCGATCAGGATCGAGTCGACCTCGTCGACCACGGCGAAGAAGTGGCCGCGCTGGACCAGCTCGTCTTTCGACCAGGCCATGTTGTCGCGCAGGTAGTCGAAGCCGAACTCGTTGTTCGTGCCGTAGGTGATGTCGCACTCGTAGGCCGCGCGGTGCTCGCTGGCGGGCCGGTTGGGCAGCACCACGCCGACGCGCAGGCCGAGGAACTCGTGGACGCGGCCCATCCAGGCGGCGTCGCGCTCGGCCAGGTAGTCGTTCACCGTGATCACGTGCACGCCCTTGCCGGCGAGCGCGTTCAGGTAGACCGGCATGACCGAGGTGAGCGTCTTGCCCTCACCGGTCTTCATCTCCGCGATGTTGCCGAAGTGCAGCGCCGCGCCACCCATCACCTGGACGTCGTAGGGGCGCTGGCCGAGCACCCGCGAGGCGGCCTCGCGGCACACCGCGAACGCCTCGGGCAGCAGGTCGTCGAGGGTCTCGCCATCCTCGAGCCGCTCCTTGAACTGCTCGGTCATGCCGCTCAGCTCGTCGTCGCTGAGGTTGACGTAGTCGTCCTCGATCGAGTTGACGGCGGCAGCGATGGCCTTCAGCCGACGCACCATGCGGCCCTCGCCGGCGCGAAGGAACTTTTCCAGAATCGACACGGATCAACGCTCCCCTAGACGGTCTCGAACCATCGTAGGCGCTCCGACGCGACGATGGTCACTGGTGGCGGCGGTCGGGCTCCGGAACCCGACATAACGCCGCGACCGTGCGTCACCGGCCGCTAATCGGGTTACGCCGTGCGCGAACGATCCGGCACGATGGCTCGGATGGAGCCTGTGGAGATCATCGAGGACGGCCTGCTGCTGCGCCCGTGGCGCGCTGAGGACGCCGACGCGGTGTACCGCGCCTGCCAGGATCCGGACATCCAGCGCTGGACCACCGTACCTCGCCCGTACCTGCCGGAGCACGCGACGGAGTACGTCACCACGATCAGCGCCACCGCCTGGGCCGAGGGCACCGGTGCGCTCTTCGCGGTCTGCGACGCCGGCACCGGTGAGCTGCTCGCCTCGTTCGGCCTGGTCTCCGTCGACCGCGCGCGGGACTCGGCCGAGGTGGGCTACTGGACCGCGCCGTGGGCCCGGGGCCGGGGCGTCGCGGTCCGCGCCACCCGCGCGCTCGCCCGCTGGGCGTTCGACGCGCTCAAGCTGCGCCGGCTCACCTGGCAGGCCGAGATCGGCAACCACGCCTCCCGGCTGATCGCGCTGCGCGCCGGCTTCCGGATCGAGGGTGAGCTGCGACTGGCCGACCCCAGCCCCGGCGGCCGGACCGAGGGCTGGATCGGCTCGCTGCTCCCCGGCGAGGTCGCCGCCGCCGGCGATCCGGTCCCCTACGGCCCGGACACGCTCCAGGCCCGCCGCGCGGCGGTCTTCGGCCGGCCGCAGCCGGTCCTGTTCGCCACCGCCGGGGACACCGAGCTGCGGCTGCGCGCGCTGGAGGAACGCGACCTGGCCGCGGTGACCCGCACCTGCCAGGACGAGCAGACGATCCGCTGGACCACGGTGCCGCACCCGTACCGGCCGGAGCACGCCGAGGGCTTCCTGCGCGACCTGGTGCGCCCGGCCTGGGCGCGGGGCACCGCGGTGACGTTCGCCGTGGCCGACCCGGACGACGAGTACGTCGCCTCGATCGACCTGCGCCTGCTGCCGAACGACCCGCTGGTGGCCGACGTGGGCTACATGACCGCGCCGCACGCCCGCGGCCGGGGATACCTGCCGGCCGCGCTCGCCGCGGTGTGCGCCTGGGGCTTCACCACGCTCGGCCTGGCCCGGATCGAGTGGCGGGCGAACGTGGGCAACACCGCCTCGCGGCGGGCCGCCGAGAAGGCCGGCTTCACCGTCGAGGGCACGCTGCGCGGCGGCGTCCAGCACCGCGGCGAGCGGCAGGACGTCTGGATCGGCGGCCTGCTGCCGGGCGACCTGGCGTGACCCCCGAGACGATCGAGGGGTACGGCGTACGGCTGCGGCCGTGCCACCTCGCGGACGTGCCGGACATGGTGGCCGGGTGCGCCGACCCGGAGATCCGCCGGTTCATGCCCCTGCTGCCCGACCCGTACGACGCCGACGCCGCCCTCTGGTGGATCGACGAGGGCGCGCCCGGGGCGTGGGCGGCGGGCGGGGCCGCGTACACGATCGCCGACCCGGCCACCGACCGGCTGCTCGGCAGCATCGGGCTGACCCGGCTCAGCGCGGAGCGGGCGACGTACGAGATCGGTTACTGGGTGGGAGCGGCGGCGCGCGGCCGGGGCGTGGCGACCGCCGCCACCCGGCTGCTGACCGAGCGGGCGTTCGCCGCCGGCGCGGCCCGGCTGGAGCTGCTCACCCGGACGGACAACGTGGCGAGCCAGCGCATCGCCCTGGCCTGCGGTTACCGGCACGAGGGCGTACGCCGGGCGGCGGGCGCGGACGGCGACGGCGTACGTCAGGATCTGATCGCCTGGGTGCGGCTGGCCGACGACCCGCCCGGGCCGGTCCCCCGCCTGCTGCCGGACCTGCCGGACGGCCGGCTCACCGACGGCGTGGTGACGCTGCGCCCGGTGGAGCCGGCGGACACGGACGCGCTGTACCGGCTGCACTCGCTGCCGGAGGTGGTGGCGAACCGGGTGCCGCCGGTGGCGCCGGAGCCGGCGGCGCTCGCGCGCCGCTGCCGGCTGGCGGCGAGCCGCTGGCTCGCGGGCGAGGCCGCCGACCTGGCGATCCTCGACGCGACCACCGGCACCGTCGTCGGTGGTTGCGCGCTGTTCTACGACGAGCCGGCCACCGGGCAGGCCATGATCGGCTACAGCCTGCTGCCCGAGGCGCGCGGGCGCGGCTTGGCGGCGCGCACGGTCCGGCTGGTCGCCGGGTGGGCGTTCGGCATCGGGGTGGCCCGGCTGTGGGCCGGCACCCGGCCGGACAACGTCGCCTCACAGCGGGTGCTGGAACGGGCCGGCTTCCGGCGGGAGGGGCTGTTGCGCGGCCGGCTGCCCGGCCCGGACGGCGTCCGTGTCGACTCGGTGGTCTACGGCCGGCTCGCCGCCGACGAGAACTGAGGACGGGCCCCGCGCGGGGCCCGTCCTGACCGGTCAAGGGGTCACGAGTCGAGCTGGATGATCCCGTAGTCGTACGCGTGCCGCCGGTAGACCACGCTCGGGCGGCCGGACTCCTTGTCCTGGAACAGGTAGAAGTCGTGGCCGACCAGTTCCATCTGGAACAGCGCGTCGTCGACGGTCATCGGTTCGGCGGGGTGGACCTTCGCCCGGGCGATGTGCCACGGCTGGTCGTCGGGTTCGGTGTAGCCGCTCTCGTCGGGGCGTTCGGCGACCGCGGTGGCGGTGCCGTGGCCGTCGAGCGCCGCCAGGCCGGGACCGTCGAGGTCGGCCACGGGCAGACCGGCGGTCGCGGCGGCCACGGAGATCGGCGCGTGCCGCCCGCGGTGTACCCGGCGACGGTCCGCCGCGCGGCGGAATCGCGTGTCCAGCTTGGCGATGGCGGCGTCGAGCGCGCTGTAGAAGTCGTTCGTGCAGGCCTCGGCCCGGATCACCGGGCCGCGCGTCACGCACGTGATCTCCACCCGCTGGCAGGTGTCCGCCTGGCGTGGATTGCGCTCGTGGAACAACTCGACGTCCACGCGAATGAGCTTCTGGTCGTAGCGTTCGATCTTCGCGAGCTTCTCGGCTACGTGCACCCGGTAATGGTCCGGCACTTCGACGTTACGGCCCTTGACCACGATGTCCACGTGACCTCCCTTGTTCGGACGGTCGTTCGGTCCGGATCATCCGGTCGACGCGCCCGGGAGGGCCCCGCTCGGCGTCGACCGGTGTTGTTCGGCTACGCCTCCTTCCAATGCCGGGGAAGGTTTGACCCTCACTACCCCCGACACCGAAACGCTAACTCCTGTACGGCCACCCGTCACCCCTGGTTGCCGAAGGCGGTCGCGAAATTTAACAGCTCATACACCAAGGGGTGAAACGGATACACGAAGCGTCACCGACGGTGCCGCTTTTGCGTTGCGGCGAGCACGGCCGCGGCCTTTGGCGTCATTCCCGCGCCATGCAACATCCGGCTCACCGCCGCCAGCGTGGCACCGGTGGTGACGATGTCGTCGAGCAGCACGACGGTCTCCCCCGGCCGGTGTCCGCCCGGCGGCCGGCGCAACCGGAACGCCGCCTCGGCGGCGGCGGCCCGTCCGGCGCTGTCCAGCGCCACCGAGTCGGTCCGGGGCAGCGCCCGCAGCGGGCGCAGCACGCGTACCGGCCAGCCGGCCGCGCGCAGGCGGGCCGCGGCCGGGCGGACCAGCCGGTCCAGGTGGTCGCCGTAGCGGGCCCGGGCGGCGCGTGCGGTGTCGGGCACCGCCACCAGCGTCACCGGCCCCGGTGGTCCCACGGCCGCCGCGACCACCTCGGCCAGCAGCGCGCCCAGCGGCCGGGCCAGCCCGTGCCGGCCCCGTTCCTTGTACGCCAGCAGCCCTTCGCGCAACGCGCCGCCGTACGGGCCGAGCGCGACGCAGGGCGGCAGGCCGGGCGGGGCCGGATCGGGCCGTGCCGGGGCGGGACGCAGCGACTCCAGCTCCCGTACGCAGCCCGAGCAGAAGCCGTGCCGCAGCCGTACCGACCCCGCACCGCACCCGGCGCACCCCGCGGGCAGCACCAGGTCGGTCAGGTCCGACCAGAGCCCGCCGAGGTCACGCACGGGCGGCTCAGTAGAGGAAGAACGGCGCGGTCGGGTTGGTCGCCCGGCTGCCGGCCGGAACGTCGAGCACCTGCTCCCGCTTGACGTAGTCGAACGGGTTGTTCCGCCAGGCCGCGCCGTCCGTCTCGAACATGAACGAGAACGCGGCCAGGCCGCGGTCGCCGCCGCCCGGATATCCGGCGAGCTGGGTCACCGGGGCGCCGATCTCCACCGTCAGCGGGGTCTCCCAGGCGCCGTCGACGCTGACCTGGTGGATCGCCGAGCGCCGGTCCGCCTCGTTGCCGGCCAGCGCCAGCTCGTTCTCCGCCACCCAGTCCACCACCGTCACGCCGGTGAGCAGCGTGGTGACCCGGCGGAGCTGCCCGAGGCTGGCCCCGCCACCGTCGACGCTCACCGCGGCGACGAAGACCGCGCCGCCGGAGACCAGCGCGATCCGGTGCCCGTCGAGGGAACCGGCCACAGCCGTCACCGGCCCGGGGACGGACAGCGGGATCTCGCTCATCCGGCCCATGCCGTCGAACCGGTAGAGCCGGCCGTCGGCCGCCACCAGACCCGCCGGACGGGCCTTGTTCAGCGAGCGCAGCCAGGTGGGGCGGCTCATCGCTCGGAACGTCCGGTCGCTGGGGCTGAGCGTCGCGACCGGTTCCGGGCCACTGCCCACCTTGAGCCGCCTGCGGTTGTCCGCCCCGGTCACCACGAGCGCGGCGAGCACCTGGTCGTCGGCGCGGGCGAGCGACGCGGACACCACGTTGCGGTTCTCCGCGGGCGGCAGCGGCGCGGCGGCCCGCGACTCGGCGCCGAACGCCAGGGGACGGACCGCGCCGTCGTAGACGGCGTACCGCATCGGATCGCCGCCGCGGGGATAGGCGGCGGTCGAGACCCGCTCCCGCCGCAGGTCGACGGTGAGCCGCTTCTGGTTCTGGATCTTCAGGTCGACCTGGCCGTCCAGGTCCGACAGCGACCACGCCAGCTGGGTGCCGAGCCGGGTCAGTCGCTGCTCGTTGGCACCCGGCATGTTCAGGTTGATCTCCCAGTGGCCGTCCGTACCGGTCGCGTTGTTGATCAGCTGGGTGCCGTCGGGCAGCCCGGTCACGGCGGGGGACAGCCAGTCCGCCGGGCGGTCGGCCAGCCACTTCATCACCTCGGTGATCCGGCGCTCGGTCGGCGCCGACGAGGGCAGGTAGCGCTGGTCCGGCACCAGCCGGGTCAGGTCGGGGTTCCAGAAGTAGACGGTGCGGGGGCGGTAGTACTCGCGCACCGCCGAGTCGCTGACCAGCAGCATGTTCGGCAGCTCGGTGATCAGCAGGCCGGCACCGGCCGGCTCGGCCCGGCGCAGCTCGAAGACGTACTGCGTCTCGCTGGCCACCGGCGGGCCGAGCGTGCCGTCGGCGCGCAGCACGCCCACCTGCTGCACCTTGAGCGTCACGGTGCTGGTGCCCTGGTTGTTCGGCGGCGTGCTCTCCGGCTTCTCCCGCAGCCGCACCACTGTCAGCTCGATCTCGCTGGTCTGCGGCTTGCCCGAAAGCAGGTCGCGGGCCTCCGCGGCGAGGAACTTGCGGGCCCGGGCGTACGCCTGGTCGCGTTCCCCGGCCGCGGCGGCCCGCAGGTAGTTCTCCACGAACGGCACCGGCTCGCTGCTGTCCGCCGGTTCGGGCGGCCGGGCCGGGCTGCCGTTGAGCACCCCGGACTCGGCGGCCGGCGCCGAGCCGTCCACCTGCACGTCGGTCTCGTCCGGGATGCCGCATCCGGCGAGCGCGGCCGGCAGCAGCGCGCCGGTCAGCAGCAGGGCCAGGACGCGGCGCCTCACGGCCGCGCCTCCGCGTGGTCGCCGCCGGCGGCCGGTCCGGCGGTCAGCGCCGCGACGCCGCCACCGGGCCCGATGGCGGACAGCTCGCCGTCGCGGGGGCCGCCGAACGGCACCGTGGCGTCGGCCGGCACCAGCCGCAGCGGGCTGGTGGTGAGCCGGTCCCCGGCGCGGGCCGGCAGGGTGAGCCGGAACTGCGCGCCCTGCCCGGGCGCGCCCCACGCCTCCAGCCAGCCGCCGTGCAGGCGGGCGTCCTCCAGGCTGATCGACAGGCCCAGCCCGGTGCCGCCGGTCTGCCGGGCGCGCGACGGGTCGGCCCGCCAGAAGCGGTTGAACACCAGCTTCTCCTCCCCCGGCTTGAGGCCGACCCCGTGGTCCCGCACGGTGATCGCCACCGCGCTCTGGTCCTGGCCCAGGGTGATCCGTACCGGCTTGGCCTCGCCGTGCTCGACCGCGTTGCCGACCAGGTTGCGCAGCACCCGCTCGACGCGGCGCGGGTCGACCTCGGCGATCACCGGAGTGTCCGGCAGGTCCAGCTCGATGGTCACCCCGACCCGCTCGGCCAGCCCGGCCAACCGCTCGGTGACCCGGTGCACCACCGGCACCAGGTCGGTCGGCTCGCTGTCCAGCACCGCGAAACCGGCGTCGAACCGGCTGATCTCCAGCAGGTCGGTGAGCAGTTCCTCGAACCGGTCCAGCTCGGCCTGGAGCAGTTCGGCGCTGCGGGCCACCGCCGGGTCGAACTCGTCGCGCTCGGCGAAGATCAGGTCGGCGGCCATCCGGACCGTGGTCAGCGGCGTCCGCAGTTCGTGCGAGACGTCGGAGGTGAACCGGCGTTGCAGCCGGGACATCTCCTCCAGCCGGAGGATCTGCCGTTGCAGGTTCGTCGCCATCTGGTTGAACGAGGCCGCCAGCAGCGCGAGGTCGTCCTCGCCGGAGACCACCATGCGCTGGTCCAGCAGACCGGCGGAGAGCCGCTGCGCGGTGCGCGCGGCCACCCGTACCGGCGTCACCACCAGGCGGGTGACCAGGGCGGCCAGCAGGCCGAGCAGCAGCACCAGCGCGACGCCGGTGGCGACCACCGTGGCCCGGGCGTCGGCCGCCGTCGCGTCCTGCCGGGCCAGCGGTACGAGGTAGTAGAGCTCGACCTGACCGAACTTGGTCGGCACCGGGGAGCCGTAGACCAGGTATTTCGTCCGCTCGCCGCCGAGCGAGCCGGTACGGATCTGGTGCGCGACCTTGCCCGAGGCGACAGTGGCCCGCAGCTCGTCGCCGATCACCGTGTCCACCGGCACGTCGGGCGTGGTACGCGGCTCGATGAACTCGGCGAAGTTGTCGGCGGTGATCGCCACCACCACGCCGCTGGTCTGGGTGGGGTCGCCGCCGGCCAGGTAGTTGACGGTGCCGTCGATCGTGTTCTGGAGCTGCGCCTCCTGCGGCTGGCTGTAGAGGTTGAACTGCTTGGCCGCGTACTCGCTGCCGTTGCTCAACCGCAGCCGCACGTCGGTCTCGGCGTTCTCCAGCAGGATGCTGGTGATCTTGTCGGCGATCAGATAGGCGAAACCGCCCACCAGCAGACTCGACGCCACCAGCGTGATGGTGACCACACGGACCTGGAGCGACCGCCGCCACGCCTGGTGCACGGCCGCCACCAGCCGGGCGACGCGGCCGGTCAGGGCGAGCCAGAGCGCCCGCACGGCGGAGAGCCGGCGGGGCGCGGGGGTCGGCGACTCGGGCGAGGTCAGCACAGTGCTGACCAGGCTATCCGGTACCCGCCTTGTAGCCCACGCCCCGCACGGTCAGGATGATTTCGGGTCGCTCCGGATCCGGCTCGATCTTGGCGCGCAGCCGCTGCACGTGCACGTTGACCAGGCGGGTGTCCGCCGCGTGGCGGTAGCCCCAGACCTGCTCCAGCAGCACCTCGCGGGTGAAGACCTGACGCGGCTTGCGGGCGAGCGCGACCAGCAGGTCGAACTCCAGCGGCGTCAGCTTCACCTCCTCGCCGTCGCGGCTGACCGTGTGGGCCGGCACGTCGATGGTGATCTGGTTGCCGGGCGGGCCGATGGTCAGCATCTCCGGCGCCACGTCCTCGCCCCGGCGCAGACGGGCCCGCATCCGGGCCACCAGCTCCTTGGGCTTGAACGGCTTCACCACGTAGTCGTCGGCGCCGGACTCCAGCCCGAGCACCACGTCGACGGTGTCGCTCTTGGCGGTCAGCATCACGATCGGCACGCCCGACTCGCCCCGGATGGCGCGGGCCACGTCGATGCCGCTCATGCCCGGCAGCATCAGGTCGAGCAGGACGATGTCGGGTCGGCTGTCGCGGAAGGCGGCCAACGCCCGTTCGCCGTCCGCGACGAAGGACGGCACGAAGCCCTCGCTGCGCAGCACGATGCCGAGCATCTCGGCGAGGGCGGGGTCGTCGTCGACCACGAGTACCCGGGCTCTCATGGGGTTTATCGTTCCATCCCCGTTCGTCTGGAGTGTTCGGCGTCTCCACGGCACCGTAGCGCCGGGCGGCCCCGCGCACCACAGCAAGTCGGCGTGGCCGCCCAGCGTGGCGCGCCGGAGCGGACGGGTCCACCGGATGCGGACCCGCCGTGCAACCATGATCCCCGGGCGTCGCCCCGCCCGCCACCTCCGCTCGCCCCGCCCAGGAGTACGCGTGCCCGACGCCGGCCCGACCGCGGTGCTGCCGCGCCGTCCGCTGACCGTCGGCGAGCTGCTCGACGCGGCCGTGCTGCTGCTGCGCGACCAGGCCCGGGTGCTCGTGCCGCTCGCCCTGCTGCTGGCCCTCGCCGAACAGGCGGTACTCCACCCGCTGCGCCTGCTGGCCGGGGCCGAACCGCCGTACTGGTGGCCGGCGGAGTTCGGCGACGCCCTCCCGGAGTACTGGCTGCTGCTGGCGGCCGGCGCGGGCACCGAGGCGGCGATCGTCGCGCTGCTCGGCGGCCCGGCGGCGCGCGGCGCCGGGGCGGCGCTGCTGGGGCGCCGTCCGGGGCCGTCCGAGATCCTGCGCGGTGCCCGGCTCGGCGTGGCGCTGCCGGCCGCCGTCCTGGTCGGGCTGACCGTCACGGCCGCCGCTCTGACCGGGCCGGGCTGGTTCGCGGCGTACGCGCTGCTCGGCCTGGTGGTGCCGGTGCTGGTGCTGGACGGGGTGCCGGCACACCTGGCGCCCTGGCGGGCGGTACGCCTGGCCGGCCGGATCAGCGCCCGGGGCGCCGCGATCCGGCTGCTGGGCTACCTCGGCTGGTGGCTGATCCGGCTCGGCATCGGGCTGGGCGTCTACCAGGGTCTCGGCATGCTGGGCCTGTTCGACGTGTCGGCCTGGGCGCTGCCGCTGACGATCGCCGCCTTCGCCGCTGTCAACGCGCTCGCGTACCCGGCGCTCGCCTGCCTGGACGCGGTGCTGCACCTGGAGACCCGGGTCCGCACCGAGGGGCTGGACATCCGGCTCTCCCGCGCGCCGGCCGGCGTGCCCGAGCCCGTCCTGCTGGCGGCGCACCGGTGAGCCGGTGGTGGACCGAGACGGTGGCGGCCCTCGGTGACGTGGTGCCGCTGCCGCTGGCCGCGCTGATCCTGCTGGCGGTCGCGCTGCTGGTGGGGCTGGGCTGGCACTTCTTCCCGGCCTGGGTGCCCCGCCGGCTGCCCCGGTTCACGCTGCCCCGGCTGCGCCGCCCCCGCCTGCCCCGGCTGCGGCTGCCCCGGTTCCGGCGGCGGCGTGCCCGCCGGCCGCGCATCGATCCGCCACCGGTACGCCTGCCCGCGCCCCGGCTGCCGGAACCGGCGGCGGCCGGACCCGGGCTGGCCGACCGGCTGGCGGCCGAGGGCCGGTACGCCGAGGCGGTCCGGGAACGGCTGCGCGAGATGGTCCGGCTCCTGGTCGTCCGGCAGGTGGTGGAACCCCGCCCCGGGCTCACCGTCGTGGAGCTGACCGAGGCGGCGGCCCGCACCCGGCCGCAGGTCCGGCCGACGTTGCACGCGGCCGGGGCGATCTTCTCCGACCTCTGGTACGCCCAGCGTCCCGCCACCGCCGCGCACGACCGGCGGATGCGTGAACTCGCCACCGACCTGAGTCGCGAGCTGACCGGGGAGGAGCCGCGGTGACCGCCACTGTCGTACCGGAGACCACGACGACGGCGACCACCGCGGCGCCGCGCCGGCGGCCGTACCGGTTGCTCGTCCCGCTCGGGCTCGCCGTGCTGCTGATCGTGACCACGCTCGTGCTGCGCGCGGCCGACCGGCCGGACGCCGACGAGCCCGGCTTCCTGTCCCCGGTCGCCACCGACGACGACGGCGCCAGCAGGCTCGCGGAAGCGCTGCGGACGCAGGGCGTGCCGGTCCGCCGGGAGACGGACCTGGCGGCCGCGCTGCGAACCGCCGGGGCCGAGCCGAGCACGCTGTTCGTGCCCGCGCCCGGGCTGGTGCACCCGGACCGGCTCGACGAGCTGACCACCCTGCCGCCGGGTAGCCGGCTGGTGCTGGTCGAGCCGTCCCGGCGGGTGCTCACCGAACTGGACACCCCGGTCGAGCCGGCCGGCGCTCGCTGGGCCGCCCGGGCGGTGCCGCCGGACGCCGACGGCACGCCGTGCCGGCTGCCCGAGGCGGTACGGGCCGGCACCGCCGCGATCGACCTGCAGCGGTACGACGGGCCGGCCGAGGTCGACCACTGCTACGGCGGCGCGCTGCTGCGTGTCCCCGGCCGGGTCGAGATGGTGCTGGCCGGCGCGAGCGACCCGTTCCGCAACGACCGGATCGGCGAGTGGGGCAACGAGGCCCTCGCCACCGGCCTGCTCGGCGGCGGCCGCCCGCTGGTCTGGCTCGACCTGCCCGAGCCGGTGCCGGCCCCGACCGGGCCGAGCTGGTCCCCGGATCCGGTCACCGACCAGCCCGCACCGGCCGGCAGCGGCCGGTCGGAGCGGCCCGACCCGCCCGACCGCGCCGACCCGCCGCGGGAGAACCCGCTCTGGGGTGCCTTCCCGCTCTGGTTCTGGGCCCTCCTGGTGCAGCTCGCCCTGGCCGGCCTGCTCGTGGTGCTGTGGCGGGCCCGCCGGCTCGGGCCGCCGGTGTCGGAGCCGCTGCCGGTCACCGTCCGGTCCGCCGAGACGGTACGCGGCCGGGCGCGGCTCTACCGCCGGGCGGGCGCCCGGGACACCGTCGCCGCGACGCTGCGCGCCGCCGCGCTGGACCGGCTCGTGACCCGGCTCAACCTGCCCCCGGACACGCCCGACGACGAGGTGGCCGCCCGGGTCGCCGAGCGCGTCGGCGCCGACCCGGAGCGGATGGCCGACCTGCTCTACGGCCCCGCCCCGGAGAAGGACCGCGAGCTGCTGGAGCTGGCCCGCGACCTGGACGCCCTGACCCGTACCCTGGCCCCGCATCCGAGCGAAGGAGACACCCGGTGACCGGACCCGTCACGACCACCGCACCGTCCGGCGCCCGCGCCGCCCTGCACCGGCTGCGTGCCGAGGTGGCGAAGGCCGTCGTCGGGCAGGACGCCGTGGTCACCGGCCTGGTGATCGCGTTGCTCTGCCGGGGGCACGTGCTGCTGGAGGGTGTACCGGGGGTGGCCAAGACGCTGCTGGTGCGGACGCTTGCGGCCGCGCTCGACCTGGACGCCAAGCGGGTGCAGTTCACCCCCGACCTGATGCCCGGCGACGTCACCGGCTCGCTGATCTTCGACCAGCGCACCGCCGCGTTCACGTTCCGGGAGGGGCCGGTCTTCACCAACCTGCTGCTCGCCGACGAGATCAACCGGACCCCGCCGAAGACGCAGTCCGCGCTGCTGGAGGTGATGGAGGAGCGGCAGGTGTCCGTCGAGGGCGAGCGCCGTCCGCTGCCCGACCCGTTCATCGTCGTGGCCACCCAGAACCCGGTCGAGTACGAGGGCACCTACCCGCTGCCCGAGGCGCAGCTCGACCGCTTCCTGCTCAAGCTGACGGTGCCGCTGCCGGAGCGCGAGGAGGAGCTGGGCGTGCTGCGCGCGCACCACGCCGGCTTCGACCCGCGCGACCTGCGTGCCGCCGGCGTACGCCCGGTGGCGGGCGCCGCGGACCTGGCCGCCGCCCGGGCGGAGGTGCGGGGGGTCCACGTGGCCGAGCCGGTGCTCGGCTACATCGTGGACCTGTGCCGGGGCACCCGGGCCGCTCCGGCGCTGGAGCTGGGCGCGTCCCCGCGTGGTGCCACCGCGCTGCTGAACGCCGCCAAGGCGTGGTCCTGGCTGGCCGGCCGCGACCACGTCACCCCGGACGACGTCAAGGCGGTCGCCCGCCCGACGCTGCGGCACCGGCTCCGCCCGCGCCCGGAGGTGGAGCTGGAGGGCGTCACAGTGGACGCCGTGCTGGACTCGGTGCTGGCCACCGTGCCGACGCCGCGATGACCTGGCGGGCGGGTCTGCTGCTCGGCGTGGGCGCGCTGACCCTGCCGGCCTGGCCGGCGCCGTTCCTCGGCGTCGCCGTACTGACCGCGGCGGTGCTGCTGCTGGTGCTGCTCGACCGCGCGATGGCGGTGCCGCCGGACGCGCTCGCGGTGACCCGCTCCGGGGAGCGGACGGTCCGCCTCGGCGGCACCGCGACTGTCACGCTGCACCTGGCCAACCCGACCGACCGCACGCTGTACGCACAGGTACGCGACGCGTGGGTGCCGTCGGCCGGGGCCCGCCCGGACGTGCCGCCGGACCGCCTGCTCACCGTGCCGCCCGGTGGCGCCGCCACGCTGCCGGTCCGGCTCACCCCGACCCGGCGCGGCGACCGGCCGGCGGTGGCGCTGACCGTACGGTCGCTCGGGCCGATGCGCCTGGGCGCGAGGCAGCGCGCCGAGCAGCCCGCGACGCCGCGGTGGACGCTGCGGGTGCTGCCCCGCTTCGACTCCCGCCGGCACCTGCCGGAGAAGCTGTCCCGGCTGCGGGTCATCGACGGCGTGCAGGTGACCCGGGGGCGCGGCCACGGCACCGAGTTCGACACGTTGCGCGAGTACGCGGTGGGCGACGACGTCCGCTCGATCGACTGGCGGGGCAGCGCCCGCCGCGCCGACGTGCTGGTGCGCACCTGGCGCCCGGAGCGGGACCGCCGCCTGGTGTGCGTCCTGGACACCGGCCGCACGTCGGCGGTACGCCTCGGTGACGAGCCCCGGCTGGACACCGCCATCGACGCGGCGCTGCTGCTCACCGCGCTGGCCGCCCGCGCCGGTGACCGGGTGGACCTGCTGGCGGCGGACACCGAGATCCGGGCCCGGGTCACCGGCAGCGGCCGTGCGGCACTGCTCGCCCGGCTGGTCGACGCGGTGGCGCCGTTGCAGCCCGCGCTGGTCGAGACCGACTTCGAGCTGATCGCCGCCGAGGTGCTGCGCCGGGAGCGGCAGCGGAGCCTGGTGGTGCTGTTCACCGCGCTGGAGGCGGGCGCGATCGGCGACGGGCTGCTGCCGGTGCTGCCCCGGCTGGCCACCCGGCACCGGGTGGTGCTCGCGGCGGCCGGCGACCCGGTGCTGGCCGGGCTCGCCACTGCCACCCCGACCGGCCCGGACGACCCGTACGCGGCCGCGTCGGCGTGGCGGGCGCTGGCCGAGCGGGACCGGGTACGCGCCGCCCTGTCGCGCTACGGCGTGACGGTGGTGGACGTGCCGGGGCACCGGCTGGCCCCGGCCGTCGCCGACACCTATCTGCGGCTCAAGTCCCTCGGCCAGCTCTGACCGCGCGCCGGCCGAGCACCAGCGCGTACGCCAGGAAGGCCAGCCACACCGCGGCGCCCGCTGCCACCCGCAGCGGGATCGGCACCGGCGCCGGGGTCACGAACGCCTCGATCAGCGCGGAGACGGCGAAGACGCCGACCAGGCCGGCCGCGACCACGGCGGCGAGCCGTCCCGCCTCGGCGAGAGCTCGGCCGCGTCCGAGGTGCGCGGGCGGGGCGATCCAGGCCCAGGCGGTCCGCAGGCCGACCCCGGCGGCGACGAAGATGCCGGTCAGCTCCAGCAGCCCGTGCGGGGTGATCATGCCGAAGAAGACGTCGGCCCGCCCGTAGGCGATCATCACGCCGCCGACCACGCCGATGTTCAGCGCGTTCTGCCACAGCAGCCAGAACACCGGCACCACGAGCACACCGGCGGCCAGGCACTGGGCGGCCAGCCAGGCGTTGTGCGTCCACAGGCGGAACGCGAACGTGGGCGCGGAGAACTCGGAGTAGTAGCCGGCGAAACCGGAGTCCACCAGTTGCCGGGCCTCCTCGTCGCCGACGAACGCAGCGGCGGTGTCGGGGTTGCCGGCGACGAACCAGATGAGGAAGGCGCTCAGCACGCTGAACGCGGTGGCCACGCCGCACCACCACGGCCACGCCCGGTAGAGCGCGGCGGGCAGGTCGGCGGCCAGGAACCGGCCCACCGCCGCCCACGACGGCCGGGGCCGGCCGGTGACCCGGGCGCGGGCCGCGAGGACCAGGTGGGACAGCCGGTTCACCAGCGCCGGTTCGGGCGCCCGGGCGCGCAGCGCGGAGAGGTGCGTGGCGCTGCGCTGGTAGAGCGCCACCAACTCGTCGACCTCGGCCGCGTCGAGCCGACGCCGCCCGGTCAGGTGTTCCAGCCGCCGCCATTCGGCGCCGTGCTCGGCCACGTACGCGTCGAGATCCACTCACCCTCCCCCGTTCGGCGTCCATGGTGTTCACTGTCGGGGTGCGCGCGCAACCTCCCCCACCGCCCCGTTGGGGCGATGCCGGTCTGGTCAGCGGCGAGGCGGTGGAGCTGGACGTCCGGGTGGCCCGGCTGGGCTCCCGCGTGCTCGCCCTGCTGATCGACGCCGTGATCCAGGTCGCGCTGTTCCTGGTGCTCGGCGCGGTGCTGGCGATGGCGGCGCTCGCGCTGCTCGGTGACTCCCTCGACCTGGCGCTGGCCGGCGCGCTCCAGGTCGTGCTGATGGTGCTGGTCCTGCTCGGTTATCCGGTGACGATGGAGCGCTTCGCCGGTGGCCGGACGGTGGGCAAGCTGGCAGTGGGGCTGCGGGTGGTACGCGCCGACGGCGGCCCGGTGGGTGTGGGCCAGTCGCTGACCCGGGCGCTCGTGGGCGTCGCGGTGGAGTGGCCCGGGCTGGTGCTGCCGCTGCTGAGCTGGGTCGCAAGTGTCACGGTGATGCTCACCGACCCGCGCGGTCGCCGGCTGGGTGACCTGGTCGCCGGCACGCTGGTGGTGCACAGCCGCGGCGCCGCGCTGTGGCGGCCGCTGCCGCCGGCCCCGCCGCCGCTGCTGGCCTGGGCGGCCACGCTCGACCTGACCCGGTTCGACGACGGGCTGGCGCTGGCCGTCCGGCAGTACCTGGACCGGCTCCCCCAGCTCGCCGAGCCGGACCGTTTCCGGCTGGGCCGGGCGCTGTGGTCGGAGGTCGCCGCGGTCACGTCGCCGCCTCCGCCGTGGGCCGCGCCGGACTGGGTCTACCTGTCCGCCGTCCTGGCCGAGCGGGGGCGCCGGGCGGCGCTGCGGCTGGGCCGGGCCCGTGCGGTCACCGCCACGCTCTGGCCGGAGCTGGTCCCGGCGTCGGCCGCCGTGCCGCACCCTGCCGCCCTGCGTCCCGCCGCGCCGGTGGACGGCCGGTTGCGGTCAGCGGCGCCGGTCACCGGCCGGTTGCGGTCCGCCGCACCGGAGGCCGGCCCCGATCCGGTACGCCGCTGAGCCGGGCTCAGGCGAACAGCGCCCGCCCCCACCAGTCGGCCGCGTCGCGTACGCCGGGCGGGCAGGCGAACAGGCCGCTGGAGACGTGCCGCAGGTATTCGTTCATCGCGTCGTTGCGCGCCAGCCGGGTCTGGATCGGCACGAACTGCCGGCGCGGATCCCGCTGGTAGGCGATGAAGAACAGACCGGCGTCGAGCCGGCCCAGCCCGTCCGAGCCGTCCACGAAGTTGTAGCCGCGGCGCAGCAGCCGGGCGCCGCCGTTCGCGTCCGGGTGGGCGAGTCGTACGTGCGCGGTGTCGGCGATGAGCGGCTCGCCGTCGTCGCCCTTCGCGGCGAAGTCCGGCTCGTCGAACTCGTCCCGGCGGCCCAGCGGCGCACCGCTGCCCTTGGTCCGGCCGACGATCATCTCCTGCTCGGCCAGCGGGCTGCGGTCCCACGTCTCGATCAGCATCCGGATCTTCCGGGTGACCAGGTACGAGCCGCCGGTCATCCAGTCCGGACCGTCGCCGGGCTGCACCCAGAGCTGGTCGCGGAGCAGGCCGGCGTCCTCGGCCTTGAGGTTGGCGGTGCCGTCCTTGAAGCCGAACAGGTTGCGCGGGGTGGCCTGGTCCCGGGACGTCGACGAGGTGCGCCCGAAGCCGAGCTGCGACCAGCGGACGCTCACCACGCCCATGCCGATCCGGGCCAGGTTGCGGATGGCGTGCACCGCCACCTGCGGGTCGTTGGCGCAGGCCTGGACGCAGAGGTCGCCACCGGACAGCTCCGGCTTGAGCGCGTCCCCGGCGAAGTGCGGCAGGTCGGCCAGCGCGGCCGGTCGGCGCGCGGCGATGCCGAAACGGTCCCGGCCCTGCGCGTCGCGGAACAGCGTCGGCCCGAAGCCGACGGTGAGGGTGAGCTGCGACGGGGGCAGTCCGAGCGCCTCGCCGGTGTCGTCCGGCGGAGCTTCCGGCATGCCGCCGACCGCGCCGATCACCCCGGCGTCCTTGCCGGCGGTCATCCGGGCCGCGGCGGCGGTCCACTCCTGGAGCATGGCAACGAGCCGGTCCCGGTCCTTCGTGACCACGTCGAACGCGACGAAGTGCAGCCGGTCCTGTGCCGGGGTGGTGATGCCGGCCTGGTGCTCGCCCAGGAACGGCACCGAACCGGCGGCGGATCCGGTGGCTGAGGCCTCGTTCCCGCCGGCGAGCAGCGCGCCCGCGCCGCCCGCCACCCCGGCGACGCCTGCCACGCCGACGCCGGCCAGGGTCATCGCCCGGCGCCGGGACAGGCCGCGGCCGGCCCGCTCGCGGTTCGGCTCGCTCGTCGCGTCACCGGCGGCCGGGCCGGTCATCGCGCGACTGCCGCCGCGACCTTGCTGACCGGCTCGGCCAGCGCGTTCACCGCGTCCGACAGCTCCTTCAGCTCGTCCTTGCCGAGCTGGGTGTGCAGCTTCCAGCCGTCGCCGGCGCGGTGCCTGCCGAGCGTGGCCTCCACGTTCGCGAACTCGCTGTCGAGCTGCTTCACCAGGTCGGGCGCGCGCTGCTCCAGCGCCGGGCGCAGCGCCGCGATGGCCGCCTTCGAGCCCTCCAGGTTGGCGTTGAAGTCCCAGAGGTCGGTGTGCGAGTAGCGCTCCTCCTCGCCGGTGATCTTGCCGCTGGCGACCTCGTCGAGCAGCGCCTTGGCGCCGTTGGCGAGCTGGAGCGGGGTGAGCTTCTCGGCGTCGGCCTTGGCGACGATCGCCTTGACGTCGACCAGGAGCCGGTCCGCGATCGGGCCGTCCTTGCTGACGTCCCCGGTGGTCCAGAGGTCCTTCTCGATCCGGTGGAAGCCGGTGAACTCCATGCCCTCCTCGACCACCTCCTCACGACCGTCGATCTTCGGGTCGAGGTCGCCGAAGCTCTCCGCGACCGGCTCGATCCGCTCCCAGTAGGTGCGGGCCACCGGGTACAGCGCCTTGGCCTTCGCCACGTCGTTCGCCTTCACCGCGGCCACGAACTCCTCGGTCTTGGTCAGCAGCGCGGCGGTCTGGCTGCGTACGTACCGCTGGTAGCTCTCGGTGGCCTGGGTCAGCGCGGCGTCGGGGGCGACGGTCGCGGCGGTGCCGGAGACCTTCAGCGCGCCCCGGATGCCCCGGCCGCTCATCCCCGGCTTGCAGGCCGTCTCGTACGTGCCGGCGGTCAGCTCGACCCGCAGCTCGCGGCTGAGCCCGGGGGCGATGTTCTCCACCTCGCCCATCACCCGGTCACCTGCGGCGTAGACGTAGAACTCGTTGACCTTGGAACCGGTGTTCGTCACTTTGAAGGTCACCTGACCGGCGTCGATCTCGGTGTCGCCGACCTCGCAGGCGGTGTCGGTGGCCTTGACGGCGATCGGCCCGCCGTTCGTGGCGTCGGCGTCGTCACCGCCCCCGCAGCCGGTCAGTCCGGCGACGGCGAGCAGCCCGGCGGCGGCGGGCGCGACGAGTCGAGTGGTACGCATCGTGCGGGGTCTCCTCGGGAACGGTGATTCAGGCGCGGGGGGACGGAACGGCGGCGACGTCGGCCGGCGCGTCGGACGTGTCGGCTGCGGGCGCGGCGGCCGGGACCGGCTCGGCGGACCGGGCCGGCTTCGCCGGCTGAGCGGGCTTGGCCGGCTTGCGCAGGAAGAGCACGAGCACCGGCACCGCGTACGCGACCCAGGCGGCCAGCTCCAGCACCGTCGGCGCGGCGGTGACGTTGAACATGCCGGCGAGCAACGTGCCGTACCAGGAGCCCGGGTCGAGCGTGTTCGAGATGTCGAAGGCCAGGTCGTTCAGGCCGGGCAGCACGCCCGCCTCCTGGAAGTCGTGCACGCCGTACTTGAGGATGCCGGCGGCGACCAGGATGAGCAGCGCGCCGGTCCAGGTGAAGAACCGGCTCAGGTTGATCCGTACCGCGCTGCGGTAGAGCAGGAAGCCGATCACGACGGCGGTGGCGATGCCGCCGGCCAGGGCGAGCAGCGAGCCGGGCCCGGTGCCGCCGGCCGCGCTCTCGGCGGCGGCGTAGAAGATGAGCGCGGTCTCCAGGCCCTCGCGGATCACCGCGAGGAACGCCATGCCGGCCACGGCCAGGGAGCCGACGGCGAGCGCGTCGGTGAGCTTGCCGCGCAGCTCACCGGCGATGGTGCGGGCGGCCCGGCGCATCCAGAAGATCATCCAGGTCACGAACACCACGGCGGCGACCGACGTGATCGCCTCGAACAGCTCGCGCGACTCGGAGGTGCGCAGCAGCGAGGTGGAGGTGTACTGGATCAGGGAGCCGAAGCCGACGGACAGCGCCACGGCCAGGCCGACGCCGGCCCACACCTGCGGCAGCCGGTCCCGGCGCTGGGACTTGACCAGGAAGGCGACGAGGATGCTGACCACGAGCGTCGCTTCCAGGCCCTCGCGCAGGCCGATCAGGTACGTGGCGAACATGGAGACTCCGTAGTCAGGCTTGCCTCAGTTAACTTAGGGCAGCCATACCTTGCTCCTGTTCACAGCAAACGTCAAGCTGATCCGGGACGTCACCCGGTTCGACATCCGCCGGACTCCCCCCGTACGCGAAAAGGACCGGGACGGCCGCGCGGCGGCCGACCCCGGTCCTTCCGGGAGCGTGGAACTCAGTAGCGGTAGTGGTCCGACTTGAACGGGCCCTCCGGGGAGACGCCCAGGTAGGCGGCCTGCTCCTTGGTCAGCGTGGTCAGCTTCGCGCCGAGCGCGTCCAGGTGCAGCCGGGCGACCTTCTCGTCCAGGTGCTTGGGCAGCACGTAGACGCCGATCGGGTATTCGTCGGTCTTGGTGAACAGCTCGATCTGGGCGATCGTCTGGTTGGCGAACGAGTTCGACATCACGAAGCTCGGGTGGCCGGTGGCGTTGCCGAGGTTCAGCAGGCGGCCCTCGGACAGCACGATGATGGCGTGGCCGTCGTCGAAGCGCCACACGTCGACCTGCGGCTTGATGTTCTCCCGGGTCACGTCGCTGCGCTTGGCCAGGCCGGCCATGTCGATCTCGTTGTCGAAGTGGCCGATGTTGCCCACGATGGCCTGGTGCTTCATCCGGGCCATGTGCTCGTTGGTGATGACGTCGAAGCAGCCGGTCGCGGTGATGAAGATGTCGGCCTGCTCCACCACGTCGTCGAGCGTGGCGACCTGGTAGCCGTCCATCGCCGCCTGCAGCGCGCAGATCGGGTCGACCTCGGTCACCACGACCCGGGCGCCCTGGCCGCGCAGCGACTCGGCGCAGCCCTTGCCCACGTCGCCGTAGCCCATGACGACGGCCATCTTGCCGCCGATCAGCACGTCGGTGGCGCGGTTGATGCCGTCGATGAGCGAGTGGCGGCAGCCGTACTTGTTGTCGAACTTGCTCTTGGTCACCGAGTCGTTGACGTTGATGGCCGGGAAGAGCAGCGTGCCGGCGCGGTGCATCTCGTAGAGCCGGTGCACGCCGGTGGTGGTCTCCTCGGTGACGCCCTTGATGCCGGCGGCGATCCGGGTCCAGCGCTGACCGTCCTCGGCCAGCGAGCGGTGCAGCAGTTCGAGGATGACCGCGTACTCCTCGGAGTCGGCGGACTCGACCGGCGGCACGACGCCGGCCTTCTCGAACTCGGCGCCCTTGTGGACGAGCAGGGTGGCGTCGCCGCCGTCGTCCAGGATCATGTTCGGGCCCTGCCCGTCGGGCCACGCCAGCACCTGCTCGGTGCACCACCAGTACTCCGGCAGCGTCTCGCCCTTCCAGGCGTAGACCGGCACGCCCGCCGGGGCCTCCGGGGTGCCCTCGGGGCCGACCACGATCGCGGCGGCGGCGTGGTCCTGGGTGGAGAAGATGTTGCAGGACGCCCAGCGGACCTGCGCGCCGAGCGCGACCAGGGTCTCGATCAGGACGGCGGTCTGCACGGTCATGTGCAGCGAACCGGTGATGCGGGCGCCGGCCAGCGGCTGGGCCTCGGCGAACTCACGCCGGATCGCCATCAGGCCGGGCATCTCGTGCTCGGCGAGCCGGATCTCCTTGCGCCCGAAAGCGGCGAGCGACAGATCCGCCACCTTGTAGTCGCCCTCGGCGAGGGTGCTCGGCCGGGCCTGCGACGACGCGCCGCTGGAGGCCGCCGGGAGGGTGCTGGTCATGGAAGCTCCTGTCGAACGATGGTGGTGCGCAGCCTTCCACCTTACGCTCGCGGACCACTCGACCCGTGCCCGGTTGGCCGACCGCGCAATCGGCCGGTCGGCGGACAGCGCACGGGGCGGTCGGTCGTGAGCGGACTCTCCACTCACGGCCCGGCCGCCCCGCGCATCCCCCCGGTTTGGTTCCCCCGCACGTCACCGGACCTTCGTCGCGACAACGCTGCGTACCCACAGAGTCACACCACGCAGGGTGACCGTCAAGCCGTTTCGGGAAAGTCGGACTTGTCCGGGTCAGTGCATGCCGCAAGTGGCGACGAACGCCTCGCCCGCCCCGCTCACCGCCAGCGGGCCACCGGCCGCCGTACCCACCGCGGCCTGACCCGCGTCCAGCGTCACCGACCCCACGCCGTCGTCGACAGTCAGCTTCCCGGCCCGGCAGAGCACCACCCGCGGCCCGGGCAGCGTCAGCCGCACACCCGCCGACCCGGCGGCCACCTCGACCCGGTGCAGCGCGAAGTCCTCCACCGGCACCGGCCAGGTCAGCACGCCCGGCTCCACCTGCTCCGGCCGCAGCACCGGCCGGGTCAGCACCTCGAACCGGAGCACCCGCAGCAACTCGTCCACGTCGACCCGCTTCGCGGTGAACCCGCCGCGCAGCACGTTGTCACTGGCCGCCATGATCTCCACGCCGGTGCCGCGCAGGTAGGCGTGCAGATTCCCGGCCGGCATCCAGATGCCCTCGCCGGGCGCCAGCCGGACGTGGTGCAGCAGCAACGCCACCACCACGCCCGGGTCGGCCGGATAGCCGGCCGCCAGCGTGCGGACCAGTTCGGCGTCCGCCGAGGCCGGCCCGGCCTCCGCCGCCGCCAGCACGGCCGCCACCAGCCCGGCGCGCTCCGCCTGCGGCCAGCTCAACAGCAGGCGTACCGCCTCCCGCAGCCCCGCCGGCCCGTCACGCAACGCCGCCACCACAGGTTCCAGCACGGGTACGCCGAACGCGGCGATCGCCTCCGCCGACTCCCCGGGGTCGCGGAAGCCGCACAGCGCGTCGAACTCGGAGAGCGCCACCAGCAGTTCCGGCTTGTGGTAGGGGTCCACGTAGTTGACCCGCCCCACGTCGGCGGCGTGCCCGGCGCGGGCCTGCTCGGCGTCCGGATGCGCCTGGAGGCTCAGCGGCGAGTCGGCGGCGAGCACCTTCAGCAGGAACGGCAGCCGGGTGCCGAACCGGCCGACCAGCCGCTCACCCAGCCAGTGGCCCGGCTCGGCCACCAGCAGGTCGGTGAGGCTGACCGGCCGGCCGTCGCGCTGCACAGTGGCCGGGGCGCCCGGGTGGGCGCCCAGCCACAGCTCTGCCTCCGGCCCGTTGCTCGGCACCGGCCGCCCCTGCAACTCGGCGATCGCGGTGCGCGAGCCCCAGGCGTAGTCACGGATCCGGCCCTGCAACAACTCCATCGGTCAGCTCCCGGGCCGCCCGGCGACCTCGTCGGTCGCGTGCGTCCCACCGGTGGTCACGGCCTCCGGGACGGCGGTGTCCGCCGCCTGTCCGGTGCCGGCCTGCTCGGCGGCGGGCGAGTAGATGTCCGGCTCCAGGTAGATCACCCGGGCGGTCGGCACCTCACGCCGGATCCGCGCCTCGACCGCGTTGATGTCGCGGGCCAGGTCGTGGGCGGTCTCCCAGGCCGGCACCGCGATCTTCGCGGCCACCATCAGCTCCTCCGGGCCGAGGTAGAGCGTCTTCATGTGGATGATCCGCTCGACCTCGGGACCGTTCGTCACGGCCTGCTCGATCTTGTCCAGCTCGCTCTGCTCGGCGCCCTCGCCGAGCAGCAGGCTCTTGGTCTCGATCGCCAGCGTGATCGCGATGATCACCAGCAGCACACCGATCATCGCGGTGCCCGCCGCGTCCCACATGCCGTTGCCGGTGATCAGCGTCATGCCGACGCCGAACAGCGCGAAGACCAGACCGACCAGGGCGCCGAAGTCCTCCAGCAGCACCACAGGCAGCTCCGGGGCCTTGGCCCGGCGGATGAACCGGATCCAGGTCTGCTTGCCCCGGACCAGGTTCGACTCCTTGATCGCGGTACGGAAGGAGAAGCTCTCCATCACGATCGCCGCCACGAGCACCGCCACCGGCACCCACTGCCAGCTCTCGATCGGGTGCGGGTCGGACGCCTTGTGGTACGCCTCGTAGAGCGCGAACAGACCACCGATGCTGAACAGCACGATCGCCACGATGAAGGCGTAGATGTAGCGCTCCCGGCCGTACCCGAACGGGTGCTGCGGCGTGGCCTGCCGCTTGGCCCGCCGGCCGCCGATCAGCAGCAGGCCCTGGTTACCCGAGTCGGCCACCGAGTGGATCGACTCGGCCAGCATCGACGACGAGCCGGTGAGGGCGAACGCGATGAACTTGGTGACGGCGATACCGAGGTTCGCCGCCAGGGCGGCGACGATCGCCTTCGTGCCCCCGTTTGCGCTCATTCCCCGCCTCGCTCGATGCCCCGTGTGCTCACTGGTTAGACAGCTCCTTCATCTCCGTGATGGCCGGTACCGCCATCGGGTCCAGCCCGTGTGCCAGGGCCAGGTAGATCGAGGCGAAGTCGGGGACCGCCACCAGCGACGCGAGCCGCTCCAGCGCGGAGCCGCCCTCGGCGGTCACCACGTCGCAGCGCACCCCGCGCCGCTCGGCGAGCGTCTGCACCGCGTCCGCGCGGCGCTCCTCGACCGCCAGCGGCTCGTCGGTGTCGTCGTCGGCGTTGAGCCCGCCGTCGCGCAGCAGCACCAGCCGCAGCCGGGTGCCGTCGGGCTCGTCGTCGCCCGGGTCGGCGAAGATGTCCCGCTCGCCCTCGGCCAGGCCGCCGAACACCCCGTCGAGCAGGCCGACGCGACCCCGGCCCGCCTCGCCCAGCGCACCGGCGACCACCGGGTAGCGGGCGTTCGCGGACAGCGTGTCACCGAACCGCCGGGCGGCCACGGTGGCCAGCGGGGACGAACCCCACACGATCGGGATCGAACCGGACAGGCCCAGCGCCAGCGACTTCGCCGGGTTGACGAAGGACTCGGCGGTCGGCCGGCATCGATCGGCGTCGGCGTCCAGCCGGGCCGCCGTCTCGGCCAGATCCGCCTCGTTGACCTTCACGAGCCCGAGGGTACGGGCGGCCAGCAGAACCGGCACGGTGAGCGCCCAGAGGCTGGCCCGGGCCGGCGCGCGCCGGGGCACCGGGATGAACGGCGCCCGGGCCCGCTCCGCCACGGACTGGAGCTGCGAGTCGGGCGCGCCGACGGCGACCAGCCGGGCGCCGCGCCGGTGCGCCGCCTCGGCCGCGCCCAGCGCCTCCGGGCTGCGACCGGACGCGCTCACCGCGATGACCACGTCCGCCGCGCCCACCCAGCCCGGCACGCCGGCGCTGCGGTGCGGGATGACCGGCACCGGGCAGCGCGGCCCGGCGACGGTGGCCAGCACGTCACCGGTACGCCCGGCGGTGCCGATGCCGGCGATGACCACCGCGCGGGGTCGTCCGTCGTCGGCGAGCACTGTCAGGTTCGCCTCGGCGGCCAGCGCCGCCGACTCGCGCACCTGCGCGCCGGCGGACGCGGTGAACCGGAGCATGCCGCCCGGATCCCGCTCGGAGAGCTGCGCCGCGTCGTCCAGCAGGGCCTCGTCCGCGTGCCGGTGGCCGCTGACCCCGGCCGTACCCTCCATCACCGCGACGACCCGCCCCGCGCGTCGTCGGCGGCAGGTCCACCGCGCGCCTCGTCCAGCAGGAGCACCGGGACGTCGTCCCGGACCTCGAAGATGCGACCGCACTCGGTGCAGGTGAGCGTCTGCGCCTGCGCGTCGTAGTCGAGCGGGGCGTGGTGCGTGTCCGGGCAGGCGAGGATGTCGAGCAACTGCGGGTCCAGGGCCACGGCGCGGCTCCTTCCACGTATGCGGTCTCACCGGTCGGCGGTGCCGATCGGCGCACGCGATCTTATCGGCCGAGCGGCCCCGGCACCGGGCCCCGTTCGGCCCCCCGGTGTTCCGTCCTCCGGTCGGGCAGGTGGCGGCTGCCGGGTCACGGCATGACCACCCACCGTCACGGTAACCCCGGGAGCGGGTCGGGTTCCGGCTCAGTCCGGCAAGCGGGGCAAGACGCTCGTCGCGTCCCCCGCGGGCGGGGCCGGTGGCGTCGGGGCGGACGCGGGCGCGCCGTACACGTTGCCGGCCGGGCGGGGCGGCGTCGCGCCCCCGTACACCGTGGGGGCCGGCCCGGGCGCGCCGGAGCGGTAGGTGGTGGTGCTGCGCGGCAGCGGGACCGGCGGGAGGCCGGCGTCCGCGCCGCCGCCGCTGCGGTCGGCGCGGTTGCGGCGCAGCAGCAGGACGATGAGGGCGGCGCCGACGAGCACCAGCCCGATACCGAACCACATGATCATGGAACCTCCGAACGACGAGTCGTCGGCCGCGGCGGTGGCCGGGGCGACGGCGGCGGCGACCGGCGACGTGTCGGTCGCCTCGGCCGCCGTGGTCTCGCTCGCGCTTGGCGTCGGCGAGGGCTTACGGGACGGGGTGGGGCTCGGCGTCGGCGCGCCCACCAGCCGGGCCGACCCGCCGGCCCGGCCGAGCACGTCGCCGTTCGCGGCGCTCGCCTCACCGGCCAGCTCCAGCCGGCCGCCGACGGCCCCGGCCAGGAAGGACACCCGGTAACGCACGGTGACGCCCTTGCCCTTGCACAGCGGCCGGTCGACCGGGGCCACCGCGGCGGTGGCGACGGCGCCGCCGTCCCCGGAGACCTGCACCGGCACCCATCGGCCGCCGGACGCCACCTGCACCCGGACCTGGTCGGCCCGCAGGCCCTCCAGCCGGAGCCCGACAGCGGTCCGCAACTGCACGCAGCCGTCCGTCCGCTTGCGCACCTCGACCGCCACCGTCCCGGGCGGACCACCGGCGGTGAAGCTCTTCGCCGAGCGCAGTCCCACCCGGTCGTCCCGGGCCGACGCCGGTGACGCCGGGACGGCGATCAGGCCACCCAGCAGCGCGCCGACCATGGCCCACCGCGCCGCGTGCCGCCCTGCCGACATCTCCACCTCACCGTTGCGTCCGGACCGGATCCGCCGGTCAGGTTACTACCGGTCCCTCCGGGCACCCGCGCATCGAGCACGCCACATGTGTGCAGCGCCACGCGATCACCGCCCGCCCAGGTCACCGCCCGACGCGCCTGCATCGGCGAGCGCCCGCCGGCACAGCCGGTCGGCCGTACGGGTGGTCTCTGGCAGCCGGTACCGGGGCGTCAGAGCCAGTACCCGCTCCACCGCGTCGTCCAACCCCATCCGGTGTCCCACGCTCACGAAGACCGGCCGGACACCGTCCTGAGTCCGCAGTACCCGCCCGACCACCTCGCCCTCGTCGCACAGGTCGGCACTGTCGCCGCGCGCGGGACCGGGACCCGTCCACGAGCCGGCCAGCGGCGTCTTGCCCACCCCGATCGTCGGCAGCCCGGTCACCAGGCCCAGGTGACAGGCCAGCCCGAACCGGCGCGGGTGCGCCAGCCCGTGCCCGTCGCAGACCAGCAGCTCGGGACGGACGGTGAGCCGGTCCAGCGCGGCGAGCAACGCCGGCATCTCACGGAACGCGAACAGCCCCGGCACGTACGGGAAGGCGGGCCGCCCCACGCACACCGCCTCGTCCACCACGTCGAGGGTGGCCGCGTCGAGGACCGTGACGGCCGCCGCGAGCAGGTCACCGTCCTGCGCGTACGCCACGTCCAGGCCGGCCACCGTCGCGGGCGCGGCAGGACCGGGCCCGACCAGGTCCACCCGGGACCGCAACTCCTCCTGTACGCGTCGCGCCTCCGCCACGTCGGCGGGCGGCACGTAGGGCACGGGTGGGCCGTCGGTGGAGGACATGGCGTTTCCGGGCCGCTTTTCAGGAGGCGGTGGACGCGATGGTGGGGTCGGCGGCGGGGTCACCGGCCTGCTGGAGCTGCTCCTCGAACATCACGAAGGTCCGCCGCCGGATCCCCTTGATCAGCGCCTGCTCCTGCGGCGTCGGGTACCGGCGTTCCTGCTGGAGCGTGTCCTCGATCGCCCGGACGGTTTCGTAGAGCGCGAAGATCGGCCCGTCGCCACTCAGATAGCGACCTCGCTCATGCTCAGTGAGTTGTACGAATTCATCCCGCGAGATCTCACTGATCTCGTCACCGCCGGTGAAGAGCACTTTGTCGATGAGATTGTTGGCCTCACGCCAGCCCCCTGTGTCCTTGGAGAGCCTCCAGCCTGCGACGCCGCCATCGGCCGTGGCTACGAGCTTAAGGGGGGAGTCGAAGTAATCGAAGAACTTCGGCAGCCGCAAGCCCTCTACCTGACTCACCGCGGTGGCTCCTCCCCAAGACTCTCTTGCACCTTGCTCCAGTAAGCGTTCTGCACTCGCCAGAGGAGTCCGTCCCGAATCGCACGTTCCCCCTGTGTCAACGGCCTGCCCTCGATCTCTGCCACCGCGCTGAGGTCGCGCCGAACCTCGTACAACGAATGCTCCCACTCTGCGATGTCATCGAGCGACACCAGGTGCAGCCGAAGCTCTCCCACATGGCCGTTCGACATCCGGAGGTTCAGCAGTAGGTCCCGATAACCGCTCGCCTGGGGATTGAGGAAACGATCCTTGATGTGCAGAATCACGACCTCCGGGTCGGCTGCTAGACGGCCGAGTGCCTGGTAAACCGCATCGACGCTGTCGAACTGCACTTTGGCGCCGGCTAAGTCCTTGAGCTGGGACGCGTCATTCTCGTACTCACCTTCCAGCTTGTCGAGGACACGCTCTCGGCTCTTGGGCTCGGTCCGCCAGCCCGGTGTGCCACCGTGTGCAGCCAGCTTGATGGCGAGCCTGTTCAGCTCCTGCTGGGCAACCACCGCATCCGCATACAGCCGGTCAACGTATGCAAGGCGGTAGACCTCATCATGACGTCGCCTTTCATCAAACCCAGGTTGCAGTCTCGACTGACGGCGGGATGCGACCGAATCGACGAGTCGACGCTGCTCGTGAGTGATGGGCGTCGGTTGAGGCGTCAATGGTTCATGCGATATGACCGCATCGACCCCACGGACCGCGATGTCGTCGATGACCTCGCCGAGTACGTCGATGGCCTGTTGGTGGCTGGCCAGGTGATGCAGGGTCAGCGGCCGGGCGGTGAGCGAGTTGGCGAGTTCCGGCGTCGTCAGGATCATCCGGACCAGGTCGGGCCGCTCCGCGAGCTGCCGCACCAGCGTCTCGGCCAGCAACTCCTCGCGTCGCGGCGGCGCCTCCCAGCTCTGGTCGAGCATCCGCTGCACACGCGGGTCGGCGAACAACCGGGTGAGGTCGGCCGCACCACTCTCGTCCAGCCCCGGTACGAGCCGCCGCAACGTCGGCGCATCGGCGTGCTGCGCCAACTCGACAGGTGTCACCCCGGCGGCGAAGGCGGCGTCGAGGTTCCCTCTCTCCGCCAGCGCGTCGCGTACGTAGAGCCCGGCGGCGATCCGGTCGGCGTGTGCCTGCCGGTGGTCCTCGCGTACCCGGTCGGGTTCCGGCTCGACGGGCGGCGCGCTGCCCGGCATCGGTCCGTCGGCGCGGCGGTGGATGGTCGTGGACTCGCCGAGCAGATGGACGTGGTTGAAGTCCGGGACGGGTCCGTCGGCGATCGGCGGCGGGGCCGGCGGCCGTGGCGGCGCCGGACGGGGCAGCGGCTCAGGCAGGACGTTGTAGGTGCCGGGTGGGCGGCCGGCGAGCGGCATCGGGCGGCCGTCGGGGCCGAGCACCAGAGCGTCGACGCCGACCACGTTGCCGCGGGCCGGACGGCCGCTGTGGTGGTAGATCGGCCGGTCCGCCACGTCACCCGTCTGCGGGTCGAGGAAGAGGATCGTGCCGTTCTGGTTCAACGCCACCCACGCGTGCGATCCGCCGCCCTCGAAGCTGGTGATGAGGAACGCGTAACTGCCGTGACCGCCCGACGCGAGCTGCGCGTACAGGTCCCGGTAACCGCCGTCCACCAACAGCTGCCGCTGCCGGCCGGTGACACCGGGCCGGTCCGGCGGGCAGAGGTTCTGGAACCGGCCGCCCGTCGTCTGCTCGACGCGAAGCGGCCCGTCCGCCTCCCCGCCCACCGGCCGGTTCACGTCGCCGTTCAGGTAGCCGTCGAACGTACGCGGCGCCGCGACGCGCGGGCGTCCGTGGACCCAGGTCTCGAACAGCGACAGCGTGCAGTCGAGGCAGTTGATCCCCCGGGTGGCGTCGGCCGCCGGGCCTCCGTCGTTCGCGAGGCGGAACCATCTGCCGCGCCGGGGATCGGCGGTACGGGTCACGCTGCCGTCGGGGTTGCGGGGCATCTGCCGTTCGAGGTCGGTCTGGTGCAGCGCCAGCGGGGGCCGGAGTCCTCCCCGGCGGCCGTAGGGCCGGGACCTGTCGATCGGCTCGGGGTGCCGGTGACCGGTGAGCGCGGAGTGGTCGGCCGTCTCCACCGCGCCGACGGCCAGGTCCGCCACGTCGTCGTTGATGCGGTAGAAGTCGAGGTCGTCCTCGACCATCACCTCGCGCGGCAGACGCTGGCCGGCACGGACCGCCTCCACCTCGTCGACGGCTCGGTAGTGCAGGCGTTCTCGCCGCCGGCCCTCCCACACGTGCCTGTCGGCGAGCTCGTGCCGCCCGGCTTGGCGCAGTTCGTGGGCCTGCATGAGGAGCCAACGCGCCGCCTCGTAATGCTGTTCGGCGAGATCACGCAGCTCCCTGATCTGCGCCTCCCGTCTGTTCTCCTCGTGCAAGGCACGCTGGGACTGCAGATAGCCCTGGTAGCGCCGCCGGTCCAGACCCTCCCGATCGGCCTTCAGCCGCGCGGCGCGCTGCTCAGCGGTCTCACGGGACCACGCCTGGACATGGGGCGGGCCCGGGTGGGGCCCCGGGGCGTCGGTAGGAGGGCGATGCGGAGCCAATGCCTCCAGCAGCGGAAAACGGGGGTTCGGCCCCGGCCGGGGCTCGGGCCCGACGGCCGGCGCTCCCGGCTGCGGCCCCGTCTGCGGGCTGACCGGTGAGACCGGAGGCGGTCCCGCCTGACCTCCGTTGCTGACGGGGGCGGCGCGGTCCGCCGTTGGTGGCGCCGCGATCTGCGGGTGGTCGGCGGGCGGTGCAGGGAGTGTCGCCGGTGCGGCTGCCGCCTGAATCGGGTTGGTCGAGGACGGCGTGGGGTGGTCGACCGGCGTCGCCACCGGACCCGCGCCGCTGTGGACTCCGGGCGCGGTCGACGGGGGCGTGGCGACGGGCGCTTCCGTGATCATCGAGGACAACGTGGGGCTCGTGGTGACCGTCGGACGTGCCACGTCGTGCGGGACGACATCGCCGAGCGGCGGCGTCGTCGTGGGATCCGGCGCCGGGCGGGGCAGGTCCACGGCGAGCGGGTGCGGACCGGCGGCGTGGGGCGTGACGTGTGCGGGTGTCACGGGAACGGCGTCGGCGATCGTGTCGCCGCCCTGGACGATCGGCTCGGCGACCCGCTGGGCCGGGATCAGCCCGACGGGATCGGCGGCGACCGGCACGTCCAGGCCGACCGGGGACACCGTCAACCCGCTCAGCTGCCCGTCGAGGCGGCGTTGCAGTGCCGAGTCCGCCTGGTTGGTGGCGGAGCCGGTGGCGCCGGAGGCAGCCGCGCGCGCCAGATCCTCCAGGGACGGCCCCTGGCCGGTCGCCAGACCCGCCGCGGTCTCGGCGAGCGTCTCCCCGCCCATCTCCCGCCCGAACCGCTCGCCGATCTCCGCGAACCGCCCGTTGGCGTGCCGGCCCAGCCCGGCCAGCGGCGCGACAGCGCCGCCGGCGAATCCACCGAGAGCCGACGTGCTGACGTCGGTCAGGTCGAGGCCGTCCCGCCTGCCGGTGGAGTTCTGGTACGCCTGCGTGCCGAGGCTGGTGCCCGCTTCCTGACCGGCCTCCAGTAGGCCGCCGATCGCGGCCCGCCGGGCCAGCTTGCGGGCACCGGACTTGGCTGCCTCCTTCGCGGCCCGTTCGCCCGCCTCCTTGAGGCCCTGCTTGACCGCCTTGCGGGCGAGCTGGGCCACCAGCCGCTTGAAGATCTGCTGCACCACGACCCGCGTGGCGGTGATCGCGGCGGCCGCCGCCGGTGAGGCGGCGCCCAGGGTGAGCACTGTGGCGACCGCCAGGGACAGCAACTCGACGACCAGGATGCCCAGCTCGATCCAGGCTTCTAGCTTCGCGCCCTCGATGTCGCAGCCGCAGGAGTCGACCAGACGCGCCAGCTCGTCGGTGGCCGCGACCAGGACGTGCAGCGGCGCGTCCTCACCCTCGGCGAGCTTGTGCCACGCGGTGTTGAACGCGCCGGCGACCAGGCCGACTCCCCCGTACCCGCTCTTGACCTCGCCAGCGGCGGTGATCGCGTCGTCGCGCGGACGGGTCAGGACGCCTGCCACGCCGTACCACTGGTCGGCCAGGTCCCAGACGGCGCGCTCGTCGCCCTCCGGCCATTCGACGCCGACCACCCAGTCGAGCGCCTCGTAGATCCAGCCGGGCAGGTCCCATGGGCAGAAGTCGAGCGGGTGCGGGATCGGGCTGGGCAGCATGCTCACGCGCGGGTCCTCCGGTGGTCAGCGCCGGGGCCGATGGGGGTTGTGCCCTTGCTGCGGGATCGTCCCGAGGTCACGGGCGTTGCTCAGGTCCGTCTCCACGGTGGCCGTGACCGAGCGGACGACGTCCGACCCGAGCACCTCCAGCGACCGGCCGAGAAGCTCCCACGCACGCAGCAGCGTCTCGGCGTAGCCCTGGTAGTGCTTGTCGAACGCGGCGCCGATGTCGTCGCGGCCCCAGGGCCGCTGGGCGCTCGCGGCGGCGATCGGCTCGCCCGTCTCCCGCCGGGCCGCGCTCACCGCCCGCCCCGACAGCGCCAGGTCAGCGCCGCCGCGGCGGGCCCGGTCCGGGTCCAGCCAGATCTCTCCCCCGGCCACCTCTCACTCGCCGCGGGCCAGCACGGAGTCGGCCCGGCCAAGCAGCGCGCCGAAGTCATGGGTACGCAGGAACTCGACCGACGGAGAGCCCGGCGGCAGGTAGCCGGCGACCAGCTCGCGGGTGGCGGTGGTCGCCGCGGTGGAGGCGCGCAGCACGGTTTCGGTGATCTTCCGGCTCAACGCCCGGGCGTCCCGGTCGTGGAACGCCGCCGGGCTCACCTCGACGCTGATCAGCTCGCCTCGCGCGCCGACGATCGCGGTCACCTGACCGTCGTCGGAGCGTTCGGTGACCCGCAGGTCGGCCAGCTTGGTCTGGAGTTCGTCCAGACCGGACCGCAAGCGCTGGTATTGGCCGTACACCTCGTCGAATCGCGCGCGCAGTGCACGGTTCGCATCCCGGTCCGCACTCTCGGCCACCGTCGCTCCCCTTCCGTCACCGTGGGTAGGGCCGACCATACCGGGTGCCACGAAATCCGTGGGGTCCGGTAATTTCAGGTGGTGATCGAGCGACAGCAGGCCGAGCAGATCGCCTCGGTGTGGGCCCGGCGGGACTCCGACCGCCTCGGTTTTCCCTGCACGCCGGAGGTCGAGGAGTTCGACCTGGGCTACGTGGTGAGTTCCATCGTGTCCACCGAGGCCCGGGCGCTCCCCGGCGACCTGCCGACCACTGTCATCGACAAGGAGACCGGCGAGGTGTCCACGTGGCCACGGGTGCCGGCCGCGGCGGTCGAGCGGATGTACCGGCAGCGGCGTCCGGCCGAACCGCGCCCGCCGCGTACCGTCGATCCGGCCGCCCAGCTGCTGCGTGAGCTGACCCGCCTGCCCACGCCCGGCGCGGCGGCGCACCTCACTGTCGACGGCCGGCAGCACGTCGCGCAGGGCGCGAAGGGTGAGATCGAGGTACGCCACCATCCGCTGGTGCAGTCCTATCTGGACGAGCTACCCGCGGGGCATCTGGTACGCGGCGGGGAGCGGCACGCCGAGATGATCGTCGTCTCGGACGCGCTCTACGAGCACGACCACCGCCGAGCCGCCGAGGGTCTGCCGCCGCTGTCCATCGAGGACGCGCGCGACCTGCTCGGCAGCAGCCGAATCGAGGTCCATCGCAGTCGTGAGCCCGGCGACCCCCAGGGCGGACAAGCGGATCTTCCCTGCGACTCGTGCGTCCGGTTTTTGGTGCGGTTCGCGGTACTGCCGTGGTCCGACCTCGCCTTCGTGGAGGAATGGCGCCCGGAGCCGCGCGAGGTCATTCAACCCGGGCGGTTTCCCGACGAGGTCGCCCACGCCCTCATGGACGGCGGCTGGCAGATCAGCATGTTCAACGAGGCACTCGCGATGGGTGCGATGACCGAGACGAAGGCGGTCGCGGGACAGCATCACCGGCACGAGGCGTTCCCCGCCGCCGAGGCGGCGCTCACCGCGTTCCCGGCCGTCCTGAGCCGACGGCGCGGGCCCGGCGAGCAGGTCTGGATCAGCCGGTTCACCACGAATCCGCTGCGGGCCGCCCACACCGCCGACTCCCTCGCCGACTTCGCCGCCGTCCTGGGCGCCCGTCTCTTCCCGCTCGGCAGCGAGCGTCAGGAGAGCATCCTCGCGGTCGACGAGCACGGCCGCGTCTTCGCCCTCGACCAGGCCGGCGAGTGGTTCCTCGGCGCCGACATCGACGCCGCCCTCACCACCCTGCTGCTCGGCCGCGCCCCCGCCCGGGTCCGCGACGACGGCACCTGGTGAGCCGAGTACGAGTGATCAGAGGGCCACGCCGGTCAGCACCGTGACCCGCGGCTCGGTGTAGTCGTCCATCGCGCTGCGCAGCCCTTCCCGCCCGACTCCGGAGCCCTTCATGCCGCCGTACGGCATCTGGTCGGCCCGGTACGACGGCACGTCCCCGACGATCACGCCGCCGACCTCCAGCGTGCGGGCGGCGTCGAAGGCCACGTCGAGCCGGTGGGTGAAGACGCCGGCCTGGAGGCCGTACGCGGAGTCGTTGACGGCGGCGAACGCGGCCCGGTCGTTGACGACCGGGGCGACCACCAGCACCGGTCCGAACACCTCTTCGGCGCACACCTTCGCGTCGGCCGGTACGCCGCTGAGCACAGTGGGCGGGTAGGTGGCGCCGTCGCGCCGCCCGCCGGTCTCGATGACGGCGCCGGCGGCGACCGCCTCGTCCACCCAGGTCTCGACGCGCTGCGCCGCCTCGACCGACACCAGCGGGCCGACGTCGGTCAGCTCGGATCGCGGGTCGCCGGTGCGCAGCGCCTGTACCGCCGCGACGAGCCGGGGCAGGAAGCCGTCGTAGAGCCATTCGTGCACGTAGACCCGCTGCACGGCGATGCACGACTGCCCGGCCTGGTAGTTGGAGAACGTGGCGATGCGGTGCGCGGCGAAGGTCAGGTCCTCGTCCGCGGCCCAGTCCTCGCAGATGACCGCCGCGGCGTTGCCGCCGAGTTCCAGCGTCACGTGCTTGTCCGGCGCGGCCCGGCGGATGGCCGCGCTGACCGGTCCGGAGCCGGTGAACGACACCACCGGCAGCCGCGGGTCGGTGACCAGGTCGGCGGCGCGCTCGTTCGGCAGCGGCAGCACCGAGAACACGCCCTCGGGCAGGTCGGTCTCGGCCAGGATCTCGCCGAGCAGCAGCGCGGTGAGTGGTGTCGCCGGGGCGGGCTTGACCACGATCGGGGTGCCGACGGCGAGCGCCGGGGCGACCTTGTGGGCGACCAGGTTGAGCGGGAAGTTGAACGGCGTGATGCCGAGCACCGGCCCGCGCGGCACGCGCCGGACCAGGGCGATCCGCCCGGTGGCGGCGGGGTCGGTGTCGAGCCGTTGCAGTTCGCCGGAGAAGCGGCGGGCCTCCTCGGCGGCCCAGCGGAACGTGGAGACCGCGCGTCCCACCTCGGCCTTCGCCCATTTGACCGGCTTGCCGTTCTCGGCGGTGATCAGCGCGGCGACCTCGTCGGCCCGCTCGGCGAGCCGGCGGGAGACGTGGTCCAGGGCCGCCGCGCGGGCGTGCGCGGGCAGGGCCGCGGCCTCCGCCGCCACCCGGGCGGCGCCCGCGACTGCGGCTTCGACCTGGTCGGCCGTGGCGAGCGTGGTACGCCCCACCGGCTGCCCGTCGTACGGGTGGGTGACTGTCAGCTCGTCCTCGCCGTGGGCGGGGCGACCGGCGACGTAGAAGGCTCTCGGCTCCACGACCGGCAGCCTAGACCACAAGCGCCCACGCGGAAACAGTTGCTCAAACCCTTGTCTGCCTCGGATTTAGTAGCCAAGATGGCAGTCAGATTGCGATAACCTCCGCTGACCCTCCCCCCGGCCACCTTCTCGGAGACTTCTGATGAGCGACCAGCAGCAGCTGCGCAACTTCGTCAACGGCGAGTACGTCGACCCGGTGGACGGCGGCTACGCCGACCTGATCGACCCGTGCACCGGCGAGGTCTTCGCGCAGGCCCCGGTCTCCGGCGCGGCGGACGTGGACGCGGCCATGAAGGCCGCCGCCGCCGCGTTCGAGACCTGGCGGGACACCACGCCGGCCGAGCGGCAGCGGGCGCTGCTGAAGTTCGCCGACGCGGTGGAGTCGCGGGCCGCCGAGCTGGTCGACGCGGAGGTCCGCAACACCGGCAAGCCCCGGCAGCTCACCGCCGACGAGGAGCTGCCGCCGGCGGTGGACGAGCTGCGCTTCTTCGCCGGGGCGGCCCGCCTGCTGGAGGGGCGCTCGGCAGGTGAGTACATGGCCGGGCACACCTCGTACGTGCGGCGCGAGCCGATCGGCGTCTGCGCCCAGGTGACGCCCTGGAACTACCCGCTGATGATGGCGGTCTGGAAGATCGCCCCGGCGCTGGCGGCGGGTAACGCGGTGGTGCTGAAGCCGTCGGACACCACGCCGGTGTCCACGCTGCTGCTGGCCGAGATCGCCGCCGAGCACCTGCCCCCCGGCGTGTTCAACGTGGTCTGCGGCGACCGCGACACCGGCCGTACGCTGGTCTCCCACCCGACCCCGCAGCTCGTGTCGATCACCGGCTCGACCCGCGCGGGCATGGAGGTCGCCGCCGCGGCGGCGCCGGACCTGAAGCGGACGCACCTGGAGCTGGGCGGCAAGGCCCCGGTGGTGATCTTCGACGACGCGGACGTGGCGGCGGCGGCCGAGGCGATCGCGATGGGCGGCTACTTCAACGCCGGTCAGGACTGCACGGCGGCGACCCGCGTGCTCACCGGTCCGGGCATCCACGAGGACTTCGTGGCCGCGCTGACCGAGCAGGCCCGCAACACCCGCACCGGCGCGCCGGACGACGCCGACGTGCTCTACGGCCCGCTGAACAACGCCAACCAGCTCGCCCGGGTGAGCGGCTTCGTGGACCGGCTGCCGGACCACGCGAACGTCACCACCGGCGGCGCCCGGGTCGGCGAGCGCGGCTTCTTCTACGCCCCGACAGTGGTCTCCGGCGTCCGCCAGACCGACGAGATCATCCAGGACGAGGTGTTCGGGCCGGTCATCACCGTGCAGCGCTTCTCCGACGAGGACGAGGCGGTGCGCTGGGCCAACGGCGTGGACTACGGCCTGTCCGCCTCGGTGTGGACGCGCGACCACGGCCGGGCCATGCGGATGACGCGGCGGCTGGACTTCGGCTGCGTCTGGGTGAACACGCACATCCCGTTCGTCTCGGAGATGCCGCACGGCGGCTTCAAGCACTCCGGCCACGGCAAGGACCTGTCGGTCTACAGCCTGGAGGACTACACCCGGGTCAAGCACGTCATGCACAACATCGAGGGCTGATCCCCATGACCACCAGCGATGAGCTGCACAAGCGCCGGGTCGAGGCGGTGGCGCGGGGCGTGGGCAGCACGATTCCCGCGTACGTGGACCGGGCGGGCGGCGGCACGATCACCGACGTGGACGGCCGGGAGTGGATCGACTTCGCGGCCGGCATCGCGGTCACCAACGTGGGCAACTCCGCGCCGCGCGTGGTCGAGGCGGTACGCGCGCAGGTCGAACGGTTCACCCACACCTGCTTCATGGTCGCGCCGTACGAGTCGTACGTGGCGGTCTGCGAGCAGCTCAACGCGCTGACCCCGGGTGGCTTCGAGAAGCGCTCGGCGCTGTTCAACTCCGGCGCCGAGGCGGTGGAGAACGCGGTGAAGATCGCCCGGCACGCGACCGGGCGGCCCGCTGTGGTGGTGTTCGACCACGCGTACCACGGCCGGACCAACCTGACCATGGCGCTGACCGCGAAGAACATGCCGTACAAGCACCGGTTCGGGCCGTTCGCCGGTGAGGTCTACCGGGTGCCGATGTCGTACCCGCTGCGCGACGGCGGGCTGGACGGCGCCGCCGCGGCGGCCCGGTCGATCGAGATGATCGAGAAGCAGGTGGGCGCGGAGAACGTGGCCGCGCTGCTGATCGAGCCGATCCAGGGCGAGGGTGGTTTCGTCGTACCCGCTGAGGGTTTCCTGCCGGCGCTGCGCGAGTGGGCGACGGCGGCCGGGGTGGTGTTCGTCGCCGACGAGATCCAGACCGGTTTCTGCCGCACCGGCGACTGGTTCGCCTGCGAGCACGAGGGCGTCGAGCCGGACCTGGTCACGCTGGCCAAGGGCATCGCGGGCGGGCTGCCGCTGGCGGCCGTCACGGGCCGGGCGGAGCTGATGGACGCGGTGCACGTCGGCGGCCTGGGCGGCACGTACGGCGGCAACCCGATCGCCTGCGCCGCCTCGCTCGCGGCGATGGAGACGATGCGGGAGCTGGACCTGGCCGCCGCCGCGCGCCGGATCGGCGCGGTGATGGGCGAGCGGCTGGACGCGATCGCCGCCGGCGACCCGCGCGTAGCAGAGGTACGCGGCCGCGGCGCGATGCTCGCCGTGGAGATCGTGCAGCCGGGCACGCTGACCCCGGACCCGGCCGCCACGGCGGCGATCTCGGCGGCCTGCCACGCGGCCGGGCTGCTCACGCTGACCTGCGGCACCTACGGCAACGTGCTGCGGTTCCTGCCTCCGCTGGTCATCTCCGACGACGAGCTGGGCCGGGGCCTGGACATCCTGGCGGCCGCCTTCGGCTGACCCCGGACGCGGAACACCATGGGCCCGATCTCCCCCAGAACCGGCCCATGGTGTTCCGCCCGGAGGATCAGCGGATCAGCTCGACGGTGTTGCGCCGGACCAGGTTCTTGCCGGGTTCCCGGATGGCGTCCATTGCCGCCGTGTTCAGCAGCACGCAACTGCCAGACGGTCCGGTGACGGTCACGGTCACGGCCTTGTTGTTGTCCAGGTTCGTCACCCGCAGCCGGGTGCCGAGCGGGAACTGGCCGCTGGTGGCGGCGGGTGCCCCGCCCTCGGCGAAGAACGTGAGCGCGCCGGAGCAGACGCTGCCGCCGATCGGCTGCGCCGCACCCGGGCGGGTCTCCCCCGGTTGCGCGCCCGGTGCCGGGGCGGCGGCGCCGTCGAGGCGTTCCACCACGTTGCGGCGGATGACGTTCTTGCCCGGCTCGCGTACCAGGTCCATGGCGGCGGCGTTCAGCAGCACGCAGCTCCCGGACGGCCCGGTCACCGTCACCGTGGTCACCTTGCGGTTGTCCAGGTTCGTCACCCGCAGCCGGGTGCCCACCGGGAACCGGTCGCTGGTCGCGGCCGGCGGTCCGCCCTCGGCGGAGAAGGTCACCGACCCGGCGCAGACCGATCGCGCGGCCGGCGCGGTGTCCGCGAAACCGAGTCCGGTGCCCACCGAGACCGCCACCGTGGCGGTCACCGCCACAGTCGCCGCCAGCACGTGCTTGCGCTGCACCCTCACGTTCTCTCCCGTCGTCGCTGTCGTTCGACGCGTGGTACGGACGGGAGGGCCGGACCGTTCACCCGGGTCGGTGGACTACAGCGGACCGTAACGGGTGTGTGGCGCTCCGGTCATCAGCGCCCAGTACCTGTCGCCGTAGGACCAGTGCCACCACTCCGTCGGGTAGTTCACCAGCCCCGCGCCGCTCAGCGCCGCCACCAGCACGTTCCGGTTGCGCCACGCGCTGACCGGGATGTGCCGGGCGGCGGTGAAGCAGGCGTCGGCGCTCTCCTCCGGGGTGGCGTCGAGCGCGGTGCCCATGTCCAACTCCACCCCGTCGGCGTCACACAGGGTGAGGTCGACTGCTCCGCCGGTGCTGTGCGGGGCCACCTCGACCGGCGAGACGAACTTGGTGGTCTCCCGGTGCAGCCGGTCCGCCGGCCAGTCCGGGTGGCGCCGCCGCAGCTCGTCCCGGTAGCCGGTGAAGATGTCGAGCTGCGCCCGGTACGGCCGGTAACCCTCCACCACGAGCAGGCGCAGCCCGGCCGGCAGCGCGCGCTGCGCGGCCAGCAACCGGTCCGCGACCCCACGCCGCACCCGGGCGTACGCCCCGGCGGGATCGGCGGCCCGCCCGTCCACCCGCAGCCCGGGCACCTCGCGCAGGTCCACCAGGGGGTCGCCGTCGTCCCGGCTGGACACCGCGGCGACCCGGGGGTCGGAGAGCAGGATCACGGCGTACCCCCGGGGTGTTCGCGCGACGGCCGGGCCGCGTGCCGGGCGAAGGCGAGCGCGACGAGCCGGTCCACCACCTCGGGGTACGCGACGCCGGATTCGGCCCACACCTTCGGGTACATCGAGTGGGCGGTGAAGCCCGGCAGCGTGTTCAGCTCGTTGACGAACAGGTCGCCGGTGGTCTCGTCGTAGAGGAAGTCGACACGGGCCAGGCCCCAGCCGCCGATCGCGGTGAACGCCCGCACCGACAGCTCGCGGATCCGCTCGGTGACCTCGTCCGGCAGCGGCGCCGGGACGATCATCGGATCGGCGTCGCCGAAGTACTTCTGCCGGTAGTCGAACCAGCCGCCCGCGACCCGGACCTCGCCGACCGCCGACGCCTCCGGCTGCCAGCCGCCGAGCACGCCGCACTCCAGTTCCCGGCCGGTCACGCCCTGCTCGACGAGCACCACGTGGTCGTGCCGGAACGCCTCCTCCACGGCCGCGACCAGGTCGTCGCCGTCGGCCACCCGGGAGATCCCGATCGAGGAGCCCATCCGGGCCGGCTTGACGAACAGCGGTCCGCGCAGCCCGACCACCAGCTTCTCCGGGTCGGACGCGGCCCGCCAGGTCGGCTCGTCGAACCAGACGTACGGCGTGGTCGGCACGTCCTCGGCCCGCAGCGCCCGCTTCATCGCCACCTTGTCCATGCCGACTGCGGAGGCGAGGATCCCGCACCCGACGTACGGCACGCCCAGCGATTCCAGCAGTCCCTGCACCACGCCGTCCTCGCCGTACGGGCCGTGCAGCACCGGGAACACCACGTCCAGTTCGGCGTGCACAGTCGCGGGGGCGTCGGCCGCGCTGACCGCGACGGTGCCGGCTGCGGTTCCGCGTCGCAGCTCGACCGCCGGGCCGGTGACCGGCAGCCGGTCGTCGATCGCCCGGCCGGCCGCCACGGTGCCGAGGTGCTGCGCGAGCACCGGTTCGGGCAGCAGCCTGATCCCGCCGGTACGGGTGATGCCGAGCGCCACCACCCGGTGCCCCTGCTCGGCCAGGGCCCGGGCCACGCCGAGCGCCGAGGCGCAGGAGACCTCGTGTTCCGCCGACGGGCCTCCGAACAGGACACCGATCCGCACTGTCTCCCTCATGCCGCCACTCCCACAGTCATCCGGTCGCCCGCCAGCCGGGCCACCAGCTCCGCTTCCACGTTTCCGCCGGTCAGCACCACGCCGACAGTCATCTGCTGCCTTCCCTCGGGCGGCCACGGCGCCCCGTCCCCGGGACGGGCGACGCCGCCCGCGCCGGCCACCTCGCCGAGGCGCAGCGCGCCGGCCAGCGCGGCCGCGCCGGACGGCTCGACGAGCACCTTCAGGTCCAGCAGGAGCAGCCGGAATGCCTCGGCGATCGCGTCGTCGTCGACACGGACCACCCCGCGTACGCGGTTGCGGGCCACCGCGAACGGCAGGTCGCCGACGCAGCCGGGACGGAGTCCGTCGGCCAGGCTCGGCGCCGGGGCGACGGGTGTGGGCCGTCCGGCGGCCAGGCTGCGCGCCAGCGAGTCGCACCCGACCGGTTCCACGCCGTACACCTCGATCGGGGTTCCGGCCGCCGCCAGGCAGGCACCGGCGATGCCGCCGCCCCCACCCACCGGCACCACGAGCGCGTCCAGCGGTGTGCCGCGTCGCGCCGCCTCCTCGATCAGTTCCAGGCTCGCGCTGCCCTGCCCGGCCACCACGTCCGGGTGGTCGTACGCGTCGACGAGCGGGTGGCCCTCCACCTCGGCGATCCGCCGGGCGACGGCCAGGCGCTCCTCGACTGTGGTGCCGGCCCGGACCACCCGGGCCCCGGCGGCCCGCGCCCGGTCCACCTTGACCGGCGCGGCGTCCTCCGGCAGCACGACGGTCGCGGCCAGCCCGTGCCGCCGCGCGGCGAGCGCCACCGCGACGGCGTGGTTGCCGGTGCTCTGCGCGACCACGCCGGTGTGCCCGGCGGCGGCGAGCCGGCCCACCGCCAGCATCGCGCCGCGCATCTTGTACGAGCCGCCGTCCTGGAGGTTCTCCGCCTTGAGCAGGATCCGTGCGCCGGCCAGGCGGTCGATCGCCGGGCTGTGCAGCACCGGGGTACGCACCACCCGGCCGGACAGCACGCGGGCGGCCTCCTCGACATGTGTTCGGTCCGGCAGTACCGGCGCGTCGATTCGGGGCATGGTCTCTCCTTCGGGATTCGAGTGGGCGCGGCGGCGCGGCAGGTCGAACAGCCAGTGCGCGCCGAGCGCGGTGAGGCAGCGGTGCGCGGCGAGGCTCAGTGCCAGCACGAGCGCGGTGAGCAGGACCGGGTAGACGGTCACCAGCAGCGCCCGGGCCGGCCCGGGCAGGCCGGCCACCGGTGCGGCGAGGAACCGGTCCAGCAGCGCCAGCACCGGCATGTGGATCACGTAGACGGGAAGTGTGCGGCGGCCGAGCCGGGCCAGTGCCGGACCGGCCAGGCGGTGCCGGGCCAGCCGGGCGGCGGCGGTCAGCCCGAACGCCACAGCGATCACGGAGACGAGCAGGTACACGCCGGGCCACCTCTGCGCGCCGGCCGGCGCCATGACGGCCAGCCCGATCGCGTACGCCGCGCCGGTGCCGGCGAGCCGCCGGGTGCTCGCGCCGTCCGCCCACCGCGTGAGGTACGGCCGCAGGTGCACGCCGGCCAGGAAGAACACCACGTTCTGGTAGACCTGCCCCCGGTTCCCGGGGCTGTCCAGCAGCCCGGTCGCCGCCACCGCGGACAGCGCGCCCGCAGCGGTCAGCAGCATCGCCGGATGGACCCGGCGCAGCGCCTTCGCGATCACGAAGTAGAGCGCCAGCGCGTACAGGTACCACAAGTTCGAGGGCGTCACGGTGAGCTGGGCCAGCAGCTCACCGCTGTCGGTGGCCCGGTCGGTCGGGAAACCGGGCGCCAGCGCCAGCAGCGCGGTGTGGATGAGCAGCCAGATCGCGTAGAGGTAGAGGTTCCGCGTGATCCGGGGCCGCCCGGCCACCCGCCACGGGCGGGCCACCGCGTTCGCCGCGAAGATGCCGGAGAGCGCGAAGAACAACGGCATCCGCAGCGGCAGCAACTGCTCGCCGAGCAGACCCCACGCACCCGGCACCGGCAGGCCGATCCGCCAGTCGACGCGCAGGTAGTCCTTGACGACGACGTGCCACAGCACCACGAGCACGATGCAGGCGCCCTTCGCCACGTCGGCCCAGACCACCCGGCCGTCGGGCGGCGCGTTCCCCTCGGTACGGGTCGGCACGTCGGTCTCCTCTCCGGCCGTCTGCGGATGGGGAGGCGGCGGCGCCGGTCCCGTCCTCGGGCAGGTGTCATCGCGGGACGCCGCGACGGCGGCTCCCGGAGTCGTGTGTGGGGTGGTCAGCCCACGGGGGGCAGGTGGACGTCGACCCGCAGGCCGCCGTCCTCACCCGGGCGGGCGGCGATGATGCCGCCGTGCGCCTGGGTGATGGAGCGGGCGATGGCCAGGCCGAGCCCGGCACCGCCGCCCTGGTTGGTCCGGTCCCGGGCGAGGCGCCGGAACGGCTCGAACAGCCCGTCGACGGCCTCGGCGGGGACGCCCTGCCCGCTGTTCGTGACGGTCAGCGCGGGGTCGCCGCCGACCGTGACGACGAGCCGGCCGCCCTCGCGGTTGTACTTGATGCCGTTCTCCACCAGGTTCGTGACAAGGCGTTCCAGCAGTACCCGCTCGCCGGTCACGATCCGGGGCGACAACCGGGCCTCCACCGTCACGCCGGCCTCGGCGGCCCGGTCGGCGTACGCGGCCAGCACGCCGCCGACGATCTGTTCGAGGCGTTGCGGGGTGGAGGACCGCAGGCCCTGGTCGCTCTCGCTGAGCGCGAGCAGCCCTTCGATCAGCCGCTCGTTGCGTTCGTTGGTGGCGAGCAGTTGGGCGGTCAGCAGTTCCAGTTGCTCGCCGGTGAGCGACTGGGCCATGCCGACCTCGATCAGGGTGCGTTGCACCGCGAGCGGCGTACGCAGTTCGTGCGAGGCGTTCGCGGCGAACCGCCGCTGTCCCTCGTACCCGGCGGTGACCCGGTCCAGCATGTCGTCGATCGCGCGGCCGAGCCCGGCCAGCTCGTCCCGGCCGCCGCGCCGGATCCGGTAGCCGAGGTTCTGCGGCCCCAGGTTCGCGATCGGGGCGGCCAGGTCGTGCACCGGCCGCAGGCACCAGCGGGCAGCGCCCCAGACGGCGAACCCGATGGCCACCAGCACCAGCAGTTCGATCAGCACGGGCAGCAGCGGGACGAACGGGCGGCCCGGCTCGCACACCGCGCCGATCGTGGCGATGCCGCAGAACCGCTCGGCCTGCCCCCACACCATTCCAAGCAGCGACTTGACCAGGTTGGGCAGCATGAATCCGGCCAGCAGGGCGAGCACCCCGACCAGCAGGATGCGGCGGCGGGGGCTCACTCCGGCTCGCCGATCCGGTAGCCGGCCTTCGGCACGGTGTGGATGACCGACGGCTGGCCGAGCTTCTTGCGCAGGGTCATCACCGTCACCCGGACCGCGTTGGTGAACGGGTCGGCGAACTCGTCCCACGCCTGTTCCAGCAGCTCCTCGGCGCTGACCACCCGGCCGCCGGCCCGCATCAGCACGTGCAGGACGGCGAACTCCTTCGGGCTCAGCCCGAGCGGGCTGCCGTCCCGCGTCGCGGTGTGCCGGGCCACGTCGAGCACCACGCCGTGCCGTTCCAGCACCGGCGGCAGCGCCGGCGTGGACCGGCGGCCCAGCGCCTGCACCCGCGCCACCAGCTCGGCGAACGCGAACGGCTTGGTCAGGTAGTCGTCGGCGCCCAGCCCGAGGCCGGCGACCCGGTCCCGGATGCCGGCGGCGGCGGTGAGCAGCAGCACGCGGGTGCCGGCGTCGGACCCGGCCAGGCTGCGGCACACCTCGTCGCCGGTGGCGCCGGGCATGTCCCGGTCGAGCACCGCCACGTCGTACCGGTTGACCCCGATCCGTTCCAGCGCGCCGTCCCCGTCGTAGCAGACGTCGACAGCCATGGAGAACCGTCGCAACCCCTCGGCGACCGTGTCCGCCAAGAGCCGCTCGTCGTCCGCCACCAGCACCCGCACCGTTGCGCTCCCCCGTGTCTTCCCTCGTCGTCCGGCACACCTTCGCAGGCCGGAGTTAAGGGTTCCGTAAGCGTCCGCAGCAGCCATCCTCCACGCGGGCCACGCTGCGACAACCGGCGTGGGGCCGTCTGGGCCGTTCGTCCGGTCCTCCGGCGGCGCGAGCACCGCTGAAGTGACCCGGATCACGCATTGGCGCTCCGGGGTGAGGTGGGTCACGATGGGTGGAAGGAGGCGCTGGTGGCTGACCCGTGGCTCGCCCTGGAGTTCGGCGCGGATCCGGCGGAGCGGATCGCGCAGATCGGTGCCGCCCACGAGGCGTTCCTCACCGCCGGCACCACCTCCGGCCGGGTCCGGGAGGTGGTGGCCCGGTCCTGGGAGCGGTCCGCGCTGCTCGACCCGGAGACCACCGCGCCTGTCGACCTCGCCGACGACGCGCTGGAGACGTACCGCGCCGCGCATCCGCTGGCCCGGGTGATGCCGCTGTTCCGCGACCTGCTCGGCGGCATCGCGCAGGACGGCGCGCACCTGATGGCGGTCTGCGACGCCGCCGGCCGGCTGCTCTGGGTGGAGGGCCACCCGGGGGTGCTGCGGCACGCCGAGCGGATGAACTTCGTACCGGGCGCCCGCTGGGACGAGGCGCACGCCGGCACCAACGCCCCCGGCACCGCCCTCGCCGTCGACCACGGCGTACAGATCTTCGCCACCGAGCACTTCGTCCGGCCGGTGCAGCGCTGGACCTGCGCCGCCGCGCCGATCCACGACCCGGCCAGCGGCGCGCTGCTCGGTGCCGTCGACATCACCGGCGGGGACCACCTGGCCAACCCGCAGAGCCTCGCGCTGGTCCGGGCCACAGCCCGCGCCGCCGAGGCGTTCCTGGCCGGTGCCGCGCCCGCCGCGCCGGACGTGGCGTACGTGTCGGCGCTCGGGCGCGACGAGGCGGAGCTGCGCGTCGGCGGCCGGCGCGTCCGGCTCGGCCGGCGGCACAGCGAACTGCTGGTACTGCTCGTCGACCATCCCGAGGGGCGCACCGGGGAACAGCTCGGCCTCGACCTCTACGGCGACGACAGGCGGCACCCGGTCACACTGCGCGCCGAGCTGTCCCGGCTGCGCCGCGTGCTCGGTGAGGAACTGCTCGACTCCCGCCCGTACCGGCTGCGCCCGGCCGTGCGCGCCGACTTCCGTACCGTCACCGAACTGCTGGAACGTGGCGATCCGGCGGCGGCGCTGCGCGCGTACCCCGGGCCTCTGCTGCCCGGGTCGGACGCGCCGGGAGTCGCGCGACTGCGCCGCCTGGTCGACGGCCAGTTGCGCGCCGCCGTGCTGGCCTGCGGCGACCCGGGGCTGCTCGCGGCCTGGACCGCGACGGCGGCCGGGTCCGACGACCTGGCCGCCTGGCAGGCCCTGGCCCGGGCGTTGCCGCCGGGCGCGCCCCGCCGGCCGCTCGCTGTCGCGCGGGCCCGCCAGCTCGCTGAGGAGTACGCGCTGCCGCGCGCAACGTTCCTGCAACGTCCCGGAGACTAGCCTGCCCGCCATCCACCCCAGACGGACGGCGGAGGTACCCATGACGCGCTACGACGCCCCCACCCACTGGCAGTCCCGCTACGACCACTACATCGGCGGCGAGTACGTGAAGCCGCACGGTGGGAAGTACTTCGAGAACCCGACCCCGGTGACCGGGCAGACCTTCTGCGAGGTGGCCCGGGGCACCGCCGAGGACGTGGAGAAGGCGCTCGACGCGGCGCACGGCGCGGCCGACGCCTGGGGCCGCACGTCGGTCGCCGAACGCTCGCTGATCCTCAACCGGATCGCCGACCGGATGCAGGACAACCTGGAGTCCCTCGCGATCGCCGAGACGTGGGAGAACGGCAAGCCGGTACGCGAGACGCTCGCCGCCGACATCCCGCTCGCGATCGACCACTTCCGCTACTTCGCCGGGGCTATCCGGGCGCAGGAGGGCTCGCTCGGCGAAATCGACGACGACACCGTCGCCTACCACTTCCACGAGCCGCTCGGCGTGGTCGGGCAGATCATCCCGTGGAACTTCCCGATCCTCATGGCGGTGTGGAAGCTCGCCCCGGCACTGGCCGCCGGCAACGCGGTGGTGCTCAAGCCGGCCGAGCAGACGCCCGCGTCGATCCACTACCTGCTCTCGCTGATCGGTGACCTGCTGCCGCCGGGCGTGGTGAACGTGGTGAACGGCTTCGGCGTCGAGGCGGGAAAGCCGCTGGCCTCCTCGCCCCGGGTGGCGAAGGTGGCGTTCACCGGCGAGACCACCACCGGGCGGCTGATCATGCAGTACGCCAGCGAGAACATCAAACCGGTCACGCTGGAGCTGGGCGGCAAGAGCCCGAACATCTTCTTCGACGACGTCAGCGCCGCCTCCGACGACTTCCGGGACAAGGCGCTCGAAGGCTTCACCATGTTCGCGCTCAACCAGGGCGAGGTGTGCACCTGCCCGTCCCGGGCGCTCATCCAGCAGGGCCACTACTCCGACTTCCTGGCCGCCGCCGTGGACCGGACCCGGCAGATCACGCAGGGACACCCGCTGGACACCGACACGATGGTCGGCGCGCAGGCGTCGAACGACCAGCTGGAGAAGATCCTGTCCTACCTGGACATCGGGCGGCAGGAGGGCGCTCGCGTCCTCACCGGCGGGGAGCGGGCGGACCTCGGCGGCGAACTGTCCGGCGGCTACTACGTCCAGCCGACCATCTTCGAGGGCGACAACTCGATGCGGATCTTCCAGGAGGAGATCTTCGGCCCGGTCGTGTCGGTGACCTCCTTCGCCGACCTGGACGACGCCGTGAAGATCGCCAACGACACGCTGTACGGGCTCGGCGCGGGCGTGTGGACCCGGGACCTGAACACCGCGTACCGGGCCGGGCGGGCCATCCAGGCCGGCCGGGTGTGGACGAACTGCTACCACGCCTACCCGGCGCACGCGGCGTTCGGCGGCTACAAGCAGTCCGGCATCGGCCGCGAGAACCACAAGATGATGCTGGAGCACTACCAGCAGACCAAGAACCTGTTGGTCAGCTACTCCCCGAAGAAGCTGGGCTTCTTCTGATGGGTGACCCGGTGACCCTGACCCCCGCGGCGGCCGACCTGATCCGGTCGCTGCGGGGGCAGCACGGCCCGCTGATGTTCCACCAGTCCGGCGGCTGCTGCGACGGCAGCGCCCCGATGTGCTACCCGGCCGGTGAGTTCCGCACCGGCGGCTCGGACGTGCTGCTCGCCTCGCTCGCGGTCGACGGCGTGCCCGAGCCGGTGGAGTTCTGGATGTCGAAGGCCCAGTGGGAGCTGTGGCGGCACACCCGGCTCACCGTCGACGTGGTGCCCGGCCGGGGCAGCGGCTTCTCCCTGGAGGCCCCGGAGGGCGTCCGCTTCCTCATCCGGTCCCACCTGAACCGCTGATCTGTCCGAGATCTTGCAGCTCGCGGGCACCGCGGCGGTGGGATGCTGACGCCGTCCACTTCGGAGTCCGCGTCCCACCACCGCACGAGTCGCTACCGGGTCGCGTTCCGCCACCGCCCGACAGGAGACCGCGCATGAACCCGGTCCGACAGCCAGTGCTCGCCGCCGGCCTCACCGCCCTGGCCACCGCCGCCACGCTCGGGCTCGCGCCGGGCGCCGCCGTCGCCGCCCCGGCGGCCTCCCCCAGCATCTCCGTCAACTGGTTCGGCTCGGCCGACATACGCGCGCACACCGCCACCGTCGGCGGCCGGTTCGACTGCGGCGCCGAGCGCGGCCTCGCGTACATCGAGGTGCACCTCGACCAGCGGGTACGGCGCGGCTCGGTCACCGGCTTCGGGTTCGGCGTGATCGGCGCGTGCACCGACGACCGCACCGCCGGCACCTGGACCGCCACGATCCCCGCGGACCAGGGCAGATTCCGCCCCGGCCCCGCGACGACGATCGCGCGCCTGGTGGTAGAGCCCAACTCCCTCACCGAGACCACCGAACGCGTGCGCCTGCGCCCCCACTGCGCCCGCCCCTGACCCTCGCCCTCCCTCGCCTCGCCCTCCCGCCCTTCTCCCCCGCGATCTTGCACTTGGTGCCCGTTGTTTGTCCGACAAGTTCCTTTTGCGGGGTAGGCAAGTGCAAGATCGCGAGGGTCGGCGGGGCGCGAGGGCGGCGTGGGGGCAGGGCGAGGGCGGGGCCAGGGGGCTGTCAGGGGGTCAAGGCCGCACGGAGGGTGGCGAGGATGTGGGACGGGCGGCCGTACAGGTCGCGGTCGGTGAAGTAGCGCATCCGCCAACCGTTGGCGTCCAGCCAGTTGATCCGGTCGCGGTCGTACCGCATCTGATCCCGGTCCAGGTGGGACAGACCGTCGTACTCGACCCCCACCCGCCGCTCGCGGTAGCCCAGGTCGATGCGGAAGCGCGGAATGCCGTGCCGGTCGTGGATCCACATCTGCGGCTCCGGCACCGGCAGCCCGCCGTCGAGCAGCAGCAGCCGTAACTGGCTCTCCTGCCGGCACTCCGATCGGCCGTCAGCCCGGGGCACGAGATCGCGCGCCTGCCGGACGCCCCGCAGACCCTGATGCAGGGGCAACTCGGCCGCGAGGTCGTCGGTCGTCGCAGCGCCCGAGCGGAGTGCGGCGTCGAGCACGGGGAGAGCGTCCATCCGGCGTATGCCTCGGGCCAGGTCGACCGCGCACTGCGCGGCCGGCACGCACGGCAGGCCACCGACGAGCACCGGCCGTACCGGCAGGACTGAGTGGTGGACGACGAGGCCCGGCAGCCGGGGCTTGGCGACGTCCGGCGGCAACTGCACGTGGACCGCGGATTCCCGGAGCACGCCGAAGCCGTGGCGGCGTGCCGCACTCTGCATGGCGAGCATCGCGCCGCCAGGAAGACACAGCAGCAGGGCTCGCAGTTCGTCTTCGTCATCGCACGGTGTCGGCGCGTAGACACCGCGCCGTACCCGGATCAGCTCCTCCCGCTTGACCTGCGTGCGCACTCGCTTCACGGTGAGCACCCGCATCAGTTCCCGAGTCCGCCACAGCTGCGTCGACATCCCCGAACCATGCAGCCCCACCCCGGCCGGCTTCCCTCACCACCTGCCTCCCTTGTGGACAAGACCCGGAATGTGCAAAACCCCCAACCACCCCCGTCCTTGTGCTAGGCCCTCACCCCACCCTCGCGATCTTGCAGTTGGTGCCCTCCGAGCGCCCGGGATGACCGGAATGCCGGGGCCGAAACTGCAAGATCAACGGGGAAGAGGGGGAGGGAGGGAGGGGACCTCAGCGGGCGTCGAGGAGGGGCTGGGTGGGGTTCCACGGGGGGCCGCCGGCGGCGTCGTGGCGGCGGCGGGCTATCGCGGACAGCGCCTCCAGCACCACCCGGTTGCCCAGGTACGCGGTGATGTCGGCGTGGTCGTACGGCGGCGCGACCTCGACCACGTCCAGCCCGACCACCGGCAGCTCGTAACAGACCCGGCGGACCGCGTCGAGCAGTTGCCGGGAGGTGAATCCGCCCGGCTCGGGTGTGCCGGTGCCGGGCGCCATGCCCGGGTCGACCACGTCCACGTCGACGGAGAGGAACACGCCCTCGCACTCGTCGGTCGCGATGCCGAACGCCTCGGTGAGGCAGGTGTCCAGCCCGCGCGCCACGATCTCGGTCATCTCGTACGAGCGCATCCGCTGTTCCGCCATCCACGCCAGCGTGTCCGGGCCGGGCCAGTAGCCGCGCAGCCCGATCTGGAGGAAGCGGTCGCCGCGTACCGCACCGGACTCGATGAGCCGCCGCATCGGCTGGCCGTGGCCGTGCAGCGAGCCGAACTCGACGTCGCCGGTGTCGGCGTGCGCGTCGAAGTGCACGAGCGACACCCGGCCGAGCCCGTGGTGCCGGGCCACACCTGTGGCGTCGGGCAGCGCGATGGAGTGGTCGCCGCCGAGCACCACCGGGATCGCCCCGGCGGCGGCGACCGCGTGCACGGCGGTCTCCAGCGCGGCGAGCGAGCGCTCGATGTCGCCGCTGAACATCTCCACGTCGCCGGCGTCGTAGACGCACAGGTCCTTCAGTCCGTCCACGCGCAGCGCCAGCGACGGGCGGGAGCCGTCGTGCGGCAGGTAGCAGGCCTGCCGAATGGCGGACGGCCCGAACCGGGTGCCCGGCCGGTGCGAGGTGCCGCCGTCGAACGGCGCCCCGATGATCACCACGTCCGCGTCGGCGTACGTGACCGGCTCCTCGACGGTGCACGGCGGCACGCCGAGGAACGTGATGTCGGGGCCGTACATCGGGCCGTACCGGGTCATCGTTCCTCCATCCCCCACGGCGAACCGTAGCCGGTGAGCAGGTCCAGGAAGGGGGTCGGCGGGAACGCCTCCGGGCCGAGCACGCCCGTGCCCGTCCAGGCGCCGGTGGCGAGCAGTTCCAGCGCGACGACCGGGTTGACGGCGGTCTGCCAGACCACCGCCTGGTGGCCGTACTCGGCCATGGACCACTCGTTGTCGACCACGTGGCACAGGTAGACGCGGCGCGGGCGGCCGTCCGGCCCGGTGCCGGTGACGTACGTGCCGGCGCAGGTCTTGCCGCTCATCCGGTCGCCGAGCGTGGCCGGGTCCGGCAGGGCGGCGGCCACCAGGTCGCGCGGTGACACGTCGACGCCGCGTACGCGCACCGGCTGGGTCGAGTCCAGCCCGAGTTTGTGCAGCGTGCGCAGCACCTCGATGAACTCGGTGCCGAGGCCGTACTTGAAGGTGACCCGCTTCGCCGGCACCCAGCGCGGGATGAGCAGCACCTCCTCGTGCTCGACGTTGACGCACTCGACCGGGCCGATCCCGGCCGGGAAGTCGAAGACCTCCGGCTCGCTGAACGGTTCGGTGGTGAACCAGCCGCGCCCGGCCTCCCAGATCACCGGCGGGTTGAGGCACTCCTCGATGGTGGTCCAGATGGAGAACGACGGCGCGAAGTCGTACCCGGCGACTGTGAGGTTCGCGCCGTCGCGTACCCCGATCTCGTCGATCTCGGCGAACAGCTCGTCGGCGGCGTAGCGGGCGAAGACGTCGGACAGGCCCGGTTCGACGCCGATGCCGCACAGCGCGAGCCGCCCGGCGGCGGCCCACCGCTGCGCGACGGCGAACTGCTCGTCGCCGAGCTTGACCCCCGTCTCGGCGTAGGGGCGCTCGGGGTGCGGCCGGGACAGCGACATGGCCATGTCCAGGTAGTCGGCCCCGGCGGCGAACGCGCCGTCGAAGATCGGCATGACGAAGCGCGGGTCGACGGCGTTGAGCACGTGGGTGATGCGGTGTTCCCGGCACAGCGCGGCCACCGCGTCGGCGGAGGAGGCGTCCACAGTGGCGGCGACGAACCGGTCGCCGTGCCCGGCGACGGCCCGTGCCGCACGCGCCGGGTCGTGGTCGGCGACCACCATGATCTCGAAGAAGGAACGGCGGACGGCGATGGATACGGCGGCGGAGCCGACGCCACCGGCGCCGACGAGGAGGATACGCATCAGGAGTCGAACCCCAGTCCAAGACGGTCGAGAGTACGGAGCCAGAGGTTGCGCCGTCCGTCGCGCGCGTCGGCGCGGGCGAGCGACCAGCGGGTGAGGTTGATGCCCACGGACCGGGCCGGTTCCGGCGGGAACGGCAGCGGCTTGCGGCGCACCAGGTCGAGCCGGGTCAGCGGGGTGTCCGCGCCGGAGAGCAGGTCGAGCGTGACGCGGGCGCCGAACCGGGTCGCGCCGACGCCGAGCCCGGTGAACCCGGCCGCGTACGCCAGGCGCCCTTCGTAAGCGGTGCCGAAGAACGCGCAGAACCGGGTGCAGGTGTCGATGACGCCACCCCAGCGGTGACTGAACCGCACATCGGCGAGCTGCGGGAACGTGGAGAAGAAGTGCGACGCCAGCGTGGTGAAGGTGGCCTCGCGCTGCTCCAGCGCGGGCGCCACCCGGTTGCCGTAGTGGTAGATCGCGTCGTAGCCGCCGAACAGGATCCGGTTGTCGGCGGTGAGCCGGTAGTAGTGGAACTGGTTGCCGGTGTCGGCGAGCCCCTGCCGGTGCCGCCAGCCGATCGCGTCGCGCTGCGCGGCGGTCAGCGGCTCGGTCATCAGCGCGTAGTCGTAGACCGGCACGATCCAGGAGCGCAGCCGGCGCAGCAGCGGCGGGAACGCGTTCGTGGCCAGCACGACCTGCCGCGCCCGTACCGCGCCGGGCGCCGCGTCCGCGCCGCCCGCCGTGGTGGCGCGCAGCCCGGCGCCGTCGCGGGCCAGGCCGGTGACGCGGGTGTGCTCGTGCACGCGTACGCCCAGGTCGAGCGCGGCCCGGCGCAGTCCCCAGGCGAGCTTCGCCGGGTCGAGCAGGGCCACCCGGTCGGCGTCCCACATCCCGCCCAGGTACGTCGGCGACGCCACCTCGGCGCGTACCTCGTCGCGGTCGAGCAGCCGCACGTCGTGGCCGTACCGGCGGGCCAGCTCGGCGTCGGTGGCGAGCCCGTCGAGCTGGTACGGCTCGACCGCCACCGCCAGCTCGCCGGTACGTTCGAGGTCGCAGTCGATGTCGTACTTCGCCACCGTGGCGGCGATGGCGTCCAGGTTCTCCCGGCCCAGCCGTTCCAGCTCGCGGATCTCGCCGGGGAACCGTTCGACGCCGTTGGCGAGCCCGTGGGTCAGCGACGCGGCGCAGAACCCGCCGTTGCGCCCGGACGCCGCCCAGCCGCACGTGCCCGCGTCGACGAGCAGGACGTCGCGGTCCGGGTCGGCCTCCTTGGCCAGCAGCGCGGTCCACAGCCCGGCGTACCCGCCGCCGACCACGAGCAGGTCGGCGGTGTGCGACCCGGCCAGCGGCGGCAGCGGGTCGGGGCGAACCGGACGGTCCAGCCAGTACGACACGGGCGCGGCGTCGGCCAGCGCCCGGCCGGTATGCGGGAGTGTCATGGCTTGCCCGCCGGTGTGGCGACCATCGCGAGGGCGGCCCGTCGCGCCCGCCGCCCACGCAGCGAGGTGGCCCCGACCAGCAGCAACGCGATCACGAACATGGCCGTGCCGATGACGTTGACCTGGGGCGGGATGCCCCGCTGGGAGGCGCCCCAGACGTACATGGGGAACGTGACAGTGGTGCCGGCGTTGAAGTTCGTGATGATGAAGTCGTCGAAGCTGAGCGAGAACGCCAGCAGCGAGGCGGCCACGATGCCGGGCAGCACCAGCGGCAGCGTGATCCGGCGGAACGTCTGCCACTCGCTGGCGTACAGGTCCATGGCGGCCTCCTCCAGCCGCCGGTCCATGCCGGCGAGCCGGGCCTTCACGGTGACCACCACGAACGACACGCAGAACATGACGTGCGCGATGACGATGGTCCAGAAGCCCTGCGGCACCCCGGCGGCGACGAAGAGGGCGAGCAGCGAGGTGCCCATCACCAGCTCCGGGGTGGCCATCGGCAGGAAGATCAGGCCGTTGAGCCCGGACCGGCCGCGGAAGCTGTGCCGGACCAGCGCGAACGCCATCAGCGTGCCGAGGATCGTGGAGACGACTGTGGCGATGAGCCCGATCTGCATGCTGCGCACCACGGCGTCGCACATGTCCGAGGTGGCGCAGGGCTGCTTCCAGTTGTCGAGCGTGAACTCGTTGAAGTCGTAGGAGAGCCGGCTGGAGGGCCGGTTGAAGGACAGACCGGCGACCACCATGATCGGCAGCGTCAGGTAGCCGAGGACGAGCAGGGCCACGCCCATCACCCACCGGTCGGCGAGCCAGCGCCTCATCAGAGCCTGCCTCCATTCGCGACTGCGGGGCTCCGCTTCGCTGCGCTCCTCGCGCTCATCACAGCACCTCCTCCGTGCCGGCCTTACGCAGGTAGACGAAGACGATCGCCAGGATCGCGGCCATCAGCAGGAACGACAGCGCCGCGCCCTGCGGATAGTCCAGCCGGACCAGGAACGCCGAGTCGATGACGTTGCCGATCATGTACTCGTTCGGCGTACCGAGCAGCTCGGCGTTGATGTAGTCGCCGGTGGCCGGGATGAAGAACAGCAGCGTGCCGGCGATCAGGCCGGGCATCGACAGCGGCAGCGTGACCTTGGCGAACGCGCGCAGCGGGCTCGCGTACAGGTCGCTCGCCGCCTCCAGCAGCCGGGGATCGAGCCGCTCCAGGCTCGCGTACAGCGGCAGCACCAGGAACGGCAGGAAGTTGTACGTCAGGCCGAGCACCACGGCGATCGGAGTGGCCAGCAGCCGGCCGTCCGGGCCGAGCAGGTGCACGTCACGCAGCAGCCCGACCAGCGCGCCGTTGTCCGACAGGATGGTCTTCCAGGCCAGCGTGCGCACCAGGAAGCTGGTGAACATCGGCGCGACCACCGCGACCAGCAGCAGGTTCTTCCACCGGCCGGCCTTCTGCGCGATCGCGTACGCCAGCGGGTAGCCCATCAGCAGCGCGAGCACCAGCGCGATGGCCGAGTAGAGGAACGACCGGGAGAACTGCGGCCAGTACGCCTGCAGCGCGTCCGGGTAGTTGCCGAACGCCCAGGTCATCGCGTACCCGGTGGAGAGCGAGCCGGCCGGGTCGTAGAGGCTGGCCGAGGCGAGCTGCACCAGCGGGAGCGCGAAGAAGACGAGCAGCCAGACCGCGCCGGGCAGCAGCAACAGGTACGGCAGGAGGCGGCTGCGCCCGCGCCGCACCGGCGGCGGCACCGGCTTCCCAGCGGAGGTCGGTACGTGGGCCAGCGCGCTCATGCCGCCACTCCGCTTCGCTCGCTGCGCTCGCTCATGGCAGCGCACCCATCGGCGGCTCGTCGAGCAGCGGCGTGGTCTGGTCGTCCGCACCGGCGGCCCGGGGCAGCAGGAACGCGTGGCGCGGATCCCAGTGCGCGGTCACCGCCGTACCGACGGCGAGCCGGCCGCCCAGCCCGCTGTTCGCGGCGAACGCGGACAGCTCGCTGCCCCACGCGGTGCGCACCAGGTACTGGGTGCTCACCCCGACGTAGGAGGCGTCGGTGACCACGCCGCCGACGTGCTGGTGCCCGGCCGGCACCCGGTCCGGGCCGTCGGCCAGGTGCAGCTTCTCGGGACGTACGCCGAGGAAGGCCGGCCCGTCGGTGAGCCGGGCCCGGCCGGCGGGCACCGAGAAGCGCGCGCCGTGCGCCGTGACCAGCACGTCGTCGGCGGCGCGGCCGCCGGCTTCGGCGGCGAGCAGGTTGGACTGGCCGAGGAAGTTCGCCACGAACGCGGTGGCCGGGTACTCGTAGATGTCGGCGGGCGCGCCGAGTTGCTCGATCCGGCCGGCGTTCATCACCGCGACCGTGTCGGCCATCGTCATGGCCTCCTCCTGGTCGTGGGTGACGTGCACGAACGTGATGCCCACCTCGGTCTGGATCCGCTTCAGCTCGATCTGCATCTGCCGGCGCAGCTTCAGGTCCAGCGCGCCGAGCGGCTCGTCGAGCAGGAGCACCTGCGGGTGGTTGATGAGCGCCCGGGCCAGCGCGACGCGCTGCTGCTGGCCGCCGGAGAGCTGGGCCGGGCGGCGCCGGCCGTACCCTTCGAGCTGCACCAGCGCGAGCATCCGCTCGACCTGGTCGCCCACCTTGCGGATGCCGCGGCGGCGCAGCCCGAACGCCACGTTCTCGTGGATGTCCAGGTGCGGGAACAGGGCGTAGCTCTGGAAGACGGTGTTGACCGGCCGCTTGTACGGCCGCAGCCCGGCGATGTCCTGCTCGCCGAGCAGCACCTGCCCGCTGGTGGGCTGCTCCAGCCCGGCGATCATCCGCAGCGTGGTGGTCTTGCCGCAGCCGGACGCGCCGAGCAGGGCGAAGAACGAGCCCTGCGGGACGGTCAGGGTGAGGTCGTCGACGGCGGTGAAGACGCCGAACCGCTTGGTCAGGTCGACCAGTCGCAGGTCGCCGGCCGGGGTCTGCTGCCCCTTCACGCGCCGATCACCTGCTGGAACTTGGTCTCGTACTCCTTCTCCTGCGCTTCGTCGAGCGCCATGAAGACCTTGGCCTTCGACAGCATCGCGTCGTCCGGGAAGATCAGCGGGTTGGTGGCCAGATCCGGGTCGATCTTCTCCATCTCGGCCTGCGCGCCCTGCACCGGGCAGATGTAGTTGACGTACGCGGCCAGCTTCGCGGCCACCGCCGGGTCGTAGTAGTGGTTCATCAACGCCTCGGCGTTGGCCTTGTGGGTGGCCTTGTTCGGCACCAGCATGTTGTCCGACCAGAGCATCACGCCGGACTCGGGCACCACGAACTTGATCTTCTCGTCCTCGAAGCCGAGCTGGACGACGTCGCCGGACCAGCCGATGCACGCGGCGATGTCGCCCTTGGCCAGGTCGGGCGCGTAGTCGTTGCCGGTGAACCGCCGGATCTGCTTGCTGTCCACGGCCTTCTTGAGCTTGTTCAGCGCGTCGTCGAACTGGGCGGCGGTGAACTTGGCCGGGTCGTGGCCGAGCGACTGGAGCAGCAGGCCGATGGTGTCGCGCATCTCCGACAGCACTGTCACCTTGCCCTTGAGATCGGGACGGGTGAGCAGCTCGTCGACGGTGCGGATCTCCTTGGTGACCTTCGCGTTGTACGCGAGCCCGGCCAGACCGGACTGCCACGGGACCGCTAGCTGGGTCTCGGCGTCGAAGGAGCGTCCGCGCAGCGACGGCAGCAGGTTCGCCTCGACGTTGGGCATCTTCGACTTGTCCAGCTTCTGCACCCAGCCGAGGCGGATCATCCGGGCGGCCATCCAGTCGGTGAGCACCATGATGTCCCGGCCGGTGCTCTGGCACCCGGCGAGCTGGTTGCGGACCTTGCCGAAGAACTCGTTGTTGTCGTTGACGTCCTCTGTGTACGTCACCTGGATGCCGGAGGCGGCGACGAACGCGTCGAGCGTGGGGCGCTTGGACTCGTCCTTCTCGTCGGTGTCCATGTACTGCGGCCAGTTCGAGAAGGCGACCTTCTTCTCGGTGGCGGACAGATCCTCGCTCTTGCAGCCGGCTTCGGTCTGCTGGGCGCCCTTGGTCCCGCAGCCGGCCAGGGTGCCCGCGGTGGCGAGCAGCGCGGCCGAGCCGACGGTCCCGGTGAGCAGACCACGCCGGGTGAGGGTCCGGAGGGGACTACGCATGTGACGACTCCTTGGGGGGCATCGTCGGCGGCGGGACGGGGGCGGCGCGCCGGCGGGAGGGTCAGTGGCGATGGACGACTGATCCTGACATGAGAAAACCTCTCTCACAAGGGATTCCGTTGCCGGAATAGCCAGTCGCCACGAAATACGCCAGACTGCGCGGGGCACTACGCTCAACACGGAGATTCGGACACGAGGAGCGTCGATGGTCAACCGGCACCAGGAGATCGGGAACGGCAACCGCCGGGTCACCGTGCGTGAAGGCGCCAATCACGCTCTGCTCGACGACGTGGCCAAGCAGATCATCGAGCAGCTCCAGGAGGACGGGCGCCGCCCGTACGCGAGCATCGGCAAGGCGGTCGGCCTCTCCGAGGCGGCGGTACGCCAGCGGGTGCAGCGGCTGCTCGACGCGGGCGTCATGCAGATCGTCGCGGTCACCGATCCGCTCCAGCTCGGCTTCCCCCGCCAGGCCATGATCGGGCTGCGGACCGACGGCGACCTGGAGCCGGTCGCGGACCGGCTGGCCGAGTTCGAGGAGATCGACTACGTGGTGATCACCGCCGGCTCGTTCGACCTGCTGGCCGAGGTGGTCTGCCGCAACGACGCACACCTGCTGGAGATCCTCCAGAAGCTGCGCGGCGTCCCCGGGGTGCTCTCCACCGAGGCGTTCGTCTACCTGAAGCTGCGCAAGCAGACCTACAGCTGGGGCACCGCCTGATGCGGATTCCGTTGACGGCGCAGTGATACAGCGCTGAATCCGTCGCGTTGAAGCTTGTTCGCTTGCCTTATCGGCATCGCCTGTGGGATAACCGTGGGCAGAGCGGCCGGTGTCACCCCTGACCGGCCCGAGACCCGATGGGGCTGACATGGCCAACGCCACCGACCACCTGTGGATGCACTTCACCCGCATGGCGAGCTACCCCGCCGGCGAGGTTCCGACAATCGTCCGGGGCGAGGGCGCGTACGTCTGGGACGCCCAGGGCCGCCGCTACCTGGACGGGCTGGCCGGGCTGTTCGTCGTCAACGCCGGCCACGGCCGCGCCGAGCTGGCCGAGGCCGCCGCCAAGCAGGCCGGCGAGCTGGCCTACTTCCCGCTCTGGTCGTACGCCCACCCGAAGGCCGTCGAGCTGGCCGAGAAGATCGCCACGCTCACCCCCGGCGACCTGAACCGGGTCTTCTTCACCACCGGCGGCTCCGAGGCCGTCGAGGCGGCGTGGAAGCTGGCCCGGGCCTACTTCAAGCGCACCGGCAAGCCCACCAAGCACAAGGTGGTCAGCCGCTACATCGCCTACCACGGCACCTCGATGGGCGCGCTGTCGATCACCGGCCTGCCCGGCATCAAGACCGACTTCGAGCCGCTGGTGCCGGGCGGCATCAAGGTGCCGAACACCAACTTCTACCGGGCCCCCGAGCACGGTGACGACGCCGAGGCGTTCGGCCGCTGGGCCGCCGAGGAGATCGGCCGGGCCATCGAGCGGGAAGGGCCGGAGACGGTCGCCGCCGTCTTCCTGGAGCCGGTGCAGAACTCCGGCGGCTGCTTCCCGCCGCCGCCCGGCTACTTCGAGCGGGTACGCGAGATCTGCGACGCGTACGACGTGCTGCTGGTCAGCGACGAGGTGATCTGCTCCTGGGGCCGGCTCGGCGAGTACTTCGGCGCCGTGCGCTACGGCTACCAGCCGGACATCATCACCACCGCCAAGGGCATCACCTCCGGCTACGCCCCGCTCGGCGCGATGATCGCCAGCGAGCGGCTGATGGAGCCGTTCCTCACCGAGACCGGCATGTTCGCTCACGGCGTGACGTTCGGCGGCCACCCGGTCTCCTGCGCGGTCGCGCTGGCAAACCTGGAGGTGTTCGCCCGGGAGGACCTGATCGGGCACGTCCGGGCCAACGAGGGCGCGTTCCGGTCCACCCTGGAGAAGCTGCACGACCTGCCGATCGTCGGCGACGTACGCGGCGACGGCTACTTCTACGGCATCGAGCTGGTCAAGGACAAGACGACCCGGGAGACGTTCGACGAGGCCGAGTCCGAGCGGCTGCTGCGCGGCTTCCTGTCCACCGCGCTGTTCGACGCCGGGCTCTACTGCCGGGCCGACGACCGGGGCGACCCGGTGGTGCAGCTCGCCCCGCCGCTGATCGCCGACCAGCAGCACTTCGACGAGATCGAGCAGATCCTGCGCGGGGTGCTGACCGAGGCGTGGTCCCGGCTCTGACGCCGATGACCGACTACCGGCATCTGTCGTACTGGCTGTCCGGCCTGGACGAACCGCTGACACCGCGACCCGGGTTGCCCGGCGACACGGACGCCGACGTGGCGATCGTGGGCGCCGGGTACACCGGGCTGTGGACGGCCTGGTACCTGGCCGAGGCCGACCCCACGTTACGCGTCGTCGTGCTGGAGCGGGAGATCGCCGGGTACGGCGCGTCAGGGCGCAACGGCGGCTGGTGCTCGGCGCTGTTCCCCACCTCGCTGCCGGCGCTGGCCCGGCGGCACGGCCGGGACCGGGCACTGGCCATGCAGCGGGCCATGCACGACACGGTCGGCGAGGTGGGCCGGGTCGCCGCCGTCGAGGGCATCGACTGCGACTGGCGGGCCGGCGGCACCGTGACGCTCGCACGCGGCGAGGCCCAGCTCCACCGGGCCCGGGCCGAGGTCGCGCAGGCCCACGCGCACGGGCTGACCGACGACGACCTGACGCTGCTCGACGCCGACGAGGCCGCCGCGCGGTGCAACGCCGAGGGGGTACGCGGCGGCACGTACACCCCGCACTGCGCCGCCGTGCACCCGGCGAAGCTGGTCCGGGGCCTGGCCCGGGCGGTGGAGCGCCGGGGCGTACGCATCCACGAGCGCACAGCGGTGACCGCGCTGCGGCCCGGCGCGGCGGTGACGGCGGCGGGCGTGGTCCGGGCGCCGGTGGTGGTCCGCGCGACCGAGGGCTACACGCCCGGGCTGCCCGGCCAGCGGCGTGCGGTGGCGCCGGTCTACTCGCTGATGGTGGCCACCCCGCCGCTGCCCGAGGAGACCTGGGCGCGGATCGGGCTGGCGGAGCGGGAGACGTTCTCCGACTACCGGCACGTCATCGTGTACGGCCAGCGCACCGCCGACGGGCGGCTCGCGTTCGGCGGGCGGGGCGCGCCCTACCACTACGCCTCCCGGGTGCGGCCGGGCTTCGACCGGGAGCCCCGGGTGTTCGCGGCGCTGCGCCGGGCGCTCGGGGAACTGTTCCCGGTGCTCGGGCCGGACGTGCCGGTGACGCACGCCTGGGGCGGGCCGCTGGGAGTGGCCCGGGACTGGGCCGCGTCGGTGGGGCTGGACCGCCGTACCGGGCTGGCCTGGGCCGGCGGCTACGTCGGTGACGGCGTCGGCACCAGCAACCTCGCCGGGCGTACGCTCGCCGACCTGATCCGGGGCGTGGAGAGCGACCTGACGGCGCTGCCCTGGGTCGGGCACCGCTCCCCCTACTGGGAGCCGGAGCCGCTGCGCTGGCTGGCCATGAACGCCGGCCTGCGGGTGATGTCCTCAGCCGACCAGAGCGAGCACCGCACGGCCCGCCCGTCCCGCCGAGCCGATCTCTTCAACCGCTTCCTCGGCCACTGACCGCCGGGCTTCCACCCGGTGGAGCGGGTCAGTGGTGGGGTGGGATGACCCGGAGGTGGCCCCGGCGGCCCTGCTGGGGGGTCTGGGGCTTGGTGGGTTCGTCCTCCGGAGGGCGCGGCGGGGCGGGGCGTGCGGCCTCGCGTACCGCCTCGGCCAGCGCCACCAGGTCGTCGGTGGTGGGCGGCGGCGGCTCGAACTCGCCCTCGTGCCGCACCACGTCCCAGCCGCGCGGGGCGGTCAGGCTGCGGGCGTGCGGCTCACACAGGTCGTACGTGTGCGGTTCGGCGAACGCGGCGAGCGGGCCCACCACCGCCGTCGACTCGTTGTAGACATAGGTCAATGTGGCGACCGCTTGCCGGGGGCAGCCGTTACGGGAGCAGCGCCGTGGTGACCTCACGGCGGCAGGGTATCCCCATTACCGGGTCCGGCGCACCGCTTCGCGTTACGACACGCCCGTCATGGTGATCACAATTCCTCCGATCGGCGCAGCGGCACGCCGGTCGGCCGCGCGACGGCGGGTGGACCGCCGACCCGGGCTACCCTGTCCGTCATGACGAGCCCCCAGAACCGCCGCCCCGGCTCCGGCCGGCGCACCCACCGTGACCGGCACGGTCGCGGGCTGCGCGGGCGGCTGGTGCCGGCCACGGTGCCGCTGGCGCGGACGAAGGCCGAGGTCTTCGACGATCTGGTGCTCGACACGGTGGAGACGCTCGAACGCCGGTTCGCCAAGGAGCTGGCCGGGGTGGAGTTCGCGGTCGAGGACGTCCCGCCGGATCTGAACGTCTACGACTCGGACGTGCTGGAGGACGGCGAGGTGCCGCTCGCCCGGCTGCTGCCGGGGCGGCCCGGCCGCCAGGAGGTGCCGCCGCGGATCGTGCTCTACCGGCGGCCGCTGGAGTTCCGCGCGATGGACCGCGAGGACCTCGCCGACCTGGTGCACGACGTGATCATCGAGCAGGTGGCGAATCTGCTCGGGGTCGACCCGGACGAGCTGGCCTGACCGGACCGGCCGGACAGGCGCCGCCACCCGGCCGGACGCGCCGGCCGGACGACGACCCGGGTCCGGGCGGCCCCCACCGCCCGCGGACCCGTACGTGGATCAGGCGGCGACCCGCCGCTTGAGCTTGCGCCGCTCCCGCTCGGAGAGGCCACCCCAGATTCCGAACCGCTCGTCGTGGCCGAGCGCGTACTCCAGGCATTCCGTCTTCACTTCGCACCGCGAGCAGATGCGCTTCGCCTCGCGGGTCGAGCCGCCCTTCTCGGGAAAGAACGCCTCCGGGTCGGTCTGCGAGCAGAGCGCTCGCTCCTGCCACTCCGGCGCGTTCCCGAGCAGGTCGGCCACCTCGAGCTGGCCGTCCATCGATTGCCTCCTTGTCGCGCACCGGCGTCATTCGCCGCTGCAACCCCCCACGCGAAAGGCGTGCCTGTCCGTACGGTCACCATTTGTTGCGTTCCGTGCGAACAACCCCATTCAAATTACACGCGTGTAATGCGTGCGCCGTCAAGCCAAACTTGATAATGGAGTCGCCCTCCCGACACGTCCGTGACGACCGCCCCGGTCGCCCGTAGCCTCGCAACCTGCCCTATCGATTCAGACCCCGGACGAGTAACGCCCTCCCCGGCGAGTTGCCGGAAGTTTTCTGCCGTGGCGCATCGCCGACAGGCCGGCCGGACGCCCCCGCCGGCCGCTCGTACCAAGATCAGAATTGGTGGGGCAAAGGGTAACCCGCTTCCCGCGGTACCGCCCGTCGAGCCGTCCAACGCCGACCGCGCCCCGTCCATCATGTGGACGGGGCGCGGGTTCCGGCGCGACTGACGGATCAGTCCAAGCGGGCTGGTGAGCTGGTGGGCCAAACGAATTCGGCGATCGACCCACCGGTGACCGAGATCGCGCCGGCGGACGTACTCTCGTCCCACCAGACGGTATACACACCCGCCTCCAGATCCGGGTAGACCGCACTGTGGAACACCCCGTCCCGGACGTGCCGCTCGCGTACGGCGGAGTGGGTCCGCGGGCCGTCGAGGTCCACGCGGCTGATCTCGATCTCCCGGCCGTGCAGGTCCCGCCCGGTGTGGATGATCAGCGCGCCCCGGTCGCCGCCGAGGTCGAGCACGACGCTGCCGACCTCCGACGGGCCGAGATCGTGATGGTGTGACATTCGCCGGCTCCCGTCAGGACTTCTTCGCCTGCGGGTTGCCGAACCCGTCGTACGGCGTGCCGAGGAACGGGAAGTCGGCCAGGAACGGCGCTGTCACGTCGGCCGCGCTCAGGCCCGGTGTCACCGCCGCCGCGGCGGCGTCCGGCCGGAACGTCTTGTCGACGAGCGGCACGGTCAGCCCGGCGATGGCGCGCAGCGCGATCGTCACCACGTCGTCGGCGGGACGGCGGCCGTTGGGGAAGCCGGCCAGGTCGCCGCCGAGCACACCGAACCGGTCCGGGGTACGACTGGGCCGGATCGCCGTGTTCAGCCGCAGCATGTCCGCCTGCACGTCACCGGTGGTGTTGGCGAAGCCGTCGATCAGTCCGGCCGGGACGCCGGTGAGCAGGATCGCCACCAGGTCGGCGCGCGGCTTCTTGGACTTGTTCAGCGCGTCCAGATTGGGGAACACACCCGGGTAGAGCGCCGGCAACAGCCCGGCCAGCTCGGGCCGCTCGACGAACCCGGCGAACCGCTTGTCCTCCGACGGCGGCAGCGTGTTCCAGACATCCTTCCTGGACATCGGCACGATGACCTCATTGAACAACGGGTTACCGAGCCGCGACACCTGCGTGAAGGGTCCGGCGGCGGTGTCAGCGGCGACCCGGTCCCCCAGCACCCGCACCTGCTGCCGGGACGCGCTGGTCCAGACCCCGATCGTCGAGGCGCGGTCGGCGTAGCCGTAGCGGGACGCCTTGCGGCGTACCTGGCGCAGCGGCACCTGCACGGCGAGGCTGTGCACGTTGAGCCGGTCCAGCGCGTTCACCGGCTCGCCCTCGGTCCGGAACAGCTTCTTGCCGGCGACGTGCAGCTGCTGGAACGGCCGCAGCGTGCCCAGGTCGAACACCGCGCCCAGGTCGACGAAGAAACCGTCGGCCCGCTGCCCGGCGAACACCTTCTCACCGGTGGACAGCTTGAACGTCGCCTGCCGGACCAGGTTCTGGTATCCCGGCGTGGACAGCGGGCCGACGTTGCACGGCGGGCAGGGCAGTTTGTGCGCCAGCACACGGGCGCGGCCGTCCGCGATGCGGGTCAGCCGGTAGAACTGGCGCCGGTTCCAGTTCTTGCTCTCCAGCGACTCGATCGGCCCGGTGTTGTAGAGAAAACTGTTCTGGTTCGTGATCTCGGTAGTGAATTCGAAACGATAGGTGACGTCCGGATAACCGTCCCCGTCGTTGTCGATGTGAATCTCGTACCGGACGTCGTCACCGAACTCGAAGAAGTTCGGGCCGCCGGACGGAAGCTGCACCGGCACGTAGTTGGCGATCAACGTGACCGTGTCCGGCTGGCTCGGCGTGACGAACGCGTACAGGTCGGAACTGTCGGCGACCGGATCCTTGGCGATCTCCGGGGCCTCGCGGTGAGAGGACATGGCGGACGCACCTTCGTCGGGGGAACGGAAGTCGGAACCGGCGCCGGGAGCCCGCGCCGGCGGGAGGTGGGATCAGCGCCGGCCGGCGGCGCGCACCAGGCGGTCGGCCAGGCCGCGGTCGCGTACCTCGACCCGGTTGGTGCCGACGAAGACGTCCATGACGCCGGCGGCGGCGTCGCGGAGGTGGACCACGATCGGCTCGTCACGCCGGCTCGCAGTGGGGGCGTTCTGCGCGGCGGACAGGCCCGGCACGGTGAGGGCGGCGGCGCCCAGTGTCGCGCTCGCCGCGGCGGTGAGCGTCTGCCTGCGGGTCAACCGCGGCCAGGTCCGCCGTTTCGGCGCCTCGGTGGTCTCGTCAGTGCTCATCGGCAACCTTTCCGGACCGGCGCCGCAGCGCCGCAGCGGGCCGGGCGCCCGGACACCGCCGGGCCCCGGTTCGGGGTCACCGGCGGCGGTCCTCGCCGAAACCGCCGCCGGCATCCACAGGTACGGGCCGCGGCGGGGAAAGGTTCGACCTCAGGCGCGGGCGTGACCGTACGCGGTCGTCCGCTTGCGGAACGGCCGCCCCGCGGCGGTGGCGATGGCGCGCAACTGCTCCTCGGTGCGGGCCGATCCGTTGCCCGAGCCGGCCATCCGGGAGATCGTCTCCTCCATCAGCGTGCCGCCCAGGTCGTTGCAGCCGCCGCGCAGCATCTCCACGGTGCCCGCGTCGCCGAGCTTCACCCAGGAGCACTGGATGTTGTCGATCCGGCCGTGCAGCAGCAGCCGGGCCATCGCGTGCACCACCCGGTTCTCCCGCCAGGTCGGTCCCGGGCGGGCGATGCCGGCCAGGTAGATCGGCGCGTTCGTGTGCACGAACGGCAGCGCCACGAACTCGGTGAACCCGCCGGTACGGTCCTGCACGCCGGCCAGCACCCGGAAGTGGGCCAGCCACTGGCCCGGGTGATCCACGTGGCCGTACATCATCGTGGAGCTGGACCGGATGCCCAGCTCATGGGCCGTGCTCACCACCTCGACCCAGGCGGAGGCCGGCAGTTTGCCCTTGGTGAGCACCCAGCGCACGTCGTCGTCGAGGATCTCGGCGGCGGTGCCCGGGATGGTGTCCAGCCCGGCCTCGCGGAGCTGGAGCAGCCACTCCCGCACCGGCACGCCGGCCTTCGCGGCGGCGGTGACGATCTCCATCGGGGAGAACGCGTGCACGTGCATGTCCGGCACCCGCGCCTTGATCGCGCGGACGATGTCGGCGTAACCGGTCACCGGCATCTTCGGGTCGATGCCGCCCTGGAGGCACACCTCGGTCGCGCCTGCGGTCCACGCCTCCTCGGCCCGGTCGGCGACCTGCTCCAGCGAGAGCCGGAACGCGTCGGCGTCGCTCTCCCGCTGGGCGAACGCGCAGAACCGGCAGCCCACATAGCAGACGTTCGTGAAATTGATGTTGCGGTTGACCACGTAGGTCACGTCGTCGCCGACCGCGTCCCGGCGCGCGTCGTCCGCGAGCCGGCACAGCTCGTCCAGCGCCGGGCCGTCCGCGCCGAACAGCGCCAGCGCCTCGGCCTCGTGCGCCGGCGTCAGCAGCGCCGCCGGGTCGTCAGCGGCCAGCCGCAGGCCCGCGCGCAGGTCGGCGTCCGCGCCACCACCCAGCGGTACGCCGGCGCGCGCCTCCGGCGCCACCTTGCCGGCCACCTCGGCCCAGTCGCCGTACACGCTGTCGAAGTCGCCCCGCCGGTCGTCGGTGCGGCCGGTGACGTCGATGGTGACGTGCAGGTCGGTGCGGCCGCCGTAGCCCGACTCCGGCTCCTGCCAGGGCCGTCCCTCCGGGAGGGCCGCCTCGACCGCGAGCCCGGTGGCCGGGTCGGCGAGCGCGGTGACGTGCGGCAGCAGGCGCGGATCGAGCCACGGATCGCCCGCCCGCACGTACTCCGGGTAGACGGTCAGCCGCTCGCGCAGCGTGAACCCGGCACTCGCGGTACGCGCCGCCAGCTCGTCCAGGTGCGGCCAGGGCCGCTCCGGGTTGACGTGGTCGGGCGTGACCGGGGAGACGCCGCCCCAGTCGTCGATGCCCGCGCGCAGCAGCAGGTCGTACTCGCCCGCGATGAGGTTCGGCGGGGCCTGGATGCGGGCCTTCGGGCCGAGCAGCACCCGGGCCATCGCCACGGTGGCGGCCAGGTCGTGCAGCTCCGCGTCGGGCATGCCGCGCATCGCGGTGTCCGGCTTGGCGCGGAAGTTCTGCACGATCACCTCCTGGAGGTGGCCGTACTCCCGCATCGCCCGGCGGATCGCGAAGATCGCGTCGACCCGCTCGGCCCGGTCCTCGCCGATGCCGATCAGGATTCCGGTGGTGAACGGCACCCCGACCCGGCCGGCGTCATCGAGCACCCGCAGACGTACGGCGGGTTCCTTGTCCGGCGAGCCGTAGTGCGGGCCGCCCGGTTCGGACCAGAGCCGGGTGGCGGTGGTCTCCAGCATCATGCCCATGCTCGGCGCGACCGGCTTGAGCCGCTGCAGCTCCGACCAGGTGAGCACGCCCGGGTTCAGGTGGGGCAGCAGGCCGGTCTCCTCCAGCACCGCCACCGCGCAGGCGCGCAGGTAGTCCAGCGTCGAGTCGTACCCCCGCTCGTCCAGCCACCGGCGGGCCGCCGGCCACCGCTCCTCCGGCCGGTCGCCGAGCGTGAACAGCGCCTCCTTGCAGCCCTGCGCGGCGCCCTCGCGGGCGATCGCCAGCACCTCGTCGCGTTCCAGGTAGGCGGCGGGCAGCCGGTGCGGCACGGTGGCGAACGTGCAGTAGTGGCAGCGGTCCCGGCAGAGCCGGGTCAGCGGGATGAAGACCTTCTTCGAGTACGTCACCACGCCCGGCCGCCCGGCGTCGCGCAGCCCGGCGTCGCGGATGTCGCCGGCGATCCGGAGCAGGTCGTCGAGCATCGGCCCGCGAGCGGCGAGCAGCGCGCTCGCCTCGCCGGCGTCGAGCGCCCGGCCGGTGGCGGCCCGCCCCAGTGCCCGCCGGATGCTCGCCTCGGTCGGTTCGGGGTCGCTGCGATCAACCATCCGCCCAGCCTAAGCGCTGCCGGAGCGCCGGATGCCCGCCCCCGGTCGCGGTCCGGGCAGCGGGACGAACCGGGTGATCCGCCGCACAGCGGCGGGCGGGACGGTGCGGGCTGGCGGCGGGGCCGAGGTGACGGCGGGCGACGGTGCTCCGTCGCCCGCCGCGCGGATCTCAGCGGGGCTGGTTCGGGTCCTCGCGGTCGAACCGCTGGGTGCGCTCGTCGTCGGCGGCGGGCGACGGCGCGCCCGGCTCGGCGGACTGGCGCGGGATCGCCTGCGTCGGGTCGGCCGACGGCGGCTGACCGAACGGCGGCGAGCCGTACTGCGGCGCCTGCTGCGGACCGGCGTACGGGTCGGCGGACGGCGGGCCGGACTGCGGCGCGTGCGGCGGGGCGGTGTTGAACGGCGGCGCCGACTGCGGCTGGCCGTACGGGCCGGGCTGCTGCGGCCAGCCGGGCGGGGGCGAGCCGGCCTGCGGGAAGCCCTGGCCGGGCTGCTGCGGGTAGCCGCCCGGACCGGGGTAGCCGCCGGGCTGACCCGGCTGCTGCGGCCAGCCGGGCTGGGCCTGGCCGTACACGCCCGGCTGCGGCTTGGGCTTCGGCACGTAGTAGAGCGTGCGCCAGATCTTGAACACCACGAACGCGGCGACCCCGAAGATCGCCAACCACGCCAGGCGGGTGAGCAGACCGAGGAACGCGTCCAGCACCTCACCGTCGGCGAGCCGGCCGACCAGCCAGATCAGGAACGTCAGCGCGCCGAACACGACGGATACGGCGTACTCGACGAGCGCCACCTGCGTGATCAGCTTGGCCTTGGGCACGACCGGGAGGATCGCGGTGGCGATCAGGACGGCGAGCAGCGGCAGGACCGTCGACTCCAGGCCGACGAAGGTGAAATAGGTGCTCCCGGCCCGGCCGCTGGCCGTGCTGTAGTCGTCGATCGGCAGCAGGCGCACCAGGCCGACGAAGAGAAGCACGGCGTTGGCGCCGAGAAGGACGAGCGCTGCGAGTTCGCGCAACGGCTTGATCAACTGGCTGGCCTGCGCGGCGTCGCCGGACGCGGGCTCGGCGGGGCTGGTCACGGACTCCCCCAGGGGACGAAAGCGGACAGTTGCCGAAGTGAGCGTAGTCTCTCCGGCCACCGGACGATCGATGGCGGCGCGTGCGGAAGGATGGACGCCATGCGCATCGTGGTACTGACCGGCGGCATCGGGGGCGCCCGTTTCCTGCTCGGCGTGCGGGCGTACGCCCGCGAGGTGGGCGCCGAGGTGACCGCCGTGGTGAACGTCGGCGACGATCTGCTGCTGCACGGGCTGAAGGTCTGCCCCGACCTGGACAGCGTGCTCTACACGCTCGGCGGCGGCGCGGACCCGGAGCGCGGCTGGGGCCGGGCGGGCGAGACCTGGACGGTGAAGAACGAGCTGGCCGCGTACGGCGCGGAGCCGAGCTGGTTCGGCCTCGGCGACAAGGACGTCGCCACCCACCTGGTGCGCACCCAGATGATCAACGCCGGCTACCCGCTGTCCCAGGTGACCGAGGCGCTGGCGGCCCGCTGGCAACCGGGCGTCCGGCTGCTGCCCGCCACCGACGACCGCCTGGAGACCCACGCCGTCGTCACCGATGAGCAGGGCCGGCGGGCGATCCACTTCCAGGAGTGGTGGGTTCGCCATCGAGCCGGCGTACCCACCGACCGGTTCGTCTTCGTCGGCGCCGACGCGGCGAAGCCCGCGCCCGGCGTGGTCGAGGCGATCGCCGCCGCGGACGTGGTGCTGATCGCGCCGAGCAACCCGGTGGTGAGCATCGCCCCGGTGCTGGCGGTGCCCGGTCTGCGCGACGCGGTGACCGGCGGCCCGGCCCCGGTGATCGGGGTGTCGCCGATCATCGGCGGCGCGCCGGTACGCGGCATGGCCGACCGCTGCCTCGCCGTGCTCGGCGTGGAGTGCAGCGCGGCCGGCGTGGGCGGCCTCTACGGCGCCCGACCGGCGGGCGGCCTGCTCAACGGCTGGCTGGTCGCGCCGGAGGACGAGGGCACCGTGGTGCCGGACGTGACCGTCCGCGCGGCGCCGCTGCGGATGACCGACGAGGCGGCGACCGCCGCGATGGTGCGCGCCGCGCTGGAGTTGATGTGAGGCTGGAGATCCTGCCCGTGCAGGGCATCGGCGACGTGACCGAGGGCGACGACCTGGCGGCGCTGATCACCGGTGCGGCGCCCTGGCTGCGCGACCACGACGTCCTGGTGGTCACCAGCAAGATCGTGTCGAAGGCGGAGGGCCGGCTGGTCGACGTGCCGGCCGACGGCCCGGAACGGCTCGCCGAGCGGGACCGCATCCTGGCCGGGGAGACCGCCCGGGTGGTGGCGACGCGGGGCGCGACCCGGATCGTGCAGACCCACCACGGGTTCGTGATGGCCTCCGCCGGCATCGACGCCTCGAACGTGGACAAGACCCGGCTGGTGCTGCTGCCCGTCGACCCGGACGCGTCCGCCCGGGCGCTGCGCGACGCGCTGCGCGACAGGTACGGCCTCGACGTGGCGGTCATCGTCAGCGACACGATGGGCCGGCCGTGGCGCAACGGGCTCACCGACGTGGCGCTCGGGGTGGCCGGCATGCCGGCGATCCGCGACCACCGGGGCGAGGTCGACCCGTACGGCAACGAGCTGTTCGTCACCCAGATGGCGGTGGTCGACGAGCTGGCAGCGGCCGGTGAGCTGATCAAGGGCAAGTGCGACCAGGTGCCGGTCGCCGTGGTGCGGGGTTACCTCGCCGCGACCCGGGACGACGACGAGGGCGCCCGCACGCTGGTGCGCGACGCCTCGATGGACCTGTTCTCGCTCGGCACGGCCGAGGCGCGCGCCGCCGGCCTGCGGGCGGCGGCGACGCTCGCGGACCGGATCGGCCCCGAGCCCGCCGACGCGGACGTCGTGCGGCGGGCGATCGACGCGGTGGCCGACGTGGTCGCGCCGGGCACCGTCTTCACCCACGTCACCGACGACGAGGTACGCGACGGACTGGCCGCGACAGTTCCCGGCTGGCCCGCCTCGGCCACCGGCCTGCTGCTCGGCGCGGCGCCCGCCCCGGTGGACCGGGCGGACCTGGTCCGGTTCGGCGCGGACCTGCAACGCCTGCGCGCCGCGCTGGCCGCCGAGGGGATCGACTCGACGTTGCTCCCGCCCCCGTCCGGCAGCACCGCGAGCGCCACGCTGGCACTCTGACTCCGGCGGGCGCGCTCAGGCGTCGAGGACGGCCCGGCCCAGCGGGGTGAGCGTATGCAGGACGGTGTTGCGGTCACGCTGGCTGACCAGCAGCCCCGCGTTGCGCAGCACTGTGGTGTGCTGGCTGGCCGCGGCGGCGGAGATGCGCAGCCGGCGGGCCATCTCGCCGGTGGTGCAGCCCTCGTCGGCGGCCTGGAGCACCCGGGAGCGGGTCCGGCCGAGCAGGGCGGCGAGCGCCTCGCCCTGCGGTGACGCGGCGGGGCCGGACGCGGGCGTCAGGCCGGCGAGCCGGTCGACCGGGTAGACCAGCACCGGGGGCAGCGTCGGGTCGACGAGCGCCACCGGCGTACGCGAGCAGAAGAACGACGGCACGAGCAGCAGCCCTCGGCCGTCCAGGTGCAGTTCCCGGGTGTCCGGGTAGTCGAGCACCTCCAGCACGCCCGAGACCCAGCGCATGTTCGGCCGCAGGCTGGCGAGCAGCCCTTCGGCGCCGCCGTCGAGCATGGCGCGCGCACGCCGGGCCCGGTCCGCCTCGACCGCCGCCTGCACCCGGGCCCAGTAGGGCGTCACCGCCAGCGACTGGTAGCGGGCCATGGCGTCGGTGAGGTGGTGCAGCGTCGCGGGCTCACCACGGGCGAGCGCGCCGGCCGACGACGGCAGCGCGGTCTCCCCGGCCAGCCGCGTGAGGTCGCGGCGCAGCATGTCCACAGGGGTGCCCCGGACCGCGTCCAGCCCGGCCTCGATGCCCTCCCGGCTGGCGGACGGGGTGAGGAAGTCGGGGAAGTAGCCGCGCGGCGGGTTGAGCGCGAGCAGCAGACGGTACTGCTCGGCGTCGGTGTCGGTCCGCAGTCCGTGCGCCACGGTGCGCCGCCACGTGGTCATCATCGGGTCCCGGCTGCGCCCCTGGAGCAGGTGCAGGCTGAGGACCAGCTCCCAGAGCGGGTCCGCGGCCGGTGCGACCCGGGTCCGCAGGACGTCCTCGCCCGAGAAAATGATCTTCAACATGGATTGCTCCCGTGCGGACGGCGGGGGTGCCCGCCACACTTCGCACTGTACCCGCCGGCACTAATCTCCATCTTTAAGCGTCAGGTGAAAAACCTCGACGGTGGGCGGGCGGGTTCGGCAAACTCTCTGTTGCCTGCCGACGCCGGGGCGCAACATCGACCCGGACGCCGGCTGACGGGCGTGGCCGGGTGGCACCACGAGGGTCTGCGACTTCAGTCGCAGGGGTGCCGCCCGGCCCTCGCTCATCCGATCCAGAGCGCCACCCGATGGTCCTCGTCGGTGACGTAGTAGCAGCGTCCCGCCAGCTCGGCCAGCCCCTCCACGTGGTGGAACGGCGCCAGCTCCGCGACCACCTCCCCCGCCACCAGGGCGTCCCCGCCCGCGTCGTGCCGGAACCGCACGTGCCGGGAGGTCACCTCACCGCCGTGCGGGTGGTCGTCAAGCAGCACCGAACCCTTGCCCAGCGCGTCGATCGACCCGGTCACCGCCGCGTAGCCGCCGTCGCCGGTCGGCGTGATCGCGCGGAAACCGGCGAGCGCGCCGGGCGGCGTCACACCGGTCAGCGCGTACGCCCCGAGCCCCAGCAGGTCACCCGAGTGCTCCGGGTCGTCGAACATCTCCGGTACGCCGGCCAGCTCGACGTAGACCGGCTCCCCCGCGGCGGTCACCGGGAACCGCAGGCCCAGCAGCGCCGTACCGGCCGGGGTGAACACCGCCGCCTCCACGTTGACCGGCAGGTCGTCGGCGGCCAGCCGGGCCACCCAGCTCTTGGCGCGGGCGGTGCCCCGGGCCAGCGTCTCCACGATGAACCGCTCCCGGACCCGGTCACCTGCCGGCAGCAGCGTCAGCGGGGCGGCGGCGAGCGCGTCGTTCACCGCCCGGTGCAGCCGGAAGCGGTTGCGCACCACGTGCACCGGCAGCGGCCCGGTCACCGCGTCGTCCTCCCGGAACCGGGCCACGAACGCGCGCCGGGGCCGCAGCGGGCCGCGCTTGGACCCGAAGTGCGAGCCGAAGACGTACACCCAGCCGTCGTGGTGGGCCAGCGCCTCGCCGTCCTCGGTGCGGCCGTTCTCCGGGCCCGCGTCGGCGGCCACGTGGTGCGCCTCCCAGTGGCCGTCGTCGCGTTCCAGCAGCAGCGCCAGGCACTGCTCGACCGGCCCCTCGTCCAGCACGGTCCAGAAGCCACGGCGCGCGCCGTGCGCCCGCAGCAGCGCGGCCGACCGCACCGGCAGGAGGTCGCTGGCCTCGTTGCCGGCCACCAGGAACTCGACGAGTCGCAGGGTCACCGCGCCAGGGTACGGAGGCGGCGCTCGTAGAGTGTCCGGGTGCCCGACTTCACCTCGTACACCGAACTGCACGCCGACGCCGTCGCCACGCTGAGCCGCTGGACGGCGACCAGCCCCGCCGCCGGCGCCGCCCGGGACCGCACCTTGGCGCTGCTGGCCGACGGGCCGGTCGCGATGAGCCGGACGCACCGGGCCGGGCACGTCACGGCGAGCGCGCTGGTGCTCGACCCGGACGGCCGGGTGCTGCTCTGCCTGCACGGCAAGATCCGCAGGTGGATGCAGCTCGGCGGGCACTGCGAGCCCGGCGACCGGACGCTCGTGGCCGCCGCGCTGCGCGAGGCCACCGAGGAGTCCGGCATCACCGGCCTGACCGTCGAGCCGGAGCCGATCGACGTGGACATCCACCAGGTGACCTGCCAGGGCGGCTCGTTCCACTACGACGTCCGGTACGCCGCCCTGGCCCCGGCGGGCGCGGTCGAGCGGGTCAGCGCGGAGTCCGAGGCGCTCGGCTGGTTCCCGCCGGACCGGCTACCCGAGCCGCTCGCCCACGCCACCGCCCAGCTCGTGCCGCCGGCGCTCGCGGTGCTGGCCCGCCACGCCGGCGGCTGAGCGGCGGTACCGCGCCGCGCCGCCGGACGCGGGTCGGCGGGTCGGCGGATCAGACCAGGCCCTCCTCGCCGCGTTCCTTCAGCTCGTCCACGATCTTCTTCACGTCCTGCGCGCGGTCGCGCGGGCACACCAGCAGCGCGTCAGGGGTGTCCACGACGATCAGGTCGTGCACGCCGACGGTCGCCACCAGCCGGCCGGAGTGCGGCACCACCACGGTGCCCGTGGTGTCGTGCAGCAGCACGCCCGGCTTCGCGTCCCCGCCCAGCACCACGTTGCCGGCGCCGTCGGCGGGCAGCACCTCGCCGAGCGTGTGGAAGTCGCCCACGTCGTTCCAGCCGAAGTCGCCGGGCACCGTGCCCACCCGGCCGGCCGTCGCCGCACCCTCCATCACCGCGTAGTCGACCGAGATCCGGGGCAGCGTCGGCCAGATCCGGCCGAGCACGTCGTCCTGCTCGGGGGTGCCCCAGGCCGCCGCGATGGCGGTGATCCCGGCGTGCAGCTCCGGCTGCTGGCGGGCCAGCTCGGCCAGGAAGACGTCCACCCGCCAGACGAACATGCTGGCGTTCCAGAGGTGCCGCCCGGAACGGACGTACACCTCGGCCACCTCGGCGGCCGGCTTCTCCTTGAACTCGCGTACCGGGCGCAGCGTGCCGTCCCCCACCGGCTCACCGGTCTCCAGGTAGCCGTAGCCGGTCTCCGGGCGCGTCGGGGTGATGCCCACAGTCATCAGCAGCCCCTGCTCCGCGCCGCGGATGGCCTGCCGCACCACCTCGGCCAGCCGGGCCGGGTCGCCGATCAGGTGGTCGGCGGCGAACGAGCCCATCACCGCGTCCGGGGTCCGGGTGGCGATCACCGCGGCGGCCAGCGCGATCGCGGCGCAGGAGTCGCGCGGCGACGGCTCGACCAGGATGTTCTCCTCCGGCAGGCCAGCCAGTTGCCGAGCCACCGCCGCGGCGTGCGCGGCACCGGTGACCACGAGCGTGCGCTCCGGAGTGGTCAGCGGCGACAACCGGTCGACAGTGGCCTGCAACAGCGAGGCGGCGGTGCCGGTCAGCGGGTGGAGGAATTTGGGATGGCCGGCACGGGACAACGGCCACAACCTCGTGCCGCTGCCGCCCGCCGGGATGACGGCGTAGAACATCAGCACATCATGCCCGAAGCGGGCGAGCCGTCACGGTCGGTCGCCCGGGACCGGCAGCCGGCGCTCAGGACCGGGCCCGTCGCCATGCCGCGATGTGGACCTCGGCGCTGGACTCCCAGGTGAACTCCTTGGCCCTGTCGAAACCGGCCTTGGCCAGGGACAGCCGCCGCTGCTCGTCGTCCAGCAGGGCGGCCAGGTCGGTGGCGATCTGGTCCGGGTCCTCGCTGGTGTAGGCCACCGCGTCGCCGCCCACCTCGGGCAGGGACAGGCGCGGCGTGGTGAGCACCGGGGCGGCGCACGCCATCGCCTCCAGGATCGGCAGGCCGAAACCCTCGCCGTACGAGGGGTACGCCGCCACCAACGCGCCGCCGAGGAAACCGGGCAGGTCGGCGTAGCGCAGGTAACCCGGGCGCAGCAGCCGCAGGTGCGACGGGACCTCGGCCACCGCGCGGTCGATGTCGTCGTCGTGCCCCTGGCCGCCGGCCACCACCAGCGCGGGCGGGTTCGGCCGGTCGGCCACCGCCCGGGCCCAGCCGCGGATCAGGTTGGGTACGTTCTTGCGCGGCTCCTTGGCCCCGAGGAACGCGATGTAGCTGCTGTCGCCCAGGCCCAGGCGGGCCCGGACACGTGCCTTCTCCTCGTCACCGGGCGCGTGGAACGCGTCCTGGTCGACGCCGTGGTAGGCGACGTCGATCCGGGTCGGGTCGGCGTCCAGCAACCGGATCAGCTCGTCGCGGGTCGCCTTGCTCGGCACGATCACCCGGCTGGCCCGGCGCAGCGACGTCTTGATCGCGCTGCGGAAGAACGTCCGGCGCGACTTGTCGTAGTGCTCCGGCTCGGTGAAGAAGGTCGCGTCGTGCACGGTGACCGTCACCGGGCAGCCAGCGCGCAGCGGGCAGGTGTAGAACGGCGAGTGCAGCACCTCGGCGCCGACCTGCTGGGCCAGCAGCGGCAGGCCGGTCTGCTCCCAGGCCAGCCGCGCCGGCCGGTGCGCCACCGCCGCCGGGGCGGGGATCACCTCCGCGCCGGGCAGCATCCGGGTGTAGCGCTCCAGGTCGGTGCGGAGGCTGACCACGGCCAGGTCGACGCTGGTGCCGCAGACCCGGCCCAGCGCGCCGAGCAGTCCGTCGACGTATCTACCGACGCCGCCACGGTCGGCGGGGACACTCGTGGCGTCGATGAGAACGCGGGGCGGGCGACCGGCGGTCACGGGGCGACTCCTCAGGTGGCGCAGTTGTGGGGAAGAACACTCTCGGCAAGCCTACGCCGGGCCCGGCGGAAGGCGCTGACCGCGACCCGACGGTACGCCGACTTGTCGTTGTCATCGAGTACGCACGCGGGGCGCGTATCGTTCGCGCCGATGGCCGACAACATTGCCCGGGTGTTCGCCGACGCGATCGCGCCCGACCCCACCCGACCGCTGCTGACCTGGTACGACGACGCCACCGGCGAGCGCACCGAACTCTCCGGGGCGACGCTCGCGAACTGGGTGGCGAAGACCGCGAACCTGCTCACCGACGAGGTGGGCGCCGCGCCCGGCGACACGGCCGGGGTACTGCTGCCGCCACACTGGCAGACCGCCGCAGTGCTGCTCGGCTGCTGGTCGGCGAAGCTGACGGTGACCGGCACGCCGGGGCCGGTGGAGGCGCTGTTCGTGGCCGTCGACCGGGTGGACGAGGCGGCCGGGTGGCCGGCCGGCGAGCGGTACGCGCTGGCGCTCGACCCGTTCGCGCTGCCGATGCGGCAGGTGCCGGCGGGCTGCACCGACTTCGTCGCGGCGGTACGCGGGCACGGCGACCACTTCACGCCGGACCCGGCCGCCGGGGACGGGGACACGGCGCTGCTGGCCCGCGCGACGGCCCGCGCCACCGAGCTGGGCCTGACCCAGGGCGACCGCCTCCTGGTAGACGTCACAGTCCACCCCGACCCGGTCGACTGGCTGCTCACCCCACTGACCGCAGGCGCGAGCGTGGTGGCATGCGCCCACCCGGACCCGACCCGCCTGCCTTCCCGCGCCGAAACCGAGAAGACCACGCACACCCTGGCCTGACGCCCGCCCCTCCTTCTCCCTCCTCGTTGATCTTGCAGTTTCGGCCCTCGGGGCGGGTGATTCACCCCCTTCGCCGGGGCTGGAAGTGCAAGATCAACGGGAGGGGCGGGACGGTGGGGCGGAGAGTGCGAGATCAGCGAGGCGGGACGGGGCTGTCGGTGGTGGCCCGGCGCTGGGCCAGGGCGGCGAACGCCGTGAGGGACTCGGGGTTGGCCAGGGCACCCTTGGCCGCCGCGCTGTCCACCGGGGTACCCGTCAGGATCTTCTTGACCGGCACCTCCAGCTTCTTCGCGCTCAGTGTGCGGGGCACGGCCCGAACCTGGTGGATCTCGTCCGGCACGTGCCGCGGCGACAGCGCCGTACGCAGCTCCCGGCAGATCTTCTTCCGCATGTCGTCGTCGAGTTCCAGGCCCTCGGCCAGCACCACGAACAGCAGCAGCTCACCCGCGCCGCCCTCGTCGTCCTCCAGGTGCACGACCACCGAGTCGACCACCTCGTCCAGCCCTTCGACCACCGAGTAGAACTCGGCGGTGCCGAGGCGTACGCCGCCCCGGTTGAGCGTGGCGTCGGACCGGCCGGTGATCACGCACCCGCCGCGCTCGTTCACGGTGATCCAGTCGCCGTGCCGCCACACCCCGGGATAGACCTCGAAGTACGCCTCCCGGTAGCGCGCGCCGTCCGGATCGTTCCAGAAGCCGACCGGCATGCTCGGCATCGGCTCGGTGATCACCAGCTCGCCGAGCTGGCCGATCACGGCACTGCCGTCGGCCGAGCGGGCCTCCACCTTCGCGCCCAGCGCCCGGCAGGCGATCTCCCCCGCGTACACCGGCAGCAGCGGCACGCCGCCGACGAACCCGGTGCACACGTCCGTGCCGCCGGACAGCGACTGGAGCTGGAGGCGGTCGCTCACGTTCTCGTACACCCAGGTGAAGCCCTCGGCCGGCAGCGGCGCGCCGGTCGAGCCGAGGCCGCGCACCGCGGACAGGTCGGCGACCTCGCGCGGCACCAGCCCGGCCTTGCGGCAGGCCAGCAGGAACGGCGCGGACGTCCCGAAGTACGTGGTGCCGGTGTCGGCGGCCAGCCGCCACAACGCGCCCAGGTCGGGATGGCCCGGGTTGCCGTCGAACAGCACGATCGCCGCGCCCACCGCCGGGCCGGAGACCAGGAAGTTCCACATCATCCAGCCGGTCGTGGTGAACCACAGGAACCGGTCGGACGGACCCAGGTCGTGGTGCAGCGCCAGCATCTTGAGGTGTTCCAGCAGGATGCCGCCGTGGCCGTGCACGATCGGCTTGGGCAGGCCGGTGGTGCCGGAGGAGTAGAGCACGTACAGCGGGTGGTCGAAGGCGACCGGGGTGAACGTCAACGGCTCGTCCGTCGGCGCCGCCAGCTCCGCCCACGGCAGCGCGCCGTCGGGGGCCGGGCCGTCCGGATCGAGGTACGCGACGGCGACCGTGTGCCGCAGCGACGGCAGCGCGGCCCGGATCGCGGCCACCTCGGCGCGCCGGTCGACCGGCTTGTCGCCGTACCGGTAGCCGTCGACGGCGACCAGCACCGTGGGCTCGATCTGCTGCCAGCGGTCGGTGACGCTGCGGGTGCCGAACTCGGGCGCGCAGGAGGAGAAGATCGCGCCGAGGCTGGCGGTGGCGAGCAGCAGGACGTACGTCTCCGGGATGTTCGGCGCGTACGCGGCCACCCGGTCGCCCGGTCCCACGCCGAGGCGGCGCAGCCCGGCCGCCACCCGGCGGACCCGCTCGCGCAGCTCGGCGGCGGTGAGCGTCTCCGGCGCGCGGGTCTGACCGTGCGCGATCACCGCCGGGTCGTCGTCACCAAGCCCCGGCATGCGCAGCACGTTCTCGGCGTAGTTGAGCGTCGCGCCGGGGAACCAGCGGGTGCCCGGCATGGCCCGGTCGGTGAGGGTGGCGGTCGGCGGGGTGTGCGCTACCACGTCGAAGTAGTCCCAGATCGAGCGCCAGAACGCGTCCAGGTCGGTCACCGACCACTGCCACAGCGCGTCGTAGTCGGCGAACTCCAGCCCGCGGTGCTCGGCCAGCCAGCGCAGGTAGTCACCGATCCGCGACCGCTCCCGCACGTCCGCCGGCGGCGTCCACAGCACGTCAGCCACTGTTCCACCCTCCCCTGGGCCCGCCACGACGGTGTGCCGGAGCCGTGGCGCCATCTTGCCCTACCTCGTGCCGCCATTGTCCGCGCCGGGTGCGCCGTACGGGGCGTGCCCCGCCCACACCCAGAACCCCCGGCCGGTGTGGGGCGGGCACCGGTCAGCCGGCGCGGTGGGCCTGGATCGCGCGGCGCCGGGCCAGCCGGTGCGCGCGTCGGATCTCGGCCTCCCGGAAGCGGCGCTCGTCCTCCGGCGTCTCGGGCAGCACCGGGCGGACCGGGCGGGGCGAGCCGCCCACGTCGACGCCCACGAAGACCAGGTACGCGGTGGCGACCCGCACCGGCTCCTCCTCGGCCGAGTCCCAGCGCTCGGCGACCACCCTTACCCCGACCTCCATCGAGGTCTGGCCGGTCCAGTTGATCTGCGCGTGGGCGTGCACGAGATCGCCCACCCGGACCGGCTCGGAGAAGACGATCTCGTCGATGGACGCGGTCACCGCGGTGCCGCCGCTGTGCCGCGCCGCCGCCGCGCCGGCAACGTCGTCCACGAATTTCATCAGTACCCCACCGTGCACGGTCCCGTACAGATTGACATCGACCGCGGTCATGATGCGACTGAGCGTGACGCGGGAGTACGAGGTCGGCTTACCCGGCGGGACCGCGGGATGATCTGTCATGCCGAAAACGGTACGGTGCGCGGATGCGACATCTCTGGAGCTTCCTCGCCGGGTTGGCGGTGGCGCCCGTCACCTGGGTGCTCGTCACGCTCGGTCAGGACGGATCTGAGCGGACCGTCGACCGCTGGGTGGAGATCGGGACGTACAGCACGCCGAACCTGATCGAGCCGGCCGTCTATCTGGGCGTCGCCGGCATCCTGCTCGGCCTGCTCGGCACGTTGCGCTTCTCGCCGTTCGGCCCGCTGGCGGCCGGCCTGCTGCTCGCGGTCCCGTACCTCGGGCTGTTCGTCGCGCCGTTCAGCGTGCGGGACCGGGTGCCGGACGACCTGAAGCTGCTCGGTGACCCGCTGCCGCTGCGCGACCCGCTGGACAACGGCACGCTGTTCCTCATCGGTGTGCTGCTGCTGATGGCAGTGTTCAGCACGAGCCGCTGGCGGCGTCCCGTCACACCCGCGACGGCCGAGGCGGAGCTGACCCCGGCCGTCACACCGGTCGAGCACAAGCCGACGCTCACCGATTGGCCCCCGGCGCCGGCGAAGGACCCGGACACGCCGCCGCTCACGCTCGCGTACCCCGAGTCCCCCACCGAACCGCTGCCCCGCCGCACCGGCGGCGAGTCGCCGTGGTCCGCGCCCCCGCGCGGCGCCGGCCGGCCGGAGGGCACCGAGAGCCGTTGAACGAGCGCGGGCGGGCCGGTACGCAACCGGCCCGCCCGCCCGAACGTCGTTCGTCAGCCCTTGAGCAGCTGACGCGCCATCACGATGCGCTGCACCTGGTTGGTGCCCTCGTAGATCTGGGTGATCTTGGCGTCCCGCATCATCCGCTCGACCGGGTAGTCGCGGGTGTAGCCGTAGCCGCCGAGCAGCTGGACCGCATCGGTGGTGATCTCCATGGCGGCGTCGGACGCGAAGCACTTCGCGGCCGCGCCGAAGTAGGTCAGGTCCGCGTCGCCGCGCTCGGACTTGCCGGCGGCGGCGTACGTGAGCTGCCGCGCCGCCTCCAGCTTCATGCCCATGTCGGCGAGCATGAACTGGATGCCCTGGAAGTCGGCTACCGCCTTGCCGAACTGCTTGCGCTCCTGGACGTAGCCCTTTGCGTAGTCCAGCGCGCCCTGGGCGATACCGACGGCCTGGGCGGCGATGGTGACCCGGGTGTGGTCCAGCGTCTTCATGGCGGTGGCGAAGCCGGTGCCCTCGGCGCCGATCATGCGGTCGGCGGGGATCCGGACGTTGTCGAAGTAGACCTCGCGGGTGGGCGAGCCCTTGATGCCGAGCTTCTTCTCCGGGGCGCCGAAGCTGACGCCCGGGTCGGACTTCTCCACCACGAACGCGGAGATGCCCCGGGACCGGGCTGTGGGATCGGTCACGGCGAACACTGTGTAGTACTCGGACACGCCCGCGTTGGTGATCCACCGCTTCACGCCGTTTAGCACCCAGTGGTCTCCGTCACGTACCGCCTTCGTCGTCATCGAGGCGGCGTCGCTGCCCGCCTCGGGCTCGGAGAGGCAGTAGGAGAACATGCCCTCCCCGGCCGCGACCGGGGTGAGGTACTTGCGCTTCAACTCCTCGGAGCCGGCCAGCAGCAGCGGCATGGTGCCCAGCTTGTTCACCGCCGGGATCAGCGAGGACGACGCGCAGGCCCGGGCCACCTCTTCGATCACGATGGCCGTGGCCAGGGCATCAGCGCCGGCGCCGCCGTACTCGACCGGGATGTGCGGGGCGTGGAAGTCGGCGGCGCGCAGGGCCTCGTACGACGCCTTGGGGAACTCACCTGTCTCATCCGCCTCGGCGGCGTGCGGAGCCACCTTGGCCGCACAGACCTCACGGACCGCCTCCCGGATCGCCTCGTGCTCCTCCGGCAACCGGTAGACGTCGAACGACTGCTCTGCGGCCATGTCGGCCCTCCCCTTTCACCGCTATCATGCGCAGTCTGTGCCGCCCGAGGGCCGACGACTGCCGCAAACTGAAGGATAGCCACCGGCCCCGGCCGAACCTTACCGGCGGGTAGGCTCGCGCCCGAGCCTCGCCCGCCCGACCCCATTACCCTCACAGCAGACATCCAGTTCCCTCGGTGCCCGGCCTCGGCGCCCCAGCAGAATGCGACGCGTGGAAGCGCCGCCAGTGCGAGCGGAGAAGACAGGCGTGACGATTCCGTACCCGAACACCCAGCCGATGCCCGCCATCGCCGCGGTGACCCCGCCGTCCGGCGCCGCCCGCCCGCGGGTGACGTTCCTCGGCACCGGCTACCTCGGTGCGACCTACGCCATCTGCTATGCGGAGCTGGGCTACGAGGTGCTCGGCTTCGACGTGGACGCCGACAAGATCGCCAAGCTGAACGCCGGCGAGGTGCCGATCCACGAGCCGGGCCTCGACGAGCTGCTGCGGCGCAACCTCGCCGCCGGCCGGCTGCGGTTCAGCACCGACATCCAGGAGACCGCCGACTTCGGCGATGTCCACTTCATCTGCGTCGGCACCCCGCAGCGGGCCGACGGGATGGGCGCCGACCTGTCGTACGTCGAGGCGTCGGTGACCAGCCTCGCCCAGCACCTGACCCGCAAGGCGCTGATCGTCGGCAAGTCCACCGTGCCGGTGGGCACCGCCGAGTGGGTGGAGCAGCTCGTCGGCAAGCACACCCCGGCCGATCTCGGCGTCGAGGTGGCGTGGAGCCCCGAGTTCCTCCAGGAGGGCTTCGCCGTCGACGACGTGCTGCGTCCGAACCGGATCGTGGTCGGCGTCAAGAGCGAGTGGGCCAACGGCATGCTGTTCGCCGCCCACAAGGGCGTCTTCGACCTGGCCGCCACCGAGGACCGCGAGGTGCCGCTGGTGGTCACTGACTTCGCGACCGCCGAGCTGGTCAAGGTCGCCGCGAACGCGTTCCTCGCCACCAAGATCTCCTTCATCAACGCGATGGCCGAAGTCTGCGAGGCGGCCGGCGGCGACGTCACCCAGCTCGCCCGCTCGATCGGCTACGACCCGCGCATCGGCAACCGGTTCCTCCAGGCCGGGCTCGGCTTCGGCGGCGCCTGCCTGCCCAAGGACATCCGCGCCTTCCAGGCCCGCGCGCAGGAGCTGGGCGCCGGTGAGGCGCTGCGCTTCCTGCACGAGGTCGACCTGATCAACCAGCGCCGCCGCAGCCGCGTCGTGCAGCTCGCCGCCGAACTGCTCGGCCGCCGCTCCGGGCCGGCCGGCCCGGACCTGTCCGGCACGCGGGTCGCGGTCCTCGGCGCCACGTTCAAACCCAACACCGATGACGTACGCGACGCGCCGGCGCTCGCGGTCGCCTCGCTGCTCGGCAAGGCCGGGGCCGACGTGCACGTGTTCGACCCGCAGGGGGTCGAGAACGCGCGCCGGGCGGTGCCCGAGCTGACGTACGAGGAGACCATGAACGACGCCGTCCGCGGCGCCGACCTGGTCTGCGTGCTCACCGAGTGGGCCGAGTTCCGCAACGCCGACCCGGTGGCCCTGGGCGAGCTGGCGAACGGTCGCAAGGTGGTCGACGGGCGCAACTGCCTCGACTCCACACTGTGGACGCAGGCCGGCTGGGAGTACCGCGGCATGGGCCGCCCCTGATCCGCTGAGCGCGCGGACCGGCCGCCGGGGAACGTCTCCCGGCGGCCGGTCCGTTTTTGTTGTCCGGAACGCGGCGGCAACTGTCGAAATCCCGGCCCACTCAAGGCATGCTGCCTCTGGGAGGTCCACAGTGCGGGGGCACGGGCGGACGGGAGACTGTCGTGGAGAGCTTCAGGTGCGCCTCGTGCGGGCAGGACATCAAGCCCGCCGTCGTCTGCCCGCACTGCGGCGCGCACCAGCCGCAGTGGGCCGAGCACCTGGCCGACATCGAGCGCTCGATCGCCGAGATGAAGGCCCGCGACGCCGAGATCGCCCGGGAACAGCGGCAGATCGCCGCCAAGATGCAGGCCGCCCTCTTCCAGCGGGACATCCTGGCGCACGCCGGTGAGGAACGGATCCGGCAGGCCACCCGGCCGCGCCGGGTGCTGCGCCGCCGGCCCGGCCGCCGCCCGCCCACCGCCGCCACCGGCGCGCCGCCCCGGGTGCCCCGCCAGGGCACCCCGCCGCCCGGCCCGCCGGAGGACCTGCCCCCGTCGCCGCCGCGCGGCCGCCCCCGCTGGCTGGACGCGGACGACCCGGAGCACCCGCCCGAGGCGTCCTCGCGCGAGGTGCAGAACATCCCCCTCGGGCTGGGCGCGCTCCTGCTCGGCGTCGCCGCGGTGGTCTTCGCCGCGGTCGCCACCAGCTCGATGGACGCGCTGGCCCGCCTCGGCGTGCTGCTGGTGGCGACGGCGCTGATGCTGCTCGCCCCGCCGGTGCTGGCCCGGCGCGGGCTCACCTCCACCGCCGAGACCATCGCCGCGGTCGGGTTGCTGCTGGTGCCGCTGGCCGGGTACGCGCTGTGGGCCGTCGACCGGATCGGCGGCGACGGATCGGGTGCCGCGTTCGCCGGGACGATCTTCCTGGTCACCACGCTCGTCGCTCTCGGGTACGCGTACGGGACGGGTCTGCGCGCGCCACGCTTCGCCACAGTGCTGGCCGCACAGCCGGTGCTGCCGCTGCTGGCGTACGAGCGGATCACCGGGCCGGTCGGCTGGGCGCTGGTGCTGACCGTGGTGGCGGTGGTCGACCTGGCGCTGGCCCGCTCGGCGGTGGTCCGCGAGCGGCCGGTCCGGCGTGATCTGCCTGTCACCGAGCCGGCGCCTCCCGTCCCGCCTCGGCAGCGCGCCGACGAGGACCGGCCCGAGTCGGCGCCGGAGGAGGCCGCCGAGGTACTGGGCGGTGAGACGCCGCCGCGTCCGGCCGCCGCCGCCCGGCCGGTGCCCTGGTTGCCCGAGCTGACCTGGCTGCTGCACGGCGTGGCTGTCGCTGTCGCGCTGGCGTACGCGGTCACCGGCCTGCTGCGCGCCGCCACGGTGCCGCCGGCCGCCGCCGCGGGCGCGACGTTGCTGATCGCCGCCCTGGTCGCGCTGGCCGGGACGCTCGTGCTGCGCCGGCCGCCGCTGCCGGACGTGGGTGCCGGCATCCTCACGCTGGCGGTCATCGGCGCGCTCGGCCGGGTCGCCTCGGTGGCCCTGCCGGGCCGATCCCTGCTGCTCATCTCCGCCGTCATCGCGCTGACCGGGCTCGCCGTCCGGGCCGTACCGGAGACGGCCCGGCGTGGTCCGCAGATCGCCTCCGCGGTGGCGCTCACGGTCAGCGGCCTGGTGGTCGCCGGTGGCGCGCTGCGCGCCGGGCTGGCCCCGGTCCGGGCCGCCTTGCCGGCGTGGTCGGCGGATCTGAGCGGATGGCACGCCGAGCTGGCCCGGGCGGTCGGCCCGACCGGCTGGCAGCTCGCGGCCAGCGCGTTGCTGCTCACGATCGCCGCCGTGATCGCGCTGCCGGCCGAGATCCGGCGCGAGTTCGCGGTGGTCGGCGCGGCGCTCACCGCGCTCGCCGTACCCGCGTCGCTCGGTCTGGGCTGGGCGGCGGCCTGCTGGCCGATGCTGCTCACAGCGGTAGCGGTCGGCGTGCTCGGGCTGACCGCACGCACCGAACGGTCCGCTGTGGCGCACGCGGTGACGGCGGCCGGGCTGGGCCTGATCGGCGCCGGCGCTTCGCTCGCCCGTCCGGCGCTCACCGCCGCCGCGCTGACGGTGCTGTTCCTGGCCGGGGCGCTGGTGTCCCTCGCCCCGCGGGTCCGGCTCGCCGCCGCCGCGACGGAGACGGTCTGCTCCTGGGCCGCGGGCGGCGCGGCGTTCGCCCTGCCCGGTGCCGTCGCCGCGTTCGTGGCGGCCACGGTGCCGACGCCGCCGGTCGCCACACCGGCGAACCTGCGCGAGATCACCGTGCCGATCCTCGCGGCGAGCTTCCTCGCCGTCTGCGTCACGCTCGGCTACGCCGCCCTGGTGCAGGTGGCGCAGCGGCACCTGAGCATGCCGCACGCGCTCGGTACGGTGCTCGGCACGGTGGCGGTCGCCGCCGCCGCGTTCGGCGCGCCTGGCGCGACCTCGGCCGACGCCTGGGTGGGCAGCCTGCTCCTGGTCGCCGCCGCGCTGCTGGCGCTCGCCCCGCGCATCGACGCCGGCCGTCGCGCGGACATGTCCCTCGACGGGTCCGACCTGGCGCTCGCCGCCACCACGGTGGCGCTCGTCGCCACGCTGGCCCGGATCGCCGCGGTGCTCGCCCCCGGCGGCCAGCTCGTGGTGGCCTCCGCGCTGGTGCTGCTGGTGGCGGTGGCCGCCCGGGCGCTACCCGAGGAGTGGCGGCGCGGCCCGATCCTCGGCATCGCCGCCGGTGGCACGCTGATCGGCCTGATCGCCGCCTGGAGCGCGTTGCGCGGCGGGCTCGGCGTGCTGGCCACCCCCGGGCCGATCTGGGCCGGTGACCTGACCGGCTGGCCGGCCGCGCCGACCGGCGGATCGACCTGGCAGGCCCCGGTGGCGCTGGCGCTGCTGGGGGTGACCGCGGCGATCCTGCTGCCGCCGCCGTGGAAGTACGACGTCTCCGGCCTGGCCGCCGTGCTCGCCACGGTGGGCGCCCCCGCCGCGTTCGACCTGCCCTGGTGGTCCCCGGTGCTGGTCGGCTGCATGGTCGCCACCGTCTACGGCATGGCCGCCGCGGCCGCTGTCGATCCCCGGGCCGCGCTGTCCCGGGCCACCGTGGCCGGGGTGGTGGCGCTGCACGCGGCCGGTGCCGGGCTGGTGCGGCCGTGGACCACCGCGCTGGCGCTGGGCAGCATCGCGCTGATCGGCGCCACGGTGGCCGCCGTGGCCCGGGCGGTCGCGCCGTCGCTCGTCGACGACGTCCGCACCGAGGGCATGCCGCCGCACCTGGTGCAGGTGGGCGGCGCGGGCGCCGGAGCCGCACTGCTCGCGCTGCCCGGCGCGGTGGCCACGCTGGCGGTCGAGTACGGGCGTCCGCCGCAGGTGGTGCTCACCGCCGCGCTCGCCGCCGCCAGCATCGGTCTGGCCGCGATCGCGGCGGTACGCCGGCAGGTGCCGCAATATCTCCCGTACGCCAGCGTCGCGGTCGTCGGCGCGGCCACCGTGACGGCCGCCGCGGCGCTCGCGGTCGGCCTGCCGGCGGGCGTGTTCGCCGCCGCCGCCGCGCTGCTCGGCGTGCTCGCCGAGCTGATCCGGGCGGCCACCGTCCCGCCCGCCGGTTCGGGCCGGCCGGTACGCCGCTGGACCGTGCTGCTCAACGGGGCGCTACGGCGCGCCCCGGACGACCCCGAGCTGCGCTGGCGGGTCAGCCCGGCAGCCGGTGCGCTCGCCGCCGCGGCGCTGCCCACCGCGCTGGCCCTGGCCACCCTGGCACCCTCGCTCGTGGTGGCTTTGTTCTCGCCGTTCGCCGTGCTGCGCCGGGTGTGGCAGGGGCCGCCGCCGGAGCTGCTGACCCCGCCGCCGGATGCGGTCGACCCCACGCACGTGCTCACCGCGCTGCTGCTGACGGTGACCGCGGCGCTCGCCGCCACCGGGTTCAGCGGCGGCCGGCGGTCCCGGGCGGTGCCGGTGATCCTGCCCGGGGCGGCGATCACGCTGCTGATCACGCCGGTGGCGCTGGGGCGGGGCTGGCCGGTGACCGCGCTGGCCGCGCTGGCGGTGTTCACCATCTCGATGCTCGGACTGGCGCTCACCCCGCCGCCGGCGATCGCCGAGCCGGGCCGGTCGATCCGGGTCGCACGGGTGCTGGTCTTCGCGCTCGGGCTGGCCGCCGGTGGCGCCGGGCTGGCCGGCAGCCTCGCCACGAGCGACCTCACCGTGTTCACGCTCGGCGGGGCGGTCGGCGTGGGCGCCGTCGCCGCGTTGTTCGGCACCACCCAGCGGGCACGCATCCTGGGCTGGTTGTTCGGCTCGGTGATGGCTCAGCTGTTCGTGCTCACGATCGGCCTCAAGTCCGGGCTGGCGGCCGTCTGGTCCGCGTTCGGGGTGCTCGCGGTCGGCGCGGCGTTGCAGGTGTTCGCCGCCACGCTGCCGAGGCTGCGCCGTCCCGAGGCGTACCGGGAGGCGGCCACAGTCGAGTGGAGCGGCTACGGGGCGGCGCTCATCGCGCTGGCGCTGGCGTACGACTCGCCCCGGCACATCGCCGCGCTGCTGGCCGCCTGGGGCGCGGTCCTCGGGGTGGCGGCGAGCCGTCCGGGCCGCCGCCCGATGGAACGCAACCTGCTGTTCTGGGCGGTGGTGGCCTGCGAGATCAGCGCCTGGTGGATCCTGATGCGGGTGGCCGACGTGGCGCTGCCGGAGGCGTACACGCTGCCGTTCGCCGCGCTCGCGCTGCTGGTCGGCGTCCTGCAACTGCGGCACCGGCCCGACCTGTCGAGCTGGGTGGCGTACGGACCGGCGCTGGTCACCGCGTTCCTGCCCACACTGGCGATCGTGATCGCGACCGAATCCAGCATGCTGCGCCAGGTGCTGCTGCTGCTCGGCGCCGTCGCGGTGCTGATCTTCGGCTCGACCAGCCGGCAGCAGGCGCCGGTTATCGTCGGCGCGACGGTGACCGCTATCGCGGCCGTGCACGCGCTGTTCAGCCTCGGCCCGTGGCTGGTGCTGATCCCGGTCGGCATCGTGCTGCTGGTGCTGGGGGCGAGCAACGAGCGCCGTCGTCGTGCCCAGGAGCGCCTCCAGACCGCCCTGCGCGGCATGCGGTGAGCCGGTCCCGGTCGGGCCGGGACGCGACCAAGCAGGTCACGCTCCGTGCCGACCGGCCGCGGCGGGGATGACGCCCCTCTGCCGCCTTTGCTCTGCACCCACGGAGGCAACAGTCACCAACCGTGACGACGGTCGTCGCCGAGCCGTTTGGGGCGCGAGGCCGCAGCGCAGGTCAGGGTCGTGCTGCGCCGATGGCTGCAGAGCAAAGGCGGCGGAGGGCACAGACACGCGTCGGCCCGGCCGGTCACGCTGAGCAACCAGGCACCTCGGAAGCAGAGAGTGACGATACGGTCAGATCAGGGAGGCGCGCAGCGCGGCATCCTTCTCCGCGACCAGGTCCTCCAGGCTCGCCTGGTAGGCGGTCATCCGGTCGCGCAGCACCGGGTCCGAGGCGCCCAGGATGCGTACCGCGAGCAGGCCGGCGTTGCGAGCGTTGCCGATCGACACGGTGGCGACCGGCACGCCGGCCGGCATCTGCACGATCGACAGCAGCGAGTCCATGCCGTCCAGGTACTTCAACGGCACCGGGACGCCGATCACCGGCAGCGGAGTGACCGAGGCGACCATGCCGGGCAGGTGGGCCGCCCCGCCCGCGCCCGCGATGATCACCTGGACGCCACGGCCCGCGGCGGCCCGGCCGTACTCGATCATCTTGACCGGGGTGCGGTGCGCCGAGACCACGCCCACCTCGTACGGCACGCCGAACTCGTCGAGCGCCTCGGCGGCGGCCTTCATCACCGGCCAGTCCGAGTCGCTGCCCATGATCAGCCCGACGGTGCTCATCAGTGCCCCTCCTGGAGCCAGCGGGCGGCACGCGCGGCCCGGGCCCGTACGTCGTCCAGGGCGTTGCCGAGCACCGTGACGTGCCCGATCTTGCGGCCCGGGCGGACCTGCTTGCCGTACAGGTGGACCTTGGCCCCGGGCTCGGCGGCGAACAGGTGGTGCAGCCGCTCGTCGATGGAAATGCCGCCCGGCTCGCCGCCGAGCACGTTCGCCATCACCACGACCGGCGCGCTCAGCGACGTGTCCCCCATCGGGTAGTCGAGCACCGCCCGCAGGTGCTGCTCGAACTGGGAGGTCCGGGCCCCCTCGATGGTCCAGTGCCCGGAGTTGTGCGGCCGCATCGCCAGCTCGTTGACGACCAGCCCGGACGGCGTGTCGAACAGCTCCACCGCGAGCAGGCCGACCACGCCGAGCGCGGTAGCCAGGTCGATGGCGAGCTGCTGCGCGGCCACCGCCTGCTCCTCCGGCAGGTCGGGCGCGGGCGCCAGCACCTCGACGCAGATGCCGTCGCGCTGCACCGTCTCCACCACCGGGTACGCGGCGACCTGCCCGAACGGCGACCGGGCCACCTGCACGGCCAGCTCCCGGCGCAGCGCCACCCGCTCCTCGACCAGCAGCGGGGTGCCACCGGCGAGCAGTGTGGCGGCCAGCTCACCGGCCTGACCGGCGTCGTCGACCATCCAGACGCCGCGCCCGTCGTAGCCGCCCCGGGCGGCCTTGAGCACCACCGGCCAGCCGGTCTCCTCGCCGAAGGCGATCAGGTCGGCCGGGGACTCCACCGGACGCCAGGCCGGGTTCGGCGCGCCCAGCTCACCGAGCCGTTCCCGCATCACCCGCTTGTCCTGCGCGTGCACCAGCGCCTCAGCCGACGGGAACAGCTTCACGCCCTCGTCGGTCAGGGTGCGGATGTGCTCGTTGGGGACGTGCTCGTGGTCGAAGGTGACCACGTCGCAGCCCTTGGCGAACGTCCGCAGCGCGGCCAGGTCGGTGTGGTCGCCGTACTGGACGTCGGCGGCGACCAGCGCGGCGCCGTCGTCCGGGGCGAGCGCCAGCACGCGCAGCGACTGGCCGAGAGCGATGGCGGCCTGGTGGGTCATCCGGGCGAGCTGGCCGCCACCCACCATGCCCACGACGGGGAGACCGGTACGGGAGTCCATAGCGCCGCCAGCCTATAAGGGCCGGTGCCGGGCCGGACCGTGAGGGCGGCCCGGCTCACTCCGCTCAGCCGAGCTGCGCGACCAGCTCCTCGACGCCGGTCACCGGCCGCTGGCAGACGAAGCCCCGGCAGACGTACGCGGCGGGCTTCCCGTCGACGAACGGCCGCCCGGCCAGCAGCGGCACGCCGGGCTGGTCCGGGACGCCGGCCACCACCACCGCGCCGGGCGGGGCGTGGCGCCGGGCGGCTGCGACCAGCGGGTCGCCCTCCGGGTCGCCGGTCGCCACCGCGATCTCGTACGGCCCGGACAGCAGCGCCTCGCCGACGGTTGCCGCGTATCCGGTGAACCGGGCGTGCCGGTCGACGATCGGCGCGACCGTCGTCAGCGTCTTCTCGGCCGCCTCCCGGTAGCGGGTCTCGCCGGTCAGCGCCGCGTACGCCACGAGCGCCGCGACGATCGCCGACCGGCCCGACGGGGTCGCGTTGTCGGTCGGGTCGGCGGGCCGGGTGACCAGGCGCTCGGCGTCGTCGGCGGTGTCGTAGAAGGCGCCGTCCGGGCCGGCGAACCGGGCCAGCGCCACGTCGAGCAGCTCACCGGCCAGCGTCAGCCAGCGCCCCTCGCCGGTGAGCTGGTGCATCGCGCAGAACGCCTCGGCGACGCAGCCGTAGTCCTCCAGCACCCCGGCCGGCGCGCCCACGACCTTGTCCCGGGAGACCCGGCGCAGCCGGCCGTCCACGAGATGCGCGGTGGCCAGGTGCTCGGCGGCGTCCCGCATCGCACCGTCGGAGACGATCAGCACGCCGTCCATCAGGTTCGCGTCCTCGTCGTCGGGCGACACGAGCAGCGCGGCGACCTGCTGGAACTCCGCGATGGCGGTGATCGCGAGCCCGTTCCAGGCGGCCACCACCTTGTCGTCGCGGGCCGGCTGAGGGCGGGTGTCGCGGGCGGCCAGCAGCCGGCCCACCACGTCCTGCCAGCGGGCCCGCACCTCGGGATCGGCGTCGTCGACGTCCCGGGCCAGCCGCAGCACGCTGGTGCCGTGCTCGAACGTGCCGTCGGCGGTGACCTCGAACAGGTCCGCGGCGAACCGGCCGTCGTCCTCCCCCAGCACCTCGACCAGTTGGTCAGGCGTCCAGACGTAGGTGAGCCCCTCGACGCCCTCGGTGTCCGCGTCGAGCGCCGAGGCGAAGCCCTCACCGGCCCGGTGCAGCTCGTCGGCGAGGAACCGGGCGGTGTCACGGGCCACCCGTCGGGCCAGCCGGTCGCCGGTGAGCCGCCACAGCTGGGTGTAGACCCGCAGCAGCAGCGCGTTGTCGTAGAGCATCTTCTCGAAGTGCGGCACGGTCCAGTGGCCGTCCACCGAGTAACGGGCGAAGCCGCCGGCGAGCTGGTCGTTGAGGCCGCCGCGGGCCATCGCCTCGCAGGTGTGCCGGACGATCTCCAGGCTGCGCGCCGAGCCGGTGCGCTGGTGGTGCCGGAGCAGGAAGAGCAGGTTCATGTGCGGCGGGAACTTCGGCGCGCCGCCGAAACCGCCGTTCGTCTCGTCGTACTCCTGGGCGAGCTGGCTCGCGGCGGCGTCGAGCAGGTCGGCGGTGAGCGGGGCGGTGACGCCGCCGACGGCCTGCGCGCCGCCGATCGCCTCGACCACTGCGGCGCCCTGCCGCAGCACCGCCTCGCGCTGGTCGCGCCAGGCGGTGGCGACCGAGCCGAGCAGGCGGATGAAGTTGGCGCGGGGGAAGTACGTGCCGCAGAAGAACGGGGTGCCGTCCGGCGTGGCGAAGACGGTCATCGGCCAGCCGCCCTGCCCGGTCATCGCCTGGGTGGCGGTCATGTAGACCGCGTCGACGTCGGGACGCTCCTCCCGGTCGACCTTGACGCAGACGAAGTCGTCGTTCATCAGCCGGGCCACTGCCTCGTTCTCGAACGACTCGTGGGCCATGACGTGGCACCAGTGGCAGGCCGCATAGCCGACCGAGATCAGCACCGGTACGTCGCGCCGCTTCGCCTCGGCGAACGCCTCGTCGCACCACGGCCACCAGTCGACCGGGTTGTCCGCGTGCTGGAGCAGATAGGGCGAGGTGGCCTCGGCGAGTCGGTTCACCACCCGACCTTAGCGAGCACGCGCGGCCGGTGCGGCGCGAGTGCGGCGGCCGGGCCGGGACCGCCGCCCCGGCCCGGCCGGCGCCTCAACGAGTCAGGGTGAGCGTCGAGGTGTCCCGCACGGTGAACTCGTTCCAGTACTCGAAGTCGCGGACCAGGATCTCGCTGACCGCCTGGGCGGTGCCGCGCTGGAACTTGACGTCGGCCGGGTAGGTGGTGGCCGACCACGGCACCACCTGGCCCGGAACGCACGGGATGTGGGGTGAGAAGTAGCCACGCACCATGCCCGCCTTCTTCTGCTCCTGGACCAACTCGCCCGCGATGGAGAAGGAGTCCGCCCGGGTGCAGGTGATCGATCCGCGGACGGTGGCGATGCCCTTGTTGTCCACCGTCGCCACCGGGTCGACGGTCAGTGTGACGTCGAGTGCCGGCAGCGGCGGCGGGTTCCCGATGTGGATCTCGCCCCGCAGGCTGCCGGCCGCACCCTCACACCGGATCTCGAAGGTGGCGTCGAAGCGCTCGACGTAGTCGAACGGGCCCCAGTCGGCGTGCAGGACCGTGAACGAACCGGTGCTCTGCGCGCAGGACCGCCCCCAACCGCCGTTGTAGAGCTGCAGGCTGGCCGCGTCGCTCCCGTAGACCGGCTGGCTGACGTTCTGGTAGGTGTCACCCGCCTTCAGCGTCTGACCGGCCGGGGCGGAGATGCCCAGGCGCCAGGTGTTGTCGGTGTCGCTCCAGAACTCCATCCCGAAGTGCTGCTGCTCGCCGCCCCACGCGTTCATCTCGTCGCCGGGCGTCGGTGCCGCGGAGCTGTAGGAGTAGGAGTTGCCGGCGGTGATCGGATCACCCGGCTCGCCGGTGACGGCGAACGACCAGGACTCCGCCGGCCGGGCCTGCGCCGGCGCGGACATGACCAGGCCGGCGGCGCCGGTGGTCAGCGCCATGGTCGAGGCGAGCAGGATCCGTCGCCAGGAACGTCTCATCGTCGTCCTCCCCGTGTGGACGTCAGCGGGGGCGCCTGTCGCGCCCACCGTGCCAGCAGCGTAGGACCGGCCGGGCGTCCTCCGCTGCCCCGTCCACGGCGGACGGACGGGTCAGGAGGCGCCGTCCGCGCGCAGCGGGAACACGTTGCCGCGGGCGGCGTCGCGCAGCGATCCGAGCACCGCGGAGATCTTGTCGGCCGGCATCGGCTTGAAGAAGTGGTAGCCCTGGGCGGCGGTGCAGCCCAGCTCGGCCAGCGCGGTGCGCTGCTCGGCGGTCTCCACGCCCTCGGCCACCACCCGCAGCCCCAGCTCGTGGGCCAGCCCCACTGTGGTCCGGACGATCGCCGCCGCCTCCGGTGAGTCGGCCATCCGGAGCACGAACGAGCGGTCCACCTTCAACTCGTCCACCGCGATGCGGGTGAGGAACGTCAGCGACGAGAACCCGGTGCCGAAGTCGTCCACGGCGAGCTGCACGCCCATGCCCCGCAGCGTGGCCAGCACCTCGTCGATGACCTCCAGCTCGCTCATCACCACCGTCTCGGTGATCTCCAGGACCAGCCGGTGCGGCGGCACCTGGTGACGGCGCAGCGCCTCGTCGATCTCGGCGGGCAGCCGCGGGTCGAGCAGGCTGCGCGCGGACAGGTTCACCGAGATCGGGATGTCCAGCCCGTCCCGCGCCCACCCGGCGGCGACCGCCAGCGCCTTGTCCAGCACGTACCGGGTGAAGCTGCCGAGCTGCTCGCTGTTCTCCACCGGGCGGATGAAGTCGGCCGGGCCGAGCCAGCCCCGGCGCGGATGCCGCCACCGGATCAGCGCCTCCACCCCGGTCGGCGCGCCGGTCGCCAGGTCCACCGCCGGCTGCAACGCCAGCACCAGCTGGTCGTCGGCGGCCAGCGCCTCCCGCATCTCCGCGAGCAGCGCCAGGTGATCGGTGCTCGCCGCGTCGCGGGAGCTGTCGTACGCGGCGACGCTGCCGCCGCCCTCCTTCGCCTGGTACATGGCGATGTCGGCGCGCCGCAGCAGCTCGGTCAGGTCGGCCGCGCCCGCGTCGGCCACCACGACGCCCACCGCCACCTCGACGGACATCCGTACCCCGGCCACCTCGGTCGGCGCGGCGAGGCGCTCGGCGACCTCCCGGGCCTGGCGCAGCGCGTACGCCAGCGGAGCCGTCCGTTCCTCGACCAGCGGCACCGAGGTCAGCAGCAGCGCGAACTCGTCGCCGCCGAGGCGCCCGAGCAGGTCACCCGGCCGGGTCAGCGCGGCGAGCCGGTTGGAGGTGAGCCGCAGCAGCTGGTCGCCCGCCGAATGCCCGAGCGTGTCGTTGACCTCCTTGAACTGGTTCACGTCGAGCAGCAGCAGGGCCACCGGGTGGTCGTGGGCGCGCTGCCGCAGCGCCTGGTCCCCCTTGGCCAGCAGGGCCGCCCGGTTGAGCAGCCCGGTGAGCTGGTCGTGCACCGCGTCGTACGACGAGCGGGCGGTGACCAGCCGCAGCTCCCGGTGCGTGGCGGCGTCGTGCAGGGCGGCGGCCAGCGCGTCCCCGAAGGCCGCCACGCCGTCGCGTTCCCGGGCGCTCGGCGGGGCGGACCGGGCGAAGCGCACCCGCAGGCGGCCGACGTCGGCGGATCCCACCGCGAGGCGGCGCACCAGTTCGTGCTCCCCCGCGTCGGCGCCGGCCGACGGCTCCACCTCACGGTCGCGTACCTGCCCGCCGCGGTCGGCCCGGTAGCGGCGCCAGCGGCCCTCGCCCCGGGCCACGTCGACCTCGACCAGTTCCGCGCCGAACAGGGTGAGCGCGCCGGTCACCGCAGCGGTCGCCACGCCGCGCTCGTCGAGCTGGTTGAGTGCGGCGGTGGCCTCGGCGAACGCCCGCCACGTACGCCGCTCCTGGTCGGCGCGGAGCCGGTGGCGGTACGTCTGCTGGAGCAGCCAGAGCGGCGGCGGCAGGAGCAGCAGCCAGCGCGCGTCGAGTTCGAGCAACGCGACGACCACCAGGCCGACCGCCACGTTGCCGACGAACATGAGCAGCTTGCCGCGCAGCGCGGCGAGCAGCGGCGGACCGATCGCGATGCCGTGCCGCAGGGCGAGCGTGACCGCGCCCAGGAAGGCGGTGGTGAGCAGGTACGCGACCGCGGCGGCGGTGAGCGTGAGCGCCAGCTCCGGCGTGGGCGCGGCGAGCAGCGGCGGGCCGAGCGCGGTGGCCACGGCGGCGGCGAGCGCGGTGGCGGCGGTGAGCGAACCGGCGATCCCCACCAGTTCCAGCGCGGGACGACGGTCGGAGACCAGCGACATCACGGTCCAGGCGGTGCCCACGCCCAGCAGGGCGGCAGCCGGGAGCCAGCCGGCAGGCACCAGCCAGAGGCAGACCACGAGCGCGGCCTCGCCCCAGGTGATGCTCACCATGCCCGAGGCGGTACGGAAGCGCAGCCGGGCGAGCTGGGCCACCGCGAACGCGACAACGGCGATGCCGAACCGCGCCGCACCGGGCAGCGAGTCGTCGGGCGGCAGGTGCGACGGAACGGTGAGGCCCAGCACGGCGGCGAGCAGACCGGTCAGCGCGACCGCGACGGTGAGCAGGACGACGCCCACCGGTGTCCCGCGCAGGCCGATCCGGTCCGGGGAACGGTCGGCCGGCTCGGTGGTCACGGGGCCGCCCCGTCGACGCGTCGGGCCGGGGCATGGTCGGGGGCCGGTGCTGCCATCGACATCGGCGTCCCCCTTCCGCGCAGGGTCCGGGGCCTGACGGTCCCCCCGGCGGAAGGCTAAGCCAAAGCCGGTGGTCGCAACAGGGGGCGACGACCGGCTTCGACGTGATTCACGCGGTGTTCAGCTGTTCCGACCCTGCTGGGAGCCGGTGGGGGCGTTCGTCGGTGAATCCTGCTCGACGAGCCCGTCTGTCGGATCGGCGACTGCGGAATCGGCCCGGCCCGGGGTGCCCTGCTGCGGGAAGCGGTCGGGCAGCCGGCGCAGCCGGGCGTTCATGTTGCGGATCAGCAGGACGGTGACGGTGGCCAGCGCGACGATGAGGAACAGGCCCATCGGACCGGCCAGACCACCCGTACGGGTGTCACCGAAGTTGTTCTGCGCGAGCACCTCGACGGTGGTCAGCATGGTGTTCCTCCGATGTGCGACTGAGCACCAGGGTAGACCCCGGCCGGGTCAGTGGGCACGGCACGCCTCTCGTACGCCGGCGAACAGGTCGGACTCGGGCAGCGGGCTGTCGACCAGCGAGCGGGCGAGTTGGAAGTCCTCCGTCGGCCAGGCGCGCTTCTGCAGCTCCATCGGCACCTGGAACCAGAAGCCGTCCGGGTCGATCTGGGTGGCGTGCGCGCGCAGCGCGTCGTCGCGGACCGGGAAGTAGTCGGCGCACTCGACCCGGGTGGTGATCCGGGCGCCCTTGTCGGGGCGCTCGTCCCAGCGCTTCATCCACTCGCCGTACGGCGACTCGAGCCCGGCGGCGAGCACCGCCTCGTGCAGGCTCATGATCTTGGCGCGGGAGAAGCCCACGTCGTAGTAGAGCTTCAGCGGCTGCCACGGCTCGCCCAGCTCGGGGTGGCGGTCCGGGTCACCGGCCGCGTCGAACGCCGCCACGGTGACCTTGTGGGTCATGATGTGGTCGGGGTGCGGGTAGCCGCCCTCCTCGTCGTACGTGGTGACGACGTGCGGGCGGAACTGCCGCATCAGGCGCACCAGCGGCGCGGCGGCGACGTCCACGTCCTGGAGGGCGAAGCAGCCCTCCGGCAGCGGCGGCAGCGGGTCGCCCTCGGGCAGCCCGGAGTCGACGAAGCCCAGCCACGCCTGCTCGACGCCGAGGATGGCTCGGGCGGCGTCCATCTCGGCCCGCCGGATGTCACCGATGTTCGCCCAGACGTCGGGGCGGTCCATCTTGGGGTTGAGCACACTGCCCCGCTCGCCACCGGTGGCGGTGACGACCAGGACGTCCACCCCCTCGGCGACGTATTTCGCCATGGTGGCGGCGCCCTTGCTCGACTCGTCGTCGGGATGGGCGTGCACCGCCATGAGACGCAGCTGTTCTGCCACCTTCGGCGCTCCTCGTCTGTGCCCGCCGACCGGCCCCCGGGCCGACCGGCTGACCTGCCGGAATCTCCCCCCGCGCCCGCGAAAGCCCCCGTGACGGCCGGTCGAGGGCCGCCACCGGAGTGGCCAGGGCCACGCCCGCCGGTCCAGGCCGACCTGCCATCCTTGACTCAGCGCCGGGCTGGGAAGATGGACCTAGCCATTCTTGCCGATGCCGCCGACAACAACGCCAGGAGATACCCGCCGGTGAGCGAGACGCACGCCACAGTCGCCGCGAAGGCGCCGGACTTCCCGCCGGGCCGCTACGGCCGCCGCCGGGAGCCGGGGCGCCGCCGGCCGGTCCTGCTCGCCCTGACGGTGACGGTCATGCTCGCCGTCCTCGGGCTGGGCGCGGCAAAGCTCTACTACCAGTACGGCGACCCGGAGTACCAGGGCGAGATGATCAGCTACTCCGACATCACCGACTCCCGGGTGATCGTCGACTTCCGGGTCACCGTGCCGCCGGGCGGCTCCGCCACCTGTCTGCTGCGGGCCCGCTCCCATGACGGGGCCCAGGTGGGCAGCGCCGAGGCCACCGTGACCGCGGAGCCCGGCCAGCGCCACATCCGGACCCGGCAGGAGGTGCCCACGAGCGCCCGGCCGTTCATCGGCGAGGTCCTGCGCTGCCGGCCCGCCGGCTGAGCCGGCCCGCCGGCGAGTCGCCGGCCACCGCACCCCGGTCCCGCCGCCGGCACCCGGGGTGATTGATCACACCTCGACGCGACCCGCACTGGTAGCCTTGCAAGTTCACCTGTCAGCCAGTCCGCACCAATCGAGGAGACCGCCTGTGTCCACAAATGGAAACGAGGCGCCCGCCACCTGGCTGTCCCAGGACGCCTACGACCGTCTGCAGGCCGAGCTCGACGAGCTGATCGCCAACCGACCGGTCATCGCCGCCGAGATCAACGCCCGGCGCGAGGAGGGCGACCTGCGGGAGAACGGCGGCTACCACGCCGCCCGCGAGGAGCAGGGCAAGGCCGAGGGCCGCATTCTCTACCTCAAGGAGCTGCTGCGCACCGCCAAGGTCGGCGAGGCGCCGGACACCGACGCGGTCTCGCCGGGCATGGTGGTGAAGATCTACTTCGACGACGACGCCGACGACAGCGAGACCTTCCTGCTCGGCTCCCGGGAGATCGCCTCCACCACAGACCTCACGGTCTACAGCCCCGAGTCCGCGCTTGGCAAGGCCATCCTCGGCGGCAAGGCGGGGCAGACCTGCACCTACACGGCGCCCAGCGGCGCCGATATCAAGGTGACCATCGTCTCCTTCGAGCCGTACAGCGGCTGACCCCTCCGGACCCGCGCCGGATGGCTCGGGTCCCGAACCCGACCGAGGCTGACAGGCCCTCCTCGGACCCGAGCCGCACACCCGAACGCCCCGACCGGATCATCCGGCCGGGGCGTTCGCGTTCCGCCGAGGGCTCAGCCCTCGCCGGTGAAGACCACCTGGTAGCCGCTGGCCCGCAGCGCGCTGATCAGCGTGTCCGAGTGCTCCACCCCGCGGGTCTCCACGGACAGGGCCACCTCCACCTCGCCGAGGCGCAGGTGCGGGTTGGCGCGCTGGTGCACCACGTCCACCACGTTGGCCCGGTGCTCGGCGATCTCGCCGAGCAGGGAGGCGAGCTGACCGGGCCGGTCCGTGCAGCGCACGGTGATCCGCAGGAACCGCCCCGCCGCCGCCAGGCCGTGCTCGATCACCCGGAGCATCAGCAGCGGGTCGATGTTGCCGCCGGAGAGCACCGCGACGACCGGCGCGGTCACCTCCACGACGCCGGCCAGCAGCGCGGCCACACCGACCGCACCGGCCGGCTCGACGACCTGCTTGCCGCGTTCCAGCAGCATCAGCAGCGCCCGCGAGATGTCCTCCTCGGATACCGTGACCACGTCGTCGACCAGCTTGCGGACATGGGTGAAGGTCAGCTCGCCCGGACGGCCCACGGCGATGCCGTCGGCGATCGTCGCGAACGAGGGCAGCCGCAGCGGCTCGCCGGCCCGCAGCGAGGGCGGGAAGGCGGCGGCGCTCGCCGCCTGGACCCCGATCACGCGTACGTCGGGACGCAGCGCCTTGGCCGCCACCGCCATGCCGGAGACGAGCCCACCGCCGCCCACCCCGGTCACGATGGTGCGTACCTCCGGGCACTGTTCCAGGATCTCCAGCGCCACGGTGCCCTGCCCGGCGATCACGTCCGCGTGGTCGAACGGGTGGATGAACACCGCTCCGGTCCGCTCGGCGAACGTCTGCGCCGCGACGAGCGACTCGTCCACCGTGTTGCCGACCAGCTCGATCTGCGCGCCGTACCCCTTCGTCGCGGCGACCTTCGGCAGCGGCGCGTTCACCGGCATGAAGACGGTGGCGTGCGCGCCGACCAGCCCGGCGGCGAGCGCCACGCCCTGGGCGTGGTTGCCGGCGCTCGCCGCGACCACGCCGCGGGCCCGCTCCTCGGCCGAGAGCCGGGAGATCCGCACGTACGCGCCGCGCACCTTGTACGACCCGGCGCGCTGGAGGTTCTCGCACTTGAGCCAGACCGGCCCGCCGAGCGCGGCGCTGAGCGGCCGCGACGGCTCCAGCGGGGTGGTACGGGTGACACCGGCGAGCAGTTCCCGCGCGGCCTGTACGTCGGCGAGGCCGACCAGTTCCGTCATGCCCCGATCGTGCCACCCGGGGTGGGCGGAACCTGCGGCGACGTCGGCGCAACCGGCATCGGCGCGGCGGGCGCGGGCCAGCCCGGTTGGCCGGGCCAGACCGGCTGCCCCGGCCACACGGACACGGCCCGCGCGAGCCGGTCCTGCTGGGCGGCGGAGATCCGGCGGATCAGCACGACGAACGCGATCCCGGCGACCAGGCAGGCCACCGCCGGCACCAGCCGGGGTGCGAGCGCGTCCTCGTAGAAGCGCACGTACGTGGCGAACTCCGCGTCGTTGCGGGGCAGCTCGGTCAGCCGGTCGTAGCGCTGCTGCTCGGCCCGCGCGACGAACCGGTCACCGATCAGGAACACCAGCCAGCTCGCCCACCACACCCCCACCAGCCACGACTGGCGGCGCTGCCACACGCTGTTGCGAAGCAGGTCGGCGAGCACCCGGGCCGGTACGACGAGGTTGGCCAGCGGCACCAGCCACCCGGCGATGGCCCACGCCGGGCTCAGGTTCGGCACCGCGCCCGGGAACGCGTCCAGGTTCTTGCGCGCCCGCCAGGTCCAGATCACCACGAGCGTCCCGGCGGTCAGCAGGGCGAGCAGGTAGGGCAGCGAGAACAGCACCTCGGCCAGCACCGCGCCGAGCAGCACGTCCCGGTCGAGCTGCTCGGCGGCCGAGCGGGCCATCTGCACACCTACGAGCGGGAACAGGGCGGTGAGCAGGTAGCACAGGGTGGCGGCACCGACCGAGAACGCGCCGGCCACGGCCAGGCCGCGCACGCCGTACGTGGGCACGCCGGGGCTCACGGCCGGCTGACCGACTCGGGTGCCGCAGCGCCGGCACTCCTCGAAGGCCGGGGACGTGGGGTCCCCGCAGGTCTGGCAGTTCATCGGGACCGTCCGAGATGGTGTGCGCGACAGGGTGCGCACACGCTAGACGATCACGCGGTGGCCGGCGACCCCGTTCCGACGCGCGGGTAGCCGGGGGCGTGCCGGGCCCACGGCGCCTGCATCTCGAACTGGCCGGCCACCCCGAGCAGCAGCAGTTCCGAGCCGGGCGGACCGACGAACTGCACGCCCACCGGCAGGCCGTCCGGGCGGCGGCCGACCGGCACCACGATCGACGGCAGCCCGGCGATGTTCCACGGCGCCGCGTACGGGGCGTACCTGATGTTGGTCGACATGTTCGCCAGCCAGGAGCGGCCGGACCAGCCGGCGGCCTCCGGCGGCGGCCCGGCCAGCGCCGGGGTGAGCAGCAGGTCGATCGAGTTGTCCGCGAAGAAGTGCACCGACCGTTCGCGCCAGGCGGCCCGGTCGGCCTCCCGCACGTACCCCCGGCGCTGCGCCCACTCGCCGAGCGTGACGTGCCGGCGGCTGCGGCGCTGGAGCCGGCGCGGCGCCACCCCGGCGGCGCGCACGTCGGCGGCGGCCGCCGCGAACCAGGTGGCGATGCCCTGGAGGCCGAGCCGGGTCGGGTAGACCGGGTCGGCGGGCACGGTGTCGTGACCGGCCGCGGCCAGCAGCCGGCCGGCGGCGGCGACCGCGTCCCGGTTCGGCGCGTCCGGCGAGACGCCACGCACCGGCGAGCGCAGCGAGACGCCCACCCGCAGCCGCTCCGGCGGGACCAGCTTGTCCGGCCGGCGGCCGGCCAGCACCGAGAAACCCACCACCGCGTCGGCGACGGTGCTGGTCAGCATGCCGTGCTCGGTGAGGCCGAACCAGTCGTCCGCGCCGAGCTGGCAGGGCACCACGCCCCGGCCAGGCTTGAGCCCGACCAGGCCGCAGCAGGCCGCCGGGATGCGGATCGACCCGAGGCCGTCGTTGCCGTGGGCCATCGGCACCAGCCCGGCGGCCACCGCGGCGGCCGCGCCGCCGGACGAGCCACCGGGGGTACGCGCCGGATCCCACGGGTTGCGGGTGACAGCGGTGTCGTCGTCGGTGAGGGCCCACAGGCCCAGCTCCGGCATCCGCGTGACACCGAGGATCACCGCGCCCGCGCCGCGCAGCCGCCGGACCACCTCGTGGTCGGCCTCCGCCACCGGCGTACGCATCGCGGCCGACCCGTTCCAGGTGGGCAGGCCGGCCACCGGCGTGTTCTCCTTGACCGCCACCGGCACCCCGGCGAGCGGCAGGTTCGCCAGTTCCTCCTGCTCGTCGACCTTCTCCGCCTCGGTGATCGCCTCACCGCCGCGTACCGCGCGGAACGCGCCCAGCTCGGGATCCACCCGGGCGACGTGATCCAGGTGGTCGGCGACGACCTGGGTGGCGGAGACGTCGCCACGGCGTACCGCCCGGGCGATCTGTTTCGCGGTCGTCCCGACCCAGGTCGTCGGCAAGATGTCCGGCACTGCCACCCTCCCAACCAGCGGTCAGCCCAGGGCCTGCTCCAGATCGGCGAGCAGGTCGTCGACCGTCTCGATGCCGACAGACAGTCGCACGAGATCGCCGGGAACTTCAAGCGGCGAGCCCGCAGCGCTTGCGTGTGTCATCCGGCCGGGGTGCTCGATCAGGGACTCGACGCCGCCCAGCGACTCGGCGAGCACGAACAACCGGGCCCGGTTGCAGATCTGGACGGCGTGCTCCTCACCGCCCGCCGCGCGGAACGAGATCATGCCGCCGAACCGGCGCATCTGCTTGGCTGCCACCTCGTGGCCGGGGTGCGAGGGCAGGCCCGGGTAGACGACCTGGGCGACCTTGGCGTGTCCGTCCAGGTAGGCCGCGATCCGCTCGGCGTTGTCGCAGTGCCGGTCCATCCGTACCCCGAGGGTCTTGATGCCGCGCAGGGTGAGCCAGGCGTCGAACGGCCCGTTGACCGCGCCCATCGCGTTCTGGTGGTAGCGCAGCTCCTCGCCGAGCGTGCGGTCCGCCGCGACGAGCGCGCCGCCGACCACGTCGGAGTGCCCGCCGACGTACTTGGTGGTGGAGTGCACCACCACGTCCGCGCCGAACGCGATCGGCTGCTGCAGGTACGGCGAGGCGAACGTGTTGTCGACGACCAGCAGCGCGCCGGCGCCGTGCGCCACCGCGGCGAGCGCGGCGATGTCGGCGATGCCGAGCAGCGGGTTGGTCGGCGTCTCCACCCAGACGATCCTGGTGGCGCCCGGGCGGATCGCCGCCCGCACGGCGTCCGGGTCGGAGACCTTCGCCGGGGTGTACGCGAGGCCCCAGCGCTCGGCCACCTTGGCGAACAGCCGGTACGTGCCGCCGTACGCGTCGTCCGGGATCACCACGTGGTCGCCCGGCTTGCAGACGGTCCGCAGCAGCGTGTCCTCGGCGGCCAGGCCGCTGGCGAAGGCGAGCGCCACCGGGCCGCCCTCCAGCGCGGCCAGGCACTCCTGGAGCGCGTCCCGGGTGGGGTTGCCGGAGCGGCTGTACTCGTAGCCCTCACGGGGCGCGCCGACGGCGTCCTGGGCGTACGTGCTGGTCTGGTAGATCGGCGGGATCACCGCACCGGTGCGGGCCTCCGGGTCCTGACCGGCGTGGATGGCGAGTGTCTCGAAGCCGTGGCTCATGCCGCAGACGTTAGCCCCCCGCCCGCTCGCGCTCTCGGTAACCCGGCGCGAGTCACAACCGCGAAGGTGTCGGGGTGGTCGGCCATACTGGTCCGGTGAGTACGACCGAGGCGCTCCCCTCCCGCCTGCACGGCGTCGCCGACCGGATCCCGGCCTCGCTGGGTCTCCTGAGCGGCCCCCGGTCGGGGCGGGTCAGTCTGCCCGTGCGTCTTGCCTGGTCGGGCCCCGGCGACTACGACGTGGGTGACCCGGGTGAGCGGCTGACCCTCTACTGCCTCCTGCTTGACTGCGGCCAGCGGGACGACATCATCAGGTACGTCGACGCTGCGCTGCTCCGCCAGGACTGGCCTCGTATTCGACGGTTGACAGCGCGCCGGGTGATCCAGTTGTGGGAGCGGCGCCTGCCCGACCTCGTCCCGGCGTGATCGACGCGCTGCACCGCCGCCTGCTGAAGATCGGTTTCACCGCTGGTGACGACCTGGGACTGATGCTCGCCGGCGGCTATGCCATGTGCGCCCACGAACTGGTCGACCGGCCTTCCCTGGACATCGACTTCGCTACGGCCGCCGCGATGCCACTCAGTGCCGTGGCGGACCGGCTCGCCGCCGCCTACGTCGCGGCCGGGTTCTCCGCTCGGATCATCGAGGCGACGCCGCGCATGGCTCGCCTGCTGATCTCGGACGACGTCTCGTCATGCGAGGTCGACCTACTCAAGGAGGCGCTCGCGCCGCCCGCCCGCATGGCGCTGGGCCCGGTGCTGGCCTTCGAGGACGCAGTCGGGCTGAAGGTCCGCGCGTTGCACGACCGCGCCGCGCACCGGGACTACATCGACGTCCGCGCAGCCTCTGAGCGGCTCACCTGGTCGGAGCTGGAGCGCCTCGGCGCCCGGCACACCGCCGCCTTCTCGCTCGACGAGCTGGCCGACCGATTGGGTGGCGTCCTGGAGCGGGACAGCCGGACCTTCCGTTCGTACGGGCTCACCGAGCAGCAGGTCGACGAGTTGCGCGGATGGGCGCTTCGGTGGGAGGCGGACATCCGGGCACGCCTCGCCAACGGCGAGACCGGCCCGCCCGGCATCCCCGACGACGACTGGGACGCCTACGTCGACCGCGCCTGACCCACTGCCGACTTCTCGTCGATCATGAGGTTGACGGCGGTCGCGGCCCGATTTGTCGCCGCCAACCTCATGATCACGCTCGCCCGGAGGTGGGGTGACCTGGTGGGGCCTAGGGTGAGCTCGTGAGCGGGTGTGTGTTCTGCGGGATCGTGGCGGGCGAGGTGCCCGCGTTCCGGGTGACCGACGAGCCGGACGGGGTCGCGTTCCTCGACACCCGGCCGGTGTTCAAGGGCCACGTGCTCGTGGTGCCCCGCACCCACCTGGTCACCCTGTCCGACCTGCCGGCCGACGCGCTGCCCGGCTACTTCCGGTTGGTGCAGCGGATCGCCGTGGCGGTGGAGACCGGCCTGGGCTCCGGTGGGACGTTCGTGGCGATGAACAACCGGGTGTCCCAGTCCGTACCGCACCTGCACACCCACGTGGTGCCCCGCACCAAGGGCGACGGGCTGCGCGGCTTCTTCTGGCCGCGTACGCGTTACGCCGACGACGCCGAGGCGACGGAGTTCGCCGGGCGGATCTCGGCGGCACTGGCCTGACGCCGGCGTGGGCGGGTAAGGAACCGGGGGGCGACGCTGTTGCACACGCTGGGAAAGCCAAGAGAGGAGTCCCACCGTGTTCCTCCGCCGCATGAAGGCCGAGATGATCTCTCCTGACCAGGCCCTGCCGGGCCGCCCGATCGCGATGCCGATCGCCGACCGGCACGAGGTGCTTCCGTCCTCGCTGAAGGGCCCGTTCCCCGAGGGCGCGCAGGTCGCCGTCTTCGGCATGGGCTGCTTCTGGGGCGCCGAGCGGCTGTTCTGGACCCTCCCCGGCGTGATCACCACGTCCGCCGGTTACGCGGGCGGGTACACCACCAACCCGACGTACGAGGAGGTCTGCTCGGGCATGACCGGGCACGCCGAGGTGGTCCAGGTGGTCTACGACCCGTCGAAGATCGCCTACGAGGACCTGCTCAAGGTCTTCTGGGAGAACCACGACCCGACCCAGGGCATGCGCCAGGGCAACGACGTGGGCACCCAGTACCGCTCGGCGATCTACACCACGACCGACGAGCAGCTCGCCGCCGCCAAGGCGTCGCGGGACGCGTTCGCGCCGATCGTGGCCCGGGCCGGCAAGGGTGAGATCACCACCGAGATCACCCCACTCGGCGACTACTACTTCGCCGAGGACTACCACCAGCAGTACCTGGCGCCGACCAAGAACCCGAACGGCTACTGCAACCACGGGCCGAACGGGCTGAGCTGCCCGGTCGGCGTGGCCCGCACCGCGTAGCCAGACGGAGCACTGCCCCATTCGGGCCCTCGCCCCTCAGGGACGGGGGCCCGACGCACTGCGGTCAATCGGTGGCTCTGGGATGGCGTGTTGGCCGCGCCAGCCCTTCGCCGCGTCATTGGTGGCGAACCGCAGGGCGTACCCGCCGGGCCGGGGTGGCGGGGCGGCGCGGTCGCTGCGCTTCGCGCTCACTCGTCGGCCGGGCGCGTGACCGGCCCGAAGTCGTCGGCGCTGGGCGCGGCCAGGATCCGATGCAGATCGGGATCGGCGTGCACCTCAGCGGTGTGCCGCCATTCGGTGAGCAGCTGGGACACCGCCGCCGTGCTGCCGACAGCCGCTGCGGCCTCGGCCGTGGCGATGAACTCGTCGGTCATCTGCTCGACGTCCCCCTGCGGCAGGAACCGCATCCAGGGCAGGACGGTCGGAAGCGTCTCACGGACCAGGGCAGGCTCTCGCCGTGCCAGGCCGGCCAGCAGCCGCGCGGTCAGGTCGACCACCTCCCCCTCGGCCTCAGCCCGCTCGGCGGACATCAGCACCAGGTCGGCGGCGTCGCGACGACGGAGCCGCAGCGCCCGGGTACGGGCCAGCCGTTCCGCGGTTTCCGTCGGCTGGCGCAGCAGCTCGGAGAACGGCACCGATTCCAAGGGCATCGACATGACATCAATACTACTTCAGAAGTAGTGCGCTGCGGCATTCCTCACACCCTTGCGGGTGCCGAATCCCGACATCGGGTGGAGTGAGGCAGGAACCGAAGGCATGACAGGCAACCACCCTGCGTGACGGCGCATCGTAGCAAGCTGTCACACGTTCGTCATCGTCTCAACAGGCGAACTGCAACAAGCTCTGGCAGCATTGGCTCGTATGTGCGGACTTGCGGGAGAGTTCCGCCGTGACGGTTCACGCGCCGACGTCTCGGCCGTGGAGCGGATGGCGGCCACGATGAGTGACCGAGGGCCCGACGACAGCGGCATCTGGTCGCAGGGCCCGACCGCGCTGGGACACCGGCGCCTGAAGATCATCGACCTGTCCGCGGCGAGCGGCCAACCCATCGTGGACGCCGCCGCCGGGCTCACCGGTGTCTTCAACGGCTGCATCTACAACTACCGGGAACTGCGCGCCGAGCTGCAGGCCAAGGGCCACCGGTTCTTCTCGTCCGGCGACAGCGAGGTCGTGATCAAGGCGTACGCCGAGTGGGGGCTCGACTTCGTCGACCACCTGATCGGCATGTTCGCGGTGGCGATCAGCGAGCGCGACACCGGCCGCCTGGTGCTGGCCCGGGACCGCCTCGGCATCAAGCCGCTCTACCTGGCCGAGAGCCCCGGTGTGGTGCGGTTCGCCTCGACCCTGCCGGCGCTGCTCGCCGGTGGCGGCATCGACACCACCATCGACCGGGTGGCGCTTGCCCACTACCTGAGCTTCCACAGCATCGTGCCGCCGCCGCGCACCATCCTGGCCGGCGTCACCAAGCTGCCGCCGGCCACGGTCCGGGTGTACGAGGCGGACGGCTCCACTCACGAGCGGGTCTACTGGGATCCGTCCTTCGGCCGCGCCGCCGAGCGGGCCGGCTGGTCCGAGCGGGACTGGCAGGACGCGCTGCTCGACTCGCTGACCACCGCCGTACGCCGCCGCATGGTGGCCGACGTGCCGGTGGGCGTGCTGCTCTCCGGCGGCCTCGACTCCAGCCTGGTGGTCGCGCTGCTCGCCGGCGAGGGGCAGGCGCAGTCCGGCCTGGCCACGTTCTCCATCGGCTTCGACGCGGTGGGTGGCCGGGAGGGCGACGAGTTCGTCTACTCCGACCTGGTGGCGAAGACGTTCGGCACCGACCACCACCAGATCCGGGTGCCCACCGGCGACCTGCTGCCGCCGCTGGAGGCCGCCGTCGCGGCCATGAGCGAGCCCATGGTCAGCCACGACTGCGTGGCGTTCTGGCTGCTCAGCCAGGAGGTCGCGAAGCACGTCAAGGTGGTGCAGTCGGGCCAGGGCGCGGACGAGATCCTGGGCGGCTACCACTGGTACCCGCCGCTCGCCGGGGTGGACCGGGAGCAGGCGCTCGAGACGTACGCGAAGGCGTTCTTCGACCGCGACGCGGCCGGACTGGCCCGGGTGCTCAACCCGGCGTGGCTGGCCGACGGCGACCCGGCGCGGGAGTTCGTCGCCGCGCACCTGGGCCGAGCGGGCGCGCAGACCGCCGTCGACGCCGGCCTGCGGATCGACACCCAGGTCATGCTGACCGACGACCCGGTGAAGCGGGTCGACAACATGACCATGGCGCACGGGCTGGAGGCCCGCGTGCCGTTCCTCGACCACGAGTTCGTCGAGCTGGCCGCGAGCTGCCCGCCGGAGCTGAAGCTGGCTCAGGGCGGCAAGGGCGTACTCAAGGAGATCGGACGCCGAGTCCTGCCGCACGAGGTCATCGACCGGCCCAAGGGCTACTTCCCGGTGCCCGGACTCACCCACCTGGAGGGCAAGCTCCTCGACCGGGTACGCGACGCGCTCACCGCGCCCGAGGCGCGCCGTCGCGACCTGTTCCGCGCCGACTACGTCGACGCGCTGCTCGCCGACCCGAATGCCGAACTGACCCCGTTGAACGGAAACAAGCTGTGGCAACTGGGACTCCTGGAAATGTGGCTCCAGAGCCACGGAATCGACTGACCGTGACGGACACCCTCGCCACCGGAACGGCACGTACCGACCGGGAACGGGTGCTGGGGCGCCGCCGGGAACGCATCGGCCCCGGCGGTGACCCGGTCGCACCGGGTACGCCGGAGCCGCGGCAGCCGGAGACCGCGTCCACCGACGCCTCGGGCGTGGTGCTGGACTGCGGCTGGGGCCGGCTGGTGTTCGGGCAGACGTTCGACGACCAGGTGCACGTGGCCGACGTGCTGCGCTCCGAGGCGGTCGGCGCCCGGGACATCTGCATCTACCTGCGCGACCCGCATGTGCTGGTGTCCCGGCTGCCGGACGAGCTGTTCATCGATCCGTCACTGACGTACCGGCTGCCGCTGGGCGAGAAACGGCCCGCCGCCACCGAGGGCGGCGAGGTGCCCGGGCTGACCGTCCGGCCGCTGCGCGACGCCGCCGACGCCGAGGCGGTGAACCGGATCTACGCGCGCAACGGCATGGTCACCGCACCGGTCGAGGTGCTCGTGGACAACGCCGGCACGGACCGGTTCCTGCACCTGGTGGCCGAGGACACCACGGGTGAGGTGGTCGGCACCATCACCGGCGTGGACCACGTCGCGGTCTTCGGCGACCCGGAGAACGGCGCCAGCCTGTGGTGCCTCACAGTCGACTTCAACACCGCCCCGCCCGGCACAGGGCAGGCGCTGCTCACCGCGCTCGCCGACCGGCTCGACGAGCGCGGCCGGGCGTTCGTGGACCTGTCCGTGCTGGCCGAGAACTCGGGCGCGATCCGACTGTACGAGCGCCTCGGCTTCCACCGCACCGGCACGCTCTGCGTGAAGCGGAAGAACCCGATCAACGAGCGCCTGTTCCTGCCCGCCATGCCCGAGGGATACGACGAGCTGAACCCGTACGCGAAGATCGTCGCGGACGAGGCGATGCGCCGCGGCATCCGGGTCGAGGTGACCGACCCGCACTGGGGTGAGCTGAAGCTGACCACCGGCGGCCGGACCATCCACACCCGCGAGTCGCTGTCGGAGCTGACCTCGGCGGTGGCGATGAGCCGCTGCGACGACAAGCGGGTGACCCGGCGGATTCTCACCGAGGCGGGGCTGTCGGTGCCGCGCGGGCGAACCGCCACCGGCGAGCCCGACGACGTGGCGTTCCTGAACGACGTGGGCCCGGTGGTGGTCAAGCCGGCGCGCGGCGAGCAGGGCAACGGCATCACCGTCGGCGTGCGTACGCCGGAGGCCCTGACCGCGGCCGTCGAGCTGGCCCGCCGGTTCTGCCCGGACGTGCTGATCGAGGAACTGCGCGCGGGCGAGGACCTGCGGGTGGTGGTGATCGACCACGAGGTGGTCGCCGCCGCGGTGCGCCGGCCGGCGCAGATCACCGGCGACGGCGTGCACGACATCACCGAGCTGATCGAGCGGCAGAGCCGGCGCCGGGCGGCAGCCACCGGTGGCGAGTCCCGCATCCCGGTCGACGACATGACCCGCGAGGTGGTGGCGGAGGCCGGGTACCGGATGCACGACGTGCTCCCGGAGGGCGAGGTGCTGGCGGTCCGGCGGACGGCCAACCTGCACACCGGTGGCACGATCCACGACGTGACAGCCGAGCTGCACCCGGCGATCGCCGACGCGTGCGTCACCGCGAGCCGGGCGCTGGACATCCCGGTCACCGGGCTGGACCTGCTGGTTCCCGCCCCGGACCGGCCGGAACACGTGTTCATCGAGGCGAACGAGCGGCCCGGACTGGCCAACCACGAGCCGCAGCCGACCGCCGAGCGCTTCGTCGACCTGCTCTTCCCGGGTACCCGGGCACCGCAGCGACTCTGGTCGCCGGCCGGTGCGGCAGGCTCTGGGGCATGACCGCACGCAAACCCCAACCGCTCAAGCTCGACCTCGACTACCTCCGCCAGGTGCTGGTGGAACTGCTGGAGATCCCCAGCCCGTCGGGGCGCACCGACCACATCCAGCAGTACGTGGGCGAGCGGCTCTCCGCGATCGGGATCAGCTCCACGCTGACCCGTCGCGGGGCGCTGAGCGCCTGTCTGCCCGGCCCCCGGTCGACCGGCGCCGACCGGGCCGTGGTGGTGCACACCGACACCATCGGCGGCATGGTGAAGCGGCTCAAGGAGAACGGCCGGCTGGAGGTCAACCCGATCGGTACGCACAGCGCCCGCTTCGCCGAGGGCGCCCACGTGCGGATCTTCACCGACGACCTGGAGCGGGTCGTCACCGGCCAGGTGCTGCCGCTGAAGGCGAGCGGCCACCGCTACAACGAGGCGGTCGACCTCCAGGGCGTCGGCTGGGAACTGGTCGAGGTGCGGGTGGACGAGCCGGTGCACGACGAGGCCGGGCTGCGGGCGCTCGGCATCGACGCCGGGGACTTCGTCGCGTTCCTGCCCAACCCGGCCATCACCCCGAACGGGTACGTCAAGTCGCGGCACCTGGACGACAAGGCGGGCGTGGCGGCGGTGCTGACCGCGTTCAAGGCGATGGTCGACGCCGGTGTCACCCCGGCGGTCACCGCGCACCTGCTGGTCACCGTCACCGAGGAGATCGGCCACGGCGCGAGCCACGGGCTGGACCCGGACGTCGCGGAGATCGTCTCGGTGGACGCGGCTGTGGTCGCGCCGGGCCAGCAGTCCCGGGAGACAGCCGCCACGCTGGCGATGGGCGACGGGGTCGGCCCGTTCGACTACCACCTGACCCGCAACCTCGCCTCGATCGCCAAGGAGCACGGCGTCGACCTGGTCCGGGACGTGTTCGACTACTACCGCTCGGACGTGGCCGCCGCGGTCGAGGCCGGGGCGCACGCCCGGGTGGCGCTGCTCGGGTTCGGCGTGGACGCCACCCACGGCCACGAGCGCACCCACCTCGACGGCCTGCACCAGCTCACCCAGCTGCTCTGCCTCTACCTCCAGAGCCCGCTGGTCTTCCCGGAGTGGGACGCCGAGCCGGAGGGCGACCTGGCCGACTTCCCGTCGCTGGCCGTGCAGCCGGCGAACGAGGACGGCCCGCGCGAGGGCCCGATCGGCCTGGACTGACCGGGGCCTGTGATCGAAATCCGTTGCCGCGGCCGTCGCGAAGTGGATAGCGTGGCGGTACACGGGAAAGGAGGTGGTCCAGACTTGTATAGCAATCGGACTCGTGAGGTGGCTGTCCGCTAGCCGCTGTCCTCGACAGTGAAATCTCGCCCGCCGCGAGGCGGGCACCTGCAGGATCGTCGAGACCGTGTGGCAGCGGTGCGGCGAAACCACGACAGCCACCCGACCCCCGGGGTGCCGGCCCAGTCCAGCCGGCCCGCGCGCGAGCGCGGAAGCCCCGGGGGTCGCTTTTTGCCTTCCGGAGGATGCCGTGTCCATGCGTGAGCTGGTGGTGCTCGGTACGGCCAGCCAGGCCCCGACCCGGCAACGCAACCACAACGGCTACCTGCTGCGCTGGGACGACGAGGTGATCCTCTTCGACCCGGGCGAGGGCAGCCAGCGGCAGATGCTGCACACCGGGGTCACCGCCACCGACCTGACCCGGATCTGCGTCACCCACTTCCACGGCGACCACTGCCTCGGCCTGCCCGGCATGATCCAGCGGCTCTCGCTGGACCGCGTACCGCGCCCGGTGGCGGTGCACTTCCCGGCCGGCGGTGCCGAGTACTTCGCCCGGCTACGCCACGCGTCGAGCTTCTACGAAACCGCCGAACTGGCCGTCGAGCCGATCGGGGCCGACGGGCAGCGGATCACGCTGGGCGTCGGCACGCTGGAGGCCCGCCGGCTGCGGCACCCGATCGAGACGTACGGGTACCGCCTGGTCGAGCCGGACGGCTGCCGGATGCTGCCGGAGCGGCTGGCCGCGTACGGCATCGCCGGTCCGGACGTGGGGCGACTGCTGCGCGACGGGCACCTGGACCGCGACGGGCGCCGCGTGACCCGGGACGAGGTGAGCGTGACCCGGCCGGGGCAGCGGTTCGCGTTCGTGATGGACACCGGGCTCTGCGACGGCGTGTACGCGCTGGCCGAGCACGCCGACCTGCTGGTGATCGAGTCGACGTTCCTGGAGTCGGAGGCGGCGCTCGCCGCCGAGGTCGGGCACCTCACCGCCGGCCAGGCCGCGCGGGTGGCGGCCGAGTCGGGGGTACGGACGCTCGTGCTCACCCATTTCTCCCAGCGGTACGCCGACCCGCGCCGCTTCCACGACGAGGCCCGGGAGCACTTCACCGGTGATCTGGTGATCGCCGAGGATCTCCAGACGGTGCAGGTGCCGCCCCGGCGGGTACCGTCGCCCGGGTGACGATCTCCCTACGTTCCGCGACCGAGGCCGACCTGATGGCGGTCGGCGCCCTGCACCAGCGTTCACGGACGGCGGCGTACTCGTCGTTCCTGCCGCCCGAGGCGCTGGCCGACCCGACGCCCGAGGCGATGGGCCGCTACTGGGTGGAGCGGCTGACCTGGGAGGGCGCCGACCACCGGATGACGGTGGCCGAGCGGGACGGGCGGCTGGTGGGCTTCAGCTACCTCGGGCCGGACGACGAGGGCGACCCGGCGACCGGGCTGCTCAACGCGATCCACCTGGAGCCGTCCGAGCGGGGCCGGGGCACCGGCCGGGCGCTGATGGTGGACGCGCTCGACGCGATGCGGGCCCGGGGATGGACGCGCGCGGTGCTGTGGGTGCTGCGGGACAACGCCGTCGCGCGCGGGTTCTACGAGCGCGGCGGCTGGGTCTTCACCGGGCTTCAGCGGGACGAGCACATCGGCTCGGCGCTGGTGCCCCAACTGCGGTACGGCCGCGAGCTGTGAGCGGGGCGGGGCCCCGGTCGGCGGGGCCCCGCCCCGCTCAGCGGGCGCCGAGGTGGGCCAGCAGGTCCTGGCGGGTCAGCACGCCCTTGGGCTTGCCGTCGACCAGCACCAGCGCCGCGTCCGACTTCTCCAGCAGCCCGACCGCCTCGCTCACCGGCTGACCACCGCCGATCATCGGCAGCGGCTCGCCCATGTGCCGCTCGATCGTGTCGTGCAGGTGCGCCTGGCCGGTGAACAGGGCGTCGAGCAGGTCCTTCTCGGCGATCGAACCGGCCACCTCACCGGTCACCACCGGCGGCTCGGCCTTGAGCACCGGGAGCTGGGAGACGCCGTACTCGCGCATGTAGTCGATCGCGTCGCGGACCGTCTCGGTCGGGTGCACGTGCACCAGCTCGGGCAGGCCACCGGGCTTGCCGGCGAGCGCGTCGGCGACGGTCGGCTCGGTGCCCGAGTCGTCCAGGAAGCCGTACCGGGCCATCCACTTGTCGTTGAAGATCTTCGACAGGTAGCCCCGGCCGCCGTCCGGCAGCAGCACCACGATCACGTCGTCCGGGCCGGCCTTGCGGGCCACCTCCAGCGCGCCCACCACGGCCATGCCGCAGGAGCCGCCGACCAGCAGCCCCTCCTCGCGGGCCAGCCGGCGGGTCATCTCGAACGACTCCTTGTCCGACACCTCGACGATCTCGTCGGCGACCGACCGGTCGTACGTCTCCGGCCAGAAGTCCTCACCGACACCCTCGACCAGGTACGGCCGGCCGGTGCCGCCCGAGTAGACCGAGCCCTCCGGGTCCGCGCCGATCACCTTGACCCGGCCCTCGGACGCCTCCTTGAGGTAGCGGCCGATGCCGGAGATGGTGCCGCCGGTGCCGACGCCCGCGACGAAGTGGGTGATCTTCCCCTCGGTCTGCCGCCACAGCTCCGGGCCGGTGGTCTCGTAGTGCGAGCGCGGGTTGGCCGGGTTGCTGTACTGGTTGGGCTTCCACGCGCCGGGGATCTCCCGGGCCAGCCGGTCGGAGACGTTGTAGTAGGAGCGCGGGTCCTCCGGCGCGACGGCGGTCGGGCAGACCACCACCTCGGCGCCGTACGCGCGCAGCACGTCCTGCTTGTCCTGGCTGACCTTGTCCGGGCAGACGAAGACGCAGCGGTAGCCCCGGAGCTGGGCCACCAGGGCCAGCCCGACGCCCGTGTTGCCGCTGGTCGGCTCCACGATCGTGCCGCCCGGCCCCAGGATGCCCGCCTTCTCGGCGTCCTCCACCATGCGCAGCGCGATCCGGTCCTTGACCGAGCCGCCCGGGTTCACGTACTCCACCTTCGCCAGCACGGTGGCCTGGATGCCCTCGGTGACGTTGCGCAGGCGTACCAGCGGGGTGTTGCCGATCAGCTCGACGACGTTGTCGTAGTACTGCACCTCGTTGTGCCCTTCGTCGCGCCGCCGTCGTGGGGCGGTCGGTCAGCGGTCAGTTCGCCGACCAGCGTACGTGCCGTCAGGGCACCACATGCCCGGGGATGACGGAGCTGCGACGTGCCTCCCACTCCAGGAACCGCTCGGTCTCGGCGAGCACGCTGCCGGCCAGCCAGGTGACCATGACCGCGTCGTCGGCCAGCCCGAAGATCGCCAGCGGGATCTCCGGCAGCAGGTCGATCGGGGAGACGATGTACGCCGTCGCCCCGGCCATCAGCGCCAGGCGCAGGCCGCCGTCGTACTCGCCCCGGGTGGTCGCGCGGATCATCCGCGGCAACGCCGCCAGCCGTGCCCCGAGCGACGGCCCGCCCCGCGTGCCCGCCGCCAGCGCCCGGGCCAGCGCCGCGAACGCGGCGCTGCGCTTCAACGTCTTCCCCATGATGTCGCCCCTCTCCGCTCGACCATGGTGCGGCCCGATGGCAAGTCCATGTCCGCTGCCCCCATCGGTACCCAATCCGGGCACCGCCCAGCCATCCGATCAAGGACAGCAGTGGTCGTACCGGCGCGATACTGTCGGTTCATGGGGGACGCTGGTTCCGTCGCGCCGGTCCGCCGGCAGCGCGCCCGGCAGATCGCCCGCCTCGCGGCGATCGGCACGGGCGCCACGGTGGCGGCCACCGCCGCCACCGGTGGGGTGCTGCTCGGCCAGGCCCGGCAGGCCCGCCGCACCATCCCGATGGCGCAGGCCCCGCCGCCGCGCTGCGACGGTGTGTACGGCGCGAGACTGCCCGGCCCGCCGATCACCATGGTCATCCTGGGCGACTCCTCAGCGGCCGGGTACGGCGTGCACAGACGCCGGGAGACACCGGGCTCACTGCTGGCCACCGGGCTGTCCCGCCGCCTGCACCGGCCGGTCCGGCTGCACCGGTTCGCCGTGGTCGGCGCGTTGTCGTCCGGGCTGAAGCCGCAGGTCGAGTCCGCCCTGGAGGTCGAGCCGGACGTCGCAGTGATCCTGGTCGGCGGCAACGACGTCACCAACCGCTCACCGTTCTCGGTAGCGGTGCGATACCTGGTCGACGCGGTCCGCACGCTCCGGGCGGCCGGCTGTGAGGTCGTCGTCGGCACCTGTCCCGACCTGGGCACCATCCGGCCGATCCAGCCGCCGCTGCGCTGGCTGGCCCGGCGCTGGAGCCGCCAGCTCGCCGCCGCGCAGACGGTGGGCGTGGTCGAGGCCGGCGGCCGTGCCGTCTCGCTCGGCGACATGCTCGGGCCGCGGTTCGCCGCCGACCCCGGGCGGATGTTCGCCTGGGACCGGTTCCACCCCTCCGCCGAGGGGTACGCGATAGCCGCGGCGGCGTTGCTGCCCACCGTGCTGTCCGCGTTGGGCGCGGTCCCGGAACGCAGGCCTGTCCTGCCCGGCGTGGAAGGCGTACGGTCGCTCCCGGAGGCCGCCCACCAGGCGGCCCGGCACGCCGGCACGGAGGTCAGCGGCGCCCAGCTCCGGGGTCGTGACCGCGGGCCGGGCGGGCGGTGGGCGCAGCTTCGCCGGCGGGCCTTCTTCGGCGTCGGCGCGGTGCCCCCGACCGGCAGCGCCGCCGACTCGGCAACGCTGGAGGGAACGTCATGAGCGAGCGCAGCGAGCGAATCGGCCGGCTCAGCGCGAAGGTGCCTCATGGCGGCACGGAGCGAAGCGGAGTGCCGTCATGAGCGAGCGCAGCGAGGTGGCCCGGTGGGGCCGGGCGGCGGCCCTGTCGCTGCTGGCCGGCACGGTGGGCGGCGCGGCGGTCCTCGCCGGCCAGGCCATCGCCGCCCGCACCCGCGAGTACGCCCAGCCCGAGCTGGGTCTGGTGCTGCGCGCGACGGTCGGCCGTGCGGACGCGCCGCCGTTGCGGCTGGTGCTGCTGGGTGACTCGTCGGCGCTCGGCGTGGGCGTCGACCGGTTCGAGGACACCATCGGCGGTCAGCTCGCCAACCTGCTCGCCGAGGGGCCGACCGGCCGCCGGGTGCAGTTGTCGAGCGTGGGGGTCTCCGGCTCGCGTGCCACCGACCTGGCTACTCAGGTGGCCCGGGCGCTGCTCGGTGAGCGGCCGGACGTGGCGGTGGTGCTGATCGGGGCGAACGACGCCACCGCGATGTCCCGGCCCGGTGACGCGGCGGCCTATCTCGGCTCGGCGGTACGCCGGCTGCGGGAGGCGCACGTCGAGGTGGTCGTGGGCACGTGTCCGGATCTCGGCGCGGTACGCGCGGTCGCCACGCCGCTGCGCCAGGTGCTCGGCTGGTCCGGGCGGCGGATGGCGCGGGCCCAGACGGCGGCCGTGCTGGACGCCGGCGGCACCGTCGTCGACCTGGGCACCGAGACCGGTCCGGTGTTCCGCGCGGACGCGGGCACGCTCTGCCACGACGGCTTCCACCCGTCGGCCGACGGCTACCGGGTGTGGGCGCACGCCCTGCTCCCCGCGGTCGAGGCGGCGGCGGCCGTCGCGTTCCGCCACCACCGGCAGCCGCCCACGGGGTGACATTTCCCGCCCGCCTCGCGGCTTCCCGGCATGTTACTCGCGCGTTAACGTTGGCTCATGCCGATTGAGTCGCCCCGCGACGCCGTCATCGTCGCCACCGCCCGGTCCCCCATCGGCCGCGCGTTCAAGGGTTCCCTCCGCGAGGTCCGCCCGGACGACCTCGCCGCCACCATCGTCCAGGCCGCCCTCGACAAGGTCCCGGCGCTCGATCCCACCACCATCGACGACCTCTACCTCGGGTGCGGTCTGCCCGGCGGCGAGCAGGGCTTCAACATGGCCCGGGTGGTCGCCACCCTGATGGGCCTCGACGGCCTGCCCGGCGCCACGCTGACCCGCTACTGCGCGTCCTCGCTCCAGACCACCCGGATGGCGATGCACGCGATCCGGGCCGGTGAGGGTGACGTGTTCATCTCCGCCGGTGTGGAGATGGTGTCCCGGTACGCCCGGGGCAACTCGGACACGCTGCCGCCGGAGGCGCAGGCCCTCGTCGGCGGCGGCTGGGAGAACCCCCGCTTCGCCGAGGCCCGGGAGCGTTCCGCGGCCCGCGCCCAGGGCGGCGCCGAGGTGTGGACCGACCCGCGCGAGGCCGGGCAGCTCCCCGACATCTACCTCGCCATGGGGCAGACCGCGGAGAACCTGGCCCAGGTGTACGACGTGACCCGCGAGGACATGGACGCGTTCGGCGTCCGCAGCCAGAACCTCGCCGAGAAGGCGATCGCGGACGGCTTCTGGGCCCGCGAGATCACCCCGGTCACCACGCCGGACGGCACGGTGGTCAGCACCGACGACGGCCCGCGTGCCGGGGTGACCCTGGAGGCGGTGGCCGGCCTGAAGCCGGTGTTCCGCCCGGACGGCCGGATCACCGCTGGTAACTGCTGCCCGCTCAACGACGGCGCCGCCGCCGTGGTGATCATGAGCGCCGAGCGCGCGTCCGAGCTGGGGCTCACCCCGCTGGCCCGGATCGTCTCCACCGGCGTCACCGGGCTCTCCCCCGAGATCATGGGCCTGGGCCCGGTCGAGGCGTCGAAGCAGGCGCTCAAGCGCGCCGGCATGACCATCGACGACGTCGACCTGGTCGAGATCAACGAGGCGTTCGCCGCCCAGGTGATCCCCTCGTACCGGCAGCTCGGCATCCCGGAGGAGAAGCTGAACGTCGCCGGTGGCGCGATCGCCGTCGGTCACCCGTTCGGCATGACCGGCGCCCGGATCACCGGCACGCTGCTGAACGCGCTGGAGTGGCACGACAAGACCATCGGCCTGGAGACCATGTGCGTCGGCGGCGGCCAGGGCATGGCGATGGTGCTCGAACGACTGAGCTGAGACCGGTTCGCCGGTGCGCGAGCCGGGTACGGGAGGCCGCATGGCGACCGTCGTGGAACGTGAGCGCAAGTACTCCGGCGACGAGGGTTTCCGGCTGCCCGACCTGACCGGGTGCGGTGGCGTCGTGACCATGTCCGACGCCACCGTCTCGGATCTGGACGCCGTCTACTGGGACACCGACGACCTGCTCCTGCTGCGCAGCGGGCACGCGCTGCGCCGGCGTACCGGCGGGCACGACGCGGGCTGGCACCTCAAGGTGGGCGCGGTCGGTGGCGCCCGGGTCGAGCACCAGTTCCCGGCCGGGGCGTCCGACGACGGCCCGCCGCCCGAGCTGGTCGCGCTGATCCGGGGCGCGTCGCGCGGTCGCCCTGTCGCTCCGGCGGCCCGGGTCGTCAACCACCGCCGGGAACACCGGCTGCTCGACGCGGACGGCCGCGTGCTGGCCGAGGTGGCCGAGGACGACGTCCGGTCCGAGGACCTGGTGGACGGCACCGCGCGGACCTGGCACGAGATCGAGATCGAGCTGGTCGAGGGCGACGAGGCGCTGCTCGACGCACTCGGCGAGCGGCTGCGCGCGGCAGGCGCCCGCGAGGTGGCGGTCAGCAAGTCGCACCGGGCCGTCGCCGGCCGGATCGAGCGCTTCGACGACCGGGAACCGGCCGGCCCGGCGGGACCGGTCCTCGCGTACGTCAGGGCACAGCGGGACGCGATCGTCGGCAACCACGCGGCCGCGTACCAGGGGAACGAGGACGCGGTCCACGACATGCGCGTGGCGACCCGCCGGTTGCGGGCGACCCTGCGTACCTTCCGGGGGTTGTGGGACCGCCGCGAGAGCGAGGCGGTCCGGGCCGAGCTGCGCCGCCTCGGCGGCGAGCTGGGCCGGGTCCGCGACACCCAGGTGATGGCCGCCCGGCTCACCGAGGCGGTGCACGAACTGCCGGACGAGCTGGTGCTCGGTCCAGTGGCGGCGCGGATCGGCGAACGGTTCGCCGCAGACCTGGCCGAGGCGACCACCGCGCTGCGGTCCGCGCTGGACGCCGACCGTTATCCCGCCCTGCTGACCCGCCTGGACAGGCTGGCCGACGGCCCGCCCGCCGACGTCGGCCGGCGCTGGGTGGACCGCCGGGTCCGCAAGGCGGTACGCCGCGCCGACACCCGGCTGGACCGGGCGCTCGCCACCGCCGGGCCCGACGGGGACGCCGCGCTGCACGAGGCGCGCAAGAAGCTCAAGGCCGCCCGCTACGCGGTCGAGGTACGCGAGCCGGCCGCCGGCAAGCGGGCCGCTCGACTGGTGAAGCGGTTCAAGGCGCTCCAGGACCTGCTCGGCACCCATCAGGACTCGGTGGTCACGCGGGAGGTGCTGCGGCGGCAGGCGCTCCAGGCGTACGCCGACGGCGAGAACACGTTCACCTACGGCCTGCTGCACGCGAGGCAGGCGGAGGCCGCCGGCCACGACCGCCCCGCGGTCCTGCGGGCCCGCGACCGGTCACTACACCGCAAGGTACGCCGCTGGCTGAAGCCCTGACCGTCCCGCCGTCTCGGTCGATCATGAGGTTAGCGGGGATCGGCGCCCGTTTTGTCGCCGCCAACTTCATGATCAACCCGACTGAGGGCGTGGGTGAGGCTAGAGGGCGGTGCGGGTTCGGGTTACCGCGTCGGTAGCGGTGGCCAGGACGGGCTCGGGGGGGTCGGCGAGCGTGAGGTCGGCGGCTACCACGCGGAGCTGGTCGGGCAGGGCCAGGTCGCTGGGGAGGCGGGGCACGTCGCGTCGCGGCTCGCCGGCCGCGTCGGCGGCCAGGTTGGCGATCTCCTGGACCAGCTTGTGCACCAGGTCGGCCCGGGACACGTTCCCGCCGTCCGCCTTGGCCGACCAGCGCGGCTGCTGCCAGTGCCCGACCTGTCGGACCAGCAGGGTCACCGCCCGGTCCAGTTCCGCTGCGCTCATCGCCGCCGAGTCTACGGCGACACCGGGCCGGAACGTGCTCAGCCGGCGTCAGCGGCGTACGTAGCTGAGCAGGCGGAGGATCTGCCAGTACAGGAAGATCAGCCCGACCAGCAGACCGAAGGCGCAGTACCAGGCGTACCGGCGGGGCAGCCGGTTCGCGGCCGACCGCTCGACCAGGTCGAAGTCGAGGATGAAGCTGAGCGCGCCCGCGATGATCGCCACCACCGAGAACAGGTACGGCAACCAGCCCACCCGGTCACTGAGGCTGTAGACGACCACCCCCTGCCGCCCGGTGAACAGGTACGCGACCAGGTTGACCAGGCCGATCGCCACGATCCCGACGAGCGTGCCGATGACCAACCGGGCCAGACGCGGGGTGGCGCGGACCAGCCGGGCCCGGTAGAGCACCGCCATGCCGAGGAAGACGCCGAACGTGCCGACCACGGCCTGCGCCACGATGCCCGGGTAGACCATCTCGAAGGCACGGCTGGCCACCCCGAGCAGCAGCCCCTGGAGCACCGCGTACCCGACGACGACCGGCGGGCTGGTGATCTGCTTGAGCGAGATGACGAGCACCAGGGCCAGGCTGGCCAGCGCGCTTCCGGCGAGCGCGGCGGAGATCCACGCGGCCTGCGGCACCACCACCCATGACACCGCCGCCGTGACGCCGGTGACCAGCAGCAGACCCACGGTCCGGCTGACCACGTCGGCCACCGTCATCGTGTCGGCGGTCCCGACCCCGAGCACCTGCCGCTCGGCGCGGCCGACGTCGTCCAGCCGGTCCAGCACCGGGTTGGCACTGCGCACCGTGACCACCTCCCGCCCACGTACCCGGATCCCACTCTGCCCCGGGCGGCCCGGCGGGGACGGGGAAACGGCGACGCCCGCCGCCGCGGATGCGGCAGGCGGGCGTCGTCGGGGAGGGCGTGATGTCAGTCGTCGCCCTGGAAGTAGCTGAGCAGCCGCAGGATCTCGATGTAGAGCCAGACCAGGCCGACCACGATGCCGAAGGCGGCGGTCCAGGAGTAACGCTGCGGGAGGCCCATCCGGACCCCCTCCTCGATGTCGGCGAAGTTGAGCACGAAGCTCAGCGACGCCACCACGATGCAGACCAGGCTGAAGCCGATCGCGAGCGGGCTGCCGTCACGCAGGTGCGTGTTCACGCCGAACAGCGCCAGCACCAGGTTGACCAGCATCACGCCGAACAGGCCGGCCATGATCGCCACCATGATCCGGGCGAACTTCGGCGTGGCCCGGATGATCCGCGCCTTGTAGATCATCGCCATCAGGAAGAACACGCCGAACGTGGCCACGACCGCCTGGAGCACGATGCCGTCGTAGAGCGACTCGAACGCCTTGCTGACCATGCCGACGAAGACGCCCTCGATGACCGAGTACGCCACGACGAGCGCCGGGTTGGCCATCCGCGAGAACGAGATGATCAGGCCGAGCACCAGGCCGACCACAGCGGCGCCGATCCACGCGACGCCGACGAGCGAGTCCGGCACGAGCACCCAGGCCGCAGCGGCCGAGGCGCCGAGGATGGCGAGCATGAGGACCGTCTTGACGACCACGTCGTCGAGGGTCATCGGAGTCACGGTGGGCGGGGCCACCGGCTGGCCGTAGCCGCCCGGGTAGGGCTGGGCGTAGGGCTGCTGGGGGTACTGCTGCTGCGGGTACTGCTGGGGGTATCCGGGCTGACCGTACGGCCCGGGCTGGGCGTACCCGGCCGCCCGCTCACGCTCTGCCGCCTGGCCGAGCCGGGCGAGCACCGGGTTCGACGTCTTCACTTCTCAGGCCTCCCTCAGGGGGTCGATCGCACGAAAGACGTGCTACTCCAGGGTAGACGTGGGCGCAATCGCTCGCGCCACGGCTAGCTGTGGGAAAGCTGAGAGTTCCGTACCAGGCGCCGACGGACTTCCGTCGGCCGGGGAAGCCCTGTCCGTCAGAGACCGGTGGATGCGTACAGGGAAGGACTCAGGCCGATGACGGACGATGCTCTCTTCGTCAGCATGGTGTGCAGCTCGACGCGCCTGCCTGCGGTGATCCGGTTCCGGTGGGACGGCGAGTCGTACGTAGCGACGGCCGGTTCGAAGCAACGGCCCGGAAGTGTGGTGCCGCCCCAGCACGGGAACGGCTCGATCAACGGGTCGTTCAGCCTCGGCGCGGCTTATCCGGGCTGCGTGTACTGCGGAGCGGACAATTTCGTCCGCTGCGGGCAGTGCCGTGAGCTCAGCTGCCATGACCGCAGCTGGGAAGTCTTCAACTGCCCGCGCTGCGGCAACTCGGGGCGGGTCGACGGCACCATCGACAGCCTCTCCGGGCTGGGCAGTTCATGACCACCCCCTCCGCCCGGCGGATCGCCCACGGTGATCACGGGACTTACACGGTGGTAGGCGACCCGATCAGCAAGGGCGGCGTCGGGGCCATCTACCGTCTCACCGACCCGCGTTGGGTTTACAAGCAGTACCACTCCCCGGACAAGGCCCCGTCGGCCGTGCACCTGGAGCAGCTCGTCGAGATCGGCCGGGACGTGCTGATCCAGCAAGGGCTGGAGATCGGGGCTCGGCCGGAGTCGTCTGTCAACTGGCCGGTCGACGTCGTCCGCCTGCCCAATCGCCAGATCATCGGATGCGTGCTGCCGGCCATCCCACAGCGCTACTTCCACCCGACGCACGGCACCGTCAACACGCTCGATTTCCTGGTCATGATCCGGTCGAAACCACCGCCCGCCACCAAACGGCTGATCGTGCTGCTCCGGATGGCCGAGATCCTCGCGTTCGTGCACAGCAAAGGGCTGGTGCACGGCGACATCAACGCCAAGAACGTCGCCTGGACGGTCGACCCGACGCCGGAGGCGTATCTGATCGACTGCGACGGCATGGTGCCGCAGGATCCACCGCCGAAGGTGGGAGTGCAGGCGGTCTACTGGACCGACCCGCGGGTGGTCGACAAGGTCGTGCCGGCGCACGACCATTACAGCGACTGGTACTGCCTGGCGCTGGCGTTCTACCGCGGGCTGTTGCTGATCAAGGGGGGCGCGCTCGGCAAGCAGAAGGACGGCACCTGGTCGGCACCGGGCCAGATCCCATCGGACCTCGATCCGCGAGTGGCTGCGCTGATGCGGCGAGGGCTGACCGATCCGCTGGACGCGAGCAAGCGGCCGGAGCCGGCCGAGTGGGTCAGGACCTTGATCGAGGTCTACGTGGCCGGCGGGAAGTACGACGAGGCGGCGTTGGCCCGGCTGGACAAGGAGCTGAACGCGCCGAGACCCCAGCAGGTCGTCACGCCGGGAGTCTTCACGCCGCTACCGCCGCCCAGCCCTCCGCGACCGCCGTCCGGGACGCGGCATCAGCCGCCGCCGTATCAGCAGTACCCGCCACCACAACCGCAGCCGCAGCCCTACCGGCATCGGCCCCCGCCTCCGCCGCCGCCACATCGACCAACGCACGTGTATCAGAGACCGCCCATACCGCAGCCGCCTCTTCCGCAGTACCCGCCGCCTCAATACGTGTTCCCACCGCCCTACGCGCCGATGCCCGGCAAGGGCCCAGGGGCACTGGCGCGTTGGGCGATGGGCGGCGGAGTCGCCTGGTACCTGCCGCTGACCTTGCTGTCGTTCTGCCTGTGGCCGGTCGGCGGGGTCGTCTGTGGTCTCGTCCTGGCCCAGTCCATCAGGACCTACTCCGGTTACCCCGGCCGTACCGCCGCCATTGTCAGCAGCTGCCTCGGCCTCGGTCTGAGCGGCTTCGCTCTCCTGTCGTGGTTGGTAGGCCTGGCCGCCTGAACATCACACTCCGGAAAGGGAGAACCAACATGTCATCGAATGAGCTCTTCACCATCTTCCCGGTCTTCCTGCTGGTCGACGTCAGCGCCTCGATGTCGGGTGGTCCGATCGAGGCGGTGAACAAGGCCCTGCCGGAGATTCAGCACGAGATGCGGTCCAACCCGACGGTCGGCGAGATCGCGCGCATCGCCGTGGTGACGTTCTCGGATGAGAGCCGGGTAGCCCTCCCCCTCTGCGACATCGCCGAAGCTCCGCTGCCCGAACTGCTGGTCGAGGGCGGCACCAATTTCGCAGCCGGTTTCCGTGGCGCCCGGCAGGCGATCGAGGCCGGTATGAGCTCCCTGCCCAAGGGCACGCCGGTCTACCGGCCGGTCGTGTTCTTCATGAGCGACGGGGCGCATCAGGCCGCCGAAGACTGGACCGAAGCGCTCAAGAGCCTGCGGGACCCGGGATGGAAGTTCGCGCCCGAGGTGGTCGCCTTCGGTCTCGCCGACGCGCACCGGGAGGAGCTCCAGAAGATCGCCACCCGGTTCGCTTTCATGGCCAAGGACGCCGATCCGGTCAGCCAGGTCCGCGAGATCATGAATGCGCTGATCGGGAGCATCCGGACCACCTCGACGAGCCTCGCCGACCCGGCCAAGCAGGAGGGGCTGTACCTGGAGGCGCCGAGCGACCACTTCACGCCGCTCCCGGCTCTGACGATCTGAGGCCGGCATGCCGTTTCCGTTCGCCCACCTGTGGAGCGGGGGCGAGGCACCGGCCGAGCCGGACCTCACCCCGTCCCAGCCACCGGCCGCACCGGAACAGCCGGTTCCGGTGCAGCCGGCGCCCCTCCCGGAGGAGGAGCCGAAGCCGGCCGACCTCCCGTCGGCCGCTCCGGTGATCGGACGGGTCGCCGACGTCCAGCACGGGCAGCTCAAGGCTGGACTCACCCTCCGCCCACCCGCGATCGCCCTGGACGGGATCGTGGCCGGCGGCTACCAGGTGGCCGGCGCGTCGATGATCGGCGTGGGCCACCTCCAGTCCGGGCAACCCCGGCAAGACGCGTACAACTTCATGCTCGGGGAATCAGGCCGGTTGTATGTAGCCGTCGCCGACGGTCTGGGATCCAAGCCGTACTCGCAGCTGGGAGCGCACCTGTTCGTCGAGTCGGTGCTGATCTCGGCGGCCAGAGCCGAGGCTGACGAGCCGACCGAGGCGGATCCTGCTCGGCTACTCGTCCGGGCGAGTGAACGAATGGAACAGAAGGTCCGGGAGGCGTACGGCATTGATCCCAGGACGGCGGGTTGCGTCGGCGCGGTAGCGGTGTTCTCGGAGCGTGGCTGCGTCGTCGCCCGGATCGGGGACGTGTCCGCGTTCACTCTCCGGACCGGCGTCTTCACCGAGGCATTCCCGGCCGAGACCGGCCCGCTCAACCTGGTGACGGCGACGATGCCGTATCAGGCAGAGGAGGACATCGAGGTGGCCGAGCTGCCCCCGGCCGCCGTGGTGGTCCTCGGGACCGACGGGCTGGCGAACGACCTGCGCCACTCCGGCACGCTCCGGGAGTGGCTGGGCGGGCAGTGGCAGATACCACATCTGCCATTCGGCGTCGGCGACACTCTGCGCTATCGGCGACAGGGCTCCCACGACGACAGAACGGCGGTGCTGGTCTGGCGCGACGATGTTCCGGCCGATCCAGCAGGAGACGGCCCGGCCGAGGAAGACCAGGATGAGGAAGACCAGGGTGAGGACCGACCCGCCTGCGGTGAACACGTTGCGGGCCCGCCGCTGACGCGAGCGCGTCATGTGGCGGGCCCGCGGCGAGCCGCTCGTGATCATGAGGGGAGCTGTCGCGTGCCCGGGGCGGGGGTCGAACCCGCACGCCTTGCGGCAGCCGCTTTTAAGGCGGCCGTGTCTGCCGTTCCACCACCCGGGCGGGTGACACCGGCGCGTCGACACGCGGAGGTGCAGATCTCACCGTAGCGGCTCGGCCGCGACGCGGCGTACCCCGGCGGGTGCGGCCGTTATGGTCGAGGCCGTGACCAGCGCCGCCCGCCCGGCCCTCCGGCCCGATCACCGCCGGGCGGCCGGTCCGGCGGGGGTCGCGCGGCGGGTGACGGCCGCCGTCCGGCGGCACCGCGCGGACCTGCTCGTGGGGTTGGCGTTCGCCGCGCTCGCCGCCTGGCTCACCCACGGCCTCTGGCCGGCGCCGGGCACGCGCACACTCGCCCTCAACCCGGCCGACCAGACGCTGTACGAGTGGTTCCTGGCGCTGGACGCGCGTGCCCTGTGTGGCGAGCTGAGCCTGGTCACCGGCCGGTTGAACGCGCCGGACGGGGTCAACCTGATGGCGAACACCTCGGTCGTGGCGCTCGGCGTGCTGCTCGCCCCGGTCACGCTGGCGTTCGGGGCGCCTGTCACGTTCGCCCTGCTCGTCGCCGTGAACATGGCCGGTACGGCGCTCGCTTGGTACCTGCTGTTCACCCGCGTCCTGCGGGCCCGCCGGCTCGCTGCCGTACTCGGCGCGGCGCTCGGCGGCTTCGGGCCGGGCATGGTCTCGCAGAGCAACGGCCACCTGCACATGACCGCGCAGTGGCTGGTCCCGGTGCTGGTCTGGCTCGTGGTCCGGCTGCTGCGTGCCGCCGACCCGGCCGGTCACCCGGACGGCCCGGACCGCCGCCGGATGGCCTCCTCCGCGGCCGGGCTCGCCGCTGTCGTCACCGTGCAGGTCTTCGTCGGCGAGGAGGTGCTGTTCCTCGCCGCGCTCACCCTGGCGGTGACCGCCGTCGCGTACGGGCTGGCCGACCGGGATCTGCTGCGCCGGGCCGGTTCCGGGTTCGCCGGTGGTCTGCTCGTCGCCGCCGGGCTGGCGCTGCCGGTGCTGGCGTACCCGCTGTGGGTGCAGTTCGCCGGCCCGCAGGGCGTCGCGGACGGCATGTTCCCACCCGCCTACTTCTCCGCCGACCTGATCGGCTGGACCCGCCTGTCCGCACTGACGGTGTTCGGCAGCCCGGAGGCGGTACGGCTCACCACCGGTCCGGCCGAGTTCACCACGTTCCTGGGCTGGCCGCTGCTGCTGGTCGCCGCCGCCTGCGCGGTCTGGCTGGGGCGGCGGGCCCCGGTGGTGGCGCTCGTGGCCGGGGCGCTGGTGATGGCCGCGCTGGCGCTCGGCCCGCAGGTGGTGGCGGGCGGTGAGCGGACCGGGATCCCCGGCCCGTACGCGCTGCTGGCCGGGCTGCCGGTGGTGGACGGCGCGCTGCCGATGCGTTTCGCGCTGGCGGTGCTGCCGCTCGTCGGCACCGTGCTCACCCTCGCCGTGCACCGGGCGCTCGGCGAGTCCGGCCGGGCCCGCCGGCTCGTCCCGGTCGCGGTCGGCGCGGCGCTGCTCAGCGTCTTCCCGACGCCGCTGCCCACGATGGACCGGCCGCCGCTGCCCGAGTTCGTCACCGGCGGCCACTGGCAGAAGTGCGTACGCCCCGGCGGGGTGCTGGTGCCGGTGCCCACCGCCACCCCGCAGGATCCCTGGCCGATGCGCTGGGCCACCGCCACCGGCGTCGCGTTCGCCATGCCGGAGGGCTTCTTCATCGGCCCGTACGGCCCGCACGGCTCGGCCACCATGGGTACCTGGCAGCGTCCCACCTCGGCGCTGCTCGCCGACGTGGCCCGCCGAGGCGTGGCGCCCGCGATCGGTGACCGGCAACGCCGCCAGGCCGCGCGGGACGTCGAGTTCTGGCACGCCTCGTGCGTCGCGGTGACAGACGACACGCCGCACGCGGAGATGCTGCGCCGGACCCTGGAGCAGCTGTTCGGACGGCCGGGTACGCGGCTCGCCGACGCCTGGACCTGGCACTTCTGACCCCGGACACGGCGAAGGGCCCCTCCGGTACGGGAAGGGCCCTTACGCGAAACGCGTCAGACGCGCGCGGCGACCGGCGGGGCGGACGCCTCGGCGAACTCCTCGCGCGGGTCGTGCAGCTGGCCCAGCGCGACCACCTCACGCTTGAGGAAGAACGCCAGCGTCCAGTCGACCACCACGCGCACCTTGCGGTTGAACGAGGGGATCCGCGACATGTGGTACGTCCGGTGCATGAACCACGCCGGCCAGCCGGTCATCTTGATGCCGTAGACCTGCGCCACGCCCTTGTGCAGGCCGAGGCTCGCCACGCTGCCGGCGTGCTTGTGCTTGTAGTCGACCGGCTCGCGCCCGCGGATCACGTTCGCGATGTTGTCGGCCATCCGCGCCGCCTGCCGCACCGCGTGCTGGGCACTCGGGGAGCAGAAGTTACCCGGCTCCTTGGTCAGGTCCGGTACGGCGGCGCAGTCGCCGGCGCTCCACGCGCCCTCGACCACCCGGTCGCCGTCCACGATCTGCAGCGTCGGCCGGCAGGTGACCCGGCGGCGCTCGTCACGCGGGAAGTCGGTCGCGTCCAGCATCGGCGACGGCTTGACGCCGGCGGTCCAGACGATCGTGTCGGACGGGAAGCTGTCGCCGTCGGAGAGCTTCACCACACCGTCGACGCAGGACTCCAGCCGGGTGTCCAGGCGGATGTCCATGTCCCGCTTCATCAGCTGCTGCACCGTGTAGGCGCCCATGTCCCGGTCGACCTCGGGCAGCACCCGCTGGGTGGCCTCGACGAGCACCCAGCGCATGTCCTCCGGCTTCAGCTCCGGGTAGTAGCGCAGCGCGTCCCGGGCCATGTCCTCCATCTCGGCGAGCGCCTCGATTCCGGCGTAGCCGCCGCCCACGAAGACGAACGTCAGCGCACGGCTGCGGACCGCCGGGTCGGTGGTGGAGGCCGCCACGTCGAGCCGGTCCAGCACGTGGTTGCGCAGGAAGATGGCCTCGCCGATGGTCTTGAACCCGATGCCGTTCTCGTGCAGGCCGGGGATCGGCAGGGTGCGGGAGACCGAGCCGGGGGCGACGACCACGTGGTCGTACTGGATCTCCCGGGCCGGGCCGCTGATCGGCTGCACCACGGCGGTCATGCGGTCGTGGTCGATCCGGGTGACGGTGCCCGCCACCACGGTGCACTTACGCAACTCCCGCCGCAGCGGCACCACGGCGTGCCGAGGGGAGATGTTGCCCGCCGATGCCTCCGGGAGGAACGGCTGGTACGTCATGTGCGGCTGCGGGTCGACGACGATGACCTCCGCCTCACGCCTGCTCAGCTTCTTGGACAGGCGCAGAGCGGCGTACAGGCCCACGTGACCGGCACCCACGACAAGGATCCGCTTCGGGTTCACGTCATCTATCTTTCCCCGGGTGCTTCGGGTAATCCCGCGCGAGACCCCCTTCTGTGACGGAGCACAACCGGTGTGACCTGCGCAACGTCCCTGGAACGGCGGGTCACCTGCGCCGGAGCAGCCAGCCCAGCAAGCCGCTCAGCCCCACCGCCACCAGCAGTCCCGCCACTGTCGCGGCCTGGGAGCCGTCGGTGCCGCCCACTCCCCCGAGCCACGCCAGCACCACGCCGAGCACGGCGCTGGCGAGCACCACGCCGCCCGCCCGGCCCAGCCACCGCAGCACCACGTCCGGATCGATCAGACCGTCGTAGGGCAGCAGCGCGGCCAGCGCGCACAGCGAGTGCGCCAGGTAGAGCAGCGTCGCCACGGCGAGCAGCCGCCACAGCGCCGGCGGCCGGTCGAAGCCGAGCGTGGCCAGCAGCCACCCGCCGACTGTCACCAGCGCGGTGAACGTCGGCCAGATCCGGCGCGGCCCGGCCGCCGGGAGCACCGCGGCCACCGTCATGGCCAGCAGCGAGCGCGGGGTGAGGGCCTGCGCCGGGTACGCGAGCAGGAAGCCGGCCAGCACGGTGAGGAAGATGCCGCCGCGTACGAGCAGCGGCAGCGGGCTGACCCGGGCAGCCGCATACCGCAGGGCCCGCCACCGCTCCACCACCGCGTTCACCGGCCCGCCCTTCCGTTCCTCGCGCTCACCGCAGCCCCGCCTTCGGGGCGGTCGCCAGCCGGGCCACGTCGCGCAGCACCTCGTCCAGGCTGCCCGCGCCCGCCCAGCGCACCACCGGCACGCCGTGCTCGCGGAGCTGGCCGATCATCGTGTCCCGGTCCAGCCGCCACAGCCGGTACGCCACCTCGGCCCAGCCGCGTTCCTTCGGCACCGGCAGCTCGGCCGGCAGCGTGTCCACCGCCACCACGAACCGCCCGCCCCGGGCCAGCCGGGCCAGCATCTGCGCGGACCGCTCGTCGAGCAGCGGGGTGAGCACCACCACGAGCGCGTCCGAGGAGAGCACCTGCGGGCCGAAGACCTGGTCGTACGGCTCGTGCGGGGACGTCGTGGCCTGCACGTCGAGCAGCCATTCCAGCACTGTGAGGTACTGCCGCCGCCCGGTGGCCGGACGCAGCCGGCGGGCGGCCGGGCCGTACTCCAGCATCGACACCCGGTCACCGCGGTGCAGGTAGTGCTCGGCGATCGCGGCGGCGGCCCGCACGGTGGTGTCCAGCACCGAAGCGGTGCCGTTCACGCCACCGGAGCGGCCTGCCTCGGCCAGCACGTCCAGCAGCACCACCACCTCGGCGTCCCGGTCCGAGAGCGTGGCGGCGACGTGCAGTTGGCGGGCCCGCAGCGAGACCCGCCAGTCGATCCGGCGCAGCCGGTCGCCGGGTGCGAACACGCGTACCCCGGCCAGTTCGCCGCCCTCGCCCGGCCGCCGCGACCGGTGCGCGCCGACCAGCCCGGCGGCCCGGGGCATCGCCTCGACCGCGTCGAACGGCTCGGTACGCGGATAGACCCGGGCCCGGATCGGGTCGGTGATCACCGCGCGGGAGACCAGCAGCCCGTCGGCGGCGGCGACCCGCACCCCGGCCGGGCCGATCGGGTGCCGCCCCCATCGCAGGGCGGTGCCGGTCAGTTCCAGGTCGACGGCGCTGCCCCGCGGTACGGAGGTGACGAACGGGCGGTCCGCCCCGCCGGAGCGGCTCACGTCCAGCCCGGTGCCGCCGAAGCCGACCTGCTCCACCCGCAGCCAGCGCGACATCCGGGTCCGGACCACAGCCAGGTCGTACCCGATCAGGTCGGGGTTGGCCACGGCGACGGTGGCGGCCAGCGGCGCGCCCTCGACCAGGTGGGTGTCCCCCACGCCCAGTTCCAGCTCGGGCAGGCCGGCGGGGCGACGGCGCAGCGCGTACGCGGTCCCGAGCGCGAACGGCGTGGCGAGCACCACCAGGTCGATGCGGCCGAGCAGGACGGCGGCCACGAGCAGCACGCCGGTGAGCAGCACGGCCCGGCCGAGTGCCCAGGTGGGCGCCCAGCCGCTCGCCGCGTCGGCCCGGTCCATCAGCGTCCGGCGGCGTAGCTGGGCAGCGCGCCGCTGGCCGGGGCGGGCGTCGACTCCAGCACCTCGCCGACCACGAACGACGGGTCGACGCGACGCAGCCACATCTCCGGCCGCAGCGTGATCCGGTGCGCCAGCGCGGGCGCCGCCACCGCCTTGACGTCCTCCGGCACCACGTAGTCCCGGTTGGCGAGCACCGCCCGGACCCGGGACAGCAGCAGCAGCGCCAGCGAGCCGCGCGGGGACGCGCCGACGAGCACCGACGGGTGCTCCCGGGTCGCGGCGGTCAGCGCCACGATGTAGCGGCCGATCGAGTCCTCGACCACCACGTCCTCCAGCGCGGCCTGCATGGCGCGCAGCGTGGCGGCGTCCACCACCGGCTTGATCTCCGCCTCCTCGCGGCGGCGGGCGATCCGGCGGCGCAGCACGTCCCACTCCTCGTCGTGGGTGGGGTAGCCGAACGAGACCCGCAGCAGGAACCGGTCGAGCTGCGCCTCCGGCAGCGGGTACGTGCCCTCGTACTCGATGGGGTTGGCGGTGGCGAGCACGTGGAACGGCTCGTCCAGGCGGTAGGTCACGCCCTCCACCGAGACCTGCTTCTCCTGCATCGCCTCCAGCAGCGCCGACTGCGTCTTCGGCGGCGTGCGGTTGATCTCGTCGGCGAGCAGCAGGTTGGTGAACACCGGCCCGGCCCGGAAGGCGAAGTCGCCGCTGCTCTGGTCGTAGAGGAACGAGCCGGTCACGTCGGCGGGCAGCAGGTCCGGGGTGAACTGGAGCCGCCGGAAGTCCAGCCCGAGCGCCTGCGCGAAACAGCGCGCGGTGAGCGTCTTGCCCAGGCCGGGCAGATCCTCCAGCAGCACGTGACCACCGGCGAGGATGCCGGCCAGCACCAGCTCCAGCGCGTCCCGCTTGCCGACCACGACGGTGCCGACCGCCTCCAGGACGGCCCGGGCGAGCCGGCCCACCTCGGCGGGGGCCATGCTCCGGTCCACGTCGTTCATCAGATCTTCTCCAGTTGGGCGACGATCGCCGCGAGGTCGCGCGGCGACGGGGGGCGGCGGACGGGGGTGGCGAGGAACGTCCACAGTGGCTCGCCGAGCACCGTCCGGGCGCGGGCCGGGTCGGACTCTCGGGTGACGCCGTGGCGCTGGCGCAGCCGTTCGTCGGCCATCTCGCCGAGGCGGGGCAGGATGCGCTCGTTGAACCGCCCCTGGTCGCCACCGCACCAGTCCAGCGGGCGCTCCCAGCCGTTGATGGCGGCACGCAGCGCGTCCCGGGCGGACCAGTTCCAGGTGCCGGGCTCCTCGCCGGCGGGCGCGCGGGCGCCCGCGCGGGGCGGCGGCGGGGGTGAGAGCGCGGTGGTGACGCGGCGTACGGCGAGCACGGCGAGCACCCCGGCCACAATGATCCAGATCGGTACCTTCAGGCCGACCGCGCGCAGCCCGACCACGACCACGACCACGACGGCTGCGGTGACCGCGGCGCTCCGCACCAGCAGGCGCGCCCGCCCGCCGCCCGAGGGCCGCACGTCCTCCCCGGCGGGCTCCTCGCCGAACGACAGCAGGTCGTCGATGCTGGTGCTCACGACGCCTCACCCGCCAGAGTGGTCAGCTCGCCGCGCAGCCGGCGCAGCGCGGCGCGGGCCTGGTCCCGGGTGTGCTCGTCGACCGGGTGCGTAGCGTAGCGGGCCTCCCGGTAGACGTGCGCGAAACCGTCGAGCACGTCGGCGCTGGCGATCGCCGGGATCCCGGCCGCCGCGTCGCCGCGCAGCAGCCGGCCGACCAGGTCGGTCGGGGTGTCACCGGTGTGCCGGGGCACACCCGCGTCCTCGGCGGCCTCCTCCAGGCGTACCCAGCAGGCGATCACAGCGGTCCGCGGGTCGGTGGAACGGTCGTCCAGTTCGACGAGTCCGGCGTCGAGCGCGGCCACCACCTCGCGGGCGGTCCCCTCCGCGGTACGCCTGGTGCGCCGCACCGGCACCGCGCGAGTAGTGCGCCGCAACGCGCCCCGGAGCACATTCCACAGGACGTACCCGACGGCGCCCAGCACCACCGCGGACAGCAACACCACGGCGGCGGTGGCCAGCCAGCCCGGGACACCGCCCGAGGTGGACTCACCCACGTCCCGGGGCTCGACGGGGATCGACGGGACTGCCTCCGGCGACGGGTAGTCCGGCACGTACGGGATGGTGTCGGCGGCGGGCGGGATCCGGCTGGCCCCGATGGCGGAGTGACCGGCGGCGAACGCGGCGAGCGCGAGCAGCACCGTCACCGCGGCGACCGGCCACCACCTGCGCAGTACGCCGAAATCCATCCCACCGCCCCAGGTGCTCCTCAGTCCACCCCGGCCAGGTCCTTCGCCCGGGTGAACACGTCGTCCAGCATCGCCGGTGTGAGCCGGCCGGTGAACGTGTTCTGCTGGCTGACGTGATAGCAGCCCAGCAACGCCGGCACCGACTCGCCGGACCAGTGTGCCCCATGACCGAACACCGGTCGCGGAGTGGGCGGCCGCTGCCCGTACACCTGGCGTAGCACCGGCCACCACGCGGCCCACGCGAACGCGCCGAGCGCGACCACGACGCGCAGCGTGGGCCGGATCAACTCGACCTCGCGGTGCAGCCACGGCGCGCAGGTGTCCCGCTCGTCCGGGGTGGGTTTGTTGTCCGGCGGCGCGCACCGCACGGCGGCGAAGATGCGGGTGTCGCGCAGCGTCAGGCCGTCGTCCGCGGACACGCTCGTCGGCTGGTTGGCCAGCCCGGCGCGGTGCAGCGCGGCGAACAGCACGTCACCGGACCGGTCCCCGGTGAAGATCCGGCCGGTGCGGTTGCCGCCGTGCGCCGCCGGCGCCAGGCCGAGGATCGCGATCCTGGCGTCCGCCGGCCCGAGGCCGGGCACCGGCCGTCCCCAGTAGTCCTGGTCGCGGAAGGCCGCCCGCTTGACCCGGGCGACCTCCTCCCGCCACGCCACCAGGCGCGGGCAGGCGAAGCAGTCGCTGACCGCGCCGTCGAGGTCGGCCAGGTCGGCCGCCCGCGCGGCGCGGGCGACCACGTCCTGCGGGGTACGCGACTCAGCCAAGCTTCGCCCGGAACAGTTCCAGCGTGCGGGCCCAGGCGGTGGCCGCCGCCCGCTGGTCGAAGTGCTCGGGCCGGTCCTCGTTGAAGAAGGCGTGCGCGGTGCCCGGGTAGTCGAACGTCTGGCAGGTGCCACCGGCGGACTCGATGGACCGGCGTACGCTCTGCACCCCGTCGGCGGCGGACAGGCCGTCCGCCTCGGAGCAGTGGATGAGCGCTGCCTTCCCGGCGTAGTCGGCCCAGTCGGTGGCCATGCCCTCCCAGGGCAGGCGCGGGTAGAACCCGGCGGTGGCCACGATGCGCTCGGAGAACGTGGCGGACCACAGCGCCAGGCTGGCGCCCGCGCAGAACCCGGCGCAGCCCACCTTGCCGGCGACCTCGGACCGGCTCGCCAGGTATTCGGCGGCGGCGGCGATGTCGCTGGCCGCCTCGTCCATCTGGGAGCTGTTCAGCATCAGCCGCGGCTCGGTCGGCTTCACGGCCGGTCCGCCGTGCCGGAAGTCGGGTGCGAGGGCGACGAAGCCGGCCTCGGCGAAGCGGTCGACCACGGCCCGGACGTGGGGCACCAGTCCCCACCAGTCCTGGATGACGATGACCGCCGGGCTGGCCGCACCGCCGGAGGGTATCGCGAGATACCCCTCGCTCGTCCCTCCGTTGCCGGTGAAGCTCACCATCTCGCCCATGGGCCCGTCCTCCTAGCGGTCAGTCATCATTGGCTGGTCGCCCAGTTGGCTGATACGTGCCGGTAGCGTGCCATGCGGTCACCGGCCCGGGGAAGACGGAACAACAGTGGCATTCACCTCCTGTTGAACCGCCGGACAGGTACACCCGCCGGGTATAGCGATTGCTATACTAGCCCCGTGGTGGCTGGAGACTGGGACGTCTACCTGGTCGACGAGGTGCGGCAGTGACTCGACACTCCCGACGCGTCCACCCATGCGCGGGTGGTGCAGGCGATCGACCTCCTGGCCGAGCACAGACCAGGACTCGGACGGCCGGGCACGAGAGGAGGGAAAGGCATGAGCGACTACTCCCGGTGGCAGGACATCCGCGCCGACCACGTCGCCCGGGCCGGCGGGGAAGAGGCGGTCGATGCGGGTAAGCAGGAACTCCTCGCCGAGGTCGTCGGCCATCGCCTCGCGGAGGTACGGCGAGCCCGCGGATTGACCCAGCAGCAGGTCGCCGACCGGATGGGCGTCACCAAGGGACGGGTCTCCCAGATCGAGCAGGGAAAGATCTCCGGCCAGGAGGTGGTGGCCCGATTCGCCGCAGCGCTGGGTGGCCGGCTCCACCAGGCGATCTACTTCGACGACGGTGACATCGCCGCCATCGCCTGACAGCGGATCCCGCGAGATCTTGGAGGATTCCGGCCCCTATGGGGGCCGTTTCGTACCAAGATCTCGCGGGATCGCGCGCGCTCTAGCGCGTTGACGTGGGTTCCGGGGAAGCGCTGGTGCTGGGCGCGGTCGAGGTGGGCGCGGTCGGGGTGGCGCTGCCTGTGGGTGCGGGTGCGGGCGGGGCGATCGACGGGGAGGCCGGTGCGCCGAACGGTGCCAGCTCCGGGCAGTACGGGTAGGCGTTGCGGGGTGCGGGCACGGCGCCGGACGAGTCGAGGCAGTTCGGCCAGCCGAGCCGGATCGGCACGCCGTTCTGGTCGAACAGCTGCGCGTCGCGGATCAGCCGCCCCTGCTGGTCGTAGACGAAAACGTCCTCGATCCGGTCGTACCGCCGGTCCACAGACGTCTGCTCGTAGCCGCTGTAGACGTCGGAACTGGCGTTCCGGTCCACATCGACGAGCACCGCGAAGCCGAAGAGCAGCAGCCCGGCCGTACCCAGCCGGTGCAGGCGGCGCGGCCAGCCGGTGAAGCCCGCGGAACGGCGGCCGAGCCACAGTGACGCGACCACCGCGCCGATGAGCAGCAGCAGGCCGGCAGAGGCGTTGTCGTTCGGCCGGGGCAGCAGACCGGGCCGGCCACCGTCCACCATCACGCTGATCAGCAGGGCGGCCAGCCAGCCGCGGAGCAGCCACCAGGCCGGGCGCAGCGGACGCAGGAAGTCGCTGACCGTCTCGTGCCCGAGCACCGGGCCGAGCTGACGATCCAGCAGGCGGATCTGCGTGGCCGCCTGCTCCCGCGCCTCGGCCAGCCGGTGGAAGCGCGCCGGTCGCCGCCCCTCCCCGGCGCCGGCGGCGGCACGCAGCTCGGCCGCGTACGCCTCGGGGGTGCCCAGCCGGTCCACGAGCGCGCCATCGCCCTCGGCGGCCACTTCGGCGAGGTGTTCCGGCAGGTCCTCGGTCAGCTCGTCGCGGACGCCGGGCGGCAGGTCGGCGAGCGCCGCGCGTACCCGGTCGACGTAGTCCGTGATCTCCTGCCCAGTGACGGTCATGCCGCCATCCCCCGATCGTCGAGCAGTGCGTCCATGGTGGTGGCGAACGAGCGCCAGGTCTTGCCGGAGCGGGTGAGCTGGTCACGCCCGGCGGCGTTGAGCGAGTAGTACTTGCGGTGCGGCCCGGACTCGCTCGGCACCACGTACGTGGTGAGCAGGCCCGCCGCGAACAGCCGGCGCAGGGTGCCGTAGACCGAGGCGTCGCCGACCTCGGTGAGGCCGGCCTCGCGCAGGCGCCGCAGGATGTCGTAGCCGTATCCGTCCTCGTCCTTGAGCACGGCAAGCACCGCCAGGTCGAGCACGCCCTTGAGGAGCTGCGTGGTATCCACGCTCCGTACACTAGTGCGCAATCCACACTACCGTCAATCACACAGCACCTACAGGCGGGCGGTCCACCCGATGAAACGCTCGAACAGGTCGGCCGGATTCGGGTTGGCGCGCAGCAGGTCGGCGGTGGCATCGAACAGGCAGCCCGCCATGTGGATCGACAGGGCGGCGCGGTCACGCCGGTAGTCGAGGAGCAGCAACAACCGCGCCGGCTGGCACGGCCAGGGGGCCGCGCACGCCCGGCACAACCACAGGGGCCGCATGGGTACGTGCGGCAGCACGGCCCGCCGGCCGCGCTCGGGTACGGGAGAACAGTTCCTCACGGTCATCCCCCGATCGTGTCGCCTCCTGTTGTCATCGTCAATAGTCTCCGTAGTTGTCGCTGTTCGGCGACGCCGACGCTGCCATCGTCAACGTGTGGAGCTGGTGGGCGTGTCGGAGATCCGGGCGATGCTCGGCAACGTGTCGCGTCAGCGCGCATCCGTGATCGCCAACCAACGCAACTTCCCGGAGCCGATCGCCGTGCTGGCGATGGGCAAGGTCTGGCGGAAGTCCGACGTCGAGAAGTGGATCAGGGAACACCGCCCCGACCTGACGACGGACTAACCCCGCCCATCTCGTTGACCAAGGACTTTGCGTACCCGGAGGCGTCCGGATCTGACACAAACTCCTTGATCACCGCCGAAGGGGCGGGCGAGAAGATGGGCTAGGCGAGGCTCCAGGCGATGCCGTCGAGGATGTCGTGCTCGGAGGCGACCACCGACGGCATCCCGGCCCGCTCCATGATCACTCGCAGCACCAGCGCGCCCGCGCCGATCACGTCGGCCCGCCCCGGGTGCATCACCGGGTACGCCAGCCGCTGCTCACTGCTCTTGCCGAGCAGGTCGGCGGTCACCTCGGCCACCTGCTCGTACGAGACCCGGGCGTGGTGGATGCGGCTCGGGTCGTACTCCCGGAGCCCTTGCGCCAGGGCGACCACAGTGGTGACCGAACCGGCGAGCCCGACCAGCGTGGCGGCCTCGCGGCCGGGCACGGCGGCGAGCGCGCGGTCGACGGCGGCGGCGATGTCGGCCTCGGCGGCGGCGATCTGCGCCGCTGTCGGCGGGTCGTCGTGCAGGTGGCGTTCGGTCATCCGGACGCAGCCGATGTCCACCGAGATCGCGCCGCGCACCCCGTCGGCGCGGGTGCCGACGACGAACTCGGTCGAGCCGCCGCCGATGTCGACCACCAGGTACGGCGGCTCGGCGTCGGCGGGCAGGCCGCGCACCGCGCCGGTGAACGACAGGCGCGCCTCTTCGTCGCCGGTCACCACCTCGGGCGGTACGCCGAGCGTGCGCCCGACCATGGTGCGGAAGTCGGCGGCGTTGGAGGCGTCGCGGGAGGCCGAGGTGGCGCACATGCGTACCCGCTCGACGCCGGACTTCTCGATCTCGGCCGCGTAGTCGGCGAGCGCCACGCGGGTCCGCTCGATCGCCTCCGGCGCGAGCATGCCGGTCTGGTCGACGCCCTGCCCCAGCCGCACGATCTCCATCCGCCGGCTGACGTCGCGCAGCGGCGCCGCCTCCTCCCCGGCCGACGCCTCGGGCAGGTCGGCGATCAGCAGTCGGATCGAGTTGGTCCCGCAGTCGATGGCGGCCACACGCGCACTCACGGCGCCCACCCTACGGCAGCCCGCGCAGGGTCAGAGGCGCAGCAGCATGCGGGTGTTGCCCAAGGTGTTGGGCTTGACCCGTTCCAGGTCCAGGAACTCGGCCACACCCTCGTCGTACGAGCGCAGGAGCTGCTCGTACACCGGCTGCGGCACGGGCGCGCCGTCGATCTCGCGGAAGCCGAACGAGCCGAAGAAGCCGGTCTCGAACGTGAGCACGAAGATCCGGGCGATGCCCAGCTCCCGCGCCGCGTCGATCAGCCCGCCGACGATCCGGTGCCCGATCTTGTGGCCCCGGCAGGACGGGTCGACCGCCACCGTCCGGATCTCGGCCAGGTCCTCCCACATGACGTGCAGCGCGCCGCAGCCGACCACAGTGCCGTCCGGCGTCACCGCGACCCGGAACTCCTGCACGTCCTCGTACAGCGTCACCGTCGCCTTGCTGAGCAGCCGCCGGTCGTCGGTGTAGGTGTCCACCAGCCGCCGGATGCCGCGCACGTCGGTGGTGCGGGCCCGGCGCACAGTGATCTCGTCGGCGCTCATCTCACTCCGCCGGCGGCACGTCCACGCAGGGGCCGGCCGCCCACCACTTCTCCACGAGCGCCAACGTCTCGTCGCCGAACGGGTTGACCCCCGGCCCGGCGGCGAGCGCGTGCCCGAGGTGCACGTGCAGGCACTTCACCCGCCCCGGCATGCCGCCGGCCGAGATGCCCGCGATCTCCGGCACCTCGCCGATCGCCTCCCGGCGGGTCAGGTAGTCCTCGTGCGCCGCCCGGTACCGCGCCGCCAGCTCCGGGTCCTCGGCGAGCCGCTCGGCCATCTCCTTCATCAGCCCGGCCGACTCCAGCCGGCTGCACGCCGCCGTGGCCCGCGGGCAGGTCAGGTAGAACAGCGTCGGGAACGGCGTGCCGTCGGCCAGCCGCGGCGTCGTCTCCACCACGTCGGGCAGGCCACAGGGACACCTGTGGGCCACCGCGCGGGTGCCGCGCGGCGGGCGTCCGAGCTGCGCGGCCACCGCGGCCAGGTCGGCCTCGGTGGCCGGCTGGCGTTCCGGCGGGGGTACGGAGTCCGCCGCCGGCTCCTGCGGTGGTACGACGCTCACTGCGCCGCCTTCGTTCGCGACTGCGGGGCTCGCAAACCCGGCTCACTCCTCGCGCTCACAGGAAGTGCCTTTCGTGTGGTGCTCACTTGTCCCCGCGGTCGGCGTTGGCCGCCTGCACGCTCGACCACAGGGTGTCGTACCAGGGTTCGGGCGGCTTCGGCGCCCCCGGCTTCGCGCCCTTGCCGGCGTCCTTCGCGGCGCCCTCCGGGTCGGAGAGCACCACGAGCAACGTCTCGCCCGGCTTGCCCATGAAGAACCGCTCCCGGGCCTGCGTCTTGACGTACTCCGGATCCTGCCACTTGGCCGCCTCGGCGGTGAGCCGCTCGATCTCGGCCCGCTGGGCGGCCTGCGCCGCCTCCATCCGCTCGATGTCGGCCTGCTGGTCCAGGTAGACCCGGACCGGATAGGTGTACGCCAGGGCGAGCGCGATCAGCACCGCGAACAGCACTGTGGCGCGCCCGGTGAAGCGCCGGGGTTGGGGTGCGGTGAGCCGCTTGACCGGGCCACCGGCGGCGGTACGCCGGGCCGCGGCGGGGCGGCTCGCGGAGCGTACGCCGTCTGTGGCACGGGACGCGCCGGGTGACCGGCCGGCGGCGCGCGCCTCCGCGCGGACGCCGTTGTCGCGGGCCGTGGACCGGACCCGGGCACCGCCCGTCCGGCCGGGCTGACCCGGCCGACGGGCGGGCCGCTGGCCACCCGGTGTGCGGCGCTGCTGCATCGTCACACCCCTCCCCCGGAGCGCTCGCTCAGGCCGAACGGTAGCGCGGGAACGCGCCGGCACCGGCGTACCGCGCCGCGTCGGCCAGCTCCTCCTCGATCCGCAGGAGCTGGTTGTACTTGGCGACCCGGTCCGAGCGGGCCGGCGCGCCGGTCTTGATCTGCCCGCAGCCGGTGGCGACGGCCAGGTCGGCGATGGTGGTGTCCTCGGTCTCGCCGGAACGGTGGCTCATCATGCACTTGAAGCCGGCCCGGTGGGCCAGGTCGACGGCGTCGAGCGTCTCGGTGAGCGAGCCGATCTGGTTGACCTTCACCAGCACCGCGTTGGCGGCCTGCTCGGCGATGCCCCGGGCGATGCGCTGCGGGTTGGTCACGAACAGGTCGTCGCCGACGATCTGGATGCGGTCGCCGAGCGCGGCGGTGAGCGTGGCCCAGCCGCTCCAGTCGTCCTCGGCCAGCGGGTCCTCGATCGACACGATCGGGTAGTCGCCGGCGAGCTTGGTGTAGTAGTTGCTCATCTCCTCGGCGCTCTTGGCGCTGCCCTCGAACGTGTAGGTGCCGTTGTCGAAGAACTCGGTGGCGGCCACGTCGAGCGCGAAGACGATGTCGGTGCCGAGCCGGTAGCCGGCCTTCTCCACGGCCTCGGCGATCAGGTCCAGCGCGGCGGCGTTGGTGGGCAGGTTCGGAGCGAAGCCGCCCTCGTCGCCCAGGCCGGTCGACAGGTCCTTCTTCTTCAGCACCGACTTCAGCGCGTGGTAGACCTCGGCGCCCGAGCGCAGCGCGTCCCGGAACGTCGGCGCGCCGATCGGCGCGATCATGAACTCCTGGATGTCGACGTTCGAGTCGGCGTGCGCGCCACCGTTGAGGATGTTCATCATCGGCACCGGGAGCAGGTGCGCGTTCGGGCCGCCCAGGTAGCGGAACAGGCTCAGCTCGGCGCTGCCGGCGGCGGCCTTCGCCACGGCCAGGGACACGCCGAGGATGGCGTTCGCGCCCAGCTCGCCCTTGTTGTCCGAGCCGTCGATGTCGATCATCTTCTGGTCGATCAGCCGCTGCTCGCTGGCCTCGTAGCCGATGAGCTGGTCGACGATGCGGTCCTCGATGTTGGCGACCGCCTTCTCGACACCCTTGCCCAGGTAGCGATCCTTGTCACCGTCGCGCAGCTCGACCGCCTCGAAGGCGCCGGTGGAGGCGCCGGACGGCACCGCGGCGCGGGCGATCGTGCCGTCGTCGAGCCCGACCTCGACCTCGACCGTCGGGTTGCCCCGCGAGTCCAGGATCTCCCGGGCGACGATTCCCTCGATGGTTGCCACTGAGTCGCTCCTCGTTTGTGTGGTTCCGGTCCGTATGGGCCGCGACGGTGCGGCTGAGGCAGGTGTTGAACGCAGCGTATCGGTCCCCGCCCTGCCGCACCCCGCTCGGGGCGGCCCCCGAGGCGCTTGCTGAGACGGACATTCCCGGATTACCGGTCGTCAACCGGCAACCGGTTTGCGAGACGTTGCGTCGATCGACAAGGCTGGGCATCATGCCTGCCGCCTCGACGACTCTCCGCGTGCTCGCCGCCTCGGTCATCGCGTCGCTCTCGGTCACCGGCTGTCAGGCCCTGGACGACGCGAACGTCGCGCTCGGTCGCGCCGACCTGGTCAACGACCTCGCCGCGCGGATGGACCGGGCGCTGGAGCAGACCTGGGCCGCCGACTACCAGATCGACGGCGGCCGGACCGCCTCGATCGCGCAGACCAAGAAGCCGCTGCGCTCCACGTACACCTGGCCCGGCGGCAAGATCACGGTGACCCAGGAGTCGGTGACCCGGTGTGCCAGCACCGCCGCCCGTACGTCCTGCACCGTCTCGCCGCCCGTGCTCACCGCCGGGAAGCCGTCGGTGATCGTCTACGACGAGGCACGCAAGCAGGGCCTGGTCACGCCGCCCGCGGTGATCCGGCTGCTCACCGACGCGGCGCTCGCGCCGGACGCGGTCATCGAGCAGAGCGACACCACGCTCGCCGGCCGCCACGCCACCTGCGTCGACGTCACCCACGACGGGGAACGCTTCAACGCCTGCGTGACGAACGAGGGCGTCCTCGGGAGCTTCTCCGGCACGCTCGACGGCAAGCCCGCCGAGGTGACGCTGAGCCGCTACACCGAAAGCGTCGAGGCGGCCGCGTTCGCCGTGCCGGACGGCGCCGGCGTGGTGGACCGCCGCCCGTCCACATCGTGACCCCGCCCGGCGGTTCCGCGTCCGATGCCGCGGCTCGGGCCGCCGGCGTTCGCTCGCCGCGCGCCGGGTTCCTGCCCGTGGCCGATCACGGGCGGCCGCCGGAGCCGGACGACCTGGCGCTGCCGGTGTCCGGGCGGAAGCTGCTGACCGGCCCGGACGAGCAGCCGCTGCGCATCGGCGGACTGCCCGGCGACCTCGCCTGGATCCCGGTCGGCACGCTCGACGGCGTCCCGGCGTGGGCGGCCGAGGTGACCGATCCGGAGTCGCTTCCCGGCCCGTGGCGCGGCTGGCGCGGCCTCGCCGCCGAGCTGCCCGCACCCCGCGCGGATCTCGCCGGGCGGGCGCTCGCCGTGGTCACCTGGCGGCGTACCCACAGGTGGTGCGGCGCGTGCCGGGCCGCGCTGGCCGACGTGCCGGGCGAGACCGCGCGGCGCTGCCCGGACTGCGGGCTCACCTCGTTCCTGCCCCTGTCCGTCGCGGTGCTGACCGCGATCACCCGCCCCGGACCGGCCGGCGGCGCCGACGAACTGCTGCTGGTCCGGCACGCGCAAGGGCCGACGCAGCTGTGGGCGCTCGTCGCCGGGTTCGTCGAGGCGGGCGAGTCGCTGGAGGCGGCGGTACACCGCGAGGTCGCCGAGGAGGTCGGCCTGACGCTGCGGCGACCGGTCTACGTGGACAGCCAGCCGTGGGCGCTGTCAGGGCCGGGCACGCTGCTCGCCGGTTTCACCGCCCAGGTGACCGACCCGGCCGCCGAACCGGTCGTCGACGGCATCGAGCTGACCGAGGCGCGCTGGTTCCGGGCGGACGCGCTGCCCGCCGAGCTGCCGCCCGCGTACTCCCTGTCGCGCTGGCTGATCGACGCGGTCGCCGCCGGGCGGTGACCGCAGGCCGGGTTGCCGTCCGGCGATGGGGACCGCCCGGCGGCGACCCTCACACGCCCAGCAGCGTGCGCAGGTGACGCGGCGGCGGGCAGTCGTGCGCCAGCATGGCGTCATGCCAGTCCCGCAGCGGCACCCCGTCCGGCCGGGCGGCGGCGATGCCGGCCATCTCGCTGTAGCCGACGAAGTACGTGGACAGCTGCGTCGAGGTGAGCAGCGCCCGCCGCCACTTGCCGGCCGCCTCGCCCTCCTCCTGGAAACCACGCCCGGTCATCAGCGCCATCGCCTCGGACTCGGGCAGGTCGTCGCAGTGCACGAGCTGGTCCAGCAGCGCGTTGATGGTCATCCGGAGCTGCATCTTGAGCTGCTGCAACCGCACCGGCAGGCCGCCGAAGCCGAGCCCGGCCATCAGCTCCTCCGCGTAGACCGCCCAGCCCTCGACGAACACACCCGACTCGGTGAGCGCGCGTACCCGGGTCGGGCCGTCGTACCGGCGGGCGTGGGCGAGCTGGAGGAAGTGACCGGGCATCGCCTCGTGCACGGTCAGGTTGCGGATCATGTGGTCGTTGTACTCGCGGTAGAACGACTCGACCCGCTGCGCCGGCCAGTCCGACGGGGTGGGCGAGATGCAGTAGAACGTCGGTACGTCGGCGGTCTCCAGCGGGCCCGGCGAGTCGCAGTAGGCCACCGCCACGCCGCGCGCGAACTCCGGCATCTCCTGGATCACGCACGGGTCGCCGACCATGCTGACCAGGTCGTGGTGGCGGACGAAGTCACTCGCCTCGTCGAGCGTGACCGAGGCGAGGTCGACGATCGTGGCGTCGTCCGGGTGCTCGGCGGCGAGCAGGTCCAGCGCCCGGCGTACCGTCTCGTCGTCGGCCGGACCACCGACCAGCTCGACCGACGCCGCGCGGATCTCCTCGGTGACCCGGTCGAGGTTGGCCCAGGCGCGGCGCTGCACCTCGGCGGCGCTCAGCTCGGTGTCGAGCGTGTGCCACAGCCGCGCCTCCCACCGCCGCCGGCCCAGCCGCGGGTCACGCCCCGGACCGGCGTCCGCGGCCAGGCCCTGCCGCAGCCAGGCCACGAACTCCTCCAGCGCGGCGATCGCCTCGGTGGCCGCCGGGCCGACCCGGTCGCGCATCGCCGGCGCCTCGGCCAGCAGGCCGGGCACCTCGTCGCGGATCAGCGCCGCCGTACCGGCGAACTGCCCGACCGCCGTCTCCGCGTGGACCCGCGGCATGTCCCGCAGCGTCGCGCGCGCCGTCGACAGCGCATCGGGTACGGCCGACAGACGCCCGACGAGACTGGTCAGGCGCTCCTCGGCCGGCGCGAAGGGACGGGCCAGCAGCGCGTGCAGCAGCGGCCCCGGATTGTGGCGCAGCGGATCCCACTCGTGGCCGCGGATCTCGGTGGCCTCGAACAGACCCCGGTCGACGAGGCTGGTGAGCAGCGCGTGGTCGACGCTCTCCACCGGGTCGAGCGCGTCCGGGTCGATCTCCGCGAGCGCGTCGGCCGCGTCCTTGAGCATCGCCTGATCGGCGGCGAGGGCGTCGGCGGAGAGATCGGGCAGCCGGTCGTCGTAGCGGTGGTCCCCGACGGAGGTGGCCAGCCCGGGCCGGCTCTCCAGCAACGCCTCCACGATCCGCTCCGCCAGCGGCACGAACGACTCCATCCCCCGACCCTACCGATCACCCCGCCCACTCTCCCGCCTCGCCGCCCGCCGCCTCCCCGCCCGCCCCGCCCTCCCGCCCGCTCTCGCGTTGATCAAGGAGTTTGTGTCCCCCTCAGCCCTCCATCGCCACACAAACTCGCCCGCCGAGAGGTGCTCGGCAGGCGAGGGCTGGCCGGACACCCGGCACCCGGCGATCTTGCAGTTGCTGCCCGGGCGAGTGGGGCATTTGCGACATCACACGGGCCGAAAGTGCAAGATCGCGGGGGAAGAGGGTGGTCAGGCGGGAGGGGTGCGTTCGGCGGCTCTGACTGCTTCGGCGTACGCCAAGGTGGCTCGCCGCAGGGCGGCCTCGGGGTCGATGCCGGCCTGCCGCGCGGCGGCGACTGTGGCCAGCAGGCTCGCGCCGAGCCGGCCCTCCGGGTCCACCTGCGACTCGGCCAGCGGGGGCGGTACGGCGAGGCCGACCCGCCCGGCCCGGTCCAGGATCTTCGCGGCCAGCGACAGCGCGGGCTGGCTCAGCGCGATCCCGTCCAGCACCGACTCACGGGTCTTCTCGGCCCGCTTGATCCGTTCCCAGTTCGCCTCGATCTCCTCGATCGAGCCGGCCGGCTCACCGGAGAACACGTGCGGGTTGCGCCGCACCATCTTGTCGACCAGGGTGCCCGCGACGTCGTCGACGGTCCAGCTCTTGCCCTCCGGCAGGTTCTCCGCCAGCCGGGCGTGCAGCAGCACCTGGAGCAGCACGTCGCCCAGTTCCTCGCGGAGCGCGTCGGTGTCGTCGGCGCTGATCGCGTCGTACGCCTCGTAGCACTCCTCCAGCAGGAAACCGGCAAGGCTGCGGTGGGTCTGCGCCCGCTTCCACGGATCACCGCCAGGGGAGGCCAGCCGGTCCATCACCTCGACCGCGTCGAGCAGCCGGGCTCCGGGCGGATCCCACGAGCCGTACATCAGCTCCAGCTCGGCCAGGCCGGGCTCGCGCGCCAGCCGCAGCCCCAGCTCACGGGCCAGCGTCTCGTCGCCGGCCGGGCCGGCCAGCCACACCGCTCCGCCGCGCGCGGCGGCGGCGTCGAGCAGCGCCTGCGTCGCACCCTCGGTCACCACGCTCACCTCGGCGCCGGCCGTCCGGACCGCCCGGGTCAGCTCGCTCTCCGCACCGGCGAGGACCGGCGCGGAGCGTACGGCGTCCCAGGCGGCCGAGGTCAGCAGGCCGGCGGGCAGCCGGGGCGAGGTGACGAGCAGGACGATCCGGGCGGTCATACGGCTCCGGGAGCCGGGGAGCCGGAGGCCGGCGCCTCGGGCGTGGAGATGTCGGTGACCGGGCCGTCCTTGTCGACGTACGGCAGGGAGTAGAAGACGAACGACTGGCCGGTGTTGACGAGCGACGGCACGCCGGTCACGCCGAACCGGGGGTTGACGCGGACGTCCGACTTGTCGGCCTGCTCCTGAAGCGCGCTGCTGAGCGCGGTGGCGGTGCGGACGAACCCGGCCTCGCCGAACGCCTGCCGGACCTGGTCGACGCTCAGGCCCGGCTGGATCGCCCCGGTCTTCTCGATGGCGTGGTAGACGGCCATCAGGGACTCGTCGCTGAGGTCGGCCGGGGGCAGGCTCTGCTGGAGCGTGCCGGAGAGGTCGACCCACTCGCCCCACAGCTTCGTGTACTCGGTGGTCGCCGGCATGCGGAGCGCCTGCTGGATCTGCTCCGGGGAGATCTGGTCGGTGACCTGGAGGCCCTTCTCGGCCGCCACGCGCTTGCCCAGGTCGATCGCGACAAGCAGGTTCAGCACGTCCTGCCGGGTCACCGAGGACCGCAGCTCCGCCGGTGACGGCGTCTGCGGCGCCTGGCTGCGGACGGCGTCCGCGTACTGCCGCTGCGCGTCCTCGTAGATCGCGTCGACCCGGTCGACGGAGTACCGGCTGTCGCCGACGTACGCGGCGACGTCCGGGGCGGAGCGGCCACAGGCGGCGAGAGAGAGCGCGGCGAGGGCCGCGACGCTGACGGCGACGAGGGAACGGCGAGCACGCATGTGGGTCACTCTCTCACGCCGAGTACGGACCTGTGACTCCGCCCACCTCATCGCGCACCCGCCGCGGACCCGGCGACACCGGCGAACTCCTCGGGCTTGCCCAGCACGTCGGCCAGGAGTTGACCGCACCACTCCAGCAGCGCCTGGTCGCGCAGCGGCTCGCCGCCGATCCGCCGGGTGCTCGGCCGGGGCACGCTGACCTGGTCGAGCGCCTGCTTGTAGACCGAGTCCGGGTGGTAGCGCTTGAGCCGCATCTGCTTCGAGTCGGGCAGCGGCAGCGGGCCGAACCGGATGTGCTTGCCCTGCATCGACACGTCGGTCAGCCCGTAGCGGCGGGCCAGCAGCCGGAACCGCGCCACCGCGACCAGGTTCTGCACCGGCGCGGGCGGCTCGCCGTACCGGTCGGTCATCTCGGCGACCACCTCGCGCAGGCGTTCGGAGTCGCGGGCCTCGGCGAGCTTGCGGTACATCTCCAGGCGCAGCCGCTCCACGGCCACGTAGTCGTGCGGCAGGTGCGCGTCGATCGGCAGGTCGACCTTGACCTCCGTCTCCTCCTCGGTGCTCTCGCCCTTGAAGGCGGAGACGGCCTCGCCGACCATCCGGACGTACAGGTCGAAGCCGACGCCCTCGATGTGGCCGGACTGCTCGCCGCCGAGCAGGTTGCCGGCACCGCGGATCTCCAGGTCCTTCATCGCCACGTACATGCCGGCGCCGAGTTCGGTGTGCTGCGCGATGGTCGCCAGCCGCTCGTGCGCGTTCTCGGTGAGCGGCTTCTCCGGCGGGTAGAGGAAGTACGCGTACGCCCGCTCCCGGCCCCGGCCGACCCGGCCGCGGATCTGGTGCAGCTGGGCCAGACCGAGCAGGTCGGCCCGCTCCACGATGAGCGTGTTGGCGTTCGGGATGTCGATGCCGGACTCGACGATCGTGGTGCAGACCAGGACGTCGAACTCCTTCTCCCAGAAGCCGACCATCACCTTCTCCAGCGCCTCTTCGCCCATCTGGCCGTGCGCCACCGCGACCCGGGCCTCCGGCACCAGCTCCCGCAGCTTGCGGGCCGTCTTCTCGATCGACTCGACCCGGTTGTGCAGGTAGAAGACCTGACCGTCGCGCAGCAGCTCACGGTGGATGGAGGCGGCCACCTGCCGGTCGTCGTACGCCCCGACGAACGTGAGCACCGGGTGCCGCTCCTCCGGCGGGGTGGCGATGGTGGACATCTCCCGGATGCCGGTGATCGCCATCTCCAGCGTCCGCGGGATCGGGGTGGCCGACATGGCGAGCACGTCGACCGAGGCGCGCAGCGTCTTCAGGTGTTCCTTGTGCTCGACGCCGAACCGCTGCTCCTCGTCGATGATGACCAGCCCGAGAGACTTGAACCGGGTGGCCGCCTGGAGCAGCCGGTGGGTGCCGATGACGATGTCGACGGTGCCGGCGGCGACCATCTCCAGCGTCTGCTCGGACTCCTTCGGGGTCTGGAACCGGGACAGCTGCCGGATCGACACCGGGAACTGGCTCATCCGCTCGGCGAACGTGTTGTAGTGCTGCTGCACCAGCAGCGTGGTCGGCACCAGCACGGCCACCTGCTTGCCGTCCTGCACCGCCTTGAACGCCGCCCGTACCGCGATCTCGGTCTTGCCGTAGCCGACGTCGCCGCAGATCAGCCGGTCCATCGGGACGGTCTGTTCCATGTCCCGCTTGACCTCCTCGATGGCGGCCAGCTGGTCGGGCGTCTCCTGCCAGGGGAACGCGTCCTCCAGCTCCCGCTGCCACGGGGTGTCGGGGCCGAAGTTGTGCCCCTTCGACGCCTTGCGCGCGGCGTAGAGCTGGATGAGCTGCGCGGCGATCTCGCGGACCGCCTTGCGGGCCCGGGCCTTGGACTTCTGCCAGTCCGAGCCGCCCATCTTGTGCAGCGTGGGCTGCTCGCCGCCGACGTAGCGGGAGAGCTGGTCGAGCTGGTCGGTGGGCACGAAGAGGCGGTCGCCGGGCTGGCCGCGCTTGCTCGGCGCGTACTCGATGACCAGGTACTCGCGGCTGGCGCCGTTCACAGTGCGCTGCACCAGCTCGACGTACCGGCCGATGCCGTGCTGCTCGTGCACGACGTGGTCGCCGGCCTTCAGCTCCAGCGGGTCGATGGTGTTGCGCCGCCGGCTGGGCATCTTGCGCATGTCGCGGGTGGAGGTGCCCCGCCCGCCGGTGACGTCGTTGCCGGTGAGCAGCACGAACTTCGACGCCTCGTCGACGAACCCGGCGGTCAGGCAGCCGCACGACACGAGCAGCTCGCCCGGCGCGGGCGCGGCGGGCACCTCCTCGGTGAGCCGGGCGCCGAGACCGGCGTCGCGGAGCACCTCGACGGCCCGCTGGGCGGGACCGTGCCCCTCGAAGACGAGCGCGATCGACCAGCCCTCGCCGGCCCAGCGCTTCAGGTCCTCGACCACCCGGGCGGTCTCGCCGTGGTAGAGCGGCGCCGGCTGGGCGGCCAGGCTCACCGCGATGGCGTCGTCGGGGGTGACGTCGACAGCGGCCGGCTCGTCCTCCCAGGGCTGCCGGGCCGGTGCCGCGTCCGCCTCGACCAGGCCGAACGGCGCGAGCGTCCACCAGGGTTGGCGCAGGGCGCGGGCTGCCGTGCGTACCTCGGCCAGGGTCTTGAAGGCGGCGGCGCCGAGGTCGACAGGGGCCTGGCCGCCGACGGCGGCCGCGGCCCAGCTGGCCTGGAGGAACTCCTCCGAGGTACGGACCAGGTCGTGCGCGCGGGTGCGGATGCGCTCGGGGTCGCAGAGGAGTACGTGGGTGCCGGCCGGCATGCAGTCGACGAGCAGTTCCAGCGCGTCGGCGCCGATCAGCGCGGGGGCGAGCGACTCCATGCCCTCGACCGGGATGCCCTCGGCCAGCTTGTCCAGGATCTCGGCCAACTCGGGGTGCTCGGCGGCGAGCGCGGCGGCCCGCTCCCGCACCGCCGGGGTCAGCAGCAGTTCCCGGCACGGCGGCGCCCACAGCTGCGCGACGCCCTCGATGGTGCGCTGGTCGGCGACCGCGAAGGTGCGGATCTCCTCCACCTCGTCGCCCCAGAACTCGACCCGGGACGGGTGCTCGTCGGTGGGCGGGAAGACGTCCAGGATGCCGCCGCGGACCGCGAACTCGCCGCGCTTGGTGACCAGGTCGACCCGGGCGTACGCCATGTCGATGAGCCGGCGGGCCACCTCCTCCAGGTCGGCCTCGTCACCGGCGGCGAGCTGCACCGGCTCCAGGTCGCCGAGGCCCTTGAGCTGCGGCTGGAGCAGCGAGCGGACCGGCGCGACGACGACCCGCAGCGGCCCGGTGCGGCCGTGCGCGTCGGCGGCGTCCGGGTGGGCCAGCCGGCGCAGCACGGCCAGGCGCCGCCCGACCGTGTCGGAGCGGGGCGACAGGCGCTCGTGCGGCAGCGTCTCCCAGGACGGGAAGACCGCCACCTGCTCCGGCGGGAGGAGGCTGCCCAGCGCGGAGGCCAGGTCGTCGGCCTCCCGGGTGGTGGCGGTGACCGCGAGCACGGGGCGGCCCGCGCCGCCGGCCGGCTCGTCGGCGGCGACCGCTGCGACAGCGAACGGGCGCAGCGCGGCCGGGGCGGTGAGGTCGAGCCCGTCGACCTGCGCGGCACCGGAGCGCGCCAGGTCACGCGCCCGGGCCAGCCCCGGGTCGGCCAGGGCGGCGGAGAAGAGTCCGGTGAGCATCAGTGATCACTTCCAGCGGCTCGACACACGACGACGACCCCGCGTCCAGCCGGACGGGGGGTGCACCGTTCGAGCCTATCCCCCTCCACCGACGAACCGGGCCCGCCCGATGTTGGATCTTGACCGGCTGCGACCCGGCGTGGTGCGGTGGGCGGATGGTCGAGTATCGGACGGTCTTCGACGCCGAGGTGCTTTTCTCCAACGGTGGCGGTCTGCGCACCGACGGGTTCCGGCTGGACGTGCCGCACCCCGACGTCACCGACGACGAGGTGGCCACGCTGCTGGTCCGGCACCTGGGGCTGCTCATGGTCGGCGAGGTACGGATCACCAACCGGACCGTCGTCGAGGAGCCGCACAAGGGCGGGCGCGGGGTGACCGCCCCGGCCGGCAGCGGGCGGAAGCTCGTCGAACTGAGTCACGTGATCATCGACGGCCTGGTCACGCTGCCCGGCTGGCCCGCACCGGCGATCACCGAGTGGCTGACCCGGGAGGCGTCCCGGAGCCGGTACGCGCCGGGTGTCGAGTTCCAGGTCGGGCGGATCGACATGATCGCCAACACCGGCACGTACGTGGACACGCCGTCGCACCGCTTCGCCGACGGCCCGGACCTGACCGGGGTGCCGCTGGACCGCCTCGCCGACCTGCCCGGCCTGGTGGTACGCGTGCCGGCCGGTACGCGGGCGGTGGACAAGCTGATGCTCGCCCCGTACGACGTGGCCGGGTGCGCGGTGCTGCTGCACACCGGGTGGGACGCGCACTTCGGCACCGACGCGTACGCCGCTCCGGAGGCGCCCTACCTGACCGGTGACGGCGCGCAGTGGCTGGCCGAGTCGGGCGCGGCGCTGGTCGGCATCGACTCGATCAACATCGACGACATGACGGCCGCGGCAGCGGGTCAGCGCCCGGCGCACACCGGTCTGCTGGCCGCCGGGGTGCCGATCGTGGAGCACCTGACCGGCCTGGACGCGCTGCCGCCGACCGGCTTCCGGTTCACCGCCGCCCCGCCGCGCGTGGCCGGCATGGGCACGTTCCCGGTGCGCGCCTTCGCCGTCGTCTGATCCCACACCCCCTCCGCAAGATCGACTCCGGCGCGCCGAAGTGGCGGGGTCCGGCGCCCGCCGATGCCGCCACCTCGGCGAAGCGGGTCGGCCCGCCCGAGGTGGTGGGTGAACGCCACGGGTGCCACACCAGGCCGGAGACACCCATGACGTTCCACCCAGCCGGATGGAGCGACGGTCAGTAGCGGCGCGGCTGCCAGGAGGGAGGCTGCCGGGTCGAGGCGGTGGAGCAGGCGCTGGAGGCGCGACAAGTTGACCGAGCGCACCGAGCTCTGCGCCGAGTTCGACGTCTTCGGCGCAGGTGTGTTCGTGCGGCGTCAGTAGCGCACGGCGATCCGTCGCTGCACCGCGTCCACCCGGATCTCGCCGCCGTACGGGATGATCACCTGCGGGTCGGTGTGGCCCAGGTCGACGTCGAAGACCACCACCGGGTCGCCGGCGTAGGGCGCGAGTGCCGACAGGATCGCCCCCCGCTGGTCGGCGGCCCAGGCCAGCCGCTGCGCGACCGAGTGCGGCCGGTCGAAGTCCCACGCCTTGGGGCGGCCCACCACGATCGCCGGGACGGCGGCGAGCAGACCCCGCTCGCCCATGTTGCGCACGATCCGGAAGACCTCCTGCGCGGGCGGCATCTCCTGCGACGTCTCCAGCACCAGTACCGAGCCGGCCAGGTCGGCCGCGCGCGGAACGCGGTCGGCCGCCATCAGCCAGTGCAGGATCTCCAGGTTGCCGCCCCACGTCCGGCCCTGCACCACCTCGGCCGGGCCGTGCCAGCGCCAGCCCTCGGACGGGTACATCGGCGGCTCCTCGGCCAGCGTGGCCGGGTCGCGCCAGTCGCGCGGCTCGTCGCCCCACTCGGGCGCGGCGGTCAGCTCGTACCAGCCGGTGGTGAACAGCGCGGCGCGCAGCGAGTCCAGCGTGAGCGGGTGCGGCTTCCCGGAGCGCCCGAGGTGCACGAGCACCGAGCCGCCGTGGTAGCCGACGACGCCCAGCCGGTACAGGTGGTTGAGCACGTTGGTGTTGTCCGAGTAGCCGAAGTACGGCTTCGGGTTGGCCCGCAGCACCTCGTCGTCCAGATACGGAGTGACGGTGATCAGGTCGTCCCCGCCGACCGTCGCCAGCACGGCGGTGATCGTCGGGTCGGCGAACGCGGCGGTCAGGTCACGCGCCCGGTCGCGCGGGTCGGCGCCCATGACCCGGGTGGTCGGATACTCCACCGGTTCCAGCCCCAGCTCGTCGCGGAGCCGGCGCAGGCCCAGCTCGTACACGTGGGGGAAGAGACCCGGCAGGCCGGCGGAGGGTGACACGACCGCGACCCGGTCGCCGGGCTGCGGTTTGGCGGGATAGGCAGGCACCGTCATGGCCCGACGCTATCGGCCCGGACCAGAGGTTTTCGCCCGACGAAACCCCACGAGCCGGGCATATGCCCGCAATAGGCTGAGGTCGTGGACGACGAGCCGGAGCTGCGTACCCGGGACTGGCTGCCCCGCACGGCGGCGCTGATCCTCGGCACCCTCGCGCTGGCGAGCGCGTTCATCGCCGCCTACGTCGGCGCGCTGCACAAGCCGGACCCGCGCGACGTGCCGGTCGCCGTCGTCACGAGCGACCAGCAGGCCCAGGCCGTGATGTCCGCCGTCCGCGCCCGCACGGACACGATCAAACCCGTCCGGTACGACAGCCGCGGCGCCGCCCAGGACGGCCTCACCGACAGATCGGTGTACGCGGTGCTCAGCTCCGCCCCGGGCGGCGGCCTGACGCTCGCCACCGCCAGCGCGGGCGCGCCCGCCGCCACCGAACTCGTCACCGGCGTGTTCACCGAGGCGGCCCGGCAGGCCGGGGTGCCACTGGAGGTCACCGACGACGTGCCGGTCTCCGCCGACGACCCGCGCGGCCTGGTCCCGTTCTACCTGGCCGTCGGTGTGGTGCTCGGCGGCTACCTGGCGTCCACGGCGCTCGGCATCTCGCTCGGCACCAGCCCGCGCGACCTGCGCCGGGCCGGGCTGCGGATCGCCACGCTGGCGGTGCACGCGATCCTGCTCGGCGTCATCGGGGCGATCCTGGTCGGACCGGTGCTCGGCGTGTTCCCCGATCAGGTGGCGACGGTGGCGGTGGTCGGCGCGCTCGCCGCGTTCGCGGCCGGGATGGTCGCCGCCGCCGTGCAGGGCTGGCTCGGGCTGCTCGGCACCGGCATCGTGATCCTGCTGCTCGTCGTGCTCGGCAACCCCGGTTCCGGCGGCATCTACGCGCCCGAGTTCCTGCCGCCGTTCCTGCGCGGCATGCACCGCTGGAACGTGCCGGGCCTCGCCACCGACCTGTTCAAGTCGGCCATCTACTTCGACTGGCGCGGCGGCGGCTGGGCACTGACCGGGCTGCTGGTCTGGGTGGTCGCCGGGCTGGCCGGCCTGCTCACCGCGACCATGTTCCGGGCGCGCCGCCGACCGGAGGCGGGACGGCACGCCGTCGAGCGGGGCTGACCGGCGGGCCGTCCCAGAGTGCAGATCATCACGCCGTCCCCCTCCTGTCCGCCGGGGCCGCGCGGATACCATCCAGAGGAGTCGGACAGCGCTGTCCTTCGTCCTCGCGTAAGGAGCGCAACCGTGACCGACCAGCACGACCACGACGGCCCCGACGCCGCTCTCCGGGCCGACATCCGCCGCCTCGGCACGCTGCTCGGGCAGACCCTCGCCCGGCAGGAGGGCCGCCCGCTGCTCGACCTGGTCGAGGAGATCCGCGCCCAGGTCCGCTCCGACGTGCCGGCCGCCGCCCAGCGCCTCGCCGGGCTCGACGTCACCACCGGCACGAAGCTGGCCCGTGCCTTCTCCACCTACTTCCACCTGGCGAACATCACCGAGCAGGTGCACCGCGCCCGGGACCTGCGCCGCCGCCGCGCCACCCACGGCGGCTGGCTGGACCAGGCGGCAAAGATGATCGCCGAACGGGGCGTACCGGCCGAGGAGATCGCCGCCGCGGCCCGCCGGCTGGCCGTACGCCCGGTCTTCACCGCCCACCCCACCGAGGCGGCCCGCCGGTCCATCCTGTCCAAGCTGCGCGCGGTGGCCGACGAGCTGGACACCGAGACCGCGAACGCGATCCTGTACGGCGCCAGCGACGAGGGCCCGGCGAACCGCCGCCTGGCCGAACTGCTCGATCTCATGTGGCAGACCGACGAGCTGCGGCTGGACCGGCCGGATCCGACAGACGAGGCGCGCAACGCGATCTACTACCTGCGCGACCTGTACGCCGAGGCCGCGCCGCAGGTCCTCGACGACCTCGCCGACACGCTGCGCACGCTCGGCGTGGAGACGTCGCCGACGTCCCGCCCGCTGAGCTTCGGCACCTGGATCGGCGGCGACCGCGACGGCAACCCGTTCGTCACGCCGGTGGTCACCCGCGAGGTGCTGCGCATCCAGCACGAGCACGGCATCGCCGCCACCGAGAAGGCGATGGACGAGCTGATCACCGAGGTCAGCGTGTCCCGGCGGCTGCGCGCGGTGTCGCTCGACCTGTCCGCCAGCCTCGCCAAGGACCTGGACGCGCTGCCCGAGGTGGCGCCCCGGTTCCGCCGGGTCAACGCGGAGGAGCCGTACCGGCTCAAGGCGCGGTGCGTGAAGGCGAAGCTCGCCAACACCCGGGAGCGGCTGCGCGCCGACACCCCGCACGTGCCGGGACGCGACTACCGGGGCTCGTCCGAGCTGATCGCCGACCTGGAACTGCTGCGCGCGTCGCTGGCCCGCAACTCCGGCCAGCTCACCGCCGTCGGGCGGCTGGCCTCGGCCATCCGTACGGTATCCGCGTTCGGCCTGCACCTGGCCACCATGGACATCCGGGAGCACGCGGAGAAGCACCACGAGGTGCTGGCCCAGCTCTACGAGGCGGTCGGCGAGGTGTCCGACTACCCGGCGCTGTCCCGGCTGGAGCGCACCAAGCTGCTCGCCGACGAGCTGACCGGCCGCCGGCCGCTCTCCACCCAGGACAGCCCGCTCACCGAGTCGGCCCGCAAGACGTTCGACGTGTTCGCGGCGATCCGCGAGGCGCAGGACCGGTTCGGCCCCGAGGTGATCGAGTCGTACATCATCTCGATGACGCTCGGCGTGGACGACGTGCTCGCCGCCGTGGTGCTGGCCCGCGAGGCCGGCCTGGTGGACGTGCACTCCGGGCGGGCCCGCATCGGCATCGTGCCGCTGCTGGAGACCCCGGCCGAGCTGAACGCCGGCGGCGAGCTGCTGGACGAGCTGCTGTCGCTGCCCGCGTACCGGGCGCTCGTGGCGGCCCGCGGCGACGTGCAGGAGGTGATGCTCGGCTACTCCGACTCCAACAAGGAGGCGGGCATCACCACCAGCCAGTGGTCCATCCACCGGGCGCAGCGCGCGCTGCGGGACGTGGCCGCGCGGCATGGCGTACACCTGCGGTTGTTCCACGGCCGGGGCGGCACCGTCGGCCGTGGTGGCGGCCCCACGCACGACGCGATCCTGGCCCAGCCGTACGGCACGCTGGACGGCGCGATCAAGGTGACCGAGCAGGGCGAGGTCATCTCCGACAAGTACACGCTGCCGGCGCTGGCCCGGGAGAACCTGGAACTGACAGTGGCGGCGGTGCTCCAGGCGACACTGCTGCACACCGCGCCCCGGCAGCCGGCCGAGATGCTGGAGCGCTGGGACGCGGCGATGGACGTGGTGTCCTCCTCGGCATTCCGGTCGTACCGGTCGCTGGTCGAGGACCCGGACCTGCCCGCCTACTTCTGGGCCTCCACGCCGACCGAGCTGCTCGGCGCGCTGAACATCGGCTCCCGGCCGGCGAAGCGCCCGAACACCGGCGCCGGCCTGTCCGGCCTGCGGGCCATCCCGTGGGTGTTCGGCTGGACGCAGACCCGGCAGATCGTGCCGGGCTGGTTCGGCGTGGGCTCCGGTCTGGCCGCCGCGCGGGCGGCCGGGCTGGCCGACGTGCTCGCCGAGATGAACCGGAACTGGCACTTCTTCCGCACGTTCCTGTCGAACGTCGAGATGATGCTGACCAAGACCGACCTGACCATCGCCCGGCGGTACGTCGAGACGCTGGTGCCGAAGAAGCTGCACCCGATCTTCGACAAGATCGAGCAGGAGTACGAGCTGACCAAGCAGGAGGTGCTGGCGGTCACCGCGTCGCCGGCGCTGCTGGACAACTCGCCCGTGCTCCAGCGCACGCTCGCCGTGCGGGACACCTACCTGGAGCCACTGCACCACCTCCAGGTGGCGTTGCTGCGGCAGTACCGCGAATCCGGCGCCGCCGGGCGGGCGGTGGCGACCGCGCCGGGTGGACGGCGGGCCCCGAACGACGGTACGGCGCTGGAGCGGGCGCTGCTGACCACCGTCAACGGCATCGCCGCCGGCATGCGCAACACCGGCTGATCTCCCCGGGCGGGGCCCTCGTGTGAGCGGGGGCCCGCCGGGCGGCCGGCTAGAAGTCGCCGCCGCCGAAGTCACCACCGAAGTCCCCGCCGCCGAAGCCACCGAAGTCCCCGCCGCCGAAGTCGCCACCGGCGTAGTCACCACCGCCGCCCGTGTCGCCGCCGCCCATGTCGCCACCCTGGTCGCCGAAGTCCTGGCCGTCGCCGAAGCCCTCCTGGTAGCCGGCGTCGTACCCGGGGTCGGCGAACGCGGGTGAGAACAGCGCGTCCGCGATCAGGAGACCGCCGACCACGCCGACGCCGGCGCCGAGAGCGGTCTTCCACCAGGGCGTGGAGTACCAGCCGGCCGGCACCGGCCGCCCCTGGAACCGGCCACCCGGGTAGTAGTAGGGCGTCGCGTTCCCCGGCTGCGGGCCGGCCCGGAACGTCTGCCCCTGCACGTCGACCTGGCGCTCCTTGGTGAGCGCGCCGGCGCCCTGGGCGGCGGCGAGCGGCGGCAGCTCGGGGCCCGGGTCGATGCCCATCGCGGTCCGCGCCGCCCGGATGTACGCCAGCCCCTCCAGCGCGGTCTCCCGGGCCAGCCCGAACTGGCGCGGCGTGGTCGCCTGCTCCAGCTGCGAACCGGCCGCGTTGTAGCGCTCACCGGCGTCGGCGAGCGCCTGCCGGACCGCCGGGGCGTCGCCGTGCAGGTTCATCAGCTGGCCGCCGAGCCGCTCGTACCAGCGCTGCGCCTCGGCGCGGGCGTCGGCCAGCTCGTTCGACCGGCGCGATCTGCTGCCCCTCCGCCAGAACACGAACGCACCTCCGAGCAGCAGGATCAGGACCAGCCACAACGCGAACTCCATGACTCGAACGTACCCACCGGGCGCTCGTCGTACCCGTTTGGCAAGCTCTTGGCCATGAGCTTTGCGACGCTGGCCGTGGTGGTGCTCTGCCTCGCCGCGGGCGGCGCGGTGGGCTGGCTGGCCGCGCGGGCGCGCGCGGCGGCCGACATCGCCCGCCTGGAGGCGACGCTCGCCGCCACCCAGGCCGGCGAGGGCCGGCTGGAGCAGTCCATGCGGGCGCTCAGCTACGAGGCGACGGCGCAGTCCCAGGAGGCGGTGGCCCGCGCGGTCGCGCCGCTGCACGACACGCTGCGCCGCTACGAGCAGCGGGTGGCGGAGCTGGAGCGGGACCGGGTCGACGCGTACGCCGAGCTGCGCGAGCAGGTGCGGTCCATGAGCGCGGTCTCCGGCGAGCTGCGCACCGAGACCAAGCAGCTGGTGGCCGCGCTGCGCGCGCCGCAGGTGCGCGGCCGCTGGGGCGAGCACCAGCTCCGCCGGATCGTCGAGGCCGCCGGCATGCTCGAACACTGCGACTTCAGCGAGCAGGTCACCGCCGCGACCGACCACCAGGGGGTACGCCCCGACCTGGTGGTGCGGCTGCACGGCGGCCGGACGGTGGTGGTGGACGCGAAGGCGCCGTTCGACGCGTACCTGACCGCGATGGAGGCGCGCGACGAGCGGGGGCGCGACACCCACCTGGACGCGCACGCCCGGCACCTGCGCGCGCACGTGGACGGCCTGGCGGCCAAGTCCTACTGGTCGGCGTTCGACCAGACGCCCGACTTCGTGGTGCTGTTCGTGCCGGCGGACCCGTTCCTCGACGTGGCGCTGCAACGCGACCCGTCCCTGCTGGAGCACGCGTTCGCCCGCAACGTGGTGCTCGCCACGCCGGCCACGCTGGTGGCGCTGCTGCGCACCGTCGCCTACTCGTGGCGGCAGGAGGCGCTGGCGCGCAACGCCGCCACCGTCCATTCGCTGGCCCGCGAGCTGTACGGGCGGCTGTCCACTCTGGGCGACCACGTGGGCAAGCTCGGCAGTTCGCTGAGCGGGGCGGTGACGGCGTACAACAGGGCGGTGGGGTCGCTGGAGGCGCGGGTGCTCGTCAGCGCCCGCAAGCTGGCCGAGCTGGGCGTCTCCGACGACGAGCTGGCCGCGCCGGCGCAGGTCGAGCTGGCGCCGAGGCAGCCGCAGGCGCCCGAGCTGCTGGACGTGCCGTCCACTTCGGCCGAGAGGTCGACGGACGTCGACGCCTAACACGCCGCACGTGATGACGTAGACCGATTCGCGTCACGGACTGATCACAAACCCAGGCCGGGTAGTGACACCTGCCGTCGTGACACGCAGGATCACCGTCACACGTGCCCTGCCCCTCGAGGGCCCTGTTCTCTGGAGGAAGAGAACGTTGAGTAAACCCCGCACGCGCAGCCGGCGACCGTCCGCCGCGCTCCTGGCCTCGGTCCTCGCGGCCGGCGCCCTGACCGTGGGAGGTGGCGCCGGTACCGCGAGCGCCGCCCCCGCCACCCCACCCTCGCAGCCGACCGCCGCGAAGGCACTGGGCGCCCACGACGCCAAGCTGCTCGACGAGGCCGAGGCGAAGAACGCGCCGACCGTCACGATGATCATCGCGGCGAAGAAGGGCTCGGCCAAGAAGGTCGTCGACGGCCTGACCGGCCTGGGCGCCACCGTCAGCCAGCGGTACGACCAGATCGGCTACGTGCTGGCGAAGGTCCCGACCGCGAAGGCGCTCAAGGCCGCCACGCTGCCGGGTGTCGCCGCCGTCGACCTGGACGAGACCATCAAGCTCCCCGACCCGGCGCCCGAGGCGGCGCCGAAGGGCGCCAAGACCGCCTCGCAGGCCCAGACGCTCGCCGGGCCGGGCGGCGACACCGGCGCGGTCAACCCGTACATGCCGACGAACGAGACCGGCGCGGAGGCCTTCAAGGCCGCGAACCCGCAGTGGGACGGCCGCGGCGTCACCATCGGCATCATGGACTCCGGTGTGGACCTCGACCACCCGGCGCTCCAGCAGACCACCACCGGCGAGCGCAAGATCGTCGACTGGGTGACCGCCACCGACCCGCTGGAGGACGCCTCCTGGCGGCCGATGCTGACCGAGGTGAGTGGCCCGACGTTCACCACCTCGCTCGGCACCTGGACCGCGCCGGCCGGCAACTACCGGTTCAACGTGTTCCGCGAGAACATCACCGCGAACAGCGACGCGCGCGGCGACCTCAACCGCGACGGCGACACCACCGACTTCTGGGGCGTCCTCTACAACCCCACCACCGGTGACGTCCGCGTCGACGCGAACCAGAACAACGACTTCACCGACGACGAGGTGATGCGGCCGTACAAGGAGCGGTTCCAGGTCGGCCGCTTCGGCACCGACAACCCGGCCACCGCGGTACGCGAGCAGATCCCGTTCGTGGTCGAGTACCGGCGCAACGTGAACACCACCCCGGTCGGCGGCCCCGGCCTGGTCGACTACGTCAACGTCGGCATCGTCGAGAGCACCCACGGCACCCACGTCGCCGGCATCACCGCCGCCAACGACATGCTTGGTAACAGCGCCCTCGACGGCGCCGCGCCGGGCGCCAAGCTGGTCTCCGCCCGCGCCTGCTCCTGGGGTGGCGGCTGCACCGCGGCGGCGCTCACCACCGGCATGGCCGACCTGGTGATCAACCGCAGGGTCGACGTGGTGAACATGTCGATCGGCGGTCTGCCCGCGCTCAACGACGGCTCGAACGCCCGCGCGGTCCTCTACAACGACCTGATCAACACCTACGGCGTGCAGCTGTTCATCTCGGCCGGCAACTCCGGTCCGGGCGTGAACACCGTCGGCGACCCGTCCGTCGCCACCGACGTGGTGAGCGTGGCGGCGAGCGTCAGCAAGGACACCTGGCTGGCCAACTACGGCTCGGTGGTCCGCAAGGACAACGCGCTGTTCAACTTCTCGTCGCGCGGCCCGCGTGAGGACGGCGGCTTCAAGCCGAACATCACCGCCCCCGGCTCGGCCATCTCCACCGCGCCGACCTGGCAGCCGGGCAACCCGGTGCCGGAGGCCGGCTACCCGCTGCCCCCGGGCTACCAGATGCTCAACGGCACCTCGATGGCCGCCCCGCAGGCCGCCGGCGCCGCCGCGCTGCTGCTGTCGGCCGCCAAGGCGACCGGCAAGGGCGTCACCCCGGCCGCGCTGCGCCGGGCCGTCTACACCTCGGCCAAGCCGATCACCGGCGTGCCGACGTACGCGCAGGGCTACGGCATGTTCGACGTGCCGGGCGCGTGGAGCCTGCTCGCCGAGGGCGTGCAGACCCGCACCTACACCTCCGAGGCGCCGGTCTGCACCGAGCTGTCGCCGAACCTGACCCGCTACGACCGGGCCTCCGGCACGTTCGTGCCGAACCCGAACGTCGGCACCGGCCTCTACAACCGCTGCGCCGCCGACCGTGGTGGCCAGAAGGTCAAGGAGAGCCGCCACTACGAGGTGAAGCTGACCCGTACCAGCGGCCCGAACAAGGGCGTCAAGCACGAGGTCGCCTTCCGCGGCAACGACGGCACCTACAGCGCCCCCAAGGTGGTCTGGCTGCCGCTGAACAAGACCGTCACGGTCAAGGTGAAGGCCAAGCCGATGACCGCCGGCGCGCACGGCGCCATCATGACCGTCGACGACCCGGCCACCTCCGTGGTCGACTTCGAGGTCGCCACCGTCGTGATCGCCTCGAACCCGGTCGCCGCTCCGGCGTACTCGTTCTCGGCCGACGGCTCGGTCGAGCGCAACGGCTTCCGGTCGTACTTCGTGACGGTGCCGCCGGGTGCGGGCGCGCTGCAGGTCAACCTGTCCGGCATCGCGACCGGCTCGCAGACCCGCTTCATCGCCATCAACCCGTACGGCGTGCCGGTCGAGAGCACCGCCAGCACCGCCTGCTACACCAACTTCTCCGACGCCGCGGTCTGCAAGCCGCAGGAGCGGGACTACCAGAACCCGCTGCCGGGCGTGTGGGAGATCGAGGTGGAGGCGCGTCGCACCTCGCCTGCGCTGGACAACCCGTTCCGGCTCCAGGCCCGCGTGCAGGGCGTCACTGTGGAGCCGGCCGTGGTCCAGCTCCCGTCGGTCACCGCCGGCACCCCGGCCTCGGTGAGCTGGAGCCTGACCAACACGTTCGGCCCGGTCCAGGTGACCGGCGTCGGCGGTCCGCTGGCGAGCGTCCGGGCCGAGCGGCCCAGCATCACCGAGGGCGCGACCCAGGAGTACACGGTGGAGGTGCCCGCGGGCGCCACCTCGTTCACCGCCCGGATCGGCAACCCGTCCGACCTGAGCGCCGACCTGGACCTGACGGTCTTCCGCGGCACCACCCAGGTGGGCCAGTCGGCCGACGGCGACTCGGAGGAGGCGGTCACGCTGACCAACCCGACGCCCGGCACCTACCGGGTCGTGGTCGACGGTTACTCGATGAGCGACCCGAGCACCGCGTACGACTACCGGGACTCGTTCGCCTCCCCGGCGCTGGGCACGCTCTCCGCGCCGTCCACGCCGCTGTCCCTGGCCAACGGCGCCACCGCCACCCTGACCGGTGCGGTGACCGCCCTGTCCACCCCGGCCGCCGGCCGGGAGCTGTACGGCGACATGGCCGTGACCACCACCGAGGGCGCGGTCGTCGGCCGCGGTTCGGTCGAGGTCCTCGCGGTCAACTGAGCCGCTGACACGACGGAGCCCCGTCCCCTCTCGGAGGGGGCGGGGCTCCTTCGCGCTTACGGTCAGGCGCGGCGGGCGGACTCGACCACGAACGGGGTGCCCTGCTGGCAGGTGGTCATCATGCCCGGCTCGGGGCGGCCGGTGACCTCGACCCGGGCACCGGCCTTGAGCACGTCGCGCGGGCCGCCGACGAGCAGGTGGCCGTCGAGCAGCAGGCAGTTCGGCTCGACGCCGGCCTGCACGGTGCCGCTGATGACGGTGCCGCCGACACCCGGCGGGGTCGACGGGCCGCCCTTCCAGGACGGGTCCGGACGGCTCGGGCTGGTGCCGGGGTCGGGCTGGCTGGTCACCGGGGCGGCTCCCGTCGTACTCGGGCTCGGGCTGGAATCGGCGGACCCGTCGCCGGGCGCGGCGCAGGCGGTCAGCGCGAGGCCGGCGAGCAGTGCGACGAGCACCGTACGAGGAGTCTTCATGGTCGGTTGGACGCGGCGGCCGGCCGATCCGTTCCCGGTCAGCCGCGGGCCGCGGCGGCGGCCTTCATGTCGCGCTTGAGCTCCTGCGGCAGCGAGAACGTCAGCCGCTCGTCCGCGGTGGTGATCTCCTCCACGTCGCCGAAGCCGCGCTCGGCCAGGTGCGCGAGCACCTGCTGGACCAGCTCGTCGGGCACGCTCGCGCCGGAGGTCACACCCACCGTCCGGGCGCCGGTCAGCCAGGCGTCCTCGATCTCGTGCGCGAAGTCGACCAGGTAGCCGGCGCGGGCCCCGGCGTCGAGCGCCACCTCGACCAGCCGGACCGAGTTCGAGGAGTTGCGCGAGCCGACCACGATCACCACGTCGCACTCGGAGGCGATCTCCTTGACCACGTGCTGGCGGTTGGAGGTGGCGTAGCAGATGTCGTCGCTGGGCGGCGACTGGAGCAGCGGCAGCCGCTTCTTGAGCCGGGCCACGGTCTCCAGCGTCTCGTCCACCGACAGCGTGGTCTGGGACAGCCAGACCACCTTCTCCGGGTCGCGCACGGTGACCTTGTCGACGCCGTCCGGGCCGTCGACGAGCTGGATGTGGGCGGGCGCCTCACCGGCGGTGCCGATGACCTCCTCGTGCCCCTCGTGCCCGATGAGCAGGATGTCGTAGTCCTGCGCGGCGAACCGCCGGGCCTCGTGGTGCACCTTCGTGACCAGCGGGCAGGTGGCGTCGATCGCCCGCAGCGAGCGCTGCTTGGCCTGCTCGTAGACCTCGGGGGCCACGCCGTGGGCGGAGAAGATGACTGTGGCGCCCTCCGGCACCTCCTCGTTCTCCTCCACGAAGATCGCGCCCTGGGCCTCCAGCGTGCGCACCACGTGCTTGTTGTGCACGATCTGCTTGCGCACGTAGATCGGCGCGCCGTAGAGCTTCAGCGCCTCCTCGACGGTCTGCACCGCCCGGTCCACGCCCGCGCAGTAGCCGCGGGGGTTGGCCAGGAGCACGCGCTTGCCGGTCCGGGGAGTCGTCTCAGCGTCAGTCACCCGCCCATCGTACGTGCCGCCCTCCCGCGCGGCAGCGGCCGCGAGGCGCGCGCGGGCGCTGTCGGTCCCGGGCCGTAGGGTGGGCGGGTGAGCGCGGGAGATGACGGCCGGGGGGCGCCGGACGGGCGGAGCACGGCCGAGGAGCCGTGGCCGGTCCGGGTGGTCAGCCAGAAGGTCGGCGCCTGGATCGCCCGCCTGGGCTGGGTGTGGGTCGACGGCCAGGTGGCGCAGATCAGCCGCCGCCCCGGCGCGAGCACCGTCTTCCTCACGCTGCGCGACCCGTCGGCCGATCTCAGCCTCACCGTCACCACCAACCGCGACGTGCTGGACGCGGGCGCGCCGGAGCTGCGCGAGGGCGCCCGGGTGGTGCTGCACGCCAAGCCCGAGTTCTACGCCGCGCGGGGCACGCTCAGCCTGCGGGCCGACGAGATCCGCCAGGTCGGCCTCGGTGAGCTGCTGGCCCGGCTGGAGAAGCTCAAGAAGCTGCTCGCCGCCGAGGGCCTGTTCGACCGGTCCCGCAAGCGGCGGCTGCCGTTCCTGCCGGGCCGGGTCGGCCTGATCACCGGCCGCGCCTCGGCGGCCGAGCGGGACGTGCTGACCAACGCCCGCCGCCGCTGGCCCGCCGTCGACTTCCGCACGATCAACGTGGCGGTGCAGGGGCCGAGTGCGGTGCCCGACATCGTCGGCGCGCTGAAGGTGCTCGACGCCGACCCGGCCGTCGACGTGATCGTCATCGCCCGCGGCGGCGGGGGCATCGAGGATCTGCTGCCCTTCTCCGACGAGGCGCTGTGCCGGGCGGTCTTCGCCTGCCGCACGCCGGTGGTCAGCGCGATCGGCCACGAGACGGACGCGCCGCTGCTCGACTACGTGGCCGACGTGCGCGCCTCCACCCCGACCGACGCGGCGAAGCGCATCGTGCCGGACCTGACCGAGGAGACCCGGCTGATCGGCCAGGCCCGGTCCCGGCTCGAACGGGCGGTGCGTCACCTGATCGACCGGGAGCAGCACCGGATCGACCTGCTGCGCTCCCGCCCGGTGCTGGCCCGGCCGCAGGTGATGGTCGAGCAGCGGGCGGTGGACGTGTCCGCGCTGCGCGACCGCGCCGGCCGGTCGCTGGAGCACCGGCTGCGGGGTGCCACCGACGACCTGCGGCACACGCTGGCCCGGCTGCGCGCGCTGTCCCCGGCGGCCACGCTGGAGCGCGGCTACGCGATCGTGCAGCGCGCCGACGGCCACGTCGTCCGCGCGGCCTCCGAGGTCGCCAAGGGCGATCCACTGCGGGTACGCCTCGCCGAGGGCGAGCTGACCGCCACCGTCGACGGCTGAGGGAAGAGAGACGATGACCGGGACGAAGCAGGACGAACAGCTCAGCTACGAGCAGGCCCGCGCCGAGTTGGCCTCGGTGGTGGAGAAGCTGGAGGCGGGCGGCACCTCGCTGGAGGAGTCCCTCGCCCTCTGGGAGCGCGGCGAGCAGCTCGCCGGGGTGTGCCAGCGCTGGCTGGACGGCGCCCGCGCCCGCATCGACGCCGCCCGCCAGCGCACCGAGGACTGACGACGCGAATCCCGGCCGGTCGCCGTTCGACGCGAACGACGACCGCCCGGGATCTCGGAGACGACGGTCAGTTGAACAGGTTGTACAGCTCGGCGGGCGCCTCGACGACCTGGCCGGCCGGCGGCTTCTGGGCCGCCGACGCGTTGCCGTAGTCGGTGTAGGTGATCTTCAGGTCCTGCGCGGCGCTCTGCCCGGCGGCCGGGATCTTGAGCACCATCTCGCTGAGCCGGCCCTGGGTGTCGACCTTGGCGGTGAACGGCACCGACTGGGCCTGCGCCCCGAGCGCGGTGATCACTGCCGGGTCGAGCGAACCCGCCTCGGCGGCCTTCGACACGTCGACGGTGCCCTCGTACGCGCCCTCGCCGGTCTGCCGGACCTCGGTGATGCCCTGGGTGAGCACGGCGCTGCCGGCCGGGTCGAGCTTCTCGAAGTCGAAGCCCAGCGCCCGGTTGCCCTTGATCCGGTTCTGGTCGAGGTGGTGGTACTTGCCGGTGTTGAGGTTCTTCACGCCGGGGATCTGCGCGGCGGCGGTGCCGCCGAGTTCCAGCTTGACCCAGCTGTCCGGCTTCGCGTGGATGAGGTCCAGCTTCATCATCAGGTCCGACGACGGGTCGCCGATGGTCATCCGCATGTCGGCGCTCTGGCTCGGCTCGTGCACCTGCCCTTCGGCGGTGGAGCCCGCGCCGGTCATGGAGAACTTGAAGTTCCCCTCGCGGATCGCGTTCGTGGAGTCGAGCAGGGCCTGCTTGGCCGCGCTGCTGGACGCCGTGGCGCTCGGTGAGACGCTGCCGGAGGCGCTCGGGGTCGCGGAGGCGTCGGACGTCGTCCCGTTGCCGTTGCAGGCCGCCAGGCCGGGAATGAGCAGCGCCGCGGCGAACGCGGTGGCGCTGAAGCGTCGTATCTTCACGTCAACCTCTCCAGGTGGGTCGTCCGGGCTCGATGTCCCTTCTGTTCCCGGAAGCGGGGATCCGCAATCCCGCCTCACCCGGAGGGAGGACGTCAGCGCAGCGACGTGGCGAGTTTGCGCAGCTCCGTCTCGCCCGCGTCACCGACCACGATCACGGTGCGGTTCGGCTCCAGCAGGACGAGCGCCTGCTCGTTGCCGCGTGCGGTGTAGCGCTGCCAGCTCAGCCCGCCGGGCAGGTCGGCGGCGCCCTGCGGCTGCCCCTCGGTCAGCTCGGCCGGCAGCAGCTTCTCCGCCGGGACGTTGCTCTCCACGAGCTGCGCGCCCCGGCCCTCCGGGGTCACGTACCCGATCCGCAGCGTCGAGCCGTCCGGCTCGGTCCGGAAGCGGGCGGTGACCGTACGCCAGTCGTCGCCCAGCCCGGTCGGCTCGCTGACCGGGAAGGCGTTCGCGGAGCGGGCCTGCTCCAGCGCGGGCGCCGGGTCGACGGTGACCGGCGAGTCGCCGCCGAGGAAGCCCCGGTAGAAGGCGAGCAGCAGCGCGATCGGGACCAGCAGGATCAGCAGGGACAGCGCCATGTCCTTCGGCGACCGCTCGGACCGGGCCTTGCCCGCCTTCGGGGCGGCCACGGGCTCGGCGGGCGCGGACGCGGGCTCGTCGGCCGCGGGTGCCACAGCCGCTGGTTGCGGGGCCGCGGACGGCGCGGTCGCGGGCTCGACCAGCGCGGGCTGGCCCTCCGGCGGGGTGGCGTCGGTCGGTGTGCGGTCGGCAGGCTGTGCGGCTTCCACCGGGTCATTGTCGCAGCCCACCGGGTGACGTGATCCTGGCCTCCTCCGCCCCGCCGGGACGGCGAACCTGAGATCGTGTGAGGATCAGCGACAAAACCGGCGGCGGTGGCCGCCGGTCCCACCCCGCAACGTCGCGAGGAGGCCGCCATGACAACCACCAGGACGCGGACGCCCCAGGATCTCGACCGCAACCTCGCCCTCGATCTGGTCCGGGTCACCGAGGCCGCGGCGATGGCCGCCGGCCGCTGGGTCGGCCGGGGCGACAAGGAAGGCGGCGACGGCGCAGCTGTCGACGCCATGCGAAAGCTGATCAACTCGATCCCGATGCGCGGCGTCGTGGTGATCGGCGAGGGCGAGAAGGACAACGCCCCGATGCTGTTCAACGGCGAGGAGGTCGGCGACGGGACCGGCCCCGAGGTGGACGTGGCTGTCGACCCGATCGACGGCACCACGCTGATGAGCAAGGGCATGCCGAACGCGCTGGCGGTGCTCGCGGTGGCCGAGCGCGGCGCGATGTTCGACCCGAGCGCCGTCTTCTACATGGAGAAGCTGGCGGTCGGCCCGATGTACGCCGACGTGGTGGACATCAACGCCGGGGTGGCCGAGAACATCAACCGGATCGCCAAGGTCAAGGGCACCGACGCCGCCGAGGTGACGGTGTGCGTGCTGGACCGGTCGCGCCACGACGACCTGGTCAAGCAGATCCGGCGTACCGGCGCGGGGATCCGGTTCATCTCCGACGGCGACATCGCGGGCGCCATCGCGGCGGCCCGCGGCGAGTCGGACGTGGACGTGCTGATGGGCATCGGCGGCACCCCGGAGGGCATCACCGCCGCGTGCGCGCTCAAGTGCATGGGCGGCATGATGCAGGCCAAGCTCTGGCCGAAGGACTCCGACGAGCGCCGCAAGGCGCTGGACGCCGGGCACGACCTGGACCGGGTGCTGTTCACCGACGACCTGGTCACCGGCGACAACTGCTTCTTCGTGGCCACCGGCGTCACCTCCGGCGACCTGCTGCGCGGCGTGCGGTACCGCTCCGGTGGCGCGTACACCCAGTCGATCGTGATGCGCTCCAAGAGCGGCACGATCCGGGTGATCGACTCGTACCACCGCCTGGAGAAGCTCGCCCTCTACTCGGCCGTCGACTTCGACGGCCGCCCGCTGGCCGAGCAGGAGTGAGCCGGACCGGGACGGCGGCACCACCGGCACCGCCGACGCTGTCGACCGGGCGACGTGTCGCCGGTGTCGGGTTGGCCACCGCCTCGGGCGTGATGGTCGCCGTGCAGTCCCGGATCAACGGCGAGCTGGGCGTACGCCTGGCCGACGGGATCGCCGCCGCGGTGGTCTCGTTCGGTGTGGGTCTGCTGATCCTGCTGGTGCTGGTCCCCGCCACCCCCGGTGGCCGGCGGGGACTGGCCGCCCTGCGCGGCGCGCTGCGCGCCGGCATGCTGCGACCGTGGCAGTGCCTGGGCGGGGTGTGCGGCGCGTTCCTGGTGGCGACGCAGGGGCTGACCATCGGCGCGCTCGGCGTGGCGGTCTTCACCGTCGCGGTGGTGGCCGGGCAGTCCGGCAGCAGCCTGCTCGTCGACCGGGCCGGCATCGGCCCGGCCGGCCGGCAGCCGGTCACCCCGAACCGGCTGATCGGTGCGGTGCTCACAGTGCTCGCCGTCCTGCTGGCGGTGGGCGACCGCCTCGGCGACCCGAAAGCGCTGGCGCTGGCCCTGCTGCCGCTGGCGGCGGGGGTGGGCATCGCCTGGCAGCAGGCGGTGAACGGGCGGGTCCGGGCGGCGGCGGGCAGCGCCATGACGGCCACGCTCGTGAACTTCACCGTCGGGACGGCGGCGCTGCTCGTGACCTTCGCGGTGGACCTGGCGGTACGCGGCCGGCCGGCCGGCGCGTTCCCGAGCGAGCCGTGGCTCTATCTCGGCGGCCCGCTCGGCATCGTGTTCATCGCGCTGGCCGCCGCCCTGGTCCGGTTCACCGGGGTGCTGCTGCTCGGCCTGGCCACGATCGCCGGGCAGATCGTCGGCGCGGTGCTGCTGGACCTCGTGCTGCCGACCGCCGCCTCGCACCCCGGGCTGGACACGCTGCTCGGTGCGGCGCTGACCCTGGTCGCGGTGCTCGTCGCCGCGTTCGGCCCCACCCGCCCGCGTTCCTAGCGGGCGGCGGCGGGCGCGGCGGCGCGCAGGCCGGTCACCATCTCGTCGATCACCCGGTCCAGCGGCGTCCCGTCGATCCCGAACGTCTCGCTCGCGGCGGTGGAGTCCATCACGAACGGCCCGGCGAACTGGTGCGCGGTCTCCCGCAGCTCCCGGGCGAACGGGTCGGCCAGGCCACCGAGCCAGAGCACCGGGTAGGGCATCCGGATCAGCCGGGGGGCCGGCGCCCCGGCCCGCTCCGCCGCCCGATCGGCGAGCGCCCGCATGGACATCGGGGGCGCGCTCGGCACGTGCCAGGCCCGTCCCCAGGCCCGCGAGTCGGTGGCGGCGGAGACGAGGGTACGGGCGACGTCGCCCACGTACGTCCAGGTGTGCGGGGCGTCCCAGGCCACCGGCAGGAACACCCGCTGCCCGGCGAGCACCTTGGGCAGCACCATCATGGGCAGCGAGTTGCCGCCGAGGCCGATGTAGTCGGAGCCGCGTACCTCGGTGACCCGGGCCCGGCCGGCGCGGTGGGCGGCCAGCGCGTCGGCCCACATCCGGTTGCGGACCCGGCCCTTGACGCCGGTGGCGGCGAGCGGGGTCGCCTCGGTCATCGGGGCGTCGACCGGGCCGTACCCGTAGAGGTTGCCGACTGTGGTGAGCACGGCGCCGCTGCGCTCGGCGGCGGTGAGCAGGGCGGCGGCCAGCGGCGGCCAGTCCGTCCGCCACCTGTGGTACTCCGGGTTGGCGCAGTTGTAGAGCGCGTCCGCGCCCTCGGTGAGCGCGGCGAGCCGGTCCGCGTCGGCGGCGTCGGCGGCCACCCGCTCGATCGCCTGGTGCTCGGGGCCGGTGCCGCGCCGGGTCACCACGCGCACGCGCTCGCCGCGCTCGGCGAGGAGGCGGGCGGTGGCGGTGCCGACGGGGCCGGCGCCGACGATCACGTGCAGTGCCATGACAGGTCCACCTTCACTGAAGCAGTTGTTCGAAGCGAGAGCACCGCTCTCGAAACAGAGCATGACTCATGCGAGCGGCCCGCGTCAAGAGCAGTGCTCTCTCTTTTGATTGCTGCTCTCATCCGTGGCAGAGTGACGGCATGGTCGCTCCCTCGCTCCGCGCCCGGGTCCGCGCCGGGATGATCGAAGAGATCAAGACGGTCGCCCGCCGCCACCTGGATACCGACGGCGCGAACCTCTCCCTGCGCGCGGTCGCCCGCGACCTCGGCATGGTCTCCTCGGCGATCTACCGCTACTTCCCCAGCCGCGACGACCTGCTCACCGCGCTGATCCTGGAGGCGTACGACGCGCTCGGCGACGCGGTGGAGGCGGCCGACGCCGCCGCCGACCAGGCCGACCTGCGCGGCCGCTGGCTCGCCGCCTGCCGGGCCGCCCGCACGTGGGCGCTGGCCCACCCCGCCGAGTACGCCCTGCTCTACGGCAGCCCGGTGCCCGGGTACGCGGCCCCGGACGACACCGTCGCGCCCGCCCAGCGCCCACCGGTGACCCTGGTCGGCATCCTGCGCGACGGACTGGCCTCCGGCCGGCTCGCCCCGCCCGACGAGGAGCTGCCCGAGCCGCTCCGCGGCGACGTGGCCGAACTGGTCGGACTGCTCGGCATGGACGTGCCGCCCGCGCTGCTGGCGCGCGGCATGGCCGGCTGGACCCAGCTGTTCGGGCTGATCAGCTTCGAGCTGTTCGGCCGGATCAACCGGGCGCTGCCGCACCGCGACGAGTACTTCGACCACCAGATCGGCCTGATGGCGGACCTGGTCGGCCTGCCCTGACGCCGATCGGCGTCAGGTGCCGTCGGAGGAGTGACCGGGGAACAGGTGCGCGGTCGGGTCGATGACGACGGCCGCGTTGTTGACGGCGGTGGCGGCCTCGCCGAAGCCGGTGGCGATCAGGCGGACCTTGCCCGGGTACTCGGTGATGTCCCCGGCCGCGAACACCCGGGGCAGGTTGGTGGCCATCGCGCTGTCCACCACGATGTGCCGGCGGTCGAGGTTCAGCCCCCACTCGGCGAGCGGGCCGAGGTCGGCGGTGAAGCCGAGCGCGGCCACCACGGTGTCCACCGGCAGCGTCTCCACCTCGCCGCCGCGTACGGTCAGCTCGGCGCCGGTGACCGTCTCCTCGCCGTACAGCCGGCTCACCTCGGCGTTCACCACGATCCGCACCGGCAGCGCGCGGACACGCTCGATGGTGGCGGCGTGCGCCCGGAAGCGGTCCCGCCGGTGCACCAGCGTCACCGACCGGGCCAGCGGGGCGAGCGTGGCGGCCCAGTCGAACGCCGAGTCGCCGCCACCGACGATGAGCACGTGCCGGTCGGTCAGCTCGGCCGGCTGCGGCACGAAGTAGACGATCCCGCCGCCGGTGAAGCTCTCCGCGACCGGCAGCGGCCGGGGCGTGAAGCTGCCGAGCCCGCCGGTGACCAGCACCGCGCCGCAGGTGAGCTGGTCGCCGCCGGCCAGACCGAGCACCGGCCGGCCGTCGAGGTAGGACAGCTTCTCCGCGCGTACGCCGAGCCGGTAGTCGGGGTGGAACGGCGCGGCCTGGGCGACCAGGTTCGTGACCAGCTCACGGCCCTTGATCGCCGGGAAGCCGGCGACGTCGAGGATCAGCTTCTCCGGGTACATCGCGGTGACCTGGCCGCCCGGCTCGGGCAGCGCGTCGATCACCGACACGGAGAGTCCGCGGAAACCGGCGTAGTAGGCGGCGAAGAGCCCGGCGGGACCGGCCCCGATCACGGCGACATCGACCTCGCGCATGGCGTACCGTCACTTTCCGCTTCGGATCACCCCGTGCTGATGCCGAAACGGTAGGCGGGCGGGTGGCCTCGGGCAAGCACGTCCCGCGCTTCGATCAACGCGCCGTCAGGGCAGCGTCATCCTGGGTGAGCCGAGGCGGTCGGATTCGCCGGTGTCGTTGCGGCGGCGGAACAGGATCGCCGCGACCACGCCGCCGAGCAGCCCGAACAGGTGGCCCTGCCAGGAGATGCGCTCGTCGGTGGGCAGGATGCCGAGCAGTTGCCAGCCGTAGAGCAACCCGACCAGCAGGCCGACGGCGAAGTTCCACCAGCTCCGCTCCACCACGCCCCGGGTGAGCAGGATGCCGAGATAGCCGAAGATGACGCCGCTGGCGCCGACCACCACCGAGTTGGGCGAGCCGGTGAACCAGACGCCCAGGCCGCTGACCAGGATGATGACGGCGGTGGACCAGAGGAACCGGCGGGTGCCCGCGGCGAGCACGAACGTGCCGAGCAGGATCAGCGGGATGCTGTTGCTGTAGAGGTGGTTCCAGCCGGCGTGCAGGAACGGTGAGAAGAAGACGCCGTCCAGGCCCTGGAGCCGCTGCGGGATGATGCCGGCGGTGTAGTCCAGGCCGAGTCGCAGGCCGACGTCGAGCGCCTCGATGAGGAACAGCACCGGCACGACCGCGCACATGGCGACGAAGGCCCGGCCGAGCGCCGCGTAGAACGCGTCGGTGCCGAACCGGTGGGGGTCGCCGCTGGGGCCGCCGTGCCAGGTCACCTACCAAGAGCTATCAGCAAAAGTGGCAGGCCGCCAGTCGAGGGCCGGTACGACGACGGCGGGACACCGGGTCTCCCCGCGTGTCCCGCCGTCGTCGTGATGTCAGTACCAGCCCGAACTCTGCGACTTCTGCCAGGCGCCGCAGGGGGTGTCGTACCGGCCCTTGATGTAGCCGAGACCCCACGTGATCTGGGTCGCCGGGTTGGTCTTCCAGTCGTCGGCCACCGAGGCCATCTTGCTGCCCGGTACGGCCTGCGGGATCCCGTACGCCCCGGACGAGCTGTTGGACGCCTTCGGGTTCCAGCCGCTCTCCTTGGTCCAGAGCTTGTCCAGACAGGGGAACTGGTCGATGCCGAAGCCCTTGTCGAGCATGACGGCGCAACCGATCTTGCGGTTGCCGCTGTACTCCGCGCACGAGGACGGGATCGGGCCGTCGTACGGCTTGACCTTCGTCTCCTCCTCCGCTGCGGCCCGCTCCTTCTTGCGGGTGGCGGCGGCCGCCTCGGCCTTCCTGGCCCGCTCGGCGGCCTCCTTGGCCGCCGCGGCGGCACGCAGCTTCGCCTGGTACTCGGCGGCGCGCTGCCTGGACGAGTCCACGCGGTGGTCGGACAGCCGGTCGCGCTGGTACGCGTACTCCGCCTGGTCGACCTCCAGGCCGACCTGCGCGGTCAGGCCCTGCTGCTGGGTCTGTCGATCCTCACCCAGATAGAAGCCGCCGGCGACGCCCACGGAGAGCAGCGCGACAGCGGCCGTACGGGCGCCGAACCGGCTCCAGAGCCGACTCACGAAGTTTCCCTTCGTCGGGGGCAGGGACACGGCACGCGCATGGCCGGGTCGAGTCACGCCGGTGCCGTGAGCGCACCGGTACCGGTGTGACTCCGGGCCGTGTCCGGCTCCCGAGTGGTAGGTGACGCTCGATGGACACCATTGCGCACAGTGAGGCCGGTGGGAAATGGCCGGGCCTAAAAGTGATCTGCGTCACCCTAAAAATGCGGACAAAGTAGGGCAGAAGCGGCAGTCAGCCGGGGATGTCCTCCAGCAGATCGGTGACCATAGCGGCGATCGGAGAACGCTCCGATCGGCTGAGCGTGACGTGCGCGAAGAGGGGATGCCCCTTCAGCGCCTCGATCACCGCCGTCACCCCGTCGTGCCGGCCGACCCGCAGATTGTCCCGCTGGGCCACGTCGTGGGTGAGCACCACCCGCGACCCCTGACCGATCCGGGACAGCACGGTGAGCAGGACGCCCCGCTCCAGCGACTGCGCCTCGTCCACGATGACGAACGCGTCGTGCAGGCTCCGGCCGCGGATGTGGGTCAGCGGCAGCACCTCCAGCAGCCCGCGCGAGGTGACCTCCTCCAGCACGTTCTCGTGCACCACCGAGCCGAGCGTGTCGAAGACGGCCTGCGCCCACGGCGACATCTTCTCCGATTCCGACCCGGGCAGGTAGCCGAGTTCCTGGCCGCCGACCGCGTACAGCGGACGGAACACGATCACCTTCTTGTGCCGGCGCCGCTCCATCACCGCCTCCAGGCCGGCGCAGAGCGCCAGGGCGGACTTGCCGGTGCCGGCCCGCCCGCCGAGCGACACGATGCCGATGGACTCGTCCAGCAGCAGGTCGAGCGCGACCCGCTGCTCCGCCGAGCGCCCGTGCACGCCGAACGCCTCCCGGTCGCCCCGGACCAGCCGGATCGTCTTGTCCGGCAGCACCCGCCCCAGCGCCGAGCCCCGCCCCGAGTGCAGCACCAGGCCGGTGTGGCAGGGCAGGCCCGCCGCGGCGTCGACGTCGAGCGCCTCACCCGCGTACAGCCGGCCGATCTCCTCCTCGGCCAGGTCCAGCTCGGCCATCCCGGTCCAGGTCGGGTCGCTGGCCTGGCCGTGCCGGTACTCGTCGGCGCGCAGGCCCACCGAGGCCGCCTTCACCCGCAGCGGCATGTCCTTGCTGACGAGCGTGACCTCACGCCCCTCGGCGGCCAGGTTGAGCGCCACCGACAGGATGCGCGCGTCGTTCGACTCGTTGCGGAAGCCGGGCGGCAGCACCCCGTCGTCGGTGTGGTTCAGCTCCACCCGCAGCGTGCCGCCCTGGTCGTTGGCGGGCACCGGGCGGTCCAGCCGGCCGTGCCGCACCCGCAGCTCGTCCAGCATGCGCAGCGACTGGCGGGCGAACCAGCCCAGCTCGGGGTGGTGCCGCTTGCCCTCCAGCTCGGAGATCACCACCAGCGGCAGCACCACCTCGTGCTCGGCGAAGCGGTGGAAGGCGGCCGGGTCGGACAGCAGGACCGAGGTGTCCAGGACGAAGGCCTGGCCTGCTGGTCGGGGCTCCTCGGCCTCGGCGGCGGCGCCGCGGCGGCTGCGGGTGGTCCGGCGGGTCGGGGCGGTCGAGGCCGGGGTCTGCTCGGCTCCGGCGGGGGTACGGCGAGTGGTCACAGGCCTGCTCCGCGGATGGGCACCCGGCCACCCGAGTTCCGCCTCTTCCGGTGCCCGGAGGACACGGGGTCGGATGCGGGCCCCGTGCGCGAGGACGCAGGTCCGGGCTGTCCGGCTGGCCCGGGAAAACCCCGTGCCATGCCTAGACGCTAATCGCACCGGGGCCGCGGGGCTAGAGGTGCGCGTGGATCATCGTTCGGTCTTCGCCGGACGTACACCCGTTCGAGTGACCGGCGGATCGGAACCGGCCGGGATGCATGCCCCCTGCGCGCACCCCGGCCGGTCGTCCACTGCGGCGCCGCGACGCGGCGCGGGCCTCAGCCCTGGCGGCGCACCAGCGTGCCGGCCCGCGGTCCGGCGCCGGCCGCGCCGAACGACGATCCGGTGTACGTGGTGCCCACCCGCCCGACGGCGCCGAGCCGGCCGGTGGCGGTGACGCGGACGGCCGGGGCCGAGCCGGGCCGGGCGGCGACCGCCGCGGGTACGGAGGTGCCGGCGAACGGCACCGCCGAGCGCCCGGCCGAGGTCACCACCGTCGGGCTGGGACCGGACAGCGCGGAGGCGATGGCCGCCTGGGCGTCGCGCCGGCGGCGGTTCCAGGCGCCCCGGTCGCCGTCGAAGTAGCCCTGGCGGTAACCGAACCGGTAGCCGATGCGGTAGCTGAGCTGGCCGTGCAGGCGGCCGGCCGCGTAGCAGGTGGAGCCGAGCACGAGGACGAGCACCACGGCGAGAAAGGGGGTCATCGCTCGTCCGCCCCGGGGAGCGGGTCGACCACCAGCAGCCGTTCCAGGTCGTCGGTGCTGACCTCCTCGACCAGCTCGACGCTGATCCGGCATCCGTCGAGGATCACCTCGGCGACCGACGCCCGGCGGATCTCGCCGCCGGAGTCGTAGACCCGCACGCTCAGCTCGGGGCAGCCGAGGTGGGTACGCCAGGCGTCCCACTCCCCCCGGTCACCGACGCTGAGTGAGAGGTACCGGCACCCGCGGGCGAGATAGAGACGCCAGGGGGCGCTCAGCCCGGCGGACACTCCGTCCGCGATCAGCCCGAAGGCCTGGGCACGGGTCGCGAGCTCGGTCACGAGACCCCCTCGGCACCCGCGGAGTGACGCATGTGAGCACTCGTCGTCTCAAACACGTGACACACCGTAAGTTGTCTCATGAGCGTGACAGTATCAGCTTTTCAGGCCTTTGCCGCCGTACTGGCGTCCATCTATTCTGCCCGGGTGACACCCCTCAGGAGCAGCACTGGATCGTTTACCGGAAATCCGCTATCAGCGTCACGTCGGCGTGACAGCAGCGTGCCGAGCCGCCCTCCCGGGACCGACTGGCCGTACCGTCACGGGGTGACCGAGACGACCAACGCACGGAAGATCGCGTTCGCCACCTTCGTCCGGCGCGCGCTCGACGACGCCCGCGCGCTGCGGGCCTGGAGCGGCACCGAGGTCTCCCGGCGCACCGGCGTCTCCCGCCAGACCATCAACCGATGGGTACGCGGCGACTGGGCCAGCGACCCGGAGGCGGAACGCGTCGTCGCCTTCTGCGAGGGGCTGGGACTCGATCCGGCCGCCGCGTTCACCGCGCTCGGCTGGGACCGGGCCGCCGGACCGCGTACCGCGCCGGCCCCGCCCCCGATGGACCCCGACGTGGAGGCGCTGCTGCGCCGGCTGGTCGACCCGAACGTCTCCGACGCGGAGAAGTTCCACATTCGAGAAACCATTCGTTACCTCGCATATCGCCCGACTCTGCCGGGCGGTGTCCGAAATAGGGGTAAACAAGCCGGGTAGTTCCTCAGATGGCGAAAGAACGGAAGGTCGGACCCGATCGTTTCGCCGCGGGGACGGATCGGACCCGCTAGCGTCCACGTTTGTACTGCTAGGGGCTCGTCATCGGCGGGGGGACGGGACACAGCCGAACCCAGCCCTGCGGGACAGAAGGAGGGGTCTGTCCATGACCCTGAAATGGTTGGCAGTCGTGGTCGCGGTGGTGTCGCTGACATCGTGCGTGACCGGCAACGTGGTGGTCGGCGTACTGGACGGCGGGCAGCTTCCCCTGGTCGTCAACCTCTTCGCGCTCACCACAGCCGGCACCGCGGTGATCCTCGCCGTCGTCGCCGAGCTGCACGATCGGCTCAACGACCGGGTCAGCGCGCTCACCGAGTTCCTGGTGGCGCGGCTCAACGAGATCGAGGCGCACACCGGCGACCGCAACACCGGCTTCGTGGAGGGCTACCTGCTCAGCCACGGGCAGGAGGCGGCAGTGGTGCCGTTCGGTCGCCGGGGACGAGGAGCCGCCGAACGCTGATCACCACGTCGTTCCGACGTCACATCTCGGCCACGAATACGCCGCCCGGCGCGGGGTACGCTGACGCGCGTGCCGCCGTTGAATCTGGGCAACCAGCAGCCGAAGACCCCGTTGAACGCGGAGCACGCCTGGCGTGCGACCGCCGCCCGCGCGGGTGACGTCGTCCTCTTCTTCGACTTCGACGGCACCCTGGCGCCCGTCGACGACGACCCCACGGCAGTACGGCCCGCGCCCAACGTGCTCACCGCACTGGAGGCGCTCGCCCCGCACGTCCGCCGGATCGCCATCGTCTCCGCCCGCCCGGTGGACTTCCTCCGCGACCACCTCGGCGGCCTCGCCGGCATCGACCTGTACGGGCTCTACGGCCTGGAGCACAGCCACTCCGGCGGCGAGACGGTCACCGAGCCGGCCGCCCTGCCGTGGGTGCCCACCATGTCCGAGCTGGCCGAGCAGGCCCGCGCCGAACTGCCGCCCGGCGCGCTCGTCGAGTTCAAGCGGCTCTCCGTCGCGCTGCACTGGCGGACCGCGCCGCAGCTCGGCGACCTGGTGCAGGAGTGGGGCCGGGCCCAGGCCGAGCGGCTGGGGCTGCGCGCCCAGCCGGGCCGGATGGTGCTGGAACTGAAGCCCCCTGTCGACCGGGACAAGGGCATGGTGATCGGCGAGACGGTCCGGGACGCCGCGGGCGCCTGGTACTTCGGTGACGACGTCTCCGACATCAAGGCGTTCGCCGCGCTGCGCGCCCGCGCCGCCGCCGATCCCGACTTCCTCGGTGTCTGCGTCGCGGTCGCCAACCCGGAGACCGGTCACGAGGTGGCCGACGCCGCCGACCTGACCCTGGACTCCCCCGCCGCCCTGGCCGACTTCCTCACCTCAGCCCTGCCCCACCTCCGCTGACCCCCGCGGGCCCGGTTCCTCCCCCGCGATCTTGCACTTACCGCCCCGGCAAAGCCGGGCAAAAGCCCCGCCCTCGGGGCCGAAAGTGCAAGATCGCCGGGGCGAGAGCGAGGGCGGGGCGGCGAGGGCCGGCGGAGGGTCAGGTGCCGAAGCGGCGCTGGCGGGTGGCGTAGGAGCGCAGGGCCCGCAGGAAGTCGACCTTGCGGAAGTCGGGCCAGTTCAGCTCGCAGAAGTAGAACTCCGAGTGCGCGCTCTGCCAGAGCATGAAGCCGGAGAGCCGCTGCTCACCACTGGTCCGGATGATCAGATCCGGGTCCGGCAGCCCCTTCGTGTAGAGGTGCTCGGAGATGTGGTCGACGTTGATCGAGGTGGCCAGCTCCTCGATCGTGCCGCCGTTCGCGGCGTGCTCCACCAGCAGCGAGCGGACCGCGTCGGCGATTTCGCGCCGCCCGCCGTACCCGACCGCGATGTTGACCTGAGCCCCGCCGTCGCGGTCGCGGGTGCGTTCCTCGGCGGCCTTGAGCGCGGCGGCGTGCTGCGCCGGCAGCACGTCGAGCGCGCCGACCATCCGCAGCCGCCAGGGGTTGCCCTCCTCGGCCAGCTCGGTGGTGAGGTCCTCGATGATCTGGAGCAGCGGGTCCAGCTCGGCGGCCGGGCGGGACAGGTTGTCGGTGGAGAGCAGCCAGAGTGTGACGTGCCCGACGCCTGCCGCGTCGCACCAGCGGAGCAGCTCCTTGATCCGCTCGGCGCCCATCCGGTGGCCGTCGTTCGGGTCGACGAAGCCCATCTCCCGGGCCCATCTGCGGTTGCCGTCGCACATCACGCCGACGTGTGCGGGTACGGGCTTGCCCGCGAGCTTCGCCGTCAGCCGGCGCTCGTACACGGAGTAGAGGAGTTTCCGCAGAGTCATCACCTTGCAGGGTAGCGACCCGCGGGAGAGATCAGTGTCTCGGTGGCATATCACCTGACTGTGCGCCGGTCCGGCGCGGTCGCGGCAGGTCCGCCCCGATCGCCATCAGGGTGCGCGCGTCGAGCCGGCCGTCGCCGAGGCCCAGCTCCACGACGGTGCGGTAGACGCGTTCGTCCCGCCGGGCCGCGCCGACCACCGCGTCGACCACCCGGCGCCGCCGGGCCAGCCACGCCGCCACCGAGCTGTGCCGCAGGTGGGTGCCGAGCCGGGCGCGCAGGGCGGCGGCGTACGCCCGGGCGGCCTCGGCCGGGGAGCCGGCCGCCGCCGCGCCGGCGAGTGCCCCGGAGCGCAGCGCGTAGAAGATGCCCTCGCCGGTGAACGGGTTGATCAGCGACAGCGCGTCCCCGGCCAGCACCACCCGCCCGCGGCCGGGCGCCGGCCGGTGGGTGGACAGCGGCAGGTGGTGCGCCCGCAGGCCGGTCACCGTGGCCGGGTCGACGTCCGGGAGCAGCACGCCCATCCGGTCCAGCAGGTGCGCGCGGCTGAGCGGTTCGCCGCGCAACACCTCCCCGTACCCGACGTTCGCGCGACCGTCGCCGATCGGAAAGGCCCAGGCGTACGCGGGCCAGCGCGCCGCCGACGTCACGATGAGCTGTTCGGGCGGCCCGGCCGGCGCGGGCGCGTAGCCCCGGATGGCGAGCGCCAGGTGCCGGTCCGGGTTGACCTGGTGACCGAGCGCGCGTCGTACCACCGATCCGGCGCCGTCCGCGCCGACCACCGCCCGCGCGGACAGCTCTCCGTCGAGCAGCACCCGGTCGGCGGCGATGTCCACCCGGCGTACGGTGTGCCGCCGCAACTCCGCGCCCGCCGCCACCGCCGCCGCGACCAGGCGTGCGTCGAACACCTCGCGGGGCACCGTGTACGCGGGCCGGGGCAGCGTCCGGGCGACGGTGCCGCCACCGGGCCCCACGAGGCGCAGCGCGGGCAGTGGCGCGTAGCCGTCGACGGCGCCGGTCACGCCCAGCTCGGCGAGGACGTCCAGCGCGTGCGCGGCGACGCCGTCCCCGCACGCCTTGTCGCGGGGGAAGTCGGACCGGTCGAGCAGCAGCACCCGCGCCGCCCCGGCACGGCGCGCGCCGAGCGCGGCGGCCGCTCCGGCCGGCCCCGCCCCCACCACCACGACGTCCCACATGTCCTCATCCTGCCCCGCCGCACCCCGCCCCGGGCGACGATCATGAGGTTGACGGCAGCGAAGGAGATCGCATCCGCCGCCACCTTCATGGTCAACCGAGTGAGGGCGGGGTGCGGGTGGCGCGGTGGAGGGAGTAGAAGGTGAGGGCCGCAGCGGTGACCAGGGGGGCGCCGTCGCGGATCAGGCCGTCGGTGCCGAGCAGCCACCAGCACAGCGGCAGGTCGATCGCCAGGACGCCGAGCGTCACCACGACCAGGGCCTTGCGCGCCCACGCCCGGTCGCGCAGCAGGAACGCGGTACAGAACAGCACGGCGTAGCTGACCGCGATGCCGGCGCCGAACCAGAAGATCAATGCCGGTACGGCGGCCAGCCGCCCGTCCAGCACGGCACCCATCGCCACCAGCGCCGGCACCAGCATCAGCGGGCTGTAGGTGAACGCCGCGACCCGGGCGGTGAACAGCCAGCCGTTCGCCTGCGGGCGCTTCGGCGCCACCTCCCGCCAGGCGATCGTCCCGCCCTCGACGACCAGGCCCTTGCGGTGCCGGACCAGGTGGGCACGGATCGCCTCGGAGCGGTACAGCAGCACCACCACGGCGACGCAGAGCGCGGTGAGCACGGCGAACCCGACCAGGCCGGGCAGCGCGGGCACCCCCTGCCGGGGCACGATCAGCCGCCCGACCGCGAAGATCGTGGTCACCGCCAGGATCAGCCCGAACGGCCGGGCGCCCACCCGTCCCTTGTTCACATGGCCGATCAGCAGCAGGAAGCCGAGCGACCGGAGCATCGCCCAGCCGGTGCGTACGGCCAGACCGAACTCCTGCTCCGGGGCGTACCAGTAATTGAGCAGCTCGACCACGACGGTGGCCGCCGCGGTCACGGCGAGCAGCGTGGTGAGCGCCCGGACGGCGGACGGCCGCCGGACCTCGACAGGTTCAGCGGCCGTCCTCATGGCATCCGATGTTGCCCGGCGCGGGCAACAGGCACACCTGTTACTTCTGCGGCTCCGCGTCGAGCCGGGCGCGCAGCGCGTCCAGCTCGGCCCAGAGCACGCCGGGGAGCTTGTCCCCGAACTTCTCGAACCACTCGGTGACCAGCGGCAGCTCGTTGCGCCACTCGTCCGCGTCGACCTTCAGTGCGATCCGGACGTCCTCCGGGGTCATGTCCAGACCCTCGACGTCGAGCGCGTCCTGCGCCGGCACCATGCCGATCGGCGTCTCCACGGCCTCGGCCCGGCCCTCCAGCCGCTCGATGACCCACTTGAGCACGCGGGAGTTCTCGCCGAAGCCCGGCCAGAGGAAGTTGCCCTCGGCGTCCTTGCGGAACCAGTTCACGTAGTAGATCTTGGGCAGCTTGGCCTCGTCGCCGTCCGCGCCCTTGCCCATCTCGATCCAGTGCCGGAAGTAGTCGCCGGCGTTGTAGCCGATGAACGGCAGCATGGCCATCGGGTCGCGGCGGACCACGCCGACCGCGCCGGAGGCGGCGGCGGTCGTCTCCGAGGAGAGCGTGGCGCCCATGTAGACGCCGTGCACCCAGTCGCGGGCCTCGGTGACCAGCGGGATGGTGTCCCGGCGGCGGCCACCGAACAGGATCGCGTCGATCGGCACGCCGTTCGGGTCGTAGTAGTCGTCGGCCAGGATCGGGCACTGCGTGATCGGCGTGCAGAAACGGCTGTTCGCGTGCGAGGAGAGGCTCTCGCTCTCCGGCGTCCAGTCGTTGCCCTTCCAGTCGATCAGGTGCGCCGGCGGCTCACCCATGCCCTCCCACCAGATGTCGCCGTCGTCGGTGAGCGCCACGTTGGTGAAGATGGAGTTGCCCCGGTCCAGCGTCCGCATGGCGTTGGCGTTGGTCTTCCAGTCGGTGCCGGGCGCGACGCCGAACAGGCCGTACTCGGGGTTGATCGCGTAGAGGCGGCCGTCCGCGCCGAACCGCATCCAGGCGATGTCGTCGCCGATGGTCTCGACCTTCCAGCCCGGGATGGTCGGCTCCAGCATGGCGAGGTTGGTCTTGCCGCAGGCAGACGGGAAGGCGCCGGCGATGTGGTAGACCTTGCCCTCCGGCGAGGTGATCTTGAGGATCAGCATGTGCTCGGCCAGCCAGCCCTCGTCGCGCCCCATCACGCTGGCGATACGCAGCGAGTAGCACTTCTTGCCGAGCAGCGAGTTGCCGCCGTAGCCGGAGCCGTACGACCAGATCTCCCGGGTCTCCGGGAAGTGGGAGATGTACTTGGTCTCGTTGCACGGCCACGCCACGTCCTGCGCACCCGGCGCGAGCGGGGCGCCGATCGAGTGCAGCGCGTGCACGAAGTCGGCGTCGTCGCCCATCGCCTCCAGGATCGACGACCCCATCCGGGTCATGATCCGCATCGAGGCGACGACGTACGGGCTGTCGGTGATCTCCACGCCGAACATGGGGTTCTCGGCCTCGACCGGCCCCATGCAGAACGGGATGACGTACATGGTGCGCCCGCGCATGCTGCCGCGGTACAGCTCCGTCATCGTCCGCTTCATCTCGGCCGGCGCCATCCAGTTGTTGGTGGGGCCGGCGTCCGCCTCGTCGGCGGAGCAGATGAAGGTGCGCTCCTCCACCCGGGCGACGTCCGTGGGGTCGGTACGCGCGTAGAACGAGTTGGGCTTCTTCTCGGGATTCAGTCGGATCAGGGTGCCGTTCTCGACGAGTTCGTCGGTGAGGCGGCGCCACTCCTCATCAGACCCGTCCACCCAGACCACGCGGTCGGGGGTGGTCAGTTCCGCGACCTCACGTACCCAGGCCAGCAGCTTGGGGTGGGACGTCGGGGCCTGATCGATACCCCGAACAGCAGCCGGAGCAACCATGTCACTTCTCCTTGTGGTCGACGCTGACCGATCTATGGGGTGCACGAGTTCCGGCGGGCTGGTACGCCGCCTCGTGGAAACCTGGGATTGGGCTCAGCGTAAACCGGACTGCCTCGTCAGTCAGTGGGACTGGTTGTGAAGAACTGCACAAGGTACGGCCACGCTGCGGCATCACGATCTGATACCCGCTTTCGCGCGCAGTTTCACGCAAATCCTGCGGTGAACCTTCGACGGCCCGGTCCGGCACCGGAGCGACTCGGACGTCCGATCGCGGGGAAGCGTACGAACATGTCGCGAAAGACGATTCCGTGATGCGCTCCACAGATTCGCACAGCGCGTTACGCTCTGCTCACGGACATCGAGAACGGGCGACGCCTCTCCGACCCGGGCGGCCCGCGCGAGACGGCCGCGGCGAAGCCGTCGTGGCCGACTCGCCGTTGGAGTCCGCCCGGTTACCGCACAACCGGTACTCTCGGCGGGTGGCCGCGACGATGACCGGAGACCAACCGGGGGCTCCGCAGACCCGCCGAGGTCCGATCGGAGCACTGCTCGACCGTTTCGGTCACCTCATCCACGAGCTGAGTAAGTTCGCCACCGTCGGCGGGCTCGCCTTCGTCGTGGACTTCGTCCTCTTCAACTACCTGTCCAGCGGCCGGGACATGCCGCCGCTGGCCGCGAAGACCATCTCCACGGTGATCGCCGCGACAGTCGCCTTCGTCGGCAACCGGTTCTGGACGTGGCGGCACCGGCAGCGGTCGAACCCGGCCCGCGAGTACGCCCTGTTCTTCTTCTTCAACGCGGTCGGCCTCGGCATCGCGGTGGCCTGCCTGGCGATCAGCCACTACGGGCTCGGCGCGATCTGGCCCGCGGTGTTCCAGACCCCCCTGGCCGACAACATCGCCAGCTTCATCGTCGGCACCGGCCTGGGAACGCTCTTCCGGTTCTGGTCGTACCGACGGTTCGTCTTCGTCGAGGCGGGAACACCTCCCGTTCCGGCAACGAGCCACGACCGAGAGTCCGGGGCGTGACGAACCGCCCATCCCGACCCGCCGGGCCCAGCCGGCCCAGCCAACTGCCTAAGGTGTTCCGCATGCCTGGAGTCCGTCTGCTGCCCGAGCGCTGGCAGAAGTTCATCCACGAGGCGCTCAAATTCGGCATCGTCGGCGGCATCAACACCGTCATCAATTACGCGGTGTTCAATGCGCTGGCACTCACGGTTTTCCGTGACGGTCAGCTGAAGGCGACAGTGATCGCGACGATTGTCGCCACGATCACGTCGTATCTGATGAATCGTCACTGGACGTACCGTGATCGACCGAAATCGGCACTCCGGCGCGAATACGTCCTGTTCTTCCTCTTCAACGGCGCGGGCCTGCTCATCGAACTCGGCGTCCTGGCCCTGGCCAAGTACGGCCTCGGCGTCCACGGCCTGCTCGCGCTGAACGTCGCCAAGACAATCGGTGTCCTGCTGGCCACGCTGTTCCGCTTCTGGTCGTACCGCACGTTCGTCTTCCAGCCGGTCCCCAAGCACGCCGAGGAGACCTGGCACTCGGTGCCGCGTGACGAGTGGGACAACGTCGCCGAGATGGACCCGGTGGCCGAGCTGGCCGAGTCGGTCAGCGAGCTGGAGGAGGAGGAACCGCCTCCAGGCGCCGCCCGGCCGGCCGACTACGCGCCACCGCGGGGCCGCCCCGCACCGGCGGACGCCGGCCTGGGTGGCGCGCTCGGCGCCGACCTGGACGCCGAACTCGCCGCGGAACTCCAGCCCCGCCGCGCCCGCCGCTGAACGACGAGAAAGGCCGGCGCCCCCTGACCCGGGGTGCCGGCCTTCTCCGTCGAACGGATCAGGGCTGCTCGCGCAGGGACTTGCCCTCGGTCATGTCGGCCAGGATCTCGCGCATCTCGCCGTCACCCAGGCTGTGCTTGTCGTGGTGCGCCTCGACCAGCTCGTAGAGCTTCGTCTGCACCCTGTCCACGCCCGGCACGTCGTGCAGCACCGACTGGCCGCGCTCACCCGCCGACTCGATGGTCAGCGTGCCGCAGCCGAGCAGCCGCTCCACGAAACGCTGGTGCATGGCGTGGTCGTTGATCCGGGTCAGCGGCAGGTCCCGCCGGTTGCGCGACAGCACCCCCTGCTGGAGGAGCACCCGCTCGTTGGTGAACAGGTAGTGCGTGGTGCGCCAGACCAGGAACGGCCACATACCCAGCCACAGCGCCAGCGCCAGCGCGACCACGGCGATCGCGTAGAGCGCGATCGTGCCGCCGCTGCCGTCGGGCAGCAGGAGCCACCCGGCGACGACCGCCGCGACGGCGAGCACGAGCACCAGGACCGGCCGGATCAGGGCCTTCCAGTGCGGGTGCAGGTGCAACACGACGTGCTCGTCCTCGGTGAGCACGTCTTCGGGGAACGCCACGGGGGAACCTCCTCGCAGAACAGGACGCGCTGACCGTAACCGGTCGGCGCATCCGCCCGGCATCGGCCGCGCGGACGGCTACCCGTGGTTGTTAAAAGGGGGCCCTTCCTCTACCGGAGGCGTTAATAAGGGGCCCTTCCTTTCACCGCAGGTGCAGCACGTCGCCCGCCGCGAGCCGCAGCGTCTCGGCCCCCGTCTCCACCAGGAGCTGCCCGTCGGCGTCCACGCCGGTGGCCGTACCGTACGCCTCGCTGCCGTCGGGCAGCAGCACCCGCACCTGACGGCCGATGGTGGCGCACCCGGCCAGGTACGCCTCGCGCAGCCCGCTGGCCTCCGCGTCCCCGCCGGCGTCACGCCAGCGCTCGTACCAGTCGGCGAGCGCGCGCAGCAGCGCCCGCAGCAGCGGATCCCGGTCGGTGGCGGTGGCACCGGCGAGCTGGAGCGAGGTGGCCGGCAGCCCGGTCGGGTTCTCCGGCAGCTCGTCGGCGCGCAACGTCACGTTCAGCCCGACACCGACCACGATCGCCGGCGGCCTGTCGTTCTCCCCCGGCACCGCCTCGGCCAGCACGCCGGCGCACTTCGCGCCGTCCACCAGCAGGTCGTTCGGCCACTTCAGCCGCGCGTCCAGCTCGGCCAGCAGGCGTACCGCCTCGACCAGCGCGACACCGGCGAGCAGCGGCAGCCAGCCGTACCCGGTGACCGGCACCGGCGACCAGCCACGCTCGGGGTCCGCCTCGCCGGGCCGCAGCAGCACGCTCGTCGCGAGACCGGCGCGCGGCGGCGACTGCCAGACGCGGCCCCGCCGCCCCCGGCCGGAGGTCTGCCGCTCGGCGACCACGACCAGGCCCTCCGGCTCGCCGGCCCGCGCCGCGGCCACCGCGTCCGCGTTCGTCGAGCCGGTCTCGGCCAGCAGTTCCAGGCGGCGCCAGGGCCCGTTCGGCGCGACCAGCGCGCGCCGCAGCCGGGCCGCCGACAGCGGCGGTCGGTCCAGATCGGTGTACGGCGAGCCGGGCATCCCGCCAGCCTACGGCCCGGATGAGGCGCACTGCACAGCCTCAGACACCTGAACCATCGTTATATTCCACGGGTGACTACCGAGACCGGGTTCAACATCCACACGACCGCCGGCAAGCTGGCGGACCTGGAGCGACGGCTCGACGAGGCGGTGCACGCCGGGTCGGCACGCGCGGTCGAGAAGCAGCACGCGCGGGGCAAGAAGACAGCCCGTGAGCGGATCGAGATGCTCCTCGACGAGGGCTCGTTCGTCGAGGTGGACGAGTTCGCCCGGCACCGCTCGACCAACTTCGGGCTGGAGAAGACCCGCCCGTACGGGGACGGCGTGGTGACCGGCTACGGCACCGTGGACGGCCGGCAGGTCTGCGTCTTCTCGCAGGACTTCACCGTCTTCGGCGGCTCTCTGGGCGAGGTCTTCGGCGAGAAGATCGTCAAGCTGATGGACCTCGCCATGAAGATCGGCTGCCCGGTGGTCGGCATCAACGACTCCGGCGGCGCGCGGATCCAGGAGGGCGTCACGTCCCTCGGCCTCTACGGTGAGATCTTCTTCCGCAACGTCCGGGCCAGCGGCGTCATCCCGCAGATCTCGCTCATCATGGGCCCGTGCGCGGGCGGCGCCGTCTACTCCCCGGCGGTCACCGACTTCACCGTCATGGTCGACCAGACCTCGCACATGTTCATCACCGGCCCCGACGTGATCAAGACGGTCACCGGCGAGGACGTGGGCATGGAGGAGCTGGGCGGCGCCCGTACCCACAACACCCGCAGCGGCAACGCGCACTACCTCGGCAGCGACGAGGAGGACGCGATCGAGTACGTCAAGGCGCTGCTGTCGTACCTGCCGTCGAACAACCTGGACGAGCCGCCGGTCTTCGACGCCCCGGCGATCCTCGACGTCACCGATTCCGACCGGGAGCTGGACACGCTGATCCCGGACTCGGCCAACCAGCCGTACGACATGCACCGGGTCATCGAGCACGTGCTCGACGACGGCGAGTTCCTCGAGGTGCAGCCGCTGTACGCGCAGAACATGGTGGTCGGTTTCGGCCGCGTCGAGGGGCGTCCGGTGGGCGTGGTGGCGAACCAGCCGATGCAGTTCGCCGGCACGCTCGACATCGCCGCGTCGGAGAAGGCGGCCCGGTTCGTGCGCACCTGCGACGCGTTCAACGTCCCGGTGCTCACCTTCGTGGACGTGCCCGGCTTCCTGCCCGGCACCGGCCAGGAGTGGGACGGCATCATCCGCCGCGGCGCGAAGCTCATCTACGCGTACGCCGAGGCCACCGTCCCGAAGGTCACCGTCATCACCCGCAAGGCGTACGGCGGCGCGTACGACGTGATGGGCTCCAAGCACCTGGGCGCGGACCTGAACTTCGCCTGGCCGACCGCGCAGATCGCGGTGATGGGCGCGCAGGGCGCGGTGAACATCCTCTACCGCTCGGAGCTGGCGAACGCCGAGGACCCGGCCGCCGTCCGCGCCGAGAAGATCGCCGAGTACGAGGACACGCTCGCCAACCCGTACATCGCCGCCGAGCGCGGCTACGTCGACGGGGTGATCCCGCCGCACGAGACGCGTACCCAGATCGTGCGGGCGCTGCGGGTGCTGCGCACGAAGCGCGAGACGCTGCCGCCGAAGAAGCACGGCAACATCCCGCTGTAGCCGGCCCGGTGCCCTCGCCGCTGAGGCGGCGGGGGCACCGGCGTCAGCAGCCCGGGTTCGCGGCGCGGCACATCCGCTCGGCCGCGACCCTCGCCAGATCTCGCAGGGCCACCTCGTCGCCGCCCGCCCCGGTTCGCAGCACAGTGACGAGGTCACCGACCCGCACCACCGCCTGGTCCCGCGGCGGGCTCCCGGGACCGAGCGGCGCTCCGGTGTCCAGCCGCCGGCCCTTCCCGACGGTGTGCCGCACGAGCACCGACTCGTCGCCGGCGAAGCCGCTGTCGACCGCCTGCCAGGAGTGGACGACCTCCGCCTGGATCCGCTTGCCCTTCACCTCCACAGGGCCGGCGGATCGCCACGTGCGGCAGGGCGCCAGCAGCGCGGGCAGCCCGTCGAACAGCCGCTCACCGTCCTGCGCCGCGAGCCGGTAGACGTCCTGAAGGGCCACCGGCTGCCGGTCCGACGGATCGATGCTGCCCGGCCGCTGCCGCAGGAGGGTCACCGACCGCGAATAGCGGGACTTCACCCACTCCGTCCGCAGGCCCTGATCCTGCCGGCAGACCTCCAGCAACTGGTCCAGCCGGATCTCCTCGTCGAGGCCGGCGTCGTTCCACGGCGTCGTGCCGGCCGGCCGCAGGTCGGACGGTTGCAGCAGCGCCTCGGCGGGCACATCCGTGGCGCTCCACGGGATGACCGACGGACTGGCGGCGACCGGGGCCGGTGCCGGTGGGGCGGCACGACCGGCTGCCACGAACGCGGTCCCGGAGGTGAGCGCGAGCACCGTCACCGCCGCGGCGGCCACCGTGCGGCGGCTGCGGCGCCGGGCACGTGCCCGCAACTCGGCCGGTTCCGCCCAGCGGACGTTGCGCAGGTCCCGCTGCATCACGTCGATGAACGCCAGGTCGTCGTCACGCATCGGCGGGCTCCTCCAGATCCACGACCGCGAGCAGTTCGGCCAGGGCGGCTCGGCCCCGGGACAGACGCGCCTTGACCGTGCCGACCGGCGCCTCGGTCTCCCGGGCGACCTCGGCGACCGGCATGCCGAGCAGGTAGTACAGCGCGAGGGCGACGCGTTGTTCCTCGGGCAGCCGCCGCAACGCCGCCACCACCTCGACCGTGTCGGTGCTCGGGGCCGGCATGCTCTCCTCGGCACCGTGGCGCAGATAGGCGCGCGCCCGGCTGCGCAGGCTGCGCCAGCGGCTCACCGCGATCCGGCTCGCCACCACCCGCACCCATGCCTCCGGGTCGTCGTACCCGCGCACTGTGGACCACCGCTGCCAGGCCCTGATGTACGCCTCCTGCACGGCGTCCTGCGCCTCGGCGAGGTTGCCGGTGAGCACGTAGACGAACCCGAGCAGCCGTTGCCGGCTGCCCCGGTAGAACTCGTCGAACCCGTCGACGTCCGGCACCTGCTACCTCCCGAGTGGCGGTCGCAGGGGAGACGCCTGGCGTACCGGGTGCGGTTGCCGCTCAGCCGATCATTTTCTCCAGTTCGCTCACCGGGAAGCCGCCGGCCGGGATCCGGTCGCGGACCGCCCGGCGGACCGCCGTCTGCACCGCCGCGTTGGCCGGGGTCGGCACGCCGTGCAGGCGCCCGAGCAGCACGATCTCACCGTTGAGGTGGTCGGTCTCGACCGAGCCCGCACCACGGGCCAGGCTCTGCCAGGTGGAGCCGCCGGAGCGCTCCTCGCCGCCGACCGGCCGGTGCGACACCCGGTCGCCCCGTTCGGCGGCCTCATCCTCGACTGTGGTGTGGGCGATGCCGGCGGCGGCGAGCGCCGCCTCGCCCTCGGCGCGTACCCGCTTCGACAGCGACTCGGGCACGTCCCGTCCGAGCAGCGCCTGGAGGCCGTTGCCGAGGTTGGCGAGCAGCTTGCCGTACTTCCAGCGCATCACGTCGTCGCGGACCGGCGCGACGAACCCGGCGGCGGTCAGGTCGGCGGCGACCGCCCGGCTGGTGTCGTCGGCGCCGCTCGGGTAGCGGCCGATGTGCAGCATGCCCGGATGCGGATGGCCGTTGGCGACCACCACGCCCGGCTCCAGGTGGGTGGCGGGCAGCCACACGCACACCGGGTGTACGCGGGCGAAGCGTCGTAGCGCGGCCGGTTCGTTCGCCACGCCGTTCTGGGCCAGCACGACCGGCAGCCGTTCGCCCGCCGTCCCGCCGCCCTCGACCGGGGCGTCCGCCCAGGCATCGAGCGCCGCCACGGTGTCCTGCGACTTCACGGTGAGGACCAGCACGGTGTCCGCCGGCAGCGGCGGCCCGTCCGGCCCGGCGACCGCCGGGAGCCGGCCGGTCACGTCGCGGTCCGGCGTGCGCAGCGTCAGACCCCGCTCCCGCAGCGCGTCCAGGTGCGCGCCACGGGCCACGAGCGTCACGTCGTGGCCGGCGTCGGCCAGGAGTACGCCGATGGTGCCGCCGACCGCGCCCGCTCCGATGATCACGTATCGCACGGTCCGATTCTGCCCTGCCACGTAGCGGCCCGCTGCGCGACGCGATACGGCGCGCTGCGGGCCGGCTCGGCACGGCTCACAGCGGTGCGGCTCGGCGCGGTCAGCCGGTGAGCCCCGCGTCGGCCAGGATCGGACCGGCCAGCAACAGCGCTCCGGCGGCCAGCGCCCCCACGCTCACCAGCAGGAACACGCCCACCCAGAACAGCGCCGGGAACGGCGTGATCCGGGCGAGCTGGTCGGCGTCGGACTGCGGCATCCGGCCCCGGGCGCGTTGCCGGTGCAGCTCGAACACCGGCCGTACGCCGCCGATCAGCAGGAACCAGACCGACGTCCAGGCGAACGCGGCCTGCACCTCGGGCGAGGTGTACCAGGAGACGGCGAGCACCACGCCGCCGGTGACAAGCAGCGACAGCACGCCGAACAGGTTGCGGATCATCACCAGCATGGCCAGCAGCAGCGCCACCGCGAGCCAGAGCAACAGCGTGATCCGGTTCCCGGCCAGCAACCAGGCGCCGCCGAGGCCGAGCAGCGACGGCGCGACGTACCCGGCGAGCAGCGTGAGGATCATGCCCGGCCCGGTGGGACGGCCGGCGGAGAGCGTGAGCCCGGAGGTGTCCGAGTGCAGCCGGATGCCGTGCAGCCGCCGACCGGTGAGCAACGCGACGAGCGCGTGGCCGCCTTCGTGCGCGATGGTCACCGCGTTGCGGGCGATCCGCCAGGGCAGCCGGGCCACGACCACCGCGAGCGCGACCGCGGCGGTGACCACCACCAGTAGCGGCGGCGGGTCCGGCTGGGCGCTGGTCAGCGTGTCCCAGAGCGTGGTGAGACCGTCGATCAGGGGCATGGGCGGGGAGCCTACCGCCCCGAGCCGTGTCGTTCGACCGGCGGCGTCTCACAGAGAGTGAGTGAGACTGATCGGACGAGGTGCAGGAGCGGAGGTGAGGTCGGTGAGCGCAGCTCCCTGGAGCCCTACAGCTCGCACGTCGGTCCGTGGACCGAGGCCGGCTCGACGGCGCGCACTACGTCGAGGATGCCGTCGCCAGGCGGGCGAGACGCTCTGTGTCACCGAGCCGTTCCGCTGGGCGATGGACCCGAGCACCCTGCGCTGATCCGCACCCGTCGCGCCACCTGGGCGAACGACGACCGTCGATGAAAATTTCCTTTCCCCCTATTGCGATCTAGGGCACTAAGCTCCAAAGATGGGCGTCAATAGACGGACGTCCCTCTGGAGGCAACCATGCCCAGCACCAGATTCTCCGTACGCCGGCTTCTCGCCGCCGGCCTGGCCGCCGCCGCCACCGCGGCCGCGGCCCTCGTGGCGACCGCCGGACCGGCCGCCGCCGCGACCACGCCCGGGATCGACGTCTCCCGGTACCAGGGCAGCATCAACTGGACCAGCGTGCGCAACTCGGGCATCCAGTTCGCCTTCATCAAGGCCACCGAGGGTACGAGCTACAAGGACCCGAACTTCAACGCGAACTACGTCAACGCGTACAACGCCGGAGTGATCCGCGGGGCGTACCACTTCGCCCGGCCGAACATCTCCGCCGGCTCGACCCAGGCCAACTACCTGGCCAGCAACGGTGGCGCCTGGTCGGCGGACAGCCGTACGCTGCCCGCCGCGCTGGACATCGAGGGCAACCCGTACAGCGGCGGCTACTGCTACGGCCTGAGCACCACCGGCATGCGCAACTGGATCCAGGACTTCCTGAACACCTACCGCTCCCGCACCGGCCGGTACGCGGTCATCTACACCACCACGAGCTGGTGGAACCAGTGCACGGGCAGCTGGACCGGCCCGTGGGCCAACCACCCGCTGTGGCTCGCCCGCTGGGCCAGCGCGCCCGGCACGCTGCCGGCCGGCGCCCCGGTGTGGAGCTTCTGGCAGTACACCAGCACCGGCGCCGTCTCCGGGATCAGCGGCAACGTCGACCGCAACTACTGGAACGGTGACCGCAGCCGGCTGATCGCGCTGGCGAACAACACCGCCTGACGTACGTGCGACACAAGTGGGACCGCCTCCTCACGAGGCGGTCCCACTGTCGTCGTACCGGAATCAGGCTCTGCGGCGCGCGGTGGCCGGGACGGGCACCGGCGTGCGGCGCGTCAGGCGCCATGCCGCCACACCGGCGACGGTGAGCGTCAGCACGCCGAGGACCGCGACCGGCGCGGACAGGCCGGCGCTGATCAGGAGCAGTACGACGTCGCCGAGCGCAACGAGCATCCACAGTGCCAGCCGCGGGCCGGTGTACCTCCGTCGGTAACCCATGTCGCGCCTCCTTCCGTCGTCGGAGGGATTCATACCCCCGAGGACGGAAAGCCATGCGAGCGAGTTTCGTGACCGGCGGGATTCCCGGTCAGTTCTCGCGGTCCGGCACGAAGCCCTTGGTGATGATCTCCCAGTTGGCCAGGTTGGCGTCCCAGTCCTTCGCGGGCACCTCCCAGCGCAACGCGAAGCCCCTGTTGCTGGCCGTCGCCACACCCCGGTTACGCACGTGGAAGCGGGTGTCGCCGTTGCGCGTCTCCAGCCAGTCCCAGTCGGCGCAGGTGCGGAAGTAGGGGTCACACTTGGTGATGCTGACGTACTCGTAGTTCCGGACGTAGTTGCGCCGGGACGATTCCTTGCTCTTCCAGTCGGCGTACGCGTCCTTCTCCGGCGAGGGCGTCCACTGGATGAACAGCACCCGCCGACTGCCGCCGACCTCGTAGAGCACGACGTTGTCCCGGCCCACCCGCGCCTGGAAGTTCTCCGGGATCGGCACCTTGAAGCCGTTCGGGCCGGTGTAGAGACGCCACCCGGCCGGCAGCGTGAACCCCGAGGCCGACGGGCTGGCCGACGGCGTGGGGCTGGCCGACGCACTGGTCGCCGGGGCGCTCGGCGACGCGCTCTCGCTCGGCGCGGGCGGCGGCGCCGCCGACACCGAGGTGCCGGCCGTCCGCTCACCGCCGTCGCCGTCGTCACCGTTGTTCAGCAGCGGCACGGCCACCACCAGGCCGACGAGCAGCAGCAGGACCAGCGCGCCGATCAGCAGGTTGCGACGGTTCGGCGCGGACTTCTCGACCGGCAGCACCGTCGCCCGGCCGGTCGACGGCGCGGGATCGGCGGGAGCGGGAGCCGGGCTGACCGGCGCGGAGCCGGTCACGGCCGGGCTGACCGGCGCCGGGGCGTCGGTGACGGGCTCGCCGTCGAGCCGCGTCTCGTCCAGCGCCGGGTCGACGCCGTCCACCCGCGCCTCGTCGTCCACAAGAGTCTCGTCGGCCGACGGCGCCGGGTCGAGCTTCGCCGTCGGATCGGCGACCGGCGGGGTCACCTTCGCGGTGGGACCGGCGTCCGAGGTGGGCGCCGGCACCTTCGCCGTCGGGTCGGCGGCTGCCGCCGTACCCCCGGTTGCGGCGACCCCGGACGCGGCGCGTTCGGCCTGGTCGGCCGGGCGCGGCGCGGGCACCAGCGGCGGGCGCGGCACACGCGGGCCGTTCGGCCCGGGCCGGCGTACGCCGTCCAGCAGCGAGATGCTCTTGGCCCGCCGGCCGGCGGCCTTGCGCAGCATGCGCTCGGCCACCTCGGCGGTGATCCGCTCGTCCGGGTCCTTGCGCAGCAGGCCCTGGAGTACGGGCTTGAGCGGCCCGGCGTTGCGCGGCGGCGGCATCGGCTCGGTGGCGAGCGCGGCGAGCGTGGCGATCGCCGACGGGCGCGCGTACGGCGACTTGCCCTCGACCGCCGCGTAGAGCGTGGCGCCGAGCGACCAGAGGTCCGCCTCCGGGCCGGCAGTGCCGTCGCGGGCGCGCTCCGGAGAGATGTACGCGGGCGAGCCCAGCACCATGCCGGTGCGCGTCACGTTCGGGTCGCCGGGGATGGTGGCCAGGCCGAAGTCGGTGAGCACCACGCGGCCGTCCTCGCCGAGCAGCACGTTGCCCGGCTTGACGTCGCGGTGCATGATGCCGGCCTTGTGCGCGGCCTTCAGCGCGTTCAGCACGCCGAGACCGATCTCGACCGCCTTGGCCGGGGTGACCGGGCCGTCCTCGGCGATGGTGTCCTGCAACGACTTCGACGCCACGTACTCCATGACGATCCACGGGTCGCCGTCGGTGCGCAGCACGTCGAAGATGCGGACCACGTTGATGTTGTTGAGGCGGGCGATCGCCCGCGCCTCACGCAGTGAGCGCTCGCGCATCTCGCGGCGCTCCTCCGGGGTGAGGCCGGGGGGCGGGACCAGTTCCTTGATGGCCACGTCCCGGTGCAGTACCTCGTCCCGCGCCTTCCAGACGCGGCCCATGCCGCCCTGGCCGAGCGGCGTGAGAAGCCGGTACCGGTCGGCGACGAGTTGGGGGAGCGCGTTCGACATCGCAGAAACCGTACCCGGCCGCTGCGACGCCCACACCGTCGGCACGCCACTGTACGGCGAAGGTCGAATTCGCGACGCGTACCCTGGGGTCATGTCTGCCGAGGAGCCGCTGTTCCGGATCGTCCGTGGCGTGCCCACCGCCGAGGAGCTGGCCGCTCTGGTCGGCGCGATCGTGGTGCGCACCCGCCCGGCCCAGGCCGCCGCGCCGGCCCCCGTGTCGCAGTGGGCGCGCAGCGCGCGGCCCGCCCTGGCCGGGCCGATCGCCGGCCCCGGCGCGTGGCGGGCCTCCGGTCTGCCCCGCTGAGGTCCTCCCCCCGTTCGCGGCGCCGGACGGGGCTGCCGGGATCCACGTCGAGCCATTAACCTCACTCAGGGAAACCGTGTGGTGACGGGCAGGAGGCTCCGATGATCCCGGAGGACAACCAGCCAGCCGGCTGGCTGCGCGGCTACGGCGGCATCGAGGCCGACATCCGACAGATGCGGGAGTTCGCCGACCGACTCCAGGACGAGGTGACGCGCAACTACTCGCCGCACCTGTCCTACATCGCCGACGACATGAAGGCGCCGGTGCCCAATCCGGCGGACGCCTTCATCGAGCTGGTCCAGTTCCTCCAGGCCCACCACGACACCCAGACCGCGGCGGTGAGCGCGGTGTGGGATCTCGCACCGGCGACCGGGCGGCTCGCCGACGCCGCCGGGCGGATCGCCGCCCGCTACGGCGACGCCGACGCGTTCTCCTCGGCCCGCGTGGCCGACGTGGAACGGGCGCTCGCCGGCCCCTCCGCCACCGTCGCCCGCCCGATGCCACCACTGGCCGACCCCACCGCCCCCGAACAGAGCCGGGTGATCCTGCCGTGATCGAACGGGGCAGCGGGCGCACCTCCGGGCTGACCGACTGGCGGCTGATGGACGTCCTCAGCATGTGGGCGTGTGTGCAGGACCAGGACACCGCCGGCCAGTGGAAGCAGGTCGCCGGTTGGCGCAAGGTCTGCGACCTCGCCCTGGCCCACCTGAGCCGCCTGCGCGAATACCGGCGCGGCCTGGCCGAGGCGTGGCCGCCGGAGACCAACGCCGCCGCGCGGGCGTACATCGCCGAACTCGACCAGCTCATCGAGCGCGTACAGCGCACCCACGACGCCGCCGCCGCGAACTACGACGCGCTGGCGGCCGCCGCCCGCGCCATCGGCAGCGCGCGGGCCGAGCTGCAACCGCTGCACGAGGAGTACGCGAAGAAGCTGCGGCAGAAGCAGGCGTACGAGGCGACGATCGCCGACCCGAAGGCGGTGGCGGGCAGCCGGTTGCCGGAGCGGCCCCCGGTGACGGACGACGACCTGGAGCAGTTGAACGTACGGGCACGCGGGTTAATGACGGGGCTGAGCGGCGAACTCCAGCACGCCCAGGTCATGCTCCGCCAGCCGCCACCTAGACCAAAGCTTCCGCGCCAGACTGAAGACCCAGACACTTACGCTGCTTCGGCACCAATAATTCCCCCTGTAGTTCCGGTGCCGACATCCGTCTCCGTTAATCCTCAAGACCGCACCAAGCCCGCGACTCCTCCTGCAGCCATTTCAACCGAAGCGAACAGAGGACCTCTCCTCGGCGGCATCGGCACCGGCGTCGCCCCTCAAACACCTAGCGCCGTACCCGGCCTACCGCCGCACCCAGGTTCCGTTGGACCGACCGGCGGCGGAGCCTTCACCCCGCCAATCGCTCCGATCACCGGTTCGACCCTCAAACCGCCATCGCCCACCACACCCGGGGACATCCCGCCGGGACGATTCTCGGGCGGATCGCCACCCCCTCCGCGCAAGTCAGCGCCCATCGGCGGCGTCATCGGTGGAGGCCTAGCAGCTGGGCTGCCACCTGCGAATGGCGGCACGGGTGGACGACGAGTCAATCCGGTGGGTGGCGTGATTGGTGGAGGAGGGGCGGGAACTGCCCCAACTGGAGGTGCCGGTTCTCGACCGGGCACGGGGAGATTGCCGTCTTCCGGCACTTCCGGCGCCATGCCTCTGGGAGGAGGCCCCGGTTCGGCAGCTTTTGGTCCGGCGAGCTTCAATACGCCCACGACAAGGGCCAAACCTCATGCCGCAACCGATGAGAGAACGTGGGACCCCGACGATCCTTGGCAGGTCGCCGAGGGCGTCGATCCTGTCATGCGCCCACCCGATGACCGCCCGTCAGATCCGGGACCCGCAATCGGCCTCGATCGATGATGAGCCCCTCCCTGATAATTCGCTTAGCATCCGCCTGCCTAGCCAGCTCCGTCTTGGCCGCACCAACGGCAGCAACGGCTCCAAATGTTCGTCAGGACCAGTGGCACCTTCAATACCTCAATGCAGCAGCAGCTCACGCAATTAATGAGGGTGAGGGAGTAACCGTTGCAGTCCCGGACACGGGGATCGACCCGCATCCGGACTTGAGGGGGAACCTGCTTGCCGGTACCGACCTTTCGAACGAAGGGGATGGTCGACAAGACCAAGACGGACACGGCACCTCTATGGCTGGTCTAATTGCGGCGCACGGGCGGCCTGATAACAGTGGTGCCCTCGGCGTGGCGCCAAGGGCTAAACTGCTGCCAATCCGCACCCGACTCGTTAACGGCAGGGGAATCCCAGACGATCTGGCGGCGAGTGTGGAATGGGCGGTTGCTAACCACGCTGACGTAATCAGCATCTCGGCAGTAGCAGGGGCAACCAGCCGACTGCAAGGCGCTATTCGATCAGCGCTAGAAGCGGAGATCGTCGTAGTTGCTGCGGTCGGCAATCAACCAGAGGATCCGACTGTCGGCTACCCCGCGTCTGAGCCCGGCGTTATCGGTGTGGGCGGCATCGACAAGTCCGGGCTCCACGCCCCAATCTCGGCCACTGGTCCTGAGATTGATGTGGTTGCGCCTGCTGTCGATATCTACAGCACCAGCTACGACGGCAAGTACTCGAAGGGCACGGGAACGTCCAGCGCGACTGCGATCGTTGCCGGGGCTGCTGCTCTCATCCGCTCCAAGTACCCCAACCTTCCCGCCCAGGAAGTCGCCCACCGGCTGACCGCCACCGCCGTCGACAAGGGACCACCCGGTCGCGACGACCAGTACGGCTACGGAGTCATCGACCTGGTCGCCGCGCTCACCGCCGACGTACCGCCGCTCGGCTTCGAGTCCTCCAACGTCACGCCACCGGCGTCGGCGGAGGCAGCACCCGATAAGGGCGACGACGGCAGCGCGACCGTACGCGGGCTCGCCACCCTCGGTGTGCTGGTGGCGGCGGGCGGCGGATACCTGTTCTGGCGGCGCCGCCGACGTGCCGACGACCCGCCGCCGAGGGTCAGCCGGTAGCGTCGGCGGGGTGTCGACCTCCGTACCGGTGCGCCTCGTGCTCGCCTCGCAGTCCCCCGCCCGCCGCAAGTTGCTCCAGGCCGCCGGGATCGAGCCGGATGTGCTGGTCAGCGGCGTGGACGAGTCGCAGGTGGTGAGCGATCGGGCCGAGGATCTGTGCCTGGAGCTGGCGCGGCTGAAGGCCCAGGCGGTACGCGATCGGCTGCGGCCCTCGCCGGACGAGCGCACGCTGGTGCTCGGCTGTGACTCGGTACTCGCCTTCGACGGCGAGATCCTCGGCAAGCCCGATGACGCGGCGGACGCCACCCGGCGGTGGCAGCGGATGCGCGGGCACAGCGGCGTCCTGCACACCGGGCACTCCCTGATCGACGTGACCCACGAGTCCCGCGCCGAGGCCGTCGCCTCCACCACTGTGCACTTCGCCGACATCAGCGACGACGAGATCGCCGCGTACGTGGCGACGGGCGAGCCGCTGGCCGTGGCGGGCGCGTTCACCATCGACGGGCTGGGCGGGGCGTTCCTGACCGGGATCGAGGGTGATCCGGGCACGGTGGTGGGGTTGTCCCTGCCGTTGCTGCGCCGGCTGCTCGCCGAGGTGGAGCTGAGCATCGTCGACCTGTGGACGAAGATCGCGCCCGGGGGCCAGGAGATCGAACATCTCGGCTAACGTCCGGACATGACCACGAAGCCGCTGCCGCTCACCCCGGAACTGCACGCCTACCTGGTGGCCCACGGGTCCGCCCCGGACGAGATCGTCCAGGAGCTGGCCGAGGAGACCCGGGCGGCCCTGCCCGCCGAGGCGGTCATGCAGGTCGCGCCCGAACAGGCCGCGTTCCTGACGTTCCTGACCCGGCTGCTCGGCGTACGGCAGGCGGTCGAGGTCGGCACGTTCACCGGCCTCTCCTCGCTGGCGATCGCCCGAGGGCTGGCCGAGGGCGGCCGGCTGACCTGCTTCGACATCTCCGAGGAGTACACGGGCGTGGCCCGGCGCTACTGGCAGCGCGCCGGTGTGCAGGACCGCATCGAGCTGCGCATCGGCCCGGCCGCCGAGACGCTGCGCGAACTGCCCCGCGAGCGTTACCTGGACTTCGCGTTCATCGACGCGGACAAGGTCGGCTACCCGATCTACTGGGACGAGCTGGTGCCCCGCATGCGCCCCGGCGCGGTGATCGCCGTCGACAACACGCTGCGCGACGGCCGGGTGCTCGCCCCGCGCAACGCCGACGACCGGGCGATCGCCGCGTTCAACGACGCGGTCATCGCGGACGTCCGCGTCGAGGCGGTCATGCTGCCGATCGCCGACGGGGTCACGCTCGCCCGGGTGCTCTGAGCCGGCCGAACACAACCTCCCCGTGGTGGCGGTATCCCTGACCGCCGGAAGCCGCCACCTCGCCGTAGTGGAGTCGATCAAGCCGCGCGGACCGGCGCGGGCAGGGCACGGCCCAGCCGCACCGTCAGCAGCACCGCGACCGCGATGAACACGGGCAGCAGCAGGAACGCCGGGTGCGGGCCGACCCCGTCGGCCACCCACCCGAGCGCCACCGGCGCGATCCCGAAACCCACACCCATCGAGTACGCGGACCAGCCCGCCGCCTTGTCGGCGGCCGGACCGGCGACGGCCAGCGCGATCGAGATCGCCAACGGGTAGTGCAGCGCGTTGCCGAGCCCGAGCACGACCAGCCCGGTGACCGCGAGCCAACCGACGGTGCTGCCCCAGAACAGCGCGAACCCGGCCATCGAGACGGTGAGCGCGCCGAGCAGCAGCGGCACCGGCGCCCAGCGCAACGCGGCCCGGCCACCGGCGAGCCGGCCGGCGAACATGCCGCAGACGATCGCAGCGACCGCCGCCGACGCCCCGCCCGCGCTCAGCCCGGCATGGGTCCGCAGCACGTCGGCTGTCCACAGCGACAAACAGACCTCGATCGACCCGGTGACGGACATCAAGACCCAGGCGATCCAGTACGCACGCGGCAGCCGCCCCGCCGCACCGGAGCCGGAGGAAACAGGCTCCCCGGAGGCGGGACCGGCCGGAGCCGGGACGGAGTGAGCGGGGACGACGGCACCGGAGGCGGGCACGACGGGAGCGGGCACGACGGCCTCGGAAAGCCCGGGAGCGGGGACGGCGGGCACCCGGGTGGCGGCGGCCACGGGGACGGGTGTGCCGGCAGCCGCGTCAGCGGGGGCGCGTCGCGGCCCGCATACCCGGAAGGTCAGGGCGGCGAGCGCGACCAGCGTGATCAGCCCGACCTCGACGGCCATCAGCGGCCGCCAGCCGAGACCGGCGTCGACGGTGGCGCCGATGGTCAGCGGCGCCAGGATGCCCATGCCGGCGCAGGCCGCGTTGGCCTCGGTGAGCGCGGCCGGGGCGGTGGGGCCGTGCCGGGCGGTGAGCACGACGCTCACGCCGCTGACGACCATCATGCCGAAGGTGGCGATGACCGCGACGGCGGCGAGCGTGGCCGGCAGCGGGCGGAGCAGGCCGAGCGCGGTCACGCCGGCGGCGACGCCGGCGAGGCCGAGCCAGATGGCCGGGCCGCGGCCGAGGCGGCGGGCGGCCGGGGCGAACAGCGCGCCGCCGACGAGCGCGCCCACAGCGATGCCGGTGCTGTGCAGGCCGGCGACGGCGGCGCTGGTGCCCTGTTCGTCGCGGAGCAGGGGGACGACCGGGCCGAACCCGTAGAGGAAGAAGCCCCAGAGACCGAGCTGGGCGTAGGTCAGCCAGGTGATCCGGTCACGGGTGAGGCGGGGCACCGGCCTCACGCTACGCGCGCCCGGCCGGTGCCCCGCCCTTGCTGAGAGGTAGGTCTCCCCTGTTCAGCGGACGCTGCGGGCGAACTGGCGGGCGGCCCAGAAAACGCCTGCGGCGGCGAGTACCGCGATGATGCCGAGGCCCTGCCAGACCCGGTCGTTGCCGAGGTCGCCGTTGAACAGCGCGCGGGTGCCCTCGACCGCCCAGGAGAACGGGTTCCACTTGGCCACGCCCTGGAGCCAGCCGGGGGCGAAGGTGAGCGGCAGCAGGATGCCGGAGAGCAGCAGCACCGGCTGCGCGACGGTGTTCATCAGCGGGGCGAGCGCGTCCTCGCTCTTGACCTTGAGCGCGATGCCGTAGGAGACGGCCGAGGTCATCAGCGCGATGAGGGCGAGCATCAGGTACGCCAGGAGCAGGTTGCCGATGAACACGCGCAGGTCGAACGCGAGCGCCAGCAGCGTGATGATGATCGCCTGCGCGATCAGCGAGACCACGTCGCGCAGCGAGCGGCCGAGCAGCAGGGCGAGCCGGCTGACCGGGGTGACCCGGGAGCGCTCGATCACGCCGGCGCGCAGCTCGGCGATCAGGCCGAAGCCCTGGAACAGGCCGCCGAAGATGGCCAGCAGAACGAGCAGGCCGGGTACGAAGATCTTGTACGCGGCGGCCTGGGTGGGCGCGTTCAGCGCGGGCTTGAGCAGCGGGGCGAACAGGAGCAGGTACATCACCGGCTGGAAGACTCCGACGAAGATCCACACCGGGTTGCGCAGCAGCAGTTGCGTCTGGCGCTGGAAGATCAGCCAGGTGTCGCGGGCGAGTTTCATGACAGCTTCTCCGGGGGTCAGGACTCGCGCAGCGAGCGGCCGGTCTTGGTGAGGAAGACGTCGTCGAGGCTGGGGCGGTGCAGCTCGATCGAGCGCAGGTCCAGCCCGGCGTGGTCGAGACGGCGCAGCACCTGCGGGATGGCGGTGGCGCCCTCGTCGACGTAGAGGCGCAGGCCGCCCTCGTCGACGGTCTCCAGCTTGCTCACGTACGCCTCGGTGTCGAGCAGCTCGGCGGCGCGCGGGGTGCTCGGGGCGTCCAGGCCGACGATCACCACCTCGCCGGAGATCTCCCGCTTCAGCTCGGCCGGTGTGCCCTCGGCGACCACCTCGCCGTGGTCCATGATCGCGATGCGGTCGCAGAGCGCGTCCGCCTCGTCCAGGTAGTGCGTGGTGATGAAGACGGTCATCCCCTCGGTACGCAGCCGGCGGATCTCGTCCCACATGTGGGCGCGGCTCTGCGGGTCGAGGCCGGTGGTCGGCTCGTCCAGGAAGACGATCTTCGGTTCGTGGATGATGCCGAGCGCGATCTCGACGCGCCGGCGCTGGCCGCCGGAGTAGGTCTTGCACTTGCGGTCGGCGTACTCGGTGAGCTGGAAGGCTTCGAGCGCGCGCTCGGCACGGCGGTGCGCCTCGGCCTTGCCGATGCCGTAGAGGCGGGCCTGGAGCACCAGTTCCTCGCGGGCGCTCGACTCGTCCCAGGTGCTGCCGCCCTGGGCCACGTACCCGATCCGGCGGCGCACCTCGGCCGGGTCCTTGCGCAGGTCAGCACCGGCCACTGTGGCCTCGCCGCCGTCCGGCTCGATGAGCGTGGCGAGCATCCGCAGCGTGGTGGTCTTGCCCGCGCCGTTGGGCCCGAGGAAGCCGAAGATCTCCCCCGCTGCGACGTCGAGGTCGACGCCGCGGACCGCGTCCACGGTCTTCGTCTCGCGACCCGCGCGGGAGCGGTACGACTTCCGCAACCCCCTGGTCTCGATCATTTCTGCTCCTGGTCGTCCGGGCGGACCTGACCGGCCGCCGATCGTCCGCGAGGACGCACGAATCCCCCGCGATTCCCGCCGAGGCTAACGCGATATAGCTCTTTTGGTCAACGTTGATTATGTCGTGTCATCGAGACCCGTCGGACCAGCCCGACCAGCCCTCGGCCCGCTCCATCCCATCGGGCAGGTACGACACTCCCGACTCGATCCGCTCCGCGATCCGCTCGCACCATGCCGTCTCCACCTCGGCGCGGGCCAGCCACAGCTCGAACATCCACCCGACGTGCACCGGCTTGCGGGTGCGTACCCAGTCCGAGTCGAGCGAGGCCCGCATCGACTCCACCCCGGCCCGGAGCAGGTTCGCCCGGTTGCGCAGCGCCGCCGCGGCCTCGTCGCGGGGCATCGCCGGCAGGAAGGAGAACGCCGCGACGAACGGGTCAGGTGGCTCCTGGACCTGCCACCACTGCGCCCGCAGCAGCGTCTCGAACTCGTCCTCTCCCTTCGGCGTCACCTCGTACGTGGTGCGCGCCGGACGGGCGCCCACCTGCTCGACCGAGACGGTCCGCAGCAGCCCTTCGTCGGTGAGCTTGCGCAGCGCGTGGTAGATCGAGCCCGGTTGCACGTTCGCCCACTTGTCCGCGCTCCAACTGAGCAGCTCGCGGCGCACGTCGTAGCCGTGCACCGGCTGCATCCACCTGACCAGGCCGAGAATCATCATCCGCGTCGCCGACACGGGACAAGCGTAATAACCAAGTTTGACTACAGTGCCGCATCCCACACTGAGCGATCGTTAGGCCCCGCAGCTCGGCCGCTAAACTCCCGGCAACGACCTCCCGGGAGGAGCCACAAGGTGCGCAAGGTTCTCATCGCCAACCGCGGCGAGATCGCCGTCCGCGTCATCCGCGCCTGCCGCGACGCCGGGCTGGCCAGCGTCGCCGTCTACGCGGACTCCGACCGGGACGCCCTGCACGCCACGCTCGCCGACGAGGCGTACGCGCTCGGCGGTGACACCGCCGCCGACAGCTACCTGCGCATCGACAAGCTGATCGACGTGGCGGCCCGCTCCGGCGCCGACGCGGTGCACCCCGGCTACGGCTTCCTCTCCGAGAACGCCGACTTCGCCCAGGCCGTCATCGACGCCGGGCTGACCTGGATCGGCCCCACCCCGCAGGCGATCCGCGACCTCGGCGACAAGGTGACCGCCCGGCACATCGCGCAGCGCGCGGGCGCGCCGCTGGTGCCCGGCACCCCGGACCCGGTCGCGAACGCCGACGAGGTGATGGCGTTCGCCGTCGACCACGGCCTGCCGGTCGCCATCAAGGCCGCGTTCGGCGGTGGCGGGCGCGGCCTCAAGGTCGCCCGCACCATGGAGGAGATCCCGCACCTGTTCGAGTCGGCCACCCGCGAGGCGGTCGCCGCGTTCGGCCGGGGCGAGTGCTTCGTCGAGCGTTACCTGGACAAGCCGCGCCACGTCGAGGCGCAGGTGCTGGCCGACCAGCACGGCAACGTGATCGTGGTGGGCACCCGGGACTGCTCGCTGCAGCGCCGGCACCAGAAGCTTGTCGAGGAGGCGCCCGCGCCGTTCCTCACCGACGCCCAGCGGGCCCAGATCCACGACAGCGCCAAGGCCATCTGCCGGGAGGCCGGCTACCACGGCGCCGGCACCGTGGAATATCTGGTCGGCGCGGACGGCACGATCTCCTTCCTGGAGGTGAACACCCGGCTCCAGGTCGAGCACCCCGTCACCGAGGAGACCGCCGGCATCGACCTGGTGCGTGAGCAGTTCCGCATCGCCGACGGCGAGAAGCTGCGCTTCACCGAGGACCCGACGCCGCGCGGGCACGCCATCGAGTTCCGGATCAACGGCGAGGACCCGGGCCGCAACTTCCTGCCCGCACCGGGCACCGTCACCGCGCTGCGCCTGCCCTCCGGGCCAGGCGTGCGGGTGGACACCGGCATCTCGGCCGGCGACGTGATCGGCGGCAACTTCGACTCGCTGCTCGCCAAGGTGATCATCGTCGGCGAGACGCGTACCGAGGCGCTGGAGCGGGCCCGCCGGGCGCTCGACGAGATGGTGGTCGAGGGCATGGCGACAGCGCTGCCCTTCCACCGCCTGGTGATCCGCGACGAGGCGTTCACCGCCGAGCCGTTCACGGTGCACACCCGGTGGATCGAGACCGAGTGGGACAACACCGTACCGGCCTTCACCGCCACCGCCGGCGCCGCCGACGAGCCCGCCGAGCGCGAGACCGTCGTGGTCGAGGTGGGCGGCAAGCGGCTGGAGGTCGTCCTCCCCGCCGGGCTCGGCGCCGGTACGGCGGCAGCCGCGCCCGCCGCGAAGAAGCCGGCCCGCCGGGGTGGCGGGGGCAAGGCGGGCGCCGCGGTCAGCGGTGACACGCTCACCTCCCCGATGCAGGGCACGATCGTGAAGATCGCCGTCGCCGACGGCGACGAGGTGGCCGAGGGCGACCTGGTCGTGGTGCTGGAGGCGATGAAGATGGAGCAGCCGCTGCACGCGCACAAGGCCGGCACGGTGAGCGGGCTCGCGGCCGAGGTCGGCGCGGTGATCACGTCCGGCGCCGCGATCTGCACCATCGCCTGAGGCGTAAGGAAGGGCCCCTTCTCAACGCCCGAGGCAGAGAAGGGGCCCTTCTTGACAGCGCGGGGCCGGGTGGTTTGAGCCACCACCGGGGGCGGGAGCGCCGCCGGGCGGGAATGATGGCCGGGTGCGGTTCCTTCACGGCGCGGTCCCCGCGCACGACCTGACCTACAACGACGTCTTCATGGCGCCCAACCGGTCCGAGGTGGGCTCCCGGCTCGACGTCGACCTGGCCACCACCGACGGGACCGGCACCACGATCCCGCTCGTGGTGGCGAACATGACGGCCGTCGCCGGCCGGCGGATGGCCGAGACCGTGGCCCGGCGCGGCGCGGTGGCGGTGATCCCGCAGGACATCCCGATCGAGGTCGTCGCCAACGTGGTCGGCTGGGTCAAGCAGCGGCACCTGGTGCACGACACGGCGATCACGCTCGGCCCGACCGACACCGTCGGCGACGCCATCCACCTGCTGCCGAAGCGCTCGCACGGTGCGGTGGTCGTGGTCGACGCGGACAGTCGGCCGATGGGCGTGGTCACCGAGGCGGACACCGTCGGGGTGGACCGCTTCGCCCAGCTCCGGCACGTCATGTCGACCGAGCTGCACACCGTCGGGGCGGACGCGGACCCGCGTACCGGATTCGACAGGCTGTCGGCGGGCCGGCGGCGGCTCGCGCCGGTGGTGGACGACGACGGCCGCCTGGTCGGCGTGCTGACCCGGCAGGGCGCGCTGCGCGCCACGCTGTACAAGCCGGCCACCGACGACCGGGGGCGGCTGCGCGTCGCCGCCGCCGTGGGCATCAACGGCGACGTCACCGGCAAGGCCGCCGCGCTGCTGGAGGCCGGGGTGGACACGCTCGTCGTGGACACCGCGCACGGGCACCAGGAGCGGATGCTCCAGGCGCTGCGGGCGGTCCGCCGGCTGGACCCGCCGGTGCCGGTGGCGGCCGGGAACGTGGTGACTGCCGACGGCGTACGCGACCTGGTGGACGCGGGCGCGGACATCGTGAAGGTCGGCGTCGGCCCGGGTGCGATGTGCACCACCCGGATGATGACCGGCGTGGGGCGCCCGCAGTTCTCCGCGGTGCTCGACTGCGCGGCGGCGGCCCGCTCGCTGGGGCGGCACGTCTGGGCCGACGGCGGCGTACGCCACCCGCGCGACGTGGCGCTGGCGCTCGCGGCGGGCGCCTCGAACGTGATGATCGGCTCCTGGTTCGCCGGCACCTACGAGTCCCCCGGTGACCTCTACACCGACGCCGACGGGCGGCGCTACAAGGAGAGCTTCGGCATGGCGTCGTCGCGCGCGGTGAGCGCCCGTACGGCCGAGGACAGCGCGTTCGACAGGGCCCGCAAGGCGATCTTCGAGGAGGGCATCTCCTCGGCCCGGATGTATCTGGACCCGAACCGGCCCGGCGTCGAGGACCTGATCGACGAGATCATCTCGGGGGTACGCAGCGCGTTCACGTACGCGGGCGCGCGCAGCCTGGAGGAGTTCCACGAGCGGGCGCTCGTCGGCGTGCAGAGCGCCGCCGGGTACACCGAGGGGATGCCGCTGCCGACGAGCTGGTGACGCCCGGCCGGCTCAGTCGAACAACCTCCTGATCACGGTACGGGCGGCGGCCTCCGGGTCGTCGCCCACCCGTGGCGGCAGCGCGCCGGAGAGCCAGAGCGTGGCGAAGCCGTGCACGATCGACCAGGCGGCGAGCGCGTCGGCGTCCGGCTCCCGCCCGGTGTGCCGGGCCACCCCCTCGCGCAGCACGTCGCCGGAGCGGGCGCGGGCGGCGACCAGTTCCGGATCGTCGGCCCGGTACAGCTCGGGCCGGAACATGACGTCGAAGTGCGCCCGGTGCCGCACCGCGAACCCGACGTAGGCGACACCGGTGTCGAGCAGGGTGTCCCCGGCCTGCCGCAGCGCGTCGGCGAGCAGGTCGAAGCCCTGGGTGGCGAGCGCGGTGAGCAGCCCGGCCTTGTCGCCGAAGTGGTGCGCCGGCGCGGCGTGCGAGACCCCGGCGCGCCGGGCCAGCTCACGCAGGCTCAGCGCGGCCGGTCCGGACTCGGCGATCGCCTCGGCGGCGGTGCTCAGCAGGACGCGGCGGAGGTCGCCGTGGTGGTACGAGGCCATGCCGTCACCCTAACTTGTCATTGACAAGATGGCACCCGTCGACGCAATCTTGTCAGCGACAAGATGTTCGTCGGAGGGATCGACAATGGCACCCCTGATCGCACTCCTCGCCGGCACCGCGCTGGCCCGGATCGCCGGCCTGCTCGGCGTGGACGCCCTGGACGGGTGGCACCCCGCGCTGCGGGTGGGGCTGGCGCTGATGTTCGTGCTGACCGGCGTGGCCCACTTCGCGTCCCGCCGAGCCGACCTGATCGCGATGGTCCCGCCGGCGCTGCCCCGGCCCGATCTCCTGGTCACCGTCACCGGCGTACTGGAACTCGCCGGCGCGCTCGCCCTGCTGTTCCCGGCCACCGCGCGCCCGGCGGCGGCCGGGCTGGCACTGCTGATGCTCGCCATGTTCCCGGCCAACGTGTCGGCCGCACGGCGGCGCCTCACGCTCGCCGGGCGCCCGGTGACGCCGCTCGGCGTCCGTACCGTGCTCCAGGTCGTCTTCGTGGCCGCGGCGCTGGCGGTGGCCCTCGGCGGATGACCCGCCGCCCACCCGGGCCGCCCGGGCCGACCCGGTGGCCCGCCGGGACGAGGGCCGGCGGGACGCCGGCTCAGGCCCGGGCCGGCTCCGTCTCGGCCGGTGGGGAGTCCCCGGTCTCCTCGGCGCGCACCGTCGGCAGGCGCAGGCAGGCGACCAGGCCGATCAGCAGGAATCCGGCGCCCGCGAAGGCGGCGTACCGGGTGGCCTCGGAGAACGCCTGCTTCGCCTCCTCGGCGATCGGCGCGGTACGCGGGTCCGCCTCCAGGCCGCCGATCGCCGCACCGGCGCTCTCCTTGACCGCGCTCACCACCTGGTCCCGCTGGGCGGGGGTGAGTCCGGGCTGGTCGGCCAGGCGGTCGCCGAGGATCCCGCCGAGGCCGGCGAAGAGGACGGTGCCGAGCACCGCGATGCCGAGCGCGGAGCCGACCTGCCGGGCGGTGCTCTGCAGGCCCGAGCCCTGGCCGCTGCGGCGTACCGGCACCTGCGACAGGGAGACGCCGGTGAGCTGGGCGGTGGCCAGGCCGACGCCGACGCCGTACACGAACAGGAAGCCCAGCGGCGCCCACCAGCTGGTGTCCGGCGCGACCACGAACCCGAGCCCGGCCACGCCGACCAGTTCGGCGGCGACGCCGAGCTGGACCACCCGGGCCGCGCCCCAGCGCTGGGTCAGCGGCGCGCCGAGCCGCTGGCCAGGAAGCTGCCGACGGCCAGCGGCAGCAGCGCCAGACCGGTGCGGAAGGCGCTGTAGCCGAGCACGTTCTGGAACCACAGCGGCAGCGCGAACAGCAGGCCGAACTCGCCGAGGCTGACGATCGCGGCGGCCAGGATGCCGTTGCGGAACGAGCCGATGCCGAACAGCGACAGGTCGAGCAGTGCGGGACGGCCGGCCCGGTTGCGGCGTACCTGCTGGGCCAGGAAGATCCCGAGCGCGACGAGGCCGACCAGCGCGGCCACCGGCACCGGCGAGATCGACGCGGTCCAGTCGAGCCCGAACAGGCGCAACGGCCGCTCCCGCTCCCACCAGCCGTAGGTGCGGCCCTCGATCAGCGCGAAGACCACGCCGGTCATGCCGATCACCGAGAGCAGCGCGCCGAGCAGGTCCAGGCCGCGCTCGGCCCGCTCGTCGCGGGACTCGGCCACCAGCACGAGCGTCGCCACGATCACGGCCAGGCTGACCGGGACGTTGATGCCGAAGGCCCACCGCCAGGAGTACGTGGTGGTGAGCCAGCCGCCGAGCAGCGGCCCGAGCGCCGCCGCGCCACCGATGGTGGAGCCCCAGACGGCGAACGCGATGCCCTTCTCCCGGCCGGTGAAGTTGGCGTTGAGCAGGGAGAGCGAGGTGGGCAGCATCATCGCCCCGCCGACGCCCTGGAGCACCCGCGAGGCGATCAGCGTCTCGCCGGAGCCGGCGAGCGCCGCGAGCACGCTGGCGACCACGAACACGGTGACGCCGACCAGGAACATCCGCCGCCGTCCGGACCGGTCGGCGAAGCGGCCGGCGACCAGCAGCAACGCGGCGAAGACCAGGGTGTACGCCTCCTGCACCCACTGCGCGTCGGTGGAGGTGATGTCGAGGTCGCGGATGATCTGCGGCACCGCGACGTTCACGATGGTGGCGTCCACGATGATCATCGCTACGCCGAGGCTGATGGCCAGCAGCCCGAACCAGCGTCCGCGCCCGTCGCCGCGCATGGCGCCCTCCCCCCTTTAGCTAGATTTTCTAGCTACCTGAGATGCTAGCTTTATCCCATGGAGGGGGTGCCGTCAACCGGAGAGTCCGCGCGGGTCGCGCCGCCGAGCAGCGAGGCCTCCCGCGCGCTGCGCGACGTGCTGCGCCTGGCCGGTGACACCCGGGCCGCGCTGGCCCGCCGCCTGGGCCTCAACGCGACCGACGCCGCCGCGATCGACCACCTGGTCTCCAGCCCGGAGCCGCTGGGCCCGGTCGAGCTGGGCAACCGGCTCGGCATCCGGTCCGCCTCGGCGACCACGCTGGTCGACCGGCTCGTGCGGGCCGGTCACGTCGCCCGGACCCCGCACCCGCACGACAGGCGGCGGCTCAGCCTCCAGGTGACCGGGAGCGCCGTCGGCGAGGTGCTGGAGGCGCTGCGGCCGATGCTCGTCGGCGTCGACCGGGCGGTCGCCCGGCTCACCCCCGAGCAGGCCGAGGCCACCACGGCGTTCCTGCGCGAGGTCACCGAAGTGATGCGGGAGTACGTCGCCACCGCCCCGGACGAGCCGCCACGCGCCCGCGCCGACCGCGGCTGAGGAGATTCTCAGAATTAGTTTGGGCCCTGATGGTTCGGGAGCTAATCTGACGCTCGTGAACATGGGCCCGCTCGTCCGCTTCCCCGACGCGTTGCACCACGCGCCACTCGGCCGCCTGATCTCGATCGCCGGCCACGTGGTCGAACAGCACTGGGGGCGGTACCTCGCCGAACACGGGCTCACGTCCGCCGGCATGCGGGTCCTGATGATCCTCCTCCGGGCCGGCGACGTGAGCCACCGGGAAATGGCCGAGCTGTGCTTCGTCCGGCCCGCCACGCTCACCGGCATCGTCGACACCCTCGAACGCGACGGCTTCGTCAGCCGCCGCCGCGACCCGGAGGACCGCCGCACGGTGCGGCTCACGCTGACCGACAAGGGCGGCGAACACGCCCGCGCCATCAGCGACATGATCCACAGCGACCGGCCGCTGACGTCGGTCGACGCCGACCCGGCCAACCGGGCGGTGATCCGCCAGTTCCTGATCGAAATCATCACCGGCATGTCCGACGGGGACCTCCGTCGGTTGAACCGGGACAGCGAGTCCGACACCGAGCCGCCAACGGGGAGCCATCTGTGTTGATCCGCCTGCTCCGCACACATCTGCGCCCGTACCGACGATGGCTGGCCGCCGTGGTGGCGTTCCAGTTCGTCGGCACGATCGCCTCGCTCTACCTGCCCAGCCTGAACGCCGACATCATCGACCGCGGCGTCGCCGTCGGCGACACCGACCAGATCCTGCGTACGGGCGGGTGGATGCTGCTCGTCAGCCTGCTCCAGATCGCCTGCTCCATCGCCGCCGTCTACTTCGGCGCGAAGACCGCGATGGCGTTCGGCCGCGACGTACGCGGCTCGATCTTCCGGCGCGTCAACAGCTTCTCCGCCCGCGAGGTCGCCCGGTTCGGGGCGCCGTCGCTGATCACCCGCAACACCAACGACGTCCAGCAGGTGCAGATGCTGGTGCTGCTGAGCTGCACCATGCTGGTCGCCGCGCCGATCATGAGCGTCGGCGGCGTGGTGATGGCGCTGCGCGAGGATGTCGGGCTCTCCTGGCTGATGCTGGTCTGCGTACCGGTGCTGGCCGTGGCCCTGGGCCTGATCATCCGCCGGATGGTGCCGGGCTTCCGGCTCATGCAGACCCGGATCGACACCGTCAACCGGGTGCTGCGCGAGCAGATCACCGGCATCCGGGTGGTCCGGGCGTTCGTCCGTGAGCCGTACGAGACCGACCGGTTCCGGGTCGCCAACACCGACCTGACCACCACCGCGCTGCGGATCGGGCGGCTCCAGGCGCTGATCTTCCCGATCGTGATGCTGGTGCTGAACGTCTCCAGCGTCGCGGTGCTCTGGTTCGGCGCCGCACGGGTCGACTCCGGTCAGATCCAGGTCGGCGCGCTCACCGCGTTCCTGCAGTACCTGATGCAGATCCTGATGGCGGTCATGATGGCCACCTTCATGCTGATGATGGTGCCCCGGGCCGCCGTCTGCGCCGAGCGCATCGAGGAGGTGCTGGACACCGACTCGTCGGTGGTGCCGGCCACCGACCCGGTCACCGAGGTCACCGGCCGGGGCGAACTGGAACTACGCGGCGCCGGATTCCAGTACCCGGGCGCGAGCGCCCCGGTCCTGCACGACATCTCGTTCCGCGCCGAGCCGGGCCGCACCACCGCGATCATCGGCTCCACCGGCGCCGGCAAGACCACGCTGCTGACGCTCATCCCCCGGCTGGTCGACCCGACCGCCGGCGCCGTCCTGGTCGACGGCGTGGACGTACGGGACCTGGCCCCGGACGAGCTGTGGCGGCGGATCGGGCTGGTGCCCCAGCGGCCGTACCTGTTCACCGGCACCGTCGCCAGCAACCTGCGCTACGGCAACCCGGACGCCACCGACGCGGACCTGTGGGCCGCGCTGGAGATCGCCCAGGCGCGCGACTTCGTCGCCGAGATGTCGGGCGGGCTGGAGGCACCGATCGCACAGGGCGGCACAAACGTCTCCGGCGGCCAGCGGCAACGCCTGGCCATCGCCCGCGCGCTCGTCCGCAAACCGGAGATCTACCTCTTCGACGACTCCTTCTCCGCGCTCGACCTCGGCACGGACGCCCGGCTGCGGGCCGCCCTCAAGCCGGTCACCGCGGACGCGGCGGTGGTGATCGTGGCCCAGCGGGTCTCCACGATCGTCGACGCCGACCAGATCATCGTGCTCGAGGACGGGGGTGTCGTCGGGATGGGACGACATGAGGAACTGCTGGAGAGCTGCCCCACGTACGCCGAGATCGTCGCGTCGCAGCAGACGGCGGAGGTGGCCGCGTGAGCGCGAGGAGTGAGCCGGGGCTGCGAGCCCCGCAGTCGCGAACGAACGGGGGCACAGCGTGAGCGCGCCGACCGGGGGGAACGGCGGGACGCCGCCGGTTCCGCAGCAGAAGAACGAGCCGACGCGGCTGCCTCCGGCCGGCCGGCGCCCCGCTGGCGGCCCGCCGCACATGAGCATGGGCATGCCGGCCGAGAAGGCGATGAACTTCGGGCCGTCGGCCCGCCGGCTGCTGGCGCGGCTGCGGCCGTACCGGCTCCAGCTCACCGGCGTGCTCGCGCTGGCCCTGGCCAGCGTCGGGCTCAGCGTCATCGGGCCGAAGGTGCTCGGCCACGCCACCGACATCATCTTCAGCGGGGTGATCGGGCGGCAGCTTCCGCCCGGCACCACCACCGAGGCGGCGGCGGAGGCGGCCCGCGCCGAGGGCAACGGCAACTTCGCCGACATGCTGGCCCGGATGGACGTGATCCCCGGCGCCGGCATCGACTTCGACGCGCTGGGCCGGGTGCTGGCGTTCGCCGTGGTGCTCTACGTCGGCGCGAGCATGCTCCAGTGGGCGCAGGGCTGGGTCCTCAACGGCGTGGTGCAGCGCACGGTGCTGACGCTGCGCGCCGACGTGGAGGACAAGCTCAACCGGCTGCCGCTGCCCTACTTCGACAAGCAGCCCCGCGGTGAACTGCTCAGCCGGGTCACGAACGACATCGACAACGTGTCGCAGACGCTCCAGCAGACGCTGAGCCAGTTGCTCACGTCGCTGCTCACCGTCGTCGGCGTACTCGCGATGATGTTCTGGATCTCGCCGCTGCTGGCTGTCGTCGCGCTCGTCGCGGTGCCGCTGTCGGTGGTGGTCACCGGTCAGATCGCCAAGCGGTCGCAGGGCAAGTTCATCGCCCAGTGGAAGCACACCGGCGAGCTGAACGGGCAGATCGAGGAGGCGTACACCGGGCACGAGCTGGTGAAGGTCTTCGGCCGGCAGAAGGAGGTCGAGGCCGCCTTCCACGCCAAGAACGAGGAACTGTTCCGGGCCGGATTCGGCGCGCAGTTCGTCTCCGGGCTGATCATGCCGGCGATGTTCTTCATCGGGAACCTCAGCTACGTGGCGATCGCCGTGGTCGGCGGCCTGCGGGTGGCGTCGGGCTCGATGAGCCTCGGTGACGTGCAGGCGTTCATCCAGTACTCGCGGCAGTTCACCCAGCCGCTCACCCAGGTCGCGTCGATGGCCAACCTGCTGCAGTCCGGGGTGGCCTCGGCCGAGCGGGTCTTCGCGGTGCTCGACGCCGACGAGCAGAGCCCCGACCCGGCCGCGCCGGCCCGGATCGCCGACCCGCACGGGCGGGTCGAGTTCGAGCACGTCTCCTTCCGGTACGACCCGGAGAAGCCGCTCATCGACGACCTGTCGCTGGTCGCCGAGCCGGGGCACACGGTCGCCATCGTCGGTCCCACCGGCGCCGGCAAGACCACGCTGGTCAACCTGGTCATGCGGTTCTACGAGCTGGACGCCGGGCGGATCACGCTGGACGGCGTGGACATCGCCACGATGCGCCGCGACGACCTGCGCGGCCGGATCGGCATGGTGCTCCAGGACACCTGGCTGTTCGGCGGGACCATCCGGGACAACATCGCCTACGGCCGGCCGGACGCCACCGAGGAGGAGATCCTCGCCGCCGCCCGGGCGACGTTCGTGGACCGGTTCGTCCGCAGCCTGCCGGACGGCTACGACACGGTGATCGACGAGGAGGGCAGCAACGTCAGCGCCGGGGAGAAGCAGCTCATCACCATCGCGCGGGCGTTCCTGGCCGAGCCGTCGCTGCTGATCCTGGACGAGGCGACCAGCTCGGTGGACACCCGGACCGAGGTGCTGCTCCAGCGCGCCATGGCGGCGCTGCGCTCGGACCGGACGAGCTTCGTCATCGCGCACCGGCTCTCCACGATCCGCGACGCCGACCTGATCCTGATGATGGAGCAGGGCCGGATCGTCGAGCAGGGCACCCACGACCAGCTCGTCGCCGCCGGTGGCGCGTACGCCCGGCTCTACCGGGCGCAGTTCAGCGGCGCGGTCATCGAAGACGAGGTGCCGGCGCCCGCCCCGGCCGGCCCGCCGGGGATGCGGGCCGGCGCCGGCACGCCGGTCGGGAACTGACGTGGACCCGGCCACAGGTCCGGCACCGGTCCCCGTCCGGGTGCATCACCGGCACCCGGACGGGCCGGGGTCAGGCCGGGAGCAGCGCCGCCGACCGGCTCGCGACCACCGCGCCGATCAGGCCCAGCGCCTGCCTGGCGGGCATCGGGTCGAGCACCCGGCCGTCGCGCAGGCGCAGCGAGACCGAACCGTCGGCCGCCTCCCGGGCGCCGAGAACCCCGGTGTACGGGACGCGGCGGCGGGACGCGTCCCGGATCCGGGCACCCAGCGAACCGGCGTGGTCCACCTCGACCCGCAGCCCGGCCGCCTCGGCCCGGCGGGCCAGCCCGACGGCCGCGTCGGCCTGCGCCGCGTCGACCGGGAGCAGCAGCAACTGCACCGGGGCGTACCAGGCCGGGAACGCGCCCTCGTGCACCTCGATCAGGTACGCGAACAGCCGCTCCATGCTGCCGACGAGGCTGCGGTGCACCATCACCGGCCGTTTCCGGCGGCCGTCCGAGTCGGTGTACGACAGGTCGAACCGCTCCGGCTTGTCGAAGTCGAGCTGGACGGTGGAGATGGTCGACTCCCGGCCGGCCGCGTCCACGATCTGAATGTCGATCTTCGGGCCGTAGAACGCGGCCTCCCCCGGCGCCTCGACGACGTCCACCCCGTCGAGCGCGGCGCGGAGCAGGTCCTCGGCCCGCGCCCAGCCGGCGTCGTCGCCCACGTACCGCTGGTCCGGCCCGCGCAGCGACAACCGCAACCCGGCGGGACGGACGCCGAGCGCGGCGTGCGCCTCGCCGATCAGCCGCAGGATCTCGCGGACCTCGTCACCGACCTGCTCCAGGGCGCAGAAGTTGTGCGCGTCGTTGAGCGAGATGGCCCGCACCCGGGACAGCCCGCCGAGCACCCCGGAACGCTCCGCCCGGTACATGCCGCCCAGCTCGGCGACCCGCAGCGGCAGCTCGCGGTAGGACCGGCCGCGGGCGCGGAACACCAGCGCGTGGTGCGGGCAGAGCGCCGGGCGCAGCACGAACTCGTCGTCGGCGCTCAGCCGCATCGGCGGGAACATGTCGTCGGCGAAGTAGCCCAGGTGCCCGGACAGCTCGAACAGCTCCCGCTTACCGAGCGGCGGCGAGTAGACGTGCTGGTAGCCGGCCCGGCGCTCCAACTCCCGGACGTACTCCTCGACGGCGTGCCGGGCGGCGGCGCCGGCCGGCAGCCAGATCGGCAGCCCGGCGCCCGCGAGCGGGTCGGAGACGAACAGCTCCAGGTCCCGGCCGAGCCTGCGGTGGTCGATCATGTCGCTCTCCTTGATCGGGTACGACCCGGAGGCGAGCAGGCCCGGTACGCCGCGAGGCCCCGGAGCGGATCGCCCCGGGGCCTCGTCGACGGAAACGTCAGTGCGGCGCGCCGGGAACACCCGGCGTCGTGGTCACTACCGCGCTGCGCATGCCCGGACGATAGGCGCGCGGACATCGACGGCGCACCTGAGTTTCGGAGAGTGGGTGCGGGTCGCCGGCACGGGACCTGCCGGCGACCCGCGGCGGCTCGGGCATCGGGAACGGGGGACCCGACGGCTCCGGTGCCGCGTCCGACCAACGGTACGCCGGGAATCGACGATGCGCCGCCCCGCCCCGTGGTGCACACGCCGGTGGCCCGTCACTCGCGGGCGGGCCGCCTCGTTTCACATCTACGGCCTGCCGGTGTCGGCTGTCACCGTGCGGCGGGGCCGGTGGTGGTGACGCCGGACACGGCGTCAGGCTCGATCCGGTCGAACGGAGAACTCCGGCGAGGTGGCGGTCGTGGCCGAGCTCATCTCTGATGTCGCGTCGCCCATGTGGGCGTACGCGCTGTTGCTGATCCTGCTGATCGCCGACGCCTTCGTCCCGGTGGTGCCGACCCAGCTCGTCATGATCACCAGTGGGGCGCTGACCGTGTACGGCGGGCTCAGCCTGCCGCTCACCATCGCGGTCGGCGCTGCCGGTGTGTTCATCGGTGACCTGGCCTGCTACCTGATCGGCCGCAGTACGCCGACCCGGCGCGCGGCGCGCGCCACGACACCGGGACGGGCACGCCGGGCCGTCACCCGGGTCACCCGTGGGCTGCGCGAACCGGGGCCAATGGTGATCCTGCTCTGCCGTTTCGTACCAGGTGGCCGCATGGCGGCCTGCTTCTCGGCCGGACGCAGCCGCTACCCGTACCGGCTGTTCCTGCCCTACGAGGCGGCGGCGGCGCTCGCCTGGTCCAGCTACGGCACGCTCGTCGGTCACCTGGGCGGTACGGCGCTGACCCACTCGGCGTGGCGGCTGCTGCTGATCGGCGGGGTGGCCGCTGCGGGGTTCGCGCTGGCCGGGTGGGCGATGACCTGGATCAGCAGCGCCCGGCAGACCCGCGCCGAGGCCACCGCCGACTCCGCCGGCACCTGACGCGCAGTTCGGAGCGTTGACCCTCATCGCATATAAGTTCGGTTTATATTGACCGGGTGTGGGAGATCAGGCTTCATCCTGAGGTCGAGCTTTGGTTCCTGGGCCTGTGCACGAGTGAGCCGAGCACCGCTGACCTCGTCAGCGAGGCGCTCGACCTGCTGGCGGAGCACGGTCCCGCACTGGGCCGACCACTGGTCGACCGGCTCAAGGGCAGCGCATATCACCACATGAAGGAACTACGACCAGGCTCGAGCGGCACCTCCGAGGTTCGGATGATCTTCGCGTTCGACCCCTCCCGTGAAGCCATCTTCCTGGTGGCCGGGGACAAGGCGGGGCAGTGGCAGAGTTGGTACCGGCTCGCCATTCCGTTGGCGGACGAGCGGTTCCAGGAGCACCTGATCAACTTGAAGGAAGAGCAGCCATGAGCGGTGGGGCGAACTGGCGCGACGTCAAGGCGAAGGCCCGAAGTGTCGATCCCTCGTGGGACGACAGCGAGCGTGCCGCCCGGCGGGGACATCTCCGAGAGAAGATGCTGGCTTCGGTCAGCGGCGCGCAGCTGGCGGAGATCCGCAAGCAGCTGGGTATGACCCAGGCTCAACTGGCGGAAGCGGCGGGCTTGTCTCAGGCGCGGATCAGCCAGATCGAGAACGGCGAGAGCGTCAACCTGGAGATCCTTCGCGCCTATGTGACCGGACTGGGCGGACACCTTGATGTGGTCGCCCGAATCGGGAACATCCGCCTCGACGTAGCCTGACGCGGGTCTCGGGGGTCCGGTAGGGGACGACCCGGGGAGCGAAGTGGGTGGTGGTCCCGGATCCGTCTGGGGCGGTTGCGGCGACAGGCTGGCCGTATGCCTGGAACGCGGAGCAGCGGCCTGTTGGCCCTCGGCGGGATCGTCCTGGCGGCGGTGCTCGCGATGGTCGGTCATCTCGAGGTGAGCGACGACCTGGATCCCTGGTCGCTGACCGTCAGCGACTTCGCCGTCTCCGATCGGGGCGGCGTCATCGACACCGCGATGGCGGTGCTCGCGGCGGCCAGTCTGGTGCTGCTGCCGGCGCTGCGCCGGGCCGGTGCGGGCCGGGTGCCGCTCGTGCTGCTGACCGCCTGGTCGGCCGGGCTGCTGGCCGCCGCCGTGGTGCCCACGAACGAGCCGGGTACGCAGATGGACACCGCCGCGTACGTGCACCGGTACGCCTCGGTGCTGTCGTTCCTGGCGCTGCCGGTGGCCGGCTGGCTGCTCGCCCGTCACCCGGTCGCCGGAGCGGCCGCCTGGCTGCGCGGCCTGACCGCAGCCAGCCTGGTGCTCGCGGCCACGATGATCTGGTCCGCCTACCCGGGCGACCGAGCCCTGCTGGGCCTGATCGAGCGCACGCTGATCCTGACCGAGACGGCCCTCCTCGCCACCCTGGCCCTGCACCTCACCCTCCGTCCGAGGGCCAGCGCCGTCGATCATGCAGTTGTGACCCCGTCCAGACCGGGCATTCCGGTCGGATCGGGGGCCGCAACTCCATGATCGACGAGCAAAGGGGACGGGGCTACTCCAGCTCGTGGAGCATGAGCTGGCGGGCGGCCTCGGTGATGGAGCCGGACAGGCTCGGGTAGATGGTGATGGTGTGCGCCAGCTCGTTGACGGTGAGGTTGTTCTCCACCGCCATCGTGATCGGCAGGATCAGCTCGCTGGCCTTCGGCGCCACCACCACGCCGCCGATCACCTGGCCGCTCGCCGGCCGGCAGAACAGCTTGACGAAGCCGTCTGCCAGGTCGTCCATCTTCGCCCGGGCGTTACCGGACAGCGGCAGCATCACCTGACGGGCCGGGGTCTTGCCGGCGTCCACCTCGTCCTGGGAGACGCCGACGGTGGCCAGCTCCGGGTCGGTGAAGACGTTCGCCGCGACGGTGCGCAGCCGCAGCGGCCGCACCGCCTCGCCCAGCGCGTGCCACATGGCGATGCGGCCCTGCATGGCCGCGACGCTCGCGAGCGGCAGCACGCCGGTGCAGTCACCCGCCGCGTAGATGCCCGGCACATTGGTACGGGAGACCCGGTCCACCGTCACGTAACCGCCCCGGGCCAGCTCCACGCCGTACTCGGCCAGGCCCAGGTCGGCGGTGTTCGGGATCGAGCCGACAGCGATGAGCGCGTGCGAGCCGGTGACCTGCCGGCCGTCGGAGAGCACCACCTCGACGCCGTCGCCGACGCGGCGGACCGCCTCGGCGCGGGAGTTGTTCAGGATGCTCATGCCCCGGTTGCGGAACACCCGCTCGATCGCCATCGCGGCGTCGGCGTCCTCGTGCGGCATGACCCGGTCCCGGCTGGACACGAGCGTGACCTTGACCCCCATGGCGAGGTACGCACTGGCGAACTCGGCGCCGGTCACGCCGGAGCCGACCACGATCAGGTGCTCGGGCAGGTCGGGCAGGTCGTACACCTGGCGCCAGGTCAGGATGCGCTCGCCGTCAGGTACGGCGGTGGGCAACTGGCGGGGGGTCGCGCCGGTCGCGACGAGCACCGTCGACGCGGCGATCGAGTATTCGGCGCCGCCGTCTGCCGGGGTGACGATCACCCGGTGGGTGTGGCCGAGCGTGTCCTCGCCGAGCCGGGCGGTGCCGGCGACGAACTCGACGCCGGCCTTGACGAGCTTGGTGTGGATGTCGGCGGACTGGGCCAGCGCGAGCCGCTTGACCCGCTCGTGCACCGCCCGCGCGTCGACGGTGACCGCCTCCAGGCCGTCGGAGTGCACCCCGAACTCCTCGGTGTCCCGGTAGCCGGTGACCACCTCGGAGCTGGCGATGAACGTCTTGGAGGGTACGCAGTCGGAGAGCACGCAGGCGCCGCCGGCGCCCTCCGCCTCGACCACTGTGACATCGGCGTCCAGCTGCGCGGCGACCAGGGCCGCCTCGTACCCGGCCGGCCCGCCGCCGATGATCACGATCTGGCTCACAGCAGTTGCCCCTCGTCTGTGCTCACAGTGACTTTCTTCTCCCCGTCCCGTCCGACACGCACTGTCGTATTCTCCCCCACCCGCCAGCCGGGCTATCGTCGTCGCCGTGCGTCTCTACGCTGCTTACGGCTCAAACCTGGACCCCGCTCGCATGCGCGCCTACTGCCCGCATTCGCCGATGGTGGGCACCGGCTGGCTTGAGGGGTGGCGGCTCACCTTCGCCGGCGAGGACGTCATCGGGTGGGAGGGCTCGGTCAGCACCGTTGTCGAGTCCCCCGGTGACCGGGTGTTCGTGGCGCTCTACGACATCCACCCGTACGACGCCGCGCAGCTCGACGAGATCGAGGGCGTGACCTCCGAGACGTACCGCAGGCTGACCGTGCGCGTCTCGACGCTCGACGGCGACGTGACCGCGTGGGTCTACGTGTTCGACGGGTACGAGGGCGGGCTGCCCACGGCGTGGTACCTCTCGGAGCTCGCGAACGCCGCGGAGAAGGCGGGCGCGCCGGACGACTACGTCACCGAGCTGCGGTCCCGCCCCACCGGCACCGCGTCGGCGTAGCGCGTCTCCCACACCCACAGTGTGCGCCGGGCGGCCGTACCCGCGCTCGGCGACCCCGGTACGAGGGGTGCCGGGTCACACCCGCGAGGCGGGCACGCTCCGCTCGTACATGTCGGCCCAGTGCTCCTCCACCAGCCCGACGGAGCGGTAGAGCGTGACCGGCGCGGTCGGGTTGGCCAGGTCGACGCCGAGCCCGGCGCCGGTGCGGCCCTTGGCCGCGTAGACCGCGAAGGCCCGGCGCAGCAGCGCCGCGCCCACTCCCCGGCGCCGGTACGCGGGCAGCACCGACAGCGTCCGCACCCACCCCCGGTCCTGGTCGAGCGCCTGGTCGGAGGACTGGAGCGCACCGGCCGGCTCGCCGTCGACCTCGGCCAGGAACCACTCGTCCCAGACCTTGCCGTACGACGGCAGCAGGTCCCGCCACTGCGCGAAGTCGAGCGGGTCGTGGTCCGGGGTGTCCCGGAACGCGGTGTCGTAGATCCGGTGGAACAGCCGCAGGTCGTCCTCGTCGTCGGCGCGCAGCGGCCGGACGGTCACCCCGGGCGGGGGAGCCGGCTCGGCGGGCAGGTCGGCGAGCGGGCGGCTCATCCGGATGTAGCGCTTGATCCGGGTGAACCCGGCCTCGGCCAGCTCACCGGCCCAGCGGGTCTCCGGCGCGTACACCCCGGCGCGCGCGGTCAGCGCGGGCAGGCCGCGCTCGGCGGCCCGTTCGGCGACGCGTTCCAGCAGCCGGGCCAGCAGCGGTGCGCGCAGGTCGGCGCCGCGGTCGGGGTCGACGAGCACGTCCACCCACTCCCGGCCCACGCCGCTCGGGTTGGCGAGGATCGACCAGGCCACCGCCGTACCGTCCGGATCGGTGACCAGCCACGAGTCCCGGGCCGGGTCGACGAACGGCGCGGTCAGCGCGGACCGTACGTCCTCGTCGTCGAAGTCGGGGTGGCCCACGGCGAACGTGTCGGCGGCGTGCACCACCGCCAGGATCGCGGGCACGTCGTCGAGGGTCGGGCGGCGGGCCGACCAGCCGGCGGGAAGCGTCACGGGCCAGATCCTGGCAGTCGCACCGGCCGGATCGCCTCCCATTTATCCACCGCGGGCGCGCTGCCGCGCGGCGCCGAGCAGAACCAGCAGCTCAGCGCCCTCGGCCGTGTCCAGCGCGCGGAACGCCGCCGACGCCAGCCGGTCGGTCACCGCCTCGGCCCACAGCCGGCGCCGCACCAGCGGGCCGACCGGCGGGTACGGGGGCACCCAGCCGCACGCGGCGGCACCGGCCTCGCCCTCCGGCCCGGCCAGTACCGCCTCCAGCGGTGTCAGCCCGGCCGCGCGCACCGCCAGCAGGTACGCCCCGGCGAAGTGCTCACGCAGCAGCAGCATGCCGACAGCCGCCCGCGCGCCGGGCGACGGATCGGGCACCGGCATGGCCCGCCAGGCGGCGAACAGCGGCATGCCGCTGCCGTCCGCCGCGTCGACCGCCCGGCCCAGCAGCGCGGCCAGCCGGGACGACTCGGCGCCGTCGCCCAGCCGGGCGGTGCCCCACCGGCAGCACTCGGCCAGGTTGGCGGCGGCCACCTCCAGCGGCGGGACGGTGCGCGCGGCGGCGTCCCAGCCGTCGGTGACCGCCTCGGGCGCGATGAAGCCGAGCGCCGCGGCGACCGTCTCGGCGCGGACGTCACCGAGCGCACCGGCCCGCCCGGTGATGTAGAAGGCCCACCCGGAGATGCCGAGCAGCCGCGCCCGGCGCAGTGTGGACGGGCAGCGGGCGAACGCCTCCCCGAGTTCGAGCACCAGCGGCTTGCAGGCGGCGGCGAGTTGTTCCGGGGTCATCGGCCGCCCGTCGCCGTGACTCCACCGTAGCCATTCATCACGCTCAGTCTGCCGCGTGGTCACCGGTGTCGGCATCCCCCTCTTCGGCGTCGAGCGCCTCCAACACGGCCTCCACCTCCCCGGCCCGGCGCCGGGCCGCGGTGACCGCCCGTTCCGCGCCCCGGCGGGCCAGCCGGGCCCGGCTCAGCTCCTGCTCGGCCACCGCCCGGCGACGTTCCAGCTCGGCCAGTTCGGTCTCGATCCGGTCCAGCGTCGCGGCGCCGTCCCGCTCGGCCGCGTCGGCCGTCGCCAGCTCCTTCTCGGCCCGGTCCAGGTCCGCGCGGGCCCGGGTCAGCTCCCGGGTCGCGGTCCGCCGCCGCCCGGCCCGTTCGGCCCGCGCCGCCCGCTCGTCGCGGGCCCGGCGCGCGTCGGCCCGCTCGGCCGCCCGATCCGGTACGACAGGCGCCTCCTCGCCCCCTGTCACGAGCCGGAGCTGGGGGCGGGGCACCTCACCGAACCCGGCGTAGTGGCTGGCCCGCAGCAGGCGTCCGGCGCGTACCTGCTCGGCCACCTCGGTGTCCGACAGCGCGGCGTTGAGTGTCGCCTCCACCTCGCCCAGCGGCAGCTTCCCGGCCGGAGGCGCGGCGGGTTCGGCGGCGGCGAGCCGGCGTACCTCCGCCACCAGCGCACCCACGACGGCGCGCCGCTGCGCGGAGAGTTCCCGCAGCGTGCCGCCGCGCAGGTCGCGTTGCGCGGCGCGCAGCGACTCGGCGAGCTGGGTGAGGTCGGCGACCAGCTCGGGACGGCGGATCGCCAGCAGGTTGACCAGCCAGGCCGCCACTGTGGGCCGGCGCAGTCTGCCGATCTCCCGGGCGGTACGCGGGTCACCGGACTGCCGCGCCTGCGCGACGGCCTCGTCCCGGGCCGCCACGAACCGGTCCGGCGGCGTGGCGTAGAGCCGCCGGACCACCTCCGCGGGCACCTCGGCCATGGTCAGGCGTCGATCCGGGTGCCCGGCTCCAGACGGCGGTAGTCGGTGTTGGACATCGCCGTGTACTGCCGGTCCAGCACACCGAAGCCGTTGTCGTTGAGCAGCCCGTCGTGCAGCGCGTACGCCCGGCGCGGCGCGACCGCGCGGATGAAGTCGACCACCTCGGAGAACTTCGACCAGGGCGCGTGGATCGGGGCGAACAGCGTGTCCACCTGCACGTCGTCGGGCACGAACAACGCGTCGCCCGGGTGGTACACCACGTCGGCGAAGAGGTAGCCGATGTTCTGGATCACCGGGATGTCCGGGTGGATGACCGCGTGCTGCCCGCCGTACGTCCGCACCGGCGTCCCGGCGACGGTGAGCGACTGTCCGGGCTCGACAGTCACCAGCGCCTCGGCGGCGTCGCCGAGCACCCCGGCGAGCGAGGCGGGACCGTGCACCGGCACCGGCCGCCGCTCCAGCGCCCGGGTCAGCGCGGCGACGTCCACATGGTCCGGGTGCTCGTGGGTGATCAGCACCGCGTCGGCGCCGTCCAGCGCCGCCGGATCGCTGAAGACACCCGGGTCGACGACGAGCACCGCACCGTCGTGCTCCAGCCGGAGACAGGAGTGGGCGAATTTGGTCACCTGCATCGTGACTCCTCGCTTATCGAATCGTGATGTCCTCAGCGCAGTCTGCCGGAACCGGCGCGACCACGCGTCACGTCCGAGGTATCGGTCCCGGCAGTCGGGGCCGTCGACGATCGGAGTACGGGGTATGGGCGGACGACGACTCCGGGGCGTGGCCCTGGTGGCTGTGGGTCTGATAGTGGCACTGGGTGTGGGCGCCTGCGGCGCGGGCGGGGACTCCGGCAGCGACTCGGCCGCGCCGGCCGCCGACGGGGGCGCGGGGCGCGACGGGGCCGCCGAGGGCGGCGGGGAGAACGGCCAGGTGGCCGGCGGCGCGGATCGCGACCAGGCCGCTCCGGGCGGCACCGGTGGCGCGGACCTGCGGGTCGACCAGCGGTCCATCATCTACACCGGAACCATGCAGGTCCGGGTGGACGACGTGGAGGCCGCCGCGCGGGAGGCGACCACCGCGGTGACCGCGGCCGGCGGATTCGTCGGCGCGGACCGGCGGTCGAGCCGGGCCGCCGAGGCGCGGGCGGCGCTGACGCTGCGCGTGCCCGCGGACCGGTTCGCCGCGGTGATCGACCGGCTCGCCGGCCTCGGCCGGCAGGAGCGCCGGGAGATCCGCACCGAGGACGTCACCGAGCAGGTGGTCGACCTGGACGCCCGGATCGCCACCCAGCGGGCGCGGGTGGAGAGTTCCCGCAAGCTGCTGGCCCGGGCCACGTCGGTGGACGAGCTGGTCCGGCTGGAGAACGAGGTGGGCACCCGGCAGGCGGACCTGGCCGCGCTGGAGGCCCGCAAGCGCCGGCTCGCGGACCTGACCTCGCTGTCCACCATCACCGTGACGTTCCTCGGTCAGGACGCCAGCACCGCCGAGGAGGAGGCCGACCTGGGCTTCCTGGCCGGGCTGGGCGGCGGCTGGACGGCGTTCCTGGCCTCGGCCCGGGTCCTGCTCACAGTGCTCGGCGCGGTGCTGCCGTTCGCGGTCGTGATCGGCGTACCGCTGTGGTTGCTGCTCCTGTGGCGGCGCCGGGTGCGGTCCCGGCGGACGCCGCCGCCCGGCCCGGGCGCGATGCCGCCGCCCGGCCTGGGCCCGATGCCGCCGGGCCCGGCCAGGCCGGCCGACGGTCCGGTCAGCGCGCCGCCGCCAGTGCCCGCAGCGCGGTCTGGACCATGAGGCGTACGCCGACCTCGATGGCGCGCTCGTCCACGTCGAACGAGGCCCGGTGCAGGTCCACGTTGGGCCCGCTGCGACCGACGCCGAGACGGGCGAGCGCGCCCGGCACGTGCTCCAGATACCAGGAGAAGTCCTCGCCGCCCATGCTCTGCGGCGTCTCGGCGATGCCGTCGGGGCCGAGCGCGGCGGCGGTGGCCGCGGTGAGCACACCGATGGCCCGGGCGTCGTTCGTCACCGGGGGCCGGCCGCGCAGGTATTCCAGGTCGACTGTGGCGCCGGTGGGGGCGAGCACGTCCCGCACCACCTGAGCCACGATCTTGGGCGCCTGGTCCCAGGTGTCGCGGTCCATCACCCGCAGCGTGCCGGCCGCGCACGCCTCGGACGGGATGACGTTGTAACGGGTGCCGGCCGAGGCGTGGCCGAACACCAGCAGCAGCCCGCTGTTGGCCGGCACCCGGCGGCTGATCAGCGTCGGCACCTCGGTGACCAGGCGGCCGAGCGCGTCCACCAGGTCGACGGTCAGGTGTGGGCGGGCGGTGTGCCCGCCCGGCCCGGTGAGCCGGACGGTGACGTTGTCGGCGGCGGCGGTGATCGGGCCGACCCGCAGGCCGACCTTGCCCACCGGCAGGTTCGGGTCGCAGTGCAGCGCGAAGATCTGCACCACGTCGTCCAGGCCGCCGGCCTCGATGACCTCCAGCGAGCCGCAGGGCAGGATCTCCTCGGCCGGCTGGAAGATCAGCCGGACCCGGCCGTCGAGCCGGCCGGTGTCGGCGAGCTGGGCCAGCAGCATGCCGACGCCGAGCATCACCGACGTGTGCACGTCGTGGCCGCAGGCGTGGCAGACGCCCTCCACGGTCGAGCGGTACGGCACGTCCTTCGGGTCGCTCAGTGGCAGCGCGTCGATGTCGGCACGGAGCGCGATCACCGGGCCGTCGGGGCGGCCGTCGATGTCGCAGATGACGCCGTTGCCCTTCGGCAGCAGACGCGGCTTCAGCCCGGCGAGGGACAGCTCGCGGTGCACCAGCGCGGCCGTCTCGAACTCCTCGCCGGACAACTCCGGGTGGGAGTGGATGTGACGGCGCGTCTCGATGAGGCCCGGTACGCGCAGAGCGAGCAGATGGTCGAGCTCGAAGGGCAGGGGCTGGTAACCGGTCGGCGCCTCGGGCCGGGACGACGCCAGCGGGCCGCCGGAAGGCAGCGTCAACGCACTCGTCACGTCGAATTCTCGATCACTAGAAGTGGATGGATCTTCGGGTCGGACAGCAGACAGCCTAGACCTCCGACGGTGACGCTGCGCAACATCTTTCGCGTAGCGGTCGGACCGCGCAGCGTCACGAATGCCCTGGTGGGAGGGCTCGAATATCTGCGGGACAGCAGGTAGATCGCGGTCGAACGCCGTCATCCGCCTCCCACCTCCTACAACGCGTAACCGTTTCATAGGTCACAAATAACGACCCGTCGTTCCGAATTGTCGCATTAGTCGTGGCAATTAACTGCCGCTCCGACAATTGCACGACAACTGTCGGCTGCCGGAAGACTCCCGACGGTGACACGAGCGCCCGACCGCCGACCGCACAGGCTGTCCGTCCCGTTCACCCGATCCGGTTACCCGAATCACCGAATCGCACACGCGAAAGCGGCCCCGCCGCGCACTCAGGGTGCGCGGCGGGGCCGCCGCCGGACGACTCAGAACCGGTCGCTGGGCCGGTAGATCCCCCACACCTCGCGCAGCGTCCCGCACACCTCGCCGACTGTGGCGCGGGCGCGCAGCGCCTCCTTCATCGGGTAGAGCACATTGGCGTCCCCCTCGGCGGCGGCACGCAGCTCGGCCAGGGCCCGCTCCACCGCGCCGGAGTCCCGCTCGGCGCGCAGCCGGGCCAGCCGCTCCCCCTGCGCCGCCTCGATCGACGGGTCGACCCGCAGCGGCTCGTACGGCTCCTCCTCGTCGATCCGGAACCGGTTGAGCCCGACCACCACCCGCTCACCCGAGTCGATCTCCTGGGCGATCCGGTACGCGGACTGCTCGATCTCCCGCTTCTGGAACCCGGCCTCGATCGCGTCCACCGCCGAACCGTGGTCGAAGACCCGGTCCATCAGCTCGGTGGCCGCCGCCTCCACCTCTGCGGTCATCGCCTCCACCACGTACGACCCGGCGAACGGGTCGACGGTGGCGGTCAGGTCCGTCTCGTACGCCAGCACCTGCTGGGTCCGCAGCGCCAGCCGGGCCGCCTTCTCGGTGGGCAGCGCGATGGCCTCGTCGAAGCTGTTCGTGTGCAGCGACTGGGTGCCGCCGAGCACCGCGCCGAGGCCCTGCACCGCCACCCGGACCAGGTTCACCTCCGGCTGCTGGGCGGTGAGCTGCACACCAGCGGTCTGGGTGTGGAACCGCAGCATCATCGACTTCGGGTTCTTCGCGCCGAACTCGTCGCGCATCAGCCGGGCCCAGATCCGCCGGGCCGCGCGGAACTTCGCGACCTCCTCCAGCAGCGTGGTGCGGGCCACGAAGAAGAACGACAGCCGGGGCGCGAAGTCGTCGACGGCCAGCCCGGCGGCGAGCGCCGCGCGGACGTACTCCACGCCGTTCGCCAGCGTGAACGCGACCTCCTGCGCGGGCGACGCGCCGGCCTCGGCCATGTGGTAGCCGGAGATGGAGATGGTGTTCCACTTCGGCACCTCGGCCCGGCAGTAGGCGAAGGTGTCGGCGACCAGCCGCAGCGACGGCTTCGGCGGGAAGATGTACGTCCCCCGGGCGATGTACTCCTTGAGGATGTCGTTCTGGATCGTGCCGTTGAGCGCCGCCCCCGGCACGCCGTTCTCCTCGGCCACGAGCTGGTAGAGCAGCAGCAGCACCGAGCCGGGCGCGTTGATGGTCATCGAGGTGGAGACCTTGTCCAGCGGGATGCCGCCGAACAGCGTGCGCATGTCCTCGATGGAGTCGATGGCGACGCCGACCTTGCCGACCTCGCCGTGCGCGATCGGGTCGTCCGAGTCGTACCCCATCTGGGTGGGCAGGTCGAACGCGACCGACAGGCCCATGGTGCCGGCGCGCAGCAGCTGGTGGTAGCGCGCGTTGCTCTCGGTCGCGGTGCCGAACCCGGCGTACTGTCGCATGGTCCAGGGCCGGGACGTGTACATCGTCGGGTAGACCCCGCGGGTGTACGGGAACTCGCCCGGCTCGCCCAGCCGGGCGTCCAGGTCCGCCGGAAGGTCTGCCGCCGTGTAGACGCCCTGGATCGGGAAACCCGACTCGCTTGACCGCGCATCGCTCATTACCGGATGGTAGGACGCGCTGACCGCCTGGTGGGTGAGGGATACCGCACACCTCGCGGCGGCGACCCACCGGAGGTGAGCAACCGACCACATACCGTCGAGTAGGTAAACGCCCGCCGCGTCGGGTTTCGCATCGGGCGTCGGAACCAGCAAGATAGAGGGGTTGTGTCCCAGCCCCCTCGATATCCCCCGGTGGCTTTTCTGTGACTCAGATTCCGACGTGGAGCGGCGGACCGGCCAGTCCCCCCACTGGACGCGCGGCGCCCGGCACCACCATCGGTGGTCGCTACTCGCTGCGCTCCCCGGTGGGCAACGGAGGCATGGGCACGGTCTGGCGGGCCACAGACACGTTGCTGCGCCGTGATGTGGCGGTCAAGGAGGTCGTCCTCCCGCCGGGGCTCGCCCCGAGCGACCGCGACGCGCTCTACGAACGGACGCTGCGGGAGGCCCGCGCCGCCGCCGCGATCCAGCACCCGGCAGTGGTGCAGGTCTACGACGTGGTCACCGAGGGTGGCCGCCCGTGGATCGTGATGGAGCTGCTGGACGCCCGCAGCCTGGCCGACATGGTGATCGAGGACGGGCCGGTCGCGCCGCGCGCCGTCGCCAAGATCGGGATCGCGCTGCTCGGCGCGCTGGAGGTGGCGCACGCGATCGGCGTGCTGCACCGCGACGTCAAGCCGGCGAACGTGCTGATCTGCACCGACGGCCGCTGCGTGCTCACCGACTTCGGCGTCGCCCGGATGCCCACCGACGTGCAGCTCACCACGCCCGGCATGGTGCTCGGCTCGCCGCACTTCATCTCGCCCGAGCGGGCGATGGGCCAGGAGTTCGGGCCGCCGAGCGACCTGTTCTCGCTCGGTGTGACGCTCTACACCGCGGTCGAGGGCCGGCCCCCGTTCGACAAGGGCGACCCGATCGAGACCATGCACGCCGTGGTCGAGGACCCGCCCGCCACGCCGCAGCGCAGCGGCCCGCTCACCGGCGTGCTGATGGGGCTGCTGGAGAAGGACCCGGCCCGCCGGATGGACGTGCACCGCGCCCGGGCCAACCTGCGCGAGCTGCTCGCCGGGCCGCTGACCAGCACCGCGACCGCCGTCAACTCGGTCACCGACCCGTACGCGGTGGTGCCGGTGCCGCGCCCGACCACGCCGCCGGCGATCGCCGCGGAGCCGAAGCCGAGCGGGCAGATCGGCGGCCGGGCGATGATCGGCCCGGACGAGTCGCTCACCGACCGGCTCGCGGCCCTGCGCCGCGGCGAGCGCCCCGGCGCGGAGAAGCCGGCGGCGGGTGCCGCCGCGCTCGACGAGACCAGCGCCGACGCGCTGGCCGGCCCGCTGCACACCCCGACCGGCGCGATGTCCGGCCCGGGCACGCCGGAGGCCACCCAGCGCATCTCGCCGGACGCCACGGTCCGGCTCGGCCAGGGCGCCGCGGCGGACGCGACCCAGGCGGTGCCCACCGCCTACGGCCGCACCGTCGACGCCACCCAGCCGGTGTACGGCGGCGGCAACCAGTGGTCGGTGCCCGGCACCGGCCAGCCCTGGACCACTCCGGCCACCACGCCGGCCGCCGCCGGCGGTGGCGGCCCGCTCGGCACGGCCAAGGGCCTGCTCGGCCGGATGAAGGCGTGGCCGCGCAAGGTCCAGCTCGCCGCCGCCGGTGGCCTCGCCGTGGTGCTGCTGGTAGGCGTGATCGCGCTGACCAGCGGCGGCGACGACGCTCCCCCGCCGATCGTGGGCACGCTGCCGTCGAACTCGGCCGCCGCCTCACCGGTGGAGATGCAGGAGCAGACCGTCAAGGGCATCACCGTTCAGGTGCCGAAGGGCTGGGACCGCAAGACCGGCGGCGTCTTCGTCGACTACGTCGACCCGCAGGACAGCGGTCGCAAGGTGCGGCTGCTGGCGGAGGACTGGGGCGGCACGTCGGTCAGCTGGGCCGAGTTCGCCTCCCGCAACCTGCGCGACAAGAGCAAGTCGTGCGCCAAGCCCTACGCGCAGCTCGCGATGACCGAGACGACGCTGGCCGGCAAGCCGGCCGCCGAGTTCGAGTACACCTGCGGCGAGGGCGACGAGAAGCGGCACGGCGTGTGGCGGGGCGTGGTCCAGGGCGGCAAGGTCTACTCGTTCTACCTCACCTCCAGCGACGCGACCTTCGCCGAGAGCAAGCCGATCTACGACGCGATGGCCGGCTCGTTCCAGCTCACGGCGGCGAACTGAGTCGAGGCCGACGGTCGGTGGTGATCCGCCGCCGTGCTTTCATGAGGCAATGGCGGCGGATACCACTGACCTTGACGACCTTCGCGTACGCGCCGAGCGCTGGCTCGCCGACGACCCGGACCCGGCCGACCGCGTCGAGCTGCGCGCGGTCCTCGACGGGCTGCCCGGCACGGCGGCCGACCTGGCCGACCGGTTCGCCGGCCCGCTGACCTTCGGCACCGCCGGGCTGCGCGGCCCACTGCGGGCCGGGCCCAACGGCATGAACCTCGCCGTGGTCACCCAGGCCGCCGCCGGGCTCGTCGGCTGGCTCGCCGCCCAGGGCGGCGAGGGCCCGCTGGTGATCGGGTACGACGCCCGGCGCGGCTCGCTGGCCTTCGCCGAGCGCACCGCACAGGTGGCCACCGGTGCGGGCCGTCAGGCGCTGCTGCTGCCCCGGCCGCTGCCCACGCCCGTGCTGGCGTTCGCGGTCCGGCAGCTCGGCGCGGTCGCCGGCGTGATGGTCACCGCCAGCCACAACCCGCCGCAGGACAACGGCTACAAGGTCTACCTGGGCGCGCAGCTCGGCGGTGAGCTGGGCGCCGGTGCGCAGATCGTGCCGCCCGCCGACGCCGGGATCGAGGCGGCCATCCGCGCGGTGGGCCCGCTCGCGGCGGTGCCGCTCGGCCCGGCCGGTCAGGTGCTCGGCGACGACCTGGTGGCCGCGTACGTGGAGCGGGCCGCCGCCGTGGTGGACCCGGCCGGACCGCGGGACCTGAAGGTGGCGTACACGCCGCTGCACGGGGTGGGCGGCGCGGTGCTGACCGCCGCGTTCGCGCGCGCCGGATTCGGCGTGCCGGGCGTGGTGCCCGAGCAGGCCGAGCCGGACCCGGCGTTCCCGACCGTGAGCTTCCCCAACCCGGAGGAGCCGGGCGCGGTGGACCTGCTGGTCGCGCTCGCCGACCGCACCGGCGCGGACCTCGCCATCGCCAACGACCCTGATGCGGACCGCTGCGCGGTGGCCGTACGCGACGCCGGTTCCTGGCGGATGCTGCGCGGCGACGAGGTGGGCGCGCTGCTCGCCGACCACCTGATGCGGCGCGGCGTGACCGGCCTGTACGCCACCACGATCGTGTCGTCGGCGCTGCTGCGGGCCATGGCGGCGGCCCGGGGCCTGCCCTACGACGAGACGCTCACCGGGTTCAAGTGGATCGTCCGGGCCGGCGGCGGCCGGGAGCCGCTCGTGTACGGCTACGAGGAGGCGCTGGGCTACTGCGTCGCGCCGGAGCACGTCCGGGACAAGGACGGCATCACCGCCGCGCTGACGGTCGCCGAGCTGGCCGCCGGTCTCAAGGCCGAGGGCCGTACGCTCCTCGACCGGCTCGACGAGCTGGCCGCCGAGTTCGGCGTGCACCACACCGAGCAGCTCTCGGTCCGGGTGGAGGACCTGCGGGTGATCGCGGACTCGATGGCCCGGATCCGGGCGGCCACGCCCACCGCGTTGCTCGGGCAGCCGGTGACCGAGGCGTCCGACCTGCTCCCCGACGCGGACGTGGTGATCCTGCGCACCGGCGCGGCCCGGGTGGTGATCCGGCCGTCCGGCACCGAGCCGAAGCTCAAGGCGTACCTGGAGGTGGTGGAGCCGGTGACCGGCGGCGACGTGCCCGCGGCCCGGCAGCGCGCGCGTGCCGCGGTGACCGAGCTGCGCAACGAGATCGCCGCCGCCCTGGGCCTCTGACGGTCCGGTGCGTCCGTCGCGCGGGCGGCGACGGACGCACCGGTCACCGGCCTCAGCCTGCGGCGGGCCGCTTGCCCAGGGCGGCGTCGACGGCCTGGCCCAGCGCGGCGATGACCAGGCTGATCGACGGGCGTACCACGCTGTCGTCCAGGCTCACCGTGCCGGAGAAGCCGGCGCCGGCGGCGATCTCCTCCAGGCGCCGGCCGGCGTCCTCGGCGGCCGGGCCGGTCAGCCCGAGCGCGGGTTCCATCCGCAGCACCGCGACCAGCGTCGCGAGCGCGGCGGTCCGCTCGTCCGGGAGCTGCCCGCTGGTCAGCGCGTCGGCCAGCCGCTGCCGGATGTCCGCCTCGACCGAGGCGTCGGCCACCGGGTAGCGGTGCACGTGGATGAAGCCCAGCTCGGTCTCGTCGACGTCGCGGACCACACCCCGGCCACAGAGGTCGGAGAGGATCCGGTCGCGCAGCCCGTGCCGCAGTCGCTGCACCCACGACGACGGCGTGTGCGGGGTGTCCGCGGCGATCTTGGCGAGTACGGCGTCCGCGATCGGCTCGCCGGTCGGGGCCGGGTCGACCACCGCCAGGTTCCCGTCCGCGTACGCGACCCGTCCGGCCAGGGCCAGCTCGACCAGCACCGCGGCGGCCATGCCCAGGTCCAGGCTGATCCGTGGCATGGTGGCCTTGCCGGTTTCGTCGTCATACGCGAGGAGCAGCAGCTCCTCGGCGAGCGCAACACCAGTCATGGCCCGGAACGCTAGCGCCTCCCCGCACCCCCGCGCATCGACTCGCCGGGGCCGCCCGATTCACGGCGAGAGGGCCCTTCCCCGCAGGAAAGAGCCCTCTCCACCGAATCGCCGGATTGCCGGATTGCCGACGGCGCCGCGACGCCGGAGCACCGGCGTCGCCGGTGCCGGATCCGGAACCCGGACGGCCGGATCAGAAGCGGGGCATGCCGCCGAACTGGCGGTCGCCGGCGTCACCCAGGCCGGGGACGATGAACTTCGAGTCGTTCAGGCCGTCGTCGATCGAGGCGGTGACCAGGCGCAGCGGCAGCCCGGAGCGCTCCAGCCGCTCGATGCCGACCGGCGCGGCCAGCACGCACAGCACGGTGATGTCGGTGCAGCCCCGGTCGGCGAGCAGCCGGCAGCAGTGCTCCAGCGAGCCGCCGGTGGCGAGCATCGGGTCGAGCACCAGCACCGGCAGGCCGGCGAGGTCGCGCGGCAGCGACTCCATGTACGCGCGGGGCTCGTACGTCTCCTCGTCGCGGGCCAGGCCGACGAAGCCCATCGACGACTCGGGCAGCAGGCCGAGCGCGGCGTCGGCCATGCCGAGACCGGCCCGCAGCACCGGCACCAGCAGCGGCGGGTTCGCCAGCCGGCTGCCTTCGGTGGCGGTGACCGGGGTCTGGATCGAGTACTTCTCGACCGGGAAGGAGCGCGCGGCCTCGTACACCAGCATGGTGGTGAGTTCGCGCAGCGCCGCCCGGAACGACGAGGAGTCGGTCCGGGCGTCCCGCATGGCGGTCAGCCGCGTCTGGGCGAGCGGATGGTCAATGACTGTTACGTCCACGATCGCTCAACCTACCGTTTGCCGGCCCGGCACAGGGCGGGTGCGGTACGACCAGCGACACCGCTCACGTATGACGCTCACGACCGCTCGTTCGTGAGCAAGATCACTCGACTCGCGGGTGCGTACTATTCGGGGCATGACGGCGACAACGACGTCGGCCCGGTCGGACCTCACCGAGCTGGGACGATCCGAGACCGCTCTGCGGACCTTCCTGCACGGCCTGCCCGGCGTGGACCAGGTCGGCGCGGAGCAGCGGGCGGCACAACTCGGCACCCGCTCCATCAAGACCACCGCGAAGGCCGAGGCGATCGACCTGGCGATCCGGATGGTCGACCTGACCACCCTGGAAGGGGCGGACACCCCGGGCAAGGTGCGGGCGCTGGCGGCCAAGGCGCTGCGGCCCGACCCGGCCGACCCGAGCTGCCCGCACGTCGGTGCCGTCTGCGTCTACCCGTCGATGGTCCCGTACGTGGCGGAGGTGCTCCGCGGCAGCGGCGTGCACCTGGCCAGCGTGGCGACCGCGTTCCCGTCCGGTCAGGCCCCGCTGGAGATCAAGCTCGCCGACGTGCGCGCGGCGGTCGAGGCCGGCGCGGACGAGATCGACATGGTGATCAACCGGGGTGCGTTCCTGGCCGGGCGCTACTCCGAGGTCTACGACGAGATCGTGGCCACCAAGGATGCCTGCGGGGCAGCCCACCTGAAGGTGATCCTGGAGACCGGTGAGCTGGCCACGTACGACAACGTGCGGCGGGCGTCCTGGCTCGCCATGCTCGCGGGCGGCGACTTCATCAAGACCTCCACCGGCAAGGTCCCGGTCGCGGCGACCCTGCCGGTGACGCTGGTGATGCTGGAGGCGGTCCGCGACTTCCGCGCCGCCACCGGGCGTCAGGTCGGCGTCAAGCCGGCCGGTGGCATCAAGACCACCAAGGACGCGATCAAGTACCTGGTCATGGTCAACGAGACGGTCGGCGCCGACTGGCTGAGCCCGGACTGGTTCCGGTTCGGCGCGTCGAGCCTGCTCAACGACCTGCTCATGCAGCGCACCAAGCTGACGACCGGCGTCTACGCCGGCCCCGACTACTTCACCCTGGACTGAACGCGATGTTCGAATACGCACCCGCCCCCGAGTCCCGCTCGGTGGTGGACATCAAGCCCTCGTACGGGCTCTTCGTCGACGGCGCGTTCGTCGACCCGGCCTCCGGCGGCAGCTTCAAGTCGGTGAACCCGGCCTCCGAGGAGGTGCTGGCCGAGATCGCCGAGGCGGGCGCCGACGACGTGGACCGCGCGGTCCGCGCCGCCCGGAGCGCGTACGAGAAGGTCTGGGGTCCGATGCCGGGCCGGGACCGGGCCAAGTACCTGTTCCGGATCGCCCGGCTCATCCAGGAGCGCTCGCGTGAGCTGGCGGTGCTGGAGTCGCTGGACAACGGCAAGCCGATCAAGGAGTCCCGCGACGTCGACCTGCCACTGGTCGCCGCGCACTTCTTCTACTACGCGGGCTGGGCGGACAAGCTTCCGCACGCGGGTTTCGGTTCCGACCCGAAGCCGCTGGGCGTGGCCGCGCAGGTCATCCCGTGGAACTTCCCGCTGCTCATGCTGGCGTGGAAGATCGCCCCGGCGCTGGCCGCCGGCAACACCGTGGTGCTCAAGCCGGCCGAGACCACCCCGCTCACCGCGCTGCTGTTCGCCGAGATCTGCCAGCAGGCCGACCTGCCGGCCGGCGTGGTGAACATCGTCACCGGCGCCGGCGACACCGGCCGGGCGCTGGTCGAGCACCCGGGCGTGGACAAGGTCGCGTTCACCGGCTCGACCGAGGTCGGCCGCGCCATCGCCCGCTCGGTCGCCGGCACCCGCAAGAAGCTGACGCTGGAGCTGGGCGGCAAGGCCGCCAACATCGTCTTCGACGACGCCCCGATCGACCAGGCCGTCGAGGGCATTGTCAACGGCATCTTCTTCAACCAGGGCCATGTCTGCTGCGCCGGCTCCCGGCTGCTGGTGCAGGAGTCCGTCGCCGACCGGGTGCTGGAGTCGCTCAAGCGCCGGATGGCCCAGCTGCGGGTCGGCGACCCGCTGGACAAGAACACCGACATCGGCGCGATCAACTCGGCCGAGCAGCTCGCCCGCATCCGGGAGCTGTCCGACGCCGGGGCCGCCGAGGGCGCGGAGCGCTGGTCGCCGCCGTGCGAGCTGCCCGAGCGCGGCTTCTGGTTCGCGCCGACCATCTTCACCGGCGTCACCCAGGCGCACCGGATCGCCCGCGAGGAGATCTTCGGCCCGGTGCTGTCCGTGCTGACGTTCCGCACCCCGGCGGAGGCCGTCGAGAAGGCCAACAACACGCCGTACGGGCTGTCCGCCGGGATCTGGACCGACAAGGGTTCCCGGATCCTGTGGCTGGCCGACCGGCTGCGCGCGGGCGTGGTGTGGGCGAACACGTTCAACAAGTTCGACCCGACGTCGCCGTTCGGCGGCTACAAGGAGTCGGGCTACGGTCGCGAGGGCGGCCGGCACGGGCTGGAGGGGTACCTCAATGTCTGAGCGGGTCGCGGTACGCAAGACGTACAAGCTCTTCATCGGCGGGAAGTTCCCGCGCAGCGAGTCGGGACGGTCGTATCTCGTGCAATCCGCGAACGTGTCTCTTGCCTCCCGGAAGGACGCGCGGGACGCGGTAGTCGCCGCCCGGGCCGCGGTGAAGGGCTGGGCCGGGGCGACCGCGTACAACAGGGGTCAGATCCTCTACCGGGTCGCCGAGATGCTGGAGGGCCGGCGCGAGCAGTTCGTCGCCCTGGGCGTCCCGGCCGACGAGGTGGACGCGGCGATCGACCGCTGGGTCTGGTACGCCGGGTGGTCCGACAAGCTGTCCCAGGTGTACGGCGGAGCGAACCCGGTGGCCGGCCCGTACTTCAACCTGTCCGCGCCGGAGCCCACCGGCGTGGTGGCCGTGGTGGCCCCCGAGGAGCCCGCGCTGCTCGGCCTGGTGAGCGTGATCGCCCCGGCCATCGTCACCGGCAACACGGTGGTGGTGGCCGCCTCCCCGGCGGCGCCGCTGGCGGCGGTGACGCTGGCCGAGGTGCTCGCCACCTCCGACCTGCCCGGCGGGGTGGTGAACATCCTCACCGGCCGGCTGACCGAGACGGTGCCGACGCTCGCCGCGCACATGGACGTCAACGCGATCGACCTGACCGGCGTCGCCGACGCCGGCCTGGCGGCCGACCTGGAGGTCAAGGCCGCGGAGAACCTCAAGCGGGTGCTCCGGCCGGCCCCGGCCGACCACGACTGGTACGCCGATCCCGGCATCACCCGGATGACCACGCTGCTGGAGACCAAGACGGTCTGGCACCCGAAGGGCGTCTGAGCGAGGCGGTCCCCGGGGGTCGAAGGGGATCTACTACCGGGGGTAGGATTGACGGGTGACTCGGCTGGGGGACCTTGAGCGTGCGGTGATGGACGTGCTGTGGGACGCGGCGCCCGCCTCGTCGGGCGGGGTGACCGTGCGCGAGGTCGCCGACGCCCTGGACGGCCGGGAACTCGCCTACACCACCGTGATGACCGTGCTCGACCGGCTCGCCGGCAAGGGCATGGTGCAGCGTGAGCGGGAGGGCCGCGCCTGGCGGTACCGTCCGGCCGCCACCCGTGAGGCGCACATCGCCCAGCTCATGCTCGAAGCCCTCGACCTCGGCGGCAGCCGGGACGCCGCACTCGTACGCTTCGCCCGCTCGGTGACCGGCACGGAGGCGGACGTGCTCCGCGCCGCGCTCGGCGCCGAGGCCGGGGCGACTGTCGAGGACGGACCGGCCGGCCGGGTCGAGAACCCCCGGCCCGGCCGGTCGGCGCTCGACGAGGCGACGGACCGGTAGGGCGGCTGCCGTGGCGTACGCCCTGCACTTCGCCGCGATCATCCTGGCCTGCTGGCTGACCGCGCAGGTCCTCGCCGCCGCGCGCTGGACCTGGCGGGCACCCCGGGTGGCGATCATCTGCTGGCAGGCGGTCGGGCTGGCGCTCGGCCTGTCGGCCATGGGGCTGCCGATGGCGCTGGGGCTCGACGCGTACGACCGGGCGACCGGGCACGCGCTGGTGGCCCTGGCCGACGACCTGGCGCATGGCACGCTGCCGGCCGGGGTGGGCGCGGTGCACCTCAGCCTGGTCGGCGTCGGTCTCGGCATCGGCGCGGTGCTGCTCACCACGACGGTACGCAGCCTGCACGGCGCGGTCCGCGCCCAGCGCCGGCACCGGGAGTTGCTGCACCTGGTGGCCCGGCGTGACCCGACGGTGCCCGGCGCGCTGGTGCTCGACCACCCGAGCGCCGCGGCGTACTGCCTGCCCGGGGTGCGTCCCCGGGTGGTGGTGAGCGCGGGCACGCTCGACCTGCTCGATCCGGCCGAGCTGGCGGCGGTGCTCACCCACGAGCGGGCGCACGCCCAGGAGCGGCACGACCTGGTGCTGCTGCCGTTCACCGCGCTGTGCCGGGCGCTGCCCTGGTTCCGGTGGGTGCGGGACGCGCACGCGCGGGTGGCGCTGCTGGTCGAGATGCGCGCCGACGACAAGGCCCGGGAGCTGCACGCGGACGCGCCGCTGGCCGGTGCGCTGCGCCGGTTCGCCGCCGCCGAGCATCGGGTCCAGCCGGCCGGCACGCTCGGACTCGGCGACCGCGACCTCGACGTACGCGTGCAGCGGCTGCTCGTCGCGGACCGCCCGCCGCGGGTGCTCGGCGCGATGGCGCTGGCGGTCGCGGGCACGCTCGTCTCCCTGCCGTTCGCCCTGTTCCTGAGCTGACGTCGCCCCCTACGGGACTTCTCCGGGTCCGCGCGCCCCTATAGGTAGCGAGGCTACGTGTAGGTTGGCTACGACAAGAGAGCCAACCCATGGGAGACGACAGTGGACCCGCTGCTCCTCGCCCGCCTCCAGTGCGCCACCACCACCTCGATCCACTTCCTGTTCGTGGCGGTCACGCTCGGCCTGGTCACGCTCCTGGTCGGGCTGCAGACGGCCGGCTACCTGACCGGCAAGCCTGTGTATGAGCGGCTGACCCGGTTCTGGGGCCAGCTCTACGTGATCAACTACGTGCTCGGCATCGCCACCGGCATCGTGATGGAGTTCCAGTTCGGCCTGAACTGGAGCGGGCTGTCGCGCTACGTCGGGAACGTGTTCGGCGCGCCACTGGCCATCGAGACGCTGGTGGCGTTCTTCCTGGAGTCCACGTTCCTCGGCATGTGGATCTTCGGGTGGCACCGGCTGCGGCGCGGCGTCCACCTGGCGCTGCTCTGGGGCGTGGCGATCACCGCGTACGCCTCGGCCTTCTGGATCATGGTGGCGAACGCCTGGCTGCAGAACCCCGTCGGATACGAGGTCCGCGACGGCGTCGCCCACCTCACCGACTTCGGCGCGCTGCTCACCAACCCCACGTTCGGCATGGCGTTCGGCCACGTGATCTCGGCGAGCCTGGTCACCGGCGGCCTGCTGATGGCCGCGGTGAGCGCCTGGCACCTGCTGCGGCGCACTCCCGACTACGCGCTGTTCCGCACCTCGCTGCGGCTCGGCCTGGTCACCGCGGCCCTAGCGGTCAGCCTGCTCCAGGGTTTCGGCTTCGCCCAGTTCGGGCCGGTCGGGCAGCTCCAGCCGACCAAGTTCGGCGGCGGGCCGGAGCGGGACGCGCTCGTCGCCGACTGGACCGCGCGCTTCGGCCCGGGCGACTGGGAACCACCTGTGCTCTCCAACGTCGGCCTCGGTTTCATGATCCTGATCGGCTTCACGCTCGGCGCGCTCTGGCTCCTGCTGCCGCTGCTCTGGCGCGACTGGATCATCAGGTTGAAGGCGCCGCTCTGGCTGATCCTGCTCGGCCTGCCGCTGCCCTTCGTGGCGATGCTGCTCGGCTGGATCGCCCGCGAGGTCGGCCGCCAGCCCTGGGCCGCGTACGGGCTGCTGCCCACCGCGCAGGCCGTCTCGCCGGTCTCACCGGGGCTGATGCTCACCTCGCTGATCGGGTTCAGTCTGCTGCTCGGCGCGCTCGCGGTGACCAACTGGACGTTGATGGCCCGGCACGCCGCCCGTGGCGCGCAGGACCCCGCGCTCGGCCGCCCGCCCGCGCCCGACAGCGACGCCCACCACCAGCCCGTGTTCGTCTGAGGGAGCCCGCCGTGGAACTCGCCTGGTACGCCCTGCTCGGCCTCTTCTTCGCCACCTACCTCGTGCTCGGCGGCTACGACTACGGCGTCGGCCTGCTGCTGGCCCGGCGCGGCCCGGCGCCGGGAAGCCGGGCCACGCTCACCGCGCTCGGGCCGTTCTTCCTCGGCAACGAGGTCTGGCTGGTCGCCGCCGTCGGCATCCTGTTCGGCGCGTTCCCCCGGCTGGAGGGCGAGCTGCTCTCCGGCTTCTACCCGGCGGTGCTCGCCGCGCTGGCCGGTGTGGTGCTGGTGACCGCCGGGGTGCAGTTGCGCAGCCGCCCGGCCTCCGCCACCGCCCGCGCCCGCTGGGACCGGGTGGTGGTGGTCGGCTGCGTGCTGGCCGCGCTGGGCTGGGGCGCGGTGCTCGCCGGGCTGCTTCAGGGCGTGCCGCTGAGCGCCGACGGCCACGTGGTCGGTGTCGGTCATCTCGCCACCCCGTTCGTCGCCGCCGCCGGGCTGGCGCTGCTCGCGCTGGTGGCGGTGCACGGTGCGACGTTCCTCACGCTCCGGCTGCCCGCCGCCGAGGCGCCGGCCCTCGCCCGGCTGGCGGCCGGCCTGGTGCCCGCCGCACTCGTCGCGGTCGGCGCGGCCACCGTCCTGGGTGTGCTCTCCGATCGGGTACGCGCCGCGGTGGCGCGCCCGGCTGTCGCCGTACTCCTGCCGTTGGCGCTCGTGGCGGCGCTGCTGGCGGCCCGCGCGGCGCTGCGGCGGGGCCGGGCCCTGGTGGCCTTCGCCGCGACCGCGACGGCGCTGGCGCTGCCCGCGCCGCTGATCGGGGCCGCGCTCTGGCCCCGGATCCTGGTCTCCACCACCGACCCGGCGGCGTCGCTGACGGTGACCGAGGCGGCCGCCAGCCACCCGACGCTGGCGCTGTTGGGATGGCTCGCGCTACCGCTCCTGCCGGCCCTACTAGGCTTTCAGGCGATGTGCTGGTGGGTTTTCCGGGGACGGATCGACGGCAGGGCACCGGTGTACTGGTGAACCGCCGCCCGTTCGACCCGCGTCTGCTGCGTCGGGTCCCCGCGGCCCGGCGCGACCTCGCCGTGCTCGCGGTGCTGGGCGGGCTCACCGCACTGCTGGTGATCGCCCAGGCCACCGCGCTGGCGACGCTGCTGGCGACGGCGTTCGACGGGCGGCTGCACCGGCCGGCGCTGGCCGGTCTCGTGGCCGCTGTGGCCGGGCGGGCGCTGGTGAGCTGGGCGCAGGGCACAGTCGCGGCGCGGGCCGCCGCCACGGTCAAGGCGGCGCTGCGCGCCGACCTGCTCGGCGCGGTCGGCCGGCACGGCCCCACCTGGGTCGCCGGGCAGCGGGCCGGGCAGCTCGCCACGCTGGCCGGGCGCGGCCTGGACGCGCTGGACCCGTACTTCACCGGCTACCTGCCGCAGCTCGTGCTGAGCGTCACGGTGCCGGTGGCGGTGCTGGCCCGGATCGTGTTCGCCGACTGGAGCTCGGCGCTGATCATCGCGCTCACCATCCCGCTCATCCCGATCTTCGGCGCGCTGCTCGGCTGGCAGGCGCAGGCCGCCACCGAACGGCAGTGGCGCCGGTTGTCGCTGCTCGGCGGGCACTTCCTCGACATGGTCGCCGGGCTGCCCACGCTACGCGCGTTCGGCCGGTCCAAGGGGCAGGTCGACGTGGTACGCCGGATGGCCGACGGCCACCGCCAGGCCACCATGAAGACGCTGCGCATCGCGTTCCTGTCCGCTCTGGTGCTGGAACTGGTCGCCACGCTCTCCGTCGCGCTGGTCGCGGTGCCGGTCGGCATCCGGCTGCTCGGCGGCGGCCTCACGCTCTCCACCGCACTGCTGGTGCTGCTGCTCACCCCGGAGGCGTACCTGCCGCTGCGCGCCGCGGGCAGCCGGTTTCACGCCAGCATGGAAGGACTCACCGCGCTGAACGAGGCGCTCACGCTCTCCGCCACCGACGCGCCCGCCACCGCCGAGCCCCGCCGTCCGGCGCCGCGCGGCCGTGGTGAGATCCGCTTCGAGGGCGTCACAGTCGCGTACGACCGCACCACCGCGCTACGCGACGTCACGCTGACCGTCCGGCCCGGCGACCGGGTGGCGATCATCGGGCCCAGCGGCGCGGGCAAGAGCACGCTGCTCAACCTGCTGCTCGGCTTCGTCGCACCGACCTCGGGCCGGGTCACCGTCGACGGGGTGGACCTGGCCGGCGTCGACCTCGACGCCTGGCGGCGCGAGCTGGCCTGGGTGCCGCAGCGGGCGCACCTGTTCGCCGGGTCGCTGGCCGACAACATCCGCCTCGGCGCACCGGACACCCCGGACGCCGCGCTCGCCGCGGCGGTCACCGACGCCGCGCTGGACGAGGTGGTCGACGCCCTGCCCGACGGGCTGGACACCCGCCTCGGCGAGCGCGGCCACGGCCTGTCCAGCGGGCAGCGGCAACGCGTAGCGCTGGCTCGCGCGTTCCTGCGGGACGCGCCGATCGTGCTGCTCGACGAGCCGACAGCGCGGCTGGACAGCGCCAGCGAGGCGGTCGTGCTGGACGCGACCCGGCGGCTGGTCGCCGGACGTACCGCGCTGCTCGTCGCGCACCGGCCCGCGCTGCTCGCCGACGCCGACCGGATCCTGCGCGTCGAGGACGGCCGGGTCACCGAACTGCACCCGACCGCCACCGGACCGGGGGTGCCCCGATGAGCCCCGTCTCCCCCGCCCGCCCGGCGGTGACCCGGTGACCGCCGGCGACGGCATGACGCCTGTGGGCCGCGAGCCGGCCGGGCCGACAGGGGTTCCGATGCCGCCCTCCGGCTCGCCGGAACCGCCCGCGCCCGCCCGGCCCGGGGCGGAACGTGCGGTGCTGCGCCTGGCCCGGCCCTACCTGAGCCGGCTGCTCGGCGCCGGGCTGCTCGCCGCCGCCACCGAGTTCGCCGGCCTGGCGCTGATGGCCACCGCCACCTGGCTGCTGATGAGCGCCGCCGGCCGTCCGCCGCTGGACCGGCTGACGGTGGCGATCGTCGCGGTCCGGGCACTGGCGGTCAGCCGGGGCGTGTTCCGGTACACCGAACGGCTCGCCGGGCACGACGCCGTCCTGCGCATGATCACCGACGTGCGGACCCGCGTCTTCGCCACGCTCGCCGCCCGCCGGGAGACCGGCCGCCGTACCGGGGACGCGCTGAGCCGCCTGGTCTCCGACGTGGAGGCGGCCCAGGACCTGCTGCTGCGCGTCCTCGTACCGGGTGCGGCGGCAGCACTCGTCAGCGTGCTCGCGGTCGGCGTCGCCGCACTGATCTCGCCACCGGCCGCCGGTGTGCTCGCGCTCGGCCTGCTCGTGGCGGGGGTGGCGCTCCCCGCGCTCGCCGCCCGGATCACCCGCCGCGCCGCCGACGAGGTGGCCCCGCTGCGGGGCGCGCTCGCCGTGGACGCGGTCGACCTCACCCACGGCGCCGCCGACCTGGCCGCGTTCGGCGCGACAGGCGCCGCGCTCGCCGCCGCCGACGAGCGGGCCGGACGACTGGCCCGGCTGGAACGCCGGCTCGCCGCGACCGGCTTCGCGGTGGACGCGCTCGGCGTCCTCGTCGGTGGCCTCACCGCCGCCGCCGTGGTGGTCGTGGCGCTGCGCGCCGAGGTCGGCGGCGTGCTGGTCGGCGTCCTCGCGGTCGGCTCGCTCGCCGCCGTGGAGGTGGCGCTCGCGCTCGTCGCGGCGGCCCGCCAGCGCACCCAGCTGCGGGCCGGGCTGGCCCGGGTCGCCGACCTGCTCACCGAGCCCGGCCCGGCGACCCGACCGGACGCGCCGGAGCCCACTGTCGACGGCCACGACGTGCGGTTCGCCGACGTGACGGTCCGCTACCGGGCCGGCGCCGCCCCCGCCCTGGCCGGATTCGACCTCGACCTGCCGGCCGGCCGCCGGGTGGCGGTGGTCGGGCCGAGCGGCGCCGGCAAGAGCACGCTCGCCGCGGTGCTCACCGGCGCGGTACGCCCCGACACCGGCCGCGTCACCGCCGGCGGCGTGCCGGTGTCCGAGATCCCGGCCGAGCACCTGCCCCGGGTGGTCGGCGGCCTGCTCGCCGAGGCGTACGTCTTCCACGCCACGGTCAAGGAGAACCTGCTCCTCGGCCGCCCGGACGCCACCGAGGCGGATCTGGTCGCCGCGACCCGGGCGGCGGGCCTGCTCGACTGGGTACGCGAACAGCCAGACGGCTGGGACACGGTGGTCGGCGAGCAGGGCGGGCAGCTCTCCGGCGGGCAGCGGCAGCGGCTTGCGCTGGCCCGCGCGCTGCTGGCCGCCCCACCGGTGCTGGTGCTCGACGAGCCGACCGAAGGGCTCGACCCGGCGGCCGCCGACGCGGTGCTGGACTCCACGCTCGCCGCCACCCCGGCCGGGCACTCGGTGCTGCTGATCAGCCACCGGCTCAGCGGCCTCGCCGGGTTCGACGAGATCGTGGTGCTCGAAGGCGGCCGGGTGGTGCAGCGCGGCCGGCACGACGAGCTGGTGGCACGCCCCGGCTGGTACCGGGAGCAGTGGCTGCGCCAGGAGGCGGCCGAGCGCGGCTACCTGGCGATCACGCCCTGACGCCCGGCCGATCCGGGTTTCCCCTGACGCGGGTTGTCGCCCGCCGGTGGCAGGCTTACCCCATGCGGGTGCATGAGGAGGCAGTGGTCGACCGCCGGCTGCACGAGTTGTCCACGCGGTTGCACGGGCCGAACCGGCTCAAGACCGACCTGCTGACCGAGGCGCGGCACGCGCTGGAGGACGCCGTCGAGGCGTACCGGGAAGGGGGCCTGCCGCGTGCGGAGGCGGAGCGGCGGGCGGTCGCCGAGTTCGGCAGCGACGCCCAGCTCGTGCCGGGTTTCCAGGCCGAGCTGGCCGTCGGCGCGCTGCGCGGGCTGGCGCTGCGCACGCTCGTGGTGGCGGTGGTGCTCATCGCCGCCGGTGACCTGACCTGGCAGGGGTCGAGCTGGAGCGGCGGTCCGCCGCCGCCGCGGAGCTACCTGCTGCTCTCCGCCTCGCTGAACGGCATCTGGGGCGTGGTCGCCGCGCTGGCGCTGGTCGCGCTGCTGGTCGGTCCGCTGGTCGCCCGGTGGGGTTCACCGCGACTCGTCCGCCCGGCGCGGCTGATCGGTTTCGGTCTGACCGGCAGCCTGCTGCTCGGCGCGATCGCCGGGGGCGCGCTGTTCGGCTGGTCGATCGGTCTGTGGGACGCCGCGCTCACCTGGCCGCCCCTGGTCATCGGGATGGTGGTGGTCTCGGCGGCCTGGTTCGCGCTGGCCCGGGCGGCCCGCTGCTGGGTGCTCGCCGACCGCCGGTTGGCCGGCTGAGCGGCCGGCCGGGCTGCTGAGGCGCCCGTCAGACCGGCGCGGTGGGCGGCTCGTCCGCGCCGAGGAACCGCCCGACGGTGGCGCTGAACTCGTGCCAGCCGGCCCGCTCCCCGGCGAGCGCGCGGCCGCCGGCCTCGGTCAGCTCGTACGTGCGGCGCTCCCGGCCGTTGACGGTGCTCCAGGTGCTCGCCACCAGCCCGGCCCGCTCCAGCCGGCGCAGGGCCGGATAGATGGTGCCGGTGGGCAGATCCAGCGTGCCGCCGCTGCGGGCCCGCAACGCCTCGATGATCGCGTAGCCGTGCAGCGCGCCTCGTTCCAGCACGGCGAGCAGGAGCGCGTCCAGGTGTCCGTGCAGCGCCTGCGCCTTCATGCGTAGCAACGCTACTTGTCGTGCCGCCGCGACGCCAAGGGGTGCGACTCCCGGTCGGAACCGTCGCCCACTAGGGTATGTGCGCAGAGTCACTCGGCGGCGCGACGCCGTCGGGTGGGCAACCCGAACGCACACGGAGGTCAGCGTGGCCCGCCAGTCGCCCCAACGGCCCGACGCCGACGAGCCCGAGCTCGACGACACCGACGCCGCCGCCGCGGCCGACGAGGTCGAGGAGGACCGCCCGCCGGCGGACCGCGCGCTCTGGGAAGAGGTGCGGATCGACCCGGTGGAGATCGCCCTGCCCGCCGGCACCGGCTTCACGCTGCGGGCGTACCGGCCGGCGCGCGAGCTGACCCCGACCGACGTCGCCGAGCGCGACCAGGACGACCCGTTCCTGGCCCGCCGTCAGGTCGTCGAGACCGAGGAGGACGAGGAGGTGGTGATCCTCGACGAGGAGTTCGCCGCCCTCTCCGCCGAGGAGGACGACGAGGACGAGGAGAAGGACGCCAAGTCCCGCCGCAAGGGCAAGGCCGACGCCTCGGACGACGAGAAGGCCGAGGCCGACGAGGACGACTCCGAGGCCGAGGACGACGAGGACGAGGACGAGGCGGGCGACGAGGAGGTGCCGCTCTTCCTCACCCACAAGGGCCGGCTCCTGCTCTTCAAGACCCCCGAGTCATTGGTCACTTTCATCCGTTCCGGCGCACCGAACGATCTGTCCCAGCTGGACAGTTGGAATGAACTGTCCGAACGGCTGGAACCGGCCGACATCGCCCCGCTGGACGAGGACACGTACGAGCTCGACCTGGTGGTCGAGAACCTGCGCGGCGGCCACGACGCGTGGGACCACGAGCTGCTCATCGAAGCCGGTGAGATCGCCCGTGACCTGGCGTACGCCCTGCGGCTACCCGCCGTGCTGGACATGCTCTCGGCCGGCTCCAGCCTGGACGACCTGGACGAGGCTCTGCGCGCTTCCGTCAACGGTGGCGTCGGTGGTTTCCTTGGTCGGCGCCGGCTGAAGAAAATCGGGGCACAAACCGCAAGTTTGGGTTGGCGCACCATTGTCGGCAAGATCTCTGCGGTTGTGGACTGGCGCGACTGACCCGGAGCGGGGAGCATCAGTCTCTGGCAGAGCAAGACCTGTGTCCCGGGAGGAGGACGACGCCGTGGCGCTCGTGCGCGTGTACTGCGGTCTGGCCTCGGCAGATCCGGCCGACCGAACGGCTTCGGCCGGAACGACGCTGACGTCCGCTGTGGTCGACGACGCAGGCCGTCTGCTGCACGTCTGCGAGATCGGTGACGATCCCGCCGGTTACGCCCGGCTGGTCGCGCTGCTGGTGGAGCGGTCCGGCGGTCCGAGCGGCGCGGCCATCGCCGCCGACAGCGACGACCACATCGTCACCTCGCTGCTGAGCGCCGCCGGCCGGCCGCTGGCGATCGCCGACGACGACTCGGTCGACGACTTCGCCGAGCGCTTCGCCGACGACGACTCCCTGGAGGAGATGCAGTCCCCGCCCGCCGAGCGCCGCGCGGTCGGGCTGGCCCGCGCGCTCCAGGCCGGCGCGCTCTCCGCGGTGACCCTCCCGGCACCGCGTGAGCTGGCCGGATACACGCAGGTCCTGGCCGCGCACGCGGCGCTGGCGAGTGGCCGGCACTCCGCCGCGGTGACGCTGCGCGAGGTGCTCCGCGAGCTCTACCCGGCCGCGCTGCGGGCCTACCCGGATCCTGCCGACCGGGTCGCCCTGGCGGTGCTCGACGCGCTGCCCGAGCCGGGCATGCTCCTCGGCCCCGCGGGCCGTGGTGGCGCGACGGCCGCCGACGCGGTCGTCGCGCATCTGGCCGGCGAGGGAGTGGCCGACGCCGACGCCGTCTCCGACGCGGTGACCGCGCTGCGCGTCGCCATCTCCGAGACGCCCCGGCGGGCCACCGTCAACCGCACGCTCACCGCTGCCGTCGCCGAGACCGTACGGCAGGCCGTCGCCTCCGTCCGCACCTGTGACGCCGGCTGCGACGCGCTCGTCGGCGCGCTCGCCGAACGCACCGCTCCCTCCCCCGCGACCGGCCGCCGGGCCGCCGCGCGACGGGGCGAGCAGGTCGACGAACTGGCCCCGGCGCCCGCGGCCGACCTGCGTCCGGTGCGCGCGATCCCGCCGGAGCCGAACGCCGAGCCGCAGCGCGGCCGTCCCGAACCGGCCGGCGCACCCGAGCCGGCCGGCCGTCGAGGCCGTCCCGAGCCGGTCCCCGGCGGGCGGCGCAGCCGTCCGGAGCCGGTGTCCGGTCCGGCCGCCACGACGACGCCCCGGCCGCTCGGCCCGCCGCCGGTCGCCCCGGCGCCCGTCACGCCGCCGCCGGTCGCCCCGGCGCCGGTCACGCCCGTCGCTCCGGCAGCCGCACTGGGCCGGCCGTCGTCGGCTCCCCCGGCGCGGCCCGAGCCGACCGGCGCGCCGCTGCCGTCGCGGGTGGACGGCCCCACCAACCGGCCGATCTCCGCGCCGCCACCGCCGCCCCCCGGGATCACACCGATCGCCCCGTCCCCGCGCGGTGCCGTGCCGCCCGCCGAGGCCGGCGAGCCGTTCCGGCCGACACTCACCACCGCGGCCATCAACAAGGCGCGGGCCGAGCGGCAGCGCACCGTCATCCCGCCCCGGCCCAAGACCAACCAGCACCAGGAACCGCCGACCGGTGGCTTCAGCGCCACCGACCTGAGTATTCCGGTGCCGGCCCCGCGCCCGCCCGCGCCGGAGGCCCCGCCGGGCTCCCGGGCGAACTGGCCGCTGGTGAACACCGAGGACGACGCCGCCCGGGAGCGGGAGGGCACCACCTACCCGTACGGGCGGGGTGTGGACGCGCCGAGCGACCCGGGCCGGGTCACGCCGCCGTGGCTCGCCGACGACCTGCCGCAGGAGCCGCCGATGCTGCGGCTGGTGGAGCCGCCGCCGCTGGCGGACCGGGCGCTGCGCGACGAGATGAGCCGCTCGGCCGACCCCGGTCTGGAGACGCCGCCGCTGCGTCTCGTCGACCAGGGCGACCCGGGCCGCGTGCCGCTGCCCGCCGCGCCCGAGCGGCGTCCCGCTCCGAAGGAGCACCGGCCGCCGCCGGTCTCCGACGAGGGTGACGGCGACCTGCTGATCTTCGCGCAGGCCAAGTCCGCCTGGTTCGTCGGGCACGGCGACGAGGCCGACCTGGAGTGGTCGACCACCGCCGACACCGGCTGGCAGGCGGCCGAACAGGCCGCCCGTCCCTCCGTCGGCGCCGAGACCAAGGCCGGGCTGCCGAAGCGCGTGCCGCAGGCCAACCTGGTGCCGGGCTCCCCGCTGCGCGAGGAGCGTCCTCTGCGGATCGTCCGGAACGCGGCGAGCCTCGCCGAGAACACCACCGGATACTTCCGGGGCTGGCGGCGCGGCCAGGAGATCGGCGGCTTCGCCGTAGGCGGCCGTCCGGGCCGTGAGGCGGCCGGCGGCTGGGACTTCACCCGCGACACCGGCGACCGCGACGACGACCGGGAGTACGAGTACCGCTCGGCGGGCTACCGCTCCTGACCGGGCTCGCCGGGGGTGTTTCATCCCACACCGGGGCGATTTGACGCTGGGCTGGACCGGCCGGGAACATACCCGGCGGACCAGCGGCGGCGCCTGTTCGCCGGGGTGGGAAGGCGATTCCATTGGCGACACCGGCGTTCGACTCCACTGTGCTCACCCGGCGGGGCGTCCTCGCCGCCGCTGCCGGGAGCCTGCTGCTCGCCGGCTGCGCTCCGCAGGGCCAGCGGCCGGAGGACGGCCCGTCCAGCAGCGCGCCGAGCGACCAGGATCTGATCGTCGGCGCGAGCCTGGAACTGACCGGCGCCGGGTCGCTGCTCGGCGTCGCCCAGCGGCAGGCCCTGCAGCTCACCGCCGACTCGCTCAACCGCACCGGCCTGCCGGTGGGGAACCTGGTCCGGTCGGTCCGGCTCCAGATCCTGGACAACGGCAGCAATCCCGAGGTCGCCGCCCGGCACGCCGCCGACCTCACCCGGATCGGCGCGCAGGCGCTGATCGGCGGTGTTCTCGGCGAGACCTCGGCGGCCCTCGCGGCGGCAGCCCAGCGGGTCAAGACGCCGTTCCTGTCGCTCGGCTACGGTGACCGCATCGTGCTGCCGCTGGACGAGCGCACGTTCACCTACAAGCTCACCCCGGACGCCGTCGACATGGCGCGTCGCCTGGTGGAGCTGTTCGAGTCCAAGAAGATCCGGCGGGTGTCGGTGCTCGCCGCCGACGGGATGCACGGCGACTCGGGTGTGCGGGCGATGCGGGAGGCGCTCGCCGACAGCACCGTCGACCTGGCCCGCACGGTACGCCTGCCGGCGACCGGCCGGCGCTTCCGTGCCGCCGCCGAACGCGTCGCCGGGGGCCAGCGGGACGGCGTCGTGGTCTGGGGCACCGCACCGGACTCCGGAGTCGCGGCACGGGAGCTGCGCGCCGCCGGTCACCGCGGCCCGATCTTCTTCGACGCCGGCGCGGTCGCCGACGACACCGTCCAGGGGGCGAACGCCGCCGCCGTGGAGGGCGCGTACGCGGTGCACCCGGCCTGCCTGGACGTCTCCGCCGCCACCGCCACCACGACGGCGCAGCTGGCCCGCAGGGACTTCGTCAACCGCTACACGCAGCGGCACGGCGTCAGCCCGGACTTCGCCCCGTACGCCTCGGACGCGCTCCAGCTCCTCGCCACGTCGGCGCGGATGGCGACGAGCCTGGACCGGGGCCGGCTGCGGGCCCTCCTGCAGGCGCAGACCGTCGAGGGCATCGCCGGCGGGTACGCCTTCAGCGCCGACCGGCACGGCGGCATGGAGCCCGACTCGCTCGCCGTGTACCAGGTGTTCCGCGGCACCTGGACCCGCTACGCCTGACCCCGCTCACCGCCCGGTGACCGTCCCGCATGGAGGGTCACCGGGCGGTCGCCTACCGTGTCCGACCCCGGACGGCAAGAAGCGCCCGGTGGCCCTGGGGCCGCCGGGCGCTTCCGCGCGTCGGTCAGGCGGGCGCGACGGCCCGCGAGCGCCGCATGGTGAGCACGTACTCGACCAGCGAGATCAGCACGTGCTTCGTGGACTCCCGGTTACGGGCGTCGCACGGCACCACCGGCACGTCGCGGGAGATCGCCAGCGCGTCCCGGACGTCCTGCGGATCGTGGTACTGCATGCCGTCGAAGCAGTTGATGGCCACCAGGTACGGCAGCCGCCGGTGCTCGAAGAAGTCGATGGCGGCGAAGCAGTCGGCGAGCCGCCGGGTGTCGACCAGCACCACCGCGCCGATCGCACCCCGGACCAACTCGTCCCACATGAACCAGAACCGCGTCTGACCCGGCGTACCGAACAGGTACAGGATCAGATCCCGGTCGATCGAGATACGACCGAAGTCCATCGCCACCGTGGTCGTCGTCTTGCCCGGCACCTGCCGGGTGTCGTCGACGCCGACACCGGCGGAGGTCATGATCGCCTCGGTGGTCAGCGGCGTGATCTCGGAGACCGAGCCGACCAGCGTCGTCTTGCCGACGCCGAACCCACCGGCGATAACGATCTTCGCCGACGTCACTCGGCCGCTCGGGGCCGGCGGCCGGTGCGACATGTCAGAGCCTGCGAAGTCCACTCAGCACCCTCTCCAGCAGTTCAGTGCCCACCGCGTCGTCGGAGTCGTCCAAAATGGTCGGCTCGTGGACCGCGACCAGGCCGTCCGTCGCCATGTCGGCGATGAGCACCCGGGCCACGCCGAGCGGAAGCTGCATCCGCGCCGCGATCTCGGCGAGCGACTGCACACGTCCGTCACACAACGCGGCGATGTACTGGTGTTCACGACCGTGGCCACCATTGCCAGTGGCAACCGCTCGGCCGCGCACCGTCGTCTCGACGAGTGCCTCCAGGGCGATGTCGAGCCGGGGACGGGTACGACCGCGGGTGACGGCGTACGGCCGGACCAACGCGCCGGTCGGCTCGTCACGATCCATGTCGCCGCTCACCTCCCTCGTACCCGGCACCGGCTCGCCCCGGTGACATCCGTCGCTGTCGTTGTTGTTCCCGCACCTGACCCACCGGCCAGCGCGTCATTCAGCCCATCATCCCCACAGCCGTGCGCGGCTGCGGCGTCAGGGCATCGCCCACCCGGTCCACGAGCAGGGCCATCTCGTACCCGACCTGACCCACGTCGCAGCTCCGCGCCGCCAGCACGGCGAACGACGAGCCGTCGGAGATGGACATCAGGAACAGGAAACCGTTGTCCATCTCGACGACTGTCTGCAACACCGCCCCGCCCTCGAAGCAGCGGGCCGCGCCCTGGGTCAGGCTGACCAGACCGGACGCGATCGCGGCGAGCTGGTCGGCACGGTCCCGCGGAAGGTCACGGGACGAGGCCAGAAGCAGGCCGTCGGCCGAGACCGCGACCGCGTGCGCCACACCGGGCACCCGGTCGGCGAAGTTGGCGAGCAGCCATCCGAGATCCTGCGTAGTAGTCATCCTTGTTGCTCCTTCTGCCCGCTCCCGGCCACCGGGCCTGAGTCAGACTGCGAGGACTGCTGCCCGCCCGGAGTGCCCTCCGGGCCGGTCGTGTTGCTGTCGGTGTTACGCCCGCGCTGCACGCCCCGATGGTAGGCCGAGAGCAGGCCCCGAACACCCTCCGGAGTACGCCGCTGCACCGACGCGGAAGGCTTCTCGATGCTGCCGGGCACGAGCTGCGCCATCGGCGTCCGTTTCGGCAGGCCCTTCTGGGTGGTCTCCGCAACCGGGACCTCGGTGGCCGCCGAGGCGGCACGCCAGCCGTCGTCGGCCGCCGTCTGCCACGGGGAGGAGGACTGCGGCGACGCGGTCGGCTGCCGGGTGGGCAACCCGCCGGTGTACGCGGGACGGGTGTTCCCGTTCGCCGCGCCGTTGTCACGCGGTGCTCCGCCGGCCGTCGGAGATTGTGCCATCGGCGTGTTACCTGTCGTTGCGGGTGTCGTCTGCGGCACGGGCCGGCCGGCCGTGTCCACCTTGGCGAACTGCTCGGTGGCGGCGCCGCCGTTCGTCGTCGCGGCCGGTGCCGCCGACTCCTCGTTGGGCCCGGGCCGGCGGGTGCGGAACCACGCCGACTCCAGCTCCCGGAAGATCGGCAGCTCCATCGTCTCGTCCGCGTACCGCTGACGGTTGCCCTGCTGCTGCGGCGCGGCCGGGCGTGCCACCGGTGCCGCCGGGCGGTTCGCCGCCGGGGCCTCGGCCGGCCGGCTCGCGGCCGGAGCGGCGGACGGCCGGCCGGCCGCCTGCTGCGGGGTGGCCGGAATCTCCGTGCGCGGCACCCGGGGCAGCTCGGTGGTCATGTCCATGCCACCGGTGGGCCGTTCCGGCGCCGCCGGAGCCGGGGTCGGCGCGACCGGCGGCCAGACCGGCGGGGCGCTGACACCCGGTGCGGGCATCGGACGTGCCTGCGGCTGGTTCGCCGGCGGCGCGGAGGCCGGGTACCCGGCGGCGGGCTGCCCGGACACCGGCGCGGCCGAGACCGGACGGTACGGCAGCGGGTCACCGGAGACCGGCGCCGCGGAGACCGGGCGGCCCGAGAACGGGTCACCGGAGACCGGCGCGGCCGAGACCGGGCGGTACGGCAACGGGTTGCCGGAGACCGGCACGCCGGAGACCGGGGGCAGCGGCGGGGCCGACACCGGCGGGACCGGCGGCGCGGAGACCGGCGGCGGGCTGTAGGGCCGCGCCTCCGGGCTGCTCGGCAGCTGGCGCGGGATCGCCGGCTGCTGCCCGGTGCTGCCCGGGTCGCCGTCGGCCGGGTTGCGCCGCTGCGGAAGCGGGTCCGTCGACTGGCCGTTGGGCCGGCCGCCGAATCCGCCGTCGCCGCCGGACGGGCTGGCGCCGGTCAGGTCGGACCAGGCCGGCATGGCACGGCCGCCACCGGCGTTCGCCGGGGTGCCCGAGCCGTTGCGCGGCGCCGGGTCGAACGCCCGTCCGCCGAGCGTGACCTGGTTGCCCGAGGAGCCCGGGTGGGGCGCCGGCGGCAGGCTCGGCGGGTTGTTGTTGCCGAAGGCCGCCAGGGCGCCGAAGGCCGGTGCCGGGCCGTTCTGCTGCGGGCCCGCTGCCGGCAGGGCCGGTCCGGGCAGGCCACGGCCGGCCAGGGCGCGCGGCACCAGGACCGAGGTCGGCAGCGTCACGTCGGCGACGGTGCCCCGGTCGGCGCCCGGCCGCAGCTCGACCCGGACGCCGTGCCGGGCGGCCAGCCGCGCGACCACGACCAGGCCCATCATCCGGGAGACCGCGACGTCCACCTGCGGCGGCGTGGCCAGCCGCTCGTTGAGGTCGCGGAGCTGCTCCGTGCTGATGCCGATGCCGCGGTCCTCCACGTAGAGGGAGGCGCGGTCGCCGACCCGCCGGGCCTCCACCATGACCTGCGAGTCCGGCGGGGAGAAGGCGGTGGCGTTGTCGAACAGCTCGGCGACCAGGTGCACCAGGTCGTTGACCGCGTGCGCGGCGACCTCGATGTCCCTGTCGATCACGCCGAACTCGATCCGGGTGTAGTGCTCGACCTCGGACTGTGCGGCGCGCAGCACGTCGATCAGTGCGGCCGGCTCGCGCTGCACACGGGTGGAGTCCGCACCGGCGAGGACCAGCAGGTTCTCGTCGTTGCGGCGCATCCGGGTGGCCAGGTGGTCGAGCTGGAACAGCTCGGCCAGCCGGTCCGGGTCCTCCTCGCCGCGCTCCAGCCGGTCGAGGTGGCCGATCAGCCGGTCGACCAGGATCTGCGAGCGGCGGGCCAGGTTGACGAACATGGTCGCGACCGAGGCCCGCAGGGCGGCCTGCTCGGCGGCGGTCCGGACGGCCTCCAGGTGGACGGCGTTGAACGCCTCGGTCACCTGGCCGAACTCGTCCTTGCTGCGCACCGGCAGCGGTTCGGCGATCTGGTTTGCCAGTTGCACCGGGGAGAGCTGGCCGGTCACCTGCGGGTCGCGCAGGCGGGCGACCGCCTGTGGCAGCCCGTACTGGGCCACCGCCAGGGCGCCCTGGCGCAGGTCGCGCAGCGAGCGGGCCATCGAGCGGGCCACCAGGTACGCGAACAGGATGGCCAGCAGCAGCATGGTGAGCAGCAGGCCGGTCTCCAGGAACACCTGGCGCTGGGTGTCCGAACGCAGCGCGTCGGCCTGCCGGACCACGTTGCCGTCGAGCCGGGCCTCCACGGTCCGGATCAGCTTGGCGTTGGCGACCATGGTCTGGTCCCACTGGTCCGCCCCGAACGGGGCGTTCTCCATCGAGCCGTTGTTGTTGCCCGAGACGAAACTCGTGAAGCGGTCGGCCTTGCGCAGGTCGGGCCCGGAGACGGTCTGCTCGTAGAACAGCTTGTCGGGCTCGGTGGCGACCGCCTGGAAGGTCGCCAGCGACTGCGACTGGCCGGTGCCGCTGGCGATGAACTGCTCGCGCAGCGCGGCGGTGTACTGGTTCTGGGTCAGCGCCTGGTGGACGACGACCCGGCGCTGGGTCAGGTATTCCTTCTGCCGGGCGACGGCGGCCGCCGCGCGCATCCGGTCGCTCAGGTCGTTGTTGCCGGCGAGCTGGGTGGCCGAGTCGCGGATGGCCAGCAGATCCTCGATCAGCTGCCGGTACGCCTGGTCGGCGTCATTGATCTTCAGCTTGCCGTTCAGCACCTGGCTGCGGGTCGCCGGAAGGTCCTTCAGCTGAGTGTCGATCGTGTCGAGCAGCCCGACGAAGTTGCGGGGCAGGTCGTCGATCTCGCCACGCTGCCGCAGGTACGGCGACTTCGCCTGGTCCACCCGCTGGTTGGCGCGGTTGTAACCCTCCTGGTACTGCGCCCGGGTCTGGAACTCCTTCGCGCCGAGGAAGAGCACGGCGCCGACCCGCTCGTCCTGCACGGTGTCGACCAGGTCACCCGAGTAGCCGATCAGGTTGGCCAGATCCCCCGCCCGGTTGGCATTGTTGAGCGTCTCCAGGTGGTCGACCAGACCACTGGTGCCCACCACGACCGTGGCGATGGTCGGCACGATCATGATCAGACCGAGCTTGGACCAGATCGGCATATCGCGCAGCCGACTCATCGGCCGGCGCAGCCGCGACAGGAAGGAGCCCGCCGTCGTTGGCCGTTTGCTCACGTCACCGCCCTCGCATTACCGCGCCCCGCGCCACCCTGAGGGCAACGCCGAGCGACCGACCCGGCGGGTCGGACCTCCGAGATTCCATCACGCCGCTCCGCAAAGAGAAAGACCAGGTTGTCCCTCACCGGAGGTGTGATGAGATGTTGATGCAATTTGATAGCAATCCGTCTGGCCGGAGTCACTGAAGGTAATGGAACACCCGCACCGCGTCGTCCTGCTCGCCGGCCCCTCCGGGTCCGGAAAGTCATACATAGCCCAGCGAACCGGACTTCCGGTGCTCTGCCTGGACGACTTCTACAAGGACGGCGATGACCCTACGTGTCCGCGTCGAAACGGACAGGTGGATTGGGAGTCCCCCTTGTCCTGGGATTCGGACACGGCGGTGCAAACAATCGCCCGACTGGCTCGTGAGGGCAAGGCCGAAGTGCCGGTTTATGCGATCGGCGCAGACCGTCGGGTAGCCACCCGGCCATTCGATGTCGACGGATCGCCAATCTTCGTCGCCGAGGGGATCTTCGCGGCCGAGATCGTGGCCGAGTGCCGCCGGCTGGGGCTGCTCGCCGGGGCGTACGCGCTGCGCCGCCCGCGCGGCGCGACGTTCCTGCGCCGCCTCGCCCGGGATCTCGCCGAGCAGCGCAAGGCGCCCCGGGTGCTGCTCCGGCGCGGGGTCGCGCTGCTGCGCGCCGAGCCGGCCGTGCTGCGCCGGCAGACCGGGCTGGGCGCCGAGGCGGCCCGGGCCGGGCAGGTGCTGCGCGGGGTGGCCGCACTGCTCTCCGGCCACCCCCGCCAGTCGTAATCAGCCGATCAGCTCGGCGTACGCCGGCTTGATCACCTCGTCGATGATCCGCAGCCGCTCGTCGAACGGGATGAAGGCACTCTTCATCGCGTTGATGGTGAACCACTGGAGTTCCTTCCAGCCGTAGCCGAAGGCCTCCACCAGCAGCGCCATCTCCCGCGACATCGAGGTGCCGCTCATCAGCCGGTTGTCGGTGTTCACAGTCACCCGGAACCGCAGGTCGCGCAGCAGCCCGATCGGGTGGTCGGCGATCGAGGCCGCCGCGCCGGTCTGCACGTTCGACGACGGACACAGCTCCAGCGGGATGCGCTTGTCCCGCACGTACGCGGCCAGCCGGCCCAGCACCGGCGGGTTGCCCGGGGTGATGTCGTCGACGATGCGGACGCCGTGGCCGAGCCGGTCGGCGCCGCACCACTGGATCGCCTGCCAGATCGACGGCAGGCCGAACGCCTCACCGGCGTGGATGGTGAAGTGGAAGTTCTCCCGCTGGAGGTACTCGAACGCGTCCAGGTGCCGGGTGGGCGGGAAGCCCGCCTCGGCGCCGGCGATGTCGAAGCCGACCACACCGGTGTCGCGGTGCCGCACGGCCAGCTCGGCGATCTCCTGCGAGCGGGCCGCGTGCCGCATCGCGGTGAGCAGCGTGCCGATCCGGATCGGGGTGCCCGCCTCGGCGGCCAGCGCGCTGCCCTCGCGGAACCCGGTGACCACCGCGTCGACCACCTCGTCCAGGGTCAGGTTCTGCTCCAGGTGCTGCTCCGGCGCGAAGCGCACCTCGGCGTAGACCACACCGTCGGCGGCCAGGTCCAGCGCGCACTCGCGGGCGACCCGGCGCAGCGCGGCAGGGGTCTGCATGACCGCCACCGTGTGCGCGAACGTCTCCAGGTAGCGCTCCAGCGAGCCGGAGTTCGCCGCCTCGGTGAACCAGACCCCGAGCGCCGCCGGGTCGGTGGTGGGCAGTTCGTGGCCGACCTCGGCGGCCAGTTCGACGATCGTCGCGGGCCGCAGGCCGCCGTCGAGGTGATCGTGCAGCAGCGCCTTCGGGACCTTGACGATGTCCTCGTACGAGATTGCGACCATGCTCAGACCCTAGTCACCCCCGGTACGGGCGCGGCGGTGGACCGGACCGGTTCAGGGTCGCCAGCCGTACACCCGCTCCACCGCGAGCCGCAGGACCACCCGCCCGTCGGCGACCATGGCGGCCCGGTAGTCGGCCCAGTCCGGGTGCTCGCCGCGGATCCGCCGGTAGACCTCGACCAGTTCGTCGACGGTCGCGTCGTCGGTGGCCGCAGCGGGCGGGGTGAGCGTCACGGTGCCCTCGGCGACCGCGTACGCCCCGCCGTCGGCGGTGGTCACGTGGAAGCTCGCCCGGGGGTCGCGGCGCAGGTTGCGCACCTTCGCCCGGTCGCCGGTGGTGGAGCAGCGGATCAGGCCCGGTTCGGCCAGGTAGTCGAGGTTGGACAACTGGGGCCGGCCGTCCCGGCGCAGCGTGGCGAGCACCCCGCGCCCGCGTTCGCCGAACAGTTCCCAGAGCCGGGCGCTCACCGCGCTCCCTTCGTTCGCGACTGCGGGGCTCGCAAACCCGGCTCACTCCTCGCGCTCACCGCGCTCCCTTCGTTCGCGACTGCGGGGCTCGCAAACCCGGCTCACTCCTCGCGCTCACCGCGCCACCTCGGTCCGCAGCGGCGCGAGCGCGACGGCCAGCCGGGCGAGCTGATCCAGCATGAGCGCGGCGGCCTCCTCGCGGCCGGGGTCGGGTCGCAGCTCGCCCGCCTCGTCCAGCGCCTGCCGCAGGAAGACGACCACCTGGTCGTTGACCGGGGTCATGTTCAGCGTGGTCACCACCTGCTTGATCATCTGCACCGCGCGCAGGCCCCCGGAGGTCATGCCGTAGCTGACGAAGCCCACCGGCTTGTGCTGCCACTCGTGGTAGAGGTAGTCGATCGCGTTCTTCAGCGGCGCGCTGAAGCCGTAGTTGTACTCCGGCATGACCAGGACGAAGGCGTCCGCGGCGTCGATCTCGGCGCTCCAGGCCCGGGTGTGCTCGTGCAGGTAGAACCGCTCGGACGGGTGGTGCGGCTCGTCGTGGAAGGGCAGCCCGACCTCGGCCAGGTCGAGGAGGCGTACCTCGTCGAAGCCGGCGTGGCGGGCGGCGGCCGCGGTGAACCAGTCACCGATGCGGCGGCCGACCCGGCCGGGGCGGGTGCTGGCGACGACGACGGTCAGGCGGGGCATGGTGAGGTCACTCCTGTCGGGACGGCGGCCGGGGCGGTGAGCCGGGGAACGAACCAGGCGACGATCGGCCCGATGCCGATCGCGTAGAGCAGGGTGCCGGGGCCGACGGCGCCGCCGAGCAGCCAGCCGACGGCCAGCACCGTCACCTCGATCGCGGTGCGGGCCGGGCCGAGCGGCAGACCGCGGGCGGCCAGGCCGGTCATCAGCCCGTCCCGCGGGCCGGGGCCGAGGCGGGCGCCGAGGTAGAGCGCGGTGGCGAGGCCGTTGAGCAGGACGCCCGCGACCAGCAGGCCGATGCGGCCGGCGAGCGGGGCGACCGGCGGCAGGAGCGTCAGCGTCGCGTCGAGGGCCAGGCCGACGAGCGCGACGTTCGCCACGGTGCCGACGCCCGGGCGCTGCCGCAGCGGGATCCACAGCAGCAGCACCAGCAGCGCCACGCCATTGACCAGCACGCCCATCGGCAGGCCGGTGCGGTCGGCGAGGCCCTGGTGCAGCACGTCCCAGGACGCGAGCCCGAGGTCGGCGCGGACCATCAGCGCGACGCTGACGCCGAACAGCGCCAGGCCGGCGAACAGCCGTACCAGCCGGGACGGCAGTTTGGTTGACATGTCATCAACCTAGGGCGCAACTTGGTGACATGTCAACAACACCGGTAGGATCGGTCCGTGGACGAACCGCGCTGGCTGGACGAGCAGGAGGACCGCGCCTGGCGCGGCTACCGCCGCATGCGCCGCCTGCTCGACCTGGAACTGGCCCGGGAACTGATGCAGGACGCCGGCCTCTCCGAGCCCGACTACGACGTCCTGAGTGACCTCTCCGAGACCCCGGAGCAGCGGCTGCGGCTCAGCGAACTGGCCGACCGGATGCTCTGGTCCCGCAGCCGCCTGTCCCACCACATCTCCCGCATGCAGCAACGCGGCCTGGTCACCCGGGAGGAGTGCGCCACCGACGGCCGCGGCTCGGTCGTCGTGCTCACCCCGGCCGGGCGCCGGGCCGTCGAGGCCGCCGCACCAGGGCACGTGGCGGCCGTCCGCCGGCACCTGATCGACCGGCTCACCCCGGCCGAGGTGGCCGCGCTCGGCACGCTCAGCCAGCGGGTGATCGGCCACCTCACCGGCCGCCTCCCCGGCCGACCGGAGACGGAGGACTGAGCCGTGGACGACCGCGTCCTCGCCCGGCTGCGCTGCCCGGTCTGCGCCGAGCCGCTCACCGAGACCACCGCCGGCACCGCACGCGCGCTGCGCTGCCCGCGCGGGCACAGCTTCGACATCGCCCGGCAGGGGTACGTGAACCTGCTCGCCGGCCGCGCCCCGCACACCGGGGACAGCGCCGAGATGGTCGCCGCCCGCGCCGGCTTCCTCGCCGCCGGTCACTACGACGCCGTCGTCGCCGCGCTGGCGACCACAGCGGTACGCGTCGCCGGCGTCGACCCGTACCCCCTGGTGGTGGATGCCGGCGCCGGGACCGGGCATTACCTCGCGGCGGTGCTGGCGGCGCTGCCGGACGCCGCCGGCCTGGCCCTGGACGTCTCCAAGCCGGCGCTGCGGCGCGCGGCCCGGGCGCACCCGCGGGCCGCCGCCGCGCTTGCCGACACCTGGCAGCGGCTGCCCCTGGCCGGCCGGTCCACCGCCGTGCTGCTGAACGTGTTCGCGCCGCGCAACGGCCCGGAGTTCCACCGGGTGCTCGACCCGGGCGGCGCGCTGCTGGTGGTCACCCCGGCCGCCGACCACCTGGCCGAACTCGTCGACGCGCTGGACCTGCTGCGGGTGGACCCGGACAAGGCCGACCGGGTCGCCGGCAGCCTCGGCGCCCACTTCGCCGAGGAGTCCGCGACCGGGCACCGGGCCCGGCTCGCGCTGACCCGCGCCGAGGTCACCACGCTCGTCGGGATGGGACCGAGCGCCTGGCACGCCGACCCGCGACGGCTCGCGGCGCGCATCGCCGCGCTGACCGAGCCGGTGCCGGTCACGCTCTCCGTCCGGCTCGGCGTGCACCGCCCGCGCTGACGCGGCTCAGGTGGAGAGGTCGACCTCTTCCCAGCCCGGCGGCTCGTCGTGGTACGGCCCGCGCAGCACCACCGCCCACTCCAGCGCCCACCGGCGCTGCCCGATCGCGTTGGCGTCCACCAGGCCCGGCAGCGCGCCACCGGCCTTCTCGGTCTCCAGGTACGCCCAGTCGAGGCAGTAGTGCAGGTCGAGCAGCGCCGCGGCGTCACCGGGATGCTGCGGCGCGGCCAGGATCCGGGCCCGCCACTGGCCGAACGTCTCCCCCGCCACCAGGTTCGGCATCCGCTCGACCAGCCGCTCGTCCACCGGCACCGTCGGGTCCAGCTCCTTGGCCAGCCCGAGCACCCAGGCCAGCGAGAACAGCGCGTCGTGGTGCAGCACGAACGACCTGTGGTCGCCCCGGCCGCCCATCACGAACTGCCACTCCGGCGGCGTCACCGAGTCGACCAGGTGCGACTCCAGCAGCCAGCTCATCGCCGCCTGCGCGGGCATCCCGAAGCAGCGGGCCAGGATCACGTGCAGCACCGCGATCCGGGCCTCGATCTCCGGGGTCGGACGCAGCTCGATCTCGTCGCCCGGCTCCCACACCAGCGGGAACTGCGGCGGCGGCAGCGGAAGACCCAGCCGGGACAACTCGTCCAGGCTCGCCTCCCGGACGGCCCGGGGATCGGGAGCGGGTACGCGCACGGTCAAGCCCCTGTCTGCTCACCTCGGCTCGTCGCCGGCCGATCCCCCCTGGCCTGGGAGGATAGCGGCTCCCGCCGGGCCGGCACCATGGCCGTCCCCGGTCAGCCGATCCGCTCGACGACCAGCGGCGTCGCGTCCGGGGCGTCCGGCGCCACCCGCACCGCGCGGCGCGCCTCGTCCAGCGCGGCGGGCATCCGCTCGGCGTGCTCGGCCCGCAGCTCGAACAGCGGGTCGCCGACACGTACCCGGTCACCGCGGCGCTTGTGCAGCACCACGCCGGCCGGGATGCTCACCAGGTCCTCCTTGCGGGCCCGGCCCGCGCCGAGACGCCACGCGGCCACCCCGATCGCGTACGCGTCGATCTCGGCGACCCAGCCGTCCTCGGCCGCGGTGACCAGCTCGACCTCGTTCGCGGTGGGCATCGGTGCGTCCGGGTCACCGCCCTGAGCCCGGATCATCGTGCGCCAGGAGTCCATCGCCCGGCCGTCCCGCAGTGCCGCCTCCGGGTCGGCGTCCGGCAGGCCGGCCGCGTCGAGCATCTCCCGGGCCAGCGCCAGCGTCAGCTCCACCACGTCGGCCGGACCGCCGCCGGCGAGCACCTCCACCGACTCGGTCACCTCGACCGCGTTGCCGACAGCCAGGCCGAGCGGGGTGGACATGTCGGTGAGCAGGGCGACCGTCCGGACGCCGTGCGCGCCGCCCAGCTCGACCATGGTGCGGGCCAGCTCGCGGGCGTCGTCGACGTTCTTCATGAACGCGCCGGAGCCGACCTTCACGTCGAGCACCAGCGCGCCGGTCCCCTCGGCGATCTTCTTGCTCATGATCGAGCTGGCGATCAACGGGATCGCCTCGACGGTGCCGGTGACGTCGCGAAGCGCGTACAGCTTGCGGTCGGCCGGGGCGAGCCCGTCGCCGGCCGCGCAGATCACCGCGCCCACGTCGCGGAGCTGGGCGATGAACTCGTCGTTGGTGAGCGCCGCCCGCCAGCCCGGGATCGACTCCAGCTTGTCCAGCGTGCCGCCGGTGTGGCCCAGGCCCCGGCCGGACAGCTGCGGCACCGCCGCGCCGCACGCGGCCACCAGCGGGGTCAGCGGCAGGGTGATCTTGTCACCGACGCCGCCGGTGGAGTGCTTGTCCACCGTCGGCCGGGACACCGGCGACAGGTCGAGCCGCTCGCCGCTGGCGATCATGGCGGCGGTCCACCGGGCGATCTCCGGCGCGGTCATGCCGCGCAGCAGGATCGCCATGGCCAGCGCCGACATCTGCTCGTCGGCGACCAGACCCTTGGTGTACGCGTCGACCACCCAGTCGATCTGCCCGTCGCTCAGCACACCCCCGTCCCGCTTCGCCCGGATGACGTCAACCGCCGTAAAAGCACTCACTTCTGATGATCCAATCAGTAATCGGGATGGTCGCTGGTCGCGCTCAACCCGCGAACGGTGACCGTCGAGGAATCGGGCCGACCGTGACCGGCGGAGGGATCAAGCCTGACCGCCCGGAGCCGGGCACGGTCGGCCCGATTCCCCCAGCTCAACCCCAACGAACCGGAATCTCCGAAGGAGGCTCACCCTCACCAGCCCAGAAGATCGTCCCCGAGGCGTCCACCACGACCACGCGCGGCGTCCGCGCCAGCCCCCAGGCGATCGCCTCGGCCGGGTCGTCCCAGGTCGAGCCCTCCTCCAGCACGCCGGTCTCGGCGTCCTCGGTCTCCCCCGACGACCGCTCCCAGTACGTCGTCCAGACCTGCTGCCCGGCCGACAGGTCGGGGTGCACGAACACGGTGCCCCGGCCCCGCCAGGCGGCCAGCCGGTCCGGTACCACGGGCACCGGGTGCTCGCCGGTCACCGCCTCGATGTCGGCCACGTCGAAGGCGTGCGGCAGCAGCTCCGCCATCCGCAGCGGCCCGCCCTTCGCCTCGACCAGGCACTCCGGCCCGCCCTGCTCCCAGAGCAGCTGCCGGCACCTGCCGCACGGCATCAGCGGCTCACCGGTGGCGTCGACGCAGGACAGCGCCACGATCCGGCCTCCGCCGGTCGCGTGCAGTTGCGAGACCACGCCGCACTCGGCGCAGAGCGTGACGCCGTAGCCGGCGTTCTCCACGTTGCAGCCGACCACGACCCGGCCGTCGTCGACGAGCGCGGCGGCACCCACCGGGAACTTCGAGTACGGCACGTAGGCGTGCCGCATGACCTCGGTGGCGGCGGTTCGCAGCCGCTCCCAGTCGATCTCCATCACAACCCCCATTCTGCCCAATCAACGCCGATCGGTCGCGGTTGCGGCCGGAGACGACGATGCCCGGCGGGTCGCCCCGCCGGGCACGGTGTCGCGGCGGGCGGTCAGCCCTTGATGTACGGCTTGCCGTCGGCGGCCGGCGCCCGGACCTTGCCGACCAGCCCGGCCACGGCCAGGATCGTCGCCAGGTACGGCAGCATCGCCAGGAACTGGCTCGGGATGCTGCTGCCGATCGCGCCCAGGTAGGTGGCGAGTTGGTCGGCGAAGCCGAAGAACAGCGCCGCCAGCAGCGCGCCGGTCGGGCTCCACCGGCCGAAGATCAGCGCGGCCAGGGCGATGAAGCCCTTACCGCCGATCATGTTCTTGGTGAACGAGTAGAGCGCCAGCGTGTACGAGGCGCCGCCGACACCTGCCACCAGACCGGCCAGGATCACGTTGCGGTAGCGCAGCCGCAGCACCTTCACGCCCAGCGTGTCCGCGGCGGTCGGGTGCTCGCCGACCGAGCGGGTCCGCAGGCCCCACCGGGTACGGAACAGCGCCAGGTGGATGACGAGCACCAGCAGCAGGCCGACGTAGAGGAAGATGTTGCCCCGGAACAGCGCCGGGCCGATCAGCGGGATGTCGGACAGCAACGGGATCTCCCAGTTGCCGAAACGGGGCGCGCTGTTGTACTTCGCCGCGTCGGTCTGCATCAGCCGCTCGTACAGGAAGCCGGTGATGCCGACCGCCAGCAGGTTGAGCACGATGCCCATGACCACCTGGTCGACCAGGTAGCGGATGGAGAACACGGCCAGCAGGAACGAGATGAACGCGCCACCGATGGCGGCGGCCACCAGGCCCACCCAGACGCTGCCGGACATGCTGCCGAACAGCGCGCCGGAGAAGGCGCCCATCAGGAGCTGGCCCTCGATCGCCACGTTCACCACGCCGGAGCGCTCGCAGAGCACACCGGCGAGCGCGCCGAAGATCAGCGGCAGGGCCAGGATGAACGTGCCGCGGACGACGTTCACCAGCGGCATGAAGTTGCGGCCCTCGGGTGCGGCCGAGACCTGCCAGCACAGGAAGCTCAGCACGAAGGCGACCAGCCCGGCACCGAGCAGCAGCGTGAACCAGCGCTTGGGCACACCGGCCAGCAGCGCGCCTCCGGCCGCGGCGGTGATCAGCCCGAACAGGATCGCGCCGACCGTACCGTTGATCTCCAGGGCGGCCCCGCCCTCGGTCTCGCTGAGCGTGAACCGCGCGTGCTGGTCGGTCGCGAGCGCGCCGAACAGCACCGCCGCGAGCACACCGAGCGCCAGCAGGACCGCGCCGATCTTCCGGTTACGGGTCCAGAAACCCTCGTCGACCGCGGTAACGGCGACCTCGGGGACAGCGGTGGTGGACATGCTCACCAGCCCTTCGCGAGGCTCGTCTGCAACCGGGCGGCGCGGGCCGCCCGGAGCTGGAAGATCGTCTTCACCAGGGCAGGCGCGGCGATGAAGATGACGATGAGCGCCTGGAGCACGGTGACCAGTTCCAGCGAGATCCCGGAGTACGACTGCATCCGGTTGCCGCCGGCCTGGAGCGCGCCGAACAGCAGCGCGGCCAGCAGCACGCCCCACGGCTTCACGCGGCCGAGCAGCGCGACCAGGATGCCGTCGAAGCCGATCTGCGCGATCACCAGCGGGGTCAGCGCGGTGGCCGTGGTGCCGAGCACCATGGTCGAGCCGCCGAGACCGGCCAGCATGCCCGCGAACACCATCACCAGCACGTACGTCTTGGTCACGCTGATGCCGGCGGTGCGGGCCGCGTCCGGGTTCGCGCCCACGGCCCGCAGCTCGAAGCCGAGCGTCGAGCGGTTGAGCAGCCAGGCGATGAACCAGGTGGCCGCCACCGCGAGCAGGATGCCGGCGTGCACCCGCAGGTCGTCGCCGAGCAGGCGGGGCAGCTGGGCGGTGGACTCGACCGGCTTGCTGATCGCGTCCGCCCGGTTCGGGTTCTGCACCCCGTTCTGGACGATGATCCAGGACAGGAAGTAGACCGCCACGTAGTTGAGCATGATCGTGTTGATCACCTCGTGCGCGCCGGCCCGTGCCTTGAGGATGCCGGGGATGAAGCCCCACAACGCGCCGCCGAGCGCGCCGGCGATCAGCGCCACCAGCAGGTGCACGACGGGCGGCAGCGGCAGCGCGAAGCCGGCCACGGCGGCCAGGATGACGGCGATCGTCGCCTGGCCCTGGGCGCCGATGTTGAACAGGCCGCCGCGGAAGGCCAGCGCCACCGACAGGCCGGTGAAGACGAGCGGCGCGGCGTAGGTGAGCGTCTCCGAGATCGGGCTCAGGGCGGCGGTGAAGCCGACCGCGTCCGGGTCGAAGATCGCGCCCTTGAACAGGTTCGCGTACGCCTCGCTGACCACAGTCCAGCTGGCGTTCAGCGCGTCGGTGGGACGGGCGGTGATGTAGCTGTAGGTGGCCAGCACCTCCGGGTCGGACACGATGATCAGCACCGCGCCGACCACCATGGCCAGCAGCACCGCGAGCACCGTCACGGTGATCGTGTTGGCCGCCCAGAGGTTGTCCAGGAACATCCGGCCCATGCTGGGACGGGACGCCCCGGCCGGGTCCGGCTTCTTCGCGGTCGCGGTCGCGGTGGCGGGGACCGTCTGCTCGGTGTCACCCGCCGGCTGCGTCGGCGTCGCCCGGGCCTCGCTCAGCGACTCCTGCGCCTCGGTCGCCGGTTCCTTGTCCGGCGAGCCCGAGACGGGGTTCGGGTTGGTCATGCCTCGTCCTCGTTGCCAGGGCCGTCCTCGGTCGCGGTGGCGGCGTCCGGGGTGGCGGCGTCCGGGGTGATGCCGGCCATCAGCAGGCCGATCTCCTCGCGCGGGGTGTCCGGGCCGACGATGCCGATGATCCGGCCGCGGTACATGACCGCGATCCGGTCGGCCAGGCCGATCACCTCGTCCAGTTCGCTGGAGACCACCATGACCGCGGTGCCGATGTCCCGCTCGCGGATGACCCGGCTGTGGATGAACTCGATCGAGCCGACGTCCACGCCCCGGGTGGGCTGGGCGGCGATGAAGAGCTTCAGCGGCCGGGACAGCTCCCGGGCCACGATCACCTTCTGCTGGTTGCCGCCGGAGAGCGTGCCGACCGCCGCGTCGGCCGAGGAGGTACGGACGTCGAACTGCTCGATCCGCTCCCGCGCCGACTTGGCGATGGCGTCGGGCTTGAGCGACAGGCCCTTGCCGAACGGCGGCCGGTCGTAGATGTCCAGCACCAGGTTCTCCGCCACGGAGAACTCCTTGACCAGGCCGTCCACGCTGCGGTCCTCCGGCACGTAGCCGACGCCGGCGCGGAGCACCTTCTTGGTCGACCAGCCGTGCGTCGGCTCACCGTCGAGGCTGATCGTGCCGGCGAGCACCGGGCGCAGGCCCATGATCGCCTCGATCAGCTCGGTCTGGCCGTTGCCCTGCACGCCCGCCACGCCGAGCACCTCACCGGCGTGCACGGTCAGGTCGACGCCGTCGACCGCGCGTACCTGCCGGTCGTCGTCCACGACCAGGCCGGCGACCTCCAGGATCGGCTTACCAGGGGTGGCCGGCTCCTTGTCCACCGTCAGCCGGACGCTGCGTCCCACCATCAGCGCGGCCAGCTCGTCCCGGCTGGCGCTCGGCTCGGCGGTGCCGACTGTCTTCCCGCGCCGGATCACCGTGATCCGGTCGGCGATCGCCTTCACCTCGCCCAGCTTGTGGGTGATGAACACGATCGACTTGCCGGCGGCCTTGAGCGACCGCATGACGGTGAGCAGTTCCTCGGTCTCCTGCGGCGTGAGCACGGCCGTGGGCTCGTCGAGGATCAGCAGGTCGACGTCGCGGGTGAGGGCCTTGACGATCTCCACCCGCTGCTGGATGCCGACCGGCAGGTCCTCGATCACCGCGTCCGGGTCGACCCGCAGGTTGTACCGCTCGGAGACCTCGGCGACCTCGCGCCGGGCCCGCCGGCGGTCCAGGATGCCGGCGAAGGGCCCCTTGACCTGCTCGGCGCCGAGCATCACGTTCTCGGCCACGGTGAAGACCGGCACCAGCATGAAGTGCTGGTGCACCATCCCGATCCCGGCGGCGATCGCGTCCGACGGGCCCTTCAGCTTCAGCGGCTTGCCGTCGACCAGGATCTCGCCCTCGTCCGGCTGGTAGAGGCCGTAGAGCACGTTCATCAGGGTCGACTTGCCGGCGCCGTTCTCGCCGAGCAGGGCGTGGATCTCTCCAGGCTCCACCGTCAGGTCGATGTGGTCGTTGGCGACCAGATCACCGAACCGTTTGGTGATGCCGCGCAGTTCGAGTCTCAGCGCAACCTCCTGGAGTGCGAGCGATGGTGCAGCGTAGCGACCTGCCGCGCCGCCACCACGCCGGGTGGGGATGTCGGGGGGAGTCAAGCTGATCGGCCGCCCCGGCGCTGGGGTACCTTCCCCGTTGCGCCGGGACGGCCGGATCGTCAAACCTGGTGTCCGCCGGCCCCCGCTGCCGATGATCGCACCGCGGCGGCCGGCGGAACGGTCACTTGGTCGGCTGGGCCTTCGAGGTGACGGTGATGGTGCCGGCGGCGATGTCCGCCTTGATCTTGTCGACCTCGGCCTTCAGGTCCGCCGGGACCTTGCTCTCGAAGTCGTGGTACGGGGCGATCGAGACGCCGTTGTTTGCCAGCGTGCCCACGAAGCCCGGGGTGGACTGCAGCTTCTCGCCACCGGCGGCCTTCAGCACGGCCTCCTTGACGGCCTCCGGGATGTTCTTGACGACAGTGGTCAGGATCGCCGAGCAGTCCGGGGTGCTCTCGCAGCCGTCGATGTCGACCCAGACGACCGAGTACTTGCCGCCCGAGGCCTTGGCCGCGGAGGTGGTGCCGAGACCGGCGCCACCGGCGACCGGCATCACGATGTCGGCGCCCTGCGCGACGAGCGCGTCGGAGACCTTCTTGCCCTCGTCCTGCTTCTCGAACGAGTTGGCGAAGGAGCCCTTCTGGGCGGCCTTGTCCCAGCCCAGGACCTGGACGTTCTTGCTCTTGGCCTTGTTGTAGTACGCGACGCCGTCGGCGAAGCCGTCCATGAAGATGGTGACCGGCGGGATCGGCAGGCCACCGTAGGTGCCGACCTTGCCGGTCTTGCTCATCCCGGCGGCCAGGTAGCCGGCCTGGAACCCGGCCTGCGCGGTGTCGAACTGCATCGGGTAGACGTTTGTCACGCCCGGGTTGGCGTCGACGATGCCGAACTGCTGGTTCGGGTTCTTCTCAGCCGCCGCCTTGGTGGCGTCCGACATCAGGCCACCGACGGCCAGGATGAAGTCGCACTTCTGGTTGACGAACCCGGTCAGGTTGACCTCGTAGTCCGCCTCGGCCTTCGACTGGACGTTCTTGATCTCGATCTTGTCGTTCTCCTTCTGCGCCTGCTGCAGGCCCTTCCAGGCCGAGGCGTTGAAGGACTTGTCGTCGATGCCGCCGACGTCGGTCACCATGCAGGCGCTGAACTTCTTGCCACCGTCGCCGCCGGCGTTGTTGTCGTCGTCCGGAGCCTCACCACACGCGGCAGCGCCCAGCACGAGTCCACCCGCCACGATGGCGGAGGCGATCCGCATCCCACGCACAGAGCGCAAGACGTCTCCTTCCCCTTGCGCACCGCGTCGTGCGCGGTGCACAGCCCTTCGCCGGCCTGCGGTGTGCCGCCGGCGTCCCACGTTACGGACGGGAGCGTACGCCCGCGCCCACCCACCGGCCGCCAATCGTGCACGACTGTTGAGCGTCCGTTACCCCGGCGTAACCCTTGGGTGGGGCAGGTCACTTATCCGGCCGGTGGGCGTGCGCGGTGGGTGTCGCGAACGTCCGTTTCCCGAGCTTCCCCGACTGCTGGCGAACTAACGCCAGAACACCGCGACGGCTGCGTTGACCAGCGTCAACCCGACGATCGCGAGGAAATGACCACGGTTGACGGTCTCCCGCTTACGAGAGAAGAAGACCATGACGAAGATGAGCAGCGCGAGCACCAACTTGGTAACAAGTTTCGCCGGGGCCGGCTCGTCCCCGTCGCGCAGCGGAGCGGACAGCCCGATGCCGGTGAGGACCTGGATGATCGCACCCCAGAGCATGGCGGCGTTGATCCGCAGCCGGCCGGTGACGTACTGGGCGATACCACCACCGAGCAGCAGCGCGAAACCGATCAGATGGACGTAGAGAAGAATCAGTCGAAGAGCTTCCACGCGCCCCATCCTCCCTCACCAACGACGCTTCGTAGTAGTCACCCCGCCGACCTGGCGTCATACCGTGACCCCCCTCCCCCGCGATCTTGCAGTTTCCGCCCCGACAAACGGGACGAAAGCCGCAAGCAACGGACCCCAACCGCAAGATCGCGGGCGAGAGGGCGGGCGGGAGGGCCGCTAGCGCAGGCGCCAGACCTGGAACGTGGGGCCGTCCGCAGGGAGCGTCACCGCACCCTCGGCGTCGGGGCGGAGGGCGGGGGCGTTGCCGTAGACGTTCTCTCCGGCCCCACGCCGGTCAGGTGGACGGGGGTGCCGGGGGCGCGTCTCGCCAGCACCAGCACCGTCGACGTGGGCGCCTCGCGGAGGAAGACGAGCGTGTCCGCGTCCGCGTGCACCCACCGCAGGCCGCCGTGCCGCAGCGCCGGCTCGTCGCGGCGCAGCGTCAGCAACGACCGGTACGCCTCGAACGTGCGCCGGTCCCAGCTCTCCGGCCGGTGCCACGGCATCGGGGTACGCGAGCCCTCCCCGTTCGTACCGGTCAGGCCCAGCTCGTCCCCGGCGAAGACCACAGGCGTGCCGGGCATGGTGGCGAGCAGTCCGGCCGCCACCTCCTGCCGGGCCGCGTCGCCGACCACGGTGCGGATCCGGGCCGAGTCGTGCGAGCCGAGCAGCTGCCACGAGTGCGTGTACGAGCGCCAGGACACCAGCGACCGGTAGGTGTTCATGGTGGCGAGCACCGCGCCCGCGTCGCGCCGCCGGACCCCGCCGGGGGTGCCGAGGAAGTTCGGCACCGGGTCGTCGCCGTGGCGCAGCCAGGACCAGACCGGGTCGGTGAAGCCGACGTAGTTCATCGTCCCGTGCCAGCCGTCGCGGTCCAGGTCACCGGTGTGGTCGTGGCCGTGCTCGGCCAGCAGCAGCCCGTCCGGCCGGGTGTCGGCGACCACCTCGCGCAGCAGCCGCGCCACCTCGTGGGTGTACGCGTCCGCACCCCGCCGGCCGGTCATGTTCGCCACGTCGACCCGCCAGCCGTCCAGCCCGTACGGCGGGCGCAGCCAGCGGCGCAGCAGCGAGTCCTCGGCGGTGGCGAACCGGTGGCGCAGTTCGGCGCTGCCCCAGTTCAGCTTCGGCAGCGACTTCACCCCGTTCCACGACTCGTAGTCCGCGCCGGGCAGGTCGAAGTAGTACAGCTCGCGTTCCGGCGCGTTCACGTCGGAGACGGCGGCGGTGAACCAGTCGTGGGCGTCGCCGGTGTGGTTGCTGGTGATGTCGCCGAGCAGCCGCCAGCCCCGGGCGTGCACCGCGTCGGCGAGACGGGCCAGCGCCGCGTCGCCGCCGAGCAGCGGATCGACGGTGTCGAAGCTCGACGCGTCGTACCTGTGGTTGGACCGCGCCGGGAAGACCGGCGTGAGGTAGACGGTGTTGACGCCGAGCCGGTCCAGGTGGTCCAGGTGCTCGGTGACGCCGTCGAGGTCGCCGCCGTAGAACTGGCGGGGCGTCTCCGGGCCGCGGCCGACGACCGGGGTGTCCCAGTCGCACGGGATCGCCCAGTCCGGCGTGGTCCGGCCGTCGGCGGCGGCCGAGCGGGCGAACCGGTCCGGGAAGATCTGGTAGATCACCGCGTCCCGCGCCCAGGCCGGCGGTGGCGCGTAGCTGACCAGCTTGAAGTCGCCGTTGTCCGGCACGTCGTGGCCGGACAGCCCGGCCGCGTTGAGCCAGCGGGTGCCGCGTTCGCCGTCGAGCAGGAAGCGGTAGTTGCTGACCGGGTTGCGGACCTCGACGTCGGCCCGCCACCACACGTCGTCGCCGTCGGTGCGGTCGACCCGTGCCTCGGCGAAGCGCGGCTCGCCGTCGCCGGTGGTGCGCACGTGTACCTGGGAGACGCCGGTTCCGGCCGGTACCCGGACGAAGACCGGCACGGTCTGCCCGAGCGCGGGCTCCTGCTCCGGGACGTAGGTGGCGGAGCCGTCGTGGTGCGGCTGAAGGGACATGGTGCTGCCTTTCGCGTCGTACCGACAGGGAGAGGGGGCGGGCACCCGCCGCGGTCGGTTCACCCGACCGCGGCGGTCCGCCCGAGAACCGCTCCGGTGTACGCCGACACGACGCCCTTGCCGCAGCGTGAGCCGAGGAGGCTCAGCCCTTTACCGCTCCGGAGGTGAGTCCGGAGACGATGTAGCGCTGGAGCAGCTGGAACACCAGCACCGTCGGGATCGCGGTGAGCAGCGTGCCCGCCGCGAACATCCCGAAGTTGTTGTTGCGCTCGCCCGCGACCAGGCCGAACATGCCGACCGCGAGGGTCTTCGACTCGGGTTCGGTGAGGAACACGTTGGCGATGATGAACTCGTTGATCGACCCGATGAACGCGAGCAGGCCGGTCACCGCCAGGATCGGCGCCACCAGCGGCAGCATGATCCGGAAGAAGACCTGCACGTGCGACGCGCCGTCCATGGTCGCCGACTCGTCCAGCTCCTTCGGCAGCGTGTCGAAGAAGCCCTTCATCAGCCAGGTGTTCGCGCCGAGCGCGCCACCCATGTAGAGCAGGAACAGGCCCCACGGGGTGTTGAACCCGATGGCCGGGTAGAGGTCGGTGAGCGTGGTGAAGATCAGGAAGATCGCCACGATCGCCAGGAACTGCGGGAACATCTGGATCAGCAGCAACGCGAGCAGGCCGACCCGGCGCCCGGCGAAACGCATCCGGGAGAACGCGTACGCCGCGAGCGACGACAGGAAGATCGACGCGAAGCTGGCCACGCCTGCCAGCAGCAGCGAGTTGAGGAACCAGTGGCCGAACGCGGTGTCGTCGAACAGGTTCGTGAAGTTCTCCAGCGACGCCCCGGTCGGCAGCAGCTCGGTGGAGGAGAGCGTGCCGAGCGGGTTGAACGCCGCCGAGATCACGAACAGGATCGGGAAGAGGCTGAACGCCACAGCCACCAGTCCGACCAGGTGCCGCCAGCCCACCTGGGTGAACCAGCGGCCGCGCGAGCGGCGGGCCGGCCGGCGGGTGGGTGCGGGCGTCTCCGCGATGGTGGTCACGAGTACACCTCCTCCTGCTTGCGGGTCCGCCGGAAGCTGATCGCCGACACCGTCGCCACGATCGCGAAGATGAAGATCGACACGGTGGCGGCCAGGCCGAACTCGGCACCCTGTGCGCCGAACGCGAGCCGGTACGTGTAGGTGATCAGCAGGTCGGTGGCGCCGTTACGCGGGTTGTCCGGCGCGAACGGGCCGCCCTCGGTGGTGAACAGGATCGCGTTGACGTTGTTGAAGTTGTACGCGAACGACGCGATCAGCAGCGGCGACAGCGCCACCAGCAGCAGCGGCAGGGTAACCGACCGGAACGACTGCCAAGGCGACGCGCCGTCGACCGAGGTGGCCTCGGTCAGTTCCCGGGGGATGGCCTGCAACGCGCCGGTGGCGACCAGGAACATGTACGGGTAGCCGAGCCACAACTGCACCAGCAGCACCGCGATCCGGGCCGACCAGTTGCCGCCGAACCAGTCGACGTCCAGCCCGAACAGGTTGTTGAGCAGGCCGAAGTCGGTGTTGAACATGTCCCGCCAGATCAGCAGCATGGCGAACGACGGCATGGCGTACGGCAGGATCAGCAGGATCCGGTAGAAGTTGGTGCCGCGCATCCGGGGCGAGTGCAGCGCGAGCGCGATCGCCATGCCGAGCAGGAACGTCAGGCCGGTGGAGCCGATCGCGAACGCGAAGTTCCAGGCCAGCGTGCCGAAGAACGGGCCGGAGATGTTCGGGTCGGTGAGCACGGTGCTGAAGTTCTTCAGCCCGACGTCGACCTTCCAGCCCTGGGCGAGGCGCTCGCCGTCGGCGGCGACGAAGGAGCCGGACTTCTCGTCGGCGGTCCAGGTCTTGCCGGTCTCACTGTCCTTGACGCAGTCGCACGCGGCGTCGTACGCCCGCGCCGCCTTGCCCTCGTACGCCCGGGTCAGGCCGTTGGAGCGGATGGCGCCCTCGTCGGTGGGCACGATGAGCGCGGTGACGGCCTCGCTGCGGCTGCTGGCCTGCCCGATGTTCAGCAGGGTGTAGCCGTCCGCGGCGGTGATCTTGCCGCTGAGGCTGCTCACCTCGACGTCGGCGGCGTCGAGCTTGCGTAGCCCGTCCGCGTCGCCGGCGAAGACGTCCTTGGTCTTCGGGTCGCTGAGGAGGAAGACCAGCGAGCCGGTCGCCGGGTCGCCGGTGGTGGCGATGGTGAGGTTGTACTCGGTCGAGCCGGGCACCTGCTTCACCGAAGAGGTCTGCACGGCGACGATCGCGTCGTCCTTGCTGCCGCGGTGGCCGTCGCCGAAGTTCGTGAACGCGGTGCTCGCGGTGTAGAGCACCGGGAAGATCTGGAACGCGATCAGGAAGAGCGTGCCGGGGACCAGGTACTTGGCCGGGATGTGCCGGCGGCTCAGGTAGAGGTAGAACAGGCCGGCGGTGGTGACCGCCAGGACGCCCAGCGCGAGCCAGTGCTCGGCCTCGATGAGCGGGAAGGCCGCCCAGATCGCGATCCCGGCCACCAGGCCGAGCAGGACCACCTTGACGACGAGGCCGGTCGCGGTGATCGGCGCGTGTTGCCGCGCGGTACGGGACGTGCGCGGGAGCCCACGGCGTACGGGCTCCCGGCCCGGGGCCTGCGGTGCAGACCCCGGGCCGGACAGCGGCGCGCTCATTACTTGATCTGACCCTGGATGGTCTTGCCGGCGGCCGTGATCGTCTTGGCCGGGTCGGCGCCACCGATGATGGCGGCCTCCGCCTTGCCGAACGGGTCCCAGATCGCGGCCATGGCCGGGATCGCCGGGAGGACCTGGCCGTTCTTACCGGCCTCGGAGAACTTGGCCAGGTCCGGGTCCTCGCCCTTGACCTGGTCGAAGGCGGCGGTCAGCGCCGGCGGGCGCGGCTCGGCCTTGTACAGCGCGACGGCAAGCTCGGGCTTGGTCACGTAGTTGGTGACGAACTCCTGGGCCAGGGCCTTGTTCTTGCCCTTGGCGGCCACGTAGAACGCCTGGACGCCCACGAACGGCTGGGCCTCCTTGCCACCGGCGAAGCCGGGGACCGGGGAGATGTCGTAGGAGATGTTGGCCTTCTTGGCGTCGGCCACGGCCCACGGGCCGGAGACCAGGAACGCGCACTTCTTGCCGGTGAAGGTGGCGATGGAGTTCTCGCCGGTGATGGAGCGCTTCAGCGCACCCTCGCCCTTCTCACCCAGCTTGGCGATCTTCTGGAAGGCAGCGATCGACTCCGGCTTGCCCACGCCCAGGTCCTTCGGGTCGTAGTCGCCGTTGGCCGAGGTGCCGAACAGGTAGCCGCCGCCCGAGGTGTAGAGCGGGTAGATGTGGTACGCGTCGCCGTTCTGGCCGGACTGCAGGCAGAGGATCTCGCTGGCCTTCTTCTCGGCCTTGAGCTTCTTGCCGGTGGCGACCAGGTCCTCGATCGTCTTCGGCGCCTCGGGGGCCAGCTCGGTGTTGCGGATCAGCGCGACGTTCTCGGTGGCGTAGGGCACGCCGTAGAGCTGGCCGTTGAACGTGACGGCCTTGATCGCGGTCTCGTTGAAGCCGGACTTCTGCTCGGCCGCGAGCTGCACCGGGTCGATGGCGCCGTTCTGGACCAGGTTGCCGATCCAGTCGTGCGCGCCGACCACGACGTCCGGGCCGCTGCCCTGCTGCGAGGCGGTGACGAAGTTGGTCTGCAGGTCCTTGGAGACGGCCTGGACCTCGACGGTCACGCCGTTCTCCTTGCCGAACTCCTCGGCGAACGGCTTGAGGGCGGCCGTGCGCTTGTCGTCGGCCCAGATGACCAGCTTGCCGCCGGTCGCCTTGGCGGACTCGCCGGCGGCCGGCTTGTCGTCGCTGCCGCTGTCACCACAGCCGGAGGCGGCGAGCGCCAGGCCGAGGACGGCGACCACACCCGCGGTACGGATGCGCATCGGTACTCCTGTCGTCATGGCGGCCCGCCGGGGGAAGGGCGGCCCGCCAGTGGAAACCTCTGAAAGTTCTTGCTGACCGGCGCCGAGACGCTGCGCCGCTGCTCTCGCATGTTGCGGGGACGTTAGCAAGAGGTTGCAGAGAATGGAAGGGCTTGCAGAAGTGTACGCAAGACTTTGCCGTTGGGCTAAAGTGCCGCACATGCGCGCTCGACTGTCCGACATCGCCCAACAGGCTGAAGTCAGCGAGGCCACGGTGTCGCGGGTGCTCAACGACCGCCCCGGTGTGGCCCCCGAGACCCGGCAGGCCGTCCTCACCGCCCTCGATGTGCTCGGCTACGAACGACCGGCCCGGCTGCGCAAGCGCAGCGCCGGGCTGGTCGGCCTGGTGGTGCCGGAGCTGGACAACCCGATCTTCCCGGCGTTCGCCCAGATCATCGAGTCCGCGCTCGCCCCCACCGGGTACACGCCGGTGCTCTGCACGCAGACGCCTGGTGGCGTCCGCGAGGACGAGTACGTGGAGATGCTGCTGGACCGTCAGGTCTCCGGCATCGTGTTCGTCTCCGGCCTGCACGCCGACACCGCCGCCGACCACGACCGCTACCGCACGCTGCTGGCCCGGCCGCTGCCGATCGTCATGATCAACGGGTACGCGCCCGGCATCCCCGCGCCGTTCGTCTCCTGCGACGACCGGGAGTCCGCCGAACTCGCCGTCGCCCACCTGGTCGCGCTCGGGCACCGCCGGATCGGCCTGATCACCGGCCCGGACCGGTTCGTGCCGGTGCAGCGCAAGGTCGCCGGCTACAAGGCCGCGATGGGGCGCCTGACCGACATCACCGAGGACGAACTGACCGAGCTGACCGAGCTGTCGCTGTTCGGCGTCGAGGGCGGCGAGGCGGCCGCCGGCCGACTCATCGAGCGCGGCGTGACCGGGCTCGTCTGCGGCTCGGACCTGATGGCGCTCGGCGCGATCCGGGCCGCCCGCCAGCGCGGGCTGTCGGTGCCGGGCGACATCTCCGTGGTCGGGTACGACGACTCCCCGCTGATGGCGTTCACCGACCCGCCGCTGACCACCGTGCGCCAGCCGGTGGCCGCCATGGCGGTGGCGGCGGTGCGGGCTCTGGTCGACGAGATCAACGGCCACCCCTCCCCCAACTCCGAGTACCTGTTCCGCCCCGAGCTGGTGGTACGCGGCTCGACTGCGGTGACCCGCCCCGCCGACCCCCCGAAGCGCCAGCGCCCCGCCCCGCCCCTCCCCATCCCCGCCTGACCCCCCGCGCCCCTCCCTCTCCCCGCCGCCCTCCCCCTTCTCCCCGTTGATCAAGGAGTTTGCGGCGGAGTCGATCTCCCTCCCGGACACAAACCCCTTGATCACCGCCCAAACCCGTCCGGACCTGGGCGGGGCGATCATGAAGTTGGCGGGGATGAATCGGGCGGTGGCGGGGACTGTCAACTTCATGATCGACGGGGTTGGGCGGGCGGTGAGGGGTGGGTGGGTGTCCCGGGATGCGGGAGACGGCGTGGGGGCAGCGGCGGGTGATGGCTGTCATTTCTTGCGCAAGGAATGCTTGACTCTTGCAGTGTGATGGCGGCATTCTTCTCAGACACCCTGCGCCGCACCAGAAGCCGCCACAGAACGGGATCGACAGCGATGACCTCCGCCCCCAGCACCACCCCTCGCACCGCCGACGACGACTGGTGGCGGTCCGCTGTCGTCTACCAGGTGTACGTCCGCAGCTTCGCTGACGCGAACGCCGACGGCGTGGGTGACCTCCAGGGCATCCGGCAGCGCCTGCCGTACCTGCGCGACCTCGGCGTGGACGCGCTCTGGCTGACGCCGTTCTACACCTCGCCGCAGGTCGACGCCGGCTACGACGTGTCCGACTACCGGGACGTCGACCCGCTGTTCGGCAACCTGACCGACTTCGACGAGATGATCACCGACGCGCACGCGCTCGGCCTGCGGATCATCGTCGACATGGTGCCGAACCACACCTCCAGCGCGCACCCGTGGTTCACCGCCGCGCTCGCCGCCGGGCCCGGCTCGCCGGAGCGTGAGCGCTACCTGTTCGCCGACGGCAAGGGCGAGCAGGGCGAGCTGCCGCCGAACGACTGGGAGAGCATCTTCGGCGGCCCGGCGTGGACGCGCGTGGTCGACGGCCAGTGGTACCTGCACCTGTTCGACCCGGCCCAGCCCGACCTGAACTGGCGCCACCCGGAGGTGCGGGCCGAGTTCGAGGACGTGCTGCGCTTCTGGCTGGACCGCGGCGTGGACGGCTTCCGGATCGACGTGGCGCACGGGATGATCAAGGCCGAGGGCCTGCCGGACGTCGGCTTCAACTCGATGACCACCGGCCAGCGTCAGTCCGAGCTGCTGGGCAAGGGCCGGCTGCCGTACTTCGACCAGGACGAGGTGCACGACATCTACCGCGCCTGGCGGCCGATCCTGGACAGCTACCCGGGCGGCCGGATGGCTGTCGCCGAGGCGTGGGCCGAGACGCCGCAGCGCCTGGCCCGCTACATCGGCCCGGACGAGCTGCACCAGGCATTCAGCTTCGACTTCCTCGACGCCACCTGGTCGGCCGACTCGTTCCGCAAGGTGATCGACACGGCGCTGGCCGAGTCCACGATCGTGGGCGCGCCGACCACCTGGGTGCTCTCCAACCACGACCGGCAGCGGCACGTCACCCGGTACGGCGACGGCGAGGTCGGCCTGCGCCGCGCCCGCGCCGCCGCGCTGCTGATGTTCGCGCTGCCCGGCTGCGCGTACGTCTACCAGGGCGAGGAACTGGGCCTGCCGGAGGTGCTGGACCTCCCCGACGAGCTGCGTCAGGACCCGGCGTTCCGGCGTACCGGGGAGAGCCGCGACGGCTGCCGCGTGCCGATCCCGTGGGGTGGCGACCTGCCCCCGTACGGCTTCGGGCCGGACGGCAGCGAGCTGAGCTGGCTGCCGGCGCCGGCGACCTGGCGGGAGCTGTCGGTGGCCGCCCAGGCCGGTGCGCCCGGCTCGACGCTGGAGCTGTACCGGACCGCGCTGCGCGTCCGGCACGAGCACCCGGCGCTGGCCGGCCTGGACGGCATCACCTGGCTGGAGACCGAGCCCGGCGTACTCGCGTTCCGCCGCACCGCCGGCGACGCCGAGGTGACGTGCGTGGTGAACATCAGCGGCGCCGACGTGACGGTGAGCGGCCACGGCCGCCCGCTCGTCGCCAGCGCCGACCTCACCGAGCGGGGCGACGGGTACGTCCTGCCGGTGGACGCGGCTGCGTGGTTCGAACGGCGCTGAGCCGGGTAACCCGCCAACGACCTGGCCGTCCGTTGTGCCCCGCGCCGACGGGCGGCTGGGCTGCCGACCCCTTGTGGTGGGGGGTGAGGTGGCCCCGGCCCCTCGGGAGCACGCTCCCGGGGGGCCGGTGTCCATCGGGGAGCGAGCGCGCTCTCAGCCGCCCTTGGCGGTGAGCAGCGCGGCGATCCGGGCGAACCCGGCCCGGATCTCCTCCCGGTCGGGCGCCTTCGCCGGCTCGGGCTCCGGCTCGCGGTCGGCGGCGCGTTCCAGCTCCTCGTCGATGACGTCCTCGAAGTCGCCGTAGAGGTCCGCCTGGTCGATCTCGGCCGCCTCGTCCTCGGCGGCGATCTGCGCGGCGGCGATCTCGCCGCGGATCTCCTCCGGCGTCAGCGCCGGCAGCAGCGGCTCCACCACCGCCATCAGCTGCTCGTCGGCCACCACCGCCTCGGCGAGCGCCAGCGCGTGCTGTCGCTCGTACGGGCCGCAGACCACCGGCTCCCAGTCGTCCTCGGCGCCGAGCGGGCCGAACGTGATGATCCACGGCAGACCCCGGATCGGGGAGTCGTCCGGCAGGTCCAGTGTCACGAGTGCGCCCACCGGCCCATCATGGTCGCCGCGTGTCGGACCGGGGAACGCAATCATCGGACTCTCCCCGCTTCGGGGACCACGCTCAGCCACACGTACCGGCGTCCAGCGCCGCACGGACCAGCGCGACCGCCCGCTCCGGCGCGACACCCAGGCGACGCGCCTCGGCGGCGTACTCGGCGGCGGCCCGCTGCAGCCGGTCGGTGGCGTCGTCCCGGCCGGGGGCCACCACCGTGCCGTGCCGGCCGCGCGTCTCCACCAGGCCGGCGCCCTCCAGTTCCCGGTACGCCCGCGCCACGGTGTTCACCGCCAGCCCCAGGTCGGCGGCGAGCTGCCGCACGGCCGGCAGCCGGGTGCCCACCGGCAGCCGCCCGTCGCCGATGCGCGCGGCGAACTGCGCCCGCACCTGCTCGTACGGCGGCACCGCCGACTCGGCGTCGATCCGGATCCGCGCGCTCATCCCGCCCCTCCCGGTGTCCCCGGTTCGGTCTCCTCGTCGAGCACGTCCGCCTCCACGTCCACCTCCCGGGCGCCGCCCTCGGCCAGGTCCACCACCCGGCCGTACCGGCTGGTCGCGGCGAGCGCCGCGCCGAAGAGCACCAACTGGTTGAGCAGGTAGAGGTAGAGCAGCAGGCCCACGGCGGTGGCGACCACCGTGTACGCGGGGTTCCGCTCGGTGCGTACGACGTAGTAGCGCCCCACGGTGTTGAGCAGGGTGATCCCGACGGCGATGGTCAGGATCGCCGGGCGCAGCCGGCGCCGGCTCATCCGCAGCCGGGGCACTGCGAGCAGCAGCGCGGCGGCGAGCACGGCGTTGACGAGCACGCTCAGCACCGCGCTGACGGTGGTCAGGCCCACCGAGCCGGTGCTGCGCAGCAGGAAGCGCAGCAGCGACTCCAGCGCGTCCACGGCGGCGACCGAGACGAACAGCAGCACGAAGACGGCGACCAGCACGCCCAGGTCGACCAGGCGCCGCACCACCAGGTTGCCGGGCTGCTGGTTGAAGCCGTACATCAGCCGCTGCGAGGACCGGATCGCCTCCACCCAGGCGATGCCGGTGAAGACCAGGATGACGAGGCCGATCACGCCGACGGTGCCGCTGCTCTCGGCGATCAGCGCCGGGTCGAGAAAGGGCAGGTTCTCCTCCAGGAAGTCGGCCGCCGCGCGGCTGACCTCCTCGTTGTCCCGCAGCACCGCGCCGAAGACCCAGTACGCGACCAGGGCGAGCGCGAACACGGCGAAGAAGCCGTAGTACGCGATGGCGGCGGCGAGCCGCCCGGCGAGCAGGTCGGCGTAGAGCGTCCCGGCCCGCCAGAGGTGGTCGAAGACCGACGAGCGGCTCCGGGCCGCGTCGATGCGGCGCCCCACCGCCGCCTCGATCCGGCCGAAGACGTTCACCCCGTCATCCTCGCCGATCTCCGCCCCCGGCGGAGGGGCCCCGGCCGGTCGGATGTTCAGCTGCGGCCGCCGAGCCGGAAGTCGCGGCGGGGCTGCCACCGGGTCGCCCCGCTGTGCGAGAACAGCGTGAACGCGTCCACCTGGAACAACGCGGAGAAGTCGGCGAGATCCTCGTACGCCTTGTCGAGCACCTCGGGTGGCACGTCCTGCGCCACTGTGACGTGCGGGTGGTACGGGAACCGCAGCTCGCGCCGCAGCTCGGGGGCCGAGTTGATCGCGGCGGCGAGCAGCTCGCACTCGCTGATCCCGGCCGCCACCGCCACGAAGACCACCTGGGTCACCGGGCGGAACGTGCCGGTGCCGCGCAGGTGCAGCGTGAACGGCAGGTGCGCGGCGGCGACCCGGTCCAGGTGCTCCTCGACGGCGGGCAGCGCGCGTACCGGGATCTCGGTGGGCCCGAGGAGGGTGACGTGCGCGGGGACGGCGAGCGGGTCGCCGGCCTCGACCCGGCGGCGGGTGAGCATCCCGCCCCAGGGCTCGGGGACGTCGACCGCGATCCCGATCTGGATCGTGTCCGCGCCGCCCGGCGCCGTGTCACTGCCCGCCACGTCGCGCGCCACCCCTCCGGCCACCGGCTGCGTCACCCGTCTCCGCCCGTCCGGGCCGTTACTCGAACCGCACCGGCGGGAAGAAGCCGACCCGCTCGTACACGTCCCGCAGCGTCCCGGCGGCCACCGACCGGGCCTTCTCCGCGCCCCGCGCCAGCAGCTTGTCGAGCTGGGCCGGGTCGTTCAGGTAGGCGTTCGTGCGTTCCTGGATCGGCGTGACGAACTCCCGCACCACCTCGGCGAGGTCCTTCTTCAGGTCGCCGTAGCCCTTGCCGTCGTACGCGGCGACCAGGTCGTCGATGGACCGGCCGGACAGCGCGGAGTAGATCGTCAGCAGGTTGGTGATGCCCGGCTTGCCCTCGGCGTCGAAGACGATCTCGCGGCCGGTGTCGGTGACCGCCGAGCGGATCTTCTTGGCCGAGCGGGCCGGGTCCTCCAGCAGGTCGATGATGCCGGCCGGGGAGGACGACGACTTCGACATCTTGGCCGTCGGGTCCTGCAGGTCGGTGATCTTCGCGGTGTCCTTCACGATGTGCGGGGAGGGCACGGTGAAGGTGTTGCCGAACAGCGAGTTGAACCGCTGCGCCAGGTCGCGGGAGAGTTCCAGGTGCTGCCGCTGGTCCTCGCCGACCGGCACCGCGTTCGCCTGGTAGAGCAGGATGTCCGCGGCCTGGAGGATCGGGTACGTGAACAGGCCGACGCTGGCCCGCTCGCTGCCCTGCTTCTGCGACTTGTCCTTGAACTGGGTCATCCGGCCGGCCTCGCCGAAGCCGGTGATGCAGCCGAGCACCCAGGCGAGCTGCGAGTGCTCGGGCACCTGCGACTGCACGAACAGCGTGCTGCGCTCCGGGTCCAGGCCGAGCGCGAACAGCTGCGCGGCGGCGACCCGGCTGCGGCGCTTGAGCACCAACGGGTCGTGCCCCGCGGTGATCGCGTGCAGGTCGACGACGCAGTAGTAGGCGTCGTGGCTGTCCTGCAACGCCACCCAGTGCCGCAGCGCGCCCAGATAGTTGCCGAGGTGGAACGAGTCGGCCGTCGGCTGGATGCCGGAGAAGACGCGCGGGCGGGCGGGTACGTCGGACATGGCGGCAATTCTGTCAGCAAGCCCCGGCGTCCGTCATGACGGGCCGGTGGATCGGGCGGGTACGGGCGGAAGCGGACCGTTCACCTCACGCCGGGGCTCGGGCAGCCGCGCGGCGGAAACCGCCAGGCGGGACACGCGCCGGCCGTCGAGCGTGAGCACGCGCAGCAGCCAGCCCGCCGGATCGGCCGGAACCGATCCGGCGGCCGGGTCGACAGCCACCGGCACCTCGTCGCCCGCCACGGGCAGCCGGCCCAGGACGGCCATCACGTACCCGCCCACCGTCTCGTACGGCCCGGCGGGCAGCGACACCCCGGTGCGCTCGGCGAAGTCGGTCAGGTTGAGCCGGCCGTCGACCACCGCGGGCAGGCCGGCGGGTTCCGGTTCGAGCGGGCCGTGCTCGTCGTCGCGGATCTCCCCGACCAGCTCCTCGACCAGGTCCTCGCAGGTGACGATGCCGGCCGTGCCGCCGTACTCGTCGACGACGACGGCCAGGTGGTGGCCCTCCCGGCGCATCTCGGTGAGCGCCGCCAGCACGCGCTTGCTGTCCGGCAGGCGCTTCACCTCCCGGATCAGGTCGCCGACCAGGAGCAGCCGGTCCGCGTCCGGGCGCAGCAGCACGTCCCGCAGGTGCACCAGGCCGACCACGTCGTCGTGGGTGCCGTCGACCACCGGGTAGCGGGTGTGCGGGTCGGCCCGGACCAGCCGCTGGGCCTGCGTCAGCGGGAGCGCCGCGCTGAGGAAGACCACCTCGGTGCGTGGCACCATCACCTCGCGGACGAGCCGGGCGCCGGCGACCAGCACCTCGTCGATGATCCGCCGCTCGTCCGGGTCGAGCAGCGTGTTCGCCGCGACCAGGTCCCGTAGTTCGGCCTCGCTGATCCGTTCCCGCCCGGCGGTGGGGCTGGCCCCGAGCAGTGCGGTGACCAGGCGGGTCGCGCCGTCGGCGCCGCGCACCACGAGACGGGCCACGGTGCGGGCCAGCGGGCCGGGTTCGCGTCGGGGCCGCCCCGACGGTCGCCGCCGGGGCCCGGGACCACCACCCTCCCGCATGAGAAGGATGGTAGACAGCGGCCACCGTACGCTCGGCCCGATGTTCGGATCTGTTCAATCATGAAGGATTATGATGAAATGGAGGCGGACTCAACTCGACAGCCGCGCCACAGCCCTCGGCCGTAGGGTGATCGCGGGACGGCCGCCGCGGGACGCGGCCCAGGCAGGAGGACCGACGTGAAACTGCTCGTCACCGGCGGCGCCGGCTACATCGGCAGCGTGGTGACCCGGATGCTGCTCGACCACGGCCACCAGGTGACCGTGCTGGACGACCTGCGCACCGGTCACCGGGAAGCCCTCGCCCCCGACGCCACCCACGTCGAGCTGCCGGTGCACGAGGCCGCCCAGGTGCTCACCCCCGACGCCGGGTTCGACGGCGTGCTGCACTTCGCCGCGCTCATCGCCGCCGGCGAGTCGATGATCCGCCCCGAGCTGTACTGGCACACCAACACGGTCGGCTCGATCGCGCTCATCGACGCGGTGCGCGCCGCCCGGGTGCCCCGGATGGTCTTCTCCTCCACCGCCGCCGTCTACGGCAACCCCACCGAGCTGCCCATCCCGGAGACCGCCGTCAAGGCTCCCACCAGCACCTACGGCGCGACCAAGCTGGCCGTCGACATGGCGCTCACCTCCGAGGCGATCGCGCACGACCTGGCCGCCGTCTCGCTGCGCTACTTCAACGTCGCCGGGGCGTACCTGCGCGACGGGCTGGCCATCGGCGAACGGCACGACCCGGAGACGCACCTCATCCCGATCGCGCTCGACGTGGCCGCCGGGCGGCGGGAGAAGCTCCAGCTCTTCGGCGACGACTACCCCACAGTCGACGGCACCTGCGTACGCGACTACATCCACGTCGAGGACCTGGCCCGCGCCCACCTGCTCGCGCTGGACGCGGCCACCCCCGGCCGGCACCGCATCTACAACCTCGGCAACGGCAACGGCTTCACCAACCGGCAGGTGGTCGACGTGGTCCGCGAGGTCACCGGGCACCCGGTGCCGGTCGAGGTGGCCCCCCGCCGCGAGGGCGACCCGGCCGAGCTGGTCGCGTCCTCCGCGCTGGCCCGCGACGAGCTGGGCTGGACGCCGGCCAAGCCGACCCTGCACGACATGGTCGGCGACGCCTGGGCGTTCTACCGGGCGCACGTCGCGGCGCAGCCCTCATGAGCGTCGCCGACCGCGCCACCGCCGGCTTCCGGCAGCGGTACGGCACCGTGCCGGCGGGCCGCTGGGCGGCTCCCGGCCGGGTCAACCTGATCGGCGAGCACACCGACTACAACGACGGCTTCGTGCTGCCCTTCGCGCTGCCGCTGCGTACCGTGGTCGCCGCCGCGCCCGCCCCCGACGGACGCTGGACCGTCTGGTCGGAGCTGGACGACGACCCGGTCGAGTTCGGCGCGGCGGAGGCCGACGAGCCCGGCCGGGTCGACGGGTGGGCCGCCTACGTGGCCGGGGTGGTGTGGGCGCTGCGCGCCGACGGCCACGACGTGCCGGGCGCGCGGCTCGCCGTCGCCTCCGACGTGCCGGTCGGCTCCGGGCTCTCCTCGTCGGCGGCGATCGAGTCGGCGGTGCTGGCCGCGCTGGTCGACCTCGGCGGGCTCGACCTGCCCGCCGGGCGGTGGCCGCGGCTCGCCCAGCGGGCCGAGAACGACTACGTCGGCGCGCCCACCGGGATCATGGACCAGTCCGCGGTGATCCGCGGCCGGGCCGGGCACGCGCTGTTCCTCGACTGCCGCACCGAGGAGGTCGAGCAGATCCCGTTCGACCTGGACGGCAACGGGCTGGCCGTACTGGTGATCGACAGCCGGGCGCCGCACCGGCACGCGGACGGCGAGTACGCGGCCCGGCGCGAGAGCTGCGAGCGGGCCGCCGCGACGCTCGGGGTGAGCGCGCTACGCGACGTCGACGTGGCCGACCTCGACGCCGCGCTGGCGCGCCTCGACGACGACGAGACCCGCCGCCGGGTCCGGCACGTGGTGACCGAGAACCAGCGGGTGCTCGACACCGTCGCGCTGCTGCGCGCCGGGCGGGTCCGCGACACCGGTCCGCTGCTGACCGCCTCGCACGCCTCCATGCGCGACGACTTCGAGATCACCGTGCCGGAGATCGACATAGCGGTCGAGGCGGCGCTGTCCGCCGGGGCGTACGGCGCGCGGATGACCGGCGGCGGCTTCGGCGGCTGCGTGCTCGCCCTGGTCGACGCCGGCGCCGCCGACGCGGTGGCCGCCGCCGTCACGGAGGCGTACGCCGAGCGCGGCTTCACCGCTCCCGGCACGCTCACCGTCCTGCCGGCCGGCGGCGTCACCCGCCTGGACTGAACGCGAAAGGCCCCCGGCGCAGCGCCGGGGGCCTTCTCGTCACGTGCGTCAGCCAGCCTCGACGATCATGCCGGCGCCGACCGTACGGTTCGTCGACTCGTCGATGATCACGAAGCCGCCGGTGGTGCGGTTGCGGCGGTACTCGTCGGCCAGCAGCGGAACCGTGGTCCGCAGCCGCACCCGGCCGATCTCGTTGAGCTTCAGCTCGGCGGCCGTCTCGTCGCGGTGCAGCGAGTTGATGTCCAGCCGGTAGTGCAGCCCGCGCACGATCGCCCGCGCCGAACGGGTCGTGTGCTTGATCGCGTACTTGCCGCCGACCTGCAACGGCCGCGTCTCGTCCATCCAGCAGATCATCGCCTCGATGTCCTGCACGGCCATCGGGGCGTTGTTCGGCCGGCAGATCATGTCGCCGCGGGAGATGTCCAGCTCGTCGGTCAGCCGGACCGTCACCGACATCGGCGGGAACGCCTCGTCCACCGGGCCGTCCGCGGTCTCCACCGCCGCGATCCGGCTGGTGAAGCCCGACGGCAGCACCATGACCTCGTCGCCCGGCTTGAGCACGCCCGAGGCCACCTGACCGGCGTAGCCCCGGTAGTCGGTGACGGTGGTGGACTGCGGCCGGATCACGTACTGCACCGGGAACCGCACGTCGACCAGGTTGCGGTCCGAGGCGATGTGCACCCGCTCCAGGTGGTGCAGCAGCGACGGGCCCTCGTACCAGGGCATGTTCTCCGAGCGGGTGACGATGTTGTCGCCCTGCAGCGCGGACACCGGCACCACTGTCAGGTCCGGCACGTCGAGCTTCGCGGCGAACGCGGTGAACTCGTCCGCGATCCGCTCGTAGACCTCCTGCGACCAGTCCACCAGGTCCATCTTGTTCACGCACAGGACCAGGTGCGGCACCCGCAGCAGCGAGCAGAGGAACGCGTGCCGGCGGGACTGCTCCACCAGGCCCTTACGCGCGTCCACCAGGATCAGCGCCAGGTCGGCGGTGGAGGCGCCGGTGACCATGTTCCGGGTGTACTGGATGTGCCCCGGGGTGTCGGCGATGATGAACTTCCGCCGCGGCGTGGCGAAGTAGCGGTACGCCACGTCGATGGTGATGCCCTGCTCCCGCTCGGCGCGCAGGCCGTCGGTGAGCAGCGCCAGGTTGGTGTACTCGTCGCCACGGGCCGCGCTGACCGCCTCGACGGCGGCGAGCTGGTCGCTGAACAGCGACTTGGTGTCGTAGAGCAGACGGCCGATCAGCGTCGACTTGCCGTCGTCGACACTGCCCGCGGTGGCGAACCGCAGCAGGTCCATCGGCCGCGCGGTCTCGCTCTCGGCCGGGGCCAGGGTCTCGACGCTCATCAGAAGTAGCCCTCTCGCTTGCGGTCCTCCATGGCGGCCTCGCTGACCCGGTCGTCGCCGCGGGTCGCGCCGCGCTCGGTGATCCGCGTGGCGGCCACCTCCTCGATCACCTTCTCCACCGTGTCGGCGTCCGAGCGGACCGCCGCGGTGCAGGAGGCGTCACCCACGGTCCGGTACCGCACCTGGGCCTTGAACGGCTGCTCACCGGCGCGGGCCCGGAAGAACTCGTTCACCGCGTAGAGCATGCCGTCGCGCTCGACCACCTCGCGCTCGTGCGCGTAGTAGATCGACGGCAGCGGAATCCGCTCCCGCTCGATGTAGTGCCAGACGTCCAGCTCGGTCCAGTTCGACAGCGGGAACACCCGGATCGACTCGCCCGGGTGGTGCCGGCCGTTGTAGAGCGCCCACAGCTCCGGACGCTGGTTCTTCGGATCCCACTGGCCGAACTCGTCGCGGAAGCTGAACACCCGCTCCTTGGCCCGCGCCTTCTCCTCGTCGCGCCGGGCACCGCCGAACAGCGCGTCGAAGCGGTGCTTCTCCACCGCCTCCAGCAGCACCGGCGTCTGGATCCGGTTACGCATGCCGTCGGCCGACTCGCGGACCAGGCCCTTGTTCAGCGCCTCCGGCACGCTCGCCACGATGAGCTGCAGGCCCAGCTCGGCCACCCGCTGATCGCGGTAGTCGAGCACCTCGGGGAAGTTGTGCCCGGTGTCCACGTGCATCACCGGGAAGGGGATGTTGGCCGGCGCGAACGCCTTCTGGGCCAACCGGAGCATCACGATCGAGTCCTTGCCGCCGGAGAACAGCAGCACCGGCCGTTCCATCTCGGCGACGACCTCGCGCATCACGAAGATGCTCTCCGCCTCGAGCGCGTCGAGGTGCGACACCTGGTACGCGGCGGGGGACGTCATGACACGAACTCGATTCGCACGGATCCGTACATCGGATTCCAGACCTTTCAGGTCGGACTCGTGAAGAAGAACGCTCAGGTTACCCGGAATGCCGCTGCAACGCTGCAAGCAACCGACTCGCGAGATCCTTGCGGCAGACCAGCAGATCCGGTAGACGCGGGTCGGCCCCGTTGTATTTCAGCGCAGAACCGTCGATCCGGGAAGCATGCAGACCGGTGGCCGTCGCCACAGCGACCGGAGCGGCCGAATCCCACTCGTACTGACCGCCCGCGTGGATGTACGCGTCGACCTCACCGGTGACCACGGCGGCGATCTTCGCGCCCGCCGAGCCCATCGGAACCAGATGAGCGCCGACGTCCTCTGCCAGGTCGGTCAGGAAAACCGGCGGACGGCTTCGACTGGCCGCCAACCGGATGACCCGCGCGCCGCCGCCGGTGGCCGCCTCCACAGTCATCGGCGGGTACGCCGGCGGGTGGTCCGTGCCGAGCACCCGGTGCTGCGCCGGCAGCGCCACCGCGCCCGCCACCAGACCGTGCGGCCTCGACGCGTTACGCGACCAGAGCGCCACGTGCACCGCCCAGTCCGCGCGCCCCTCCTCCGCGTACTCCCGGGTGCCGTCCAGCGGATCGATGATCCAGACCCGGTCCGCGGTCAGGCGCGACAGCGCCGCGTCTGTCACCTCCGCCGTCCAGGCCAGCCGCGAGCCCTCGTCCTCCTCCGACAGCACCGCGTCCGCCGGCCGCCACTTCGCCAGCTCGGTGCGGATCAGATCGTGCGAGACCTTGTCACCGGCCGACCGGAGCGCGCCCGCGTCGGCGAAGCCCATCTCCGCGCGCAGGGCCGTCAGCGCCTGACCGGCCCGGGACGCCAGCCACCGGGCGAACCCGCCGTCGATCATCGGAGGACTGCCCATGATGCTCCCGTCACCCGCCTTCGCTCCCGCCGCCCGAGGCTACCGGCCGGGCTCCGCCCCGCCGGTCAACCCCCGTGGTACAGGTTCTGCGTCGGCTCCACGCCCTTCAGAACCACGGACTCCACCACGTCCGCCGCGCGGTCCACCAGGAACTCCAGCTCCTTGCGCTCCGACGGGGAGAAATCCGAGAGTACGTAGTCAGCCGGGTCCTGCCGGCCCGGCGGCCGGCCGATGCCGAACCGCACCCGCACGTAGTCCTTGGTGCCGAGCGACTTCGACATCGAGCGCAGACCGTTGTGCCCACCCTCGCCGCCGCCGCACTTCACCCGCACCTGCCCGTACGGGATGTCCAGCTCGTCGTGCACCGCGATCACGTGCGCCGGCGGGATCTTGTGGAACTGCGCCAGCCCAGCCACCGGACCGCCGGAGAGGTTCATGTACGTCAACGGCTTCAACAGCACCAGCTTCGGACCGCCGAACCCCAGCCGCCCCTCCGCGGCCTCGGCCATCGCGCGCTTGTGCCGCCCGAACTTCGCGCCCACCCGGGCCGCCAGCAGGTCGGCCACCATGAACCCGACGTTGTGCCTGTTGCCCGCGTACTCCCGGCCGGGGTTGCCCAGGCCGACCACCAGCCACGGCCCCGCCTCGTCCGTCACCCGACGCCCCTTCCCGCTCGCTCGCCCGACCAGCCGTCCCGATACGCCGACAGGCGCCCCCGGGAACCGGGGACGCCTGTCGCACAGCCTTGCGGACCGGTCAGGCCTCGGTCTTCGCCTCGGCCGGGGCCTCCTCGCCCTCGGCGGCCGGAGCGCCCTCGGCACCCTCGGCGGTCTCCTCGCCGACCTCGGCCTCGGCCTCCTCGGTGGCCTCCTCGACCTCGGGGAGGGTGGCCTCGAGCTGCTCGGCGGTCGGCGCGGCGGTCACCGAGGCGACAGCGGTCTCCTCGTCGGTGGCCAGCTCGACGCCGGCCGGCAGCTCGACGTCGGCGGCGGTGATCGTGGTGCCCGGCTCGGCGCCCTCGATCGACGCCTCCAGGTGGTCCGGCACCTTGGTCGCGTCGGCGGTCACCGACAGCGTGTCGTGGTCGTGCACGATCAGCGTGTCCTTCGCGGCCTCACCGGTCAGCTGGACCGGGACCTCGACGGTGACCTTCTCGCCACGGCGGACCAGCAGCAGGTCCACGTGCTCGAAGGTGTCCTTGATCGGGTCACGCTGGATCGCCTTCGGCAGCGCCAGCACCTGGGTGCCGTCGCTGACCTCGATCGCGAAGAGCTGGTTCGCGCCGCCCTTACGGATCGCGGCGGCGAACTCCCGCGCCGGAAGCGCGATGTGCTTGGGCTTCTCGCCGTGGCCGTACAGCACGGCGGGCACCTTGCCGGCCCGGCGGGTACGACGGGCACCACCCTTGCCGAACTCGGTACGGGGCTCGGCGCTGATCTTTACCTCGGACACGGGGAAACTCCTGATGCTTCGCTGCGGCGGCTTGTCGTCTGGCGGTGCTGGGGCGAGGGGCTCGCTGGGGCTAGGGTCATGAACGACCGCCCGGAGCACCGCGTCGATGACGGCGCCTCCGTGCGGTGCTTGTCAGCAGCCCGCCGGGCACCCTCGCCGTGGCAACCGCACCAGTCTACCCGAGGGAATTCCCGGCTCTCCGGCAGTCCCCCATATCACCGCCCCGCCGGTTCCGCAGGGCATCGGCCCGGCCGCCGGGACTCCCCGGCGACCGGACCGCACGCTCAGCTCAGACCACCGAACAGGGTGGTCACCGAGCCGTCGTCGAAGACCTCCCGGATCGCCCGCGCCAGCAGCGGGGCGATCGACAGTACGGTCAGCTTGTCCAGCTGCTTCTCCGACGGCAGCGGCAGCGTGTTCGTCACCACGACCTCGCTGATCGGGCTGTTCTTCAGCCGCTCCGTCGCCGGGTCGGACAGCAGCGCGTGGGTCGAGGCGACCACGATCTCCGCCGCGCCCTGCTCCTTGAGGATGTCCGCCGCCTTGGTGATCGTGCCACCGGTGTCGATCATGTCGTCCACGATCAGGCACACCCGGCCCTCGACCTCACCGACCACCCGGTTCGCCACCACCTGGTTCGGCTTGAGCGGATCGCGGGTCTTGTGGATGAACGCCAGCGGGCAGCCACCCAGCCGGTCGGTCCAGCGCTCGGCCACGCGTACCCGGCCCGAGTCCGGCGCCACCACGGTCATCGGCCGGCCCGCGTACTTGTGCTCCACGTACTCGGCCAGCACGTCCATCGCGAACAGGTGGTCCACCGGGCCGTCGAAGAAGCCCTGGATCTGCGCGGTGTGCAGGTCCACGGTCAGGATCCGGTTCGCGCCCGCGGTCTTCAGCAGGTCCGCGATCAGCCGCGCCGAGATCGGCTCCCGGCCGCGGTGCTTCTTGTCCTGCCGCGAGTACGGGTAGAACGGCAGTACCACGGTGATCCGCTTGGCCGAGCCGCGCTTCAGCGCGTCGACCATGATCAGGGTCTCCATGACCCAGGTGTTCACGCCGTGCGTCACGGACTGCACCACGAAGGCGTCCGAACCACGGACCGAATCCTTGTACCGTACGAAGATCTCGCCGTTGGCGAAGTCGTACGCGTCGGCCGGCGTCGGCGCGACGCCGAGCACCTCACCGATCTCCTTGGCCAGCTCCGGAAAACCCCTCCCGGAGAAGAGCATCAGGCTCTTGCGGTTTTCGGCGACGATGCTGCCCATGGGCCCGTCTGCTCCCGTATGTCGGTGGTGCCCGGCGGCGGTGGGGCCGGGGACTGTTCGGTTGCAGTATGCCCCCGGTTCAGCGATCCACCCACGGCCCGCCGATCCCCGTGGATTCAGTCACCTTCGCTTGCGGCGCCGCCCGTGTCCGGCGCACCCTCACCGGCCCGCCGCGCCGCCTCCGCGGCGTCCGTACCGGCCCGCTTGCGCAGCACCCAGCCCTCCACGTTGCGCTGCTGACCACGCGCCACCGCCATCGCGCCGGGCGGCACGTCCCCGGTGATCACCGAACCCGCAGCGGTGTACGCGCCGTCGCCCACCCGCACCGGCGCCACGAACATGTTGTCCGCCCCGGTACGGGCGTGACTGCCGATGGTGGTGTGGTGCTTGCGTACCCCGTCGTAGTTGACGAAGACGGTGGCCGCGCCGATGTTGCTGTGGTCGCCGATCGTCGCGTCGCCCACGTACGACAGGTGCGGCACCTTCGAGCCGTCACCGATCGACGCCTTCTTGGTCTCCACGAACGTGCCGACCTTCGCCTTGCGGCCCAGCCGCGACTCCGGACGCAGGTACGCGTACGGGCCGACGCTCGCCTGCGGGCCCACCTCGGCGCCGAGCGCGTGGCTGCGCACGATGCTCGCGCCCGCGCCCACCACCGTGTCCACGAGCGTGGTGTCCGGGCCGACGAGCGCGCCCTCGCCGACCACCGTGGCGCCCTGGAGCTGCGTGTTCTGGTCGATCACCGCGTCCCGCTCGACGGTCACCGTCACGTCGATCCAGGTGGTGTGCGGGTCGAGGATGCTGACCCCGGTACGCATCCAGCCCTCGTTGACCCGGTCCCGCAGCAGGCGGCGCAGCGCGGCCAGCTCGACCCGGTCGTTGCAGCCGAGCGTCTCCACGTGGTCGGTGGCGCAGTGCACCGCCACCGGCTCACCGGCGTCGCGCAGCAGCGCGAAGACGTCGGTCAGGTACTCCTCGCCCTGGTCGTTGTCGGTGGAGAGCTTGCCCAGCGCCTCCCGCAGCCGGGCCGCGTCGAACGCGTAGATGCCCGCGTTGATCTCCCGCAGCGCGCGCTGCTGGGGGGTGGCGTCGCGCTCCTCGACGATCTGCTCCAGGTGCCCCTGCGCGTCCCGCACGATCCGGCCCAGGCCGGTCGGGTCCGGCACCTCGGCGGCCAGCACGGTCGCCGCCGCGGCGGCGTCCTCGTGCGCCTCGACGAGCGCCTGGACCGTCTCCGGCCGCAGCAGCGGCACGTCGCCGTTGATCACCACCACGGTGCCGGTCGCGTCCGGCACCGCGTCCAGCGCGATGCGGACCGCGTGCCCGGTGCCGAGCTGGCGCTCCTGGAGCACCGGCGTGGCACCCGGGGCGACCTCGGTCAGGTGCTCCCGGACCTGGTCGGCGCCGTGGCCGACCACGACCACGGTGCGGTCCGCGCCGAGCGGACCGGCCGCGGCGAGGACGTGACCGAGCAGGGTACGGCCGAGCAGCGGGTGCAGCACCTTGGGCAGGGACGACTTCATCCGCTTGCCCTCACCGGCGGCGAGCACGACAACGGTGCGGAGGTGGGGCTGGGACACGACGTGGCTCCCGTCGGGACGGCGACAGTCTCGCGGTCATGCTAACCAGACCAGCGGGCAGGTTGCCGCGTACCCCAAGAAGGGCACCTATACCTGGAACTGCTCGGCCGCCAGGATTCGAACCTGAAACACAAGAACCAAAATCTTGGGTGTTGCCAGTTACACCACGGCCGAAGGGACCCAGACAGCTTAGCGGGTGTCGTCCGCCTCGGGAGGTCTCGGACCGGGGGTGGACGCCGCGACCATGCCCTCCACCACGCCGGTCAGCCACAGGTACAGGTCGCGCGACCGCGGCACTCTCACGACGAGACACCCCCGGTAGTCCGCCCCGACATTGGTCCGCGTGGTCCGGGGATGGTGCCTCTTCACCGTCGGCCGCTGGAAGCTACCGAAGTCCACGCCCAGCTCAGCCGCCCACCATCGACCAGCCGCCTCGGCGTCCGCGTTCTCGTGGATCGCCACGCGATATCTCAACGCATGGCGGCTGCGCCCGGTCGTCTCGATGAAGCGGACGAACAGTTCCACCAGGCGGATGTCGCTGTTGGTGAACGTCAGGTCGTATCGGAGGTTGCCCGGTTTGCTCTTCGTGCCCTCGCACATGTAGAGCACCGCACCGACGAGCCGCAGTTCCCGCGACGCGAGCACCCCTACCCACCCGGCGGCGGCGTCGGAGGAGGCGTCGAGGGGAATGTGCCCCACCCAGCGATAGGCGGTCGACGTGGCGACGCCGAGCCGCTCCGCGATCTCGTTCACCGTGCAGCCCTCGTCGCGCAGCCGATGTGCCGCGCCCCTCAGCGTCGCGCCCCGGCCGCGGCCACCGGCGGCATCCGGCTCGTCACTCATCTCGCGCCTGCTCCACCGCGTGCCCGACCCCGGCCATCACACCCTCGATGCACCAGTAGAGCCACCGGCTGCGAGGAACGGTGATCACCAGACAGCAGTGGTAGTCCGCGCCGTTGTTCCGCCGCACCGTCGCCGGATTGTGCCGCTTGAGGGTCGCCCGGCCGAACCGTTCCGGCGGAAGGGCCAGCCGGTCCACCCACCACCGTTGCGCCGCTGCGACATCGGCGGACTCGTGGATCAGAAGCCGATAGGCAGGCACGTCGCGTTCGATCCCACAGCAGGCCAGGAACGCGAGGAACAGAGCGAGCAGCCGGGGATCGCTGTTGACGAACTCCAACCGGCTCTGGGGCCGCCAGGGCTTGGATTGGCTCCCTCACACCAGTAGATCGCCGCGCCCAGCATCAACAGATCCCGCTCGCCGAGACCACCGACCACACCGGCGGCGCGGCCATGCTCCGCGGCCTGCTCCGCGTCGCGTGCCTCCCGGTACGCGGTCGACTTCGCCACCCCGAGCTGCGCCGCGATCTGGTTGACCGACCGGCCCGCCGCGCGCAGCCGCAGGGCCTCGGCACGGGTGTCGTCCCCGGGCGCGCGGCCGGCGGGTCCACTCGGGCGGCGGGATACCGCGAAGCAGCGCGTACACCCGGTCGCGGCCGATGCCCAGGCGGGCCCGGATCTCGGCGACGGAGAGCTGCTCGTCCACGCGCAGGCGCCGCGCCTCGGCGGCGAGTGGGTCGGTCACCGGCGGAGATTAGAACGGGCGTACGACAGTGGCCGGTCTGACCGCGAGCGTCGCGCCTGGCAGGATGGACGGGTGACCGACGTTTCCGGCAGCGACCGCGCCCGGCGGCGGCCCGTGCCGGCGGCGAAGCCCTCCCGGGTACGGATGTCCGCGACGCAGCGACGCGAGCAGTTGATCTCGATCGCCCGGCAGATCTTCGCCGAGAAGGGCTTCGACGCGACCTCGATCGAGGAGGTGGCGGCGCGCGCCAAGGTCTCCAAGCCGGTGGTCTACGAGCACTTCGGCGGCAAGGAGGGGCTCTACGCGGTGGTGGTGGACCGGGAGGTCCGCGCCCTGCTGGACCGGATCACCACGGCGTTGACAGCGGGCAACCCGCGGGAGCTGCTGGAGCAGGCCGCGCTGACGCTCCTGACCTACATCGAGGAGGAGACCAGCGGGTTCCGGGTGCTGGTCCGGGAGTCGCCGCTGATGTCCGCGACGGGCAACTTCAGCAGCGTGATGAACGACGTGGCGCACCAGGTGGAGCACATCCTGGCGGGTGAGTTCTCCATCCGGGGGTACGACCCGAAGCTGGCGGAGCTCTACTCGCAGGCGCTGGTGGGCATGGTGGCGCTGACCGGCCGCTGGTGGCTGGAGGTGCGCAAGCCGCGCAAGGAGACGGTGGCGGCTCACCTGGTGAACCTGGCCTGGAACGGGTTGTCGCACCTGGAGTCGAAACCCGGGCCGATCCCCCGGGGCTGACGCCGCGTCAGCGCAACAGCCGCGTCAGCGCTCGCCGATCGGGTGGTACCGGCGCTGCCGTTCCTCCTCGGCGTGCTCGGCGGTGCCGACCTTGTCGTAGAGGCCGGTGGCGAGCAGGACCAGCCCGAACAGCAGCGACACGATGACCGTCGACATGGAGAAGTTCAGGAAGTTCGCCGGGGTCTGCAGCACCGACATCATCAGGATGCCGGTGACCAGGAAGACCACGCCGGCGGTGAGGTTCATGTAGTGGCCGAGGTTGTCGCGGCGGGACGCCCCGATCAGCAGGACCGCGCCGAAGACCACGGAGACCAGCGAGAAGGCCAGGTTGGTGCGCAGGCCGAGCGCCCAGTCGCTGTCCCGGCCGAACAGTCCTTCGCCCCAGGTCTGGAAGACGCCGAAGACGCCGAAGACCAGGATGTAGAGGCCGATGAGCCCGGACAGCACCCGGTAGAGCGGCCGCGCGGGGTGGTTCACCGGGAAGTGCGCCATGATGCCCTCCAGCCGTGTGACTGATTCGGGGCAATTGTCGCTTGGGTTGTCCGCTCGCGTCCGGAAAACGCCGAAGGCCCGGCGCAGCGCGCCGGGCCTTCGGGTACGAGACGGGGTCAGAGCACCAGGCGGGCCTTCTGCCAGGCCTCGTGCTCGTCGTCGGAGCCGACCTTGCCGTACATGCCGACCATGAGGAGCACCAGCGACAGGGTCAGGACCACGACGTCGGTCATGATCGAGAAGTTGAAGATGTTGGCGTCGGTCTGCAGGAACGCCAGCGCGGCCAGGCCGATCACCATCAGCGTGTAGGCCAGCCACTGGTTGATCGCCACGTCGAGGTTGCGGCCGATCGCGGTGCCGGCCAGGATCACGACGCCGACCAGCACCGACAGCAGCGAGAACGCCATGTTGGTGCCCTGGCCGAGGACCTTGGTGTCGTCCTGGGCGAGGAAGTCGTTGCCGGCGCTGGCGATGATGCCGAGGCCGCCGAAGACGACGAAGTACAGACCAACGATCCCGCCGATCGCCCGGTAGATCGGCCGCGCGGGGTGGTTGACGGGGGTGTGGGCCATCTCTGCGTCTCCAAAAGACCGTTCGGACGAGGGTTCCACCGGTGATTGTCCCGTACGCCGGTCAGTGACGCCGCACACCCCCCACCCCGGCGGCAGGTCAGCCGGCCGGAAGCTCCTCGGCGAGAGCCAGCCAGGTCTCCTCGGTGCGGTCCCGCTCGGCCCGTACCTCCTTGAGCTGGGCGTCCAGCTCGGCGACCCGGGCGTAGTCGGTGGCGTTCGCGGCGAGCTGCTCGTGCAGGCCCGCCTCCTTCTGTTCCAGCTTGGCGATCTGCCGTTCCAGCCGGTTGAGTTCCTTCTTCGCGACGCGTACCTCGGCGGCGGACATGCCCTCGCGCGCCGGCGCCGCCGTGGCCGGGGTGAGGTCGGCGGGCGCCGGGCCGCCGGCCGCGGCGGCGCGCGCGAGGTATTCGTCGACGCCGCCGGGCAGGTGCACCAGCCGGCCGTCACCGAACATGCCGTACGCGACGTCGGTGACCCGCTCGATCAGGTAGCGGTCGTGGCTGGCCACCACGATCGTGCCGGGCCACGAGTCGAGCAGGTCCTCCAGCGCGGCGAGCGTGTCGGTGTCCAGGTCGTTGGTGGGCTCGTCGAGCAGCAGCACGTTGGGTTCCCCGGCGAGCAGCCGCAGCATCTGCAGGCGGCGGCGCTCGCCGCCGGACAGGTCGCTCACCGGGGTCCAGAGCCGCCGGTCGTCGAAGCCGAAGATCTCGGCGAGCTGGGCGGCGCTGATCTCCCGGTCGCCGAACTGCACGCGCCGGGCCACCTCCTCGACGGCTTCCAGCACGCGCAGGTGGCCGGGGAGTTCGGCGAGTTCCTGGGACAGGAAAGCCGGCCGGACGGTCTGCCCGGCGGCGAAGCGCCCGCCGTCTGGGCCGGTCACCCCGGCGAGCATCCGCAGCAGCGTGGTCTTGCCGGCGCCGTTGCGGCCGAGGATCGCGACCCGGTCGCCGGGCCCGACCTGCCAGGTGGTGTCGTGCAGGATCTCCTTCGGGCCGGCGTGCAGCCGGACGTGTTCGAGGTCGTACACCTGCTTGCCGAGCCGGGCGGTGGCGAGCCGTTGCAGCGACATGGTGTCGCGGGGTTCCGGCACGTCGGCGATGAGCGCGTTCGCGGCGTCGATGCGGAACTTGGGCTTGGAGGTGCGGGCCGGTGCGCCGCGGCGCAGCCAGGCGATCTCCTTGCGGAGCAGGTTCTGGCGGCGGGCCTCGGTGGCGGCGGCGACGCGCTGCCGTTCGACGCGGGCGAGCGTCCACGCGGCGAAGCCGCCCTCGTACGCCCGGACGGTCTGGTCGGCGACCTCCCAGGTGCTGGTGCAGACGGCGTCGAGGAACCAGCGGTCGTGGGTGACCACGACGAGCGCGCCCTTGCGGGTGACGAGGTGCCGGGCGAGCCAGTCGACGCCGCCGACGTCGAGGTGGTTGGTGGGCTCGTCGAGGACGAGCAGGTCGGCGTCGCGGACCAGCAGCGCGGCGAGCGCGACGCGGCGGCGTTCCCCGCCGGACATCGGGCCGACCGGCGTGTCCAGGCCGAGGTGGGGCATGCCGAGGCCGTCGAGGATGGCGCGCACCCCCGCGTCGCCGGCCCACTCGTGCTCGGCGCCCATGCTCTCGCCGAGCCAGGCGGTGCCGAGCACGACGTCCCGCACGGTCAGGTCGGGGGCCAGGTCGAGGCGCTGCGGCAGCCAGGCCACCCGCAGGTCGCGGCGGTGCGTGACGCGGCCGTCGTCGGGTTCCTCGGTGCGGGTGAGCAGCCGCAGCAGCGTCGACTTGCCGGCGCCGTTGAGGCCGACCACACCGACCCGGTCGGCGTCGTCGAGGCCGAGCGAGACGTCGGTGAGCAGCGGCCCCGCGGCGCCGTACCCCTTGGACACCCGGTCCAGGTTGACGATGTTGGCCACTGACCCACCCTTCACGACTCAGGCGTCCCGGGGGCCCGGGACGCCTGAGTCAAGGGTACGGGGGCGTCAGACCACGCGGGCGCCGGCGACCGGGCCGTGCGCGACGCGCGCCTCACGGCACACCCCGGCGGCGGTGATCTCGGCGGCGATCCGGACCGCGTCGGCCTCGCCGGTGGCGAGGAAGACGCAGGTGGGACCGGAGCCGGAGACGATGCCGGCGAGCGCGCCCGCGGCCTCGCCGGCCTTGAGCGTCTCGGCCAGCGACGGGCGCATGGTCAGCGCGGCGTCCTGGAGGTCGTTGCCGAGCGTGGCGGCGAGCACCCGCGGGTCGCGCTGGCGCAGCGCGGCGAGCAGCGCGTCGGTGCTGCCCAGCGGCGTGCCGGCGGCTCCGGCGTCACGCAGCCGGTCCAGTTCCCGGTACGCGGCCGGGGTGGACAGGCCGGCGTCGGCGATCGCCACCACCCAGTGCCAGGAGGTGGGGCGGGCCAGCACCGGGCTGACCGCCTCGCCCCGGCCGGTGCCGAGCGCGGTGCCGCCGTGGATCAGGAACGGCACGTCGGAGCCGAGGTCGGCGGCGATGCCGGCGAGTTCGTCGCGGGACAGCCCGGTGCCCCAGAGCGTGTCGCAGGCGACCAGTGCGGCGGCGGCGTCGGCGCTGCCACCGGCCAGTCCGCCGGCGAGCGGGATCTGCTTGCGCAGGTGCAGCCGGGCGTGCGGGGCGACGCCCGCGTAACCGGCGAGCGCGTGCGCGGCGCGCAGCGCCAGGTTGGTGTCGTCCAGCGCCAGCTCGCCGGCGCCCTCGCCCTCCATGGTGAGGGTGAGCGTGTCGCCGCGACGGGCGGTCAGCTCGTCGTAGATGGAGATCGCGTGGTAGACGGTGTTCAGCTCGTGGTAGCCGTCACGCCGCAGCGGTCCGACCCCGAGGTGCAGGTTGACCTTGGCGGGCACCCGCACCTTCACCGGGCCGCCGGCCCCGCGCCGCTGCCCGTCCTCGTCCCCCGGTCGCCATGCCTCGGTCACCGGGTGGACTCCACCGGACGTGGGCGGATGTCGAACGGCTTCGGCACGGTCAGCTCCTCGGCGAGGGGTCGGGCAACGGCGCCAGCCTACTGCTCGGCGCCGGGGGCGTCCGGGGCCGACGCGGCGATGGCGGCGAACTGCTCGACGGTGAGCGATTCGCCCCGGGCGGACGGGTCCACGCCGGCGGCGGTGAGCGCGGCGGCGGCCCGGTCGGCGCCGCCGGCCCAGCCGGCCAGGGCGGCGCGCAGCGTCTTGCGGCGCTGCGCGAACGCGGCGTCGACGACGGCGAAGACGGCCTTCCGGGGTACGTCCGTCCGGGGCGGCTCACGCCTGGTGAAGGCGACCAGGCCGGAGTCGACGTTGGGCACCGGCCAGAACACGTTCGGCGGGACCTTGCCGGCGGCGCGGGAGCGGGCGTACCAGGCGAGTTTGACCGACGGGATGCCGTACACCTTGGAGCCGGGGCTGGCGACGAGCCGGTCGGCGACCTCCTTCTGCACCATCACCAGGCCGTGGCGCAGCGTGGGCAGCTCGGCGAGCAGGTGCAGCACGACCGGCACGGCCACGTTGTAGGGCAGGTTCGCCACCAGCGCGGTGGGCGCCGGGCCGGCAAGGTCGGCGGCGGTGACCCGCAGCGCGTCGGCCGGGTGGACGGTGAGCCGCTCGGCGGCCGTGCCGGCGAAGCGGGCGGCGGTCTCCGGCAGCGCGGCGGCGAGCGCCGGGTCGAGTTCCACAGCGTGCACGTGCGCGGCGACCGGGAGCAGGGCGAGCGTGAGCGAGCCGAGCCCGGGGCCGACCTCCAGCGCCACGTCGTCGGGGGTCAGCCCGGCGGTGGTGACGATCCGGCGCACGGTGTTTGGGTCGTGCACGAAGTTCTGGCCGAGCTTCTTGGTCGGCGTGACGCCGAGGCGCGCGGCGAGTTCCCGGATCTCCGCCGGGCCGAGGAGTCCGGTCACGCCGGGCATCCTCTCACCACGGCCCGAACGCGCGGTCGCCGGTCGCGGAGAGGGCGGCGCAGAGGGCGTCCAGGTCGGTGCCGGTGGTCTCGGCGAGGAAGCGGACCGTCAGCGGGATCAGGTACGACGCGTTGGGCCGTCCCCGGTACGGCATCGGGGTCAGGTAGGGCGCGTCGGTCTCCACGAGCATCTGCTCCGGCGGGGTGACGGCGGCGGCCTCGCGCAGCGCGGCGGCGCTGCCGAACGTGACGGTGCCGGCGAAGCTGAGCAGGAAGCCGCGCCGGACGCACTCGCGGGCGAAGTCGGCGTCGCCGGAGAAGCAGTGCATGACCACGGTGTCCGGGGCGCCCTCGTCGTCGACGATGCGCAGCACGTCGGCGTGCGCGTCCCGGTCGTGGATGACCAGCGCCTTGCCGTGCCGTTTGGCGATGGCGATGTGTGCCCGGAAGCTCTCCTCCTGCGCGGCCCGCCCCTCGTCGCCGGTACGGAAGAAGTCCATTCCGGTCTCGCCGACGCCTCGGACGCGGTCCCGCCCGGCGAGCGTCTCGATCTCGCGCAGCGCCTCGTCCAGGTCGGCCAGCCGGGGCGCCTCGTTCGGGTGCAGCGCGACTGTGGCGAGCACCGGGGCGTACTTGTCGGCGACGTCGGCGCTCCACCGGGACGAGTCGACGTCCACCCCGACCTGGACGAGCCGGTCCACGCCGGCCCGGGCGGCGACGCCGATCGCGGCGGCCAGCGGGTCGTCGCCGGGGGCACCGCCGGGAGGTGTGCCGAACTCGCCGACGGTGATGTCGAGGTGGGTGTGGCTGTCCGGCACGGGTACGGGCAGCGGCTCGGGGGCGGGCGGGAACTCCCCGGCCCGGCGGGCGGCGCGCTGCTTGCGGGTCTCGGTCTGCTCGGTCATCGCGGCCAGCATCACACACCGGCCCGGGGCGGCGTTCCCGGACCGCCACCGGCTGTTCACGTGCCCCACATCTGGCGGGCTTAGCGTCCTGGAGTGACCGTCACCGACCAGGCCGGCGGGCCCGCCTCCGACCGGGCCGGGTTGCGCGTGACGTACGGCGGCCGGGTGCATCCGGCGGAGGAGCTCGCCCGGGGCGCGGCGTACGAGTTGTTCAGCGCCGACGAGGCGCCCGGGTTCGAGTGGTGTCCCCGGCCCGGCACCGGCTATCCGTGGCGGCGGTTCGTGCACGCGACCGAGGTGGACGCGGTGCACGGGGGCGCGGGGTCGGCGGACGACACGGACGCGCCGCTGCTGATGCCGGTGCACCGGGACCGGGGCTGGGCGTACCTGCACCAGCTCAGCCAGCAGCCGGGCGCGGCGGCCGATCCGACGCTCGCCGCGGTACGGGCGTCGGCGGTGATCCGGCCCGGTACCCGGATGGTGAAGGTGCTCTCCGCCCGGCAGCTCGCCGGCTACGTGCGGGGCGTGCTGCCGCACGGCTTCTGCTACCGGGAGCACGACGTGGCGCACCTGCGGACACCGGCGGGGATGGCGGTGCTGCGGGGCGACTCCGAGGGCGGCGACGTGGCGTACGCGCTGCGCTGGCGGGCCGCCGACCCGGCCGACTACGACGTGCCGGTGGGCGCGGCGCACCGGGGGCTCATGGCCTTGCCGCCCCGGGACCGGCTGGGGCCGCCGGTGCTGGGTACCGGGTTCGTGCCGAGCAGCGCGCAGCTCGTACCGGAGTTCGTCACCCGGGACTTCGCCGACCTGCCGATGCCGGCGAACGCCACGCTGCTGGCATACCCGGCCGAGGGGGTGGAGGTGGTGCTCTACACCTACCAGGCGGAACAGCGGGGCTGGCTGCGCCTGGCCGGTCCGCAGTGGCGGCACCTGCTCGCCGCGGTGCCCGGTCTCTCCGCCGACCAGGAGTACGTGCCGACCGGTGAGGCGCTGCGCTCCACCCGGCTCGTCGGCACGTACGCGGGTTCGGAGTACGAGGCGGTGGCCGACCAGCCGGGCGGGTTCCGGGTGCTGGCGATGACCCGGGCGGCCCGGTACCCGGTGGACGCGCCGGCCCGCCGGATACGCACGGCGGCCTGGCGCGGGGCGCAGTGCCTGGTGCTGCGGGAGGAGGGCGGCTGGCTGCGGTTGCGGCTGCGCCGCCCGGATCCGGACGGGCTGGCCGCGACCGGCGCGCAGTGTCTGGAACGCGGCGTGTACGAGGTCTGGGCGCCGGGCGCCGAGCTGACCGACGACCGGGTGGTGGATCTGCCCTATCCGGCCCGCCACGAATAGACGAGGGCAGGTCGGGAAGGCGTGGGGGGTCCGAGAACCCGCGCGAGGGGGAATCCCGACATGCCTTTCGTCACCGTCGGTACGGAGAACTCCGCACCCATCGACCTGTACTACGAGGATCACGGTTCCGGTCAGCCGATCGTGCTGATCCACGGTTTCCCGTTCAACGGGGCGACCTGGGAGAAGGTGAGCGGCAACCTGCTGAACGCCGGATACCGGGTGATCACGTACGACCGGCGTGGGTTCGGTAACTCCGCCCAGCCGGCCATGGGCTACGACTACGACACGTTCGCCGCCGACCTGGACGTGCTGATGACCGAGCTGGACCTGCGCAACGCGATCCTGGTCGGGCACTCCATGGGCACCGGTGAGGTGACCCGCTACCTGGGCGCGTACGGGTCGGACCGGGTGGACCGGGCGGTGTTGATCTCGCCGTTGGCGCCGTACCTGTTGAAGACCGCCGACGACCCGCAGGGCGTGGAGAAGAGCGTGTTCGACGGCTTCCAGCAGGCCATCCTGGCGGACCGGTTCGCCTACCTGACCGCGTTCTGCGACGCGTTCTTCGACTCCGGCGGGAAGCGGGACCGGGCGGTCAGCAACGAGGCGTACCACGCCCACTGGCAGATCGGCACGCAGGCGTCGGCGAAGGGCACCCACGACTCGGTGGACGCCTGGCTCACCGACTTCCGCCCCGACCTGCCGAACATCGACGTGCCGGTGCTGATCATCCAGGGCACCAAGGACGCGGTGCTGCCGTTCGCCGCGACCGGCCAGCGGCTGGTGGACATGCTGCCCGACGCCCGGCTGGTCACGCTGCCGGACGCCCCGCACGGCCTTCCGTGGACCCACGCGGGCGAGGTCAACAAGGCGGTGATGGAGTTCATCGGCAAGCCGAGCATGGCCCGCGCCTGACCGGCGCGGACGACCGCGGCCCGGGAAGAGATCCCCGGGCCGCGGTTCACGCGCGTGTTCAGCCGGCCAGGCGGGCCAGCTCCTCCTCGACGATGGAGGGGTCGAGCTTGCGGAACACCGGCTTCGGCGCCGCGAGCGGCCGGCCCACTTCCAGGGGTACGGACTCCCAGCGCGCCCCGACCGTGTAGTCACCGGTCAGCACCGGGTACGCCGGCCCGCCGTCGAGGTCGTCGACCTCCTCGATGACCGGCATCGGCGCGTGCACGCCGGTGCCGCCGAGCAGCTCGTGGATCTTCTGGGCGGAGTGCGGCAGGAACGGGGTGAGCAGCGTGTTGGCGTCGCTGACCACCTGGAGCGCGACGTGCAGGACGGTGCCCATGCGGGGCTTGTCGTCCTCGCCCTTGAGCTTCCACGGCGCCTGCTCGGAGAGGTACTTGTTGGCCTCGGCGACGACCTTCATGGCCTCGCCGATGGCCTGCTTCTGCCGGTGCCGGGCGATCAGGTCGCCGACCACGCCGAAGCCGGCCTTCGCGGTGTCCAGCAGCGCCTGGTCGGCCTCGGTGAGCCCGGCCGGGTCGACCGGCGGGATGGCGCCGAAGTTCTTCGCCGCCATCGACACCGACCGGTTGACCAGGTTGCCCCAGCCGGCGACCAGTTCGTCGTTGTTGCGGCGCAGGAACTCGGCCCAGGTGAAGTCGGTGTCGTTGCTCTCCGGGCCGGCCACCGCGATGAAGTAGCGCAGCGCGTCGGCGTCGTAGCGCTCCAGGAAGTCCCGGACGTAGATGACCACCTTGCGGGAGGAGGAGAACTTCCGTCCCTCCATGGTCAGGTACTCGCTGGACACGACCTCGGTGGGCAGGTTGAGCCGGCCCAGCTCGCCCGGCTCGCCGTCGCGGGCGCCCTCACCGGAGTAGCCGCCGAGCAGCGCCGGCCAGATCACCGAGTGGAAGACGATGTTGTCCTTGCCCATGAAGTAGTAGGAGCGGGCGTCCTTCCCCTCCCCGTCCGCCGACCACCACTTGCGCCAGGCCTCCGGGTCGCCGGTGCGGCGGGCCCACTCGATGGACGCGGACAGGTAGCCGATGACCGCATCGAACCAGACGTAGATCCGCTTGTCCGGGCGATCGCGCCAGTCGTCGAGCGGGATCGGCACGCCCCACTCCAGGTCGCGGGTGATGGCCCGGGGCTGGAGGTCGTCGAGCAGGTTGCGGGAGAACCGCAGCACGTTCGGGCGCCAGCCGTCGCGGGTGTCCAGCCACTGCCGCAGCGCCTCGGCCAGGGCGGGCAGGTCGAGGAAGAAGTGCTCGGTCTCGACGAACTCCGGCGTCTCCCCGTTGATCTTCGACTTGGGGTCGATCAGGTCGATCGGGTCGAGCTGGTTGCCGCAGTTGTCGCACTGATCGCCGCGCGCGCTGTCGTAGCCGCAGATCGGGCAGGTGCCCTCGATGTAGCGGTCGGGCAGCGTCCGGCCGGTGGACGGGGAGATCGCGCCGGTGGTGACCTTCGGGACGATGTAGCCGTTGCGGTACAGACCGGTGAACAGCTCCTGCACCACCGCGTAGTGGTTGCGCGTGGTGGTGCGGGTGAACAGGTCGTACGACAGGCCCAGCGCCCGCAGGTCCTCGGCGATCACCCGGTTGTAGCGGTCGGCCAGCTCGCGCGGGGTGACCCCCTCGGCGTCGGCCTGCACCTGGATCGGGGTGCCGTGTTCGTCGGTGCCGGAGACCATGAGCACGTCGTGACCGGCCATCCGCATGTACCGGGCGAAGACGTCGGAGGGAACGCCGAATCCGGATACGTGGCCGATGTGGCGCGGGCCGTTGGCGTAGGGCCAGGCGACCGCGGCGAGAACGTGACTCATGAGCAGCAAGCCTAGTGATTGACGTGGGTGCGCCGCGAACCAATGGGGTGCGCGCTCCGACCGTACGTCCGATTTGTCGCCGACACGCGGCGTGAGCTGCCCGACAAGCCCGACGTACCGGTGTGAAATGAACATCGTGACCAGCAGACCAGCGGCGCCCGAGCCGTCGGCCGCCGCCACCCGGCGTGCGGCGCGGCCCGCGCCGCCCGGCGGGCCCGTCGCCCCGCAGCCACGGCTCGACCCGGCGGACCCGCCGGTGGAGGTGGAGCCGACCACCGGAGCGCCGGTGGACGCGGTGCCGAACCGCGTGCCGGTACGCCAGCCGCGCTGGCAGCGGGAGTCCGCCTCGTCCGGCGGCTGGGCGCCGATCGAGGAGGTGCACTGGGACGGCACGCCGCTGCGTGACGAGCCGCGCCCGCGTCCCGCCCGGCACCCGGCGCGGCGGGAACGCGCCCGCCCGGTCGCGCCGCCGAGCCCGCCCGCCGGGCTGGCCGTACTGCTGGCGCTGAGCCTGCTCGCCGCGTTCTTCGCCTGGGTGAGCGCCGGGCCGTTCTGGCTGGCGGTGGGGCACTCGACCGGCGGCACCGTGATGATCACGCAGTGCGCGGGCGGCGGGCTCACCCAGCGCTGCCGGGGCATCTTCTCCGCCGACGGCGACCGGTTCCAGGCCCACGGGGTACGGGTCAGCGGCGTACCGGCCGGGCGCACCGACACCGGCAGCTCGCTGCGGGCGCGGATGACCGGGCCGGACGGGTCCACCGCCTACGCGGACACCGGGGTGGGACGGCACCTGCGCTGGCTGCTGGGGCTGGCCCTGGTGGCCGGCTGCGCCGCCGGGATCGCCAGATGGACCGGGGCGACCCGGCTCGCGGACGAACGGCAGCGGCGCTGGGCGGTCGGCCTGGCGCTGGCCGGGCCGGCGTTGATCACCGTCGGCTTCCTGGCCGCCGCCTGGTGAGGCGCCGGCGCCTCAGCTGTGCACTACCGCGTACACCTCGCGCCGCCGCAGCCCGTACGCGGTGGCGACCTCGGTGATCGCGTCCCGGCGGGACAGCCCGGCCGCCTCGCGCTCGGCCACCGCGGCGCGCAGCGTCTCGTCGTCCGGCCGGACCGCGGGCGTGGCCGGTGCGCCCGCCACGACGAGCGTGATCTCGCCCCGCGGGTCACCCTCGGCGGCCCACTCGGCCAGCTCGCCGAGCGGCCGGCGGACCACCTCCTCGTAGGTCTTGGTCAGCTCGCGGCACAGCGCGGCGGGCCGGTCCCGGCCGAACGCCTCGGCCAGGTCGGCGAGCGCGCCCGCGATGCGGTGCGGCGCCTCGAAGAACACAAGCGTGCGGTCCTCGGCGGCGAGCGCGCGCAGCCGGGAGCGGCGGGCCCCGGGGGTACGCGGCAGGAAACCCTCGAAGCAGAACCTGTCGCAGGGCAGCCCGGACAGCGCCAGCGCGGTGGTCACGGCGCTCGGCCCGGGCGCGGCGGTGACCGGCACTCCGGCGTCCAGCGCGGCCCGGACCAGCCGGTAGCCGGGGTCGGAGACGCTCGGCATGCCGCCGTCGGTGACCAGCGCGACCGTGTAGCCGGCGGTGAGCACCTCGGCCAGTTCGGGGGTACGCCGCTCCTCGTTGCCCTCGAAGTACGAGACGATCCGGCCGGGCACCGTCACGTCCAGGTCGCGGGCCAGCCGGGTGAGCCGCCGGGTGTCCTCGGCGGCGACCACGTCGGCGGCGGCCAGCACCTCGCGGAACCGGGCGGACGCGTCGGCCGGGTTGCCGAGCGGCGCGCCGAGCAACACGAGCCGCCCTACCTCGGACATTTCCCCCACGGCGTGCGCTCCCTCATCGACGGTCGTACCAATTTCGGAGACGACGGACGCCACCGGGCACCCTCGCAGCCTACGATCGCCGGGTGACGAGTGCGTCGACAGCACAGAGCGCGAGCCCGGACCCTTCCACCACCGACCGGGGCGACGGCGCCGGGCGCGGGCTTCCCGCCGCCGTGCGGCGCCGGCTCGCCACCGTCGATGATCGCATCGGCCGGGGTCAGGCGTGGCTGGCGACCGCCGTGGTGGTGGGCGTCGCGGCGATCCTGCGCTTCGTGGGGCTCAGTTTCCCTCCCGGGAAGATCTTCGACGAGACCTACTACGCCAAGGACGCGTACGGGCTGATCGACCGCGGCTTCGAGTGGAACTACAAGGACAACGGCCCCTCGTACGTGGTGCATCCACCGCTGGGCAAGTGGATGATCGGCATCGGCGAGTGGGCCTTCGGCTACCAGGACGCGGACAGCGGCGTCTCGGTGCCGGGCCACCTGATCACCACCTCGCCGGAGTTCGGCTGGCGGTTCGGCGCGGCGGTGGCGGGCACCCTGTCGGTGCTGCTGCTGGTCCGCATCGGGCGGCGGATGTTCCGCTCCACGGTGCTCGGCTGCGCGGCCGGTCTGCTGCTCGCGCTCGACGGCTACCACCTGGTGCTGTCCCGCACGGCCATCCTCGACATCTTCCTGCTGCTGTTCGTGCTCGCCGCGTTCGGCGCGCTGGTGCTCGACCGGGACGCCCGGCGGCGGCGCTGGGCGCGGGCGCTGGAGGGCGGGCTCGACCCGACGCAGCCGGGCCGGGCCGGCCGGCCGTCGTCGGGCTGGCGGGACTGGCCGTGGTGGCGGCTGGCGGCAGGCGTGCTGCTCGGCTGCGCCTGCTCGGTGAAGTGGAGCGCGCTCTACTTCGTACCGGCGTTCGCGTTGCTGGTGCTGCTCTGGGAGGTGGGCGTCCGCCGCTCGTCCGGGGTGCGCCGGCCGTGGCGCGACGCCGTGCTCGACGAGCTGCCGTGGCTGCTCGCCGCCGGTGTGCTGATGGTCGTGACCTACGTGGCGACCTGGTCGGGCTGGCTGCTCGGGCAGGAGGGCTACTACCGCCTGGCGGAGCGCTACCCGAACAACCCGGAGCTGAGCGACACCCCGTTCATCGGGGCGCTGATCAACCTGTGGGAGTACCACAAGGCCGCGTACGGCTTCCACACCCAGCTCGACGACCCGCACAAGTACCAGTCCTGGCCCTGGCAGTGGCTGCTGCTCGGCCGCCCGGTGGCGTTCCACTGGTCCGGGGACGGCAGTTGCGGCGCGCCGAGCTGCGCCTCGGAGGTGCTGCTGCTGGGCACGCCGCTGCTGTGGTGGTCGTTCCTGCCGGCGATCGCCGCGACCGCCTGGCTCGGCCTGGCCCGGCGCGACTGGCGGGCGGGCGCGATCCTGCTCAGCGCCGCGGCCGGCCTGCTGCCGTGGTTCTGGTTCGCCCTCGACGGCCGGACGATGTTCTCCTTCTACGCCGCCCCGGCGGTGCCGTTCCTGGTGCTCGCGGTGGTCTACGTGCTCGGCGCGATCGCCACCCCCGCGCCGGTGTCGAACACGGCCGCGCCACCGGACCCGCAACAGGTCCACGACAGGCGGCTGGTGGGCGGGATCATCGCGGGCGCGTACGTGTTGCTCGTGGCGCTCTGTTTCGCCTACTTCTACCCGATCTTCGTGGGCCGGGTGCTGCCGTACGCGGACTGGTCGGCCCGGATGTGGCTGGACGGCCGCTGGATCTGAGGCGGGGTGCCGGGCGCCGCTCACCGGGCGGCGCCGGGTGCCTGCGCGGCGCCCGACACAGCGCGGCGCCTGACACGAAAAAGCGCGCCCCGATCGCCTGCCACGGGGGAAGCGGGCGATTGGGGCGCGCAAGACAGAGCTTAACCACACTCCGGCAACGGCACAACGGGTGCGGGCCGGTCAGATTTCCGACGAGTGCACCACCGGCCGAAAGGTTTACATGGTGCAGCTAACGGTGGGTGGCCGAGCGCGACCGTGACGGCCCCGGCGGACGCCGGAGACGGGCCTCCGGCGGGCACCCGCGACCCGGATGATCTTCCAAAGTGGATCTCACTACACTTCGCCCGGTGATCAACAAGAGACGATCGACGGCCGTCCTCATCGGACTGCTGGCGGCGGCCGCGATGATCGGGCCGAGCCCCGCCGGGGCCGACGACGAGACCACCGAACCCGTCGCCGAACCACCCAAGGTCGAGCTGGTCCTCGACGTCAGCGGATCGATGCGGGCCCGCGACATCGACGGCCGCAGCCGGATCTCCGTCGCCCAGCAGGCGTTCAACGAGGTGGTCGACGCCCTGCCGGACGAGACACAGCTCGGCATCCGGGTGCTCGGCGCCACCTACCGGGGCAAGGACAAGAAGCAGGGCTGCCTGGACACCCAGCAGATCGTGCCGGTCGGCCCGGTGGACCGCACCCAGGCCAAGGCCGCCGTCGCCGGGCTGCGCCCGACCGGCTTCACCCCGGTCGGGCTGGCACTGCGCTCCGCCGCGCAGGACCTGGGCACCGGCAGCACCGCCCGCCGGATCGTGCTGATCACCGACGGTGAGGACACCTGCGCGCCGCCCGACCCGTGCGAGGTGGCCCGCGAGCTGGCCGCCCAGGGCACCCGCCTGGTGGTCGACACGCTCGGCCTCGCGCCGGACGAGAAGGTACGCAAGCAGTTGCTCTGCATCGCCGGCGCGACCGGCGGCACCTACACCGCGGCGCAGAGCGCCGACGAGCTGACCGGCCGGATCAAGCAACTGGTCGACCGCGCCCGGGACACGTACACGGCCGCCCCCGCGGTGGTCGGCGGCGGCACGGCCTGCGAGGGCGCGCCGCTGCTCGCCCCCGGCGTCTACAGCGACCGGGAGGCGTTCTCCGAGCACCGCTGGTACCGGGTGCCGGTGCGCCCCGGTCAGGAGCTGCGCGCCTCGGTCAGCGTGGCGCTGGACCGCCCGGTCAACCCGGACTACGGCGTGCTGCTGCGCGCCACCGCTCCGGACGGGCGGGAACTGGTCCGGGGCGTCGACGCCGGCAGCGGGCGTACCGACGTGGTCTCCGCCGGGCTGCGCTGGTCGGCCGCCGAAGAGGAGGAGGACGGTCCGAGCCCGGAGCCGAGCGCCGGCGCGGAGCAGCCCGTACGGACCGTCTGCCTGGTGGTCAGCAACTCGTTCGCGGCCAAGCCCGGCACCCAGGCCCGTCCCGGCATGCCGGTCGAGCTGACAGTGGACGTGGTGGCCGCCTCCCCCGCGCCGGACGGACCGGACCTCGGCCGCGGCTGGGTGCTGCTGCTCCTGCTCACGCTGGCCGGACTGCTCACCGGGCTGGTCGCCGGGCTGCTCACCCGCTGGTGGGTGCACACGTGGAGGGTGAACTGAGCATGCGTACGCTGATCCGCGCCGCGGCGGCGACCACCGCCGTCGGCCTCGCCCTCATCCCGGCGGCGGCCCTGGCCGCGCCCAGCCCGTCACCGGGCGCGACCACGGTGACGAAGGCCGGCACCTCGTTCCTCACCGCCACCACAGTCACCGCCGGCCAGCCGGTGCAGGTGGGCGCGTCGACAGGCGACCACCTGTACTGGTCGTTCCGCGCCGACGCCGGGCAGGTGCACGAGATCACCGCCACCGTCACGTTCCCGAAGTCACGCAGCGGCGCGTCCACCTGGACCGTCGACGTCTTCGACGGGCTGCGCCGCCGGCAGGCGTGCACCGCGGGCGCGCAGACCCCGACCGCCGGCGCGTCGGCGACGAGCGTCGCGCTCGGCTGCACGCTGCGCCGGGTACGGCCGTGGGCCGAACCCTGGTCGGGCGACCCGCTGCCCGGCACCTACTACATCCGGCTCTCCGTCACCGACCTGCCCGAGCCGGACCTCGGTCTGCCGATCGAGGTGGAGATGCTCGTCGGCGCGACCGACGAGGGTGGCGCGTCCGGCGACGACGGCGAACTGGCCGCGCCACTGGTGCCGAACACCAAGGCCGGCACGGTGCTCAGCACCGAGCCGACGCCCGAGCCGGTGGCCGAGGAGGAGACCGACCTGACCGGGTGGCTTCCCGAGGCCGGATCGCGCTGGGTGTGGACCACTGTGGGCGGCGTGCTCGCCGCCGTGGCCGGCGTGGTCGGCTTCGGGCTCACCCGGCGGCCCCGCCGCCCCTGAGACCGCAGCCGGTGGCCGCCGCGAACCCGACGCGGCGGCCACCGGACGCGCTCACGCCTCGGCGATACGCGGACCGCGCGGCACCCAGCCGATGAACCGGTCCTGGAGCGCGGTGACCGGCACGGAGCGCAGGTCCTGCGTCGCCGCGGCGAGGCAGGACCCGAGATAGACGCTCAACGACGCCCGGTCCACCTGGTACTCGCGCAGCAGGTGGTGACGTTTCGTGGCACAGGGCCACTCGTCACCGCACGAGCCGCAGGTCCAGTCCGGGGTCACCGGGACGTGCTCGCCGCCGGGACTCCCCGGAACCTCCGCGCCAGGCGTCATCGGCCGCTCCTTCCGAGTCAGGAATGGTGAAGATGGACCGGTTGCCTCCCCGCAACGTTCCTTCAGCGCCGCAGCACGCCCAAGCGTTACGGTACGTTCACCGCGTGTCCCCGTCATCCACCGCTCGTGCGTGATCTGCTCCCGGCCACTGTCGCCATCGCGGTGGCCGGCCCGGCCGACTGGACCGCTGAGCTGCTCCCGGCCGAACTGAGCGCCCTCGGCGAACGCGCGGTCCCCGGCCGTCGCCGCGACTTCACCGCCGGCCGCGTCTGCGCCCGCCGGGCGCTCGCCGCGCTCGGCCTGCCCGCCACGCCGGTACCCGCCGGCGCCGACCGGGCCCCGATCTGGCCGCCCGGCGTGGTCGGCGCGATCACCCACACCCGCGACTACTGCGCCGCGGCCGCCGCCCGGGCCGCCGACGTGCGCGCCGTCGGCATCGACGCCGAGCGCTACCGGCCGCTCTCTCCGGGGGTACGCCGGAAGGTGTGCCGCCCCGACGAGGAGGCGGACCTGGCCCGGCTGCCGGCCGGCACGCCCTGGCCGACGGTGTTGTTCAGCGCGAAGGAGACCGTCTACAAGGTCTGGCACCCGCTGGTCGGCACGTGGCTGGGCTTCGCCGACGCGCGCGTCACGCTGGACCCGGACGCGGGCACGTTCCACGCCGAGATCGCGCCGGCCCGGCTCGCCGCCGCCCCGGTGCCCGATCCGCCGCCGGCGGTGACCGGACGGTTCGCCGTGGACGACGACCTGGTCCGCACCGCGGCCGTCCTGCCACATCGATGAGGCACTACCGGCCGGCTTGTGCCCGGCTTGTACCGTCGTTCCGACGGAAAATCCCGAAGGCGCCCCAAGGAGTACGGTGAGCCACCCTCAGCCTCCGTCCGGTTCACCGGACCCGAACCAGCAGCCGCCGGAACCGCCGACTCAGGCGTTCCCCACCGCACCGATGCCGCCGGTGCCGGACAGCCCGTACGCGCCGCCGCCCGCTCCGACCTCGGGCGCGCCGCAGCCGCCGGCCTCCGGGGTGCCGTATCCGCCGCAGCCGGGTCCGGGCGAGCAGTACCCGCCGCCGGGCAGCGAGTACCCGCCGCCGGGTTCCGAGTACCAGCAGCCGGGAGCCGCGTACCTGCCGCCGGGTTCCGAGTACCAGCAGCCGGGAGCCGCGTACCAGCCGCCGGGCTCCGAATACCAGCAGCCGGGTGGGGCGTACCAGCAGCCGGGCGCGTATCCGCCGCCGGGCGGTTACCCGCCGCCGGGTGGTGGGGCGTACCCGCCACCGCCGGGAGCGCCGTTCGGGCCGCCGGCGAAGAAGTCGAACAAGAACGTCTGGATCACGATCGGCATCGTCGCCGTGATCCTGCTGCTGCTGTGCTGCGGTGGCGGCATCTTCGCCGTCTACAGCGGCGCGAAGAAGACCCAGGATGCGATCGACTCGCTGCCCACCCCGGGCGTCACCTACGGCCAGCCGACGGCTGACGCCCCGACGGGCGCTCCCGCCGACACGCCGCAGCCGGGCAACACCGACGACAAGACGTTCAACATGCCGGCCGGCGACAAGCTGGTCGTCAACGACGACCGCGGCACCATCGAGATCACCGTCGGCAACTTCCGGACCCGGAACGCCGCCTGCAGCGAGGTCATGCCCGGACCGAAGAACGGCATGTTCCTGATCGCCGACGTGACCGCCGAGATCACCAAGGGCACCGGCTCGATCAACCCGTTCTACTTCACCTGGGTCGCCGCGGACGGCACCGAGGAAAGCGGCATCGGCGGCGCCTTCTCCGGTTGCGGCAAGCTGATGACCTCGGGCACCAACCTGCCCGTGGGTTCCAAGCGCAGCGGCCAGCTCATCTTCGACGTGAAGGACCAGAACGGCGTCGTCGAGTACCGGCACCTCTTCCGTCCCGCCGGGTCCTGGAAGCCCTGACCCACCCGTGAGGTGCTGCGGGGCCGGTCCACGTCGGACCGGCCCCGCGATCACTCTGACGACACCGGCGGGTCGTTGCGGCGTTTCCCTGCGCGTGACGGCTCGGGTCGCCAGGCTTGGAGCATGGCGAACGAGACGACGATCCCGCTGCTGCCGTGCCGGTCCCTGGACGACGTGGCGCCCTTCTACCAGGCCCTCGGCTTCGAGGTCACGTACCGGCAGGAGCGCCCGAACCCGTACCTGACGCTGCGGCGGGAGGATCTCCACCTGCACTTCTTCGGGATGCCGCAGTTCGATCCCGCCGACTCGTACGGCTCCTGCCTGGTCGTGGTGGACGACCTGGTCGACATCCACCGCGCCTTCGCCGACGGCATGCGGTCCACATACGGCAAGGTGCTCGTCTCCGGCGTACCCCGGATGACCCGGCCCCGGCCCCGCCGCAACCAGGAGGGCCACTTCGGGTTCAGCATCGTCGACCCCGGCGGCAACTGGATCCGGTTCGTCGGCCGGGCCACCCCGCCGGAGACCGACGACAGGGGTGGGCTGGCCCGTACGCTGCGCAACGCGGTGGTGCAGGCCGACTCGCGCGGCAATCCGACGCAGGCCGCGCGGATCCTCGACGGCGCGCTCGCCCGCCCGGAGGCCGCCGACGACCCGGCCGTCCACGTGGAGGCACTGGTCTACCGGGCGGAGCTGGCGCTGCAACTCGACGAGCCGGAGTCCGCGCGGGAGTTGGTGCGGCAGGCGCGCTCGATCCCGCTGGACGACGGTTCACGCGACGCGCTGGCCGACACGATGCGGCACGCCGAGGACCTGCTCACCGCCCTGCCGCCCGCGTGACCGCACGACGGTCCGGTGGCGGCGGTTTGCCGTCCCGGGCAGCGGGGACGCGACGCGGCAGGCGGCGAGCGCCGCCACGCGACGATCCGGGGAGGCGGCATGAGCGTCGAGCGCGCGAAGAACGACCTGGAGGACCTGGCCGGTCCGGCCCGGGCGCGGCTCGGTGACCTGAACCAGGACGAACACGCCGAAGCGGACCGGGTACGCGAACAGGACGAGATCCGGGGCAAGCGACCCGGCGAGCACATCCAGGCGGACGCCCGCGACGCCGACGACGACTTCTCCGCCTGACCCCGTCCCGCCGGGGATCTGAGGCCGGACGATCGGCGAGCGTGCGTGCGTTGTCGGGGGTGGTTCCTATCCTGGGGCGATGCTTCTCACCGACGTCACCGGGTCCTGGGCGGGCACAAACGGCTTCCGGTTGATGCCCGCCGACCCGCTCGCCGAGTCGCCGGTTGCGCTCACCGTCGCCACCGCGGCCGGCGGGCACCTGTCCACCGTGTCGTATTCGTGGAGCCACCCCGACGACGGCCCGCAGGACGGCCTGCTGGTGATCGCCGCCGGTGACCGGCCGGGCTCGCTCGTCGCCTGGTGGGGCGACTCGTGGCACCAGCAGCCGACACCGATGACGCTCACCGGCGCGACGGGCGGCGCGGCGGCGGTCGAGCTGACCGCCGGGTACGGCGGCGGCTGGGAGTGGCGGATCGTCCTCGACACCGCCGACCCGGCCGTCCTGCGGCTGCGGATGGAGAACGTGGTCCCCGCCGACCAGGCCGGGCCCGGCACACCGGCCGGGCCGTACCCCGCGATGCTCACCGAGGTGCGCCGGGCCTGAGCCCGATCAGGCGTCGAGGATCTCCCGCAGCCGGCGCGCGAACGCCTCCGGCTGCCCGGCCTGGCCCATCTCCTCGCCGAGGAACCCGCCGTGGTGGCTCGGGAAGACCGCGGGCTGTCCGCCGAGCAGCTCGGCGGTGGCCACCGACGTCCGCGCGGTGAGCGTCTCCGCCGACTCCTCGCCCACCGCGATCACCACGCGGGTGGGCGCGGCGCGCAGCGCGTCGGCGTCCGGCCGGAAGACGGTGACGGCCGCGGACCGGTCGGAGAGCAGCGGGTCGTCCCGGTTGCCGTCGTCCTCGGCCGGCATCCCGAACGCGGCCGGGTCCGGCGCGGGCTGGGCGAAGTAGTCGTCTGTGAACTCGCCCCGCCACGACGTCATGACGATGAACGCCGCCATGCCGGCGCCCCAGCCGTTCCTCCGGTACGCCTCCTGGCAGGCGGCCATCGCCCGGCCGGCCGCCTCGGCGTCGGGGAGCAGCGTGACCAGCGGCGGCTCGTGCGCCACGAGCGTGGTCACCACGTCCGGGTACGCGGCCACCAGGGCGAGCGCGGTCACCGCGCCGCCGCTGCTGGCGAACATGTCGACCGGGCCCATGCCGAGGGCGTCGACGATGTCGCGGACGTCCCGGGCCTGCACCTCGGGCAGCGAGTCGTTCCGGCCGTCCTTGCGGACGCTGCGGCCGAGACCGCGCGGGTCGTACGTGATGACGGTGCGGTCCGGGAAGTACGACGCGAGCGTGGTGAAGCCGTCGGCGCACATCGGCTGGCCGATCATGAACAGAGGGCGGTGCCCGGCCTCGGCCGCCTCGGGGGCGTGTACGTCGTAGACCAGGTCGACCTCGGGCGTCTGGAGAGTGAGCGTCTTCATGCCTCTGTCGACCGGCGCCGGCCCCGGAAATCATCGGTCCGGCGGAAACCCGTGCCGGGCGCGGCTCGCGGCGGTGTCGACGCCCACCGCCGCGAGCCGTGCCGTCGCGGTCAGCTCACCGTGCCGGTGACGGTGCTGCCGGACTTGGTGACGTAGTAGGTCAGCTTCGTGCCGCTCCAGAAGTGGAACGTCAGCGTGACCCGCTGGCCGTCGTTCACCTCGGCGAAGAACTCCGGCTTCAACGCGATCGTGTTGCCGGTGTAGTTCGGCGCGAACGTCACGTCGAACTCCTTGTACGAGGTCCAGTTGTGCGGTCCGGCGTTGCTGCCGTCGGCGTACTTCGCCTCCATCGTGGCGAGCTGGTCGCCGCGGTACTGCGCCGGGAGCGTGAACGCGGCGGTGGTGCCGGTCGAGTTGGAGAGCACCGGCGGGTCGTACGTGATGATGCTGATCCGCCACGGCACGCCCGCGGAGAAGCGGGCCTGGAGGTTGGCGTTCACCCCGTACGCGCGGGAGCCGACGAGCCGGGTCAGCGCCGACGCGGTGAGCGTCAGGGTGCTGCCGGAGACCGTGTAGTCGGTGCCGTTCACCAGGTCGGTGGTGCCCTGGCGCAGCCCCTGGAACGTGGTGCCGTTCAGGTTGAGCGTCAGGCTCTTGGCGGTGATCGAGCCGGTACGCGGCACGTACACCTGGTCGCTGGACGCGGTGCCGGAGCGGGTCGTCCAGCTCGACTTGATCTGCGCGAACAGCTCGGGGTCCTTCCACACGAAGGACGTCCGGTCGAAGTGCTGGCCGTTGTCCCAGAGCTGGGTGGTCAGCTTGCGGCTGCGCGCGTAGTGGCCGAGGAACTCGAAGAACTTCAGCTTCTCGCCCTGCTCGATGGTGCCGGTGTGCCGGTCGAAGCCGAGCAGCCCGTACTCACCGATGATCACCGGGATGTTGCGGGTGACGAAGGCGTTGTAGACGCGGTCGAACTGGTCGGTCAGGTCCTGCTGGACCGTCGCGTCGAACCGGGTGCCGCCGGCGACGTTCACGCTGAACGGCCAGTACCCGTAGAAGTGCACGGTGGCGATCAGGTTCGGGTCGTTGAGCGTGTTGAACGTGCTGACCAGCTCGTCCACCCGGGCCTGCTCGGCGGAGGTGTGCAGGGTCGGCAGGACCAGCAGCCGGGTGGCGTTGCCGCCGCCGGACTGGCGGACGATGCGGTGGAACGAGGTGTTCAGCTCGTTGAGCAGCGTGGCGTTCTGCGCGTCGCCGGAGCTGCCGGTGAACTGCGGCTCGTTGACGCTCTCGAAGGTCAGCTTCGGCGACGAGTCCTTGAACGCGGCGGCGATCTGCGTCCAGAGCGCGTTGTAGCGGTTCAGCACGCCTGCGCGGTCGGTGGGCATCGTGTTGATCCACTGCCACGAGTCGTGGTGGATGTTGAGCACCACGTAGAAGCCGTCGGCGAGCGCCCAGCCGACCACCTCGCGTACCCGGTTCAGCCAGGCCGCGTCGATCGTGTAGTTCGGCGCGGCGCCGTGGTGGTTGCTCCAGGTCACCGGGATGCGGATGCTGTTGAAGCCCTGCGCCCGGACGTTGTCGAGCAGCGCCTCGGTGACCCGCGGGTTGCCCCACGCGGTCTCGTCCGCGCCGACCGCGTCGAAGGAGTTGCCGAGGTTCCAGCCGGGCTGCATGGCGGCGACAGCGGCCATGGCGTTGCCTGCGGGCGGCGGGGTCGTGGGCGGTGGCGTGGTGGGCGGCGGGGTGGTCGGGGGCGGCGTGGTCGGCGGGGGCGTGGTGGTCGGCGGCGGGGTGGTTCCGCCGACGCCGCCGGTGCAGGCCACACCGTTGAGCGAGAACGCGGTGGGCGCGGTGTTCGCGCCGGACCAGGAGCCGTTGAAGCCGAACGAGACGCTGCCGTTCGTGGCGATGGCGCCGTTGTAGCCGACGTTCGTGGCGGTGACGTCGGCGCCGGAGGAGGTGACCGTGGCGCTCCACGCCTGGGTGACCCGCTGGCCGGACGGGAACGTCCAGCGCAGGTTCCAGCCGTTTATCGGGTCGCCGAGGTTGGTCACGTCGACGTTCGCGGTGAAGCCGCCGGGCCACTGGCTGGCGGTCGTGTAGGTGACGCGGCAGCCGGCCGCCGCCTGGGCGTTCGTCGCCATCACGGCGGTGCCTGTCACGAGTGCGGCGGCGGTCGCGGCGACCAGGCCGACCCGCAATCGGGCGGTACGGGGAGAGCGGAACATGGTGGTTCCTTCGTGGTGGGGTGGGGCGCGTGGACGGGGAAGGCGGGGCGCGCACCCGCCCAGCGCGAGAGTAAGTTTGGATTCCAAACATTGTCAATCGGCAGACGTGGATGCAGTAGCCCGGCGGGGCATCAGGCGGCCGGCGGCGTCTCGACAGTGAGGTGCGCCGACAGCGCGCGCAGGAAGTTCGGCGCGTCGAAGATCCGCCCGGCCGACGCGACACCGGTCGCCCGCGTCCGCCCGGTCAGGATCCGGTGGACCGCCTCGACCGCGAGCGGCGCGCTGATCGCGTAGATGTCCTGCCCGTGGGCCACCACCCGCCGCCGCACGTCACCCGCGCGCACCACCACGTCGACGGTGAACGTCTGCGCCGACCGGCCACGCTCGTCCACAGCGGCCGGCGCGTCCCCAGCGGCCAGGTCCCCCGCCGCGTTCACGGTCATGTACGTGCACACCTCCGGGATGTCCAGGTGACTCGGCACCGTGACCACGTCGGCCATGGTGAACTCGCCGAGCACCGGCCGGACACCCAGCGGCGGCGGGAACTCCCAGTCCAGGCGGGGCAGGTCGCCGTCGGCGTACACCAGGCGCCCGTCGGTGAAGCGGACCCGCCGGCCGTCGCGGCGCTCGCGCGAGACGACGCCGGAGGCGACCGTCCCGGCCGTCGGGTGCCAGCTGCTCAGCCCGTACGCGACGTGTGCCTCGTCGGCCGCCGTCCAGTCCCCCATCGCGGCGGTGACCAGCAGGTCGCCGAGCCCGCCGAAGAACGCCATGGCGGGCACCACCGCGACTCCGGCAGCCTCGGCACGCTCGGCGTAGTGGGCGAACGTGTCCCGGTTCGCCTCGATCTCGGCCGCCACGTCGACGTAGGGGATCCCCGCTCGCACCGCGGCCTCGATCAGCGGACCCGCGGTCGAGGCGAACGGACCGGCGCAGTTGACCACCGCCGCCGCCCCGGCCAGCGCCCGATCCAGCGAGGCCGGGTCGTCCACCGACGCCACCCGCTGCTCCTCCCCCGGGAACGCGGCCGACAGCTTGCCCGCGTCGCGCCCGACCGGCAGCGGCTCGTAACCCCGCTCCCGCAGCTCCGCCACCACGAACCGCCCGGTGTGCCCGTACGCCCCGAACACCGCCACCTGCATGATGCTCTCCCTCGAAGATCGACTGAACTGATCCTCGCCGGGATCCGAGGGCCGGGACAGTGGCGCAAACGCCAATGCCCGTACAGTTTCGGACATGACCCTGATGGCGCTCGCCGCCACCGACGGGATGCTGCACTTCGAGCTGGCGGCGGCGTGCGAGATCTTCGTGCGCGACCCGACCGGCCTGGCCGACCCCTGGTACGACCTGGTGCTCTGCGGCCCCGGCCCGGTCGGCGTCGGCCGGTTCGCGGTCACGCCCGACCACGGGCTGGACCACCTCGCCCGCGCCCACACGGTGATCGTCCCGGCGATCGAGGACACCGACGCCGAGCCGCCGTCCGACCTGGTCGACGCGGTCCGCGCCGCGCACGAGGCGGGCGCACGGATGGTCTCGTTCTGCACCGGCGCGTTCGTGCTCGCCGCCGCCGGCATTCTCGACGGGCTGCGCGCCACTACCCACTGGGCACACACCGACGCGCTGGCCGCGCGCTACCCGCGCGTCCAGGTCGACCCGGACGTGCTCTACGTGGACAACGGCGACGTGCTCGCCTCCGCCGGCAAGGCCGCCGCGATCGACCTGTGCCTGCACCTGATCCGCCGCGACCACGGCTCGACAGTCGCCAACGCCGTCGCCCGCCGCCTGGTGGTGCCGCCGCACCGCGCGGGCGGCCAGGCCCAGTACGTCACCACCCCGGTCCCGGCCCGCGAGGACCACCCGCTCGCCGCGCTGCTCCCCTGGGCGATGGCGCGGCTGGACCGCCCGCTCACGGTCGCCGATCTCGCCCGCCAGGCCAGCATGAGCACCCGCACCCTGGTCCGCCACTTCACCGCCGCGACCGGCGCCACGCCGTCGCAGTGGCTGGCCACGCAGCGCATCCGGCGGGCGCAGGAGCTGCTGGAGAACACCGACGACGGCATCGACGCCGTCGCCGAGGCATCAGGCATGGGTACGGCGACGACGCTGCGCCGACACTTCCAGCGCACCGTCGGCGTACCGCCGGACACCTACCGCCGCACGTTCCGCCGCGGCTGACCGGTTGACGGGCGGTTGTAGCGTCGGCCGCCCGACCACCGGGAGCAGACCATGACGGAGCAGGTACGGGTGCCCGACGACGGCGCCGGCGGCAGCGAGTTCTTCCGGTTCGCGGGCACCTACAACGGCTACGAACTCCACGGCGGCTTCGAGCCGCTCGCTGCCGTCGCGCAGACGGTGCGGGAACGGTGGGAACGGACCGGCCGGCTCGGCGACGACGTGGACGAGTTGCGCGCCTGCCTGTTCTTCGAGGCCCGCGCGTTCCGCCACGGCGGCTATGGTCGGTTCGACCACCAGCCGATCGTCGCCGCGCTCGTGGTACGCATCCGCGCCCTCTCCGGCGGTTTCGTGCCACCGAAGGGGACTGTCGCCTGACACTCGCGGCACGGGGGAAGATGTGTTCGACGTGATCGTGGTCGGCGGTGGGCCGACCGGCATGATGCTGGCGAGCGAACTGCGCCTTCAGGGCGTCGGCGTGCTCGTGCTGGAGCGGGACGCCGAGCCGCCGCCGTACGTGCGCTCGCTCGGGCTGCACGTCCGCAGCATCGAGGTGATGGACCAGCGCGGGCTGCTGGAGCGGTTCCTGGAACACGGCGGCACGCATCCGATCCGGGGATTCTTCGCCGGCATCGACAAGCCCGCGCCCGCCGACCTGGACACCGCTCACCCGTACGTCCTCGGCATCCCGCAGACGCTCACCGACCGGCTGCTCGCCGACCACGCCGCCGAGGTCGGCGCCGAGATCCGGCGCGGCAGTGCGGTGACCGGGCTGGAGCAGGACGACGACGGCGTGACGGTCCACCTCGACGACGCGAGCGTGCCGCCGCTGCGGGCACGGTTCGTGGTCGGCTGCGACGGCGGGCGCAGCACCGTCCGCAAGCTGCTCGGCGTCGGCTTCCCCGGCGAGCCGTCGACGATCGACACTCTGCTCGGCGAGATGGAGGTGACAGCGCCGCCGGACGAGATCACCGCGATCATGACCGAGGTACGCCGCACCGAGAAGCGGTTCGGGCTCGGACCGACCGGGAAGCCCGGCGTGTTCCGGGTGGTCGTACCGGCGGCCGACGTCACATCGGTGCCGCCGACACTCGACGACGTCAAACGGCAACTGACCGCGTACGCGGGCACCGACTTCGGCGTGCACTCCCCCCGCTGGCTGTCCCGCTTCGGCGACGCGACCCGCCTGGCCGAGCACTACCGGGTCGGGCGGGTCTTCCTGGCCGGCGACGCCGCGCACGTCCACCCGCCGCTCGGCGGGCAGGGGCTCAACCTGGGCATCCAGGACGCGTTCAACCTGGGGTGGAAGCTGGCGGCGACGGTGAACGGCTGGGCTCCGGACGGCCTGCTCGACACCTACGAGTCCGAGCGGCGCCCAGTCGCCGCCGACGTGCTGACGAACACCCGCGCGCAGATGCTGCTGACCACGAACGAGCCCGGACCGCAGGCGGTACGGCAGGTGCTGGCGCAGCTCATGGACTTCGACGAGGTCAACCGCTTCCTGATCGAGAAGGTCACCGCGATCAGCGTGCGGTACGACGTCGGCGAGGGACATGACCTGCTCGGGCGGCGGCTGCGCGACGTACCGCTGCGGGAGGGACGCCTGTACGAGCTGATGCGTACCGGCGGCGGGTTGTTGCTCGACGGGACCGGGAAGCTGTCGGTGGACGGCTGGGCCGACCGGGTCGGGCTCGTCGCCGGCACCGGCGACGAGCTGGACGTGCCGGCGGTGTTGTTGCGGCCGGACGGGCACGCGGTCTGGGTGGGTGACGATCAGCAGGCGCTGGAGGATGCGCTGACCAGATGGTTCGGTGGCGCGACGAGGTGAGCTGCCGCCGAACGCCCGAGGGCGTTCAGGGTCCGGTCGTCTGGTAGCTGCGGAGCGCGGCTTCGGCGAGTCGGGGAAGATGATCGTCGCCGCCGGGCTCGTTGCCCTGCTCATGAACGGTCACCAGGGTGGTGCCGGTCCGGACGAGGATGCTGTCCCATTCCAAGGTGATCGATCCGGAATTCGTGCTGGAGTCGACGCGCATGCTCTCGTCCCCCAGTCGCGGCCCCGGTACCACCGCGAAACGGTAGCTGCCTCCGTCCTGGCTCGCTGACGCGACGGTGGGGCACCGGCCGATGAGCGTCCGCAGGTCCGCCATCGCCTCTCGGGCGCCGTCGTCGGCGTACGTCCTGAGGACTTCGTTCGCCACCCACGGGTAGTCGGGGCCCTCGGCGGAGCTGACTGTGGCAGCGGCCATCGCCGACGGAGTACCGGTCAGCCGGCTGGCCGACAACAGCGGAATCAGGTCCGCACAGGGCACCTCGGGGCCGGGGCGCTGCCGGCCCGCATCCGGGGCCATGCCCGTCGCGATCTGCACGGTGAACCCCGGTGGCAGCGCGTCAGTGGTCACCAGCCGCGCCGACAACGACGCGGAGTAGCCGGCGCCGCCGGTCGCCGGAATCGCGGACGGCTGCCCGGTGGTGGGCGTGCCGTTCGCCTGGGCCGTGGCGGGGACGGCTTCGTCCGCCGCACGATCCGCCGGATCAGGAGTCGAGGGTCCGCACGCGGCCACCACGCAGACCGCGCCCGCCGCGCCCAACCTTCGCAGCACCATCCTGAGCACCGGGCAGACTCCATCCGTCGTACGGGAGGCGTCAGGCTACCAACCGACGTGGCTCCGATCGGCCGCCCGGCTGCGAGCCGACTGCCGGACGGGCCCGGGCGCATCCGCGCTCCCCTATGCTGCGCCGCGTGACGGTTCTGATGATCTACAACGGCGACACGGCGCCAGACGCGCCCGGCACGCGTACCGGTGGTGTTCCGCTCGTGCCCGCGGGCTTCGACTGGCCACTGTGCGGCGAGTGCGACGGGCCGATGCAGTTCCTGGCTCAGGTCCGGCTCGACGACATCGACGCGGCCGACAACGAACACCTGTCGGTCTTCATGTGCCAGAACGATCCGGGCCTGTGCGACGAGTGGGATGCGACAGCCGGCGGCAATCGCGCGTTCGTCTTCCCTTCCGGGGCGCTGGCTCCGTCCGCCGTGCCCTCCGGCGACACCGTCCTGGCCGCCGAGACGTCCGCCGTCACGTACGCGCCGATGCAGGACTCCGGCGGCTACGACGAGGCGCGCGAACGCTGGCGCAGTGAGTCCGGCCGACCGCTGCGAGACGTCCTCGGGCAGCTCGGCGGACTGCCGGCGTGGCTCCAGTTCGACCAGACGCCTACCTGTCCCGCCTGCGCCCTGCCCATGTCGTTCGTCGTCCAGCTTGAGGAGGGCCACGATCACCGCACCGGCTTCAACTTCGGGGGCGGTGGCTGCGGGTACGGATTCCGCTGCCGGCCGTGCTCGACGGCGGCGTTCCTGTGGCAACAGTGACCTGCTTTTCAGGCTTGACGAACGGCATTGGTAAGCCGTAGCTTACCGTTCGTGGGCACTTACCGAACCGAGGACGGGTGGGACGCCCTGGGCGACCCGACGCGGCGGGCGATCATCGCGTGTCTCGCGGAGCAGCCGCGGGCGGTCGGCGAGCTGGCCGCGGTGCTGCCGGTCAGCCGGCCGGCGGTGTCGCAGCATCTGCGGGTGCTGAAGGACGCCGGCCTCGTGACGGACCGCACGGCGGGCACGAAGCGTGTCTACCGGCTCAATCCCGCCGGCGTGGCCGCCCTACGAGATCAGCTCGACACCTACTGGAGCCGCGCGTTGGACGGCTTCAAGGACGTCGCCGAGCGCCCTGACGAGGAGGAATCATGAGTGGAACGGATGCGGTGGTACAGCGGCAGATCGTGGTCGACGCGCCGGTCGAGCGCGCCTTCGCGGTGTTCACGGAGCGGTTCGGCGACTTCAAGCCGAAGGAGCACAACCTGCTGTCGTCGCCGATCGCGGAGACGGTGTTCGAGCCGAAGGTCGGTGGACACATCTACGACCGCGCCGAGGACGGCAGCGAGTGCGCCTGGGCGCGCATCCTCGTCTTCGAGCCGCCGGACCGGCTCGTCTTCAGCTGGGACATCAGCCCGGCATGGCAGCTCGAACAGGATCTGGACAACGCCAGCGAGGTCGAGGTCCGGTTCGTCGCCGAGACACCGCAGCGCACCCGGGTCGAGTTGGAGCACCGCAACCTGGACCGGCACGGTCCGGGTTGGGAGTCGGTTCGTGACGGCGTCGGCCACGATCAGGGCTGGCCGCTGTACCTGAACCGCTACGCCGGCCTGTTCACCGAGGCGAGATAACGCCGGAGGCGACTCGTTGAGGATCTCGCATGACGCCTTCGGTCAGCTTCGCCTCGCCCAATTCCTGGCGGTGGAAGACCTGGAGGAGCTTCGCGGCTGGGAGTACCTGGGGCGTCGCTGGGTCGGGGAGGCGTCCGGCTTCACCGAGTGGCTTCGTCTTGAATCGGCTCCCGGCGTGACGCGTTCGGTAGCGATCGACCTCGCGGCCCTGCCGGAGGCGACGGCTCAGCGCATGATCGACGCGCTCGGACTCCCCCTCCGAGCAGGGATGGATCGACAAGACATCACCGGCGTCTTCGGCAGGCCCACCGGCACGGAGAGATTCGTACGGGATCGAGTCACACTCATCTTCCACGTCGGCACCGCCGATCCCTACGAACTGAGCTGCACCGTGCACGAGGAGCACGGGCTGATCCACCTCACGCTGCACCCCACGCCGTTGCCGCAAGAGCCGACGGCGGCGCAATAAGCTCCCGATCGTGCACGGATTCACCGACGTCGACCGGCAGTCAGACCCGGAATCGTGGGTCGGCGTGCTCGACCGCCTCACCGACGAGCCCTTCTACCAGGCTTATCAGCACCGGGTCCGCGAGCTGCTCCATCCGGTGCCCGGCCGGCGCTACCTCGATGTCGGTGCGGGCACCGGGGCGAGCGCGGTCCGCCTCCGAGACGAACACGACGCCGGCGTGGTGACAGTGGACCGCGCCGTCACCATGGCTGCCGCCATGCAGGCGCGCGGCTTGACGCAATGCGCCGTGGCCGACGCCCACCGGCTGCCGTTCCTCGACGACTCCTTCGACGGTGCCTGGTCCGACCGCACCGTGCAACATCTCGCCGAGCCCCACGCCGCGATCGGGGAGCTCGTCAGGGTCGTCCGGCCGGGTGGCCGCATCGTCCTCGCGGACCCCGACTACGACACGCAGGTGCTCGACATCTCCGACCAGGATCTGGCGCGACGTGTGCTGCGGTTCCGGGCGGACCTCCTCCTCCGCAACGGCACCCTGGCCCACCGGCACGCCGGCATTCTCGCCATGCTCGGTCTGGCCGGCATCACCGTCGAGCCCCGAACGCTGCTGGTTCGCGACCCGGCCGCCGCCGACAACGTTCTGGGCCTGCGCAGCTGGGCTGCCACAGCGGCTCAGCGCGGCGTACTCGAACCCGGCGAAGCTCGCGCGTTCGAAGACCAGTTCGACCATGCCGTCGACGCGGGCCGGTTCACCTACGCTGTCACGTTCTTCCTCACCGCGGCCACCGTCACCTGAGACGGAGGGCACTGGCAGACTGCCGCCATGCCGTCCGAACCGCCGTCGTGGACCATCAAGCACTTCTCGCAGGCCAACCCGGTGGGCCCGGGCCAGGACAGCGTGCCGGCGTTACTACGCCGCATCGCCGAGAGCATCGAACAGCGGCCGGGCATCGAGGTCCAAGACGTCGTCGTACAGAACGAGATCACTGCCGACGGTGACTGGTGGTCGGCCACCGTCTACTTCCACGAGCCCCAGTGATCGTGGTCGACCCGGCGCTGGTTTGCGACGAACGTGCCGGCGCACGACGTTCTCGTCCGGAGCAGTGAGCGGGCCGACACCTGTCGGGGTGTAGGCAGGCGGGATGCCGGGTACCTCGCGCCCTACCCCTTACCCCTGCTCAGGAGGACCTCATGACCGTCGTACTCGCCGTTGTCTGCAAGGACGGGGTGGTGATCGGCGCGGACTCCCAGATCACCGAGAGCGACCGCGGTCTGAGCTTCCCCGCCCAGAAGCTGCACCCGCTGGGCGACTGCGCCGCCTGGGGCGGCAGCGGCGCGCGGGGAGTACTCAACGACCTTCGCCCCCTCCTCCAGGACTCGGCCACCGCCATCCTCGAAGCACCCGACATCGGCGACGAGTTGCAGGAGCGCGTCTTGCCCGTCTTCAAGAAGCACTACGAGAACTACATCCCGGACGTGCCGGGCGAGGGCGCCGGCGGCGGGGTGTCGGCGTACCTGCTCGCGGCCGGCTACAGCCAGGGCGGGCCGTGGATCGTGGAGATCAACCCCAACGGGCTGATCGGCCGCTACGAGGACGTGGGCTTCCATGCCATCGGCTCCGGCGCGCCCATGGCCCAGCAGGCCGGCGCGCTGCTGTCCCACTTCCGGATGACCACGCGCACCGTCGAGTACGGCGTGGTGGGCGTGGTACGGGTGCTGGAGGCCCTGGAGCGGACCTCGCCGTCGGTCGGCGGGCCGTTCAGCGTCGCGTGCATCCGCGAGGAGGGCGCCCACCACCTCGACGAGAAGGAGATCGCCAAGGCGCTGAAGGACGCCGAGCGCTGGCGCGACCTCGAACAGAAGGCGCTCGACGACCTGTTCGACTGACGCCGGGCGTGTTGGGTGGCCGGAGCCGGAACGCCGGCGGAGCAACGGCCGCGCGCGCCCAGGTGGTGGCGCGTGCGGCCCGTTCAGGGCCGCCTTGACAACGTGACGAAGTCCCTCGCCCGTCGACCGGGAGCCGGCCTACCTGCTCAATCTCACGGGCGGCGTTGGTCTTGGGAGGCCAGAGAAATCAATCTGGCTGCTACGTCCGCGAGATCGCCGAAGCCGCTGACGGTTTGCAGCAGGCCACGGGCCCGGTAGTAGGCGCGCAACGGCTCGATCTGCGCCTGGTGGTTCTCCTGTGAATGCGTGTACATGAGTAGGAGTTCCTGGCGTCGCACGGCGACCTCGGGATCAAGTTCGATCCGTCGCTCTACCCGGCGCTGAACGGCGAGGTGGAGTTGGTCCTCGGTCAGGACGAGTTCGATCACCGTGTCGGGAACATGGCCGCTCCGGGTCAGCAACTCGGCCTGACGGATCTTGCGAGGGAAGTCGTACAGCACCCAGCTACCGTCGACGTCGGCTAGCGCGTCGGCGACGGCTCTGACCATCAGCTCATCGGTGACGAGCTGTCCGGCCTGCATATAACCGTTCGCCTCTTCGCCCAGCGGAGTCCGCTGCTGCACGTGCTGGCGGAAGACATTGCCTGCGCTGACGACATGCAGGCCGCAGGCGTCTGCCAGAGCCGACGCAGCGGAAGCCAGATCGACGACCGGCCCGCCGATGAGGGCCACGTTGGGCATGTGCGCTCCCATGTTGTGCGCCGAAGAGCCAAGCTAGCAGCACGCGCGACACCTCACGTGAGACGCGGAGGCGACGTGCGGCTGGGCGAGCAGCCCGGTGAGCCGTCCCGCACAAGATCAAAAAAGGCCGTCTCCGACTGGCGGAAACGGCCTTTGAACTGGGTGGAGCTGAGGGGATTTGAACCCCTTACACCTTCTGCGGGCAGAGATCGTCGCGAGTCGAGCACTCCTACGGCGCAACCTGCACAACCGTCCTCAAGACCTCTCGACGTTTTACACGGCTTGTCGCTCTGATTTGTGCCGGATCTGTGCCCGATGATCTTCGCGACAGGGGCTCGCCTCAGCTCTGCCGTCGGCGGCCACCACGACCGCTTGACCCCCAGAGATCGGCAGCCAGGTTCCGTCCGACGGCCACCGCTGGCCGGTGGTCCGGTACCGCTCCTAGCCGCTCTGCTTAGTCCGGCCGGTTGCTGTACTTTGCTGCTATACCGCTCCGCCGACCTGCGGTCATGCTGGCCGGCTATTTCTTAAAGAGCCCGATGACGCTGACCACAGTGCCAACCACGAAGCTCAGGGTGGCGATCTTTGCTTGACCTCCGGTCCAAAGTCCTTCGGTCTTCTGACGCCACCCCAGGGACCACCACTCGCGCCCCAGCTTCTGCCACTTGTGCTGCCGGAGGTGGCACCCCAGGATCAACCCAGTTGAGTTGTTGCGGCAGAACTCAACGACGCTGCCGCGCTTCCGGTTGATCGCGCCGCAGTACACCGGAGCCTGGAAGAGGACGAAGAAGAGCAGAAGGCCCAGAAGCACCGCGTATGTGGCCGGACCAAACCTGGCGCTGCCCAGGGATAGGAGGAGCACGGCCAAGACCGCGTAACCCCAGTACTGCCAAAGCTTTGACTTACCGCGGGACGCCATGTCGCAGACGGTACTGACGTCTGTGCGGAACGTGAATATCTTCCAAGCGTCGATGATCTGACAGACACAAACACTTCTAGCGGTATTGATCGAGGTCGGGGCGTAGTCGCTCAAGCAGGACGATCATGGCCTTGAGCTGCCGCTACACCTGCCATGGGCGGTCATCGATGGTCGTCGTTGGCTCTCGTTCGACGGCCTGGACAGGACATGATCTTGCAGGGCTAGCGACCGGAGATGCGAGGGGATCTGGACTCCATAGGCCCGCTGCAGGCAGGGCTGCGACCCCACCCCTCACCCACGGAGCACCCTCCATGACTCACCGTGCAACACATGCGGCGAAAGGTGTTGCCTCGGTAGGCAACACTCGCTAGCATCGGAGAGTGGTCGAGAAGGGTGATGCGCGCAGCCTCCTTCGCGAACTGCGTGAGTCGCAAGGCCGGAGCCTGCGGGCGGCCGCCTCCGACCTGAGCGTGACCGCTTCATACCTTTCCCGACTGGAGCGTGGAGAGCGAGGTTACTCGGAGGAGCTTAGAGAGCGCATCTCCTCCTATTACGGCCTATCCCCAGAGCAGTTGGCTCTCATGGAAGGGGTGGTGCCGGTGGACGTGATTGAGATCCTCAAGGAACATCCAGAAGAAATAACCAGATTGCGCCGCAAATACGGCGAGCGGTAGACGGGAGATCTTCCTGGTGTCCTCCCCCACACAGGACGATGCTATACAGCAACTGCTGCTTGGTCAGATCTATGGGCAACACCGCCCGTCTGACCTTATTGGACGCGGCAACTTCGGTTACGTGTTCGCCACGGAGTCCGAGAAGACACGGCCGCCAGTCGCGTTGAAGGTACTTGACCCCTTCCATAAAGATCCCACCGCCGTAATGGAATTCGAGGACGAAGGAGCAATTCTTCGAAAACTGGCTGGCAGTTCTGGAATTGTTCAGCTCCACGACTCAAACTCGATACAAATCGAAGTGCAAGCGAGCGGAATTCCGATCCAGTTGCCGGTTAGGTACCACGTACTTGACCAGGCCGAGGGATGCCTAGTCGAGTTCGTTAGAGACGACAGCATGCGGAGCCGCCTTTCCTGGCCCGACAGGCTGCGCCTCTGGCGCAGCGTCATCTTGGGCGTTCACCAAATGCATTTGAAGAAGTGCGCCCACCGCGACCTCAAGTGTGACAACTGCCTGCTATTCACGGGGCCAGAAAGACAATTGATTTGCAGGGTGGCGGACCTTGGGAGGGCTCGTGATTTCGCGAGGCCGCCGCGACTCGGCCCAGAGCAGTACATGTTGGGACGGGGAGATTTGAGGTGCGCGGCACCAGAACATCTCACCTGGCAGGGTAGAGATGACTGGCACTCCTACAAGCTGGCGGACATCTATGGACTCGGCTCGGTGCTTTACGAATTGGTAATGGGCCAACCAATCACGGCGGTAGCGTTGGGGCCGAGCCGCTCGATTATTCAGGTGACTCGCAGTGAGGCCGCGAACGGAAGATTCGCTGACCTCGCCTCTATGCGCCCGCGCTTCGCCAGCGCAATTGCCTCGCTGGAAAAGACCGCTCCCCCAGCACTCCGCGATCGACTTTCGGACTTGATGCTCCAAATTTGCTCGCCGGTCCCAGAAGAACGCCTCCCAAAGGTATCACTCGGACGGAGGGGAGACTTTGGAAACGGCCTGCTCTGGCTACTTAATCGGGTAGACATCCTGGGGAAGATAGTTTCGGTACAGACGAGAACCCCGCGGTATCGAGCAGGGAAGGTTAAAGCATGACACTCTCCACCATCCTCGACGCGGGACCACACATTACGTTGGGTGGCGGAACTGCGGCCGCCCGCAAGCCTGGTTTCTCGGACCGAGAAGCAGATAGGCTTCCGGTAGGCCGGCGGGTGAATCGCGACCAAGAAGACGACCACTTGGCGGATGCGACGGCCCGCTTTGAGGCAACTGCCAAGTTCAACCTGTCCGTCGAAGTTGCCGAGGCGAGCAGCACGGACTCGGTAACCTCTCACGCCAGAGTGGCCGGTGCGGCTTACCTGGCGGGCGACAACAAGCTCGCAGTCTCTAGCGCGTGCCGGGCCCTCCAACTTGCAACCGAGCTTGACGCGACTGCGTTGCCCTACTCGATCGCCTCTATCCGGGCGGCGGCTTCCGTGCTCCTGGGGTTGAATCTGGCGGCTGACCTAAACCAACTACTCGCCAACGTCCCGGCGGACTCAGCGCTGGTCGAACTTCGCGCCACAGCATTCATCGAGGATGGCAGGTTCGATGATGCCTTGATTCTGCTCGAATCGGCCGAGCAGGACCAGGCACCCGGGATTTCGGCTTTGCTCGGATACATCTGGCTCGTACGGGGAGAACACCACCGAGCAGTCTCCGAGCTCAGAAGGGCTTGCCGACGCGACGCAAGCGACATTGACTCTGTAATGAATCTTGCTGTTGCCTGCTGGCGGATCGGCTCGGCCAAGAAGGCAATAAAGTTCAGCCGCCAGGCTGTCGCCCTTGCGCCTCACAGGAAAGACACCACCCTAGCGCTTCTGAACTTCTTGGTCGGCGCCCGACACTTCGATGCCGCCTGCAATGAACTCAAGAGGCTCCACGATAAAAACGTGAGGGATCTGCCTGAGCTCGCCGCCATCCAAGCCCAAATCGCCTACGCGCAAGGCGACATGCGTAGAGCCGGGGTCGGATTCTCCGCCGCCGCCGAGCTGGCCGCTAGGGATGGCCGTGCTGATCTCGCCGCGGAGCTGCGAGGGAACGCGATAATCGTAGACCTCAACAGGGGGAAGATCAGCTTGGAGGATGCTCGGGATCGCATCCGCCAGTATATACAGGGCTTCCCCAAGAACATCCCACTGGTAACCATTCTTGCTGACCTAACGTACAAGAGGTCCGATGCGGCTGAAGTCCAAGAGCTAGCAGACAAGATCACGAAGCCTAACGACGGAGCTGCTGAGCGAGGACTACTTGCTCGCCTCGCATTCCTCAACCTCCGCTTCGAGGAGGCGATGGAACGAGCCGTTCAATGGGCAAACAATGATCCCTTCAATGATTCGGCGGCGACCATTGCCGTCCACCTGCTCGGTCATTGGACCGAGGATTGGCCGGCTGCCAGCAAGCTCGGCTCGGATGCAATCAAACGTACTGGATGCAGCAGTGGCCTCGCGAATATCACTGCGTACGCGCTGGCACTAGCCGGCCAAGGAGATGCAGGGCTTAGGCTCCTAGCCTGCACTGGAGAGCTGGACTACGTCCGAACGGCAACGAAGGGACTTTGCCTCCTTTCCAAGGGCGACATCCAGGAAGGGATGGCTCTGTATCGGGCTGCTGCCGAGTTGGCGGACATTGAGAGACCGGATGGCACTGGACGAGCTCTCATGACTCAGTATCAAGCTATGGCGTTGAGGCGTCTTCCTGTCATCGAGGGTCGGGACCGCCTTGAGATTCAAGCTACTGCCTTGCCCGATGTGGAGTTGCCCAGCGATTGGGAGGACCGAGTTGACTTCCTCTTCCTGAAGACGGTCGCAGCTCGCAACGGCTGGGAGTGGCCCGTGCACGTCTGATCTTCAAAGGTGGCTACCTGAACAACACCGGGCTCGCGGAAACATGAACCTCGACTGAGCCCGAGCCATCCCGTCGACCGTCGTCCGCACCTCGTGGAGTGGGTGGGGCCTGCCTGGTCAAGGTGGAGCACACCACGTATGAACGACCTTGACCAGGCAGGCCCCACCCACTCGGCTTGCCCGGGACGGGGGTCGTCGGGATGGCGCCACCATCCCAGAGCGCCCGAGCGCCCCGCCGGAGGCACTGTCTGTGCCTCGACCAACGTGAAGCCCCGGAACCGTCATCGATCATGGCGGTCCGGGGCTTCTTCGTATGTCGCGCCGCCGGCGGGCTGTCACCGACGCGCTGGCGGCCGAAGGCCAGAGGCGCGGCGGCGGGCCATCGGCCCGGCCCAGGTTCGGCGGCGCGAGCGGCCTGCGAAGCGGGCCGCCTTGATCCCGTACAGAAAGTTCTCACACGTCTCTGGCCTCAATCTGAGTCCAATGTGAAGATCGAAGCATGTCTGACCCGGAAGCTCCGCTCGCGCCGCCAGCAGCGCCGCGCGTCATGATCTGCCCACACTGCGACTGGCCAGCCATTCAGGAGGTCAAGGGGCAAGCAGAGGAGCCTCCGGAGGACCCAGCGGATGAGGCTTCCCCCCTGTCCTCAGAATTCACCTTGCTCCAATGCGCCAACTGCCACAAAGTCTCTTTACAGCTTCGCGACATCTGGTTCTTCGATTCACCTAATGAAGTTCCGCAATTCGTCTACCCTGCGCGGCGGCAACTCAGCGATGACATACCGGAAAAGCTGCGGCAGGAATTCGGAGAAGCGCGAACGTGTTTTGACACTAAAGCCTACACGGCAACTGTGGTAATGGTGAGAAGAACTCTCGAAGGAATTGCTGCCAACAACGGCATTACAGAACGGAACCTCGTGCGGCAGATCTCCAAGATGAGGGATCAGGGTCTAATCGATACCAGTATCGCGGATTGGGCAGATGGTTTGCGCGTGTTAGGTAACCAGGGGGCCCACTACACGGGCCGAAAGGTTAGCAGGGAGGACGCCAATGATGCGCTCGACTTCGCAGAGGCACTGCTAGACCATATCTATGTTTACAAGAGGCGATTCGAAGAGTTCAAGAAGCGGCGCGACGCGAAGCTTCCCCACCAGACAGGTACTCATTGATGGCCGCTGGCGATCTACTCCCGTTGCGTCTAGGCTAACGCAGTGGACGCAGACGGCGTAGTAAATGCAAGGTCGACAGCCCAACTCCATCTGGCGGAAGCCCTTCCTCGTCGTTGGACTCATGTCCAGGCAGTCGCAGCGAAGGCGCACTCACTGGTGGGTTTGGTTGGTCAGGATCGACACCTGCTCGTTGCGGCAGCCTTCCTTCACGATATTGGTTATGCGCCAGAGATCCGGGACACCGGATTTCATGCCCTTGATGGCGCTCGCTGGCTGCTCCGAAATGGCTTCGAACCGCGCCTGGCCGGCTTGGTCGCCTACCATTCCTGCGCTGCTTATGAGGCGGCCGAGCGAGGGCTGACCGATGCTCTTTTCTCCGAGTTCACAAGAGAGGAATCCGAAACATCCGACGCCCTGTGGTTCGCGGATATGACAACCGGGCCAGATGGCCAGGATTTCACCCCAGAACAGCGCCTAGCCGAGATACGTGAGCGCTATGGACCGGAAGACTTGGTCACACGCTTCTGGGCAAAGGCGGAAGCGCCGCTCCTGGAGGCCATCCGGCGCACTGAAGAACGACTAATGGCCTAGCCGATGTACGGCTGCTGCCGGTTCTCGAAACCGTGGTCAATCCGAAGCCGCATCGATGGGTGAATCGTGAGGTCATCCAACTCCTCGCGTGCGACCCATCGCACCTCCGAAGACTCATCGCTCGGCGTCGGCTGCCCACTGACGTAACGCCCTCGGAAGCAGATCGAGAACTGCTGCCGCACCTCGCCATCGCTGTACTCGACCACGTGGTTCGGGTTGGTGTAGATCCCGACCACGCTGGTCACCTCGACCTCTACACCGGCCTCCTCCCGGGTCTCACGGACAGCCGTCTCGGCGATGTACTCGCCGAAATCCTGACCGCCGCCGGGCAGCGCCCAGAGGCCGTTGTCGGTCCGCTGGATGAGGAGTACCCGGCCCGACTCGTCCTGCACGAAGAGGGACTGTAAAACGAACGGTGTAACTCCTGATCAAGGAGCAGCACCTGATGTCTGATGGATCGACGATCGCCGTGGATACTGCCGCGGTGGCGAAGAACGTGCCGGGGCAACCGGCGGAGGGTCTCGACGCGGAGCTGGTCGGCCAGCTGGTGGAGCAGGCCCGTGCGGCGGGTCTGCAGCTGACCGGTGACGGCGGTTTGCTGCAGCAGCTGACGAAGCGTGTCCTGGAGTCAGCCCTGGAAGGTGAGATCACCGATCACCTGGGCTATGACAAGGGCGACCCGGCGGGCAAGAACGGCGGGAACTCCCGCAACGGTGTGCGGGCCAAGACGGTGCTGACGGACGTCGGCCCGGTCGAGATTGAGGTGCCGCGTGACCGCGACGGGTCGTTCACACCGCAGATTGTGCGCAAGCGCCAGCGTCGGTTGTCCGGCGTTGACGACATGGTTATCTCGCTGTCGGCCAAAGGCCTGACGACCGGGGAGATCCAGGCCCACCTGGCGGAGGTGTATGGCGCCGACGTGTCACGGCAGACGATCTCAACGATCACCGACAAGGTCGTCGAGGGGATGACCGAGTGGCAGAACCGGCCCCTGGACCCGGTCTACCCGGTGATCTTCCTCGATGCAGTGCACGTGAAGATCCGCGACGGGAAGGTCGCCAACCGGCCCATCTACCTGGCCCTGGCCGTCACCGTCGAGGGCACCCGCGACATCCTCGGTCTGTGGGCCGGCGATGGCGGCGAGGGCGCCAAGTTCTGGCTGCAGGTCCTCACCGAGCTCAAGAACCGGGGCGTCGCGGACGCGTGCATGGTGGTCTGCGACGGGCTCAAGGGCCTGCCGGATGCGATCGGTGAGGTGTGGCCGGAAGCGGTGGTGCAGACCTGCGTGATTCATCTGCTGCGGGCGTCGTTCCGGTATGCCGGCCGGCAGCACTGGGACGCCATCGCCAAGGCTCTCAAGCCCGTCTACACCGCGCCGACCGAGTCGGCTGCCCGAGCCCGGTTCGCCGAGTTCACCGAAGCCTGGGGCGGGAAGTATCCGGCGATCGTCAGGTTGTGGGAGCAGGCGTGGGCGGAGTTCGTGCCGTTCCTGGCCTTCGACGCCGAGATCCGCACCGTCGTCTGCTCCACCAACGCCATCGAAAGCGTCAACGCCCGCATCCGCCGGGCCGTCCGCGCCCGTGGGCACTTCCCGAACGAGGCAGCCGCGCTCAAGTGCGTCTACCTCGCGGTGATGAGCCTGGACCCGACCGGGCAGGGCCGCCGGCGGTGGACCATGCGCTGGAAACCAGCCCTGAACGCCTTCGACATCGCCTTCGAAGGACGCCTCTCCGCAGGCCGTAAGTAACCGTCAACAACCCGAGTTACACCGTTCGTTTGACAGACCCGGCTGACGTCCGGGCATGGCTGGAAGATCAGGCGGCCTGACATGCCCATCGATGATCTGTGGTACCTGAGCAAGCGTGGTCCGAACAACGAGCGTTTGAAGTCCAAGCGATACGGGCGCGGGAAGCGGTGGCGCTGTCGATACGTCGACCGCAATGGGGAGGCGCGGGAACGCCTTTTCGATCGGAAGGTCGACGCGGAAGCCTGGGATGCCAAGGCACGCGCGGGGCTCGTCGAGGAAGTCCGGATCGATCAGGGAGAGCGCCGTCTGACTTTCCAGAACTACGGGGAGCGGTGGCGGCTGTCGCGTCAGATCGGGCAGGCCCTCGACTACCAGCGCCACACCGAATCCCGGCTGCGTCACCACCACTACCCGCACTTCGGCGACCGGCCGATCCGGGCGATCACCGTCACCGACGTCCTGGAGTGGGTGGCCACGCTGTTGCGCAACAACGTCGCGCAATCGTCGGTGAAGACCTACTTCGACCTGCTCAACAACATCATGAACTCGGCGGTGGCCGACAAGGTGATCCCCGACAACCCGTGCAAGTCGATCCGGCTGTTCGCGATCCTGCGGGGCTTCTCCCGCTCGCCGAAGTGGGTGCCCACCGACGATGACGTCCTGGCCCTGGTTGACGCGGTGCCCGACGAGTATCAAGCGGCCATCTGGGCTGGTGCGGGTGAGGGGATGCGGCTCGGGGAAGTCCTCGGCCTGGAGGACAGCACCCGGTGCATCGACCCGCAGCGGCAGGAACTGCACGTGGTGCAGCAACTGCGGTTCCACAAGGTCGCCTACGGTGGCTTCTACCTCGCTCCGCCGAAGGCCGGTTCGGTCGGTGATGTGGACCTGGACGACCACGTCGCGGCCGTCTTCGCCCAGCACGTCCGTACCTACCCGCCCGCCCTGGTCGAGCTGCCGGACGTCACCGCTGGCACTCCTGACCCGGGCAGGGAACCCAAGCGCCGGCTGGTGCCGCTGTTGTTCACCGACGAGCTGGGCCGGCCGATCCATGACCAGCGCTGGTCCACGATGTGGCGGGGGTGGTGCAGGGCGGCTGGCTGGCCCGATGAGGGCACCTTCCACTCGCTGCGGCACTACTTCGCCACCCGCCTGATCACCTCGGGTGCCGACCCCACGGACGTGCAGAACGCGCTACGGCATTCCAGCCTGCGGATCACGCTGGAGACCTACGTCCACTGGTGGCCGAAGAAGGACCGCCGCCGCAACATCATCAGCGGCGCGCTGCGCGAGACGAGCGCCAAACGAAAGCGGGGCCCGAAGGCCCCGGATTCTCGCTGAGTTGTGCCGGATCTGTGCCCGCTGATCTTGCTAGCGGGGTTTCCCCTGGTCAACGGTGTTACTGGTGGAGCTGAGGGGATTTGAACCCCTGACCCCCTCGATGCGAACGAGGTGCGCTACCGGTCTGCGCCACAGCCCCTCCGCCGGCGAACCAGCGTCGGTCCCACCCCGCTTTCACCGGGCGGGCCGACGACAAGGCTAACAGGTCGCGCCCCCACGACGCGAACCGCCCCGCCGCCCCGTAGATCTTGGAAGGAAAAGGCCCCCGGAGGGGCCCAAACCTTCCAAGATCGCCAAGGAAACTGCGCGCGAGGCGGTCAGGCGCCTCGGCCGGACTGGTAGGGGCGTCCGCGCAGGCCGCCCGCCCGCCGGTAGGACACCGAGCCGCCGCTCGCCGCCGGTGGCAGGTCCGCGGGACGGTCCAGCCCCATCGCCGTACGCCGGACCGCCTCGCGCTGGGCGGCCAGCCGGCGCTGCGCCTCTCGCCGGGCCGCCGCGCGCCGGGCCTGCTCGCGGCGTACCTCGGCCTGGCGGGCGGCCAGCCAGGCCGCCTCGCGGGCGTCCGCGCGCCGCCGCCGGCGCTCGGCCAGGGCACGCTGCCGCAGGTGTACGACGTACGCGACGAGCAGCGTGCCGGTGACCGAGACGCTGATCCAGAACCCGGGGCCGACGAGCACCACGCCGCCCAGTTCGACCAGGTTGAGCAGCAGCAGCGCGGCCAGCACCCGGCGCCGGCGGTAGATCGCCGGGGTGTGCCGTCGGCGGGGCGGGTGCCGTCGGCGGGACTGGGCCGGCACCGCGGAGACGGGCCGGAGCCGCCCGGAGCGCCGGCGCAGCGGCGGCGCGGAGACCGGGCGGGCGAGACTACCCGTGTCGGAGTCTTCACTGAGGGTCACGACGAGGGAACGCGGCGGGTGCAGCGGTCGCCGCCCGGGCACGGTGCGCCGTCGACGCTGGCGCTGGAGCACCCGCGCCGTCGACTGCGCCCGCTCCGCCACCAGCCGCTCGGTGGCGTCGTACCGGCGGACCAGCGCCGGAGCGAGGGCGAGCAGACCGGCGGCGGCGAGGACGGCGAGGAGCACCGACGTGGGCACCCTCACCCCTCCCGTCACCAAAGTTCGGGACGAGCGCCGCACCGCCGCAACTTCTTCCGTCGACCGTCGTTTACGGCGCACTTCGTGCGGGCGGGCAGCGCTTGCCACAGCTTGCAGTTACTTGAGGTTACGGGCCGCCGACCCGGTTCACAGTGCGCCGCGCCGGGCGTTCGCCTCAGCGGCGGTTGTCACGTACGCGGTGCCACCGCGCCAGCAAGCCGCCCTCGGCTACGACTTCCTCGCCCGTCATCGCGTATCCGATGTGGTCTCGCCACGCGCCGTCGATGTGCATGTAGCGCACGTGATAGGCCTCCTCGCGGAAGCCGAGTTTCTCCACCACCCGCCGGGACGGCATGTTCTCCGGCCGGATGTTCACCTCGATCCGGTGCAGCCCGCCCGGCCCGAACGCGTGGTCCACGGCGAGCGCCACAGCGGTCGGGATCACGCCGCGACCGGCCACCCGGGAGTCCACCCAATAGCCCACGTACCCGGAGCAGAACGCGCGCCGCACGATGCTGCCCACGTTCACGTGGCCGACCAGCCGCTCCTGCCCGTTCTCGCGCAGGCAGACCGCGAACGGCATGCCCTCACCGGTACGCGCGGACTTGCGCTGGTCGGCGTGCACCAGACGGAACGCGGCGGGCGAGTTCGTCTCGTACCAGCCGCCGGGCACATGGGACTCCCACGGCGCCAGCCACTCCCGGTTCGCGCGCCGGATCTCCGACCAGGCGGCGGCGTCCGAACGCCGGTACGGCCGCAGCACCACCGGACCGTCCACCAGCACCGCCGGCCACCCCGGCGCCCGCCGGAACCTCACCGGCGCCGGTCCAGCAGGAGAACATCCACGGTAGAACCGGCAGCGGCGGTGGTGACCCGCTCGCCGAGCACCAGCAGGCCGTTCGCGTCGGACAGGCCGGAGAGCGTGTACGGGCCACCGGCGAGCGGCTGCACCGTGTACCCGCCGCCGCGCCGCTCGGCCACGTGCGCGGGCCGGAACTCGCGCAGCCCCACCGGAGACGAGACCGTCTCCAGCAGGTGTGCGCGGACGCTCGGCCGGAACACCGGCTCGGCCCCGGCCAGCAGCTGGATGGCCGGCCGGGCCAGCACCTCGAAGCCGATCAGCGCCGCGCCGGGCTCACCGGGAAGACACACCACCGGCACCTCCTCGGCGCCGACCGTACCGAACCCGAGGGCCGTTCCGGGATAGAGGGCCACCTCTGTGAAGGTGACCGGCCCGGCCCGGCCGCCGTCGCGGCGGGACAGGATGCGGCGGACCATGTCGCCGGGTCCGGTGCCGGTGCCGCCGGTCGTGATGATCAGGTCGGCGCGCAGCGTCTGGTCCTCCAGCAGGCCGCGCAGCGCCTCCGGGTCGTCGTCGCAGATCCCCACCCGGTACGCGAGCGCGCCCGCCTCCGCCGCCGCCGCGGTCAGCGCGTGCGAGTTGGTGTCCACCACCTGGCCGGGCTGGCTGCCCCGGCCCACGTCCACCAGTTCGTCGCCGGTCGCCACGATCACCACGCGCGGGCTGGGCCGCACCACCACGTGCCCGATGCCGGTGGCGGCGAACACCGCGACCAGGGCCGGTGAGACGTACGCGCCGGCGCGGGCGAGCAGCGTGCCGGCGACCAGTTCCTCTCCGGCGCGGCGCAGGCCGTACCCCCGTTTGGGGGCGCGGAAGATCTCGACGGCGGCCATGCCCTGGTCGGTCCACTCCACCGGGACGACCACGTCCGCGCCGATCGGCAGCGGGGCGCCCGCCGCCACCGAGAAGCAGGAGCCGGGGGTGAGCCGGACCGGCCGCCAGCTCGCCGCGCCCAGGTCACCCACCACGTTGAGGCGGATGCTGCGGCCGCCGGGCATACCGGAGGGGGCCGGGACGTAGCCCGGCCCCCGACTCCCACCGGAGATGTCCTCCCAGCGCGCGGCGTACCCGTCCACCGCCGCCTGGTCGAAGGCGGGGTACGAGTGCGGGGCGACCACGTCCTCGGCGAGCACGTTGCCGTACGCCTGGGTCAGGTCGAGGTCGAGTGGAGGCAGCGCGCGTAACCTGCGCAGCACACTGCCCAGGTAGTCGGCGAGCGGCGTCAACTCGTTCGCGGCCGCCTCGGCGTCGGCCGTCGCGGTCATGTATCGGCACCGCCGGACGCGTCGCGGATGCCGTTGAGGACGGCTGCGGTGACCGTCTCGTCGCCGTTGTTGACGAACTCGGTCAGCCACTTGCGGAACTCGGCGCCCAGGTCGTCCCGCTCGGCGGCGATCTGCACCACGGTCTGGAGGTAGCCGAGCGGCATGCCGGTGTCGTAGCGGGTGCCCCGGTAGACGATGGCATGCACCGGCACCCCCTCGGTACGCAGCAGCTCCATCGCATCGGTCAGCTGGATCTCGCCGCCGCTGCCCGGTTCGGTGCGCCGGATCGCGTCGAAGATCCTCCCGGGGAGCACGTACCGGCCGAGGACGGCGAGGTTGCTGGGGGCGTCCTCCGGGCTGGGCTTCTCCACCATGCCGGTGACCTTGACGACCTCGGCGATGTCGGCGTACTCCGACTCGGCCGGCTCGACCGACGCGATGCCGTACCGGCTGGTCTCGGCCGGGTCGACCTCGAAGAACGCGAGCACCACGCCGCCGGTGCGGGCCTGAAGCTCCAGCATGGCCGGCAGCAGCGGCTCGGACGGCTTGACGAACTCGTCGCCGAGCAGCACCGCGAAGGGCGCGTCGCCGACGTGCGACTCGGCGTACCCGACGGCGTGGCCGAGACCGAGCTGTTCCGGCTGGCGGACCGTGTAGATGGCGGCGAGTTCCTCGGTGCGCTTGACCTCGGCCAGCAGCTCGGGCTTCTTGGCGAGCCGGTCCTCCAGGTCCGGCCGGCGGTCGAAGTGGTCCACCATCGAGGTCTTGCCGCGACCGGTGATCAGCAGGATGTCGTCGATGCCGGCCTGCGCGGCCTCCTCGACGATGTACTGCAACACCGGCCGGTCCACGACCGGCAGCAGTTCCTTGGGAACCGCCTTGGTGGCCGGCAGGAACCGGGTGGCCAGGCCGGCGGCCGGGATCACGGCCTTGACCGCGCGGGAGCGACCGGGGGCCGCTGAGGGGTTCGCTGAGTGCTCCGACATGTCGCGAGACTATCGGCCACGGCTCTGCCGCGGCGGGTGAGGACCGGAAGACGCGCCGCCCTGGACGGTGCCCGCCGGGTCCGCCGCGCCGGCCCGGGGCAGCCCGTCCGGCGGGCTGACACCGGCGGCCACCACCGGGATCTCCTGGGTGGGCACCGGATCGGGCGCCGGGGCGAGCCGGTAGCCGTCGCGTCCGGCGGCCTTCGCCGCGTACAACGCGTCGTCGGCGGCGTCGAGCACCTGCTGGCCGTCGGCGGCGTGGTCCGGGTAGACGGCGATGCCGATGGAGACGGTCACCGGCACCCGCACCGGCTCGTCGCCGCTCCCCTCGACGGTCACCGGCTGGTCGCGTACCACCGCGCCGAGCCGCTCGGCGACGATGGTGGCCCCCCGGGCGTCGGTCTCCGGCAGCAGCACCACGAACTCCTCGCCGCCCTGCCGGAACGCCAGGTCAACCTCGCGGATCACGCCGCGTACCCGGCGGGCGAACTCGACCAGCACGGCGTCCCCGGCGGCGTGGCCCCAGGTGTCGTTGACGTTCTTGAACCGGTCCAGGTCGAGCGCGAGGACGCTGAGCATCCGGCCGAACCGGTTCGCCCGCTCCACCTCGCGGCGGATCGACTCGCGCAGGTAGCGGTAGTTCCACAGCCCGGTCAGCGGGTCGGTGAGCGAGAGCCGCTGCGCCTCCTCGTGCACCCGGACGTTCTCCACCGCGACCGCCGCGTGCCCGGCGAACGTCCGCAGCGTCACCACGTCGTCGTCGTGGAACCCGTGCCCGCCGAGCCGGTCGTAGAGCACGAGCACGCCGAGCGCCGCGCAGGCCGAGCCGGGCGGGTCGCCGTCGGCGGGCGGGTGGCCGGGCCGGTCCGGGCCGCGCGGCTCGGTGCCGCCGGGGGTCGCGAACGGTACCGCCACGTACGTCTCGCAGGTCGGCTCCCCGGTCGGCGTGTCCGGCGGCGCCCACCGTCCGCGCAGCGGTTCGCCGGTGGCGGCCACCGCGCCGAGCACCCCGGCGCCGACCGCGACCCGCAGCGTCGCCGGGTCGGCCGGGTCGCTCGTCGGCCAGCGCCCGGTCAGCCCTTCCACGCACCGGCCGACGAGGACGCCGTCGCCGTCGACGAGCAGCACCGCGCCGGCCCGGGCGCCGGTGGCGGCGATCGCGCTGTCCAGGATCACCCGCAGGATGCGTTGCAGGTCGTGCGTGCTGGCGAGCGTGTCACCGAGCACCGCGAGGTGGTTGCGGAGCTGGTCGCGGCTGCTGGTCAGCGCCGTCACGTAGGTGCCGGTCTCCCGGGTCATCCGGTTGAACGCGCTGGCCAGCCGCCCGATCTCGTCGCGGCTGCGCACCGGCACCCGGGCGCTCAGGTCGCCGCGCGCCACCCGGTCCACCGCGCCGGCCAGCTCACCGAGCGGCCGGGTGGTCACCCGGGCCAGCCGCCACGCCGCCAGCACGGCGAGCAGGGCGGCGAGCGCGACAGCGGCGATCAGCGCCCCGTACAGGCCGGGCGCGCGCTCCCCCGGCACCGACAGCACCAGTGGCAGCGGCTGACCGGGAGACGGACCGACCCGCCGCACGTACCGGCCGTCGCCGGTGCCTGTCACCCGGTTCCCGTCCGCCTTGCCGGCGGCGGCCAGCACCGCTGCGCGTACCCCCTGGTCCTCGGTCGTGTGGGTGATGCCGCCGGGGTCGTCGAGGAGGGTGACCCCGACGCCGGTCACGGCGGCGAGCCGCGCCACGAAGGCCCGGTCGACGGGCTGGGCGGCGGCGACCGCGCCCAGGTCGGTGCCGGCCGGGTCGCGGAGCCGGACCTGGGCGGAGAGCGCCGCGACACCGGTGGCGGGCGCGCCGGCGCAGTCCTGCCAGCGCCCGGCCGGCCCGTCCGGCGTGGTGTAGGTCGTGCGGCCGGCGGCGTCGGCGATCAGCACGGCGGCGGCCAGCCCTCGGGCGACCACCTGGTCGGCCGCGCGCGAGCGGCCGGCCGGGTCGCCGACCAGCGCGACCGCGTCGGCTGCCGCGCGGAGTTGCTGGCAGAGCGCGTCGATCGAGGTACGGACACCGGCCGCGGCCAGGCCCAGCCGTTCGGTGGCGCGGCTGCGGTCGACGGCGCTGAGCGTGGCCCCGACGAAGAACGCGCCGAGCAGGACGGGGCCGAGGACCACCGCGAGGAAAGCCGCCGTCAACCGCCCGCGTAGCGTCAATCTTCCCCCCGGAAGTTCCGCTCCCTTGGTGCGATGCTGACACAGAGCGACCATTAGGCAAGCGTTGCGTCAGGAGTGTTGCGTGCCGGAATTTTCGGATGAAGCGCACGATGCGAAGCGGGAGATGCGCATCGCGCTACTCGCCGCGCGCCGGTCGCTGTCCGCGGCCGACCGCGCGGTGGCGGCGGCCGCCGTCCAGGCCGAGCTGGTGACGTTGGTACGCCGCCTGCGGCCGGCCAGGATGAGCGCGTACGTGCCGGTCGCCTCCGAGCCCGGCGGACACGACCTGCCGGACGTGCTGCGGGCCGCGCTGCCGCCCGACGCCGAACTGCTGCTGCCGGTGCTGCGCGAGGACCTGGATCTGGACTGGGCCCCGTATACCGGCCCGGAGTCGTTGCGCGCCGCCGGCCGGGGTCTGCGCGAGCCGACCGCACCGACCCGGGGGCGTGCCGCGGTGGCCGGAGCCGCCCTGGTCGTGGTGCCGGCGGTGGCGGTGGACCGCCGGGGCATCCGGCTGGGCCGGGGCGGCGGCTCGTACGACCGCGCGCTGGCCCGGGTGCCCGCGACGGTGCCGACGGTGGCGCTGCTGCACGACGGCGAACTGGTGGAGGCGGTACCCGCCCTGCCGCACGACCGCCCGGTGCACTGTGTGATCACTCCGGCGGACGGGCTGGTGGCGGTCCCGGGTGTGGGCCCGGGCGCTTCCGCTGGACGAACCCGGGGGTCATGACGCACCATTGGCACTCGAAGACCACGAGTGCCAGAAGGCCGTGCCGAAGATCCGGAGGAGAACGTGCCCACGTACCAGTACGCCTGCACCGCGTGCGGCCACCAGCTCGAGGCGGTGCAGTCCTTCTCGGACGACCCGCTGACCGAGTGCCCGGCGTGTGAGGGGCGGCTGCGAAAGCTCTTCAACTCGGTGGGCATCGTGTTCAAGGGCTCCGGCTTCTACCGTACGGACTCCCGTTCGTCCGGGTCCGACAACGGCACCTCGACCACGAGCAAGCCGGCCAAGTCCGAGTCGTCCTCGTCCTCGTCGTCGGACTCCTCGTCCTCGTCGTCCTCCGCGTCCGGGTCGTCCTCTTCGTCCGGATCCGGGTCGACGACGAGCAAGGCACCGGCGGCGTCCAGCTCGTCCTGACCCGCCGCTCGCACGCGACACGTGGCCGTTCCCGCTCGGGGGCGGCCACGTTCCGTTCCCGGCGGATGCTCGCCGGCTCGGGGAGGTTGCTGCATCCGCCGGTCCGGAAGCAGCAAGCTCCCCGAGCTGGCGGTCCCGGCCGCACCGGACCTCGCGCTGGTGACGGCGGGCCTCCCCGGGGAGCGGTTTCCACAGGACGGCGGGTTATCCACAGGGGTGGGCGGTGGGGCGGCGGGAGCCGGGAGGCCGGGCCTAGCCTGCGGTCGGATGGTTGGCCGGCGGCGGGAGGCAGCGGTGACGGATGGCGAGATCACGTTGCGTCCGGTCCGTTGGCACGGGCTACCCCGGCGCCGGACGCTGCTGCGGGTGACGCTCGTCGCGGTGCTGCTGGGGCTGGCCGCCGCGGTGCTCCAGACGCCGCCGTCCTGCCCACCACCCCGCGTCCTGCCGGCCACCTCGGCGACGGCGTCGCCGTCCGGCGGCATCCCCGCCCTGCCGGCCGGTGCGGTCGGCGTACCGATCCGGCTGGCCGAACCGGCCGCCCTCGCGGTGCTGCGTCCGGGTGCCCGGGTCGACCTGCTCGTCGTGCCGGCCGGCGGTACGCCCGACCCCACGCTGCTGGCTCCACGCGCCCTGGTGCTCGACGTGGTCGGCGCCACCGGCGCGGTCGACGGCTCCTCGGCGCTCTACCTGGCGCTGCCACCGGAACAGGCCCGGCGGGCCGTCGGGTTACCGGAGGGCAGCCGCTTCGCCGTGGTGGTACGCGGCTGAGGCGATCAGCCCCAGTGCGGGGGGCGCTCGGCGAGCAGCCAGTCGTCGTTGCCGCCGGGGCGTTCGCCCCAGCCGCGATCGGTGTCGTCGCTGGTCTGCTCGGGCAGCACCACGAAGTCGTCGCTGAGATCGACCACGCGGTCGTCGTCGTCGCGCGGTGTCCGGATGGCGGGTTCGGTCACGATCAGCAACGATACCGCCGAACCGGTCGCCGGCTCGATCCCCGGGACCGGCCGGATCGTCCCGAGCCCGGCCGTACCGGGCCGGGAGCCGCCGGAACGCCACACACCGGGCGCGACGGGCCGGAGTGGCGGTGATCGACGCGTCGGGCGGCCGACCGGCCCGGGGCGTTGGTAGCGTCGGACGGCGTGACGACGCCGAGCGGTGGCAGCCCCGACGACGAGACCTGGCGACGCCCGGACCAACCGGCACCCGCCGGGGAGAACGCCCCCGGGGCGGTCCCCCGGGACGGCGCGGACAGCGCGGACGTCCACCCGGCCGGTCCCGGAGCCGGGCCCGGTGACGCCGGCGGAGACCGTGAACCGGACCGCACCGACGTTCCGGCCGGGACCGCCGGGCAGCCCGAGCCGACCGCCCTCCCGGCGGAGCCGGCCGTCGCCGAGGGCGTCGAGACCACCGGAGCAGCCGCCGGCACCCCGGAGGCGGCCGGGAACGCCAGCCCGTGGTCACGCGAGGCGGCCACCGAGAGCCCGTGGGCCCGGCCGGAGGCGGCAGGCGGCTGGACGGTGGCCGGCGGCGCGTGGCCGGGCACGCCCGGTGCCGGCCCGCCCGCCGGTGGCCCGCAGTTCGGGGGTGGCGCGCCCGTTGGTGGTTCGCCGCCCTCGGGGTACGCGGGACCACCGCCGAGCACGCCTCCGCCGCCCGGCTGGCGGCCACCGGTACACGTGCAGCCGTCACCGCCCCGCCGGCTCCCGCCGCAGGACATGGCGGCGATGGACCAGGCGGAGCAGCGCGCGCAGCGGCTCACCTACGGCATCGGGGCAGCCGTGGCAGTGGTGCTGGTGCTGCTCACCTGCCTGCTGTGCTCGCGGGTGCTGTTCTGACCCGCAGCGGTCAGACGACGCCGTCCCAGACCATCTTGGCGCCGCTGTCCCCGGTCAGGTAGACGTACACGAGCGCGAAGACCGCGAGCACCGCCACCACGACGGTGAGCACGATCGGGAGCCAGCGGGGCAGGTTCCGGCCCGCGACGAAGCGGCTCGTCGACAGCACGAGCAGCAGCGCCACGACGCCGAGCCCGAGCGCGAACCAGAACAGCGTGTCGCCGTACTCGGCGTGCTCGTGGATCTGCTGGAGCCGGTCCGGCGGGTAGCCCTTCGCGCGCAGGGTCTCCTCCAGTTCCTCGCCGGACTCGGTGGCCACCCAGGCGACGATCGGCGTGACCACAGCGAGCGCCGCGACCGCCCAGCCGAGGCGGGGCCGCCAGCGGGGCAGCACCCCGTACGCGACGGCGAGCAGTGCCAGCAGCGGCACCAGCACCACCGCCGCGTGGATGACGAGCACGTGGACCGGCAGACCGTTGATTTCCCTGAACACCGACACCTCCGGCGAGTGGGTGGTTTGGCGCGCTCAGCGTACGGCGTGAGGCCGTCTTCCTCGATACACGAACGCGTGGCGGCGCCGGTTCACCTGTGGCCCCGGCCACGGGCGAACAACGCTCGCTTGTCGGCCCGCCCGGGCCCGTGCTGTCATGGATCCATGTCCACTGGTGAGGAGCTGCTCCGGTCGAGGGGCCTACGGGTCACCCGGCCGCGTCTCGCCGTGCTGGACGTGCTCTCCGCCGGCGGTCACCTGGAGGTCGACGAGATCACCCGGCGGGTCCGCCAGCGGATCGACTCGGTCTCCACCCAGGCCGTCTACGACGTGCTCGGCGCCCTGTCCCGGGCGGGCCTGTCCCGCCGGATCGAGCCGGCCGGCAGTCCCGCGCGGTACGAGGCCCGGGTCGGCGACAACCACCACCACGTGGTGTGCCGGGGCTGCGGCGAGATCGCCGACGTGGACTGCGCGGTCGGCAGCGCCCCCTGCCTGGACCCGAACGTGGCGCACGGCTTCGAGCTGGACGAGGCGGAAGTGACCTTCTGGGGCCTCTGCCCGGCCTGCCAGTCCCGCCGCTCCGCCGACGACTGACCGGAGCGCCGAGGACGACGGCCGCCGCCTGGCCGCCGCATCGGGGACGGCCGGCGACGACGCGTGGCACTCTTGATCGGTGGACACCGAAGACCTCGGCCTCTTCGGTCCGGGATCGGTCACGTGGAAGGTGCACGAGGAACCGATCCTGATCGTCGCCGGCCTGCGCTCGCTCTACCTCCAGGCGCTGCATCCCCGCGCGATGGCCGGCGTCGCACAGAACAGCAACTACCGCACCGACGCCTGGGGGCGGCTGGTCCGCACGGCGACGTACGTGGGGACGACGATCTACGGCACCACCGCCGAGGCGGAGGCGGCCGGGCGACGGCTGCGGACACGGCACGCCCGGATGCGCGCCACCGACCCGTTCACCGGTGAGGAGTTCCGCGTCGACGATCCGGACCTGCTGCGCTGGGTACACGTCACCGAGGTCGAGTCGTTCGTGAGCACCGCCCGGCGGGCCGGTCTGGCGCTCACCGACGACGAGGTGGACGGCTATTACACCGAGCAGCGCCGGTCGGCGGCCCTGGTCGGGCTGGACCCGGACGACGTGCCGGGTACCGCCGCCGAGGTGGCCGACTACTACCGGGACGTACGCCCGCAGTTGCGGATGACCCGGGAGGCGGCCGAGACGGCGGTGTTCCTGACCGCGCCGCCGATCCCGTGGAAGCTCAGCCTGCCGGCACGCGTCGGCCTGAACCTGGGGCCGCCTCGCTGGGCGTACTTCGGGATCGCCGCCACCGCGCTGGGGATGCTGCCGCCGTGGGCGTTGCGGCTCTACGGCGGGCTGGGCCTGCCCACCACCGCCCTGTCGGCGGATCTGAGCGCGCGGGCTCTGCGACTGGCGCTGGCCGCGGTGCCCCGGCGCTACCGGGAGGGCCCGTTGCAGCAGGCCGCCAAGGAACGCGCCGCCCGCCTGACCGCGGCCTGACGGCGCCCCACGCTCACTGCGGGTCGGCGAACCGCTCGACCGCCGACCAGGGCTCCTTGCCGGGGGTCTGCGCGCCGGTCGGGCACGTACGCCGGTAGTCGCACCAGCCGCACCGCGGGCCCGGCTCGGCCGGGAACGCCGCGTCGGGGTCGGTGCCGTCGGCCACCGCGCGCTCGGCGGCCATGATGTCGCGGGCGGTGTCCTCGGCGCGGGTGAGCTGCCGGTGCAGGGACTCCGGCGTGTGCTCATGGGCGGCGACAGTGCCGGTGGGCAGGTGGTGCAGCTCGACCCGGCGGCACGGCTTGCGGAACACCCGCTCGGCCGCGTACGCGTAGAGCGCCAGCGCCTGCGAGCCGCGCGCGTCGTCGGTGTCGAGGCCGGTGCGGCCGGTCTTGTAGTCGACGATGACCAGCTCGGGCCGCCCGTCCGGGCCGGGACGCGAGTCGATCCGGTCGGTGCGGCCGTTGAACGCGAGCACCGCGGTCTTGACCGCGACGACCCGTTCCACGCCGACCGGCTCGTCGGCCGGGTCGAGGCCCGCCACGTAGCTCTCCAGCCAGGTCAGCGCCCGCCGGAAGGCGTCGCGCTCCTGCTCGTCGTCGCGGTAGCCCTCGCGGACCCAGGTGCCCTTGAGCAGCGTGCCGAGCACCTCGGGGCGGCGGCGGTCGGGGGCCAGCGCGTACCAGTTCTTCAGCGCCGTGTGGACGCTCGCGCCGAGCGAGTTGTGCGCCCACGGCGGGCCCTTGGGCGGCGCGGGCCGGTCCACGTAGGCGTAGCGGTAGCGGCGGGGACAGTCCGCGTACGCGCCGAGTTTGCTCGGTGTGCAGACGAACAGGCGCTCCGGCATGCCCTCGAAGCCGAGCTGCTCGGACTGCTCGGCGCGGGGCCGGGGAGCCCGGGAGCCGCTGGCTGCTTGCTGTCGTCGCACACGGAGAATCCTGCCATCCGGGTACGACACCGGACGGACCCGCTCAGGCGTTGTTGAGGTACTGGGTCACGAACGCGGCGATCGCGTCGGCGATGAGCTGCACCGCGATGGCGGCCAGCAGCAGACCGGCGATCCGGGTCAGCACCTCGATGCCGCCGGGGCGCAGCACCTTGACGATCCCGCCGGAGAAGCGCAGCACCACCCACACGGTCACCATCACCGCGACGATTGCGAGCCCGATGGCGAGGTAGTCGACGGCGCCGCCGGCCTGCTGCACGAACAGCATGGTCGCCACGATGGCGCCCGGCCCGGCCAGCAGCGGGGTGCCGAGGGGCACCAACGCGATGTTCGAGGTGACCTGGTTGCTCGGGTCGTCCGCCTTGCCGGTCAGCAGCTCCAGCGCGACCAGGATCAGCAGCAGGCCGCCCGCCGCCTGGAGGGCGGGCAGGTCGACGTGCAGGTACGCCAGGATCGTCTGCCCCGCCACCGCGAAGATCACGATGACCCCGAGCGCCAGCGCCACGGCCTGCCAGGCGGCCCGGTTCCGGTCGCGCGCGGGCAGCGGCCCGGTCAGCGCGAGGAAGATGGGCATCATCCCGGGCGGGTCGACGATCACCAGCAGGGTCACGAAGACCTCGCCGAAGAGCTTGAGATCCACGCGGACACGGTAGCCGTGCCGCCGGATCGCTTCAGCCTGAAGCGACAGGGGTCACCCCGCGGGCCAGCGCGACGATCCGCTCGTACGCCTCGGGCCCTGTGGTGTGCGCGCCGAGCCGCACGGTCTTGTGCGTGCCGTGGAAGTCGGACGAGCCGGTGACCAGCAGTCCCAGGTCGGCGGCGAGCCCACGGACGTGCTCCCGCTCGGCCGGGTCGTGGTCCTCGTGGTCGGCCTCCAGCCCGGCCAGGCCGGCCGCCGCCAGGTCCGCGATCAGCTCGTCGGGCACGATCCGGCCGCGCCGGCTGGCCTTCGGGTGGGCGAAGACGGGCACGCCGCCGGCCGCCCGCACCAGCGCCACCGCCTGGAACACCTCGATGTCGTCCTTGGGCAGCCGGTACCGCTCGCCGAGCCAGTCCGGCCCGAACGCCTCGGTGGTGGTGGCGACCAGACCGGCCCGGATCAGCGCCTGCGCGATGTGCGGGCGGCCGACGGTGCCGCCGCCCGCGCCGGTCAGGATCTCCGTCCAGCTCACCGGGATGCCGTCGGCCTGGAGCAGCCGGACGATGCGCTCGCCGCGTTCCTCGCGGGCCCGGCGGACCCGGGCCAGTTCCGCGGCCAGGTGCGGCTCGGCCGGGTCGAACAGGTACGCGAGCAGGTGCAGCGGGATCGCCGGTTCGGCGCCGAACCACCGGCAGGAGATCTCCGCGCCGCGGATCAGGGTGAGTCCGGGCGGCAGGGCGGCGACGGCGGGCGCCCAGCCGGCGGTGGTGTCGTGGTCGGTGAGTGCCACCACGTCGAGCCCAGCCTCGGCGGCGGCCCGGACCAGGTCGGCGGGGGTCAGGGTGCCGTCGCTGGCGGTGGAGTGGGTGTGCAGGTCGATGCGGGCGGGGACACTCACCCGCCCGACGCTACGCCCCGTCCGGCACCGTGGGGACGTCGGCCACCACCACCGGGCGGTCCTCCGGCGCCAGCCCGTCGATCTTGGAGGCCGTGGGCCGGTCACCGGCCAGCACCCGCTCGGGCTTGACCCGGACCAGCCCGCCGGTCGCGTCCACGTGCAGCGCCACCCCGGCCCGGGTCCAGGACACGCCGCCGGCCAGCAGCGGGCCGGCCGGGTGGGTGACCGGGGTGGCCGGGTCGCGCAGGTCGACCAGGAGGGCGGTGCGGGACGTGCCGTTGGCGAGCAGCCACCGGCCGTCGAAGGAGACGGCGCCGAGTCCGTCGGTGGCAAGCTTCAGACCGCATCCGGTGCGCACCGGGGCGAGGTCGCGGGCCGGGTCGAGCAGGGCCAGGCAGTGCTGCTCGTCCCGCCCGGCGGCGACCAGGCCGACCACCCGGCCGTCGGGCCGGGTGCCGTAGACGGTGCGGACGTCCGGGTTCACCGGGCCCGGCTGCCCGCCCAGCGCGCGGTTCCAGACGCTCATCCCACCGTCGCCGGGCTGCTGGATCAGCACCGCGTCGCCGGTGAAGCCGACCGGCACGGCGCCCTCCGGCGCGGCGATCCGGACCGGCGCGATGAGCTGGCCGGCGACCACACCGGCGGCGATCAGGTCCGTGCCGTCCCGCCAGGCGACCTGGCGTCCGTCCGGGGAGACCGCCACCGCGTCCGCGGCGGCGAGCATGACCTGCGGCGCGGTGCCACCGACCGGCACCCACCAGAGGGTACGGCCGGCGACGGTGGCCGCCGAGGTGAGCAGCCAGCCCTCCTGCTCGTGGATCCGCTGCGCCCGTTCGACGCCGCTCACACCGGTCAGCTGCCGCCGTTCGCCGCCGCTGGTGTCCAGCCGGTCACCGACGAGCAGATCGAGCTCGGCGCGTACCGGCCCGAAGCGGGTGACCGAGGACGGCTCGGAGGTCTGCGGGGACGGGAAGAGGACGGGCGGGTCGCCGAGCACCACCGTGGGCGTGCCGCCGTCGCCGCCGGGCGCGCTGAACTGGGCCACCCCGGTGGTGACGACAACGGTGGCGACCCCGGCCAGGGCGAGGCCGGTGAGCGTACGCCGCCGGCCCGTGCGCCGCGCCCGGCGCAGGATCTCCCCGGCCGGGTCGGCGGGCAGCGGGCGGGACGTCTCGACGCGGCGGGACAGGGTCTCCCGCAGCGCCCGCTCCAGCTCGTCGTCGCTCACGGGGAATGGACGCTCCGGGCTGCCCGTTCGGTTGTCACCGTGCTGCCGGGTGCCGCTCATCGGCTCTTCGCCGCGATCGGGACGGCGGGGCGGACCGGAGCCGCGGGTGGGGCCGGCCGCGGCACCCGGGCGGCGGGCTGCCGCGCCGGGGTACGGGCGGGCTCGGCGCCCCGGGCCGGCGGGACGGACCGGCCGGCCGCTGCCGGTTTCGCGGCGGGCGCGTCGGCGGGCGCGGGCAGGCTCAGGGCCGCCTCGGAGCCGAGCCGGCGGCGCAGCGTGTTGAGCGCCCGGGAGGTCTGGCTCTTGACGGTGCCCGGGGAGATCTCCAGCAGCGCGGCGGTCTGCGCCTCGGACATGTCCTCGTAGAAGCGCAGCACCAGCACCGCCCGCTGCCGGGCCGGCAGCGCCTGGAGGTGCCGCCAGAGCGCGTCCCGGTCGAGCTGCTGCTCGATCTCGTCGACCCCGGCGCGCTCCGGCAGCACCTCGGTGGGGCGCTCGCCGTGCCAGCGGCGCCGCCACCAGCTCGTGGAGGTGTTGACCATGACGCGGCGGGCGTACGGCTCGATGGCCTCGATCCCGCCGAGCCGCTTCCAGGCCAGATAGGTCTTCGTCAGCGCGGTCTGGAGCAGATCCTCGGCGGTGGCCCAGTCACCGGCGAGCAGGTAGGCGGTGCGCAGCAGTGCGCCGGACCGGGCCGCGACGAATTCGCGGAACTCCTCCTCCAGCGGATCTCTGCTCACCACCACACTCATCTCCCCCCGTCCTGCCTGGCAGGATGCCACGGCCGGGCCGGTCGGGTCGATGGCGGAAGGTGTGCAGTTCATCCGATGTTCGGACGAAAAGTTTCAGGCTCCGTCGTCGGCCTTGGCCTCGTCGGCCTCCTTGCCCAGCCGCGCCTCGACCGCCTGCGGCTCGTACATCTCCTCGACCACACGCAGGTAGAGCTCGTTCGGGTTGGGCAGGTTCTTGATCACCCGGAGTGCCTGTTCCTGACCGGCGGACTCCAGCACGAACGTGCCGTAGTTGAGGGCACGGCCGGTCGGGCTCTGCTCGTACTTCATGTCGGTGACCCGGGTGAGCGGCATCATCGCGACCTGCCGGGTGATGATCCCGTTGACCACCATCACCCGCTTGTTGGTCAGGATGAACCGGTCGTACCACCAGTCGGCGACCTTCCACGCGACCCAGCCCATCACGGCGAACCAGAGCAGCACGGCGACCGTGGTCAACGCGCCGACGTCCCGCCCGGCGAGGAAGCCGGAGAGGTAGCCGAGCACGAACGTGGCCGCCACGCCGACGATGATCGGGGTGGTGAGGTGGATCCAGTGCCGCTTCCACTCGCCCCGGTAGCGCTCCGTGGGGAAGAGGTAACGCGCCACGAGCGAGCTGGGCTCGTCCTCCAGCGGCAGCACCCGGCGGGGTGCCATGCCGGTGGCGTCGGACCGCAGCCCGGCCAGCTCCTCCTCGGAGATCGGCTGGTCCGGGAAGCCGTCCGGATCCCGTGCCCAGGCCCGGCCGGACCGCCCCTCGCCGGTGTACGCGCTGCCGTAGCCGGCGTCGTCCGGGTCCGCGTACGGACCGGGGCCGTAACCGGCCGGGTCGTCCGGGTCGATCCGGGGGATCGGCTCGGTGTCGCGTTCCCGGCGTGCCCGGTCGGGGTCGTCCGGGTCGAAGGGTGGACCGGAGGGGCTTCCCATGGGCGGCTAGGCGACGAGGTTGGTGAAGAAGTCGCCGAAGCCCTGCGCGATGTCCATGATGCCGCCGCCGAGAGACTTGAAGACGTCGGCGGCGGAGTTGGGCCGGTACGCAACAAAGAAGATCAAGAATGCGATGCCGGCCCAGGTGAGGACCTTCTTGACCATAGCGGGCCATCCTCTCGCGCGGCGCCGGGTCCGTTTACCGCAGCGGCACCCAGAGTATCAGCATGGTGTCTTACCGTGAATATCTGCGTCCGCTCTCCGACTCGCCGTGGCGAGCCGGTCAGGCCCGCCCGTGCAGGTACGGAGACGGTGCGCCGTACACGAGTTCGGGCGGTGTCCACTCGGTGAGGTCGTGCAGCACGACTTCTTCCGCGAGGAGGTGACCCGCACTCGCCGGCCAGGCTATCGCATGGAGCCACATTCCCCGAGCCTCGCCGGCGTACGCGCTTCGATCCGTTTCGGAGCGGACGAGCCACAGTGGAGTCGGATGGCCGCCCACCCGGATCTTCGCGTGCGGCAGCCGCTCGGGATGACCAGGGCCGGGATCGGTGAGCGCCTCCTCCACCTGTGGGCCGGGGTCGGGTCCGGGCAGTCCCGCGAAGCGGGATCCGAGGCCGACGCCCGGTTCCTCGGCGACGAAGATCAGGTCGGCCGGCCCACCGTCCAGGGGGGCCGGTCCGGCGCAGGTGACGAGCGTGGCCCGTACGCCCGCCCGGTCGTCGCCCGCCCAGGCCACGCCGGTGAGCGTCCAGCCCGGCGGGAGCGGCCACGGGCACCACAGCGGCATCCGGAGCCGGCCGGTCGGGTCGGGGTCGGCGGCCATCCGCTCCACCACGCTGGCCATGATCTCGGCACTGATGTGCTCCGGCACGTGCAGCGGCACGACCGGGCCGCAGCGCACGCACCGGTGCTCGGCGTGCATCAGATCCGGCTCGCGCACCGGGCCCGCGCACTTCGGACAACTCACCGCGACAGTCACACCCTCACCGTCACCCCGGACCCTCGGGGCGTCAAGCGGGGCGGGCCGACGAGCGTGGGATTTCCGTCCGGTGGTGGACCCACGCGCGGTTCAGTCCGGCGGCGGCCCGGCGTACGACCGGATCCAGGCGTGCATGGCGATGCCGCTGGCCACGCCTGCGTTGATGGACCGGGTCGAGCCGTACTGGGCGATGGAGAACAGCGCGTCGCAGGCCGACCGGGCCACCGCCGACAGTCCCGGCCCCTCCTGGCCGAACAGGAGCACGCAGCGGCGCGGCAGCACCGCGGTCTCCATCGGCCGGGAGCCGGGCAGGTTGTCGATCCCGACCACCGGCAACCGCTCGTCGCGCGCCCAGGCGACGAACTCCTCGATCGTCGGGTGGTGCCGGACGTGCTGGTAGCGGTCGGTCACCATGGCGCCCCGCCGGTTCCACCGCCGCCGCCCGACGATGTGCACCTCGGCGGCGAGGAAGGCGTTGGCGTTGCGGACCACGGTGCCGATGTTGAAGTCGTGCTGCCAGTTCTCGATCGCCACGTGGAAGTCGTGCCGGCGCCGGTCCAGGTCGGCCACCACCGCCTCGCGCCGCCAGTAGCGGTAGCGGTCCACCACGTTGCGCCGGTCCCCGACGGTGAGCAGCTCCGGGTCGTAGCGCGGGTCGTCCGGCGGGTCACCGGGCCACGGCCCCACACCCACGTCGAGCTGGTCGTCGGTCACGGTTGCCGAGGGTACGGCCCGGCGGCGTCCCCGCTCAGCGCAGGTCGAGCGCGCCGCCCAGCCGGTCGAGGAAGCGCGTGTCGGCGGGGCTCGGCGTGGTCTGCCCGGCCCGGCACACCCGTGCGGCGACCGACTCCACCCACTGCCGGTACGCCGCCGAGTCGGCCGGATCCGCCCGGCGGCGCAGCACCCGCACCGTCGCCCGGACGGCGGCCAGCAGGTCGACCATGTCGGTCAGGCGTTCGTCCCGCTCGGTGACGCCGTCGTGGCGGGCGTAGATGGCGGCCACCACGGCGCGGACGAGATCGCTGTCGAAGGCCCGGCCGGCGGCCACCGCGTCCAGGCCGGCCAGTCCGGCGGCGACGCCGCGCGGCGGCCGGCCGGGGCCGGGTGCGGCGGCGGCGACGAGGACGCGGCCCGGCAGGTCGGTCAGCAGGTCCCACTCCGCCGCGGAGTAGGCGGCGGTGGTGAGCGGTGCGGCGCGGCGACCGGCGGAAGGCGGCTCTCCGGCTACGGAGTGGCTCATGGGCACCTCCAGCCCGAGCATAAGCCCCCGGACGAGGTCCGGGCCCCGTCCCCGCCGAACGGAGAACGAGGCCCGGTGGCCGGACGGAAACGCGAGGTCAGCGCGGCTCGGGGAAGCTGGGACGCTCCGGGTCGACGCCGTCCGGGACGGCGGCGGCCGCGTACTCCTTCTTGGGGACCATGACCTTGCGGCGGAACACGCAGACGAGCGTGCCGTCCTGGTTGTAGCCGCGGGTCTCGACCGCGACCACGCCGCGGTCGGGCTTCGAGGCCGACTCCCGCTTGTCCAGCACCGTCGTCTCGCCGTAGATGGTGTCGCCGTGGAACGTCGGCGCGACGTGCCGCAGCGACTCGATCTCCAGGTTGGCGATCGCCTTGCCGCTGACGTCCGGCACGGACATGCCCAGCAGCAGCGAGTAGATGTAGTTGCCGACCACCACGTTGCGCTTGAACTGCGAGGCGGACTCGGCGTAGTGCGCGTCCATGTGCAGCGGGTGGTGGTTCATGGTGAGCAGGCAGAAGAGGTGGTCGTCGTACTCGGTGACCGTCTTGCCCGGCCAGTGCCGGTAGACCGCGCCGACCTCGAACTCCTCGTAGTAGCGGCCGAACTGCATCCTTGTCCCCTTCACGGGCGGCGATGGAGTTCGGCACAGCATGCCTTATCGCTTGTTAAGGCGAGGGGCGGGGCGCTCGCCCGGCGGAAATGTCACACCGGGGGCCACCGAGGTCCGGACGCAATGAGCGGCGGGGCCCTCCCCGGCACCCGCCGCCCACGCTCTGATGCGAAGAATTCTGCCGTACGACCACCCGTCGCCGACAGAGACGGAGGTCACATTTATCTTTTCGTAACACTACTCAAAGTAACCGACAAGAGGTCGGTAAGCGATCTCCGCAGGCCGGATAGATGCTCGTCAAGCCCAAAGTTACCGATACGTAGCCGCAACTGAGCGTGATCTCCTTGGAAACGCTCCCATCACGTCCCGTCACGCAAGTGCGGCGTGCATTTGCGTTCCGCACGAACGGACCGAACAGATGGTGTTCGATGTGCCCAGGGTCACCGTCCGCACGCTCAGCGTTTCGTCACCCGCGCGACGGGAATTCGGACGGACTGACCCTGGTTCCACCGGACGTACGACAATCCGCGGTGATCGGAGAGAGCAAATGGCAACGGTTGAGCTGACCACGGCCAACTTTGACGAGGTGACCGGGCGCGACGGGATCGTCCTGCTCGACTTCTGGGCGGACTGGTGCGGCCCGTGCAAGCGCTTCGCCCCGGTCTACGAGCGCTCCTCGGAGAAGCACCCGGAGATCGCCTTCGGCAAGGTCGACACCGAGGCGCAGCAGGAGCTGGCGGCCAAGTTCAACATCAGCTCCATCCCGACGATCATGGCGATCCGTGACGGCGTGATCGTCTTCGCCCAGCCGGGCGCGCTGCCGGAGTCGGCGCTGGAGAACCTCATCGAGCAGGTCCAGGCGCTGGACATGGACGACGTCCGCAAGAAGCTGGCCGAGCACAACCACTGACGTTCCACACGCCGCCGGCCGGTGCCCTCCGGGGTGCCGGCCGGCGGCGTGTCCCGTACCGGCGCGGCCCGCTTGCGCTTTGTTCGAACACGTGTTCGAATTAGCTCCATGCGCTGGGACAACCTCTCCGCTCCCCCGGACGAGGGGACTCCCGATCGGGCGGCGCCGGCGGCTCCACCCCTGCCGCTGGCGCTGCCCGGCGCCGTAGCCCGCACGTTCGACACCCCGGGCTTCGCCGGCATGACCTTCTACGAGGTCCACGCCAAGTCGATCATCAACCGGGTGCCCGGCCAGTCACGCGTGCCGTTCGAGTGGACGATCAACCCCTACCGGGGCTGCTCGCACGCCTGCGTCTACTGCCTGGGCGGCGACACACCGATCCTGATGGCCGACGGCCGCACCAGGGCGATCAGCGAGCTGGAGCCCGGCGACCGGATCTACGGCACCCGGCGGAGCGGCGCCTACCGCCACTACGTCGTCACCACGGTGCTCGACAAGTGGTCCACTGTGAAGCGGGCCTACCGGATCACCCTGGCCGACGGCACCACGCTCGTCGCCAGCGGCGACCACCGGTTCCTCACCGAACGCGGCTGGAAACACGTCACCGGGACCATGCGCGGCGGCGGACGCCGCCCGCACCTGACCATCCGCAACCGCCTGCTCGGCACCGGCGGGTTCGTGGTGGCGCCGAAGCGCTCGGCCGACTACCGCCGGGGCTACCTGCACGCCCTGGTCCGCGACGACGACCCCGCCGGCCACCGGCGCGACACCCGGTTCCGGCTGGCCACCGCCGAGGCGGAGGCGCTCGACCGGGCCGAGCGCTACCTGGCCGACGCGGGCGTCACCGTCGAGCGGGCCACGACCACCCGGGTCGGCCGCCGGGCGACGACCACAGTGGTACGCACAGCCGGCCCGGCCGACGTCGTCACCGGGCTGTTCACGCCACCCGACGAGGCGACGGACGACTGGGCGCTGGGCTACCTGGCCGGCATGTTCGACGCCGTCGGCACCTGCCACCGGGGCGTGTTCCGGATCAGCGTCGCCGACGACGAGAGCCGGGCCCGCGCGGCCGGCGCGCTGGACCGGTTCGGCTTCCGGTGGGCGCTCGACGTGCCCGGCGCACCGGGTGCGGCGCGTCAGCTCCGGCTGACCGGCGGGCTGCCGGAGCGGCTGCGCTTCTTCCACCTCACCGACCCGGCCGTCACGGCCCGGCGCTCGATCGAGGGCATGGCGCTCAAGTGCGCGGCGCGACTCCAGGTGACAGCCGTCGAGGATCTCGGCCTGGAGCTTCCGCTGTGGGACATCACCACCGGCACCGGTGACTTCATCGCCAACGGCGTGGTCAGCCACAACTGCTTCGCCCGCAACACCCACACCTACCTCGACCTGGACCCGGGCGCCGACTTCGACCGCAAGGTGATCGTCAAGGTCAACGCGGGCGAGCTGGTCCGCCGCGAGCTGGCCGCCCCACGCTGGCGCGGCGCGCACGTCGCCATGGGCACCAACGTGGACTGTTACCAGCGGGCCGAGGGCCGCTACCGCCTGATGCCGCCGATCATCGAGGCGCTGCGGGACTTCGCGAACCCGTTCTCCATCCTGACCAAGGGCACGCTGCTGCTGCGCGACCTGCCCCTGCTGCGCCAGGCCGCCCAGGTGACACGGGTCGGTGTGTCGTACTCGGTGGGGTTCGTCGACGAGGCGCTCTGGCGGGCGGCCGAGCCGGGCACGCCGAGCCCGCGCCGCCGCCTCGACGCGGTCCGCTCCCTCACCGACGCCGGCTTCTCCGTCGGCGTGCTGATGGCGCCGATCCTGCCCGGCCTCAGCGACGACGAGGAGTCCATCGACGCCACGGTCGCTGCCATCGCCGCCTCCGGCGCGGCCAGCGTGACGCCGCTGCCGCTGCACCTGCGGCCCGGTGCCCGGGAGTGGTACGCCCGCTGGCTGGCCCGGGAGTTCCCCCACCTGGTGCCCCGCTACCGGCAGCTCTACCAGGCCGGCTCGTACGCGCCGCAGGCGTACCAGCGGGAGGTGACAGCGCGGGTGCGGATGGCGGCACGCCGGCACGGGTTGCACCGCGGCGAGACCGGCGACAACAGGGGGCTGCCGGAGACCCCGCCGCCCGCCCCGGCCGCCGAGCAGCTCTCCCTGCTCTAGCGACCGGGAAACCCGCACCGGCGGGGCTAGTCTCGGGGGATGCGTTCCGCTCAGCAGATCCTCGCCGACTCCGCCGTGATCGCCGTCGTGGGCGCCTCCCGCGACCCGGGCAAGGCCGCGCACCGCGTACCGCTGGAGATGCAGCGGCACGGCTGGCGGATCATCCCGGTCAACCCGACCGTGGACGAGTTGTTCGGCGAGAAGGCGTACCCGACGCTCGCCGACATCCCGCACCCGGTCGACCTGGTCGACGTGTTCCGCCCGGCCCGCGACGCGGTCGACGTGGTCCGGCAGGCGGTGGCGATCGGCGCCCCGGCGGTGTGGTTGCAGCTCGGGATCTTCTCGGACGAGGCGCGCCGGATCGCCGAGGAGGCCGGCCTCGACTACGTCGAGGACAAGTGCCTCATCGTCGAGCGGGCGGCGGCCGGCCTGACCCGTACAACCGGCGGAACGTCCGACTGACGACGCGGCGCGCGGCGCGTACCCTTCGGGCATGTCCGGTCCCGGCCCGATGGCGGCTGCCGCGGTGCCCGACCGCGACGGGCTCTGGTCCCGCAGGCTGCTTGCGCTCCTCGCCGGTACGACGGTGGCCGCGGTGAGCGGCCGGGTTCTCCTCGCGCTGGATCCGTCGCACCTCAGCGCCGTTCGCGGCATGGTGTGGCTGGTGATGCTGGGGCATCTGGCGCAGCGGTACTGGCGGCCACATCGGACCGGCCGGCTGATCTGGCGGCCCCGGCTGGCCGGGCCGCACGGCGCCGAACCGGGGCTGATGGCCCGGCGGTCGGCGGCGGGATGGCTGGGGCTGACCGCGGACGTGACAGCGGGTGTCGTGGTGGCGCTCGGCGGGTTCTCGTTCCTGACCGAGCGCTGGCCGCAGGTCGAGCCGTGGCGACCGCTGGTGCTGGCCGCGGTGGCCCTCGGCCTGGGCTGGGTCGTCTACGGCGAGGTGCGGTTCACCGGCCGGCTGGCGTTGACCGGCGGCGGGCTCCGGTACGGCGGCGACTGGTATCCGTGGTCCGGCATCCGTGGCGTGCAACGGTCCGGCGAGCGCGGCGGCGGAGTGCACCTCCGTCTGGAACCGGAACAACTGCCCCGGCCGGTGATCGGCGGGCGCGACCTGGCCGTGCCGGACGAGCGGCTGCTGGCCGCGATCGAGCAGTTCCGGACCACGCCGGAGGCACTGGCGGTGGGGTTGCCGGTGACTCCCCCGGAACCGGCCCCCGGCGTGGCGGAACGCTGAGCCCTACTGCTTGTACTGCTTGAGCAGGCCGCGCGAGATGATCGTCTTCTGGATCTCCGAGGTGCCCTCGCCGATCAGCAGGAACGGCGCCTCGCGCATCAGGCGCTCGATCTCGTACTCCTTGGAGTAGCCGTAGCCGCCGTGGATCCGGAACGCCTCCTGGACCACCTCGGCGCAGTACTCGGACGCGAGCAGCTTCGCCATGCCCGCCTCGACGTCGTTGCGCTGGCCGGCGTCCTTGAGCCGGGCCGCGTTGACCATGAGCGCGTGCGCGGCCTCGATCTTCGTACCCATCTCGGCGAGCTTGAACGCGACGGCCTGGTGCTTGGCGAGCGGCTGACCGAAGGTGTGGCGCTGCTGGGCGTACGCGACGGCCAGTTCGAACGCCCGGATCGAGATGCCGCAGGCGCGGGCCGCGACATTGACCCGGCCGACCTCGATGCCGTCCATCATCTGGTAGAAGCCGCGGCCGACCTTCTCCTCGCCGCCGAGCACGGCGGAGGCGGGCACGGTGACGCCGTCGAGCACCATCTCGGTGGTCTCGACGCCCTTGTAGCCCATCTTGTCGATCTTGCCGGGGATGGTGAGGCCGGGCGCGGTCTCGCCGAAGCCGGGCTCCTTCTCCAGCAGGAAGGTGCTCATGTTGCCGTAGACCGAGTCGGCCCCGGTGTCGGTCTTGACCAGGGTGGCCACCACCGAGGAGTACGCCCCGTTGGTGAGCCACATCTTCTGGCCGTTGAGGACGTAGTTGTCGCCGTCGCGCACGGCCTTCGACTTGATCGCCGAGACGTCCGAGCCGCACTCGGGCTCCGACATCGAGAACGCGCCGCGCACCTCGCCGGTGGCCATCCGGGGCAGCAGCCGGGCCTTCTGGTCCGCCGAGCCGTGCTGCGAGATCAGGTACGCCACGATGAAGTGGGTGTTGACGATGCCGGAGATCGACATCCAGCCCCGGGACAGCTCCTCGACGACCAGGGCGTAGGTCAGCAGGGACTCGCCCAGGCCGCCGTACTCCTCGTCGATGGTGAGGCCGAACAGCCCCATCTCGCGCATGCCGTCGAGGATGTCGCTCGGGTACTCGTCGGCGTGCTCCAGCCGCTGCGCGTGCGGGATGATCTCCTTGTCGGCGAACTCCCGGACGGTTTCCAGGATCGACCGCTGCACGTCGGTCAGTCCGGGTGTCTGGGCGAGTCGGGCCATCTCAGCCTCCGGGGTCGGCGCCTTACTCATGGGTAACTGAACGCTCGGTCAGTATCGGCCCCGGGACCGGCCGCGCCAAGGTGACCAGTCCACACAACCGCTGTGAAAAGGTTCACCGCTGCGGGTAGCGTCCGCAAGTAAGTGGGCCGTTGACCTGGGGAAGGGGCGCTTGTGACAGACGAGCAGCCACCGTCGCCGTACGAGCCGCCGTCGCACGGCCAGCCGTACGGGCAGCCGCAGTACGGCCAGCAGCACCCGCAGTACGGCCACCAACCCCCGTACGCCCCGCAGCCGCCCTACGGCCAGTACGGGCCGCCCGGCCAGGGGCCAGGACCCCGTGGCACGAACGTGCTCGCCATCCTGTCGCTCGTCTTCGCGTTCGTCTTCGCGCCCGCCGGCATCGTCTGCGGCCACCTGGCCAAGCGGCAGATCCGGCAGACCGGCGAGGACGGCGACCAGCTCGCCACCTGGGGCCTGATCCTCAGCTACATCTTCACCGCGATCGGCCTGCTGGTCTGCTGCGGCTGGATCGGGCTGGCGTTCTGGGCCAACTCCGACAACAGCACCTACTGACAGTCAGCGGAACTGCGCCTCCCGGACGCTGTTGCCGCCGTCGACCACCAGCATCTGCCCGGTGATGTACGACGCGGCCGGCGAGCAGAGGAACGCGATCGCCGCGGCCACCTCGTCCGGTGTGCCGGGACGCCCGACCGGCGTACCCAGGCCCTGCTTGATCTCGGCCATGGTGGACGCCGCGGTGTGGATGATTCCCGGCGCGACCGCGTTCACCGTCACCCCGTCGGCGATCATCTCCATCGCCAGCGCCCGGGTCAGCCCGACCACGCCGGCCTTGGCCGCCGCGTAGGCCGCCTCGGTGGGCAGCGCGTTCACCGGCCCGGCGGTGGCGGCCAGGTTGACGATCCGGCCCCAGCCCCGCTCGGCCATGCCGCCGATGAACGCGCGGCTGCACAGGAACGCGGTGGTCAGGTTGCGGTCGATCTCGCCGCGCCACTCGTCGTACGTCAGCTGCGCCACCGGCCGCAGCACCTCCGGGCTGGCCCGGCTCGCCAGGCCCGCGTTGTTCACCAGCACCTCGACGTCGCCGAGCTGCTCGGCCACCGCGTCGGCGAGCGCGCCCACCTCCGACTCGTCGGTGAGGTCGGCGACGAAACCGGTGACGCCCAGCTCGCCCGCGCGTTCGTGGATGCGCCTCGTGGTGGACACGATCGCCACGCGGGCGCCCAGGTCGGACAGCCGGCGCGCGGTCGCGTACCCGATGCCGTCCGGACTGCCCGCGCCGGTCACCAGCGCGACCCGGCCGTCCAGGCGCATGGTGGCCGGTTCCGGCAGCGGCGCCGGCCGTTCGGAGTCGGCGGCGCCGACCGGCTCGCCGCCGCGCGGGCGCCGCACCGACCCCGGCCGGCTCATGTCCCGTCGCGACCGACCCCCACGCGCGTCAAGTGCCATGCCGAGGATCCTGCCCGGTGCCGACCCCACGGGCAACGCGGTGGCCGGAAAGGGGACGTCCGTGTCGCGCACGGGGTGGCTACCCTGAGCGCGACCACGTACCTGGAGATGATCAGATGACCTATCCCCCACCGCCCGGTGGCTGGCAGGATCCCTTGGCGGCCGGGCAGCAGTCGAGCTCGCCGGCCGTGCCGAGTCAGCCGGGACCGGCCGACCCGTACGCGCAGGCCGATCCGTACGCACCGGTCGCGGACCCGTACGCGGGCGCGAAGTCGCCCTACGCCCCGCCCGGCGGCGAGCAGTACGCGGCGCCGATGCCCGGCTATCCGGGTGCCTATCCCCCGCCCGGCGCCTATCCCGGCTACGCGATGCCGGCGTCGCGGACGAACACACTCGCCATCGTGGCGCTGGTGCTGTCGCTGGTCGGCTTCACCTCGTGCATCACCGCGCCGATCGGCGCGATCATGGGCCACGTCGCCCGCAAGCAGATCCGGGAGACCGGTGAGCAGGGCGAGGGCATGGCGAAGGCCGCCATCATCGTCGGCTGGATCCTGACCGCCCTGCTGGTCGCCTTCATCATCTTCTACATCGTGATGATCGTGATCGCGGTCGGCGCCAGCAGCACCAGCAGCTACTGACGCGATCGGGCCGCCCCCGGCAGGGAGGCGGCCCGACGCGCGGTCAGGACGCGGGCGGCGTGAACGTGGACGTGCGGGACATGCCGGCGGCGCGGCCCTTCGCGGCGATCACCAGCGCCATCTTGCGGGACGCCTCGTCGATCATCTCGTCGCCGAGCATCACCGCGCCGAGCTTCCCGCCCGCCTCCGAGGTGTAGTAGTCGTACGCGTCGAGGATCAGCTCGGCGTGGTCGTAGTCGGCCTGCGCCGGCGAGTAGACCTCGTTCGCGGCGTCGATCTGGCCGGGGTGCAGCACCCACTTGCCGTCGAAGCCCAGCGCCGCCGAGCGCTTCGCCACCTCGCGGAACGCGTCCACGTCCCGGATCTGCAGGAACGGGCCGTCGATGGCCTGCTTGTCGTGCATCCGCGCGGCCATCAGGATGCGCATCAGGATGTAGTGGTACGGGTCGCCCGGGTAGTCCGGGATCAGCGCGCCGACCACGAGCGACTTCATGTTGATCGAGGCCATGAAGTCGGCCGGGCCGAAGATGATCGTCTCGACCCGGGGCGAGGCGCCGGCGATGGCGTCCACGTTCACCAGCCCGGCCGCGTTCTCGATCTGCGCCTCGATGCCGATCCGGCCCACCTCCAGGCCGAGCGTCTTCTCGATCTGGGTGAGCAGCAGGTCCAGCCAGTGCACCTGCTCGGCGTTCTGCACCTTCGGCAGCATGATGCAGTCCAGGTTCGCCCCGGCGCCCTCGACCACCTCGATGACGTCCCGGTAGGTCCACGGCGTGGTCAGGTCGTTCACCCGGACCACGCGGGTCTTGCCCGTCCAGTCGCCCTCGTTCAGCGCGGCCACGATGTTCTTGCGCGCGTCCGGCTTGGCCAGCGGCGCGACCGCGTCCTCCAGGTCCAGGAAGACCTGGTCGGCGGGAAGGCCCTGGGCCTTGCCGAGCATTTTGACGCTGGAGCCGGGCACCGCCAGGCAGGATCGGCGGGGACGACCGACAGCGGTCATGGATGCGCTCCTTCCAGCGTCCGGCGCGGGTGCCGGCGCAGCGGTGGATTTCGAGAACTTAACGATCCCAAAGGGCGTGGTGACGCCACGGTAACCTCGTGCCGTGACCGGGGTGAATGGACCTGTGGAAGATCTCACTGAGCGTCGGATCGTGGTGCTGACCGGCGCCAGCTCCGGCATCGGGCTGGCCGCCGCCGAGGAGCTGGCGCGCCGCGGCGACCAGGTGGTGCTGGTCGGCCGCGACCCGGCCCGGCTGCGCGCCGCGGGCGAGCGGGTCCGCGAGTGCTGCGGCGAGCAGCCGGAGCTGTTCCGCGCCGACTTCGCGGTGCTCGACGACGTGCGCGGCCTCGCCGAGCGGCTGCGCGAGCGGTACGACCGGATCGACGTGCTCGCCAACAACGCCGGCGCGATCGTGCTGGAACCGATCACCACGGTCGACGGTTTCGAGCTGAGCATGCAGGCCAACCACCTCGCCCCGTTCCTGCTCAGCAACCTGCTGGCCGACCGGATCGGGCGGATGGTGGTCACCGCCTCGGACGCCCACCGCAGCGGCGTCCTCGACCCGGACGACCTCAACTCCGCGCTGCGCTCGTACCGGCCGTTCCGCGCGTACGGCACCAGCAAGCAGGCGAACATCCTGTTCACCGCCGAGGCCGCGCGGCGCTGGCCGGAGGTGCCGGCGCACACGTTCCACCCCGGCGTGGTGCGCACCCGCTTCGGCAACGAGAGCCGGATCGTGGCGCTCGGCATGCGGCTGCTGCCGTTCCGCAGCCCGGAGAAGGGCGCCGAGACGCTGGTGTGGCTGGCCTGCCAGGATCCGTCCCGGCTGACCGACGGCGGCTACTACGCCGACCGCAAGCCGCACCGGCCCCGGCCCAAGGCGGCCGACCCGGCGCTGGCCGCGCGGCTCTGGACGGCCAGCGCGAAGGCGGTCGGCATCGACGTTTGAGGGTCACCGTGACCACCGGTCCGCTGCGACACTCGACGCCATGACGACGGTGAACGAGGTCCTGCTGGTCGCGCTCGTCGACCTGAGCGCCGACGTGGACGCCGGGCGGCGCTACGAGGACGCGGTGCTGGCGCTGCTCGGCCGGCACGGTGGCGAGTTGGAACGGCGGCTGCGTACCGGCGACGGGGAGACCGAGGTGCACGTGATCCGGTTCGCCGCCCGCGCCGGGCTGGACGCGTTCCTTGTCGACCCGGAGCGCGTCGCGCTGCGGGCCGAGCTGGGCGACGCGGCGCCCGCCACCCGGGTGCTGGAGGTACGCGACGTCTGAGGTCACGACACGTGCACGGGGACGCTCGTGACCACCACGCCGGGCAGCGCCCGCAACGCCGCCCGCAACCGCTGCTCGGCGCGGCTGTGCAGCAGCCGGTACCGCCGCCGGCGCAGCACCACCTCCGGCACGATCACGGTGAGCGTCAGGTCCGGGCTCGCGGCGTGCAACGCCTCCAGGTAGTGCGCCAGCGGCCCGATCACCGACCGGTACGGCGACACGATCGTCTCCAGCCGCAGGTGGTCTCCCCAGGCCCGCCACTGTTCCCGGAACCGGTCCGCCTCGGCCTCCTCGGGCGCGAGGTGCACGGCGAGCGTCGGCCGCCCGAGTGACGTCGCGTACGCCAGCGCGCGCAGCGACGCCCGGTTCAGCCGGGCCACCGGCACGATCACCAGGTGGCGTACCTCCTGGGGCAGTTCGTCGCCCTCGGCGGGCGGCGCGGGTGGCGGCGGGTGCGCGGGTGGCGGCGGGTGCAGCGCCAGCGCGCGGTGCAGCCGGTCGTAGTGCCTGTGGATCCGGCGGAACAGCAGCACCAGCAGCGGCACGGCGAGCACCACCACCCAGGCGCCCTCGGTGAACTTGGCGACCGCCGCGGTCAGCAGCACCAGCCCGGACAGCGCCGCGCCGACCGCGTTGACCGCGAGCCGGCGACGCCATCCCGGCCCCCGGCGGCGCCGCCAGTGCACCACCATCCCGGTCTGGGACAGCGTGAAGGCGAGGAACACACCGACCGCGTAGAGCGGGATCAGCCGTTCGGTGTGCCCGCCGAACGCGACGAACACGACCGCTGCGCTCAGCGCCAGCGCCACCAGCCCGTTGCTGAACGCCAGCCGGTCGCCCATGTGCAGGAACCGGCGTGGCGCGTGCCCGTCGCGGGCCATGAAGAACAGCAGCCGGGGGAAGTCGTTGAACGCCGTGTTCGCGGCGAGCAGCAGGATCAGCGCGGTGGTGGCCTGGAGGATCGCGTACCAGGGCCCGCTCGGCAACGTGACCCGGCCGAGCTGGGACAGCAGCGTCTCGTCCGCCCGGGGCACCAGTCCGTCGAGGTGGATCAGCCCGACCAGGCCGGCGAACAGCGTCACCAGCATGGCGACCATCCAGCCGAGCGTGGTGCGGGCGTTGCGCCACTCGGTCGGGCGGAACGCGGGCACCGCGTTGGAGACCGCCTCGATGCCGGTCATCGACACCGCGCCGGAGGAGAAGGCCCGCAGCACCAGCAGCAGGCCCAGACCCTCGGCGGCGGGCACCGAGGGCGGCGGCACCGGTGCGAAACCCCGCGACGCGGCCTTCGCGTAACCGATCGCCAGCACCGCGACAAGCACCACCACGAACGCGTACGTGGGCAGCACGAAGATGTTCCCGGCGGTGCGGACGCCGCGCAGGTTCCCGGCGAGCAGCACGACGATCACCAGCACCCCGAGCGGCACCGCCCACGGATCGAGCCCGGGTAGCGCCGAGGTGACCGCGTGCACCCCGGCCGCCACCGACACGGACACGGTCAGCACGTAGTCGAGCATCAGCCCGGCCGCGGCGGCGAGTCCCGGCGTACGCCCGAGGTTGTCCCCCGCGACGATGTACGAGCCGGCGCCGTGCGGGTAGGCCGGGATGGTTTGCCGGTAGGAGAGGCCGACAGCGACCATCAGCAGCACGAGTACGGCGGCGAGCGGCAGGGCCAGTCCGAGCGCGGCGCTCCCGGCCAGCACCAGCACGGCGAGCATCGCCTCCGGCCCGTACGCCACGGAACTGAGCAGGTCCGACGAGAGCACCGGCAGCGCCACCAGTTTGCGCATCCGCTCGTACAGCACCGACGCGCTGGACAGCGGCGGCCCGAGCAGCGCCCGGCGGGCCCGGGCGGCGGCCCGGCCGGTCCGGTCGCCGGGCAGGTCGGCCGCACCGGTGGCGACCAGCTCGTCCGGCTGCGCCACGGTGAACATGTCGATCGGCGCCAGCCGCCCGAACCGGGTCGGCGCCGGTTGGTGGTCGTGCCGCCCCAGCGTCGGGTCGACCGGCAGGTCGTCGGCGCGGCGCGGGCCGCGCCAGCGCTCGCCGATCCGGCCGAGCGCCGCGCGTTCCTCGTCGCCGAGCGGCGGGAACTCGGCCGACGGCGTGACGACGGTGCCCGTCTCCGCCGCGTCGTCCCGGTCCGCCCCCACTCTGAGCACTTTCGTGCAAACCGGACGGCCCGGTGGCCGGAACGGCGGGACTTCGCCCCGACCGGCGCGGCGGCTGCGCTCGCGGCCGCGATGGCGGCGGTCGAGGCGCGTCGCTCAGTCGCCGAGCGGCGTGGGGTCGGCGGGGGCCGCGACCGGCACGGCACGACGACCGGCCCGCGCCCCGCCGAGCACCACCACCGCCACGCCGGCCAGCAGCAGCGCCAGCCCCGGCAGCGCCAGCGGCCGGGGCAACTGCCCCAGCCACACCCAGCCGATCAGCGCCGCGCCGGGCGCCTCCAGCAGGATGAGCACGCTGACAGTGGTCGCGGAGACCCGGTGCAGGGCGTAGTTGAACATCGAGTGGCCGAGCAGTTGGGCGCCCGCCACCAGGCCGAGGATCGCCAGCCAGGTCGGGCCGTCGAAGCCGTGCAGACGTACGCCGCCGACCAGGCACACCACGAGCAGGATCGCCGCGCAGACGCCGTAGCAGACGGTGGTGTAGGTGGTGGTGCTGATGCTGGCCCGGGCCCGCTCGCCGAACGCGGTGTAGACGGCCGCGAACAGGCCGCCGACCACGGCGAGCAGGTCACCGGCGAACGCCCGGCCGGAGACGCCGAAGTCGGCGCCGGTGGCGAGCACCGCGCCGAGCACCGCCACCCCGATGCCGGCCCACACCGCCCTCGGCAGCCGCCGTCCCTGCCCGCGGGCGATCAGGCCCTGCCACACCGGCTGCGTCGCGCCGAGCGCGGTCGCGGCCGCTACCGAGGTGAGCTGCGCACTCGGCATCCAGGTGGCGAAGTGGGCAGCCAGAGCGACCCCGGAGAGTACGCAGTAGAGCCCCTCGCGCCGGCCCGGCCCGACGGTCAGCGCGCGGAGTTCGGCGCGCCGCCGGACCAGGGTGACCGGGCCGAGGACCGCCGCCGACAGCGCGGTACGCCAGAACGCCACCGCCAGCGCCGACGCGGCGGCGAACGCCACGAGCGGCGCCGAGGACGAGACCGAGGCGACGGCCAGGGCGAGCGCGCCCACCGTCAACGCGTCGAGCGGCGGGCGATGCGGAACGGGAGGCACGAACGGTAATCCTCACACGAACACCCGACCGACACGGAACGTCAGCACTCCGTTACGATCATGCGCGTCCCGGCGATCCCCCCTCGACGTCCGGAGGCGTTCCCTCATGCCCCGATTCCAGGCGGTGCTGTTCGACTTCTTCGGCACCCTGACCCACGGCGTACGGCGCGGAGCCGCCCACCGCGCCACCGCCGACATGCTCGGCTGCTCCAGCGAGGCCCTGGTGGAGGTGCTGGACAGCAGCTTCTACGAACGGGCCAGTGGCTCCTTCGGGAACGCCGAGTCGACGATGCGCTGGGTGTGCGCCCGGCTCGGCGTCCACCCGTCCGACGAGACCGTGCGCGCCGCCGTCGCCACCCGGCACCGAGCCGTACGCGCCGACACCCGGCTACGCGCGGAGGCGGTGCCGGTGCTGGCCGCGTTGCGCCACCGGGGCGTCCGCACCGGGCTGATCAGCGACTGCACGCACGAACTGCCGGCGTTCCTGCCGCAGCTCGCCGTCGCGCCGCTGCTCGACGCCCAGGTCTTCTCGGTACGCCTCGGACGCTGCAAACCGGACCCGGCGCTCTACCTGGCCGCGTGTCACCGGCTCGGCCAGTCCCCGGCCGACTGCCTGTACGTCGGGGACGGCGACAGCCAGGAACTGACCGGCGCGGAGCGGGTCGGGCTGAGCGCGGTCCGGCTGGCCGCGCCGGATCTCGCCGACCACGTGGTCCTGAACGCCGACCACGGCTTCGACGGGCCGTCGCTGACCTCGCTGACGGACGTGCTCGACCTGCTCGCCCCCGTCCCCGTCGCCTGACCGGGCCCGTCTCGGCGCGGCCCGGCCGGGTGGCGGCCGAGTCGTGTCGGCGGCGTCGGCTGTCCGGCGCGTCGGCGTCGACGGGTTCGCGCGGTCAGCGGCGGCGGACGCGGTGCAGGCGGAACGGCTTGCGGACGGCCCGCACCACAGGGGCCGGTCGGGGCTGCTCACTCAGCGAGCCGTCCGGCAGGTCGGCGCCGGTCACCGCGGTACCGGCGGGCGCGAGCCGGTTGAGCGCGCAGCCCTGCGCCGCCCACCGCTCCACCAGCTCGGCGGCGGAGCCGGAGGCGTTGAGCCGCTTCGCCGCGACCAGCGGCGCGACGGTGTCCCACTCCTCGGTGCCCGGTCGCAGCCGGGTCACCCGCGCCGGCCAGGTGACGATCCGCCCGCCGTGGTCGCCGCGCAGCGTCACGTCGGCCGTGTCGCTGTCGGCCAGTCCGGGCGCGGTCTGCTCGCCGGGGCCGGTGACCACGAGCAGGGTGCCCTCCAGCGGCAGGCACCACAGCGCGTAGGCCGGACCGCTGGCGGTGCTCACCCAGCAGACCGCGGCCTTCTTCACCGCCTCGTCCACAAGCGGCGGCGTCACCCGCTCGTCCACCTCGTCACTCACCCCGCCATCCTCCCCCATCCGCCGCCCACCCCACCCCGGTGATCAAGGAGTTCGTGTCGGCGAACCGGCCGCCGGAGGACACAAACTCCTTGATCACCGAATAGAAGCGGGCCGCGGGCGGGGTCAGCCGATGAACGGGGGGACGGTGATCTCGCCTCGGGCCACCGGCATGACCTGGCCGGAGACGGTCGCGCTCACCGCCAGCCCGCCGGACGCGGTCACCGTGCACTCCAGCGTCGACGGGCGGTTGATCTCGATGCCCTGCCGGACGGTGTACTCCGCGCGGCCCTCGCCGGGCAGCAGGCCGCTGGCGACCAGCCACACGCCCAGTCCCAGGGCGGCCGAGCCGGTCGCCGGGTCCTCCGGTACGCCGAGCCCCGGCACGAAGACCCGGGCGTGCGCGGTTTGCGAATCGGGCTCCCAGGAGAAGAGGCTGACGTGCTCCACTCCGTACCGCTGCGCCGCCGTCGTGTTCAACCGTGCCCGGGCCACCGCGTCCGGGCGTACCGGAAGGTAGGGGAATTCGAGGCCGCACCCGGCTACCCGCGGTGGCGGGCCGACGTGGTCGGGGCCGGTGAGGCCGACCATCTCCAGCAGCGGCTCCGGGTCGAGTTCCGGGCCGAGCGTGGGCGTGCCGCCGGTGAGCGTCGCGCCGGTGGCGGTCACCTCGATCGGCAGGACGCCGGCGCCGCACTCCTGGGTGATCCGGCCGGCGCCGAAGACGCCGCGCCGGCTCGCGGTCACCGCGGCGCCGACGCTCGGGTGCCCGGCGAAGGGCAGCTCGTCGGCCGGGGTGAAGATCCGGGCCCGGTAGGTGGCGCCCACCTGCGTCGGCGGCAGCACGAAGACCGTCTCGGACAGGTTGAACTCCAGCGCGAGCGCCTGCATCTGCTCGGTGGCCAGCCCTTCCGCGCCGAACACCACGGCCAGCGGGTTGCCGGCGAACGGGCGGTCGGTGAAGACGTCCACGATCTCGTAGCCCAAGGTCGACATGTTGTTAGAGACTAGGCCCTTAGGCTGGTGGCCGTGAGCACGCCGAACCGGGTCTACCTCGCTCGACTCGCCGGAGTCGCCGTTTTCGACCCGAACGGCGACCAGGTCGGCCGCGTCCGCGACGCGGTGGCCCGGATGCGGGCGACCCAGCGACCGCCGGAGGTGGTCGGTCTGGTCGCCGAGATGCCGATGCGGCGGCGCATCTTCCTGTCCATCAACCGGATCACCTCCATCGACACGGACGCGGTGGTGCTCGGCAGCGGCACGCTCAACCTGCGCCGCTTCGAGAAGCGCCCGAACGAGCTGCTGGTGCTCCAGGAGCTGCTGGACCGCCGGGTCCAGCTCGACAGCGGGCAGGCCGGCTCGGTGGTGGACGTGGCGATGGAGTGCAGCCGCGGCGGCGAGTGGGCGCTGAGCCGCGTCGCCGTCCGCGAGCACACCGGGCGGCTCACCCGCCGCGGCCACCTCCACCAGGTCGACTGGGACCGGGTCCGCGGGCTGGGCGCGGTCGGCGACAACCGGGGTACGGCGAACCTGCTCGCCGTCCTGGAGGACATGCGCCCGGCCGACCTGGCGAACGCCCTCCAGGATCTGCCCGACGCACGGCGCAACGAGGTGGCCGCCGCACTCGACGACGAACGCCTGGCCGATGTACTGGGCGAGCTGCCCGAGCGCGACCAGGTGGAGATCCTGGCCGCACTGGACCGGCAACGCGCCGCCGACGTGCTGGAGGAGATGGAGCCGGACGACGCCGCCGACCTGCTCAACGAGCTGCCCCCGCCGGAACAGGACGTGCTGCTCGACCTGATGGAGCCGGACGAGGCCGACCCGGTACGCCAGCTCCTGCGGTACGCGTCCGGCACCGCCGGCAGCGTGATGACCTCGGAGCCGGTGATCCTGCCGCCGGACGCCACGGTGGCCGAGGCGCTGGCCCGGATCCGCGAGGCGCAGCTGTCCCCCACGGTGGCCGCCCAGGTCTTCGTGGCCCGCGCCCCACTGACCACACCGACCGGCCGCTACCTGGGTATGGTGCACTTCCAGCGGCTGCTCCGCGAGCCTCCGGCGGATCTGCTCGGCGGCATCGTGGTCAACGACATCGACCCGCTGCGGACGTCGACGCCGCTGCCCGAGATCACCCGCCGGATGGCCACCTACGACATGGTCGGCATGCCGGTGGTGGACCGGAACAACCGGCTCGTCGGCGCGGTGACCGTGGACGACGTACTGGACCACTCCCTGCCGCGGGACTGGCGGGACCGGGACGCGGCCTCCACCTCGTCCGCCACCGACGACGGCACCCTGGACGGCGACGATGAGTGATCAGCGACGCGGCGACCGGCTCGACCAGCCGCGCGCCCCGCGGAGCCTGCAACTGCCCCGCGTCGACGCGGAGACGTTCGGCCGCTGGGCCGAGGGCATCGCCCGGGGCATGGGTACGGCGAACTTCCTCGTCTACATGACGCTGATCCTGGTGGCCTGGTTCCTGTGGAACACGCTGGCCCCGGCGAATCTGCGCTTCGACCCGTACACCTTCACGTTCCTGACCTTGATCCTCTCGCTCCAGGCGTCGTACGCGGCGCCGTTGATCCTGCTCGCGCAGAACCGGCAGGCGGACCGGGACCGGATCGCGATGGAGGAGGACCGGCGGCGGGCGACAATGCAGAAGGCGGACACGGAGTACCTGGCCCGGGAGATCGCCGCGTTGCGGATCGCGATGGGTGAGGTGGCGACCCGGGACTTCCTCCGGTCGGAGCTGAGCCGGCTCGGTGAGGAGCTGGACGAGGCGGCCGAGCGGCGGCGCAAGCTGGAGCGGCGGCAGCAGGAGCGGGAGGCCCGGCGGCCGGCCGGCGGCGAGCGGCTGGACGAGCCCCGGGACGAGCTGGACGGCGACTACGCCCGAGGCGGCCGCTACGAGGGCTGAGCGGTCATCGAATCGCTCACACCGCCCCCGCCAGCGGCGGTGGCCGATGACCCGCGACGTAGCATTGCGGGCATGTCAGCACCCGTCAGCACCGTCTCCGACGCGATCCAGGCCGCCCTGGCCACCGTCAACGACCCGGAGATCCGCCGGCCGATCACCGAACTCGGCATGGTCCAGTCCGCCGAGCGCGGCGAGGACGGCGTGGTCCGGGTGGAGCTGCTGCTCACCGTGGCCGGCTGCCCGCTGAAGGACAAGCTGCGCAATGACATCACCGCCGCCGTGGGCGCCGTGCCAGGCGTGAGCGGCGTCGAGATCATCTTCGGGGTGATGAGCCCGGAGCAGCGCCAGGAGCTGCAGTCGAAGCTGCGCGGTGGCGGCGCCACCGCCGAGCCGGTGATCCCGTTCGCCCAGCCCGGCTCGCGGACCCGCGTCTACGCGGTCGCCAGCGGCAAGGGCGGTGTCGGCAAGTCCAGCGTCACCGTCAACCTGGCCGCCGCGCTGGCCTCGCGGGGCCTGTCGGTGGGCGTGGTGGACGCGGACATCTACGGCCACTCGGTGCCCCGGATGCTCGGCGCCGACGGCGCGCCGACCCGCGTCGAGGACATGATCATGCCGCCGCAGTCGCACGGCGTGAAGGTCATCTCGATCGGCATGTTCACCCCCGGCAACGCCGCAGTGGTCTGGCGCGGGCCGATGCTGCACCGGGCGCTTCAGCAGTTCCTCGCCGACGTCTACTGGGGTGACCTGGACGTCCTGCTGCTCGACCTGCCGCCGGGCACCGGCGACATCGCGATCTCGGTGGCCCAGTTGCTGCCGAACGCGGAGATCCTTGTCGTCACCACGCCGCAGGCGGCCGCCGCCGAGGTGGCCGAGCGGGCGGGTGCGATCTCGCTGCAGACCCACCAGCGGGTGGTCGGCGTGATCGAGAACATGTCCTGGCTGGAGATGCCGGACGGCTCCCGGATGGAGGTCTTCGGGGCCGGTGGCGGCGCGGCGGTGGCCGAGTCGCTGACCCGCACGATCGGCGCGCAGGTGCCGGTGCTGGGGCAGATCCCGCTGGACACCCGGGTCCGCGAGGGCGGCGACGCCGGTCAGCCGATCGTGCTGGCACAGCCGGACGCCCCGGCCGCGAAGGCCCTGTTCGAGGTCGCCGACCGCCTGGCCGTGCGCCGCGAGTCGCTGCTCGGCAAGCCCCTGGGCCTCAAGCCGGCCGGCCGCTAGCCACCTCCGCTCCCACCGCTCCCCACCGCCCCTTCCCGCCGCGCGCAGGAGGGGGCGGTCCCATTCCCCGGGCCGGCCCCGTTCCCGGGGTCGATCATGAGGTTGACGGTCGCCGGAGCAGCGTGTCGCGCCGTCAACTTCATGATCGACGGCGCGATCGGCGGGAGGGCTGGGCGGTCAGGTGGCGTCGTCGTAGGACGGGCGGGGGGCCGGCGGCGCGGGGGTGGGGGTGCTGGTCGCCACCCTCGGAGTACGCAGGTCGGCGGCCTTGGCGACGTCCTTCAGCTCGTCGTGCACGCCTGTGACGTCCGAGCGCAGGTTGTCGTACATGCTCTGCAGCGGCTTGCGGATCGCCTGTTCGTCGTCCTCGCTGAGCAGGTGCTTGCGGATGAACGCCTTGGGGTGCAGATCCTCCAGCTGGATGTCCGTACCCAGCTCGCGGCTCAGGTCACCGGTCGCGTTGCGCGCCATGTTGCGCAGGTTGCGGACCATCCGGAGGCCGTCGCTGATCACGTTGGGCAGCCGATCGCCGAAGATCAACAGCGCCAGGAGCAGCAGGACGCCGATCTCCCACCAGTTCAGGTTCTCGAACACCGCGGCCTCCTCGTCCGTGTCAGGGCCAGACTACGCACGTCAGGTGACCATCGGGGAGGGGGTGACGGGTCCTCACTTCGCATCCGCGGCGAGCGTCACCGACGCGTTCTGCCGCGCCGACCCGCGCCGGTACTCGACTGTCACCACGGAACCGGGCGCGTACTTGCGCACCAGGGCCACCAGGTCGGTCGGATCGGTCATCGGATGGCCATCCAGCCGGAGCACCACGTCCCCGGTACGCAGTCCGGCCGCCGCCGCCGGGCCGGCCGGCTCGACCGCGTTGAGGCGTACCCCGCCGCCGGTGGCGCCGGTGCCGCCCACCTGGGCGCCGATCACCGTACGCCGGGCCTTGCCGGTGCCGATGATGTCCTCGGTGATCCGCTTCGCCTGGTTGATCGGGATGGCGAAGGCGAGGCCGATGTTGCCCGCCTCCTGCCCGTCGGCCACCAGCGACTTGATCGTCGAGTTCACGCCGACCACCCGCCCGGCGCCGTCCACCAGCGGACCGCCCGAGTTGCCGTGGTTGACGGCGGCGTCGGTCTGGATCGCCGCGTAGTAGCGGGTCGGCCCGCCCGGCTCGCCGGCCTGCATGGTCCGGTCCAGCGCGCTCACGATGCCCGCGGTGACGGTGTTGGCGAGCGACAACGGCGACCCGATGGCGAGCACCGGATCACCGACGGCGAGCGCGTCGGAGTCACCGAACTGCACCGGGGTCAGCCCGCTGCGCGAGACCTTGATCACGGCGAGGTCCGACTCCGGATCCTGCCCGACCACGGTGCCGGCGGCGGTGCTGCCGTCGTTGAACACGACGGTGGCCTTGCCGGGGCCGTCGGCGACCACGTGATCGTTGGTGACGATGTGGCCCTCGCTGGTCACCACGAAGCCGGAGCCCTCGCTGGTGCCGCCGAGGCTGACCACCCGGATCGTGACCACGCTGGGCAGGACCCGCTCGGCCACCCCGGCCAGCGACTCGGGCTTGCGCTGGGCCAGCGCCGGGGCCTGGCCGGACTGCGCGCCGATCGTCGGCACGTCACCGCCGCGCAGGAAGGCGTACGTCAGGGCGCTGCCCAGCGAACCGGCCAGCAGGGCCGTGACCAGGGAGATCAGCACCACCTGGCGCATCCCCGGCCGGGCCGGCAGGTCCGGGTCGGTGACCGGTTCCGGCTCCCCCGCCCCCGGTGCCGGGGCCGCCGGGATCACCACGGCGGCGGGCGCGTACGGGTCCCGCCACGGGTCGGCCAGCGCGTCGGACCACCACGGCGACGCCGTCCGACCCGACGCGTCCTGCGGCGGTCGTCCGGACGCCGGCCCACCCGGCACCGGCGATCCGCCGGGCCGCCGCCAGTCCCAGCCGTCGGTCACGTCGGTGCCTCCCACTCCGTCCCGCTGGCCCCGCGCCGGCGGCCGGCGGAGCCGGACGACAGTGACGCGCGGGACCCATCCAGGATTACACGGATGACGCGAACGGGGTCAGGGGTTGCCCTCCGTGAGCACTCCACCGCGGCCTCGCGGCTGCGCCGCTACCGGCCCGCCTCTACGCTCACAGTGCATACCGCCCCTCGCACCAGTCCGCCCCTCGGAGGTGTCCCATCGCCACGGTCGCCGGTCACGGCAGTTCGACGGCCCAGGCGCTCCACTTCGCCGAGTCTTTCGTCACCGAGGATCTCGTGCTGCGCACGGCCCGCGCCCTCGCCCACGAGGTGGGGGTGGAGGCGGTCACGCCCGGGTCGGGTGCCGCGCTGCGGCTGCTCGCCGCCGCCGGCAACGCCCGGGCGGTGGTGGAGATCGGCACCGGCACCGGGGTGAGCGGCGTGTGGCTGCTGCGCGGCATGCGCCCCGACGGTGTGCTCACCACGATCGACGTCGAGGTCGAATACCAGCGCATCGCCCGACGGCTGTTCCAGGAGGCGGGCTTTCCGTCGGGGCGTACCCGGATCATCACCGGCCGGGCCCTCGACGTGCTGCCGCGGCTCGCGGACGGCGCCTATGACCTGGTCTTCGTGGACGCGGTGGCGACCGGCTTCGCCGCGTACGTGGACGCGGCGCTGCGGCTGCTGCGCCCCGGCGGGGTGCTCGCGCTCAACGGCGCGCTGGCGGCCGGCCGGATCGGCGACCCGGCCGCGCGGGACGCCGAGACGGTCACCGTGCGGGAGACCATCAAGGCGATCCGCGAGTCGGAGCACTGGGTGCCCGCGCTGCTGCCGGTCGGCCACGGCCTGCTCGCCGCGGTGAAGGCCTGACGAGGCGGGTCAGCCCAGCGTCGCCAGCCAGCGCAGCAGCCCGCGCACACCCCAGCCGGTGGCGCCCTTGACCAGCTCGCCGTGCGTGTCGTCGGACCACGACGGCGCGGACATGTCCAGGTGCGCCCACCGGTCCCGCAGGTCGCCGGTGAACTCCCGCAGGAACAGCGCGGCGACCACCGAGCCAGCGCCCTGCGCCGGGGAGCTGTGCAGGTCGGCGATGTCGCTGGCCAGGTATTCCACGTAGTCGTCGGCGAGCGGCATCCGCCAGGCCCGCTCGCCGGCCGCGGTGATCGCGTCGAGCAGGCCGGTCGCGAGCGCGTCGTTCTCGCTGTAGAGCGCGGCGTGCCGCTTGCCCAGGGCCACGGCGTTCGCGCCGGTCAGCGTCGCCAGGTCGATCAGCAGGTCGGGCTTCAGCTCGCGGACCGCGTACGCCAGCGCGTCGGCGAGCACCAGCCGGCCCTCGGCGTCGGAGTTGGTGCTCTCGCTGGTCAGTCCGCCGTAGTGCCGGATCACGTCGCCGGGGCGGAACGCCGAGCCGCTGACCGAGTTCTCGGCGAGCGGGGCGAGCGTGGTGACCCGGACCGGCAGGCCCAGGTCGGCGGCGCCGAGCGTCGCGGCGATCACCGCGGCGGCGCCGGCCATGTCCTTACGCATGAGCTTCATGGCCGGCACCGGCTTGATCGAGATGCCGCCGGTGTCGAACGTGATGCCCTTGCCGACGAGCACCACGTGGGTCCGCGCGCCGTCGGGCCGCCAGTCCAGCTCCACCAGGCGCGGGCCGCTCGCGGAGCCGCCGCCGACGGCCAGCAGACCGCCGAAGCCCTCGGCCGCCAGCTCCTCCGGGCCGCGTACCCGCAGGTGCAGGCCGGGGCGCCCGGACGCGGCCTCGGCCACCTGGGCGGCGAACCACTCCGGGTTCTTGGTGGACGAGGGCATGTTCGTCAGGTCCCGGGCGAGCCGGGTCGTCTCGGCGGTGGCCCGGGCGGCGTCGAGCGTGCCGGCGAGCGCGTCCGGGTCGTCGACGAGCACCGACACCTCAGCCAGGGCGGGCCGCTTGCCGGCCTCGGTGAGGCGGAAGCGGTACGAGCCGAGCAGCAGCCCCTCGGCGAGGCCACGCAGCGCCGTCGTCGCGTCGGCGGGAAGCGCGATGGTGATCTGCGTCTCATCCTTCGCCGCGCGGGCCAGCGCCGCTCCTGCGGTACGCCAGTCGCGCTCGCCGCCGTCGCCGACACCGAGCAGCCACAGCCGTGCCGGGGAGCCACCGGGGCGCAGGTGCTCGCGTACCTCACCGGCCGCGCCGGTGAGCCGGGCGGCGGGGAGTACGGCGGCGGCCTCGGCCCGGACGTCGTCGCCGATCGGCACGGCGGTCGGGACCAGTCCGGGTTCGAGCGAGGCCGTGGAGTCCGGCGAGATCAGGGAGTCCGGGGAGTCCGGCCCTCCGGGACGGACGGGCAGGACGAGAGCGTCGGGCCCCGCGGGCCCACTCACCAGACGAATGACCAGCACGCTGGACCGTACCTCCGAAATGGGTTGAACAGGCACATTTCACCACGCGCCCGCCGAGGAAAGACCCTGAGCCACCGGGCACGCCGGTGGCTCAGGGTAGGACGAACCGCCCGCACGGCGGACGCCGTGCGGGACACTCCTCGAATCAGCCCGCGGCCGCCTTCAGCGCGTCACCGAGCGCGGTGGCCTCGTCGGGAGTCATCTCGACGACGAGCCGGCCACCACCCTCCAGCGGGACTCGCATGACGATGCCCCGGCCCTCCTTGGTGACTTCCAGCGGACCGTCGCCCGTCCGCGGCTTCATCGCCGCCATGTTGTCTCCCCTCAGACCTACACCAGGGTCGGTGAGTTGCCCCACAGCCACTTCGCCATCGCCATCCGCAACCATCGCGGAAGGCTCGACCAACGATTTTCCCTGATGAACACCGCCGGACCCAAACCGAAGCAGCATTGATGTAACAGCATCTAGCTTATCTTGGATAGGCCTGTCACAATGTGCGGTCATGCAGGCACGGTCGGCACTCTTCGACCTGTACGGCGACCACCTCCGGGCCCGGGGTGGCCGCGCACCGGTCGCCGCCCTGGTCAAGCTGCTCGCCCCGCTCGGGATCGCCCCACCGGCGGTACGCACCGCGGTCTCCCGGATGGTTCGCCAGGGCTGGCTGGAACCCCTCCGGCTCGCGTCCGGACCGGGATATTCGATCACCCCGAAGGCGGCTCGTCGACTCGACGAGGCGGCGTCCCGGATCTACCGGACCGGGCGGCACAGCTGGGACGGGCGGTTCGATCTCCTGGTGCTCACCGCGCCCTCCTCCCGCCGGGACCGGCAGCGGCTCGCCGCGAACCTCGCCTTCCTCGGCTACGGCACGCTCGACGACTGCACCTGGGTGGCCACCCGCCCGGGTGAGGACGTCGACCTGCTGCTCGACGAGGCGGGCGTGCGCTACGAGCGGTTCACCGCCGCGCACGCGGCCGGCACCCCCGGCGCGATGGGCGTGGTCCGCCGCGCGTGGGACCTGACCGAGATCGGGCGGGCGTACGAGCGCTTCGTCGCCGAGCAGAAGCCGCTGCTCTCCGGCGTCACGGTGCGCAGCAGTGACGAGGACGCGTACGCGGCCCGGTTCCGGCTCGTGCACGCATGGCGTACGTTCCTGTTCCGGGATCCGCAACTGCCCCCGGCACTGCTGCCCGAGCGCTGGCCGGGCACCAGCGCGGCCAGTTTCTTCGACCGGCACGCGGCCCGGCTCCGGCCGGCCGCCGACCGGTACGTGGAGCAGTGCCTCGACGCCGGCAACCGCCTCGCCCGACAGAAGGGTCGTTAGAACGTGACCGAGCCGCTGCTCGTCGACCGCACCGACGCCGTCGTCACCCTGACGCTGAACCGCCCGACGGCGATGAACTCGCTCGACGTGGCGCTCAAGGAGGCGCTCCGGGACACGCTGGCCGAGCTGGAGACCGACCGGTCCTGCCGGGCGGTCGTGCTCGCGGGCGCGGGCGGCTCGTTCAGCGCCGGGCAGGACCTGCGCGAGCACGTGCGGACGCTGGAGACCTCGGACGCCGACCCGCTGGGCACGGTGCGGGCGCACTACAACCCGATCGCCGCCCGGCTGGCCAACCTGCCCAAGCCGGTGGTCGCCGCGGTACGCGGGATGGCCGCCGGGGCGGGCGCCTCGCTGGCGTTCCTGGCCGACTTCCGCATCGGCGGCCCGAAGACCCGGTTCCTGATGGCGTTCGCCGGCGTGGGCCTCGCCGCCGACACCGGCGCCTCCTGGACGCTGCCCCGCCTGGTCGGTCACGCCAAGGCCGTCGAGCTGCTGATGCTCGCCGAGCCGGTCGGCGCCGACGAGGCCTGCCGGCTGGGCCTGCTGACCAAGCTGGTGGACGACGACGAGCAGGTGCTCCCCACCGCGCAGGAACTGGCCGCCCGGCTGGCCGCCGGCCCGACCGTGGCGTACGGGGCGATCAAGCGCCAGCTCTCCATCGCCGACGCGGGCACGCTCGCCGACGCGCTGGCCGCCGAGGCGCAGGCGCAGGCGATCTGCGGCGCCACCGCCGACCACCGGGCCGCCACGACGGCGTTCGTCGCCAAGCAGAAGCCGGTCTTCGAGGGACGCTGACCGCGCCGGTCGGGCCCGGAGGTCAGTCGTCCTCCTCCGGATCCTGGTTGGCCTCGACGCCGAGCACGAACGCCTGCATGGCCAGCTCGTCGCCGTACGGCGAGACGAACGCCGGCAGCTCCCGTGGGCCCAGCTCCTGCACGTAGGACCAGAAGATCCGGACCGCCTCGGCGCGCGACGCGGCCTCGATCGGCAGGTCCAGGCTGACCAGCCAGGTGCTGCGGGCGGGCGGCGGGCCGAGCCGGTCGGCCAGCGACCGCCAGCGGGCCGGGTCGAGAGCCACGACCGGGCCGTCCGGCGCCGGGCCGTCGACTGGCACCGGCTCGTCGAGCACCCGCCGGGTGTACGCGACCACGAGCGGCCCGGCCACCGCGTCGGACTGCGGATCGTCCGGGTCCTCAGCGGTCTCGGACGACGCGGGCGCGACCCGGCCGAGCGCGACCAGCCGCAGCGGCTCGTCGACCAGCACAGCCACCCGGTCGCCGGGCCGGGGGCGGGCCGCCTCGGACAGCCCGGTCAGCTCCAGCAGGTCGTGGTGTACCAGCCGCTCGGCCTCGAAGCGCTCGGCGGGCAACAGCACCGCCCAGGCGCCGGTAGTGGTCGCACCGTCTGTCGTCCCGCTCGTACGCGGCTCGGTGTCGGTCATGCCCCAATCCCATCACGCCGGAGGTGGCGCGCTCCGTCACACCCCGGCCCGGTCACCGCTCACGTGGCAGTCGGCCAGGTGGTCGTCGACCATGCCGGTGGCCTGCATCAGCGCGTAGGCGGTCGTGGGGCCGACGAACCGGAAGCCCCGCTTCTTGAGCGCCTTGGCCATCGCGACGGACTCCGGGCTGGTGGCCGGCACCTCGGCGAAGGACCGGGGACGCGCGGCCCGGGGCGGGGGCGCGAACGACCAGAGCAGCGCGGACAGGCCCTCGGGCAGCTCCGACGCGGCCCGGGCGTTGGCGATCGCCGCCTCGATCTTGGCCCGGTTGCGGACGATGCCGGCGTCGGCCATCAACCGGGTCACGTCGGCGTCGCCGTAGCGGGCCACCGACTCGATCCGGAAGCCGGCGAAGGCGTCCCGGAACGCCTGCCGTTTGCGCAGGATGGTCAGCCAGGACAGGCCGGACTGGAACGCCTCCAGCGTGAGCCGCTCGTAGAGCGCGTCGTCGCCGCGCAGCGGCCGGCCCCACTCCTCGTCGTGGTAGACGGCGTAGTCGGGGGTGCTCGCCCCCCACGCGCAGCGCGGCAGCCCGTCCGCGCCGGTCACCAGGTCAGTCACGGCGTCCACGGTAGGTCAGCCCACCGACAACCCCGATCAGGGCAGGCGGCCCTGCTCGACCAGCCGGGCGAACTTCTTCAGCGCCTGGGTGAGGCTGAACTTCGAGCCGGGCCAGAGCACCGGCCACGCCACCCGGCCGGCCGTCCCGCCCGGCAGGTGGAACCACTCGTGCCAGACCACCTGCGTGCGGTCGCGGTCCATCGGGGTGCAGCGCAGCACGCCGGGGCCGCGCAGCAGCTTGCCGCAGTGCACCACGCCGACCTCGTACGGCGCGTCGACCCGGACCACACGCATCTCGTCGCGGAGCACGGCCGGGCCGAGCGCGGTGACCGCCTCGACCAGGCTGCCCTCGCCGCCGTCGCCCTCGACCACCCGCACCCGGGTCAGCGGGATCCAGTCCGACTGCCGCTCCCACGCGGTGAGCGCGGCGAACACCCGGTCGGCCGGCGCCTCGACGATCACCGTGGCGGTGACCTCGGCGGCGCCCCGGCGGGACGCCTCGGTGAAGTCGTCGGCCGGCCGCTCGGCGCCGGTCACGCCGACTCCGAGCGGACCACCGAACCGCGCTCCCGGTCGTCGTCGGCCGGCCCGGCCGCGATCCCGTTCGCCGGGGAGACGGTGTCCTCGGTCGCCGCCGCGGCGGGGGCCTCCGCCACGCCCGCCTCGGCCGGGGCGCGTCCCGGCTGCGCGTCGGCGTCGGTCCGGCCCGGCTGCCGGTCGGTGTCGGCCCGGCCCGGCTGCTCCGGCGCGGACAGGTCGATCACCACCGGCTCGGGGGTGGACGGGTCGGGCGCCGGCTCGGTCTCGGGGCGGGTCGCTGCGGCCTCCTCGCGCGCCCGGCGCAGCGCGTCGGCGTCCTCGGTACGCCCGTCCCGCAGGGCCGCGTTCTCCGCCTCCAGGACGCCGATCAGCTCGGTCTTGTAGCCGATGTCGTACGCCGCCCGGCGCAGTGCCGCGTCGACCTGGCTCATCCGGTAGCCGCGCAGCGCCGTGTCGAAGCGGACGTCGGACACGTCTGACTCGTCGAGCGGACGGCTGCCGGGCAGGGGCACGGCCCGCCCGTCCGGCTCGGCCGGTGTGAGGCCCGGATCCTTGCCGGAGACCAGCACCGTCACACCGAACACCACAGCCGCGACGGTCAGCGCGACGACCAAGAGGAGCAGAACCTCACCCATGCACAGATCGTGGCATGCGGGCCGGGATCGGGCGAGCCCTCCGGGACGTCCGGTCGGTAAATGCGTCGGGCGCACGGGACCGGCACGGGCGGCGCGGGCGGGACCGGATAGCGTCGGACCGGCCGGTGCGGTCCGGCGGCGAGGAGGCGGGCATGACCGGGGCGTTGCGGCTGGGCGGACGGACGTTCACCCCCGGTGAGCTGGTGGTGATGGCGATCGTCAACCGCACGCCGGACTCGTTCTTCGACCGGGGCGCCACCTTCGCCCAGGACAGCGCGCTGCGCGCGGTGGACCGCGCGGTGGACGAGGGCGCGGAGATCATCGACATCGGCGGGGTGAAGGCCGGGCCGGGCGACGAGGTGGACGTGGCCGAGGAGATCCGGCGGACGGTGGACACCATCGCGGCGGTCCGGTCCGCCTTCCCGGACGTGGTCATCTCCATCGACACCTGGCGGGCCGAGGTGGCGGTGGAGGCGGTAGCGGCCGGCGCGGACCTGCTAAACGACACCTGGTCGGGGGCGGACCCGGCACTGGCCCGGGTCGCCGCGGCGACCGGCGCCGGGCTGGTCTGCTCGCACGCGGGCGGGCTCGCCCCGCGTACCCGGCCGCACCGGGCCGCCTTCGACGACGTGGTGGCCGACGTGGTCGGCACAGTGACCGGGCTGGCCGAACGCGCGGCCGGGCTGGGTGTGCGCCGGGACGGCATCCTGATCGACCCGGCGCACGACTTCGGCAAGAACACCCGGCACTCGCTGGAGATCACCAGGCGGCTGGCGGAGCTGACCGACACCGGCTGGCCGCTGCTGGTGGCCCTGTCGAACAAGGACTTCATCGGCGAGACGCTCGACCTGCCGGTGCCCGAGCGGCTGGAGGGCACGCTCGCCGCCACGGCGGTCTCGGCCTGGCTCGGCGCCCGGGTGTTCCGCGCCCACCAGGTCCGCGAGACTCGCCGGGTGCTGGACATGGTGGCGTCGATCCGGGGCGACCGGCCACCGGCTGTGACTCGCCGCGGGCTGGCCTGACGGGCCGGTCCGGCGCGTCAGGTCCAGCGCAGGACGCCGCGCCGCCAGGCGTAGAGGATGCCGAGCGCGACGATCGCCACGAAGACGCCCATCTCCACGACTGTGGTGGCGCCGAAGCCGGGCCGGTCGAAGACCAGCGCCCACGGGAACAGGAACACCGCCTCGACCGCGAAGAGCACGTAGAGATACGCGTAGACGTAGTAGCGGATCTGCATCTGGGCCCAGTCGCCGCCGACCGGGTCGAGACCGCACTCGTACGAGGCCCGCTTGCCCCACGGCTCGGCCGGACGGCTCGGACGTAACACCCGGTTCGCCGAGAACGCCGTCACGAAGAAGAGCACGGCGGCGAGCAGCAGCAGACCGAGCGTGGCGTACGAGCCGAGATATCCGGTCACGACCGGAGCGTACCGGTCCCGTCCAGATGTCCCGGACACGTTACGAATTCGTTTCCTCGCAGGACTAGTGCTTGATGGCAAGTATCACCGAATAATGGGATCCCGTTGATCGTCCCGGAGGACAGATGGCCCGCCCCCGCGTTGCGCCCGTTCGGCGGGTCGCGCTCCGCCGTACCCTCGCGCTCCTGGCGCCCGCGCTCGTCGCGGCGCTGGTGGCGGTGGCGCCGGCCGGGGCCGTCGCCCATCCGGGACCGGCCGCCGCGCTCCGGGTGATCGAGCCCGTCGAGCCGGGTGGCGACCCCGGCGGCGAGCCGACCGAGCCCGCGCCCACCGGCGAGCCCACGGCCACGGCGACGGCCCCGCCGCCCACCGAGCCACCGCCGCCTCCGACCACGCCTCCGGCGCCGGTCACCACCTCGCCGGCCCCGCCGCCGACGAGCGCGCCCGCCGAACCGGCGCCGACCACCGCCGCGCCGGCCACCACGGCACCGGCACCCCCACCGGTCGCGCCGCCGGTCAAGACCCCGCCGCCACCGCCGGCGCAGCCGGCCGGCGGGCCCCTGGGGGTACGCGTGAGCACCGAGGACGTGGTCCTCCCGCCGGCTTATTGGAACGCCGACGCCACGGTGGCCACGCTGCGGGTGACGGTGGCCAACACGGGCGGACGGGCGGAGCGGATCAGCCTCGGCTACACGCTGCCGCCGGGGCTGACCGACGCGGGCACCCCGGGTTGCGAGCCGGCCGGCGACGGCAACCACCGCTGCGTCGGGTGGGACGCCGAGCCGGGTGCCCGGTTCAGCGCGACCATCCGGGTCCGGGTCGACGGCGACGCCTGGCGGACCATGCCGCTGGCCGGATCGGTCCAGGTCACCGCCGTCGCGCCCGGGGTGACCGGCGCGGCGTACGACGACGAGGGCTTCGCGGTGCTGTTCCCGCCCGGGCCGCCGGTGCCCGGCATCTCGCTGCGCGCCGAGGAGGTGCTGTTCGACATCAGCGGCGCCCCCAGCACGCTCACCGTCCGGCTGGGCAACACCGGCAAGGTCGACGCCGCGGGCCGGATCGAGGTGCTCCTGCCCGAGGGGGTGACAGTGGCCGGCACCGAGAGCGGCTGCGCCCCGGTGTCGGCCGACCGGACCCGCTGCGAGCTGGGCGCGCTGGCGGCCGGGCGGACCGCCACCGTACGGCTGACGCTCGCCGCCTCGGCGGAGGCGCAGCGGCGGGCGCCGCTGTCCGGCGCGGTGATCGGCCGGCTGGATCCGCGTAGCGGACGGGACCGGCAGGTGCAGATGAGTTTCCGGATCAGTGCCGCGGCGGCGGACGCCGTCCCGCCCGGCGGGGCGCCGGCTCCGACCGGTTCGCAGGGCGTGCTCGTCGCGGCCGGCGAACGGGACCGCGGCGACACCTCGGTCCGGGGGACCGCCATCGCGCTCATCGCCGTGTCCGGTCTCCTGGTCGTGCTCGCGCTGACGCTGGCGACCCGTTCGCTGCGCCGCCGCAGCGACATCACCGTCCCGGAGCGTCCGATCACCGACCGGTGATCATGGATATGTGGTGATCTGGGTTACGGGCCCAGGTACTAAACGCTGCAAAGCAGGGCATACAGCGGCCCGATCCAGTCCCATACGTCGGACCTCGACCAAGGTGGCCCTAACGTGGCGACGTAGGCTCTGACGTGAGAATCGGAGCGGGCCGGGCCGGCGAGGGCGACGGCGCTCAGTTAAGCGAGGTGCGGGTGTGACCAAGCAGATCCGTCAACTGGACCGGGTGGTCATCCGGTTCGCCGGTGACTCCGGCGACGGCATGCAGCTCACCGGCGACCGGTTCACCTCGGAGACGGCGCAACTGGGCAACGACATCTCCACGTTGCCCAACTTCCCCGCCGAGATCCGTGCTCCCGCCGGGACCCTGCCCGGCGTGTCGAGCTTCCAGGTGCACTTCGCCGACTACGACATCCTGACCCCGGGTGACGCGCCGAACGTGCTGGTGGCGATGAACCCGGCCGCGCTGAAGGCCAACCTGGCCGACCTGCCGCGCGGAGCCGACATCATCGTCAACACCGACGAGTTCACCCGGCGCAACCTGGCCAAGGTCGGCTACGCGGCCAGCCCGCTCGACGACGACTCGCTCGCCGGGTACGCGGTGCACCCGGTGGCGCTCACCTCGATGACGATCGGCGCGCTGGCCGAGCACGACGTGTCCAAGAAGGACGCCGAGCGGGCCAAGAACATGTTCGCGCTCGGGCTGCTGAGCTGGATGTACTCCCGCCCGTACGAGTCCACGCTGCGCTTCCTGGAGCGCAAGTTCGCGGCCCGCCCCGAGCTGGTGGCGGCGAACGTGGCAGCGTTCCGGGCCGGCTGGAACTTCGGCGAGACCACCGAGGACTTCTCCGTCCGGTACGAGGTCAAGCCGGCCAAGATGCTGCCGGGCACCTACCGGAACATCACCGGCAACGCGGCGCTGTCGCTGGGCCTGGTGGCCGCAGGCGTGCGCTCCGGGCTGCCGGTGTTCCTCGGCGCGTACCCGATCACGCCGGCCTCGGACATCCTGCACGAGCTGAGCAAGCACAAGAAGTTCGGCGTGGTCACCATGCAGGCCGAGGACGAGATCGCCGCGGTCGGTGCGGCGCTCGGCGCGTCGTACGGCGGCTCGCTCGGCGTGACCACCACGAGCGGTCCGGGCGTGGCGCTCAAGAGCGAGACGATCTCCCTGGCGGTGGCGCTGGAGCTGCCGCTGGTCATCGTCGACGTGCAGCGGGCCGGTCCGTCCACCGGCATGCCCACCAAGACCGAGCAGGCCGACCTGAACATGGCCCTGTACGGCCGGCACGGCGAGGCACCCGTTGCGGTGATCGCGCCGAAGTCGCCGTCGGACTGCTTCCACGCGGCGCTGGAGGCGGCCCGGATCGCGCTGACCTACCGCACCCCGGTGATCCTGCTGTCGGACAACTACGTCGCCAACGGCTCCGAGCCGTGGCTGCTGCCCGACGTCGAGTCGCTGCCCGACCTGCGGGTCGAGTTCGCCACGAAGCCCAACGGCGAGGACGGCACCACGTTCCTGCCGTACCTGCGGGATCCGCAGACGCTGGCCCGCCCGTGGGCGGTGCCCGGCACGGCCGGTCTGGAGCACCGGATCGGCGGTCTGGAGAAGGCCGACAAGACCGGCGACATCTCGTACGACCCGGCGAACCACGACTTCATGGTGCGGACCCGGGCGGCCCGCATCGAGACCATCCCGGTGCCGGACGTCGAGGTGGAGGACCCGGACGGCGACGCCCGGGTGCTGGTGCTGGGCTGGGGCTCGACGTACGGGCCGATCGGCGCCGCCTGCCGTGGCCTGCGCCAGCGCGGGCTCTCGGTGGCCCAGGCCCACCTGCGGCACCTGGCCCCGATGCCGGCGAACCTCGGCGAGGTGCTGAGCCGCTACGACAAGGTGGTCGTGCCGGAGATGAACCTCGGCCAGCTCGCCCACGTGGTCCGGGCGAAGTACCTGGTCGACGCGATCGGCTACAACCAGGTCCGCGGCCTGCCGTTCACCGCCGCCGAGCTGGAGACGATGCTGGAAGAGGTCCTGAAGAATGTCTGAGCCCGTCGCCCTGAAGCTCACCGCCAAGGACTTCAAGTCCGACCAGGAGGTGCGCTGGTGCCCCGGTTGCGGCGACTACGCCATCCTGGCGGCCGTGCAGGGCTTCATGCCGGAGCTGAACATCCCCCGGGAGAACATCGTCTTCGTCTCGGGCATCGGCTGCTCGTCGCGCTTCCCGTACTACATGAACACGTACGGCATGCATTCGATCCACGGCCGTGCCCCGGCGATCGCCACCGGCCTGTCGGTGTCCCGGCCGGACCTGTCGGTCTGGGTGGTCACCGGTGACGGGGACGCGCTCTCCATCGGCGGCAACCACCTGATCCACGCGCTGCGCCGCAACGTGAACCTCAAGATCCTGCTGTTCAACAACCGGATCTACGGGCTCACCAAGGGCCAGTACTCGCCCACCTCCGAGGTCGGCAAGATCACCAAGTCGACGCCTGTCGGCTCGGCGGACGCCCCGTTCAACCCGCTGTCACTGGCGCTCGGCGCCGAGGCCACGTTCGTGGCCCGGACGATCGACTCGGACCGCAAGCACCTCCAGTCGGTGCTGCGGGCCGCCGCCCAGCACGAGGGTTCGGCGTTCGTGGAGATCTACCAGAACTGCAACATCTTCAACGACGGCGCGTTCGACCCGCTGAAGGAGCCGGCCACCCGGGACGACTTCCTGATCCGGCTGGAGCACGGGCAGCCGATCACGTTCGGCAAGGACGGGCAGTTCTGCGTCGTCCACCCGCCCGGTGGCTTCGGGCTGGAGGTCCGGGAGACCGCGAACACGCCGGCCGAGGAGATCGTGGTGCACGACGCGGGCGTGGCCGACCCGGCGTACGCGTTCGCGCTGTCGCGTCTGCCCGGCCTGGACCTGAGCAACACCCCGATCGGGGTGTTCCGATCGGTCGGCCGCCCCTCCTACGACAGCGTGGTGCAGGAGCAGGTCGCGGCCGCCAAGGCCACCGTCGACAAGACCCCGGAGCAGCAGCTCGCCGCGCTGCTCGGCAGCGGCGACACCTGGACCATCCTCTGATCCGTCGCTGACACGTCACGCCGAAGGGCGGGCCGTTCCCCCGCGGAACGGCCCGCCCTTCGCGTGTGTGACAGCCCGGTCAGGCGGCCGCCGAGGCGGGCACCCACAGCTCGTCGACGGCCCGCTCGGCCGCGGCGAGGCTCTGCTCGAACAGCGGGATCAGCTCGGCCATCGCCGGGTTGACCGGGGCCAGGGTCAGCTCGGCGCAGATGAACCGCGGCTCCAGGCCGGTCAGGGACAGGCCGTGCGGCAGCCACGGCTCGGCGTGGTCCCAGCCCTCCCGCGGGGTGCCCGGGCCGTAGCCGCCGCCGCGGCTGACCAGGACGACGAACTGGCGGCCGCCGAGCAGCCCGGCGTTCGTGACCGGGTCGTACGCGATGCCGGGGGCGATCAGGTGGTCGACCCAGGACTTCACGCTGCTGGGCGGGCCGTAGTTGTAGAGCGGGAGCCCGAGCAGGACGGTGTCGGCCTGCTTCACCTCGGCCACCACCTCCTCGGTCAGCCGCCAGGACGCCTGCTGCTCGGGGGTGTGCTGATCCGGCGGCACCATGCGCGCGAGGCCGCTATCGGTGTTCAGGTGCGGCAGCGGGTTCTGACCCAGGTCGCGGTAGGTGACGGTGCCGTCCGGGTGGGCGGCGCGCCAGGCGGCGGCGGCGCGCGCGGTGAGCCGCCGGCTGACCGACCGCTCCCCGGTGATGCTCGAGTCGATGTGCAACAGGTGAGCCATTTCTTCCTCCTCCATCGATCGTTCGTGTAGGACCAACTATTTATAGCAGGTCGATGTTCCCTGGGCCGCGTAAACTGGGTCACATGTCCGCCGCACCGGTCGAGGAGTCCGAGCGCCGCTCCGGGCCCCTGCTCGACCACCTGGCCCGGCGGATGCGGCTGCGCTCGGAGTCGGTACTCGCCCCGCTGGGCCTGCGCCCCCGCCACCTGGTGGCGCTCACCGTGCTGCGCGACGCCGGCGGAATCAGCCAGCAGGCGCTCGCCGGCACGCTCCAGATCGACAGCACGAACGTGGTCGGGCTGCTCAACGACCTGGAGGCGGACGGCCTGGCCGAGCGCCGCCGCTCCCCGGAGGACCGCCGCCGGCACGAGGTACGCCTCACCGAGGCGGGCACGAAGCGGCTGCGCGAGGCGGAGTGCGCGCTCGCCGGGGCGGAGGAGGAAGTCCTCGGCGCGCTGGCGCCGGGCGAGCGGGACCTGCTCTACGACCTGCTGCGACGGGCCACCCAGGGCCGGTCGTCGACCTGCGGCGAAGTGATCGCGGAGGGCGGCCCGGGCGCCTGCTGACCGCGGGCGCTCAGCAGGGCCGGGTCAGATCGCGGTGGTGGCCTGCGGCCGGTCGTCCCGGACGTGGACGAGCATGTCGCCGGTCTCGATCACCGAGGCGGCACGGTCGTTGAGTGTGACCACCTTGCCCCGGCGGACCAGCGCGATGACCAGCGCCTCCAGCTCGCGCGGCGAACGGCCCACCTCGCTGCGCTCGGCCGACCGCATGGCCAGCGCCATGCCCTGACCCGGGGTGAGCAGGTCCTCCACCACGTCGATCAGGGGCGGGGCCGAGGTCGACAGGCCGAGCAGCCGCCCGGCCGTGGCCGACGAGACGATCACGTGGTGCGCCCCGCTCTGCTTGAGCAGCGGCGCGTTCTCCGCCTCCCGGACCGCCGCGATGATGCGTACCTGACCGGCGGTGAGCTGCCGGACCGTGAGCGCCACCAGCACCGAGGCGTCGTCGCTGTCGGTCGCGATGATGACCGACTTCGCGGTACGCACGTGCGCCTGCTCCAGCACCGACGATCGGGTCGCCGAGCCCTCGATAGTCACCAGCCCGTTGGAGGTGGCCTGCCGCAGCGCCGGCCCGCTCCGCTCGACCACCACGATCTTGGACTTGTCCGTGCCGTTCTCCAGCAGGGCGGAGACCGCGCTGCGGCCCTTGGTGCCGTAGCCGCAGATGATGACGTGGTCCTTCACGGTTCTCCTCCACCGCGACAGGCGACGGCCGGTGCGGTACTGCTCGGTCAGGACTTCCAGGGTGGTGCCGACCAGGATGATCAGGAACAGCACCCGGGCGGGGGTGATGAACAGGACGTTCGCCAGCCGCGCCGACGAACTGACCGGGGTGATGTCGCCGTACCCGGTGGTGGAGAGCGAGACCACCACGTAGTAGAAGCAGTCGAGCAGGGTCAGGCCGCTCTCGTCCACGTCGCGGTAGCCGTCGCGGTCCAGCCAGACCACGAAGACCGTGGCGAAGACCAGGCCGAGGGCGGCGAGCAGGCGCAGACTCAGCGCGCTCAGCGGCCCCCGCCGTTGCGCGGGAAAATGGATCACCGTCGGTCCTGCTCCGCCACCTGCACGCCCACAAGATAACGGGTACGCGGGGATCCGGCCCGCCGGGTGACGATCGGAACCCGCCGGGGCCGCTGCCGGCGATGTGGACAGGGCATGATGGGGATGTCGGGACGGCGACCGCGAGGAGGCCGGCATGTCGTTGCTGCGACGCGTGATCGGCGGGGTGCTCCGGCGCATCCGCCTGCGCCAGGGCCGCACGCTGCGCGAGGTGGCCCAGGCCGCCGGCGTCTCCCTGCCCTATCTCTCCGAGGTCGAACGCGGCCGCAAGGAGGCATCCTCCGAGGTGCTGGCCGCGATCTGCCGCGCGCTCGGCATCCACCTCGCCGACCTGCTCGAAGAGGCCCGCGACGAGCTGCGCCGGGAGCGTCCGACCCCGGTCGGCCCCGGGATCTCGGCGGCCCGCTTCGACCGGGTGCCGACCGCCCGCACCGGGCCACAGCTGCGGGTCGGCCCGCCCCGGCTGTCCGTCACGCGCCGCCCGGCCGTGTCGCCCCGCCCGCCCGTGACCCGCCGGCCCGCCGTCTCGCTCCGGCCGCACGTCGCCCGCCGCCCGGTCACCGCCACGCCGCTGCTCGGCGGCGCGCTGCGGCCCTTCGGCCTGGTGCCGGCACCGCTCGGTGCGCCCCTCGACGCCGCCACGCCGATCGGGTTCGCCGGCGGCATCCGGATCTGGCCGGCTCCCTCCGCCCCGGCCGTCCGCCCCCGTCCGCGTACCTCCGTCACTGTCGCCCGGCGGCGAGCCCGCGCCGGCCGGCGGCGGCCGGTCGCCGCGTAGCTTCTGCCCAGGGCGAATCTGCCGCCGGCAGAAAGCCTGGGCCGCACGGGTGCGCCCGGCGGACGCTGGAGACCGCCGGGTTCCCGGGCGGTCCCCCGCCCACCGGCGTACGGAGGTGGGCGGCGATGGGTGGCATCTGGATGCTCGACGAGGGGCAGCCGGCGTTCGGCGACCGGGTCTTCGAACGGCTGCTGAAGGAGCGGATCATCTTCCTCGGCACCGAGGTCACCGACGCGTCGGCCAACCAGATCTGCGCGCAGATCCTGCTCCTCGCGGCCGAGGACGCGGAGCGCGACATCTTCCTCTACATCAACTCGCCGGGCGGCTCGGTCAGCGCCGGCATGGCCGTCTACGACACCATGCGGTACGTCAAGAACGACGTGGCGACGCTGGCACTCGGGATGGCCGGCTCGATGGGGCAGTTCCTGCTCTGCGCCGGGGCGGCGGGCAAACGGTTCGCGCTGCCGCACTCGCGGATCATGATGCACCAGCCCTCCGGCGGGATGGGCGGCACCGCCGCGGACATCACCATCCAGGCCGAGAACATGCTGCACGTGAAGCGCACCATGCAGGAGCTGATCGCCCAGCACAGCGGGCGCACGCTGGAGGAGATCCAGCGCGACTGGGACCGCGACCGCTGGTTCACCGCCGAGCAGGCCCGCGAGTACGGCCTCGTCGACCAGGTACTCACCCGCGTCGACCAGCTCGCGGCGTGAGCGGGCGCGGCCCGGCCGGTCCCGCACCGGCCGGGCCGCGCCTCGCGGTCAGGGGTAGCTGATCACCGGGCTGGTGCCGTACGAGCCGACGACAGGGGTGCCGATCTCGTTGATCGTGCGCTCGATGCCGCCGCTGCCGTCCAGGAACACGGTGATCGCGTCGTGGAACCGCACCCCGGCCCGGCGCGGCGCCTCGATCGCCCGGTCGCATCGGATGTCGACGCCCTGGTTGAAGTACGAGTACACGCCCAGTCCCCACGCCTCGTGCGTGCGGACGTGGTCGGCCACCTTGTACGAGGCCCAGCCGTTGCCGGTCGGGCTGCGCCAGGCCGCCTGGCTCGGCGGGTCGTAGGGCAGCTCGCTCTGGTAGAACACGGTCCGGCCGCGCTCGCCGTTCCAGATCGTCTGCCAGCGCTGGTAGTGCTCGACGAACAGCCCGTAGGCGGTCACGTCGTCGCCGTTGACGATCACGCCGGTGGCGGCGGTGTTCACGGTCCAGCCGATGGTGCCGGCCCGGCCGTGGTCGCCGCGCCAGGCCCAGATGTTGTCGATGAGCGTGTGCCGGCTGTGCACCACCAGGCTGGTCACCGCCCGCCCGGCGTAAGGGCCGCCGATGCGGAAGAAGACGTCCTGGAGCGAGATCGGGTTCGTGGCGTGCGACCGGTGGCAGTGCCGCGTGCCGACCTCGACCAGCACCGGCGACTCGACCGGCCCGGCGTCCACGAGCACCCCGGCGATGCGGACCCCGTCCACGTCCTCGATCCGCAGCGCCGCGTCCCCGCGGTCCGGCACCAGGCTCGGCATGCCGAGGCCGAGCACGACGGTGTCCGGTCGGCGTACCCGCAGGGCCCGGTCCAGGTGGTAGACGCCGGGGGTGAGCAGCAGGTGCCGGCCCCGGGCCAGTTCGGCGTTGATGCGCTTGGCCGAGTCGGTGGGCCGGGCCAGGTAGAACGCGGACAGCGGCAGCGACGGCACCGGCGCGCCACCGGTGGCCCAGGTGGTGCCGGCGGTGTCGTGGCGCAGGCGCGGTACGGCGACCCGCCAGGCGCCCTTGGCGTCGACGAACAGGTACGGCTTCTCCCGGGTGACCGGGCTGGTCGGCAGCGTGGTGTACGGCGGGTCGGGGAAACCCTGCGCGGGTGCGCCGATCACGCCGGAGAAGACCTGGTTCCACACGCCGTTCGTCCACTCGCCGCCGAGTTCGCTGTCGCGGGTGAGCCACTGCTGCTGGGAACCGTTGATGGTGATGCCGTCCACCTTGGAGTCGGCGATGTAGCCGCCGCTGGAGTAGCCGCCGTTGCCGGGTTCCAGCCACAGCACGCCCTTGACGTGCACCCGCCGCATCGGTGACGCCTGCGAGACGGCCCATTGGTTCGACCAGTCCGTCGGGGTGACAGCGAGGTTCTCCGCCGAACGCCAGAAGTTGGTGAGCGCGGAGATGCCGGCGGGCGAGTTCGGATCCGGCTGCCCGACCACCCGGACCGCGCCATGGATCTCCACGTCGTCCGGGTGGGCGCCGAGACCGGCGACAGTCGTGTAGTAGCCGAGCCGAGCGTCCACCTCGTAGCGGCCGGGCTTGAACAGCACGGCGTACCTGTCGAAGCCCATCTCGTTGCGTTCCTGGGCGGTGAACAGCCGGTCCAGCGTGGACTGGATCTCCTCGACCGGCGTGCTGGGGTCGTACACGAAGACGTTCGGGCCGAAGTCGGGCTCGCGGGCGGGTCGCGCGGCCGGCGATGCGGCCGGGGACGCGGCGGCGGCGCCGGCCGGGAGGCCGAGGGCGGTGAGCGAGGCCGCGGAGGCGGTGAGCGTGAGGAAACGGCGGCGGGAGGGGTCGGGTGATCGCATCTGCCTGCCTGTTCGGTGATGGGACGGGAGAGCGCTCTCCCGGCTGTTCCTACCTCATCACCGTCGATACCGCCAGAGCCCGCCGGTTCCGGAACCGGCGGGCTCTGGGTCGGGCTGTGCTCAGGCGCGCTCGGCGCGCTGCTTCACCAGGTCGTCGACGAGCTTCTCGACGTAGTCGGCCGTCTCCTCCCAGCGGGTGACAGCGACGCAGCGGATGCCCATCGCCTTGACCGGGTAGTCGTTGCCGCCCACGTCCAGGCGGTCACCCACGAAGAGCACGTTGTCGATCTTGAGGTCCAGGTGTTCCAGCAGCTTCCGCATGCCATACGCCTTGTCCACGCCCTTGCGGGTGACGTCGATCGAGGTCGAGCCGCCGCCACGCACCTCCAGGTCGGGCAGCTTCGCCGCGACCGCGTCCCGCAGCCGGCGCTTCTTGTCGCCGTCCGGGTCCCAGCCGTACTTCTCGGCCGGCGGCGCGGACTGCCCCAGCGCCGAGAACGTGATCTGGCTACCACGGTCCTCGATGATGTCGCCCCAGGTCTTCGCCTCCCACAGGCCCAGCGCCTGCGCCGACTCGGTGAGCGCGGCGACCACACGGGCCTTGTCGGCCTCGGTCAGATCCTCCGCGTAGACCTGCCGCCAGTCCCCGTCGGACCAGCGGTAGTAGCGGGTGCCGCAGGTCGGCATCAGGTGCAGCCGGTCACGCTGCTCCTCGGTGAGGTCGAGGTGGGCGAGCACCTGCGACTGGAACTGCTCGAACCGGCCACCGGAGATGACCAGCACGTCCACCTCGGTGAGCAGGTGGCCGAGCAACTCCGCCATCCGACGATCGATCTGGGACTTGGAAATCGCCAGGGTGTCGTCGAGATCGAACGCCACCACTCGAAGATCGTTCACGAATACCTCATGTCGTCGCGGACAGGCCAGGACCTGCCAGGGTACCGACGGGTCCTGGCACCGGCCTGAGGGCCCGGCGGGTGACACGTCCCCTCGACGGAGCGTAACCCGGCGGGTCTCCGGGCGGCCCCGCTTCCCGCTCCCGGCGTCAGCGCTCCCCCGTTGACGGGATCGTCGACCGTCGATAGCGTTCGCTTGATAATTACTTTCATCGATGGAGGTGTGCCGGTGAGATTCCTTCGAACGCGCGGAGGGCTCGTCACCCTCGCCGCGACCGCCCTGGTAGCCACCACGGTGACGATCGCGCCGGTCGCCGCCGCGCCCGCCGACGACATGTCCACGCTGGCGAGCTCGTCCACGTTCCCGCTGGCCGACCCGGACACCCTGCTGGCGAAGGACGGCTCCTACGTCACCTACGGCACCACAGTCGGCGCCGGGACCGGCGCGCGATGTGGCGCGATCGGCAGGCTGTACGTACCAGTCCTGGTCCACGGCTCCAGCAACAGCGTCGGCATGGCCGACTGCGCCTCGCACGACGCGCTGCCGTCCGGCCCGGGCGCCTGGGCCGAACCCGGCGGCGCGATCTGGGCACCGGGCGTCGCCCGCTTCGACGGCCGGTTCTTCATGTTCTACACCGCCTCCCGCAAGGGCTCCGGCCAGAAGTGCATCGGCCGGGCCGTCTCCGACAGCGCCCGCGGTCCGTTCCAGAACCAGGGCGAGTGGGCCTGCCCGGACGCCGGCCGCTGGGCACTCGACGCGAACCCGTTCGTGGCCGGCGGGAACCTGTACGTCACCTACCGGGACGACGCCATCGCCTCCGGCGCCGAGACCGGCATCTCCACCGTCCGCACCGACGGCGAGGGCCGCGCGATCTGGGACACCCGCCGGGACATGCTCAAGAGCACCGACATCACCTGGGACACCGCCAAGACCAGCGGCGGTACGCACGTGGTGGAGAACCCGTCGATGTGGAAGGCCGCCGACGGCGACTGGTACCTCATGTACTCGGGCAACAACTGGGACAGCGCCCGCTACGCCACAGGCATCGCCCGCTGCGGCGCCAGTCCCCTGTCCGGCTCCCGGTGCACTCCCATCCGCGAAGGCGTGTCCCGGCCCTTCTTCGGCTACACCGGCAGCGCCGGACTCAACCCGATCAGCGGCCTGCCCGGCAACCACCAGGGCCCCGGCGGGATGGACGTCTTCGCCGCCGCCGACGGAAGCGAGCGCGTGGTGTGGCACTGGTGGAACGGCTCCACCCGCTTCCCGATGACCGGCGTCCTGACCCGCCCCTCCACCGGTTTCCTCGTCTCGTAGCCGGCACGCCGGGGGTCAGGCCCGGACCCGCGGCCTGGCGCGCCTGACGACACGACTACTCACCATGTGCTTTTGCGTGGTCACGCTGGGTTGAACTGCTTCACGGAAAATTGCATTTGGCAAGAGATGGCACCGAAATTTTCTCGATGCGATGCATCTGCTTGTCAGGTACCCGACAGTGAATTGCCCACTCTTGTGCTAGCTGTCCGCCGGGAGCATGCTCGAACGGTCGAACGGTACTGCGCCGCCTCACACAGAGGGCGGCGCCCGGCTGCCACCGGACGCCGCATTCGACTCCACCGCTGCAACGGAAGGAGTCACGTTGACTGTAATCCCTCACGGGTCAGACTTCGAGACACCAGAGGACGAGGACGAAACCGTTGCCGAGCCGACCGACCGGCACCGGCTCATCCTGGCGTACATCAAGACGCTCAGTCCGATCATCGCCGCCGTCGTCGCCTGCATCGGGACGCTGGTGGCAGCGCTGGTCCGCTGACCCGCCGGCCCCGCGCTCCGGCTCCGGCCGGACGCGGGGCCGTCCCGTCCGGAAAGGGCTGGCCGGACGCGGGGCCGTCCGGCGTTGAAAGGTCTGGCACACTGCGGCGATGCCGACGTTTGATCGACTCTTCGCCGAACATGTCGGCACCGGCCTGGCCCGCCAGATGGCGCTGGCCGACCTGCTCGGCGAGCGTGACTGGCAACTCGACGTGCCCGACGGCATCGCGACGTTCGGGACCGACCTGCGGTACCGCGTCCAGCTCCTCGGCACCGAGAGCCACGACGACGGCACCTGGCTCTGGGCCTGGGCCAACGAGGCCAGCAACCTCCCGCCGTCGGTGCTGCATCTGGCCGGCTGGCTTCGCGAGTACGGGCACCGCCAAGGGGTCGCCGAACTCACCGAACCCACGTTCCCGCTCCAGCGCGCCGACGGACACCGCCTCGCCCTGCTGGCGTCCGGCCTGACCGGCCGCTGCTACTACCGCGGGCCGTACGACGGCGGCGCCGTCTTCTTCCACCTCGACGACGCCCCGCCGCAGATCACCGCGCCGGTCCGCCCGGAGCGGGCGCTGACCGTCCTGACTCAGGTCCTTCAGTCCTTCCCGGTGGAGCACCGCGTCGCCGTCGAGTCGTTCCTGCACCAGCAGGGGTGGCGGCTGGATCGGGCGCCCATGTCGGTGACGGCGCAGGATCGGGGCGGATCGGTCCTGCGTGTCGACTTCGACGCGATGGGTCGGGTCAGCAACCTGTCGGGAACGGTCAGCCCGTAGGCGGAATGTGGTGCCCCCGGCGGGTCCCGTCAAACATGGGAACGCGCTGGCGTTGATCATGACGCCGCCATCATCAGCGGAACATGGCAGTTGGGCTGACCATTGCCCCGGCTCCCGGCGCGCACGTGGCATCAACGCTGGATTCCAAATGATCAAGGGGAGCAGTTGGTGAACGCCCTCGGCGGGATACATCCCAAAACTGTGCCCCATCGGGTTACCTGGCCATAGCGGCTGACCTGCCCATCGGCGAACGTGTGCGGGTGAGCCACATCGGCCGGAATCGTCGACGTCCGGGGCGTCTGGCCGATGAGCGCGCACCCGGCAGGGGCAACGGCACCTCCCCGCCAGGCTCACTACGAGCCGACGAGGCCGGTAGGTCCCGGGAGCCTCGTCCGCGCGGCGGCAGTGCGTTACGCCTGTGGCTGGATGAAGAGTGGTCGGCGGAAAGGCGCCTCTTCGGGATCGGCGTGAAGGTGCCGACGCCAACCGAGAGATGACCAGAAGCCGTCGGCGCCCTCGGAGAAGGCCACGAGCCGACGGTCTGGGTAGCGGTTGTGGAGGAGGTCGATGACAGCGTGGCCGATGCCGCGGCCGCGGTGATCGTCGTGCACCTCAATGAACTGGATCTCGAGTGCGGTGGCTCCAAGTGGCGGAACGTCGGCGTAGTGATCGATTGTTCCGACCTCGTTGTCCAGATGAACCCGGGCGACCTCGTTGTTGTTCTCTAGGACTCGTAGAAAGATGCTCTTGGAATGGGGATAGACGGGGCCGTCGTACCACCATTGGTTGTTGAATCCGAGGCCTGCTTCCTCGTACGTGAACGGGAACCAAAACCGCTCGCCCACTGGACGATCGAGTTCAACCAAGGTGAGGCTCATACCGTGATTCTGCATCAGGAAGAGCTGCCGATGCTCAGGTAGGGAGCCGTATCGTCTTCTGGTCGCTCAACCGGCTTCAATCGAGGAGACCGTGGTGATTGTTGAGCCAGCCGACTCCGGCAAGATCCTGGACCAGCCATCGGTACGCCAGGCTGGTCGCCGGACACGTGTGGCCCAGGGGCAGCTCTACGTTCTGGAGCGGGCTCTGGCCGAACGTCGTCCGAGCGGCGCTGCGGCGCTGCTGGCTGAAGGTCCAGAACGCGTGACCGTCGTCGGGTACGAGTCGTAGGTCGACTGACGGGACGTCCGATCGTTGCGCATCGCGGTCGGGGTCCAGGCTGACAATCATCTCGATCGTGTACGCGTTCTCGTCGTTGACGGGTCGCCGGACGAGTCCTTCGACGCGTACGGGCAGCATGCTGTAGAGCCCCAAGGCGTCACCGAAGGCAGGGAAGGAGGTTTCGGCGAGCTGCCGATAGCCGATCAGGGCGTGTTGCACGATGTCCGTCGCCAGGGTCAAAGTCAGCTCCGGTGAGTACGTCTGCCAGATCCACCTGCCTGTTCCGCGTTGATCGCCTTCGGGCCAGGGCGGTAGGAGCGTATCGCCGTCCTCCATGTCCAGTTGAGCGGCGAGCCACCGGATGTCGTCCGAGTCGACGGATCGGCCTGTGCCCTGCCACGTCGACCGCACCGACCGGTTCACCCGCTCCATCCATTTGGTGACGGTGTCACGCAGTTCGGCGAGGTGGATGGTGCGGCGCCGGCGTGTGGCGCTGTAGTTGTAGACGAACTCGGCGAGTAGGTACAGCCGTTCGCGTGCCAGCGTTGATGTGCGGGGAACGGGCAGGGTCCGTCTCCTGATCGCGTTCTGGAGCTGTTCTTGCAGCGCCGCCTGGGCGCGCAGCCAGCGACCAAGGTCAGAGGTCGGAAAGCGAATCCCCTCGATGCGGTGCCATCGGCCGAGGCTGGGGAACATTTCGGGAAGTTTGACGACGTCCGGCGGCGACAACTGGTCGCGCGAGCGGGCGAGCGTCAGATAGCCGTTCTGCAACCAGGTGCCCCACTGGACGAGGCGACCGTCGCGGTGTCGTGCCAATGACTCGGCCAGGGGTCCGAGTCCGATTAGCAGGGCTTGTTCCGCGCCGCGCAGCCACTGCCCTGCGCGGATGGCAAGGTCGGGCTCGGCGGTGACCTCGCCGGTGGGGTCGCGGCGGCTGATGAGCGCCGCGATCGCCTCATCAGATGGACCCTCATGGGTGCGGTCCGTACTGGCGTCGGCGATCTCATCGAGGATCCAGAACGCTGCCGCAGGATTGACCGTCGCAAGGCCGGCGAAGAGGCGTTCTTGATCATGGTCGATGGCGGTGGACACGGCGAAAGCGAGCGCGTATCGCCACCGCGGGAACGAACTGGCCGCCGCGATCGTCTCCAGGTCAGCCAGGCCCATCCGGAGGGCTTCGGACCCGAAATACTGTTCGAACACCGGCAACGCGAACGTCAGCTCCGTGTGATCGCCGACGACGAGGCCGGTTGCGGTGAGACGACGGACAAGGGGCAACGACCCGAACGAGGCCCCGGTAACCGGCTGCGACTGTCCGAGGACCCGAACGGCCAACCGAGCCAGGTCCTGCCACGTGCCATCAGCAACCTCGTGGCTCTGCGAGTCGATGACCATCGTCGCGAGATCAGCCAGGAGTTGAGCCCGGGATACCTTGACGTCGCGGCCAGCGTGTACTCGGGCCGCCAGGCCAAGAGCGGTCAGCGGACTGGTGAGCAGGTCAGCCGTTTCGGTGTTCCACAGGTGCCAGGGGATGTCGTCACCGAGAGCCAACTTCGCCAGCTCAGCGCCACGCTGGGCCGGCCACGGCTCGATGAGGATCTTCTCCTCGTCGGGCACGGGGATCCCCGGCCGCGCGGTCGCCAGCACGCTGACCCGAGGCCACGTGTGGACGAGTTGGCGGGCCTCGGCGAGGAGACGGGCGGCTTCCCGCAACGGGACACTGTCTAGGTCATCGATGACCACCTGGCAGCGGCCGGAGGGGTCGCCGCCAAGCTCGTTGGCAATCGCCAATTCCAAGCTGGCAGTGATGTGCCGAGCGGGAAGAAGCAGCGGAATCTCGGTGTCCGGGTCGTTGGCCGCCACCTGGACAGCCTGCCCCCACCAGCGCAGTGCGTGTTCCGACTTGCCGGCCCCAAGCCGGCCCACTAGAACGCGGACCTGCCCCACTGGGACCTCAACGAGCGGTTCCTGGCGCGCCGCCATCCATGCGAGTACCGCCGGCCGCCGCTCCGCCGGCACGAGCGGTGTCAACCGGGAGACTCGCATGGCGTGGCCTCGCCGGATAGCCAGTTGCCACGTCTCGATCCGGCTGCGCATCCGCGGGTTGAACGGCACGACTGCGCTGATCTTTTCGATGACGGCGTCGAGGTCGAAGGGTGTGACCGCCTCGCGGGCCTCTTCGTCGCTGATCTGCCAGCTACGGTGCGCGCGTTCAGAGTCGGCCAGCTGATCCTGCTTCCAGGCCCGAAGCATCTCGGCGGGGTACTCGTCTGGGACCTGATCGATCTCCCACGCGTGGGGAAAGCACAGCAGGAGGAGGTTGCCGACGTCGCGGTTGTCGGCTTCGCTCATGGCTGGGTCCCAGCGAGGGCCGCCTTCGCTGCGCGCGTGGATATGGGCGACGTGGCTGTTGAGAACGTGTTGACCGGTGTCCGGGTTCACTGTGTACAGCTCGGCACGGCACCCAGGCTTCGCGCACGCGAGCGCAGTGCCGTAGAGCTGCCGCACGGTGCCGGGCGTGGGCACACGGTGCTCGATCGGTTTGTCCGATACGGCGGAACGCTTGGTCACGGCCCCATTCTCCCGGTCCACGGCTCTCTCCCGTCCCCCGGCACGCACCGAGTCGGTGCTCCGCCAGCGACCAGTACCCAGTACCGGGCTTCGGCGGGTCAGACGTACTGCACCAGTTCGGCGTGGGCCGCCACGTCGTGCTGCCGCTGGCATGAGTTGTCGACACGCTCAACGTTCGCAAGCGGATTCAGCCGAACGGTTCCAGACCGTCAGCCTTCCCGTTGCCACCTGACCGCGGTCAGGACTCGACTGATGTCACCGTTCCCCGGACCGGAGCCCTCACCCGGAGTGTGCGGTTCAAGCGTCCGTGTGCTTCCGGCACGTCCTTGGGAATGACCGATGACCAGGAGACAAAGATGCGACCCGCTAGAAGCACCCCCTCGACAGGGCCTGCCGGATCATGCAGGACTGCTCTGATTGCAGGCTCATCCGTTGTCGGCTCGTACGTCCGGAGGATCGTCAAGCCCAGCGCCAGTTGGCTCGTTGGCACGCTCTGCTTGTTCTCGGCGTCGCGGGCGGCGATGAGGTCGCGGCGGACCTCGTCAGCCACGTCACCTTCGAGCACCCCGTGAGTCAGACAGGCCGCGAGGTACGCGTGTTTGAGCAGCGCGAGACAGCAACGTCCCCAGTTCGGCAGTACGGCGTCAAGGTCTACCTCGCCGGACTCCAACATCGCCTTGAGGTCCGGATGAGCTCGGCCGTCGATCACTAGGACGAACTCGCCCTCTGGGGTATTCCGCACCAACACCCGCTTCTCTCGGCGCGGCCCTTGGACGGCCGCCGACCGAAGAGAAGGACGAGAAAGCGCCCCCTCGACCCAGTCAAGGAGATCGGTCTCCACGTTGCTGCCGAGCCTGTTATTGCAAGGAAGGCACGTCCTCGTCATGACCTTCCCGCCTATTCGATCGGGTGGAATGTGCTCCTTCGAAGTGGCCGGATCACCGCAGATCGGGCAACTCTCGAACACCCGCGGGCGGATCGGTTCGATCAGGGTTACCTCCGCCGACTCGCCCGGATCGTCCGGGCGGATTGCGGCGTCGATCGCACGACCGGTCGGCAGGGCGATCGACATCGACTCGGGGGCGCGTCGGGTCACGACGGACAGGCTACCCGGCCATCTCCTCCCTGGACGGAAGGCGGACTGGTCGGGGCTCCTGCAACACCTTGTCGGCGTACTCGACTCACTTCTCGGCATGGCATCTCTACAAGAACCCGGACGGTTCAATGCACGGCTTGCAGGTCCAGCCGTATCTGCCTCTGCACTCGGGCGTGCGTCGGCACCTTTCGTGCTTGTCGGCGACCGCCCCAGGTTGCCGGGACTCCGTGCATTCGTCAGTCAACGAGGTAGTGGGCTTCGATGTAGGCGACGGTGGAGTCATACGGCTCCCCCACCGGCTTCAACATGTACCGGCGGAAGACGGCGGCGGTGGCGCGGCGGACGCCTCGGTTGCGAGCGTCTGCGTTGTCCCATGTTTGGGCGAGGGTTCGGGTGACGACCTGGTCGATCTCCTCGGCCAGGTTCCGCTCGGTGACGGTGAGGCCGGGCGGTGCGTGGTCGTGGATGATCCGCGACAGGACCCCTACGTGGTCGTCGTCCAGCACGACGACGGCTTCGTCGGGGTGCTTCTCGGCGTTCACGATGGCGCGAGCGATCCGGAGTGCCTCGGACAGGAAGTCAAGGGCGTCCTGGGCGTTCTGGATGATCTGATCGCGCAGCAGCCTGATCCGCTCCGCGAGGGCGGTGTACTTCGCGGACCCTGGGTCGACGCCCTTTTCGAGGGCGGCCTTGATGCGGTCGAGGATCTCCGCCGCGGACGGTGGCGTCTTGTCCTCGCCGTCGTCCTTGTCGGGCTTGGGGCGGACGAGGGCCATCAGCTCTTTGAGGATGGCGATGCCCTGGGCGTCCAGGACGAGGGGCTCTTCCTGGGAGGCGACGACGGTGAAGGAGTGGACGTGGGCGTTGATGATCTCCAGGACCATCGGCCCCAGCTCGCCCAGCCGTTCCTTCCTCTCTTCGTCGGAGGACTTCTTGAACAGGGTCGTGTACACGGACCCGAACAGCCCGAAGCCGTCCCGGTACTTGGCGACCCGCTTGTCGGTGTTGATGAGCGGGTACAGGCGGGCCAGCAGCCGGTAGTCCTTGGAGAACACCTCGGCGGCGCCGGCGTTGGCGTCCAGGAAGACGTTGATGGCCCGCACGGATTCGTATCCGTGGACCGTGAGGTCCAGGTCGTCCACGTCCGCGAGGAGGTCTTCGATGCGGGCGAAGGTGGTGCGGAACTCGGCGACCAGCTCGGACGGGTTGGTGACGAACCCGCCGCCCTTCTTGCCTGCCCCTTCTGAGGTGGGGTCGACGACGGCCCGCTGGACCTCTTCGGCCAGGCCGATGTAGTCGACGACCACGCCGGAGGTCTTCACGAATCCGGTTGGGGACACCCAGGTGCGGTTTGGGCGGGTGATCGTCTGGAACAGGGTGTGGGCCTTCAGTGGCTTGTCCAGGTAGAGGACGCCCTCGTTGGGGGCGTCGAACCCAGTCATCAGCTTCGCGGTCACCACCAGGAAGCACAGCGGGTCGTCCGGGGTGAGGAACCGCCGCTTCTGTTCCTCTTCCTCGGCCTCGGAGAGGCGGTACGGCCGCATGGCGGGGTCTTCGTCCTTGGAATCCGAGACGGAGATGTTCACCTCGGCAGTGATCCGGTCATGCTTCCCCACTTCGGCGAGCGCCTGTGACGCCTCGAAGCCGGCCAGCAGCTCGTTGATCTTGTCCGTGTACGCCACGGCCAGCTCACGGTTGTAGGCGACGACCTGGGCCTTGAGGCCGTTGCGGTAGGCGCCGGCCAGGTAGTGGTCCACGATGTCCTGGCAGACCGTGTGGATACGGTCGGGGTTGGCGAACACCGAAGTGAGGCGTCCGAACTTGCGGGACAGGGCCTCACGGTCGGGGTCGTCAAGATCGAAGTCGTCGGCGAACTGGTCGAACTCAGCCTGCAGCTCCTGGCCGTTCATGTCGAAGGAGACCGGGTGCGGGTCCAGCATGACCGGGACAGTCGCCTCGTCCCGCAGCGACCGGGACACCGAGTACCGGTGCAGCACCCTGCCCGGGTCGGTCTCCTCGCCGAAGAGGGCGAAGGTGTCGGTGGCGAGGTTGCGGAGAGGGGTGCCGGTCATGCCGAAGACCTTCGCGTACGGCAATGCCGCACGCATTTGCCCGGCCAGGGATTTCGACTTGTCGGACTGGGTGCGGTGTGCCTCGTCGACCAGCACGATGATGTTGTCCCGGGTCGCCAGGTTCTTGCCGGCGTCGGCAAACTTGTGGACGGTCGTGGAGATGACGCCGCGGACGTCGTCGGCCAGCAGCGCCCGCAGCTCGGCGCTGGTTGCGGGCTGGTGGAAGTAGGCGTCGCCCATCGCGGAGGTGAACACCCCGGACGTCTGCCGGACGAGCTGGGTCCGGTCCGAGAGCAGGATGATCGTGGGCGACTCGGTACGGGTGTCGGCCAGCAGCAGCGAGGCGGCGAACACCATCAGCAGCGTCTTCCCGCTACCTTGGTGGTGCCAGATCAGGCCCTTCTGGCCGCCGGCTACGACTCGCTCGTGGATCAGGTGGGCGGCTTCCATCTGCGGGTAGCGGGGCAGGTACTTCTTGTCCACCCCGCCTCCAGAGGTGTCGAACAGGGCGAAGTTGGCGAGCATGTCCAGGACGGTGGCCGGGTTGAGCAGCAGCTCGACGGAGCGCTGCACGTCGGCCTGGCCGGACAGGTTCTCGTCGTCGGCGGTGGACCGGAACGGCTGCCACAGGTTCAGGGGCGCGCCAACGGCACCGAATCGCAGCTTCAGCCCGTCGGAGGCGACGGCGAAAACGTTCGGGGTGAAGAACCACGGGTACTCGGCGGCGTACACATCGTTGATCTCGCGGGCAGCCTTAGCCCACCCAGACTTCGCGGTCGGCGACTTCACCTCCACCACGACCAGCGGCAGCCCGTTGACCCAATACACGAGGTCGAACCGGCGGGGAGTCTTCCCGGGGACAGTGATGGTCACCTCGTCCGACACGACCAACGTGTTAGCGGTCGGGTGCTCGACGTCGATGACCTTCAGGGCATGCCACACGCCATCGGCGTCCCGGAACTCCTTATGCCCCCGCAGCAGGCGCAGCACCTGCTCGTTGGCCCGCACCAGCCCGCCCTCAACGGCGTTCACCGTAGCGACGATCTCCTCGACCACCGCATCCACGTCGAACCCGTCGACCACCCCAGGGTTGAGCCGAACGAGAGCGTCTCGCACTTGGCCTGTAAGCACCGTCTGCGTTGTCGCACGCGGCAGCGACCTGCCCGCGGTGAAGCCCCAGCCCATCGGGAGGGACCACTGGATCATGAGGTTCTGGAACTCACGCTCCCGAATGCCCTTCGCCACGAGTCAGACCTCCAAGATCGGCGGACTTGATGTTGATGGTGCGGTCCAGCAGCCCGGACAGCAGGCCAGCCCGAATCTGACGGAGACTGGCGACCTCAGCACGTGCCGCATCGGCATTCGCACGAACGGACAGCACGGCGGATGAAACCTCCTGCTGCCGGTCCAGGTCAGGCAGTGGGATCGGTGTCTCACGAATACGATCCTGGCTGACGTTAAACATTGAGGCGCTGGTGCCTGTAGCCGAACTAGTGAGGTGCGTCCGGGCCGACTTCAGCGCCATCGCTGCCACGAGGAAATCCGGGTCCAGTTTTGACGATGGCACGAGTCGAAGAGTCTTGTCGGCCAGGTATAGACCGCTCCGAACATCAGCGGGGACACGCGCGACGGCCCCGACTCGCAAAGGTGTGTTCGCTCGCGTAATGAGTACGTCGCCGGGCTGAACAAGCGCGAACTTTGGCATGGACGTGCCAGGCAGAAGGGCCTTAGACTCTTCCGGAAGAAACCGGAAGGGCGTGACCGCGCTGACCTTCAAGACGCCGTTCTCGTCAGCGCCCGGGGGCCTCGTGTTTGCCTGAGGACTCCTGCCCCCTTGAATGTCATCGAGCATCGTTCCGAGCGCCACGATTGGTTCGTTGGCGAGCAAATCTTCGGCAACGATCATCGACATGCGTTCCAGCGCCTCGGCTTCTCTGTCGAGTGCGATTATCTGGTCGTCAACTGCGTCCAGCATCTCAACGATCCCCGCCTGTACGTCGCGAGGTGGGATCGGGAGTTTAATCTGCAAGAGTTGCTCTGGGTTGAGGCGTTTGCGCCGTTGAACAGTCCCCCTCACTCGGTTCTTCATCTCGGCCCACAGTTGCGGTGAGCGGCAGACGTGCCTCATCCAGTCGGGTACCAGCTCCGGACCGAGTGTGAATGTCGGGAACTCGTTGCTGACGACGAATCCGTCGAAGTCGGCAGGTACTACAGTGATAGGTCCTTCCCACGCTGTCAGTTTTCGCATCACTACCTGGTCGACGCGCAGCACGTTCATCGCCGCGTACTCCGTGTCCCCGCCGTCGAACTCGCCTTTAGCGATTAGCCCCTGTCCTGCGTTTAGGACCCCGGCCAAACGGTAGGTAGTAGCAGGCGTCATCGGCGTGCGCTGGATGTCAAGGCGCATCACTTCGCCGAGCGGACGAAGTGGATAGCCGTCACTCATCGAATCCCTCAATCCCGGCGGCAGCGAGAATGGAAAGCATGCGCTGCTCGGTCTTCTGGCGCTCGGCTCGGGCGATGTTATATGCATCGATGAGAGCGCCGAGGTCTTCCTGTTCGGCGGCAGCCTGCTTGATGTACCGCCCGATGTTGAGGTCGTACCCGTTCGCCACGATCTCCGTGGCGGGGACGAATCGCGCCGCGAGTCCACCGTCGCCGTCAGGGTCGACCGGGCTGCCGTCAAAATCCAAGGTCGAGTGGTAGGCGGTCACAACGTCGGCGATGTCTGCGCCGGTGAGGACATTGCGGTTCTTGGCCTTGGTGAACCGCTTGGAGGCATCGATGAACAGCACCCCGTTCTTGCGTTCGTCGGTCTTGGTGCCGGGTGCGCGGAACACGAGGATACAGGTCGGAATGGACGTCGAATAGAAGAGGTTTGCCGGTAGGCCGATCACGGCTTCCAGGAGATCGTCATCCAGGACGCGTTGGCGTATGGATGCTTCCTGGCCGCCTCGGAAGAGGACGCCGTGGGGCAAGACGACGCCAGCGCGCCCCTTCTTCGAGTCCATCGACGCGATCATGTGCTGCACGAACGCCCAGTCCGCCGACGACTGCGGGGCGACACCGCCGATGGCGCGCGGGTCCTTGGTCCAGGGTTTCCACTTCAGGCTGTAGGGCGGATTAGCGAGGATCACATCGAACTGTGCGATGGACCCGTCCGGCTTCTTGAAGCGGGGGTCCTTTAGGGTGTCGCCGACCTCGACCTGGAACTGGGTGAGGTTGTGCATGAAGAGGTTCATGCGTGCCACACCGGCGGTGTCCGGTACGGCCTCCTGCCCGTACAGCTTGAGCGTGTATCCGCGCCCGCCGTGGGCCTTTAGGAGGTTCGCGGAGGCGATGAGCATGCCGCCCGACCCGCAGGTCGGGTCATACACCGACTCGAAGCCCTTCGGGGCCAGGACCTCGACGATCAGCTCGACGACCTCACGTGGGGTGAAGAACTGGCCGGCGCGGGTGCCGGACCCGTCGGAGAACCGCTTCAGCAGGTACTCGTACGCCCCACCGAGCACGTCGTGGGACATGTTGCCCTCGTGCATCTTCGGGGTGCGGTCCATCGCCTGCATGACCGCCGCCAACACCTCACCCGGCAGCGCCTCTTCCGAGGTCCAGGTCATGGACCCGAACAGGCGGGAGAACTTGTCAGGGTTGGCCGTCTCGATGGCTTGCAGGGAGGCGCGGACGCGCTGGCCGAGGCCGGGCTGGGTGATGGTGGCGAGGATGGACGACCAGGAGGCACGACGCTGCTGGACGGTGCCGGGGTGGATGAACGGGATCTCGAACGATTGGTAGTCGCGGTACTCGATCTCGTGGGCTTCCTCGGCAGAGAGGTCGTCCAGGCCCTCGTTGTCGGCCAGGAACTCCTGGTGGTGGTGCTCCCAGGTATCCGACAGATACTTCCAGAACATCAGCGGGAAGACCACCGACGAGTATTGCGCTTCGGGCATCGCCACGCGCAGTTCGTCGGCGGCGTCCCACAACCGGTTCTCGATCTCCTGCTGCGTCACTGCCATCAGTCGGGGTGTCCTCGCTCGTCAAAGGGTGGCGACTCGAAGGCCGCAGCGTTCCGGCTGGTCACCCTATTTTGGGCGTGCCCGGCATGTACACGCCGGGCGTGTCCTGCCGGGTGAACATACGCGGGGCACTTCATTCCCCCTCGCCGCCACCCCGCGCGTCGCGAACGACACGCCGGGCGTGTTGGAACCCAACCCTAGCGGCGACCACCGACAGATCCGCGCGGACAGATGCGAGCATGCATCGATTACTGAACGTGATCGCTTGAGCGCCTCATCAGGTGGTGTTGGGGTGGTCGACGGGCCTGGTCAAGCCGGCCGAGCACCGAGTGAGCGGTCAGAAGAGTCAACGCGGCAGGCAGCGCGGACCGATGAATCAAGGGCTTAATGAAAGACGGAGGCAAATCCTTGGTGACCGTTCAAGGCTGCGTGAAGAGGCACTAGTGGTGCCGCGGCACCACCAAACGCAACGCCTCGGAACGAAGCTCAGTCAAGAAACGACGTGCCGATTCTCCCGTTAGTGCATCTGCCAGTAGCGACCGATACACCCGCGAGTAGACGTCCACTTCTTCGGGATCAGTCAGCGTCATTTCACGGGTGTAGGTTTCGATCGTGACGAGGCGTGCATTGTCGGGCAGGGTATATAAGACGAACGGGTGGGCATGGACCATTGACGGCCGGAGGTCGACTGGCAGGATGGCGATGCTAACGGCGGGTAGCGTGGAGACAGACAGAATCTTTTCGTACTGCGCAGCGAGCGCCCCAGGCGGTGCCGCGCGAAACCGCAGTGCGGTTTCGGAGATGAGGAAATCGAACGTTCTATCCTGTTCGTAGAGCACTACCTGTCGCTCGATGCGCGCCGCCGTTGCCCGGGACGTATCGCCGACACCGAAGACGTCCGAAAGAGTAAGTACGTTGCGCGCGTACTCAGCGGTTTGAAGCAATCCGGGTACAACTGCATGCTGGAATACCTGCACCTGCTTGGCGTCATGAAGCAATCGACCAATGGTCCGTTGATGTTCAGCGCGCCCGCCGCTGAGCGTCCTGTCCCAAATGATTGACGCCACTTGAATAGATTCGGCAGCATCCACGAGTTCGGCCGCCACATCGCTCGGTGCGCGGGTCGCGACTGTCCAGGCTTGGACATCGGCGACCGACGGTTTCGTGCGTCGGTTCTCGATCTTGGAAACCTTTGACTGCGACCAGCCCAATGCCGCAGCGAGTCGCGTGGTCGACAGGCCGGCCTCCTCGCGGAGTTCCCGCAGCCGGGCCGCAAGGGCAGATCGGTCATCCACCGCTGGTGTCACCAGGATCTACGCAACTCATGCTGCACCAACGGCATATATGCCCGAAGTGGTACGGCGCACTTCATTGCGAGGTCGCGTTGTTCGATGTAGGGCGCTACGTGGCTGGTCGGCTCCATGGCCAAGCGCCGACCTTTTCGGTCATACTCAATCTTCACGGCAAGCACGTCATCGAGCAGCCAAAAGTCAGATGTCAGCTCGCCTAGCTCGTCTGGAGCCACCGCCCGATCAGCGATGCGAACGTCCTCGCCCGCAAGCAAGTTCCCCTGATAGCCGAGGAGTTCGAAGCGGAGGTAATCCGACAGCGGGCGGTTCAGGACGTGGACTCTGCTCCAGCGCCTGCCGGCGTTCACGCTGTCCGCCACCATCCGCAACCAGGGATCATGGTCCGGGCTGCGTGGTGGGAGAGCGCGCCCCGCGTGGAAGTCGCGCAGCAGGTCTGCCTCACCCGGTGCCGTGTAGCAATCCAGTGTCTCCAGGCGGAACACCGATCGCTCCACCCCTCGCAGCATGCGCTGCAACTCGTCCATCTGCATCGGATTGTCCCGTTCTGTGGCCACCTGCCGATCAAGTTTAGTCGCGCCCGAAGACTAGTCCTCCTGGCAGCCTTGTGGCAGTCTCGATCCTAACGCAGTGAAGGGAGTCAACATGTCGGACGCGTTCGCGGGCCTGACCTGGCGGAAGAGCTCAGAGAGCCTCAACGGCGACTGTGTGGAGGTAGCGTCGCTGCCCGACGGCGTGGCCGTCCGGGACTCGAAGAACCCCGAAGGCGCGAAGCTCACGTTCTCGCGCTCAGAGTGGCGGGCGTTCCTGCGCGGCGCGAACCAGGGCGAGTTCAACGACCTGTGATCATGGGGCGCCGGTTTGGGCCGCGAGCGAAGCCTAGATGCCCGGCTCGGTGGCACCAAGCCGGGCATCTACGAATCTGCGCTAGCCCTGACTAAAGGAGATCGTCGAACTCACCCTTGGCCGCGCCGTCGAGGAAGGCGGCAAACTCGCCGGTCGTGAACAGCAGTACGGGTCCGGTTGGGTCCTTGGAATCTCGCACCCCGACGACCTCGCCCACCCTCGCCACTTCGACACATTGGCCACTCTGCTGGGTCTTGGTGCTCTTCCGCCACTTCGCGCGACTGAAGTCGTTCACGCGAGCTCCTTTGCAACGTTACGGATCATCGACACGGATTCGTCTGGGGCGAGTGCCATCGCTCTCAATCGATCAAACGCCTGAACGGCTCCCTGCACGTCCGCGTCACCCTCAGGGTAGAGATCGCCAGCCATAGTCTCGATGTAAACGACCTCCCGATCAGTGGGATCGGCAAAGCCAAGGACGACGAATGAACCCGGGGTGCCGGGATGTGCGCCAGCCGCGAACGGCAGTACCTGCACATCCACGTGCGGCAGATTCGCGATAGCCACCAAGTGGTTGAGCTGCTCAGCCATCGTCTCAGGGCCACCTACCTGCCGCCGTATGGCGCTCTCATCGAGGACTACCCATAGAGCCGGTGGGTCCTCACGATGCAGCAGGGCTTGCCGGCGTATGCGAACCTCAAGGCGGCGCTCGATCTCCTCCTCGCTGAGACGGGCAACGCCGCCTTGTAGGACCGATCGGGTATAACCCTCGGTCTGCATCAGGCCCGGAATCGAGATCAGCTCGAAGTTCCAGATCCGCGCGGCGTCTGCCTCGAACCCGATATAGGTCGCGTACTCGTCGGGGATGCTGCCCGCGTATCGATGCCACCAGCCACGTTGCGTCGCCGTCTGAGCTACCTCCACCAGGTTGGCTGTCACGGTGGGGCTCGCGCCGTACGTAGCAAGCAACGCTCGCACTACCGGCACACGCACCCCGACCAGCGCGCGCTCTACGCGGGAGAGGTGAGAGGGGGAAATTCCTGCATGTCCCGCAGCTTCCTCGATCGTCATGCCGATGGACTCACGCAAGTTGGCCAGCTCACGGGCGAGCCGTCTGCGTCTCAAGGTAGGCCAGTTTGGCACCGAGACAGCATGACACAGCCGAGCAAGTGCAGAAATTGACTCAGACAACTTGTCTGGATCTAGTCTTAGCTGTAAGACTAGGCGCACGCCTAAGACTAGGCGGGCGTCGAGATCCGTCCGATGAGTGATCGCCACACTGGGAGGACACGTGGGCTTAGCAGGACCAGCCACAAGACCCGCCGCACTGCCTCCCGGTTCCGAGCTGGTCAAGCTCCGTCGGCAACGGGGTATCGATGCGGTCGCCGATTTTGATCAACCGACTCCCCATGTGGCGTATCGGTCTGTCGGGCGCTTCAGCTTGAGGTTGCCGGCACCGTGGATGGCTGGTTCTCGGGGAACGGGCAAACGCGATGGCTGATCTCGGGTCCTCGCTGACGGTCAACCTTGCCGCGCATGAGCGCGCTGCTGATCACTTTTGGTCGTTTATGGCGGACCGTAGCGTGCGGTTTCTCCCACAGGGGTGTGCGCCGATGTTCTTCTCGACGCTGAGCCAGATGATCGCTGGTCAGGGCGACCCGGCGGCTCGGCGGGCCGGGTTCGCGGTGTTAAGCCGCATGTACCGGCGCTTCGAGCTGTATCCGTACCACGGCACTGTCATTGCGGCGGCGATGGTGGAGACGGTGCGGCGGTTCACGGGCGCGAGCTGGGAGCCCGAGCTGGCCGGCTACTGGGAGCGGGGATGCCGTCGGGTTCTGCGGGTGGCGGAGCGGGCAGCGACGGCGATGGGCGACGGCCCTCATGTCACGGGCGGCGAGGTCGTGGCGTCCGACGCTGCGCCTGATGGAGTCGCGGTCTTGACTGTTCGGCCGATGCGTCGTCTTTGTTTCCTGCCTGGTCAGGCGATGCCAGTGTGTACGCCTCGGCTGCCGGGGCTGTGGCGGTGGTATTCGCTGGCGAATGCTCCTCGCCGGGACGGGACGGTGGAGTTCCACGTCCGCGCGGTCGGCGAGGGCATGGTGTCGCCCGTGCTGGTTGAGCGCGTGGCGCCGGGTGAGCTGCTGTGGCTGGGTCCCGCGGTCGATGTCGGATTGTCGCTGGAGGCCGCGGGCGAGGCCGATTTGCTGTTGGCGGCCGGTGGTACGGGTCTCGCGCCGCTGCGCGCGTTGGTGGAGCAGGTGGCCGCGTCGCCGGTCAAGCGGCGGGTGACGTTGGTGGTGGGGGCGCGGACGCTGCTGGATCTATATGACGCGGTGGCGTTGGACAAGCTGGCGCAGGCGCATCGGGACTGGCTGACGGTGGAGTTGGCGTTCTCCGACGACGGGGATGTGGAACCGGCGGCGCAGGGCGATCTGCTGACCGTGGCGTTGTACCACTACCGGCAAGGGCAGGCGTTCTACGTGTGCGGCCCCCCGAAGCTGATGGAGGCGGCGCGCGTTCGTCTGCCGACTGCCGGGATCCCTGCCGGCAGGCTGCACCTGGCCACCACGTTCCGGCGCGCCATGGATTCGACGCTGTGGGTGTCGCGCCAACGCTCGTCGCGCGTCGCGAGCCCGTCTGGTCTGGACATGGCGGCCGGCGGCATCGAGCGGAGGGGTTCGGCATGAAGCTGATGGATTTGGCAGTTCGCAGCGCCACCGATGCGGAGCTCAGCGGGCTGTCCGAGGTTGTGGCACAGGGGTTGGTAAGTCGGCCCTTGGGGGCGTGGCTAGTGCCTGCTGCGACGGAGCGTCCGGGGGTCTTGCGGCGCTACGCGCATCTGATGCTGACGCACGGTGTGCGGCACGGCCGGGTTGATACGACCGCCGACCACGCGGCAGTGGCGGTCTGGTACTCGCGGCGTGAGCCGCCTGCGCCGGGTGCCAAGTGGATGTATTACCTGCAGCGGATCCTCGGCGCGGATGCGGCGCGGTTCGCCTTGCTGCACGCCTACGTCGACGCAGTGCTCCCGCATACGCCGCATCACTACCTCGCTCACCTCGCGGTCCGCCCTGGGCAGGAGGCGGCGGCACGCGCGTTGCTGGCCAGTTATCACCGGGCGGCAGACGAGGAGGGGTTGCCGGCGTACGCGGAGGTGGCCAGCGACAACCCCCGCGAGAGTGTGTTCGCGGGGCTCGGGTACGAGCCGCGCTCACCGATCCTGCTGGAGCCGGGCGGGCCGGTGCTGTGGCGGATGTGGCGACCGGCACCGGACGAACGGCTCAGCGCTCTGCCGCGCCGAGCACGGCTGTACCGCGCCGCGACCCCATTTCACGGACGGGTGATCCCGGCGCCCCGCTCTCCCTGATCGTTCAGTCCCGATCCGGAAGTTGATGACCTGCAGGCGGCGACCTCGCGCCTAGCGGGCTACCTCGTTGCACCCCGAATTCGAAGGAGGCACCCGTCATGCTGTCCGCTATCACCCGTTTACGGGCATTGGCTCCACTCCGACGTGGCAACGCCAGCCGGTGGCCGGCAGGCTCGACCCCCGCCTGCGCCAGCACCGCCGTCACGGAGGCGGGAGACGTGACGTCGGACGAGTTCACGTGGGGCTACGCGATCCGGCGGCAGTGGCCGAACGGGGCCCACGACCTGTTCGGGTTCACCCCGGACGCGGCGACCGCCCGGCGACGGCTGGACCGGGACCGGCGTTTCTGGCGGAGCGGCCCGGTACGGCCCGCTGCGGTGTATGTCGTGCCGGCCAACGGTGCCGAGGTGCGGCGGCACCCGGTGGACGGCTGCCGCCGCTCGTGCTGCCCGGATTCGACCGATCGGGGGCAGTGGTGAGGTCGACGCATGTGCAGGTGGCGCTGGCGCGGCGGACGGTGACTCCGTTCGGGTTGTGGGTGTTCGGGGCGGCGGCGTCGGCGCCGATGGTGGTGCTGGCCGGAGGCATCGTCGCCACCTATGCGACGACCAGGGTGTCGGCGCTGCCGCTGGTGTTCGTGGTGGTGGCCGGTGTGGTGGCGCTGCTCGCGGTCGGGTACACGGCGTTGGCTCGCCAGGTGGGGCACGCGGCGGCATACTACGGAATCCTCGCGCACGGCCTGGGCCGGGGTTGGGGTGTGGCCGCTGGTCTGGTCGCCTTGATCGCGTACAACGCGATCCAGACGAGCCTGTTCGGGTTGTTCGGCGCGACACTGGCCGCCCAGCTCGGCGGCGCGTGGTGGGTGTGGGCGGGCATTGCCGTGGCCGTGGTCGCGGTGGTGGGTGTGCGGGCGATCGTGCTGTCGACCCGCGTGCTGGCCGCCGTGCTGGCGGTGTCCCTGCTCATCGTCGCCGCGTTCACCCTTGCGGGTCTCGGGCAGCCTGCGAATGGCGGGCTGTCCTGGGAGGGCTTCGACGCCTCGGGCCTGGCGGTCAGCGGCATCGGTGGGGCGGTCGCCTTCTGCGTGGCGGCGTTCATGGGCGTCGACGCGCCGGGCTCGTTCATGGAGGAGGCCATCGACCGCCGGTCGGTCGGCCGGGCCACCATCGCTGCGGTGCTCGTCCTGGGCGGTGTGTACGCGGCGGCGGCGTGGGCGATGGGCGTGGCGACCGGCCCCGAGGCCGCCGCTGATGCCGCCGCCGACCCCGCAGGAGGGCTGCCGTTCTCGGTCCTTGAGGGCATCGGCGGCGCGTGGGTTCCCCTCGCGCAGGTAGTGCTGGTCTTCGCGATCGTCACCTCGATGCTCGCCTTCCACAGCGTCATCGCCCGGTACGTGTTCGCGATGGCCCGCGAAGGTGTCCTGCCCGCCAGCCTCGCCCGTACCGGCACCGCGACGCGGGTCAGCGCGCCTCGCGGCGGTTCCCTGACCCAGACCGGCGTCGCCGCCGTGGTGGTGGGAGGGTTCGCGCTGGCCGGCGCGAACCCGGTCGCGGTGATGTTCACCTGGCTGTCGACCCTGGGCGCGATGGGCCTGCTGTGCCTGCTGCTGGCCGCCTCTGTGGCCGCGATGATGGCTCCGGCCAGCGTGCGCGGCCAGAAGGTCGGGCTGTGGGAGTGGCGGCTCGCACCCGGTCTCGCAACGGCGGGCGGGACAGTGGTGCTGGCCCTGATGGTCGGCAACGTTGGCTCCCTGCTCGGTGCCCCGCCCGAGTCGCTGGAACCGTTCCTGCTGCCCGCGATCCTCGCCGCCACCGCCCTGGCCGGCGGCGCGTGGGCCGCCCACATGCGGCGGTCACGCCCGGAGGTCTACGCCGGCATCGGCCGTGGCACTCCGAGCACCCACGCCGTTCCCGACGCCATCAGCGTCTCCATCTAAGGGGCTGCGGACGATGCGAACTGACGCGGCGATGACCCCACCTGGCGGACGCTACGGCGTCGACCCCCTACACCCCGGCTGGCGGCCGGAACACCCTCCAGCGGCACCACCCGGCCCCGGCCCGCACATCCCAGCGGATTACCCGCCGCCTGGCTACCGCCCGGTGCACGGTGACTACCAGCGACCGCCAGAGGCCCCAGTTCCCCCCACCATAGCCCCGCCCCCGCACATGCCTGCGCACCAGCCATGGCAGGACGGGGAGGAGGTGTCGGCGGAGGCACGGCGGTGGGCGGATCTGCGTCGGCAGGTTGCCTACCGGTGCAAGCGGATCAACGCCGGCCACACGGTCGAGGCCGACCAGCGCTACGCCACCCGCGAGGCCCTCGGCCCGCACGCCGTGGCCCTGTTCTTCGCCTCCGACGCACCGACCGAGCCGCACGGCTATCTGCTGTACACCGCCTACCGGCTGTGGCTGGCCTCCCCGGAATCCGACGACCTGCCCCAGCTCTTGAACGAGCTGGGCGAGGTGGTCCGCGACAACATCGCCCGCGCCGCCTCCGCCGGGCGTCGGTGGCATCCGCTCGGCCCGGACGGATCGATGGTCAACGGCGGAGACATGAGCCTGCCCGCGCACGCCACCTACGTCGGCGTCGGCGTGAGCACCCTCGATTCCGACCAGGGGCGCTGGCACCAGGTCGCCCGCACGCTGCGGGATGGTTCGGGTGGTCGCTACCTGTCGGCCTTCGACCTCAAGGGCCAGTGCTACGCGCTGCTGACCGACGGCACCGCCCTGCACATCGACCGAGATCCTCACGCCCGCCTCGGCGTCGACGGGATCCGCTGCACCAAAACCCTGGATCCCGACCGGGTCCGCTACTACAACCCCCACGCCAACCTGACCGAACAGGGCGACGATGCCACCCGCGAGGTGTGGCGGCGGCTCGGCGCGCTGCACCACACCCTCACCGCCCACCTGCTCACCAGGCGGCCCGCGTGACCCACACTCTGAGCCTGGCCGACGCCGCGGATCTGAGCCGCGCACCGCTCGACGCCACCGCCGTGCTGGAACACCTGGTCCGCGAGGCCGACGCCGCCGCGGCGACGAGCATCGGGTTCCCCGGCGCCGTCGACCTCGACCAGAGCGACGTCATGGCCCGGCTGGGCACCCGGCTGTGGAACAACATCGGCGACCCCGCCGACACCAGCGGTGTCGCCCACACGCGAGTGCTGGAGCAGGCGGTCATCGCCTGGGTTGCCGACACCCTGGCCATGCCGGCCCAGGACCGGTGGGGCTACGTCACCACCGGCGGCACCGAAGGCAACCTGTCCGCCCTGCACGCCGCGCTGCGCCACCACCCCACCGCCCGCATCTTCTACTCCGCAGCTGCCCACTACTCCATCCCCAAGATCGCACGGATCCTCGGCGCGCCCGGGGTGCTCATCAAGGCCCACCCGGACGGGGAAATGGACTACCAGCATCTCGCCGAGCAGGTCCAACGACGCAGACGGTGGCCCGCCATCGTGGTCGCCACCGTCGGCACCACCATGACCGAAGCGGTGGACGACACCGGCCGTATCCGCGCCGTCCTCGACGAGCACGGCATTGGCGGGCACGTGCACGTCGACGCGGCGCTGTCCGGCATCCCCCTCGCCCTCGACGGGCGACTCCACCTGGATGACGCCCTTGGCATCGGCAGCATCGCGATCTCCGGTCACAAGTTCTTCGGCTTGCCGGTGCCGTGCGGGGTCGTGCTCGTCCGCGACAGCGTCCGCACCCACGGTGGCCGGGTCGCCTATACCGCCACCGCAGACACCACGATCACCGGCTCCCGTTGCGGCCTGGCCGCCGCGCTGCTGTGGCACGCCATCGCCATTCACGGCCGCGAAGGCCACCGCTGGCGCGCCCTCCAAGCCCGACGCCTCGCCGCCTACACCGTCGACCAGCTCACCGCCGCCGGCTGGCCCGCCTGGCGGCACCCCCACGCCTTCACCGTCGTCCTGCCCACCCCACCCGAACCCGTGCGCAAGAAATGGCTCCTCGCCTCCGACGGCGACACCAGCCACCTCATCTGCATGCCCGGCGTCACCCGCGGCCAGATCGACGCCTTCGTAGCCGACATCGCCGACATCGCACCACCAAGGCCGGTCCCACGCCCCCGTCCCGCCAGCGAACCGCACGCCCACGTCTACCCGCTCTGACCACGAGCTCAACACCGCCGATGGAGGCACTCGTCATGCCCACTGGCTACGTCTTCCACCCCGAATACCTGTGGCACGACACCGGCACCAGCGCCGGCCTGCTGCCCGCCGACCCGACCGCCGGTGTCCAACCCGCCGTGCACGTCGAGAACCCCGAGGCGAAGCGCCGCGTCCACGAGCTGATCCACGCCTGCGGGCTGCTGGGCGAGTTGATGATCATCGAGCCTCGACGGGCCACCGTCGCGGAACTGACGCGCGTGCACACCGCCGCCTACGTCCAGCACATCAAGACCCAGAGCGATCTACGCGGCGGCGGTGACGCCGGAGACGGGTTCTCTCCGGTCGGTCACGGTAGCTACGACATCGCTCGCCTCGCCGCTGGTGGGCTGATCGAGCTCGTCACCGCCGCTGTTCACGGGGACATCACCAACGGCTACGCCCTGGTCCGCCCGCCCGGTCACCACGCCACCGCCGGCCAGGGGATGGGTTTCTGCCTGTTCAATTCGCTCGCCGTGGCCGCCCGCCACGCCCAGGCCGAACTCGGGCTCGCCCGGGTCGCGGTCGTGGACTGGGACGCCCACCACGGCAACGGCACCCAGGCCATTTTCTACGACGACCCGAGCGTGCTCACCATCAGCCTGCACCAGGCCGGTTGTTTCCCACCCGACTCTGGGTGGACCCACGAGAACGGCACCGGCGACGGCACCGGCTACGCCCTCAACGTGCCCCTGCCACCGGGCAGCGGCCACGCCGCCTACCTCCTGGCCATGCACCAGGTGGTGCTGCCGGCGCTGGACCGCTTCGCCCCCGATCTGATCCTGCTCGCCAACGGCTTCGACGCGGGCGTGTTCGACCCCCTCGCCCGGCAGATGCTCACCGCCGCCTCGTACCGGGAGATGACCCGCCTGCTCGTCGGCTCCGCCGACCGGCTCTGCCACGGCCGGCTCATCGCCGCCCACGAAGGCGGCTACAGCCCCTTCTACACCCCGTACTGCGCTCTCGCGTTCCTCGAAGAACTCGCCGGCACCACCACCCACGTCACCGACCCCCTCGCGGCCGTCGTCGCCGGCTACGCCGCCGAACCCCTCACCCCCCAACAACAAGCCGTCATCAGCGAGGCCGCGCAACTCCTGCCCCGCATCCAGACCGCCGTCCCGTCCGCCTGAGAAACGACCACATCCCCGTGATGATCGCGAGCACGAAGGCTGTCGCCGCCACCACCGCGACCCTGCTCATCGCGGTGGCTGGGCTGACTATTCAACCCTCATCCACGTCTACGCTCGTGGCTGACCCGGACGCCGGGGCCGGCTGCGCCGTCCCAAACCCGGCACCACATTCCGGCTCGTCGGCGTCGTCGGCGGGGGTGCGGCTGCGTCCCGGCGGCCCGGCCCGTCCGGTGCTGCTGGACCTGGCCGCGCGGATCACCGCCACTGCCTGCGATGCCACACCCGGCCGGTTCAACGTGGTGCACCACCACCGATGGACCTACAACGCCAGTGGCGGCGTGAAGGAAGCCCAGGCGGTGCGCTGGTACGCCGCCGACGACTCCGGTGCGGAGTTGGCCACACGGTCACCGAGCCGGCAGGTGGCCCACGACTGGTGGCGACCGGGTGACCTCCGGATTCGCAACCTGACCAACGCCTACACGACGAGCGCCTGGCTGATCAGCGATGCTCAGCTCAACGGATGGGGAGACGACACCCCGGCCCTGCTGGATGGCCTCGCGGCGCTGGCACTCTGGTACAGCCCTGACCGGCAGCAGCGGGGCCTCGCGCTGCGGGTCCTCGCCGACGCCAGCGGCCTGACCGCGCACCCGGCGCTCGACCGGGCCGGACGCGTCGGTGTCGCTCTCGTCGCGACCAGCAGGCAAGGCCGAACCCGGCACCTACTGATCCTGGACCCCAGCACCGGACAGATCCTCGCCTACGAAACCGCGACGCTCACTCCGAGCGGATGGCGTTCGCAGGTATACGCCCTCCTGCTCACCCGCACCCACGCCTCCCGCCGCTGGTGGGAACCCGCCGCGAGCGCCAACGCCGCCCCTGCGCAACGGCAGGTGCATCCGCGCCATGCGCGCGTGTGGCTGATCCACCAAAACCCGCCCTGCCTCACCGACCGCACCGACCTGGAGTGAAGCAATGACACGGACACAAGCGGCGCGGTCGTCCGCGCCCCTACAGGAACTGCTCGACCCGGCCATCCGCCACGACCTGGACCGCATCCCGATCCAGCCCGGCCAACGCGTGCTGGAGATCGGTGCCGGCACCGGCGAGCTGACCGCCCATCTAGCTCGCCTCGTCGGTCCTAACGGGAGAGTAATCACAGTAGACGAGGACACCAGCTACCTCGCGCCGACCGCAATCATCGACGTCTATCAACGCGACCTCGACGGTGACGCCTTGCCCGGCGAGCTCGACACCATCGATGTCGTCATTGCACGGTGGCTTCACGGCCCGCTGGCCGATCCGGAGGGGGTGATCGGGCAGATGATTGGTCGGCTGCGGCCTGGCGGCTGGCTGATCCTGGCCGACCTCCCGTTCACCCCCGCCCGGGTGTTCCGCCCACGCTGCGAGGACGCTGCGGCGATGCTTCAACCAGACGGCCGGGACGCCGACCTGGTGCAGCATCTCGTGGCGAGGATCTACAGCCTCATTAACGGCAATGGGCGCGCCACCTGGCCGCACGACGTCACCGCGTTGCTTGTCGCCAATGGCGTGAACCCCGTGTGCATCCACCGAAGCGTCGAAACCTGGACGGGCGGCGGCCCCGGCTGCCGCGTCCTCGCCGATGCGGCGGAACACCTCCGGCCCCATCTGGTCAAACCCGAACTCAGCCACGCCGATCTCGACCGATTCATCAAACTCATGGCCGACCCGGCCGTGGTCCTCAGCTCCTACGAACGCAGGGCGATCCACGCCCGCAAGGCGGCCTGACCCGCAAGCGGGTCGGTGGCAAGCGCACAGAGACCCGGGCCGTGGAGAGGCTGTCACCTCTCTTCAGCCCGCACCGGTAGCCGCTACCCGAAGGTGGCTGCCCGGGGCCGGTCGCCGTTCTTGGTTAGGCGCGGCGGCTTCGTCCCACGGCTGGCGGCAGCGGGCATCCCCCGTCCCGCTGCCGCCAGCCCCTCAATCGGTCGGACACGGCCGTACCGCTTGCAGCGTCCAGGCGACCTCAGCAGCGTCGTGCTCGCTGCGGCGCGGCACGCCTCGAATGTGAACCCATGTTTGGACTCCGCAGCGCTGGAGCGCTCGGACCTTCACAAAGGAGTTGGCACATGACGGTGATCGCAACACGAGCGCCTGAGCCCCACCGGTTGCAGGACCGGGATGTGGCCGCCGCAATTGCCGCCGCCGAGCAGATGCTGGTTTCGCTCGGCGTTGACATCCAGGCAGAGCACCTGCGGCGAACGGCGGAACGAATGGTGCTGTCATATGGCGAGGTCCTGACGCCGGCGCCGTTCGAGGCGACAGACTTCGTCAACGATGCAAAGCATCAGGGGTTTGTCATCGTGCAGGATGTGGCGTTCGCTGCGATCTGCGCCCATCACCTGCTGCCATTCGTCGGGTCGGCGACTGTCGGATATCTTCCGGGCGCGCGGCTGTTGGGGCTGTCGAAGTTGGCGCGGCTGGTCGAACGCGCCACTCGCGGGTTGCAGGTCCAGGAGAACGTCACTCAGCAGATCGCCGACGGCCTGCAACGGGTCGTCCCGGACCACGGTGGCATCGGGGTGATTGTCGAAGCCGAGCACCTGTGCATGACCCTGCGGGGCGCGAAGGCCCGGGGGGCCTCAACGGTGACCTCGACCTGGCTGGGCGGGCTGGAGCGTGACGCCACATTGCGTTCCGAGTTTCTCAACCTGGCCGGGCGGAGGTGGCGGCCGTGAGCGCCCTCGCGCTGCCGCTGGTCACTCCGGTGCCCTCGCGCGTCGTCGTCATCGTCTCCGGTGGCATGGACAGCACGGTTCTGGCCTATGCCCTGCAGCGCGCCGGGTCGCGGGTAACGTTGCTGTCGTACGACTACGGGCAGCGGCACCGCCGCGAGCTGGACTTCGCTGTGCGAACCGCCGAGGCCCTGCGCGCGCCACACCTTATGGTCGACTTGACCGGCATCGGGGCAGTGCTGTCGGGCTCGGCGCTCACTGATGCCAGCGTCGATGTGCCGGATGGGCATTACACCGATGTGTCAATGCGCGCCACGGTGGTGCCGAACCGCAACGCAATCATGCTCGACGTGGCCGTGGCGCTCGCCGTGTCCGCCGGTGCGGACGCGGTGGCCTTCGGTGCTCACGCCGGTGACCATCCGATCTACCCCGACTGCCGTCCGGCCTTCCTCGCCTCGTTTGAGTCGACGGCGCGGATAGCGAACGAAGGATTCCTGCCAGCAGGGTTTCGTGTCGTCGCGCCGTTCATCGACTGGTCGAAGGCCGACATTGCCCGGCTCGGTGACGTCGTCGGTGTGCCCTTCGCGACCACCTGGTCCTGTTACAAGGGCGGGCAGCAGCACTGCGGCACGTGCGGCACCTGCGTTGAGCGGCGCGAGGCGTTCGACGTGGCCGGCGTGACGGACCCGACCGACTACGCCACCGCTTCGGAGGTGAGCTAGGTGCACCGCATCGGCAAACAGTTCCGCTTCGAGGCTGCGCACTCGCTGCCCGACCTGCCCGAGGGCCACCAGTGTTCCCGTGTCCACGGGCACAGCTACACCGTCGAGGTGCATCTCGTCTCCGACGGAGAGCTGCACCGGCCCGGCTTCGTCGTAGACTTCGCCGAACTCGCCCCGTTCGGCGCGCACGTCCGCGACCACTTCGACCACCGCGACCTCAACACCGTCCTGGACGCGCCGCCGACGAGCGAACACCTCGCCGCCTACTTCTACCACTGGTGCTGCGACCACCTGCGGCTACCTGAATCGGTGCGGGTCGAGAAAGTCCGGGTATCCGAAACCGCATCCACCTTCGCTGAGTACGGGCCGGTCCTGCCATGACCGCGCCGACCACGCCCGCCGTACCCCCGACCCCGACCGGTCCGCCGACGCTGCCGTTGTTCGTCGCGGAGACATTCGGCCCGACGTTGCAGGGTGAAGGGCCAAGCAGCGGCCAGCAGGCGCTGTTCTTGCGGCTGTCGCGCTGCAACCTGTCCTGTCCACGCTGCGACACCCCCTACACCTGGGATACCTCGCGGTTCGATCTGCGCGCGCACACCAGCCGGCGCACGGCCGAGGAGGTCGTCAGGTGGGTGTTGACGCAGCCTACGCGGCTACTCGTGATCACCGGCGGCGAGCCACTGTTGCAGCAGGACCGGCTGCTGGCCGTGGTGAAGGGGGTCACCGAGGCGGGGCGACGGGTGGAGATCGAGACCAACGGCACAGTTGTTCCCCTGCCGGATCTGCTGGCAACGACAGCCGCGTTCAACGTGTCTCCGAAGCTGAGCAGCTTCGCCGGGCCGCGGGACGGTCTTCGGCGACTCAACCCGGCCGCCCTGTCGGCGCTGGCGGCCTCCGGGCGGGCCGTGTTCAAGTTCGCCGTCACCTGCACGGCGGAGCTGGACGAGATCGTCCAGCTCCAGGCCCGGTTCGGGCTGGACCCGCTATGGGTGATGCCGGAGGGCACCACCAGCGATGCGGTCCTGACCGGGATGCGGGACCTCGCGGACGCGGTTCTGGCTAGGGGTTGGCACCTGAGCAGCCGCCTGCACGTGTTGCTGTGGGAGGACACCCGTGGCCGCTGAATCACCGGGCTCACGCCGGTCAGATGGGCTTGGACGGGGCCGTCGTTCCCGCCGCGACACGCCGCGCGTGTGGGGCAGCGGCCCTGTGATCGTCGGCGGCGGGATCGTTCCTGCCGTCCAAGCGAGCCCCACGATAGCGCAACGAGCCCGACCTGCGCAGCCCCGAGCGCACTCCCTCATGCCCTTCCTGGTGGACCTGCCGCATCTGGTCGCGGCGGCTCGGCTCGGTATGCGGCGTGCCGCCGCACCGGGCGCGGACGGCCTCACCTGGGCCGGCTACCGCAACGGGCTACGAGCGCGTCTCGGTGAGTTGTCCAACCGGCTGCGGGCAGGCACGTGGGAGCCGGGCCCGTTGCGGCATGTCGAGATCACCTCGTACACCGGCAAGGTGTTCCCGGCGGTGATCCCGACGGTGGAGGACCGCATCGTGCACCGGGCGATGCGCCGGGCGGTGGAGCCGATCCTCGAGCGCCACGTCTTGGCGGACTGGGTGTCGGCGTACCGGCCGCGCCGCAACCGGATCACCGCCCTGCGGCAAGCCGAGCAGCACTTGGCGGCCGGGCGGCAGTGGGTCGCCGATGTCGATGTGGCGGGTGCCTCGGCGGGTGGCAGCAGCGAACAGTTCGTGGACTGGCTCGCGGTTCACGTTGCTGACGGCTCGTTTCTGCGGCTGTTCCGCCGCGCCGTGGAGGCGTTGCCGACGCCGCTCGTGCCGGGAAGCGGCCTGTGGCCGGTGCTGTTTCACCTGCGCCTGTCCCGGGTTGACGCCCTGCTCGCTGACTGGCCGGTCGTGCGGTTCGCCGACAACTACCTGATCTTCGCGGCGGACGAGCCCGGCGCTGTCGCGGCGTTCGACGCCCTCACTGCCGCCCTCGCCACGGTGCAGATGCAGCCACATCCACGCAAGAGTCGCGTCCGGCCACCACACCAGGCCAACACCGAAGACCTCTTCCTCATCGACGGATGAAGGGAAACCTCCGATGACCATCACGCACGCAGGGCCGCCCGCAGCCGTTCGCACTGTGCGCTGGGTACACGTCCCTGCCGGTACCTGCCTCTACGGCGACGCCCGCAAACCCCGTCCTGTGCCCGCTCTCCTCGTCGCGCAGACGCCGCTCACCGACGCGCAGTGCGGTGTCGGCGGCACCGACCTGCCGGTCACCGGCATCAGCTACGACGACGCCGTCCGGCTCGCCGCCGAAGCAGACGGACGCCTGCCCACGTCGGTGGAGTGGGAATGGATCGCCGCCGGATCGAGTCGCCGCCTGTACCCGTGGGGCGACGAACCGTGGACCCCTGGCCGTGCCCTGCTCACCGGTGCCGGCCAGTCGCCACGTGCCCCACAGCCGGTCGGGCGGCACCCGGCAGGTGCCACACCGCAGGGTGTGCTGGATCTGGCGGGCAACGTCTGGGAATGGACCAGCAGCACCGCCATGGGCCAGGGAAAGATCATCCGGGGTGGCTCGTACGCCTCCCCGCCGCTGTATGCCCACACCACCTTTCTCAACGCGGCCCCGATGGAACGGCGCAGCCCTGGCATCTCCGTGAGGCCGGTGCGTACCCCATGAACCTTCGACACCCGCACCCGGCGAACCCCGCCAATGCCATCGCCCACATGGTTCCGGGCGCGCACAGCCGGGCAGAGCTGGTCATCGTCGGCTGCTCGGCGGAGAAGACGCCCACGCTCACGCCGCTGCCTGCCCTCGACCTCTACGACGGTGGTTGTGTGCCGCACCTGCGCGCCCGGGTCGGTCATCTGCCGCACCAGCGCAGCCGGGTCCGGTTCCTGTCCGCCGAGCATGGTCTCGTCACCGCTGATACCCACCTGCGCACCTACGACCGTCCCCTCGACCCCGCCCGCGCCACCGAGCTACGGCCGCGAGTCTGGGCACAGTTGCAAGCCGACCTGCACAGCGACCACATCCCCGACGACCTCCTCGTGGTCGCCGAACCCCTTTACCTGGTGCTGCTCGCCGACCTCCTCGCCGACCCCCATCGGCCTCGGATTCACTGGATCGCCGACCACGCGGACGGCTGGCCGCAGGCCGCCGCGATCCTCGACGAGTGGGGGTGGTGAGCGTGCCCGCCACCCTGAACGAGGCGCTCGCCGCCACCGCCAACGACCACCGCCATGTCACCACGGCCTTCACCGAGCGAACCGGCCTGGACTGGCACGCCCTGACGCCGCCGCAGCTCGGCGACAGAGCCCGCCTCAGCGTGATCATCCCCGCCTGCGACACCGCCTACAGCCTTCCGCCGGTCCTCGATGCGCTCAGCGAGCAACGCACCGCGGCGACCGTCGAGGTGATCGCGGTCGACGACGCGTCCACCGACGCCACCACCGAACTGCTCGCCGCGCATCCGCGCGTCGACCGGGCCGTCCGCCTGCACTCCCGCTCGGGGGCGGGAGCGGCCCGCAACGTCGGCGTTCACCTTGCCACTGGCGACACGATCGTGTTCCTCGACGCCGACATGGTCGTACGCGATCACGTCCTGGCCGACATCGCCGCCCGCGCTCGGCACGACACCGTCCTCGTCGGGTTCCGCCACAACATCCCGTACCTGCCCCACCCCGACGGCCACCCGGTCGTGCCTCCCGGCGAGCCCGACCTCGACGCGGATCACCGGGTGCGATGGACCCCACCGGCAGGCGTACCGATGTTCTACACCGGCCAGGTCTACCCGAAGGCGTTCGTCGGAAGGCCCCTGCAGGACACCCGCGAGTTCATCGACCTTGGCCACGGCCGCACGTACTACGACTGGGACCTGCCCCGCATGGTCGTCACCGCCCTCGTTGCCGCGCCTCGCCATGCGGTCCTTGACGTGGGCGGCTTTCACCCCGGTTTCGGCGCGATGGGCTGGGGCGCCGAAGACACCAACCTGGGAGCCGCCCTCATCAGTCACGGTTACCTCATCATCCCACTGCGGCAAGTCCGAGGCTGGCACATCGACCCACCCGATCCCGCCGCCGCGTGGAAGACAAAACTCACCGGCGCCGCACCCCGCATCGCCCTGCACCGGCAGCTCTGCGAGCAGCCCGCACCCACCGGCCGCGCCGCGGATCTGGCCGAGCGCGCCGACAAGCTCTTGCGGAAGGCAGTGACCCTGCGATGATGCGAACCTTCGCCGCCCACAGCGACCTCGTCCACGACCCCGCATCCGGGATGACCCACCGCGCACCCACCCCCATCGGCAGCGGCCGGATTACCCTCGCCCAGACCACCGTGACGGCCTGGCCAGTCGTCGCACCCAGCGACCTCGACCGCCCCATCCCGGACAGTGTCTGTTGGTCACCGATCGTTCGCTGCAACCTGCACTGCCCGCAGTGCCTCGATGACACGACCGTGCGCGAGGCCAACCTCTCTCAACGGCGGCGCGTCGCCCACATCCTCGCCGACACCGATGTCCTCGGGGTTGACATCTCCGGCGGTGAGCCGCTGCTGCTGCGAGACCTACCCGAGCTGCTGGACACCGTCCGCAGCGGAGGCCGCAGCGCTGTGTCCATCACCACCAACGGCTGGCACCTGGCCCGCCGAGCGGCCGAGTTGGCCGAGCACACCGACGCCATCCGGGTAAGCCTCGACGGCCCCGACCCTGGCCGCCACGACGCCATCCGGGGACCGCTCAGTTTCGACAGAGCCGTGAGAGGTATCCAAGCCGCCGTCGCGCTGCGCATCCCCGTGCAGATCCAGACCGTGCTCATGCGCCGCACCGCGGGCTACCTGCAAGAGATGGTCAACCTTGCCGCCAATCTCGGAGCCTGCGGGTTCAGCGCCCTGCAGATGCTACCCATCGGCGCCGGCACCGCCCTGCCCGACGAACTGCTTGGCGACGATGAGGCGATGAGGCTGTTCGCCGCGCTGGACGTTCCCGAGCGGCTCCACATGCGGCTGCGCACCCGCGACGTCGCCGGCAACTTCACCGTCATCCGCGCAGACGGCCGCGTCTGGCGCAACGACAGCACAGCCCTGAACATCGGCGGCCTGCACCCCCTACGCAGCGCCGCCGACCTCGCCCTCACCACCCGGGACGGCACCGCATGAACAGCCAAGTACCTCGACACTCACCAGTTCAGCCGCGCCAGTTCCGTCGCCAACGCATCCTCCGCATCCAACTCGACACCTACTATCGAGCGATCGAGGTACTGGCCGGCGAAGCCCGACGGCGGTACTCGCCAATCACCGCCACCATCGGTATCGCCAACGGCGGCCTCGCCCCAGCGCAAGGCGTCAGTGAACTTCTGCACGTCCCGACCTACCGGGTCAACGCCAAGCACAACCCCACCGATGCCACTTACAGCGAAGCAACCGGCGTCGTCACTTACGACCTCGACCCCCTCACCAGCCGACTGGCCGCGCACCGCCTCGACGGCACAGTCCTGGTCGTTGACGACATCTGCGGCACGGGCGCCACCTTCACCACCCTGCTACCCGAACTCACCGCATACCTCGGCCCAGAAGTCGCCCTGCGCACTGTCGCCTTGTGCCGCAACGGCGGAGGCGCGCTCGACCCGGACCTGTGGATCTGGACCGTCGACGACTGGGTCTCGTTCCCCTGGGAACAGCCACCCGCCGCCGACGCGCCGATCGAGGACCTGCCCATCCCGAGCCAGGTCCAGACCCCATGACCATCGCCTTCGTCCTCGCCTCCTGGCGACCTAACGTCCCAGCCGGCATGGAACGCGCGGTCATCGCGCACGCCGCCGGCCTCCAACAGATCCAAGCCAGGTCCGTGATCGTGACCGCCGACCCGGCCGCGCCATCGACCTACCACAACGTGCCCATCGAACGGCTACACAGCCTCGACGTGCAATTTCCCTGCGACGACGCCACCCTCCGCGCAGCCATCGACGCGTCTGCCGCGCCGATCTGCGCGGAACTGGAACGGCTCTTTCGGCGGCACCAGGTACGTGCCGTCGTCTACGTCGACGCCCTGTGGGGCCTCGGCCGGATCATGCCGACCCGCCCCCGCATCCGCAACATCCTCGCCGCGCACGTCGTCGGCCACGACGCGGACCTGCAACCGGCGCTGGCCCGCAATCCTGACGCCGTCATCGCCCCGTCAGCCACCGTGATGAGCGAGGCAGCAGCCCGCGGCTACGACAGCACCAGCTGGAGCGTCGTGCCGAACACCCTGCTCACCGCGCCGGAACCTCAATCCCGCAGCGACCGTCACCGGCTCTGGGCAAGAGGTCCCGTTCGCGTCCTCGCCCGCCTGGGACCGGAGAAAGGCGTCGCTGAACTACTCGACCCCATCCCTGTACTAGACCGTCCCATCGAGGTCGCGGTCGCCAACGCGCCCTTCGAGCTTGCCGCCGGCAGCCAAGAACAAATACGTCGTAGGTGCCGAGCCCTCGCCGCCACAACACCGGGCGTCACCCTCCTGCCCGGCCTCGCCTGGCACGAGGTCTCGGCCTGGCTCGCCGGGGCAAGCGTCGTGATCGTGCCGTCGCGGGCCGAGACATTCGGCCTCGTCGCACTGGAAGCCCTGGCCGCAAGTACCCCGGTAGTCGCCTACGACGTCGGGAACCTGCCTCACCTGATCGGCGAGGGCGGCATCATTGCGCCCTACCGGTCCGGCCCCGACGGCCTGTGGCGCGCCGCCCGGCACCTGCTGACCGACCCGGTAGGCTACGCCGCAGCATCACGGGCCGCGTACTACCGCTCGCGGGACTATTGGCCCGCCCTTGTCGCTAACCAACTCTTGAAGGTGGTGAGCTGATGGGCGGCTCCGTCCTGCCATCCGCACCCCAACCCTGCCCGCTCCTGCTCGTCGACGGACACAACCTGCTCTGGGGCGCCACCTTCGGCTTCCCCGCCGAAATCCGCTCCCGCGACAAGACCCGCCTACTCACCGGCGTCTTCGCGTTCTTCGCCCTACTCCGCGTGGCCATCCGCGAGGATTTCACCGACCAACCCGAGGTCATCGTCGTCTTCGACGGCCAGTACGGCGGCAGCGACCGCAAAGAACTTGACCCCACCTACAAGGCCCAACGGCCCACCGACGAAGCCGCACTGACCCCGATCCAATTCCTCCCGGACGTCAAGCGCGGCCTCGACCAGCACCGCATCGCCTGGACTGAACTCGACCACGCCGAGGCCGACGACGTCATCGCCACGCTCGTCCGCACCACCCCGCCGCCCCGCCCAATCGTGATCATGTCCCGCGACCGCGACTACTACCAACTCATCACCGACCGCGTCCGCGTCCTCAACACCAAAATGCGCCCCGGCAAGCGCTACATCGGCCCCGCCGACGTCTTCGCCCGCCATCACGTCACACCCGCACAATGGGTCGATTTCCGCGCACTCACCGGCGACCCCGCCGACAACATCCCCGGCATCCACGGCATCGGTGCCAAAACCGCCGCCACCCTCCTCGCCGACGGCATCACACTTGACGACCTGCCCAACACCGGACGGCTCGACACCGGACGGGGCCGCACCGTCCGTGAGCAACTCGACCTCGCCCGCAAATGGCGAGACATGATCCGCCTCAACCGCCACCTCGACGTCCCTATCGCCCCCACCTGCCAGCAGAGCCAACTCCTGCCGCCACCGGCCGACGTCGTTGAGAAACTCGGCCTGTGGTGACGCCAGCTCCCGTCCTGCTCACCGTCATGGCACACCCAGACGACGCCGAGCTCTGGGCAGGCGGCACCATCGCACGCCACGTCAGCGACGGAGGCACGGCCGTCATCGCCGTCCCACACCACGACGCAGTCCGCGACGCTGAGGCCACAGCCGGCGCACGCCTCCTCGGGGCCGATCTCTATTTCATGGACCAGATCTCCGTCTCAACCGCCGCCACTGTGCTCTTGGAAGTCCGTCCCGATGTGCTGATCACCCACCCGCCCAGCGACATCCACCCCGAACACCGCCAATGCGCCGAAACGGTCCTCCGCGCCCTACCCGATGTCGTCATCGGCACCGGCCACCCGCAACGGGCCTACCACAGTGATGGCTACAACAACCTCGATCAGAATGGCCGCTCACTCGACCTGCCCACCGTCATCGAGGTCAGCGCCCACTGGCCCACCAAGATTGACGCCCTTCGCGCACACACATCCCAGCCGATCCTCGATCACTTCGGCCCGATGGCCGAGGCCCTCGGAAGGCTCCACGGCCGCCGGATTAACTCTGCGTACGCGGAAGCATTCCGCCCGATGCCGATCCTCGGCCGGCTACCAGCAGCAACCCACCTTTGACTAGTGCCTATCTTGCCGACGCAGGCAGACCGGCAGCACCAGCGCTCGATGCGATTTCGTAGAGCGTCGGAATGAGGGCTCAGAGAGTTCGTCAAGCACGAAAAGGGCGATCGCCTGCGTGTGGTGGCGGCGGAATGCCGCCACCACACGCAGGGACATCGTCAGTTGCCTTGGGTCTTGTTGCCGTGGCGCTGATTCAGGATACGCACTGTGGTGCTCAGCTTGATCGGCGCGTCCTCAGGGCCGCGTAGGAACGGATGGATGTAGACCGGGCGGCGTAGGGTTCGGCCTGGCCCGTATGCCTGGTTTCGCCAGTGCCCGGTAACCCAGACGCGGCTGGTGTAGGTCCGGCTGCCGCCGGTTCCAGTGATCTTGGCCTCGTCGTCTCGTTGGCTGTAGGTACGGATGCGCACGATCCGTACGTCGGGCAACGGTCGCTGGGCGCGGGCGTACTTCTTGCGTATCGTCTTGTCGATCTCTGCCGGTACGTCCTCGGCCGCCCTCTGGGCGATGAGTAGCCAGGTGGCCAACAGTATCGCGGACCGGCCGTCCGGCGGGCTGTCGGCGGACTGATTGTGCCGTAACTGGAAGGTTCGCACGGGTACCAGCCAGCCCACCTCTTCGCGCAGGTGTTGTAGTGGTTGGTCCTCGAGACCACTACCGATGGCGCGGTAGACGACAGCCTCGATCACGTTGTCGCCTGTTGACCAGGAGACGGCGGTGATCCGATGTGTTGTCGCCGGGCGAGCCCAGAAGAGTAGCCCGTCGTCGCAGGGTGCGAGGTCTTTGCTGGTGGTGACCGCCGGCAGCTGCGAGGCGGCGTGCTCGGCCAGCTCGGTGAAACTCTCGTCGATCCAGTAGAGCCGGGCGCGGTCGAGACATTCTGCCAGATGGGTTCGCATGTGGCTGATGCGAAGAGTTGACGGTAGCTCATGGGGGCCGCGGTAGAACGACGCTAGCCGGTCACGGACTTTCGGGAGGTCGCGGGGACGCAGGTCGAGGTCTGGCCACGCGGTCGTGGTGAGCAGGACGCGGCCTGGTCGCCGCTGGCGCAGGAATGCCTGGTGGAGCTTGCTGGTCTCGGCGTGGGCGAAAGGGATGTCGTGCACGCGCATGCGTCGTACCGCGCGGTCGACCACCTTCATCGCGCGTCCGGCGTCGAGGTCTGCCATGCACGGTACGCAGGCAGCCCAGGTCTCACCCATGTCCTGCATCAGGCCGGCTTGGCTGCTGGTCGCCAGTACTCTGACGTTGCCGCCGATCAATGTCCACATCGGGTACTGGTCGCCGCAGAAGTCACAGGTCCGGTTGACCATGTCGAGCTGGCTGGTCGGAACGGGTACCGGCGGGTGCCCGTCATTGTCGCGGAACCGGGGGTGGATGTACTGGTCATCGAGGGTGTTGAGCGGAGTCAGGCAGGTGGCGCACGCCATTTCCTCACGAGGGCCGGTCACGCGCTCACCCCCCGCTGCTGGTGGAGGTCGCGCAGGCGCAGCCCGCGGCGGGCCTCGCTGGGCGGCATGGTCATGCCCGGGGTGTAGAGCACGTGCTGGTTCCGGCCGCCGCGCTTGGCGTGGTACATGGCGATGTCCGCGCGGTGCAGGGCCACGTCCTCCAGCGGGTCGTTGCTGTCGACCACGGCGAGGCCGATGCTGGCGGACAGTGCGACGGCGGCCGGGCCGGTGGCGGCCTGTACGTCGATCGGCGCGGCGACGGCGGCCAGCAGTGCATCGGCGATCTGGCTGATGCCGTGCTCGCGGACGGGGAAGACTGCGGCGAACTCGTCGCCCGAGTGCCGGGCGATCTCGCCGCCGTACACGCTGGCGACGTGAGCGAGCCGTTCGGCGATCTCGATCAGGACCTCGTCGCCGACGTCGTGTCCATGGTCGTCGTTGATGTCCTTGAACCCGTCGAGGTCGAGCAGGACGGCGACGACCGGCTGTCCGGGGAAGGTGGCCGCGAAGGCCGCGTACGCGGTGCGCAGGCCACGCCGGTTATAGAGACCGGTCAGCGGGTCGTGGGCCAGTTGCCAGGCGGCGTCGGCCAGCTCGTCGCGCAGCTGCGCGATGGCGGGTCGGGCGGCCAGGTAGCCCACGCCGAAGCCGACGCAGGCCCCGGCGAGGATGGTGACTGCCGTGTAGATGATGGCGGCCACCAGGATTGTGATGAACACTGGACTCCTCCAATGCGAGTTGGAGAACCCGGGACGCGTTCGTTTTCCAGGCGGTGCGTCCCGGGTCCTGGGTGTGAAGACGGCCCGCCTTCTGGCGGGCCGTCTTTTCGTGTTTCAGCCGCCGGTGACGGCGGCGTGCTGGAAGGCGGGTTAGCTCGGTGTGGCCGGCGCGATGGAGCCGTCGAAGCTCCAGACGGCGCCGACGCGGGCGGGGTAGCGTCCCGTGCCGGGGTGTGGCGAGCGGTACGGGTCGTCGGTGCGAGGCCACCGGCCGCGCAGCTCGGACGGCTCACGCGGTGTGCCGGGCGGCCGGTGCTCGTACCGTTCGCTGATCACCCGCACGTAGTGCACATCGGATGCGTAGGCAACGTAGACGCCGTTCTGGATGGTGCCGCCGAGCCGGTCGCAGCAGGCGACGGCGACCGGGTACCACCCGTTGACGAACAGGCTGACCTGGTGCCCGCAGGACAGCGACAGCAGGAACACCACGAGGCGGTGCAGCTGCCAGCCGTCCGGTGGCGAGTCGGCCGGGCCGGGCCCGTCGCCTGGTTGTGCGCATGGGGCGCAGATCGGCCCGGCGTCGGGGTCGTATCCGGCGTCGCACTGCTCGCAGACGATCTTCAGGCACGAGCGGCATTCGCCGGAGGCGGTCGTGCGCAGGTCGGTGCCGCAGTAGCCGCACGGCCCGCGCATGCACGTGTCGTCGTGGTGGCCGGGCCGGTGGGCCAGGCAGGGATGCGTGCTAGTCATCGCTGCCGCCTCGGACGTAGCCGTAGACGGCCTCAGCGGTCAGCGGTGCGCCGATGGTCGCGGCCGGGGCGGGGATCTGCCGCCAGCCGTCGTTCTCGCACGCCAGCCATGTGACGACGCCTTCGGCGGTGACCGAGACGACGTCGCCCACCGATAGCGAGCGGCGGCGCATGAGCCGGTACGCGGCGGCGATGAGGAAGTCGGCCTCGCCTTGCGGCGTACCACGGCGCGCCTCCAGCATGTCGAGGTCGGCGTTGAACACCTGCCAGGCCCAGTCGACGATCTCGATCGGGTCGGTGCCGGTGGGCCACTGCCGCCAGTGGGAGATCACCTGTCGCAGCTCGTGGCCGTCCTCGTACGGGAAGAACCGTGACTCGGTGTTGTGGTAGATCGCGACGACGTGCAGGCTCATGACCGGCCCTCCGCCGTCGCCGTGACGATCGGCCGGACTCGCAGCAGTTGGACCGCAGCGATCCGCGCGGCCAGCCGCCCGGTGCGCGGGTGCAGGTAGACCTCGTAGCCGCTTGTCCAGGCCAGGCTCCATGCCGCTGCCGGCCGACCGAGCCGCGCCTGCGTGGTGACGTCGCCGTGGAAGGCGACGCCGAGCGCGGACAGCTGCGTCTCGACCGAGTGGGTGTGGTGGTGGCTCATCCGCCCGGCCAGCATCGGGCACGCGGCGGCCGTGTAGGCGGCGCACTCGGGATGCATGCCCGGCTCGTCGGCGGACATCGCGTCCAGGTCCATGTCGCGCATCGCGAACACGATCCGGCGCTCCAGGCCGGTGCCGCAGGTCTGGCACAGCCGGTCGTTGAGCGCCTTGGTCTGGCGATCGACGTCGACCGCGCCGAAGCGCCACCGGCCGTCCGGCAGTTGCAGGGTGGTGTAGGGGACGACGAGTCCGCCCACGGTGGGGCGGTGGAGGAGCCGGGGCGGGATGCCGGGGCTCGGGTCGTTGGGGTGCAACGGATTCTCCCTGTTCAGGTTGGTGAATCCGGGCACGGCCGTGCGGCCGTGCCCGGGGTGCGCGGGTTCGCGCGATCGGCCGGGCATCGGCCGGGTCTGTGGTGCGGGTGCCGCGTGGCGGGCGGTTAGGCGGTCGCGCCTGGCGGCTGCCCGGGTTACGCGGTCACCGGCGGGGTGGTCAGCGTGATCTGCATACGGCGCAGCGCGCGCCGCTCCAGGTCGCCCACGGCCCAGACGCTGCGGCCCATGAGCCGTGCGGCGGCGTCGCGCGGGTACCCGTCGAGGTAGCGCAGCTGGATCGCGCGGCGCTGGTCGGGGGTGAGCCGGGCCATCGCGTGCACGAACGGCAGCCGCCCGAGCCGGGTCGGGGCGGGCTCGGCGGTGACCGGTGCGGCCGGGCTGCGGTCGGCGTCTTCGCGCACGGCGTACGCGGCGCGCAGGTAGCGGCGGCGCGACCAGTCGTGCTGGTTGCATGCCTTCGCGGCCTGCCAGATCAGCCAGCCGCGCACGTCGGCCAGGGCGGAGCCGAGGTCGGCCAGGGCGTTGGTGAACGTCTCCTGGACGAGGTCGGCGATCAGGTCGGGGTCCCGGCCGCGCAGCCGCACCGTGACGTAGCGGGTGACCGGTTCGCGGTAGGTCAGGTAGAGGGCGGCGAAGGCGTCGCGGTCGCCCTGCTGGGCCTGGTGCAGCAGGGCGAGGATGTGGGGGGCGACTTCGGGCCGCCGGCGGGCGGCCGGGCGGAGGGGGCGCTCGGCGGCAGTCGTGTGGCGGTGCATGGAGTCCTCCAATGCGGATCGCTGGTGGTCTCCGGGCACGGCCGTGCGGCCGTGCCCGGGGTGCGCGGGTTCGCGCGGTCGGCCGGGCAACGGCCGTGGTGATGCGGTGCGGAACAGTCAGGTCAGGTGGCTGCTGGGGTCAGCGGGCGGGCGGGTGTCAGCGCCGCCGGGTGATGCTCCAGGTCCACTGGTAGGCGCCGATGGCGTAGAGCCCTTCGGCGTCGGGGTAGCAGCGGTCGATCTCCAGGACGCGTTCGTCGGAGAGGCTGTGCTGCTGCCAGAAGATGACCGCGATGTCGCCGTGGAAGGCCACGGTCGGGAACTCGCCGAGCATGGTGGCCGGGTGGATGTTCAGCTCGTCGAGGTCGGTGATCATCTGGGTGACGGTGTCGCGGGTGAATCGGGGCAGGACCCCGTCCGCGCCGACGTAGCCGTCGGCGATCACCGCCGGGTAGGACAGGCGCTCCAGGGCCGGGGCTTCGACCTCGGATCTGATCCAGGTGGCCTCAGCCGGGACGATCTCCTCGCGGTGATCGGCAGTGCCGTACGCATACGGCCATCTGGTGGTGTCGATCCAGAACCAGTGGTGCTTGCGCTTGACCCCGTACCGGATCGTGTCGATCACCGGGTGGATCGAGCGGTCGCGGCGGCGCACCTTCAGCAGGACCAGATTCCGGTGGGGGTCGGCGTGGTCGTGGACGCCGCTGGTTCCCGAGGCGGGGTGCTGCCAGGTGAGGGCATGGGCGCGGTGGAGTTGGCCGGTCTCGTCGTGCCAGCCGGGCGATCCGTTGGAGCGCAGCGTCTCGCTGCCGGTCTCGTCCTGCTCCCAGATCAACGCCGCGACGGCGCTGGGCGCTCGCAGCAGGTAGGCGGGGTTATTGACGGTCGGAGTGTGGACGGCGTGTTCGGCCAGGGGGCTGACCTCGGACAGCCGCCACCAGAGTTTGGACATGGTGATCCTCCGGTCGGGTGGGTTCAGGGAAGGTGCACGATGTGAGTCGCGCCGTCAGGGGCCAGGACGTGCATGGTGCTGTCCGGGCGGGTGTAGGCGAGCAGGGTCGCGGCCAGCCGTAGCGCGCCCTTGCTGGCGTCGGTCACGTTGTCGCCGGATGCGGCCATGAGCGCGTCGATGCTGCCGCTGGTGCGGCGGGTGGCGTCGAAGGTCACGCGGGTCAGCCCGTCGCCGGTCTCGGCCATGGGGCAGCCTCCAGGCATGCAGAAGGCGCGCGTCCGTCGCCGGTACGCGCGCCCGGGGTGGATGGGCTACCGGGTCGAGTTGTGCAGGGTGAGGTGGGCCTCCTTGAGGTGTCCGGCGCAGACCTCGCCGCTGTTGCCGGCGGCGCTGAGGCTGTCGGTCAGTGCCTTTGCCGCCGCGGCGGGCACCGTGTCCGAGCGTCGGAAGGCACGGTTGTGGGTGTGCTCGGCGAGGCGCTGCACAATCTGGGTCAGGTGCGCTTGCACGAGGTTGAGCCCGGCGGTCAGCCGGGTCAGGTCGGCCATGTCGTGCTGGTCGGCGGCCCAGGTGAGGGTGTCGCCGAGGTGCTCGGCGGCCAGCAGCAGCACGTGCACGGTGGCCACGGTCTTGGCCGGGTTGAAGTAGGACTCGTCGCTGAACAGGTCGGCGACCTGGCCGAGGACGGCCTGACCGTCAGTGTGCAGACGGGGTGCGTCGGCCAGGCGGGCGAACCAGTCGTGGTCTGTCAGGTACCAGGCGGGCTGGAGCATGTCGTCCTCCACGGGACACGGAAAGTGGCGGCCACCGTTCGGTGACCGCCTGCAGGGATGGGGATACCGCGCCCCGGTCGCGGGTGCGAGGGGCGTGGGTTGTGTGGGTGCCTGGTCTGGGTCAGGCGGCGGCGGCCGACCGGGATGCGGTGGGCGCGGTGCCGTCGCGTGCGACGTCAGATCAAGGGGCACATAGGTATAAGGAGAACCTCCAGGCTAGGCCGCCCCGGGCACGGGCGGGGCGACCTGTCAGGCTCGGCGACCTGTCACGACCTGACAGCCCGCGAACCTGACAGGTCGCCGCCTGTCAGGTCACTGCTGCTGCGGCTCGTCAGCAGGCCGCGTGACGTGCGCTTCCCGCTCGCCGGGGGTGGGCCAGAACAGGATGCGAGGAATCGGCCCCGACCGGTCGGCGGCCCGCGACAGCAGCAGCGGCACGAGCATCAGCAGCGTCGCCGCGAGCCGCACGAGCGGCACAGGGCCGTCCCAGGGCCCGGCCAGGAGCACGGCGGTCGCGCCGAGGGCGATGGCGTCGATGACGATCTGCGCGACCGTCGCCGCCTGCCACAGCTGCTCGGAGTTGGACCAGTACGCGCGTATGCGCAGTGCCTGCCCGGCCGCGTCGGCGGCCATGAACGGCAGCCAGCACACGACCAGCAGCAGCGCGACGCCGAGCAGCAGCGGCCATCCGGCGGCCCAGGCCGCCAGCAGCACGGCCACGGTGACCAGCCCGACCAGCGGGCCGATCGACCGGTTCCCGGCGTCGATGAGGCTGTAGAGCAGCCGCGACCATCCGGCCAGCGTCAACCCGGCGGTGACGGCCAGGACCGCGATGATGGCGAGGTTGCCGCCGGCCGCCGCGAGCCCGTTGACCGTGATGACGGCGACCAGGAGCGCCAGCCCGTTGGCGCTGGCGTAGGTGTTGCGCTCGGGCAGTGTCAGGAAGTTCCGCATGTTTGCCTCCAAGGGTGTGAGGTGGACCGGCGCGGCCGAGTCGGCGGCGCCGGACGCAACGGCGGTAGAAGAGGTAGAAGGGCGAACGCCGAGCGGGACTCGCGCCGGCCGGTGGCGCGGGACGAGTCCCGGTGCCGGCCGCTCGCAGCGGTACTCGAGCGGGACTGGTCCCGCCGGGCGGCGAGGCGGTCCCGCTCGATGTCGGCGTAGGGTCCCGCCCGCATCGGACGCGGGCGGGACTGTCGTGCACCCCACCCCAGCCCAAGGCGGGACTCGGGTCGCGGCAAGCGGGACCGTGGACGGCCGCTGGTCAGGTGCACGGGTCAGCGGGGACGGGAAGCGGCGGGGCGGGGCTGACCTGCCCCGATCCCGCCGCCTCCTGGTGGGCGGTGTCACGTCAACCGGCGCGATAGGCGACGGTCACAGGGCTTGAGCTGCCCTTATGCGACACCAGTGTGAAACTTCATGAGCGCCGGAGCACCCAGACGTCCTCGTGCGCCACGAGGTGCACGGGGACGCCTTCGGCGCGGGCGCGACGGACCGCCATCAGGCCAAACATGCTGGCCCGGTGCACGATCTGCCCGTCGCGGACGGCGGCGAGCATCGCCGCGCACCGCTCCACCGGGACCAGGCCGACCGACGTGGCGACGGCCAGCAGCTCGCCGGGCAGGTCCACGAAGTCGTCCCGCTGGCGGCGTACCGGTCGGCAGGTGATGACCACGGTCCCGCCGGGACGCAGCAGCTGGTAGCTCGCGGCCAGGATCTCGGCGAACCCGTCGAGCAAGCGGGACCATCCCGCATAGGCGAGGTTGCCCGACTCCCGGTCCCCATAGAGGTGGTCCCGCTTGCGTACCCCGGTACTCGTTGCCCGCACCAGGCCGTGAGTCCCCCTGCCGTAGGGCGGAGAGGTGAGCACGAGTCCCGCTCGCCCGACCGCGGACGCCGGGACCAGATCGAGCAACCTGGTGGCGTCGCCGGTGACGACTCGCCCGGTGCCGGCGGCGCCCTGCGACGCAGCCAGCGCGACGTTCGCTTCGGCCAGAGCGGTGAAGCGGGGCTCGATGTCGATCCCGATCCCCTCCCGCCCCAGGTGCATGGCCTCCACGAGGGTCGTGCCCGACCCGCACATCGGGTCGAACACCAGGTCTCCCGGCGCGGTGTAGGCGCGAATGGCGTGCGCGGCCAGGTTGGGCAGCATCTTGCCCGGATGGCTGGACGACTCCGGGACGTAGCGGCCTCGCCGCTGGTCCCGGGAGGGCTGCTGGCAGGTCAGCCACACCGACGTGACCGGCATCGGCTTGGTCACCGCCCACCTCCGTTCCCGGCCGCGCTGAGCGTCATGATCAGCACGTCGGTGTGGATGTCGAGCAGCGTCTCCTGCCCACGCCGGGGCAGCCGGTCGGCCGCCACGATGTGCTGCAGGTAGCTCAGGCCCGCCGTCTTGGCGGCGATGATGACGTCGACCGGTGCGGTCACGTCGTGGCTGAGAAGCACGGCCACGCAGCCGCCGGGCAGCAGAGCGTCCCGGCAGCGGATGAAGAACTCCACCGGGACCAGGCCGTCGAGCGGCCAGCCGGTGACGATGAGCCGCGCGGGCTCCCGCCCCCAGCCGGTCTGCCGGGCCGCCTGAAGGTGACTGCGGCGGCTGGCCGCGATGACCGCGCGGGCCAGCTGCGGCCCGTCAGCCAGATCGACGATCAGCTCGCCGGGGTGGGTGAGGTTGTGAACGAGCCGCACGCCCATGGCGTTGGACATGGTGTCGCCCTTGCGCGGGGCGGGCACCGGCCAGACGGTGATCGGCACGGGCACGTCGCCCGGCACGACGTCCCCGACCGGGACCGGGGCGCTGTGGTGGTTGGTGTTGTCGGTCATGGGCACGGTGGCCCCCGGACCGGCGGGCGTACTGACAGTGCCTAGAACGGCCGTGTTGGGCCGATCGAACCCGCCCCCGACCTGACAGGACCAGTCAGCGGCCGATCCTGCGGGCCGGGCTGACAGCCGTGAACCTGGCACGACCTGTCCGAACCTGTCCCGATCTAACGGAGCCTTGGGGTGTCAGGTCGCCTGTCTCCAATCGAGGCATGGGCCGCCGCAGCCGGCGGTTCGGCTCCACCACGAGGGGACACGACATGCCAACCACCACCACCTCCTTCCGCTCCGGCGCCCTGGCCCAGGCCGAGCAGGCGTTCGCGCTGCTGACCTGCGAGCCCGCGCCGCTGGTGTTCGACGCCCGCCCGGTGCCCGGCCTGCCGGACAAGACCATGCCGCTGGACGCGCTGCGCAAGATGATGCTGTTCGAGAGCTACGACTCCGACACCATCGACGCGACGTGGCGGCAGCTGGCCCTGCAGGCCCGGGAATGGGGACCGGCGTGGGTCGTCGGCGCGATCGGCGTCGCCCTGCCCGCCCTGACCCACTTCGCCGCGAAGTTCAGCCGCGGCTACCCCCGCCACGCCGAGGACATCGACTCGGAGATCCTGGCCGAGTTCCTGCACGCGCTGCGCACCGCCGACCTCGACCGGCCCCGGCTGTGGATGCGCCTGACGTGGGCGGCGTACCGAGGCGGCGAAGCGGTCATCAAGAAGATCCGCGACACCGAGGAGCTTCCCGCCGAGCTGTCCAGCGGATCGCGTACGCCCAAGCGCCCGTACGGCCACCCGGACCTTCTGCTCGGCCGGGCCGCCGCCGCCGGCGTCATCACCTCGGAGGCCGCCGAGCTCATCAGCGCGACCCGCTTCGGCGACGCGCTCATCGAGACGCTGGCCGCCGAGAAGGGCGTGACCGCCTCCGTGCTGCGCATGCGGCGCCGCCGCGCCGAACGAGCCGTAGCCGCGGCCGTCGTACGAGGCGAACTGTCCGTCCCGGTCCGTACCCAGATGGGCGAACCCGCGCTCGCCTGACGGGCAACTCGCCACATCCCGCCGCACCACCAAGGCCGCCCCGGGCATCGCCCGGGGCGGCCTCTTCAGCGTTGCGCACGGAGGTTGCGTTGCGGGGCAGCCCTGTCAGGTCCGCCGACGCGGCGCGGCCGTCAGGCGCAGACAGGTCGTGACAGGTCGCAGGCCGGTTCGATCGCCCTGACAGCACGGATCTGGGCGGTGCATGTCATCCACGGCATGCCCGCCCGGTGGGGACCACCCACGGGCGAGGCCCTACAGGTCCGGCATGGCTGGCGCGGCGTACTGACACCGCAATCCCTTCCCTTGCAAGGGAGGAGCGCCCCCACCGGACCTCTCCAGGACTTCGCCCGGTCCCCGCCGCGGCGGCCCCCACATCCTGTGGAGCGCCGCAATGCACACAACTCTGCACTACCTCAACGACATCCTCGCCGCCGCGCCGCAGCCGCTGGCGGCCCCGAAAACCCTGCCGCAGGTCATCGACGGCATCCGCACGTGGATCATGGGCATCATCGCCGCTGTGGCCACGATGTTCCTCGTCGTGGGTGGCCTGCGCTACATGGCCGCCGGAGGCGACCCGAGCCAGGTCGAGCAGGCCAAGGGCAACTTCAAGTCCGCCCTGATCGGCTACGCCCTGGCCGTGCTCGCACCGGTCGTGCTGTCCGTCCTGCAGGGCATCCTCGGCGGCTGAGGACAGGACACCCATCATGGTCAACTGGCTGATGAATGGGCTGGTCGACTGGCTCGCCGAGCGGTTGCAAGACCTGCTCGGCGGGCTCCTCGCCTACCTGAGCTCATCGATGTTCCTCTCGCCGGACGTCACCGTCCTGCCGCAGGTACAGACGATCGCGACCAAGAGCGCGTATGTCGTCAACGCCTGCTTCATCCTCGCCATCATCGCCGTCGGCATCGCCACGATGGCCGGCGGCTCGGTCGAGATGCGTTACAGCATCAAGGATCTGGTACCCCGCCTCATCGTCGGACTGGTCGCCAGCAACTTCGCGGTCGCGCTGAGCGCCGCGCTGATCGAGATCGCCAACGCGCTGACCGTGTCCATGGTCGGCACAGCGGCACCGACGACCGAGGCGGTCAACGCGACCCGCACCCACGTGACCGCCGCGCTGAGCGACGAAGGCACCGCCCTGGTCGCCCTGATCATCGGGCTGCTGATCGTCGGGCTGATGTTCGCCCTGGTCGGCAGCTGGATCGTCCGGATCGGGGTGCTGATCATCTGGGCCGGAGTCGCCCCCGTCGCCCTCGCCTGCTACGCCACGCCCTGGACCCAGGGCGCGGCGGACCTGTGGTGGCGCACCGGGATCGGCTGCCTGGCCACCCCGACGCTTCAGGCGATCGCCTTCAGCACGGGCGTGCAACTGCTGATCGACCCGAACAGCAGCCTGCCAGTGCTGATCGGCCTGCCCGGCTCGGACATCATCAACCTGATGATCACGGCCGTGCTGCTGTGGGTCACGCTCAAGATCCCGAGCATGATGCGCCGGTACGTGACTCACAAGGGCGGCCCCAGCATGGGCGGCGTGCTGGTCCGGGCGGTCCTGATCCAGTCCATCACCCGCAAGATCCCGTTCGGGCGCACGATGCGAGGTGGGCGATGACCCACGACGAAGACACCACCCCGCGCGCCGTGGTCACGGCCGACGTCAACGCACCGGACCGCATCGCGTTCGGGCTCACGTTCCGGCAGCTGGCCATCGTCGGCGGCGTCGGCCTCGGCGGGTTCGGCATCTACCGGACCTTGGGGCCGCTGCTGCCCCTACCTGTGTGGATCGTCGCCGGGATGATCGTGTTCTCCATCGCGATCGTCGTCGCCCTCGGGCGGCGCGACGGCCTGCCGCTGGATGTGTGGCTCAAGCACGGGATCACGCTGTCGCGCAGCCCGCGCCAGCTCACCCCCGGCAGCGCTCGGGCGACCTCGGTCGCCGCGGTGGCCGGCAAGACGAGCGTCCCGGCGCCGCTGCGCTCGCCGGTCACGGCCGTCAGCGCGAGCGGAGTCGTCACCTCCGAGGGCAAGTCCCGGGTGCTGATCGCCTGCGGCACCACGAACATCCACCTGCGTACCGGCGGCGAGCAGGGCGCGCTGCTGGACGGGTTCGGCCGGTTCCTCAACAGCCTGACCGGTCCCGCGCAGATCGTCGTGGCCGCCCAGCGCCACGACCTGACCGCGCACGCGCAGGCCACCGTCGACCACGCGCCCCGCCTGCCGCATCCGGCTCTGGCGGCGGCAGCCGACGACTACGCCGAGTTCCTTCTCGACCTCGATGAGGAGCGCGATCCGCTGCGCCGTCAGGTGCTGGCCGTCATCACCGGCGAGCAGGTCGCCGATACCGCCGTACGCGCCCTGACCGGGCTCGGTGTCGAAGCCGCTGCCCTGGACGGCCCGGCGGTGTCCGCCGCGCTGGCCACCGCCGCCGATCCCTTCAACCCACCGGTGCCCGGCCCGAGAGCCGTTCCGGGCGCCCCCATTACCCTGCGGAGCAACGAATGAACCTGTGGAAAACCAGAAAGAAGACAGTCGCGGCCGGGGAGGGCATGCCCTCCCCGGCCGCTCTGTCGGTCACCCCCTGGCACGTGCAGGTCGGCGACGGCTACGCCGCCACCTTCGCCGTCACCGGCTACCCGGCCGAGGTCGGCCCGGCCTGGCTCGATCCGCTGCTGTCCTACCCGGGCCGCGTGGACGTGGCCGTGCACATAGACCCGGTCGCGGCGCAGCTGGCCGCGCCGATGCTCAAGCGCCAGCGCGCCCGTCTGGAGTCCTCGCGCCGTCTGGACGCCGACCAGGGCAAGCTCGGCGACCCGATAACCGAGGCTGCGGCAGCCGACGCCGCCGACCTCGCCGAGCGGGTCGCCCGAGGTGCGGCCAAGCTGTTCGACGTCGGCATCTACGTCACCATCCACGCCCGAGACCTCGACGAGCTGCGCGCGGTCACCGCGGGCGTCAAGTCGGCCGCCGCGTCGGTCCTTCTGGACCTACAGCCGACCACGTTCCGCCACCAGCAGGGCTGGGTCGCGACGCTGCCGATCGGCGTGGACCCGCTGCGGATGCGCCGCATCCTCGACACCAACGCCCTAGCAGCCGCCTTCCCCCTCGCCTCAGCGGATCTGGCCGCACCGGCACCGGGCGTCGCGGCCCCGCCGGACGGCGTGCTCTACGGGCTGAACACCACCAGCAACGGCGTGCTGCTGTGGGACCGGTGGCGGCAGGACAACCACAACTCCGTCGTCCTCGCCCAGTCCGGCGCGGGCAAGTCGTACTTCGTCAAGCTCGAAGTGCTGCGGAACCTGTACCAGGGCACCCGGGTCTCGATTATCGATCCGGAGGACGAGTACGCGCCCCTGGCGGAGCACGTCGGGGGGACCGTCGTGCAGCTCGGCCTGCCCGGCGTACGCATCAACCCCCTGGATCTGCCCCACGACAACCGGGCCGACACGCTGACCCGGCGCGGGCTGTACCTGCACACGCTGATCGCGGTCATGCTCGGCGCACCGCCACCACCGACCGAGCGCGCTGCCCTCGATCGGGCGATCACGGCCACGTACGCGGCGGCCGGGATCAACGGCGACCCGGCCACCTGGACCAAGCCCGCGCCGCTGCTGCGGGACCTGGCCGAGGTGCTGGCGGCCGACGAGGACCCGGCGGGCGAGCAGCTGGCCGCCCGGCTGGCCCCGTGGACCACGGGCAACTTCTCCAGCCTGTTCGACGGACCGACGTCCACCGCCCCGGACGGCCACCTGGTCGTCTGGTCGCTGCGGCACCTGCCCGACGAGCTGCGCACGGTCGGCACGCTCCTGGCCCTGGACTCGATCTGGTCGGGCATCGACACTCCGTTGTCTGGCGTACGCCGGCGGCGGCACCTCGTCGTGGTGGACGAAGCCTGGCTGCTGATGAGGGACGGGGAGGGTGCACGGTTCCTGTTCCGCATGGCCAAGGCCGCGCGCAAGCGGTCGGCCGGGCTGTGCGTCGTCACCCAGGACGCGGCCGATGTGCTCGGCACCGACCTCGGGATGGCCGTGGTGTCCAACGCCGCGACCCAAGTGCTGATGCACCAGTCGACCCAGGCCATCGACAAGGTGAAGGAGGCGTTCTCGCTGACCGCCGGGGAAGCCCGGCTCCTCCTGGCGGCGCCACGCGGGGAGGGTCTGCTCATCGCTGGCCGCTCGCGGATTCCGTTCCGCAGCGTCGGGTCGGCGGCCGAACACAAGATCGCCGTGACGGGAATCGGTGAGGCGTCATGAATCCCGAAATCGTGACCCGGCTCGGCGACCTGTGGGCGTGGATCACGGCCCGGCCGTGGCTGGCGTTCTTCGTCCCGGTCTTGATCATCGGCGGTGTCGCCGCCCGGGACAAGGTCCTCGCCTGGCGGCACTCCCGGTACGCCACGGGGGCGCGGTGGCTGACGGTGGCCGCGCCGCCGGAGGTGACGGCGGAATCGGCGGCGGCGTTCTGGATCACCATCATGGGCGTCCTCACGCCCTCGGTGTGGCGGCGGCGGATCTACGGCATGCCGCACATCGGCTGGGAGTACACCTGGACCGGCCGCACCCTGACGATCCGGGTGTGGGTGCCCGGCACGGTCCCGCCCGGCGCGGTCGAGGCCGCGATCCGGGCGGCCTGGCCCGCCGCCACTGTCACCGTCACCGATGCCGCAGAGCCGATCCCGGCCAATGTGGTGGAGCAGGTCGGCGGGGCGCACTGGCCGCAGTCGGCCGACTCGCTGCCCCTGCGCAGCGAGCACGACACCGACCCACTGCGGGCGCTGCTGTCGGCCGGGGCCGAGGTCCGCGACCGCGAGCACGCGTGCGTGCAGATCCTGGCCCGACCGGCACCACCCCGGCGGCTACGCGCCGCCAGACGCACGGCGGCGGCGACCGGCACACACCCCCACGGGCGGCCCGATGTGGCCGCCCGTGCCGTTTCCGGGGTCGCGCGGCTGCTCACCGAACCGCTGATCTGGGCACTGGACGTGTTCACACCCGGCCCGTCACGGCGGACACCGGCGCGTACGCCCGTGCGGGCCGGTGAGCGTGATCCAGTGGCCAACGCCGACGCCCGCACGATTGTCGACAAGGCGATTCGGGTGCCGCACTTTGAGATCGCGATCCGGTTCGCCGTCGCGGCCGACGCGGGCAAGACTCCGCCGGACAAGGCGCGCACGAAGCAGATCCGCGAGCGCCTCGTCGGGCTCGGGCACACGATCGCCTCGGCCGCCGCGGCGTACACCGGCCCAAACCGGCTGCGGCGCATGAAGATGCCCCAGCCGGTGGCCACGATCGCCGGACGGCGTCTACGGCGGGGGTTCCTGGCCACCGTGCCGGAGCTCGCCGCCATGGCAGCTCTGCCCCAGGACGTGGCGGTCCCGGGCCTCGATCGGGCTCGGGCCAAGGCCGTGCCGGCGCCCGTGGCCGTGCCCTCCGGCGGGCGAGGGGTGAAGGTGCTCGGGCGTTCGCAGATCGGCAACCACTCGGTCGGCCTGAACGTGATGGACGCTCGTCAGCACGTTCACGTGGTCGGCAAGACCGGCGTCGGCAAGTCCACGTTGATGCTGAACATGATCCTGGCCGACATCAAGGCGGGCCGGGGCACGGTGGTCATCGACCCGCGAGGGGACTTGATTACCGACATCCTCGACCGCCTCCCCGCGACCTACGCCGACCGGATCGCGATCATCGACCCCGACCAGGAGAACCCGGCCTGCTTCAACCCGCTCGACGACCGGGGCGACCCGCATCTGGCTGTGGATAACTTGGTCGGGATCTTCGCGAAGATCTTCCAGGGGCAGTGGGGTCCGCGTATGGACGACACGATGCGGGTGGCCTGCCTGACGCTGATGCGCCACGCGAAGCCGACCCTCAGCCTCGTCCCGTCGCTGTTGCAGGACAAGGACTTCCGGGCCAGGTTCACCAACGGCCTGGACGACCCGGACGGCCTGGGCGGGTTCTGGCTCTGGTACGACGGCATCAACGAGCAGTTCCGGGGCCAGGTCATCGCCCCCGTCCTGGCGCGCCTGCGGGCGTTCCTGCTGCGCGACTTCGTGAAGTCGGTCATCGGGAACACGAACAGCTCGTTCGACATGGGCAAGGTGCTCGACGGCGGTGTGCTGCTGTGCCGGCTGCCGAAAGGCATCCTCGGTGAGGAGACCAGCCGCATCCTGGGTTCGCTGATCGTCGCCCGGGTCTGGCAGGCCGCCATCGCACGAGCCAGCGTGCCCGAGGACCAGCGAAAAGACGCCAGTCTTTACGTTGACGAGTGTCAAAACTTTTTGACACTGCCGGGCAGCGTGGCCGACATGCTGGCCGAGGCGCGAGGGTTCCGGCTCGGCCTGGTCCTGGCTCACCAGGATCTGGCGCAGCTGCCGAAGGACGTGGCGTCGGCGATCTCGGCGAACGCCCGCTCGAAGCTGTTCTTCAACGTCGACCCGGGCGACGCCCGGGAGCTGTCGCGGCACACGAAGCCCGAGCTGGACGAGCACGACCTCGCCCATCTCGACGTCTACACCGCCGCGGCCCGGCTGCTCGTCGGCAATCGGGAGCTTCCGGGGTTCACCTTCGTCAGCAACCCGCCCGCGCCGATCGTCGGCGAGGCCACCGCGATCCGGCAGGCCCATGCCGCCGCCCACGCCGTCGACGGCGAGGAACCACCGATGCACCGGCTGGCCAAAACAGTCATGAAACGGCGGATGGAGCAACGCGAACGCTGATCAAGCCCGCTCGTCTGGGTCCTCGGCCGGGTGCAGCACTGGGGGCTCGTTTGGGGGTGTCTGCGACACGAGACCCCAGGCGAGCCCCCCGACCCGCGCCTGTCAGGTGTCTGAGCTGCCCAAACCCGGCCTGCCGCAGCCCTGACAGCAAGATCAACCTATCCAGACTCCTTACAGGGTTTCTCTCTCCCCGGGGGTATCTACCTATGCCGCAATCGCGCTCTGATGGCCTGCTGGCCATCTACCCGCACATCACCTCTCGTGACCGCCAGCTGCTCCAGCTGCTCGACGGCCACCAGGTCCTCACCACCGATCAGATCCACGCCCTGTTCTTTCTGGCCCGGCGTACCTGCCAGATCCGCCTCGGTGAGCTGTACCGGCTGGGGCTACTGGACCGGTTCCGGTTTGCCCGCGACGGCGGCGGCTCGCAGCCCTGGCACTGGACCCTCGGCCACAACGGTCACCGGTTTCAGGCCGCAGCCCACAACCGGCCCGAGCCCACCGCTCGCACCAGCCGCCAGCAGATGCAACGGCTGTCAGCCAATCCGAATCTGACACACCTGCTCACGGCCACCGAGTTCGGCGTCCGGCTGTCGGCGTACGCCCGCAGCCACCCGGCCGCCGAGCTGTCGCGGTGGTGGCCGGAGACGAAGACAGCGGCCCGCTTCTCACCGGTCACCCCCGACGGGCACGGCCTGTGGAGCGAGGACGGCACGACGGTCGGGTATTGGCTGGAGGCCGACACCGGCAGCGAGCCCCTGGGCAAGCTGGCCGCCAAGCTGGACAAGTACGCGGCCCTGGCCCGCAAGGGCGGCCCGCGCTATCCGGTGCTGTTCTGGCTGCCGAGCGAGGACCGTGAAGAACACCTCCACGCGTACCTGCGCGGCCGGCGGCCCGAAGGCGTACTCGTCGCCACGGCGACCCACAGCAGCGATCCCGCCGACGCCGTATGGCTTCCCGTAGGCGATACGCAGCGCGTGCGCCTGGCCGGGCTGCCCAGCGACCACGGCCGTGTGGTCGCCGCCAACTCGAACTACGACGAGAACGGCGTCTTCCTGACCTGACACAACCTGGCAGCCCCAGGACCGAACCTGTCAATGCACGTCAGAGGCATGGTCGGCTTTCCTGACAGGAGTTGTGCTGACAGGTCGCCTCGCTACGGTGCAGCTTCTTCTCTTCACTTTTTGCTCGCACCGTCGCCCGTCTGTCCTTCCTGGACCCGCCCGCGCCAGCGGGATCGCATAGCCCACCCTCTGGTCGGCTCCGATCCCCGCCCCGCGCCCCTCACGGCAGCACCCAGGCCCAGACGTCGCGATCCGGTGGCACCACCAGCACAGCAAACCCCAACCCACTCCTTCGCGAAGGGAGCACCCCGCCATGCCCACCAACACCCCGCTCACCGACCAGGTCGTCACCGTCGTGTTCCACCCCGGCGAGGACGCCGACTGGTTCTCCGCCTCCGAGAAGGTCAACGACCTCCTCAACGCCAACGGCACCCCCGCCCGACGCTTCCACGTCCGGCACCGCCGGTTCATCGGCTGGATCACCCGGTTCCTCGACTACTACCTGCTCGACACCGCGCGCCGGTTCGGCGCCATCACCAAGGCCGCCGGAGGCCGCAAGAGCCGCCTCGACCTCAACGGGGCCGCCGCAGCCGCCGCAACCCAGGCCCGCCTCCGCTGGCACGCCTGGAACCAGTACATGAACTCCACCCCGGCCACCGCTCGGCCCGCCCGACCGTGGGAGGACTATCTCGCCCAGCACCAGGCCGACCCGTCCAAGGTCACCCTCAACGAGGCCCGCCGCCGGTTCCACGCACAGCCTCGCGTCATCGCGATGCTCGCCAGCGCCGGCAACTACGAGTTCGACCCCGCCGAGCTGGCCGCCTACCAGGCCGGAGAGCACGCCTACGCCGGGCTGCACTGGCGCATGGCCATCGTCGGGGATCTGCTGATCACCGCCGAAGGCAAGGTCCTCAAGCCGTCCAGCGACACCATCGCCGACCGGCTGCGCTTCCTGAACGAGGCCATCAGGTACCTGCGGACGCTGAAGCCCAGCGCCCGCCTGTGCGCGGTCACCATCGCCTAACCATTCACCAGCTCGAGGACCGGTCGCAGCCCAGCTGCGACCGGCCTTCGCCATGCCCACCGACATCCCACGAAGGAGACGACATGTTCCTCGCCGACCCCGCTCTGCGGCTGATCGCCGCCTCCACCAACGACGTGCTGCCCGAGCAGCTGTGGCGCTACGACACCGGCACCGAGGACGCCTTCGGCGACCTCGCCCGCATCCTGCACAAGACCGCCATGGCCTACAACACTAGCAGCGCCGACCTCGACAGCCCGGCCCCGCGGCCGTCGGTCGGTCTCCGGCTCGCCGGCACCGGCGCGGCGATGCAGGACGTGCTCGCCACGATCGACCGGCGCGTCGCCATGGAGCGGCACACCGTCATCACCGGCAGCCTGCTCGACCTGTACCGGGCCTGGCGGCGGCACCGCCCGCTCAACGACGGCGAGCAGCGCCACCTGCTGCTGTGCTCCGGCGACCCGGGCCACGGCGTGGCCACCATGCAGCGCTTCACCCACCACCAGTGGCGGGTGACCGTCGACGCCGAGGCCGCGCAGGCGTTCGCGGTGCCGTACCCGAACCGGATGGTCGGCGTGCTCGTCGAGACCGACGACGGGATCTGGCAGCCGGTCGCCTGCACCGACGCGGCCCAGATCGCCTCCGGCAGGGCCTACCGGCTGCCGGTCCGCGACGACCTCGCCACCGCCTGCCGGTCGCTGCTGCGCTGGTGGGCGCTGCGGCACTCGGCCGCCTGGCGCAGCCGCAACCCCGACCAGCTCACCCCAACCGAGCTGGACCAGCTCGCCGAGTAGGAGGCCGCCATGCTCAACGCCGACTCGGTCGGCCGCTGGATCGCCCGGCTCACCGGCCGCACCCTCGACCAGCACGCCACCGACCCGGTACCGGCCGCCGCCGATCTCCCCAAGGCCGCCGACACGATGCGCCGTCACCGGCTGGAGCTGCTGCTCACCGTCGACCGGCTGCGGACCGCGCTGATCAACGAGGACGACCTGTCCACGTCGATCACGGCGCTGACCGGGCCGCTGGACGCCATCGCGAAGCTCGGCCGCGAGTACCGGTACGCCCGCAACTGGGCCGAAACCCTGCTCCGCGACGACGAGCGCACCGCGTACGCCGACGCCAACCCCGGCGCGGTGCTGCGGCGGCGCTTCGTCAACCCGGGCGACACGACCCTCGTCGTCCTGCCGCACACCGATGCCTGCCGCAAGCAGCACCTGGCCGGGCGGCGCACGCGCGTGCGGATCGGCCGGGCAGACGCCGAACTCGACCTGGCGGTCGGCCCCGGCCAGCTGCGCCTCTCCCACGCCGACGCCGGGATCTACCACGATCCGGCCCACGGCTTCTACGTCCTGGAGCCCGCCGCCACCGAGGCCGCCGCCTCCGGCGACTGATCCTCCCCGGCGGCCACCGGCCGCTATCCAGGCCACCGGGCCGCCCCTCGCAGCACCCCATCACGGCAGCGCACCGCCCCACGCGCCTGCCGCGATACCTGCTGCCCGCGACCCGGCGCACCACAGCACGGCACAACGACGTGCCGCGCTGCCAACCCACAAGTCCCAGAAAGGGGACACCACCATGCAACACGACCTGTCCACCATGACGCCCGCCACCCAGGCGGTCTTCAACGCCCTGCACCACCTCGGCCAGGGCAACGTCCACGAGCTGGCCAACCAGTCCGGTAAGGCCCGATCGACCGTCGACAAGGCGATCAAGACCCTGTCCGACGCCGGTCTGATCGTCCCGGTCGACACCGACACCGACGCCGCCGAGGGCGTCCCCACCCGCTACACCATGGCCGAGGGCGTCACGGAAGCCGTCACCTCCGACGAGGCCGACCCGGACCTCGGGCAGGGCAACGACATCAACGACACCGGCCTCACCGGCGACACCGAGGCCGACATCACCCCGGGCCTCGGGGCCGGCGAGGCCGGCGACAACCTCGCCGACGACCCGGAGCCCGGCACGGAGCTGGACGGCGGCGGCTCCACCGGCCAGGACGGCGCCGACGACCAAGCCGCCAGCAACAACGGCGAGGACGCGAACCCGGACAGCGCCGACGCCGGGGCGGACAGCGACAGCCAGGACTCGGACCACGAGGACGAGGACGACCACGAGGGCACGGAGTCCGACGAGGACGACGACGAGGACGACGACGACCAGGACTCGGACGACGAGGACGACGACGGGTCGGAGGACCAGCCCGTCCGGGCGGCCGTCACGGTCGTGCAGCAGAGCCGTCCCGGCGACCGCAAGGTCATGACGATCAAGGCGGTCATCGCCGAGTACGGCGACGACGGCGCGACCCTCGACGAGATCGTCAACGAGAGCGGCATCGGACACCCGACCGCCTCCCGGCTGCTGGCCGCGATGGAGCAGGCCGACGCCGCGCGCCGTCTGCCCGGTATCCCGCGCCGGTGGATCGCCGGACCGACCAAGGCCAGCGAGGTCGACCCGAACCCGGAGCCGCCCCGCTGCCCGGTCTGCTTCCAGGTGGTCAAGGGCGTGACCGAATCGCCCGAGGCGGTCGCCCTGGTGCAGTCCTTGATCCGCTCCGACGGCACGATCCACGTCGTCGCCGAGGATGGCACCGGGCACGTCGTGAAGCTGCCCAAGCGGCTGCCGCCGCGCACGGCGAGCACCGCGACGGCCGGGGCGGTCCGCCGCACCGACCTGACGGTCAACGGCGACGGCAGCCAGCCGTTCGCCAAGGGCGAGCTGGAGAAGCTGACCCTGGCCGTGCTGGCGGCCAACCCCGGCCGCTGGATGTCGCCGCAGGAGATCGCCACCACGATCAGCGCCCAGCTCGGCGGGCGCAACGTCAGCTCCGGGGCGGTGCGCAACAACTGCACCAAGGCCGCCGCCAAGGGCGACATCGAGATGGTCTCCGACGCCCCGCTCACCTTCGCCTACCCGGCCCCGGCCGGCGAGGGCGAGACGGCCGAGGCCGAGACCTCGAACGCCACCGCTCAGGCCGACGCCACGTCCGAGACGGTCGACGCCGAGGCCAGCAACACCACGGCCGAGAACTCCTCGGGCAACGAGCAGTCCTGATGACAACGCCGGGGCCGGGCAACGCCCGGCCCCGGCCGCGCCGCCACCCATCCCTTGGGCCGAGCCATGTGGCTCGGCCTCTTGCCATTTCCGAAAGGAGAACCCCGTGGCACACGAACTGGAGACGTTCGCCAACGGGCAGACCGCCTTCGCCTCCGCCCGCGTGTCGGCCTGGCACCAGCTGGGCACCGTCACTCAGGCCACGATGAGCGCCAGCGAGATCATGGGCGCCGCCCTGCTCGGCAACTGGGGCGTTCGCACCATCCCCGTCAGGGGCATCGACGTCGTGGACGGGATCGAGGTCCCGATCCTGGCCGACGACCGGCGTATGACCGTGCGCCGCAACCCGGTGACCGGCCAGACCGAGTATCTGGGCATCGTCGGCAACGACTACGAGGTCATCCAGAACGAGCAGTGCGCCGACATGCTCGACCAGCTCGTCGACCAGGCCGGGGGCGCCCACTTCGAGACCGCGGGCAGCCTGCGGCGGGGCAAGTCGGTGTTCGTCACGATGAAGCTGCCGACCGCGATGGAGATCGCCGGAGTCGACCGGATGGACCTGTATCTGATCGGTACGACCTCCCACGACGGCACTGCCGCGCTGCGCGTGGACGCCAGCCCCATCCGCGTCGTCTGTGCCAACACCCAGCGGGCGGCGTTCGCCCACGCCGTGGGGCACTACACGTTCCGTCACACCTCCAAGGTCGGCGAGCAGATCAGCCAGGCCCGCGAGGCGCTGGGCCTGATGTGGCGCTACATGGGCGAGTTCGAGAAGGCCGCCGAGCGGATGCTGCAGACCGCGATGACCACCCGCGAGTTCGAGAAGATCGTCGCGCAGGTGTGGCCGGTGGCCGACAACGCCACCGACAAGACCAAGGCCAACGCCAAGGAGCGGCTGGGGACGCTCAAGTACCTGATCACCGAGGCCGACACGCAGAAGGCCATCAAAGGCAGCCGGTGGGCCGGATACCAGGCCATCACCGAGTACCTCGACCACTACCAGGCCGCCAAGGACCCCACGACCCGCGCCAACCGGGTGATCACCGGCAAGACCGGTGACCTCAAGTTGACCGCCTTCGACCTGCTGAAGGTCTGACCGAATTCCGCCCCTGTGCCGGGGCGGCGGTCACCTGCCGTCCCGGCCCGTCACGAACGGACCACAGACCCATGACCGAGACCACTCCCGTGCCGCCGCAGCGGCCGACGGTCCCGCACATCCGCCATCCCCGCGACGAGCGCCAGGCCGTCTGCGGCGTACCCGCCACCGACGTGACCCGGTGGGAGACCGAGGACCCGCCGCGTCCGGGCTACGCGTGCGAGGACTGCCTGGCGCTGCTGGAGGACGCGGCCCGGCCCGACGACTACACCCACCCGATCGGCGACGCGACCCTCATCGACTCGCTGCGCACGATCGTCGCCGAACGCCAGCACGCCAAGATCAACGGCGTGCTGGTGGACCTGTGGTCGGCCAGCGTCACCGTCACGATCTGGGACCAGCTCAAGCAGGACAAGCGGGACCGGCTCCTCACCCTTCCCGCCCACCAGCTGATCCTTCGATGCGTCACGATCTACAGCCGCCTCACCGGCGAGGGCCACCGCCGATGACCACGCCGCACAGGCAGCAGTGGTTCCACTACCACGTCTGGGTCTTCGCGGTGCACACCGCGATGTCGCTGATCGACGCCGCACCCCGACCCACCCGGTCGCTCGACGTGCCGACGTGGGCGCAGGCGTTCGGCCTGACCCGCATCGACAACCCCGACCCGGACACGATCGGGCTGCTCGGCCCGGCGCCGGACGCCTTCGACCGCGACTACGCCATGAGCACCGACCTGGCCGAGCCGGTCATCGTCGCCCACCTGCTCATCGACGGCGTGGAGCCCTCGCCGCTGCTAATCGACGGCACCCACCGGCTGTACCGGGCCTGGCGCGAAGGCGTGCCGCAGCTGCCCGCCTACCTGCTCACCGTCGCCGAGAGCCGTCAGGTGCAACAGGACCGGTGGCTCGGTCCCGGCCGCACCTGGCGCGTCGGGCCGCGCTGACCCCTTCACCCCTCGTACGCCTCGGTGAGCCGCACCGCCGGCGGCCACCGAGGCGTACCCACCGCACCCCTTTGGGAGAAAGCACATGTCCTACACCGCCCCGTGGCGCAAGCTGTGCAACTGCCGTTGCCCGCTGCACCACGGCTTCCCGCGCACCGACTACTTCCAGCCCGGCTGCGCCTGCACCATCACCTGCGACACCCAGCCAATGACCCTCCTCGCGGAGCAGTGGGGCTGCGCCCTGTTCCTCGACCAGCACGGCGACCTGTGGCACGTCAACGCCATGGCCAACGGCCAATGGGACTGGGAGCACGGCGGCGAGATCGACACCCGCGCCGACACCTACGACGACAGCGTGCACATCGAGCGCCTACTCCGCGAGGCCGCCCGCGTCCTGCGACGGCAGATCGCCCGACCCAACTGCTGATCGGTTCAAGGTGGGCCGCCCGCGTGGGCGGCCCACGGCCCTTTTGCGTTTCACCACCTTCTCGAGGAGACAGCTATGTACCGCACCTACCGCAGCCCCTACGAGCGGCACTGCGACTGCCGATGCCCGGTCCACCACGGGCACCTGCGCACCGACTACACCGACCCGGGCTGCCACTGCCTGGCCACCTGCGCCAGCCAGCCCATGACCCTGCTCGCCCCGCAGATCGGCGGCGCGCTGTTCCTCAACTCGCACGGCACCTTGTGGTTCGTGCCCGCGCTCGAACCCGGGCACTGGGACTGGCGCTACGCCGCACCGGTCGACCTCGGCCACCCCGTGGACCCCGCCGCCGACCTGATCGCCGACTTCCTGCACGCCACCCACGCCGAGCTGCTGCCGCTCATCCACCGCATGTAGCCCGAGCTCTTCTCGTTCCCGCCGGCCGCGCACCCGCGCGAAGCCCGGCCTTTTTGTTTTCACCGAGAGGCAGATCGTCATGACCAAAGCCATCATCGGCATCGTCACCGTCGTCATCATCGGCTGCTTCGGCCTGCCGATGCTCCTGCTGTCGGCCGTCATGGGCGGCCCCGGCGGCTGCGGCAGCACCACCGGCGTCTCGGTGCTGGCCTCCGGACAACCGCCCGGCGCCGGCAACTGGGACACCGAGCAGCTGGAGATCGCCGCCACCATCATCGACGTCGGCGTGTCCAAAGGCGTACCCCAGTGGGGCTGGACCGTCGCGCTGGCCACCGCCATGCAGGAGTCCGGCCTGCGCAACCTGCCGTACCTCGGCGACCGCAACGACCACGACTCGATCGGGGTGTTCCAGCAGCGGCCCAGCCAGGGCTGGGGCACCGTCGAGCAGCTGACCAAGCCCGAGTACCAGGCCGGAAAGTTCTACGACAAGCTGCTGACCATCCCGGGCTGGCAGACCATGCCGCTGACCACGGCCGCCCAGGCAGTGCAGATCTCGGCATTCCCGGACGCGTACGCCAAGTGGACCGACGACGCCATCCAGTTCGTCCAGCAGCTGACCAGCACCCTGGCCGACTGCGCCACCGACGCCCTCACGGCTCTGCCGGACGGGTTCACCCTGCCGGTCAACACCCCGCCGCAGGTGATGACCGCGATCTTCTGGGCGGTCGGCCAACTCGGCACGCCGTATCACTTCGGCGGATCCTGCACCGATCCCCACTCCGGCGACCCCGACAAGCAATGCGACTGCTCCTCGCTGATGCAGGCCGCGTACCGGGCCGCCGGAGTCTCCATCCCGCGCGTCACCATGGACCAGGTCAACGCCGGGAAGGAAATCACGGACCCGGCCATGCTGCTGCCCGGCGACCTCATCCTCATCCCCGGCAGCGAAGGCACCATGTCCGACCCGCGGCACGTCGGCATGTACCTCGGCCAAGGCTTGATCATCCAGGCCCCGAAGACCGGAGACGTCGTGAAGATCACGCGGCTCTCGTCATGGATTGACCAGGTGGCGGCGATCAGAAGGATCGTTAAAGGTTAATCACCAGTCAGGAGCGATCTCTGAACCAGTTCAGGATCCCTCGGGCATCCCTGATCTCGTTCGACGACGCCCCGCTCTGACCGTCATCATCCTGGTACTCGTAGTCCTGGCGGATGCCGACGTCGTCGGTGAACGTGTCGGTGAACGTCTCCCGCCGTGTGTACTTCCCGTCGGAGCTCCAACCATCACGGCTCCTGGTGCGGGTCTCCGTACGGCCCCTGTAGGTCTCGTCGTACTCGTCGACGAAGTTGGCCAGGAAAGTCACCTCGTCGTCCTTCAGGCGCGCACCGGAGACATCCAGGTGCTCTCCGATGCGGTCGCGGAGCCGCTTCTTCTCGTGCCGATCCACCTGTTTTTCCCTCTTCCCGTGGGGTTCTGGAGTCTGCCAGATCCGAACAATAGGTGTGTCGGCAACTGCTCGGCTGCGCGCTACCGCTCCTCGTCCTCCACGGCCGCGCCGCCCGTACCGGGCCGCCCTGCGTCAGTCGGTCGCTGCCAAACCGCGACTACGGATCCACTGCTCGTACTCCTGCGCCATGATCGTCATGTCGCAGATGACGGCAACACCCGTTCACCGCGGTTGAGGTGTCCGACAGACATAGCGAGGCCCAGCCGGGCTGAGGTCCCCGAGCCACGAATACGACCTAGTTCGCATACAGGCACTCCACCAGTTGCCTGGTAGCGGTGGCGGCGTGGGGTGCAGCCCGCTTGGCCGCACCCCACGCGCGGCTATGCCGCCTTGCCGCTCTGGTCGGCGCGGCCGGGCACGACGAGTTCGAGGATCTTCAACGTCGTCGCGCGGCGGTCCGGGTGGCTGGTGTGCAGGACCACCATCGTGGCGTAGGAGATCAGGAGCCACCGGGTGATCCCGGCGGCGGCCAGACGGCCGAAAAGAGCACTGGCGGCGCAGAGCAGGGCAGCCGACACGTACCCCCCCCCCTTGGGATTCACGTGCCTGCCCGTCCGAGGTTTGCACCGGCACCGTCGCACAAGCCGAGGGCCGCCCGGAGGTGGCGTTGGTCCCGCTGCCTGACGTCTCGCTTACAAGCTCTGTGCGCCCCGTCCGGCCGGATCCGTTGACGTCTGCGACCTCGGGCGGCAGTCCCCGCTCGGCAGCCGGGGGTTGCCCTCGTCCCGGCCGGTTGCTGTCAGCGCTGCTGTCGGCTGCTTCCGGACTTCAGTTCACAACCAATGGGGAGAGGGGAGCGCCCCCGCCGGTCCACGCTCGCCGATGAAGATCGTTTCTCCACCTCTGGCTCTTGCCAGCTCTGGGAGACTTGGGTCCATGTTCGGCACCGTTCTGTATGACGTCTTTGAAGCGGACGAGCGTGAGGCCGTTCATGCGGCGATCGAGGACTTGTGCTCACCGCTTGATACCTACGGCTGGGCGAGCGTCGGGGTGTATGCCTTCTACGACCCCGAGTCCCGGGAGACGGGGCCAGCTGGTCGCCACCTCCTGTACATCGGGCTCGCACGCGACTTGTCGGAGCGTTACGCTCAGCACGCCGGTCTGATCTCGTTCCCAGCAAACGGCTGCAAGCGCGAGCAAATCCGCAGATGGTTTAGTCAGCACCCTCGGCTGGGTTTTTCATGCTTCGTGCAATCCACGCTGGCGCAGGTTGACACCCATCGAGAGCGAGGCAAATACAGGCGAGCAGACTACGATGAAGAGTATCCCGCTGGTTTCGCCTCAAATGAGACGAGTGGGCTGGAAAGCGCAGTAGAAGTCGAGGGGCAGCTAATCGAAAAATACCGACTCCTTCACGGCCGCCGGCCAGTCTGGAACCGGATGGGCGGTAGCGTCCGCGGCAGAGAATTAGCTGCTACCGGCACCGCCGACGGCTTGCTTCTCCTCCTCGGCGGCACACGTGACTCACTCTTTCGCGCGAGGCGCACCCTCCGAGAGCTTTCCGAGGATGCGAATGCATCGGCATTTGAGTTTGGCCCGCTTCACTGGGCAAGAATGGAGACGATCGCGAACGCATGGGAACGACGCGCGACAGACAGGGATGTCTTCCAGACACTCATTTCCGCACCAAACGATGAGAACTTCAAAGGGACCTTCTTCGCAGACCAGATCAACTACATGATGTCGTTGGGTTACCTTGACGGCGCGCCCGGCACCTCCTGAGTACTCATTCTCAGCAACAGCCTGAATTCGCCGGCGCTCCCTGCCTCATGCAGCTTCTCAGTCGCGGGGGGAGGAAGAGTGGCGCGCAGCGAGTATCTCCGCGGCCAGCCGCTGTGCGTCCTGAGCGGGATCGGTAGAGCCCGTGGCCTGATCGCCAAGCTGCGCCTGCCACTCCCGTCGCGGCACTAACGGAAACCCGCTTTCGGCGATCCGTGAGAAGTGGAAGCCACGGGCAATCGGTTGCACCACCCTAGCCTCTCTGAATGCCTCTCGCCGCAGGAGGCCTCCTTGCCTTAAAAGGTGGCGAAGCCTTTTCGTTCTGACAGTCAAATAATCGAGGCGGGGGAGCACCATGACCTTAGCAGTAGGGTCCGCCATAACCTCATCTTGGATGGGATACCACAGACCATCTCCCATCTCGTAGAGACTGGCAGGGCGCGAAACGAACTCTTCCATTCCACAGTGCACCGTTAGTTCGAAGTACTCCCCTTCGTCGGCGGACAGCCAGGCAATCTCCAAACGTTGAACCTGCGAGTCGTCGAAGAGCAGCCCGTCCGGGCCTTTCACTGCGTCGTTGAGCAATTTTGCAAAGTTGTCTACGTCCGCACCACCCGGACTCTCCCACCGGTCCTGCTCATCGAGGAACAGGTGCCACCTGAGCCGAACTTCGCCAGAGAAGTAAAATCCGTAAGAGCGCAGTTCTTCGCCTACGCGTTGCTTAAATTCCCGCTGCCGGGCCCCGCCGGCTCCGTAGTGGAGTGGGTCGAATCTAAATTGATGCTCCATGCTCCCGTAGCAAGGTCGCCATTCCGCATCGATGCCAGAGTTCACCCAGCAAGGATGTCATGCGAGGGCATCGCTGTATAGCCGTGAGCAGACGCTTAGAGTGGGTCAGCGGTCGTTGCTTCCGTCACCTTGAACCAAGCGTCGCGAAGGAGCAAGCGACGTCTTGCTTACAAGGCGCTTCCGGCAAAGGTCACAGCGTCCGCTGACGTCCATGTCCCCGGCCCCGGGGCACCCGACCGCACTCGTCTGGCTCCGGCCACCACCGTTGGTGTCAACCGCTGATGTGAAGTCGCCGTCGGCCGGAGCCAGGCATTCACATGTTGACCCCGTCGGGGGGATGCGGAACTAAACTATCGGCCGTTGCCATCTGGTGGCGGCACGCATCGACGAGCAGGTGTCGACCGTCGCCGTTCGACGGAGGGAAGCACCCTACGTCGAGACTCACGCGGCCTTTCTGCTGCCTCGCGGCCAGCACCGCTGGGGGAATCGGCCACGATCACTCTGTAGCCCAGCGGCTGCGCGGGTCGAACCATCCAAGATCGGGAAACCAAGCGATGCATCGCCCGAGCGGGTAGGCCCATACCCAAAGGTGCGTGACCTCTCTCGGTAGATGCGGAGGCTCCGTCGGCAGCTCGTTGTAGCCCTCGTCGAGGGCATGCCAGGCGGGCCATGGCGTGCTGAACGAGAAGCCTATGAAGGCGTGCCGCTCATCGGATCCCGTAGTCGCCAGCTTGCGCCGGAGGTCGAACCGTCGCTCATCCCTGACGAACGAGGCAAGGTAGTCGCCGAAAAAGGCCCAGTCCAACTCCGCCGGACCACCGATCCCCTCGGCGGCGATGTGGATCATCGGCGTCTCCGCTGCCCTAATCCTCCTCGAGGCCAGCCGTACCACCCCCGCATCCGCGAGAAGGCGAACATCGGCGCTGTGGTGTTGTTCAAGGCGTTGATCGAAGACAGCGATTTCGAACGTGTCGCCGCTTGCATCGAGCCTTTCCAGGATCAGCGGTAGTGATCGCTCCAACTTGCTGACTCGCGCTCTTGCTGCCAGGGTGACCCACCAGACCCTGCCCAGGGTTGGAGCGGCAACCTGGAACTTGCGCTTGAGCACTTCGCTGCCGAGAGCGGCGTAGGCTTCGTCTAGGTCTTGAGTGATCTCGCCGTACGCGGTTCGGCCGTCCCGGTACTCAATCCGGAGATCCGGCATACCGTCGGCACTGCCGTCATCTTGAAGCGCCACATACTCAGCCGTGAGCCGGGCTACTACTCGGGCGGCGGCGCCCTCGAAGTCGCCTTCATAGCTCGACCAGTCTCGGAGGCGCTTCCGCTCAGACCGAAGGTCGTCCGGGTATCCAGGGGTGAACTGGCGCACAGACGAACCTTACGTCGGCGGGCCGGAGAAGCGGTCAACTGGAGTGCAAGCATGCGGACTGCCGCCGAGCGGTGCGACACCAGTCGGGGGACCGCCGGTCAGGTCTGCCGCAGATTCCCCTTTATATGAGCCGATGACCTGCCCCATCGAGGAAGTAGAACTCGACCGGCGGTGTCAGGGGCCTCACCCGCTTGAGGTATCGCTCAGCAACCTCGGCGTCCTGGCCGAAAACCATGAACACACGCTCAGCGTCGAGCTTCTGCAGGAGCCAGACGTACTCGGCAATTGCCTGCCACTTCGCCGCAGGCACAGCGGTGTTCTTCAGCCACTTGGCATCGCCGACGACCCTGCCATCAGGACTGACAAGGTCGAACTTCCACGGCACAAGTCCGCCAACGTCGGTCCGGCGTTCTTGTAGGTCAAGCTGCCAGAGCTCCGAGAAGTATTGCCGCGCGTACGCCTCGAAGGGCCGCCAGTCTGCGACGCCGGGGATCGGTACTCCCACCGGGACAAGGCTTCCCCAACCCGTAGCCGTCTGGCAAGACCCGGATCGAGGAGTTCGTCAAGCTTCTCGCGGCTTGACTACTTGCCGCGAATCCCCACCGGCATGAGGCCGACGAGCTCTCTCCGGTTCTGGCTCACCGTCTGGCTCTCGCGTCTCGCGGACGTCCCTGGCTGGGGCATCCGCTCGCCTGCTGGCGGATTGCGACGCCTCGTTTACAAGCTCTGTGCACCGCGTCCGCACACGTCCTGGATTAGCCGCAGCCTCGGAAACTCGTCCATGCCAGCCCTTGTTAGTGTGCCGTCGATCGACGCAGTTGCTGTCGGGAGCCAATCCGCTCAGCCGGCCCGGACTGAGCCACCCCCGCTTTCATGGAGCTTCTTGACCATGGTCTGATGGCCGTGGGGGAGGAAGTCGTCCGTGGCAGCACCGAAGAAGTACCCCGATGAGCTCCGTCAGCGCGCTGTGCGCCTGTACCGCGAGTCGGACCCGAAGCCGGTGATCCGGCGCCTGGCCGAGCAGCTTGGCGTGCATCACGAGGCGCTCAGGAACTGGATCCGCCAAGCCGAGGCAGACGCCGACGAGCGTCACGACCGGCCGACCAGCGAGATGGCCGAGGAGAACCGCCGGCTGCGCAGGGAAGTCACTGAGTTGCGGCGGGCGAACGAGATCCTGAAGGCTGCGAGCGCGTATTTCGCGGCGGAGCTCGACCCGACCCGGCGACGGTCATGAGGTTCATCCACGAACACCGTGACCAGTTCGCGGTCGCGCTCCTGCTACGGGTCCTGAACATTGGCGCCTCGACTTACTACGCGTGGGTCAAGCAGACGGCGCAGCCCTGTGACCGGGACGTGGTCGACCTGGGGCTGATCTCCAACATCCACGAGATCTGGGAGACGTCGGGTCGTACCTACGGCGCGGACCGGGTGCATCGGCAGCTACGCCGTGACGGCATCGGCGTGGGCCGTAAGCGGGTCGAGCGGTTGATGACGCAGCAGGGCTGGCAGGGGGCGTTCCTGCGTCGGGGCTGGCGCGGCGGCTCCACCCGGCAGGATCCACGGCACACGCCGGCGCCGGATCTGGTCAACCGGCAGTTCACCGCGGCCGGACCGAACCGTCTGTGGGTCGCCGACGCCACCCGCATCCCCTGCGGTGAAGGCGTGTTCTGGTTGGCTGCGGTCCGGGATGTGTTCTCCCGCCGGATCGTGGGGTGGAAGACCTCCGACCGCTGCGACACCGACCTGATACTCGCCGCCCTCGAGTACGGCATCTGGTCGCGCGATGTCCGCGACGGCCAGTTGATCCACCGCTCGGACAGGGGATCGAACTACACGTCGTTCCGCTTCTCAGAACGCTTACAGGACAACGGGATCCTGCCCTCCATGGGCTCCGTCGGCGACAGCTACGACAACGCGCTGATGGAGAACTTCTGGTCGACGTTGAAGATCGAACTCGTCTACCGCACCTCGTGGCGGACCCGCGACGAGGCCGAGAACGCGATCTTCGCCTACATCGAGACATCTCACCAACGGTGGCTGTCAAGCAGTTGAGGTTGCGGGTTCGGCGAAAGCCTTGCTGGAGTCGTAGAGGGTGTTGTATCGCAGGCAATGGTGCAGCTTGCCGAGCATGAGGTGGAACAGCCGACGCAGGGCGGCGATGTGCCTGTCGCCGGCGGCGCGGCGGGATCGGTAGCGGGTGTTCCAGTGGGAGTCATGCCGGACCGCGGCCAGCGCCCACACGTATCCGGTAGCAGCGATCCGGTCATTCTTGGCGCGGCGAGCGTGCACGAAACTGCTCTTGCCCGAGGAACGGGTCACCGGCGCAGCACCGGCGAAAGCACGTAACGCGCGGGCGTCGGCGAAGCGGCCGCGGTCGTCGCCGATCTCGGCCAGCAGCCGAGCGCCGAGCTGCACGCCGAGACCGGGGATGCTGGTGACGATCTTCGCGTCGGGGTGGGCGGTGAACACCTCGTCGATGCGCTGCTCCAGCTGCTGCAACGTCTGGCAGACCGCGTCGAGTTGCCGCACCAGTCCTTGAAGATGCAGGCCCATGGCCTGCTCAACGGCTGCTGGTTGACGCATCTGCTCGCCACGGAGGATGCCGTGCAGCTTGTCCGCCTCGGCGGCGATGCCGCGTTGGCGGCCAGCGCAGCGCAGCAACGCCGCGAGCTCGGTGGGAGCCAGCGCAGCCGCAGCCGCAGGCGTCGGCGCCGCGGCGAGGATCACCCGCGCGGCCGGTGAGTCGAGCCGGTGCCGTCCGCCGCGCTCGAACGCCGCCAGGGCGGCGGGAAAGAACATCCGCAGCAGCGTCCGGATCCGGTTAGTGAGCGTGACCTGGTCCCACGCAGCGTCCTGCTGCGCCCGGGTCAGAACCCGCAGCGACTGCAGCAACTCACTGTCGGCGGGCAGTGGCCGATGCGCGGTCGCATCGGTTCGCAGGATGTTCGCCAACACCATCGCGTCGAACGCGTCCGACTTGCCGCGCGAGGCCCGATACCGGTCCCGATACCGCGACACCGCCAAAGGATTGATCGCAAACACCTGTCGACCCGCGGCTCGGAGACCAGCCACCAGCAGTCCCTGACTCGTCTCGATCGCTACAGGCAGTTTCCCGCCGGTCGGATCATGCTCGGCCAGCAGCGCAAGGACCTGACTGAGGCCGGCGGCATCATCGTTGATCCTGACCGATGCCACCACGACGCCCGTCTCGTCGACGACAGCTACATCATGGTGATCCTGGGCCCAGTCGATGCCACACGCCACCGCTACCACCGTTGCTCCTCCCTGTCATGGACCACAGCGAGGCGCGACGCCCTAATGGACAGTGCTTGCCGCACGACATCTCACGAGCCGTTCGCCTCGCCACCGGCGGCGCCCGAACTCGCGCAAGGCTCCTGGCCTGCGACTGACCAAGGCTCAGCCCGCCGGCGAACCACAAAACGATCATCCTCGTCGATCGCCATGACCGCCACGCGCCCCTCTCGATATCCAGGGTCAACGCCCCGCCACTTCTACAGGCGTCAGCAGCGGCCACGATCCTCAACGAGGCGCCGCTCTCGATTCCCCGGCTCGACGGCCATCGGCTGGTACGGGCGTCCTCGGTTGCCATTACGGCTGGTACAACACCCGACGCATCCAACGCGAGCTGGGCTACCTCAGCCCGAACGAGTACGAGACCGCCTGGCACAGCCGCCAGACGCAACCAGCCGGACCACCTATCGCCACCCCTGCGCCAGCCGGCAGGTAACCACCGCTCCATCAAAGCGGGGGGAACTCAGACTGAGTGACAGAGCCGCATCTGTCATGCGCCTGCCAGCTACTGTTGCGATCTCCTGCGCTCGGGTGTGGGCCTTCTCGCAGACTGGGGGTTACGCATGAAGCTCGTCTTCATTGATGACAGCAGCCAACGTGAACCTGCACGGGAGGGGCTGGGGACGCTAGTGGCGCTAGGAGCAGTCATCGTCCCTGAAAGCCAGGTCATTGGGTTCGCATCCGACCTTGCTGCCATCAAGGCCAGGCTCGGGGTTCCGGCCGAAGAGGAAGTCAAGTGGAACCCAGACAAGGGCTCGTACCTGGCAGGAGCGGGCGGTGCAGTGGCAACCGACCTACGCGAAGGTTTACTTAGGTCTGCGATTGATCGCGGGATCACCTCAGTAGTTCACGTGCTGGACCACAGCCTCGTGTACCGGGACCGCAGCGTGGTCGACGTTGGCCAGGAGTTGCTCAGGTGGACCTACGACAAAGTGGCATAGGAGTTGGACCAGAGCGGGGCGGTCATGATCGCCGACAAACCAGGAGGCGGGTCGGCCGATGAAGCACACTGGCTTCAACAGACCCTTGCGCTGACCAGCGACGGCACGGCCTACACGCAGGCAGGCAAAGTTATCTTGCCTGTGCTAACGGCTGGCTCCCATCACGTCCCGCACCTTCAACTGGCGGACATCGTGACTGCGGCCACTACGGCTGCTGTAGCCGGCCGTCCCAGCGGTATGCGTCTCGCTCCACTGCTCCATCAGCTAGCCCGAAAGAATGGCCGAGGATACGCAGGAGGGGCGGGTATAACGTTCTGGCCGCCAGAGTTGCGAGACCTGCTCTACTGGATCTTCGGCGAAGAGGCCTACACCAGCGGAGGAGTCGACATGCCGCTTGGTCCTTCGGCCTCACCGTTCGCCTCCGTGACTCGGCCATACCGGAGTCGATCCGGGATGCCGGAAGCATGAAGGCGCTACAGGGGTAGGCCAAGCCCCTGTCACGGGACGTGGCGAAGAGACCTGACAAAAGCCGACAGATGTCGATTTCAAGGGTTTTCATGGTGGTTGGCGCGTGTTGCAGCATCCAACGGCGCCGCTGTGCGATTGTGGGCAGGGTGAACCTCACCGTATGGTGTCGTCATGATCCGGTCACCCATCGAAGGCGATGCAGGTGACTGAGAGTGCGCCGGGCCACCTGCTGAGTGTCTTGGAGGAGTTGGGCTACTCCGGACACGAAGGCCTGGTGACCTCGGCTTCACCCGCTCAGGCCGGCCCACGAGACTACGTGTGGCGCGACCTGCGCAGCAAGGTTGGACTTGAGGCCGCGTTCTTTCGTGACGGGGTGCCCTTGGTGGGCTTTAGCGCTCAATCGGATCCTCGTGGCCTGACGGGCCTTCGTCGTCGGCTCTGGAACTACGGGCGCGTCCCTTTGCTAGTGAATGTCAGCGAGGAGTCAGTTCAGGCATTCAACGCCGTGTCTCTTCCCCCTAAGGGCAGGACAAAGCAGGACGGCGTCCTTGAAGCCGGTCGTCGATCCGACACAGCCCACGGCCTACTACGGGCGTTCAACCGCACCGAAGTCGAATCGGGCAATTTCGCAACCGAGTTCGGGGCCTCCTATAAGAAGGCTGCCCGCGTGGATCGGGCTCTACTCAGCAATCTCGCTTATCTCCGCCGCACTTTCGGTGGCGACGATGCAGAGCTCCGCACCGCAATGGACGTAATCATTGGCGGATGCTTGGTCGCGAGCTACCTCTCCGACCGCGATATTCTGACGCCAAATCACATCGACGAACTGTCCGGCGCTCCCGATCTGCAGACAGTCTTGGCACTTGGATCCAATCCCACCCGCCGTCTCTTCGAAGGTCTAGCTGAGCGTTTCAATGGGGATGTTTTCGGGCCGGTTCCGGAGATGCTTGGCCTTATTTCTAACGCCGAGTTATCAGGCGTAGCCGCACTACTTCGAGGTGACGACCTCCCTAGCGGGCAACAATCCCTGTGGCCGTATGACTTCTCGGTGCTGCCAGCCGATCTGGTCAGCAGCATTTACGAGCAGCTTCTTGAGGGCAACAGGACGACCGACAGCGCATACTACACTCCACGATTCCTCGTGGACACTGTCCTGGATGAAGTTGTTCCTTGGATCGGGCAATCACGGCCGAAGGTCATTGATCTCGCCTGCGGCAGCGGCGCGTTTATGACTGAGGCCTTCCGCCGTCTCGCCTATCGAGAACGAACACGGGTCGGCCGGGACCTGTCCTACCAGGAGCTTCAGGACATCCTGCTGTCGAGCATCTACGGCGTAGAACTGAACCCTGACTCTGCTCGCATCGCTGCTTTCGGCCTATATCTTGCCTTACTGGAGGAACTTGATCCTCCAACGGTCTGGGAAACCGCCGTGTTGCCTCGCCTACTTGGCAGGAATGTCGTCGTCTCAGACGCGTTCAACGACCATGCCTTGTCCAAAATGCGTTTCGACGCCGTAATCGGAAACCCGCCTTGGAAGAGCAAGCTTACGCCAGCGGCAGCTCGTTTCGTCAGGAAGAGCAGCGCACCTATAGCGGACCAGCAGATCGCACAAGCATTCCTGTGGCTGGCTGCTCGCTTTCTGAAGCCCGGCGGAACCCTTGGCCTTGTCATGCCCTCAAAGCCGCTCCTACATAACCGGAGTAGATCTACACAGGCCTTCAGGACTGCCCTCTTCGAGCAGCTCAACGTTCAAGCTGTACTCGACTTATCCGCGATACGCCGCGCTCTTTTTGCAACTGCCATCGCGCCAGCAGCGGTTGTGGTCGCAAGGGCGCCCGATGAAAGCATCCCGGCAGACCTGGAGCCGTGGCAGAACTCAAACCGGGTGCTCCACATTGCCGCCCATCCGCGGCCGCTGAATTCAGCCATCGACGCTGTCGTAATTTCACCTGAGGAGGTCACGGAGCTAAGTAGGCGTCAGGCCGCGTACCGGCCGGATATCTGGAAGGTGCTTTTGTGGGGAGGATTGCGTGACATCGACCTCCTTGACCGGCTGAGAATCAAATTCGCGCCGGTCAAGGAAGTTGCCACCGAACGCGGGTGGGTCTATGGCCAGGGCTATCAGGTCGGAGGTGGAGATGCAAATGACGCCTCTCACCTGCAAGGCCTCCCCATCATTCCCACCGAGATGGTTGAGCCCCTCCGGATTGAGTCGGATCTCTTCGAAGCTTTCGGCATGCGGACCCTCCACCGCCCCAGAGACAGGGAGTTGTTCCGTTCTCCTCATGTCTTGGTGCGGCGAACACTTCACCAGGGCAGATTGGCAGCAGTCTTCGTTGAAGAGGATGCTGTCTTCCCGAACGGGCTACTCGGCTTCGCCGGCCCACGTCACGATCGTTCGCTTCTTATGGCGCTCGCGGCAACCATCGTTTCCTCACTGGGTAACTACTACCATTTCATGACAAGCGCATCTTGGGGCGTTGAACGGGATTTTGTCGAGCTTAACGAACACCTGTCTCTGCCCCTGGCAACGCCGGGCCCCGATCACGTCATAGAGCTTCAGGACATCTTTTCTCGGGTTCGTTCCGACCCCAGGACCACCGGTTGGCGGGACCAGCTCGACAGCGTTGTCTTCGACATGTATGAGCTTTCGACGGCTGACCAGCTTCGGGTCCATGATCGCCTGGCCTTCGGCCTGGACCGGTTCCAGCGCCCCTTGGCCTACGCGGCACCCATAGATGACGATGGGCTGGGCCAGTACGCCGCAACGATTCGAGAGGTTCTAGCGGCAACGCTGCCTGACCTGCGCATCGAGGCTCGACACTTCAGGGATAGATCATACCGGGCTGTGACCGTGACATTGACGGAGGGTGACGCGGTCGTGCAAGATACATGGCCTAGCGGCACAACGGTCGATATGCAGAGGATCGTCGAGATGAACGCTGATCGGGGAGCTACCTCCACGGGAGTCGTGGCGCAGCCTGCCGGCTTTTTCGTTGATGACGATACGGTCTATGTGGTAAAGACTGCCGACCGCGACCGCTGGTCGAGGGACGCGGCGCTCGATGATGCAGAGCGCATCCTGGCCGCCCTCGCCTTCGGCGAATAAATTGCTGGAGAGACTACGGGCTCGCGTTGAGGGCAAGGTTGCTGTAACCCTCAAAGCTCGCGTGGCCAACAGAGTTGACGGCCTTATCCGAGAGCTGCTAATTGAAGCGATCCTGCTGTGGGAACAGGAGGGATTTAGCAGGTACAGCGACGGTGAAGTCCCGTGCACTGTGCGGATTTTTGACTGTGCGTGTCGAGTCATCGAAGGCGACAGCCTAAAGTGGGCGCTGATCCACGTTCAGTACGATGGGCCGCAGCCAAACCGCGCCATGCGGGCCGGCCTTGAGGACCCGTCGAAGGCTTCGCGCCCCGACTTGAACGTCCGGATCGGCTCTGCCCTGGTGCACGTGGAGGCCAAGCGCCTGCACCTGCGTGATAGCTTGCCGAAAAAGTACGTCCAAGAGGGGATGCGGCGCTTTATCGATGGTCGCTACTCGTCTGATGGTCACGGCTTGGGTGCCATGTTGGGGTATGTTCTGCGCGACGCACCTCCCGATGCCATTACTGCCGTGAATGCCGTCATCGCAGAAGAAGCGGACCTCGGTCCGTCTCACAGCCTGCAGATACCGACCCAATGGTCGCCTCGCATTCATCTCACCGCTAGCCGCCATCATGATCGGCTTCGTTTGTTGCATCACACCATCGACCTGCGGGCAGTCGCGGTCAGCGACCACTGAGGACCATCCACTGTCTGCCATCGACCCGCTCTGCCGGGGAGCGGGCCGCCGCCCGCCCGGCCACGCCAAGCAGACCTTGATACAAAGACTTTGAGCGTCCACCTCGCCGGCCCGCGTGAGGGGCCTTCATGGTCAGGTCGGCGATCCGTAGGCCGTTGGCGAGGCTGGGGGCAAGGTCGAGGGCTCGGTGGCCGGTAACTCCAGACGGCACTCGTCGTGGGCGAACCAGCGTTGCGCCGCGAGGCCCGGCACCATCCGCCTTCCGAGCGCTTGCACGATCTGGCGCCATACCGCGGAAGCGGAATCGTCCTTCTGGCGAAGGCCCACAAGGCGCGTCGAGCCGACGCACACCAGGGGCCGGTTTTCCCTGGTCATACCTAGGTTCACGGTGGTACATGGGTTTGGCTTGACGTGCGGCGCGGATGGAGCGGGAATCGGGGCCGTCTACCTGCCCGTACCATCCGACCCCCGGGAGGCCTGATCATGACTGATCGCCGCGATGCACCGGCCGTAGCCGACGCCCTAGCGGCCGTACGCGACGCTGTAGACCGGTGCCGTGTCGTACTGGCGCAATCGGGCCGCCACCCGGTCGCAGACCTGCTCGACACCGCCGCCGCGACGAGCGACCTGACGGCGAAGATCCTCCACCTGGCCGCGCCGCTGGCCGACGAGGACGAACCTGGCACGGAACTGCCGTTGGAGCGGGCGGCTGACCTGGCAGCCGACACGCGGCATCACATCATCACGGCTCTGCACCTCATCGCCGGTGCTCGTGCCATCGCCGCGATGGTCGTCACGCTGCGTCGAGCAATCACTCCTCCCGCGCGGAGGCGCTGGTGGCCAGGATGGGCTGCGATGCGGTCGCGGGCGGCACGCCTCTGGCAAGAAGCCTGGATGCCACCTGATCCCGATCTGAGCCGGGCACCATGAGCCTCGGCACATTCGGACGACAGCCGGTCCTCCCCGCGAGGGACAGACGCCGCGCAGACTGCCGCTATCGTTGAGCCGAGCCCTACGTCGGTCTTCCCCCGTGGATCGGCGTAGGGCTTTTCCGTGCCCTGCAGCTGGGGTGGTCAAGGTCGCGCGGTGCGCGCTCGATGCACCAGGCCAGGGCTTTACCGGCTGTCACCGGAGTGGGCGAGCGATCGGCGGAGGTGGTCGGGCAGTTCTGCCTCCCAGGCGCGCCGCTTGCGCCGTCCCAGGCCCGTGGCGGGCGGTACGCCAGCCGCGCGGGACAGCTCCGCACCGGTGGGGATGCGGCCTTGGCTGGTCTCGGTGTCCCAGAACCGGCGCATCGCCGCGACCGCCGACAGGTCGTCCTGGGTCTCGTCGTCGTCCTCGGCGTCGTCGTCGCGGTCGTCGTCGATCACCTCCCCGTCAGGCTGGTGGCTGGCGGATTCTCCATCGGGTGCGCTTCCGGGCGCGCCCGCGCCGGGGCCGCCAGCGGCTGTGGCGGCCACGACGATCTCCGGGGTGTCTTCGCCTCCGAGGTCGGTGCCGGTGGCATCGGTAGCGGGTATCGCGTGGCCGTTGACTCGCTGCGCCAGCTCGGTAAGCGCCGGTGCGGCCTCGGGGCCGGGGGCGTTGAGTCTGGTCGCCTCGTGGGCTGGTGCGGCCTGGGGGTTGGCCCAGGCGTTGAGGTGCGCGACCGCCTCGGGGGTGGTGGCGTCGATGATGCCGTAGATGGTGGCCATGTACATCTGGATGGCTTCGCGCTCGCTGGCCGCCTCGGGGATGTCGGCCAGGCCGATGTGCTCGGCGGCCTGCATCGCCCGCCGGATGACCTTGGTGTGGGCGCGGCGTAGCCGCCACGCGGAGGTCTTCTTCTTGTTCTGCAACAGGTACAGGTGGAGGCGGGCTCGTCCGAGGCGGGCACGCCGGCGTACGCGGTCGACCTCGGTCACGTCACGGCCTTGAGCCTCGGCCAGGCGGAGCCAGACCAGGACGCGCTCCAGGGTAAGGGTCAGGTGGATGCGCCGGGTTGCGGTGCCGGTGCGGGCGTTGCGTTCGGCGGCGAGTGCCCGCTCCCACATCCACGCGGCGACCAGCGGCGCGGCCAGCCGTAGGCAGACCTCGCGGAAGCTGTCGGCGTCCGTGGCCGACAGGGACGCGGTGAGGGCGGCGAAGACCCAGACGGCGATGCCGTCGACGCCGGTGCTGGCGTTGGCCGGGTCGCGCAGCAGCCGTGCGCGGGCCAGCAGAGCGCTCGCGAACAGGGCGACTTCGATGAACCAGAAGAACGCGTACCGCAACGGTGAATCGCCGAGGATGTCGGTGAAGAACTTCCACATACCCGAGGCGCTGACGGCGGTGGCCAGGCCCGCCGCGACGATCGTCAGCAGGTTCGCGACGAGCAGGGTGGCGCGGTGCGCGGTCATCTTGCGCATACGGTTGGCGGTCAGCAGCAGCAGGCCGACCAGGACCAGCAGCGCCAGGCCGGTGATGACGTTCTGGTTGACCTGGTAGAGCGCGGTGAGGTCGTCGGAGTTCACGACCGGATTCCTTCCCCGTGGTTCGATTGCGGTGTAACGGCCTTACGGCCAGACGGCGACGGTGTAGGCGGCGGCGATCAGGAACGGGCCGAGCGGCAGCGAGGTCCCGGGCGCCAAGCGGCCGAGGCGGCGCAGGGTGATCGCGGTGAGCGCGGCCGTGCCGAGGCCGAGCAGGACGCCCGCGTAGACGGCGGTCCAACTGTGCCAGCCGAGCGCGGCGGCCAGCGGCACGGCCAGGGTGACATCGCCCCAGCCGAGCTGCCCGCGCGAGACGGCGGCCAGCACGGCGAAGAACGCGGCCAGGACGAGTCCGGCGGCCACCGCCCGCACCCACGCGTCCGCCGGGCCGCCGAGGGCGAGCAGGCCGAGGAACCCGGCCGTGGCGGCGGCGGTGAGCCGGTGCGGCAGCCGCATCACGGCCGCGTCCACGAACGCGAGCACGATCATCGCGGCGGTCCATACCGCGTACCCGGCGAGGGCGAAGCCGCCGAGCCCGGAAACCGCCAGCCCGGCCGCCCCGGCGAGCGTGGCCGCTTCTACCGCGTAGGGCGGTGCGCCGACCCGCACGCCGCATCCGGCACAGCAGCCGGACGGTCCGATGGCGTGGGGCCACAGCGGTTTACCGCACGGGCACGCGGTTCGCCACGGCTGGTCGTCGGGCACGGCGTGCACGGCGATGGTGTGGCGCAGCAGCGGGACGACGGCCAGCGCGGGCAGCGCCGTGCCTACGCCGATGCGGCGGGCAGCGGTCGTGGCGGTCATCTCTGCTCCAGGCTGGTGCGCAGCTTCGCCGCCAGGGTCCGGGTGTCGTCCTGCGGCTCCGCATCCAGATCCGCGAGCGCCTTGGTCAGGGCACGCAGCAGGGTCCGGATGCCGTCGGCGTCACCGAGCCCATGGCGGGCATGCATCGCCCGCACGTACAGGACCTCGTTGTAGCGGTCCAGCCCGATGGCCTTGTCGAGCAGGTCAGATGCCTCCTGCGCGTGGTGGTCGGCGAGCAGCTCGTCGGCCAGCAGCAGGTGGGCTTCGGTGCCCCAGCGGCGCACCGTCTCACGGTGCGGGGCCAGCCACTCGTAGTCCTCGCCCTCCGCGAGGGGCGCGGTGTAGAGGTCGCAGGCTGCGGTCAGCAGCTCGCGGCGAGCCGGGCCGGAGGCGATGGCGGCTTTGCGCATCAGGTCACGCAGCGTCCACACGTCCACATCCACGGTCGCAGGGTCGAGCTTGTACCCTCCGCCGCCTTTGACGACGTACGCGTTCTGCGCGTCGGGGACCGCGGCCCGGCCGAGCACATGCCGGAGGTTGCTCGCGTTGGTGTGCACGCGCTGGGCGGCCTGGCTGATGCGGGCGTCGAGTTCGATGTTGTCACCGATGGTCCTGGTCTCCACGCCGTCTGGATGCACGGCCAGGAACACCGCCAGCTCCTTGGCTTTGGCGCGCAGCGCACGGCCGTCGTGGACGATGCCGTCGATACGCGGCGGGCCGATGACCCGCAGCTTCGCCTTCACCGGCCCGGTCGTCGCGGCCGGCGCGGCCGGATCGTCGGCAGGTGGATGCGGCTGCTCCTCGCCGGAGCGCTGCGTCTCGTCATCGGCCGCGACGGTGGTGCGGCTGGCGTGCAGGGGCACGACGGTCAGCGGCACGGCCGGGGACACGATCGCCGGAGGCTCGCCGGTCTGCGCCTCGCGCAGAGTGGTCAGGATCTGGATTGCGGCGGCCGGATCGAGGACGGGCAGCCGGGCCGGGATCGGGTCGGCGGACTGCCCCGCGACGAGCTTGGTGTGCCCATCCGGGGCGACTTCGATGGTGGCGCCGTGCGCCCACTCGCCCAGCAGCAGCCCGGTCACCTGAAGGCCGCCGCCCAGAGCGAGGGCGACCTTCGCCCGCATCCGGGCGCCGGCGGGCGGGGTCTCGGTGATGAGCATGACCGGGGGCAGCGCCTCCTCGTCCGGGACGTGCTGGCGCAGCTCGTCCAGGTCGGTCAGGGCGTGTTCGTCGAGGATGCGGCTGCGGTGCAGCAGCCACCCCTCGATGACGGTGAGGGCCTCGTCGATGGTGTCGGCCACGTGCAGGCGAGGCCACGCGCCGAGGGTCACGACGTCCGGGCCGAGCAGGGTGGCCAGGGTGGCGGCGTCGATGATGACCTCGCCGCGTGTGTCGGGGTGGTGGGGACCGCCGGAGGCGAGCACGGCGACCAGCGCGGCCCGTGCGGCGGCGGACGCGCCGTCGCCGGTGATACCGGTCCCGCCCGGTGGTAGCGGCGCGAGGTCCGGCATGAGCGGAGGCTGTTGAGTGTCGGTGTCCTCGGGCACGGCCAGTTCCGGGCGGCGGGCGACCGCGCGGCGTACCCGCACGACCGGCTCGGGCAGCATGGTTGGCGGGTCGTCGTCGGGCTGGCCGGTGAAACGCCTGCGGCGCTGCAGCCACACCAGGACCACGGCGGCGCTGATCGCCAGGGCAAGCCCCCAGGGCAGCCAGCTCGACGGGGACAGCTGGACCCCGTGCTCATCGGCCGAGTCCGCGCTTTCGGCGTCCCTGGCGGCCGGCGACACCGAAGCCGAGGAACTCGAAGACGCTGACTGCGACCCGGACGCCGACGGGCTCGGCGAAGGCGACACGGGCACGGTGGATGGCACACCCGGGGGCACGGCGACCGGGCTGTCCACGCCGGGGCTGGCCGTGATACCCGGACTCGCCGTGATGGTGGGGCTCGGGGTGACGGCCGGGCTGCTCGGCGACGTCGACGGGGTCGGCGTGGTGACGACCGGCGGCGGGGTTGTGGTGACAGGTGGCTTGACCGGCGTGGCTCCGTGCGGGGGCCGGGCGTCGGCGGGCAGCCGAAGGTCCCAGCCGGGGTAGATCAGGTTGCAGTCGCGCAGCGTCCCGCCGGCCTTCGGGAAGTGGCGGTGCCGGTTCATGTCGCAGATCTCCGGCCACCGGTTCGCGTCGCCGAGCCACGCCTTGGCGATCTTGGAGAGGTAGTCGCCGCGTTTGACGGTGTAGACGTAGCGCTCGTTGCCGACGTGCACGATCGTCGGGCCTTCGGCGGCCTGGGTGAGCGCCGGGGCGGCTTGCGCGGTCGCGGTGACCGGGGTTGCGGGGAGGGCGCGGGCTGGGGTGGCGGTGGCGGCGGTCGCGGTCAGGACGCTGCCGAGAAGCATGGAGCTGATCAGCAGCGAGGCGGTGGTCCGCATGGGGTTGCGGTGGCGGCGAGGGTGCAGGTCTTTGACCCCGCGCGTGATGTCGTGCAGCTCGGCGAGCACCGCTTGAGCGAACAGTGCCCAGACGAGCCAGATCGCGACGGCGAGCAGGTTCAGGACCAGGCGGTCGGTGACCCCGCCGGTGAGGAATCCGGTCAGCGCCTCGCGGTCGGGCACGGCGTGGGGCAGCGGCCAGCCGATCGCCATGGTCAGGAAGGTCGGAATTCCGCCCAGTGCGGCAACGAGGGCGCTGCCTGCGCTGGCGCGCACCAGCCAGCGGCCCAGCCAGGACACCATCACGGACCTCCTCCTAGGGGGTGACCGCTTCGGCGGTCGCGGTGGCGTGAACCGGGATGCTGTCGATCCCTGCGAGGTTGAGCAGCTGCGTGCGCTGCGTGGTGGTGACCTCGACGATGACTCTCGTCGCCGTGACGGTCACCGTGCCGCGAAGCCCGGCACGAGCGATCCAGCCGGTAGCGGCGGCGCGGGCCTTGACCGGGTCCAGGCGCGCGACCCCGGTGCGGCGCAGCGTGGCCACGTCGAGTTCGCGGGCTCCGGCGCGGGCGGCGGCTTGGGCCGTCGACCGGGCGCTGACCTTGGTGGACACGGCGAGCCCGGCGTCCAGGACGAGCCCGGCCAGCAGCAGCGCGGTGGCGATCCAGACCACGGTGAACGCGGTGACTGTGCCCCGATCGCGGCGCAGAAGACGGCGGACGGTGTTGCGGCGGTCGGCTCTCATGTCCCAGCTCGATAGGTGTCGATCGGCTCGGTGGCCGAGGCGTGTGCGGTCTTGGTGGTGCCGACACCCGGTAGGCCGAGGTCGTCCAGGCGCATTACGCAGGCCACGTTCACGGTGACCGCGCCGCCCCGGCGGAACTGGCCGGTGTCGGTGGTGGTGGTGCAGCGGAACTGGCTGCCCGAGGCCATGGCGTTGGCGGCGCTGGTGGCGGCGGTGCGGGCGGCGGCGGGGGTCGGCGCGTCGGCGGCGGCTCTAGCCGCCGCTGCGGCCACGGCCCGCGCGTCGATCGAGACGGAGGCGGCTCGGGCGGCCACGACGATGAACATGGCCAGCAGGATCAGGAACGGCACGACGAGGACCGCCATCTCGGTGGTGACCGAGCCGCGGTCGCTGGCCGCGCGAAGGCGGCGGGGGCCGCCCGCACAAGGCAGGCGGCCGTCACCGTTGAAGCTCAACAAGAGGCACCTCCTTCGGCCCGCGCCAATGCGGGCGGATGCGTTGCGCCGTAGCGCAATGGTTATGTGCCGGGCACTCGTTCCACGGGTGCGGTGACGGTGACCCGGATCGGGAACGTCAGGCCGGGGATGACCGACGACGCGCGGCCGGTGATCGTGATCGTGGCGGTGGTGGCGCTGCGGCTGGCGGTCACGGCGGTACCGGTCAGCGAGCCGCCGGACAGGTCGCGTAGCAGCGCCTCGGTGTCGGCTTTCCCGGCGGCGGCGCTGCTGTGGTAGGCCCGCGCGGACTGCACGCCCTCGTTGGCGGCGGCCTGAGCCATGTGGCGGGCGTGCGCCCACAGCGCGAACTGGACGCCCGCCATGATCAGCAGCAGGAGCAGCGGGGTGGCCAGCACCAGCTCGACGCTGGCCGCCCCTTCGTCCCTGCGACGACGCCGCCGGAGTCCGGTCACAGGTTGATGCCCCGCACCTTCGCCATCACCTTCGGCCCGAGGATCGCCAGCGCCGCTAGGGCGAGCGCGACCAGGAACGCCGTCACCGCGATGGCCTCGGTGGAGTAGCCGCCGTCCGGGGTACGCCGCCGGGCCCGGTCGCGCAGCTCCATGCCGACGACAGCGGCGTACGCATACAGCTGGTGGATCATGTCTTTCCTCCCGTGAGGTAGTGCCGGAGCGGCCTTTCCGTTCCGGCGCAGGGGTCCTAGAGAGCGCCCAAGATCGACGCGAAAGCAGGGAAAATGAGAAAAATCATGAATCCGCCCAGGAGTAGGACCAGGGGCAGGACCATGCGTTCGGTGGCCGACGCGGCGGCGGCCTCGGCCTCGGCGAGCTGGTGGGTCATCAGCGCCGCCGACCGGGCCGACAGGGTGGCCTTTATCCGTGCGCCTTCGCTGCCTGCCATCGACAGCGCCGCCGACAGCTCAGCTAGGGCGGTCATGCCCGCGGTCTCACCGAGTTCACCGAGGGTCTGCCACGGCGGCCGGCGCCGCAGATGCGCCGCCTCCACCGCCTGGCGCAAAGCGGCCTGAGCCCAGCCATCGGCGTCGTCGGTCGCGTCGCGCAGCGCCTGCTCGACTCCGGCGCCGCCCGCGAGGGAGATGACGACCAGGTCCAACATGCCCGACACCGCGTTACGCAGCTCGGCGCGGCGCTTGACGGCCTCCGACGCCAGGGCGAGGTCGGGCACGAACGCGCCGAGCCCGGCCAGGATCAGCGACGCCCACACCGGCAGCTGCCAGCCGATCGGCGTACCGCCGAGAGTGACCACGGCGGCGAACGCGGGCGGGATGAGGAACCCGAGCAAGGCCATGGACGCCTGTTCGGCCAGGTGCCGCGACGGGTCACGGCCGCAGATGCCGAGGTCGGCGCGCACGCTGGCCCGGGGCAGGCCGAGGCGGGCCAGCAGCGGAACGAAGGGTTGGCCGACACCGGCCAGCCGCCCGCCCGGCTGCACGGCGATGGCCGGGCGCGTAGGCGCGGTCATCATCGACGTGGGGGGGTGCAGCGCGGCGAACGCCTGCGCCAGGGTGAGGCGGGGCGGGAACGCGTACGCGGCCAGCAGCGCCAGCCCCAGGCCGGTCGCCAGGCCGAGGATGATCGCGGTCGTCATCGGGGACCTCCCTCGGTGACGCCGACCTTCGCCAGGCGGGCGATGCCGAGGAACCCGGCGGCGAAGACGACGCCAACGACGATGAGGACCAGCTGCCCGGTGACGCTGGAGTACGGGGCGAGGAAGGCCGGGTTGAGCACGATCAGGCCGACCGCCATCGCGATCGTGAAACCGGTGATCACCCTGGCGTTCGTGCGGATCTTCGCGTGGCCCGGTGCGATCTTCAGCCGCAGCGTGGCTCGGGCACGGGCGCGGCTGGCCAGCTCCGACAGCAGCTCGGCCAGCTGCCGGGACTGGCGGGTCGACGCCTGGATCAGCGCCCGCACCACCAGACGCCCGGTCGGGTCGTCCAGGCGCGTACGCAGCTCGCTCAGCGCGACAGGAAGGCGCTGGCCGAGCCGCACCGCGGCGGCCAGCTCGGCGACCTCGTCGCGGATGGCGGCCGGCGCGTACGGAGCGGTCACGAGGATGGCCTGCTCCAGACCGGCGGCGGCGGACAGGTTGTCGCGCAACATTTCCGCCCACATCGCAATCGCCTCCGTCCGCGCCAGAGCGCGAGCGGCGTGCTTGTCCGTGCCGAGGGCGATCGGCAGCGCGTACGCCCCGATCCCGGCCAGCACTGCCCCGACCGGCCAGCCGGTGAGCAGCCCCGCGAGCGCGGCGACGACGAGCGCGACGGCCAGGCGGATGACCTGCTCGCGGGTCACGCGCACGCCAGCGGTACGCGGCCGGTCGGTGGCGGCGGGACGGCGCAGCCCGGCGAGCATGGCGATCAGCCCGAGGCCGAAACCCGCGCCGAGCAGTGCGGACAGTGCGGTCACCGCTACCACCCGACCCGGTCGATGACGGCAGGGTCGAGCCCGGCTGCTTCGAGGCGTTCGATGGTGTCGGCCCGCAACGGAGTGTTGGGCACCGCCCGCTGCCCGGGGCCGGGCCGCCACACCTCGTTGCTGATGACGTCCCTGCCGTCGAATCCGACGACCTCGCGAACGCTGCTGACGACCCGGGTCTTGTCCGGCGACCAGGACAGCTGGACGACGAGGTTCAGGCTCTCCGCGATCAGCATCGCCGATGCCTCGAAGCTGAGCCGTTCGGGCGCTTGGACGGCGTACATCATGAGGCGGCTGAACGCCTGCGCCGACGAGCTCGCGTGCACCGTGGCGAAGGAGCCGTCGTTGCCCTGGCTCATGGCCTTGAGCAGGTCGATCACCTCGTCGCCGCGCGCCTCGCCGACGATGACCCGGTCGGGGTCCATCCGTAGCGCGGTACGCACCAGCGCCGACATCGACACCGCCCCCACGCCCTCCAGATTCGGGCGGCGGGCCTGCAGCGCCGTGACATTGGGGTGCGCCACCGGATCGTGCAGCTCCAGTTCGTAGCTGTCCTCAATGGTGATCAGCCGCTCATTGGGCTGGATCGCGCGGGCAGCGGCCCGCGCCAGGGTGGTCTTGCCGGTGTTGGTGCCGCCGGAGAAGATGATGTTGAGCTTGGCGCGCATGACGGCCTGGATCACCCGGCACAGCGACTCATCGAGGGTGCCCTTGGCCACCAGGTCTTCCAGGTCAGCGTTGATCATCGTCGGGCGGCGGATGGACAGCGACGGGCGGCGCGACACCGACATCACCGCGCACAGCCGCGACCCGTCGCGCAGCCGAAGATCCAGGACCGGGTTGGTGCGGTCGAAGGTGCGCTCCTCGCCGTGGCCGGAGAAGTCGTCGCCGAACGCGGCTTCGGTGGCCAGCGCCCGGATCATCTCGATCAGCGCCTCGTCGGACTCGGCGATCGGCGGCCCGATCTCCGACTTGCCTCCGGCGTAGCGGATGAACACCTCATCGCAGCCGTTGGCGTGCACGTTTTCGATGTCGGGGTTGTCGAGCAGGTGCTGCAGCCCGCCCGCGCCGACCAGGTGGTCGATCACGGCGCGGGCGACGCGGGCCTCGACATTGGCAGACAGCGGCGCCCGCCCGGCCCCCAAAGCCTGCTGGGCGTGGGCGTCGAGAGCCTCGCCGGTGTACTGCTCTGCCAGGCGGCGGCGCTCGGCGGCAGGCAGCGGCCCGCCCCCGGCGTGTCCGGCCAGCGCCTGGCTCACCTGGGCGCGCAGGTCGGCGACGAGCGCGGCCTCCGTGTCGGCCGGGTTCGACGGCATGGTCATCGGGGGTCACCTCCTGCGGGGATCGTCGGTGTGGCAAGGGATACGGCTAGGGCGCGGGCGGTGGCGGGCAGACCCACGCGGGTCCACGCCCGCCGGGGCCTGCGGGTACCGGCGATGACCTCCGCGCTGTGGCGGTCCCACGGCATCGCGGCCACCAGCGGCAGCGGCAGCAACCCAGCCAGGTCTTCACGCGGATGGGCCAGCGGCCCGACCGTGACCAGGCCAGCTCGCCGGACCGGGATGTCGGCGAGGGAGACCCGCAGAAGGGACAGCACGTCGCCGCCGGCCACGACAAGGACCATGTCGGCCAGCTCCAGCAGCGGCAGCGCCGGGGAACCGGGCTCCAGACGGCCGACATCGAGGACAATCGGGCGTTCCTTTGCCCAGCGTGCGGGTTCGGTGTCGGCAAGGAGCCCAATCGCGGCGCTGGCCTGCGGGCGACCGGCGGCAGCGAGCACCACGTCGACGCCGAACGGCAGCCGCGTGGCGTGCTCGGTGAGATCGGCCTGCCCAGTGCGGCACGCGTTGGCCAGCGACGCCAGCCCCGGGGCGTCCGGCAGACGGTGCCAGCCGCCGAGGTCACCACCCGCCGGATCGGCCTCGATCAGGCACGCGGGCTCGGGCCACACGGCCGCGAGCGCGGCGGCGACGGTGGTTGCTCCGCCGGACTTCAGAGAGGTGACAGCGATCAACATGTCAGCTGCCCACCACGACCAGGGACACCGCCGAGCCGGAACCAGCAACCTTGGTCGCATCGTCACGGCCCAGAAGCAGCGACACCACGGTGGTGTCCGCGCCGTCAGCGCCCGGCACGACCTCGACCACCGTGGCCGGAACCGACACCGGTGCGGACGGCAGAGCCGGGTCGGCGGGACCGCCGTCCTTGGCGACCATGACCACCAGGACACGACTTCCCGGTGCGATACCCGCCGGGACCTGGCCCGGCTTGAGCGCCGTGGCCACCACCGCCTGCCCGGCGTCGGGCCAGCTGGCCGGGCCGAGCTGTGACTCGGTCAGCAGGACGCCCTCGGCCAGCGGAACGGCGGCCGTGCGGCCGACGATCTGCTGCGCCTGCCCCGCCGCGACGAGCCTGACGGTCGGGTCGGGAACCACCCCGACGCTCCGAAGATCAGCAGCGCTGATAGGTTGCCCAGCGGCCACCGGCCGCGCGACCGCAAGCACCTGAACCCGGGCATCACCGCCCAGCTGGATCACGGCGAAGACGCCTGCGGACAACAGAACAAGCAGCAAACCGCCGACCAGTAGCGACCAGCGCCGCTTCGGCTGCGCCGTACTGATGCTCGGCCGTGCCGGTGTCTTGGTGCGTTCGGCGACCGCGGTCATGGTTCCTCACCCCCGTTGCAAAAGTCCGAATCTTCGTCGTACCTGAGTGCGAAGGATCGCCGCCACGGACATGTGAGTACGTAGGCTGCGTACGTACGCGATGTACGTACGACATGCAGGTAGAGGCCGCACGCGCGCGGCGCTATTCGCAGTTCATGACATGTCAGGACTCGGCATCGCTCAAAGAGCCCAGGGTTATCAGGCCAAAAAGCGCAATGTGTGATCCCCCAAGGCACACGGCTCGATATCATTTGCCGCTCCAAGTCCTCCGTGGCAGGTTGGTAGCTCGTTCTGCAACTTGCATCCATGGGGGAACAAAGATTGACATCGATGCATTAGTCCGGATTGCCGACCTGTTCCGCCACCGCTTGGACCCAGCGGTCGTCGCGGTGCTGGCCGAACGGCCCTACAGGTACCGGGCGCTTCACACACGGCTGGAAACGCACCTCGGTGAGCACGTGGACGACAACGCAGTGTCGCGCAGCCTCCACCGCCTCACGAAAGCCGGCGCGATCCGCGCCGACAGCAAGCACTTCGGCAGCCGCATCATCAAGACCTACGCCCTGGCCGACAAGGGTGAGAGCTACCTCGTCACCTACGAGGCCCTTGCCCGCGTCTTCGCGCACGTCAACATGTCACGCGACGACTGCGACGGGGCCTGCCCAGTCCACGGTGGACTCGACGGCAAGCGCGCAGCTTGACGCGCTACTGACAGCATGTACGTACACAACTGTCGGTAGCGCGCCCCGCCGACCGTGCGGTACGACTGATCTACGGGGCCTCTCGCGTTGGAGGACAAGTGAAACGCACCGTTACCCGCACAGGACTCATGGCGGCAGCGGCACTGGGAGCGCTGCTCGCTGGCTGCACCAATAGCGACAAGACACCGACCACACTTCCGACCTCGGCCGCGCCGGCATCAGCGTCAGCGAGCCCTTCGGCTTCGCCGTCCGCGGCGGCCGAGACACCGGATCAGGCCAAGCGGCACGCGATCGACGCCTACCTCGGGTTCCAGACCGCGTTCCAGAAGGCTGGCGCCGCCGGTGACCCCGAGTTCCCCGATCTTGCCAAGTACGGCACCGGCGATGCCCTGAAGTTGTTCACGAACGGACTCAAGTCGGCCAAGACGCAGGGACTGCTGTCGCGCGGCGAGGCTGTCTTCCATCCGAAGATCGCGTCGCTGTCGCCCCCGGCCGCGCCGACCAAGGCGTCCGTGCAGGACTGCATGGACACCAGCAAAACCGAGCGCTACAAGGCGGACGGCGGTCCCTACAAGGACTCGCCCGGCGGCATGCGCCTCGTTCTGGCGGACGTGGAACGCATCGGCGGCGAATGGAAGGTGACAGGCATCGGCATCAGAGAGGTGGGATCATGCAAGCTCTAGCGCTGCGCCTGCTCACCGTCGCCGCCGCGTCATTGACGATGGCGTTCGCAGCGGTAGCCCCAGCGCACGCGGACTCCTACGGAGACACCAACTGCACCGTCACCCCGGACGCCCCGCAATGTGTCGTCACGGTGACCTACACCGGCGGCGGCAACGGCAACAGCAACGGCAACAGTGGAGGGGGCGGCGGGAACACCGTCTGCAAGGTCGGCGGCAACGTCGTCGAGTGCCACAACGCCTTCGGCTGGCTCGGTAAAGATGGCTGCTACTACGGCAAGGACGACGGCAACTTCCTTCCCGCCAACCAGTGGATCAAGACATGCCTCGACCCCGCTACCGGCGATCCCCTTCCCGGGCTGACCATCGTCACGCTGTTCCAGCCGCCAGCGGCCCTCGGCGTGGTCACACAGCGAGCCGTAGACAACCTCACGATTCCCCGACCGGTCATCGCCGCCAACCCCTCCTTGACCGCGACGCAGTTCGTCCACGTCCCCGTGTGGTGGTGGGTGCAGCCCGGCTGGTGGCAGACCCAGACCGCACGCGCTTCGGCTGGTGGGCTCACCATTGAGGCCAAGGCGGTACCGCGAAAGATCACGTGGTATGCGGGGGACGGCTCGTCCGCCGTGTGCAACGGGCCGGGCACGCCCTGGACGACCTCGGCCAACCCCCTGTCGGCCTCGCCGACCTGCGGGCACACCTACACGAAGACCTCCGCGGACAGTCCCGGCGGTAAGTTCACCCTCCGGGCCGTCGCCACCTGGGACGTGTCGTGGAGCGGCGGTGGCTTCTCTGGTACCGAACCCGCGATTACCACCACGACGACGGTCAGCGTCACCGTCACCGAACAACGAGCCGTGGTAGTCCGCTAACCGGAGCCACGCTCGCCCCAGACAGGCCCCTGAGCCGAGATCCCCCGTTCTCGGCTCAGGGGTCTTCGCTTCTTCCGCAAACAACCTAGCTCACAGGAAGCCCGCAGAGCACGCGCTCTGCGGGCTTTCTTCTTGCTCGAATTCAGAGCGGCTTTATTTGAGCGTTCACAAGGAGTGCTTGCCTCGTCATTTGAAAGGGGGTTCCCCATGGCTGATTCGCGATTCAGTGCACCGCTGTGCGCTGCGAAAACAGGGGGAATAGCGTGGTTGATGCCACTGCCCACGAATCCAATGAAATGTACGATGAACAGACGGCGGAACGGTCGCCAATCAACGCGATTGGGGATCGGGACGACAGCAATTCGGCCGAAGGTGGCATCTCGTTCCGCCTCGAAATAGTCGCTATTTCGGGGCGCGAGGGAGAGAAGCTTCAGGCGATACAAGCTCGCGCCATTCGCGACGCCCTGCGGTGGGCCATCGAGCAGCAGGCCCGCGACGACAACCCTGGGGAGGGAAAATGACAGCAGTCGCAGATGAAGCCGACAACATGGACGTCGGCATCCTTGATTGGCTCATGCAGATGGCCGACCAGCACCGGCCGAACGACGACGTTCCGACGATCGTGCCAGTCGCCTTCCTCGCCCGCACCTCGACCGAGGACAGGCAAGATCCGACGCTCGCCATCCCGCGTCAGCTGGACAGCGTGAACGTCAAGCTGCCGCCCGGCTTCGTGATCGTGGCCCACTTCTATGACATCGAATCTGGCCGGACGCTCCTGGACCTGCGCGGTCAGAGCGACGCGTACCAAGCCTTCGACATCCCTGTGCCGCGCGACGGCAGCATCGCTGACCTGCTCGCAGAGGCCCAGCGGCCCGACCGGCGATTCGTCGCGGTCGTCTGCGAATCCATTGAGCGCATCGCTCGCACGACCTACTACGGCACGAAGATCGAGCACGAACTCGAACAGGCCGGCGTCGCCCTGCTCGCTGCCGACGAGGGCATTGATCGAGACGCGGTACGCCCGAGCGGAACTGGTGGTCCGAAGAACGCCACCTCCGTTCTGACCCGGCGGGTCAAGCAAGCCATCTCCGAGTGGTACGTCCTGCAAATGCTGGAACTCTCGTGGAAAGGCTTCATGCAGCACACCGCACAGGGCTGGAACATCGGCAAGCCGCCGTACGGATATATCGGAGAGCGCCATCCGCACCCGGTCAAGGCCAAGCGCGAAGAGGGCATCACCAAGCACCGGCTCGTGAGAGACCCCACTTGCGGGCCTGTGGTGACGCAGATCTTCGCCTGGCGAGCGCTGGAGCGACTGTCGTACCAGCACATCGCCGACCGGCTGAACACCGACCTCGACCGATACCCGCCACCGGTACCAGTCAAGCGGGAGTCCTACAACACCGCTATCGGTGCATGGACCTCAACCGCCGTACGAGACATCCTTAACAACCCCAAGTACACCGGATACATGGTCTGGAACCGACGCAAGCGCTCACGGCCGGATCGAGGAGTGAAAGGCCGTGTCAACCCGCCCAGCGAATGGGTATGGTCGCCGAGCGTCACCCATGAGCCTCTGACGACCCGCGCCTTTTTCGACGCAGGAAGTCCGGTCGGGCGGTACCGGCAAGGGTCGCGCTCGAAGGCCAGCACAAACACCCACCCCAACACCAAGCGCAGCTACCGATACCGGTCCTACATCAAGTGCGACATCTGTTCACGACGCATGTTTGGAAAGACGCACCAAAGGAAGACCCGCCCCGACTACACGTACTACGCCTGCGTCACCAAGCGCGAGCACCACAAGAATGAGATGTGGTACGAAATTCACCCACCCGCTCTCACCGTGAATCAAGACATCGTTGACACCTTCGTCGCACGGTTCTTCAACGAGAGGGTGTTCGGCGCCCACCGGCTGGACTACCTGGAGGGACCGGCAGACGAGCCCATCCGGTCCGGCACGGAGGCGACGGCTGCCGCTTACGCCCGTCAGATCAACGATCTTGATGCGGCCAACAAGAACCTGATTTTGTCACTTCAGCAGATGACAAGTTCGGGCGACCCGGAGATCGACGCGCAATGGCGGACCGGCATTCAGCAGCAGTTCGCCGACAACGCGAAACGGAAGCAGGTACTCGCTGCTGAACTCCAGGAGCTGGCCAAGGCCGCACAGCCGAAGGGGGCGGGAACACGTGAACTGGTGGACCAACTACCGCACGTTGATCTGAACGTGCTCGACTTGCCCGACGAGATGCAGAGGCAGCTGTTCGACGCCTTCCAGCTGGAGATCCGGTACGACCGACACCTCCAGCGGATCACACTGCGCGTCGCCGTACGCGCCGAGATGATCGACGTCATCAGCCAGGCTGCTGCCGACGCCACGGGCAAGGCCCCGCAGGTTCCGAGGCAGCGGCAGCCCGAACGCGAAGCAGAAGGGGCGGACGCGCTGGCGTCCGCCCCTGTCGGTCAAACCCGTTCCCATGTTCTACGTGCCCCCGGCAGGATTCGAACCTGCGACACACGGTTTAGGAAACCGATGCTCTATCCCCTGAGCTACGAGGGCGCGAGGGCCTAGTCTAGCGACCTGGGGGTTCACCTGGGGTGGCAGGGAGTGGCCCACGTTCACCCACGTTCCCCGGACCCGTGTTCTCCCAGCCCAGGACCACACCCCGAGTCTCCATGTGACTCTGGTTGATCTTGGCGGGCAGGGTGAAGCGGCCGGCGCGATGGGTTCGCGTCGGCGTGGAGCGGGCTGGTTCAGGCTGCGGCGCGGGCCGTGGGTGCCGGTCGGGTGAAGGTCTTGCCGTCGCGGATGAGTGCCCACAGGACGTCAACCCGCCGTCGGGCGAGGGCGAGTACTGCTTGGCGGTGGTTCTTTCCTTCGGCGCGTTTCTTCTCGTAGTAGGCGCGTGAGGTGGGGCATTCCCTGGCTGCGGTGAACGCGGCCATCCACAGAATGTGCCGCAGTCTCCGGTGGTATCGGCGGGCAGGCCGATGGTTGCCGGAAATCGTTCCGGAGTCGCGGGAAACCGGCGCCAGGCCCGCATGGGCCGCGAGTTTGGTGGGGCTGTCGTATTCGGTCATGCCGGTGGTGTGGACGAGTAGTTCGGCGGTGAGCAGGGGTCCCATGCCAGGCAGGCTCTCGATGATCGGCGCCAGCGGGTGCTGGTCGAGCTGCTCGGCGATGAGGTCGTCGACGGCGGCGATGCGTTGGTCGAGGGCGAGGATCTCGGTGGCCATCTGCCCGACCACCACTGCGGCGGCCCGTTGCCCGGGCAGGCTTACGGTCTGCTGCCGTGCGGCGGCCACCATCGCCTCAGCGACCTGGACGGCGTTCTTGACGTGCCCGCGGCGGAGCAGGGCGGTGATCCGATCGACGCCGGCGTGCCGGATCGCGGCCGGTGTCTGCCAGCAGGCGAGGACCATCATCGGGGCCTTCCGGTTCAGGTCCACGGCCCGTTCGAGGGCGGGGCTGATCCCGGTGAGCAGTTCCTGCAACCGAAACAGGGTCGCGACGCGCTGCCCGACGAGGTCCGCGCGGTACCCGGTCAGCACGGTCAGCTCGGCCAGGAGCCGGTCGGAGGGTTCCAGGATCGGGATGTCGGGGCGCATGCGGATCGTCTGAGCGATGACCACCGCGTCGCGGGCGTCCGTCTTGTTCTCCCCAGCGAACGCGGCGGCCATGTGGAACGCGACGGACCCGGAGACGTAGCGAACCTGAACCTGCCGCCGCCACAGCAGGGTCAACAGCAGCGCCGACAGGCCGGTGGTGACGTCAACCGCCCAGCAGACCGGCCGGCCGTGCGTCGACACCTCGGCCATGACGGTGAGCAGTGAGGTCTCGTCGTTGGCGACGCGGCGGGAGTAGACGAGCCGGCCGTCGCCGTCGATGGCGGCGACGTGGTGGTGGGTCTTGCCGATGTCCACGCCGATCCACAGCTTCGCCACCCTCGCGCTCCTTCACATGATCGGTCTGTTTTTTGCGAATGGCCCTGGTCTGCGGGTTCGGACTTGCCGGCACCTTCTCACGAGGCGAACGCAGGTCGCGGATCTCCATCAGCGGTCTACCGAATCTCGCAGACGACGAAGCAGCGGGTGGCATCTCCTACCGTGAGCCAAGCGATCTCGACGAAACACACGCAGCCATACCCACCGCCTCCTGGCATCAGGGCCTACGGCCCGCAGGGCCGCACCCGTTCAACCAACCGGCCCGCGGAGCGAGAAGTGGGTGGCACCTCGAGGCTCAGCCACGATCACGGCGGAACACACTTCAGCCATCCCCACCCCCTGGCTCCGCGGGCGCGGCAACCCTGAGCCTGCCGCCGTCGCCGGCCGGCATCCCGGACACGATGTGCGGTACCAGCCTGCTTCCCACGCCAGCCGTCGCCACAGCGGCTTGAATAGCGATGTGCAGGTCACCAAGGACGGGCGGGACTGGCGCATCGGCGCCGCCGCCGACGTGGGTTGGATCGCCGGGCACACCACTGCCGGAGTCTCGATCACCACCGCCATCCCGCCGGTCTTCGACGCCTACGCCACCACGTACCAGACCGACGATGTCGCCGCCGCCTACGAGCAGGCCCTGATCGAGGAGCTCACCACTCATACGCCCGACCAGCTGTGGTGGCTGGCCTACCTCGACACCGGCGCCCACCACGTCGTCTTCCCCCACGCCCCACGGGTGTTTCTCTACTGGAACTGGCCGTACGTGCTGGTCCAGGCCGGCCCCGAGCAAGCCCTCACCTGGCGCACCGGTGGTCATATCCGCCACCCGCACGGCGCGCTACCCGACCTGTTCTTCCCCGCCGACCGGTCATGGCTGGTCTCCGCGCTCTGGGACGACACCTGGACCTGCATTGGTGGCCCGACACCCGTGATCCACGCCCTCCAACGCGACCCCGTGGTCAATGCCCGCCAAATTCAACCTGACGAAGATGCGCTGCCACCGGGGCTGACCCGCGAGTGACGACCCTACGCCGCAGGCAGCGGTCAGCCTCCGATCATGGCTAACGCCCCCACTTCTCGGCAGGACGGCAGTCGCTGGTCGCTTTACCGTAGATCCGCTTCCCGTCCCGGCCCGTATAGCAGTGCTCGAGTTGGTCCTCGGCCTGAAACAGCGGACGCCTGTCGATCTCCGTCCCGTGGGCGTCGTAGCTAACCAGTTCAGGATCGTTGCCGGCCTTGAGTCGGGCATCGCTGGTCATCAGGCCGAACGCTCCCCCGGAGAGCCGAGCTGTTGTGCTGCGCCCGTCGCCGTGGTCAAGCACGAGCCGGTGGACGCGGCTGCTGACCCGGCCGCTGACGCTGACGTCCCCGCCGTCGAACTCGGTGGAGGTCAGCAACAGCCGCTGCACCGGACCGGGCAGCAGGTCACCGTGCGGCCACGGCTCAGTGACGCCCCCGCCGGACTCCCGGGGTGTTCCCGCCCCTTCCACGTCGCAGGTGGCATAGCCGACGTCGTTCATGAACAACACCAGCGCGCGGTCACCTCGCTCGGTGGCCACCGCCAGATCGGCCAGGGACACCGGGACGGGTTGCTCACCCGGATTCTGCCGGGTCTGCTGTTGCGGGGAATTCCACTGCAGGCACCGCTCGGCCGCTTTTTGCAGCGTCGGCGACAGCTCCCCGGGCCCCATGGCCAGCACCTGCACGGCCGATCGGTCCGGCCGGTCCCACACCACCGCTACGGCACCGGACGCCGCGGCCAGCAGCACCGCCGCAGCCATAGCGATCCGCAGTCGTGGGGTACGCGCAGGAGGCGGGCTCACGAAGCCGAGAATTTGGGCCCGCATCGCGTGCGCCGCCTCCGGCGGCAGGTCCCGCTCCGCGGGCAGGTCGAGAATGTCGTTCACCGCTTCCCCTCCTGGATCTCCTCCGGCATCAGACGGGCCAGGCGGCTGCGCGCACGGCTCACCCTCGACCGCACCGCCACCTCGCTGATGCCCAACACGGCTGCCGCGTCCGGGTACGACACTCCGGACCACAGACACAACGCCACCGCCTCCCGCTCCGCCAGTGACAACCCGCGGACCACCGAGAGGACCTCGGCCATCCGCCTTTCGTCGTCGAGCCGCGCAGAGACGTCCTCGGCGAGGTCACCATCGGCGTACCGCTCTCCCGGTAGACGCCGTAGCAGCGCCAGCCACCGGCGCGCCGACCGCCACTCGGAGCGGACCGCGTTCGTGGCGACGACCAGCAACCACGGCAGCGCCGAGCCGTCCACGAGTCGAGCGTCGCGCCGACGGCGCCACGCAACGAGGAACGTCGCCTGAGTGACGTCCTCGGCCGTCGACCACGACCCGGTCAGCCGGAACGCGTGGTTGTAGACCGGACGGGAGTACCGATCGAAGAGCCGACCGAACGCCACCTCGTCACCGGCGACGATCGAAGACCACAGTTCCTCGTCCGACGGCCGCAGCTGATGCCTCACACCACACTATGGCCGCCCACGCCGACTCTGTTGCAGCTCACAGCGCGCCTGTTGCACGAGCGCGGCGGCCGACCGAGGCGCGGGACCCGCCGTGCACGTATCCCGCGGAACCGACCGCGAAGATCGTGGCAGCGGCCAACCAGGATGCCGCCGCAGAGGAGGGTTGGATCGGCCAGGCCCAAGCAGCAACGGCGGTGCCGGTCTGACGCGGAGCGGCGGCGTAGACGGCGCACACGTAGACGAAGGCGGGCAGCCACGCCAGCCGCGCGCCGAGCAGCACCGCCCCGCCGGCCACCAGTCCGACACAACCGAGAACATTGCGCACCAGTGCGTGGGCACCAAATGTGTGGGAATCCCGTAACCCGGTCAGGCTGAGCGCCATGGCGGTGACAACGGCGGCGACGAGAAGATAACCAGCTCGCCAGGCTCGCCACGGCAGCGGTGTGCTGTGCTCGAGGTCCTCGTCGGCGCTGGCGAGGGTGGGGCCGAGCAGTAGTGCGGCCAGCAGCGGTGCGAGCGCGACCATGGGGACGCGGGCGGCGGGCCCGTCGAAGTAGTGCCGGCTGGCGAGCCATGTTCCGGCGGCCCAGGCCAGCAGCGTGATGACGCCGACACCGGCCACGAACGTGGACGCGCCCCGGGAGCGCAGGTGCAGGGTGAGCAGGCGGCTGGTCACGGCTGCTCGCCGAGGCGAATCAGCGCCGGGATGTCGCATCGGTGGGCGGCATCGAGGTAGGCGGCGAACCAGGAACGCTGCGCCGGCTCGGGTAGGGCGCGGAGCCTGGTGAGGGGCGCGTTGTCCGGGGTGGCGGCCTCGTCGAGCATCCAGTCGGTGGCCAGGGTGTCGGTCCGGTAGACCCGCTGGTCGATGTTGCGTGTCCCGGAGGGGTCCTCGCATCTGGCTCGGGTCACCTGCCGGAAGTCCGCCCGCAGGTTCTTCCGGCTGGCCAGGCCGCCGAGCGCGGTGGATTGGTAGTCGAGGTTGAGCCAGACCGTGCCGTCGTCCCGTTCGATGGGCTGGCCGGCCGGCTGTGCGGCCTGGTCGGCGGCCCGTCGGGGCGCTCCGGGTATCCCGTCGAGACGGGCCAGGATCGGCTGGGCAACCTTGGTGACGTCGTCGATCAGGAACGCGTTGATCCGGGAGAGGCACACCTGCGGGCCGCTGCTCGTGCACACCAGCTCGACCGCGGCCGGGTCGGCCGGGAGGCGGTGGGTTCCCGGGCCGGTGGTGATCGGCACGGCGACGGCGACGGCGAGTCCGCCGGCCAGCAGGGCTGCGCGCCACTGCCGCGCGGCGACGGCGAGCAGCAGGACCGTTAGGGCTACCAGCCAGGCTGCCTGCAACGCGGTGACCCGGCCGGGGACGCGCGAGTACACCGCCCAGCCTCCGTAGACCGGCGAGAGCCACGCGGCGGGCGTGCCGTCCCAGTAGGTGATGATGGCCAGGCCGAGGTAGGTGGCGAGGCCGGCGATCGGGGCCGCAACCCGCAGCGGTACGAGCCGCCCGACGAGGACGCCGACCGCGGCGGCGGCGGCCAGGGCGAGGACACCGACGATCAGCGTCCACCACCAGCCTCCGCCGGCGTACGTCGCCACCCGGGCGATCAGCACCCCGGCTCCGGCGAACGCGACCAGCAAGCCGGCGGCACCGGCCACGGTGACGGCGAGCCATGCCACCACCAGTGGCTGCCAGCCCGGACGGGGGGTGGAGGCGATCAGCTCGTCGGTGTCGCGCCGCCGTTCCCGGCCAGACTGCCACGCCCCGGCAGCGATCATGAGCGCGCACAGGATCAGCAGCGACACCCGCAGGTAGGTGGCGAAGCCCGCCCACCGGCCGGCCCAGTCGTCCGGGTGCACGGCCAGCATCCACACTCCGGCACCGAACATCGCAGCAGCGGCGAAGGGCGCCGTGCCGCGGCGTAGCTCCACCCTCAGCGCGCGCCTCACCGCGGTGCCGTCCGCGCGCCGCGCAGAACCGCCGTGTAGCCGCGCTCGATGGGGGAGTCGCCGCTGTCGCCGTCCTCACCGGCGGCGATCAGCTCGTCGGGGAGGCCGGTGAAGACCAGCCGCCCACCGTCGACCAGGTTCACCCGGGTGCACGCCGCTACGACGTCCTCGACCAGGTGCGTGCTGACCAGGACGACGGCATCCAGGCCCAGCTCCCGCAGCAGCGCCCGGAACTGCACCCGCTGCTCCGGGTCCAAGCCGGCGGTCGGCTCGTCCAACAGCAGCAGCCGGGGGTCGTTCACGATGGCCTGGGCGATGCCGGCACGGCGCAGCATCCCGCCGGAGAGGTGCTTCATCCGGTCGTCGGCGCGCTCCAGCAGGCCGACCCGCTCGATCGCCCGGTCCACCGCCAGCGGAATCCGCGCCGGCGGCATCTCCTTCAGCCAGGCGAAGTACTCGACGAACTCGCGCACCGTGAAGCGTGGATAGAACCCGAACGACTGGGGCAGGTAACCCAGCTGGCGGCGCGCCTGCCGCAACGCCGCCGGGTCGTCGATGCGGTGGCCGAGCAGCCGGACCTCACCCCGGTCGGGGCGCAGCACCGTGGCTAGGACCCGCATGAGGGTGGTCTTGCCGGCGCCGTTCGGGCCGAGCAACCCGTGCACGCCCACCCCCAGCTCAAGGTCCAGGTCGTCGAAGACGACCCGTCTGCCGTAGCTGACCCGCAGGCCGTCGACGCTCACCGTCGTCATGCCGGTTGCCTTCCCACCCGTTCCCGACGCACATACACCACCACCGCGGCCACCGCGGTGACGCCCAGCCACCCCGGCCCGCTCGACACCAGGACCGCCACACCGCCGACCGGCGGCGCCAGCACCACCACCGCCCACGCCCCTGCCACCACGAGCGCGGCGTACGAAGGCTCGACCAACGAGCCGAGCGCCAACGTCAGCACGGTCAACGCGACACAGGGCAACAGCCACCACCCCGGCGTACCGATGCCCGTCACCGCGCCGGCCAGGACCGCGACGGGCCCGGCGACCGCGAGGACCGCCAGCGTGCGCCACAGAACGATCCGCAGGCCGCCCTGCGGTGTCCCTGCGATCAACTCATGCAACGGATCGGTCCGCGGCCCGTACGACAGGGCCGTGCCGACCGCAGGCAGCGCCGGCGCAATCAACAAGAGCAACCACGGCGGAACCACCGTCGGACTGACAGCCAACCCCGCGATGAGCATCCCGGTGACCGCCACCGACAGCAACCACGCCGCCCGGGCCGCGGGGCCCGCGCCCACCAACACCCTGAACCGCCGCCACCCGGTCGCCCGTCGCACCCGCCCCTGCCGCGGCAACCGACCGCCCAGCGACACCGCGACCGCCTCCACCACCGAAGCCGTCGACGCGTCCGAGGCGATGCTCGTCCGGCAGACCACACAGCGGTCGAGGTGCGCCTCCACCGACCACGCGTCCACGTCCGCGAGACGCCCCTCGACGTACGCCGCCAGCACCCCGGCGTCGACGTGGAAACCGGTCATGACAGGGCCTCCCGCAACTCGCGGCGCGCCCGCATCGCCCGGGTCTTCACCGTGCCCTCCGGCACACCCAGCAACACCGCGGCCTCCCGCACCGTCAGGCCGTCCAGCACCGTCGCCTGCAACACCGCCCGCAACTCCGGAGCCAACCGGTGCAGTGCACGCTCCAACTCGGCGTCGTACGCACCGGCCAAGACCTCGTCCTCCGCCGAAGGCGACCACGCCAACACCTCGTCGCCTGGTGCTCCCACACTCTGCGGGCGGACCAACGCGCGACGCCGGGCGTCGATCAGCCGCCCGGCGGCCACCGACCACAGCCAGCCCACCGCCGCACCGTCCCCGCGGTAGCCGGCCGCGGCCCGCCACACCGTCAGGAACGTCTCCTGCACCACCTCCCGGACCAGCTCCGGATCCCGGCACCTGCGGCGCAGACGCAGCACCAACCACGGCGCGTTACGCGCATACAGCACGTCGAACGCCCCGCGGTCACCCTCCCCGACGAGGCGCAACAGCTCCTCGTCGTCCACGTCCATCACGCAAGGTTAGGACGTACCACTCGGCGAAACGGTTCTCTCCGCCGCGCCACACGCATCGCGGACACCGATGACGGTCTCCGTTCTCTACGCTGCTCCCATGGCAGCGTGTCCCGAGCTGACCAGGCCGGTCCCCCGCGTGGGGTCCGGTCATGGTCTCTCCGGGGCAACCCCGGGGACGCGATACTCACCTCGGCACCACACCACAGGTGCGTCGGCACGCTCCGCGAGCCTGTGCACCCGCACGACCGGGCATCGTCGGGACACGCTGCCACCACCGGCCCGATCGTGACCACCATCAACGCCCTCGCCACCGCGCTCGCCGACGCATTCCTCGCCGGCGGCGGCTGGCGCCGCGCCGATCTCGTCGACCAGGGTGGGCTCGTCCTCGGGGTTCGACGCCGCTGGCTGTGGCCGGTCGCCGACGCGGTGCTGGTCGCCTACCCGCGCCCACCCACCGACCGGCCACGCGAGCTGGCCACGTTCCTGAGCACCCTTGACCCGCTGCGCGCGGCAGTCGCCGCCGCCCGCCAGCACCAGCGGCCGATCGTCATCCGTGCCCGGCCGGTGACGCCGACCCGCACCGTCCGCCGGCCCTGGCACACCCCCGTCATCGACACCGTCGATGACCTGGCCGCGATGCTCGACCTGAGCATCGAACACCTCGACTGGTACGCCGACCGACGCGCCATGAACCGACGCGCCACCGCCCACCGGCTGCACCACTACCACTACCGATGGACCGACCGGGGCCGGCTGATCGAGGCACCGAAATCACGGCTACGCGCCCTGCAACGCCGGCTCCTCGCCGAGGTCCTCGGCCCCATCCCGGTCCACCCCGCCGCCCACGGCTTCGTACCCGGCCGCTCCCCGCACACCTTCGCCGCCGCCCACACCGCACAACCGGTCGTCGTCCGGATCGACCTGCTCGCCTTCTTCTCCCACATCCCCGCCACCCGCGTCCACGGACTGTTCCGCACCGCCGGCTACCCCGAACCCGTCGCCCACACCCTCACCGGACTCTGCACCACCCGCACCCCGAACCCCGTCCTCCGCCGCGCACCCACCGGCCTGCCGCACCGGGCGGCCCGGCTCGCCGCGCTGCGCACCGGCCACCTGCCCCAAGGCGCGCCCACCTCCCCCGCTCTAGCCAACCTGTGCGCCTACCGACTCGACCGACGCCTCACCGGCCTCGCCAAGGCCTTCGAGACCACCTACACCCGGTACGCCGACGACCTCGCCTTCTCTAGCGACCTCACCCCACGCCGCATCCACGACCTGATCGCCGACGTCACCGACATCGCCCGCGAGGAGGGGTTCCGAGTCCATCCAGCCAAGACCCGCGTCCGCGGTCGGGCCGACCGGCAACTCCTCGCCGGACTCGTCGTCAACCACCACCACCCCGCCGCACCACGCGACGAATACGACCGGCTCCGCGCCATCCTCCACAACGCCGCCCGCACCGGCCTCGCCGGCCAAAATCGGACCGGCCACCCCTACTTCGCTCAATACCTGATCGGACGAGTTCTCTGGGTCGGCCATCAGCACCCGGCACGCGCAGCCAAACTCGCCACGCTGTTGTCCCACGCTCTCGCGACACCGTAAACTGAGGCGACGCGGCAGCTTCACCGGATCTCGGCGAGGACGCGTCGAAGCGACCGAAGCATGGCCTGAACAGGACTTACGCCCGTTCTGCTGATCTTCAGCAAGCGAGCACAGCAACGCGCGTGTGCGACCCACTAACACGAAAACAAAATGGGAACCGGCAGGTAGTCAGCCTCCGGGTACAGATAGAGCGTCGTCTTAGGAAACCGATGCTCTATCCCCTGAGCTACGAGGGCGCGAGGGCCCAGTCTCGCGACCTCGGGGTTCACCAGGGTGAAAGGGAGTGGCCCACGTTCCCCTGGCCGCCGTTGTCGCAGCCCAGGAGCACACCCCGCGCACAGGAACCGCAGGTTCTGACCGGCGGTCGGTCGCGGTGAGCCGCGTTGGCACCGGTTCACCCGGGTTGGCATCCACTGGAGAGCGCACACCGCGCACCTCATCGGAGATCAACGACGTTCCGCCGCGCGGCGGACAATCAGATCAGAATGGTGCGGGTCCGCGGCCTTGCAACGACACCAACACCTGCGTGGCGAGTAGCTTGCGCATGCCGGTGACGGCGACAGTCCCCACCCGATCGTAGGGCAGCTCCAATTGCAGCCCTTGGGCTGCGTTGCGAAGGTCTGCCGTGATCTCGTCCGGACGGAACGTGCCGCCCCAGCCGTTGAGTCCTCCGCGCTGGTTGGTGCTGAGGGAAGCCATGCCGGAGATGCAGGCGCCGTCGACCAGGATCAGCCTCGCCGGACCCGAGTAGTTCGTCGTCATGGTCATCAGCCCTTCAGGAGGTGACGCCGTGCACCCCCGGGTCCGGGCTGCCGCACAGTCAGGAGCTGCGGCGTCGAGTCCGGCCGTGGTGCTCCACCTGACCGCGGCCGTACGTGCCTCGGCCGTAAGGGGGCGGCGATGCGGTATTCGGCTCGTTAGGGATAAGGGTCGATGCTTGGCAGGCCAGCGCCAGAGGTCGGGTGCAATGCCGCGGCGAACGCTTGAGACGCCGAAACGACGGCCCGCTGAACCAGTCGGGCCGCCGCTTGCAGAGCGTGGATCAGAGCGGGCGAATGTTCTCCGCCTGCGGGCCCTTCTGGCCCTGGGTGACGTCGAACTCCACCTTCTGGTTCTCGTCCAGGCTGCGGAAGCCGCTCGCCGAGATCGCGGAGAAGTGGGCGAAGACGTCGGCGCCGCCGCCGTCCGGGCTGATGAAGCCGAAGCCCTTGTCGGCGTTGAACCACTTCACGGTACCTGTAGCCATGTCTGCTCCTTCGCAGGCTGTTAGAGACCGCACTCTGCGGACCCTTACGCCGCCGCGTTGATCACCCGCGTCGAAACGACACGAAAAACGAAAAGGCGCCTGGATGGTTTTCAGATACCCATCAGGCGCCCGGAAAACGTCTACGGAAATCAAAACTGCAACTCGGCTACCATAGCACGTGATCCGGACGCCAACTCCATCGACGGCGGCCTGAGCCGCCCCCGGAGCGGGCCGGCCGGCTTGCGGCAGTGGCCCCCGCTACCGCTTTTCGTTCTGCCGCAGGGCCTCCTCGAGCTGGTCTTCGAGGATGATGATCCGGCAGGCGGCCTCGAGGGCCGTGCCCTGATCCACCATCTCGCGGGCCCGGGCGGCCAGACGCAACTGGTAGCGGGAGTAGCGGCGGTGCCCGCCGGCAGAGCGGTGCGGGTTGATCAGCCTGGCCTCGTCCAGGCGGCGCAGGAAGTCCTGCGTAACGCCGAGCATCTCCGCGGCCTGACCGATCGTGTAGGCCGGCGTGTTCTCGTCGCCGAACATGTCATCGAGGTTTTGCCCCATCTCACCTCCACGTCGAGGGCCCCGGCGCACAAGCGCCGGGGCCCAGGGTTACGGGTCAGAACACCATCTACCGACAGGTACGTCGGCTTGTCGTATTCGCACCGGCCACTGAAGGCTTCGGGTGCGAGGATCGCATATGCGTGACCGGAGACCACCTCTCGTTCGATGGAAACTGCGGTGTCCGCCGAGCCTGGAATGACGGCTGCCGGCGGGCGATCCAACGGGTGTACGGCCCTCCCTTTCCTCTGCTTCTACTTTCCCTTCGGTCGTACGGTCCGCCGACACCGGAGCCCACGCGACTTCATGGCCCCGCTAGTGCGACGAACATCAGCTGGAGCCCTGAACAAGCTTCGGCCCCACCTACACGCCCCATCGCGCATCACGCGTTGGGGCTGACGTGCTCCCACTACTGCTGCGGAACGAATTCCGCTCTTGCCGTCCGTCGTGACCTCACGCCCGGGCGGCCCGTCCGCATCTTGACGGATCTTTCTTCTCGACTCGAGGAAGATTATTCCACACCGTTGAGGATGTCTAGTCGTTCAGGCCTAGATTTTCTGGTCGCTCCCCGTCAGGGTCACAGCGAGGCCCACCACTACCAGGGCAGGGGGCCTTCGGCGTCGAAGTAGCCTCCGGTCGGACCGCCCGGACCCACCTGCGCCATCCGTACGATGATCTCGGCGCCCTGCTCGACGGCCTGGACACCGGTGTTGCCGTTCAGGTCGGTCCTGGTGAAGCCGGGCTCGACCGCGTTGATCCGCATCGTCGGGAACGCCTTCGCGTACTGCACCGTGATCATGTTGACCGCCGCCTTCGAGGCCGGGTAGGCGACTCCCGGGTACGCGTACGTCGGGGTACCCGGGTCGGTGACCCGGGTCAGCGAGGCCAGCCCGCTGCTCACGTTGACCACGACCGGAGCGGCCGAGCGCCGCAGCAGCGGCAGGAACGCGTGGGTGACGCGTACCGTGCCGAAGACGTTCGTCTCGAACGTCTCCCGCATCATGTCGGCGGTCACGTCCGCGGCGCCGATCACGGCGTTGCCGGGGCCGCGTCCCTCGACGCCCGCGTTGTTGATCAGTACGTCGAGCCCGCCGGCAGCCTCGATGACCTTCGCGGCGGCCCGCACCGAGGCGTCGTCGGTGACGTCGAGCTGGACGGCCCGCGCGCCCAGCTGCTCGGCGGCACGGCGCCCGCGTTCGATGTCCCGGCTGCCGACGTAGACGGTGTGGCCCGCGGCGACGAGCCGGCGAGCGGTCTCGAAGCCGAGGCCCTTGTTCGCCCCGGTGATCAGTGTCGTCGTCATGGAGCCAGGTTCTCGCCGTGCGGGACGGTCAGCCAGTCACCAGGTCTTCCTGGGACTGCCGATACCAGTCAGGGCCGCGGGCGGCGGGGCAGACTTGTGGGCATGGCGACGAGCGAGTTCGGGCAGGCGGTGCGCCGCTGGCGCGACCGGGTCTCGCCCGAGGCCGCCGGGCTGCCCGCGGGCGGGCATCGGCGCGCGGCCGGGCTGCGCCGTGAGGAGCTGGCCCTGCTGGCCGGGATCTCCGTGGACTACGTGACCCGCCTCGAACAGGGCCGCGCGTCGAACCCGTCGGCGCAGGTCGTCGAGGCGCTGGCTCGGGCGCTGCGGCTGTCGGGGGACGAGCGCGCGTACCTGTTCCGGCTGGCCGGGCTGGCGTTGCCGGGTCCGGCGGCGGTGCCCGCGTGCATCACCCCGAGCGTCCAGCGGATGCTGGACCGGCTGACCGGGACACCGGTGGCGGTCTACGACGCGTCCTGGGCGCTGCTGTTGGCGAATCAGCCGTACGCGGCGCTGATGGGCGATCCGTCCGGATGGCGCGGCAACCAGCGCAACGCCGTGTGGCGGCACTTCCTCGGCCCGGGCACCCGGGCCCGGCACACGCCGGAGTCCCGGCGGGCGTTCGAGAGCGCGCTCGTCGCGGACCTGCGCGCGGCCGGCGGGCGGTATCCGGCCGACGAACGGCTCCGGCGGCTGGTCGCGGAACTGCGGGCGAACAGCGACCGCTTCGCCGGGCTGTGGGAGTCCGGCGCCGTCGGCCGGCACGAGGCCGCCCGCAAGACCATCGATCATCCGTACGTGGGCCCGCTGACCCTGGACTGCGACGTGCTCACCGTGGCGGGCAGCGACCTGCGCATCATGATCTACACGGCCGAGCCGGGCACCGGGGACGCGGACCGCCTGGCCCTGCTCACCGTCGTCGGCACCCAGGCACTCGCCGGGTAGCCGTGCGCGGGCCGCCCTGCCGTTCAGGCCACGGGAGGAGCGGTGCTCAGTCGCCGGGGCCGGACGCGGCGGCGGTGCGCAGGTGGATGACCCGGTCGACGCCCGGGGTGGAGACCAGCTCGGTGTGGATCGCGGTGACCTCTTCGGGCAGCGCGGCCTCGCCGATGAGCAGGCTCTTGGTCTCGACGGCGAGGACGACGGCGATGACGACGAGCAGGACGCCGATGCACAGGGTGGCGATGCCATCGAAGAGCGCGTTCCCGGTGAGCACGCTCAGGCCCACGCCGCCCAGGGCGAACAGGAGGCCGAGCAGGGCGCCGGCGTCCTCCAGCAGGGTCACCGGCAGTTCCGGGGCGCGGGCGTGGCGAACGAAGGAGACCCAGGTCCGCGTGCCGCGTACCTTGTTCGCCTCCTTCACCGCGGTGCGCAGGGCGAAACCCTCCAGGGCGAGCGCGATCAGCAGGACGGCGACGGCGATCAGCGGTGAGGACAGCTCATGCGGGTCGCTGATCTTGTGGTAGCCCTCGTAGACGGCGTACAGACCGCCGAGGGTGAACAGGATGATCGCGACGATGAACGAGTAGACGTAGCGCTCGCGGGCGTACCCGAACGGGTGCAGCGCGGTGGGGGCTTCCCCTCGTCGTACGTCCCGGTGTGGGTGGTCAGTAGGCCAGCGCTCCGGCCGTCCCACCGAGACAGGTGCCGACGAGCCCTTGCCCGGAAGCGTCCGGGACCAACCACACCGGTCGGAGCGGACGTCCGGCGGCCCGGAAAGGTCTCCCCGGGCCGCCGGCGGTGGGGCTACTTGGTGCCGGTCAGGGCGACCAGGGCGTTGGCGGTCCGGAAGTACGGGTTGCGGCCCAGGTCGCCGACGGTGGTGATGTTGAAGGCGTCCTTGAGGAGCTTCGCGTCACCGTCGCTGACCCCGGCGAGGGCGGACACCGGGGCGTCAACGATCTCGGTGAGGGTCTTGTCCTGGTAGGCCTTGTCGACCAGCTTGGTGAGGTCGGCGGTGACGGGCATGCGCACTCCTTCGGGAATCCCGACCGGTCAAAACCGATCGTTTACGGACAAAGCGCCAGAATTAGATCACGAAGCGGATACGTCAGTCCACTGTGGATGACGAGTGACTCAGGCTTCTTCGTCGCCGCCCTCGTCGTCGCCGAAGGAGTCGAAGACCTCGTCGGCGACCATGCCGCCGGCGAAGCCGAGGGCGGCGCCACCCACCACGCCCGCGGCGACCGCACCCATGCCGGGACCGCCGGGACGCTCCTGGTGGTGCTCCTCCTTGGAGTGCCCGCCCGGGTGGCCGTAGGCGGTGTGCCCGTAGCCGGGCGCGCCGTATCCCTGGGCGGGCGGGGCGTAGCCGTGGCCGGCGTGCCGGCTCTGGTAGCCGTCGAGGGCCTGGCGGACCCAGGTGTCGACCTGCGCGGCCCAGTCGACGCGGTCGGCGTCGGCGTGCGCGGCGTGGTAGCGGCCGTACGAGTCGTGGCCGGCGGTGAACAGGCCACCGCGCTTGTCGAACTCCAGCACCACGTCGACGCCGTGCTCGTTCGCGACGAAGGTCAGCTCGACCTCGTTGACGCCGCGGGCGTACTGCGGGGCGGCGTAGTACTCGATTTCCTGGTAGAACGGCAGGCTCTGGTGCAGTCCGGAGATGTGCCCGCGTTCCAGGTCGGCGCCCTTGAAGCCGAAGCCGAGCCGGCCGAACGCCTCGAGGATGCGCTCCTGCACCGGCAGCGGGTGCACGTACACCGGGTCCAGGTCGCCCTTGTCGATCGCGCCGCGGATCGCCACCTCGGTGCGCAGGCCCATCGTCATGCCGTGCAGATTCTGCCCGTACAGGTCGGTCGCCGGGGTCTCCCACGGCATCGCCACCTGGAACGGCAGCGACAACCGCTGACCCTCGCGCAGGTGCAGACCACCCGCGACCTGTACGCGGTGGAACTCGACGAGGGCGTCGTACCCCTCCTCCGCGCCGTCGATCTCCACCCGGGTGACCAGCCCGACGGTGATGTGGTCGATCTCCACATCGTGGCTGCCGCCGGTCAGGTTCACCTGGCCGCCCAGCATCAGGCCCGGGCGAATGCTCGGATTGGACAGGACCGTATCGACGCTCGGGCCGCCCACCCCGAACGCACCAAGCATCTTCTTGAACACCACGAACCTCTCCCTCGACGACCGCCGTACGCGCGGCACGGGGACCGTGAAACTTTCACGTGAAACCCTTGTGCCACAACGAGATCAACGGCGTCCATAATGGAAGCCGTTGAGCGGGGAAGCTACCAACACCGCCTGAGAAATCGCTGAATGCATTCGCACAATCACTCTCAGGCACGATCCGCCTCGAAAGCTGACGAAGGGTTCCTCAATCACCCGGCCTTCTGCCGAACCGCCACCAGCGGCGGCCATTGGCCGTCGAGGGGATCGGCTCGTGCCCGTCCTGCTCGGGCGTGTCGTGCGGAGCCGGGTTGGTGGCCATCCGCTGCGCATACCGGTAGATGGCTCCGGACTGCTCTTTGATCACCGCCAGTACGTCCTCCTTGTCGGTCAGCACATGCAGGCCGAACGGCGACGGCGGCATCGGATGCAGCGCCTGACGTCCGCCGGCCGGGCTGAAGTCGACCCATGTGACTCGACCGTTCTCCAGCAGTCTGACCCAGTCGTCCTCGGTCGCCTCGTCGGCCGGGAACCTCATCGCAGCCAGGAAGACGAAGTGCTGGCTCACGACCTGCACCCCCCGGGCGTGTAATGCACGCGAGGTCCGGCCCGCCGCGTCGAGCAGCGGCTCGACGACATCGGCCATCGAGAAGTATTCGATCTTCACCTTCGGCAGCGCGACCTCGGTGATGGTGCCCGCGACACGAAGCACGCCGTGCTTCTGCAACGGGTTGGTCGCCGAGAGAACTTCGACCGCAATGCGCACCGGCTGGCCGCTCGCCGCGTCGAGTTCGACGGAATCCAACAGCTGATCGAGCTCCAGAGCAACCTCGTTGCGCCGCTTCGTCACCCGCCTGGGCACGACACCGTCGTCCGGAACGAAGACGAGATGGACGAGCCCGACCGTCGTTCCGCCCCGATGAAGCTCGTCCATGCAGTCGGCGTCCGTCTGCTGCTGGCCGGTCAGGCGTTGAATCGGCGAGCGCTGGTCTACGGTCACGATCTCGGAGCCGTCGTACATCACCGCTTCCAGCAAGGGCTTCTGCGCAGACCGGGCGTTCGGGGCGATCGAGGTTCGCGTACCCGCCGGCGCCGGATCGGGCGCCGGTACGGCGCGAGGCTGCCGTTCGACCGCGGGTGCCGGCACGGTGGCGCGCGGCGGCTCGACAACCGGCTCTAGTCGCTCTGGAGCCGGCGCGGGCTCCACGACCGACGCTGAGACCGGGACCGGCTCGGGACTGAGTGCCGAGCGGCTCAGGTAACCCTCCTCGATCAGAGCGCTGACCCGATCGAGGAATGTGGACTCGGGCAGAGCGATCTGAGGCTGCTCGTCGTACATCTCGATGAGCGTGTTGACGGTGCTCGCGACTCTTCCGGCGGCGGTCGGCGAGCTTCCGTTGCGGGAGTCCCGTACGCCGGTGCCGAAGATCCGCGCCCACAGACGTCTGCTGGGTGGCAGATCACGCAGGCTGTCGAAGACGTGGCGGAGCTTCTCCCGGTCGTCGGACACCACCACCAACCCGATGACGCCCCGCGGCGCGAAGAAGTGGCCTGCCGGCATCGCCGTCTCGACCACAGTGCTCACGAACGCGCGGTCCCACTCCGGTGTGAGCTCGAAACGGGGAGCGAGCCGCACCGTTACCAGGTCGTAGAGCACCGGGTCGGTACCGATCTGCGCCTGCACCTGCCGACACAGTTCCTCGGCAGGCAGCGGCAGAGGACCGACGGGAACGATCACCACCAGGAAGCCGGCCCAGTCCTCCTCGGCGGGCCAGTACGGGGTCATGCCGATGGAGCTCATGACGGGCGCTTGGCCGACGGGGGCAGGTTCAGCGCGGCAGCGACCCTCGCTGCCGCCGAACGTCGACCCGTGACGGTGGCCCGGGCCGGTGGCGCGCCCGATCCGGTGGCCTGTGCAGGCTGGCCGTTGCCGGGCCAGAAGCCACTGCCCTTGCTGGTGCTGGGGGGCGGCTGGACACCCATCTGCCTCACCTTATGCTTCCACGCTTCGACCTGGTCAGCGGCGAGCTCGAGCATCACTGCCTCGACCTCGTCATGGACCGCCTCAGCAATCCGCTTCTTGCGCTTCTCCAGATCTTTGTCGATGTACTCCTGCCGTCCTGCGGCCTTGACGACCTCCTTGGTGTCGAGCTCGTCGATCTGGTCGTAGGCGCTGGGCGGGCCGAGGATGGACAGCGACTTGATCGCGACCGGTAGTAGCTCGATCATGAAGAACAGTGCGGCGACCAGCAGATGAGCCAGCTTCGCCCAGCCGTTCTCGTCCCCCAGGTGAGCCAACGCGACCAGGCGTGCCAGCAGCCCCGTGTTGTCGGCGGCCTCCTTGTTGCTCGTGTCCAGGTCACTCTGGATCGCCGCCTGGAGGATGTCGCGCTGCTGGCGCAGGCCCGGCAGCACTCGTTTGGCCTCCCCCTGCGCTTCGGAGACCGTCCGGCTGCTGTCCTGGCGCAAGTCCGCCCGGGCCTTCTCGAGGGCTGCGAGCTTCGTCTGGACGAGCTTCCGGGCCGCTGTCGCGTCCTTCTCCTTCCGGTCGTACTCCCGCCGAAGCGCCCGGGCGCGCGGGCCATCGCCCCGCTTGCCGCTGCCGGCTTCACAGAGCTCGCCGTCGAGTTCGCACCGCCAGGCAGCCCACGCCTTCTCTGCGCTCGCCTGTTTCGCCTGGTAGTCGGTCGTGGCCTGCGTGTGCTCCGCCTCGGCTGCGGCCAGCACGGGTGAGCTGACCGCGACCTCGCCGGCGAGGTATCGCTCGTACTTCGTGATCTCCCCTTTGAGATCCGCCAGTTCCTTCTGCCGGTTTCCCTCCGCCAGTACGATCGACGCGCCCTCCGCCTTTCTGATGTTGTCGAGCGTCATCTGCTGTTCGATCTCGTCGGCGAAGATGCGCAGCGTCAGCGGAGTCGAGATGACCAGGCCGAGCAGAGCCGCCATGAGGATCCGCGGCAGGACCATCCAGAAAAGCAACCACTTGCTGCCGGTCGGCTTCAGACTGAGGATCAGCGCACGGTCGACGACCAGGATGATCACGCCCCAGAAGATGCCGATGAGCACCGCACCGGCCACACCGACGCGCAGCCCGTCGGTCATCGCGAAGGCCATCGACACCACGGCCAAGCCGGCAGTGGCGAGCAGCACGAGCCCCAGCGCCACGAAGCGGGCCTGGTCCTTGGCCACACCGCCTCGGCTGATCTGCTTGGCGCGGGCGAGCACACCCGGGTCGGCACCGCCGAGACGAGCCAGAAATGTGCTGGATCTCTGCATCTGCATCAGTCCTTCAAGGTCTTCACGGGGGAGGGAAACCGCTGGCGGAGGCCTTCTGCTTGGAATCCGCACGAAGCTTCTGTGCTGTGCGCCGCAGCATTTCGCGGATCGCGGCGTCGACCCCGACGCCGGCGGCCCGGTAGGCGCTCCCGATCACGTCCCGTAGCTGCTTCGCCGTGTGCGCCTCAGGCACAGCCGGCGCGAGGTCCACCGGCGGCACCTGCGGCCAGTGCAACGGTGGCAGCGGAACGACGTCCGCCGCGGGCAGTGGGTACGGCGGAAGCTCTGCGTGTGTACGAGGCAGCCGCATCACCGGCAGGTCCGGCAGCACGACTGCGGGCGGGTTGACCGAGACCTGCACCGGCGGCATCTCGTAGTAGTGCAGCCGGCCCGCCGGTCCTTCGTCCTCGCCATGGTCGTTGACGACGGCGACCCTGATCTCGCACGCCGTAGGCGGCTTGACGGGATAGCCGTTCGGGTAGCCGTCGGGGTCGAGATCCCCGACGGCGAAGTTGTTGACGTCGCTGAATATGCGGACCGATTTGGCGCCCTTGTGCTGCCAGCGGACGAAGACCTCGGAGCCACGCAGCGTCACGTTGGTGCTGAGCTCCGCGGACAGCAGTGCCGGTGGGTCGGCGAGATCGAGCACCCGGCCGACGAGATATTCCTTGATCTCCTGCGCGGTAGGCCGCTGGACACGGTCGTCACTGAGCGCACGCCTGAGCAGGTCGATTCCTACCTGGTCGAGCAGGCCCGGGGGGACGAGCGGGCTGGCCGGATCGGATAGCTGGGTGGACCCGCGACCGGTGGCGAGGCCCCGGATCACGCACAGTGCGAGTTTGTAGACGTCGGTGAGCTGGTCCTGCAGCTTCTGCTGCTTCTTCCGCACCTCCGGCGGCACGAAGAACGGCGTGTTCGGCTGGATCCGGGTGGCGTCGGCGACATCGGCTACCCCGTCGCAGTCCATCAGCAGGATTCGTGGCGGATCGGTGGCCACGGCGGCGTTGCGCAGGTTCATGTCGCCGTAGACGAGACGCCGGCCGCCTCGTGGCCGGTGGATCACTTCGATCGCGTACGCGAGGCGGGCCATCAAGGCCAGGCGGACGAGTTCCTTGTCGGCCGGTGCGCGGCTCTTGTCGAAACCGTTCTCCTTGGCCTGTTTCGAGTCGGCGCCGAGCAGCTGGAACTCGAAGACCCGGCGTCCGCCATTGGCGTCGATGAAGAAGTCGTCAGGGATACACCGCATGAGCATGCCCACGTCGGTGCCCTTCTCATGGACCATGGCCAGCGGCCACACGGTGAGGAGGTCGAGCTCGGCCTGCTCCGCCGGGCTCATCGCGTCACGGAGCGCGACAGCCTGCCGCATTGTGCTGAGCATGGGTCCACGGTTCTTCGCGTCGACGGACGGCAACAGCTCCTTGAACGCGAGCCTGCCCGGCAACTCAGGGATGTGGTCACCGACGAGATGCACCTGTGCCATCCCGCCCTGGCCGAGCGGCTTGAGTGTGCCCAGCCGACGTCTGTCGATGCGGATCACGGCTGGCTCGCCTCGAACCAGACGCCGACGACGGTGCGGTCGTCCATATGGCCTTTCCGCGCGAAGCCGACCTGCTGAGCGAAGGTGAAGACGTCGGGGGCGGTGGCCCACCAGCCGGCGAGGGTCTCACGCACCTGCACGGAGCCCTCGAGCGGGACGCCCACGCCATCGGTCATGAGGAAGAGCGGCCCGTCGCCGAGGAGGTGCTCGGCTGTCCTGAGCCGGGGGTCGGCGTGCGGCAGCGCCCTGACCCGGCCGGAGTGCAAGCCGTTGTCGTCGTCGCCGGCGTCCGGATCGTGCGTCAGGTTCCGCCACCGGCCTTCGGCCAGCACCCAGGCCGACGAGTCGTCGGTCCAGGCGACGGAGACGTGCCGTTCGTCCGGATCGAGACGTATCGCCGCGGCCACGAGGGTCGTCGCCATCCGGACGCCATCAGGGACGTGATCGAGGTGCGGACGGCTCCCGGCCGTCGCGACGAAGTCCTTGAGACGCTCGTTGACCTCGGTCACGGCGAGCTGCCAGTCACCGTGACGGAGGTAGGCGCGAGGTACGTCGGCCGCCGCGAACCCGGCCGCCTCCTGCGACAGGGGGAACTGCCCGACGCCGTCGCAGACGGTAACGACCAGCGTCATCGTGGGCGGGTCGAAGACCACCGAGAAGCGGTCCTGCCGCGGCTGATTGCGATAGCGATGCAGGATTCCTCGTACGCTGGCGGCACGGACCTGTGCGCCTGGCACTCGACAGTCGCTCAGCTCGTGATCGGCCGAGTCCGGGAAGCGCGTGGGCGGGCCGGGTTCCAACTGAGTGGCGGCACGGCCCGGATCGCCGATCACGTACGGACTCGCCCCGGGCGTCTCGGTACGCCGCCACACGTCAGTCGTCGACAAAGCTGCCCTCCAGTTCCGGCGACGCGTCGGTGGCCGGCGGGGTGTACTGGAACGTCCCGACAGTGCCGCTCAGGCTGGAGGAGAGCACTGAGGTGCCGATCATTCCGGAGATGGCCTTGAGCAGGCTCGGGACCGATGCGCCCTGCTTCGCCAGGAAGTAGCGTCCCTTCTTCTCACCGAAGTTGGGGTAGGCGAGGGCCTTCATCGACTCCTCAGTCGCGCTACGGAATCCGAACGGTGTGACGTACGGGTAGCGGCGGTTCCCCTGCTTGGTGACCGGGTCGTACGCGAGGAGCTGCTGGAAGACCTGCCGGTGGTCTCTGCTCGTCGGCTCGCCGTCGGTGAGGAAGAAGATGCACGGGCGAAAAACCCTCTTGCCTTCGCTCTTCAGCCGGACCCGATCGGCCTCGAATGCCCGGTGGAACTCCTGAAAGGCGGCGGTGTAGTTGGTCAGGCCACCACAGTTCAGGGTCTGCAGTTCCATCGCGCTCGGGAAGTTGAGTGGCATCACGGTGCGGGCGGTGTCGTCGAACGCGATGACACTGAGCATCGCCAGGTCGTCGGCGACGGGGTCCTTCATGATCTCCTGGCGCAGACCGGCGACCCCTGCGTTGAGATCGGCCATGTCGCCGCACATGGATCCGGAGACGTCACAGACGATGTAGAAGGGCATCACTACCTGCCCCTCGGTGGCCCGCTCGGACATGGCTTCTCCTCCGATGGTCTTGGGGGACGGCGGAATCCCGCCTGCTCCTCCCTGACGGACAGCCCGCCCCTCAGCGGATGAGGCTGCCCTTCATGCCTCCGACGGCGTCCTTCGCGGGCGCCATGTACTGGGGCTTGCCACTGCCGGTACTCAGCGCTGAGCCGATGACCGAGGTGGCGATGGCGCCGGCGATCGCGCTCAGGATCTCCGAGACCACGGCGCCATCCCGGGCCAGGAAGTAGCGGCCACGCTTCTCGCCGAAGTCCGGGTACGTGAGGGTCTGCATGGTCTCCGCCGTTGCCTCGCGGAAGCCGAAGGCGGTTACATACGGATACCGCGGGTTACCCTGCTTGGTGATCACGTCATAACGCAGCAGCGACGCGAAGACCTGCGCGTAGTCGCCGTCGGTCGGCTCACCGTCGGTGAGGAAGAACACGCACGGACGGAAGATCCGTTTCCCTTCGCTCTTCAAGCGGACCCGATCCGCTTCGAAAGCCCGGTGAAACTCGCGGAAGGCCGGCCCGAAGTTGGTGAGACCCCCGGATACGAGGGCCGGCGGCTCCACCTGGCTGGGGAAGCTCAGCGGTACGACGGTGTGAGCTGTGTCAGCGAAGGCGATGACGCTCATCATCGCCAGGTCGTCGACCACCGGGTCGCGCATGACGGCCTGACGCAGTTGGGCAAGGCCCGCGTTCAGTGCCGGCATGTCGGCCCACATCGAACCCGACACGTCGCAGAGGACGTAGAAGGGCATCACGACCTGCCCTTCGACTGCCTGAGACATCTTCCTCCTCTCCACCGCCGCATCAGCTCCTGAGGTCGCGACGAAACTCGTTGACCTGAACACCGAGCGATCGGCCGACCTGCTCAACACTGGAACCCTCGGTGAGGCCGATCTGCTTGAGCACCAGCAACTGGAGGATGCGCTGTTCCTCGATCGACTGCTGGGACCGGTTGTGGAAACAGGTGTAGAAGATCGTCCCGCGGCCACAGCGAACCGAAACCATGATCGGGAGATCGGCGTACTCGCCCGGGTTGGCCGACCGGATGATGGCGTGGCCCTGGCAGTGGCGCAAGACCTTCCAGCTGCCCATGTCGAACCTGATCCTGATCATGCGACCGGATATCTCACGCAGTTCCCGATCGACGACGAGGGCATCTATCTCGCCAGTCCGGCCGCCGCGTCCGTCGAAGACGAAGAGCTCCGGGAACGCGAGCCCCAACAGGTCACCGGCGAGGTCGGACACGTAGAGACAGCCGCCGGCGTCGACGAACTCGGCCAGCCTGCGGGGGTCCACCGCGTCGGGGGTGCCGCAGTTGACGAACAAGAGTGAACAGTCGTACGACCCCGAAAAGCCCTGGTATTCGACACCCATCGACTTCAACACGCGCCCGATGTCGTCGTAGCCGGGTGAGGTCACGTAGATCTTGCGGCGCACTTCAGCCATGGCATAGCTCCAATTGAGGGCCGGCAGGCGGCGTCGGACCTGACAGGCATCGCACGGCGACTACTGACGGACGGCTGTCCGTCAGTAGTCGCCGTCATCCGACGTCGACAAGATCATGATGGAGTGGCAGCCCATGAGGGACGCGAAGAAGTCGGTTGCCGGCACCGGCTTGCACCAGCACGTCAGTACCAACGGTGGTTCCGTCTATGCCACGCAGACCGGCGACGTCAACATTCACGAAACGGCGGCTCCCGACGACCGGATCCGCATCCTCATGCTCGCCGCGAATCCCTTGGCCACCGCGCGGCTGGCCATCGACGAGGAGGCGCGGCGGATCACGGAGCGACTACGCCTCTCCCGTGACCGGGAGGCGTTCGAACTCATCACCTGCTGGGCGGTCCGTCCGATGGATCTCCTTCAGTACCTCAACCAACACAGCCCGCACATCGTCCACTTCAGTGGCCACGGCGATCGCACCGGGGAAATCCTGCTGTCCGCAGACGACGGCATCGCCCGATCAGTCAGTCTCGCCTCTCTCGCGGAGCTCTTCCACGCCACAAGCGACAACCTTCGGGTCGTTGTCGTCAACGCCTGCCACTCCGCCGCCGCGGTGCAAGCCATCAGTCGATACGTCGACTACGTCGTCGGCATGAACGCGGCCATCCCCGACGACGATGCCATCGCATTCGCCGCTTCGTTCTATTCCGCTCTGGGCTTCGGCCGGACCATTCCGCGGGCGTTCAAGCAGGCGGTCGCCATGCTGGGCGTGAACGGCTCCGCCGATCCGCGCATCGCCGAACTGGTGGCACGGCCGGGCGCCGCACCGCATCTGATGGTGAAGCCGCTATGAGTTCCGGTCAGAAGGGGACGCCACCCGGGGCGGGCCAGAACATCAACACCAACTCGGGGAACGTCTACGCTACCCAGACCGGAAACATCAACATCAACAACAACCTTGCGCAGAAACGCGGACCGCACCTTGACACCAAGGCGCTTCTGGTCGTCCTGCCGGCTGACGTGATCTTTTTCTTCTACGGGATGTCGACTTACACCGGGCGGAACACCAGCGGCGACAACTGGCGTGCGGGCATTTTCCTGTTCATGCTGCTGTTCACGCTGGGAATGATCGGCAGATGGGTCCGCCGTCGCTTCTGAGTCCACCCGGAACTCAGGCCGCCCTCGACTACGCGGACGCCGCTGGCGCGGCACCGGGGTGGAGTGCCGCGACGGCTCGCATGGCGACGTCGACGGAGGCCTGAAGGTCCTCGCGGCTCGCGCCGGCCGCCGCGTGGACGGCGTGCCCCTCGCTGAGCGCCATCACGAAACGGGCGAGCGCCCGGCTGTCCAGGCCGTCCGGGAGATCCCCCTCCTTCGCCGCGCGAGACAGTCGCTCTTCGAGCGCGGCCTCGGTGGCCGCCCGGCCGGCGGCGAGGATCTCGGAGATGCGGGCGTTCTCCGGGGAGCAGGCCAGGCCACCCTGGATGGAGAGACAGCCGGCGGGGTGGCCGCCGGCGGTCAGGTTGTCGGCGCTGGCGCGCAGGAAGGCTTCGATCGCGGCGTACGCGGTCGGCTGGTCGAGGGCGGCGCGCGCGTTCGCGAGGTTGGTCTCGTGGTAGCGGTCGAAGGCCCGCTTGAACAGCTCCTCCTTGCTGCCGAACGCGGCGTAGAGGCTGGGCCGGTTGATGCCCATCGCCTTGGTGAGTGAGCTGAGCGACGCGCCCTCGTAGCCCTGCTGCCAGAAGACCTCGGCGGCCCGGTCGAGGACCGTCTGCTCGTCGAAGGCCCGCGGCCGTCCCGGGGTCGGAGTCTCAGTGCCCATGCCTTGACTATACCGCTCGGTACAGAACGTGACCGAGCCCACGAACCGATCGGTACAGAAAGCTGTTACGGTGACCCCCGAACCGATCAGTACAAAACTGGGAACACGAGGGAAGAGCATGACCGTCACGTTGATCACCGGCGCGAACAAGGGCATCGGTTTCGCGACCGCCAGACAGCTTCTCGACCTGGGGCACGTCGTCTACCTCGGAGCGCGCGACGCCAGGCGGGGCGAGGAGGCCGCGTCGGCTCTGGGGGCACGGTTCGTGCCGCTCGACGTGACCGACGACGACTCGGTGACCAGGGCGCTGGCGACCATCGACGCCGACGAGGGGCGGCTGGACGTCCTCGTCAACAACGCCGGCATCGCCGAGAACGGCGTCGTCGACGGGCCGACCGCCCTGCGCGTCTTCGACACCAACGTGGTCGGGGTCGTCCGGGTCACGGAGGCGGCGCTGCCGCTGCTGCGCCGGTCGTCCAACCCGACAGTGGTCACGGTGTCGAGCAGCGCCGGCTCCTTCTGGGCGGTCACCAACCCCGACCGGCCGGAGTACCACCTGACGTCACCGCTCTACTCGGCGTCGAAGTCCGCCGCCACGATGATCACCCTCCAGTACGCCAAGTCCCAGCCGGGGATCAGGTTCAACGCGGTCGAGCCGGGCTACACCGCCACCGACCTGACCGCCGCGATCGGCGGCGGCCGGACCCCGGCGGAGAGCGCCAGGACCGTCGTACGCCTGGCGACGCTTCCCCCCGACGGCCCGACCGGAACCCTCCAGGACGACTCCGGGCTCCTGAGCTGGTAGCCGACCACCCCGACCGCGACCCCGGCCGAGGTCCGCGCATCATCCGCACATCAGAGGAAAAGTGACATGACTCAGCACGATCTCCGCGACTGGTACCTGCGCTATGTCGCCGCACTGAACGCCCACGAGTTCGACGGCATGGACGAGTTCATCAACGACACGGTGATGCTCAACGGCGAGCCGGGCACCCGGGACGACGTCATCGCGGTGCAGAAGCACGACGTGGACGCCGTTCCCGACCTCCGCTGGAAGGTCGAGGAACTGCTGTTCGACCGCGACCGGATCGCCGTACGCGCGATCAACTACGGCACACCGGTGAAGGAGTGGCTGGGCGTCCCGCCCTCCGGCGCCTCGTTCGAGATCGTCGAGTACGCCATCTACAAGGTCAGCGACGGGCGGTTCGTGCAGATGACCGCACTGCACGACTCGGCCGAGATGCTGCGGCAGCTCACCGCCGCCCGCTGACGGAGACCGACGATGACAACCATCGGCATCATCGGCGCGGGCGAGGTCGGCAGCCAGCTCGCCCGCGCGGCGGTAGCGGCCGGGTACACGGTCGTGATCGCCAACTCGCGGGGACCGCACACGCTGACGGACCTCGCGGCCGAACTCGGGCCGTCGGCGCGGGCGGCGTACGCGCCGGAGGCGGCGGCAGCGGCTGACTTCGCGATCGTCGCCGTACCGCTGAAGGTCGTGAACGACATGCCGGTCGAGGAACTGGCCGGCAAGGTGGTGCTGGACACGAACAACTACATGGTCTGGCGGGACGGGAACATCCCGGTCCTCGACTCGGGCGAGAAGACGGTCCACGAGCTACGCCAGGAGCAGCTTCCCACGTCGAAGGTCGCCAAGGCGTTCACCCACATCCAGGCGCCACGGCTGCTCACCTCGGCCCGGCCCGCCGGCGCGCCGGACCGGTTGGCGCTGTCCGTCTCCAGCGACCACCCGGAGGCGGTCGAACTGGTGACGCGGCTCTACGACCGGTTCGGCTTCGACACGGTGGACAACAGTCCGCTGAGCGAGTCCTGGCGTACCGGCCCGGGCCAGCCGGCGTGGATCCGCCACGCGCACCAGAACCGCGAGGAGCTGGCCCGCAACCTGAGGCGGGCCCGGCGGTTCGTGACTCCGTCGCGGACAGCGGCGGGGACGTGAGAGGCCCGGCGCGGAGAACGATCCTCCGCGCCGGGCCCGGTGCCGGGTCCGGTCAGGCGGCGCAGGTGGCGGTGGCGCCCTGGCCGGTGCCGGTGCCCTGGAAACCGAAGTTGGTCGTCTGGCCGGCGCCGACCTGCCCGTTGTAGCCCACGTTCGTGAACCGGACGGTGCCGCTGGTGCCGCTGGCCTGGGCGTTCCAGGTGCCGGTGATCGCGGCGCCGCCCGGCAGCGCGACTGTCACGGTCCAGCCGTTGATGGCCGCGGATCCGGCGGTGACGTTCACGCTCGCGGTGAAGCCGCCGTTCCACTGGTTGATCGCGACCGCCGCGGAGCAGCCGTTACCGGCCGGCGGCGGGGTGGTCGGCGGCGCCGTGGTGGGCGGCGCGGTCGTCGGCGGAGCCGTGGTCGGCGGCGCGGTCGTCGGCGGGTTGGTCGTCGGCGGCGCGGTGGTCGGCGGGTTCGGCGCGCCGTTCGCGAGGCTGAAGGCCAGGTCCGGCTGGAACGAACCGGCCGTGTAGCGGCAGCCGTCCGCCTCACCCGGGGGCTTCACCCAGAGGTACGCGTCGATGTTGGCGTCGCCGGTGTTCGTCGTCGGGTACTGCCCGATGCGCCGGTCGGTGTTGTCGTCGGCGCACCAGTCCCCGGCGGCTCCCCCGTTGCGGCTGGTGTCGATGACCTGCCGCTTGCCGGAGATGCCCATGCCGTTGAGCGCGGAGATGACGGCCCGGCCGAAGTTCGCCTCACTGGAGGTGGGGTTGAAGTTCGACACGTTGGTGAAGAAGCCGTCGGCGTACTGCACGCCGGCCGCGCGGAGCCGGTTGGCCGTGTCGTTGGCGCTGTTCCAGGTCGAGTGCCCGCCGTCGAGGTACACCTTGGCGTTGGGGTTGGCCGACTTGATGGTCTGGGTGGCCGTGGTGAGCGCCTGGTTGCGGGCGTTCAGCTCACCGGTGCTCAGGCAGGTCTGGAGCGCGAGCGAGTCGGTCTCCAGGATGATCAGGACGGTCTGGTTGCCGAGTCCTCTGGCGAAGTTGGACACCCAGGTCTGGTACTGGTTGAGGTCCGGCGCCCCGCCGGCGCTCGCGCCGCCGCAGTCCCGGTTGGTGATCTCGTACACCGACAGCACCGGGATCTGCTGCGCCGCGTTGGCGGCGCCGACGAATCCGGAGACCTCGGACTGGATGGTCGACGGGTTGAAGTTGGCGTACCAGCGCGCCTGCGGCTGGCTGGCGATCTTGTCGCGGATGACGGCGGCGCGGGAGTCGCCGGGGTTGGCCGCGACCCAGCGGACCACTGCCGAGCTCGGGTCGCGGTAGAGCGATCCGGACACCGTGCCGGCGGACGCGCCGCCGACGGCGAAGCCGACGCCGGCCGCGGCGAGCCCCGCGACGGCGGCCACGCTGATGGCCGCTGATCTGCGGCGGGACGAGAGGATAGCCACGTCGTGTTTCCTCCTGATCACATAGACGTATCTAAGTTCATGGGAGCGTTCCCACGACGGTAACGGAGGCGGGCGTCGATGCCAAGATGTGAACGTCGGGCACTGCCCCGTAATCTGGCGACGTCGGCGAAGCGGCGAGGAGGAAGACCAGGCATGACGGCGCTACCAGGCCAGCATCTGCCTACGGCGAGTTCGTCCGTCGCCGGGCGGCCCGCGGACGAGGATCTGCGGACACTGTTCGGCAAGTCCATTGCCGTCTTCGCCGCCCTCGCCGGGCCGACACACGTGGTGGAGGCGGCGAACCCGGCGTTCTTCACCGCCATCGGCGAGGAACGCGCACGCACCGGGGTCGCGCTCGCCGAGTTGATGCCGGAACTGGACGCCCAGGGCTTCATCGCCCTGCTGGACGAGGTCTACCGCACGGGCGAGTCCTACACCGCCCACGACGCCCGGATCATGCTCGGCACCGGATCGCAGGCGCGGGAGGCGTTCTTCGACTTCACCTACGAGGCACGCCGCGACGCCGACGGCACGGTGACCGGGATCCGCGTGATCGGGGTGGAGACCACGCAGGTCAAGCACGCGCAACGGCTGATGGCCGAGCACCGCGCCATGCTGGAGCAGATCGCCCGGCAGGCGCCGCTGGCCGAGGTGCTCGACGGGATGGCCCGCTGCATCGAGAACCTCGCGCCGCAGGAGGTGCTCGTCTCCGTCCTGCTCGCCGACGCCGACGGCCGGCACCTGCGCCACGGCGCCGCGCCCAGCCTGCCCGACTTCTACAACCAGGCCATCGACGGGATCGCCACCGGCGAGGGTGTCGGCTCGTGCGGCACCGCCGCGCACCGGCGCGAGCCGGTCGTCGTCACCGACATCGCCACCGACCCGTTCTGGGCCGACTTCCGCGACCTGGCCGAGCGGGCCGGGCTGGCCGCCTGCTGGTCCACGCCGATCCTGGCCCGCGACGGCAGCCTGCTCGGCACGTTCGCCATGTACCACCGCACCCCGCGTGTCCCGCGGGAGGCCGACCTGGCCCTCGCCCGGGTCTTCACCGGCACCGCCGCCCTGGCCATCGAACGCCACCACATCGAACAGGCGAAGGCCGAAGCGGACGCCCGCGCCCGGGCCGCCCACGACGAGCTGGCCCGGGTGGTGCGGGCGGAGCGGGAACTGCGGGCCGAGGCGGAGCAGCGCGCCGCCGCGGCGGCGGAACTCACCGCCCGGCTGCGCGCCGCCGCCGCCGCGCAGGCCGCCAGTCCGCGCCCCGAGCGGTGTCAGCTCGGCGGCGGCGACGGCTGCACGGCACCCGCCGAGATCAAGATCGCTGACTCGTGGGGCGACTCGGCGTGGGGCTGCCCGCTCCACGTCGAGGAGGCGATCATCAACGTGCGTTCGGTCTTCATCGCCAACGAGGAACTCGGCGGCCTGGCCGCCTACCTCAACCGCTGACCACCGCTCGATCCCGCGCTCGGAAGCGTCGACGCCGCGCCGAGGCCTGGAGCGGGCGCGTCCTTCGTCTACTCCGCCGCCTGGGCGGAGGGGTCGTGCGGCGATCGCACCATCGCCCCGATGAGCGCGGCCAGCGGCACGGTGGCGAAGCCGACCCGGGCGTCGCTGGCCCCGTACGGCAGCCACAGCTCGCCGGCGTGGACGAGGCCGCCGCAGGAGTAGACGACGTTGGGTACGTATCCGTCCCGGTCTGCCTCGTCGGGGGACAGGAGCGCGCCGGGAAGCCGTGCGACGACCCGTTCCGGTCGGTGCAGGTCGAGCAGGAGCGCGCCGATGGCGTAGCGGCGCATCGGGCCGACGCCGTGGGTGAGCACGAGCCAGCCGGCGTCGGTTTCGATGGGGGATCCGCAGTTGCCGACCTGGATCAGTTCCCAGCTGTCCCGGGGGGCGTGCAGCGGCACCGGTTCCTGCCACCGGTTCTCGCCGTCCAGGCGGGTCAGGCCGATGGTCTCGCCGTCGGCGCGGCACAGGGCGAGGTGCCGGCCGCCGACGGTACGGGGGAACAGCGCGACGCCCTTGTTGCGGACGCCCGGCCCGCGCATCGGGGTGACCTCGAATCGGCGCAGGTCGGTGCTGGCCAGCGCGCGGGTGGCGATGTGCCGTCCGTCGTAGGCGGTGTAGGTGGCCCGGTACACCGGTCCGGATTCGTCGGTGAACCGCACGAACCGGGCGTCCTCCATGCCGTTGCTCTCCGCCGGCGTGGCCGGCCAGAGCACCCGTTGATGCAGGGCGGTGTCGGCGGGGAAGGTCGTGGCGTAGCCGGCGGCGTTGGTGCGGCGCAGTTGTTCGAGACTGGCCATCCCGCTACTGCGGGACAGCAGGTCCGGTGGCAGGTCGCCGAGCACCCGCGCGAAGGTGGCCTCGTCGTACCGTTCGGGCAGGGCGTCCAGCACGGTGGCGGTGATCTCGTTGTCGCAGTCCACCTCGGCCAGGCCGGCGGCCAGGAGGTCCCGCCGGTGCCGTACGCCGGTCCGCTGCCCCACCACGAGCGGACCGGAGCGTTCGGCGACGGTCAGCCGGCGTCCGGGTCCGAGGACGGCGGTGGCGAAGCCGATGGACGACAGGTGCCCCTCGCCGATCTGGCGCAGGCTGACCGCGACGCGTACCTGCCCGGCGCTCAGACCGGTCTGATCGGGGTGTTCCACCATGGACGGGTTGCACAGCGCGGCGGACTCGACCGCGTACTCGTGACTGAAGTAGGCGCCGACCAGGAGCCGGGCGGCGGGGGACAGGTCCCAGGCCCGGGCGGCGCGGTGCCGGACCAGGTCGTAGTGGTGGTGGAGCCGGCCGTCCAGGTCCCGGTGCCGAGCTCCGAAGCGCTCGAAGGTGGCCCGTAACAGGCGGCCGATCTCCTCCTCGTCGAGGTGCGCGACGCGGTCGATGAGCGCCCGCGCGCGGGTGTGCACCAGGGCGGCGTCCTCGCCCGGGACGAAGAGTTTGAGAATCACCCGGCGTGGGTCCGGGGTGAGGACGACGTCCTGCCGGACGGCCAGGCTCCCGGTCACGACCACCGCCGGGCATGCTGCAGGGTGGAGATCAACGCGAGGGTCGACTCGGCGCCCTGGTTGACGTTGGGCCCGTGCGCGGTCAGCCCGTCGTAGCCGCCGCCGGTCGCCGGATCCCACATCCGCGTGCCGACGTCGTTCTCACCGAGGAACCACCCCACCGCCTGCCGCACCCCGACCTCCCAACCGGGATCGCCGGTGACCTCGGCGGCCGTGGCGCAGGCGTCGGCGAAGGCGGCGACCTCGATCGGCTGCTGGTCGTGGCGCAACCGTGCCGCGCCGCGCTGCCACCCGCCGGCGGGTACGACCGACAGCCGCCCGTCGCGCAGTTGGACCTCACGCAGCCAGGTCAGCATCCGTAGACCGTCGTCGAGGGACGGACCGCCGTGACGCAGCTGGCTGGCGGCGACGACGACCTCCGCGAGAGCCGCGCTGGCGTAGGTCAGCCCTTGCTGCGGCCAGGGCCACCGCGGGTCGGATCCGGGGCCGCCGATCGTCGTCACGGCGTCCGTCAGCAGCGCGGCGGCGGCAGCGTGGGCCGGGTGGCGGCGAAGCACCTCGACCGCGCCGAGCCCGGCGAAGGCCATCGTGTGCGGCGCCGGGGAGCGCCGGTTGGCGCCCCGGCTGAAGGCGACGAGTGCCTCTTCCCGGATCCAGGCGGCGGGACTGCGGGCAGCGGCGGTGCCGAGCCCCCACAGCGCCCGGCCCCACCAGTCGCCGAGGCCGGCCTCGTCGGTCCAGCGCCGGTCGTGCCCGAGCCGGTTGTGGAAGGCGCCGCCGGCGTCCTGGGCGTGGGTCAGGAAGGCGAGGTAGCGCTCGGCGAGCCGGAGCACCTCCTCGGCCGGCTCCGGTTCCCGGCTGGTGACGACCAGGCCGCGGGCGACGTCGTCGGTGCAGTAACCGTGCTCGCGCCGGACGATGGCGTGCCGGGCGTGTTCGAACAGCCCGGTGTCGTCACTCAACCGAATCAGGTGCGCGAAGCTCGGCCGGGGCGCCGGATGCCGGCGGCTGCTGCCCGGCATGCTGGACAGGCCGGTGGTCGCGGTCACGCCGATGCCGCACTGACCGCGGGAAGGCGGGCGGCGACGAGCCGTTCGGCGAGGGCGCCGTAGCGGGCCGCCACCGCCGGCCAGCGCAGGTCCGGGGCGAGCGGGCGGACGCGGCCGGCCAGCCGGGCCGCCAGGCCCGGTTCGCTGAGGATCCGCCGGATCGCGGCGGCCAGCGCCGCCGGATCCCGATGGGGTACGACCAGACCGGGGCCGCCGGAGAGCAGCTCGACGGCGTGCGGGAAGGCGGTGGCCACGACGGGCACCCCGGCGGCCACCGCCTCGACGAGCACCCCGGAGGTGACCTGTTCGCGGGAGTCGTAGGGCAGCACGACCACATCGGCGGAGCGGATCAACCGGCCGAGGGCGGCTTGGTCGTGGTAGACGTCCTGGTAATCCACGGCGTGGGCGATGCCGAGCTGCGCGCCGAGCCGGTGCAGTCCCGACCGGTACGCCTCCCCGTGGTGCTCGACCACCTTCGGGTGGGTCCGGCCCGCGACGGTGTAGGTGGGGGTCGGATCGAGGTCCTGCAACCGCGCGAGCGCCTGCAACGACCACTCGACGCCCTTGCCGGGGCCGAGGAGTCCCCAGGTCAGCAGGTGTGGGCGGGTACGGCGGTCGGCGGGCACGCGGACGTGGTCGGCGGCGCCGTGCGGGATCACCGTCACCTTCTCCGGCCGTACGGAGTAGCCGACGAGCAGCCGGTCGCGAGCCGTGCCGGTCATCGTGACGACCGCTCCGGCGGCGGTGACGATCTGCTCAAGCAGGGACTTCTGCCGGGCGGTGGGACGGCGGAGCACGGTGTGCAGGACCACGATGCTGGGCACGGTGAGCCGGCGCAACACCGGCAGGACGTCCTCGCCGTCCGCCCCGGGGTAGATGCCGTACTCGTGCTGCACGACGGCCACGTCGAAGGCGTTCAGGGCGGCTGCGGCGTCCCGCCAGCCGGCCTGGGTGCACGTCGACCAGGTGTGCACGACCCCGGGCCCGGCCCGCTGGTCGTCGCCGCGGTCGGTGACCCGGACGATGCCACCGCGCGTGCCGTCGGCGGTCAGGTGGGCGGCGAGGGTGGAGTTGAAGGTGGCCAGTCCACACCGTGTCGGCGGGTGGGTGCTGAGAAATCCGTAGCTGGGCATGGGTGTCGGGCCTTCCGGTTGTCGGCCACCTCCGGGTACGGGGACGAGCCTCACGCGGTATCGGCGTACGCCGGCCAGCGTGTGTGGCCGGCGGAACGGATTCGGGAGCTGCCCGGTGCGGGGCGCCGCCCGGCAGGTTCAGCGTCTCGGTCGACGGATGAGGTCGTCGTAGACGGCAAGGTATTCGGTGGCCATCCGGTCGCCGCCGAAGCGCTCCCGGGCCCGCGCCCCACAGGCGGCCCGGTCCAGCCCGGCAGCCCGGGTGACGGCGTCGACGGCCTGCTCGACGGTGTGCACGAGGAAGCCCGTCACCCCTTCGTCGACCACCTCCGGCATGGATCCTCGCGCGTACGCGACGACAGGCGTGCCGCAGGACATCGACTCCACCACCGACAGCCCGAACGGCTCGTCGAAGGCGATCGGGTGCAGCAGCGCGGCGCTCGCGCCCAGCACCTCCGCACGTCGTTTCGGGCCGACCGAGCCGAGGAAGACGACCTGGTCGCCGTCGATGTGCGGGGCCACCTGTTCGGCGAAGTACCGCTCGTCCTGCACGATGCCGCAGATGGTCAGCGGCCGTCCGGCGCGGCGGGCGATCTCGATGGCGGTGTGGATGCCCTTGTCCGGATGGATCCGGCCGAAGGCGGCCAGTCCCGGACCGGCCTCCCGCCTCAACGGCAGGGCGGTGAGGTCGACACCGTGGTACACCGTGGCGACGTAGTCGAGTTCCGCGCTCCGGTCGGCGTCGGAGATCGACACGTAGGACGAGCGGGCCCGGGCGTACGCGGGAAGGATCCCCGCGCCGGAGAAGCCGTGCACGGTGGTGAGCAGCGGAGCACGACAGTGCTCGGCGAACGCCAGCGGCAGCCAGTCGAGATGACTGTGCACCAGGTCGAACCGGCCGGAACGGGCCATCGCGTGGGACACGTGCATCGCCTCCCACACCCGCCCGTCCATTCCGGGGTCGTCGGCGTACCCCCGGGGGCACACGCCGTCGAGGACGGCGGACGTGACGGAGTCCAGCGTCGCGAAGAGAGTCACGTCCACGCCACGAGTGACCAGCCCCTCGGCGAGCAGCCCGGTCACCTGCTCCCAGGGACCGTAGTGGTGCGGGGGTGTCCGCCAGGCGACCGGACCGAGCAGGGCAACCCTCACCAGGACCGGGTGGCGGCGAGGTCGGCCGGATCCAGACGCAGGGTGGCGAGCAGCCCGGCGTGCTGGTCGGAATCCACCAGCTCCGGCAGCTCCCGCTCGACCCACTCGGCCCTGACCTGCTGCCCGCGCTCGCGCAGCGCCGCAGCGATCCGGTATCTGGCGATCCTCATCGGTACCCCTTCGTGAAGCGGTGCGGAACGGTCGTGGCCCTCCCCCGGGCCGGGCTGGTCCGGGCGTTCAGGTCCGGACCGGCGATGTCACGGCCAGGTCGATCCGCAGATTCCGCGTGCCTGTGAGGATCACCCGCTCGGCGTCGAGGGTGGCGAACCAGCCCACCCGCACCACGGCGCCGCCGACACCGATCCGCGTCGGATGGCTGTCCCAGGCCGCCGGCGGAAGCATGACCCGTTCGATCACGCCGTCGCCTCGGGCGGCGAGCGCGGTGATCAGGCTGGACAGTTCGACGACCGGGTCTCGTGACGTGGGCCACCAACCGCCGTCGAGCATCGCGCGGCTGGACGGTGGATCGGCCAGCCGCAGGCGTGCCGTCGGCGGTTCACTGGTGCAGATCCACGTCATGCGGTCCTGGGCTGAGCGGACCATCAGTTCCGTCCCTCTCGTACGCCGGCGTCCGGGTCGGTGCCGGCGGGGTCTGGACGGGTGCCGGGGGTGGCGCGGCGCCTGCGGGTCGCCAGCCGCAGCTGGATGACGCGTCGCGTGGTGGTCTGGACGGTCACCAGTAGCACGCCGAACACCGCGGCCAGCAGCAGCGCGACCCCCATCGGGAGTTCCCCGCTCGCACCGAAGAAGTGCACGGTCGTGCGTTGACCGTTCTGCAGGATGAAGATCAGAAGCAGGAGCAGCACCACGGCGAAGGCCGTGATCGCGACAAGCGATCCCGCGGCGCGGACGCGCGGCACCGGACGGGGCTGGTTGTTGATCTCAGGTGTGGGCCGCACGGTGGCGGAGCGGGTGGAGTCGGCGAACCTGGTCATGGTGGACCTCATCTCGGCGGTGGTGCGCGAACAACGCGAACCGGGGCCGTCGGGGTCCGGGACGACATCCTGAGCCTACTCGCCGCCTGACCGATCGGTACGTCCAAGATGTCGGAACTACCCCTCTGGCCGAACACGTACCGTCAGAGCCCCGGCCGGCGACCGCTCAGCGGAGCATCCCGGCTCTCAGCTGGGCCAGAGAGCGCGTCAGCAGCCGGGAGACGTGCATCTGCGACAGCCCGACCCGGGCGGCGATCTCTGCCTGGGTCAGGTCACCGTAGAACCGCATGATCAGGATCCGACGTTCACGTAGGGGAAGCGCCGCGAGGAGTCCTCGGAGGGTGAGGTGGTCGTCCACTGCCGCGTATCCCGGATCGGCGGCGCCGACGTGTGCGATCCGCTCGACGCCGTTGCCCCCGGGCCGTGGCTCGTTCACCGACTGAAGGCGGTAGAAGTCGAAGGCGGTGACGGCGGCCACGATCTGGGCGACTGTCACCTCCAGGTGGTCGGCGAGTTCTGCGTCAGTCGGTTCGCGACCGTGCCGCTGCCCGAGCTTGCTCCGCGCCTCCGGCACCCGGGCGCTCAGTTCCTGCGTCGATCGCGGCACCCGGATCGCCCAGGCCGAATCGCGGAAGTGTCGTCGGATGCCGCCGAGGATGGTCGGGATGGCGTAGCCGGCGAACGGCGCGCCCAGGTCGGCGTCGTAACCGTCGACGGCTTTGATCAGACCGAGCGCGCCGACCTGAGCCAGATCCTCGTAGGACTCCCCGCGGCCGGTGTAGCGGCGGGCCAGCCGGCCCGCCATCGGCAGGTTCGCCTCGATGATCCGGGCTCGCAGCCGGGCCCGGCCGGGGTCTTCGGGGCTCAGGGCCGCGCGTCGACGCAACAGTTGCTCACTCGCCCCCGTTGCCGGGGTCACTGTCGGAGGGGACGGCACGGCCGGCGGTGTCACGATTGTGGTGACCATTGTCCTATGCCCCTAACGGGCTGGTGGCGGCGAGACTGGCGGCCACCGGGGACCCGGGCGACATCGTCACCGTACGCCTTCATCCCCCCGACCGAAACCCGGGCGGCCCGGCGAAGCGCCCTCAGGTGTCGAACCGGTCGTCAGTCGGACTTGTCGGCGACGGGTACCGGCGCGAGCTGCTCGGAGCCGTCGACGATCGCCTGGGACAGCTCGGACAGCCGCCGGTTGCGGCTGCGGGCGCCGTCGCGCAACATCGCGAAGGCCTGGCCGACGTCCACCTGGAGGCGCTCGGCCAGGATGCCCTTGGCCTGTTCGATCAGGACGCGGCTGTTCAGGGCGGTCTGCAGCTGCTCGGTGAGGATGTCGCGCCGGTGGATGGCGCGGTGCTGTAGCAACCCGATGGTGGCCACGTCGGCGAGCGCCTGACCGATGCGGAGCTTGTCCTCGTCGAGGGCCCCCGGCCGGACGTCGAAGAGGTTCAGCGCGCCGATGACCTCGGAGCGCAGGCGCATGGGCAGGGCGTGCACCGCGGCGAAGCCGACCTCGGCCGCGGCGGCGGTGAACCTCGGCCATCGGGCCGTGGTCAGGGTCAGGTCGGCGACCGACACCGGCTGCCCGGAACGGAAGGAGTCGAGGCAGGGCCCCTGGTCGGTCTGGAGCTGGAACAGCTCCAGCAGCCGGGTGCGTTCGGAGGAGGCGGCGACCACCTGCAGCGTGTCCCGCTGGTCGGTCAGGAGCAGCCCGGCCGCCGACACACCCAGCAGCTCGACACACCTCTCGGTCAGCCCCTGCAGGAACTCGATCACGTCGAAGTCGTCGACGAGAGTGTCGGCCATCTCCACGAAGACGTCGGCCAGCTGGATCTCGGTCATTTCGGTCACCTCGCCGATCAGCGGTCCCGCGGTCGGACCGCCGGGCGGCGCGTCATCGCCTTGGCGGACCAGATGCACGTGGTGCCCGCCCACGACCCGATTCAGAGGTAGGTCTCTGCGTCCGTCACCCTGGATGACGGCCTAGCGCCGGGCGGGCTCGCCGGCCGACTCGCGAGCGAAGCGCTCTGCGGTGAACGGGCTCCGCAGGCGGGTCATGGATTCGGCGCTGATGTCCGCGATCGGACTGCGCTCGTCGTCGGTGACCCCGAACCTCTCCGCACGGAAGGGATTCAAGGCGAACGTGTTGTCGGGCACGAGGTGCTCCAAGGGAATCTGCACGGCAGCGCTCGACTCAGTCATCGCGGCTGGGAAACCGTGGGAGAAGCAAGGGGTCGGCGATCAGCCGTCGGTACCCCGTACCGACAGCCTAGCGCGCATCGGCCGACCGGGCCCGTCACGGTCGAAATCGGCGACGTTCTCAGAGCTGGACGACGTGCCCCACCCGGGGCGGCGTACGGCCCGCGAGGACGTCGTGCCACGCGTCCCGCAGCGCCTCCGGACCGGTGCCGACCCGCACGTCGAGCCATCCGCTCACCACCCGGGAGAACCGCTGCCAGGCGCCGGCGAACCGCTCGTCGAGGCCGTCACGACCCCAGTCCTGGCTCCGCTTGCGGATGCGCACTGGCGCGAAGAAGACCTCCCCGGCGGCACCGGCGTTCGGCGTCTGCTGGGTGAGGCCGACGGCGATGTCCCGGACCAGCAGGTCGCCGAGGTGCGCGCGCAGGGCGGCGCGAGTAGTGGGTGAGCCGGACAGGTCGAGGTAGACGGCCGGTACGGCGTCGAGCGCGTCGATCTGGTCGTAGGAGAGGACTTCGTCGTAGCAGCCCAGCGACCTGGTGAAGGCGAGGTTGCCCCGCGAGGTGAGCCCGATCAGGCGCCGGCCGCGGCCGTGCAGTTCGAACGCGGTGGCGTACGCCGTCTTGCTCGACGCGGACGACAGCACCAGCGACTGCGCGCCGTAGGCGTCCTCGTCGATCACCTGGTCGGCGAGCATGAACGAGGTGAAGAACAGCGGCCGGAACAGGATCAGCAGGTCCTCCTGCTCCGCCCGGTAGGCGGGGTCGCCGTCGGTGGACCGGTAGGAGTTGTACGGCGAGGGCAGGCCGGCCCGGTGTGCGCTGGCGTCGCGGAACCCGGACTCGTCCACCCGGTCCGGGCGTACCACCAGGTGACCGGCGGGCGGCAGGTAGCCGTAGACCCGGCCTCCCGGCTCGACGCCGGCCACTGTGGAGGCGACCACCTCGGCGAAGCCCCACAGTGGCGGGAGGCCCCACCGCTCGTCGAGTCCTCGGGACTCGGGCGGGAAGAACTCCCAGTAGCGCATCGCCTCACCGAGCACCGCGTATGTGACGTTGTTGGCGGTCAGGCCGACGCGGTCCACGCGCAGCAGCGCCTCCCCGTCGGCGAGGTCGGGCACGGCCCCGTCGACGAGTGTGGTGCGAGCGAGGTCGTCACGGGCCACAGCGAACGTCCACGAGTCAGCCATGGCCTGACGCTAGGCAGACACGGAACCCCAGACAAGTGCACTGGGAGTGCAAAATCCCACTCGGCCGCATCGTTGCGCACCGCCGGTTCAGAGGTAACGAACACCCGTCAGCTCCGCCGCCGCAGCCCAGAGGCGCTCACCCACGGCCGGGTCGGCGGCCTGCCGGCTCAACCGCGCCTCGGCCACCGGACCCCAGGTCTCGAAGAACCGGGACGGGCCGAAGAACTCGCCGCCGCGTACCTCCGGGTCGGTCGCCGCACGCAGCTGCGGCAGGGCGCCCCGCTCGACCGGCTGGGCGGCGAGCAGGCCGAGCCGCCCGATCACGCGTCCCAGCCGGCCCCGGTGTTCCCAGGCCCGCGGCGTGAGGTTGCTGCGGGTGAGGCCGGGATGCGCCAGCGCGCTGACGACCGGCGACCCGGCCGCGCGCAGGCGGCGGTCCAGCTCGACGCCGAAGACGGTGGTGGCGAGCTTCGAGCGGCCGTACGCGGCGGAGGCCCGGTAGTCGCGCTCGGACAACAGGTCGTCGAAGTCGAGCCGCGCGTTGCGGTGGGTGAGGGAGCTGAGGCTCACCACCCGCGCCGCCCGCGCCCCGGCGAGGGCGTCCAGCAGCAGGCCGGTCAGCGCATACGGGCCCAGCATGTTCGTGGCGAACTGCAGCTCGAAGCCGTCGGCGGAGGTACGGCGCGGGCCGAGCAGCACCACGCCGGCGTTGTTGACCAGCAGGTCGATCGTCGGGTGGTCGGCGGTCAGTTTCGCGGCGAACGCGCGTACCGATTCGAGGCTTGCCAGGTCCAGCTCGCGTACCTCGGTGTCGCCGCCGATGCGGCCGGCGGCCTGCCGGCCGGCGGCGGTGTTCCGCACGGCCAGCACGACGTGGGCGCCACGGCGGGCCAGTTCGGTGGCGGTGACCAGGCCGAGGCCCGAGTTCGCGCCGGTCACGACGGCGACCCGGCCGCGCTGGTCGGGGATGCGGTCGGCGGTCCATCCGGTCATCTGCTGCTCCTCGGGTACGGCGGTTCGCGTCGAGCGATGACGCTAGGAGCGATCCGTGCGGTCTCGGTCGTTCGCGGTTGCCTAGGTCCGCGGGACCTACCCTGGGCGTGCGGCGTCGCGGCAGACTGGCGGCATGAGCAGCCCGCATCCGTACGCACGCGAGCTGGGCGCCTTCCTCCGCGCCCGGCGTGGCCGGCTGCGCCCGCGCGATGTCGGCCTGGAGCCGGGCGGGCGGCGCAAGGTGACCGGCCTGCGGCGGGAGGAACTGGCCCTGCTGGCCGGGCTGAGCACCGACTACTACCAGCGGATGGAGCAGGGCCGGGAGGTACGCCCCTCCGACGACGTCCTGGACGCGCTCGCCGGCGCCCTCGGGCTGGACGACACCGAACGCCGGCACCTGTTCACGCTGGCCCGAGCCGCCCGGCGGCCGGTGCCCGCCCGCGTCGATCGGGCGCCGGAGCGGGTGCCGGACGGCACCCGGCGGCTGCTGCGGGTGATGGACACTTCGGCGGTCGTCCTCGGCCGGCACCTGGACCTGCTCGACTGGAACCCGATGGCGCAGGCGCTGCTCGGTGACCCGGCGGACCACCCCGGCCGGCTCAACATGCTCCTGCTGCTGTTCGACGACGCGCTGACCGGGGGACGGAGCTGCCCGGACTGGGAGCGGCAGGCGCTGGACTACATCGGGATGATGCGTGCCGCCGTCGCCGACGACCCGACCCATCCCCGCGCCACCGCGATCGTCGGCGAGCTGAGCATCCGCAGCGCGGATTTCCGGCGGCTGTGGGCACGGCACGACGTGCGCGCTTCGGTGAGCGGTACCAAGACGTTCCGGGTGCCCGGACTGGGCGACATCGTCCTGGACTGGGACACCTATCCGCTGCCGGGCAGTCCCGGCCCGGTCATGCTCGTCTTCACCGCCGAGCCGGGCAGCCCGGACGCTGATCGGCTACGACTCCTGGCGTCGTGGCGCGCGACCCGCCCGGCGTCCGCTTGATCAGGCGGACGCCGGTCACCGTCCCCGGTTGAGGCCGACGATCGCGCCGTTGAGGGCGGTGGCGAAGAGGGTCCACGCGACGTACGGGGCGAGTGCCGCCCCGGCGGGACGGTCGGTGCGCGCCGCGCGGCGCAGCAGCACCAGGTTGGACGCGTTGAGCGCGGCGATCCCGGCCAGCGCGGCGCCGGGCTTGCGGGCGCCGAAGAACAGGGCGCTCCAGCCCGCGTTGAGCGCCAGGTTGAGCGCGTAGCCGCGGGCGAAGGCGGCGCGCTCGGGCCCCTCGGAGCGGTCCAGCGCCCGCGCACCGGCCACCGCGATCAGCCCGTACAGCGGGGTCCAGACCACTGGGAACGCGGCCGACGGCGGCTGCCAGGCGGGCTTGCGCAGGCGGCGGTACCAGCGCGACGAGGTGCCGGTGGAGGTGGCGGCGGCGCCCGCTGCGGCGGTCGCGGTGACTGCCGCCGCGGTCTTGACCAGGGTCGGTACTCGCATACCGCTCAGCTACCCGGCCGGCGGCGACTCAACCCACCACTGCCGGAAGATCCACTTCCGGATACGCCCCGATGCACAGATCCTTCACCGTCGCGCCGAGAGTCGTAGACAACTTTCACGACCGTCGATAGCCTCTCTATTCAGTGACAGATGTCGATAAGGAGGCTCCATGCGACGGCTCATGCTCTCCTGCGCCCTGGCGGCCATCGGTGCCTGGGCGGTGGCGCCGGCACCCGCCACTGCGGCACCTCGCGCGACACCCGGACCCGTCGCCGACGCCGTGACCGCGAAACTTCTCGCCTCGGCCGACGCGGCCACCGCCCGCACGGCGGACGCGCAGCAGGCCCGGGTCACCGTCACCCGCACGAACGGCCGGTGGGCCTTCGGCACCGCCGTGCTGCCGGCGGACCGGTCCGCCGACGCGCACCCCACCGGCTCGGTCTTCCTCGCCCGGGCCGACGCCCGGGGCTGGACCGTCGCGTTCGACGGGGAGGCCGCATTCGGCGACCTGGCCGCCGCGTCGCCGCTGGTGAGCGAGACCGAGAAGGCCGTCTTCACCACGCCCGTCGCGCCGCTGCTCGCGGGCGGAGACTTCCGCACCGGCATGGCCCTGCCGTTCGCGGTCGGGCAGACGTGGACGCTCACCTCCGGGCCGCACGGCTGGGGCGGCGCCGCCGCGCCGTGGAGCTCGGTCGACCTCGCCGGCGGCGACCAGGTGGTCCGGGCCGCGCGGGCCGGCACCGCGTACACGATGTGCACCGGGTGGATCCGGGTCATCCACGACCGGGGCTACTCGACGGACTACTACCACCTGTGGAGCAGCATCTCCGTCAACGGCGCCGCCGTCGCGCAGGGTGCGTACCTCGGCTACACCGGCACCGACGTCACCTGCGGCGGCTCCGCCACCGGCCGGCACGTGCACTTCGGGCTGCGGCAGAACTCGGCGTACGTGCCGATCGCCGGGCACGGCATCGGCAAGTGGGACTTCGTCAGCGGCGCGGCGGCGTACCAGGGCGGCGCCCGGCACGGGTCCGCCTACGTCGGCGGCGGTGGCGGCGTCTACAACTACGGCGCGCTCGGCTTCAACCAGGGAGTCGTCGACGCCAACGGCGGCGGCACGCTGACCCGGCGCTCCGGTCCCGGAACGGGGTACGGCGCCCTCGGGTCGGTGGCCGACGGCGCCACCGTCACCGTCTCCTGCTCCGCCAACGGCACCTCGCACACCGGCCGCTACGGCACCACCGCCCTGTGGGACCGGCTCAGCGACGGCAGCTGGGTGTCCGACGCCTACCTCTCCACCGGAGTGAACGGGCCGATAAACGGCTGGTGCTGACCGCGCGACCCGCGCGTGCCGGTGCCCGGACACGGCACCGGCACGCGCGGCGTATGACGCAGACGGGATGCACATATCCATTGCCAAGCATCGATGTCTGCCCATAGGCTCCCTGCCACCGCGTGCGGCCCCGGCGGGCGGCACACAGTCGATGTCTGGAGGGGACCATGGTCCGTTGGCGTAGATGTGTCGGCCGGATGGCGGCCGTGTTGGCAGTGGTCACCGCAGGAGCGGTCGGCGTGACCGCGCCGGCCACGGCGGCACCGGCCGGGGACATGACGCCGTACGTCGTCGGCGGCACCCGGGCCGCGCAGGGCGAGTTCCCGTTCATGGTCCGGCTCTCGATGGGCTGCGGCGGCGCGCTCTACAGCCCGCGACTGGTCCTGACCGCCGCGCACTGCGTCGGCCGCACCGGTTCCAACACCAGCATCACCGCCACGCTGGGCGTGGTGGACCTCCAGTCCTCCAGCCGGATCCAGGTCCGCTCCAACTACGTCTACCGGGCGCCCGGTTACAACGGCAACGGCGACGACTGGGCGCTGATCCGGCTCGCCAGCCCGGTCACCTCGCTCGCCACGCTGAAGATCGCCACCACCACGGCGTACGACAACGGCACCTTCACGGTGGCCGGCTGGGGCGCCGCGCGGGAGGGCGGCGCGCAGCAGCGCTACCTGCTCAAGGCCAGCGTGCCGTTCGTCGACGACACCACCTGCAACCGCTACTACGGCGGCGACGTCATCCCCAGCGAGGAGATCTGCGCCGGATACGCCAGCGGCGGCATCGACACCTGCCAGGGTGACTCCGGCGGCCCGATGTTCCGCCGGGACGCCGCGAACGCCTGGATCCAGGTGGGCATCGTGAGCTGGGGCAACGGCTGCGCCCGCCCCAACTACCCCGGCGTCTACACCCAGGTCAGCACGTTCGCCTCGGCGATCCAGTCCGCCGCCGCGAGCCTCGGCGGCTGACAACGCACGCGCGGCGGCCCGGTCGCGGCGAAGCGGCCGGGCCACCGCCATGTCCGCGCGGATCCGCCGCCCGCTCACGACGGTGACGGTGACTGCTAACTTCCGGACGCATGGACGACTCCCCTCGCTGGTACCGCCCGGCCCCCGACGTGCTGCTCACGGTCGGCAGCGCCACCGCACTGCTCGGCTACCTGATCCCGTGGTTCCGCGCCAGCCGCCTCCACCAGTGGTCGTACTCGGGCTGGGCCTACCTGGAGACCGAGGGCGGCTGGACCTGGCTGGTCGTGGTGTCCCTGGTGATCGCCGTCCTGGCCGGCCTCTGGGCCGGGCGGAGCGTGGCGTGCGCCAAGCTCGCAGTCGGCGCGGCGGTGGCCGGGATGTTCCTCGCCAGTGCGGTGGTCGCGGTGAGCCTGGGCGCGCTGCCGGAACGCGACAGCATCAACTGGGTCGGTGAGCTGCCGTTCGAGATGGGGATGCCGCTCATGGCCGTCGGATTCGGGGCCGTCGTCGCCGGGGCGCTGGGCGTCGTACGCCGTCCGGTCGAGGAGTGACGCGACGTCACGCCGCCGGCAGGTCCACCACCCGGGTGGCCCAGCGGGCCATCAGCGCCGGGTCGTGGGTGATGACCAGGACCCCGGCGCCCTGCCGGCGCTGGTAGTCGCCGATGACGGCGGCGACGTGCGCCTGGGTGGAGGCGTCGAGCATCGCGGTGGCCTCGTCGCAGAGCAGGTAGTCCGGCCGGTGCACCAGGGCGCGGGCCAGGCAGGCGCGTTGCAGTTGCCCGTCGCTCACCGCGTGCGGGCGGCGGGTCAGCAGGTCGGCGGTGAGGCCGGCCAGGTCGGCCAGTTCCGCCGTACGGGCGGCCGCCTGCTCGCGGGATGTGCCGGTGGCGCGGAGCGGCTCGGCGATGATGTCGGCGAGGCTGAGCCTCGGGTCGGTGGCGGCGCGCGGGCTCTGGAACAGGATCGCGACGCGGGTACGCAGGTGCGCCGGCAGGCGGTGGCGGACGCCGCCGAGCGGTTGCCCGTCGATCGTGACGTGGCCGCCGTCCGGGGCGTGCAGCAGGGCGAGGACACGGGCGAGTGTGGACTTGCCGCTACCCGAGGGGCCGCGCAGCCCGACCGTCTCGCCCGGGGCGATGTGCAGGTCGACCCGGTCGAGGACGCGCTGGCCGCCGTACGCGACGGAGACCTGGTGCGCGGCGAGCCCGGCGGCGTCGGTGGCGCCCGGGGCGGCGGCGTCGGTGGCGCCGGGAACCGTGAGCGTCATGCCGGTACCTCCTCGCGCAGCGGGTGGTGACAGGCGACCCGGCCCGCGCCGCCGGCGGCGAGGCGCGGCAGCGTCGCGCAGGTGCCGGCGGCGCGGGCGCAGCGCGGGGCGAAGGCGCAGCCGCCGGGCAGGTCGGTGAGCGCCGGCGGGTGGCCCGGTACCGGCACGAAGGCGCGGTCGGGCAGCGCGTCGAGCAGACCGGCGGTGTACGGGTGGGCCGGGTCGTCGAACAGCGCCCCGGCCGGGCGGTGCTCGACGATCCGGCTGGCGTACATCACGGCGACGGTGTCCGCGACGCGGCGCGCGGCGGTCAGGTCGTGCGTGATGAGCAGGACGGCGGCGCCGGTGTCGCAGCGGCGGCGCAGCAGGTCCAGCGTGTGGTCGACGAGCGGCCGGTCCAGGCCGGTGGTGGGTTCGTCGGCGAGCAGCACCGGCGGGTCGGGCGCGAGCGCGAGCGCGGTGGCGAGCCGCTGGGCCATGCCGCCGGACAGCTCGTGCGGGTACCGGTCCAGGTCGGCCGGGTCGAGACCCACCTCGGCGGCGATCCGGTCGGCGGCGGCCGGCGCGTCGCGACGGGTGTGCCCGTGCGCGCGCAGCGTCTCCTCCAGCAGCTTCCGCCCGGTACGCACCGGGGTGAGCGCGGTGGCGGGGCTCTGCGGGACCAGGCCGACGCCCCGGCCGCGTACGTGCCGGGCGAGGTGCCGCTCCCCCGCGCCGATCAGGTCGACCTCCTCGCGTCCCGGCGCGTGCAGGCGGGCCTGCCCGGTGACGGCGGCGTTGCGCGGAAGCAGGCCGAGCAGGGCGTGCGCGAGGACGGACTTGCCGCACCCGGACTCACCGACCACCGCCAGCAGCTCGCCGGGCCGCAGCGTGAGGCTCAGGTCGGTGACGGCGTGCACGACCGCGTCGCGCAGCCGGAAGCGGACGGTCAGCCCGTCGACGGTCAGCAGTGCCGGGGCGGTCACAGGTGCAGCTCCGATCGGACGCGCGGGTCGAGGCGGTCACGCCACCGGCCGGTGAGCACGGCGAGCGCCAGTGTGGCCGCCACCAGCAGGAGGCCGGGGACGATGCTGGCCCACCAGGCGCCGGTGAGCAGCGACCGCTGCCCGTCGTTGATCATGTTGCCGATGGAGGCGAGGTGCGGCGGCAGGCCGAGACCGAGGAACGACAGCGCGGTCTCGTGCCAGACCGCGTGCGGCACCATGAGCGTGGTCGCCAGCGCCAGGCGCGGCAGCACGTGCGGCAGCAGGTGCCGGGTGAGCACCCGGACGCGCCCGGCACCGCCGGAGATCGCGGCGTCCACGAACGGCCGGTTGCGCAGGCTGAGCAGCTCGGAGCGGACGATCCGGGCGGTGGACAGCCAGTGCGTCAACGCGATCGACGCGATCACCGCGCCGAGGCTGGGGCGCAGCATCGCCACGATGAAGATGCCCAGCAGCAGGTGCGGCAACGCGGCGACGGTGTCCACCACGCGCATGAGCGCCCGGTCCACCCAGCCACCGACGCTGCCGGCGACGGCGCCGACCAGGCCGCCGATGACCGCCGCGACGAGCGCGGCGACCGCGCCGACGAGCAGCGAGACGCGCAGGCCGTAGAGGCTGCGCAGAGCCACGTCGCGGCCGAGGTCGTCGGTGCCCGCCAGGTGCTCCGGCGAGGGCGCGAGCCGGGTACGGGAGAGGTCGACGGCACTCTGGTCGAGCGGCCACAGGACCGGGGCGAGCAGCGCGGCGGCGACCACACCGGCGAGCACGACGACGGCGACGGTCGTGCCGACACCGCCGGTTCGGCGCAGGCGCCGGACGCGCGCGGGGAGGGCGAGGTCAGTCATCGAGGCGTACCCGGGGGTCGGCGGCGGCGTAGGCGAGGTCAGTGACCAGATTCGCGGTCAGCACCACGACGGTGGTGGCCAGCGTCGTGGCCGCGAGCAGCGGGAAGTCGGCGCCCAGCGCGGCCTCGACGGTGACCGCGCCGAGGCCGGGCAGGGAGAACACAGTCTCCACCAGGACCGCGCCGCCGACGAGTTCGGGCAGGTGCGTGCCGACCAGGGTGAGGAACGGCAGCAGCGCGGTCCGCAGCGCGTGTCCGAACAGGACGACCCGGCCGGGGAGCCCTCTGGCGCGGGCGGCCAGGACGTGGTCGTCGCGCAGGCTCTCGGCGACCGCGTCGCGGACGAACAGCACGAACCACGGCGCCTGGGAGATCGCCAGCACCGTCACCGGGAGCACCAGGTGCCGGGCCACGTCGGCCGGGTCGGTGCCGGTGGCGGTGATGTCGGTGAGCCCGCCGGCGGGCAGCCAGCCGAGGCTGAGGGCGAACACGGCGATCGCCGCGAGACCGATCCAGAACACCGGCATGGACTGCACCGCGTACGCGACGGCGCGCAGCGCCCTGTCGAACCAGCCGCCGCGCCGGTACGCGGCCAGCGTGCCCAGCAGCACGCTCGCCACCAGCACCAGGGCGAGCGCGGTGCCGACGAGCAGCAGCGTCCAGCCGGCCCGGGCGGCGAGCACCGAGGTGACCGGCTCGTGCCGGCTCGTCGACCAGCCCAGGTCGCCGCGCAGCAGGTTCCCGGCCCAGCGGGCGTACTGCACCGGCAGCGGGTCGTCGACGCCCCAGTTGGCGCGGATCTGCGCGAGGTTCTCCTCGCTCGTGGTGAACGCCGCCGCGCCCGCGTACTGCTGCGCCGGGTCGATCGGGGAGGCGGCGCCGAGGGCGAACATGCCCATGCTGGTGGCCGCCAGCACCGGTACGGCGACCAGCAGCCGCCGCCGGACCACGGCACCCGCCCCGGCCAGTCGCCGCCGGCCGGTCACGGGCGCCGTCACGACTTCTTCGTCCAGGTGTGCACGTTCCACCAGATGCTGTTGGCGACGTCGTGCTCGTGCGGCTCGACCCGCGGCGTCACCCCGGTCACGGCGTCCTTCAGCACGTAGGTGTGCTGGAGGTAGGTGAGGAACACCCACGGCACGTCGGCGGCGAGCCGCTTCTGGAACGTGGCGTACGCGGCCTTGCGGGCGGCCGGGTCGGCGTTGTCCCGGCCGGCCCGCAACGCGGCGTCGGTGACCGCCGAGCGGTACGAACCGGGGTTGAAGAAGCCCTGTCCGGCGAAGGCCGAGTTGAACAGCTTGTAGGAGACGAAGTCCGGGTCGTACGGCGTGCCGTAGCCCATCATCAGGGCGTCGCGGCCCATCCGCGGGGTGATCGCGTCCCAGGTCAGACCCTCCGGCGTGACAGTGATGCCGACCTTCTTCGCGTCGGCGACGACGGCCAGGGCCAGTTCCTTGCGCAGGCTGTCGGTGGCCGGGTACAGGAGCGCGAACGCGGCCGGCCGCCCGTCCTTGACGCGGATGCCGTCCGGGCCGGGCCTCCACCCGGCGGCGTCCAGTGCGGCGGTCGCCGCGGCGGTGTCGGCGGCGGGCCTGCCGGCGATCGACGGCTCGGCGTATTCCGACGTGGGCGGCACCGGCCCGAACGCGGGCTCCCCCGCACCGCCGAGCACCCCTGTCACCATGGCCTGCCGGTCCACCGCGACGTTCAGCGCCTTCCGGATCGCGAGGTCGCCGGTGACCGGGTTGCCCATCGGCAGCATGACGCCCCGGTAGTCGGCGGTCGGCACCCGGTGCACCCGGTAGCCGTTCCGGTTCTCGAACCCGGAGGCGAGCTTCGGCGCCAGCTCCGCCGCGTCGAACTCGCCGGCCCGCATCCGCTGGGCCCGGACGTTGTCGTCGGCGACGAACGCCACCACCACGCCGGAGTTCGCCGGCTTGCCGTCCCAGTACGTCTCGTTCGCCGCGAGCACGAGCCGGTCACCGGGGGTCCAGGAGGTGAACCGGTACGGGCCGGTGCCGACCGGCTTGCGGTTGAACGCGGCCTTGTTGACGTCCTGCCCGGCGAAGGCCTTCGCCGGGACGATCCCCAGCGCCAGCCGTTGCAGGAACGGCGCGTACGCGTACTTCAGCGTGAACACCACAGTCGCCGGGTCGGGCGCGGTGACGGAGGCGAGCATGTCCAGATCGGAGCGCAGCGTGGAGTCGACGGCCGGATCGAGCACCGCCTGGTAGGTGAACACCACGTCCTGCGCGGTCAGCGGGCTACCGTCGTGGAACAGCACGCCCTCGCGCAGCTTCGCGGTGACCGTCTTCCCGTCCGCCGAGACGGTGGGCAGTTCGCGGGCCAGGGCGGGCACCAACTCGTTGCGGGCGTCCCGGGCGACCAGCCCGTCGAAGATCAGCGACGCGCCGTCGACGCCGTAGTTGAGCACCGGGTTGAGCGTGTCCGGCTCGCCCGCGGTGGCGACCACGAGCGTGCCGGCGCTGTTCGGGCCGCCTGTCGAGGCCGTGGGCGACGAGCAGCCGGCGGCGGCGAGCAGGGCGGCGGCGAGCAGCACTGCCACGCGTACGGGCTTGGGTCTGATCGCCACCGGCAACCCCTCGAACACTCGTCTGCGGGTGGCAGCGGGCGGGCGCTGCGGCGAGGATCGATCATCGCGTGCCGGAGCGCCCGCTACCGCCACTATTCGGTAGTTGCCAACTATATGCAATAACCTCTGGTCGATGACGGCGACCCGCCGCCCCGGTGTCGCTCGCGAGGCGGACGTCCGGCGCGCTGAATATGCTCAGGGGGTGAGGGACAGCGAGCAGGCGGTGCTGGCCGGGATGTTGCAGTCGGCCGAGGACGCCGCCCCGGTGCAGGCGGTCGAGGCCGTCACCGGCGTCATCGCCACGGCGCTGAACGCGCGCGGTGTCTCGCTGCTGATCGCCGACCTCAGCGGCCGTGCGTTGGTCCGGCTGACGCACCAGCCGGCCGGCGGCGGCACCGGCCGGCGTCACGGCGAGGAGGACGCCGAGGTCCTCCCCTTCGACGGCGGGCCCTACGAGCAGGCGCTCCGTCAGCAGGCCCCGGTGGTCGTCCCCGGCGACGGCGCCTGGACCGTGCTGGCGCCGGTCACCGACCGCGGTGAGGCGATCGGCCTGCTGGAGATCGACCTGCCCGACGAGCCGGACGGCGACGTGGTGAACTGGGTCGCCCGCACCGCGCACGCGCTGGCGTTCGTGGTCATCGCCAACCGCAGACACACCGACCTGTTCGAGTGGGGACAGCGCACCACCCCGTTCAGCCTCTCCGCCGAGATCCAGCGCCGCCTGCTGCCCGCCTCGTTCACCTGCGAGGCCGGCGCCTTCGCCCTCTCCGGCTGGCTGGAACCCGCCGCGAGCGTCGGCGGCGACACCTTCGACTACAGCCTGGCCCGGGACCTGCTGCACCTCAGCGTCACCGACGCGATGGGCCACGGCGTGGCGAGCGCGCTCACCGCCACCCTCGGCGTGGGCAGCCTGCGCAACACCCGCCGGCGTGGCGCCGACCTGGTCGCCCAGGCCGAGGAGGCCAACCGGGCCGTCGCGGAGAACGCGAACGTGCGCGGCGCGTACGTCACCGCCGTGCTGGGCCGCATCGACCTGACCACGGGACGCTGCGAACTGGTGAACGCGGGGCACGTCCCACCGATGCTGGTCCGGGACGGCCGGGTCGTACCGGTGGACCTGCCGGGCAACTTCCCGCTCGGGATGTTCCCCGGCGAGGGCTACCGCAGCGGGGAGCTGCCACTGCGGCCCGGCGACCGGCTGGTGGTGGTCACCGACGGCATGCGCGACCGCAACGCCGCCGACCTCGACCTGCCCGCCGCCCTGCTCCGCCTCTCCCACCTGCATCCCCGCGAGGCGGTGCGGGCGCTGTCCGACGCGGTGCTGGAGATCGCCGGGCCGGCGCTGACCGACGACGCCACGCTGCTCGTCGTCGACTGGTACGGCGACCACGGGCCCCGGCACAGCACCGCCGGCGCCGACACCGCCCGCGTCAGTCCCGACGAGGAGCGCTCAGCGCACCGCCGCCGGTGAGCCGTCCTCGGCGTCCCGCACGGTGCCGAAGAGCGGGATGACGCGGTCCACCGAGGTAATCGAGAAGACGTTGCGGATCGACTGGCGGACGACGGCCAGACCGAGCCAGCCGTCGCGCTCCCGCAGGTTCTTGTAGACGAGCACGAGCGCGCCCAGGCCGCTGGAGTCCACGAACCCGACCTGGGTCAGGTCGACGACCACCGTCCGGGCGCCGGTCTCCACCACCTCGAGCAACCGGTCACGCAACGTCGGTGCGCTGGCCATGTCCAGGTCGCCGGCGACCTCGATCACCGGGCCGACACGCCCCTGCCTGGTCGTCACCGAGAACTCCACCACTCCCCCTCAACCGCACACCCGTCGCTACCCGACACCGTGCCAGAAATCCGCCCTGATCGCCTCCCGTGGGTGCGCGGCGGCTCAGCGGCCTCGCCGCGACGTGGTGGAGGACACCTCAGTGCCGGTCGAGCCCGATCACGATGCCGGTCGGCTCGTCGAGCCGGGTCCACCGGGCCCGCGCCCCCGTTGCCGTTCACCGCGCGCGACCTGGCCGCTGTCGCCGTCGACCAGCGGCTCCATCTGCGGTAGCCCCGCCGCGGGCGCGGCTGAACTACCCTCGCCGCCGTGGACACTCTGGAGATCGATGCGCCTGTCGTCGGCGTGACCGTCTACCCGGACCGCGCCCGGGTCACCCGCCGCGGCCGCGTCCGGCTGACCGTCGGCGACCACCGGGTACGCGTCGCCCCGCTCCCGCTGGGCCTGCGCCGCGACTCGATCCGGGTGGGTGGCCGGGGCGCGGTGACGGTGCTCGGGGTGGACGTGGCCGCGTGGCGGCAGGCCCGCAGCACCGACGCCCAGGTGGTCGAGCTGGAACGGCGGCGGCGCGAACTGGCGGACGAGCTGGCCGAGGCCGGTGACACCGACGGGATCGAGGACCAGCGCGGCGAGTTCCTCACCCGGCTGGCCGAGCGCGCGGGTGGCACGTACGCCCGGGCGCTGGCCGCGGGCGACGCGGCCCCGGCCGACGTCGCGGCCTTCACCGAGTCGGTGGCCGGTCAGCTCGCCGAGTCGCGGGCCCGGCGGCGCGGGCTGGCCCGGCGGCGCACCGAGCTGGCGGAGGAGCTGGCCGCCGTCGACCGGGAGCTGGACGCGGCGCGCGGCAAGCGAGAGCCGGACCGGCTGACCGCCGAGGTGTCCGTCTCCGTCGACGCCGACGACACCGAGGTGGAGCTGGAGCTGACGTACCTGGTGGACGGCGCCCGCTGGACGCCCTCCTACGACCTGCGGCTGGTCGAGGACACCATGACTGTCACCTGGTTCGGGCTGGTCAGCCAGGGCACCGGGGAGGACTGGCCGGAGTGCGAACTCCAGCTCTCCACCGCCCGGCCGGCGGCGGCGAGCGGCGTACCCGAATTGTCGCCCTGGTATCTCGACCGGTTCCGGCCGGAGCCGCCGATGGCCGTGTCGGCCGCGTCGTTCGGCGGCACGGCGCCGCCCCCGGCGCCCGGCGCGGCGCCGGGGGCGGGGGGCGGTCGTCCCCGCGCGGCGCGGGCTGCGGCGGTGCGGGAGAGCGTCGCCGAGGTGGAGCAGGGCGTGACGGCGGCCACCTACCGGCCCGCGCGGCCGGTGGCGGTGTCGGCGGACGGCAGCGCGCACCGGGTGACGATCGCGGTGCTGGAGCTGCCGGCCCGGCTGGACCACGTGAGTGTGCCGGTACGCGCCGCCGAGGCGCACCTGCGGGCCACGGTCCGCAACACGTCGGACCACACGCTGCTGCCCGGCCCGGCGTCGGTCTTCCACGGTGCCGATTTCGTGGCGGCGACGCGGCTGAAGACGTGGGCGCCGGGCGAGGAGACCGAGTTGGCGCTCGGGGTGGACGACCGGCTGCGGGTGGAGCGGAAGCTGTCCCGGCGCACCGAGAGCAAGGCCACGCTCGGGTCGACGCGGCGGCGGGAGGTGGAGTACCGCATCACTGTGGCGAACCACACGCCCCGGCCGGCCACTGTGGAGGTGCGGGATCAGCTTCCGGTGTCCCGGGACGAGGCGGTGGTGGTACGCGAGACGGCGCTGACGCCGCCGCCGGCCGAGCGTACGGAACTGGGCGAGCTGACCTGGCGGCTGTCGCTGGCGCCGGGTGAGAACGGCGAGATCGCACTCGGCTTCCGGGTGGAGCTGGCCAAGGGCGTCGAGCTGACCGGCTGGCGGGAGTGACACGACGGGGCCGCTTCCGCGACGTGCGGAAGCAGCCCCGTCGGGTGCCTCAGATGCGGCGGCGGCCGTAGAGGCCGGCGAAGACGGCGACGCCGACGGCGGCGAAGCCGACCTGGAGCGCCAGCTCGATCCAGTCGATGCCGGGGGTGTCGTCGACGCCGAACGCGCCGGCCACCAGCGTGCCGACGAGCGCGGCGACCACACCGATTAGCAGAGTCAGCCAGATCGGGATGTTCTGCTTGCCCGGCACCACCAGGCGCCCGAGCGCACCGATGATGAGACCGATGATGAGCGCGGTGAAGAAGCCCGTGATCTCCACGAGAGGCGTCCCTTCCCTCAAATGTGTTGGCGTCAGCCTGGTTGCCCCGATCAACCAGTCGGCCAAACCCGGGAGCCGCTTTCGTCACGGAACTGTCATGACCGTCCCTGATCAGTGGTCCGAGGGCTGCCGGCGGCGCGGCGCGCCGGGCGCCTCCTCCCTGTCGATGCGCAGTTCCCGCTCCAGCTCGGCGATCACCATGCGCAGGTCGTCCAGGCGCTGGCTGATCGCGATCCGGTCCACCTCGTCCGGTATCCCGTCCCCGTCGGAGTCGTAGTCGGACGCCAGCCCTTCGGTCATCTCCAGCCGCCGCGCCTCCTCCATCGAGTTGACGATGACGGCGATGAGGATGTTCAGCAGGAGGTTCACCGCGATCATCACGAAGCTGACGTAGTAGAGCAGCGTCCACGGCGACACCTCCAGACCCTGTTCCAGCAGGTCCGGCAGTGTCTCCAGGGACAGCAGCACGAACAGCGTGACGAGCGAGCGGCCGATGTCGCCGTACTGCTCGGGATAGCGGTCGCCGAAGATCAGCCAGCCGGCCATGCCGTACACGTAGAGCGTGACGGCGGCGAGCGCGAGGAAACCCGCGACGCCGGGGAGGCTGCGCCACAGCGCCGCCACGATGGTCCGCAGGCCGGGTGAGAAGCGCACCAGGCGCAGCACCCGGGCGACCCGGATGAACCGCAGCACCGCCGAGTCGCCGTGCAGGCCCGGGACGAATATGGCCGCTGTCACCAGCAGGTCGAAGACGTTCCAGCCGTGCCGGAAGAAGTCCTGCGGGCGGCGGCCGTACGCGAGCACCCGAATGGTGATCTCCACGACGAAGACCGCCCGGAACATCCACTCCGTCCACCGCAGCACCGGCCCGGCCGCGCCGAGGTTCGGGTACGTCTCGATGCCCAGCACCACGCCGTTGGCCATGATGAGCACCACGATGGCCACCTCGAACGGCCGGGACGCGACGATCCGGGCACAGTGGCCGGCCAGCCCACGCTTTCCGTCACTGGTCCGGCGCCCGCCACGCGGGGCCGGAACCGTGTCCCCGATCAGCGTTCCCCTCCGGCACACGAGAGCCGGACGACGCGCGGACGACGGGGGGTAGCCACCCGGACACTTTAGTGGATCACCGAGGGCGGGCGGCCGGGGCCGAGGCGCGCAGGGCCCGGCTCACAGCCAGCCGCGGCGCTTGAACAGCAGGTAGAGCGCGCCGCAGACGGCGAGCATCAGGGTGACCGCGAACAGGTAGCCGTACCGCCAGTCCAGCTCCGGCATGTGGGTGAAGTTCATCCCGTAGACGGTGCCGATCAGGGTCGGCGCGAACAGGATCGCCGCCCACGCGGAGACCCGTTTGATCTCCTCGTTCTGCTCGAAGCTCGCCGCGGTCAGGCTGCGCATCTCCTCGTTCTGCGCCTGCGACACCAGTGTGGCGTTGACGGTGAGGATGTTCTGGAGCAGGTGCCGGAACCCGTCCACCCGCTCCACCACCTGGGTCAGGTGGTCGGCCACGTCGCGCAGCCGGCGGCGCAGTTCCTCGTCCGTGCCGTACCTGTCGAAGCCGTGCGTGAGCGCGTCGACCACCTTCAGCAGCGGCCGGGCGGCCCGCTGGAACTGGATCACCTCGCGGCTCAGCTCGTAGATGCGGCGGCTGGCGTTCGGGTCGCCGCCGAACACCTCGGTCTCGATCTCGTCGATGTCGTTCTCCAGCCCGGCCACCACCGGCGCGTAGCCGTCCACCACCCGGTCCAGTACGGCGTAGAGCACGGCTTCCGGGCCGAGCGCGAGCACCTCGGGTTCGGCCTCCAGCCGCCGCCGTACGCCGGCCAGGTCGGGTGTGCCGCCGTGCCGCACGGTGATCACGAAACCGGGGCCGAGGAACAGGTGCAGCTCGGCGAACTCGACCGCCTCCCGGGCGTCCAGGTAGCGGGCGGCGCGCAGCACCACGAACAGGGTGTCGCCGTAGCGTTCCAGCTTGGGACGCTGGTGGGCGTTGATCGCGTCCTCGACGGCCAGGTCGGGGAGCTGGAACTCGGCCGCGAGCGAGGCGATCTCCTCCCGGCCCGGCCGGCGCAGCCCGATCCAGGCCATCGCGTCGTCGAGGTGTTGCAGGCAGCGGAACGTGTCGGCGAGGGTGACAGGCGACGCCCGGCGTACGCCGCCGACGTAGACGCCGCTGTCGACCAGCCCGTCGGGTCGCTCCGGCTCGGCCGCGCCCGCGTCGATGGCGTGCTCGTCGAGGCGGCGGCCGAACCCCTCCGAGGACCGGTTGTCCGCCATGCCCCTCCCCCGCTGCCCGACCGGGTCGCCGAGTCCCCCGCCCGCGCTCGCGCAAACGTCAGGGGCGGTAGCGGTAGCCCATGCCCGGTTCGGTGATCAGGTGGCGGGGCCGGGCCGGGTCGTCCTCCAGCTTGCGGCGCAACTGGGCCATGTACTGCCGCAGGTAGTTCGTCTCGTGGTGGTACTCCGGTCCCCACACGTCGTGCAGCAACTGGCGCTGGCTGACCAGCTTGCCCGGGTTGCGCAGCAGCTTCTCCAGCATGGCCCACTGGGTGGGGGTGAGCTTGACCTCGACGCCGTCGTCCCGGGTGACGGTCCGGTCCGCCAGGTCGACGGTGTTGCGGCCGATCCGCAGCGCTGGTACGGCGGGCGTGGCCGGGGCGAGCCGCCGGGTCACCGCCCGGATACGGGCGAGCAGCTCGTCCACGCCGAACGGCTTGGTCACGTAGTCGTCGGCGCCCGCGTCGAGCGCGGACACCTTGTCCTCGCTGCCGGCCCGCCCGGACAGCACGATGATCGGCACGGCGGTCCAGCCGCGCAGGCCCCGGATGACGTCGGTGCCGTCCAGGTCGGGCAAGCCGAGGTCGAGCACCACCAGGTCCGGCGGGTGCCCGGCGGCGGCCTTGAGCGCGGCGGCGCCGCTGCCTGCGACCTCGACGTCGTAGCCCCGGGCGCGCAGGTTGATCCGCAGCGCGCGCAGGATCTGCGGTTCGTCGTCGACGACCAGGATCCGGGTCATTCCTGCGGCCCCTCCGGCTGGGTGGCGGCCGGCAGCCGCAGCACCATGGTGAGACCGCCGCCGGGCGTGGTCTCCGGGGTGATGCTGCCACCCATCGCCTCGGCGAGTCCCCGGGACAGCGCCAGCCCCAGGCCCACCCCGGTCTGGTTGTCCCGGTCGCCGAGGCGCTGGAACGGCAGGAAGACGTGCTCCCACTGGTCCTCCGGGATGCCCGGCCCGGTGTCGATCACCCGCAGCTCGACCTGCCCGGCGTGCGCGCTGCCGGTGATCGTCGGCGGCCGGCCTGGTGGGCTGTGCCGCAGCGCGTTCGCCACGATGTTGACGAGCACCCGCTCCAGCAGGCCCGGGTCGGCGAGCGCCGCCGGCAGGTCGGCCGGGATGTCGGTGGTCACCTCGGCCGCCGCCGGGCCCAGTTCGTCGAGGGCCAGGGGTACGGCGTCCTCCAGCCCGATCGCGGTGGCGCTCACGCCCAGCGCGCCGGCCTGCAACCGGCTCATGTCGAGCAGGTTCGCCACCAGCCGGCCTAACCGGTCCAGCGACTCGTCGGCGGTGGCGAGCAGTTCCTCCCGGTCGTCCGCGTCGAACTCGACGTCGTGGCTGCGCAGGCTGCTCACCGCCGCCTTCGCCGACGCCAGCGGCGTACGCAGGTCGTGGCTGACCGCCGCGAGCAACGCGGTCCGCATCCGGTCGGCGGCGGCGAGCGGGCGGGCGGCGGCGGCCTCCTCGGCCAGCCGTTCCTGGCGCAGCGCGACGGCGGCCTGCGCGGCGAACGCCTCGACCACCCGCCGGTCGGCCGCCTCCAGCCGCCGGCCGGCGAGCACCACGCTGAGCCGGTCGTCCACCGGCACCACGGTCTCGCCCGCGTCCGGGCTGCCCGGCGGCCGCTCGCCGACGCTCGCCACCACCCGCCAGGCGTCCGCCCTCCGGGCCCGGGCCGGGCGCCCGCCGGCCTCGTCGGTCAGCTCCAGCACGCTCACCGCGCGCAGCCCGAACGTCTCCCGCAGCCGGTCCAGCAGCGCGGGCAGCGGCCGCTCGCCGCGCAGCACGCTGCCCGCCACGGTGGCCAGGGTCTGCGCGTCGGCGGAGGCCCGGGCCGCCTCCCGGGTACGCCGGGCCGCCACGTCGACCACCCAGCTCACCGCGATGGCCACGCCGACGAACACGCCCAGGGCGAGCAGGTTGTCCGCCTCGGCGATGGTGAGCGTCCGGTACGGCGGGGTGAAGAACCAGTTGAGCAGCAGCGAGCCGCCGAGCGCGGCGACCAGCGCGGGCCACAGTCCGCCGACCAGCGCCACGCCCACCACACCGGCGAGGAACAGCAGGATGTCGTTGGTCAGGGTGAGGTCGGGCAGCGTCCGCAGCACGAGCGTGAGCATCGGCATGCCGAGTACCGCGAGCGCGTACCCGATCAGCCGCCGGCGCCGGGACAGCGCGGCGGGTACCGACGTGCCCCGGCGCCCGCGCCCCGCCTCGGGGTGGGTGACCAGGTGCACGTCGATCGGGCCGGACAGCGCGGTGGTGGTCACGCCGACGCCCCGGGAGAACACCTGCGCGAACCGGCCCCGGCGGCTCGCGCCGAGCACGAGCTGGGTGGCGTTGACGCCCCGGGCGAAGTCCAGCAACGACGCCGGGATGTCGGTGCCGAGCACCTGGTGGTACGTGCCGCCGAGGCTCTCCACCAGCACCCGCTGCCGGGCGAGCTGGGCCGGGTCGGCGCCGGCCAGCCCGTCGCTGCGGGCCACGTGCACGGCGAGCAGGTCGGCGCCCTTGCTGCGGGCGGCGATCCGGGCGGCCCGGCGGATCAGCGTCTCGCCCTCCGGCCCGCCGGTCAGCGCGACGACGACCCGTTCCCGCGCCTCCCAGGTGTCGGAGATGCCCTGCTGGGCCCGGTACGCGTCGAGCTGCTCGTCGACCTTGTCGGCCAGCCAGAGCAGCGCCAGTTCGCGCAGCGCGGTGAGGTTGCCGACCCGGAAGTAGTTGCCGAGCGCGGCGTCGATCTTGTCGGGCCGGTAGATGTTGCCGTGCGCCATCCGGCGGCGCAGCGCCTCCGGCGTCATGTCCACCAGCTCGACCTGCTCGGCGGCCCGGACCACCTGGTCCGGCACCGTCTCCCGCTGGGTGGTTCCGGTGATCTGCGCGACCACGTCGTTGAGCGACTCCAGGTGCTGCACGTTGACGGTGGAGAGCACGCTGATCCCGGCGTCGAGCAGCTCCTGCACGTCCTGCCAGCGCTTCTCGTGGCGGGAGCCGGGCACGTTCGTGTGGGCCAGCTCGTCCACCACGACGACCTCGGGCCGCCGGGCCAGCACCGCGTCCAGGTCCATCTCGGTGAACTCGACGCCCCGGTACGTCATCGACCGGCGCGGCACCACCTCCAGGTCGCCGATCATCTCGGCGGTGTGCCGGCGGCCGTGCGTCTCGACCAGGCCGATCACCACGTCGGTGCCGCGCTCGGCCCGGCGCTGGGCCTCCTCCAGCATGGCGTACGTCTTGCCGACGCCCGGCGCGGCCCCGAGGTAGATCCGCAGTTCACCCCTGCCCACAGCGTCCATCCTCCCTGACCGGCCGGGAGCGGCCCTGGGTCTTCCCCGGGCCGCTCCGGTCGCTGTCGCCTCAGCGCGCCGGGAACGCCTCGTCCAGCGCCAGATTGAGTTCCAGCACGTTCACCCCGGGCTCGCCCATGAAACCCAGCGCCCGGCCGGTGGTGTGCTCGGCGACCAGCCGCCGTACCGCCGCCGGGTCCGCGCCGCGCTCCCGCGCCACCCGGGCCACCTGGATCCGGGCGTACGCCGGGGAGATGTGCGGGTCGAGGCCGCTGCCACCGGCGGTGACGGCGTCGGCCGGCACGGCCGGGCGGGCCGGGGCGTCCCCGCGTACCGGGGTGACGATGCCGCCCTCGGCCACGTAGTCGTGGCCGGGCTGGGCCGCCTCCACCGGTACGCCCTGCCAGGTGGTGATGAACGGCGTCGCGGGTGCGGCCTGGTTGACGCTCACCACGCGGGTGATCCGGCCGGTGAGGCCGTCGGCGCGGAACACGGCGAGTACCGCGCCCACCCCGTCCGGGGTGCAGTACGGGCGCCGCCCGTCGACGCCGTCGAGGTCGCCGACCGCCTTGCTGCGGGCGCAGACCTGGGTGAGCAGGCTCTGCGCCGAGGTCTCCTCGTCGCCGGTGAGCGTGTCCACGACGCTCTCCGGGCCGAGGTTGCTCGCCGCGGTGGCGGTCGGGTCGTAGCCGTCCCCGGCGGCCGACGGGCGGGACTGGAAGTAGCGCGGGATCGGGTTGCCGTCCGCGTCGGTGAACGACTGGCCGATCAGCGAGCTGCCGACGGTCCGGCCGCCGACGGTGAGCAGTGAGCCGTCCGCCTTGCCGTCGAGGCCTGGCAGTCGGCCGACGGCGACCAGGGCGAGCGGGTAGACCAGACCGAGCAGGACGGTGAAGACGAGCACCGCGCGCAGGGCGGCCAGGTGCTGGGAGAGCCAACTGGGAAGGCGCATCACGAGATCCCCGGGACGAACTGGACGAGCAGGTCGATGAGCTTGATGCCGACGAACGGCACCACGATGCCGCCGAGGCCGTAGAGCCACAGGTTGCGGCGCAGCAGCGTCGAGGCGCTGGCCGGGCGGTAACGCACGCCGCGCAGGGCCAGCGGGATCAACGCCACGATGACTATCGCGTTGAAGACGACTGCGGAGAGGATCGCCGACTCGGGGCTGGCCAGGCGCATGATGTTGAGCCGGTCCAGCGACGGGTAGATGCCGGCGAACATGGCCGGGATGATCGCGAAGTACTTCGCGATGTCGTTGGCGATGCTGAACGTCGTCAGCGCACCCCGGGTGATCAGCAACTGCTTGCCGATCTCCACGATCTCGATCAGCTTGGTCGGGTCGGAGTCGAGGTCGACCATGTTGCCGGCCTCCTTCGCGGCCGACGTGCCGGTGTTCATGGCGACGCCGACGTCCGCCCGGGCCAGCGCGGGCGCGTCGTTCGTGCCGTCGCCGGTCATGGCGACGAGCCGGCCACCCTCCTGTTCCTTCTTGATCAGCGCGAGCTTGTCCTCCGGCGTGGCCTCGGCGAGGAAGTCGTCCACGCCCGCCTCGTCGGCGATCGCCTTCGCGGTACGCGGGTTGTCGCCGGTGATCATCACGGTGCGGATGCCCATCCGGCGCATCTCGTCGAAGCGCTCCCGCATCCCGGCCTTCACCACGTCCTTGAGGTGGATGACGCCGAGCGCCCGGGCCGGTTCCCCGGCCACGTGCTCGGCCACCACGAGCGGCGTGCCGCCGGTGCCGCTGATCCCGTCGACCAGTTCACCGACCTGTTCGGTCGGGTGGCCGCCGTTGTCGCGTACCCACTTCATCACCGCGGCGGCCGCGCCCTTGCGGACATGCCGGACGCCCCCGTCGGCGTCGAGGTCGACGCCGCTCATCCGGGTCTGCGCGGTGAACGGCACGAACGTGGCGTGCGGGATGAGGCCGGGCTCGCGCTCGCGCAGCCCGTACTCGTTCTTCGCGAGCACCACCACCGAGCGGCCCTCGGGGGTCTCGTCGGCCAGGCTGGACAGCTGCGCCGCGTCGGCGAGCGTGGCCGGGTCCACGCCGGTCACCGGCAGGAACTCGGCGGCCTGCCGGTTGCCGAGCGTGATCGTGCCGGTCTTGTCCAGCAGCAGCGTGTTGACGTCGCCCGCCGCCTCGACCGCCCGGCCGCTCATCGCCAGCACGTTGCGCTGCACGAGCCGGTCCATGCCGGCGATGCCGATCGCGGACAGCAGCGCGCCGATGGTGGTCGGGATGAGACAGACCAGCAGCGACACGAGGACGACGCCGGTGACGCCGGAGTCGGTGATCGCCGCGGTGTCCGGCGCGGCGGCCTGGTAGCCCTTCGCGAAGATCGCCATGGGCTGGAGCGTGACGACGGCGAGCAGGAAGATGATCGTCAGCGCGGCCAGCAGGATGTTCAGTGCGATCTCGTTCGGCGTCTTCTGCCGGTTGGCGCCCTCGACCAGCGCGATCATCCGGTCGATGAAGCTCTCGCCCGGCTTCTGGGTGATCCGGACGACGATCCGGTCGGAGAGGACCCGGGTGCCGCCGGTGACCGCGCTGCGGTCGCCGCCGGACTCCCGGATCACCGGGGCGGACTCGCCGGTGATCGCCGACTCGTCGACGCTGGCGATGCCCTCCACCACGTCGCCGTCGCCGGGGATGACCTGGCCGGCCTCGACCAGGACGACGTCACCCTGCCGCAGTTGCGGCGCGGGCACCGCCTCGTCCCGGTACGCGTTCGCGGCGGCACCGGGCGTCCAGCCGACCAGCCGGGTGGCGATGGTGTCCTGCTTGGCCCGGCGCAGCGTGTCGGCCTGCGCCTTGCCTCGCCCCTCGGCGACCGCCTCGGCCAGGTTCGCGAAGATCACGGTGAGCCAGAGCCAGACGGTGATCGCGATCGCGAAGACGGACGGGTCGGCCACCGCGAGCACTGTGGTGAACAGCGCGCCGATCTCCACGATCAGCATCACCGGATTGCGCCACAGGGTGCGCGGGTCGAGCTTGCGCAGCGCGTCCGGCAGCGACCGGAGCACTTGGCGGGGGTCGAGCAGTCCGCCGCCGACCCGGTTGTCCCGGCGGTCCGGTGTGCCGGGTACCGGCGCGTCGGCGGTCTGCACAGGTGCTGTCATGTCCTTGTCTCTCATGGTGGTCACAGCCCTTCGGCCAGCGGGCCGAGCGCGAGTGCGGGAAGGAAGGTGAGCGCGACGAGGACCACCGTGACGCCGACGACCATGCCGACGAACAACGGCCTGTGGGTCGGCAGGGTGCCCTCGGAGGCGGGTGTGGGTTGCTGGCGGGCCAGCGAGCCGGCCAGCGCGAGCACGAAGATGATCGGCAGGAACCGGCCGAGCAGCATGCAGAGCCCGAGCGCGGTGTTCCACCACTGCGTGTTCACGGTGATGCCGGCGAACGCGGAGCCGTTGTTGTTGCTGGCCGAGGTGAACGCGTACAGCACTTCGGACAGTCCGTGCGGCCCGACGTTCAGCGCTGTCGAGGCGTTGCCGGTGGCGAACGCGGCGGCGGTGCCGGTGAGCACCAGCGCCGGGGTGATCAGGAAGTACATCGAGGCGAACTTGATCTCGCGCGAGCCGATCTTCTTGCCCAGGTACTCCGGGGTTCGCCCGACCATCAGCCCGGCCACGAACACCGTGATCACCGCGAGGATCAGCAGCCCGTACAGGCCGGCGCCGACGCCGCCGGGGGCGACCTCGCCGAGCATCATGTTGCCCAGCGTCATCATGCCGCCCAGCGCGGTGTACGAGTCGTGGAACGAGTTGACGGCGCCGGTCGAGGTGAGCGTGGTGGCCGCCGCGAACGTGGCCGAGTTCGACACGTCGAAGCGCACCTCCTTGCCCTCCAGCGCCGCGCCGACCGCCTGCGGCACCGTGCCGTCGCCGGTCAGCTCGAAGACGTTCGTCAGCGTGATGCTGGCGAGCGCCAGGATCGCCATGACGGCGACGATCGCGTAACCCTGCCGCTTCTGCCCCACCATCCGGCCGAAGACCCGGGGCAGGCTGAACGGGATCACCAGGATCAGGAAGATCTCCAGCCAGTTCGTCCACGCGGTCGGGTTCTCGAACGGGTGGGCGCTGTTGACGTTGTAGAAGCCACCGCCGTTGGTGCCCAGCTCCTTGATGACCTCCTGGCTCGCCACCGGCCCGCCGGTGACAGTCTGGGTGCCGCCGGTCAGCGTGGTCACGTCGGTGCCGCCGGACAGGTTCTGCACCACGCCGCCGAGCATCAGCGCGAGCGCCCCGAGCACCGCGATCGGCAGCAGGATCCGCAGCGTGACCCGGGTCAGGTCGACCCAGAAGTTGCCCAGCTCGCCGGTGCGGCTGCGGGCGAAGCCCCGGACCAGCGCCACCGCCACGGCGATGCCCACCGCCGCCGAGACGAAGTTCTGCACCGCCAGGCCGGCCATCTGCACCAGGTGGCCCATGGTCGACTCACCCGAGTACCACTGCCAGTTCGTGTTTGTCACGAACGACACAGCGGTGTTCCAGGCGCCGTGCGGCACCACCGGGTCGAATCCCAGCGAGAGCCACAGGTGGTTCTGCAGGCGCTGGAACGCGTACAGGAACAGCAGGGAGACGGCCGAGAAGGCCAGCACCGAGCGGGCGTACACGCCCCAGGTCTGCTCGGCGGCCGGGTCGACCCCGACCAGGCGGTAGATCCCCCGCTCGACCCGGGACGACCGGGTTCCGGCGACCACGCGGTGCATGTAGTCGCCGAACGGCCGGTGCACGGCGACGAGCGCCGCCACCAGCGACAGGACGAAGAGCACGCCGGCTGTCGTCATGCTCATCAGAAGCGCTCCGGGAACAGCAGGGCGGCGACCAGGAACACGCCCAGGCCGATCGCCAGCACCAGGCCGACGGCGTTGACGGCGTTCACAGCTTCTCCACGCCCCTCACCACGAGGGCGAGAGCCGCGAACAGCCCCACCGTCAGCAACACGAACAGCACGTCAGACACGGCTGACCTCTCCTAGCGGAAGATGTCCTCGCGACCGCCTCCCGGCCGCGCCGGGCAATCACAGCGCCGGATCCGCCGGACGGACAGAGGTCTTGACGCGACCATCACGCGCGGCCGCGGTTTCTTGACGCGCTTTTCACGCCGCCTCCACGGCCGGTGATCCGGGTCACCGGACGGGCCTCGGCGCCGATCGACCGGAGGTGCCGGTAGCCGGCGCCGAGCACCGCGGCGAACCCGATCGGCACGGCTTGGGACCAGGCGTCACCCGGGCCGGTCAGCTCGCCGTAGCGGTGGGCGAGGAACCCGACGAAGACCGCCGCACCCAGCGCGGCCACCGCGGCGACCGCGCGCAGGTCGGCCACCACAGCGGCGTACGCCCCGACGACGCCCGCCATCACCAGGACCCGCCCGGGCCGCTCGTCGGGTGTGAACACCCCAGCCGCCACCAGCGCCGCGCCGACCACCACGACGGCGCCGGCAGCCACCCGGAACCCGGTGCACCCGTCCGCCCGATCTCGTCCCATGTCCGCCTCCCGCGTCGGTATGTCCTTCGCGGCCATACCAGCCGGGCCGGGTGCGTACGGTCGACGGCTTTGACGGATCCGGTACGCGCCACCGGCCGCTTTTCACGCCGCCTTCACGCACCGCCCGGCGCGGGGACCGTGACGGGCCGGTCCGCCGCCTACGCTGGCCCGGTGACCACCGAACTGACCCTGCTGTCGGACGTGGTCTGCCGAGGTGTGCCGGTGGGCGGCGCCCGGCTGCGCGGGTTGCTGGCCCTCCTGGCCGGCCGGCTCGGGCCCGGCTGCGGCACCGGCGCGCTCGTCGACGCGCTCTGGCCGGACGATCCGCCCCGGCATCCGGTGAAGGCGTTGCAGATCCTGGTCTCCCGGGCCCGCGCCGAGCTGGGCGCCGACCTGATCGTCCGGACCGCCACCGGTTACCGGCTGGCGCTCACCGACGCGCAGGTGGACGCGGCGGCGGTGCTGCGGCACGCCGGGGCGGCGGCCCGGCACGCCCGTGCGGGTGCGCACGCGCCCGCACTCGCCGAGGCGGAGGCTGGGCTGGCGTACTGGGCCGGGCCGCCCGGCGACGACCCGGGTGAGGGCGATCCGCTCGCCGCGTTGCGCGCGGACCGGGCCGCCACGTACCGCGAACTGTCCCGGGCGCGGGCGCTCGCGTTGTCCCGGCTCGGACGGCCCGCGGAGGCGCTCGCAGGTCTCGCCGCGCTGGCCGCCGGAGGTCCGCAGGACGAGGAGGTGCTGGCCGAACTGCTCCGGTGCGAGGCAGCGGTGACGAGCCGGTCGGCGGCGCTGACCCGGTACGAGAACTACCGCCGCTCGCTCCGCGACGAGCTGGGCGCCGAGCCGGGAGCGGCGCTGCGCGAGCTGCACCGGGAACTGCTCGATGGCGAGAGCCGGGTGGCCCGGCCCGGCATCCCCTACGAGCCGAACCCACTGCTGGGCCGCGACGGCGACCTGGCCTCGGTGGAGTCCCTGCTGGCCGGCTCCCGTGTGGTCTCCGTCGTCGGTCCGGGCGGGCTGGGCAAGACCCGGCTCGCGTACGCGGTGGCCCGGCGCGCGCCGCAGCGCAGCGTACGCCTGGTGGCGCTCGGCGCAGTCACCGCCGACGGCGACGTGCCCGAGGCCCTCGCGGCGGCGCTGGGGGTCGGCGAGCCGGTCGCCGGGCCGGTCGGCGCACTGCCGGTGCCCGCCGAGCCGGTCGCCGCGATCGTGGCGGCGCTCGGACCGGGGCCGGTGCTGCTGGTGCTGGACAACTGCGAGCAGGTGGTCCGGGGCGTCGCCGAGCTGGTGGCGGCGCTGCTTGCGGCGACCCGGGAGCTGCGGGTGCTGACCACCAGCCGCACCCCGCTGGGGTTGACCTCGGAGGCGGTGCACGCGCTGCCCGAACTGCCGCTGGACACGGCGGTGCAGCTGTTCACGCAGCGGGCCCGCGCCGCCCGGCCGGGCGTGGTGCTGCCCGCCGACCAGGTGGCCGAGGTGTGCCGGCACCTGGACGGGATGCCGCTGGCGATCGAGCTGGCCGCCGCCCGGGTGCGGGCGATGAGCGTGCCGGAGCTGGCCCGCCGGTTGGACGACCGGTTCGGGCTGCTGCGCGGCGGCCCCCGGGACGCGCCACCGCGCCACCACACGTTGCACGCGGTGGTCGACTGGAGCTGGAACCTGCTGCGGCCGGAGGGGCGGGCGGCGTTGCGGGCGCTGTCGGTGTTCCCGGACGGGTTCAGCGCCGCGGCGGCGGACCGGGTGCTCGGCGAGGACGCGCTGCCGGTGCTGGAACACCTGGTCGACCAGTCGCTGCTGCGGGTGGAGGAGACACCGGACGCGATCCGGTTCCGGATGCTGGAGACGGTGCGGGAATTCGGCGCCGCCCGCCGCGCCGAGGCCGGCGAGGACGAGCGGGTGCTGGCGGCGTACCTCGCCTGGGCCCGCGAGTTCGGCCTCGGGCACCACGAGGCGCTGCTCGGCGCCGAACCGTTCACCGCCGTCGCGACGGTCCGCGCCGAGCAGGACAACCTGGTCGCCGCGCTGCGCCTGGCCCTGGCCCGGTCCGACGCACCGACAGTGGCGGGTGTCGCCGCCGCGCTGGCCGCGGTGTGGACGCTCGACACCAGCTACACCCGGATGCTCGCGCTGGTCGCCGACACCGACTTCCTGCTGTCCCACTACCGTCCGGCGCCGGAGTTCGTGGCACCGGTCCGCACCGTCGCCGTGCTCGGCGTGGCGCACACCCTGATGATCGCCGGGCGCCGCTCGACCCGCTCGCTGGTCGTACTGCGCCGCCTGCCGCCGCCACCGCCGGACACGGTCGCCGGTGCGATGGCGGTGGTGCTGGGCGCGCTCCCCGAGATAGACGCCGACCCGGCCGTGCTCACCGCGCTGCGCGCGCACCGCGAACCGCTTGTCGCCGCGATGGCGAACGCCCTGGCCAGCTATCTGCTGGAGCAGGCCGGGCGGCCTGACGACGCGCTCGACGCGGCCCGACGGATGCTCGACGCGCTGGCGCACCGGCCGCTGCGGTGGCTGCTGGTACTCGCCCACTCCCGGGTCGGTGAACTCTGCATGCAGGCCGAACGCTCGGCGGAGGCCCGGGACCACCTCACCGCCGCGCTGGACCTGCTGGCCGACTCCGGCCCGTGGTGGGACCGCCTCCAGATCCGCTGGAGCCTGGTGCTGGTCAACCTGGCGCTGGGCGAGGTCGACGAGGCGGAACGCTGGCTGCGGCTGGCCACCACCGACGCCTGCGACAGCCGGTACGACGCCCCGCCGGTGCCGGACGACCAGTACGGCATGCAGGCGTACGAGCGCGGCATCCGGGCCGAGTTCGCGCTGGCCCGGGGCGATGTCGAGGCCGGACTGGCCGGTTGGCGGGAGGCGCTGGACGGGTTGCGGCAGCCGTCGAACCCGCTCATCTGGTCCGGCCCGCCCGGCGACGCGCCGTGGCACCTGGAGATCCGGGCGGCCGCCCTGGCCGCACACGCCCGGCACGGCCGGCTGGACCTGGTGCCGGGGCTCGCCGACTCGCTGCGCCGCCGGAGCGTGGCGCTGCTGGCCGACCCGATCGCCGAACCGCCAGGCTTCCTCGTGCAGCTCCCGATCCACGGGTCACTGCTGCTCGCCGTCGCCCTGGTCGAGCTGGACCGGTCGGGCGGTACCGGCGACGGAGCCGCCGCCGGCGCCCGGCTGGTCGCGCTCGCCGAACGCTTCGGCTACCTGCGCAACTTCCAGCCCACCATGTCCTCGGCGGCGGCCCGCCGGGCGGCGCGCGACGCGGACGCGGCGGCGTACGACGCGGCCCGCGCGTCGTACGCCGCCCTCGACCACGACGAGCTGCGGCTCGCCGCCGTGGCGGAACTCAGCGGGACGGATCCCGGTCGTACAGCCGGCGCGCCCACAGGTAGCCGAGCAGGCTGATCCCGGCACACCAGGCCACCGCCGCGACCGCGTCACCGCCGTCGACCGGACCGGCCAGGAGCAGGCCGCGCAACGTCTCCATGATCGGAGTGAACGGCTGGTGCTCGGCGAACCAGCCGAGCCACCCGGGCATCGAGTCGGTCGGCACGAACCCGCTGCCCAGGAACGGCAGCAGCAGCAGCGGCATGGGCAGGTTGCTGGCGCTCTCCACGGTCTTGGGCACCATGCCCAGCGCTACCGACAGCCAGGTGATCGCGAACGCGGTGAGGGTGAGCAGTCCGACGGCGGCGAGCCACTGCGCCGGGCCGGCGTCCGGCCGGAACCCGACCAGCAGCGCCACACCGACCACCACCGCCAGCCCGAGCAGCGTCTGCGCCACCGCGCCGACGACGTGGCCGGTGAGCACCGCCGCGCGGGCGATGGACATGGTGCGGAACCGGGCCACGATGCCCTCGGTCATGTCCATGGCCACGGCGATCGCGGTGCCCTGTGCCGCACCGGCCATGGCGAGCAGCAGGATGCCGGGGGTCACGTAGTCGGCGTACGCGGACCGGCCCCCGGCCACACCGCCGAGTCCGTTGCCGAGCGTGCCGCCGAAGACGTAGACGAACAGCAGCAGGAAGATCACCGGAAGGGCGATCACCATGACGGTCAAGGACGGGTAGCGCACCGCGTGCTTGAGGTTGCGGCGCAGCATGGTCGCCGAGTCCCCGACGGTGTGGGCGAGCGTGCTCATGCGGTCACCTTCTCCTCGGTGGGGTGGCCGGTGAGGGCCAGGAAGACGTCGTCCAGATCGGGGGTGTGCAGGCTCAGCGAATCGACAGCGACACCGGCCGCGTCGAGCCGGTCGAGCAGCGCCCGTACCCCGCTGACGCTCCCGTCGCCCGGCACCCGCAGGGTGAGGTCGTCGTCGTGCCGGGTGGCCGCCGGGAACAGCCCGGCCGCCGCGGCCAGGTGCGCCGCGTCGGTGAAGTGCAGGCGTACGTGGCCGCCGGGCACCAGTCGCTTCAGCTCGGCCGGGCTGCCCTCGGCGACCAGGCGACCGCCGTCGAGCAGCGCGACCCGATCGGCCAGGTGGTCGGCCTCCTCCAGGTACTGGGTGGTGAGGAAGACGGTGGCGCCCTCGGCCACCAGTTCCCGGACGATCTGCCACATGGCCCGGCGGCTGCGCGGGTCCAGGCCGGCCGTCGGCTCGTCCAGGAAGATCAGCCGGGGGCGGCCGACGAGCGTCATCGCCAGGTCCAGCCGGCGCTTCATCCCGCCCGAGTACGCCGCCACCGGCTTGCCCGCCGCCTCGGTCAGGTCGAAGCGGGCCAGCAGGTCGTCCACCACCCGCCGTCCCTCGACCCGGCCGAGGTGCCGCAGGTCGGTCATCAGCCGCAGGTTCTCCGCGCCGGTGAGCAGCGCGTCGACGGCGGAGAACTGGCCGGTCACGCCGATCGCGGCGCGTACCCGGTCCGGTTCGGCGGTCAGGTCGTGGCCGGCCACCCGGACGGTGCCGGCGTCGGGGCGGATCAGTGTGGAGAGGATCTGCACGGTGGTCGTCTTGCCGGCGCCGTTCGGGCCGAGCAGGGCGAAGACAGTGGCCTCGGGTACGCGCAGGTCGACACCGTCGAGCACCACCTGTCTCCGGTACGCCTTGCGCAGCCCGGACACCTCGACCATCGCGCCGGGAGAGTTCGTCGTCGTCATGCCCGCAACCGTGACGGCAGGCGGGATCAGCGCGGTTTCACGACGGTTTCACGCCCCGCGACGACGTGTGCGGGTCAGCGGGCGGCGGCGCGGGAGACGAGCGCCTCGGCCACCTCGCGCAGCTTGCGGTTGGAGTCTTGGGAGAGCTTGGCGAGCAGCGTGAACGCCTCCTCGGCGGAGCAGCGCCGCTGCCCCATGATGATGCCCTTCGCCTGCTCGATCACGGCCCGGCTGCGCATCGCCTCCTGCATCTGCCGGGCCAGCGTCGCGGTGCTCTCGTAGAGGTGGGCGTTGGCGAGCGCCACCGCCGCGTACGCGGCGAACTCCTCCGCCAGCTCGATCGACGCCTTGTCGAACGCGTCGGTGGACCTTCCGTAGACGTTCAGCGCCCCGGTGACCGCCTCCTGGATCGGCAGCCCGATCGACAGCGAACTCTGCACGCCCGCCGCGCGCGCCCGCGCCGCCCAGCCGGGCCAGCGCGGCTCGTCGGTCAGGTCGGGCAGGGAGATGCTCACCGCGCTGACCGAGGCGTCCAGGCAGGGGCCGTCGTCGTGCTCGTACTGCCACTCGTCGAGGCTGCGGGCCAGGTCGCTGGTGTAGGCGATGGCCCGGTTCGCGCCGGCCTGCACCAGGGAGACGGACACCTCGGCGCTGCCCGGCACCGCCCGGTTCGCCAGGTCGGCGACGCGCGCCAGCACGTCGTCGAGCGCCACCTCGTCGAGCCGGATCCGGCTCAGCTCCGCGAGGGCTTCGCCGGGGTCGATGCGGGGGGCTTCCATGCTCTCGTCCTGTCCTGACGGAGGTCATCGGCAGCGGTCGTTCCGATGACGGTACCCGGGACCGGCGGGTCCGAACTCGTCCCACGCTGCGATGTCCACCTGGTCGGCGTATCTTCGGTACGGGTCAAGACATGCGCCCTCCTGCTCCCGGCGAGTGCCGCCGGGAGCTCCTCGGACGTCGAGGTGGGGGTGCCGTGTCCGACGAACAGCCGATCATGTGGCTGAGCTGCCACGTGGGCACGGACGTGACCCAGATCTCGGTGACCGGCGAGGTGGACCTCAGCAACGCGCACCTGCTCACCGAACTCGTGGAGACCGCCGCCGCGGCGCCCGCGCCGCTCGTGGTGATCGACCTCGCGGAGGTCAGCTTCTTCGGCGCGTACGGCACGAACGCGCTGGTGCTGGCGCAGCGGGTGCTCACCGGGCACGACCGGCGGCTGGTCCTGCACCGGCCCTCCCCGGTGGTCCGGCGCGTCCTCGGCGTCACCGGCACGCTCACCGCGTTCGAGGTCGTCGATCGGCCCGCGTTGCCGGCCGCCGACGACGGGTCGGCACGTCCCGTCGTACCGACCCGCTCCGGGTCGTAGAGTTGTCCCGATCGTCGACGTCCCGTCCGGGGCGTCACGAACGAGCGTCAAGAAGCGGCGCCGGTCCCGAACCATGCCGGAATCGGGGTGCCGGTCCGTCACCACGGGCCGATCCCCGCCGCTTCCCCCAAGGACGTCACCGCTCATGCCGCAGGCCCACCCCGACCTCGCCGCTGCCTTGATCAGACTCGGTCGGATCAAGTACGACGAAGTCGACCTCGACGTGGTGTTGTCGACCATCGCCCAGGTCGCCAAGGACACCCTGCCCGGGACCGCCGAGGTCTCGGTCACCCTGGTCCAGGGCACGGAGGCGCACACCGCCGCGTACACCGGTGAGCTGGCGCTGACACTCGACGAGTGGCAGTACGCGCAGGGCCGTGGCCCGTGCCTGGACGCCGCCACGACCGGCACCGCCATGCTGGTGCCGGACATGGCGGCGGAGAGCCGCTGGCCGGAGTGGGCGGCCCGGGCGCACGCGGCGGGCGCGGCCAGTTCGCTGTCGATCGGCCTGCCCATCCAGGAGGCGATGGTCGGCGCGCTGAACATCTACGGCGCGTCCCCGGGTGTCCTGGACCGCCAGGTCGAGCTGGCGCAGACGCTGGCCGGGTACGCCGCCATCGCGCTGGCGAACGTCCACCTCTACGAGAGCACGGCGACGCTGGCGCAGCAGATGCAGGAGGCGATGCAGAGCCGGGCCGTGATCGAGCAGGCGAAGGGCATCATCATGGGGCAGCGGCGCTGCTCGGCCGACGAGGCGTTCGCCATCCTGGCCCGGGTGTCGCAGGACTCCAACCGCAAGCTGCGCGAGGTCGCCGAGTCACTCGTCGATCGCGCGGTGCACGGACCTCGTGACTGAGCGTGAGGTCAGCGCGGCATCTCGCGCCAGCCGGAGCCGCTCGCGCGCCACGCCCCGGCCAGGATCGTCGCTGAGCCACGACTCGGGCACTGCTGAATCCGGGACCGGCCGCTCGCCCCGCCGATCTGCGCCTGGACCTGCCACTGGCTTCCGTCGGTGCGGATGTAGACGTCGCGCCGTCCGCGAGGGTTGCTGACGCCGTTCCACCAGTGTTCCTCGACCACCATGCGGTGACCGTACCCCAGGAGACCCGGACGGGCCCAGACCGGAATTCCGTTGCTCCGCGTGACCGGGCGGCGCACCCTCCACGAATGACCTCACCGGACCTTCCCCGCCAGTTCACCATTCGCGAAGGCGAGCTGCGCATCCTCAACCCGTTCGACGACGTCAAGCTGGCCACGCTGGGCCGGGCGATCCGGCTGCGGCCCGGCGACGAGCTGCTCGACCTGTGCAGCGGAAAGGGCGAATTGCTCTGCACCTGGGCCCGTGACCACGGGATCACCGGCACCGGGGTCGACATCAGCACCGTCTTCACCGCCGCCGCCCGGGAGCGCGCCGCCGGACTCGGCGTGGCAGACCGGGTACGGTTCGTGCACGGCGACGCGGCGGCGTACACCCCGGAGCGGCCGGTCGACGTGGCCGCCTGCGTCGGCGCGACCTGGATCGGCGGCGGGGTGCCCGGCACCCTGGACCTGCTCGGCCGGGCGCTGCGGCCGGGCGGCATGGCGCTCGTCGGTGAGCCCTACTGGCGGCGCGACCCGCCGGACGACGAGGCGGTCACCGGCTCGCACGCCCGGTCCCGGGACGAGTTCCGCGACCTGCCCGGCCTGGTCGCGTCGTTCGGCGACTGCGGCTGGGACCTGGTCGAGATGGTCCTCGCCGACCAGGACAGCTGGGACCGGTACGCCGCCGCGCACTGGCTGAACCTGCGCCGCTGGCTGGACGCCAACCCGGACGACGAACTGGCCCCGGATCTGCGGCGGGAGCTGACCGAGGACCCGGTGCGGTACGTCCGTTTCCAGCGCGAGTATCTGGGGTGGGGCGTGTTCGCGCTGCTGCGGCGCTGACCTGCTTAACGAACGGCTACGCAGGGTAAAGCCAGATCATGGGACAGTTGCGCACCTCGCCGCCGCCGCCACAGGCCACCGAGCTGGAGCGGTGGGTGCTTGACAGTCCCGAGGATCTGCGCGGCCTGCGCGCCTCCCTACGCGACGCGCTGAACCGGCACGGCCTGGTGCAGGGTGCGGACCTCGACGAGGTGCCGCATCTGGTCGTGCTGGTCGCCACCGAACTGGCGAGCAACGCGCTGCGGCACGGTCGCCCGCCCACCATCATCACGCTGCTCGCCACCGACGACCGGTTCCTGCTCGACGTGGCCGACCACGACGTGAGTTCGGTGCCGGAGCTGACCGACATCCACCCGATGGACTCGGGCGGGCGGGGTCTGTTCCTGGCCCAGTCGGTCTCGCTCGACGTGGGCTGGTACGGCACCGAGAAGACCAAGAACATCTGGGCCTCGTTCTCCCGGTGACGGCCGGGGCGGCCGCCGGGCGAGGGCTCAGCGGTCCCCGGCCGGGATCGGGTCGTCGTACTGGCCGGGCGGCCCGGACAGCGGTTCGCCGCCCACCAGCGGCCACGGGTTCGGGGTGCAGCCGTGCAGGCCGAGCGTCTGCTGCACCATGACCGGCGCGGGGCCGCCGGCCCGGGGGCAGCGCTCGTGGCCGCGGCCCAGCCGGTGGCCGACCTCGTGGTTGAGCAGGTACTGCCGGTAGCGGGAGAGGTCGGTCACGTGCGGCACCCCGTACACCCAGCGGGCCACGTTGATCACCACCTGGTCACCGTTGCGGCAGGACGTGTAGCGGTCGCTCGGGTCGCCGCACAGCCGCCCCCGGGTGACGGGCGTGGTGAGCAGCACGGTGAAGTCGGCGCGGTCGTCGCGGCCCACTCGTTGCAGCCGCCACCGGCCGTCGCCGGTCCAGCCGCGCCGGTCGGCGAGGGTGGCGGCGACGTCGCGGGCGAACCGTTCCACGTCCACGTCGCGGATGCCGTCCTCGACGGCGACCCGGTAGCGCAGCAGCTCACCGGAGCGGCCGGCGACCGCGCCGACCGTGTCGGCGGTGCGGAACGTGCCGTCGCCCCGGGCCGGGTAGCCGATGCCGGGGGCCACCCGGCCAGCCGCCGGGACCGGCGTGGGCGCGGCTGTCGGCGTGGGACGCGCGTCCGGCGCGGGCGCGCCCGGTGCCGCCGCCTGCACGGTCCGCCGCGCCTCGATGCCGTCCAGCAGGTCCGGGTGCCGGGCGGCGTACCCGCCGGCGGCGAGCGCGGCCCCGACCAGGACCACCGCCAGGACCCGCGGTGATCGCGGCCTCCGTCGTCGCCGGTGCAGCCCCCGGTCATGCCCGCCCACGTCGATCTCCGTCCGTCGCGCCGCCCCGCTCCGGGCAGGAGTACGGACGCCGGGCCCGGACGGTTGAACGAGCGGGCCGGGTACCGTCGGTGCCGGGGTGGGCGACCTGCCGCCTGTCGGAGTTCAGGGAGAGCCACCCGTGTCACCAGCCGAGCGACTGCTCGACGCCGCCGTCGCGACCGCGCGCGCCACCGACGTACGCGCTGCCGAGCGGGCCCTCGACGGGCTCGTGGTGGCCGACGGCGCGGCGGTGGACGCGGCGCTGCTCGCCCGGCTCACGCGGGACGTGGGCCGGCTCTGGCCGCGTGGCTGGCAGCCCGCCGACCTGGATCGGCTCGCCGTCCGGCGGCTCACCCCGCGCGGCGCCCGGCTGCTGCGCGACGCGATGGCCGCGCAGCGGCGCACGCTGCCCGTGCCGGTCCCGGCCTGGTTCGACGAGCAGCTCACCGAGACGGGCGCCCGCTGGGACGACGACGCGGGCTGGCTGGACCGGCGCGCCGACGGGGACCGGATCACCGCGCTACGGGACGCGGTCGACGCGATCGTCCTGGTGGCGGGACTGCCGCCGATCGCGGCGCTCCGGCCACCGCCCGGCTCGGCGAGTACCGCACTCGCGGCCGCGACACCGAGCGGTTCCCGGATGCTCGACCGGGTACGCGCGCTGCTGGCGAAGGCCGAGTCGACCGGCTACCCGGCCGAGGCGGAGGCGTTCACCGCGAAGGCGCAGGAGCTGATGGCCCGGCACAGCATCGACGCGGCGCTGCTCGACGCCGGGGCCGACCGGACCGGCGGCCCGGGTGGGGTGCGGATCGGCGTCGACGCCCCGTACGCGGCCGCGAAGGCGCTGCTGATCCAGGAGGTGGCGGCGGCGAACCGGTGCGAGTCGGTCTGGTCCGACGACCTGGGCTTCGCCACAGTGCTCGGTTTCCCGGCCGACCTGGCGGCTGTCGAGCTGCTGCACACGTCGCTGCTCGTGCAGGCCACCGCCGCGATGCTGCGCGGCCGGGGCGAGCGCGGCAGGGCCGGCGGGCGGCGCACCAAGGGCTACGACGAGTCGTTCCTCAACGCGTTCGCGCTGCGCGTCGGCGACCGGCTGCGGGAGGCGAGCGCGGCGGCAGCCGAGGAACTCGACGACGACCGGCTGCTGCCGGTGCTCGCGGCCCGCTCCGACGCCGTCCGGGAACGCGTCGACCAACTCTTTCCCGGCACCACCCGGCACCGCCTCCAGGTGCGTGACGAGCAGGGGTGGGTCTCCGGCACCAGCGCGGCCGACCGGGCCTCGCTCGACCCGGGCCGCCCGGCACGCCGTCCGCTGCGCGGGGGCCGCTGACCTTTCCCGGGGGATGATGTCGGATCGGGCGGACCGGCTCCGACCCGTCTGCGAGGCGCCACCGCCGGTGGCCCGCACCCGAGGAGTACACCGTGAAGTACATGCTGCTGATCTGGAACCGGCCCGGCTTCGTGGAGGAGCTGACCGAGGCGGAACGCACCGCGATCTTCGGTGAGGTCGACGAGATCATGAAGGAGCTGACCGAGTCCGGCGAGCTGGTCGGCGGCGAGGCGCTGGCCCACCCCTCGCAGACCCGCACGGCCCGCCCGGCGGCCGGTGGCGGCGTCGAGGTCACCGACGGGCCGTTCATGGAGAGCAAGGAGCAGTTCGCCGGCTACCTGACTGTCGACTGCGAGACCCCGGAGCGCGCCGCCGAGATCGCCGCGCGCTGGCCGGACGTACGGCACGGTTTCGGCGTGCTGGAGGTGCGGGCGGTGATGGAGCAGGCCGGGACGGAGATGTGACAGCACCTGTGGTCGAGGACCTGCTGCGTACGCTCGCGCCGCAGGTCCTCGGCGTGCTCGTCCGCCGCCACGGCCAGTTCTACGCCTGCGAGGACGCCGTCCAGGAGGCGCTGCTCGCCGCCGCCGTGCAGTGGCCGGAACAGGGCCTGCCCGACCACCCCCGCTCCTGGCTGGTCACCGTCGCCACCCGGCGGCTCACCGACGAGTGGCGCAGCGAGCACGCCCGCCGGGAACGCGAGGTCGCGGTGGCGGTGCGGCAGCCCGCGTACGCGGCTGTCGCCCCGCCCGCCGACGAGGAGCCGCCCAGCGGGGACGACACGCTGAAGCTGCTGTTCCTCTGCTGCCATCCGGCGTTGCCGGTGAGCGGGCAGGTGGCGCTCACGCTGCGCGCCGTGGGCGGGTTGAGCACCGCCGAGATCGCCCGCGCCTACCTGGTGCCGGAGGCGACGATGAGCCAGCGGATCCGCCGCGCGAAGCAGCGGATCGAGGCGTCCGGCGCGCGTTTCACGCTGCCGTCACCGGCGGACCGGGACGAGCGGCTGGCCGCCGTGCTGCGGGTGCTCTACCTGGTCTTCAACGAGGGCTACACCGCGTCCAGCGGCGAGGCGCTGCACCGGGCCGAGCTGACCGGGGAGGCGATCCGGCTGACCCGGGAGCTGCGCCGGTTGCTGCCGGACGACGGCGAGGTGGCCGGGTTGCTGGCGCTGATGCTGCTCACCGACTCGCACCGGGCCGCCCGTACCGGGACGGACGGCGAGCTGGTGCCGCTGGCGGAGCAGGACCGCAGCCGGTGGGACCGGGACGCGGTCGCGGAGGGGGTGGCGCTGGTGACCGAGGCGCTCACCTGGTCGGCGCCCGGGCCGTACCAGGTGCAGGCGGCGATCGCCGCTGTGCACGCGGAGGCGCCCACCGCCGAGGACACCGACTGGCGGCAGATCGTCGCGCTCTACCGGGTGCTGGCACGTGTCGCGCCGAACCCGATGGTCACGCTCAACCAGGCCGTCGCGGTGGCCATGGTGGACGGGCCGCGTGCCGGGCTGGCGCTGCTGGCCACGCTCGACGGCGACGACCGGACCGCGGGGCACCACCGGCTCGCCGCCGTCCGCGCGCACCTGCTCGACCTGGCCGGTGACCGCGCGGAGGCCCGGGCCGCGTACCTGGCCGCCGCGCGGGCCACCACGAGCCTGCCGGAGCGGCGTTATCTGGAGGTACGCGCCGCGCGGCTGGCCGGTGACCGGCCGCGCTGACCCGCGCCCGGACAGCACTCCGGGCCGGCCCGTGGGCCGACCCGGTGGTGTGTGTGCGTCGCGTACTCAGCTCTTGAAGGCGTCCTTGATCTTCTCGCCGGCCTGCTTGAGCTTGGCGCCCGCCTGGTCGTTGCGGCCCTCGGCCTCGAGGCGCTCGTTGTCGGTCGCCCGGCCGACGCCCTCCTTGACCTTGCCCGCGGTGTCCTGGGAAGCGTTGTCGATCTTGTCGTCCAGACCCATGATGACCTCCACTGATGCGGTTGCCTGACGACAACTGGTTACCCCGTCGGTTGTCGGCTCAATCCCCTCACCCGATCGGGCGGAAGCTCCGCAGCCGCAGGCTGTTGCCCACCACGAACACCGACGAGAACGCCATCGCCGCTCCGGCGAGCATCGGGTTGAGCAGTCCGGCCGCCGCCAGCGGCAGCGCCGCGACGTTGTAGGCGAACGCCCAGAACAGGTTGCCCTTGATGATCGCCAGCGTCCGCCGGGAGAGCCGGATGGCGTCCGCGGCGGCCATCAGGTCGCCCCGGACCAGCGTCAGGTCGGCCGCCTCGATGGCCGCGTCGGTGCCGGTGCCCATGGCCAGCCCGAGGTCGGCGCGGGCCAGCGCGGCGGCGTCGTTCACCCCGTCGCCGACCATGGCGACCACCCGGCCCTCGCGCTGGAGCCGCTCGACCACGTCGACCTTGTCGGCGGGCAGCACCTCCGCGATCACCTCGTCGATGCCGACCTCGGCCGCCACCGCCTTCGCCACTGTGGTGTTGTCGCCGGTGAGCAGCACCGGCTTCAGGCCCAGCTCACGCAGCCGCGCGACGGCCGCCCGGCTGGTCGGCTTCACCGCGTCGGCCACCGCGAGCACGCCCCGGGCGCGCCCGCCCCAGCCGGCCAGGATCGCCGTCCGCCCGGCGGCCTCCGCGCCGGTCGCGGCCCGCACGACCTCCTCGGGTACGTCGAGACCCCGCTCCCGCAGCAGCCGGGCCCGGCCGACCACCACGGTCCGGCCGTCGACGGTGCCGGTCACGCCCAGCCCCTCGGCGTTGGCGAACTCGCCGACCGGCGGCAGCGGTCCGGCCTCGGCCGCGGCCTCGGCGACGGCCCGCGCGATCGGGTGCTCGGAGGCGGCCTCCAGCGCGCCGGCCACCCGGAGCAGTTCGTCGGCGTCCTCGCCGTCGGCGGGCAGCACCTCGGCCAGCGCCATCCGGCCGGTGGTGACGGTGCCGGTCTTGTCCAGCACCACGGTGTCGACCCGGCGGGTGGACTCCAGCACCTCCGGCCCCTTGATCAGCACGCCGAGCTGCGCGCCTCGCCCGGTGCCGACGAGCAGCGCGGTCGGGGTGGCCAGGCCGAGCGCGCACGGGCAGGCGATGATCAGGACGGCCACCGCGGCGGTGAACGCGGCGGTCGGCCCGGAGCCGGTGCCGAGCCACCAGCCGAGCGTGCCGGCGGCCAGCGCGATCACGATCGGCACGAAGACGCCGGAGATCCGGTCGGCGAGCCGCTGCACCGCCGCCTTGCCGGTCTGTGCCTGCTCCACGAGTCGCGCCATCTGGGCGAGCTGGGTGTCCCCGCCGACCCGGGTGGCGCGGACCACCAGCCGGCCGCCGGCGTTTACCGTGGCGCCGACCACCGCGTCGCCCTGGCCCACCTCGACCGGCACCGACTCGCCGGTCAGCATGCTGGCGTCGACCGCGGACGTGCCCTCCTCGACCACACCGTCGGTGGCGATCTTCTCGCCGGGCCGGACCACGAACCGGTCGCCGACCGCGAGCCGGCCGACCGGGATGCGGGTCTCCTGCCCGTCGCGCAGCACCGCCACGTCCTTGGCGCCGAGTTCGAGCAGGGCGCGCAGCGCCGACCCGGCGGTGCGCTTGGAGCGCGCCTCGAAGTACCGCCCGGCCAGGATGAACACGGTCACCCCGGCGGCGGCCTCCAGGTAGATGTTGCCGGCGCCGTCGCCGCGGGTGATGTCGAGGCTGAACGGGTGCTTCATCCCGGGCATGCCGGCGTCGCCGAGGAACAGCGCCCAGAGCGACCAGCCGAACGCGGCCAGCGTGCCGAGCGACACGAGCGTGTCCATGGTCGCCGCGCCGTGCCGCAGGTTGATCAGCGCGGCGCGGTGGAACGGCAGCCCGCCCCAGACCACCACCGGGGCGGCCAGGGTGAGCGAGGCCCACTGCCAGTAGTCGAACTGCCAGGCCGGAACCATGGCGAGCACGATCACCGGCAGGGTGAGCACGGCGGAGACCCAGAGCCGGGTACGCGCGGTGCGCAGCTCGTCCACCGGCTCCCCGGCCGCTGCCGCCTCCGCCTGCTCGGGCGGCGGCGGAACCACTGCGGTGTAGCCGGTCTTCTCGACGGTGGCGATCAGGTCGGCCGGCGCGATGTCGTCGGCGTACCGGACGGTGGCCTTCTCGGTGGCGTAGTTCACCGTCGCCTCGACGCCGTCCATCCGGTTGAGCTTCTTCTCGATCCGGGCGGCGCAGGACGCGCAGGTCATCCCGCCGATCGCCAGTTCGATCAGGTTCGGCGCGGTGGGCAGCGCCTTTCCCGTGGCAGTCATCGCGGCACCTCCGGCGCTCAACTGTGCCCGTGCCCCGGGGTGCCGTGTCCGGCGTCCGGGGTCGGTGCGGTGGTGGATGCCGGCGCGGCGGGCGGCGGCGCGGTCCGGTCGCCGGCGAGGACGGTGAACTCGGCGGTGTGCACCGCGTCGCCGTGCCGGAAGTCCAGGTAGAGACGGTACGCCCCGGCCGAGGGCACCTCGGCGGCGAACGTGATCGCTGGACCGGCAGGTGTGCGCCCGTCGCCGGGCGTGCCCTCCGGGTGCACGTGCAGGTACGCCAGGTCGCCCTGCCGCAGCGCCACCAGGTGCCCGTACGCGCCGAGGTAGGGCGCAAGGTCGGTGACCGGCCGCCCGTCGCGGCTGACGGAGAGCGTGAGCCGGCTGGTCCGGCCCGGCTCCGGCGTGCCGGTCAGGGTGACCGTGTAGCCGTCGACGGTGGTGCTGGTCGCCGGCGCCGGCAGCGGCCGGGCGGTCAGTTCGCCGGGGACCGTGACGTCCAGGCCGAGCGTCAGCGGCTCGCCGCCTTCGGGGGTGAAGTCGGCGAACGCCCGCCAGACGCCGGGGCCGCCGAGCGGTGAGGCGACCCGCCAGGTGCCGTCGCCGGCCATCTCCGGGTGGACGTGCCGGAACCCGGACAGGTCCCGGCGGGCGACGATCAGGTGCATGCGCTTGTCGTGGGCCACCTCGAAGCGGGTGACCGGCGTGCCGTCCGGGCCGGTGATCCGGAAGGCGAACTGCCCGGCCGGGGCGTCGGCGGGCTGGAACGTGTAGCCGCGCTCGGAGACGAGCAGCCCGCCGGGTAGGTGCGCGGAGGCGCCGCCCGCCTGGCTCTCGTCACCGTGGCCGGTGTCGCCGGCCCCGTGGTCGCTGTCGCTGTCGTCGTGTCGGGTCTCGGCGGCCGGGGCGACGGGATCGGCCAGGTTGCCGATCCCGTACGCCGCTCCGAACACCGCCACGAGGCCGAGCGCGAAGCCGCTGAGCTTCGTCGCCGTGTTCATGGTGTCTCCTCGGTTGTCGCGGGTCCGCCGGACCCGTCACGCACCGACGAGGTCGTAACCGGCCTCGTCGACCGCCGCGCGGACCGCGTCCACGTCCAGCGGGTTCTGACTGGTGACGGTGACCCGGCCGCCGGCCAGGTCGACCTGGACGTCGGTGACGCCCGGAAGTGCGCTCAGCTCGGTGCTCACCGAGTTGACGCAGTGCCCGCAGGTCATGCCGTTCACCTGGTAGGTGGTCTCCATCTCGCCCTCCGATCTGATACCCCCCTGGGGTACGTTCGGAACGTTAGCATACCCCCGAGGGGTACGCTATCCTCGGTTTCATGACCGCGCCGTCCAGCCCGACCCGGGGCTACACCGCCAGCAAGGACCAACTCCTCGCCCGGCTCCGCCGGATCGAGGGCCAGGTCCGTGGCATCGAGAAGATGGTCGAGGACGACCGTTACTGCATCGACGTGCTGACCCAGATCTCGGCCATCCAGGCGGCGCTGGACAAGGTCGGCCTGGGCCTGCTCGACGGCCACGCCCGGCACTGCATGCACGAGGGCGCCGCCGAGGGCCGGGCCGACGAGATGGCGACCGAGATGATGGCCGCCGTCGGCCGCCTGATGAAGCGCGGCTGAGCAGGGACCTCCGACCCCTCCGACCAGGGCACATCGACCCGTGCCGACGCGACCGGGCGGACGTACCGTCGAAGTGGCGGGCAGGCCGGTCCGGCGGACCCGCGGTGACGGACGGAGGGCGGCCCGATGATGTGGCAGAGCCCGATGATGGGCTGGATGTGGATCTGGTCCCTGCTGGTGCTCGCCGTGCTGGCGGGGCTCGTCTGGGCGGCCGTGCGATGGACCGGCCCGCAGTACCTGGGCCCGACGACGGCCCGGCGCATCCTGGACGAGCGGTACGCCCGCGGTGAGATCGACGAGGACGAGTACCGGCGGCGCCGGGCCGGCCTGGCCTGACCGCGCGGGGCGCGCGTCACCGGCCACGGTGTGCGGGAGCGGCCGGCCGGGCTGCCTACCATGGCCGGGCGACGACCCGGACGTGGTCGACACGTCCGCGCCGGCCGGGTGACCAGACCGGTCCGGCGGACCAGGCGTCGCCGCGACCGTTGGGAGAGACGTCATGGGTGCCGACCACACCCGCCCCGCACCCGCCGCGCCGCCGGGCGTACGGCGGCTGCTCGTCGCCGTGGTGGTGCCGCTGTTCGCGCTCACCGTGATCGCGGCGCTGGTGCTCTGGCCCGGGCAGGACCGGGAGCCGGTCGGCGGCGCTGACGTCCCCCGCTACCACGGCACGGTGACCCGGGTGGTCACCGAGCCCTGCCCACCGACGCCCGAGGCCCCGGAGGGCGGGGGTGGCCCCTGCGGCACCGTGACCGTCACCGCCGAGCAGGGCCCGGACGCGGGCCGGCAGGTCGAGACGCCGATCCCGGCCGGGCCGGGCGCGCCCCGGGTCGCGGTCGGCGACGAGGTCGTCCTGGTCGAGCTGACCGACCCGGCCGACCCGGCGGTGAAGTCCTACAACATCGCCGAACACCAGCGCGGTACGCCGCTGATCTGGCTGATGGTGCTGTTCGCCGCCGCGATCGTGGCGTTCGGCCGGTGGCGCGGGCTCGCCGCGCTCGGCGGACTGGTGGCCAGCTTCGCCATCCTCCTGGGCTTCGTGCTGCCGGGCATCGGCGCCGGCCAGCCGCCGCTGCTCGTGGCGATCGTGGGCGCCGCGTTGATCATGTTCGTGGTGCTCTACCTGACCCACGGGATCACCGCGCAGACGTCGGTCGCGGTGCTCGGCACGCTCGGCAGCCTGGTGGTCACCGGCGTGCTCGGCCTACTCGCCACGTCCGCCACCCACCTGACCGGCTTCGGCAGCGAGGACGCCACCACGCTGTCCATGTTCCAGGGCGACGTGGACCTGCACGGCCTGCTGCTGGCCGGCATCATCATCGGCTCGCTGGGCGTGCTGGACGACGTCACAGTCACCCAGGCGGCCACCGTCACCGAACTGGCGCACGCCAACCCCGGACTGTCCCGGCGGCAGCTCTACCGGGCGGCGACCCGGGTCGGCCGGGCCCACATCGCGTCCACCGTCAACACCATCGTGCTGGCGTACGCGGGCGCCTCGCTGCCGCTGCTGCTCCTGCTGGTCGCCGACTCCCGCCCGGTGAGCGAGATCCTCACCAGTGAGTTCCTCGCCCAGGAGATCGTCCGCAGCGCGGTGGCGACACTCGGCCTGATCGCCGCCGTACCGCTGACGACCGGACTGGCCGCGATCGTGACCACCGCCGGGCGGCGCTCGCCCGGCGCGGAGCCGGCGCCCGCCGCGCCCCCGCCGCCGGCCGAACGGGACGACGCGCTGGAGGCCCTCGGCGGCGGAAGGAGTACGGAGGCCGCATGGTGACACTCCGCAGCGTGACCATCGAATTCAAACGCGACGCTGGTCACGGTGTGCCACGGCGAAATCTCGCTATTGGTCGGCTTCCGGACGTAGATCCTCACGAGTGCTGTCAGGTAACCTCGCTGCCGGTCACCGCCGAAGGCGCGCACCGGCGCCAGCGGTGCCGCCGCCCAATCGCTCACGGGCGAACCGGGGAACCAGGTACATGGGGTGAATCCGCGACAGCGGTAGGGGCCACTTCCGTCCCGAACCCGTCAGCTAACCCGGTCGGCGGCCGACGGAAGGGAACACTGTGACGGCACCCCTGCGCCGCTGGCTGACACCCGTGGTGGCCGTGCTGGCCTCGCTGGCAGTGCTGGCCGGCCCGAACCCGGCGACCGCGGCCCCCGCTGCGGCGGCCCCCGGCAGCCCCTCGGGCCACGAGGAGGACGGCGAACCTCCGCTCATCACCGAGGCGATCGACTCCGCCAACCGGGCCTTCCTCCAGGCCAAGGCGAAGCTCGCCAAGTCCCAGGACCGCCAGCGGCGGCTGGCGGCCGAGGTGAAGACGGCACAGGCCGAACTCGACGCGCTCAGCCCGCAGGTCAACCAGCTCGCCGCCCAGTCCTACCGGACCGGCCGGATGGGCGCGATGGCCATGCTGCTGGAGAGCAACTCCCCCGACTCGTTCGTCCGCCGGGTCAACGCCCTGGACGAGCTGAACCTCCTCAACGCGCAGCGCCTGGCCGCCATCAACGCGGTCAAGACCCGCGCCGAGCAGGCCAAGATCGCGCTCGACGCCGAGGTGCGCGAGCAGGAGAAGCAGAAGAACGCGATGGAGCGCGAGAAGGTGCAGGCCGAGCGCGCGCTGAAGCTCGTCGGCGGTCTCGGCTTCACCGGCGGCCTGGTCTCCGCCACCTCACCGGTCGCCAAGATCGCCCCCGGCCGCACCGCCGACGGCGGGTGGAAGGCCGAGTCGTGCAGCGAGGACGACCCGACCACCTCGGGCTGCGTCACGCCGCGCACGCTGCACGCGTACAAGGAGGTCCGGCGCGCCGGCTTCAAGCGCTTCGTGGGCTGTTACCGGCCCGGCGGGCCGTGGGAGCACCCCAAGGGCAAGGCGTGCGACTGGTCGCTCCAGAACAGCGGCTTCGCGCCCTGGCACAACAACGACACCCGCCGGTACGGCAACGAGGTGGCCGCGTTCCTCATCCGCAACGCCGACCGGCTGGGCATCTACTACGTCATCTGGAACCGGCAGATCTGGTTCCCGGCCACCGGCTGGAGTTCGTACAGCGGACCGTCGAACCACACCGACCACGTCCACATGTCGCTGCTCTGACCCGGACACCACGAAAAGGGGCCGCCCTCGGGCGGCCCCTTTTCTCGTCCGTACGGTTCAGCTCGCCAGCGCCGGGTCGGCGGGCGCGGCCGGGGCGGGCAGCGGGGCCGGGGCCTGCGCCACGGTCCGCACCTCGCCACCGGCGAGCCGGTACGACATGCCCACCACCGTGCACCGCCCGGCGGCCACCCGCTCGGCCAGCACGGCGGACCGGGCCAGCAGCGTCTCCACCGTCTGCGCGATGTGGACGTCGATGATGCCGTCGAGGTCCTCGACGCCCTGGCGGGCGGCGCGCAGCAGGCTCGGCGAGACCGCGTCCACCACCGCGCCCAGGTGCCCGGCCGGGGCGGCGCCGGTCCGGACCCCCTCCCGGGCGGCCTGGACCGCGCCGCACGAGTCGTGCCCGAGCACCACCACGAGCGGCGTGCCCAGCACGGTGACGGCGTACTCGACGCTGCCGAGCACCTCCGGCCCGGCGGTGTGCCCGGCGGTACGCACCACGAAGAGGTCACCGAGACCGCGGTCGAAGATGATCTCGGCGGCGAGCCGCGAGTCGGAGCAGCCGACGATCACCGCGAACGGATGCTGGCCGTCGGCCACAGCCGTCCGGTGCCCGGCGTCCTGATTCGGATGCTGCGGGACGCCGGTGACGAACCGGTGATTACCGGCTCGCAGCTCGGTCAGTGCCTGCTCCGGGGTGCTCGGCGTCATGTCCCTCACCTCGTCTACCTGGGGAACCACCAGGCCGAACGGCCTCGCGACCCACGGTCACACGCCCCTCGGGGTCCGTCAAGATTCGTGATACGCATTTCATACTTTCCCGCCCCGGACCGCGCCGATTCGGCAGGTGGCGGACGTGGCCATAGCATGACCACCATGGCGACCACACCAGTTGAGGACGGGAGCCGCCGTAACTGGACCTTCCTCACCAACCACGGCCACGTGCTGCTGGCGATCGCGCGCAACCCCACCGCCCGGCTGCGGGACGTGGCGGACGAGGTGGGCGTGACCGAGCGGGCGGCCCAGGCCATCGTGGCCGACCTGGAGGCCGGGGGTTACCTGCGGCGTACGCGGGTGGGACGGCGCAACGAGTACACGATCAACCCGAAGGGCCGCTTCCGGCACCCGGCCGAGGCCGACCAGCAGGTCGGCGCGCTGCTGGCCCTGTTCGCCGCCGAGCCCGCCGGGGACGCCACCGCGGGCAGGTGACCCGGGCCGGCACCACGTGTGCCCCGCGCGGGCGGGTGCGGCGGGTAATCTCACCGCGTGCGCGACAGCTTGCGGCCGGGCGCGACCACGGGACGCGTCCTGGCCGGACACCGGATCAGGTCCGTCCTCTCCGGAGCGGCGGTGACCGCCCTGCTCGGCGGCGTGCTGGCGGTGCCCGCGCCCGCGCTGGCCGCCCCGAAGTGCGGCCCGGCCGGCGGCCCCGCACCCACCGAGGTGCCGTGGGCGCTGAGCCGCCTCGACCCGGCCGCCGCCTGGCGGCTCGGCAAGGGCGCCGGGATCACCGTCGCGGTGATCGACTCCGGGGTCTCACCGACCCATCCCCTGCTGCGCGGGCGGGTGCTGCCGGGTGAGGACTTCAACCAGCTCGTCCGCCTGAAGGGGCAGTGCGACCTGGTCGGCCACGGCACCATGGTCGCCGGCATCATCGCCGGCCGGGAGGGCACCGGCACGCCGTACACCGGCATCGCGCCGGAGGCGAAGATCCTGCCGCTGCGGGTGCTCGCCGAGAACAAGGAGAACTTCGACCCGGACGTGCCGGCCGAGATCGGCAAGGCGATCCGCTGGGCTGTCGACCACGACGCCGACGTGATCAACCTGTCCCTGGTCACGCTCGACGACCCGGCGCTGAAGTCCGCCGTGCAGTACGCGCTCGGCAAGGACGTGGTGATCGTCGCGTCCGCCGGCAACCGGCAGGAGAACCGGGAGGACCGGCCCGCCTATCCGGCGGCCTACGAGGGTGTCGTCGCCGTCGCCGGGATCGACGAGCAGGGCGGGCACGTCGGCAGCTCGGTCAGCGGGGACTACGTGGACATCGCCGGCCCCGGCCTGAACATCGTCGGGCCCGCGCCGCAGGGGCCGGGGTACCGGGGCGAGCCGCAGGGCGGGACGAGCTTCGCCACCGCGTACGTCTCCGGCGCGGCCGCGCTGGTGCGGGCCGCACACCCGGACATCAGCGCCGACGAGGTCGCCTACCGGCTGACCCGCACCGCCGACAGCCCGCCCGACGGGCACAACGCCGAGGTCGGCTACGGGATGGTCAACCCGTACCGGGCGGTCACCAGCCTGCTGGGCACCCGCAGCGACCCGCCGCTTGGCGCGATGCCGCCACCGGCACCGCCGGCCGACCCGCTGGCAGGGCAGCGCACCGTCGCGATCTGGGTCGCCGTCGTCGGCGCGCTGCTGGCCGGCGTCCTGCTGACGCTACGGCCCATCCTGGTACGGGGACGGCGGCGCGGGTGGCGGCCGGGTCGGCGCGACGTCCCGCAGGACGCCTGACGATGCACGACGGCTCCGCCCGGCGCGAGCCGTAGCGGAGCCGCTGTGGACCGGTCGGGGGTCAGTTGCCCCAGACCTTGGAGTTGCTCATCTCCGTGGTCATGTAGTTCTCGCGCGCGATGCCCACCGCGCCACCGATCTCGTTCAGGACCTTGTTGATGTCCCGCACAGCGGCGTCCCACTGGGCCTGGTGCTGCTGGTAGGCGGCCCGGTCCTGGCCCTCCCACTCGAGCTTGGTCAGCATCGCCCGCAGCGTGTCCAGCTTCTCGTCGATGGTCCGCGAGATGGCCTGCATCTGCTGGTTGCTGCTCTCCAGAACAGCGTAATCAACCTTGATGCTCATCGATTCCTCCTCTGCCTGTCTTCGCGGATCACGGGTTGAGCGCAGCGTGGAACTTGTCCAGCATCTGCTGCTGCTCTTCGTCGTTGACCTGGTGCGTGGTGCCCGACTTGTCGAGCAGGTCCGCGATGTTGTCCATCGCGGTCAGCAGCTTCGTCGTGTCCTCGTTCCAGCGAGTCATCAGGCTCTGGAAGCCCGTGGACGCCTGGCCCTTCCAGGCCATCGCCAGGTCGTCGACCACGTTCCACAGCTTCTTGAGCTCGCCGTCGACGTCGCTGCGCGTGGACCGCACGTCACTCGCGGCGGTGTGCAGAGTCGCTGCACTGACCTCGAACGCCATGCTTCACACCCTTCCGTCATCTTGTGGCGGCGGTTCCGCCGCGCCCTCCCCCGCGGCAAGGCGTACACACCCCACCGACGGACACTTCATCCGAACCGTAGCGGACGATGTCCAACCCGCGCAGCCCTGCTGACCCATCGTCGTATTCCGACATGCCACTGTCGACGGACGCGAGCCGCAACCCCTGGGTACGAGGTGGACGGTCGAGGCCGAGGTCAGGACCGATCGCGCGAGGATTTGACGAACGTCGACACGCCGAATGCCAGCACCGCGACCAGCATCACCACCACGACCCACAGCACCGGCTTCTCGAACGCGCGCTGGAACGACAGCACCAGCAGCGCCGCGCAGGTGCTCAGCGCCACCACCTCGGCGGCCCGGCGCAGCCGCGCCGAACGGTTCAGCCCGGCGAACAGCATCAGGACCACGAAGACCGGGATGGTCAGCAGGACGTACAGCAGCAGTGAGAAGAGCAGGGTGTCCACGCATCGCTCCCGTCACCCGTAGAACTTGGAGTCCCGCACCCAGTCGATCTTGATGTCCTTGATGTCCGGGTCGGAGCCGGTCGGGGCCCAGCCGGGACGGGAGTCCGCGGTGAACGTGAACCGGCTGTCGGTGTGGAAGGCGGCCATCAGCGCGTGCAGCAGCGCGCTGATCTCGCCGAAGACCAGGACCAGGATCGCCGCGGTGGCGGCCAGACCGGCGATGCCGATGGCCTGGGCCAGCGCGGTGGTCGCCGGGAAGAACTGGAGCGCGATCGAGGCGATCACCGCGACCAGGATCGGCATGAGCGCCTGAGCCAGGCCGGAGACCGCGTCGTTGTACGCGTCCCGGGCGGCGGTGAGCGTGTCCCGGTTGGCGGCGAACGCCTCGGCCAGCGAGTTGATCTCCGCACCGAGCTTGCGCAGGAACAGGTCGAACGCGTCCCGGTCGTCGAAGTCCCACTCCGCCGCGTCCGGCGGGACCGCCGCCATCGCGGCGCCGAACTGGTCCGCGCCGAGCAGGCGGGCCGCCTCGTCCCACTTCTTGATGGACTCGTTCACCTCCTGGTTGTCGAACGACTCCAGGTAGAGGATCGTGCCGATCAGCGCCGCCGAGGCGGCGATCCAGACCAGGTTGCCCTTGGCGATGGCCGCCGCCGAGCGGACCGGCGCCGTGGTCTGCGCGACCGACACCGAGCCGGTCACCGTCCCGGACGCGTTGGCGATGAGGATCTCCGGTGGCATCAGGCGTCCTTCCCGTGGCGGACCCGGCCGATCACTTGACCACCCAGGGCTGATCCGACTTCTCCCAGTTCTTCGCGCTCTGTTCGAGCTGCGCGGCGGCCCTGCGCAGATGCTCCACACCGGTGCGGACGTTGTCCAGGTGCCCGTCCACCGCCGCGTTGTGCCGCTCCACCGCACCGGTGCCGAACCAGCTCAGCGCGCCACCGGGCAGCTTCACCTCGGCCAGCAACGTCTCGACGTTGCGGAGGTATTGGATCGGGCCGTCCGGGGCGTCGAGCCGCCGGCCCGCCTTCCGGATCGCGTCGACGTCGACCGTGTTCGGCATCGTCGGCTCCTCTCGCTCAGCGCCGCAGGTTGCGGGTCGGGTCGGACAGGTCCACCCCGAACTGGCGGAACCAGTCCTCCGGGGTGAGCGTGCCGTCCTGCGCCCGGCGGACCATCTCGGAGTCGCCGAGCATCTCGCCCAGCAACTCCCGCTGGCGCTCCTCGAAGGCGGCGTAGGCCGCGTCGATCGCCGCCTGCATCGCCTCGGCCAGGGAGAAGCTGTCCAGCCGCATCGCCCGCGCGTTCAGCTCGACGTCGCCGACCTTCATGTCGCCGTCCACTGTCACCCGCACCAGCCCGTCCGGGCTCTCCCCGGTCACCCGCAGCTCGGCGCGCTGCCGCTGGACCTCGGCCAGCCGGCGCTGCTGCTCCTGTGCCTGCCGCAGCAGACCCTCCACGGCGGCACCGAAACCCGACGGGCTGCTCACGGACGCGCCCCTTCCCACTCGCGGCTATCGATCGGGCCGACGCTACCGGACGGGCGGCCCGCCGTCCGTCCCGTCAGGCCGGTTCCGTCCACGCGGTCTGGATCAGCTGCTGGCCGTCGCGGCGGCGCACGAGCGTGCCCCGGCCCGGCGGCTGCGGAGTCGGCCGCAGGTTGCCGAACACCGCGCCCTCCTCCCGGCTGCCGGACATCAGCAGGCCCGGCGAGTCCAGCTCGCGCAGGCGTTGCAGCACCGGCTCGTACAGCGCCCGGGCCACACCGCCGACCCGGCGCGTGATGATCAGGTGCAGGCCGATGTCCCGCGCCTGCGGCAGCAGCTCGTGCAGCGCGCTCAGCGGGTTGCTGCCACCGGAGGCGACCAGGTCGTAGTCGTCCACCAGGATGTACAGGTCCGGACCCTTCCACCAGCTCCGGTCGCGCAACTGGGCGGTGGTCACGTCCGGGCCGGGCAGCCGGTTCTGCAACGCGCTGCGGATCGACCCGAGGCCCTGGCTGAACACCTGGTTCGACGGCGCGTAGTCGAGCAGGTGGTCCCCCTCGACCGCACCCAGCAGACCACGCCGGTAGTCGGCGATGACCAGCCGCGCCTGGGCCGGGGTGTACCGCTCGGCGATCCCCCGGGCGATCAGCCGCAGCAGGTTCGTCTTGCCGCACTCGGCGTCGCCGAACACGGTCAGGTGCGGCTCGCCCGCCAGGTCCAGGTAGACCGGGGCGAGCGCCGACTCGTTGACGCCGATCGGGATGCCCGGGGCAGACCTGTCGATGACCTTCGCCAGCTCGGTGACCGCCAGCTTGCGCGGCAGCAGCCGGACCTTCGGCGCCGGCTGTCCCGGCCAGTTCGCCGCGACGTGACCGGCGAGCGCCACCGACGCCTCGGTCAGGTCCTCGATGTCGCGCTTGCCGTCGATCCGGGAGATCGCGGTCAGGAAGTGCAGCTTGTCCCGGGTCAGACCGCGACCGGGCGCGCCCACCGGCACGTTCTGCGCGGCCCGCCTGTCGATCTCCGACTCCGACGGGTCACCGAGCCGCAGCTCCAGCTTGGTGCCGAGCAGGTCCCGCATGTTGATCCGGATCTCCGCCCAGCGCACCGCCGTGATCACCACGTGGACGCCGAAGCCGAGGCCCCGGTTCGCCAGGTTGGTGATCGTCTGCTCCAGCTCCTCGTACTCCTGGCGCAGCGTGTTCCAGCCGTCCACGACGAGGAAGACGTCACCGAACGGGTCGTCGGCGAACTCACCTGCCGCCCGGCGGCGCCGGTAGCTCGCCACCGAGTCGATGCCGTGCTGGGTGAACCGGTTCTCCCGCTCGTCGATCACGGCGACCACCTCGGCCACCGTCCGCCGGACCGCCTCGACGTCGCGCCGCCCCGCCACACCCGAGGTGTGCGGCAGCCCGTCCAGGCTGCGCAGCGCGCCGCCGCCGAAGTCGAGGCAGAAGAACTGCACCTCACGCGGCGTGTGGGTCAGCGCCAGCGAGGCCAGCATCGAGCGCAGCATGGTGCTCTTGCCGCTCAGCGACGCCCCGACGATCACCACGTTACCGCCGGCCCCGGCCAGGTCGACCATCATCGGGTCGCGGCGCTGCTCGTACGGGCGGTCCACGATGCCCACCGGCACGGCGAGCCGGCCACGGCCCGGCCAGTCGGCGGTGGTCAGGCCGTACGTCGGGTGCACGCTCAGCTTCGGCAGCAGCTCGGCCAGCCCGGACGGCTCGGCCAGCGGCGGCAGCCACACCTGGTGCGCCGGCTTACCGCGGCCCTTGAGCTGGTCGATCAGCACATCCAGCATCGCCACGGCCTTGCCGTCGCCGCTCTGCTCCGGCTCCGGGGCCGCCTCCGCCGGGCTCGGCGCCGCCGGCGCCGGCACGTAGTCGATGCCGTACGGGACGATCCGGCGCTGCACCTGCGCCCGGGTGGAGCGCTGCACCTGCCCGGGCGCCCGGTACGGGCCGGACACGTAGGCGGCGCGGAACCGCAGCATGGTCGCGGTGTCGGTCTTCAGGTAGCCGTGACCGGGCGCGCTGGGCAGCTCGTACGCGTCGGGCACGCCGAGCACGATCCGGCTCTCCACAGCCGAGAACGTGCGCAGACCGATCCGGTACGACAGGTGCGTGTCCAGGCCGCGCAGCTTGCCCTCCTCCAGCCGCTGCGAGGCGAGCAGCAGGTGCACGCCGAGCGACCGGCCCAGGCGGCCGATCATCACGAACAGGTCGATGAAGTCCGGCTTGGCGGCCAGCAGCTCGGAGAACTCGTCACAGATGATCAACAGGCTGGGCATCGGCTCCAGCTGCTCACCGGCGGCCCGCGCCTTCTCGTAGTCGTACCGGGAGACGTAGTTGCCGGCCGCCCGCAGCACCTCCTGCCGGCGGTTCATCTCACCGGCGAGCGCGTCCCGCATGCGGTCCACGAGCGGCAGCTCGTCGGACAGGTTGGTGATCACCGCGCTGGTGTGCGGCAACGCGTCCAGCGAGGCGAACGTGGCGCCGCCCTTGAAGTCGACGAGGACGAAGTTCAGCTCCTCCGACGAGTGCGTCACCGCGAGCGCCGCGACCACCGTCCGCAGCAGTTCGCTCTTGCCGGAACCGGTGGCGCCGATCACCAGGCCGTGCGGGCCCATGCCCTCGTGCGCGGACTCCTTGAAGTCCAGCTCCACCACGTTGCCGTCCGGTCCCAGGCCGAGCGGGATGCGCAGCCGGTCGCGGTGGCTGCGCGGACGCCAGGTCTGCCGGGTGTCCACCGTCGCCGCGTCGCCGACGCCGAGCAGGTCGGGCAGCTCCATGCTGCGGGCCAGCGGCTCCTCGGTGCTGGCGCCCTGCTGCTGGGAGAGCCGGAACGGGGCGATCTGCCGGGCCAGCCCCTCGGCCGCGCTCAGGGACAGCCGGTCCGGCCGGCCGAGCCGCGACGTGGCGGTGCCGCGCACCAGGTCCAGCCCGCTGCCGTCCCCGGCGTCCAGGCAGAGCAGCCAGCGGCCGGCGTCGCGCGGGACCGCGCCGGACAGGTCGAACACCGTCGTGCCGAGCAGGCCCGGCCCGGTCAGCGCGCAGGTCGCCGAGACCTCGCCGCCGTCCAGCACCACCACCACGTGCGGCGCGGTGGTCAGCGGCTTCGCCTCCGGCGCGAACCGGGGCCGTCCGCCCAGGTCCTGGGCCAGCGCGGTCTCCGCCTCGTCCAGCGCGGCGAACACCATCCGGCGCGCGCCCGCCGCGTCCGTACGCCCCGGGTGCTGGGCGTGCGGCAGCCACTTCACCCAGTCCCAGGCGGCCTGCCGGTCCGGCGCGGCCACCACGACCACCAGGAGGTCCTCCGGGGCGTGGAACGTGACCAGCTGGCCCAGCGCGGCCCGGGCCAGGTCCAGCACCGGCTCCCGGTCGCCGCGCAACGCGATCCGGCTGAACGCGCGCAGCGACAGCGCGGTCGGCAGATCCGGCACGCTGGAGTGGGCCCGGACGAACCGGCGCAGCGCGATGGCGCTCATCGGTTCCAGGTCCTCCACCGGCTTGGTCTCCGGCGGCACGATCTCCACCGCCAGCCGCTGCGGGCCCAGCGCGATCCGTACCTCGCCGAAGTCGTCCTCGGTGATCCGCCGCTCCCAGAGCCGGCGCGAGGCGGCGATCGACCAGAGCGCGTCCGGCTCCGGGTGCCGCCAGGTCATCGCGGCGCGCTGCTGCTCGGCCGCCCGCCGGGTGCGCTTGCGCATCTGCGCGAGGTAACGCATGTAGTCGCGCCGCTGGGCGTTCAACTCGGCCTTGTCCTTGCCGCCGTTGCCGAGCGTGCCGATCGCCATGCCCAACATGGACACACCGAACAGGCCACCCGCGACGTACGTCATCATGCCGCCGCCCCGGCCGGCGTAGAGGAACGCCATCGCGCCCACGCCGCAGAGCATCGGCAGGATCATCAGCACCTGACCCATGCCCTTGGCCTGCGGCTCCGGCAGCTCGGGCGGGGATTCCAGCAGCACCTCGCCGCGCGGCAGCGCGGGCCCCGGTTGACGCGGAAGTCGGCGGAACACCACCGTACTCACGGCTCTCCCCTCCCCAGAAGCGGCCCTGATCGTGGTCTGCCACCGCCGGTGAGCGTCGGGTGGGCCACCTGTGCGACCGCCATCGTAGGTAATCTCCGTCAGGCGTCGTGGACCCGTGTGGCGACGCCGACGGCCCAGCGGATCGTATGCGAGCACGAGGAGGCCACTGTGGCGACGAAGACGGCGACCGGCGGACTGAGCCGGATCACCATCGTGGCGCCGCGTACCAGGATGGATCTGGCGCTGCCGTCCGACGTGCCGCTCGCCGACCTGCTCCCCACCCTGCTGCGGTACGCGGGCGAGGACCTGGCCGACGAGGGCGTACGGCACGGCGGCTGGGCCCTGTCCCGGCTCGGCGGTCAACCGCTCGACGGTGGCCGCACCGCCGCGCAGCTCGGTGTCCGCGACGGCGAAGTGCTCTACTTCAACCCGCGTGCCGCGACCGCCCCTGAGATCGTCTTCGACGACGTGGTGGACGCGGTCGCCACCTCCACCACCCAGCGGGCGGGCGCCTGGCAGGTGGGCACCACGCGGGCGTTCGCGGTCCTGCTGGCCGGCTCGGCACTGGCCGCGGGCGCGGTGGCGGCGCTGCTCACCGGCCCGCCGCAGCTACCCGGCGCGGCGGCTGCGTTCGTGGTCGCGGTGGCGCTGCTGGTCGGCGCCGCGGTGCTGTCCCGCGCGGCCGGCGACAGCCGCACCGGCGCGGTGCTGGCCCTGGTCGGGATCGGGTACGCGGGCGTCGGCGGCCTGCTGGTGCTCGCCGGTGAGCGGACGCTCGGCGAGCTGGCCGGCCCGCACGTCCTGCTGGCCGGCACCGCAGTGGTGGTCTTCGGCGCGGTCGCCGCGCTGGCGGTCGGCGACCGCCTGCCGCTGTTCCTCGGCGCGGTCGGCGTGGGCGGCGCGGTCGGCCTCGGCGCGGTGCTCAGCCTGACCTTCGACATCGGCGCGGCGGCCTCGGCGGCGGTGGTGGCGACTGTCGCGTTCGGCGCGCTGCCCGCGCTGCCGATGCTCGCCTACCGCCTGGCCCGGCTGCCGGTGCCGTCCATCCCCACCGGCCCGGACGACCTCAAGACCGACACCGAGTCGGTGGACGGGCCGTCGGTGCTGCGCAACAGCGAGCGCGCGGACGCGTTCCTCACCGGTCTGCTGTGGACCGTCTCGCTGCTGGTGCTCGGCGGCGAGGTGGTGCTGGCCGAGGACGGCCGGCTCCCGGCGGTCCTGCTCTGCCTGGTGCTGGCGCTGCTGTCGCTGCTGCGGGCCCGGCCGTTCCTCAGCCGCGCCCAGCGCACGCCGGTGCTGCTGGCCGGCACCGTCGGCCTCGGGCTGGTCGCCGCCGCCACCTTCGCCGCCGGCTCACTGGCGGTACGGCTCGGCCTGATCCTCGGCGGCCTGGCCGTGCTGGCCGTGATCAGCCTGGTCTACGGCCTGACCGTGGCCGGCAAGCGGATCTCCCCGGTCTGGGGCCGGACCCTGGACATCGTCGAGATCCTGCTGATCATCGCGCTGGTGCCGCTGGCCGTCTGGGTGTGCGGCGCGTACGGCTGGATCGTCAACCTTCGACCGTGACGGTCCCCATCGCGGTGCCGACCGGCGCGGTGGCGTAGACGCCCGGGCCGTGCTGGCCGTCCAGCGGGCGGGCCGGCACGCCGGCGCGCCGGGCCATCTCCCGGACCGCCTTCACCAGCGCCTCGGCGTGCCCGTCCATGGCCGCCACCCGCAGCAGCGGCGGCACCCGCCGGCCGCCCGGGAGCACCACGGCGGCGACCGTGTGCGAGGGCGCGGAGGTGGAGGTGACCGCGTCCACCAGTGCGCCGAGCGAACCGTTGGGGCGTACCCGCAGGGCCAGGCAGCGCTGCGTCCAGCCGCCTCCGCGCAGGCTGGTCCACGTCTCCACCGGGGACTCCGGGGCCAGGTCGAGCCCGGCGCCGGACACCACCGCCGCGTGCAGCTCGTTGCGGTCGAGCACCCGGTGACCGAGGCCGGCGGCGTTGAGCGCCTTGCCGAGCCGGCCCACCCCGGCCGCCACCGTGCGGTGCACGCCGCGCAGGCCGCCGCCCCGGCTCACCGCCTCGGCCCGCGCGTCGGACACCGACAGGCGCAGCGCCACCCACACGGTCCGGTACGCGGACGGCGGCGCGCCGGGTGCCGGGTACCAGACCAGGGTGTGCGAGACGACCTGGGTCTGGGTGACCGGGCCGGAGAAGTCGGCGAGCACCGCGAGCGCCCGGTCGACCACCGCCGCCTCGATCGAGCCGGCCGGCGCGCCGGGACGGCCGGTCAGCGCCAGCGCGGCGAACCAGCCCCGGTCGTCCTGCCCGATGCCGAGCCGGGTGCCGCGCTCGGTCAGCTCCACCACCGTCAGCTCGGGGGCGAGCGCGGCGAGCCGCGGGTCACCGCCGGGCGCCGCGCCCCGGGCCCGGTCGCGGCGCCGGCGCAGCCGGCGGCGGAGCATCAGGTCCTCGTACCACCAGCGGCCGCCCCGGCGCGCGAACGCCGCGGCCACCGCCAGCAGCGCCAGGACGCCGACCACCGCGAGCAGCCACGCCGGGCCGGCGGTGGCGAACCAGACGGCGAGCGCCGCGCACTCCACCACCACGAGCTGCCCGACCACGACCGGGCCGAGGCGTCCCCGGCGGCGCTTGTCGGCCGGGGTGACCGGCCGGTCCGGCGGTACGGCGGGAGCGGTGGCGGTACGACCGGGTGGCGCCTGGAGCTGCGTCATCGGTGTGCGTCCCTTCTGGACATCCTGGGCATCCGCCGGGCGGGTGCGGTCGTTCGGGCGGCGGACGGGGTCCGGCGCACCCCCGACGGCCCCTTATCGTAGGGAAGCCCGCGGCGCTGTTCGGACCTGTCGCCGCGGACCCACCCCCGCCGGAGGTTAGTCATGCGGACCCGCCGCGATCAGGTGCAGGCGTACCGCTTCGTCACCCGCCGCATCGTCTCGGCGCTGCTCTCCGGTGATCCGGAGACAAACGACCTGCCGATGCGCCGCCTCGGCATGGCGGTGTTCGGCAGCGTCATCGCGGCCGCCGTGGTGCTCGGCGGCGTGGGCGCGTACGGGCAGCTCACCAGCAATTCCGCGCCGCTGGAGCCGAACACGCTGGTGATCGAGCGGGAGACCGGCGCGACGTACTACTTCGGCGAGGACCAGGTGCTGCGCCCGACGCTCAACTACGCCTCGGCGCGGCTGATCGTCAACGACGCGGCGGCGCAGCCGCGCACCATGTCCCAGGCGTCGATCAAGGACCGTCCACGTGGGCGGCTGGTCGGCATCGTGGGCGCCCCGGACGACCTGCCGGACCGCAAGTCCCTGGTCGGGCTGCCCTGGTCGGTGTGCGACGTACCGGATCCGAACGACCCGCAGCGCTCCACCACGCACCTGGTGATCGACCGCGCGCTGCCCGGCGGCACGGCGCTGACCGACCGGGCCGTGGTGGTGCGGACCAGCGACGCCCGTTACCTGCTCACCGGCGGTTCCCGGCTGCAGGTCGCCGGCGACGAGCAGGCGCTGGTGGCGTTGAAGATGGCCGGCGCGACGAACCTGACGGTCGGGCAGCAACTGCTGAACGCGGTGCCGGTCGGCCCGGTGCTGCGCAAGCCGGCGATCGCCGGGGACGGCAGCGCGAGCGGGCTCACCGTGGCCGACCGGCCGGCCCGGATCGGCCAGGTCTACCAGGCCGCCGGCCAGTACTACGTGCTCACCCGGCAGGGCCTGGCGACCGTCCGCGAGGTCACCGCGCTGCTGCTGCTCGGCAGCGGCGGCGAGGTGACGCAGATCACTCCGGACGAGGCGGGCCGGCTCCTCACCGATCAGCGGCTGGACGCGGACGGCCTGCCGGCCCGGCTGCCGACGCTGCACGAGGTCCGGCCGGGCCGCACCGTGCTGTGCGCCACTTACCGGCCCGGCCCGGCCGGTCAGCCGCCGACCACCACGCTGGAGGTCTTCGACTCCCCGCCGGCCGAGCTGACCTCGGCGACCGCGATGCCGGCCCGGCAGGGCGCCCGCGACGCCGTGCGCACCGCCGAGAACGTGCTGCTACCAGGCGGCAAGGGCGTGCTGGTGCAGGCCACGGCCGGTGAGAGCGGCAAGGCGGCGGCCGGTTCCACTGTCTACCTGATCACCGCCCAGGGCATCCGCTATCCGCTCGGCACCGCCGGGGGCGACGCCAGGAGCGCGCTCGGGTACGGCGACGTGACGCCACTGGCCGTACCGGCCTCGCTGCTGGCGCTGGTGCCGACCGGCCCGACGCTGTCCCGCGAGGACGCGATGACCTACTTCGATGCGGCGGCGCCCCCGAGGGCCACCGCGACACCCTCTGCCGCTGGCGGGGCGGCGCAGGTCCAGGGCGGTTGAGCAGCCTTGCGGCGATCCGAAGTGGAGGATCTCCGTCACGGGTCGCCCGGGTTGGCTCGCTTCGACTAACCTGAGTACGGCGAACGGTTATCGACGATGACTACGGGGATGCAGCCATGACGGGGCGCACGACGGTAGACGTACTGTCCTTGGAGGACTTCCACCAGCGGCTCGAGCGGCGCCTGCACGAGGCGGAGTCGGTGTTGCGCAAGCTCAACACCCAGATGCAGTGCCGCCCGCCGGCGCTCGGCACGTTCACCGACGCGACCGACAACGCACGTCGCTACTCCGAGACGCACCAGAGCTACGTCAACCACGTCGACCGGCTGCGCCGGGCGATCCTGGCCGCCCGCGAGGCGACCCACAAGATCATGACGAACTACAAGACCGCCGAGGCCCGCAACGCCGCCGCCGCGGCCGACATCGCCGCCGCCCTCTCCGGGCTCAACGAGGCGATGAAGCAGCCGAAGGAGGACCCGCGTGTCTGAGTACACCCGGCGCTACGAGCACGTCAGCCACGAGGAGCTCTACCAGGGCGTCAACGCCGGCGACCCGAAGCAGATCGAGGCGCTCAGCGCCCAGTGGACCTCCCTGAAGGGCACGCTCGACGACCTCGGCCGCGACCTGACCGCCGACCTGGAGGCGCTGGCGAAGACCTGGACCGGCGATGCCGCGCGGGAGTTCCACCGCCGGCTGGACATGGTCGTCCGCTACTCCGGCAACCTGTCCGAGGGCATGACCGGCATCCGGCAGGGCCTGGACATGATGTCCAGCGAGCTGCGGGCCGCGCAGTCCAAGGCGGAGAGCCCGGAGAAGACCGACGACAACGACAAGCTGCTCTCCGGCGCCGGCAAGGGCTTCCTGATCGGCGGCGCCCCGGGCGCGGTGATCGGCGGGATCGTCGGCCACCAGCAGGACAAGGCCGAGCAGGAGAAGGCGCACCAGCGGATGGTGCAGGTCGTGGCGAAGCTCGCCGAGGGCTACGACTTCTCGGCGTACGGCCGCATCGTCGTGCCGGACCCGCCGGAGACCGAACTGCCCGGCCACACGAGCAACGGCGACCCGACGCTGCAGAACGGCCCGTCGGTGAAGACGCCGTCGTCCGGCCCGAGCCTGGGCAGCTTCGGCCCGGGCGCCAACGCCACCGCCACCACGTCGGGTGTGCACCACACGGCCCCGACCGGCGGTACGCCGGGCGAGGGCACGCCCGGTGCGGGCACGCCGGGCGGCCAGCCGGGCGCCGGCGCTCCGGGTTCGGTGCCGACCAGCGGCACCGTCGACCCGGGCGGCACCTCGCTTGCCGGCGCCGCGCCGCTGACCAGCACCGTCGGCGGTCCGACGGTCGGCGGCGGCCCGGGCTTCGGTACCGGTGGTGCCGGCCCGACCACGATGAGCGCCGGCGGACCGGGTGGCGGGCTCTACGGCGCCCCCGGTGTGCTGAGCACCGGCTCGCTCGCGGGCACCGGCACCAACGCGGCGTCCTCGGCCCGCTTCGGCGGCATGTCCGGCGCGGAGAACCGTTCGGCGGCCGGCACCGGCCGGCTCACCTCCGGCCGTGGTCTCGTGGTCGACGCCGGAAGCAAGCCCGCCGAGCGCGCCGGCGGTGCCACCGGGCGGCCCGCGATGGCCGGCCGCAGTGGCGTGCTGGGTGGGCGCGGCGGCCACGGCGACGACGAGTCCGACGGCCGGCTGACCTGGCTCACCGAGGACGAGATGGTCTGGAGCGACGGCGACGCCGCCCCGCCGCCGGTGCTCGGCGGCAACTGAGTCCGGCCTTCACGAAACGGCGCGGCACCCCTGCCGGGGTGCCGCGCCGTTCCGCGTCGGGCCTGCGTGAGTGTCCGTCCACACCGACCCGTGGGGTGGCTCACGTAACCCGCAAGATCCTTGAGCTGCGGGATCGTCCGTCGACCGATAGGTTGAACAGGTGCTGCCCGTAGCGTTCACCCCGTCCACCTGGACGGCGACGCTGCGCCGGATCGCCCGCACGGCTGTGGCCGGCCTGGCGATCATCGCCGGCCTCCAAGGCATCGCCGCCGCACCCGCCCACGCCGCCGCGGCCTCGCACGCCACCGTCGCCTCGCACGCCGTCGCAACCGAGCACGTCGCGGCGATCGAGCACATCGCGGCGATCGAGCACGCCGCCGCCATCGAGCACGTCGCGGCGCGGCAGGCGGTCACGACCGGCGCCGTGCGTTCCGCCGACCTCACGGCGGCCGACGCGACGACCGCTGCCCTGCGGACCACCGGCCCCGGCACCGGCCCGGCCGTCACGGAAGCCCTCTCCGCCGACTCCGCCGGGCGCGTCCCCGGCGTCGAGGTCGTCGCCGCCGCCGACCCCGGCCGGGCGGACATCGCCCGTCGCGGTCCGCCGCGCGCCTGACCGGGCGCCCCTTCCGGTACGCCCCTGCGCGGCCCCACCGGCCGCACGCCTCGCGCCCTGCCGCGCGTCCCGTCGCGTCCGAGTCACGACGCGCACCCGCCCGGATGTCCGGGCCACGACCGTTTATCGTCCTTCGTTCCACCACGAGGTGCTGGTGATGCAGACCGTCTTCTCCTCCGTCCTGCCCGACATGCCCGCGGCCGCCGTGATCTGGCTGGTCCTGCTCGCCGTGGCCGCGACAGTGGTCACCGCGCTGATCGTCCGCCCGTCCCGGTTCCGCTCGGAACTCGTCGACCGGATCAGCGACGCCGCCCGGCCGAGCAGCATCGATCGGGCCGAGCGTGCCCGCGTACGGGACCAGGAGCAGATCCGCTACGCCGACGAGGTGGCCGTGGCCGCGTCCCGTGCCACGGCGACCGCCGAGCGGAGCCGGTCCGAGTGGCTGACCGCCCAGGAGGAGGCCGAGGCCGCCTGGCAGGCGTACCAGGCAGCCGAGGAGGACGTCCGTCGCCTGACCGCCGCCGCGGCGCTGCCGCTGCCCCGGACCGCCCGGACCCCGGCCGAGTACGCGGACCGGGAGCGCTGGCTGCACCGGGCCGCGATGGACGCCCAGTGGCGGAACGAGATCACGGTGCGGCAGCTCAGCGACATCCTCGGCGGCAACGGCTGGGACCCGAGCCGGCACCCGGTCGAGCAGGAGCTGCTGCTGCGCCGGCTGGTCCGGGACAACATGGCGGCCCGGCACCGGGCCGCCATGCAGCGGGAGCAGGCCGCCTGGCAGGCGGCCGAGCTGGCCTCGGCGGCGGCGCAGAGCCTGCGCGACGAGGCGTTCGCGGCCCTGCACCCGGTCGCCGAGCCGCAGACCGAGCTGTCCATCGTGGGCTTCGCCGGGCCGGACACCACCCGGGAGCTGCCGAGCGGGACGGCAGGCCCCGAGGTCACCCGGGAGCTGCCGCCGGTGGCTCGCGGCCGGGCGGCCGTGGCGGCCTGAGAGCGCGTCGCCCGGCAGCGGCCCGACGGGACGTCGTCCGGTGCGCCCGGGGGACGACTGCCGGGCGTGGCGGGCCGGGCTCGGCTAGCGTGGTGGCGTGTCCCGTGAAGCCTGGGTGCTGGTCGTCCTCGCCGCCGTCCTCGCGGCGGCCATGCTGGCCGGGGCGGTGCTGCTCGCCATCCGGGTGGTCCGCACCCGCCGGATGCTCGGCGCGCTCGGCGCCGGCGGCAAGGTCGCGTTCTACGGTGCGCTGATCTACACGATCCTCCCGGTGGACCTGCTGCCCGACCCGATCTACCTGGACGACATGGGCGTGCTGGCCGGCGCGCTGTTCTACCTGGGCCGGCTGGTCGCCAAGCACCGCGCCGAGCAGCGGGCCGCCGGGGAGTCCTCGGTGGCGACGTTGCCGCCAGGCGCGGCACCCCGCCGCTGAGACGTCACCGGCACGGAACGAGGAGACGACATGGCGGCGCGGCATCGGCTGGATCCGAGCGACGAACGGGTGGCCCGCTTCTTCGCGGACCGGCACCTCGCCACGCTCACCACACCGCGTGCCGACGGCACTCCGCACGTCGTACCCGTGGGGGTGACCTTCGACCCCGCGACCCGGCTGGCCCGGGTGATCACCTCCGCCGGGTCGGCCAAGGCCCGGCACGTCGCGGCGGCCGGGCCGGACGGCGTCCCGGTCGCGGTGTGCCAGGTCGACGGCCGCTGGTGGCTGACGGTGGAGGGCCGGGCGGTGCTGCGCCGCGACCCGGAGTCGGTGGCCGAGGCCGAGCGCCGGTACGCCGAGCGGTATCGCACGCCGCGCCCGAATCCGGAACGGGTGGTCATCGAGATCGCGGTGAACCGGCTCCTGGGAAGTCTTCCCGGCTGAGACGTATGTCCGGTTCGGCGGTGGCCCCGGTCACGGCCGGAAATGGGCTGCCGCAACAGGGCGGTTGAACTCTCCGTACGCCGAGCGCCACTCCTGGTGCCGCGTCTCCCGCACGGAGCCGTCGACCCCCGAATGGAGCCTCGACCATGAACCCGATCATCCGTAAGTGTGTGCTGTCCGTCGCCGGTCTGGCCGCGGCCGGCGGAGCCGTGGCCGGTCCGGCCGCCGCCCACGCCGCCCCGGTCAAGGGCAAGGGTGACCGCGCCGCCGACTACGAGTACCAGGCACAGCCGAACTACTTCTACTGCGGTCCCGCCTCGACCCGGATCGCCCTGTCGGCCGAGGGCAGGGACGTGAGCCAGGACGAGCTGGCGACAAAGCTCGGCACCACCGAGAACGGCACCGACTCGGCCATCGACATCACCCGGGTGCTCAACGAGTACACGGGTGGCAAGTACAAGACCACCGAGATCCGCGACGACGTGGCCACCCGGGAGCAGGTCGAGCGTCTGCGCGCGGACATCCGTGCCGCTGTGGACGACGACCGGCCGGTGGTGGCGAACATCCTGGGCGGTGCCCGGGACATCGACGGGGTGGAGCACAGCTACCCCGGCCACTACGTGACCGTCGTGCGGTACGAGGGCGACGGCGACCGGGTGCTGATCGCCGACCCGGCCCGGCCGGACGAGCCGACGTACTGGATGGACGTGACCGAGCTGGCCAACTGGATCGCCGGACGCGGCTACAGCTCCTGACCCGCACGGGCCGGCCCGACGCCGCGGCGGCCACGCTCCCAGCGGGGGCGTGGCCGCCGTCGTGTTCCGGCGCCGGAGCGGGTGTACGTCAGCGGCCGGTGTCGCCTTCGCCGGTGCGCTGCTGCGCCATGTCGACGCCCTTGTCGACCTGCGCGTCGTACTTGCCGCCGGTGCGCTTGTCCGCCGCGTCACCGGCCTTCTCGATGCCCTGGTCGACCTGCTTGTCGTGCTTGTCGGCGAAGTCCTTGGCCTTGTCCATGAAGTCACTCATGCCCGATCTCCCTTCGATACGGTGAATGCCTTCCCGGAGGCCGGGAGCACAAACACCGGGTGGGTGGTTACGTCCCTGGTGTCGGATCGGCCCGCGTCGGGTACCAACGGCCCGGATCGAGGAGGGCGACGTGGACGACGACGCTGGCATAACCGGGCGGGCACCGACCGCCGGACCGCGGCAGACCTGGGCGGGACTTCCCTGGCCGGTACGGACGGCGGTCACCTGGAGCGCCTGCCTGCTGGTGGTGACCGCCGGGCTGTGGCTGCTCGGGCAGATCGCCGTACTACTGGCGCCGCTGGCGGTGGCGCTGGCCGGCACGCTCTTCCTCGCCGCGCTGCTCGACCCGGTCCTGGTACGCCTGCGCCGGCTGCGAGTGCCGGCCGGGCTCGCCGCGCTGCTGAGCATCCTGCTGCTGCTCGGCATCCTGGGCGGCGCCGGCGTCCTGGTCTGGAACCTCACCGCGAGCCAGTTCAGCGAGTTGAGCCAGCAGCTCGACGAGGGGTTGCAGCGCACCCGGGACTTCGTCACGTCCAGCCTGCCGGTCACCGACCAGCAGCTCGACCGGCTCGTCGAGCAGATCCGGCAGGGCTTGAGCAGCGGCGCGCCCGACCCGGTCGCCGGTGCGCGCAAGGTCGCCGAGGTGGCGGGCGCGGTGCTGCTCGCCCTGGTGCTGCTGTTCTTCCTGCTCAAGGACGGCCGCTCGATGTGGCGCTGGGTGCTGCGCCGGCTCACCGGCCCGCGCCGGGAGCTGACCGCCGAGGCGGGACGGGCCGGCTGGCGGACGCTCGGCGCGTACAGCCGGGGCACGATGATCATCGCGGCCATCGACGCCATCGGCATCGGGCTGGCCCTGCTCGTGTTGCGTGTCCCGCTGGCCCTGCCGCTCGCCCTGATCACGTTCCTTGGCGGGTTCGTACCGATCATCGGTGCCACGGTGGCCGGTGCGGTGGCGGTGCTCGTCGCGCTCGCCGCGAACGGCCCCACCACCGCGCTGCTGACGCTGGCCGCCGTGATCGCCGTCCAGCAGATCGAGGGCAACCTGCTCGAACCACTGGTCATGCGGCGGCAGGTGCAGCTGCACCCGGCCGTCATCCTGGTGGTGGTCACCGCCGGCACACTTGTGGCCGGGGTCGCCGGGGCGTTCGTGTCGGTGCCGATCGCGGCGGTGCTGTGGCGGGTGCTGGACACCGTGCAGCGGCATCGCGCCGCCGAGCGGAGCGGCACCGGCGTTCCCGCACCGACCGCCGACCCGGGCCGCGCCGCCGAGGCAGCGGGCTGACGACCGACGCGCTGACGGTACGGCGGTCAGGCGGGGTGTGGCTGGCGCAGGTGCGTGGTGAACCACGTACCTGCCTGGTCGGCCACCTGCTCCAGCGTGCCGGGCTCCTCGAACAGGTGCGTGGCACCGGGCACGATCCGCAGCTCGGCGACCTCGCCCAGCGCGTCCCGGGCCTGCTCGTTGAGTGCGATCACCTGCTCGTCCAGGCCGCCGACGAGCAGGAGCGTCGGTGCGCGTACCGCAGTCAGTGAGCTGCCGGCCAGATCGGGCCGGCCGCCCCGGGAGACCACAGCGCCCACCCGGTCCGGCCGGGCCGCGGCGGCGACGAGCGCGGCGGCGGCGCCGGTGCTGGCGCCGAACAGTCCGATCGGGAGCCGCCCCAGCTCCGGGTCGGCGCCCATCCAGTCGACGATCCCGGCGAGGCGCTCGGCCAGCATGCCGATGTCGAAGCGCAGTTCGGCGGTGATCTCGTCCCGCGCCTCCTCGTCGGCGGTCAGCAGGTCGACCAGCATCGTGGCGAGCCCGCGCTCGTTGAGCGCGCGCCCGACGGCCATGTTGCGCGGACTGTGCCGCGAGCTGCCGCTCCCGTGTGCGAACAGCACCACCCCACCGGCCCCCGCCGGCACCACCACGTCCCCGACGAGCCCGCCGTCCACCACAGGCACCGAAACCTCACGCATTCCCCTCACCGCCCCTCCCGCTCTCCCCCAACGCATACCCCCCACCCCGACGATCATGAAGTTGAGGCCCCAGAAAGCGCTCCCCCCACCCGCCAACTTCATGATCGACGGGGACCATCAGGGAACCCGGCGGACAGCGGGCGGGAAAGCCGACGCGTGCGGGGTTGCGTTGACGTCGGCGGCAAGGTTTAGCGTCGACCCACGGAGACGGACGGGGGCGGCGGATGCGGATCGGGGAGCTGGCGCAGCGGGCCGGTACGAGCACCCGCACCCTGCGCTACTACGAGGCCCACGGGCTGGTCCGGCCGAACCGGTCCGCCAACGGATACCGGGTCTACGACGAGGCGGAACTACGCGTCGTCCGCGAGATCCGCTCCCTGCTGGCGATCGGTTTCGGCCTGGACGACATCCGCCCGTTCGTCGCCTGCCTGCGCGCCGGAAACGACTCCGGTGACGTCTGCCCCGATTCGGTGGCGGTGCTGCGGCGCAAGCTCGCCGAGGTGGACGACTACCTCGACCGGCTGGGCGACGTCCGCCGCCGGCTGCACGACCAGCTCGCCCACGCGATCACCCAACGGGAGGAAACATGCCTCAGGACACGGGGACCGGCCGGCTGAACCCGGTCACCGACGACACCTTCGCGGCCACCGTCCTGGCCGCCGACCGGCCGGTGGTGGTCGACTTCTGGGCCGAGTGGTGCCCGCCGTGCCGGGTGGTGTCGAAGCACCTGGCCGAGCTGGCCGAGGAGTTCGGCGACGCGCTGCGCTTCGTCACTCTCAACACCGACGAGAACCCGGCCACCGCACGCGCCCATCGGATCATGTCCGCGCCGACCATGCTGGTGTTCCGGGGCGGCGAGGTGGTCGGCTCGATCGTCGGCTCCCGCCCCAAGGACCACCTGCGGCGCAGCTTCGCCCAGCACGTGGACGGTTGAGCCCTCGCCCGGACGGTTGAGCCGCCGCCGGGCGGGAACGCGCGGGGTGACCACGGACCCCGACCGATCGCGAGGATCGTCATGGCGAAACAGGACAGGTCCCGGGAACAGGAACTCACCGACCAGGAACGCCGCAAGCAGGAGCTGAAGGACTCGCCGGACTGGGCCGACCGCGCCTCGACGGCGCGGACGTCCGACGATCCGCGGGCCACGGCGCCGCGCGACGCCGGCGGGCGTCCGTCCAACGGCCGCCAGTTCTGAGGTACGCGTACCGAGCGGTCCCGCCCGTAGTGGCGGGGCCGCTCAGTCCGTACGTTCCGGCAGGTGCATCAGCGGCGCGCGGCCCTGCGGCTGCTCCGGCTGCGGCCCGGTGGGGCGTGCCGGTGGCGGCACCGCCACGGTGACCGGCTGCGCGGAGGTGACCCGCAGCGGCTCGCCGTGATGCCGCAGCTCCACGACGGTGTCCGGGCCGCCGTTGCGCAGCGAGTACGTCGTCTGGTGCGGCCGGACGTCGACCCGCAGCCGCATCCCCTGCCACTGGAGCGAGAACTCCAGGCGGCTGAGGCGGCTGGAGAGCCGGGGCGCGAAGGAGAGCGTCCCGTCGTGGTCCCGCAGCCCGCCGAACCCGGCCACCAGCGCGATCCAGGCACCGGCCAGGGACGCCATGTGCACGCCGTCGCGGGTGTTCTCGTTGAGGTCGTGCAGATCCATCAGCGCGGCCTCGCGCAGGTAGCGGTGGGCCAGTTCGAGGTAGCCGACCTCGGCCGCGAGCACCGCCTGGGTGCAGGCGCTCAGCGACGAGTCGCGTACGGTGCGCCGCTCGTAGTAGACGAAGTTGCGCAGTTTCTCGGCGGCGCTGAACGCGTCGCCCCGCCAGTGCATGGCCAGCACCAGGTCGGCCTGCTTGACGACCTGCTTGCGGTAGAGGTCGAAGTACGGGTAGTGCAGCAGCAGCGGGTACTTCTCCGGCGGTGTGTGCTCGAAGTCCCACTCCTGGAAGCGGGTGAATCCCTCCACCTGCTCGTGCACCTCGGTCTCCGCGTCGTACGGGACGTGCATGTCGTTCGCGGCGTCCCGCCACACGGCGGCCTCCTCCTCGGTGACGCCGAGGTCGAGCGCCTGGTCCCGGTAGCGCATCGCGCAGTCCGCGGCGGTACGCAGGTTCCGCTGGGCCATCAGGTTGGTGTAGACGTTGTCGTTCTTCACCGCCGTGTACTCGTCCGGGCCGGTCACGCCGTCGATGTGGAACCGTCCGGCGCGGTCGTGGTGGCCGAGCGAGCGCCACAGCCGGGCGGTCTCGACCAGCAGTTCCAGCCCGATCTCCCGTTCCAGCGCCTCGTCGCCGGTGACCAGCACGTAGCGGCGCAGCGCGTCGGCGACGTCGGCGGCGATGTGGAACGCGGCCGTGCCGGCGGGCCAGTACGCCGACGACTCCGGCCCCTCGATGGTGCGCCACGGGAAGGCGGCGCCTTCGAGGTTCAGCGTGCGAGCGCGTTCCTGGGCCTGGGCCAGCGTGTCGTACCGCCACTGCAACGCGTCGCGCACCGCGCCGGGCTGCGTGTACGTGAGCACCGGCAGCACGAACATCTCGGTGTCCCAGAACGCGTGGCCGTCGTATCCCGGGCCGGTGAGGCCCTTGGCCGAGATCGGCCGCCGTTCCGCGCGGGCGCCGGCCTGGAGGACGTGGAAGAGGCCGAACCGGACGGCCTGCTGCACCTCGGGGTCGCCTTCGACGCGTACGTCGGCGGCGTCCCAGAACGCGTCCAGGTATTCGCGCTGGGCCCGGCGCAGCCCGTCCCAGCCGTCGAGCCGGGCCGCGGCGAGCGCCGCGCCGACCTGGTCGCGCAGCGCCGGGAGGGACCGGCGGCTGGACCAGCCGTACGTGAGGTACTTGACCACCCGGAGCTTCTGGCCGGGCTTGAGCACGCAGCCGATGGTGGTGCGGACCCAGTCCTCGTACCCCTCGCTCTCGATCGTGGTGCGTTCGGGCCCGTCCACGTCGTGGCCCATCGCGGCGGCGACCCGCAGGCCGCTGACCTTGGTGCGGTGGATGAGCTGGCCGCCGTCGTCGGTGGTCAGCTCCTCCTCGGCCTGCAACGGCGACTCCAGGACGGCGGCGACCCGGGGGTCGCGGCTCTGCGGCGGCAGCGACTCGTTGGCGACGAGCTCGGACTGGAGGATCAGCCGCAGCGGCCCGTCGACCGGCTCGACCTCGTAGTGGATGGCCGCCACCGAGCGCTGGGTGAACGACACCAGCCGGGTGGTGCGGACCTTGACCTCGCGACCGGCCGGGGAGCGCCAGTGCAGTTCCCGCTGGAGCGTGCCGGCACGCATGTCGAGGACCCGCTCGTGGGCGAGCAGTTCGCCGTAGCGCACGTCGAGCGGCTCGTCGTCGACGAGCAGCCGGATCAGCTTGCCGTTCGTGACGTTGACGATGGTCTGCCCGGATTCGGGGAATCCGAAGCCGGCTTCCGCGTACGGCAGCGGGCGCAGCTCGTAGAACGAGTTCAGGTAGGTGCCGGGAAGCCCGTGCGGCTCGCCCTCGTCGAGGTTGCCGCGCAGCCCGATGTGCCCGTTGGACAGCGCGAACACCGACTCGGACTGGGCCAGCACGTCCATGTCGAGCTGCATCTCCCGGACGTGCCAGGGCTCGACCGGATACGCCCGTTCCCGGATCACGCGGCCGGCTCCGCGGCGAGCAGGTCGGCGAGGTCGGTGACCACCACGTCGGCGCCGTGCGCCAGCAGTTCGTCGGCCTGGCCGACCCGGTCGACGCCCACCACGTACCCGAATCCGCCGGCCCGCCCGGCGGCGACGCCGGCGAGGGCGTCCTCGAAGACGGCGGCCTGCGACGGTTCGACGCCGAGCAGCCGGGCGCCTTCCAGGAACGTGTCCGGGTGCGGTTTGCCGCGCAGCCCGTTCGCGCGGGCGACCACGCCGTCCACCCGGGCCTCCAGCCAGCGGTCCAGTCCGGCGGCGTGCACCACGGCGGCGCAGTTGGCGCTGGCCGAGACGACAGCGCGGCGCAGCCCGGCCGTGGTGGCCGCCTCCAGGTAGCGCACCGAACCCTCGTACACCTCGACGCCGTCGTGCTCGATCCGCTGGAGCAGGACGACGTTCTTGCGGTTGCCGAGGCCGTTGACGGTGTCCGCCTCGGGCGGGTCGTCCGGCGATCCCTCGGGCAGGGTGATGCCGCGCGAGGCCAGGAATGTGCGCACCCCGTCGGCGCGCGGTCTGCCGTCCACGTACCGGTTGTAGTCCGGTCCGGGGTCGAACGGGTGGAACGGCTCGCCGGTTTCGGCCGACCGTCGCCGCAGGTACGCGTCGAACGTCTCCGCCCAGGCGGCGTTGTGCACCTTGGCGGTCTGCGTCAGCACACCGTCCAGATCGAAGAGACAAGCGCTCACGTGCGCGGGGAGGCCCAGCATCGCTTGAATCTATCCAGGCCCCGCCCCGGGCAAACACCTTTCCCGGTCAGCGGTTCGGGCGCAGCGTCCAGATCACGGTGAGCGACGAGGTGAGCGTGCCGTCCTCGGTGCGGACCTCCACCTCGACCGGGAACTCCGGCCGCCGTCCGGCGTCCAGCTCGGCCAGCACCTCGGCGGGGACACCGCCGAGCCGCGCCGTCGCCAGCACCGGCCCCACCGCCACCTTGAGGTAGCGGATGGTCGCGGTCACGGCCAGGGGTACGGCCCGGTCGAGCACCTGCCCGAACGCGGCCAGAACAACCGCGCCCGAGGCGGTCTCCCCCAGCGTGAACATGGCCCCGGCGTGCGGGCCGCCCACGTGGTTGTGGTGCGCCGGGTCGTCGGGGAGCCGGACCACGGCCCGGACCCCGCCCTCGGCCTCGGGCGCCACCTCGACGAACTCGATTCCGAGCGTGCGGGCGAACGGCACGGCGTCGAGAAGACCGGCCGCCACCTGGCGAGAGTCGATGCTCATGCCCGAACGCTACTCGCCAGTAACAACACCGGCAAGGCCGGTCCCCAGGTCAGCCCGCGCTCAGGTCGGTACGACGGACGATCCACCAGACGACGAGGAGCGCCAGCGCGGTCAGGCCCAGATAGCCGCCGGCGACGATCAGGTGGAACTCGGGGATCCGGCTGCCCGGCTGGTACTGGAGGTGCTGCTGAAGGTTGTGCTCGACGAAGCAGGCGAGCGTCCGGCCGGTGCCGTTGTCGGGTGGGCAGAGGCGTTGCAGCTCGACCCCGCTGAGCTCACGTCCGGAGGCGTCGAACGCGCCGGACGGCCCGTCGATCCCGTAGTCGATCATGCCGCCCTTGACGACCAGGGCGTTGTCGCGCAGCACACCCACGCCGGGCCCGCCGATGACGCGGTGCGCGGTCAGCGGCTCCATCAGCGTGGGGTAGCGCCACCGGACGAGATAGGTCAGGCCGACGAAACCCACGATCACGCCGAACACGGCCGGGAGCGTGCGCTTGATCGCGGCGCCGAGCGCGACGCCGACCGCGAACCAGCAGAGGCTGATCACCGCCGGAAGCATCGCGGTGTTGAGGAACGGCCCGTACTCGAACAGGCTCACCGGGGCGACCCGGGCCTGAAGTCGCTCCAGGTGGTCGCTGACACCGGCGACGGCCGAGGTCACCGCCGCCACGAACAGGCCGAGCAGGGCCAGCCGGGTCCAGAGCCACCGCTGCGGGGAGACGTCCTGACTCCAGGCCAGCAGCAGGGTGCGCTGCTCGTGTTCCCTGGTCAGCACCGGGACGCCGACGAACACGCCGATCAGCAGCGGCATCCACTGCACCACCTGCGACAGCACGGCCAGCGTCAGGACCAGGCTGGAGGAGCCACCGAGCCGCCGGCCCTGTGGCGACTCCTCCGCGCAGAACGTCTCGTGGCACTGGTGCCACAGGCTCGTCAGCTCCACCGACAGGTAGGTCATCCAGCCCACCAGGACCGCGGCCAGGACCAGCGTGCCGATCACGGTCCAGCGGTGCTGACGCCAGGTCAGCCAGAGCAGACCGCGTACGCCCCCGGCGTGCCCGGGGTCGCTCCGGCGGTTCGCGGGCGCGGACAGTTGGCCGATCGAGCTCATGCGGCTGCCTCCCGCTCGTGCGGCGCGGCGGCCGACGCTCTGAGGTGGGTCAGGATCAGCTCGTCCAGGGTGATGGGCTGAGCGGTCCAGCCGGGCGCGACGACGGCGTGGGCCGCCGGTGCCGCCGGCCGCCGGAGGACGAAGGTGGACTGGCGGCCGGTGTGCTGCGCCTGGACGACCGTGCCCGGCCCGGGTGGCTGGTCGGCGCGGGGCCCGGTCAGCCGGACGTGACTGTCGAGCAGTTCCTCGACGTCGCCGGCGAGGACGGGCCGACCGGCGTCGAGCAGCAGCAGGTGGTCACCGACGCCGCTCAGCTCGGCGACGATGTGGGTCGACAGCATGACAGTCATGTCGTCGTCCGCGACCTCCGCCAGCAGCTCGCCTGTCACCTCGACGCGGGCCAGCGGATCCAGGTTCGCGAGGGGCTCGTCCAGCAGCAGCACCGAGGGTCGGGAGCCGAGCGCGACCGCCAGCGCGACCTGCGCCCGCTGCCCGCCGGACAGTTTGCCGCAGCGCCGGTCCAGCGGGACGGCGAAGCGGTCGAGCCACGACAGCGCCCGCCGCTGGTCCCACACGCGGTTCGTCGAGCGGCCGAAGCGGAGCATGTCCGACACGGTGAAGTCGCGGTAGAGCGGCTTGTCCTGGGCGAGGATCGCCACCCGGCTGCCGCCGTCGACGGACCCGCCCCGCACCACCTGCCGGCCGTGCACCGACACCGTGCCACCGGTGGCCGCCAGGGTGCCGGCGATGATGCTCAGCAGCGTCGATTTGCCCGCGCCGTTCGCGCCGACCAGCGCGACGACCCGGTTGGAAGGCAGCGCGAACGAGCACTCCCGCAGCGCCCACACGGCGCCGTAGCGCCGGCTCAGGTCACGCGCCTCGACGGCGACCGGCTCGCCGCTCACGCCGCGCCCTCCGCGTTCTCTCTCCTCGCGGGCGCCGCGTTCGCCTCGATCACGGAGGCGAGCAGCGCCTGGACGTCCTCGTCCTCCAGGCCGGCCTCCCGGGCTTGGCCGAGCCACCGGGCCAGGCTGCCGCGCAGGCGGGCCATGACGTGGGGATCGGCGTGCCCGAGCGTCCCGCTGACGAACGTGCCCGCACCCTGCCTCGCCTCCACCAGGCCGGACAGTTCCAGCTCCCGGTAGGCCTTGAGCACAGTGGTCGGGTTGACGGTGCACGCTGTCACCACGCTGCGCACGGTGGGGAGCTGGTCTCCGGGCCGCAGCGTCCCGATCCGCAGCGCTTCACGGACCTGCCGCACCAGCTGGGCGTACGCGGGGACGCTGCTGGACCGGTCGACATGAAAGTTGATCACCCTGGTGACCCTCCGTCAGATTGTTATGGTTAAGTAGAACACCAGTCAAGCGGCATGGCAACGACCGGACGGCGTTTCGGAGGCTGCCGACTCCGGGTAGCGAGTGGCCCATGAATCGTGATCTCGCGCGTGGGCTGACGGTGGCGTGGGCGCTGCCGGAGTTCCGCGACGGGCTGCGTCACCTCGTCGACCTCGACGAGGTGACAGTGCTGCTGGCCGCGCTGTCCCTGCCGGACCGCGACCGCGAGGTCGAGCGGAGCGCGCTGGGCCTGCTGCGGTCCGGGCTCGACAGCACCGAGGTCCGGGAGGCGGTGTTGCTGCTGCTGGAGCGGGACACCGTACGCCGGCCACTCGTCGCCGCGGCGGTGGAGCCGCTCGCCGACCGGCCCGGCCTGGTCACCGCCGTCACGTCCGCGGCCGAGGATCCCCGGGTACGCCACGAGGTACGGGCGATGCTGGACAGCGCCCGCGTACGCGAGCTGATCTGGCCGGCAGTCGACGACCAGGTGAGCGACAACCGGTTCGGGCTGATCCGCCGGGCGGCGGTGCTGTTCGTCAGGCACCCCAGCGCACGGCGCCTGGGGTGGGCGCTCCGCCGGCACGGCGTGCTCCGCGAACTGCGCCACAAGGCGTGATCCGGGGGGCCGTCGCGGCCGTCACTCGTATCCCATCGCGGGGATGATCTCGCCCAGTTCCCGCTCGACGTACGCGCGGGTGCCGGCGTCGAACTGGTCGTCGCGGTGTGCGAGCTTGTCCGCCTGGAACGTCGAGGCGGTGACGGCGTCCTCGACGCCGAGCTGCTCGAACAGAGCGCGCCGCTGCCCGGGCCAGTCGGCCGCCAGGTCCTCCGCCTTCACCTCGATGTATCGCCGGCCCGTCAGGTCGGCCGCGTTCTTCCAGGCCAGCCACCTCTGGTAGACCGGCACAAGGTAGGCGAGCGCCCCGTCGACGGTGGACGGCGCCCACGGCTGGGCCAGGTGGGAGGCGAGCACCGAGAGCGGGTGACGCTTGATGTGCACGATCGTCGCCTCGGGGACCAGTTCCCAGAGGAAGTCCAGGTAGAAGAGGTTGAACGGCGTCTTCTCGCACCAGGTCGGCTTGCCCGCGTCGGCCGCCGCCCCGCCGAACAGGGTGTCGACCAGGCCCCGCAGGATGCCGATCAGTTCGCCCCGGTCACGGAAGTACCTCGGGACGACCCGCCGTCGGCTGGCCGGCCCGAACGGCCCGGCCGGCCGGTCGCCGTCGCCGAAGCCCTCCGCGGGCGCGGGCTCCTCGAAGGCGTACGCGATGACCTGCGGCCAGAGCCGGTGTACGGCGTCCCGGTACCGACCCACGCCGACCAGCTCGGGCACGGTCTTGCCACGGTCGTCACGCCGCCCGGGCACGCGTACGGTGAGGAAGTCGCTCAGCCGGTGCAGCGCGTCCTCACCGACGATGGGGTCGTACCGGTCGGTGAGCGCGTCGGCCAGGTCCCGCAGGCCGCCCGGTTCGACGAGGAACTTGGTCTCCATGGGGATCCGGTGGATCAGCGGATGCTGGCCGATGACGTCGGCGATCCGCGACGTGCCCGAACGGCCCGTGCCCGCGACGAAGACCGGTGAGGGGGACGGCATGGACGGCAGTCAAACTCTCGGCCCGGTGCCGGGGCAATCCATTTACCCCCGCCGCGATCAGCTGATCGACCTCCTGGCCGATGCGGTCGGGTCCGTCGCCGTGCCGCACCCGACGCGGGTCGCCGTCGACGGGCCGCCCGCCGCCGGAAAGACCACGCTCGCCGACGAGCTGGCCGCCGTCCTGCACGCCCGGGGCCGGTACGTCATCCGGGCGACAGTCGACGACTTCCTCTTCCCCCGAAAGCGGCGCTACCGGCGCGGTGAGTTCTCGGCCGAGGGCTGCTACGTCGACACCCACGACCACGGGACGCTGAAGCGGGTGCTGCTCGATCCGCTCGGCCCGGGCGGCGACCGGCGCTTCCGGCACACGGTCTACGACCACGCCACCGACGCGGTGCTGTCCCCGCCGCTCACCACCGCTCCCGCCGACGCCGTGCTGGTGTTCGACGGTGTCTTCCTGCTGCGCCCGGAACTGCTCGACCGGTGGGAACTGCGGGTGCTCGTGTCGGCCGCGCCGGACCGTACGGTGGAGCGTGCGGTGGTCCGGGAGAGCCGGGTGTCGTCCCGGGCCGACGTCGAACGGCGCTGGCGGGAGCGTTACCTTCCCGCCCAGCGTCTCTACCTCGCCACGGCCCGCCCGGCCGAGCGCGCCGATGTCGTCGTGCACAACGACGATCCCCGGCGACCGATCTGGGAGACCCGCACGCACACGGATGGCAGGCTGGCGACCATGGACAGGAATCGGGTGGCCGCCTGGATCGCGGCGTACGAACAGGCGTGGCGCACACCGGGAACGGCGGCGCTCGGCACGATGTTCACCGCCGACGCGAGCTACCAGCAGGGACCGTACCGGGATCCGGTCGTCGGCCTACCCGCCATCACCCGCATGTGGGACAGCGAGCGCGACGGACCCGACGAGGTCTTCGAGATGACATCGGAGGTCGTCGCGGTCGACGGCGACACCGCCGTGGCTCGGGTGCAGGTCCGGTACGGCGACCCGGTCCACCAGGAATGGCGCGACCTCTGGATCATGCGGTTCGCCGAGGACGGCCGCTGCCGGTCGTTCGAGGAGTGGCCGTTCGCGCCGTGACGGCGGCCGCTGTCTAACCCCGTTTGGCGTACGCGACGAACGCCGCCCAGCTCGACGGCGTGAACGTCAGCACCGGCCCCTGCCGGTCCTTGCTGTCCCGCACCCCCACCACACCGGGCAGGTTGTCCGCCACCTCGACGCAGTCGCCGGAGTTGCCGCTGCTGCGGGTGCTCTTGCGCCAGATCGCGCCGGTCAACTCCATCGTTTCGCCGCCTCCGTGATCGCCGCCAGAGTCGCCCCGTGCGGCATAGCTTCCGCGCGCACCGACTCCCAGGTTTGCCGAAGTGATTTTACGTCCGCGTGCCGCTCCACAATCGTGCCGTGCAACTGGTTGTCCAGGTAGCCCACGTCGTCACCGTCAGCGGGGGTCGCGAGCACGAAAGCGCCGTTGAGCCCCGGATAGGCACCGACCGTTTCCGGCACCAGGTGCAGGTGCACGCGAGGCCGACGACCTACCTCGACCAGATGCGCCAGCTGCTCCCGCATCACCTTGGGGCCGCCGACGGCGCGAGTGAGCACCGAATGGTCGAGCACTGCCACGAACTGCGGCGGAGCCGGGCGGTCCAGCACCACCTGCCGCGCCATCCGTGCGGCCACCTGCTGCTCCATAGCATCACCGACAAGTGGGCTAGCGCCCTCGTGCAGCGCACGGGCGTACTCCTCGGTCTGCAACAGGCCGGGCACCACCAGCGGTTGGAAGCTACGCAGTGAGGCAGCTTCCTGCTCGATGCTCACCCACTCGCGGAACCACGGCATCAGCGCCTCCTGCATCAGCGCGTCCCGGATCCGCACCAGCAGGCCGCCGCCGTTCAGCACCTCGTCGCAGCGCTCGGTGAACTCGGCGCGCGGCGCCCGGCGGCACTGCTCGACGGCCGCCACCAGCGACGCCGAATAGCTCACCCGCTCGCCCAGCGCCTCCTGGGTCAGCCCGGCATCGGTGCGTAACCGGCGCAGCTCACCGGCGAACAGTTCCCACAACGGCACACGGATCATCTGCACACCTCTGCACACGGCTGCACACGGAAATCGGCCGGTCGGACGGCCGGGAAGGTGGGGGTGGAACGCCTTCCGACCCTAGCGGCGTGGTGACGAGACTGTCACGCAGTGGAGCCGAATTCGTCCGGTTCCCGCTACCGAGAGGAGTTGCGCCGTGCGACTGCGCTGGTTCCGCTGCCGGGGTGCGTCGGCACCGACACTGCCCCACCGGGTACGGGGCGACAACCTGCCGGAGTGGATGCGGCAGCCGACACGTCCACTCCCGACGATGGGCCCCGGCCGGGTCGGCAACCTCACCCCGGCCCAGCAGTGGCGGGCCAACGGTGGTCGCTGGTCCGTACCGGAGCAGCGCGGGAACGGCGGCGGCCATCGGTCCGCCCCGGAGCAGCGCCCGGGAGACGGCCACCACGAGGAGCGCCTGTGATCAGCCACCAGCTCGGGCAGCCGCCGGACGGGCCCAGGCCGGATCGCCCCCGGCCGTACCCGTTGCACGCCACCCCGCACACGCCGCTGCGTCCGATGTGGTGCTGCCGGGCCTGCGGCCAGCCGTGGCCGTGCCCGATGGCCCGCCTGCTGCTGCGCAGCGAGTACGAGGACAACCGGATCGGGTTGTCCATCTACCTGTGCGGGCTGCTGTACGAGGCCACGCGCGACCTCTACCGGCTGAACCCGAACGACGCGCCGGCCCCGGCCGACATGTTCGCTCGCTTCGTCGGCTGGGGCCCGTACCGCCGTCACCCGCCCGTCTCTCCGGGCGGTGACTGTTAATAGGGGGCCCTTCCTCTACCGGAGGCGTTAATAGGGTGCCCTTCCTTTCACCGCCAGCCGACGTCGATGCGATCGCCCCGCTCGTCGAAGAAGTGCAGCGCGTCCATCCGCACCTGCACGGCGAGCGGGTGCCCGGGCGACACCTGCGGGTACGGCGCGAGCCGTACCGCCAGTTCCGCCGGACGACGGTGGTGGCGGCCCGGGTCGGGCAGCACGCTCGTGCGGTTGCCGCCGCCCCCGCCCGCCTCCGGAGCCGGAGCCGACGACTCCGTCGCGCGGCCGGTGAGCCGCTGCATCACCTGGTTGAACCGGCGCAGGCCGCGCTGGCCCGGTGCGGCCTGCTCGACCGGGGTGCCCATCTCGTCGACGACGATCGCGGTGGCGCCGATGTCGAGGAACGCGAGCGACTCGTGGCCGTGGTGCTCCAGGTAGCGGATGCGCCCGTGCAGCACGTCACCGGCGGTGTCCGGGGCGACCGGGGTGAGCGCCTCGGCGCGCATGCCGACCACGATCCGCTCACCGTGGTAGTGCGCCACCGCCCGGCTGCGGATGTCGTCCCAGGGCAGGTAGAGCGACTGCTCACCGAGGTTCAGCGCGACGTACCGGTCGAGGTGCACGTAGACCGACGCCTCCAGCAGGTTCATCCGGGGGCTGCCCAGGAACGCGGCGACGTAGAGCGTCGCCGGCCGGCCGTACACCTGGGTGGGGGTGCCCACGTCCTGGAGCACGCCCTTGCGCATGATGGCGACCCGGTCGGCCATGGTCAGCGCCTCGGCCTGGTCGTGGGTGACGTAGATGGTGGTGACGCCCAGTTCGCGGGTGAGGCCGGAGATCTCCGCCCGCAGTTCGGCGCGCAACCCGCTGTCCAGGTTGGAGAGCGGCTCGTCCATCAGGAACAGGCCGGGCCGGCGCACTATCGCCCGCCCCATGGCGACCCGCTGCCGCTGGCCGCCGGAGAGCTGGCTGGGCTTGCGCCCGAGGACGTCGCCGATGCCGAGCGCGCTCGCCACGTCCTGGATCCGCTCGCCGCGCGGTACGGGCTCGACGCCGGAGAGCCGCAGCGGGAAGCCGATGTTGTCGCCGACCGTCATGTGCGGATAGAGCGCGAAGTCCTGGAAGACCATGGCGATCTTCCGGTCGCGTGGTGGCAGGTCGTTCGCCAGCTCACCGCCGAGCATGATGGCGCCGGAGGACGGGTCCTCCAGCCCGGCGACCATGCGTAGCACTGTCGACTTGCCGCAGCCCGACGGGCCGAGCAGCACCATGAACTCGCCGTCGTTGACGTCCAGATTTATGGTGTCGACCGCGACTGTTCCGTCCGGGAACACCTTGGTGACATCCTTGAGCGCGACGGTCGCCACCGCCACCTCCCCAGTTACTCGCCCCAAACCCGGGAATGACTGTGACCAGGATCATCTGATTCGCACATCGGGTAAACGTGCCATGTTCGGCTCGTGACAGTCCTATTAAGCGGTATTCGCCGGGCTCCACGGTTAAGTGACCAGCCAGTAACCGCTTTTACGGCGTTTCGCCGAGGAACACGCGGCGCACCACGCGCTCGGCGGCGTGCCCGTCGTCGAGCGCGCAGAACCGCGACCGGAACGCCGCCCGGGCCCGCTCGGCCGCCTCGTCGTCGACGGCGCCGGAACGGAACACGTCGAGCAGCCCGGGGAAGTCCAGCGCGACGGTGCCCGGCGGCTCGGCGAGCAGGTCGAAGTAGACGCCGCGGGCCACCCGGTAGGCGTCCCAGTCCGGCGCGTAGACCACTATCGGCCGGTCCAGCACCGCGTAGTCGAACATCGCCGAGGAATAGTCGGTGACCAGCACGTCCGCCGCCAGGTAGAGGTCCTCCACCCGCTCGTACGCGCTCACATCCAGCACGCCGTCCGCCGCCGGTCCCCGGGGATGCCGCTCCCGGTCGTGGAAGTAGTGACTGCGCATCAGCAGCCGGCCCCGGGGGCCGAGCACGTCGAGCATCCGATCCGGGTCGAACGGTGGCCGCCACCCGGGCAGGTGCTCGCGGTGCGTCGGCGCGTAGAGCACCACGTACTCGTCGGGTGCGATGCCCAGCGCCGCGCGGACCCGGCCGCGGTCCTCGGCGGTCGCCAGCGCCAGCCGGTCGTTTCGCGGGTAGCCGACCTCCAGCGTGGTGTAGTCCGCCGGGTACGCCCGCTCCCACATCTGCGTGGAGAAGCTGTTCGAGGTGATGCTGTAGTCCCAGCGGTCCACCCGGCGCAGCAGGCCGGCGAAGTTCATCCCCATCGCGCCCACCGGGTAGCGCTGCTGGTCCAGGCCCATCACCTTCACCGGCGTGCCGTGATGGGTCTGCACGTGCACCGAGCCGGGCCGCTTGCGGACGAAGTCGGGGAAGTTGACGTTGTTGACGAGCCAGCGGGCGCGGGCCAGCACGCGGTGGTACTCGCGGCTGCCGGCCACCACGTACTCGACGCCGGGCGGCAACGCGCCCACCCGGTCCCGGCGGACGATCCACACGCCGCGCACCTGTGGCGCGAGCCGGCGGGCCGCCTCGTAGATCGCCGCCGGGTTGCACGAGTAGCCCCGGTACCAGTAGGCCGCGTACACGGCGAGCGTCGGGTCGATCGGCCGGTGCAGCTCGGCCCGGTAGTACTCGCCCAGCGCCAGGTCACGCGCCCGCCGGGCGGTACGCCGCACCACCGGCGTGACCCGCCGCCGGGCCCGCCGCGCGGTACGCCGGGCCGTCTCCCCCGCCTGGTGCGCCTCGCGCAACGCGCTGAACGTCCGCCAGCGCCCGGCCGCCACCAGCCGGTGCTTGAGCCCTTCCGGGCCGGGCGGGACCGGGTAGCCCTCGGGCGGCAGGAACCGCACGTAGTCGGCGTGCATCTGGGCGAAGAAGGGCGCCCGCAGTTCGGGGGCGATCCGGTCGCCGTTGCCGAGCACCGTCAGGTAGTGCCAGATCATCCGCTCGAAGACGGCCGGTCGCAGCCCGGTCACGTGCCAGCGGTCCATCAGCCCGAACACCCGGTGCCACTGGGCGAAGACCTCGAAGTGCCGGTCCCCCCGGGTCTTCGTGATCGCGCCGGTGCGGCGCTGCCGGTAGTTCAGGCAGATCCGGTCGAGTACGCCGATCCGCCCGGCGGCCATCAGCGCCGGATAGCTGAACGAGACGTCCTCGTACCAGCCCGGCTCGAAACGCAGCCCGCGTTCGAGCAGGAATTCCCGGCGTACCACCCGGTTCCACGCGGTGTGCAGCAGCTTCAGCGTCTCCGGCCGGTCCCGCAGCGGGAACGTCGTCGCGCCGGGCGGGTCGGGGAACACGTCACGCATCGCGCTGCGGGTGCCGATGTTGTTCCAGTGCGCCCGGACGTGGTCGACGATCAGCACGTCCGGCGCGGTGTCGCGGAGCCGGTCCGCGACGTGCGGCAGGCAGCCGGGCACCAGCCAGTCGTCCCCGTCGACGAACCACACGTACTCGCCGACGGCCCGGTCCAGCCCGATGTTGCGGGCCGGACCGAGCCCGACGTTCTCGGCGAGACGTACCGGGCGGACCCGGGGGTCGCGCAGCGCGTACTCGGCCAGGATCTCGCCGCTGCCGTCCGGGGAGGCGTCGTCGACGCCGATCACCTCGATGTCGCGCAACGGCTGGTCGAGGATCGAGTCGAGACACTCCCGTAGGTAGCCCTGCACCTTGAAGGCCGGCACGACGAAGCTGATCAAGGTCACCCCGGCCCGCCCTCCGTCAGCCCGGCGAGCGCACACCCCCACGGGCGCGGGCCGGCAGGACCACCCAGGCGAGGACCACGCTCGCGACAAAAACCACGAGAAGGTACGCACCGAGTGTAGCCAGAGCGATACTCGCATACCCGGCGATCAGCCCGATTGCCAGCAACACAGAACGTGCCGCCCAGCCCAGCGTGGCCGCGTGCAGCGGCGGTGCTGCCTGGCGCTTCTCCAGCCGGGCGGTCAGGTCGTAGTGCAGCAGCGTGAGCACCAGCACGTACCCGAAGATCAGCCAGGCCGGCGCCCGGCCCGCCACCCCGACCGCGATGGCGAACAGGTACTCGGCGGCCCGCAACGCGGCCGGCACCAGCCAGTCCAGCGACCCGTCGTGCGGCGCCCGCGACGCCTGCGCGGCACCCAGCAGCAGCACCAGCGCGAGCACCGGCACCCACACCGGCAGGTCGCCGCCGCCGTGCACCGCGAGCAGCGCCCACACCAGCGTCCCCGCCGCGCCGAGCGCGCCGAGCACCGCCAGCAGCAGCGGCCGTCGCGCGGTCGGCAGCGTCCGCACCAGCAGGCCGTCGTCGCGGTGCAGACCCGCGTCCACAGTGGTCAGCACCGGCACCCGCATCCACCGCGCCCGCAAGGTCCGCAACCCCCCGGTGTACGCGAACGCCAGCGTCCCCCAGACCAGCACCGCGACCAGCGCCACCAGCGGCCCGAACAGCGCGGCGGCGATCGCGATGAGCGCCCACCGCTCACCGATCGGGAACACCACTGTGCGCTTCAGCCAGTACGACACCGAGCCGGTGTCCGCCTGCACCCGGGTCGACGCGGCGTTCAGCTTCCCGCCGATGCCACCCGCGTCGGCGCTGACCACCTTCGGCCGCCGGGCCGCCTCGTCGTGCAGCGCGCCGTACCAGGTGTCGGTCATGTGCCGCACCGTCTGCAACGTCATCGCGGCCAGCGCCAGCGCCCAGCCGTACCGGAATCCGGCATGCGTGGCGCCGAAGCCGAGACCGGCGTAGACCACGTACTCCTTGAACCGGTCGGCCATCGTGTCCAGCCAGCCGCCCCAGGCGCTGAAGTGCCGGGTGTAGCGGGCGAGCTGCCCGTCCACGCAGTCGAGCACGAAACCCAGGTAGAGCAGGACCGCGCCGGCGACCAGCGCGGGCCGTCCACCCGTGCCGAACAGCACCGCCGCGGCCACCGCGAACGCCACCGAGACCATGGTGACCCCGGTCGGGCCGATCCCGATCCGGGCCGCCGCCTTCGTGACGTACGGCGACCAGGTGCTGACGAAGAACGTGGTGAAGAAGTCGTCCCGCTCCTTCACCGACAGCCTCAACTCGGCCCGGTCCTCGTCGACGGCGGCCACCGCCGACTCGGCCGCCGCCCGCTGCGCCTCGTCGCCGACCCGGTGCGCCACGAGCAGACGTACCCGATGGGCGAAGATCAGCGTGCCCCCGGCGGCGAGGTCGGCCACGAGCCGGTCCACCGCGCCCAGCGGCCCGCTGCCCGCGGCGCGGCGGGCGGCCTCGGTGAGCGCCGGCAGGTCGGCCGCGCCCACCCGCAGCGCGCCACCGAACACGCCGCTCGCGTCGGCGGCGCCGACCTCGACCACCTGCCCGCGCTCCTCACGCACGGTGGCCTGCCCGGGAGCGGGCGGATCGGTGAGCACCAGCGCCACCGTCGGCCCCACCGGGCTGGTCGCGAGGTGCTTGAGTACGGCGGTGTGCGCCACCAGGTCAGCGCCGCTCACCAGCACCGGGCCGGTCGCGCCGGCCACCAGGTCGGCCAGTTCGGTCAGGTCGGCGGCGATGCGCACGTCGTCCGCCCCGGCCCGGCGCCACTGCGCGGCCAGCCGTTCGGTGAGGTGGCCCGCCGCCGGTTCGGCGGCGAGCACGATCGCGAGCGTCACCGCTTCGCCGCGTCGGCATAGGCGGCCAGCGCCTCGTCGATCGTCCCGTCGACGATCAGCCGTCCGGCATCGAGGTACAGCCCCCGACGGCAGAACCGGGTGAGGTCCTTGTCGTTGTGTGACACCAGCACCAGCGTGCGCCCTTCCGCGAGAAGTCGCTCGATGGTCGCATAGCACTTCGCGCGGAACTCGGCGTCCCCGACCGCTGTCACCTCGTCCACAAGCAGCACCGGGTGCGGCAGGTGCGCGATCACCGCGAAACCCAGCCGCACCTTCATCCCCGACGAGTAGTGCCGCACCGACGTGTCGATGGCGCGTTCCACCTGCTCACCGGCGAACGAGACGATCTCGTCGAAGTGTTCCCGCAGGTACGCTGACGACAGGCCGTGCAGGCCGCCCACCAGGTAGAGGTTCTCCCGGCCGGTCAGGTCGCCGGAGAACCCGGCGGACAGTTCGAGCAGCGGCGCCACCCGGCCGTGCACCCGGATCGAGCCCTCGTCCGGGATGAGTACACCGGCGATCAGCCGCAGAAGCGTGCTCTTGCCGGTGCCGTTGCGGCCCACCACGCCCACCGTCTCGCCCGGCTCGACCCGGAACGACAGGTCGCGCAACGGCCAGAACCGGCCCGCGTCCGGGTCGCGGGCGCCCCGGTGCACGATCAGCTCCCGCAGCCGCAGCTGACGGCGCCGGTTGCGGACGAACCGGATGCCGAGCCCGTCCGCCTCGATGATCGGCGCCATTCAGAGTTCCTTCAGCACTGCCGGTTCGAGGCGGTGGAACGCCCACCAGCCCAGCGCCAGCACCAGCACGCTGCCGGACACCGTGATCGTGAGCAGCCGGGCATCAGGGAACTCGTCCGGATACCAGACCGCGTGGTGCAGCTGGAAGATCCCGACCAGCGGGTTCAGCTCGTACCCGATCTTGAGCCAGCCCGGCATGCCCGACTCCCGCACCAGGTCGAGCGGGTAGATGATCGGCGTCGCGTAGAACAGCAGCCGGATGATCAGCCGCATGGTGCGTTCGATGTCGCGCATCAGCACGTTGCCCGCCGACAGCAGCAGCGCCAGGCCCACCAGCAGCACGAACTGCACCGCCACCGCCAGCGGCAGGGCGAGCAGGCTCCAGCCGGGGCGGATCTTCCCCTGGCTCGCGTAGATCGCCGCGACGGCGGCCAGGACCGGCAGCCCGGCCAGGTACTCGGCGAACCGTCCGGCGACCCGCCCGATCGGGAAGATCGGCCGGGGCAGGTTCATCGTGGTGATCAGCCGGGACTGCCCGGTCAGCGCGTTCGCGGCCTCGGTCAGCGCCGAACTCGCCCACATCCAGGCGAAGATCCCGGTGATCAGGAACAGCGGGTACGACCCGGCCGCCTCGCCCAGGTGCCGCCGGGTCGCACCGGAGTAGAGCACGCCGAAGACGAACCAGTAGATCAGGCCCATGCCGAGCGGCTCGATCAGCGACCAGAAGTAGCCCAGCACCGACTGCTGGTACTTCACCGCGAGGTCCCGGCGGACCAGGATGCGCAGCGAGGTGCGGGCGGACCAGAGCGCCGCGACGCCTGACGTCACCGCATGATGGTCGCTTTGTCAGTAGCGCTCCCGGGCCGGGTGCGGGCCGGGATCACCCCAACGGGGTCAGCACTCGATCACGTTGACGGCGAGCCCGCCCCGCGCGGTCTCCTTGTACTTGACCTTCATGTCCGCGCCGGTCTCCCGCATGGTCTTGATGACCTTGTCCAGCGACACGTGGTGCACCCCGTCGCCGCGCAACGCCAACCGGGCCGCGGTGATCGCCTTGATGCTCGCCACCGCGTTGCGCTCGATGCACGGAATCTGCACCAGGCCACCCACCGGATCGCAGGTCAGCCCCAGGTTGTGCTCCATACCGATCTCGGCGGCGTTCTCCACCTGCTCCGGCGTACCGCCCAGCGCCTCGGCGAGCCCGGCCGCCGCCATCGAGCACGCCGAACCCACCTCACCCTGACAGCCCACCTCGGCCCCGGAGATCGACGCGTTCTCCTTGAACAACACACCGATCGCGCCCGCCGCGAGCAGGAACCGGACCACGCCCTCCTCGGAGGCACCCGGCACGAACCGGGTGTAGTAGTGCAACACGGCCGGGATGATCCCGGCGGCACCGTTCGTCGGCGCGGTGACCACCCGCCCGCCGGCCGCGTTCTCCTCGTTGACCGCCAGCGCGAACAACGTCACCCAGTCCATCGCGCGCAACGGATCCCGGCTACCGGTCTCCGCCTCCAGACCGCGCCGCATCTCCGCCGCGCGCCGCCGGACCTTCAACCCACCCGGGAGTACGCCGTCACGGGTGCAGCCGTTCTCCACGCACTCGCGCATCACCCGCCAGATCTCCAGCAGCCCCGCCCGCACGTCCGCCTCGCTGCGCCAGGCCAGCTCGTTGGCGAGCATCACCTCACTGATCGACAGGCCGGTCTCCGAGGTGACAGTCAGCAGTTCCGCACCGGTGAGGAACGGGTGCCGTACCCGGGTCGTGTCCGCCTTGATCCGGTCCGCCCCGGCCGCCGCCTCGTCCACCACGAACCCGCCGCCGACCGAGTAGTACGTGCGCGTCCGCACCTCGTTCCCGGCCGCGTCGTACGCCGCGAACGTCATCCCGTTCGGGTGATACGGCAACGACCGCCGCCGATGCAGCACCAGATCCGTGTCCGGGTCGAAGTCGATCCCCTGACTGCCGAACAGCTCGAGCCGCCGCTGCGTACGGATCCGCTCCACCCGAGGCCCGACCGAGTCGGTGTCGACGGTCTCCGGGACCTCGCCCTCCAGTCCCAGCAGTACCGCCCGGTCACTGCCGTGCCCATGCCCGGTCGCACCCAGCGAGCCGAACAGCTCCGCCCGTACCCGCGCCACACCGGCGAGCTGACCGTCGGCCTTCAAACCCGCCACGAACGTACGGGCAGCCCGCATCGGCCCGACGGTGTGCGAGCTGGACGGCCCGATACCGACGCTGAAAAGATCGAAAACACTGATCATTTGCTGTTTCCTCGCCGTCGTCCCCGTTGTGCGGATCCGAGCCGGTGCGTAGGTGCCGCGCCCGCCGGGCGGGTAGACGGCCGGCGCCCGGGGTGGGGGCGCCCGACCGGCGAGCCTACCTCGCCCCCGTGAATACCCGCCCCCACTCCGCCACATACCCGACCCGGGCACACCTGTCCGCCCTCTCCCGCCCCTCTCCCGCCCCTCTCCCGCCCCTCTCTCGCCCCCTCTCCCGCCCCCTCTCGCCCTCCCCCGCCCGCTCAGGCCCACGCCCGCCCCGCCCGCCCTCGCCCACCCCGCCCTCGCGCCACTGCCACCGACTCCGCCGCACCTCTCCCCGTCGATCTTGGAGTTATGGCACCCAGGATGCCCGATTAACGCCATTCGCGAGGTGCCACAACTCCAAGATCGACGCGCTGAGGCCAGGCCCTGGGAGATATTGGTACCAAATGGCCCCCATAGGGGCACTTTCCTACCAAGATCTCCACTGATCCCAGTCAACGGAACCCCAGTTCCACGAGGCGGAAAGCGCTCGACGCAGCACCCCTCGCCGAGCCGGCCTCCCGCCCGACGCCACCCCACCACTCCCCCGATCTTGCAGTTGCGGCCCTGAACAACTGCGCGAATCGGGCACAACGGGGGCCACAAGTGCAAGATCGCGAGGGCAGCGCGAGGGCAGCGCGAGGCAGCGCGGGGCAGCGCGAGGACGGCGCGAGGGCGGGGCGAGGACGGCGCGAGCGCGGGGCGACGGAGCGGGGGTGCGTTGGTGGGGAGGGGCCGGGGTAAGCACCTACGGGTGCCCGGGTCGCCGATCCTCCTCGGGGCTGAGGGCGCGGCGCGTACCCCTTTCTACCGTGGAATCAGCGCGGCGGATCGCCGCAGAAGTGGGAGACGACGATGAGTCGCAAACTGGTCCGGCCCCGCCAGGGGCGCATGATCGCCGGTGTCTGCGCCGGCCTGGGGCAGCGGTTCGGCATGTCGGCCGGGATGGTCCGGCTGCTGTTCCTGCTGTCGCTGCTGCTGCCCGGCACGCAGGTGATCATCTACCTGGTCCTGTGGGTCCTGATGCCGAACGAGGACCGCTACCTCGCCACCCGCTGACGCGACACGAGCCGGTCGCCGGCACACACGCGATGCGCCCGCCCCGCATCATCGGGGCGGGCGCGCGGCGTCAGAGCAGGAAGGTCAGGGTGCCGCGTACGTGACCGTCACCTTCTCGTACCCGAGGGAGCGCAGCAGCCCTTCGAGCATCTTGCGGGTGTTCTCCTCGGCCCGGGCGGTGAGCCCGCTGTCCCGGGCGGCAGCGGTGATCCGGTCCTCGGCGAGCTTGTAGACCTGCTGCTGCCGGTTCGGGTCGCCCGCCACCAGGTCGTTGAGCCGGTTGATCAGGCCGCGCTGCTCGGCGAACACGTAGCTCTTGTCCATGTCCAGATCGGTCTCGCCGAGCTGCGGCGCGGGCAGCTTGATCTCGGCGGTCTTGCCGTCCTCGGAGACCACCACGGCACCGTCGGCGATCTTCGTGAAGTCGACGTACGCCTCGACCCGGCCCGCCCCGACGAACAGCGTGCGCTCGTTGAGCAGGAAGTCGGGCACGTTGCGCCTGTCGTTCTGCACGTCCACCACGACCTGGAAGTTGCCCTCGGCGGCGACGTAGCGGCTCAGGTCACGGATCGACTTGAGCAGCGGCGGCTGGCTGCGGTCGGTCTGCTCCTTGGCGAACGGGTTGCGGAAGTCGGGCAGCAGACCGGTGGCCTGCACGCCGAGCAGCACCACGACCGCCAGCGCCGCCGCGCCGAGCACCCAGAGCAGGCCGCGCACCGGGCCGCCGCCCGACGCCGGGGCACCGGGGGCGTACTCGCGGTCGTGGTCGGGCGAGCCCTCCGCCCGGTCGCGAAGGGACTCGCTGGTGGGGTAGTCCGGGAACTCCCGGGTGGGCTCGTTGATGTCACCGTCGCGGGCCATCGCCCTCACCGTCCTCGTCCGACACATCGACTGACAATGACGGTACGGCCACCGTGCGACAGTCGCTCGCCGAGCGCCTCGATCGGGTGAAACCGCAGGTCAGGCGAACGCGGACACGCCCGTCAGCCGCTGGCCGATGACGAGCTGGTGGATCTCGGAGGTGCCCTCGTAGGTGAGCACGCTCTCCAGGTTGTTGGCGTGCCGCATCACCGGGTACTCCCCCGATACGCCGTTGGCGCCGAGGATCGTGCGGCACTGCCGGGCGATGGCGAGCGCCTCACGGACGTTGTTCAGTTTGCCCACGCTCACCTGGTCGGGCCGCAGCGTGCCCGCGTCGGCGAGGCGGCCCAGGTGCAGCGCGAGCAGCATGCCCTTGTTCCACTCCACCGCCATGTCGGCGAGCTTGGCCTGGGTGAGCTGGAATCCGGCGAGCGGGCGGCCGAACTGGGTGCGCGTGGTCGCGTACTCCAGTGCGGTCTCCAGGCAGTCGCGGGCCGCGCCGAGCGCGCCCCAGACGATGCCGTGCCGGGCCTCGGTCAGGCACCCCAGCGGCGCCTTGAGCCCGATCGCCTCGGGCAGTCGCGCGTCGGCCGGCAGCCGGACGTCGTCGAGGGCGATCTCGCCGGTCAGGGACGCGCGCAGCGACATCTTGTGCCGGATCTCGCGCGCCGTCACCCCCGGCGTGTCCATGGGTACGGCGAAGCCGCGCACCCCGTCGTCGGTACGCGCCCAGATCACGCCGACGTCCGCGATCGGCGCGTTGGTGATCCACAGTTTGCTGCCGTTGAGGATCCAGTCGTCGCCGTCGCGGCGGGCCCGGGTGGCCATCGACCCTGGATCGGAGCCGTGGTCCGGCTCGGTGAGCCCGAAGCAGCCGATCGCCTCGCCGGCCGCCATGGCGGGCAGCCAGCGCTGCTTCTGCTCCTCGCTGCCGTAGCGCCAGATGGCGTACATGGCGAGCGATCCCTGCACCGACACCAGCGAGCGGACGCCGGAGTCGCCGGCCTCCAGTTCCAGGCAGGCCAGCCCGTACGCGACGGCGGACGCGCCGGCGCAGCCGTACCCGGTCAGGTGCATGCCGAGCAGGCCGAGCTTGCCGAACTCGCGGGCCAGTTCGCGGGCCGGGACCTGGCCGTCCTCGTACCAGCTGGCGACGTGCGGGCGTACCCGGTCGGTCACGAGCCGGCGCACGACGGCGCGGATCTGCCGCTCCTCGTCGCTGAGCGACGCATCGATGTCGAGCAGGTCGAGCGGAGTCATGGCGTCACCTTAACCAAGACTCAGGGAGACGTCACTCGCCCTGGTCACCGAGCACGAGCACCCGCGCGTGGATCTGGTTGCGCTGCTGGAGCGCCGCGCGCAGCGCCCGGTGCAGGCCGTCCTCCAGGTAGAGGCCGCCGTTCCACTGGACGACGTGCGGGAAGAGGTCGCCGTAGAAGGTGGAGTCCTCCGCGAGCAGCTTGTCCAGCGCGAGTTCGCGCTTGGTGGTGATGAGCTGGTCAAGCCGCAGCGGGCGCGGCGGAATCTCGGCCCACTGCTTCAGCGTGAGGTTGTGCTCCGGGTAGGGACGCCCGTCCCGGACCGCCCTGAAGATCACGGCGTGCTCTCCTCCCCAGGCCAGGCTGACAATGTGGATGTCAGCCTAACCGCTCAGGTCCACCGTCCCCGCCGCACCACATCCTGCACCGGACGCCGCCCTCGGCGCAGCGACGGTGACCGGTGGTCGACAGCTCGGTAACCTACTGTGATCGCACCGATCGGGTGCAGTTCCGGCGGTACCCCGAACGCCTCCCGGTACGCCCCGATGCGCTGCGGCGGGATGCCGAAGAAGCAGGCGCCCAGCCCCTCGTCGACGGCGGTGAGCAGCATCAGCAGCGCCGCGAAACCGGTGTCCACGTACCAGTAGGGCACCGGCCAGCGGTCCTCATCGCGGTCCGCCCAGCCCTTGTCCGCCTCGGCGTAGCGGTCCAGGTAGGCGTCGCGGTTGGCGTGCGGCACCACGATCAGCGGCGCCCGGCGCATCCCGGCCAGCCAGCGCTCCCGGCCGCCGCCACCGGGTGTGGACGCGGCCCAGAACCGTTCCCGGTCCTCCGGTTCCTCCAGTACCAGGAAGCCCCAGCCCTGCGAGAACCCGGCCGACGGGGCTCGCACGGCGTGGTCGAGCAGCCGGTCCACCACCTCCGGCGGCACCGGCCGGTCGGGGTCGTAGTTGCGCACCATCCGGCGGCGCCGGACGACCTCGGCGAACTCCACGCTCAGACCTCCGGGCGGACGCCCCAGGCGCCCCGCCAGGTCTGCCCCGGCTCCAGCATGATCAGGTCCTTGCCGGAGCGGAACGCGTCGGGCGGGCAGGTCATCGGCTCCACCGCCACGGACCGGCGGTGCCGTTCCCCGCCGAGGGTGTCGCCGGTGAACACCTGCCACCAGCCGAACTCGCGGTCCGCCCAGATCCGCAGCCCGGACGAGCCGTCCGGCGCGCTCAGGACCACCGCCGAGCCGCCGTCGGCATCCCGCTCGACGTCACCGAACGCGGTGTCGAGCACCAGGTCGCCGATCGGGCGCGGGCTGGTGAAGTCGAACTCGGAGCCTGCCACCTCGGCGGCGGCGACCGGCAGCAGACGGCTGTCCACCAGCACCCGGCGCCGGGCCGGCAGATGCAGCCGCAACTCGTCCACGCCGACCTTGGGCAGTTGCAGGTAGGGGTGCACGGAGAAGCCGAACGGCGCGGGCTCGTCGGCGAGGTTCGTCGCCTCGTGCTCGGCCCGCAGGCCGTCCGGGCCGACGCTCCACCGGGCCCGCAGCCGCAGCGCCCACGGGTAGCCGGGGCTCGGCGGCAGGTCGTAGCCGATGGTCACGCTGTCGGCGGACTGCTCGATCGGCTGCCACCGCACCCAGTTCACCAGGCCGTGCAGGGCGTTGTGCCGCTCCGGCTCGGTGAGGTCGAGCTGAAACGACCGCTCCCCGACCGTGTAGACGCCGTCCCGGATGCGGTTCGGCCAGGGCGCCAGCACCTGCCCGGCCGAGCCGGGGCAGACCTCGTCCTCGGCGTACCCGTCGAGGTGGTCCACGCCGTCGTAGCGGTAGGCCCGCAGCCCGCCGCCCACCTCGACCACGACGGCCTCGTGGCCGTCGGCCGCGATGGTCCACTGTGCACCGGACGGTGGCTGCGCGTCGATCCCCATGTCGGCGACCCTACCGTCAGTGGCGCTCCTCGGCGGGGGTGGTCGAGCGATAGCGCAGCAGCGCCGGGAACGCCACCACCAGCAGCACCGCGAGTACGGCGGCGGCCAGGCCGCCACCGACCATGGCGAAGCCGGTGCCGAAACCGGCGGCCATCGCACCGGCCCGCAGGTCGCCCAGGCGCGGACCACCGGCCACCACGACCGTGTTCACGCCCTGGAGGCGCCCACGCATCCGGTCCGGCGCGTAGACCAGCAGCATCGACTGGCGCAGCGTGGCGCTGACCAGGTCGGCGGCGCCGGCGACGCCCAGCAGCACCACGGCGACCCACAACTGACCGGCCAGCCCGGCGAGCGCGATCGCCACGCCCCAGCCGACCACCGCCACGGTGAGCGCGAGACCCTGGCGGCGGACCCGCCCGATCCACCCGGAGGTCAGGCCGCCGAGCATCGCGCCGATGGCGATGGAGCTGTAGAGCCAGCCCACCGCCGACGCGCCGCCGAAGCGGTCCTGCGCCAGTTCCGGGAACAGCGCCCGCGGCATGGCCAGGATCATCGCGATCAGGTCGATGGCGAAGGAGAGCAGCAGCACCCGCGTGGTCGCCAGATAGCGGAAGCCGTCGACGATGCTGGCGAACCCGGCCTTGCGGACACCGCCGTCCGGGTCCGGCGCGGGCGGCATCGCGGGCAGCCGCAGCGTGGCCCAGAGCGACGCGGTGAACAGCAGCGCGTCCGCCGCGTACGCGATGGGCAGCGCCACCCCGACCTGCCAGGCGGCGAAGATCAGCCCGGCGGCGAGCGGGCCGAAGACGGCGGCGGCGGTGAACGTGGTGAAGTTCAGCGTGGTGGCCGCCGGCACCAGCTCGGCCGGCACGAGCCGGGGCAGGATCGCGCTGCGGGCCGGCGAGGTGATCGCGAAGGCGGTCGACTGGAGGGCGACCAGCAGCAGGAGCAGCAGCGGGCTGCGCACACCGGCCAGCGACTGCACCAGCAGCCCGAGCGTCGAGGCCCAGAGCACGCAGCCGCCGGCCAGCAGCACCCGGCGGCGGTCCCGGGCGTCGGCGACCGCGCCGCCCCACAACCCGAAGAGCAGCAACGGTACGAAGCCGGCGATGCCGAGCAGGCCGACCCAGAGCGAGCCGCCGGTCAGGTCGAACATCTCCACCGGCACCGCCACGGCGGTGAACTGGAAGCCGAACATGGCGATCGCGTTGCCGGTCCAGACCCGCCGGTACGCGGGCACGCGCAGCGGGCGCAGGTCGATCGCCCAGCGGCGCGCATCCCGCCGCCGGGCCTGCGTGACGTCGGTCACGGCGCGAGCCGCTCGACGACGAAGACCCCGTCCCCGGTACGCCGGAAGCGGAGCCGGTCGTGCAGCCGGCTGGCCCGGCCCTGCCAGAACTCGACGGTCTCCGGACGGACCCGGAACCCGCCCCAGTGCGGCGGCGCGGGGATCGGGTCCACGTCGGCGAACCGCTCGGCCGCCGCCCGGTACGCCTCGTCGAGCGCGGCCCGGTCCGGCACCACTGCCGACTGGGCACTCGCCCACGCCCCGAGCTGCGAGCCGCGCGGCCGGCCGGCGAAGTACGCCTCGGTCTCGGCCCGGTCCACCTGCTCGACCCGGCCGGTCACCGTCACCTGCCGCTGCATCGGGAACCAGGGGAACACCAGGCTGGCCCACGGGTTCCCGGTCACCTCGGTGCCCTTGCGCGACCCGTGGTTGGTGTAGAAGACGAAGCCCTCCGGGTCGTACCCCTTGAGCAGCACGGTGCGCCCGCTGGGCCGGCCCCGGTCGTCGGCGGTGCCGAGCACCATCGCGTTCGGCTCCGGCAGCGGATGGGCCACCGCGTCGGCGAACCAGCGGGCGAACTGGGTGTGCCAGTCCGGCGCCAGATCCGTCTCGGTCAGGCCCAGGTCGGCGGCGTACTCGTTACGCATACCGGCCGGGGCGGGTGTGTCGCCTGTCACTGTGGTAGTCCCTCTCCCGGGCGTGCCGGCGTCCCCCGACGCTGGCCAGGCCCCGGTACCCAGTCTTCTCCTTCCCGAACGGGCGTCCACCGGCGGGGATGTCGCGTGGCGCACAGTGGCTGTGGGTCGCGCAGCGCGTTACCCACCGGGCAAGATGTTCCGAACCACATCCCTGAAGGGTCGCCTGAGCTGCGGGGCTCGATCAGCCCGCCCGGGCGCGCCGAGCCGAAGCCAGGAGACGACATGTCCGATTTCAAACCGGGCCTCGAGGGCGTCGTAGCCTTCGAGACCGAGATCGCCGAACCCGACCGCGCGGGGGGTTCACTGCGCTACCGGGGCGTGGACATCGAGGACCTGATCGGCCAGGTCTCGTTCGGCAACGTCTGGGCACTGCTGGTGGACGGCCGGTTCGGCCCGGGCCTGCCGCCGGCCGAGCCGTTCCCGGTGCCGGTGCACTCCGGTGACATCCGCGTCGACGTGCAGTCCGCGGTCGCCATGCTGGCGCCGTACTGGGGGCTCAACCAGCTTCTCGACATCTCCGACGAGCAGGCCCGCGAGGACCTGGCCCGGGTGTCGGTCACCGCGCTGTCCTTCGTCGCCCAGTCGGCGCGCGGCCTGGGCCTGCCGGCCGTGCCGCAGAAGGAGATCGACAAGGCGGAGACCATCGTCGAGCGGTTCATGAAGCGCTGGCGCGGTGAGCCCGACCCGCGGCACGTCAAGGCCGTCGACGCGTACTTCATCTCGGCCGCCGAGCACGGCCTGAACGCCTCCACCTTCACCGCCCGGATCGTCGCCTCCACCGGCGCGGACGCCGCGGCCTGCATCTCCTCCGGCATCGGCGCGCTCTCCGGCCCGCTGCACGGCGGCGCCCCGTCCCGCGTGCTCAGCATGCTGGAGGCGGTCGAGCGCAGCGGTGACGCCGACGGGTACGTCAAGGGCGTCCTCGACCGGGGCGAGCGCCTGATGGGCTTCGGCCACCGGGTCTACCGGGCCGAGGACCCGCGCGCCCGCGTGCTGCGGCGTACCGCCAAGGAGCTGGGCGCGCCCCGCTTCGAGGTCGCCGAGGCGCTGGAGAAGGCCGCGCTGGCCGAACTCCAGGCCCGCCGCCCGGACCGCGTCCTCGCCACCAACGTCGAGTTCTGGTCGGCGGTGGTGCTGGACTTCGCCGAGGTGCCGGCGCACATGTTCACCTCGATGTTCACCTGCGCCCGGATGGGCGGCTGGTCAGCGCACATCCTGGAGCAGAAGAAGCTGCAGCGGCTGGTCCGGCCGTCGGCCACGTACGTCGGCCACGGCCCGCGCAAGCCGCAGCAGGTCGAGGGCTGGGACGCCATCCCGCACGGCGTCTGACGTCTCCGCCCGGGCCCCGCTCCACCCCTCGGTGGAGCGGGGCCCCGGCATTTCCGGGACCGGCACGCCGCCCGTGTGGCGGACGCCTCACCGACCGGGGTGGGACAGCCCGCCGGACGTGCCCGGGCAGGTGCGAGGATGGCCGTGGCAGTGTCGCCGGAACGGGCTCGGACGCCGCCCGCCGCCACGCGGCAGGACATCGTCCGCGCCTGCCAGCTCACCTCTCGCCCATGCGGAAGGATCTTCAAGACCGTGGCTGACGCACCGACCATCCGGATTCCCGACGAGATCAGGCCCGCCGACGGACGATTCGGCTGCGGCCCGTCCAAGGTCCGTCCGGCCGCGGTCTCCGCCCTCGCCGACGTCGCCACCAGCTACCTGGGCACGTCGCACCGGCAGAAGACGGTCCGCGACCAGGTGGCCCGGCTGCGCCGCGGCCTGGCCGAGTTCTTCTCCCTGCCCGAGGGGTACGAGGTGGTGCTCGGCAACGGCGGCACCACCGCGTTCTGGGAGGTCGCCACGTTCGGCCTGATCCGCGACCGGGCCCAGTTCGCCAGCTTCGGCGAGTTCGGCGCCAAGTTCGCCAAGTCGGTCAAGGACGCACCGTTCCTCGGTGAGCCGACGGTGCGCAAGTCCGACGCGGGCAGCGCCCCGTCGCTCGTGGCCGAGGCCGGCGTGGACGTCTACGCCACCCCGCACAACGAGACCTCCACCGGCGTCGCGGTGCCGATCAGCCGCGTCGCGGGCGCCGACGAGGGCTCGCTGCTGCTCGTCGACGCCACCTCCGGCGCGGGCGGCCTGGACGTGGACGTCGCCCAGACCGACGTCTACTACTTCGCGCCGCAGAAGTGCTTCGGCTCCGACGGCGGGCTCTGGCTGGCCCTGATGTCGCCGGCCGCGCTGGCCCGGGCCACCGAGGTCAAGGAGTCGGGCCGCTACATCCCGGCCTTCCTCGACCTGGTCACCGCGATCGACAACTCGCGGCTGGAGCAGACGTACAACACCCCGGCGCTGGCGACCATCTTCCTGGCCGCGGAGCAGACCGACTGGATGAACTCCCAGGGCGGGCTGGCCTGGGCGGCCAAGCGCACCGCCGAGAGCGCCGGCATCGTGTACGGCTGGGCCGAGCGCTCGTCGTTCGCCACGCCGTTCGTGTCGGACCCGGCGCTGCGGTCCAACGTGGTCGCCACCGTCGACTTCGCCGACGAGGTGGACGCCACGGCGATCGCCAAGGCGCTGCGCGCCAACGGCATCGTCGACACCGAGCCGTACCGCAAGCTGGGCCGCAACCAGCTGCGGGTGGCGCTGTTCCCGGCCGTCGAGCCGGCCGACGTCGAGGCGCTCACCGCGTCCATCGACTACGTGGTGGAGCGACTCTGATCACGTCGTAACGGTGCGTGGCCGTCGGGGCTCCGGCGGCCACCCACCGTGATCGTTACCGCAGCTCAGTCACGACATGCCGGGGTGTCGCAGTCCCCATCGGCGGGTAGATGAGCGTACGGTGGTGCGAGACGCCCGGGTGGCCGGCTCCCGTGGCGTGACGGCCAGCGAAGCGGGACGGAGGCAAGCCCATGCGCCCAGTACGCTTCGTCGCCCTCTCCGAGGACGGCCAGGCCCTGGTGCTCGCCGACGAGGTGGGGCGCCTGCTGGCGCTGCCCATCGACGAGCGGATCGCGTCGGCGCTGCACGCCGAGCCGGGCGCCCCGCCGCTCGCGGTGGTGCCGAGCGCCACCGACCCGACGCCGTCGCTGTCCCCACGGGACATTCAGGCCCGGATCCGGTCCGGCGAGTCCGCGGAGGACGTCGCCCGCATCGCCGGTGTGCCAGTCGACCGGGTGCTGCGCTACGCCGGTCCGGTGCTCCAGGAGCGGGCCATGCTCGCCCAGCACGCCCGCCGCACCCGGCTCAAGGGCGCGGAGAAGCCGACCCCGCTGGCCGAGGTCGTCAACGGCCGGCTGGCCCAGCACGGCATCGACACCGAGAAGATCTCGTGGGACGCCTACCGCCGCGACGACGGCACCTGGCGGATCATCGCGACCTGGCCGTCCGGCAAGGCCACCGCGCAGGCGGTGTGGGATCTGGACAAGACCCGGCAGAACGTCGCCCCGCACGACGACATGGCGCAATACCTGTGCGCCGAGCGGCCCACGCCGATCCTCGGCCAGGAGCCGGCGCCCGAGCGGGGCGGTCACGCCCTGCCCGGTCCGTCGCGCGGCGAGCCGAGCCGGGGTGGGCACGGCCTGCCGGCCGCCTCCGAGCACGCCCGTCCGGGGCGTGACCCGATCCGCGCCGGCCGGGACGCGCTGCTCGCCTCGCTGGACCGTCCGCTCGGCGGCACGTCCGGGCGTGGTCTCGACACCCGCTCCCCGGCCGCGCTGGCCGGGCAGGAGGCGCCCCGTCAGCGGGCCGTCGCCGGTGGTGCCGCCGCGCTGCTCGGTGGTGGGCAGGGTTCGGCCTTCGACGACGACTCGGACGCGCCGAAGGAGATCCCGGCCGTACCCTCGCTGGCCGTGCTGCGGCCCCGCCGCACCGGCCCCGCGGCGGCGACCGGCGGTGCGGCCGCCGAGTCCACCGAGGCCGGTGGCAAGCCGCGCAAGCGGCTGCCGAGCTGGGACGACGTGTTGTTCGGCACCGGCCCGGCGGCCCGCGAATCATCCTGATCCATCGCTCCACCCTGGCTCGTTGAGAGGGCACTCTAAGTGCCGGCGTGCCAGGGTGGAGTCATGGAGTACACGAACCTGGGACGCACCGGTCTGTCCGTGAGCCGACTCTGCCTCGGCACGATGAACTTCGGTCCGCAGACCGACGAGCCGGACAGCTTCGCCATCATGGACCGGGCGCTCGAACACGGGATCAACTTCTTCGACACCGCGAACGTCTACGGCTGGAAACTCGGTGAGGGCGTCACCGAGCAGATCGTCGGCCGCTGGTTCGCGCAGGGCGGCGGGCGCCGCGACAAGGTCGTCCTCGCCACCAAGGTGTACGGCAAGATGGGCGAGTGGCCCAACGAGCAGGGCCTGAGCGCCCGGCACATCATCCGGGCCTGCGAGGACTCGCTGCGCCGGCTCCAGACCGACACGATCGACCTCTACCAGATGCACCACATCTCCCGGACCACGCCGTGGGAGGAGATCTGGCAGGCGATGGAGACGCTCGTCGCCCAAGGCAAGGTGATCTACGTCGGCTCGTCCAACTTCGCCGGCTGGCACATCGCGCAGGCGCAGGCCGCGGCCGGCAAGCGCAACTTCCTCGGCCTCGTCTCCGAGCAGTGCATCTACAACCTGCTGACCCGGTACGTCGAACTGGAGGTCGTGCCGGCCGCCCAGCACTACGGGCTGGGCATCATCCCCTGGTCGCCGCTGCACGGCGGGCTACTCTCCGGCATCATCCGCAAGATGGCCGAGGGCAGCGCGGCGCGCGGCACCACCGGCCGCTCGGCCGACGCGCTGGCCGAGCACCGGAACACCATCGAGGCGTACGAGAAGCTCTGCGCCGACCTGGGCCACGACCCGGCGGATGTGGCGCTGGCGTGGCTGCTGTCCCGGCCGGGCGTGACCGCCCCGATCGTCGGCCCGCGCACCATGGACCAGCTCGACCGCAACCTGGGCGCCCTCGACGTCCGCCTGGACGAGTCGACGCTGACCCGCCTCGACGAGCTGTTCCCGCCGGCCGGCAACGGCGGCCCCGGCCCCGAGGCATGGGCCTGGTAAACCCGGCCCGCTCGCCCTCGCCCTCACCCTCGCCCTCGCCCTCGCCCTCGCCCCGTTGATCTTGCAGTTTGCGCCCCCGCTCGGGGCGGTTCGGGTGTTTTGCCCGGGCACAAACTGCAAGATCGCGGGCGGGGGAAAGGGCGGGGCGCGGGGGCGGGGGCGGGGCTAGAGGGGCCAGGTGGTGACTCGGGTGTGGCGGGTGGGTGGGCCTGGATTGCTGTGGACCAGGGTCAGGCGGTCGGCGGGCCAGTCCGGGCCGGAGTAGTCGTCCAGGGTCGCCAGGTCGGCGCGGAGGTCGGACTCCGGCACCCGGTCGCCGGGGCGGGCGATGGTCAGGTGTGGCCGGAACGGCTTGTCGTCGCAGGGCAGCCCGGCCCCGCGCAGCCCGTCGCGGATCGACCGGGCGAGCGCGTCGAGCGCGTCGACCTCGCCACGCACGTCCACCCAGAGCACAGTGGACCGGCCCTGACCGAATCTGCCGCCACCGGCGAGGCGTAGCCGCGGGGAGCGAGCCGACCGGGCGGCCGAGGCGAGCGCCGGCTCCACATCGGGCAGCCGGACGTCCGGCACCTCACCGAGGAAGGCGAGCGTGAGGTGCAGGTTCGCCGGGTCGGCGAGCCGGGCGTGGCGGGCGGACGCGACCCGCAGGCCCTTCATCCGGGCGGTCAGATCCGCGACCGCCACGGCAGGCGGGTAGATCGCCGCGAAGAGACGCACCCGGTCAGCGGTGCCGCTGGTGGTGCGCGGCGCGGGCGGCCGGCAGGGTCAGCCCGGCGGCGTGCAGCAGCCCTTCGACGCGTACCCGTTCGATCTCCCGGTCGACGCCGTCCAGCTCGGCCAGGTGTTCGGCGATGCCGAGCGCGTGGCAGGCGGCGCGCAGCCGTTCGTCGTACGCCTCGATGACCGCACCGTGCCACACCACGCTGCGGTCGGCGGCGGCGAGCCGGTGGCCGCCGAGCCGGCGCAGGTCGGTGGCGAGTTGTTCCAGCGGACGGCGGCCGTCCTTGTCGAACTCGGTGAGGTCGATGTCGCGGGTCAGCGCCTCGGCCTCGATGGCTCGGTCGAGCCGCGCGATGGTACGGCGTTCCCGGCGCTGCTCCCGCCACTCGGCCCACCCGCACGCCACCCGGTCGATGATCTCGTCAGCGCAGAACAGCAGCGCGAACAGGGCGGGCAGGCAGCAGACGGCGAGGATCGCCAGCGCCAGCAGCAGTCCCTGCCCCACTTCCACACATCGACGCTAAGCCCTGCCGCACCGGCCCGCCACCCGTTTGGGTAATCGGACCGGTACGACCGGCTATCGGGGCTACTTCGCCCCGGGCGACACCACGTAGAAGCGGGGCATCGGCAGCACCCGCATGCGCAGCCGGGCACCGGAGCGGCGCAGCTGCCAGGTGAGCGCCAGCAGCGCGGCGGTGAGCGAGATCAGGCCACCGGCCCAGATGCTCGCGCCGGCGCCGTACGTCTCGGCGACCCAGCCGATCAGCGGCGCGCCGACCGGGTTGGTGCCCAGGAACACCAGCACCCACAGGGCCATCACCCGTCCCCGGAAGGACGCGTCGACACCGAGCTGCACCCGCTGGTTGGCCGCCTGGGCGAAGTAGACCATGAAGAACCCGGCGGGCAGCAGCAGCGTCACGACCGCCCAGTAGGCGGGGGCGAGCCCGACCAGCGTGCCGAAGACGGCGCAGCCGATCGCGGCGCCGAGCACCAGCCACACCGACGGGCGGCTGCGCCGGCCGGTGCCGGCCAGCGCGCCGACGAGCGCGCCGACCGCGAGCGCGGTGCTGAACAGGCCGAACGAGGCGGCTCCGGTGTTGAACACGGTCTTCGCGAGCGCGGCGAGGGTGAGCTGGAAGTTGAACAGGCTCATCCCGATCACCGACATGAGGACCATCGGCAGCAGGATGTCCGGGCGCCGCGCCACGTACCGGAGGCCGTCGACCACCCGAGCCTGGTCCCGCTCACCGGCCGGCGGCAGGTCCTTGCGGTGCAGCTCGTCGGTACGCATCCGGACCACGTTCACCAGCGGGGCGATCGAGCTGAGCGCGGTGACCAGGAAGACCGGGCCGACGTCGACGACGGCGATGGCCAGACCGGCGACGGCCGGGCCGACGATCCGGGCGGAGTTGAACACTGCTGCGTTGAGCGAGAGCGCGTTCGGCAGCAGCGGCATGCCGACCAGCTCGGAGACGAACGCCTGGCGGACCGGCGTCTCGACCGCGTTGGCGACGCCGAGCAGGGCGGCGAACGTGAAGACGTGCCAGAGCTGCACCAGGCCGGTGAGGACCAGGATGCTCATGGCGAGCGACAGCACGGTCCAGAAGGCGTTGGCGACGAAGAGCAGCATCCGCTTGTCGTAGCGGTCGGCGAGCCGGCCGGACAGCAGCGTGAGCAGGAGTACGGGGGTGAACTGCAACGCGGTGACCACGCCGAGCGCGGTCGCGGAGTTGTCGCTGAGCTCGAGGACGAGCCAGTCCTGGGCGATGAACATCATCCAGACACCGATCAGTTTGATCAGCTGCCCGGTGGCGAAGAGCCGGTAGTTACGGACTCGTAGGGACTGGAACATCGTGCTCAGCTTGGCCTGCACTCTAGGTGCGCCTCCTCGCGTCGGTACGCTTCATCCACAGCTGACGAAGCGAACCGCGGGCGGCGGTGTCAGGCGCGAGCGATGCCCTGGAGGATGTCCGCTGCTCGGCGTAGCGTCTCGCGTTCGTCCTCGGTCAGCGCGGCCAGCCGGGTGGCCAGCCACTCGTTGCGGGCCCGCTCGAACTGGTCGAGTACGGCCCTTCCCCCTTCGGTCGCCGCCAGGATGACCTGCCGTCCGTCGGTCGGATGGGGAGTGCGCTGCACGAGGCCGCGCTCCTCCAACTTCGCGACGATCTTCGTCATCGTGGGCGGCTGCACCCGTTCGACATCAGCCAGTTCCCGTGGCGTGAGGGCGCCCGCCAGATTGAGGCTGGTGAGCGCCGACAGCTGGGTGACCGTGAGGTCGCCGACCGGCCGGGCCTGTCGGACCCGCCGGTTGAGCCGGGTGATCGCATCTCGCAGCTGAGGAGCCAGCTGCGCCGGTGGCACGCGTTTCGCCGTCACCGTCCGCTCCGTCACACTAGTTAGCCTAACTAATGAGCCTGGCTAACGACATGCGTTATGACCAGGCTCACCAGCGTCAGAGCAACACGGACTCGACCGGCCCGCGCAGGAAGTACACGATGAACAGCACGGCGACGCCGTACAGGAGCGGGTGGACCTCCCGGGCCTTACCCTTCGCCACCTTGAGCAGCACGAAGCTGATCACGCCGGCCCCGATGCCGTTCGAGATCGAATAGGTGAACGGCATCAGCGCGATGGTGAGGAACGCCGGGATGGCGATCTCGTAGTCGGTCCAGTCGATCGTGCGGACCGCCGTCATCATCAGGAAGCCGACCACCACCAGCGCCGTCGACGCGGCCTCGAACGGCACGATCAGCGACAGCGGCGCCAGGAACATGGCGAGCAGGAACAACCCGCCGGTGACCAGGTTGGCCACGCCGGTCCGGGCACCCTCCGCGACGCCTGCGGCGCTCTCGATGTACGAGGTGTTGCTGGACACCGAGGCGGCACCACCCGCGGCGGCGGCGATCGAGTCGACCAGCAGGATCTCCTTGGCCTTCGGCGGGGTGCCCGTCTCGTCGAGCATGTCCCCTTCCTGGCCGATCGCGACCATCGTGCCCATGGTGTCGAAGAAGTCCGTGATCAGCAGCGTGAAGATGAACATCAGCGGCACCAGCCAGCCGACCCGGCTCCACGAGTTCAGCACGTTGAACTGGCCCAGCAACGACAGGTCGGGCAGGTCAACGATCTGCTTGGGCAGCTCGGGCACGTTCAGCGCCCAGCCCTTCGGGTTCGGCTTGCCGTCGACGAAGGACGGGCCGATGTTGGCGATCGCCTCGACGACGATGGCCAGCACGGTGGAGGCCAGGATGCCGATCAGGATCGCGCCCCGGACCCGGCGTACCACCAGGACCAGCGTGATCAGCAGGCCGACCACGAAGACGAGCATCGGCCAGCTGACGATCTTGCCGTTGATGCCCAGGCCGACCGGCACCGTGGAGTTCGCGGCGTCCGGCACGCGCCTGACGAAACCGGCGTCGACCAGGCCGATGATGGTCAGGAACAGACCGATGCCGACGCCGATCGCGGTCTTGAGCTGCGTCGGCACCGAACGGAACACCGCGGTACGCAATCCGGTGAGCACCAGGATGCCGATCAGCACACCCTCGATGACCACCAGGCCCATCGCGTCCGCCCAGGTCATCTGGGGCGCGATCTCGTAGGCGACGAGCGCGTTCACGCCCAGGCCGGCCGCGAGCGCGATCGGGAACCGGGCCACCACGCCCATCAGGATGGTCATCAGGCCGGCGACCAGCGCGGTCGCCGCGGCGAGCGCCGGGATGGCCAGCGAACGGCCGTCGCCGTCCTTACCGCTGCCCAGGATCAGCGGGTTCAACACCACGATGTACGCCATCGTGAAGAACGTGGCGAAGCCGCCTCGCAGCTCCCGGCTCAGCGTGGACCCGCGTGCCGAGATCAGGAAGTAGCGGTCGAAGGCGTTACGTGGATGCGCGGGATCGGGCGGAGTGCCGTGATCCGGCGGCGGGGCAATGGACATGGTTCCTCATCTGGTCATCGGCCGGGTTTTGTCGCGCGCATCGTCCCAGATCACCTGGCAGGCAGGGAAGAACGATCACGTAGGCTGGGCCGGTGTCACAGGAGCAACAGCCGCGGCCGGAGCCGCTCGACCCGCCGATGGTGCCGTTCGCCGTCGCCGGGCTGATCGCCTGGGCGGTGGCCGGCCTGGTGCTACTGATCTTCTTCCGGGACTGGCTCACCGAGTCCGGGCGTCAGAATTGGCTCTGGACCTGCCTGGCCGGTTTTCTGTGGGGCTTTCCCGGCCTGGCGGTGATGATGCGGCACGACGCCAACCGGCGTCGCCGACGCGCTGCCGCCGCGCAGCGGCAGCGCTGACCCGTCAGGGGTGGCCGTACGGCTCCGCCGGCTCGGCCGACTCCACCGAGCCCGGGGCCCGGCTGACGGTCATGGCCTCGACCGCGCTGTCGTCGTAGACGGTCGGCAGCTCGTCGACGGGCGTCTCGGCCGCCTCGACCAGCGTCTCCGAGTGCGCGCCGCACCCGTGGTCGGCGCTCACCACCCGGCCGTCGTCCGGTGCGAAGAAGTTGCCGCAGGCGCCGAAGGCCAGGCGCAGCGAACCGGCGAGCGGCAGGTAGAAACCGCAGGTGCCGCAGCGGGCGGCGGCCGGCGCGGCGACCGAGATCGCGGCGTCCGGGCCGTGGTCGCCGTCGTACCAGCGCTGGGCGGCCTCGGCGCGGCCCTCCCGGGACAGCACCCGGGGCCGGCCCAGGCCCAGCTCCCAGGCGGTCTCCTCCACTGCCGGGTCGTCGGAGAGCAGGTAGCCGGGGGCGAGCCGCTCGTCGTCGGCAGGGGTGGGCAGCAGGTCACCAGGGCCCAGGTCGCCCGGCTTGAGCCGCTCCTGCCACGGCAGCCAGCCCGGGGCGAGCAGCGCGTCCGGGCCGGGCAGCAGCACCGTCTCGCAGATCGTGACGTGCCGGCTGCGCGGCACCCGGGTCACCGTGACGGCCCAGCGCCAGCCGCGGTAACCGGCCATCCGGCATTCGAAGTAGTGGGTGACGACCCGGTCGCCCTCGGCGACCGCCTGGAGATGATCGCCGATGTCGGTGGGCTCCACCTCGGTGATCGCGTCGCGGGCCACCTCGACGGCGGCGGCGCAGACCTGGTCGAGCCGGGGAGCGCGGGCGGAGGCGGGCCTGGTCACCGGACCATTGTTCCCCATGCCCGTCCACGGGCGACAGGCACTCCCCGGAGTCATTCTCTCCGGGTGATGCGGCGCACGTGGAGCGGATGGGTGAGGATGGGACGCATGGCGCTGTCCTCCCGCTCCGGCCGCTCCTTCCTCGGGCGGACCGTCGGCACCGGCATCCGCGCCACCCGGCTGCTGCTGCGGGGCTCGATGCACGGCGGGCGCTGGATGACCCGGCGGGCCGGCACCGCCCGGGCCCGCAGCGCCGGCAACGAGGTGGGCATGGTCCGCCTGTTCGACCTGCACGCGCTCTCCTGCGCCGGTGACACGCTCATCGCGATCGGCCTGGCCGGGACGATCTTCTTCGACGTGCCGCTGGGCGAGGCGCGCAACAAGGTGGCCCTCTACCTGCTGGTCACCATGGTCCCGTTCGCCATGCTCGCCCCGGTGGTCGGCCCGCTGCTCGACCACTTCCGCCACGGCCGGCGGTACGCGCTGGCCACCACCATGCTCGGCCGGGCGTTCCTGGCCTGGCTGATCTCCGACTACATCGGCAGCTTCGGGCTTTATCCCGCGGCGTTCGGCGTGCTCGCGCTCTCCCGGGCGTACGGGGTGGCCCGCTCGGCGGCGGTCCCCCGGCTGCTCCCCGAAGGGCTCGGGCTGTCCCAGGTCGGGGCGCGCGCGAGCGTCTACGGCACGGTGGCCGGCGCACTCGTCGCACCGATCGGCCTGGCCGCGTTCTGGTTCGGGCCGCAGTGGCCGCTGCGGGTCGCCTCGGTGATCTTCCTGATCGGCATGGTGATCTCGCTCCGGCTGCCACCGAAGGCCGACTCCGAGCCGCCGGAGCGGATGCCGCACCCGTTGCGCGCGCTGCGCCGCCGCGACGGCGAGCGCCCGCTCGGCCGGGGTCGCCCCAGCGGCCGGCTGGTGATCGCCACGCTGATCGGCGCGGCGGCACTGCGCGGGCTCTACGGCTTCCTGCTGCTGTTCCTGGCCTTCGCGATCAAGGCCGGTGACCTGACCACCGACTTCTTCGGCCGCGACCTCGGCGCCCAGGGCGCGCTGGGCCTGGTCGGCGGCGCGCTGGCGGTCGGCACGTTCCTGGCCACCGCGCTCGGCACCCGTCTGCGCATCCACCGGCCGACAGCGCTCCAGTCCAGCGGCACGATCGTGGTGGCCGGTGTGGCGGTGCTCGCCGCGCTGAAGTTCTCGCTGCCGATGGTGGCGCTGCTCTGCCTGGTCGCGGCGATGATGAGCGGGATCGCCAAGCTGGCGGTGGACGCCTCGATCCAGGAACGCATCCCGGAGCGGCTGCGCGCCAGCTCGTTCGCGCACTCGGAGACCGCCCTGATGCTCGCGTTCGTGGCCGGCGGCGGGCTCGGGCTGGTGCCGTTCACCGGCCTGATCGGCGTGACGGTCGCCGCCGCGGTGGCCGCGCTGGTGGCCGTACGCGGCGTGCTCGTCGCCGGCAAGCTGCGCGGTGAGCACCTGGCCGGCCGGCCGCTCGGCGACGAGGAACTGGCGGCGGAGCAGGTGACCCGCGACGAGAAACCGGCCGCCACCTCGTTCGACGACCCGGCGCCCACGTCACCGGCGCCCCAGCGTTCCGGCCCGCCGCCGGACGACGACGGGCTGGCCCCGCCCGGCTTCCACATCTACCGGCCGTCCTCCTCGGTGGGCGGGCCGGGCGGCGTCGAGGACACCGAGCGGCGCGATCCCCGGGGCCAGTGGCGTGACCGGCCTGCTCGTGGTCACGGCCGTGCCGGCCGAGGCCGAGGCGATCCGTGCCGGCCTCACCGCACCGGCAGCGCCGGACGGGACAGCAGCGCCCGACGGGACTGCATCGCCGGACGTGACGGTGCTGCCGGTCGGGGTCGGCCCGGCCGTCGCCGGCGCCGCCACGGCACGGCTGCTGGCGCTGGCCGAGGCGGCCGGGCGGCCGTACCGGGCGGTGCTCAGTGCCGGCATCGCCGGAGGGTTCGTCGGCCGGGTCGCGGTGGGCGGCACGGTGCTCGCCGACCGCAGCGTCGCCGCCGACCTCGGTGCCGAGTCGCCGTCTGGTTTCATCCCGGTCGAGGACCTGGGCATGCCTCCCGAACTGCTGGGCGGCGGCCGGATCGTGCCCGCCGACCCGGGCCTGCTGGCCCGTCTGCGCGCCGCGCTGCCGGGGGCCACCGTCGGCACGGTGCTCACCGTCAGCACGGTGACCGGCACCGCCGCGAGCACGGCGGCCCTCGCCGAACGGCACCCGGACGCGGTGGCCGAGGCGATGGAGGGGTACGGCGTGGCAGTAGCCGCCGCTCAGGCCGGTGTGCCCTTCGCCGAGCTGCGTACGGTCTCCAACCCGATCGGCCCGCGTGACCGGAGCGCGTGGCGGATGCGGGAGGCGTTCGCCGCGCTCACCGCCGCGGCGGCGGCCCTCCACTGATCCCCGTCCACCTGTGGATAACCCTGTGGAGAAGTCGTCGGGCTGGGGACGGCTGGCTCAGATCGTGATGACGACCTTGGCGCGTGCGTGCTCGGTTTCGAGGTAGCGGACGGCCTCGGGCACCTCGCGCAGCGGATGCGTCCGGTCGACCACAGGCGTGAGCCGGCCCGCCTCGGCGTGCTCGCGCAGCACGTCGAGGTGCGCCCGGCCGGGTGAGGTGGCGAGGACGACGACGCGCTGCCTGACGACCGGCGCGAGCAGCCGTCCCCGCGCCAGCAGCCCGATCGGGCCGAGCAGGCTGCCGCCCCGGTAGACGCCGCCACCGGAGAGCACGAGCGTCCCGTCCGGCGTGAGCGCCCGCCGCAACGCGGTCAGGGAGCGGTTGCCGACCAGGTCGAACACCACGTCGTGGCGGCGGCCGTCGCGGGTGAAGTCCTCGCGGGTGTAGTCGACCACGTGGTCGGCGCCCAGGGAGCGGACCAGGTCGACGTTGCGGGTGCGGCACACGCCTGTCACCGTCGCGCCGAGCGCCTTCGCCAACTGGACGGCGAGCGTGCCGACGCCGCCGGAGGCCCCGTTGATCAGGACGCGGTGGCCGGGCCGGACCTGCCCGGCGTCCCGCAGGCCCTGGAGCGCGGTGACACCTGCCAGCGGCAGGGCCGCCGCCTGCGCCGGGGTCAGGTTCGCCGGCCGCGGCGCGACCAGGTGCTCGGGCACGCAGACGTACTCGGCGAACGCGCCGTCGGCCTCACCGAGGTCGCCGAAGACAGCGTCGCCGGGGCGTACCTGCCGCACCTGGGCGCCGACGGCCTCGACCCGGCCGGCGAAGTCGCGGCCACGGATGCGGGCGCGGGGCCGCGTGAGGCCGAGCGCCAGCCGCGACAGCCGGGGGTCGCCGCGCATGACGTGCCAGTCGTACGCGTTCAGCGCGGCGGCCTCGACCCGGACGAGGACGTCGCCGGGGCCGGGCGCGGGCGTCTCGACGTCGGCGAGCGCGAGTGTCTCCGGGGGGCCGTACCGCTCCTGGACGATCGCCTTCATGTCGCCACTCCCTCCCAGGTGTACGGCGTACACCTTGATGGGACAAGGCTAGGTGTACGCCGTACACCAGTCAAGACGGTTACTGTGTCAACGGCCTTCGGGAGGACTGGGGACGACATGGCGGAGCGGCTGGAGACGGCGCGAAGGGCACCCCTGACCAGGGATCGCGTCCTGCGTACCGCAGTCGTGCTGGCCGACCGGACCGGCATCGAGTCGCTGAGCATGCGCAACCTCGCGCAGGATCTGGGCGTCGTGCCGATGGCCCTCTACAAGCACGTCGCGAACAAGGACGAACTGCTCGACGGCATGATCGACATCGTCGTCGCGGAGATCGACCCGCCGGCGGCCGGCGACTGGAAGCAGGCGATCCGCCGGCGCATCCTGTCGGCGCGGCAGATGCTGCTCCGCCACCCGTGGGCGTCGCTGGCGATCGAGTCCCGGACCACGCCCACCCCGGCCGTCCTGGCGTACCTCGACTCGACAGTGGGCGCGCTGCGGGCGGGCGGGTTCTCCACCGACCTGGCCCACCACGTCATGCACGCGCTGGGCAGCCGGGTGCTGGGCTTCAGCCAGGAACTGTTCGACGCCTCCCGCCAGGCCGGCCGGTCCGGTGCGACGGTGCCCGAGGCGCCGGCCGACCTGCCGCCGGAGGTGGCCGCCCGGTTCCCCAACCTCGCGGCCGTCGCCACCGCGGCGTCCCACGACGGCGACTCGGTCGTCGGGCCGGGCTGCGACGACCAGTTCGAGTTCGAGTTCGCGCTGGACCTGCTGCTCGACGGCATCGAGCGGCTGCACCGGACCGGCTGGACGTCACACCGGACGGGGTGACGGGCCGCCCGGCCGCCGGGGTTACGGTGGGACCGTGGCGCTCTCCCTGGCGATCTCCCCCTGCCCCAACGACACGTTCGTCTTCGACGCCCTGGTGCACGGCCGGGTGCCGGGCGCGCCGGCGATCGAGGTGACCTACGCGGACGTCGACGTCACGAACACCGCCGCCGAGCGGGGCGCGTTCGACCTGGTGAAGGTCAGCTACGCGGCGCTGCCCTGGCTGCTCGACGACTACCACCTGCTGCCCTGCGGCGGCGCGCTCGGCCGGGGCTGCGGCCCGCTGGTGCTGACCCGTGGCGACCGGACCGACCTGTCCGGGGCGACGGTGGCGGTGCCCGGCGAACGGACCACCGCGTACCTGCTGTTCCGCCTCTGGGCGGCCGACCAGGCCCCGGCGCGCATCGAGGTGGTGCCGTTCCACGAGATCATGCCGGGCGTGGCCGCCGGCCGGTACGACGCGGGCCTGGTCATCCACGAGGCGCGCTTCACCTACCCGCGGCACGGGCTGACCGCCCTGGTCGACCTGGGCGAGTGGTGGGAGGGCGACACCGGGCTGCCGATCCCGCTCGGTGCGATCCTGGCCCGCCGGGGCGCCGTCGACCCGGTCGAGGCCGCCGCCTGGATCCGCGAGTCGGTACGCCAGGCGTGGGCCGACCCGGAGGCCAGCCGCGAGTACGTCCTCGCGCACGCGCAGGAGATGGAGCCCGACGTGGTGGACCGGCACATCGGCCTCTACGTCAACGAGTTCACCGCCGACCTGGGAGAGGCCGGCTTCGCCGCCGTGGAGGCGCTGCTGGGCCGGGCCGCCGACGCCGGGCTCGTCCCTCAGACCTCCAGCTCGCGCGCCACCGCGTGGACCAGCTGAGCGATCTTCTGCGCGGTCTTCCGATCCGGGAAGCGACCCCGGCGCAGGTCCGGCTGGACCTTCGCCTCCAGCACCTTGATCATGTCTTCGACCAGGCCGTGGAGTTCCTCGGCCGGCCGGCGGCGCAGCTCCGCCACGGACGGCGGCGCCTCCAGCAGCTTGACCCCCATCGCCTGGGCGCCCCGCCGGCTGTCGACCACGCTGAAATCGACCCGCTGGCCACCCTTCAGGTCGGCGACACCCGCCGGTAGCGCGCCCTTCGGCAGGAACACGTCGCCACCCTCGTCACTGGTGACGAACCCGTACCCCTTGGCGGCGTCGTACCACTTCACTCGACCCGTCGGCACCTGTTGAACCCCGCTCCACTCGAACCGTCTACCCCTCCAAGGCTAGCCCGATGATCCGGTCCAGCGCCCCCGGGAATTCGACGAGATCATCAAGTACCAGGTACGCCCCGGCCTCGGTCAGTTCGTCGGCCGAGCACGGGCCGGTCGCCACTGCCACGCCCGGGATTCCCGCGGCTCGCGCGGCGGCCATGTCGGCCACGTGATCGCCCACGTAGAGCGTCGCGCCGTGCTCGCGCAACGCGACCGCCTTCTGCTCGGCGAACACGTCCCCGGCCAGCTCGTCCACCGGTAGCCCGAGGTGGTCCAGGTGCAGCTTCGCCAGCCGGCCCATCTTCGCGGTCACCACCATCGTCCGCCCGCCGCGCGCCTGCACCGCGCGCAGCGCGGCCTCCGCACCCGGCATCGGCACGGTCGGCGTGATCGCGTACGCCGGATACAGCTCCCGGTAGAGCGTCACCGCCTCCTCGACGCGCTCCGGCGGGAACCAGTGCGCCAGCTCGGTACGCAGCGGCGGGCCCAGCCGGGAGACGGCCAGTTCCCCGTCCACGTGCACGCCCGTGCGCGCGGTGAGCGCCCGGAACGCGGCGGCGATCCCGGGCCGGGAGTCGACCAGGGTCATGTCGAGGTCGAAGCCGACCATCAGCGGAGACATGCCGAGAACCTACCCAGCGGGCTAGCGTGGTACGACGATGACCACCTCACTCGCCGACCACCTGCGGGCCCTCCCCGACGAGTCGCTCGCCGCCCTGCTCCAGCTGCGGCCCGACCTCGTCGTGCCGGTGCCGGCCGACGTGTCCGCCCTCGCCCTGCGCGCCCAGTCCCGGGTCTCCGTGGCCCGGGCGCTCGACGGGCTGGACCAGTTCACCCTCCAGATCCTCGACGCCGCCCGGCTCACCCGCGGCCCCGAGGGCGCCACCTCCACCGACCAGGTCCTGGCCATGGCCACCGCCGGGCCGCACCCGCCCGCACCGACGGCGGTCCGCGCCGCCGTCGACCGGCTCCGGGCCCGGTTCCTGCTGTACGGCCCCGAGCACGACCTGTGCGTGGCCGGCGGCATCGACGAGGTGTCCCCGTACCCGGCGGGGCTGGGCCGGCCGGCGGCGGAGCTGGACCCGCGCGCGGCGGCGCTCTGCGCGGACCCGGCGAAGCTGCGGCGGACGCTGCTGTCCGCGCCGCCCTCGGCCCGGGCGGTCCTGGACCGGCTCGCCGCCGGGCCGCCGGTCGGGACCGTGGCGCCCGGCGCGCTGGAGGCCCCCGCCACCGGCGCCGAGGACGTGCTCCCGCCCGACCTCGTGAACGGCGGCGCGCCGACCGGCTCACCGATCCGCTGGCTGGTCGAGCACCGGCTGCTGGTCCGGATGTCCGGCGGCCGCAACGGCACCGTCGAGCTGCCCCGCGAGGTGGGGCTGGTGCTGCGCCGCGACGCCGGTCCGCTCGGCCCGCTGCGCACCAGCCCGCCGGTGGTGTCCGGCCCGCCGCGCGAGGTGAAGTCCGTCGACTCGGCCGGCGCCGGGCAGACCATGGAGGTGGTCCGGCACACCGAGGCGATGCTGGAGGCGCTGACCGCCGAACCGGCACCGGTCCTGCGCTCCGGCGGCGTCGGCGTCCGAGACCTGCGGCGACTCGCCCGCGGCCTCGGGCTGGACGAGCCGACCACCGCGCTGCTGTTCGAGGTGGCGTACGCGGCCGGGCTGACCGGCGAGATGGAACTGACCGGCGCGGCCACCACCCGGTACGGCGGCGACCAGCAGATCCTGCCCACCGGCGGGTACGAGGTGTGGCGCGCGGTGTCGCTGGCCCAGCGCTGGGAGCAACTCGCCCGCGCCTGGATGTCGATGCCCCGCCAGGCCGGCCTGATCGGCCAGCGCGACGACCGGGACCGGCCCATCTCGGTGCTCTCCGCCGAGGCGGAACGCGCCGGTGCGCCGGCCGCCCGCCGTGCGGTGCTCGCCGTGCTGGCCGACCTGCCACCCGGCACCGCGCCGACGCCGGACGAGGTGCTGGAACTGCTGGACTGGCGCGCGCCCCGGCGGGCCCGGGGACGGGAGACGGCGCACCGGGAGGTGCTCGCCGAGGCCGCCACGCTGGGCGTGACCGGGCTCGGCGCGCTCACCTCGTACGGGCGGCTGCTGCTCGCCGAGCTGACCGAGGCCGACGAGCGCGGTGACGACCCGCTCGGGCTGCGCTCCGACGCCGAGTCGGGCGACGCGTCGACGACGGTACGGGCGCTGGACGGACTGCTGCCCGCCCCGGTCGACCACGTGCTGGTGCAGGCCGACCTGACGGTGGTGGTGCCCGGCCCGCCCGACCCGGCGCTCGCCGCCGAACTGGACGTGGTGGCCGAGCACGAGTCGGCGGGCGGAGCCAGCGTGCACCGCGTCACCACGGGGAGCATCAGGCGGGCGCTCGACGCCGGCTACACCGCCGACGACCTCCACGCGCTGTTCCGCCGCCGGTCGCGTACCCCGGTGCCGCAGGGCCTGACCTATCTGGTCGACGACGTGGCCCGCAAGCACGGCGGGCTGCGCGTCGGGTCGGCCGGCGCGTACGTGCGCAGCGACGACGAGGCGCTGCTCACCGAGGTGCAGGCGGACCGGCGACTGGAGCCGCTGGCGTTCCGCCGGCTCGCGCCCACGGTGCTGGTCACCCCGTACCAGGTCAACCGGATGCTCACCGCGTTGCGCGACGCCGGGTACGCCCCGGTGCCCGAGGACGCAAGCGGCGCGACGGTGCTGGCGCGCCCGAAGACCCGGCGGGCGCCGGCGCGTACCGCGATCGGTCGTGCGGTCGACCCGCTCGCCACGCCGAAGCTGCCGATGCCCCGCCTGCTCGGCGTGGTCGAGCAGATCCGACGAGGCGAGGCGGCGGCCCGGGCGGCGCGGCGGGCCCCGGCGGTGGTCCGCGGCGCCCCGGCGGCGGGCGGTCCCGCGCCCGTGTCCGGGCACGGCGACGCGCTGGCGGTGCTCCAGCAGGCGGTACGGGACAAGGCGCTGGTCTGGGTCGGCTACGTCGACGCGCACGGGGCGACCGCGTCCCGGCTCGTCCGGCCGGTGTCGATCGGCGCCGGCTACCTGCGCGCCGAGGACGACCGGACGGAGATGCTGCACACGTTCGCGCTGCACCGGATCACTGCGGCCGTGCTGGAGGAGTGAGCTACTCCCCGTTGCGGCGCAGCGTGCCGATCACCGACACGGCCAGCAGCAACGCGAACGCGGCACCGGCCGACTCGCCCACCGAGTCGACGAATCCCTGCTGCTGCACCAGCAGCCCGAACAGGAACCAGCCGAACACCCCCGCGGCGGCGGCCGCGTAGGCGAGCACGACCGCCGTGGGCACCTCCTGCTGCCGCGTCCGTTCGTCCTCGGGAAGCACGTCCTGGTCAACGGTCATGGCAGTCCCTCCCCGTCCCGGCATGGACCCGGCTTCCAGGGTTACACCAACCGGACCGCGCGGACAGGGGTTAAAACCCTGATCCGGGCGGTCCGGTCACGGGTGGGACGGGTTCCGGGGCTCAGGTACCCGGGCGGCGGCCGATCACGACCACGCGGGTGCCGACCGAGCCCAGCTCCCACAGGCGTACCGCGTCACGGTGCAGCAGGTTCACGCAGCCGTGCGAGCCGATCGCGCCGTTGTGCAGGTAGGTGGTGGTCTCGTGGAAGCCGATCCCGCCGTTGAACTGCTGCCAGTACGGCAGCCACACCTCGTACGGGTTGGACCACTCGCGCGGGTTCTTCCGGCCCACCGAGTACGTGCCGGCCGGGGTGGCGTAGCCGGACATGCCGGTGCGGGTGACTGTCGGGCCCATCACCACCTTCCCGCCGCGCATCGCCCAGACCGTCTGCCGGGTCAGGTCGACGCAGAAGGTGAGCCGGGAACCGGCCTTGCACCGCGCGGTGTCGGTGCTGGCGAGCCGCTTCGCCACGTCGTACGTGGTGGGGCCGGCGCGACCCGAGGACGGGCTGATCCCGTACCGGATCTGGAACTTCTTGATCGCCGCGCAGTCGGCGGCGGACTGCTCGCCGTCCACGGTCAGCGTCCCGAAGCCGCCCAGCCGGGTCAGGTACGTCTCCACGGCCCGCTGGTGCTCCCCCTGCGGGCACCCGGCGGACGCGCTCGGCTTCGGCTTGGGCTTCGTCGTCTTCGTCGCCTCCGGCGACCGGGAGGGTTTCGGCGAGGCCGTCCGGCTCGGCTGCGCCGACGGGGACGTGACCGGCTGATCCGGCGTGGGCGACGCGCTCGCCCCCGATGCTCCCTCCGTCAGCCCGACCGGGCCGGGGGTGCCGCCCCCGGCGCCTTCCGCCTGCGGATCGAGCGCGCAGGCGCCGACACCGACCAGCACGACCACCGCCAGGGCGGTGGCCCGTGCGAGAAACCGGACACGCTGCATGGGCCCTCCCTGGACAGTCGTCCCGCTTGCTAGACGTGTGGGACGAGTATGACGTTGCCTGTCCAGCGAGACTTTTTTGCGGTGCCCTCCGGCGTGCAACACTGGATGGTCGGCCTGCGGCAGGTCAGCCGGGGTGCGGACGGGATGCCGGGTGACCGGGTTCCGGGCGACGAGTTTCCGGGCAGCGGGTTCCGGGCGATGCGAGAGGACGCTGGCGTGAGCGGTGGACCACTGATCGTGCAGTCGGACAAGACGCTGCTGCTGGAGGTGGATCACCCCGACGCGCAGGCGTGCCGGATGGCGATCGCGCCCTTCGCCGAGCTGGAACGCTCGCCGGAGCACGTGCACACGTACCGGCTCACGCCGCTGGGTCTGTGGAACGCCCGGGCCGCCGGCCACGACGCCGAGGGCGTGGTGGACTCGCTGATCAAGTACTCGCGCTACCCGGTGCCGCACGCGCTGCTCGTCGACGTGGCCGAGACGATGGACCGGTACGGCCGGCTCCAGCTCGCCAACGACCCGGTGCACGGCCTGGTGCTGCGCGCGCTGGACCGGGTGGTCCTCATCGAGGTCGCCAAGAGCAAGAAGCTCGCCGGCATGCTCGGCGCCAGGATCGACGACGACACCATCGCGGTGCACCCGTCCGAGCGGGGGCGGCTCAAGCAGGCGCTGCTCAAGCTGGGCTGGCCGGCCGAGGACCTGGCCGGGTACGTGGACGGCGAGGCGCACCCGATCGAGCTGGCCGAGTCCGGCAAGGACGGCGGCAAGCCGTGGACGCTGCGGTCGTACCAGCGGGAGGCGGTCGAGGCGTTCTGGGCCGGCGGGTCCGGCGTGGTGGTGCTGCCCTGCGGCGCCGGCAAGACGCTCGTCGGGGCGGCGGCGATGGCCGAGGCGAAGGCGACCACACTGATCCTGGTCACCAACACGGTGGCGGGACGGCAGTGGAAACGGGAGCTGATCGCCCGCACCTCGCTGACCGAGGAGGAGATCGGCGAGTACTCGGGCGAGCGCAAGGAGATCCGCCCGGTCACCATCGCCACGTACCAGGTGCTCACCTCGCGGCGCGGCGGCGCGTTCACCCACCTGGACCTGTTCGGCGCCCGCGACTGGGGCCTGGTCGTCTACGACGAGGTGCACCTGCTGCCCGCGCCGATCTTCCGCTTCACGGCGGACCTCCAGGCCCGCCGCCGGCTCGGCCTCACCGCGACTCTGGTACGCGAGGACGGCCGCGAGGGCGACGTGTTCAGCCTGATCGGCCCGAAGCGGTACGACGCGCCGTGGAAGGACATCGAGCAGCAGGGCTGGATCGCACCGGCGGAGTGCACCGAGGTACGGGTGACGCTCACCGACGCCGAGCGGCTGACGTACGCGACGGCGGAGGCCGAGGAGCGCTACCGGATGGCCGCGACCGCCCGCACGAAGCTGCCCGTGGTGCGGGCCCTGGTGGACCGGCACCCGTCCGAGCAGGTCCTCGTCATCGGTGGGTTCCTCGACCAGTTGCACCAGCTCGGCGAATACCTGGACGCGCCGATCGTGCAGGGCTCCACCACGAACAAGGAGCGCGAGCGGCTGTTCGACGCGTTCCGCTCCGGCGAGATCCGCACCCTGGTCATCTCCAAGGTCGGGAACTTCTCCATCGACCTGCCGGAGGCGGCGGTGGCGATCCAGGTGTCCGGTACGTTCGGCTCCCGGCAGGAGGAGGCGCAACGGCTCGGCCGGGTGCTGCGCCCGAAGGCCGACGGCCGGCAGGCGCACTTCTACACGGTGGTCTCCCGGGACACCATCGACACCGAGTACGCCGCGCACCGGCAGCGGTTCCTGGCCGAGCAGGGGTACGCGTACACGATCGTGGACGCCGACGACGTCCTCGGCCCGTCGCTGCCCACAGTCGACTGACGATCTGGCGGAGATGCGCTAGAACGGCGTCATGGCGAGACTACGTGCGCGCTGGTGGCGGATCAAAGCAGCACTCCGTCTCTTCGCTCGAGACTTCGGTTGGAGCAGACCGCATCGGCCACTCGCCGCGCATGACGCACAGCGGCGGTGGGTGCTCCTGCTGTCAGCATTCGTCATAGGCTCGGCGTTTGCCGTCTACGGCTGGGCGATCGCCGAAGCACCACGCCTGCTGGACCGGACCGCGTTGCGCCAAGCGAGCCCCGACGCCCGCCTCAGCGCCTATCACAACGCCAGGCTGCTGGTGACGTCGCTCGGCGGGGCGATCGTCGTCGCCATCGGCCTGTTGTACACCGCACGCAACTACCGGCTCGCGAATCGGGGCCAAGTCACCGACCGCTTCACCAAGGCACTAGAGCGGCTGGATTCTACGAAGATCCATATCCGCATCGGCGGTATACACGCCCTCGCTCGAGTTCTTCAGGATTCTCCGTCTCATCACCAGGACACCGTCGACGTGCTCATCGCCTTTCTACGCGACCGCAGCGCGCCCGGTTCCGACAGTCCTGGTTCGACGTATGAGTCGTCGGAGGATCTGCCCCAAGACCCGCCGGAGGACGTCAGGGCGACCGTGACGGCGCTCGCTTACCGGCCGGGGCGACGTGGCACGGAACGGACGGGCTTGGACCTGCACGACCTGAGACTCGACTACCTACATGCTCCGTACGGGCGCCTGCATAACTCAGACTTCTCCGGATGCAAGCTACGGGAAGCCCGTCTGTACCGGGCGATGCTGGACTACGCCGAACTGAGCAAGGCCGACTTGCGAGGCGCCGAACTCAACCGGAGCAGCATGAACTATGCCAAAATGCATCTGGCCCGGCTCGACCACGCCAATATGTTCGCGGTTTCGCTCAGCGGCGCTGACCTGACCTTGTCCACCTTGCTGGGCGCGAATGTCTCACACGCGCTACTTCTCGACGCGTGCCTGTCCGAGTGCAGATTGCGCAACGCGTATCTTTCTTTCTCGGACCTGCAGTTGGCGGACCTGACGCGAGCAGACCTGTGCCACGCGCGTCTGAACCGATGCCGTCTTCACAACGCAAACCTAAGCTTCGCCTCCCTACGGCAGGCCGAGGCTCGCGACTCCCACTTCGACGGCGCCAACATGGCACACATCTCGGCGGCGAAGGCGGACCTCGGCTTCTCCCGACTGAATCGAGCGGTTCTCAAGTCCGCTGATCTGCGCAATGCGCGTCTTGTGGGGGTCCAGATGAGGCGGGTCGACCTCAGCGAGGCGGATCTACGAGGCGCTGCTCTCATCGGCGCTGATCTGGCCGGGGCGAACTTGTCGGGTGCGGATATCAGGGGTGCCGACCTACGGATGGCCCGGCTCTGTGACTCGAGCGGCAAGAATCCCGTCGAAGGGCTGAACGCGAATGATCTCGCGGATGCCAGGACCGACCACCGCACGAGGCTTCCGCCCGCACTGCAGCGGAGCCGGCAGGGCTAGTTGATCAACCGGCTACCGGATGGGCAGACCTGCCGAGGCGGGTGCCACCCATCCGGTAGTCACTGTCCGGTCTAGCCTCGTCCGCTGGCGCGGAACGCCACCCAGGCGTCGCTCATCCGGTCGGCCTGGCCGGGGGTGAACATGTTCATGCAGGAGTCCTGCGTGTAGTCCATGAAGTTGTGGATCGGGTCGAGGCCCGGCGCGGTGCAGGTGTCCGCCCCGATCGGACAGTTGAACTGCGGCGCCGCCTCACGCGGCGTGTCGGCCACGAAGTCGCCGGACGCGGAGCAGCCGTGCGCGAACGTGTGCTCCAGCATCAGCCAGTGCCCCACCTCGTGCGTCAGCGTGTCACCGAGCGCGTACTTGCCGGCCGTACCGCCCGGCATCGACTCGTCGAGCATCACCACGCCGTCGATGTAGTCGCGGCCGTTGTTGTAGCCCTTCGGGAAGTACGCCCAGCCGAGCAGCCCGTCCCCGATGTTCGCCGCGTAGACGTTCAGGGTGCGGGAGTCACCGGTGTAGAGCGCCTTCTTCATGTCCCGCTCGTTCTTGCCCGGCACCACCGTGTACCAGGCGCTGTTGACGGTCCAGGTGGTGTCCACGAGCGAGAACCGGAAGGGCGTGTCCGACGCGTCGGCCGCGGTACGACCCGCGAACGAGTCGTTCAGCACCGTCATCTGCGCCGAGATGAGCGTGTTCCAGCGGGCCTTCTCGGCCGCGCTCAACTCGTGGTCCGAGATCATGTGGAAGATCGTCGGCACGGTGACGCTGCCGTTCGCCAGGCGCGGCGAGTCCTTGATGACGCCGTACGCCTTGGCCTCGTTCGTCGAGTAGAGCTCGGGCTCCTTGGCGGTGGCGCCCTCGCGTACCCGGGCGGCGCTGTGCGTGTCGGCGCCCGGCTCACACTCGACGGCGGCGGGAGAGGCGGTCACGGGTGCGGCCGTGGCCGCGACGGGGGCTCCGCCGGCGGTCAGGAAGGTGGCTGCGGCAGCGACGAGCACTGCCAGGTGGATCGTCGGTTTCCTGTGCATCGTTGCACCTTTCGAGAGGCATGAAAGGAGTACCGACGCGGGGTTGTCAAAGCTGCGGATCGATGACGTCGTCGTTCCGCCATAAGACCACGTCACCGGGCATCCGCAACAGTCCCCGGCGGCTCGGTCGATGTCACGGCGTCGGCGATGGCGCGCGCCACGCACTCGTAGTCGCGCACCAGCGGCCCGACCAGCTTGGGGTCCGGCTCGAACGCGGCGACCAGTCCGCGTACCAGATCTCTGAGCCGGTCGTCCGGGCCGAGCCGCCGCCCCCGGTGCCGGCGGGCGACGCTGCGCCACCGGCGCAGGCCGACGTCGGCGAGCCGTTCGTGGAGCTCGGGCGCGGGCACCGGGCAGCCGTTCGCCCACAGGTCGGCGAGGGCCCGCAGAATCGCCTCCCGCGTCGGGTCAGCCATGCAGATAGCGGGCGCGGCGGCCGAAGTCGCGGAAGCCGAGCCGCCGGTACAGCCCGGCGGCCGGGTTGTCGTCGTTGACGCAGAGCCACGCGGCGTCCGCGCCCGCGTCGGCGAGGCCGCGCAGCACGCGCGCCACCAGGTACGCGCCGACCCGTCGCCCACGCCACCCGGGCACCACGCCGACCTGGTCGATCCAGTTGTCGAGCACTGTGACGAAGCCGGCCGCCGTGCCGCCCGGGCCGCGTGCGAGCAGCGTCAGCTCCGGCCGGAAGTCCTCGTCGTCACGCAGGTCGCCCAGCCACTCGTCGACCTCCGGCTCGACGAATCCGGGCCGGTCGGCGAACGACGCGCGGTAGGTGGCGAACAGCTCCGCCCCCAGCGTCGCAGGCTCCACGGTCACGCCGTCCGGCGCGGCGACCTCGGGCAGCACGTCGAGGTCGTGCCGCAGCACCCACTCCAGGAACGTCCGCGTGTAGCCGCGCGCCGCGAACAACTCCTCCGCACCAGCGGTCCACGTCTCGGTGGTGACCAGCAGGCCCGCGCCCGCCTGCTTCTCCGCCCAGTCCAGCAGCGCGCCGCCGAGCCCACGCCCGCGCCACGCCGGGTGCACCAGGCCGGTGGCGGTGGCCGGCGTCCGCCCGGTGCCGACCCCGACGGCCGCGACCAGGTCGCCGCCGGACCAGGCGCCGTGGGTACGCGTCTGCAGCAGCCGCGCCCGCGCCAACGGGGTACGCCCGAACAGCGGCAACCCGCCGTCAGTGGCGAGGCACGCCTGCGCCAGGCCGGTCAACGCGGGCAGGTCGTCGTCGCCGAACTCCCGCCAGACCAGCGCATCCGTCCCGTCCACGCCCACTCCCGCCACCCCGCCCGACCCTCACGGTCCGGCACTCCGACGCAGTAGGCACCACCCCGTCCCCCACGGTCAACCAGTTTCCCCACCGCCCCGCCGCTTCGGGCCGCCCACCTTGAGACAGACGCCCCACGGACCGGGATCGGCCGAGACCCGGGAAGGAGAGCGCCCCCACAGGTGCCGCGCGGTACCAAGATCTCCCCCGCCCTCCACGATCTTGGAGTTGTGACACCTCACGAATACCGCAAATCCGACCATCTGGGCGCCACAACTCCAAGATCGACAGGAGCGCCCCCGCCACCTCGTTGATCATGCAGTTGCCGCCCCGATAAAAGCCGCAACCCGGGCACCGTGAGGGCCGAAATCGCAAGATCGACGGGGGCGGGGGCGGGGGCTAGGGGGTGGGGGTGGTGTGGATCAGGACTGTGGCGCCGGCGGACAACGGGGCCAGCAGCCACTTCACGGGCTGCTCGTCCTCCCTCGGGTCCACCACGAGGCGGTCGCCCGGGTGCAGGTCCATCCGAGTGGCGATCTCGGCGGCCAGATGCCGCCACGCGCCGAAGCTGGTGCCGTCCGGCGTGGCCGGGTCGGACGGGTCGACGGCGGTGTAGTCCGGCGGGTCGGTCGGGTGTCGCAGCACCTCGGCCGACCAGTCCAACCAGCCCGGCGGCACCTCGCCGAGCGGCTCCGGCCCGGTGCCCACCAGGTAGCGGTGCGTCCCCTCGGGTACGTCCTCCAGCCAGTCGTCGAGGCGTTCCGGCGTCACGAACACCGCGTCGTACGGCCGGTCCGCGCCGGGTTCCAGCACCGGCAGTCCGGCCAGCGCGCGGGGACGGAACGACACGGTCAGCCCGATCGACCAGGCGCCGATCAGCACCGCCGCGGTACGCCAGTGCGGCGGCAGCAGCACCGCCACCCGGTCGCCGGGGCGCAGCCCGCATCCGTCGCGCAGCAGCCCGGCGCTGCGGGCCGCCCACTGACCCAGCTGCGGCCCGGTCAGCTCGGTGCGCTCGCCGGTGGCGTCGTCGAGGTAGGTCAGCAGCGGTTCGTCGGTTGCGACAGCGGCGGGTGCGCGGGTGGCCATCGGATGTGCTCCTCCCTGGCGGTCAGCTCACCCTAGCCGGGTGAACCGGTCGACCAGGAGGGCCAGCCGCCGCTCGTGTTCGTCGCGCCGCAGACGGCCGCCGCGCATCAGCGTGACCTGGCCATGCAGTCCGCTCCAGAACGTCTCGGTGAACGTCTCGAGGTCGTCGTCACCGGCGAACGGGCTCAGCGTCTCGGCCAGTTCGGCGAAGGCCCGGACCAGCTCGACGGGGGTGTCCTGGCTGGCGAAGGAGAGGGCGACGGGGAGGGTGAAGATCGCGTCGTAGAGCGCGGGCCGGCGTTCGGCGAAGGCGGCGTACGCCGTGGCGATGGCGGCCACCGCGGCACGCGGGTCGGTGGCGGCGGCCCGGGCGGCGGCGAGTTCGACTGCCAGTTCGGCGCAGCCCTCCAGGGCGACGGCCGCCATGATGGCGTCCTTGCCCTTGAAGTGGCTGTAGAGGACGGGCTGGCTGTACTCGATCTCGGCGGCGAGGCGGCGGGTGGTGACCGCGTCCCAGCCCTCCGACTCGGCGAGGTCCCGGGCGGCGGTGATGATCGCCCGTTCGCGGTCCGCCCGCTCCCGCTCCCGGCGGGCCCGAATCGACATGAGCGGCACTCTAGCATCGCTAGCCAATCTATCGACGCTCTGCTAGCTTTGCTCTCATCCCTAGCACTGCTAGAAATCGGAGCCGACATGCTCACCCCCATCGCCTACGGGCTCGCCGTCGTCCTCAGCCTCTTCATCGTCCTGATCGGCGCACGCTTCCTCCTGACTCCCCGAGTCGCCGCCGCCGGCTACGGCGTCCCGGCCGCGGAGGGGACGGGAGATCCGGCGTACCTCACGATCAAAGGGCTGCGTGACCTCACCTACGGCCTGGTCGGCCTCGCCCTGATCGCCTTCACCAGCGCCGACGCCGTCGCCTGGTTCATGCTCGTGGTCGCGCTCGCCCCGCTGGGCGACACCCTCGTCGTGCTGCGGCACGGCGGCTCCCGGGCGACCGCCTTCGGCATCCACTTCGCCACCGCGGTGGTCGTCCTCCTCGACGCCGCCCTGCTGTTCGCGCTCTAGCCGGGCCCACCGGCCCGCGACCGTCGACTTTGGTCGCGGGCCCGGTCGTCCGACGGCCGTATCGAACGGCCGGATGGCTGCGGGACCGTGCGGGCATGACGACCGAACCCCCGCGTCGGCGGCTGGTGCCGGCGATCGCGCTGCTCCTGCTCGCCCCGTGGACCGCCGAGTGCTCCTGGGGCGGCTTCACCCTCACCGGCATGCCGTTCGTGGTGCTGGTGCTCGCCCCGATGTACGGCGGGGCCGCGCTGCTGATCCGCGAGACGGCGCGGCGGCTCGGGCTCGGCTGGCCGGGGATCGCGCTGCTCGCCGCCGCGTTCGGCGTGATCCAGGCCGGCCTGGTCGACCAGTCGCTGTTCAATCCCGGCTTCCTCGACGACACCCAGTTCGCCGACACCCGGACCGCGGCGGAGGCCACGCTGGTGCCCGGCCTCGGGTTCAGCGCGAGGCAGGCGGTCGACTACGTGGGCAACCACGTGGTGCTGACCATCTGCGCGCCGATCGCGCTCGTCGAGTCGTACCTCGGTGCGGGCCGCCGGACGCGGCCCTGGCTGGGCCGGCCGGGGCTGACCGCGGCGGCGCTGCTCTGGCTCGGTGGCAGCCTGCTGGTGTTCGCCGACGACGGAGGCCGCAAGAACTTCCTGGCCTCGCCGGTCCAGTTGGCGGTCGCCGTCGGCGTGGCGCTGGCCCTCATCACCGCCGCCCTGCTCCGCCACCGGCACGCCGGGCCACCGCCCGCCGCGCCGACGCCCGGGCCGACGCCCGCCGGACCGACGCTCACCGGGCCAACGCTCACCGGCCGACCGCCCGCCGGCCGACCGCACACCGAAGCCGGCCCGCCCCGGCCGCTCCGGCCCGCGCTGGTCGTGGCGGTGGCGTACGTCGGTCCGACGATCGCCCCGGGGTGGCCGGGAGTGGTGCTCGCCCTCGCGCTCGCCGGGATCGCCGCCGCCCTGCTGACGCGCTGGTCCCGGCGGCCCGGCTGGGGGCAGCGGCACGTGCTCGCCACCGGTTCGGCAGGCCTGGTCGTCGCGGCGGCGCTCGCGTACACCGTGCCGACCTATGCCCCGGCGAGCCCGGCGGCGGCGCTGGTGGGTGACGTGGCGATCAGCGTGATCGTGCTGCTGCTCGTGGGCGGCGCGTGGTGGCGGGTCACGGCAGCTCGGGACCGCCGTCGAGCAGCGGCGCCAGCAGGTCGCCCTGCTTCTCCACCCGCTTGAGCACCTCACCAGCGGTGTACGGCCGCGTCGACGGCCGCTTTCCCGCCGCTCCGGCCTCCACCTCGTCCCAGGTCAGCGGCGTGGACACCGAGGGCACCGGCTGGGCCCGCAGCGAGTACGGCGCCACAGTCGTCTTCGCCGCGTTGTTCTGGCTCCAGTCGATGAAGACCTTGCCGGGGCGCAGGTTCTTCGCCATCTTCGACACGATCAGCTTCGGGTGTGCCTGCTCCAGCTCCTGCGCGATCCGCTTGGCGTAGTCGGAGACGATCTCGGCGTCCTGCGTACCGGCGATCGGGCAGCAGAGCTGCATGCCCTTCTTCCCCGACGTCTTCGGGTACGCCTCGACACCGTCGGAAGCCAGCCGGTCGCGCATCAGCAGCGCCACCCGGCAGCACTGCTTGAGCGAGGCCGGGGCGCCCGGGTCCAGGTCGACGACCATCATGTCCGGGTGCGCGCCGATCTTCCACTGCGGAGTGTGCAACTCCAGCGCGGCCAGGTTGGCCAGCCACACGAGTGTGGGCAGCTCGTCGCACACCACGTAGTCGATGGTCTCCCGCCCCTTCGTCGACCCGGGGGCGGGCAGGTTCTCGGTGCGTACCCATCTGGGGGTCGCGGCGGGTGCGTTCTTCTCGAAGAACGAGCCGCCGTCGACGCCGTTGGGGAACCGGATCCGGGTCAGCGCGCGATCACTCAGGTGCGGCAGCAGCACCGGGGCGATCCGGGTGTAGTAGTCGATCACCTCGCCCTTGGTGAATCCGGCCTTCGGGAACAGCACCTTGTCCAGGTTGGACAGCTCCAGCGAGCGCCCCTCGACCTCGACCTTGAGCCGGTCAGACGGCATCGTCGACCTCCTCGGGCGGCTTGTCCGGGCGCAGGCGCAGGATGCGCGGGAAGCGCAGCCGGCCGTCCGGCGTGCGCTGGCCGTACTTGACCTCCACCACGATCCGGGGAGTTACCCAGATCGCGCCCCGGGCATCCTCGCGCGGCACGCCGGCCGCGAACGGCGAGTCGGTGGCGCGCAGCGGCTCCAGCTCGCGCAGCAGTTCCCGTTCGATGGCCGCGCCGATCCCGCCGCCGACCCGCCCCCGGTAGACGAGCCGCCCGTCCGGGCCCGGCACGCCGACGAGCAGGCCACCGACGCGCCGCGCCCCGGGTCGCCAGCCGCCGACCACGAAGTCGGCGGTGACCTCCAGCTTGACCTTCACCCAGTCCGGCGAGCGCACGCCCGGCCGGTAGAGCGAGTCGACCCGCTTGGCCATCACCCCCTCCAGCCCGTGCTCACCGGCCGCCGCGTAGGTGGCCGGGCCGTCGCCGAAGACCGGCGGCACCGCCCACCGGGCGGCGCCGAGCCCGAGCGACTCCAGCGCCGCCCGCCGCTCCCGCCACGGCCGAGCGGTCAGGTCGACGCCGTCGAGCCGCAACAGGTCGAAGATCATGTACGTGACGGGTACGGTCGCCGCCAGCCGCGCCGCCTTGGCCGGGTTGCGGACGTGCATCCGCTCGGCGAGCGCGGTGAACGAGGGCTGCCCGTCGGTGAAGAGGACCACCTCGCCGTCGAGCAGCGCGTCGCCGACCTGCTCGGCCAGGTTGAGCAGTTCCGGGTACGCGGTGGTGATCTCGACGCCGGAGCGGGCGTAGAAGTGCCTGTCGCCGCGGGAGATGTCGGCGAGCGCGCGGACGCCGTCCCACTTGAACTCGTACGACCAGGCGGCGCCGGCCGGGAGCTGCCCGGTCGTCGCGAGCATCGGCTTCAACGGCGCGCCGGGCACCTCCTGACTGTAGTTGCGCACGGAAGCGCGTGCGTCCCGTTCGATCGTTTGCGATTCTGGTGGTCAACCGGGGAGAGGAGCGCGGCTATGCGGGCGATCTGGAAAGGAGCGGTGTCGTTCGGCCTGGTGTCGATCGGGGTGAAGGTCTACTCGGCCACCGAGGAGAAGGACATCCGTTTCCACCAGGTGCACCGTGAGGACGGCGGCCGGATCCGCTACAAGCGCACCTGCTCGGTCTGCGGCGAGGAGGTCACCTACGACGACATCGCCAAGGGGTACGACATCGGCGGCGGTGAGATGGTCATCCTCACCGACGAGGACTTCGCCGACCTGCCGTTGAGCACCTCGCACGCGATCGACGTGCTGGAGTTCGTACCGGCCGAGCAGGTCGACCCGATCCTCTACAACAAGGCGTACTTCCTGGAGCCGGAGGGCTCGGCCACGAAGCCGTACGTGCTGCTGCGCGACGCGCTGTCCGACTCGGAGCGGGTGGCGATCGTCAAGGTGGCGCTGCGCCAGCGGGAGCAGCTCGCCACGTTGCGGGTCCGCGAGGGCGTGCTGCTGCTCAACACCATGCTGTGGCCGGACGAGATCCGCCGGCCCGACTTCGGTTTCCTGGACGAGGACCTGAAGGTACGCCCGCCGGAACTGGCGATGGCCAGCTCACTCATCGACTCGATGGCCGGGGAGTTCGAGCCGGACGCGTTCACCGACGACTACCGGGCCGCGTTGCAGGAGGTCATCGACGCGAAGGTCGAGGGCCGCGAGGTGGTGCAGCCGGAGGAGGAAGAGGCGGCGCCGGCCGCCGCTGTCGACCTGATGGCCGCGCTGAAGGCGTCGGTGGAGCGGGCCCGGGCGGCCCGGGGCGAGGCGCCGTCCGGCGGCGGGGCCGAGCCGACGCCGATCTCGTCGGCGCGCTCGGCGAAGAAGGCCGCGAAGAAGGCGCCGGCGAAGAAGGCCGAACCGGCGAAGAAGACCACTGCCAAGAAGGCGCCCGCGAAGAAGACGGCGGCGAAGAAGGCCGAACCGGCAAAGAAGACCGCCGCCAAGAAGACGCCCGCGAAGAAGAAGACCGCCTGACGCGTACGGCGATCGCCCCGCCCCCGGTGGCGGGCGGGGCTCCGCCGTTCAGCCGCGGCCGAGCTTCTCGGTCGGGGTGACGCGGACGATGACGCGCTCCTCGCCCGGCCGGCGCCAGGGGTAGGTGTCCTGGCCGAGGTACTTCTTCGCCATCCGGTCGATGTGCTCGTCGGCGCCCTCGGTGACGAACTCGACGGTGCCCTTGATCCAGAGCGTGCGGAAGTCGTCGGCCTTGTCCGCTACCGACACCGCGACCACCGGGTTGCGGGACATGTTCAGGTACTTCTGCCGCCCCTTGGCCGTGTTGAACACGATGTGCTCGCCGTCGGTGTCCACCCAGACCGGGGTGACGTGCGGGGTGCCGTCGGCCTCGATCGTCGCCACGTGCGCGAGCTGCGGCTCGCCGAGCAGGGCCAGGTCTTCTTCGCTGAGGATCGCCATGGTCGGAACGTACCCCGTGCGGTGCCCCCGTATCGGGCATCGTGTCCGGATCGTGGCGGCCGTACGGGCACGCTGGGGCTCCGGGCGGGTACCGTGTGCGCTGGCCTCGGCGGCGGCCCGCCGGGGGCGCACCCACCCACCCTGCAGGGAGTCGACGTGAGCGAGCGTGTGGAGAACCGGTCGGCGGGCCAGGCCCCGGCCACCAAGGCACAGCGGCGGCTGGCCGCCCAGCTGGCCGAGAAGAAGGCAGCCGAGGCGCGCCGCCGCCGGCAGTCGATCCTCGGCGCGGCGGTCGGTGTGCTCGCCGTGGTGGCCCTGGTCGGCGGCCTGGTCTGGCTGAACAGCGGGGACGACGACAAGGCGTCCACCGCCGGCTCCTCGGCCAGCCCCACCGCGCCGGCCGAGCCGACCGCGGCGCCCGCTCCGGAGCTGCCCGCCGGTTTCGACCCGGCGCTGAAGACCAAGCCGACAGTGCAGGCCGGTACCGGTGAGCTGAAGAAGCTCACCGTCACCACGATCGTCAAGGGCACCGGCCCGGCGGTGAAGGCGGGGCAGAACATCACCACCAACTACGTGGGTGTCTTCTACAAGGACGGCAAGCAGTTCGACGCGTCCTGGGACAGCGGCCAGCCGGCCACCTTCCAGATCGGCGTGGGCCAGGTCATCAAGGGCTGGGACCAGGGCCTGGTCGGCGTGCCGGTGGGCAGCCGGGTCCAGCTGGACCTCCCGGCCGAGCTGGCGTACGGCAACGACGCCGCCGGCGGTCGTCCGGCCGGGCCACTGCGCTTCGTCGTCGACGTGCTGGCTGCGCAGTAGATCACTCCGGGCTTCCGTCCGGTCACCCAGCGGCAGTAGGTTCATGGTCACCACGGGCGGCACGTCCGTCCGTGGTGATCTGCCCACCGACGCGGAGGTGCACGTGGCGGCGCTGGACGAGGCCGGGGTGACCCGGCAGATGTGGACGCTCTACGAGCCGGTCCACGCGGTGACCTACTTCCACCCCCGTGCCCGGGCCGCGTTCGAGGCGGTCGGGCTGCGGGGCTACTGGCGCGGCTACTTCGCTGGCCGGGCCGCGCCGCTCGGGGCGGTCGACGCGCCGGCGGTGACGGCTGCGTTCTTCAGCTTCGCGCCGGCCATGGTGGCCCGCGCGCTGCCGTCGGTGTGGCGCCTGGCCACCCCGGAGGAGGCGCTGCGGGCCCGGCTCACCGGAGGCGTGCAGGCGCTCGCCGAGTTCACCTACGAGCTGCCCGAGTCGCACCTGGTCGAGGCCGCCGACCTGTTGGAGGAGGCGGCCGGGCTGGTGGACACGGCCGGGCGGGTGCTCGGCGCGGTGAACGCCGCCCTGCCCCGGGGCGAGTACCCGCTGGCCCGGCTCTGGCAGGCCGCCGCGACGCTGCGCGAGCACCGCGGCGACGGCCACGTGGCGGCGCTGGTCACGACCGGGCTGGAACCGGCCGAGGTGGTGGCCTGGCGGTGCCGGGTCGACCAGTCCCGCGAGTTCCACCAGCCGGCCCGGGGCTGGACCGACGAGCAGTGGACCGCCGCCGAGCAGCGCCTGGTGGACAAGGGCTGGCTGACCGACGACCTGGACCCCACGCCGTACGCCACGGAGACGTTCCGCGTGGTCGAGGAGGCCACCGACCGGGCCGCGGCGGGTCCGTGGCGGGCGCTGGGTGCGGAGCGTACCGCCCGGCTGCGGGAGCTGCTGGAACCGATCGCGACGCGCTGCCGCACGATCATCCCGGCCAAGGCCCCGATCGGCCTTCCGGCACAGCGTTCGGCCGGAGCGGTGCTGCCACGGTGAGTCCGGCCGCCGGCTGGGGCAGGATGGTCGACGTGGTGGACGCGGTGCTCTTCGACCTGGACGGCGTGATCGTGGACTCCGAGCCGGTGTGGGAGGAGGTCCGGCGGTCGTACGTGGCCGAGCACGGCGGCGTCTGGCAGCCGGACACGCAGCGCCGGCTGATGGGCATGAGCACCGGCGAGTGGGCCGCCTACCTGAGCGGTGAGCTGGGCGTCGGCAGGTCGGCCGAGCAGGTCGCCACCGAGGTGGTGACCGAGATGGCCCGGCGGTACGCGCAGCGCGTACCGCTGATCGACGGCGCCGACGCGGTCGTGCGTGGCATGGCCGCGCGGTGGCCGCTGGGGCTGGCCAGTTCCTCACCGACCCGGCTGATCGCGGCGGCGCTGGACGCGACGGGCCTGGCCGGCGCGTTCGGCGCGACGCTGTCGACCGAGGAGACCGCCCGGGGCAAGCCCGCGCCCGACGTGTGGCTCGCGGTGGCGCAGCGGCTGGGCGTCGACCCGGCGCGGTGCGTGGCGGTGGAGGACTCGTCGAACGGGGTCCGTTCGGCGGCCGCCGCCGGGTGCCGGGTGGTGGCGGTGCCGCACGCGTCGTACCCGCTCGATCCGGACGCCGAGGCGCTCGCGGCCGTGCTGCTCCCCTCGATCGGCGCGCTCACGCCCGAGGTGGTGGCGGGGATCGACTGAACCACCCACCCGCCGCCACCACCCGGCCTACGGTCGGTGACATGAGGGCTGTGGTGTACGAGGGGCCGCACGAGGTGGCCGTCAACGAGGTCGACGATCCGCGGATCGAGGATCCGAACGACGTGGTCGTCCAGGTCACGACGACCGCGATCTGCGGTTCGGACCTGCACATGTACGAGGGTCGGACGGCCGCCGAGCCGGGCATCGTGTTCGGCCACGAGAACATGGGCGTGATCGTCGAGACCGGGCCGGGCGTGACGAGCCTGCGCGTGGGTGACCGGGTCTCGATGCCGTTCAACGTGGCGTGCGGGTTCTGCCGCAATTGCCGGGAGCAGCGCACCGGGTTCTGCCTGACGGTGAACCCGGGCTTCGCCGGCGGCGCGTACGGCTACGTGTCGATGGGGCCGTACCGGGGTGGGCAGGCGGAGTACCTGCGCGTGCCGTTCGCCGACTTCAACTGCCTGAAGCTGCCGCCGGGCACCGACCACGAGAACGACTACGCGATGCTCGCCGACATCTTCCCGACCGGCTACCACGGGGTGGCGATGACCGGGCTGCGGCCGGGCGAGAACCTGACAGTAATGGGCGGCGGGCCGGTCGGGCTGATGGCCGCGTACTCGGCGGTGCTGATCGGGGCGTCCGAGGTGTTCGTGGTGGACCGGGTGCCGGACCGGCTGCGGCTGGCCGAGTCGATCGGCGCCACAGCGATCGACTTCAGCGCGGGTGATCCGGTCGAGCAGATCCGGGACCGGACCGACGGGGTGGGCACCGATCACGGCGTGGACGCGGTGGGATACCAGGCGTCCGCGCCCAGCGGCGAGGAGCAGCCGGCGCTGGTGCTGAACACGCTCGTGGAGGTGGTGCGCGCGACCGGGGCGATCGGCGTGGTCGGGCTCTACCTCTCGGCGGACCCGGGCGCCCCGGACGAGCACTCCGCCCGGGGTGAGCTGCTGTTCAAGGTGGGCAAGCTGTTCGAGAAGGGCCTGCGGATCGGCACCGGGCAGGCGAACGTGAAGACCTACAACGCGTACCTGCGGAACCTGATCACGGCGGGGCGGGCGACCCCGAGCTTCGTGGTGAGCAAGGAGTTGCCGCTGGACGCGGCGCCGGAGGCGTACCAGCGCTTCGACCGCCGGGAGCCGGGCTACTCGAAGGTCGTGCTCAAGCCGGCCGCCTGACGAGCCGTCGTACGGTGGCCGGTGCGCCCGGGGCCGCATGTTCGGGCGGCTGCCGGGTAGCGCACCCGGAAGGACGGCGGAGGGACGGCGATGAAGGCGATCGTGTACGAGCACAGCGGGGACGCCTCGGTGCTCCAGGTGGTGGAGCGGCCGGTGCCGGAGCCCGGGCCGGGCGAGGTGCTGGTCCGGATGGCCGTGTCGGGGGTGAACCCCACCGACTGGAAGGCCCGCCAGGCGTGGCCGCTGCCGGCCGGGTGGCAGATCCCGCACCAGGACGGCGCCGGGGTGGTCGAGGCGGTCGGCGAGGGCGTGGACCGGACGCTCATCGGTGAGCGGGTCTGGGTGTGGGAGGCGGCCTGGCAACGGCCGTGGGGCACCGCCGCCGAGTACACGCTGGTGCCGGTCCGGCACGCGGTGCCGCTCGGTCCGGCCTCGTTCGACCTGGGCGCGGCGCTCGGCATCCCGTTCATGACCGCGCACCGCTGCCTGACCGCCGGAGAGTTCATGCCGGACAAGCTGCACGCCGGTGCGTTGAGCGACCACGTGGTGCTGGTGCAGGGCGGCGCGGGCGCGGTGGGCAACGCGGCGATCCAGCTCGCCCGCTGGGCCGACGCGTGCGTGATCACCACGGTGAGCAGCCCGGAGAAGGCGCAGCTCGCGGCGGTGGCCGGCGCCAGCTTCGTGATCAACTATCGCGAGCAGGACGTGGTCGAGGAGGTCCGCAAGGTCGCGCCCGACGGGGTGCACACGATCGTCGAGGTGTCCGCCGCCCGTAACGCCGCCGCCGACGTCCGGATGCTGCGCACCGGCGGGGCGGTCTGCGTGTACGCCGACGACGGCGGCGACGAGGTGACGTTGCCGATCCGGCCGCTGATGGGCCCGAACGCGCGCTGGCAGTTCGTGCTGATCTACACCGCGCCGAAGGTGGCGAAGGCGCAGGCGGTCACGGACATCGCGGCGGCGGTGGCGCAGGGCGCGATCCGGGTCGGTGAGGAGGCGGGCCTGCCGCTGCACCGGTATCCGCTGGCGGAGGCCGCCGCCGCGCAGCAGGCGGTGCAGGACAGCGTGGTGGGCAAGGTGCTGGTGAGCACCGCCGACGAGTAGGCGACCGGATTTCCCCGACAGCCGGACAGACGCGAACAAGTTTCGCAACAATGACGGTGCGGGTCACCCCGTAACGGACGGGCGGCCCCGGCGCGGTGCGAACGCCGGGGCCGCCCTCTGGGAGGAATGTCCGTTGGGAACGCGTTCCTACCCGTGTAGGCGACGGTACGCCGCGAAACGTTACGACGCGGTCAGTTCCCGCACGTCGAGGCCGCCGTCGGCGTACCGCGAGCGCACCACCTTCTTGTCGAACTTGCCGACGCTGGTCTTCGGCACCGCGTCGATGAACGCCCACCGCTCCGGAAGCTGCCAGCGCGCCACCGAGCCGGCGAGGAAGTCCCGCAGCTCCTCCGCGGTCACCGAGGCGCCCTCGCGGACCACCACAGTGGCCAGCGGACGCTCGTCCCAGCGCTCGTCCGGTACGCCCACCACGCACGCCTCCAGCACCGCCGGGTGGGCCATCAGCGCGTTCTCCAGCTCGACCGAGGAGATCCACTCCCCGCCCGACTTGATCACGTCCTTGGCGCGGTCGGTGAGCGTGATGTAGCCGTCCGGCGAGAGCGTGCCGACGTCACCGGTACGCAGCCAGCCGTCCCGGAACTTCTCCTCGTCCGGGGCGTCGTCGCCGATGTAGCGAGCGGTCACCCACGGCCCGCGTACCTCCAGCTCGCCCACCGACGTCCCGTCGGCCGGCAGCGGCTCGCCCAGCGGGCCGACGATCCGCGCGGTCACGCCCGCCGGGACGCGGCCCTGCGTGTAGCGGTAGCGCCAGGCGTCGACGCCGGTCGCGCCGGCCGGCGCCCGCGAGACCGAGCCCAGCGGCGACATCTCGGTCATGCCCCAGGCGTGGATGACGTCGATGCCGTAGCGGTCGTGGAACGCGTGCATCAGCGCCGGCGGGCAGGCCGACCCGCCCACGATGACCTCCTTCAGCGAGGAGAGGTCCACCTCGTGCGCGTCCAGGTAGGCCAGCAGGTCGGTCCAGATGGTCGGCACCGCGCCGGCGAGCGTGGGGCGCTCGGCGGCGATCATCGCGGCGATCGGCTCGGCCTGGAGGAACCGGTCCGGCATGATCAGCGACGCGCCGGAGAGGAACGCCGCGTACGGCAGGCCCCACGACATCGCGTGGAACATCGGCACGATCGCCAGCTCCCTATCGTTCGGGCCGAGCCCGAAGCCCTCCGGCATGCAGACCTGGAGCGAGTGCAGGTAGATCGAGCGGTGCGAGTAGGCGACACCCTTGGGGTTGCCGGTGGTCCCCGAGGTGTAGCAGAGGGCGGCGGCGTCACGCTCGTCCACCTCCGGCCAGTCGAAGTGGTCCGGGCGGTCGGCCAGCAGCGCGTCCCAGTGGTGCACGGTGATCCGGTCGCCGGCCGCGGCCAGCAGCGGGGCCGGGTCGCCACCGCCGACCACCACCACGTGCGCCACGGTGGTCATGTCGCCGATCACCCGGGCGAGCAGCGGGATGAGCGTGGTGTCGACGAGCACCACCCGGTCCTGCGCGTGGTTGGCGATGTAGGAGACCTGGTCGGGGAAGAGCCTGATGTTGAGCGTGTGCAGCACCGCGCCCATGCTCGGGACGGCGAAGTACGCCACCAGGTGCTCGTTGTTGTTCCACATGAACGTGCCGACCCGCTCGTCGCCGGTCACCCCGCACTCGTCACGCAGCGCGTGGGCGAGCCGGGCGGCGGCGCGGCCGACCTCCGCGTACGTCATCCGGCGTGGTTCGGCGCCGGTCCAGGTGACCACCTCCGCCGCGCCGTGCACGGTGGAGCCGTGTTCGAGGATCCGGGCGACCTGGAGAGGGGCATCCATCATCGTGCTACGCATGGGTGACAACGTAGTGGCGGCGGTCACATCTGCGGAACCCCCCGGAATCGCCGAGGTGATCACAGATGATGCGTAGATTGTCCGGGTGAGCATCTCGTGGGCCGACTCGTACGTGGGGCAGCTCCGCGCCCTGGCCGGTGACCGCACCCTGATGTTCGTCGGCGCGCGCGCCGTGGTGCGCGACAACGCCGCCCGGGTGCTGCTGATCCAGCGTTCCGACAACGGCCAGTGGGCGTTGCCGGCCGGCGCCATGGAACTCGGCGAGTCGATCGCCGACTGCGCGGTACGCGAGGTCCGGGAGGAGACCGGGCTGCGGGCGCTGCGGGTCAGCGCGTTCGCGCTCTACACCGGCCCGGACCGCACCCACACCAACATGTACGGGCACACGTACCAGGTCTTCACCACGGCGTTCCGGGTCGACGAGTGGGACGGCGAGCTGGCCCGGTTCACCGACGAGACCACCGACTCCGGGTTCTTCCACCCGGCGGACTTCCCGCACCCGCTGTCGTCGAGCGTGCACGAGACGCTCGCCGACCTGGACGTGTTCGAGCAGACCAACCGGCTGATCCTCAAGTAGCCGCCGGTCACAGCATCGTCTGCGACTTCGCCTCCATGTCGGCGGCGGCCTCGTCCTTCGACTCCTTGGTCAGCGGCTTGCCGCCCGGCGCGGGCGCCTTCCCGCCGAGCGGGTCGGCGCCGCCGGTGGCGCCCTCCGGGCCGGTGCCGCGCAACTGAAGGTTCGGCATGGCCAGCGTGACCAGCACCGCGATCACGGCGATCAGCCCGGTGGTCAGGAAGACCAGGTGCAGCGACTCGACGAACGCGGCCTGAACGGCGGCGCGTACCGGGGCGGGCAGGGCGAGGATCGCCGCCGGATCGTTGATCGAGAAGTCCCCGCCGGCCGTCACCGCGGCCCGCTGCTCCGGCGGGAGCTGCGCCAGCGCACCCGGCAGCCGCGCGGACATCTCCGAGGTGAGCCGGGACGACAGCACCGCGCCGAGGATGGCCACACCGAACGAGCCGCCGAGCGACCGGAAGAACGTCGCCGACGAGGTGCCCGCGCCCAGGTCGCGGACACTCACCGCGTTCTGCACGGCCAGGATCAGCGACTGCATGCACAGGCCCAGCCCGACGCCGATCACCACCATGTAGCCGAACGCGAGCCAGAGCGAGGTGCCCACCTGGAGCTGCTGGAACAGCAGCATGCCGGCCACCAGCACGGCCGCACCGGCCACCGGGAACCACTTGTACCTGCCGATCCGGCTCATCGCCCGGCCGGTCAGCACCGAGGTGACGATGACGCCGGCCATCATCGGCAGCATCAGCAGACCGCTGCGGGTCGGTGAGGCACCCTTGACGATCTGCAGGTAGAGCGGGATGAAGATGATCGACCCGAACATCACCAGACCGAGCACGAAACCCGCGCCGTTGGCGAGCGCGAACGTGGCGCTGCGGAACAGCCGCAGCGGCAGGATCGGCTCCTTGGTCCGAGCCTCCTGGACGACGAACAGCACGCCCAGCACCGCGCCCGCGGCGAACAGCCCGACGATCACGCCGGAGCCCCAGGCGTACTCGGCGCCGCCCCAGCTCAGCGCCAGCAGCAGGCAGCTCACGCCGGCCACCAGCAGCGCCGCGCCGATCCAGTCGACGGTGTGGTCCCGCCGCTCGAACGGCACCAGCCGCATCACGTGCCAGCAGACCACGATGGCGAGGATCGCCAGCGGCACGTTGATGTAGAAGATCCACCGCCAGTTGTTCTCCGCGAAGTAGCCGCCGACGAGCGGTCCGGCCACCGACGACACACCGAACACCGCGCCGAACAACCCCTGGTAGCGGCCGCGCTCCCGGGGCGACACCACGTCCGAGATGATGGTGAACGCCAGCGTCATCAGGCCACCGGCGCCCAGGCCCTGCACGCCCCGCGTGACGATCAGCTGGGTCATGTCCTGCGACAGCCCGGCCAGCAGCGAGCCGAGCAGGAACATCCCGATGGAGAACAGGAAGACCGGCCGGCGCCCGTACAGGTCGGCCATCTTGCCGTACAGCGGCGTCGAGGCGGTCGAGGCCAGCAGGTACGCGGTGACCACCCACGAGTAGTGGTTGATGCCGCCCAGCTCACCGACGATGGTCGGCAGCGCGGTGCCGACGATGGTCTGGTCCAGCGCCGCCAGCAGCATGCCGGTCATCAGACCGAACATCAGCAGGCGGATCTGTCGGGCGGGCAACGCGGGGCGGGCGGCCTGGGCGGTCATCCCGCTTCCTATCCCACCGGGGGCGGATCATGCCCCCGGTGGGCGTACGAGTTTCAGCGGGCGGCGTGCCGCCCCTCGGCGAACTCCTCGACGATCTTGGCGCAGAACGCCGGCAGGTCGTCCGGCTTGCGGCTGCTGACCAGGCCGTTGTCGGTGACGACCTCCTGGTCGACCCACTTCGCGCCGGCGTTGGTGAGGTCGGTGCGCAGGCTCGGCCAGGAGGTGATGGTGCGGCCCCGCACCACGTCCGCCTCGACGAGCGTCCACGGGCCGTGGCAGATCACGCCGACCGGCTTGCCGGCGTCGAAGAACGCCTTGACGAACCGGACCGCCTCCGGGTCCGTCCGCAGGAAGTCGGGGTTCGCCACGCCACCGGGCAGGACCAGGGCGTCGTACGCCCCGGCGTCCGCCTCCTTGGTGGTGACGTCGACCTGGTACTGCTTGCCGTGGTCGAGGTGGTTGAAGGCCTGGATCGTGCCGGACTCGATGGAGACGAGCTCGACCTGGGCGCCGGCGTTCTCCACCGCCTCCCGGGGCTTGGTGTACTCGACCTCCTCGACGCCGTCGGCGGCCAGGAAGGCGATGCGCTTGCCCTGAAGTGTCGCTGCCATGCTGTTCTCTCCTCTCCGGGGTACGTCTGAGACGGTTCCCCCGCCCGATGCCGCGAAACCGGACGCATCGGGTGGCCCGCGTCGCACCAAGGTTTGGCCCGACGGCCCGGGGGGATCCGCAGGGGCATGGCAGGAGCAGCAGCGGAAGAGCGCCGGCTCGCCACAGTCGTGGCGAGCTGGCAGCAGCGTCCCGTGCTGGTCGTCGGGGACGCCATGCTGGACGAGTGGCGGTTCGCCGAGTCGGAGCGGCTCTGCCGCGAGGCGCCCGCACCGGTCCTCACCCTGCGGCGGCGGATCTCCGCCGCGGGGGGCGCCGCCAACACGGCGGTGAACGTCGCGGCGCTCGGCGGCCGGGCCGCGCTGGTCGCCCCGGTCGGCGCCGACGTAGCCGGCGACGAGCTGCACGACTGCCTGGACCGGGCGGCGGTCTGGGACCGTACGGTGAGCCAGCCGGGCCGGCCCACGCCGGTCAAGCGGCGGATGCTCGCCGGCAACCAGATCCTGCTCCGTGAGGACTCCGGCGGTCCGGAGGACGGGCTGGACGCCGACGGCGTGGCCCGCCTGCTGACCGCCCTGCACTGCGCCACCGAGGAGCTGCGCGCGGTGGCCGCCGGGCAGCCGCTCACGCTTGTGGTCTGCGACTACGGCCTGGGCGCCCTGCCGTCGGCGGTGCGCGCCTGGCTGGTCGCCAACCGCGACCGGTACGGCACCGTGGCGCTCGACGCGCACGACCTGGCCGACTGGCGCGGACTGAACCCGACTGTGGTGACGCCGAGCTTCGCCGAGGCGACCCGCCTGCTGGCCCGCGCCGCCGCCGGGTTCGCGCACGCCGAGCGGGGTGCCGTCCCCAGCGGCGACGTGCACCTGGACCACCCGGCCGAGGCCGACGGCCCGTCCGAGCTGATGGTGGGCGCCGCGCCCGGCGGGTCCGGTGAGCGCGTACCCGGCAGCCCGCACCCGACCTCCGGCACGCCCGCCGCCGAGGTGCCCGCCGGTCCGACCGGCGAGCCGATGCCGGGCGAGGAGCGGGTCGCGCTGACCGGCGACGGCCTGAGCGTCACCGGGACCGGCGTGACGGTGAGCGCGGCGGCCGGCGCCGGCGTGGACCGGGCCGTGCTGGCCGAGTCACGCCTGCCCGAGCTGCGCGCGCACACCGGCGCCGACGTGGTGGCGGTGACCCTGGACACCGAGGGCGCGGTGGTCGGCGGCGCCGAGGGCGAACCCCGGCGCAGCCACAGCACCCCGGTCCCGGCCAGCCACGCGGTGGGTGCCGGGGACGCGTACCTGGCGGCCATGACGCTGGCGCTCGCCGCCGACGCGGGCCTGCCCACCGCCGCCCAGCTCGCCCAGCTCGCCGCCACCATCACGGTGGCCGACACCGGCACCTGCGTGTGCCGGCGGCAGGACCTGCTGGCCGCGCTCGGCACCGACGCGGACGAGGGCGGACACCCGGCGCTGGTCGGCGCCGACGAGCTGGCCGCGCTCGTGGACGAGCACCGGCAGGCCGGGCGGTCGGTGGTGTTCACGAACGGCTGCTTCGACGTGCTGCACCCGGGGCACGTCCGCTACCTGACCCAGGCCCGCGCACTCGGCGACCTGCTGATCGTGGCGGTCAACTCGGACGGCAGCGTCCGCCGGCTCAAGGGCCCGGACCGGCCGGTCAACCCGGTCGAGGACCGGATCGCCCTGCTGGCGGCGCTGGCCTGCGTCGACCACGTGGTGGTGTTCGAGGAGGACTCGCCGGCCCGGCTGATCGAGGCGGTCCGCCCCGACGTCTACGTCAAGGGCGGCGACTACCCGCCGGAGATGGTGCCGGAGGCGCCGCTGGTACGGCGGCTGGGCGGGCAGGTGCGCACGCTCGGGTACGTGCCGGACCGCTCCACCTCGGCGATCATCGACCGGATCCGCGCCCAATCGCACAGCATGAGCGAACGCACCGAGCGAAGCGAGGGCCGTGAGGCCATGCCCGACCAGCACAGCCGCACCGTCGGCGAGGGCAGGCCGGCGTGACCCGTCCGCTCGACCCGGGCACGCCCGGACGGTTCCGGCACCCCAGGCGGCTCGACGTGCTGATCCCCACCCGCAACCGGCCCGCCGAACTGGCGGTCACGCTGTCCGGGCTGGCCGCGCAGGAGGGCGTACCCGGGTTCGGGGTGGTGGTCAGCGACCAGTCCGACGGCGATCCCGCGTACGCCCACCCGGCGGCGGCCACGATGGTCCGGGCGCTGCGCCACCGGGGGCATCCGGTGCTGCTGACCCGGCGGCTGCCCCGGCGCGGCCTGGCCGAGCACCGGTCGTACCTGCTGGCCCAGTCGGCGGCCGACGCGGTGCTCTGCCTCGACGACGACGTGTGGCTGGAACCGGGCACGCTGTCCCGCCTGGTCACCGCGCTCGACGAGTTGGGCTGCGGGTTCGTCGGCAACGCGGTGCACGGCCTCTCCTACGCCGACGACGTCCGCCCGGACACGCACCAGCACTACGAGGAGTGGACCGGGCCGCCGGTGCCGGAACGGATCATGCCCGGCACGCCGGAGTGGCACCGGGCGTCCATCCATCCGGCGGCGAACCTGCTGCACATCACCGAGAAGCTGAACCTGGCGGCGGGCGAGTGGCGGGCGTACAAGGTCTCCTGGATCGGCGGGTGTGTGCTCTACGACCGGGCCAAGCTCGTCGACGCCGGCGGCTTCGACTTCTGGGAGCGGCTGCCCGAGCGGCACCAGGGCGAGGACGTCGCCGCGCAGCTCGCCGTGCTGGAGCGCCACGGCGGCGCCGGGGTCCTGCCCAGCGGGGCCTACCACCTGGAGTCGCCGACCACTGTCACCGAACGCGACGTGGAGGCGTGGGAAGTGGTGCTCAGCGAGTCGCCGGCGGAGGTGTGAGCAGCTCGCGGGCCGCCTCGACCACCTCGGCGACCGGTACGTCGGCCACGAAAGACACCCGGTGCGGGCACTCGCCGTCGCCGGGCCGGTGCGGGTAGATCCCGGGTGTGCAGTCGACGCCGCAGACCGGGCAGTGGGTGGTCCAGGCGGCGATCGGGCGGTGCCGCCCGCGCAGCGGCGACGCCCCGTTGATCAGGTTGCCGACCCAGAAGACACCGACTGTCGGCGCGCCCACGGCGGCGGCCAGGTGCAGCGGGCCGGTGTCGTTGGAGACCACCAACGCGCAGTCCGCGTACGCGGCGGCGAGCGCGCCCAGGCTGAGCGTGCCCACCTGGGGACGCACCGGAACGCCGGCTGCCGCCACCACCGCGTCGACCGTCTCCTGCTCGGCGGGGGTGCCGGTGACCAGCACCTCGTACCCGTCTCCGGTCAGCTCGCGGGCGACCTCGCCGAAGCGTTCCGGCGGCCAGCGCCGCCGCGTGTCGGTGGCGCCCGGGTGCAGCGCGACCCGCGGCCGGGCGGGTTCGCCGAGCACGGCGGCGGCCTCCGCCCGGTCGGCGGCGGTGACCGCGAGCGCCGGGGTGATCGTGGTGGCGGGCGCACCGACCAGGGCGGCCACCTCCAGGTAGCGGATCACCTCGTGCTGGTAGTAGACGTAGCGCAGCCACCGGTCCAGCGGCGGCGCGCCCTCGGCCCGCAGACCGGCGGTGACCCGGGCGCCGAGCCCGGCCACGAACGGGTTCGAGTTGCCGCCGCCGCCGTGCACCTGCAACGCCAGGTCGAACCGTTCGGCGCGGGCGGCGGCCAGGAACGCCGGGACGTCACCCGGCGACTCGCCGGGCCCCGGGTCGCGGATGCCGGGCGCCGCCGGCACCACCAGCACCCGGTCCACCGGGCCGGGCCGGTCGCGCCAGAGCGCCGCGTGCCACGGCGCGCCGAGCAGCACGATCTCCGCCGACGGGTACGCCGACCGCAGCGCGTCGAGCGCCGGCAGCACGAAGATGAAGTCGCCGAGCGCGTTGGCGCGCAGCACGGCGATCCGCTCGACGTCAGGGACTCGCTCGCCGACCGGTCCGAGCGCCGACGGCTCCACGTCGCGGCGCGGCGAGCGGGAGTCAGGCGGGCTGGTCACGCGGCCCCTACGGCTTGTCGATCTCGTCGAGCGCGGTGTCCGGGTGGTGCAGCTCCCGGTCGGCGGCCGGGTCGGCGGGCATCTGCGTACGGTCGGCACCCGGTCGCGGGCCGGTCCGGCCGACGGTGATGGTGCGCGGCGCGGGCCGGGTCGCCCGGGGCAGGCGCACCCGGAGCAGGCCGTGGTCCATCACCGCGTCGATCCGGTCCGGGTCCACGCGGGACGGCAGGTCCACGCGGTACTCGAAGCCCCGGGTGGTGAACCCGCCCGGGATGCCGTGGTCGGCGTTCACCTCGGCCTCCGACCGGGCGCGGACGCACAGCTCCCGGTCGTCCAGCTCGACGGCGACCTCCTCCGGCGCGACGCCGGGGAGCCGGACGACCACCTCCCAGCCGTCGGCCGTCTCGGCCAGGTCCACGTCCTGGCTGCCGGACCGTCCGCCGACCAGCCGGCTCAGCTCGGAGCGCAGCGACTGGAGCTCGCCCATCGGATCCCAGCCCTGCTGGCGGCCACGCCAGCCCCGTCCGCCGCCCTGTTCCGTCATCGCGCGTCTCCGATCCGCTGTGTCGCCGAGGGGGGTCGCAGCGAGCTGGGCGCGTTGAGATCGTGCTCCGGGTCGACGCCGACACCGAGCCGGTCCACCAGTTCACCGCCGAGCCACGCGCTCACGCCGAGGATCGCCAGGGCGACCACCTCGATGGCGACGAGCGCGCCGCCGGCCGCCCGGGAGTCGGCGTTGAGCCGGACCGCCCAGACCGCGGCGAACAGCAGGATGACCGCCACGTTGGCGGCGGCGTGGGTGACACCGACCCGCTTGGCGCGGGTGCCGGCCGGCAGGGCGAGCAGGTCGAACGCACCGGCCGCCGCGGCCAGCAGGCCGCCGATCAGACCGACGGTGATGTTCCAGTACGCGACCTCGGCCAGGAAGCCGGGCCCGCCCACGGTGTCCACCACGTCGAAGATCACGGCGGTCACGAAGAGCGCCACCGGGAACATCACGAGCATCGGGTGCACGGGATGGCCGAGCACCTTGATCCGGCTCTCCATCTCGGCCTCCATCCGTCACGTCCGGCCGCACGCTGCGAACCGGTCCCTACCCGCCGGCCCTGAGGGCAAACCCGGCGTTCGACGCGCTCTCCTAGGCTGACTGTGGCGGATCGCGGCCCGTCGCGGGGCGGAACCGCCGTCAAGGTCAACGGACGGGGGAGGAAGACGTGACGACCCGGGAGATCACGAGCGAGTCCGAACTACGTGAGCTGATCGGCACGCCGATGCCGCGTGCTGCCGCCAAGGACCGCCGTACGCTGCACGAACGCGACCGGGAGTGGATCGCCGCCTCGCCGTTCTGCCTGATCGCCACCGCCGACGCGGACGGCACCTGCGACGTCTCCCCCAAGGGTGACCCGCCCGGTTTCGCGCTGGTGCTCGACGACACCACGATCGCGATCCCGGAGCGGCCCGGCAACCGGCGGGCCGACGGCTACCGCAACATCCTGGCCAACCCGCACGTCGGGTTGATCTTCCTGATCCCCGGCCGCACCGACACGCTGCGGATCAACGGCCGGGCCCGGCTGATCTCCGACGCGCCGTGGTTCGCCGGCATGGAGGTCAAGGGCCATCGACCGCTGCTCGCCGTCGAGGTCGCGATCGAGCAGATCTTCTACCACTGCGCGAAGGCGTTCCTGCGCTCCGAGCTGTGGCAGCCGGAGACCTGGCAGCCGGACGTGCTGCCGACGCGGGCGCGGCTGATCAAGGAGGTGGAGGCCCCGGCGGAGAGCCTGGCCGACCTGGAGCGCCACTACGGCCCGGCCTACCTGGAGACGCTCTACCGCTGACCGTGTCGGCGCCGAGCGGTGCGCTTGCGTCAGCGCCGGACGTTGCGCTTGCGTTTGCCCCGGCCGGTGTAGGGGCCGCCGTCTCCGACCGGCGTCGGCGCCACCCGGCGCGGCCGGTCGGGGCGCGCCGCGTCGTGGCCCGCTCGACCGGCGCGGTCGTGGCCCGCTCGACCGGCGCGGTCGTGGCCCGGCCGGGCGGCGCGCCGGATGCGGGACAGCGTCAGCACCACGCCGGTGCCCAGGGCGGCCAGCCCGACCACGCCGAGTACGCCCTGCACGCGCCCGCGATGGCCGCTGAGCTGCCCGAAGTCGGTGACGAAGTCGCCCGGGTCCGCCGGGTTGACCCAGATCGGCACCTCGGTGCCGGCCGCCCGGCACACCTCGAAGCAGGGCACCTCCTGCGCGTGCGTCCGGCCGTCGACCACGTAGCTGAAGTACATGGTGCTCGACGAGGAACCCTTGTTGCCGCCGCTCTCGGTCACCTGGTCGACGACCGTCGCGCGGGCGGGCGTACCCCGCTCGCGCAGCGTCACCGCCCAGTCGTCGAGTGCCGACTGGGTGTGGAACGGCAGCCAGAGCAGGGCGGCGCCGGCGACCGCCAGCAGCGCGTACGCGAGGCTGAGCCAGAGCGGCCGACGCATGATCACGCCGCCATCGTGACCGGGCGCCGCAACTCCGCCGAGCTACCCGGCCGGGCTGAAGCGCGCCGGCACGCCGACGTCGGACAGGGCGCGGGCGAGGTGCGGTGCTGTCGTCTTCACGTACGCCGCGCCGATGTGCGAGCCACCCCGGTAGATGAGCACGTTGCCGAACACCACAGGGCACCTGTCGGTCGGGCAGACGGCGTCGAACAGGTCGATCATCTTGACCTTCGGCGCGCCGGACACGGCCTGCCGCTGCATCCGGTAGGCCGGGTCCTGATCGTGCCGCTCCCTGTCGAACGCGCACCGGGACAGGCGCTTGCGGTTCTTGTCGGCGCACGTCACCGCCGGTCCGGGGCCGGGGTTGTTGGCGAGCACGACGACCTTCGTACCCACGGCGTCGAGCTTCTTCCACGCGGACCTGACCCCGGCGACCATCGCCTCGACCGTCGGCTCCTCGGCCGCGCTGTCGAAGGCGCGCGCCGCGCCCTGCGAGGTGACCAGGTAGTCGGGCCGCTCCTCGACCAGTTTGCGCATCAGCGACCGGTTCCAGTCGATGCAGTCGGTGTAGAGCTTGCTCGGGTCGTCCGCCCGGACCGCGGGCGCGCTGGTGAACGGGCACGACGCCTTCGCGGCGATCAGGATCTTCCAGTCGTTCTGCTCGGCCAGCACCTGGAACGCGGGCAGCCACTGGTCCATCTTCGAGTCGCCGACGAGCGCGACGGTGGTGGCGGCGTTCGGGTTGCCGTACGTGCAGGACAGCACCTCGGCACCGTCGACCTGCTGGAAGCACTTGTCCCGGTTGGTGTCGGGCACGTCCATGAAGCCCTGCCGGATCTGCAGCGGGTCCGGCGTGATCACGTCGAACCGCTCCGGAACCGGGCCGATCGGGGCGGTGCCGGGCGCCGTCGACAGCAACGCGGCACCCGGGGCGTACCGGCCCTTCGTGGTGGTCGCGGCGGCGGCCCAGGCGCCCATCAGCACCAGGACCATGCCGGCGCAGATGCCGGCGAGCGTGAAGTTGCCGCCCAGGCTCAACGCCAGACGCGGCGACGTGGAGATCTTCCGCGAGTAGCGCAGCGGGTTCTCCACCAGCCGGAACGTGATCCAGGCCGGGATCACCGAGGCGAGCGCCACCAGCAGGCCCTCGGTCAGCGACAGGTCACCGAAGTGTGCGGCGGCCACCACGAGCATCGGCCAGTGCCACAGGTACAGCGAGTACGACAGGTCACCGATCCACTGGAACGGACGCGTGCCGAGCACCATCACCGGGCCGCGGGGGCCCGCTGCCGCACCGGCCGCGATCACCGCCGCCGCGCCGAGCGTGGGCAGCGCCGCCGCGTACCCGGGCCATGCGGTCTTCCCGCTGACCAGCAGCGCCGCCGCGACGATAGCGGCGAGGCCGAGCCATCCGAGAACGACAGCCACGGACCGGGGCATCCGGGCGGCACGGACCGCCAGCAGCGCGATCGCGGCGCCGACCCCGAGTTCCCACAGCCGCGTGGTGGAGACGAAGAACGCCCGCTGCGGCGAGTCGGCCGTCTCGATGATCGACCAGACGAACGACGGCACCGCCAGCACCGCGAGACCGACCCACAGGGCCGGCCGTACGTTAGCCCGCCGGAGCTTGCGCGCGGCGAGGATGGCCAGCACGATCAGCAGCGGCCAGAGCAGGTAGAACTGCTCCTCCACGGCGAGCGACCAGAAGTGCTGGACCGGCGACGGCGCGACGTCCTCGGCCAGGTAGTCGACCGCGCGGTCGGCGAACCGCCAGTTCACGATGTAGGTCGCCGCGGCGGCGATGTCGCCGCCGACGACCTGCCACTCACCCCGGGGTACGAACAGCCGGACCGCGACGGCGGTGGCGGCCAGCACCACGGTGGCGGCGGGCAGGATGCGCTTGGCCCGGCGCGCGTAGAAGCCGACGAGCGAGACCCGGCCGCTGCGCTCGATCTCCGAGATGAGCTGCCCGGTGATGAGGAAGCCGGAGATCACGAAGAAGACGTCGACGCCGACGAAGCCACCGGGGATGAACGGCAGCCCGGCGTGGTAGAGCAGCACCAGCCCCACGGCGACGGCCCGGAGCCCGGCGACGTCGGCCCGGAACCGGCTCGGCGTCGCCTCCCTGCCCGGCTCGCGCGTGGTCGCCGTACCGCCCGGCTCCTCGGCGGGTGAACCTTCCCGATCGGCAACCTTCGTCAACGGCGGGGAAGTCATCGCGATCCTCAAACTCTGCGGGCTGGGGGCGAGGGAACGATAGCGGCTGGTCACTCGGCGGGACAATCGCGCCGCGGCGCGCGCCTCACCGCCGCGTGGCCGCCGACCCCGATGCGGTTGAATCGGCTGCGTGGCGAAGACCCTGACGATCACCACCCGCAACGCGAGCTTCCAGCAGTGGCAGGCGCTGCTGACCAACCGCACCAAGCGGCAGCGGTCCGGGGAGTTCCTGGTCCAGGGGGTACGCCCGATCACGGTGGCCCTGGAGCAGGGCTGGGAGATCCGCGCCCTCCTCCACCCGGACCGGCAGCCCCTGTCCCGCTGGTGCCGTGACCTGCTCGACCGCGCCGACGCCCGGCGGGTCGCCCTCGCGCCCGAGCTGATGCGGGAACTGAGCGGCAAGGAGGAGGAGTCCCCCGAACTGCTGGCCGTGGTGGCGCAACCCGCCGACGACCTGGCCCGCATCCCGGTCGGGCCGGCGATGCTCGTGGTGGTCTTCGACCGCCCCAAGACCCCGGGCAACATCGGCACGCTGATCCGCTCCGCTGACGCCTTCGGCGCCTCCGCCGTGATCATCACGGGCCACGCCGCCGACCCGTACGACCCGAAGGCGGTCCGGGCCAGCACCGGGTCGCTGTTCGCCGTACCGGTGGTGCGCGTCGCCGGCCACCGCGACGTCCTGGACTGGGTCGCCGCGGTGCGTGCGGACGGGCTTCCGCAGGTCCAGATCATCGGTACGGACGAGCACGGGGACGTGGACGTCGCCGAGCACGACCTGACCGGCCCCACGCTCCTGCTGGTCGGCAACGAGACGCACGGGCTCAGCAAGGGCTGGCAGGAGGCCAGTGACCGGATGGTGCGCATCCCGATCGTGGGGGCGGCGAGTTCGCTGAACGCGGCGGCGGCCGGGACGGTGGCGCTGTACGAGGCCGCCCGTCAGCGGGCCGGGCGCCGGTAGCGGTCGCGCCGCTACCGGGCGCCTGGTGCGCTCCTCTATCCGGACGGGCGCGTGGATGCCCGCGCCTCGACCGCCCGCCGGTGGGCCGCGCTGCCCTCGCGATAGAACAGGTAGCCGCCGTGGTGCAGGACGTCGCCGTCGAAGCGGCCGTCGGCGGTGAACCCGCTGTCGTCCCAGTAGTCGATGTGCTCGCCGGTCACCTCGTACCGGCCGGTGTAGGCGCTCGCCCGGTCGCCACGCGCCTCGTCGTACCTGCCGTCGGGCAGCAGCTCCTGCCGGATGTAGCCGTCGGCGGTGACCCACATCCCGACGTACGGATGGACGGTCCCGGAGGCCGGGGGCCGCGCCTGCGTCGCGAACGGCGCGGAGCGCGGCGCGGGCGCTGTCTCCGTGCCGCAGGCGGTGAGCGCCGCCGTCAGGAAGACGGTGGCGGCCTTGCGGTGGTTGGTACCTGACATGTCAGCCTCGCTGCCGGGTCGGACGGATGATGATCTCGTTGACGTCCACGTCCGCCGGCTGGTCGACGGCGTACGAGATGGCCCGCGCCACGGCGTCCGGTGAGATCGCGTTCCTGCGGTACTCCCGCATCGCCTCCCGGGCCACCGGATCGGTGATCGACTCGGCCAGCTCGGACTCGACGACACCGGGCGTGATCGTGGTGACCCGCAGGCTCGGGTCGGCCTCCAGGCGCAGACCCTCGGTGATCGCCCACGCGGCGAACTTCGTCGCCGAGTACACCGCGGAGGTCGGCACCACCTCGTGGGCACCGACCGAGGCGACGGTGACCAGGTGGCCGCCGTTCTGCCGCTGGAAGACCGGCAGGACGGCCGCGATGCCGTGCAGCAGGCCCCGCACGTTGACGTCGATCATCCGGTCCCACTCGTCCACCAGCAGGGCGTCGAGCCGGGACAACGGCATCAGACCGGCGTTGTTGACGAGCACGTCGACCCGTCCGAACTCGTCCACCGCGCTGCCGACGAACGCCGCGACGTCGTCGCGGTCGGTCACGTCGAGCCGCCGTACCCTGATGTTGTCGTGCCGTTCGGCGAGCGCGGCGAGCCGCTCGCGGCGCCGCGCGCCCGCGACCACGACGTGCCCCTCGGCGGCCAGCCGCAGTGCGGTCGCCTCGCCGATCCCGCTGCTCGCGCCCGTGACCAGAACGACCTTCTGTGTGGATTCCATGAGTCCACGGTGCGGAGTACGGCCGGTCGCAACCAGGGTGCGTCACACCCCGGCTGAGCCTCCTGGCGGCCGACCGCCCGCGGTTACGGTGGGGTGGTGGACGGCAGCAATCCGCTCGGCGAGTTCCTGCGTGCCCGGCGTGAGACGACCAGCCCGGCGGAGGCCGGCATCGTCTCCTCGGGCCGGCGCCGGACGCCGGGTCTGCGGCGCGAGGAGGTCGCCCAGCTGTCCGGGGTCAGCACCGACTACTACGCCCGCCTGGAGCAGGGGCGGGAACAGCACCCGTCGGAACAGATGCTGAACGCCCTGGCCCGCACCCTCGGGCTCGACGCCGAAGAGGTGGCGCATCTGCACCTGCTGGCCAGGAGCGGCCGCAAGCCTGTCCGGCGGGGCACGCGGGAGACCGTCCGGCCGAGCCTGCTGCGCCTGATGGACGGCTGGCTGCACACCCCCGCGCTGATCATCGACCGCGGGATGGACGTGCTGGCCGCCAACCGGCTCGGCCGCGCCCTGTTCGCCACGCTGTTCGAGGCCGACGAGCCCAACCTCGTCCGGTTCGTCTTCCTCGACCCGGCGGCCCGTTCCTTCTATCCCCACTGGGACCGGGTCGCGCAGTCCAGCCTGGGCGCGCTGCGGGCCGCCGCAGCCGAGATGCTCGACGACGCGCGGCTCACCGAACTGGTCGGCGAACTCTCGCTGAAGAGCCCGGAGTTCCGCCGGCTGTGGGCCCGTCACGACGTACGGGGAAAGACGCACGAGGCGAAGCTGTTCCACCATCACGACGTCGGCGAGCTGACCCTCACGTACGACTCCCTCACCGTCGCCGGCGCGACGGGCCAGCAACTGGTCGTCTACCAGGCCGAGGCGGGCAGTCGTTCGGCGCAGGCGCTGGCGCTGCTGGGCACCGTGGCCGCCGAACTGCCCGCTCCGGACAGGACGGCCCGTACGGCCTCGTGACGGCCCTCGACAGCACGGTCCGCCTGGGCGGCCACGTCGTACGACGGCGCGGGCGAGGACCGGCCGCAGCCCGGAAGGTCGACCCGGATGACGTGATGGTGGCTGGCCAGCGCCGGGATCATCGGTTCCCAGGAAGCACCCGCCGCCCCCGACCCGTGGATGAGCAGCAGCGGCGGCGCCTCCCGCGGACCGTCGTGCATGCCGTGCAGGTGCTCAACGTCGTGCGCAGTCATGCAGGCGATGGTGCGCGGCGCACCGGCCATCCGTCTTGGACAAATGTCGTCGAGATGACGACCCGCAGGCCGGCTTCTTTGCGGAACCCGCTAGACGAAGTCTCTCCAGAAAGCGACGGTGGCACTCGGCTCCCGGCCTCGCTCCGTTGCCGGCCCACCGAACTCCCGATGGATGTAGTCCTCCAGGTCGCAGCCGTAATAGATGATGTCGGTCTGGTGCATGGACAGGACCGGGTGCCCGTAGGAGCCGCGCCCGGAGGGTAGGAAGCGATGGCTGAACACCGGCACCATCTGCGGCACCCTCCGGAGGTGCGGCTCGGCGGTCGCCACCGCCTCACGTCGGTTGCTCGGCCGCTCTCCCCAGCTCTCATGCCAGTAGCCGTTGTGCTCGACATCGAACAGCACCCCGTGGGTGGGCCACTCCAGGCGGTCACGAAGGGCAGAGGTGTCTCCCCGCCGCCAGTCCGGCCACGAATCGCCCGTCGGCACCCCGGCGGCCAGGAAGGCACGGTGGTCGTCGGCGAACTGGAAGCCGAAGGTGTGCTCCACGCGAGCGAACTCTTCCACCGTCAGTCCGCGCTGAATCTCGACGTGCCCGAGTTCCCTCAGCCGGCGGGCTGCGGCAGCGCCGAGGGCGGCGCCGTCCGGGTTCAAGCCCGGCGCAGGCTCACCTCGGTCGACTTTGCGAAAGCGGTCCAGGAAATTGCCCACGACTTCCTCCCTTGCAGGCCGGGGAGCGTAACAACCGGGAAGGGAGGCCGATCACGGCGGCTTGACCGACCTCGGGAAACGGCGAAGCCCAGGCCGATGACCTGGGCTTCTGTACCGAGCCGCCTGACGGAATCGAACCGTCGACCTACGCATTACGAGTGCGTCGCTCTAGCCGACTGAGCTAAGGCGGCAACGATCGTCAAGTGTACGGCACGCCCCGCCGGAAGCCGAACCGGATCCCCCCGCCTCCGAACCCGGACACCGGACCACATCCGCCCCGCTACGGGAGAGACTTCGCGCCCGGTCCGGACTACCCTGCGGCGGGTGACCGACGAACCGCCGCGACCACCGGCTCCCGAGGCGCATCCCGGCGAGCGGGCCACCCGCCGCCCCCGCGGCATCGACCCCAGGGAGCTGGGTTTCACCCCGCGCCGGCCGGTGCCCTGGCTCGCGCCGCTGCTGCTGATCAGCACCGGCCTGCGGACGTTGCTGGCCATGCTGTTCGGGGCGTACCTGGACAAACGCGAGTTGCAGAACGCGTTCGGCGACGGCACGTTCCGGCAGGTCGGGCCGGACGGCGGGCTCTGGCTGGACTACGTGGCCGACCTGGGTGACGGCTTCGACGCCACGTACTCGGTGGCGTACCTGCTCGCCCAGCCGGAGCTGACAGTGGACGGGCACCGCCTTCCCCGCGCGCAGACGCTGGTGATGGGCGGCGACCAGGTCTATCCGGCGGCGGGCTACGAGGCGTACGAGGACCGGTGCAAGGGCCCCTACCAGTCGGCGCTGCCTGTCGCCCCGCCGGAGCAGCCGACGCTGTTCGCGGTGCCTGGTAACCACGACTGGTACGACGGGCTGACCGCGTTCCTGCGCCTGTTCGTGCGCACCCGGGACCGGCACTTCGGCGGCTGGGGCACCGGCCAGTCCCGCTCGTACTTCGCCGTCGAGCTGCCGGCCGGCTGGTGGCTGCTCGGCCTCGACGACCAGTCCGGCTCGTACCTGGACGACCCGCAGCTCACCTACTTCGACGAGGTGGCCCGCAAGCTCACCCCGGAGTCCAAGGTGATCCTGGCGGTGCCGGCGCCGACGTGGGTCAAGGCCGTCGACCACCCCAACGCGTACGACTCGATCGACTACTTCATCCGTACCCTCGTCGCGCCGACCGGGGCGCAGGTGCGGGTGCTGGTCTCCGGCGACCTGCACCACTACGCCCGCTATGCCGGCACGGACCGGCAGCTCATCACGTGCGGCGGTGGGGGCGCCTACCTCTACCCCACGCACCGGCTGCCGGAGAGGCTGGAGGTGCCGCCGCGTGACACGCTGACCCGGCGGGCCAGCAACACCCAGGAGTACGACCTGGCCGCGCGCTATCCGGACAAGGCGCGCTCCCGCCGGTACGGCTGGGGGATCTTCGCCCGGCTGCCGTTCCGCAACCCGGGCTTCACCACGCTGCTCGGCACCCTGCACACGCTGCTGATGCTGGCGATGGCCGGGGTGGCGGTGCAGCGGGTGGGCACCACCGAGCAGCGCCTGTTCAGCGTGCCGCTGGCGATCATGCTGGTGGTGGCGATGATGAGCGCGGTGTTCTTCGCCAAGCCACCCACGGCGGGCGGGAAACGGCACGCCCGGCACTGGATCCTCGGGGTGGCGCACGGGCTGGCCCAGATAGCTCTCGCCGCCGGGGGCACGTGGGTCTGGTTGCAGCTGCCGTTCTACGACTGGCCGTGGCCGATGCCGGCGGTCGCCGCGGTGGTGCTCTACGGGCCGGTGAGCGGGCTGGTGGCCAGCCAGCTCGTGGCGCTCTATCTGCTGGTGGCTGGCGCGTTCGGGGTGAATCTGAACGAGTTGTTCGCGGCGCAGGGCATCGAGGACTCGAAGGCGTTCCTGCGGTTCCGGATCGACCCGGACGGCACGTTGACCATCTACCCGATCGCCGTCGACAAGGTGTCGCACGACTGGCAGTTGAACCCCGACCAGTCCCCCACCGCCTCCTGGCTGACCCCGAAGACTCCGCTGACCGCCCGCCTGGCCGAACCCCCCATCGTCATCCGCTGACCCCACCGATCACCTCGGGAACGAGCGGGGAGAGGGACGGTCAGGGCTGGGGGTAGTGCTGCTCGTGGGCCTGCCTCGGGCCGCACACCGACGCGCGGGAACACATCGAGCGGGAGCCGTCGGCGTCCAGGCGGACCGTCACCGCGTCGCGCGGAACACTGTGGCCGACCACCTTGCCCTCGCCCTGCGGCGTGGACACGCGGCTGCCGACCGCCGGGGCAGACTCCTGGAACTTCTGGTACAGCGGGTGCTCGTACTTCAGGCAGCACATCAGCCGCCCGCACGCCCCGGAGATGCGCAACGGGTTGAGCGGCAGGTCCTGGTCCTTCGCCATCCGGATGGTCACCGGCTCGAAGTCGGTCAGGAACGTGGCGCAGCACAGGTCGCGCCCGCAGGAACCGATGCCGCCCTGCACCCGGGCGGAGTCGCGGGCGGACAGCTGCCGCAGCTCGACCCGGCAGTGCAGCGTGGCGCCCAGGTCGCGGACCAGCGAGCGGAAGTCGACGCGGTGCGGCGCGGTGAAGTAGATGGTGGTGCGGTCACTGCCGTTCTCCGGCGTGGCCAGGACGTGGTCGACGGCGACCACCTTCATCGGCAGGCCGTGTTCGCGGATCAGCCGCTTGGCGGCGACCTTCGCCTCGGCCTTGCGCCGGCGCAGCATCTCGTCGCGGCGCAGGTCGTCGTCGCCGGCGATCCCGGCCAGTTTCGGGAAGCTGTCGGTGTCCTCACTGACCCACTGCGCGGCCCACACGCACTCGGCCACCTCGGGCCCCTCGTCGGTGGGCACCAGCACCCGGTCGCCCACCTGCGGGCGCAGCTCGCCCGGGTCGAGGTAGTAGAGGCGCCCGTACCGGTTGAAGCTGACCGCGCAGAGCATGCCCATACGCCACACCCTACGCGGATCGACGACCGCCGCACGGCGCACCTGTCGCCGCCCGGTCACCCACCGCAGCGATCATCGTCGTCGACCCGGCCGAACCGGCCCCATCGCCTCGCCCGGACGGCTGAATCTCCGTGGGGCCCCTGACAAACACCGCCCGGACGCGTTGAGTGAAGGCATACCTGCGGGGGGTGCAGGGGAAGGCCACGGCGTCGCCGCCGTCACCCGGCCACGGCCGGATCGGCGCGCGGCGCCGTGGACCGTCAGTAGCCGATCCGGGTGGTGCCGCCGTAGCGCGGGGCGGTGGTGGCGCGGTCCCGCCACTGTGTCTCGGCCAGGCTCGGCCCCCACTGGCGCAGCAGCGTCTCGGCACCGTCGTAGGCCACCCCGAGCACACCCAGGATCCTCGTGGCGATCTCGGCCGCGGCGGACGCGCCGGCCCGTCCGGCCTCGGCGCCGGGCCTTGTCGACGCGTGCACCGCGACCGCCTCGGACGAGCCCAGCACCTCGGCCAGCGCCCGGGCCAGCGCCGCCCGGCTGCCCTCCACCCAGCCGGCCAGCGCGTCGGCGTAGCCCGCTGTCGACTCCAGCCGCCCCACCAGGCTGTCCGGCCCCTCGTCCAGGTGCCGCAGCAGGGCGGCACGTGCCTCGTCGTACGCCGACGCGGCGGCACCGGACCAGGCGACCTGGTCGGCCAGCAGGGCGCAAGTGTCGTCGTACCCCCGGACGAGCCGGCGCACGGCGTGGCCGGCGCCGGTCAGCGGCGCGGGATGCAGGTCGAGGAACTCGCGCACGGCCGCGCCGGGAAGCACCTGCATGCGGCGCAGCAGCGGCCACAGCCGGTGCCCCTCGGGCGCGCCGGCGGCCAGCAGCGTGTCGACGCGGGCGAGCAGGTCGAGCCCCGGCTCGGCGAGGCGGTCGAGCGCGTCCATCAGGCCTCCCAGGCCAGCCGCCGGGCGACCGCGTCGTCGGCGGCGGCGTAGCGGTCGGCGGCGCTGCGCAGCGCCGCCGCGGCGGCGGCCAGCCGGACGGCGGCGGCCTGCGCCTCGCGCGCCCGGTCGGCTGTGGCAAGCGTCCACTGGCGGTGCAGCGCGCGGCCCACCTCGCCGGGGCGGCCGGTGGCGTGCGCGCCGAACGCGGGATGCGGCGGGTCGGTGGCGGTCACCGTGCGGGAGAGGGTGGCGAGGGTCGCGCCGGCCTCGTCGAGACGGGCGGCCAGGGCACGCAGCGTCTCCATGTCAGGCCCCCGCCAGCGGCCGGTAGGCCGCGAACGTCTCGTTGTGCAGCTTCTCCCGCGCCCACTGCGCCGCGTCCGCGGCGGCGGTCACCGCGGCCTGCACCGAACCCGCCACGTCACGCGGGCTGCGATGGTGCAGCGGGCCGAGGAAACGCACGTCGGTGATGCGTCCGCCGGCGGTCACCACCACCTCGACGAGCCCGTCGGGTGAGCGGACGGTGACCTCGACCGTCGCGACCGCCTGGTCGAACTCGGCCTGCAGGTTCTCGATCCGGCGGTAGCGCCGCACCGCCTCCTCGATCCAGGCCTCGTCGATCTCGCCCCGCGGCATCGGCGGACTCCTCCCGGCCGGTCGGCCCGACCCTCACTGAGCGTGCCGCCTCGGTCACCGCGGCATCACCGGACCGTACCGCACGCCAATCGCGCGTGTCGATGCCCTGTGGACAGTGCGGAAGGGGCCGGCTCAGCCGCGCCAGAGGGCCAGCATCATCGCCTCCACGGCGATCCGCGGCTTGACGTTGGCCTCGATCGCCGCGCGGCACTCCAGCACCGACTCCAGGCGGCGCAGCGAGCCCTCGGCGTCCCACTTCTGCGCGCCCGCACCGGCGAGCGACGCGGTGTCGGTGTGCACCGGGGCGACCGGCGCCCGCAGCGCCATGATGAGCGCGTCCCGGTAGAACCCGGCCAGGTCGACCAGGGCCCGGTCGAGTGCGTCCCGCTGGGCGCGGGTGGCACGCGACTTCTGCCGCTTCTCCAGATCCTTGAGCTGACCGGCCGCGCCGCGCATGGCGCCGGCCGCGCCCCGGCCGGTGCCGCCCGCGCCGAGCGCGGTCTGCAACGCCGTACGCTCCGCCTCGTCGATCTCCGCGACGGACGCGGCGGCCTCCGCCTCGGCGGCCTCGATGAGCGCCGAGGCCGCGTCGAACGCCGCGCCCACGCCGGTCAGCCGACGCGGTACGGCGAGCACCGCGTCACGCCGCTGCCGGGCCTCCGGGTCGCGGGCCAGCCGCCGGGCCCGGCCCACGTGCCCCTGCGCCGCCGCGGCGGCCCACTCGGCCACGTCCGGCGCGACGCCGTCGCGGCGGACCAGCACCTCGGCCACCGCTGCGGGCGGCGGCTGCCGCAGGGGTACGACGCGGCAGCGCGACCGGATGGTCACGGAGATGTCGTCCGGGTGGGTGGACGGGGCGCAGAGCAGGAAGACGGTACGCGGCGGCGGCTCCTCGATCGCCTTGAGCAGCGCGTTTCCGGCGGCCTCGGTGAGCCGGTCGGCGTCCTCGATGATCACGATCTGCCACCGGCCGCCGGACGGCGCGCTGGCCGCCCGCAGCACCAGCGCGCGCATCTCGTTGACGCCGATGGACAGGCCCTCGGGCACCACGAGGCGGACGTCCGCGTGGGTGCCGGCGAGCGTGGTGTGGCAGCCGGGGCAGGTGCCGCAGCCGGTGCCGTGCACGCACTCCAGCGCGGCGGCGAACGCGCGGGCGGCCACCGAGCGGCCCGATCCGGGCGGCCCGGTGAAGATCCAGGCGTGGGTCATCCCGGCGCCCGGATCGGCGGGCGTGGCCGGGCCCGGGTCGCCGTCGTGCTCCTCGGCGAGCGCGTCGAGGTCGTCGTGCCCGCCCGCGGGGGACGTCACCGGCGCGCGCAGCAGGGCGGCGGCCGACGCGGCGGCCCGCCGCAGCATGGCCACCGCCTCGTCCTGCCCGACCAGATCGCCGAAGACGTCGGTCATCTTCGGGGTTGCTCCATCGTCACCAGCTCCGCGTCGGATAACTCGGGCTGGACCGAGGTGTCCGGGCCCTGCGCCGGACGGGGGTGCACGATGCCGGCCGGATCCGCAAGCAGCTCGCCCACCCGGCGGGCGACCGCGTCGGCGGTCTCGTCGATCGGGCGGGACGCGTCGAGCACCAGGTAGCGCTTCGGGTCACCGGCGGCCAGGTCGAGGAAGGCGTACCGGACCCGCTCGTGGAACGTCAGCGACTCGGCCTCCAGCCGGTCGGTGCCCTCGGCGCGGTCCTCGACCCGGCTCAGGCCGGTACGCGGTTCGACGTCGAGCAGCACCACCAGGTCGGGCTTGAGGCCGCCGGTGGCCCAGGAGGAGAGCCAGGAGACCTCGTCCACCGGCAGCGTGCGGCCGGCGCCCTGGTAGGCGAGGGACGAGTCGACGTACCGGTCGCTGATCACCACAGCGCCGCGCACGAGCGCCGGGCGGACGACGGTGGCCACATGGTGCGCCCGGTCGGCGGCGTAGAGCAGCGCCTCGGCGCGCGGCGACGGCGCCTCGCCGTGGGTGGTGCCGAGCACCAGGGAGCGGATCCGCTCGCCGACCGGCGTGGCGCCCGGCTCGCGGGTGACCACCACGTCGCGGCCCTGCGCGCGCAGCCGCTCGGCCAGCGCGGCGAGCTGGGTCGACTTGCCGGCGCCCTCGCCGCCCTCGAAGACCACGAACAGGCCGCTGGAGACGAACGGCTCGGCCGGCATCAGCGGGCGACCCCGGATCGAGCCCCACAGGTCGGCGAGGACCGGTACGCCCTTCTTGTCGTCCATCTGGCCGAACGCGCTGATGCCGGCGATGATGCCGGCCGCGCCGGCGGCGAGCAGCAGCAGCCGGGTGGAGGAGATGGAGATGCCCAGGTCGGCGATGGTGAGCTGGCGGGAGCCGCCGACGCCGACCAGGAGGCTGCTGAGCGCGATGGCCAGGATCAGCACCAGCCGGGTGCCGATCTGCACCACCGCGAACACCCGGCCGCGCACCTCGTCGGCCACCTCGCCGCCGAGCAGCGTGGTGCCGGCCAGGAACGCCATGCCGGCGCCCGCGCCGACCAGGATCGCGCCGAGGATGGCCATCGACAGGTGGATGGCGAACGCGAGCACCAGCACGGAGGCGCTGGCGAGCACGATGCTCATGCCGAACCAGCGGCGGCGGGACATGTCCCGCACGATCATCGGCCCGAGGCCGATGCCGAGCGCCAGGCCGACGAAGATCGCGCCGAAGAGCAGCGAGAACGCGGCGTCACCGGCGCCGAGCGAGTTGGCGAAGAACTTGGCCGTGCCGACCACGATGCCGCCGCCGGCGAACGCGCCGAAGATGCCCAGCACCAGGCCGCGGACGAGCGGGGTCTGGCCGATGTATTTCCAGCCCTCGGAGAACTGCCGGAACATGCTCTGCTCGGAGCGCTCCGCCTCGCCGCGCTGGGCGTGGCTGATCTCCTTGATCCCGAACGCCACCACGAGCGCGGTGGCCAGCCGGGAGAAGGCGTTGAACCAGAGCGCGAGCTGGGCCGGCTCGGCCCAGTCGGGCAGGTCGCCGCCGACCGCGCCGCGCACGCCGCGGTCCAGCACGGCGAGCGCGACGGCCGCGGCCACCGGCGTGAGGCCGTACGTGGTGATCAGCGTGAGCTGGTTCGCCGCCTCCAGCCGGGTACGCGGGATGAGGTTGGGGACCGCCGCCTCCTTGGCCGGGATCCACATCAACGTGATCGACTCGATCAGGAAGGTGGCGATCAGCGCCCAGCCGACCACCAGCCCGCCCGCGGCGCCGGTGAGCGCGTACAGCGGGATCGAGGCGAACAGCACGAAGCGCAGCAGGTCGCAGATGACCATGGTCCACCGGCGGTCGAACCGGTCGGCGAACACACCGGCCACCGGGCCGAGCACCAGCGCCGGGAGCAGCCGGATCGCCGTCACGCCGCCGAACGCGGCGCCCTGGGCGGTGCTGCCGGAGACCTGGGACGCGGCAAACAGCGCGGTGGCGAGCAGGCCGAGCCAGTCGCCGAAGGAGGCGGCGCTGAGGACGATCCACAGCCTGCGGAACGGCCGGATGCGCAGCACCGACCGGATGGCGGCGACACCGGAGTGATCGGCGGCTGTCCCGGGCGACGACACGCCGGGCGACTCGCCGTTGTTCTGGCTTTCGATGGCCGTACCTCCACGTGCCGGCCCAGGTCTGGGCATCCCCGGTGGAACACTCTAGTCGCGCAGGAAGGGTCGTCCCCCGCGACATTCACCTGCTCGCCGAGCCTAGGCCGCCGGGACCACCGCCCGCAGCCCGGACAGACGCGAGGGTATTTCGCATTGCCGTCCAGACAGTTAGCGTGCAGACGTGGCCATCGACCGTGACAAACTTCGCGATCGTCTCGACCGGGCGACCGCTCACCTCGACCCGCCGTACGCGGTGGTCGACCTCACCGCGTTCGACGCCAACGCCGAGGCGCTGGTCGGCCGGTCCGGCGGCAAGCCGCTGCGCGTGGCGAGCAAGTCGGTACGGGTCCGCGAGCTGCTGACCCGGGCGCTCAAGCGGCCCGGATGGCACGGCGTAATGGCCTTCACGCTGCCCGAGGCGCTGTGGCTGGGCCGCTCCGGGGTCAGCGACGACGTGCTCGTGGCGTACCCGACGGCCCACCGGGGCGGCCTCGCCGACCTGGCCGGCGACCCGGCGCTCGCCGACGCGGTGACGCTGATGATCGACGACACCGCACAGCTCGACCTGATCGACCGGGTGTGCCCGCCCGGACGCCGCCCCGCGCTGCGGATCTGCCTCGACCTGGACGCCTCCTGGCGCCCACTCGGCGGCCGGGTGCACGTCGGCGTGCGCCGCTCCCCGGTGCACAGCGCCACGGCGGCCGGCGCGCTCGCCGCCGCCGTCGCCGGCCGGCCGGGCTTCCGGCTGGTCGGCCTGATGTCGTACGAGGCACAGATCGCCGGCCTCGGCGACGCGCCACCCGGACAGGCGATGCTCGGCTCGGCGATCCGGGTCGCGCAGCGCGGGTCGTACCGGGAACTGCTGGCGCGCCGCTCGGCCGCGGTCGGTGCGGTACGCGAGCACGCCGACCTGGAGTTCGTCAACGGCGGCGGCACCGGCAGCGTGGCCGCCACCAGCGCGGACCCCGCGGTCACCGAGGTCACCGCGGGCTCCGGCCTGTACGGGCCGACGCTGTTCGACGCGTACCGTTCCTGGCGGCCCACCCCGGCGGCGTTCTTCGCCTGCGCGGTGGTCCGCCGCCCGGCGCCCGGGCTGGCGACGGTGCTCGGCGGCGGCTGGATCGCCTCCGGTCAGGCGGCGGACAGCCGGCTGCCGCGGCCCTGGCTGCCGGACGGGCTGAAGCTGCTCGGCGCGGAGGGTGCCGGCGAGGTGCAGACCCCGCTGGCCGGGAAGGCCGCCGACGACCTGCGCGTCGGCGACCGGGTGTGGTTCCGCCACGCCAAGGCGGGCGAGCTGTGCGAGCACGTCAACGAGGTGCACCTGGTCGAGGGGGACGCGGTGGTCGCCACCGTGCCGACCTACCGGGGCGAGGGGCACGCCTTCCTCTGAGCCGCCGCGACGTGACGACGGCGGGCCCCGGCGCACCCGGGAACCCGCCGCTCGGCGTGCCGCTCAGCCCTGGTGGGCGGCCTCCGTGGGGGCGTTCACCTGCCGGTGCAGGTACTCCCGGATGAGCGCCTTGGCCTCGACCAGCACCCGCTCGTCGCCGTCGGTGCGGCGGCGGAAGGCCAGCTTGATCAGGGCGTCCGCGGCCTCCACCGCGACCTCCAGGTGGAACCGCAGGTCGGGCACCCCGGCCAGGCCGAAACGCTCGGTGAGTACGCGGGCGAGCTGCTCCGCGATGACCCCGTTGTTGTCCCGCTGGTCGTCCAGCAGGTGCAGGTCGACCACGTCGCCGAAGTGCAGGGTACGGAAGCCGGGGACGGTGCGGTGCATCGAGATGTACTCGTCGATCGCCGCGTCGACGCCGTCCCACCAGTGGGTCAGGTCGTCCGAGGAGAACCGCTCGTCGAGCCGCTGGAGGTAGGACTCCATGGTGCGCAGCGTCAGCGCCTGCACGATCGCCCGTTTGTCCGGAAAGAACTGGTAAACCGACCCGATCGCCACCTCGGCACGCTCGGCGAGCAGGGTCGTGGTCAGCCCTTCGTACCCCACCTCGTCGACGAGCTCGGCGCAGGCGTCCAGCATCCGCTGGACCCGCGCGACACTTCGACCCTGCACCGGTACCCGACGCAGCGGCCCGGTCGTGGCGGCTGGTGTGGACACTCGGCGCCACCCCCCTTCGACGGATGAACATATCTGCACGTCACGAGTCTGTGACTACCGGTACAACGAGCCGGGCTCGATTGCGGTATTTACCAGGCACAACGTTCCTGATATGAATTCAGTTCATATTCATGTCGAGGAGTGGCCGCGATGACCGGTACCACCGCCACCTGGTCCAACTGGGCCGGCAACCAGCACAGCACCGCGCTCCTCACCGTGCGCCCGCATAGCGTCTCCGACGTCGTCGAGGCGGTCCGCCAGGCCGCCGCGGCGGGCCGGACCGTCCGGACCACCGGCAGCGGCCACTCGTTCACCGCCACCGCCGTCGCCGACGGGCACCGGATCGACCTCGCCGAGCTGGAGACCGACGTCACAGTCGACGTGGCGCGCCGCCTGGTCACCGTACCGGCCGGGATGACGTTGCACACGCTCAACGATCTGCTCGCCGGGCACGGCCTCGCGATGCCGAACCTGGGCGACATCGACGCCCAGACCATCGCCGGTGCGCTCTCCACCGGCACCCACGGCACCGGGGCGAAGCTGGGCTGCCTGTCCACCTTCGTGGCCGGGCTGACGCTGGTCACCGGCACCGGCGAGGTGCTGCGCTGCTCGGCCGAGGAGAACCGCGACGTCTTCGACGCCGCCCGGGTCGGGCTCGGCGCGGTGGGCGTGCTGGTCGAGGTCACGCTGCGCTGCGTGGACGCCTTCGTGCTGCGCGCGCACGAACGCCCGGCCCCGCTCGCCGAAGTGCTCGACGACCTGCCCGGCCTGTACGACGCGCACGACCACGCCGAGTTCTACTGGTTCCCGTACACCGACCGGGTGCAGGTCAAGACCAACGACCGGGTACCCGCCGACGACCAGCCACTGCCCGGCTGGCGCGGCTGGCTGGACGACGAGTTCCTCTCCAACACCGTCTTCGCCGGCGCCTGCCGCCTCGGCCGCGCCGTACCCGCACTCGCACCCCGGATCAGCGCCGTCTCCGCCCGCGCGCTCACCGAACGCACCTACACCGGCCGCTCCGACCGGGTGTTCTGCACACCGCGCCGGGTCCGCTTCGTGGAGATGGAGTACGGGCTGCCGCGCGAGGCGCTGCCCACCGCGCTGGCCGAGCTGCGCCGGATCGTGGACCGGCTGCCGTTCAAGGTGCTGTTCCCGGTCGAGGTGCGGTTCACCGCCGCCGACGACATCTGGCTGTCCCACTCGTACGGGCGGGACTCGGCGTACATCGCCGTGCACCAGTACGTGGGCATGCCGTACGAGCCGTACTTCCGCGCGTTCGAGGAGGTGGCGACGGAGTTGGGCGGCCGCCCACACTGGGGCAAGCTGCACTGGCGCACCGCCGAGTCCCTGGCGAGCGCCTACCCGAGATTCGCCGACTTCCAGTCCGTCCGCGCCCGCCTCGACCCCTCCCACATCTTCCAGAACCCCTACTTGACGCAGGTCCTGGGCGCTTGAGGATCTTGGGAGGAAAGGGCCCTTATCGGGGCCCTTTCCTTCCAAGATCACTCGTTCGGGGTTGAGGTCGCCTTCTTGGGGGCGGCCTTCTTGGCCGTCGTCTTCTTCGCGGCGGTCGTCTTCTTGGCCGCCGTCGTCTTCTTCGCCGCCGCCGTCTTCTTCGCCGGGGCGGCCTTCTTCGCGGCCTTCTTCTTCGGCGCCGGGCCCTTCGCGCGCTTCTCGGCCAGCATCTCCGACGCCTGCTCCAGCGTCAGCTCCTCCGGCGTCTGCCCGCGCCGCAGCGACGCGTTGAACTCGCCGTCCGTCACGTACGGCCCAAAGCGCCCGTCCTTGATCACCAGCGGCTTCTCGGTGAGCGGGTCATTGCCCATCTCCCGCAGCGGCGGCGCGGCTGCCCGGCGCTGACGCGTCTTCGGGGCGGCCAGCAACGCCAGCGCCTCGTCCAGCGTGACGGTGAACATCTTGTCTTCCGAGTCCAGCGAGCGGAACTCGTCACCGCGCTTGACGTACGGGCCGTAGCGGCCGTTGTTGGCGAACACCTCGGCGCCGTCCGGGGCCACGCCGATCAGCCGGGGCAGCCGCAGCAGCTGCAACGCCTGCTCCAGGGTGAGGCTGTCCGGCGTCTGCGAGCGCAGCAGCGACGACTTGCGCTCGCCGCTCGCCACGTACGGGCCGAACCGGCCGGACTTGAGCAGGATGGGCTCGCCGGTCGACGGGTCGTCGCCGAGCTTGCGCTCACCGCCGCCCCCGAGGAACAGCTCGTGCACCTTCTCCGGGGTCAGCTCGTCGGGCGCCAGGCCCTCCGGGATCGGCGCCCGGTCACCCTGCGAACCACCCTCCTCGCCCTCACCGGAGGGCGTGGCCTGCTCGCCGCCCGGCAGTTCGCGCTGGAGGTACGGCCCGTACCGGCCGACCCGGACCACGACCTCGCGGCCCTCGTCGTCGGTGAACAGCGGGATGGAGTTGACGCTGCGCGCGTCGATCTCGCTGAGGTTCTCGGTGACCAGCTTCTTCAGGCCACCAGCGTGCGCGATGGCCTGGTCGCCGGTGCCGTTGGTGCTGCCGAAGTAGAAGGAGGTGAGGAAGTCGACGGCGGCGTGGTCACCACCGGCGATCTCGTCCAGCTCGTTCTCCATGCTGGCGGTGAAGTCGTAGTCGATCAGGCGCGGGTAGTGCCGCTCCATCAGCCCGATCACCGCGAACGCCAGGAACGACGGGATCATGGCCTGGCCGCGCTTCACCACGTACCCGCGGTCCTGGATCGTCTGCATGATCGACGCGTACGTGGAGGGCCGGCCGATGCCCAGCTCTTCGAGCGCCTTGACCAGCGACGCCTCGGTGTAGCGGGCGGGCGGCTGGGTGTGGTGGCCCTGCGCGGCCAGCTCGTCGGCGGTCAGCGGCTGGTCCTTGACCAGCGTGGGCAGCCGCCGCTCGGCGTCCTCGGCCTCGGCGTTCTCGTCGTCGCTGGACTCGACGTACGCGCGCAGGAAGCCCGGGTCGGTGATGGTCTTGCCGGTCGCGCCGAAGTCGGCCTCCTCCTGGGCGGAGGAGACGGCGCGGATGCGCACCGACACGCTGGAGCCGACCGCGTCGGTCATCTGCGAGGCGATGGTGCGCCGCCAGATCAGCTCGTAGAGCTTGAACTCCTCGGCGGACAGCTCCTTGGCCACCTCACCCGGGGTGCGGAAGTTGTCGCCCGCGGGGCGGATCGCCTCGTGCGCCTCCTGCGCGTTCTTCACCTTGCCGGTGTAGCGGCGCGGCTCCGGCGGCACGCTGCGCTCGCCGTACAGCTCGACGATCTGCCGGCGGGCGGCCGCGATGGCCGTCTCGGACAGGTTCACCGAGTCGGTACGCATGTAGGTGATGTAGCCGTTCTCGTACAGGCGCTGCGCCGTGCGCATCGTCTGCTGCGACGAGAACCGCATCTTGCGGGCCGCCTCCTGCTGGAGCGTGGAGGTGATGAACGGCGCGTACGGGCGGCGCCGGTAGGGCTTCTCCTCGACCCGGGTGACGGTGAACGGCTGGTCGGCCAGGCGGGCGGCCAGCCCCCGGGCCCCGCCCTCGTCGAGGTGGACGACACCCGCACCGGCGCGAACACGACCCGTGGTCGGCTCGAAGTCCTTGCCGGTGGCGATCCGGTCACCGTTGAGCGCGACGAGCGTGGCGTTGAACGTGCGCGGGCCCTCGCCCGGCTTCGCCACGGCGAGCGTGGCCAGGATGTCCCAGTACTCGGCGGTGCGGAACGCCATCCGCTGGCGCTCCCGCTCGACCACGATCCGCGTCGCCACGGACTGCACCCGGCCCGCCGACAGCTTCGGCATGACCTTCTTCCACAGCACCGGCGAGACCTCGTAGCCGTAGAGGCGGTCGAGGATACGCCGCGCCTCCTGGGCGTCGACCAGGTCGCGGTCGATCTCCCGGGGGTTCGCCACAGCGGCCTGGATGGCCGGCTTGGTGATCTCGTGGAAGACCATCCGCTTGACCGGCACCTTGGGCTTGAGCGTCTCCACCAGGTGCCAGGCGATGGCCTCGCCCTCGCGGTCCTCATCCGTCGCCAGGAAGATCTCGTCGACCTCCTTGGCCAGCTTCACCAGCTTGCTGATCTGCTGCTTACGGTCGGGCGACACCACGTAGAGGGCGTGGAAGCCGTTGTCGACGTCGACGCCGAGGCGCGCCCAGGGCTCACCCTTGTACTTCGCCGGGACGTCGGCGGCGTTGCGGGGCAGGTCCCGGACGTGGCCGAAGCTGGCCTCCACGACGTACCCCGGGCCGAGGTAGCCCGAGATCGTCTTGGCCTTCGCCGGTGACTCGACGATGACCAGACGGGTGGTTCCAGCGTTGCTCGGCACGTCTCTCCCCGACCTCACTCCTACGCCATGCCCGCTTCGGGCCGTGTTGCGCCACCCGGACCACAGGCGGTCCGGATGTCCAACGTAACGCGCCGTCCGCGTTCCGGGTTTCGTGGGCGGCAAACGGGCCGCCCTCCCGGCGACCGCCGGCCGCACCCTGCCGGACGGCGTCACGGTACACCGTGGGTAGGGCGACAGGCGGGTCACTGTGACGATCGCGTACACCCGGCGGAGCCGTCGCCGGGTGTCCGGGTTCGGACACCGGACGGTCAGCCGTGCGAGCCCGGCCACTCCGCCGCCGGCGCCGTGGCCGGCCGTTCCCCCACCAGTTCGGCGAGCCGCGACATGCGCCGTCCACCGATCCGGAACGCGGGCCCGCCCTCGTCCGGCTCCACGAACGCGGCCGGCAGGCCGACCGCCGCCAGCGCGGCGCGGACCACCGGCCAGGACGGCTCGTCCGCAGGTCCGAGCCGCAGCCGGAAACCGGCCGGCTCGGCCGTGCCGGCCGCGGCCACCCAGAGCCGCAGCCGCCGTCCGTCCAGGTGGAAGCGGACCGGCGGCCGCTTCACGCCGCCGCGCAGCCAGGTCCGCGCGAGCGGTGCCAGCATGCTCGTGTACGCGGTGCGCACCCGGTGCCGCCCGTCCTCGGTCGGCTCCCAGCTCGCCGGCACGCCCCGGGCGCCCAGCTCGGCCACCAGCACGTGCACCCGCCAGGCAGCCTCGACCACCACGGAGATCCGGGCCGTGCCGCCCATCCGTCCCACCTCACCCGGTCCGGCGAGCAGGCCGGCGAGATCCGCCAGGGCCGGATCGGCCGCCTCGGTGGAGAACAGTGAGGGCTGGCGGGCGGGGTTCGGGGTGGGAGGGGTCAGCGACACTCCGGGACCTCGTCGAAGGCCTCTTTCAGCTCGGTCGAGTTGAGTTTGCTGGTGTCCAGCGCGCTCGCGTCGTACTCCTTGTTGAGCGTGTCCACGGCGGCGCGCACGCCGTCGTAGAACGGACCGGCCTGGGCAGTGTCGAGCCGGTCGACGGTGTCCCGGGCCCGGCCGTACGCGTCGCGCATCTTGCTCAGCGACCCCAGGAACCCGGCGGACACCTCGGCGCCGCGCTCGGCCTCGGGCACGCCCGCCTCCTCGACCTTGCGCCGGGCCGTCTCGCTGGCCTGCTCGGCGCCGGCGAAGAGCCGGACCAGGTTCTCCTTGGCCTGCGGCGGAGTCGTCTGCGCGGTCATCTGCTGCTGGGTGCTGCTGGTCAGCTTCGAGATCTCCGCGCGCCACGGGGTCAGCGCCTGGCACACCGACGCGGCCCAGACCCGAGGGCTGGGACCGCCGCCGCACCCGGTGACCACGAGGACCAGCGTGGCCAGGACCACCGTGAGCTTTCCGGCGGTTGCCGCCCGGCGCGTACGCATGCGAAGCAGCGTACGACCTCCGGGCCGAACCGCCACCGGTCAGGTTTGCCGGGCACGGGGTTCCCGGCCGGCCGGGGCCGGCCGGGAACCGTCGCGTGCGATCAGGCGTTCACCGTCTCCGGACGCTGGTCCGGGGTGCCGGCATCGCTGTCCTCGTCGGTCATCGCCACACCCTTGCGCTTGCTGAACACCACGGCCGCCGCGATGATCAACGCGGCCACCACGGCGATCGTGATGCGCAGCGCCGGGTTCTTGTCGTCGCCCACGCTCCAGGCCACCACGGCCGGGGCGATCAGCAGCGAGACCAGGTTCATCACCTTGAGCAGCGGGTTGATCGCCGGACCGGCGGTGTCCTTGAACGGGTCGCCGACGGTGTCGCCGATGACTGTGGCGGCGTGCGCGTCGGAGCCCTTGCCGCCGTACGCGCCGTCCTCCACCAGCTTCTTGGCGTTGTCCCAGGCGCCACCGGAGTTGGCCAGGAACACCGCCATCAGCGTGCCCGCGCCGATCGCGCCGGCCAGGTACGCGGCCAGCGCGCCCGGGCCGAGGCCGAAGCCGACAGCGATCGGGGCCAGGATGGCCAGCAGACCGGGGGTCATCAGCTCGCGCTGCGCGTCCCGGGTGCAGATGTCCACGACCTTGCCGTACTCGGGCCGCTGGGTGCGGTCCATGATGCCCGGCATCTCGCGGAACTGCCGGCGTACCTCCATCACCACGGCGCCGGCCGAGCGGGAGACCGCGTTGATGGCCAGGCCGGAGAAGAGGAACACCACAGCGGCGCCGATGATCAGGCCGACCAGGTTGCGCGGGTTGGACACGTTGAGCGAGTTGAGGATCTCGCTGCCCACGTCGTTCACGCCCGCGTCCTCGTAGGCGGAGCGCAGCGTGTCGGTGTACGAGCCGAACAGCGCCGTCGCGGCGAGCACCGCGGTGGCGATCGCGATGCCCTTGGTGATCGCCTTGGTGGTGTTGCCGACGGCGTCCAGCTCGGTGAGCGTCCGCGCGCCGTGCTCGTCGATGTCGCCGGACATCTCGGCCACGCCCTGCGCGTTGTCGGAGATCGGGCCGAACGTGTCCATCGCGACGATGACGCCGACTGTGGTGAGCAGGCCGGTGCCGGCCAGCGCGACGGCGAACAGCGACAGCGTGATCGAGCTGCCGCCGAGCAGGAACGCGCCGAAGACGCCGGCGCCGATCAGCAGCGCCGAGTAGACGGCCGACTCCAGGCCGACGCTGATGCCGGCGAGGATGACGGTGGCCGCGCCGGTCTGCGAGCTCTTGCCGATGTCCTGCACCGGGCGCCGGTTGGTCTCGGTGAAGTAGCCGGTCAGCGCCTGGATCGCGGCGGCCAGCACGATGCCGATCACCACCGCGCCGATGGCCACCAGCCGCGGGTTGCGGTCGACGTCGGTCAGCCCGCCCTCCAGCTCGGCGAACGTGGCCGGCAGGTACGCGAACGCGGCGATCGCGACGAGCACCGCGGCGAGCAGCGCGGAGAGGTAGAAGGCCCGGTTGATCGCGGTCAGGCCGTTGCGGTCGCTGACGCGCAGCCGGGTGATGAAGACGCCGACGATCGCGACCAGCACGCCGATGGTGGAGATGATCAGCGGGAAGACCAGGCCGGTCTCGCCGAACGCGGCCCGGCCGAGGATCAGCGCCGCGACGAGCGTGACCGCGTACGACTCGAACAGGTCGGCGGCCATGCCGGCGCAGTCGCCGACGTTGTCGCCCACGTTGTCGGCGATGGTGGCGGCGTTGCGCGGGTCGTCCTCCGGGATGCCCTGCTCGACCTTGCCGACCAGGTCGGCGCCGACGTCGGCGGCCTTGGTGAAGATGCCGCCGCCGACCCGCATGAACATGGCGAGCAGCGCGGCGCCGAAGCCGAAGCCCTCCAGCACGGTCGGTGCGTCACCCCGGAAGATCAGCACGACCAGCGCCGCGCCGAACAGGCCGAGCCCGACGGTGAGGAAGCCGACCACGCCGCCGGTGCGGAAGGCGATCTTCATGGCGGCCTCCCGCCCGCCTTCTCGTTCCCGCGCGGCAGCCGCCACCCGCAGGTTGGCGCGGGTCGCCAGCCACATGCCGGCGCCGCCGATGAACGCGCTGAACAGCGCACCCACCACGAAGAACGCCGAGCGGCCGAGCTTCACCAGGGTTTCGTTGCCGTCGGTGTCGTGCACCGGCAGCAGGAACAGCAGCACGACGGCGATCACCACGAAGATCGCCAGCGTGCGGAACTGCCGCAGCAGGTACGCCGACGCGCCCTCCTGCACCGCGCCGGAGATCTCCTGCATGTTTGTGGTTCCCTTACCGGCCGCCAGGACCGCCCTGGTGAGGGCGGCCGCGAAGACGAGCGCCACCAGCGCGATGACCGCGGCGATGACGACGTACGTCACGTTGGCTCCGGTAAGGGACAGTGCGCCGCCGTCGGCGGCCAAGGTCCCGGACATCTATGTCCTCCTGTACCGAACAACTCGCGCCGACCTGTGGAGACGCACGGGCCGACGCCTGGATGCGGACTCGCAAGCGCGCGCCAACCCACCCCGGCGGACCAGCGATGAACTCCCGTTCCCGCTGGCTACGGGATGGGATCACTTGCTGACAACCCGCGTACTGTAGCCCTCCGGCGTGGCGGAGGTCACACCGAGGGGGCACCGTGTCTCGATGATCTTCGTAACTGTGTTATGCGAAGAAATCTGATATATGGCGCGGCCAATACGACGAGGCCGCGCTCCCCCTTCGGGGAACGCGGCCTCCGTGTGCGTTTCGGGTCAGGCGCGGCCGGCCGGCCACGACATCCGCACCTCGGTGCCGACGCCGTCGTCCACCGGGCGGACCTGGAGATCCTCCACGAAACCGGCGAGCAGCGCGAAGCCCACGCCGGTGGTGAGCGCGTCCTCGCTCAGCGACTCCTTGGCCAGCTCGTCCGGGCCGAGCGCGGCCAGGCCGAGACCCGCCTCGATCGGGGCCCGGTCCACCACCCGGACCGTGTAGCCGCCTCCGTCGGACATCTCCACGTACACCGGGTCGGCCAGGCCGTACTGCCGGTGCAGCGCGACCGCCCGGGTGCACGCCTCACCGATGGCCAGGCGCACCTCGTCCAGCAGGTCCTCGCGTACGCCGGCCCGCCGGGCCACCGCCACGCCGACCAGGCGGGCGGTGCGCACGTGCACCGGGGCCGGAGAGAAGGACAGCTTGACGGTCGCCATCACGCGCCGGTGGAGTCGGCGGCGATGGCCGCGTCGACCGTCGGATGCAGCGGGAAGACCTGGTCCAGGGCGGTGATCCGGAAGATCTTGAGCAGCGGCTCCTTGTCGCAGACCAGCGCGAAGGAGCCACCGGCCGAGCGCAGCCGCTTGAGCGCGCCGACGAGCACACCCAGCCCGGTCGAGTCGAGGAAGTCCACCCGGCCGAGGTCGACCACCACGTGGCGGGCCCCGCCGTCGATCAACTCCAGGAGCCGTTCCCGCAGGCGGGGAGCGGTGTAGACATCCACCTCACCACCGACCTCGAGCACCGTGTGCTCCCCCACGGCGCGGGTCGCCAGCGACAGCTCCATCGGTCCCTCCTCGGTAAACTCTCCTGGGCATCTAACCATCCCCCCGTGCGGCCCTCTCGGGTCACCGGCCACGCCCTCCCCATACCCCCACCCTGCGGTTCCCAATTCCGAACACCAGTGCGAGAGTGCAGGACGTGACCGACCACAGCCCCGGCCCGCGGCGTGCGCCGGGCGAGCTGCTGCGCCGGCTGCGGCTGCGTCACCCGACCGACCCGGTCACCCACGTCGAACGCGTCCCGGCCCGCGCCGGCGAGCCCGTCGGGTGGCCCGGCTGGGCGCCGGAGGAACTGCGGGCGGCGTTCGCGCGGCGCGGCGTCACCGCCCCGTGGCGGCACCAGGCCGAGGCCGCCGAGCTGGCGTACGCGGGCCGGCACGTGGTGGTCGCCACCGGCACGGCGTCCGGCAAGTCCCTGGCGTACCAGCTTCCCGCGCTGAGCACCCTGCTCGCCGACCCGCGCGCCACTGTGCTCTACCTGGCGCCGACCAAGGCGCTCGCCGCCGACCAGCTCCGCGCCGTCGCCGGTCTCGAACTCGACGGGGTACGCCCCGCCACCTACGACGGGGACACTCCGCGCGCCGAGCGGGAGTGGATCCGCCGGCACTCCCGGTTCGTGCTGACCAACCCGGACATGCTGCACCACGGCATCCTTCCCGGGCACGCCCACTGGTCCGGGTTCCTGCGCCGCCTCGCGTACGTGGTGGTCGACGAGTGCCACACCTACCGGGGCGTCTTCGGCTCACACGTCGCGCACGTGCTGCGGCGGTTGCGGCGGCAGTGCGCGCGCTTCGGGCGTACACCGGTCTTCCTGCTGGCCTCCGCCACGTCGGGTGACCCGGCGGCGGCGGCCGAGCGGCTCACCGGCCTGCCCGTCACCGCCGTCACCGAGGACACGTCGCCGCGCGGCGGGGTGACGTTCGCGCTCTGGGAGCCGCCGCTGCTGCCGCCCACCGACTCGTCCGCCGACGCCGACCTCGTCCAGGTCCGGCGCTCCGCGCTGCGGGAGACCGCGGACCTGCTCGCCGACAGCGTGGTCGAGGGGGTACGCACGCTCGCGTTCGTGCGGTCCCGCCGGGGCGCCGAGGTGGTCGCCGCGAACGCCCGTCGGTCGCTCGACGAGGCGGTACCCGGGCTGGGCGACCGGGTGGCCGCCTACCGGGCCGGCTACCTGCGCGAGGAACGCCGCGAGCTGGAACGGGCGCTGCTGCACGGCGACCTGCTCGGGCTCGCCTCCACGAACGCGCTCGAACTCGGCGTCGACCTGGTCGGGCTGGACGCGGTGCTGATCTGCGGCTGGCCCGGCACCCGCGCGTCGCTGTGGCAGCAGGCCGGGCGGGCCGGGCGCTCCGGCGACGAGGCGCTCGCCGTGCTGGTGGCCCGGGACGACCCGCTCGACACCTACCTGGTGCACCACCCGGAGGCGCTGTTCGGGCGGCCCGTCGAGGCGACGGTGCTCGACCCGGCCAACCCGTACGTGCTCGCGCCGCAGCTCGCCTGCGCCGCCCACGAGTCCCCGCTCACCCCGGCCGACCTGGACCTGTTCGGTGAGGGCGCGAAGGAGGCGGTGGACTCGCTGGTCGAGGCGGGAGCGCTGCGGCAGCGGCCCACCGGCTGGTACTGGCGGCACCGGGAACGCCCCGAGGTCGACCTGCGCGGCGAGGGCGGCGCCCCGGTCTGCGTGGTGGAGGAGTCCACCGGCCGGCTGCTCGGCACCGTGGACGGCGGGTCGGCGCACTTCCTGCTGCACACCGGCGCGGTCTATCTGCACCAGGGCGTCTCGTACGTGGTCGACTCGCTCGACCTGGCCGACGGGTGCGCGCTCGTGCACGCCGAGGAGCCGGACTGGTCCACCCACGCCCGCGACGTGACCTCGCTGTCGGTGGTGTCGGTCCGCTCGTACGTGGACGCCGGACCGGTCGGCCTGTTCCTCGGCGAGGTCGACGTGACCAGCCAGGTGGTGTCGTACCAGCGGCGGCGCATCGCCACCGGCGAGGTGATCGACACCCGCCCGCTGGACCTGCCCGCCCGGGAGCTGCGCACCGTCGCGGTGTGGTTCACGCTCTCCCCCGAGTCGCTGACCGCCGCCGGTGTCGAGGCGGCGGACGTGCCGGGCGCGCTGCACGCCGCCGAGCACGCCGCCATCGGTCTGCTGCCGCTGATGGCGACGTGCGACAGGTGGGACATCGGCGGGCTGTCCACCGCCCTGCACCCGGACACCGAGGCACCCACCGTCTTCGTCTACGACGGTCACCCCGGCGGTGCCGGTTTCGCCGAGCGGGCGTACGGCACCGCCGCCGCCTGGCTGCGCGCCACCCGGGATGCGATCGCCGAGTGCGGGTGCGAGACCGGGTGCCCGTCCTGCGTCCAGTCCCCGAAGTGCGGCAACGGCAACAACCCGCTGGCCAAGGCGGAGGCGGTGAAGGTCCTCGACGTGGTGCTGACCAACCTCGCCACGGCCGGGCGCGCGGGCGGCGTCCCGTCCCCGGAGGCGGACGGCGCCATATCGCCGGAGGCGGGGCCCGGTGGGGCGCTGCCCCGGCAGGGCGACCGGGTGGCCCACCCGGCTCCGGCTGCGGGTGGTGGCTGACCTTTCCGGTGCCGGGGTGTCTGGTGGGTGGGACGCGTGCATGAGGGCAGGGCCGTCGGGGCATTGATGTATGGGAGCGCTTCCATGCATCATTTCCGGTAGCGCACAGGTGTCCCGAGACCCGTCCCGCCGGAGGTGCCACCGTGGCCGACACGATCGCCGAGACCGTCGAGCTGCTCTACACCATCGACCAGGAAAACCTCACGCCCGACCAGCAGATAGCGCTGGGCACCGCGATGGCGACGCTCGCCCAGGCGGAACGGCTGGAGCAGATCAACGAGCGCCTGCGCGGCATCCACCAGGTGCTGAACAGTTGGGCGATGAAGGCCACGGTCGACGGCGGTCGCTGACCTCGCTGACCTTGCGCCTCGCCCGGTGTGCCGGCGTCGTGGTGTCGGGGTCCGATCGGGTGAGCGGTGGTCGGCCTGCTGTGCAAGACTCCGGCGACCCCTCGAAGGAGATCGCATGTCGCCCGACAACCTGCAGGCCCAGCACCGGTTCATCATCCGTCAGCGGCTCCGGATGATGGTCAACCAGTACGAGGTGCACTCGGTCGCGCCCGACGGCTCCGAAGGTGGGCTGCTCGCGTTCGCGCAGCAGAAGCGGCTCGCCTTCAAGGAGCAGGTGACCATCTACACCGACGACTCCAAGCAGTACCCCCTTCTCGGCTTCAAGGCCCGTCAGCGGCTCGACCTCGGCGCCACCTACGACGTGACCGATCACGCGGGCAACCCCATCGGGCTGTTCCGCAAGGACTTCGCCCAGTCGCTGCTGCGCTCGACGTGGCACGTCGAGCAGCCCGGCCTGCCGCCCGCCACCGGGCAGGAGCGCAGCCTGCCGGTCGCGCTGCTGCGCCGGTTCGTCGACTCGCTCTCCTGGCTGCCGTACCACTTCGACTTCATGGCCGGCGGCCAGCCGGTGTTCTCGGTCGACCGGAAGTGGGGCCTGCGGGACCGGTACTCGGTGGAGATCCAGCACCCGCAGATCGACCGTCGGCTGGTGATCGCCATGGCGGTCGGACTGGACGCCCTCCAGTCCCGCTGACCTGCGGCCCCCTCGGTCCCGGCCCGGCTCTCGGTTCCGGCACTGGCGTCCGCCCGTCAGGACCGGGCCGGGCCGGCCCGGGACGTCGCGGTGACGGCCCGGGCCAGGTTCGGCAGCGGTGCGACACGTACCCGTGCCGTGACGATCAGATCCAGGCCGTCGACGCGGCAGCCGGTCATCCGGCCGCCGTTGGCCGAGACCAGGTCGGCGGCGCGAGCGCAGGCGGCGTCGGCGCCGTCGAGCACCTGGGCGGCACCGGCCAGCGCCCCGAGGTCCGCCGCGTTGCGGGCCTGATGCCGTGCGCACCGGGCCGCCCCGAGCCCGGCGCCGAACACCCCGACCAGGACGAAGACCAGCCCGATCGCGAGCAGGCAGACGGTCGCGCCGCCCCGGTCGGCCTGAGGCGTACCGCCGGCTGACTTCCTGCGCTCCCCGCTCTCCACGGGCACGCCGGCTCTCACGGCACCGGGCCTGGCGCGCCGGGCTCCACTGCGGCCACCGCCTCCGCCGACACGACCAGCCGGGGCAGCCGCGTACCGAACGTCCGGACCGGTGCCCGGACCGTCGCCGTGACCCGATCACCGGCCACCGTCACGGCCACCTCGGCACCGTCCGGGGCGTACCGGGTTCCGGCGACCGCGCCGGACTCACCCCGGGCCGCGGCGAGAGCCGCCTCCCGGGCCGCGTCGACACACGCGACCCGGGTACCCACAGCGTTCACTGCGGTCAGCCCGGCGACGAGGAGCAGCATGAGCGCCGGCAGGCCAGCCGCCAACTCGGCGGTGAACGAGCCCCGCTCGCACGCGACCCGCGAGCGCCACCCGCGCCACGGCGCCCCGGCCCGGCGGCCGACGGTGTCCCGGGCAGGCTCGGTCGACACGTCGAGCGGGTGGAGCGACCGGCCACCACGGCCGGCCCGCCGGCGCCCGATCACTTCAGGGCCCGGTCGATGACGGCGGTCAGCGCGGACTGCACGTTGCCGGAGGTGAGCACCTTCAACAGGATCCCGGCGAAGGCGACCGCCGCGAGGGTGCCCACCGCGTACTCGGCGGTGTTCATACCCGCGTCACCTCGTAGGCGGGTGAGGAGCTTGCGCATGTCGTACGTCCCTTCTCGATGGTTCACAGCACGTCGCCGAGAACGGCGACGATCACCGGCACCAGACCGGCGAGAATGAAGGCGGGCAGGAAGCACAGCCCGAGGGGCAGCACGATGAGCACGCCCGCGCGGCGGGCCGCCGCCTCGGCTGCGGTCGACCGTTCGGCACGCAGGTCGTCGGCCAGCCGGGTCAGCGCGCGGGCCAGTGCGGCGCCGCTGTTCGACGAGCGGACGGCCGCCGCGACCACGGGTTCGGCACCGGCGACGCCGTCCAGGTGCGCCCACGCCTCGCCGGGGCCGCCACCGAGCCGTAGCGTGCGGCCGACCCGGCCGAGCCGGTCCGCGAGTGGCCCGCCGAGCGCCTCCGCGACGGCGAGCACCGAGCGGTCGACAGGTGCGCCCGCCCGCAGCGCGGCGGCCAGCAGGTCCGCGGCCAGCGGCAGGTCGGCGCTCTCCCGCAGCCGCCGTTCACGGGCGGCGCGCGGTTCGATCCGGCGCAGCAGACGGTCGGCGACGACACCGGCCGGCAGCCCGAGGACCACGCCCGTCACACCGCCGACGACCACTGCCACGGCGATCCCGGCCAGCGCTGCGCCGAGGCGTACCCGATCCGGCCACCACGCCGGGCGAGTCGGCGGCGGCGCCGGGGCGAGCCGGCGCAGCCGCCGCGCCGGGCGGACCACCGGACCGGCGACGACCAGGAGCGACGCGGCCCCGCCGAGGCAGACGGCGGCCAGCACTTGGCGCGACATCAGGCGGCCCGCCCGGGCGTGACGCCGAGCCGCTCGGCCCAGAGCAACCCGCCGACCTGTAACACGACCGCCGCCACCGCGCTGCCAGCACCCACCGGGGTGTGCAGGAGCACCGCCACCGGGTCCACCCCGATGCCGTAGCCGAGCCCGATCCCGCCGAGCGGCAACGCGGCGAGCAGCCAGGCGGTCGCCCGCGCCCCTGCAGCCTGGGCGGCGGCAGCGGCAAGTCCCCGGTCGGCGGCGCGAGCGTCGGCCTCGATCCGTTCCAGCAGATCGGCCAGCGGCGCGCCGGTCCGGTCGGCCAGCCTTCCGGCGGCCCGGGCCAGCCGCGCGACGCGTCCCGGGCCGTCGTCGACACCGCCGTCGACCGGCAGCCCGGCCCGCAGGTCGGCGGCGACGGCGGCGAGCCGGTCGAGATCGCGGCGGTGCGCGAGGTCGGCCATCCGGTGGGTACGCCGGCGCAGTACCGCCCGGGCCGCGAGCACGCCATAGGCGGCGAGCACCACGGCTGCCACCGGGCCACCGAGCAGCGCCCCGGTCACGACGCCGCACAGCGCCGCCACGGGCAGCACGCGTCCGGCGGAGAGCGCCGGAGCGGTAGCCGATGCCGCAGAGGGTGTCACCGGAACCGACACGAGCTCGGTCCACCGCCGTATCTGATGCCCGGGTCGACGCCGTTCGCGGCCCCGGCCGGGCGGACGGGCGGACGCCTTCGGCCCGGAGTCGAGCGGCCGCCGTGGCGGGTCCGGCGGTGTTGAACGCGCGCCCTTCGCCCGCTCGGCCGGGGTGCCCGTCTCGCCCAGGACCGCCAGTCGCCGGGCGCGCCCGGCTCGTACCGGCCAGGCGACGGCTACCGCCGCGGCGGCCAGGAGCAGGACCACGGGCCAGAGGTGGCCGGTCACGACGGTTCCGCCGGGGTGGGCCACGCCGCCTGGAGGATCGGGGGCACCGGCGTTCCCCGCTCGCGCACCAGGTCGGCGAGCGCCCGGGCCGCCGGACCGAGACCTCTGCCCCGCACCCAGGCCGGGACCACCCTCACCACCCGGTCGGGCCCGTCGGGCAGCAGCAGGCCGATGGAATCCAGGACGCGTCCCTCGCCGGTGCGGCGGAGCTGGAGGACTACCTGCAACGCGGCGGCGACCTGGGCGTGCAGCGCGAGCCGGGGCAGGCCGCCGAGCATCCCCAGCGCCTCCAGCCGGGCTGGAACGTCGGCCGGGGCGTTCGCGTGCAGCGTCCCGGCCCCGCCGTCGTGGCCGGTGTTCAACGCGGCCAGCAGGTCGACCACCTCGGCGCCCCGGCACTCGCCCACTACCAGCCGGTCCGGCCGCATCCGCAGCGCCTGCCGGACCAGGTCACCGAGCCCGACGGCACCGGCGCCCTCGACGTTCGCCGTCCGCGCCTGCAAACCGATCACGTGCGGGTGCACCGGGCGCAACTCGGCGGCGTCCTCCACCAGCACGATCCGCTCGGTGCCGGGCACCAGCCCGAGCAGCGTGTTCAGCAGCGTCGTCTTGCCGGATCCGGTGCCGCCGCTGACCAGGTACGCGAGGCGGGCCGCCACGAGTGCGGCGAGCAGCGGGGCGACCGGCCGGGGAACTGTGCCCCGCTCGACGAGTTCGTCGAGGGTGAACGGCCGCTGCCGGAAGGTACGCAGCGAGAGGTAGGGCCCGTCTGTCGCCACCGGAGGCAGCACCGCGTGCAGCCGGGTGCCGTCGGGCAGGCGCGCGTCGGCATACGGGGAGGCGTCGTCGAGCCGGCGACCGGCCGCCGAGGTGAGGCGCTGCGCCAACCGGCGTACGTCGTCGAGCGTGCCCAGCGGCACGGCGACCTGCTGTAGTCCCCGTCCCCTGTCGACCCAGACCCGCACCCCGTTCACCAGTACGTCGGTGACCTGCGGATCGGCGAGCAGCGGTGCCAGTGGACCGGCGCCGACCAGGTCGTCGTGCACCCGGTCGGCGATCCGCAGCAGCGTGGTGTCGCCGAGTACCGCCGTCGCCGGTTCGGCGCGTACCGCGGAGACGATCGCGGCGGGCGTGATCGGGGTGGCCTCGGCGGCGAACCGGTGCCGGACCCGCGCGGCCAGTTCCCCCGGGTCGGCGGGCGCGGTCACGCCGCACCCGCTGCGGACGACCCGACCAGCTCGTCCACGAGCCGCTGACACAGCGCGGCGAGTGGCCCCTTTCCGCTCGCGCCCGGAGCCTCGCCCCGCTCCAGCCCACGGCACAGCCCGGGCTCGGGTCGCAGCGTGCCGGCGAGCGGCAGCCCCAGCGCCCGGGACACCTCGGCCGCGCGCAGCCGACCGGGCGCCGGACCGCGCACGATGACCGACAGGTCGACGCAGTGCGGCGCGGCGACGGCGGCGACCCGGGCTGCGGCGGCCGCCGCCCGCAGCTCGGCCGGTACGACGAGCAGCGCCCGGTCGGCGGCCTGGAGCGCGACCACCGCCGCGTCGTCAAGGTGCCGGGGCAGGTCGAGCACGACCAGGTCCCGCCCCCGGCGGCCGGCGTCGACGGTGGCGGCCATCGCCTCGGCCGGCAGGTGCCGCAGGTCGCCCCGGTCCCAGGAGAGCACCACCAGGTCGCCCCGGCTGGGCAGCGCGCGGATCAGCGACGGCGGATCGACCCGCCCGTCCGTGCCGGCCAGCTCGGGCCAGCGCAAGCCGTCGAGCTGCTCCCAGCCGAGCACCAGGTCGAGACCACCGCCGAGGGGGTCGGCGTCGACGAGCAGCGTGCGGAGCCGGGACCGGGCCGCGCTGACGGCGAGCCCACCGGCCAGCACGCTGGCTCCGGCGCCGCCCCGACCGCCGAGGACCGCCACCACCCGGCCCTGACCCGGGCCCGCCGGACCGGCCACGCACTCGGCGAACCGGTCGACCAGCCAGGGCTCGGCCGCCGGCAACGTCGCGACGTGCTCCGCGCCGATGAGTTCGGCCAACTCCGTACCCGGATCGAGCTCTCCGGAGCGACCGACCAGGACCGTGCGGGCGCGGCGGGGAAGGCGCGCCCGCAGGCAGGCCGCCGCCTGGTCGGCGCCGATGAGCACCAGCGGCGCCGGCGCCCAGCGGGCCCGGGCGGCGGCCGGATCGGCCGCCAGCTCGACCTCGGTGCCGCCGGCCGCCGCGAGTCGCAACAGCTCGTCGAGAAGGTCGCCGTCGGAGGTGACGAGCAGGGGCAGGCGACGGTACGGCGGGAGCGGGGTACGGGGCGGCATGGCGGCCTCCATCGGTCGAACTCGGACGTGCCGGGGTGCAGCCTGCCCGGCCGGGGGCGGCGAGACCGGTGCCCTGTGGACAACGGAGGGCGTTGTGGACAGACCTCGGTGGCCCGGTTGATCTGCTATGTGCCGGAGACGGAGGCAACGAGTGGCCCGTCGACCATTGACGACAGGGATGATCAGTAACGGATAATCGGGGCCCCTCGCCGCTCGATGAACGGCACCGGCTTGCGGAATCGAGGCCATGACCGATTCACCGCACCCCCTCACGCCCCCCTCGGTACGACCCCACTCACGGTCCGCCCCCACGGCCGGCGGCGAGATCTGGCTCCGCGATCCGTCGCCGACGCTGCTCGCCGCCATCGCCATCGGACTCGTGGTCGTGGTGCTCGCGAGCATCGTCAGCGTCTTCGCCACGCCGCGTCGCCCCGGCCTCCCGCCGCCGCTCGAAGGCCAGGCGATCCTGGCGTCCCCGACGAGGGCGGGGTCGGTGACGGAGACGCCGGCCGAGTCCTACGCGCCGCCGTCGGTGTCGTTCTCCAGCCGTGCCGTGCCGCCCAGCCGCACCGCCGCACCGACCCGCCGCCCCACCCCGAGCAGCCGGCCGACCTCGTCGAAGCCCACACCTCCCCGGCCGAAGCCGCCGGTGGTCGGGCCCGGGGAACTGTCCCCGCTACCGGCCTCGCGCGAGTCGCGGCTGCGCTCGCACGGTGGCGGCCCGTCAACCTTCATCGACTTCGTCAACACCCGGGAGTCGACAGTCGTGGTCCACTGGATCAACTACGACGGCCGTCGCCAGCAGTACGCGGTGCTCCGGCCCGGGCAGTCCTACCGGCAGCAGACGTACGTCGGTCATCCGTGGGTCGTAACCGACGAGCGAGGCCGAGGCTTGGTCTGCTTCGAGCCGGACCGGCGGACGCTGCGCGCGGTGATCCGGTAACTCCCTTGCCGGGCCCGACCGGCGGCTGCGACGCTCCGTCGGGTGATCGACAAGCCCGACATCGACGAGCGGACGCTGGCGGCCGAGGTTACCGCCGCCTGGTCGGTGGACGTCGTCGACCTGGTGTTCATGCCGGTCGGGCTCGACGGGCAGGCATGGGCGTACCGGGTGGGGACGTCCGACGGCGGGCGCTACTTCCTGAAGGTGCGCCGCGGCGACTTCACGCCGGCCGCCGTCCTGCTGCCCCGTCTTCTGCGCGCGCAGGGCCTTCGGCAGGTGGTCGCGCCCTTGGACCTCCCCGAGGGTGGTGCCGGGCGCGAGTTCGGGGACTATCGGCTACTGCTCTACCCGTTCCACGACGGCGGCAGCCTGTGGGGGCGCGGCCTCACCGACCGCCAGTGGATCGAGTACGGCGAGTTCCTGGGCCGGCTGCACCGGGTCACGCCGAGCGCGGAGGTGGCAGCCGTCCTGCCGGTCGAGACGTACCGATCGAGCGCGGGCGACCGGCTCCGAGCCCTCGGCGGGCAGGCCGCCGCGAGCGAGACCCTGGGTGCCTTCTGGAAGCGGTACGGTCCCGCGTTGCACCGGTTGGCGAGGGCTGTCGACGACCTGGCGTCGCACGTGCCGCCGGGGCAGCACGTCATCTGCCACGCCGACATCCATCCGGGCAACCTCATCGCCGACGGCGACGGTCCGCTGCACGTCGTGGACTGGGACGCGCCGATCCTGGCGCCGCGCGAGCGGGATCTGATGTTCGTCTACAGCACCGACTTCGGCGACCACCCGATCAACGCGCGCCGGGCTGAACTCTTTCGCGAAGGCTATGGGGCGCTGGAGCCGGACCCGGTTCTGCTGAGTTACTACCGCAGCGAGCGGCACCTCGACGACGTCGCGACATTTCTGGGCAGCATCCTCAATCCGGAGGCCAGTACGGAGTCCCGGGCCAACGACTTGCACTGGCTAACCCGGATCGCCGAGGCGGTCGCCGGCGAGTCCTGATCTCACTGCGGACGCAAAGGGACGACCCCCGTCGGGGGGAGACGGGGGTCGTCTTGTGGTTCGGCTCCGGGGGGGTCGAGCCGAACCGACTCAGCGGTTACGGGGGGTGCAACCGCCGAGGCCCATCGGCGCCGGGTATGCGAACTCCCGTCGCGAGGACAAGCATGCCGCAGTCGACCCTTATACGTCGAGTGTTGTTCACTCCACGCAAAGCTAAATTCATCGATAGCTACCTGTGACCGCCGTCACTCCACCGGGTGCTCATCGGCTTTCGCGACCCGGGCGGACGCCTCGACGCCTCCGATCGGGCTAGACTTTCGCGCCGTGGGCCGTAGCGCCGCTTTCTTCGATCTCGACAAGACCGTCATCGCCAAGTCGAGCGCCCTGGCGTTCGGTCGGCCGTTCTACCGGGACGGGCTGATCACTCGGCGTGACGTGGTCAAGTCGGCGTACGCGCAGTTGATGTTCCGGCTGGGCGGCACCGACGAGCAGACCATGGCCCGCACCCGGGACTACCTCGCCACGCTCTGCAAGGGCTGGCCGGTGGAACAGGTCCGCCAGATCGTTGCGGAGACACTCCACGAACTGATCAACCCCTATGTGTACGCCGAGGCGGCCGCCCTCATCGAGGAGCACCAGGCCGCCGGGCGGGACGTGGTGCTGGTCTCCGCGTCCGGTGACGAGATGGTGCGGCCGATCGGGGAGCTGCTCGGGATCACCGACGTGATCGCCACCCGGATGGGCGTGGTGGACGGCCGGTACAGCGGCGAGGTCGAGTTCTACGCCGCCGGCCCGAGCAAGGTCGAGGCGGTCAGCGAACTGGCGCTGGAGCGCGACTACGACCTGGCCGACTCGTACGCGTACTCCGACTCGTACTCCGATCGGCCGTTGCTGGAGTGCGTGGGGCATCCGACGGTGGTCAACCCGGACCGGGCGCTGCGCAAGCTGGCGGTGGAGAACGCGTGGCCGGTGCTGGAGTTCCGGCACCCGATCCCGCTGGGCCGCCGGCTGCGCGAGCGGCCGGCGGTGCCGGTCGCGGCGGCGGCACTCGGCGTGGGCGTCGGCGTGGCCATCGGCATCGCCTGGTACGGCCGGCACCGCCGCACCCGCGCCGCCGCACCCACCGCCTGACACACCGCGCCCGTCAGGACGCGGCGAGGATCTCGTCTCCGATCAGCGTGATCTGGTCGGCGCCGACCTCCACCGCCGTCATGTAGTGCCGCAGCCAGGAGCGCAGGCCGTCGGGCGTGCCGGTGGCGAACGCGCCGGCCGCGCCCACGTACTCCGGTTCGCGCTCACGGTGACCGACGTCCACCGCGACAAGCCCGCGGGGGTCGAACCCGGTGGAGATCAGCACCAGCCGGGCGGCGGCGCGGGCCACCACCCCGGACGGGCCGGGGAACGGCCGCAGGTTCAGCAGCTCGCCGTGTACGACGGCGGCCAGCACCAGCGGTGGCACCTTGGTGCCGCCGGCGACCAGGGCGGCCAGGCCGTCGAGGCGGGCCGCGACCACCGGGTCGGCGACCGGCCGGCCCAGTTCCTCCTCGGTCACCACGTCGCGGGCGGCGAGTACGTGCAGCCGGGCCATCACCTGCCGGGGGGCCTTCGGCCAGAGGTCGCTCAGGCCGGGCAGCGCCCCGGCGACCCGCAGCGCGCCCTGGAGCACCGGGTCGGTGACGGTGCCGGCGCGTACCTCCTCGCGGTCGTGGACGCGGCCCTCCAGCGCGGCGCTGGCCACGGCGGAGCGGAGGCTGACCTCGGCGGCGACCTGGCCACCCTGGCGGCGCAGCGCGCGGTGCCGGTGGGCCAGGTCGACCCGCTCGCGGGCCTGCTCGACGGCGGTGGCGACGTCGGCGAGCGCGAGCAGCGGGGCGAGCGGATCGGTGGTCACCCCGTCACGCTAGCGACCGCCGGGCCGGTATCCGCCTCCGCCCGCCGGGAAAGTGACGCCGTCGGCGTCGCGCGGTGCACTCGGCGCGGGTACGGGGCCGCTCGGCGCGCGGTGAGGGGCCGGGCGGTCGCGAGCGGGGTACGGCGGGACTAACCTTCCCCGGAGTAGGAGACGCAGGTCACGCGACGAAGGAGTCACCGCATGAGCGAGGCATTGGCCAACTTGCTGAACGAGACGCGCCAGTTCCCGCCGCCGGCTGAACTCGCCGCGAACGCCAACGTGACCGCCGAGGCGTACGAGGAGGCGGCCGGTGACCGGCTGGCCTTCTGGGAGCGCCAGGCCGGCCGGCTGGCCTGGGCCCAGCCGTGGGAGCAGGTGCTCGACTGGTCGAACGCCCCGTTCGCGAAGTGGTTCACCGGTGGCAAGCTCAACGTGGCGTACAACTGCCTGGACCGGCACGTCGAGGCGGGCCTCGGCGACAAGGTGGCGATCCACTGGGAGGGCGAGCCGGGCGACACCCGTACGGTCACCTACGCCGACCTGCACCGGCTCACCTGTCAGGCGGCGAACGCGCTGACCGAGCTGGGCGTGACCGCCGGTGACCGGGTGGCGATCTACCTGCCGATGATCCCGGAGGCGGCGGTGGCGATGCTCGCGTGCGCCCGGATCGGCGCCACGCACAGCGTGGTGTTCGGCGGCTTCTCCGCCGACGCGCTCACCAACCGGATCCAGGACGCCAGCGCCAAGGTGGTGATCACCGCGGACGGCGGCTTCCGCCGGGGCAAGCCGTCGGCGCTCAAGCCGACCGTGGACGAGGCGGTGGCGAACTGCCCGTCGGTGGAGCACGTGCTGGTGGTCCGGCGTACCGGTGAGGAGGTCGCCTGGTCGGCGAAGGACCACTGGTGGCACGAGACGGTGGAGACGGCGTCGCCGGAGCACGAGGCGCAGGCGTTCGACGCCGAGCACCCGCTGTTCATCCTCTACACCAGCGGCACGACCGCCCGGCCGAAGGGCATCCTGCACACCACCGGCGGCTACCTGACCCAGACGTCGTACACCACGCACGCGGTGTTCGACCTGAAGCCGGAGACGGACGTCTACTGGTGCACCGCCGACATCGGCTGGGTGACCGGGCACTCCTACATCGTGTACGGCCCGCTCTCCAACGGCGCCACCCAGGTCATGTACGAGGGCACGCCGGACACCCCGCACAAGGGCCGGTTCTGGGAGGTCGTCGACAAGTACAAGGTGACCATCCTGTACACCGCGCCGACGCTGATCCGCACCATGATGAAGTGGGGCGAGGACATCCCGGCCGGGTACGACCTGTCGTCGCTGCGCCTGCTCGGCAGCGTCGGTGAGCCGATCAACCCGGAGGCGTGGATCTGGTACCGGCAGCATGTCGGCCGCGGCGAGCTGCCGGTGGTGGACACCTGGTGGCAGACCGAGACCGGCGCCATCATGATCTCGCCGCTGCCCGGCGTGACCGAGGCGAAGCCCGGCTCGGCGATGAGCCCGCTGCCCGGCATCGTCGCCGACGTCGTCGACGACCAGGGCCAGTCGGTGCCGAACGGCGGCGGCGGATACCTGGTGCTGAAGGAGCCGTGGCCGTCGATGCTGCGGACGATCTGGGGCGACGACAACCGGTTCCTGGAGACGTACTGGTCCCGGTTCGGCGCCGGCGCGAACACCGGCGACGAGTGGGTCTACTTCGCCGGTGACGGCGCGAAGAAGGACGACGACGGGCACATCTGGCTGCTCGGCCGGGTGGACGACGTGATGCTGGTGTCCGGCCACAACATCTCCACCACGGAGGTGGAGTCGGCGCTCGTCAGCCACCCGTCGGTGGCGGAGGCGGCGGTGGTGGGCGCGACCGACCCGACCACCGGCCAGGCGATCGTCGCGTTCGCCATCCCGCGCGGCAGCGCGGAGATCTCCGGTGACGCGGGCGAGCAGCTCATCGCCGAGCTGCGCAACCACGTGGCGAAGACGCTCGGCCCGATCGCCAAGCCGCGGCAGATCATGCTGGTGCCGGAGCTGCCGAAGACCCGCTCCGGCAAGATCATGCGCCGGCTGCTGCGGGACGTGGCGGAGAACCGGTCGCTCGGTGACGTGACCACGCTCCAGGACTCCTCGGTGATGGAGTTGATCTCGTCGGGGATGAGCGGCGGGAAGTCCGACGAGGACTGACGTCGACTGACGACGAGGGGGCGGGCCGCCGGGCGGTCCGCCCCCTCGTCGCATCCGGGATCCGCGCCGGTCGATCGGGGGATCCGGGACTGACCTGATCGGCCAGAGGGCCTGATCAACTCTGTCGATGTCGCTCGTCGTCGGTTACGTTCAGCCAGCCGGCGGATTTCGACGAGCGTCACTGAGACGGCCGGTCCCTCACCATTCCCTACGAACGGAGTGGCATGCTCCCCATGTCGCAGCACAGGGCACGGCGACGCTTACTCGTCGCACTGCCCGCCATCGCGCTCGCGGCCACGTCGCTGACCGTGACGGGCAGCGCGGCGGCTCAGCCGGCCCGGTCCGCACCGGTCACGATCGGGGCGGACGAGCACTACATCAACTACGCCGAGCCCGAGGTCCAGCCGGACACCGGCGGCAAGGAGGTCAAGGGCCGCGACGGCATCTTCTCCTCGCCGGCGGACGAGGCCCGCGCCTACGACCGCAAGTACGCCGGGGGCAACCCGATCGCGGCGCGCGAGCTGGCCAAGCTGGAGGCCAAGTCCATCCGGACCGGCCAGAGCCCTCGCAAGATCAAGAAGGCGAAGAGTACGCAGACCGCCAAGCTGCTGACGCTGCTCGTCGAGTTCAACGACCAGGCCAACGACGACTTCACGAACGTGATGGTCCCGAAGACGGTGTTCGAGGACCGCACCTGCGTTCCCGGCACCGTGCAGAACGGGCCGCGGCACAACACGATCCCGAACCCGGCCACGCTGCCGCACAAGGACAACAACTCGATGTGGGTGCCGGACTTCTCGCCGGCCCACTACGACAAGATGCTGTACAGCAAGAAGGGCATCACCGAGCGGGTCCGCAAGGACCTGAAGGGGCCGGACGGCAAGCCGGGCATCAGCCTCGCCGGGCGGACCATGCACAACATGTACCTGGAGATGTCAAAGGGCGCGTACACCGTGGACGGGCAGGCCAGCCCGTGGATCACGGTGCCGCACTCGGAGGGCTGGTACGCCGCCTCGCGCTGCTTCCAGGACGAGAACGGCAACTGGGTCGCCGGGCGTGAGCAGTCGATGAACGGCCACCCGGACAACCCGCAGGGTGCCGGCCGGCTCGCCACCGACGCGATCGACGCGCTGGCCGCGGCCGACCCGGACTTCCCCTGGGCCGACTACGACATCGAGGACCAGAGCGACCGCGACGGTGACGGCAACTTCCACGAGCCGGACGGCGTGATCGACCACCTGGTGCTGGTGCACGCCAACCAGGGCAAGTCCCGGGGTGGCGGCGACGTCGGCATCTACTCGGTCTGGGCGCACTCCTCGACCGTTGCCGGTGGCTACACGATCCCGGGCACCAACCTGAAGGTGTCGAACTACATCGTGCAGCCGGAGGACGCCGGCGTCGGCGTCTTCGCCCACGAGTTCGGGCACGACCTGGGTCTGCCGGACCTCTACGACACGTCCGGCAACGCCGACTCCGACGTGGACTTCTGGGACCTGATGGCGTCCGGCTCGCACTCCGGTGAGATCTTCCAGGCGCTGCCCACGCACATGGGCCTCTGGGACAAGTGGGTGCTGGGCTGGGCCGAGCCGAAGACGTTCGGGCCGGGTGACCGGTCCAAGCTGGTCAACCTCGGGCAGACGTCGCGTACGCCGGTCGGCACCGAGGACGGCATCAAGATCGACCTGCCGGACAAGGTGATCTCACTGGCGACGCCGCACAGCGGCTCGAACATGTGGTACTCCGGCGCCGACCAGAACTGGGCCGACGTCAAGCTCAGCCGCACGGTGACCGTCCCGAACGCCGCGGACGCGAAGTTCTGGATGTGGAACAACTACGTCATCGAGGCGGACTGGGACTTCGGCTTCGTCGAGGTCTCCACCGACGGCGGCGCCACCTGGAGCGAGCAGAAGGTGTACGCCGAGGGCGGCGCGCTGGTCTCCACCAACGACGGCTATGCCGACCCGAACGGCCGCATGGTCGACTTCGGCAACAAGAAGTACGGCCTGACCGGCAGCACGAGCGGCTGGCGGCACGACTACGTCGACCTGTCGTCGTACGCCGGGCAGACCGTGCAGGTGCGGCTGCGTTACGCCACCGACGAGGCGTTCGTGGAGCGCGGCTGGTTCGCCGACGACTTCTCGGTGACCGGCGGCGGCGCCACCACCTGGAGCGACGACGTGGAGAGCGGCGCGGCGGGCTGGACCCAGACCGGCGGCACCTTCACCGACACCAGCGGCGCGGGTTGGTACATCGACTCGGGCACCCAGGTGAAGTCGCACTACTACCTGGCCGAGTGGCGTAACTTCGACGGCTTCGACAAGGGCCTGAAGTACACCTACGACACCGTCTACTCGCACGAGGCCTGGAAGGTCGACCGGATCGCGTACAACGCGCCGGGCATGCTGGTCTGGTACCGGGACACCCAGCTCGGCGACGTCAACCACGTCACCGCGCAGATGACCGCGCTGCCCAGCTACGGCGCCAAGGGCGGTCTGCTGATCGTCGACTCGCACAACGACCCGCTGCGCCGCAAGGGCGTCGCGGCCGAGAAGGACCCGTCGGTGCTGAAGAACCTGCCCAGCCGGCCGCAGTCCTCCAACGCCGCGTTCGGCCTGAAGCCGACGTACCCCTTCAAGGAGTGCCTGGAGGCGGCGGACGAGCCGTACAGCGAGTACTGCACGAAGTTCGGCCCGCAGGCTCCGGTGCGTGGCTTCACCGACGCCAAGGGCTGGTACCCGGGCATCGAGATCCGTGACGGCGCCGCGTACTCGCGGGACAACGACGCCTCGGTGGTCGTCCCGTCGCGGGGCAACCAGCAGTACACCACCCGGGTGGTGAACCCGGACGGCACTCCGGCGACGGACTACTACGGTTCGACGCTGGGTGGCGGGGCGATCGTGCTCGGCACCGGCAACCCGGGTGACGCGGGCGTCCAGTACGGCGTCTCGATCATCATCAAGCGGGCCGCCAAGGACAACTCGTACGCCCAGGTGTACGTGGTTCCGCCGCGCAACTGAACGGTACGGTCAAACCGGAACCGGAATGACCGAAAAATGATCTGAACGGTATCGATGGGGGAAGGGCCGGGAGCGTGAGCGCTCCCGGCCCTTCCGCGCGACGGCTTATCCATGACTGTCACTGCACTACATGATCCACGCATCGCTGCTGGTCAACGGCTCGGTGACGGCACGGCGTGTGACGGCGGAAAGCATCCCCAACAAAAAGTTGCTACAAATCGACGCACACATCTTCCCACCAGTCGCAGCAGTGTCTATGTTCACCCTTGGTCCCACTAGTGGGACGTTCCACCGGCCCGTACCCCCAGTTGGGCCGGTTCCCTCACACCGGAGGTACCACGTGCGCAAAGTCGCAGTGGGTCTGCTCGGGCTTTCGCTGACCGCGACGGGGCTGATGGCAGGCACGTCCGCCAGCGCCGCGCCGACGCCGAAGCTGCCGGCCGCCGCTCCGTCGGTGGCCGAGCCTGCGCAGGCTGAGCACGACCTGCCCAACCCGCTCGAGGAGAAGCGGCGCGCGCTGCGCCAGGAGGGCCTGAGCGAGGTCCTGTCCGGCAGGGCGAAGGCCGAGAAGATCAACGGCAGCACGGTCGTCAAGGTCGGCGAGCGCGCTGCCGGAGGCCCCTCGGCGGGCAGGTCCGCCAAGAGCACCAAGGCCGGCAAGGGTCCGGTCAAGGACCAGTACGTCGAACTCTCCCGCAAGCGGACCGACAAGATCTTCGTCATCCTCGCGGAGTTCGGCGACGAGCGGCACCCGAACTACCCGGACCAGGACACCGACCCGGACACCCCGGGCCCGTCCCGCTTCGACGGTCCGCTCCGCAACCAGATCCCGCAGCCCAACCGGGCGGTGGACAACTCCACCGTGTGGCAGGCCGACTACAGCGCCGACCACTACCGGCAGCTGTACTTCGGCACCAACCCGGGTGACGAGTCGCTGAAGCAGTACTACGAGGCCCAGTCCTCGGGTCGGTACAGCGTCGACGGCGAGGTCACCAACTGGGTGAAGGTTCGGTACAACGAGGCCCGCTACGGCCGCTCCGGCGGCTACCCGTGCGCCTCGAACGTCTGCACCAACACCTGGGCGCTGGTCCGCGACGCCGCCAACCAGTGGGTCGCCGACCAGAAGGCGCAGGGCCGCTCCGACGCGGAGATCGCCGCGGACGTCAAGGCGATGGACGAGTGGGACCGGTACGACTTCGACGGCGACGGCAACTTCAACGAGCCGGACGGCTACATCGACCACTTCCAGATCGTCCACGCCGGCGGCGACGAGGCCGACGGTGACCCGTACCAGGGTGAGGACGCCATCTGGAGCCACCGGTGGTACGCCTTCGCCAGCGACCAGGGCAACACCGGCCCGGAGAACTTCCCGGCCGGCGGCACCCAGATCGGCAACACCGGCGTCTGGATCGGTGACTACACCATCCAGCCGGAGAACGGTGGCCGGAGCGTCTTCTACCACGAGTACGGCCACGACCTCGGTCTGCCGGACGACTACAACGTGGTCAGCGGTGGGGACAACAACAACGAGCACTGGACCCTGATGGCCCAGAGCCGGCTCGGCGCCAAGAACGACGGCGGCATCGGCGAGCGCGGTGGCGACCTCGGCGCCTGGAACAAGCTCCAGCTCGGCTGGCTCGACTACGAGGTCGTCGTGGCCGGCCAGAAGCGCACCCTGGAGCTGGGCCCGCAGGAGTACAACTCCAACAAGGCCCAGGCCGCCGTGGTGGTGCTGCCGCAGCGGGAGTACACGTTCCAGAACGGCAAGCCGTTCGAGGGTACGAAGCAGTTCTTCTCGGGCAACGACGACGACCTGAACACCACGATGACGCGCACTGTCGACCTCACCGGGAAGACCAGCGCCGCGCTGTCGATGAAGGGTCGCTACAGCATCGAGGCGGACTACGACTACCTGTTCTTCGAGGCGTCCACCGACGGTGGCCAGACCTGGACCTCGCTGCCCGGTACGGCCAACGGCACCCCGCTGAAGGAGATCTCCCCCGGGCGCTACGCCCTGGACGGCTCCAGCAACAACCAGTGGGTCGACGTCAACATCCCGATGGACGCGGTCGCCGGCAACGTCGTGCAGTTCCGGCTCCGCTACCAGACGGACGGCGGTGTCTCCGAGGGCGGCTTCTACGGTGACGCGATCACCGTGACCGCCGACGGTCAGACCCTCCTCACCGACGGCGCCGAGGCCGGTGCGAACGGCTGGACCCTCAGCGGCTTCAGCATCGTCGAGGAGACCTACACCCGTAAGTTCGACAACTACTACATCGCCGGCAACCGGTCGTACGTCTCGTACGACAAGTACCTCAAGACCGGCCCGTACTTCTTCGGCTACGCGAACACCCGCCCGGACTACGTGGACCACTACGCGTACCAGGAGGGTCTGCTGATCTCCTACTGGAACCTCCGGTTCGCGGACAACGACACGTTCGCGCACCCGGGTGAGGGTCGGAACATGATCATCGACGCGCACCCGCGGCCGATCTACAACCTGACCGGGCAGCCCTGGCGGGCCCGCGTCCAGGTCTACGACGCGCCGTTCAGCCTGAAGAAGGCCGACTCGTTCACGCTGCACCTCAACAGCCAGCCGCAGTACATCCGCGGCCAGGCGGCGCAGCCGCTGTTCGACGACACCAAGCAGTACTGGTTCCCGGAGCTGCCGAACCACGGCGTCAAGCTCCCGGCCACCGGCACCAAGATCAAGGTTCTGGAGCAGAACGGCACCTCGGTGAAGGTCCGCTTCTCCTGATCCACTGATCGACGCACCACACGATGCCCGGGCGGTTCACCCGCCCGGGCATCGCCCTTTCCGGGAACCCGGCGTACCCCGCCCGCGTCCCATCCGTTCGACACCCGCACCACGCTGCCGGCCGCCCCCCGCGATGGCGCTGATCGGCGGCGCGGCCGAGACGGAGGATCCGTGTCCGACGACCACCAGCCGGCCGCCAGCGGCCCCGCCTCGCCCGCCGGTCGCCCCACCCCGCTGTCCGCCACCGACCTGCCGACGCTTCGGCGGCCCGCCGGGCCGCCGAAGACGCCGACCGACAACCGGCCGACGGGCGTCGTCGCCGGCTGGATCACCCGGGGCGGCTCCGGGCCGTGCTACGGGCTGATCGACGAGAACGGCACGGAGTACGCGGTGTACGGCCCGAACGCCGGCGAGCTGCGCAAGGGCGACCTGGTCACGCTGCGGCTCACCGCGCGGGACCGTTCCGTCGACTGCGGACCGGGCATCCCCATGCGGATCATCGAGGAGTGACAGCCGGTGGCAGACCGCTCACCACGCCGGGAAGCGGCCCCGGTGCGCGGTTCCGGGTGACCGCCCGGAGAATTCCCTGATCCTGTCCACCTGCGGGCCCGGTGGGCGACCGGCGGCCCTAGGCTGTGCCCCATGACCGACCAGCGCGGCGGACCCGTCGACGACTCCTGCGTCCTGCCCGAAGGGCCGTGGACGCACCGGTTCGTCGGCGCCAACGGCAGCCGGTTCCACGTCGTCGAGGCGGGCACCGGTCCGATGGTGCTCTTCCTGCACGGCTTCCCCGAATACTGGTACGCCTGGCACGAGATGCTGCCGGCGGTCGCCGACGCGGGCTTCCGGGCGGTCGCGGTCGACCTGCGCGGTTACGGCGCGAGCGACAAACCACCCCGGGGGTACGACGGCTACACGCTCGCCGCCGACGTCGCCGGCTTGATCCGGGCCCTCGGCGAACGATCCGCCACCGTTGTCGGCACCGGCGCGGGCGGGCTGATCGGCTGGACCGCCGCCTCCTTCCACCCGACCCTGGTCCGGCGGCTCGTGGTGCTCGGCGCGCCGCACCCGCTGCGGCTGCGGGCCGCAATCGTCGCCGACCCGCGCGGCCAGTTCACCTCGGCCACCGCGACGCTGAAGTTCCAGCTTCCCCGCTACGAGCACGTGCTGACCCGCGACGACGCCGCCGAGGTGGAGGAGATCCTGCGCCGGTGGGGCGGGCCGCGCTGGGTGTCCGGCCCCGACTTCGCCGACTACGCGCACTGCTGCCGGGTGGCGATGCAGATCCCGCAGGCCGCGTTCTGCGCGATGGAGGGCTACCGCTGGGCGTTCCGCTCGGTGCTGCGGCTGCACGGCTACCGCTTCGTGAAGCTGATGCAGAAGCCGCTGGTCACGCCGACCCTGCAACTGCACGGCGCCCTCGACCGGGCCTCGCTTCCCCGTACCGCCCAGGGCTCCGGCCGCTACGTCACCGCCCCGTACGAGTGGCGGCTGCTCGACGACGTGGGCCACTTCCCGCACGTGGAGGCGCGCGACCTGGTGCTCGGCGAGATCCTGCGCTGGGCGAAGTCCTGACTCAGACCCGCTGCTCGCCCAGGTCGGCCACCTCGGCCGCCGGCGCCCAGCCCTGGTAGACGCCGAAGTCGAACGCCTCCAGCCCCATCGCCTCGGCCACCGGCCAGCGCCCACCGGTGTACTCCAGCCGCAGCCACCCCTCGTGCTCGGCCAGCACGATGAACGGCTGCCCCTGCCAGGTGCAGGTGGTCCGCACGTACGCCAGATCGTCGACCTCGGCGGCCGGCACCACCCGGACGTACCGGCCGGGGCGTACCTCGGTGAATCCTTCGTCCGGGCCCGGCTGGTACAGGCGGATGTCGTCGCCGTCGGGGCTGGCCTGGTACTCCCGGCCCCGCCAGCGCGCCACGTAGCCGTCGCGGGTCACGCCTCGTCCGCCTTGCGCCACAGCAGCTCGTCGGTGTCCAGGACCGCGACCAGCCTGCTGTCGCCGTCCGCGCCGACCCGCCACAGCTCGGCACCGTGCGGGAGCCGGGCGCTGTCCACCTTGAACTCGGCGATCACGTCGCTGCTCTCCCCCGGCGCGAAGCCGTTGCCGCGGAACGGGGGCCGCTCGATCACCCAGCCCTCCATCGCCCGCATCGCCGCCTCGTTCGGGCCGCCGTACGGGATCCGGTAGAGGCTCGGCCGGTAGGCGGGCCAGCGCAGCAGGTAGATCTCCTCGTCGTCCGGGGAGAACGGCGAGCCCGGGTGGCCGAGCCCGAGCGCGCCGTACAGCTCCGCCGGGGTACGCAGATGCGCCAGCTCCTCGGCCCGGTGCACGAATCCGGAGACCCGGTCGTAGCCACGCTCCAGGTAGTACGCGAGCTGGCTCGCCGCGATCGCCTTCTGCATGGCCACCGGCCGGTTCGCGGCGATGGTGGGCGCCTCCCGGCGCTGTCGTTCCGCCGGCTGCGGCGCGGCCGCCGGCTCCAGGTCGTCACCGAGGCCCACCTCGGCCGCCCAGTTGGCGAGCGCGAGGACCTGCTCCCCCGGGTACGCCGCACCGACCGGGCTGCCCGGGTTCACCCGGAACGACCAGGCCACGTCCGGCCATCTGCGGATGAGCTGCACGAACTTGACCCGTACCGTCTCGATCTGGCCCTCGGTGTGCTCGGCCAGGCGTTCCGGCGAGGTGTAGACCGAGACGCACCTCTCGCCGTCGACCTGGTCGGCGTGCCAGACGAAGCCGGGGTCGCCCGGCCGGCTGCCGGCGGCCGAGTCGGGCGCGACCGGCAGCAGCACCCGGGCCAGCAGCAGCGTGGTGAGGAAACCGTCGGTGCTGCCGCTGCCCGCGGCGGCCAGCAGGTCCTCCTCGACGTCGTTCGCCGGTACGAACTCGGCGGCCGCCGGGTCGTCTGTCGTGGTGGGTGCCGCGGGCTCGGACAGCGCGACGGTCGCGTCGCTGGACGCGAACAGCGACGCGGTGACCGGTTCGTCGTCGCTGGTTGCCGGCTCGAAGAGGGACACGGTCGGCTGCTCCGCCGGCGCGAGCGACACCGTCGGCTCAGCCTCAGCCGGCGACGTGGTCAGCGGCGCGGTCGGCTCGCCCTCAGCCGGACCGGTCAGCGGCGCCGTCGGCTCGGCCGACGCCGGGTCGAACAACGAGACGGTCGGCTCAGCCGACGACGCGAACAGCGGCGCTGTGGCCTCACCTGCCGAGGACGACGCCTCGAACAGCGACGTCGTCGGCTCGGACACCGAGGCGAGCGACACCGTCGGCTCGCCCTCAACCGGACCGGTCAGCGGCGCTGTCGGCTCGGCCGGCACCCGGTCGAACAGCGAGACGGTCGGCTCAGCCGACGACGACGCGAACAACGGCGCCGTGGAATCCGCTGCCGGTGCCGGCGACTCGAACAGTGCCGTCGTCGGCTCCGCTGCCTGCGGCGGCGACTCGAACAGCGACGTCGTGGGCTCGGACGCCGACGCGAGCGACACCGTCGACTCGTCGGGCTCCGCGCTCCGGTCCGGCGCGCCGAGGTGGGTCGGCGCGGGCTCGGCGAGGTTCACCGTGTCGTCGGCGACCGGCGGGTCCACGGAGAGCGGCATCGTCGGGTCGGCGGTGCCGGCCCAGGGCCCGGCCTCGGCCGGTTCCGCGCGCACCGGGCCGGTCGGCTGCGCGGACCAGACCGGCTCCGGCTCGGTCAGGTCGCGGGCCTCGATGACGGTGCCCTCGATGACGATCGGTGTGAAGTCGCGGCGCGACGAGGGCGGTGCGGACACCGGTTCGGCGATCGACGGAGGCAACTCCTCCACCGGCTCGTCGATCATCTCCCACCCCGCGGTGTCGCCCTTCGACCTGCCCGGCGCGGCCCCCCACCCGTCGGCAGTGGCCGGTCCGACGTGCGCGGCGGTGGCCGGTCCGGCCTGCGCCGCAGAGGCCGGTGCGGTGTGCGCGGTCGGGGCCGGGCCGGTGTGCCGCCGGGGCAGCGCCTCGGTCGCGTCCTCGGACGGGCGGGTCGGCCGGAACGCCTGGGTGGCCTCCTCCGACCGGGGCACGGTCGACGGCTCGTCCGTCCGTGTCGTGAAGGCCTGGGTCGGGCCCTCGCGTACCGGCTCGTTCAGCGGCCGTCGGCGCGGAAACGGCTGCCCGCCGGCGAACCGGGTCGGCGGGGCGGCACGCTCACCGGCCCGGCGCGACGGGTCCAGCGGCGACGGGCGACGGGCCGAGCGGCCACCGGACGAGGGCTCGAAGAAGGAGCGGGCCGGCGGCGGAGCGGCGGCGGCCGGTGGCTCGTCGGCGGGTGCCGCCGGGGCGGCGGCGAAGGGGTCCGGCTCGTCCGGGCGGCGGCGCAGGTCGGTGAGCCAGCCGTCGAGGGCGTCCGTCTCCGGCTCGGTGCCGGGAGCGGTCCGGCTCGGGACGTCGCCGTCCGGCCCTCGGCGGCGGGGCGGCACGGTGGGCAGCCGTCGCCCCAGGACCGAGGCGGCGCGCATCGGCACCGTGGGCGGCTCGCCGGCCTCCATCGGCCGCTCGTCCCGGCCCGGCGCACCGGCGACCGGCGGCACGGCCGGTGGCGGCATCGCGGGCGGCGGCACAGCCGGTGGCGGAACAGCGGCCGGCGGGACGACGGCATGGGGCACCGGCGCGGGCGTGACGGCGGCCGGTGGAACGGGAACAGCAGGCGGGCGGGGCGCGGCCTCGGGCACCGTGTTCCGGGCTCCCCGGGTGGCGTTCTCCACCCGTTCCAGCCGGGCGCGGGCGCCCATGGTGCGGCCGGGGAGCCGGACGTCGCCCCGGGAGAGCTGAGCCACGTACCAGGCGGGCAGGTAGCCCTCGATCGGCAGGCCGGGATTGACCGCCAGCCACCACTCGGGGTTGGGCCAGCCGGTGGCCAGATCCGGGTAGGGGACGCGGCGGGTGGGCCCCGCGTTCTCCCCGAGGCTCGCGCGCAGCGCGGCGACGGAGGTGAAGGCCAGCACGTGGGTGCGACCCCCGGAGGTCCAGGTGCCCCATCCGGCGGTCGGTCCGCTCGCGACCGGAAGCAGGAGATCGACACGGGTCAGCACCCGGAAGTACTGCTGCTGGTCCTGCGCGCGCAGCGCGTCCCGCATCGCCACCTCGGCCTCGGTGGCCGGCTCCCATCCGGTCACGGCCACCTCTCCTTCCGCGAACAGGCCACAGGCATCGCCTACAACCTACAAGGTGGCAACAAGATCAGGACTTCTGGCCATCGACGGTCGGCCTCGACGTCAGCGAGCCGATAACATCCCGTTCCGGAGCCGACACGTTACGGAGGTCGTCGATGTCTCGGCCAGTCGCGTACCCCGCCGTGGCCGCCCTGGCGACGCTCCTCGTCACGGCGGTTCCGGCCGCTCCGGCGGCGGCTCGCGCACCCGCCGGCTGCGCCTCGCCGCCCGCGCCGGCCCGCCCGGTGGCGGACCAGCCGTGGCCGCAGCAGCGGTACGCCCCGGACCGGCTCACCCCGCTCGCGACGGGCACCGGGATCGTGGTCGCGGTGGTCGACTCGGGAGTGGACCGGTCCCACCCGCAGCTGGCCGGCCGGGTTCTCGACGGCGCCGACTTCCTCGACCGGGGCGGGGACGGCACCCGGGACTGCGCCGGCCACGGCACCGGGGTGGCGAGCATCATCGCCGCCGCCCCGCAGCCGGGCGTCGCGTTCCGCGGCCTCGCGCCGGACGCGCGCATCCTGCCGGTACGGGTCAGCGAGCAGCAGGTGGTCGAGGGGCGGGAGTCGGGGCGTACGGTCGACGCGGCCGGGTTCGCCCGGGCCATCCGCTGGGCCGTGGACCACGACGCCGACGTGCTGAACCTCTCGGTGGTCCTGTACGCGGACGACCCGGCGGTACGCGCCGCCGTCGCCTACGCGGTGCGGCGGGACGTGGTCGTGGTGGCCGCCGCCGGGAACCTGCACGACAACGGTGATCCCCGGCTGTACCCGGCGGCGTACGACGGGGTGCTCGGCGTCGGTGCGATCGGGCGGGACGGGACACGCTCGGCGTTCTCCCAGACCGGCTCGTACGTGGACGTGGTCGCCCCTGGTAGCGAGGTGCTGATGGCGGCGCCCCGGTCGGGGCACCAGCGGGCGGAGGGGACCAGCTACGCCACCCCGTTCGTGGCGGGTACGGCGGCGTTGCTGCGCCAGTACCGGCCCCGGCTGAGCGCGGACGAGGTGGCCGGGCGGATCGTGGCCGCCGCCGACCCGGCGCCGGGGCGGGACGCGGGCTACGGCGCGGGGGTGCTGAACCCGTACCGGGCGGTGACCGAGTCGGCCGGCGCGGCGGATTCCCGTACCCGGCCGGCTGCCGCGCTTCCCGAGGACCGCCCGGATCCGGCCGCGCTGGCCCGCCAGTCCCGCCGGGACTCGGCCCGGGGCCGGGCACTGCTGGCCGCCGCCGTGGCGGGCGGGGCGGTGGCACTGGTGGCGGCGCTCGCCCTGGTGCTGCCGCGCGGCGCACGTCGGCGGTGGCGGGCGGCCGACCCGGCCGGCACTGTCGCGCCGAGATGACAGCGGGTCGCGTGCGGCACCGCGCGTGACCACGGATCGCGTACGAAGGCGCGCGACCACGGGTCACAACGCGACGCCGCGCGGCCCGGATCACCTGCCCCGGGCCGCGCGGCGTCGGTTCACTGGAACAGGTTGGCGTTGCGCTTCTCGGTGTCGAGGTAGTCGGCCGCGGAGTCCTCCACGGCGAGCTTGATGTCGCGCAGCATCGCCTGGAGGTCCTGCGAGGCGGCCCGCCACCGGGACTGCCGCACCTCGTACGCCTCGCGGGCCTCGCCGTTCCAGCTCGCCACCAGCGGGGCGGCGTCGCGTTCGAGCTGACCGAGCTGGCTCTCCAGGGTGGACAGGGCCCGTTGGATGTCGGCGCCCGCCTGTTGCAGGGCGGCGAAGTTGACGACCAGCACACCGTGCTCCATGAGTTCGATCCTTCCGGTTGTCAGAGAGGCAGCTGGATGCCGCGGTTGGTGCCCGCCACCCGGCCGGCGGCCTCGGTGTCGGAGACGTCGTAGTGGCGGCCGGCGCTGCGGATCGCGGTGGCGGTCTCGCGCAGCGCCCGCTGGAGGGCGGCCTGATCCTGCGCCCACTGCTGCTTGACCTGCGCGAACGAGCGCCCACCGGCGCCCCGCCAGGCCTGCTGCAACACCTCCAGCTCGGCCATCAGGCCGCTGAGCATGGTCTGGAGCGACTGGTCGACCTGCTCGAACTTCGCGGCGGTCTGCTGCATCACCGCGGCTTCTGCCTGGGTCTGGGACATCCCGGACGTCACCTCGTCTCCTCGGTCGTGGCTGGCCACCGTGTGACCACCGTGGACTCGTCGGCGGGGGTCCGGGGCCGGTGGAGAGGGAAGCCCGGCGGCGGCGGACACGCAACTCGACGATTTCGTCGCTGACGGTAGCCGTCCGACTTCGGTTCTGCTACCCCTTCGGGCTCCCCTGTGGACAACTCGCCCACTACGATGAGCCACGGCAGCGTCACGCGGAGGCCCGGCGAGGAGGTTCGGTGACCGCCAGTACGTTGGAGCGGCCCGCGTCCGTCCCGGTCCGGGCCCCACAGTGGACGAGCCGACCGGCAGCGCGGCTGCGCGCCGGTCAGATCGTGGCGACCCAGGTCGCGGTGGCGGTGCTGGTCGCGGCCGCCGGGCGAGGTGTCGTGCCGACGGCCGTCTCGCTGCTGGCGACGGCCCTGCTGCTGCCGGCCGCCTGGGTGCGGGTGCGTGGCCGCTGGTTGCACGAGTGGCTCGTCACCGCCGCCGCGTACCTGACCCGGCGCCGCGCCCTGCCGGCGGCGGCCGAGCCGGCGGCGCTGCTGGAGTTGCTCCGGCCGGGCGCGGTGGTCGGCGCGACCGAGGCGTCCGGCGGCGCGGCGGTGGTGCACGACGCCGCCGGCCTGACCGCGCTGCTGGAGCTGGGCGACCCGGACGACCTGCTCGGCGACCACGCGCCCGAGCTGCCCACGCCCTTCGACCTGCTTCCCCCGGCCGGCCCGGACGCCCCCGCGATCCGGTTGCAGCTGGTGTTCTCGGCGTCGCCCGCACCCGCGCCCGCCGTCGCGGGTGGCCCGGCGGGTACGTCGTACCGCCAGCTCACCGACGGCCGGGTGGCCGGGCGGACCCGCGTGGTGCTGGCCGTCCAGGTGCTGCGCGCCGACGGCTGGCCGGACGAGGATCTGCTGCGGGCGCTGTCCGGCACCCTGCGGCGGCTCGTCCGCCGGCTGGGCCCGCTCACCGCACGGCCGCTCGGCGGCGACGCGGCGCTGCGGGTGATCGCCGAACTGGCCCACCACGAGCCCGGCGCCCCGGTGCGGGAGACCTGGCCGCTGCTCGCCGTCGGCGGCTTGGCGCAGGCCACCTGGCGGCTGCGGCGGTGGCCGGATCCGCGCGGCGAGCCGGCCCGCGGGCTGGTGGGACGGCTGCTCGCGCTGCCGGCCACCGCCACCACCGTCGCGCTCACCGCCGGTCCGCGCATCGGCGCGACGCCGGTCCCGGCCGAGCTGGCGGTACGGGTGGCGGCCGGGAGCGCGGCCGAGCTGTCGACCGCGGAACGCACGCTGCGCCGGGTCGCCGGTGACGTCGGCGGCGAACTGCGCCGGCTCGACGGTGAGCACCTGGCCGGGCTGGCGGCCACGCTGCCGCTGGCGGTGACCGGCGGGGCCGCGTCCCCGGCCGGGTCGCCCCCACCCGCGCTGGACCTGCCGCCTGCCACCGCCGGCCTGATGGTGGGCGCGAACCGGCACGGCGCCGCGCTCACCGTCCGCCTGTTCCGCCCGGCCACGACCCGGGTGCTGCTCGTCGGCGGCGTGGCCGCGGCGCAACTGCTCGTGCTGCGGGCGCTGGCGCTCGGCGCGCGCGTGGTGGTGCAGACCGGCCGTCCCCGGTTCTGGGAGCCGTTCGTACGCGGTGTCGGGACGCTCGGTGGCGGCGTACCGCTGCTTCCGCCGGGTCGTCCGGTCGGCGGCGCGCCCGGTTCGCCGCTGCACCCGCTGCTGGTGGTGGTGGACGCCGGCCCGGTGCCGCCGGAGGCCGGCCCGGCCGCCGCCTGGCAGTCGGTCCTGGTGGTCCGCGACGAGCTGACCCCGGCCGACACGCAGGCGCTGGCCCGCGCGGACCTGGCGATCCTCCAGCCGCTCGACCCGGACGAGGCCGCGCTGGCGGGCGCGGCGCTGGGCCTGGGCGGCTCCGCGGAGTGGCTGACCCGGATCCGGGACGACATGGTCGCGGTGGTCAACCGGCGGGCCCTGCGCTGGGCGCTGCTCTCGCCCACGCCCGTCGAGTCGCAACTGGTCGGTCGCCCGGCCCGGCACTGACGAACCGCACCGCCGCGTGCCAGGTCGAGCCTTCCCCTGGTGGTACGGCCGTGGCACGATCCCGGCCATGGATTTCCTGAAGGGTCTTCTGATTCGCGTGGGTTCGACGGCGGTGGCGTTCTGGTTCGCCACCCTGCTCATCCCGGGCATCTCGCTCGACTCCGACTCGGCCACCGAGACGGTGATCACGCTGGTGCTCGTCGCGGTCATCTTCGGTGTGGTGAACGCGGTGCTCCAGCCGATCATCAAGACCGTGGGGTGCGGCTTCTACCTGCTGACCCTCGGCCTGATCGCGCTCGTGGTGAACGGCCTGCTCTTCCTGCTCACCAGCTGGATCGCCGGTGAGGCGGGGTTGCCCTTCCACGTGGACGGGTTCTGGCCGGAGGCGGTGCTGGGCGCGCTGTTCGTCGGCATCGTCACCTGGATCCTCGGCGCCGTCCTCGACCGCGACTGACGCCGGGCCCCGGCCGGTCGCCACGGCGGCCGGCCGGGCTCACCAGGCCAGCAGTAGGGAATTGGCTGGCGAGAGGGCGGGGCGGTGGCACTAGCCTCGGCCGCGTGTTCACAGTGACCCGCGCGGACGGCTACGAGATCAGCACCGACCCGGACCGGTTCGACCTGGACCGGGTGCACGCCTGGCTCTCCACCGACGCGTACTGGGCGCTGGGGCGGGAGCGGGAGACTGTCGCGCGCGCGTTCGTTGGCTCGATCGGCTTCGGCGTCTACCGGCCGGGTGACGGTCGGCAGGTCGCTGTCGCCCGGGTGGTCACCGACGGGGCCACGTTCGCCTGGCTGTGCGACGTGTACGTGGACCCCGCCGAGCGCGGTGGCGGGCTGGGCACCTGGCTGACCGGCGCGGTCCGCGACCACCTGAGCGAGCTGGGCGTACGCCGGATCCTGCTCGCCACGCTCGACGCGCACGGGGTCTACGCGAAGATCGGCTTCCGGCCGGTCGCAGCGGATCGGTGGATGGAGCTGGATCAGCGGGTGACGCCGGTCACCGATAAGGACCAAGACAAGGATCCACCACTTACGGTGGAGCGGTGAACCAGCTCCGGCTCGGCTACCTGTACGGCGTCGGCGCGTACCTGATCTGGGGTTTCTTCCCGATCTACCTGAAGCTGCTGCGCCCGGCCGGGCCGGTGGAGATCCTCGCGCACCGGATCCTCTGGTCGGTGGCGTTCGTGGCGTTGCTGCTGGCCGCCACGCGGCACGCCGGCTTCCTGCGCAAGCTGGCCCGGCGGCCCCGGGCGCTCGCCGGCATCGGGCTCGCCGCCGCGCTGATCGCCGTCAACTGGGGTACGTACATCTACGGCGTCAACTCCGACCGGGTGGTGGAGACGGCGCTCGGCTACTTCATCAACCCGCTGGTGTCCGTGCTGTTCGGCGTGCTGGTGCTGCGGGAACGGCTGCGCCGGGCCCAGTGGGCGGCGCTCGGCGTGGGCGCGCTCGCGGTCGCGGTGCTCACCGTCGACTACGGCCGTCTGCCCTGGCTGGCGCTCACCCTGGCGTTCAGCTTCGCCGGGTACGGGCTGGTCAAGAAGCGGCTCGCGCTGCCCGCCACGGAAGGGCTGTTCGTCGAGTCGGCGGTGCTGGCGTTGCCCGCGATGGCGTACCTGGGGTGGCTGTCGGCGCGCGGCGACTCGACGTTCGGGCACGTATCGGCCGGGCACACCGCGCTGCTGGTGCTGGCCGGGGCCGCCACCGCGATCCCGCTGCTGCTGTTCGCCGGGGCGGCGAACCGGCTGCCGCTGTCCACTGTCGGCATGCTGCAGTACCTCGCGCCGATCCTCCAGCTCGGCTGCGGCGTGCTGATCTTCCACGAGCCGATGCCGCCGGCCCGGCTGGCCGGTTTCGCCCTGGTCTGGCTCGCCCTGGTGGTCTTCACCGCCGACGCCCTGCGCCACTCCCACCGCACCCGCCAGGCCGCCCGCACCCCAGCCGTCCCCATGCCGGCCTCCACCCCCACCCCGTCTCGCTGATCTTGCGCTTGCTGCCCCGGCGAAAGGGGCGAACCATCCGCGCCGAGGGCCACAAGTGCAAGATCAACGGGGAGAGGGAGGGCCAGGTCAGCGGAGGTCGTAGGCCAGGACGGGGGCGTTTGTTCCTCGGAGCAACTCCAGGCGGACCAGTTCGCCCTTGGTGAAGCGGGTGACGCCGGAGAAGCGCAGGTCGTCACCGGGAGCGGCGAGCCACGAGCCGATCTGCTCCGTCGCGCCGTCCGGGCCGTGCGCCACCAGCCGGAACGTGTACGCCTCCCGGTGCCCGGCCCGCCTGTCGTATCCGCAGTGCATGGTGACCTCGGTGCCCCACGGCGTCTCGGTCAGCCCCACCTCGGCGTGCACCGGCACCGTCCCGGCCACCGGCCGCATCGAGGCCAGCGCCACCGGCGGCTTCGTCGGCTCGGCCGGCGACTGCACGAGTCCCACGCCGACGCCCGCCAGCACCGCGAGCGCGGCGGCGGCGAGCGCAGTCAGCGCGTACCGTCGGCGGGAGCGGGACCGCTCGCGGCGCTTGCGCTCGCGCGCGGCGTCGAGCAGCGCGGGCACCCGCGACGCCGCCGGCCCGACCTCCAGGAACTGCTCCAGCCCGGCCGGGTCGAGCCGACCCAGCAGGCCGGGCAGCACGGCGATCTCGGCCACCGCCTCCCGGCACTGCGCGCACCCGGCCAGGTGCCGCTCGTAGGCGACCCGGTCCGCCGGGGCGAGGGCACCGAGCACGTACGCCCCGTCGTCGTGCGCGAACTCGCAGCCTGTCACCCGGTCACCCCCATCTCGGCCAGCGCCAACCGTAGTGAGCGCAGCGCGTAGTGGGTACGCGACTTCACCGTCCCCGGTGGTACGCCCAGCCGCGCCGCCGCCTCCGCCACCGAACGCCCCTGGTAGAAGCACTCGACCAGCACTTCCCGATGGGTCGGGCTGAGCCGGTTGAGCGCCTCGGCGACGGTCCACGCCTCCACCGCACGCTCCGTCTCGTCGACCGTCTCGGCGGTCTCGGGCAGCTCGTCCGTGTAGACCTCGCCGACCCGGGCCGAGCGCCGCCGCCAGGCGTCGATGGCGAGGTTCCGCGCGGTGGTGAACAGCCAGGCGCGTACCGAGCCGCGCCGCGGGTCCAGCGACTCGGGGTGCCGCCAGGCGCGCAGCAGCGTCTCCTGCACCAGGTCCTCGGCGCGGGGCCGATCGCCGTTGACGAGCCGCAGGGCGTGCGCGTACAGCGCGTCGGCATGCTCGTCGTGCAGCGCGCGCAGCAGTTGGGCGTCGTGGTCGCTGATGGCGGTACCTCGCTTCCGGCGGCGGGGAAACCGGCGATGCGTTCGCCCTTCCATACGTGCCGTGACGCCGAACGGTTCATCCGCAGGTCAACGCGGAGCTGTTCACGTCCGGTTCAGGTCCGGGCCGATCCCCGCTCACCGTGCCCTGGCAGCGTCCGGCGGGTGAGCGCCCGGGCCGTCTCGCCCGTGCGCCTTCCCGACGTTGAGATCAGGAGGCTTCACCTCATGAGCGACCGGCCTCGCCTGCTTCCGCTGCTGGGTGGCACCCGCCACGGCAGTCGCGACGCGATGACCTGTCTGTACCGGTGCGGCAACGCGTGTGACCACCCGGTGCCGAACCCGACCGACAACCCGTACTTCGGCGACCTGGTCGACACCGAGATCTCCCGGCGCGGCGTGGTCCGGGCCGGCGCGGTCGGCGCGCTGGTTCTCGGCTTCGGCGGCGCCGCCGCGGGCGCGCTGACCGGCGCCGCGCCGGCCGCCGCCGCACCCGCCGCACCGCCGGTTCCCGGCGGCGGCGAGGTGCCGCCCGCCGGCGCGGGCCGCCCTGGTAGCGGCGCGCTGACGTTCAAGCCGATCCCGCCGAACAAGCTCGACACCCTCGTGGTCCCCAACGGGTACGACCACTCCGTGGTGATCCGCTGGGGTGACGAGGTCGTGCCCGGCGCGCCCGCGTTCAGCCTCGGCCGGCAGACCGCCGCCGCTCAGTCCAAGCAGTTCGGCTACAACAACGACTTCGTCGGGGTGCTGCCGATCGACAGGCGGCGCGCGCTGCTCGTGGTCAACCACGAGTACACGAACGAGGACCTGATGTTCCCCGGCTTCACCAGCCAGGACGCGCTCACAGTGGAGCAGGTACGGGTGGCGATGGCCGCCCACGGCATGTCTGTGGTCGAGCTGGAGCGGGTGGAGAACACCGGGCAGTGGCGGCCGGTACGGCGTGGCCGGCGCGAGTACAACCGCCGGGTCACGGCGCTGGCCACGAAGTTCGAGCTGACCGGCCCGGCCGCCGGCTCGGCGTGGCTGCGTACCGCCGCCGACCCGAAGGGCCGAACGGTGATCGGCACGCTCAACAACTGCGCCGGTGGCGTCACCCCGTGGGGCACCGTGCTCTCCGGCGAGGAGAACTTCAACCAGTACTTCGTCGGCGGCGACGGCGCGCCGGAGGAGCAGAAGCCGAAGCTGGCCCGGTACGGCATCCCGACCGACGTGCGCCACCCCAGCGGCAGCCGCAAGTGGGAGCGGGCGGACGAGCGCTTCGACCTGGCCCGGCACCCCAACGAGGCGAACCGGTTCGGCTGGGTCGTCGAGATCGACCCGTTCGACCCGCAGGCCAAGCCGCGCAAGCACACCGCGCTGGGCCGGTTCAAGCACGAGGGCGCGAACGTCATCGTGGCGCGCAACGGCCGGGTGGTCGCGTACATGGGCGACGACGAGCGCTTCGACTACCTCTACAAGTTCGTCTCGGACAAGAAGTTCATGCCGGGGAAGTCCTCGGTGGCGCGGCGGCACAACCTGACGCTGCTGGAGTCGGGCACGCTCTACGTCGCGAAGATCGAGGGCGACAGCCCGGCCGCCGAGATCGACGGTTCCGGCACGCTCCCGGCCGACGGCGGGTTCGGTGGCCGCGGCCGCTGGATCAAGCTGGTCAGCGGCAACCACTCGTACGTCGACGGCATGACCGCCGCGGACGTGCTCACCTTCACCCGGCTGGCCGGGGACAAGGTCGGCGCGACGAAGATGGACCGGCCCGAGGACGTCGAGCCGAGCCTGCTCACCGGCAAGGTCTACGTGGCGCTGACGAACAACAGCGACCGCGGCAAGGCCGGCAAGGCGCCCGCCGACGAGGCGAACCCGCGCAACAGCAACAAGCACGGGCAGATCCTGGAGCTGGTCGAGGACCGCGGCGACAACACCGCCGAGACCTTCGCCTGGTCGCTGCCGATCGTCTGCGGCGACCCGGCCGACGCGTCGACCTACTTCGCCGGGTACGACAAGACGAAGGTCTCCCCGATCTCCTGCCCGGACAACGTCGCCTTCGACGCCACCGGCAACCTGTGGATCTCGACCGACGGCAACGCGCTGGGCAGCAACGACGGCCTGTTCGCCACCGCGGTCGAGGGTCCGGAGCGGGGCCACCTGAAGCAGTTCCTCACCGTGCCGCTCGGCGCGGAGACCTGCGGCCCGTTCATCACCGGTGACAACCGTTCGGTGTTCGTGGCCGTGCAGCACCCGGGCGAGGTCTCCGGCGCGTCGGTGGAGAGCCCGGCCTCCACCTGGCCGGACGGCGACTTCGCCAAGCCCGGCGTGGTGGTCACCTGGCGCCTCGACGGCGGCCCGGTCGGTAGCTGACCCACCCCGGGGGCGGTCCGGCGCTGGACCGCCCCGCGAGGGGCCGTCGACCCACCAGGTCGGCGGCCCCTCGTCAGTTCTCCGAGGCGGTCCCGGCGGGGATCGGCGCGCGGCGGGTCAGTTCTCGGAGGCGATCCCGTCGGCGATGGCGCGCGCGGCGGTGAGCAGCTTGGCGCGGACCACCCGGGCCGAGGTCATCATCTCGCCGGCCGGCAGCGCGCACGCCAGCACCACCCGGCGCTCGATGTCCTTGTCCGGGCTGACCAGCACCGCGGCGCACGCCACGCCCTGCCGGAACTGCCCCAGCTCCAGCTGCATGCCGCGCCGGTCACCGGCGGCCAGGTCCGCCTCGAACGCCTCGACGGTGGTGAGGGTGGCTGTGGTGAACGGGCGCATGCCGTACTCACGCAGGTAGCGGAAGCGCTGTTCGGTGGTGAGCGTGGCGAGCAGGCTCTTGCCCAGCGCGGTGGCGTGCGCGCCCTCGTCGAAGCCCGGCACCAGGTCTTCCATGTAGGGCGAGCGGGGCCCCTCAGCGGACGCGGTCACCGCCACCTGCCCGCCGACGAAACGGCCGAGGTAGTGGCTCCAGCCGGTGTCCGACGCCGCGCGGCGCAGCGCCTCGCCGACCGCCGGCGGCCCCCGGAACGCGGTGACCAGCTCGCGGTAGCGGTCGGCCACCTCCAACCCCACGATGTACGTCCCGTCCTCGCGCCGGATCACGTAGCCCTCGTACGCGAGCGTGCGCACCAGGTGGTACGTGGTGGCGACGGTCAGCTCGCAGCGCCGGGCGATCTGCTTCACGGTGAGCCCTCTCGGCGCACGGCCGACCGACTCGAGCACTCGAAGCGCGCGGGACACGCTGCGGATCAGGTCCGAAGGTTCCGCCAAGGGGTCGCGCACAACCACCTCCGCCGCCGGGGACTTACACCATATGAAAAACCGGCCGAGTGCGAAATGCCTGTTCGGATGGAGGATGCCAGAAGACCGGACACAGACAGTGTGTCGGCGGACACGATGAGCAGCCAAAACGTCCGGGCGTAAGGTGTGCTCGCGATGACTGAAACAGTTTCGCGAGCTGCCCCTCCGGCGTCCCGGCACGCCGTCACGGTCGGCGCCGGCGCCACCCTCACCACGATCGTGTGCGTCCTGCCCGTCTTCCTGGTCGGTGGGCTCGCCGTCCAGCTCGCTGACGAACTCCGCTTCAGCCCGGCCGGGCTGGGCCTGGCCGTCTCGATCTACTTCGGCGTGAGCGCGCTCGCCTCGGTGCCCTCCGGCGCCCTGGTCGAGCGCTTCGGCTCGGCCCCGGTCGCCCGGACCGCCATCCTGCTCTCCGCCGCCTCGCTGCTGGCGGTGGCCGGGCTGGCCCGCTCGTACCCGGTCCTGGTGGCTCTGCTGGCCCTCAGCGCCGCCGCCAACGCCCTCGGGCAGCTCGCCAGCAACGCCGCGCTGGCCGAGCACGTACCCGCCCACCGGCAGGGCCTCTCGTTCGGCGTGAAGCAGGCCGCCGTACCGGCCGCCACGCTGCTGGCCGGTCTGGCGGTACCCACTGTCGCGCTCACCGCCGGCTGGCGCTGGGCCTTCGTGGCCGCCGCGGTGGCCGCGCTCGCCGTACTGCCGGCCGTACCCCGGGCCGGAGGGGATCGGCGGGCCCGCACCGCCTCCGGTCGCCGTCCGGGCGGCACCGGCCCGCTCGTGGTGATCGGGCTGGCCGCGACGCTAGCGGCCGCCGCGGCGAACGCCCTCGGCACGTTCCTGGTCGACTCGGCGGCGGCGCGGGGCCTCTCCCCCGGCCTGGCCGGCCTGACGCTGACGCTGGGCAGCGTGGTGTGCGTGCTCGCCCGGGTCGGCGTCGGCTGGCTGGCCGACCGGCGCACCAGCGGGCACGTCGGGCTGATCGCCGCGATGCTGCTGACCGGCTCGGTCGGCCTGATCCTGCTCGCGGTGGCCGGCTCGGCGCCGCTGGTAGCGGGCGTGGTGCTCGGCTTCGGCCTCGGCTGGGCCTGGCCGGGGCTGATGAACTTCGCCGTGGTCCGGCTCCACCCGCAGGCCCCGGCCGCCGCCACCTCGATCACCCAGACCGGGGTGTACGCGGGCGGCTGCCTCGGTCCGCTCGGCCTGGGCGCGCTGGCCGGAGCGGCGGGCTACCCGGCGATGTGGCTGATTGCCGCCGCAGCGATGCTCCTGGCCGCCTTCCTGATGCTGCTGGGCGCCCGCCTCCTACGCCCCACCCCCGCCCTCGCTCTTCCCTGACCGTCCGCGTCGGCCCCGAGCCCCGTCGCGACGATCATGAAGTTAGCGGCGCGACACGCCGTATGGGCGACCGTCAACCTCATGATCGACGAGAGCCCGAGCGAGTGAGGGCGGCGCGAGGGGGGTCAGCGCGGGGGTCAGCTGGTGCGGTCGGCGATGTAGTCGCAGAGCGACTCCAGCGCGCGACGCGCCGGGGCCTCGGGCAGCGGAGCCAGCCGGGCCCGGGCGTCCTCGGCGTAGCTGCGCACCGTCTCCCGGGCGCGCTTGAGCGCCGGCGACTCCCGCAGCAGGCCGAGCGCCTCGGCGTGCAGCGCGTCGTCCACCAGCGGGCCGGTGGCCAGGATCTCGCGCAGCCGTACGCTCGCCGCGTCCGCGTCGTCGGAGGCCAGCGCGTAGAGCACCGGCAGGGTGGGTACGCCCTCGCGCAGGTCGGTGCCGGGCGTCTTGCCGGACTGGACCGACTCGCTGGCGATGTCCAGCAGGTCGTCGGAGAGCTGGAACGCGACACCGATGACCTCGCCGTACTCCGCCAGGGCCTCGACGTGCTCGCGTGCCGCACCGCCGAACATGCCGCCGAAGCGGGCCGAGGTGGCGATCAGCGAGCCGGTCTTCTCGGCGATCACGTGCAGGTAGTGCGCGACCGGGTCGGTGTCGCGCGGGCCGACCGTCTCGGCGATCTGGCCGTGCACCAGCCGGGCGAACGTGCGCGCCTGCAGGCGTACCGCTTCGGGGCCCAGGTCGGCGGCGATGTCGGCGGCCCGGGCGAAGAGGTAGTCGCCGACCAGGATGGCGACCGAGTTGGTCCACCGGGAGTTGGCGCTCGGGGCGCCGCGACGCACGGCGGCCTCGTCCATCACGTCGTCGTGGTAGAGCGTCGCCAGGTGGGTGAGTTCCATCACCACCGCGGCGGGGACGACCTGGTCGGCGTCCGGGTCGCCGAACTGGGCGCCCAGCGCCACCAGCAGCGGACGGAACCGCTTGCCGCCGGCCTCGACCAGGTGCCGGGACGCCTCGGTCACCAGCGGATCGGCGCTCGCCACGCTCGCCCGCAGGCTCGTCTCGACCCGGTCGAGCACGCCCAGCACGGACGCTTCGACGCGCGGGTCGGCGAGGTGCAGGCCGAGCGCGCCGAACTGACCTGAACGCTCGCCAGCCGGGTTCGCCACGTCCTCAACCATGCCACACCCGTTCGACCTGCTCGTCGACGGGGATACGGGCCGGGGGCCGGTACGCCACGGCGTACCGGCCCCCGGTGGGAACACCTCTGTCATCTGACGAATTCGGCGGCACCGGTGGTCAGGTCGAGCAGCGGGCCGGGCACCACGCCGAGGACCAGCGTGGCGAGCACGCCGATGACCAGGGCGGCCGAGGTGAGCGCGCCGGGCACGGTCACCGTCGGGGTGGACTCGCCCGGCTCGGACAGCCACATCATGACGACGACCCGCAGGTACGGGAAGGCCAGCACCATGCTGGTCAGCACGCCGGCGATCACCAGCCACGCCTGGTTGGCCTCCAGGGCCGGGCCGAAGACCGCGAACTTGCTGGTGAAGCCGCTGGTCAGCGGGATACCGGCGAAGGCCAGCAGGATGAACGTGAAGATCGCCGCGAAGAACGGCGAGCGGCGGCCCAGCCCGGCCCAGCGGGACAGGTGGGTGGCCTCCCCGTCGGCGTCGCGCACCAGCGTCACCACGGCGAACGCGGCGAGCACCGAGAAGCCGTACGCGGCCAGGTAGAACATGGTGCCGGAGAGCCCCTCACGGCTGGGCGCCAGCACACCGACGAGCAGGTATCCGGCGTTGGCGATCGACGAGTACGCCAGCAGGCGCTTGATGTCGGTCTGGGTGACCGCCAGCACCGCGCCGACCAGCATGGTCAGCACCGCGATCGCGCCGAGCACCGGGGTGAAGTCCCAGGAGGCCCCGGCGAACGCGACGTGGAAGACGCGCAGCAGCGCGCCGAACGCGGCGACCTTGGTGCAGGCCGCCATGAAGCCGGTGACCGGAGTCGGCGCGCCCTGGTAGACGTCCGGCGTCCAGACGTGGAACGGCGCGGCGGCGGCCTTGAACAGCAGGCCGATGGCGAGCAGCGCCATGCCGGCGAACAGCAGCACCGGGCTGGACGGGGAGTCGGTGACCGCGGCGTGCACGGTGGCGAAGTCGACGCCGGCCGTACGGCCCGGGATCCCGGAGGTGAAGCCGTAGATCAGGGCGACACCGAACAGGAAGAACGCCGAGGCGTACGCGCCGAGCATGAAGTACTTCAGCGCCGCCTCCTGGCTCAGCAGACGCCGGCGGCGGGCCAGCGCGCAGAGCAGATAGAGCGGCAGCGAGAAGACCTCCAGCGCGACGAACATGGTCAGCAGGTCGTTCGCCGCCACGAAGATCAGCATGCCGCCGATCGCGAACGACATCAGCGGGTAGACCTCGGTGGCGCCACCGACGCCCTCGGCCTGCCGCCGGTCCTCCGCCGACTCGGCGGTGACCGCGGCGTGCGCCACGAACGCGCCGCCCCGCTCCACCGTGCGCTCGCCGACGAGCAGCAGCGCCATCACCGCGAGCACCAGGATGGCGCCCTGGAGGAACAGCGTCGGGCCGTCGATCGCGATGGCGCCGCCGATGGTGATCAGCCGGTCGTCGGCGTTCAGGATCACCATGACGATCGCGGCGAGCATCGCCACCAGGGCGAGCCCGAGCTGTACCGCGTTGCGCAGGCGACGCGGCACGAACGCCTCGACCAGGACCCCGAGCAGCGCCGCCCCCAGCATGATCAGGATGGGAGCCAGCGCCGCGTAGTCGATCGACGGCAGCCTCAGTTCACTCACTTCGCAGCCTCCTGGACGCTGCCGACCTCAGGGGCGGGATCGGACTTGCCGACGTCCTGCATGGTCGCCTGGACGGCGGGGTTGATGACATCGGTGACCGGCTTCGGGTAGAAGCCGAGCAGCACGATCAGCGCGATCAGCGGCGCGACGACCACCTTCTCGCGCAGGGTGAGGTCGCGTCGCATGCCCTCGACCTCGGTCAGCGCCGGGTTCAGGGTGCCCTGCGTGGTGCGCTGAACCATCCACAGCACGTACGCCGCCGCCAGGATGATGCCGAGCGTGGCGATCACCGCGACCGGCTTGTTGACGGTGAACGTGCCGATCAGCACCAGGAACTCGGAGACGAACGGTGCGGTGCCGGGTAGCGCCAGCGAGGCGAGACCGGCGAAGAACAGCACGCCGGCGAGCACCGGGACCAGCTTGCCCGCGCCGCCGAAGTCGCTGATCAGCGCCGAGCCGCGCCGGGCGATCAGCATGCCGACCACGAGGAACAGCAGGCCGGTGGCCAGGCCGTGGTTGAGCATGTAGAGCACCGCGCCGGTGCCGGCCTGGGTGGTGAACGCGAAGATGCCGACGCCGATGAACCCGAAGTGCGCGATCGAGGTGTACGACACCAGCCGCTTCAGGTCGTTCTGGCCGACCGCCAGCAGCGCGGCGTAGATGATGCCGATGACGCCGAGCGCCAGCGCCCACGGCGCGAACCAGCGCGACGCCTCCGGGAACAGCGGGAGGCAGTAGCGCAGGATGCCGAACGTGCCGACCTTGTCCAGCACGCCGACAAGCAGCGCGGCGGCGCCGGCCGGGGCCGCGCCACCGGCGTCCGGCAGCCAGGTGTGGAACGGGAAGAACGGCGCCTTGATCGCGAAGGCCACGAAGAAGCCGAGGAACAGCCAGCGGGCCGTGTCGGTGGCGAACTCGGCCTGGCTCAGCGCCTGCCAGTCGAAGGTCTTCCCGCCGACCACCCAGAGGCCGATCACCGCGGCCAGCATGAACAGACCGCCGACCAGCGAGTAGAGGAAGAACTTCACCGCCGCGTACTGCCGCTGGTGGCCGCCGTAGCTGCCGATCAGGAAGTACATCGGCACCAGCATGACCTCGAAGAACACGTAGAACAGGAAGACGTCGGCGGCGGCGAAGACGCCGATCATCGTGCACTCGAGGACGAGCAGCAGCGCGAAGTACGCGGGCACCGAGCGCTTCGACGCCTCGGCGTCGTGCCAGGACGCGAGGATCACCAGCGGCACCAGGATCGCGATCAGCATCAGCATGACCAGCGCGATGCCGTCCACCTCGAAGGTGAAGCTCACACCCCAGTTCGGGATCCACGGGTACGACTCGCGGAACTGGAACCGGTCACCGCCGGCGGAGAAGGCGAACCACATCACCACCGACAGCACCAGCACCAGCAGCGACCAGCCGAACGCGACCAGCTTGGCCAGGTCCGGGCGGCTGCGGGGCAGCAGTGCCACCACCAGGGCGCCGACCAGCGGCGCCACGGTCAGCACCGAGAGGAACGGGAAGTTGGACATTATTCGGCCTTACCTCCGTCGTGACTGCGTGGCCCGCCGGCGGGGGCGGCCGCGTTGAGGTCGATCACGCCAGCCACCCCGCCTGCACCGCCAGGAACGCCGCCACAACGAGCAGCGCGCCGGTCAGGATCGAGGTCGCGTACGACCGCACGAAGCCGGTCTGGAGCCGCCGGAGCCGGCCCGAGCCCCCGCCCACGGCGGCGGCCAGGCCGTTGACCAGCCCGTCGACGCCCCGGTTGTCGAGGAACACCAGCGCCCGGGTGAGGAAGATGCCCGGCTTCTCGAAGACCGCCTCGTTGAAGGCGTCCGTGTAGAGGTTCCGGCGCGCGGCGGTTACCACCACGCCGGCCGGCTGCGGCTCGGTGGCCGTACCGGAGCGGAACAGGAACCAGGCCAGCCCGGCGCCCAGCACGGTGACCAGCAGCGACAGCGCGGTGAGCAGCCAGTGCGCCAGCACCGGCGCGTGCTCCCCGCTCTCGGCGCCGAGCCCGTTGGTGGCGGTGAGCCAGTCCGGCACGGAGGTGGCGAGCAGGAAGCCCGCGCCGACCGAGCCGATCGCCAGCAGGATCAGCGGAACGGTCATCAGCTTCGGCGACTCGTGCGGGTGCTCGATGTCCTCGGTCCAGCGCTTCGGGCCGTGGAACGTGAGCACGAACAGCCGCGTCATGTAGAACGCGGTGAGCCCGGCGCCGAGCAGCGCGGCCATGCCGAACAGCCAGGCCGTCCAGCCCTCCCGCTCGAACGCGGCCACGATGATCGGCTCCTTGGAGAAGTAGCCGGAGAACGGGAACATGCCGATGATGGCGAGCCAGCCCATCATGAACGTCAGCCAGGTGACCTTCATGTACTTGGACAGCCCGCCGAAGCGGCGGATGTCCACCTGGTCGTTCATGCCGTGCATGACCGAGCCGGCGCCGAGGAACATGTTGGCCTTGAAGAAGCCGTGCGCCAGCAGGTGCACGATGGCCAGCGCGTACGCGGCGCCGCCGAGGCCGACGCCCAGGAACATGTAGCCGATCTGGCTCACCGTCGACCAGGCCAGCACGCGCTTGATGTCGTCCTTGGCCGCGCCGATGATGCAGCCCATCAGCAGCGTGAGCGCGCCGACGCTGACCACCACGAGCTGGAGCGTCTCGTTGGCCGAGAAGATCGCGTTGGAGCGGGCGATCAGGTAGACGCCCGCGGTGACCATGGTGGCCGCGTGGATGAGCGCGGACACCGGGGTCGGGCCCTCCATCGCGTCCGGCAACCACGCCTGGAGCGGGAACTGGCCGGACTTGCCGGCCGCGCCGAGCAGGAGCAGCAGGCCGAGCACCAGCACGGTGGTCGAGGTCAGCGAGCCGACCCCGTTGAACACCTCGTCGTACTGGGTGGTGCCGAGCATGGCGAACATGATGAAGATGCCGATGGCCAGGCCGGCGTCGCCGACCCGGTTCATCAGGAACGCCTTCTTGCCGGCGGTGGCCGCGCTGGGCCGGCCGTACCAGAAGGAGATCAGCAGGTACGACGCCAGGCCGACGCCCTCCCAGCCGAAGTAGAGCATCACGTAGTTGTTGCCGAGCACCAGCAGGAGCATGGCGGCGACGAACAGGTTGAAGTACGCGAAGAACAGCCGCCGGCCCGCGTCGTGCGCCATGTACTCCACGGCGTAGAGGTGGATCAGGAAGCCCACCCCGGTGATCAGCAGGACGAAGACCGCGGCCAGCGGGTCGAAGAGCAGACCGAAGTCCACCTTCAGGTTGCCGACCGCCATGAAGTCCCAGAGGCTCAGCTCGACCTGCTTGTTCTCCAGCCCGCGGAGCTGGAAGAAGTAGGTGAGCCCGAGCACGAAGGCGGCGCCGATGGCGCCCACGCCCAGCCAGTGGCCCCAGCGGTCGGCCCGCCTGCCGAGCAGCAGCAGGATCGCCGCGCTGACCAGCGGGATCGCCACCAGCAGCCAGACACTGCCCAGCATCCCGTCCGCCGTGGCGAAGGTGACGGCTTCGGCTGGCTCAGACTGGGCGATCGTCAGAATCTGTTCCACCACGAGCCCCTCAGTACTTCAGCAGGTTGGCGTCGTCGACGCTGGCCGAGCGCCGGGTCCGGAAGATCGCCATGATGATCGCGAGCCCGACCACGACCTCGGCCGCCGCCACCACCATCACGAAGAACGCCATGATCTGGCCGTTCAGGTCGCCGTTGATCCGGCTGAACGTGACCAGGGTCAGGTTGGCCGCGTTGAGCATCAGCTCGATGCACATGAACAGCACGATCGCGTTGCGCCGGACCAGCACGCCCACGGCGCCGATGGTGAACAGCACCGCCGCGAGGATGAGGTAGTAGTCCGGGGTCACCGTGCCAGCCTTTCGTTCGCGACTGCGGGGCTCCGCTTCGCTGCACTCCTCGCGCTCACCGATCAGTCCCCTTCGGTGCGGTCTCCTCGGCCGTCAGCTCGCGCACCGGCATGATCTCCGGAATGCTGCGGTCGGTCAGCCGGCCGTCGGGCAGACGGGCCGGGGTGGCCACCGAGGAGGACGTGGCGTAGACGCCCGGGCCGGGCTTCGGTCCGGGGTAGTTGCCGGGGCGGAACCGCGCCTTCATGGTGGCGATCTGGTCCATCCGGTCCGCCTTGCGCCGCTCCACGTGCGCCAGCACCATCGCGCCGACGGCGGCGGTGATCAGCAGCGCCGAGGTCAGCTCGAAGGCGAAGACGTACTTGGTGAACAGCAGCCGGGCGATGCCCTGGACGTTGCCCTCACCGTTCGCCTCGTCGAGCCCGACCGGCTGGACGCCGTCGAGCGCGCGGTAGAGGCCGGTGCCCACCAAGCCGGCGAAGCCGAGCCCGAGGACCACGGCGGCGACCCGCTGACCGCGCAGCGTCTCGATGAGCGAGTCGGACGCGTCCCGGCCGACGAGCATCAGCACGAACAGGAACAGCATCATGATCGCGCCGGTGTAGACGATGATCTGCACCATGCCGATGAACGGCCCGGCCTGGAGCACGTAGAACACGCCCAGGCAGAGCATGGTCAGCACCAGCCAGAGCGCGGAGTGGACCGCGTTGCGGGCCCACACCATGCCGACCGCGCCGAGCAGGGCCAGCGGGGCGAGGATCCAGAAGGTGACCTCCTCACCCCCGGACACCTGGCCGGCGGCGGCGAGCACCGTTGCCGAGGTCATGCCTTGCCTCCCTTGCCCGCCGCGGCGGCGGACCGCTGCTCGGCCTGCTCGGCGCCGGGGAAGGTCACGCCCGGGTGCTCCTCCACCTGGTACCGGCCGGGGCCCATCGGCGAGCGCTCGGCGCCGGCCGAGGTGCCCGGGTTGGTGAGCGCGCCGACGTAGTAGTCCTTCTCGCTGTCGCCCAGCCGCATCGGGTGCGGCGGCTGCTCCATGCCTTCGAGCAGCGGCGCGAGCAGCTGCTCCTTGGTGAAGATCAGGTCCTGCCGGTTGTCCCGGGCCAGCTCGTACTCGTTGCTCATGGTGAGCGAACGGGTCGGGCAGGCCTCGATGCAGAGCCCGCAGAAGATGCACCGGGCGTAGTTGATCTGGTAGGTGCTGGCGTACCGCTCACCCGGGGAGAAGCGCTGCTCCTCGGTGTTGTCGCCACCCTCCACGTAGATCGCGTCGGCCGGGCAGGCCCAGGCGCACAGCTCGCAGCCGATGCACTTCTCCAGCCCGTCCGGGTGCCGGTTGAGGATGTGCCGCCCGTGGTAGCGCGGCGCCGAGACCGGCGGCTTGAACGGGTAGTCGGTGGTGACGACCTTCTTGAACATGTGCGAGAAGGTGACACCGAAGCCCTTGAACGTTCCGGTGATCGCGCCCACGTCACACCTCCCTGGAGTCCGGGCCGGCGACCACGTTGGCCGGCTCCCGCTCGGCGAGCACGCGCTTCGTACGCGGGCTCGGCGGAACCTGAAGATCCATCGGCGGCAGCGGGAAGCTGCCGTACGGCCGGGTGTCCGCCTGCTCCTGCAGCGACGGCTTCGGCTCCTTCTTCCGCGACGGCCAGAAGAGCGTGGCCAGCAGCAGCACGCCCGCGCCGACGGCGGTGACGAGCAGCCGGTCCCGGGTCTGCCAGTCCTCGATCGAGCGCAGCCCGGCGAGCACCATGATCCAGACGAGGTTCAGCGGCAGCAGCACCTTCCAGCCGAACCGCATGAACTGGTCGTACCGGAGCCGGGGCAGCGTGCCGCGCAGCCAGACGAAGACGAACACCAGCATGATGACCTTGCCGAAGAACCACAGCATCGGCCACCAGCCCTCGTTGGCGCCCGACCAGATCGTGATCGGCCACGGGGCGTGCCAGCCGCCGAGGAACAGCGTCACGGTGAACGCCGACATGGTCACCATCGCGACGTACTCGCTGAGCATGAACAGCGCGAACTTCAGCGAGCTGTACTCGGTCTGGAAACCGGCCACCAGCTCCGACTCCGCCTCGGGCAGGTCGAACGGCGCCCGGTTCGTCTCACCGACGATGGCGATGAAGAACATGATGAAGCTGGGCAGCAGCAGGATCGCGTACCAGCCGGGCGCGGCGAGGTCGAGGCCGCCGATGCTCAGCCGGGTGCCGTCGCCCTGCGCGGCGACGATCCCGCTCGTCGACATGGTGCCCGCGGTCATGAACACCGCGACCACGCTCAGGCCCATAGTGACCTCGTACGAGACCAGCTGGGCCGCCGAGCGCAGACCGCCGAGCAGCGGGTAGGTGGAGCCGCTGGCCCAGCCGCCGAGCACGATGCCGTACACGGCGAGCGAGGAGAAGGCCAGCACCACCAGCACCGCCACCGACACGTCGGTGACCTGCAGCGGCGTCCGGTGCCCGAAGATGCTCACCATCGGGCCGAACGGGATCACCGACAGCGCGGTGACCGCGCAGACCACGGAGATCACCGGGGCGAAGAAGTAGACGACCTTGTCGGCCTTGCGCGGGAGGATGTCCTCCTTGAAGGCCAGCTTCACGCCGTCGGCGAGCGTCTGGAGCAGACCGAACGGGCCGGCCTGGTTGGGGCCGGGCCGCACCGCCATGCGGCCGACGACCCGGCGCTCGAACCAGACGCCGAGCAGCGTGGCCGCCACGGCGACGACGAACGCGAACAGGATCTTGCCGAGGACCAGCCACCACGGGTCCCTGCCGAAGTCGGCAAGCGTCGGGTCCTGCGCCGCGAGGATGACGGGGTTCACTGCACCCACCTTTCGTTCCCGACTGCGGAGACGCTCACCACGTCGCCGGACGTCGCGCCGAGGCCGCGCCGCACGGTGGAGCCGGGTGAGTTGGTCGGCAGCCAGACGACGCCGTCGGGCATCTCGGTGATCGCCGCCGGCAGCGTGATCGCGCCGCGGTCGGTGCCCACCGTGACCGGGTCACCGTCGGCGACGCCCAGCGCCTCGGCGGTGCCCTTGCCGAGCCGGACCACCGGCGGGCGGGCGGTGCCAGCGAGGTGCTCGTCGCCGTCGGTGAGGCTGCCCAGGTCGATCAGCTGGTGCCAGGTGGCGAGCACCGCCTCGCCCGGTCCGGGCTGCCGCACGGCGGCCGGCTCGACCGAGGGCGCCGACGGCCGCTCGACCCGGGTGCGCGGCAGCGCGCCCAGCTCGCGCCGGATGCTCGGCACGTCGCCGGTACCCAGCCGCACGTCGAGCTGCGCGGCGAGCGCGTCGAGGATGCGGGCGTCGGTCATCGCGCCGGTGTCCAGCACCTTCTCGAACGTGCGCAGCCGGCCCTCCCAGTCCAGGAAGCTGCCGGCCTTCTCGACCACCGGCGCGACCGGCAGGACCACGTCGGCGCGGCGGGACACCGCGCTCATCCGCAGTTCCAGGCTGACCAGGAACGGCACCGCGTCCAGTGCGGACTCGGCCAGGCGCGGGTCGGCCAGGTCGGCCGGGTCGACCCCGGCCACCACCAGGGCGCCGATCTGGCCGTTCACGGCGGCGGTGAGGATGCCGTCGGTGTCGCGGCCGGCCTGGCTGGGGATCACACCGGCCGGGATGTCCCACGCCTCGCCCAGCTCCGCGCGCGCGGCCGGCTCGGTGACGACCCGGCCGCCGGGGAGCAGGTTGGGCAGGCAGCCCGCGTCGACAGCGCCGCGGTCGCCCGCGCGCCGCGGCACCCAGACCAGCCGGGCCCCGGTACGCCGGGCGACGTCCGCCGCCGCCGACAGCCCGCCCGGCACCTCGGCCAGGCGCTCGCCGACGATGAGGATCGCGCCGGGCTGACCCAGCGCCTCGGCCACCGTGGCGTGCTCGGCCAGCACGCCGGCCTCCTCGCCGGGCACCACCCGGGCCAGCTTGGCCCCGAGCTTCTCCAGGCCGCGCGTGGCGAACGGCGCGAGGGCGTACACGGTGAGCTTCTTCTTCAGGTACGCCTTGCGCAGCCGCAGGAAGAGGATCGGGCACTCCTCCTCCGGCTCCAGGCCGACGAGCACCACGGCGGGCGCGTTCTCCACGTCCGTGTAGGTCACGTCGGTGACCCCGGCGACGCTGCTGGCCAGGAAGTCGGCCTCCTCGCGGGAGACCGGGCGGGCCCGGAAGTCGATGTCGTTCGTGTGCAGCGCGATGCGGGCGAACTTCGCGTACGCGTAGGCGTCCTCGACGGTGAGCCGGCCGCCGGTCAGCACCGCCGTGCCGGTCGCGCCGTCGCGGGCCGCGCGCAGCCCCTCGGCGGCCCGGGTCAGCGCCTCGCTCCAGGACGCCTCGCGCAGCTCACCGGTCTTCTCGTCGCGCACCATCGGGGTGCTGATCCGGTCGAACGCGCGGGTGTACTGGAAGCCCCAGCGGCCCTTGTCGCAGTTCCACTCCTCGTTCACCGCCGGGTCGTCGCCGGCCAGCCGGCGCAGCACCTTGCCGCGCCGCCAGTCGGTGCGCTGGGCGCAGCCGGCCGAGCAGTGCTCGCAGACGCTGGGCGTGGAGACCAGGTCGAACGGGCGGGCCCGGAACCGGTACTGCGTGCCGGTGAGCGCGCCCACCGGGCAGATCTGCACGGTGTTGCCGGAGAAGTACGAGTTGAACGGGACGTCCCCCTCGTCGCCCTCCTCGCCGTACGCGTCGTCCCGGTAGATGTTGATCTCCTCGTGCGAGGAGCGTCCCATCAGGTCGATGAACTTGTCGCCGGCGATCTCCTCGGAGAACCGGGTGCACCGCTGGCAGAGCACGCAGCGCTCGCGGTCGAGCAGCACCTGGGTGCTGATCGGCAGCGGCTTCGGGTACTCCCGCTTGTGCTCGTGGAACCGCGAGTCCGTCCGGCCGGTGGACATCGCCTGGTTCTGCAGCGGGCACTCGCCGCCCTTGTCGCACATCGGGCAGTCCAGGGGGTGGTTGAGGAGCAGCAGCTCCATCACCCCCTCCTGGGCCTTCTTGGCGACCGGGGAGGTGAGCTGCGTCCGCACCACCATGCCGTCGGCGACGGTCTGGGTGCAGGAGGCGACCGGCTTGCGCTGGCCCTCCACCTCCACCAGGCACTGCCGGCAGGCGCCGGCCGGGGCCAGCAGCGGGTGGTCGCAGAAGCGCGGGATCTCGGTGCCGAGCTGCTCGGCGACGCGGATCAGCAGCGCGCCCTTGGGCGCGGTGACCTCGACGCCGTCGATGGTCAGCGTGACGGTCTCGGTCTGCTTGGCTACGTCGGTCATCAGTGAGCTCCAACCAGAGACTTGTCGGAGAGCCTCGGAGCGGTACGTCCCTCGATGTAGTCGAGGTAGTCCTGCTTGAAGTACTTCAGCGACGAGGTCACCGAGCTGGTAGCGCCGTCACCCAGACCGCAGAACGAGCGGCCGAGGATGTTGTCGCAGGTGTCGAGCAGGGTGTCCAGGTCCTCGTGGGTGCCCTGGCCGGCCAGGATGCGCCGGTAGACCCGGACCATCCAGTAGTTGCCCTCCCGGCACGGGGTGCACTTGCCGCACGACTCGTGGTGGTAGAACTCCAGCCACCGGTAGGTCGCGTACACCGGGCAGTCCTGGTCGGAGAAGATCTGCGTAGCAGTGGTGCCCAGGATCGAGCCGGCCGCCGCCACCCCCTCGAAGTCCAGCGGCACGTCCAGGTGCTCGGCGGTCAGCAGCGGCGTCGACGAGCCACCCGGGGTCCAGAACCTCAGGTTGTGCCCGGGCTTCATGCCGCCGGCCAGCTCGATCAGCTCGCGCAGCGTGATGCCCATCGAGCACTCGTACTGGCCGGGGTTGGCGATCCGGCCGGACAGCGAGTAGATCATCGGGCCGGACGACTTCTCCGTGCCCATCGTCTTCCACCAGTCCGCGCCACCGAGCACGATGTACGGCACGCTGGCGATGGTGCCGACGTTGTTGACCACGGTCGGGCTGGCGTACAGGCCGTGGGTCGCCGGGAACGGCGGGCGCAGCCGGGGCTGGCCGCGGAAGCCCTCCAGCGAGTCCAGCAGCGCGGTCTCCTCACCGCAGATGTACGCACCGGCGCCGGAGTGCACCACCAGGTCCAGGTCGAAGCCCGAGCCGAGGATGTTCCGGCCGAGGTAACCCTTGGCGTACGCCTCGTCGACGGCGCTGCGCAGCCGCCGGGCGGCGTGCACCGCCTCACCGCGGATGTAGATGTACGCCCGGTTGGCCCGGATCGCGTACGAGGCGATAATGACGCCCTCGACCAGCGAGTGCGGGTCGTGGGTCATCAGCGGCAGGTCCTTGCAGGTGCCCGGCTCGCCCTCGTCGGCGTTCACCACCAGGTAGTGCGGCTTGCCGTCGCCCTGCGGGATGAACCCCCACTTGAGACCGGTCGGGAAGCCCGCGCCGCCCCGGCCGCGCAGTCCGGAGTCCTTGACCAGCTGGATCAGGTCGTCCGGGTGCGCGTTGAGCGCCTTGCGCAGGGCGGCGTAGCCGTCCAGCTTCTCGTAGGTGCCGAGCCGCCACGCGTCCGGCGAGAGCCAGCGCTTGGTGAGCACCGGCGTGAGCTTGGCCAGCGTCTCCGGCCGAGGAGTGGTCACTTCCGGACCCCCGTTCCGCTCGCGTCCGCCGGGTCGGCGCCGTCCGCGCCCGTACCGGACTCCGCTTCCTTGAGGTTGCGCTCCTGCGCGCCGGCCGCGTCGCCGGCGGGCTTGCCGTCGCCGGCCGGCGGGTTCGCCGCCACGCCGGCCGCCTCCGCCGCCCGCGCGTCGCGCGGCGCCGGAGCCGGTCCGTCCACCGGGACCTTGGTGCCGGGGGCGTCCGGCACCGGGGTGCTCGCGTCCGGCTGCCGCGTCTCGGCGGTACGCACCTGCGGCGACTTGTCGTCCGGCGCCTTCACGTCCGGCGCGGTGCTGCCGGTGGCCGCCTCCGGCTTGGCCGGCTCGGGCGCGGGGGCCGGCTTGGCGGCCTCGGCCTTCGCCTTCGCCTCGGCGGCGGCCCGGTCGGCCTCGGCCTTGCTGCGGATCGGGGTCTTCGGGTCGAAGCCCGGCACCGAGACGCCGTGCTGCTCGGCCAGGCGCAGACCGCGCAGGCTCGGTTCGCCCGGCCCGCCGTCGGCCACCGCGCCGTCGCGCTCGTCGGCGAAACCGGCGAGCTGGACCGCCATCTCCTTGAGCGTGCACAGCCGCGCCCCACGGGTCGGCATCGGCCGGCCACCGGCGCGCAGCTCCTCGACCACGTCGACGGCGGCCTGCGGCTCCACGTTGTCGAAGAAGTCGTAGTTGACTGTCATCACCGGGCCGTAGTCGCACGCCGCCAGGCACTCGGCGTGCTCCAGGGTGATCTTCCCGTCGGCGGTGGTCTCCTCGTGCCCGACGCCGAGGTGCTCGGCCAGGGTGTCGTAGACCTTCTGCCCGCCGAGCACGTCGCACATCGTGTTGGTGCAGACGCTCACCAGGTAGTCACCGGTGGGCTTGCGCTTGTACATGGTGTAGAAGGTGGCGACGGCGCCGACCTGGGCCTTGTTGAGCCCGAGCACCTCGGCGCAGAACTCGACACCGGCCGGGGAGACGTAGCCCTCCTCGGACTGGACCAGGTGCAGCAGCGGCAGCAGCGCCGAGCGGGACCGGTCCGCCGGGTACCGGGCGATGATCTCCCGGGCCCGGGCGCGAGTCGTTTCGGTAAAGCTCATCGGTCACAACCACCCATCACGGGGTCCAGCGAGGCGCCGCCGGCGATCACGTCGGCGATCAGGCCGCCCTCGGCCATCGCCGGGAGGGCCTGGAGGTTGACGAAGCTCGGCTCCCGGTAGTGCACCCGGTAGGGCCGGGTGCCGCCGTCGGACACCGCGTGCACGCCCAGCTCGCCGCGGGGCGACTCGATGCCGACGTACACCTGGCCCGGCGGAACCCGGAAGCCCTCGGTGACGAGCTTGAAGTGGTGGATCAGCGACTCCATCGACTGACCCATGATCTTGGCGACGTGCTCCAGCGAGTTGCCCATGCCGTCCACGCCGATGGCGAGCTGCGCCGGCCAGGCGATCTTCTTGTCGGACACCATCACCGGGCCGGGCTTCAGGCGGTCCAGCGCCTGCTCGATCAGCTTCAGCGACTCGCGGATCTCCGCCACCCGGACCAGGTAGCGGCCCCACACGTCACCGTCGGTGTGCGTCGGCACGTCGAACTCGTACGTCTCGTAACCGCAGTACGGCATCGTCTTGCGCAGGTCCCAGGCGAGGCCCGCGGACCGCAGCACCGGGCCGGTGACGCCGAGCGCCATGCAGGCGGTCACGTCGAGCACCGCGACGTGCTGCGTACGCTCCAGCCAGATCGGCTGGCCGGACAGCAGGTTCTCGTACTCCTTGAGCCGCTTCGGCATGAGCTGGAGGAAGTCGCGGATCTTGCGGATCGCGTCGTCCGGCACGTCCTGCGCCACACCGCCCGGCCGCACGTACGCGTGGTTCATCCGCAGGCCGGTGATGGTCTCGAAGATGTCGAGGACGTACTCCCGCTCGCGGAAGCCGTACAGCATCATGTTGATCGCGCCCAGCTCCATGGCGGTGGTCGCCAGCCAGACCAGGTGCGACGAGACGCGGTTGAGCTCCATCATCAGCACGCGGATGGTGGTGGCCCGCTCGGTGATGTCGTCGGTGATGCCGAGCAGCTTCTCCACCGCGAGCGCGTACGCCGTCTCGTTGAACAGCGGCGAGAGGTAGTCCATCCGGGTCACGAACGTCGAACCCTGGACCCAGTTGCGGTACTCCAGGTTCTTCTCGATGCCGGTGTGCAGGTAGCCGACGACCGAGCGGGCCTCGCGGACCGTCTCGCCCTCCAGCTCCAGGACCAGCCGGAGCACGCCGTGGGTGGACGGGTGCTGCGGACCCATGTTGACGACGATCCGCTCGTCGTTGATCGGGTCCGTGCCGGAGACGACCTCGTCCCAGTCCCCGCCGGTGACGGTGAAGACCTTGCCCTCGGTCGTCTCGCGCTCGGTCGCGTAGTTCGACGTGGTCACAGTGCCAACCCTCCGTTCGCGACTGCGGGGCTCCGCTTCGCTGCACTCCTCGCGCTCACTGGTACGACCGCCGCTTGTCCGGCGGGGGGATCTCCGCACCCTTGTACTCGACGGGGACGCCGCCCAGCGGGTAGTCCTTGCGCTGCGGGTGCCCCTCCCAGTCGTCCGGCATGAGGATCCGGGTCAGGGCGGGGTGGCCGTCGAAGACGACGCCGAACATGTCGTACGTCTCCCGCTCCTGCCAGTCGGCGGTCGGGTAGACGGCGGTGACGCTCGGGACGTGCGGCTCCTCGACGGAGACCGCCACCTCCAGCCGGACCATGCGCCGGTAGGTCATCGAGGTGAGCTGGTAGACCACGTGCAGGCGGCGCTCCTGCGCGCCCAGGTAGTCCACACCGGACACCGACGAGAGCAGCTCGAAACGCAGCGCGAGGTCGTCGCGCATCACCTGGCAGACCTCGGCGATCCGCTCCGGGCGGACGTGCAGGGTCAGCTCGCCCCGGTCGACCACGACCTTCTCGATCGCGTCGCCGAAGTCCGGGTACGCCTCCTCCAGCGCGTCCCGCACCTCGTCGAAGTAGCTCCCGTACGGCCGGGCCGCCTCCTCGATGGGCTTACGCTGGCGGACCAGGCCGCCGTAGCCGGAGACGTCACCGGTGCCCTGGTTGCCGAACATGCCCCGGCCGGCCGGGCTGGCCGGCGGGTACTCCGCCGGGGCGGTGGAGCTGGCACCGACCGGGGTGGTGGGTACCGGTACCCCGCCGTCGTTGTTCTTGTCGTTACTCATTTCGGGCCCCTATGCGACGCCTGAAGGTGGTTCTGCGCCTTCATCCAGTTCTCGATCCGCAGCTGCTCCTCACGCCCCTCGCGGACCGCCTTCGTCCACTCGGCACGCCGGGCCTTGTCGCTGCGGTACGACGAGGGCATCGAGCCGTACGGCACCACCGGCACGTCGCCGCGCGCCTGGCGGGCCTCCAGCATCTTGCGGCCGTTCGGGCCCAGCGGCTCGTGCATGATCTTCTCGCGCAGCTTGAGCACCGCGTCGATGAGCATCTCCGGCCGGGGCGGGCAGCCGGGGAGGTACATGTCGACCGGTACGACGTGGTCGACGCCCTGCACGATGGCGTAGTTGTTGAACATGCCGCCGCTGCTGGCGCAGACGCCCATCGAGATGACCCAGCGGGGCTCGGCCATCTGGTCGTAGATCTGGCGCAGGACCGGGGCCATCTTCTGGCTCACCCGGCCGGCCACGATCATCAGGTCCGCCTGGCGGGGCGAGGCGCGGAAGACCTCCATGCCCCAGCGGCCCATGTCGTAGTGCGGGCCGCCCGCCGCCATCATCTCGATGGCGCAGCAGGCCAGACCGAACGTGGCGCCCCAGACCGAGGTCTTCCGCGTCCAGTTGACCAGCTTCTCGACGCTGGTGAGCAGGACGCCGGAGGGGAGCTTCTCCTCGATGCCCATCTGCTACCTCCTCAGTCCCAGTCCAGGCCGCCGCGACGCCACACATAGGCGTACGCGACGAAGACCGCGACGATGAACAGGACCATCTCCACGAAGCCGAAGATCGGCAGGGCGTCGAAGGAGACCGCCCAGGGGTAGAGGAAGATGATCTCGATGTCGAAGACGATGAAGAGCATCGCCGTCAGGTAGAACTTGATCGGGAACCGGCCGCCGCCGACCGGCTGCGGGCTCGGCTCGATGCCACACTCGTACGCCTCGAGCTTGGCCTTGTTCAGACGCCGCGGGCCGGCGAGTCGGGCAGCGGCCACGGAGAACAGCGCGAACGCCGCAGCGAGGGCGAACAGCCCGATGATGGGTGCGTAAGGAGAGAGCGTCATCGTTGTCCCCTGCTCGTCCTTCCCTGACCTCGGTGGTTGGCCAAAATCACACTATTCACGTCCCTCACGACCTCGGTCGGCGGGGGTCGATCTCTGTCCGGCCCGTGGGCGTTCCGCCTCGGGCCGGTCGTCTTCTACACGGCCGGAGCCACCTTCGTCATCGCGTTGATGACCCGGTCCATCGCGTCCCCGCCGCGCGGGTCGGTCAGGTTGGCCAGCAGCTTGAGCACGAAGCGCATGAGCATCGGGTGCGGCATGCCGTGCTTGGTCGCCATCCGCATGATCTCGGGGCGGCCGATGAGCTTCACGAAGACGCCGCCGAGCCGGTAGTAGCCGCCGAAGCGGGCCTTCAGCTCCTGCGGGTACGCCATCAGCGCCCGCTCCCGCTCCGCGCCGGCCGGGCGGGCCAGCGCCTGCACCACGACCTCCGCGGCCATCTCGCCCGACTCCATCGCGTACGCGATGCCCTCGCCGTTGAACGGGTTGACCATGCCGCCGGAGTCACCGACGAGCAGCACGCCGCGGGTGTAGTGCGGGACGCGGTTGAAGCCCATCGGCAGCGCGGCGCCGAGGATCGGACCCTCCGCGTTGGACTCGTCGGTCATCCCCCAGTCCTCGGGGGTGTTCGCGAGCCAGTCGGTGAGCAGCTTGCGGTAGTTCGTCTTGCCGAACGCCGAGGAGGAGTTCAGCACGCCCAGGCCGACGTTCACCCGGCCGTCGCCGAGGCCGAAGATCCAGCCGTAGCCGGGCAGCAACGCGTCGCTGCCCTTGGCCCGCAGCTCCAGCCAGGACTCCAGGTAGTCGTCGTCGTGCTTGGCGGGCGAGCGGTAGTAGCGGCGGACGGCCACGCCGATCGGGCGGTCCTCTCGCTTGGCGAGCCCGAGCGCGAGCGGGAAGCGGCCGGAGACGCCGTCGGCGGCGACCACGAGCGGCGCGTGGAACGTGGCGGGTTCCTTGTCCGGGCCGACCTCGGCCTGCACGCCGATCACCCGGTCGTCGGCGCCGAGCACCGGGCCGAGGACGTTGACGCTGGTCTGCAGCTTCGCCCCGGCGGCGACCGCACGCTGGGCGAGCAGGTCGTCGAAGTCGAGCCGGGTGCGCACCAGGCCGTAGTTGGGGAAGCTGGCCAGGTCGGGCCAGTCCAGTTCCAGGCGTATGCCGCCGCCGATCACCCGCAGGCCCTTGTTGTGCAGCCAGCCCGCCTCGGGCGAGGTGTCCACGCCCATCCGGATCAGCTGCCGTACGGCGCGGGGCGTGAGCCCGTCACCGCAGACCTTCTCCCGGGGAAACTCCGTCTTCTCCAGCAGCAGCACGCGTACGCCGTGCCGCGCCAGGTGGTACGCCGTGGCCGATCCTCCGGGACCGGCGCCCACGACGATGACGTCGGCGTCGTTCTCCACCGCGGTCATCCGCGCCTCCTCCCGCATGCTCGTGAAATGCTTCACAAGCCGATCCGGTTGGAGTCTATGACCGGCGTTACACCAGTACGCGCTGAGGGGGGCCTAACTTCGCGGAAACGCGCCGGTAAGAGCGTCGAGACCGGTCAGGGGCGCGCCTGCGCGGCCGGTCCGAGCCCGGCGTCGAGGCGGATGGCCTCGGGCAGGTGGTCGCGCAACGCGCCACCGGCGGCCCGGTCCAGCGCGGCGAGCACCTCGGCGACGACCTGCCGGACATCGGCGGGATCCGCGCCGGCCAGCTCGCGGAGCTGCGCGATCAGCTCGGCGGCGTCGTCGTCGGTGGCGGCCTGGTCTGGTCCCGTCATGGGGGCGAGCCTACGGGACAAAGTAGACCAAAATCGGATATTCACGAAATGACCAGCTTCCGCTGGTCGGACGGTCAGTTTCGGACGGCCCGGTGCAGCGCCACGACGCCGCCGGTCAGGTTGCGCCACGCCACCCGGCCCCAGCCGGCCGCGCCGATCCGCGCGGCCAGCGCCGCCTGGTCCGGCCAGGCCCGGATCGACTCCGCCAGGTAGACGTAGGCGTCCGGGTTGCTCGACACCGCGCGGGCCACCGCCGGCAACGACCGCATCAGGTACGACAGGTAGACGGTGCGGAACGCCGGGTTCACCGGAGTGCTGAACTCGCAGACCACCAGCCGCCCGCCCGGCCGAGTCACCCGGGCCAGTTCGGCCAGCGCCGCGTCGGTGTCGTTGACGTTGCGCAGCGCGAAGGAGATGGTCACCGCGTCGAAGCTGGCGTCGGCGAACGGCAGCCGCAGCGCGTCCCCGGCCAGCAGCGGCACCGCCGGGCGGGTGCGCTTGCCCGCGTACAGCATGCCCAGCGACAGGTCCGCGCCGACCGCGTACGCCCCGGAGTGGGCCAGTTCCTCGGTCGACACACCGGTGCCGGCGCCCACGTCCAGCACCCGCTCGCCCGGCCGCAACCCGAGCGCCGCCCGGGTGGCCCGCCGCCACGACCGGTCCTGCCCGAACGACAGGACGGTGTTCGTCAGGTCGTAGCGGGCCGCGACACCGTCGAACATCGCGGCGACCTCGTGCGGCTGCTTGTCCAGGCTGGCGCGCTGGCCCTGCGGGGTACGGCTCACCCCTCCACTCTGCCAGCCGCGTCGCTCCCGTCCCGCCCCGGGTACGCGACAGGGCGGGGTGGTCGTCCACCCCGCCCTGATCGCGTAACGGTTTCGCCGGTCAGTCCTCGGTGCGCTCCTCGCCCGGCGTGACGAGCACCACATTGCGACGGCGGGACAGCATCATCAGCGCCGCGCCGGCCGCGAGGACGGCCGCGCCGATTCCGCCGATCAGGCCGACCTGCATACCGGTCACCGGCAGGCCACCGTCGCCGGTGCCGCCACCCGTACCGCCACCGGCCGTCGGGGTCGGCACCGCGGTCACGCTGCCGGTCGGCGTCGGCTGGGCGGTCGGCGTCGAGGTCGGGCCGGCGGTCGGCGTCGGGCTCGGGGTCGACTGCGGGCTCTGGTCGACGAAGACGTCGAACTGGGCGGTGTTGTCACCGTCGTCGGCCTCGGAGAACGCGCGGCGCTGTGCCGAGGTGGCGGCCTTCGGCCGCTCCTCCGGCGTGCCGGAGGCCGCCTCCAGCCCGGCGGCCCAGACGAAGCCCGGCCGGAGCAGCTTCTCGGTCACGTCCGCGCCGACCTTCACCCGCACGTCGGCGGTGTAGTACTGACCGGGCTTGAGCACCGCGCCCAGGTCCTCGCAGTACGCGTTGGCGAGCCCGCCCAGGTTCTGCTCGACGCAGCCCTCGGGCAGCTCGGCGAAGGTGACGCCGGCCGGCAGCGTGATGCCGTACTTGATGCCGGTGGCGTTCTCGCTGCCGTCGTTGAACACGGCCCAGTCCAGCGGCGCGGTCTGGCCCGGCCGGACCGGGCGCAGGTTCGCCTCACCGGCGTCGTCGCCGTCGACCGCCACGTCGGCGTACACGTCCTGGACCCAGGTGGTCAGGTCGTAGCCGGGGTCGGTGACGGTGATGTCGTGGTCGACCGTGTCCAGCACGCCGGTGCCGTTCGCCGCGCTGATCGAGACCGTGAGCGTGCCGGCCGCGCCCTTGCCGCCGGTGGAGAACAGCGGGATGCCGAAGTCCTCAGTGGTCCCGGCGGGCAGGTCGCCCAGCAGGCAGGAGAAGGCGGTGCCGCGGATGTCGCAGCCGGCCGGGACCAGCACACCGACCTTGGCCTTCTTGAGGCCCTTCGTCTCGACGGTGACCCGGACGTCCTTCGCGTCCACCGTCCCGACGGTGTTGTTCACCTGGAACTTGAGCGGTTTGGCCTTGGCCTCGCTGACACCCTTGGCGAGCTGGTAGCTGAGCGGGATGAGCTGGAGGTTGGCCTTGTCGGCCGCCTGCGCCGGGCCGGCGAGCGCGCCGAGACCGGCGGTGGAGAGCAGGGCCACGACGCCGGCGCTGGCCAGCGTGGACCGGTAGCGGAAGGTCATTGTTCCCCCGGGGGTAGGGACGCGTGATCCGTGCCGAACGAACGGACGGTACCGGAGCGACGCAGCGTCACGCCAGCGTCCGACGGTGGGAATTCCCGTCGATACCGACAGACGGCAAGGGCGGGATGGTCACCCATCCCGCCCTTGCCGCGGTGCGTTATGTGAACGGCCCTCATGGGCCGATGGAGGACGACGGTCCCCGACGGACGCCGCCAGCGTAATGGCGTCGTCGGCTCACCGGGCCGTGCTCACCCGGGTCGCCGCCGACCTGTTACCTGCCTGCTCGCGGCCCGGATCGGTGGTGTCGCGCGGGCAGGCTAGCCGCCGGTGATCACGCAGGTGAAGACCCCTGACCGAAGCTTCACCGGAAACGGGCGGACCTCCGGCCGCACGACGGACGGCGACCGGCCGAACGGCCGAACCCGCTCAGTTGACCTCGACCAGCGGCAGCGACTTCCCGGCCCCGCCGCCGGGCAGGGCGATCGACGAGAAGTGCGAGACCACCCGGTCGTCGCTCGGGTCGTCGGCAGGCGTGTGGTGCACCACGAGCCGGTTGTAGAGCGTGTCCCGCTGGGCCGGGATCCGGTCGGCCGACCGGATCATGCCGATCAGCTCGTGCAGGTTGGACCGGTGCCGGGCGCCGGCCGAGGAGATGACGTTCTCCTCCAGCATGATCGAGCCGAGGTCGTCCACGCCCATGTGCAACGCGAGCTGCCCGACGTCCTTGCCGGTGGTCAGCCAGGACGCCTGCAGGTGCGGCACCGTCTCGAAGAACAGGCGGGCCACCGCGACCAGGCGCAGATATTCCAGCGTGGTCGCCTGGGTGCGGCCCTTCAGGTGGTTGTTCTCCGGCTGGTACGTCCACGGGATGAAGGCCCGGAACCCGCCGGTGCGGTCCTGCACGTCACGGATCATCCGCAGGTGCTCGATGCGCTCGGCGTTCGTCTCGCCGGTGCCCATCATCATGGTGGCCGTCGACTCCAGGCCCTGCCGGTGCGCCAGCTCCATGACCTCCAGCCAGCGGGCGCCGGACTCCTTCAGCGGCGCGATCGCCTTGCGCGGCCGGTCCGGCAGCATCTCGGCCCCGGCACCCGCGATCGAGTCCAGGCCGGCGGCCTTGATCCGGGCGATGGCCTCGTCCAGGCTCACGCCGGAGACCTTCGCCATGTGCAGGATCTCGCTCGGGCCGATCGAGTGGATCGCGAGCTGCGGGTACGCCTTCTTGACCGAGGAGAACAACTCCTCGTAGTACTCGACGCCGTAGTCCGGGTGGTGCCCGCCCTGGAGCATCACCTGGGTGGCGCCCAGCTCGACCGCCTCGCCGCAGCGGCGCAGGATCTCCTCGGTCGGGTGGGTCCAGCCCTCCTTGTGCTTGGGGGCCCGGTAGAACGCGCAGAACTTGCACGCCGTCACGCAGACGTTCGTGTAGTTGATGTTGCGGTCGATCAGGTACGTGACGATGTTGTCCGGGTAGCGGCGCCGCCGTACCGCGTCGGCCGCCTCGCCCAGCGCGTGGAAGGGCGCGTCGGTGTAGAGCAGCAGCGCCTCCTCGGGCGTGATCCGCCCGCCGTCCGCGCCGCGTTGCAGGATGTCGTCGATCTCCCGGTTCGCCGTCACACTCCCGAGCGTACGTCGCAGGCCCGACGGCGGGAAACGCCACTCCTCACGCGGTGACGAGAGACCCACCCGGTCAGGGCATGCCCGGACTGGCCACTGGCAGCCCGATCGCCTTGGCCGCCTCCAGCAGCCGCTTGTCGTACGTGACGAACGCGACGAATTCGGCCGCCGCCTGCCGGGCCAGGATCTCGGCGGTGGCGAGGTGAACGGCGTCCAGGCTGCGCAGCATCGGCTCCGGATACGCGCCCGCTGTCGCCCGGACCGTGGCGTCGATCTCGACCCGGTAGAGACGTCCCAGCACCGAGGGGACACCCACCAGCGCCTGTGGAGCGGCGCGACGCAACGCCCGTGGCACCTCCACCTCGACGAGGGCCGACGACACCAAGGCGGTGCCGGCGCGCTCGTTCAGCCAGCCGAGCAGATCCGCCGTCTCCACCTCCCGCCGCAGCATCTTGATGACCGCCGCCGAGTCGAGGTAGATCACCAGCGCTCCTCGTCGCGCGCCTCGACCAGCGCGGCCGCCGCGTCCACCGTGGGATCCCCGAGTACCGGCGGCATCGGGACCGGGCCGGTCGTGGTCGGGGCCGTGGCCCGGCCCTCGGCCACCAACCGGCCGAGAAGTGCGTCACCGGCCAGCACCGGGACGAGGCGGGCGATCGGCTCACCCCGATCGGTCACCTCGACCGTCGCACCGGCGCGCACCCGCGCCAGCACCCGGCTGGTGTGCTGATTCAGCTCCCGGACGGCGATCTGCTCCATGAGGCAAGTGTAGGACGTAACGTTCTACGCGTCACGGATGGCGGTCGACTCGAAACGCCACTGCGGGATGCGGAGCGCTGGCGCCGCCCGCCTACGCTCTCGACGTGTCAGTCGTATCGCCCCCGCCCACTCCCGTACGCGTGGCCGGCGCCCGCTCCGCCCTCTGGTCCCTCACCATGACCGCCGTGCTCGTCGGCTTCGGCCTCGCCGTGATCGCGGTCAGCGCGGTGGTCGGCCACCTCACCGTGGGCCTGCCGATCGCCGTGCCGATCTCCGTCGCCCTGGCCGGCTGTCTCGCCTTCGCGGTCGGCCTGCGCCTGCTGCACCGGGGCTGGTGGCTGACCCTCCTGTCGGTGCTGCCGGCTCTGTTCGTGCTGGTGGGCACCGTGCAGCTCGCGCCGGAGTCGGTCCTTCGGGAGCGCGGCGTCGCCCAGCAGGTGACGATCACCGACGTGCAGACCGTCGGCAAGCGGCACGAGTTCGTCCTCCAGGGCGACACCGGCCGGCTCGACGAGCCGCTGGTCTACCGGGGCAGCTCCCCCGGCTATCGGGTCGGCCAGCGACTGACAGTGGTCGTCGACCCGCGGGGCGAGGTGGAACTTGCCGACGCGCGGGACGTGGACCCGGACGGGAAGCGGGGCATGCTCGTGCTCGGCGCGGCGGGATGGACCCTGCTCGCGCTGGTCGGCGGGTGGCGCGGCCACGTCAGCCGGGCCCGTGGCCGCGCCTCCACGGCACCGCCCGTGGTGTTCTGACCGGCGGCGCCGCTAGGCGTCGTAGTCGACAGTGAGTTCGTCGGTGACCGGGCTGGACTGGCAGGTCAGCACGTAACCGGCTGCCACCTCGTCGGGCTCCAGCGCGTAGTTGCGCGCCATCGTCACCTCACCGGACGTCACCTTGGCCCGGCAGGTCGAGCACACCCCGCCCTTGCAGGCGTACGGCAACTCGCCGCGCACCCGCAGCGCCGCGTCGAGCACCCGCTCGTCCCGGCCCATCGTGAAGCTGGACGAGCGCCCGTCCAGCAGGATCGTCACCTCGGTGCCGGTCCCGGGCCGGTCGGTCTCGCGCCGCACCGGCTCCGGCGGGGCGTCGACGTGGAACAGCTCGGTGTGCACCGCCGCGTCCGGCACGCCGCGACCCGCGAGCACCGCCTTGGCGTCCACCACCATGCCGTACGGGCCGCAGAGGAACCACTCCTCGATCTCGTCACCGGGTACGACGGTGTCGAGCAGCCGGGTCAGCCGGTCGGCGTCGATCCGCCCGGACAGCAGCGCCGACTCGCCCATCTCCCGGGACAGCACGTGCACCAGGTGCAACCGGGTCGGGTAGCGGTCCTTCAGGTCGGCCAGCTCCTCGGCGAACATCACCGAGTTCGCCGTGCGGTTGCCGTACACGAGCGTGAACGTGCTGCGCGGCTCGGTGGCCAGCGCGGTCGCGGCCAGCCCGAGGACCGGGGTGATGCCGGAACCGGCGACCACCGCGCCGTACCGGCGGGCCCGGTCCGGGGTGAACGCGGAGGTGAAGTGGCCCAGCGGCGGCAGCACCTCGACGGTGTCGCCGCCGCGCAGCGCGCCGCAGGCGTACGCGGAGAACGCCCCACCCGGGACCTCACGCACCCCGACCCGCAACCGGCCGTGCCGGGCCAGCTCGTCGGGGGTGGAGCAGATCGAGTACGACCGCCGCACCTCCTCGCCGTCGCCGTCGGCCGGGCGGCGGACGGTGAGGTGCTGCCCGGCGGAGAACGCGAACGTCTCGCGCAGCGCCTCCGGTACCGCGAACGTGATCGACACCGAGTCGTCGGTGAGCCGGTCCACGGCGGCGACGGGCAGCGGGTGGAAGACCGGCCGGCGGCGCACCGGCCGGGTGATGGTGACAGTCACAGCGCCTTCAGGTGGTCGAAGGGTTCGGAACAGGACCGGCAGCGCCACAGCGCCTTGCACGCGGTGGAGCCGAAGCGGCTGATCTGGGTGGTCTCCGGCGACCCGCAGCGCGGACAGCGTACGGCGAGGGTCAGCGGCACCACCGTGTCGTCGCCGCGCGGCGCGGGTGGGGCGATGCCGGCGGCGGCGAGCTTGGCCCGGCCGGTGTCGGAGATCCAGTCGGTGCTCCACGCCGGGTGGTAGACGGTGCGGACCTCGGCGTCCGGGTGCCCGGCGGCGGCCAGCGCCCGGCGGATGTCCTCCCGGATCACATCCATCGCCGGGCAGCCGGTGTAGGTGGGGGTGATGGTGACGACGACCCGGCCGGTGTCCGGTTCCTCGTCGACAGCGCGCAGGATGCCCAGCTCGTCGATGGTGATGACCCGGATCTCCGGGTCCACCACCGCCGCCGCTGCCGCCCTGGCGTCGGTCACCAGCGCCACCCTCCGTTCGCGACTGCGGGGCTCCGCTCCGCTGCACTCCTCGCGCTCACCAGCGCGCTCCGGGGTGGGCGCGGTGCAGCACCTGCATCTCGGCGAGCAGGTAGGAGAGGTGTTCGGTGTGCAGGCCGTCCCGGCCGCCACCGGGCGCCCAGCCGGTCTCCGGCCGGGTCAGCGTGGCCTCGTCCAGCACCGCGGACACGGTGGCGTCGAAGTCGGCCCGAAGGGTGGACGGGTCGACCGGCGCCGCCGGGTCCGGGGCGAACAGCTCGTGGACGTACGGCCACACCTGGTCGACCGCGTCCTGCATGCGCCGGTGCGACTCCTCGGTGCCGTCGCCGAGCCGCTTCACCCACAGCGCGGCGTGGTCCAGGTGGTACGCCGACTCCTTGCGCGCCTTCGCCCCCACCGCCGCGAGCCGCTCGTCCGCGCAGCCGGCCAGCGCCGTGTAGAGCGGCGACTGGTATGCGGCCAGGAAGAACAGCTTCGCCATGGTCACGCCGAAGTCGCCGTTCGGTAGTTCGACCAGCAGGCAGTTGCGGAACTCGCGGTCGTCGCGCAGGTAGGCCAGGTCGTCCTCGTCGCGGCCCGCGCCCTCCAGCTCGCCGGCGTACGTGAGCAGCAGCCGCGCCGCGCCGAGCTGGTCCAGGGCGATGTTGGCGAGCGCGATGTCCTCCTCCATCTCGGGCGCGCGGGAGGTCCACTCACCGAGGCGCTGCGCCGCGATGAGCGCGTCGTCACCGACGGCGAGCGTGAAGTCGAACAGGCTCATAGGTGCGCAGCCCCTTCGGGGACCTCGTAGAAGGTGGGGTGCCGGTAGACCTTGTCGGCGGCCGGGTCGAAGAACGCGTCCTTCTCGTCCGGGCTGGACGCGGTGATCGCGCTCGCCGGCACCACCCAGATGGAGACGCCCTCCTGGCGGCGGGTGTAGAGGTCCCGGGCGTTGCGCAGGGCCATCTCGGCGTCGGGGGCGTGCAGGCTGCCGACGTGCGTGTGCGACAGGCCACGGCGCGCCCGCACGAAGACCTCCCACAGGGGAGAGGATGGGCCGCTCATGCCGTGCCGATCTGGCATGCCCTCACGGCCCTCGCTTCGCTCGGTGCGTTCGCTCATGCCGTGCCGACCTGGCATGCCCTCACGGCCCTCGCTTCGCTCGGTGCGTTCGCTCATGCCGTGCCGACCTGGCATGCCCTCACGGCCCTCGCTTCGCTCGGTGCGTTCGCTCATGCCGCCACCGGCTCCTTTCGCTCCGCCCGCTTCGCGGCGTACGCCGCGGCGGCCTCCCGAACCCACGCGCCGTCGGCGTGCGCCTTGCGCCGGTGCGCCATGCGCTCCCTGTTGCACGGCCCGTCGCCCTTGATCACCCGCATCAGCTCGGCGTAGTCGGGCTGGGTGTAGTCGTACGCCTGCCGCTCGTCGTTCCAGCGCAGGTCCGGGTCGGGGAGGGTGAGGCCGAGCACCTCCGCCTGACCGACGCACATGTCGACGAAGCGCTGGCGCAGCTCGTCGTTGGAGAAGCGCTTGATCTTCCAGGCCATGGACTGGGCGCTGTGCGTCGAGTCGCCGTCCGGCGGGCCGAACATGGCCAGTGACGGGTACCACCAGCGGTCCACCGCGTCCTGCGCCATCGCCTTCTGCGCCGGGGTGCCGTGCGCCAGCGTGTGCAGGATCTCGTAGCCCTGCCGCTGGTGGAACGACTCCTCCTTGCAGACCCGGATCATCGCCCGGGCGTACGGGCCGTAGGAGCAGCGGCACAGCGGCACCTGGTTGACGATCGCCGCGCCGTCCACGAGCCAGCCGATCGCGCCCACGTCGGCCCAGGTCAGCGTCGGGTAGTTGAAGATCGAGCTGTACTTCTGCCGCCCGTCGAGCAGCAGCTCCACCAGCTCGTCGCGGCTGATGCCGAGCGTCTCGGCGGCCGCGTAGAGGTAGAGGCCGTGACCGGCCTCGTCCTGCACCTTCGCGAGCAGGATCGCCTTGCGCTTGAGCGACGGCGCCCGGCTGATCCAGTTGCCCTCCGGCTGCATGCCGATGATCTCGGAGTGGGCGTGCTGGGCGATCTGCCGGATCAGCGTCCGGCGGTACGCCTCGGGCATCCAGTCGCGGGGCTCGATCTTCTGGTCGGCGCCGATGACGTCGGCGAAGTACGCCTCGACGTCCTCGTCCGGGGCCGCGCCACCGCGCCGGGCACGTGCCGCCGCCTCGCGCAGCGCCGCCTCCGCCGCCTCCACCTCGCCGAGCAGGCCGCCGCCCGGAGCGTCCTCGGGCGGGGCGAAGTCATTGCCATACATGCAGCCAGTGTTACAGCTCGGCACGAACGACACCAGAGGGTGTAACAGGTTTCCGGGCCACCTGGCGTCACCGGCCGTGCGCGCGCCGCCATCGGCGCTGGTAGCTGTGATGTCGATCACTCGGAATAGAGGAAATCCCCCAAGGGCGGCAAAGCGGCTCAATATCCCGCCCACCCGGCAAAGTCACGGGTGTCGAGACCTGGCATCAGGGCTGTCCGGAAGTAGACTTCCCCCCGGCAAACCGTTCGGCTTCATGATCGTCACCGTTCAGGCCATCGTCCCCCGGCCTGTCGGCGACCGGGCCGGACCCATGCGGAAGTGCCGGTCCCCCCGGCCAGACATCTGGAGTTCACCACTCATGCGACCTCGCGTGACCATGGCGGTCGCCATCGTGGCGATCCTCATCGGTGGCGTCATGCTGGTGCCGGCCGCGTACGCGAAGCTCGCCGGCGGCGGCGACGCGGGCGGCCTCGGCGGCGGCGCGCAGGTCCCGGCGCCGACGCCGACCGCGCCTGCGCCCCCGACGCTCGCCGACGCCCCGGTGTCGGTGAACTTCAAGGGCGAGTTCTTCTCCTGGGCCCTGATGGACCGCGAGACCGGCACCGTCACCGGCGCGAAGAACATGAACCAGACCAGCTCCACCGAGTCGATGCTCAAGGCCTGGATCGTCGCCGACTACCTGCGCCAGCTCGGCGACAAGGAACCGACCGCCGGGCTCCAGAAGTCGGCGATCCTGGCGATCCGGAACAGCGACGACGACGGCGCGAACATGGTCTACCGGGCGGCCGGCGGCTCCTACAAGCCCCAGCCGGGCGGCAAGCCGGACCCGGTCATCGCCCGCGCGATCCGGATCTGCGGCCTGACCGACACCAAACCCGGCGACGTACCCCAGTACAAGGGCTGGTGGAGCTTCACCGAGATGTCCCCGCGCGACGCGGTCCGCCTCGGCGACTGCATCGCCGACGGCCGCGCCGCCGGGCCCAAGTGGACCAAGTGGCTGCTCACCGAGATGACCAAGGTGGCCGGCAGCGTCAACAAGCAGGGCGCGCGGTCCGGCGGCGGCCGGTGGGGCATCATCGACGGCCTGCCGGCGACGGTCAAGTCGCAGGGCCCGGTGCACATGAAGAACGGCTGGACCCAGCTCGCCTACGACGGCAACTGGCACGTCAGCTGCCTGGCGTTCACCGACAAGTGGAGTCTCTCCGTGATGATGCGGTACCCGGGCAGCGCCGGCCTGCCGTACGGTGCGAAGGTGTGCGCCTCCGTCGCCACCCAGCTCGTGACGCCGCAGCCCGGCGCCGCACTCAAGGTGCCGCAGCAGCCGGTCGGGAAGCTCTGATGGCCGGTGCCCGGCGTCGGCCCGGCAGCTATCGGCGCCCGCTCGCCTTCAGCGCCCTGGCTGCGGTCCTCGTCGGCCTGCTCGGCCTCTCCCTGCGCGTGATCCCCGGCTCGCCGCTGGAGGCGACCGCGAACTCGCATCCCGAACCGACGAACGAGCGGTCCGCTCAGCAGTCCGTCGACCGCAACGCGCCGCGCGTCGCCCCCTCACCGTCGATCGCCCCGCTACCGTTCCAGGCGAAGAACCTGGACAGCCTGAAGATCAAGGGCTGGTACGCCTGGTCCGTGCTGGACAAGCGCACCGGGAAGATCATCGGCTCGGCGAACATGGGCGAGACGAGCACGACCGCATCCCTGATCAAGTCCTGGGTGGTGGCCGACTACCTGCGCCTGAGCGCCGAGGACGGCAAGACGCCGAGCAACGCGAAGCTGGCCGACGCCACGAAGATCATCCGGGACAGCGACAACACCCGCGCCCAGGAGTTCTACGAGAGCGTCGGCGGCTCGGACTCGATCGAGCGGCTGATCTCGATCTGCAAGCTGACCGACAGCGAGGTCGCCTCCGACGGCGGCTGGAGCCGCACCGAACTGTCCCCCCGGGACACCGCCCGGCTCGGTCTCTGCATCGACGACGGCCGCGCGGCCGGGCCGAAGTGGACGAAGTGGCTGCTCAACGAGATGCGCCAGGTCCGCGCTCCCGGTGACTTCGGCATCCGCAAGGCGTTCCCGGCGGCCGAGCAGAAGAAGATCGCCATCAAGAACGGGTGGATCGACCGGGACAAGGAAGAGGAGTACCACGTCAACTGCCTGGCCATCGGCGACACCTGGACGATGGGCGTGATGCTGCGCACCCCGTTCGGCGTCGAGGGCGGCTGGGAGTACGGCATGGACGCCTGCGAACGGATCACCAAGGCGCTGCTGCGCCCCGCGACCTGAGCCCGCGAGGTCCGGCAGTCTGAGCCACACGCGCCCGCCCGCCGACCTGAGCCCCGGGCGGTGGCGCGGTCAGCCCTGGAAGAACTCCGGGCCGCCGGCCGGCAGCGCCGGCACCTCCCCGTACGCGGCCGCCCGGCGGGCGAACTCGCGCAGCCCGGCCACCTGCCGCTCACCGAGCGAGAAGTCGAGCGCCCGGAAGTACGTGGCGAGCGTCTCCGCGTCGAACGTCTCCCAGCGCGCCGCCGCCTCCGCCACCTGGTCCAGCTCGGCCAGGCACAGGTCACGCGAGCGCAGGAACGCCTCGTGCACCTCCTTGACCAGGCCCGGGTGGGCGGCGGCGAACTCGCGGCGTACCGCCCAGACGGCGAACACCATCGGCAGGCCGGTCCAGTCGTGCCACGCCTGCCCCAGGTCGGTCACCTCGAGGCCCTTGGCCGGCGCCTCGTAGAGCGCGCGCAGCGCCACGTCACCGATCAGCACCCCGGCGTCGGCCTCCAGCAGCATCTGGGTCAGGTCCGGCGGGCAGCGGAAGTACTCCGGGCGCACCCCGTGCCGCTCGGCGAGCAGAAGCTGGGCCAGCAGCACCCCGGTACGCGACGTGGAGCCGAGCGCCACCCGGGCGCCGTCCAGCTCGCCCAGCGGGCGGGTGGACACCACGTTCACCGAGAGCACCGGCCCGTCGCTGCCGACCGCCAGGTCGGGCAGGAGCAGCAGGTCGTCGGCGTGCTTGAGGAACTCCACCAGCGTGATCGGGCCGATGTCCAGGTCACCGGCGACCAGGTCGGCGCTCAGCCGGTCCGGCGAGTCCTTGTGCAGGTCGACGTCGATCAGCGCGCCGGACCGCATCAGCCCCCAGTAGATGGGCAGGCAGTTGAGGAACTGAATGTGCCCCACGCGGGGGCGGGCGATGCGGTCGGCCATGACCCGACCGTATCGCCGTGGCTTCCGCCGCGCCGCCTGGGGATCCGATCGAGTGGTGAACTCCGCTCCCGGCGGGAAGGAAGGGCCCCTTGTTAACGCCTCCGGTAGAGGAAGGGTCCCTTCTTAACACCAGCGGTCAGACGGACTTCGCCGCCACGGATCCGGCGGCAGGCGTGGCCGTACGGGCGACGGTGCGCTCGGCGCGTACCGCGCGGCGGACCGGCCCGAGCAGCGCCACCACGACCAGCAGGCCGGCCACGCCGCAGCCGGCGATCAGGACGCGCGGGCCGGCCACCTCCAGCAGCAGGCCGCCGACCAGGTAGCCGCCCATCGCCGCCCCCTGCGCGGCCGCTCCGAAGACGGCGAACGCCCGGCCCCGGGACGCCTCGGGCACCCGCCGAGCCAGCAGCAACTGGTCGAAGACGTTGTTGCCGCCGTTTGCCACGCCGCCCGCCAGCCAGATGGGCACGAGCAGCCAGGCCGAGGGCACCGCGGCCGAGACGAGCACCGCCAGGCAGCATCCGCCGAGCAGCACCAGCCCGGCCCCGAGCAGCGCGCCGTCGTCGGCGAGCCGGCGAGCCACCCGGGCGAACAGCCACGCGCCGAGCACGATGCCGAGCGTCCAGGAGCCGGTGACCAGGCCGTACACGGTGGTGCTGCTGCCGAGCGTCTCCCGGATGAAGAAGACCTCGATCACGTTCACCGCGCCGACCGCGCCGATCACCGCGGCCACGCTGCCGACCATCACCGTCAGCAGCGGGTCACGGCGCAGCCGCCACGCGGGCGCGACCGCCGCGGCGACCGCGGCCGGCGTCCGGCGCCCTCCCCTGCGGGTACGGATGAGCAGCCCGGCCACCACCAGCGCGAGGTAGCTGAACGCGTCGACGAGCAGCGGCACCCGGGTGCCGAACTGCCCGACGAGCAGCCCGGCCAGCGCCGGACCGGCGAGCGCGCCGAGCGTCCCGGCGGTCTGGTTGAGCGCGCCCGCACGGGGCAGGTCCTCGGGCCGGACCATCACCGGCACCAGCGCGGCGATCGCCGGCTGGGTGACCGCGAGCCCGGTCGCGAGCAGCGCCACGAGCGCGATCACCAGCACCGGATCCCGGGCGTACGCGAGGGCCAGGCAGACCGCGCCCTGGGCGAGACCGGCGGCGACGAGCAGCACCCGGCTGTCCACCCGGTCGGCGAGCCGGCCGGTCAGCGGCGCGAGCACCACGAGCGGCAGCGTCGCGGCCAGCAGGAGCCCGGAGACGGCGAGTCCGCCGGCGCCGGCGGACTGGAGCGCGAGCGTGAGCGTGGCGGCGGCGAGGAAGTCCCCGCAACTGGAGATGCCGCGCGCGGTGGCCGCGAGCCAGACGTCCGGCCAGCGCGACTCGTCAGTTGTGAAGGGCATACTTCGAAAGTAATCCTTCATAACTGCCGTACGCAACCCCCGTCAGTCGAGAGGCATCGCCCGGTACTGCGTCGCCACCGGCCGAGCCCCGGCCGGCGGATCGGTCCGGGTCCGCCGCCGGTACGGCTCCATCAGCGCCTGGATCGCCTGGTTCAGCTCGGTCAGCTCCTCGGCGGTCATGAGCAGCACGCTGTCGCTGAACCACGTGGCCGCGTACCACTCCGGCGACTCGTCCGCCGCGCGGCGCAACCACTCCCGGACCCGCTGGGCGTCACGGACCATGTGCGCCTCGACCAGGGCCGCCTCGGCGGCACGCGCCTCCGGATCGGCGTCCGGCCCCACCTCGACGTGATACGACGGGTTCACCGCCTGCCACACCCGCTCCCGGGCGTCACCCCGGCCCGGCGCCTGCCGGACCAGCCCGAACTTCGCCAGCTCGCGCAGGTGGTAGCTGGTCGCGCTCGGCGACAGCCCGGCGATCTCGGCGCACTCGGTGGCCGTCGCGCCACCCTCCAGCGTGCCGAGATGTTCCATGATCGCCATGCGGGCCGGGTGAGCGAGCGCCCGCATCACCTGCGGATCACTGATCGTCACCCGGCTCCGGCCGGGAAGCGCCTCGGTCATGCCTCAATGATCCCGCGCCGGCGGACGCCGGGATCCAGCGGTGGAACCATCGGATTCAGGCGACCTTGAGCTGCTCGTCGCCGAAGTCGGCGATCAACTTGAGGGTGCCGCCGAGCGCACCGATGTAGCGCGCGAGCACCTCCTGGGTCGCGACGTTGCCCGCCTCGATCTGCGAGACCCGGGCGACCGAGACACCCATCCTCGACGCCACCTGCTCCTGCGTCATCTCCCGCCGCTTGCGCAGCTCGGCGAGCCGCCACCCGCGCGCATGATCGAGCATCTCCCCGACCTCGGCCTCGAACGCGCGCGGGCCGCCGGCAGTGTCGATCGCCCGGCCCAGGTGGGTGGTGTCACGCCAGCGCTTGACGCCGCTCATCGGTTCTCCTCCTGCCGTTCCTTCAGGTACGTGTCGTACAGCTGCTCCGCCTCCGGTATGGCTTCGCGGTACCACCGTGTCCACTGCCCGGACTTGTCGCCGGCGACCAGCAGCACCGCTGAGCGCCATGGATCGAAGACGAACAGCATCCTGATCTCGGTGCGCCCCGCCGACGGCGGCCGCAGCTCCTTGAGGTTGCTCAGACGCGAGGCGGTGATGCTGTCGACGAGAGGTCGCCTGTCATCAGGATCTCCCACTCTCCATCCCCGCCTCCGGACTTAATAATATTCTTAAGGTGGAGGCCGGGTCGAGCGAAACGCCAGCCATCCCGGAATTCGTTGGCGCGACCTGCCGGTGCTCCCGTAGCGTGGAGGACCGCCCGACGGCCGCGGTGAGCATGCACCGCAGCGGACGTCCCCGCGCCGGGAGCAGGCCAACCGCCCCGGACACGCGAGCGAGCCTCAGTTGAGCCATCGGAGTTCACAGTGCCCGCAACCGACCTTGACGCCACACCCGGCCTCGACGCCGAACTGACCGCCGAACGTGCCCACCTCGACGCCTCCCGCGCCGCGCTGAAACGGATGCGGGAACGCGCCGAGGCGCTCTTCGCCACCGGTGACAAGGTGGCCGGTGACTCGTACACCGCCGAGCAGCTCGGCCGGCACATGGCCCGGCGGGTCAAGGAACTTGCCGACGACCCGACCACCCCGCTGTTCTTCGGCCGCCTGGACTTCGGCGGCGACGACCCGGACCACGCCGGGCGGGAGTACCACGTCGGGCGGCGGCACGTCACCGACGAGCTGGGCGAGCCGCTGGTGCTGGACTGGCGTGCGCCGGTCTCCCGGTCGTTCTACCGGGCCAGTGCGCGCGACCCGCAGGGTGTCGCCGTACGCCGCCGGTTCGGGTTCAGCGCCGGGACGCTGACCAGCTTCGAGGACGAGCACCTGGACCGGGGCGAGGAACTCGGCACCGCCAGCCGCATCCTCACCGCCGAGATCGAGCGCCCCCGCGTCGGCCCGATGCGCGACATCGTCGCCACCATCCAGCCGGAGCAGGACGAGCTGGTCCGCGCCGACCTGGCCGACTCGATCTGCGTGCAGGGCGCGCCCGGCACCGGGAAGACGGCGGTCGGGCTGCACCGCGCCGCGTACCTGCTCTATCTGCACCGGGAACGGCTGCGCCGCTCGGGCGTACTGATCGTCGGGCCGAACCGGGCGTTCCTGTCGTACATCGCGGCGGTGCTTCCCGCGCTCGGTGAGGTCGAGGTCGAGCAGGCCACCGTGGAGGACCTGGTCGCGCGGGTGCCGGTCCGCGCGGTCGACCACCCGGCCGCCGCCGCGCTCAAGCACGACGTCCGGATGGCCGAGGTGCTGCGCCGGGCCGTCGAGGCCCACATCGGTACGCCGACCGAGCCGATCATGGTGTCGGACGGCTCGTACCGGTGGCGGATCGGGCTGGACCCGCTGCACCGGCTGGTCACCGAGACCCGGCAGGAGGGGCTGCCCTACGCCACCGGCCGGGAGCGGGTCCGGGCGCGGGTGGTGGGGCTGCTGCAACGCCAGGCCGAGGCGCGCCGGGCGGAGTCACCGAGCGACGCCTGGCTGCGCCGGATGAGCCGGATCAAGCCGGTCACCGACCTGCTCGACACGGTCTGGCCGGCGCTCACCCCGGACGGGCTGCTGCACCGGCTGCGTACCGACGCCGACGCGCTCGCCGCCGCCGCGGACGGCCTGCTCACGCCCGAGGAGCAGGAGCTGTTCCGCTCCGGCAAGATCGGCCGCACCGCGAAGGCGACCCGGTGGACCGCCGCCGACGCGGTGCTCATCGACGAGGTGGCCGGGCTGCTGGAACGGCCCGGCGGCTTCGGGCACGTGGTGGTCGACGAGGCGCAGGACCTCTCCCCGATGCAGTGCCGCGCCATCGCCCGGCGCAGCGAGCACGGCTCGATCACGCTGCTCGGCGACCTGGCCCAGGGCACCGCGCCGTGGGCGGCCACCGACTGGCGGGACTCCCTGGCCCACCTGGGCAAGCCGGACGCCGCGGTGGTGCCGTTGAGCGTGGGCTTCCGGGTGCCCGCCGCCGTGGTGGCGTTCGCGAACCGGCTGCTGCCGGCGCTCGCCGTCGACGTACCCCCGGCCCGGTCGCTGCGCAACGACGGCGCGCTCGATGTGCGTACCGCCGAGGACCTGACGGCCGCGACGGTGGCCGAGGTACGGGCGGCGCTCGCGCACGACGGCTCGGTCGGTGTGATCGCGGCGGACGACGCGGTCGACCGGCTCCGCGCGGCGCTCGCCGACGCGGGCGTCGAGACCGCTACGGCCGACGACGTCGAGGCCGCGGCGCGCGTCACTGTGGTCCCGGCGACGCTGGTCAAGGGCCTGGAGTACGACCACGTGGTGGTCGTCGAGCCGGCCGCGATCGTGGCTGCCGAGCCGCGCGGGCTGCACCGCCTCTACGTGGTGCTGACCCGGGCGGTCTCCCGTCTGGCCGTGCTGCACCGCGAGCCGCTGCCCGCGCCGCTGGCCGCCTGACCCGCGCGCCTCGGCCGCGCTGACGTGGCCGGGCCAGCCGTGCTGACATGGGCGGACCGGCCGCGCTGACATGGGCCGACCGGCCGCGGGCCCGGCGGGCCGGTCCGGGGTCAGCCCGACAGCGCGGCGGCGACCTCGCGCAGCGGTCGGCCGGACTCGGCGATCGGCACGGTGAAGGACAGCCAGGAGCCGTCGGTGAAGTCGATCCGCAGCCGCTTCGGGTTGAGCCGGTGCCAGCCCACCCGCGCGGAGGCGATCTCGCTCCGTGCGGCCGACCACGCCACGGCGGTCTCGGCCAGCGCCCGTTCCTCGGCCTCGCGCCCGGCGAGCAGCTTGACCCCGCCGGTGCGGCAGACCACCAGCCGCCGCTCGGTGACCGCGAGCAGCGTCTCCCGGACCTGGAGGTCGGGCCGGGGCGGGCGGAGCGCACGGTGCAGCCGGGAGGCGGCCGAACCGGGCGCGCCGCGTCCGGCGATCCCCCAGCCGATCAGGTCGACCAGGCGGTCGCCCCGGTCCCAGGTGGCAAGGGGCAGCAGCACGTTGAGCAGCACCGAGCCGACAGTCCGCCGGCTCGGCTCGACAGTGGACTCCGGCTCGGGCGGCGGTGCCGGAGCGAGCCCCTGGCCGACGTCGGCCTTGGCGTGGGCCAGGACGCGCTCGCCCGGCTCGACGAGCAGGCCGATCCGGTCGCGGTATCTGGTCTCGTCCATCGGCTCAGTATCGGTCGTGGCCGTAGCCGTCGTCGGCGGGGCGCTCCGTACCCGGCGCGTTGCCCATCACCTCGCCGACGATCTCGCGGACCCGGGCGGCGGCGGCCTCCTGCGCCCGGTTCGCCGCCGAGGTGATCTCCTCGGCGAGCGTGTACGAGTCGAAGCGCATGGCCCGCGCGTTGATGTCGGTGGAGAGGATCTTGCCGTCGGCGGCGGCCACGACGGTGACCAGGCCGGAGTCGCTGACCCCCTCGGCGCTGCTCTGCTCCAGCTCGGCCATCCGTGCGCCGAGTTCGCGCTGCCACCCGTCCAGGTTGCGGGCCAGCGCCTCGATCCGGTCCAGGGCCGGGAACGTCATTGCTGCCTCTCAGTTCACGATCGAGTCGAACACGTTCTGCACGCCCTTGGTGTACGGGCCGAGGTCATCGCGGTACGTGCCGTCCACCAGGTAGTTACGGTCCTTGCGCCCGTCGGAGACGTCGTGCAGACCCATCCCGGTGTCGAGCAGGGCGCCGCCGATGCCGGGGATGTTCACCGGGGACGCCTGGTTGATGGCGAACTTGCCCGGGAAGAGGACGGCGGCGCGTTCGACCTTGAAGGCGAGCGCCGCCTTCGTGTAGCCGGACTTGCTGAACGCGCTGTACGCCTTCTTGGCCCGCCGCAGCTCCATCACCACCTTGGCGTAGTGGTCGAGCAGGTTGGCGACCTTCTGGAGCTTGGTGGCGAGCTTCGTGAGGATCTCCGCGAACCGCGCCACGATCTTGACCATGCGGCCGACGGTGGTGGCGAGCCGGGCCAGCACCCGCACCACAGTGGCGGCAAGGCTCACGCCGGCGCTCAGCGCCGCCGCCACCGCGGCGATGATGATCTCGGTCAGGAACCAGAGCAGGAACTCCAGGATCAGCTCGACCAGCAGGTTGAACGCGTCCACCGACGCGTTCGCGGAGTCGACGAGCACCTCCTTGGTGCCGTCCAGCCCCTTTGCCAGATCGTCCATCGCCTCCTCGATGGACTGCATCGAGGCGTGGAACTTCTCCGCCGCGTCGCCGTCCCAGGCGCCGCGCAGCCGGGCCCGGTCGGCGATCTGGTCACCGGCGATCTGCCGGACCGCCTCGCCGGTGGTCATCGCGAGCTGGGCCGCCCGCATCAGGTCGTCCGGCTCACCGGCGACCAGTTCCAGGAGCTGCTCGAACGGCCACAGCACCGCGTTCGACAGCGGCTTGAACGGGTCGGGCGTGCCCGACACGATCTGCTCGAAGTAGGTCTTGTTGCGCTGGAGCGCCTCGGTGCTCATCCCCGCTCCCCCTCAGCCGCCGGCGGTGAACATGGTGTCGTTCGCCGAGTCCGTGTCGTCGTAGGCGGCGGCGGTCTCGGCGAGGCCCGCGGCGATGGTCAGCATGGTCTCGGCGCCGTCCGCCAGCCCCTGCAGGCACGCCTCGAACTGCTGCTCGTACGCGGCGGCGAGGCTGAACGACGCGGGCATCACGCCGAAGGAGTGCCGGGCCACATGGCCGTCGCGGAACGCCCGCTCCAGCTCGCGGAACCGGGTGGACCGGTCCCGGGAGGCGAGCGCGAACGCCCTCAGCGCCTCCGGCTGGACGTCGAGATTCCTGCTCGGACTGGTCACGGACCCTCCCCAGTGTCCGGTCGGAACTTCCACCGTCGTCGACGGCGCCACCAGACTAGGGGATGCGAGCGCCCGGTCAGGGGACAGCAGGGCTGGCGCACGCACGGTAGACAGGGGAGGCACAGCCCTTCCGCCCGAGGAGATCGCCGATGATCCTGGCCCAGGCCGAACAGGTCAGCCGCCGCTACGGCGACGTGCTGGCGCTGGACCGGGTCGACCTGACCGTCCGGTCCGGGGAGCTGGTCGGCCTGCTCGGCCCGAACGGCGCCGGCAAGAGCACGCTGATCAACCTGCTGGTCGGGCTGCGCCGTCCCACCGCCGGCCGGGTCGAGCTGTGCGGCGGCGACCCGCGCGACCCGGCGAGCCGGCGGCAGCTCGGCGTCACCCCGCAGGAGACCGGGCTGCCCGGCACGCTGCGGGTCGGCGAGGTGGTCGACTTCGTCTCCGCGCACTTCCCCGACCCGGTGCCCCGCGGCGAGCTGCTCGACCGGTTCGGCCTCGCCGACCAGGTACGCCGGCAGACCGGCGGCCTCTCCGGCGGCCAGCGTCGCCGGCTCGCCGTGGCGCTGGCGTTCGTCGGCCGTCCCCGGCTGGTGGTGCTCGACGAGCCGACCACAGGCCTCGACGTGGAGGCGCGGCACGCGCTCTGGGACGCGATCCGCGGCTTCCACGCCGACGGCGGCACCGTGCTGCTGAGCAGCCACTACCTGGAGGAGGTGGAGGCGCTCGCGCAGCGGGTGGTGGTGATCGGCCACGGGCGGGTGCTGGCCGACGACTCGGTGGCGGCGATCCGCGGGATCGTCGGCGTACGCCGGGTCAGCCTGGTCGCCGACGACCTGCCGGCGCTGCCGGGCGTGGTCACCACCGAACGCGCCGACGGGCGGGTGCACCTGCTCACCACCGACGCCGACCAGCTCGTCCGCGACCTGGTCACCTCCGGGGTGCCGTTCCACGATCTGGAGGTCCGGCCCACCTCGCTGGAGGAGGCGTTCCTCGCCATCACGGCCGACGACCGGCCCGCGCCCACCCCCGCCTAGGAGACCGCCGTGCCGCTCGCCCTGGTCCACGCCCGCTACCACCTGTTGGAGATCATCCGGGTGCCGGTGGCGGTGGTGGGCAGCGCGTTCTTCCCCGCCGCCTCGATGCTCTTCTTCGTGGTGCCGTTCGCCGGCGACGACCCGGCCGGCGCCACCTACGCCACCGCCGCCATGGTGACGTTCGCGGTGATGACCGCAAACATCTTCCAGTACGGCGTGGGCGTCTCCGAGGACCGCGACCAGCCCTGGAACCCGTACACCCGGACCCTGCCGACCGGGCCGGCGCCGCGGCTGGCCGGGCGGATCCTGGCCGGGGTGGTCCTGACCTACGTCTCGATGATCCCGGTGGTGGTGATCGCGGCGGTCGCCACCGAGGCCCGGGTCAGCGCGGTGCAGTTCCTGCTCGGCCTGGGCGCGGTCGCCGTGGTCTCGGTGCCGTTCACGCTGCTCGGCCTGGCGATCGGCTACTCGCTGCCGAGCAAGGCCGCGATCGTGGTGGCGCAGGTGATCTTCTTCCCGCTCGCGTTCGGCGGTGGCCTGCTCTCCGGGCCGGAGGACGCGCCCGGCTTCATCAAGGCCATCGCCCCCTACCTGCCGACCCGGGGCGCCGTGGAACTGATCTGGGCGGCGGTCACCGACTTCCGGCCGGACACCCGGGCGCTGGTGATGCTCGTGGTCTGGGTGCTGGTGCTCGCCGCGCTCGCCGGCTGGGCGTACCGGCGGGACGAGGGACGCCGCTTCAGCTGACCTTTTGTCCGGTTCCGGCCCGGTGGCCGACCCGGCGGTGCCACGATGCCGACAGGGCGGGCGCGCGGAGCCGCCCCCGGCGAGAGGGGTCACCGTGAACGGCGTCGAGCCCGGCACGCCCTGCTGGACCGACCTGGCCACGCCCGGTCTGGACGACGCACGACGGTTCTACCCCGAGCTGTTCGGCTGGACCGGAGAGATCTCCCCCGAACCGGAAGCCGGCGGCTACACCGTCTTCCGCAAGGACGGTCAGGCGGTCGCCGGAGCAGGCCCGCCCGGTACCCCGGACCAGGTGCCGGTCTGGTCCACGTACGTGGCGACCGACGACGCCGACCTGGTCGCCACCCGGGTCGAGGCGGCCGGCGGGCAGGTCGTCGTCTCCCCGTTCGACGTCGCCCAGCAGGGCCGGATGGCGGTGCTCGCCGACCCGGCCGGCGCGGTGTTCAGCGTGTGGCAGCCGATGGCGATGCGCGGGGCCGAGCTGTACAACGCGCCCGGCGCTATGTGCTGGAACGAGCTGGTCACCCCCGACCCGGAGGGCGCGAAGGAGTTCTACGCGCTGGTCTTCGGCTGGCATCCGGAGGAACGTCCGGCCGGGCCGGTCGCGTACACCGGGTGGCGCTGCGGCGCCCGGATCGTCGCCGGGATGCTGCCCCGAGCCGAGCCGATGCCCGAGGACCTGCCCGCGTACTGGGCGGTCTACTTCGCGGTGGAGGACGCCGACGCGGTGGCCGCCCGGGCCGCGGAGCTGGGCGGCACGATCCTGGTACCGCCGCGCGACAACCCGGCCGGCCGCAGCGCCGCCCTGCGAGACCCGTCCGGCGCCCTCTTCTCCATCTCCACCCTCCGCTGACCCACCCCCGCGCCCGCACCGCCCCCGGTCCCGCCCGCGCCCGCCCGGTTCCGCCCGCACCCCGCCCGGCTCCGCCGTAGATCTTGCAGTTACGGCCCTCGCCATGCGGCATACACACCTTCTGTCGGGGCCTGAACTGCAAGATCGCCGGGGGGAGGCGAGGACGGCCGAGATCTTGGTACGGAGCGGCCCCCAGGAGGGCCCGTTCGCACCAAGATTCATCCGCCATCCCGGCAGCCGGGACGCTGATCCGGGATTCGAGACGGCGAACGCCGGGGGCGGGCAGTCCAGCAGCAGGGCCGCCACCCCTCCGTCGATCTTGCAGCTGAGGCCCCCTCGACGCGATATATGCACCTTTTGCCGGGGCCTGAAGTGCAAGATCAACGGTGTGGGAAGGGCGGCGGGGGGTCAGGTGGGGCGGACGGGGACCACCAAAGGGCCGTGGTCGCCGGGGATCACTCGGATGTGGGCGCGGTAGTGGCGGGCCAGCAACTCCTCGGTCAGCACCTCCTCCGGCGGCCCGGCGGCTGCCACCCGGCCGTCGGCGAGCAGCACCAGGCGGTCGGCGTACTCGCCGGCGATGGAGAGGTCGTGCATGGTGGCGAGCACTGTCAGGCCGTGCGCGCGGCGGAGCTGGTCGACCAGTTCCAGCACCTCCTGCTGGTGCCCGATGTCCAGCGCGCTGGTCGGCTCGTCGAGCAGCAGCAGGGTGGCGCCCTGGGCCAGCGCCCGGGCCAGGAAGACGCGCTGCCGCTCGCCGCCGGAGAGGGTGGCCAGCTCGCGGTGGGCGAACGGGCCCAGGTCGAGCCGGTCCAGCACCTCGTGCACGGCGGCCAGGTCGGCGGCGGACTCGCGGCCCAGCGGCGGGATGTACGGGGTGCGCCCGAGCAGCGCGTAGTCGAACACCGACATGCCGATCGGTACGACCGGGGACTGCGCCACGGTGGCCACGATCCGGGCGCGGTCGCGGCGGCGGAGCGCGCCGATCGGCGTACCGAAGAGGGCCACCTCGCCCGGTGCGGCCAGCAGGCCGCCGACGGCGCGCAACAGGGTCGACTTGCCGGCGCCGTTGGGTCCGATCACGGTGACCCACTCGCCCGCCGTGACGGTGAGGTCGACGCCGGCCAGGACCGGGGTGCCGCCCAGGGCGACGCGCAGGTCGTGGACGCGCACCGCGGGGGCGTTCACATCGCCACCCGGCGGGCGGTCCGCAGGACCAGCACGAAGAACGGGCCGCCGAGCAGCGCGGTAACCACGCCGATCGGGATCTCGGCGGGTGCGGCGGCGGTACGGGCGACCACGTCGGTCAGGGCCAGGAACGCGCCGCCGAACAGCATCGACAGCGGCAGGATCACCCGGTGGCTGGAACCGGCGAGCAGCCGCATGGTGTGCGGCACGATGATGCCGACGAAGCCGATCAGCCCGGACGCGGAGACGGCGGCGGCGGTGCCGAGCGACGCGGCGGCGATCAGCAGGTAGCGGGAGCGCTGCGGATGCAGACCGAGACCGGCGGCCTCGTCGTCGCCGACGGAGAGCACGTCCAGTTCGCGCCGGTGCAGCAGCACCACCACGGAGGTGAGCACGAAGTACGGCAGGACCAGCCACACGTCGTGCCAGCCGGCGGTGGCGAGCCGTCCGAGCAGCCAGGAGTAGACCTGCTGGATGTTGTCGGAGTGCTGTTGCAGCAGGTACGTCTGCCCGGCGGCGAAGAACGCCGACACCGCCACGCCGGCCAGGATCAGCGTGGCCGGGGACCGGTCCCGGCCGCCGGCCGCGCCGAGCAGGTACGTCAGCACGACCGCGCCGAGCGACCCGACGAACGCGGCGAGCGGGATGGTGATCGGCAGCCCGGTCAGCGCGCCGCCTGCACCGGCGCCGAGCACGATCGCCGCGGTGACCGCGAATCCGGCGCCGGCCGCCACGCCGAGCAGGTACGGGTCGGCCAGCGGGTTGCGGAACACGCCCTGGTAGCAGCCGCCGGCCAGGGCGAGGAGCGCGCCGACGAGCAGGCCGAGCACGACCCGGGGCAGCCGCAGCTCGGTGATGATCGCGACTTCCCGCTCGGTGAGCCCGCTGTCCAGGTGCACACCGGGCAGCAGGTTGAGCAGTTCGGCCGCGACGCTGCCGGGCGGCAGGCTGACCGGGCCGAGGGAGACGCCCGCCACCAGCGCGACGAGTACCGCCACGACACCGGCGAACAGCCAGCGCTTACGCAGCCCGGCGGGCCGGACCGGGGCGCCGACGGCGCCGGGCGCCCCGCGCCGCCCGGGGCGGGACAGCGGCCGGATGCCCGGCCGGGACGCCCGAGGCGTACCGGCCGGGTTCGGGGCGGAGTCCGCCTGTCGTAGGGCCACGGTCAGGCCGGGACCTTGGCGGTGGCGTCGACGATCACCTTGAGCAGGTCGACCACGCGCGGGCCCCAGCGCGAGGCGATGTCGTCGTCCAGCTCCACGATCTGGTTGTTGTTCACGGCGGTGATGCCGGACCAGCCGCTGCGCGCCTTCACCGTGTCGGCGTTCTGCTTGCAGCACTTGGTGTCGGAGAGGAAGACGAAGTCGGGGTTCGCCTTGACGATGACCTCCTGGGAGAGCTGCGGGTAACCGCCGTTCTTCCCGTCGGCGTCGGACGCGTCGGCGATGTTCTCCAGGCCGGCTAGCGCGTAGATGGTGCCGATGAAGGTCTTGCTGGTCGCGCTGTACAGCTCCGGGCCCAGCTCGTGGTAGTAGGTCGGCTTCTCCGTACGCTTCGGCAGGTCCTTGGTCAGCGCGGTGATGTCGTCCTTCATCTTCTGCACGACGGCGTCCGCCTCGGACCGGTGGCCGGTGAGCGTGCCCAGGTCGGTGAGCTGCCGGTACGTGTCGTCGAGCGTGGCCGCGGCGGGGATCTGGAGGACCGGGATCTTCAGCGCGACGAGCTGGTCGGCGATCTTGTTCAGGTTGTCGGAGATCACCACCAGGTCGGGGTTGCGGGAGGCGACCGCCTCGGCGTTCGGCTGGTAGCCGGACAGGTCGGTGCGGGGCGCCTCGGCCGGGTAGTTCGACTGGTCGTCGACGGCGGTGACCTGCTTGCCGGCACCGATGGCGAAGAGCATCTCGGTGGAGGTCGGCGAGAGCGAGACGATCTTCTCGGGCCGCTTCTCCAGCGTCAGCTTGCCGACGGTGGCCGGGAACGCGCCGCCGGAGCCGCCGGCGGCGGGGGTGTCGGTCGAGGTCTTCTCGGCGCAGCCGCCGAGAAGCAGCACGCCGGCCGCGAGCGCGGTGGCGAAGAGCCGGGGGGTACGTCGGGACATGGGGCCTCCTGTCGGTCGAGGAGTGTGGTGCTTCGCCGACAGGGGGAAAGGCCCGTCCGCGAGGCGCCCTTCCTCGAGAGCGCGTGTCGCGACCGGGCCTCAGGCGACCTGGCTCGTCCCACGTCCGTCGGCGCCGGCGGAAGGCCGGCGCCGCGCGTACGGGGCATCACAGTTGCGGGACAGCGCCGGTTTCACACCGGCTTCGCTGTGGCACGGTCGGTGCCACGGTAGCGCACGACCAGCGGAGATCGTCCGGACGGGCGGGGTGGGCGGGAACCCCGGCGGGGGTGGAACCGGGGTTCCCGCCCGGTGGTGAGGTCAGCAGTACTGGCTCTGCTTGCCGATCGCCCGGTACGGGCAGTCGGCGTACTCGGACAGGATCAGCACGGCCTCCCGGTTGCGTGAGGTCTGCGCCGGGATCACCTCGTCCGGCGGGTAGAAGCCGCCGCCGGAGGCCGAGCCGGGGTACATCTCGAAGGTGTACGCCCAGATCTTGTGGGCGCCCCACATCCAGTCGATGCTGGTGCCGTCGGCGATGTAGAGGTCGCTCGACTGTTCCGGGGTGTAGTTGTTCGTCGCCGCCATCTGCCGCCCGATGGTGGCGAAGGTGTTGTACTGGTCGGTGTTCATCCCGGTGGCGGTGTTGTTGTACGTGTATCCGTACGGCCAGAGCACCAGCTGCGAGTAGGTGTGGAAGTCGATGTTCGCCTTGATCTGCTGCACCCCGCCGACGACCCGGCTGTTGACGAAGTTGCGCAGCGCCGCGGTCTCCGGGGCGGAGAAGGCGGACGGGCCCCGGTAGGTGTCCGACGACTTCGTGCCGGACGAGCCGCCGCAGCAGCCCCACTGGTAGGCCCAGTTGCGGTTCAGGTCGGTGCCGATGGCTGTCGACCCGCTGTTGGGCTGCCGGTTCTTGCGCCAGGAGCGGTACGAGCCGGTGGCGATGTCGTACTCGCTGCCGTCCGGGTTGACGGTGGGGACGATCCAGATCTCCCGCGAGTTGACGATGTTGGTGATCCGGGAGTCGCTGCCGTAGTTGTCGGTGAAGAGGTTGAGCAGGTAGATCGCCATCTCGACGGTCAGGTGCTCACGGGCGTGCTGCTGGGCGTTGAACAGGATCTCCGGCTCGGCCTCGTCGGTGGCGACGTTGTCGGAGATCTTCACCGCCATCAGGTCCCGGCCCTGGTACGACGTGCCGATGCTCAGCTTCCGGGCGATGGTCGGGTGGTCGGCGACCACCTTGTTCACCACCGCCGTCAGCTCGGCGTAGTCGTGGTAGTTCGAGTCGGCGGGCGGGAACGCGTTGGCGGTCATGCCCCCGTCGGCGTGCTCCGGCACCACGTCCTTCTCGAGCCGGAATCCGAGCCGGGTGATCGCGTTGGCCTCGGCCTTGGTCGCCGTGACGTGCAGCACGCCGTGCTCGGAGTAGTCGATCGCGGCACCGGTGGAGGCGACGGCGGTGCGGTCGGCCGCCGTACGCGGGCCGAGCACCCGGTAGGCGACGGTGGTCGGCTCGCCGGAGCCTTCCGGTGCGGGTCGGGCGACGGCGGGGGCTGCGGCCGCGGCGACGATGGTGAGGCCGACGGCGGCGGCGAGCGCCAGCCGGCGGCGGAGCGGAGAGGCACGGAAGGCCATGGACAACCTCCTGGGGGTACGGGAGATCCCGTTGTCCGCACACTCCACCAGGAGACACATGGTCATATCAATATCTGTCTTTGCCTTGGGTCATCCCGACCTGATCGTCACTTCGGCAATGATTTTCTATGCCTGAACATCTGGCGAAACTTCCCGCCAAGCGCGACAGTGAACGGCAACGATGCCGTCTCCCTGTGGAGCTGCCATGTTCGGACGACCCATGCGCGCGGCCGCCCTCGCCGGCCTCACCGCGCTCACCCTCCTCGGCACCAGCGCACCGGTCCAGGCACAAGCCCCGCGACCGGGCGTCACGCACGACGAACAGATCACCTTCCAGGAGTTCTCCCGCTTCCCCGACTGGCGTACCGGCACCCACCAGGGCACCCGCGCCGTACCGGGGCGCCACCCGGCGCTGACCATCGACCGCCCGGCGGGCACCACCGAGTTCACCGACGAGCACACCGGCACGACCCGCACCTGGGAGTACGCCACCTGGACCTCGCCCGAGCGGCGGATCGGTTTCGACGCCACCGAGATGGTCGCGTCGTGGAACGCCGCCACCCCGGCCGGCACCTGGATCCAGGTCGAGCTGCACGGCACGTACAACACCGGGGCGCAGACCCCCTGGTACGTCATGGGCCGCTGGGCCTCCGGTGACCAGGACATCAAGCGCTCCACGCTGGACGGCCAGGGCGACCCGTGGTCGAGCATCTGGACCGACACGTTCTCGGTCGACGACGCCGACGCCGGGGTGCTGCTGCGCTCGTACCAGTTGCGGCTGACCCTCTACCGCGCGCCCAGCCAGGCCGCCGCGCCGCAGGTACGGATGCTCGGCGCGATGGCGTCGAACGTGCCCGACCGGTTCACCGTCACGCCGAGCCGGGGCGGCATCGCCTGGGGCACCGAGCTGGCCGTACCGCGCTACTCGCAGAACATCCACATCGGCGAGTACCCCGAGTACGACGGCGGCGGTGAGGCGTGGTGCTCACCCACCTCGACGGAGATGGTCGTCGAGTACTGGGGTCGCAAGCCCTCGGCCGAGGACACCTCCTGGGTCGACCCCTCCTACCCCGACCCGACTGTCGACCACGCCGCCCGGATGACCTACGACTACGAGTACGAGGGCGCCGGCAACTGGCCGTTCAACACCGCGTACGCGGCGAGCTTCCCCGGCCTGGAGGCGCGGGTCACCCGGCTGCACTCGCTGGACGAGGCGGAACGGTTCATCAAGGCGGGCATCCCGGTGGTGACCTCGCAGTCGTTCCTCGCCAGCGAGCTGGACGGTGCCAACTACGGCACCTCCGGGCACCTGTTCGTGATCGTCGGCTTCACCGCCGACGGCGACGTGATCGTCAACGACCCGGCCTCCTCGTCGAACGACGCGGTCCGCAACGTCTACAAGCGGGAGCAGTTCGAGCAGATCTGGCTGCGCACCAAGCGCTACCGGGCCAACGGCACGGTGGCCTCCGGCTCCGGCGGCATCGCGTACCTGATCAAGCCGGCCGACCGGCCGTGGCCGGTCGTCCCGGGCTCGACCAACTGGTGAACGGTTCGGCCGGCCGGTGAACGACGTAGGGCCCGGTGCCGTGTCCGGCGCCGGGCCCATCGTTCGTCCGCTCAGCCGTCGCGGCGCTCGGTGTCCGGCTCGGCGCCCGGCTCGTCGTCACCGGCGAGCGCCGAGCGCAGCCGGTCCTTCTCCGCGCGACGCCGCTCCGACGCCTCCGCCATCTCGCCGGCCATCTCGTCCCGCCAGTTGCGCAGCAGGAAGAACGACAGCGCGGCGGAGGAGATCAGCGCCACCATCAGCCGCAGGAACATGTTCATCTCGACGAACCAGAGGGCTGCCAGCACGGCGACGAACAGCCCGACCCGGCCCAGCGTGTACTTGACCGCCGCGCTCATTCCCGCATTCCCACTCTCTCCGTGCCTCAGCCCGTACGCCGGGCCAGCCAGTGCACGCCATGAAACCAGATGACGCCGTAGACCACGGTGAACACCGCCGCGGCCAACGCGCCGGTGAACAGCGCGGGCAGCCCGGAGGCCAGGCCCGCGGCCAGCAGACCGGCGACGATGCCGAGCCCGAGACCGGCCAGCGCGGCCACCACCCGGGCGGCGCCGAACTCCCAGGCCCGGAACTCGTCCCAGAACAACCAGAGCGGCAGGATCACCGCGAGCCAGCCGTTCGTACCCCCGAAGCCGCTGTCGCCGACTGTGGCGAACGCCCACTCGAAGACCAGCAGCGCCAGCACCCCGATGACCAGGCCGGCCAGGCTCACCCCGAGCAGGTCACCGAGGGTGAGGATGCGCCCTTCGGCGTCGCGCCGGGGGAAGCCGCGCTGCTGTTCCTCGTCGCTCATCGCCAGGTCAGGCCCAGACCTGCTGCGGCTCGGACCGGCGCTCCGCCAGCGACGGCGGGCCGTCGTACTCGCGGACGATCTCGTAGCGGGTGTTCCGCTCGACCGGACGGAAGCCGGCGTCCCAGATCATGTGCAGCAGGTCGTCGCGGTGCATGGTGTTCGGCGTGCCGTACGAGTCGGCGTCGTGGGTGATCTTGTATTCCACGACCGAGCCGTCCAGGTCGTCGACGCCGAAGTTCAGCGAGAGCTGCGCGACCGACAGCCCGTGCATGACCCAGAAGCACTTCACGTGCGGCACGTTGTCGAACAGCAGCCGGGAGACCGCGAACGTCTTGAGCGACTCGGCCGGCGAGGCCATCGTGGTCCGGGCCTGGATCCGGTTACGGATCTTGCCGTCCGCCGAGTCGACGAAGTCGTGCTGGTAGCGCAGCGGGATGAAGACCTGGAAACCGCCGGTCTCGTCCTGCAGCTCACGCAGCCGCAGCACGTGGTCGACCCGGTGCCGGGGCTCCTCGATGTGACCGTAGAGCATGGTCGACGGCGTCTTCATGCCCTTCGAGTGGGCCAGCCGGTGGATGCGCGACCAGTCCTCCCAGTGGCAGTTGTGGTCGACGATGTGCTGCCGGACCTCCCAGTCGAAGATCTCCGCGCCACCGCCGGTGAGCGACTCCAGGCCGGCGTCCATCAGCTCGTCGAGGATCGCGTCGGCGGTGAGCCCGCTGATCTTCTCGAACCACTGCACCTCGGTGGCGGTGAACGCCTTGAGGTTGACCTTCGGCAGCGCGGCCTTCAGCTCGCGCAGCACCTTCGGGTAGTAGCGCCAGGGCAGCGTGGGGTGCAGGCCGTTGACGATGTGCAGCTCGGTGAGCTGCTCGTCCTCCATCTCCTTGGCCTTGCGGACCGCCTCGTCGATGCGCATCGTGTAGGCGTCCTTCTCGCCCGGCTTGCGCTGGAACGAGCAGTACGCGCATGACGCGGAGCAGACGTTCGTCAGGTTCAGGTGCCGGTTGACGTTGAACATCACCCGGTCGCCGTTGAGCTCGGTACGCCTGTGGTGGGCCAGCCGGCCCAGCCAGGTCAGGTCGTCGCTGGCGTAGAGGGCGATGCCGTCCTCGCGGGTCAGCCGCTCCCCCGCGTACACCTTCGCCTCGAGTTCGCGCTTGAGTCCGGCGTCCATCCGAAAGCCACGTCCTTCCACCTGGGTTCCCGATCGAGCGTACGTCGCGGGTCCGACCGGCCGCCGACCTGGGCGTGCCGGTTCACCCGTGGTCACGCTCCGCACATCGACATCGTCGCAACCGTGAGGTAAGACAGGGTGGGGCGGAACACACACCAGGGCCGTCCTGTCCCGACACGCCCCAACCACGCGTGACGGACCCCAGACCGGACGGGGAGCGGTATGGCTCACAGCACCAAGGCCCGACGGCGACGAGGACGGCAGCCGGTGATCTCACCGATCCTGCGCCCGGCGCTCTGGTCCGCCCTCCTGGGGGCGGTCGCGGCCGCGGCGCTCGCCACACCCGCCTGGGCCGACCCGCTGCCCGACGTCGTGCCCGACACCGGCTCCCGGCCCCAGGTCACCGGCCCGCTGCAGCTGCCCGGCTCGCCCGGCACCGTCCGCGGCGTACCCGGCACCGTTCCCGGCGTGCCGGGCACCGTTCCCGGCCTCCCCGGCACCGTCCCGGGTCTGCCCGGCGTCACCACCCCGGGTGGCGCGACGGGCCTGCCGGGCACCACCGGCGTCACCAACCCGGCCGACGGCCCGCTGATCGCGCAGATCAACCAGCTCGACGCCCGGGTCACCCAGCTCGGCGAGGCGCTGCTCGGGATCAAGACCGAGCGGGACGCCGCACAGACCGAGCTGACCCAGTCCGCCGCCCGGCTCAAGGAGGCCCAGGACGCGCTCCGCCGCGCCCAGGACAACGCCAAGAGCGCCGCCGCCGACGCCGTGAAGGCCGACGCGGCGCTGCCGCCCGGTGAGTTCGGCGCCAGCCTGCGCGACTTCGCCAACCTCCAGCGCATCACCCGCGGCGACAAGGCCGAGGGCGCCACCACGTCGGTGACCGGCGAACTCCTGCGCGCCACCAGCGCCGAGGAGGCCGCCCGGAAGGCACACGAGTCGGCCCAGCGCCGGGCCACCGAGAAGGCCGCCGAGTTCACCCGCGCCGAGACCGACCTGCGCAAGCAGGAGACCGCACTCGTCGCGTTGCGCAAGGAGAACGCGGCCAAGCTGCTGGAGATCGAGCGCCTGGCGGACGCCGCCGAGCAGCGGCTCGGCACCTCGTACGTGGTCGACCAGAGCATCGACGGCCTGGTGGCGGACCCGCGGGCGCTCGCCGCCGTGCGCTACGCCCTCGCCCAGCTCGGTGACCCCTACCTGTGGGCGGCCGAGGGCCCGGACCGGTTCGACTGCTCCGGCCTGATGCTCGCCTCCTACCAGGCGGCCGGCTACCGGGGCCTGCCCCGTGTCGCCAAGGACCAGTACTTCGCCACCCGGTCCCGCACCGTCTCGCCGAACGCCCTGCTCCCCGGCGACCTGCTGTTCTTCGCCTCCAGCAGCAGCTGGACCAGCGTCCACCACGTCGCCATGTACATCGGCAACGGCAAGATGGTGGAGGCGCCGCGGACCGGCGACGTCGTCAAGATCTCGGTGGTCCGCTGGTCCCGGCTCTACGCCGCGACCCGGGTGATCGGAGCGGTTCCCGCCCCGGCCACGCCCGCCCCGCCGCCCACGGTGCCGGCCACGCCGAAGCCGTCGGCCACGCCGAAGCCGACGCCGACGCCCACCACCCCGAAGCCGTCGACCACGCCCAAGCCGACGCCGACCACGCCGAAGCCCACCACGCCGACGCCGACGCCGACGCCGACGACGTCCAGCCCGGCGCCGACCACGCCGCCGCCCAGTGAGTCGGCGGAGCCGGAGCCGAGCCAGAGCGCGAGCGCCGAGCCGGACACCAGCAGTGCCGCGCCGAGCAGCAGCAGCGTCGCCCCGTCGAGCAGCACGTCCGGCAGCGGCTCCGCCAGCCCGAGCAGCAGCGCCGACTGACCCAACCGCCACTCCGGCTGTGCTCCCGGGCCGGAATGTGGCACGGTGAGATCCAGGCACGTCCGGTCGGCGCCACGGCTGGAGGCGAGCGTGGGTGCGGAGGGGCGAGATGGGCGAGCAGGACGTTCCGGCGGAGAAGGTCCACCCGGGACCGACGCCCGACCCCGCCGACCCGGCCGGCGACGACGACGACCGTGGTTCGGCCGCGCCGGTAGCCGTCGCGCGGGCGCGGGTGTCGGTCGCCGGCGCGGCCGTACCGCCGCCCACCGGTGACGCGCAGCCGATTCCGCAGGCCGGCCCGACGACGTATCGGGCGGGCACCCCGGCGGAGACCCCACCCCCGCTGGACCGGCGTCTGCCCGGCGCCACCGTGCCGCCGTCCAGTTGGTCCGCCTTCGCCGTGGGCGAACGCCAGGCGACGCCCCAGCCCGCCGCGGAGGCGGACGGCGACGCCTCCCCGGGTACGCCCGGCAGTGCTCCGGCCGCCATCCCGGCGCCCCGCGCCTCCGGTTCAGCACGCGTGCCCGCGCCGGCCGCCGCAACCGCCGACGCGGCAGCACCGGCCGACGCCGCACCGGAGCGCGACACCGCACCGGCCGAGCAGGCGGACGGAACCGACGACTCCCCCTCCCCGGCAGCCGGTTCGGCCGGGTCTTCGCCGAACGCGGCACCGGCCTCCGCCGCCGACCGCCCGGCCCCGCTCACCGGCGCCTCGACGGGCGCCGACCAGGCCGGATCCGCGCCTGCCCGGGCCAGCGCGTCGGTGCCCGGCCTGAGCCGCGTCTCGGCCGAGGAGGTCGCCGCCTCCGTGGTGGCCGCTCCGCCCGCCGCCGCCACCGTCTACCGGGCCGGGCCGGTGAACCCGGAACCGCCGGAGCCGGTCCAGCCGCCGGAGCCCGCGCAACCCCCGGCGCCGAACGGCCCGGAGCCCGAGCCGGCGCCGACCCCGGTGCCGGGTCCGACGCCGCCGTCACCGGCGCCGCCGGTACCCGAGCCGGAGCCGCCGCTGCGGCCCACGCCGCCCCTGCCCGCGCCGCCCGCGCCCACCCCGCCGACGCCGACGCCCGGCCCGGTGCCACCGATCCCCGGGCCGCCGGTACCGCCGCCGGGTCCGCCCGTACCCCCGCCCCCGCCGCCACCGGGTCCGATGCCCGCGCCGCCGTTCCCGCCGCCACCGGCGATGACCGGCGCGGCGGACCCGCTGCCCGCGCCGCTGTTCCCGGCGCCTCCCGCCACCCCGGTGTTCCCGCCTGCGCGGGCCGCCGTCCCGACGCCGCTCGTCGCGCCGCCGGCCGCCGCGCAGCCGTCGTGGGCCGCCGCACCCGTGTCGGCCCCACCGCCGCCCGTGGTGCCGGCCCCGGCGCTGCCGACCTGGCCGCCGCCGGCCACGCCCGCCCGCGAGGCCGACACGACCCGTCCGGTACGCCCACAGCCCGCCGACCCGGATCTCGCCACCACCGCGTACGGCGGCACCGACGGGCCCGGGTTCGCCACCGTGTCGTTCCCGCAGGGCAACCCGCTGGAGAACTCCGGATCGCTGACCGGGCACATCCTGGCCCAGGGCTGGTCCGAGGAGGGCCCGGCGGCCCGGGGCGGCAACACCAAGGTGTTCATCGTGCTGGCCGTCGCGCTGACCATGTTGATCGCGATCAGTCTGCTCGTGGTCTTCCTGGCCAACGACGCGTTGAGCGGGCTGACCGGGACCATGCTCATCGAGTGACGGGGGTGAGCCCGCCCACTACGTTCTCGCGTCGCCGTGGCGGAGTGGGCGATGCGCCGTACACTTGTCTGCGATCACTGACCTGGCGCGCCCGACTGCGCGCGCCCATGGGCGATCTTGCGGGCGATTCGGCGGCGTGACAGGCCGCGGCGGGCCATCGCGAAGATGCGCCCCGCTCGAGAGGTATTTCTTGACCACGTTCGCTGAACCCAGCACGTCCCCGTCCGTCGACCCGACGCCCGACACCGTCGACTTCGCCTCGCTCGGCCTGCCCCGGCAGGTCGTCGAGACGCTCGCCCGCCAGGGCATCACCACCCCGTTCGAGATCCAGCGGGCCACCCTGCCCGACTCGCTCGCGGGCCGCGACGTCCTCGGCCGGGGCCAGACCGGCTCCGGCAAGACGCTCGCCTTCGGCCTGCCGGTGATCGCCCGGCTCGCCGACCGCAACCGGGCCCGGCCGCTGCACCCGCGCGCCCTGGTCCTGGTCCCCACCCGCGAACTGGCCATGCAGGTCAACGACGCGCTCATGCCGCTCGGCAAGGCGGTCGGCGTGTTCCTGAAGACCGCCGTCGGCGGCGTGCCGTACGACAGGCAGATCGACGCGCTGCGCCGCGGTGTGGAGATCGTCGTGGCCACGCCGGGACGGCTCGGCGACCTGATCGAGCGCGGCGTGTGCCGCCTCGACGACGTCGAGATCACCGTGCTGGACGAGGCCGACCAGATGGCCGACATGGGCTTCCTGCCCGAGGTCACCCAGCTGCTGGCGAAGACTCCGGCGGACGCCCAGCGGCTGCTGTTCTCGGCCACTCTGGACAACGACGTCGACACGCTCGTCAAGCGGTTCATGACCGACCCGGTCACCCACTCGACCGCGCCGGCCACCGCCGCCGTGTCCACCATGGATCACCACCTGCTGCTGATCCCGCCGCACGACAAGTTCGCCGTCGCCGCGTCCATCGCCGCCCGTGAGGGCCGCACCATGCTGTTCGCCCGTACGCAGCTCGGCGTGGACCGCCTCGTCGAGCAGCTCGCGGCCGTCGGCGTGCGGGCCGGTGGGCTGCACGGCGGCAAGACCCAGCGCATGCGCACCAAGACGCTCGCCGAGTTCCGCGAGGGCCGCACGCCCGTGCTGGTCGCGACCGACGTGGCGGCCCGGGGCATCCACGTCGACGGCGTCTCGCTCGTGCTGCACGTGGACCCGCCGAAGGACCCCAAGGACTACCTGCACCGGGCCGGCCGTACGGCTCGGGCCGGCGAGTCGGGCGCGGTGGCGACGCTGGTGCTGCCCAAGCAGCGCCGCACCACTCTGGCCATGATGGAGAAGGCGGGCGTCGAGCCGGCCGAGACCCGGGTCCGGGCGGGCGACGAGGCGCTGGCCGAGCTGACCGGCGCGCGCGAGCCCAGCGGCGTACCGGTGCGGGACGAGCCGGAGCCGCGACGCGGCGGCGGCTCGCGCCGCTTCGGCGACCGCGACGGCCGGGGCTTCGACCGGGGCGGCCGGGGCGGCTTCTCCGACCGTGGCGAGCGCCGGTTCGGCGACCGTGACGGCCGGGGCGAGCGCCGCTACGGCGACCGGCCCGCGGGCGAGCGGTCCGGCGACCGGTTCGCTGATCGTGGCGGTGACCGCCGGTTCGGCGACCGGCCGGCCGGCGAGCGGTACTCGGGCGAGCGGTCCGGCGGCGGCGAGCGCCGCTTCGGGCGGCCGGAGCGTCGCGACGACCGGAGCTTCGGCGACCGGCGGTCCGACGGCCGGAGCTTCGGCGAGCAGCGGTCCGACGACCGCGGCCGCGGCCCGCGCGGCGACGACCGGCGCTTCGGCGAGCGGTCTGAGCGGCCGTACGGGGACCGGCCGCGGCCGACGACCGGACGCGGGTACGACCGCGACGAGCGGCGGTACGACGACCGGCCGGGCAGCTCGCGCGGCTTCGGCGACCGGCGCCAGGACGACCGCCCGCACGCCGAGCGGCGTTTCGGTGACCGGGGCGACGCGCGTCCGGCCGAGCGCCGGGCCGGCGGTTTCCGGGCCGAGGGGCGGGGCCGGGACGACAGGCGCGGCTTCGGCGGGCGCCCGCCGGCACGTACCCACTGATCTGAGCGCACCCACTGCCGCCGCCGAGCATCCGCTCGGCGGCGGCAGTGCGTCCGGGGTGATTTCGGCTCCCGTTCTAGCTGCGCGGTGTGAGGACGGGATATCGCCGGGTCGGCTCATTCCACAGCGACAGGCGATGACGAGGCCGCCAGTCGGGCGGTGGCGTCGGGATGGCCTTGTCGATGGTCTGCCGGAGGCTGCGCCGAGCGGACCGGCCCCACGACCAGGCGACCCAGCAGCCGAACGCCTGGGCGATGACGGCGGCCAGCAGCAGCCCGGTGCCGATCGGGTCAGACATTGCGCACCGACCGCAGCCAGCCCAGGAACCGGATGTGCATCTCGGCGGGGTCCGGCGGCTCGGAGTAGAGCCGGGTCAGGTCATCGGTTGCCTGCCGCATCAGGGCGGCCAGATCGACGGCGAGGTGGCGTCGGTCGTGCTCGTAGTCAGCGACCAACTCAACCTTGGCGTGCTCGCACGGCTGGGTCACTCGGGGCCTCCTGCATGGTTCGGCGTCCAGGTGGCACCCCCGTCCGCCGCGAACTCGCCACCGGGCGGGGCCTGATCCATCAGATCGCTCACTTGCCCCCTGTCAATGTTGACGGGCCCACATAGGTGTGGTCATTTGTTCGCGTAACCATGGTCGGGTCGGCCCGCTCCTACCTTCGAAGTCGTGACCAAGGAGACGGGACCGGGCGAACTTGTCGCGGCCGGTGAGATCTTGAAGATGCTCGGCGTGGGCAGATCGAGATTCCGCGAGATCCGGCGGCATCCCGCATTCCCCGCGCCGTATCAAGAGCTGTCGGTCGGCGCGGTCTGGTTGAAGCGGGACGTCGAGCGGTACATCCGGGAACACCGACCGCCCCGGCCGGCGGACGACGACGAGTAGCCCGACGAGGTATGACCAGTACGTCTCGCGCCTACTTTCGGCGGGTGAGACGACCACGCCTGTATGGGCCCGGCGAGCTGGCCGCCCTGTTCGGCGTATCGCGTCAGCGGGTCCTGCAGATCACCCGCCGCCCCGGGTTTCCCGAGCCGCTCGCCCGACTGATCGGCATGAACGTCTGGGACGCGGACGAGGTCGACGAGTGGGCCCGCCACAACCGGCCGCCCCGCCCCACCGAGGGCGACGAGCAGGGGTAGGCAGGCAAGAAGCCCGGCCTTGGCGGCGTTCGCGCATCCGCTGCCGCCGACGGCCGGGTCGCGTAACGTCCGGTCCATGCCGAAGTCGCTCTTCTGGGCCCGGACCGACACCGCCGGCTCCGAGCACGTCGTGCTCGACGACGGTCAGGGGCTGACCGCGCAGGGTGTGGCGCTCGCCGTGGATCCGATCCCGTACACGTGCCGGTACCGCCTGACCGTCGGCCCGGACTGGTCGACGAACCGGCTGGAGGTCGAGTCCGAGGGCGCCGGCTGGTCGCGGAGCGTACGCCTGGAGCGGGGCCGGGACGGGTGGCGTGTGCGTACCGGCGAGGAGGGTGACCTGGACGCGGCGCTGAGCGCGGCGGGCCACCCACCGGCGGGCCTGCCGGGCACCGACGACCCGGGCCGGCTGGCCGAGGCACTCGACGTGGATCTGGGCGGTTCCCCGCTGACGAACACGCTGCCGATCCGCCGGATCGGGCTGGGCCGGCTGCCCGCCGACCTGGCCACCGCCGTGACGGTGGCCTGGGTGCTGCTGCCCGGCCTGGCCGTGGTGCCCGCCGAGCAGGTCTACACCTCGCTGGGCCCGGGCCGGGTCCGGTATTCCAGTGACACGTTCGCCGCCGACCTGGAGGTCGACCCGGACGGTTTCGTGGTGCGCTACCCGGGGCTGGCCGAGCGGGTCGACCCGCGCTGACCGTCCGGGGTCCGGTTCAGGCCGCCGGCCAGGTGCCGTCGGTCAGGAACCGGTCGATCGTGGCGAGGTGCGGGGCGAGGTCGAGGCCCTGCGCGGCCACCCACTCGTCGGAGTAGTAGGTGTCGCCGTACCGGTCGCCCGGGTCGCAGATCAGCGTGACCACCGAGCCGGTACGCCCGGCCGCGCGCATCTGCGCGATCAGCCCGAACGCGCCCCACAGGTTGGTGCCGGTGGAGCCGCCCACGAGGCGGCCGAGCACGGCCGAGCCGGCCCGCATCGCGGCGAGCGACGCGGCGTCCGGCACCTGCACCATCCGGTCCACCACGCTGGGCAGGAAGGACGCCTCGACGGTGGGCCGCCCGATGCCCTCGATCCGGGAGCCGCGGTCGGTGCGCACCGACCAGTCGCCGGCCTGCCAGGCGGGGTAGAACGCCGAGTTCTCCGGGTCCACCACGCAGAGCTTGGTGGGCAGCCGCCGGTACCGGGCGTACCGGCCGATGGTGGCGCTGGTGCCGCCGGTGCCGGCGCCGACCACGATCCAGGCGGGCACCGGGTGCCGTTCCAGCGCGAGCTGGGCGTAGATCGACTCGGCGATGTTGTTGTTGCCCCGCCAGTCGGTGGCCCGCTCGGCGTAGGTGAACTGGTCCATGAACCGGCCGCCGCTGTCCTCGGCGAGCCAGCGCGCCTCCACCACGACCTTGGACGGGTCGTCCACCAGGTGGCAGCGCCCGCCCTGGAACTCGATCTGGGCGATCTTCTCCGGCGACGTGGAGGCGGGCATGACCGCGATGAACGGCAGCCCGAGCATCCGGGCGAAGTACGCCTCGGAGACGGCCGTCGAGCCGGACGACGCCTCGACGATCGTGGTGTCCGGGCCGATCCAGCCGTTGCAGAGCCCGTAGAGGAACAGCGAGCGGGCCAGCCGGTGCTTCAGCGAGCCGGTGGGGTGCACCGACTCGTCCTTGAGGTAGAGGTCGATCCCCCACTCGCGGGGCAGCGGGAACGGCAGCAGGTGGGTGTCGGCGGAGCGGTTGGCGTCCGCCTCGACAGTGGCGATCGCCTCGGTCACCCAGCGCCGGCTGGCCTCGTCGCACCTGTCGAAGTGAGTCACGCCGGCAACGTTACAAGCGAGGTGGGCTCGGGTTTTCCCGGACCCGGCGGGCCTGCCGCCGCTGACCGGCCCGTCCGGTGGCCCGGATCACCGGCGTGAGGGCCAGGGCGAGCCGGGGAAAGGCGTCCAGGAGCCGCACCTGGGCGCCGCGCCAGCGCGGCAGGCTGACCACCGGCCGGGGCCGGCGGGCCAGCCGGACGGCCCGCGCGGCCACCCGCTCCGGCGTGAGCAACGCGCCGGTGAAGGACGCCAGCGCTCCCGGGTCGTCCAGCTTGTCGTGCAGCATCGGCGTCCAGATCCCGTCCGGGCACAGGCACGACACGTGTACGCCCCGGACGCCGGCCATCCGCAGGTCGCTCAGGGTGCCGAGGCTGAACGCGAGCAGGGCGTGCTTGCTGGCCGCGTACACCGTCTCGCCGGGCGCGGCGATCAGCCCGGCCAGCGAGACGACGTTGAGCACGTGGCCGCGGCCCTGTTCGCGCATCACCGCGACGGCGGCGAGCGTGCCGTTCATCGCGCCGAGCGCGTTCACCTCGACCACCGCGCGGCGGGTCGGGGCGTCGTGTCCCCAGGACGGGCCGGTGACCAGGATGCCCGCGTTGTTCACCCAGAGCCCGAGGCCGCCGGGCGCGGCCGCCGCCTCGGCGGCGACCTCCGCGCAGGCGGACTCGTCGCGTACGTCGAGCGGGCGGGACCAGCCGCCCAGCGACGAGGCGGCGGCCGACGCGGCCCCGGCGTCGGTGTCGGTGAGCAGCACGTTCCAGCCGTCGGCGTGCAGCGCGGCGGCGATGGCCCGCCCCAGCCCGCCGGCCGCTCCGGTCACCACTGCGGCACCGCGTCCCGAGCTCGTCATCGGCGCACGGTAACCGCAACCGACGGCCCGGGGCCAGAGGCGTCAGGCGGTGGGCGCTTCCAGCGGCTGCGGGCGGTTCTCCCACTTGGTCGACAGGGCGATGCTGGTGCGGGTGGACGCCACACCGGCCGTCCGGTTCAGCCGGACGATCAACTGCTCCAGCTCGGCGATCGTGCCGACCCGCGCCTTGAGCAGGAAGGACTCGACGCCGGCCATGAAGTAGCAGGACTCGATCTCGGGGATGCGGCGGAACGACTCCAGCACGTCGTCGGTGTCCGCGTCGGAGTCCTCGATGATGCCGATGAGCGCTGTCACGCCGAGCCCGATCGACTCCGGCTCGACCTCGGCCCGGTACGCCCGGATCACGCCGCTGGACTCCAGCTTGCCGACCCGCTCGTGCACGGCCGGAGCGGAGAGGCCGACCTGACGGGCCAGTTCGGCGTACGACAGACGGGCGTTGCCCCGCAACAACTCCACGAGGCTCAGGTCGATCGTGTCCACGGAGAGTGACCCTATCCGCTCGGCGGCCACCGAACACTGTCGGTACCGGTGCACCGGCCCTTCACAAACGTACGATCAGGGGGTTCTCCACCGGTACCATTTCCTATCCTTCCCAGTGTGTGCGTTTTTCGCGTTTGGCGGACACGTCCGGTAGCCGGTGCTGTAATTGCCATACGTCCCTCATGACGGCTCTGGGCTCGCACCGGCCGGGGGCAGTGTGTTCAGCCGGGGGCTTCGTCGACGCGAGGAGGGGGCTGTGGACACTGGAGATCGCCTGCTGACACCGGGTGAGGTCGCTGCGCTGTTTCGGGTGGACCCGAAGACCGTGACCAGATGGGCAGCGGCCGGCCGGATCGGCAGTATCCGGACTCCAGGAGGGCACCGCCGGTTTCGGGAATCCGAGGTGCGGGCCCTGCTCGAGGGGGAGGGCATGCTGGACGAGGCGGAGGACATGGGCAAGGCCCGCAACATGGGCCCGACCGCTTCCACCGGCCCCGGACCGGCGAACGCCGGCATGTACTGAACGTGCGGGGCGCGGTCCGGCCGAGGGCCGCGCCCCGGACGTCGCCCACGGGTTCGTCAGCGCGGATCCGCCTCCCGGCGACCGGCGGCCAGCTCGCCGGACCACCGCCGGAACAGCGTGTGCTCGACACCGAGCGCGTCGAGCACCTTCCCGGCCACGAAGTCGACGAGCTGCCCGGCGGACGCCGCCGCCCCGGCGCCGTAGAAGCCCGGACTGGCCGGCAGCACCACCGCGCCCGCGTCGTGCAGCGCGATGAGATGTTCCAGGTGACTGCGGGTCACCGGCGTCTCCCGGGGCACCACGACCACCGGGCGGCGCTCCTTGAGGTTCACCTCGGCGGCACGCTGGAGCAGGTCCTTCGACAGCCCGATGGCGATGCCCGCGCACGCGGCGGTGCTGGCCGGCACCACCGCCATGCCGCGTACCGGGTAGGAGCCGCTGCTCGGCCCGGCGGCCAGGTCACCGGCGGGCCAGTGCCGCAGGTCCGCGCCGGTGAGGTCGCGGTCGAGCCAGGCGGCCAGGTCCTCGGTCCAGTGCGCGTCCCGGAAGGGCCGGCCGGTCTCGTCCAGCACTGTCAGCCGGGCCGCCCGGGAGACGATCAGGTCCACCGCCTGGCCGGCGTCGAGCAGGCCCCGGACGACAGCCGCCGCGTACGGCGTCCCGGACGCGCCGGAGACACCCACCACCCATGGTTCGCGCATGCCCTCAAGCGTGCCTGGTCGCCGCGGGCGGCGGGCGGCGACCCCCTTTCGGTCGGCCCGCCCGGGATGTCCAGAGGGTTCACGGAACGTCCCGCGACATGAAATTCTTCGACCGGCGATCCATTTCCACGGAGGGGCCGGTGATGACGGCGGCGGTGCTGCGGGCGCTCCGCTCCGACTGCCCGATCCCGCCCCGCCTCTCCCCGTACGCCGACGACGTGCAGGGCTGGCTGGTGGAACTCGTCGACCGGCTCGGCCTGCCGGCTGACCCGGCCACCCGGCGACGGCTGGCGCGGGCCGGCTTCGCCCGGTACGCCGGCCGCCTCTACCCGGACGCCACCGAGCCCGACCTGCGGGTGCTGACCGCGTTGTTCACCTGGTTCTTCCTCGTCGACGACGCCTGCGACGGACGGGACGGCCTCACCCCACCGCAGATCCGCGCGCTGCGTGACGGCACGCTCGCCCTGCTGCGCGAGGGCCCGCGCGCCCGCCATCCGGGCTTCTCCGGCCCGCTGCGGCGCCTGCTCGTGCAGGCGTGGCGGGAGCCCCGGCGCCGGATGCCGGCCCGGTGGCGGCTGCGCTTCGCCGACGCGGTCGCCGACCACCTCGACGGGGTGCACCGGGAGGCCACCGCCACCACGTCCGGCCGTCCACCGGGCGTCGCCGAGTACGTGCGGCTGCGCCGGGCCACGTCGGCGGCGTACGTGTCGTACCCGCTGATCGAGTTCGCGTCCGGGCGTCCGCTGCCCGACGCGGTCTACCACCATCCGGCGCTGCGGCGGCTCGCCGGCCTCGCCAACGACCTGCTGTCCTGGTTCAACGACATCGCCTCGCTGGAGCGCGACCGGGCCACCGGCGGCGGGCACAACCTGGTGCTGGCGACGGCCGCCGAGCGGGGCGTGCCGCTGCCGGCGGCGGTCGACCTGGTCGCCGTGCACTGGCGTGCCGAGATGGACCGGTTCGCGGCGCTCCTGGCGGCGGCGCCGTCGTTCGGCCCGACGCTCGACGACGCCGTCGCCATCCACCTCGACGGGCTGGCCGCCGCCGTGCGCGGCACCGTCGACTGGACGCTGGAGAGCGCCCGCTACCCGGTCGGCGCGGCGTCCTGACCGGGTGCCGTCCTTGCCGCTACGGCCGCAGGCCGAGCCGGATCACCAGGTCGAGCAGCGCGAGGACGAACAACGCGATGCCGACGAAGCCGTTGGCGGTGAAGAACGCCCGGTTGACCTTGCTCAGATCGGTGGGGCTGACCACCATGTGCTGGTAGGCGAAGGCCACAGCGGTGAGCGCCAGCCCGATCCACCACAGCCAGCCGAAGCCGACCCAGGCGCCGAACCAGATGAACAGCGCGAACGTCACCACGTGCGCGACAGTGGAGGCGTGCAACGCGAAGCGCCGGCCGTACCGGGCGGGGACGCTGTGCACGCCGATCTCCCGGTCGATCTCCGAGTCCTGGCAGGCGTAGATCAGGTCGAAGCCGCCGATCCACAGGCCGACGGCGGCGCCGAGCAGCCATGCCGGGCCGGAACCGTCGAGCGTGCCGGTGACCGCCAGCCAGGCGCCGACCGGGCCGACCGCCTGGGCCACCCCGAGGATGGCGTGCGGCCAGTTCGTGAACCGCTTGGCGTACGGGTAGACCACGAGCGGCACCACGGCGAGCGGCGCGAGCACCAGGCAGAGCGGGTTGAGCAGGGCGGCGGCGGCCAGGAACACCACGAGCGCGACGGCCGCGCCGGTCCAGGCCGTCCGCACGCTCACCGCGCCGGTGACCAGTTCCCGGTTCGCCGTACGCGGGTTCCGCGCGTCGATCCGCCGGTCGAGGATCCGGTTCGCGGCCATCGCGAACGTCCGCGCGCCGACCATCGCCACGGTGATCAGCAGCAGGTCTCCCCAGCGCACCCGGCCGCCGTTGAGCTGCATGGCGGTCAGCGCCGACAGGTACGCGAACGGCAGCGCGAAGACCGAGTGCTCGATGGCGACGAGCTTGAGGAAGGACGAGACCCGGCCGGGTCGTTCCTGAACTGCCGCCGTCATCAGATCCCGTATTCCTTCCAGCGCTTGTCGACGAGCGAGACCACCTCGGGCGACATGCGCATCTCCTCCGGCCAGCCCCGGCTGTAGCCCTCCTCGGGCAGCTTGCGGGTCGCGTCGATGCCGGCCTTGCCACCCCAGAACTGCTGGTACGAGGCGTGGTCCAGGTGGTCCACCGGCCCCTCGGTGACCATCAGGTCGCGGGCGTAGTCGACGTTGCCGAAGGCGCGGAACGCGACCTCGTTGTAGTCGTGCACGTCGCAGTCCTCGTCGACGATCACGATCAGCTTGGTCAGCGACATCATGTGCGCGCCCCAGATCGCGTTCATGACCTTCTGCGCGTGCTTCGGGTAGCGCTTGCGGATCGACACGATCGCGCAGTTGTGGAAGACACCGGCGGCGGGCAGGTCGTAGTCGACGATGTCCGGGATCAGGAAGCGCAGCAGCGGCGCGAAGATCCGCTCGGTGGCCTTGCCGAGGCCGTGGTCCTCCTGGGGCGGCTGGGACGTGACGATCGAGTGGTAGACCGGGTCGCGCTGCATGGTCATGCACTCGATGTGCATGACCGGGAACGGCTCGACCGGCGTGTAGAAGCCGGTGTGGTCGCCGAACGGCCCCTCGGGCAGGCGCTCGCCCGGCTCGATGTAGCCCTCCAGCACGATCTGCGCGTGCGCCGGCACCTGCAACGGGACGGTCAGGCAGTCGACCATCTCGACCCGCTCACCGGCGAGGAACCCGGCGAACAGGTACTCGTCGATGTCGGCCGGCAGCGGCGCGCTGGCCGAGTACGCCACCACCGGATCCGCGCCGATCGCGATCGCCACCGGCAGCCGCTGGCCGAGCCGCTCGGCGACCGCGTGGTGCGCGGTCGAGTTCTTGTGGATCTGCCAGTGCATGCCGATGGTGTTGTGCGAGTGCTGCTGGAGCCGGTAGAGCCCGAGGTTGCGCTTGCCGGTCTCCGGGTGCTTGGTGTGGGTCAGCCCGAAGTTGTGGAAGATCCCGCCGTCACCGGGCCACACCTGCAACCCGGGCAGCCGGTTCAGGTCGACGTCGTCGCCGCGGTAGACCACCTGCTGGCACGGGGCGGTCTTGACCTTCTTCGGCGGCATCGACTTGAGCTGCATGACCTTGCCCAGGCCGCCCATCATCCCGGAGAAGCCCTGCGGCAGCTCCGGCTTGAGCATGTCGCCGATCCGCTCGCCGATCTCGTCGAGGTGTTCCACCCCGAGCGCCATCGCCATCCGCTTCTCGGTGCCGAACAGGTTGATCGCCACCGGCATCTCACCCCGGGTGGGCCGCTCGAACAGCAGCGCCGGCCCGCCGGCCCGGACGGTACGGGTGACGATCTCGCTGATCTCCAGCGTGGGGTCGACCGGCGCGCTCACCCGCCGCAGCTCGCCCGCACGCTCCAGCGCCGCGAGGAAATCCTTCAGATCGGTGTACGGGAAGCGAGCCGCCATACCGCCATCCTCCCGTACCCGCTGCCCTTCGCCCACGCCGGGTGCAGTGATGTTCAGTGCATCGCCGGGTGGTCCAGGGCGCTTCGCCGAGACAGCACCATGACGAGCGCCCCGGCGGCGGCGAATCCGGCGGTGGTGAACGCGGCGACGGCCTGGGTGCCCAGCGAGCCGGGACCGCCCGGCGCGAGCGCGAAGATCGCGGAGAGGAGCCCGACCCCGACCGCGGTGCCGCAGCGCTGGGCCGCGGTGACGAGGGCGCTCGCCACACCGGCGTCGCGGCCCTCGGTCTGGACGAACGAGGCGTTGGTGTTGGGTCCGACGAAGAGGCCGACGCCCACGCCGGTGACCAGCAGCGGCACGAGCATCACCAGGAAGGTGAGCTGTTCCGGCGACAGCGCCAGGACGAGCAGCCCGACGGCGGCGAGGCCCACGGCGATCATGCCGAGTCCGGCGGTGACGACGCGGCTGCCGAAGCGGGCGGTGAACCGGCGGGAGCTGCCGGCGCTCACCACGCTGCCCAGCGCGAACGGCATCACCAGCAGCCCGGCCGCCAGCGCGCTGTGGTCGAGGGTGTCCTGCCAGAGCAGCGCGAGCATCAGGAACGACGCGGTGAACCCGGCGAAGCCGAGGAACGTGGTGATCACGCCGACCGGCAGGGCCCGTTGCCGGAACAGGCGCGGCGGCACCACCGCGAAAAGGTCCGCCCGGTCGCGCCGCCGCTCCCACAGCGCGAAGGCGGTCAGCAGCAGCAGTCCGGCGACCAGCACCACCACGTTGCCGACGGCGATGCCGTTGCCGAGCGAGAACGGCAGCATCGTCCCGACGATGCCGAGGGTGAACAGCACCAGGCCGACCGGGTCGCGGCCACGGACACCGGCGGGGCGCCCCTGCGGCAGGGCCCGGCGGGCCAGCGCCACGGCCAGCAGCCCGAACGGCACGTTGACCAGGAAGACCAGGCGCCAGCCCAGCTCGCCGCCGGCCTGGATGAGCAGACCGCCCAGCAGCGGGCCGGCCGCGCTGGAGGCACCGAAGACGGCGCCCATGATGCCGAACGGGCGGGCCCGCTCCGGGCCGGCGTACAGGAGCTGGATGAGCGCTGTCACCGGCGTCATGGCCAGCCCGCCACCGATCCCGGCGAGCGCGCGGGCCGCGATCAGGTGGGTGGGGTTCGGCGCGAGGGCGCACCAGAGGCTGGCGGCGGTGAACACGGCGACACCGGCGACGAAGACGCGGCTGTGGCCGTACCGGTCGCCGAGCCGCCCGGCGGGCAGCAGCACCAGCGCGAAGACCAGGGCGTAGCTGGTCAGGACCAGGGACTGCTCGACCTCGCCGGCGCCCAGTCCGGCGCGGATCGAGGGCATGGCGACGTTCACGCTGGTCACGCTGAGCAGGGTCAGCGCGGCCGGGATCAGCAGCACGGTCAGTGCCAGCCAGCGCCGGTCGGCGCTGCCCGGACGGGTCGGGACGGGGGAGGGATGAGTCATGCGGGGTCCTCCGGCCGGGACGACCCGCGAGCCGGTACGCCGCAGTCGCCCGACCTGGTGCGTACCGGTCGTGGACTGCCGTGGCGTAGGCGTGAACCAGAGCCATGTAGTGGGCGGATGTGCCCCGCGCGCCCTAGCGGACCAACAGGACGACCTCATGGCTTTTCGGCGTCGCCAAGGATACGACGACGGGCGGAAGCACGCCCAGCGCGCCTCGCGGTCGCCTTCGTCACACCGCCGATTCGGCGGCGGGCGTCCAGGCGTACGCGGCCAGCGGCGCGTCGAGCGGCGCCTCGGTGAGCCGGTTGGCGAACGTGGAGATCGTGTACGTGCCGACGCCGAGCACCACGTCCAGCGCGTGCCGGGGCTGCCATCCGGCGGCGAGCAGCGCGTCCAGGTCGGCGTCGGGGACCGCGCCCCGGTGGTCGAGGACGGCGACGGTGAAGCGGCGCAGCGCCTCCAGCCGGGGGTCGGGCAGCGTCGTACCGGCACGCAGCGCCTCGATCAGCTCGGGCGCGGCGACGTGCCGGACGAGCGTCGCGGTGTGCATGGCTACACAGAGGTGGCAGCCGTTGCGGGTGGCGACCGTCAGCACGACCACCTCGCGGGCGACCGGGTCGAGGTCGGTGGCCTCGAACGCGGCGTTGGCGGCGAGGAAGCCCTTGAGCAGTTCGGGCGAGCCGGCCATCAGGCCGACGGCGGCGGGCAGGTGGCCGAGCGAGCGGCGTACCCCGGCCATGACCGGGCGGGCGGCGGCGGGCGCGGTGTCCGGCTCGTACGTGGTGAAGCGGGACATGACAGGGCCCCTCTCGTAAGATAGTCAACGTGGTTGACGAAATAGTAAACGTGGTTGTCGAACATGGCAACGCCTGACCGCCCCGGCTTCGCGCTGCCGCTGCTCCTGCTCGCCGGCTTCCGTGCGCTGATCGACGACCTGCACGCCGAACTGGCCCGCCAGGGGCACCCCGAGCTGCGCCCCGCCCACGGCTTCGTCCTCCAGGCCGTCGGCCCGGCCGGCACCACCGCCTCCGACCTCGGGCAACGCCTCGGCGTCTCCAAGCAGGCAGCGGGCAAGACGGTGGACCGGCTGGTCGCGCTCGGCTACCTGGACCGCGTGGACGACCCCGCCGACGCCCGCCGCAAACTGGTCCGGATGACCGCGAAGGGCCGCGACGGGCTGCACCGCTCGGCGGTCGTCTTCGACGAACTACGCGACCGCTGGGCGGCCACGCTCGGCGCGGACCGGGTCGCCGCCATCGAGGACGACCTGCGCCGGATGGTCCCCGCCGACGTGTTCCGCCTCGACGTCCCCGGCTGGTTCGGCGGATGAATTCGTCACTGACAGCTTCGCCGACGGCGGTTCATCATCGGCGGATGGAGGACGCATACGTGGTGGGTGACCCCGACGGCCTCAGCCCGCTCCAGGCCGAGATCCGCGACGCGGTGGCCCGCGAGCTGCACGCCCAGTTCGCGCTCCGGGCGGACCGCCTCGAACTGGCTGACCTGCCCGAGGTGGCCTACCAGATCACGCGCCGGGTGGACGAGGTGCTGACCGCGCGCCCGACCACTACACCCCGGCGTACGAGTGCAGACCGGTGAAGAAGAAGTTCACGCCGAACAGGTTCATCATCACGGTCAGGAAGCCCACGATGGAGATCCAGGTGGCCACGTTGCGCTTCACGCTCGGCGTGGCCCGGGCGTGCAGGTAGCCCGCGTACACCACCCAGGAGATGAACGCCCAGGTCTCCTTCGGGTCCCAGCCCCAGGCACGACCCCAGGCCGCCTCGGCCCAGATCGCCCCCGCGATCACCGCGAAGGTGAAGATCGGGAACGAGAAGGCGTGCAGCATGAAGGTCAGCCGCTCCAGCCCGGCCGCCTCCGGGAGGCGGCGGGCCAGGGTGTACGGGAAGCTGCGCCGCCCCTGCTCCCAGCCGGACCGCATCAGGTACGCGGCGGCGGGCACCACGCCCAGCAGGAAGATGCCCGAGGCGAAGATGATCGTCGAGACGTGGATGATGAACCACCACGACTGGAGCGCCGGCATCAGCGGCTCGATCGGCACGTAGAGCTTCAACTCGGCGAACGCCAGCAGCAGCACCATGACCAGCGTCAGGAACAGCCCGAGCCGGCGCAGCCACGGCTGCTTCCAGAGCACCACGAGCCATGCCGCCACACCGATCCAGGTGCCGGTCAGCACGAACTCGTACATGTTGCCCCAGGGCATCCGGTCGGCGGCGAGGCCCCGGGTGACCACGGCGCCCAGGTGCACGGCGGCTGCCAGCACGGTGAGCCAGGCGGCGATCCGGCCGGCCAGCACGGCCCGCGCGCCGGTGCGGTCCGGGCGCGGCGGCGTCGCCGCGACGGCCGGCTCGTCGATCGTGCCGCCGCCTCCGCCGACGCCCGCGCCGACCAGCTCCCGCGCCGGCGCGGCCGCGGACACCTTCCGCGCGTTGCCCAGCGCGAACTCCACCGCGTGGCTGATCATCGCGATCAGGTACGCCAGGATCGCGAACGCGACCAGCTGGTCGGAGAGTGCGGACATCAGTCGTCTCCTTCTCGCGCCCGCCGCGCGTCCGGCGCGTCGCCGCTCACCGCGGCGACGAGCTGCGCGAACTCGTCGGCGAACCCAGGGTGCTCGGTGCGCGGCAGCCCACCGGCCTCCACCAAACTACTACCGCTCGTCGGAGATCCGCCCTCGGGGGGCGAAACCCGGAACCAGACCCGGCGCCGCCGGGCGAACAGCGAGCCCATCAGGCCCAGCAGCAGCGTGCCGCTCGCCACCAGCAGCAACGTCTGCCCGGGCGCGTGCCGGACCGCGAGCGTGATGTACGGCTTGGTGCCGACGAACTCCAGCGTGCTGCCGTCGTCCAGGGTCCACTTCTCCCCCGGCCGCAGCAGCTTGGTGCCGATCTCCTTGAGCTTGCCGTCGTCGATCTGCCGCCGGTCCAGCGCGTAGACCGAGCCGGGGATGCCGGCGTCCAGCCCGAGGTTGCCCCGGTACGCGGTCAGGTTCACCGCCGGGTTCCGCTCGGCCGGGTACTGCGACGAGACGTACGGCGCGCTCTCCGGCGCGGTCGGCAGGTAGAGCCCGTCGAAGGCGATCTGCTGGTCCGGGGCACGCGCGCCGGTCTTCGGGTCGACGTTGGCGTCCGGGAAGATCGCCACGCCCTCCTCGGTCGCGTTGGAGTCCCCGGTACGCAGGAACGGCGCCTCGCTGGTCTGGCTGCGGCCGTACTTGTCGGTGTACTTCAGCAGCGGCGCGTAGCCGTTGCCGAGCAGGTAGACGTTCGCCGAGCCGAGCCGCAGCGGCGAGTTGACCGAGAACCCGGCGGTCCGTTCCGTGCCGCCCGGCTCGTCCACTGTCACCGTGGCCCAGTAGCGGGAGGCCAGCCCGGACGGCAGGTAGTCGGCCTCGAACTTCTCCAGCGTCAGGCAGAACGGCGGCAGGTCGGAGCTGTCCACGCGCGGGCCGAGCGACGCCTCGGCGTACTGCTGGCGGGTGTTGCAGAACGCGTTGTCCTCGCCGGCCACCAGGATGCGGTTGCCGTGCCATCCGTACCAGGAACCGAGCGCCACCCCGAGCAGGACGGCGACCAGCGACACGTGGAAGAGCAGGTTGCCGGTCTCCTTGAGGTAGCCCTTCTCGGCGGAGACCTCGTTGCCGCGCACGGTGACCCGCCACCGGCGGCGGCGCAGCACCGCCGCGATCGCCTCGGGGTCGGCGGCGGCCGGGGCCTCCAGCACCGCGTGCTGCGGCAGCCGGTCGAACCGCTTCGGCGCGGCCGGTGGCCTCATCCGCAGCGCGCGGACGTGGTCGCGGGCGCGGGGCAGGATGCAGCCGATCAGCGAGGTGAACAGCAGCAGGTAGATCGCGGAGAACCAGACCGAGCCGAAGACCTCGAACGCGCCGATCTGGTTCAGCCGGGGCGCGAGGTCGGGGTGGTCGACGAACCACTGGTTGACGCGTTCCGGGTTGACGCCGCGCTGGGGCAGCACCGAGCCGGGGATGGCCGCGATGGCGAGCAGGAACAGCAGGATCAGCGCGGTACGCATGCTGGTGAGCTGCCGCCACGAGTTGCGCAGCAGGGCCAGCACCGGGTTGACCCGCCGCCGGGGCGCCTGCGCGGGGGTCGACGGCCGGTCGTCGACGGTCGTCATCAGATGCTCACCTCGCCCACGCCCACGTTCGTCTGCAACCAGATCACCACGTTCACCCAGCCGCCGGTGATCAGCGCCAGGCCGATCGCGATCAGCAGAGCGCCGCCGATCCGGGTTACCCACCGGCTGTTGCGCCGGACGGCGCGGAACACTCCGAGCAGGCGCTGGAAGCCCAGCCCGAAGACGACGAACGGTATCCCCAACCCGAGGCAGTACGCCACGGCGAGCACCACGGCCCGGTCGGTCCCGCCCTCGGTGGCCGCCATGCCGAGCACCGCGCCGAGCGTCGGGCCGGTGCAGGGCAGCCAGCTCAGCGCGAAGACCGCGCCGAGCACCGGTGCTCCGAGCAGCCCGGCGGAGGGCAGCCAGCGGATGCGGAACTCCCGCTGCATGCCGGGGATCACCCCGAGGTAGCCGAGGCCGAGCACCACCACGAGCGCGCCGATGACGATCTCCAGCGTGCGCTCGTACCGGAAGAAGAGCTTGCCGACGCCGGAGAAGAGGATCGCGGTGGCGACGAACACGACGGTGAAGCCCGCGATGAACAGCAGCGTGCCGGCGAGCACCCGGCCCTTGACGGCGGCGGTGGTCCGGGCCTGCGTCCGTTCCGCCACGGCGACGCCGCCCCCGGTCGACGGTGGGTCCGGCGACTGCGGCGGGGCCGGGCGGCGGCCCTCCAGGTCGGTGCCGGCCAGGCCGGTCACGTACGACAGGTAGCCAGGCATCAGCGGGAGCACGCACGGCGACAGGAAGCTGACCAGTCCGGCCAGGGCGGCCGCGCCGACCGCGAGCAGCAGCGGGCCGGACTCGGCGAGCTGGCGGAACGTCTCGCCCATCAGCGGGAGCCGTTCGGCGGCGGCGACTCGCCGGCGATGTCCTCGACGATCGGCCGCAGCTCGTCCCGGGTGACGGCCCGGCGGATCACCACGGCGATCCGGCCCTCGCGGTCGAGCACGACGGTGGCCGGGGTGGTGTTCGGCGGGATGTCGAAGTTCAGCGCCTGCCGGCTGGCCGGGTCGAAGATGCTCGGGTACGTGACCCGGCCCTCCTCGAAGGCGATCGCCTTGTCCTTGCTGTCCTGCACGTTGATGCCGAGGAACGTCACGCCGGAGCCCTTGGTGGCCTGGTAGGTGGCCTCCAGGTCGTCCGCCTCGGCGCGGCAGGGCGCGCACCAGGAACCCCAGAAGTTGACCACGACGACCTGCCCGCGGTCGCGGGAGATGTCGTAGCTGCCGCCGGTGAGCAGCTCACCGCTCACCTTCGGCGTCTTGGACCGCTGGTCGGGGGCGCAGGTGACGGTGGAGCCGTCGGCCGCGCACCGGCTCTCCTGGCTGCCGGAGGAGCAGCCGACCAGCGCCGTACCGGCGGTCACGGCGGCGAGCAGGGCGGCGGCGAGCCTCCGGGTGAGCATCAGGCCCCCTTGGCCGTCCGGGCGGTCGGCGAGATCGACACGAGGTGGGCCGCCGGCTCGGAGTACCCGATGCCGACGATCTTGGCGCCGTCGAAGTGGAACGAGGTGAGGCTGGCCAGGCCGCACTGGCGGCGGCGCGGGTCGTGCCAGAGGCGCTTGCGCTCGACGTGCCGGCGCAGCGTCCAGATCGGGAGCTGGTGCGACACGAGCACCGCCTCCCGCCCCTCGGCGGCGACCCGGGCGGCGTGCAGCGCGGCGAACATGCGCTCGGCGATGGCCCGGTACGCCTCACCCCAGGACGGGGTCACCGGGTCGCGCAGCACCCACCAGTTGCGCGGGTCGCGGAACGATCCGTCACCCGGCGAGACCTTCTTGCCCTCGAACCAGTTCGCGCTCTCGATCAGCCGCTCGTCGACGCCGACGGAGAGGCCGAACTGCGCCGCGATCGGCTCGGCGGTCTGCTGGGCGCGCTCCAGCGGGCTGGCCACCACGTGCACGACGGTCCGGTCGGCGAGCGCCTGCGCCGCCGCCTTGGCCATCTGCACGCCCAGCTCGGAGAGGCGGAACCCGGGCAGGCGGCCGTAGAGGATGCCGTCCGGGTTGTACACCTCGCCGTGCCGCAGCACGTGCACCACGGTCTCCGCCATAGTTACCCCCCGCTTCCCGCCGCTGCCGCCGCCCGCGCCGCCACCGGAAGGGCGGCGGCGATCTGCTCCCACGCCGCGTCGTCGATCGCGGTCGAGACGAACCACGACTCGAACGCGCTCGGCGGCAGGTAGACGCCGGCGGCGAGCATCGCGTGGAAGAACGCCTTGAACGCCGGCACCACCTGGGTGCGGGCGCTGTCGTAGTCGTGCACGTCCGCGTCGGTGAAGAAGACCGAGAACATGTTGCCCGCGGTGGAGAGGCGGTGCGGCACGCCGGCCGCGGACAGCGCCTCGGTGGTGAGCTTGCCCAGCGCGGCGGCGGTCTCGTCGAGCCGCCGGTAGAGCGCGTCGTCGGCCAGCCGCAGCGTGGCCAGCCCGGCCGCGCAGGCCAGCGGGTTACCGGAGAGCGTGCCGGCCTGGTAGACCGGGCCGGCCGGGGCGAGCTTCGCCATGATCTCCGCGCGCCCGCCGAACGCCGCGGCGGGCAGGCCGCCACCCATGACCTTCCCGTACGTCCACAGGTCCGCGTCCGAGGGGTCGAGGCCGTGCCATCCGGCGCGGGACACCCGGAACCCGGTCATCACCTCGTCGACGATGAGCAGCGCGCCGTTCGCGTGGGCGATCCGGGCCAGCTCGGAGTTGAAGCCGTCGCGGGGCGCGATCACGCCCATGTTGCCGGCGGCGGCCTCGGTGATGATCGCGGCGATGTGCTGCCCCTCGGCGGCGAACGCCTCCTCGACCGCGCGGAGGTCGTTGTACGGCAGCACGATCGTGTCGCCGGCCGCCGCGCCGGTCACGCCGGGCGAGTCGGGCAGGCCGAACGTGGCCACGCCGGAGCCGGCGGCGGCGAGCAGCGCGTCCGAGTGGCCGTGGTAGCAGCCGGAGAACTTGATGATCTTGGAGCGGCCGGTGAAGCCGCGGGCCAGCCGGATCGCCGACATGGTCGCCTCGGTGCCGGAGTTGACCAGGCGGACCTGCTCCACCGGCGTCCGCGCGATGATCTCCTCGGCCAGGTCGACCTCACCCGGCGTCGGCGTGCCGAAGCTGGTGCCGAGCGCCGCCGCCTCGCGCAGCGCCTCCACCACCGCCGGGTGCGCGTGGCCGAGGATCAGCGGGCCCCAGGAGCAGACCAGGTCGACGTAGCGACGACCGTCGGCGTCGAAGAGCCACGGACCCTCCCCCCGGACCATGAAGCGCGGGGTGCCGCCGACGGCACGGAACGCGCGCACGGGAGAGTTGACCCCGCCGGGCACGACGGCCTTGGCGCGGTCGAACAGGGCCTCGGAGGCCGGAGCGTCGGCCGGGTAGCGGCCGGATCCGGCGGAAAAGGTCTCGGTCACGATGGGGCCATTGTGTCAGCGCCGGAGTGCTGCCTGGCAGGCACCCCGCGACGGGGGTAACCAGGCTCACCCGCCTGAGCGGCGCGACGGCCGACGGCGATCCGCTCGACAGGCCCGTCGGTCGAGATCGCGATAGGCTGACCGGGTGGATCGTGCCGAACTGTCCATCACCGTACACCGGACGGGTGACGAAGCCGTGCTTCGCCTGGCCGGTGAGATCGACATGCTCACGGCCGCCCAGCTCTCGACAGTGGTGAACGAGGTGCTGGCGGATCCGCCCCCGCGCATCGTGCTCGACCTGGCCGGGGTCACGTTCTGCGACTCGCAGGGCCTCGGCACGCTCGTGGTGCTCAGCCGCAAGGCCAGTCACGCCCAGTGCCTGCTGATGCTCACCAACGTCGGTGACTTCCTGATCCGCGTCCTGGACATCACCGGCCTCCGCAGCGCCCTGATGATCCGCAACGAAGCCACCCCGTAGCCCTCGCCCGCCCTCGCCCTCCCCCGCGATCTTGCACTTGCGGCCCTCCATGAGGGTGATCTGCCCCTTTCGCCGGGGCCACAAGTGCAAGATCAACGCGGGCTGGAGAACAGGGCTAGAGGACGGGGATGTCGCGGCGGCGGAACGTCAGCAGACCTGCTGTGGCCAGGCTCACCGCCAGGGCGGTCAGCACGTAGAGCGGGGTGGGGGTCCACGCGTCGCGCAGCACCTGCGGGGTGTGCGTGAACGGGGACACGTCCAGCAGCCACTGATCCAGCTCCAGCACGGCGCCGAGCTGCCCGAGCAGCACGCAGACCGCCAGCACCACCCACGCGGCGGACGCGAGCCGGGGCAGCAGGCTGTAGAGCAGCACGGCGAGCCCGGCCAGCACCCACGCCGCCGGCACCTGAGCCAGGCCGGCGGCGAGCATCCGGCCCAGTTGGCGGGGCACGTCACCGGTGCTCAGCCCGTACGTCAGGCCGGTCGCGAGCCCGGTCACCCCGAGCACCACGACCGGGCCGAGCAGCGCGAACGCCACGTGCGACAGCAGCCAGGTCGAGCGCCGCGTCCCGGTGGCGAGCACCGGCTCGGCGTGCCCGGCGGCCTCCTCGGCGCGCATCCGCAGCGCGGCCTGGATGCCGTACCCGGCGGCGGCGAGCCCGGCCAGGCTCAGCGTGACCCCCAGGTACGCGTCGGCCATCCCGGACGCCCCGCCGAGCCGGGCCACGATCTCCTCCATCCGCGGACTCCCCTCGACGGACCGGCCGGCCGCCTCCGCCGCGCCGCCGAGGATCAGCCCGAGCAGGCCGAACCCGACCGACCACCAGAGGATCTGCCCCCGGTGCAGCCGCCAGGCCAGCCCGAACGGACCGGACAACGCGCCGCCCGCGCCGGCCGGGCCGAGCCGGGGCGGCAGCACGCCCGCGCCCAGGTCGCGGCGGACCGAGATCGGGTACGCGAACGCGGCGAGCAGCACCGTCGCGGCCAGCGGCAGTAGCAGCACCCACCACCGCTCCCCCTCGTACGGGCGGACGCGTGCGGCCCAGCCCAGCGGGGACAGCCAGCTCGGCCAGTCGTTGCCGGCGGTGTCCCCGGCCAGGCGCAGCCCGAACGCGGCGCCGAGACCGGCGAGGCCGATGCCCCGTGCCCCGCCCGCGGTCTCGGTGAGCTGGGCGGCCAGCCCGCCGAGCGTGGCGAAGACGGCGCCGGTCAGCACGGTGACCAGCCCGTACGCGACCGAGCCGCCGACCGGCAGCCCGGTCGAGACCAGCCCGGCGGCGGTGAGCAGCCCGAGCACCAGGTCGGCGCCGTACGTGACGAGCAGCGCGGCGGTCAGCCCGGCGTGCCGCCCGAGCACGCTGCCGCCGAGCAGTTCCCGCCGCCCGGCTTCCTCCTCGGTGCGGGTGTGCCGGATGACCGTGAGCAGGCTCGCCAGCGCGACGATGAGCAGCAGGAAGCCGCTGCGCTGGGCGGTGAGCGCGCCGACGCTGTCGCCGTACGCCGGGCCGAGCAGCGCGACGATCGACGGGTTGCGGGCGGTGCCCTCCAGGTACGCGGCCCGCTCGGCTGCGGTGGGGAACAGTTCGAAGAAGCTGGCCGCGTACGTGATCGGCAGTACCGCGAGGACGAGCACCCACAGCGGTAGCAGGAGGCGGTCCCGGCGCAGGATCAGCCGGACCAGGTGACGGGTGCCGGTGAGCGTGCTCATGACCGGTCCGCCCCCTCGCGAACCGCCGCCGAGGGCGCCACGTCGACGGCAGGCGTCGTCTCGTAGTGCCGCAGGAACAGTTCCTCAAGCGTGGGCGGCGTGCTGACCAGGCTGCGTACGCCCAGCTCGGTGAGCCGGCGCAGCGCGGCGTCGAGCGACGCGGTGTCGACGTCGAAGCGGACCCGCTGCCCGTCCACCCGCAGGTCGTGCACGCCCGGCAGGTCGGCCAGGCCGTCCAGCGGCGCGGTGACCTCGGCGTCGATCGCGGTGCGGTGCAGGTGGCGCAGGTCGCCGAGCGTGCCGGACTCGACGGTCCGGCCGGCCCGGATGATCGTCACCCGGTCGCAGAGCGCCTCCACCTCGGCCAGGATGTGGCTGGAGAGCAGCACGGTGCGCCCGTCCTCCCGGGCGCGGCGGACCCAGTGCTGGAAGACCTCCTCCATCAGCGGGTCGAGCCCGGAGGTCGGCTCGTCGAGGATGAGCAGCTCGACGTCGGAGGCGAGCGCGGCGACCAGGCCGACCTTCTGCCGGTTGCCCTTGGAGTAGGTGCGGCCCTTCTTGCGCGGGTCCAGCTCGAACGACTCCAGCAGCTCGGTGCGGCGTCTCGGGTCGAGCCCGCCGCGCAGCCGGCCGAGCAGGTCGATCACCTCACCGCCGCTGAGGTTGGGCCAGAGCGTCACGTCGCCTGGTACGTACGCGAGGCGCCGGTGCAGCGCCACCGCGTCCTGCCAGGGGTCGCCGCCCAGCAGTCGGACGGCCCCCGCGTCCGCCCGCAGCAGGCCGAGCAGCACCCGGATGGTGGTCGACTTGCCGGAGCCGTTCGGGCCCAGGAAGCCGTGCACCTCTCCGGTGCGGACGGTCAGGTCGAGCCCGTCGAGGGCCCGGGTGCGGCCGAAGGTCTTCACCAGGCCGGACACATCGATTGCCGTTTCCATGCTTCAGAAGCTACGCTCGTTTCACAAAGTTGTGAAGACTGTAGGGTCACGGGGTGAGTGTCGAGGAGCCGACCATGAACGTGCCGCCCCAGCACGACGAGGAAGAGGTCCACCTCTTCGTCGAGCGGATGGCGATGGCCTTCGCCGACGTGGGCTTCCCCCGGATGGCCGCCCGGGTCCTGTTCACCGTGATGAGCGCCGACGACCCGCTCACCGCGGGCGAGATCGCCGGCCGGCTCGGCGTCAGCGCGGCGGCGGTGAGCGGCGCGGTGCGCTACCTGACCCAGTTCGCCATGCTGGTCCGCGAGCCGGTCAAGGGCTCCCGGAGCGACCGCTACCGAATGCCCGACAACCCGTGGTACGAGGCGACCATCACCAAGACCACGATCTACAAGAACTTCATCGACATCGCCGCCGGCGGGGTCGACGCCCTGCACGGGCGGAGCACACCGGCCGGCGAGCGGGTCGCCGAGATGCGCGACTTCTTCCTCTTCGTACAGGAGGAACTGGAATCGCTCGGCGACCGCTGGCGGGCCCGGCGGGCCGCGACCGGGCACGGCGGCCCGGCCGGCGGCTGAACCGTCAGCGGGTGTTGCCCCAGCGCGCCTGCTCCAGCAGCTCCACCGCGCGTTCCCGGGTCGACGGGTCGTCGTCGGCGCGCAGCAGCGCCGTCGCCTCGTCGACCGCGTCGGTCAGGTGCCGCCACTGCAGATCCCGTTCCCGCACCAGATCCGACTGGGCGGCGAGCTGCCGCGTCTTCACCCACAGGTCGACGAAGACCGTCACCTTGGCGCGCAGCACCCACGGGTCGAACGGCTTGGTCAGGTAGTCGACCGCGCCGGCCGCGTAGCCGCGTAGCGCGAGCTGGGCGTCCTTGTCCGCGGCGGTCAGGAAGATGATCGGTACGTGCCGGGTGCGCTCGCGCCGCTTGATGTGGGTGGCGGTCTCGAACCCGTCCATGTCCGGCATCTGGGCGTCCAGCAGGATCACCGCGAAGTCGTCCACCAGGAGTTGCTTGAGCGCCGCCTCGCCGCTCTCCACCGCAACCGACTGCACCGGGAGACCCTGGAGGATCGCCTCCAGCGCCATCAGGTTCTCCCGCCGGTCGTCCACCAGCAGGGCCTTGGCCGTCTGCGTCACGCGTTCTCCTCGCCTCGGCTCCGGCCGATCCAGGACGCCATCAGTTCGATCAGCTCGTCCAGGTCCACCGGCTTGGTGATGTAGTCGCTGCCGCCGGCGCCGAGCGCCGACTCCCGGTCGCCGGGCATCGCCTTCGCGGTCAGGAAGACGATCGGCAGGTCCGCGAACCGGTGGTTGCGGCGGATCTGCGCTGTCGTCTCGTACCCGTCCTGGTCCGGCATCATGGCGTCCATCAGCACGATGTCCACCTCCGGGTGCTCGGCGAGCTGGCGGACACCGTCCGCCCCGTTGTCCGAGTACAACACGGTCATCCCGTGCAGTTCCAACGCGGACGTCAGCGCGAACACGTTCCGCACGTCGTCGTCGATGATCAGCACGGTCACGCCGTCCAGGCGCCGGGTGGCGGGCGTCTCCTGCGGCTGCGGCAGCTCCATCGGCATGAGCAGCGACGACGGCAGGCCCGCGCGGCTCGGCGACGGCGGCGCCGGCGCCACCACCGCGTCCGGCGCCAGCACATCGGGTACGAAGAGCGTGAACGTCGAACCCTGGCCGGGCGCGGACGAGACGGTGATCGTGCCGCCGAGCAGGCGGGCCAGATCACGACTGATGGACAGGCCCAGCCCGGTGCCGCCGTAGCGGCGGCTGGTGGTGCCGTCCGCCTGCTGGAACGCCTCGAAGATCAGCGACAGCTTGTCGTCGGAGATCCCGATGCCGGTGTCTATCACGGTGAACGCGATCACCCGCTGCGCGTTCGTCAGCGCCGGTACGTCGAAGACGGCGTTCTCGGCCGCCGGGCCGATCCGCAGCGTCACCGCCCCGTTGTCGGTAAACTTCACCGCGTTGGACAGCAGGTTGCGCAGGATCTGCTGCAACCGCAGGGCGTCGGTAACCAGTGCGGGCGGCAGGTCGCGGCTCACCCGTACCTGGAAGTCCAGGCCCTTCTCCTCGGCCTGCGGCGCGAACGCCTGCTCGACGTAGCCGCGGATCTCGGCGAACTGGATCTCGGTGGGCTCCACGTCCATCCGGCCCGCCTCGATCTTGGACAGGTCGAGGATGTCGTCGATCAGCGACAGCAGATCCGAGCCGGCGCCGTGGATGGTCCGGGCGAACTCGATCTGCTTCGCGCTGAGGTTGCGCTCCGGGTTCTCGGCCAGCAGCCGGGCCAGCAGGAGCAGCGAGTTCAGCGGCGTCCGCAGCTCGTGGCTCATGTTCGCCAGGAACTCCGACTTGTACGCCGACGCCCGGGTGAGCTGCTGTGCCTTCTCCTCCAGGCCGAGGCGGGCCAGCTCGATCTCCCGGTTCTGCGTCTCGATGTTGGCCTTCTGCTCGGACAGCAGCTTCGCCTTGTCCTCCAGTTCGGCGTTGGTGCGCTGCAACTCGGCCGACTGGTCCTGCATCTCGTGCGCCAGCCGCTGCGACTGCGCCAGCAGCTCCTCCGTACGCCGGTTGGCCTGGATGGTGTTGACAGCGACGCCGATGGTGAGTACCAGCCGCTCCAGGAACGCGAGGTGCAGCTCGGAGAACGTGGCCACGCCGGCGAACTCGATCACGCCGAGCAGCTCGCCCTCGAACTGGACCGGCAGCACCACCAGGTCGGCCGGGGGCGTGTCGGCCAGCCCGGACCGTACGACGAGGCGTCCGTCCGGCTGCGCCTTGACCCGGATCGTCCGGCGGGACAGGGCGGCCTGCCCGACCAGCCCCTCACCCGGGCCGAACGTGACGTCGTGGCCGCGTGCCACGTACCCGTAGGAGGCGGTGAGCCGCAGCCGCATGCTGCCCTCGGAGCTGTCCGCCAGGAAGAACGCGCCGAGCTGCGCGTCCACCAGCGGGGTCACCTCCTGCATGATCATGCGGCAGACCTCGCCCAGGTCGCGCTGGCCCTGGAGCAGACCACCGATCCGGGCCAGGTTCGAGTCCAGCCAGCCCTGCTCGGCGTTCTTCTTCGTCGTCTCCCGGAGGGTGACGATCATCTGGTTGATGTTGTCCTTCAGCTCGGCGACCTCGCCCTGCGCCTTCACGTTGATCCGCTGGGTCAGGTCACCGCGGGTCACCGACGTGGAGACCTGCGCGATGGCGCGCAACTGCGTGGTGAGCGTCGAGGCGAGCTGGTTGACGTTCTCGGTGAGGTCGCGCCACGTACCGGAGACGCCCTTGACCTGGGCCTGACCACCCAGCTTGCCCTCGGTACCCACCTCGCGCGCCACCCGGGTCACCTCGTCGGCGAACGAGGAGAGCTGGTCGACCATCGTGTTGACGGTGTTCTTCAGCTCCAGGATCTCGCCCTGCGCGTCCACGGTGATCTTCTGCCCCAGGTCGCCGTTCGCCACCGCCGTGGTGACCGAGGCGATGTTCCGGACCTGGCTGGTCAGGTTCGACGCCATCGAGTTCACGTTGTCGGTCAGGTCGCGCCACGTACCCGAGACGCCCTTGACCTGGGCCTGACCACCCAGCTTGCCCTCGGTACCCACCTCGCGCGCCACCCGCGTGACCTCGTCGGCGAACGACGACAGCTGGTCCACCATCGTGTTGACAGTGGACTTCAGCTCCAGGATCTCGCCCCGGGCGTCCACGGTGATCTTCTGCGACAGGTCGCCCTTCGCGACAGCGGTCGACACCTGGGCGATGTTCCGCACCTGCGCGGTCAGGTTCGACGCCATCGAGTTCACGTTGTCGGTCAGGTCACGCCACGTGCCGGCGACGCCGCGTACCTGGGCCTGGCCGCCGAGCTTTCCCTCGGTGCCCACCTCGCGCGCCACCCGGGTCACCTCGTCGGCGAACGACGACAGCTGGTCCACCATCGTGTTGACAGTGGACTTCAGCTCCAGGATCTCGCCCCGGGCGTCCACTGTGATCTTCTGACCCAGGTCGCCCTTCGCCACGGCCGTGGTGACCGAGGCGATGTTCCGGACCTGACTGGTCAGGTTCGACGCCATCGAGTTCACGTTGTCGGTCAGGTCGCGCCACGTACCGGAGACGCCCTTGACCTGGGCCTGACCACCCAGCTTGCCCTCGGTACCCACCTCACGGGCCACGCGGGTCACCTCGTCGGCGAACGACGAGAGCTGGTCCACCATCGTGTTGACGGTGTTCTTCAGCTCCAGGATCTCGCCCTGCGCGTCCACTGTGATCTTCTGACCCAGGTCGCCCTTGGCGACCGCCGTGGAGACCTGGGAGATGTTGCGGACCTGGCTGGTCAGGTTGCCGGCGAGCTGGTTGACGTTCTCGGTGAGGTCACGCCAGGTGCCGGAGACGCCGCGCACCTGCGCCTGGCCGCCCAGCTTGCCCTCGATGCCGACCTCGCGGGCCACACGCGTCACCTCGTCGGCGAACGACGAGAGCTGGTCCACCATCGTGTTCACGGTGTCCTTCAGCTCCAGGATCTCGCCCTGGGCGGCCACCGTGATCTTCTGCGACAGGTCACCCTTCGCGACAGCGGTCGACACCTGGGCGATGTTGCGCACCTGCGCCGTCAGGTTCGACGCCATCGAGTTGACGTTGTCGGTCAGGTCCTTCCAGGTGCCCGCCACACCCGGCACCTCGGCCTGACCGCCCAGCTTGCCCTCGGTGCCCACCTCGCGGGCCACCCGGGTCACCTGCTCGGCGAACAGCCGCAGCGTGTCGGTGAGCGAGTTCATCGTGTCGGCCAGCTCGGCCACCTCGCCGCGCGCCCCGACCGTGATCTTCTGCGACAGGTCGCCCTTCGCGACGGCCGTGGCCATCTGGGAGATCGACCGCACCTGGCCGGTGAGGTTCGACGCCATGGTGTTCACCGAGTCGGTGAGGTCCTTCCAGGTGCCGGCCACCCCGCGCACGTCGGCCTGGCCGCCCAGCTTGCCCTCGGTGCCCACCTCGCGGGCCACCCGGGTCACCTCGTCGGCGAACGACGAGAGCTGGTCCACCATCGTGTTCACGGTCCGGCCGATGCGCAGGTACTCACCGCGCAGCGGACGACCGTCGATCTCCAGCGCCATGTGCTGGGACAGGTCGCCGTCGGCCACCGCCACGATGACCCGGGCGATCTCGGTGGTCGGCCGGCCCAGGTCGTCGATGAGCGAGTTGACCGCCCGCTGCCCCTCCGCCCAGGAGCCGTCCAGGCCCTCGTCGTCCAGGCGCTCGGTGAGCCGGCCGTCGCGGCCGACGATCCGGCTGATCCGCCGCAGGTCGAGGTGCTGCCGTTCCTGCAACGACACCACGTCGTTGAAGGCGTCGGCGACCTCACCGGGCAGACCCGCCCGCCGGGGCAGGCGCACCCGCAGATCGCCGCGCCCCACCCGGCGCAACGCCTCGACAAGTTCGCCGAGGATCACCTCGTGGTCGGACGCGGACGGGTCAGCGGTCACCGACTGATTCACCGTGGCCATCGTTCCTCGCTCCGCTCGGGCTCGTGCCGTCACACGGGCCATCCCATCATTGTGCCGCGCGATTCGTCGAGGTCACCGCGTGTGATCGCGCGTCACGTGCGGTATCAACCCGGGTGGTGGGTTCGCCGGGACGCTTGGCACCCGGGGTGGACGCGGTGGAGGATACGAAGGTGTCAGCGGAGGCAGGGCCTGCCAGCGGCGGCGCGGACGAGCGCGTCCGCCGGGTCCGCCTCCCCGCCGACCGCCGCACCCCGGCGGCGGCCCGCGCGCTGGTCCGCACCATGCTCCTCGAAGCCCGGCTGCCCGAACTGCTGAACGAGGCGCTGCTGCTCACCACCGAGCTGACCACGAACGCCGTCGAACACGCGCGCACCGAACTGGACATCGAGGTCGACACCGACCGCAACGGCCTCACCGTGACAGTCACCGACTTCGCCTCCGGCCCGGTGGACGAGCTGATCGTGGGCGTGCGCAACACCACGTCCGACATCACCGAGGTGGCCGCCAGAGGGCGCGGGCTGCTGCTCGTCGACCACTTCTCCAGCCGGTGGGGCACCACGTACCTGCCCACCGGCAAGGGCGTCTGGTTCCGCCTCGACCGGCCCGGCCCCGGTGGGTCCGCCCGGCCGTCGGCCGGCCCGCTGCGCGTCGTCGAACCGGAACGGGCCGGCGACGGTACGCCGAGCGCCGCGGCCATGAGCGACCTGATGCAGCTCACCCCGGACGCGTACGCCGACGAGCCGCTGCCCGAGTTCGCCGCCGGGCTGCTGACCCGGGTCGCCGAGATGGTGGGAGCCGCCGGTGGCACCGTCCGGCTGGACCGGGGCGACGGACTCGGCACCCAGGTCTTCGCCCGGTACGGCCGGCCGCCACGCGAGGGCAACGAGCTGCTGCGCGTACCGCTGGCGGTGCACCGCCCGTACACCGGTGAGCTGGAGCTGGACGCGGCGCCCTCGGCGTACGCCCGGCCGCTCGCCGTACTGGCCGCCGAGCGGCTGTCGCTGCACCTGGAGAACGACCGGCTGCGCCGCGCCGACGTACGCCGGTCCACCTGGCTGACGTTCCTGGCCGAGGCGAGCGAACTGCTCGCCCAGTCGCTGGACGTCGAGCTGACCATGGCGCTCGTCCCGCAGCTCGTGGTGCCCCGGCTCGGCCAGTGGTGCGCGGTGCACACCACCGACGAGTGGGGCCGGCTGCGGCTCGCCGCGTCGAGTCACGCCGACGAGGCGATGCTGCCGCAGCTGCACCGGATCCTCCAGGAGACCGGCCCGGACTCGATCCAGTCGCGGCTGCGTGAGGCGTCCCGCAACGCCGCCCAGGTGCCGCTCGGCGGGCCGATGGAGGGCTTCGCCGTGCCGTTGATCGCCCGTGGCCAGCGGCTCGGCACCCTCGCCGTGGGCCGCCACCAGCGGCACCGGCACGACCCGGACGAGGTGTCGGTGCTGGAGGACGTGGCCCGCCGCGCCGCCCTCGCCATCGAGAACGCCCGCATCCACGCCGAGCGCCGTCGGGTCGCCCAGACGCTCCAGCAGTCGCTGCTGCCGCCGGTGCTCCCGGTGGTCGAGGGCATCGGCTTCGCCGCCGAGTACGTCCCGACCGGCGACGACGCGGAGGTCGGCGGCGACTTCTACGACGTGCTCCCGCTGCCGGACGGCCGCTGGCTCGTGGTGGTCGGCGACGTATCAGGCAAGGGCGTGCAGGCCGCCGCCGTGACCGGCCTGGTCCGGGACGTGATCCGGGTGCTCGTCGGCGACGGCAAACCGCTGCCCGAGGTGCTCGGCCGGCTCAACGAGACGCTCGTGGAGCGCGGCGGCGGACGCTACTGCACGCTGGCGCTGGCGGCCGTCGCACCCGGCGACGGCGACCAGCTCGACGTCTCCCTGCACCTGGCCGGCCACGACCGCCCGGTCCTGCTGCACGGCGGTGGAGGGGCGACGTTCGTCGGCGTCGGCGGTACGGCGCTGGGCCTGCTAGACACGATCACCACACCGACCGCCGAGCTGACGCTCAAGCCCGGGGACGCGCTGATCTTCTACACCGACGGGGTCACCGAGCGGCGGCGCGGACGCGAGCTGTTCGGCACCGACCGGTTGCGCGAGTCGGCGGCACCGCTGGCCGGGTACTCGGCCGACGTGGTGGCCGCCCGGCTGCGCGCCGCCACGATCGCGTTCTCGGTCGAGCCCCCACGCGACGACATAGCCATCCTGGTCCTCCGAAACGACACCCCCTAGCGCTCTCGCCCGCCCCCTGCCCGGCGCTGCCCCGCGTCCGTTCCGGGTTCAGCGTCGGTGCCCGCCCCGGCGTTGGTGTCGGTGCCCGCCCCGGCGTCGGTGTCCGCCTCGACGATCATGAACTTAGCCGCTCATTTCGCCCGATTCCTCCCCGCCAACTTCATGGTCAACGAGCGCTCCCTCCTGTACGGACGCCTCAGCCGTCATTCGGGGCGCTCAGCTCGCCGTCGTGACCGTTGAGCCCGCCCCGTCGGCGGTGATCAAGGAGTTTGTGGCTCAGGAGTGCGCGAAATCTGACGCAAACTCCTTGATCACCGAGCGAGGGCGGGCCGGGCGAGGGCCGGCGAGCCGGGCGAGGGCCGGCGGGGACAGGGCCGGGCGGGGGAGGCGGGGCGGGTGGGTCAGAGGCCGCCGGGGAGACGACCGGGGGCCAGGCGGTGGTGCGGGTCCAGGTGGGCCTTGGCGCTGCGCAGGCGCGGCAACGCGGGCAACTCGCCCCAGAGGTCCACGGCACGGCGTACCGCCGCCGGCGCGGCCACCACCACGCACCGGCCCTGCCGGGCGATCAGCACGCTGCGGACGGCGGTGAGGATCGAGGCGACCCGCTCGGGCGGGAGCGCGCCGGACAGTGCGGCGTGCACGGTGCCCGAGCCGACCGAGCCGCGTACCGGCACCGGGCCGCCGGTGGCGTCGCGCAACGCGTAGACGGCGGCGTGCAGGTCGTTGATCGGCACCTCGATGCGCAGCGCGGTGTCGCCGGGCGCGAACGGGTACCGCCCCCACCATTCCGGCGCGTGGTGACCGACCATCGCCTCGGCGCCGAGGACGGCGGTGAGCCGCTCGGCCCGCTCGGTCACGTCGGCGGGGCCGCCCTCCAGCAGCACCACCAGGCTGCCCGCCGCGGGTCGCCCGGTCACGGCGGGATGGTCGGGGCGGTTGACCACCGACGGGTGCGTGGCCGGGATGCGACGGCGGGGCAGCGGCACCGGCACCGGCAGGTCCAGTTCGACGGCGGCCGGGTCGACGTCGGCGGCCAGGACGGCCCGGACCAGGTCGTGCACCTCCAGCGGCGTCCACACCGGACGGGACACCCAGAGCCGGCCGGCCGGCACGGCGTGCACCCGCATGGTGGCCGAGACCAGCACGCCGAGCCCGCCCTGCGAGCCGCAGAGCAGCCGGGCCACGTCCAGCCCGGCCGCCCCACCCCGACCGAGTATCGCGTCGCCGCCACCGCGACCCGGTTCTCCGCCGGGACCGTCCGCCGGACCGCCGGCACCCCAGCCCGCACCAGCCGCCGGATCTCCGACACCCCAGCCGGGACCGTCCGCCGGACCGCCGGCATCCCAGCCGAGACCGTCCGCCGCGCCGGCAGGCCTAGAACCGGCGCCGCCACCACCATCGCCCGCCGGACCGCGTCCACCCGGCCGGCCACCGCCGCTGCCAGGGGCGGCCCGGCCGAGCGCCTCCGTGCCGGACTCGCCGACGCTCACCAACTCGCCGTCGGCGTCGAGGTAGCGCACGCCGACGAGCTGGGCGCACGGGCTGCCGTGCCGGTGACGCAGCGGGCCGGACTCGTCGGCGGCGAGCACCCCGCCGAGCGTCGCGCCCGGCGAGGGCGCGTCGACGGGCAGCCGCCGGTTGGTGCGCGCGAGCGTGGCCTGGACGGCGCGCAGCGGCGTACCGGCGCCGATCTCGGCCACCGCCGCGTCGCGCGGCTCGTGCCAGACCCCGGCGAGGCGGCCGGTGTCGAGCATGATGTCCACCTGCGCCGGCGCGGCACCCCAGTCGATCTTCGTGCCGGCGCCGCGGGGCACCACTGTCAGGTCGTACGCGGCGGCCAGCCGCAACACCTCCGCCGCGGCGTGCGGGCCGCCCGGCACTGCCACCCATCGGGCGGTACGGCCGGCCACCTCGTCGGCCGGGCCGGCGAAGCGGGCGAACGGGTCGCCGCAGATCGCGGCCAGCTTCCGGGTGATGTCGAGGGCTCCGAGTCGGTGGGTGGAACGTGCCGCATCCGCCATGGCGGTTATCGTACACATGTTCGAAAGACCTGGCGGCGAGTCGCGGGTTTCGGTCGGCGGGCGAGCCCGGCGGCGGCCTGCCGACCGGTAACGTGGCGCCGTGACCGAAACCCCACCGCCCGTCGCCAAGCGCGTCCCGTCCGAGCGCGTCCACCACGGTGACACCGTGATCGACGAGTACGCCTGGCTCGCCGTCAAGGACGACCCGGACACGATCGCGTACCTGGACGCCGAGAACGCGTACACCGAGGCGCGCACCGCCCACCTGGCCGGGCTGCGCGCGGAGCTGTTCGAGGAGACGCGCCGGCGCACCCAGGAGACCGACCTGTCGGTGCCGACCCGCAAGGACGGCTTCTGGTACTACACCCGCACGGTCGAGGGTCAGCAGTACGGCGTGCACTGCCGGCGTGCGGTGCGGCCGGACGAGACGGCGCCCCCGGTCAGCGCGGACGGCGCCCCGCTGGACGGTGAGGAGGTGCTGCTCGACGGCAACCAGCTCGCCGAGGGGCACGACTTCTTCTCCCTCGGCGCGTTCGACGTCAGCCCGGACGGGCGCTGGCTGGCCTACTCCACCGACTTCTCCGGCGACGAGCGCTACACGCTGCGGATCAAGGATCTGACCACCGGCGAGTCACTGCCGGACGAGGTGCCGGACACGTTCTACGGCACGGCGTGGTCCAGCGACGCGTCCACGCTGTTCTACGTCACTGTGGACGAGGCGTGGCGGCCGAACCGGGTCTGGCGGCACACCGTCGGCACGCCGTCCACTGAGGACGTGGTGGTCTACCAGGAGGACGACGAGCGGTTCTGGGTCGGCGTCGAGCTGACCCGCTCTGAGCGCTTCGTGGTCATCGACATCCACAGCAAGATCACCAGCGAGGTCCGGGTGATCCCGGCGTCCAACCCGACCGGCGAGCCCGCCGTCGTGGCCCCGCGGCGTCAGGGCATCGAGTACGCGGTGGAGCACCACGGCCACCGCTTCCTGATCCTGCACAACGACGGCGCGGAGGACTTCGCGCTGGCGTACACCTCGGCGGACGCGCCGGGCGACTGGGTGCCGCTGATCCCACACACGCCGGGCACCCGGCTGGAGGCGGTCGACGCGTTCGAGAACCACCTCGTGGTGTCGCTGCGCACCAACGGCCTGACCGGCCTGCGGGTGCTGCCGGTGGGCAGCGACGACAGCTGGGACATCGACTTCCCCGAGCCGATCTACAGCGTGGGGCTGGACGCGAACCCGGAGTACCGCACGAACGAGGTGCGGCTGCGCTACACCTCGCTCGTCACCCCGGACTCGGTCTACGACTACGACCTGGTGACCCGCGAGCTGACGCTGCGCCGGCAGAAGCCGGTCCGTCCCGGGCCGGACGGGCGGGCGTACGACCCGGCCGACTACGAGCAGCACCGGGACTGGGCGCTCGCCGACGACGGCACCCGCGTACCGATCTCGCTCGTCTGCCGCCGCGACACGCCGCGCGACGGCTCGGCGCCCGCCGTCATCTACGGCTACGGGTCGTACGAGGCCAGCATGGACCCGTGGTTCTCGATCGCCCGGCTGAGCCTGCTCGACCGCGGCGTGATCTTCGCGGTGGCGCACATCCGGGGCGGCGGTGAGCTGGGCCGGCGCTGGTACGACGAGGGCAAGATGCTGGCCAAGAAGAACACGTTCACCGACTTCGTGGCCTGCGCCCGGCACCTGGTCAAGGCGGGCTGGACGGCGAGCGACCGGCTGGTCGCCCGGGGCGCCTCGGCCGGCGGCCTGCTGATGGGCGCGGTGGCGAACCTCGCCCCGGACGCGTTCGCCGGGATCGTCGCGCAGGTGCCGTTCGTGGACGCGCTCACCTCGATCCTCGACCCGTCGCTGCCGTTGACGGTCACCGAGTGGGAGGAGTGGGGCAACCCGCTGGACGACCCCGAGGTCTACGCGTACATGAAGTCGTACACGCCGTACGAGAACGTCACCACCGCCGACTACCCGGCGATCCTGGCGGTGACCAGCCTCAACGACACCCGCGTGCTCTACCACGAGCCGGCCAAGTGGATCGCCCGGCTGCGGTCGCTCGCGCCGGCCGGCGACTACCTGCTCAAGACCGAGATGGGCGCGGGCCACGGCGGCCCGAGCGGCCGCTACGACTCCTGGCGCGAGGAGGCGTTCGTCAACGCCTGGATCCTCGACCGCGTCGGCCTGACCGTGTGAGGAAGGGCCGTCGCACCGACCTAGACTGCCCGCATGAGCGACGAGGAGCAGCCGGCGGCGCGACGCGCACCGGCCTGGCTGCTCCTCGTGGTGGTCGCCGCCGCGCTCGTGGTCTGCTGCTGTTCGACGGTGATCGGCCTGGCCGTCGCCGGCTCCGCCGGCCTGCTCGGCCGCTGACCGCTCAGCCCGCGCGCAGTTCCTCCACCGACGTCGCGGTGCGCAGGAACAGCAGGCCGGCCACGACCGTGCACAGCACCGCCGCCAGCCCGCCCGCCGCGAGCCAGGCCAGCTGATCCCACGGTACGTCCGGCGGGACCGTCGTCTTCGGCACCCATTCGGTACGGGTGTACCGCGCCGCGGTGGCCGGGTCGCCGCACAGTTCCGTGCCGGCGTCGCAGATCGTTCGCGTGAAGCCGCCGTTGCTCGGTGCCGGCATGACGCCCCGGACCAGCAGGTAGCCGACCGTCAGCGCGAGCCCGATCGCGGGTACGGCGGGGGCGAGCGCGGCCCAGAGCAGGGACCGGCCGATGGTGGCCCGTGGCACGCCGGTCGCCACCTGCGCCGCGTACGCCCGTCGCCGGCTCGTGATCCCCTCGACCACCGCCACGAGCAGCCCACCGCCGGCGATCGCCATCGCCACCAGGACCGCGAGGTCGACCAGGTCCATCGCGCCGAGGTAGAAGCCCGGGTCGGCCATTCCGGAGCCGGTGCGGCGGGTCACCTCGGCCTCGGCCTGGAAGTCGGCACGCAGTCCCGCGGCACCGGCACCGAAGATCAGCGCGGCCAGCAGCGCGGCGAAGGTGCGGCTGCCGGCCCACGGGTCGGCGGCCAGCCGGCGGGCGGCGAGCAGGGCGGCCGGGCCGCGTCCGTGCCGGTGCAGCAGCCGGCCGGTCTGGTACGAGATCCAGCCGGTGCCCGACACCACGCCGATCATCGCGGTCAGCCCGCCGACGACGAGCAATGTCGGGACCGGCCAGTCGGGGGCCACGGCGCCACGCCGTTCGTACCAGAGCAGGAGCGGGCGGATCGCGGCGAACATCGCCAGCGCGGCGAGGATGAGCACGCCCGGCCACGGCCAGGGCGCCCGGGTGCGGACCCGGCGTACGACGCCGAACGGGGTGGTGGTGACCCGCCGCAGCAGCAGCGCGCTGACCAGCGCGGCCACCAGTGGCAGGCCGAGCACCACGGCGGCCACGGCGACCGGGGCCGGACGCACGTCGGTGGGCAGCGGCAGCCGCCCGTCGGCGTCGGGCCGGTGCAGCAGCCGGCGCCCGGCCAGGAAGACGGCCAGGCCGACGAGGGTGCCGAGCAGGCTCGCCACGCCGGTCTCGGCGACCGCGACCCGGGTGACCTGCCCGGGGGTGGCGCCGGCCAGCCGGAACGCGGCCAGCCGCCGGTCCCGGCCGGGCGCACCGAGGCGAGCGCACTGCCCGGCCAGTCCCAGCACCGGTACGCAGAGCAGCAGCACCGCGAACGCGACACCGGGACGCAGGCCGGGTTCCCGGAGCAGGGCGTTCATGTACTGGTCGGACTGCGTCCAGGCATCGCCGGGCGGCTTCACCACCGACAGCACTGTCAGCGCGGCGAGCCCGGCCAGCGTCGCCAGCGCGGCGCTCACCGCGGTGAGCACCACCCGGGCGACGTCGGTGCGGGTGCCTGCAAGCGCGAGCCGCAGCAGCGTGCCCGGCCTCACCGTGATCCGCCCGGCAGCGCCGGGTCGAGCCCGAGCCCGGTGTGGTCGACCATGCCGTCGCGCAGGCTCACCTCCCGGTCCGCGTACGCGGCGATGCGCGGCTCGTGGGTCACCAGCACGACTGTGGTGCGCTGCTCGCGGGCCAGCCGGACGATCTGGGTGAGCACCTGCTCGCCGGCCAGCGTGTCGAGCGCGCCGGTCGGCTCGTCGGCGAAGATCACCCGTGGTTCGGTGACCAGGGCGCGGGACAGCGCGCACCGTTGCTGCTGCCCGCCGGACATCTCGCCGGGCCGGACGTCGGCGACGTCGGCGACACCGAGCCGGTCCAGCCAGGAGAGCGCCGCCGTCCGTGCCGCTCGCCGCCCCGTGCCGGCGAGCAACAACGGAAGGGCGACGTTCTCCGCCGCGGTCAGCTCGGCGACGAGCTGGCCGAACTGGAACAACACCCCGAATTCGGTACGGCGCAGCCGGGAGCGGGCCGCCTCCGGCCACGTGTCGATCCGTTCACCGCGCCAGGTGACCTGACCGGCGTCGGGACGCAGGATGCCGGCCAGGCAGTGCAGCAACGTGGACTTGCCGCATCCGCTCGGGCCGGTGACCGCGAGGATCTCGCCTTCGGCCACATCGAGCGTCACGCCACGCAGCGCGGGCGTGTGGCCGTACGCGCGGACCACGCCACGCGCTTGCAGGAACGTCACGAGTGCACCTCCCGGTGCCAGTCGACGACCCGGTCCAGTGTGGTGTGCAGCCACCGGAGGTCGGCGTCGAGGTGGGCGATGGCGAAATCGGCGGCGACCACCTCGTCGAGGCGGGCACCGGGGGCGGTCTTGAGCGCTGTCAGCTCCCGCAGCCGCTGCGTGTGCGCCTGCCGCTGGGCGATCAGGTAGCCGCGGGCCTGGCCGGCGTCTGCTACCAGGAGCGCGACGACCACCTTGGCGAACAGCGTGCTCGCCACGTACGGCATCGGTGGTTCGACGGTGCCCAGCCAGTGGTCGAGCGCCGCCCGCCCGTCGTCGGTGAGCGCGTAGGCGGTCCGGTCCGGTCCGCCGTCGCGTTCCTGGCCGGCCGGCACGACCAGGCCGTCCCGGTGCAGACGGGCCAGCGTCGCGTAGACCTGCCCGAAGGCGAGCGGCCGCGCCCGGGGCAGGCGCTCGTCGTGCGCACGCTTCAGCTCGTAGCCGTGGCGTGGCCCGGCGGCGAGCAGCCCGAGCAGGACGTGCTGAGTGGACACCTCCCTTACTATTCGCTGAGTGAATAGCGCTGTCAAGAACGGCCCGCGCGGGACAACGCGGGCCGTTCGGATCAGCGGGGCCAGGCCGGATCGCGCCCGGCCCGTCCGAGCAGCGCGTCCATGCCGTCCGGTGCCGCGTCGGTGGGCACCGGCGGGCCGAACGCGCCCATCTTCTGGCCCATGTCGCCCATCCGGTCCATGAACTCGTGCCCCGCCGACGCCACGGCCGGGTCCACGGTCAGCTCCTGACCGGTGGCCCGCGCCAGGTCCCACCCGTGGACGGTGAGATCGATCAGTGCCATCAGGCCGACCGTCTCCTGCGGCAGTCCCATCCCGGGCGAGACTCCCTCCTGCGTGGCCGGGTCGGACCACGCCTCGGTCAGTCGCGCCGTCTCGGCCGCGAACCGGTCCCGCCAGCCGTCGGTCAGGTGGTCGGTCTTGCCGGACCAGTCGACCTCTTCCCGCCGTGCCAGCACCTGGAAGTTGACCACCACGTCGAACAGGTGATTGAGCAGGTCACGCACCGTGTAGTCGGGGCAGGGCGTGGGCAGGCCGAGTTGGTCGTCCGAGATGCCCCGCACCACCGCCGCCGTACGCGGCGCCGCGACGGCGAGCAGCTCACTAGTCTTCGTGCTCATAGGGGCAGCGTATGAGGGCGGTCTTGAAGAAATGCGACACGAACCGCGGCGCGACAACCGGGGCATCCTCGATCCGGACCGGCTGCGCCGGCAGGTGCGGTTCCGGCGCCGGCTGGCCGCCCCGGCGCTGCGCCACTGGGTCGAGCACTACTGGCTGATCGACTGGGACCTGGACGAGCCGTTCGAGCAACGGGTGGTGCCGCACCCCGCCGTGAACGTGGTGTTCCAGGCGCAGGAGGGCGCGCCCGAACAGGGCGAGATCGCCGGCGTCGACACCGGCCTGTTCACCGTCACGCTGCACGGCACCGGCCGGGTCTCCGGGGTCCAGTTCCGCCCGGGCGGTTTCCGGCCGTTCTGGCGGCGCCCGGTCGCCGAGCTGACCGGCCGGCGCGTCCCGATCCCGGACGGGCCGGTCTGCCCGGGCACCGACGACGAGCGCTGCGCGAGCCTGGACGCCCTGCTGACCTCGTGGTCGCCGGTCGCGGACCCGCTCGCCGCGGAGGCCACCGCGCTGGTCGAGGAGATCCGCGCCGACCGGACCGTGCTGCGGGTGGCGGACTTCGCCCGGCGGCACGCCGTCTCCACCCGCCGGCTCCAGCGCCTGTTCCTGGATCACGTCGGCGTCGGTCCGAAGTGGGTGATCCGCCGCTACCGGCTCCAGGAAGCGATCGAACAGGCCGCCGCCGGGCCGCTGGACTGGTCGCGGGTCGCCGCCGATCTGGGGTACGCCGACCAGGCCCACCTGGTCCGCGAGTTCACCGCCGTCGCCGGGGTGTCACCCGCGGCGTACGCCCGCTCGCTGGCCGCCCTGCACCAGTGAGGCGCGCCCCCCGCCTCTCCGGAGCCGGAGGTGACGAGGAGCGTTCAGCGGCGGCGGACCGCCACCACCGCCACGTCGTCGTGGATCTCCGGCGGCGCCAGCTCGACGAGCAGCCGCTGGCAGAACTCGTCCAGGTCGTCGTCCACCCGGGTAGCGGCCACGCCGAGCGCCGCCATGCCGTCGTCGATCGTGGCGTCGCGCCGTTCGATCAGCCCGTCGGTGTAGAGCACGAGCGTGGCCCCGGCGGGCAGCACGAACTCCAGGTCCGGCGGGCGCGGCGCGCGTACGCCGAGCAGCGGCCCGGACTGCGTCACGAACTCGACCCGCCCGTCCCGGCTCAGCAGTGCCGGCAGGTGCCCGGCGCTGGCCAGCCGGACCAGCCCGGTCGGCGGGTGGAGCAGCAGGACGCAGATGGTGGCCAGCTCGGTCGGCAGCAGGGTGCGCATCAGCTCGTTGACCCGGTCCAGGATCACGCCCGGCTGGTGCCCCTCGACCGCGTACGCCCGCACCGCGTGCCGCAGCTCGGCCATCACTGTGGCGGCGTGCAGCGAGTGCCCGGCCACGTCACCGATCGCCACCAGCAGGTGCCCGTCGAGCATCACCAGCTCGTAGAAGTCGCCGCCCACCTCGGTCTGCGCGCTCGCCGGCTCGTACCGGACGGCCAGGTCCAGGCCGTTCACGTCGGGCAGCCGCTGCGGCAGCAGGCTGCGCTGCAACGTCACAGCGATCCGGTGCTCCTCGTCGAAGGACCGCTGCGCCTCCACCGCCGAGGCGACCGCCTGGGCGAGCTGCACCAGCACCGGCGTGCGGACGGTCTGGGTGGCGGTCGGCACCACCACGTAGAGCGGGGCCCGATCCTCGCGCAGCCGGGACGCGGCAACCGTCACGGTGTCGCCGTCCGGCCAGCCGGCCAGCGCCCAGTTGGCCGGCTCGTCGACGCGTACCCGGGTGCCGATCGGCACTCCGGTGTCGTCCACCACCCACGGCACGATGGTGGCCGGCGTGTGCGGGTCGACCGCCACCCCGGCCAGGCAGTCCCCGTCGAACGTCTCCGCGACCACAGCCGCGGGGGCGTTGAAGATCCGTGCCGCGCCGCTCGCGGCCGCCTCCAGCAGCCGGACGAAGTTCGGTGTCGCGTGCATCTCGACTGTGGCGTCGGCGAGCGCGGCGAGCCGTTCGGCGAGCTGCTCGGCCCGGCGCCGGGCCTGGTAGTAGCGCAGCACCGCGTGGGCGGTGGCGACCAGTTCCTCCGGCTCGATCGGTTCGGTCAGATAGGCGTCCGCGCCGCGGGTGAGACCCTGCGCCCGGTCCACCACGTCCACGGCGTGGGCGGAGACGTGGATGACCGGGATGTACGGGTACGCCTCCTTGATCCGCTCGCACACCTCGAAGCCGCTCATGTCGGGCAGCCGGACGTCGAGCACCACGAGATCGACGTGTTCCCGGGCCACCCGGTCCAGCGCCGCCGTGCCGTTCTCCGCCTCGACGGTGACGAAGCCGGCCCGGGTCAGCCAGTTGACCAGCAGGTATCGCTTGGGGCCGCTGTCGTCGACCACAAGCACGGTCACCGGCCCGCCGTCCACCGTCACGCTCCGCCCGACGGGAGGACCACTGTGAACGTGCTGCCCCGGCCGGCTTCGCTGGTCAGCTCCAGCGTCCCGCCCAGCAGGGTGACCAGCCGTCGCGCGTACGGCAGGCCGAGCCCGGTGCCACCGACCCGGGTCGTGCCGGGCACCTGGTAGAACTCCTCGAAGACCCGTTCGCGCAGCTCCGGCGGGATGCCCACGCCGGTGTCGGTGACCGACAGCGTCCACTGGTCGCCGCGACGCTCGGCGCGCAGGCGCACCTCGCCGCGCTCGGTGAACTTCAGCCCGTTGTGCAGCAGGTTGCGCAGCACCTGGGCGAGCAGCACCTCGTCCGAGCGCACAGTGGCCGGGGCGGGCGGTTCCTCGACCACCAGTTCCACCTCGGGGCGGGAGGCGAGCGCGCGCAGCGTGCCGCGCAACTGCCCGAACACGGCGCGCAGGTCGACGTCGGACCAGTCCGGCTCGATCCGGCCCGACTCCGCCTTGGCCAGGTCGAGCAGCTCGTTGACCAGCCCCAGCAGGTCGCCGGCCGAGGAGCGGATCAGCCCCACCTGGCGGGCCTGTTCGCCGGTGAGCGGGTCGGAGGCGGAGTCGGCGAGCAGCCGGGCCAGGCCGATGATCGCGGTGACCGGGGCACGCAGCTCGTGGCTGACGTTCGCCAGGAACCGGCTCTTCGACTCGCTCGCGGCCCGCAGTTGGGCGGACTTCTCGTCCAGCTCGGCGTAGAGCGCCACCACACCGCGGTTGGTCTCCTCCAGCTCCTCGGTGAGCTGGTTGTAGAGCGCCATCACGCCCCGGTTGGTCTCCTGGAGTTCGGAGTTGAGCACCGCCAGCTCGTCGCGCTGGCTGCGTACCTCGTCGAGGGCGGCGATGAGCTGCGCGTTCTGGGAGGCCAACTCGTCCAGCGCGGAACCCGGCGCGCGCTCGGCCAGCTCGGCGCGGAGCTCGGCGGCGCGATCAGCCGTCAGCTCCTCGGCGTGGTCGGGCACTCGTCGGGACATCCTCACGACCGTATCGCCATCGACCGCCACCACCCGCAACGTGTCCACCAGACGCGCGACGGCGCCGGACTGCGGCTCGTACCGTCCGCCGGGGAGCGGACGCAGCGGCGACAGGTCCACCTGGAGGATCCGGCGGCCCACGGCGTCGCGGTCGAGCGCGAACGTGACGTCCGCGCCGTCGGCCCCGTGCAGCAGTTCCCGGGCCACCTCGCTCAGCGCGGTGGCGATCCGTACCTGGTCCTGATGTTCCAGCCCGACCGCCGCGGCCACCTCCCGGCCCCGCTGCCGGACCAGGAAGATGTCCTGCTCCACCCGGAGCGCGAGGTGCAGGAGGGGTTCGGTCATGCCGCCCCCCGGGCCACCAGGACGCAGGCGTCGTCGCGCCGGATGCCGGCGTCACGCAGCAGGGTCGCGGCGGCCAGCAGCGGGGTGCGGCCGGCGAGCCCGGGATAGTCGTCCAGGTCCCAGCGATCCACCACCCCGTCACTGTGCATGACCAGGGTGGCGTCGCGCGAGAAGGGGTAGTCGTACCCGCGGATCGTGGGGCGCTGGTGCCCGGCGATGCCCGGCAGCGAGACCAGGCCGCGCCGCCGCTCGGCCGGCGCGACGATCATCGCGGCGATGTTGCCGAGCCCGGCGTAGCGGAGCACTCCGGCGGCCGGATCCGGTTCGGCCACCGCGAGCGCGGCGCCCCGGGTGTGCGAGATGGCGGCGTGCAGGTGCCGCACCACGACGTCCGGCGGCCCGTCCGGCGCGGAGCGGAACGCGGACACGGCGGCACCTGTGGCGGCGGCGGCGAGCGGTCCGTGGCCCAGCCCGTCGGAGACCAGCACCTGCCGCCGGCCGTCGACCTGGCGGACCGCGTAGCCGTCGCCGCTGGTCTGCTCCCCGGTGATCGGCCGGGCCAGTCCGGCCGCCCAGTCCGGCTCCGGCGGAGCGGCGTCCCAGACCTGGACGACGAGGACAGTGCCCCGGCCGGGCGTCGAGTAGCCGTCGAACCGGCTCGACTGCCTGCTGATCGCGCCGAGCCCGATGCCGAGCGTCCCGGCGGTGGAGTGGCCGTCGACGGAGGAGAGCGTCAGGTCGGCCATGCCGGGGCCGGAGTCGATGGCCACCAGTTCCACCCCGGCCTGCCCGCCCCGGCGCGCGGGGCGCATCAGGAGCGTGCCCTCGCGGGCGTGCTTGACCAGGTTGCTGGTGATCTCGGCGGTGACGATGGCCAGGTCCGCGACGCGCGACGTGCTCAGTTCGAGCTGCCGGCCGAGACGTTCGGCCGCCCGGCGTACGCTGCCGGCGGTCGCGCCGGTGTCGACCCGGAACCAGATGCCGTGGTCGGGCACCACGTCGGCGATCATCGCGACCACTTGGTGACGGTGATCCGCGTCCCCTCGCCGACAGCCGTACGGATGTCGAAGTCGTCGACGAGCCGGCGGGCGCCGCTCAGTCCCAGGCCCAGCCCGCCACCGGTGGTGTAGCCGTCGGTGAGCGCCAGGTCGAGGTCGGGGATGCCCGGTCCCTCGTCGGCGAAGACGATCCGGACGCCGCGCCGGCGACCGTCCTCGACGGTGCTCACCTCGGCGCTGCCCCCACCGCCGTAGATCAGCGTGTTGCGGGCCAGCTCGCTCGCGGCGGTGACGAGCTTCGTCTGGTCGACCAGGGAGAGCCGGGCCGCGACGGCGGTGGTACGCACCAACTGCCGGACCCGCACCACGTCCTCGTCGCTGCGGATCGCCTGCGTCGCCGGCACACCCAGGTCGACGCCCGTGGTCATGCCGTCGCCGTCGTCTCGGTGTCCTCGTCGTCGGCCGCCTCGTCCCACTCGTCGGCGCGGCTGGCCGCGATCAGCTCCATGCCGCGCTCGACGTTCAGCGCGGTACGGATGCCGTTGAGCGACAGCCCCAGCTCGACCAGCGTGATGGCGACGGCGGGGCGCATGCCGACCACCACCGTCTCGGCGTCCAGCACCTTGGAGATGGACGCGATGGTGGACAGCATCCGGCCGACGAAGGAGTCGACGATGTCCAGCGCCGTGATGTCGATGATCACGCCGTGGCAGCCGGTGGCGACGATCCGCTCGGCGAGGTCCTCCTGCAACTGGATCGCCGTCTGGTCGGACATGTCGACCTGGATGGAGACCAGCAGGATGTCGCCGATCTTGAGGATCGGCACCCGCTCCATCAGGACTCCCGGCGCGAGCGGCGCGCGGTGGTCTCGACCCCGGTCAGGCGCAGCACGTGGCGCAGCGCGTCGGCGAGACTCGCCTTGGTGGCGATGTCGCCGAACTCGATGCCGAGGGCGACGATCGTCTGCGCGATCTGCGGGCGGATGCCGGAGATGATGCAGTCGGCACCCATCAGCCGGGCGGCCACCACGGTCTTGAGGATGTGCTGCGCGACCTGCGTGTCCACCGCAGGCACGCCGGTGATGTCGATGATCGCGTACGGCGAGCCGGTGTCGACGAGCGTCTGCAGCAGCCGCTCCATCACCACCTGGGCGCGGGCCGAGTCCAGCGTCCCGACCAGCGGGACGGCGACCACGCCCTCCCAGAGCTTCACCACCGGGGTGGACAGCTCCAGCAGCTGCTCCGCCTGGTCGGCGATCAGGCTCTCCCGGGCGCGGACGAACGTCTCGAACGTGAACAGGCCCATCTGGTCGACGAGCGCGGAGAAGGCGACGAAGTCGCGCAGGGTCTCGTCGCCCTTCTCCTCCTCCAGTACCTCCAGCAGGGTGTCCTTCAGTGCGAACACGCTGATCGCGGTCTCGGTGGCGGAGAACCCCTGCCGGGCCCGGTTCGTGGACAGCTCGGACAGCACGGCACGCAGCTCACCGCCGTGCTCGTCGGCCAGGTCGGCGACGCCCTGCCGACCGGCGTCGATCAGCGCGCGGTGCAGCTCCTGCACCTGGCGAGCCAGTTCGGCCCGGCTCAGACGGCCGCGCAGCGAACTCGCGACGATCTCGGTCCAGCGGTTGGTCAACCGGTCCGCGTGCTGACTGAGCAGGTGGGCGAGCCGACCACCCTGTTCGGCGCTCAACGCCATGGTGACCTCCCTGATTTGGACGGGCGGACTCTATCACCGGAGGCTGACGCGGTACTTGTCGCGGAGCAAAGAATGATCGACCGCACCCGTGACCGCTCCCGTTCTGCGCGGCGCGCCCATCGTGGGATACCGTTTCCCCCGAACACAGGAGGTCGACGAATGTCCTTGACGGTGCACACGGAACAGCGCGGCGACGTGGTCGTCGTGTCGGTCGCGGGCGAGCTGGACATGGCCACGGCACCGCAGCTCCAGGACCAGATCACGGATCTGCTGGACAAGGGGCGCAGCCGCCTCGTCTTCGACCTGGCCGAGGTTTCGTTCTGCGACTCCACCGGCCTGTCGGTGTTCGTCCGGGCGAAGAACAACTGTGACGAGGTCGGCGGCGTGGTCCGGCTGGCCGCCCCGCAGCGCGGCGTGCTGCGCATCCTCGAGGTCAGCGGTCTGGTCGAGGTGCTGCACACGTACCCGACGGTGGAGCAGGCCGTCGCGGGCGATCCCACCCCGGCCTCCTCCTGACCGATCCCGCTCAGCGCTCGTCCTCGATGTAGCGGGGACGGGCGATCACCATGCCCGCCGCCGTCTGCACGGCCAGCGCCACCAGCAGGAAGCCGATCGGGGCGGTCCAGCCGCCGGTCGCCTCGTAGAGGATGCCCACCAGCAGCGGTCCGAGCGCCGCGATCACGTACCCGGTGCTCTGCGCGAACGCGGACAGCGCCACGGTGCCCTCGGCGGTCCGGGCGCGCAGCCCGATGGTGGTCAGGATGAGCGGGAACGCGCCCTGGCCGAGCGCCAGCAGCAGCACCCACAGCGGCGCCAGGCCGTGCGGGGCCAGCGCCAGACCGGTGTACGCGGCAGCGGAGAACACGGTGAGTGACAGCACCAGCGGTCGGAGCGTGGCCAGCCGCCCGGCCAGCGCCGGCATCATCAGCGCCACCGGCACGCCCAGCGCGGTCACGCCGGCGAGCAGCAGCCCGGCCGCCTCCGGGCGGTAGCCGGCGTCCCGGAAGAGCTGGGCCAGCCAGCCCATGATCGCGTACCCGCTGAGCGACTGCGCCCCGAAGTACACCGCCATCGCCCAGCCGAGCCGGGTCCGGGCGGGCTGCACCCGGGCCGGGGTGGCGACGGCCACCGCCGGGGGCGCGTTCCGTCGCGCGGCGCGGGCCCGCAGCGCCAGCGGCACCCACGGGAGGACGGCCAGCGCGGCCAGCCCGGCCCAGATGCCGAGTCCGGCCCGCCAGGACCCGAACGCGTGCGCCACCGGCACCGCGGAGGCAGCGGCCACCGTCGTGCCCACCGTCAGGGCCATCGTGTACGCCCCGGTGACCAGTCCGGTGCGGTGCGGGAAGTGCTGCTTGACGAGCATCGGCAGGAGGATGTTCGCCACCGCGATGCCGGCCAGCGCGAGCGCGCTGGTGAGCACGAAGACGGCAGCCGAGCCGGTGACCGCGCGCAGCACCTGCCCGGCGGTGAGCGCCAGCATGGCCAGCACCAGCACCCGGGGTGCGGCCCAGCGGCGGACCAGCCACGGGGTGAGCGCGCCCAGCCCGGCGAACGCGATGGTGGGCAGCGTGGTGACCAGGCCGGCCATCGCGCCGGACAGCCCCAGCCCGACCCGGATCTCGTCGAGCAGGGCGCCGAGGCTGGTCACCGCGGCCCGCAGGTTCAGCGCGACCAGCAGCATCCCGGTCAGGACGAGCAGGCCACCTCGGATCGCGCGCGGCGCCGGGGTGGGGGTGACCGCGGATGCGACGCCCGGTGCGGGCACTGTCGCGGCGGGCGCAGGTGGCGGAGTCATGACCTCGAACCTACAATCATGGGATGAATTTCGGCACGAGGTGTAACCCGTGACACCCGCCGTGGATTCCGTCGCCGTGCCTCCGCGCGGTCACCGGGTCCGGCAGACGATCGAGCAGCTCCGGGAACGGATCCTCGGCGGCGAGTGGCCGGTGGGCGGGCGCATCCCCACCGAGCCGCAACTGGTCGCCGCGCTCGGCGTGGGGCGGAACACCGTCCGCGAGGCGGTCCGGGCACTCGTGCACGCCGGGGTGCTGGAGTGCCGGCAGGGCTCCGGCACGTACGTGGTGTCGACAGACGAGCTGGCGCCGGTGGTGGCCCGCCGGCTCACCGACGACCGGATGACCGAGGTGGTCGAGGTCCGGCGCGCGTTCGAGGTGGAGGCCGCCCGGCTCGCCGCGCTGAGGCGTACCCCCGAGGACCTGGCGGCGCTCGACGGCGCGCTCGCGGCCCGCGAGGCCGCGTGGCGCGGCGGCCGGGTGGACGAGTTCGTCGAGGCGGACGCCGCGCTGCACACGGTCGTGGTGGCGGCCGCGCACAACGCCATGCTGGCCGAGCTGTACGCCTCGGTCGGCGTCGCGCTGCGCAGCACGGTGGCCCAGGCGATGGGCGAGGCGCTGACCCCCGAGCGGTACGTGGACCACGGGCGGCTGGTCGAGGCGATCCGGGCCGCCGACCCGCAGCGGGCGGCGATCGAGGCCGGTGCTTTTCTCGAAGGGCCCGCCGGGGCATAGGTTGTCCCCGACGCAGACTCATCAGGGCACGGGAGTACGGATGCTCAAGGGCTTCAAAGACTTCATCATGCGCGGCAACGTCGTCGACCTGGCGGTCGGTGTCGTCATCGGCGCCGCGTTCACCGGCGTGGTGACCCAGCTCACCAAGTCGTTCCTGGAACCGCTGGTACGCGTGTTCATCGTGTTGATCACCGGCAACAAGGACGGGCTCAGCGGCTCGACGCCGATGTTCCGGGGCATCCCGTTCGACTGGGTGGCCTTCGTCAACGCGCTGATCACGTTCGTGCTCACCGCGGCGGCGCTCTACTTCCTCGTCGTCTACCCGATGAACAGGCTCGCCGAGCGGCGCAAGCGCGGCGAGGAGCCGCCGCCCTCCGCCCCGAGCGAGGAGGTCAAACTGCTCACCGAGATCCGGGATGCGCTGCTCGCCGGCAACCACGGCACCCCCGGCCAGCGCAGCGCCCTGGACGACGTGCTCGGCCGCCGGCAGGAGCCGCCCGCGCCGCGCTGACGCCATAGCCGATCGGCCCTCGCGGGAATCCCGCGGGGGCCGACGTGTATCGAACACATGTTCGATAGAGTCCCGGCATGGAGCAGCGCAGGCACTGGTGGAACGGGAAATGGGGACGCCTCGCCCGGCGTGACGTCTTCCTCCGGGTGGACGGCGACCGCTGGCACGTGGAGCAGCGGGCCGGCGGCGCCGAGGGGGTCTCCCGGTTCTACGAGCACGCCAGCGTCGAGGAGGCCGAGGAGACGGTCCGCGCGCTGCTGGACGGCACCGACACCTGGCGCGAGCTGTCCCCCCGCCCGCCGGGCGGCTGGGCCCCGTCCGTTTAGCGCCCGCGCGCCCCGGGAACCGCTTCTGCATGAGCCAGCAGCAGGACACCGTCTCCCGGGTCACCACCGGCATGCGGGTGGTCGACTCCGCAGGCGTCGAGGTGGGCACAGTCGATCTCGTGCAGCGCGGCGACCCGGCCGCGGTGACCGTGCAGGCGCCCGCACCGGTCGACCCGGGCAGCAGCCTGGACGAGCTGATCGAGTCGGCGGCGGCCGAGGAGCCGGACGTACCGGCCGACCTGGCCGCCCGGCTGCTGCGCGACGGCTACCTCAAGGTCTCCACCGAGCTGGTCCGCACCGGCGCGGTCTACGTGCTGGCCGAACGGATCGCCGCGGTGAGCGACGGCGCGGTGCGCCTCACCGTCCCGGCCGCGGAGCTGCCCGCCGAGGAGTGACCCCGGCAGAGGTGATGCATTTATCACCCACGGTAATGAATGATCAATGCAAGTTGCCCCGAAAGGCGCTCGCCATCCGCTTGCACAGAGTCTCAATGGCATGACTTTGCGCTCTAATCGCAGATGAATGCCTTGATCATTGATCTTCAAAAACATTGCGCGCGCTCACGTATCTACATCGACCCTCCGCCACGGATAGTTATTGGCGAACCAAGGGGGTCGAGGGGGAACGATGAACGAAGCGTTGGCAGAACCGCTCACCGGGTACCAGGTGGTGGCCGCGGCCGTAGCCGTCGCCGGAGTGGTGGCGGGCCTGGTGCGGGCTTACGTGGCGTACCGGGCCCGGATAAACGAGGAACGCGAGGCGACAACACGCACGACAGCCCGGGTGACATGGCTGATTCGGCTGGCAGAGGCCGACCACGACGTGGTGCGGATCGTGGAACGCGATCGCGACGGGCATCGAGAGGTCGAGTTGGGTGGGCGCAGCGCGTCGAAGACCGAGGCCGTCGAGGAGGCGGCGTGACCGACATCAAGGGCACAGCCGCTCTGACACCCCGTCGCACCGACAGCGACACTCTGCGCGAGGTCGAAGCAGCCCGCCTGAAAGACGCCCACGATCAGGAGTTCACTCGCTTCATGGAGGAGTCCTACCAATCGGTGGAACGAATCCTCAGGTCGCGGTGGCAAGATCGTCAGGCGGTGGAGGACGCACTTCAGGATGCGTATCTACACGGTCGAGTCAAGTGGTCCGAGCTTCGTGACCACGTCGAACGGATCGGCTGGATCATATGCACGGCCCGGTACAAATTGCTGAAGGATCACGAGCGGCGTCAACGGGAAGCAGTGGTAGCGCCGGAAGACCTACCACTGTTGCCGCAATCGGACATCGCAGGCGCGTGGGAAGCGCAGGAGACGTTGCGAGGCTGGTTGAACCAACTGCCGGCTCGGCACGCCGAAGTGTTCCAGATGTCGCAGGAGGGCTTCTCCAACCAGGAGATCGCGAACATCCTCGGACTGACCGAGAACAGCGTCCGCTCCTACAAGACAGCAGCCAAGAAGAGGTTGTGCGAACTGGCCGAGGGCGCCGGCTTCACCCGTTCGGAGAATGGCCGACGCCAAGGGGGCGACCGTGGATCTCGATGACATCCTGGCGCTCGCTCAAGCCAGCCCCAGCCCCTTGGAGCTCGCCCGCGCACGCCGTGTCGCACGGACCGTGCAGAGCCGGTACGACCGCTCCCTGGCGGACGGGTGCCTCACCACCACGGCCACCGATCTTGTCGACCCGCTGACGTGGGACGCTGACGAGGCCATCAGGGTCGCGCGTGCCGCCCAGCTCGCGAAGCGGGGCACGGTCACCTGGTTGCTCGGGGGTAGCCAGGCAGAGCCTTCCGAGCGACTCTCGTGGTCCGACGAGATGGCGATGATCGTCGGCCATGCGCCCGGGACGCTCCGCCTCACCCCGCAGACGCTCTTCGAACTCGTCCATCGTGCCGATGTCGGGCGTGTGCGTGCTGCGGTGAGGGCGGCGTGGGAGCAGGGCCGCCCCGGCGAGATCGGCTTTCGGGTGGTACAGCCGGGCGGCCGCGTCCGCTACCTGCACTGCCACCTTGAGATCTTGACCGATGCAGGCCGACCGGCGGGCATCATCGCCACCTGCGAGGACATCACCACACTTGAGCTCGCTCGCCAGGAGCAACGTCGGCTCGCTGTGCGCAGTCAGATGCTCGGCGCCGATCTGGCCGTACGGGACATGCTCACTGGACTACAGACCCGGGGCTACGTCATCGACGAGGTGGACAGAGCGCGTCGCACCAGCGGCGGTGCCCTGATCGTCGTGACAACCGAACCCGCCACACGCCTGCCCGACGCACTCACCGACGAGGACCGGGACCAACTGACGGCGGAAATCGCCCGGACCCTGCGCACGGCTGTCGGGCACGACGTGACCAGTGGCCTGGTGGGTTCCGGCTCGTGGGGCTTACTACTTGCCGGACAAGAACAAGCGGGGACAGCCGAGGCCCTGGCCGCGCGGATCGTCGACAAGTTCCGGAATCATCTCTTCAGCGTCCGCCAGAAGCCACTGCGGCTCAATATCTCGGCCGGTGTGGTCCATTTCGGCAGCGACATCCCGGACACCGGCTTCGACCTTCTCATCGACGGCGAGCACGCGGCCCGCGACGCACGCCGGAGCGCGACCGACGTCAAGGTCCTGGAGCATCCGGCCGCCGAGAGGGAGCGGACGGAGCGCTGCCGTTCGCGGATTCTGGGCGCTGTTTCGACAAACCGTTTCGCCCTGTACGCCCAGCCGATCGTCGATCTGGAACTCAACCAGATCGTCCGCCACGAGATTCTGCTGCGGGTTCGCAGCGACACCGGCGAGCCGGTCGCACCGTGGGCCTTTCTCGACATGGCCGAGCGTGTGGGTGAGATCCTGTCGGTGGACAAATGGGTCGTCGACCACGCCCTGGAACTGATTGGCCGCGGAGCCCAGACCTCCCACTATCAGGTCAACATCTCCGGGAAGTCGCTCGCCGACCCGGGACTACTCGCCTTCGTGACCGAGGCGATCCATCGGCACAATGTCAAGCCAGAGTGCCTGACGTTCGAAATCACCGAGACCGCGCTTATCGAGAACCGGAACGAGGCCCTGACTTTCGCCACCGGGATCAGAGGACTCGGGTGCCAGCTCGCACTCGACGACTTCGGCACCGGATACGGCGCTCTCGCTCACCTGAAATACCTGCCCGTGGACCTTGTCAAAATCGACGGAGCGTTCATCGTCGACCTCTGCCGATCGTCGGCAGACCAGGCTGTGGTGTCGGCGCTGGTCGAACTGTGCCGCACGCTCGGCATCCGTGTCGCCGCCGAATACGTCCAGGACAAGGAGACCATGGACCTTCTGCGCGCCGCCGAGGTCGACTTCGCTCAGGGCTACCACATCGGGCGGCCGGAACCGATAACGATAAGTCAGGAGAACGTTCAGACGGTCGAACTCGAACTGCGGTTTCCGCCTCAGCAGACCGCAATGGGCTGACAGTTCGTCACCCGGGCCGGGCGGCAAGCGGCGGGGCGGGCTCCGCCTCGGGCGACCCGACCGGCGGGGATGCGACCGGCGGGGCGACCGCGCGGCGGCGGAACAGCAGCAGCATCAGCCAGCCCGCTACCAGTCCCCAGAACGCGCCGCCCACCCCGAGCAGGCTCACCCCGGAGGCGGTGACCACGAACGTCACCACGGCCGCCTCCCGCGCGTCCGGCTGGGCGACCGCCGCCGTGACCGCGCCGGCCAGCGCGCCGAGCAGGGCGAGCCCGGCGACGGCCTCGACCAGCACCGGCGGGGAGAGCAGCACCAGGGCGGTCGCCGCGCCGGCGCCCAGGCCGAGGAGTGCCAGGCCGATCCCGGCGGTGACCGAGGCGATCCAGCGCCGCTCCGGATCGGGGTGGGCGTCCGGGCCGGCCGCCAGCGCGGCGGTGATCGCGGCCAGGTTCACCGCGTGGCCGCCCGCCGGGGCGCCGAGGGCGGTGGCGAGGCCTGTCACCCGCAGCGCGGAGCCCAGCGGGGCCCGGTAGCCGTACCCGGCGAGCACTGCGGTGCCGGGCACGTTCTGGGCGGCCATGGTGACCAGGAACAGCGGCAGCGCGAGCCCGACGACGGCGGGCAGCGTCCAGGCCGGCGCGGTGAGCGCGACGACGGGTGCGGCGTCCAGCCGGGCCGGGCCTGTGGTGGTGAGCGCGATCGCGACCACTGCCACGGCGAGCGCGCCGGGTACCGCCCAGCGGCGGGCGAACCGGTGCAGCAGCAGCCAGACCAGCACCACCGGCCCGGCCAGCCGGGGCACCTCGACGAGGGCGCGTACCGGGGCCGTACACAGCGGCAGCAGCACCCCGGCGAGCATGGCGGAGGCGATCGGGGCGGGGATCGCGGCGACCACGCGGCCGAGCGCGGGGATCAGCCCAGCCGCGATGATCAGCAGCCCGGCGAGCAGGAAGGCGCCGACCGCTGCGGGCCAGCCGCCGGGGACCGGCCCGGTGGCGACGAGCAGCGCCGCGCCCGGCGTGGACCAGGCGATGGCGAGCGGCAGCCGGTGCCGGAGGCCGAGCCAGACCGCGCAGGCGCCGCTGGCGACGCAGAGCGCGAGCAGGCCGGAGGCGGCCTGGTCCGGGTCGGCGCCGACCGCGCGCAGGCCGGCCAGGACGACTGTGAACGAGCTGGCGAAGCCGACCAGGGCGGTCACCACGCCGGCCAGGACGGGTTGAAGCCGGCCGCCCATGCTCTCCTCCTCCGACCGTTCCGTTTACGGAACGGCACGGTGTAGCACGATAGCCCCCATGACAGCCGCCGCACCAGCCGATGACCGGGGCGCCCGGGAGGTCGGCCGGCGCATCCGCTCGCTCCGCACCGAGCGGGGCATCTCCCTGTCCGAGCTGGCCCGCCTCGCGGGCGTCGGCAAGGCCACGCTCTCCGGTCTGGAGAACGGCGTGCGCAACCCCCGGCTGGAGACCCTGTACGCGATCACCGCGCAGCTCGGCGTACCGCTGACCGCCGTGCTCGCCACGCCCGACCAGGCGCCGACCGTACGCGGGGCCGCGGTCGGCGCCACGCTGCTGGAGGTGTTCGACGACCGGGAGGCGACATACGAGCTGTACCGGATGCGGGTCGGGCCGGGGCCGGCGCAGCTCTCCCCCGCCCACTCCAAGGGCGTGACCGAACACGTGACGGTCTTCTCCGGCGTACTCCGCGCCGGCCCGGCCGACGCCCCGCTGACCGCCGGTCCCGGGGGCTACCTGCGGTGGACCTCCGACGTGCCGCACACCTACGCGGCGGTGGGCGAGGAGGAGGTTCAAGCGAGCCTCCTGCTGCGCTATCCTCGTCCGTCCACACCGGACAGTTGACGCATACCCAGGATGCAAGCTGATGACATTTCTTTCAGCAGACCCGCCAGCGCGTGCAGACGCGGACCCGTTCTTCTTGGCAAGCTTGTCGTCATGACGCTCATCCTCCGCTCGGCCATCCTCAACGACGTCGGCCTCGTCCGGACCAACAACGAGGACTCCGCCCTCGCCGGTGACCGCCTCGTGGCGGTGGCCGACGGCATGGGCGGGCTCCCCGCCGGCGAGGTGGCCAGCGAGATCGTCATCCGGATCCTGGACGAGCTGACGCCGCCCACCGGCGCCGACGAGGCGGCCGACGCGCTGCGCGCCGTCGTGAGCACCGCGAACCAGCGCATCCGCGCGGCCATCACGGTGGACCCGGCCCGCGACGGCATGGGTACGACGCTCACCGCCGCCCTGCTCGCCGGGGACACCCTGGTCCTGGCCCAGGTCGGCGACTCCCGCTGCTACCTGCTGCGCGACCACGAGCTGACCCAGCTCACCCGCGACGACACGTTCGTGCAGGCGCTCGTCGACCAGGGCGCGCTCTCCCGCGACCAGGCCCGGCACCACCCGCAGCGCTCGCTCGTCACCCGCGCGGTGCAGGGCTCCGACGCGCCGCCCGCCGTCGGGGCGCTCACCGTCTTCCCCGGCGACCGGCTGCTGCTGTGCAGCGACGGCCTCTCCGACTACGTGGAGGACGCCGCCATCGCGGCGGCGCTCGCCACCTACGGGGACCGCCAGCAGTGCGGCGAGCAACTGGTGAAACTGGCCCACCAGGCCGGCGCGCCGGACAACGTGACGGTGGTCATCTCGGACGTCACCGAGGCGTGAGCGGGCGCCCTTTCCGGTTGCGGACCGCGCCCGGTGCGGTTGGGATGAACGGATGCACATCCGCCGGCTGGCCGCCGATGAACGACTGACCACCAGCTTCCCGCTCCAGGCGTACGCGTTCGAGGCCTCGCCGATGGGCGCCACCCGGACCGACCAGTTCCGCGCGTACCTGCCGTACAACGCCGGGAACACGACGCTGGTGGCCGAGGAGGACGGGGTCACCGCGGCGGCCGTGTCGGCGATACCGATGCGGCAGAACCTGCGCGGCGCGGTGCTGCCGATGGCCGGTGTCGCGGGCGTCGCCACCCATCCGCTGGCCCGCCGGCGCGGCCACGTCCGCACGCTCATGCAGCAGCTCCTCGACGGCGTACGCGACGAGGGCCACCAGCTCACCGCGCTGCACCCGTTCCGCGCCTCGTTCTACGAGCGCTTCGGCTACATCGGGCTGCCCCGGCGGCGTACCGCGATCTTCAACCCGGCGGACCTGGCGCCGCTGCTGCGCGCCGAGCTGCCCGACGAGCTGGTCTGGGAGCGGATCGGCGCGGGGTATGCGCGGTGGCGCGCGTACACCGAGCGGTGCCTGCGCGAACGCCACGGCTTCGCGGTCTTCCCGGACTTCCGGGCGGTCGGGCTGCGCGACCGGGACGACCGCTGGCTGGTCAGCGTGGTGCGCGGCGGCGAGACGGTCGGCGCTGTCACCTACCGCATCGACGACCACGCCGGCACGCTGTTCGCCGACGACCTGCTGGTCGACGACGCGTACGCCCGCGCGTCGGTGCTCCAGTTCTTCGCCCGGCACGTCGACCAGGTGGCCCGGATCAGCGTCCAGGTGACCCCCGACGAACTGCCCGAGCTGTGGCTCACCGACCTCGACGTGCAGGTGGAGGCGCGGGTGGCCCGGCCCGACCCGACCGCGCCGATGGCCCGGCTGCTCAGCCTGGACGCGCTCGCCGAGCAGCCGGTCGGGGTCGGCCGGGTACTGATCGAGGTAGTAGGCGACCGCTGGCTCGCCGGTCGTCACCTGCTCGACGGCACCACGGGCAAGCTGGCGGTGCTGCCGGCGCAGACCGCCGCCGAGGGCAGCGTGGCGACCGCGCGGCTCACCGCCGCCGGGCTGTCCGCCCTGGCGTACGGGGTGCTCGACCCGGCCGAGGTGGTCGTACGCGGACTGGGTGAGGTGCCTGTGGACGCGGCCGGTGAGCTGCGCCGCCTCTTCCCCCGGGAACTGCCGCACCTGTTCGCCGACTTCTGACCCGGTTGACGGCGCGCGTCCGGGGGTAGGGTCCAGCGCGTGCCGGAGTGGCTGGAAGCGGGATTCTGGGGCCTGCTCGCCGGGTCGGCCCTGCTGATCGGGGCGGCCGTCGGGTTCTTCGCGCGCGTACCGCGCCGGATGACCGCCTCGGTGATGGCGTTCGGGGCGGGCGTGCTGCTGTCCGCCGTCTCGTTCGAGCTGATCGACGAGGCGCACGATCAGGGCGGCCTGCGGCCGGTGGTGATCGGTGCGGCCATCGGCGCGCTCGCGTACACCGGGATGAACGTGCTGCTGGCCCGGCACGGCGCGCGGCACCGCAAGCGCTCCGGCGACGAGCAGCCCTCCGAGCGGGAACAGCCCGGCTCGGGTACGGCCATCGCAGTCGGCGCGCTGCTCGACGGCGTACCCGAATCGGTGGTGATCGGCGCGAGCCTGCTCGCAGGCGGCCCGGTCAGCCTGGTCACCGTCATCGCGGTGTTCCTCAGCAACGTGCCGGAAGGGCTGTCCAGCGCGGCGGGCATGCGGCAGGCCGGGCGTACCCGGCGGTACGTGTTCGGGCTGTGGACGGCCATCGCGTTGATCTCCGGGGCGGCCGCGCTGGCCGGGTACACGCTGCTCGGCGGCGCGCCACCCGAGGTGCTGGCGACGATCACCGCGCTCGCCGCGGGCGCGATCCTCGCGATGATCACCGACACCATGGTCCCGGAGGCGTTCGCCGACGCGCACCTGCTGGTCGGGCTGATCACCGTACTCGGTTTCCTTGTCTCGTTCGCGCTCTCGCACGCCTGACCGGCGTGCTCGGCCTCCGGTGCCGCTTTCACGTGGCCGCCGTTGTCGGCGGCTTCGGCTTAGCGGTGGGTTAAGGATCGTCTGTGGAGTCGTGCCGGGGTGGCCGGTCCTCCTAGCATCGGGCGGTGCGCGTGAAGTCGGCTGTCACTCTGCTCGTCCTCGCCCTGGCGACGGCGACGCTCCCCGCCTGCGGTGACGACGATCCGGCCCCTGATTCCGCCCCGGCCGCCGCCACGCCGGCTGCCTCCGGTGCCGCCCCGGTGGCCTCCCCGAGTGGGCGGGCCGGTCTCGGCAGCGCCCGGCCGAGCCCCAGCCCTGCCACCGTCACGTTCCGCGCCGGCAACCCGGCCGGCCGAGCCGCCGTACCGGCCGAGGCACGTCCGGTGGACACCTCGCGCCCGACCCGTACCGTCGGCAGCGGCACCCCGGCGAGCTGCACCTCGGAGGCGGTGGTGAAGGCCGTCGCGGCCGGCGGTCTGATCACCTTCGACTGCGGGCCCGCGCCGGTCACCATCACCATGAAGGCCACCGCGAAGGTGGTGAACTCGCACGGCCCGCGCGTCGTGCTGGACGGCGGCGGCACTGTCACGCTGAGCGGCGGCGGCAAACGCCGGATCCTCTACATGAACACCTGCGACGAGGCGCAGGGCTGGACCACCTCGCACTGCCAGAACCAGGACCACCCCCGGCTCACCGTGCAGAACCTGACGTTCGCCGACGGGGACGCCACTGGTGAGAAGACCGAGGGCGGCGGAGGCGGCGCGATCTTCGTACGCGGCGGGCGGTTCGCCGTGATCAACTCACGGTTCGTCGGCAACCGCTGCGACCGCACCGGCCCCGACCTCGGAGGCGCCGCACTGCGCGTGCTGAGCCAGTTCGAGAACAAACCGGTGTACGTGGTGAGCAGCACCTTCACCGGCGGGGTGTGCGCCAACGGCGGGGCGCTGAGCAGCATCGGCGTCTCCTGGACGGTGCTGAACAGCGTCTTCCGGGACAACCGCGCGGTCGGCACTGGGGCGAACCCGGCCCGGGGCGGCACGCCGGGTGGCGGCAGTGGCGGCGCGATCTACTGCGACGGCAACGAGTTCGCGGTACGGATCGCCGGCACGGTGATCGAGGACAACAGCGCGAACGAGGGCGGCGGCGCGATCTTCTTCGTCAGCAACAACCGCACCGGCACCCTGAAGATCGACAGCAGCACCCTGCGGAGGAACCCCAGCCGAGGCTTCGAGACAAAGGGCCACCCCGGCATCTTCTTCCTAGGCGCCCAGATCTCCTGACCCGCCCCGCCCGCGCCCTCGCGCCCTGCGAGGTAGGGCGAGGGCGCGAGGGGCGGGGTCAGTAGGGGTTGGGGTGGCCGGGGAGGTGACCTCTGGTCAGGGCGGCGGGTCGACCGGGGAGCGTCGGGTCCGGGGACAGCGGCGGCGCGTCGGTACCGGCCCGCGCGGCCATCCCGGCGAACAGCTCCTTCAGGGCGGTCACCGTGTCGACGCCCGGGCTCCAGCCGAGTTCGGTCTCGGCGCGGTGGCTGGACATCAGCGGCACGTTCAGCGCCAGGTCGACCCACCCGGTGTCGACGGGTTGCAGCCGCGCCCGCCAGGTCAGCGCCGCCGCGGCGCGCAGCACCGGCACCGCCACCGGCAGCGTCCAGCCGTGGAAGTGCCGGGCCACCAGCTCCGGCGTCAGCACCGGGTCGGCCGCCACGTTGAAGGCGCCGTTCGCATCCCCCACGACCGCCCGGGCGTACGCGTCCGCCACGTCGTCGGCGTGCACCGCCTGCATCCGTAGTCGCCGGTTCGACGGCACCAGCGGAACCCGGCCGTACCGCAGCAGCCGCACCGGCACCAGCGGGCCGAGGAAGTAGCGGCTGATCTCCGTACCGGCCTCCCGCTGGAAGATCAGTCCGGGCCGCAGCCGTACGACGCGCAGCTTCGGGTGCTCCCGCTGCACGCCGTCGAGTAGTGCCTCGACCTCCGCCTTGTCCCGGCTGTACGACGACGTCTCCACACCGGTCGCCGGCCAGTTCTCGCTGACCGGCTGGTTCTTCGGGCCGGGCGCGTAGGTGCCGACAGATGAGGCGTACACCAGGGCCGGAACGCCGACCCGGACGGCGGCCTCGATCACCGCGCGGCTGCCGCCGACGTTGGTCCGGTGGAGCGTGCGCCGGTCGTGGCTGGGCTGGATCTGCCAGGCCAGGTGCACTACTGCCCGCGCCCCGGCGAAGATCCGCACGAGCTGGTCGGCGGCGCCCGGTGCGCCGATGTCGCAGGAGTGCCACTCCACGTCGTCGTACGGTTCACCGGCGTCCGGTCCGGGCAGCCGCCGGGCCACGCCGACCAGCTCGGTGCCCGCCTCCCGCCGCAGCCGGCGCAGCACTGCCGTCCCCACGTTGCCGGTCGCCCCCACGATCACGATGCGCATGACGGGTGCGGTACCCGCTGAACCGGGCAGCAACCGCTCACGGACGGGGGTTCGTCCGCGCCCAGCCCTTCTCCCGATCGCGGCGACCCGAGGTGGCGGCCAGGCAGCGCGGGCAGAGCCAGCCCTCCGGGTCGGCCTCGGTGAGCACGTCGGTGCCGGAGTAGTCAAACGGCACATGCGGGAAACGGCGCAGCCGGGTCCGGCTCAGCGGCAGCCCGCACAGCGTCTGGTTCCGGCCCGGCAGCCAGGCGTGCACCTCACCGCCGGGCCGGCGTACGCCGTCGTCGCCCGGCACCTCGCGGGACGCCGCCACGGCGGCGGTGCTCGTGACTCGCATGGTCGCCCAGGTTCCCCGGCCGCCGCCGTTCACGCCTGGCGACGACAACCCCTGGGGTACGCGGGCGCAGCGCGTACTCCCGTGGTGGTAGCCCGATCGACGACCCCGGGGCGACGACCGGCGGCGATCCCCGTCCATACGCTGCCGCCGTCACCACTTGCCGCGACCCGAGGGAGTTCCAGAATGTCGATCCGTCACCTGCTCGCCACCACAGTCGTCGGAGAGTTCGCCCCGGCCGCGCAGACCTCGTTCGCCGCCGGTGGCATCGGCGGCTCCGGGCGGGCCGGCGCCACAGTCATCGCCCTGGTGGGCCTGGCCAGCGTGGTCGTCGGCGGGCTGGCACTAAGCCGCTCCCGCCGAGGGCCGGGCGAGGGGCGGGTCCAGGCCCTGGTGGCTGCCGCGGCCGGACTGGTCAGCCTGGTCCTCAGCGCGTGGCATCTGGCGCTGACCACCGAGGGTCTGGGCAGCGGTCAGGGGCGTGCCGGTGCGGTCGCCGGTGTGGCGCTGGGGCTGTTCGGGGCGGTGCTGGGCGGGCTGGCACTGGCCCGTTCCCGTCGCACCGCCTGACCGGGTCGCTCGTTCCGTCCCGGCGGCTCGCGCCGGCCCGGTCGCTCGGTCTGTCCCGGCGGCTCGGTCAGGAGGCGGTGAGCCAGCCGGGCACGGTGAGCCCCGACTCGTACGCGAGCACCACGAGCTGAGCCCGGTCCCGTACCCGCGTCTTCGTCATGATCCGGCTGACGTGCGTCTTCGCGGTGGCCGGGCTGAGCACCAGCCGGGCCGCGATCTCGTCGTTCGACAGTCCGGCGGCGACCAGGGCGAGCACCTCCCGCTCCCGTTCGGTGAGCGCGTTCAGCCGGGGGCCCGGGTCCGGATGCCGGGTCCGGGCGGCGAACTCGGCGATCAGCCGGCGGGTGACGGCCGGGGCGATCAACGCGTCGCCCCGCGCCACCACCCGGACGCCGTGGATCAGCTCCGCCGGCTCGGTGTCCTTGACCAGGAAGCCGCTCGCGCCGGCCCGCAACGCGCCGTAGACGTAGTCGTCCAGGTCGAAGGTGGTCAGGATGATCACGCGGGCGGCGGTGCCGGCGACGATCTCCCGGGTGGCGGCGAGCCCGTCCAGCAGCGGCATCCGGATGTCCATGAGGACGACGTCCGGCCGTAGTTCCCGCGTCAGCCGTACCGCCGTGGCGCCGTCGGCGGCCTCGCCGACCACCTCGATGCCGTCCTCGCCGTCGAGGATGGAGCGGAAGCCCGCGCGTACCAGAGTCTGGTCGTCGGCGAGCAGCAACCGGATCATGTCGTCTCCCCCTGTGCCGTGCGTGGCGCCGGGACCGGCAGCGGGGCGGGCCGCAGCGGAAGGCGGGCCCGCACCAGAAATCCGCCGTCCGGCCCGGGCCCGGTGGTGAGCGAGCCGCCCAGCGCCCGGGCCCGCTCGCCCATGCCGAGGATCCCGTTCCCGGGCGGGCCGGCGGGACCGGCGCCGTCGTCCCCCACCTCCACCAGCACCTCGTCGCCGTCCGGCACGACCCGGACCACCGCTGTGGTCGCGCCCGCGTGACGGCTCACGTTGGTGAGCGCCTCCTGAACGATCCGGTACGCGGACAGATCCACCTCCGGCGGCAGCGGCCCGGTCTCCGTCACCTCGGTACGCACCGTCAGCCCGCACCGCCCAGCCGCCGTGACCAGCTCGTCGAGGCGGTCGAGACCGGGCGCGGGCCGGCTCGGCGACGTACCCTCCTGCCGGAGCACGCCCAGCGCCGCCCGCAGCTCGCGCAGCGTCTCCCGGCTGGTCTGCTTGATCACGGTGAGCGCCTCCGCGGACCGCTCCGGATCGGGCCGATGCAACGCGGCGCTCGCCTGCACGCTGATCAGGGACAGGTGGTGGCCGAGCAGGTCGTGCAATTCGCGGGCGATCCGTAGCCGCTCCTCGGTGGCCCGGTGGCGGGCCTCCTCCTCCTTACGCTGCTCGGCGGCGAGCACCCGGGCCTGCACCTCGGCGAGATAGGCCCGCCGGTTACGGGTCACGCCGACGATGACCGCGACGAGCCAGCCGGCGTGCAGCAGCGTCGCGCCGTTCCCGCTGACCCCAGTCCGGGTGTAACTGTCGGCGACGGCGAACGAGACGACAGAGGCCAGGCCGAGCCCCACCGCGACAGCGAGGTACCCCTCGTCGACGACCGTGTACAGCGCCACGACGAACACCAGCATGATCGGCCCAGGCCGGTGCAGCAGTGCCCCGTACGCGGCGACAGCGGCCAGCGCTGCCACGCCCACCGCCACGGGGTATCGGCGGCGCAGGTAGAGCGCTGCGGAGGAGGCCAGGACGACAAGCAGCGCCACGAGTTCGGCGGTGGTGTCGATGCCCTCCGACTGCACCACCAGGCCGAGCAGGGCCACCAGGGCGACGGCAGGCACCAGTGCGGCTTCCGCCTTGGGGCCGTGCCGGCGCCAGCTCGACATTGCCGAAGCGTAGCGGCCCGAGGACGCAGCGGAGGGCCCCGAAGCGGCGTCGTGTCGGTGTCGGGGCGTGGTCGGAGGGTCGATGCGCGACGCACGCCGGGCTGATCGGCTTCGGGTAACCTGTGCCGTGCGGGCCGCTAGCTCAATGGCAGAGCTGTGGACTTTTAATCCATAGGTTCAGGGTTCGAGTCCCTGGCGGCCCACTTTGTTCCAGCTCAGCGGCCCTTTGTTCGGGCCGCTGTTTTGTGATCCGGGCCGGTACAGCAGCGAAGTACAGCAGTAGCGCTCACCGGTCCAGCGCGCTGCCGAGCCGCTTGAGGGCATCCCGGGTGGCCGCCGACGAGACCACCGTGTAGATCTCCATGGTGATGGCGAACTGCGCGTGCCGAAGGATCTGCATTGCCACCCGGGGATGCACGTCCAGGTCCGCCAGGAGCGAGGCACAGGTCCGCCGGGCGTCCCTGACGGTGATCCGCCGGACGCCTGCCGCGTCGCAGCGACGGTCCCAGAAGCGGTTGAAGTTGCGCGGCTCGATCGGCCGCCCGTAGCGGGTAGTAAAGATCAGATCCGAGGGCTGCCAGGCCGGACCGGCGGTGTCCCGGGCGGCGGTCTGCGCGGTGCGACGGCGGTCGAGCGCCACGGTGCAGATGTCCGGCAGGGGCAGGGTGGCGTCCGAGGCGGCCGTCTTCGTCTCGCGGTGCAGTAGCTCGGAACCGACCCGCTGGAGCTGCCGGTCAATGGTCAACTCCCCCGCGTCGAGGTCGATGTCCGCCCAGGTGAGCCCCAGCATCTCGCCCTTGCGCAGACCGAGCACCAGGACCAGGACGTACGCGGCGTAGAGCGGGTCATCGTCGGCACGGGCCGACTCCAGGAACCGCCGTGCCTCGTCGCTCGTCCACGCCTTCCGCTTACGCTTCCGTACCGGCGGCAGCTTCACCAGGGATGCGACATTGCGGGAGATCAGCCCTTCGGTGATCGCCTGGGATAGCAGCGTCCGGAGCACGGTCCGCAGGTGCGTGACGCTGGTTGCCGAGGGCAGATCCTGGCAGCAGCGGCCGAGGGCGCAGCAGCGACGCTGGGCCGGATTGCGCCGCTCGTCCTTGCCCTGGGCGCAGCACTGGCAGGTCCGTCCCACCTCGTTGATCCAGGTCTGCACATCGCTGACGCGGAGTTTGTCGAGGCGCTTCCGGCCCAGCCCCGGCACGAGGTAGAGCCGGACCACCACCTCGTAGGTGACGTAGCTGCCCGGGCGAGGTTCGGCTTGACGATCTCGCGTAGCCAGTAGCCGGCGTACTCCCCCACGGTCGGGGAGCGGGTCGCCACCGGGCCGGCCTTGGCCTGCCCGTGCAGCTTGATCCACTTGTCGTGGACCTCCTCGCGGCTCTTGCCGTAGACCCACTTCCGGCCCCGCTTACCGTCGGGCTTCTCGACCCAGACGTACGCGGCAAACCCGTTCCGGTAGGGGAAGATCGAGCCTTCGCCGTTGGCTCGTGCGCGGCCGGGCATCAGGCGGCCTCCTGGCGTTCGACCTGTTCGCGGATGTAGTCGTCGACCCATTCGGGGAGGATGCGGCGGTATTTGCCGTCCTTGATGGAGCGCAGTTCGCCGGTGGCGATCTTCATCTTGACCTTGGAGATGCCGAAGCCGAGCAGCACGGCGACTTCTGCCGGCGAGTACCAGCGGGGGCGGAGGTCGTGGGTCATGCGGCGGCTCCGGTGAGCCAGGTTTCGTGGGCGAGTTCTTCCCGTCCGATGCGTCTGCTCTCGCGTCGCTGCCTTGCGGCGGTGTTGGCGAGCAGGGCGTCGCCTTCGGTGAGCCAGCCGGAGCCGAGGTAGGTGAGGGTGCCGACGCTGATGGTGTCGGCGGGTTCGTCGTCCTCTTCGCGGCGGTAGGTGGCGCGGAGTTGGCCGAAGGTGACGGAGTAGCGGCGGGCTTTGGTGAGGAAGTGGCCGCCGTAGCCGAGCATGTGTGCCCAGCGGCGCAGCCCGGCGTAGACGTTGGGTTTGGTGTCAAGGCTGTCTTGACGGTCGCCGGCTGTTGCGGCGCCGCCGCTCCTGTTGGTCTGGGTGGGGCGGCCGAGGTGCCAGCAGGCGTCGATGAGGCGGGCGACATGGTCGCCTCCGGGGTCGGCGTAGTCGTCAACCGTGGAGGGGGTGAGTCGGGTGGAGCTGTGGCCGGTGGCTTCGGTGGCCTTGGTGGCGTACTTGGCGAGGTAGGCGGCGACCTTGCCGTCGGTCAGCTCGCCACCGGCGGTGTTGATGCGGCGGACGTCGACCTGCTCGCCCCAGGCGACCAGCCAGCCTTGCGGCTGGTCGGGGTGCGGGGGTGTGGTGACGGTGATCTGCCGGGCGGCGGCGTGGATCGCGTCTTCCAGGTCATCGACGGTGATGCCGTCCGGTGGCGGTACGAGCGTGTCCGGGTCGTCGGGGTCGACGCCGTCGAGGCGCAGCAGGACGTGGAAGTGCACCGCTCCCCGGCGCTGCATCTCGGCGACCTTGCCGTGGGACACCCGCACGGGCGGCACCCAGCGGACCTTGCCGGAGGCGGTGACGACGCCGACCTTCGGAATGCCGCGTCGACGGCACGTTGCGCCGACGTGGCGGTCGAACGCCTGCTTGGTGCGTCGCCACAGCTCGCCGGAGAAGTAGTTCCAGACGACCTGGTGGGCGTGGTCGCAGCAGTCGAGGCACAACGGCTGGCCCAGCCGCGGATCGTCGGCGTCGTGGCGGGCGAAGCACGCTATGGGCTGCCCGTGCGGGCAGGTTCCGGCGTTGCTGCGGGCGCGGCAGGGTGCGGGTCGGCAGTCGCAGCGTTGCCGGTTACGGCAGGTGTGGCGTGGGACGTGGCGGTGGTGGACCGGGCCGAAGGACGGGGCGGTGAAGGTGGCGAAGACGACCGGGTGCCGACCGACCGATGCGGGGACGCCCTTGCCGCCGGTAAGGCCGCGACAGACAACTTGGTAGGCGTCGCCCTGGTAGACCCAGGCGCAGTCCGGGCACACCGACTCGCGGCGGTTACCGCACGCCTTGTACAGCGTCCGGTCGGGCAGCTCGTCGGTGTGCTGCTCGCTCAGGACTCGGCCGGTATCGCGGTCGACGGCGGCGATCGTGCCGGTGAGGCGGACCGGGCGAGCCGGCGGGGCGGGTGTGCTCCAGCCAGCCGGAGAACCCCGGCGTAGCGGCGCGGTGCAGGACTTGGGCGTCACGACCGGCGGCGAGGCCGGGGCGGTAGGTGGTGAAGATGGCTGTCTCCTCGTGCGGGGGTGGCAGGGACGGAAGACGAAGCACCACCAGCCGTGGACGCCTGTCCGCTGGTGGTGTTCGTCGTGTCTCCTGGCACCGCCGAGAAGGCGGCTGACGCCGGAGGGCGGAAGTGTGGTCGGGCCACTTCCCGCCGATGGGTCATGTCCTTTCACGCTCGTGGTTTTGGCATCGAGGCCGGCACGGGTGGGGAGCCTGGGATATCGGCATCCGGCGAGTTGCCGCAGGCTGCCCCCACCCGTGGAGATCAGCGAATCCGGGCCAACGTGGACGGCAGGCAAAGGCCGTGCTGGGCCGCTTAGCAGATTCGGGGAACCGGCATGGTGGCCGACGCGATGAGAGCCGGCGGGGCGTGGCCCGCATCAGCGGCAGGAAGGCCGCTCAGCATCTCCGACGTCGAGTCCAGCGATCCGGCAGCAAGGCCGCGCTGGCGTGCTCGACGAACGCCAGAGTAGCACCGGGTACCGACACGTCAACCCGAAGTAATGCCGGAGTCTGAGAGGCCATCGGCCACCCAAGGACGCGCTCCGTGATTACGCCTCGGAGGGTGGCCCCGTCCCACCGTGCCCCGGTTACGTCTGTGCGCCCGTACTCCGGATCGTGTGTTCTCACGTAGGTGAACTGCGCGTACGAAAGATCCGCATCGCGCAGGTCAGCATCCCGCAGATCGCAGCCAGCGAAGCGAGCACCTCGAAGAGAGGCGCCCCGAAGGTCGACGCCCCGGAAATCGCAGAACTTGAAGGAGTGCCTGTCCAGGGTGCGATGCCGAAGATTGCGACCCGCAAACGACTGTCTCGTCGCCCCGGGCAGGATGCTCATCCGCGAACCGTAGCCCGACCGCCCGTTGCCGAACCACCGGCTTTCTACGCGCTCACACGCGACCCATCAAGCGGCGCGGGAGCCCGCCGCTGGCCTGTGTGGGAGGACTTTCTGTACGTCTATCAAGGCGGCCCTCGACGGGCCGCACGCGCCGCCGCCTGGGCGCGCGTCCGTCGCTCCGCTGGCGCTCCGACTCCGGCCACGCAACACGCCCGGCGGCTGGCGCGGAAGCGGGGAGCCCAATGGGCCGCCGCAGAACGACAGAGCGGTTGACCGGGTGGTGGTGGGCCGGCAGCCGGCCGGGCCACGCGGCCATGAGCCCGCGCGGCGTAGGGGAGCGCACGGCCGCGTCGGCGAGCTGGCGGCGGTCGCGAGGTAGCGGTTACTGCGCCTCCGGCGGGGGCGCTCGGGCTCCGAGATGGTTGCAACCCCGTCGGCGTGTTGCGGTCCGTGGGCGGTTGCGCAGGCCATCCCGTCTGCCATCGACCCGGGCAAGCCGAGCAGACCACCGCCCGACCCGCCAGTGTCCGACCGTGCGTCAAGGCCGTCTTGACGTGGCGTCCCGGGCGGCGGCCCGCTCCCCGGGAGGGCGGGTCGACGGCAGACGGGATGGCGCAGCTCACACTAGAGTGGCAAGAGTGACTGGCGCAGAATTTGTCGCCGCCGGCAAGGCGGTTGAGGTGATTGGTCAGAAGGCCCTCGGCCAAGACGACAAGACGCGGGATGAGTTACTGCAAGCCGCTCAAGAAACCTCCGAGTTCAAGGCGGCAGCTCGCACGGCGGCGGCGCGAATCGCGGTGAAGGAGCGCATAAAGCTCAAGTTGTATCAGCCCTTCGCGCGAATGATTGGGGTAAGTCAAGCGTACTTTGAAGACGTCTTTCCGGAAGAGATGGCCGCCAAGACGGCCGGCATACCTGATGATCACATGGTCACACCGCCCCCGAGTATTGCGGTCCCGGCAATGCAGGGATTGAGTTATAGCTTCGAAGAGCCCAACCTAAAAGAGATGTATCTAAACCTGCTCACGACGGCTGCAGACGATCGCCGATCTGAAAATGCCCACCCGGCATTCGTTGAAGTGATCAAGCAATTGAGCGCCCAAGAAACGGCCTTGCTCAACACCGTGCTCGTCGCGATAGAGACTCCGGTGGTCCGTCTAGACGACTATCGGCCGGAGGTCGGCTACGACGTTCTGCTGACACACGTTATGGACCTCCGTGACCCAAACAACGGCGAACCCATAGAGGAACCGGCTCAACCTGCGTGGGTCGACAATTGGGAGCGACTAGGTCTGATTAGAGTCGGCTACGAAGCTTCTTTGATTGGTAAGAGCACTTATAGTTGGATTAAAGAGCGGCCGGAATTCATTCGCTTCAACGTAGGGTTTATGGTAAAGCGACTGCGCTGCACAAATGGGTATATTATACGGAGCGCATTTGGTGAGCGGTTCCATAGGGCAGTTTCACCGCCGCCCACCGCCTTAGACCCGGCCAGTTCCTAGGCGGAGGGTTTGAGCTGGGGTGGCTAACCAAGCAGCACGTCTGCTCTGGTTGGGCCGCAGGCGGGCGGATGCGGATGGAACCTGACCGGATGGAGCGCCCAGCACCTACAAGCGAGCGGTTGCCCCGGGCCGTCGCTAAAGGGTCAAGCGCGCCGGTCCCTCTGGGGCACACAGGGGGCACAAGATGCCGTCAAACGTCGTCAAGCAGTCGCCAACGATGGCAGCCTGAGACGCGGCATGGGCAGGTGCGGACCGGCGTTCTCGCTGGTACGGGGACGGCGGCTCTCAGTTCCGCTTCAACTCCCCAACGTGCTGTCCTGGAGGTACCGCAGGCAGCTGCGGCCGAAGGGCGTCACGGCCCATGCAGCATTGTCGTCGGCGTGGGCGAGCCGGTCTTCCGCCAAGCCGTGCCGCACGAGGGCAGACATCAGCGGCACAATTCCTGCGGCTAGGTTGGGGAACTGCTCTTCAAGCTGAGACTGAAGTGCGACTCCGGGGAGCTGGTCTGCGCCGTCCGGGCGAGGGGGGAGTAAGCCGCCGGCGACGGCGTCTAGGACCCGGACGTGAGCAGCTTCGAGATCGGCGAGAGCGGTGACGATGAGGATCCCCAGATCTAGACGTGCATCGTCTTGGAGGTTCTCGGTCAGCACAGCAGCGAGTGCCGCGACCTTGCGGTCGTACATGGTGCAGTATGCGGCTTGAATGGCACCCGTGGTCAACATGAGCCGGCCGTCCTTGCTCTTGGCCCAACTCTCGATCTCCTCCGCCGACAGGCCGGTTGACTCTGTGATGGCTTCTACAAGACGCTCAATGTTGCGGAGTCCGCGACGGTCCCGAACGGCGACTAGCTCAAGCGCCGGCTTGATGAAAGCGGCTCCTAGCGCGCCCGCCGGACCAGCAACAGCGAGACCAACGCCTACGGTTCCGACCTCGATGGCGGTCCGGGCCGCAAGCTGTCGGGCTGCTTCTTGCTTCGTCATGCTCCCTGGATATCTTGCTGTGTCAACAGGCTGCTGTTGACAGCAGCGGTGACAGCAACCGGCCGGGACGAGGAGAGATGTCGGCCGCCATGCGCGGACGGTCGACTGAGGTCGCGGGCACCGACGGATCCCACCGGACGAAACGCCCAGAACTTACAAGCGAGGGGTCATCAGCCGCTGCTACCGGCCGACGCGGATGCGATCGGCGGCGTACAGCTCGCGGGAACCGTCGGCACGGAAGATCACGATGACCGGGATGCCCTCGCCCATCTCCAGCTCGCGCCGCTCGACAGGGGTAGGCATCCGAGCGGTGGCGGTGTCGCCCTTGAGGAGCGTTACCGTCTCGGTTGGTTCGACGGCGCGAACGAACGTGCCGCGCGGCGGTTCCACGATTACGAGCCCTTCCGACCGGAGCAGTGCTACCGCTTGTCGGACGCTGGTGCGGCTCAGCCCGTACTCCTGAGCCAACCGCAGCTCGCTGGGAAGTGAAGCCCCGGGCGCGAGGTCGCCAGAGGTGATCCGGTCTCGCAGGAGGTCTGCGAGCTGCCGGAACACGGCGCGATCCGCACTCGGGTCGATCACGAAAGTGACGCTACGTGTCCAACAGCTCTACATCTTATTGTATCTACAGTCCTACGTCGTTACGGTGATGCGAGCTGCGGCATTGCGCTTAGCCGGTCTGCGGGAACACCCGCGACCTTGGTCGAGAGCCGAGGGAGGCCCGATGCCTCGTGTCTCGTACGAGGAGTACCTGATCGCCGTCGCGCTCACTCTGGCCAGGCGGCACCGGCCGGTCTGGTCATGGGAGCGATGGCGGAGGGTCTGCCGATGCGGAAGCGAGCTGACCTGTCGTACGACGCATCGGATACCGATCAATCGAGGCCACTGGCCTTCTGAGGACGACCGGCAAGACGCCCGACCAACGAACCAGGCGGCGAAGGAGCTGCGGAGATGACGACTCACCTCCCGGTCACACCGGCTTGGAGCTGCGGCGGCTGCGGTGCCGACTGGCCCTGCCAGACGCGGCGGCGGGAGCTGCGAGCGGAGTACGACCGCGCCCCGGTGTCGATGGCTCTCTACCTGGCTGCCCAGCTCATCGACGCCGCCCAGGACCTGGCCCACGTCCCCGCCGGCCACCTGCACCACCGATTCCTCGGCTGGACCCGATGAGCATCCTTCGGCCCGGGGACGAGAAGTTCCACTACAGCGACGGCTCTCACAAGTGGACCCCTCCAGACCTGGACTACGACCAGGAGGTCTGGGAGGAGCAGGTCCGCCAGCACAAGCAAGGCCACCTCAGGAACGAGCGCCCTAAGGTCCGCATCCAGCGGCTGATCTGATGCCAGCAGTACAGCAGCGAAGTACAGCAACCGTGCCGGCCGAACCAAGCCGAGAAGCGCGCCAGCAGGCACGATGACCTCGCACCGCGCCCGACCCAGCCAGTTCGCCGGCAATCCATAGGTTCAGGGTTCGAGTCCCTGGCGGCCCACTCTTCCGCGGGTCAGTATGCCGGTATCGCTACAGACCGTTAGCGAACTGGACACCGGGGATGCACGTCGAGGCTGGCCAGCCGCGAGGCTCAGGTCCGCCGGGCATCCCGCACGGTGATCCGTCGGACTCCCGCCGCCTCCCAGCGCCGGTCCCAGGAGCGGTTGACGTTCCGTAGCTCGACCGGCTGACCGTAGCGGGTGGCGAAGATCAGGTCGGAAGGCCGCCAGGCCGAGGACCACGGTGCAGATGTCGGGCAGCGGCAGGGTGGCGGCCGAGGCGGCCGTGTTCGTCTCGGGGTGCAGCAGCTCGGCACCGACCCGGGCGCGCACTCGACTCTCGGCAGCACCCCCGGCGCAGGAGCCGCCAGATGGCCTTCGGCGAACGGGCCTTATTCGGCAGGTGCGCCTCTGACCAGAACAGTTTCGCCACTGACCGATTGCCGACTCAGGCGCCGGTGAGTGCCTCGGTCAGTCGACCGGGTCTGGACGGGTGGGCTCTTCCGCAGCGGCCAGCATCTCGTTGATCCGCCGGAGCCGCTCTTTCAGATCAGCCGTCACGGCGTCCGGATCCGCACCGGCGCGAACGGCTGCCGCGCCCGCCTCGCGCAGCTCCGACGTGAGGTATTCGCGCAGCTCGGCGGAGGTCGGATCCTCGTCCATGGGTGCGCTCCTGTCGGCCGTCGAGTCGAGCCCACCGCCAGCATGCCCGCAATTTGCTCCCACCGGCAGGCCGTTTCCGATCAAGACAGGGTCATGCTTTCGGACTACGACGTTCATCCGGATCTATCGTCCTCTCGACCCTCCGTTGTGGACCAATCGGTGATAACCCGACCTCTGAGCCGCGCATCGCCTCGACTGACCGGCGACTGAAACGATTCATCTCGCCGTTCACCGTGCGCAATTCCCTGGTTCAAGGTGAGTCACCTTCGTTGGTCCACTATGAGGAGGGTGCGGTGCTCGGATCGCCCCACACCGACGGCGTCGACGAGGTCCGGGATCTGGCGCGCCAGGGTTTGCTGGCTACCACGATCGCGGGCGCCTCGGGCCCGCGCCGTTCGCGGCTCACCGGTGCGACGTACTCCATCGCCTGGCCGGTCGTGTATCAGCGACTCACCCGCAAGATCGAGATGCGCCGGGGCCATGTCAGCTGCGCCGCCTCGGTGCGACACCTGGCGGCCGAATGCCTGGACCGGTTCGAGAACGACGTCGAGGCCGTGGTCGACGACGTGGCCCGCAAAGCGAGCGCACGGATAGAGAACCTGGAGGGCTGGATCGCCAGCCGTCTGATCCCGGCCACTGTCGATGCGCACCGACGACGGCGTGGTGAGCATGGGGCGTTGCAGCGTCCCCGCGTGCCGGCCTGGCTAACCGACGAACTGGGCCGCGAGCCGTGGCTGCTCGACCTGGCGACCCAGATCCTGCTGTGGGCGGGTACGCCGGCCACCGCCGGCTACGAGCTGTGGCCCACCGAGAGCTGGGTGGTACGACGTTGCGAGCGGCATGGTGGCTGGTCGACGTACGGCGAGACGGACCTGCAGGCCGACATCCGCACCGTCCTGCACGCCATGAGCAGCCGTCCGCAGTGGTACGAGCAGTACGTCGAAGGGCCGCTCGGCCACAAGCAGGCTCCGGTCGCCTCGTCAGCGCTCCTCGACGATCGGGGCGACGTCCCGGTCGATGCCGAGGCCGAGAACGAGCGGTTACTCACCGCGCTGGCTCACGGGGCCGTGCAACTCATCCGGGTGCGCCTCGCCCGGGGCGAGGCGGCTCCGGCAGTGGTCGCCGAGGTGCTCGACACGGTGTTCGGCGCGGACGCGGGTGGAGGCCACCTCGGGCGCGCGTACGACGACCGCCTGGAGCGGGTGCTGCGTGACAGCAGCGAACTGGACCGGATCGTCGCCACGGTGCTGGATATCATCGAGATCGGGCGCGGTCGATAGCTTCGACGAAGGACGGTGTACGTGCCTGAGGAGCCGGTGTTCGTCGGCCGCGACCACGAGCTGAACACATTGCGGCGCCGCCTGTCCGAGGCGGGGCAGGGCACGGCCCGTACGGTACTGATCGGTGGAGAGCCGGGAGTCGGCAAGAGCCGGCTCGTGGCCGCGTTCGCACGGGAGGCACGGGAATCCGGCGTCCACGTGCTGTCCGGCGCGTGTGAGGAGCACTTCGGCGACCCGATGCCGTACGCCCCGCTGCTCGAAGCGTTGGAGACGTTCGGCCGGGAGCACGGCGACCAGGAGGCTGCGGAACTCGGCGGCCCGGCGTACCGGAAGTTGACTGCCTTCTTCGATCTCGAGGGCGACTCCATGCACACGCCCCAGCAGGTCTTCCTGGCGGTCCGCCGGATGCTCGACCACATCGGGGCGGAGAGCCCTGTCGTGCTGATCATGGAGGATCTGCACTGGGCCGACCCTTCGACGCTCGACCTGGTGCGGCATCTGGCCCAGGCGCCCCCGGACGGCCGCCGGCTTCTCTTCGTGTGCAGTTACCGCGCCAACCCCCGGCGCGGCGACCCACTGTGGCAACTGCTGGCCGGCACGACGTTCCTCCGCCGCACCGAGCGCTTCGAGCTACCGGCCTTCACACTGGAGGAGATGCGCCGTCTCGTCGCGGCGGGTAGCCCCGGGCGCGTCGATCCACGGCTCGTGGAGCGCTGCCTGCGCTGGTCCGACGGCATCCCGTTCTACGCCGAGCAGTTGGTGGCCGCCGGCGCCCTCGCCGGTCGGGACGAAGACGTCCAGCTGCCACCGGACATCCGCTCGGTGATGCTCGCCCGCCTGGGTGGTCTGAGCGAGGAAGCTCTCAAGGTGCTACGGGTCGCGGCTGTGGCCGGGCGGGCGATGAGCCGGCGGCTGTTGCGGACGGTGAGCGGCTTACCGGCCGAGACGTTGCGGGACGCGTTGCAGGAGTGCTTCGACCAGCAGATGCTCGTTGCCGGCCAGGAGGACAGCTACAGCTTCCGGCACGCCTTGCTGCGCGAGGTGGTCTACCAGGAGACGGTCCGGGACACTCAGGTCGATCTGCACACCGCGATGGCCGAGGCGTTGGCAGCCGACCCCCGGTTGTCACTGATCGACGGCTCGGCCGTAGCCGAGCAGGCCAGCCACTGGTATCAGGCGGGCGCCTGGCCGCAGGCGCTCACGTACGCCGTGCAGGCCGGCCGAGCAGCAGCCCGGACGTTGGCGTTCTCCTCGGCCGAGGTGCAGTTCGATCGAGCCCTGCGGTTGTGGCACCGCGTCGCCGATCCGCAGGCCCGAGCCGGTGTGACCCGCTCGCAGCTACTCGCCGAGGCGGCCGAGGCGGCCCGCTGGTCCGGACGGGTCGACCAGGCCCTGGAACTCGTCGAGGAGGCCATCGACGCACCCGATCACGACGGCGACCCCGATCGGCTGGGCGAGATGCACGAGCGACGCGCCACCTACCTGTGGGAAGCCGGTCGGCGGGCCGAGTCCGGTGAGGTGTTCCGCGAGGCGGCCACGTTGCTGGCCCACAGCCGCCCTTCGGCCGTGAAGGCTCGGGTCCTGGCCGGGATCGCGCTCGCCCACCTGCAGGCCGGGCACTACCAGGAGGGCCGCAGGACCGCGGACAAGGCGTTGACCATGGCGACCACGGTCGAGGATGAGGCCGTCCGAGGGCGGGCCCTCAACATCTCCGGCCTGGCCCTCGGCATGCTCGGCGATCCGGAGGGTGAGGTGCGGCTGCGCCGGTCCATCGAGATCGCCCGGTCGGCCAACCATATCGAGGATCTCTTCCGGGCCTACGGAAACCTGGGTCTGGTCCTGGAGCACGCCGGGCGCCTGCGGGAATCCGCCGAGGTGACGATGGCGGCGTTGGACGAGGCCCGCCGGTTCGACCTGGCCGGTACGCGGCAGGGGACGGTGCTGGCCAACAATTCGAGCGCCGCGCTCGTGCTGCTGGGTGAGTGGGACGACGCCGAAAAGATCATCACCGAGGTGACCCTGGACCGGCTGCCGGCGGAAAGCCTCTATCCGCGTCTCACGCTCGCCGAGATCAAGGTGGCGCGTGGCGATCTCCACCAGGCGCGCGAGTTGCTCACCTCGATCGAGAACGTGGAGCACGGCGAGGACCCTCGGTTCCTGGGCCCGTTGCACGGAGTCCGAGCGGAGTTGGCACTCGCCGAGAACGATCTCGCGCGGGCGGCGGACGAGGTACTCCGGGGCGTGGCGGCGGTGCGTGGAGGTGAGAACGCGCTCGAGCTGCTGCGCCTCTGCGCGGTGGGGATGCGCTGCGCGGCCGACCGTGCGACGGTCGATCCGCACGGCGCAGCGGCCGACGGCGACCGGATCGCCCATCTCGCGTCGGATGCTCGCCGACAGCCGGCGAAAGACGAGATCGACCAACTCGTGTTGCTCTGCAAGGCCGAACGGCTGCGTATCCGAGGCGCGGACACCGCCACCGGCTGGAAGCGGGTCGCGCACGGCTGGGCGAGACTCGACCGGCCCTACCCGGCCGCCTATGCCCACTGGCGGCAGGCCCTGGCGCTCGCGGCCGCCGATCCGAAGGCAGCCCGTGAACCGGCGCGCAACGCCTACCAGGTGGCGAAGACTCTCGGCGCCGTGCCCCTGCGTGACCGGGTGCGGCAACTCGCCGCGAGGATCGGCCTCGACCTCGCCGATCGCCCGGCGCCGGCCCGGCGCCCCTTCGACCTCACCCCGGCGGAACTGGACACCCTTCGCCTTCGCTACGAAGGTAAGGACCCGGTGGGTATCGCAAACGCCCGCGGCGTGGCGAAGCGGACCGTGGACAAGCAGCTCGAACGGGTGTACGCGAAGCTCGGCGTGCACAGCGCCGTGGAGGCGATCGCCCTCGCCCGTCGCGAAGGGCTCTTCGACTGACCACACGCCCGCCTGTCCGTCAGTGACGGGCATGACGCGAAAAGCTCTGTTGATCGGTGCGCAGACCCACGGCCTGGCCGGCGTACTCAACGACGTCGACGCGATGGAGCAGGCGTTGACACCGCGCGGTTTCGACGTCCAGCGGCTGGTCACTCCGTACGCCACCCGGGCCGGGATTCGCGACGCCTACGAGAAGCTGACCGCCGACGCCGGCACGGACGACGCAGTCGTCGTCTACTACAGCGGCCACGGTGGTCGCCTACGGTCGCCCGACGGCCGCGACCTGCAGTTCATCGTGCCGGACGACTACGCGGACTCGGACGAGGACGACTTCCGCGGTATCACCGACGTCGAACTCTCAGTGCTGCTCGCCGGGCTCACCGATCGCACCCACAACGTCACCGTGATCTTCGACTGCTGCCACGCCGCGCACATGTCCCGGCAGCCCGAACGGCGGGTGAAGGCGCTGTTGCGGGACGCGCGGGCGCGGTGGCGACCGACGTACGAGAGCGTGGAACGGCAGGTACAGAGGCTGGTCGCCGTCGGCCTTCCGATCGACCGGCGTCCGTTGATCGGCAATCCGCATGCGGTGCGAGTGGTGGCGTGTTCGCCGTCCGGCTCGTCCTGGGAGACCGTCAACCGGGACGGCGTCGAGATGGGCCTGCTGACCGACGCGCTGTCTCGCGCACTGCGGGAGACGGACGGGCTGCGGATCAGCTGGGCCGCGTTGGTGGACGCGATCCGTCGTGAGGTGCAGACATTCGTGGCCGCGCAGCGACCCGAGGTCGAGGGGCCTTCCGGACGCCGGCTGTTCGAGACAACCGAAGCGGACGCGCTGGACGGGCTACCCGTCGCGGTCGACGGCCCGGACCGGATCCGGCTGCTCGGCGCGCCGCTGCTCAGCGTCCGGACGGGCGACGAGTTCGCGATCATGCGTGGAGACGCCACCAGCTCGCACGACGGGCCGGCGCTGGGCAAGGCGGTGGTCACTCGCTTGCTGCCCGCAGCGGCCGCCGCGCAGTTGCGACTCACGCCGCCGGGGCAGGCCGTGCCGGCCGACGCTCGCGCGTACCGCACCAGCGCCGCGCCGCCTACGCTGGCGGTACGGCTGCCGTCGGACCATCCGGTGACGGCGGAACTCGCCGAGGGCATCGTCCTGCACCCGATGCTACGACTGGCCGCGCAGGACGCGGAGACCACCGGCGAGGTCACCGTCGAGGTCACCGTCGATGAGCAGGGCCGCCTCGCGGTGCGGGACGAGGCAGGGCCGCTGCACCTGCCGTACCGGCCGAGCCCAGCCGGCGTCGGTGCCGTCGTCGCCAACCTCCGACAGATCGCCCAGGCCACGGCCTTGCGGCGGCTGAGCGGCGATCCGAGCCGACCTCTACGGCAGTCGGTACGAACCGAGTGGGGCCGCGTGCGCGGCGGCCGGGAGATGCCACTCGCGCCCTCCGGGGAACTCCTGTTCGCGCAGGCCGACGAGCGGATCTTCTTCCGGGTGACGAACGAGGGCGACCTCGATGTGTTCGTGTCACTCGTCGACATCGGCGTCTCGTACCGGATCGCGCTGCTCACACACTCCGATCCGAGTGGCGTCCGACTTGAGCCCGGTGCCTCCTACACGTACGGCTGGAACGAGGACCGTAACGAGCTGACCGGCGTGGCCGTCAACTGGCCGGACGGTATCGACATGTCGGCACCTCGACCCGAGACCGTACTGGTCCTGGTCAGTGACGGTCCGATCGATGTGTCCAGCCTGCAACGGCCGGGTGTACGGGGAGACGGCCGGCCGACGACTGGATCGGGACTGGCCCACCTGCTCGCACAGATCGCCACCGGCTCCACTCGTGAAGTCGGTCCCGCGCCCGCCGACCAGGTCCGCTACGCCGTTCAACCGATCGATTTCATGCTCAGTCCGACGCCACCTCCCACGGCGGAACGAGCCGTGTTCCTGGTCGACGAGCGACCCGCGCAACCGATCCGGCTGCTGTCGCCACGCGGCGCGGCGCCGGGAAAGCTCGCCGTCCGCATCGCCGAACTCGTGGTACACCGCAACCGGGCGTTGGGAAGCGCGGACATCCGGGTGGACGCGGTGGTGCTCACCGGCGGGTCGAGCGGGCAGCCGGTCTATCGCGCGGAGACCATGCGGTTCAGCAACGTACGCGACGGCGACCGCCTTCCGATGGACAACGTGCTCATCTATCACGGGCCGGCCGAGCACTTTCTGGACATCGCGGTGTGGGTCTCCCGGGACACCACCGGCAGCCTGGCGCTCAGCTCGCTACTCGAGAAGAAGCTCACCGACCCGGTGGTGCACGGGGCCGTCGCCGAGGTCGCCGGACTGGCCATGACCGCGCCACACGCCGCCGTCGCGGTCGCCCTCGTGGGCGCCGGAGCGGTCCTGGTCAACACGGCCTACGAACTGCTCACCGGTGTCGTGGGGCCGAGCGTCGGGCTCTACCGCACATCTCTGCTGGCACAGGAGCAGTTCGGGATCGGCCGCCACGTGCGGCACCCACAAGACTTCTCGTTCACGTTCTGCGTGGACGAGGTGGCCTGATCCGTCCCAATCACCATCACGACAAGGAGTACGAGTATGACCAAGAAGCTCATCATCGGCCCGGCCGAGTGGTTCATCGCCGACGCTGACGCATCCGGTGTGGTGCGGCTGGTCCGGGAGGCGATGACCAACCGCACCACCGTCGAGTTGGGGCTGTACGACGGCGCCGGCCGGGCGGTCACCGTCTTCCTCAACGGGGCGACCGCCTCCAGCGTGGTGCTCGCCCTCGACCCGACTCCGCGTCCGCCGAGCGAGATGTCCTGACCGATCGGGAAGGTACGTGGCCCGTACGCATGCGACGGGCCACGTACGCATTTCCCGGTATCTCCACCGCCACGCCTCGCCCGACCGCGACCCCGTCAAGACGATCGATGCAAACGTCGAGGTACGGAGGAGTTCGCCGTGGTCAGTCCCGAGAAGCAACCCGCCACGACGGATGTCGTCCGTGAGCTGGCCCGGCAGGGCGCGCTCACACGGCATTTCGCTGCATCGGCCGAAGCGGAGCGCCGGCGGCTCCGCGCCGCCGCCGCCGAGCTCGCCTGGCCGCTGATCTTCCTGCGCGTGACCAGGCGGGTCGAGCGTGGGCGTGGGCACCACATCTGCGCCATGGGTGTGCAGCGGCTCTCGCCCGACTGCCTCGACCGCTTCCATGACGACGTCGAGGCGGTTCTCGACGACCTGTTCGCACATGCCGACGTGCCGATCGACAACCTCGAGGGCTGGCTGACCATGCGGATGCGGCGGGCGACAGTGGACGGCTACCGCCGTCGACGTGGTGAACGGGGCGCACCACAACGACCGCGCGTGCCGAAGTGGCTGGCCGAGGCGGTGGGCCGCGACCCCTGGTTGTTGGACCTGGCCATGGCGATCCTCGACTGGGTCGGTACCGAGGCGACCGCAGGCTCCTCGTTGTGGCCGCTCTCCGCCTGGTCTGCGCGGCGCGCCGTGCGCACCGGCGACCACAGCGCCGGAGAGTCGCAGGTCGCCGACGAGATCGAGGCCGTGCTGGCCGCGATGCGGCAGCGCCCGACCTGGTACGAGCGGAACGTGGATCGGCCGCTCGGCCGCAAGCGGGCACCGGTGCACTTCCCACGGCGTGAATCGTCCGGCGAATACGCCGAGCCTGAGCCGCTCGCCCTGGTCGAGCGGCACGAGAAGGACGACGCCCTGATGCTCGAGCTCGCCGCTCGGGCGATCGCACTGATGAAGAGCCGGCGGGACGCCGGCGAGGACTTGCGTGTCCTCGTCACGGAGGTCCTTGGCACGGTGTTCGGCGCGCTCCCGGCGGCCCACGGTCTGGACCGGGCTCCCGGCGACGACCCGATGGGCGCGGAGCAGGTCGGCGCCCTGATCGGCGATCCGGATCGTCTCGATCACGTCATCGAGACGGTGCTCGAGCTGTTCAGCCGCGCGGATCGTCCGTCAGATCTCTAGAAGGCAGGCCGGAAGGAGCAGTGATGACCAGCCGTGCGGGAGAGCCCGAGCACCTCAGGCGAGCACAGGCCGCCGCCCGGATCCAGGAGGTGCTCAGCGCGGCCCACGACGGAAGCCTTGTCGACGTTCGCGCGAAGATTGCCGAGATGGACCGCCTCGCTGCGGAGTTCGCCGGTGATCCGCTGGTTCGGCGACTGGCCGAGCTCGCGGGGGCCACGCTCGAGATGGTCGCCGGCTATCCCCAGGGCGGTGGAAGCAGGATCGCGACGGCACTGTCGAACCTCAGCGACCTGATTGCGGGCAACCCCGAGTTCGACGCGATGCGGGCGATCCTGCCGAACCTCGTTGCCGCCTACCAGGCCAATCAAGCCGGCGACGATGGCACGGCACTTGCCCTGTTCGCTGATGTGGCCGAGCGGTCCGCCGATCTTTCGCCGGGGCATCCGCTTCGTGAGGCGATGGCTGAGGCCGGACCGATGGCGCAGGCACTGGGCGCCATAAGCAACGGTGAGGTGCCGGCGATCCCCCGGGTACGGGCGGGCGAGTCCGCGACGGACCGCCTGACCCAACTGGTGGCCTTTGGCGGCATGACGATGCGGCAGGGCGCCGAGACCGACCTGGACACCGTCAACACCGGTCTCGACGCCCTGCGCGAGGCCGTGGCCCTGAGTCCCGACACCCACCCACACCACGTGTTCCACCTGGCCTCGCTCGCGCTGGGGCTAACCCACCGCTCGGAAGTGACCGGCTCACTCGCCGACGTCGACGAGGCCATCACGGTGCTGGAGCGCGCCCACGAGGCGGCCGGTGGTCCGGAACACCCGAACTGGTCGTTCGTCAACGAGATGCTCGCCGGGCTTCGGCGGCGACGTGACGAAGCCCGGCCTTCCCGGCTCCACACATTCGAAGGGCTACGCGGCTACACGTGGCGGATTCTGCTGCAACCCGATCCGATGTCCGCTCGGGCCGTCGCCGCCGAGGCGGCCAAGGAGGCAGTGGCGGCCGCCGGTCGGTTCCTGATCGACCACCATCCGGCGGACGCGCTACGGGCGCTGGACGCAGGTCGCGGCCTGATGTTGTTCGCGGCCACCGAGCTACGTGACCCGTACACCCGGCTGGTCGAGGCGGGGCACCGCGATCTGGCCGACCGGTGGCGGGAGGTGGGCGATCCGCCGCTGCGGCTGCGCGAGGAGGTTCTCGCGGTGCTGGCCCGGGACACGGGCCTCCTCGACGCGCCTGACCTCGACGAGATCCAGGAGGCGCTGCGCCGGCTCGGCGCGGATGCTCTCGTGTACCTGGTTCCGGCGGAGTCACGAACACCGGGCTGGGCGGTGGTCGCCCCGATCGAGGGCCCTCCGCGTTTCGTCGCCCTGCCACACCTGTCGATCGCCGCCGGCACCGATGTCGAGCGTTATCTCAGCGCCGTGGTGAGTCGAGCCGGGCGCCTCCTCCGCGAGGTGGATCCGATCGACGAACCAGCACTCGCCGAAAGCCTCGATGAGGTGTGCGGATGGGCGTGGAAGGCCGCGATGGGGCCGTTGCTCAAGCCGTACCTCGGCGGGGAGCGCCTGGCACGCCTCGTCCTGATCCCCATGGGGGACCTCGCCCGCGTGCCCTGGCAGGCGGCGCGCGCCCCGGACGGCAGCTACGCGGTGCAGCATGTCGCGCTGACGCAGGCTGTCTCAGCGCGGATGCTGTGCGACACCGCGGCGGCCGAGCCGGTCCCGGTGAGTCCCGCTGGCATGATCGTGGCCGACCCGGACACCGCGGGCCGGGCGTCGGACCTACGGTCCGCACGGCTCGAGGCGTACGCGATCCACCAGGTCTTCTATCCGGGCGCGACCTATGTCGGCCGGCGCCCGGACGGAAGGGTCAGTCGCTCCGGCGCGGGCACCGCCGATGACGTGCGCACCTGGTTGCGCGCCGACGGTTCCCGGGCCGGCACCTTTCTGCACCTCGCGTCGCACGGCGTCATCGAGACGGCCCAGACATCCGCGTCGTCGCGCCTGCTGCTGGCGGAGGGCGACCTTGCCGCGGACGAGTTGATGGGCGTCATGACCGAGGCCGGACGCCGCCCGATCGCCCTCGTGGTGCTCGCGGCCTGCAACTCCGGCCGGTCGGTCCACGGATACGACGAGGCGTACAGCCTCGGGACGATGTTCATGGCGGCGGGCGCGCGCTCGGTGCTGTCGACGCAGTGGAGCGTCCCCGACCAGGAGACTTCCCTGCTCATGTACATGTTTCACCATTTTCTGACGACCGAGCGACGCGCGCCGTGGGACGCACTACACCGGGCGCAGCTGTGGATGCTCGACGACGATCGGCAGCCGCCGCGGAAGATGCCGATCCCGCTGCGCCGAATGCTTGAGGATGCCGACCCCGCACGTGTGGTCGCTTGGGCTGGATTCGTCCACTGGGGACGGTAATGAACGGGAGGGCGACGACGCCATGGACGACGACGTGACGAAGCTTCAGGATGATCGAGGGCCGGCGCGGCTGCCGACCCTGGTGCGGCTCGGCCAGAAGCTGAGCCAAGAGTACTGGCGGATGGGGCCGGGCCAGCCCACCTCACTCGGCAAACTGTCCGCCGCGCTCGATGCGTGGCGCGAGGCCTACCGCTTGGCATGCGCGGGCGACGACCCGGCACGCGGCCAGATCGCTGCCCTGTACGGCTGGCTCCTGGCCACCCGCTACACCGCTCACGGTGGCGCTTCCCAGGACCGGCAAGTCGCCATGTCCGTGCTCGCCGAAGCGACGAGGTTCACCACTCTGCCGCCGGTGCAGGCCACGACCGTACCCCTGATCTTGGGTCAACTGTTCCTCAGCCGGGCGGTCGAGGCGCTGGGTCCGGGCGCTCGCAGTGGGTTCCTCGGCGGTCCTCCGGCAGCCGGCAGCGCGGACATCAGCGAGGCCGCCCGGCTGTTTCGCGGGGTGCTGGCCCGGGAACCGATCAACCCCGACATCGCCACCGCCGCCCGCACCATGCTTGACATCACGGAGATGATCCAGCCGCTACTCGACGGTGATCTGGCCCGCTTCGACCTCAGCAAGCTCAGTGACTTGGCGGCGGAGTTGAGCCGCCTGCAACGCGGCATGGGTCCGTACCTGTCGCTGCTGCACGCAGACCCGATGGACTACCCGGTCCTCGACATGCTGGGCCCCGCAGCGGAGCAGCCGACGATCCCGCCGCGCCGCGCCGCCCCCGCCGCGCCGACCGGCCAGTCCCCCACAGCTTCGGCCCGCCGGGCCGCCCGGGAACAACTCAGGGCACTGGTTCCGGACCCCGGGCTCGCCGTCTGGGAGCAGGTCCGCGTACTACTCACCACCGACCTCACGGTGCCGGCCGCAGGCCTGGACGCCCTCGTGGGAGCGGCGGCCAACGCGGTCACCGCCGAGGAGGACGGCACACCAGTGGAGCACGGCCTCGACCTGCTGCTGCTTGCCGTCGGGCTGTGCCTACGCCACCGACGCGACGGCAGCGGCTGGGGTGACGACGGCGACGAGGCGCCCGATGCCACGCTGTCCACCGCCGCCGACCATCTCGCCGTCGCATCGGATCGTGTTCCACCTGGGCACCCCGCCGCGATCGTGCTTGTCGAGGCGATAGGCGAGGTTCTCGACGACACCCGACCGCTGTCCGGACCGATCACGAGCGTCGCCGGTACCTTCGCCTCGTACGCGGAGCGGATCCCCTCCCCGCCGTCCGCGGTGACCGCGCTCGCCGAGTTGTGCCGGACGGTGGTTGCGCTCCGCGACGACATGCCCGTCGATCTGGAAGCCTTCGCCGCCGCCGTGCCGACGCATCCCCGGCCACCGGCCCTGTCCGTCGCGGTCACGCATGCGCGGCTCGCCGCTGCGGTTCGGGCCGGCGAGCCCATCGCCGCCGACCCCGCCCTCGGCGAACTGGCCGGACTACTCGACGCACTGCTCCGCGACGATCGCGACGCCCTCAGCGCCTCGGTCGACGCGCTCCCAGGGCGACAGCCGCCGCGGGTGGCCGCGATCCTCGGCGCGGTCCGGCTGAAGCTGCAAGATCCGGGGGCCGCGATTCCCCTGCTGTCACGTGCCGCCCGCGCTCTCGACGACAGCGGTCTGCGTACGCGCACCTGGTGGCGGCTCGCCGAGGCGTATCGGCGTCGGGGCGCTGCCGGAGACACCGCGCTCAGTCGCGAGGCAGGAGTGAACGCGCTCAGCGGCCCGGACCCGGACCGGCACCGAGCAGCCCGGTTCGCAGGCTGGATGCTCGCCGACGGACAGACCGAAGATGCATTCGTGGCACTGGAGGTCGCCGGGGCCTCTCCCGAACGACCGGGCGACCACCTCACCCGTGACGTGTTGTCAGTCATCATCGGAGCAGCACCGCGCGCGGTGGACGCCGCAGAACCACCGACCCCGGCGATGGTCGCCGCTGCGCTCCGAGAACTCGACGTCGCCGCCTTGGTGTACCTGCATCCAACCGACGACGCGGGACGGACCGCCGGAGTGCTCTGCCTCCACGCCGGGACCGACCGGCTCGACCTGCTCGCCAACGTTCCCGTGGCCGATCCGCTGAACTCCGATGACCCTGGTCTGCCGGCGGTCCTGGGAAGGTGGACCAGCGGCAACCTGCTGATCGCCGCGACCGGCGGTCTCGACCGGCTGGCGCTGAGCGCAGTGCGCATCGGTGGAGATCGCCGGTTGGCACAGGACGTCGTGCTGTCGTCCGTGACGTCCGGAGCCCAGGTGGTACGGCTCGCCGCACGACCGGTGACACCGGTGGATGCCGAACCGCTCTTCGTCGTCAATCCACGCGGCGACCGCGACCCGTCGATGGCCGACGTCATGGTCGTACGGCGGCTGTTCTATCCGCGGTCGGCCTGCCTGGGCAGATCGCTGGAGCCGATCGACGCGGTCGGGACACCGGACGACCTGCTCAAGCGGATGCCCGGCGCATCGCTCGTGCACCTGGCTTGCGGAACAAGAGGCGACACCATCGAACTGGCCGAGGGCCGGACGCTGGACATGGCGGACCTCCACGGCGGAGGCGGGCTGGCCGTGCTCACGGAGGGCACCGCACCGAAGCTGCTGGACGCCGGTTTCACCGGGGTCGTCGGCTGGCGGTGGGAGGTGCCGGCGCCGTTCGCGGCCCTCGCCCTGTTCATGGTCCACCTGTACCTGGTCGACCGACGGCTGCGCCCCGCTGCGGCGGTGAACGCCACGCAACGCTGGATGCTCGACACCGATCGGGTACTGCCACCGTTTCTGACCGGTGCACACCTGCACACCGTCATGACGACCGACCTGACCCAGCCGGCCCTGTGGGCTGCGCTGGCGTACCACGGTCGCTGACGGGAGCCGGGATGTCCGAGAGCCTGAAGGAACTGTTGCTCACTGAACTGCGACGCGCGGTAGGCGTCCGGATCGAGGTCAGTGACGACCCGAACCAGATCACTGCCGAGTTGATCGGCCGGCTGCGAAGGATCAAGGCGATGCAGAAGCAGTGCGAGTACCGATACGAAGCTGGCGGGGAGCGGTAATCGGTCCGAGGGCGGCGCCAGGTTTAGCGGCTTGCCGGATGGCTATGAGGGGGATCGATCCGCAGACCGACGATCGAGGAGAGAGCTGATGGCCAGCGGTGCGATCCCGTCCGACGATCCGACCCGTACCCTCGTCCACACCCGTCCCGACGACCCCGCACTCACGCACCTCGCCATCGCGGGCGGCACCTACACGATCCTGGTCACCGGCGAGCAGACGGCCGGCCGGTACTGCCTGATCGACATGCGGGTTCCGCCCGGCGGCGGGCCGCCTCCGCACCGGCACGACTTCGAGGAGATGTTCACGGTGCTCGACGGGGCGGTGGAGTTCACGTTCCGGGGCGAGCAGACCGTCGCGCGGGCCGGGGACACGATCAACATTCCGGCGAACGCGCCGCACTTCTTCCGCAACTCGTTCGACCAGCCCGCGCGGCTGCTCTGCATGTGCACGCCGGCCGGGCAGGACGAGTATTTCCTGCGCGTGGGCGATCGGGTGGACGGTCCCACGTCGCCGCCGCCGGCTCTCACCGACGAGGAGCAGGCCGAGCGCCGGAACCGGGCCGCCACGCTGGCCGCCGAGTACCGCTCGGAGTTGCTTGTCCCTTGACCTGGCGGGCACGAATCAGGCGTGCCGGGCGGCGATCTCTCGCAGGCCTTCGTAGAACGTGACCATCTCGGTGTCGCTCTGGTCGATGGTCCGCAGGCGGCGGGTCACGCCCTCAACGAGCGCTGCCGCGATTCGCTCGGCTCGGTCCGGTTCCATGCCCGGCAGCCTCAGCAGGCCCATCGCCCGGGCGGGCCACATGTGCAGCTCCAGGTCGTCGTCCTGGAGCATCCCGGCCGGCACCGACTCGATGATGTTCGCGTAGACGCGGCCCTGGATGTACCACTCCCGGTCGGCGTCGAAGACCACGATGATCATTGCCGTCTCCGCTCCCCCCGCGCCCGGCCGCCTCACACACTCCGATCAGCCTAATGCTCAGAGACGCGACGGGCGGGCCCGGCGATCGTGTTCAGACCGGGCCCGTCCGTCGCGCGCCTTCCGTACGAGGAGGTCAGCTCGTGGCGACGAGCTGGAACCGCTGGTTGGCCTGGCCGTTGCAGTCGTAGATCTGCACCTGCTGGCCGTTGCCGGTGCCCCAGACGTCGAGGCAGCGGCCGGACTGGACTCCGGTGATGGTGCCGTTGGAGTTGACGTTCCACTGCTGGTTCGTCTGCCCGTTGCAGCTGTAGATCTGGACGGCCGAGCCGTTACCGGAACCGGCGGCGTCCAGGCACATCGAGCCGTACACGGTCAGTTGCCGGCTGGAGGTGTAGGTCCACCGCTGGTTGGTCTGGCCGTGGCAGTCGTAGAGCTGCACCCGGGTGCCGTTGCTCTGCGAGGAGTTCGGTACGTCGATGCACCGGCCGGACTGGTTGCCGACGATCCGGCTCGCGCCGGTGGTCGGCGGCGGTGTGGTCGGCCCGCCGGTCGGCCCGGCGGTCGGCGACGCGGTCGCGGTCGCGGTCGGCGTCGGGTTGGGCGACGCGGAGTTGAGGACGTTGAGGACCGAGTTGTACGCGGCCTTCTTGTTGCCGCCGCCGTCGAACAGCAGCGGGTTCTCGTTCGAGCGCCACGAGTCGCTGTCGCGCACGCCCCACACCGTGATGCCGATACAGCGCGGCACGTTGATGCACGCCTGGGTCAGGCCCGCGTACTGGCTGGTCGAGGAGTTCGTGACGTCGACCTCGGTCAGCGCCACGTCCACCCCGAGCGCGGCGAAGTTCTGCAGCGTGGTCTGGAAGTTGCCGGGCAGTGAGCTGCCGCCGGTGAAGTGGGTCTGCAGGCCGACGCAGTCGATCGGGACGCCGCGGGACTTGAAGTCCCGGATCATGTTGTAGACACCCTGTGTCTTGCCGTACGACCAGTTCTCGATGTTGTAGTCGTTGTAGCAGAGCTTCACCGATGGGTCGGCCGCCCGGGCGGTCCGGAACGCGACCTCGATCCAGTCGTTGCCGGTCCCCTGGAGGTTGGAGCTGCGGCGGCTGCCGTCCTCGTTGAACGCCTCGTTGACCACGTCCCACGCGGCCAGCTTGCCCCGGTAGTGGGCCATCACACCGTTGATGTGATCGATCATCGCCTGCCGCAGGTTGCTGCCGCTCAGGCTCTGCATCCAGCCCGGCTGCTGCGCGTGCCAGGCCAGGGTGTGGCCGCGGACCTGGAGGCCGCGCTGGGTGGCCCAGTTGTAGATCTGGTCACCGGAGGAGAAGTTGAACTGGCCCCGCTGGGGCTGCAGCGCTTCCGGCTTCATCTCGTTCTCGGCCGTGATCATGTTGAATTCACGTGCCGCGATGGTGCTGTACGTCGAGTCGCCCAGCCGGTTCGCCGCGATGGCGGTGCCGAAGTAGCGGCCCGACTGTGCCGCGGCGGCACCGAGCGTGCTCGCCGCCGCCTGGGCGAGGCTGGGCACCACGAGCGCGGCGCCGGCGAGAGCCAGCGCGCTGCTGACGGCGGCCAGCACCACGCGGTGGCTGCGCCTCGGTAGATGTTTCATGACACTCCTCTGCATATCGGACGATGATGCGCTGGCGATGCCCGGCTCGACGCGGGTGGGAGCCGGCGGTGCGCCCACCCCCGCGTCACTGCCCTGAAACTTTTCGAAGATGTACCGGTAACTTCCCTGGGAAGATATCCGCGACGGCACGATCGGTCAATGTCGATGTCAACGCGAACATGGACTCCACCGGCTGATCAGCGCGGGAGTCCATGGACGGCCGTGAGAGCGAAGCGCAACGAGAACCGAGAGGAGTACCGAAAGTTTCGGAGAATCCCGGCGTGGCCGGGTCAGCTCTGGGCGGCTGTGTCGTACCGCTCGCGGTTGGCGTGCACCTCGTCCATGTGCGCCTCGGCCCACAGCTTCATGCCGTACATCAGCTGGTGCAGCGACTGACCGAGGTCGGTCAGCTCGTAGGTGACGGTGACCGGCACGCTCGGCGTCACGGTGCGGGTGACCAGGCCGTCGCGTTCCAGTGAGCGCAACGTCTGGGTGAGCATCTTCTGGCTGACCCCGGCCAGCCGGCGGGACAACTCGGAGTAGCGCATGGCCCGCGGCTCCGCGTTGCGGTCCGGGCCGTCGCGGCCGAGCGCGGCCAGGATCAGCGCCACCCACTTGTCGGAGATCCGGTCCAGGAGTTGCCGGCTCGGGCAGCCGGCGAGGAACGCGTCGTACTCCTCACGCGCCTGCGCCCGCTTCTCCGCCGCCGTCTGCGTCGGCATCGTCCGCGCCTCCCACCCGGGGGTACCCAACGCACTCCGAAGTGCGTACTTCCCGAAGGAAAGTTACCCCTCCATCGTGGAGCAGGGCATCCCTCACGAACAAGGAGACACCATCATGGGTACGCGCACCTTCCGCGCCGCCGTCGTCCGCAACCCGGGCGGACCGGACACGATCGAGATCATCGACGTTCCGGAGCGCGAGCCGGGGCCCGGCGAGGTCCGGGTGGACGTCGCGGCGGCACCGGTCAACCCGGCCGACCTCGGGGTCGTCGGCGGCTTCTTCCACTCGCTGGGGCTCATCCACCAGCCGCACCACACCGGCCTGGGCTGGGACTTCGCCGGTGTCGTCGCGGCGGCTGGCCCCGGCGTCGACCTCACCGTGGGCACGCGGGTCGCCGGACTGGTCGGCGGGTTCGACCGCGACTTCGGCACGTACGCCGAGCAGCTCGTCGTACCAGTGGCCGCCCTGGCGGTCGTACCCGATGATCTGGACCTGGTGGCGGCGGCGACGGTGCCGCTCAACGGCCAGACCGCGGCGCAGATCGTCGACCTGCTCGGCGACCCGCCCGCCGGCGGCCGGCTGCTGGTCACCGGCGCGGCCGGCGCGGTGGGCGGCTACGTCGTGCCGCTCGCCCGGGCCCGGGGATGGCGGGTGACCGGCCTGGCCCGGGCCGCGGACGAGGAGTTCGTCCGCGGGCTCGGCGCCGACTTCACCACGGCCGCCGAGCCGGGCTGGGACGCTGTCGCCGACGCCGCGGGCTGGCAGGACCAAGGGCTCGCGCTGGTAGGCGACGGCGGCGTGTTCGTCGGCGTCCGGCCCAACGCCCTGCCGGCCACCGAACGCGGAGTCACCGTGCGCGCTGTCGACGTGCGCCCCGACGGGCTACGCCTGGCCGACCTGCTCGCCCGCACCGCAGCCGGTGAGCTGCCGGCGCGGGTGCACGCGGTCCTGCCGCTGGACCGGGTGGCGGACGCGCACCGGGCGGTGGCCGAGGGCGGGGTACGCGGACGCTACGTGCTGCGTCCCTGACCGCCGCGCGCCCGGTCCAGCACCTCCTCGACGGTGAGCGGGCTGCGCGGATGGTGGGTGAGCGACAGCGGGGTGCGGATCTTGCGGGGTGCGGCGCCCTCGGCGGCGAGGTAGAACTCGCCCACGGTGAGGCGGGAGATGTCCGGCACGTCGCCGCCCTTGGCCCGGGCCATCTCCCGGGCCGCCTCGATCTGGATCGGGCTGTTCATCAGGCCGTAGAGCTGGGTCGCCGCATTGCCCGGGATGCGGTTGTGCAGGCCCTTCGGCGCCTGGGTGGCGAAGATCAGACCGAGGCCGTACTTGCGGGCCTGAGCGGCCAGCGCCAGTGTGCTCTGGGTACACGCGGTCATCGCGCCGGACGGGGCGAACGTCTGCGCCTCGTCCATGATGAGCAGCCCGAGCAGCGGCCGGTCTCCGGCCGGGTTCTTCTTGATCCAGGCGAACAGGGCCATCTGGAGCTGGTTGACGAAACTCTGCCGTACGTCGTCGGACGGCAGACCCACCAGGCTGACCACCGAGACGCGGGCCCGTTTGCCGGGAGCGGGGGTGAGGAGCACGCCGGGGTCCATCGGTGTGCCCTCGCCGCCGAACAGCGGGTCGTTCACCATGGCTGCGGTCAGGGTCTGCGCCAGGCTGAGGCCGATCTTGTCGGCGTCGTCCAGGTCGATGATTCCGTCCGGCAGGTCGGCGAGCGTGTCGATGAGGCCCTGCAGGCGGGAGCCGCCGCGCCGCCCGTAGTGCTCGACCGCCTTGCGCAGCACGGCCAGCCCCAGATGAGCCCGGGTGGCCCGGCCGGTGAGCATGGCGCGCGGCGCGAGGGACGCGACGGCGGCCTCGACGGCCTCGCCGAACTCGTCCGGGTCGTCGCGTACGCCGGTGAAGTCGGGCAGCGGCTGGAAGCTCAGCGGGCGACCCGAGTTGCGGCGGGGCGTCCAGACGACGACGTCGGTGTGGGTGAGGTAGTCGCGGGCCCGGTCCGCGTCACCCGGTCGCCACTGCGCCGGCGGCTCGGGCCATCCCTCGCCGAGCCGTGCGAGGTCGTTGTTCGGGTCGAGCACGATGGCGGAGATGCCCGCCAGCGCGCACTCCTCGACGATGCGGCGGATGAGGACGGTCTTACCGGAGCCGGACCCGGCGAAGATCGTGGTGTGCTTGCGCAACGCCTCCAACGCCAGCGGCACGGGCGTCCCGTCGTCGTACCCGTGCCCGACGACGAAGGAGGGATCGGCCGGGCCGGTGACGGCAGCGGCTGGCGGCGGCTCGGCGGGTTCCGGCATCGGCCCGGCGTCGGGGCCCCACCGCTCCACGTCGGCCAGGGCGTGCTGGAGGAACTTCAGCTCCCGGGTCGGCCGGCGCTCGGCCAGCCAGCCCTGAAGGTCCATGGTGGCCTCGGCGAGCATGACCCGCAGCGCGGAGAGGACCCGCAGGTCCTCCTCGTCGACGCCGAGCGTCTGGCCGCCCGCCGCGGTGAACGCCCCCACTGCCTTGCTGGTGGCCGCGCTGGTCGACCAGGCGCGGTTGCGCAGCAGGAACAGCTTGCGCCTGCCGGAGCCTGTGTCGAGGGCGGCGGCCACTGACGCCTTGCGGAGCCGGGCCAGCGCGGCGTTGCCGTGGTGGTCGTCGCCGATCGCCCGGAAACACCAGTGCACCTGGTCCTCGGTGCGCTCGTCGAGCGTGAGCCGCAGCCGGGCGTGCAGCGGCGGGTCGGTGCTCGGGGGCGGGTCGACACTGAACGCCTCGCCCGCGTCGCCCCGCTCCAGGATCCAAGCGGTGAGCCCGGCGGCGAGCAGTGGCGGCATGGCCGCGTCCTCGGATGCGCGGCGCAGCGGGCCGGTGACGTCGGCGGCCTCCCGCAGCTCGGCGAACCGGGCGTCGTAGCGGTCCATCTCCTCGCCGGTGGCGGTCACCGGGGCGGGCCGGGGAGCCCGGGGTTCCGCGATGGGCGGCTCGCCGAGGCTCGTCATCTCCCGGACCTCGTCGTCGGCGAGGCATTCGCGGATGTGCTTGTCGATCTCGATGAGCAGCTGACGCGGGGTGAACGCACCGGCCTCGGCGAAGGCGCGCGGGGACACCGGCCACGACGGGTACGGCGGGACGAACCCCGCCTCCTGGTAGCGGAGGGTGAACCGCTTCTCGATGATCGCCCGGGCCACGTCGGCGTCGTCGATGCGACGCAGCGGCGGCGTCTCCCGGAACCGGTCCGCGACGGTGTCGGCGGCGGTGGACTTGATGATGGTCCACGAGTTCGGAATGCAGGCCAGGACGGTGAGCGTGCGCCGGGTCGTCTGCCGTAACGCCATCAGGCCGTCCGCCATCCGGGCCAGCATCAGCGCCTGCTCCGGGCTCATCGCGGCGGCACCGCCCAGGGCGGGATCGCTCTGGATCGCCAACTGGGCGATGAGCGTGTCGATCTGGTCGATCGCCACCACCGACGGGCCGGTGAGGGCGAGAAGCCAGGACAGGTCCTGCACGATCTGCTGGGCAGGGCGCGGAACGCGGCGCATGCCCCAGGCCGCGCGTTCCCCGGCGGCCACCTCCTCGCCCGAGAGGAAGTAGTTCTCCGCGATGTCGCGGTGGGAGATGTCCTCGGAGGCGCTGAGCGCCAGCGCGCGTGCCGTCTCCTGGCAGGTGCGGGCGGCATGCCTGTCGAAGGCGCCCAGCCCTTCCAGGAATGCGTCGAGCGCCGCTCGGGTCAGCTCGGTGTCGCCCATGACGGCCCGGCGCGCCGTTCGGGGTGCCCCGACCAGGGCGGACAGGCGCCGCAGCAGCAGTTTGAGCTGCGTCTCGCGCCTGCCGGGCACCGGCCGGGACAAGCCGTCGAGCATCGCGGCGAGCACGCCGTCCCAGAAGCTACCGGCGTCGAGCAGACCGACCAGGAAGAAGTAGCCCTCACGCTCCTGCACCTGCTGGCGGATCACACCCAGCAGGTGGGTCTTGCCGGAGCCGCGCTGACCCTGGACGACCAGGCCGAGCGGGCTGCCGTGCGGGTTCGCCGCGGCCTCGTCCACTCCGGCGAGCACATCCCGGAGGACCGGGACGTGCAGTCCCTCGACGTGGAAGGGCAACGGCCGCCACACGTCGTCGGGCACCGGCGCCCAGTCGAACCGCAGGGCGGCCAACGCGTTCCGTTCCGCCTCGTTCATCACACGCCGATCGCCAGCAGGTGGTTCTCCTGCCCGCCGAGGCGGAGCGCGGCAGCGGTGTCCGCCTCGGTGAGCGTCTTCTGGTTCGACTCCGGCGCGATGGTGACGCCCTCGGACCGGCTGAGCTGCCGCAGCGCCTCGTCCAGGTCGTCGCGGGGCAGATCGGCGAAGAACGGTCGCAGGCGCCGAAGGCTCACCCAGGCGCCGGGCTCGTCGGCGAGCGCGCGGTACGCGGCGACGACACGTGCCTCCAGCGACCCGGACGCTTCGGGAGCCGGTGCCGGGGCCGGGCCGCGCACGTCGGTGAGCGCGAAGAGTTCGGCGAGCGTCGCACAGCCGCTGCGGGCCAGGACACGATCGCGCAGGTGCGCCTGCACCGCGGTGAGCGCGGCGCCGAGCGCGCTCGCTCCCCGCAGCGTGAAGTCGAGGTCGCTCTGCATCCGTACCCAGCCCTTGTCGTCCAGTTGCAGGGCGTACGTCGAGCCGCTCTTGCGGCTGGCGACGTAGTGCAGGCGGGTGAGCTTGTCGCGCTGCGGCTTGCGTACGTCAAGCCCGTAACGGTCGCGGAGTTCGGTGTTCAGCACCTCCCGCGCCTCGGCCATGAGCACGACGAGGATCGCGCTCTCGGATGCGGTCAGGTCATCGCCGGCCATGATGCCGTCCTTCCGCCAGGTCTCGGCGACGTGCCCGCAGATAGGTGCCGATCTGCTGGATCACGGTGCCGACGTCGTGGATTACTCGGGCGTTCGTGAAGCGCAGGACGGCGTAGCCGTCCAGTTGCAGTTGGACGTCGCGTTGCCGGTCGGCCTCGAAGCGGACCGGGCGGCAGTGCTCCGGACCGTCGATCTCCACCACGCACCGCTCGTCCGGCCACAGTAGATCCAGCCGCACCGGCGCGGCCAGGCGGTGCGACTGGTAGCTCTGGTTCCATCTCCGTCCGGCCGCCCAACTCTGGGCCGCGAGCGCCGCCTCCAGCCTCTTCTCGGCGTCGCTGCCCGGGTGCGGCCGGCCCGCCACCGGCGCCTGGCCGACGGGCGCTGCCGGCGGTGCGACGCGGAAAGCCGGAAGTCCGTCCAGCCCGACCGCACCGGCTCCGGCCAGCCAGACCGCCGGGCCACCGTGCTGCACGAGCCACGCGGCCCCGGCCGCCATCACCGCGCCGTCACCGTGGGCCGGCTCGGCGAGCAGCACCACTTTCCGTCTGCCGAATGCGCCGGCGACGAGACGCGCCAACGCGGCGGCCTGGGCGCGCAGCGGGAGCGTCGTGGCGCCGGACCGTCGGCCGGTCACCGCGAAGACGGCCAGATCGGACAGGAACGAACCGGGGTAGCGGTCACGGCGCGAGCGTGCGGCGGCCGCGGCTCGCACGGCGGCGAGTCCGGAGGTGTCCGGGCGGACATCGTGCGCGACCTCGGGCAGCCAGGCCGGCAGCAGCTCGACGGCGACCTGTTCGAGCCGGTCCAGCGCGGCGTGCACGAAGTCCGCGGGCATGGCGTACGCCGAGGCCGGGCGGTGCACGACGGCGGCCAGCTCCGCGTGGTCGCGGGCGAGCGTCATGGCGACCGCGTCGGCGTCCGCGCCGGGCAGGGCGACGACGCGGTCGGTCGGCAGACCGGCGAGGACCGGGTCCATGCAGCGTCGGCCCTCCCCCACCGTCGACCCCGGACGTCGGAGGACCAGAGTACGAATCGTCTTCGGCCGGCGCCAGCCCTGATACGCCGGACGGCGACGAAGCGGCGACGCTCAGGTGATGTCGCGGCGCATCGGGACGACCACGGCGATCGCGGCGGCGGCGAGCGCGTACCCGGTCAACAACAGGGCGCCGGCCGCCGGTGGAAGGAGCGCGACGGCGTCGCTGCCGAGCTGCGCGGACATCGCGTCGGCGACGTACGTGAAGTCGGTGAGTGCGGCGGTGGCGCCGGCGGGCAGGAGCGGGTAGAGCGCGTTGACGCCGGGGATCATCATCAGCACGGGCTCGGCCAGGTACAGGTAGCCGACCACGACGCCCACGGCCACGACCTGGTTACGGAGCAGTGCGCCCACGCCGGTGCCGACGAGCAGGTACACCGCCATCGCGACGCCGATGCGGGCGAGCAGCGCCAGCACTGTGGGAGCGGGCAGGCCCAGCGACACGCCACGCGCGGCGGCGACGGTGAACAGGGCCACCGCGGCGGAGCCGGCCAGGGCGATCCCGTAGCCGAGGCCGACGATCGCGTGGGTGGCGAGTTTCGCGGCGAGCACCCGCCCTCGGCGCGGCGCGAACATGAACGTGACGGCGGCGGTGCCGTGCCGGTACTCGGACGTCGCAGCGAGGGCCCCGGCGGCGGCCGGCACGAAGGCGGTGAAACCGAGGAGGCCGAGGATGGATCGCAGGCCCTCCTCGGTGTGCAGGCCGGGCATCGGCGGGTCGAAGTTCTCCGGTCCGACGAGCGCCATGAGCCCGACCAGGCCGCCGCCGAGCGCGAGGGCGGCGAGCAGCAGCCCGGTACACATGCGGGTGGCCAGGACCCGGCGTAGTTCCGCTCTGATCAGGTTCATCGGGCCTCCGCCGGGTCGGTGGTCAGGTCGAGGAAGAGCTGTTCGAGGCTTGTGGTCTCGGTGACCAGCTCGTGGATCCGCAGCCGGTGGTCCGCGGCCAGGTCGGCGACGCGCGGCGCGTCCAGTCCGCGTACCCGCAGTCGGCCGGGCCCGGCCGGTTCGACGGACCCGGCGCCCGCCGTCAGGGCGGCGGCCAGGTCGGTGGCGTCCGGCGAGGTGACGAGCACCGTCGGCGGGCCGGCGAGCCGGGACCACGGCCCGGCGGCGACGAGTTCACCGCGCCGGATGACCACCACGTCGTCCACCACCTGCTGGACCTCGTGCAGGACGTGGCTGGAGACGAGCACGGTGCGGCCCTCGTCGGCGAGGCGGCGCAGCAGTCCGCGGAGCCACGACATGCCTTCCGGGTCCAGGCCGTTCGAGGGTTCGTCGAGCAGCAGGACGCGGGGGTCGCCGAGCAGCGCCGTGGCGAGGCTGAGCCGTTGGCGCATGCCGGTGGAGAATTCCCGGGTACGACGGTCGGCGGCCTGCGCGAGGCCCAGCAGGTCCAGCAGTTCCGCGACGCGACGGTCCGGGCAGCCGGCCATCGCGGCGTAGACACCCAGGTGGTCACGGGCGGTGTGGCCGGGGTGGAACGCGTTGCCGTCGAACACCGCGCCGACGGTCCGCGACGGCTGGGCCAGCCGGCCGTACGGCTGCCCGCCGATCGTGGCGGCGCCGCTGGTGGGAGTCACCAGTCCGGTCAGCATGCGCATCGTGGTGGTCTTGCCGGCGCCGTTCGGGCCGAGGAAGCCGGTGACCGCACCGGGTCGTACGGTGAAGGTCAGGTCGCGGACGGCGGTGACGTCGCCGTAGCGCTTGGTCAGGCCCGACGCCTCGATCGCCAGCCGGTCGCCGGTCATGGCCGGCTCCTCGTCGCACGCTCGATCGTCTCGACCAGGTGCGACGCGGCCGGGTCGGAGACGACGACCTCGTCGAACTCGCCGCCGGCCGCCGCGCGGTCCAGCACCAGGTGCAGACCGGGCTGACCGCGCCGGGCCGCCACGAGCTGCCGGGGACCACCGAAGATGCCCCAGACGCCGACCTTGGTGAAGCCGGACACCGTGTACCCGCGCCGGGCGCCATGGGCCAGCCGGATCGGCTCGTCCACCGGGGCGGCGTGCCGCACGGCGGACAGGCGCAGCGTGAACCGCTCCCGCCCGACCCACATTCGTTCCCATCCGGTGAACCGGATGTCGATCACGTCGCGGTCAAGCGTTACCGAGGCCATCAGTCGTCGCCCTTCGTCGTGTCGGAGTCGTGCGCTGACGTGTGCGTGTCGCCGGGGGTCGCCGGGCGCTCGGCGGGCATCAGGACGGTCGCCAGCAGCCGGGGGATCCGTCCGTCGCCGGGACCTCTGGCGAGCAACGGGCCGACAAGCGCGTTGAGCCCGGCCGCGAACTCGTGCAGCTCGGCGTCGGTCAGGTGCAGGACGAGCTGCTGGTATCCGACGCCGTCGGCGACGAAGTCGACGGACTCCCGGGCGAGGTAGCGGGAGAACTCGGACAGCAGGCTCGACACGAACGCGGTGAAGTAGCGCGCGTGGTCCTCCGGCGTCGCCGTCGCCAGGGCTGCGGGGTCCAGCGCCGCGCCGTGTGCGGGCAGCGCGTACACCCGCTCGACGGCCCCGCGGACCTTGCGCTCCTGCACCACGTCGAGCATCCCGGTCTTCACGAGCGTCGCCAGGTGCCGGTAGAGGGTGGCCTGCGGGACGTCGGGCAGCAGCTCGACCAGGTCGTGCGTGGTCGCCCGGGCACCGGCGACCGCGCGCAGGATGCGGATCCGCACCGGGTGCAGCGCGGTCTCCGCCCACCGCTCCATCGACATCGTCACGCCCCACACGTTATCACTATCGAGAACGATAATGGTAGGCGGTGAATGAGGACGGTGCCGGAGGGCAGCCGTCAGGCGGGCGGGCGGGTGTGGTGGGCCAGCACCCGCGCGAGCAGCCGGGTCAGCTCCGCACGCTCGTCCGGCGACAGTGGCGTGAGCAGCTCGTCCTGCACGGCGGCGAGTCGCTTCTCCAGTCGCCGTAACTGCCGCCGCCCGGCCGTGGTGATGGTGACGACGTTGCGCCGCCGGTCGGCCGGGTCCGGGCTGCGGGTGACGAACTCCCGCTCGGCGAGTTCGTTGAGTGCCGCCACCACGTCGCTGACATGGATGCCGCTGCGTCGGCCGAGGGCCGCCTGGCTGGCCGGCCCGAACTCGTCGAGCGTGGCGAGCAGCCGGAAGTGGTAGCCCCGGGCGTCGACCGCCGCGAGCCCGTCGCTCACCAGCCGCCCGGCGCGTACGGCGGCCTGGGTGATCAGCCAGCTCGGCAGGCCGGCCAGGCGGGTCGGTACGAGGTCCGGGTCCGGGGTCTCCACGTGCACAGCCTAACCGGAAACGTTGGCGTCCCCAACGATCTGCGCTACCGTTTGTGGCACCAACGTTAGTGCCACCAACGATCGGAGCACGACAGTGATCGAGCCGTTCCGTATCCACGTCCCGCAGGCTGATCTCGACGACCTGGCCGACCGCCTGGCCCGTGCCCGCTGGCCCGACGAGCTACCGGACGCCGGGTGGGACTACGGCATCCCGCTGACCCGGGTACGCGAGCTGGCCGAGCACTGGCGCACCGCGTACGACTGGCGAGCGGCCGAGGCCGAGCTGAACCGGTACCCGCAGTTCACCACCACCATCGACGGGCAGACCATCCATTTCCTGCACCTACGCTCCGCCGACCCGGACGCGCTGCCGCTGATCCTCACGCACGGCTGGCCCGGCTCGGTCGTGGAGTTCCTCGACGTGCTCGGCCCGTTGTCCGCACAGTTCCACCTGGTCGTACCGTCGATCCCCGGGTTCGGTTTCTCCGGGCCGACCCGGGAGCGCGGCTGGGACGTCGACCGCGTCGCCCGCGCCTGGGCCGAGCTGATGCGCCGGCTCGGCTACCGGCGGTACGGCGCACAGGGCGGCGACTGGGGCTCGGTCATCTCCACCCGGCTCGGCGGCATCGACTCGGAGCACGTCGTCGGCGTCCACCTCAACTACCTGCCCACGCCCCCACCACCGGGCTGGACCGGGGAGGCCGGACTGTCCGGCGAGGACCGGGACCGGCTGGCCCGGATCATGCGGCTCAAGACGCAGCGGCACCCCCACCAGGTGCTCTACGCCAGCCGGCCGCAGACCGTGTCGTACGCGCTCAACGACTCACCCGTCGGGCAGCTCGCGTGGATCGCGGAGAAGTTCACCGAGTGGAGCGACCCGCGATCCGCAGTCAGCGTGGACCGCATCCTCACCGACGTCTCGGTCTACTGGTTCACCGGCACTGCCGCCTCGTCCGCGCGGCTGGTGCGGGAGAGCGCGTTCGCTGGCCCGCCCGCACCCTGCCCGCCCTCGCTCGGAGTCGCCGTGTTCGCGCACGACATCACCCGGTCCGTCCGGCCGATCGCCGAACTGACGTACACGATCCGGCAGTGGAGCGAGTTCGACAGCGGCGGTCACTTCGCCGCGCTGGAGGTGCCGGAGCTGTTCGTCGACGACGTCCGGTCGTTCTTCTGGAACCTGCGATGACGCCTGGGACGAGTCGCGGAAGTCCCCTGTCCCACCCTCACCGTCGTGGATCTGCACCTGGTGGTGTGCCGTGCCCTGTGCGCCGTCACCTGTGTCCTGTGCTGGGCATGCGTTGTGTGCCGGGGAGTCGAACCCCTGCGCCTGCCCTCGGCGCGCCAGGAGTGAGCCGGATTGCCCGCCGGCTCTCGGGGGCGTGCACGCCTCCACGTCGGCTACCTGCTCCGCGACTCGTCAGTCCAGCAGGTCGACCTCCCAGTTCGTCCGCTGGATAGTGGTGTCCACCTCGCGGATCTGCCGGGCCAGGTCGTCGGCCTGCCGGCGCAACTCCGCCACCGGCAGCGCCGGGATCATCGTCAGCTCCGACCGTAGCTGACGGTAGCCGCGCTGGCCTTCGCCGGCGGCGGCGTCCGCCGCGGCGGTGACCACGCCGTGCCGCAGACGCAGTACGTCGCGACGCGCCAGCGCGTCGGTGAGGGTGCCGCCGTCCACCGTCGTGACGGCGTTGGTCCGGTTGATCCGTCGGATCAGCGTCTCCAGCTCACCCAGCACCTCACCCGCCTCGGCGAGCAGCGCCGAGGCGTCCTCGGCGGGCGTCTCGCCCTCCTGGTAGCGGGCGCTCGCGGTGATGCGGGAACGCAGCCGTTCGACGCGTCGCGCCGCATCCGCCCGCAGCGCAAGGGCCTCCGCAATCTTCATGGTCAGCAGTATGGCGACGGGGATCACGGGTGTCGTTCCGTTTTCCGCGGGTGGCCCGGCCCGGAGGTACCGGGCCGGGCCACCGCTTCGGCTCTCAGCTCATCGCCGCCGCGAACATGCCCGGCTCGTACGAGCCGCCGCGCTGGTGCACGAGCACCGCGAACCGGTTCGCCGCGTTGATCAGCCCGAGCAGGCACACCAGCGCGGCGATCTGGTCGTCGTCGTAGTGCTTGCGCACCTGCTCCCACGTCTCGTCGGACACGCCCTGATGGGCGTCGGCGAGCCGGGTGCCCTCCTCGGCGAACGCCAGCGCCGCGCACTCGGCCTCGGTGAACACCGTCGACTCGCGCCAGGCGGCGACCAGGTTCAGCCGGACCGCGCTCTCGCCGCCGGCCACCGCCTCCTTGGTGTGCATGTCGATGCACCAGCCGCAGCCGTTGATCTGGCTGGCCCGCAGCGACACCAACTCCTGGACGGTGCGGGGCAGCGACGACTGGTGGATCACCAGGCCCGCGCCGGCGAAGCGCTTCATGAACGTCGCGGAGACCTGGTTCTCGAACAGGTTGAATCGGGTCTGCATGGTGGCGCCCTCTCTGCTGGGGTGAATGTGGGACGACCACGAGATGCCGGGGACGCGTCCGGCGTGACGGCGAGGGCGGGTGAGGACCGCCACAGCGACCCGGTGTCACAGAACGACGGCGGCCGGCGTCTGGTGGGGAACGCAACCGAGCGGCGAAGGAGTCAGTCATGGCGGACCCGGCCACCGAGGACTTCCTCGCGCACCGGAACCTGCTCTTCACCGTCGCGTACGAGATGCTCGGCTCGGCCGCCGACGCGGAGGACGTGGTGCAGGAGACCTGGCTGCGCTGGGCCGGCGTCGACCTCGACGAGATCCGGGACCGGCGCGCCTACCTGGTCCGGATCGCCACCCGGCAGGCGCTGTCCCGGCTGCGCACGCTGGGCCGGCGCAAGGAGTCGTACGTCGGCTCATGGCTGCCCGAACCGCTGCTCACCGCGCCCGACGTCGCCGACGACGTGACGCTTGCGGAGAGCGTGTCGATGGCGATGCTGCTGGTGCTGGAGACGCTCACACCGACCGAGCGTGCCGTGTTCGTGCTGCGGGAGGTGTTCGACGTCGGCTACGACGAGATCGCCGAGACGGTCGAGCGGACCCCGGTCGCCGTGCGGCAGATCGCGCACCGGGCGCGGGCTCACGTCGCGGCGCGCCGCCCCCGGCGTACCGTCCCGGCGGCCGAGGCCCGCGACGCGCTCGACGCGTTCCGGCGGGCGGTCGAGACCGGCGACCTGGACGGGCTGCTCCGCGTCCTGGCCGCGGACGCGGTGCTGGTCGGCGACGGTGGCGGGATCAAGCAGGCCATCGCCCGCCCGGTCACCGGCGGCGACAAGGTGGCCCGCCTGCTCGCGGGCGGCTGGCGCCGGGTCGCGGCCGTGGCGTCGATGGAACCGGTGCAGGTCAACGGCTACCCGGCGCTGCTGGTACGCCTCGACGGCGAGCTGGACACGGTCGTCGCGGTACGCCTCGACGACGGCCGGATCAGCGGCCTCTACGCGGTGCGCAACCCGGAGAAGCTGTCCCACATGACCCGCGAGACGACGCTGCGCCGGTGACCGGCGGGAAGGCACGGCGGGAGGGCACGGCGGGCGGACCGTGCGACGATCGCCGGATGAGCAGCGCCGCTTCCCCCGACGTCAGCGCCCTCGCCATCAACGTCACGGTGCCGGAGGAGTTGCGCTGGACCGACACCCGGCGCGGCGAGGAGTTCACGCTGACCACGCTGAACATCCGGCTGCTACCGGACGGGCGGCTCGCCGCGAAGGCGTACGGCCGGCCCACAGCGGGTGGACGCGGCGCGTACGTGTCGTTCCGGGTGCCGGACCGGCCGGAACTGGCCGCGCTCGTGGCGGCGGCGGCCGACCGCGCCGCAGCGCTCTGGGCCGCGCACGGCGGCCTGGACTGACCGCGCTCAACGGCGGACGCCGACCCCGCCGTAGCCGTGCGACACCGCGGCCTGCGGCTCCCCGTCGGGCCGCCAGTCCGCCACCTTGACCAGGCCCGGCTCGACCAGCTCGTAGCCGTTGAGGAAGCGGGCCACCTCGTCGCGGGTGCGCGGCACGAGCGGGGAACTGCTGCGGCGGTAGATCGCGGTGCCCTGCTCGGTGGGCAGCGTCGGCAGGCCGTCCAGGGTGAGGTGGGACAGCGCGAGCACGCTGCCCGGGACTGTCGCGTCGCGCAGCGTCGCCACGGCCGCGTACGGGTCGTCGGCGTCCGGCACGAAGTGCAGCACCGCGAGCAGCAGCACCGCCACCGGCTCGCTCAGGTCGATGGTGTCCCGCAGCGTCGGGTCGGCCAGCAGCTCGCCGGGACGCCGCAGGTCGCCCTGGAGCACCACGGTGCGGCCGTCGGTGGGCAGCAACCGCCGGGCGTACGCGACCGCGACCTCGTCGTGGTCGACGTAGACCACCCGGGCGTCGGGGCGTACCGCGCGGACCACCTCGTGCACGTTGCCCTGGGTGGGCAGGCCGGCGCCGATGTCGAGGAACTGGCGTACGCCCTGATCGGCCGCCCAGCGCACGACCCGGCGCAGGAACGCGCGGTTGCTCTGCGCGGCGACGCCGGTATCCGGGAAGATCTTCAGGATCTCCTCGGCGGCGGCCCGGTCGGCGGCGAAGTTGTGGCAGCCGCCGAGGTAGTAGTCGTACATCCGGGCGACATTGGGTCGGTTCTCAGCCTCCGTCACGCCTCGATGTCTAGCACTCTGCGCGACACACCGCTGACCCGTCGTGTCGACGGTCCGGCCGATCCCGGTCTCCACCTGGTACGACGGTGGGACACGCCGGCGCGAGGAGGTTCCGATGACAGGTGAACGGGAGACGGTGGAGGTCGAGCCGGCGGTGTTCCGCGCCGTCTACGACTCGCCCGCGTCACTGCCCGGGCGGCACCGGTGGACCACCCCGGAGGCGGACGTGCGGCGGCTGGAGAAGCTGCTGAACATGCCGGCGCGCAGCATCGGCGCGCCGCTGTGGGTCAGCGGCGACGAGCCGGACTGCCCGAAGTGCGGGCGGCGGGTCACCTGGTACGACATCGTCGCGTCCGCGCTGCACGGCGTGCACGACCACACGATGATCGCGCGGGTGATCCTCGGCGAACGCAAGTACGTCAACACCGAGGTGCCGGACGCGATCCCGGGTGTCCACTGTGCCGACTGCCGCACCCCGATCACCGGGCTGCGCAGCTTCAAGTGCCACAACTGGGCGTACGCGTTCGAGGCGCTGGAGGAGGTCGTCGCCCGGATGTCCGGCCTGCCGGCTCAGTCGTCGCCGCCGGCCGCCTCCTGAGCGTGCCGTTCCGGACGGCGGCCGGGCGGGGCCTGCGGCTCGGGACCGGGGTCGGGCACCGGCGGCATCGGCCGGGTGACCGGCCCGTCGCCGGTGACGCGGAGCTGTTCGCCGTGGTGCCACAGCTCCACCGCGTCACCAGGCCCGGCGTCCGGCAGCTCGTAGCGGGCCTCCTGCGGCGTGAGCGTGACCCGCAGCCGGTGCCCGTCCCGGCGCAGGTGGAACGCCAGCCGGGTGATCGGCCGGGGTAGCCGCGGCTCGAACGCGAGCACGCCCCGGTCGTCGCGCAGCCCGCCGAAGCCCTGCGCCACCACCAGCCAGGCGCCGGCCAGGGACGCCAGGTGCAGCCCGTCGGCGGTCTTGTCGCCCAGGTCGGCGAGGTCCTGGAACGCCGTCTCGGCGAACAGGTCGTACGCCAGGTCGAGATGCCCGACCTCGGCGGCGAGGATCGCCTGCGCGGACGCCGACAGCGACGAGTCCCGGACGGTCCGCGCCTCGTAGTAGGCGACGTTGCGCGTCTTCTCCTCGGCGGTGAACTCCCCCGGGCAGCGCAGCATGGCCAGCACCAGGTCGGCCTGCTTGACCACCTGCTTGCGGTACAGCTCCTGGTAGGGGAAGTGCAGCAGCAGTGGGTAGTCGTCCTCGCCGGTGCCGGCGAAGTCCCACTCCGGCTGCGCGGTGAATCCGGCCGACTGCTCGTGCACGCCGCGCTTGCCGTCGTACGGGACGAACATGGCGTCGGCGGCGGCCCGCCAGCCGGCCACCTCGGCGGCGTCGACGCCGAGCCGCGCGGCCACCTCCGGGCAGTCCTGCGCGGCGTCGGCGGCGCCGCGCAGGTTCCGCCGGGCCATCACGTTGGTGAAGACGTTGTCGTCGACGAGCGCGGAGTACTCGTCCGGGCCGGTGACGCCGGTCAGGTGGAACGCGCCGCCGTCGTCGAAGTTGCCGTAGCCGTGCCACAGCCGGGCGGTCTCGATCAGCATCTCGGCGCCGCACTCGGCGAGGAACGCGGTGTCGCCGGTGGCCGCGACGTACCGCAGCACCGCGTCGGCGATGTCGGCGTTGACGTGCAGGCCCGCGCTGCCCGCAGGCCAGTAGCCGGAGCACTCCCGGCCGCTGAGCGTCCGCCACGGGTAGGTGGCGCCGGTCAGGCGCAGCTCGGCCGCACGCTCGCGGGCCTCGGGCAGGTGGGCGTGCCGCCAGCGCAGCGCCGAGCGGGCCAGCTCCGGCGCCAGGTACGTCAGCACCGGCAACACGTAGCCCTCGGTGTCCCAGAGCACGTGCCCGTCGTAGCCGTTTCCGGTCAGCCCCTTCGCCGGGATGGTCCGGTCGCCGTCGGCGCGGCCGGACTGGAGCAGGTGGAACACCGAGAACCGGACCGCGAGCTGCAACTCCGGGTCGCCGTCCAGCTCGACGTCGGCGGTGGCCCACGCCGCGTCGAGCGCGGCGCGCTGCTCGGCGAGCAGGGCGTCGAACCCGTCGTCGCGGGCCGTGTCCGCCTCCGCGACGACCAGGTCGGCCAGCTCACCGGCCGGGGTGCCGTCGACGTCGGCGCACTCGTACGCGGCGAACCGGGTGACCCGGATCCGCTCGCCGGGGCGTACCGGACCGGACAGCGCCAGCCGGAACCGGTCGGCGGTCAGCTCGGTGTCGGTGGCGATCTCGTCGGGCGCCTCGACCCGGTGCGCGACGGCGACGGCGACCCGCTGGCCGCTGCGCCCGGTCCGGTGCACGAGCACACCGTCGAGGCCGTCGTCGCGGCCGATCTCGCCGGTGAGCGGGTCGTGGATCACCGAGGCGGCCCGGGGGTCGTCGGCGCGTTCCGGCACCCGCTGGTTGGCGAGCAGGTCGGCGCCGACCCGCAGCCGGACCGGCTCGTCCAGCGGTTCGACAGCCCAGTCGACGGCGGCGACCGGACGGCGGGTCAGCGAGACCAGGCGGGTGCTGCGGATCCGCACACCCCGGCCACCCGGCGAGACCCACTCGGTCTCCCGCCGGACCACCCCGGCGCGCAGGTCCAGCTCCTGGTGGTGCCGCCGGATCGTGCCGGTGCCCAGGTCCAGCGGCTCGTCGTCGACCCAGAGCCGGATCAGGGCGGCGTTCGGCGCGCTGATCACGGTGTCGCTGCGTTCCGGGAACCCGTACCCGCTCTCCGGGTAGGTCAGCTCGTGCTGCTCGTGGAACCCGTTGAGGTAGCTGCCGGGCATGCCGCAGGGCTCGCCCTCGTCGAGCGTCCCGCGCCAGCCCACCCAGCCGTTGGCGAGCGCGAAGACGGACTCGGTCTCGCCCAGCCGGTCCAGGTCCGCGCTCGTGCGCCGGATCCGCCAACCGTCGTCGCCGTGCGGCACGTGCCCTCCCGAGTCCGAAGCCTGGACCGCCACCGAACCAGACCCGGCTGGGAGGTGGCTGGGACTCCGATACCCTGGCGAACCCGCCCGCACCTGCGGGTGGCCGATCACACGGTGACGAGCACCAGCGTGGCGGCGGTGCCGAACACCAGGAACGGCCCGAACGGCAGGTGCCCGGACCAGCGGACCCGCCGGGCGGCGAGCAGCGCCACCCCGGCCACCCCGGCGAGGAGGAGCGCGAGCACCAGCCCGGCCACCAGCACCGGCCAGCCGTACCAGCCGAGCAGCGCGCCCGCGCCGAGCGCCAGCTTGGCGTCGCCGAGGCCGAAGCCACGCCGCCCGAACAGCAGCGTGGTCGCGGCGAAGCCGCCGCCGAGCGCCAGGGCGGCCAGGACGGCGCGTACCAGCGGGTCGACGCCCGGACCGGTCAGCGCGGCCACCCCGAGCAGCGCCCACACGCCGCCGGCGGCCGGCCAGGTGAGCCGGTCGGGCAGGCGGTGCGCCATCGCGTCCACGATCGTCATCGGCACCGCCCAGACCAGCCACCACGCCAGCGCCAGCCGCGCGGCGGGCGCCCCGCCGGCGAACACCGGCACGGCCACCGCGAGCAGCAACGCCACCTCCACCACCGCGGGCGGCGCGCCGACCCGGGCCCGGCAGGCCGGGCACCGGGCCGCGGGGCCGAGCGCCGGCAGCGGCCGGTCCAGCCCGATCGGGGCGCCGCAGCCGTCGCACGCCGTCCGGTCCGGACAACCCGGCGGTACGGCGTAGCGCGCCACCGCCAGCCGGAGCAGGGGTACGACCGTCAGGGCGGCGGCCAGCCGGGCGCTCGGACGGCGGGCATCGGCCACCGGTCCGGTACGCAGCACCCGTTCAGCCGTCATGCCGGATCCCCCGTCCGGTCGCCGTGCGTTCCGTCGTGGAGCACGCAGAGTGATTTATCGGCCGCGCGGATGTGACGGGGGAAGCCCGCGGCGGCGTGCGGCGCGACGCGCGACCGGCCGGGACGAGCCAGGGCGTGAACCCCGCCGGACCGGCGGGACGGATCGGACGAGCGGCACGCTCCCCACCCATACCGGCGGCCCGTCGCCACCGCCGCGGCGCGTACGGGTGAGCACACACCAGCCGGCCCGGAACCCCGCCGAAGCCCGCTCGTCACCGTGGTGACACACACCGGCCACCACCTCCCGTCTTCACTCACCGTGTTCACGTGAATTGCCTCTGTTGCATCGGCGGACGTGAGCCTATGCTCGCCCCTTGGGTACGACGCAACCCCCGATCAATTGGCGTCGGAGGAGTCAGGGCACAGAATCCGCAACGATCAGTACAGGTCAATACAAGTGGTGGCGACGGGGGCCCGGAGTGACAGTTCCGGGCGCGCTTCCGCATGCCCGGAGCGGGTCGGCGTGATCGCCCCGGGCCGGCACCGAGGAGGGATCGGCGTTGCGCACACGGCAATCCCGCCGATGGGAAATCTTCCTGCTCAGCGTCGTGCTGGTGGTCGGCTCGACCGGCTGCGGCACCGAGCCGGAGGCGGCCACCCGTCCGCTGACCGGCCGCGCCGCCGCACCCGCCGCCCATTCCAGCGCCGAGGAGAACGCGGCCGGAAAAGCGGCTCTGGCCGCCTATTCCGGCTATCTCGACGCGTCTCGGGCAGCCAGTGCGCGTAGCGATCCGTCCCATCCCGCTCTGACCCGTTTTCTGGCTGATCCGCTGCTGACTCGGGTGCGAATGGCGATTCTCGACGCGAAGGAGCATGGCGCGATGCGTACCGGGAAACTGCTCTCCGACCCCGAGGTCGTGTCGGTCGACCTGACCGCGCGCCCGCCCACCGTCGAGATCCAGGACTGCCTGGACGCGAGCGGCTACCGGCTCGTCTACGCCAAGGACCGCAAGGCCGTGCCCGGCACGCGCGGCGGGCGCTACCTGGCCACCGCCACGGCGGTCCGGTACCCGGACGGCCGGTGGCGCATCAACGGCGGTGCCGCGCACCAGGACCAGCCGTGCTGACCTGGGGAGGAAGGGGTGTCCCGGCCCGGCCGGCCCGGGCCGGGGCGCTTCGCCGGCTGCTGCTCGCCGCCGGCCTGGCCGCGCTGCTGACGCTCACCGGCGCACCCGCCCGCGCCGCCGACCCCGGTGGCTCGTGCCCGCCCGAACAGACCGACTGCGACGTCTGGGACGACGACCCCGGCACCCCCGGCGGACCGGGCGGACCGGGTGGGCCGGGTGGTGGCGGGGACAACGGCGGCGGGGGCGGCGGCACCCCGAAGTGCCAGTGGAACGGCCGGGCCATCCCCTGCTACCACCCGATTCTCGGCTGGTTCAACAACGCCGACGGCTGCTACTACAAGCTCGAAGAGCCGCAGGAAGAGGCGCCTCCCGGCAAGCAGTGGTACCAGCTCACCTGCAACGGCGGCGACCTCGGCAGCCTGCGCCGGGCGCTTCTCGACGCCCCGCCGCCCGGCTACGGCGCGCCGCCGGACCCGGAGGAACTGGCCCGCCGCGCGCTGGCCTCGATCTCGCTGCTCCCGCCCCGGGCCGCAGTGGCGCCCCGGCGCAGCCAGGGCCCCGGCCTGGTCGGGCTGCCCGTCTGGATGTGGGCCAGCCCGGGCGCGGCGTACTTCGGGCCGCTGTCCGCGTCCGCCTCCGACCGGGGACTGACCGTGGAGATCACCGCGAAGGTGGACCGGATCGTCTGGCACATGTCCGACGACATCGACGTCACCTGCGACGGGCCGGGCACGCCCTACCGGGCCGACGGGCCGAGGGCCGGCTCCACCTCACCGGACTGCGGTCTCGACCAGGGCTATCCGACGGCCGGCACCTACCAGGTGAGCGCCACGACGTTCTGGACCGTCGAGTGGTCCGGCGGCGGCGAGAGCGGCGTGATCGCCCAGAGCCGGTCCAGCGGCGTCGTCCTGGTACAGATCAACGAGCTTCAGGTGGTGACCCGATGAGTGTCGTGGCAGCCCGCAACGGAACCCCGGTGGAGGCGCCGGTCGCGCCGCCGAAGGTGGTCCGGCAACGACGCGTCCGCCCCGGCCTGCTCGGCCTGGCGGTCCTGCTGATCGCCCTCGGCGGTCTGGGCGCCGCGTTCGCGGTCACCTCGGTCCGCTCCACCGGCACGTACCTGGCCGTGGCCCGGCAGGTCGACGTGGGACAGCAACTGAGCGCCGACGACCTGGTGCCGGTACGCGTCTCCGGCGGCCGGGAACTCCGGCCGGTGCCCGCCGACCGGATGAACGAGGTGCTGGGGTTGCGGGCGGCCGTCCGGCTCACCCCCGGCACGCTGCTCACCGAGGCGCAGCTCACCGAGGCCCCGCTGCTCGGCGCCGGTCAGCAGCAGATCGCGCTGGGGCTGGAACCCGAGCAGGTGCCGGCCCGCAAGCTGCACCCCGGCGACAAGGTGCTGCTGGTCAGCACGCCGTCGAACGCCACCGGCGGCGGTTCGGAGGCGTCCCGTGGCGGCGGCACCCGGTTCGAGGGCACCGTGATCGACACCGCCACGCCGCAGAACGGCGACGTGGTGGTCTACCTGGCGCTGGCCGTACGGGACGTGCCCGCTGTCGTGGCGCTCGCCGCCGACGACCGGATCGCGCTCGTGCTCACCGAGGCGGCCTGATGGCGGTCATCGCCCTGGTCTCGGCGAAGGGTTCGCCGGGCGTCACCACCGCCGCGCTCGCCGCCGCGCTGAGTTGGCACCGGCGGCTCGTGCTGGCCGAGTGCGACCCGGCGGGCGGCTCGATCCTCGCCGGTTACCTCGGCGGGGCGCTGGACGGCCCGCGCGGCATCGGCGAGCTGGCGGTGGGTGAGCTGCGCGACGGCAGCCTGGAGCACGCGTTCTGGTCCCAACTGGTCGACCTGGACGCGCCCCGCCGCGAGCGGCTGCTGCTACCAGGCGTGGTGGACCCGGCCCAGGCCGGCAGCGTGATCCCGCTCTGGCAGCGCTTCGCCGACTACTTCACGGGGCTGGAACGGGGCGAACCGCCGTACGACGTGCTCGTCGACTGTGGCCGGCTGGCAGTGGGCGGTCCACCGTGGCCGCTGCTACGGGCCGCCGCGGTGGTACTGCTCGTCACCCGCGCGCACCTACCCGACCTCTCCGCCACCCGGGCCACCGCCCGCGCGATCGAGCGGGACCTCACCGAGCACCGCGTACCGCCCGGCACGCTGCGCCTCCTCGTCGTCGGGGACGGACACGGCACCAGCGAGATCAGCAAGGCGCTGCGGCTGCCGGTGATCGCCCGCCTGCCGCACGACCCGCGTACCGCCGAGGTGCTCGCCCACGGCGGCACCGTACGGGCCAATCGGCCGCTGATGCGTGCGGCCGGCGCCCTGGAGGTGCCGGTACGGGCGCTGCTGGACCGGCGGCGCGCCCGGCTGGCCTGGCCCGGGGCGGCAGCCACACCGCGCGCGGTGACCGCGCCGAGCGTGCCGGGGGTGTCCGGTGCGGTTTGAGCCGGTATCCCACGACCCGCGCGTCCAGCATCCGGGCGTCGTCTCCACGGTCCCGCCGCTGGCCCCGCCGAACGGGCGGCACCACGTACCCGGTCCGATGCCCGCCGCGCCGGCGGTGCCACCGCCACGTCCCCGAGTCGACTTCGCCGTGGTCCGCGAGCTGCGCCGGGAGCTGAGCGAGCGACTCACGCACTGGCAGCGCGGACGCGAGTTCGACGCCGACGCCGAAGAGGTCGAGCGCGCGCGGCTGGCGGTAGCCGTGGTGTCCGCGTACGCCGACTCGGTACGCCGGGCCGGCACGCCGATGGCGGCGGACGAGGAACGGCTGCTGCTCGACCAGGTGACGGCCGAACTCGTCGGGCTGGGCCGGCTCCAGACGCTGCTCGTCGACGACAGCATCGAGGAGGTGCACATCCTCGGCTGCGACCAGGTGCGCATCACCCGGCACGGCGGGGGCGTCGACTGGGCCGAGCCGATCGCCGAGACCGACGACGAGCTGGTCGAGATCCTCCAGGCGGCGGCCCGCCGGGCCGGTGCCACCGAGCGGTCGCTGTCCACCTCGAAGCCCACGCTCGACCTGCAACTACCGGACGGCAGCCGGCTCGCCGCCGTGTTCCTGGTCAGCCACCGCCCGTACGCGGTGATCCGCAAGCACAACACGCTCGAAGTGAGCCTGGAGGACATCGCGGGCGGCCGGCCCGACCTGGACGAGATGATCGACCCGCTGCTGCGGGACTTCCTCCGCGCGTCCATGCGGGCCGGGCTGAACATCATGGTCGCCGGGCTCGCCGGGGCCGGGAAGACCACTGTCATCCGCGCGCTGATGGACGAGATCCCGGCCGACGAGCCGTACGTGCTGCTGGAGGAGAGCCGGGAACTGCTGCCGGCCCGGCGCGGGCACAAGCACCGGGCGGTGATGAGCTTCGAGTCCCGGGAGGGGCACGGCGAGCGCGGCGCGGACGGGCGGCCGGCGGGTGAGGTCAGCATCGCCGACCTGATCCCGGTGTCGCTGCGCATGGGCGTGCTGCGGATCATCGTCGGCGAGGTGCGGTCCCGGGAGATCGTGCCGATGCTCCAGGCGATGACCACCAGCCGCGGGTCGATGTGCACCATCCACGCGCGTACGCCCTCGGGGGTGAGCGAACGCATCATCGAGCTGGCGCTGTCCCACGGCCGGGAGATGACTGTCGACCAGGCCCGCCGGATGGCCGGTAACGCGCTCGACCTGATCGTCTACGTGACGGTCGAGGACGAGACAGCGATCGGCGGGCGCAAGCACCGGTTCGTCTCGCACGTCGAGGAGGTCATCGGCGTCGGCGAGGGCAACCGGATCACCACGACGACCGTCTTCGGCCCCGGGCCGGACGGCCGCGCGGTCCCCCGCCACCTGCCCGAACGCATCCGCGACCAGCTGCTGCGCGTCGGCTACGACGCCCGCCTGCTCACCCGGTTCGTCGAGGCGGGCATGGGCGCGTGGCGGCGGCCCCGGCACACCCGCCTCGGGGCGCGGCCGAGCGGAGGCCCGGCGTGACGCAGATCGAACTGATCGCCCTGGTCTCCGGCGCCGCCTGCGTGGCCGGGCTGGTGCTGACAGTCGTCGCGCTCGTCGGCACCCGCCGCCCGCCGGGTCCGGCGCCCGGTACCGGGCCGGGCCTGAGCCGGCTCTGGACCGGCTCCGGCGCGAGCCGCGCCGACCAGCGCCGCTACCAGCTCCTGCTCGGCGCCGCTGTGGTCGCCGGGGCGGCGGCGTTCCTGCTCACCGGGCTACCCGTGGTCGGCCTGCTGGTGGCGCTCGCGGTGCCGGGCGTGCCGTGGCTGTTCGCGGTCGGCCGGGCCGAGCAGCGGGCCATCGCCCGGGTCGAAGCCGTAGGCGAGTGGACTCGCCGCCTCAAGGACATCTCGGCCACCGGCCAGGGACTCCAACAGGCGATCATCGGCACCATCGCCACCGCACCGGAGGAGATCCAGGAGGAGGTACGCACACTCGCCGCCCGCCTCCAGGCCGGCTGGCTGGCCCGCTCCGCGCTGCTCGCCTTCGCCGACGAGATCGCCGACCCGGTCGCCGACCAGGTGGTGGCCGCGCTGATCCTGCACCTCACCGACCGGGGCGAGCGCCTCGGCGACGTGCTCGGGTCGATCGCCACCGCCGCCTCGGCCGAGGTGGCGACCCGGCGCGAGGTCGAGGCGAAGCGCACCCAGCCCCGGTTCGCGGTCCGCTTCCTCACCGGCATGACGCTGGCGACGCTCGCGTACGGGCTGGTGAACAGCGACTACATCCGTCCCTACGGGACGGTGACCGGTCAGCTCGTGATGGCGGTGCTCGGCGCGGCGTTCGTCGGCCTGCTGGTCTGGGTGCGCTCGATGAGCCAGCCGCCCCGGCCGGCGCGGTTCCTGCCGGCGCCCGACCTGGAGGAGGCGATCGCGTGAGCGCACTCAACTGGCAGCTGGCGATCGCGGTGCTCGGCGGGTGCGCGGTCGGGCTCGGGTTGTTCCTCGTCGTCCGCGAGGCGCTGCCGGCCACCCCGGCGCTCGGTCCGGCGCTGCGCCGGCTGCACCAGCCACCCGGCCAGGCCCCGGCCGCCGGCGCCGGGCCGGACTGGCTCGGCGGGTTCGCCCGCTGGCTGCGCCCGCCGCACCGGCAGCTCGCGCTGCTCGACCGCACCCCGGAGCAGTACGCGCTGTCGGTGCTGCTGTCGGCGCTCATCGGGTTCGCCACCCCGGCGGTCGCCTCGGCGGTGCTCTTCGTCGGCGGGGTGGCGCTGCCGGTGGCCGTACCGGTGGTGGCCAGCCTGGGCCTGGCCCTCGGCGCCGGTCTGCTCGCGCACCGCGCGGTCCTCGCCAAGGCCGACGCCGCCCGGGACGAGTTCCGGCAGGCGGTCTGCACCTACCTCGACCTGGTGGCGTTGCAGTTGTCCGCCGCGCACGGCCCGGTGCAGTCGCTGGAACGCGCGGCGGCGGTCTGCGACGGCTGGGTCTTCGACCGGATCCGGGAGGCGCTGCGGCTCGCCCAGCTCCAGATGCACTCGCCCTGGGACGAGTTGCAGGAGCTGGCCGAGCGGATCGGCATCCCGGAGCTGGGTGACGTGGGCGCCATCATGCGCTCCTCCGGCAGCGAGGGCGCCCAGGTGCACGAGACGTTGCGGTCCCGCGCCGACTCGCTGCGCGACCAGATCCGCACCGACAACCTGGCCCGGGCCGAGGGGGTCACCAGCAAGTTGGACATCCCCGGCTCGCTGCTGGTGTTCGTCCTGCTCGGCTTCGCCGTCTATCCGTTCCTCGCCCGTCTGTGAACCCACCCGAGAAGGAGACGACCATGCACCTGTACGCCTACCTGTACGTGGCGGTGAGCACCCGCCTCGCCGAGCTGCGCCGGGACTCCGAGCGCGGCGACAGCCCGGTGCCGACCGCGGTGATCATCTTCGGCCTGGTCGCGGTGGCCATGGCGGTCACCGGGCTCGCCCTGGCCAAGGCGAACAACTGGATGAACGCCATCCCGAACAACACGGCGCCGCAGGCCCCGTGATGCCCCGCCCCGCCCGTACGGTCCGGAGCCGGCCGGCGTCTGCCGGCCGGCTCGCCGGCCCGCCCGGTCCGGGGCGGTTCGCCGCCGCCCTGCGCGCCCGCCTGGCCGAGGGCGAGCGGGGCGCCAACCCGGTCGAGCTGGCCGTGGTGATGCCGGTGATCCTGGTGATGCTGTTCGGCTCGATCCAGGTCGCCGTCTGGTTCGTGGCCCGGTCCACAGCGCTGAACGCCGCGCAGACCGCTGTGAACGCCCAGCGCACGATCGACGCCGGGCCGGACGCCGGCCGGCAGCGGGCGATCAGCTTCCTGCAACAGTCCGGGGACTGGCTGGTCGGCTGGGAGCAGACCGGCCCGACCTGCGTCGAGAGCGCCACCGGCGTCACCTGCACGGTGCAGGGACGCTCCCTGTCGGTCATCCCGGGCGTCTCGTTCGAGGTCACGCAGACCGCGCACGGCCCGGCCGAACGCTGGACCACGGGATGAGCGCCGGGGCGCGGCGGGACCGGGGTTCCGTCTCGATCGAGGTGGCGGTGCTCGCGCCCGCCTTCATCGGGCTGATGGTGCTGGCCGGGGTCGCCGGGCGGACCGCGATCGCGGACGAGGCGGTGGAGACGGCCGCCCACGACGCCGCCCGGGCCGCCTCGCTCGCCCGTAACGCCGACGACGGTGCGGAGGCCGCCGAGACGGCCGCCTGGGACCAGCTCGGCTGGGCGGGGCTGAACTGCACCGGCCAGCCCCAGCTCGATCTCGCGGGCTCGGTGGCCGGGACGACGACGAGTTTCGCCGCCGCGTACCAGAGCGCCGCAGGCGTGCCGGCGACCGTGACCGTCACGGTGACCTGCACCGTCTCCTTCGACGACCTGAGCGCGCCCGGCCTGCCCGGCGTGCCGGGTGGCAAGACCGTCTCGGCGAGCTTCACCTCGCCGCTGGACACCTACCGGAGTCGCGGATGACCGGGCGGCGCGAGGCGGAGAACGGCCGGGTGAGCCTGTTCCTGGCCGTGGCGATGACGGGCGTACTCGCGATCATCGGCCTCGCCTACGACGGCGCGGGTCAACTGCGCACGCTCCAGCGCGCGGACAACCTGGCCGCCGAGGCGGCCCGCGCCGGCGGCCAGATGATCGACCGGGCGCGGGCCATCGAGGGCGGCCCGAAGCGGATCGACCAGGTCGCCGCCCGCGCCGCTGTCGCCGCCTACCTCGACGCCGCGGGCGGCGTCCAGGACCACGAGGTCGACTTCCCCGTGGTCGGCACCGAGACCCAGATCCGGGTGAGCGTGCAGATCACCTACAGCCGGGACCTGCTGAGTCTGTTCGGCGTGCAAGAGACCGCCACCGTCACCGGTGAGGCCACCGCTCGGGCGCTCACCGGACCACCGTAGGAAGGGAAGGCCGCCATGGGCGCACCCCGACGCTCCCCCGTCCGCCGCGCCGGCCAGGTTCTCACCGGCCTCGGCGCCCTCGTCGTGCTCGTCGGCGTGCTGGCCGGCGGGCCGGTCGCGCTGCTGGCGTTCGCCGGCAACCCGCTGCCGGATCACCTGCCCACGCTGGCCGAGGTCGGTACGGCGTTGACCAGCCGCGACGACGGTCAACTGTTCCTGCGCGCGCTGGCGGTGGTGGGCTGGTTCGGCTGGGCCACGTTCGCGTTCTCCGTCGTGGTGGAGCTGCTCGCCGCGGCGGTACGCCGGCCGGCGCCGAAGCTGCCCGGCATGCACCGCCAGCAGAAGGCCGCAGCCGCCCTCGTCGGTTCGGTCGCGTTGATCCTGGTCGCGAGCCCGGCCGCGGCGAGTGCCGCCGCGCTGACCGCCCCGCAGCCGGCGGTCGCCGCCGTCACCTCACCGGCCGTGGCCGCGAGCCAGGTCACCGCGCCGGCCCCGGTCGCGTCGAAGGCGGACGACCCGGCCGTGTACCGGGTGGCGAAGGGCGACTACCTGGGCGAGGTGGCGGATCGCTATCTGGACGACTTCGACAGGTACAAGGAGCTGGCCCGGCTGAACCGGCTCGCCGACCCGGACCGGATCCGCCCGGGTCAGCTCATCACGCTGCCCGAGGGCGCGACGGATTCGGGTGCCCGGCGGCACGCCGCCGGACGGATCGTGGTCACCGAGCCGGCCGAGACGGCGCCGGTGAAGCCCGGTGGCGGCGGCGCCTCGTCGACCACCCCGAAGGCGAAGCCCAAGCCCACGCCGCGCGACGCGACCCCCACGGTGGAGGCGCCTGTCGGTCAGCCGCCGGCCATGTCGGCGGGCGCGTCCCGGGCCACCGCCGAGGAGGGCATCAACCGCCCGCTCGCCATCTCGGCAGTGCTGGCCGTGGCGAGCATCGTCGGCGCGCAGATCGGCGCGCTGCTCGGATTGCGCAAGCGGCCGGTACCGGCCCGGGCGCTGTCCAGCGGGCGGCACCGGCGGGACTGACTCAGGGCAGCCGCGCCTCGACCCGGCCGGACACCACGCGGGTGGGCAGCACGACCTGGTCGTTGGCGGCCGGGCCGTGCACCACCTCGCCGCCGTCGAGCCGGAACGCGCTGCCGTGCCAGGGGCAGACCACGCAGGCGTGGCCGTCGACCTGCTCGATCGTGCCCTCGCCGAGCGGGCCGCTCTGGTGCGGGCAGCGCTCCAGCATGACGGTCACGTCGTCGCCGTCCCGGTAGAGGATCACCGAGACGTCGTCGATCTTCTTGGTGACCAGTTCGTGCCGGGGCAGGCTGCTCAGGTCGCCGACCCGGTGCCAGCCGTCGCTGATCAGGTGCAGCTCGGAGACGCTCTGGCTGGCCTGGGCGCCCTGCTTGTACGCGAGGTGCCCACCCAGGTACGCCCCACCGCTCGCGGCGGACAGGCCCAGGTAGGACAGCGTCCGGCCGAGGCCGTGCCGCCCGTTGAGCCGGGCCGCCAGCGAGCCGGCGAACAACGCCAGGCCGACAGTGTTGGCGGCGGCGTGCACCAGCCCGACCCGGCGCTGGTCGCGGGAGAGCGTGGCCCAGTCGTTGAGCCCGGCGACCGCCGCGGGCAGCGCGCTGACCGTACCGAGACCCACCAGGGCGGTGGCGGCGCGGCGCTGGCCGGGCAGCAGATCCACCACGGCGGCGGAGATCCAGGCGCCGACCGGCACCTGCACCATCGCGGGGTGCAGCGGATGGCCGAGCCACACGCCGTGCAGCGCGTCGCGTACCCGCTGGGAACGCAGCGTGCCCTGGACGGCACGCTGCAACCGGTCACCCACCCGGTCGAGACCGGTGGCCTGTTCGAGCTTCGTCAGTAGTTCGCGCACCCGTTCCGACTTCCCGGCAGGAGAGCCCCCAAACCGGACGCCCCGGAATTCCCTCGCACGGCACCGCCGCTAGATATACTCAAGCGGCTGACCGTATATAGGGAGCCGCGATGACCAAGATCCTGGTGGACGTCGACGACGAGGCGCTCGCGGATGCCGCCGAGGCGTTCGGCACGAAGACCAAGAAGGACACGGTGAACGTCGCGCTCCGCGAGGGCGCGGCGAGACTGCGCCGCGCCCGCGCGCTGGCGGAGCTGGCCGAGCGCGCGCAGGCCGGTGACTTCGACGAACTGCTCGACAAGGGCGCTTACCGCTCGTGAAGCTGGCCGACTACCTGATCGACACCAGCGCCCTCGTCCGGCTCCTGCGCGACCGCGAGGTGCTGGCGCGCTGGGACCAGCAGGTGACCGCCGGTCTGCTCGCCGTCTGCCCGCTGGTCGAGCTGGAATTCCTCTACACCGCCCGGTCCGTCGCCGACCGGACGCGCCTGGCGGAGCAACTCCGGGCCGCCTTCGGCTGGGTGACGATGCCGGACCGGATCTACGAGCGCGCCGCCGAGATCCAGGGCGAGCTGACCGCGCGGGGGACGCACCGCTCGGCGGGCGCGGTCGACCTGCTCGTCGCCGCCACCGCCGAGTACCACGGGCTCTCGCTGCTGCACTACGACCGGGACTTCGACCAGGTCGGGGCCGTCACCGGCCAGCCCATGCGCTGGCTGGCCCGGCCCGGCACGATCAAATAGCCCGTAGCCGCGACGGCGCCGTCGCGGGCATGCTGGGCCCATGGGGGTACGCGTCGAGCACGCCGGTGCCGTGACCACTGTGATCCTGGACCGGCCCGAGGCCCGTAACGCCGTGGACGGGCCGACCGCACGAGCGCTGGCCGACGCGTTCCGCGCGTTCGACGCCGATCCGGACGCGGCGGTCGGCGTGCTCTGGGGCGCGGGCGGCACGTTCTGCTCCGGTGCCGACCTCAAGGCCGTCGGTACGCCGCGCGGCAACCGGGTCGAGCCCGACGGCGACGGGCCGATGGGCCCCACCCGGATGCGGCTGTCCAAGCCGGTGATCGCCGCGATCTCCGGGTACGCGGTGGCCGGCGGCCTGGAACTGGCGCTCTGGTGCGACCTGCGGGTCGCCGAGTCGGACGCCACGCTGGGCGTGTTCTGCCGCCGGTGGGGCGTACCGCTGATCGACGGTGGGACGGTCCGGCTACCCCGGCTGATCGGGGAGAGCCGCGCGATGGACCTGATCCTCACCGGCCGCCCGGTGGGCGCCGACGAGGCGTACGCGATGGGTCTGGTCAACCGGCTGGTCGCGCCGGGTGGGGCCCGCGCGGCGGCCGAGGAGCTGGCCGCCGCTATCGCCCGGTCGCCGCAGACGTGCCTGCGCAACGACCGGGCGGCGGTGCGGGACGGCGCGGGGCTGCCGGAGCCGGAGGCGATGGCGGCCGAGCTGGCCTACGGCCTGGAGTCGCTGGCGGTGGACGGGGTACGCGGCGCCGGCCGGTTCGCCGACGGGGCCGGCCGGCACGGTGCGCCGGCCGGCTGAGGCGTCACTTCAGCGCGCGCAGCGCGTCGGAGATGGCGCGGTGGAACGTCGGGTACGCGTAGATCATGTGTCGGAGCTGGCTGATCGGCACCGCCGCGTGCACCGCCACGACGAGCGCGGAGAGCACCTCGCCGCCGGCCGGTCCGGCCGAGGTGGCACCGACGAGGACGCCCTGGTCGGCGTCGGCGATCAGCTTGATGAACCCGGCGTTGCCGGTCTTGTGGATCCAGCCGCGGGCCGACGAGGTGAGGTCGGCGTACCCGACCTGGACGTTGACGCCGCGCTCACGGGCCTGCTGTTCGGTGAGGCCGACCGCGCCGACCTCGGGGTCGGTGAACGTGACCCGGGGCAGCGCCCGGTAGTCGGCGACCGAGACGCTGCCAGGCGCTGCTGTCGACCTGCCCGCGCTCATCGCGCCGCCGACCGCGCTGACCACCCCGGCCGCGCCGCCGACCACACTCGCGGTGCCGCTGGCGTCCGGGCCTCCCTTGGTACGCCGCATGTGGTCGAGTACGTCCGCCACCACGATGCCGGCCTGGTACATGGCGATGTGGGTGAACGCGCCCTCGCCGGTGAGGTCGCCGACCGCCCAGATCCCGTCGGTTACGTGCATCCGGTCGTTCACCGGCAGGTAGCGCTGCCCGGCGTCCACCCCGACCGTGTCCAGGCCCAGCTCCTCGAGGTGCGCCTTGCGGCCGGTCACCACGAGCAGCTTCTCGCCGGTGAACTCGGCGCCGTCGGCGTACACGGTGAACGTGCCGCCGTCGTGGCCGACCCGGCCGGCCTTGACCCCGGTGTGGATCTCCACCCCGTCGGCGCGCAGCGCGTCGGCGGCGAGCGCTGACGCCTCCGGCTCCTCGACCGCGAGCACCCGGTCGGCCGCCTCGATGACAGTCACCCGGACGCCGAACCGGGCGAAGACCTGGGCGAGTTCCAGCCCGATCGCGCCGCCGCCGAGCACCAGCAGCGACGCGGGCAGTTCCTCGACCTCGATGGCCTGGTGATTGGTCCAGTACGGCGTGTCGGCCAGCCCGTCGATCGGCGGGACCGAGGGCCGGGTGCCGGTGCCGAGGACCACCCCGTAGCGCGCCTGGAACACCTGGTCGCCGACGCGTACCCGGTTCGGGCCGTCGAGCCGCCCGCTTCCCCTGACGAACCGGCCGCCCTTGCCGGTGAAGCGGTCCACCGCCACCTTGTCGTCCCAGGTGTCGGTGGCCTCGGCGCGGATCCGCTTCGCCACCGGCGCCCAGTCGGGCCGCACCTGGGCGGACCCGGCCAGCTCGTTGACCCGGTGCGCCTCGGCCAGCGCGTTCGCCGCCCGGATCATCATCTTGCTCGGCACGCACCCCCAGTAGGGGCACTCACCGCCGACCAGGTCCCGTTCGATGCCGACCACGGTGAGGCCGGCCTCGGCGAGCCGCCCGGCGACCTCCTCGCCGCCGACGCCGAGCCCGACCACTACTACGTCCACCAGTTCCGGCTCCGCCATTCCGCAAGCATTCCGTACCTTCGGGACACCGGCCACCGCACCGGGCCCGAATTCCCGCGCTCGTCACGAACGCGACCGCCTACCGTGGCCGCATGCACACGCGCTTCACCCCGGTCCGGGACTGCTTCCACGACCTGTTCGCCACCGGCCGGGAGACCGGCGCGTCGCTGGCGGTGTGGCACGACGGCGTACCGGTGATCGAGCTGGTGGGCGGCACCACCGCTGCGGTCCCGCCCGGCGCTGTCGTACCGGCTTCCGGGGCGGACCGGCCGTGGCGACCGGACACGCTCGTAGACGTCTACTCGACCGGCAAGCCGGTGGTCGCGCTCTGCCTGCTTCTGCTCGTCGACAAGGGCCGGGTCGACCTGGACGCGCCGGTCTCGGCGTACTGGCCGGGGTTCCGCGCCCCGGCCACCGTCCGGCAGGTGCTCGCCCACACCGCCGGGCTGCCCGCCTTCCCGGTGGCCCGGCCCGCCGCCGCCATCGCCGACTGGGACCTGCTCTGCGCCGACCTGGCGGCGGCCGAGCCCGAGTGGACGCCGGGCGCCGTCGCGGCCGAGCACGCCTGGACGTACGGGCACCTGGTGGGCGAGCTGGTCCGCCGGGTGGACGGACGCTCGGTGGGCCGGTTCCTGGCCGAGGAGATCGCCGGACCGTGGCGCCTGGACCTGGCCTTCGGGCTCGGTGAGGCCGACCGGCGGCGGTGCGCCGATCTGTCGTACGCGGATCCGGCCTGGCCGGACGCGATGCGCGGCGAGCCGGGCTCGTTGCGGGCGCGGGCGCTGGACAACCCGCCGGGCGGGCGCGACGTCGCGATGGTGAACAGCGACCTGTGGCGGGCCGCCGAGATCCCGGCGGTGAACCTGCACGCGACCGCCGCCGGGCTCGCCCGGCTGTACGCGGGCCTGCTCGCCGGCGGCACCCTGGACGGGGTACGCCTGTTCAGCCCGGAACTGGTCACCGAGGCGACGCGCGTGCAGCACAGCGGACCGGACCTGCTGCTGGACCGGCCGGTGGACTGGACGCTCGGCATGCAGTGGGAGCCGGACGGCAGTTGGGGCATGGGCGGGATCGGCGGCAGCAGCGCCTGGGCCGACCCGGAACGCGGCTACACCTTCGCGTACGCGACCGCCCGGCTGGCCGACCACGACCGGGTGGAGGAGCTGGTCGAGGCGTTGCACTCCTGCCTCTGACTGTCGGTCACCCTCGGTAATTCCGAGCCATCGTCACGCAGCGCATTCGTCCGGCCGGGCGGCCCTGTCTTCCCTTTTCCCACTTTGCTCTGCAGCCATCGGCGCAGCACCGCGCTGAGCAGGGATTTCCTCGCAGGTCCCGAAAACCGCGCGAGGCCCGGGTGGTGACGTTCCGCAACCGGTGCGGATATGGCTGCAGAGCAAAGGGGACCGGAGGTGGACAGTGCCGGCCGGGCACGCGATCACCGACAGTCACCGAGGAAGCCGGCCCCTGAGGCGCGGGAGGTCTGCGCAGGCGGCGTTCGTGATCGTGCGCGGGCCACTCAGCGGTCAGCGGAGCCAGACCGGGTCGGCGCCCGGCACCTCCAGCGGCGGCGGGTAGTCGAGCGTGCGGCGTACCTCGTCGGGCAGCCGCCACGGCTGGTGCACCGCCTTGCCCGCCACCGACGCCAGCTCGGGCACCCAGCGCCGCACGTACCCGCCGTCGGGGTCGTAGCGCTCGGCCTGCCGTACCGGGTTGAAGCCGCGGTACGGCCGGGTGTCGTTGCCGGTGCCGGCCACCCACTGCCAGTTGCCCGAGTTGTTGACCCGGTCGCCGTCGAGCAGCCACCGGAAGAAGACCTCCAGGCCGGGCCGCCAGTCCAGCCCGAGGTGCTTGGTCAGGTAGCCGGCGGTGACCAGCCGGGCCCGGTTGTGCATCCAGCCCTCGGCGCGCAACTGGCGCATGCCCGCGTCCACGATCGGCATGCCGGTCCGCCCCTCGGCCCAGGCGTCGAACGCGTGCGCGTCGTCGCGCCAGTCCTCCCGCGCGCCGCGCCGATACGCGACCGTGGACAGGTCGGGGAAACCGGCCACCACCTGGTGGTAGAAGTCGCGCCAGCAGAGCTGCCGGACGAAGGGTCCGTCCCGGTCACCCGCCCGGTTCGCCACCGCCAGCGGCGACACGCACCCGAAGCGCAGGTACGGGCTGAGCCGCGACGTCTCGTCGCCGGCCATGTCGTCGTGGATGTCGTCGTACCGATCGAGGGTGGGCAGCCAGGCGGTGAGCCGGCGCCTGGCGACGGTCTCGCCACCGACGGCGGCATCCTGGCTGTCGCCCTTCGGCGGGTCCGGCAGCCGGCCCGGGTCGACGCCGTCGGGCAGCCGGACCCGCTTCGGCGCGGCCAGCTCGTCCCGCCACCGCGCGCCCCGCCAGGCTCGGAAGTACGGGCTGAAGACGCGGTAGTGGTCGCCGCCACCGGGCCGCAGCGCGCCCGGCTCGACGATGGTCAGGCCGGGGAACAGGCGCAGGAACATCCGGTGCCTGTCGCACTCGGCACGCAGGCGGCGTTCCCGGCGGTGCGCGTAGCGGCTCACGTCGGCGGAGAGCCCGATGCCCTCGGCGCCCACCTTCCGCGCCAGCGCGACCGTCTCGGCCACCGGGTCGCCGCGCCTGACCACCAGGTCGCCGCCGCGCTTGCGCAGCGCCTCGCGCAGGTCGGCCAGGCTCTGGTGCAGGAACCGGGTGCGGTTCGGCGAAAGCTTCTGCAACGCCGGGTCGAGCACGTAGAGCGGCACCACCCGGTCGAACGCGGAGCAGGCGGCGGCGAGCGCCGGATGGTCGTGCACCCGCAGGTCACGGGTGAACAGCACCACCGCCGTCCGGCCGGTCATCCGGCCAGGGCCGGTTCCAGTGCCGGGCCGGGCACCCGCACCGGCGTGCCCGACGGGGTGAGCAGCGCCCGCGCGGCCACCGCCATCCGGCGCCGCCGCGGCACCAGGGCACGGCGGACGAAGACGTCGTAGTCCTGCGCGGCCACCTCGTCGAGGATGCCGCCGTAGAGCGCGTACGCGGTGCGCATGCACGCCTGCGAGGCCGGCTCCAGCAGCGGGATGCCCGGTGCGGCGGCGACGTAGTGGGCCTGGGCGCGGGTCACCTCGTACTCGATCAGCTCGCGGATGCGCGGCGTGGTGCGGCCGGCGGCCTTCGCGGCGAGCAGATCGTCGCGGGTGAGGTCGAACTTGGCCATGTCCTCGTCGGGCAGGTAGGTCCGGCCCCGGTCGAGGTCCTCGGCGACGTCCCGGATGAAGTTGGTGAGCTGGAACGCGAAGCCGAGCTGACGTGCGGGCTCGCGGGCGGCGGCCGGGTCGGAGCTGCCGAGGATCGGCAGCATCATGGTGCCGATGACAGCGGCCGAGCCCTCCATGTAGTCGAGCAGGTCGTCGTAGGTCGGGTACGACATGACCGTCAGGTCCATCGCCATGCTGCGCAGGAACGACGCGAAGTCGTCGCGGTCCAGGTCGAACACGGCGATGGTGTGCAGCACCGCGGGCAGCAGCGGGTCGTCGACCGACGCACCGCGCAGCCCGGCGACGAATCGATCCGACCAGTCGCGCAGCCGGGCGGCGCGCTCGGCCGGCGGCAGGTCCTCGGTGCGGTCGACGATCTCGTCCGCGTACCGGGTGAAGCCGTACAAGGCGTGCACATGTCGCCGTTTCCAGGCGGGGAGCAGCCGGGTGGCGAGATAGTAGGTACGGCCGTGACGCCGGTGCAGCTCGCGGCAACGGTCATAGGCAGCGGTCAGATCCGTGTCCATCGGCCCTCCTCAGTTTCGACGCAGCAATCGACGCAACTCGTAACCCTAGGGTACGCTCGCCGACATGGCCAACGACGCAGTTGCGGGTAATGCGCTCCGCGTCGCGCCGGCTCAGCCCGGGGCGACGGACGATCCGGTCCGCGGCGTACTGGCCGCGTTCACGAAAGACCTGATCAAAGGGGTCGATGAGACGCTGGCGGCGTTCCTGGCCGCGGAAGTCGAATCGCTCACCGAGATCGACGCAGCGATGGGTGGTTTCGCCGCGACGGCACGTGACTGCGTGCTGGCCGGCGGCAAACGGGTCCGTCCCACGTTCGCGTACTGGGGATGGCGAGGTGTGGTCGGCGGTGAGGAACCGCTGTGCTCGGTGCTCCCCGCGCTGTCCGCGCTCGAACTCCTGCACACGTTCGCGCTGGTCCACGACGACGTGATGGACGCCTCCGACACCCGGCGCGGGCTGCCCACCGCGCACCGGGCCGCCGCCGCCCGGCACCGGGCCGCCGGGCACACGGGCGACCCCGACCGGTACGGCGAAGCCGTCGCCGTCCTCATCGGCGACCTGTGCATGGTGTGGGCCGACCGGCTCATGGCACACGCGGCGGTCCCGGCGGACCGGCTGCTCGACGTGCGCCGCTGCTACGACCAGATGCGGGTCGAGACGGTCGCCGGGCAGTTCCTGGACGTGCTCGGCGAGAACGACTCGGCGAGCTGGACCGTCGACCGGGCGCTGCGGGTGGCCCGGTACAAGACCGCCAGCTACACCGTCCAGCGTCCGCTGCTGTTCGGTGCCTGCCTGGCCGGCGCCGACGCGGACGACCCGCTCATCGCCGCGTACACCCGGTACGGGCTGGCCGTCGGCGAGGCGTTCCAGCTCCGCGACGACCTGCTGGGCGTCTACGGCGACCCGGAGACCACCGGCAAGCCGGCCGGGGACGACCTTCGTACCGGCAAGCCGACAGCGCTGCTGATGCTGGCCCGGCAGCTCGCCGACCCCGCGCAGCGCCGCGCGTTGGAGCGGGCCGGCTCGGTCACCGCGGCACACGACGTGGACCGGCTGGCCGACGTGGTCCGGGACACCGGGGCCACCGCCCGGGTGGAGCGGATGATCTCCGACCGGGTGACCGAGGCGCTCGCCGCGCTCGGCACCGCACCGATCGACGAGACCGCGCGCACCGCGCTGACCGGCCTCGCCACCGCCGCCACGGCGCGGCGGGCATGATGAGCAACTTCGTGAGCAAGGGGGCCGGAATGCGTACCGTCAAGGGACGGACCGACCGGGTGGTCGTGGTCGGCGCCGGGCTGGGTGGGCTGGCTTGCGCGCTGCACCTGGCCGGCAGCGGCCGGCAGGTGACAGTGCTGGAACGCGAGCCGGTGCCGGGCGGGCGCGCCGGACGGCTCAGCGTCGACGGGTACGAGTTCGACACCGGCCCGACCGTCCTCACCATGCCCGACCTGATCGCCGAGGCGCTCGGCGCGGTGGGTGAGGAGCTGACCGACTGGCTCGACCTGACCCCGCTCGACCCGGCGTACCGCGCGTACTACCCGGACGGGTCGACGCTCGACGTCATCACCGACACCACCCGGATGGCCGCCGAGATCGCCCGCGTCTGCGGCCCCCGCGAGGCCGACGGCTACCTGCGCTTCGTCGACTACGCCCGCAACCTGTGGCAGTGGGAACGGGCCGACTTCATCGAGCGCAACCTCGACGCGCCGACCGACCTGCTCACCGGCAACCTGCTGAAGCTGTTCGCCAGCGGCGCCTTCCGGCGGCTCCAGACGAAGATCAACCAGTTCTTCCGCGACCCGCGTACCCAGCGGATCTTCTCCTTCCAGGCCATGTACGCGGGCCTGTCGCCGCACGACGCGCTGGCGATCTACGCGGTCATCGCGTACCTCGACTCGGTGGCCGGTGTGTGCTTCCCGCGCGGCGGCATCCACGCGGTCTCCCGCGGCATGGCCGGCGCGGCCGAGAAGCACGGCGTGCAGATCCGGTACGGCACCACGGTCACCCGGGTGGAGACCGCCAACGGCCGCGCCACCGGCGTCGTCACCGCGGACGGCGACTTCATCCCCGCCGACACGGTGGTGCTCAACCCGGACCTGCCGGTCGCCTACCAGGACCTGCTGCCGCCCAGCCGACAGCGCAAGCTGACCTATTCGCCGTCGTGCGTGGTGCTGCACATCGGTTCGACGCAGGGCTATGGCAAGATCGCCCACCACAACATCCACTTCGGGCGCTCCTGGAAGGGGACGTTCGACGAGGTGATCCGGCGAGGCGAGCTGATGACCGACCCGTCGCTGCTGGTGACGAACCCGAGTCGCACCGACCCGTCGGTGGCGCCGGCCGGCAGGCACACCTACTACGTGCTGGCCCCGGTGCCGAACCTGGAACGGGCGCCGTTCGACTGGACCGGCGACCTCACCCAGCGGTACGCCGACCAGCTCGTGAGCACGCTGGAGGAGCGCGGCTACGTCGGCTTCGGCGACGGCGTCGAGGTGATGCGAGCGGTCACCCCGGCCGACTGGGCCGCGCAGGGCATGGCCGCCGGCACCCCGTTCGCCGCCTCGCACAGCCTCTTCCAGACCGGCCCGTTCCGCCCCTCCAACCTGCACCGGACGCTGGAGAACGTGGTGTTCGTCGGCTCCGGCACGCAGCCCGGTGTCGGCGTGCCGATGGTGCTGATCAGCGGCAAGATCGCCGCGGCCCGGGTCACCGGGGCGATGTCGTGAGCGAGCGGGAGACCCACCTGGTCGAGCTGGTCGACGACGACGGGCGGGTGCTCGGCGAGACCACCGTGGCGGCCGCGCACCAGCCGCCCGGGCGGCTGCACCGCGCCTTCTCGGTGCTGCTCGTCGACCCCGAGGGGCGGGTGCTGCTGCAGCAGCGGGCCGCGGTCAAGACGCGGTTCCCGCTGCGCTGGGCGAACTCCTGCTGCGGGCACCCGCTGCCCGGGCAGTCGCTGGCCGAGGCCGCCAACCGGCGGCTCGCCGAGGAACTCGGCGTCGACCCGGTCGACCTCACCGAGGTGGGCGTCTACCTCTACTACGCCGAGGACCCGGCGACCGGACGGGTCGAGTTCGAGTACGACCACGTGCTGCGCGCCGACGTGCCCGCCGACCTGGTCACGCGACCCGACCCGGACGAGGTGGCCGACCTGCGCTGGGTCGACCCCGGCGCGGTCGTGGGCGACCTGGACGCCCACCCCCGCGAGTACGCCCCGTGGCTCGGCGGCGTGGTCAACCGGCTGCTGCACCCCACCGACGCGTCCCGGCCGGGCGTACCGGCCACCGAGGCACCGGAGCGGTCGGGTGGCCGATGAGGCGCTGAGCGCGGGGGCCGTCGCACGCCGACTGGGCGTGGCGGTCACCACGCTCCGTACCTGGCACCAGCGCTACGGCCTCGGCCCCAGCGAGCACGTGCCGGGCCACCACCGGCGGTACACGCCCGCCGACCTCGCCCGCCTGGAGATCATGCGCCGGCTGACCACCGAGGGAGTCGCGCCCGCCGAGGCCGCCCGCTGGGCCCGGCAGGCGCCGGCCGTGCTGCCTCCGGAGCGGCTCGGCCTCAAGGCAAGGGCCTCGACGGTACGCGACGGCGGCGGCACCACCATCCCGGTCGGCCGGGCCGGGCCGGCCGCGCGCGGGCTGGCCCGTGCCGCCATGCGCCTGGACTCGGTGACCATCAGCCGGACCATCGCCGACGCGCTGGCCGCCGACGGGGTGGTGGCGACCTGGGAGGGGCTGCTGCGGCCGGTGCTCGCCGGCATCGGGGAGCGGCACGCCGCCACCTCCGCGCTGATCGAGGTGGAACACCTCATGTCCCGGTGCGTCTCCGAGGCGTTCGCCACGGTGGCGTGGGCCCACCCCACCTCCGGGCCGCCCCGGATCCTGCTCTCCTGCGCCGACGAGGAGCAGCACTCGCTGCCGCTGGAGGCGCTCGCCGCCGCGCTGGCCGAGGTCGGTGTGAGTTATCGCATGCTGGGTGCCCGCGTACCGGTGCCGGCCCTGGTCGAGGCGGTCAACCGGACCGGTCCGGCGGCGGTGGTGCTCTGGTCGCACATCCGCGCGACGGCCGACCCGTGCCAGCTCACCGCGCTGCTGGCGGTGCCGCGCCGGCCGCTGCTGGTGCTCGCCGCCGGGCCCGGCTGGCGGGCCGACTCGCTGCCCGCCGGGGTGGTCCGGCCGGTGGACCTGGCCGAGGCGTTGTCGCTGGCCGTGGCCGTACGCGACTCGCTGGACCAGTCGACGACAAGCTGAGCCCCTCTCCCGTTCCGGGTCGGCGTCCACTACGGTCGGAAAGTCCGTCTGACCCCGACCCCTCCGGGAGCGACGAATGCGTCCACGCGCCCTGTCGGCGCTCGCCCTGGGCCTGGTGCTCCTCGTCACCGGCTGCGGCGAAGCCGGCAAGTCACCCGAGAAGGCCGCCGCACCGCCGTCGGCCTCGGCGTCGCCGTCCCCGACGCCGGTGACGAAGCCCTCACCGACCCACACCACCCCCGCGAAGCCCAAGCTGCGCCCGCTGCCGAAGAAACTGCCGGCGGGCCTGCACCGGGCCAGCGGGAGCACCGGCGTGGCGCTCACCTTCGACGACGGGCCGGATCCCCGGTACACCCCGCAGATCCTGGCCCAGCTCCGGGCGGCCCGCGTGAAGGCCACCTTCTGCGTCGTCGGCAAGCAGGCCAAGCGCTACCCGGAGCTGGTGGCCCGGATCGTCCGGGAGGGTCACCAGCTCTGCAATCACAGCTGGCACCACGACGTGAACCTGGGCCGGCGCTCCGCCGCCGAGATCCGATCCGACCTGGAACGGACGAACGAGGCCATCCACGCCGCCGCGCCCAAGGCGCCGATCACCTGGTTCCGCCAGCCCGGCGGCCGCTGGACGGCCGAGGAGGTCACGATCGCCAAGCAGATGGGCCTGCGCCCGCTGCACTGGAGCGTGGACCCGCAGGACTGGGACCACCCGCCGGCGAAGACGATCATCAAGCGGGTGAAGGGCGCCACCCGGCACGGTTCGGTCGTGCTGATGCACGACGCGGGCGGCGACCGGGCCCAGACGATGGCCGCCTGCCGGCACCTGATCCCGGACCTCAAGCGGCGGTACGGCATCGCCCTACCGCGCTGACCTGCGGTTCTACCCGGTCCCACGGTCATCCCCATACCGGTTTTGTCGTCCGCGCAGGCATGACATATGCTTCTCCTGCCTCCGGCGGGGCCGGATGGGAGCAAGTCCGCTTGAAGTTGCGAGTGTGCAATGATGGCGGGGCCGCCCTCATCGTCTAGCGGCCCAGGACGCCGCCCTTTCAAGGCGGTAGCACGGGTTCGAATCCCGTTGGGGGCACGGTCCGGCTCACGCCGGATGCAACACCAGCCAGGTCCTGTGGAGCAGTTGGAGTGCTCGCCGCCCTGTCAAGGCGGAGGTCGCGGGTTCAAGTCCCGTCAGGACCGCAAGCGCTGACGCCGCGCAGCTCGATGCGCGGCGTTCTGCGTATCGGCCCGTGCGGTAGCATGTGCCGAGCACCACGGCCAGGTAGCTCAGTTGGTACGAGCGTCCGACTGAAAATCGGAAGGTCGGCGGTTCGACCCCGCCCCTGGCCACATAGCCTTTCGCCGGGCTACAGGAGCGCCGACCAGCGGGAACGCAGGTCGGCGTTCTGCTTTCCCCCCGGCAAACCCGTCTGTCCGGTCCAGGCATGGATGACCTGAGGTGGTCAGCCCAGGTGGGCCGCCTCCGCCCGCAGATGCTCCAGAAAGTGCGTGACCGCCGGCGGCGGCGTCCTGCCCCGCACGGTCGCCGCGAATATCTGCCGTACCGACTCGTCGTCCGGATGCAGGCGTAGCAGGGCGATGTCCGGCGGGGTTCCGCGTACCGCCAGGGCCGGAACCAGAGCCACCCCCAACCCGGCGGCGACGCATCCCAGCTTGCCGGTCCACTCGGCCGCGACGATGTCGATGCGCGGCGAGAAACCGCTGGGCAGGCTTGCGCGGAGCAGGCTGTTCTCCGCGGTGGCCGAGCCCACGACGAACGCGTCCTGGGCGAGGTCCGCCAGGCGCACCGAGCGGCGGCGCGCCAGCCGGTGATCGCGCGCGACCGCCACCAGGAGCCGCTCGTCGAGCAGATGTCGCAGGTCGAATCGTTCGCGGTCCAGCTCGCCCGTGGGCGAGGTGCTGACCACTGCCACATCCGCCTCCTCCGCGAGCAGGCGCTCCAGCAGCCGCGGCGTCACACCCTCGACCAGCGACAGTGAGATCTCCGGGTGGACCGAGCGGAACGACGCCATCGCCCGGGGTACGAGAGCCGCGACAGCGGTCGGGAAGGCACCCACACGCAGCCGCCCTCGACCGAGCCCGCGCAGCTCCTCGAGGTCACGGCGGGCCGCGGCGAGCCGGTCGAGGACCGCCTCGGCGTGCGGGAGCAGCTCTCGTCCCTCCTCGGTGAGGGCGACGCCACGGGGCAGCCGGTCGAAGAGCCGAGCGCCGATGTCGGCCTCGAGTGCGGCGATCTGCCGGGAGACAGCCGACTGGGTGAAGCTGAGGGCGCGGGCGGCGGTCGTGATCGAGCCGTGCTGCGCGACGGTGCGGAACACCTCCAGCAGCTGAGTCTCCATGGCAGGCATGCTAGTCACGCATGGCACGTATGCGAGACATTCGTTGGCCGCATTGCTTCTATCGGCCTAGCGTTACCGCGTGAAGATCATCGCGGTCCTCGGGACCGGACACATGGGTACGCCGATCGCGCGCCGCCTCCTGGCCGGCGGCAACCGGGTCAGTGTGTGGAACCGCAGCCCGGAGCGTTCGGAGCCGCTCGCCGCGGCCGGCGCGACGGTGGCCGCGAGCCCGTCCGCCGCGGTCGACGGGGCCGATGTCGTAGTCGTCATGCTCGCCGACGCCGGCGCGGTCGAGACGGTGCTGTTCGGGCCGGACGGCGTCGCCGCCGCGCTCCGGCCCGGGACGGTCGTGGTACAGATGTCGACGATCGGGCCGGACGAAGTCCGAGCAGTGGCCGGCCGGCTTCCGGCGGGCGTCTCCCTCCTCGACGCACCCGTCGGCGGCAGTGTCGACGCCGCGCGGGCCGGCACGCTGGCGATCTTCGCGGGCGGCCCCGCCGATGTCGTGGAGAGGGCGGCTCCGGTGCTGGAACAACTCGGTTCGGTCCGTCACTGCGGTCCGATCGGCGCAGCCGCCGCCGTCAAACTCGTCGCGAACACGGGCCTGGTGACTGCTGTCGCCGCGCTGCACGACGCGCTGGCTGTCGCCGCGGCGCTCGGTGTCGACAGGCAGGCCGCCCTCGACGTGCTCGGCCGTGGGGCCCTCGCCGGCGCGGTCGGACGGGTCACCGCCCCGGGCGCCTCGTTCGCAGTCGCGTTGGCCGCGAAGGATGCGCGGCTGGCGCTGCGCCGTCCGGTGCCGGCCCCCGTGCTGGAGGCCGCCCTCGACCTGATGCGGGCCGCGCCGGACCAGGACGCGGATCTCTCCTCCCTCGTCTCAGCCGACTTCCTGAAGGGGATGCTGATGCACCTCACCCTGGACAACCCCGCATCCGTCGCGGCCCCGTTCGGCGACCGCTTCGCGCACGTCGCCCGGATCGATGTCGGCGGCGGCGCGCTGCTGATGCTCGCCGGACAGGTGGCCGTCGACGACGACGGCGAGGTGGTGGCCCCCGGAGACCCCGGCGCCCAGGCCGAACGGATCTTCGAGATCGTGGGCGGCGTGCTCGCGGCGCACGGCGCGAGCTTCGACGACGTGCTGCACATCCGCACGTTCATGACGGACCTGGCTGACCTGCCGGCGTACGCGGCCGTCCGGCGCCGGCTCTTCCCGGGCACACCGCCGCCGGCGAGCACGACTGTCGAGGTCAGCAGGCTCTTCCTGCCGGGTGCTGTGCTCGAGGTCGAGGTCACGGCCGTGGTCCGGTCCCGCTAGGGCTCGACACTCACGCGGCACAGAACTCGTGTGGGCCCCATGCCCGACGGTTGCGCTACTCCCGATTCTTCCCCGCAACGGCGGCTGAACCGGCGGGAGGGATCCCGGCCGGTGGGGATCCCTCCCGTATCCGGCTCAGACCGCGGCGGGCTGCTCGGCGTCCGAGGCGCAGCAGGCGCTCTCGGTCACCTTCGCCAGCTGCGGCGAGTCGGCCTTGACCGTGTAGACCTCCCACGGCTCGTCGCCGGGGCCGCGTACCCAGACCTTGTCCTGGAGCGCGTAGCAGCACTCGGTGTCGTTCTCCTCCAGCGTGATGAGGCCGGATTCGGTGAGGCGGTTGGTCGCGGCGTTCACCTCGTCGGTGGTGGCCACCTCGACCCCGAGGTGGTCCATCACCGTCGGCAGGCCGGGCTCACCTTCGAGGAGTACGAGCTTCAGCGGCGGGTTCTCCACCGCGAAGTTGGCGTAGCCGGGGCGGCGCTTGGCCGGCTCGACGCCGAACAGCTTGCTGTAGAAGGCCACGGAGCCTTCGAGGTCGGACACGCGCAGGGCGAGCTGGACGCGGGACATGTGGACTCCCTGTCTAGATGTTCATCGAAGCAGCCTCCACTCTGCCCCCTGTTTTGAAGTCTGTCAACCTAGAGAACTGTCGAAACAGCCGCTGCCGACGGTGACCTCAACGCGGAGGAAGCCCTAGCACCGCCCTCCCCCTGCTCGACCGCCCCCGCCCCCGCCCCGGTGATCAAGGAGTTTGGGTCATCCAGGGCCGGTGATCCGCACACAAACTCCTTGATCACCGGAATGGGGGCGGGTGGGCGGCGAGCCCAGGAGGGCCGGGAGCGGGTGGGTCAGGTTCTTGGAGGGCGGCGGTTCTGGGTGGGGCTGCCCTGGATCGCCTCCCAGACGCTTCGGCCTGCCTGCCGGAGGGCCTGTCCAGCCTGTCCCGCCAGTTGTGCCGCCTCGGCGGCGGCGCTCGCCGGCTGGCCGGTGCCGCCCGGGCGCTCCGGCCCGCGCTTCTTCTCGGCGGGACGTTCCGCCGACGGACCCGATCCGGCGGCACGCTCGGACTCCGCCTTTCCCTCCCGCCCGGCACCGGACGCCGGTGACCGCTCGGTCCGCCCGGCACTCGGCGGCGGCTTCGGCCGATCGGCACCTGGCGCCGGTGACGGCTCCGGCCTTTGGGCACCGGCTGCCGGTGAGGGCTTCCCGCGCTCACCACCGGCCGGCGACGGCTCCGTCCGTGCCGGGCGCCGGGGTGGTTCGGGTGCCTCGATCGGGCCCACTGCCGGCCCCGCCCGATCGGCCACCGCCGGGGCGGCCCTGTCGACCACCGCCGGGCCGGTGCGCTCGACCACCTCGCCGGCCGCGGCCACCGTACGGCCGGTCTGGTCCACCACCGGCGCGGCGAGCCGGTGCACGTCGTCCAGGGCGACCCCGGCCGAGCGGGCCAGCGCGTCGATCAGCTGCGGATTGCGGTCGATGGTGGTCAGCGCCCGGTCCAGGATCTGGACCAGCTTCTCCAGCCGCACCTTGAGCAGCGCCTCGGCGCTCACCCCGGTGATGTCCAGTTCGACACCCTCCAGGTGCACCCGGACGCCGGCGTCGAGCTGGAGCAGATTCGCCAGCCGGGCGCGCAGCGACAGGTCGGCGTCGAGCCCGTCCACCGCGAGCCGGATCTCGTCGACGGTCAGTTCCGGCACGTCGAGCAGGACGTCCGGCTCCGACTCGGGACCGGCCGGCGAGCGGGTCAGGTCGTCGCCGGGGTCCGGCACTGGTGCGGTGGCTCGGCTGTCGGTCATGCTGCCCGCTCTCCCATCGGTCCGGTCGGCGGCGCTTACCCGCTTTCCGGTACGGCATCCGTCGCCCGCCCGCACCTCGCGGACGTCCGCCCTGACCTCCCGGAAGCCCCGCCGCGCACCTCCCGGAAGCGCCGCCGCGCCTTGCGCAGAGCGCCTGTCCCACCACTCAGCGCTGTCGGGAACCGGTGTTCCCGGTGTCCGGAAGCGGGCGGAACGGAAGCTGCACACCGAGACATGAGCCGGTATGGTCCGGACCTATGGGACAGGAGATGGCCGATCCGGATGAGGTCCGGCAGGAATCCGATCGCTTCTCCCTCCGCAGCAGCCTGCTCGTCCCGGCGTCCGCCGAGCGGGCGTACGCCGTCTTCACCGGCGCGCTCGCCGACTGGTGGGTGCGTGAATACACCTGGTCCGGCCCGGAGGCGCTCGCCGCGATCGGCATCGAGCCCCGGGCCGGCGGCATGCTCTACGAGATCGGCCCGTACGGCTTCCGCAACGACTGGGGCCGCGTGCTGACCTGGGATCCGCCCCGGCGCCTGGTGTTCACCTGGCAGATCGGCCCGGACCGGGTGCCGGTGCCGGATCCGGCGCGGGCCAGCGAGGTGGAGGTCCTGTTCCACGCCGACGGCCCGGAGCAGACCCGGGTGGACGTCGAGCACCGCTACTTCGACAGGCACGGCACGGCGGCCGAGGGCTACCGCGAGGCGCTCACCGCGGGCTGGCACGAGCTGCTCTGCCGCTACCTGGCGACAGTCGCCCGCACCGGCGCCTGACCCACGTCGACCGGCGGCAGCCCGCTCAGCCGGCGATACCGGGCGTCGCGCCGGTGCCGGCCACGCCGGTGCCGCCCAGGTCGGCCCGGCGGCCGGCGTCCGCGCCGGAACCGAAACCACCGCCTGCCAGCCGCCGTCGCGGGGCGGTGCGCAACCGGGGGTACGCCTCGGCGACCCGGCGCTGGACCCGATCGGAGCGGTCGGCGAGCACCAGAGCCGTCGAGGGTCCACCCGACTCCGCCACCGCCTTGCTCTCGGCCGCGCGCAGTCGTTCCGCGACGACTGACGCGAACCCGGCCAGCCAGGTACGCCGGAACGCGGCCGGATGCTCCCCGGCCGGTACGGCAGCACCGGCGAGCCCGTGCGCGGCCTGCACGAGCAGCGACGTGAACAGCAGCTCGACCCGTTCCAGGTCGCTGGCGAAGCCGAACAGGTGCATGACGAAACCGTTGCCCTGCCGGCGGCGTACGCATCGGCACCGCAACGGTTCGGCGACCGCCGCGAGCAGACCGGCCTTGTCCCGCGCGTACGGCGCGATCACCTCGACGGTCCGGTCACCGACCGGGTCGACGGCCGGGTCGCGGGCGGCGAGCAGCGCCCGGTCGACGCCGTAGCGGGCGATCAGCTCGGTGGCCTTCGCCATGAAGGCGGCCGACTCGGCGGGTGTGCAGGCCGGGTCCTCCGCCTGGGCGAGGAGCTTGCGCACCTTGCTGAGCATCGCCTCGGACATGCACCCAGAGCTACCACAGCCGGGGTGCCGGGCCGCGCGCCGGGCTCAGTCCGAGCGGCTGCGCAGCGTGGCGATGGTCGACCCGGCGAGGGTGAGCAGGCAGTCGGGCAGCAGGCCGTCGGCGGCGGCCGCCCCGAACAGCGCCTCGCCGGTGTCCGCGTCGTCGTTGGCGCACGCGCTGACGAAACGGGCCACCCAGCGGGTGTCGTAGTCGGCCTGGTCGATGCCGGGGAAGTCGAGGGCGGCGCCACCGGCCGGGGCGTCGTCGCCGAGCATGGTGGCGGCGAGGCACCACGCCACTCCGTACGCCCCGGCGAGGCCGGAGCGGTCCACCACCGCGTCGAACGTGCCCACCACGCCGGCGCCGTCCCCGGCGAGGGCGGAACGGAGCACGGCGGTCGCGTCGTCGAGCGTCTGCTGTGCTTCGTCGTTCACCCGCGGAACAGTATCGCCGGGGGTCAAGCGGTGACCCGGAAACGGCTCGTCGACCACGCAGAGTGATACCCGCAGTCGGGGTGCCGACGCAGCCGACTCCACAGTCCCGCATGCCGCGTGAGCACGCTAAGGTGCGCAGCGGACCTTCGCCGGAGGAAGGACGACCATGCTGAGAACACGCACGTCGCGCGCGGCCCTGTCCATGGCCTGCGCGGCGCTTCTGCTCGCCACGAGCGCCTGCGGGAGCGACGAGCCGGAGGAAACGCCTGCCACCCAGGTACGCCTCTACGGCACCGACGGCAACATGCTCAATTCGTACGCCGCGGAACTCAAGGACCGGGCGGACCTGGTGAACGGAATGAAGGGCACCACGCCCCTCACTCCGCTGGCCGAGAGCTTCAAGGAGCGACTACTCGCCGTAGACCCGAAGCTGGGTGACTTCCTCTACTCCGCCGAGTCGTACGACGCGGTGGTGATCAGTGCGCTGGCCGCCCAGCTCGCCGGCACCACCGCTCCGGCCGAGATCGCCAAGCAGATCGTCGGGGTGACCACGGGCGGGGAACGGTGCGACGACGTGGCGGCCTGCCTGGAGCTCGCCCGCGCGGGCCGGGACATCGAGTACCGGGGTGTGTCGCTGACCCGCGCCGGGTTCACCGACACCGGCGAGCCGGCCACCGCGAGCTACGGCACCATGCACTTCGACAACCAGAAGATCGACGACAGCAAGACCGAGTTCGTCGGCGCCGGTGAGGAGTCGGGGGCGAGCACGAAGGCCCCGCCGCGTGGGCGCAAGCTGCGCGACGGGAAGGCGAAGGACGCCCCGCTGGTCCTCGGCGGGCTGCTGCCGAAGACCGGTGACCTGGCGCTGGCGAACCCGCCGCTGGCGGCCGGCGCGGCGCTCGCGATCCGTGAGGTCAACGCCGCCGGTGGTGTGCTCGGCGAGCCGGTGAAGTGGATCGAGGGCGACGACGGCACCAACCCGGAGGTCGCCAAGGCCACCGTCGCCTCGCACGTCAGCAAGGGCGTCCAGGTCATCATCGGCGCGGGCGGCTCCGGCATCTCCCGGGCCGTGCTGCCGGACGTGGTGGCCGCCGGGCGGATCCTGTTCTCCCCGTCGAACACCGACGCGGGCCTGAGCGCTGTGGACGACAAGGGCCTCTATTTCCGTACCGCCCCGCCGGACAGCCTCCAGGGCCGCGCGCTGGCCGACGTGATGCTCCGGGACGGGCCGCGCAAGATCGCGATCCTGGCCCGTAAGGACTCGTACGGCGAGGGCCTCCAGGAGAACGTCCGCTCGGAGCTGGAGAAGGCCGGGATCGGCGCGGACCGGATCAAGCTGCTGACCTACGAGCCGCCGGCCGACCCGAAGACGCCCGTCGACTTCAGCGGCACCGCCAAGGAGATCAAGGCGTTCGGCCCGGAGGCGCTGCTGCTCATCGGCTTCGCCGAGTCCGCGCCGGCGATCACCGCGCTGGACGACGCGGGAGTCGACATCAAGCACTGACGCGTACCGACGCGAAGGGCCGCACCGGGACACCGGTGCGGCCCTCGTCGTCTCTCCGGGGCTCAGCGGGACCGGCGCCGGTCCAGGAACTCGGTCATCCGCCGGTGCTTCTCCTCGTCCTCGAAGAGCACCGCCTGGCTCAGCAGGTCGAGCTGCGGGTGCGCGGCCGCCGGGGCGTCCACCGCCATCTTGGTCAGCCGCAGCGCGAGCGCGGAACCCTTCGCCATCTCGTCGAGCAGGCCGTGCGCGGTGGGCAGCAGCTCCTCCGGGTCGGCCACCACCCCGTTCACCAGCCCGATCCGCAGCGCCTCCTCGGCGTCCACCCGCCGGCCGGTGAACAGCAGCTCCTTGGCCCGCGCCTCACCGATGAGCGCCGGCAGCCGGTAGGTCGCGCCCGCGCCGGCCAGGATGCCCAGCCGCACCTCGGGCTGGCCGAACACCGCGCGGTCCGTGCACACCCGGAGATCGCAGGCGTACGCCAGCTCGGCGCCGCCGCCCAGCGCCGGCCCGTCGACTGCCGCCACAGTGGGCATCGGCAGTGCCCGGATGCGGGCGAAGACGCCCTGGTTGATGGCGGCCAGCGCGTCCAGCCGGCCGCGCTCGCGGAGCTGGGCGATGTCGGCGCCCCCGGCGAAGACGCCCGCCGTCCCGCCGGTGAGCAGCAGCAGCCGGGGACGCGCCTCCAGGTCGGCGCAGACCGCGTGCAGCTCGCCCACCAGGTCGGCGTCGATGGCGTTGCGCTTCTCCGGCCGGTCCAGGGTGACCACGAGCCGGTCCGGCAATTCCTCGATCCGCAGCCCGCTCACTGCGCCGGCCTTTCGTCCGCGACTGCGGGGCTCGCAAGCTCACTCCTCGCGCTCACTGCTTCACACCGTCCTTCCACGTGTAGAAGCCCTGCCCCGACTTCTTGCCCAGCTTTCCGGCGGCCACCATCTCGACGAGCAGCGGTGGCGGCGCGAAGCGGTCGCCGTACGCGGCCTGGAGCGTGCGCGCGATGTCGAGCCGCACGTCCAGCCCGACCAGGTCGGTCAGCTCCAGCGGGCCGATCGGGTGCCGGTAGCCGAGCACCATCGCCTTGTCGATGTCAGCCGGGCTGGCCACCTCGTCGGCCACCATCCGGATCGCCTCCAGGCCGAGCGTGACGCCGAGGCGGGAGGTGGCGAAGCCGGGCATGTCGCGTACGACGACGGGGTCCTTGCCCAGCCGGGCGGCGAGCGCGACGGCCGCCTCGGTCGTCGCCGGCGCGGTGGCCGGGCCGACCACGACCTCGAGCAGCGCCATCGCCCACACCGGATTGAAGAAGTGCAACCCGACGAAGTCGGCAGGCCGGTCCAGCCCGGCGGCCAGTTCGGCGATCGGGATGCTCGACGTGTTGCTGCCCAGCAGCGCGGGCCGGCGGCTCTCCGCCTCGCGCAGGACGGCGCGCTTGAGGTCGAGGCGCTCGGGCACCGCCTCCACGATCACGTCGGCGCCCTCGGCCACCTCGGCGAGCCCGGCCCGGAGCGTGACGCGCTCACGGTTGGCGGTGGCGGCCTCCTCGGTCAGCTTGCCGCGCTGCACGCCCCGGTCCCACAGCTCGCCGAGCCGGCGCACGGCCTCGGCGCCCCGGGCCGGGTCGACCTCGACCAGTTCGACCGCGTACCCGGCGCCGGCCGCCACGTACGCGATGCCGAGGCCCATGGTGCCGGCCCCGACGACCACAAAACGACCACTCATCGGTGTCCCCTCGCCGCGGCGGGGGCGCGCGGGGTCTCCGCCGCCGGGCCCGTCCGCTCGCTCGTTCCTGCATGCGACCCTATGCAGGGCCGGGCCGCCGGGATGCGTGGGGGCGGAGCGGACGGGGTAAGGACGGCCGTCAACGCCGAAGGAAGGAACGAGATGAGCCAGGCACCGGAGAGCGCGGAGAACACCGAGACGGTCGAGACCCGCGGCGACGAGCGGGTGGACCTGCTCCGCGCGGACACCAACAACGACGGCAAGACCGACGTGTGGGTGGTGGACACCGACGGCGACGGCAAGGCCGACCTGTTCCAGTTCGACACCGACGGTGACGGCAAGGTGGACATCACCATGGTGGACATCGACGAGGACGGCACGCCGGACGAGGTGGTCGACGGCGACGGCGGGCTGCCCCCGGAGCAGACCACCCCCACCGTCCAGGTCTGAGCATGTACGGAGGGGCCCCTTCTTGACGCCCAGGCGCTTGAGAGGGGCCCTTCCTAACGCCGCAGCTCCAGCGTGGCGAGGTAGTAGGGGTGGTCGGTGTCGTCCACGTCGGCCAGTCGCCACGGTGAACCGTGGACCAGCTCGGCGAACTCCTCCGGCGAGCAGACCAGGTAGTCGAACCAGTCGGTGCCGAGCAGCCGGTAGCGCAGCCGCAGCCGCAGTTGCCCGCCGATCCGGCCCCGCTGCCGGTTGCGCTCGTGGTAGGCGGTGTGCACCGGGTCGGTGGTGCCGTACGGGTCGGTGCCGTGAGCGATCACCCGCGCGCCGGGGCGGGCCAGCGCGGCGAGCGCCGCGAGCATCGCCGGGGCGCGTTCCCGCCCCTCGAACAGTCCCAGGTTGTTGCCGAGCAGCAGGAACGTGTCGTACCGGTGGCCGTCGGCGGCGTGCTCGTCGACGGTGCCGTGCACCAGGTCGCGTACGCCCCGGTGCCGGCTGACCCGCAGCGCGCCGAGCGACGTGTCCAGCCCGGTGACCGGCACGCCGCGCTCCTGGAGGTGCAGCGCGATCCGGCCGGCGCCGACGCCGACGTCGAGCACGTGGCCGCGTACCCGGTCCACGGCCCGGTGGTCGTGCGGCTGCCACCGCTGCGGCGGGTCCAGGTAGTGCCCGGCGGGCGCACCGTTGATCAGCCCGTCGTCGCGCTCGATGATCTCGATGACCGGGCGCGGCAGGCGACCTCCGGCCATCGGGCGCGGGCCGATCCCGGTGGCGACCGCGTACGCGTCGCGGATCATCTCGCCGAACACGTCGCCGATCTCGGGTTCCCCGGTCATGAGAGCACGCTATCCGGCGGTCGGCGGCACCCTGACCGCCGTATCCTTGGCGGCGTGACCGACCTGGACCGCCTGGCTGCGGAGAAGTACGTCCTGCTCACCACGTTCCGCAAGGACGGCCGGGCGGTGCCGACTCCGGTGTGGGCGGTACGCGACGGCGACGGGCTCGCGGTCTGGACGGTGGCCGACTCCGGCAAGGTGAAGCGCATCCGGCGCGACGGCCGGGTCACTGTGGCGCCGTGCGACGTGCGGGGCCGGCCGCACGGTGAGGCGGTGCCGGGTCACGCCACGATCGCCGACCCGGAGAGCACGAACCGGGTACGGACGCTGCTCAAGCGGAAGTACCGGCTGATCGGGCGGTTGAGCCTGCTCGGCAGCCGGCTGCGCCGGGGTGAGCGCGGCACGGTGGGGCTGCGGATCGTGCTGGACTGACCGGCCCCCGACACGATTGAGCCCGGACACGATTAAGGGCGGCGCCGCGACGGCACCGCCCCTGATCGGAACGCCGGAGAACGCCGGTTCGTCAGTCTCCCTGGCGCTGCTGGGGGATCTGCCCCTGCAGCAGGGCCCGAACCTCCGACTCGCGGTAGCGGCGGTGACCGCCGAGGGTCCGGATGGCACTGAGCTTGCCAGCCTTGGCCCACCGGGTCACCGTCTTCGGGTCGACACGGAACATCGACGCCACCTCGGCCGGTGTGAGTAGCGGCTCAGGTTCGTGCGTTCGCGATGCCATCGGGGTCACTCCTCCACATGTATAGACATCGGCCGGGGTCCCGCCGGCCGACGCGTCTCCCATGGTCCGGCTAGTCCCCGATGTCCGACATGGGCCGAACGGCTGAAGGTCCCTAGACGGACGGATGAAGCATGCCCGATTTTTACTACTTTTATGCCGCAGAAAGTACCTTATTAGGACTCATGATCACGGTTCGTGATGCATCAACTACGAGACACTCTCGTGTCCAAGGCCACTTAGCAGGGCAAACCGGGCGTCAGTTGCACCGTTCGAGCAGCTGCACCGCGCGCCAGCGGGCGACCAGCTTGTCGTACGCGGCGGACGCCTCCTCGGCCTCGCCCCGGCCCAGTCCGGACAGTCCGGCGGCCACCAGATCGGTCGAGTCGTCGGCTTCGAGCGTCTCGTCCGGCAGCAGTTGCACCAGGCCGCCGTAGTCCAGTTCGACCACCGAACGCGGGTGGAACTCCTCCAGCCACCGGGCCGCCTCCTCGACCGCCTCGGTGATCGGTGCCTCGCCGATCGACTTGCGCAGCACCGACAGCGCCCGGGACGCGCGGCGGCGCGCCTTGGAGATCTCGGTGCGGTAGCGCAGCGCCCGCCGGCCCGGATCGGTGACCAGGTGCCGCTCGCCGGCCTCGAACAGCACGAACCAGCGCAGCGGCACGCCCCAGGTGGCGATCTGCTCGTGCACCCGGGGCACCCCGTGCTCCAGCACCCGGGCGCCGCTGCGCCAGTCCTCCACCACGGCCTTGGCCTGGCCGGCGAGCACCGGCGGCACGAACGCGTCGGCAAGCACCGAGGGCACGCCGTCGCGGGCGCTCAGCGCCGCCTCGGCGACCCGGATACGCAGGTTCCACGGGCAGACCAGCAGGGCGTCGTCGGACTCCAGGACGTACGCCTCGTCGGGCAGGTCGGGCAGCCGGGTCCAGCCGGCGCCGAGCGCCTCGATCACCGCGGTCCGCTGCCGTACCGGCCCCTCCAGCGGAGCGATCGCACGGCCCTCGCTGACGTACCGGCGCCAGTACGACTGCCGGTCCCGGTCGAAGGCGGTGAGCGGCTCGTACACGCGCAGGTATGAAGCGAAGAGCGACGGCACGGCGCGATCCTCCCACGAGACGGGACCGCCCGTCGCCGCCCTCGGGCCCGTGGCGTGACATGCGCGACAGTACGGTTCGGGCCGATATTAGGCTCTACGACACCGGCAGCATCCCGCCGGCGTGCCACCCGGGTTCCGCGCCCCACAAGGGCGCACACCGACACAGGAGTCAGCCATGGGCGTATTCGCCAGTACCGACGACCCCGTCTCCACGGGGCATGAGCAGGTCGTGTTCTGCCAGGACAAGCAGTCCGGCCTGAAGGCGATCATCGGGATCTACTCGACCGCGCTGGGCCCCGCGCTCGGCGGCACCCGGTTCTACCCGTACGCCAGCGAGGCCGAGGCCCTCGCCGACGTGCTCGACCTCTCGCGCGGCATGGCCTACAAGAACGCCCTGGCGAACCTCGACCTCGGTGGCGGCAAGGCGGTCATCTGGGGTGACCCCGACCAGATCAAGAGCGAGGCGCTGCTGCGCGCGTACGGCCGCTTCGTCGAGTCGCTCAACGGCCGCTACTACACCGCCTGCGACGTGGGCACCTACGTGGCGGACATGGACGTGATCGCCCGGGAGACCCGCTACGTGACCGGCCGCAGCGTGGAGCACGGCGGCGCGGGCGACTCCTCGATCCTCACCGCCTGGGGCGTGTTCCAGGGCATGCGGGCCGCCGCCGAGCACGTCTGGGGCAGCCCGACGCTGGCCGGCCGCCGGGTCGGCGTGGCCGGGCTGGGCAAGGTCGGCAAGTACCTGACCGCCCACCTGCTCGACGACGGCGCCGAGGTCGTGGCGACCGACGTCAGCCCGCGCGCCCTGGAATGGGCGCGCACCACCCACCCGCAGGTCACCCTGGTCGACGACACCGCGGCGCTCGTCGCCTCCGACATCGACGTGTACGCCCCGTGCGCGCTCGGCGGCGCGCTGAACGACGACACCGTGCCGGTGCTGCGGGCGAAGGTGGTCACCGGGGCGGCGAACAACCAGCTCGCCCACCCGGGCATCGAGAAGGTGCTCGCCGACCGGGGCATCCTCTACACGCCCGACTACGTGGTGAACGCCGGTGGCGTGATCCAGGTGGCCGACGAGATCGAGGGCTTCAACTTCGACCGCGCCAAGCTGCGCGCGACCCGGATCTTCGACACCACCCGGCAGATCCTCCAGCTCGCCGACGACGAGGGCGTGCCGCCGGCGGTCGCCGCGGACCGGCTCGCCGAGCGGCGGATGGCCGAGGTCGGCCGGCTGCGGACGATCCATCTGCGGTGAAGCTCACCTCCGGGGGCGGGGCGACGCTCCTCCCCCGGAGGCGGTGCGCGTTAAGCTGATCCTCGGGCTTGTTCGTACCGGTATGTCCGGTGTCACGGCCAGCCCCGGGGCTTACCCCTTACCCGGTACACTTTGTGACGGCTGGACCACCGCGACGCGCAGGTCCGGTCGACGGTGACCCGAGGTGCCGAACGATGGCATCCCCATGTACCGTAAGAGCCACGAGAGATGCCTGACGTCATCGGGGCCCGCCTTCGGGCTGCCCCGCATTCTGTGCGAGGGGGTCGAGCCATGGGGCGCGGCCGTGCTAAGGCCAAGCAGACGAAGGTGGCCCGGGAGTTGAAGTACCACTCCCCGAACACCGACCTAACCGCCTTGCAGCGCGAACTGGCGGGTAGTGGAAAGTCTGAGCACAACTTCGACGACGACTACAAAGAGTATGTCGACGACGATGACGAGGACCACGCGGACGACGACCCGGACACCTGGGCTCGTCCGACCCGCTGACCTCCGGTCACATCTGAGCACGCGGTAACCCCCGCGTGCTCACGCATGTGCTCTGCTGAGCCGGCGTACGACCGACGATCAGGGACCTGCCGGCGCTCCGGGGCGCCCCGCTCCGACGCGCCGGCAGGTCCTTGATCGCGGAACCGTCCCCTCAGCGCGGCCGGTTGTTCCAGTTGTAGAACGTCGGGATGTTCTCGAAGTGGTTCCACGCGCAGACCGCGTCGGCGCCGTCACCGCCCGACACCTCCGCCCGCAGCAGCCGCGCCGCCTCCGCCTCGTGGAGCAGAGCGGTAAGCCCCGCAGCGGCGTCCCGCACCCGGTCGGCGACCGCCTCCCGGTCGGTGTCACTGATGGTCTCGGGCATGCTCCAACACTCCCTCCAGTAGGCGGATCTTGCTGTTACGGCAGTGCTCGGTCTCCGTACCGTCGAAACGCCCCAGCTCGAAGTAACGGTTGGCGGCGTGTCCACCACCGCAGAACCCGAAGTACGCGCAGGACGCCCGGCACGCCTCCACGCCGGTGAGGAACTCGCCCACCCACGGCGTACCGGCCGCGGCGGCGAGGATGTCCCCCAGCGGTGTGGTGAGCACGTTCCCGCTGGCGAAGTCGCCGTACCGGGGGTCGGTGAAACCGGCCAGCTCCGGCGAGAGCACCACCACCGAGCCGTCGTGCCCGACCGTCGGGATCGGGTCGAGGCTGCGCGGCAGCAGGTCGTCGGCGGTGCCGGCCAGCACCGCGCCCGCGTACCGCAGCGACCACTCCACCTCGCGCAGGTGGATCCGGGGATCCCGGCGCCAGGCCGCCACCAGTTCGGCCCAGAACCCGGTGACCGCGCCCTCGTCGCGCGCGTTCGTCCGGGTGTTGACGCCCTCGGTCTCCTCGATGTTGACGCCGAGCACGTCGCAGCCCAGGTCGAGGAAGTAGTCGTACAGCTCGGTCGCCAGGCCCGGCTCCGGCCGCGACACCACCGCGAGCGCCGAGAACGGCAGGCCGTGGCGGCGCAGCGCCGCCACACCCGCCACGATCCGGTCGTACGCCGGCCGCCCGCCCCGGGTGACCCGCTCGCCGTTGCGCGCCCGCGGCCCGTCCACGCTGATGCTGACCCGCACCCGGTGCTCGGCGAAGAACGCGCACCAGGCGTCGTCGATCAGCGTGGCGTTCGTCTGCACGTGGTGCTCGACGTCGGGCCCGAACGGCGCCAACAGCGCGGCCAGGTGCTCCCGGCCGGCAGCGAGCGGCTCGCCCCCGTGCCAGACCACGGAGAAGCGACCGCCCACCGCCCACGGGTTCACCGACGCCGCCACCGCCTCGGCGACGGCCACCGGCATCCGCCTGTCGACCGCCCGGAAGGGGAGGTAGCAGTAGGCGCAGTCGAGGTTGCACAGCGTCGTCGGCTGCATCACGACGTACGACGGGACGACGGCGATGCCCCGCATCCCTTCGGGCGTGCGCGCGGCCATCAGCACCTCCCCCGCCTGCCTGAAAACCGAACCTCCAGGCTAGGCCGCGGCGACCGCTCGGGTGAACCCCCGATAAAGTGCCCGGCCGATCGGCGCAGGGTGATCAGCCTCGGGTGTGCTGTCCGACCATCTGCACGTTGCCGGACCCCTCGATGATCTCGCCGGCCTGCCAGGCGTCCACGCCCCGGCCGGTCAGGGTGGCCAGCGCGCGGTCGGCGTCCTCGGCGGAGACGATCGCGAACATGCCGACGCCCATGTTGAACGTGGCCTCCATCTCCGGGTCCTCGATCCGGCCCTTGGACTGGATCAGGTCGAAGATCGGCTGCGGCTTCCAGGTGGAGCGGTTCACCACGGCGTCGACGTGCTCGGGCAGTACCCGGACCAGGTTGCCGGGGATGCCGCCGCCGGTGACGTGGGCCAGCGCCCGCACCTCGGCCTCGGCGATCAGCTTGAGGCAGTCCTGGGCGTAGATCTTGGTCGGGGTGAGCAGCTCCTCGCCGAGGGTCCGCTGGCGGCCGAAGTCGTCGATCACCACGTCCAGCCGCATCCGGCCGGCGCCGAGCAGCACGTGCCGGACCAGGGAGTAGCCGTTGGAGTGCAGGCCGGACGAGCGCATCGCGATCACCACGTCGCCCACCTCGACCCGGTCCGGGCTGAGGATCTCGCTCTCCTCCACCACGCCGACGCCGGTGGCCGAGATGTCGTACTCGTCGGGGCGCAGCACGCCCGGGTGCTCGGCGGTCTCGCCACCCAGCAGCGCGCAGCCGGCGTACCGGCAGCCGTCCGCGATGCCGGCGCCGATCTCGGCGACCTTGTCCGGCACGACCTCGCCGGTGGCGATGTAGTCCAGCAGGAACAGCGGCTCGGCGCCGCAGGCCACCAGGTCGTCGACGACCATGGCGACCAGGTCGATGCCGACCGTGTCGTGGATGTCGAGCTGCTGGGCGATCACCAGCTTGGTGCCCACGCCGTCGGTCGAGGACGCCAGGATCGGGTTCTTGTACTTCTTCGTGTCCAGCCGGAACAGGCCGGCGAAGCCGCCCAGGTCACCCATGACCTCGGGACGCCGGGTCTCCTTGACCTTGGACTTGAGCAGCTCGACAGCGCGGTCGCCCGCCTCGATCGATACCCCGGCGTCGGCGTACGAGACCGAGCGTTTGCGCTGCGTCCGGCTGGACCCCGCCGACCAGGGCTGGCGGTCGCCGCCGGCGCCCGTCGGGCTGGATCCTGCGCCGCTGCGCTCGGACACGTGCGTCACGGTTCTCCCCTTTGTGGTTCCCGCGAGCCCGGAGCGGCCGGACCCGCGTCGGTGGTGCTACGGGTGGTGGGTCGGTGTGGCGACGAGCGGACCGGTCGGCCCGGCCGCCTCGGCGGCGACCCGGCGTCCCACTCCTTCGAGCACGTGCTTGCCGATCAGGTTCCCGGCCGGCAGTTCGATCGGGTACTCCCCATCGAAGCACGCCCGGCAGAGCCGGCTCTTCGGCTGCTCGGTCGCGGCGATGAGACCGGGCAGGGATACGTAACCGAGCGAGTCGGCGCCGATGGACCGCCGGATGCCGTCGTTGTCGAGCCCGTTCGCGAGCAGCTCGGCGCGGGTGGCGAAGTCGATGCCGTAGAAACAGGGCCAGCTCACCGGCGGCGAGGAGATCCGGACGTGGACCTCCAGCGCGCCCGCCTCGCGCAGCAGCCGGACGATCGCCCGCTGGGTGGTGCCCCGCACGATCGAGTCGTCCACCACGACCAGGCGCTTGCCGCGTACGTTCTGCCGCAGCGGGTTCAGCTTCAGCCGGACGCCGAGCGCGCGCAGCGTCTGCGAGGGCTGGATGAACGTGCGCCCGACGTACGGGTTCTTCATCAGGCCCTGGCCGTAGGTGATGCCTGATTCCTCGGCGTAGCCGATCGCGGCCGGCGTGCCGGACTCCGGCACCGGGATCACCAGGTCGGCCTCGACCGGGTGCTCCTTGGCGAGCTGGCGGCCGATCTGCACCCGCGCGGCGTGCACGTTGCGGCCGGCGATGGTGGCGTCCGGCCGGGCGATGTACACGTACTCGAAGAGGCAGCCCTTGGGCTCGGGCGCGGCGAACCGGCTGGACCGCAGCCCGTTCTCGTCGATGGCGATCAGCTCGCCCGGCTCGACCTCGCGCACCACGCTCGCGCCGACGATGTCCAGCGCGGCGGTCTCGCTCGCCACCACCCAGCCGCGTTCGAGCCGGCCGAGCACCAGCGGGCGTACGCCGTGGGCGTCGCGCGCCGCGTAGAGCGTCGACTCGTCCATGAAGACGAAGCTGAACGCGCCGCGCAGCTGCGGCAGCACCTCCAGCGCGGCCGCCTCGACCGACAGGTCGGGCCGGCTCGCCAGCAGCATGGTGACCAGCGAGGTGTCGTTCGTCGAGCCGTCCGAGTCGAGCCCCCGCACGGCGGCCTCGCGCTGCAACTCGGCGGTGTTCACCAGGTTGCCGTTGTGCGCCAGCGCGATGGTGGTGCCGGCGGTCGTGGCGCGGATGGTCGGCTGGGCGTTCTCCCAGGTCGAGCCGCCGGTGGTGGAGTAGCGCGCGTGCCCGATCGCGACGTGCCCGCGCAGGCTCGCCAGCGTCGGCTCGTCGAACACCTGGGCGACCAGCCCGAGGTCCTTGTAGACCACGACACCGGAGCCGTCACTCACCGCGATGCCCGCGGCCTCCTGACCGCGGTGCTGGAGGGCGTAGAGCCCGAAGTAGGTGAGGTTGGCGACCTCTTCACCCGGCGCCCAGACGCCGAAGACGCCGCACGCGTCCTGTGGGCCGGGTCGCTGGGGGTCAAGGTCGTGGCTCAGCCGGCCATCGCCTCGGGGCACCTGCCGCTCCCTCGCAGTGGGGTCTGGACTGGCCTGGCGGAGTCAGGGGGTCAGCTCCGCACGCATGGGCCGGGACCGTCGTCGGCTCTCAGTGTACGCGACCAGCAGTCGACACCGACAGTCACGAAGCACCCGCTCAGCGTGAGCAGGGTTTGCGCTGCTTGACGCCTAAATCGGGAGGTACGGCGAGAGGTCAGCCCGATTTCCGGACACCCGGATGCGACCCTCAGTGACCGTTTCCGCCCATCCCCGGCGCCCGGTGGCGACCGCCAGCCAGGTCGCCGGATCCATCTCCACCACGTTCGGCGGCGTACCGCGGGTGTGTCGTGGACCACTCACGCACTGGACCGCACCGTAGGGTGGTACGCGCACCTCCACCGATCGGCCGGGGGCGCGATCCGCGAGGTCAGCCAAGAGGGTCCGGACCGCCTCCCGGAGCACCGGCCGTTCGGGCGTACGCCCCTCGTCCAGCGCCGCCAGGGCGGCGAGTACCGCTTCGGAATAAGCGTGCGGAGAGGACACGACGGGACGATACGACCCGGCAGAAGGCCGCCCGACGGCGGCCCTGGGTAGAGATGATCCGGTCAGACAAGGCATAGTTGCCGACGGCGTTATTCGTACCGTGAGTGATCAACCTCGGCCGAACGGCCGGCGGGGCGATCAGACCCGGAAGGCGGTGGACGTGTCAACACACCGACGTGCCTGGAAGCAGCGGGCCGGTGTGGTCGTAGCGCTGGTCTTCGGCGCCCTGCTCACCGTCCCCGCAGCTCCCGCCTTCGCCGCCAACGTCAGCGTCTCCCCGGGATCGATTACGGTCAACGCCGGTAGCGACGCGACCGTGAGCGTCCAGGTCACTCCCGGCGACGGCGACGAGAGCGCGGAGATCGGCCTGACCGGCCTGCCGTCCGGCGTCAGCTGTGCCTCGGGCTGCGGTCAGATCAACTTCCCGCCGGGGAACAACAGGCCGCGGACGCAACTGCTCACCATCCGCGCCAACGACAACGCGCAGGACGCCAACGCCTCGGTCACGGTGCAGGTCCGACCCAACAACTCCGACCCGGCCACCGGCAACTTCCAGCTCGCGGTCAAGGGCAAGGTCGAGGCGCCGCAGCAGCCGCAGACCGTCAAGACGGTGTCCGGCAAGGTGGTGAACGCCGACGGCGATCCGATCGAGGGCGCCCTCGTCATGCTCCGCGACAGCGCGGGCAAGGAACGCCGCACCAACACCAGCGGCAACGGCAACTTCAGCTTCAGCGGCTCCGAGTCCAACCCGATCGCGCCCGGCCGGATCGACCTCGGCGCCTCCACCGACGGCGCCTCGCCCGTCGCCCGGTCGATCAACGCGAACGCCGGCCAGTCGGTGACCGGTATCCGGCTCAGCATCCAGGTGAAGGCGTCGGCGAGCCCGAGCGCCACCCCGTCGGCGAGTGAGTCCGCCCCGCCGTCCGAGGAGCCGCTCGACGAGGAGGCGACCGACACCCCGTCGGCCGAGGCGCCCGCCGCGCAGCAGCCGGCCGCGAACGAGGACTCCGGCGGCTTCGGCTCCTGGCTGCTCATCCTGCTCGGCGGCCTGTTCGTCGCCGTCGGCGTGGGCACCATCGTGCTGCTCTACATGCGCCGCAAGAACGAGGGCGACGACGGTGACGGCGACGGTCCGGTGGGGCCGGCCGGTCCGGGTGGGCCCGGCGCGGCCGGTGCGATCCCGGCAGCCCGGGGCGCCTACCACGGCACCGACGACCAGACCCGCGTGGTGAACGGCATGGGCGCCGGGCCGGCCGCGACGATGGTCGGCGGCCCCTCGATCAGCGACGCCCCCACCATGCTCCAGCGGCCGGTCGTGGACGACGTCCCGCCGGACCCGTACGGCGCACCGCCCGGCCCGGCGTACGGCGCAGGCGGCGGCCAGGGCGGCTACGGCTACGGCGACGACGCAGCGGGCCAGGGTGGTTACGGCGGCGCGGGCGGCTACGGCAACGCGCCCTCCTCGGGCGGCGGCTACGGCAACGGCCCGTCCTCCGGTGCCGGCTACGGCAACCCGGACTACGCCGCAGGCGCCGCGGCTGGCGCGGCCGGCTACGCGGCCCAGGGCGGCGGCTACGGCAACGAGCGCTTCGACGAGCCCACCGGCCGCTACACCGGTGACAGCACCCAGTACGCGCCTGCCGCCGACCCGTACCCGACCAGCACCTACCAGCCGGAGCAGGACCGCGGCGGCTACGACCAGGCCGGCTCGGCCCCGTACGGCCGTGGCGCGGAGCAGGGCGACGCCTACGGCGCGGCCGGTGGCTACGACAGCACCCGCCAGCAGGGCGGATACGGCGAGCCCACCGGCGCCTACGGCAACGCTGCGGGCGGTGGCTACGGCGACAACCCGACCGGCGGGTACGGCGACGCCCCGGCCTACGGCGGCGGTCGCGCAGCGGGCGGTGGCTACGGCGACGCGCCGACCGGCGGGTACGGCGACGCGCCAGCCGCCGGCTACGGCGACGCCCCAGCCGGCGGCTACGACAGCACCCGGCAGCAGGGCGGATACGGCGACGCGCCCGCGGGCGGCTACGACAACCCCGCCGGCGGCTACGACAGCCGGTCGCAGGGCGGCTACGACAAGGGCGCCGGCGGCTACGACAGCAGCGCGACAGGTGGTTACGACAGCACTCGTCAGCAGGGCGGATACGGCGACGCGCCAGCCGGCGGCTACGGCAACACCGGTGGCGGTTACGACGGCGGTCACCAGTCCGGCGGCTACGGCCAGCAGGGCGGCGGGTACGGCGACGGCTACGGTCAGGCCCCGCAGGGTGGTTACGGCCAGCAGGGCGGTTACGGCCAGGAGCCGCCGCAGCAGCGCGGGGGCGGCTACGACAACGGCTACCCCAACGACCCGGCGCAGGCGGGTCGCGCCCGCCCGGACGGTCAGGCGGACCGGAGCGGACGACGCCTCGACTGGCTGGACGACTGACAGGCACCAGACGTGAGAACTGTGGCCGCCCGCGAACAGCGGGCGGCCACAGTCATCAGCGAACCCCGCAGGACGCGAGCGGAAGCGGTGCTCAGGCGGGGGCGAAGTAGCCCTGGCGGAGCACCGGCACCACGTCGGAGACGCCCACCTCGGTCGCCACCGTGACGTCCTCGACGAAGCCGCCCTCGGCGAGTTCCCGCCCGGAGACGCAGCCCCGGACCGCCGCCGGTACGTCCGGCGTGCTCGCCAGCGCGGCGAGCGCCATCGCGGCCTCCACCGAGAGCCCGCCCGGCACCCCGGCGAGCGCGTCGAGCACGCAGGCCGCCCCGAGCTGGTCCTCCACGCACGGCCGGAGCGATCCGTCGGGCCAGCGTTCCCCGGCAGCCACCACGCCCACCGGGGCGTCCTTCGAGCCGTACCCCTCGGCCAGGAGCCAGCGCCCGACGGCGGGTGCGTTGCGCAGGCACGCCGCGACCACCGGCACTCCGGTGGCGCTGGCGGCGGCGCTGATCGCCGAGCCGTTCGGTGACGGCAGCACCAGGTCGGCGACGACCGGCGCGGCCCGCAGCGCCGCCGGGGACAGCGACCACTGGTGCTCCGCCGTCGTCTCCCGGCGGCCCACGGCGGCCACGGCCCCCACCCGGCGCGCGTAGTCGGCGGCCTGCTCACCCCACGGGAACGGGTGCACCCGCATGCCGCGGCTGACCGCCACCTCCACGGCGGTGGTGAACGACAACACGTCCACCACCACCAGGGCGGCACAGACCCGGCCGAGTTCCGCCGCCCCGGTCAGTCCCCAGTCGAACCGGGCACCGGAGCCGGGTTGGGCGAAGACGGCCAAGGCCAGCGCCTCAGCGCTGACCCGGCGCCGGCTCACCGGGAGCCGGACCGTCGGACCCGTCGGCGGGCGCCGACTCGTCCTGGGCCGGGGTTCCGTCGACTGCCGGCGTCGCCGTACCGTCGGCCGGCTCGGCCTCGTCGGACGCCGCAGCGGGCGCCTCGGGCTCCGTCGCGGCGGCGGGTGCGGACGCCTCGGCGTCGGCCGCCGGGGTGTCCCGGCCGGCCTTGGCGATCGGCTCGGCGGCGACAGCGGCCGGGTCCACGCCGACCGGCTGCTCGGCGGTGGCCGGAAGCACAGTGGTGGTCCCGGTACGGGTCGCCTCCACCTCCACCCGGGCCGCCTCGGCGGCGCCGAACAGGCGCGGGAGCGTCCCGGTGTGCGCCTCGCGCAGCTCGTCCAGGCCGATCCGGAACTGGCCGTGCACCTCCAGCGCGCCGGAGGCCGGGTCGGTGACGCCGATGAACTCCCACGGCACGCCGCGCTCGGCGCACAGGGCGGTGAACGCCTTCTCGTGGCCGCGCGGCACCGACACCAGCACGCGGCCGGCGGACTCGCTGAACAGGAAGACGAACGGCATCGAGCCACCGGCGAAGTGCTCCGGCACCACGACCCGGGCGCCCACGCCACGGCGCAGGGCCGACTCGACGAGGCTCTGCGCCAGACCGCCGTCGGACAGGTCGTGCGCGGAGCTGAGGTGCCCGACCCGGGCCGCCTCGGCCATCAGCTCGGCGAGCTGCCGCTCACGGGCCAGGTCGACCTGCGGCGGGATGCCGCCCAGGTGCTCGTGCGTCACCCAGGCCCACTCCGAGCCGGACAGCTCGACGTGCGTCTCGCCCAGCAGGAACAGCTGGTCGTGGTCGCCGGCCGGACGCGGCACGAAGCCCATCGGCACCCGGTCGGCGACGTCGTCGAGCACACCCAGCACGCCGACCACCGGGGTCGGGTGGATGGCGGCGGCGCCGGTCTGGTTGTAGAAGCTGACGTTGCCGCCGGTCACCGGGATGCCCAGCTCCAGGCAGCCGTCCGCCAGGCCGCGCACGGCCTCGGCGAACTGCCACATCACGCCCGGGTCCTCCGGCGAGCCGAAGTTCAGGCAGTTGGTCACCGCGATCGGCTTCGCGCCGGTCACCGCCACGTTCCGGTACGCCTCGGCCAGCGCCAGCTTCGTCCCGTGGTACGGGTCGAGGCGGGCGTACCGGCCGTTGCCGTCGACCGAGAGCGCGACACCGAGGCCGCTGCGCTCGTCGATCCGGATCACGCCGGAGTCCTCCGGCTGGGCGAGCACGGTGTTGCCGAGCACGTACCTGTCGTACTGCTCGGTCACCCAGGTCTTGTCGGCCAGGTTCGGCGACGCGATCATGCGCAGCACGGTCTCCCGGAGCGCCTCCGGGGTGCTCGGCCGGGGCAGTGTCTCGGCGCGGTCGGCCTGGAGCAGGATCAGGTCGGCCGGCTCGCGCATCGGCCGGGCGTACACCGGGCCGTCGTCGACGAGCGAGCCCGGCGGCACGTCCACCACGAGCTGGTCGCGCCAGGTGATGACCAGGCGGCCCGGCTGGCCGTCCGCCGACGGCGCGGTGACCTCGCCGATGGCGGTGGCCCAGACGCCCCACTTCTCGGCGGTCTTCAGCACGGCGTCGAGCTTGTCCGGCGAGACGACGAGCAGCATCCGCTCCTGGGACTCGCTGGCCAGGATCTCGTGCGGCTCCATCGACGGCTCGCGCAGCGGCACGCGCTCCAGCCAGACCCGCATGCCGGTGCCGGCGGAGGCGGCGGTCTCGGTGAGGGCGCAGGTCAGGCCGGCGCCGCCGAGGTCCTGGATGCCGACGACCAGTTCGGCGTCGTACAGCTCCAGGCAGGCCTCGATGAGCAGCTTCTCCATGAAGGGGTCGCCCACCTGCACGGACGGGCGGCGCTGCTCGCTGCCCTCGTCGAAGGTGGCGCTGGCGAGCACCGACACGCCGCCGATGCCGTCGCGGCCGGTCTTGGCGCCCATCAGCACCACGATGTTGCCGGGGCCGGTGGCGTCCTTCTTCTGCAGCCGGTCGACCGGCAGGACGCCCAGGCAGAGCGCGTTGACGAGCGGGTTGCCCTGGTAGCAGGGGTCGAAGACGACCTCGCCGCCGATGTTGGGCAGGCCCAGGCAGTTGCCGTACCCGCCGACGCCGGCGACCACGCCGGGCAGCACCCGGGCGGTGTCCGGGTGGTCGGCCGCGCCGAAGCGCAGCGGGTCCATCACCGCCACCGGGCGGGCGCCCATGGCGAGGATGTCGCGGACGATGCCGCCGACGCCGGTCGCCGCGCCCTGGTACGGCTCGACGAAGCTCGGGTGGTTGTGCGACTCGACCTTGAAGGTCACCGCCAGCTCGTCGGAGACCTGGACCACGCCGGCGTTCTCGCCGATGCCGGCGAGCAGCCGGTCACTCGGCGGCGCCTTCTCGCCGAACTGGCGCAGGTGCACCTTGCTCGACTTGTAGGAGCAGTGCTCGCTCCACATGATCGAGTACATGGCCAGCTCGGCCTGGGTGGGCCGGCGGCCGAGGATGTGCCGGATCCGGTCGTACTCGTCGTCGCGGAGGCCCAGCTCGGCGTACGGCTGAAGCTCCTCCGGCGAGTCGGCGGCCCGGGGAACGGTGTCCACGCCCAGCGCCCAGTCGTCGGTCGGGCCGGCCTGCGGCACCACGCCCTGCGGCTCGCGCAGGGCCGGGTCCGGATGGGTGGTCATGACGTCTCCTTGCTGCGCTCGCCGCCGGTGCGGCGGATGGGCCGACCGATGTTCCCGGCCACCATCACGCCGGCGCTCCCACCAGATGCTTGAGCACCGAGGTGAAGAAGCCGAGGCCGTCCAGGGAGGGGCCGGTGAGCGCCTCCACCGCGTGCTCGGGGTGCGGCATGATGCCGACGACGTTGCCGGCCTCGTTGGTGATCGCGGCGATGTCGCGCTGCGATCCGTTGGGGTTGCCGCCGATGTAGCGGGCGACGACGCGGCCCTCGCCCTCCAGCCGATCGAGCGTCGCGGGGTCGGCGACGTAGCAGCCCTCGCCGTTCTTGACCGGGATGAGCACTTCCTGGCCCGGCTGGAACGCGTTCGTCCAGGCGGTGCCGGTGCTCTCGATCCGCAGGACCTGGTCCCGGTTGCGGAAGTGCAGGTGCTGATTGCGGGTGAGCGCCCCGGGCAACAGGTGGGCCTCGCAGAGGATCTGGAAGCCGTTGCAGATGCCGAGCACCGGCAGGCCACCGCGCGCGGCCTGGACGATCGTCTCCATCACCGGTGCGAACCGGGCGATGGCGCCGCAGCGCAGGTAGTCGCCGTAGGAGAAGCCGCCGGGCAGGACGACAGCGTCCACGCCGTGCAGGTCCGGGTCGCCGTGCCAGAGCCGGACCGCCTCGGCGCCGGCGATCCGTACGGCCCGGGCCGCGTCCCCGTCGTCGAGCGAGCCGGGGAAGGTGACCACACCGACCCGGGCGGTCACGACTGCGCGCCCGCGGTCTCGTCGGCGGTGACCACGCGGACGGTGAAGTCCTCGATGACCGGGTTGGCCAGCAGCTTGTCGGCGATCTCCCGGGCCCGGTCCAGGTCCGGTTCGCCGGTGAACTCGATCTCGATCCGCCTGCCGATCCGAACCGAGGCGACGTCACTGACGCCGAGGCGGGGCAGCGCGTTTGCGACGGCCTGGCCCTGCGGATCGAGGATCTCGGGCTTGAGCATGACGTCGACTACGACGCGAGGCACTGGGCACTCCTGACTGTGTACGCAGTTGGGTGCCGGCCCAACAATCGGGCGAGCGCAGCCAGCCTACCTGGCAGATACCGCCCGGCCCGCACCGGCCGGGGGCAGTTCCGGCACTGATCGGCCCCCGCCGGCGGCACCGGACGGGCACCGTTGCCCGTTCGTTGCGGCGTCGATGCGAATTCGTTGCTCTGCGTGCTTGCCGGAGCCCTTCGACAACGCCTCCCAGCAGGCATTCTGCCGCGAAACACCCCACCTTGGACCGGTATCCGACAGCACGCCCGCGCGGCACGCGGCGCGCGTCACGCCATCGGCGCGATTCGATCCGCACCTTGTGACAGAGGGTGTCGCGGCCGTAGCATGCATCGTCAGACGTCGATGAGTGAGATCGACGTCCCTCGCCGGCCCACCCCACCCGGCGGGTGTCACCCCCTGCCCGGCAACCCCGGGCGTCCGCGCAGAAGGAGCCCCGACATGCGCCTCCGTCCCCTGCTCGCCGTGCTGACCACCGCGCTGGCCGGCGTCCTGGCCACCGCCTCCGGCGCCACCGCCGCGCCGGCCGGCCCCCAGCCGATCATCGGCGGCGGCACCGTCTCGTCCGCGCCGTGGGCCGCCGCCGTCTTCAGCAACGGCTCGTTCACCTGCTCCGGCAGCGTGATCGCGCCCCAGTGGGTGCTCACCGCCCGGCACTGCGTCAGCGGCACCATGTCCGTCCGGGTCGGCAGCGTCTACTACGCCTCCGGCGGCGTCACCCGCACCGTGAGCGCCTCCTACACCCGCTACGACCTCGCCCTGCTGCGCCTGTCCAGCACGGTCAGCACCTCCGCCGTCTCGCTCGCCAGCAGCAACCCGCCGGTCGGCTCCACCAACACCATCTACGGCTGGGGCATGACCTGCTACAGCGGCTGCGGCGCGTCGCCCCAGCTCAAGACCGCGAGCGTACGGGTGACCAGCACCAGCGTCACCGACGCGTACGGCGGCCAGGCGATCCGGAGCACCCGGGTCAACGGCAACGCGTGGCGGGGCGACTCGGGCGGCCCGCAGTTCTACAACGGCCGGCAGGTCGGCGTCGCCTCCACCGCCGACGGCCAGAGCATCCAGAACTACGGCAGTGTTGCGTACAACCGGGCCTGGATCACCTCGACGGCCGGTGTCTGACGGTTGATGCCGATGCGGCGCGGATCGGTCGGGTGCGGCCCGACCGTCCGCGCCGCGCCGTTTTTCAGCATCCGATCAGCTGAACACGGCTCGCGAACCACCCGGCCGAGGACTGACAGCATCGGAAGTGTGCTGGTCGTGACGACGGATCAACTGCCCGGCTACGAGATCCGCCAGATCCTCGGCGAAGTGGTCTCCTCGATGGCGAGGACCCGCAACCCGTACCGCGAGGGGGTCAAGAACCTGCGCGGTGGCGCCTACGACCCGATGGCGCCGGACAACCTGACCCGGTGGCGTACCGACTCGGTGGCCCGCCTCGGCGAGGAGGCGCGCCGCCTGGGCGCGAACGCGGTGATCGGCATGCGCTTCGACAGCCGGGACTGCGGCGAGATGTGGATGGAGATCTGCGCGTACGGCACGGCGGTGATCGTCGCGCCGAAGATGCCGGACGTCATGCCGCCGGACCAGCCGGCGATCGCGGCCGAGACCGCCCACGACCCGGAGATCGCCTCCGCGCCCGGCGGTATCGCCGAACCCGCGAGCGCCCCCAACCTGAGTTCCGCGGCCGAGACCCCCACCGGCCCCTGACCGCCCCCCATCACCGAGGGAAAGGCAGTCAGAGGATGGGGGGTGGGGAGTAGGTGGCGGCCTCGGGGTGGGACTCCACGACCCTGGTGATTCTCGCCGTCACGCGGTTTACCTGGTCGGTGGCGGCGCCCACGAAGGCGTTGCGGTCGGCGACCAGCGTGTCGATCTCGGCCCGGGTGAGGCCGAGCCGGCCGTCGGCGGCCAGGCGGTCGAACAGGTCGTTCTCGGCCGCGCCCTTCTCCCGCATCGCCAGCGCCACGGCGACCGCGTGCTCCTTGATCACCTCGTGCGCGACCTCCCGGCCCACACCCCGGCGTACGGCCGCCACCAGGATCTTCGTGGTGGCGAGGAACGGCAGGAAACGCTCCAGCTCCCGGTTGATCACCGCCGGGTACGGGCCGAACTCGTCCAGCACGGTGAGGAACGTCTGGAACAGCCCGTCGGCGGCGAAGAACGCGTCGGGCAGCGCGACCCGGCGCACCACCGAGCAGGAGACGTCACCCTCGTTCCACTGGTCACCGGCCAGCTCACCGACCATCGACAGGTAACCCCTGATGATCACCGCGAAGCCGTTCACCCGCTCCGACGAACGCGTGTTCATCTTGTGCGGCATCGCGCTGGAACCGACCTGGCCCGGCTTGAAGCCCTCGGTGACCAGCTCCTGGCCCACCATGAGCCGGATCGTGGTCGCCAGCGACGACGGCGCGGCGGCCACCTGGGCCAGCGCGGAGAGCACGTCGAAGTCCAGTGAACGCGGGTAGACCTGGCCCACGCTGTCAAGCACCCGGCGGAAGCCCAGGTGCCCGGCCACCCGCTGCTCCAGCTCGGCCACCTTGCCGGCGTCGCCGTCGAACAGGTCGAGCTGGTCGGCGGCGGTGCCCACCGGCCCCTTGATCCCGCGCAGCGGGTAGCGGCCGATCAGGTCCTCCAGCCGCTCGTACGCGATGAGCAGTTCCTCGGCCGCCGACGCGAAGCGCTTGCCCAGCGTGGTGGCCTGCGCGGCGACGTTGTGCGACCGGCCGGTCATCACCAGGGCCGAGTACTCGCCCGCGTGCCAGCCCAGCCGGGCCAGCGTGGCGACAACCCGGTCCCGGATCAGCTCCAGCGAGGCGCGGATCTGAAGCTGCTCGACGTTCTCGGTGAGGTCGCGGGAGGTCATCCCCTTGTGCACGTGCTCGTGCCCGGCGAGCGCGCTGAACTCCTCGATCCGGGCCTTCACGTCGTGCCGGGTGACCCGCTCCCGCGCCGCGATCGAGGCCAGGTCGACCTGGTCGACCACCCGCTCGTACGCCTCGACGACCCCGTCGGGCACCGGCACGCCGAGATCACGCTGGGCCTTGAGCACCGCCAGCCAGAGCCGGCGCTCCATCCGGACCTTCTCCTCCGGCGACCAGAGGGCGACCAGTTCGGGCGAGGCGTACCGGTTGGCGAGCACGTTCGGGATCGTCGTCACGTACCTCAGTCTTTCACGACGCCCGGGCCGGCCCCGGCGACGCCGGTACCCGGTCCGGCCTGTGGGCGGGCCGGACCGGGACGCCCTCAGCCCAGCCGGATCTCCGGGTCCAGCGCGACCGCAGCCATCTCCTCGACTGTCATCAGGTGCCGGTCGGTGGACGAGACCGTCTGCACCGACACGAACGCGCCGTCGGCCCGCTTGACGGTCACGCTACGCAGGACGGTCCGCTCGGTCACCGGACCGACCAGGCGTCGGTCCTCGACGTCGTTGGCGACCACCAGCTCGCCCCCGGGGCCGGTGAAGGACCGGCACGTGACCTCGCCGGGCCGGCACCGGTCCGGTCCCGACGTGTGGCCGGGGCGCACCCGGCCCACGTTGATGTTCAGGTACGACCGGACCTCGCCCCGGGCGGCGACACCCACAGCCAACCAGCCGGTCGCGGACTCCCACTGCAACCGCTGCACCGACCACGGCGGCTCGTCGGTGACCGGGCCGTCCCAGGTCTCGCGGTCGCCTGTCGACGCGCCCTGCACCCACCGCAGGTCCGGCGCCTCCCGGTGGAACGCGGCCAGGATCGCCGCATGCAGGCGCTCCGGCTCGGTCCGTGCGGCGGCGGACGGCGCGGCCGAGTGGGCGGGCGCCGGACCACCGGACGCCCCCGGCTGCACGACCACGCCGATGCCGAGCGCCAGCGCCAGCACGGCTGTCGCCGAGGCGTACACGCTCAGGCGCCGCCGTCGGCGACGGACCTCCCGCGCCACCAGGGCGTCCACGTCCACCGTCGCCGGCGGCGCGTCGCCGATCGCCTGGTCGAAGATCTGCCGGTACGTCATCGCCGCCTCCCGCTCTCCACTGCCGAATGGTGCGAGGCGATCAGCCGCAGCGTCTCCAACGCGCGGGCGGACTGGCTCTTCACGGTGCCGGTGGTGACACCCAGGATCTGCGCGGTCTCCTCGACGGACAGGTCGCAGTAGAAGCGGAGCACCACCACCGCCCGTCGCCGCGGCGCGAGCCGGCCCAGCAGGTCCAGCAGCATCTCCCGCTCACCGACCGACGGCTCCCCGGCCGCCAGGTCCATCTGGTCCGGCACCTCGTCGGTGCTGTGCTCCCGCCGCCACGGGCGGCGCCGCTCGTCCAGCCACGCGTTGGTGAGCATCCCCCGGACGTACGCGTCGATGTTGTCCGCGCCGAGCGCCCGCCGCCAGTTGCGGTACAGCTTGCCCAGCGTGATCGACACCAGGTCGTCCGCCGTGTGCCAGTCCCGGCAGAGCAGGTACGCCGTGCGGCGCAGCGGCTCCAGCCGGGCGGTCACGTAGTCGCGGAACTCCTCGTCACGCCCGGTCACGGGGTGCCGCTCCTCGTTCGCCTCATGCCCAGGGGACGGAACGGGCCGGCAGGCGGGTTGCCGGCCCCGGCGAAAAGGGACCGCCCGCCCGGCGACGAACCGGGCGGGCGTCGCCCGTCAGCGCTCCAGGATCGCTGTCACGCCCTGCCCGCCTGCGGCGCAGATGGAGATCAGGCCGCGCCCGCTCCCCTTCTGGTCGAGCAGCTTGGCGAGCGTGGCGACGATCCGGCCGCCGGTGGCGGCGAACGGGTGCCCGGCCGCCAGCGACGAGCCGTTGACGTTCAGCTTCTCCCTGTCGATCGAGCCGAGCGGGGAGTCCAGGCCGAGGCGCTCCTTGCAGAACTCCGGCGACTCCCAGGCGGCGAGGGTGGCCAGCACCTGCGAGGCGAACGCCTCGTGGATCTCGTAGAAGTCGAAGTCCTGGAGGCTCAGCCCGGCCCGGGCCAGCATCCGCGGCACCGCGTACGTGGGGGCCATCAGCAGGCCCTCGTCGCCGTGCACGAAGTCGACGGCGGCGGCCTCGGACCAGGAGAACCACGCCAGCACCGGCAGGTTGTGCGCCTTGGCCGACTCCTCGGAGGCGAGCAGCACCGTCGACGCGCCGTCGGTGAGCGGCGAGGAGTTGCCGGCGGTCATGGTGGCCCGCTCGGCGTCCGCGCCGGAGGCGCCGAAGACCGGCTTGAGCGAGCCGAGCTTCTCCAGGCTGGTGTCCGGGCGCAGGTTCTGGTCGCGGGTCAGCCCCAGGTAGGGGGTCATCAGGTCGTCGAAGAACCCCTTGTCGTACGCGGCGGCGAGCCGCTGGTGCGAGCGCAACGCGAGTTCGTCCTGCGCGGTCCGGTCGACGTTCCAGCGCAGCGCGGTGCGGGCCGCGTGCTCACCCATGGACAACCCGGTACGCGGCTCGGCGTTGCGCGGGATCTCCGGCTTGAACGGCTGGTGCGGGCGCAGCTTCGCCGCGATCTTGAGCCGTTCGCCGAGCGTACGGGCCGAGTTGAGCTGGATCAGCGTGCGCCGCATGTCCTCGTTGACTGCGAGCGGCGCGTCCGAGGTGGTGTCGACGCCGCCGGCGATGCCGACCTCGATCTGCCCGAGGGCGATCTTGTTGGCGACCAGGATGGCCGCCTCCAGCCCGGTGCCGCACGCCTGCTGGATGTCGTACGCGGGGGTGTGCGGGTCGAGCCGGGAGCCGAGCACCACCTCACGGGTGAGGTTGAAGTCGCGGGAGTGCTTGAGCACCGCGCCGGCCACGACCTCGCCGACCCGCTCGCCGGCCAGCCCGAACCGGGCGACCAGCCCGTCGAGCGCGGCGCCGAGCATGTCGGCGTTCGACGCGTGCGCGTAGCGCGAGTTGGACCGGGCGAAGGGGATGCGGTTGCCCCCGATGACCGCGACCCGCCGGACACTCTGCACGATCGGCCTCCCTCGAAACTGTTGCCCGAACCCTACTCGCCAGTAGGCTACGCCTATGACCGACAGGTACGCGAGCTTCGTCCAGACGGGGGCCGGTCGCGCGCTGGTCAAGCGCCTCGGGCTGCCCGACCCGCCCCGACTGCGCCGGCACACGCCCGGTGACCCGCTCGTTCCCGGGCCGGTCCTGCTCGGCTCCTCGGCCGGCGGCCGGATCGCCGAGCCGGCCGGCAAGATCCTGACCGCCGCCGGGGTCGAGCTGGCCGACCCGGTCGCCGCCCACGACGCCGACCGCCGCTTCGCGGCCCTGGTGTACGACGCCAGCGGCATCACCGACTCCGCCGGGCTGCGCCAGCTCTACGACTTCTTCCACCCGCAGGCCCGCTCGCTGCTTCCCAGCGGCCGGGTGATCGTGCTGGGCACCCCGCCGGCCGAGTGCGGCTCTCCCCGGGAGGCTACCGCCCAGCGCGCGCTCGAGGGCCTGACCCGCAGCATCGGCAAGGAGTTCGGCCGGGGCGTGACCGCCCAGCTCGTCTACGTGACCCGCGAGGGTGACGCCGGCACCCCGGTGAGCCTGGAGTCCACGCTCCGGTTCCTGCTCTCCGGCCGGTCCGCGTACGTCTCGGGCCAGGTGATCCGGGTCGGCGCCGGCACCGCCGTCGCCCCGGCCGACTGGGACCGTCCGCTGGACGGGCAGGTGGTGCTGGTGACCGGCGCGGCCCGGGGCATCGGCGCGGCGCTGGCGAAGGTGCTGGCCCGCGACGGCGCGCAGGTGGTGGCGCTCGACATCCCGGCGGCCGGAGACGAGCTGGCCGCCGTCGCGAACGACATCGGCGGCAGCGCGGTGCAGCTCGACCTGACCGCGCCCGATGCGCCGACCCGGCTGGCGGAGCACCTGGCGTCCCGGCACGGCCGGGTCGACGTGGTGGTGCACAACGCGGGCATCACCCGGGACAAGACGCTGGGCCGGATGGACGCCGACCGGTGGGACTCGGTGATCGACGTGAACCTGTCCAGCCAGGAGCGCATCAACGACGTGCTGCTGGAACGCGACCTGATCCCGGCCGGCGGCCGGATCGTGTCGGTCTCGTCGATCGCCGGGATCGCCGGCAACCGGGGGCAGACCAACTACGCGACGAGCAAGGCCGGCGTGATCGGCCTCGTCGACTCGCTCTCCCCGGTGCTGCGCGAGCGCGGGATCAGCCTGAACGCGGTCGCGCCGGGCTTCATCGAGACCCGGCTGACCGCGCGTATCCCGCTGACCATCAGGGAGGCGGGACGGCGGATGAACAGCATGGCCCAGGGCGGCCTGCCGGTGGACGTGGCCGAGACGATCGGCTGGCTCTCCTGGCCGGCGAGCGGCGCGGTGAGCGGCAACGTAGTCCGGGTCTGCGGCCAGAGCCTGCTGGGGGCGTGATGGCAGCCCGTGACCACGAGGACGACGACCTGAGCCTGCACGACCTGATCGAGGGCCCCACCCGCGACCTGACCTCCGCCCGAGCCGCCGCCCTGTCCCAGACCCGCTCCACCTCCGACGATCATGAAGTTGACGGCACTTCTGGAGATCCACAAGGCAGCCAACCTCATGATCGACGGGGTGAAGAGGCGGGGCCGGCGGGGCGGCGGCGGGTGGAGCTGGACGGGGTGCCGGCCAGTGGGGCGCTGTACCGGCGTGCGCTGCTGGGAGTGGTGCCCGGCGTTGGGGGGCGGCGCGGGGCGGACGTGCCGGCCGTCGAGCTGGCCGTCGGTGGGGTCGCTGTGGATCAGCGGCACCTCGCGGACTACGACCGGGTGTGCGGGTTCCGGCTGACCGACCGGCTGCCGGCGACGTACCTGCACGTGCTCGGGTTCCCGCTGTCACTGCGGCTGATGACGAGCCCCGGCTTCCCGATCCCGCTCACCGGCGTGGTGCACGTGGCCAACCGGATCACCGTGCACCGCCCGGTCGAGGTCGGCGAGAGCGTCGACTTCCACACGTACGCGGAGAACCTGCGCCCGCACGAGCGGGGCCGCCAGCTCGACGTGGTGCTGGTCGGCTCGATCGGCGGCGAGGAGGTGTGGCGCGGCGTGTCCACGTACCTCGGGAAGGAGCGCACCGCGGACGGCGGCCCGCGGCGCGACCGGGGTGACCGCCCGGAACCGCCGGCCTCCTCGGCGCGGTGGCGGGTGACCCCACGGGTCGGTACGGACTACGCGCGCGTCTCCGGCGACCACAACCCGATCCACACCTCGAAGCTGGGCGCGCGGCTGTTCGGTTTCCCGCGCCCGATCGCGCACGGCATGTGGAGCAAGGCCCACTGCCTGGCCGCGCTGGCGCCCCGGCTGCCCGAGGCGTACACCGTGGACGTGGCGTTCAAGCTGCCGGTGCCGTTGCCGTCGACAGTGGCGTTCAGCGCCTCGGCGAGCGGTGCGGGCTGGGACTTCGCGCTGCACAGCGCCCGGGACGGAAGGCCGCATCTGGTCGGTTCGGTGCGCTGAACGAAAGAGGGGACTTGCCGTCCCCTCTTTTCGGCGCTAAGTTGTTCTCAGATTGAGTTGTTCTCAACCTGAGAGAGTGAGTGACCGTGAACGAGCAGGACTTCCTCGCCGGGTACGACCCCCGGGACTACCCGGCGGTCGCGGTCACCGTCGACGTGGTCGCCCTGACCATCCGCGAGGGCGCGCTGCACCTGCTGCTGATCCGCCGCGGCGCGCCGCCCTACGAGGGGCACTGGGCGCTGCCCGGCGGCTTCGTCCAGCCGGACGAGGACCTCGCCGCCGGTGCCCGGCGCGAGCTGGCCGAGGAGACCGGCCTCGGCGGCGAGCGGCTGCGCCGGGTGCACCTGGAACAGCTCGGCAGCTACGGCGCCCCGGACCGCGACCCCCGCATGCGGGTGGTCTCGGTCGCGCACCTGGCGTTCGCCCCCGACCTGCCCGACCCGGTCGCCGACACCGACGCCGACGAGGCGATCTGGCTGCCGGTCACCGCGCTCACCAGCCGGCAGCTCGCCTTCGACCACGGCCGGATCATCGAGGACGGGCTGGAGCGCGCCCGCTCCAAGCTGGAGTACACGCCGCTGGCCACCCGGTTCCTCGCCCCCGAGTTCACAGTCACCGAGCTGCGGGAGGTCTACGAGACCGTCTGGGGCCATCCGCTGCACGCCGGCAACTTCCACCGCAAGGTGCTCTCGGTGCCCGGCTTCGTGGAGAGCACCGGCGCCAGCACCGAACGCGGCGGCGCGCGCGGCGGCCCTCGGGCCAAGCTCTACCGCGCCGGAGACGCCCGGCTGCTGCACCCGGCGCTGCTGCGCCCCGCCCGGGAGGAGACGGTGCGGTGAGGACCGAGGAGGCGATCCGGCTGGTCACTGCCGCGCGTACCGACGCCGACCTGTTCGGTACGCAGGAGCCGGCCCGCCGCTACCGCGAGCTGGTCGGCGCGCTGCACCCCGACCGGCTGGGCGCGGCCGACCCGCTGGTACGCGCCGCCGCCGCCGACGCGCTGGTCACCGTCACCACCCGGTGGCGCACCCCCACCCCGAAGTACGCCGGCGACATCGCCGACCTGCACGACCACGGGAACGGGCGGCTGCTGAAGGTGGCCCGGCACCCCGGCGACAACGACCTGATGGCCCGCGAGGCACGCGCGTTGCGGCGGATCGCCGAACGCGGTGACGCCAAGCACCTCGCGTACGTGCCCCGGCTCGTCGACTCCTACCCGGCGCGCGACCCGTCGACGGGCGTACAACGGCAGGTCAACGAGCTGGTGACCGTACCCGGGCTGCGAAGCCTGGACGACGTGCGCCGCGCGTACCCGGACGGGCTGGACCCGCGCGACGCGGCCTGGATGTGGCGGCGGCTGCTCGTGGCGCTCGGCCTGGCCCACCGGGCCGGCGTCGTGCACGGCGCGGTGCTGCCCCGGCACGTGCTGATCGAGCCGGACGCGCACGGCCTGGTCCTCGTCGACTGGTGCTCCTCGGCCGAGCCCGGCGGGCTCGTGCCGGCGCTGGTGCCCGGCCACGAGGACTGGTATCCGCCGGAGGTCGCCGCGAAGCGGCAGTGCGGGCCCGGCACCGACATCGCGATGGCCGCCCGCTGCATGACCTGGCTGATGGGCGACCGCGCGCCGCGCGAGCTGCGCGCCTTCGCCGACGGCTGCCAGGGCACCGCGCTCGCCACCCGGCCCGACGACGCCTGGCGGCTGCTGCGCGAACTGGACGAGGTGCTGCATCGGCTGTACGGGCCGCGCACCTTCCGACCCTTCACCCTCAACCCGTAGGGAGGCTGCCATGGGCAGTGGAATCTGGTCCACCGACGTGTACGACGCCGCCGACCGTTACCGGCGCCGCACCGGCAAGAGCGCGTTCTCCTACAGCGACAGCGGCGCCCGCAAGGTGCACCCGGCGCTCGACCCGCGCGACGCGCTGCGGGAGAGCCGCGACTCCGCCGAACACCCGCAGTCGACGCCGATCGCCGTGCTGTTCGACGTCACCGGCTCGATGGGGCACGTGCCCCGGGTGCTGCAGAGCAAGCTGCCGCAGCTGCTCGGGCTGCTGCTGCGCCAGGGGTACGCGAAGGACCCGCAGGTCATGTTCGGCGCGATCGGCGACGCCACCTGCGACCGGGTGCCGTTGCAGATCGGGCAGTTCGAGTCCGACAACCGGATGGACGCCGACCTCGGGCGGATCGTGCTGGAGGGCGGCGGTGGCGGTCAGATGATGGAGTCGTACGAGCTGGCGCTCTACTTCATGGCCCGGCACACGGCCACCGACAGCTGGGACAAGCGCGGCCGGCGCGGCTACCTGTTCATCATCGGCGACGAACTGGCGTACCCGGCGGTGAAGACCGCTGAGGTGAGCCGGCTGATCGGCGACGGCCTGGGCGAGGACATGCCGGTCCGGCAGATCGTGGACGAGGTGACCGCGCGCTGGGACACCTACTACCTGCTGCCCGCCGGCAGCCACTACGCGGGCAACCGCAAGGTGCTCGACTTCTGGCGCGGCCTGCTCGGGCAGAACGCGGTCGAGCTGGACGACCTGGACGCGGTCTGCGAGACGATCGCGCTCACCGTCGGCCTCGGCGAGCAGGCCATCGACCTGGACGCCGGGCTGCGCGACCTGGACCGGGCCGGCTCGACCGCCACCCCGACGGTGTCGAAGGCGCTGGCCCGGCTCGGCGCCGGCCGGCGCGCGGTGGCGACGCTGCCGTTCAGCCCGGCCGACGGCGGAAGCGGGGTCACCCGGCTGTGAACCACGTGATGGTGGTCGACCTCGGCTACGGCGACGCCGGCAAGGGCACAGTGGTGGACCTGCTCTGCGCCACCCGGCAGGTCCACACGGTGATCCGGTTCAACGGGGGCGCGCAGGCGGCGCACAACGTCGTCCTGCGCGACGGGCGGCACCACACGTTCGCGCAGTTCGGCGCCGGGACGTTCCGTCCGGGCGTACGGACACACCTGGCGCGGCACGTGGTGGTGGACCCGCTGGCGCTGGCCGCCGAGGCCGACCACCTCGCGTCGGTCGGCGTGCCAGACGCGCTCGACCGTCTGACAGTGGACGGGGAGGCGCTGCTCGCCACCCCGTACCACCGGGCCGCGAATCGCGCCCGGGAGATCGCCCGGGGAGCCGACCGGCACGGCTCCTGCGGGCTCGGGGTGGGCGAGGCTGTCGCGTACGGCCTCGCCCACCCCGATGAGGCACCCCGGGTGGCGGACTGCCGCCGCCCGGCGGTGCTGCGCCGGCGGCTGACCGCGCTACGGGACCGGCTCACCGCCGAGCTGGGCCCACTGGACGCGCCGCCGGTGGAGGACTGCCTGCCCGCGTACGCGGCCTTCGCGCGCCGGGTGGCGATCGTCGACCGGACCTGGCTCGCGGGCGCGCTGCGCGAGGGCACCTGCGTGTTCGAGGGCGCGCAGGGGGTGCTGCTGGACGAGTGGCACGGCTTCCACCCGTACACGACGTGGAGCACCACGACGTTCGCCAACGCCGAGACGCTGCTCGCCGAGGCGGGCATGGCCGGGACCGCGCAGCGGCTCGGCGTGCTGCGGACGACCACCACTCGGCACGGTCCCGGGCCGCTGGTCACCGAGGACGCGTCGCTGCCGTTCACCGACCGGCACAACTCGGCGAATCGCTGGCAGGGCCGGTTCCGGTTCGGGCACTTCGACGCGGTCGCCCACCGGTACGCGCTGGAGGTGGCGGGCGGCGTGGACGGGCTGGCGCTCACCCACCTCGACCTCGCCGGTCCGGAGCTGCGGATCTGCCGCCGGTACGAGGACACCGACCGGCTCGTCCCCGGCCCGGCCGGTGACCTCGACCGGCAGGCCGCGCTCACCCGGCGGCTGCTGCGCGCCCGGCCGGTGCTGGACGAGGCGCCGGACGACTGGCCGGCCGCCGTCTCGGAGGCGCTGGGGGCGCCCGTGGTGCTCACCTCGCGCGGCCCCACGGCCGAGGCGAAGGAAGGGCCCCTGCTCGACGCCTTTTGCCTGAGAAGCGCCCCTGCCTGACACCGCACCACAGAGCATGGGTGCATGGGGGACGTGCTCGACCTGCTGCACCACACGGTGACGTCTCCGTGGGTGTATCTGCTGATCATCGCGGTCACCGCGGTCGACGCGTTCTTCCCGGCGGTACCGGGCGAGACGGTGGTGATCACGGCCGGCGTCTTCGCGGCGGGCGGCGAGCCGAACCTGGTGCTCGTGATCGTGACCGCCGCGTTCGGCGCGCTCCTCGGCGACCACATCTCGTACGCGATCGGGCGTGGCGGCGGCGCGCACCGGCTGGCCCGGTTCCCGGCGGACAGCAGGCGGCGGGCCAGCTCGGAGTGGGCCCGCCGGGCGGTCGACAGGCGCGGCGGGATGATCCTGACCACCGCCCGGTACGTCCCCGGGGGCCGGACCGCCGTCACGCTGACCATGGGTGCGGTCCGCTACCCGGCGCGCACGTTCCTGCTCTACGACGGCCTGGCGTGTACCACCTGGGGGATCTACTGCGGGCTGCTCGGCTACTTCGGCGGCTTGGCGTTCGAGCACAACCCGCTGTCCGGGCTGCTCGCCGGCGTCGCCATCTCGCTGGCCGTCACCGGCCTGTTCGAGGCCGTCCGCTGGGGCCGTCGGCGGGCCCGCCGGCGGGCCCGCCGGCGGGCCGCCGCCCGCCGCTGACCGGCGTCACGCCACCGGCGGATGCCAGCTCACGCCGCGCAGCAACTGGTCGGCGCCGAGCCAGGCCACGTTCATCATCCGGGTCGCGGTCTTGCCGGCGTCGGCCTCGGGGTGGTCGGCCAGCCAGTCTGCGAGCGACTCGGAGGCACCCACCAGCGCGTACGCGACCACCTCCAGGTCGGTGGCGCCGACCTCGCGGCCGGAGGCGCGCAGCGCGTGGTCGAGCATCCCGGCGACCACCTCGACCAGCCGGCCCCGCATGGCGGCGAGTTCGGCGGCGAACGGCTGGGAGCCGCGCGCCTGCCGGTAGAGCACCGCCCAGCCGTCCCGGTGTGCGCCGACGAAGCCGAAGAACGCGCGCAGCCCGCGCCAGAGCCGCTCGTCGGCCGGCAGGTCGGGGGCGGCGGCGCCGGCGATCGCCTCCATCATCCGGGTGCTCTCCCGGTGCAGGCAGGCGATGAAGAGTTCCTCCTTGGTGCCGAGGTAGGCGTACACCATCGGCTTGGAGATGCCGGCGTCGTCGGCGATCTCGTCCATGCTGGCGGCGTGGAAGCCGCGGCGGGAGAACACCTTCACCGCCGCGTCGAGCATCTGCTGCTCGCGTACGGCGCGTGGGAGGCGCTTGAAGGTCGGCGTGCTGGACACTCTTGCGAGCATACCTACCCGTGCGTAAGGTTACGCCAGAGTAACCAAAGTGGCCCCGCCCGAGAGGTGCAATCCCCCATGACTGACTTCGACCCGGCCAACTTCGCGAACGTCGGCCCGAAGGAGTTCGCGCAGCTGATCAAGTCCACGCCGGACGCCAAGATCAACGAGATCATGTCCGGTGACGCGCGCGGCAAGATCCTCAGCGAGGTCTTCAACCGGATGCCCACGCTGTTCCGTGCCGACCGCGCCGGTGCCACAAACGCGGTCATCCACTGGAACATCACCGGCCGTCCGGACGGTGGCACCGACACCTACGAGATCGTCATCGAGAACGGCACCTGCACCGTCTCGGAGACCGCGACCCGCGACCCGAAGCTGAGCCTCACCATGGGCCCGGTCGAGTTCCTGAAGATCGTCTCCGGTGGCGCCAACCCGGTGATGATGTTCATGACCGGCAAGCTGAAGGCCAAGGGCGACCTGGGCCTGGCCGCCAACATCGCCAACCTGTTCGACATCCCCAAGGCCTGACATGGCCGAGTTCTCGCTAGACCTGAACGAGGAACAGCGGGACCTTCGCGACTGGGTGCACGGCTTCGCCGCCGAGGTCGTGCGCCCGGCCGCGGCCGAGTGGGACGCCCGGGAGGAGACCCCCTGGCCGATCATCCAGGAGGCCGCGAAGGTCGGCCTGTACGGGTTCGAGTTCCTCGCCACCTGCTGGGCCGACCCCACCGGCCTCTCCCTGCCGATCGCCAGCGAGGAACTCTTCTGGGGTGACGCCGGCATCGGCCTGAGCATCTTCGGCACCTCCCTCGCGGTCGCCGCGATCTACGGCGCCGGCACCCCCGAGCAGCTCGTCGAGTGGGTGCCGCAGTGCTTCGGCGACGTCGACTCCCCGGCCGTCGCCGCGTTCTGCACGAGCGAGCCGGAGGCCGGATCCGACGTCGGCTCGATGCGTACCCGCGCCGTCTACGACGAGGCCACCGACGAGTGGGTGCTCAACGGGCAGAAGGCGTACGCCACGAACGGCGGCATCGCCGGGGTGCACGTGGTCACCGCCTCGATCGAGCCCGAGCTGGGCTCGCGCGGCCAGGCCGCGTTCGTCGTACCCCCTGGCACTCCCGGTCTGGCCGCCACCCGCAAGCTGCGCAAGCTGGGGCTGCGCGCCTCGCACACCGCGGACGTCTTCCTCGACGACGTCCGGGTGCCAGGCCGCTGCCTGCTCGGCGGCAAGGACGCGCTCGACGAGCGTCTGGCCCGGGCCCGGTCCGGGCAGCGCGCCTCCGGCCAGGCGGCGATGCGGACGTTCGAGCTGTCCCGCCCGACAGTCGGCGCGCAGGCGCTCGGCGTGGCCCGTGCCGCCTACGAGTACGCCCTGGACTACGCCAAGGAGCGGGTCCAGTTCGGACGCCCGATCATCCAGAACCAGGCGGTCGCGTTCGCGCTCGCCGACATGAAGATGGAGATCGACGCGGCCCGGCTGCTGGTCTGGCGCGCCTCCTGGATGGGCCGCAACAACCGGCCGTTCACCGCCGGCGAGGGCTCGATGTCCAAGCTCAAGGCCGGTGAGGTGGCCGTCTCGGTGACCGACAAGGCGGTCCAGCTCCTCGGCGGCGCCGGCTTCCTGCGCGACCACCCGGTCGAGCGGTGGTACCGCGACGCCAAGATCTACACCATCTTCGAGGGCACCTCCGAGATCCAGCGGCTGGTCATCTCCCGGGCCATCTCCGGGATGCAGATCCGCTGAGCGCCGGCGGGCCGCGGCCCGACCCGTGACGGCATGGAACGTCGTCGCGGGCCGGGCCGCCGCTCCCGGGCCGACCCGAAACGCGATCGGGCACAAGATCACGCCGAACCGGACGGCCGACCGTCCGGAGCCTGGTCGACGAACCACGAACGCGAAGGAGTTGCGCCTTGGACCTGCCGTTCATCGCCGCCACGCTGACCCGACGTGGACTGCTCGCCCCGGGCGGACCGATACGCGTGGTCTCCCAGCTCAACGCGCTGCGCCGGTGGGGCTGGAGCCTCGCCGGTGAGCTGCGCCAGGCCGCCGCCCGCGACCCCGGCCGCGTCGCCGTGGTCGACGAGCAGGGCGCCACCATGACGTACCAGAAACTGCTCGACCGCTCCGAGCGGCTGGCCCGGTCGCTGCGGTCCCACCTCGGCGTGCAGACCGGCGACCGGGTGGGCGTGCTCTGCCGCAACCACCACGGCCTGATCGAGGCGATAGTGGCAGCGATGCTGCTCGGCGCGGACGCCGTCCTGGTCAACACCGGCCTGTCCGCCGCGCAACTGGTGACAGTGGCCGAGGAACAGGGCCTGCGCGTCCTGGTGCACGACGGCGAGTTCACCGAACGCGTCCTCGGCCTCCCGGCCGAGCTGCACCGGGTCGACGAGCGGGGGCAGGAGGAGCTGATCGCCGCCGCCGTACCCGGTGAGAAACTCCAGCCGCCGGAGCGGGACGGCCGCACCATAGTGCTCACCTCCGGCACCACCGGCGCGCCCAAGGGCGCCCGCCGGCCCACCCCGCACGGCTTCGGCCCGCTGGTGTCCATCATCGACCGCATCCCGCTGCACGCGCGGGACACCGTGATGATCGCCGCGCCGATCTTCCACACCTGGGGGTACGCCGCGCTCCAGGTGTCGTTCGCGCTGCGCGCCACAGTCGTACTGCACCGGCGCTTCGACCCGGCCGCCACGCTCGCCGCGCTCGCCGCTCAACCGTGCGACGCCATGTTCGCCGTACCGGTGATGCTGCAACGGCTGATGGAGGTCGCACCGCCGCAGCCCCGGCCGCCACTCAAGGTGGTCGCGGTCAGCGGATCCGCGCTGCCCGGCAACCTGGCCACCGCGTTCATGGACCGGTACGGCGACGTGCTCTACAACCTCTACGGCTCGACCGAGGTCTCCTGGGCCTCCATCGCCGGCCCGGCCGAACTGCGCGCCGCGCCCACCACCGCGGGCCGGCCGCCGCACGGCACCCGGCTGGCCATCCTGGACGAGACCGGCCGGCCGGTCCGCGACGGCGAGGTCGGGCGGATCTTCGTGGGCAACGAGATGCTGTTCGAGGGCTACACCTCGGGCGCCGGCCGGGAGAGCCGCGACGGCCTGCTCGACACCGGCGACCTGGGCCGGTTGAGCGCCGACGGACTGCTCTTCGTCGACGGCCGGGCCGACGACATGATCGTCTCGGGCGGCGAGAACGTCTTCCCGTCCGAGGTGGAGGATCTGATCGCCCGGTTGCCGCAGGTCCGCGAGGTCGCCGTGATCGGCGTACCGGACCCCGACTACGGTCAACGGCTGGCCGCGTTCCTGGCGCTGCGCACCGGCGAGACGCTCGACCCGGAGGCGGTCCGCGAGTACGTCCGGCGCTACCTGGCCCGCTTCTCCGTGCCCCGCGACGTGGTGTTCGTCAAGTACCTGCCGCGCAACGCCACCGGCAAGGTGCTCACCCGGGAGCTGCGCCGCTACTTCGATTGATCAACATCGGTCAGACAGCCCTGGCCGCCCGGTGCTACCTTCTCTCCCGATCGAACGGGGAAACGGGGTGCACCACAATGGACCGGTTTCGGCGGCGTACCGCGCTCGGCCTCCTCGTCGGCGGCGCGTCCGCCGCCGCGCTCGGCTCGTTCGACCCGGTCCACGGACGGCCCGACGACCCACCCACCCGGTGGCCGGTTCCGCCCGTCGAGCGGGAGAACCGCGCCGCCGGGGAGCCGTGGTGGCCCGAGCGCGGCGGCCGGGCCGCCGACGACCGGCGGCGTCAGATCCAGGGGTACGCCTCGACGACGAGCGTCGCCCCCGGCGAGGTGATCGATTTCCACGTCGCGGTCAACCCGGGCGGCCGGTTCCGGATCAGCGTGCACCGCATCGGCTGGTACGACGGCGCCGGCGCCCGCACGATGCTGACCAGCCCCGAGCTGAGAGGCGAGCCGCAGCCGGTGCCGGTCGCCGACCCGGACACGGGCGTGCTCGACTGCCGGTGGCCGGTGTCCTGGCGCCTGCCCGTCCCGCACGGCTGGACCTCCGGCCTCTACCAGGCGGTCTTCACCTCGGCCGGCGGCTGGCGGGCGTGCACGCCGTTCGTGGTGCGCGACGACAGGCGCCCGGCCGCGCTCTGCGTGGTGCTGCCGGTGACCACCTGGCAGGCGTACAACCAGTGGCCGCGCGACCGGCGCGTCGGCAAGAGCCTCTACAACGGCTACCGGCCCGACGGGCGGCGCGACCCGGCGCTGCGGGCACGCGCTGTCTCGTTCGACCGCCCGTACGCCGACGCGGGCCTGCCCACCCACTTCGACCGCGACGAGGCAGCGGTCCGGTGGCTGGAACGCAACCTCTACGACGTCAGCTACGCCACCAGCTTCGACCTGCACTCCGGGCGACTCGACCCGGCCCGGTACCGGGGTCTGGTGTTCTGCGGGCACGACGAGTACTGGTCGGCCGAGATGCGCCGCGCCACCGAGGTCGGCCTGGACGGGGGCACCAGCCTCGCGTTCCTCGGCGCGAACAGCGTCTACTGGCACGTCCGCGTACGCCCCGCCGCCGGCGGCCGCCCCGAACGGATCGTGGAGTGCGCCAAGACGCTCCCCGACCCGGGCGCGGGCACCGGCGACCCGACGCTGACGTGGCGCGACCTCGACCGGCCGGAACAGGCGCTGCTCGGCGTGCAGTACAACGGCATCGTGCTGACCCCGCAGCCGCTCGTGGTGCGCGGTGCCGACAACTGGGTGTGGTCCGGCACCGGCGTCGCCGACGGCGACCGCATCCCGGGCGTGGTCGCGGGCGAGGCGGACGGGCTGCACGCGGCCCTCGCCCGGCCCGCCGGGACCACGCTCAGTTCGTCGCCGTACCCGGCACAGCAGGGCGGCCGGCGGCTCCAGAGCAGCCACGTCTACGAGACGGCACGCGGCGCCGTGGTGTTCGCCAGCGGCACGCTCGGCTGGACGCTGGCGCTGGACCGGCAGGGGCACCGCGACCCGCGCATCGAGCGGGCCACGGCGAACGTGCTCAACCGGATGGCCGGCCGCCGACGCGGGACGGTCAGCCCGGGATCGTGATCCGGCCGTCCACCGCCGCCGCCGCGATGTCGGTGCGGTGGTGGGAACCGGCCAGCTCCACGTCGCGTACCAGGGCGTAGGCGGCGTCGCGCGCGGCGGCCAGGTCGGGCCCGGTCGCCGTACCGCAGAGGACCCGGCCGCCGGCGGACCGCAACGTGCCGTGGGCGTCCCGGCGGGTGCCGGCGTGGATGATCCCGGCGCGGTCCGCGCCGGTGATCACATCACCGGTACGCGGGCCCGCCGGATAGCCGTCGGCCGCGACCACGACCGTCACGGCCGCGCCGTCGCGCCACCGCAGCGGCGGGTGCGCGCCGAGCGTGCCGGTGGCGGCGGCGTGCAGCAGCCCACCCAGCGGCGTCTCCAGCAGGGCGAGCACGACCTGCGTCTCCGGGTCGCCGAAGCGCGCGTTGAACTCGATGACACGCGGGCCGGACGGGGTGATCGCCAGGCCCACGTAGAGCAGGCCGGCGAACGGGGTGCCCCGGCGGCGCAGCTCCGCCAGCGTCGGGTGCACCACGTCGCGCATCACGTCGTCGACAAGGTTCGGCGGGGCCCACGGCAGCGGCGCGTACGCGCCCATGCCGCCCGTGTTCGGCCCGGTGTCGCCGTCGCCGACCCGCTTGAAGTCCTGCGCCGGCAGCAGCGGCACCGCTGCCTCGCCGTCGGTCACCACGAACAGGGAGACCTCGGGACCGGACAGGTACTCCTCGATCACCACCCGGCCGCACTCCGCCGCGTGCCGCTCGGCGGCCGCCCGGTCGTCGGTGACCACCACACCCTTGCCGGCGGCGAGCCCGTCGTCCTTCACCACGTACGGCGCGCCGAACTCGTCCAGCGCGTGCGCCACCGCCGCCGCGTCCTCGCAGGTGTACGCGCGGGCGGTCGGCACACCGGCAGCGGTCATCACGTCCTTCGCGAACGTCTTCGAGCCCTCCAGCCGGGCCGCCTCCGCGCTCGGGCCGAACACCGCGATGCCCTTGGCGCGTACCGCGTCGGCGACGCCCGCCACCAGCGGCGCCTCCGGGCCGATGACCACCAGGTCGGCCGCGACCTCGACGGCGAGAGCCGCCACTGCCGCCGGATCGGCGGGTGTCACCTCCCGCAGCGAGGCGACCTCGCCGATCCCCGGATTCCCCGGCGCTGCGACGAGCGCCTCGACAGCCGGGTCACCGGCGAGTCCGAGCGCGAGAGCGTGCTCCCGCCCACCACCACCCACAAGAAGTACGCGCACGACCGGCATCCTACTGACCACCCCACCCCACCCCGTCGATCAAGGAGTTTGCGTCCCAGATTTGGGGTTTTCCGGCCGCAAACTCCTTGATCAACGGGGTGGGAGGCGGCTCTGGCGCAGTGCTCGTCGGACCGTCTCGGGGATGTAGTCGGGGCGGAGGGTGTCGGACCAGGTGAAGCGGAGGATCCGCCAGCCGGCGTTGACCAGGCGGTTCTGCCGGAATCGGTCGGCGTAGACGGCGCCCGGGGTCAGGTGCGGGGCGCGGCCGTCCGCCTCCGCGATCAGGCGCGCGCCCCGCCACGCCAGGTCCCCGATGCCGAGCAGGTAACCGTCCTCGTCCCGGACCGGCAGCTGGAGGGTGTCCGGCGGCACGCCGCCGTCGACGCATCGGAGCCGGGTACGGGTCTCCAGGGGTGACTGTGCCCGGCCGTCCGCCTCGGCCAGGTACTCCCGCGCGGCGACCGCCCCGCGGCGTCCGGCGAGATGCGCGAGCACCAGGGACAGGTCGTCCTCGGCCAGGATCCCCTGGTTGAGCGCGGAGTCGAGAACGCACACCGCCGGGTAGCGCCGAGCTCGCAGCAACACGTCGGCAACGGTCCGCGCCGGTGTGGTGACCGGTACGCCGCCAGCCCGGCACACGTCCGCGTCGGCGAGCGTCAACTGGTGCACCGTCAGGCCCGGCTCCGCCCGGCGCTGCACGTGCGGCCGGTCCGGCGGCACCGAGACGTGGATCGCCGCCGTCGGCGAAAGGCCGGCGATGCCGTGCAGTTCGGCGGCGGTGTCGAGTACGGCGACCGCGCCCGGCCCCAGGCTCGCGATCGCGGCGCGGATGCGGACCCGTCGCAGCGCCACCGGCGTCGGTCCGGCGGGGCACGGCAGGTAGCAGCCGCGCGAGACGCGCGTCCATCGTCCGGCTCGGACGAGGTAGCGGATCTGCTCCCGGCCGAGGCCCAGGCGCAAAGCCTGCCCCGCCGTCACGAACCCGCCCTGCCCGGCGGCCAGCCGCGTCAGCTCGTCGAATTCACCCACACGCGCAGGTTCCCCCGCGCCACCCCACAGCCGACACCCCTGTGGACAACTCTGTGGATAAACAGACCCACTCTCCCCGGCGACCACTCCGCGACCGCCCCGGTGATCAAGGAGTTTGTGTCCGGATCCGACGCCGGACTGGACACAAACTCCTTGATCAACGACAAAAGGTGGGGGGTTAGGGGAGGAGGGGGTGGCGGAGGACGTTTTCCTCTCGGCCTGGGCCCACACCCACCACGCTCACGCGGGTGCCGGTCAGCTCCTCGATACGGGCGATGTAGCGGCGGGCGTTCTCCGGGAGCTCGTCCTCGGTCCGCGCCTTGGTGATGTCCTCCCACCAGCCGTCGAGCTCTTCGTAGATCGGCGTGGCGTGGTGGAAGTCGGTCTGCGTCATCGGCATGTCGTCGAACCGCTCGCCGTTGATCTCGTACCCGACGCAGATCGGCACCTTGGCCAGGCCGGTCAGCACGTCCAGCTTCGTGACCACCAGGTCGGTGACGCCGTTGAGGCGGCACGCGTACCGGGCCACCACGGCGTCGAACCAGCCGCAGCGGCGCTCCCGGCCGGTGGTGGTGCCGTACTCGTGGCCGACCTTGCGCAGGTGCTGCCCGTTGTCGTCGAACAGCTCGGTCGGGAACGGGCCGGAGCCCACCCGCGTCGTGTACGCCTTGCTCACGGCGATGACCTTGGTGATCGCGGTCGGCGGGATGCCCGCGCCCACGCACGCCCCACCGGCCGTCGGGTTCGACGAGGTGACGAACGGGTAGGTGCCGTGGTCCATGTCGAGCATGGTGGCCTGGGCGCCCTCCAGCAGCACTGTCTCGCCGCGGTCGAGCGCGTCCCAGAGCATGACTCGGGTCTCGGCGATGTACGGGCGCAGCCGCTCGGCGTACTGGAGGTACTCCTCGACGGTCTCCTCGACGTCGATCGCCTTGCGGTTGTAGACCTTGAACAGCAGCTGGTTCTTCTCGCGGAGCGCCAGCTCCAGCTTCTTGCGCAGGATGCCCGGGTCGAGCAGGTCCTGGAGCCGGATGCCCATCCGGGCGACCTTGTCGCCGTACGCGGGACCGATGCCCCGGCCGGTGGTGCCGATGCGGGAGCTGCCCAGGTAGCGCTCGACCACCCGGTCCAGCGCCCGGTGGTGCGGCATGATCAGGTGCGCGTCGCCGGAGATGCGCAGGCGGGACACGTCCACGCCGCGCTCGGCGAGCCCGTCGATCTCCTGGAGCAGCACCTTCGGGTCGACCACCACGCCGTTGCCGATCACGATCATCGCGCTCGGTGACAGCGCACCGGACGGCATGAGGTGCAGCGCGTACTTCTGGCCGTCCGGCGTGATCACCGTGTGGCCTGCGTTGTTGCCGCCGGAGTAGCGCACGACGTAGTCGACCCGCTCACCCAGCAGGTCGGTAACCTTGCCCTTGCCCTCGTCGCCCCACTGGGCGCCGAGCAGCACGATCGCTGGCATCTTCTCGCCTCCAGAAGGCTCGGGTGCCAGGTGGCGACCGGTCAGCGAGCCCGGGGTGTCAGGCTAACAAGTAGTGACGGCGGGACCAGCAGGGGTTGGTCGAGAAGCAGGAGGCTCCTTCGTGTACGACGTGGTGCTGCTCACCCTCGGCTCGGACCGGGACGCTCCCGGTGGTGGCTGCGGCAGCGGCGGCGCCTGCTGCGGCGGCGCGGACGACACCGCCGCCGAGACCGGCGAGGAGCGCTGCGAGACGCCGCGCGTACCGGTGCTGGCCTGCGCGGACGAGCTGACCGCCCGGGGCGCCCGGGTGACCACGGTGACCGCCCGGTCGGACAAGGAGATCGACGAGGTGCTGGCCCGCCTCGACGGCCCGCCGCGCGCCGACGGCCTCACCTGGCCGGACTCCGACGGCAAGACCCGGCTCATCGTCGCCACTGCGAGTGACGGTCAGTTGCGCGCCGTCCTGCGCCGGCTGGTGCGCCGGTACGCTCCGCCGCCGAGCCGCCGCCCCGCGGACCTCGCCGACGACCGTACGGTGCCCGACCTGCCGCCGGTGGGCGTACTCCCGCTCGATCCGGCCCGGTCCGGGACGGCGCGCGACCTGGCCGCGCAGCTCGGGCTGCCGCGCGACCCGGCCGGGGTTGCCGCGGCGGTGCTGGACGGCACCCCCCGGCGGCTTGACCTGCTGCGCAACGACGGCGGCTCGGTGACGCTGGACGGCGCGCTGCTCGGCGCCGCCGACGACGCCGGCCGACCGCTGCACTGGCGGGCCCGGGTCGAGGTCGACGGCACGGTGCTCAGCGACGGCTCCGAGCCGATCACCGCCTGCGCGATCGGCAACGCGGGCGGGTACGCGTGCCTGGGCGAGGTGGACCTGCTGGGCGGCCCGGATCCGGCCGACGGGCGGGTGACGGTGGGCGTCGCCGTACCAGTGGTGACCCGGTCGGCGTTGGGCCGGAAGAAGGTCCGGCTGGAGGTACGCCGGGCGCGGGGACGCGCGGTGGCGGTGGTGCCCCGCGACGAGAAGGTGCCCTTCCTCGACGACGGCGTCGAGGGCGAGCTGAGCCGCAAGCGCTCCTGGTGGACCGAGCCGGGCGCCTGGGCGGTCTGGACGGGCTGACCTCGGTCGATCCTCACCCGGCTCGCGGCGCTGGCCGGACCGCCTATCCTCGGCGGAAGGAATGGGGAGGAACCGTGGTGCACGAGAATGACGACCGGGCCCACGTACCGGGCCGACCGCAGGTGCCGCAGCGGGACGTCGAGCCGCTGTGGCCGCCGGAGGAGACCGACGCCGCGGCGGCCACGATCCCGCCGTGGGCGTCGGTGCCCTGGCCGCTCCCGCCCGCCGACGCTCCCACGCCGCCGGCCGCGGACGTCCCGGCGCCCCCGGCACCGGTGGCGGCGGACGTTCCGGTGCCCCAGGCACCCGCTGTCGACCTGGACCTGCCGTTCACGCTCGACCGGGCGACCTCCGCCCCGTCACCGGCCCAGCCGGAACCGGCGGCACCCGGCTCACCGGCGGCGCCCGGTACTCCGGCGGCGCCCGTCCCGGCGACCACGCCCGCCCCCGGCACTGGCGGAACGGCGACCGCCGGCGAGGGCACCGGGAACGGACGGCCCGCCTCCCCGTGGGCACAGCCGCCACAGCGGGCCGGGTCGGACTCCGCCACCACGCCCGACCCGCTCCCCACCGAGGCAGCAGCTCCGCCGTCCGAGTCAGCGGAGGCCGACGGCATCGCGTCCGGCCGCGCCACCGTGGCAACGCCCCCGCCCGAGGCACTCTCCACCGACGGCACCGCCTCCGGCCGGGCCGCCGTGGCGCCGCCCCCGCCGCCTGACGCCCTCCCCGAGGACGGCACGGTGTCCGGCCGCGCCACTGTCACCCCGGCACCGCCCCCACCGTCCGACGCCCTCCCTGCCGACGGCACCCCCGCGGGCCGGGCCACCGTCGCCGGGACGCAGCCGTCGCCGGAATCCGGTACGGGACCGGCAGAGCCGGGCGCGCCCGAGCAGACGCCCCGCCTCGGGCCGTTCCCGCCGTCGCCGGGCGTACCGGCACAGCCGTCCCCGTACGGCAACGGCTACCCGTCGCCCGGGTACCAGCCCGGTCAGCCCGGCTGGTACCCGCCGCCCGGCTGGACGCCCCAGGCCGGCGCACCGCAGCCGGGCGGCCCGATGCCGCCGCAGGCGCCGGTGTCCGGCCCGGTGGTGCCGCCACCGCCGCCTCAGCCCGGAGCGCCCCACCCGGAGCAGGGCTGGACGCCGCAGCAGGCGGTGCCCCCGACCGCCGAGGACTTCGCGCGCCGCCGCCAGGCCCGGCCGGTCGACCCGGTGGCCACCATGGGCGTACGCGCGGTGGTCAACAAGATCGGGCTGGTCCGGCTCGCGCCCGGGCGGCACGAGCAGGAGATGAAGCGCGACATCGAGATGGTCCGCCGCAACTTCGGCGGGCTGCGCCAGGTGACAGTGGTCAACCCGAAGGGCGGCGCCGGCAAGACGGTGGCGATCCTGCTGCTCGCCATGACGTTCGGCCAGAAGCGCGGCGGATACGTGCTGGCCTGGGACAACAACGAGACCCAGGGCACCCTGGGCATGCGGGCGCAGCAGGACTTCCACGCCCGTACGGTGCGGGACATGCTGCGCGACCTGGCGCAGTTCCAGGGCCCGCACGGCCGGGTGGGCGACCTGTCGCAGTACGTCCGCTCGCAGGGCGAGGGCATGTTCGACGTGCTCGCCTCGGACGAGTCGGCGACCGGCGGCGAGATGCTCACCGCCGCCGCGTTCGCGGAGATCCGCGAGGTGGTCAGCCGCTTCTACAAGCTGATCTTCGTGGACACCGGCAACAACGTCCGGGCGCAGAACTGGCAGGCCGCGATGGACGCCACCGACCAGCTCGTGGTGACCATGTCGGCCCGTAACGACTCGGCCGAGACCGCCGCCCGGATGCTCGACCACCTGGAGCAGAGCGGCCGGCAGCGGCTGGTCCGGCAGGCGGTGACAGTGGTCTCGATGCCGCCGTCCCGCAAGGAGATCGACCTGCCCGCGATCCAGGCCCACTTCGCGGCGCGGACCCGGGCGGTGCTGCTGGCCCCGTACGAGCGGCTCATCGACACCGGCGAACCGCTGCGGTACGGGCAGCTCTCCTCCGCCACCCGGGACGCCTGGCTGAAGATCGCCGCGTCGGTGGCGGAAGGGCTGTAGGACGGGCGCGACGGCCGGCGCCCGGGTCGGGACCGGCCGTCGCGGCAGTGGTCAGTCGCCGGAGAGCGCGTCTCCGGCGGCCGGGTCGCAGTCGCGGAGGAACTGGGCGCACCGGGCCGCCTCGTCCGCCTCACCGATCTCCCCCGCGGCGCGGGACAGCACGTAGAGGCAGCGGAGGAAGCCCCGGTTGGGCTTGTGCGACCAGGGCACCGGGCCGTGGCCCTTCCAGCCGCTGCGGCGCAGCTGGTCCAGGCCCCGGTGGTAGCCGGTGCGGGCGTACGCGTACGCCGTGACGACCTGACCCGCGGCGAGCGCGCGGCCGGCCAGCGCGGCCCAGGCCGCACTGTAGGTCGGGAAACGGGCCGCGACCTCGGCGTACGCCTCGTCGGTGCCCTGCTCGGCCGCCGCCGCCAGCGCGGCGTCGGCCTCCTCGTGGACCGGGAGCAGGGTGGCCGGTGGCTCAGGCAACAGGTTCTGCATCGCCCCATTCAACCCGCTTCGCCCTCGGGTACGCGAGGGGCCCCGCCCGGACGGTTGGCTGAACGGCTGAGGGTTTCGTCACGCCTGCGGCGGGAGCACACGTACCCGCGGCCCATGCCGCCGCCGTGGTTCTTGCACTACAAATACAGATCCGGAGCCTCCCCAGGACCCGGTTACGCAGGAGCCCGGCGGCGTGCCCGCCGGGCTCCTGTCGTTCTCGCCCCGGTTTCGGCACTTGCCGTGCGGGGGCAGGATGGCCTGGTGCCGACCCCACCACCCGCGGACGTCATCGAGCCGCACGCGCCCCACGTCAACGAGATCGAGACCCGCACCGCGTTCGAGCAGCGGCTGGCCGGGGGCACCCTGGCCGGTCTGACCGTGCAGGGCCTGCGCCTCGACCTCGACCCGGTACCCGACCTGCGTGACGTCGACGTCACCGGCACGCTCTTCGTAGGCTGCCGTTTCGCCGGCCGCGAGGTGGGCGCGGACCTGGTCCGCCGGGGCGCCAACGTGGTCCCGCCGTTCTCCGGGCTGCCCTACCCGACCCAGCCGTCGCACCTCTACACCGCCGACGAACTGGCCGCCGGGTTCGCCGAGGGCGGGTTCGCCGAGATGTACGACACCCGGGTGTACGCGCACTTCCGGGCGCACGGCGGCGCGCTGCCGGACGTACGCGAGGCGCTCGGGCAGCGACTGCACGACCACGGTGTGGACAACGCGCTGGCCGACGCCACCCGGTCGTGGCTGGCCGCGCACGGGCCGCAGTCGGTGGTGGGGGTGATGGGCGGGCACGCGGTGCCGCGCGGCAGCGTCGCGTACCGGATGGCCGCCGTGCTGGGCTGGGAGCTGGCGCGGGCCGACCGCCTGGTGGTGACCGGCGGTGGTCCGGGCGTGATGGAGGCGGCGAACCTCGGCGCGTTCCTCGCGGCCTGGCCGGCCGAGGAGCTGTCCGCCGCGATCGACGTGCTCGCCGTCGCGCCGGACTTCACCGACCACGACCGGTACACGGCGGCGGCGCTGGCGGTGCGCAAGCGGTACGCGGACGGCACGTCGCTGCCCTCGCCCCGCCCGTCGGCGCCGGGCACCGAGTGGGCCCGTTCCGGCGGGCTGGCCATCCCCACCTGGTTGTACGGCCACGAGCCGGCGAACCTGTTCGCGGGCCGGATCGCGAAGTACTTCTCCAACGCCATCCGGGAGGACACCATCCTGCGGCTGGCCCGGGGCGGGATCGTGTTCGCACCCGGCAAGGCCGGAACCGTGCAGGAGGTGTTCCAGGCGGCCACCAAGACGTTCTACGGCACCGACGGGGCGAGCGGGGCGTACGTCTTCCTGGACCGCACGTACTGGACCACGGAGCTGCCGGTGGAGTCGCTGCTGCGGCCGCTGTTCGCCGCGTCCCCGTTCGGCGACCTGTCGCACACGATCCACCTGACCGACGACGTGCGCGACGCCGTCCGGGTGCTGACCGCCGGGTGAGACACGGAAGGCCGGCCCCGTCCGGGTGCCGGCCTTCCGTTCACGCGCGAGGCGTCACTTCATGGTGGTGCCGGTGGAGCGCAGGTGCTCGCAGGCCTCGACCACGCGGGCGGCCATGCCGGCCTCGGCGGCCTTGCCCCAGACGCGCGGGTCGTACATCTTCTTGTTGCCGACCTCGCCGTCGACCTTCAGCACGCCGTCGTAGTTGCGGAACATGTGGTCCGCGACCGGGCGGGTGAAGGTGTACTGGGTGTCGGTGTCGATGTTCATCTTCACCACGCCGTAGTCCAGTGCCTCCCGGATCTCCGACAGCAGCGAGCCGGAGCCGCCGTGGAAGACCAGGCTGAGCGGCTTGTCCTTGCCGTACTTGGCGCCCACCGCCACCTGGATGTCGTGCAGCACCGAGGGGCGCAGCTTGACGTTGCCCGGCTTGTAGACGCCGTGCACGTTGCCGAAGGTCAGCGCCGCCATGTAGCGGCCCTTCTCGCCCAGGCCGAGCGCGTCGACCATGGCCAGGCCGTCGTCGACGGTGGTGTAGAGCTTGTCGTTGATGGCGTTCTCGACGCCGTCCTCCTCGCCGCCGACGACGCCGACCTCGATCTCCAGGACGATCTTGCCCTTGGCGGCCTCGGCGAGGAGCTGCTCGGCGATCTCCAGGTTCTCCGCCACCGGCACGGCCGAGCCGTCCCACATGTGCGACTGGAACAGCGGCTCCTGGCCGCCCTTGACGCGCTCCTGCGAGATGGCCATCAGCGGCCGGACGAACTTGTCCAGCTTGTCCTTCGGGCAGTGGTCGGTGTGCAGCGCGATGTTCACCGGGTACTTCTTGGCGACCTCGTGCGCGTACGCGGCGAACGCCACCGCGCCGGTCACCATGTCCTTCACGGACGGGCCGGACAGGTACTCCGCGCCGCCGGTGGAGACCTGGATGATGCCGTCGCTCTCCGCATCGGCGAAGCCCTTGAGCGCCGCGTTCAGCGTCTGCGAGGAGGTCACGTTGATCGCGGGGTACGCGTACCGGCCGGCCTTGGCCCGGTCCAGCATCTCCGCGTAAGCCTCGGGGGAAGCGATGGGCATGTCGAACGCTCCTTACTTACCGCTCTCGGCCGTGCAGGCCGCTGTCTTCCATGGGCGCGACCGTTCCGGTCGCTCACGTCCACGGTTGCGCCGGACCGCGCTGTCCACCGCGGGCAGTATCCCGCAGGAGCGTGAGCGGGGCACAACCGGCCCGGACGCCGCTCACCGGTTCTCCAGCCGGTCCGGTACGACGACGCTGATCAGCCAGCTCACCACCGCGACCACGATGGCGCCCCAGAAGGCGGCCCAGAAGCCGTCGACGTGGAACGGGAGCTTCAGCACCCCGGCGATCCAGTCGGTGAGCAGGAACAGCAGCGCGTTCACCACGAGCGCGAACAGGCCGAGCGTGAGCAGGTAGAACACGCAGCCGAACACCTTGATGAGCGGCTTGAGCACCGCGTTGACCACACCGAAGACCAGTGCCACCACGATCAGGGTGAGCACGTTGCTGCCGGTGTTGCGGCCACTCACCTCCACTCCGGGCACGATCAAGGTCGCGATCCACAACGCGACAGCGGTGATCGCCAGTCGGATCAGGAAGCCCATGCCTCCCATCCTGGCACCGGCCGCGCGCCGGGAGCGGGACAATCGCCGACTCCGCCGTTCCGCCCGCCACCCAGCGAGGGCCCGGAGCAGCCCGTACGGTGGTGGGGACGATGCCCGCACGGAGAACAGGGAGGGACGATGGGTCAGCCCGACGAGGACTTCGCCCCCAGTGACCACCTCGCCCCGGAGGAGCGGGATCTGGAGGCCGAGCCGGCCGACGCGGTCGAGCAGGCCACCACGGTGACCGACGAGACAGACGGTGAGCCGCACCGGGGCATGGAGGTCGACGACTGGGACGCCATGGAGCAGGCCCGCGTCGTCACCGCCGACGAGGACGACTACCGCTGATCCGGGGCCCGCTCACCGCAGCGCGGTGACCTGCCCCGGGTGGGCGGCGGTCCACCGCGCCAGCCGGTCCGCCCGTAACGCGTCCAGGAACCCGGGGGCGAGTTCCGGGTCCGGCTCGTACCCGCGACCGTTCCACTCGTCGCGTACCGGGAAGGCGAGCGCGACCGGCTCCGCAACGGCGGTTCGGCCGCTCGCGGCGGTCAGCGCCGGCAGCGACAGGTCACCGGTGTCGATCGTGACGGCCGGTCCGATCCGTAGGACCAGCCGGCCGAGCTGCGCCGGATCGGTCGCCGTGCCCTGCTCCCGCAGTTGGCGGAGCAGCCCGGCGGCGTAGCGCGCCGCGTTGCGGTCCCGGTCCAGCCCACCGTCACGCAGGCCGTACCGCTGCCGCAGCAGGTCCACCGCCGCCGGGCCGTCGAGCCGCTGACATCCGGCCGGGAAACGCCGCTCGGTGTGCACCGAACGCACCGGCGCCGGCAGGCAGACCGGCACGCCGCCGACCGCGTCGGTCAGCTCACGCGCCCCCGGGTACGTGAGCACCGCGCCGGCGTCGACGCGTACCCCGGTCAGCCGGGCGACCGCCTCGCGGGTCGCCCGGTAGCCGGCGGCCAGGTCGGTGCCCGGCCCGGCGGCGCGGGAGAACGTCGCGTTGAGCTTCTCCGTCCCGCCCTGCGGCGGCACCGGCACCAGCAGGTCACGCGGGAACGACACGAGGTAGAGCCGGCTCCGGTCGGCCGGCAGGTGCACCAGCAGCACCGAGTCGGCGCGCCGGCTGCCGACCGGCTGGTCGACGCCGAGCAGCAGCAGGTTCAGCGCGCCGCCGGGCTCCGGCACCGCCGTGGAGGGCGCGGGCGCCGCCGTGGGCGCCGGCGGCCGGGGCGCCATCGCGGTGAAACCGACGAGTGCGACGGCGGCGACCGCCAGCGCCGTGCCGGCCAGGCGTACGCGCCGACGGCGCCGACGGCGGATGATCACCGCCCGGTCGACGGCGGCCCGGACCGGGCCGACGGGCGGGGTCGACTCCTCGAGGCGGGCGAACGCGGCCCGCAGCTCGTCCTCGATCATCAGGAAACCTCCACGAGTTCGGCTCGGAGGGTGGCCAGCGCACGCGAGATGCTGGACCGGACGGTGCCGACGGCGCAGCCGAGGATCTCCGCGATCTCCGCGTCCGGCAGGTCCTCGTAGTAGCGCAGCACCAGCGCGGCACGCTGCCGCCGGGGCAACCGGGACAGCCAGTCCCGGATCTGGTCCCGGTCCGCCGCGGACTGGGCGTGGTCGGCCGGCGCGGGCACCGATTCGTCCGCCGCGCCGCGCAGCAGCACCCGCCGCGCCCACGATCCGCGCCGCCAGTCGATGAACTGGTTGGTGAGCATCCGGCGCACGTACCGCTCCGGGGCGTCGGTGCGGGCCACCCGCCGCCAGTGGAGCTGGACCCGGACCAGGGTCTCCTGCACCAGATCCTGCGCCTGGTGCGGATCCCCGGTCAGCATGACCGCGTACCGCAGCAGGGCGCCCAACCGCGCGTCGGCGAACTCCTCGTACGTCACTGCACCTCCCGGTGTCCGATTGATGGACGGTTCCGGGCAGGTGGAACATTGCGGTGGCGCCGATCATCCGTTCGGTCAATATTCATGATGGGGGACAACACGATCCTTTAAGGAATCCTTAAGCTCCGTGGGCTCCACCTGATCACCCCACGGGAGGACCCACATGCTCAGCAACTCCACCCGGCGCTGGTTCGCCGGGTTGGGCGTCGCAGGCGCGTTCGTCGCCGCCTCCGCCACTCCCGCCCTCGCGGCGGACGCGCCGTTCGAGGTCGTCACGCACGACCTGCTCGTCGCCCCGGGCCACCTGGGTTACGGCTCGCTCTTCGCGCACATGTCCGACGGCGAGTCGGAGCCCACGTTCGGCCGCACCACGATCGACATCGACTTCTCCGCGGTCTCGGGCTTCGCCACCGTCGAGCCGGCGTGGGACTGGACCTGCGACGTCTCCTCCACCAAGCTGCACTGCGAGGCGGACCTCGCCGACGGCGACGAGCCCTGGTTCGACTACCTGGTCAACGGCAAGGACACCGCCGAGCCGGGCCAGAAGGGCGCACTGAAGATCAGCGTCACCTCGGGCGGCAAGACGGCCACCGGTACGGCCGGTGTCACCATCGCCGAGGGCGTCGACCTGGTGAGCGACCCGACCGTCGAGGCGAGCGGGGCCCCGGGCGGGCGCGCCGCCGTGCCGGGTGTCGTCCGCAACGGCGGCGACACCACAGTCGACGGGACGGTGCTCGTCGTGCAGGCCGACTGGCTCGCGTCGTACGGCGGGAACTTCTCCAACTGCCGGGCCCAGGAGGACGGGTTCTACGCCTTCTGCGCCTTCGACACGAAGATCGAGCCGGGCCGGTCGTACAAGCTCTCCGAGGACCTGCCGATCACGCTGCGCCCGGAGACGCGTACCGGCGCCCGGTTCCCGGTCTACCTCGACTGGTGGACCACCGACGACTTCGACCAGGCGTTCGAGGACTGGCTGGACGAAGTCAAGCCCGGCACGGGCCCCGAGCTGCGCCTGGTCGAGAAGTCGGTGCAGGCCGCGCGGGTACCGCAGACCGACCTGGACCAGATGAACAACTTCACCGTCGCGACCGTGAAGGTCACCGGTGACAACCCGGCCGACCTCGCCGCCGAGGGCGCCACCGCCACCGGGAAGAAGGGCGACGTCGTCACTGTCGCGCCGAGCTTCACCAACCTGGGTCCGGCCACGCTGGAGTACCTGGGCCAGGGCACCCCGGGCATCCGCCTGGAGGACCTGCCGGTCCGCGTCACCGTCCCGGCCGGCACGACCGCCGTCGAGGCGCCGTACGACTGCGTGCCGTTCCTGCCCACGAAGGAGTGGGACCCGTGGACCGCGAACTGGGGTGAGCCGGGGGCCAAGGAGTACGCCTGCCAGGTCACCGAGAGCCCCAAGGGCATGAAGAACCCGTACGAGTTCCGCCTGCGCATCGACACGGCGACCGCTAACGCGGCGGGCAGCTTCACCACGAAGCTCTCCGGCGACCCGAACGGCAAGAACGACACCGCCGCGATCGTCATCAACCCGGCCGGCGGCACGCCCGGTAACCCGGGCGACGGTGGCCAGGGCGGCGGTGACGGTGGCACGCTGCCGATCACCGGTTCCTCCACCGGCCTGATCGCCGGCATCGGCGCGCTGCTGCTCGCCGCCGGTGCGGTCGGCTACGTGCTGACCCGCCGCCGCAAGACCCGCTTCGTCGCCTGACCCACGCGACACCGGTGCCCCGTCGACCCAGAGGTCGGCGGGGCACCTCCGCATAGAAGCAAAGGCACCAAGCAGTACGGCTGTCGACGAAGCCGGACCAGGTCAGGTTTCCGGGGGAGCCCGGCCCGCGCAGGGATCAAGCCTGACCGCCCGGAGCGGGTCGGGCTCCCCCGGAAACCCCCACGACACGAGCCAACAAACCAAGAGATCATCGACAAGTGCTACTGACCCTCACCACGACCCACCGCCCGGCGACCGACCTCGGCCACCTCCTGGTGAAGCATCCGGACCGCGTGCAGACCTTCGATCTGCCCGCCGGTGCCGCGCATGTGTTCTACCCGGAGGCGGACGAGGCGCGCTGCACGGCGGCGTTGCTGGTCGAGGTCGATCCGCTCAAGCTGGGCGGCGGCCGCCGGAACCGGGCGCCGGAGGGCTTCGCGCTCGGGCAGTACGTCAACGACCGCCCGTACGCCGCGTCGAGCCTGCTCTCGTCGGCGCTGGCGAAGGTGTTCCGCTCCGCCCTGCGCGGCGAGTCGCGCGATCGTCCCGAGCTGGCCGCGAGCGCGATCCCGCTGACCGTACGGGTGCCGGTGCTGCGCTGCCGGGGCGGCGCCGAGCTGGCGGTACGGATCTTCGCCCCGCTGGGCTGGACCGTGACGGCCACCCCGATCCCGCTCGACGAGACGTACCCGGAATGGGGTGACAGCCGCTACGTCGACCTGACGCTGACCGGCACGCTGCGGCTCGCGGACGCCCTCAACCACCTGTACGTGCTGCTGCCGGTACTGGACGACGCCAAGCACTACTGGGTGGCGCCGGACGAGGTGGACAAGCTGCTGCGCGCGGGTGCCGGCTGGCTGGCCGGGCACCCCGAGCGGGGCCTGATCACGCGCCGCTACCTGGCACACCGCCGGGCGCTCGCGGGCGAGGCGATGGCCCGCCTGACCGAGCTGCGGCTGGCCGACGAGCCGCCGGCCGACGACAGCATCGAGCCGTCGATCGGAGAGCCGGCCGAGTCGGGCGGCGGGGCCGGGACGGCGGAGGACGTCCGCCGCGCCTCCCTGGCGGTACGGCGGCGGGAGGCGGTGCTCGCCGCGCTGCGGGACAGCGGCGCGAGCCGGGTGCTGGACCTGGGCTGCGGGGGCGGCGCGCTGCTCACCGCGCTCGTCGCCGACCGGCGGTTCACCGAGGTGGTGGGCGTCGACGTGTCGGACCGGTCGCTCGGCATGGCGGCCCGGCGGCTGCGCCTGGATCGTCTTCCGGAGCGGCAGCGGGACCGGATCCGGCTGTGGCAGTCCGCGCTGACCTACCGGGACGACCGGCTCCGGGGGTACGACGCGGCGGTGCTGATGGAGGTCGTCGAGCACCTCGACCCGCCGCGCCTGCCGGCGCTGGAGGACGCGGTGTTCGGTCACGCCCGGCCGGGCACGGTGGTGGTGACCACCCCGAACGTCGAGTACAACGTGCGCTACGAGGGGCTCGCGCCGGGCCGGTTCCGGCACGCGGACCACAGGTTCGAGTGGACCCGGGCCGAGTTCGCCGCCTGGGTGGACCGGGTGGCGGCGACGCACGGCTACACGGCGGTACTCGGCGGCGTCGGCGACGACGACCCGGAGGTGGGCACGCCGACCCAGATGGCGGTGCTCACCCGCGCCGACCGCGACGAGAGCACCGGCCGGCGCGACCGGGCCGACCGGAGCGACAGCAACGACAGCACCACCGGCAACGACCGGAAGGAGGCGACGAACCGATGACCGTCCTGGACATCCCCGAGCTGGCACTGGTGGCGCTCGTCGGCGTCTCCGGTTCCGGCAAGTCCACGTTCGCCCGGCGGCACTTCGCGCCGAGCCAGGTGCTCTCCTCGGACACGTTCCGCGGCCTGGTGGCCGACGACGAGAACGACCAGTCCGCGTCCGCCGACGCGTTCGACGCGCTGCACCACGTCGCCGCCATCCGGCTGCGACGCGGCCTGCTCACCGTGGTCGACGCGACGAACCTCCAGCCGCACGCCCGCGCCGGGCTGATCCGGGTGGCCCGGGAGCACGACGTGCTGCCGGTGGCGATCGTGCTGGACGTGCCGGAGGCGGTGGCCTGGGAGCGTACGGAGGCGCGCGCCGATCGCACGCACGGTCGGCAGGTGCTCAACCGGATGCGACGCGACCTGCGGCAGTCGTACGGGCGGCTGGCCCGCGAGGGCTTCCGCAAGGTGCACGTACTGCGCGGGGTGGAGGAGATCGACGCCGCGGAGATCCGTTACGAGAAGCTGTTCAACGACCGGCGCGAGCTGACCGGTCCGTTCGACGTGGTCGGGGACGTGCACGGCTGCCGTACCGAGCTGGAGGCGCTGCTGTCCCGGCTCGGCTACGTGCTGCGACGCGACGACGCGGGCCGCCCGGTGGACGCGGCGCACCCGTCGGGGCGTACCGCGGTGTTCGTCGGTGATCTGGTGGACCGCGGCCCGGACTCGCCCGGCGTGCTCCGCCTGGTGATGGGCATGGTGGCGGCCGGCCACGCGATCTGCGTGCCGGGCAACCACGAGCAGAAGCTGCTGCGCAAGCTGCGCGGCCGGGACGTCCGGCTCACCCACGGCCTGGCCGAGACGATGGAGCAGCTCGCCGCCGAGCCGCCGGAGTTCGTCGCCGGGGTGGAGACGTTCATCGACGGCCTGGTCAGCCACTACGTGCTCGACGGCGGCCGGCTCGTGGTGGCGCACGCCGGGCTGAAGGAGGCGTACCACGGGCGGGCGTCCGGCCGGGTGCGGTCGTTCGCGCTCTACGGCGAGACCACAGGCGAGACCGACGAGTACGGCCTGCCGGTGCGCTACCCGTGGGCGCGGGACTACCGCGGCTCGGCGATGGTCGTGTACGGGCACACGCCGACGCCCGAGCCGGAGTGGGTGAACAACACCATCTGCCTGGACACCGGTTGCGTGTTCGGCGGGCAGCTCACCGCGCTGCGCTACCCGGAGAAGGAGCTGGTGGCCGTCCCGGCGGTGAAGGAGTGGTACGCCCCGGCCCGCCCACTGGTCCCGGTCACGCCGTCGCGGCCGGACACCGTGCTGGACCTGGCCGACGTGACCGGGCGACGGCACCTCACCCACGCGTACGGGTCGCTGACCGTGCCGGCCGAGAACGCCGCCGCCGCGCTGGAGGTGATGAGCCGGTTCGCGGTCGACCCGGGCCGGCTGGTGTGGCTGCCGCCGACCATGGCGCCCTGCTCCACGTCGACGGTGGACGGGTTCCTGGAGCACCCGGCCGAGGCGTTCGCCGACTACCGCGCGGCGGGCGTCGAGCGGGTGGTCTGCGAGGAGAAGCACATGGGCTCGCGAGCGGTGGTGCTCGTGGAGCGGGAGCCGGGCCGTTTCGGCGGCGGGGTGGTGCACACCCGTACCGGCAGGCCGTTCTTCGGCCCGCCGCTCGACGGCGAGTTGCTGGCCCGGGTGCGCGCGGCGGTCACCAGCGCCGGCCTCTGGGCCGAGCTGGGCACCGACTGGCTGCTGCTCGACGCCGAACTGCTGCCCTGGTCGGCGAAGGCGAGCGGGCTGATCCGCGAGCAGTACGCCGGGGTCGGCGCGGCCGGGCGGGCCGCGCTGCCGGCGGTGCTCGCCGCGCTGGACACCGCCGCCGGGCGCGGGATGCCGGTGGCCGGGCTGCGCGACCGGATGGCCGGGCGGGCCGCCGAGGTCACCGCCTACTCGGCTGCCTACCGGGCGTACGTCCGGCCGACGGACGGGCTGCGCGGGGTGACGCTGGCGCCGTTCGCGGTGCTGGCCGGGGCCGGGGTGAGCTACGCCGACCGCGACCACGGCTGGCACCTGGCGCTGGCCGACCGGCTCTGCGCCGCCGACCCGGAGTTCTTCACCCCGACCCGGCGCCGGGTGGTGGACCTGGCCGACGAGTCGGCGGTGGCCGACGCCACCGAGTGGTGGCTGGCGCTCACCGCGGCCGGCGGCGAGGGCATGGTGGTCAAGCCGTACGCGGGCCTGGCCGCCCGCTCGCCGAAGGGCTCGCTGCTCCAGCCGGGGATCAAGTGCCGCGGGCGGGAGTACCTGCGGATCATCTACGGTCCCGGGTACACCGAGGCGGGGCAGCTCGCCGCGTTGCGCCGCCGGTCGCTGGGACGCAAGCGCGGGCTCGCCCTGCGGGAACACGGCCTCGGCCTGGCCGCCCTGGACGCGCTGGCCGAGGACGCCCCGCTCTGGCGCCGCCACGAGCTGGTGTTCGCGATCCTCGCCTGCGAGTCCGAGCCGGTGGACCCCCGCCTCTGACGACGACGCCCGGTCCGGCCGATATGCCGGACCGGGCCGGGGTACCCTGTGTGGCCGTGGACACAGCAGAGAAGACCCGGATGTTCTCCGAGAGCGTGGCATTGAACCCGCTCGACCCGAAGGACCTCATCCACACCTTCGGCATGATCGGCGTCTGGGTGATCCTCTTCGCCGAGACGGGGCTGCTGGTCGGCTTCTTCTTCCCGGGTGACTCGCTGCTGTTCCTGGCCGGGGTGGCCGCCTCACCGGTGGCCGACGCCATCTTCGGCGACGGCACCCGCCTGTCCCTGGCCGGTCTGATGATCGGCGGTCCGATCTGCGCCATCGTCGGCGCCCAGCTCGGGCACTGGCTCGGCGCCCGGTACGGCCGCCGCATGTTCGAGAAGCCCAACTCCCGGCTGTTCAAGCGGGAGTACGTGGAGAAGGCGGAGTACTACTTCCAGAAGTTCGGCCCGGCGAAGGCCGTGGTGCTGGCCCGGTTCATCCCGATCGTGCGGACGTTCCTCAACCCGGTGGCCGGGGTGCTCGGCATGCCGGCCCGCCAGTTCTTCGTGTGGAACGTGGTGGGCGCGGTCCTCTGGGTGGACGGCATCCTGCTGGTCGGCTACCTGTTGGCCCGGCAGATCTACGACGCCATCGGCGACAAGATCGACAGGTACATCCTGCCGGTGGTCGCGCTGATCATCGTGATCTCGGTGCTGCCGATCTTCTTCGAGTTCCTCCGCGACCGGCGGGCCCGCAAGCGCGGCGAGGCGGTCGCCGTCATCACCGCGGCGACGATGGCCGGCGCTGTGGAGGCGGCCCGGGAGGGCATCGAGGAGCACCGCCCCGGGCACGGTGACGGGCACGGCGGTCAGCACCGCCGCTGAGCACGTCGTACGGACGCCGAAGGCCGGCCCTCGGACGAGGACCGGCCTTCGACATCACTGCTCCAGCCGGGTCACACGGACGACGACAGCCGTCACCGTGCGCTGATGGCGCCACCCCTCGCACGCCACCGGTCACCCGGTCGGGACGACCCTCGGTCGGGCCGGCCCGGAGGTTTCAGCGAGCCTTCTTCGTGGCCCGCTTCCGCGGCGGGGTGAGCAGATCCGCGATCGTGGCGATCGCGGACGGCACCAGCCGGTAGTACGCCCAGACCCCGCGCTTCTCCCGCTCCAGCAAGCCGGCCTCGGTGAGGATTCGCAGGTGGTGGCTGACCGTCGGCTGCGAGAGGCCGAGCGGCGCGGTGAGGTCACACACGCACGCCTCCCCCTCGGGAGCCGACTGGATCAGGCTGAGCAGCCGCAGCCGGGCGGGGTCCGCGAGGGCCTTGAGGACCCCCGCAAGCCGCTCGGCGTCGGCGCGTTCGATCGGCTCGCCGGCAAGCGGCGAGATCTGAGGCATGGTCATTTCAGCCAACGCAGTTCCCACGTATTCCATCCTTCCACCAGCAGCATCGATCCGCCTGCATATCAGCAGATCCGAATCGGCAAACTTTTACGCCACAAGGCCGAGGTCAGCCAACGTATAGGCCGCCCGATAGGGCAATCCGGCGGCTCGCACCGTGTCGCCGGCACCTCGATCAACAATAACCGCCACACCCACCACCTCGGCCCCCGCCTCACGCAATGCGTCGACCGCCGTCAACACACTTCCACCGGTGGTGGAGGTGTCCTCGACCGCGAGCACCCGCCGCCCGGAGACGTCCGGTCCCTCGATCCGGCGCTGGAGACCGTGAGCCTTGCCCTCCTTGCGGACCACGAAGGCGTCGACCGCGCGGCCGGTGCCCGCCGAGGCGTGCAGCATGGCGGCGGCCACCGGATCGGCGCCCAGGGTCAGGCCGCCGACCGCGTCGTACGCCCAGTCGGCGGTGAGGTCACGCATGACCCGACCGATCAACGGAGCCGCCTCGTGATGGAGCGTGACGCGGCGCAGGTCCACGTACCAGTCCGCCTCGCGGCCCGACGAGAGCACCACCCGGCCGTGCACCACAGCAAGGTCAGTGATGAATTTGCGCAGGTCGTCGTGGTCGCCCATGGCCCCAGAGCGTACTTCGCAAGTCTGAGCGCCGTGTTTCGGGTCCGCCCTGGTCAACCCTGCGGGCGACCGACGGGTGGCGATGAGCGGCTACGCTGTGCGACCGTCCATCCCGGCCGGCCACCGAACCGGCTCAGGTGCGTACCTCCGCCGGTCAGCCGCGCTGCCGGCCGACCGCACCGCGGGTGTCCCGCCGGAAGCCGCGCAGCAGACGCTTCGGCGCGTGCCGCAGCCCGGCCACCGCCACCTTGTACTTCCAGTCCGGGACACTCACGAACTTACCTTTATGCAGGTCAAGCAGCCCTTCAGCCACCACATCGTCGGCTCGCAGCCAGGCCCAGGCGGGCAGGCGCGACATGTCGATGCCCGCGCGTTCGTGAACTCCGGTTCGCGTGTAGCCGGGACAGAGCGCCATCACGCGCACACCCAGCGGCGCGACGGACTGGCCGATCGATTCACTGAAATTCGTCACCCACGCCTTGCTGGCCGAGTACGTGGATCCCGGCATGGGGACACCGAAGCCCGCAACGGAAGAGACATTTATCACTGCCCCGTGCCCACGTTCGGTCATCGGGCCCAGTGCGGCGTGGGTCAGACGCAGCACCGCGAGCACGTTGAGCCGCACCAGCCGCGCCTCGTCCGCCACCGACGACCGGACGAACGACGTGTTCAGACTGATGCCGGCGTTGTTGACGAGCAGCTCGATCGGCGTACCGGCGGTTAGCCGCTGTTCGACAGCCGCGCAGCCGTCCTCGGTGGACAGATCGGCGGCGATCGTCTCCACGGCACCGCCGTGCCGGCCGGTCAGCTCGGCCGCCAGCGCGTCGAGCCGGGCGGCGTCCCGGGCCACCAGGACGAGGTCCCAGCCGTCCGCGGCCAGCCGGCGGGCGAACGCCTCGCCGATGCCGAGACTGGCGCCGGTGACCAGGGCGCGGCGCCGGGAGGGGTCGGTGTCACCGGTCATCGGCGGTCCTCGGGAGGTGGCGGGAACCCACCCGGCGGCGTCGCGGGCGGGACGGACGGGGGCGGGTTCAGGCCGGGCGGCGGTCCCCAGGGTGTCGGCCCGGGGGCGGTCGCGCCGGACACCGTCGCGCCGTAGCCGGACAGCCGCAGCGGTGCGGTACGGCGGCGCAGGAACGCGCCGGACGGCGGCAGCGTGAGCAGCACGGCGACCACCAGGTAGCCGAGGATCTGCGCCACCGACAGCGTCGCGTTCACCGGGATCCACCAGGACGGGTAGGCGTCCCCGACGAGGCCCAGCAGCTCGGCGGTGATCCGGTCGTCCGCGCCGAGCCGCAGCGGGGCGGCGCGCTGGCCGACCAGCACCGCCAGCCCGCAGCAACCGCAGAGCAGGCCGGTCCCGGCGACCACCCAGGTCGCCGTGCGGGCGCCGGACCGGCCGGCGAGCAGGCCGAGCGCGAGCCCGACGAGCAGCAGCCCGGCGAGCACGCCGACCACGGCGGCCAGCACTGTGGAGCCGCGCAGCAGGCCGGCCACCTGGTCGATGTCGCCACCGCTTGCGCCGGTCCGTTCCGCCGCCGCGTCCCGGAACCGGTCCACCGTGCCGCCGCCGACGGCCAGGTTGACCACCGCGTACGCCACGGCGCCCACAGCCATCGCCAGCAGCAGCGCCGCCGCGGCGACGACGGTGCCCGGCCGGCGGGGTGCGGCCCGTTCGGGGTACGACACGACTGATCCCTCCGGTAGGCGTCGGCTTGCAACCTACTCGGAGGGATCGTCGGCGTCGCTGCAATCCGGACGTCAACTTCCGGATGGCGGCTCCGGATCGCGGCGCTCACCCGGCTGACCGCCCGGCGCGGACGGCGGCTGACCACCGGGCGCCGACGGCGGCGTGCCGGGAGCCGGCGGGTACGACGGGTACGCCGGGTCGCCCGACTGGCCCGGGTGCGACGGGTACGCCGGGTAGGCGCCACCGGGCACCGGGGGCTCCCAACCGGCCTTGGGCTTGCGGAAGAACTCGTTCGCCTGCGGCAGCGCCAGCAGGATCAGCGCGGCCAGCAGGGCGAGCAGCGCGACCAGACCCAGCAGCAGGTTGACCGGGGTGTACCAGGACGGCAGCGCGTCCTCCAGCCGGCGCTGGATCTCCTCCGAGCTGGGCACGTCACCGGTGGTGTTGCCGCCGCCCGTCATGCCGCCGCCGAGACCGGTCAGCAGCCCGCCGCCGGTGCAGCAGAACAGGATGCCGCCCAGCACCCAGGTGGTGATCCGGGAGCCGTTCTTGCCCCGGTTGTTCAACAGCGCGAGGACGACGAGGCCGGCCGCGATCACCAGCGACAGGATCGCCGTGATGATGCTGAACGCGTACGCGATGTCGGCGGCCGACTCGGCCGAGGTGCCGGCGTACGCGTCGGCGAGAACATCGCGGATCTTGCCGACGACGGACAGCGCCACGATCAGGTTCAGCACCTGGATCGCGGCGACGAGGATGAGCAGCCAACTGGAGAGCGTCACCACGCCGGGACGCGTGCGAGGCGGGGTGCCCGAAGCATCGACCATGATTCTCCCTTCCTGGACCAGATGCCCACCGTAGCGATCTTCGACCAGCTCAGCACGCCGGAATGGCTCACCTCTCGGCGGCGCGCCGCAACCGGCGGTGCTCGGCGGTGACCACGCCGAGCAGCGCGAGATCGAGCGCGACCGCGGCGACGGCGCCGAACTGGTTCACCGTGAAGTTGAAGACCTGGCCGAACAGCAGGTCGACGAGCAGCGCCAGCTTGAACAGGCGGAACGCCTCGGCCCGGTCGCGGCGCAGCAGCCAGGCGGCCCACAGGCCGAGCACGGCGGTGATCAGCGCGCTGACGCTGACGCCCAGAATCGCGCCCCACTCCCGTTCCTGGCCCAGGTGCCCGGTCACGCCGTCGAGGAACACCGCCAGCACGGTGAGGACCGGCTCCACCACCAGGTAGACCACCACCGGCCAGATGAGCCAGCGGCGGCCGGCCGCCCAGACGGCGAGGCGCCGGGCCCGGTCCGCCGCCCGCTGCCAGAGCGGCACCGGCGGTGGTTCCCGGCGGGGCACCGCGTCCAGCAGGTGCGCCACCGCCGTCTGGGTGGCCGGGCCGGTGCCCTGCACGAGCCGCAGCACGGCGGCTCGTCGGCGGTCGGTCAGCCCGCCCGGCAGGCCGCTGAGCACCATGTCCAGCGCGTTGGCGGTGCGCTCGGCGGGGGTCAGCCGGGACCGGCCGGTGCGTCCGCGTACCGCCTGGGTGAGCAGGACCAGCAGCGCGAACGCGACGTAGATGATGGCGGCGGCGGGGGCGTAGAAGTAGTCGGTGCCGGTGGTGACGAACTTGCCCACCTCGTCGATGAACAACCCGAACCCGATGCCGCCGACCACCGCCCCGCCGATGCGGGCGCCGCGCCCGAGGAAGACGAGCGGGATGCCCAGGCCGACGGCGAGCAGCAGGCCGCCCCAGAGCACGTGCGCGATGTGCAGCCCGCCGCCGCCGAGCTGCGGATAGCCGGTGGCCTCCAGGTACGCCCGTACGGCCAGCACGGTGACCACGCCGGAGAGCACGAACGCCTGGAGGGAGGACGCCGCCTCGATCGCCCGGGTCGGCAGCCGGCGGACCAGCCAGCCGATCCCCGGTCGGTGGCGCGACGACGATTCGGGTGGCATGTCCCGAAACCTAGTAGCCGCGCCACTCCTCGCGGGCGTAGTCCAGCACCCTCGGGCGCAACAGCGTGGAGGCCGGTACCTCGATCCGGGCCCGGTCGGCGGGGAACGTGCCGGCGGCGGCCAGCACCGCCGGGGTGAGGAACCGCAGCGGCGGCGGATCGTCCGGCAGCGCCAGTTCGGGCGCGACGTCACCCGGCGCGGCGAGCACGAACCCCCAGTCGCCGAAGCTCGGCACGTCGACGTGGTACGGCACGGTGGCGAAGCCCGCCTCGCGGATCGACCGTTCGATCGACCAGTACGACCGGGGCGCGAAGTAGGGCGACCCGGACTGCACGACGAGCCGCCCGCCGGGGGCCAGCACCGGCCGGATCAGCGTGTAGAACTCGATCGTGTAGAGCTTCGCGGTGGCCGTCTCGTCCGGGTCGGGCAGGTCGGCGATCACCACGTCGAAGCGGTCCGTGGCGGTACGCAGCCACGCGAACGCGTCCAGGTTGAGCACCCGCACCCGGGGGTCGGTGAGCGACTCCCGGTTCAGCTCGCGCAGCTGCGGCTCGCGGCGGGCCAGCTCCACCACCGCCGGGTCGAGGTCGACGAGCGTCACCGAGCGCACGTCCGGGTACTTGAGGAGTTCCCGCGCGGCCAGCCCGTCCCCGGCGCCGAGCACCAGCACGTCGCCGTGCGCGCCGCGCATCGCCGGGTGCACGAGCGCCTCGTGGTAGCGGTACTCGTCGATCGAGCTGAACTGGAGGTCGCCGTTGAGGAACAGCCGCAGGTCGGTGTCGGAGTGGCCGGGCTCGCGCACCGAACGGGTCAGCACGATCTCCTGGTAGCGGCTGCGCTCGGCGTGCACCACCGGGTCGCGGTAGAGCTGCTGACGCGCGGTCACCTCGAAGTCGTGGGCGGTCACCCAGGCGTACCCGAGGAGCAGGCCGACCACGACGGTGGCCGCGCCCAGCGCGGCCCGCGCCCGGCGGCCGAGTTCGGCGCGGAACACGGTGAAGACGAGCACCACACCGGCGACCGCGTTCACCGCGCCCACCACGAGCGCACCCTTGAGCTGGCCGAAGACCGGGATCAGCAGGAACGGGAACGCCAGCCCGCCGAGCAGCGCGCCCACGTAGTCGGCGGCGAACAGGTCGGCCACCGCGCTGCCCGCCGACTGCTCCCGGATGCGTTGCAGCATCACCATCAGCAGCGGGATCTCCGCGCCGATCAGCAGGCCGAGCACGAACGCGGTGCCGACGAGCGCCGGGCCGTACAGGTCGAGCCAGGCGAACGCGGCGTAGAGGCCGAGCACGGACAGGCCGCCGAGCAGCGCCAGCGTCAGCTCGATCACCGCGAACGAGACCACCGCCCGGGACTGCAACGGCTTCGCCACCAGCGCGCCGACGCCCATCGCGAAGACCATCACGCCGAGCACGATCGACGCCTGGCCGACCGTGTCGCCGATCAGGTAGCTGCCGAGCGCGACCAGCGCCAGCTCGTACACCAGGCCGCAGGCCGCGCACACGAAGACCGCGAGCAGGACCGCCGAGCGGGCCAGGCGCCACCGCGGCCGTGCGGCCACGTCGGTGGTCACCGTCTGCTCCGGGTACGTCCGGCGGCTCCCGCCCCGGCGCGCTGCGCGGGCACCCGTCCCCGGTGGTTGCGGCGCTGGCGCACGCCCACCGCGAGGAACAGCGCGGCGAGCAGGAACAGGCCGACCGAGCTGAGGACGTAGATCCAGCGGTCCCGCCAGAAGTCGTTCCCGGCGTCCGGCAGCGGTGCGGCGACTGTCGACGGCGCGGCGGTGGGCGTCGCGGCCGGCTCGGCGAGCCCGCGCTCGGCGGCGAGCAGCGGCAGGATCGTGGCGGCCCGGGTGACGGCCCAGCCCGGGTCGTCGACGAACGCGTCCTCGTTCAGCCCGAAGCGGCCCAGCCGGGTCTCGATCGCGGCGAGGTCGGCGAACTCGATGTCGTCCGAGCCCTTGATCCGGATCGTGGCGGAGTCCTCCGACTCGCTGCTCGACGAGGTGTACCTGACGTTCGCGGAGATGGCGATCCAGCGCGTGCAGCCCGGCGCGTCGATGACTGTGGTGCCGTCGCCGAGGTTGGAGCCGACGCTCACCTCGTCGTACACGTCGAGCAGTTCCCAGCCGTAGCAGATGCCCTGGCTGTCGGCGGCCGCCTTGAGGATCGGCACGGTGCCGGAACGCTCGTCGGCCGCCGGGGCGGGGACGGAGGTGTCCGAGTCGCCGCTGAACGCGCCGATGGCGCAGACGACCACCACGACCCCGACGACCAGGGACCAGATCACCGTCTGGGTGCGCTTGTCCTTCCCCACCGGGTGCTTGGTGGGCTTGCCGCTCATCAGATGATCGCGGCCGCGATGATCGCACCGGTGGCGAGGTGCACGGTGGCGGAGACCCACACCGCCGGGTGCGGCTCCGGGTCGACGAGCAGCTCACCGAGCTTGCCCGGGGTGGCCACGTCGAGCAGCACGAACGCCGCCGCCATGATCACCAGACCGAGGATGCCGTACGCGGCTGCGCCGACCAGCCCCAGCGTGAAGTCGTCGTCGCTGGCGACGATCGCGGCGACCACGATCGTGCCCACCCCGAGCAGGTTGGACGAGAGCAGCAGCGCCGCGTTGCGGTTGCGCTCGGTCCAGATCAGCTCGTGGAGCTTGCCGGGGGTGGCCAGGTCGACCAGGACGTAGCCGATCGCCATCAGGACGACGCCGACCGCGCCGTAGGCGAGGGTGACCAGCAGGTCGGTGACGAGATGCTGCACAGGAGACTCCAGGGTGAGGGGGTCGGAGGGGCTACTTGCCGGAACCGGGGCCGCCGCCCCGGACCGTGCTGCCTCGGCCCCAGCCCCAGCTGTTGCCGACGACGCTGTGGTACCGGGGGTAGGCGGTGGTCATCCGCTCCAGCAGGATCACCGAGCCGACGGCGAGCGGGAGGATCACCACCGAGTCGTCGTCGTAGCGCAGGTAGACGCCGCTGCCGTCGACGTACTGGTCGGCTGGCTTCCAGGCGTCGGTGATCTGCTTGGACACGTCGCTCGGCGCCTTGTTCGAGGTGTACGCGATCGCGTTCGAGCCGATGTCCCGCCCGGTGGCGCGGGAGAAGTTGTCCTCCACGTAGCCGCGGGGCGAGAAGTTGCCGTAGAAGATCGTGAAGGCGGCGATGAGCGCGCCGATGACGGCGACCGCCACGCCCACCACGAACCACCGTCGGTACGTCACAGCTCCTCCACCACCGTCTCGGTCAGGACCAGCTCGTTCGTCTGCGGGTAGGCGTGCCAGGTGCGCCAGGCGAGCGCGCCGTCCGGCGGGCGGGGGCGGACGGAGAGCGCGGTGACCGCGTCCTCGTCGCCGGGGAAGACGCCGATCAGCGCGTACGGGTCCTCGGCCAGTTCGGCGCGCAGCGCCGCGACCCGGGTGCGCAGGCCGTCGCCCTCCGGCCGGAGCACTGTGGCGAGGAACCGGTAGCCGGCCGTCTCGTCGTGCAGCGTGCCGGGCAGGTGCGGCGGGCGGCCGGGCAGGCAGGCGACCGTCTCGGTGAGCGTGCCGAGCACGACCTGGTGGGAGGCGCCGAGCAGGCGCAGCCGCAGCCGGGGCAGGCCGGGCAGGTCGATGTCGCGCACTGCGAGCGCCGGCAGTTCCGGGCCGCCCAGGGCCAGGCTCAGATCGGCGGCGCTGGTGTCGACGTAGGGCGCGTCGAGACAGACGAGCACGTCAGCGCACCGTCTCCGGGCCGCCCTGCGGGTAGATCATCACCTCGGCGCGGCGCAGCTCCTCGCCGAGGTTGACCTCCCAGCCGGCCTCCCCGTACGCCTCGAACGACAGCCGCGCGCCGCCGGGCGCCTGGTAGTCGTAGTAGCGCATGGTGCCGTGCGGGTCGAGGCCGGTGCCCTCGGTCGCGGTGTACCGGGCCTGGCCCGACTCGTCCCAGTTGTAGCGGCGGCCGGCGATCTCCAGCGTCGGGGCGCCAGGCGTGACGGTGGCTCCCGGCTCGCTGGTCCAGAGCACCATCTCCAGGTCCGGGTCGGTCTCCACGGAGAGCCAGCGCTTCACGCCGCCCGCGTCGTCGAGCAGGTGCTCCGCCCAGCTCCACCCGCCCTCGACCAGGTGCACCGAGCCGCGCACGGTGTACGGCACCGTGCGGATCTCGACGATGTCGCCGGGCTTGAGCGCGCGCGGGTCACCCCGCAGCGCGTCGGCGTCCCGGTCCCGGAACGGGTCACCCGGCGCCGCCTTCGTCTTCGGGCGCGACGCCGATCGGGACTTCCGTACCGCGATGACGGCGATCACCACACCGGCCACCCCGACCAGGCACCCCAGCGTGGTCACCACGTACGCCAACGAACCGTTCACGACCGCCTCCCCCAACGTGCTCGGCGGGAACGGTAACAACCGCACGCACGCCTTCTGAAGTCCTGTTCGCTGAGTGTGCGCTCAGCTACCTTCGGCACCGGCGAGCCGGTCGGCGGCATATTCGCCCAGCGTGGCGCGGCCCATGAGGCAGCCGGAGAACGTGGTGAACTCGCCGTCGTCGCCGCGCAGCCGCGCCCAGGCGTCCCGCCCGGCGGCCGGGTCGACAGCCTCCAGCAACGTCGCCGCGTACGCCCGGCCGGCCGGCGAACCCTTGCGGAGCAACCTGTCGACCCGCTTACGGGCCGCCTCCGGGTGCTCCCGCAGTCCCTGTTCCAGCGTCCGGTACGCCTCGGTCGCGGGCAGGATCTGCCCCGCCAGCCCCACCCCGCCGAAGGCGAGGGTGTCCGCACCGTCGAGTTCCCGCGCCGCCTCGTCCAGTTCCCGTTCCCAGCTCCCGCTCATGCCCCACTATGTGCCCACCCCACCAACCCCTCACCCCTCCCACTCCCCGCCACCCGTCCGGGCCCTCCTCAACGCCAGGTTCGGACGGGGGCGGGGACGGGGAAGGCCCGGCCGGGACGGCCGGGCCTTCGCGGGGTGGTGCGGGTCAGGCGGCGGTGACCGCCAGGGACTCCTTGGAGTCGGACAGGTCGACACGGACCGTGTCGCCGTCGCGGATCTCGCCGGCCAGCAGCGCCTTCGCGAGCTGGTCGCCGATCGCCGACTGCACCAGCCGGCGCAGCGGGCGGGCACCGTAGATCGGGTCGTACCCGTGCTCGGCCAGCCAGGTGCGCGCGGAGTCGCTGACGTCCAGTGCCAACCGGCGGTCCGCAAGACGGGTTCGCATCCGGTCGAGCTGGATGTCCACGATCGACCGCAGGTCCTCGCCCTGGAGCGCGGCGAACACCACGATGTCGTCGAGCCGGTTGAGGAACTCCGGCTTGAAGTGCGACCGGACCACCGCGAGCACACCCTCCCGGCGCTCGTTCTCGGTGAGCGTCAGGTCGCTGATCACCGACGAGCCCAGGTTCGAGGTGAGGATCAGGATCGCGTTGCGGAAGTCCACGGTACGGCCCTGACCGTCGGTGAGCCGGCCGTCGTCGAGCACCTGGAGCAGCACGTCGAAGACGTCCGGGTGGGCCTTCTCCACCTCGTCCAGCAGGATCACCGAGTACGGCCGGCGGCGTACCGCCTCGGTGAGCTGGCCGCCCTCCTCGTAGCCGACGTACCCGGGCGGGGCACCGACCAGGCGGGCCACCGAGTGCTTCTCGCCGTACTCGCTCATGTCGATGCGGACCATGGCCCGCTCGTCGTCGAAGAGGAACTCGGCGAGCGCCTTTGCGAGCTCGGTCTTGCCGACGCCGGTCGGGCCGAGGAACAGGAAGCTGCCGGTCGGGCGGTCCGGGTCGGCGACGCCGGCCCGGGCGCGGCGTACCGCGTCGGAGACCGCGCCCACCGCCTCGGCCTGGCCGACCACACGGCCGCGCAGCGACTCCTCCATCCGCAGCAGCTTGGCGGTCTCGCCTTCGAGCAGCCGCCCGGCGGGGATGCCGGTCCAGGAGGCGACCACGGCGGCGATGTCGTCCGCGCCGACCTCCTCCTTGAGCATCGCGCCGTCGGCCTGGAGCCGGGCCAGTTCCTCCTCGGCCTGCTTCAGCTCGGTTCGCAGCGCGGGGATCCGGCCGTACCGCAGCTCGGCGGCGCGTTCCAGCTCGCCGTCGCGCTCGGCCCGCTCGGCCTCGCCGCCGAGGCGCTCCAGCTCCTCCTTGGCGGTGGAGAGCTTGGTGATGTGGCTCTTCTCGGTCTGCCAGCGCTCGGACAGCGCGGTGAGCTGCTCGCGCTTGTCGGCCAGTTCCTTGCGCAGCCGCTCCAGACGCTCGGCGGACGCCGCGTCCGGCTCCTTTGCGAGCGCCATCTCCTCGATCTCCAGCCGGCGTACCGCCCGCTCGATCTCGTCCACCTCGACCGGCCGCGAGTCGATCTCCATGCGCAGCCGGGACGCCGACTCGTCCACCAGGTCGATCGCCTTGTCCGGCAGGAACCGGTCGGTGATGTACCGGTCGGAGAGCGCGGCGGCGGCGACGAGCGCGGCGTCGGTGATCCGTACGCCGTGGTGCACCTCGTAGCGTTCCTTGAGCCCTCGCAGGATGCCGATGGTGTCCTCGATCGTCGGCTCGCCGACCAGCACCGGCTGGAAGCGGCGCTCCAGGGCCGGGTCCTTCTCGATGTGCTCGCGGTACTCGTCGAGCGTGGTCGCGCCGACCATCCGCAGCTCGCCGCGGGCCAGCATCGGCTTGAGCATGTTGCCGGCGTCCATCGAGCCCTCGCCCTTGCCGGCGCCGACCACCGTGTGCAGCTCGTCCAGGAAGGTGATGACCTTGCCGTCGGAGTTCTTGATCTCCTCCAGCACGGACTTCAGCCGCTCCTCGAACTGACCGCGGTAGGACGCGCCGGCGACCATCGCGCCGAGGTCGAGCGAGACGAGCTTCTTGTCCCGCAGCGACTCCGGCACGTCGCCGGCCACGATGCGCTGGGCCAGGCCCTCCACGATCGCGGTCTTGCCGACGCCCGGCTCGCCGATCAGCACCGGGTTGTTCTTGGTACGCCGGGACAGCACCTGGATCACCCGGCGGATCTCCGAGTCCCGGCCGATCACCGGGTCGATCTTGCCGTCGCGGGCGCTGGCGGTGAGGTCCACGCCGTACTTGGCGAGGGCCTGGTAGGTCTGCTCCGGGTCGGCGGTGGTGACCCGGCGGTCGCCGCCCCGGACGGTCGGGAACGCGGCGACGAGGTTCTCCTCGGTGGCGCCGGAGTTCTTCAGCGCTACCGAGACCGCGCCGCCGACCCGGGCCAGCCCGGCCAGCAGGTGCTCGGTGGAGGTGTACTCGTCGCCCAGCGGCCGCGCGATCTGCTCGGCGGCGCCGATGGCGTTGACGAACTCGCGGGCCAGGGTCGGCTCGGCGATGCTCGACCCGCGGGCGGCGGGCAGCGCGTCGACCGAGCGCTGGGCGACGCGGCGCAGCTCGGCGGGGTCGGCCCCGACGGCGCGCAGCAGGCCCGCGGCGGTCGAGCCCTCGGTGTCCAGCAGTGACAGCAGCAGGTGCCAGGGCTCCACGGTGGCGTGACCGCGCTGGTTCGCCAGCGCGACGGCACCGGTGATGGCTTCGCGGCTCTTGGTGGTGAGACGTTCCGTGTTCATGGGCTCCCCCGGATCGGCGTGTCCACTGGACATGACACAACCAGAGTTGAGTCTATTCCGCTCAACCCCACCCCTGTGACCTGAGTCACCGTCCTCCGGCCCGGCCGGTCAGCGACGTGGAAGGCGCGCGAGGCAAGAGGTCTCGTGGTCGGCGCGCAGCACGCAACGCCGGCCGCCGTCCAGCTTGCGGTCGCAGAACACCCAATGACGTACGGCCTGGTCGTCCTCGGCCGACACGGTGATCCCGCCCAGCTCCACCACCGCGAGGAACGCCAACGCCCGCCCGGCCGTACGACCGAGCATCTTCGCCCGGGTCAGATCGGCCGCGCACACCGGCAGATGGATCACGTACCGCCCGGTCACGGCCGCCCGGCCAGGTCACGCATCGACGGAGCCTGCCGGGACTGCCACTCGCGCAACGCGCTCTTGATCCGGGCCGTCTCCTCACAGCTCCGGGCGACTTCGGCGTACGCGGCGGCGAGGTCCCCGGCGACGCGATCGAGGAACGCCGCGACCTCGGCCGGGTCCAGCCCTCGACGGCACGTCGCGAAGCGGTGGCCCCGCACCTGCCAGGGTCGGAGCGGAAGGTACGACGCGGAGCGGTACGCGCCGACCGGCGCGGAGTTGGGCGGGCCCACCTTCCGCCGCTTCGGACGTATTCGCAGGAGATTGCGCACGACACTGTCCCTTCTCGCGGAGGACGGGGGTCGGGACGAGCCACGGGGGATGCCCGCCCCGACCCGGGAAAGCTCCAGGTGCCATCCGGGAGCGTTCGTCAGCAACCTACAATCGGTACCAGTCGTAGGTCAACGACCGACCCACAATTGCTTGAGGTTGGAGGTGGTTGCATGGTCGAATGGGCGTGCCATCCGGGGAGTGTGTATGCCCAAGCAGCAGTACCAAGTGCTCGCAGACGAACTGAAGAGCAAGATCGATTCGGGAGAGTGGCCACCCGGCACCAAGCTGCCGAGCCGCGCCCAACTGTGCAAGGAATACGGCGTCTCCGACACCGTCGTCGGCAAGGCGATGATGATCCTGCGCGCGACCGGCCTCACCGAAACGCTCGAAGGCGTCGGCGTGTTCGTAGCCGAACGGGACTAGACGAGCCGCCCGAGCCGCATCGACCAGTCTGTGGTTCGGCCCCGGAAACAGCACGTGCGCGCCCGGAGTAGCCTCACCCGCGTGCGAGTACGTGTCGAACAGACCGCCCTGCCCGGGATCGGCGTACGTCATGATCTGATGACGGAGTCCGGCCGCCGGCTCGGTGTGGTCTCCCACCGCAATGGCCGTCGCGACCTGGTCCTCTACGACCCGGACGATCCCGACTCCTGCCAACATGACATACCCCTGACCGACGACGAGGCGGAGGCGCTCGCCGACATCCTCGGCGCGTCGCTGATGCTGGGTCAGCTCTCCGGGCTGCGCGAGCAGGCCGCCGGGCTGCTGACCGAGCAGATCGCCATCCCGGCGGGGTCGAAGTACGTCGGCAGGCGGCTCGCGGACACCAAGGCACGCACCCGGACCAGCGCGTCGATCGTGGCCGTGCTGCGTCAGGGCGCCGTGAACGTCTCGCCCGATCCCACCTTCCGGTTCGAAGCCGGCGACGTGGTCGTCGTGGTCGGTACCCGTCAGGGGCTCGACGGCGTGACCGCGATCCTCGCCGAGACCGATCCGGACGGCTGACGCGTATGCACGAAACCACAATCCTGCTCATCGAAGTCGGTGCGCTGCTGCTCCTGCTCGGCCTGCTCGGCCGGCTGAGCCGTCGCTTCGGCGTCTCGCCCATTCCGCTGTACCTGCTTGCCGGCCTGGCGTTCGGGCACGGTGGTCTGCTGCCGCTCAACGCCAGCGAGGAGTTCTTCGCGGTCGGCGCCGAGATCGGCGTGATCCTGCTGCTGGTCATGCTCGGCCTGGAGTACAGCGCGAACGAGCTGGTGGGCAACCTCCGATCCGCCGCGCCGGCCGGCCTGATCGACGCGGTGTTCAACGCGCTGCCCGGGTTCGCCTTCGCGCTCCTGGTCGGCTGGGGCTGGGTGGCGGCGGTGGTGCTCGCGGGCGTGACCTGGGTGTCGTCGTCCGGCGTGATCGCGAAGGTGCTCGGCGACCTGGGCCGGGTCGGTAACCGGGAGACCCCGGTGATCCTCTCCGTCCTGGTGATCGAGGACCTGGCGATGGCCCTCTACCTGCCGCTGGTCACCGCGCTGCTCGCCGGGGTCGGCCTGATGAAGGGCGGCATCGCGCTCGCCGTCGCGGTGTTCACCGTCGTCGTGGTGCTGGCCGTGGCGATCCGGTACGGCCACCTGATCTCCGCCGCGCTCTCCGCCAAGGATCCGGAGGCGCTGCTGCTCGGGGTGCTCGGCCTGACCCTGCTGGTCGCCGGTGTCGCGGCCAAGCTCCAGGTGTCGGCGGCGGTCGGCGCGTTCCTGGTGGGCATCGCGCTGTCCGGGCCGGTGGCGCACCACGCCACCGAGCTGCTCTCCCCGCTGCGCGATCTGTTCGCCGCGGTCTTCTTCGTGTTCTTCGGGCTGGTCACCAACCCGTTGGACATGCCGCCGGTGCTGCTGCCCGCGCTGCTGCTCGCAGTGGTGACCATGGCGACGAAGGTGGCCACCGGCTACCTGGCCGCCCGCCGGGCCGGGATCGCCGAGCCCGGACGCTGGCGGGCCGGACTGGCGCTGACTCCGCGCGGCGAGTTCTCCATCGTCATCGCCGGGCTGGCCGTCGCGGCCGTCTACCCGGTGGAGCCGAAGCTCGCCGCGCTCGCCACCGCGTACGTGTTGATCACGGTGGTGACCGGGCCGCTGCTCGCCCGCCTGCCGGACAGCCCGTGGTTCAAGCAGTGGCTGCGCACCCGCGCCGCCGCCGCACGCCCGCCGGCGCCGCTGCCCCTGGGCTCCGGCGACTGACCGGGCCGGGCCGGATCAGCCGAGGGGCAGATCCGGCCCGGCGTTGTCAAATTGATCCCGGGAAGGTCTACCCCTGCTCCGTCCAACCGCGTTAACGTTTCGGCCCAGCAGCCAGGGTCCGCGGGTGGCCTGCGCCCCCGCCAGCGCAAGCGGAAGGTCGGCCGGTGAGCGTGCAGGAAGAGACGTTCCGCGGCTTCGCCAACCCGGTTGATCCCTCGCCCGCCGAGCTCCGGTCGTGGGCGTATCAGCCGGATTCGGTGCCGCTGACCTCGATGCCGCCGGACTGGGATCTGCTGGTCGCCGGTGACCACCTGGTGCAGACGCTGTTCGATCTGGCGATGGACCAGGGCTGCCCGGCGCGGCGGTTCGCGCTGCACTGCCTCTACATCTACGCCGCCGACGGCATCCGGACGAACTTCCGCGCCCACCCCAAGCGCCGGTTCCGCAAGCTGGTCGAGCAGGCCGAGAAGTCCGGCGACGACCTGATGCGCAACTGGGCGCACAACAGCCGGGTGCTGCTCGCCCGGCCGGATCTCTTCGTCTACCGGGACTGGTGCGAGGGCGGCCTGGTCCGCGAGAACCGCCGCCTCTGACGGCCGCCCTGAACAGCCTCGGCGCGGCGAACGGGCCGGGATCCCCCGTGGATCCCGGCCCGCACGTCGGCGGATCGTCTAGGTCGACCCGCCCTGCTTCTTGCGCCTCTCGTCGTCCCGCGCCCGGTCCACGCCGTGGTCCGTCTGGTCGGCGAAGCGCCCTTCCTTGACCTTGTCGCTGAAGCGTCCCTCGGTGACCCGGTCGAACCGCTCGCGGACGTTCTCGGCCACCTTCTCCAGCCGTTCCTCCGCGCGCTCGGCCACCTTCTTCGCCGGTTCCGTCATGACTCCCCCCGCCAGCCCGGAATCCGCTTTGGGGCTTTTGCCCCTGCGGAAAAGCGTAGTTGACCCCACCCTGCCGTACGCCGCTTTCCCCTGACCCGGCCCGCGAACCGCCCGGGAGACGACGAAGGCCGGCGCGGCCCCGGGGGAGCGGGGCGCGCCGGCCTTCCGGTACGAGGTCAGCGGTCGGGAGCGCGGCGCGGACGCCAGACGACGAGCGCGGTGGACGTGCGGTTGGTGGGCACGAGGTCGCCGCGGGGGAAGCCGCCGAGTGACTCCAGCTCGGCGATCCGCCGGTACGCGGCGTCCAGTTCCGCCTCCAGCCGGGCCACCCGCTGCTGCGCCTCTTCGAGCAGCCGCTCCAACCCGATGATCCGCTTGACCCCGGCCAGGTTGATGCCGTCGTCCTGGCTGAGCCGCTGCACCTCGCGGAGCAGCACCACGTCCCGGACGCTGTACCGGCGACCGCCGCCGGACGCCCGGCCGGCCTGCACCAGGCCCAGCCGGTCGTACTGGCGCAGCGTCTGGGGGTGCATCCCCGCCATCCGCGCGGCCACCGAGATCATCAAGACCTTGGCCTCGTAGGCCGGGTCACCCGAGCCGACGTACTCCTCCGACATGCCCGCTCACCTCCGGTGCCGCCGTCAACTGAATCGACGTACCCGCGCGTCGAGATGTTCCCGCGCGGCGGGCGGAGTCTGCGCCGCGAAGGTCTCCAGCGCCGCCCGCGCCTCGTCCGAGACCTTCGCCGGGACCACCACGTCGAGCGTGACCAGCAGGTCACCGGCGCGGCCGTCCTTGCGTACGACGCCCTTGCCGCGAGCGCGCAGCACCCGCCCGCTGGGCGTACCCGGTGGCACCCGCAGGGTCACCGTCCCGTCCAGGGTCGGCACGCGCAGGTCCGTGCCGAGAACCGCCTCGGCGTACGTGATCGGGACGGTCAGGGTCAGGTCGTCCCCGGTGCGCCCGAACAGCTCGTCCGGGCGGACCTTCACCTGTACGAACAGGTCGCCCGCCGGACCGCCCCGCTCGCCGGGCTCGCCCCGGCCGGCCAGGCGGATCCGCTGCCCGTCGGCCACCCCGGCGGGGAAGCGCACGTTCAGCGTGCGGGTCTTGGTGACCCCGCCGGTGCCGTGGCACTCCGGGCACTTCTCCTCGACGATCGTGCCGACGCCCTGGCAGTTGCGGCACGGCTCGGAGAAACTGAACGACCCCTGGTTGCGGGTGGTCACCCCGGCGCCGTGGCAGACCGGGCAGGCCACCGGCTGGGTGCCGGGCTTCGCGCCGTTGCCGTGGCAGGTGTCGCAGACGCCTGGTGCGCGCAGCGTCAGCGGCAGCGTGACGCCGCGTACCGCATCGTCGAAGTCGAGCGCCACCTCGGTCTCGACGTCCCGGCCGCGGGCCGGGCCGCGCGGCCGCGCCGGGCCACCGCCGGCGCCGCCGCCGGAGAAGATCGAGCTGAACAGGTCGGTGAAGCCGCCGCCGCTGAACCGGTTGTCGCCACCGCCGGCGCCGCCGCCGAACAGGTCGGAGACGTCGAACGGCATGCCGCCCGGCTGGCCCGCGCCGCGGGCGCTGCGCCGGAAGGCGCCGGAGCCGAACAGCGAGCGCATCTCGTCGTACTCGCGGCGCTTCTTCTCGTCACCGAGCACCGCGTACGCCTCGGAGACGGTCTTGAACCGCTCCTCGGCACCGGTGTCGCCGGGGTTGTGGTCCGGGTGCGACTCCCGGGCCAACTTGCGGTACGCCTTCTTGATCTCGTCCGAGGAGGCGGACTTGTCCACGCCCAACGCGGCGTAGTAGTCCTTCTCGATCCAGTCCTTGGAACTCACCGGTCCACCCCCTTCCACGGGTCGAACCCCGGTCGTCCCGCCCGCCCGGTGCGGGCGGGCGGGACGTCACGGGTCGGCACTACTCCGGGTCCGCGACCGCGACCATGGCGGGCCGCAGCAGCCGCTCGCCGAGCTGGTAACCACGGCGCATGACCTGTACGCAGGTCGGCTCCGTCACGTCGGCGGAGGTCTGGTGCGCCACCGCCTCGTGCCGGGTCGGGTCGAACGGGTCACCCTGCTCGCCGAACGCGGTCAGGCCGAACTTGGCCAGCGCGCCGGTGAGCTGCTCGGCCACGCTGCCGAACGGGCCCACCAGGTCGCCGTGCTCGCGGGCCCGGTCCAGGTCGTCGAGGATCGGCAGCAGCGCGGTGAGCACCGCCCCGGTGGCCTGCTCCTGCACCAGGTTGCGGTCCCGGTCGACCCGCTTGCGGTAGTTGGCGTACTCCGCAGTCACCCGCTGGAGGTCGCGGGTGCGCTCCTCCAGGTCGGTGCGGAGCGACTCCAGCTCGGCGCCGAGCGGCGTGTCAGTGCCGGTCCCGCCGTTCGGCTCGACGGGCGAGTCGACCACGGTCGGACCGCTGACCTCGGCCTCGCCGCCGATCTCGTCGACCACGACCTCGGCCTCCTCGACCAGCCCTTCGGCGGGCGCGTCGGCGGCCGCGTCGGCCGCCGAGGCGTCGTTCGCCGGCTGCTCGGTCACCTTGCCGAGCTTGCGCTTGTCGCGGATGACGACCCGGGGTTCGTCGCCGGTGTCCTTCCCGGCGCCCGGCGCCGACCCGGTGGCACCCGGGTCGGCCGCTCGTGGCTTGTCCGTCATGCGGTTACCTCATCCCTCTGCCGTGCGAATCGTGTCCGGGACCGGATGTCACTTCTTGTCCTCGTCCACGATCTCCGCGTCGACCACGTCGTCGTCGCCACCGGCCTTCGGGCCACCGGCCGCGCCCGCGCCGGCACCCGGCCCGGCCGCACCTGGTGCGGTCTGCTCGCCCTCCTGCTGCTGGGCGTAGAGCAGCGAGCCCGCCTGCTGGGAGACCTGCGCCAGCTTCTCGTGCGCGGACTTGATCTTCTCGATGTCCTGCCCGCCGAGGGCGCTGCGCAGCTCGCCGAGCGCCTCGTTGAGCTGGTCGCGGTTCTCGCCGGGCAGCTTGTCGCCGCTCTCGGCGAGGAACTTCTCGGTCTGCCACTGGAGCGCCTCGGCCACGTTGCGGGTCTCGGCCTCCTCACGACGACGCTTGTCCTCGTCGGCGTGCTCCTCGGCGTCCCGGCGCATCCGCTCGATGTCGTCCTTCGGCAGCGAGGAGCCGCCGGTGATCGTCATCTTCTGCTCCTTGCCGGTGCCCAGGTCCTTGGCGTGCACGTTCACGATGCCGTTGGCGTCGATGTCGAACGTGACCTCGATCTGCGGCACGCCGCGCGGGGCCGGCGGGAGACCGGTCAGCTCGAAGGTGCCGAGCTTCTTGTTGTAGGCGGCGATGTCCCGCTCGCCCTGGAACACCTGGATCAGCACCGACGGCTGGTTGTCGTCGGCGGTGGTGAACACCTCGGAGCGCTTGGTCGGGATGGTGGTGTTGCGCTCGATCAGCTTGGTGAAGATGCCGCCCTTGGTCTCGATGCCCAGGCTCAGCGGGGTCACGTCGAGCAGCAGGACGTCCTTGACCTCGCCCTTGAGCACACCGGCCTGGAGGGCGGCGCCGACGGCGACGACCTCGTCCGGGTTGACGCCCTTGTTCGGGTCGCGGCCGGTGAGCTGCTTGACCAGGTCGGTCACGGCCGGCATGCGGGTCGAGCCGCCGACCAGGATGACGTGGTCGACGTCGGAGATCTTGATGCCGGCGTCCTTGACGGCCTGCTCGAACGGGCCCTTGCAGCGGTCCAGCAGGTCCTGCGTCATGCGCTGGAACTCGGCGCGGCTGAGCGTCACGTCCAGGTGCAGCGGACCGGCCGAACCGGCGGTGATGTACGGCAGGTTGATGTTGCTGGTGGTGGCGGCGGACAGCTCGATCTTGGCCTTCTCGGCGGCCTCCTTGAGCCGCTGCATGGCCATCTTGTCCTGCGAGAGGTCGATGCCGTGCTCGCCACGGAACGTCTTCACCAGGTGGTCGATGATGCGCTGGTCCCAGTCGTCACCACCGAGCTGGTTGTCACCGCTGGTGGACTTGACCTCCACCACGCCCTCGGCCAGCTCCAGCAGCGACACGTCGAAGGTGCCGCCACCGAGGTCGAAGACCAGGACGGTCTGCTCCTTGGAGCCCTTGTCCAGGCCGTACGCCAGCGCCGCCGCGGTCGGCTCGTTCACGATCCGCAGCACGTTGAAGCCGGCGATCTCACCGGCCTCCTTGGTGGCCTGGCGCTGCCCGTCGTTGAAGTAGGCCGGGACGGTGATCACCGCGTCGGTGATCTGCTCGCCCAGGTACGCCTCGGCATCCCGCTTGAGCTTCATCAGCGTGCGCGCCGAGATCTCCTGCGGGGTGTACTTCTTGCCGTCGATGTCGACGGTCCAGTTGGTGCCGATCTCACGCTTGACCGACCGGATGGTCCGGTCGGGGTTGGTCACCGCCTGGCGCTTGGCGACCTCACCGACGAGCACCTCGCCGTTGCGGGCGAACGCGACGATCGAGGGAGTCGTACGCGAGCCCTCGGCGTTGGCGATGACGGTGGGCTCACCGCCCTCGAGAACGCTGACGCAGGAGTTCGTCGTGCCGAGGTCGATGCCGACCGCACGTGCCATGTTCGCTTCCTCGCTTCGTAACGGGTGAGCAGGTCAGACGGCCTGCCCGGCGGGTCGCCGGTAAGCGACCGCACCACAAGTTGAGTGAACTTGACTCAATAGTGCCACGCGATCGCCAATCCGCAAGTCGGGGTTGAGCCGACCCGGCGCAACCCGACCGTTACTACTGTCCGGTTGTCTTACCTTGCGTCGGTCGGGCACGCTTTAGCGGTGACGACGCATGGCGATTCCGCCACCCGTGCCGGCGCGCCCGCCGTCGCAGCCCGCACCGGGCCCGCCACGGGCGACGATCAGCCTGCTCACGCCGCCGACGGCCTGCCCGCCGCGCTCACCGGCCTGCGCGCGGCAATCGGTGCGGCCCGCTTCCCGCTCACCCTTCCCTCGGCCGAGCCGGCCCGGCACGCCGCCACGAGCCTCACCGACCAGCTCGACGACTACCTGCTGCCCCGGCTGGCCCGGCTCGACGCCCCGCTCCTGGTGGTCGTCGGCGGCTCCACCGGCGCCGGCAAGTCGACACTCGTCAACAGCCTGGTCCAGGCCCGGGTCAGCGCGGCGGGCGTGCTCCGCCCCACCACCCGCTCCCCGGTGCTGGTGTGCAGCCCGGCCGACGCGGCCTGGTTCCGGCAGGGCGAACTGCTGCCCGGCCTGACCCGGACCACCGAGCCCAGCGAGCAGCCGGGCACCCTGCACCTGGTCACCGCGCCGGCGCTGCCGCCCGGCCTGGCCTTCCTCGACGCGCCGGACATCGACTCGGTGGTCGACGCCAACCGGGCGCTCGCCGGTCAGCTGCTCGCCGCCGCCGACCTCTGGCTGTTCGTCACCACCGCCGCCCGGTACGCCGACGCCGTCCCCTGGGAACTGCTGCGCAGCGCCCGCGCCCGGGGCACCGCCGTGGCGATGGTTCTGGACCGGGTCCCCCCGGAGGCCGCCGACGAGGTCGCCGCCCACCTGTCCGAGATGCTCGCCGAGCAGGAGCTGGGCGCCTCGCCGCTGTTCGTGCTGCCGGAGACCTGGGTGGACGGGCAGGGGCTGCTGCCGGACCGGATCACCGCGCCGCTGAGCGACTGGTTCGCCCGGCTCGCCGCCGACTCCGAGGCCCGCGCCGCAGTGGTCCGGCAGACGCTCGACGGCGCGCTGGCCGCGCTGCACCCGGTGGTGGAGGCGCTGGCCGAGGCCGCCGACGAGCAGGTGAGCGCCGCCGACGCGCTGGACGAGCGGGTCCAGGCCGCGTACCGGAGCGCAGAGCGCAGCGTCGACCAGGGGCTCAGGGACGGCCGGCTGCTGCGTGGCGAGGTGCTGGCCCGCTGGCAGGAGTTCATCGGCACCGGCGACTTCTTCCGCGGGCTGGAGGCCCGCATCGGGCGGCTGCGCGACCGGGTGGTCGCGGCGGTCACCGGACGGCCCGCGCCGGCCGCGGAACTGCGTACCGCGATCGAGTCCCAGCTCGTCACCTTGCTGCGCGGGGTGGCCGCCGAGGCGGCGGAGAACGCGTACACCGGTTGGAAGGCGCACCCGGCGGGTGCGGCGCTGCTGGAGCCGGACCTGGCCCACCCCTCGGCCGACCTGCCGGAGCGGGCCGAGCAGCTGGTCCGCGACTGGCAGCGCGGCGTGCTGGAGCTGGTCCGGGTCGAGGGCGGCGACCGGCGGTTCGTGGCCCGGACGGCCGCGTACGCGGTGAACGCCACCGGCCTCGCCGTCATGATCGGTGTGTTCGCCTCCACCGCGTTCATCCCCACCGGCCTGGAGGTCGCCGCGGGCACCGGCACCGCGGTGGCCGGCCAGACCGTGCTCCAGGCGATCTTCGGCGACCAGGCGGTCCGCAACCTGTCCCGCAAGGCCCGCGTCGACCTGCTCGACCGGGTCGGCAAGCTGCTGGCCGAGGAGGCCGAGCGCTACCTGAGCCGCACCGAGGCCGAGCGTCCCGCCGCCAACGCCGGTGCGGCGCTGCGCTGGGCCGCCGTCGAGGTCGAGCGGGCCCGGCACCGCAGCGGCCTCTTCCCGGCCCCCGAGCAGGACGGTCGCCCGTGAGCGCGAGCAAGGACGGCACCGTGAGCAACATCGTGGGACGGATGCGCGAGGCGATGCGGGGTGAGCAGCGGGTCGACCCGGACACCCTGATCGCACGGCTCACCGCGATCCAGCGGTTCCTCGGCGCGGTGGACGGCCACGTGCCCGACGCCCAGCTCGTCGCCGCGCACACGGTGGTCGAGCGCGCCGGTGACCGGCTCGCGCTCTCCGGCCGCCACACGGTGGTCGCGCTCGCCGGCGCGACCGGCAGCGGCAAGTCGAGCCTGTTCAACTCGCTGGCCCGGCTGGACCTCTCCCCGGTGGGCGTACGCCGGCCCACCACGGGCGTCGCGCACGCCTGCGTGTGGGGTCCGCTCGACGGCGCGGTCCGGCTGCTCGACTGGATCGGCGTGCTGCCCCGGCACCGGTTCGTCCGGGAGAGCCCGCTGGACGCCGACGACGAGTCGACCCTGCACGGCCTCGTCCTGCTCGACCTGCCCGACTTCGACTCGGTGCAGCACGGCCACCGGCTGGAGGTGGACCGCCTGCTCGGCCTGGTCGACCTGGTGGTCTGGGTGGTCGACCCGCAGAAGTACGCCGACCGCGTGATCCACACCAGCTACCTGCGCGAGTTCCACAGGCACAAGGACGTCACCGTCGTGGTGCTCAACCAGGCCGACCGGCTGCACCCGACCGAGCTGCCGAAGGTCCTCGACGACCTGCGCCGGCTGCTCGACGCCGACGGGCTGGGCGGGGTGCCGCTGCTGCCGACAGTCGCGGTGGACCCGAACGGGCTGGAAGGGCTGCGGACCGAGCTGGAGCGTACGGTCGCCGAACGGCAGGCCGCGCTGCGCCGGCTCTCCGGCGACGTGGACGCCGTGGTGGCCGATCTCGAACCGCTCGTCGGGCCGGAGCCGCCCCGCACCCGGCCCGGTGACGCCTCGGCACAGGAACTGACCCGGGCACTGGCCGGGGCGGCCGGGGTGCCGACCGTGGCGGCGGCGGTCGAGGGCGCGTACCGGCACCGGGCGGTCGGCAACACCGGCTGGCCGCTGCTGCGGAGCTGGCGCAAGCTGCGGCCGGATCCGCTGCGCCGGCTGCACCTGTCCGGGCGGGACCCGGACGCGCCGGCGGAGAGCCTGGTCGCTGCCACCTCCGTACCCGATCCGACAGCCGCGCAGCGCTCCGCCGTCACGCTGGCGATCCGCGCGGTGGCCGAGCGGTCCGCGAGCGGCCTGCCGGCGCCGTGGCCCGCCGCGGTGACCGCCGCGGCCCGGGCCCGGCAGGCCGACCTGCCGGGCGCGCTCGACCACGCGGTCGCCGCGACCGACCTGGGCATGGACCGGCGACCCGCCTGGTGGCGGGTGGTCGGCGCGCTCCAGTGGGTGGTCACCCTCGCCGCGCTGGCCGGCCTGGTCTGGCTGCTCGTCGGGTACGCGGTGCGCCTGCTCGGCCTGCCGCCGCTGGAGCATCCCACGCTCGGTGTGGTGCCCTGGCCCACGGTCCTGCTGCTCGGTGGCCTGCTGGCCGGGCTGCTGATCGCGGCGCTGACCCGGCCGGTCATCGGGTGGGCGGCCCGGCGGGCCCGGGCGCGGGCAGAGCAACGCCTGCTCACGTCGGTGGGCAGCGTTTCCGAGAAGTACGTGCTGGACCCGGTCTGGGCGGTGCTGGCGCGCTACGGCACGGCCCGGGACGCGCTGCGCGAGGCGGGACGGCGCTGAACCCGGCGTGCTGACCGGTGTGGGGGCGGCCGGCGCGGCGTAGGGTCGATGCATGGCCACGCCACAGACCCCCTACGACGCGGTGCTGCACGCCGCGCGCGACGTGACGAGGCTCGACTCGGCCCTGGACGCGGAGATGCTCGGCGCCGCGTTGCTGGGCAGCGTCTACGCCGTCGCGGAGCACGACCGGGAGCAGGCCGTCCGCGAGTTCGTCAGCGGCTTCCTCGCCGCCACGTCCCGGCGCCGCAGCGCCGCCGCGACCACACTGCGGGCCGTCTTCGCCGCGCTGGTGCCCGACGCCGAGGGCGCCGCCCGGGTCCGGCCCGGGGCGTACGCCCCGTCGTGGGCCGGCCAGCTCGGCCGGGTGCGCGTCACCGGCGCCTGGGCGTACGGCGACGTGTACGGCGACCAGACCTCCTACCTCGCCACGTTCGCGTACGACGACGAGGAGGAGGGCGGCCCGGAGCACGCCCTGGTTGCCCTCGTCGACCACAACATCGGCATCACCAAGGACGTCTTCGTCGGCGGCCCGGCCGGACGGATCGTCGAGCAGGCCCGGGAGATCTGCACCGAGGACGAGTTCACCTGGTTCCGCACCGAGGACCCGGCCCGGATGCACGCCGAGGTGAGCCGCCACCTGGCGGTCACCGACGACCTCACCGAGCTGCCCGCACAGGGCTCGCTCGCCACCGACCGGGCGCTCGTGGGCGCCCGGCTGGCCGTACTCCCGGGGCCGACCCCGCCGGCCGGTCCGGCGGTCGTGCCGCCGCCCACCGACGAGGAGCGCACCCGCCTGGTGCGTGCCTTCCTCGACTCACCCGAGGCGGCCCGGTTCGGGCTGCCCGAGGTGGCCGACGGCGAGCTGGCCTCGCTGCACTTCTGCCTCGGCCTGCTGCTCGACCACGCGGCCAGCTTCCCGGATGCCGACCCGATGCGGTGGAGCCCGATGGTGGCCGAGCTGTTCCTGCTCGACTGGGTGCACCGCCGGGCCGTGCTGGACATGGACGACGCGGCGATGCTGCCCCGGGTGCTGCGCGCCTGGGCGGCGTACGCGGCCCGGCAGCGCGGGCTGTCGCAGTCGGCCGCCGCCCGGACGGACGAGGCGATCACCGAGATGGTCCCGGAGTTCGCGCGGCTCTACAGCACCGGTGAGCGGCGCAGCCCGGCCACCGCGGCGGTGGCCCAGCTCATGGCGGACGGGGTGGATCCGGACGACCCGGAGGCGCTGAACGCCTGGATCGAGGCGAACCGCCACCGCCTGACCGACGACCCGGCCTAGGCACTCGCGCCCCGCATGATCGGCACGCCGTTGATCCACACCAGCTCGGCGAAGTGGCTGCATCGGGCCAGTGGGGACTGCACCACTACGCCGTAATGGTGTCGATCATGAGGTGTGGGAAACCAATGGATCGGCGGAACCCGACGGATCGGCGGAACCCGACGGATCGGCAGGACCGGACGGATCGGCGGGACCTGACGGATCTGGTGGACCGGACGTACCCGATGGGCCGGAGGGCTCGGACGTCGGTTCCGACGAGGGCTCGGCGGTGGCCGTCGGCTCGACGGTCGTGACGGACGGCTCGGGGCTCGGGCTCGGCTCGGGCGTCGGCGTGGCCGGGTCCGACGGCGAGTGCGACGGCGACGGTGAGGGCACCGGCGACGGGCGCGGCGGGCGGACCGGGGTGGGCCGGACCGGCGCCGCCGGCGGCGGCGGGGGCGCGGCGACCGGGCGGGACCGGTGCCGGGAGCCGAGGTCGCTGTCGTCGGGCAGGGCCGGCGCCGCCGGGAGCACCGGCCGCGCCGGGGGCACCGAGGTCACGTCGACGGCGGGCGTGGGCGTGGACGGCGCCGGGGCCTGGGTGCCCTGGGGCATCGGGATGACCACCGGGCCGACCGAGGGGGTCGGCAGGAACGGGGTGCTGGTGTCGGGCAGGGCGCTGTTGCCGACGGTGGCGGATCCGGTGCTGATCGCGGCGAGGATCGGCATCGACGCGGTGCCGGCGAGCAACGCCACGGTGAGCAGGTAGCCGCGGCTGGGACCGCCGGTCCCGGTGGCGCGGTGGGCGCCCACGACCCGGCGGTACGGGGAGGCGGGCAGCGCCCGGTGCCGGCCGAGGAAGGGCGTACCTGGTGGACCCTCTGGTTCGGACACCGGCACACTCCTCACGCACGGACGGACGAAGAGCGCGCGCGGATATTCGGACAAATGCCGCGCAACAGCTCATCGCAAGCTTGACCCAGTGACGCTCAGTTCACCAGCCGCAACCGCGTGTCGACACACATTTTGTACGTCGGCCGCACCCGCCACTGCGGACAAAAGCGCTTATCCGTCGTGAACCCGATCGAACCTCACCGGCGAGGGAGGCCATACTGTGGGCCCGCTCACCTCCTCTGCAATCATTCAGACACGACGGCAACGCAGCCGCCACCTCCGCGTACCCCGCGGCTGGTGCGGAACGGCGCCGGCGCTCCCGGGCCTGGGTCTGTCCCCGACCGACTCCGGCTCACGCCGCGCGGCAACCCCTACCGGGGTCAGGCGCGGTCGCCAGGGACCGACCCGGCACCAGCCGGGCGGGCGCACGAGGTGCTCGGCTCGGGTAACCCCCGGCGCCGGCGCAGACAGACAGGGAGAGACGGATGGCAAAGGGCGACCCCGGGGCCGCCACCCGCAGCAAGCGGGCCGCACCCCGAACCAGACGCGCCGCCGCGACCGGTGAACCGGAACTCGTACAACTGCTGACCCCCGAGGGTGAGCGGATCGAGAGCGCGCTCGGCCCGGACGGGACCGAGTACCGCGTCGACTTCACCGACGAGGAGTACCGCGGGCTCTACCGCGACCTCGTGCTGGTCCGCAAGCTGGACGCCGAGGCCACCGCTCTGCAGCGCCAGGGCGAGCTGGGACTGTGGGCCAGTCTGCTGGGCCAGGAGGCCGCGCAGGTCGGCTCCGGCCGGGCACTGCGTACGCAGGACATGGCCTTCCCGACCTACCGCGAGCACGGCGTGCTCTACTGCCGCGGCATCGACCCGATCATGCCGCTGGGCCTGTTCCGCGGCGTCGACCAGGGCGGCTGGGACCCGAACGAGTTCAAGTTCAACATGTACACGATCGTGATCGGGGCGCAGACCCTGCACGCGACCGGGTACGCCATGGGTGTCGCCATGGACGGCAAGACCGGCGGCGAGGACGGCGAGGCGGTCATCGCCTACTTCGGTGACGGCGCCACCAGCCAGGGCGACGTCAACGAGTCGTTCGTCTGGGCCAGCGTCTTCAACGCCCCGCTGGTGTTCTTCTGCCAGAACAACCAGTACGCCATCTCCGAGCCGCTGGAGCGGCAGACCCGCGTGCCGCTGTACCGGCGGGCCGGCGGGTTCGGCTTCCCCGGCGTCCGGGTGGACGGCAACGACGTGCTCGCGTCGTACGCGGTGACCCGGCACGCGCTGGACAACGCGCGCAACGGCCAGGGCCCGAGCCTGATCGAGGCGTACACCTACCGGATGGGCGCGCACACCACCTCTGACGACCCGACCCGCTACCGCATCGCCAGCGAGGTCGAGGCGTGGCAGGCGAAGGACCCGATCGCCCGGATGAAGGCGTTCCTGACCAAGCAGAAGATCGCCGACGAGTCGTTCTTCACCGCTGTCGACGAGCAGGCCCGCACCGAGTCGGTGCACCTGCGTGAGCGGGTGCTCGCCATGCCCGACCCGCAGCCGGTGACCATGTTCGACCACGTCTACCCCAACGGCTCTCCCGAACTGGACGAGCAGCGGGCCCGGTTCACGCAGTACATGGAGTCCTTCGAGGGGAGCGCGCACTGATGGCCACGGAGACGCTCACCCTCGGCAAGGCACTAAACACCGGCCTGCGGCGGGCCCTGGAGAACGACCCCAAGGTCGTCATCATGGGCGAGGACGTCGGCAAGCTCGGCGGCGTGTTCCGGATCACCGACGGCCTCCAGAAGGACTTCGGCGACCAGCGTGTGATCGACACCCCGCTGGCCGAGTCCGGCATCATCGGCACCGCTGTCGGCCTGGCCATCCGCGGTTTCCGGCCGGTCTGCGAGATCCAGTTCGACGGCTTCGTCTACCCCGCGTACGACCAGATCGTGTCGCAGGTGGCGAAGATGCACTACCGCTCGCAGGGCAAGGTGCGGATCCCGATGGTCATCCGCATCCCGTTCGGCGGCGGCATCGGCGCGGTCGAGCACCACTCCGAGTCGCCCGAGGCGTACTTCGCGCACACCGCCGGTCTCAAGGTGGTGAGCTGCGCGAACCCGCAGGACGCGTACGTGATGATCCAGCAGGCGATCGCGTCGGACGACCCGATCGTGTTCCTGGAGCCGAAGCGGCGCTACTGGGAGAAGGGTCCGGTGGACCTGGACGCGCCGATCGCCGACGCGTACCCGCTGCACTCGGCCCGGGTCGCGCGGCCCGGCACCGACGCGACGGTGCTGGCGTACGGCCCGATGGTCCGCACCGCGCTCGACGCGGCCACCGCCGCCGCCGAGGACGGCCGCGAGCTGGAGGTCATCGACCTGCGGACGATCTCGCCGCTGGACCTGACCGCCGCGTACGAGTCGGTGCGGCGCACCGGCCGCTGCGTGGTCGTGCACGAGGCCCCGGGCAACCTGGGTCTCGGGTCGGAGATCGCGGCCCGGATCACCGAGGAGTGCTTCTACTCCCTGGAGTCCCCGGTGCTGCGGGTGACCGGCTTCGACACCCCCTACCCGGCCGCCCGGGTGGAGGAGGAGTACCTGCCCGATCTGGACCGGGTGCTCGACGCCGTCGACCGCACGTTCGGCTGGTGAGCGGCATGTCCCGGATCAAGGAGTTCAACCTTCCCGACCTGGGCGAGGGCCTGACCGAGGGCGAGATCCTCGCCTGGCTGGTCAAGGTCGGCGACGACATCGAGCTGAACCAGCCGATCGTCGAGGTGGAGACCGCCAAGGCGGCGGTCGAGATCCCGGCGAAGTGGGCCGGCCGGGTGCAGGCGATCTTCCACCCGGAGGGGTCGACGGTCGAGGTCGGCGTGCCGATCATCGCGATCGACACCGACCCGAACGCCGGGCCGATCGAGGAGTCGACGACCGCGACCCCGGCGTCGGACCTGCCCGCACCGTCTGCAGCGTCGCTCGCCGCGGTCCAGGTCGCACCCGCCGAGGGCATGGTCGAGCCGGGCCTGATCGGTGGTGTGGCCCCGGGTGGGCGTACCGCCGTGCTGGTCGGCTACGGCCCGCGCAACGCCCCGGCCAAGCGCCGTCCCCGCAAGGGCGACGCGCCGGCTGCGGCACCGGCTCAGGCCGCCGCCCCGGTGGCACCCGCGCCTGTCGCTCCCGCGCCGGTGGCGCCCGCTCCGGCCCCGGCGGTCAACGGCAACGGCCGGGTCTCCGGTCCGGTGCTTGCCAAGCCGCCGGTCCGCAAGCTGGCGAAGGACCTCGGCATCGACCTGGCCACGCTCACCGGCTCGGGTCCGCTCGGCTCGATCACCCGTGAGGACGTACAGCGGGCGGCGAGCGCGACCCCGGCGGCGGCCGAGCCGCTGACGGTCGCGGCACCGGCCGCGTCGGCCGCGAGCTTCGGCGCGGACCGCGAGCAGCGCATCCCGGTCAAGGGGGTACGCAAGCTCACCGCGGAGAACATGGCCCGCTCGGCGTTCACCGCCCCGCACGTGACGGAGTTCCTGACCGTCGACGTGACCCGGGCGATGAAGGCGCTGGACCGGCTGCGTGACCGGCGCGAGTGGCGGGACGTGCGCGTCTCGCCGCTGCTGCTGGTCGCCAAGGCGGTGCTCCTGGCGGTCAAGCGGCACCCGATGGTCAACTCGACCTGGGCCGGCGACGAGATCGTGGTGAAGGAGTACGTCAACCTCGGCATCGCGGCGGCCACCGAGCGCGGCCTGATCGTGCCGAACATCAAGGACGCCGGGCGGCTCTCGCTGCGCGAGCTGGCGGACGCGATGACGGAACTCGTGCAGACCGCGAAGTCGGGCAAGACGTCCCCGGCGGACATGTCCGGCGGCACGCTCACCATCACCAACGTCGGCGTCTTCGGCGTCGACACCGGTACGCCGATCCTGCCCCCGGGCGAGTCGGCGATCCTCGCCTTCGGCGCGGTACGGGAGCAGCCGTGGGTGCACAAGGGCAAGGTGAAGCCGCGCCTGGTGACCACGCTGGGCCTGTCCTTCGACCACCGGATCATCGACGGTGAGCTGGGCTCGAAGTTCCTCCGCGACATCGGGGAGTTCCTGGCCGACCCGGAGGCGGCGCTGCTCGCCTGGACCTGACGCACCACCGCTCCGGTCACGGCCGGTGTGCCACGGGTGAACGCCCGGCACACCGGCCGTGACCATTTTGGGAACGGAATCATAGGATTCAGGGGCCGATGGACCTACGATCCGTAGGTGCGTGGTTCAGCTCACCTAATAATCGATGGCAGCGACGGGCCCGGTGCGCTTAAATAGAGACATCAAGGGGCTGACAACCGAATAGCCAGGAGGAGAGACCCAAGATGAGCATGATCGAGCGAATCCGCACCCGCCGCGACGCCAACCGCCGCGCCCGCGCCATCGAGCACGCGCTGCGTTCCGCGAACTCGCCCGCGGTCCGCGAGGAGCTTCTCGCCATCGCCCAGCGTCACATGAGCTGACGCCACAGACCTTTCTCACCTCCTCCAGTCCGAAGACCCGCCCGACTCCGGGCGGGTCTTCGGCGTATCGGTATCGGTCGGCACCGGGATTCCACCTCGCTTCACCGCCCGGTACGGTTGGCACGGTCGCCAACCGGCTGACTCCGGACGGATACGAGGCAGCGAAACCCATCGACGTCGTCCGGTGACTTTCGGTGACCGCTGATGCTCCCCCGGGCGGCCTCGGGCGACCACCGGATACGGTGCGGGGAGCCCGCACGGCCGGTACCCGCCGGCGACGCCGGCAGTCGTGCCGACGGTTTCCCCGACCGGCATCGGCGGCCGACCTGTGATGGAGGAGGCGCACCCATGACGTCCGAGGCTCCGCACCGCCCCGGCCAGGAGCCGGGCGAGGTGTCGCCGGGCACCGGCGGACCGGTGCCGTACGGCGATCAGCCGGCGCAGCAGGACAACGGGTACAACGGCGCACCCGACCTCGGCTGGGCACCGCCCCCGCCGGCCGGTCGGCCCGCGCAGCCGGCCCCGGCCTGGGCCGCGAACGACGACCAGCCACCCGCGTGGGCCCCGCCCGCCGGGCAGCCGGTGACCGGGCGGGCGACCGCCCAGGTCCCGCAGCCCGCCTGGGGCGGCAACGACCAGGGCAACCCCGCCTGGTCCGGTTCCGGTGGCCCCGCCTGGGGCAACCAGGAGCAGTCCGGCCCTGATCGCGGCGCCGAGCAGGCGCCGCCCGCCTGGGCCGCCACGCCGCCGGGCAGCCCGGCCGAGCCGTCGCAGGCCCCCTGGGCCGCCGCCGAGCAGAACCGTCAGGGGTGGGGTTCCGGCGAGCAGCCGGGCTGGTCGCCGTCCGGTGACCCGGCCGCCCGCGGCACCGGTTACGTGCCCGCCCCGGCCACCGTGCCGAACGAGACCTGGGTCACGCCCGCCCCCGCGGACGACCCGCACCGCTCCGGCGGCTTCGCGCCCACCGGCGGGCAGCACGAGGACGCCTCCGGTCGCGCCGGTGGCTGGGCCGCAGCGCAGCAGCAGGACGACCCGAACCGCTCCGGCGGCTGGAACCCCCGCGACGAGCAGCCTGCCGCGTCCGACGACCCGAACCGCTCGGGCGGCTGGAACCCGCGGGAGAGCCAGCCGGCCTGGGCGCCGGGTCAGCAGACCGGCGCCACCTGGCCGCCGGCCGACCCGCCCGCCCGAGCCGCCGCAGCGGTCTCGGTGCCCGGCGCCGCCCGGCCGGACAACGCCTGGTCCACTCCGGAGCAGTCCGATCAGGACAACCGCTCGGCCGAGGACAGCGGCGGCTGGCGCGCGACCGGCGGGCCGCAGCACGACGACGGACAGCGTTCCGGCGGCTGGCCCGCCCCGCAGGCCGAGAACCGGTCCGGCGGCTGGGACGAGCCGGCCCGCACCGAGGACCCGGACCGCTCGGGCGGCTGGGCCGCCGGGCGCGCCGCGAACCCCGCCGAGGCGGCACAGCAGGGCGGCTGGGAGCCGAACCAGGGCCGGCAGGCCGGCGGCTGGGGTGACGGCGCCGCCGTACCGCAGCAGCGTGACTCCGGTGAGCAGGGCGGCGCCTGGAGCGGCGCGGCCTCCGTACCGCAGCAGCACGAGCCCGCGCGGCCGTCGGACGAGCCCGCGCAGCCCGCCTGGGGCGCCGCCGCGCCGGTCGAGGCCCGCGCGAGCGTCTCCGTGCCGTCGTCCGACGCGCCCGCCGGCTGGGGCGGCAACCAGGACGAGCGTCCGGCCGCACCGTCGCCCGAGCCGTGGCCGCAGGCCGAGGCATGGGGCCGGTCCGAGGACTCCGCCCCGGCCTACCAGCCCGCGCCCGCGCCGGGCATCTCCCCCGGCAACGCGGTGCCGCTGCCGGCACAGCAGCAGCGGGTGCCGGGCGCCGCGCTGGCCGCGTCGTCGCCCGCCGACCACCCGGGCCCCGAACCCCAGGGGTGCGAGCCGGAGCGCGGCGACGGTGGCTGGAACGAGCCGCAGTCGCCAGCCGTTCCCGGACCGCGTACCTCCCCGGAGGGCGGCCCGGTCTCGGCGAGCGCGTCGGTGCCGGTGGCCAGCCGCGTCACCCCGCCGTCCGACCAGCCGCTGCCGACCGGCGGCCCCACGCCGCAGCCCCGCGTGTACGGGCGGCCCGCCCGCCCGGAGCCCGAGGACGCCCCCGAGCAGGACGAGTCCGGGTTCCCCGGCCAGGACGGGCCGCACGGCAACGGCTTCCCCGGCCCGCAGTCGCGGTCCGAGGACGCCGACGGCCCGCACGGGTACGCCGGAGCGCCCTCCTCGCCCGCCGCGCCGCCGTCGTTCCCGGTCGGTGTGCCGTCCTTCGTGGACCCGCCCGGCAACACCCGCCCCGCGAACGGCGTGCACCCGGGCGGCGAGCAGCCCGACGCCTCCCGTGACCCGTTCGGCGGCCCGCAGAGCCCGTACGGCGCTCCCGGCGGCCAGGACGCGTTCGGCGGCCCGGGTGGCCGGCCGGACCCGTTCGGTGGCCCGGGCGGCCAGCCCGAGCCGTTCGGCGCGCAGGGTGGTCAGCAGGACCCGTTCGGCGGCCCCGGCGGCCAGCAGGACCCGTTCGGTGGGCAGCAGGCGCCGTTCGGCAGCCCGGCCGGCCGGCCCGAGCCGTTCGGCGAGCCGGACCGGTTCGGCCCGTCCGCCGGGGGACGCGCCTCGGTCGCGGTGCCCGGCCAGGGCCCGGCGGGTCCGAACGCCTTCCCGCCGCCCCAGCAGGCCCCGCCGGCCTGGTCGCAGGACGGTCCTAGCGCCGAGCCGGAGCAGGGCCGCTTCGACGCGTTCAAGCCGGACGCCGCCGAGTCGCAGACCGAGGCACCGCCGCCGAAGGTGCGCAACGGCCGGGTGCTCGCCGCCGTGCTGATCGCGGCGGTGCTCATCCTCGCCGTACCGCTGGGTCTGCTGACGTTGCTCGGCAAGGTCGGCGACGACAAGTCGGCGGGCTTCGACCCGGCGGTCGGCTCCTGCGTGAAGCAGTCCGGCACGAGCGCCGTGGCCGCCGACTGCGGCGAGCCGGGCGCGTTCAGCGTGGTGTCGAAGGTGGACAACAAGGACAAGTGCGCCGATCTGTCGCAGCCCTCGGTCTCGGTCGAGGGCGGCGGCACCACCCGGGTGCTCTGCCTGAAGCCCGCCGGCCAGTAACCGCACGTATGCGGAGCGTCCACCCTCGCGGGGTGGGCGCTCCGCGCCGTTCCGGTGTGCGTCTGTTCACCCTGGGATCGCCGGGAGCGCGCCCGGCCGGTGCGGCACGATGGGGGCATGAGCGCACGCGTACGGGCACCGGAACTGCGGGGTCGGGCCTGGCTGAACACCGGCGGCAAGGCCGTCACGCTGGCCGATCTGCGCGGCAAGATCGTCCTGCTCGACTTCTGGACGTTCTGCTGCATCAACTGCCTGCACGTGCTCGACGAGTTGCGTCCGCTCGAAGAGAAGTACGGCGACGTCCTGGTCGTGATCGGCGTGCACTCGCCGAAGTTCGAGCACGAGAAGGACCCGGCGGCGCTGAGCGCGGCCGTCGAGCGGTACGGCGTGCACCACCCGGTGCTCGACGACGCCGAGATGGACATGTGGCAGCAGTACGCGGCCAAGGCGTGGCCGACGCTCGCCGTGGTCGACCCCGAGGGGTACGTGGTCGCCACCATGGCCGGCGAGGGGCACGCCGAAGGGCTGGCCCGGCTGATCGACGAGTTGATCGCCGGCCACGAGGCGAAGGGCACGCTGCACCGGGGCGAGGGCCCGTACGTGCCGCCGGCCGAGCCGGACACGGTGCTGCGGTTCCCCGGCAAGGCGCTGCCGCTCGACGGCGGGAACCTGCTGGTCAGCGACTCGGCCCGGCACTCACTGGTCGAGCTGGCCGCCGACGGCGAGACGGTGGTCCGCCGCATCGGCGCCGGTTCCCGGGGTCGTACGGACGGCCCGGCCTCCGCCGCCACGTTCGCCGAGCCGCAGGGGCTCTGCCTGCTGCCGCCGCACGTGGCCGAGGTGGCCGGTTACGACGTGGTCGTCGCGGACACCGTCAACCACCTGCTGCGCGGCGTACGGCTGTCCTCCGGCGAGGTGGTCACCGTGGCCGGCACCGGGCGGCAGTGGCGCTCGACCGTCGACGACCACGCGCACGACGCCCGCGCCGTCGACCTGTCGTCCCCGTGGGACGTGGCCTGGTACGACGACCGGGTGATCGTGGCGATGGCCGGCATCCACCAGCTCTGGTGGTTCGACCCGATGAAGCGCACCGCCGGCATGTACGCCGGGACCACTGTCGAGGCGCTGCGCGACGGCCCGCTGCCGGACGTGTGGATGGCGCAGCCGTCCGGGTTGTCCGTCTCGGCCGACGGGGCCCGCCTCTGGGTGGCCGACAGCGAGACCAGCGCGATCCGGTGGGTCTCCGGCGGCGAGATGCACACCGCCGTCGGTCAGGGCCTGTTCGACTTCGGGCACGTCGACGGCCCGGCCGACCAGGCGTTGCTCCAGCACCCGCTGGGCGTGTGCGCGCTGCCCGACGGCTCGGTGCTGATCGCCGACACGTACAACGGGGCGGTGCGCCGTTTCGACCCGGAGACCGGCCAGGTGGGCACCGTGGCGGACGGGCTGGCCGAGCCGAGCGACCTGGTGCTCACCGGTGAGGGCGACGTGCTGGTGGTCGAGTCGGCCGCGCACCGGCTGACCCGGCTGGCACCGGGCGCGCTGACGTCGGCCGGCGCGAACACGGTGGAGGGCCCCCGGCACCGGCTGGAGCGCAAGCCCACAGACGTGGTGGCCGGGGAGCTGACGCTCGACGTGATCTTCACGCCGGCGCCGGGGCAGAAGCTCGACGAGACGTACGGGCCGTCGACCCGGCTGGTGGTCTCGGCGTCCCCGCCGGAGCTGCTGGTCGAGGGCGCGGGCACGACCACCGACCTGTCCCGCAAGCTGGTGGTCAGCGGCGACGTGGCGCAGGGGGTGCTCCAGGTGACCGCCCAGGCGGCGACCTGCGACGCCGACGTGGAGCACGCGGCCTGCCACCTGACGCGGCAGGACTGGGGCGTGCCGGTCCGGGTGGTCACCGGTGGCGCGACCCGTGTGCCGCTGGTCCTGCGCGGCATGGACGAGTCCTGACCGCTCCGTTCAGGCGAACGAGGTGGGGGTCACCCCGGCGTCGATGAGCGCTGCGCGGACCAGCTCCGCGCACCGCACCGCGCCGGGGGTGTCCCCGTGCAGGCAGATCGACTCGACCGGGGCCGGGATGACCGTCCCGTCGACGGCGACCAGCGTGCGCTCGACGGCCATCCGTACCGCCCGGACTGCCACCTGCTCCGGGTCGGTCACCAGCGCGTCCGGTGAGCTGCGCGGTACGAGCGTGCCGTTGGGGAGGTAGTTGCGGTCGGCGAAGCCCTCGGCCACCACCCGCAGCCCGGCGCCCGCAGCGAGCTGGGCCAGCACGGTGCCGGGCTGGCAGAGCACCGGCAGCTCGTGGTCGTACCCGCTGATCGCCGCCACCAGCGCGGCGGCCTGGCCCTCGTCGCGGGCTGCCGCGTGGTAGAGCGCGCCGTGCGGTTTGAGGTAGCGGACCCGGGTGCGGTACAGGCGGCAGAAGGCGTCGAGCGCCCCGAGCTGGTAGATCGTCTCGTCGCGTAGTTCGGCGAAGTCGTACGCGATGTGCCGCCGGCCGAAGCCGGCGAGGTCCCGGTAGCCGACCTGCGCGCCCACCGCGACGCCGCGTTCGGCGGCGCCGGCGCAGACCCGGTGCATGGTGGCCGCGTCACCGGCGTGGAAGCCGCAGGCGACGTTCGCGGAGCTGATCAGGTCGAGCAGCGCGTGGTCGTCGCCGAGCCGCCAGCTTCCGAATCCCTCGCCCAGGTCAGCGTTGAGGTCCATGGAACGTCACCGTAGTGCCTGGCCGGGCCTGGGCGAGCGGGGTCACGTCGTCCACCACCCCGATGACCGGGTACCCGCCGGTGGTGGGGTGGTCGGCCAGGAAGACGAGCGGCCGGCCGTCCGGCGGCACCTGCACCGCGCCGAGCACCAGGCCCTCGCTGGGGAGTTCGCCGGCGACCGCGCGGGTCAGCGTCGCGCCGGCCAGCCGCGCGCCGACCCGGTTGCTGTCCGGGCTCACCGTGTACGCGGCGTGGCACAGCAGATCAAGCGCCTCGGGGGTGAACCAGTCCTGCCGGGGGCCGGGGCGCACGGTGAGCCGCAGCTCGTCCGGGACCGGTCGGGTGACGGGGACGTCGACGGGTGCGGGTGGGCCGGCCGGGGTGCCGAGCGGCAGCCGGTCCCCGTCGCGCAGCGGCGGCGGTCCGAGGCCGGAGAGCGTGTCGGTGGCGCGGCTGCCGAGCACCGGCTCGACGGCGATCCCGCCGCTGACCGCCAGCCAGGTCCGTACCCCGGCGCGGGCCGGTCCGACGCGCAGCACCGCCCCGGCGGGCAGCGCGAGCGGCCGCCCCACGTCCCCCGGCCGGCGCGGTGCGGCCCCGGCCGGCCACTCGACGACCACGTCGGCCGGGGCGCCGGTGAGGGCGACAGCCACCGCCCGGGTGACGCGCAGCGCGCAGCCGGTCATGGTGATCTCCAGCCCGGCGGCGTGCTCGTCGTTGCCGACGAGCCGGTTGGCCAGGCGCAGGGCGGCCGGGTCGAGCGCGCCGGAGCGGGGTACGCCGAGGTGCGCCCACCCGGGCCGCCCCTGGTCCTGGACGGTGGTGAGCGCCCCGGCGCGCAGCACCTCGATCACGGTGCGTCGACCAGCCGGACGCGGGTGCCGGGGGCGAGCCGGGCCGGCGGGTCGGCGCGCACGTCGAACAGCGGCAGGTCGGTGCGGCCGACGAGCAGCCAGCCACCGGGTGACGCGGCGGGGTAGATGCCCGCGTACGGGCCGGCGAGCGCGACCGAGCCGGCCGGCACCCGGGTACGCGGCGTGGCGAGCCGGGGCACCGCGAGCTCGGGCGGCAGCCCGGTCAGGTACGCGAACCCGGGCGCGAAGCCGCAGAACGCGACCCGGAACTCGGTGCGCCGCAGCCGGTCGACGACGGCGGGCACGTCCACCTGCCAGTGGTCGGCGACCCGCGGGAGGTCCTCGCCGTCGTACACGACTGGCACCCGGACCTCGGTGGTGGTCGCGCCGGAGGCGGCGGTCCGGGGCCGCCAGCCGGCGATCCGCGCGGCTGCGGCCTGCGGGTCCGGTACGCCGTCGAGCAGCACGGTGACCGCGCCGGGGACGATCTCGGTTGCGGTCAGCTCGCCCGCCTGGCGCCGGCGCCACAGTTCGGCCCGCCACGCCTGCGCCTGCTCCGCGTCGTCGCAGTCGAGGAGCAGGGCGTACGCCCCGACCGGCCGGATCAGCATCCGGTCATCCTCCCGCCGGGTGAGGTGACGGTCCACACTACTTGCAAGTAACCTACGCCGTCGTAACCTATTGAGGTGACGACCTCCGCACCGTTCCGGCTCCGGCCGGCCGACATCGGGAAGCCGCGCATGCGCGGCTGGCTGCACGCTTACGCGTTCTTCGCCGCTCTCGTCTGCGGCATCGTGCTGTGTTCGATCGCCGCCGGTCGTCCCGGCTGGGCGCCGCTGGTGAGCTGCCTGATCTACAGCTTCACCGTGTGCGGGCTGTTCGGCACCAGCGCGCTCTACCACCGGCGGGTCTGGTCCGAACGCGGCTACCAGATCATGCGCCGGATGGACCACTCGATGATCTTCGTGTTCATCGCCGGCACCTACACACCGTTTTGCGCGCTGCTGCTGGACACCCGGCAGGCCACGATCATGCTGAGCCTGGTCTGGGGCGGCGCGATCGCGGGCGTGGCGGTGAAGCTGATCTGGCCGCACGCGCCGCGTTGGGTCTCCGCCCCGCTCTACCTGGCGCTCGGCTGGGTAGCGGTGGCCATGCTGCCGCAGATCCTGCACGCCGGTGGCGTCACCGCGCTGGTGCTGCTGAGCGTGGGCGGCGCGATCTACAGCGTGGGCGCGGTGTTCTACGCGCTGCGCCGGCCGAACCCGTGGCCCACCGTCTTCGGCCACCACGAGTTCTTCCACGCCTGCACGCTCGTCGCCGCGATCTGCCACCACATCGCGATCTACTTCGCGTTGTTCGCCTGACCCGAGCGGACCCCGGACATGCGCGAGGGCCCCGCACCGTTGCGGGGCCCTCGGGTTCTCGGGGTCAGGCCGGGTAGCCCGAGCCCGGACGGCGCACCTCGCGGTACTCCTCGCGCACGACGCGGTCGTCGCGCACCGGCACCACCGGCTCGGCGACGACCTGCTCGCGTACCGGAGCGGCCACCACACGGCGGCGGCTGTTCCAGAAGTAGAGCGTGGTGAGCAGGCCGGCGACGCCGGCGAGCATGAGCACCCAGCCCACCACGTTGAGGTTCAGCCATCCCAGATTGGCGTCGATGGCGAACGCGAAGATCGCGCCGAGCGCGATGAGGAAGATGCTGGCACCGATGCCCATGACGTCGCCTCCTTGGCGTCCTGCTGGCGTTTCCTGCCCGCCGCGGCCATGGATGAGGTAGCGGCACACATCGACATACCCAGGCGCTTTGATCGTCAATCAGGCAAGCTGGGCGGTATGACGGACGGCAGGAACGGGCAGCGGACGCTGGTGCTGCTGCGGCACGCCAAGGCCGAGCAGTCCGGTGACCTCCCGGACACGGACCGGTCGCTCACCGCGCGGGGGCACGCCGACGCCGCCACCGCGGGCGCCTGGCTGGCCCGGCACGCGCTGCTCCCCGACGTGGTCCTCTGCTCGCCCGCCCGGCGCACCCGGCAGACCTGGCACGACGTGGCGATGGGTATGAGCGGTTCCCCGCCGGAGGGCGGTCCGGCGGGCTCGGCTCCCGCGGTGCGATACGAGGTGACCGCGTACGACGCGCTTCCGGATCAGCTGCTGGAGCTGCTGTGGACGGTCGAGCCGACCGCCGGGACGGTGCTGCTCGTCGCGCACAACCCGGGGATCTCTCTGCTGTCGGCGCTGCTCGATCCGCAGCGGGCCGACCCGGACGGGCTACGGACCACCGACCTGGTGGTGCACCGGCCGACGACCCGCTGGGCCGACCTCGCACCGGGGAACGCGCCGATCACCGGCCGCCACACCGCCCGCGCCTGAGCGGACCGCTCAGACCCGGCTGTCGTAGGTCGCCCGGTTGGCGAGCACGTCCTCCATGTGCGTCTCGGCCCAGGTCTTCAGGCCCCGGATCATCTCGTGCAGGGAGAACCCGAGGTCGGTCAGCTCGTAGGTGACAGTCACCGGCACCGTCGGCTCCACCGTGCGGGTGATCATTCCGTCGCGCTCCAGGGCGCGCAGCGTCTGGGTGAGCATCTTCTGGCTGACCCCGGGCAGCGTGCGGAACAGCTCGGAGTATCGCCTCGGTCGCGGCTCGCCGGCGCAGTCCGCTCCGAACCGGTGCGAGCCGTCGCTGCGCAACGCGGCCAGCACCAGCGTGACCCACTTGTCGGTGATCCGGTCGAGCAGTTGCCGGCTGGGGCACTGGGCCAGGAACGCGTCGTACTCGGCCTTGCTCATGCTCTGCTCCTGCCACGCCGGTGAGCTACGCACTTTGAGGTGCCTACTTCCCCCCGGAAAGTTACACGCCGATAGTGGAGGCCGGGCGCTGTGATCCGGCGGCGCCCGTCACGGACGACGAGAGCCAAGAGGTACACGCATGGCCCGCACCACCCTTCCCGGCGGCAACTGGACGCTGGGCGACCTGACCGTCACCCGGTTCGGCTACGGCGCGATGCAGCTCGCCGGCCCCTGGGTCATGGGACCGCCCGCCGACCACGACGGCGCCCTGGCGGTGCTGCGCGAGGCGGTCGCGCTCGGCATCACCCACATCGACACCAGCGCGGCGTACGGGCCGTTCGTCACCAACCGGCTGATCCGGGAGGCGCTGCACCCGTACCCGGATTCGCTGCACGTCGTCACCAAGGTCGGCGCGGACCGGGACGAGCAGGGCGGCTGGCCCACCGCACGGGATCCGGAGAGCCTGCGCCGGCAGGTCCGGGAGAACCTGGAGACGCTCGGCGTGGACTCGCTCGGCCTGGTGAACCTGCGGCTGGGCGACGCCACGGGGCCGCAGCCCGGATCGCTCGCCGAGGCGCTGGACACGCTCGCCACGCTCCAGCAGGAGGGCCTGATCCGCCACCTGGGCCTGAGCAACGTGACGCCGGAACAGGTGGCCGAGGCGCGGTCGATCGCGCCGATCGTCTGCGTGCAGAACCTGTACAACCTGGCCCACCGCCAGGACGACGACCTGATCGACGAGCTGGCCCGGCAGGGCGTCGCCTACGTGCCGTTCTTCCCGCTCGGCGGGTTCACCCCATTGCAGTCCGCGGCGTTGTCGGCGGTGGCCGAACGCCTGGGGGCGACACCGATGGGCGTCGCCCTGGCCTGGCTGCTGCGGCGTTCGCCGAACATCCTGCTGATCCCCGGCACCAAGTCCGTCGCGCACCTGCGCGAGAACGTCGCCGGCGCCGGGCTGACCCTCTCCGGCGACGACCTCGCCGAGCTGGACCGGATCGGCCGCTGAGACACGGCGTCAGGACGGCGGGGCCGTCGGCGGCGGCGGGTCGGGCGGCGGCGGCATCATCGCGGTCGGATGCGAGAGCCGGTTCTCCTCCACGATGAGCGTGCGGGCCCGCTTGCGGCGGTCCTGCCAGAACCACAGCGTGGTCAGCAGGACGCCCAGCCCGGCCAGGATGAACACCCAGCCGACCGCGCGCAGGTCGATCCACCAGACGTTGGCCCGGATGGCGAAGGTCATGATCGCGCCGAGCGCGATGAGAAAGATGGCGCTACCAATGCCCATGTGCGCTGCACTCCCCCGTGCGATGGCCTTGGGCGTACTCCGGTCGTGGTCCGCGACGGTTACCCGCCACCGGGCCGCCTATCCACCCCGGGCACACGCACGGCGACGGCCGGCGGGCTGGTGCCCGCCGGCCGTCGTCATGAGGGGGAGAGTGACGTTTCAGGGGTGAAAGCCCCCGGAAGGGCTCAGAAAACCTCCTCCGGGAGGTCCATGATCTCCAGGTCGGTGCCCTCGATGATCCGGCGGTCGGCGCCGATGCGGGGCAGCACCTCGCGGGCGAAGAACCGGGCCGCGGCGACCTTGCCGGTGTAGAAGGACTTGTCGGCCGCCGAGACCTCGCCGGCCAGCGCCTTCAGCGCCACGTCCGCCTGCTTCTGCAGCAGCCAGCCGACCACCAGGTCGCCGATCGCCAGCAGGAACCGGCGGCTGCTCAGGCCGACCTTGTAGAGCGCGCGGGTGTCGCCGCCCTGGGCCTCGCCCAGCCAGCCGGTCATCACGCCGAGGATGTTCTGGATCTCGGCGAGCGCCTTGCCGAGCGCCTGACGCTCCTCCTTGAGCTGGCCGTTGCCGGCCTCGGAGGCGATGTGCTCCTGGATCTCGGCGGCAACAGCCATCAGGGCCTTGCCGTTGTCCCGGACGATCTTCCGGAAGATCAGGTCGAGGCTCTGGATCGCGGTGGTGCCCTCGTACAGGGTGTCGATCTTGGCGTCCCGGACGTACTGCTCCAGCGGGTAGTCCTGGAGGAAGCCGGAACCGCCGTAGGTCTGGAGCGCCTCGTGACCGAGCAGCTCGTACGCCCGCTCCGAGCCGACGCCCTTGACCAGCGGCAGGAGCAGGTCGTTGACCCGCTTCGCCAGCTTGGTGGCCTTCTCGTCACCGGCCGCCTCGGCGATCGTGACCTTGTCCTGCCAGGTCGCGGTGTAGCAGACCAGCGCGCGCAGGCCCTCGGCGTACGACTTCTGCAGCAGCAGCGAGCGGCGCACGTCCGGGTGGTTGGTGATGGTCACCCGCGGGGCGGTCTTGTCGGCCATCTGGGTCAGGTCCGCGCCCTGCACCCGGTTCTTGGCGTACTCCAGCGCGTTCAGGTAGCCGGTGGAGAGCGTGGCGATCGCCTTGGTGCCGACCAGCATCCGGGCGTACTCGATGATCATGAACATCTGGCGGATGCCGTCGTGCTTCTCGCCCAGCAGCCAGCCCTTGGCCGGTACGCCGTGCTCGCCGAAGGTCACCTCGCAGGTGTTCGAGACCTTCAGGCCCATCTTGTGCTCGACGTTCGTCGCGTAGACGCCGTTGCGCTCGCCCAGCTCGCCGGTCTCGGCGTCGAAGTGGTACTTCGGCACGACGAACAGCGACAGGCCCTTGGTGCCCGGGCCGCCGACGCCCTCGACGCCGACCGGACGGGCCAGCACGTAGTGGACGATGTTGTCGCTCAGGTCGTGCTCACCGGAGGTGATGAAGCGCTTCACGCCCTCGATGTGCCACGAGCCGTCCGGCTGCTGGATCGCGCGGGTACGGCCGGCGCCCACGTCCGAGCCGGCGTCCGGCTCGGTGAGGACCATGGTCGAGCCCCACTGCTTGTCGATGAACAGCCGGGCCCACTTCTTCTGCTCCTCGGTGCCCTCGACGTGCAGCACGTGGGCGAAGGACGGGCCGGAGGCGTACATCCAGATCGGGGCGTTGGCGCCGAGCACCAGCTCGGCGAGCGACCACCAGAGGGCGCGCGGGGCGTTCGTGCCGCCCAGGGACTCCGGCAGGTCCAGGCGCCAGAACTCGGAGTCCATGAACGCCTTGTACGACTTCTTGAACGACTCCGGCAGCGGCGCGGTGAACGTCGCCGGGTCGAAGACCGGCGGATTGCGGTCGCTGTCCGAGTAGCTGGCGGCCAGATCCTCGCGGGCGAGGCGGTCGACCTCGCCGAGGAAGCTGCGGGCCGTGTCGACGTCCAGGTCCGTGAACGGCGCCTGGCCGAGCGTCCGGTCCGCCCCGAATACCTCGAACAGGTTGAACTCAAGGTCCCGCACATTGCTCTTGTAGTGGGTCATGCTCGCTGGCCCCGCTTCCGGACAGGTGTTACCGATCAGTAACTCCAGACTGTATTACTCGCCGGTAGGCAACGACAAGCGGATCTCGGAAGTGACAGCGATTACACACTTCCCGTTCATCCGTCGGCGGCGCCGACCTCCCAGCTCGGAACCGGCGCGGCGGTGGTGCTGCGCGGGCCGACGTACTCCATCAGGACCAGCGCGATGTCGTCGTCGAGCCGGCCGTGCACCCACTCGACCAGGGCGGTCTCCAGCGAGGCCAGCCCGTCCGCGACGGTGCCGTGGCCGAGCAGCCGCCAGGCCCGGTCGGCAGTGGGGAAGAACTCGCCGTCCCGGCGCGCCTCACCCAGCCCGTCGGTGAACAGCAGCAGCCGGTCGCCCGGTTCCAGCCGCTCCACCCGGGGCCGGACCACGGGCATGAAACCGAGCGGCGGCGCGGGCGCGGGCGGCTCCAGCGGGATCACCGCACCGCGGCGCAGCAGCAACGGCGACGGGTGCCCGCAGTTGACGATGGTGAGCGTGCCGCCGCGCTCCTCGACCAGGGCGGCGGTGACGAAGTCCTCGTCGCCGACGTTGCGGGCCACCGCGCGATCCAGGTCGGTCACCACCGCGCGCAGGTCGGCCCGCTCGTACGCGACGTGCCGGTAGGAGCCGAGCACGATGCTGGCCAGGCGGACCGCGTCCAGCCCCTTGCCCCGTACGTCACCGATGATCATGCGGACGCCGTACGGGGTGTCCATCACCTCGTACAGGTCGCCGCCGATCTCGGCCGTCGCGGTGGAGGAGATGTATCGGGCGGCCACCGCCAGCGTGCCGACCTGCGGGCCGAGCGGTCGCAGCACCGCCTGCTGGGCGACCGAGGCGAGCCGGGACAGCTCCGCGATCCGGTCCGCCTGGCGCTGGCGTACCGCCGCCGTCGCCGCCGCGATCGCGGTGGCCACACCGACCGCTGTCACATTGACGACTGTCACCAGCGGGCTGCCCCGTTCGGCGATGGCGAAGCCGATCCCGATGGCGGTGGCGAGGCCGCCCACCGCGAGCACCACCCGCCAGGACGCCAGGGCTGCCGCGAGGAACGGCGCGACGACCATCAACGCCAGGTAGTGCGCCGGGCGGCCGTCGGCCAGCTCCACCGCGACCACGATCGCGAGCAGCGCGAGGGCCGCGCCGAGACCGGCGCGGGATCCGGGACTCAGCGGGCCTCGGCCCGGCTGGAAGGGTTGCGTGCGTACATCGGACAGCATGCCTGATGGACGTGAACGGGAGAATGAACCTGGCCCGTCGGTCGTGGAAGTTCTGCCCGAGTGGCCGGTCAGCCGAGCACCTCGTACCGGACGTTCACGTGGCCGAGGCCGGTGGCGGCGATGGTCGCGAACGCGGCGCGGGACAGGTCCAGGCACCGGCCCTCGATGAACGGGCCACGGTCGTTGATCCGCACCACCACCGACTTGCCGTTGGCCGGGTTGGTCACCCGGACCTTCGTGTTGAACGGCAGCGTCTTGTGCGCGGCGGTGAGCGCGTCCGGGTTGAACGTCTCGCCGTTCGCCGTCATCTGGCCCTCGGCGTAGAAGGAGGCGCCGCAGGAGCCGCTGTCCACGACCTTCGGGCTGCTCGTCTTCTTCGCCGTCGGCGACGGGGAGGCGGTCCGGGCCTTGCTGCGGGAGGCCGCCTGGGTGCGGCTCGCCTTCGGGCTCGGGGTGGCCTTCGGCGACGGGCTGAGACTCGCGCTCGGCGAGGCGGACGCGCTCGGCGAGGGGGCGGCCGACGTGGGGGCGGGCGTGCTGGGCAGCGTCTCGACCACGGCCGGCTCGGCGGGCGGCTCGGCGGAGGTGAGCCGCACGGCGCCGACGGTACCGCCGACCGCGAGCGCCACACCGACCGCCGCGGTGGCGGCGATGGCGGCGGGCGAGGAGAACTTGCGGGTACGAAGGTGCCTAGCAGCCACCGGCCCGGTCCTTTCGTCAACTGAACAAACCGGCCCGCACCGTAACGAGAGAAGCACTTCCGAAGTCAACGTGATCATGGTGCTATGCCCGCATTTACCCTGGTACGTGTAGCCGATCACGCCACAGTCGATCGGCCGAACGGCCCACAGATCCGCCAGGATGGAAGACGTGCTGAGTCGTCGCCTGGTCGAGCTGTTCGGGTGGATCGACCCCGGCCCGGGCAGCACCCACCTGGTCAGCGACATCTCCGGCTGGTGGCGTGACCCCGAGGTGCTGGCCCAGGTCGGGCCAGCGGTGGCCGGGCTGTTCCCCGAGGATCGTCCGACCGTCGTGATCGCCCCCGAGGTGACCGGGCTGCTGCTCGGCCCGCTCGTCGCGGTCGCCGCCGGGGCCGGTTTCCTGCCCGCGTACAAGGACGGCGGAGAGCGGCGCCGGGTCGGACCGACGCGCTGGGCGCAGACACCCCCGGACTACCGGGGCCGGCGGCTGCGGGTCGGCGTGGACGGCCGGCGGCTCGGCACCGGCGACCGGGTGCTGCTGGTCGACGACTGGGTCGACACCGGCGCGCAGCTCGACGCGCTCAGCCGGGTTGTCCGGGACGCCGGGGCCGACCTGATCGGCTCCGCCGCGCTCGTCGCGACCTGCCCGCCCGAGGTCGCCACGCGGCTGAGGCTGCGCGCCCTGCTCACCGGCGACCAACTGCCGTGAGACGCCGCGAAACCGGATGAGCGACGGCGGTACGGTGCCGTAGCGTCGGCAGCATGTGGCCCCGCATCGGTGGATTGCGCGCACTCGCCCTCGGCACACCAGGCGAGCTGCGCACCCGGCTCAACACCCTCGTGCTCTCCGGCGTGAAGACCGCCACCGCCGGTCTCGTGCAGGAGTACGACGAGGACGGCGAGGAACTGGAGCACGTCGGCGAGCGGCAGGTGCTCGTCGACGACAACGACGAGTTCGTCGCCGTGATCGAGGTGACAGGCGTCGAGGTGGTGCGCTTCGCCGACGTGCCGTGGGACTTCGCCCGCGCCGAGGGCGAGGGCGACCGGTCGATCGAGGAGTGGCGCGAGGGCCACGGCGCCTACTGGGCCCGGCAGGGCACGCCGGTCACCGACGACACCCGGATCGTCTGCCTCCGGTTCCGGCTGGTCTCCACCGAGGGCAGCGTCGGCACCTAACCGGCCCGGCGCAGCTCCGGCAGCAGCGCCGCCGCCTCCACCAGCACCGCCTCGTCGCCCGCGTACCAGCTGCTGGCCCGGGGCCAGTGCGTCACCACGTCGGTGAAGCCCAGCCGGGCCGCCCGGGCCACCTGCTCGGCGAGGAAGTCGGCGCTGGTCAGCGAGAACACCGGTGCCGAGTCGAGCGACAGGTAGCGGTCGAGCGTCGCCGGGTCGCGGCCGGCCTGCTCCAGCGTGCGGTCCATCCGGTCGGACAGCTCCGCCACAGTGCCCCACCAGGTCTCGACGTCGCCGCCGAGCCCGGTGGTGACCCAGCCCTGCCCGAACCGGGCGACCAGCCGCATCGAGCGGGGACCGTTCGCGGCCAGCACGAACGGCACCCGGGGCTGCTGGACGCACCCCGGGTTGTTGCGCGCGTCCACAGCGGTGAACCACTCACCGCGCAGGGTCGTGCCGTCCTCCCGCAGGATCAGGTCGAGCAACTCGGTGAACTCGGCGAACCGGTCCACGCGCTGCCGGGGCGGCAGCGTCTCGCCGCCGAGCACCGCCGAGTCGAAGCCGATGCCGCCCGCGCCCAGGCCGAGCAGCAGCCGGCCGTCCGACACGTCGTCGAGCGCGGTCACCTGCCTGGCGAACGCCGCCGGGTGCCGGAAGTTCGGCGACGCCACGAGCGTCCCGAGCTTCACCCGGGACGTCACGCCGGCCGCCGCGGTCAGCGTCGTCCACGAGTCGAACCACGGCCCGTCGACCAGGTCACGCCACCCCAGGTGGTCGTAGGTCCAGGCGTGGTCGAAGCCCCACTCGTCCACCTGGGTCCATCGCCGACGCGCTTCCGACCAACGCTGGTCGGGCAGGATCACGATGCCGATTCGCATGATCGCCAGGGTACGACCCGGGCCGGACAACCCGGCCCGGGTCGCGGGGGATCACGGCGCCAGGTCGGCGACCACGCAGGCGATGTTGTCCGGCGCGCCGGCCGCGTACGCCAGCTCGACCAGGCGCTCGACGGCGCTCTCCGGGTCGTCCGCCTCGGCCAGCGCGGCGTGCAGCGCGCCCGGGTCCACCACGGCGGAGAGGCCGTCGGAGCAGAGCAGGTAGCGGTCGCCGGGCAGCGCGGTCCGCAGCGCCAGGTCCGCCTCCACCTCCGCGCCCGCGCCGAGCGCCCGGGCCAGCAGCGCCCGCTGCGGATGCGCCCCTGCCTCGGCCGGCGTGAGCCGGCCCTGGTCGACGAGCGTCTGCACGTACGTGTGGTCCTGGGTGAGCCGGGACAGCTCGCCGCCGCGCAGCAGGTACGCCCGGCTGTCCCCGACGTGCACCAGCGCGAGCCGGGTGCCACGCCGTACGAGCGCGGTGAGCGTGGTGGCGGGCTGATCGGCGTCGGTGGCGTGCGCGCGAACCGCCCGGTCGGCCCGGGTCACCGCGTCGGCAAGCGCGGCGAGCAGGTCGGCCTGCGGCGCGTCCGCCTGCTCCAACGGCCGCAGCGCGTCCACCGCCGCCGCGCCGGCGGTGGACCCGGCGGGACCGCGTACGCCGTCGGCGACCGCGAGCAGCGCCGCGCTCGCGTACGCGGTGTCCTCGTTGGAATCGCGGACCGTGCCCGTCTCGCAACGCGTCGCGTACCGGAAGGTGGTCTCGGACATGGTGGTGCCCCTCTCGCTGAGCCTGTCGACGAGGAGCGCGACGGCCCGGCCGCGCGCCGCGGTGTCCGCGCTGACCCGCCGCCACCAGGCGTCGAGCGCCTCGGCGGCGGCAGCGGGCGGCAGGCCGCAAACGGTACGGATCTCGGCCAGCGGCATCCCGGCCCGGCGCAGCCCGGCGATCAGCCGTGCCCGGTCCGCCTGCTCCGGCGCGTAGTAGCGGTAGCCCGAGTGCGGGTCCACAGCAGCAGGGGGCAGCAGCCCGCAGTCGTCGTAGATGCGCAGCGCCTTGGCGCTCAGGCCGGTCGCCCGGGCGAACGCGCCGATGGTCAGCAGCCGCACCGTGCCTCCCTCGCGCTCCTCGTGCCGGTCACCGCGACCGGCACCGGTCACGCTGGGCCTTGCCGCAGGGGACGGGTCAAGGCGTCGCTGCCGCCAGTTTGGTCAGCATCCGGCCCAGATGCGGCTCGATCGTGCCGGCCGGCGCCTCGTGCACCTCGGCCGGCGTCCACCAGCGGATGCCGGCGAACTCCACCGGATCGGGCGTGAACCGCTGGCCGCGGTGGGCGGACAGCACGTACCAGAGGCTCACGTCCGTGTGCCGGTGCTCGGGCGGGCCGACCGTCTCGGTGACGGTGAGGAACGCCGGGCGCTCACCGAACGGCGGCGCGAAGACCGCCGCCACGCCCAGCTCCTCCCGCAGCTCGCGGCGCACCGTGCCGGCCGGGTGCTCGCCGGGCTCGACGTGCCCGCCGCTGGGCAGCCACATGCCGGCAAGGCGGTGGTCGACAAGCAGCACCGCGCCGTCGGCCGGGTCGCGGAGCAGGAAGTACGCGACCAGGTGCGGCGACGGCGTACGCGGCTTGGCCCGGCGGAAGATGTCCTCCGTGCCGGCCAGCCAGGCCAGTGCCGCCTCCCGGTGCCGCACCTCCAGTTCGTCCCCCGGTGTCAGCTCGTCGACCAGTTCCCGGATCTCGTCCCGCATCCCGCCGATGCTGCCAGCCGGGTACGACGGTCAGTCCGGCGGCAGCGGGTTGGCGTCGGCCGCCGCGCGGACGAACTCGCGTACCCGGGACGTGGTGTTCCCGGCCGGCCACACCGGACCGCGACAGATCGGCGGCGCGTCGTGGATCGGCACGTAGGCCACGTCCGGGCGGGCGTAGAACTGCCGGGCCTGCTCGCCCACCGGCAGCACCCCGCGCCCCAGCGCGACGAGCGCCAGCATCTCGGAGAAGCTGCCGCCCGCCGGGCCCTTCGGCACCGGGCGGCCCGCCGGGGTGCGGTCCGGCGTGCGGTCCTGCTTGAACGCGGCCGAGGTCACCGCCGGGTACTGCACCACCGGATGGTCGCCGAGCACCTCCAGCGACACCGACTCCTCGGCCGCGAGCGGATGGCCCGCGGCCACCGCGAGCACCCGGCGCTCGCGCATCAGCACCGGGCCGTTCGCCATGCCGTCGAAGGGGTACGCGGCGATCAGCACGTCGATCGTGCCGTCCAGCAGGCTCGACCGGGTGCTGGCCAGCGGCGCCTCGTGCACGTGCACCTCGCAGTCCGGGTGGCGCTCGGTGAAGAGGGCCACCGCGCGCAGCAGCACCGGAGCTGTCGACTCCCCGACGTACGCCACCCGCAGCTCGCCGGTGAGCCCGCGCCCGGCGTCCACGGCCCGCTGCACCGCCGCCTCGATGCCGGCCACCAGCGGGCGCATCTCCTCGGCCAGGCGGGCGCCGATCGGGGTGAGCCGGACGACCCGGCTGGTCCGCTCGAACAGCGGCGCGCCGATGCGGCGTTCCAGCTTGCGCACCACGTGGCTGACCCGGCCGGTGCTCACCCGCAGCCGCTCGGCGGTCCGCCCGAAGTGCAGTTCCCCGGCCAGGGTCAGGAACGTCTCGATCTCGTACCGCTCCAGCACCGGAGCACCTCCGTCGTTGCCTGCGGGTCAACGATCGTAGTCCGGATCGGGCTTGGTCCGGTCGGCGCGCCGGACCAGGGTTGACGGCATGCAGAACCAACTCGTGACCGTGACCGGTTTCGACCACCTCGTCCTCGCGGTGAGCGACGTCGAGCGTTCCCTCGACTTCTACTGCGGCACGCTCGGCCTGGCCCCGGTGCGGGTCGACAGGTGGCGGGCCGGTGAGGTGCCGTTCCCCTCCGTACGCGTCGACGCCGGCACCATCATCGACCTGATCAAGGGTGACCCGACCGGGTCCAACGTGGACCACTTCTGCCTCGTGGTGGAGCCGGTCGACTGGCAGCGGGTGGTCGACTCCGGGGTGTTCACCGTGCTGACCGGCCCGGTACCGCGCTTCGGGGCGCGCGGCACCGCCACCTCGATCTACGTCAGCGACCCGGACGGCAACACAATCGAACTGCGCTGCTACCCGGCCGACGCCTAACCTGGTCCGATGCCGGAGCTGGAACGCCTCGCCGCCCACCACGCACCCGCCGTGCTGCGGTTCGAGCGGGAGAACCGGGCCTACTTCGCCCGGTACGTCCCCGACCGGGGCGACGACTTCTTCACCGGGTACGCCGCCCGGCACGCGGCCCTGCTGGACGAGCAGGAACGCGGCACCTGCCACTTCCACGTGCTGGTCGGCGACCACGGCGCCGTGCTCGGGCGGTTCAACCTGGTCGATGTCGCAGGCGGCAGCGCCGAGCTGGGCTACCGGGTGGCCGAGCGCGCCGCCGGGCGCGGGCTCGCGAGTGAGGGCGTACGGCGCGTCTGCGAACTGGCCCGCACCGAGTACGGGCTGCGCCGGCTGGTCGCCTCGGCGGCGCTGGCGAACCCGGCCTCGCTGGCGGTGCTCCGGCGCGCCGGTTTCGTGCTCGACGGCGCGGTGACCGACTGCGAGGTGGATCTGGACGGGGAGCCCGGCCTGCGGCACGTGCTCGACCTCCACGCGCCCTACGCGGCGGCGTCCCCGTAGGCGAGCGCGCCGGCCGGCTCGTACGTCAGTTGCAGCGTGCCGTGGGCGTGGGTGACCGACTCGGTGAGCCGCAGCGCGCTCGGCACCGTCCCCTCGCCGAACAGGCGCTTGCCGGTGCCGAGCAGCACCGGGTACACCCACAGGTTGAGCCGGTCGACCAGGCCGAGGCGCAGCAGCGACTGCACCAGGTCCAGGCTGCCGATCACGTGGACCTCGGCGTGGCGGCCCTTCATCTCGGTGACGCGCTCGGCGAGGTCACCCTTCACCAGCGACGAGTTCTGCCAGGCGAGCGGTTCGGCGAGCGTGCGGCTGGCCACGTACTTCGGCACGCCGTTCAGCAGGCCGGTGAAGGGGATGTCCGCAGGCGCCTTCGGCCAGTAGCCGGCGAAGATGTCGTACGTCTTGCGGCCCAGCAGCAGCGCGTCCATGCTGCTCGCCCGCTGGAACATCACCGCGCCGGACTTGTCGTCGAGCAGCGGCATCTGCCAGCCGCCGTGGCTGAAGCCGCCCTCGCGGTCCTCGTCCGGTTCGCCGGGCGCCTGCGCCACGCCGTCGAGGGTCAGGAACTCGGTCACGATCAGCTTGCCCATGGGTCCGCTCCTCCGGTTTCTGCTCCGTCAACCGGCAGACCCGGCCACGACCCGCAACTCATCGCCGCCGGAATTACCTGTGCCCCGTGTCGCCTCCAGCGTAAGATCATTCTCTTCGGCAGGCGTACGCCTTCCGGAGTCCTCGAAGGCGGATTTCGCCATGATCCCCAATCGGACTGAGACAAGCGTCCTCCTGGACGAGGCACTGGCGGGTGTGGCCGTCGCGTTCCAGGGCATGACGGCCCACGAGCAGGAGTCCAACTGCGAGTGCCACTGGGGCAGCGCGGAGGAACTGGCACTGCTGAAGACGCCGGACGTGCCGCTCGACGATGACCTGTTTCGTCGCACGTACTGGACCATGGACTGGCACTACCCCGGTCTGCTGCTGCGCCGGATCCTGCCCCAGGTGACTGAGCGCCTCGTGGACGGCCGAATAGTGGCGATGGACGGGCTGGACAGTCTGGCGAACTTCTTCGCCGTCTCTCCTTGGCACGAGTGGCCGAGGGGGCAACAGGCTGCCCTGCGGAAGTTCCTGAACGTGTGGTGGGTGCACGTCCTGGTCGAGCCCGACGCGAAGGTGCCCGCCCATGCGGCCCTGTCGTTCCTCGCCGAGGCCACCACAGAGCTCACCCCGTGGCTGGCCGACTGGGCGGAGGCGCTGGCCGACGAGCCGGCCCGGCGACACCTGGTCCAGGCCATGGACGAGTGGATGTACGACCTGCGGGGCGATGCGCTCCCGTGGCCGAGTTGGCACGACATCGACGCGTGGGCCCCCGCGCTGCAACTGTGGGTGATCCGACACGCGCCCATTGTCCTGCGCGAGTACGACGCGTCGGCCGAGCTGCTCGAGGACATCCGCCGGTTCAGCCTTCCCGACTCCGAGCGGTACGACAAACCGCTCTCGCGGTGGAGCTCCAGGCGCCCGTGGCCTGAGTGACGTACGGAAGGCCCTGGCGGGACTTCGCGTCCTGACCAGGGCCTTCACTGCGGTCACGCCCCTTGTCGCCCGCGCCGGTCAGCTCTCGAACGGCGATCAGCCCAAGCAGCGCTGTCCTCGATCAGCAGCCTCACCGCGCGAACATCCGGCACCACCAGGTGCCACAGAAGTTTCTTCGACTCCAGCCAGCCCAGGCCGCGCTCGCGCATCAGAGCAACGGCTGCATCGACCGGCATCCCATCAGCGAGCCGGCTCCGCATTTCTTCGAACTGCTCAGGCCAGTCCGATCGCAGCTCGGCACAGGCACCGAATCGCTCGAAGTTCTCCCGCGCCTCGGTCAGGGTCAGCCCGTTCGGCCCACTCAACTCGTCGGCGCTGAGGTCGTCTGTCCCGTCATCCTGCCAGAAACACACCAGGCAGATCCCGTGCATGCCACGCTCGTCGAGCGTGAGGCACTTGCAGCACGGACACGCATACGGCCCACCCTCCGGCCCACGACGCACGTATCTCGACGCTCGATCGGCCACGCCTTGAATCCTGTCAAACCGGAGACAACCTGTCTGGGGGAGCGGGCCGCAGTGACGTCGAAGACCCTGGTTTTTGACCAGGGCCTTCGTGTCTGTCCTACCGTCTCAGCTTCGCGGCACCGGATGAAGACGGCTGCGCAGGAAGGCGACCATCTCGCGGCGCGCCGGCCGGGCGGCCGGCACCAGACCGGGAGTGCTCAGGAAGGTGTGGGTGGCTCTCGGGTAGCAGGTCAGGTGGGCGTCGGTGCCGTCCTCGCGAAGTCGCTCGACGTAGCGGCTTCCGTGGTCGGCCAGCGGATCCAGTGCGGCGGTGATCACCAGTGTCGGCGGCAGTCCGCTGAGGTCGTCGAACATGACGGGTGACACGCTGCGCGGGTCGAGCGTGGGCGGCAGGCTCACCTTGCGGGCCGCGCGCAGCCGGGACACGGACAGCGTGGGGTTGTCGGCGTTCTCCGCGACCGAGGGGTACTCGGTCATGCTCTCGGTCCAGTCCGTGCCCGGGTAGAGCAGCGCCTGGGCGCGCAGCGGTGGGCCGTCCTTGCGGGCGCGCAGGGCGATGAGTCCGGCGATCGTGCCACCCGCGCTCTCGCCCATGACCGCGACGGCTGCGGGATCGACGCCCCACTGGGCGGCATCTTCGACGAGCCGGACGACGGTGTCGTAGCCGTCGTCGATCGGCTGGGGCAGCGGGTGCTCCGGGGCGAGGCGGTACTCCACCGAGACGACCACCGCCGGGCAGCGCGCCGCGAGGTGGCTGTTGAGCCAGTCGTTCTGGGCAGCCGTCCCCGCGAAGAAACCTCCGCCATGGAACGAGACGACCAGCGGCAGCTTCCGGTCGGTGTCCTTCGGACGGTGTACCCGCAGCGTCAGACGTCGACCAGGCAGATCGATGGAGGTTGCCTCGATGCGTGCGCGGCGGTCCGGGCGGCCGGTGATGATCCGTGCGACACGAGACGATGCCACGCGGTTGGCCTTCTCGCGCGCGGCGATCACCTGCTCGTCGGTCAGAGCCTCCCAGTCCAGGGTGTCCCTCAGGATACGGGTGCCCAGTGGGGCTTTGCCTCTCATGGTGTCCTCCGGGATGCAGACGCTGTCGACTCACTGTCACAGCCAGTGCATGCCGGTGGATTGAACGAATGTCAGGACGGACTCCCCACCCTCCGGCGTCAGGGCCGGGCGGGCCAGGCGACGTCGTCGACGGCGAGGAACGGTGCGTTCGCCACGGTCGTGGGCGTCGCTCCGGTGAAGGTCATGACGTCTCGGTGGAGGTGCGACTGGTCGGCGTAACCGCTGTCTGCCGCCGCCGCTGCGGCGCTGTGACCCGCGGCGAGGCGATGGGCCGCACGATCGAACCGGATGAGTTGGGCGGCGCGCTTGGGGGTGAGTCCGATCTGGGACCGGAATCGGGCCCACAGCCGTTTGCGGCTCCATCCGACCTCGGCCGCCAACCGCTCGACCCGCACCTGTCCCCCGCCGGCCACCATCCGCCTCCAGCAGTAGGCGACTTCCGCATCGACCGCGCGGCCCACGTCCTGACGCCGGGCCAGCGCCACCTCGGCCATCGCGAACCGGTCGTCCCAGGACCGGGCGGCGCGCAGTCGCTCCTGGATTCGCGCGGCGTCGCGCCCCCAGAGGTCGCCGAGGGCTGTCACGGTCCCACTCAGCTCCGATGCGGCACCCAGGACCGCGTGCGCGATCACAGGCGACAGCCGCACCTGAAGGCACGCGAAGCTTCCGGCCTGTCCTCGTCCTTGCGCGCCAGGGGGTGACGCGAGTCCGGCGGTGACGCAGCCTCGCTGTTGCCGGCCAGCACCGTCGTCGACGACGAGCGGCTGATCGCCGAGGTCGAAGATCACCATGAAGGCGGGGTGCGGCACGACCTCGACCTCCACCGGGGCGTCAGCCCGATCGCTGAAACCCGCCATGGTGACCCCCGCCAACCGGCCCGGTCGTTGCGGAACCGCGATATCCCAGGCGGGCGAACCGGAGCGCACCGGCTCGGTAGGTCGCACATCACGATGGTACGTGTCACCTCAACCGACTCCGGAGATCCGCCTTGGCCCAGGCGGCGGGCCGGGACACGTGAGCGGCCCAGGCGGCGAGCTGATCAGCCCTCCCTAGCGGGCTCCGCCCGGTGCGAACACCGCGTAGAAGTACCGGAGGCTGTCCTCCGGACCGTTCTCCAGTCGCTTGAAGGCCTTCGCAATCGGATTGCACCAGCGCTGCCCGCCGAGCTCCACCACCATGGGCCACCCGACGACGGCCAGTTCGTCTGCCGCCGTTGCGCGCCACCGTCCACCGGCATGGCGGGTCAGCACCTCGCCGACATAGCAACCGAAGCCGAAGAGAGTCTCCGCCACCTGTTCAGCCGCGAGGCCCTCGGCCCGAAAGCCGTCGAGGATGGTGTCCACGGACGTCAGGCTGTCCGGCGTGTAGTCCAGGTGCACGCCGCTGACCTGGGCCGCTGACACCACGATGTCGCCCGCGAACCGGGCTGCGTTCTCCGGGACGGGCGCGTACTTCAGGCGCAGCTGCACGGTTCTCTCCGTTGATCAACAAATGGGGATCGCGCGATCGTACCGACGACGGCCGACAGGCAGCGGCCTCGCGACCGGCTCGCAGGACGCCGGACGAGCACGACGCCGTGGCCTGGTTCGCAACGTCCGACCTCGCCGGCCTGCGTCTCGCCCATGAGCCGCTTCTCCCGATGCTCACCGCCCCAGTCACCGGCGTCAGCAGCCCTACCTCGTCCGCACGTCAGGTGCGAACCGGCAGCTCGCCGAATCTGGCACCACGGACGACGGAATCGGTCTCGACTTCCTGGACCGTCCAGACGTGACCGACGAAGTCGTCCACCGCGACACCACCGCGTCCGAGCAGCGTCCGGATCGCTGCCACTGCCTCCTGCCGCCGCGACAACCGGTAGTTCACCTGGACCGCCCACGCCGGCCGCTCGCCGACAGCGCGCTCCAACTCCGCCACCATCTCGGGCTCCCAGTCCAGGTACAGGTCACGGTGTTCCTCCACCAGCCAGAGGAAGACCGAGCCCGGCGCTACCCACTGATCCGGCTGGGTCTCACCGAGGGAACCCAGGAGTCGCAACACGTCCGCCCTGGACACGGCCGGGAAGACGAACGCATTCTCACTCACGCGCAGAACCATAGGCGCCGGCAAGAAGCCGCGGCCATCGGCCCGTGCAGGCTGGTGACCCCTGGAACATCGAAGGCCCTGACCGGGACTGTCATCCTGATCAGGGCCTTCACGCTGGAGCGGGTGACGGGAATCGAACCCGCACTGTCAGCTTGGGAAGCTGATGTTCTGCCATTGAACTACACCCGCAGGCGGCACCACTCTACCCGAAGGTCACCACCCCCGTGCATCCAGGTGCCCGCGCCACTTCGGCGAGGTGGCTGCATCGGCGAGCGGTTGACCCCGCCACCTCCCCGAGCTGGAGTGGATCAAGCACCCGACCGAGGCCGGCCGGCGCGAAGTTGCACGTCGGAAACGTATGGGCGTTCTCAAATGCGTCGATGGGATGTAACGTCTGCCCCACGTTTCCGAACCGGCGTGACACACCCCCTGGCACGCCGTCAGAAAGAGGTGGGCCCATGGGACTCCGTCCCAACCTGCTGACCCGGCGTACCGCCGGTGTCGCGACGTCGACCCTCGCGCTGCTGCTCAGCACCGCCGCCGTCGGCGTCGTACCCGCTGCTTCGGCCTTCTCGGCCGCCCCGGCCGGCGTGTGCGCCGAGCCGGCCGACGCCCACGCCGACGAGCACTCGAACGCGCGCGTCGCGAAGGGTGGCAACGCCAAGCTCGACCCGAACCATCTGACCGCCGCGCAGGTCCGTGACCGTGAGGCCGACCTCGCCGCGGCGCAGCGCGAGCGGGCCGGCTTCCGGACCGGCGCCGTCGCACCGCTGGCCACCGTGACGATCCCGGTCGTCGTGCACGTCATCCAGGAGAACAGCACCCGGGCCGGCGGCAACATCACCGACTCGATGATCAACCAGCAGATCACCGTGCTGAACCAGGCGTACGCGGGCTCGACCGGCGGCGCCGCCACCGCCTTCGGGTTCCAGCTCACGAAGATCAACCGGGTGACGAACCCGTCGTGGTACCCGATCGTGCAGGGCTCCTCCGCCGAGCGCTCGATGAAGACCTCGCTGCGTGAGGGCGGCAAGAACACGCTGAACATCTACCTGGGCGAGCTGAGCGACAGCCTGCTGGGCTGGGCGACGTTCCCGAAGCGGACGCTGGACAAGATGGACGGCGTGGTCGTGCTGAACGAGTCGCTGCCCGGCGGCACCGCGACCAACTACAACCAGGGTGACACCGGCACCCACGAGGTCGGCCACTGGCTGAACCTCTACCACACCTTCCAGGGCGGCTGCTCCGGCTCGGGCGACAGCGTCTCCGACACCCCGGCCGAGGCGTCCCCGGCGTACCAGTGCCCGACCGGCCGCGACACCTGCTCGACCGCCGGCAAGGACCCGATCACCAACTTCATGGACTACACGTACGACTCCTGCATGTACCAGTTCACCGCCGGCCAGGCGAGCCGCATGCTCACCGCGTGGAACGCCTACCGCGCGGCCTGACCTCCTCGCACCACGCACCGGTGCCGGCCCTGTCCTCGGACGGGGCCGGCACCGTTTCGTTTCGGATCGGGGGTCAGGCGGCCGGGCGGCGGGTGTCGAAGCCGTGCCGGCCGCGCCGGGCCTCCGCGCCCACCGGCTCCCGCCGGGCGGGTTCGGCTCCGCGCGGGTCGAGCCAGACCCGCACCTGCGGCGGGGCGGCGCCGGGCTGGGCCACCGGGTCGCGCCGGGTCAGCATCGCCACCTCGACGGTGAACTCGAACAGCCGCCAGTCGCCCTGCGGCGACGCGCGGGCGATCCGGGCCAGCCGCGTCACCGTGGCCGGGTCGGTCACCGGCCGGGCGCGCCCCGCGAGGTACGCCTCGTCGTCGCTCTCCTCCGGCGGGAACGAGTGCAGCGCGTAGCGGCCGTCGCGTTCGAGGTCGCGTCGCTTCGGCGAGTCGACGACGAAGCACCAGAGGCCGTCGGCGGTGATCACCGGGGAGACCGGGTGGACGCGGGGGCCGCCGTCGGCGCGGACCGTGGCGAGGTAGCCGAAGCCCGGCCCGTACTGCTGCATCAGGAGGCGGATCTCGTCGGCGAGGCGGGGCTCGTCGGCGGCGAATTCGGACCAGGAAGCCATGTGGACACTCTATCGAACACATGTACGAAGATGTAGTGCGACACGCAGGTCACCCGTACCGGTCGCTATGGTGTTCCGATGCTGCTCTCCGACCGCGACCTGGTCTCCGAGATCAAGGCCGGCACGCTCGCGCTGGAGCCCTTCGAGCCCACGCTGGTGCAGCCGTCGAGCATCGACGTACGCCTGGACCGGCTGTTCCGGGTCTTCAACAACCACCTCTACACGCACATCGACCCGTCGATCCAGCAGGACGACCTGACCTCGATGGTGGAGGTGCCGGAGGGGCAGCCGTTCGTGCTGCACCCGGGCGAGTTCGTGCTCGCGTCCACGCTTGAGGTGATCTCGCTGGGTGACCAGCTCGCCGGCCGGCTGGAGGGCAAGTCGAGTCTGGGGCGGCTGGGGCTGCTGACGCACTCGACAGCCGGTTTCATCGACCCCGGCTTCTCCGGTCACGTCACGCTGGAGCTGTCGAACGTGGCGAACCTGCCGATCACGCTCTGGCCGGGCATGAAGATCGGGCAGCTCTGCATCTTCCGGCTCTCCTCGCCGGCCGAGCACCCGTACGGCTCGGCCGTCTACGGCTCGCGTTACCAGGGGCAGCGCGGTCCGACGCCGAGCCGGTCCTGGCAGAGCTGGCGCACCTGGCCGACGCGCTGACGCCGCGCCCGGGGCGCCGCGCCCGGGGCGCCGCGCCCGGGGCGCCGCCGTCACCGGCGGAGCCCCGGAGCACGACCTCAGCCGGGGCGGCCGTAGCTGTTGATGTCGCCGTCGTCGACCCGCTTCATCGTGATCGGCTTGCCGGACTGGGAGGCGTGCACCACCCAGCCGTCGCCCACGTACATCGCCACGTGGTGCAGGTCGCCGTAGTAGAAGACGAGGTCACCGGCGCGCAGCTCGGCCCGGCTGACCCGCTTCGTCACGTCGTGCTGCTGGCGCGCGTTGTGCGGCAGCGAGACGCCGCCCTTCGCCCAGGCCGCCATGGTCAGGCCCGAGCAGTCGAAGTGGTCCGGTCCGGCCGCGCCCCAGACGTAGATCTTGCCGATCTGGGCACAGGCGAACTTGACCGCCGCACCGGCCGGGCCACCGGGGTAGCCGGCCGGGCACGGCGCCGGGCGCAGCGGGCCGCCGCCACCCTTGCCGTACACCTTGAGCCGCAGCTTCTCCAGCTTGGCGATCTCGGCGTCGATCTGCTTCTTCTTCGCCGCGAGCTGGGCCTCGGTACGCGCCAGACCGGCGATCATCTCGTCCAGCGGCTTCTTCTTCGCCGCCAGTTCGTCGCGCAGCGCGGCGACGGAGCGCACCTGCTCGTGCTGACGGTGCGCGAAGCGGTCGAGCAGTTCCAGGCCGGTGACCAGGTCGCCGGGTGAGCGGCTGCCCAGCAGCGCGTTCACGGTGGAGAGGTTGTCGCCCTTGTAGGCGTCGGCGGCGAGCCCGCCGACCTGGCCGAGTGCGGCGTCCACCCGGGCCTGGAGGGGTGCGATCTGCCGGCCGAGCGCGTCGGCCTGCTTGCGCCGCGCGGCGAGCTGCCCGCGTACGGCGTTGACCTGTTCGATGACCGGTTCGAGCTTGTTCCAGTCGCGGTCGATCTGGGCCTCGATCTCGGCGACCGAGGGTTCGGCGTGTGCCGCCGTGGCGCCGCCGGTCAGGACGACGGCGGTGCCGACCAGTGCGGCGAGGGCTGTGGTGAAGCGGGACCAGCGGGAACGCGGCGCGACGAAGGACCGGTCGACCGACCGGTTCGACGACGGCCGCGGGGCATGGAGTGCCACCGGGCGTCCGTACTCCTTCTTCCGTACCGCCTACCGGGTTAGCTGACGGATTCGGGCGGGAAGGGAGCCGCCCTACCGCATCGCTGCGGATTCACCCCAGGTACCTGGTTCCCCGGCTCGCCCGGAGGCGACTCGGCGGTGTCGGACCGTCACCGACCGGGTTGGACGGTGAGACGTGCGGCCGACGATTCACCAGAGTAGGGACCACCGTTATCGATCCGCAACTTCCAGCGCCGTGACACTCCGTACGCGATCCAGGGCCGCACCCGGGGCGGAGGTGAAATTTTCTTTCAAGGCTGATTACTCACTGGAAAGGTATTGACCCCTGCGGGTGTGCGGAGTGAGGGTGGAGACGCAGTGACCCCCATCCCTGTCCAGGAGGTTCGATGCACCTCTCCGCCCCGCCGTCGGGCAGACGGATACTGCTCGCCGCCGCAGTGGCGACAGCCACCGCGCTGGCGACGACCGGCCCGGTGACAGCCGCGCCGGACACGTCCGCGCCCGCGAGCGACAGGCAACAACAATACGCCGCCGCCGCGGCCGAGTACGGCGTGCCGCAGAACGTGCTGCTCGGTGTCTCCTATCTGGAGTCCCGCTGGGACACCCACACCGGGCAGCCGAGCACCAGCGGCGGCTACGGCCCGATGCACCTGACCGACGCCGCGCACATCCTCGCCATGCCGGGCAGCGCCCACGTCGACGAGGACGAGGACCCGCGCGGCGACGACTCCCGGCCGCTGAAGCTCGACCCGGCCACCGCCGCCGCGCCGGAGCGGGAAACCCCGCTGCCGCCCGCCTCGCTCCAGACGCTCGACGCCGCCGCCGCGCTCACCGGGCTCGACGCGGACACGCTCCGTACCGACCCGGCCGCGAACATCCGCGGTGGCGCCGCGCTGCTGGCGTCGTACCAGAAGGCTCTGGGTGGGCCGGTCGGCGCCGGCACCGACCCGGCGGCCTGGTACGGCGCGGTGGCCCGGTACTCCGGCGCGGACACCTCCGACGCCGCGGCGGCCTTCGCCGACGAGGTCTACGACCAGCTCGGCCAGGGCGCCAGCCGCACCACCGACGACGGCCAGCGGGTCACGCTCGCCGCCACCGCCGCGCAGCCGGACCGTTCCCGGCTGGCCCGCCTCGGCCTGCGCAACGCCGAGCGGCCGGACGGGCTGGAGTGCCCGGTACGGCTGGCCTGCGAGTGGATCCCCGCGCCGTACGAGCAGCTCAGCGACGACCCGGGCGACTACGGCAACCACGACCTGGGCGACCGGCCGAAGCAGCAGAAGATCGAGTACATCGTCATCCACGACACCGAGGGCTACTTCGGCCCGAGCGTCGACCTGGTGAAGCGGGCCGACTACCTGGGCTGGCACTACACGCTGCGCTCGGTGGACGGCTACATCGCCCAGCACATCAAGACCAAGGACGTCGGCTGGCACGCCGGCAACTGGTACGTCAACGCCAAGTCCATCGGCCTGGAGCACGAGGGCTTCGCCGGTCAGGGCACCTGGTACACCGAGGCGATGTACCGCACCTCCGCCAAGCTGGTGCGGCACCTGGCGCTGAAGCTCGGCATCCCGATGGACCGGCAGCACATCATCGGCCACGACAACGTGCCCGGCATCAACGCCGGCGCGGTGGGCGGGATGCACTGGGACCCGGGACCGTACTGGGACTGGTCGCACTACTTCGACCTGATGAAGGCGCCGTTCCGCAGCACCGGCACGCCGCGTACCGGCCTGGTCACCATCGACCCGGACTTCGCCACCAACCGGCCCGCGTTCACCGGCTGCAACCAGCAGCCGCCCGGCGTCCCGACGCCCCGGCCGCCGGCCGAGCCGTGCCCGTCGCGCGGTTCCTCGTCGGTGATCCTGCGGACCGCGCCGAGCCCGGACGCCCCGCTCGTCAACGACCTCGGGCTGCGCCCGGACGGCACGCCGGACACCATGTACATCTCCGACCACGGCGCCCGCGCCTCCGCCGGCCAGACGTACGCGCTCGCCGGCCGGCAGGGTGACTGGACGGCGATCTGGTACCTCGGCCAGAAGGCGTGGTTCCTCAACCCGGCCTCCGCGCCGACGGCCAAGTGGGCCACCGGCTTCGTGGTGACCCCGCGGCCCGGCAAGGCCACCATCCCGGTGTACGGGCGGGCCTACCCGGAGCAGGCCGCCTACCCGGACACCATCCCGTACCAGACGATCTCGCCGCTGCAGTACACGTTCGCCGCCGGCCAGCGGTACGCGGTCGGCGGGGTGCTGCCCGGCGAGTACTACCGGGCGGTCTCGTTCGACGGTTCGGCACCGGGTGACCGGACCGTGGTCCGCGGGAAGAACCGCTACGTGCAGGTCCAGTTCGGTCACCGGATCATGTTCGTGAACCTGGACGACGTGCTGGTCCTGCCGTCCCCGGTCGGCACGCCACGCTGACCCGGCACCGCACACGGGAAGGCCCCCGGTCCGCGTGGACCGGGGGCCTTTCCGCTGCCAGGGGTTCGGGTCAGGCGACCCGGACGAAGCCGGCGAGCGGCTGGGTGCTGATGCTCGACACCTGGACCGGTTTACCGGTACGTGGCGCGTGCACCATCACCCCGTTGCCGAGATAGAGCCCGACGTGGTGCAGGTCGGAGCCGAAGAACACCAGGTCACCCGGTCTCGCCTCGGAGCGGGACACCTTGCGGCCCTCGTTCCACTGCGCGCCGGTGAAGTGGGTCAGCGAGATGCCCGCCGCCTTGTACGCGTACTGGGTGAGGCCGGAGCAGTCGAACGAGTTCGGGCCGGTGGCGCCCCACACGTACGGGTCGCCGACCTGGGCGCACGCCGTCTTGATGGCGGTCCGCGCGGCGCTGCTCACCACGCCGTCGATCTTCGGGCAGCCCGCCGGGCGGATCGAGGTCACCGGCAGCATGGCGGTCAGCCGCTTGATCTCCGAGTCGATCTGCTTCTTCTTCGCCGCCAGATCGTTCTGCTGCTTGGTCTCCAGCGCGATCAGCGCGTCGAGCTTCTCCTTCTGCTTGTTGTACTCGTCGCGCACCTTCAGCACACCGGCGATCTGGCGGCGCTGGTCCTCGGCGATCCGGTCCAGCATGACCAGCTGCTCGGCCAGCGCGCCCGGCTTGGAGTTCACCAGCAGCGCGCCCAGCTCCTGCGACGGGCCCTGGATGTAGTAGCGGGCCGCGATGTCGCCGACCTTGTTCATGGCGAGCGTGGAGGCCAGCTCCAGCGGCACCATCTTGTCCTTCAGCGCCTTGGACTTCTTCTGGTTGGCGCGAAGCTGCGAGCGGACCTTGTTGAACTGCTCGATGGTGGGTTCGAGCTGCTGCCACTGCTTGTCGATCTGCGCGTCGATCTCGTCCACCGACGGCGCCGCGTGCGCCGGGGCGGTCAGCATTCCGGCGCCGACCGCGGCGGCCGCGACCAGGGTGACCAGACCGTGTACCACCCGTCGGAACCCGGCCCGCCGGCCGGGTGGAGCGCTCGGGGCGTGACGTTGAGGGGGCGTGGTTGCCACCGGCACGGACTCCTTTGCAACCGACCGCCGGGCGCCTCGCGAGAGGGAAGTTCGAGGCAGACGACCCACAGCGGTCGGTGCCTCACATTAGGGAAGGCGTCCGATGGAATCAAGGCGACCGTTTGTTCAATCACGTATCCGCAATCGGTTGCACACCAAGGGTATTCAATTCATCTTCCGACGATGGCTGTCAATACGTCGTCGAGCGTCACCACACCCATCGGCCGGCGTCCGTCGCTGACCAGCACCATGTGGCGGCGTTCGCGGCGCATCGCGAGCAGCAGATCGGCGAGCGTACGGTCCGGCGGCACCACCGCCAGCGGCCGGTAGATCTCGGCCGGCACCGGTGCCCGGCGGCTCGCCCCGGCGTACCCGAGCACGTCCTTGACGTGCACGAAACCGAGCACCCGGCGGGTGGCCCGCTGCACCACCGGGAAGCGGGACCGGCCGGTACGGGTCGCCAGCACCTCCAGCGACGCCGGTGAGACGTCCTCGGCCACCGTGGTCACCGTGGACCAGGGTTGCAGCGCGTCCGCCGCGGTACGGCTGTGCAGGGCCAGCGCGCCGGTGATCCGGGCGTGCTCCTCGGCGTCCAGCAACCCCTCGGTACGCGCCTGGGAGACCAGCCCGGCCAGTTCCTCCGCGGTGAACACGGTCTTCACCGCGTCTGTCGCCTCCACCCGCCACCACCGCAGCACCTGCCGCGACGCCCACTTCATCGCCAGCAGCAGCGGCTTGGTGGCCAGGCAGAACGCCAGCATGGCCGGGCCGAGCCAGAGCGCCGACGGTTCCGGCCCGGCCAGCGTGATGTTCTTCGGCACCATCTCGCCGACCACCGTGTGTAGGAACACCACCACCGCCAGCGCGATGACGAACGACACCGGATGCACCGCCGAGGCGGGCAGCCCCAGCGCGGCGAACGCCGGCTCCAGCAGGTGCGCCAGCGCCGGCTCGGCGATCGCGCCGAGGCCGAGCGAGCAGACGGTGATGCCGAGCTGCGCTCCGGCGATCATCAGCGGGATCTGGTTCATCGCAGCCAGCGCCAGCCGGGCCCGCTTCGACGTCGCCGCCAGCGGTTCGATGACCGTACGGCGGGAGGCGATCAGCGCGAACTCGCTGCCCACGAAGAACGCGTTACCGAGCAGCAACCCGACCGCGACGAGTAGTTCAGGCACCGTCGTCGGGCTCCTCGGGGCGTACCACCCGCACCTGCTCGATCCGGTGCCGGTCGACCTCCACCACTGTGAACTCGTACCCGGCCTCGTCGAGCGTCTCACCCGGCACCGGGATGTGGCCGAACCGTGCCATGAGGAACCCGCCGAGCGTCTCGTACGGCCCGTCGGGCAGCCGGAAACCCGTCTGCTCCACCAGCTCGTCGGCGCGCAGCACGCCGTCGGTCAGGACGGTGCGCTCGCCGCCGGGCACTGTCAGCTCCACCGGCCCGAAGCCGTCCACGGCGTCCGGGTCGAACTCGTCGGCGATCTCGCCCACCAGTTCCTCGACCAGATCCTCCACCGTCACCACGCCGTCGGTGCCGCCGTACTCGTCCACCACGATCGCCAGGTCCGCCCCGGCGGCCTTGAGCGCGGCCAGCACCCCGTTCAGGTTGAGGCTCTCCGGCACGTACACCGGTTCCCGGGCCACGGCGGCGACAGTGGTGGCCGCGCGGCGGGCCAGCGGCACGCCCAGGGCGTCTGGTACCCCGGCGACGCCGGTGACCAGGTCGAGTGTCTCCTCGTAGACCGGGAACCGGGTGCGGCCGGTCCGCCGGGACGCCTCCAGCAGCTCGGCGACGGTCGTGGTGGCGCGCAGCGCGGTGACGTCGACCCGGGGCGTCATCGCCTCGGCGGCCCGCTTGTCGCCGAAGCGGATGGTGCGGCGCAGCAGCATCGCGGTGTCCGGCGGCAGCGCGCCGGCCCGGGCCGAGATGGCGGCGAGCAGGCCCAGTTCCTCCGGGGAGCGGGCGCTCGCCAGTTCCTCCTGCGGCTCCACGCCGAGGCGGCGCACCAGCCGGTTCGCGGATTCGTTCAGCAGCCGGATCAGCCAGCCGAAGGTGCGGGAGAAGGCCCGCATCGGCGCTGCCGTGGCGAGCGCCGCCGGCATCGGGCGGGCCAGCGCCAGGTTCTTCGGCACCAGCTCGCCGAACAGCATCGAGATGAGCGTGGCCAGGGCCAGCGCGAGCAGGCCGGAGAAGCGTTCCGCGCCGCCGAGCGGGCGCAGCAGCGGCGCGAAGAGCCGGGCCAGGGCGGGCTCGGCCAGGTAGCCGGTGAGCAACGCGGTGAGCGTGATGCCGAGCTGCGCGCCGGAGAGCTGGAAGGACAGTTCGCGCAGCGCGCGGCGTACCGTGGCGGCCCGGCCGTCGCCCTCGTCGGCCCGCCTGTCGATCTCCGCCCGGTCGACGGTGACCAGGGCGAACTCGGCCGCGACGAAGAAGGCGTTGCCGGCGGTCAGCAGCACGAAACCGACCAGTGGCAACAGCGTCAGAAGCAGAAGGCCGTCGATGCGCGTGATTGTGGCACGCGGACGCCGATGGTGGACCCCCCGTAGCGTGGTGTGCATGGACGGTCTGCTGCTCACTGACGAACTGGTCCTGCTCGCGTACGACGACGACGGCGTCAACCGCCTCGGCAGTCCGCACCTCGGCTACGGCCTCGCCGGGGCGGTGCTGCTGGAACTGGCGCTGGTCGGCCGGGTGGAGGTGGCGGACGAGCGGCTCGTGGTGACCGATCCCGCCCCGACCGGTGTGCCGCTGCTGGACGAGGCGCTGGCGACTGTGGGATCCGGCCGCCCCCGCAAGCCGAAGGACTGGATCGGCAAGCTCGCCAAGGGCCTGCCGGACCGGGTGCTCGGCGGCCTCGTCGACGCCGGGGTGCTGCGCCGGGAGTCCGATCGGGTGCTGCTGGTCTTCCCGCGTACCCGCTATCCCTCGCCGACCGGCGCGGAGCCGGCGGTGGAGACCGCGGCCCGGCAACGGATGACGACGGCGCTCACCACCGACGGCCCGGTCGACGCCCGGACCGCCGCGCTGCTCACGCTGACCCGCGCGGTCGGCCTGGACCGCAGGATCTTCCGTGAGTTGCCGAAGCAGCGGGTCAAGGCGCGCATCGACGAGATCGCCGCCGGCGACTGGGCGTCGGCCGCCACCAAGAAGGCGATCGAGGAGATGCAGGCCGCGCTGATGGTCGCGATGACGGCCGGGACGAGCGCCGCCATCATGACCACCACGACCAGCTGAACGCGACGGCGGCGGCACCGCTCGGGTGCCGCCGCCGTCGTGGTCCGGCTCCTGCCGGTGTACGCCTCAGCTCGCGGCGGGCGCGACCTCCGGCTCACCGGCCGGGGCCTCCGGCTTGACCGAGCGCAGCAGCACGCTCGCCACGTCGACCACCTCGACCTGCTCGCCCGCGCCCTTGCCGTTCACGCCGTCGTTGAGCATCGTCGAGCAGAACGGGCAGCCGACCGCGATGGTCTTCGCCCCGGTGGACATGGCCTCCTCGACCCGGTCCACGTTGATCCGCTTGCCGATCTTCTCCTCCATCCACATCCGCGCACCGCCGGCGCCGCAGCAGAAGGAGCGCTCGCTGTTACGCGGCATCTCGACGAGGCCGCTGTCGCGGCCTGCACCGGAATCGGAAGCTGCGCCACCGCGGCCATCTCCGATGGCACTGCCGAGCACCTCACGCGGCGCGGCGAAGATCCGGTTGTGGCGGCCCAGGTAGCACGGGTCGTGGTAGGTCACGCCGCCGTCGACCGGCTGGACCGGGGTGAGCTTGCCGGCGCTGACCAGGTGGGCCAGCAGCTGGGTGTGGTGCACGACCTCGAACTCGCCGCCGAGCTGGCCGTACTCGTTGCCCAGGGTGTTGAAGCAGTGCGGACAGGTGGCGACGATCTTGCGCTTGCTCTTCTCCCGGCCCTCGAACGCCTCGTTCAGCGTCTCGACGTTCTGCTGGGCCAGCATCTGGAAGACGAACTCGTTGCCGATGCGGCGCGCCGGGTCGCCGGAGCAGGTCTCGCCCTCGCCCAGGATGGCGAACTTGACGCCCGCCTCGTTCAGCAGCGTGGCGACCGCGCGGGTGGTCTTCTTGGCCCGGTCCTCGAACGCGCCGGCGCAGCCGACCCAGAACAGGTACTCGAAGTCGTCGACCTCGCCGACGCGCGGCACCTCGAACCCGAGGCCCTTGGTCCAGTCCTCGCGGGTGTTCTGCGGGGCGCCCCACGGGTTGCCCTTGTTCTCCAGGTTGCGGAGCATGACGCCGGCCTCGGACGGGAAGCTCGACTCGATCAGCACCTGGTAACGGCGCATGTCGACGATGTGGTCCACGTGCTCGATGTCCACCGGGCACTGCTCGACGCAGGCGCCGCAGGTGGTGCAGGACCAGAGCACGTCCGGGTCGATGACACCGCCCTCCTCGGCGGTGCCGATCAGCGGCCGGTCCGCCTCGGCCATCGCGAGCACGTCCACGCCGGCCAGCTGCTCCTGCGTGGCCTTCTCCTCGCCGGTCAGGTCCTTGCCGCCACCGGCCAGCAGGTACGGCGCCTTGGCGTACGCGTGGTCGCGCAGGCTCAGCACCAGCAGCTTCGGCGACAGCGGCTTGCCGGTGTTCCAGGCGGGGCACTGCGACTGGCAGCGACCGCACTCGGTGCAGGTGCTGAAGTCCAGCAGGCCCTTCCAGGTGAACTGCTCGACCTGGGCGACACCGAACTGGTCCTTCTCCGGGTCGGCCTCCTCGAAGTCCAGCGGCTTGCCCTCGCTGGTCATCGGGCGCAGCGGGCCCAGGCCGGAACCGGCCGGCTTCTCCGGGTCGCGCTTGAAGAAGATGTTCGGGAAGGCCAGGAAGCGGTGCCAGGCCACACCCATGGTGACGTTCAGCGAGATCACGATGAGCCAGGTCATCGAAATCATGATCTTGATGAGCGCGGCGATGCTGACGCCCGCCTCCCAGTTCGGGAGGACCGAGCCGACCGCGTGGCTGAGCGGGGCGGCCCAGACCGGGTACTCGAAGTGGTCGGTGGCGACCTTGAAGCCGCGGATCACGAACCCGAAGATCAGGACCAGCAGGACGACCCACTCGACGAAGTAGCCCTGCCACATGGTCGAGCCGGTGAACCGGGAGCGGTTCTCCGCGCGGCCCGGCCGGTTGCGCAGCCGGATCGCCATCAGCACCAGGATGCCGACCAGGCCGAGGATGCCGATCCACTCGGTGACCAGGCCGAAGATCGTCCAGTGCCCGATGATCGGCAGCCCGCCGCCGGTGGAGACCACCTCGAAGTAGGCCTCCAGCACCAGCAGCGACAGCACGATGAAGCCGACCATCACGAACCAGTGGGCGGCGCCGACCACGCTCCACTTGAGCATGCGGGTGTGACCGGCGGTCTCCACCAGCATCTTCTTCGTACGCGCGCCCTTGTCGCCGAACCGCTCCGGCGCGGGCTGGCCGAGCCGGATGACCGCGGTCATCTTCATGACCGCGCGCACCGCAAGCCACACCGCAACGGCGGTGATGGCGGCCGCGAGGATCGTGGTGACGATCTGGACGCTGCCCATCGAGTTGGCCTCCCGGTCTGCTGCTTGTCCGTGCAGCCTACGCGCAAGGTTACCCAGCAGTAACGTGAGTCTTCTCGCACCAGGCCACGCCGCCCTGCGCACACCATAGGTGGAGCGGCGTCGAAGCGCCGTGCAGGGGCGGCGTGGCGTGACCTACGCCGGGGTGGGGCAGCGCCGGATCAGCGCCAGCGGGAGAGCAGGATCAGCGACGAGACCATCGCGCCGAAGCCCACGGCGAGGTTCCAGTAGCCCCAGCTGGCGACCGGGTACGCCTGCTCGGAGAGGTAGTAGAGCACCAGCCAGCCGATGCCCACCACGATCAGCGCGACCGCGGTAGCCGGCAGCCAGATGGGGCTAGGCTTGCGCGTCGACGCCGTCGCCGTCGGACGGACGTCCGTCGGCGGGGTGTACACCTTCTTCTTGCGGACCTGAGACTTGGGCACGACGCTCTCCAGAGGGGGTACGACCTCGTCCGGCCTGACAACCGGGCGCGAGGGCGACGGTCCATGGCCAATAATGTTCGACAGCTAGCGTAGTCCCGACGGACCGTCCAGGCCACGAATGGGGCCAGGCCGGTGCACTCAGTAACCGGAAAGAGCGGACTTTCCGGGTCGAGCAGGTCGGCTCGCACCGGCGCGGGCCGGAACGAGACGACGGGAAAGGGAACGCCCGGTGGAGTACACGTCCGGCGCCGCCTCCTGGCAGAAGGTCCTCCGCCGCGCGGCAGCCGCCCTGCTGCCCCGGCGCGCACGCCAGCGCCGCCCCGGCTGGTCCGTCGGCGTGCCCCTGATCGCCGCCGCGGCCGGTCTGCTGTTCACCACCACCGCCACCACCGCGGGCGGCACCTCCCTGCGTGAGGACCGCCGGCCCCAGCTCACCCAGCTGATCGAGGACCGCCGCGAGGAGGTCGCCGCCAGCGAGGCGAAGGCCGCCCGGCTCCGCGCCGAGGTGGAGGAGCAGACCGAAGCACTCGCCGGCGCCGACGGGCCGATCAAGACCGAGCGGGACCGGGCCGCCGCGAGCCGGCAGGGCGCCGGGTTCACCGCGCTCACCGGCAGCGGCGTGACTGTCGAGCTGAACGACGCCGACCGCCGGCCCGACCAGCCGCTGCCGAAGGGCGCCAGCAACGACGACCTGGTGGTGCACCAGGGCGACGTCCAGGCGGTCGTCAACGCGCTCTGGGCCGGCGGCGCGGAGGCCATGTCAATCATGAACGTCCGCGTGCTGAGCACCAGCGCGGTACGCTGCGTCGGTAACACCCTGCTGCTGCACGGCCGGGTGTACTCCCCTCCTTTCAAGATCGTGGCAATCGGCGATCCCGCGGAACTCCAGCGGGCGCTCGCCGCCTCTGAGGGAGTGCGGGTGTTCAAGGAAGTGGCCGACCACTACCAACTCGGGTACGTCGAGCGCGTCTCCACGGTCACCGTGCCCGCGTTCGAGGACTCCACGGCGTTGCAGTCGGCGACGGTGCCCCGGTGACCGGCGGCGACCCCCGGGAACGCGCCGGCCACGACCGCCGGGAGGAGCCCACCGCGTTCCTTCCCCGGGTCGAGCGTCCGGCCCCGGCGTCGCCACAGCCGCTCGACCTGCCCTGGCCCGACGCCGGCCCGGCCCACACCGCCCCGGCCCGACACGGCCGGGACACCCACCGGCCCGCCCCGCCACGGACCGGCCCACCGCCGTCCGCCCCGCCACGGACCGCCCCGCCGGTCGCTCCGCCGCCGCCGTGGCCGGGCAGTCAGGCGCATCAACCGGCGAGCGCCTCCCGCCCCGAGGCCGACCCCCGATTCCGCCCCCCGGCGAGCGAGCTTCCCCCCAGGGGTACGCCCCACCCGGCCGGCCCGGCGCACCAGGGCGCCGGACACCACGGCCCTACGCAGAACGGCCCCGCGCCCCACGGAGCGGTGCCCCGGGGTGGTCCCGCCCCCGGGATGCGCCCGGCCGCACCCGGCGACGTCGTACACCGGCCGGGCGAGCGCCAGTCGCGACCGGAGGGGTACGGACCGGCGGGGCAGCAGTACGCCGTCCGCCATTCCACAGGTGGGGCGATGCCGCCCGAGCGTGGTGGCCGCGGTGGACAGCCACCGCAGAACGGCACCCGCCCGTGGGAGGCCGGCGGACGCCCGCCGGAGGACGGTCGCCGACCGGCGGGGGGTGAGGGACGGCCGCCCGGCGTACCCCCTCTCGGTGGGCCGACCGGCGCGGACCGGAACCCTCCGGCCGACCCCGGAGCCACGGCGGTGCTGCCCGCCGTCACCCGCCGACCCGCGGACCCCCACCTGGACGCCACCGGGCTGATGGGCGCGGTGCCCCCGCCACCCGACGACGGGGACGGCGGTGGTGGTGGTGCCGAACCGCCCGCCGAGCCGCCCCGCCCCCGGCGTGGCGAGCGGGTGGTGCAACTGCGGCCCGAGCAGACCGGCGACGGATACCGCAGCGTCTACTCCGAGCTGACCCGCCCGACCGTCGGCTCCCGGCTGCGCACCGTCGTGCGGGGCACCGGCGAACTGCTGATCACCTTCGGGCTGGTGGTGCTCCTGTTCGCCGGGTACGAGATCTGGGGCAAGGCGGTCATCGTCGAGGCCCACCAGAACGACCTCAACAGCCAGCTCGCCCAGGAGTGGGGCGCGACCGCGGACCCGACCGTCGGCCCGACCACCGGGCCCACGGTGAAGCCGAAGCCGCCGGCCGAGGGCAAGCCGGTCGCCGGCCTCTACATCCCCAAGTTCGACAAGCACTGGGTGGTGGTCGAGGGGGTCAGCCCGAACGACATCCGGTACGCCCCGGGCCGCTACCCGGACAGCGCCATGCCCGGCGAGATGGGCAACTTCTCCGTCGCCGGTCACCGGATCCGCTCCACGTTCTGGCGGCTGGACGAGTTGAAGACCGGCGACGCGATAGTGGTCGAGACCAAGACGGAGTGGCTCGTCTACCGGGTCTACCAGCAGCGGATCGTCAAGCCGTCCCAGGTGGAGGTGGTCGCGCCGGTGCCCGGCAAGCCGGGTCAGAAGCCCACCGAGAAGCTGCTCACGCTCACCACCTGCAATCCGAAGTTCGACAACTACCAGCGGCTGATCATCCACGCCCGGCTGGACCACACCCAGGCCAAGTCGGCGGGCCGCCCGGCCGAGTTGGAGGCGTGAGCGTGTACTCGTGGATCTGGCGCAAACTGCCGTTCGGGCTGCCCGGCAAGCTGTTCGGCTCGCTGATGCTGGCCACCGCCACTGTCGCGCTGCTCTGGTTCGTGGTCTTCCCGTGGGCCGAGCCGCTGCTGCCCTTCGACGACGTGCAGGTCACCCAGGACTCCGGCGTACCGGGTGACGGTGGGATCACCGAACCGACCGGGTTGCCCGGCGAGGAGGAGCTGCCGTACAGCACCGAGACGAACAACGCCCCACCCTCCACCCCGAACAGGTGACAGCGATGCGCGTGCTGGTGATCGACAACTACGACTCGTTCGTCTTCAACCTCGTGCAGTACCTCGGCCAGCTCGGCGCCGACTGCGAGGTGCGGCGCAACGACGAGATCGACGTCGCCGAGGTGGGCCGCGCCGGCGCCGCCGGTGTCCTGCTGTCGCCCGGGCCGGGCAGCCCGGACCGGGCCGGCATCTGCCTGGACGTGATCCGCGAGTACGCCGGCAAGCTCCCGATCTTCGGCGTCTGCCTCGGCCACCAGGCGATCGGCGAGGCGTTCGGCGCGACAGTCGCCCGCGCGCCGGAACTGCTGCACGGCAAGACCTCGGAGGTACGCCACGACGGCGTGGGCGTGCTCGCCGGGCTGCCCGACCCGTTCACCGCCACCCGCTACCACTCGCTGGCCGTGCTGCCCGAGACGCTCCCCGACGAGCTGGAGGTCACCGGCCGGACCGCTTCCGGCGTGGTGATGGCGATGCGGCACCGCACGCTGCCGATCGAAGGCGTGCAGTTCCACCCGGAGTCGGTGCTGACCGAGGGCGGTCACCTGATGCTGGCGAACTGGCTCGCCGCCTGCGGCTTCCCGGCGGCGCTGGAGCGCGCCCCGGAGCTGGCCGCCGAGGTCGACGCCCGCCGCCGGGCAGCCTTCTCCCCAGCCTGACGCCCCGCGTCCCGCCCCACCCCCGCGCGTCCCCGCCCGCCTCCCTCTCCGTCGATCATGAAGTTGGCGGGGACAAATCGGACGCTCAGTGCCGCTAACTTCATGATCGACGCGGAAACGGGGGCGGCGGCGGCCCCGGGATCGGGGACGCCGCCGCAGCGGTCGGTCAGGTGGTGGTCAGCGGTCGGTACGTGTCGGCGCGATGGTCGGGAACGGGAAGCCGCTGCCGCCGCCGTTGCCGCCACCACCGTTGCCCGGCGTGCTCGGCGACGTGCTCGGGCTGCCACTCGGCGTCGGGCTGGTGGGTTCCTCCTCCCGCGGCACGTCGACCTTAATCGTCACCCGCTCGCCCTTGGCCAGGCTGGTCCCGGCGGCCGGCGACTGGCTGCTGACCTTGCCCGCCTCGGCCGGGTCGACCTCGTCGCCCTCCTGGACCCGGGCCACGTAGCCGGCCTCCTTGAGCCGCTGCTTCGCCTGGTCCTCGGTGTAGCCGCGGACGTTCGGCACCTCGCTGACGTTGCCCCGGGAGACCTTGAGCGTCACCTTGCTGCCCTCGGCGACCGCACTGCCTTCCTTCGGCGAGACGTCGACGACCTGACCTTCCGGCGCGCTGCCGTTGACGTTCTCGCGCACCGGGATCAGCTTGAGTTCGGTCAGGCGGTCGCTCGCGGCGTCGTACGTGCCGCCCGTCAGGTTGGTGGGGATGGTGACCTGGCCGGGGCCGGTGCAGACGTTGACGGTGACCTCGGTGTCCTTCTCCACCCGCTGGCCGAACGACGGGCTCTGGTCGACCACCGAGCCCTTCTCGCAGGTGGTGTTCTGCACCGGGTCGCCGGCGGTGAACCGCAGCCCGGCCTGGGTGAGCGCCGCCTGCGCCTCGGCCTGTGAACGGCCCACCAACTGCGGCACCGACACCTTCTCGTTGCCGGCCTGGTTGAGCCAGAGCGCAGTGCCGAGCGCGATCACCGCGAGCACGCCGAGCGTGGCGAACGCGGCGATCACCCAGGACGAACTCTTGCGCTTGCCCGGGTCACCGACCCGCGCCACCGGCTGCTGGCGGGTCTGCGGGCCCATCATCTGGGTCTGCTGCGCCTGGTGGTACCCGCCGCCCGCGGCGGCACCCATCGGCATGGTCTCGTCGGCCGGCATCACCGGGGTGGCGAGCACCGGCCGGCCGGCGGCGGCGCGGAGCAGGTCCGCCCGCATCTCACCGGCGCTCTGGTAGCGGTTGAGCGGGTTCTTCGACAGCGCCTTGAGCACGATGGCGTCGACTGCGGGGTTGACGTCCGGGTTGATCGTGCTCGGCGTCGGCGGCTGTTCCCGTACGTGCTGGTACGCGACGCTGACCGGGCTGTCCCCGACGAACGGCGGGTGCCCGCAGAGCAGCTCGAACAGCACGCAGCCGGCCGCGTAGACGTCGGAGCGGGCGTCGACCGCCTCACCGCGCGCCTGCTCGGGGGAGAGGTATTGGGCGGTGCCGATGACCGCGCTGGTCTGCGTCATCGTGGTGGCGCCGCTGGCGAGCGCCCGGGCGATGCCGAAGTCCATCACCTTGACCTGGCCGGTCTGGGTGAGCATCACGTTTCCGGGCTTGATGTCCCGGTGGATGATCCCGTGCCGGTGGCTGAACTCCAGCGCGGCGCACATGTCCGCGCAGATCTCCAGCGCCCGGCGCGGCTGGAGCCGCCCCTCGACGCCGAGAACCTCCTTGAGGGTCCGGCCGTTGACGAACTCCATCACGATGAACGGAAGGGTCTCGCCCGTGGGGCCGGTCTCCTCACCGGTGTCGTAGACGGCGACGATCGCCGGGTGGTTGAGCGAGGCGGCGTTCTGCGCCTCACGGCGGAACCGCATCTGGAAGGTGGCATCCCGGGCCAGATCGGCACGGAGCATCTTGATCGCGACATCCCGCCCGAGCCGGAGGTCACGGCCGCGGTGCACCTCGGCCATGCCGCCGTAGCCCAGCAGCTCGCCGACCTGATACCTGCCACCGAGCAGGCGGGCCTGCGCTGTCATCGCGTCTCTCGTCCTTCGCTCGTCGTCGTACCGCCGCCGGCCGGCAGGAGGCGTACCTCACGACGGTACGACGTGCGGACCGGATAGTCGCCTCCGTACGCCCGCACCGCGCCGGAGGTCACGCTCACACTCGCCGGAGCGGCTGCGGTATCACCGTATTTCCGGTACAGGAACGAAATCACGCCCGAGCAGAGGATGACCAGTACGGCCACCACGATCGCCGTCGTCCACAGCCCGGACCGGGAGCGCCGGGGCGGGGCGGCGGCGGGCGGTCGCGCGTACCCCAGGGGGTTGTGCTGAGGCATGGGGCGCGGCTGCGGGACGGGGGCCGCGCCGCGCGGCGCCACCGGCGGACGGGGCTGCGGGGCGGGGTGGGCGACAACTGCCGGGCGCGGCATGACCGGCGGGCGCGCCGGGGACACGGGCGGCCGGGGCTGCGGGTGCGGGACGGCCGCCGGCGGCTGCGGACGCGGCGCGGCGGTCGGCACCTGCGCCCGCGCGACCGGCGCGGCGGGCGAGGCGGGTACGCCGGAGATCGGGTGCCCGACGCGGGCCGCCTGGGAGAGCGCGAGCTTGGCCTGCCGGGCGATGCTCGCCAGCGCGGCGGCGCTCGGCCAGCGGGCCGCCGGGTCCTTCGCCATGGCCCGCTCCACGATCGCCCGGACCTGCGGCGGGATGTCGGGCGGAAGCGCCCGCGGGGCGTCCCGCACGTGCTTCATGGCGATTTCGAGGGGATTGTCCCCTTCGAACGGGCGGCGGCCGGCCAGGCACTGGTACGCGACCACGCCCAGCGCGTAGACGTCCGAGGCGGGGGTGGCGACAGCGCCGGTGGCCTGCTCCGGCGAGATGTACGAGGCGGTGCCGAGCACCGAGCCGGCGGCGGTGAGCTGGCCGACCAGGTCCGAGCGGGCGATGCCGAAGTCGGTGAGCACGAGCGTGCCGTTCGGCCGGACCAGCAGGTTGCCCGGCTTCACGTCGCGGTGCACGATGCCCTTCTCGTGCGCCGCGTGCAACGCGTCGGCGGCCTGGGCCAGCAGCGCCATCGTGCGGGCCGGGGTGAGCCGGCCGACGCGGCTGAGCGTGGCGGAGAGCGCGTCACCCTCGACGTACTCCATCACCAGGAACGCGATGTGCTGGTCGCTGCCGAAGTCGTAGACGTCGACCACGCCGGGGTGGTTGATGGTGGCCATGGTCCGGGCCTCGCCGCGGAACCGCTCGGCGAAGCCGGGTTCGTCCAGCAGCGCCGGGAGCAGGCTCTTCACCGCGACGGTACGGCCCAGCACCTGGTCGGTGCCGCGCCACACGTCGCCCATGCCACCGCTGGCGATCCGCTCGTCGAGGCGGTAGCGGTTGCCGAGCTTCACTCCCGGACCGAGCACGTCAGCGCCTCCCGGAGTCGGCGATCGCCGCCGCCATGATCCGGCCGGCGATGCGGGCCGCCTCGGCGCTGCCGCCGCTGCCCGCCTGCTCCAGCTCGACGCAGACCGCGGAGAGCGGCGTGCCGTCCTTGTCCAGCGCGAAGCCGATGAACCAGCCGTGGTCCGGGGTGTTCGGGCCGGACTGGGCGGTACCGGTCTTGCCGCCGACGATGTAGCCGTCGATGGCGGCCCGGCGACCGGTGCCCTCCTTCACCACGTTCTGCATCATGTCGCGCAGGTCGGCGGCGACCTGGCCGCTGACCGGGCGGCGCAGCTCGCGCGGCTGGGCGGCGTCGTAGACGGTGGTGCGGTCCGGCCCGAGCAGCTGCTTGACCAGGTAGGGACGCATCTGCTTGCCGTCCTTGTTGGCCACCGCGGCGGCGATCATCGCGCCCTGCAACGGGGTCATCCGCACGTTGTTCTGCCCGATCGACGACTGCGCCAGCGCGGCCTGGTCGGTGCTGCCGTCCGGGTTCTGCATGTCGCCGGTGCGGCTGGCCGCCACCGGCAGGCCGCCCTCGCCGAGCTGACCGACGGTAAGGTCCTCCTGCTCGAAGCCGAACTGCTTCGCCTTCTCCTTGACCTTGTCCGCGCCGAGGCGTACGCCGAGCTGGGCGAAGCCGGTGTTGCAGGACTCGGTCACCGCCTCCCGCAGCGTGACCTGGGACTCGGGGCAGATCGACGGCGCCGCGTTGCGGATCGGCTGGCCCGCACCGGGCGCGGTGTAGCTGGAACCGGCCGGGATGCGGGTCTGCTGTCCGACGCCGTTCTCCAGCGCCGCCGCCGCCATGATGATCTTGAAGGTGGAGCCCGGCGGCAGCGTCTCGGACAGCGCCCGGTTCGCCAGCGGCCGATCCTTGTCCTTCTCCAGCGCGTTGTACGCCCGGTCCGCCTCGGTGCTGTCGTGGCTGGCGAGCGGGTTCGGGTCGAAGCTCGGCATGGACACCAGCGCCTGCACCGCGCCGGTACGCGGGTCGATCGCGATGGCCGCGCCCTTCGTCGCGCCGACCTGGTTGTCGTTCAACTGCTTGAACGCCGTCTGCTGGGCCCCCTTGGAGAGCGTCAGCAGCACGTTGCCGCCACCGGTCTCGTCACCGGTGAACATGTCCTTGATCCGGCTGGCGATGAGCGCGTCGCTGGTGCCGGCCAGGAAGTCGTTCTCCACCCGCTCGATGCCGCTCGCGCCGCCGTTCACCGGCTTCCAGCCGAGCACGTGCGCGTACATCGCCCCGCCCGGGTAGGTGCGCTGGTACTTCAGCTCACCACCGGTCTCCTTGCTGACCGCGTACGCGGTGCCGCCGACCTCGATGTTGCCGCGCTTGCGGTCGTACTCGGCGACCTGGACCCGGCCGTTGTAGTCGCTGTTGCGGTACTCGTCGGCCTTGTAGGCCTGGATCCAGTTCAGGTTCGCGAACAGCAACCCGAACAGGACGATCACGACAACGCCGACGCGGCGCAGGGGGGCGTTCACGGCCGGATCACCTCCGTCGGGGCGCCGTGCAACTGCTCGGGCGGACCACCGGCGGGCCGGGCGGCCGGGCCGCCGCCGCCGGTCACCGGGCGGCGGGCGCCGTCGGAGACCCGCAGCAGCAGGGCGATCAGCAGCCAGTTCGCCATCAGCGAGGAGCCACCGGCGGACAGGAACGGGGTGGTCTGACCGGTCAGCGGGATGAGCTTGCTGATGCCGCCGACGATCACGAAGACCTGGAGGCCCAGCGTGAACGCCAGACCACCGGCGAGCAGCTTGCCGAACGAGTCCCGTACCGCCAGCGCGGCGCGCAGGCCCCGCTCCACGATCAGCAGGTAGATCACCAGCAGCGCGGAGAGACCGAACAGGCCGATCTCCTCACCGATGCCGGCGAAGATGAAGTCGGTCTGCACCTCGGGCAGCAACGCCGGCTGGCCGCCGCCCGGCCCGGCCCCGAACAGGCCGCCGGTGCCGAGCGTGAGCAGACCCTGCACCAGCTGGTAACCCCTGTCGTACGGCTCGGCGAACGGGTCCAGCCAGATCTGCGCCCGGTCGTAGAAGTTCGCGAACGGGCCGCCGATGGTGCTGCCCAGCAGGTACGCCAGGTAGGCGCCGCCGAAGAACAGGATCAGGCCGATGAGCAGCCAGCTCACCCGCTCGGTGGCGATGTAGAGCGTCACCACGAACATGCCGAAGTAGAGCAGCGAGGTGCCCAGGTCCTTCTCGAAGATCAGGACCAGGAGGCTGATCAGCCAGACCACGAGGACCGGGCCGAGGTCACGCCCGCGCGGGAAGTCGATGCCGAGCACCCGCCGGCTGGCGAGCGAGAGCACCTCCCGCTTGCGCACCAGGTAGTAGGCGAAGAACGTGAGCAGGGCCAGCTTGGCGAACTCACCGGGCTGGATGGAGAAGAACGAACCGAACTTGATCCACAGCTTGGCGCCGTTGATCTCGGAGAACCGGCTGGGCAGCACCGCCGGGATCATCACCAGCACGATGCCGGCCAGGCCCAGCGTGTACGCGTACCGGGACAGCGAACGGTGGTCGCGCAGGATCGCCAGCAGCCCGGCGGCCAGCATCACCGCGAGCAGCGTCCAGGCGAGCTGCCGCCCACCAGTGCCGGCGAAGACGGCCAGGTCCTCCCGCTCGGCGGGCGTGGCCTTGGCCAGGTCGTACCGTCGCAGGAAGCCGACCCCGATGCCGTTGAGCAGCGCCACCGCGGGCAGCAGCGCCGGATCGGCGAACGGCGCCAGCCAGCGGATCACCAGGTGCAGGCCGAGGAAGACCAGCCCCAGCGCGGCGGCCGGGATCCAGAAATCGGGCGTGATCGTGTCCAGCGCCTTGGCCTCGATCATCGCCGCGTACGCCGCCACGAGCACCATGGCGAGCAGGAGCAGAGACAGCTCGGCGTTGCGCCGGGACCGGGCCAGGCGTACGCCGGACTGCTCGCCCGTCGAAGCGGGCGAGGCGGCCGGTACGGCGGCTGCGGTCACGGATACGTCCTCGGGATCGAGCCGGCACTCACTCCGGCGACCGGCAACCGGCCGGGTCGGCCGGCGGAACGGTGTCGGAGGGTACGGCGTCGGGCGTGATGGTCATCAGCGGCGTCGACGCGCCGGGGCTCGGTGAGCCGGCCGGCGGAACGGACGGTGCGGGACTGCCGCTGACCTGCGGGTTCAGCCCGCCCGCTGCCGGGCTCGGGCTGGTCGCACCGGGCGACGGGTCGGGCGGGCAGAGCGGCTTGAGGTTCGGGTTCGCCGGGTCGTCGCTGGTCAGCTCCGCCAGCCGGCGCTCCGCGTCCGGCTCGTTGCGAGCCTGGATGCCCTGCTTCACCCGCTCCTGGGCGGCGAGGGTGAGGTCGTCGAGCCGGGCCTCACTGCGCTCGTGCACGTTCGACAGGTCCAGTCCGGCGACCTGGCCGGGCACCCCGCGGAAGACGGCCAGCTGGCCGTCGTCGGTGGCGCCGACGTAGAACTGCCGCTGGGTGTACGTCCACCCGCCGAACGCGCCACCGCCGACGATCACCGCGAGCGCCAGCACCATGGCGACGGTACGCAGCGGCCGGCGACGGCGCCGCTCCGGCTCGTCGTCGCGGCTGTCCGCCGGCTCCTCCGGCGCGGGCGGCCGGGGGGCGGACAGCGCCGAGGCGCGGGCCGCCGGGGTGGAGTCGTCGGCCGAGGTCGCCATGCCCCGGTCGCGGGCGGCGGCGCCGCCGACGATCGGGGACGCCTCGACGATGTCCTGGTCGGTGGCGTCGGCGATGATCACCGTGATGTTGTCCGGGCCGCCGCCGCGCAGCGCGAGCTGCACCAGGCGTTCCACGCACCGCTGCGGGTCGGGGTACTCCCGCATGGTGTCCGCGATGGTCTCCGCGCTGACCACGCCGGAGAGCCCGTCGGAGCAGATCAGGTAGCGGTCGCCGGGCAGCACCTGGCGGACGCTGTACTCCGGGTCGATGTCGCGGCCGTCGAGCGCGCGGGTGAGCAGCGAGCGCTGGGGGTGGCTGCTCGCCTCCTCCGCGCTGATCCGGCCCTCGTCGACGAGCATCTGGACGTACGTGTCGTCCTTGGTGATCTGCGCGAACTCGCCGTTGCGCAGGAGATAGGCCCGGGAGTCACCGATGTGGACCATGCCGAGCTTGCTGCCGGAGAAGAGGGTCGCGGTGAGCGTCGTGCCCATCCCCTCCAGCTGCGGGTTGGCGTCCACGGTGTCGCGGAGCTGCTGGTTGGCGGTGCCCACGGCGGAGCGGAGCGCGTCGACCAGGGCGTCACCGGGGACGTCCTCGTCGAGCGGCGCCATGGCACCGATGACGATGTTGCTGGCGACGTCACCGGCGGCCATGCCGCCCATGCCGTCGGCCACGGCGAGCAGCCGCGGTCCGGCGTAGACGGAATCCTGATTGCCGTCTCGGATCAGACCGCGGTCGCTGTGGGCCGCGTAGCGCAGGGTCAGAGTCATGGCCGTAATTCGAGGGAAGTGCGGCCGATCCGGATCGGCACGCCGAGGGGGACGGGGGTTGGTCCGGTGACCTTAGCGCGATCGAGATAGGTGCCGTTAGTCGATCCGAGGTCCTCGACGTACCACTGCCCGTCGCGGGGCACCAGCCGGGCGTGTCGCGCCGAGGCGTAGTCGTCGGTGATCACCAGGGTCGAGTCCTCCGCCCGGCCGATGGTGATCTGGGCCTCTCCGAGCGTGATCCGGGTGCCGGCGAGCTGACCGGCGGTGACCACCAGCTGGTGGGCGGCCCGGCCGCGCTTGGCCTTCGCCGGCTTCCCCGGCTGCCCGGTCGACGCGCCGATCCCCCGCGGCGCGGCCACCAGCTTGCCCGACCGGGCACCGGCGAAGAGGTCCCGGCGGATCACGCCGACCACCGTGAACACGAAGATCCACAGCAGGATGAGGAACCCGAACCGGGCGACGGTGATGACCAGTTCCGGCAACGCGGGTCAGCCGTCCACGCGGAAGGTCAGCGTCGTGGTGCCGAGCTGGATCATGTCGCCGGGGTTGAGGGCGACCGCAGACACCCGCTGGCCGTTGACCATCGTGCCGTTGGTGGAGCCCAGGTCGGTCAGCACCACCTGGCCGCCGTCGAAGTCCAGCCGGGCGTGGCGCCGGGAGATGCCGACGTCGGGCAGGCGCAGGTTGGCCTGGTCGCCACGGCCGATCACGGTCGAGCCCATCTGGAGCGGGTAGGTGCGGCCGTCGCCGGAGACCAGGCGGACGTTGCGGCCACCGCCGTGACCGGGCGGAGGGCCGTAGCCGCCACCCTGGTCGTACGCCGGGTACGCCGGGCCGGCGTCGTAGCCGCCGGGCGCGGAGACCGGGGCGACGTCCCCACCGGTGTAGACCTCGGCGGTGACCCGGAACATGCCGGTGTCCAGGCCCTCACCGCGTTCGACCTCGACGATCACGTCGCCGTAGACCGTCCACGCCTGCTCGCCGATGAACTCGGCCTGCGACTGGGCCAGCTCCTGGGCCAGCGCCGCAGCGTACGGCGCCAGCCGACTGTGGTCGTAGGGCGAGAGATCGATCACGTAGCGGTTGGGCACAAGGGTGCGCCCACCGGCCAGGATCGCCTTGTGCGCCTCGGCCTCCCGCTGCATGGCGTTGAGGATCTCCACGGGGTGGACCACCCCTTTGAAGACCTTGGCGAAGGCCCCCTCGACCAGGCCTTCCAGACGCTTCTCGAAGCGTTGCAGCACGCTCACCGGCTCCTCCTCGGGTCCCGAGGCAATGATGGTATCCGGACACCGCCTCCGCAGCTCACACGCCGCTCGGCCGGCTGCCGTCGGCCCGTTCGTGACCAGGCCCGCGGACGTGCTAAAGTTTCGCCCGCCACGAGCGGTGATCGTTCGTGGCGTGGCCAGTGGACAGCGTAATATGTCCCGGCACCCGCCGCAGATGGCGGGCGCGGGATGCGATATGGTGTTCCGGGTCGTGCCACGGGGATGTGGCGGAATGGCAGACGCGCACGGTTCAGGTCCGTGTGTCCGAAAGGACGTGGGGGTTCAACTCCCCCCATCCCCACCAGTGCAAGGGCTCCGCGCATCGCGGGGCCCTTGCTTCGTATCGGGGCGTTCCGGACGTCACGCTATGCTCCGATGGTTTCCCTGCCTCCCATGGACCAGGAGTGGCGTGTGACTGTCGCGTTGGTGACCGGTTCCGGCGGTCTGATCGGCTCCGAGGCGGCCCGGCACTTCGCCGGACTCGGTCTCGACGTGGTCGGCATCGACAACGACATGCGCCGGTACTTTTTCGGCGAGGACGGCTCGACCGCCTGGAGCCTCGACCGGCTCGCCGCCGACCTCGGCTCCGCGTACACCCACCACGCCGTCGACATCCGCGACCGCGACGGGCTGGAGCAGGTCTTCAAGCGGTACGGCAAGGACATCGCCGTGGTGATCCACAGCGCCGCCCAGCCGAGCCACGACTGGGCCGCCAAGGAGCCGTTCACCGACTTCGACGTGAACGCTGGCGGCACGCTCAACGTGCTGGAGAACACCCGGCGGCACGCGATCGACGCGCCGTTCATCCACTGCTCCACGAACAAGGTGTACGGCGACCGGCCGAACTCGCTCCCGCTGATCGAGCTGGAGACCCGGTACGAGCTGCCCGAGGACCACCGCTGGTACGACGGCATCACCGAGGACATGTCGATCGACGAGTCGCTGCACTCGATCTTCGGCGCCTCGAAGGTCGCCTCCGACGTGATGGTCCAGGAGTACGGCCGCTACTTCGACATGAAGACCGCCTGCTTCCGGGGCGGAACGCTGACCGGCCCCGCGCACTCCGCCGCCGAGCTGCACGGCTTCCTGGCGTACCTGATGCGCTGCGTGATGGAGGGCCGGACGTACAACCTCTTCGGCTACAAGGGGAAGATGGTCCGGGACGCGATCCACTCGCACGACGTGCTGACCGCGTTCGAGGCGTTCTTCCGTGAGCCGCGCTCGGCCCAGGTCTACAACCTCGGCGGCGGCCGGCACTCCAACACCTCGCACATCGAGGCGTTCCGGGTCGCCCAGGAGATCACCGGCCGTGAGGCCCGGATCAACTACGTCGAGCAGGCCCGCACCGGCGACCACCAGTGGTACGTCAGCAGCATGGCCCGCTTCGAGGAGCACTACCCGTCCTGGAAGATCACGTACGACGTGCCGATGATCCTCCGCGAGATCTACGAGGCCAACGTCGACAAGTGGGTACCGAAGGCATGACCACCGGAACCAAGCGCAACGTGCTCGGCGTCGGCGTCGACGCCACCGACTACGCCCGGGCCACCGAGGCCGTCGTGGCGGCCGCGCACGAACGCCGCCCGCTGGCGCTGACCGCGCTCGCCGTGCACGGCGTGATGACCGGCGTGCTCGACCCGGCCCACAACGCCCGGCTCAACTCGTTCGACGTGGTCACCCCGGACGGGCAGCCGGTGCGCTGGGCGCTCAACCTGCTGCACGGCGCCGGGCTCACCGACCGCGTCTACGGGCCGGAGCTGACCCTGCGGGTGCTCGCCCGGTTCGCCGAGGAAGGGCTGCCGGTCTACCTCTACGGCTCCACCGAGGAGACCTTGTCCCGGCTGGTCCCGGCGCTGGAGCGCAAGTTCCCCGCGCTGAAGATCGCCGGGGTCGAGCCGTCCAAGTTCCGCGCCGTCACGCCGGGCGAGGACGCCGAGATCGCCGACCGGATCCGGGCCAGCGGCGCCCGCCTCGTCCTGGTCGGGCTGGGCTGCCCGCGCCAGGAGGTCTTCGCGTACGCCATGCGCCCGCTGCTCGACATGCCGCTGATGGCCGTCGGCGCGGCCTTCGACTACCACGCCGGCCTGCTGCGCAACCCGCCACCGTGGATGCAGCGCGCCGGGCTGGAGTGGTTCTGGCGGCTCGGCCTGGAACCCAAGCGCCTGTGGCGCCGGTACGTCATCCTCAACCCGGCCTACCTGGCCCGGCTCGCCGCCCAGAAGACCGGCGTGTGGAAGGCCACCCCGCCGGCGCCGGCCACCGGGCGTCCCGCCACGTTCGACGTCTGAGCCGCCCCTACCCCTACGGGCCCGGGTACGGGGCGAACCCGGGTGCCGTCCCGGATTCGCCGAACGTCGAAACGGGCAAGGCTGGGGGGCATGGATGACCGTCTCGCCGTACTGCTTCCCGTCGCCGCCGTCTGGCTCGCCGCCGGGCTGGTCGCGGAGGGCCTGCCCGGGCTCGACCGCGCCCGCGCGCTGCGCCGGCGTACCGGATGGTTGTCCGCCCTGGTGCTGACCGGCCTCGCGCTCACCGCGGCGGTCCTCGCCGCGGGCCTGCAGAGCGGCGGCGACACCACTGTGGACCGGGCCGCCGCCGCACTCGGCCTCGCGGCCGTGCCGGCGGCCGTGGTGGCGGTCTGCACGGTACGGCGGGTCCGGCGGCTGCGGTCCGGCGCGGGCGCGTTCGCGGCGGCGCCGGGCACCCCCGCCCCGCACGGGCTGCGCGCGGCGGCGGCGCACCCGCTGATCGCGCTGCCGCTCCAGGCGACGGCGATCGCGGTGCTGGCGGCGGTGCTGCCGGCGGCCGGGGTCGACCTGTTCGCCGCGCCGGGCGTCGCCAGCCCGGCGATCACCGTCGGGGTGCTCGGCGTGTGCGCGATCGGAGTACGCCACGCGCTGCGGCACAACCGGCTCGCCGAGCGGGCGATGCCGGCCGCCGAGGCGGTGTCAGCGCGACCGGCTCGCGCCCTGCACGTATAGCAGTTCCAGGATCGCGCGGGTCGCCTCGAACCAGCGGTCCAGCCAGCCGGGCGGAGGCACGCTGCCCTTCGGGGGCAGCTCCATCAGCAGGCCGCGCAGCAGCGGGTGGTCCACCAGGGACTCCTGCTGCTCGACCGGCCAGCCGCTCGGCGGGAAGGACGGCTCGGTGAGCGGGTTGGGGTCCAGCGACGGCAGGGACAGCGGCGCCGCGGCCTGCTCGGGGACGCCACCCTCGCGGGTGTCGTCGCCGTCACCGGAGACCACCTCGGTGAGGACGGTGTCCCGGCGGGCACCCCGGTACTTGCCACCGAACCGCTCGGGCTTGCCCGGGCCGCTGGTGAGGTTCTCTGAACCGATCGTCGTCATCCGTCTCGCCTGCCTTGTTCGGTTGCCGATCTGTGCGGTTCAACGAGGCGGATCGGAACTGGCGACGGGTCGCCGCCGCGGCGCGGGCACGCGGACACGAATGGTCCCGCCCGGCGGCGCTGCCGGGCGGGACCACATCTCGGTGCCGGTCAGCTCCGGCCGAACACGCCGTTCCGGGCGCGGGCGACGAAGGCGTGCCAGTCACCCGGAGCGAAGACCAGGGCCGGGCCGGTCTTGTCCTTCGAGTCCCGCACTCCGACCGCCCCGGTCACGTACGCGACCTCGACGCAGTTGTCGCAGTTCGGCCCGCTCTTCGAGCTCTTGAACCACGTCGCCTGCGTCAGGTCCACGGGGAACTCCTTGGTCGCCATTTCCACAGTGGCTCCTCTGCCAGTTTCGCGATGTGTGCGACGGACTCCTCCGGGCGCATGGCCGCTGCTCGAATGTGATCGAAGATGAAGCTGTACTTCTGCAGTTCGTCACTCTTCTCCAGGAAGAGTCCACCCGTGGCGTTCTCCGCGTACACGACATCGGGATCACTCGGCTCGGGGAAGCTGAGGATCGTGAAGGTCCCGTCCATGCCGGCGTGCGCTCCCACCTCGAAGGGCAGGACCTGCACTGTCACGTTCGGCAGTTCGGCCACCTCCACCAACCGCTTGAGCTGACCACGCATCACCGCGTCGCCGCCAACCGGCCGGCTCAGCACCGCCTCATCGAGCACCACCCACAGATCGACCGGATCGTCCTGCGTCAACAACGACTGACGGCCCAGACGGACACGCACCCGTTGGTCGACCTGTTCGTCGGTGAAGTCCGGCCGGGCCGCCCGGATCATCGCGCTCGCGTACTCCTCGGTCTCCAGCAGGCCCGGCACCACCTGCTGCTCGTACGCCCGGATGGAGCTGGCCGCGGCCTCCAGGCCGACGTACGCGCCGACGAGCACCGTGCTGTACGGATGCCACCAGCCCTTCTGCCGGGCCTCCCGGGCGATCTGCACCAGCTCGTCGCTCTCCGCGCCGACGACGCCGTAGATGCGGAGCATGTCGCGTACGTCGCGCGGGGTCGCCGTGGTGTGGCCGGTCTCGATCCGGGAGATCTTCGACGCCGAGCACTCCAGCTGCTCGGCGACGACTTCGATGGTGATGCCCGCCGCCTCCCGCTGCCGGCGGAGTTCCGCACCCAGCCGGCGCCGCCGGATGGTGGGGCTGCGCCTTTCCGTCACGGAGTCTCCTCGGCTCGCGACTGCGGGGCTCGCAGGACCGGCTCACTCCTCGCGCTCACGGCATCCCCTCAGTTCGCGACTGCGGGGCTCGCAGGACCGGCTCACTCCTCGCGCTCACGGTGCCGTCCATCGGATTGCGGGACCACGCTTCACAGTCACCCGGCTACCTCCGGTCGGTCGCGCCCCGGTGCGGCTCCCACCGCGGGCGCGACCGGCGAGCGGCGGGTGTCGTTCGCGGCAGGGGTGGTGCCGGTCGTCGACCGGCCGCGACGGGCGAAACCGGCGTCCAGTGTGCCGCTCCGGTACCTGACGCTTCAAGTTTCGCCGTTTGCGTGTCCGACTCACCTATCAGCAAAACTCGACGTGCAACTTGCATGTCGCACGCCCCTGATGCAGTCTGTCCGTATGGCACGGGTTACTCACCGTCTTCGCTTGATCTCCGGGCGTGGTGACACCACGGTCCGTGGGACGGCCGGAGGGGAGCCGTCCCGCGCCGTGCGACCTGCCCCGGAATGAAGACCCCGTCGCTGCACGCCAGTTTGGCTGCGGCGGCGGGAGCGGTAACCGGGAGCAGCCGGGTGATGGTCGGGTGGCGGTTCGCCACCGCGGGTACGGCCCGACCAGCACCGACCCACCGACCGCCGGTCCACGAGGCAGACCCCCCGTCACCGGACCGCACCTGCCCCCCGTTCAGCCTCGCCGGTCCCGCCGGCCGAACTTCCCAGGAGCCCATGTGCTTCCCCGCTCCGGTGACGTACTGCACGTGACACGCGCGGCGAGTGTCCAGTTCCTCCGACCGATCATGTTCCGGGTGATCCGGGTGCTCGACTGGCCGACCTACGACGGTTGGCTCTGGCTCGACGGCTACGAGTTGAACGCGGCGGGGGACGCGGTCAACCGGAGGTCGATCTTCGTACTCCAGGAGGGGTTGCGGCAGCTCCAGGCCGCACCGGCTCCGCGTCAGCACACCGTGCGGACGGCCCGCCGCCCGGTGGTCCGGACCCCGGTCCGGGTCGGCTGACCTGACGATTCCCGGTCGGGAGGGCGTGCCGTCGCCATAGAATCGGTACGCCCACCCCGGCACGTTCCACCCCGCGCGTCATGGACCCTGAACCTGGGATGGTCATGGTCAACTTGCCCGCCGCGCGGCGGCACCACCGGTCCCGTATCGGCTATGCCCTCGGGCTCTTCCTCTTCCTCGTCACCGCGACCGCCCTCGCGCTCGCGGTCCGTCATCCCGCCTTCTCCGCCACCCAGCAGCTCGCCGAGCCCGTACCGGCACCGGAGATCACCGTGGCCGGCGAGGACGGCCGGACGGACTCCGACGCGGCCACGGCCGATACGGCCGATTCCGATACGGCCCACTCGGATGCCGCCGAGTCCGATGCGATCGACGACGAGGACGGCGAGGCCGCCGACCCGCCGGAGGCCGACGACGACCGGGGCGCGGGTACCGGGGGCGGGGAGGGTGCGCTCGCCGAGCGGCCCACCGCTGTCACCGACGATCTCAGCCGGTCGCTGTTCTACTCCGGGCTGCTCGGGCTCGCCATCTCACTGGCCGGGCTGGGCCTGGTCGGCACCCGCAGACGCCAGTGGTGAGTCAGGCGTGACGGTGGCCGGCCAGGGCGGCTCGATGATCGTCAGAGTGTCCTGGTGACCGTCAGGGCGTCGCGGTGATCGTCAGGGCGTCGTGGTCGTCGCCGGGGCGGAGCCCGGTGTGCTCGGGCCGCTCGTCGGTGGCGCGGGTACGGCCACCACGATCGTGACCCGGTCGTCCTCGCCCACCGGGTAACCGGCCTCGGGATCGGTGGAGATCACCGTGCCGGCCGGGCGGTCCGACGCCCGCCGCTGCACCCGGTAGTCCAGGTCCAGCCGGTCGAGCGCCGCCCGGGCGGCGGCCTCCGGCAGCCCCACCAGCGGCGGCATCGGCACCTCGACCGGGGCGGTCGTGGCCGGCGGCGTACTCGGCGGTGAACTGCTCGGCGCGGCACTGGTCGGGGCGGCCGAGGTCGGGGCAGCGCTCGTCTGCGCCGAGATGCTCGGTACCGGCGGGCCCGGATCGGAGTTCCGGTCGGCGGCACGCAACGCCAGCCACACCCCCACTCCGATCAACCCGAGCAGGAGCAGGGCCAGGATGCCCAGCAGGATCGGCATCCACCAGCGGCGCCCGGCCTGCTCGTCGCCGTACCACTCGCCGCCGGGCTCGGGGTAACCCGCCGGACGTGGTGGAGGTACGCCGGCACGGCCGGACCAGGCACCCACCGGTTCGTGCGGGGCGGTCGCGTCGAGCGGGCGGCGCGGCCCGCCCTGCCCTGCCTGCCCGCCCTGTCCGGCCGGACCGCCGGGCAACGGACGGGTGGCGTCCGCGTCCTCTCCGGCTGCGTTACGCGGCATCGCGCGGGTCGCGTCGGCGTCCTCCCCGGCGGCGTTACGCGGCATCGCCCGCGTGGCGTCCGCGTCCGGCTCGGGGGGCAGCGCCCGGGACGGTTCGGCGTCTTCCCCGGCCGAATCCCGGGGCAGCGCCCGGGTCGCGTCCGCGTCACCGGCGGGTGGTTCCTGACGGTCGTCGCTCATGGCACGTCCTTTCCCCACCGGGACGGGGCGCACGGCCCTCGATCGTCCACCGTAGCGGGCCACGGCGACACCGGCCGGGATCAGCGCGCCGCGTCGGTCAGAGAGTCGGCGACGGGGAGACCGTCGGTGACGGGGACGTCCGGCCGCCGCAGGTGAGGGTCACCTGGTCGTTCCACCGGGCGGTACCGCCGGCCACCGGCACCTGTGCCGTGACCGGACCCTGGCGGCCGGTGGCGTACCGGGGATAGAGGCCCGCCTCCACCAGATCGTCTGCCGCGTCGGAGCAGGGCAGCGTGCCCACGTCCGGCACGCTCACGGCCGGCGCCGGCCCGGAGACCCACACGGTGACAGTGGTGCCGCGCTTCACCGGAGTGCCGGGGCCCGGTGAGGTGCGCTCCACGGTGCGTCCGCTGCCCGTACCGAAGACCAGTCGCCAGCCCAGGCGGCGCTCGCGCAGATCCCGGCGGGCCTGCTCGAAGTCGACGCCCACCACCTCGGGCACGGTGAGCCCGGCCGGGGCGCTGGTGCGCGTACCGGATGGTGGGGCGGCGGTGGTCGGCGGTGCCGTGGTCGCGAAGGCCGATGTGGACGCGGCGGCGGGCGGAGCGGAGTCGCCGGGCGCGGCCGAGCGCTCCGGCTCACCCGCAAGGATCCACCCGACGCTGGCGCCGATCACGGCCAGCAGGACCACTGCCACACCACCACCGAGGAGCAGCCTGCCCCGCCCCGGCCCGGTGCCGTCGCCTGCCGGTTGCCGCTCGTCCGTCATGCTCCCCCGCCCCGATCATCGATGACCGTATCCGTTGCTCACTGACGGTCACGGCCCGTCGTTACGACTCGCCGCGCCGACCACGGGACGTTACGCTCCCCGGCATGGTCAGACGGGGCTGGGGAGGATCGACAGCCGCCGCGCTCGGCGTCGCCGCCGGCGCGGGCGCCGCGCAGCTCGGTTTCGGGTACGGGCTGGGCATCATCAACTGGGTGCCGGACGGCGCGGTACGGGCCGAGGCGGCCTGGGTGGCGAGCCTCGCGTGGGCGACCTGGATCGCGGCGACATCGGTCATCGTCGGTGCGGTCTGCGCCCAGCGCCTGCGTGGTGGCGTGGACGAGTCGCCGGGCACGCTGCCCCGGCTCGGCCTCGCGCTCGCCGCGGGTGTCGGCGCGATCGTCACCGTCCTGCTGGTGGCGGTACCCGCGCGGGCAGCCCGGGTGCCGGACGTCTCCTCGCCGCAGGCAGTCGCCGCCGCGTACGCGGGCGCGGGGCTGGTGCTCGGCGTACTGCTCGCCGTCTGGGCGCTGCACACCCGTGCCGCCGCCACCAACCTGATCGCCACCACCGGCTGGCTCTGGCTGCTCGCCGTGGTGTCGGTGGTCGACGGGGTGATCGCCGGCCGTGGCCTGACCACCGCCCAGCTCGGCATCTGGCAGATCAGCGCGGACCGTGGCGCGTTCTGGATCCGCGACTACTTCTACTGGCCCGGTGCGCTGCTGTCGGTGCTCTCCGCACTGGTGATCGGCCTGGTGGCGGCCCGTCGAGCCGCCCGCGCACCGGAGATCCGGGTCGGCGCGGCGGCCTCCGGGGCGGCCGGACCGCTGCTCGTCGCGCTGGCGTACCTGCTCGCCGTGCCGCGCCTGGCCGGGATCGCCGCGGAGCAGTTGTCGGCCCACCTGATCGCCCCGTACGCGGTGATCGCCGGCGTCGGCGGCTCGATGGTGATGGCCGCGCTGGCCCAGCGTGCCGAGCGCCGGAGCGCCGAGCAGGTGACACTGCCCCGGCAGCGCACCGGCGAGCCGGACGAGATCAGCGTGGATGCCTCGCCCACCACCGCGGAGCCGGACGGGCCGGACGGGCCGTTGTCCGGCAGCTCGACGGCGGGCCGGTCGGGCACGGCGCCATCGAAGCGGGCGGGCACGTCGACGGCGAGCGTGTCGGATTCGGACTTGTCGGACGCGCCGGCGTCGGGCCGGTCCACGTCGGGTCGATCCGCGTCGGACCGGTCGGCGGCGGATCTCTCCGGCCGGACGACTCTGCCGGGCACCGGGCCGGACGCGTCGGCCGGTTCGCTCCGGGATGCGGCAGTGGACGACGAGCCGGGCGTGGCATCCGGCCGGACGGAGACGGATCGGGGGCGTGCCACCCGGTCCAGCACCGGTCGCCGGGGCCGGGCCGTGCCGCCGCAGCGGCAGCCCGAGTCACCCACGCAGGCCGGCCCGCGCGACAAGGGTTCAACCGCCGACGAGCCGAACCCGCGAAGCACGACGGACGACTCCTCGTCCCCGACCGCCTCGTCGGGCCAGGCCGACCCGCCGCCGCCCACCGAGACCACCCGCCGCCGGGGTCGCTGAGCCCCACCCGCCCCAGCCCGCACGTCACCTTGGCCGCTGCGCCACCCGCCCAACTGCGTCGATCTTGGAGTTGTGGCACCTCACAAAACGCCCATTCGGAAGATTCGAGGCGCCATAACTCCAAGATCGACGAGGCGCGGGCCGCAGGGAGCCGGGGTGGAAGGGTGGAGGGCCGAGGGGCAAAGGGCGAGGGCGACCTCGGGAACTAGTCGACCGGCCAAGTGTGGACGGGCTCGTTGCCGCGCTGGAGTTCGGCGTACCGCTGGACCATGTGGTGCAGCGCGGCCTCCCGGTCCAGCCCTCGGTTCCGCTCGGCCGTCCACACCGTCTCGGTCTGCCAGACCGCGCCGTTGCGGCCGGTACGGCAGCGGCCCTCGATCACGCCGAGCAGGCGGTCCCGTTCGGCCGGGGCGACACCGAACCGGTCCAGTCCCTGCGCGGCCACCGGCAGCAGCGTGTCGAGCACGAGCGTGGTGACCGGCACGTCGCCGAGCCGGGGCCAGTGCAGGACCGCCTCGATGCCGCGCCGGGCGGCGGCGTGGAAGTTCTCCTCCGCCGAGCTGAACGTCAGCTGGCTCCAGATCGGGCGGTCCGACTCGGCGAGGCCGCGGGCCAGCCCGAAGTAGAACGCCGCGTTGGCGAGCATGTCCACCACCGTCGGGCCGGCGGGCAGCACCCGGTTCTCCACCCGCAGGTGCGGGCGGTCGTTCATGATGTCGTAGACCGGCCGGTTCCAGCGGTAGACGGTGCCGTTGTGCAGCCGCAGCTCACCGAGCGTGGGCACGCCACCGGCGTGCAGCACCTCGACCGGGTCCTCCTCCTCGCAGATGGGCAGCAGCGGCGGGAAGTAGCGGACGTTCTCCTCGAACAGGTCGAAGATCGAGGTGATCCAGCGCTCGCCGAACCACACGCGGGGGCGTACGCCCTGGGCCTTCAGCTCGTCCGGGCGGGTGTCGGTGGCCTGCTGGAACAGCGCGATCCGGGTCTCCGCCCAGAGTTGCCGGCCGTATAGGAACGGCGAGTTGGCGCCGACGGCGACCTGGACGCCGGCGATGGCCTGGGAGGCGTTCCAGTAGTCGGCGAAGCTGTCCGGCGCTACCTGGAGGTGGAACTGGAGGCTGGTGCAGGCGGCCTCCGGCGCGATCGAGTCGGTGTGCGTCCGCAGCCGCTCGACGCCGTTGATGTCCAGCTCGATGTCCTCGCCGCGGGCGCCGACGATCTGGTCGTTGAGGACGCGGTACCGCTCGTTGGTGGAGAGGTTGTCGGCGACCAGGTGGCGTTCGGTGAGCGTGGGCAGGATGCCGACCATCATGATCGTCGCGTCGGACTTGGCGGCCCGCTCGTCGGCGCGGCTGAGGCTGCTGCGCAGGTCCTGCTCGTAGTCGGCGAAGCCGCTGCCCTCGATGAGCCGGGGCGAGGCGTTCAGTTCGAGGTTGAACTGCCCCAGCTCGGTCTGGAACAGCGGGTCGGCGATGTCGGCGAGGATCTGGTCGTTGCGCATGGCCGGTTCGGCGGCGGCGTCGATCAGGTTCAGCTCGATCTCCAGCCCGGTCATCGGGCGGTCGGCGTCGAAGCCGAAGTCGTCGAGCATCAGCGCGAACACGTCCAGGCACCGTCGGACCTTCTGCCGGTAGCGGACCCGATCCTCGCGGGAGAAGGCGCCCTGCTCGACGTCTCTGCCCATGTGTCCTCCCGGCGCTGGTGCGACGGAACCGTACCGTTCCGCAACGCATTGTGAACCATTCACGTGGTGGGCGTAAGGGCGCCCGCCCCGCCACCCGACTGGACGGGCGACAGGTCTGCACCTGTACCCCGTCGCGGCCGTCACCAGCGCGTCAGTGCGGAGAACTTCGCGTGACGATTCGCACGGCCGGGGCGTACACGAGAAGGGCCCGCACCGTCGGCGGACGGTGCGGGCCCCGCGGGCCGGTGCCGGGCTCAGCCCTGGCGGATGGCCTCACCCTCGATCTCGATCTTGACCTTGCGGCCGACCAGGACGCCGCCGGTCTCCAGCGCCACGTTCCAGGTCAGACCGAAGTCCTCCCGGTCGATCTCGGTGGAGGCGGAGAAGCCGAAGATGTCCTGGCCGAACGGGCTGCGGCCGACGCCCTCGAACTCCACCTCGAGCTCGACCTGACGGGTCACGCCCTTGATGGTCAGCTCACCGACGAGCACGAACTCGTTGCCGTCGCGGGACTTCACCTCGGTGCTGCGGAACTCCAGCGTCGGGAACTGCTCCGCGTCGAGGAACTCGGGGCTGCGCAGGTGCGCGTCGCGGTCCGCCTGGGCGGTGTTGATGCTGGCCGCCTGGATGCTGGCGGTGACCGAGGACTGCATCGGGTCGTCGGCGATGGTGATGGTGGCGGTGGCGTCGGCGAACTCACCGCGTACCTTGCTGACCATCATGTGCCGCGCGACGAAGCCGACACGCTTGTGCGCGGCGTCCAGCACGTAGGTGCCGGGAGCGGGGATGGTGAGACCCTCCCAGTCGCGGGTAGTCGGCTCGGTGCTGCTGGTCATGATGCTCTCCTCCGGAGAAGAATGTTTAGGAGCCCAACGACTGACTGAGCAACTATAGTCATGGCAATATTCCCCGTGTCAAGTGTTGCTAGGATGGTGGCGTGGACCAGAACGTGTTCGACGACCCCCGGATCACTGCCGTCGGCCTGCTCGTCGAGGCGCACGCCGGGCTCGCCGCCCGGTTCGCCGCCCAGTTCGAGGAGCACGGCCTCTCCCCGGTCGAGTTCGAGGTGCTGACCCGACTCGCCCGCTCACCCAACAACCAGCTGCGGATGACCGACCTGGCCGCGCAGACCTCGCTCTCCACCAGCGGCGTGACCCGCGTGGTGGACCGGATGGAACGGGACGGGCTGATCTGCCGGCGCGCCTGCCCGTCCGACCGGCGCAGCTCCTTCGCGGTGGTCACCACCGCCGGGCTCAGCCGCCTGGACGACGTCCTGCCCGGTCACCTGAAGATCATCGAGCAGTGGTTCACCAGCCAGCTCGACCCGGCACAGCTCGACGGGCTGCTGGACGGGCTGCGCCGGGTGCGCGACGCGGTTCATCCGGGTGCCACCGCCGGCAGCACCGAACCGGCCGAGGACGCCGCCTGACCGGCCGCGCTCTGCCGCCGACTACCCACCGGCCACCGGCAGAATGACCGGCAGAACCGCCCCAACGGCCAGACAAAGCGGTCCACATATTCACGAATCGGTCGTCCGCCCTCGGTAGTCTTCCGGCAGCGGGGGGCACCGGGGGGTGCTGGCGCGAGCGTGGAGCGAGGGGCAGCACCAGGGGGCTACTTCGCTCGCGCCACCCCCGCGCCCTCCGCCTCCTCCTGCCCGGCCGGAGCACACGCCGGTCACCGCGACCCGGCGGCCACTGTGACGCCGGCAGCGCTCATCGCCGCCGTCGGGCCGACAGGGAGAACAGCAACTCCTCCTCCTGCGGCAGCAGGCTGACGCCTGTCACCTGCCGCGCCGCGTCCAGCCGGTCCAGCACGGCCGGGTCGGCGGTGCTGACCGCCAGCCCCACCAGCGCCTCCACCAGATCGCGCCGGTCGGCGACACCCTCCGCCGCGTCGGCGGCCGCGGCGAACCACTCCGCCGCCAGCTCCCGGTCTCCCCGGTGCAACGCCACGTGCCCCTCGATCAACCCGCGCAACGCGTCCTCGGTGCGCACGTCCCCACCCGCGCCGGGCAGGTCGAGCATCTCCACCGCCGGTGGCCGGCGCCGGCCCGGCACCGCGCCCGACGGCCACAGCTCGGCCACTGTGGCCAGCGCCTCGTCAGGGCGCCCGGCGTGGGCGAGCGCCAGCCCGACCGCGCCGATCGTCCGGCGCCGTCGCCCCGGATCGCCCAGCTCCGCGAGCGCGGCGGCCACCCGGCGCCCCTGCTCGGCCGCCTCGGCGTACCGGCCCTCCAGGCGGGTCAGCTCGGCCTGATCGGCCCGCGCCAGCACACGCAGGCGCTGGTCACCGCACTGTGCCGCCAGGCGGTCGACGGTGGCCAGCCGCCGCCGGGCGCCGGGCAGCCGAGCCTCGCGTACGTCGTGCCAGGTCAGGTGCGCCTGGGCGACGGCCATCTCGCGTACCCGGTGGTGCCGGCTGGCCGCCGCCAGCGCGGCCTCGGCCTGCTCGCGGGCCTCGTCGTGCGCGCCGAGCCCGGGCAGGAGCGCGCACAGTACGGACCGGGCGGACAGTTCGCCTGTCACGTCGCCCGCCTCGGTGAAGATGACCAGGGCGGCCCGCACCCCCGGAAGTTCCTCCGCGCCCGCGCCGTGCTCGGCGGCGAGCCGGGCCGCGCCGAGCATGGCCCAGGCCCGCAGCGTGGGCCGGGCACCGGCGGTACGCGGATCGGCCAGCAGTTCCCGCAGCCGGTGCCGGCCGGAGACGTCCCGCCCGCGCAGCCGCCACCAGCGGGGCAGGGAGGCGGCGAGCAGGAGCGCCGTCTCGGGCGCGTGCTCGGCGGCGTACGCCAGCGCGGCGGTGATGTCGCTCGTCGCCTCGTCGAGCACGCGCACCGCGCCGGACATCCGTGGGCCCACCAGCCCCGGGGCGGTGCGGTGGACCAGTCCGGCGACCACCGCGGCGTGCCGCATCCGGATGCGGGCGGTCTCGCCGTCGGCGTCGGCCTGCTCCGCGGCGAAGTCACGGACCGCGTCGAGCAGGCGGAACCGGAACGGACCGGTGCCCCGGACACTCAGCAGGCCCAGTTCGCGCAGCCGGTCCAGCATCGGCGCGGCGTCCCACCGCCGGCCGCCGTCGGCGAGCAGATCCTCGGCCAGCTCGACCGACCAGCGGTTACGGAACGCGGACAGCCGCCGCAGCGCCGCCCGGTCGGCGGGCGCGAGCAGGCGATAGCTGGTCGCCACCGCGTCGCGAAGCGTCACCGTGCCGGCGGACGGGCCGGCAGACGGGCCGGCGGGTTCCCAGCCGGGGCGTCCTCCGGTCAGGTCCAGGACGCGGTCGCCGTACCGGTCGAGCAGTTCGGTGACGTCGAGGATGCGTCCCCGTGCCGCCATCAGCTCAATGGCGAGCGGCAGTCCGCCGAGCCGGCGCACGAGCGCGGCGAGCGCCGGCAGCTCGACCGGTGTCGGCGGTTCCGGGCGGACCTGGGCGAGCCGCGCGGCGAACAGCGCCGCCGCCGGCCAGCGGTCCAGATCGGCCCGGTCGGCGGGTACGGCGCCGGCCGGCGGTACGTCGAGCGGCGCGACCGGCCGGACCAGCTCGCCGGGCAGGCCGACCGGCCGGCGGCCGGTGACCAGCACCCGCAGCGTCGGCACGGCGGCGGTCAGGACGCGCAGCGCCTCGGCCACCGCGTCCGGCGCCCGGTCGACGGCGTCGACGAGCAGCAGCGCCCGCCGGTCGCCGATCCGGCAGGACAGGTCGGCCAGCCGGTTCACGCCGAACATCGACGCCGACGCGGCGAGCACATCCGGGGTGTCCGAGCCCTCGCCCACGAGCACCCCGGCCACGCCGGCCGGGTGCCGGGCCGCCACCGCGTGCGCGACGGTGACGGCGAGCGCGGTCTTGCCGACGCCCGCGAGTCCCACCAGGCTGACCACCGGGTACGCGTCGAGCAGGCCGGACACCTCCGCCACGTCCCGCTCGCGGCCGAGCAGCGGTACGGGCTGGGGCAGCGCCACCGGCGGATCGTCGGTGCCGGGGCCGGGAAGGCGGGACGCCGCGGGCCGGGCGGTGTCGACGAACTCCCGCCGCTCGTTCCCGCTCAGGCCGAGCGCGTCGGCCAGCAGGTCGACAGTGGTGCGCTGGGGCCGTACGGCCCGTCCCCGTTCCAGATCGCGGACCGTCCGTACGCCCACGCCGGCCCGGCCCGCCAGCTCGGCCTGGGTCAGGCCGACGGCGAGCCGGTGTCCGCGCAGCAGATCGGACAGACCGGTACGACCGTCTGGGCCCCGCGCACGGTCATGATCCGGAGTCATGGGCACGAAGATTACGGATGGACTCCGACGCTCCACAGCCCATCGTCAACCACCCGACCGTCCACTGCCGATATCCGACAGGACACGGTCTGGGGGCCGTCCTCACATGCCGAGGTCGCGGGCGATGATCATGCGCTGCACCTCGCTGGTGCCCTCGCCGATCTCCAGGATCTTGGAGTCCCGCCAGAAGCGGGCCACCGGGTACTCGTTCATGAAGCCGTACCCGCCGTGGATCTGCGTCGCCTCGCGGGCGTTGTCCACCGCCACCGTGCTGGCGTGCAGCTTGGCGATCGCCGCCTGACGCTTGAACGGCTCACCGGCGAGCATCCGGGCGGCCGCGTCGTAGTAGGCCAGCCGGGCCGTGTGCGCCTTCATCTCCATGTCCGCGATCTTGAACTGGATGGCCTGGTAGTTGCCGATCGGCTGGCCGAACGCCTGGCGCTCCTTGGCGTACTTGATCGACTCGTCCACGCAGCCCTGGGCCAGGCCGACGGCGAGCGCCGCGATGGCGATCCGGCCCTCGTCCAGGATGCGCAGGAACTGGGCGAAGCCCCGGCCGCGCTCGCCGAGCAGGTTGGCCGCCGGCACCCGGCAGTCGTCGAACGTCAGCTCGTGCGTGTCCGAGGCGGTCCAGCCGACCTTGGAGTAGCCGGGCGCGACGGTGAAGCCGGGGGTACCGGACGGCACGATGATCGTGGACAGCTCCTTGCCGCCGTCCGGGCGCGTACCGGTGACGGCGGTGACGGTGACCAGCGCGGTGATGTCGGTACCGGAGTTGGTGATGAACGCCTTCGAGCCGTTGATGACCCACTCGTCGCCGTCCAGGACCGCGCGCGTCCGCGTGCCGCCCGCGTCCGAGCCGGTGCCCGGCTCGGTGAGCCCGAACCCGGCCAGCGCCTCACCGCTGAGCAGCTTCGGCAGCCACTGCGCCTTCTGCTCCTCGGTGCCGAACCGGTAGATCGGCATCGCGCCGAGCGACACCGCCGCCTCCAGCGTGATGGCCACGCTGGAGTCCACCCGGGCCAGCTCCTCCAGTGCGAGGCAGAGCGCGAAGTAGTCGCCGCCCATGCCGCCGTGCTCCTCCGCGAAGGGCAGCCCGAACAGGCCCATCTTGCCCATCTGACGGACGATCTCGTACGGGAAGGTGTGCTGCTCGTAGTGCTCGGCGATGGTGGGCGCGACCACCTCGCGGGCGAACTCCCGCACGCTGGAGCGCAGCGCCTCCTGTTCGTCGCTGAGCCGGAAGTCCATCTGATCCTCCTGGTGGGACGGCGGTACGGACGGGCCGGGCGCTCGTGACGCCGGGGCGTGGGTCGGTCAGACCGGGGTGACGCCGTGCCGGCGCCGGGAGAAGTGCCGCTCCTTGCCGCGCGCGGCGGCGAACCGGCGGACCAGTTCGGCGCGCAGCTCGTGCGGCTCGACGATCGCGTCCACCACCAGCTCGCTGGCGAGGCGCACCACGTCGATGTCGCGCTCGTACTCCTCGCGCTTCGCGGCCACGAACGCGGCCCGCTCGGCCTCGTCGGAGATGGCGGCGATCTTGTTGGCGTAGACCGCGTTGACGGCGGCCTCCGCGCCCATCACCGCGATCTTCGCGGTGGGCAGCGCGATCGTGGCGTCCGGCTCGAAGCCGGGACCGGCCATCGCGTAGAGACCCGCGCCGTACGCCTTGCGGACCACCACACAGATCTTGGGTACGGTCGCCTCGGAGATCGCCGTGATCATCTTGGCGCCGTGCCGGATGATGCCCTGCTTCTCCACCGCGCTGCCGACCATGAACCCGGGTACGTCGCTGAGGAACAGCAGCGGCACGTTGAACGCGTCGCAGAGCTGCACGAACCGGGTCGCCTTGTCGGCCGAGTCGACGAAGAGCACGCCGCCCTTGAACATCGAGTTGTTGCCGACCACGCCGACGACCTCGCCGTTGAGCCGGCCGAACCCGATGGTCAGCTCCTTGGCCCACAGCGCCTGGATCTCGAAGAAGCTGCCGGAGTCGAGCAGGCCCTTGACGTACCGGCGCATGTCGAACGCCTGCCGCTCGCTGGCCGGGACCAGCGCGGCCAGGTCGACCTTCTCCGGTGCGCCCACCGCTTCGGCGGCGGGTGGGTCCTGCTTCCAGTTCGACGGCAGGTACGACAGGTAGGTCCGCACCACGTCGAGCGCGTCGTTCTCGGTCTTGCAGAGGAAGTGCCCCACGCCGGACTCGGCGCAGTGCACCTTGGCGCCGCCCATCGCCTCCAGCGTGGTCTTCTCGCCGGTGACCATCTCGACCATCCGGTCGGAGCCGAGGTACATGCTGGCGTTGCCGTCCACCATGGCGACCACGTCGCAGAACGCCGGGATGTACGCCCCGCCCGCCGCGCTCGGCCCGAACAGCGCGCAGACCTGCGGGATCGACCCGGAGGCGCGGACCTGGTTCCAGAAGATCTTGCCGGCGCCGCGCCGGCCGGGGAACAGGTCGACCTGGTCGGTGATCCGGGCGCCGGCCGAGTCGACCAGGTAGACCATCGGGACGCCCGTCGCGTACGCCCGTTCGATGATCCGGATGATCTTCTCGACGGTACGCGCGCCCCAGCTGCCGGCCTTGACCGTGGAGTCGTTCGCCATCAGGCAGACCTGGCGGCCGTCGATGGTGGCGGTGCCGGTGACCACGCCGTCGGCGGGCAGCCCGTCGGCCATGGCGTTGGCGTAGAGCCCGTCCTCGACGAAGGAGCCCTCGTCGACCAGGTAGGCCACGCGCTCACGGGCGAACAGCTTCCCCTTCGCGGCGTTCGCCGCGTGGTACTTGTCCGCTCCGCCGGCGCGGGCGCGCTTGCGTAGCTGCTCCAGAGCCTCACCGTCGAGCGTCACGCCGACTCCCGTTGCCACGGCCCCCGCACAGGGCGCCCACCGACCTGAACGATCGTTAGGCTACCCCACCCGCCCCGCCCTCGGCACCCCACCACGCCCTCGCACCCCACCCACCCCCGCTCATTTCGTTGATCAAGGAGTTCGTGTCCTCGTTCGGGCCCCCGGAGGACACAAACTCCTTGATCAACGGGGCGGGCGCAGGGGGAACAGGTTCAGGCGGGGCGGGGGGTCAGGCGGGTTCGGGGGCCGGCTCGGAGGACGCCGGACGGGAGCTTCTTGCCCACCAGGGTCTCGGCCAGTTCGGCGGCCTCGATCAGGGCGTCCAGGTCGATGCCGGTGTCGATGCCCATGTCGTGCAGCATGTGCACCGCCTCCTCGGTGGCCAGGTTGCCGCTGGCACCGGGGGCGTACGGGCAGCCGCCGAGGCCGCCGACGCTGGCGTCGAACTCGGTGATCCCCAGTTCCATCGCGGTGAGCATGTTCGCCAGCGCGGTACCCCGGGTGTTGTGGAAGTGCAGCAGCACCGGCAGGTGGGCGTTACGGTCCCGGACCGCCGTGACCAGTTCGCGGACGCGCCGGGGCGTACCCATGCCTGTGGTGTCGCCGAAGGCGACGCGGTCCGCGCCGTCGCGGGCGACACGGTCGACGATCGCGGCGACCCGGCGGGGGTCCACGTCGCCCTCGTAGGGGCAGCCGAAGCTCGTCGCCACGATCACCTCGGCGGTCGCGCCCGCGCCGTGCAGCAGGTCGATCAGCTCGGCGATGTCGTCCAGCGACTCGTCCGTGAAGCGGTTGACGTTGCGGCGGTTGTGCGTGTCGCTGGCCGAGACCACCACCTCGATCTCGGTGAAGCCGGCGGCCAGCGCCCGCTGCGCGCCACGGGTGTTCGGCACCAGGGCGGAGTAGCGCACGCCGTCGACCTTCTCCGCCCGCTGCCACACCTCGTCGGCGTCGGCCATCTGCGGGATCGCCTTCGGGTGGACGAAGGAGACGGCCTCGATGCGGCGCACCCCGGTGCGGGACAACGCGTCGAGCAGCCGCACCTTCGCTTCGGTGGGGATGGGCTCCTCGTTCTGGAGGCCGTCGCGGGGACCGACCTCACGGATGCTCACGGAGTCTGGAAGTTCCGCCATCAGATTCACCTCACTGGGTCGAAGGTCAGCGCATCCGGGAGACGATGCCGGTGTCGTAGTCGCCGGAGAGGAACTCCGGGTTCTCCAGCAGCTCGGCGAAGAACGGCAGGTTGCACTTCGGGCCGACGATCTCGAACTGGGCGACCGCCGCCCGCGCCCGCTCGACCGCCTCCTCGCGGGTCGCCCCGGTGAGGATCAGCTTCGCCATCAGGCTGTCGTAGAACGGCGTCACGGTGTTGCCGGCGACGTAGCCGGAGTCGACCCGGACGCCGGTGCCGGACGGCTCGTTCCAGGTGGTGATCGCGCCCGGGCCGGGCATGAAGCGCTTCGGGTCCTCGGCGTTGATCCGCAGCTCGATAGCGTGACCGCGCGGGGTGAGCGCGTCCGGGTCGAACGTCGGCGCCAGGCCGGACGCCACCCGCAACTGCTCCTCGACCAGGTCGACGCCGTAGACGTACTCGGTGACCGGGTGCTCGACCTGCAGCCGCGTGTTCATCTCCAGGAAGAAGAACTCCTGCGTCGAGGGGTCGAGCAGGCATTCCACGGTGCCGGCGTTGCGGTAGTTCACCGCCTCACCGGCGCGTACCGCCGCGGCCAGGAACCGCTCGCGCAGCTCGGGCGACACCGCCGGGGACGGCGACTCCTCGACCAGCTTCTGGTTGCGCCGCTGCACCGAGCACTCCCGCTCGCCGAGCGCCACCACCCGGCCGTCGGCCAGGCCGAGGATCTGCACCTCGACGTGGCGTACCCGGGGGAAGTACCGCTCGATCAGCACCGACCCGTCGCCGAACATCCGTTCGGCGAACGCGCGGACCTTGTCGTACTCGGTGCGCAGCGCCGCCTCGTCGGCGGCGACGCCCATGCCCATACCGCCGCCACCGGCGGCGGCCTTGACCATCACCGGGTAGCCGATCTCCGCGGCGGCCGCGACCGCCGCGTCCAGGTCGCTCGCCGGTTCGGTGGTGCCGGGCGCGACCGGCACCCCCGCGGCCGCCATCAGGTTCCGGGCGTTGATCTTGTCGCCCATCGCGCTGATCGCGTCGGCGCCGGGCCCGACCCAGATCAGGCCGGCCCCTTCGACGGTACGGGCGAAGTCCGCGTTCTCGGACAGGAAGCCGTAGCCGGGGTGGATCGCCTGCGCGCCGGTGCTCCGGGCGGCGTCGAGGATCGCCTCGACGTTCCGGTAGCTCTGGGCCGGGTTCGCCGGGCCGACGCAGACCGCCTCGTCGGCCTCGGTCACGAACGGCAGCCCGCCGTCGGCCTCCGAGTGCACCGCGATCGTCCGGATCCCGAGCCGCCTACCGGTGCGGATGATCCGCCGCGCGATCTCCCCCCGATTCGCGACCAACAACGATTCGATCATCTTCTGCACGGACGTGACCCCTTCTCGACGCAAAGCCGGGGTCTCTTCTTAACACGCGTTAAGGTGAGCGCGGCGTGTCAGGTCGGGTCGGTGGGCGCGAGCAGGGCCGCGAGGGTCGCGCCGCGCAGCAGTTCGGCACGGCGCCGGCGGTCCACCTCGCCGCCGAGGAACGGCGTCGAGTTCATCAGGCCGAACGCCGCGTGGGCGAGCACCCGGGCCGCGCCGTCGGGCAGGCCGGGGTGCAGCGCGGTCAGCACGGTGACCCATTCCTCGACGTACATCCGCTGGAGCCGGCGGATCCGGCGGCGCGGCTCGTCCGGGAGGCGGTCCAGTTCGTGCAGGTGCAACGCGATCACCGCCGGGTTGGCGAGCGCGAAGTCGACGTGGAAGTCGATGAGTGACTCCAGCGCGGCACGCGGGTCACCCGGATGGCCGGCGGCGCGGTCCCGGCCGCCCGCGAGCAACCCCTCGCTCACCGGGATCAATGCGGCGGCGAGCATCGCCTCCTTGCCGGCGAAGTGGTGGTAGAGCGCCGGACCGGTGACACCGGCCGCCGCGCCGATGTCGTCCATCGACACACCGTGGTAGCCGCGCGCCGCGAAGAGGCCGACCGCGATCTCCAGGATCTCGTCCCGCCGGGACCGGCGCCGGGCCGCACCCGCCGCCCCCCGTGCCTGCTGTTCCACCGCCACCGGACCAGCCTAGACCTCGCGTTCGAGCTGGGGCAGCCGCGGTTACCCAACGGTTGCCCCAGCCCGTCGTGTCAGTCCTCCTCGATGCCGTGGTCGGCGCGCACCTTCGCCGCCTCGGCCTCCCGGCCCTGCTCGTCGAGCGCGCGGGCCAGCAGCCAGGCGGCCTGCGTGGCCGGGCGGGAACCGGTGGGCAGCCCGGCGAGGACCGGCCGCAGCAGCCCTTCGGCCTGCTCCGGCCGCCCGTCGCGCAGCAGCAGCTCGCCGGTCAGCACCTCGACCTGCGCCGCCTCGCCGAACGCCTCGATCGACCGCAGGCGCTCCGGGACGCCGTCCACCCGGTCCAGCGCGGCGGTGAGCCGGTCCTCGCCGATCAGCACCCGGGCCACCGCGTCGGCGGCCATCGCCCGCTCGTACGTGACCACCGGCGCCTCGTCGGCCTCGGCCGGGAGCGCGGCCGCCGCCTCGTCGACCCGCTCGATCGCGGCGACCGCGGCCGGCAGGTCGCCGGACCAGTGCAGGGCGAGCAGTTCCCGCCGCCGGGCCCGCAGCTCGTCCACCTGGAAGCCGGTCAGCCGCCAGGCGGTCGCCGCCGCCGCGAACCGCTGCGCGGCGAGGGCGTCCCGGTCGGCGTCGTAGAGCAGGCCACCGGACTCCTCCAGCACCTGCGCCCGGTGGGGGAGATTGTCCGGCCCGTCCAGGTTCTCGGCCAGCGTGTCGAGCACCGTGAGCGCCAGGTCCGTCTCGCCGAGACCGGCGTAGATGCCCGCCAGCATGTGCCGGCAGCGGTCCGCCTCGGCCTGCGCGCCGGCCCGGTCGAGCCCGAGCACCGCCTCCTCGGCCACCTCCGCGGCCTCGGCCAGCCGCCCGGCCACCCGGTACGCCTCGGCCAGCTCCCAGCGCAGCAGCGCGTCGCCGTCCAGCCCCTGCTCGACGCAGAGGGTGACCGCCTCGGCCAGATCCTCCACCGCCTCGGCGGCCCGGTCGGCCGCCATCAGCGCCCGGCCCCGGGTCACCCGTAGCGGCAGGTGCGCGCCCGCCGGTGCGACAGACAGCGCCTCGTCGCAGGCGGCCACCGCCTCGGCCGGGTCGTCGGTGGAGCGGGCGTACGCCAGGCAGGCGCCGGTGAGCATCTCGGCGTCGCCCAGCTCACTCGCCAGCCGGCGGGACCGTGCCGCCGCGTCCCGGAACTCCTCGGCCTGTTCCAACTGCTCCAGCACGTGCGTGCGGTGCAGCGCGACCCGTCCGGCCAGCCACGGATCGGCGTCCGCCTCCGCCTCGGCCCGGTCGAGCGCGTCGAGCGCCTCCGCCCACTGTTCGCGGTGCACGTGGGCCAGGGCGAGCCGGTCCCAGCCGGCGGCCCGGTCACGCGGCTCGCCGTGCTCGGTCAGGTATCCGGCCGACTCCCGGGCCAGGGCCATCCCCTCGTCCGCGCTCTCCTCGACCATGCTGAGCAGCACACCGAGCCGCCCGGCCACGACCTGGGCGCGCAGCGGATCCGGCACCTCCCGCCAGGCGGCCAGCGCCTCCCGGTTGACGTCGATCGCCACCGGTACGCCGTCGTCGTCCTGGGACAGCTCACCGGCCCGCAGCTCCAGCCGCCAGGCCCGGGTGGCCGCCGGCACGTCGGCGTCGCCGAACCGCTCGTCGTACGCGCGCAACGCGGCGACCAGGCCGTCCCGGCGGTTGGTGCGCCAGCACTCCTCGGCCAGCGCGAGCAGCTCGTCCGCGTCGGCGTCGGCCGGCACCGTCACCGGCTGCGGAGAGGCCGCCGGCGCGTCCGAGCCGGTACGCGGCGCGGGCACCGCCGGGCGGCGCAGGCTCGCCGACAGCGCCAGGTGCTCACCGACCGGCCCGGCCGCCAGCTTGCGGGCGATCAACCCGGACTGGTGCGTGGTGCCGTTGCGCGCGTCGAAGCGCTCGGCCAGCGCGGTCGCCGTACCGGCCAGCTCGTCGGCGAGCGCGCCCACCGGCACGTCCGCGGCCGGCCGCTCGCCGGAGGCGCGACGGTGCACAGTCAGCTCGGCCGGCACCTGGCGCAGCGCCGCCGAGGCGGCGGCCGCGAAGTGCATCGCGGCGGCCGGGGTGGGTGCCCGGTCCAGCCAGTCCAGGTGCCGCTCGACCAGTTCCAGCGCCCGCGCCTCGTTGCCGGTCACGGTGCAGAACTCGACGTGGTCGGCGATGTCCCACAGGTCGGCGAGGTGCCCGCGCACCCGCCGGTACGCCTCCCGGTGCGCGTCCCGCGCCGCGTCGGTGCGGCCGGTCTCGCGGTAGGGCGTGAGCAGCGCGGTGAGGATCCCCTGCGGCTGCTCGCTACAGGTGAGCCGGCCGGCGAGCACCGGCTCGGCCAGCGCCACCGCCTCCTCGTGCCGGCCGTGCCGCACCAGGTGCGCGACCTGGGTGGTCGGGTCGCAGCCGGCGCAGTCGGAGAGCGTGTCGCGCGGGGTGGTCATCCACTTGCGGTACCACTGCTCCGCCGCCTCGTCGTCGCCCAGGTGCGCGGCCACCAGGTAGCGGTGCTTGTAGACGGCCTGGAGCGAGTGCCCGGAGTCGCGGTAGCGCCGTTCCATGTCGTCGAGCACCGCGTACGTCCGGTCCAGCGGCAGCTCCGGGAACTTCACCATCGCGTTGACCATGTACTTGAAGAACCAGAGCAGCTGGTGCGTGTAGCGCTGGTGGTAGGGCTGCGGATCCTTGTCGTACTCGGCCAGGCACCAGGAGAACGTGACGAAGGACTTCGCCGGTTCGCCGCCGTAGACGTACGCGGTGGTGCCGGTGACCCGGGCGGCGAAGGCGAGGTGCCTGTCGTCGCCCGCGTCGGCGCGGCGCAGCAACTGTTCCAGCGCGGCGATCTGCCCCGGGCCGTACGGCATGGATTCGATCTCGTGGTGCATCCGCCAGAGGTCGTCGTCAGTCACGGATCTCTCCCGGTACGGCCCGGCCGAGCAGGCCGAGGAAGGAACTGTTCAGCAGTGCGGCGTCGGCCGCCCGGATCGGGTGGTGCCCGAGCAGCAGGGCCTGCCCGTAGAGCGCCTCGACGGCCAGCCCGACCAGCTCCGGATCGGCGAGCGTGGTGACCCGGCGGACCAGCGGGTTGCGGTGGTTGAGCACGAGTTGCGGGCGGTCCGGCGGGGCGGAGGCGGCGAGCGCGTCGAGCACGCCGCCCCACAGCTCGTCGGCCTTGTCCCGGCTGGCGGCGAGCTGGTCGTGGAACGCGGCCGACCGGGACACCAGGTAGAGCGCCGGCAGCGAGACCGGGTCGTACGCGCGGATCACGACCTCGCAGCCGAGCCGTTCCAGGGCCCGCTGCGCGGCGGTGAGGAACGGCCGCAGGGCCAGTTCGGTCGCCGGGTCGAGGATCTCGAACCGGGTGGTCAGGTCGCTCGGCTCCAGCCGCTCGATCAGCACCGACCGGTCCACTGTGGGCAGCCGTTCGATCAGCTCGGTGTCATACGTGTAGCCGCCGTTCACCACTGCCAGGTCCTGCGCGGCGGCCACGGCGGCGAGCTGGCGGAACTCGTCCAGGCTGGCGGCGTACCGGAGCACGCCGTGCCGCTGCCGGAACTCGGCAAGCGTCATCGTGCCGACGTTGGTGTCCATCGGCCACCACTGGTCGACCAGCCGCAGCATCTCGTCGTCGTGCATCGCGAGCGCCTTGACGCCGAGGTGGTGCACCTGGAGGAACTCGCCGAGCCGGCGCGGGTCGTGCTTGGCGAGCCGGACCAGCCAGCCGCGGATCTGGTCGCCGAGCGCGTCCCGGACGGAGGTGAGAAGCGCGTCCTCGTAGAGCGCCTCGCGGCTGGCGGTGGGCCGCAGCTCGCCGGCGTCGACCACGCAGTGGGCGAAGAAGGCCCACTCGGGCAGCAGCCCGTCGGCGTGCTCGCTGAGCAGCATCCGCTTGAGGTAGACCCGGTGCCCGGCCCGGGCCGCCGGGTTCACCGCGGCGGGCAGGATGAACGCCACGCCGGTCAGGCCGGCCTCGGGCACCGACAGCGGCACCACGTCGAACGGGGCGAACCCGAGCAGCTCCTGCGCGTACCGCTGGAGGGCGGCCCGGTCGACAGGCGCCCCGGGCGTGGTCGGCCACGGCGGCGGGCCGGACGTGGTGGGCGTGTCACCGACCCGGACGTCGACCGGCAGCAGGCTGCCGTAGAGGCGGGCCAGTTCGGTGACAGTGGGTACGCCGAGCCACTGGTCGGCGTCGCGCCGGGGCACCAGCGTGACTGTGGTGCCGGGCTCGTCGCGGGCCTGGTCCGGCTCGGCGAGCCGCACCGCGTACCGCCCGTCGGACCAGCCCGTCCAGAGCACAGTGGGCTCGTCGGCGTGCCGGGTGACCACCCGGATCTCGTCCGCGACCAGGAAGCAGGAGAGCAGGCCGATGCCGAACTGGCCGAGGAACTCGTGCCGGGAGAAGCCCAGCTCGTCGCGCTTGGAGCTGCGGCCGATGGTGGCGAGCAGCTCGTGCACCTGCGCCTCGGTCAGGCCGATGCCGGTGTCGTGTACGCGGAGCGTCCCATCGCCGGTCAGTTCGGGCGGCTCGATGCGGACCCGCGCGGGGGCCTTCGGGTCGGCGGACCGCCGTGCGGTGATCGCGTCGACGGCGTTCTGGAGCAGCTCGCGCACGTAGACTCGCGGACTGCCGTAGAGGTGATGACTGAGCAGGTCGACCACGCCACGGAGGTCCACCTGGAAGGTGCGGTCCAATCGCGCTCCCGGTTCGGATTTTCGGCGCTCACCGTACCGGTCAGCGCCGACAGTGTCCGTCCCGTTTCACCCCTCCCCCTCCGCGCCGATCTTGCGCTTTCCGCCCGGGCGAAGGCGCCCAAAAGAGACTGACAAGGGGCCCCAACTGCAAGATCAGCGGGGTGGGGGTTCGAAGCCGGCCAGGCGGACGGCGAGGCGGTGGCGGGCGGGCGGGAACGCGGAGAGCGTGCGGAGCAGCAGGTTTCGTAGGGGGCGCACGAAAGACGGGGCGGCGGCCAGGCGGGTCAGGCCGGCGGCGAAGCCGAGCACCTCCTCGGCGCGGGGACGGCGGTCGGCGGCGTACCCGTCGAGGGCCTGCGGCCCGGCGGCGAGCGCGTCGCCGAGCGCGACCGCGTCCCGCAGGCCGAGGTTCATCCCCTGCCCACCGGCGGGGCTGTGCACGTGCGCCGCGTCCCCGGCGAGCAGCACCGGCCCGGAGCGGTAGGTGCTCGCGATCCGGTGGTGGATCCGGAACCGGGACGCCCACGCCATGCCGGTGACCCGGTCCGGCCGGCGCGCCGGTCCGCGCTCGTCGAGCAGCGCCTGGAAGTGGTGCGCCTGCGGGTCGCGCGGCGCGTCGTCCACAGTGGCGACGAGCCGGACCGTGCCGTCGGGCAGCGGCGCCCAGACCAGCGGGCCCCGGCGGGACAGGAAGAGGCTCACCTGGTCGCGCGGGAGCGCGCTGTCCACGTGGACGTCGGCGAGCAGGAACGACTCCCCGGGGTCGGCCGGGCCGCCGAAGCCGATGCCGGCCAGCTCGCGGACCCGGCTGTGCATCCCGTCGGCGCCGACGACCCAGCGCGCCCGGACCGCGCGGCCGCCGTCGAAGCGGGCGACGGCGCCGTCGCCGTCGAGGTCCAGGCCGGTCATCTCGTACGGCCGCAGCACGCGCCCGCCGAGCGCGGCGAGCCGGTCGGTGAGCACCGCCTCGGTGTCGGCCTGGGAGATCAGCAGCGCGTACGGGTAGCGCGACGGCAACCCGTCGAAGGGGACGGAGACCAGCACCCGGTCCCGGTCGCGGACGCTGAACCGGGCCGAGTGCAGCCCTCGCGCGGCCAGCGGCGCGGCGACCCCGATCCGGTCCAGCACCTCCAGGGTGCCGGCGTGCACGACTGCGGCGCGCGAGGTGACCGGCGGCTCGGCGAGCCGGTCGACGACGGTAGCGGTCACCCCGTGCCGGGCGAGCGTGACCGCCACGGCCAGGCCGGTCGGCCCGGCTCCCACCACGAGGACGTCGGTGTGTTCGGGCAGCATCGCTTCCACCTCCGGACTCGGTCAACAACTGTTTGCCAACGCGTGTTGACTTCACTGTAGAGCCGATGTCAACACGTGTTGGCCTACAGTCGTGGACGTGACCGAACCCGCCACCCGCACCCGCCGCTCGGACGCCACCCGGGCGGCCATCCTGCGCGCCGCCCGGGAACGCTTCGCCGCCGACGGCTACGACCGGGCCACCATCCGGGCCATCGCCGCCGACGCCCGCATCGACCCGTCGATGGTGATGCGCTACTACGGCAGCAAGGAGGGGCTGTTCGCCGCGGCGGCCGAGTTCGACCTGCGCCTGCCCGACCTGGCCGAGGTGCCGCCGGACCGGCTCGGCGAGACACTGACCCGGCACTTCGTACGCCGCTGGGAGGCGGACGGGACACTCGTCGCCCTGCTCCGGGCCGCCGCCACCAACCCCGGCGCGGCCGAACGCATGCGCGGGATCTTCGCCGGCCAGCTCGCCGCCGCGGTGGCCCGGTCCGGTGCCGACCCGGCGACCGCCGACCGCCGGGCCGGCCTGGTGGCCAGTCAGATCCTCGGGCTCGCGCTCACCCGGTACGTCGTCCGGCTGCCACCGGTGGCAGACCTCGACCCCGAGGAACTGGCCGACTGGGTCGGCCCGACGATTCAGCGCTACCTGACCCAACCTTTACCCCCGTCCCGCGCGTCTGGCGGGTGACGGAGGGAGGAGCCGGATGGGGCGGGACGCGGACGACGGGCGGGCGGACTACCTCGCCTTCGTCGAGTCGCACCAGCACCGGCTGCTGCGCGCCGCGTACCTGATCTGCGGGAACCGCCACCAGGCCGAGGACCTGCTCCAGGACGCGCTGCTCAAGCTGGCGCTGCGCTGGTCGTCGGTGCGCGACGGCGACCCGGCCGCGTACGTGCGCGCCATCCTCTACCGCGACGCTGTCTCCTGGTGGCGGCGCCGGCGGCGGGAGTGGCTCAGCGCGTACCCACCGGACCGGCCGGGCGCCGACGCCGACGCCGCGCTGCGGCTCACCGTGCGCGCGGCGCTGGACCGGCTGCCACCACGCCAGCGGGCCGTGGTGGTGCTGCGCTACTTCGAGGACCTGACCGAGGTCGCCACCGCCGAGGCGCTCGGCATCACCGTCGGCACCGTCAAGAGCCAGTGCCACGACGCGCTGCGCAAGCTGCGCGACGCCGTACCCGCCCCCGGCACGTCCGGAGACGGCCTGGTGACCGGGATGGAGGCGAACCCGTGAGCGAACCCGAGCTGACCCGGCTGCTGACCCGGGCCGCCGAGGAGATCCGGCCGACCCGGCCGGCCGAGGCCGGATGGGACCGGGCCGGGCAGGTCCGCCGCGCCCGCCGGGCCGCCGGCGCCGCAGCCGTCGCCGTGGTCCTGCTCGGCGGCGGTACGACCGCACTCCTGCACCGCTCCGGCCCGCCACCTGCCGCACCGCCCCGCCCGACTGTGACGGCGGCACCGAGCGCGCCGGTGGTGCAGCGGCCCCCGGACCGGCTCGGCGAGGCGGGCGACCCGCTGGGCCGGCTCGGCGACCGGGTCGCCTACCGCCTCTCCGGCCGGCCGGTGAGCCGGGCGCTGGCGCTGTACCAGCCGGTCGACCCGGAGACCGGCGACGCCGGCCCGGTCCGGGTGCTGGGTGACGACGGCATGGTCCGGGAACTCGACGTGGTGACGCTCGCGCCCACCCGCGACGCCGAGGGCAACGAGGCCACCCCGCTCAAGCCGGGCAGCCTGTCGCCGGACGGCCGGACCGCCGCGTTCGCGCAGACCGGCGAAGTGGTCGTGATCGGCCTGACCGACGGCGAGGTCCGCCGCTATCCGCTCACCGGCTATCTGGAACACGTGCTCTGGGCCGGGGACCGGCTGCTGGTCGGTGACAACGACACCACGTACGAGCTGGACCGGCGCACCGGGTCGGCGCGGAAGCTCCCGGTCGACCCGTGGACGCTCGTCGTGCCCGAGCCCGCCCGGCCCGGTGACCTGTTCACCGTGGGCGGCTGGTCCGGGGACGGCGGCCTGGCCGTACGCCGCTTCCCCGCCTCCGGTGGCGCGCCGGAGCGGCGGCCGGTGACCGCCGGGGCGCTTCCCCCCGGTTACCAGGTGAACGAGGTCTACGGGCGGGGCTGGCAGCGCGGCGACCTGATCGGCCAGGCCGGCTGGACCACCACCGCGGGCCCCGCCGGCACGATGAGCGGCGCCGAGGGCGTGGCGGTGCTGGACGCCCGCACCGGGGCGGTGACCCGCCTGCTCGACCTGGGACGCGAGGGCCGGACCAAGGGGTGCTGCGAGGTGTACGGCTGGACCGCCGACGGTGACCTGCTGTTCCGCTACGACGCCGGGCTGGCCCGGTGGCGGCCGGAGACCGGCGCCGTCGACTGGGTGGCGAGCAACGTCCCCGGCCGGCTGTCGATAGCCGCCCGCTGACCAGCCTGGAACCCGGCCGGTCCCGCCGCGCGGAGACGAGCGGGACCGGCCGGGACGCTCAGCGGGTCAGGCCGCCGGGCTGGTCGCCCTTCACGACGGGGGCCCGGACCAGGTTGCCCCACTCGGTCCACGAGCCGTCGTAGTTGCGCACCTGCGGGAACCCGAGCAGGTGGTGCAGCACGAACCAGGTGTGGCTGGACCGCTCGCCGATCCGGCAGTACGCCACCACGTCGTCGGACGGGCTCAGCCCGAGCTGGTCGGCGTAGATGGCGCGCAGCTCGTCGGCGGACTTGAACGTGCCGTCGTCGTTCGCGGCGGACTTCCACGGCTTGCTCACCGCGCCCGGGATGTGCCCGCCACGCAGCGCGCCCTCCTGCGGGTAGTCCGGCATGTGCAGCATCTCGCCGGTGTACTCGCCGGGCGACCGCACGTCCACCAGCGGCCGGCCGGCGGCCACGTGCGCCATGACCTGCTCCCGGTACGCCCGGATCGGCGCGTCGTTGCGCTCCGGCACCGGGTACGAGGCGCGGGGCCGGCTCACCTTGTCCCGGGTCAGCTCGCGCCCCTCGGCGATCCACTTCTGCCGGCCGCCGTCGAGCAGCCGCACGTCCCGGTGACCGAAGAGGGAGAAGACCCAGAGGGCGTACGCGGCCCACCAGTTGAAGTTGTCGCCGTAGAAGACGACTGTGTCGTCCCGCCCGATGCCCTTGGCCGCGCACAGCTCGGCGAAGCTCGCGGCGTCCAGGTAGTCGCGGGTGACCTGGTCGTTGAGTTCGGTGTGCCAGTCGACCTTGACGGCGCCGGGGATGTGGCCGGTGTCGTAGAGGAGCACGTCCTCGTCGGACTCGACCACCACGAGCCCTTCGTCGCCCAGGTGCTCGGCCAGCCACTCGGTGGTGACCAGGCGCTGCGGGTCGGCGTACGACTGGAGGTGGGGATGCGGATCGCTCGGCACAGGCATGATCCCCAAGGTACGCCGGATCCGCGGAGCGCGGTGCCGGTCAGGCGCGGCGGTGCACCAGGCGGCCGGCGACCACTGTCGCCAGGCAGGAGCCGTCCGCGTCGAACACGGCGAGGTCGGCCCGCCCGCCGGTCACCAGCGCGGGCGGCCGGGCGGCGGGCAGCACCGCCACCTCGTTGCGGGCTGCGGCGGAACGCAGCGCCGGATCGGCCACGTGCTCCTCGACCACCGCGGCGACGCCGAGCCGGAACAGCGCGTGCACCCGCTCGCGGGGCGTGGGCGCCGGGGGCAGCGGACCGTCGTGCACGAGCGCCGGCCCGAGCGTGCCGGCCCACCGCCGCACCCGCACCCCGGGGTACGCGCCGGACAGCTCGGCCGTGGGCACGATCGCCTCGACCCGGTCCCCGGCGACCACGACGGCGAGCCCGGCGCGGGGTGGGTCGTCGGGTGTCAGCCGCAGCAGGTCCGCGGCGTGGACGGTACGCACGCTCAGCCGGCGTCGACCGGGCCGAGCACCGGCCGCTTGGCGGTGATGAAGTCGCCGGAGGACCGCCCGGTCAGCCGGCGCTTGATCCACGGTGCCAGGTGCCGGCCGGCCCAGCGCAGGTCGGCGGCGCGCGCGGCGAGCCACGGGCTGGGCGCCGGGTGCGGCGGGACCATCAGCCACTCCTCGTCGCAGCCGACGCCGAGCGCGGTGAGCACCTGGGCGGCGACCCGGCGGTGCCCGGCGGCCGACAGGTGCAGCCGGTCGGTGCTCCAGAGCAGCGGGTTGAGGTAGGTGTCGTCGGCGTACAGGTCGACCAGGATCGCGCCGTGCCGCTCGGCCACCTCGCCGACCGCCCGGTTGAGCAGCGCGACCCGGGGCGCCACCAGGCGCTGACCGGGCAGCCGGGCCATCACGTCGGCGAACCGGAACAGCACCACGTCGCTGCCGCCGGACCGCAGCCGTTGCACGACCGAGTCGAAGCGGGGGACGAACGTGTCCGGGTCGAAGCTGCGGCGCAGCACGTCGTTGCCACCGGCCGCGAAGCTGATCAGGTCGGGCTTCATGGCCAGCGCGGACGGCACCTGCTCGGCCACCACGTTGGGGAACAGCCGGCCGCGGATGGCCAGGTTGGCGTAGCCGAAGTCGGGCCCGGCCTCGACGGCGAGACGGGTGGCGACCAGATCGGCCCAGCCCCGGTAGCTGCCGTCCGGATACGCGTCGTCCATGCCCTCGGTGAAGCTGTCGCCCACCGCCACGTAGCTGCGCCAGCGCACGGCGCCTCCCTCAGACGTCCCGGCAGAAGTGCGTCGCACAGTCTGTCACCGCGCGGACCGGTCCCGCTGACCCTGAACCCCGGACGTGGCGGATGTCTCGACGTCCTGTTCACGACAGTCACCCGAGGGGACAAATCCGCCGGACACGACCGGCGGGGCAGAATCCGTCGCCCGGACCGGGGATGATGTCTGCCGTCATCCGGCCGCGCGAACCGTCCGGCCGGTCCCGCACCCGGCACGAGCGAGGAACCACATGACGCAGGGGCACCCACCGCCCGGCCACGCCGACCCCCGGTACGGCGCGGCGCCGCCGCCCGCGCAGCCGGTGCCGTGGGCGCCGCCGCCCCCGGCGCCGAAGTCCCGCCGTGGGCTCTGGATCGGGCTCGCGGCGGGGGCGCTCGCGCTGGCGGTCTGCGCCGGCACGGCGGTCGGTGTCGGGCTGGGCCTGCGCGGCGACGACGAGGACGGCCCGGCGCCGAAGGCGGCAGCCGGCGCGAACGGCGTCACCGTCACGAACGCCGAGCTGACCGCCCTGCTCGACCGGCACAGCAAGGCGCTCGCGGCCAAGGACCTGGACGGCTACCTGGCCGCGTTCGACCCGGCCCGCAAGGAGCTGGTCACCGGGCAGACCCAGCTGTTCCGCAACCTGGCGAAGCTGCCGCTGTCGGTGGCCCGCTACGAGACGGTCGAGCGGCAGGGCCGCGCCGGCGACGCCTTCGGGCAGGGCGTCACGTTCCAGCTCGACGTCTCCTTCGTGCACCAGTTGGACGGCTTCGACCGGGCCCCGGTCGCCGAGTGGTACCGCTGGACGGTCGTCCGCGCCGGCCGGGACGCGCCGATCCGGGTCACCGAGGTGACCGGCGCGCCGGCCGCCGGCAACGGCGGCTCGAAGACCGTCTACTACCCCGGGCCGTGGGACAAGTGGCGGGACATCCACGTCGAGCGGACCCCGTTCGCCCTGATCATCACCGACGCGGCCCGGGCCGACCTGGCGAGGCGGTACGCCCCGGCCGTCGACAGGTCGGTGACGAGCAACCTGGCCGTGTGGCGGGCCAGCGCGCCGCCCGGCCCGGTGTCGGACAGGTTCGTGGTCACGCTCGCCGACGGCAAGGACGAGATGACCTCGCTCTACCGGATCGGCACCGAGAAGGCCACCGAGGCGGGCTTCTCGCTGGGCATGGTCGCGGCCGAGCAGAAGGACGGCAGGGCCACGATCGGCGGCACCCGCATCGTGGTGGACACCAGCGACCGTTACTTCACCCGCTCCGGCGGGGACAACGACGCCGGCATGGTGTTGCGGCACGAGATCGCGCACTCGATGATGACGCCCCGCACCGACCTGGCCGCTGTGGACGAGTTCAGCAAGCTCGACGAGTGGGTGGTCGAGGGCTTCGCCGAGTACGTCGCCTTCCACGGCCGCCCGCTCGGTGCCAGCGAGCGCACCGCGCAGGCCCGGAAGCTGGTCCGCGACGGGTGGAACGGCACGCTGCCCGGCAACGGCGACTGGGACGACCCCGGCCGGCTGAGCTTCCACTACTGGCTCGGGCACACCGCGATGAACCACCTCGCCGAGAAGCACGGTGAGCCGAAGCTGTTCCGCTTCGTCGAGGCCGTCTACGCCGGCACCCCGACCGACCGCGCCGCCCGGGACGTGCTGGGCGTGTCGCTCGACGAGTTCCAGGCCGGCTGGGCCGACTACGTCCGCGCGCAGGCGCGCTGACGGGAACGGAGACGACCGATGACGTACCAGCATCAGCACCAGCAGCCGCCGCCCGCGTACCCACCGGCGGGCTGGCCGGGTCCGGCCGGTGCGCCGCCGGCGGCGCCGAAGCGGCGCGGACGCGTGGCGTTGCTGGTCGCCGGTGGCCTGGTGGCGGTGCTCGCGGTCGCGGCCGGCACCGCCTACGGCGTGTCCCGGCTGGTCGGCGGCGGTGAGGACGGGACGAAGCTGCGTACCGCGTGGGTGCTCGACTTCCCGGAGCTGCAGCGCAACGGGCTGAAGACGTACGACGGGCAGGACATGTTCGGCGCCTGGCTGATCGGCGACGCGGTGGTGCGGGCCCAGCCGGACGGCGTCATCGCCTACCGGCTCGACGACGGCGCCCAGGCGTGGGGCGTGCCCGCGCCGCAGGCGACCTCGCTGTGCACGGCCGCGCAGACGCTGGCCGAGGGGCGCGGCGTGGTGGCGCTCGGTTCCGCCGAGTCGTGCGACACGCTCGTCGGGTTCGACGCTGCCGCCGGCACGCAGACGTGGCGAGCGACGTTCCCCGTCGAACGCCGGACGGGCCGGTCCGAGATCGTCGCCCCGGACCTGTCGGTCGCCGCCGGGCAGGTCGTCGTCCGCAGTGGCGAGAACGTCCTCGGCTACGCGCTGGCCGACGGCAAGCGGCTGTGGCAGACCGACGCCGACCGGCTGCTGCCCGGCCGCGACTGCCGCCTGACCGACGCGCAGGCCACCGGGGACCAGGCCGTGGTCACCGCGCTCTGCGACGGCGACCGGGGTGCGCTGCTCGGCCTGGACCCGGCCACCGGCAAGCCGCGCTGGCAGCAGCAACTGCCTGCTGCGCAGCAGAGCGACGGGGTGCTGAGCGTCGACCCGCTGGTCAGCCTGCCCGGTCTGAGCACCGAGACGTTCGTCGCGCGCGACGCCGCCGGCAAGGCGCGCGCCACGTTCGGCAACCCCGTCGACGGTACGCGGTTCAGCGACCTGCCGGTCAACCGTTCCAACACGGTGAGCGGGCCGGGGATCCGGCCGCACCTGGCCGACGCGGACACGCTCTACCTGCCCACCGAAGCCTCTCCGGTGGGCGGCAAGATGCGCCAGGCCAACCAGGTGGTGGCGATCGACCTGGCCACCGGGAAGCGGCGCTGGGTGTCGTCCGGGCACACCGACAGCGAGGTGGAACTCGTCCGCCTCGACGAGCAGGGCGTGCTGGCGTGGGAGGTGGGTGACCGGCGTGACCTCGCCCCGCGGCTGGTCCGGATCGACCCGGCCACCGGGAAGGTGAGCGTGGTGGCCGAGGCGCCGCTGTCGGCCGGCACGGAGGGCAGCGACGCGAAGGTGCTGGAACGCGACGGCACCGTGGTGCTGGTGCCGTGGAAGCAGGTCACGGCGGACGCCGCGATCACCGTCCTGCGCTGACGATCTGCATGTCCCGCAGAGCCGAGGGCTCCGCCCGCTCCGTGATCTTCCTGCCGGTCGCGTCCACCAGTACCACCGTGTAGCGGTCACCGCTGCGGACCCGGACCACCATCGACCCGTCCGGCTGGAAGAAGACCTGCCGCAGTTGACGTCCGTCCAGCGGCAGCGGCACCTCCGCGCCGGTCCGGGTGTCGAGCACGGCGTTGACGAGGCGGCCTTGAGGATCTCATTCGCCCGCTTCAACTCGGCGTTCTCCCGCCGCAGCCGGCGCAACTCCTCCAACTCCCCGCTGGTCGGCCGGTCGTCACGCTGCCCGCGGTCGGCCTCGTCCTGGCGGATCCAGTTCCGCAACGCCTCGTGATGCACCCCAAGCTGGCGGGCCAATTGGCGGATCACGGGCTTCGGGTCCGACTCCCGATACAAACGCACCGCACGTTCACGCAGCTCATCGGGGTACTTCTTCGGTGCTGCCACGGATGACTCCCTTTAGCTCCATCAGAGCATGATCGAAAGCCTCCGAGCTACCGGGGGAACCTCAGGAGTGCCTGCCCGCCCCCTTCTGTGGCCGCCCGCGCCAGCTGGCGATGCGGGACGTACAACCAGTACGCCCCGGAAACACCCGTCGAGCCAAGCCCCAATTCCGGGCGGAACGGCCACCAGGTCTTGACTCCAGTCCGGTGGAGTGCTATCCAGTCCGTTCAGGTCGCTCGCAGTCCCTTCAGGTCCGCCCACTCACCGCTGAATAAACTTTCAGGACTGGTCACATCGAGTGACATATATCTCAGTAGGCGGAAGGGGTTGAGTCGGAGACTCGTGCACCCGCCGTCATCACAGGTGTAGGCGGCGAGCCTCAATCGAGACCACGCTAGGACACCACTCTCGTCGACTACAGCAAGGCTCACCGTGACTACTGCCGATCGGCGCGACACGACCATCAAGCGCGGCGCCATCAAGGACACCGTCCGCAATGCCCTGTGGGCACGTACGGCAGGTCGGTGCACGATCTGTAACCGACGTCTTCTCGGTGACTCCAGAACGTACTTTCACTCGGTCCTTCTTGCCGAACTCGCGCACAACATCGGTGCCACCGAAGGCTCCGGCTCGCCGCGCCGCAAGGATGACGACGGAGTCGTGGATACCGAGTCCGAGGAGAATCTACTCCTCCTGTGCCACGACTGTCACAAGGTCATCGATCATCCCGAACACATCGACTTCTTTCCTCCCGAGAAACTTCGCGAGATCAAGGAGTCGTTCGAACGGCGTATTGAGATGGTCACCGAGAACGGCGGGTTGACCCGGACCGCAGCGCTCCGCGTCGGCAGTCAAATCCGAGGCTCGCTCGCGCTCGCTTCCCAGCGTGAGGTCGGGGAGACGCTCTTGGCGGTAAATTACCTCGGCCTTGTTGAAACCCAGCGGAGCGGCGACTTCACGTGCCGCATCCACGGTGCAGCAGGAGGCCGCGGATTCTGGGATGCGGGCCAGCAGGCTATCGACGATACGTTGAATCTCGTGCGCCAGGCCGTCGACAGCGGCGATGTCGAGCACATATCTGTCTTTGCGATCGCGCCGATCCCGCTGCTTGTCTACCTGGGTTGGCAACTGGACGACAAGACGCCGACCCGGATTTTCCAGAAGCACCGAGATCAGTTCGTCGGTTGGTCTTGGACGAATCAGGGTGAGCCGGTGGAGTTTGAGGTGTCTGCTACCAACTCACAGGGCGACGTCGAGGACGTCGTGCTCGTGTGTGCGATCACGAGTGACGTGAATCTGGCGTTTTTGCCTGACGAGATCGCAGGAGCGCCGCGTGTTGAGATCCGACCGGTCGACATCCCTCCGGACCCTACATTGAGCCATTTTCATCCTGCGTAGCGGTCGGCTTCGACGCGGTGCAGGACGAGGATGGCCTGCACGATCGCGGTCGCTCGGCGTGGGCAGCAGCGCAGCTTGACCAGGATTTTCCAGGTCTTGAGGGTGGCGATCGCGCGTTCGCCGCGGGCGCGGATCTTCGCGTGCGCTCGGTTGACGGCCTTCTGCCGGCGTGACAGCTTCGGCCGGAAGCGGCGCCGCTTGAACGGGGTGCGCACGCTGCCGGGGGCGCCTTGATAGCCCTTGTCCGCGAAGGTCATCACGTCGGTGCTGGCCAGGGCGTCGATGATGCCGTGGGTGCGGGCGGCGGTCAGGTCGTGCGTCGAGGCGGGCAGCGCGGCCGAGGCCCAGACGAGACGCCCGGCCGCGTCGGCGATGACCTGCACGTTCACGCCGTGACGCTTGTGTTTTCCGGAGTAGTACGGCTTCTGGTTGGCGACCCGGTCGATCGGGATCAGGGTGCCGTCGAGGATTGCGTAGGCGAGCAGACGGATCCTGGTCATGGCCGTGGCCAGGTCGTCGGCGGTCGCGGCGAGCAGGTCGATGGCCTCGCGGACATAACGCCAGGCGGTCGTGACGCCGATGTCGAATCCGGCGGCCAGGCGGGTGTAGGTGTCGCCGTTGCGCAGGTGGGCCAGGGCGAGCAGGGCTTGCCGGCCGGGGTCGAGGCGTCGCCACCGAGACCGTTGCTGCTGGCGGCGGGTTCGGATGAGGGCGGCGAGGTGGTTCAGGCTGCGGGTGGACAACGGAATCGCGGCAGGGTAAGACAGCACAGCGAGGCTCCCGGTTGGGGCATCTGATCTTGGTCGATTGCTGTCTTACCGGGAGCCTCGTCCTACCTGGACACCGGCCTCCCACACCGCCCGTGACCTGCGCCGTCACGATGAAAATGGCTCATTGATTTCGCACGAGCAATCGCTGGCCAACTTCGCCGAGCAATGGCGAGCAGCTCTCGCCACTGCCGAGTCGCGGTACCCGGCCGCACGGCGGTGGCACCTCGTCGCGTCGGCGCCGGTCTCGGTTGCCATTGAGGCCGGCCGCGCGGTCATGCGGGACGCCCACCCGCCAGTGACAGTCTATGAACGCGGCCGCGATTTGTATGAAGGTGTGCTCGTGATCAACGGGTGAAAGGAGGACCGGTGGGTCCTCAATCAGCGTCGTCGGCCGGCGTCCTTCCGAGGGCTGGCGCCTGGGCCGGCACGAAGGCGCGCAATGGCCCGGCTTCGCCGTGCGGGAGCGAGATCAGGTGCGTGCCGGAGACGGCCGTTCCGGCGTTCAGATGAGCGCCGAGAATGCTGATCAGACTCCCGGCCACCCCGGCCAGGTCGGCGGCAGACCCGTGGAACGTAGGTGTCGAGCATCCTCGCGTTGGGATGATCTCGTCGCCAGATGCCGAAGTCTTCCACAGGCAGTGGAATGCCTCGTGCGCTCCATCCTGGAGGATTTGCGCTCCAGCTTTCCGGTCAATGGTCAGTGGGCCAGCCCTCAGTGGCGGCATCGAAACAGTCATGATGCCTAGCGTTCCTGTCCGAGCGTCGACAGCGACCTGGGCCATCACCGGCCGCTGGCCAGAAGCGGCAGCGAAACTGTCGAGAAGTCGGCTGATCGCAATGCTGACGGTGGCATCGATGATCAGGTCAGCCTCGGCGAGATCCTCTTCGCCGGGGACCAGGGCCCGTGTCGCAACTACCTCGACCGTGTCACTGATGGCGCGCAGACGCTGAGCAAGCGCTTCGACCTTCGTGTTGCCGACATCGGCCTCCACGAAGTTCTGTCGGACTAAGAGGCCGCCTGAGATGGTGCCCGGGTCGCACAGGATGACCTTCTTGGCTCCAGCGCGGACGAGATACTCCGCGATCCATGAGCCGAGGCCACCGCAGCCCCAGACGTGAGCTGTCCTACCCGCGTAAGCGGCGACCGGCCGCGCCGAGTCGCGACGCGTCGTGACCTCCTCACGCTCGTCAGAGACCGGCAACCACTCCAGCGGCGTCGCCGGGTCAATCTTTACCGGATCGATGTCGATCATGGAACTCTTCTTCCTGCCCGCCTTGACGAGTGTTCGGATGTGATCGGCTCCGACGCCCGGGATGCTTGCGGCGAGCAGGTGCGGAGGGCCGCCAGTCGGGTGAGGGACAGCGATGAGTATTCGTTGCGGTGTGCCGGTGGCCTTTCGGATGGCGCTTGCCCCGAGCACGGTCAACATCGCCGCTGAAGTGCGGGAGGTGCTGCGCCGCTGCAGGAACGCTCCGTCGGGGGCAGGACGGCCATGGTAGGGGTCGTCGACCGTCTGCAGAAGCGCGCCGAGATCAATCCCTGCGCCGAAGGGGAGATCGGCGTCGAGTATGACTACGGGGATGTGGTCGCCTTGGTCGGGCTCTGCGGGACGGTTGAGGTGCAGGTCGAATCGGTGCGGCGTGCGAGCCACCAGCCATGCGTGGCGCGCGCGCTTGCCGGTTTGAATCGTGTCTCGCACGACGACGGTGGGAGCGCCGTCGGCGGCGTGAAGCACGCCGCCGACGGCGTGGTACAGCGCGGTTTGGGCGTCGAAACGACCGCCCGCCGCGTCGGCGAGCCAGTCGACAAGGCGGTCGAGGAAACCGCCAAAGCCGTTGATCGGGTCCCACTCCCTCGACGGGTCGAGGTAGAGGCACAGGCGATGTCCCTGGAGTACGTGCGCATGATGAAGAAACCGAAGGTGATCGACCTCTACACGTGGCGGTGTCAGACTGGACGCCCCGACGGTGACGATGAACTCCTCATGCTCGCCCAACGGCATGCCGCGAGCAACGCGAGGAAGGTCGGCGGTCCAAAGCCGCAGGCGCAACCGTAATGCCCCGGATTGGTCAATGCGATGGCGTCCCATCACTTCGACGTCTCCCGGGAACGCTTCCGCGATGGCATTTAGCTCGGCCAGTACCTGGCGTTGCCAGTCGCTGAGGCCCCGCTTACTCACCCCGCTCTTCCGGAGAGGTTGACGGTTGCGGCGCCGGCCGTGCCAGCACCCGTTCCTACGGTGCTGTACTTCCCGCTCGACGTAGAGGAACTCGGGGCCGTGAAGCCGTCACCGAACAAGCCCTGCCACTTCTTCACGCTCTCGTCGAAGTCGGTCTCATCGTAGGCGGCCTTGATCTCGGCGGCGTGAGTGTGGATGCGGTCCCGGAAATACGCGTAGGTCTCCTGCGACCACCGGTGGTCGAACGAGGTGCCCGAACCGGACGGGTCCATGATCACTGGCTTGGTCGGGTTAGCCTGAAGCCACTTGTCGAGGTCGGAGACGATGTGCAGCAGCGCGGTCGGTAGGTCCGCGTAATATCCGGGCTCCAGGACTTTGCGCCAGGCTTCGACCTGCATACCCAGCACTGTCGTGAGCAGGATCGACTTTGTCCCGGTGAACGAGTTCTTGTGATCGCGCAAGAACTTCATGATGCGAATGACCTCACGAAGATGGTTTCCCGCGATCGCGTCCTTCTCTTTCATCCAGCTAGTGAAACCGTCGGTGTCGGTGCGCTCCCACACGTTGGTGTCTCGGTTAATGATCCACTGAGTCCCGTCAGCGCGGACCACGAACGGAACGATGTCGACGTGCATCGCGTTGTTCGCGTAGGTGACGTAGACGCACCGGCACTTCCGGCCATGCGGCATGTCCTTGTAGGGCGACATGTTGTGGATCACCTTGTAAATCGCATCGCCGTACTTCCTCAGGTCGTCGGCCCAGTCGGGGTCCTCGACCATCTGCACCATGAAGTCAGCGTCGAACGGCTTCCCGTTCTGCGGGTTGATGATGGTCCTCTGGGGCCAAGAGCCCTGCGGGATCTTCTTCTTGATCAGCGGACCGAGATCCTCGTCGTCCTTCAGGACGCCGTAGATGCTGTCTACCCGCTCGGTCAGCAACTCAAGCTTGAACTTGGACAGGTTGACGGTTTTGTCAAGAAAGTTTTTGAAGTAGTCCGTGTGTTTCAAAATCCACTCCGGGTGAATTAGGCGGAAAACTGGGCGTGGACACGCTCGACGTGATCGGGGAACCTCCCGGTTGTAGATGGGCAGGAATCACCGAAGCACCCGGGCTCCAGGCAGCGCGGCACAAGGCGCCGGCGGCTGGATTGCCGACGGGTCGTTCGAACGGGTGGAGCTATCTGCCATCTACATCTCCGCGCATCTGAATAGCGACGCCACCTGCGGAACGCCCGTCCTCCGTTGAGGTCCAGCCAGTCCATCGCCGCCGCTCTCTCGTTGCCGAGCGCGATTGAGCGTAGTCGCTGGGTACGACAACTTTTGGGGACAGGAGTCGAGGCATCGACTCGGCCACCCGGCGGCGCCGCCACCAGGAGACCTGCAGGTGGTACATGACCTTCCGGGTGTACGCCTCCGCGTTGCCGGTCTCGTGCAACCGGTTCCAGGCACGGTGTGTACGGGCCAGCGCGGACTGGACGAGATCCTCGGCCAGGTGCTGGTCGCCGGTCAGCAGGTAGGCGGAGCGCAGTAGCGCGGGCGCACGAGTTCGGACGAACAGGTCGAACTCAGTCAGGAGAAGATCCACACGAGCCGGTCCTTGGGGTCAGCTGGTGCATCGGCGTGACGCCTTCCGAGACGCCACCCGCCCGCACCATGGTTGCCGCCACCTGTGGCACTTTCCCGACAGGACCCGGCCGGCGTCAGCAGTCGAAGACCGACCAGCAGATGTCGTTGCGCAGCCGCTGGTCGTCCAGGACCAGCTCGCGGATCTCGGCCGGGAGCTGGTCGCGCTGCCACCGGCACTCGTCCCGCCCGGCCGTCTCGGCGAGACCGGCGGGCGCCGCCGCGCGTACCGCCTTGATCGCGTACGCGGCGGCGCCGAGTTCGTGGGCGGCGACGTGGGCCACGACGGCGGCCTGACCGGCGGCGTACGCGGCGTTGCGGGCAGCGCCGCGCAGGTCCCGGGCCGCGCCCATGGCGTGCCCGCCCGCCGCACGCGCCTCCATCATCCTGACCTCGCCCCGCACCCATGCGCGGGCGTGCTCGATCGCCTCACGTGGGCGGCTGTCGTCCGGCCGGACCGCCTCGAACAGGCCGAGGACGTGCTCCGCGCAGGTGGCGGCCCAGAGCGCCAGCAGGTGGTGGTGCTCGTCGGTGAGCGTGCCGCCCCGGCGGATCGTGGTGAACCGGGGATCGCGGACCTTCGGCAGGATCACGACGCGGCCTCCGGCCCGGCGGCGCCCTGGCGCAGGTCGTGGTCCAGTGTGCTCATCAGCCGGGCGACCCGGCTGCCGCCGCCGGTCAGCGGCGGATAGCGGCGCAGCACGTCGACAAGCACGGGGGTGGCGAGCCGCCGGTATCCGTCCAGCACCGCCGTGCCTACGGTCTCGTCGCCGTCGGCCTCCAGTTCGGCGACGCGTGCGGCGTTGGCGGCGGCCCGCAGGATGTGACCGACCTGGGTGGCCTTCGCGATCGGGTGTAGGTACGCGGCCGCCGCGGCGTCACCGGCGGCCCGGGCGGCCAGGCAGGCGGCCTCGGTGGGCGCGGACCGGGCGGCCCGGTGCGCGTCGAGGGACGTGACCCGCTGGAGTCTCGTCCGGGCGGCGCCGCGCGCGAACGTCCACGCCGCGTCGACGGCCGCGCGGGGACGCGGGTCATCGGGGACCGCCCGCTCGTAGACCGGGAGGACGTCCTCCGCGTGCCGGACCGCGTACCGCGCCACCTCGCGCAACTCGTCCATCGTCAGGTCGAAGTCCCCGGGCGCAGTCATGTCGCGGGCATCGTATCGGTGATGCCGCGCCGGTACGGGCCCCAGCCGACGAACCGCTCGAACAGCTCGCGCGGGGTCGGCCCGTCCTGCGGGTTGAGGCGGAACAGGTCGTGGGTGGCCTCGTGGTAGAGCCCGGACAGGTAGACGGCCAGGTCGACGGGGTGGTCCGCGTACTCGACCTTGAGCAGCAGGCGGGTCTGCGCACAGGGCCACGGGCCGCCGCAGGCGCGGCAGAGCCAGAGCGGCCGGATCGGCAGGTGGGCCGGGTGGTCCGGCGGGTAGGGGCGGGGCCGATCGGGGTACGGCCCGAGCCGCAGTACGGGAAGGTTCATGCGTGACAGTCTGCTGAGCTGACCACTACTCTCGGAAGTCGTCGCGGCCGGTCCGGGGAGAGGCCGGGAGACCGCCGGCCGACTGGGGAGGGCGTGTGGAGAACGAGCCGACCGCCGAGCTGATCCGCGCGCAACTGCGGCGGCTGCGGGTGCGGGCCGAGCTGAGCCAGGAGGAGTTCGGGAGGCTCGTGCACTTCTCCGGCTCCCAGGTGTCGGCGGTCGAGCTGGGCCACCGGCCGCTCGACAGGTTCTTCCTCGCCCGGGCCGACGAGGTGCTCGGCACCGGCGGGCTGTTGATGTCGCTGCTCAAGCTCGCCGAGCGTGACGGCCAGCCGAGCTGGTTCCGCCCCTGGCTCGAAGCCGAACGCCAGGCGCAGCAGTTGCGCTGTTATCAGCCGAGCCTCATCCCGGGCCTGTTACAGACGGAGAACTACGCCCGCGCGATGATCCGCACGGACGACATGCTCGCCGAGCAGGAGGCCGAACGGCGGCTCGCGGTCCGGCTCGACCGGCAGACCGTTCTGGCCGGCGCCGACCCACCCAAGTTCGTCGCGGTGATCGAGGAAACCGTGCTGCGCCGCGCCGACGAGAGCTTTCGCGGGTTGATGAGTCAGCAGGTCGCGCACCTGATCGAGGCGAGCAGCCATCCTCATATCGCGGTACACGTCATTCCGGCCGACGTGGGACTGCACATCGGACTGACCGGACCGTTCACCCTTGCCCGAGGTGGTGACGGCGGTTGGATCGGCTATCTCGAGAACCAGCTCGGCGGAACAGTGATCGACAAAGATGAGCACGTGGCTATCCTGCTGTCCAGATGGGAGAGCGTCCGAAGTGAGGCGTTGTCTCGCCGCCAGTCGATCGAGCTGATGAAGGAAGTGGTCGAGTCATGGAGCTGATCGGCGCGCTCTGGCGCAAGTCCAGTCGCAGCGGGCAGAGCGAGTGTGTCGAGGTGGCGGACAACCTGGCCGGGGTGGTCGGGGTGCGGGACAGCAAGGACCCGGCCGGACCCGTGCTCACCTTCACGCCCGACGCCTGGCGCACCTTCGTCCGCGTCAGCGGGAGCCGCGCGCAGCGCTGATCAGCACCGTGTGCTTGCGTACCCGGAAGGCGCCCTCGGCGTCGATGCGGGCCTCGATCGCGGCGCGGGCCGCCGCCTCCTGCGCGGCGGTCAGCGGCCCGATCATGCTGGCGACGTACGCCAGGATCGGCTCCGCGGCGGGCACCACCAGCTCGTCCGGGTAGCGCTCGACAGTCACGTCGTCGAAGTGGGCGGCGACCCGTGCGGGTGTCGCCTCGGCGGTCACGTCGATCCGGTCGTGGAACCGGACGGCCAGGTCGGGACGCCCGATCACCGGGCCGAGCCTGTTCAGCTCGGCCATGTGGTCGCGGCCGTTCACGGCGACGGCCAGCCGGCCGCCGGGACGCAGCACCCGGGCGAACCCGCGCAGCGCGGCATCCGGGTCGTCCAGGTGGTAGAGCATGCTGTTGGCGATCACCGCGTCGGCGACGCCGGCACGGAACGGCAGGTACGTGGCGTCGCAGCGCAGCACCCGCGCGCCGGGCACCTCGCGCAGCCGCGCGCACATGGCGGGCGAGAAGTCGGTGAGGGTGAGCCGGGGCCGGTGGCCGATCCGGTGCCACAGCTCGCCGGTGCCAGCGCCCACCTCCAGCACGACGCCGGACAGCGGCAGCCGCTCGCCCAGCCAGGCGAACCAGCCCTGCGGGTTCGTGCCGTACGAGTGCAGTGCGATGCGGGCGGTCAGGTTGCCCGTCGTCGTCGCGTACTGGCTCGTGGCGCGCGCCGACGCGGTGGCGCCGCCGGTCACGAGAGGTAGAGGCAGAACGGGTGACCGGCCGGGTCGAGGTGCACCCGGACGTCGTCCTGCGGCTGGAAGTCGGCCGGTGTCGCGCCCACCGACACCGCGTACGCCGAGGCGGCCTCCAGGTCGTCGACCTTGATGTCCAGGTGGGTCATCATCGGCGGGTCGCCGGGCCCGGCGGGCCACACCGGGCGCACGTAGGCCGGCTCGTCCTGGAAGGCCAGCCAGGTGCCGCCGCCCGGCGGAGCGAGCACCACCCAGTCCGGCTCGTCCTCCCGCCGGTGCCAGCCGAGCAGCCGCTCGTAGAACGCGGCGAGATCCTGTGCGGACGGTGCGTCGAGCACGAAACTGCTCAGCTCCAACGTCGGTCGATCCACCATGCCACCCTTCCTACCCCGCCCCTGCGACAACCTCACCCGACACGAGCGCGGAAAGGGATCGCCCGGTCGTCCGCTCGCGCCATAAGCTGCGCCAATGCTGCTGCGCATGTCGACCCTGCTGCTCCGGACCCTGCGCGAGGACCCGGCCGACGCGGAGGTGCCGAGCCACCGGCTGCTGCTGCGCGCCGGATACGTCCGCCGGGCCGCGCCGGGCGGCTACACCTGGCTGCCGCTGGGCAAGCTCGTGCTGGACCGGATCACCGCGATCGTGCGGGACGAGATGACCGCGATCGGCGACCAGGAGGTGCACTTCCCGGCGCTGCTCCCGGCCGAGCCGTACCGGACCAGCGGGCGGTGGACGGAATACGGGGACGACATCTTCACGCTCGCCGACCGCAAGGGCGCCGAGCACCTGCTCGCACCGACCCACGAGGAACTGGCCGCGCTGCTGGTGAAGGACCTGTTCACGTCGTACCGGGACTTCCCGGTGACGCTGTTCCAGATCCAGACCAAGTTCCGCGACGAGGCCCGGCCCCGGGCCGGTCTGCTGCGCGGGCGCGAGTTCCTGATGAAGGACGCCTACTCGTTCGACCTGGACGAGGCCGGGCTCCAGGCGGCGTACGACCGGCACCGGGCCGCCTACGAGCGCGTCTTCACCCGGCTCGGCCTGGACTTCACCACCGTCCACGCGATGTCCGGCGCGATGGGTGGGTCCGCCTCGGAGGAGTTCCTGGCCGCCACGCCCGTCGGCGAGGACACGTTCGTCGGCTGCACCGCCTGCGACTACGCGGCGAACACCGAGGCGGTGGTCACACGTGCCCCGGCCGCCGGTGACCCCGACGCGCACCCGCCCGCCGAGGTGCACGACACCCCGGAGACGCCGACCATCGCCGCCCTGGTCGAGCTGGCCGAGGCCCGGAAGCTGGGCGGGCGCACCGGCTGGACCGCCGCCGACACGTTGAAGAACGTGGTCCTCACCGTCCGCCGGCCCGGCGCCGAACAGGGCGAGCCGCTGGTGATCGGCCTGCCCGGCGACCGCGAGGTGGACCTCAAGCGGGTCGAGGCGGTGCTCGCCCCGGCGACGGTGGCGATCTTCGAGGACTGGGACGCGCACCCGGAACTGGTCCGCGGCTACATCGGGCCGCAGATCCTGGCCAAGCACGGCATCCGCTACCTGGTCGACCCCCGCGTGGTGCCCGGCACCACGTGGCTGACCGGCGCGAACGAGCCGGGCCGGCACGCCACCGACGTGGTGTGCGGGCGCGACTTCGTACCGGACGGCACGATCGAGGCCGCCGAGGTGCGGCCCGGCGACAGCTGCCCGGCCTGCGCCGACGGCGAGGTGACCATCCGGCGGGGCATCGAGGTCGGGCACATCTTCCAGCTCGGACGCCGGTACACCGACGCGTTCGCGGTCGACGTGCTCGGCCCCGAGGGCAAGCCGGTCCGGCCCACGATGGGCTGCTACGGCATCGGCGTCTCCCGGGCGGTCGCCGCGGTGGCCGAACAGCACCACGACGACCGGGGGCTGGTCTGGCCCGCGGCGGTCGCGCCGTGCGACGTACACCTGATCGCTGCCGGGAAGGGACCGCAGCTCGACGCGGCGCTCGACCTCGGCGGGCGCCTCGCCGCCGCCGGCCTGCGGGTGCTTGTCGACGACCGCACGCACGTGTCCGCCGGGGTGAAGTTCACCGACGCCGAGCTGATCGGCATCCCGCGCGCCGTCGTGGTGGGCCGCCGCCTGGCCGACGGGTACGTGGAACTGCGCGACCGGGCCACCGGCGAGCGCACCGAGCTGCCGGTGGAGGCCATCGTGGAGCGCCTGCGCGACGAGGTGGGCGCAACGCGCCGCGACGGGGTGTAGCGATCGCGCCACCGGGTACCGCAGACGGATCGACCGAAGCGTTCGGAGGCTCTCATGTTCCGCGTCAGTGACGTGATGACCAGGCAGGTGGTCTACCTCCCGGCGGAGACCCCGTTGGACGAGGCGGCCCGGGTGATGAAGGAGTCGGACATCGGCGACGTGGTGGTGACCGACGGCGCCACGCTCGCCGGCATGCTGACCGACCGCGACATCGTGGTCCGGGCGGTGGCCGAACGCGCCGACCCCGGCACCACCACCATCGGTTCGATCATCACCCGCGAGGTGGTGATGATCGAGCAGAACTGCACGGCGAACGAGGCGGCGGCGCTGATGCGCGAACGCAACATCCGCCGGGTGCTCGTGTGCGACAGCGACCGCAAGCTCGTCGGCATCGTCTCCCTCGGCGACCTCGCCATGCAGCTCGACCCCCAGTCGGCGCTCAGCGACATCAGCGAGGCCGCACCGAACGCGTGAGGGCGGGCCCTGCTCGCGTGACGCGGGGCCCCGCCCGGCACCGCCGGGTGGCGGCGCTCGGCGGCGGATAGCCTCGACCCATGCCCGAGATGCCGACCAAGCTGGCCGAGATCGTCGACGAGTTCGCCGCCGCGCCCCGCGACGTCGTCCTGGAGATGCTGCTGGAGTTCGCCGACGTGATCCCGCCCCTGCCCGAGGGCGTGAACCGGGAGGAGCTGGAGCAGGTCCCCGAGTGCCAGACCGCGTTCTTCCTGCGCGCCGAAGTAAACGCGGACAAGACCGTGAGCACCGTCTTCGACTGCCCGCCGGAGGCGCCCACCACCCGGGCGTTCGCCGGCATCCTCGCCGAAGGGCTGGCCGGGGCGAGCGCCGAGGAGGTGCTTGCCGTACCGGACGACCTCTACCAGCGGATGGGCCTGGCGCAGGCGATCAGCCCGCTGCGCGTACGCGGCGGCACCGCCATCCTGGCCCGGCTCAAGCGCCAGGTCCGGGAACAGATCTCCTGACCCGCGGGTTGTCGCTGGTCATGGACATCGAGATCTACGCCGACGTGGTCTGCCCCTGGTGCTGGATCGGCAAGCGCCGGCTGGAACAGGCCCTGGAGTCGTACGACGGCGAGGTGAACGTCCGGTTCCGGCCGTTCCAGCTGGACCCGACGCCGGTCACCGAGCCGAAGCCGCTGCTGGAGGCGCTCGGCGACAAGTTCGGCGGGCGGGACAAGGCCGAGGGCATGGCCGCGCACGTCACGGGCGTCGCCGCGGGCGCGGGCCTCGACCTGCGGTTCGACCGGGCGGTGGCCGCGAACACGTTCGACGCGCACCGGCTGGTGCGGTTCGCCACCGAGCACGGGCGCTCCGCCGAGATGGTCGAGCGGCTCTACCGGGCGCACTTCCACGCCGGCGTCGACGTCGGCTCGATCGACGCGCTCGTCACGCTGGCCGGCGAGGCCGGGCTGGACGAGACCGCGGCGCGGCAGTACCTGGAGTCGAACCTGGGCCGCCGGGAGGTCGCCGCCGACCTGAGCACCGCCCACCAACTCGGCGTCTCCAGCGTGCCGACGTTCGTGCTGGCCGGGAAGTACGCGGTCACCGGCGCCCAGGAGCCGGAGACGCTGCTCGCCGCGCTGCGCGAGGTGGCGCAGCGCGAAGCGGCAGCCTGATGTTTCACGTGGAACAAGATCGATGCGGATGAGAACCTAGGCCGGCCGGGCCAGGTCCTCCACCACCCTCGCCCCGGGCAGCGCGCCGAGCGCCGGCCCGGGCAGGGCGATCTTGCTGTGCCGTACGCCCGACCCGATGATCACGTGCGGCGTGGCGATCACCCGCGAGTCGACGAGGATCGGCCAGTCCGCCGGCAGGCCGATCGGCGTGATGCCGCCGTACTCCATGCCGCTCGACTCGACCGCCTCGGCCATCGGCGCGAAGCTCGCCTTGCGCACGTCGAGCAGCTTGCGGACCACGCCGTTCACGTCGGCGCGGGTGGTGGCGAGCACGACACAGGCCGCGTACCGGATCTCGCCGCCGCGCCTGCCGGCGACCACCACGCAGTTGGCCGACTCCTCCAGCCCCACCTCGTACGCCTCGCAGAAGGCAGCGGTGTCGGCCAGGTCGGCGTCGATCGGGGCGACCAGTACGTCGTCCACGTCCACCGGGGCCTCGACCGGCCACTCCTGCAGGGCCGCGGCGACCGGCGGGGCCAGCAGGTCGAGCCGGGTCCGGGCCGGCTCCGTCTTCAGCGTCCCCATCATGCCGCGATCCTCGCACCCGCCCGGCGGATCGACCGGCCGGACCCCGCCCCCGCCCTTCAGTTGGGATTGGTGAGGAACGCGTTCTCCTGCGCGAAGTCCCGGCTCTCGGTGGTGGTGAGCTGCCGGCGGCGGAGCACCTCGGGACGGTTCGCCTCGGCGTCCTCGATGCCGTGCCGGACGCCGACCCGGATCACGCCGTAGAGGAAGACGAAACCGAAGACGTACAGGACCACTGTGGCGACGAAGACCAGCATGCGGTCACCGTAGGCCGGTGCGGACCCGACCGTTTCTCATCTTCCGGCGGTTCCCCCGTACGTGTCAGCGAGGTGGTCGGCCCAGGTCCGGACGCCGGTCGGCGTGGCGGTCGTGGTGAGACCACCCGCCCGCAGCTCCCGCCCGAGCCGGCCGGGGATCCGGACCGGCAGCAGCGGACGGCGTACCCGCCGGGCCGCCAGCCAGGCGCGGGCCGCGTCGTCGTAACGCAGCACCTCCGGTCCGCCGAAGTCCTCCACCCGGTTCGACGGTCCGGCCAGCAGCAGGACCGCGAGGCGGTCCGCCACCTCGCCGGGGTCGACCGGCTGGGCGAGCACCGCCCGGTCCCCGATCACCGGGCCGAGGCGGCTCGCGCCGCTCAGCAGCCCTTCAAGGAACTCGGGGAACTGGGTCGCCCGCAACACGCTCCACGGCACCGGCCCGGCGGCCACCACCTGCTCGGCGGCGAGCTTGTGCCGGTAGTAGCCCAACGGCACCCGGTCGACGCCGACGATCGAGACGAAGACCAGGTGACGCACCCCGGCGTGACCGGCGGCCACGGCGAGCCGGCGGGTGCCGAGCACGTCGATGTCGTGTGTGCGCCGCTGCGGCGACGAGGCCAGGTGCAGCACCGCGTCCACCCCGGCGACCGCCTCCGCCAGCCCGGCGCCGGTGGCCAGGTCGGCGGTCACCCACTCGACCCCGTCCCCGGTACGCGTCCCGCGGCTCATCGCGCGCAGCGTGAAGCCCTCGTCCCGCAGTCGCGGCACCGCCACCCGCCCGAGCCGCCCGGTCGCCCCGGTCACCAGCACCCGCATCGCCACTCCTCCCACACCCGCGCAGCCGCCACACCGCGGCTCCACGATGGGACGGGACGCCGACCCGGATCGTGACAGCCGCCCGCCCCGCCCCTTTTCACCCCGATCCTGCGCCCTCGACGGCCACCCCGGCCCCGCCCTCCCGTTGTTGACCAAGGAGTTCGTGTCGGATGGAGGCTCGAAATCTGACCCAAACTCCTTGATCAACGGGGCAGAGGCGGGGCGGCGGCAGAGCAGCGCAGGGGACGGGGGTCAGGTGGTGGGGCGGAGGACCACCCGGCCAGCCAGCAGCAGGCCCAGCAGGCCGCAGGCGGCTGCCACGGCCAGCGTGGTCGCGAAGCCGGCCGGGCCGGGGGACGCGCCGGCGGCCAGGACCGCGCCGGTGAGCGCCAGCACGGTGGCGGCGGCGAGCGAGTCGCCCAGTTGCAGCGCGGAGCTGTTGCGGCCCTGCTCGGCCGGGGCGGACTGCTCCAGGGTCAGCACCGACAGCGACGGATAGAGCAGGCCCATGCCCAGCCCGGCCACCGACCAGCTCAGCACGGCCGGCAGCACCGGCAGCCCGGGCACCAGCGCCGACGCCACGCCCGCCGTACCGATCGTGATGCAGGCGAGCCCGGCCCGGGGCAGCGTCGCCGCCGAGCGGGGCGACCCGATCCGCCCCTGGATCCACGAGCCCACCGACCAGGACAGCGCCCCGACGGTCAGCACCAGACCGGCGCCGGTGGGCGAGAAGCCGCGCTCGCGGGACAGCATCAGCGGGATCACCACCTCGGCGGCCACGAACGCCGCCGACGCCAGCGCGCGCAGGCCGATCACCGTCGGCAGTCCCCGCGCCGCGCGCAGGAACCCGGCCGGCAGCAGGTGCGGCACGCAGACGAACAGCCCGGCCAGCGCCCCGGCGATCAGGGCGGCGGCGAGAACGCCGCGCTGCTGCCCCCCGTAGTGCAGCAGTGCGGCGCTCGCCCCCGCCCCGCAGGCCCAGCCGATCCGGGCCAGGGCACCCGCCGGCGGGCGGGTCGCCACGGTGGCGGTCAGCGCCCGCAGCCCCGGCTGGACCAGCAGCGCCGCCGGGATCGCCACCGCCGGCACCGCGAGGAACACCCACCGCCAGCCGAGATGTTCCACGATCAGTCCGGCCAGGGCCGGACCGACCAGCGACGGCACCACCCAGGCCGCAGCGAACGCGGCGAAGATCCGCCGCCGCAACTGCTCCGGGTACGCCTGACCGACGACCACGTAGAGCGCCACCGAGACCAGCCCGGAGCCGAAGCCCTGCACCACCCGCCCGACGACCAGCACCTCCATCGTCGTCGCGGCGCCGGCCACCACCAGCCCGGCGACGAACCAGACGACCCCGTGCCACATGGCCGGGCGCGGCCCGCGCGCGTCGCACCAGATGCCGGAGGCGACCATCGCCACCACGCCGGAGGCGAACGAACCGCCGAACGCCAGCGCGTACAGGCCGAGCCCGTCGAGGCTGCGCGCCACTGTCGGCATGGCGGTGCCCACCGCCAGCGCCTCGAACGCGAGCAGGGACACCAGGGCGACACTGCCCACAGTCATCGCCCGCAGGCGCGGCGACCAGAGGTCGACGGGTGGGTCAGCCGGAACGGCGGTGGTGCTGGTCATGGCGTTCAGCCTCGGACCTCACCCCCGGTTGAGGTCAACTGTGTCGCGCGTCTCGTCACCCGGGAACGGCGGGTTGCGGCCCGGAAACTTCTGCCGTCGAGGTGGCATAACGGACGCCGCGCCGGGAAGTCGGGCCGCCGGGACGAGACCGGGAGGCGAGATGGCGTACGGCTGCGACACCTTCAACCGACTGCCCGGCCGTACGACTCGATGACCTCGCTGGGACGGTTCGCCGGCCTCCTGCTGTCGCCGACGGTCGTACCGGAGACCGCCGCGCGTGTCGCGCGTACCGTCGGTTCGGCCCTGCCCACTGACGCCGTGCCGGCCCGGGTCAGCGAGGTGGCGGGCAGCGTCGGTACGGCGGCGGCCCGGCTGGCCCGACTCACCGGGCTGACCAGCCGTCGCGTGTGGTCGCAGGACGGCCGCCACCACATCGAGGTGCACGGCGTCTGCCAGGACGGCGGTGACCGGCTGGCCCGCCAGGTCGAGGCGGCGCTGGAGTCGATGCCGGGCGTCACCTGGGCGCGGGTGAACGCGCCGTCCGGCCGGGTGGTGGTGGCGACCGGGCATCCGGCGCCGAAGCTGCGCGACCTGATCGCCACGGTGGCCCGTGTCGAGCGGACCTGCCCGTACGAGCCGGACCCGGAGATCGAACCGCCGCAGCCGCCCGAGGACGGTCCGCGTACCGCGCGGACATTCGGCGCGCTGCTGTCCGACGTGCTCGGGCTGGGCATCTCCGCGGCCACCCGCGTGCTGCCGCTGACCCCGATTCCGGCCGAGGTGGCCGGTCTGCTGGGCGCTGTCGACCTGCACCCGAAGCTGCACGCGCTGGCCGGGTTGGGCATCCGCGCCGACCCGCGCGCCGAGCTGCTGTTCCCGCTGGCCGAGGCCGTCGTGCAGGGTCTCACCGGCGGCTGGGCCGGCATCGTGCTCGACGGCGCGCAGCGCGTGGTGCAGTGGGGCGAGGGCGCCGCGCAACTGGCCGCGTGGCGGCGGGCCGAACCGCACCTGACCGGTGACCCGGAGCGGGCTGTGGCCCGGGTGCCCGACGGCGAGCGGCCCTGCCCGGTGCCGGACGGCCAGCCCGAGCGGTACGCCAAGCGCGTGCTCCCGGCCGGCGCGGTCGCCGGGGCGGCGGCGCTGCCGGTGCTGGGACCGAAGCGGGCCGCCGCGCTGGCGCTGTCCTCGCTGCCGAAGGCACCCGGCTCCGGCCGCGAGGGGTACGGCGCCCAGCTCGGCCGGATGCTCGCCCGACGCGGTGTGATCGCGATGGACCGCAGCGTGCTGCGTGAGCTGGACCGGATCGACACGGTGGTGCTGGACGCCGCGGTGCTCGGCTCGGACCGGGGGGTCCTGGCGGACCTCGCGCCGCTGGCCGACGCCGACACCGGGCGGGTCTCCGCCCGGGCGTTCGCGTTGTTCGACCCGGCCGAGCCGGACGCGGTACGCGCCGACGGCGGCTGGCGGATCGGCCCGCTGGACCGCCTCGGCGCCGACGATCCCGGGGACACCCCGGACAGCGCCCGGCTGCGCGCCGACGGTGGACGGCTGCTCGGGCTGGCCGAGAACGGCCGGCTCGCCGCCGTACTGCGGGTCGAGCCGGAGCCCGCGCCCGGCGTGGACGCGCTGGCGTCGGCCGCCCGCCAGGCGGGCCTGCGGCTCGTGGTCGGCGGCCCGGACGACGGCCGGTACGACTTCGCGGACCTGCTCGTACCCGGGGGTGCCCGGCTCGCCGACGCGGTGCACGACCTGCAACGCGAGGGCGCGGTGGTGATGGTGGTGTCCGGTGAGCGGTCGGCGCTCGCCGCGTCCGACTGCGGCCTCGGCGTGTACGGCCCGGACGACCTGCCGCCGTGGGGCGCGCACCTGCTGGTCGGTGACGACCTGCGGGTACCCGCGCTGCTCGTCGACGCCGCCGGGGTGGCCCGCCGGATGACCGCGCAGAACGTCCGGATCGCGATGGCCGGCAGCGGGCTCGGTGCGCTCGCCGCGTTCACCGCCGACCGGCGACGGCTGCCCCGCCCCACACTGGCGGCGGTGAACGGCGCGGCGGCGCTCGCGTTCGCGCACGGCGTGTTCCGGGCGCACCGGCTGCCGGACCGGACCGGCGCACCGATGCCCGCGCTCACCGCCTGGCATCTCATGCCGACGCAGACCGTCCTGGACCAGCTCGACACCGGCCCGTCCGGGCTGACCGACGAGGAGGCGGCCCGCCGCCGGCGGGTCGAGGTCGGGGACGAGCACGGCCCGGCCGGGCTGCTCCGCTCGTTCGTCGAGGAGCTGTCCAACCCGCTCACCCCGGTGCTGGCCGCCGGCGCGGTGCTCTCCGCCGCGTTCGGCTCCCTCGTCGACGCCGCACTGGTCGGCGGCGTGGTGGGCGGTTCGGCGCTGGTCGGCGCCGTGCACCAGCGCAACACCGAACGGTCCCTGGCCGAGTTGCTGTCCCGCTCGGCGGTCACCGCCCGGGTGGTGCGCGACGGCGAGGAGCGGGTGGTGCCCGCCGAGGAGCTGGTACGCGGCGACGTGATCACGGTCAGCTCCGGGGACGCCGTACCGGCCGACTGCCGGGTGCTGACCAGCGACGGGCTGGAGGCGGACGAGTCGTCACTGACCGGCGAGTCGCTGCCGGTGGCGAAGAGCCCGGATCCGGTGGTGGCGGCGGCCATCGCCGAACGGCGCTCGATGCTGTTCGAGGGCACCACTGTCGCCGCCGGCCACGGCACCGCGGTGGTGGTGGCCACCGGCGCGGAGACCGAGGCCGGGCGGAGCCTCGCCATGGCCCGTGAGGCCCCGCCCGCCAGTGGCGTGGAGGCGCGACTCGGCAAGCTGACAAGCAGCGCCGTACCCCTGGCGGCCGCGTCGGCGATCGCGGTGGCCGGAGCGGGACTGCTTCGGGGCGTACCCCTTGCCGAAACGGCGGCGACCGCCGCGAACCTGGCCGTGGCGTCGGTGCCGGAAGGGCTGCCGTTCCTGGTCAGCGCCGCGCAGCTGGCGGCGGCGCGGCGGCTGGCCGAACACGGCGCCCTGGTCCGCAACCCCCGGACCATCGAGGCGCTGGGCCGGGTCGACGTGCTCTGTTTCGACAAGACCGGCACGCTCACCGAGGGGAAGCTGCTGCTGGCCGGGGTGGGTACGGGCGACGGCCGGTACGCCGCGTTGGACGACCTGGACGAGCCGCTCCGGTCGACGCTGGCCGCCGCGGTGCGGGCCACCCCGTCCGCCGCCGACCCGGACGAGTTGCCGCAGCAGACCGACCGGACGGTACGTCACGGCGCGGACGCCGCCGGGGTGGACGAGCGGACCGGAGCGGCGGACTGGACCGCCACGGCCGGGCTGCCGTTCGAGCCGTCCCGCGGCTACAGCGCCGCTGTCGGGCGTGCCGCCGGCGGGCTGCTGCTGAGCGTGAAGGGCGCCCCCGAGTCGGTGCTGCCGCGCTGCGCGTCCCGCCGAACCGCTGAGGGGGACCGGCCGCTCGACGCGGCCGGACGCGAGGAGGTGCAGGCCATGCTGGCCGGGCGGGCCGGCGCCGGGCACCGCATCCTCGCCGTGGCCGAGTGCCCGGTCTCCACCGAGCAGGTCAGCGACGAGCAGGTCGACGGCCTGGTCTTCGTGGGTTTCCTGACGCTCGCCGACGGGGTGCGGGAGAGCGCCCGGCCAGCGGTGGCCCGGATCCGGGCCGCGGGCGTGCACACCGTCATGATCACCGGCGACCATCCGGCCACCGCCGAGGCGATCGCCGCCGCGATCAGCCCGGACGACGGCGGGCAGCGCGTGGTCACGGCCAGCGACCTGGACCGGCTGGACGACGCCGCGCTCGCCGAGCGCCTGATGGCGACCGACGTGGTGGCACGCTGCACGCCCGCCCACAAGGTACGGATCATCCAGGCGTTGCAGCGCCAGGACCGCACCGTCGCGATGACGGGTGACGGCGCCAACGACGCCCCGGCGATCCGGCTCGCCGACGTCGGTATCGCTCTCGGTCAACGGGGCACTCCCGCCGCCCGCGCCGCCGCCGACCTGGTGGTCACCGACGACCGGCTGGAGACGATCATCGCCACGCTCGTCGAGGGACGGGCCATGTGGTCGTCGGTACGGCACGCGCTGAGCATCCTGGTCGGCGGCAACCTCGGCGAGATCGCGTTCAGCGTGCTGACCGCCGCCGCGACCGGCCGGTCCGCGCTGAACGGCCGGCAACTCCTGCTGGTCAACCTGCTCACCGACCTGGCACCGGCGCTCGCCATCGCGGTCCGCCCGCCCGCCGACGACAGCGCCGACCACCTGCTGCGGGAGGGCCCGGACTCCTCGCTCGGCGTCACCATGACCCGGGAGATCGGGCTCCGCGCGGCGGCGACCACGCTGGGCGCGACCGCCGGCTGGACGATCGCCAGGTGGACCGGCACCCAGCGACGCGCCAGCACCGTCGCGCTCGCCTCGCTGATCGGCACCCAGCTCGGCCAGACCGTGCTGGCCGGCGGCACCAGCCCCAGCGTGCTCGTCGCCACCGCCGCGTCGGTGGGCGTGCTCGTGGCGGTGGTGCAGACTCCGGGCGTCAGCCACTTCTTCGGCTGCACCCCGCTCGGCCCGGTGGGCTGGACCATCGCCACCGGCTCGGCGCTCGGTGCCACGTTCGCCAACGGCGCGCTGACCAAGCTGGTCGACCGCCTGCCGCAGCCCGGCTCGCATCGGCGACCCGACGCCGACCAGTCCTAGCGCCAGGTGGCGGCGGCCCGGCGCAGCCGGTCGTTTATCGCGCGGCCCACGCCGGTCTCCGGCACCGGCTCGGCGACGATCTCGGTCACCCCGGCCGCGTCGAGCCGGTGCAGCGCGTCGAACAGGCGCGCCGCCGCCGCCGTCACGTCGCCGTCCGGCGACAGCACCTCCACCGCCGCCCAGTCGCCGTCCGCCGGTGGCTCCCGGAAGGCCAGGAATCCCCGCCGGCCGCCGCCGGGCTCGGCCGCCGCGCCCAACCGAAGCGGGGTACGCGGGGCGTAGTGCGCGGCGAGCGTCCCGGGCGCGACCGGCTGACCGGAGCTGCCCTGGCGCACCTCGACCGGGCCGACCGCGTCGACGATCGCCTCGACGGGCAGCGCGCCCAGCCGCAGCACCACCGGCCGCTCACCGCGCGCGTCCACGATCGTCGACTCGATGCCGCACCGGGTGGGCCCGCCGTCGAGCACCACGTCCACCGCGCCACCCAGCCCGGCCACCACGTGCTCGGCGCGGGTGGGGCTGAGCTGGCCGAACCGGTTCGCGCTGGGCGCCGCCACCGGCACGCCCGCCGCCGCGATCAGCGCCCGCGCCGACGGCTCGTCCGGTACGCGTACCGCCATGGTGTCCAGGCCGGAGGTGACGATCGGCGGGATGATCTCCGGCCGGTCCACGATCAGGGTGAGCGGGCCGGGCCAGAACCGCTTCGCCAGCTCGGCCACCGCCGCGGGCACCTCGCCCACCAGCGCGGCCAGGTCGGCGGCGTCGGCCAGGTGGCTGATCAGCGGGTCGAAGCTGGGCCGGGCCTTCGCCTCGAAGATCCGCGCGGCGGCCCGCGCGTCGAGCGCGTTGGCGCCCAGCCCGTAGACCGTCTCGGTGGGGAAGGCGACCAGCCCGCCGGCGCGCAGGACGGCGGCTGCCTCGTCGATGCCGCGCTCGGCCGGGAGGACGCGCGGGGATCCGGTGCTCACGCTTCCGACGCTAGCCTGCCCGGTTCGCCGTCCCGGCACGACCCTGCCGTCGCGTGGTGCGGCCTTCAGTCACGTGGGTCGGTGGCAGGTTCCGTGTCGGGGAGCGTGGGCGCGTCGGTGGGGTAGAGGCCGGCGGCGAAGCCGTACACCTGGTCGCCGGCGCGGGGGATCTGCGCGAACCGCCGGGCCAGCGCCTGCACCTCCGCCCAGAACTCGCGGACGTCCTCGATCGGGATGCGCGCGTGCACGAGCGTGCACCGCAACTCGTCGGCGGCGTGCGCGGCCGCCGCTTCGGCTGCCGCCTCGGCGAGCCCGTTGATCCGGGACACCACCTGCTTGTCCTCGGCCCGGTTGAGCGCGCCGACGTAGTAGGTGCGGGCCACCCGCCCGTAGAACCGCTCCTCGATGGCGCGTACCCGTCGGGTCCGCACCACGCGCAGCAGACCGGCGTCAACCAGTTGGTTCACGTGGTACGCCACGCTGCTCTTCGGCCGGTCGACGGCGCGGGCCATCTCGTTCACTGTGGCGGCGCGCTCCAGGAGCAGTTCGAGCAGCGTGCTCCGCAGCGGGTCGGCGAGCGCGCGCAACTGCTCCGGAGCGGTGACCACGAGCAGGTCGTCGAGGTCGTAGTCCGGGATTCGCTCATTGACCGACATTTCTCGACCGTTCTAAGATTCTGGTTCGTTCGATAACTCTGGTCTGACAACTCAGGAGTGTAGTGATGGCCGAGATCGCGCTCTTCCACCACATTCAAGGGCTCACGGACGGCGTCCGCGCGCTCGCCGACTCCCTCCGGTCCGGCGGGCACACCGTCCACACCCCCGACTTCTTTGACGGCGAACGGCCGGCCACCATCGAGGACGGGGCCGCGCTGATCAAGCGGATCGGCGGCGACGTCCTCGACCAGCGCGCCGACGCGTACGTCGCCGGCCTGCCCGCGGGCCTCGTCTACGCGGGCGTCTCCTGGGGCGCCGCCATCGCCCAGCGGCTCGCCCAGACCCGGGCCGGCGCCCGGGCCGCCCTGCTCTACGAGGCCTGCCTGCCGGTGACCGGCGAGTGGGCGATCGGCCCCTGGCCCGACGGGGTGGCGGTGCAGGTGCACGGCATGGAACAGGACCCGTTCTTCGGGCTCGAAGGCGACGTGGACGCCGCGCGCGAGCTGGTGTCGATCGTCGGTCCCGAACGCGGCGAGCTGTACGTCTACCCCGGCGACCGGCACCTGTTCACCGACAGCTCACTGCCCTCGTACGACGCCGAGGCCACCGCGCTGGTGGTGAGCCGCAGCCGCGAGCTGCTCGACCGGCTCGGCTGACGCCTACTCGTCCCCGCGCAGCCGCGCCAACGCGGCCGCGTACTCCGCGTCGGTCAGCACTCCACGCTCGTACTGCCTGGTCAACGCGTGCATGTCACGCCGCTGCGCGGCGCTCGGAGCGGGCCGCCGGATCTGCTCCGGCGGGTCCGGACGGTCGGCGCGGACCGGATCCGGCGCCGGGCTCACCGGCGCGCGCTGCTCCGGGGGCCGGGCGTTCCGGTGGCACTCCCGCAGGGTCGCGAGGATCTCGTCGTAGTGCTCCGGCCAGGTGACCAGCCGGGTCAGCTCCAGGCGGAACGGCCGGACGATGGCGCCGGACTGGATCGGCGTCTGCACCGGCTCGCCATCGATCCGCTCGATGACGATCGCGTCGCGTCCCATGTCCAGACCCGCTATCGAAGCCGTACCGCTGTGAATCTCCGCAACCGACGCCCACGGCACTGTGGTCGTGCGGAGCAGCGAGCGCGAGCGGACGCCGACAGGGCTCACCCAGACGCCGAGCATCGCGCGGCGGACCGCGACGGCGAGGACGCCGGCGTTCCACACTCCGAGGACCACCGCCTCCCGTTCCAGGAAACTGCCGCTGCGGATCCCGAACACGATGAGCACGAAGAAGCCGACCGCCAGCCCCGCCACGACCATGGAGTCGGAGGTGGTCAGGTCCAGCGAGTACGGGCGCCGCCACACCGTCATGCCGCCAGGGTGACCGATCGTGTCCAGCGGTTCCGCGCCGAGTCAACGCCCTCTCGCCAACTCCACGACCTCGGCGAGGCTCGCGACCCGGTCGCACTCGTCGTCGGTCAACGTGTTGATGAGTGCCTTGGCGGCCTGGGCCTGGGGAGTCGTGGGCAGGGCACCGGCCAGCAGGTCCGGCAGGACCAGCTCGTAGCCGACCCGCGCCCGGGGTGAGTAGCGGTGCCGGCTGCGGGTCACCGCCGTGGCGACGCGCAGAGCGTGCTCGTTGCCGGGCGGCACGTGCGGGCGGTCGCGCTCCCGGGCGCCGAACCGCATCCGGTGACGGAACCCGCACGTCTCGCACGTCGCCGGTCCGGCGGTCAGCCGTTCCCCGCAGTCGGGACAGGTCAGCCGGTCCACCGCGCCGTCCACGGTCCGCCAGTCGTACGCCCCCGGATCGTCGACGACGAGCCAGGCCAGCTCGCTCTCCTCGGGCGAGCCCGGCGCCACGTCCAGCTCACCGCGCAGCCGCGCCCAGGCGTCCCGGATCTCGTCCTCCAGGCGCGCCACCGCGGCCGCCAGCGCCGGGCTACGCCACGGTCCGGCCACTGTCGACCCGCTACCGGTACTGTGCGATCTGGATCAGGTTGCCGCAGGTGTCGTCGAACACCGCTGTGGTCACCGGGCCCATGTCGACCGGCTCCTGGGTGAACAGCACGCCGAGGCCCCGCAGCCGGTCGTGCTCGGCGGCCACGTCGTCCACCGCGAACTGCGTCAGCGGGATCCCGTCGCCCGCGAGCGCCTCCTTGAACGCCTTGGCGGCCGGGTGCGCGTCGGGTTCCAGCAGCAGCTCCACGCCGTCCGGGGCGTCCGGCGAGACCACGGTCAGCCAGCGGTACTCGCCGGTCGGCACGTCCGTCTTCTTCACGAAGCCCAGCACCTCGGTGTAGAAGCGCAGGGCCTTGTCCTGGTCGTCGACGTACACGCTGGTGAGGTTGATTCTCATGGGTTCTCCTGGGTGGGTGCGTCGGACCTGAGCCATCGCTCGGTGATGGACCGCAGCGGCCGGGTGTCGAGGTGGTGGAACTTGTAGCGGCCCTGCCGCCGCGTGACGATCAGGCCGGCGGCCTCCAGGACGTCGAGGTGCTGGGAGATCGCCTGCCGGGACGAACCGACCTGGTGCTTCGTGGCCAGCCGGCCGCAGATCTCGAACAGGGTCTGACCGTCGCGCTCGGTCAGCTCGTCGAGGATCAGGCGGCGGGTGGGATCGGCCAGCGCCTGGTACAGATCGCCCACGTCACCACCATAGGCAAGTAACGGCTTGCCTATCAAGGGGTTGCCCGCAATCGGAGGACGCCATGCCCGGATACATCCTCACCGGCGCTCCCGGCTCCGGTAAGACCGCGATCCTGCGCCACCTGGAGATCGACGGCCACTCCGTGGTGGAGGAAGCGGCGACCGACGTGATCGCGCTGCACCAGGCGCTCGGCCGGCCCGAGCCGTGGCGTGAGCCGGACTTCGCCGAGCAGGTGCTGGATCTCCAGCGGAGGCGTAGGCGCCGAGCCGAGCTGTTTGGCGGCGACGTGGTGTTCCACGACCGCTCACCCGTCTGCACGCTCGCGTTGTGCCGCCACCTGGGGTTGACGCCGCCGCCCGCCCTGCTCGACGAGATCGAGCGCATGACGACGGAGCGGACCGTCTTCTTCGTACGGAATCAGGGCTTCGTCGAGGCGACCGCCGCGCGTCGCATCACCTTCGAGGAGTCACTCGTCTTCGAGCGGGTCCACGAACTGACGTACCGCGAGGCGGGATTCGACCTCGTCGACGTGCCGGCGGGACCGCTCGCGACGCGGGTGGCGGCGATAAAGCAGGCGGTCGACCGACTGCGCGCCGCTAGGGTGCGGTCATGACGTTCCGCGTTGTCTCGCCGCCACCGGTCACCCGGTAACGACGCCGTTCACCGAACCCGGCTCCCGATCCAGAGCCCGGGTGCGTTCGCGGTGCCCGGGCGGCGACGACAACGGAGAATCCCGTGCACACAAATCTGCCCCCGACCGTGGGGCGAGGAACCCTGTACATCCTCCTGGCGGCGATCGCCTGGGGCACCGGCGGCGCCGCGGCGGCCGTCCTCTACGACACCAGCGGGCTGGGCCCGGTCGCCGTCTCCTTCTGGCGGTTCGCGGGCGGTGTCGTGCTGCTCGCCGCCGGACACCTGACACGCTGGCGACGGTCCGCGCGTCCCCGGGTCGTCAGCACCCGGCCGCGCCACCGGTGGCGGCAGGTCGTGACGACAGGCGTGGGTCTGGCCGTCTACCAGACGGCGTACTTCGCCGCAGTGGGGTACGCCGGCCTGGCCGTCGCCACCATGGTCACCCTGGGTGCCGGGCCGGTCCTCATCGCCCTCGGTTCCCGCCTGACCCTCGGCGAGCGACTCGGCCGTTCCGGCGGAGTCACAGTCGTGACAGCACTCGTCGGTCTGGTCCTGCTGCTGGGCGGCGGTAGCGCCGGCAGCGCCCCGGCGCCGGTGCTGGGGTTGGCCTGCGCGCTGCTGTCCGCCGGCGGGTACGCGGCCGTCACCCTGCTCAACCGGAAGCTCGGCCGGGACGGCAACGGGCAGACCTCGCTCCTGGGTGGATTCGCCGTCGGAATGCTCTGCCTGCTCCCACTGGCCCTGCTCGAAGGGATCCTGCCCACAGCCGGTGACACCCGTCAGACGGTGGGTCTGCTCGCCTTCCTCGCCGTGGCGCCCACCGCCGTGGCGTACACCCTGTTCTTCGCCGGTCTGGCCGCGGTCCGGGCGACCACCGCGTCGGTCATCGCGCTCGTCGAGCCGGTGACGGCGGCGCTCATCGCGGTGCTCGTGCTGGACGAACGGCTCACCGTGACCGCCCTTCTCGGGTCGGTCGTATTGCTCGCCGCGGTGGTCACGCTGATGCTCGGTGAGCCCGGGCCGGCGCCGTCGTCGGCTGCGGCTGCGGCTGCGGCGCTCAGGGACCGGGACGCCGACACGCGGAACCGCCGCTGGCCTCGACGAGCGAGGGCCGGCGGCGGTGTGGCGACGCGGCGTCCGGGATGACGGGTCAGCCGGCGAGCTGGCGCCGCACCGAGTCGGTGTCCATCAGGTACGACATGTACTTGAACTTGCCGTCCTGGACCCGGTAGAAGGCGGTTTCGGTGAACGACACCGACTTGCCGGTGGCCGTCAGACCGTTCCACTCCTTGACCGGGGTGCCCGTGTCCACGAGCCGCGCGGCGATCCGATCACCCTCGACGACGACATCCTGGATCTCCCAGTGGAGGTCCGGCACCGCCTCCACGTGCTTGTAGAACTCGGCCACCATGTCCGCCATCTTGACCGGAGTGCCGTTCATGACGACCTCCTCGTGGGCGAAGTCGGCCATGCGGGCGAACTCCCGCCTGTTCGCCAGCTCGACGTACCGCAGGTAGAAGTCCCGCAGTTCCTGTGTGGACATGCCTGCATCCGTCGCGGTGGAGCTCATGATCGGTCTTCCTCATCTGTTGATGCCGGCCCGTGTCCCCGGGCCGATCGCGGGAGCGAGTTTTTGTACCGCTCGGTTCTGCAACGACCGTAACAGGCTTCTGTACCGATCGGTCCATGATCAGGATCACGTTCTGTACCGAACGGTAGGACACCGGGTCCCCTCGCACACATCGCGGACTTCCAGCTCAACCTGGAAGCCGCCCGTCGCCCGATCGACACGTACGCCACGTGGGGTGCGGCGACCCAGATCCTGGACGGCCTCTGCAGCAGCGACACGTTCTGGTACTTCCAACTGCCCGCCGTTCGTGTGCTCGCCGGTCGCAGTCACGAGGAATGGGCAGACGCGGAATGGCCACAGTGGGAGGAACTCGCCTACGTGGCGGCCGGCGCGTACGAATGCGCCACCGGCCAGGGCGACGGGCTCCACGAAGCGCTGGACGCCCGAGGTCACCGCGCGTACGCCGGCCCGGAACCGAACGATCAGCAGTGGGACAGCGACAGCCTCACCGAGATCGCACAACGCCTGCCGCGCCTCGCGCGCCTGTTCCCCCGCCGGTAACCGGCGATCAAGGCGCGGCGGGTGACCCATCCTCCGAGTAGTCGACCCAATCCATGCTGGGGTCCTCGTCCTCGTCCTCGGGCGAGGCAGCGATCACTTCGTCCCATGCGTTGACGATGGCTGCGGCCTGCCGCTCGCTACAGGCCAAGCCACTGAGCAGGACGTTGTTCTGATAGTCGATGATCTCGAAGCGCCATCGATCGAGTTCAGGCCGGTGTTCCAGCGTTGCCCAGAAGTGGCCGGAAAGATCGCTGGGGAACCCCCCGCCGGCCACGCACCGCTCCTCTGCCTCAAGCGCGTCTCTCGAAAACCCTGCCGGCGGCATCGGTTCCGATGCTTGATCGGGTGCTGGGCGAGGAGGGGACGGCGTGACCTTGGCTGTACTCGGGACCGAGATCAACCGGGGAAAGTGCTGGTGGAGCCCAGGGGACTCGAACCCCTAACCCCTGCCTTGCAAAGGCAGTGCTCTGCCAGTTGAGCTAGGGCCCCGTGACGGCGTTCAGCGCAGGTCGGGCGCCGTGGTCGCCTCGTGCCACAGGGCGCGCTCGTCGTTCGAGGCCTTGACCTTCTTGGCCACGACGGCGGCCACACCGACGATGCCGGCCAGGATCAGGAGCTTCTTGAACATGTGCTTGACCCCTCGCGCTCGACTGTCGTCGGACGATGTGCGGTGGGGCTAGCTGGAATCGAACCAGCGACCTCAGAGTTATCAGCTCTGCGCTCTAACCGACTGAGCTATAGCCCCGCGTAGCGACGAGCTAGGTTAACCCATCGCCTCCACCGCGCCCAAATCGGGGTACGTAGTGGAAGCGCCCGCGCCATCTCGAACCTACCCGGACGTACGGCGCCGGGGCGACCGCTTTACGCGGTGCCCCGACGCCGGTCGATCAGTCCCGCTCAGCGAGCGTCAGCTCGATCCCGCCGACCAGGTCGGCGCAGACGTTGTAGACGAACGCGCTGAGCGTCGCCAGCGCGGTGAACAGCACGACGTTCACCAGGCCGATCAGCGACGACGTCAGGATCACGCCCTTGGCGGTGATCCGGAAGCCACCGCCGCCCTGGCCGCCGCCGGCGTTCACCAGGTCGGTCAGGCTGTCGTTGACGCTCTTGAACACACCCATCGCGTCGAGCGCAAGGTAGAGCACCGACGTCGCCACGACGACCACGATGAAGAGCACCACGGACACCGCGAAGGCGAACTTCATCACCGACCACGGGTCGATCCGCTTCAGGTTCAGCCGGGCCCGTCGCGGTCCGCGCGACGCGGCCGAGCTGACCGAGGTACGCGCGGCGCGTACCGCCTCACCCACACGCGCGGCGCCGACTGCCGCCGCGCCGCTGATGCCCGGCGGCAGGCCGCCGCCGTTGGCGGGCCGGGACTGGGCGTTCGCGGCGCCGCCCGGGCGCGAGCCGTCGGGCGACGTCTTCGGGGCGGTGCCCAGACCGGCGCCGATCCGCGGCTGCGTGCCGGTCGTACCGGTGGAGGCCCGGCCGGCGGCCGACGGCGCCTTGATCGGCTGGGTGCTCGTGGCGTTCGTGGGCTTGGCGGCCGGGGCGGCCAGACCGTCGGCCGACGTCGGCGCGTCGACCTTGGTCTCGGCCGAGTCCCGGGAACCGGAGTCCTCGGTCGGCTTGTCCGGAGGCGGGGCCATGCCGGGAGCCCGGGTGAACTTCGGGGCAGGCGCGTCGGCGGGAACCGTGGCCCGGCCCACAGCCGCGCGGCCGGTCGCTGGTGTGCCGCCCTGCGCGGCCTCCTCCTCGACCGGAGTGGCCGAGGTCCCCTTGTTCCCCGACTTCGCCTGTGTCTCCGTCATCAACTAGTCCTGTTCGTCAGGCTCGTCGGCATTGCGAGCAATCGCCACGATAGTCACGCCGTCCGGGAGGTCCATCAGCTTGACCCCCATTGTGTTCCGGTCACGCGTACGGCGTACAGGCTTCACCGGAGTCCGGATGACGCCGCCGTTGCTCGTGATGGCGAACAGCTCATCCTCCGGATCGATCACGACCGCGCCGACCAGGCCACCGCGTCGCTCGGTGATCTTCGCGGTCAGCACGCCCTTACCTCCCCGGCCCTGGACCGGGTATTCCTCGATCGGGGTACGTTTCGCGTAACCCCCGTTCGTCGCGACCAGAACGTCCAGACCCTCTCGCACCACCTCGACGGCGAGCAACTCGTCCTCGCCGCTGAAGCGCATGCCGATCACCCCGGACGTGGCCCGGCCCATCGGGCGCAGCGCCTCGTCGGTGGCGTTGAAGCGGATCGCCTGGGCGTTCTTCGAGACGAGCAGCAGGTCGTCCTCCGGAGCGACCAGGACCGCACCGACCAGTTCGTCCTCATCGCGCAGGTTGATCGCGATGATGCCGCCGGAACGGTTGGAGTCGAACTCCTCGAGCCGCGTCTTCTTCACCAGGCCGTTCTTCGTGGCCAGTACCAGGTAGGGGGCCACCTGGTAGTTCGGGATTTCAATGATCTGCGCGATCTGCTCGTCGGGCTGGAACGCGAGCAGGTTGGCCACGTGCTGGCCCTTGGCCACCCTACTGGCCTCGGGAAGCTCGTAAGCCTTCGCCCGGTAGACCCGACCCTTGTTCGTGAAGAACAGGATCCAGTCGTGGGTAGAGCATACGAAGAAGTGGCTGACAATGTCGTCCTGGCGGAGCGTCGCCCCGCTGACGCCCTTTCCGCCGCGCCGCTGCGACCGGTAGAGATCGACCTTGGTCCGCTTGGCGTAGCCGGTGCGCGTGATCGTCACCACCACGTCCTCGCGGGCGATGAGGTCCTCCATGGAGACCTCGCCGTCGAACGGGACGATCTTCGTACGGCGTTCGTCGCCCCACTTCGCGACGATCTCGCCCAGCTCCTCCGAGACGATCCGCCGCTGCCGCTCCGGCTTGGCCAGGATGTCCTTGAGGTCGGCGATCTCCAGTTCGAGCTTTGCCAGGTCGTCCAGGATGCGCTGCCGCTCCAGTGCGGCCAGCCGGCGCAGCTGCATGTCCAGGATCGCGGTCGCCTGGACCTCGTCGATGTCCAGCAGCCGGATCAGGCCCTGCCGGGCGTCCTCGACGGTGGGCGAGCGCCGGATCAGGGCGATCACCTCGTCCAGCGCGTCCAGCGCCTTGGACAGACCGCGCAGGATGTGTGCCCGCTCCTCGGCCTTGCGCAGCCGGAACGCGGTCCGCCGCCGGATCACCTCGATCTGGTGCTCGACGTAGTAGCGGATGAACTGGGCCAGGTTGAGCGTGCGCGGCACGCCGTCGACGAGCGCCAGCATGTTGGCGCCGAACGTCTCCTGGAGCTGGGTGTGCTTGTAGAGGTTGTTCAGCACCACCTTGGCGACCGCGTCGCGCTTGAGCACGAGCACGATCCGCATGCCGGTACGCCCGGAGGACTCGTCGCGGATGTCGGCGATGCCGGCGAGCTTGCCCTCCTTGATCAGCTCGGCGATGCGCTCGGCGAGGTTGTCCGGGTTGACCTGGTAGGGCAGCTCGCTGACCACGAGCGCCGGCCGGCCCCGCTTGTCCTCCTCGACCTCGACCACGGCGCGCATCCGGATCGAGCCGCGCCCGGTCCGGTACGCGTCCTGGATGCCGGCCTGGCCGACGATCAGGCCGTGGGTCGGGAAGTCCGGGCCCTTGACGATCTCCAGCAGGGCTTCCAGCGTGGTGGCCTCGTCGGCCTCCGGGTGCTCAAGGCACCACTGCACCGCGGCGCCGATCTCGCGCAGGTTGTGCGGCGGGATCTTGGTGGCCATGCCGACCGCGATGCCCTCGGAGCCGTTGATGAGCAGGTTCGGAATCCGCGACGGCAGGATGGTGGGCTCCTTGGCCCGGCCGTCGTAGTTGTCCTGCAGGTCGACGGTGTCCTCGTCGATGTCCCGCAGCATCTCCATCGCCAGCGGGTCGAGCTTGCACTCGGTGTTGTGGCTGACGAAGCCGTCGGAGACGAACGAGTGGTCCTCGGTGTCCACCCGGATGCTGTAGACCGGCCGCACACCGGCGTCGGTGATCTCGGTCACCTCGGCGTAGTAGAAGCGCCCGTCGACAAGCGGCTCGACCACGTCGAGGATGCCCGGCTCGGTGATCCGGGCCGCGATCTCGTCGCGGTCCCGCTCCCAGCGCTCGATCCGGTCCACGTTGTGCCGGCGCAGCCAGTCGCGCTCGGTCCAGCGGCTCGCGCCGTGCTCGCGGACGAAGTCGCCGACGAACGGCACGTGGTCGCCGGAGAGCGCGGTGCTACTCGCCGGCACCTGGGCCAGCTCGGATTCCAGCTTTGCCTGCTTACGGCCGAGGAATCCGATGTGGGCGGCGAAGATCCGGGCGTCCCGCCGGTTGGTGACGACGACCTTGAGCTCGCCGTCGTCGTACCGGCACTGCCGGCTGACCACGCCGAACTCCAGCAGCAGCTGCTGCACCTCGCGGGCCAGCCGCTCGCTGCGGGTCGAGTAGGAGACCTGGATCGTGTGGCGGGGCAGCAGCGACGACGAGCCGTCGCCCTCGAACAGCGCCTGGAGGAAGGCCCGCTTGACCGCGGCCGGTCCGCGCCAGACGAACTCCGGCACGAACTTGTCGGCGCTCCGTGCGCCCACCATCTCGCCGAGCACGCTCGCCCGCAGGGCGGAGAGGTTCTGTACGTCGAGTTCGTGCAGCGTGCTGCCGGAGGCGATGACCCGCTCGGCGACGTACCGGGGGCCGCCGACCGCGAGGTCGTAGGCGGTGAGGACCCGGACGAAGAACTCCCGGTCCACGTTGTTGAAGCCGGCCCGCTGCTCCGACACCCACCCCTCGGACACGAACGCGCCCGCCAGCACGGCGGCCTCGACGTGCTCCAGCATCGGGTAGCCGATCTCGTCCGGCACGGTGCGCTGGAGGACCACCCGGTCGCCCGGGGCGATCTCGGCGAGCAGCTTCCACAGCAGGGTCGGCACGCCGGCCACGTTCACCAGGCAGAGCACCGGGTGGTTGTGGGTGCCGGTCAGCTCGTACCCCTCGCGGGTGCGCAGCCGCAGCGTGGGGTGCTCGCCGGAGTGGAAGAACCTGCTGGCACGAACCAGGTCGCCGTTGCGGTCGCGGACCTTGAGGTCGACGTCGGTCTCGCTGCTCGGCGCGGCGTCCGGCACCACGTCGGCGATTCGGACGGACCCCTCAGCGGTACGAATCCGGACGTCGCCGACGAGGCAGTACCGCATGGCGGCGGCCGGGTCGTTTCCGGGCGAGCCGAAGTTGCCGTTGCCGTCGACCAGCGGGTAGCGCAGCGACCACGGCTGCGCCATCCGGACCAGCGCGTCGTAGATGGCCGAGTCGCCGTGCGGGTGGAACTGGCCCATCACGTCGCCGACGACGCGGGAGCACTTCACGTACCCGCGGTCCGGCCGGTAGCCGGAGTCGAACATGGCGTAGAGGATCTTGCGGTGGACCGGCTTGAGCCCGTCCCGGACGTCCGGCAGGGCCCGCCCGACGATGACGCTCATCGCGTAGTCGAGGTACGAGCGCTGCATCTCGACCTCGAGGCCGACCGGCTCGATCCGGTCGTGCTGGACGACCGCGGCCAGTGTCTCCGGGGTCTCCGGCTCGTTCGGGGTGGACTCGGGAGTATCGGTCACTGTTAACCCTTATCAGACTCTTCAGTCGTGGTCTCGCTGTGGATAACGGCTGTGGAAAGCGTTCAGACTGTGGATAACTCTGTGGACTGCCGGGCCGGCCGGTGGATGTCCGGCCGGCCCGGGTGCGTCCGTCAGATGTCCAGGAACCGCACGTCCTTGGCGTTGCGCTGGATGAACGACCGGCGGGCCTCGACGTCCTCGCCCATCAGGACGCTGAACAGCTCGTCCGCGGTGGCGGCGTCGTCGAGCGTGACCTGGCGCAGCGTACGCGTGGCCGGGTTCATCGTGGTCTCCCACAGCTCGGGGTAGTTCATCTCGCCGAGACCCTTGAACCGCTGGATGTCGTCCGGGCGGGCGTTGGGCTTCTTCTGCTGGCGCAGGGCGATCAGCCCGTCGCGCTCGCGGTCCGAGTACGCGTACTGGGCGTCGTCGCCCTTCTTGTTCCACTTGATCTTGTAGAGCGGCGGCGCGGCCAGGTAGACGTGGCCCAGCTCGACCAGCGGCCGCATGAAGCGGAACAGCAGGGTGAGCAGCAGCGTCTGGATGTGCTGGCCGTCGACGTCGGCGTCGGCCATCAGCACGATCTTGTGGTAGCGCAGCTTCTCGATGTCGAAGTCGTCGTGGATGCCGGTGCCGAGCGCGGTGATCAGCGCCTGCACCTCGTTGTTCTTCAGCACCCGGTCGATCCGGGCCTTCTCCACGTTGAGGATCTTGCCGCGGATCGGCAGGATCGCCTGGACGCGCGGGTCGCGGCCCTGCTTGGCCGAGCCGCCGGCCGAGTCGCCCTCGACGATGAAGACCTCGGACTCGCGCGGGTCGGTGGACTGGCAGTCCGCCAGCTTGCCGGGCATCGAGCCGGACTCCAGCAGCGACTTGCGCCGGGCGAGCTTGCGCGCCTGCTGGGCGGCGATCCGGGCCCGCGCCGCCTGGGACGCCTTCTGGATGATGATCTTCGCCTCGGCCGGGTTGCGGTCGAACCAGTCGACGAGCGACTCGTTGCAGACCCGCTGCACGAAGCCCTTGACCGGGGTGTTGCCCAGCTTGGTCTTGGTCTGACCCTCGAACTGCGGGTCGGTGAGCTTGACCGAGATGATCGCGGCCAGGCCCTCGCGGATGTCCTCACCCGAGAGGCGCTCGTCGCCCTTGAGCAGCTTCTTCTCGGCGCCGTAGCGGTTGACGACGCTCGTCAGCGCGGCCCGGAAGCCCTCCTCGTGGGTGCCGCCCTCGTGGGTGTTGATGTTGTTGGCGAAGGTGTAGACCGACTCGCCGTACGACTCGTTCCACTGCATGGCGATCTCGACCGACATGCCCGTCTCCTCGGCCCCGAACTCGACCACCGTCTTGTGGATCGGGCTCTTGGAGGCGTTGAGGTGCCGGACGAAGTCGGCGATGCCGCCCTCGTAGTGGAAGGTGACCTCGCGGGTCTTGCCGTCCTCGTCCTCCGGGACCCGCTCGTCGAGCAGGTGGATGGTGAGACCCCGGGTGAGGAAGGCCATCTCCTGCAGGCGCCGGTAGATGGTGTGGAAGTCGAAGTCGACGGTCTCGAAGACGTCCGGGTCGGGCCAGAAGGAGACGGCCGAACCGGTGCGGTCGGTCTCCTCGCCCTTCTCCAGCGGCGTCGGCTTGGAGTGGTGGTACTGCTGACGCCAGACGAAGCCGTCCTTGTGGATCTCCACGGCCATCCGGGTGGACAGCGCGTTCACCACGGAGACGCCGACGCCGTGCAGGCCGCCGGAGACGGCGTACGCCTTGCCGTCGAACTTGCCGCCCGCGTGCAGCACGGTCAGGGCGACCTCGACACCCGGCTTCTTCAGCTTGGGGTGCAGGTCGACCGGGAAGCCACGGCCGTTGTCGGTCACCCGGACACCGCCGTCGGCCAGCAGCACCACGTCGATGGTGTCGCAGTGCCCGGCCAGCGCCTCGTCCACCGCGTTGTCGACGACCTCCCACACCAGGTGGTGCAGACCGCGCTCGCCGGTGGACCCGATGTACATACCGGGCCGCTTCCGGACCGCTTCCAGGCCCTCGAGCACGGTGATCGACTCGGCACCGTACTTCTTGTTGTCCTCCGCTGCCACGCTCGGCCACTTTCTCGCACCGGCCGCGCATGGGCGCGGGGGCGCGGGTTCGGCGGACAGGACGCGACGTCGGCGCGCATGGTCCGCCCCTGGGGTCGCCAGGCTCGGATCATGTGCGCCGGGCGCCGCGGTTGCCCGCGGATCGCGATCGGCTCGGACCTGATACGGGACTATGATCGAGGGCTCATGCGGGCCCCTGTCCGTCGCTCCGTCTCGGGTCTTTCGTCTCGCCCTCAATCTTACTGTGCGGAGCCGACCAAACCGCCACTCGGCACCCTCTCCGGGGCGGCTGAGAATGCCGTAGCCGGACGAACCGCGTCGCCCGCGACTCCCCCTACACGCCAACGGGGCGGTACCGCGCCACCGGCCACCGTGAGCCGCGACGGTCATCCGACCGGTGATCGGCGGCTGCCCCGACCGGGGGTCGCGGCCGGGCCCGGCGTGCCGTAGCTTTTGCGGCGCCGCCGTTGCGGTCTTGATCTTTTGCGCCCGGAACCGGGACGATCGTCGGAGATGGTCCGAAAACGCTTGGTGAGAGGTGACGCCAGATGGGGCTGGACAACGTCGCGGTGCACTGGCCGCGGACCGGCCGCTTCTACGACCCGGTCGCGCCGGCTGAGTTCGTGGACTTCGGCGAGATCGTGGACATGCCCCGGATCTCCGCGCCGACCGCGGCGCTCGCCGAGCTGATCGCGAAGACCGGCACGGTACGCGCGACCGCGTACACCGAACTGGTCGACCTGATCCTCGGGCTGGAGAATGTGCTCTACGCCACGGAGAACGCGGTCGAGGACGAGGATCCGGTGATCGACCCGGACGGCTGCTCCTGGATCGCCGAGGGCGTGGAGAAGTTCGTCGCCCGGCACCGGCCGTACGGCGAGCCGGTCACGTTCGAGTCGGTGAGCGAGGTGCTGCGCGCGCTGCTCGGCGACGGTCGGCTGGCCGAGCAGCAGCTCCGCTGGCTGGACAGCCGCCTCGACCGGCTGCGGGACGAGAACGGCGACCCGCCGCAGTGGAACTTCACCTGCGCCGAGCTGAGCGTGCTGGCGGCCTTCTACCGGCGCTGCGCGGAGCGGGGCTTCGCGGTCTACGCCGACGCCTGACCGGGCGCCGCAGCGCCGGGAGAAGACGTGGCCTGGTTGGCGGCCGCGATCACCTCGGTCAGCGCCGTGTGCAGGTGCCGCAGGTCGGCCAGCGGCAGGCCGAGGCGCTGCACGATGGCCGGCGGGATCCGCTCGGCCCGCGCCCGCAGCGCCTGCCCCTCGGCGGTGAGTGAGACGGCCAGGCTGCGCTCGTCGGCGGCGTCGCGTTCCCGCCGGATGTAGCCGGCCGCCTCCAGCCGCTTGAGCAGCGGGGACAGCGTGCCGGGGTCGAGCTGGAGCAGCCGGCTCAGATCCCGCCCGGACAGCGGCGCGTGCTGCCAGAGCGCCAGCATGACCAGGTATTGCGGGTGGGTGAGCCCCATCGGCTCCAGCAACGGCCGGTAGACCGCGACGACGCTCCGGGCGGCGACGGAGAGCGCGAAGCAGACCTGCTGCTCCAGCGCCAGCGGGTCCTCCTCGATGCCGTCGGTCACCGGCGTCCTCCTCGTCGTCGTTGCGATGGTAGCAATGATTGGTGTACCAATGGTTTGCACACAAACAGAGAGGCGGCGGGATGAGCGACGACGAGCAGGTGGGCGACGCCTCCGGCAAGGGTGGCCGCCTGTTGGGCTGGGTGTTCCGCAACCTCGCCGGCCCGTCCCAGGTGCAGGGCGCGGTGCAGGGCGGCTCGAAGCTGGCCCGCGACGCGTGGAAGGAAGACCTGGAGCGCCGCAAGCAGTGGAGCCGCGAGCAGCGCGAACTCAAGCGCGCCCGGCGGGAGGCCCGGCGTTCGGGCGGTGTCGGTCAGCCGTAGGTGTCGCGGGGGCCGCGCCCGCGTACCCGTCGAGGGCCGCGCGACCACGACGGCGCCGCCGGCCCGTGGATGTGCAGCTTCCGCACCACGTTGTGGCCCACCTCGCGGGCGATCTGCTGCAACAGCGAGCCCGCCAGCAGGCGCAACTGGGTCGCCCAGGCCGTCGAACGCGCCTCCACGGTCAGCTCGCCGTTCTCCAGCTTGACCGGGCGGCTGTGCTGCGCGACCTCCGGGCCGACCACCTTCTCCCACGCGCCGAACACCGTCGCCTCGGCCGCCGGCTGCTGCCAGCCGCGCGCCTTCATCAGCTTGTCCAGCACCGCGCCGAGCGGCTGCGGGTCGCGCGGGTCCGGACCTGGGCCGGAGTAGCCGCGCAGCCGCTTCTCGCCGTCGCCGCGGACCGCGCCGCGCCGTCGCGGGGCCGCCGCCTGCCGCCGGGCCTTCGCCGCGTCGAGCACCGCCCGCGCCAGTTCCGGCCCGGTCGAGCCCTCCGGCAGGTTCGCGGCCGGCTCACCGTCCGCGGGCTTCCCCGGGGTACGCGCGTCGCGTCCCGGCCCGAGCCGTGCGGGCGGGAGCTGCACCTCGTCATCCGGCACGCCGCACCGTCCCCTCGCCCACCGCGTACCGGGTGCCGCGCAGCGTCGCCGGCACGTCGTCGTCCACCGCGCAGGTGACCAGGAGCTGACTCGCGCCGCCGACCAGCTCGGCCAGCCGTTCCCGCCGGCCGGTGTCCAGCTCGGCGAAGACGTCGTCGAGCACCAGCACCGGCTCGATCCCGTCGGCGCGCAGCAGGTCGTACCCGGCCAGCCGCAACGCCAGCGCGTACGACCAGGACTCGCCGTGGCTCGCGTACCCCTTCGCGGGCAGCGGGCCGAGCGTCAGCGCCAGGTCGTCGCGGTGCGGGCCGACGAGCGTGGTACCGCGTTCGATCTCGGCGGCCCGGTTCGCGGTGAGCGCGGCGGCGAGCGCCTCCGCCAGCGCCGCCCGGTCGGCGCCGGGTTCGGGCAACTCCACCGAGGGCCGGTACGCGATGCCCGCCGCGCCGCGGCCGGCCGCCACCGCGTCGTACGCCTTCGCCACGTGCGGGGTCAGCGCGGCCACCAGCTCCAGGCGGCCGGCGAGCAGGTCCGCGCCGTGCTGCGCCAGATGCGCGTCCCACACGGCCAGCGTCGACAGGTCACCGCCGCGTGTGCCACCGGTCTTCCGAGCCAGGTACGACGTACGCAGCAGCGCGTTGCGTTGCTTGACCACACGCTCGTAGTCGGCGCGGACACCGGCGTAGCGGGGCTGGCGGGTGACGAGCAGGTCGTCCAGGTAGCGGCGGCGTTCGGCCGGATCGCCGCGGACCAGCTCCAGGTCCTCCGGCGCGAACAGCACCAGGCGCAACGCGCCGAGCACGTCCCGGGCACGCCGGGCCGGAGACCGGCCGAGCCGGGCCCGGTTGGCCTTGCCCGGCACGATCTCCAGCTCGACCAGCAGCTCCCGGCCCTCGTGCACCACGGCGCAGCGGATCACCGCCGAGGCGGCGCCCATCCGCACCAGCGGGGCGTCGGTGGCGACCCGGTGCGAATCCAGGGTCGCCACGTAACCCAGCGCCTCGACCAGATTGGTCTTGCCGACGCCGTTCGCGCCGACGAGCACGTTCGGCCCCGGCTCCAGGTCGACGCCGACGCGCTCGTACGAGCGGAAGTCGACCAGTTCGAGCCGGCGGACGTACACAGCCTGTGGATACCGGTCAGCGCTTGTGGACGGCGTGGCCGCCGAACTGCTGGCGCAGCGCGGCGACGGCCTTCATCGCGGGCGAGTCGTCCTGCCGGGAGGCGAACCGGGCGAACAGCGACGCGGTGATGACGTTGAGCGGCACGGCGAGCCGGACCGCCTCGTCCACGGTCCAGCGGCCCTCGCCGGTGTCCTCCGTGTAGCCGCTCAGCTCGGCCAGCTCCGGGTCCTCGTCGAGTGCCCGGTCCAGCAGGTCGAGCAGCCAGGAACGCACGACGGTGCCCTCGCGCCACGACTTGAACACGCCGGGGACGTTCGTCACCAGCTCCGAGGCCGCAAGCAGCTCGTAGCCCTCGGCGTACGCGTGCATCAGGCCGTACTCGATGCCGTTGTGCACCATCTTGGCGTAGTGGCCGGCGCCGACCGGGCCTGCGTGCACGAAGCCGAACTCGCCCTCGGGCTTGAGCGACTCGAAGATCGGCATCAGCCGCTCGACGTGCTCCTGCGCGCCGCCGACCATCAGCGCGTACCCGTTCTGCCGGCCCCAGACGCCGCCGGAGACGCCCACGTCGATGTAGCCGATGCCCTGCTCGTTCAGCCGCTCGGCGCGCGGGGCGTCGTCGCTGAACCGGGAGTTGCCGCCGTCGATGATGATGTCGCCCTCGCCGAGCACACCGGCGAGCTCGTCGATGGTGGCGTCGGTGACGCCGGCGGGGACCATGACCCACACCGCGCGGGGCGACTGGAGCTTCTCGGCGAGCTCGGCCAGGCTCGCGGCGTCGCTGATCTCCGGGTTGCGGTCGTAGCCGACCACCTCGTGCCCGGCGGCGCGCAACCGCTCCCGCATGTTGCCGCCCATGCGGCCGAGTCCTACCAGGCCGAGCTGCATCTGCTCCTACCTCCGTACGTCAGGGTCGTGCTGCGGCGATCAGCGGGACACGCGGATCGGCATGATGAGGTACCGGTACCCCGGGATGACCTCGCCATCCTCGCCTGCCGGGGAGATGACCGCGGGCTTGAACGCGTCGACGAACCGGAGCAGGGCGTGCTGCGCGCCCAGGTTGGCCAGGCCGTCGATGAGGTACTGCGGGTTGAACCCGATGGTGAGCGGCTCGCCGCTGAAGGTGGCCTCCATGGCCTCGCTGGCCCGGGCCTCCTCGGTGCCGCCCGCCTCGACCACGAGACCGTCGGCGCTGAAGCTGAGCAGCACCGGCGTGGTGCGCTCGGCGACCAGCGCGACGCGCTTGACCACCTCGATGAGCGAGGAGACGGCGACGCGGGCCTCGGCGTTGTGGTCGGCCGGGAACAGCGAGCGCACCGGCGGGTAGTTGGCGCCGTCGAGCAGCCGGCTCGTGGTGCGGCGGGTGCCACCGGAGAAACCGATCATGCCCTCACCGGCGCCGCCGGAGGACAGTGCCATGGTGACGTGGCCGCCGAGCGGGCCGAGCGCCTTCGCGGTGTCGTGCAACGTACGGGCCGGCACCAGCGCGTTGAGGCTGACCTCCGGGTCGTCCGGGTTCCACTCCATCTCGCGCAGCGCGAGGCGGTAACGGTCGGTCGCCAGCATGGCCATCGTGCTGCCGCTCAGCTCGATCCGTACGCCGGTCATCATCGGCAGCGTCTCGTCGCGGCCGGCGGCGACAGCCACCTGGGCCACGGCGGCGGCGAAGGCGGCGGCGTCGACGGTGCCGGCGCTCTCCGGCATCTCCGGCAGCGTCGGGTAGTCCTCCACCGGCATGGTGGGCAGCGTGAACCGGGCGCTGCCGCAGACCAGTTCGAGGTGGGCGCCGACGGCGGCGATGTCCACCGGCTTGGCCGGCAGGGCCTTGGTGATCTCGGCGAGCAGGCGGCCGGAGACCAGGGCGGCGCCGTCCGCGTCACCCTGCACCTCGACCGTCACCTGGCTGGAGACCTCGTAGTCGAAGCCGGAGACCTGCAGGTTGCCGTCGGTGACGCGGAGCATCACCCCGGCCAGCACCGGTACGGAGGGTCGGTTGGGCAGGCTCTTGGCGGTCCACGCGACCGCCTCGGCGAGCGCGTCGCGCTCCACTCGGAACTTCATCAATGCCTCCGCGTCGACGTCAGCGACAACTCTCTCATGCCGACCGCTGCCACCCGTCCCGCCCGACCGTGCGGGTACCCATCGCACCTTAAGGCGCTGGGGCATCGGCTGTGCGCCCGACCCCGTGGATCCAGGTGCCCCGGGCGACTACCGACGGCAGTGCTCCGGCCCGATCCACAGGAAGTCCAACGGTGATGATTGGTTTTTGTTGTTTAGAAGAGATAACTCATCGTCTTCATCGCACCTGTGCAAACTGTGGAGAACCGCCGTCCGCGCAGGTCAGACACGTTATCCACCGGTGGTTTGGCTGTGGAGAACCAGGGGTAAAACTCGTGTCCCGGTCCACAGCCCTCGCCGGCCGCCGGGTTTTCCACGGCTGTCCACCGGTTGTCCACCGGTAATCCACCGGTTTTCTCCCCAGCGCTGTGGACAGCGCCGGAGACGTTCACAGCCGTCGTCCCCAGAACCTTCAACAGCTCGCCCACAGGCGACCCGCCGTCTGGGGACAACGGGACCGTCATCCCCAGGCGTCCACAGCGTCGTCCCCAGGAGTTGTCCACAGTCTGTGGGTAACCGGCCGAGTGCGAAGCGTGGTTGTCCACCGCCTGTGACACAGGGCCTGTGGACAATGGGTACGAGCTGTGGACGAACACACGACAGATCCTGGGCCCTCCACCGGGTCGAGGGTCAACAGTTCTCCGCTGTCGGCTACTTGCCACCCGCCCGAGCCCGCCGCGTCGGCGCCGAAAAGGTCGCGTAGGTCACGCCGCCCCTCCCGCGACTCCGCCTGCCTCGCCCAGCCCTGCTCGGGTCGATCATGAAGTTGGCGGCATCTGGCGTCCGGTTTGTCGCCGCTAACCTCATGATCGACGCAAACGGTCGGCCGGCGAGGGCAGGACCGTGACGGCGTTCAGGTCACCTCTGAGGTGTGACGCGCAGCTCCGGCGAGATCTTGGTACGAAACGGCCCCTATGAGGGCGTCAAGCTTCCAAGATCTGCGGGGACGTGCGCTCGCGCGTCTGCCCCTTCTTGTTGACCAAGGAGTTGGGGGCAGGGATGAGGCGTTCTACCTACACAAACTCCTTGATCACCGCTGGAGGAGCCGGGCGGCGGGAGCGGTCAGGTGTTCTGCTTGATGCGGTTCGTCAGCTCGGCGATCTGGTTGTAGAGCGAGCGCCGCTCCGCCATCTGCTGACGGATCTTGCGGTCCGCGTGCATCACCGTGGTGTGATCCCGGCCGCCGAACGCCTGCCCGATCCGGGGCAGCGACAGGTCGGTCAGCTCCCGGCACAGGTACATGGCCACCTGCCGTGCGTTCACCAGCACCCGGGAGCGGGAGTGGCCGCGCAGGTCCTCCAGGCTCACGCCGAAGTAGTCGGCCGTCGACACCATGATCTGGTCCGCGGTGATCTCCGGGCCGGCGCCGTCCGGGATGAAGTCCCGCAGCACCTCCTCGGCCAGCGACAGCTCGACCGACGAGCGGGTGAGGCTGGCGAAGGCGGTGACGCGGATCAGCGCCCCCTCCAGTTCGCGGATCGAGTTCGACACCCGGGACGCGATGAACTCCAGCACGTCCGGCGGGGCGAACAGCCGCTCCTGGGCCGCCTTCTTCTGCAGGATCGCGATCCGCGTCTCCAGGTCCGGCGGCTGGATGTCGGCGAGCAGACCCCACTCGAAGCGCGTACGCAGCCGGTCCTCCAGCGTCGCCAGCTGCTTCGGCGAGCGGTCGGACGTGATCACGATCTGCTTGTTGGCGTTGTGCAGGGTGTTGAAGGTGTGGAAGAACTCCTCCTGCGTCCGCTCCCGGTTCTCCAGGAACTGGATGTCGTCGATCAGGAGGATGTCGACGTCCCGGTAGCGGCGCTGGAACGCGCTCGTCTTGTCGTCGCGCAGCGAGTTGATGAAGTCGTTCGTGAACTCCTCGGTCGAGACGTACCGGACCGAGCGCGCGTTGCCGAGCGTCGTGGCGTAATGCCCGATGGCGTGCAGCAGGTGGGTCTTGCCCAGCCCCGAGCTGCCGTAGATGAACAGCGGGTTGTACGCCTTCGCCGGTGACTCGGCCACCGCCACACTCGCGGCGTGCGCGAACCGGTTGGACGAGCCGATGACGAACGTCTCGAACATGTACTTCGGGTTGAGCCGGTTGCCGCCGCTCTCCGTACCGCCGGGGAGCCTGCGGTCGGCCTGGCCGCCACCACCCGGACGGCGGTGGTCGGCGCCACCCCGGCCGGGGCCGTTGTCGGTGGCGCCGTCGCGGGGCAGGCCGCGCATCGGCGCGGGGTCGGCGGGCGGGCTCTCCCGGTAGCGGGGCTCGTATCCGCCGGCGTCGGGCACGGGCGGCTCGATGCGGTTGCGCTCGTCGAAGGCGCGGCGCTCGGGCGCGGTGCGTACCGGCTCGGCGAACGCGGCGCTGAAGAGCGTGTCCTGTGCGTCCCGGCCAGCCGGGATGAGGTGCGGGCGGCCGCCGTCGGCGGACCGCTGGCGCGGCGCCGGCTCGTCGAGCGGATGCTCCGGGCGCGGTTCGGCGTACCCGGCCTCGGCGTACCCGGGTTCCGGGCGCGGCGACGGGAAGGCCGGGGCGGAGACGGGCGGGCCGGGCTGGTCGAAGCCGGGCAGCGGAGCGGCGCCGTCGTGCTCGGGCAGCGGCTCCGGGCTGCTGCGGTAGACGGTGCCGGCCGGGCGGGCACCGGGGTCGTCGGCGACCCGCACGGTGACCGCCACCTGGATCGGCCGGCCGAGCCGGCGGCTCAACGCCTCGGTGATGGCCGGGCGGAGCCGGGACTCGATCACGTCCCGGGTGAAGGCGTCCGGCACCGAGAGCAGCGCCGTGTCCTCGACGATCGCCCGCAGGCGGGTGAGCCGGAGGTACGCCCGTTGTTGCGCGGAGATGATCTCGTCGGCGAGTTCGTCGGTGGTCGCCGTCCACACCGCGGCAAGGTCGGTCGCTCCGGTCACCGTCGTGCCACCCCCTCGCCTGCTCCTTCTCACGCCCGCCCGGACGGCTGACCGGTCGTCATCCACAAGTTATCCACAGCCTGTGTACCGACCGATTGTGGCCGCCCACCGGACGCGGGTCGGACCTGCCCCCCTCGATCCACGGAGGCGTTGAAGCGGGTTCACCGTGCCGAACGATTCAACAGCGTGTCCGGTCTTGCCGATCGGCGACAAACCCCGGACCCCCGACGCCGACCGCAATCGCGCACGCTAACAGCGCGGACCCCACAGCATCAACCGGCGACACCCTGACGACCTTGGCAACATCAGTGAAAACCGCCCCTTCGGTCGCGCTTGCGCGCAGGTCGGACGCCCGAGTGTGACGTTTGACGGTCATTGCGCCCCTGCGTAGGCTGGAGCGGCTGCTCTCTCGCCCTCTGCTAGGGTGATTGATGCTTGCTGTCCGTGGCTGTCACCCCGCATCGCCGGGGAGCGTGTCACGGCAGCGCCGATCGGAGGTCACCGGCAGGTGATCTGGACCAGCACACGACCCCGGGCGATCCGCCGCGCGGGGCGTACGACAACGGAGAGCCTGACGTGAGCAAGCGCACCTACCAGCCGAACAACCGCCGGCGCGCGAAGACCCACGGCTTCCGGCTGCGCATGCGCACCCGTGCCGGCCGCGCCATCATCGCTACCCGTCGCTCCAAGGGCCGCGCCCGCCTGTCGGCCTGACGCCGACAGGTCCGGTCCGGGGACGTGGGCAGTCGTGCTGGCCGCCGCGCAGCGACTGCGGCGCAGTAGCGACTTCGCCGCAGCGGTTCGCGGTGGCCGACGCGTCGGCCGTGGCGCCGTCGTGGTCCACCTGACCATTCCCGAGCCGATCGGCACCACCGCGACACCCTCGCCGGAGCCGGCGCGAAGCATCGGTGCGGAGACCTCCGCACCGAGCCGCGCCGGCTTCGTCGTGTCCAAGGCCGTCGGCGGCGCCGTGGTCCGCAACAAGGTCCGCCGCCGGCTCCGGCACCTGGTCCGCGAGCGGCTGGCCGAGCTGCCCGCCGGCACCACCCTCGTGGTACGCGCGCTGCCCGCATCGGCCGACGCGACGTACACCCGGCTCGGGGCCGACCTGGACGCGGCCATCGCCGCCGCGCGGGCCCCCCGGGGACGGCGGTCGCGGTGAGCGGCCCGACGACGGCGACTCCGCCGCCCACAACCGGTGCCCGCATGCTGCTGGCGCCCATCATCGCGTACCGTCGGTGGATAAGTCCGGCACTGCCGGCCCGCTGCCGGTTCTACCCGTCGTGCAGTGCCTACGCCGTCGAGGCGGTGTCCCGGCACGGTGCGCTGCGGGGAGCCTGGCTGACGGTCCGTCGGCTGTCGCGCTGCCACCCCTTCCACCCTGGTGGACACGACCCGGTTCCGGAGCCGGGCGACCGCCGCCGTTCCGACGTGACTGGAGCCTGAGTGTTTAGTCTCGACTGGATCTACTACGCGATCTCGTGGATCCTGCTGACCTGGCACTCGGCCTGGGACGCCATCGGAGTTCCGGTCGGGGCCGTGATCGGTACGAACTGGGCCTGGATCCTCGCCATCGTCTTTCTGGTGGTGACGGTCCGGGTGATCCTGTTCCCGGTCTTCGTCAAGCAGATCAAGTCGCAGCGTGCCATGCAGGCGCTCCAGCCGAAGGTCAAGGAGCTCCAGGAGAAGCACAAGGGTGACCGGGAGACGCTCCAGAAGGAGATGATGGAGCTCTATCGGAAGGAAAAGGCCAACCCGCTCATGGGCTGCCTTCCGATGTTCCTCCAGATCCCGGTCTTCCTGGGCCTGTTCCACACGCTGCGCCGCCTCAGCCCCGACAACCAGGGCAAGACCCTGTACGGCTGGACCGTCGACCAGTTCAACAGCGCCTCCAACGCGACGCTGTTCACCGCGCCGATCTCCGGCAAGTTCGGCTCCACTGCCGAGGAACTGAGCCGGCTGGGCGCGAACACCGGCACCGTCAAGGTGGTCGCCGGCATCCTGGTGCTGATCATGATCGCCACCACCTACCTGACCAGCCGTCAGATGATCCTCAAGACCGGGTGGGCCGAGGACCCGCAGCAGCGCATGGTGCAGCGGCTGATGCTCTACGGCATCCCGCTGTCGCTGCTGATCTCGGGTGCGATCTTCCCGATCGGTGTGATCATCTACTGGGTCACCAACAACCTCTTCACGCTCGGCCAGCAGCAGTGGGTGCTGCGGAAGTTCCCGCCGCCGCCGACCGCGAAGAGCACCAGCGCCGCCAAGAGCACCTCCGGCAAGAGCCCCGTGCAGCCGGCCAAGGCCGGTGGCCTGTTCGGCCGCAAGGCGGCCCAGCCGCCGGCGAAGGCTCCGGCCGCCGCGCCGAAGGTGGCCGGCCCGAAGCCTGGTGCCAAGCCGGTCAACCCGAAGAAGGGCGGCAGCAAGCCCGCCAAGCGACAGGGCTGAGCCCACAGGGCCACCGTCGGCGACGTCGACGGTGGCCCGTTCCGGCCGCGTGCTGCCATCCGAGGAGTCGGCGCCGGGCCGGAATCACCGCGCGGAGCGCGGACACGGGCGAAACTGGCCCGTACAGACGTGCCCGAGGGCACCCGGCGAACCTCCCGCCGGCCCCGGGAGACCAGCGGACCCCCGACGGTCCGGCCGAGCGAGTACGGAGATGAGACCCGTGACCGAGACCAGCATCCCCAGCGCCGACCAGTCCCTGGACGAGGAGACCCCCGTTACCGCCGCCACCGAGACCGAGGACGCCGCGGGCGAGGCCCGGGAGAAGAAGGCCCCGGCCGAGAGCGACCTGTTCCGGCAGAGCGAGATCGCCGCCGACTACGTCGAGGGTCTGCTGGACATCCTCGACTACGACGGTGACATCGACGAGCTGGTGTCGGGTGGCCGCCCGGTCGTCGAGGTGGTCGGTGGCCGGCTGCAGAACCTGGTCGGCCAGCGTGGCGCGACCCTGGAGGCGCTCCAGGAACTGGCCCGGCTGGCCGTGTTCCGCCAGACCGGCACGCCGAGCCGCCTGCTGCTCGACGTCGGCGGCTACCGGGCCGCCCGCCGCAAGGAGCTGGCCGCCGTGGCGAAGAACGCGGTCGAGAAGGTCAAGGAGCACGGTGAGCCGGTGCGCCTGGAGCCGATGTCCGCGTTCGAGCGCAAGTGCGTGCACGACGTGGTGAACGCGATGAGCGGGGTGGAGAGCGAGTCCGAGGGCGTCGAGCCCAACCGCCGCATCGTCGTCCGGCCGGTGGACTGAGGTCCGTGATCTCCGACGAGACGACGGCAGGAGCCGTGACCGGCCCGGGCGGTACGCCGCCCGGGCCGTCGGCTGTGCGCCCCGACCCCACTGTCGACCCGGTCTTCTCCGACGACGACGGGCCGGCCGACCCCGCGTACCCGGGTAAGGCCGTGACCGACCCCGGCGAGCCCGCCTTCTCCGGCGAGCCGGCGGTGGTGACCGAGGCCGAGCCCGCAGACCCGGCGGTGGACGTGATGCCCGCCTTCTCCGGTGAACCGGCGGCGGACGTGGCACCGGCGGCCCCGGCCGCGGCGGCCGACCCGGTCTTCGCGGAGCCGTCGGCGGACGCACCGTCCCTCGTGGACGGTGCCGATGCCGGTGCCCCCGATCCGGCGAAGGCGACGCTGCCGCCCGAGCTGGCGGAGGCCGCCCGCGCGTTGTTCGGCGACCGGCTCGACCTGGCCGCCGCGTACGCCGAACTGCTCGCCACCGACGGCGTGGTCCGCGGCCTGATCGGCCCCCGCGAGACGCCGCGGCTCTGGGAGCGGCATCTGCTCAACTGCGCGGTGGTGGCGGAACGGATCCCGGAGGGGGCCAGCGTGATCGACGTCGGCTCCGGTGCCGGGCTCCCCGGTCTGGTGCTGGCGATCGCGCGCCCCGACCTCACCGTGACGCTCGTGGAGCCGCTGGCGCGGCGGACCGCCTTCCTGATCGAGGCGGTGCAGCGTCTCGGCGTGACCCGGGACGTGCGTGTGTTCCGTGGGCGGGCAGAGGAGGCGGCGGCCGGCTCGCGCGATCGGGAACCGCTGAGCGCCGACATCGTGACCGCCCGCGCGGTGGCCCCGCTGGACCGGCTCGCCTCCTGGTGCCTGCCGCTCTTGGCCCCCGGCGGTCGGCTGGTCGCGCTCAAGGGCGCCTCGGCGACCGACGAGATCACCGAGCACACCGAGGCCGTGATCCGCCTCGGCGGCGGGACCCCGGAACTGCACCGCTGTGGCGAAGGGCTGATCGACCCTCCGGCGACTGTGGTCGAGGTGGTTCGGGAGCGCGTGGTCAACCCGCGCCGTCCCAAGAAGCCGAAGCGGTCGCGTGGCGGTCGCCGTCGCGGCGACCGCTGAGCGGGTACGCCATTCCGCACGCCCGGTCCGGTCGTTGGACCGGTGGGCGTGACGCGATCGATCGCAACCCGACATGGACCCACCGCGCCCGTCGGCCGTAGGCTGACCGCGCGTCGATAGTGTGGAACGGCGGTGCCGGGCGGCACCCGAACCCGATGGTTCCCGCCGAGCCGACGGCGCCGTGCGAGGCGCGGACGCGATTCGACGGGTGCGGACCGACCATCCGGAGCGGGTAGGGATGACAGGTGCATGACGACGGCAGGTACGACGATCCACGGTTGACCGGACCAGGAGGCCAGCCCTCCGCCGACCCCGTTTCACGTGAAACCAACTACCAGGAGTGGACGGTGAACGAGTCCGGCGAACCGTCCTCCCCGTATCCGGCGCAGCCGTCCAAGCGACGGGAGCCGTCGGCCGGCGGGCCCGTGCGTCCCGTCTCGTCCGCGCCTGCGAACGTGCCGCCGGCCCGCGATCCGCTCGATCCGGCCGACGGCCCGGTGAACGCACCGACCCCGCGCCCGCCCGCGGTGCGGGCGAACGCCGCGGTACCCACCCGCTACGAACCCCAGCCACCCGTCTCGGCCGTGCCGCACCAGGCCGCCCCCGAGGCCACCGTGGCGCCGTCCGACACGCCACAGGCAGACGGGTACGGGGACGAGGTAGACGCCAGCACGTACGTTTCACGTGAAACCCCGACGCGCGAAGAGGATGATCCACCGTTGGCTATGGAGGCGATGCGCGCCGTGCAGATCCTGAATCCCAGTGGCGAGGTCACCATGCCGCGCCCCGACCGGACCCGGGTGATGTGCGTCGCCAACCAGAAGGGCGGCGTGGGTAAGACGACCACCACCGTGAACCTCGCCGTGGCGCTCGCGCTGCACGGCAACCGGGTGCTCGTGGTCGACCTTGACCCCCAGGGCAACGCCTCCACCGGTCTGAACGTGCCGCACCACACGGGCGTGCCCGACGTGTACGACTGCCTGATCGACAGTGTGCCGCTGGAGGAGGTGGCCCAGGCCGTCGAGGGCATTCCGAACCTGTGGTGCGTACCGGCCACCATCGACCTGGCCGGCGCCGAGATCGAGCTGGTCTCCGTGGTGGCCCGGGAGTCGCGCCTGGCGCGGGCCATCGCCGCGTACCCGGGGCACTTCGACTACGTCTTCATAGACTGTCCGCCGTCGCTCGGCCTGCTGACCGTCAACGCGCTCGTGGCCGCGCAGGAGGTGCTGATCCCGATCCAGTGCGAGTACTACGCGCTGGAGGGCCTCAACCAGCTGATCAACAACATCAACCTGGTCCGGCAGCACCTCAACCCGAAGCTCGAGGTCTCCACCATCCTGCTCACCATGTACGACAGGCGTACCCGGCTCGCGGACGCGGTCGAGCAGGACGTCCGGAACCACTTCGGCGACAAGGTGCTCCAGGCCGTCATTCCCCGCAACGTGCGTGTCTCCGAGGCGCCGAGCTACGGCCAGTCGGTGATGACCTACGATCCCGGTTCGCGGGGAGCCACGAGTTACTTCGAGGCCGCCCAGGAGATCGCGGAGCGAGGCGTCAAGGAGCCGGTGAGCCGGAATGCGTAGTGCGGAGATGTCGCTGGGAGGCGTCGCATGAAGAACCGTCCCCGCGGCGGACTGGGCCGAGGGCTCGGCGCCCTCATCCCCACCGGCCCGGTACCGGGCGCCGAACCGGCGGCCACCGAACCGGAGTCGTCGGCAGTCGCCGCGTCGCCGTCGGCTCCGGCCGCTGGCGCGACCGCTGCCATCACGGGCGGCGTCGCAAGCACCCCGTCGCCGGCCGCCGAGCCCGAGCCGCAGCTGAGCCCGGTGCCCGGCGCGCGCTTCGCGGAGATCCCGGTCGACGCGATCGTGCCGAACCCGAAGCAGCCCCGGCACGTCTTCGACGAGGAGGCGCTTGAGGAACTGAAGACCTCGATCCAGGAGGTCGGCTTCCTCCAGCCGATCGTGGTCCGCCAGCTCGACCCCGACAAGTTCGAACTCGTGATGGGTGAGCGGCGCTGGCGTGCCGCCCAGGCGGTCGGCCGGGAGACCATCCCCGCCATCGTCCGGGACACCAAGGACGACGCGATGCTCCGGGACGCGCTCCTGGAGAACATCCACCGCGCCAACCTCAACCCGCTCGAAGAGGCGGCGGCGTACCAGCAACTGCTGGAGGAGTTCGGCGCCACGCACGAGGAGCTGGCCCGGCGGATCGGTCGCAGCCGCCCGCAGATCTCCAACACCATCCGGCTGATGAACCTGCCGCCCGCCGTGCAGCGCCGGGTCGCCGCCGGCGTCCTCTCCGCCGGCCACGCCCGGGCTTTGCTCAGCCTCGACAACGCCGAGGCACAGGAGGCCCTCGCCGAGCGGATCGTCCGCGAGGGCATCACGGTCCGCGGCGCCGAAGAACTGGTGCACCTGGCGCTCGCCGAGGAGCCGGCGAAGTCGGCCGCCGCCAAGCGCCGGCCGAAGCCGCACGCCCCGGCGCTCACCGATCTCGCGGACCGGCTCTCCGACCGGTTCGACACCCGGGTGAAGGTCGACATCGGCCGCAGCAAGGGCAAGATCACGATCGAGTTCGCCACTGTCGACGACCTGGAGCGGATCGTCGGGATCATCGGCATGGGCGAGGACGGGACGCCCGAGGCGTAGTCCTCCCTTCCCGGTTGTCGATCCGGCCGCATCCCGACGAGGGGATGCGGCCGGACCTGTATCCGGGTTGGTTCGGTGCCGCTCGTTCGTTCTGGCGGTGGCGTTGGGTCGTGGCGATTCCGGTCGACGGAGAGACCGACCACTCGGAAGTCATTGCCGTCTCCGACGACGGGCCGGGGCTGTCCGGTGCCGATGGTGCTCACTGATGCCGGGCGCCCTCCCACGCTGACGCGGCCGGAGCGGGTGGGAGCGTCGGGTTGCACCGGCTCTTGGGCTTATCGCGCCTCGCCCGGCGTTTCACGTGAAACGGGGACCGGTGACTGGGAGGTGAGGGCGCGGGTGAACCCGCTCTCCGCGCTACTGGTTGGTGGCACGCCGCGCGCCCGAGCGGTGAGCGGCTGAGCCGCCGCTTGCGCGAGGACCGAGTGCGCAGAAGTTTCCGAGGGCCGCCGTTCGACGTTGACGAGTCGGTGCGCGCCTACTCCGTTGGTCTGGCGGGCGGTCTGCGGTGACGGCTCAGACGGAAGCCGTCGCTTGTACGACTCGCTCGTTCCGCGCGATGCACCCGTCTAGCTGCCAGCTGGGGGCCGTCCGCCGATCGCACGCGAACCGGTTCTGCGCGGAAAGCCATTCGGGCTGCCGGGCTGCCGAGCTGCCGGGCCGTCGAGCTGCCGGGCTGCCGGGCCGTGGAGGCCGCCGCGCTGCCTAGCCCGGCCAGCATGCCGACGTGGCCCCGGGCTGGCGTGCCGACGTGTGCCGGGCGGCAAGCCCCGAGCTGGGGCGCGGGCGAACGGAGGATGATCATGCTGACGGGCCGCAGGGCTGCGCACGCCCGGCCCTGGCGGTCGCGCAGGAGTCGCTCTGCCGAGCCCTATCCGATCGCGCCTGTGAGCGATCCAGGCGCATTGAGTCGCGTCCGCCGAACCAGGAAGCGCCGAGCGAGGGTCGCTGAGCCGAGCAGTGCCGAACCGGGGAGTGCCGAATCGGAGAGCGGCCGAACCGGGGGGCCGCCGAACCGGGGAGCGTCGAACCGGGGACTCTCGCGAGGAGCCCGGTCAGCGGGCCGAGCGATGCGCCCAGCTCAGGATTTTCGGGACGGCTTCCCTACCGAGTCGTCGGCGCCGCCGTCGAACGATCTACCAACTCTCTTCGGACTGGCCGGGTGGTCGCAGACTCCAGTGCGGCGGTGAGCCCGATCAGCGATCGGGCGGCAAACCTGAGGCCCGCACGGCCCGCTCGGGCTCGGCCTTGTCGACTCAGGCGCGCCTGCTGTTTCACGTGAAACGCGGCGGTCATCGTCGATCAGGAACGCATGGGCGCCGACCCTCGCCCGACCCGACCCTCATCCGATCGAGTCCCGGCTGTGCCGAGTGCAAGTGATGAGGCGCGGTGCCGGCCACGAGTCGAGCGGTGGTCGGCGCGCTTGACGTCCGCGCGGCCCGGCCCGCCCCCAACGACAACCGCCGGATGGCTCGCCTCGCGACTCACCCGTCGCCGTCGCCCGGAGGCGCCTCGTTCGATCCGTCGCACCCGCCGAGGACCAGCCGCGGAACAAGGCCCGCCGGCGTCAGTGAGCCGAGCGACCGAGCCGAGAAGCGCGTCGGCGCGTACCCGCCGTTTCACGTGAAACGGCTACGAGAGAAGCCGCCGACCCCCGGTGCGGATCGGCCGCCGGATCGTTGGAAGAACGGGCCCGGAGACACCCGAGGTTATCCACAGCGGTTGTCCACAGGCACTCCCCGTTTCACGTGAAACGAAGCGAGGAAACCCTTGCTGAGCAGTGCATGACGCGCTGTACTGGTGATCTCGGCAGCCTGTGGACAACGCGGTGGACAACCGGTGGGCGGCCAGTGGAACAGGTAGGGACAGGCGTCGCCAACTCGGTTAGGGTCAGCGTCGTGCCGGACACCCCTCCCTCAGTTCCCGACTTCACCCAGTGGCCGTCCTTCCCCTTCGAGGGCGATCTCCGCGTCAAGCAGCTCGACGAGCCCGTACCGTTCGAACCTCCCCGCCGTGGCGAGGCGGACCGGGAGTGCACCGCCTGCAACGCGCCCGACGAGGCGTACATCTGGGTCGGTGAGCGGTGGCGCGTCCGCGCCATGGACCGGCCCACCGGCCTGCCGATGGTCCTGATCCTGGAGTCCCGTTCCCACCTGGATCTGGGCGACCTGCCGAACCTGCTCGCCGCTGAACTGGGCGTGATGACCGTCCGCCTGGAGCGGGCCGTGCGCTCGCTCGACGGGGTGGCCCGGGTCCACGTGAACCGGTGGGGCGATGGGTCGGCGCACCTGCACCTGTGGTTCCTGGCCCGGCCGTACGGGCGGCTGCAACTGCGGGGCACGTTCCTGTCGCTGTGGGACTCGATCCTGCCGCCGATCTCCGAGGAGAAGTGGCGGGAGAACCTCGCCATGGTGGCCGCGTGGCTCGCCGAGTTCGGCGGCCGTCCGCTGGCCGAACCGCCGCGCATCCACTGGCAGGCGCCGTCGAGTCTCTCCCCGGCCTCGCCCGCGAACGCCGCTGAGGAGCCCGAGGACGAGGCCGTGTCGGTGATCGAGGCAGCGGACGAGATCCCCGAGTCCGACGCGGCAGCGGACCTCTCAGACCCCTCGGCGGGCCCGTCGGAGCCCGACCCGGCACCGCAGACCGGCCCGGCGCCGGTAACCGCGCCGGGCGGCGCACCGACGAGCGAAGGCGACGACGAGGCGGAGGACGAGGGCGGGGACGAGAGCGGCCGGCCGGACGCAGCGCGTACCCGGGAGAGCTGAGGTCAGCGGCGGGCGGCGGCCCGGGTCACGAGCGTGCCGAGGACCCGGCCGAAGTCCAGCCCCGCCGCCTGGATCGCCAGCGGCAGGAGCGACGTCTCGGTCATGCCCGGGGAGACGTTTACCTCCAGCACGTGCGGGTCGCCGCCGGCGTCGACGATCAGGTCGACCCGGGACACGTCGCGCAGCCCGAGCGCGGTGTGGGCGGCGAGCGCCACCTCGGTCACCCGGGCGGTCGTCGCGGCGTCGAGCCGGGCGGGCGCGTGCCAGGTGGTACGCCCGGCGGTGTAGCGGGCCGCGTAGTCGTAGACGCCGTTGCGCGGCACGATCTCGACCGGGGGCAGGGCCTGCGGCCCCTTGCCGAGGTCGAGCACGGAGACCGCCACGTCCATCCCGGGTACGTAGCGCTCCACGAGCGCGGTCTGGTCGTACGCGAAACAACCCACCATGGCGGCCGGCAGCGACGCCGCCTCCCGGACCACGGCGGCGCCCAGTCCGGAACCGCCCTGCGCCGGCTTGACCATCAGCGGCAGACCGAGGCGGTCGACGATGCGGTCCAGGACGGCCACCGCGCCCAGTTCGGAGAAGCGGTCGTGCGGCAGCGCCACCCAGTCGGGGGTGGGGATGCCCGCCTCGCGCAGCACCGCCTTGGCGGACGGCTTGTCCCAGGCGAGGCGGGACGACCGGGCGTCGCAGCCGACGTAGGGCACGTCCCAGAGGTCGAGCACGCCGCGCAGCGAGCCGTCCTCGCCGGTGGCGCCGTGCAGGGCGATCACCACCGCGTCCGGCGGGTCGGCGGTCAGCGCGGGCAGCAGCGCCACGTCGGCGTCGCGCAGTTCCGCCTCGACGCCCACCGCGCGCAGCGCGTCGAGGACCCGGCGGCCCGACCGCAGGGAGACGTCCCGCTCGTAGGAGAGGCCGCCCGCGAGTACGAGCACGTGCAGCTCGTCGGCGACGGATCCGGTCACGGGAGGCGGTGCGGCGGGGCTGTCGGACATGCGGGCATCATGCCAAGTCGGGGCCGGGCGCGTCCGAGCCGCCCTGGCGGCGGCGCGGTCCGGCACCGCCGACCGCCCCGAAGACCTTGCGCATGGCGATCTCCTGCTCCATCACCCCGGCCAGCCGGCGCACGCCCTCGCGGATCCGCTCCGGCGTCGGGAAGGAGAAGTTGAGCCGCATGTTCCCGGCGCCGGTGCCGTCGGCGTAGAAGCCGGTCCCCGGCACGTACGCGACGCGGGCGGCCACGGCACGCGGCATCATCGCCTTGGAGTCGAGCCCGTCGGGCAGCGTCGCCCAGACGAACAGGCCGCCTTCCGGCTTGGTCCAGGTGGTGCCCTCGGGCATCAGGTCGGCCATCGCGTCGAGCAGCGCGTCCCGGCGCTCGCGGTAGATCTCGCGGTAGACCTTGAGCTGCTGCCGCCAGGGCATGGTGCCGAGGTACGTCGAGACGGCCGACTGCGCGTAGGCGCTCGGGCAGAGGATCTGCGCCTCGCTGGCGATGACCAGCTTGTCGCGGACCGCGTGCGGGGCCAGGATCCAGCCGACCCGCAGGCCCGGCGCGAACGTCTTGGAGAACGTGCTCAGGTAGAAGACCCCGTCGCGCCGCCGGGCCCGCAGCGGCCGGGGCGCCTCGCCCTCGAAACCGAGCTGACCGTACGGGTCGTCCTCCACCACGAGCAGCCCGGCGCGCTCACAGATGTCGAGGACCCGCTCGCGCCGCTCCTCGCTCAGCGTCACGCCGGCGGGGTTCTGGTAGGTGGGGATGGTGTAGAGGAACTTCACCCGCCGGCCGGCCCGGGCCAGGTCGGCGATGGCCGTCTCCAGCGCCTCCGGGATGAGCCCCTCGTCGTCCATCGGCACGTGGGCCACCTGGGCCTGGGCGGCCTGGAACACCCCGAGCGCGCCGACGTACGTCGGGCCCTCGGCGAGCACCACGTCACCCGGGTCCAGGAAGAGACGGGCCACGAGGTCGAGGGCCTGCTGGCCGCCGACGGTGACCACCACGTCCTCCGGTGAGGCGCCGCAGGAGGCGTCGATCCCGGAGAGGGACATCACCTCGCAGATCCGCTCGCGCAGCTCGGGGGCACCCTGGCCGACGCCGTACTGGAGGGTGGTGGCGCCGTGCTCGGAGCCGAGCCGGCCGAGCATCTCGCCGACCGCGTCGAGCGGCAGCGCCGCGATGTAGGGGGCCCCACCGGCGAGCGAGACGACCTCCGGCCGGTTGGCCACCGCGAAGAGTGCCCGGATCTCCGAGGCGGTCATCCCGCGGACGCGCCGGGCGTACCGGTCGGTGTAGTCGTCGAGCGTCGTGCCGGTCATGGACATCACCTCGATCGGGTGTCGGCGGGGCTGCCGCCCGGTGTGGTACCCGCGATGCCGACATCCATTGGCGGCGGGGTCCGGTTGGTCGATCGTAGTCCCCGGTGACGGTCGCGGCACCGGCCGTGTGGACACGTCCACATCCCGGACCCGCCGTCGGCCGTCCGGGCGAGGGCTCGCGCGTTCCCTCCCGTACCGCCGCACAGCGGCGTACGATCGCTCGTCGGGAGCAGGAGGGCGCGGGACTCACCGGCGCTCCGAGCCTAGTGGTGGGGTGCGCTCATGTCGCGACGTCTGGTCAGCCTGACCCTGGACACGCTGGAGGACCTGCCTCGATCCTGCCGGAGCTGCGTCTACTGGGAGCTGGATCCGGTCTCCGCGGAACGGGCCTGCGCAGCCGGTGACCCGGGCCTGGAGAAGGAGGCGTGGGTCTCCCAGACGCTGCTGGAGTGGGGTTCCTGCGGCAAGCTCGTCTACGTCGACGGCATGCCGGCCGGTTTCGTCATGTACGCCCCGCCGGCGTACGTCCCGCGCTCGATGGCGTTTCCCACCTCGCCGGTCTCGGCGGACGCGGCGCTGCTGATGACGGCGCACGTGGTGCCCGCCTTCGCCGACGGCGGCCTGGGCCGGATGCTGGTGCAGGGCGTGGCCCGCGACCTCACCAAGCGCGGCATCAAGGCGATCGAGGCGTTCGGCGACGCCAAGTTCGGCGACGACGCGGACGACCCGGCACGCGCGTGCGTGGCACCCGCCGACTTCTTCCTCTCGGTGGGCTTCAAGACGGTCCGGCCGCACCCGCGCTACCCCCGGCTGCGGCTGGAGTTGCGGACGGCGCTGAGCTGGAAGTCGGACGTGGAGTACGCGCTGGAGAAGCTGCTCGGCTCGATGAGCCCGGAGACGCTGCTGCGGCCGGTCCGCCCGGCGCCCGCCACCCGCTCGACGAGCTGAGTCGCGGGTCAGTCGACGACGGTGCCGGCGGCCACGATCGCCCGCAGCTCGCTCACGTCGATCGAGCCGGTCGGCACGTCCCGCTCGATCGGCAGGTACATCCGCTGCACGCCGGCCACGATGGCCTCGACCACCCGGTCCCGGAAGCGTGGGTCGACGAGCCGTCCCCTGTCGTCCGGTGAGGTGAGGTAGCCGACCTCGACGCGTACCGCGGGCATCCGGGTGAGGCGGAGCAGCTCCCAGGCCTTGGCGTGGGTACGGCAGTCGCGCAGCCCGGTGCGGGCCACGATCTCCCGCTGCACGAGCCCGGCCAGGCGCTCGCCGGTCGCCGACGTGACGCCGTTGTCGGTGCCGTAGTGGTAGGTCGCCACCCCCTCGGCCTCCGGGTTGGCGTGCCCGTCGGTGTGCAGGGAGATGAACACGTCGGCGCCGAGGGAGTTGGCGAGCTGGGCGCGGTCCGCGTCCGGCAGGCAGGCGCCGGGCGACGGGCCTCGGGTGAGCTGCACCCGTACGCCCGCGGCGGCGAGCCGCCCCTCCAGCCGGCTGGCGAGGTCGTGCACGAGGTCCGCCTCGGTCCAGCGCAGCGTGCCGTCGGGCACCACCACGCCCGGGTCGGTGCCGCCGTGCCCCGGGTCGATCACCACGGTCCGTCCGACGAGCGCCGGACCGGCCTGCCGGATGGCGTCGGACTCGCGCAGCCACTGCGGGCGCCCGCCGACCACCTTGCGGCCCAGGCGGCGCAGCGCGTTGACGGTGTGCGGGCCGCACGAGCCGTCCGGTTTCAGGCCCATCTCCCGCTGGAACTGGGCCACCGCACGGGAGGTGCGGATGCCGTAGATGGCGTCGGCGCGGCCCACGTCGTACCCCATCTCCAGCAGGCGTTCCTGGAGCGAGCGGACGTCCTCGCCGGTCAGCGGCTCGGGTACGGCGTGGTAGAGCGCGCGGGCGCCGAACCGCCAGCGGGCCGCGTCGAGCGCCCGCCAGGTCTCGGCGCCGACCCGCCCGTCGACGCTGAGGCCGCGGGACTGCTGGAAGGCCCGTACCGCGCGTTCGGTCTGGGCGTCGTAGTCGTCGCCCGCGGCCTCGGCGGGGAGAAGCTCCAGGCCGGCGAGGACGGTACGGATCTCGGCCACCGCCGGTCCCTGGTCACCGGGTCGGATCGGACGCACGACGACCCCCTCTGCACGGACGTTGGCGGACCGGAACTCCGACGGATGCTTACGGAGCGTACCGTGGCCGATACCCGGCGGGTTCGCGTTCATGCAGGTCAGGAAAGCCGGAACCCCCGCCACCGGGGCGCGGTGACGGGGGTTGCGACGGTGTCGGTACGGCTCAGAGCGCCGACTCGATGAGCTTGACCAGCTCACCCTTCGGCTTGGCGCCGGCGATCGACTGCACCGGCTGGCCGTTCTTGAAGATGGTCAGCGTCGGCACCGACATCACCCGGTAGGCGCGGGCCGTCTCCGGGTTCTCGTCGATGTTGAGCTTGACGATGGTGACCTGGTCCTTCATCTCGCCCGCGATCTCCTCCAGCAGCGGCGAGACCTTGCGGCAGGGGCCGCACCACTCCGCCCAGAAGTCGACCAGAACCGGCTTGTCGGACTGCAGCACGTCACTGACGAAGCTGGCGTCCGTGACCGCCTTGGTTGCTCCCACTATGAACTCTCCTCCTCCGAACCTTGCTCGTGGAACTCTCAGCCCTCGATGGTGGCGATGAACCGCTCGGCGTCCAGCGCGGCGGCGCAGCCGGTGCCGGCCGCCGTGATGGCCTGACGGTAGGTGTGGTCGACGACGTCGCCCGCGGCGAACACACCGGGCACGCTGGTACGGGTGCTGGGGGCCTGCACCTTCACGTATCCCTCGTCGTCCAGCTCGACCTGGCCGCGGAACAGCTCGCTGCGCGGGTCGTGACCGATCGCCACGAACACGCCCGTGACGTCGAGCACCTTGCTCTCGCCGGTGTGCACGTTGCGCACCCGTACGCCGTTGACCTTGCCGTCGTCGCCGAGGATCTCCTCGACCACGGAGTTCCACTCGACCTTGATCTTCTCGTTGCTCAGCGCCCGGTCCGCCATGATCTTGCTGGCGCGGAACGAGTCGCGGCGGTGGATGATCGTCACCGACTCGGCGAAGCGGGTGAGGAAGCTGGCCTCCTCCATCGCCGAGTCGCCGCCGCCGACCACCACGATGTGCTGGTTGCGGAAGAAGAAGCCGTCACAGGTGGCACAGGACGACACGCCGTGGCCGAGGTACTCCTGCTCGCCCGGCACACCCAGCGGACGCCAGGCCGAGCCGGTGGAGAGGATGACGGCGCGGGCGCGGTAGGTGGTCTCGCCCACCCACACGGTGCTCACCGCGTCGGAGCCGATCTCGCCGGTGTCCTTCAGCTCGACCCGCGTCACGTCGTCGGTGAGGAACTCGGCGCCGAAGCGCTCGGCCTGCTTGCGCATGTTGTCCATCAGCTCGGGGCCGAGGATGCCGTCCGCGAAGCCGGGGAAGTTCTCCACCTCGGTGGTGGTCATCAGCGCGCCACCCGACTGCACGCCCTCGATCACCAGGGGCTTCAGGTTGGCGCGGGCGGCGTAGACCGCCGCCGTGTAGCCGGCCGGACCGGAGCCGATGATGATCAGGTTGCGGACCTCGTCCACTGCCGTCTCCCGATGTGTGTGTTCGTCACCGGCCGCACCGATGTCGATCCCGAGTGCCGACGGCTCTAGGGGCGCCGGCGCCTGACTTGCAGAACGTCATCGTACGAAGCGGGGATTCCCGAGCCGGTCATCCGGTGGGTCAGGTCACGTGGCGGGACAAGCGTCGTGACCGCGTTTTCACCCTACCCGCGTCCGGAACCGCGTGTCCGCGCCGGACCCGGGTACCCCGCACTCCGGCCCGCTCACCCAGCCCCAGCGGGCGCCGGCCGCGTCGGCGAACGTCACCACGAGCGCCGGGGCGCCCTGGAAGCGGGCGTAGTCGACCATGTTCACGGTGAGCGGCCCGGCGCCGTGCTCGGCCCCGATCGCGGAGAGGCACGCGGTGAGTGTCTCCGGCCGGGTCAGCCGGTCCAGCCCGCCGAGGGCGCTGAGGCGCTGATCCTCGCGGAACAGGGGCGTCTCCGCGCCGTCCTTCGCCGCGCCGGACGGGCCGGCCATGTCTCCCGGGACCGACTTCGCTCCGGTGGGCGCCCGGTCGGCGGCGAGGCGTTCGGGTGTCCAGTCGGTGCCGCTGCGCACTGCCGGTCCGGTGGTCCGGTACGGCGCGGCCGCCATCGGCGCCGCCTCCCGGGCCGCCTGGTCGGCCGTACCGCTGTCGCCCGAGTCGGCCATCCGGCCCACACCGAGCCCCACCGCGGCGACCGAGGCCGCGGCCAGCGCCACCGGCCCGGCGATCCGGGCCCAGCGCCGAGGGCGACGACCGGGGCCGCTGTGCCGGTCGGGACGGGGTGCCGTGCCGGGTGGCCGGTTCGCGCCGCCGGACTGCGCCGGCACGACCGGCGTACCGTCGCGCAGCGCGGGACCGGCCCCGGCGAGCGCCGCGGTGATCCGGTCGGCCACGGCCTGCGGCATCTCCGGCGCGGGGCCCGCGGCCCAGCCGGCCAGATCCGCGCCGACCAGGTCGACCGCCTCGGCGAGATCCGCGTACGCGGCACGCCACGCCGGGTCCTGCTGGACCAGCCGGGCCACTGTCGCCTGCTCGGGGGTGCCGTCCAGCGCCCCGCCGAGGTAGTCGGCGAGCAGGTCGTGGTCGACCTCGCTGAACTCCCGGGAAGTCACGGCTCCTCCTGGCTGACGGCCTGCCGGGACGCTCCCGACGAGGATCCGACGCCCTCGGGGCGCCTGCGGTTCCCGGAGGTGAGCCGCGGCACGTCCTCGGCCGGTGCGTCGGTGCCGGTCCGCAGGTGCCCGAGCAGGACGGCGAGGCGGGCCCGGCCCCTGGCGCACCGGCTCTTCACAGTTCCCTCGGCGACGCCGAGCATGGCGGCGACCTCGGCCACCGGGTAGCCCTGCACGTCGACCAGCACCAGCGCGGCCCGCTGCTCGGCGGGCAGTGCGGCGAGCGCCTGCCGGACCACCAGCGCGGTGTCGTGGTCGCGGGCCGGCGCGGCCGGTTCCGGGCCGCCGGTGTGCCGGCCGGGTTCGCCGTCGGTGTGCACGCCGTCCGGCAGCGGGACGGTGGCGTGGGTCTGCCGCCGCCGGATCCGGTCCAGGCAGGCGTTCACCACGATGCGGTGCAGCCAGGTGGTGACCGCCGAGTCGCCCCGGAACCGGGCCGCCGCGCGGTGCGCCGACAGCATGGCGTCCTGGAGGGCGTCGGCGGCCTCCTCGCGGTCGCCGATCGTCCGCAGCGCGACCGCCCAGAGGCGGTCCCGGTGCCGTTGGAACAGCTCGGTGAAGGCGTCCCGGTCGCCGGCCGCGTGCGCCCGCAGCAGCTCCAGGTCGGAGCGGCCGGGTGGCACGCCGTCGCGTTCCGCCATCACCACATCCGGTGGAGGTGGCGCGGCGGGGACGGCGGCCGGGTCACGAGCCCTGGACCACGATCTCCTGGACGCCGAGCTTCCAGCTGTTGCCGCTGTCCTTCGCCGGCAGCTTGGTGATCCAGAACAGCAGGTACTGGTACTTCTGGTCCGGCTCGAAGGCGTTGAAGATCATCTTGGTGCCGCCGTCCTCGTTCGGCGGCCCGACCACCGTGGAGTAGGCGTTCACGAGCTGCTTGTCGCCGGAGGAGCTGGACGGGAAGTCGCCACGGGCGCCGGTGCGCAGCTCGACGGTGGCGCCGGTGGCCGACAGCGTGGCCTCCAGCTGCTTGACCGTGTGCGGGGCGCCCAGGTCGATCCAGACGCCCATGCCCTTCTTGAGGCCGCCGAACTTGGCGTTCGTCCGGTAGGTGTTCGTCTCCCAGCCCTCGTCGTCGTTCCCGTCGATCACCTTCTCGGCGTTGCGCACCTCGGCGCGGTCGCCGTCCGGGTCGATGATCCGTACGTCCTGGATGGTGAGCTTGCGGACCTGCGCGGCGGGCTCGGCCCCGCCCTCGGTGGCCGGCGCGCTGTTCGACGGCTGGGCGACCGGCTCCTTGTCGCCGTCGTCGCCGCCACCCAGTGCGTTGATGCCGATGAGCAGCCCGACCAGGGCGACCGCCAGCAGGCCGGCGATGCCGATGGCGACCTTGCGGCCACCGGCCGCGGCCAGCGGGGAGGGCTCCTCGCCGGGGTCGGCGGTGAAGCGCAGCGGGCCGGCCTGCTCCAGGAACTGCTCGTCGGCGGGGATGTCGAGCCGGCTCAGCTCGGCGGCCAGCACGTCCGACGACGGCGGGGGGATCTCCGGGTCGAGCAGGTCCATGGTCAGGTCGTCGAGGTAGGCAGGCACCCCGGCGCGCATCTGCCGGGGCGCGGCGATGGCGCCGCCGGCGTCCCGGACGGCGTCCGGCAGGGCGGCGCGGCCGTGGCCGGCGGTGGCGCCGTGCAGCGGGGCCTCGCCGTGCGGCCAGTGCCCGGTCAGGGCGAAGTAGAGCACCCCGCCGACCGCGCGCAGGTCGTTCTCCTGGCTGTCCGCGCCGTCGGTACGCGCGTCGGCGAGCACCACCCGGCCGTCGTCGCTGATCATGACGGTGCCGGGGTGGAGGTTGCCGTGCACCATGCCGGTGGCGTGCACGGCGGCGAGGGCACTGGCGACGGCGTTGCCGATCGCGGTGGCCCGGGCCGGGTCCAGCGGCCCGTCGGCGGCGACCATCTCGCGCAGCGACTGCCCGTCGACCCACTCGCGGACCACGTAGGCCCGGTCGTCCTCGTCGATCGCGTCGTAGACGCCGACCAGGTTGGGGTGGATGACGCGGCTCGCGGCGACCGCGGCCTGAAGCATCTCGGTGGCGGAGTCGCCACCCGGGTAGCGGAGGACCACGGCGACGGGACGGCGGAGCACCACGTCGACACCGCGCCAGACCAACCGGCCCGCGCTGTCGTTGTTGATGTGCTCGACCAGTTCGTACCGCTCCGCGAGCAGCTCACCGACCGTGGGAGCACCGAAGGTCACGACCGCAGGAGAGGTCTCCTCCGCTTCCTGACCCTCGCCGACCTGGGTCACCCGTCCTCCCTCGGTGATCGCGTCGATCGATGGACCCGTGCTGCTGGGCATGTGGCTTCCCGCTCTGCCTTCGGTGGAACGGCCGCGGTGTCGACACCCGCGTCGATCCCGGTCGTACCCGTCGAGAGCGACCTTACCCGGGATGCCCGGTTCTCCGACATGTCATCTTCCCGCTGTGACCGGCCGGAAGGCCAGTCGCCACGGGCCCCGACCGGGTCGCCCGCCCACCCGGCGGGCGAGCCGGACACGCACCGCCAATCTAGAGGTTGACGGCAAGGAGGCGGCACAGGGGCGTACCGGTGCGGCGGCGGGGAGGTTTTCCCCGCCCCGGCCTGCGCTCCCTCGTCCGTACGGTTGGTTGTCCACAGGCCGAGAGGCCCATTGGACGGCGGAATTCCAAGTTATCCACAGCCGTATCCCCAGCCTGGTGATCCTCGTTCACCGTCGGTCACCGAGGGGGTCAACGCCCGAGGCGCCGCCGGACCATCCCGACCACCTCGGTGATCTCGCCGATCCGCAGCACCATGGCAAGCCCGAGGTAGGTCGCGCCGATCGCCGCGCCGCCGATCACCAACTGGACCGCCGCGGCGAGCCAGCTCAGGCTCTCCGGGTCGCCGGGGAGCACCGCGACCACGAGCAGGCCGACGACCGCCGCGCCGAGGGCCGCCACGACCACCCGGCCGAGCGTCCGCATGATCCCGCCCAGCCCGATCCGGCCCACCCGGGGCCGCAGCAGCATCGCCGAGATGATCGCCGCCGCCAGGTACGACACCGCGTTGCCGAGCATCATCCCGGCCGCCGCGAACGTGTTCGAGAAGAGCAGGAACAGGCCCACCTGGAGCAGGACGCGCAGCGCCACCACCGGGATGTTGATCAGAGCCGGGGTGCGGGTGTCCGGCAGCGCGTAGAACGCGAAGGTGAAGAGCTGGCTCACCGCGAACGGCACCAGGCCGAGCGCCGCCACCAGCAGCACCGTCGAGGTGGCCACCGCGTTGTCGCCGGTGAACGCGCCGTACCGGAACACCACCACCGAGATCGGGGCGGCCAGCACCGCGTAGCAGACCGCGATGGGCGCGAGCACCGCGGTGACCATCCGGGTGCCCCGGGACAGGTCGGCGGTGACGTCGTGGAACCGGTTCTCGGCCGCCGCCGCGCTCATCCGGGGCATCAGCGCGGTGATGATCGAAACCGCGATGATGCCGTGCGCCATCATCAGCAGCAGGAACACGTTGTTGTAGATCAGCAGGCCGGCGTTCTCGCCGTCCCCGCCGGTGGCCCGGTTGAGCAGGTTGACCACCACGAAGAGGCCGAGCTGGTTGACCGCGACGTAGCAGAACATCCAGGCGCCCAGCCGGGCCAGCTCGCGCAGCCCCAGCTCGCGGAAGTCGAACCGCGCCTTCCACCGGAAGCCGACCTTGCGCAGCGCGGGCAGCAGGCCGACCGCCTGCACCGCCACGCCCAGCAGCGTGCCGCCGCCGACCAGCAGGATCCGGTCCCAGCCCACCTCGTCGGGCCGGAGGCCGGTCGCGCCGAAGACGACGATGTACAGGCCGAACGTGCCGATCGAGACGAGATTGTTGAGGATCGGCGCCCACATCGGGGCGGCGAAGTGCCCCCTGGTGTTCAGCACCGCGGCGATCAGCGCGCTGATGCCGGTGAAGAACAGCATCGGCAGCATCAGGTACGACAGCCGGGTGACGAGCGTGGTGTACGCCGGGTCGTCGCCGCCGGCCGCGTACACGGCGGTCAGCACCGGGGCCAGCAGCACCGCGATCAGCGCGGTCGCGGCGAGCGCCAGAACCGCGAGCGTCAGCAGGCGCTGCGCGTACGCCTCGCCGCGGTCCGCGTCGATCTTGCGGCGGCGCACCAGCACCGGCACCAGGACGCTCGTCAGCACACCGCCGAGCAGGAACTCGTACACCTGGTTGGGCAGGAACTGGGCGGTGGTGAACGCGTCGCCGACCATGGTGCCGAGCGCGGCGCCGATCATCAGGTTGCGGATGAACCCCGTACCCCGGCTCACCAGGCTGCCGATCGCCATCACCGCGCTGTTCGCCGCGGCGCTGGTCTCAGCGACCACCTCCTGCGGCGGCGCGACGGCCTCGACGCCGGGCTGGTTCAGCGGCTCGGCGGAGATGAAGGTCGCGCCGTCGTCCGGCGGCAGGCCGCCGCCGTGCGCGTTCGCGCTGCGGTAGAGCCCGCCGCTCATCTGCCAGCCTCCAGGGGGTACGTGGCGACCGGGCCCGGCCGGCCCCGCCCAACCGGAACCTTAGTCAACCCGGACCCGTTACCCGCGCCCGGCGCGGTCGATCCACCTCCGGCCCGATAGGCTGGCGATCCCATGTCCGAAGCCTCCGCCTCCCACGCCGCCGACCGCCGCGAACTGACCGCCGCGCAGCGCAACGCCGTCGCCGAACTGCTCCGAGTCTCACCGGTCGCCGACGAGCTGGGCCGGCGCTTCGCCCGGGCCGGTCACGAACTGCACCTGGTGGGCGGATCCGTCCGCGACGCGCTGCTCGGACGGCTCGGCAACGACCTCGACTTCTGCACCGACGCCCACCCGGACGAGACCATTAAGGTGATCCGCGGCTGGGCGGAGTCGATCTGGGAGACCGGACGCGAGTTCGGCACCATCGCCTGCCAGCGCGACGGCCTCAACCTGGAGATCACCACGTTCCGCGCGGAGGTCTACGACCAGGTCAGCCGCAACCCGGTGGTGCAGTACGGCACCAGCCTGACCGAGGACCTCAAGCGCCGCGACTTCACCGTCAACGCGATGGCGGTCAGCCTCCCCGACCACCGGTTCACCGACCCGTACGGCGGGCTGGCCGACCTGGCCGCCAAGATCATCCGTACCCCCGGGACGCCGCAGGAGTCGTTCCGCGACGACCCGCTGCGGATGCTGCGCGCGGCCCGGTTCGCCGCCCAGCTCCGCTTCGCCGTCCACCCGGACGTCCGCGCCGCGATGACCGAGATGGCCGGCGACCTGGACCGGATCACCGCCGAGCGGATCCGGGACGAGTTCACCAAGCTGCTCTGCGGCGCCGACCCGATCACCGGGCTGCGCCTGCTCGTCGACACCGGCCTGGCCGAGCGCTTCCTGCCCGAGCTGACCGGGCTGAAGCTCACCATCGACGAGCACGCCCAGCACAAGGACGTCTACGAGCACACGCTCACAGTGGTCAGCAACGCCATGTCGCTGGAGTCCGACGGCTGCGACTTCGTGCTGCGGATGGCCGCGCTCATGCACGACATCGGCAAACCGGCCACCAAGGCGGTCGGCGCGGACGGCCGGGTCAGCTTCCACCACCACGAGGTGGTCGGCGCCCGTCTGACCAAGAACCGGATGAAGGCGATGCGCTACTCCAAGGAGATCACCTCCCAGGTGGTCAAGCTGGTCGGGCTGCACCTGCGCTTCTACGGGTACGGCCGGGGCGAGTGGACCGACTCGGCGGTCCGCCGGTACGTCACCGACGCCGGTGACCTGCTGTCCCGGCTGCACAAGCTGACCCGGTCCGACTGCACCACCCGCAACCGGCGCAAGGCGGCCCAGCTCGCGGCCGACTACGACGCGCTGGAGGAGCGGATCGCCCGGATCGCCGCCGAGGAGGACCTGGCCCGGGTCCGCCCCGACCTGGACGGCAACGCGATCATGGAGCTGCTCGGCGTACCGCCGGGGCCGGTGGTCGGTCGCGCCTGGCAGCACCTCAAGGAGCTGCGCCTGGAGCGCGGGCCGCTGGACCGCGACGAGGCCGAGGCGGAGCTGCTGCGCTGGGCGCGCGAGGAGGGCGTCACCGGCTGAGGCCGGCGTCGCGGATCTGACGACGATACGCCGGCGTGTCGACCGAACGGTTGACCCGCTCCGGTCGATGTCTCCCGCATGATGGGTCATCGGCAGCCGCCGAATCGACAGATGCGGCTGTTCTGATTCATCCGCCCGTCCGATCCGGACGGTCGCTGGACACGGGGAGACAATTCGTGACACGTCGTGGCGGCTTGCGCCGCTCCGCGCTCGTGGGGCTCGCCCTCACCAGCGCCACCTCCATCCTCTGCGCCACAGTCGCCGGTCCGGCCCTCGCCGATCCGAAGCGACCGTCGGTCCGTGGCGCCGGCACGGCCGAGGCGGTGCCCGGCCGCTACATCGTGGTCCTCAAGAAGGGCAAGACCACCCCGGCCAAGGTGAAGTCCGCCGCGTCCGCGCTGGCCGGCGAGCACGGCGGCACCGTCCGCCGCGTCTTCGGCAAGGCGCTGAACGGCTACTCGGCCACCATGGACGCCCGGCAGGCCGCGCGGCTCGCCGCCGACCCGGACGTCGAGTACGTCCAGCAGGTCCAGCGATGGAGCACGGCCGGCACCCAGACCACCCCGCCGTGGGGCCTGGACCGCATCGACCAGCTCAAGACCCGGACCGACGGCAAGTACACCTACCCGTCGACCGGCGCCGGCGTGACCGCGTACGTGATCGACACCGGCATCGACATCGACCACCAGGACTTCGGCGGGCGCGCCCGCAACGGCTACGACGCGGTCGAGCAGGACGACGTCGCGCAGGACTGCGACGGGCACGGCACGCACGTGGCGGGCACGATCGGCGGTACGACGTACGGCGTCGCGAAGGCCGTCGACCTGGTCGCCGTCCGGGTCCTCGACTGCTCCGGCCAGGGCGACACCGAGCAGGTGATCGCCGGCATCGAGTGGGTCACCACGAACGCCACCGGGCCGTCCGTGGCGAACATGAGCCTCGGCGTCGACCGCGTCGACCAGGCCGTCAACGACGCGGTCACCCGCTCGATCGCCTCCGGCATCACCTACGCGGTCGCGGCCGGCAACAGCATGCAGGACGCCTGCGGCTCCTCGCCGGCGAGCGTGCCCGCCGCCATCACCGTCGGCGCCACCGACCGGGTCGACATGCGCGCCTGGTTCTCCAACTACGGCCGCTGCCTGGACCTGTTCGCCCCCGGCACCGGCATCGTCTCGGCCAAGGCCGGCACCAGCGCCGGCTCGGAGTCGATGAACGGCACCTCGATGGCGTCCCCGCACGTGGCGGGCGCCGCCGCGCTGCTGCTGGAGGAGCACCCGGGCTGGTCGCCGCAGCAGGTGCGCGACTCGGTCGTGACCACCGGCATCGGCGGCGCGGTGCACGACATCATGGGCTCCACCGACCGGCTGCTGCACATCGGCTCGGCCGTGACGGCCCGCGGCTCGTACGGGCTCAAGGCCCGCGTCAACGGCCGCTACGTCACCGCGGAGAGCGCCGGGACGAAGCCGCTGATCGCCCGGGGCACCTCGATCGGCGCCTGGGAGAAGTACGACGTGGTCGACGCCGGCGGAGGCCTGTTCGGCCTGCGGGCGCGGGTCACGAACAAGTTCGTCACGGCGGAGAGCGCCGGGGCGAAGCCGCTGATCGCCCGCTCGGCCACCATCGGCGCGTGGGAGAAGTTCCAGATCGTCGACAACACCGACGGCACGATCAGCCTGAAGGCGGCGATCAACGGCAAGTACGTCACCGCGCCGAGCGCCACCTCCCCGCTGATCGCGAGCAAGACCGCGATCGGCACCGCCGAGAAGTTCGACTTCGACGCCCCGGCGCCCCTCGTGAGCATCAAGTCGGTGGCCAGTGGCAAGTTCGTGACGGCGGAGAGCGCCGGGGCGAAGCCGCTGATCGCCCGCTCGGCGACCGTCGGCGCCTGGGAGAAGTACGAGCTGGTGAACGTCGGTGACGGCTACGGCACCTTCGGTCTGAAGGCCCAGATCAACGGCAAGTTCGTCACGGCGGAGAGCGCCGGGGCGAAGCCGCTGATCGCCCGGGGCGCCTCGATCGGCGCCTGGGAGGGGATGTCGTTCCTCGACTACAACGCCGACGGCTCGGTCTACCTGTACGCGAACATCAACGAGAAGGCGGTCACCGCCGGCAGCGCCGGCACGAGCCAGCTCATCGCCAGCCGGACCATCGACTGGAACAGCCCGACCCTCGGCCTGGGCGCCGGCGAGAAGTTCGTCGTCGCCGTGCTCTGATCCGTACCACCGCACGACGCCCGCCGGCTCCCCGAGGGGAACCGGCGGGCGTCGTCGTCACGGGGTGACGGTGCTGCCGTCCACTGTGGTCTTGCCGTTGTGCTGGGCGCTGCTGCCCAGCCGCGCCAGCAGCCCGGCCAGGTCGATGCCGGTCAGGTCGCTGCCGAGCTGGAGGCCCTGGGCGACGTTGCCGGCCACCGACTTGGTCAGCGACGACGCGCCGTCGGTGGAGATCACCGTCATCTTGTCGATCGCGCCGATCGGGGCGCTGGCCGCGCCGACCACCTCGGGCAGCACCTTGACCAGCAGGTCCAGGACGGCCGCCTCGCCGTACGCGGCGAACGCCTCGGCCTTGCGGGCCATCGCGTCGGCCTCGGCCTGACCCTTGGCGAGGATCGCCGCGGCCTCGGCCTGGCCCTCCCGCTCGACCGCCTCGGCGATCGCGGAACGACGGCGCTGCTCGGCCTCACCCTCCTTGGCGCCCTCGATTGCGTTCGCCTCGGCCAGCGCGGCCCGGCGGGCCCGCTCGCCCTCACCGGTGAGGCGGGCCTGCTCGGCGGAGGCCTGCGCGGCAGCGATGGTGGCCTGCCGCTGCGCGTCGGCGTTGAGCACCGCCGCGTTGCGGCTCGCCTCGGCCTCCTGCTCCACCTTGTACCGGGCCGCGTCGGCCGGCTTGCGCACCTCGGTGTCGAGCTGGCGCTGCTTCAGCTCGGCGTTGCGCTCGGCCACCTTCTGCTGCTCGGAGAGGATCGCCTGGTCCCGCTCGGCCTGCGCGAGCGGACCGGCCGCTGCCGACCTCGCCTTCGCCGCGTCGATCTCGGCCTGGATGCCTGCCTGCTTGAGCGCCAGGTTCCGGTTCGCCTCGGCGATCGCCTCCTCGGCGAGCAGCCGCTCCTGCTCGGCCTGCTGACGGGCCCGTGCCTCGGCGATGGCCGCGTCCTTGAGCACGCGGGCCGCCTCCGGCCGTCCCAGGTCCTGGAGGTAGGAGCCCTCGGCCAGGATGTCCTGGAGCTGGAAGGTGTCCAGCACCAGGCCCTGGTTGGTCATCGAGTGCTCGGCCTCCTCGGCGACCGCGCTGGCGAACGCCGCCCGGTCCCGGATGATCTCCTCGACGGTGAGCCGCCCGACGATCGAGCGGAGCGCGCCGGCCAGCACCTCGCGGGTGAAGTTGTCGATCTCCTCCTGCTGGTTGAGGAAGCGCTGGGCGGCGGCGCGGATCGCGTCCTCGGTGCCGCCCACCTTGACGATCGCGACGCCGTGCAGCTCGGTGCGGATGCCCTGCTTGCTCACCGCGCCGCGGATGCTGACGTCGATCCGGCGGCTGGACAGGTCGAGCGACTGGAGCTTCTGCACCACCGGCAGCACGAACACCGAGGCGCCGAGCACGACCTTCTGCCCGGACATGTCGGTGGCCCGGCCGCCGTCGGCGGTCTGGGTGGTGCGGCCCTTGCGGCCGGTGACGATGAACGCCTGGTTCGGCCCGGCCACCTTGATCCGGGACAACACGAAGAGGACGAGGACGACGGCGAGGAGGACCGCGCCGCCGATGGCGACGAGCAGGGGCATGGGGGTTCCCGTCTGTGTGGTGGTGTCAGTAGGTCTCGACGTGCACGCTGGTCTCGCTCAGGGCTTCGACCACGAAGATCCGGGTGCCGACCGGGATCGGCCCGTCGGCGCGGGCGTTGAGCTTCACCGGCTGGCCGGCGAGGCGTACCCGCACCTCGCCGTAGCCGCCGCTGGGGATCGGCGTCACCACCAGCCCGATCGCGCCGGCCAGGTGGTCGCGGGTGGGTGTGGCGTCGGTGCGCATGTTGCGGGCCGCGCGGCTCAGCCGGGCCGCCAGCCAGCCGGTGGGCACGGCGGCGAGCGCGCCGCCGGCCACCGCCGCCGCGATCATTCCGGGGGTACGACCCCCGAGCAGCTCGTTGACGATCGCGCCGCCGAACCCGAACGCCCCGGTGAACCCGGCGGCCGCCTCCAGCGACACCGGCCCGTCGACGTCCGGCTGGCCGAGGTGGAGCACTCCCGAGCCGAGCAGGGCGAGCGTCAGCACGCCCACACCGACCCCGCCGATGATCAGGAAAATGAGCGTCCCGGTGGCCATGACCTGCACGGTATCGACGCCGTGCAACATCGACTTCATGCAGCGACCGTCCAGCCCGCCCTCAGGGAACCGGCCGGAAAGAATGTCGGCGTGGGCGCGACAATGGGTGACATGCGCTGGACTGTGCTCGACTCCCCGATCGGGGAGTTCTCCGTCGGCACCGACGACGACGCGGTGCGCGGCGCGCACTTCGGCCGGGTGGACGGGGCGGCCGACGAACCCGGCGACGCGGTGGCCCGGCTGGCGGTGGCGGAGCTGCGGGCGTACTTCGCCGGTGAGCTGACCGACTTCACCGTGCCGGTGTCGGCGCCCCGCGGCTCGGAGTTCGAGCGCGCCGTCTGGCGGGAGATGACCCGCATCCCGTACGGGGAGACGAAGACCTACGGCGAGGTGGCGAAGGCGGTCGGTGACCCCGGCGGCGCCCGGGCGGTCGGGGTGGCCTGCAACCGCAATCCGGTGCCGGTGATCGTGCCCTGTCACCGGATCGTCGGCGCGGGCGGCAAGCTGGTCGGCTTCGGCGGCGGGCTGCCGCGCAAGGTGACGCTGCTGGAGCTGGAGGCGTCGGTGGCGCTTCGGCGCGCCTGGTCCTGACGTACGCGAAGAAGGAAGGCCGGGTCCGCGCGGACCCGGCCTTCCTTCTTGTGCGTGTCAGCGCGTCAGCGCTCGATCTCGCCGGCGATGAACGCCTCGACGGCGGCGTGCGCGTCGTGGTCGGCGTACTGCTCCGGCGGGGACTTCATGAAGTACGAGGAGGCGGAGAGGATCGGGCCACCGATCTTCCGGTCCAGCGCGATCTTCGCGGCGCGGACGGCGTCGATGATGACACCGGCCGAGTTCGGCGAGTCCCACACCTCGAGCTTCAGCTCCGCGTTGAGCGGGGTGTCACCGAAGGAGCGGCCCTCCAGGCGGATGTACGCCCACTTGCGGTCGTCCAGCCACGGCACGTGGTCGGACGGGCCGATGTGCACGTCGCTCTTGCTCATCTCGTGCGGGATCTGCGAGGTCACCGACTGGGTCTTCGAGATCTTCTTCGAGACCAGGCGGTTGCGCTCCAGCATGTTCATGAAGTCCATGTTGCCGCCGAAGTTGAGCTGGTACGTGCGCAGCAGCTCGACCCCGCGGTCCTCGAAGAGCTTCGCCAGGGCGCGGTGCACGATGGTGGCACCGACCTGGCTCTTGATGTCGTCGCCGACGATCGGCAGGCCGGCGTCGGTGAACTTCTTCGCCCACTCCGGGTCCGAGGCGATGAACACCGGCAGGGCGTTCACGAACGCGCAGCCGGCGTCGATCGCGGCCTGGGCGTAGAACTTGTCGGCCTCCTCGGAGCCCACCGGGAGGTAGGAGACGACCACGTCGACCTGCGCGTCGCGCAGCGCCTGCGCCACGTCGACCGGCTTGGCGTCCGACTCCTCGACGATCTCGCGGTAGTACTGGCCGAGACCGTCGAAGGTCGGGCCTCGCTGCACGGTGACGCCGGTCGGCGGCACGTCGCACAGCTTGATCGTGTTGTTCTCGCTGGCGACGATCGCCTCCGCGAGGTCCATGCCCACCTTCTTGGCGTCCACGTCGAACGCCGCGACGAACTTCACGTCCGAGACGTGGTAGTCGCCGAAGGTGACGTGCATGAGACCCGGGACGCGGTCGTTCGGGTCGGCGTTCCGGTAGTACTCCACGCCCTGTACGAGGGACGAGGCGCAGTTACCCACACCGACGATGGCGACGCGGACGGAGCCCATAGCGTCTGCCTCCTTCTTCTTCATCACGGCCGCTCTGTCCTGGACGTTCCAGGCGTGGGCGGGCTGTCGTTGTCTCCTCGGCCACCGGCCGTCCCGGGTCGCGGGTCGGCCGGGGCCCGGCCGGAGCGCTCGTTGGCGATGAGCTCCTCCAGCCAGCGGACCTCGCGCTCACAGGCGTCGAGCCCGTGGCGTTGCAGTTCCAGGGTGTACGCGTCGAGTCGCTCGGCTGCCCGGCCGAGCACGTCACGAAGACCTTCGCGACGTTCCTCGATCTTGCGGCGACGACCTTCCAGGATCCGGAGCCGGGTGGCCTGGTCGGTCCGGGCGAAGAACGCGAAGTGCACGCCGAAGCCCGTGTCGTCGTACGTCTCGGGTCCAGCCTGCGCTATGAGCTGGGCGAAGCGTTCCTTGCCCTCCGCGGTAATGGTGTAGACCACCCGACCGCGTCGGCTGGTCAGCGCGGGAACCTCCTCGGCGGTCGCGGGTGTCTCGGCGGCTTCGGCGATCCATCCCGCCGCCTGCAGCCGGCGCAGGGTCGGGTAGAGAGAGCCGTAGCTGATCGCCGCCCGGATGGCGCCGAGCTTGGCGGTCAGCTCCTTGCGCAGCTCGTAGCCGTGCATGGGCGCCTCCTGCAGGAGGCCGAGGATGGCGAGCTCGAGCACGGGCCATCCCTTCTTTTCCCCCTGCGCGGAGTGCTAACCACCGCGATGTATCGGACCGATACATCGCACGTTAGCGGAGAGGTGAGGGTGGGGCAAACCCCTGCTTACGCGACGCGATCATCACGGATCGTGACCGTGGTCGCCTGGGTTCGCCGGAGCGCGTACCCTTTCCCGCATGCGTACGCAGCGCCAGGTCGTCGACTACTCGCTTCAGAAGCGGGCTGTGCTGCGTGAACTGCTCGCCGGGCGGATCGGCACGTACGACGTCTGCGACGCCTCGCCGTACCTGAAGAACGCTGCTCGTTTCCACGGCGAGCCGACCGACCACCGCTGCCCGATCTGCCGCAGCGAGAACCTGATCCACGTCCACTACATTTACGGGGACGAACTCAAGCAGTCGGCCGGCCAGGCGCGTACCCGGGCCGAGTTGCCCGTCCTGGCCATGACGCTGCGTGAGTTCCAGGTGTTCGTGGTGGAGGTCTGCCCCGGCTGCGACTGGAACCATCTCGTCGAGCAGTTCCTGCTCGGCCGGGACGGTCTCGCGGGCGAGGCGGAGGACGCGGACGAATCGGTCGCGGCCAACGGCTCCACCCCTCGGCGAAGGCGAGAGGCGCAACGGTGAACGCGGCTGTCCCGATCACTGCCGGCCCATTCCCCGGGTGGCAGAATCGACAGCCTTTAAGCGTAATTGGTCCGAATAGGTCGGATTTGACGGGCGCGCGCCGGTACCGCCGGCGGGTAACGTCCCGTGTTCCAGCTCACGGCAACCCGGTGGCGGCGCCCCCGCGCCCCACCGCGACCGGCAGGGTGTGAGGAATGAACTACGGCGATCCCAGTTCTTCGCGTGGGCGGGCCCAGATCCCGGGCCTGAACGGCGACCCCGGTTCCGAAGGGAGCCGGGGCGGGAACGGTTGGTCCGGCGCGGCTGAAGGCGGCGCCCCGGCGCGCGCCTCCGCGACACCGTACGGCGCGGGTGGCCGGGCCTCGGTCAGTGGCGCCGCACCGGCCCCGCGTGGAGCGGCAGGCTCGGCCTCGGTCGGCCGGGCCGGCACGGGCGGACGCGCCTCGGTGCCCGTCTCGCCGGCACCCGGCGCCTCCGGGCGCGCGGGCGCCGGCCGGGCGTCGGTGCCGGTCTCCCCGGCCGGTCCGGCCGGGCGGGCCTCAGTGGGCGCGGCGAGCGTGGGCGCGGCGAGCGTCGGCGGGCGAGCGAGCGTCGGGGGCCGGGCGAGCGTCGGCGCGGCAGCGGTCGGTGGCCGCGCCCGGGTGCCCGGCGCCCCCGGCGGTGGCCCCGGTGGTCCCGGCGGCCCGACCGGCCCCGGCCGGCGCGGCCGTGGTGAGGACCCGGCACGCGCCAAGAAGCGCCGCCGGATCAACATCCTGATCGCCGGCTTCGCCGTGTTCATCATGCTCGCCGGCATCGGTGTGGTGAGCTTCACCTGGTACTCCACCAAGGTGGTGCTCCCGGAGGACACCATCCCGCCGCTGTCCACCACCATTTACGACTCGACTGGCACCGCGATCGCCCGGATCGGTGACCAGAACCGGCAGCTCGTCACCATCGACCAGATCCCGGAGCACGTCCAGCACGCGGTCGCCGCGGCGGAGGACCGGAACTTCTACAAGCACTCCGGTGTGGACTACAAGGGCATCGCCCGGGCCGCGTGGAACAACCTCACCGGCGGCGACAAGCAGGGCGCCTCGACCATCACCCAGCAGTACGCGCGCAACGCGTTCGAGAACCTGAACCAGGACACGTACGGCCGCAAGGTGAAGGAGGCGATCCTCGCCTCCAAGCTGAACGACAAGTACGACAAGCGCGTGATCATGCAGCACTACCTGAACGTCATCTACTTCGGCCGCGGCGCGTACGGCATCCAGGCGGCGGCGCGGACCTACTTCGGCAAGGACGTCAAGAGCCTGACCGTGGCCGAGGCCGCGGTGCTCGCCGCGCTGATCAAGCAGCCGGAGCCGAGCGCCACCCACCAGGGCTACGACCCGGCGATCAACCCGACCGCCGCGCTGGACCGGTGGAACTACGTGATCAACGGCATGATCACGGAGAAGTGGCTTGATGCGCCGAACACGCCGGCGCACCCCACCGAGTACCCGACGAACATCGCGAAGCCGTCGAAGAACAGCGGCGGTGGCTTCGGCATCGACACCCCGTACGGCAACATCGTCAACTACGTCTCGCAGGAACTGCGCGAGATGAAGCTCTGCACCGACAACGAGGCCGAGGCGACCGAGAAGAAGCCGCTGTGCGCCAAGGCGCTGAGCCGGGGTGGCTACAAGATCACCACCACGATCAACCGGAAGATGCAGGAGGCGGCGCTCGACGCGGCCCAGCGGGCCCGGAAGGGCTCCGAACTCGCCGGCCAGCCGCCGAACCTGATGGCCGCCGTGGTGGCCATCGACCCGAAGACCGGCCGGGTGCTCGCCTACTACGGCGGCGACAACGGCACCGGCACCGACTACGCCGGGAAGAACATCGACAACGGCGTGGTGAGCGGCGGGCACTCGCCGGGTTCGAGCTTCAAGATCTACACGCTCGCGGCGGCGCTGAAGGAAGGCATCTCGCTCAAGTCCCGGTGGAAGGGCTCGGCATTCACGCCGAAGGGCACCAAGTTCAAGGTCAGCAACGCCGGCGCGGACCGGGTCACCTGCGGTGACTCCTGCACGCTCGAACAGTCGACGCTGAAGTCGCTGAACGTGCCGTTCTACTACATCACCGAACAGATCGGGCCGGACAAGGTGCTCGACATGGCCAAGCGGGCCGGCGTCACCACCATGTGGCAGACCGACACCAACCCGGCCAAGGCGCACGACCTGACCAAGACCGATCCGAAGGACCTGGCGCCGTCGCCGTTCTTCCACGTCATCGGCTACGGCCAGTACCCGATCACGGTGCTCGACCACGCCAACGGTGTGGCCACCTTCGCCAACCAGGGCATGTACCACAAGGCGCACTTCGTCCGGAAGGTCGAGAAGCAGAACCCGGACACCGGTAAGTGGGACCTGGTCGGCGCGGAGAAGCTCAAGGGGGATCAGCGGATCGACAAGGAGATCGCCGCCGACGTCACCTCCGTGCTCAAGCAGTACCCGGGCCAGATCAACAAGCGGCTCGAGGACGGCCGCCAGGTCGCCGAGAAGACCGGCACCTGGGAACTCGGCGACAAGACCACCCGCAACGGTGACGCCTGGATGATCGGCTACACGCCGCAGCTCGCCACCGCCGTCTGGGTCGGAAACGTCAAGGACCGCAAGGCGATCAAGTACAAGGACGGCCGGGACATCAGTGGCGCCCGGATGCCGGGTGACATCTTCCAGCGCTTCATGAACGACGCGCTCAAGGGCAAGGACAAGGAAGAGTTCCCGCCCGCGGCGAACATCGGCAAGGACGACGCCGGCAATGGCGAGGTGCCGCCGCCGACGAACGAGCCCGGCCAGCCCGGCGGCCCGAACTGCGACCCGCTCGGCCTGTTCTGCCCCGGCGGCACGCCCGGCGGCGGCACCCCCGGTGGCGGCGACCAGGGCGGCACCAACCCCGGCGGAGGCGGACTCCCCGGAGGCGGCGGACGTCCCGGAGGCGGTGGTGGCGGCGGCGGGCTGCTCCCGAGCACACCACCGATACGACAGAACTGACGCGTACCACCCGACGGCGGCGGCCGGACCCGAGGTCCGGCCGCCGCCGCGTTTCGCGTACCGGAATTTCTCCGCGCGCGACGGGACGGCGACCCCCGGTGTACGGCAGGATGCCTCTCCATGAGCACCCAGTCGCCCGCAGGCATCGATGAGCCCGGCGCGTCCGAGGCGGCGCCACGACCCGACGAGACGGTGGACCATCCCTCCCGCTCGGACTGGTTCGTTCGCGGCGCCTCCGGTCTGATCGGCGGGCCGCTCGGCGACCACGCCGCCGCCCTCGACCGGCCCGCCGGCCGGGAGAGCCGGTTCTGGACCGCCGGCCGGATCGTGCTGGCCCTGGTGTGCCTGACGCTGGCCCTGCACTGGGTGCAGAAGTCGCCCTGCCAGGACGGCGCCTGGCAGAACAACGTCCAGTACACCCGGATGTGCTACACCGACGTGCTGGCGCTCTACTACGCCGAAGGGCTCAACGAGGGCAAGGTCCCCTACGCCGACCACCCGGTGGAGTACCCGGTGCTGACCGGGTACTTCATGGGCGCGCTCGGCCTGCCGGTGCACGCCCTCGGCGCCGACAACCCCGCCATCAACCAGGGCCAGTGGTTCTACAACCTGAACGCGCTGGTGCTCGGCGCGCTCGCGGTCGCCACCGTCGCCGTGATCCTCAGCCTGCGCCGGCGACGACCGTGGGACGCCGCGTTGTTCGCGCTCTCCCCGGCGCTGGTGCTCACCGCCACCGTCAACTGGGACCTGCTCGCCATCGGCCTGGCCGCGTTCGGTCTGCTGGCCTGGGCGCGCGCCCGGCCCGACCGGTACGCGCTCCTGCTGCCCGGAGTGGCCGGTGTCCTCATCGGCCTGGGCGGCGCCGCAAAGATGTGGCCGCTGTTCCTGCTCGGCCCGATCCTGGTCCTCGCGCTGCGCGCCGGCAAGATGCTGGCCGGGCTCGTCGCCACGGCGACCGCGCTGGTGACGCTCGTGGCGGTGAACCTGCCGGTGGCGATCCCGTACCGGGAGAACTGGGAACGCTTCTTCGACCTGAACACCACACGCCCCATCGACTGGGGCACGCTCTGGTACATCGGCCGCTACCTGGACGGCCGGATCAGCCCGTCCTCACCCGGCCAGCTCGGGCCCTTCGAGTGGCTCAACGCGAACATCCCCACCCTCAACTGGCTGTCGTACCTGCTCTTCGGACTGGCCTGCCTCGGCGTGGCCGGGCTGGCGCTGCTCGCGCCGCGCCGCCCCCGGCTGGCCCAGCTCGCCTTCCTGGTGGTCGCCGCGTTCCTCATCTTCAGCAAGGTCTGGTCCCAGCAGTTCGTGCTCTGGCTGCTGCCGCTCGCGGTGCTCGCCCGGCCGCGCTGGGGCGCGTTCCTCGCCTGGCAGGTCGCCGAGGTCGGCTACTTCGCCGCGTTCTACGGCGAACTGCTCGGCACTGCCATGTCCCGGCCGGTCTTCCCCGAGGGCGTCTTCGTGCTGGCGTCGAGCCTGCGCCTGATCACCGTGGCGGTGCTCTGTGGGTTCGTGATCCGGGACATCATGCGGCCCGAACTGGACGTGGTCCGGCACACCTACGCCGACGACCCGGACGGCGGGGTGCTCGACGGCGCGCCCGACGCGCCCTGGCATCAGCGCTGGCGGGCGCGCGCCGCCGAACGGCCCGCCGAACCCGTCCCGGTGTGACCGAGACGGTCGTGTCCGGTCTACAGCCGGAACACGACCGCCTCGCCGACCTGCTCCCGGGTCACGCCCAGCGCGTCGACCGGCCGGTCGAGCATCCCCTCCCACGGGGTGCCCGCCAGCTCGTCGCGCAGCACCACCACGTTCTTCACGCCGATCTGCCGCAGATAGTCGACGCTCGCGTAGTCCGGGAAGCTGACAGTCGCCTCGCGGATCTGGGCCTGCGAGCGCGGCGTGAAACCGCTGCCGCCGTTGACCATCGGCTGGAACCGGTCGGTGGACCAGAGCATCACCGGCTGATCCAGGTTCTGGCTGCTCGGCAGCACCAGCATCGGGCCGTCCACGGTCCGCATCGCCGCCGGCTGCCGCGGCACCACCGGCTGCGGCGTCGCGTTCAGCCCCTCCACGATCACCAGCGCCAACGGCAGCAGCGTGGCCAGGCGCAGCCACGGACCTGGCCACGGCGGCACCCGCTCGGCGGCCAGTTCGCGTACCCGAATGCAGAACGCGGTGACCGCGCCTGCCGCGAGCAGACCCAGCAGCAGCGTGGCCCAGAGCATCATCCGGCCCGGCGTGCGCAGCCCGCTCCAGCCCGGCAGGTAGTCGAACAACGGCACGTAGGTGAACCGGCCGCCGAAGAACCGGGTGCCCATCGCCAGCGCCATCGTCACGAGCACCCCGGCCAGCAGGAAGATCCGGTGCCGGACCCGCCAGACCGAGAAGAACAGGCCACCGGCGGCGAGCGCGTAGAGCACGAAACCCGCCAGCAGCGTCATCTCCGGATGCCAGGGCAGTACGGCCCGGGCGCCCTCGTGCAGCCCGCCCCAGACCCGCGACTCGGCCGGCGCGGTGAAGAACCCGCTCGCCGGCGGCGAGTAGAGCGCGATGTCACCGAGCGTCCGCTCCGCGTTCGGGTGCAGCTCGGCGACCTTGAAGTACGGCACCGCCAGCGCCGCGCCCACCGCGGCGAAGACCAGCCCGCCGGACACGTCGGCCAGGAACAGCCGCCGGCCGAACGGACGCTTCACCCGGCGCCGCCGCACGAACCACAGCACCACCGCTACCAGAACGGTCCCGGCCAGCATGTACGCGAACGGCAGCCCGATGCCGAACCCCAGGCTGAGCTGCCACGCGGCCACCAGCCACCCGGCGAACGCCCAGCCCGCGTGCCGGCGACGCGGCCGGTAGCCGTACCGCAGCGACCAGCCGTGCCCCCGGGCCAGCATGGCCAGCGCCAGCGGGATGCCGCCGTTGGAGAGGATGTGCAGGTGCCCCGCCTGGGCCAGCAGCCACGGCGCGTAGGCGAAGCTCGCCCCGGCCACCGCGCCGCCGATGCGGCCCGCGCCGAGCTGCCGGGCCAGCACGTACGCGCCGAACGCGGCGAGCGCGTGCGCCAGCACGAACATGATGTTGTAGCGCAGCACGGCGTGCTCCGGGCCGACCCCGATCAGGCCGGCCGGGGCGTATCCGAGGAGCGTGTCGGAGAACGCGAAGCTCCGGTTCTCCGGATAGAACGTGTTCGCGTGCCACAGCATCGCCGGGTCGGTGCGCAGGATGTGCCCGGACCACGCCATCTGCCACGCCTGCAGGCTCGGATCCCAGTAGTCCTGCGGCAGCGTGTGCCGCGGATAGCGCAACGTGGGCCAGGTCATCGCCGCGGCCAGCGCCAGCGCGGCGACGGCGGCGAGCGTCCACTCGTGCACCAGGAACCGGCCGACCGCGCGGATCGCCCGGCGGGACCGGCCGAGCACCGGCTCCGGCGCGGGCCCGAACGCGGACCAGGGATCGGCGGGCGTGTCGCCGGCCGTACCCGTGGCGCTCTCGTCTCCGCTCCCGGCCTTCGTGGCGGCGGCGTCGCCGCCCTCGCCTCCGCCGTCGGGGGCGTCGCCCTTGTCCGCGGCGGCCCCGTCCCGGGCCTCGGCCTTCTCCCCGGCGGTGGCCTCGGCTGCCGTGCCGGCACCGGACCCCGCGCCCGCCTTGCCGGCGCTCGCCTCGGCCTCGCCGCCGCCGCTTGCCTTGCCGGGCTTCCTCGCCGTGCCGGCGGTGTCGTCCTCGCCGGACCTGCCCTCGGCGGTTCCATCCGCGCCGAGCGGGGCGGCCCTGGTCGCGTCGTCCGGCCGGTCCGGTGCGGCGGCGTCGCCGTCCGGACGGGGCTCGGCGCCGGACCGGCGGCCGGTCGTGCCGGACTGCTCGGTCGTCACGCCGTCGCGCCCAACTGCCCGCGCAGGAACGCGATGTCGGCGGCCTGGCCCTCGACGCCGCCGGGGGTCTCCACGATCACCGGCGCCCCGGCCGCGCGGATCAGCGCCACCAGCAGTTCCGGGTCGATGGTGCCGCCGGTGAGGTTGTCGTGCCGGTCCTGGCCGGAGTTGAACGCGCCCTTGGAGTTGTTCGCGTGGATCAGGTCGATCCGGCCGGTGATCGCCTTCACCCGGTCTACCAGGCCCAGCAGTTCCTCGCCGCCCGCGTACGCGTGGCAGGTGTCCAGGCAGAAACCGACCTCGTGGTCGCCGAGCGCGTCCCAGAGCCGGGCCAGCGAGTCGAGGTGCCGGGCGCAGGCGTTGTCACCGCCGGCGGTGTTCTCGATCAGCACCGGCAGCGGGAAGCCGCCCGAGTCCGCCGCGTACGCGAAGGTCTTGCGCCAGTTGTCGAAGCCGACGGCGACGTCGTGGCCGGCGTTGACGTGGCCGCCGTGCACGATCAGGCCCTCGGCCCCGACGTCCGCCGCGGCGGTGGCGTGGGCGAGCAGCAGCTTGCGGCTGGGGATGCGGATCCGGTTGTTGAGCGTGGCCACGTTGATCACGTACGGCGCGTGCACGTAGAGGTCGACGTCGGCGGAGCGCAGGCGTTCGGCGTCCTCGCGCGGCTTCGGGGCCTTCCAGCCCTGCGGGTCGGCCAGGAAGAACTGAACCGCCTCGGCCTGCCGGGCGGCCGCCTCGGCCAGCGGGTCGGTCGGGTCGACGTGGGCTCCGATTCGCATGCAGGGCAGCCTACGTCGCGCCTGCGACGGTCGGCGCGCTCGCGGGAGGCGCCCGGCGGGTCGGACGCGTCACCACCCGGCCCGGCGGTCGTTGTCCGAGGTGGGATCGATGGTCGACGCTCCGCCCGCACGTGGTCCACAGCACGGACGGGCGAGGGTGGACCCCCGGAAACGGGACGCCCCGCCGTGCGGCCCGGCACGACGGGGCGGGATCCGCTCGTCATCCCGGTACGGGAACCGGCAGTCGGACCAATTCCTCCATTTACCCCAAGTGGTGACGAGAGCCATTGTATGGTCAGACCAGGTGACAACACGATAAAGCTCCGCGGGGCGTCTTCGATCCAACCTCATCGGTGTGGTCGTTCCTCCCCAGGTCCCACCCAAGGAATGCGGACGGGACGCCCCGCGGTCCCGTGGACAGGGGTCCACCCGCCGGCTCGCCGGGGGTGGGCCCCTGTCGCCGCACCCGGCACCGGGACCACCGGCCCGGCCATGATCGTCCGGACCGGCTATCCTGGTCCGGTTGTCCGTGTGTCCGGCCGGGTTCCCCCGGTATCGGCGCGGGCAACGACGCACGACCTCCTGCCACGGAAGGACCGTGGCCGCTTAGCCCACAGGAGGTGAGCACGTCTTGCGTCATTACGAAGTCATGGTGATCCTCGACCCCAGCCTCGAGGAGCGCACCGTCGCCCCGTCGCTCGACACGTACCTGAACGTGATCCGGACCGCGGGTGGCTCGGTGGAGAAGACCGACGTGTGGGGCCGCCGGCGCCTCGCGTACGAGATCAACAAGAAGGCCGAGGGCATCTACGCCGTCATCGACCTCCAGGCGACGCCGGAGGCCGTTGGCGAGCTGGACCGTCAGCTCCGACTCAACGAGTCGGTGCTGCGCACCAAGGTCATCCGCCCGGAGATGCGCTGAGCATCTAGACCCGGCACGTCCGGATCACAAGCCTCATCCACGCTGTCGTACGGCTCTGAGAGCCTGTACGGCACAAAGATGAGTGCGCGAGGAGATGGTCATGGCAGGAGACACCACCATCACGGTCATCGGCAACCTGACCGATGACCCCGAGTTGCGATTCACCCCCTCCGGCGCGGCGGTCGCCAAGTTCCGGGTCGCTTCGACGCCCCGTTTCATGGACAAGGCCTCCGGCGAGTGGAAGGACGGCGAGCCGCTGTTCCTCTCGTGCACGGTCTGGCGCCAGGCCGCCGAGAACGTCGCCGAGTCGCTGCAGCGCGGCGCTCGCGTGATCGTGTCCGGCCGGCTGCGCCAGCGGTCGTACGAGACCCGTGAGGGTGAGAAGCGCACCGTCATCGAGCTGGAGGTCGACGAGATCGGCCCGTCGCTGCGCTACGCCACGGCGAAGGTGCAGAAGATGTCCCGCTCCGGTGGCGGTGGCGGCGGCTTCGGTGGTGGTGGCGGCCAGGGCGGCGGCGGAGGCAACTTCGACGACCCCTGGGCCTCTGCTGCCCCCGCCCCCTCCCGCGGTGGTTCGGGCGGCAACTTCGACGAGGAGCCTCCGTTCTAATGGCGCCGAGCGCCCGCGATCGCAAACCAGGAGCACGTGCAATGGCTAAGGCTGCGGCCCTTCGCAAGCCGAAGAAGAAGGTGAACCCGCTCGACAAGGACGGGATCACCTACATCGATTACAAGGACACCGCGCTGCTGCGCAAGTTCATCTCCGACCGCGGCAAGATCCGCGCTCGGCGGGTGACCGGCGTCACCTCGCAGCAGCAGCGGCAGATCGCCCGTGCGGTCAAGAACGCCCGCGAGATGGCGCTCCTGCCGTACACGGCCACGACCCGCTGAGAGGAGGCACGGACATGAAGATCATCCTGACTCAGGAGGTGTCCGGCCTCGGCTCTCCGGGCGACATCGTCGAGGTCAAGGACGGCTACGGCCGTAACTACCTGCTGCCGCAGGGCTTCGCGATCGCCTGGACCAAGGGCGCGGAGAAGCAGGTCACGGTCATCAAGCGGGCCCGCTCGGCCCGCGAGATCCGCGACCTCGGCCACGCCACCGAGGTCAAGACCCAGGTCGAGGGTCTCAAGGTCAACCTGAAGGCCCGCGCCGGCGACGGCGGGCGGCTCTTCGGCTCGGTCACCCCGGCCGAGATCGTCGACGCCGTCAAGGCCGCCGGCGGCCCGACCCTGGACCGCCGCCGGCTGGAGCTGCCCGGCCACATCAAGGCGCTCGGCTCCTACCCGGTCAGCATCCGGCTGCACCCCGAGGTGACCGCCAAGTTCGACCTGAACGTGGTCAAGGGCTGACACCCGAAGCACGACGCGAAAGGCCCGCACCGGCAGCCGGTGCGGGCCTTTCCGCATCCCCGCCGCCGGCCGGAGTCACTCGGCCGAAGCCGCTCAACCGAGCGGCCGGCCCGTCACCGCGCTGATCACCACCGTGGACAGGCCACCACCCACCACAGCGGCCGCCAACGCCACAGTCGCCGACCGCCACGTCGTACCGACCTGCCGCAGCAGCACCGCCACCACCAGACTGCTCACCATCGCCAACCCGAACCGCGGCGCCGCCGACACCAACGACTCCAGGGCGTGCGCACGCGGCGAGTCACAACCCCCACCGGTGATGTCCGTGACGCACCCCGCCGGCGGCTGACCACTGAGGAACAGCAGACCGATCACGAGCAGCACCGCCGGCACCAGATAACAGGCCGCCGTGTAGACCAGCGGCCGCAACGGACCACCCGGATCCGGGTCCAGCAGGTCGTCCTCCAGCCGACGACCCCACGAACCGCCACCGATCGTCTCCACCCGCCGCCGCAACGTCGACGCCGCCGGCTCCACCGGGCGACGGCGAGGCACGGTACGCGGACGCGGCGCCGAGTACGCCACCGCCGGCGAACGCGGAGCCGTCGACGGCGTCTCCATCCACCGCGGATCGTCACCCGAGAGCCGCGTACCCGACCAGAACGCCTCGGCCCGCGCCGGCGACGCCCAGCCCTCCCGCACCGGCGGCGCCGAACGATCCCACGGATCCGCCCCCGCATATCGGTCGTCCGTGTCCCGCACCGGCTCCAGGAAACCGGTGTCGGTGAACCGGTCCCACTCACCCGTGTGCTCCGTACGGTCCCACCCGCTCTCCGCCCGCTCCCAGCGGCTCGCGGGCACCGGCCGGTCCCAGGCGTGCACCCCCGACGCGTCCCACGGGTCGACAGCGGGCGGATCCACCGGCTCACGCTCGGCGCCCCGGCGGCGCTGCCACGGATCCGCCGCCGGACGCGCCGACTCCGGCGGCGCCGCCCGCGACCAGGTCGGCTCCGGCTCGGACGCGGTCGCCCGTCCCCACGCCGGCTCCGGCTCCGCCGTCGGTGCTGACCGGCCCGCATCCGACGTCGCAGGCCACTCGGCATCCGTCGCCGAGCGCGACCACGCGCCGTCCGAGGCCGCCGGACGCGACCAGGTGGAGTCCGACCCCGCCGGCGGCGGCCAGGAGGAACCCGACGCCGACCGACGCCGGCGACCCGCCGGCCGTCCACCGTCCGGCCCGGCCGGCTCCTCGCCCGAACCCGCCGACTCCGGCAGCCCTGACCAGATCACCTGCGGCCGGCGCGTCGACGCCCGGCGCGGACGACTCCGGGGCGCCGCACCCGACACCGGCTCGTCGTCCTCGTCCGCCCGCCGGTTACCCACGTACCCCCGCTCCTGCGGGGCGTCCATCGTCCACTCGGCGGTGTGGTCCGACAACGGACCCGCGCCGATCGCGTGCAGATCCCGCCGGCCGGTCTCCGCCCGCCAACCACCACCGGAGAACGGCGTCTCCACCTCGTCGTCGTCGGGCGCGGCATGCCGGCCACCGCCGTCCGCCCGGCTCACCCCGGACTCCAGCGCCCACTGCGGAAGGTACGTCTCCACCGGCTCGTCCTGGCCACGCTCGATCGCCCGCCGCCGGCTCGCCGTGCGGTAGCCCTCCGGCGCGTACGAGTCGACCCGGCGCGGCCCGGCGGGCTCATCCCAGGAACCGCTCGGCCGTCGCTCGCGCGGGCTGTCCTCCCCGCTTCCCCAGTCCCGGTGTCTCACGGCCGGAGCGTGACCTCTCTCAACCCGAAAGTAAACCCGCTGTCCCAGGTGTCGCCGTTCGCAGCGATAGTACGGGACGAACGACGACAAAGCTTGGCCGGAAATCTTCCGTCCACAGGGTGGGGATAGGAAAAGCCCAGGTCAGAGGCGATAAGCCCGGAATTCCCCGTCACTTTTCCACACCCCTGTGCACACCCTGCGCACATGCCTGTCCCCAAGCGTCCACAGGTTGTCCCGAGGCTCATCCACCGGCCTTGTTGAGCGGCTGACCTCGGGTTCCGTATCGTTGTCCCCCGACCGCCGGGCGATGACCCCCGATCGACCGGAGGGTCGGCGGAGAGTTGTCATACCCCGGCGATAGAGCTGGACTCGATCCGACGCAGCGAGGGGGGAACCCGTGTCGGTCACCGACGAGACGCGTGCGGAACGGACCGGGGGACAATCGCCCGAGCCGCCGCCGCGCGAATCTGCGTTCGAAAAGACACCACCCCAGGACGTCGCCGCCGAGCAGTGCGTACTCGGCGGCATGCTGCTGTCCAAGGACGCCATCGCGGACGTCGTGGAGATCCTGAAGACAAACGACTTCTACCGCCCCGTCCACGCCACCATCTTCGACGCGATCCTGGACATCTACGGTCGCGGCGAACCCGCCGACCCGATCACCGTGGCGGCCGCGCTCGCCGACTCCGGCGACCTCGCCCGGATCGGCGGCGCGCCCTACCTGCACACGCTGATCGCCAGCGTGCCCACCGCCGCGAACGCCGCCTACTACGCCCGCATCGTCGGCGAACGAGCGGTGCTCCGCCGGCTGGTCGAGGCCGGCACCCGGATCGTGCAGCTCGGCTACGGCACCGGCCCGAGCGGCAGCCGCGACGTCGACGACATCGTCGACCTCGCCCAGCAGGCCGTTTACGAGATCACCGAGAAGCGCGTCAGCGAGGACTTCGCTGTCCTGGCCGACATGCTCCAGCCGACGCTCGACGAGATCGAGGCGGTCGGCGCCCAGGGCGGGGTGATGACGGGTGTGCCGACCGGGTTCACCGACCTCGACCGCCTGCTCAACGGCCTGCACGCCGGCCAACTTATTATCGTGGCCGGCAGGCCTGGCTTGGGCAAATCGACCGCATCTATGGACTTTGCCCGAAATGCAGCGATCCGTGCCAACCAGGCGTCGGCGATCTTCTCGCTGGAAATGAGCAAGGTCGAGATCGTCATGCGACTCCTCTCGGCCGAGGCGCGCGTGCCGCTGCACGTGTTGCGCAGCGGGCAGCTCTCCGACGACGACTGGACCAAGCTGGCCCGCTGCATGGGCGAGATCAGCGAGGCGCCGCTCTTCGTCGACGACACGCCGAGCATGAACCTGATGGAGATCCGGGCGAAGGCGCGGCGGCTCAAGCAGAAGCACGACCTGAAGCTGATCGTCGTCGACTATCTCCAGCTGATGACCTCGCCGAAACGCACCGAGAGTCGGCAGCAGGAGGTCGCGGACCTCTCCCGTGGCCTGAAGCTGCTGGCCAAGGAAGTCGAGTGCCCGGTGATCGCGGTGAGCCAGCTGAACCGTGGCCCCGAGCAGCGCACCGACAAGCGACCGCAGCTTTCGGACCTGCGTGAGTCGGGCTGTCTGACGGCGGATACGAGACTCGTCAGAGCCGATGACAACTCGGAGATCACCCTGGGGGCGCTCCTTGCCGGGAATATCAGGGACATTCCAGTTTGGGCCCTCGACGAAGGTCTCCGCTACACCCCCCGGACACTCACGCACGCCTTCCCCAGTGGGACGCGCGAAGTGTTCCGGATGACTCTTTCATCCGGGAAGCAGGTGGAGGCGACCGCCAACCACCCATTCCTCACGTTCGGCGGTTGGCGGCCGCTGGGAGAACTCACGGTGGGAACACGGCTTGCCGCACCTCGGCACATTCCGCCGCCGCTGAACATCAAGCCGTGGGCCGATCCGGAGGTGGTGATGCTGGCACACCTCCTCGGAGACGGCTCGTTCGTCCGCCGGCAGCCGATCCGCTACGCCAGTTGTGACGAGGCCAACCTGGCGGCCGTGACGGAGGCCGCCACGCACTTCGGGATCACGGCTGTGCGAGACGACTACCCTGCTGCCCGAGTGACCACGCTCCGGCTGCCGGCGCCATTCCGGCTCGCCCGCGGGCGACGGAATCCGATAGCCGAGTGGTTAAACGGGTTGGGGCTGTTCGGGCTGCGATCCCACGAGAAGTTCTTACCACCGGCGGTGTTCGGCCTGCCCAAGGAGCAAATCACGCTCTTCCTGCGACACATCTGGGCGACGGACGGGTCCGTAACCGTCAACAAGTCCGGTCGGGGCGGACGGATCTACTTCTCCTCGACATCACGGCGCATGCTGGAGGACATCTCACGCCTGCTGCTTCGCTACGGAGTTTCGGCTCGGTTGCGACAGGTGCCGGTCGCTAGACACCGGCCGCAGTACACCCTGGACATTTCCGGTCGCGACGACCAGCTCCGCTTCCTCCGGGAGATCGGTGTGCACGGCGAGCGGGCCAACGGCTGCGCGGCGCTGCTTGTGACCCTCGAATCCGTCGTCAGCAATCCGAACGTGGACACCGTGCCCAAGGAGGTGTGGTCACGAGTTCGCGAAGTCTTGGCGGAGCGCAAGATGAGCCACCGCGAGTTCGCAGCGGCCGTCGGCACCCAGTTCTCTGGCAGCGCAATGTGGAAGCGTGCACCCAGCCGGTCACGACTCGCCAAGGTGGCTGCGGTGTTGGACTCTGCGGATCTTGATCTGCACGCGACGAACGATGTCTTCTGGGACGAGATCGTCTCGATCGAGTCGATGGGTGAGCAGGACGTCTACGACGCCACCGTGCTCGGCACACACAACTTCATCGCCAACGGCATCGCCGCGCACAACTCGATCGAGCAAGATGCGGACGTTGTCATCCTTTTGCACCGCGACGACTACTACGACAAGGAGTCGCCGCGAGCGGGCGAAGCGGACTTTATTGTTGCAAAGCACAGAAATGGTCCAACTGACACGGTCACTGTAGCGGCCCAGCTGCACCTGTCGCGCTTCGTCGACATGGCGATCGTCTGAGCCGCGTCAGCCGAGCAGCGGGAACCAGCCGGCGGCCTCGCCCAGCTCCAGCCGGTCCCGGTCGGTGAGCGGCACCCGCCCGGCGGCCTTCAGCAGGTAGTCGTGGTCGTCCCAGCCGGCCGGCCGTACCGCGTCGTCGCTGAGCAGGCCGTCCATCGTGGTCACCGCGACCCGCGTCGGGTCCGCCGCCGGGCGCGGCGCGTCCGGCAGATCCACCACCAGGTCCAGGTGATGGATGACCGCCTCGGTGGTCAGGGTGGCGAGCAGATGGGGTACGCGCAGCACATGACCCTGCGTGGTCACGTACCCGTCGGGGTCGGCTGCGGTGGCCGCGCGGACGGCGGCGGGCGCGGTGTCGGTCCAGAGCCGGACCACGCCTGTGGGCCGGTCGAAGGCGGCGGCGGAGCGGCGCGCCCACCCGGCGTGCCCGGCGCTCGCGTCGTCGTCGCCGGGGGTGAACGCGCGCCAGTAGCTGACGTCGTCCACGTCGGCCGGTCCGGGTGCGGGGCTGGCCAGGGCGACGAGTGCGCGCTGGGCGTCGCAGAGCACGTGGTAGAGCAGGTCGGCGACGAGCCAGCCGCGGCAGCGGGTGGGCCGTTGCAGGCCGGCGTCGTCGAGCGGGGTGACCACGGCGGTGATGCCGTCGTACGCCTGGGCCAGCGCCTCGTGCTGCCGGATCGGGCTCATGCCGTGCAGCCTGCCACGGTGTGGCGGGCGCGGCACGCCGACGAGCGCGCCGGGTCGATGCGGTGCACCGGCCCGGCGTGCGCGTGGTCGGCGGTCAGTCGAACAGTTCGCCGAGGAAGCCGTGCTTCTTCTTGCGCCGGTAGTGGCCGTGGTAGCCGTAGTGCTGCTGCTGACCGTGGCCGTACGCGGGCTGCGCGTAGCCGTGGCCGGGCGGCGGCGGAGGAGGGGGCGGGGGGACGGCGCCGTAGCCGGGCTGGTGCGGCGCGGCGGCGGGCGGGGGCGGCGGGGGCGGTGGGTAGCCGGCTCCGGAGGGCGCGGCCTGCCGGGCGCCGCCGTGCTGCTGGTTCCAGTTGGCCTCGGCATCGAACAGCTTTTCCAGCTCGCCGCGGTCGAGGAAGATGCCCCGGCATTCGCCGCACTGGTCGATGACTACTCCGCTGCGCTCGTACTGGCGCATTTCTCCGCGGCACTTGGGACAGGTCATCTGCATGACAACGACGGTACCGGGTGTTTTCACGCAGTGGCGGTCAGCGCCTGCGTGACCTCGTCGTCGGAGACCTCGTGGAAGTCCTCGTAGTACGCGCCGACGGCGGCGAAGTCGTGCGGGAGTTGGCAGCTCACGACCGTGTCGGCGTCGGCGGCGAGCATGTCGTACGCCTGCTCGGAGCCGACCGGGACGGCGACCAGGACGCGGGCGGCGCCGAGGTGGCGGACGACCTGGACGGCGGCGCGGGCGGTGGCGCCGGTGGCGAGTCCGTCGTCGACGATGACGGCGGTGCGGCCGGTGAGGTCGAGCGGCGGGCGGCCGCCGCGGTAGCGCTGTTCGCGGCGTTCCAGTTCGGCCTGTTCGCGGCGGCGGACCTGGGCCCTGTCGTTCTCGCTGATCCGGCCGGCGACCATGTCATTGAGGACCTGGACGCCGCCGGGGCCGAGTGCGCCGTACGCGACCTCGGGTGCCCAGGGCACGCCGAGCTTGCGGACGACGAGGACGTCCAGTGGTGCGCCAAGCCGGTCGGCGACCACCCGGGCTACGGGTACGCCGCCGCGGACCAGGCCGAGGACGATGACGTCGGGGCGGCCGGCGAGGTCGGTGAGTCGCTCGGCGAGTTCACGTCCCGCTTCGGCCCGGTCGCGGTAGGTGGTCATTCCTCAGGTGTACGCCTTCCGGCCGGGTCGCGCGGGGCGGTTGCCGGGAATGTCGCCGGGTCGTCCGGTCGGGTGAGTGCCAGCGCGGGGGCGAGGACGAGCAGGGCGGCCGGGTAGAGCAGGTACCCGAAGCGCGTGGAGGGCATGAGCAGGATCGCGGCGAGTAGCCCGTACCCGCAGATGAGGGCGGTGGCGGCGGCGGTGCGGGGCGGGCGGCGCAGGAGCCGGACGGCGATGGCGAGTCCGGCGGCGACGAGCAGCGCGGCGGCGACGGCGCGTCCGGCCGGGAGTGTCTCGGCGATGAGGTGCCCGGGGAAGGGTGACTGGGCGGGGCTGGTGACGAGTCCGTGGCCGAGCGGGAAGCGCAGGACGTTCTCGACGAGGGCGTCGCGGTCGACGAGGAGTACCGGGACCAGTGCGAGGACGGGGAGGCCGATGGCGCCGAGGGCGGTGCGGAGTGCGGCCCGGCGGGTGGCGGCCCAGCAGATCAGCACGACGGCGACCGGCCAGGCGAAGAGTTTCAGGGCGCCGGCGGCGCCGACCGCGAGGCCGGCGCGGCCGGGCCGGCCGGCGGCGGCGAGTGCGAGGGCGAGGAGGCAGAGCGCGAGTACGGGGAGGTCGTCGCCGCCGGTGGCGAGGGTGAGCGCGCAGACGGGCAGGACGGTGGCGGCTTGGACGGCGCGCAGGACGGCGGCGTCGCGGCGGGGTGCGGCCGGGCCGCCGCCGGCGCGGAGGGTGGCGACGAGGGCGACGAGGGTGAGTGCGGTGACCACGGCGAACCAGACGCGGGAGTCGGTCCACCAGGCGTCGACGGCGGCCCGGGGCAGCCCGAACAGTGCCATGCCGGGCTGGTAGGGGGTGTAGCCGAGGAGTTGTTCGCCGGGGGGCAGGGCGGCGATGGCGTCGGGTCCGAGGTAGGGGGTGCCGTGTTCGGCGAGGCGGGCGCCGGCGTGTTCGACGACGATCACCTCCTCCTGGGCGCGGTCGGTGCGTCCGCCGGCGCGTTCGACGCTCTGCGTGATGACCGGCAGGAGCGCGGTGGCGGCCCAGGTGAGGCCGGCGACGGTCCAGCGTGCGGGCAGGCCGGCCAGTGGTGTGCCGGGGTCGCGGCGGCGGGCGAGCAGTTGGGTGGTCGCGGCGAGCGTGGCGAGGGCGTACCCGATGGTGGCGACGGTGCCCCAGGCGCGGTGCGGCGGCAGCGTGGCGGTGGCGGCGGTGATCGCGGCGAAGACGGTGGCGGCGGCGTAGAGGCCCAGGTCGAGGGCGAGGCCGCCGGCGGCGGTGTCGAGTGCCGACCAGCGGCGGGAGACGGGGGTTGCCGGGTCGGCGTGGGCGGTCACGCGGGCCAGTGTGGCAGACCGGCGGGGTGCCCCGGCCGGGTCAGGGTTGCCGGGCGTCGCTGGCGGCGGGGGGTGCCGGGCGGGTGCGGCCGGTGCGGCGGCCGGGGAGGCGGATGACGGCGCCGGTGTCGTGCAGCGCGGGTGCGAGCGCGCCGGTCCGGCCGCCGTGGCCGCGTTGGATGGCGGCGAGGAGCGCGGCGGCGGGCAGTGGCCGGGCGAACAGGTGGCCCTGCCCGGCGGCGCAGCCGAGTTCCCAGAGTGCGCGGCGTTGCGGTTCGCTCTCCACGCCTTCGGCGACGACGGTGAGGTCGAGGCTGCGGCCGAGGTCGAGGGTGGAGCGGATGACGGCGGCGGCTTCGGGCGCGGTCTCCATGGCGCCGACGAAGCTGCGGTCGATCTTCAGTTCGTGTACGGGGATGCGGGAGAGCAGGGAGAGCGACGAGTATCCGGTGCCGAAGTCGTCGAGCGCGAGCCGGACGCCGGAGTCCCGCAGCCGGCTGAGGACGCGATCGACGACGTCGAGTTGGCTGAGGGTGAGCGTCTCGGTCAGTTCCAGGACGAGCCGGTCCGGCGGGAGGTCGTGGGCGCGTAGCCGGGCCAGTACGGCGCCGGGGAAGCGGGCGTCGAGCAGGCTGCGCGGGGACACGTTCACCGAGACGGGCAGGTCGAAGCCGGCGTCGCGCCAGGAGCCGGCGGCGATGAGGGCCTGGTCGAGGATCGCCTCGGCGAAGGCGGGGAGCAGCCCGGAGCGTTCCACCGCTTCGAGGAAGCGCAGCGGGTCGATGAGCCCGTGGGTGGGGTGGTGCCAGCGGGCGAGTGCCTCGGCGCCGATCACCTCGCCGCTGCCCAGGTCGACGATGGGCTGGAAGTTGACGGTGAACTCGTGGTCGGCGACGGCTCGGGGCAGTTCGCCGCCGAGGGTGAGCCGGCTCAGGTCGGCGGTGTCGCGGGCCGGCGCGTACGTGGCGACGCGTTGGCCGGCGCGTTTGGCCTGGTACATGGCCACGTCGGCGCGGCGCAGCAGTTCGGCCATGCCGCCGGTGGCGGGGGCGACGGCGATGCCGCCGCTGGCTTCCACGCTGATCCGCATGCCGTCGAGGTCGAGCGGGTCGTGCAGCGCCGCGAGCAGGGCCTCGGCGCGGTGGGCGGCGACGGCGGGGGCGGGCAGGCCGCGCAGGAGTACGGCGAACTCGTCGCCGCCGAGCCGGGCGACCAGGTCGTCGGGGCGTGCGGCGCCGCGGAGGCGTTCGGCGACCTGGATCAGCACCCGGTCGCCGGCGCCGTGCCCGAGGGTGTCGTTCACTTCCTTGAAGTGGTTGAGGTCGATCAGCACCAGGGCGGTGACGCCGTCGGCGTGCCGGGTGGTGAGCTGGGCGCTGCCCTCGTCGAGCAGATGCCGCCGGTTGGACAGGCCGGTGAGGGCGTCGTGGGTGGCGGCGTAGGCGTGGTCCTCGGCGATGCGGGCGAGTTCGGCGTACGCCTGGGCGTTGCGGACCGCGGTGCAGAGGGCGGAGGCGAAGGTACGCAGGGTGTACTGCTCGCGTTCGGAGAGCTCGACCGGGCCGGCGAACCGCAGCCGGAGCACGCCGACGTCGACCGTCTTGTCGTGGCCTTCGAGGCGGTTCGTGAGTACCGAACCCTCGATCGCGCTCGGTTCGCCGGCCGGGCCGCGGTATGTGATCGCTCCTCCGACGCCGCGCACCACCAGTGCTTCCTCGCGTAGTTCGATTTCGACCTCGTCGGCGGAGAACAGCTCTGTCGCTTGTGTGACGGCTGTGGTGAGTACCCGATCTAGATCGACTACGTTCAATGCATCGGTCGTTCGGGCCAACCGTTGCCAGGCCTCCCGCTCGGCGCGATTACGAAGTCGGCTGGAGTAGGCGAGATGCAGGCTCAACACGAGCGGCGGCACGACGATCAGAAAGGTCGGGTCGATCCGGAGGATGAGCAGCGTGCACAGGATCACCGAGAAGCGGGCGAGCACGCTCGCCAGCCGGAGATCCAGCTGCTCCCGGAAGCGCTTGCGGATCGGTGTGCCGGTCGCGAAGGCGAGGACCGGGAAGGTGAGCAGCTCATCGAGGACGACGACGGTCACGTAGGCCAGCACCAGGGCGGGCAGTGAGCGGCCGATGGGTCCTGACCAGGGCCAGGACCAGCCGGCGGCGATGAGGACGACGCCTCCGGCCGCTGCCAGCGTCATCTCCTTGGCGACGCCGAAGGCCAGCTTGATCGGGGTGAGGCGACCGATCAGGCGGGTGATCGCGACACCCAGGCCGGTGGCGATGACGACCCACGGCACGGGTGCGACCGCAAGTCCGATCACGGAAGCCGCGTCCGTCCACGAGACGCCGTGAGTGGTGGCGCGAATGCGGATTCGCACATTCACCGTCGCGGCTACGGCTACGAGAAAAGTGATCGTGGCCGCGCGTGTGATGTTCTTCTGGGTTGCCAGGTCGCCTGCGGCGATCAGCCGGAAACTGACCAGCGTGGCCAGGCCGGCCACAAACACGACGAGACCGACAAGCAGCAAGAGCCGCCGATCGGTCCCATTGTCGCGTGCGTGGGCGCGAGTCACGTGGTCTGCCTCCACCGCGCTCGTTCGTAGCGGTGCGTGTGCTCGTACTGTACGGCCCGCTCAGGCGCCCCGGAAGTTCGCTTCACAGCCAGTCGTTGCCGCGCATGGCCTCGCCCTTCGTTCGACCCCCAGAACCGGCGATCACCGGCCCATCCGACGTCGAACATGTTATGGCTTTTAGGCCGGGATACATCTATTAGATGTCCATATGCGCATATTGCGCCAATGCACCTGGTTCTTGTTACGCTCGGTCTTTGGCTGGAGACTGAACGCATATTCAGCGCGCGCTTTCAAGTGGGATTATCGAGCCCTCATCACCGGGTGTCTCTAGCCGTTCGGTTTCGTCCTTCCGTAACATCCGCCACGACAACTCACAGAAAAAGCGCCGTTGCTCTCCGGCATCGGAACTCCTGTGGTGAATCGAGTGCTATCTTCCGTAAGTCTGCATTTCGTATAGTCCACACGGGTGCGAGTAATTTCGATTGGCGCGCGCCGCGCGGGGGGAACAGTTGGTGGATATCCGGCTGCTGGGTGTGCCGGAGGTGCGGCAGGGACCGGCCCCACTACCGCTCGGCACGCCCAAGCAGCAGACGGCGCTGGCGGTTCTGGTGCTGCACGGCGGCCAGCTGGTCACCGTCGACACGCTCGTCGACGAACTGTGGCCCGACGACCCACCCCGCTCCGCCTTGGCGAACGTACGGACGTACGTGGGCAACCTTCGGCGGACGTTCGATCGACACCACGGCCCGAACCTGGTTCGGCTCTCCGGCGGCTATCGCCTGGATGTGGACGACGAGCGGGTGGACGTGCGTCGTTTCGAGCACCTGACCGGTGAGGCGGCGTCGGCCTGGTCGGACGGGCAGCACGAACGTGTTGACGAGTTGCTCGGCCAAGGCGAACGTCTGTGGCGCGGTCCTCTGGTGGCCGGACTGCGGGTGGGGCCGGTTCTGACGGCGCGCCGGGCGGCACTGGAGGAGCAGCGGCTGGCGGCGATCGAGCTTCGTGCCCGGCTCGATGTCGCACTCGGCCGCACCAGAGCGGCCATCGCGCTACTCACCGACCACGTGAACAGCCATCCCTACCGGGAGCAGGCGCATGCGCTGCTGGCCAGTGCGCTGAAGGCGGACGGGGACGCGGGCGGTGCGCTCGCCGTCATCCAACGGGCCGAGTCGATTCTCATCCGGCAACTCGGCGTGGAGCCGGGAACCGAACTGCTCAGTCTGCGGAGGTCGTTACTGGGCCGGACCGCGGGGCACTCGCCGTCCGCCGCCAGGAAGGGCGGTCCTGAGCGGGGAGGTGTGGTCACCTCGAGCGCACGGCGGGTGCACCCTCGCCACCTTCCGCGGAGTACCGCTGATTTCATCGGCCGGCGAGAACTCGTCGAGCGAATGCTGGCGGAGATCGGAGCGTCGAGTGCCGGAGCGCCGACCGTACGTGTGATCGACGGTATGGCGGGCAGCGGCAAGACCCTCTTCGCGCTTCACCTGGGGCACCTGCTCAGCGACCGGTACCCGGACGGGCAGCTCTTCATCGATCTGCGGGGGCACACCGAGGGAGCCCCGGCCGAGCCGGGCGATGCCCTCACTGTGCTGCTTCGCCAACTGGAGGTACCGGCCGGCCGGATTCCCAGTGATCACGAGGAACGGGCCGAGTTGTGGCAGCGCGAGCTGCGGGGCCGCCGCGTCGTCCTCGTGCTGGACAACGCGGCCGACGGGCAGCAGGTGCGTCCGCTCCTGCCCGTCGGTTCAGGGTCGGCGGTGCTGGTGACCAGTCGTCGGCGGCTGTCGGTGGCCGACATCGGTCCGCCCGTCTCGCTTCCCGTGATGACCTCCGACGAGGCGGTGGAACTCCTGGCACGGACCGCCGGTACGGAGCGGATCAGCAAGGAACCGGATGCCGCGACGGAGGTGGCTCGCCGCTGCGGCCATCTGCCGCTGGCCGTCCGGCTGGCCGGCGGATGGTTGGCCCACCGGCCGGCCTGGCGGGTCGCCGACCTGGCTCGGCGGCTGGAGGCCGGAGGCACCGTGCTGCGGCAGTTGGCGGTGGAGCAGCAGACCGTCGCCGGCGCCTTCTCGGCCTCGTACGAGCACCTGAGCGAACCCGCGAAATGGCTGTTCCGGCTGATCGGCCTGCACCCGGGCGACTCCTTCGACGCGCGCATGGCCGCCGCTCTCGCCGCTCTCCCGCTCGACCGGACGGAACGGATGCTGGACGACCTCCTCGACCAGCACCTGATCGAGGAGGTCGCTCCGGGGCGCTACCGGATGCACGATCTGATGCGTCAGTACTCGGCCGAACTCTTCCGTGAGTCGACGGATCCCGCGCAGCGCCACGAGGCGGGCAACCGCCTGCTCGACCACGTCCTGCACCAGGTGGCGGTCCGGGCAAGCTCCCTGGACCAGCAGGTACTGGCTACCCACCTGCGCCTGAAGGCGCCGCTCCGCGCCGACCTGATCAACGAGACCGACAACTCGGACATCGAATGGTTGGAGCAGGAGCGGCTCAACCTCATCGCGCTGATCAAATTCGCCCTCCAGGAAGAGGGGCACTCGGGATACGCCTGGCGCCTGGCACGGGCCATGTGGCGGTTCTGCTACATGCGGGGGTACTTCGGTGACATCGTCGCCACCCACCAGACGGGCCTGACCGCTGCCGAGCGCAGCGGTGACCGCGCGGCACAGGCGGTCATGCACAACTACCTGGCGTCCGCGTACACCCGGACCGGCAGCTACCTGGACTCGCTGCGTCACCTCGAGGTGGCGGTGTCCATCTCCCGCGACCTGCACGACCGGCGCAACGAGCACCGTTACCGGGCGAACCTCGTGGTGGTCCACTGGCTCACGGGAAGCTCCGAGCAGTCGGTGAGTCTGGGACGGCAGTTGCTCCGGGAGGACACGCGGGGCGCGGTCGACCCGATCGTGGCCCTGCCCAACCTCGGGTACGCGCTGATCGCCGTCGGGCGGTATCCCGAAGCGCTCCGCGCCCACCGGCAGCACCTCTTCCTGGCTCGGTGCCAGGGCAACTGGTTTCACATGTCCAACGCGCTCGGTCACATCGCCTCGGTGGAGAACCGCCTCGGAAACCACCGCAAGGCGGCCCGTCTGATCGTGGCATCACTCCGGCTCCGCGAGCAGAACGGGCACCGGTTCGGTGAGGCGGAGGCTCGCAACGAACTCGGTATCGCGTACCGGCATCTGGGCCGGCTCGCAGAGGCACGAAGCCAGCACGAACTGGCTCTCGACCTGGCGAGGGACTCGGGTGACCGGCATGTGCAGGCGGCAGCGTCGAACGACCTCGGCCTGACACTGGCCGCGGCCGGACACGTCGACCAGGCCGTCTCCGCGCACCGTGAAGCCCTCGGCCTGGCCAGCCGCATCGCGCATCCCTACGAGCAGGGACGCGCCCTGAGTGCCCTGGCCGGTCATCTGGCCGGAACGGACGCCGCCGAAGCGGACCGCTACCGGCAGCGCGCGTTGGCGATCTTCGAGCGGATGGGTGCGCCGGAGCGCCACGACCTGCGCCGGCAGCTCGCCGAGACGCCTGCCTGAACCGGCTTATCGATTTCTTATCGCGGCGTTCGTTAGCGTCCCGGGCATCGGCCACGGGGAGGGTTCACCGCCAGAGCGGACCCGGCCGAACGAGGCCCCCACCGTCAGTTCCCCCCAGCGAATCGGCGGTGGGCAGGTGAGGGAGGGGCGTCGTGCACCGGCACCCGACACGACGCTCCTCCCCGCCGCCGGCCGGAGCACCCACGGCGTCGTACCCGGCGGATAGGGTCGGGCCGTGACCGAACCCGCGCAGCTCACCCACGTCGACCCGGCCGGTGCGGCCCGGATGGTCGACGTCTCCGCCAAGCCGGTCTCGGGCCGGCTCGCGGTCGCCGCCGGCCGCCTCCGCACCACCGCCGAGGTGGTGGAGTTGCTGCGCCGCGACGGCCTGCCCAAGGGCGACGCGCTCGCCGTCGGCCGGCTCGCCGGCATCATGGGCGCCAAGCGCACCCCCGACCTGATCCCGCTCTGCCACCCGATCGCGCTGCACGGCGTCACAGTCGACCTCGACCTCACCGCCGACACGGTGGAGATCACCGCCACCGCGAAGACCGCCGACCGCACGGGCGTGGAGATGGAGGCGCTGACCGCGGTGGCGGTCGCCGGGCTGGCCCTTGTCGACATGGTCAAGGCGGTCGACCCGGCCGCGTCGGTGGACGCCGTCCGGGTGCTCCGCAAGGAGGGCGGCAAGACCGGCGAGTGGGTCCGGCCGGAGGACCGGCCGTGATCCGGGCCCGGGTGATCGTGGCGTCGAACCGGGCCGCCGCCGGGGTCTACGAGGACACCAGCGGCCCAGTGCTCGTGACCGGGCTGCGGGAGCTGGGGTGCGAGGTCGACGAGCCGGTGGTGGTGCCGGACGGCGAACCGGTCGGCGACGCGCTGCGCGCCGCCCGCGCCGACGGCGTCGACGTGGTGCTGACCAGCGGCGGCACCGGCATCACCCCGACCGACCGCACGCCCGACGTGACCCGCGCGCTGCTCGACTACGAGATTCCCGGCATCGCCGAGGCGATCCGCGCGCACAGCCGCGACACCGTGCCGACGGCGGCGCTGTCCCGGGGCCTCGCCGGGGTGGCCGGCCGGACGCTCGTGGTCAACCTGCCCGGTTCACGCGGCGGCGCCCGGGACGGTCTGGCCGTGCTCGGGCCGATCCTGCGGCACGCCGTCGACCAGCTTCGCGGCGGCGACCACTGAACCCGCGAGGCACGTGCCCCGGCGTTAGGCTCGCCGGATGAGCACGGAAACCGAAGCCGCCGTGGCCGAGGCGGGCACGCCACCACCGGCCGGGTGGGAGGAGGCCCGCTCCCGGGTGTACGCGGTGGGCCTGTCCGCCGCGCTCCCCGCGGTCGCCCGTCCGCTGGCTGAGGCCGACGGGCACACCCTGGCCGAGTCGCTGACCACGCGTACCGACCTGCCCGCGTTCCCCACCTCCAGCGTGGACGGCTGGGCGGTACGCGGCGCGGGGCCGTGGCGAGTCGTCGGGCGGGTGCTCGCCGGGCAGACCGCACCCCCGTTGGAGGCGGACGGCAGCACGGTGGAGATCGCCACCGGCGCGATGGTCCCCGAGGGCACGACGGCGATCCTGCGGATCGAGGAGTCGACGCGGGCGGCGGACGGCCTGGTGGCCGGCACGCCCCGCCCGGCGCCGGAGTGGCGGGAGCCGGGCGAGGAGGCGTCCCTCGGGGAGGAGCTGCTGCCCGCCGGCACGCCGGTGGACCCGGCGGTGATCGGCCTGGCCGCCTCCTGCGGGCACGACACGCTGCGGGTCCGCCGCCCACCCCGGGCCGCGCTGCTGGTCTTCGGCGACGAACTGCTCACCTCGGGTCCGCCCGGCGCGGGCCGGGTCCGTGACGCGCTCGGCCCGTCGGTGCCGGCCTGGCTGCGCCGCTACGGCTGCCAGGTGCGCGCCGCCGACGTGGTCGGTCCGGTCGCCGACACGCTGCCCGCGCACGTGGCGGCGCTGCGGGGCGCGCTCGCCAACGCCGACCTGGTCTGCACGACCGGCGGCACCATGCACGGCCCGGTCGACCACCTGCATCCGACGCTGGAGGCGCTGGGCGCCGACTACGTGGTGAACACCGTGGCGGTGCGTCCGGGCTTCCCGATGCTGCTGGCCCGGCTGGTGGACGGCGACGGGCGGGTGCGGTTCGTGGCCGGCCTGCCCGGCAACCCGCAGTCGGCGGTGGTGGCGCTGGTGTCGCTCGTCGCGCCCCTGCTCGCCGGTCTCACCGGCCGGCAGATGCCGGTGCTGCCGCACGTGACACTGGCCGAGCCGATTCCCGGGCGCGGCGACTACACGCATCTGGCGCTGGCCCGCTGGGACCGCGTCGCCGGCACCGCGTACCCGGTGCGGCACGTCGGCTCGGCGATGCTGCGCGGGCTGGCCGGCGCGGACGGGTTCGCGGTGATCCGGCCCGGCACCAGCGGCGCGGCCGGCGACCGGGTGCCGCTGGTGCCGCTGCCGTTGACCCCCGGGGAGCGGTTCGGGTGAGCGCGACGAACGAGCCGACGGGAGACGTCGTGACAGTGGAAGCAGGCGTGGTGCTCGGCGCGGTGACCGACCGGCCGCTCGACCTGGCCGAACACGAGAAAACGGTCGCCGACCGCCGGGCCGGCGCGGTGGTGTCCTTCCAGGGCGTGGTCCGCGACCACGACCACGGACGGGCGGTCACCCGGCTGGAGTACGAGGGCCACCCCACCGCGGAGGCGGTGCTGCGCGAGGTGGCGGCCGAGATCGCGGCCGACCCGCAGGTGTACGCGGTGGCGGTGTCGCACCGGATCGGCCCGCTGGAGATCGGGGACGTGGCACTGGTGGCGGCGGTCAGCACGGCGCACCGGGCGGCCGCGTTCGCCGCCTGCGCCCGGCTGGTCGACGAGGTGAAGGCGCGGCTGCCGATCTGGAAGCGGCAGGTCTTCGACGACGGCACCGAGGAGTGGGTGAACTGCCCTTGAACCGGGCCGGCTCAGCGCCGGCCGGCGAGCGCGGCGGTGCGGCCCAGCCGCTCGTGGTAGAACGCCGGCTCGGCGCCGGGACGCCACGGCAGCGCCGCGACGAGCACGATCAGCGCGATGGCCAGGGAGTTCTCCATCAGCGCGCCGAACAGGCCGTCCTGATAGTGGGACACCTCGGGGAGCTGGTGCTCGTACGGCCAGATCGGTGAGATCAGGAACAGCAGGTAGAGCCCGAGCGCGCCGACGCCGTGGCGCAGGCCGGTCAACGTCGGGTACCAGATCGGTGGGCGCAGCGCCGGCACGCCGTTTGCCGAGGGGCCGCCGGTGCCGCGCAGGGGCAGGCCGCGACTGGCTTCGCGGCGGCGTACCGCGGCGTCGGCCAGGACGATGATCGACGGGATGACCCAGATCAGGTGGTGCGACCAGGAGATCGGGCTGATCACGTTGGCGGTGAGCCCGACCAGCGTGAACGCGGTCAGCTCGTCGCCGTCGGCGCGGGCGCTCATCGCACGGGACAGGCCCAGCGCCAGGATCAGCACCGAGAACGCCAGCCAGAGCAGGCCGGGCGTCTCGATCGAGTCGTAGAGCCGCGCCAGCAGACCGGCGAGGGACTGGTTGGCTGTCATGTCCGCCGCGCCGACCCGCTCGGTCTGCCAGAGCACGCCGGTGAAGTACGCGCGGGACTCCTCACCGAGCACGCCGAACGTCGCGATGGTCACGCCGATCGTGGTGCCCACAGCGGTGAGCGCGGCCCGCCACTGCCGGGTGAGCATCAGGTACGCCACGAACAGCGCCGGGGTGAGCTTGACCGCCGTGGCGAGGCCGATGCCCACACCGGCCCAGGCGCCGCTGTAGACGAACCGGGCCAGCGGCGAGTCGGCCGTCTCGTAGTGGGTGCCCCGCTTGGCCCGCCAGCGCAGGCCCACCAAGTCCGCCATGATCAGCGCGAACAGCAGCAGGTTGACCTGCCCGTAGCCGAGCGTCTCCCGGGACGGCTCGATGGCGACGGCGAGCGGGGTGGCGATGCCGACCGTGAACCAGAGCGGCCAGCCGAGGCGGTCCACGATGGGGCGTAGCAGTGCGGCGAGGACGACGGTGAGCGCGCCGATGCTGGCGAGCGCGTTGACGAAGCCGGCGCCGTCCACCGGTAGCCAGGTCATCGGCAGCATGACCATCGCGGCGAACGGCGGGTAGGTGAAGCCCAGCGTGGTCGACGGCGCGACGAAGTCGTACAGCTCGTTGCCGCCGGCCCACCACAGCACCGCGCCGTGGTAGATCTTCATGTCGAAGAAGTTGTACGGCCGTCCGAAAGCGCCGATGGCGAGCCACGCGGCGTACGACACGGCGGCGACGACGCCGAGACGCACGACGATCCGGCGGTCGACGCGGGAGGTCGGGGCGAGGCGGTTGGTCCGTCTACCGACTGTCGCCGGCATGGCGTGGCCACCCCCGTACCAAGGTCGTCGTACCCGTCCAGGTCCAGAACGGAGCCTAGAACGGCGCCTCACGTTGCTGCCTCCCGCGTTACGCGACCGTGTCCGATCCCACACGTGTTTTTGACATTTCCACCGCGTTAACGGGTCTCGGACGGTTCAGGTGATTGGTGGCCTTGCGGGGGGTGGTAGGCCGTACGAACGCTGGTCAGCCGGGCATGCGGCGGGCGGTCGCCGCGGAGCGTACGGCGATCTTCGCCTCGCGGCGCGCCGTGCGGACCGCGCGTGTGACCGACCGGCGCGAGTGGTCGATCCGGTGGCCGGCGCGCCAGCGCAGGCCCGGCTTGCCCTCGGTGTCGGCGGCGGCGAGGAGGAGGCCGCCGAGCAGGCCGAGGTTCTTCAGGAAGTGGATCTGGTTGTTGTTGCGGGCGGCCGGGTCGTCGTTGTTCCAGAAGGCGTGCCCGGCGGCGGTGGTCGGGATCAGCGTGCCCGCGAGCACCAGCGCGGCCGGACGGGTGAACCGGCCGGTGGCGAGCATCAGGCCGCCGACGAGCTGGGTGGCGGCGTTGGCCCGGATCAGCGAAACCGTGTCGGTGGGGATGCGGGGGTGCACGTTCTGGATCAGCGGGGCGACCTTCCCGGTGACCGGTTCCGCGGCCTGCACCAGGCGTTCCGGGTTGCGCAGGTTGCGGGCGCCGCTGACCACGAAGATGCCGCTCAACATGACTCGGGCGAGGGAGCGCACGGGCTTCATGGCTCAGTCTTACCCCGTCGGGGGCGTCGTCATCCCCGCAACACACGAAAGGTATCGGCCGACGTGGACGTCCGAACGGTATCGATTTCAGCGACCGTCGCGGATGGACCGGTCGCGTTCGGTAAGGTCGCGCGGGTGACGACGCTGCGACTGCGCCCCGAGGGCCCCGCCGACGAGGCGCCGGTGGCCCGGGTGCTGGCCGCCGCCTTCGCCCGCCCCGACGTGGCCACCCCACCGGAGGTCGGCCTGGTCGAGGAGCTGCGGCACAGCCCGGCGTGGATTCCGGAGCTGGCCATGGTCGCCGAGTACGGCGGCGAGGTGGTGGCGTACGCGCTGCTCACGCGTGTCGGCGTGCGCACCGAACGCGGCACCTGGCCGGCGCTGGCCCTGGGGCCGGTGGCGGTGGCGCGGCACCGGCAGCGGCTGGGGCACGGCACGGCGGCGGTGCAGGCGGCGCTCGATGCCGCGACCGAGCTGGGTGAACGGCTGGTGGTGGTGCTGGGCGACCCGGCCTACTACCGGCGGTTCGGGTTCGGTCCGGCGGACCGGCTGGGCCTGACCAGCCCCTGGTCCGGGCTGGGGGAGCCGTGGCAGGCGCTGGTGCTGCCGCCGTCGGTGAGCGGCGAGCCGCCACCGCCGGCCGGCGAGGTGGTCTTCCCGCCGCCGTGGTCGCGGGTCTGAGCCGTCAGGCGGGCTGGGTACGCAGGTAGCGGCCGAAGTGCGGCACGGTGAACGCCACGGTTCCCCGCTCGCCGGAGTAGATCAGCCCCTTCTTGATCAGCGCGTCACGCGCCGGGGACAGGCTGGCCGGTTTGCGGCCGAGCGCGCGGGCGATCTCTGCGGTCGGCACCGCCGCGTCCATGTCGTCCCGGCCGCCCTCCTCGCCGTCCACCAGCGCCAGCGTGGCCATCGCGCGCATGTACTCGCGCTCGGCAGGCGTGGCCCGCTCGAACCGGGAGCCGAAGAACCCCACCGCCAGTTCGGCCTCCGCCTCGGGCGCGGCGACCCGGACGTCCGCCGCGGTGATCGGGGAGCGGGGCGCGTGGTCCCAGGTGGCCTTGCCGTACGCCTGGACGAAGTAGGGATAACCACCGGACTTCTCGTAGAGCAGGTCGAGGGCCTTCTGCTCGTACTCGACCTCCTCCCGCTCAGCCGGCGCGCAGAGCGCCTGGTCGGCGGCGATCCGGTCGAGCCGGTCGATGCGCTGGTAGCGGTAGAGCCGCTCGGAGTACGACTTGGCGGCGCTGAGCACGGCCGGCAGGTGCGGCAGGCCCGCGCCCACGACGATGAGCGGCGCGCCGAGCTGGGACAGCTCGTGGCAGGCGGCGCAGAGCGCGGAGACGTCCTCGGCGCCGACGTCCTGCATCTCGTCGATGAAGATCGCGATGCCGGTGCCGACGTCGGTGGCGACCGCCGCCGCGTCGCTGAGCAGTTCGACCAGGTCGATCTCGATGTCGCCGGAGTCGGCGCGGCCACTGCTCGCCGGTACGTCGATGCCGGGCTGCCAGCGGTCGCGCAGCTTGGGTGCCGCGCCGGCCCGCCCGGTGGGGGTGGAGCGTTGCGCGAACGCCTTGAGGACGCCGAGGAACGCGTCGATCCGGTCCGGTGCGCGGTGCCGGGGCGCGAGTTCGCGGACCGCCATGTGCAGCGCGGCGGCGATCGGGCGGCGCAGCGACTGGTCCGGCCGGGCCTCGATCTTGCCGGTGCCCCAGAGGTGGTTGATCGCCTCGGAGCGCAGCGTGTTGAGCAGGACCGTCTTGCCGACTCCCCGCAGGCCCGTGAGCATCAGGCTGCGTTCGGGGCGACCGCGGGCGATCCGTTCCAGCACCACGTCGAAGACGTCCAGTTCCCGCCCCCGCCCGGCGAGTTCGGGCGGGCGCTGGCCGGCGCCCGGTGCGTACGGGTTGCGGACCGGATCCACGAATCGCACAGTATCGGGTTCTCTAGCGGCCAGGCTAGATGCGCGTAGAGGCGGCTACCGCGTGTCGGCCTCGATGCAAAACTAGGGCTGTCTAGCATCCACGCTAGACAGCCCTAGTTTTGGTTACCGACAGGCGCGCAGGGTCAGCGGCGCTTCAGGCAGAGCACGAAGTCGAGCGTGTCAAGCTCACTGTCGAAGAAGTACCAGTCGGTGTAACCGGCCACCTTCCCGCACTTCGCCTCCGCGTCCTTCTTGCCGCTCGTCGCGCCGTCGATGCGGCGCAGCACCTCGTACGTCTTCGGGGCGCAGTCGGCGATCACCAGCTTCGGCTGGCCGCCGCCACCCTCGTTGGCGACGCACTGGCCCGCCTTGACGAAACGCGGATCGGTCGACGAGGCCGGGGCCGCCGTCGTGGGCGTCGTGTCGGCCGGCTCGCTCGGCGGCGCGGCCTCGCCTGTCGGATCCGCAGCCGGCGGAGTGGCCGCTGTCGTGCCGCCGGTCGGCTTCTGCTCGTCCCGGCCCAGCATCCAGTACGCCCCGGCGCCGCCCAGCAGCAGCACGGCCAGCACGATCACCACCACCAGCAGCGGGCCCTTCCCGCGCTTCGGCGGCGTCGGCTCGGCGTACGGCGGCTGACCACCCCCGTACTGCGGCCCGGCATAGGGGTCACCCGGGTGGCCCTGCTGCGGGGGCCAGGCCGGGCCCGGCTCGAAGCGCTGCGTCGGCGGCCCGTACTGATCGGCCGGCGGGCCGTACCGGTCGGCGGGCGCGTGCTGCTGGATGGGCGGCCCGTACTGGTCGGCGGGCGGGCCGTACGGCCGCGCGCCCGGCGGGCCGTACCGCGGATCCGGCTCCGGGGCGTAACGCGGATCGCCCTGCGGGGCGTAGCGGGGATCGGGCTGCGGGGCGTAGCCGTCGTCGGGCCGTCCCCAGGGGTCGGGAGAGCCGCCGCCCGGTGGACCGAAGTTCGACATGAACGCCTCCTGCGTACGCCAGTGCTGAGAGGCCGGCCACCAACTGGGGACGCCGACGCCGTGGTCACCGTAGCGTGGTCCCACGATGAGCTCACGCCCCACGAGTGCGACGAACGTTGTCGATTCCGCGACGCCGCCGGCCCGCACCGCCCTGATCTGGACCGCACTCGTGCTGGTCTACCTGCTCTGGGGCTCGACATACCTGGGCATCCGGGTAGCCGTCGAGTCCCTGCCGCCACTGATCTCCGCGGCCATGCGGTTCGCCGCCGCCGCGGTGGTGCTCGCCGTCGTGCTGCGCCTGCGACGTGGACCCGGCGCGTTGCGGGTGCCCGCGCGCCGCGTCGGTTCCGCCGCGCTGATCGGTGTGCTGCTGCTCGCAGGCGGCAACGGTCTGGTGGTGCTCGCCGAGTCCGGCCCGCCCGGGACCGCCGTACCGTCCGGTGTGGCGGCGCTGCTCGTCGCCACCGTGCCGCTGCTCGTGGTGCTGCTGCGGACGGCGGGCGGGGACCGGCCGCGACCCTGGACGTTCCTCGGGGTGGCGCTCGGCTTCGCCGGCCTGGTCCTGCTCGTGCTGCCCCGCGACGGGGTCGACGGCGTGCCGGTGGCGGGCGCGCTGACCGTGGTCGCCGCGGCGGCGAGCTGGTCGGTCGGCTCGTACCTGTCCGGGAAGATCCTGATGCCCGCCGACCCGTTCGTGGCCACCGTCTACGAGATGGTCGCGGGCGCGGCGGTGCTCGCGCTCGTCGGCGTGGCCCGGGGCGAGCTGCGCGGCTTCTCCTTCGCGGACGTGACCGGGCGGTCCTGGGCGGCGATGGCCTACCTGATGGTGGCCGGTTCGCTGGTCGCCTTCACCGCGTACGTCTGGCTGCTCGCGCACGCGCCGATCTCCCTGGTCTCCACGTACGCGTACGTGAATCCGGTGGTCGCGGTGGCGCTCGGCGCGTTGTTCGTCGCCGAACCGATCACCTCGCAGGTGCTGATGGGCGGCGCGGTCATCGTGGTCGGCGTGGCGGTGGTGGTGAGCACCGAGCGACCCCGCCGGTCCCCGCCACCCCCCGTCGACGGGACGGCCGGGGAGCCCGCCGGGCGGTAGCGTCCCGGCCCGTGTCGGCGCTGCTGGTGACGGGGATCGCGCTGCTGGGTGCGGCGGCCGGGTGGGCGGCGGTTCCGGTCGGCCGGGCGTTCTGCGCCGGCCGGATCGCCGGACGGCACGCGCCGGGCCGGGGCGTCCTCGCGCTCGTCGGCGCCGTGGTGTTCGGCGGGCTCGCCACCAGGGGCGCCGACCCGGTGCTGCCCGCGCTGCTGCTGGTCGCCGCCACCGGGCTGGTCCTCACGGTCACCGACCTGACCGCGCTACGGCTGCCCGATCCGCTCGTCGGCGTGGTCGCGCTCGGTGGCGGGCTCGGCCTCACCGCTGCGACGGCGGCGACCGGCGAACCGCGCCGCCTGGCCGTCGCGGTGGCCGGGGGCGCGCTCTCCTTCATCGGGTACGCGCTGCTGGCCCTGCTGCCCCGCGCCCGGCTCGGCTTCGGCGACGTGAAGCTCGCCGCCGCGCTCGGACTGCCGCTGGGCTGGCTCGGCTGGCCGGCACTGCGCCTCGGGCTGCTCCTGCCGCACGTGCTCGCCGGAGTCACGGTGCTGGTCCTGCTCGCCGCCGGCCGGGTACGCCGGGACACGCCGGTGCCGTTCGGCCCGGCGCTGCTCGGCGGCGCGTGGCTCGCCGCCGTCCTCGGCTGACGCGCGCCGATTAGATCAACCGGAGCTGGTGGTCCTTCGGGCGGCGGGGTTCGGTCGCGTCCAGGCGTTCGAACAGCGCCGGGTCGATCACGCCGAGGAACGGCGACGGGCGGGTGTCGCGTTCCGCGCCGTGCCGGGCGCGCCGGCCCGCGTGGCTGACGTAGAGCCGGTCCTGCGCCCGGGTCAGCCCGACGAAGAACAGCCGCCGCTCCTCGGCCACCGCGTCGTCGTCCGGCTCGGAGCCGGGCCAGCGCAGCGGCAGCAGGCCGTCCTCGGCGCCGACCAGGAACACCACCGGGAACTCCAGGCCCTTCGCGGCGTGCAGCGTGAGCAGCGTGACCGCCTCGGCGCGCGGGTCCAGCGCGTCCACCTCCGCGCCGGTGGCGAGCTGGTTGAGGAACAGGTCCAGGTCGTCGCCGCAGCGCCGGGCCAGCGGGGTGAGCAGGTCCACCGCCGTGCGGACGTCCTCGGGGCGTACCGCGCCGGAGCCGTCCAGCGTGGGCACGGCGAAGCGCTCGGCCAGGATCTGCCCGGCCTGGCGTACCCGGGCGGCGAGCGAACCGTCCAGACCGGCGTGGCGCAGCTCGCGGGCGATCGCCGGCACACCCGGCCGGTCGCGCAGCCGGTCGTGCGAGCGCTTCTGCACCGGGATGTTCGCCCGGGCCAGCGCGTCCACGATCGGCGCGGCCTGCGCGTCGGTGCGGTACAGCACCGCGATGTCGGAGAAGGACAGCGAGGTCGTCCGCCCGTCGATCCGCCCCGAGTCGAGCGAGCGGTGGGACAGGCCGCCGACCAGCTCGTCCACGGTGCGGGCCACGAAGTCGGCCTCGTCGTAGGCGGAACTCGCCGCGTACCGGCCGACGAGCGGCGCCTCCGGGTCGAGCCGGGCCGGGTCGAGACGACGGCCGCGTACCAGCGAGGACGGCGCGATGGCCTGCACGGCGGCGGCCAGGATCGGCGCGGAGGAGCGGTAGTTGCGGTTCAGCCGGACCAGCCGGGCGTCGGTGAAGTCCTGCGAGAAGCGCAGGAAGTAGCCCACGTCGGCGCCCCGGAACGAGTAGATCGCCTGATCCGGGTCGCCGATCGCGCACAGGTTCCCGTCCGGCGGGCTGAGCAGCCGCAGCAGCTCGTACTGCACCGCGTCGACGTCCTGGTACTCGTCGACGAAGATCCACTTCCACCGCTCGCGGTACTCCCGGACCAGCTTCCGGTCACCCTTCAGCAGGGCCACCGGCAGCGTCAGCAGCTCGTCCAGGTCGACCAGGTCCCGCTTGCGCAGCAGTGCCACGTACCGCTCGTCGTCGTCACCGGCCTCGGCGCGCGCCGCCGACCGGTCCGCGTCGTCGGCGATCCGGAAGTCCGCCGGCAGCCCGGCCGCCGCCGCGTTCTCCCGCAGCACGGTCAGGCCGAGCGAGTGGAACGTGCCGACGGTGACGTCCTCGGCGACCGGGCCGAGCAGCCCGTCCAGCCGGTGCCGCAGCTCCTCGGCCGCCCGCCGGGTGAACGTGATCGCCAGGCACTGGTCGGGGAAGACGTTCAGCTCGGCGCACAGGTACGCGATCCGGTGGGTGAGCGTGCGGGTCTTGCCGGTACCCGGACCGGCCACGATCAGCAGCGGGCCACCCGGCGCCGACGCGGCCACCCGCTGCATCGCGTCCAGCCGATCCAGCAGACCGGTGCCGACCTCCTCCATCCCGGCGAGCATCGGCTCGAACGGCTCGTGCGGAGACGGCGGCGGCGCGATCGGGGGCGCTGGTGGCGGCGTGCGCTTGGGCTCCGGCCGGGCCGCCGCCGGACGCTTGGCCTTCGGCTTCGGCGCCGACTCCGCCGGCCGCCGCTGCGCGGGCACGGGTACGTCGAACAGCGTCTCCTGCCCGGCCCGGCCACCCGCAGCACCCAGTTCCGCCGGGTCGAACAGCGTGATCGCGCCGTACTCCCCGTCGTAGCCCGGCACCCGGCGCACGTCGCCGCGCCGCAGCCGGCCGATGCCCTCCGCGAGCAGCTCGCCGCCGACCCGGCCGATCTCCTCGATCGGGGTACGCGTCAGGATCTCCAGCTCCGGGCCGAGCGCGGCGATCAGCTCGTTGAGCTTGCCCTCGACCTTCTTCGACCGCGCGCCGACCCGGTTCAGCTCGCCCAGGATCTCGGCCAGCGGCACCAGATGCGTCACCTCGCGCGCGTGCGCCGGACGATGCCCCGCCGGGCGGTCCGCCAGCTCCTCGACCCGGCTGAGTACGCCCACAGTCAGCGGCTTGCCGCACTCCGGGCAGCGTCCGCCCGCCTCGCGGGTCCGCTCCGGCGACCAGTTCACGCCGCACAGGCGGTGACCGTCGGCGTGGTACTTGCCCTCCTCCGGGAAGAACTCGACGGTGCCCGCGAGCCCGTCGCCGGTCCGCAGCGCCTCGCGGATCGCGAAGTAGTCGCGGGCGGCGGTCAGGACCGTCGCCTCCCGGGCCAGCGCGGGCGGCGAGTGCGCGTCCGAGTTCGACACCAGCTGGTAGCGGTCCAGGCTGCCGACCCGCCAGTTCATCTCCGGGTCGGACGACAGGCCGGTCTCCACCGCGAAGATGTGCTCGGCCAGGTCGGCGTAGCAGTCGGCGATCGCGTCGAAGCCGGACTTCGAGCCGAGCGCGGAGAACCAGGGCGTCCAGATGTGCGCGGGCACCAGGTAGCCGTCCGGGCTCGCCTCCAGCGTGATCTCCAGCAGGTCGCGGGAGTCCAGCCCGAGGATCGGCCGGCCGTCTGAGCCGAGGTTGCCGATCCGGCCCAGCGCGGTGTTGAACCGGGCCACCGCGTCCAGGTCCGGCAGGTAGATCAGGTGGTGCACCTTGCGCGTCCGGTCGTCGCGCTTGTAGATCGTGGAGATCTCCACGCTCAGCATGAACCGGACCGGGTCGGCCTCCGCCTCGCTTGCGAGCCGGGGCGGCAGCCGCCGGGCGACGTCCCGCTCCGCCTCGGGCGAGAGCCGGTACAGGCCCGGCTCGGCCGGGTGCAGCGTCTCCCGCAGGTGGTCGTACCAGGCGGGATGGGTGAAGTCGCCGGTGCCGAGCACGCCGATGCCCTTGCGCCGGGCCCACCAGGCCAGGTTCGGCAGGGTCAGGTCGCGGCTGCACGCGCGGGAGTACTTCGAGTGGATGTGCAGATCCGCGACGTACGGCGGGAGGCCACCGGGGGGTGCGGCGCTGAACGGAGGCACGCCGCATCCTGTCACGTCCGGTCCCCCGCCCGCCCGTCGCCACGCGTACGGGTGACCTGAGCAATGCGGTGCTGGACTCGGCGGCCCATGCACGCTATTGAGCGCGCAGCTCGACGAGCGTCACCTGGGGAGGCGCGCCCACCCGCACCGGCGGGCCCCAGAAGCCGGCGCCGTTCGTGACGTAGACCTTCGTGCCGTCGACCTCGCCGAGACCGGAGACCACCGGCTGTTCGAGCTTCACCGCCAGGTTGAACGGCACCATCTGGCCGCCGTGCGTGTGCCCGGAGAGCTGGAGGTCGACGCCGAACTTCGCCGCCTCCTGCGCGGCCACCGGCTGGTGCGCCAGCAGCACCACCGGCCGGCTCGGGTCGCGGTCGCCGAGGGCGGCGGTGTAGTCGGCGGGCGCGGCCACCCCGGTGCCGGCGGCGCTCACGTCGTTCACCCCGGCCAGGTCCAGCACACCGCCCCGGGCCTGGATCTCCTGCCGCTCGTTCTGGAGCACGCGCAGGCCGAGCCGGTCCACCTCGCGGACCCACTCCTCCACGCCCGAGTAGTACTCGTGGTTGCCGGTGACGAAGAAGCTGCCGTACCGGGACCGCAGGTCGCGCAGCGGTTCGGCGGCCTCACCCAGCTCGGCCACCGTGCCGTCGACCAGGTCACCGACCACCGCGACCAGGTCGGCGTCCATCCGGTTGATCATCGCGACGATCCGCTCGGTGTGCGCCCGGCCGCGCAGCGGCCCGAGGTGGATGTCCGAGACGGTGGCGATACGCAGGCCGTCCATGCTCCGGGGCAGCTTCGCCAGCGGGATCTGCACCCGGTCGAGCTGCGGCGGACCCATCGCGGTGCGCACCCCGTACCCGGTAACGCCGGCGGCGGTGAGCCCGGCGAAGATCGCCGCCCCGCGCGCGAGCAGCAGCCGCCGTGAGGGGTCGTGGTCCGGCGCGTCAGTGCCGGCGGGCGGCGCGTCGGTGCTGTCGACAGGCGGCGGTGAAGCACCCTCCGCGGTCGCGGCGCCGACGAGCGCGGGCTCCGGCTCCGGGTCGGCGGCGACCGCCGCGCGGGCCCGGCGACGCAGCACGAGCCGGACCACAGCGGTCGGCACCTCCAGCACCAGCAGCAGCACCAGCAGGTAGAACATGAGCGCGACCCAGAGGTAGCCGGGCCAGGCCAGCCAGTACCAGCCGTTGCGGGTGCCGGCCATGGTCACCGGTACGAGCACCGCCAGCGCCGCGATCGCCACGCCACCTGCTCGGCGCCACCGCCCGGGGCGCGTGGTGTCCCGGACCAGCCGCTTCCACAGGTAGAAGTGGATCAGGCCGATCACGAGCACGACGAAGCCCAGGAATGTCGCCATGGCCAGCACGTGTGCCCCCCTCAGCCGCCCGCGAAGGGCGGCAGCACGTCCACCGTCACCCCGGCCGGCAACAGTGCCCGTCGATCATGACAGGCCACGCCGTCGACCAGGAAACTCGCCGCCTTCAGCACCACCGCGAGGCGTTCGCCGTGCCGGGCGGCCAGGTCATCGAGGAGTTCGTCCAGGGACACGCCTGCGGATGCGGTCTCCTCGGGTCGTCCGGCGGCCGCGCGGGCACCGGCGAAATAGCGGACTGTGAGCTCCACCCTCAGCCTCCGATCGCCGACATCGAGCGTGCGGGCTGGAGGAACGTGGGGTCGTCGATGCCGTGCCCGGCCCGCTTGGCCCACATCGCGGACCGCCAGCGCCGGGCCAGCTCCTCGTCGTCCGCGCCGGCGCGCAACGCGCCGCGCAGGTCCGACTCCTCGGTGGCGAACAGGCAGTTGCGCACCTGGCCGTCGGCGGTGAGCCGGGTGCGGTCGCAGTCGCCGCAGAACGGCCGGGTCACGCTGGCGATCACCCCGACCCGGGCCGGCCCGCCGTCCACCAGCCACGTCTCCGCCGGTGCCGCGCCCCGCTCGGACGGGTCCGGCGTCAGCGCGAACGCGGCGTGCAGGGAGGCCAGGATCTCGTCGGCGGTGACCATGGTCGAGCGGTCCCAGCCGTGCTGGGCGTCGAGCGGCATCTGCTCGATGAACCGCAGCTCGTAGCCGTGCGCGAGGGCGAACCGGAGCAGTGCGGGCGCCTCGTCGTCGTTCGTGCCCCGCATCAGCACCGAGTTGATCTTCACGGGGGTCAGCCCGGCTTCAGCCGCGCCGGCCAGCCCGGCGAGCACGTCGGCGAGCCGGTCGCGGCGGGTCAGCGCGGTGAACCGGTCCCGGTCGAGCGTGTCGAGCGAGACGTTGACCCGGTCCAGACCGGCCGCGCGCAGCGCGGACGCCATCCGGGCCAGGCCGATGCCGTTCGTGGTCAGCGAGATGCGCGGCCGGGGCGCGAGCGCGGCGACCGCCGCCACGATGCCGGGCAGGCCGGGCCGGATGAGCGGCTCACCGCCGGTGAAGCGCACCTCGGTGATGCCGAGCCGGGTCACCGCGACACCCACCAGCCGGACGATCTCGTCGTCGCTGAGCAGTTGCGGACCGGACAGCCAGGGCAGGCCCTCGGCCGGCATGCAGTAGGTGCAGCGCAGGTTGCACTTGTCGGTGAGCGAGACCCGCAGGTCCCGGGCGACACGGCCGTACCGGTCGGCGAGGACGCCGTCGGTCGTCGTCCGGGGGGTGCTCATCGGTCGACCGTAGCGCGGTCGAGCCCGCGGAGGGCGGCACGGGCGGTGGAACCGACGGCGTCCGCGTACGTCGCGCCGAAGATCGCGGTGTGCACGAGCAGCAGATGCAACTGGTGCAGCGGCACCCGCTCCCGCCATCCGTCGGCGAGCGGCCACGCCTCCCGGTAGGCCGCCATGATCCGGTCCAGGTGCGGCGGGCCGCCGAACAGCGCGAGCTGCGCCAGGTCGGTCTCGCGGTGGCCGCCGTGCGCGGCCGGGTCGACCAGCCACACCCGGTCGTCGGCGCCCCAGAGCAGATTGCCCGGCCAGAGATCGCCGTGCAGCCGGGCCGGCGACTCGTCACCACCGAACTCGCCGATCCGGTCGACGACCTGCTCGACGAGCGCGGCCCCGGCGCCGTCGATCGCGCCACCGTCGACGGACATACGCAGGTAGGGCAGGAGGCGGCGCCGGGCGAACCAGTCCGGCCAGGGACCGGGGTCGGGCGTGTTGTCCTGCGGCAGCGCGCCGATGAACCCCTGCCAGTCCGCGCCGAACGCGGGCGCCCCGGCGCGGTGCAGCCCGGCCAGGTCGCGGCCGAACGCCTCCGCGGCCTCCGGCGTCGGCTCGCCGGGCTCCACCCAGTCGAGCGCCAGCAGGCCGGGCAACGCGACGAGCACATCCGGTACGGGCACCGAGCCGGCCTCGCGCAGCCAGCGCAGGCCGGCCGCCTCGGCGGCGAAGAAGCCCTCCGGCAGCGGACGCGTCGCCCGTTCCGGCCACGTCTTGGCGAACACCGAGTGCCCGTCGTCCAGCGTGAGCCGGGAGGCGGCGCAGATGTCACCACCGGAGACCGGCGTCTCCCGGATCCGCTGGTGGGTCAGGAAAGTCGGCAGGTGCTCCGGGTGTGCCCGCAGGTACGCCAGGTCCATGTGCGCAAGGTAGCCGGTACCCCGGACATCCGTGTGCCGAGAGACGCCGCCGATCGCCGCTGAGCTGGACCGATACGCTCCGTATCTGTGGACGGACCGCGTGTCGTCCACAGGGGCGGACGCGGTGGCACTCCACCGCCCACGCTCCCGGCATGAACTCCACCGAGCCAGCACGCCTCTCCGTCCGCTCGCCGGCCGACATGGTCGCGGCCGTGCCCTACCTGCTCGGCTTCCATCCCGCCGACAGCGTCGTGGTGGTCGCGGTACGCGGCCGGCGCGTCGTCTTCGCCGCCCGAGGCGACCTGCCCGCACCGGGCACCGACCCCGGCCCGGCGGCCCGGCACCTGGCGCAGGTGGTGGCCCGGCAGGACGCCGACGCCGCCACGGTCGTCGGCTACGGTCCGGCCGCCCGGGTGACGGGGATCGTGGACGCGATCGGCGACGCGCTGACCGCCACCGGGCTGGTGGTGCTCGACGCCCTGCGGGTCACCGACGGGCGCTGGTGGTCGTACCTGTGCGCCGAGCCGTCCTGCTGCCCACCCGAGGGCACCCCGTACGACCCGGCCGCCAGCCAGGTCAGCGCGGCTGCCGTGTTCGCCGGTCAGGTCGCGCTGCCGGACCGGGCCGCGCTCGCGGCACAGGTGTCCCCGCTCGACGGGCCGGTCCGGCTCGCCATGCGCCGGGCCACCGCTCGGGCCCGTCTCCGCCTGGACGCGCTCACCGGACGGGAGTCCTCATCGTCGGCGGGGAACCCGGTCAGTGGCGCACCGGCCGGCGGCTCCGGGCCGCACGCGGAGTCCCCGGTTCCGGCCGACGGTCCCGGGCCGGGCGGGGCCGTCCCGGTTTCGGCCGACGGTCCCGGGCTGAGCGGGGAGCCGCTGGTCCCGGCGGACGGTCCCGGGCTGGGCGGGGAGCCGCTGGTCTCGGCCGGCGGTCCCGGGTCGGACGGGCGGTTGCCGGTCGCGGAGGGCGGTGCCGGGTCGGGTGGGAAGCCGCGTGCCGTGCGGACGGCGGGCACGGCTGCTGTGCGCGCTGCGTTCCGCCGGCAGCGGCGCGGCGAGCGGCTGGACGACGACGAGGTGGCCTGGCTGACAGTGCTCCTCACCCACATCGCGGTGCGCGACCATGCCTGGTCGCGCACCGACGGCCGGGACGAGGACATCAGCCTCTGGACGGACGTGTTGCGACGCGCCGAGCCGGACCTGATCGCCGCGCCGGGCTGCCTGCTCGCGTTCGCCGCCTGGCGCTCTGGGCACGGGGCACTGGCCGCTGTCGCCCTGGAACGGGTGTTGTCCGCCCACCCCGGCTACTCGCTCGCGGTGCTGCTCGACGAGGCGCTCCGGCGCGGCGTCGCCCCGTCCGCGCTGGACGGCCGGGGCGGTTCCAACGACGGCGCGGTGCTGCGGCGCCGCCGACGCCGGCCACGCGGGTGAGCGCCCACCCGCTCGCCGGGCCGACCACGTCCGCGACGCCGTGCCGTCAACCGCCGACGCGCGCTGCCCCGGTGTAGACGTTCATGGTCGGTCCGCGCAGGAAGCCGACCAGCGTCATCCCGGCCTCCTCGGCCAGCTCGACCGCGAGCGTGCTCGGCGCGGACACCGCCGCGAGCAGCGGTACGCCCGCCATCCATGCCTTCTGGGTCAGTTCGAAGCTGGCCCGTCCGGAGACCAGCAGCGCGTGCCCGGCCAGCGGCAGGCGCCCTTCCCGGGTGGCCCAGCCGAGCACCTTGTCCACCGCGTTGTGCCGCCCGACGTCCTCGCGGAGCACGACAAGTTCCCCGTCGGGGGTGAAGAGGCCGGCGGCGTGCAGGCCGCCGGTGCGGTCGAAGGCGCGCTGCGCGGCGCGCAGCCGGTCCGGCAGCCCGGCCAGCAGGTCGGCGGTGACCACCAGCGGGTCGTCCCGCACCGCGAACTGCGAGCGGGTGCGCACCGAGTCGATGCTCGCCTTGCCGCACACGCCGCACGAGCTGGTGGTGTAGAAGTTGCGCGACGGGTCGGTGACGGGCTCCGGCACACCGGGCGAGAGCACCACGTCGACCACGTTGTACGTGTTCGGGGTCTCCGCCCCGGCGCAGAGCTGCGCGGTGTGCACATCCTCCGCCGACCGGATCAGCCCTTCGGTGAGCAGGAAGCCGATCGCCAGGTCCAGATCGTCGCCCGGCGTACGCATCGTCACCGCCAGCGGCCGGCGTCGATTCGGTCCGGCCGCGCCGACGCGGATCTCCAGCGGCTCCTCCACGGCCAGGGTGTCCTGCCGTCGGACCCGCCCCCGGCCGTCCCCGGCCGCGTCGAGGTCGATCCGCAGCACACCACGCCGATCCGTCGCCCGTCCCATGCCGCCATCCTCCCCGGGCGCCCCGCCGCCCGCACGTCGCCCCAGGTCTTCCCGCCCTCACCCGCCCGGCCCCCGGCCCCCGGCCCGCCCGGCCCTCGGCCCCCCCCGGCCAGCCCTGGCCGGGCCCCAGGCCCGATGATCGACACCAGTTCGCCGAAGTGGCGGTGTCGGAGGGCCCTGGATGCCACCACTTCGGCGGAAAGCAGTCGATCAACGTCGGAAAACCGCCAACAACGCCGGGCAGAGGCCCGAGCCGGGATGCGGCGACGTGGCTGTGGCTACTGTGAGCCGGTGACGGGGTATGCGGCGATCGTGCTCGCCGGTGGCGCGGCCCGGCGGATGGGCGGGGTGGACAAGCCGGCCCGGGCAGTAGGCGGCCGGCCGATGCTGCACCGGGTGCTGGACGCGGTGGCTGACGCGGACCAGCGGATCGTGGTCGGCTCGTCCGGCCCGCTGCCCAGGGGAGTCCGGACGGCCCGGGAAGAGCCGCCCGGGGGTGGTCCGGTGGCCGCCACGGCAGCCGGGTTGGCGTTGCTCGACCCCGGTACGACGACAGTCGCAGTGCTCGCCGCCGACCTGCCGCTACTCACCACCGCAGCGGTGGCCGAGCTGCGAGGCGCGCTCGCCGCCTGTCACTCCCGCAACGACCCGCCGCCCGCGCTCTCCGCCGCAGCCGCCGGGCCGGAAGACGCACCTGCCACCGCCGGGCTGAAAGAAGCACCCGCCGCCTGGCGGGAGACGCTGGACGGTCGGTCCGCCGCGCTCGCCTGCTACGTGGACGGGGACGGCCGACGCCAGCACCTCTGCGCCCTCTGGCGGGTACCGGCCCTGCGGGCCGCCCTCGACCGGCTCGCCGCGACGCGGGGCGGCTCGCTCGACGGCGCGCCGGTACGCGGGCTGCTGACCGACGTCGCCGTACGCGAGGTGTCCTGGTCCGGCTCGGGGCCGCCGCCGTGGTTCGACTGCGACACTGACGAGGACGTACGCCGGGCGGAGGAGTGGACGAGATGACGGTGCTGGACGACTGGGTCACGGCGGTCTGCGCCGAGCTGGACCTGGACCCGGCGGGGGTGCCCGTGCCGACGGTGCTGGACGTGGCCCGGGACGTGGCCCACCAGGTGGTCCGGCCGGGTGCGCCGGTCACCGCGTACCTGCTGGGGCTGGCGGTGGGGCGCGGCGCGGACCCGGCCGCGGCGGCCGAGCGGCTCAGTGCGCTGGCCGGTTCCTGGCCGGTGGACCTGGGTGGTTCCACACCTGAGGATTAGCGCCTCGCGCGGGATTCGGTCCCCTTCGCGCCTGGGTAGGGTGGCGGGAACGGACGGAGGCGATCATGACGGCAGACCACCCCTCGGAGCCGGTCGACGAGCCTGCCGGCGGCGCGCCGGAGCACCACGCCACCGGCAGCGCGCCGGAGCACCACGAGTCGATCCTGCTCGACGAGCCGACCACTGCTGATCTGCGCGCCAAGGTCACCGAGGCCTGGCGCGAGTTCGCCCGGGCGCTCGCCGACCGGCTGCGCGGGCTGCCCTCCGGCGGGCACCTGGAGGTCACGCTCGACCCGACCGCCTCGGGCACCGGCGACGCCGTCTACTCGGTGAGCGTGGACGCGGGCGAGGAGGGCCGTCTCTCGGCCCGCGCGGTCGGGAACGCCACGCTGCCGCAGGGCTACCGGCTGGACCGGGCGGCGGTGGCCGACATGGTGGCGCTCGGCTGGTCGCCGCCGGGTGTGGTGCCGGGTTCCGGTGAGCAGTTCGGGCTGGACTGCGGCACCGACGAGGCGACCCGGCTGGCCGCCGTGCTGTCCCGGACGCTGCGTGACGTCTACGGCGCACCGCACCCGGCCTTCCTCGTCTACCTGGTGCACGACGCCGAGGGCGACGCGCTGCCCGTGGAGCCGCTCGGTACCGCGCGCAGCGAGTTCGGCCCGGACCGCGACGTCGAGGCCGACCTGGACGAGGCGCTGGCCGCGGCGGCGGCCGCGCAGTCCGGCGAGAACGACGTGCTGGCCCTGGAGGAGCGGGTCCGCACCGTCGTGTCGACGATGCTGAAGTCCGCGTCCGACCAGCTCCAGGTCGACTCCGACGGCGACATCAACATCCGGGCCGGCTCGGCCATGGTCTTCGTCCGGGTGCGCGACAACCCGCCGCTCGTGGACGTCTTCTCGCCGGTGCTGACCGAGGTCGAGCCGACCGAGCGCCTGTACGTGAAGCTCTCCGAGCTGACCAACCGGATGCCGATCGGCCGGCTGTACTGCGCCGACGACACGGTGTGGGCCTCGATCCCGGTGTTCGGCCGCAACTTCCAGGCCACCCACCTGATGCTTGCGGTGCAGGTGATGACCGGTCTGGCCGACGAGCTGGACGATCGCCTGCACGGCGAGTTCGGCGGCAAGCGCTTCTTCGGTGAGGGCGACAAGCCGGCCCGGGCCGAGGAGCACCGCACCGGCATGTATCTCTGAGCGCGGCTCACCGCACGTCGAGCAGCGTCTTGCCCACCGTCCGACGGGCCTCGATCGCGGCGTGCGCGGCGGCGGCCCGTTCCAGCGGGAAGCGCTGCCCGATCAGCGGCCGCAGCCGCCCGGCCGCGCCCTCGGCGAGCGCCGCCTCGGTGAGGGCGCGCAGCTCGTCCGGGCCGGGGCGGGGGCTCAGCAGCGTCACCCCGCGTGCGGCTGCCGACTCGGCCGGGATGTCCGCCCAGGTGCCGCCGGCCAGCCCGAAGCTGAGCATCCGCCCGCCGCGGTCCAGCAGGTCGAACGCCTCCCGGGCGAGCGGCCCGCCCACGCCGTCGAACACCACGTCGACGGCGCCGACGGCGTCCCGGACCCGGCCGGCCCAGCCCGCCTGCCGGTAGTCGACAGCCACGTCGACGCCGGCGGCGCGGAGCACGTCCACCTTGCGGTCGCCGCCGGCGGCGGCCACCACAGTCGCGCCGGCGGCCGCCGCGAGCTGCGTCAGCAGCGACCCGACGCCGCCGGCCGCCGCCTCGACCAGCACCCGGTCGCCCGGCCGCAGCCCGGCCGCCCGGGCCAGCATCAGGGCGGTCCGGCCGTCGGCCATCAGCGCCACCGCCGCGTCCAGCGGCAACCCCGGGGGTACGGCGACAGGCGCGCCCTGGTCGACCACGACGCGCTCGGCGTACGCGCCGGTGCCGCCGGTGGCGGTGACCACGACGCGGCCGGCGAGCGCCGGGTCGACGTCCGGTCCCAGTGCGGTGATCGTGCCGCCGACCCCGTTACCGGGGATCACCGGGAGTTCGGCGCCGAACGGCCCGAAGCCGCTGGCCCGGAACATGGTCTCGACGAACGTGATGTTCGCGTGTGCCACGTCGACGAGCACCTGGCCCGGTCCGGGTGCCGGGTCGGGTGCCGTCCCGGGCACGAGCATCTCCGGTCCGCCGAACTCCCGCAGCCACACCGCACGCATACCGCCCCCTCGCGTCTCGCCGGTCACCGGTGCCAGTGCACGACATGAAGCGAGGTTGAGGTCAAGGCGTGGACGGGCCGACGCCGGGGGACTCGACCAGCCGGGAGAGCACGATGGTGCTACGGGACGAGGTGACGAACGATTCGGCGCGCAGCCGTTCCAGCGCCTCCTCTAGGTGGGAGATGTCCGCGGCGCGCAGGTGCACGAGCGCGTCCGCCTCGCCGGAGACGGTGTACGCGCCGACCACCTCGGGGTGCCGGCGGGCGGCGGCGCCGATCTGCGCCGGGGTGGTCCGGCCGGCGCAGAACAGCTCGACGAACGCCTCGGTGGTCCAGCCGACGGCGGCCGGGTCGACGACGGCGGTGAATCCCCGGATCACCCCGGCGGATCGGAGGCGGTCGACGCGTCGCTTGACGGCGGGGGCGGAGAGTGACACCCGGCTGCCGATGTCCGCGTACGAGGCGCGAGCATCCGCGACGAGTAACGCAATGATTCGCTGGTCGACCGCGTCTATCTGCAACGTTCCGCTCCCGGGAAGCAATGCTTGTGGCTGTTACCAAAGTTGTACCGTACCTACTCTTGGTGACCGTGAACCAGCAGCGAGTCTCGCGAAAGCGGACATATCTCATGTGCTCGCCCGAGCACTTCACGGTCGAGTACGCGATCAACCCGTGGATGGACGTGACCACGCCGGTCGACGCCGACCTGGCGGTCAAGCAGTGGGACCGGCTGCGCGAGACGCTCGTCGGGCTGGGCCACGAGGTGCACCTGCTGACTCCCGAGGCGGGCCTGCCGGACATGGTCTACGCCGCAAACGGCGCGTTCGTGGTCGACGGCACGGTCTACGGCGCCCGGTTCAAGCACGAGCAGCGGTCCGCCGAGGCCGCCGCGCACCGGGCGTTCTACGAGCAGCAGGGCTGGCGGTTCATCGCGCCGAGCGAGACGAACGAGGGTGAGGGCGACTTCGCGTACCTGCCGGAGGCGCACGGCGGCCTGATCCTGGCCGGGTACGGCTTCCGGACCGAGCCGGCCGCGCACGCCGAGGCGCAGGAGGCGCTCGGTCGGCCGGTGGTCTCGCTGCACCTGGTCGACCCGCGCTTCTACCACCTGGACGTGGCGCTGGCCTCGATCGACGACGAGAACGTCGTCTACTACCCGGGCGCCTTCTCGGCCGCGAGCCAGAGGGTGCTGGCCCAGCTCTTCCCGGACGCGATCGTCGCGGACGACGAGGACGCGCTGGCGTTCGGCCTGAACCTGGTCAGTGACGGGCTCAACGTGGTGCTGAACAACGAGGCGACCCGGCTCGCCGGCAAGCTGAAGGCCGCCGGCTACCACCTGGTCCCGGTGGAGCTGGCCGAGCTGAAGAAGGGCGGTGGCAGCGTGAAGTGCTGCATCGCCGAGCTGCGGCACTGAGCCACGCCTCGACGCGAAGGGCGGCCTCCCGGTGGGAGACCGCCCTTGCGCGTGTACGGGGACCGGTCAGCCCAGCGTCGCCAGCTCGTTGATCACGACGTTGGAGAGCAGCCGGCCGTCGGTCTGCACCCGGCGCAGGTACCACTTCTGCTGCGGGGTACGGGTCTGGTTGAACTGCCAGGTGCCGCGCGGGCTGTCCACCTGGCCGACCTTGCCGAGCGCCAGGTTGACCTGCTGCGGCGAGGGGCTCCCGCCGGCCAGCCGGATCGCCTTGTCCAGCACCAGCGCGGCGTCGTAGGAGGCCATCGCGTACGTGGTGGGCGCCGAGTTGAACGTCTTCCGGTAGGCCGAGGCGAAGATCCGGTTCGCGGTGTTGTTGAGGTCGGCCGAGTAGTTCAGCGCGGTCTCGATGCCGTACGACTCGATGAGCTTGCGCTCGCGGCCCTTCTCCCCGTCGTCGAGCTGGTCGAGCGCGGTGCCCTCGGTGAGGAAGCCGGGGGCGTAGATCGGTCCCCGGTAGCCCTGGGCGTAGAGCTGCTTGACGAACTGCACGGCCTGGGCGCCGGAGTAGTGGCAGAACACCGCGTCCGGCTTGCGCCCGAGCGCCTTGCGGATCGGCCCGGAGTAGAGCGACCGGGAGGGGTTGGGGTCGTCCTCGGTGAAGATCGGGTCCTCGGTGAGCCGGCGGCCCCGCTCGTACGCGCGCCGCAGCCCTTCGATGACGTCCTGGCTGCCGGGGCCGCGGGTGCCGAAGATGGCGATCCGGCTGGAGGCGTCCAGCTTCTGGCGCAGGTACTCGCCGAGCGCCTCGCCGGGCTCGGTCAGCACGTACGACGTGCGCCAGATGTAGACGACGCCCTGGAGCGTCGACGGGGAGGCGTTGGAGCCCAGCAGGGGCACCCGGGCCTCCTCGACCGCGTCCTTGATGCCGGTCATCACGGTCGGGCTGACCACGCCGGTGAGCGCGAGCACGCCCTCCTTGAGCAGCCGGTCGACAGCGGCCTTGCCGGTGGCGGCGGTGTCGCCCTCCTCGGCGGTCACGAGCGTGACCGGGTGGCCGGCGATCTGCTGACCGCGCATGCTGAGGAAGAGCTGGAAGCCGTTGGTGATCTCGTCGCCGATGGCCTTGTTCGCCCCGCTGCCGGGCACGATCAGTCCGACTTTGATCGGGCTGCCGGATCCGGCCTGTTCCCCGGAGTCGTCCCCGGAGCCGCACCCCGCCGCCAGTCCGGTGGTGCCCAGCGCGGCCAGCAGTTGCAGGGCCCGCCTGCGGTTCATCTGTGCCACCGACTTCCTTCCCGACGGGGCGGCCATGGTGCACACCCCTTCGGCGTTCTACCTGGTCGACGACGCTGCGTCAATGCCCTGAAGATCATCGTGAAGCGACCGCAACGCCTCGACGACCCGGGGCCATGCGGTGGAGCCCGGTGCGATCAGCCCGAAATGCTCACATTCGGGCAGCTCAACGAGCGTGGCCGAGCCTCCGGCGGCCTGATCTGCGGCTATCCAGGACCGGCTGATCGCGATCGGAACCTGCACATCTTGATTACCGTGAATGACTACTGTACGTGTTCGGACGGGTACCAATACCGATGGGTCGGCCGCCGCGTACCGGTCCGGCACGTCGCCCGGGCCGCCGCCGAGCAGCGCGGCCACCGCACCCTCGTCCAGGTCCAGCCGGTACGCCTGCGCGAGGTCGGCCACCGGCGCCAGCGCGAGCACCCCGCCGACCGTCTCCGGGGCGTGCGCGGCCACGTACAGGGACAGGTGCCCGCCCGCGGAGTGACCGACCAGGATCGGCGGTACGGGCGCCACCCGGCCGGGCAGCGCGGCGGCGGCGAGTTCCGGTAGCGCGGCGATCCCGGCGCGGACGTCGGTGAGCGTGTGCGGCCAGCCTCCGCCCGGCCGGCCGGTCCGCCGGTACTCGATCTGCGCGACCGGGTGGCCGAGCGCGGCCAGCGCCGCCGCCATCGGGCCGGTGTGGGCCCTGTCGTACTCCGCCCGCCAGAAACCGCCGTGCACCACGACCACCAGCGGCCGGGGCGGCCCGTCACCGGCCGGCAGCCGCAGGTCGGCGCACTGGTCCGGGTGGTCGCCGTAGTAGACGGTGGCATCCGGCGGCGGGGACGGGCGGGTCAGCACGTCGCGCGGGTCGGAGAGCATGCGGCGACCGTAGCGTCCCCCGGACCGGCCGCGTGCACATGGTCGGCGTGGGTAAAGATGGGTGCCATGACCGAAGCGCACTCCGCCGGACACGACGACGAACAGGGCAACGATGGCATCCCGGGCACCGTGGTGGTGGTCGGGCCGGACGGCCGCCCGGTCGGCACGGTGCAGACCGACGAGGGCAAGGGCGAGGACCCGACCCGTCTGGTCGAGCAGCCGGCCAAGGTGATGCGGATCGGCAGCATGATCAAGCAGCTGCTGGAGGAGGTGAAGGCGGCGCCGCTCGACGACGCGAGCCGGCACCGGATGCGGGAGATCCACGAGCGCTCGATCGTCGAGCTGAAGGAGGGCCTCGCGCCCGAGCTGCGCGAGGAGCTGGAGCGGATCTCGCTGCCGTTCACCGAGCAGCAGGCCCCGAGCGAGGGCGAGCTGCGGATCGCGCACGCCCAGCTGGTGGGCTGGCTGGAGGGGCTGTTCCACGGCATCCAGGCCGCGCTGGTGGCCCAGCAGATGGCCGCCCGCGTCCAGCTGGAGCAGATGCGTTCGGGCCGCCAGGCGCTGCCCAGCGGCCCGGGCGGCGTGATGCCGGGCATGCCCGGGATGCCCGGCGCCGGCGAGGGCCACGCGCCCGGCCAGTACCTGTGACCCGTCGGCCGGGGCGCCTCACGGTGCCCCGGCCGCTCAGTCCAGCTCGAAGACCTTCTCCAGGTACGCGGCCACGCCGTCCTCGGTGTTCGGCCCGGTGACCTCGTGGGCGATCTCCCGTACGGCCGGGTGGGCGTTGGCGACCGCCACCGCCCGTCCGGCCCAGGCCAGCATCGGCACGTCGTTGGGCATGTCGCCGAAGGCCAGCACGTCCCGCTCGTCGACGCCGAGCCGCTCCGCGTACCAGGCCAGGCCGGCCGCCTTCGTCACACCGGCGGCCGAGATCTCGATCAGCCCGCTGTACGACGAGTGGGTCGCCTCGGCCAGCCCCTCCAGCGCGCCCGCCACCATCCGCACGAAGACGTCCGGGTCCTGCTCACCGGCCCGCGCCAGCAGCTTCACCGCGGGCGCGGACAGCAGCTCCTCCGGCGACTCGACGGCCCGGATCGCGTCGAGGTCGGCGTCCCAGCGCAGCGGGTAGTGCGCCTCGTGCCGCATCTGCCGGCTGTCCACGATCTCCACCGCGAAGCTCACCCCGGGCACCTCGGCGCGCAGCCGCCGGGCCACCTCGGCCAGCAGCTCCGGGGCGAGCGGGTCGGCCCGCAGCACCTGGTCGGTGACCGGGTCGTACACCACCGCGCCGTTGGCGCAGATCGCCGGCAGCGGCTCGGCGAGCTGCTCGTACACCATCTGGAGCCAGCGGATCGGACGGCCGGTGACCAGGACCACCGGCGTGCCGGCGGCGTTGATGCGGGCCAGCACCGCGGCGGTACGCGCGCTGAGCGTCCGGTCGTCGCGCAGCAGCGTGCCGTCGATGTCGGAGGCGACGAGGCGAGGTGGATCTTCCATCACCGGGAGAGTAGCCGGTCCAGGTAGACCGCGACGCCGTCGTCGTCGTTGCGCAAGGTGATCTCGTCCGCCGCGGCGCGCACCTCCGGGTGGGCGTTCGCCACCGCCACCCGGGCCCAGCCGGCCCAGTCGAACATCGGCAGGTCGTTCGGCTGGTCGCCGAAGACCAGCACGTCGGCCGGGTCCACGCCGAGCCGTTCGGCGATGACGCTCAGCCCGCTGGCCTTGTCGGTGCGGGGCGGGCAGATCTCGACGAAGCCGAGCCCGGCCTGGGTGAGCGTGGCCACGTCCGGTGGCACGATCGCCCGCGCCGCGGCCAGCAGCTCGTCCACGTGGTGGTCGGCGGTACGCGCGAACGCCTTGATCACGTCGCAGGACAGGCACTCGACCCGGCTGCGCGCCTCGAACCGGTCCGGGTAGGGCCAGCTCGGGTGGTAGTCGCCCCAGAGCGGCGCGTCGTGCTCGTCCGACGCCTCCACCATCACGGTGAGCGGGCCGACCGCCGCCTCCAGGTCGGTGAGGATCCGGGCCAGCACCTCACCGGGCAGCCGCTCGTCCCGCAGCACCAGGGGCCCCTCCGGGTCGCTCTGGTCCACCACCCGGCCGCCGCCGGCCATCACCAGGAAGTCGGCGGCCCGGATGTCGTTACGGGTGAGTTCGGTCAGGCGCGGTCCACGGCCGGTCGCGCCGACCACCGGGATCCCGGCGGACCGCACCCGGTCGAGCACCCGATGGGTGTACGCGGAGACGGTCTCGTCGCTGCGGACGAGCGTGCCGTCGAGGTCGGTGGCGATCAGCTTGGGCAGTCCCGGGCGGGTCATGGTTCCTCCTTCGCCCGCCGCCGTCACGCCGGCCGACCAGGTCCTCGGTGCCGCGACCATGGGACGGCGGGCAGCAACCGTATCTCGCGGAACGGGCGGCAACCACGGCTTTCCAGCGAATCGGCGGCGAAGCTCCGGTGGCCGCCGGACGCGCTGCCGGAGCTGGTTCAGTACGCCCGTTCGGGGCCCGCGAACGGCACCGTGGGCTGCACCGTCAGATCCGCCGGGGCCGGGGGCACGTCGTCCTCGTCCGCCCGGCGGCGGCGCTCGGGCCGGTCCTCGTCCGGCTCCCCGTCGGTGGGCGTCCCGCCGGCCGTCCGGCCGGCCAGGTGCAGCGCGGCCGCCAGCAGTGCGACAGCGACGAACGCGCTGACCAGGCCGCGTCCGTGTTCGACCTGAAGGCTCTGCTCGCCGACGAAGAACAGGATGCGCCGGGCCAGCTGTTCGAGGGAGGCGGCGGTCGCGACCAGCACCCCGAGCACGCCCGCCGCGAGACCCAGCCCGGCCAGCCGGGCGTGCTGCCGCACCGCCGGGGCGCCGCGCAGCGCCAGCCCCACCGCCACCGACAGCCCGAGCAGGCCCACCAGGTACGCCGTACCGAGCCCGCCGATCTCGGAGATGCCGCTGGTCAGCCGGGCCGGTGCGTCCTCGCCCCGGGTCTCGGCCGGCACCGTGATCGCCAGCCACTCGCCGATCAGTGAGGCGAGCGCGGCCACCGCACCGAGCCCGGTGAGCACGGGCGGCAGACGGCGGTCCCGGCCCAGCGCGGCGAGCGAGCGCGCGGCCCGGCCGGACGACTCCGGCTCGGTGTCGCCCCACTCGACGATCGTGGTGTCGTCGGACCTGGTGTCCTGCATGGGGATTCGCTTGTCCTGCCGGGGAACGGGGAGATCCTGCGACATGGCCACCCTTCCCGTACGCGGGCCTGCGTCGAATCATGGCACAGCCCGGTCCCGCCGGCCCGGATCGCGACCCCGGGGTCCGGTGCGGGGCGGCCCGCTTTCGGTTAGCGTCGGTGCCATGCCTATCCGTACCGCATCCGCTCGCTGGCAGGGCAACCTCACCGAGGGGTCCGGCACCGTCCGCACCGGCAAGGGCGGCCTGTCCGGCAACTACTCCTTCAAGTCGCGCTTCGAGGAGGGCGAGGGCACCAACCCCGAGGAGCTGATCGGCGCCGCGCACGCCGGCTGCTTCTCGATGGCCCTCTCGAAGCAGCTCGCCGACGCCGGCGCCCAGGAGACGGCGGTGGAGACCACCGCCAAGGTGCACTTCGACAAGACCGACGCCGGCATGACCGTGACCCGCATCGACCTGGAGACCGTGGGCCAGGTTCCCGGCATCGACCAGGCCGAGTTCACCAAGCTCGCCGAGGCGGCCAAGGAGAACTGCCCGATCTCCCGGCTGCTGTCGCCGGGCGCGCAGATCACGCTGAACGCCCGTCTGGCCTGACCTCGCGTACGGCACGGCGGGGGTGTCCTGCGGGACGCCCTCGCCGTGCGGTGTGCCCGATCCGGAGGGAGTGACCGGGCCGCGTGGCCGTGGAGATGAGCCGGGACCGGTTCGAGGAACTGGTCGGCGAGGCGCTCGACGAGGTGCTCGAGGAACTGCTCGGGTTGATGAGCAACGTGGTCATCCTGGTGGAGGACGACCCGCCGCCGGGCGAGGACCTGCTCGGCCTGTACGAGGGGCACGCGCTCACCTCGCGCGGCTGGGACTACTCCGGCGTGCTGCCCGACCGCATCCTGATCTACCGCAACCCGATCCTGGCGATCTGCGACACCGACGACGATGTCGTCGACGAGGTGGCGGTGACAGTGGTGCACGAGATCGCCCACCACTTCGGCATCGACGACGAGCGGCTGCACGCCCTGGGCTGGGGCTGACCGGCCTCCGGCGCGTCCCCGCTCGGCTGATCCCGGCGGTTGCGCCGGTCCCCTAACCTGCGGATCAGGCAGATCCTGATGCAGGAGGAAAACCCATGCGCAGCGCGCTGTTCTCCGCGGAGAACCTTGAGAAGGAGTCCCAGCAGCCGGGCATGCGGTTGCAGAACTCCAAGATGCTGAAGATCGAGCTGAACGGCGAGGCGATGGCCCGGGTCGGGTCGATGGTCGCCTACCAGGGGCAGGTGCAGTTCCAGGCGCTCGGCTCCGGCGGCATCGGCAAGTTCATCAAGCAGCGGCTCACCGGCGAGGGCGTGCCGCTGATGAAGGTCTCCGGGCGCGGCGACGTCTTCCTCGCCGACTTCGCCAAGGACGTGCACGTCATCGACCTGGAGCCGGGCGACGCGCTGTCCATCAACGGCTCCAGCGTGCTGGCGTTCGACTCGACGCTCCAGTACGACATCAAGATGGTCGGCGGCGCCGGTTTCGCGTCCTCGTCCGGCCTGTTCAACTGCGTCTTCACCGGCCACGGCCGGATCGCCATCACCACCAAGGGCACCCCGGTGGTGCTCAACGTGGACGCCCCGACGTACGTGGACCCGCAGGCGGCGGTGTGCTGGTCGGCGAACCTCCAGACCGGCTACCACCGTGCCGAGCAGCTCGGCCTGGGCACGCTGCTCGGCCGCAGCACCGGTGAGGCGTTCACGATGAGCTTCGCCGGTCAGGGCTTCGTCGTGGTCCAGCCCTCGGAGGAGCCTCCGGTGGCCGGCAGCGGCTCCCAGCAGCAGGGCGGCGTGCTCGGCGGCCTGCTGCAGTGACCCTGGGCGCCCGGGGCGTCCGCGCAGGTCGCCCCGGGCCGGTCAGCTCAGCTCGCCGGCCCGCAGCCGGGCCACCCAGGCCGCCGCGTCGGCGTAGTCGGCGTCGGTGAGCCCCGGCGGCACCGGCGTCTGCTGGTCACCCGCCGCCGTGCTCCAGCGGTGCCGGGGGTACGACCCCAGGAACCGTACGTCGGCGCAGACCCGGCGCAGCCCCTGCAACGCCTCGCCGAGGCGTACGTCGGCGACGTGCCCGGCACAGTCCAGGAAGAACACGTAGCGGCCGAGCGCCTCGCCGGTGGGGCGGGACTCGATCCGGGTCATGTTCACGCCGCGCACGGCCAGCTCCATCAGCACCGCCAGCAGCGCGCCCACCCGGTCGTGTGCGAGGCACACCGCGAGCGAGGTCAGGTCGTCGCCGGTGGGCGGCGGAGGCGGTCCGGGGCGGGACACCAGCGCGAACCGGGTCACCGCGTCCGGGTGGTCGGCGATCTTGTCGGCCAGCACCGCGAGCCGGTGCCGGCTCGCGCCGATCGGGGCGCAGATGGCGGCGTCGTACTCGCCGCTCGCCGCCCCGGCCGCGGCGGCGCCGTTGGAAAGCACGTCGACCACTGTGGCGTCCGGCAGGTGTTCCCGCAGCCAGCCCCGGCACTGGGTGGACGCCTGCGGGTGGGCCGCGACGGAGCGGACGCCGGACAGCGTGGTGCCGGCGCGGGCGGCCAGCACGAACTCCACCGGCAGGACCACCTCGCGGGTGATCACCAGCGGGTCGCCCTCGACCAGCTCGTCGAGCGTCACCCCGACCGCGCCGCCGATGGAGTTCTCCAGCGGCACCAGCGCCGCGTCCGCCTCTCCGGCGCGTACCGCGTCGAGCGCCTCACCGACGCTGCGGGCCGGCGTGCGGTCCCCGCGCTCGGCGGCGGGCACCGTACGCAGGGCCTGCTCGGCGAAGGTGCCCTCGGGGCCCAGGTAGACGAAGCGGGTCGGCGGTGTTCCCGGCATGCCGATCAGCCTACGCACCCGGCGTGCCGTCGCAGGCCAGGGTACGGATGCCGGCCGGCGCCACGGTCCGCACCTCGACGCCGCACACGTCCGTGCCGGCCGTGACCAGCCTCGGCGTGCCGCTGTCGCCGCGCGTGACCACCTGCAACTCCTCGTGCCCGGTGACCGACAGGACGGTGTACTGCCAGCCCTCGGCGCAGAGCGGACCGGTCGACACGGTGACCCGGACGTCGCGGGGCAGCACACCGGCGGAGCCGCGCAGCAGCGCGACGATCCGGTCGCCGGAGGGCCGCCCCCGGCAGGGTGCCGCCGACGCCGGCACGGACGGGGAGAGCGTGGACGGGAGAACCGGCACGGGTGGGGTCGGCGTGGCGCTCGGGCTGGGCGTGGCGGACACCGACGGCACCGGGACCGGTGTGGCGGCGGCGGACGGCGCACGCAGCTCGGGCGGGGCGCCGCAGGCGGCGAGGGCGAGCAGCGTCAGCAGCGCCAGCGGGCGGTGGCGGCGTCGGGGGTGTGGGGTGCGGGGCACGGGGGCGTCCTCGGGCATCGAGGGATGTCGTCGTGTGGTGGGGTCGAGGCCATCGTAGGAGGATGACCGGCCCGGGTGAAGGGCGCCGGGTCTCGTCGCGGGTCAGACCGCGGAGAGGAAGGTGAGCGACCCGGCCACCGCGCCGTCGGTGAGCACCGGCGTGGAGATGGCGTCGACGGTCCGGCCGGCGTCGGAGCCGGGCCCCTGCACCCGCAGCAGGCCGCGGGCGAGCCGCCCGGAGTGCAGCGCGAGCAGCGGCGGGATCTTGTCGGTCTCCTGCTCGGTCAGCTCGCTCGGGCTCGCCGTGAAGTCGACGAGGCGCAGGCCGCCCTCCAGCAGCGGCAGGCCGATCACGTCCTCCGGGGCGCCCAGGCAGAGCAGGTCGCAGCCGGCCGAGGAGATCGCCACGACAGTGGTGCCGGCGTCGATCAGCAGGCACGGCTCGGCGGCCCGGGAGACCATGCCGGACCACTGCCCGAAGTTGTCGGACTCCTGCTCGGTGGATGCCGCGGGCGCGAACACTTCCGAGAGTGAGAGTTCGACGTGGGCCACCGCGCCTCCTATGTACACCGACGGTCTGTCCACGCTAGCCGGTCGGTGCGGCGGAAGCATCGGCTGCCGGGCGGCCGGCGACGGCGCGGACCGACGGAACCAGTCGGGAGGGTGCCGTGGGCCGCGTGGCGTCGCCGGAGACGTTACCGGCGGGCGGCCTGCTTGTCAGCGGCCGTTCGGCCCTCGTCATACCACCGGTAGTCGGCGGTTGGACGGTACGTGCCGTTGAACCACGTGGCCGGCGCCTGCGCGACGCGGGAGAGCTTCTCGGCGGTGGCCGGACTGATCCGGTTCCCACCGGCCACGAGCAGGCGGTCCAGCTCGCGGTGGGTGGCCATCAGGCAGTCCTTCGGCAGGCCGTAGACGCTGATCACCCCGGAGCCGACGAACGTCAGCACCGGCGTCACCGGGATCGGCAGGCCGACCGCGTCGGAGAGGGCCTTGCTGGCGCGCTTGGCGTCCCGGCGGGCCTCCAGCACGTACGGCGGGCGCTTGCCGTTGATCTGGACCACGTCGCCGGCCACCAGCACGCGGGCCCGGCCGTGGTCGGCGATGGTGACCGCGAACAGACCGCTCGGGCCGATGGCCAGGAACCCGGCCCGGTCGTCGCGGCCGCGGTCGAGCAGCATGTCGGCCGGGTCCGTCCGGGGCCACTCGATGACGTGCCAGGCGGGACCGAGGTGGTCGAGTTGGCCCAGGGCGCGGGCCCCTGCCGCTTCCAACCGGCGGGCCCCCCGCTCCGCCCGGCGACGCCGGGCCCACTCCAATGGAGTCGGTCGGGCCGGCTCGAGCACCGAGGTGGGCTCGACCCGGGGGGAGTGCGGCACCGTGCGGGGCGGCAGTGCCCTGCTCGGTACGGCTCGACGAGCGGGAAAGACAGTCATCGCGACCTCCGGCAAAAGGTCTCTCGAAGTTATGTCTCCACTACCCTACGTTGCGCCCCCCGGGGCTCGGCAAGTTGGACCGCCGGAGTGAGTGCGGATGAATGCCATATTCATTCACACTTCTTTTCCGGATGGTGCGCAAGCCTGCCCTAGGCTGCGGGGGTGACCCACTATGTGGACAGCGAAGTCGCCCGGCTCGGGACGGTGCTGCTGCACCGCCCGGGACCGGAACTGGCCCGCCTCACCCCACGCAACAACGACAGCCTTCTGTTCGACGCTATCCCATGGGTGGGACGCGCACAGGAGGAGCACGACGCATTCGCGGCGGCGTTGCGGTCCCGTGGGGTCGAGGTGCTCTATCTGGCCGACCTGCTGGCCGAGACGCTCGCCGTGCCCGACGCCCGGGCCGAACTGACCGAGCAGGTGCTGCGGTCCCGCCGGCTCGGCCACACCCTGCGGCGCCGCGTCGCCGACCACCTGGCGTACCTCGATCCGGCCGGACTGGCCGACGTGCTCACCGCCGGGCTCGCCCACGAGGAACTGCGGCTCGGCGCCGACCGCCCCGGCGGTCTGGTCTGGACGCTCATGGACCGGCACGACTTCGTCATCGATCCGCTGCCCAACCTGCTGTTCACCCGCGACTCGTCGGTCTGGATCGGCGACCGGGTCGGCGTGACGAGCCTGGCCATGCCGGCCCGGCGGCGGGAGACCACGCTCACCGACGCGATCTACCGCTACCACCCGCGCTTCGTCGGCACCGAGTTCGTCTACCACCCCCGGATGGAGCACCTGGAGGGCGGCGACGTGCTGCTGCTCGCGCCGGGGGTGCTCGCCGTCGGCGTCGGCGAACGCACCACCCCGGCCGGCGCGGAACGGCTCGCCCGGCAGGTGTTCGCGGCCGGCCTGGCGCACACCATCCTGGTGGTGCCGATCGCGCAGGAACGCGCCACCATGCACCTGGACACGATCTGCACGATGGTCGACGTGGACGCCGTGCTGATGTACCCGAACGTCGCGCACGAGCTGTCCGCGTACACGGTCATCGCCGGCGCGGACGGCGACGACCTGCGGGTCGACGGGCCGGCGCCGTTCCTGCGGGCCGCCGCCGACGCGATGGACGTCGACCAGCTCCGGGTGATCGACACCGGCCTGGACCCGGTCACCGCCGAACGCGAGCAGTGGGACGACGGCAACAACACGCTCGCGCTCGCGCCCCGGCTGTGCGTCGGCTACGAGCGCAACGTGGAGACCAACGCGCAACTGGAACGCGCCGGCATCGAGGTGATCGCCATCGCCGGGTCCGAGCTGGGCTCCGGGCGGGGCGGCCCGCGCTGCATGTCCTGCCCGCTGGTGCGGGAGAAGGACGGGGCCGCCTGACCCGGAGACGTCAGCGCAGCGTCAGCTGGCGGCCGAGCAGGCCCTGGCGGGCCCGGCGGCCGGCGGCGTCGAGCGGCTCCCGCTCCGCGACCGCCTCGGCGTAGCGCTTGGCGAACTCCGCCACCGGCGCCTCCCACTCGGCGGCCGGGGTGTCCTCCGGCAGGTCCCAGACCGGTGCGAGGCGCCCGTGCGCCCGGAACATGCCCGCGAACTTCGTGTCGTCGCCGAGCGTCAGCGCGCCCGCCGCGGCGAGCCGGGACAGCGCGTCCAGCGCGGTGTCCTCGTCCTCTGCCAGGACCAGGCGCACGTGGGCCTTCTCCGGCACCTGGCACCAGTACGCGGCCGGCGCGGCGGCCAGCTTGACGGTCGGGTAGATCGCCGAGTTGGCCCGCTCCAGGGACGCCTGCACGTTCGGGTCGTCGGCGGCGCCCGGGTCCAGCCAGAAGTCGAACCCGTCGTGCATGGTGATCTCCAGCGGGCCGTCCACCAGGATGTCCTGGAGGCGGGGGCCCGGCCCGGGCAGCGGCGGCACGCTCACCTGGCCGCCCGGCTCGGTGCGCAGCGCGGAGATCAGCGCGTCCGCCAGGTCACGGGAGACGTCGCCGGACTGCTGGTGCCGCTGCAGGCCGATGAAGACCCGCCCGTCCGGCTTGGTCATCGCCGGTGCGGCCATCGGCAGCACGGTGGCCAGCGTGACCGGCCGGTCGCCGTACTCCTCGATCAGTTCCGGGGTCAGCCGCAGCGGCGCGGACGCGGCCGGGACCAGCTCGCGCAGGGCGATCCACTCCGGCTCGTCCGCCAGGCCCTCGAACGGCCGGGGCACGAAGACGTCGCGCACCTTCTCCCGCTTCGGGGTGGCCTCGCCGGCCCGCTGGTTCTTCCGACGCTTGCTCATGCGCCCGCTCCGCTCCGCTCGCTCATGGCGAGACAGCCTAGATGCCGGGTCTCGGTGGCGGGGGCCGGACCCGCCCGCCGCGTCGGTCAGCCGGCGGCGACGAGGTCCGTCCGCTGCGCCGGGACCGGGTCGAACCGCGCCCACACGCTCTGGCCCAGGCCGTCGCGCTCCACCCCCCAGCCGCTGGCGAGCCCGGCGACGATGTGCAGCCCTCGACCGTCCGCCGCGTCGGGCGAGGCGGTACGCATGCACGGGCCGGCACCGGAACCGCCGTCGGTGACCCGCAGCTCGACGCTCGGCCCCTGCCCGGTCGGGCGCAGCCGCCAGGCGACCCGCACCACGCCGCCGGGCAGCGAGTCGGCGTGCCGGACCGCGTTGCCGACCAGCTCGGCGAGGACCGCGACCAGGTCGGCCACCAGGACCGGGGGTACGACACCGGTCAGCTCGTCGGCGAGCCGGTGCCGGGCCAGGCGCGCGCCGGTGGCGTCGTGGGGCACCACCACGCACCACGACCGTTCGGCCGGACCAGTCGACACGTCGTTCCTTCCCCGCCCGTGAGCGCCCGGTCAACCCCGGGGCAGCCGCACCTCTGCGACCGTACCGCCACCAGCTCTGGGCCGGAGGGATACCCATCCATTCTGCTGTTCAACGATCTGGCGGACGAGATAGAGACCGAGCCCCGCGCCGGGATACCGGCGGCGGTCGCCGGACTCCCCCTGCCAGAACCGGTCGAAGGCCCGCTCCACGTGTTCCGGCCGGATGCCGATGCCCCGGTCGGCCACCCGGAACGAGACGGTCCGCTCGTTCGCCTCGGCGGTGATCTCGATCGGGGTGTCCGGCAGCGAGTACTTCCCGGCGTTGGTGCCCAGTTCGGTGAGCACCGTGGCGAGGCTGTGCCGGTCGCCGAGCGCCTTGGGCAGGTCGGCGGGCAGGTCGAGCACGACCCGGTGCCGGACGTCCGCCGGCAGGTCCCCCACCGCCGCGCGCAACGCGTCGACCAGGTCGAACGGCGCGGCCGGTTCGCCACCGGGACGGTTCTCGGTGGCGGCGGTCAGCAGCCGGTCGACCAGGCGGGCCAGTTCGTTGGCGCGCTGGCCGATGATCCGGGCGGCCTGTCTGCGGTCGCCGTCGCTCAGCGAGTCCCAGTGGTCGGTGAGCGTGTCCGCGTACCCCTTGATGACGGTGACCGGCGTGCGCAGCTCGTGGCTGGTCACCGCGACGAACAGGTCCCGGTCGTGGTCGCGCCGCTGCTGGTCGGTGGTGTCGCGGAAGCTGACCACGCGCAGCGCGTTCGGGCCGGGCAGTTCGCCGGAGGTGATCCGCAGCCAGCGGCCGTCCGGCAGCCGGTGGTCGAGCACCTGACCGGGCGGCGGCAGCGGGAACGGCAGCGGCCGGCTCAGCGCCTCGTCCGCCGGCCGGCCGGTCACCTCGACCGCGGCCGGGTTCCAGAGCCGGACCCGTCCGTCCCGGTCCACCACCGCGAGGCCGTCGGCGAGCGCCGCCACGACCGGGCCGTCCCCGTGTACGGGCAGGCCGGTCTGGTCGCCGTACATGTGGGCGATGCAGGCGGCGATGTAGCCGATGACGGCGCGTTGCGAGGGTTGCAGCGGTTCGCCCAGCGGGTAGAGCGCGTGCAGGCTGCCGATGGTGAGCCCGCCGATCTCGGCGCGCGCCACGATCATCCGGCAGAGGCCCCGGCCGGCGACCTCGTCGGCGAGCGCACCGGGGATCGCGTCGACCCGGACCTCCCGTACCGGCGGGCCGGCGAGCAGGCAGACGGTGGCCGGGTCGGTGGCGGGCAGCGGGCGGCCGAGGACGAACTCGGCGCTGCCGGTCGCGGCGACGACCCGTCCGCCGGCCGGGGTGAACTCCACGAAGACCAGGCCGGCCGCGCCGACCGCGGGTTCGACCTCGCGGAGCAGGCGGGTGAGCACGGCGAGGCCGGACTCGCCCGAGTTGATCATGTTGATCACTGCGGTGTGGCCGGCGATGAAGGCGGGGTAGTCGGTTCGCTCCGGCATGTCCCGAGTGTGCCGCGCCGTCCGCGTCCGGGACACCCCCGGCCGGTCGACCGTCTCCGGTACCGATCGACGGGACTCACCGGCCCAACCGGGCCAGCGCGTGGGCCGGCCGGTCCGTGATCACCCCGTCCACGCCCGCTTCCAGCACGAGTTCCAGGTCCTCCGGCTCGTTGACGGTCCAGACGTACACCGAGTTGCCGGCGGCGCGCAGCGAGGGGACCAGGCGCGGACGGGCCCGGACCAGGTCCACGCCGGGGCCGGCGATCCGGGCACCGAACGGCAGCCGGCCCAGCGGCAGCAGGCGCGGCAGCACCTCCAGCAGCAGCACGGTGGGCAGCGCCGGCGCGAGTTCCCGGACCCGGCGTACGGCGAGCGGCGAGAACGACATCACCGTCACCTGGACCGGATGGTCCGGGCGGGGCTCGGCCAGCCCGTACCGGCGCAGCATCTCGACCAGGCGGCGCTCGACCTCGCCCCGGTAGCGGGACGGGTGCTTGGTCTCGATCAGCAGCCGGACCGGCCGCCCGGCGGTCAGCACCGCGTCGAGCAGCCGCTCCAGCGTGAGCAGCCGGGTGTGCGACTCGTCGAGCGGCACGTCGTCCTCGGCGAGCGTCGCGGCCCGGTGCCAGGAGCCGAAGTCCAGTGCCTCCAGCTCGGCGAGCGTCCGCGCGCTGACCAGCCCGTGGCCGTTGCTGGTGCGGTCCAGTCGGCGGTCGTGCACGCAGACCAGGTGCCCGTCACGGGTCAGCCGGACGTCGCACTCCAGCCCGTCCGCGCCCTCGTCCAGGGCGCGCAGGTAGGCGGCGAGCGTGTGCTCCGGCAGGTCGTACGAGGCGCCGCGATGGGCGAAGACCAGGGGGGCGGTCATGGCCGTGTCACCGGCTCAGGCGACCCGGCCCGGCTGCCCGTCGTCGGTGACCACCGGACGGCCCGCGGCGGCCCAGTCGCCCATCCCGCCGTCGACGTTGCGGACCTGGTCCCAGCCGTTGCGCATGAGGTAGCCGACCACCTGGGCGGACCGGCCGCCGGAGCGGCAGATCACCGCGACGTCGCGGTCCTGCGGGATCTCGGCGATCCGGGCGGGCAGCTCGGTCATCGGCAGGTGGTGGGCGGCCGGCGCGTGGCCGGCGGCCCACTCGTCGTCCTCGCGGACGTCGAGCAGGTAGACGTCGTCGGGCACGGCCGACGCGGGCACGCTGGGTAGTGAGGCTCCGAACACGGTAACCAAGCCTAGTCGCCCGCGGCGCTCACAGCCGGTTGACCCAGCGCGGGTTGGCGCCGGCCCACTCCGGCACGCGCGTGTCGCGCAGCGCGCCGAACAGCCCGGCGCCGCCGTCGTCCAGCACCACGTACGAGACGCCGTCGATGGTCTGCGGGTAGGAGGGCACCTGGACCCCGCGCAGGGCGTCCGCGGGCAGGCCGCGCAACGCGAACAACAGCTCGTCCAGGGGTACGCCGTTGGTGTCCACGGTCAGCGCCCCGCCGGCCGCCCGCAGCACGCGGTCCAGCTTGACCGGGTCGCTGCGCAGCCGCGTCTCGCCCGCCCGGTCGAGCACTGCCCGCAGCATCTGCTGCTGGTGCCGCTGCCTGTCGAAGTCGCCACCGGGCAGGTCGTAGCGCTGCCGCACGTAGTCGAGCGTCCGCGCGCCGTCCATCTGCTGGCAGCCGGCCTCGAACTGGTACCGGGTGTGGATCGAGCGCACCGGCGTGTCCACGCACATCCGGATGCCGCCGAGCTGGTCGATCACCTCCTTGAAGCCGGAGAAGTCGACGAGTGCCGCGCCGTCGAAGCGGATCCCGGTGAGCCGGTTCAGGGTGGTGCTGAGCAGGCGCGCGCCGCCCTCACCGCCGCCGCCGTGCTCGTACGCGGCGTTGACCTTGTCCTGGCCGCCGGGGAAGCCGGGTGCCGGGGGGAGCGCCACCAGCAGGTCGCGCGGTACGGAGATCAGGTACGCCTGCCGCATCCCGGCCGGTACGTGCACGATCAGGATGCTGTCGGAGCGCTGGTCCTCCGGGTTCGCGCCGGGCCGGTGGTCGGAGCCGATCAGCAGGTAGTTGAGCGCGCCGTCCAGGTCCGTCCGCTTCTTGCGGGCGGCCGGGTCGAGCAGTTGCTCCTTGGCCACGGTGCGGTCGTAGCGCGAGGTGAGCCAGTGCAGCCCGGCGACGCCGAGCGTGGCGAGCAGGACCAGGACGAGCCCGGCGCCGAGCAGGAACCGGGCCCAGCGGGCGGGTCCACCCCGCCCGCGTCGGTTCCGTGCTGGCCTGGACGTGACGATCCCCCCGTAGCCGCGACATGAGACCCGCTCACGTCAGGCTACGGGGGGATCGGCCGACCGGTATCGCTTTCGCGCAGGTCAGCGAGTCATTTACGGGTGGAGAGGACGTCCGGGTTGTTCACCACGAAGTCGGCCAGCTTGTCATTCTTGACCGCCTGGAACATGTCCATCGTCGCCTCGTTGAACGTCTCCCGGCCGTTGCCGTTGCCGGCGAAGGTGCCGCCGTTGGTCCGCAGCGTGACCAGGTCGTTCCCGTTGAGGTTCTTGAGCGTGAAGATGAAGTCGGCGATCGGCACGCCGCCGGTGTCCAGCACGAACGCCTTGCCGGCCGCCTTCATCAGCGAGTTCAGCTTGATCGGGTTGGTGAGCATGCCGCCCTCGGTGGCCTTCTTGGCCATCGCCTTGATCAGCTGCTGCTGGTTCTGCTGCCTGTCGTAGTCGCTGTTCGGCAGGCCGTAGCGCTGGCGGGAGTAGTCGAGGGCCTCCCAGCCCTCCATCTCCCGGCAGCCCTTCTTGTGCACCACTGCCTTGTACGGCTTGCCGGTCTTCTTCGCGTCGGCGTTCCACATCGGCTTGCCGTCGACGTACGACATGTGGTGCGACTTGACCTCGTGGCTGACGCAGATCCGCACCGAGCCGAGCGCGTCGATCACGCTCTTGAAGCCGCCGAAGTTGATGATCGCGGCGCCGTCGAAACCGATGCCGGTCATCGACTTGATCGTCTTGGCCATCAGCTGAGCGCCGCCCTCCCAGCCGCCACCGTTCTGGGCACCGTGGAAGAAGGCCGCGTTGATCTTGTCGGTGCCGCCCTTGTAGCCGCTCTTCTCGAACGCCGGGATGCGCGCCTCGGTGTCCCGGGGGATCGAGATCAGGTACGCCTGGTCGTGGCTGGCCGGGATGTGCAGGATGATGATCGTGTCCGACCGGACGTCGTCGGCGGCCCAGCGGGCCCGCGCGTCCACGCCGAGCAGCAGCATGTCGATCGGGCCTTCGAGGCTGCTGCCGCCCTCGGCCTCGCTCTTGCCGGCCTCACCGAGCAGGTTGCGCTGGGCGATGTTGTTCGTGGCCTGGCCGATGACGGCCTTGCTGCCGACGATCGCGACGCCGCTGGTCACCATCAGCACCGCGCCGAGCACCAGTGTGAGCTTGGCCCAGAGCGGGTCCTTGCGCTTGGTGCGCTTCTTCTTGCCACCGCCGGGACCGCGACCGCCGGAACCGGGCTGTGTGGGGATGACCGGAGGGACCCGCCCGGATGATCCGGGTGCCGGTGACTGCGGGCGACGGCTGGTCTGGACCGACATGCGTGCTCCAGCTCGGTGATCGGGGGCGGGACCACTTTACGTATCTGTTCCCGTATTCGCGACCTCGTAGGGCCGCAATTCCCGTCAATACCGGCCAACACCTTCGGGTTGTGGCCGAACGGGCAGGGGTAAGGAGCCGGTCGGCGGTTGGCCTCCGTGGTGGCGAGGCCCTAGCGCTCGTTACCGGTCATGTCGTGCCGGCGTCAGCCGCCCGCGTTGTCGCCCGAACCCTTCTGGTTGGCCTGCATCCACTCGGCCATCCGGTCCGCGGCGATGGCCTTGTACATCGCCAGCGCCTTCTCCCGGTCGGAGACCACCACCGACTGGCCGTCGATGGTCTGGCCGCCCAGGTGCGGGCTGGTGACGAACGTCAGGTTCTCGCCCCGCAGGCTGCGGAACTGCACTGCCATGTCGGTCAACGAGAATCCCTGGTCGACCGTGACGGCGGCGGTGACCGCCTTGAGGAAGTCGTTCAGCTTCTTCGGGTTGGTGAGCGTCCCGGTGCTGGCCGCCTTGTCCATCAGCGCCTTCAGGAACTCCTGCTGGTGCCGCATCCGGGCGAAGTCGCCGTCCGGGAACTGCTTGCGCTGCCGGACCCAGTCCAGCGCCTCGGCGCCGTTCATGTGGTTCACGCCCTTGGTGAACGTCCGGTACGGCTTGTGAATCGAGGTGATGGTCCGCTCCACCTTGAGGTCGACCCCGCCCAGCGCGTCGGTGACCTCCTTGAAACCGCCGAAGTCGATGGCCATGACGTGGTCGATCCGTACGTCGGTGAAGCACTCCACGGTCTTCACCGCGAGCGGCAGGCCGCCGAACGCGAACGCCGCGTTGATCTTGTTGCGCGAGCCCGAGTCGCAGGACGCGCCGGCGCTCTCCGGGATCGGCACGTACAGGTCACGCGGCACCGAGACCAGGTAGGCGCTCTTGTGGTCGGCCGGGATGTGCATGACGATCACGGTGTCCGCGCGCCACTTGCCGGAACCGTCGACAGGGGCGTCCGGATCCCGCGAGTCGCTGCCCACGAGCAGGATGTTGAACGCGCCGTCGACCTGCTTGGCAGGCCGGCCGCCGGTGATCCCGGCGAACGGGTCGGTGCGCGCCAGGTCGTCGTCCAGGTTGCGGGCGTAGAACCACGCGCCGAGGCCGCCGAGCAGCGCCAGCACCAGCACCGCGACGCCCGCCACCAGGCCGATGCGCCCCCAGCGCGGCCGGGGGCCACGCCGCCCGGATCCGCCCGGACCGCCACCGCCCGGACCACCGGGCCCGGTCGGCCCGGCCGGGCCGCCGGGACCGCCGGAGCGGGGCGCCTCGTCGTGTGCGGGGTACCACCTGGTTTCCGAGGGACGGGCGCGCCCGGTGGCGGCCCGGTCGGAGCCGGGAACCGAGGCGCGGCCCGCGCCCCGGCTGAGGTGTCGGGGGATCGGGGCGCCGGCAGACGAGGTCGCTGACATGTAACCGAGGGTAGGTCGGCCGGGCCACCGACGCCCTCGTACGCGCGCCGATGTCAGCCGCGTCCCCGGCGGGTTCAGTACCCGAGACGCCCGCGGAAGTACTCGATCGTGCGTCGGAGGCCGTCTTCGGGCGTGACGCTCGGCTCGTATCCCAGCAGTTCGCGGGCGAGGGTCAGGTCCGGGCGGCGCATCTCCGGGTCGTCGGAGGCACGAGTGATGTAGCTCACCTCGGACGTGCTTCCGGTGAGTGACACGATCGTCTCGGCCAGTTGCCGCATCGACATCTCGTGCTCGGTGCCGCAGTTGATCGGCCCGGTCTGGGTCGAGTCGAGCAGCAGCAGGATGCCGCGCACCAGGTCGTCGACATAGCAGATCGAACGGGTCTGGTTGCCGGTGCCGTGCACGGTGATCGGCTCGCCGCGCAGCGCCTGGGAGATGAACGTCGGGATGGCGCGGCCGTCGTCCGGGCGCATCCGCGGCCCGTACGTGTTGAAGATCCGCACGATCGCGGTGTCGGTGCCCCGGCTGCGGTGGTAGGCCATGGTGGCCGCCTCGGAGAAGCGCTTCGCCTCGTCGTAGACGCTCCGGATGCCGATCGGGTTGACGTTGCCCCAGTACGTCTCGCGCTGCGGGTGCTCCTTCGGGTCGCCGTACGCCTCGGAGGTGGAGGCCATCAGGAACCGCGCGCCGTCGTCGGTGGCCCGCTCCAGCAGCGCCAGCGTCGCCACCGAGCCGACCCGGAGGATCTCCACCGGCAGCTTCTCGAAGTCGGTGGGGCTGGCCGGGGACGCCATGTGCAGGATCGCGTCGAACCGCTCGGTCATCGCCGGGTGCTGCGGCAGGCCGTCGGAGATGTCCGCCTCGACGAGCGTGAAGGTCGGCTTGTCCAGCAGGTGAGCCACGTTGTCCTTGGACCCGGTGACGAAGTTGTCCAGCACCACGACGGTGCAGCCGCGCTCGACGAGCCGGTCGACCAGGTGGGAAGGGACGAAACCGGCGCCGCCGGTGACGAGGATGCGGTGTCCGGTACCGAAGCGGGGAGCGACCTTCATGGCGGTCAGCCTATACACGCGAGGCGGGGCCCCCGCGTAAGGCAGGGGCCCCGCTCGACAGTGGTACTCAGTGGGCGCCGGCTCCGGTGAGCGAGCGCACCTCCAGCTCCGCGTACTTCTCCTCGTCGCTCTCCTTGGACAGGATCGTGCCGAGCCAGCCGCACAGGAAGCCGAACGGGATCGAGATGATGCCCGGGTTCGACAGCGGGAACCACTGCCAGTCGTGGTCGGGGAACATCGCCGTCGGCGCGCCGGAGACGACCGGCGAGAAGAAGACGAGCACCACGGCGGCGAGCAGGCCGCCGTAGATGGCCCAGACCGCGCCCGAGGTGTTGAACCGCTTCCAGAACAGGCTGTAGAGGATGGCCGGCAGGTTGCCCGACGCGGCCACCGCGAACGCCAGCGCGACCAGGAACGCCACGTTCAGGTTCTGCGCGTAGATGGACAGGACGATCGACACCGCGCCGATCACCAGCGCGGAGATCCGGGCGACAGTCACCTCCTGCCGTTCCGACGCCTGCCCGTTCTTCATCACGTTGGCGTAGAAGTCGTGCGCCAGGCTGGACGACGACGCCAGGGTGAGCCCGGCGACCACCGCGAGGATCGTGGCGAACGCGACCGCTGCGATGATCGCCAGCAGTGTCGCGCCGCCCAGGTCCCCGCCGAGGAACTGTTCGCCCAGCTTCTCGGCGAGCTGTGGCGCCGCCGTGTTGCCCGCCTTGTCCTGCGCGGTGATCTCCGACCCGCCGACGATCGCCGCCGCGCCGAAGCCCAGCGCCAGGGTGAGCAGGTAGAACGTGCCGATGATGCCGATCGCCCAGAGCACGCTCTTACGGGCCGCCCGCGCGGTCGGCACGGTGTAGAAGCGGATCAGGATGTGCGGCAGGCCGGCCGTGCCGAGGACCAGCGCGATGCCCAGCGAGAGCAGGTCCATCTTGCTGTAGAACGTCTTCAGCGCGTCCCCGGGTGTCTCCACGCCGTAGCGCAACCCGGGTTCGAGGAACGCCGCTCCCTTGCCCGAGGCGCTGGCCGCGTCGCCGAGCAGCGAGGACAGGTTGAACTTGTACTTGGCGAGCACCAGCAGCGTCATCGCCAGCGCGCCGCCCATCAGCAGGAACGCCTTGACGATCTGGACGTACGTGGTGCCCTTCATGCCGCCGACAGTCACGTAAATGATCATCAGGGCGCCGACCATGATGATGGTGGCGACCTTGGCGGTGTCGGCGTCCATGCCGAGGAACGTGGTGCCCGGCTTGATGCCGAGAAGCAGGGCGACGAGCGCGCCGGCGCCGACCATCTGGGCCAGCAGGTAGAAGATCGACACCGTGATGGTGGAGACCGCCGCCGCGGTCCGGACCGGCCGCTGCCGCATCCGGAACGCCAGGACGTCCGCCATCGTGTACCGGCCGGAGTTGCGCAGCAGCTCGGCCACGAGCAGCAGCGCCACCAGCCAGGCGACCAGGAAGCCGATCGAGTAGAGGAAGCCGTCGTAGCCGTAGAGCGCGATGATGCCGGCGATGCCCAGGAAGGACGCCGCCGACATGTAGTCGCCGCCGATCGCCATGCCGTTCTGGAAGCCGGAGAAGGACCGGCCGCCGGCGTAGAAGTCGGTGGCGGTCTTTGTCTGCCGGCTGGCCCAGACGGTGATCGCCAGCGTGATCGCCACGAAGACCAGGAACAGCGTGATGGTGAGGTTGCGGGCGGTGGTGCTGCCCGCCTCAGCCGCGAGGACCGTGTTCATGGGTCACCTCCCCCATCTCGTCGCGGATCCGGTCGGCGACCGGGTCGATCCGGCGGCTGGCGAACCGCGAGTAGAACCAGGCGATGAGGAACGTGGAGACGAACTGGAGCAGGCCGAAGACCAGGGCGACGTTGATGTTGCCGATCAGCTTCGTGCCCATGAATCCCCGCGCGTACGCGGAGAGGATGACGTAGAGCGCGTACCACAGGAAGAACGCGACGGTCATCGGGAAGACGAAGCCGCGCAGCGTGCGCCGCAACCCGGCGAACTCGTCCGACCGCTGGACGGCGAGGTACCGTTCCGCCGCCGACTCGGCGGGTGCGGACGCGGGTGTGTCCGTGGACATCTGTGGATCACCACCTTCGCAAGGCGTGGGGGAGTTTCGCGCACGGTAGAGAGCGCGCTCCCGGCCCGGGAAGGCTCCGCCGCCCGGCGGCGGACGGCTGCGCCGAACGGCACCCCCACTGCGCCCAGTGACCCACGTCACTCCGCTAACCGGTCACCCCCACCCGGTCGATCATGAGGTTGACGGCGACGAATCGGACGCGGAACGCGGCCAACCTCATGATCGACGGAGCGGAGAGGTCAGCCGGGGAGGTCGTGGTAGCGGCCCCGGTAGTGCAGCAACGGGGGCGTGTCCCGGGGCAGGTCGACCGATTCGATAGTGGCCTCGACCAGCAGGCCCCAGCCGTACTCGCGGGCGGTGTCCAGGCGGCAGCCCGCCCACCCGCCGGCGTCCGCGGGCACCGGCCCGTACGGCGTCTCGGTCCAGGCGTCCAGCGCGAACAGGCCGCCGGGCGACGGGAACAGGCCGGCGAAGCGGTCGGCGAGCTGCCGGTGCTGCGGGCCCAGCGGGGCCACCGCGAACCGTCCCGCCTCCTCGATCGCCGCCCACAGGTCCGACTCCGCGTCGACCAGGCCGAGCAGCCGGTCCGGCTCGCCCTCGGCGACCAGCGTGGAGGAGACGGTCAACCCGGCCGGGCCGGGCGCGGTCCAGAGCGTCACCGGGGCGGCCAGCCGTCCGCGCAGCCGGCGTACCGGCGAGCGTTGTGCGGCCGGCGCCGCGAACGGATCGGTGGAGTGGATCTGCGCGCCCGGCTCTGGATTCACGTGAAACATTGTGCCGCCCGCCACCGGGCGAGGTTCGACGGAACGCCCTACCCTGCCGGGCATGAATCTCATCCCCCCGCAGCAGCTCGCCCAGGAACGGGTCGTCGCCGCCGACGCCATCCTCGGCGGCCAGGTCGACCTGCGTGCCTATCCGCACCGGCACCTGCTGGTCAGGGCGACCAACACCTGGGGCCGCAGGGCGTACCAGCCGCTGATGGAGGCGGTCGAGCACCTGTCCAACTACGGCTGGGAGCTGGTCACCATGACCAGCGTCGGCGACGGCCACCACGTCTACGCGGCGATGCGCCGCACCGCCTGACGGCGGCCCGCGACGCGTGGATCAGTCGTCGGCGAGCAGCCGGCGGGCGGCGGCGAGCACCTCCGGGTCGGCGCAGCCGTCCGCGTACCCGGCGATCCGGCGCCGGATGTCGCGCCCGAGCAACCACTCCCCGATCCGCTCGGCGACCGGGCGTAGGAACGCCGGGCGGCAGCGGAAGTTGTACCGCCACGTCGCGATCGTGGTGCCGGGATCCGGGCCGGGCGCGAACCGCCAGCCGCCGCCGAACCGCTCGAAGAACCACGGTCCGCGCACCATCTTCATGCCGACGTTCGTCGGCGGTGACCAGGAGACGTACTCGCTGACCATGACCAGGCCGTGCCGGGAGCGGGTGTACGTCCGCACGCCCCGGCCGGGCCGCGTCGCGCCGTCGACGAAGTGCTGCTCGCGGACGAACGGATCCCAGCGGTACCGCACCGGGGCGGTGGTCTGGGAGACGGCGAACGCCAGCTCCGGGGGGACCGGGACGGTGATGACCGCTTCGACGACGGGCATCAGCGCCTCGGGGTGACATTGGCCAGCAGCTCCGGCTGCCGGTGATCCAGTGTGTCCCCGGCCATGTACGCGCCGAGCAGCGCCGCGCCCCCGCCGTACGCCAGGCCGACCGGCAGCGCCAGCCAGAGCCACACGTCGCCGAGCAGCGCGGCGGCCACCACGAACGGCACCGCCACCACCGCCGAGCCGACCATGGAGACCAGGGTGAGCAGACCCTTGGTGAAGCCCGCGCCGCTGTTCAGGGCGAACGGGTTGCTCGACTCGGGCAGCGAGTACGCGCCGAGCACGGAGACGAACGCGTTGATCGCCAGCCCGCAGCCGTACGCGGCGAACAACGCGCCACCCATCACGCCGAGCCATTCGGGCCGGCCGAGGACGACCGCCAGCGCCACCGCGATCACCACGAGCATCGGCACCACGTAGATCGAGAACGCGGCCATCCGGGCCCGCAGCTCCACCCGCCCCGGCACGCCGGCGACCACGTTCGCCGCGTACGAGCTGCCGTCGAAGCCGAACTGGTTGGCGAGCGTCAACGACGCGAGCGCCCCCACGAAGATCATGGTGAGGCTGACCATCGCCGGTGAGGAATCGGCTGTGGCCTGGTCGAACGCGGCGCCACCCTCGGACAGGAACGCGGGGCCGCCCAGGTTGACCATCAGCGGCACGAACACGCCGACCACCGCGACGGTGATCAGGTTGGCCCGGCGGCGGGCGTCCCGCCACCAGTAGCGGCACTCCCGGGCGACGATCGCGCCGAACCGGTCCCGCCGGGCCCAGCCAACAACGCGGGGGAAGAGCTGCGCGACCGCACCGCCGGCCACGGCGCGCGGCGTCCGCGCGGGGCCGCTGCTCGCCGCGCCCACCATCGCCGTCTCCAGCGACCGGGACCACCAGAACAGGAGTACGCCGAGCGTCGCGACCGCGATCAGCAGCTTCACCACCGCCGCGCCGGCCCGGCCCTGGGCCACGTCCAGACCGGCGGTCCACGGTGCGCCGAACGGCGTCCAGCCGACCACCCGTGCCACACCGTCCAGGCGGTCCCAGTCGGTCTGCCGTACCGCGGCGAGCACCAGCAACTGCAACGGCCCGAGCAGCGCGGCCAGCACCGCGAGCAGCACGGCGGCCAGGTCGCGGACCCGGCGGGAGCGCAGCATGGTCGCGAACGCACTGGTCAGCGCGCGGGCACCGGCCAGGCAGACGAGCAGCCCGACGACCACGCCGAGCGCGCCGACCAGCGCGGCCACCCATCCACCGAGCGCACCGGCGGTGACCACCAGCCCGGCGGCCGTGATAGCTGTCGCCAGCGCCGGCACGCTGACCAGGGCGGCGGCGAGCAGGCCGGTGACCAGGGTGCGGCGGGACAGCGGCAGCAGTGCGAACCGGGCCGGGTCGAGCGTCTCGTCCACGCCGAAGAAGACGAGCGGCAGGAGCAGCCAGCCGAGCGTGAGCAGGCCACCGCCGAAGGCGGCGATCATCAGCGCGTACCGGGACTCACCGGCCAGGCCCGGCGCGGCCAGCAGGAAGAACCCGACGGCGGCGAACCACAGGCCGAACAGCAGGCCGAGGACGAACAACGCGACCCGCCACGTCTGGCCCCGGAAGTTGTTGCCGAGCACCCGCAGCTTGAGCCGGACGAAGTGCCAGGGCGACACCCGCCGGGCCGGGCGCTCGGGCACGGTCACCGGGACAGCCACGACAGCTCCTCGCCGGTCGCGGTCCGGCCGCCGACCACCTCCACGAAGACGTCCTCCAGCGACCGGTCGCCGCGCACCTCGGTCAGCGTGCCCACCCGCTTGATCCGGCCCTCGGCCAGGATCGCCACGTGGGAGCAGAGCCGCTCGACCACCTCCATCACGTGGCTGGAGAAGATCACCGTGCCGCCGCCGCCGACGTACCGGTGCAGGATGTCGCGGATCAGCGCCGCCGAGACCGGGTCGACCGCCTCGAACGGCTCGTCCAGCACCAGCAGGCGCGGACCGTGCAGCAGCGCGCAGGCCAGCCCGATCTTCTTCTTCATGCCCGCCGAGTAGTCGACCACGAGCGTGCGGCCGGCGTCGGAGAGCGCCAGCACGTCGAGCAGCTCCGCGGCCCGCTGGTCGACCACCGCCGGATCCATGCCGCGCAGCAGACCGTGGTACGCCAGCAGCTCCGCCCCGCTCAGCCGGTCGAAGAGGCGCACGCCGTCCGGCATCACACCGAGCAGGCTCTTGGCGCGTACCGGGTCGGCCCAGACGTCGTACCCCAGCACCCGCGCCTCGCCGGCGTCGGGCCGCAGCAGGCCGACGGCCATGGAGAGGGTCGTGGTCTTGCCCGCGCCGTTCGGGCCGAGCAGGCCGTAGAACGAGCCGGTCGGCACCGCGAGGTCGACGCCCGCCACCGCGACCTTGGTGTCGAAGCGCTTGGCCAGACCACGAAGGGACAGTGCCGGGTGCTGATCGGTCATGGTCCGACCGTATCGGTCCCCACCCAACGGCTGCTCGGACGGCAGGATGATCTCGCGTCATCCCTGAGAGGTACGAGTCGGATCGCCGACGGCGTGCAACCGGCAACCACGGCGGGGGGTGTCAGGCGTACGAACGGCAGCGGGGAGAGACATGGATCCGGACAGTGGGTTCGAGGAGTTCTACCGGAGCAGCAGACAACGCGTGGTGACGGTGCTGTACGCGCTCGGCGGCGACCGGGCCGAGGCTCAGGACGCCGCCCAGGAGGCGTACGCGCGGGCCTGGCAGCGCTGGTCGCAGGTGAGCGAGTACGACGATCCGGAGGCGTGGGTGCGTACGGTCGGGCACCGCCTGCTGGTCAACCGGTGGCGCAAGGTCCGCAACAGCGTCGTCGCCTACCGGCGGCACGGGCCGCCACCCCCGGTCAAGCCGCCCTCCGAGAACACGGTCGCGCTGGTCGCCGCGCTGCGGCAGCTCTCGTCGGATCAGCGGCAGGCCGTGGTCCTCTATCACCTGGCCGACCTGTCGGTCGCGGAGATCGCCGCGCAGACCGGCGTACCCAGCGGCACGGTCAAGGCTCGCCTCTCCCGGGGTCGCAAGGCCCTCGCCGCCCTGCTCGACATGACCCTGCCGGAGGAGATCCGCAATGCCTGAGCCGATCTTCTCGGACCTGTACCGGGACACCGAGCACCTCGTCTGGGCCCCCACCGAGCAGGTGCGCCGTCGCGGCCGGCAGCGGACGAGGCGTACCCGGATCGCCGCCGCTCTGGCCGCCGCGGTCGCGGTGGGTGTCGTCACGTCGGGGGTGGCGCTGGCCCGTCCCGACGTCGCACCGCCACCCGTGCCTCCGGCCACCGTCGTTCCCAGCACGCCGGCGCCCACGCGCAGCGTCACGCCGTCCGCGGAGCCGTCCGCGAGCGGGACGCCGACGCCGGACCGCACCATCGGACGGCCGTCCGGCACGACCGGCGGGTCGACCGGGCGTCCGCCGAGCCGGACGATCCCGGCGGCGGCGATGCTCCAGCTCGCCGATCTGCCGAAGGGCTTCACGACGCCGGCGAAGGTGGACGGCGACTGGTCCCTGGAGTCCGCGACCGTCCACTGCGACAACGAGTCGCCGGCGCTGGACACCGGGCAGGTGGCGAGCAGGTCGGTGCAGTTCGACTCGCCCAGCGACTGGATCGTCGAGCGGGTGACGCGGCACTCGGGCACCTCCGCCACCACCGTCATGAAGCGGGTCCGCCAGTTGGTCACGGACTGCGAGCCGGCGCACCCGGACGACTCGTTCTCCGTCCTGGCCGAGTCGCTCGGCGGCGACGACGCGGTGCTCGTGGGCGGCGAGATCGATGGGACGCCCGCCCGCTGGGTCGTGGTGCGGCAGGGCGACCTGGTCGCTCAACTGCGGGTCGACCACCAGACCACGCCCCGCGAGGCCCGGCGCGTCGTCGGATGGGTGGTGAACCGCCTCTGCGCCGGCACCGACAGCTGCTGACCGGTCTGCCCGCGTCACAGACGCAGCGACTCCGGGGTGTGCAGGCGGAGCATTGTGGCGCCGACGTCGCGGGGCAGCCGCCGCCGGCTCGCCATCGACACCACCACCATGACGGTGAACGCCAGCGGCACCGTCCACGCCGCCGGCTGGGTGGTCAGCGTCGCCGGCCACCCGGTCAGCGGCGGGCCCAGCACGGTGAGCAGCACCGCACCGACCGCCGCGCCGCCGCCGACCAGCACCCCGGCGGCGGCGCCCAGGTCGGTCAGGCCGCGCCACCAGATGCCGAGCACCAGCAGCGGGCAGAAGCTGGACGCGGCCACCGCGAACGCCAGCCCCACCACCTGCGACACGTCCAGCCCGGACACGTTCAGCGAGAGCACCGCCGGCACCCCGCCGGCGATCACCGTGGCGAGCCGGAACCCGCGTACCGAGCCGCGGCCCAGCACGTCCGTGGAGATCACCCCGGCCACGCTGGTGAGCAGGCCGGAGGACGTGGACAGGAACGCCGCGAACGCGCCGGCCGCGACCAGCGCGGCGAGCAGCCGGCCGGTGGTGCCGTCGCCCAACGCCGCCCCGGGCAGCAGCACCACCACCGCGTCGGTCTGGCCGCTCACCAGCAGTTGCGGGGTGTAGATGCGGCCCAGCACGCCGTAGACGGTGGGCAGCAGATAGAAGACACCGACCAGCGCCAGCACCACGAGCGTGGTCCGGCGGGCGGCGGCACCGTCCGGGTTGGTGTAGAAGCGGACCAGCACGTGCGGCAGGCCCATGGTGCCGAGGAACGTGGCGAGGATCAGCGAGTACGTGGCGAACAGTCCCCTGTCGTCCTCGCCCGCGGTGTCCGGCAGCAGCCATTCGGTGGCGCCGGTCGCCGTGCCGGACACCTCCGGCACCGGGTCACCGGCGGCGAACTCGAGGCGGTCGCCAGGGCGCACCTCCCGGATGTCGCCGTCGGGCAGCGTGAGCGTCGCGCGGTGCTCGACCACGACGGTGGTCGCGGTCCGGAACGTCGGCCCGTCGGGCGGGGTCACCGCCGGGCGGGCGTCGGCCTGCCACTGCAACGCCAGGAAGATCGCGGGTACGGCGAGCGCGGTGAGCTTCAGCCAGTACTGGAACGCCTGCACGAACGTGATCGCCCGCATGCCGCCCAGCGCCACGTTCGCTGTCACCACCACGGCGACGAGCAGCGCGCCGAGCGGGTACGGCGAGCCGGTGAGCGTGGCCAGCGTCAGCCCGGCGCCCTGCAACTGCGGCACCAGGTAGAGCCAGCCGATGAAGATCACGAAGACGGTGGCGAGCGTCCGCAGCCGGCGGGAGCCGAGCCGCACCTCGCAGAAGTCGGGCAGCGTGAACGCGCCGGAGCGGCGCAGCGGCGCGGCCACGAACAGAAGCAGCGCCAGGTATCCGGCGGCGAAGCCGACCGGGTACCAGAGCACGTCCACGCCGTACTTGAGGATCAGCCCGGCGACACCGAGGAAGCTCGCCGCCGACAGGTACTCCCCGCCGATCGCGGCGGCGTTCCAGGTCGGGCTGACCGACCGGGACGCGACCAGGAAGTCCGAGGTGGTGCGGGCCAGCCGCAGCCCGTAGAAGCCGATGCCGACGGTGACCAGGGTGACGGCGACGATCGCCGGGACCACGTAGTCGTTGGCCATCAGCGTTCCGGCCGTCGGATCAGGTCGACGAAGTCCTGCTCGTTGCGTTCGGCCAGCCGCACGTACGCCCAGCCGACCACGATCAGGAACGGGAAGGACACGACGCCGAGCAGCAGCCACGGCAGGTTGACCCCGAGCACTGTCACCCGGCCGACCGTGGGCGCGATGGCGAACAGCCAGGGCAGGCCGCCGAGCCCGACCAGCACCAGCAGGCTGAGCCGCAGTGCGAGGGAGAGTTGGGCGCGCATCAGCCCCTGCACGAGCGTCTCACCGACCGGGGTCTGCTGGGTCAGCTCGGAGCGGGTGCGGTCGGCCGGATTGCCGACCCGGGACACCTCGGCCAGCACGATCCGGGTCCGCTTCGGCGCGGCGGCCGGCTCCGGCCCGCTGCCCGGCTTGCGACGGCCGGGCGGGGACGCGCGGGGGCCGGGAACCGGGGCGGCCTCGGCGGGCCGCCCCGTCAGATGCTGTTCCTCGGCTCCGGTCACCTCCGGCAGTCTCGCCCGCTCAGCGGGAATGTCAAGAGCAGGCGTCCGGGCCCTGTGCACAACCTGTGGATAACGCTTCACGGTTGTGGATAACCCGGTGGATGGCGTGGAGTCGTTGTGGACGACCTCAGCTCAGCCCCACCCGTACCGGATTCGCGGTCGCCGAGCCGAGCCAGGTGTGCGGGTTGCCGAACCAGCACCAGCCGAGCTTCGGGGCACCCTGGCTGATCCAGAGCGCGGGCACCCGCCGGTCGCCGCAGCGCGACCCCACGAGCGAGAAGCACCTGTTGCTCGCCAGTGCCTGCGGGTGCAGCGAGACGAAGGCCAGACCCTCGTCGATGGTGATCGGCAGCCGGTCCTTCGCGGTCATGTCCTCCAGCGCTGCCGACGGCGGCACGTTGCGGTACTCCTCGCCCCGGTCCACGTCGAACAGCAGGTACGCGGGCCCGGCGGGCACCTCCAGCTCCTTGATCGGGTGGAAGGTGGGCAGGTCGTCGGCGGGGAAGTTGCGGTCGAGGACGCCGGTCTTGCGCTTGCCGGTCAGCGTAGTGAGCGCGATCCGTTCCGGCACCGGCACCAGCTCCCGCGTGGTCACCAGCAGGAACGGCACCCGTGCGTCGGTGGGGCCCGCCAGCCCGGCGGCACCGGCGACCGCCGCGTCGCGCAGCGGGGTGAGCAGCGCCCGGAACTCCTCCTCGGTCTGCCCGGCCAGTGCCGGGTAGCCGAGCTGGACGAGGCGGTCGAGCTGGTTGTCGAATTCGGTAGCGGCGTCGAAGCGGTCGTCGGACATGCGGTCCCCCACCCTGTCGTACGGTCTGCCGTACATTGTACGCCAGCGCGCGGCAGCGACAAGCCGACCACCGCGCCGACGGCAGCCCCGACCCTCAGCGACTCCAGTCCTGCTTCGCGGCACGCACCAGCTTGTCCTTCAGCTCCCGGGTGTGCCGACGGCTCACCGGCAGCTCGGATCCGTCGATCACCACCACGTAGCCGGAGTTGACCAGCCGCAGCTCGGCGATGAGCCGCAGCTGGACCAGATACGACCGGTGGACCCGGACGAACCCGGCGTCCGCCCAGCGCTCGGCCAGCGTCGCCAGTGAGACCCGGACCAGGTGCGACCCCTCCGCCGTGTGCAGCCGCGCGTAGTCGCCCTGCGCCTCCACCCACCGCACCGCCGAGCGGGGCAGCATCCGGGTGGTGCCGGCCAGCTCGATCGGGATGGTCGGATCCTCCTCCGACCGGGCCAGCGCGGCCGGATGCGACGGCACCACCCGGGAGCCGATCACCCGGCGCAGCGACTCGGCCAGCCGCTCGGCGCGTACCGGCTTGCGCACGTAGTCGGTGGCGCCCAGGTCGAACGCGTCCACCGCGCCGTCGTCGTACGCGGTGACGAACACGATCGCCGGCGGCCGGGCGAAACGGCGCAGCACCCGGGCCAGCTCCATGCCGTCCAGCCCCGGCATCCGGATGTCGAGGAACACCACGTCCACGTCGTCGTCGCGCAGCACACGCAGCGCCTCGGTCGCGTCCCCGGCCGTGTGCAGCCGGGCCACCCGGGGATCGGCGCGCAGGTGGTACGCCAGCTCGTCGAGCGCGGGCGGCTCGTCGTCCACCGCCAGCACCCGGAGGAATCCGGTGCCGGTGACGGTCATGACGACGCCCGGACGCCGGGGTGGAACTTCGGCACGCGCATGCTGACCTTCGTACCCGAACCCAGGCCCGTCTCCACCACCAGGCCGAACCCGTCCCCGAAGACCGACCGGAGCCGTTCGTCGACGTTCGAGAGGCCGACGTGCTGCCCCGGGTCGTCGGCCGGGTCGCCGGCCGCGCCCGACACCTCGGCGATGCCGGCGGTAAGCGTCGTCGGATCCATCCCCACCCCGTCGTCCTCCACCGTGATGTGACACTCCGCGCCCGCGTCCCGGGCCTCGATGCTCACCATGCCGGTGCCCGGCTTGCGGGACAACCCGTGCCGGACCGCGTTCTCCACGAGCGGCTGGAGGCAGAGGAACGGCAACGTCACCGGCAGCACCTCCGGCGCGATCTGGAGGCGTACCTGGAGCCGTTCGCCGAAGCGCGCCCGCTCGATGGTCAGGTAGCGGTCGATCGAGCGCAGCTCCTCGGCGAGCGTGGTGAACTCGCCGTGCGCCCGGAACGAGTAGCGGGTGAACTCGGCGAACTCCAGGATCAGCTCCCGCGCCCGCTCCGGGTCGGTGCGCACGAACGAACCGATCGCGGTCAGCGCGTTGTAGATGAAGTGCGGGCTGATCTGGGCGCGCAGCGCGCGTACCTCGGCCCGCGCCAGCCGCTCCCGCGACGACTCCAGCTCGGCCAGCGCGAGCTGGTCACCCGCCCAGTGCGCGGTCTCCAGCGTCGCCTGCACCAGGCCCGGGGCCGGACGCTCGTCGGCCACCGCGACCAGCGCCCCGACCACCCGCCCGTCCGCGCGCAGCGGCGCCACCACCGCGCCGCGTACCGGACAGTCGACCAGGTCGCAGCGCAGCTCCGACTCGCCCAGCACCGTCGAGCGCCCGCTGTCGGCCGCCCGCCGGGCCGCCGCGACCAGCTGGTCGCCGTGGTGCGCGCCCTGCCCGTCGACCGCGAGCAACGCGTCCCGGTCCGTCAGCGCCAGCCCGGCCGCGCCCACGAGGGCCCGCAGATGGCGTACGGCCTTCGCCGCGTCCGCCGCGGTCAGGCCGGCGCGCAGCGGCTCGGCGGCGAGCCCCGCCGTGTGCAGCACCTCGTACGTGGCCCGCTGCGTGGCGGTGGCGATGCCCCGCCGGCCGCGCAGCCGCAGCACCGCCCAGAGCGCCGCGGCCAGCGCGGTGACCAGCGAGACGACGGCGAAGACGGCGGAGAGGTTGCCACCCACGCAGCGATCCTGCCGGGTACCGGCCCGGTAGCGCTAGTACGCGCCCTTGCGGGCCAGCACCACGCCGACGGTCCGCCACAGGATGCTCAGGTCGTACGCCAGCGACCAGTTGTCGACGTAGTAGAGGTCGAGCCGGACCGCCTCGTCCCAGGACAGGTCGGAACGGCCGGACACCTGCCACAGACCGGTCATGCCCGGCCGGACCAGCAGCCGGCGGCGGACGTCGCCGAGGAAGTCGCCGTCGTCGGCGGGCAGCGGGCGCGGGCCGACGAGCGACATCTCGCCCCAGAGCACGTTGATCAGCTGGGGCAGCTCGTCCAGCGACGTGGCGCGCAGGAAGCGGCCCACCGGGAAGACCCGGGGGTCCTGCTTCATCTTGAACAGCATGCCGTCGGTCTCGTTGCGGTCGACCAGGCCGGCCAGCCGCTCCTCGGCGTCCACGTACATGGTCCGGAACTTCCAGACCCGGAACGTCCGCCCCTCGTGGCCCACGCGGGGCTGGCGGAAGAAGACCGGCCCGGGGTCGGAGATCCGGATCGCGACGGCGATGGCGAGGAAGAGCGGGACCAGCAGCAGCAGGCCCAGCCCGGCGGCGACCCGGTCCATCAGGTTCTTGGCCAGCAGCGCCGGCCCGGACAGGGTCGGCTCCTCGACGTGCAGCAGCGGCAGGCCCTCGATCGGGCGGATGTGCACCCGGGGACCGGCGATGTCGGTGAGCTGGGGCGCGACCACCAGGTCGACGCCGGAGCCCTCCAGCTGCCAGGCCAGCCGGCGCAGCTCGCCCGGCTCGGCGCTGGCCGAGCCGCAGACCGCGATCGTGTCGCCGCCGACCTCACGCACCAGGGCCAGGACGTCGCGGCCCGCGTACACCGGCACCGGGGTCTCCAGGCCGCGCGCGGCGGCGTACCCGTCGGTGAGGTGGATGGCCACCGGCACCAGCCCGACGGACGGGTTCCGGGTGACGGTGGAGTAGACCTCCAGGCACTCCGGCAGCGTGCCGACGAGCACCATCCGGTGCCCGGCATAACCGGCGCGGCGGCGCAGCGCGTGCAGGCAGGCCCGGGCGATCATGCGGACGAGCAGGATCAGCAGCAGGGCACCGAGCAGCGCGAAGCCGACCGTCCACCGGGACAGGGTGGTCTTCGTGGCGAAGGCGAGGAACGAGACGGTCGCGGCGACCGCCACGCCGCCCCGGATCACCCGCTTGTACTCGTCCGGGCCGAGACCGAGGTAGCGCCGGTCGTAGGCCCGGTTGCCCCAGAGGATGAGCACCCAGCCGAGCGGCAGCAGCACGAACGCCACGGTGTAGAACCACGCCTCGGGCGCGTCCCGGAAGCCGGAGGCGGCCTGCTCGAAGATCTGCACGGCCAGGAAGCTGGCCAGGGCCGCCGCGCCGAAGTCGAGCAGCAGCAGGAAGGCGATGTAGGGCCGGTGCCACCGGGACACCCGACGCCGGGCGCGGGCCCACGCCGACCGCGGTACGCCGTTGTGCGACGGCGGAGTCGGCGGCTGGATCTCAAAGCTGTCGACGTGCCGCACGCTCTTGCTCCGGCCTCTGTCGGTTACCGGGCGCTGGAGGCTTGTCGTCACCTCAACCCATGTCCTCCCGCATGACCCGCGTCCTCACTCGGCGTGAGGGCCCGGGTCGCTCACCGTCCCAGTCTCCCACGCGGGCCCCGCCCGGAACGGTCCCCGCGAGGAAGCCGTTCCGCTGGTGCTCGGTGAGATCTGGCCGGCTCCGAATCAGTTGTGAAGCCGGGGACCGAGCCACTATACCGATGGATGACGGCTCGGGTAGAGGGGCGGACCGGACCTTCGGCGATCGCCGGTCGATTCCGCTCGGTAACCGGCGAATGCCATTACTCACCGTACGAGCCGGGACAACCTTCGGTCAGCCAGCGGCTTGCCACCTGTCTGACAGGTGGGGCAGTACTGAAGGCTCGAATCGGCGAACGAGACCTCCCGCACGGTGTCGCCACAGACCGGACACGGCAGACCTTTGCGGGCGTGCACCTTGAGGCCCGAACGCTTCTCGCCCTTCAGCTCCGCGGCCCGCTGCCCCATTGACCGGCGTACCGCGTCGCCGAGGACCGCGCGCGTCGCCGCGTGCAGGCCGGCGAGCTGGTCGTCGGTGAGCCGGTCGGTGATCGCGAACGGCGAGAGCCGCGCCGCGTGCAGGATCTCGTCGGAGTACGCGTTCCCGATCCCGGCCAGCACCGACTGGTCGGTCAGCACACCCTTCACCTGGCCCCGGCGGCTGCGCAGCCGCTCGGCGAAGGTCGGCAGGTCCGCCTCCAGCGCGTCCGGCCCGAGCTTCGCCACGCCCGGCACCGTCGCCGGATCGGTGACCAGGTAGGCGGCCAGCTTCTTCTGGGTGCCGGCCTCGGTCAGGTCGAAGCCGGAGCCGTCGTCGAGGCGTAACCGCACGGCGATCGGGCCTTTGCCGGGCCGCAGCGGGGCCGCCGACGGGAACGCCTCCCGGTAGTGCAGCCAGCCCGCCCGGGCCAGGTGGACCACCAGGTGCAGACCCTCGTCGAACCGGACGTCCAGGAACTTGCCGTACCGGCCGGCGCCGGTGACGGCGCGGCCGGCGACCGCGCTCGGCGGCGGGTCGTACGTCTTCAGCGCGTTGATCGCGGCGACCTCGAACCGCTCGACGCGGCGGCCCACCGCACGCTCGCGCAGGTAACCGGCGAGCGCTTCCACCTCCGGTAGTTCGGGCATCGTCCAACGGTAGCCTTCTTTCCCGTGAGAATCGTGGTGGCGCACAACCGGTACCGGGAAGCCCAGCCCTCCGGCGAGAACACCATCGTCGACGCGGAGATCGCCCAGCTCACCGCCGCCGGTGTGGAGGTGCTGCCGTTCCTGCGCAGCTCCGACGAGATCCCGTCGATGTCCAAGCCGGCCAAGGCGCTGCTGCCGATCTCGCCGATCTGGGCCCCGAAGGCCCAGCACGACCTCGACCGCCTGCTCACCGAGCACCGGCCGGACGTGTTGCACCTGCACAACCCGTACCCTCTGCTCTCGCCCTGGGTGGTGCGGACCGCGCACAAGCGCGGTGTGCCGGTGGTGCAGACCGTGCACAACTACCGGCAGGTCTGCTCCTCGGGCCTGTACTTCCGCGACGGCGTGATCTGCCAGGACTGCCGGGGGCGGACGCTCGGCGTTCCGGCGATCGTGCACCGCTGCTACCGCAACTCGCGGGCGCAGAGCGCGCTGATGGCGACCACGCTCGCCGTGCACCGCCCCACGTGGAAGTCGGTGGACCGGTACATCGCGCTCACCACGGCGGTCGCTGATCATCTGCGCGACTACGGCATCCCGGACGAGCGGATCGTGGTCAAGCCGAACGCGGTGCCCGACCCGGGCACCCCGGCGCCGTCCGGGAACGGCTTCCTCTTCATGGGCCGGCTCAGCCCGGAGAAGGGCCTGGACCTGCTGCTCGCGGCGTGGCGGCGGCACCCGGTGGGTGCGCTCGGCCCGCTGCGCATCGCCGGTGACGGCGAGCTGCGTCCGCTGGCCGAGGCGGCCGCCGCCGAGCGGCCCGACGTGCTCTACCTGGGCCAGCTCGACCGTTCCGGGGTACGCGCGGCGCTGGCCGACAGCTCCGTGGTGCTGGCCACCTCCACCTGGCACGACGTGCTGCCCACGGTGATCATCGAGGCGCTGGCGTCCGGGCGGCCGGTGCTCGGGACCGCGCTCGGCGGCATCCCGTACCTGGTGGGCGCGGACGGCCCGCGCGAGCCCGCCGGGACCGGCCCGGCCGAGGTGGCCACCGCGGCGCCGGGCGACGGGCGCGTCGCGTTGCCGTCAGGGGTGCAGCGCGGCGAGGCGGGTTGGGTGGTGGCGCCGGAGGTCGAGGCGCTGGCCGCCGCGCTGCCGCTGGCCGCCGCCGAGGCGGGGATGCTCGCCGGCCCGGCCCGGTCCCGCTACGAGCGCACCTTCCACCCCGACGTGATCACCAAGCGCCTGATCGACATCTACGCCTCGCTCACCTGAGTGCCGGCCGGTGCGGCCGGCTTGTAGGTACAATCGGGCTGTTGTCGGCACAAGGGAGGTGCGTGGTGAGCACCGTGTCCGTGCGCGAGTTCTCCTACAACCCCAGCGCGATGTTCGCCCGCGTGGAACAGGGCGAGACGATCGAGGTCACGCGGCACGGCAGCGTAATCGCCGTGCTGCTGCCGGGTTCGGGGACGCTGGGCAGGTACGCGGCCCTGGTGGCGAAAGGGGTGATCCGCCTCAAGGCGACCACCACGAGCGACATCGACCGGCTGCCCCGCTACGACGTGCCGCCCGACGTGTCGCCCCTTGAGCTGCTGTTGGCCGACCGCGAGGACGACGAGCGGTGATCTATCTGGACTCGTCCGCCTTGATCACTCTGATCGCCGGCCGTACCTACGTCACGGAACTTCAGGAATTCCTGGCGAGCCGGGCGGGCATGCCGATGGGAACCAGCTCAGTCGGATTCGTCGAGACGGCACGCACCCTCGACCGGATCGGCGACTACCCGGACGCCATGCAGATGCTGGTACGGAACTTCACCGAGATCCTGGTGACCGAGGAGGTCCGTGATTCGGCTGCTGCCCTGCCCGCCGGCATCCGGACGCTGGACGCGCTACACGTGGCGAGTGCCCAGGCCCTCGGAGATGCGCTCGACACGCTCGTCACATACGACAAGCGGATGTCGGACATCGCCGTCTCGGTGGGCTTACCGGTCGCGGCTCCCGGCACCGACTAGGTCTCCTGCACCTCAGCGCAGGGAGGCGCGGGCGGAGAAGGCGATGCTCGCCAGCAGGAATCCGCCGTTGACCACGGTGAACGCGACCATCACCCAGAACGCCAGCGCGGGCGCGAAGGCCAGCACCAGGCCGGCCACGAAGATCACCGCGCCGTAGTCGCGGACCAGCTTCACCAGGCGCACCGGGAGCGAGGTCGAGGTGACCATGCTCGCCGCGTTCGGCCCGGACTGCATCACCGAGGTCACCAGGTTGACCATCCAGGTGCCGGCGAACACCGCCACCAGCCAGACCGGCGTGGACGGGCGCTGCGCCACGGCTGTCGCGCCGATGGCGGCCACCAGCGCGATCTGGGCGGCCACGTCGCAGAGCACGTCGATCCGGGCGCCGGCCGCGCTGCCTTGACCGGTCACCCGGGCGAGCTGCCCGTCGGCGCAGTCCAGCGCGTACGCGATCTGCCACGCGACCAGGGCGAAGAGCCCGACCGCCCAGGCCGGTACGGTGCCGGCGGCCACGTCGTCGGCGAGCGCCACCACGGTGATCGAAGCGGCCAGCCCCAGCACCAGGTTGGTCAGCGTCAGCGCGGTCGGGCGCAACCCCAGGCGCTGCGCGGCAAGCGCGAAGGCCGCCCCGATCCACTGGCTGATCGACTCGCTGAACAGGCCGCCTCCCCGGTTGACCCGGTGGAAGTCGGCGACGGTGGGACGGGGCTCAGCCAATGTGGTCGCGGAGGGCACCGGCGTAGTCTGCCAGCCGCTCCCGCGTCTCGGTAGCGGACATCGCGAGGTGTTCGAGGATGGTGTAGCGGTCCGGCCGGGTGGCCGGCGCGAACTGCACCGCCTCGACGAACTGGTCGTCGGTCAGCTCCACCTCGGCGGGTAGCCGGGGCAGCCCGTGCCGGGTCAGGCAGGCCGCCATCTCGGCGAACCGGCGCTCGTCGCCGCGCAGGTACGTGCAGAACAGCGCACCGAGCCCGGCCAGTTCGCCGTGCGAGGCGGTGCCGGGGAACAGCGCGTCGATCGCGTGCATGATCTCGTGGCAGCCGCCGCTGCACGGTCGGCTGGTGCCCTCGATCGCCATCGCCAGGCCACTGGAGATCAGCGCGTCGGCGAGCACCGTGACGAAGCCGTCGTCGTTCATGTCACCCGGGTGGTTGAGCACCGCCTCGGCGCCTGCGCGCGACAGCGAGGCGGCCAGCCCGTCGACCCGCTCACCGCGTACCCGCCGGGCCAGTTCCCAGTCCGCCAGCGCGCTGATGTTGCTGACCACGTCGCCGATGCCGGCCCGGTTGTGCCGCTCCGGCCCGGCCTCCACGAAGTCCAGGTCGACGATCACCGCGATCGGGATGTGCACGCCGTAGGAGCCCTTCAGGCCCTCGGTGATCAGGCTGGCGACCGGGGAGGCGATGCCGTCATTGGCGAGGCTCGTCGCCACCGACACCATCGGCAGACCGCGCCGGGTCGCCGCGTACTTGGCCACGTCGATCGTCTTGCCGCCGCCGATGCCGACCACCGCGTCGTACGACCGGGTGCGCAGCTTCGCCCCCAGGTCGTCGGCGGCGTCGAGCGTGCCCCCGGCGACGGTGAACACGTCAGCCGAGCGCAGCGACGGCCGGATCAGTTCGGCGATCCGTTCGCCCTGCCCCGGCCCGACCACCACGGCGACGTCGCCACCGGCGGAGATCCGCCCGTCGGAGAGGATCGCCGCCAGGTCGGCCACCGCGCCCCGCCGCACGTCGATGTGCAGCGGGGTGAGGACGCTGCGGGCTAGTAGCGGCACGCGATCTCCCGCGCCCGGGCCAGATCGGCGTGGTTGTCGACCTCGACCCAGGAGACGTCACCGATCGGGGCCGCCCGCACCTCGCCACCGCGCTCGGCGAACTCCTGGTAGCCGTCCTCGTAGTAGAGGTTCGGGTCGCGCCGCCAGGTCGCCTCCAGCGCGTCCGCGAGCGGCCCGGCCACCTGCGGCTCGATCAGCGTCGCGCCGATGTACTCGCCGTACGCCTCGCCCGGGTCCATCAGCTTGGTGATGCGGGTGAGCTGGCCGGCGGCGTCGAAGGTGGTCTTCATCTCCTCCTCGGCCAGCGGCTTGAGCGTGTCCACTGCGAGCAGGATGCCCGGGCCGCGCTCGGCCAGCAGCGTCTTCTCCACGCTGACCGGGTGCACGGTGTCGCCGTTCACGAGCAGCACGCCACGGGAGAAGTGCTCACGCGCCAGCCAGAGCGAGTACGCGTTGTTCCACTCCTCGGCCTTGTCGTTGTGGACCAGCGTGATCGTGACGCCGTACTTCTCCTCCAGGGCGGCCTGGCGCTGCCGCACCGCGTCGGCCGCGTAGCCGACCACGATCACGACCTCGTTCAGCCCCACCTCGGCGAGGTTGCGCAGCGCGATGTCGAGGATGGTGATCTCCCCGTCGACCGGCACCAGGGCCTTGGGCAGGGTGTCGGTGTACGGCCGCAGCCGGCGCCCCGCACCGGCGGCGAGCACCATCCCGATCATGCCGACACGCTCCTCTTCTCGACCCGATTCCACCCGGCGAGGATATCGCCGGGCGCTGACCCGCAGTGGTTCAGCCCGTCAGCCCGATCGAGCGCAGCGCCGCGAAGCCGTCCTCCGCGATCCGCCGGATCAGCCCGTCGTTGACGTCCCGGTGCTCGTCGAGCAGCGCGATCTCCGACTCCGCCAGCCACCGGAACTCGGTGTGCTTGCCGGCCTCCAGCCGGGGCCGGCTCAGGTCGCCGTCCACCCGGATCAGGAAGTCGGTCTCCACCCGGGTCAGCCCGTCGTCGGCGGTGTAGCGGTATTCGCCGACCAGGCCGAGCACGTGCGACACGGCCCAGCTGGTCTCCTCGGTGACCTCCCGGCGCAGCGCGTCGTCGATCTCCTCGCCCGGTTCGAGGTGGCCGCCGACGATGTCCCAGCAGTTCGGGAAGAGGCGTCGCTCGGGGGATCGGCGTTGGATGAAGATGCGGCCGTCGTCGTCGACGATCAGCGCGCCGGCGCAGCGGAGGGGCTCGGTGGGCACCCTCCGACAGTAGCCATCCGGGCCGTCTCCGGCGATGCCCGTTCTTGTCCCGGTACGCATCGATGGCCCACCATGTCCGTACTCAGTCGCCGTCCCACAGGGGTGATGTGTGATGCAGGTACGGGAAGCGATGTCCAGCGAGGTACTCGTGGTCGGGCCGGAGCACACGCTCCGGCAGGCGGCCCGGATGATGTCGGCCCGCGGTGTCGGGTCGGCGGTCGTGATCGACCCGGACTCCGAGGGAGTGGGGATCATGACCGAACGCGATGTGCTGAAGGCGATCGGCGCCGGGCTCGACCCGGATGTCGAGCGCACCGGGGCACACCTGACCTGGGACGTCGTCTACGCCGGCCCGGACTGGACGATCGAGGAGGCAGCCGCGGCGATGGCCCGCGGCGGGTTCCGTCACCTGGTCGTGCTCGACGGCCGGGAGGTGGCGGGAGTGATCTCGGTACGGGACCTGATGCGGGTCTGGGCGGGTGAGCACGCACCGACCCGTACCTGATCCGCCCCGGCGCGAGCGGCGCCGGAGAAAGGGCGATGGCCCGGCCGATATCGGCCGGGCCATCGTCGTATCTGTTCCGTTTCGGTCGTGCCCGCCGTCAGGGGCCGACGAAGACCGAGGTGCCGCGCCAGTCCACGTCGTCGACGCTCGGACCGCTGCGCACCGTGGCGGAGCCGGTCGGTACGCCGTCCGACCACGCCATCGAGGACAGGGTGCCGGTGCTCCGGGAGACGACGTAGAGCGTGTCGCCGTCCAGGAACAGGCCGCCCGCGTCGGCGAAGGCCGTGGTGCCGGTGACCGTGTTGCGCTCGGCGCCGACGGTGCCGGTGTCCGGCGTGAAGCCACGCCAGAACAGCGTGCTCTGACCGGCCAGCGAGTAGTAGATCCGGCCGCTGGAGTAGAACATCGCGGTCACGTTCGGCAGCTCCGCGGAGAAGTTGCCGGTCATGCCGGCGTAGGTGGAGCCCTCCGGCGCGGAGCCGGTGACGACCAGGTCCCACTTGGCGTCGTGGTACGGGTCCAGCTTCTTCGGGGTGCCGAACTCGCTGCCGTCGAACGAGCGCTTGTAGAGGTCGCCGCCGACGCCGTAGAACAGGTCACCGCCGACCCAGAAGGCGCCCTTGACGCCCGACCAGCCGGTGTTGTCCGCGTTCGGCACCGACATCGCGTTGCCGACCGAGGTAGCGCCGTCGTACGTCCGCTTGGTGATGCTGTCGACGGTGGTGGCCGGCGGCACCGGGGGCAGCTTGACGATCTCGATGCCCTGCACCAGCGGGTTCTCCAGGACGCGACCGAAGTCGATGTCGATGTTGCCGTCGCTGGTGACCGGGAACGCGCGCATGGTGCCCCGGTTGGTGGCGCCGATCGCGGCGATCGGGTCGAAGTTGCTCAGCTTGACCACGCCGTCGATCGACACGTTGAACTTGCGCTTGCCGGCGGTGGCGGTGCCCGACCAGCGGTTGGCCAGGTAGAGGCGCACCTGCACCGGCGTGCCGGCCGGGACCGGGAAGTCCCACTGCATGTCCGGCGCGGGCGACTCGTCCCAGCGCTCCGCGTTGAACAGCTCGACCGGCGTACCCGACGGCACCGTGCCGTCGAGCGACGCGTTTGTGGTGTAGCTGGTCACCTGGTTGCCGGCGTTGTGGTAGGTGCTCGGCGCGGCGGCGGTGTCCGCGGCCCAGGCCGGGCCGCTCGGCGCGGCGAGCTGGTCGCCGCCCGCGTTGACCCGGTAGAGCACGTCGGAGGCGTCCGGCGTGGGCGCGGTCTTGACGATCTCGATGCCGTGCAGCAGCGGGTTCTGCAGCACCCGGCCGAAGTCGATGTCGACGACGCCGTCGCTGACCACCGAGATGGACTGCATGGTGCCGCGGTCGGTTCCGCCGGCGGCGACGACCGGGTCGAAGTCGTTCAGCTTGAGGACGCCGTCGATGCTGACGTCGAACTTGCGGGCGCCCGGCTTGCTCGTGCCGGACCAGCGGTTGGCCATGTAGATCCGGACGTCGACCCGGGTGCCTGCGGCGACCGGGATGTCCCACTGCATGTCCGGCGCGGTCGCCTCGTCCCACCGCTCGGTGTTGAACAGCGTGGCCGGCGTGCTCGCCGGCACGGTGGCGTCGAACGTTGCGTTCGTGGTGTAGCTGGTGACCTGGTTGCCCGTGTTGTGGTACGGGCTGGGCTCGGTGGCGCTGTCGGCGGCCCAGTCCGGCCCGCCGTCGGTCGCCGGGATGGCCGGACCACCGGCGTTGACCCGGTAGAGCACCTCGGTCTGCGCCGCGCGGCCGGCCTGGTAGACGTTGCCGGGAAGGCCCTTGGTGCTGGTCGAGTGCGGGGTGCTGCCCCCGTCCAGCGGGAAGAAGGCGATCCGCTTGCGCTGGTAGTCGAAGTTGCCGATGTACTCCTGGTCGCTGCCGAGCCAGAGGCCCTCCTGCGTCACCAGCATCTCGGTGACGCCGTAGCCGCGCGGGTGGCGGCCCGGGTTCCAGGACAGCGGCAGGCCGCTCACCGGGTCGAGCGCGGCGATGCTGGCCCGCGGCACCGCGCCCGGTCCGGCCTTGTCGCGGGCGAGCGGGTTGTTCGACCAGCGGAAGTGGCCGCCGACGTAGATGGCCTTCTCGCTGATGCCGACCGAGAGGAACGTGTCGCCACCGCTGAAGTTCGTCCAGGTCGGCTTCTGGCCGGCGCCGGTGGCGGAGGTCTCCCAGCGGGCGGCGGAGTCGCAGAGCGTGCCCGGGTACGACGCGCCGGTGGTGACCACCACGAAGTACTTGCTGTCCGGGGAGAACTGGACGTCGCGCACCCACGAGTCGAACGCGGTGTACTTGCAGGCCGCGGAGTAGCCGTCGGTGTTCCAGTCGGCGATGGTCGCGGAGCTCTCACCGAGGTTGATCCGCACGATCTGGTCGTGCACGACGCCGTCGGCCTTCTTGAAGTTGCCGATCACCACGAGGTGCTTGCCGTCGGGGGAGACGGAGAGCTTCTCCGTACCGACACCGGCCGAGGCGCCGTTGTTGGTCGGGGTCCAGTTGTGGTTCTCGGTCAGCGCCACGGTGAGGTACTCGTCCACCGCGCCGGTGGTCGGGTTCAGCGAGGCCAGCCCGTTGCGGTTGATCGTCGCGGTCGCCGTGGTGAAGATGCCGCCGACCAGCAGGTGGCCGTCGACGAGCGCGATGTCGTTCACCGTGCCGTTGAACGCCGGGCCCTTGAACCCCTCGACGGGGGTGCCGTCGGCGACGTTCAGCAGCACCAGCTTGCGGAAGTTCTTGTCGCCGACCTTGTTGAACTTGCCGGCGACGTACACCGTGCCGGGGGTCGGCCCGGCGATGATCGCGGTGACGTCGTTGTCCAGCACCGGCGCGAACGCGTTGTCGATCTTGCCGGTCGCCTTGTCGAAGGCGAGCAGTCCGCGGCGGTCGACCGGGGTGGGTGAGGAGCCCCGGTTCTGCGCGTTTGTGAACGAGCCGCCGACGATCACCTTGCTGCCGGCGTCGTGGATGGCCACGACGTTGCCGTCGTTGATGTTCGGCGTCTTGTCCGACGGCACCTCGCCGACCAGCGTGCTGTGGTCGGGCGCGGGCGCCGCGGCCGGTGCGGCGAGCGCCGGCACCGGTGTGAACAAGGTGGCGATGCCGAGCACGGCAGCGCCGAATGCGGACACCGAGCGGTGTCTCAGGATCGAGGAAGCCACAGGCTACTCCGGGGGGAAACGTCGGAGGCGCTGCGATCGTGGTCGGTGCCGACATGAGGCGGGGCGTCACTCGACCGACCGCAGACGTGAGAGCAATACCTTCTCGCATTCGGCCGTCGCCCGTCCACCCGGGTTCGGCCTTTTTGGCCGAGGAAAGGGCCCGGGTCACACGAAAAGACGAGCGACGATCAGTCCCCGGACACGGAGGGTGTTCCTGAGGAAACGCTCAGGTCGGGCATCGGTGGCTGGAAGTACGGATCGGTCGCCATCTCCCGGAAGACCTGCTCGCTCTCCGGGTCGTTGCCGAACGTGCTGTCGTAGATGGGCTTCTCCGTCTGCCGGGCCGCGAAGTAGACCGCCGCCTTGATCTGCGGGTGCTTCTTCAGGTACGGCCCGACCTCGCGCATCCATTCGGCCCGCTGGCCCGGCCGCCCGTCCTGGGTCAGGCCGTACTCGCCGATGATGACCGGTCGCGGGTGCTTCTTGGCGAACGCCATGAAGTGGTCCATCCGGTTGGAGAAGCTGTTCCACTCCGGACTGGGATAGACGTCCGCGCAGAGCCAGTCGACCTGGTCGTCGCCCGGGTAGTAGGCGGCGGCCCGGCGCTGCGGCTCGGCGAACCCGTCCGCGTGCGGGCACCACACCCACCCGGCGTTGGTGACGCCCATCTCGGTGAAGATGCCGCGGACGTGCTTCCAGGCGGCGACGTAGTCCTCCGGCGAGTGCATGCTGGCGGCCAGGTTCGGCCGGTCCATCTCCCACCGGTAGCGCAGCAGCACCGGAACGCCGAACTCCTTGACGTCCTTCGCGCGTTCCCGGATCAGCGCGTCGTAGACGCCGCTGACGGTGGACCGGGTGTCGGTGCCCTGCCACGAGATCATCTGGAGCTTGCCCCGGGACTGGAACAACTTCTCGGTGGCGCTCGGGAACGGCTCGTTCCACTCGTGGAACATGTGCGCGATGGTGAGCTTGCCGCCGGCCGCCTGGTTGAACGCGTCGAACGCGGCGGCCCGCCCGCTGGCGTTGTGGTACTGCGGCTTGACCCAGGTGCCGAGCCAGGCCCCCTTCTCCGGCGGCTCCGGCCCCCACCCGGTGGTGCGGACCGGAGCGGTCCGCGGTGTCACAGTCGGCGGGGGCGGCGCCGATGCCGTCGTCGTCTCGTCGGATCGCTCCGAGCCGGTGTCACAGGCCGCCACGGCCGGGGCCAGGAAGGCCAGGCCCAGCACGGCAGCCATCGTCAGTCGTAACCGTCGTACCACCGCAACCTCTCCCCAGGACGGTCGCCGGCCACGGTATGGGGGCCCTGACGGATCCGCGTGGGCGGAGAGGCACGCCGGGCCGGGCGGGCGACCCCTGGCACTCTACCTGTGACGCGGCGCTCAGGCGGGGTAGCCGAGTCGCGTCAGCAGCGGCCCGGCCTGAGCCATCACGTCGGCCAGATCCTTTTCGGTCAGTCGCTGCCGCCACCGGCCCACCGAACCCGGCCGCGCCTTGGCGAAGCGGGCGTGCAGCGCCTCCCGTCCGGCCGGGTCACCGACCTCCAGGAAGTCGGCCACGATCTCAGCCGCCTCGGCCGGGCGGGTGACGATGTCCTCGTACCGCAGGTGCCGCACCCGCTCCGCGGGCAGCTCGGCGAGCTGGGTCAGCGCGCTGCTGGTGAACCGCCGCCACATCCAGGCCGACCGGCCCAGGTCGGAGACCTGCGTGAACTCCTCGCGCCGCTCCGGCTCCACCCAGAACCGGGGCGCGGCGCCCCACGGCGTACCGCCCCGGCCGCTGCGGCCGGTACCGGTGGACGCGGCGTTCAGCCAGGGCTGCTCGGCGTGCGACACCGCCACGTCCCGCCCGTCCCGGTAGACGTGCAGGAAGACCGCGTCCGGGAAGACCTCGGTCAGGAACGGCACGATGAAGCAGTTCTCCGGGTCCTTCTCGGCGAACCGCAGCCCGCCGTGCCCGGACGCGGCGAGCAGCGCGCCGTAGTAGCCGCGGAAGTAGCGGGCGGCCCGCTGCGGCGTCCAGCTTCCCTCGTAGACACAGCGGGCGACGGCCTTGGTCAGGCGCGGTTCGAAGTGGTACGACACGTCCGGCAGCGCGCCGACGCAACTGCCGAGGAACGTGGTGCCGGAGCGCGGGGCGCCCAGGATGAAGATCGGACGCTCCACCTTCAGGGTGAGCCGGCGGCCGCCCCCCTCGACCGGCCGTTCCAGCTCGCGGCGTTCCTTGCGGTCCGCCAGCAGACCGACCGCGGCGAGCTTCGCGGCCTTCACGGTGGACAGGCCGGAGTGCGGGGCGGGGGAGTCGCTTGTCATCGAAGGTCCCATCGGTGCGCAGGATCGGTCAGGACTGGGCGGCCGGGTCCGCCCCGGCCCGGTTACGGCCACGGCGCAGGGCGCGCAGCGCGTCGAGGTGCAGGGTGCGCCGCCAGCGCCAGACACCCGCCGCGTACGCGACCAGCCCGGCGACAGTCACCAGCGCGAGCACGAGCGAACCGGCGCCGAGCAGCGTCGCCACGCCCAGCGGCAGGCCCAGCGTGACCACCGCCAGCGCCATCGCGGCCCGGGTACCGGCGCCGAACGGGTGCAGCCGCATCGACCACCAGAGCTGGGTCAGCGGCACCAGGTTGGTGACCAGGATCGAGACGGTCCAGGCCAGGGCCGCGCCGAGGATGCCGTACCGCGGGATGAGCACCAGGTTGCCGACCACGTTGAGCACGGTGCCGGTCATCGCGTTGTAGAACGTCCACGCGGTGCGCCCGGCCATGTTGAGCACCATGTCGACCATGCCGCAGCCGGTGGCCAGCAGCATGGTCAGCGCCAGCAGCACCACGACCCGGCGGCCGTCGCCGTACCCCGATCCGAACAGCGCCAGCATCGGCGTGGCGAACGCCGCGAAGATCAGGTACGCGGGCCAGGAGAGCAGCACGAGCCAGCCGGTGGCGGCCTGGTAGAGCTGGCGCGCCTCGGCCCGGTCGTCGCGGGCGAACGCGGCGGCCAGCCGGTGCTGCACCGAGCTGGACAGCGCGACGCTGGAGAGCTGACCCAGCGCCAGGAACCGGGTCGCGGCCGTGTAGACCGCCGCGTCCGCCGGCCCGCGCAGCGCGCTGAGCAGCACGATGTCCAGCCGCTGCACCACGATCGCGGCCAGGCTGCTGATCGCGCGGGGACCGGTGAACCGCCAGAACGGCCCGGCCACCTCGCGCGCCGGCACCGGCCGGGTCACCTGCCGCCCGGCCCGGCCGACCAGCCGGCTCAGCCAGAACAGCGCGACCACCGCGGCGATCAGGTACGGCACCACCCAGGCCAGCGGCAGCGCGACGGTGGCGGACATGCCGAGCCAGGCGGCCACCGCCACACCCAGGAACTGCACCAGCGTGCGGCCGAGCCGCTCCACAGTCAGCAGCGGGCGCATCTGGCCGAAGCCGCGGCAGGCGGCGAGCGCGTAGTCGTTGAGCGCGGCCAGCGGCACGAACGCCAGCAGGATGCGCAGCGCGGTCACCGCCTCCGGCCCGGCCTCCGGCATGGTGGCCCGGGCCAGGGCCGGCGCGGCCAGCCAGCCGGCCAGCCCGAGCAGCGTGCCGACCACGAGCACCGGCAGCAACCCGACCAGGATGGTGCCCCGGATCTGGTCGCGGCGGTCGAGCGTGCGCTGGCGGCTGACGAAGTAGACGGTGCCGACGTCGGTGCCGAGCCGGGCCGCCGACGCGGCGATCATGAACGCGCTGGTGGCGGCGAAGAACATGCCCGCCTCGCGGACCGACCAGCCGCGGGCGATGACGATGTTCAGCCCGAAGCCGGCGACCGCGGCCAGCCCGACGCCGACCAGGTTGGCGAAGCCCTGCCGGGCCGCGCCGCCCAGCCCTGCGCCCGGCCCGGGGGGCGGTGCGGTGAGCGTCGGGGTGCCGCCGGCGTCCGCCCGCGTCACCGCCGCCACGACGGCACGCGTCCCCACCACGTCGCCAGCCGCTCGTCGTACGGCGCGAAGTGGTCCTCCAGCCGGGTCCGCAGCTCCGCCGACATGGGCGAACGGGACCGGGAGTTGTGCTTGCCGAACGCGATGTCCGTCCAGCGGGGCAGCCCGAGGAAGTCGCACACCGCGTCGAAGGAGGGACGCGGGTCGGCGAAGAAGTCGTCGCTGTCGATGACGTGCATGCGGTCCCGGCCGACCAGCGCCTCCAGGCGCTCCAGCTGCTCGATGTAGCGGCCCCGGGCCAGGTACGCGTTGTGCTGGAGGTGCTCGCTGGCGTACGACGCGGAGCTGATCATCCGCTCCCGCTCGCCCGCCGTACGGGACTCCTCCAGCGCGAGCGCCCGCTCGAAGTCCGTCTCGGTCTCGTAGCCCCGGGCCAGCTCGTGCGAGTGCGCCGAGTAGGCGCGCTCCACCGGGTCACGCAGCAGCACCAGCAGCTTCACCGAGGGCAGGTCCCGGGCGATGCGCTGCCCGGCCAGCGGGTGGAACATGTAGTACGGGCTGGACTCGCCGGTGATCCCGCGTACCCCGATCTGGGCCTTCACCGCCTCGGCCTTGCCGGTGGTGGGGAAGTGCCCGAGGTACCAGCTCATCCCCCGGTGGTAGTCCATGTCGAAGTAGTGCACGCCCTTGTGGTACGCGGGTGGCAGCACACCGGGATGCTGCGACAGCGTCTTGAACAGCGAGGTGGTGCCGCAGCGCTGCGCCCCCACGATCAGGAATCCCGGCACCATCCGCGAACCGGCGGTCAGCCGGCCGACCGTCCGGCTCACCGACTTCACCGCGCGGAGCGCCTGCTCCTTGGCCAGCGTCACGTCCCCACTCCTCACTCTCACCCGGCCCGGCGGGCCAGGTGTTCCTCGACGGCGGGCAGCAGCCAGGTGTCGACGTGCCCCAGTCGCGCACCCGCCTCCGCCTGCCGGTCCCGCAGGTAGCGCGCCGCCAGCTCCACCAGGTAGAGCACGGCGACCAGATCGGCGCCCCCACCGGTCTGGTCGAACGGCGCCAGGGTGGCCTCGGCGCCGGTGATCAGCGTGCGGGCCGCCTCGACCGGTTCCACCCCGTCGTGGCTCATCGCGCCCTGCACCGCGAGGTGCAGCGCGTCGTACCCGGCCGGCACGTCCGCCTCGAACCGTTCCCAGTCCCAGACCAGCACCCGGCCGTCGGCGAGTACCGCGCTGTTGCCGCCGTTCCAGTCCCCGTGCCAGGCGCCGAAGGCCACCATCGGGTCGGCGTCCGCGACGGACTTCAGCGCCGCGCGCAGCCGCCCGGCCTCCGGCCGGGGCCCGAGCGCGTCCACCGCGGCGGTGAGCCGGGTCGCGTGCCCGCTTGCCGCCCACGACTGCCGGCGTACGCCGAGACAGCCAGCGACCGCCACCATCGCGTCGCGTTCGGCCGCCTCCGCGGCGGCCGGGGTGGCCCGGGGCAGCCGCACCGGCAGCGCCTCCTGCACCAGCAGCGCGTGGCCGTGCCAGTCGCCGTGGTGGCGTACCCCGGCCAGCACCACCGAGCCGAGCGGCACCTCGGCGAGGCGGCGCAGCGCGTCCGCCTCGGCGTGCACCAGCGCGCGGGTCAGCGGGTCGACGCCGAGCTTGGCGTACCCGAGGGCCCGGCCGTCCGGGGCGAGCAGTTGCAGCACCGGCTTGCGGTTCGCCCGGGCCGGCCCGATGTGCAGGCTCACCAGCGCCGGCTCGCCGAGCACCTCGGTCAGGTACGCGTCCAGCCCGCCGCCGTCGACCACCAGCCGGTCGCGGAACACGAGCGGGCCCAGCCCGAGCCGGAACGCGGTGGACAGCCCCTGCCGGACCAGCTTGGCCTTGCGGCCGACCGCCTCGGTGGAGTGCCGGACCGCGCTCGCCGCCGCCCGGCCCGAGCCGGTCGGCACGAGCAGCCGGGGGCGGGACGCCGAGGGCACCACCACCCAGCCGGCGCCGCCGCGGCGCAGGCTGGGCTCGGCCGGCGCGGGCCAGATCAGCCCGGCCAGTTCACCGAGGTACGCGGCGCGGCCGTCGCCGTCCGGGGGTACGCGGAACACCATCAGCTGTCACCGGTCTTTTCCAGTCGGGCCCGTAGCCCGGCGATCGTGCCCTGGGGTGGCGCCGGCGCGAGCGACCGGCGTATCCGGTCGTTGCGGGCCAGCAGGGCGACAGTGATCAGGGCGTAGGCGAGTGTCGCTTCCATCGCACCGTAGGTGAACTGGAAGAAGAGCATGAGGATGAGCACGAGCGTGCCGGCGATACCGATCGCGCTGTGGTCGCGGCGGTAGCGCCAGATGCAGTAGATGAAGAAGGCGTTGTAGCAGATCGCCCCGACCCAGCCCTGCCCGACGAGCAGCGCCCAGACCTGGCCGTTGCTGCCGAGTTCCCGGTTGCCGCACTGCTTGCAGTCCTCGGACTTGCCGATGGCGATGGACCGGTTGCTGCCGATCAGCGCCCGGTTGCCGCCGTACCCGAGGATCGGCGAATGGTTTGCCGCGGCGACAGCGCCCTGGGACAGGGTGGTCCGGATGTCGTCGCTGTGCCCGTTCTGGAGGCGTTCGTCGAAGGTGCGGCCGAGCGGTGTGGCGACGATCAGCACCCCGATCAGCCCGACCGCCAGGGCGAGCCCGCCGAGCACCACCATCCGGCCGCGCAGCGCCAGCCGCAGCGCGACGTACGCGGCGGCGATGCCGAGACCGATCCAGAGGCCCCGGTTCAGCGAGTAGACGATCGGGAAGATCGCCGCCAGGGCGATCGCCACGCCCGCGGTACGGCGCATCGGCTTGCCCAGCACGACCCAGCCGACGATCAGCCAGACCAGCAGGATGGCGGTGTTCTGGCCCCACGAGTTCGTGTAGGTGAACGGCGCGGACGGGCGGGGCGAGCTGGCCTCCCCCTCGATCACCTGCTGCACCTGGGCGAACTTGATCTCCATGAGCGAGGTGACGTACGGGTGACCGGCGATCGACTGGGGCAGGACGAATCGCAGCGGCGCGACGAACGTGAGGTTCGGGTACAGCGAGCCGATCCAGCCGCCGAGCACCACGACCACGCCCATGAACCCGAACAGGCGGACCATCCGGCGCTGGGACAGCTCCCGCTCCCGCAGGTTGTAGACGTAGAGCATGGTCACCGTCATGGCGACGTAGTTGGCGAGCCGGATGCCCCAGCCGATGTACTTGCCGCTGCCACCGGGGGGCAGCGTGTTCGGCGCGGTGAGGTCGAGGGTGAGCACGGACAGGAACACCCAGAGCAGCAGGACCATCCAGATCCCGAAGCCGGGCGGCACCCGGATCGGGCCCCGCTTGCGCATCTGCACCACCATCGGCACCGCGAAGATGACGAAGACGAAGCTCGACACGCCGAGCACCCACCACAGCGGGTACAGCAGGAAGACCGAGATCAGCGGCCATGCCGTCGGCAGCCGCCACGACCAGCTCTCCGGCCGTACCGTCACCGGCCGCAGGCGGTTCCCGTCCGGCGGCGACACCGCCCCGACCGGAACCGTCCCGCGCGCGGTGCGGGGCGGGGTGGCGGTGCTCATTTCACGGTGACCTTGGCGGTGGTCGGCGCGTAGATCACCCACGCGTTGCCGGGCTGGGGGTGCAGGAGATCGCCGCCGGTGTCGGCGAGCGTGCAGACCATGCCCAGGCCGGGCTTGCGCCACCGGCCCTTCGCGCTGTTCGGCCCGGACACCGCCAGCACCGCGCCCTCACCGAAGACGTTCGCCGAGGGCAGCGAGCGCGGAGACGGGTTGCGGACGTCCAGCGTGCGGTACTCCATCGTCAGCACGATGACGGAGGCGGCGGTCACGGTGACCTTGCCGACCTTGCCGACCCAGACGGACTTCGCCTGGTCGTACCGCCAGACCATCGGCGGGCCGCCGGAGACGGTGACGGTGAGTTCGGTGGCGGGCGCGAGGTCGCGGGCGGCGAGCGCGTCGCCCTCTCCGGCGTGGTCGATCGGCGGGGTGGGCGGCTGGCCGCCCTTCGGGGCGGCCTTGAGCAGCGCGGCGGTCGACGTGTAGTCGCCGGAGAAGGCCTTGCTGTCGTCGTCGGGCGTCACGCCGTCGAGGTCGGAGTTCTCGAACTGGGTGAGGAAGCCGGTGGGGCCGCCGTCGTAGCCGACGAACGGGCGCAGCACCGCGAGCGACCGGATGTCGACCGGCCGGATCTCGGTGACCGGACCGATCTTGGTGGCGTCCTTGGAGTGGAACACGGCGGTCAGGTGCAGCGTGTCGGACTCGGCGAATTCGGCGTAGACCAGGTCGGCGGCGTCCAGGCCGGCCGGGGTGGTCGCGGGGCTCACCCGCAGCGGCACCGCGACCGCCTGGCGGGTGGCGGCGGCCGGGGCGCTCACCGGCGCGCCGGTCAGCGGGCCGGTGGGCAGGGTCGGCGAGGCACTGGCCGACGACGGCGAGGCGGTGACGTCGCCCGGGTCCACCACCTGGACCTTGCCCGGCTTGGGCTCGGGCTCGCTGCACCCGGCCCCGACGCCGAGGACGACGGCGGGGGCGATGGCGGCGCGGAGCATCTGCCGGCGGTTCACCCCAGGTCCTCGCCGGAGTCGAGCGCGTAGCTGCGGCCGTCGCCGTCACCCCGGGAGCGGTACGTACCACCGGTGCCGTTGAGCGGCACCGGCTTACCCGGCATGCCCTGGTTGCCCGGGTTCGGCGGCGGGGTGGCCTTGCCCGGTGCCGGCTTCGCCGGGGCGGGGCGGGACGACTGCATGCGCGGCAGCACCATCGTCGACTCGGCGGACGGGCCGGGGCTCGGCCGGGGCTTGGGCCGGTTTGCCGGTGCCACCGGGGTGCTCGGCGCGCCCGACGTGCCCGAACCGCCCGAGGACGCCGGCCGGGCGGCGCCGGCCGCCGGGACGGGCAGGCGCGGAGCCAGCACGGCACCGATCACCGGCGCGTTCACCTGCTCGAACTGCTGCAGGGCGGCGGTGATCTCGCCGCTGCGGGTCTTGCCCGCCTCGGCCACCATGATCACGGCGTCGACGTACCGGCCCAGGGCCTGGGCCTCGACGGCGAACGTGGGCTGCGCGGTCTCGATGATCACGTGGTCGAAGCGCGCGGACAGCTCGTGCATGATCTCCAGCAGACCGGCGACCGGCAGTTCGACCTCCGCGTCCAGGTCGCCCGGCACCAGCACCCGGAGCTGGCCCAGCCCCGGCACCGGCGCGAGCGCCTTGAGCGGGGGTACGTCGCGGCGCAGCACCGACGCCAGGTTGTGCCGCCCCTCGGCCACGCCGGTGATGGCGCCCACCGTCGAGTCGGGCTTGGTGGTGATCAGCGCGACCTGCTGGCCGGTACGGGCGTACGCGGCGGCGAGGTTGGCGGCGACGAACCCGGCGGCGGAGCCGGCCGAGGCGTCGCAGAGCAGCAGCTGGCGGCCGCGTCCGCCCTGTGCCGGCTCGGGCACGGCGGACAGCAGCACGTTGCGCAGCCGACCCAGCTCGCGGGAGACCCGGTGGGTGGCCGGCAGGACGGACAGCGAGGGCGTGCGGACCGGCAGCTCAACGAGCAGCGGCAGGCCGACCCGGTCGGAGATGTCACGACCACGCCGGATCCGGGTGTCGAGCCGGTCCAGCACGAGCGCCAGCACGATGCCGAGCAGCAGGCCCGCGCCCATGCCGCTGGCGAGGTTGAGCGTGCGGTTCGGCGAGCTGGGCGACTCGGGCAGCCGGGCGTCGGAGATGATCTCGCCCGGGTCGGAGCCGGCCGACACCAGCGGGCTGAGCCGGTTGTTCAGGCCGGTGATCTGGTTGGTCAGGACGCTCCGCTCGGCCTCGGCCCGCTCCCGCTCGGGCGAGTTCGACGGCGCCGCCGCGATCCGCCCGGCGACGGCGCTGAGCTGCTTGTTCAGTTCGGCGATCTGCTGCTTGAGCGCGTTGGTCTCGTTCTCCAGCGTCTTCTGCGCGGTGGCCTTGCGCAGGTCCAGGTACGCCTGGGCGAACGCGTGCGAGCCCGACTGGGCGCCCTCGGGGCTGTTCGCCTCGTAGACGACCTGGAGGATCTGGCTGTTCGGCGGCACCTTGACGGTCACCGACTTGACGAGCTGGTCGGCCCCGGTGTCGACCTTCATCAGCGCCTTGGCCCGCTCGGCCACGACCAGGGAACGGACCACCTGGGCCTCGGTGTCGAGGTTGACCTTGGTGTTGGGGTTGCTCTCCGCGCCCGAGCCGAGCGGACGCACCAGCAGCGACGTGGTCGAGGTGTAGCGCGCCTCCTGGATCTGGCTCAATGCCAGCCCACCGCCCAGGCCGAGGGCCGCGGCGAGCAGCAGGATCCACCAGCGGCGGCGCAGCCAGCCCAGGTAGGCCATCAGGGCAAGACCGTCGGCGTCGCTCTCGGCCAAATGGGGTGAGGGCATCAGAGTCTGTCGCTCCCTTTCGACCGAGCCGGGCAGTCCACGGCACAGCTGGACCTGACCGTGGCCTTGAGTGTCCCCGATCCGAACGACGAGGGAAAGTCTGCTCACGTTCCGGTAAGCCTGCCCGGGTGTGGGCAGCCCGCGTAGAAATGGCCGATCGGCGCTGACCATTCGGCGGGTTTCCCGGTGTCGGGCCCGACCTGTCCCCGGATAAGCCGGCGTCGCCGACGGCTCTCGTGCGGAGCGGTGACGGAATCCTGACACATCTCACTTTCTTCCGGTGGCCCGCCCCGGCGGCGCGCGGCGAACCGGGCTGACCTGGACGGTGGCCGGCGGGTGGGCATCCCAGTGACGGGAATCAAGAGGTGAGCCGACCGGCGCGTCAGGATCCGTCCAATGGCCCCTTCAGTTGCCCAGGGGCGCGCCAGTAGGTTGTCAGGACGCGTCCGAGGGGCTTTCACAAAAATCCGGACGCGTCATCCGCGTACGGGAGGAAGTCTGTGGTGAGCGGGTCAACCGAGGACTCGGGGCAGGTCCTGCTGGTGGGTTCCAGTGGCGGGCACCTGGCCCAGCTCCTGGCCCTGGAACCGTGGTACCGGGATCGGCGCCGCGCATGGGTAACGTTCGACACCCCCGACGCGCGCTCGCTGCTCGCCGGTGAGGACGTGGTCTGGGCGCACCACCCCACCACACGCAACGTCAAGAACCTGGTACGCAACGCGTTCCTCGCGCTGAAGGTGATCCGCCGGCGTCAGGTCGACGCGGTGGTCACCACTGGCGCCGGGGTCGCCCTGCCGTTCGTGGTGGCGGCCCGCATGCGCAAGATCCCGACGGTCTACATCGAGGTGTACGACCGGATCGACAGCGCGACGCTCACCGCCCGGCTCTGCCGTCCCTTCCTCTCCGCGATGCTCGTGCAGTGGGACGAGCAGCGCCGGATGTACCCGGAGGCCACCGTCGTGGGGAACCTCCTCTGATGGCGCACATTCCGCAGCAACGGGACCGGCGTGCCGCGGCGCCGTACGTGCTGGTCGTGGTCGGCACCGACGTGCACCGCTTCGACCGGCTGGTCGGCTGGCTGGAACGCTGGCACGCGGCGCGGCCCGAGGTCCGGCTGGTCCTCCAGTACGGCCACAGCCGCACCCCGGCCCTGCCCGAGACCACCCCGTTCCTCGGCCACGAGGAACTCCAGCGGGCGATGGCCGAGGCGACGCTCGTGGTCAGCCACGGCGGCCCGGCCACCATCACCGAGGCGCGCCGCAACGGCCACCTGCCGATCGTGGTGCCCCGCGACCCGTCGCACGACGAGCACGTCGACAACCACCAGCAGCTGTTCTCCCGCCGTCTCGGCGCGGCCGGCATGGTGCGGCTGTGCGAGTCCGAGGCCGAGCTGCTCGCCGCGCTCGACGAGGGCCTGGCCGACCCGAACCGGTTCGTGCTGGCCGCCGACCCGAACCGCCCGGACCCGCGCGCCGAGGCGGTCGCCCGGGTCGGCGCGGTGATCGACGAGCTGGTGGCCCGCCGGGTACGACAACGAGCCGTCGGGCGTCGCGGATGAGCGCCCCGGATCCGGCGCCGCCGCGGGTCCTCTTCGTCGGCGGCCTCGGCCGCAGCGGCTCCACGCTGCTGGAGCTGCTGCTGGCGCAGAGCGCCGACGTGTGCGCCGTCGGCGAGGTGGTGCACCTGTGGGAGCGGGCACTCGGCGCCGACGAGCGGTGCGGCTGCGGTGAGCGGTTCACCGCCTGCCCGTTCTGGCGCCAGGTCGGCGACCAGGCGTTCGGCGGCTGGGCCGCTGTCGACCGGGACGACGTGCTGGCACTCAAGGACCGCGTCGACCGGACCCGGCACATCCCTCGGCTCGCCAAGGACGCGCTCCCGCCGGAGCAGCTGGCCGACGTGCGCCGCTACGCCGACCTGTACACCCGGATCTACCGGGCCGCGCTGTCGGTGACCGGCGCCCGGGTCGTGGTGGACTCCAGCAAGCACGCCTCGCTCGCCTTCGCGCTGCGCTGGGCCGAAGGGCTCGACCTGCGGGTGCTGCACCTGGTCCGGGACAGCCGGGCGGTGGCGTACTCGTGGGGCAAGCAGGTGCGCCGCCCCGAGGTGGTCGACGGCGAGGACTTCATGCCGACCTTCTCGCCGTTCGAGGTGAGCAAGCTGTGGACCGCGCAGAACGCCGCGTTCCACCTGCTCGCGTCCCGGGCGAAGGTGCTGCGGCTGCGCTACGAGGACTTCACCGCCGACCCGGCCGGCACCGTACGCCGGGTGCGGGACTTCGCCGGCCTGCCGGACGACCCGGCGGCGCTGCGCATCCTGGCCGGGGCCGGCGACACCGGCGCGGCGCCCGAGCCGGCCGCGCCGTTCCGTGCGCACAGCGTCGCCGGCAACCCGCTGCGGTTCAGCGGCGGGCCGTTGACGGTGCGCCGGGACGAGGCGTGGCGGGACCGCCTGCCGCGCCGCAGCCGTGCCGTGGTCAGCCTGGCCACGCTTCCCCTGCGGGTCCGCTACGGCTATCTGGGCCAGCGGGGATCCGACGAGTCCGTGGAGAGAGCATGAGTGGGCCGAGCATCTCGGTCGTCGTACCGACGCGGGACCGTCCGGAGCTGCTGCGTGCGGCGCTCGACGCGATCCTCAGCCAGGCCCACCCGGGCCTGATCGAGGCGATCGTCGTCTACGACCAGTCCGAGCCGGACCGGTCGCTGGAGACCGACCGGGGTGACCGGCGGATCCGGGTGATCACGAATACCCGTACCGCAGGGCTGGCCGGCGCGCGCAACACCGGCATCGAGGCGGCCACCGGCGACTGGGTGGCGTTCTGCGACGACGACGACGAGTGGCTGCCCGGCAAGCTGGCCGCGCAGTTCGGGGCGCTCGACGCGCACCCGGACGGTGCGCTGGTGAGCTGCGGCATCCGGGTCAGCTACGACGACCGTACGGTGGACCGTTCGCTGGACCGGGCCCGGATCTCGCTGGAGGCGCTGCTGCGCGACCGGCTCACCGAGCTGCACCCGTCCACGTTCCTGATCCGCCGCGCCGCGCTGCTCGACGCGATCGGGCTGGTGGACGAGCAGATCCCGGGCAGCTACGCGGAGGACTACGAGTTCCTGCTCCGCGCCGCCCGGTACGCCCCGCTGGTGAACGTGGAGAGCCCGTACGTGCTGGTCCGCTGGCACAAGCGGTCCTACTTCGCGCAGCGCTGGGAGACCATCTCGACCGCGTTGCAGTGGCTGCTGCGCCGCTACCCGGAGTTCGCCACCGTTCCGCACGGCGAGGCGCGGGTGGCCGGGCAGATCGCCTTCGCGCAGGCCGCGATGGGCAACCGGCGCGACGCGGTCCGCTGGGCCCGGCGCACGCTGGCCCGCAACCCGAAGGAGCCGCGCGCCTACCTGGCGCTGGCGGTGGCGAGCCGGGCCGTGCAGGCCGACCGGGTGCTGCGCACGCTGCACAAGCGCGGCCGGGGCATCTGAGCCGTACGCGAGACGGGCGGGCGACCTCGGTCGCCCGCCCGTTCCCGTTCCGCTGCGATCAGGCCGTGCAGAAGGACTTCCACGCCTGGATGCTCGGCTGGTCGAGCAGCCGGAAGTCGCCCTGGCTGACGGTCTGGTTGTAGTACGCCACGAACTCCGGCCGCTGGCCGTTGAGGAAGCTGGTCATCGACCGGATCCAGGCCGCCCGGCCGGCGCCCCCGTCACCGGGCACCAGGTCACTGCCGGTCTCCGCGACGCCCCACGGCTTGCCCAGCGCCTTCGACTTGCTGATCATGGGGCCGTAGATCTCCTGCGGCGAGGCGTACCGCTTCCACTTCTTGCCCCAGTTGTAGCAGTCCCAGCCGAGCGCCTCGATCACGTCGCCGCCGGGGTAGAACGCGTCGAAGCTGCGCCCGGACTTCGAGTCGAGCGTCCAGCACATCAGGATCAGCGTGTTGATCAGCTTGGGGTTGCCGGTCCGGTCGGCCAGGCCGGCGATCCGCTTCCACGCCGTCCGGTACGCCGTCGTGCTGAACGCGCCGCGCTCGACGTCGTCCTCCGGCTCGTGGAAGTACGACCAGTAGACGTTGTGCTCGCGCGGGATCGAGGAGAACCAGGAGGTCAGACGGGAGTCGAACTTGCCGGTGTTCACCTCCTGCGGCGACGCCTTGAAGGACACCACGACGGTCCGGTCCACCACGTCGGCCCGGCTGCCGGACCACGCCGGCGGCAGGCCGGGGAAGAAGATCCGGGCCATCCGCAGCTTGCCGAAGGTCTGGTCGGACCGGGCCAGCGCCTGGCCGAACGTCTCCCCGCTCTGCACACCGATCGAGGCGCCGGGCAGCGTCAGTCGCGTACCGCTGAAGGCCGGCCCGGCGTCGGCGGAGGCCGACGGACGCGCCGAGGGCTTGCCGCCGAGACCCTGGTCGGCGCTCGGCGACGGGCCCGGGGTGCCGGGCGTGCCCGGGCCCATCGAGGTGGCCGGCCCGACCGAGCCGGGCGTCCCGCCGGCCTGTCGTTCCGCCGCGTCGGGTCGCAGCGTGGCCACCGCGACCCCGCTGCCGGCCACGGCCAGGACCAGTGCCGCCGCGAGGGCGACCCGCCAGCGACGACGGGAGCCGCCGGACGACGGCACGGGGACCGGGGCGAGCGGCGGCGCGGGCGGCTGGCCCGGCCCGCCGGTGGCCGGTCCGTGCGGAACGGGTCCGTGCGGAACGTCCACCGGGGGCGGTCCGGTCAGCGTGGCGGTCGCCGTGGTGCCCGCACCCCAGCCCGCCTCACCCGCCGGGCCGGCCTGAGTGGCCCAGGCGTCGTCGTGCGGCTCACCGTGGGGCCAGCCGTTCGTCGTGCCGGGAGCGGCGTCCCAGCCGGCCGGGTCGTGCCCGGGCCGGTCGTGGTGACCGGCGTCGGGCCGGTCACGCTCGGGCCAGGGCAGGTCACCGCCCGGCCGGGCCGGTGGTGGCGGTGGCGCGCTCTCGGCCTCCGGCCAGGGCAGCGAAGGGCCGCCCACCTGGCGCGGAATGTCCTGACCCGGCCACAGGCCGGTCGGCTGCCCGAAGGCATTGTGCGGCTCTCGGTCGGCCGGCATGACCCTCCCTGGCTGTCGGCGGCCCGTGGTCGGGGCTCAGATCGCCACGCATACCTGCCCGACGATAACCCTCATCCACCTGGCCGTACGTACCGTGACACTCAGCCGAACGCCTCACCCTGGTCACCGGTGACGGTCGAAGCGGGCATCTCGACCCCGGTCCGGGCGATCGCGTCGAGCAGCTGGTCGGCCAGTTCGGGCCGGCAGACCAGCAGATCGGGCAGCCGCGGGTCGGCCCGGTTGTAGCGCAGCGGCGAACCGTCGATCCGGGACGCGTGCATGCCCGCGCCCAGCGCCACGGCGACCGGTGCGGCACTGTCCCACTCGTACTGACCGCCCGCGTGGACGTACGCGTCGACCTCGCCGGTCACCACCGCGCAGACCTTCACACCGGCCGAGCCCATCGGCACCGCGGTGGCGCCGAGCATCTCGACCAGCTCGCCGACGAACGCCGGCGGGCGGCTGCGGCTCACCGCGATCCGGATCGGCCCGTCGGACGCCTTCGGCTGCGGGCAGGTGGTGCCGAGCACGAGCGGCGTACCGTCCACGGTGGTCCGGGCCGGCATGCCCACCGCGCCGGCGACCAGGGCGCCGTCCGGGGCGGCGGAGCGCTGCCAGAGCGCCACGTGCACCGCCCAGTCGTCCCGGCCCTCCTCGGAGAACTCGCGCGTGCCGTCCAGCGGGTCGATGATCCAGACCCGGTCCGCCTCGTGCCGGGGCGCGCGCTCGCCGTCCGCCCACGCGCGGCGCGCGTCGGCCTCCTCCTCGGAGAGCACCGCGTCGGCCGGCCGCAGCCGGGCCAGCGCCGCCGTCATCAGCTCGTGCGACGCGCGGTCGCCGGCGTCCTTGAGCGCCTTCGGGTCGGCGAAGCCCTGCCGGTCCCGCAGCGCGGTGAGCGCCTTGCCGGCCTCGGTCGCCAGCCACTGCGCGAACCGCTGGTCGTCGAGCCGTCCCGCCTCGTCCTCGGTCACGAGCCTCATCCCTTGTTCTCCCGGGTCTGCCGCGACCCGTCATCCTTCGGCGTCCGGTCGGACCGGCGCCAGCGTCCGTCGGATCGTAGACAGTCGCGAGGCGGTCTCGGATCCCCCGGACGCACCGGTGGCCCGGCCGGCCGCCCGCATGTTGAACTTCGCGTGTATCGCGGTCGGACCCGCCGGGCCAGGCCCTAGGCTCTGCGCATGACCGCCGAGCAGCTGATCTCGTTCGCCCGTGGCGCGCCTTCGCTGGACATCGTCGATGTCGAGGGGCTCAAGGCCGCCGCCGTCCGCGCCTTCGACGCCGACCCCGCGGGGGTCACCGCGTACGGCACCTCCGTCGGCTACCCGCCCTTGCGGAAGTGGATCGCCGAGAAGCACGGTGTCGAGGCCGACCAGGTGCTGATCACCAACGGCTCGTTGCAGGCCGACGCGTTCCTCTTCGACCACCTGGTCCGCCGGGGCGACGCGGTGGTGGTCGAGCGCCCGACGTACGACCGCACGCTGCTCAACCTGAAGCAGATGGGCGGCGAGGTGCACGGCGTGACGATCCAGCCGGACGGCCTGGACACCGCCGAGCTGCGCAAGCTGCTGGAGTCCGGGGTACGGCCGCGGCTGGCCCACGTGATCCCCAACTACCAGAACCCGGCCGGCGTGACGCTCTCCCTGGAGAAGCGCCGTGAGCTGCTGGACCTGGCCGCCGAGTACGAGTTCACGATCTTCGAGGACGACCCGTACGCGGACATCCGGTTCCGGGGCGAGCCGCTGCCCTCGATGCTGTCGATGGACAGCCGGGGCGTGGTGGTGCACGCCTCCAGCTTCACCAAGACGGTCTGCCCGGGCGTCCGGGTCGGCTACCTGGTCGGCCCGGCCGAGCTGATCGCGGCGATCGCCAAGCGGGCCACCAACCTCTACATCTCGCCCGGCATGGTGGCGCAGGCGATCGTGCACCAGTTCTGCGTCTCCGGCGCGATCGACGAGTCGATCCGGACGGTCCGTTCGGCGCTCGGCGAGCGGTCGGCGGTGCTGGCCGAGTCGCTGCGCCGGCACATCCCGGAGGCCCGGTTCGTGGAGCCGGACGGCGGCTACTTCCTCTGGGTGGAGCTGCCCGAGGACGTGGACGTCGACCGGCTCGCCCCGGCTGCCGCCGAGCGCGGCGTGGCGGTGGTGAAGGGCAGCGACTTCATGGTCGACGGCGGCCGGCACGCGCTGCGCCTGGCGTACTCGGCGGTGACGGCGGACCGGATCGACGAGGGTGTGCGGCGTCTCGCGGAGGCGATGGGCGCCGTGCGCGGCTGATTTTCTGTCGGGTTTCTGACAAAAAGGCCCCGCTGGCCGGTTCGGCACTCCCGCCGGACCGGCCGGCACCCCCACAATGCTGCGAGTGCCGCTCACCTTCTGCCGGTGACCAGCCCGCACGCCGGACGACCGGCCGGGCCGGCGGCACGCCCAGCATCACTCCCGCCCCCAAGGGGTGCCGGGTGGGCCGTGTCGCCCCTCACCCCCCTGACGCGGCCCGGCCCGCCCGGCGCCGCCGCGTGACGCCCGTCGCAACCGCCCGTCCCCCGCACCCGCGCCCGCGCTGCGCTTCCCGCCGGTCGGCGTAACCTGCAAGCCGCAGCTTCAGGGGAAGGGGGCGAGAGATGACGGACCGGGTGGCACGCGACCGAACCGCCGGCACCGACGGCAGCCGGGCCCTGCGCCCCCGCGCCTGGTCGGCCCCGGTACGCGCGATGTCCCGCATCCTCAACGCGGACGGCTCCCCGCGTACGCCCCAGCCGGCCGGCCCGGAACGCAGCGGCATCGTCGACTGCGGGCTGTACGTCGACGGCGAGCGCCGCCCCGGCCGCCCCGGGTACGCCGAGGCCCTGGCCGCCGCCCGGCAGGAGCGGGACGGCTTCGTCTGGCTCGGCCTGCACGAGCCGGACCTGACCGAGATGACCGAGATCGCCGCCACCTTCGGCCTGCACGAGCTGGCGGTGGAGGACGCGGTCAAGGCCCAGCAGCGCCCGAAGCTGGAACACTTCGGCGAGATCGTCTTCCTGGTGCTGCGTACCGCCCGCTACTGCGAGCACGCCGAGCTGACCGAGAACTCCGAGGTGGTGGAGACCGGCCAGGTGATGCTCTTCATCGGGCCGCACTTCGTGATCAGTGTGCGGCACGGCGACGCCTGCCGGCTGGCGCCGGTGCGCGCCGACCTGGAGGCGAAGCGGGACCTGCTGCGGCACGGCCCGTGGGCGGTCGCGTACGCGATCACCGACCGGGTGGTGGACCTCTACCTGGAGGTGGCCGACCGGCTGGAGGACGACCTCGACGTGCTGGAGGCGGACGTCTTCGACAGGCAGAGCAGCGGCCGGATCCAGCGGATCTACCAGATGAAGCGGGAGCTGGTCGAGTTCAAGCGGGCGGTGGTGCCGTTGCAGCGGCCGCTGATCACGCTCACCTCGCAGGTCAACCGCGCGGTGCCGCAGGAGGTACGGCGCTACTTCCGCGACGTGCAGGACCACCTCAGCCGCACCGTCGAGCAGGTGAACTCCTACGACGACCTGCTCAACTCGATCCTCCAGGCCCGGCTGGCCCAGGTCACCGTCGACCAGAACAATGACATGCGCAAGATCGCCGCCTGGGCCGCGATCGGTGCGGTGTGGACGGCGATCGCCGGCATCTACGGCATGAACTTCGACAACATGCCCGAGCTGAAATGGACGTACGGCTATCCGGGCGTCTGGGCGCTGATGCTCGTGGCGTCCTTCACGCTCTACCGTCTGTTCCGCCGCAACGGCTGGCTGTAACCGCCGCGCCACGGCGGGCCGCCGCCGGCCGCGCCACCCCGTACACGCGGAAGCGCCGGCCACGCGGGGTGTCCCGCGTGCCGGCGCTGATCCGACGGTACGAGGTCAGCGGCGACCGGCGGCCTTCGCGGCGTTCTTGCCGGCCTGGACGGCCTTGGTGATGTCGTCGGCCGGGCGGCCGGAGACGTCCCGGGCGCCCTCGGCGACGGAGGGGACCTGGTCGGTCGGGTGGATCACCGGCTGGCTGCCGGAGGTGGCGGTCGACGCGCTGCTGCCCTTGGCCACCGCCGAGGAGCCGGCGCCGGTCGGACCGGCCTGCGTCACCTTCGCGCTCGCGTCCGGGGTATCCACCACGATCGTGTCCACGTCCTCCCGCATCGGCTCCAGCTTGTCGCGACCGGTCGCGCCGAGCGTGCCCGTCGCGCCGAGCGTGCCCGTCGCGCCGAGCGTGCCGGTCGGGTCGTACTCGGCCCACTCCTGCTGCTCGCGGCGGCGGCGCATGGCCATCGCACCGGCCAGGCCGGCGACGGTGCCGGCCACCAGCAGGCCCGCGGTCATGCCCCGCGACCTGCGCTGCTTCTTCTTTCCGGCCTTCATGTTCTTCGCCTTCTTCGTCATCGCGGACTGCTTCGCGGCCATCACCTTGCGGCCGCTCGACGCCTTGCCGGCGGCCTCGACCCGGGCGTTGCGCACGGCCAGCAGCACCGGCGCGAGCGCCGCGGCGGTCGACGCGAACCCGCTGGACGCGCGGTCCCGGACCAGGACCGCGGTCGGTGCGACGGCGACCCGGGCTGCCTGGACCCGCGGGCCGACAGTGGCGCCGGCACCCTTCGCCGCGTGCGTGGCGGCTTGCCTCAGGTGACCGATGCCCTGGTTCAACTCGACCTTCGCGAGCTGGCCCTGGGTCTTTCGCCGCCCGATTCCAAACACGGTCCCACCTCCTGGGAGTTGTTCCTTCGTCATCCTCCACCTTCGAATGCCTCCGCATGGCCAGATCGGGCACATGGGAGGATCCGCAAGGAACTGAACTACGAGTGAGGAGTACCCGTGGCCGAGGCTGTCTACGCCACCTTGCACACCAACGCCGGCCCGATCCGGCTGGAGCTCTTCCCGAACCACGCGCCGAAGACCGTCCGCAACTTCGTGGAGCTGGCCGAGGGCACCCGGGAGTACATCGACCCGCGTACCGGTCAGCCGGGCAGCGGGCCGTACTACGACGGCACCGTCTCGCACCGCGTGATCAGCGGTTTCATGATTCAGATGGGCGACCCGACCGGCACCGGCCGCGGTGGCCCGGGCTACAAGTTCGCCGACGAGTTCCACCCCGAGCTGCGCTTCGACCGGCCGTACCTGCTGGCGATGGCGAACGCCGGGCCGGGCACCAACGGTTCGCAGTTCTTCATCACGGTGTCGCCCACGCCACACCTGAACAACCGGCACACCATCTTCGGCCAGGTGGCCGACGAGCAGTCCGCGAAGGTGGTCGACTCGATCGCCAACACCCCGACCGGCCCGAGCGACCGGCCGATCCAGGACGTGGTGATCGAGCGGGTCGAGATCGAGCACAAGCAGTCCTGAGCGGCACGCGGGTACCTTTGCTCGCATGACTGAGCGCTCCGGCCAGCCAGGCGACGCCACCGGGGGTCCGGTGCCGACCACTCCGGTCTGCTACCGGCACCCCGACCGGGAGACCTACATCCGGTGCAGTCGATGCGATCGGCCGATCTGCACCGAGTGCATGCGGGACGCCTCCGTCGGCCACCAGTGCCCGGAGTGCGTCGCCGAGGGCCGCCGCAGCGTGCGGCCGGCGCGTACCGCCTTCGGTGGCGGTGCCGCCGGCCGCCAGGGCAACGTCACGAAGGCGCTGATCGCGCTGAACGTGGTGATGATGCTGCTGTCCATCCTCTCGGCCCGCAGCGGGACCGCGGTGGCCGGCGGTGGCCTGGGCGGCCTGATGGGCAACGGGACGCCGCTCACCGAGTGGGGTGCGGTGCTCGGCCTGGCGCGCTTCCCCGACGGGCACGTCGGCGGGGTGGCCGACGGCGAGTGGTACCGGCTGGTCACCGCCATGTTCCTGCACTACGGCGTGCTGCACCTGCTGCTGAACATGTGGGCGCTCTGGGTGCTCGGCCGGACGCTGGAGGCGGTGCTCGGGCCGCTGCGCTTCCTGGCGCTCTATCTGCTCGCCGGGCTCGGCGGCAACGTCGCGGCGTACGTCTTCACCGAGCCGAACCGGTTCACGGCCGGCGCCTCGACCGCCGTGTTCGGCCTGTTCGCCGCCGTATTCGTGATCATGCGGCGGCTCGGCCGGGACACCTCGGCGATCGTGCCGATCCTGGTGATCAACCTGATCTTCACGTTCACCGTGCCGAGCATCTCGGTGGCCGGGCACCTCGGCGGTCTCGTGGCCGGCGCGCTGGTGGCGCTGGTCCTGGCGTACGCGCCCCGGTCGCGGCGCACCGTGTTCCAGGTGGCGGGCTGCGCGATCGTGCTGGTCGCGCTGATCGGCCTGACGCTGGTCCGCACCGCCGCGCTGCTCGGCTGAGCCTCAGCGCGCGGGGCGGGCCTCGTCCAGCGCCGCGGCCACCTCGTCCAGCGGGGCGTCCAGGTCGCGGCGGCCGAACAGGTGCAGCGACTCCCCGGCGTCGATCTCCAGCGTCTCGGCGGTGATCCCGCGCCGGCTGCGCCGGTCCAGGCGGATCGCCTCCACCGCGTCCCACGGCAGCCGGCGCCGCCCGGCGAACCCCCGCAGCACGGTGAGCCCGTCCGGGTCGACGGCGAGGCGGACCGGGGCGACCACGTCGCGCAGCGCCCAGGCGAGCAGACCGGCGGCGGCCAGTCCGGCGAGCGCCGGCCGGACCGGGTCCCCGCCGGCGAAGACCAGCCCCAGGGCGACGAGCGCGAGCGCGCCCACCGCCTTGAGCACCGGCACCTCGCGCGGTACCCGCCACTGCCGGACCGGCGGCGACTGTGGATCCATCCGCCCAGCATGCCAGCCGCACCTGCCGCACGCCGGGGGAGGACGACCGGTCGGATCAGCACGTAGGATCGGGGCAAGCGAGGTTACCGGGGAGTAGACATGAGTGACGCGGTCATCGTCGGCGCGGTACGGACCCCGGTCGGGCGGCGCAAGGGCAGCCTCGCCGGAGTGCACCCGGTCGACCTCTCGGCGCACGTGCTGCGCGCGCTCGCCGAGCGCACCGGCATCGACCCGGGCCAGGTCGACGACGTCGTGTGGGGCTGTGTGTCGCAGGTCGGCGAGCAGTCCTGGAACGTGGCCCGCAACGCCGTGCTCGCCGCCGGCTGGCCGGAGTCGGTACCGGGCACCACGCTCGACCGCCAGTGCGGGTCCAGCCAGCAGGCGCTGCACTTCGCCGCCGCGATGGTCCTGTCCGGCCAGGCCGACCTGGTCGTGGCCGGTGGCGTCGAGTCGATGACCCGGGTGCCGATGGGTTCCAGCGTCGCCGGCGGCATGCCGTTCAGCGCGGCGATCCTGGAGCGCTACCGCGGCGTCGAGGGCGTCGCGGAGGACTCCCCGTTGCCGTTCAACCAGGGCGTCGGGGCGGAGCTGATCGCGCAGCGGTGGCGCTTCTCGCGTACCCAGCTCGACGAGTTCGCGCTCGCCAGCCACGAGAAGGCCGCCGCCGCGCAGGACGCGGGGGCGTTCGAGGCCGAACTCGCCCCGGTGGCGCTCGCCGACGGCGGCAAGTTCTCCGCCGACGAGGGCATCCGCCGCGACACCTCGCTGGCGAAGCTGGGCGAGCTGGCCACCCCGTTCCGCGCCGACGGCGTGGTCACCGCCGGGTCCGCGTCGCAGATCTCCGACGGCGCCGCCGCGCTCGCGGTCACCACCGCCGAGTGGGCCAGCCGGCACGGCCTGCGCCCGCTGGCCCGGGTGCACACCGCCGTGGTCGCCGCCGACGATCCGGTCACCATGCTCACCGCGCCGATCCCGGCCACCGCGAAGGCGCTGCGCCGCGCGGGGCTGGGCATCGAGGAGATCGGGGTGTACGAGGTGAACGAGGCGTTCGCCCCGGTGCCGCTGGCCTGGCTGGCCGAGACCGAGGCGGACCCGGAGCGGCTCAACCCCCGGGGCGGGGCGATCGCGCTCGGTCACCCGCTCGGCGGGTCCGGCGCGCGGATCATGACCACGATGCTCCAGCACATGCGGGACAACGGCATCCGCTACGGCCTCCAGACCATGTGCGAGGGCGGTGGCATGGCCAACGCCACGATCGTCGAGCTTCTCTGACCCGACCGGTCGCCGGTGTCGCACCCGCGGGTGCGACTTGCACGTGTGGAAGTTCCAGAAATCGGGCGTGACCCATATCACTCCTGGTCATCGGCTCGTTGGACCGGGCATGGACGTGTTCTCGCGAACGTTCCTTCCGGCCGCCGCCGAGACCGGCCTGGCGACCCAGACCGTCACCCGGCACATGCCGGTGTTCCGCCGGTGCGTCGGCTCCGGCGACGCGACCATCCTGGTCACCCGGTGCAGCCGCCCGGACGACCCGGTGGGCGGCGACTACCTGATGCTTCTCACCCACCGGCGGCTGGTGGTCACCCGGCAGACCCGGGTGCTGCACCGGCTGCGCCTGCACCTCAACACCGAACTGCGCGAGCTGAGCAACGTGACGTGGAGCCCTGACGCCCGCGCGCACAGCGTGGAGCTGGCGGCCACCGCGATCGACGGGGTGCGCGAGCGCTTCGTCCTGCGTACCCACCACCCGAAGCAGGTGTGGCAGCTCGACGCGCTGCTCAACCACGCCTTCCGCACCCGCCTGCGTACGCCGGCCGAGCGGGTGGTGGCGACCATCGGCGAGTCGCCGGCGGGCGCCCGCCCGACGGTGCTGCGGCCCGCTCCGGCCCGCTGACGTCCTCCTTACCTGATCCGAACATTCCCTGACCGGCCGGGCGGTCGCCGGTCGGTCATCATGAGCCGGTGACCACCGCCGCCCCGCCCGGGCTCGTCCTCGTGGTGGAGGACGAGCCGGCCATCGCCGACCTGGTCCGGCTGTACCTGACCCGGGACGGGTTCGGCGTACACCTGGAACGTGACGGCGAGGCCGGGCTGGCCGCCGCGCGGCGCCTGCGCCCGGTGGCCTGCGTGCTCGACATCGCGTTGCCCGGCCTGGCCGGCACCGAGATCTGCCGCCGCCTGCGCGCGGCCGGCGACTGGACGCCGGTCATCTTCCTCACCGCCCGCGACGACGAGGTGGACCGCGTCGTCGGGCTGGAACTGGGCGCCGACGACTACGTCACCAAGCCGTTCAGCCCGCGCGAGCTGCTCGCCCGGCTGCGGGCGGTGCTGCGCCGCACCGCGGGCACGCCCGCCGAGCAGCCCCGCACGCTCGGCGCCGTCACGCTCGACCCGGCCCGCCGCACGGTGACCGCCGCCGGTACGCCGGTGCAGCTCACCTCCACCGAGTTCGACCTGCTGGCCCACCTGATGGCGCGGCCCGGCCGGGTGTTCACCAGGGAGGAACTGCTGGCGGGCGTGTGGGGGTACGCGGCGCACGCCGGCACCCGGACCGTCGACGTGCACGTGGCGCAGGTGCGGGCCAAGCTCGGCCCGGACAGCGTGATCCGCACCCATCGGGGCGTCGGGTACGCCGCCGATGCCTGAGCCGCCCACAGTGCCGATGCCGCCCACAGTGCCGACGCAGCCCTCGGTGCCGACGCCGCCCACCGGTCCGGTCCGGCCCGGCCGTCGCCCCGGGCGGACGCTCACCGCGCGCGCCGTGCTCGCCACCTGCGCGGTGGCGCTGGTGTCGGTGCTCGTCACCGCGCTCGTCGCGGTGCCCCTCGCGGTACGCGGCGCGGAACGCCGGGACCAGGAGGCGCTCGCCGCCCAGGCCCGGCTCGCCGCCGACGTGCTCCGGGTCCGGCCGGTACGCCAGCGCGACGGCGCCGGGGACCGGCTCATCCGGCAACTGCGCCAGCAGCAGATCGAGGTGTACGTGATCCGGGACGGCCGGGCCGACCGTCCGGGCCTGCCCCGGCCGCTCGTGACACGGGTGGCCGGTGGCGAGAACGTCTCCGGCCGGCGGCTTGTCGACGGGGAACGCCGGTTGGTCGAGGCGCGGGCGCTGCCCGGCGGGGACGGTGTGGTGCTGACCCGGGCCCGCAGCGCCGCGCCCTGGCGGCAGGTGCTGCGCGGACTCTGGCTGCCGCTGCTCGCCGGGCTCGCCGCCGGGGCGGCCGCCGGACTGCTGCTCGCCCGCCGACTTGCTCGGCCGATCCGTACCGCAGCCACCGCCGCCGCGCGGCTGCGTGCCGGGGACCGGGCGGTCCGCGTACCGGTCGAGCCGCCCGACGAGGTGGCCGACCTGGCGTACGCGCTGAACGGCCTGGCCGCCGCGCTCGCCACGAGCGAGGGGCGGCAGCGCGAGTTCCTGCTCTCCGTCTCGCACGAGTTGCGGACCCCGCTCACCGCCATCCGCGGCTACGCCGAGGCGCTGGCCGACGGCGTGATCGAGGCCGACGCGGTGCCGGCGACCGGCCGGACCGTGCTCGCCGAGGCCGAACACCTGGACCGGCTGGTCCGCGACCTGCTGGCGCTGGCCCGGCTGGAGGCGGTCGACTTCCCCCTGGAACCGGTGCCGGTGAACCTGACCGGGCTCGCCGCCGACGCGGAGCGCGCCTGGTCCGGCCGGTGCGCGGCGCTCGGGGTGCCGTTCCGGCTGGAGACGCCGGGTGTGCCGGTGCCGGCGTACACCGATCCGGGCCGGATCCGGCAGGTGGTCGACGGGCTGCTGGAGAACGCGCTGCGGGTCGTACCGCCGGGGGCGCCGGTGGTGCTCGCGGTCCGCGCCGACGGCCCGGCGGGCGGCGGGGTGCTGGAGGTCCGGGACGGCGGGCCCGGCTTCACCGACGACGACCTGCGGGTGGCGTTCGAGCGCGGCGCGCTGCACGAGCGGTACCGGGGGGTGCGCAAGGTGGGCAGCGGACTCGGCCTGGCGCTCGCCGCCGGGCTGGTCCGCCGGCTCGGCGGGGACATCGTCGCCGGGCACGCCCCGGAGGGCGGGGCCGCCTTCACCGTCCGGGTGCCGCCGGATCCTTACCGGGCTCGAACATCGGCTTGACCGTCTCCTCGCATCGGTGCGGAACGCTCGGGTCGTCACCGCGAGAGAGGACCACTGATGGCACGTCAGCGAATCGTCACCGGCGCCACCGCACTGTTCGCCGCGGCCGCGCTCGGGCTCGCCGGGTGCGGCGCAGCCCGGCCCGGCCCGGCACCGGACGACGCGGTCGAGGTGAGCGCGGCCCTGGGTACGGAGGATCAGGCGCTCGCCGCACTCGGCGTCGACGCCGGGGAACTGGACGTGGATCCGCTGGCCGCGCCGGCGCCTTCCGGCACCCCGAAGGCCGGGCCGGGCGGCGAGGGCGAGCGGGCGAAGCAGGGACACCAGCGGCACCGGGCCCGGGTGCTGCTGCGGCGCAACACGCTGCACGGCGAGGCGGTGGTGCGGACCAGGGACGGCGGCACGAAGACCGTCACGGTCCAGCGCGGCGAGGTGACGGCGATCGACGACAGGTCGATGACCGTCAAGTCCACCGACGGCTTCACCGTGACGTGGACGTTCGGCGAGAAGCTGCGGGTGGTTGAGCGCCGGACCACGATTCGATCGAGCGACATCAAGATCGGTACGACGGTCGGGGTGGCCGGCGCCAAGGAGGGCGACAAGAGCGTGGCCCGGCTCGTGGTCGTACCACTTCGCCAGGAATAGGGTGCCTGGGCTGTCGTGACCTGAGCAATGTGCCAGGCTACGCTATGCCCCGACCCGCCGTCGCCTCCGTGGAGATTCCGTGAAGCTCTCGATCCTCATGCCGGTCTACAACGAGGAAGAACGTATCGCGGATGCCCTCAAGCAGGCATTGGCGGTGGACTACCCCTGCGAGATCGAGCTCGTCGTCGTGGACGACGGCAGCCGGGACGGCACCGGCGAGGTCCTCGGCCGCGTGGACGACGCCCGCCTGCGGGTGATCACCCACCAGCGCAACGCCGGCAAGGGCGCGGCCATCAAGACCGCCGTCGACAGCGCCGAGGGTGAGTACATGGTCATCCTCGACGCCGACCTGGAGTACGACCCGCAGGACATCCCGCGCCTGCTGGAGCCGGTGCTCGACGGCCGGGCGACTGTCGTCTACGGCAATCGGACCTTCGGCAGCCACAGCTCGTACAGCTTCTGGTACGTGATGGGCAACAAGGGCGTCACGCTCGCCGCGAACGTGCTCTACAACTCCTACATCGGCGACCTGGAGACCTGCTTCAAGCTGATGCCGCTGGAGCTGTACCGCTCGCTCCAGGTCCGCTCCCGCGGCTTCGGCATGGAGGCGGAGGTCACCGGCAAGCTGCTGCGCCGCCGCATCCGCCCGTACGAGGTGCCGATCAGCTACCGCGCCCGGGGCCGCGAGGAGGGCAAGAAGATCACCTGGAAGGACGGCGTCGAGGCGATCTGGATCCTGGCCCGCGAGCGCGCCCGCCGCCGCCCGGCCGGTCCCGCCGCCGCGCACTGAGCCAGCGTCGACGGAACCCCGCGAGCCCGGCACGAGCCGAGGTCGCGGGGTTCCGCCGTGTCCGGGACGCTCAGGTGAGGAACGCCTCGACCGAGCGGCGCAGCCCGGTCGCGTCCAGGCCGTGCCAGCGTTCGTGGTCCTCGGCGCTGCCGTAGCGGCGCAGGTCCTTGCGGCCCACCCCGAGCGCGAGCAGCCGGTGCGGCCGGTCGGCGAGCGCCTCCGACACCACCCGCGTCGAGGTGCCCGCCAGGTACGGCTCGACCAGGATCACCTCGGTCCCGGCGAGCGCCCGCAGCCCGGCCGTGTCGAACGGTCGTGGCCGGTGGGTGTAGGCCACAGTGACCGGCCGGTCGGCGACCGCGGCCACCGCCGCGTCCAGCACCGGACCGACGGCCACCAGCAGCGGCGCGCCCGGCCCGGCGTCGCGCACCACGTGCAGGTCACCCGCCTGCGGGTACGCCTGCGCGTTGGCCTGGATGGACAGCCGCAGGTACGCCGAGTCCTGCCCGCACACCACGTCGCGCAGCAGCGGCCGGACCTCGTCCGGGTGCCCCGGCACGTGCACGGTCCAGTCGTGGAGCGTGTCCAGCAGCGCCACGTCCGCCGGCCCGAGGTGGGTGCGTCCCGCCGCCGCCCGGTCGTACGAGCCGCCGATGCCGACGAGCACCGCGCCGACGTCCTGGTGGTCGAGGTCCAGCTTGATCTGCTCGTACGCCCGCTCGACCAGGAACGGGGCGTAGCTGTGCACGATCGGCCGCTGCCCGGTCAGCGCCAGCCCGCCTGCGACCCCGATCATCAGCTGCTCCCGGATGCCGACGTTGACGACCCGGCCGGGGTAGCGGGCGGCGGCCGGCTCGAACGCGGCGGCGGAGATGTCGGCGAGCACTACTGTCGTCCTCGGATCGGCGAGCACCTCCTCGGTGCTGGTGACGAACGCGTCCCGCATGGTGCTGCTCATTGTCACTCCCCGTCCGTGACGACCGCGACAACGACGTGCGGCCGGTGATCGTCGTGCCCGGTGAGGGCGGCGTGCAGGGCGTCGTGGTCGCGCCCGTCCACAGTTGCGGCGCTCCACCCGTTCACCGTGAACCGGCTCGCCGCCCCGCCCGGCCAGCCGTACGTGGCCGAGCGGTTGTCCAGCACGATCGCGGTGAGGTTGCCCAGTCCGGTCGCGCCCGCGTACGCGATCGCCTCGTGGTTGGCGCCCTCGTCCAGCTCGGCGTCGCCGAGCAGCACGTACACCCGGGGTCCGGTACGGCCCTGGGCCCGCAGCCCGAGCGCGGTGCCCACGCCCAGCCCGAGCCCGTGGCCCAGCGAACCGGAACCGATCTCCACGCCCGGCACGAGCGTCCGGTCCGGGTGGTCGCCGAGCCGGCTCGCCGGGCCGCCCTGGTCGTCCAGCCACTCGGCCGGCAGGAAGCCGCGGGCGGCGAGCAGCGCGTAGTACCCGGCGACCGCGTGGCCCTTGGAGAGCAGGAAGCGGTCCCGGTCCGGGTCGGACACGGTGGCCGGGGTGATCCGGAGCACCCGGTCGTAGAGCACCTGGAGCACGTCGAGCGTCGAGTACACGTTGGCGCCGAACTCGCGGCCGGCGCGCACCCGGTCCAGGAACGCGCCCAGGCCGGTGGCGGTGGTCGTCGTCATACCGATAGCCTCGGACTTGAAGCGAACTTCAACTCAAGGCCGTGTGATGCACGAAGCAACACTGACCATCGGGCAACTCGCCGACCGCAGCGGCGTCGCCGCCTCGGCGCTGCGCTACTACGAGCGGCTCGGCCTGATCCACGCCGCCCGCACCGGCGGGAACCAGCGCCGCTACGCCCGCACCGAGCTGCGCCGGGTCGCGTTCATCCGGATCTCCCAGCAGGTCGGCGTCTCGCTGGAGGAGATCCGGGCGGCGCTCGACTCGCTGCCGTCGGGGCGTACCCCCACCCCCGACGACTGGGCCGCGCTGTCCCGCGCCTGGCGGGACCGGCTCGACGAGCGGATCCGGCTGCTCGGCAAGCTCCGCGACGACCTGGACGGCTGCATCGGCTGCGGCTGCCTGTCGTTGCAGCGCTGCACGCTCTACAACCCGGAGGACTCGCTCGCCGCCGAGGGCCCCGGCCCGCGCCTCATGCTCCCGCGCCCCGGCCAGGGCTGACCCTCACCGGACCAGCAGCACCTTGCCCAGGTGGTCGTTCGTCTCCACCAGGCGGTGCGCGGCGGCGGCGTCGGCCATGTCCACCCGGGCGTGCACCACCGGCCGGACCCGGCCCGCCTCCACCAGGGGCCACACCTGCTCGCGTACGCCCCGGACGATGGCCGCCTTCTGCTCGACCGGACGGGACCGCAGCGCCGTCGCGTGCACCGCCGCCCGCTTCGCCAGCAGCATCCCCAGGTCGAGTTCGCCCTTGCGCCCGCCCTGCATCCCGATCACCACGAGCCGCCCGCCGGTCGCCAGCGCCGCCACGTTCCGGGGCAGGTAGGCCGCGCCCATGATGTCCAGGATCACGTCCGCGCCCCGGCCGTCGGTGACCCGGCGTACCTCGTCGACGAAGTCCTGCTCGCGGTAGTCGATCGTGTGCGCGGCGCCCAGCTCCCGCAGCCGGTCGTGCTTCGCCGAGCGGGCGGTCACCACCACCGTCGCGCCGAGCGCCACGCCGAGCTGGATCGCGAACGTCCCGATCCCGCTGCCGCCGCCGTGCACCAGCAGCGTGTCCCCCTCGGCGAGCCGGGCCAGGTCCACCACGTTCGACCAGACCGTGCAGGCCACCTCCGGCAGCGCCGCCGCGTCGACCAGGTCCACCCCGGCCGGCACCGGCAGCAACTGCCCGGCCGGCACCGCGACCTGCTCGGCGTAGCCGCCGCCGGCGAGCAGCGCGCAGACCTCCTGGCCCACCGACCAGCCGGTCACGCCGGGACCGAGCGCACGCACCGTCCCCGAACACTCCAGACCGGGGTACGCGGACGCGCCCGGCGGCGGCGGGTAGTGCCCCTGCCGCTGCAACAGGTCGGCCCGGTTCACCGCGCTCGCCCGCACCTCGACGATCACCTCGCCGGGACCGGGCTCCGGATCCGGCACGTGGGTCCAGACGAGCGCCTCGGGTTCGCCGGGTTCCGTGATCGTGACTGCGCGCATGGTTCAGTCTTACCCGATCTGCCCGTCGCCGCGCAGGTGCACCGCCCGGGACGGCTGCCGCGCCGGCCCTTCGGCCACTGTGGACTCGTCGGCGACCATGATTCCGCTGATCAGCACCACTGCCGGCCTCTCCCGCACGCACACGTTCTCGCAAGGGAGGTGGGACGGCGGCTTGCCCGGTACGGGGTTCGTGGCAGACTGGTCCCCGGTCGCGTACCCCTCGGGGGCGTGCCGGGAGGGTTCGCCTAGTGGCCGATGGCGCTGGTCTTGAAAACCGGTAAGGCAGCGATGTCTTCGTGGGTTCGAATCCCACACCCTCCGCCAGTAGCTGATCTCCCTTCACGCCGCTCAGCCCATGCTCCAGCGTTGTCGCGGGCAAGCGCCGTACCCGTGCGTCAGCCCGGCGTCGCGACCAGCGGCGACGAACGTGGGGCGCCGGGATGTGGGCGACGGCACGGCAGGGCGGCCGAGGGGAGGAACGGCGGGGCGGCGGAACAGCGAGAGCGTCGGGCCGGTCGTAGGCTGCGGGGTGCGGCGACGGCGGGAGGCCCTGGTGGCGGAGACGACGACGGTGGCTGAGGTGACGGCCGAGCTGGCCACGCTCGACGACCCGAAGATCCGCGCGGTGAACGAGCGCCACGGTGACGACCACGGGGTCAACCTGGGCAAGCTGCGGGCGGTCGCGAAGCGGCTCAAGACGCAGCAGGAGCTGGCCCGCGAGCTGTGGGCGACCGGCGACAGCGCGGCCCGGCTGCTGGCGATGCTGATCTGCCGGCCGAAGGCGTACGGGCGGGACGAGCTGGACGCGATGCTGCGCGAGGCGCGGACGCCGAAGGTGCACGACTGGCTGGTGAACTACGTGGTGAAGAAGAGCCCGCACGCCGAGCCGCTGCGCCTGGCCTGGTCGGCCGACCCCGATCCGGTGGTGGCGAGCGCCGGCTGGGCGCTGACCACGGAGCGGGTGGGGCGGAATCCGGACGGGCTGGACCTGGCCGGCCTGCTCGACGTGATCGAGGCGGAGATGGCGGACGCTCCGGAGCGCCTCCAGTGGGCGATGAACCACTGCCTGGCGCAGATCGGGATCGAGCACGCCGCGTACCGGGAGCGCGCGATCGGGATCGGTGAGCGGCTCGGGGTTCTGAAGGACTATCCGACGCCGCCTGGGTGCACGTCCCCGTACGCGCCGGCCTGGATCAACGAGATGGTGCGCCGACAGCACGGTGGCGCGGACAACGGGGTATGAAGGGGCGCAGGACATTCGCGTACCCGGAAGGACCGTTTCGATGACCCTGGAACGACCGATCGCCCCGGACCCGTACGAGCTGCTGCCGACGGTGCCGTCGTTCGACCTCACCAGCGACGACGTGCACAACGGCGAGCCGATGGACGCGCGGTACGCGCACGGCAGCACCGGCGGCGAGAACGTCTCACCGCATCTGTCCTGGTCGGGCTTCCCGGCCGAGACCAAGAGCTTCGTGGTCACGTGCTTCGACCCGGACGCCCCGACCGGCAGCGGCTTCTGGCACTGGGTACTGGTGAATCTGCCCGCGTCCGTCACCGAGCTGCCCAGCGGCGTGCGGGAGGCCGACCTCGGTGGCGCGTTCAGCGTCCGCAACGACTACGGCGACACCGGCTACGGGGGCGCGGCACCGCCGGCCGGGGACCGTCCGCACCGGTACGTGTTCGCGGTGCACGCGGTGGACGTGGACCGCCTCGACATCCCGGCCGGAGCGAGCCCGGCCTTCGTCGGCTTCAACCTGGCGTTCCACACCCTGGCCCGGGCGGTCATCCGCCCCACGTACCAGATCAAGGAGTGACCGAGGGGCCGGGGGCCGCGACGGCCCCCGGTCCGGTCTCAGGCCGGGACGCGGGCGACGGCGAAGACGGACTGGCCGAACGGCGGCCGGACGCGCTGCTCGGCGGCCTTGGTGACGGGGAGGACGAGCGTGTCGTACACCTTCACCATCGGGCCCTCCTTCGGCATCAGCCGGAAGACCTTGGTGGCCATGAAGTAGCCGATCAGGCCGAGCGCGTTGGCGTAGTGGATCCGCTCGACGGTGAGGCCCGCCTCGGTCATCGCCGCGGCGAGCGTCTTCCTCGTGTAGCGGCGGACGTGGCCGGTGGCGATGTCGGCGGGGCTCATGGCGAACTGGAACGCCGGCACGATGATGACGACGGCGCCGCCCGGGCGGACCAGATCCCGCATGCTGCGCAGCGCGCCCACGTGGTCGTCGATGTGCTCCAGCACGTTGTAGGAGACGGCCGCGCTGTAGTCGCCGCGCTCGTGGTGCGGGAGCAGCATCTGCCGGACCTCGACGCCGGGGTGGTCGGACAGCCGCTCCTTGAGCTGGATCAGCCGGTCCGGGTCGGCTTCGGTGGCGGTGATCCGGGGTGCGTACGCCGCCCAGGCGGAGGCGTAGTCACCGAGGCCGCTGCCGATCTCGATCGGGTTGTCACCGAGGTAGGGCACCGCCAGTTCGACGAACCACTGCCGGTGGTTGACAGCCGTCGCCAGGCCTTCGAGCACCTCGGACTGGACGCGCTGATCCCCAGTGATTTCTGCCATGCGTCGATTCCTCACGATATGACTGACCCGCGCCTGGACCGTCAGAGTCAACCATCTGGATGGCTGAGGGGGGAAATCGGGGGACGGAGGGGGGCCGAATTGTGATCCGGAGGGGTGCCTGTTCGGCGTTCGGCGAACTCGGCACATAGTACGTGATTCCCCGGAACATTGCACGTGCCCGTCATACCCTGACTACGCTCTGAAATGTCATGACTACTCCGGAAAGCGGCGCGAGCGCGGCGAAATCGGGGCAGGGTAGGCGGATCGACGCGCTCGCCGTGCTCAGCTTCGTGCTGCTCGCGTTCTGGGTGACCGCTCGACTGTGGGTCGATCCGCGTAATGGCATCCGGGACAATCGGACAGATCAGGCGCAATTCGAATGGATGATGGCGCATGGTGCTCGCGTCGTCACTGATTTCGCCTATCCGTTCACCTCGAACCGGATGAATGTGCCGGATGTCGTCAATCTCATGGCTAATACGTCCGTATTATCCGTTTCATTGCCGCTGACCCCGATAACGCTCTGGGCAGGCCCGCGCTGGTCCTTTCTGATTTTCCTCACTCTCGGGCTCGCCGCCACCGGCGTGTCCTGGTATTTCCTGCTCTCCCGAGTTGTCGTGAAGTCCCGCGGCCCGGCCTGGCTGGGTGCCGCCTTCTGCGCGTTCGCGCCGGCGATGATCTCGCACGCCAACTCGCACCCCAACATCGTCAGCCAGTTCGTGGTGCCGCTGATCATCTGGCGGACGCTGCGCCTGGCCGAACCCGGCCGGTGGCTGCGCAACGGCGTCCTGCTCGGCCTGGTGATCGTCTGGCAGGCGTTCCTCAACTTGGAGATCCTGCTGATGACCGCCATCGGGCTCGGCGTGGTGGTGCTCGCGCTGGCGCTCGGCCGTCCCGCGCTGCGCTCGGCGGCCCGCCCGTTCGCCGCCGGGCTCGGGGTCGCCGCGGTGGTCGCCGGGACGCTGCTCGCGTACCCGCTCTGGGTCCAGTTCTTCGGCCCCGGCGCGTACAGCGGGCTCTCCACGCTGATCCGCGGCTACTCCACCGACCTCGCCGCGTACGTGGCCTGGTCGCGGGAGTCGGTGGCGGGCGACGCCCGGGGCAGTGAGCCGCTCGTCAAGAACGCCACCGAGGAGAACGCGTTCTTCGGCTGGCCGCTGGTGGTCCTGGTGGTCGCGCTGGTCTGGTGGATGCGCCGCAACGCCGTGGTGCTCGGGCTGGCGGCGGTCGGACTCGTGTTCGTGCTCTTCTCACTCGGCCGGGAGATCCGCTACGACGGGGAGGACACCGGCATCCCCGGCCCGTGGGCCGCGCTGGAGAACCTGCCGGTCCTGCACTCGGTGGTGCCCACCCGCTGGTCGCTCGCGCTCACCCCGATCATCGGCGTGCTGCTCGCGCTCGGCGTCGAGCGGGTCCGGCGGCTCGCCGTACGGCACCCGGACGCGCGCGGTCAGATCCGGTTCGCCACGGTCACCGTGCTCGCCATGGCGCTGCTGCCGATCCTGCCCACCCCGCTGCCCGCGAAGCGTCTCGACCCGACCCCGGCGTTCGTGACCTCCGGCGCCTGGCGCCCCTACGTCGCCGACGGACGGAGCATCGTTACGCTGCCGCTGCCCGACACCACGTACGCGGTCCCGCTGCGCTGGTCCGCCGAGACCCGGCTGGACATGCCGCTGGCCCGCGGCTACTTCCTCTATCCGGACACCCGCCCCGGCGGGGACCGGATCGCCCTCTTCACCGCGCCGCCGCGTCCGACCAGCACGTTCTTCGAGACGGTACGGCGCACCGACGCGGTCCCGCCGATCACGCCGCAGGACCGGGTGGCCGCCGTGGACGACCTGCGCTACTGGCGGGCCGGCGCGGTGATCCTCGACCCCCGGCTGCCGCAGGCCGAGGCGCTGCGCCGGGCGATGACGGAGCTGAGCGGGATCACGCCGAGGCGTACCGGCGGGGTGTGGTTGTGGGACGTCCGGCCGCTGGCCGACTGAGCGGTCAGGCCTGGCGGACGCAGCAGCCCTGGCACACCTTGGGCCGGGGCAGCGTGAACGCCAGGCAGCAGGTGCGCCGCTGCACCGTCGGCTCGCCGGCCGGGCCGGGCACCAGCTCGACCAGGTCGCTCAGGTCGAGCGCGCCGAGCAGCGTGCCGACGGCCGCCGTGGCCGAGCCGGGCAGCGCGTCCGACGCGCGCAGGATGCCGTGGGCCATGCCGGAGGCCACCGAGCCGAGCAGCGTACGGGTGCCGATCCGGACCTCGCCCTGGATGGCGCCGATCAGCGGCGCGAAGTGGGCGTCGAGCAGGGACGCGCGCAGCGCGCCGAGCAGCGCCGCCTCGTCCGGGACCACCAGTACGCCCGGTGCGCCGGAGAGGGCCAGCGGGTCGCTCGGCAGCACCGCCACCGTGGTGGAGGCGCGCAGCCCCAGCGTGAGGAGCTGGTGGTGGTCCTCGAAGTGCACGAGCACGTCGGCCGGGCCGAGCAGCGGCACCCGGCGGGCGGACGCCCAGCCGAGCACGGCGGGCAGCGCCGTCCAGTAGCTGTAGGACTTCCAGGCCAGCGCGGCGCAGGCGTGCGGGGTGCCGCCCCAGCGGCGGCCGGCGGCGGTCAGGAACTCGGACAGCAGCGTGCCGTCGATCAGGCGGCTGACAGGGGACCAGCGGTCCAGCTCGTCGTGGACCAGCAGGCCGGGCGCGAGCCCGGGCAGGTCGTCGGTGCCGAACATGGCGCGCAGGGTCGCTGTGACCGGGGCGAGCGGGGTGGCGGCGTCGCGCCCCGGCATCACCGCAGTCACCTGGCCGTCCCCTGTCCTGTCGCCCTGCGGTCGGCGCGTGCCGTCGACCCAAGCTAAGGCTAGCCTAACCACCCTCCCGGCGGGAGGGGAAGAGGTGCCGCGGTATCGCGGGGAGGCCCCCGTCACTCCACGGCCGTGGCGTACTACCCGGCCTCGGAGACGGAAAACGCCGCCGGAGAACCGGCGGCAGACGGCATAAGGATCGATGTACGCCGCTGAAAAGTCAAGGTGAGTGTCGAATACGAGGCAGTTTCCGTACACGTTCGGCCACTCAACGTGAAAATGGTCTTCCCGCGTACGAGGAAGCTGATGACGACCTCACCGATCGAGCGTGCCGCCGACTCGTTCGCGGCCGAACTCGCCCGGCACCGGACCGGCCGAGGGCTGTCCAAGAAGCAACTGGCCACGATGATGGGCTTCGACCCGTCCTACGTCAGCCACGTCGAAGGGCGCCGGCACCGGCCCACCGAGGACTTCGCCCGCCGGGCCGAGGCCGTCCTGGAGGCCAGCGGCGCGATCTGGCAGCGCTTCCGGGAGTACGACGAGCTGCGGCACGGCCGCGCCGGCGTGGCCCACCGCGACCCGCCCGTCCCCGGCCAGTGGCTGCCCCCGGGGACCGGCCTCGTGGTGGAACGGGAGGTCGCGACGCTCACCCACACCGGTGACGGCTACCACTGCGCGATCCGGCGGGAGCTGTACAACGCCGGCACCGAACCGGTCACCCGCTACCTGGTCCGGGTCGCCGTCGACCGCTACCCCAACGACCCCGGCCGCTCCAACCGGCACCACCGGGAACACCCGCTCACCTTCGCCGAGCTGCAACTCACCGCGTACCGGGACGACGGCAACGGACGCGAGCCGATGCACTGGCGGGCCAAGCACGACCGGGACGCCTTCAAGGAGATCTGGCTGCTGTTCGAGAACGACGAGGGACGCTTCCCGCTCTACCCCGGCGACCGGGTCACCATCGAGTACGCGTACCGCGTCGGCCGGGACAAGTGGGGCCCCTGGTTCCAGCGGGCCGTACGCCTGCCCACCCGGCACCTGGCGGTGCGGCTCGACCTGCCCGCGGACCTCGACCCCAAGGTGTGGGGTGCGGAGACCTCGCTGTCGGCGGAGGAGGGGCCGCTGCGTACCCCGATCCAGCGTTCGGTGGACGGCGGCCGGGTGGTCTTCGACTGGGGGACCGACGACCCGCCGCTGAACGCCCGCTACCGGATGCAGTGGCGGTTCCGCAGCCCCGAGCCGGACGCCGAACCGGACAGCGCGCCCACCGGCGGCGCCCGGGTGCGGGCCAGCGACCGGATGCGCGCAGTGGGCATCGTGCAGCGCGGCGACGACCTGCTGCGGCAGCGGGCCCGCCAGTTCGACCTGCCGGCCGACGAACCGCACGCCCGGCAGGTGCTGGACCGGCTCGCCGCGATGCTGGTCCGGCTGGACGAGCTGCACCCGTTCAGCAAGGGCGTCGGGCTCGCCGCGCCCCAGCTCGGCATCGGCTGGTCCGCCGCGCTCGTGCGCCCGGCCGACCGGGCGGCCGACCCGGTGGTGCTGCTCAACCCCCGGGTGGTGGACGCCGCCGCCGAGACCGACGAGCAGTACGAGGGCTGCCTGTCCTTCTTCGACCACCGCGGCCTGGTGCCCCGGCCGCTGCGGATCGACGTGGAACACGCCCTGTGGGACGGCAGCCGGGTGATCACGTCCTTCGAGTACGCGATGGCGCGGCTGGTCGCGCACGAGATCGACCACCTGGAGGGGCGGCTGTACGTCGACCGGATGGCACCCGGCGTGCCGCTGGTGCCTGTGGAGGAGTACCGCGAGACCGGCACCCCCTGGCGTTACTGAGAAACGGGGGGCCGGGTCGCGTGCCCCAGGGGGCGGGGGCACGCGACCCGGCTCGGGGGGAGCAAGGTTCAGAGGTTGCCGAACGTGTCGTACCGGATGTGGTCGGGCGAGACGTCGTCGGCGGCGAGCGCCCGCAGGGTGGCCCGGACCATGGCGGCCGAGCCGGAGACGTAGCAGTCGTGCGTGGTCCACGGGCCGTACCGGGTGACCACCTCGGAGACGTCACCGAGTTCGCCGCCGAAGTCCGGGTCCTCGCTGCACGCCGGCGTCACCGACAACCACGGGTGGGACGCCACGAGGTCCTCCAGGCCGGGCAGCCCGTACAGCTCGTCCGGGCGGCGCGCACCGTAGAACACGTGCACCCAGCGCGTGCGGTTGACCCGGGTCAGCTCCTCCACCAGCGCCTTGATCGGGGCCAGGCCGACGCCGCCGGCCACGCAGAGCACGTCCCGGGTGGACTCCGGGTCCAACGTCATCGAACCCATCGGCGCGGCCACCCGCAGCAGGTCACCCGGCTTGGTGCGGCGTACCAGCGCGCCCGACACCCACCCGGCCGCACCAGGCGGCGTTCGCACGTGGAACTCCAGCACGTTCCCCTCATTCGGCGCGTTCGCCACCGAGTACGTCCGCCACACCCGCGGGTGGTAGCGCGGCACCTCCACGCTCACGTACTGGCCGGCCCGCCAGGGCAGCGGATCCTGGAGCGCGCGCACAGTCAGCACCGCGGTATCCGGGCCGTGCCGCTCGTGCGTCAGCACCTCGGCGTGCCAGTACGGCGGGTTCTCGTCCGCCTCCGCACCGGCCAGCATCCGCTCGCTGATGCCCGCGTACGCCTCCCGCCACGCCTGGTCGTACTCCAGGTTCCAGCCGTCCCCGGCGGTGCTGCGCAGCGCGTCGAGCAGCGCGACGCCCATCGTCGCGTAGTGCTCGGCCGACACGTGGTACTTGCGGTGGTCCCGGCCCAGCGCGCGCAGATACTCGTCGAAGCTCTCCGGGTCGCCCACCGTCTGGGTGGCCGTGACGATGGCTTCCAGGATGCGGTCCCCCTGGCCGTTCATCTGCACCGGGAAGAGCTTGCGCAGCTCCGGGTCGAGGAGGAACAGCCGGGCGTAGAAGTGACCGCTGAGCCGCTCCCGGTGCTCCTCGACCAGGGTCCAGCTCTCCTTCAGCAGCCGCGCGAAGTTCTCCACAGGGGCACGCTCCTTCTCCGTACGGGCGGATCGGCCCGCATAGAATGTCCACGGAGCGTGTACGCCGGTCGCACAGGCTGTGCGACCGTCCGGCCCGGTCGCCGAAGTGCTTTCATGGTCCGGTGACGGTTGACGAGCTGGCCCGTCCGGTCTCCCGCCGGATGCTGGGCACCGAGACGCTGCTCGTGCTCGGTCTGTCCCTCGGCCAGTCGGCCGTGTACGCGCTCGTCTCGCTGATCGCGAAGCTGACCGCGACCGGCGGACTGTCCAAGCAGACCGCCGCGCTGAACACCTCCGCGTCGGCCCGGCCGTACCTGGACCTCACGTACCAGCTGCTCGGGATCGTCTTCGCGCTGCTGCCGGTGCTGCTCGCCGTACACCTGCTGGCCCGCGACCCCGGCGACCCGGCACGGACGCTCGGCGTCGACTTCCGCCGGCCCGCCTCGGACCTGGCCCGGGGCGCGGGCCTGACCGCGCTCATCGGCCTGCCCGGGCTGGCGCTGTTCTGGGCGGCGGCGCAGCTCGGCCTCAACGCCACGCTGGTCCCGGCCGCTCTGCCGGACCTCTGGTGGACGGTGCCGGTGCTGATCCTCGCCGCCGTGCAGAACGCCGTGCTGGAGGAGGTGATCGTGGTCGGCTACCTGATCACCCGGCTGCGGCAGCTCAACTGGCGGATCGGCGCGGTGCTCGCCACGAGCGCGCTGCTGCGCGGCTCCTATCACCTCTACCAGGGCTTCGGCGCGTTCGTCGGCAACGCCGTGATGGGCGTGATCTTCGGGCTGTTCTACCTGCGTACCCGCCGGGTCGCCCCGCTGATCGTCGCGCACACGCTGCTCGACATCTTCGCGTTCGTCGGCTACGCGATGCTGCCGAAGTCCTGGTTCGACTGGCTCTGACCGCGCCGGCCCGGCAGGCGTTCCGTCCGCCGCCAGATCGGGAAAGTGGCGGCATCGGGCCCGCCTGACCGCGCCGGCTCGCCGAACTGGTGTCGATCACGTCCGATAGCGGGCGACCGCCCGCGCGGCGAGTCGCTCCGCGGCTGCCGTACCGCCGACCGCCGCCGCCAACGCCGCCGCTCCCGGCAGCAACCGGGCCGCCAACCGCAGCCCGAGCCAGCCACCCGCCTGCGCGGCCACCGGCGTCGCCAGCCGCCAGGCCGCCTCCGCCACCCGCCCCCACGGACCCTCCGCCGGAGCATCAGCAGCCCGAGCCGCCGCCAGCGCCGCCCGCGCGGTGCCGTCGTCCGGGTGCACCAACGTGAGCACCAGCAGCTCGGCCGCCCGATCCGGATGCGCCGGATCCCGCCCGTACGCCGCCGCCAGATGCAGCACCAGGTTCGCCTGCGTCCACAGCACCGTCGCCAGCTCCGCGACCGGAGCGAACAACCCGGCGCCCGCCGCCAGCGCCCCACCCGTACCGGCCATCCGCACGAACCGCCGGGTCGCCAGCCGGGCCACCCCGTCGGCGTCCGCCTCCGGGTAGGCCCGCCGGACCTGCTCCACCCAGGCCGAGGCCCGCGGCCCGAGCGCGTCGACCGCCGCAAGGGCCAGCAGCTCCGGCGCGAACCCGGGGTGGTCGCGCAGCTGCGGCCCCACCGCCCGCCAGCCCTCCATCGGGGTACGCGTGATGTCGGGTGGTGAGGGGGCCCGCTCGACGACCGTGCCGTGCGTCGGCTCGTCGGACTGCTCCGCGTGGGGTGTCGTGGTGTCGGCGGCTGCCGGGTTCGCCGTTGCCGGGTTCGCCATCGCCGCCGGCGGGGCGGCTTTCGTGGTCCGGCGGGTCCGGCCGGGCGGAGGTGCGGTGACGGGCCTTTCCGCCGTGACAGGCTCGGTGCTGCGGGGCTCTCGGTCGGCGGGTGCGGGCTCGGGAGCGGTGATCGCCGTCTCCTGCTTCGGAGGCGACGCCTTCCGAGTGGCCTTCTTGACCGCCGGCGCAGCCTTCTTCACAACTGGGGCCGCTTTCTTCGCGACCGGGGCGGCCTTCTTGGCGGCGGGAGCGCGGCGCGCCCGCTTCGGCGCTTCCTCCCCGGCCGGTGGGGAGACCGGCCCGGCCGGAGGCTCGGTGGCTTGCTGCTGCTCTGCTGTGACGGGCCTCTCATCGGCCGGGAGCGTGCCCTCCCCGGCGCTCGGCGACGGCTCTGCGGCAGTCGTACCCGAGGGAGTCGTGGACGTCCCCGAGGCGGCGTGCGCTGCCGGAGGCGTACCCGGGCCGTCGACAGAAGCCTTCGGAGCGGCGTGCTCGGCGGGCGTACCCGGATCGGTTGGTGAGGGATCGGCGGCCGGGCGCGGGCGCGGCGCCGGCGGTGCGTCGGCGGCCGGCGTCGGCGGCTGGAAGACGACAGTGGGCGCCGCCCGGCGCGGACGCCGGGGCGGCGGTGTGTCGCTCGTCGCGTTCTCCGCGGCGGGTTCCGGTGTCGGTGGGTTGAACGTCGGTCGTGGGGAGCGGCTCCGCCGGGCCTTGGGGGCGGGCTCGCGACGGGGCGGATCGCTCGGCGGCTGCTCCTGCATATCGATGGAGCGTAGCCGTGGGCGTGATCCGGCACACGACGGAAACGCGGTGGCGGGGGTCGGTCCCGGTATCCGCTTTGCCCCGGGCGGGTACGGACCTGTATCCTCGGGCGCGGTGACCTCGTGGGTCACCAGGGAGACTTCGCCTAGTCTGGTCTATGGCGCCGCACTGCTAATGCGGTTGGGGTCTTAAAGCCCCTCCCGGGTTCGAATCCCGGAGTCTCCGCGCGAAAGCCGGTTGTGTAGACTGGCCGAGCACCAAGCGCCCGTAGCTCAACGGATAGAGCATCTGACTACGGATCAGAAGGTTAGGGGTTCGAGTCCCTTCGGGCGCACTTCACGATCAAGGCCGTGACCCGCGTTAACGCGGGTCACGGCCTTGATCGTTTCTGCGGGTCGGTGCCGACCAGTGCGCCGCGTGTCGGCTGATGGCCGCGCCCGCCGTGCTCAGCCAGCCCCACGAGGTGCGGCCGGTCTGTTCCGGAAAACTTCCGGAAAATCGTTGACGTGTTCGAAACGCCGCTGCGATACTCCGAACGCGTTGGCATCAATCTCTGTCGATTAAAGCCATGCGTCGTCAGGTGTCACCCGTCCCGAGGAGGACCTGCGCATGTACGCCAGCATCGGCGGCTCCCGCCGCCCGTCCACCCCCCGAACATCGCGTCTCACCGTCCGGTTGGCGGTGCTCGCCTCCGCCGTGGCGCTGAGTGCCGCCGGTCTCGCGGTCGCCGCAACTCCGTCCAGCGCCGCCGTCTGCAACGGGTACGTCGGCCTCACCTTCGATGACGGGCCGACCGGCAGCACCAGCGCACTGCTGTCCGTGCTGCGCGCGAACAATGTACGGGCGACCATGTTCAACGTCGGGCAGAACGTGCAGAGCAACCCGTCCGCCGCGCGGGCCCAGGTCGACGCGGGCATGTGGGTGGCCAACCACAGTTGGAACCACGCGCACATGACCTCGATGAGTCAGAGCCAGATGCAGTCGGACCTCTCCCAGACCAACGCGGCGATCCAGTCGGCGACCGGCGTCCGGCCGCAGTTGTTCCGCCCGCCCTACGGGGAGACCAACTCGACCCTCCAGTCGGTCGCCTCGTCGCTCGGCCTGCGTCAGGTGATCTGGGACGTCGACTCCCAGGACTGGAACGGCGCCAGCGTCAGCCAGATCGTCTCCAACGCCAGCCGCCTCCAGGCCGGCCAGGTGATCCTGATGCACGACGGCATTCAGAACACCCGCGACGCGATCCCGCAGATCATGGCCAACCTGAGCAGCCGCAACCTCTGTCCGGGCATGATCTCACCGAGCACCGGCCGAGCGGTGGCCCCGGACGGTACTCCGCCGCCGACCACTCCGGCGCCGACCGGCACGCCGACCACTCCGCCGCCGACCACTCCGCCTCCCAGCGGCGGGTGCACAGCGACGGCGACGACCCCCAACGTCTGGGGTGACCGGTACAACACCTCGGTGACGGTTCAGGGGGCCAGCAACTGGACCGTGGTCGTGGCTCTGACCCCGCCGCAGCGGGTCTCCACCACCTGGAACGGCTCCCCCAGTTGGGACAGCACCGGTTACGTGATGACGATGCGGTCCAACGGCAGCGGCAACACCTTCGGCTTCACCACGATGATGAACGGCAACAGCAGCGCCAGACCTCAGATCCGTTCCTGCACCACGGGCTGATCCCGATGGCCCACCCAGGCCACCGAAAACGGCTCAGGTGGGTGTGGTCGACCAGGTGCCCCTACGGTGAACTCCAGCTGACCCTGGACCGTAGGGGCACCCCGGCGCTCAGTGTGCGATCGCTGTCGCCTCCAACTCCACCAGCACGTCGGGCTCGAAGAGGTGATCGACCCCGATCAGCGACGCCGGCGGAAGTGGCTGCGGCAGCCCGAGCTCCTCGGCGACGGACTCGATCCCGGCCATGAACGGCCCGATCTTCTCGGGCGCCCAGTCGGTGACGTAGAAGGTCAACCGGACCACGTCCTCGAACGACGAGTCCGCGCCGGCGAGGGCGCGGCCGGTGTTGCGCAGCACCTGCGCGACCTGACCGGCCAGGTCCCCGGGTGCGACGGCTGAGCCGTCGGCCAGTCGTGCGACCTGGCCGCTGACGTGGATGTGGCGTGATCCGGTGGCCACCGCGACGTGGTGGTACGGCGTGTCCGGCTGAAGACCGGCAGGGCTGAAACGGGTGACGGACATCGGTGCTCCTTGACTGGGCAACTGAGGTTTACCATTGATACCTAGTTGACGAAGGACACTTCAAGGAGACCTGGTTTCATGAGCGATACCGCCACCCCCGGTACGGGCGAGCTGCGCATCGACGCGCCGCACCGCGAACTGCTCGACCAGGTGCTGGACAAGTGGTCGCTGAGCGTCCTCAACGAGCTGTGCGAGCGTCCGTGCCGCTTCAACGAGCTGCGCCGCGCGATCCCGGCGGTGACGCAGAAGTCGCTCACGGCGACGCTGCGGCGACTCGAACGCAACGGCATCGTGGAACGTCACGTCGTGGCGACGCGCCCGGTAGCTGTCGAGTACCGGATCACGCCGCTGGGCAAGACGTTGCGTGCGCCGGTCGACGTGCTGCTCGAATGGGCCGACGCCCACATGGCGCAGATCGAGCACGCCCGGCAGGCATTCGACGCCGAGCTGGACTGACTGCCGGGGCGGCACCGCACGATTCCGCCCCGGCGTCGCGTGTCACTCGCAGACCATGCCGTCGTTGTCCCGGTCGATGTACCAGTAGTACTCCGGATCCTTGCCCTGCTTGTACGGGCCGTACCCGTTGGCGTTCGCCTCCTTGCAGGTGCCGAAGCGCGGGTCGTTGCCGCCGCCTGAACTGCCGCCGCCGGTGCTGCCCCCGCCGGAGTCGCCGTTGCCGCCACCCGGCTCACACGCCTCGCCGTCGAGGTCGCGATCCAGTCCGGTCCGGTACCCCGGCTGGCCGCGCAGCAGCGGCGCCTTGCCGGCTGCGCGTACGGCATCGCAGTTCTTGTAGTAGACGGCGGGCTTCGTGGTCTTGCGCGGGGTCGGCTTCGCCGCGGGCTTCGCGGTGGTCGGCGCGGCCGTAGTGGATGACGGCGACGGCTCGGGCGACACGGTGCTGACCTCGGGCGCGGGGGCCGTGGTGGTGGGCGCTGCCACTGTCGGCACCTCCTGGGCCACCTTCTCCGGCGATCCGCTCGGCTCGGAAGTGGCGCATCCGGTCATGCCGATGCCCAGCAGCGCGCCGCTGCAGGCGAGGCCGAGGAACACCTTGATCGCAGCCGACCGGCGGCTCCACCACGACGGCCGTGGCGGTGTCGCGAACGGGATGCCGGACTTGTCGGGCAGCGGCGCCTGTTCGCGCCGGGAATTCTGGGGAGGGAGTTCGGTCACAGCGGGCAGTGTGGAGCGATGTGTCCGCACGGGAGTGTCGCCGAGCCGACAGACCAGCCCTTACCGGCGTGATAAGCGACGAAACGGTCGGCGACGGCCGGAACATCGGCATCGATGCGGCGGATGATCGGACTCGGCCCCTCGCCGAACGGCCGACGGCGGGAGGCGCGGTGGATCAGGCGTACGGCCGGGCCGCGAGCCGTCCCGCCGCCGCCAGCCGCTCGACGGCGGCCCGGTGGGGAACCGCGTGACTGGTACGACCGCCCACGCCGGTGGTGGTGACGGCGGTGAACAGCGAGTTGAGCAGCGCCTCCTCCACCGCGTCCAGCACGCCGGCGAACACCGGATCGATCGCGCCGTCCGGGATCGGCTGCTGATCCGACGTGGTGAACGCGATCGCGTAGTCCCCGCTGGTGTTGCTGAACGACGCACCTACCCGGGCCATCGCGAACACCGCCCGGCGGGCGAGCCGCCGGAGCTGTCGCGCGTCCAGGGGCACGTCGGTCGCCACCACGATCATGCACGAGTTGCCCGGTGGCTCGGTCCGGTCGGCGGCCGGGACCAACTCGTCGACGGGTAGCGGCACGCCGAGCGCGGTGAGGACGCCGCCGAAGTTGGACTGGACCAACGCGCCGACCGTCCGTGTATGGCCGGCGGCCTGGACCGTGCGCGACGAGGTGCCGATGCCCGCCTTGTAGCCCAGCGCGGTGGTGCCGGTACCGGCGCCGACACAACCTTCGGCGGGGAGTCCGCCGCTCGCCCCGGCGACCGCGGCCAGGACGTGGGCCTCGGTGATGGGGCGGCGGCGGATGTCCGACAGGTGACCGTCGTTCGTCTCACCGACCAGCGGGTTGAACGACAGCCCGTCCGGTCGGCGCTCCATCAGATGCCCGAGCAGCGCGTCCGCCGCCCGGAACACCGACAGCGTGGCGGTCAGCACGACCGGGGACTCCAGTACGCCGAGTTCGTCCACCTGCGTCGAGCCGACGAGCTTCCCGTGGCCGTTGCCGGCGTACACCGCGGCGGGCAGCGTCCACCGTCCGGGGCCGAGCCCGCTCGGCACGATCGCGGTGACGCCGGTGTGCAGGTCGGCGCCGTCGTCGACGGTGGTGTGACCCACCAGGACGCCGGGGACGTCGGTGATCGCGTTGTGCGGCCCGGTCGGCAGCGGCCCGACGACGATCCCGAGGCCGCGGGCGCGCCGGCTCAGGACGCCGCCGCCCGGATCGCCTGCACGATGCCGGTCGGGGAGTAGTCGTCGGGGACGCCCTCGACCAGGATGATGTCGCCCTCGATGTGCCGCGAGCGCAGCGGCGCGATCTCCTGGTAGGCGGGCGAGTCCCACCAGGCCCGCGCCTCGGCGATGCCCGGGAAGCCGAGCATCACGACGGCTCCGGGCCAGACGCCCTCCTTCACCTCGTGCGGCGTGGCGTGCACGAGGAAACGGCCGCCGTGCGGGGCGAGGGTGCCGGGGAGCCGCTCGATGTACTCGGCGATGTCCGGGTGCGGGGCGGCGTCCTGGAGGTGGGCGATGGCGTACGCGGGCATGGTGTCCTTCCGGCCGTCGAACTCCGAACGCCGATCCTGACACAGCGGTCAGCACGCTTTCTCGCCCATTTCGTGAACTCGTCGAGCGGGACCGTCCGCAGCACCTCCCCGCTGTCGCCGAAGTCGGTGACCAGGACCGACCCCTGGCCAGCACGATCCGGGCGGCGGCCGGTGTCGCGTCGGCCCGGCGTGTCCTCGTACCCCTTCGTGCGGCCATGCTCCGACGGTGACAGCGCCGTGTCACCCCGGGATCCGCGTTCGGTTGCGGCCTGGTGACGATGGTGCGCGCTCAGGCCCCGGAAGCCACGGCCGCGACGGCGGCGTGCGGGCGGTGGGCCTCGTCGTCGAGGCGCGTCAGGCGCTCGACCTCCGCGAACCCCGCCCGCCGCAGGCGCGCGGAGAACTCGTCCACCGGCCAGCGGTACGCGGTGGCGACCTTGTGGTCGAAGGCTCCCACCTCGTCGCCGACGAAGATGCCGACCACGAGCCGTCCACCCGGGACGATCGCGCGGCGGAACTCCGCCAGCACGCCGTCGAGGTCCGGTGGCGGGAGGTGGATCAGCGAGTACCAGGCGAGGATGCCCGCGACGGAGTGGTCGGGGACGGCGAGGTCGTCCAGCGACCCGAGCCGGTACGCGCCGCCCGGATGCGTCGCCTGCGCGTGCGCGACGAACTCGGGAACCATGTCGATCCCGGTGGCGTCGACGCCGAGCGAACGGAGATGGTCGGTGAGGTGGCCGGGCCCGCATCCCAGGTCGAGCACCGGACCGGTCCGGACGGTCAGGTGCCGGCCGATGAGCGCGAGGTCGTCCGCGTGCACCTTGCCGGTGGTGCCGAACAGTTCGATGTAGAGCGTCGCGACCGCCCCGTACGCCTGCCGTACCCGTGTGTGGTCCACCCGTCGACCATAAGGGCCGGACGCCTTCGCCGCATTTACCGGATGAATGAGATGAATGAATGGAAAAGTCGTCGTAAAGCCGCCGCCCGGTGAGGAATCGATAGCTTTCCGTCACTGAAGTTTCTATCCTTGAAGAATCCGATCGCCAGCAGCGGAAGGGGCGGCATGCCGCGCCGTTCGAGCCTCAGCTATCGAGATGCGTTACGACTGCTGGCCCCGGGCAGCACGCGCATCACCGAGACCGACAAGGTCGTCAGCGCGGGGATCCTGGGCGCTGGGGCCCTCTCCCACGGTACGGCGCTCGCGCTGCTCGGCCCGAAGAACGCACTCGTGCAGCTCGTCCGGGACGCCACCGGAAACCAGGCCGGCCGCATCCGGACAACCGGCGGGAAATCGTATTACGAGCTGCTGGAGGCCAGCCACACCGTGCTGGCCCTCTCCGCGTTCTTCGACGGTTTCCGGGACGAGGTCGGGCCGGGTTTCGACAGGCTGGAACTGACCGACGAGGAAAAGGCCGGCATGGTGCCGGCCGAGCGGCGGCACCACACGCTCCCGCAGGAGATCGACGGTGGCTACTTCCCGTTGCCCTCCTCGGTGTACGGCATGGACGACACCCGCCGGGACGTCGAGGCCGCGTACGTCAGGCTCTACGACGCCACCATCGCGTTCTGCGAGGGACTGGCCGCCTGGCCGTCGGTGCGGCGCGGGCTCGACCTCACGTCGCTGCGCTCGCGCGTGGTGAGCCGGGCCATGTCGCACTACCAGGACCGCTTCGACCGTCTCGCCACGGACCTCCCCGAGTTCGGGTTCCGGATGATGCGGCAGGCGATCGAGCACAACCTGAGAGACAACCGCACTCTCACCACCGAGGTCTCGGCCCGGCTGGACGCGCTGGCGGAGCTCTACCGCAACCTCGCCGAGCTGTCCGGGCCGGTCGCCACCGACCGGCCCGACCTGCTCCGCGAATCCCTCGACCGGCTCACCGGCTCGCTCGCGGCGGTGTTCCGGCAGCCGCTGCTGCGGATCAAGGACGTCGACTTCCACCTGCGGCTGCCGAACGTGGACAGCGGCTTCATCAGCCCCGACTTCCGGGCCGCCGAGTACGGCAAGCACACGTCACCGGAGCGGGAGGCCTGGTGGGACGACCAGCCGCGCCGCGGTGACCTCGTCGGGTTCCTCTCCCGGTACCTGACCGACCCGGCGAGCCTGCACCGCCCGCTGCTGCTCCTCGGCCAGCCGGGCGCCGGCAAGACGCTGCTGACCCGGGTGATCGCGGCCCGGCTGCCGGCGAGCCGGTTCACCGCGATAGTGGTGCCGCTGCGCCGGATGTCCGGGGACACGTCGCCGACCGAGCAGATCGAGGCCGCGATCGAGCAGGTGATGGACGAGCGTATCCGCTGGGCGGACCTGCGCCGGGCCACCCAGCACACCACCGTCGTGGTGATCTTCGACGGGTTCGACGAACTCGTCCAGGTCACCGGCACCGCCCACTCGCAGTACATCGACCGGGTGGCCGAGTTCCAGGAGGCCCAGTGGGACCTGGGCTACTCGATCATTCCGATCATCACGTCCCGGATCCTGGTGATGGACCGCGCCAGCGTGCCGCAGGGCACCGTGCTGGTCCGGCTGGAAGACCTGACCGACGCCCAGGTGACGGCCTGGCTGGCCGCCGTCAACGCGGCGAACGAGGACCGGCCCGGCTACCGCCGGCTGTCCGCCGGCGAACTGCTGTCGCACGGCGAGCTGGCCCGCCAGCCGCTGCTGCTCACGCTGCTCGCGATCTACTACAACGAGCACTGGGCCGACCGCCGCCCCGGTGCCGCCATCTCGCGGTCTGACCTGTTCACCGGCCTGCTCACCGCGTTCATCAGGCGGCAGGTCAGCGAGAAGGCGCCGACCGCGCTCGCGCACCACGAGCGGGAGGCCCGCGAGCACCAGCTCCGGCGCGACCTGGCGATCACCGCGTTCGCCATGTTCAACCGCAACCGGGAACTGGTGAACCGGGCCGCGCTCCGCCTCGACCTGGACTGCTTCGGCTCCCGGAGCGGTGACGCCTCCCGGTTCGAACTCGGCGACGTGCTCGGCCCGGAACAGCTGGTCACCGCCGCGTTCTTCGTGGTCTACGGCCCGGACGACGTGCAGGGCGAGGACGCCCGGCGCACGTACGAGTTCCTGCACACCACGATCGGGGACTTCCTGATCGCCGAGTACGTCGTCGGGGCGCTGCGGAGCCTGGCCGAGCTGCGCCGGCACACCCGCAGCCCGGCCGGCTTCGGCTATCAACTGGACACCGGTCAGTTCCGGGCGCTGCTCTCCCACCAGCCGCTGGTGAAGCGGGAGGCGGTGGTCGGCTTCGCCCGCGAGCTCGGCCTCCGCCACCCGGACGAGCGGGACGGGATCGTGGAGACCATCTCCGGCCTGCTGGCCGAGGCCCGGCAGCGGACGAACCTGGCCGGCGTGGACGGCTACCGGCCCGCGCCGTACGACCCGGTGCGGCTGCTCGCCGCGTACACCGCGAACCTGGTCGCGCTCGCCGCGCTGGTGTCACCCGACGGAGTACGCCACACCGACCTGATGGACGAGGCGACCTGGGTGTCCACGGTCCGGCTGTGGCGGGCCGGGCTGGACGAGAAGGGCCAGCTCGCGATGATCAGTTGGCTGAACCGGGACGCCGACGGCCGGATCATCGCCGAGCGGCGGCGCGAACGCCGGGGGGAGACGGTGAACGTGGCCGCCGAGGAGGCGCGGCTGCTCGGCGACATCACCACCTACGGCCAGTTGCAGGCGGGCGCGCGGACGTGGCGCGGTCAGCAGCCGGACAGCTTCGAGGCCGGCCGCTTCCACGCCGACCTGGTGTCGCTCGCCACCCGCCGCTGGCCGGTGCCGTCGCTGCACCAGCTCATCCTGTACGACGAGCGCAGCTACCGGCGGCTGTGGGCGCGTGCGGTCGAGTCACCGGAGGCGGTGTCCAGCACGAGCGCCACGGTCCTGCTGGAATGCCTCGCCGAGGACGGCGCGCAGTTGCCCCGCGAGGTGGTGTGCGGGCTGACCCGGGTGGCGCTGAGCCGGCTGCCCGACTCGCCCACCGCGCCACCCGAGCTGATCATCTCGTGCCCGTACCTGATCGACGAGTTCCCGGAACTGGTCGACTCGCTCGGTTCGACCGACGACCACGCGGTGCTGCACGCGCTCATCCTGCGGCACGGGCTCCACCGGCTGCCGCAGCGGTACGTGCCCCGGGTCCGGAGGGTGCTCGCCGACATCGAGGACCGGCTCGCGGAGTTGCCGCTGGAGGACGGCGTGGTGTCGGCCGAGATGGCCGAGCAGTTCGCCGCCGCGCGGGCCGACAACCGCACCGCGCTGTGGCTGCTGATGGCGTTGGACGAGTACGCCGAACTGGCCTGGCCGAAGATCCCACCGAAGACGATGCACGCCCTGCTCGCGCACCGGCTGCCGGACGAGTTCCTCGACGAGGCGAGCCTGTGCCGGCTGCTCCTGGACTATCTGCGGGCCCACGACCGGGTGCCGGCCGAGGTCTCGCTGGCATCAGCCCTCGACACGCTGCGCGCCCTCGCCGCATCCGACGACCACGCCGACCAGTCCGACCACGCCGATCAGTCCGACCGGTCCGACCACGCCGGCCGGGCCGGCCCGATCCCGGCCGCCGAGGCGGTCTGACCACGCCGCCCGTACCGCCACCACCCGTCCGGAGGCCCCGATTGGCACACTCGCCCAGGCACCGAGAGCACATCGTCCGGACGGGAAGGAGGAACCTGGCGGTCGACATCGCCGGGGCGGAACGCGGCTGGCCCGTGTTCCTGATGCACGGCACCCCCGGCAGCCGCAACGGTCCACGACCACGGTCCATCGTGCTGTACCGGCTCGGCGTACGGCTGATCTCGTACGATCGGCCGGGTTACGGCGGCTCCAGCCGGCTGCCCGGCCGCCGCGTCGCGGACGCCGCGGCGGACGTCGCCGCCATCGCCGACGACCTGGGCCTGGACGGGTTCTCGGTGGTGGGGCGCTCCGGCGGCGGCCCGCACGCCCTGGCCTGCGCCGCGCTGCTGCCGGACCGGGTACGGCGGACCGCGGTCCTGGTCGGCCTCGCCCCGGCCGGCGCGACCGGGCTGGACTGGTTCGGCGGCATGACCGACGCCAACGTGCGCGACTACGGCGCCGCCGAGCACGACGTGCCGATGCTCGCCGAGCAGTTGCGGCTGCGGGCCGAACGCACGATGGACGACCCGGGCTCGCTGCTGGCGCTGCTGGTCGGGCAGATGACCGAAGCCGACCGCCGGGTGGTGGCCGGGGTGCCGATCCGCCGGCAGCTCACCGACGCCTATGCCGAGGCGTTGCGCCAGGGGCCGCACGGCTGGATCGACGACGTGCTGGCGTTGCGCACCGACTGGGGCGTCACGCTCCCGGACATCCGGATGCCGGTACGGCTCTGGCACGGCGCGGACGACAACTTCGCCCCGGCCAGCCACACCCGCTGGCTGGCCGAGCAGATCCCCGGCGCACAGTTGCACGTGCAGCCGCGCAGCGCGCACTTCGGCGCGGTGGAGGTGCTGCCGGAGATCCTCGCCTGGCTGGCCGACCCGGTGGAGCGGGCCACCGTCAGATCGGATGCGGGTCGATGATGCGCCGCTGCAACCGGTTCTCCCGGAGGGTCTCGACCGCCGGGTGGCTCTCGCCCAGCCGGTAGGTCAGTTCGCGGGTGATCGCCTCCAGCTCCGCCCGCCGGCCGCCCTCCACCCGCTCCTGCATCACCGTCAGGTTCGCCCGGCAGCGCAGCGTGTTCGGGTGGTCGCGGCCGAGCATCCGGTCGAGGCCGTCGTGGGCACGTCGCAACAGCGCCAGCGCCTCCAGGTCCGCCGCCTCCCGGCCTTCCGGCGGGTCGGGCTGCTCGGCGATGCAGATGGCCTGGTTCATCCACCCCGAGAGGGGGTACGGGTGGTCGTCGCCCAGCACGTCGGCGAGCGCGTCGGCGGACCGGCCGGCGAGCTGCCGGGCCTCGGCGAAGTCCCCGGCGCGGCGGGCCACCATGGCGAGGTTGACCAAGCAGACGAGCGTCAGCGGGTGCCCAGGGCCGAGGTTGTTCTGGTAGACGCGGTGCACCTCGGTCAGTTCCCGGCTGGCCCGCTGGAACAGGTCGACGGTGAGCAGGTTGACGGACAGGCTCAGCCGGCAGGTCAGCGTCTCCGGGTTGTCCGGCCCGAACCGCTCGTTCAGCAGCTCGTACGCCGCTTCGAGGAGCTTGCCCGCCTCGACCGCGTGCCCCGCCGAGCGCAGCGACACCGCCAGGTTGGTCTGCGCGCGCAGGGTCATCAGGTGCTCGGCACCGGCCGTGCGCAGCAGGTCCCGGTGGACGCCGCGGAGCCGGGCGATGGATTGCTCGTAGTCGCCGGCGTCGCGCATGTCGATGCCCACGTACGCGGACGAGGCGAGCGTGTCCGGGTGGTCCTCGCCGAGGATCGCGCGGCGCCCGGCCAGCACCATCTCGTCGTTCTTGCGGGCCTCCCGGAAGTCGCCCATCAGGCGCTGGGTGGTGGCGAGGTTGTTCAGCGCGACGAGGGTGCGCGGGTGCTCCTCGGTGAAGTTCCGCTTCCACGCGTTGAACGTGATCTCGTCCAGGCGCAGCGCCTCGTTGTACTTGCCCATGCCGCGCAGGTCGCGTGCCAGCCCGCCGGCGGTCATCAGGGTGTGCGGGTGGTCCTCGCCGAGCAGTTCCCGCTGGGCCGCGAGGACCTCCTCGTCCAGCGCCCGGGACTCGGTGAACTGCCCGAGGAAGGCGAGGATGTTGGCGAGGTTGAACTGCAGGTGCAGCAACTGCCGGCGCAGGTCGTCGCGCGCCCGTGCGTCGGTCTCCTCGGCGAGCATCTGCTCCCAGGTCTGCGCGACCTCCTCACCGAGCCGCCGGCCGGTCTCCAGGTCGCCGCGCAACTGGAGGTAGCGGACCCGGTCGATCATCAGCGCCCGCACCTCCACCCGGTGGCTCAGCGGGGCCTTCGACGCCTCCAGGTGCGGCCAGATGACCCGGAACCGGGGCCAGCCGTCGGGGTCGTCCACCTCGCCCTCGGGCCGGGCGGCGGCGAGCACGAGGTGGACCTGGCGGCGCGCCTCGTCGAGTTCCTCCTCGGTCATCCGGGACCGGACGGCGTGCTGGAGCAGGCGGTGCATGAGCACCAGGCCGCCCCGGCCCCGCTCACCGCCGGACGGGCTCTCGGCCCGCAGGTCGACCCGGACCAGGGCGAGCCGGTTGGCCTGCTGCACCAGCTGCTGGCGGACCAGCCGTTCCTTGGCCTGCGGGTGGAACGGCACGAGCGCCTCGGCGAACTCGTCGCTGTAGACCAGGTCGGCGGAGATCTCCGGGGCGAACACCGAGCACAGTTGCAGCACCCGGTAGGCCGCCGGGTTCCGGGTCCGCAGGTGGTTGAGCGACAGCTCCCAGGTGGCCTCCACGGAGACGTTGCTGTTCGGCTCCATCACCGCGCCCGGCCCGAACTTGGCGATCTCGGTGAGGTAGCTGTCGACCGAGTGGCCGGTGTCGGCCAGCCAGGCCGCGGCGGCGGTCACGGCGATCGGCAGGTCGCCCAGCAGGGCGGCGATCCGGTCGGCCTGGTCGACGCGCATGGTCGGCACCCGCTCGGTGAGGTGCTGGATGCTCTCCGCGCGCTTGAACACGTCGACCGGGATCGTGGTGGCCCGCTCGACCCACTGCAGGTTCCGGGACGTGATCACGACGTGGCCCTTGCCGTCCGGCACGTACGGCAGGACGCCCTCGACCTCGTCCGCGTTGTCCATGATCAGCAGCCACCGGAGGTCGGTGCGGCGCAGCGCCTGGAGCACCAGCCGGGCGTTCTCCCGGTTCGATTCGGACGACGGTACGCCCAGGTAGGGCGCGAGGTCACCGATGGCCGACTCGATGAACGGCACCTGGTCGGCGTCGATCCACCACACCATGTCGTACGCGGCGCGGTAGCGGTGGGCGTACTCCAGCGCGAGCTGGCTCTTGCCGATGCCGCCCATGCCCTGCAACGCCACCGGCCCGGTGCCGGAGAGCACCACCTTCGGGCTGCTGCGCAGCAGCGTCCGCAGCTCGCGCAGGTCCGCCTCGCGGCCGGTGAAGCGCTTGTTGCGGCCCGGCACCTCGAACACCGTGTTGTCCCGGCCGGGGAACCGGGGACCGGTCGGCAGTTCCAGGTCCGCCGGCACGCCCTCGCGGCCGACCAGGCGCAGGATCCGCGCGGCGGCGGTACGCGCCTCCAGCCCGGCGACCGACACGGTGTGCGCGGCGGGCACGTTCGCCAGGCGCCGCACGTCGGCCACGTAGACGACGAGCGGCACCTGGTCGGGCGAGCGGTCCGGCGCGGCGAGCACCGCCTCCTCGTTGGCGTTCGCCTCGGAGACGATGATCAGCTCCCGGGCCGTCCGGGGCGCCTCGTCGTCGGTGAACCACGGGTCGGTCACCCGGACGTCGGCCGAGACCAGCAGGTGCCCGATCCACTCCGCCCACACCCGGTCGTACGGGGCGTGCCGGAGCATGATCTCGTTCTCCACCGAGTTGGAGGTACGGGTGAACCGCGCGTTGACCCGCTCGCGGATCGCGCTGCTCATCGGCGGCAGCGACTCCACCTCGCCCCGGGTGATCTCCCGGGCCAGCAGCTCGTACGCGGACAGCAGTGACCCGTTGACGCCTGGCTGGTCGGCGAACGTGGCGAGCAGCTCCTCGTACGCGTAGAACGCCTGGTAGGGCACCTGCATCCGGGCCCAGTACCGGTCCCGTTCGGCCTCGCTCATGGCGCTGGGCAGGCCGCTGAAGCGCTGCCGCGCCACCGCCCGCCCGGTGTCCGCCTTGACCTTCTCCGCCGGGTCGATGCGCATCGGCACCGGCAGCACCCGGATCCGCCGCGACCCGTACCGGTGCTCGACCAGCCGTGCCACCTTCGCCGCGCCGGTGATGCCCTGCTCGCTGAGGGTGAAGCAGGTGACAAGCACGTCCGGCAGTTGGATGGTGCAGATGTCGGCGACGTCGGAGAACCCGGTGCGGCTGTCGATCAGCACGTAGTCGTAGTTGCGCTTCATGTCGGCGCGCAGCGCGTCGAAGAAGTAGCCGCCGCCCTGCCGCTCGTAGAACTCGTCCCAGTTCATCCCGGCGAGCGCGCCCGCGTAGTCGTTGTTCTGCTGGCCCGCGCCGAGGAAGTCCAGCGTCCCGTCACCGGGGAAGTTGGACCAGTTCAGCGAGAACGAGTACTTGTGCACCCGGGCGTACTGCTCGTGCCAGCGGTCGTCGCCCTTGTCCTGCTTGGTGGTGGTCGCCCACTCGTACTCCCGGATCAGGTCGATCACTCCGCCGGTGCTCTCCAGCGCGTCCCGGTCGATGAACGGCGCGAAGAAGCGCGACAGGCCGGGGGACTCCAGGTCCCAGTCGACGGCGAGCACCCGCTTGCCGTTGGCGGCGAGGATCCAGGCGACGTTCGCCAGCGCCATCGTCCGGCCGGTGCCGCCCTTGTAGGAGTAGAAGGTGACGACCTGTCCCTCGCGTCGGGTCATGTGTCCACTCCCTCGTCGGACGGCGGGTTCTCCCAGAGCCGGGGCTTGTTGATGGGCGGTCCCGGTGGCGGGTAGGTCGGTCCCGCCTCCAGGTAGCGGCGTCGCATCCGGCGGACCAGATCGTGGATCTCGGTCCGCCAGTCGTCCCACGTGGTGATCTTCAGCGGGCGTGTGGTGGCGGAGAGCATGGTCACCGCCCGGTCGAGCAGCCCGGCCGCGTGCGAGCGGTGTGCATGGTGGGCGTCCTCGCTGATCAGTACGACGCCCACCCAGCCGTGCAGGCAGTCGACGGCCGCCTGGACGGCCTCCACGCCGTCCGGCGTCTCGACCACCAGAGGATCGATCATGAGTACGCCCGGACAGGACCGGAACAGTCCGGCGTCGGGGACGAAGTCGCGGACGTCGATCGGCATCCGCAGTCGCTGCACCGCGTCGGTCACGTCCTCGATGACCGGCGGCCGGCCGCGGAACGGGCGCCACCGGCCGGCGTGGGTGTCGGACCGCCCGTTGAGCCGCTCCGGGTCGGCCGGCTGCTCGGGTGCGATCACCACCGCCCGGAACGGCACCTCGCTGGTCGGGGACGACGGCAGGTCGGTCGGGCCGGTCGGCGGCTCGGCCGGTTGCAGCGGCGTCTGCTCGGCGGTGTCGACGATGTGCTGCGCCAAGCGGCCCAGCACCTCCTTGTAGGCGTCCTGGAACTTCTGGAGCCGGCAGAGCGCGCTCATGCCGTTCGCGGCGTACACGTCCACGTCGGCGGCCATCGCCACGGCCCGGGCCTGGTCCGGCGCGTGGAGGGCGGCGGGCGACGGGATCCACAGGACCGGCAGGATGTTGTCGCCGTCCGGCGGGCGGCCGGCCCGGATGAGCCGTTGCCGGAACCACTCCCGTTCCCGGCGCGAGTCGTCCCGGTTGAGGTAGTCCGGTGAGTACAGCGGGACGAACACCTCGGCCTCGGCCAGCGCGGTGCGTTTTCGTTCCGTCCGGGCCTCCGGCGGCCGCACCATGAAGTCGGCGAAGCCCTGCCGGCGTACCCGATCGCCGGGCCGGCCGTCGATCGCCAGGTTGAGATCGTGATAGAAGCGGCGGACCCAGTGGTCGCCCGGAGTGCGGTCGTTGTGTGTCGGCGGGGGGACATAGCTGAGGAAGAAATAGGGCGGGCCCGGCAGCGTGGGCCGCTCAGAGGTCACGACGACACGACCGTTCCACGGGACGAGTGTCTGACCCCCAACCGGTAACGATCACGCGCTGCTCCCCAGTCGACACGATGCGGCGTCTATCGATCAGGGTAGAGAGGTTGCGCTCGGGTTACCAGGCCCGCACCGTCCGATGTGGGCATCCATCCACGCGACGGCGGTGCGTACCGCGTCGGATATCGGCAGCAGCCGGGCCGGTGCGTCACCGACCGTCCCGTGCCGGGTGAACGCCGCCCGGTCGAGTTCCGCGCCGATCGCCGGGAAAGGGGCCGCATCCAGGTGCGGAGCCTCGAAGTCCAGCCGTTCCCGGCGGCCGTCGCGCAGCACGTAGCAGCGGTACGGACGACGCGGCGCCGGGCGCCGCAACCGGTACTCGGCGAGATGCAGCGCGGTGCATGTCGCATAACCGACACCGAGCAGCAGCGTCCGGGCGCCGGCCGCCTCCAGGGCGGCGAGCGGGGACCGCTCCCCGAGATGGGAGTCGAGGTCGTGGACGCGCATCAGCTCCGCCGCCCGCGGCCCCCACGCGCTGAACGACGTCTGCGGGTGCCGGCTGCGGACCGCGCCGGGCAGCCGGCGTACGTGCTCGGCGAACGCGCCGACCCCGAACGACGGCGTGACGGCCGGGTCGAAGCCGGGCATCCGTTCCTCGTACGCCAGGCGTTCCTCGTCGGTGAGCCCGGCGGTCGCGGCCTGGTACGCGGGGCTGCTCACCGAGTTGTCAGGGGTCTGCGCCGGGACCACGACGGTGCCGGACGGGCCGACGGCGGCCCGCAGGGCGTCGGCCAGCGTGGCCGGTCCGCCGTCGACCGGTCCGAGCGCGCGCAGGGAGCAGTGCACGAGCACCACGTCGCCGGGGCCGAGCCCGAGCGCGCGCAGGTCGGCGGCGAGCGTGCCGACCCGGTACGCGGGCGGGACGGCGGTGGTCACGACGGCCACCCGGACATCGAGCGGGCGACCTGCCGGACCAGCCGCGAACCGGCCGGGGTGAGCGCGTCCGCCCGCTGCAGCGCGCCGATCGCCTCGGCCGTCCAGTCGCGGTACCGGCGGTAGACCGCCTGCGCGCCGTCGACCTGACGGTCGGCCCGGATCCGCCAGATGTCGGCCACCGCCGCGTGCGCGTAGATGCCGTGCAGGACGGCCTCGGCGGGCCGCGGGTCGGGCCGCCAGCCGACGGTGATGTCGATCGGGCGGGTGCCGTCGACCAGGTCGCAGACGTCCAGCAGCGCGTTCATCTTGCTGTGCTGGAACTCGTGCACGAGCAGCACCGCGAGCGAGCCGGCGTCGGTCTCCGTGGCCGCGACGCCGCCGAACGCCTGCCGCGCGGTCGACGCCTCACTCACCCCCGCGCCGCTGCGCCGCAACGGGACCACGGCCCGCAGCCCGGTACGCAGTTCCTCGGCGTGGCCCGGCACCTCGTCCCGGATCACCTGCCACGCCGCCGCGAACGTCAGGGCCCAGCGCGCGGCGCCCGCGTCGTCGAGCCGGTCGCCGGCGGGCAGCCGGTGGCAGTCGCGGTGCGGGTCGCCGTCCTCCAGCAGGACGCTCACGTCCGCCGCGACGAGTACGCGGGTCGGCCACCACCGGGGCGCGTCCCCGGGCGTCCCGGGGCGGATCGCCACACTCACGTTCCCGGCGGTCACCCGCAGCGAGCCCGGGCCGGTCTCGACCCGTGCGGTGCCGTCGCCCACCTCGGGCAGCAGGACGGTGCCCACCGTCGGCAGGTGCAGGCGGCCGGACCGCACCGGCAGGTCCAGGCGTACCGGGGTGCCGGCGTCGAGCGCGGCGGCGACCGCGAGCGCGCTCAGGTAGTCCGGTCCCTGCCGGGCGCCGGTGCCGGTGCCGGCGAGGCAGTCGACGGCCCACGCCCGCACGTACGGGTGGGCCGCGATCCGGGCCACGGACTCCGGCGCACTGCGGTCGAGGGCGGCCAGCGCCTCCCAGCCGTCGGCTCCGGCCCCGCCGGCCGGCAGGCGGTCGGCCACCTCGGCGAGCAGCGCGCGGACGATGGCGATCTGTGCCTCCACGAGCCGGCCGATGGCGACCCGGTCGCCGGTCGGCGCCGCGAGGCGGTCGATGAAGTCGTCGGGCAGGCCGGCGTCGAGCCGGACGGGTGCCGGTGGGTTCTCGTTCACGTGCACGATCAGCTCTTTCAGATCGGCGCAGTAGACACTCGGATGGTCGAAGTGCCCGGCGCCGTACCGGTGGGCGAAGAGTCCGCCGCCGCACTGGTCGACCACCGGGCACCGCCGGCACTCGTCGCTGAGACCGGCCCGGCCGGAGCGGCGGCGGGCCAGGAGCGGGCTGGCCGCCACGTCGTCGGCCGCGTGCGAGAAGACGGTCATGCCGGTGGCCGGCGCGCCGTCGTACGCGGTCTTGAGCGAGTCCGCCTGCTCCCACTCGCCGTCCGTCTCGATCACCGCCAGGTCGACCGGGTCGAGACCGAGCCACTCGGTGCCGCTGGGTCCGCCCGCGGCGGTGGACAGCAGCGAGTCGAAGAGGCGGACGGCGACCGGCCGGCCGTCCGCCAGCCAGCGGTCGTAGACGGCGCGCAGCCAGCCCGCGTACGCGGTGCCGCCGCCCGCCGGCCGCCACGGCGGGTCGTCCCAGGTGGCGTGCGGGAGCAGGAAGTCGATCCGCGGTGGCTCCTGGGCGAGCAGCGCCTCGTACACCGCGATCGGGTCGTTGCGCACGTCCACCGTGCACAGCAGGCCGGAGTAGATCCGCCGGTACGCCGGGCGGCGCAGCAGGGCGAGCGCGCGCAGCACCTGGTCGTAGCTGCCGGCGCCGGACCGGAAGCGCCGGTGCCGGTCGTTGGCGGCCCGGTCGCCGTCGAGCGAAACGCCCACCGCGACGTCGTGGTCGGCGAGCAGGTCGCAGAACCGCTCGGAGAGCAGTACGCCGTTCGTCTGCATGCCGATCCGCAGCCGGGTGACCGGGCCGATGACGCGCCGCAGGTCGGCGAGCACCTGGCCCAGCCGTTCGGGGCCGAGGAGCAGCGGTTCACCGCCGTGCAGGACGACAGTGACGTCCGGCAGCCGGTGGGCGGCGGCATGCTCGGCGATCCGTCCGGCCGCGGCCCGGAGCACGTCCGGCGTCATCCGCACCGGGCGGCGGCGCCAGCTCTGGTCGGCGTGTTCGTAGACGTAGCAGTGGTCGCACGCCAGGTCACACCTGGCGTGCACCTTCAGGACGAACTCGGTGAGCGCCGCGCGGGCCGGCCCCGGGGACATCGCAGATCAGATGAACGAGCCGAACTTCGCCGCCGGGACCCGGGTCTTATCGAGGTGCGTAGCCATCACTCGGCGCACTATCGGGGATATGTCCGCTGCGGAGAGCCGGTCGAGGGGCTCCGCGCGGACCCTGCCCAGCGACACCGGGGGCTCTTCCTGGCGCATGGGTACGGTCGTCATGAGTCTTCCTTAGGTTCGTGCACACGCCAGGCGGAAACAACAAGCAACGGCTTAAAATAGAGGCTTTGTGAGCCGCGCGGTATCGACCCGCCGGTGGGAAGCAGTGCATTTTGGACGGTTGCGCGACCGGCGGCTGCTGTGCCGTCGAGGGAGCGACCTGGGGGATCAATATTATGCCCCTTTTTGCCCATCCGACATGATTCCAAAGTCTATACTTTTACAGAAATCGTCCACCTCGACGCGTGCTCGAGGTGGACGACCCTGTCTCCGGCGGCTCAGACGGCCGGGCCGCTCCCGGACGGCGTACCGAGGCGGATGTCGACGTCGGCGGGCTCGGTCATCTGGTCGTACGCCTTGGTCCGGAGCCGGTTGGTCTGCACCTCGCCGTCGAGCAGCGCCGCCCGCAACGCCTCCGCGTCACTGATCTCCTTGGCGGTCACCGCGTCGGCCGCGGTCGTGATGCCCTGCACCACCTCCAGGTGGGTGCCGTCGGTGGGCATCAGCTCGGTCCACTTCGCCAGGCAGTACACCCGCTCGGGCACGTCCTGGCACTCGGTGGTCAGCTCGGGCATCTCGTCGCCGGAGCCGAGGTGGCCGGTCCGGTAGGTCGTCAGCTCGTCCACGAACGCCTCCAGCTCCCGCTCCACCTCCGGTGCCAGGCGCATCGCCACCACCTTGCCGAAGATCCACCGCAGCGCGGTCAGCTCCATGCCGGCCCGCACCGGCAGATAGAGCTTCGCCCAGCTCGCGTTGACGAAGTCGCCGGGGTCGCGCTCCGGGGCGCGGGCGTCGCCGCCGGACCACCAGCCGGGGTACGCCACGAACGACGCGCGCTCCCAGTCGAAGACCCGGTGCCAGAAGTCGATCTCCCACGCCTCGTCCCGCACGCTGGCCGGGAAGTGCGTCTCCACGATCTGCGAGACCATCTCGTTCACCGGCGAGAAGCCGGCCCGCAGCCGCGCCTCGAACTCGTCCCCGGCCGTCTCCGCCGCCCCCAGCGCCTCGTCGCGCCGGTCCTGCCACTCCTGGAGATCGGTCAGGTAACCGGCGACGAGCGCGTTGTACGCCGCGTCGTCGGCGGTCTGGTCCACCACCGTCGGGGTACGCCGGAACCCGGCGGCGAGCTGCACGTCGGCACCCGGACCCGCCAGCCAGCTCCGGGCGCCGACGTGCACGCGTACGCGGAGCACCGGCCGGCCGTCCGCCTCGGTGACCACCGGCACGCCCACCACCCGGGCGGCGATCGCGTCCGGCGGACGGCGGGTGATCAGCGTGAGGTTCTGCCGGATCGTGTCGATGTCGCCGTCCCACTCCCAGCCGGCGTCGAACGCGACGTCGACGTCGTAGTCGGCGCTCATGTCGCCGGTGAATCCCCACTTGTCGAGCGTGACCACGGGGGAGTACACGACGCGCGTCTCCACCGCGGCGGGTGCGCCACGCGGCGGGCGCTCCGGCTTCACCGGCGCCGGGGGCAGCGCGGCGACCGCGTTGTCGCGGATTCGCTGCCGTCCGCCGATGATCTTCTGGGCGAAGGCGAACGCCGGATCCTTGATCGTGGGGGCCCAGCAGACCCGTGCGCCGTACCGCTCGTGGGCCAGCTCCAGCCGTTGCAGCACCTTGAAGTAGTGCAGCGTGATCGGCGTGGCCCGGTTCGGGTTGCGGACGGTGCGCTTCGAGGACGACTCCGCGCCGGTCTCGGTGACCAGCTTGAAGTCGGTCTTGTGCTGGGTGCGGTAGCGCGCCGCGACCTTCGAGGTGGCGGTCCGGCTGTCCTTCACGGCACGGCGGCTCGTCTCCTGGCTCGCCGCGGTGACGCTGCTGGCGAAGCCGATCGTGTGGCTGGCGTTGAAGGTGCCCCAGATACCGGTCGGGCTGGTGTACTGGCCGGTGTGGCTCGCGTTGAGCCCCCAGGTGTCGGTGAGCGACTTCTGCCGCTCGAAGCCCTCCTGGAGTTCGGTGGTGAGCGCGCTTGTCAGCTCGACGTCGGTCTGCTGTTCCGACTCGTTCTGCTCCTCCAGGGTCAGCTCGCGCTTGGTGTAGGTGCGCTGCTCCAGCACCGCCTCCTCACCGGGGGCGAGCGCCAGCGCGTAGACGTGCTCGCCGAGTGCGAAACCCACCGGTCGGATCCGGGTGCGGTCGAGGAACGCGATGCCCACGTCGGACTGGAGCAGGCCGGCGAGGAACTCCGCCTGCTGGTCGCCGAGCAGCGTCTGGCGCCGCGCCGGCGGCTCCCGGTACGACATGCCCGAGTCCACGCCGGGCAGCGCCTCGGTGGCGGCGTCCATGTCGTTGGCCTTCCACAGGTCGTAGAGGCCGAGTTCCTTGAGCAGGTGCGGCAGCCGGTCGCCGTCGAGCCCGCCGTAGCGGATCGCCTCGATCAGCGCCTGCTTGACGTAGAACGGCAGGATGGGCGTCTCGCCACCGCCGAAGGTGAGCCGGACCGGTACGAAGTAGTTGGAGTAGACGTACCGGTCGGAATGCGCGGTGCTGAAACCAAGCGTCGCCGGATCGGCGTCGGCGACGACGACTCTGCCCATCGGTGCTCCTCTACAGCGGCAGGTTGAACAGGTTTTGCAGGCCCCGGTACGCCATCTCGTGCGAGGTGACGAAGAACCCGGGGAACAACTGGCTGAGGGCGGCCTGGCGGACGACCGTCTCGCGTACGGCGTGTGCGGTCAGCTCGTCGAGGCCGGCGACGACCTCCGCCGGCACACCGCCCTTCGCGGCCCGCTGGTAGGCCTCCGCGACGGCCTCCCAGCGCCCGTCGAACGTCTCCCCGAGGTCGTCGGCGACGGTCCCCCAGGTCTTCTCGAAGCGCTCCAGCTTCGTCGAGGACGTCCAGTCGACGTTTGTGACGCGGGCCGCCTCGGGGTCGACGAGCAGCAGGTCGGAGCGGAGGTCCCCGACCGTGGTGGACGCCTTCCATCGGAACCGTTCGGCCAGGTGGGTGGCGAGCGCCTTCTCCGCGCCGGTCGCGGCCGGGTTGCCGGTGAACCCGACGAGGCGCAGCAGCAGGTCCCGGTCCGGGTGGCCGAGCAGCATCTGGGCGACCGTCTGGCGCAGCACCGCCTCGGAGCCGCGCAGCGCGGGTGCCAGCTCCGGGTGGGCCGCGCGGACCGCCTCGATGACCGTCGCCAGCGACTTCTCCGTGAACGGCTCCAGGCCCGGTGACCGGCCGACGAGCTGCGCGACCTCGGCGGCCATCCGCCGGTGCACCTGCTGACCGAGCCGCCACGGCTGTGCCTGTCCGGCCTTCCGCAGCGCGCGGAACTCCTCGTACGCGACGGTCTGGAGTGCCCTGTTGAACGCGGTGGTCAGCCGCTGCTCCAGTTGCCGGGCGATGGCGGCGCGTACGACGGCGGCCCGGATGTCCCGGGGTGTCTTCGGTGGTTTCAGCTCGCGCAGGTCCTCGACCCGCTTGATGATCTCGTCGAGCGCCTCGTTCAGCTCGGCGCGGGTCGCGGCCCGGCCGGCCGACGACACCGTCTCCGACATGCTCGCCATCAGCACGGGCCGGCCGTCGAGGCTCACCAGCGCGCCGAGCCGGGTGCCCGCCCCGGCGCCGGCGAACGCCTCGGCCTGCGCCGCCTGGTTGAACAGGGTCAGTGTGAGTTCGGCGTCGGCGAGCAGCACCCGGCCCTGCCGGAACAGCGCGTCGAGCACCTTCGGGGGAAAGAGCGTCCGCAGCATCGCGAGGCCCACCTGGGGCGCGGCGAGGATCGCCGCCCGGCCGATCGCCACCAGCAGCGCGGCCGTCTGGGCGGTCAGCAGGCGCGCCTCCCGGGCGCCCGCGAGCAGCAGCGGCACGTACCGGACGGCGGCGCGGACCGCGACGCCGCCGAGCAGCCGGGCGAGATGCACCAGACCGGTGAGCACCTGGTAGAGATCGCCGGCGACGCGGCCGAGCAGGCGGCCGGCGGCGAACGGGTCGAGGTCGTCCAGGTGCCTGGCGAACTGGGCGGCCCAGCCGCGCCACAGCGCCAGCAGCCGTTCCGGAACCGTCGTCGGGTCCAGCGCGGCGACGATGCCGGCCAGGGCCTGGCGTACGACTGTGGCCTGGTCGGCGAGGCGCTGGACACCGGCGCGGGGGTCGACGGTGAGCACGATGAGCGTGGTGAACTGCTCCTGCTGGAGGCGGCCGATCAACTGCACGAGCTTGCCGAGGTCGACCACCACTGTCGCCACGGACTCCCCGACGCCGACGGCGAAGCCGTCCAGGAACAGCTTCGGGTTGATCCCGTTCCAGGCCGCGTAGTGCCGCATCGCGTCGAGCAGCGCGGGGTCGAGGCCGAGCAGGTAGCGACGGAACGTGCCGTCGGAGTCGACGTCGGAGGCGGCCAGGTCGAAGAACGCCTCGGCCAGGCGCAGCCGCGCGAGCATCGAGACCAGGTCCCAGACGTTGTCCGGGGTGATACGGCCGGTCATCGCGGCCAGCACGCGCTCGCGGGTCATCGAGCGCGTGGCGTGCGCGTCCATCCAGTACTTGACCGTCAGCGCGACGAACTCCACACGCGGGTCCTGGGTGCGTGCGCCGAAGACCGCGGCCCGGTCCTCGGCGGACACCCGCGGCATGCTGAACCAGTCCCGGATCATGACGGAGTCGTTCGCCGGCTGCCCCAATTCCCCCACCCCCTCCAGCCGTGTGCACTGTCGGGCCGCGGTGCGGGCGGCGGTAGTGCTGGGTCGAGAAGCTGACATGGTCCCGCCGGCGGCGCGTTCGCCGGTCCATCGACTGTTACGACTTGACGAACGACGTGTTATCGCTCACAGTCGATGGCACGGGACGGCGGCATCGATGGCCCACCGGGCGGGCGCGGGTGGCCGCGTGGCAGGCCGGGTGTGGGATCAGTGCGCTACGACGAATTGTTAGCGCTCACAACATGTGATCAGAGGGAGGAACATGTTTGCATTCGGTAGGTCCCCATCGACGGTGTCGCCGCCGCGACGGCGCGGATGGCTGCCGCGAGTCGTCGCGTCGGGCGCGACCGCGGTACTCGTCGGCGCCGCCGCAGTGGCTGCCGTGTCCGCGCCCGCCGCCGCCGCGAGCGTCGACACGAACGCCTGGTACGTCCTGGTCAACCGCAACAGCGGCAAGGCGCTCGACGTCTACAACCTGGCCACGAACGACGGCGCGCGGATCGTGCAGTGGTCGCGCAACAACGGCAACCAGCAGCAGTGGCAGTTCGTCGACTCCGGCGGCGGCTACTACCGGCTGAAGTCGCGGCTGTCCGGCAAGGTGCTCGACGTCTACAACTGGTCGACCGCCAACGGCGGCAGCATCGTGCAGTGGTCCGATCTCAACGGGACCAACCAGCAGTTCCGGCTGGCCGACTCCGACAGCGGCTACGTCCGGCTGATCAGCCGCCACAGCAACAAGGTGGTGGAGGTGCAGGGCGCCTCGACCGCCGACGGCGGAAACATCGTCCAGTACGACGACTGGAACGGCGCCAACCAGCAGTGGCAGCTCGTCCGGGTGGACGGTGGCGGCGGCAACCCCACCACGCCGCCTCCGACGACCCCGCCGCCGGGTGGTACGTGCAACCTGCCGTCGTCGTACCGGTGGTCGTCCACTGGTGCGTTGGCGCAGCCGCGCTCGGGCTGGGTGTCGTTGAAGGACTTCACTGTGGTGCCGTACAACGGGCAGCATCTGGTGTACGCGACGACGCACGACACCGGCTCGTCGTGGGGGTCGATGAACTTCGGTCTGTTCTCGAACTGGTCGCAGATGGCCTCGGCCAGCCAGAACGCGATGTCGTCGGGGACTGTGGCGCCGACGCTGTTCTACTTCGCGCCGCGCAACATCTGGGTCCTGGCCTACCAGTGGGGACCGACCGCCTTCTCGTACCGCACGTCGACGAACCCGACGAACCCGAACGGGTGGTCGTCGGCGCAGCCGCTGTTCACCGGCAGCATCTCCGGCTCCGGCACCGGCCCGATCGACCAGACCCTGATCGCCGACGACCAGAACATGTACCTGTTCTTCGCCGGCGACAACGGCAAGATCTACCGCTCCAGCATGCCGATCGGGAACTTCCCCGGCAGCTTCGGCTCCAACTACACCACCATCATGTCGGACTCGACGAACAACCTGTTCGAAGCCGTGCAGGTCTACAAGCTCCAGGGCCAGACCCGCTACCTCATGATCGTCGAAGCGATCGGCTCCCAGGGCCGCTACTTCCGCTCCTTCACCGCCACCAGCCTGAACGGCTCCTGGACCCCGCAGGCCGCCACCGAGTCCAACCCGTTCGCCGGCAAGGCCAACAGCGGCGCCACCTGGACCAACGACATCAGCCACGGCGAACTCATCCGCACCACCGCCGACCAGACCTTCACCGTCGACCCCTGCAACCTCCAACTGCTCTACCAAGGCCGCTCCCCCAACTCCGGCGGCGACTACGGCCTCCTGCCCTACCGACCCGGACTACTCACCCTCCAGCGCTGAGCGCGTACCCCGAGATCTGGAGAGCCCGGCCCCGCGACCACGCGGGCCGGGCTCTCCGGCGTCTCGCCCGACGGCGATCGTTGCCCTGGAGGCAACGACGGTGGCCTGGTCCGTCGTTGATCGGCACCCGTCCTGCCCGGGAGGCTGGAGTCGTCACCACCTCCCGAGCGAAGGGTTGGGCAGATGTCCTTCCAGGCATACCTCGACGCGATCGAGGACAAGACCGGCAAGACCCCGCGCACGCTCGTCGACCAGGCCAGGGAGCGCGGCTACGACGCCGCCGACGTGAAGGCCGCCGTGATCGTGGGCTGGCTCAAGGACGAGTACGGACTCGGCCGGGGACACGCGATGGCTCTGGTCCACGTGATCAGGAACGGGCCGAAGATCAGCGCCAAGCACGTCGGGTCCACCGGATCCCACCGCGACGACAGCGACACGCTGTGGCTGGACGGCAGGGCCGCCCGAGCCTCCGCGTAGCGGCTGTGGACAGCGACGCCTATCGTTCGCCCCATGGGAGCGATCAAGCCGTGGCACCTGTTCGTCCTGACGCTCTGCTGCCTGCTGCCGCTCATCGCGGCGGTGGCGGCGGTGGTGTGGACGCGGCGAGGGCGCCGCTGACCCGTCATCGGCCGGCGGCGAACTCCTCCACCGCGGTGCAGACCCGCCCGAGCGCCTCGGCCGAGGCCGCCAACGGTCCGGGCACCATCATCGAGTGGTCGGCGTCGGCGACCTCCACCACGTACGGCGTGAGCCGGCGCGCCACCGCACCGTCCCAGACCTGATCGCGGGTGCCGCCGGCCAGCAGGAACGGCGCGGTGGCCCGGCCCAGCGGCTCCCGTACGGCGGGGTCGGTCAGCAGCGGCGTCAGCCACACCGCCGGGATGCCCCGGTCGGCGGCGAGCGGCGCGGCGAAACTGCCGAGCGACTTGCCCACGAGCAGATCCACCCCGGCGTCGAGGACCGGATCCAGCTGCTCGGCGACCCACTCCGGCGCGCTGTCGAGGCGCAGCTCGTCCACCGACCGCCAGGTCACCTCGTGCACCTCGAAACCGAGCCGGCGCAACGCCTCCCCGATGTAGACGAAAAGCGGTCCCCGGGTGTCGTAGCCCCGTCCCGGTGCGAGTACCGCGCGCCGTTCCGCCATGATCGCCTCCCTCTCGTTCGATCGATGCGTCACGCTAGTGCCTCGTCTCGATCGATGCTGTCCGCCGTTCCGGGACAGCCGCAGTGGCGAATCGCGCTCGGAACGGTGTCGCCTTTCGGACGCGCAGTTCGGCTCCGTACGGCGCATGGCCAGGCGAATTGCGGTCCGGTCGGGTTTCCGATCACGCCTCGCGGGGATCGCCCTCCGACGCACCTCTATTGTGTCGGGGCCGCGACATCTGGCCGCAGGTGGTATGTGCGGGCCTGTTTCCTGGGTGCGGACGACAATTATCCTGATTGCCGGAATATGTCGTCGCCGTCCGCCCGGCGGATCGCCTGCTGGTGCGCCGACCTGCTCCATCGCCGAAGCGTGCCCGCAGGGTGGAATGCGATGCCGTGCGGCCGGGGCGGGACGGATAAGGAGTGCGTCGACCTGCTGTTCCGAACGGAGGGTAAATACCCTCAGAATCATAGGTGATATCGGGCTACGGCTCGGCGGTGTCCGGTTCGAGCGCTTGGGGCCGCTACGGCGGCTGTGGGTGAGTAATGACCGCTTTTGCGGAATCTCTTATGCGATTTAGCGGCCCCCGATTAATCGGCGATGCGATAGTATTGACGCCGATCGAGGAGATCGATTCGGGCGGTCTGATCGTCTTCAGGGATCGTGTCGCGACCGTCGAGCGACCGTTCATCGGCTCACCACCGTCCGCTGGTCGGCTCCCAACGGCTACCGACCGCGGAGGGATGATTGGTCCGGCTTGCGATGCCCGGCAGAGTCAGCCGAGTCGACGCGGGACCAGCGTTGCGGGGCGCGGCTGTCGCGATGCTGGTCTGTGTGATGTTGGGCGGGAGCCTGGTCGCCGCGGTCCGGGTGATCCAGTCCGGTGACCCGGAGACCACGCTCTTCGTCGCCACGGCTCTGGCTCTGGTCTGTTCCTACGGCACCGCCGGGATGATCCTGATCGGGTCGGCCGCCAACCCGCTGACCGGCATGCTGTTCTTCGCCGTCGCGATGGTGTGGCTGGCCCGGAGCACCGGACCGCTGCACGGTGAGACGGGCACCGGAGTGGCCGCCGTCGCGCACCCGCTGATCTGGACCCTCCTGGTGGCCATCCTGGTCACCCAGCCGCGCGGCCGTACGCGTACCCGGGCGGACCGCGTCCTGCTGGCCGTCGCGCTCGGCGGGCTGCCGCTGCTGGTGATCGACAGCTATGCCGCACCGGCCGGCGCGATCGACCCGTGCCTGGCCTGCCTGCCCGAGCCGGGCTGGGCCGCCGCGCCGTACCAGCCGGTGGTCGCGCGGCTGGCGGCCACGGTGGTGGCGATCTGGCTCGCCGTCCACCTGGTCAGGCGGTGGCAGGGCGCGCAGCGGATCGTCGTGCTCCCGGGCGTCCTGCTCTGCCTGCAGGTGGGCGCCGCGGCGATGGTGCCCTTGTTCACCACCCCGTCCCATCCGGCCTGGCTGGTGAGTAATGCGGCAGGTGTGGTCCTGCAGATCCTGATACCGCCGTTGGTGCTGCTGGCCAAGGCTCGCGGCTGGCGGGCCGACGCCGCGCTCTGGGAACGCCGATACGAGCAGGAGGCGCGCAACGGCCGGCACCGGGCGCGCAGCGAGATCGAACGGGACCTGCACGACGGCGCGCAGCTACGGCTGGTCAACGCGACCCTGCTGTTGCAGATGGCGCGGCGGACGATGCGGGACACCGCCGAGGCGGACGCCCACCTGGACGCGGCGGTCACCGAACTCGCCATGGCGCTCACCGAGTTGCGGTTGCTGAGCCGAGGGATGCGTCCGCCCGCGCTGGAGCGGCGTGAGCTGCACGAGGCGCTGGCCGTCCTGACCACGAACACGCCGGTGACGGTGCGGATCGAGGGCCGGCCCCGCCTGGTACCGCGTGAGGTGGCGGAAGCCGCCTACTTCGTCGCGGCGGAGGCGTTGACGAACGCGGTCCGGCACGGAGGCGCCTCGACAGTGGTGATCCGGATGCGGATGGAACAGAACTGCCTGCACCTGGAGGTGTGCGACGACGGCTCCGGCTCGACCCGGACCCTTGAGGACGAAGACTGCCTGAGTCACCTCGGCCGCCGTGCCGAGGCACTCGGCGGCCGGCTGGAGTGGGAGAGCCGACCCGGTGTCGGCACGACGCTGCGGACGGTGATCCCGTGCGCATCGTCATCGCAGACGACGCGGTGCTGATCCGGGAGGGCCTGTCGGCCCTCCTGCGGCAGGCCGGGATGACAGTGCTCGCGGCGGTCAAGGACGCGCACGAACTGCTGGACGCGGTCGCCGGGCACCGGCCGGACGCGGTGATCGTCGACATCCGGATGCCGCCGACCTACACCACCGAAGGGCTGGCGGTCGCCGAGCGGATCCGGCGGGACTACACCGGCATCGCGGTGCTGGTCCTCTCCATGCACATCGAGACGGAGTACGCGCTGGCGATCGTCAACTCGGGTGAGGGCGGCGTCGGATATCTGCTCAAGGAGCGCATCCTCGACGTCGAGCAGGTGGTCACCGCGTTGCGTGAGCTGGCGAGCGGTGGAGCGGTCATCGATCCGGCCCTCGTCGAGGAGTTGATGGCCCGGCGCCGGACGGGCGGCCGGATCGACCGCCTGACCGTCCGGGAGCAGGAGGTGCTGGCGCTGATGGCGCAGGGGCTCACCAACCGGGCGATAGCCGACCGTCTGCGTCTGAGCAGCAAGACCATCGAGTCGTACGTGACGAGCATTCTGGAGCGGCTGCAGATCGACGCGGCGGAGGGTGTGCACCGGCGGGTGCGGGCGGTGCTGATGTATCTCCGGTCGAACACCTCCGCCGGATGGTGACCCTAGGCCCGCCCGGGGATGAGCCGGTGAAATCCGGCTCGGCGAGGGAGGGATTCCCCGGTACCCGCCACGTTCGCCCATCGCTACGTTTCAATCACTGTCCGCTTGTCGCATGACCACGTGCGTGCGACGGCAACTCGGGGGAGAGTTGATGCAGAACGAAGCCGTGGATCCGAAGCCGACGGTCGTCGAGGCCGAGGCTGCGGGCTGGCGTCTGGCGGCGCGGGTGATCAGAGCCGCGCGCGACGAGGTGCTCGCGCTGATACCCGCCAACTGTGCGCTGCTGTCCGATCAGGAGCCGGGCCGGCCCTGGCCGCCCCGGGCGGGGTGGTCCGGCGCCGCCCGGGTGCGTGCGGTGGTGGCCGGGGAGACCCTGCTGGACCGGGGCGCCCGGCTGCGGGCCCTGCTGGGCGTCCGGGCCGACGTGCGGAGCGGCAAGCACTCGCCGACTCTGATGGTCGTGCTGGACCGCAACCTGGCGATCGTGTCGCGGGGCGGGGCCGCGTCACCGCTGGCCGTACGCTCGCCGACCGCTGTGCAGGCGCTGACGACGATCTTCCACCACCACTGGTCCGAGGCGCGGGTGGACGTGAGTGACCTGCACGGCAGGCTCAACCCGTTGCAGCGTGACGTGCTGCGGCGGTTGTCCGGCGGCGCCACCGACGACGTGGTCGCGCGGGCGCTGGCCGTGTCCACCCGTACCGTCCAGCGGCAGGTCACGCAGATCATGCAGATGGTGGGTGCCCGGAGCCGGCTCGAACTCGGCATCAAGCTGGCCGCGCACGGCCTCTACGAGCGGCCGCCGCTACGACAGGCGGTCTGAGGAACCCTGACGGTGGCGGCACCGCTTCCGGTGCCGCCACCTTCGTGGTCCCGCGCGCCGGCGCGGATGCCTGCGCTACGCGCACTCCACCAGGCCGGAGCGGATGGCGGTGACCACCGCCGAGGTCCGATTGGTGCAGCCGAGCTTGAGCAGCACCCCGGCCACCAGCCGCTTCGCGCCGTGGTCGGAGATCTTGAGGCGTCGCGCGATCTGCTTGTTGCTCAACCCTTCGACAAGCAGCAACAACGTCTCGTGCTCGCGCGGCGTCAGCTTGATGGGCGCCATCGACGAGGGCGTACGGCGGATGCCGGCCCGGGCCAGCAGTTGCTGCGCCAGGACGGCGGGCATCGGCACCTCACCGGTCATGATCGCCCGGAGCGCGTTCTCCAAGGTGCGACCGGACAGGTCCTGCTGGAGCAGGAAGCCGTCCACCACGACACCGTCGGCCAGCACCGCCTCGGCGGCGTGGGCGTCGTGGATCAGCATGACGATCTTGCTCTCCGGGGCGATCAGCCCGGCGGCCGCGATGCCCGCGACGCCGTCGGCCGCGTTGACGACGAGCACTTCCGGTCGCTTGTCGACGGCCTCGGTCAGCAACTCGGGCATCGAGCGGTAGGAACGGACGGACGTGGTCAGGGCCAGGCCGCGCAGCGCCACGCTGAGACCGTCCCGCAGGATGTCGTTGATCATGACGAGTGCGATGCGCAGGCTTGCCGACTCGCGGTGCGGATGGTGTTCGACGATCGTCGCGGTCATGACCGCGCTCCTCTCACTCGGAGTCACACGAATCATCGAAACGGACGGCGGTACACCCCTTCCAGGACCATGTCTCGTTCCGGACATGCCCCGGAGGTCAACCGCCGTCGCACGTCTCCAGCAGGCTGCCGAGCACCTTGCCGAACTCCGGCGAGGCCAGATAGTTGCGAGCGCCGCGCAGCCGAGGGTCGCAGTCGAGTGACACCCTCCCGGTGACGCCGGCCGGACCGGTCCCGGCCGCCAGGAGCAGCGTGTCCTGCACGTCGGCCACATCCACCCAGACGGCCGGCCCGGAGGCGGGCGGTCCCACGGCCGGGGGATGCGGTGCACCCAGGGTGATCAGCGCGGGAGCGGCGGCACCGGCGCCGGCGAGGGCCAGCGCGGCGGCCACCCCGCCCAGGCAGTGGCCGATCACGATCTCGGTGTCCGGGGTGAGCGCGGCGCGTACGGCGTCGATCGCGGGGTGCCCGGCCGCCGTGCCGGTGGCGAACGCCAGCACCTGACGCAGGGTTCCGGTCAGCTCCTCGGCGGTCAGGCCGCAGAAGTATCGGGACCAGGCCAGCCGGCCGGCCAACGCGTCCACGCCGACCGGCTCCGCACCGGCCTCGGTGTCGAAGGTGGCGGCCTGCCAGCAGCGCCGCAACAGTGCGGTCTCGGCGGCCGGATCGCTGTCGCCGACGGCCGGCACGCGGTCCGGGGCGTCGAGGTTGACCAGGGCGGCATCCGGCGCCGTCGCGGGATAGCCGGCCAGCGCCAAGCCGTCCTCGACGGAGCCGATCCACTCCCGGCGGACCGAGTCGTCGGAGCGCCGCGGTCCGCCGGTGCCGTGCACGATGAGCAGCCGGGACATCCGTTCTCCCTTCTCAGGCGAAGCCGGTTCAGGCGGGTGCGGGCAGCCGGTAGCCGTACCGTGCGACCCGGTCGGCGAGGTCGACGAGGTCGTCGTCGGCGCCCGGACCCTGCCGCCAGGCCTGCAGGTAGCGGGTGTTCGTGTCCCGGTCCAGGCCGCCGACGTCGAAGGCGGGTGGAAGGCCGGCGAAGGCTGCGATGTCCCCCAACGTGCGGTCCGGGTCGTCCATCAGGTCCTCGTAGCGGACGGTCAGCATCGCGTCGACGTGTGCGGCGTCGGCCCGGGCCAGCTCGTGGGCGTGCAGCCAGTGTTCGACGAGTTGCCGCACGGTCAGCGCCGGCGTCCACTTCCGGGTGCTCATCGCCACCGCCACCGGGTGCCGCATGACCAGCACGAACCGGGAACCCGGAAAGAGCCGCTGGAAGAACCGGAAGCGCAGCAGGTTGGGCGGCGACTTCTCCAGCACGACCGGGCGGCCGGGATCCAGGTAGCGGCCCCACTGCTCGCGCAGCAGCCGGGCGGTGGCCGGGCCGGCCAGCTCGTGGTGCTCGGTCATGTGCGCCCCGGGCGCGTACGCGAACCGCCCCGGACCGCCGTGCTGCTCGTCGTAGGGGCAGACGGTCTGCAGGTACTGGCCCTCGTCCATCGGCGCGCCGGTCTGCCGGAACCCGGCCACCTCGGGATTCGTGCCGACCAGCGCGGCCAGCAGGGTGGTGCCGCTGCGGTGCAGGCCGCCCATGATCAGAAAGCGCCGGCGTGTCACACGACCTCCGCGAGGCTGTCGGGGCGCAGGGCTTCGCCGACCGCGCGGCCGAGGGCCGCGTACGCGGGGGCCCATGCGACGAAGCTGCCCCGCCGCCGGGTCGGCAGCGGATCGGGATGACTCAGGTAACCGCCACCCGTGGCGGTGACAAGCGCCCGCCCGGCAGCGGTGTCCCAGTCGTAGACGTCCGCGTTGGCGGCCACGTCGGCGCGGCCCGCCGCGACGTACGCCAGCGCCAGCGCGGACGAACCGAGGCGTCGCACGTCCGCGGCGGCGGTGAGCAGCGCGGCCAGCAGGTCGGTCTCGGCGGTGGACGGCGGCCCTCCGGCGTTCGGGATGTCGCACAGCACGAGCGGCGGCGCCGACGACGCGGCGGTACGTGTGGGCAGCGGAGCGCCGTTCAACCACGCGCGACCGTCCGCCGCGGTGAACAGCTCCTCGCGCAGCGGGTCGTAGACGCAGCCGCCGACCGTACGACCGCCGATCCGCAGGCCGATCGACACGCAGAAGAACGGGATGCCCCGGACGAAGTTGTAGGTGCCGTCGATCGGGTCGACGAGCCACACCGGATCGTCCGGACCGGTCGGGGCGCCGTCCGGCCGGCCGCCTTCCTCGCCCACCACCGTCGAGCGCGGGCCGACGCCGCCCAACGCGGCGCGGATCAACGCCTCGGCGGCCAGGTCGGTCCCGGTCACCACGTCGTGGGCCGCCTGCTTGCGGGACACCTCCACCGGGTCGCCGAACCGCTGCCGGACCAGGCGGCCGGCGTCCACGGCGGACTGCGCCGCCACGTCGATGAGGTCCTGCACGGTGCTGGTCACGGCGCCACGCTAACCGCGTCCGCCTCGGTGCCGCGCTGCCCGGACGTGTCAGCCGTCCGGGCATGCCCATTCGTCGTGGCCGATGGAGGCTCCCGGGCCCGCCGCCGGATCCCGAGCATGGGCGGAAAGCGGTCCGCGGTCGGCGTGACCGGTGGACCGGCCGCACCCGAGAGGCGGAGCGATGGCAGAGAGTTCAGGCGACGGCCGACGTTTTGGGCGTACGCCCGACCGGCCACGTGGTGCCCAGCACTGGGCCGCTGAGCAGGAGGTGATCGGACCCGGCCTGCAGGCGGTCATGCTCTGGGCGCAGTTGTGCGTCGAATCCGCCGCCGGCGCGGTCCTGGTCGACGTGGACGGCAACGAGATCATCGACTTCCAGGGAGCCGGCGGGGTCAACTCGATCGGCCACGCCAACCCGCGCCTGATCGCCGCCCTCACCGCCGAGCTGGCCACCGCGCCGGCCGGCGCGTTCGGGTCGGCCGGCCGCCGGGCGATGGCCGAGTCGCTGCGCGGATTCCTGCCGCCGCCGCTGGACCGGATCCAGCTCTACAGCGGCGGCACCGAGGCGGTGGAAGCGGCACTGCGGCTGGCCAAGTCGGTCACCGGCAAGCACGAGTTCCTGTCGTTCTGGGGCGGCTTCCACGGCAAGACGCTGGGCAGCCTGGCGCTCACCGCGGGGGCACGGACCGGTCTCGGCCCGCTGCCCTCCGGCTATTTCAGCGCACCGTACGCCAACTGCTACCACTGCCCGCTGAAGATGACGTTCCCGAGCTGCGGCTACGCCTGCGTCGAGACCGTGCGGGACACCATCAAGGAGAACTCCACCGGCTCGCTGGCGGCGCTCGTCGTCGAGCCGGTGCAGGGCCGGTCCGGCAACGTGGTGCCGCCACCGGGCTACCTGACCGCGCTGGCCTCGGTCGCCGACGAGTTCGACGCGTTGCTGATCGTCGACGAGATGATGACCGGTTTCGGTCGTACCGGTGAGCCGTTCGCCTTCATGCGCGACGAGGTGACGCCGGACATCGTCACCGTCGGCAAGGGGATGGGCGCCGGATACCCCGTCACCGGGGTGATCTCCACAGCGGATCTGATGGCCGCCAGCCCGTTCTCCGACCCGAGCGCGAGCTCGTCCAGCTTCGGCGCGTTCCCGCTGGCCTGCCGGGCGGTCGCCACCACCACCGACGTGCTCGTCGACGAGGACCTGCCCAGCCGCGTGGCCAAGCTCGGCGCCGAGATGCTGACCGCGCTGGAGCCGCTCGTCGACGAGTCCCCGCTCGTCGGCGACGTCCGGGGCGCCGGGTTCGCGATCGGCATCGAGCTGGTCGCCGACAAGCGGTCCCGCCGGCCGCTGGACAAGGACACCTTCCGGAAGACGTTCCTGGCGTTGGTCGACGCCGGGGTGCTGGTGATGACCGGAGGCACCACGCTGCGCCTCTACCCACCGCTGAACGTGGACGCGGAGCTGGCCGAGCAGGCCGTCGAGATCATCCGCCGCGTCCTGATCGACGGCGCGGCGCCCCAGCACCTTGAGGAGGTACCGGCATGAGGATCGCCGTCATCGGCTTCGGCACCGCCGGGGAAGGGCGACTGCACGCCTACCGTACGGTCACCGCCGGCCGGGTCGTCGCGGTGCTCGACCCGTCGCCGGAGCGGCGGGCCCGGGCCCGGCAGCTCGACCCCGGCCTGGCCACCTACCCCACGCTGGCCGAGCTGCTCGCCGCCCAGCCGGTGGACGCCGTCGACATCTGCACCCCACCGAACCACCACGTCGAGCTGGAACGCGAGGCGCTCGCCGCCGGTCTGCACGTGATCTGCGAGAAGCCGGTCGCGGTACGCACCGACGAGGCACTCGACCTGATCGACCTGGCCCGGGACCGGGGCCTGCTGCTCTACCCCGCGCACAACTACGGCTTCTCGCCGATGATGCGGGTGCTCACCGGCGCGGTCGCCGGCGGGCGGCTCGGCGGTCCGTTGCGGGCCCGGTTCCGGATCGCCCGCGACTCGCACGCGCGCGGGGTGCCCGGATGGCAACCGGACTGGCGTCGGGACATCTCGGTGGCGCGGGGCGGGATCATGCTCGACCACGGGACGCACTGCGCGTACATGGCCACCCAGCTCTTCGGCGAGGCGCCCCGGACGGTCTCCTGCGTCGCGCAGTGGGCGGACGGCGACGCCGCCGGCGGGATGGACGTGGCCGCCCGGCTGGACCTGGAGTTCACCGACGGCGGGACCTGCGAGATCGATCTGAGCTGGGTCAGTGACACCCGGTCGAACCGCTACCTGGTCAGCGGCCCGGACGGCGCCGCCGACGTGCACGACGGGATGGCCGAGGTGCGTACGGCGGACGGGCTGGAGCGCACCGACCTGGCCCCGCCGAACCGGGACCAGACCCACCAGGAGTGGTTCCCCGGCATGTTCGCCGACTTCGCCGGCCTGGTCGCCGCGGGCACCGGCTGGGACCGGCCGATGCGGGAGGCCGTCACCACGACGGCGCTGATCGAGGCGGCCTACCTGTCGGCGACCCGCGGTGGGGAGCCGGTCGTGCCGGCCGGTCTCTCGGCCGCGGAAGCGCGGTGACGGCCGGCGAGATCCGGCTCAGCGTGGCGATCATGCACCACCCGCGCCGGCGGGAGCGCATCCCCCCGCTGGTGCGCGACTGCGCCCCGCTGACCGCCCGGGTGGTGACCGATCCGGACCCGGACGGGGTGCCCAGCCCGTTGCGTACCGCCAAGGTGGCCTGGCGCGCCGTCGCCGACGGCGCCACCCACCACCTGGTCCTGCAGGACGACATCCGGCTGATCCGGAGCTTCGCCACCCAGGTCCACCGCGCGATCGCGGCCCGCCCGGAACACGGCATCTCGCTCTACTCGCACTGGGACAGCCCGCAGAACTCATACCTGGTCCGTCGCGCGGTGATCGCCGGCTGGCCGTTCGCGCCGCTGTCGCTGTTCGAGTGGACCCCCACCCAGGGGTTCGTCCTGCCGGTGCGGGTGGCCCGGGAACTGGCCGACTACCTGGCGGGCATCCCGGACGACGTCAAGGACGACGACGAGATGGTGGTGATGTTCTGCCGGGAGGCCGGCATCCCGGTCGTCGGGACCGTGCCGCACCTGGTCGACCACCGGTTCGATCCGACGATCGTCGGGCATCCGGGCCGGTTCCACGCCACCGTCTTCCTGCCCGCTCCGGCCCTGTCGCCGACGTACTGGCAGTTCAGCGCGAGCGCCGAGGAGGCCCTGGCACGGCGGTGCCGCTCCGACGAGAAGCTGCCCTACACCGTGCAGCTTCATCGCAGCCGGTGCCTGTTGCGGCCGCTGCGCCCCGGTACCGGGGAACCTGTCGAGCACGGTTTCGGCTGGTACTGGGCCGATCACTGCGGCCTGGTCGGGCTGTCCGTGAACCAGGTGGTGGACGGGTTCGACCGCCTGCTCGGGGTCACCGGCCTGCCCTCGGGCCTGCACTGGCGACTCGCCCTGGAGGTGTGGGCGGCCGGCTACCTGCTCGGCGCGGACGCGGTGACGGTCCGCCGTGGCGAGGCGGACGGGGTCTGGCCCCCGGCAGCCGTCGGCGCCGGGCTCGCCCAGGCCGCGATGACCAGTTGGATCACCTCCGGCCTGGCCGAGCCGGACGCCGCCGGCCTGACCGTGGAACGACGGGCGGCGCTGGTCGCCATCGGCCTGGCCGGGGTGGCGCAGGGCTGGCTCGGCGGCTGGCAGGAGACGCCGTGACCGCCTGGCATACCTGTTCGGCTACCCCAACCGCCCGCTCGATCGAGCCTTCTGCACATGCCGGATCCGGCGCGACGCTGGGTCCGGCACGTCACCGACCCGCGGGGAGCGCCTGATGCCCGACCACGAAACGTTCGTCGACCTGCTGCAGGAGCGTGCCGCCGTCCACCCGGAGCGACCGGCGCTGATCTTCGACGCGGACCCCGGATCGGGCGACGCCGAGGTGCGCACGGTGTCGTGGGACGACCTGGCCGCCCGGGCCCGGCAGATCGCCGTGCTGCTCGCCGACACCGTCCGCCCCGGTGACCGGGTGCTCGTGCTGAACGAGCCCGGCACCGCCTTCGCCGAAAACTTCCTCGGCGTCCAGCACGCCGGTGCGATCCCGGTTCCGGCCCCGCTGCCGGACGGATATCGCCGGCAACGGGACCGGCTCGCCGGCATCGCGCACAACGCCCAGGTGGCCGCGGTGGTCACCGACGCCGCGGCTCTCGACACGGTCCGCGACTGGGCGGCCGAGTGCGGGCTGTCCGACGTACCGTGCCTGGCCTTCGACGACGTCCCCCTGGAGCGGGCGCCGGCATGGCGGCGGCCGGCCGTCGACGGGTCCACCATCGCCTTCCTGCAGTACACCTCCGGTTCCACCAGCGACCCCAAGGGCGTCGTGGTGGACCACGCGAACCTGCTGCCCAACCTGCGGGCGTTCAACGAGATCCTCGGTGGCGGCGAGGGCGTCCGTGTCGGCGGATGGCTGCCCATGTACCACGACTTCGGCCTGATCGGGCAGTTGCTGGCCCCGCTCTCGCGGGGCGGTTGCAGCGTCGGGATGTCGGCCACGACGTTCCTCAAGCGCCCCGGCACCTGGCTCCGGCTGATCGACAGGCACGACATCGAGATCTCCCCGGCACCGAACTTCGCGTACGACCTGTGCACCCGGCGGATCACCGACGAGCAGATCGCCGGCGTCGACCTGTCCCGGTGGAGGCGCGCGGTGAACGGTTCGGAACCGGTGCAGGCGGCCACCCTGGCCGCGTTCGGCAGCCGATTCGCCGCCGCCGGGCTGCGGCCGGACGCCATGTGCCCCGGGTACGGCCTGGCCGAGATCACGCTCAGCGTCAGCGGCGCCACCATCGGCCGCCCGCCGGTGGTGCTCACCGTCGACGCTGAAGAGCTGGAACGGAACATCGTGACGCCGGTCGGAGCCGGTCACCCGGAGCCGGTGCGCGAACTGGTCAGCAGCGGCGAGTCCACTGCGGAGTTCGACATCAGGATCGTCGACCCCGCCACTCGGCTGCCGCAACCGCCCGACCGGATCGGCGAGATCTGGCTGCGGGGCGCCAGCGTGGCGCGGGGCTACTGGGCCAACCCGGAGGCCACCCGGGAGGTGTTCGGCAACGAGCTGGCCGACGGCGAGGGCGGCTTCCTGCGTACCGGGGACCTGGGCCTGCTGCGTGACGGCCAGCTCTACGTGACCGGCCGGATCAAGGAACTGCTGATCGTCAACGGCCGCAACCTGTACCCGCACGACATCGAGGTGACGGTGCGCGCCGTGGACGAGAGCCTGTCCCGGGGTGTCGGTGCCGCCTTCACCGTCGAGGTGCTGCACGAGGAACTGGTGGTGGTGCAGGAGTGCCGGGCCCGGTCCCTCGACCCGGCGGCCCGCGCCGCCGTGGTCACCGCCGTCCGCCACGTGCTGTCGCGGGAGTTCGGGACCGGCGCGGTCAGCGTGGTGCTGGTCCGCCCCGGCACGGTGCCCCGCACCACCAGCGGCAAGATCCAGCGCGGCCTGGCCCGGATGCTCTTCCTGACCGGTGCCCTCGGCGCCGAGCACGAAGAGCTCACCGACGGCGTGCGGGCCGTGCGCCGGACCGGCGACCCGGTGCGGGCCTGAGATGGCCGCGCCCACCCTGCCCCTGGCCGCTGCCGTGGCCCGGCACCTCGACGAGCGGCTGGGCGATCCGGACGACGCCGGCGTCGTGTTCAACCACGCCCGGGTCGCCGCCGCGGACGAGAGCGAGGCGTTCCCGGCGGAGATCTGCGCGCACCTGGACCGGCTCGGCCTGCCGGCGCACTACGTCCCGGCGGCGTACGGCGGTGAACTGCGTGGCTTCGACACCCTGGTCCAGGTCCTGCGGGTGATCGCGCGCCGGGACCTGACCACGGCCATCGGACACGGCAAGACGTTCCTCGGCGCGGCCTCGGTCTGGGCCCGGTCGCCACGCGACGAGGCGGACCTGGCGCAGGCCCGCACGCTCGCCGGCACGGTCCTGGCCGGGGTGCCCGTCTGCTGGGCGCTCACCGAACCGGGCCACGGAAGCGACCTGCTCGGCGGCGAGGTCGCGGCGGTCCGGAGCGACGGCGGGTACCGGGTGAGCGGGACGAAATGGCTGATCAACAACGCCACCCGGGCGGGTGTGGTGTGCCTGCTGGCGCGGACCGACCCGGACGGCGGGCCACGTGGGTTCACCGTGCTGCTCGCCGACAAGCGGGAGCTTCCCGCGCACTCGTACCGGTGCCTGCCCGGGGAGCCGACCCACGGCATCCGGGGCGCCGACATCAGCGGGATCGCCCTCGACGACGCGTGGGTGCCGGAGACCGCACTCGTCGGTGCGCGTGGCGCCGGGCTGGAGACGGTGCTGCGCGCCCTGCAACTGACGCGTACCACCTGCGCCGCGTTGTCGCTCGGTGCCGCCGACCACGCGCTGGCGCTGGTCCGGCGATACCTGACCGACCGCCGGCTGTACGGGCGGCGGCTGGCCGACGTGCCGTACCTGCGGCGCGGGGTGGGCCGGCTGCACACCATGCTGTTCCTGGCCGAGGCGGTGACCGCCCTGGTCAGCCGGGCGGCGACGGCCGAGACCGAGGAACTGGGCGTGCTCGCCCCGGTGCTCAAGGCCTTCGTGCCGGCACTCACCGACGAACTGATCGGAGGGTGCGGCGAGCAGCTCGGCGCCCGTGCCTTCCTCACCGGTATCCCGGACTACGGACGCTTCCAGAAGGTGGAACGGGACCACCGGATCGTCGGGATCTTCGACGGCAGCACCCCGGTCAACCGCAACGCGCTGATCAACCAGTTCCCGCAACTGGCGCGGGGCTGGCCCGGCGACCCGGTGGACACGGCCCGGCTGCGGTCGCTGGCCGACCTGCGGGTGCCGGTGCCCGAACTGGACCCGGACCGGATCTCGCTGGCCGCCGGACGCGGGTGCCTGCCGTTGCGCGGGCTGGCCGCGGCGGTGCCGGCCGTCCGCGCGGCCGGCGGCCCGGCGGCCCGGGCCGAGGCGCTCCTGGCCGCGACCGAGCTGCTGCACACCGAACTCGCCGGGTACCGCCCACGCCCGCACGACGTGGCACCCGCCGCCTACGACCTGGCCCACCGGTACGAGCTGTGCGTGGCCGGCGCGAGCGCGGTGCACCTGTGGCTGCACAACCACGAGCACGCCGGCGCCGACCCGCTGTGGACGGACGGGCTGTGGCTCGACGCGGCGCTGACCTGGGTGCTGCACCGCCTCGGCGTCGCGCCGGACCATCCCGAGAACTACGACCGGGTGTACGCGTCCCTCGCCCCGGGCCGCCGCCCCTCGGTGCTCGACCTCGACGGCGGCGGGGAGGCGCGATGACCACCGTGCGGGATCTGGAGAGTCGCTTCGGTGATCCGTGGGACCCGGCGAACCCCCTCGGGAACCGGGCCGTGCTGGCGGCCGACGAGCGGCAGGAGATGTTCGCCGACGGTGAGCTGGCGCTCGACGACTTCGGACTCAACGCCGAGTTCGTACCGGTCGCCCACGGCGGGCGGATGACCGGCCTGGACCGGCTGATCCGGACGATGCGCTCGGTGTTCCGGCGGGACCCCTGCCTGGGCCTCGGTTACGGCGCCAGCTCGTTCATCGCCTCGGTCAACGTGTGGGCCGGCGGCGACGAGGCCCAGCAGCGACGGCTGGCGGAGCTGCTGCTCTCCGGCCGGCGGGTGGCGTCCGTCTACCACGAGCTGGCACACGGCAACGACTTCGCCCGGGTGGACTTCCGGGCCGACCCGGGGCAGCCGGGCGAACTGCTGCTCACCGGTCGCAAGGAGGTGGTCACCAACGCGCAGCGGTGCAGCGCGATGGTGATCTTCAGTCGTACCTCGGACGCGGCCGGTGGCCGCAGCCACACCCAGTTGTTCGTGGAGAAGGACGCGCTGCCCCCGGGCGCGCTGCGGTATCTGCCGCGGTTCCCCAGCAGCGGGATGCGCGGGGTGCAGCTCGGCGGGATCGAGCTGGACCGGTGCCCGGTCGACGCGGGCGTGGCACTCGGGCCGCTCGGCTCGGCCATGGAGGTCGCGCTGCGTTCGTTCCAGCTCACCCGGACCGGGCTGCCGGCGATGACGCTGGGCGTGCTGGACACCGGCCTGCGCGCGGTGCTGCGGTTCGGCGAGGACCGGTGGCTGCGCGGACGGCCGGTGGGCGCCATGCCGGTGGTCCGTACCGCACTGGCCGAGGCGTTCACGGACCTGCTGATCGCCGACTGCCTGTCCACCACCGTCGCCCGCGCCGTGCACCTGCTGCCCGAGGACACCAACGCGTACGCCTCGGCCGTCAAGTACGTCGTGTCCGGCCGGTCCATCCGCGCCATGACCCGGCTCGGTGAGCTGCTCGGCGCGCAGAGCTACCTGCGCACCGGCGAGTACGGCATCTTCCAGAAGCTGCAGCGCGACCTGGCGCCGGCGGGATTCGGGCACGCCGCCCGGGTCGCCTGCCTGGCCACCGTCCTCCCTCAACTCCCCCGGCTCGCCCGGCGCTCCTGGGCGACCGGCCAGGAGCCACCGCCCGCCCTGTACGACCTGGACGCCGATCTCCCGGCCCTGCCGTTCGACCGGCTCCGGATCGCCTCGACGGCCGACCCGCTCACGGCCCAGCTGCTCGCCGCCGCCGAGGCGATGCCGGCCGGCGACGACCGGCTGCGCGGACTGGTCCGGCGCTTCACCGGCGAGCTGGCCCGGCTGCGTTCGGCGGCGCTCGGCCTCCGCCCGGCGGACCTGGCGATCGGCGGCGACCCGGCGGCGCTCGACCTGACCGCCCGCTACACCACGGTGCTGACCGCCGCCACCTGCCTGAACCTCTGGCTGGCCGAGCAGCGCCACCCGGGGACCTTCCTGGCCGACCCGGCCTGGGTGACGGCGGCCCTGCTGCGGCTGGCCGACGAGCTGGACGGCACGTCCCGGTCGCTGCCGGCCGCGCTGGCCGGCCCGATCCACGCGGAGCTCGCCCGCCGGTACGCCGCCGGCCGGGCCTTCGACCTGTCCGACAGCGTGCTGCCCGACCTTCCAAGGAGCCGGAATTGACCATCTCGCCGAACCACCGGGCCGCCGGACAGCTCCGTCCGTGGCTGCGGGACCGCGTCGCCGATTTCACCAACCGGGACCCGGCCACCATCGACACCGCCATGCCCCTGGCCGACCTGGGCCTCGACTCGGTGTACGCGCTCGCGCTCTGCGGTGAGATCGAGGACCACCTGGGGATGCCCCTGGAACCGACGATCGTGTGGGACCACCCGAGCATCGACGCGCTCACCGAGTACCTGTCCGGCCTGCCGCTGGACGCCGGGACGTGACCGCCCTCGAAGCGGTCTCCGCCTACCTGCCGCCGAAACGGGTGCCGATCGACTCGCTGGCCGGGGAGCTGGGGCTGACCGACACCCAGATCCGGATGTTCCGCCGGTACTACGGGCTGGCCGAGGTGCTGCGGGAACCGACCGGCACGATCACCGACCTGATGCTCAACGCCGCGGCGAAACTGTCCGAGCTGCGCGGCCGCGAGTCCCAGGTCCGGTACGTGGTGCAGGCCCGGACCCTGCAGGCGATCGCGCCGTACCCCGAGGATCCGCTGCACGACGTGGTGCGGGCCCTCGGCCTGCGGCACGCGCGGGCCTTCGCGGTCACCCAGCACGCCTGCGCCTCCGGGCTGCTCGCCGTCGAGATGGCCGGCCGGCTGCTCGCCGAGGACGGCGAGCCCGGCGCGCTGGCCCTGGTCTTCGTCGGTGAGAAGGCGTTCACCCCGTCGGCCCGGATGATCCCGGGCACGGCGCTGATGGGGGAGGGCTGCGCCGCCGTCCTGGTCGGCACGGGCCGGCGCGACCGGCTGCTGTCGTACGCCTCGGCCACGCACGGCGAGTTCAACGCCGGGCTGTCCCTGACCGCGGCGATGTCCCTGGAGTTCCAGCAACGCTATCCGGACGCGCTCGCCGAGGTGATCCTCGCGGCGGTGGCGCGCGCCGGGATCACCGTCGCCGAACTGGACGTGGTGCTGCCGCACAACGTGAACCGGGTGTCCTGGGTGCGGGTGGCGCGCAAGGCCGGGATCCCGGTGGAGCGCCTGTTCCTGGACAACATGCCGGTCACCGGCCACTGCTTCTGCGCCGACTCCTTCCTCAACTACGTCGCGGCCCGCGAACTGGGCCGGCTACGACCAGGCGACCGCTACCTGATGGCCGCGGTCGGGCTGGGGTCGACCTTCGCCGCCGCGGTCTTCGAGCACTGATAGGACGCTATGACGACGACACGGGAACCCTTCGTCAGACGGCTGCGGACGGCGTTGCTGGGCACCGACCGGACCCCCCTGGTGTTCCTCGGCAACTTCGAGGTCGAGCAGCGGTGGGGCGGTGACGAGCCGGGCCTGCCCCGCGTCGCGCTGACCGCGGGTGACGCGATGGTGAACCGGATGGACGAGTTCGCCCTGCTGCTGGCCGGTCCGGACGACTACGTGGTGCTCAAGGACCGGCCGGACCCGGAGCACCTGGCCCATCTGGAGACGCTCGGGACGGCCCTGCCGCATGTGCTGACCACCGACCGCCAGGACCCGCACCGCACGGTGACCCAGGACGCGCTGGACAGCCCGGCCCTGCTGGCCCGGTTGTCCGCCCTGGCCGGGGCCGCCGCGATCGTCCCGCACGGGGTCTCCGCCGACGAGGAGGCGCTCGCCGCGCTGACCGGTGTCGCGCTGGCCGGGTCGCCGGCGGCCGTCTGCAAGGCCGTCAACGGCAAGATCTACAGCCGGCGGATCGCCACCGAGCTGGGGCTGCGCCAGTCCGCGGGCTGGATCTGCGAGACCGTCGAGGAACTGGACGAGGCGGTCGAACACGCCCGGGCGCTGCTCGCTGCCGGGCGGCCGGTGGTGCTCAAGGACTCGTACGGGGTGTCCGGCAAGGGCCTGCTGGTGATCCGGGACGCGGCGCGCCTGGACCAGATCCACCGGACGCTGCGCCGCCGGGCCGACCGTTCCGGCGATCGGCGGCTGGCGCTGCTGGTGGAGGAGTGGGTCGCCAAGATCGTCGACCTCAACTACCAGTTCACCGTCTTCCGCGACGGCGGGGTGCACTTCGACTTCGTCAAGGAGGCGGTCACCGCCAACGGCGTACACAAGGGTCATCGGATGCCGGCCGGGCTGACCGCGCGGCAGCTCGCGGTCGTGACGCACAGCGCCGCGGTGCTCGGCGCCCGGCTGGCCCGCGACGGCTACCACGGCGTGGTCGGGGTGGACGCGATGCTCGACCCGGAGGGCGGCGTCTACCCGGTCGTGGAGATCAACGCACGGCACAACATGTCGACCTACCAGGTCGGCCTCCAGGAACACCTGGTGCCGGCGGGCTGGTACGCGCTGGCCCGGCAGTACCCGCTGCGCCTCGCGCGGCCGCTGCGCTTCGGTGAGGTCCGCGACGGGCTCGGCCCGTGGCTGCTGAGCGCCGCCGGTACGGCCGGGATGGTGGTGCAGAACTTCTCGACGGTGAACGCCCTGATGCGGGAGGGCGCGGGAGCTGCGGACGGCCGGCTGTACGGGCTGCTGACCGCACCGACGGCCGACGAGCTGACGGCGATGGACGCCGAGATCGCGGGCCGCCTGACGGCCGTGGCGGAAGGAACACGACGGTGACCGGAGAAGTGACGATCCAGGGCGTGGCCATGTCCGAACTGGCCGAGCGGTTCGGCACGCCCCTCTACGTGTACGACGGGGACAGCCTGCGCGGGCAGTACCTGGGGCTGCGTGAGCGGCTGCACCCGGCGATGGAGATCTTCTACTCGCTGAAGGCCAACCCGAACGTGGCCGTCTGCGCCCTGCTCGGTGCGCAGGGCGCCCGCGCGGAGGTGTCGTCGATGGTGGAGCTGCGTACCGCGCTCGCCGCCGGGGTGGCCCCGGGCGACATCATCTTCCTCGGCCCCGGCAAGAGCCGCGCCGAACTCGAGGCGTGCCTGTCCGAGGGCGTCTTCGCGCTGGTCTGCGAGTCGTTCGGGGAACTGGCGACGATCGACGAGCTGGCCCGGGATCGGGGCGTCATCGCACCGGTGATGCTTCGGGTCAACCCGAGCTTCGCGGTCAAGGGCTCCGGCCTCACCATGGGCGGCAAACCGCGCCAGTTCGGGATCGACGAGCAGCAGCTCTTCGACGAGGCAGACCTGGTCAAGAACCATCCCGGGGTACGCGTCCTGGGTGTACACGCCTACCTGGGCACCCGCATCCTCGATCCCGAGGTGGTCGCCGAGAACGCCCGCCGGATCATCGACCTGGCCGAGCGGCTCGCCGAGCGGCTGGACTTCGTCCTGGAGGCCGTCGACGTGGGCGGCGGCCTCGGGGTGGCCTACTTCCCCGGCGAACCGGACCTCGACCCGGCCGCGGTCGCCAGCCTGCTCAACCCGGTGGTCGAGGCGTTCCACGCCGCGCACCCCGGGGCCCGGCTGCTGCTGGAACTCGGCCGGTACCTGGCCGCGCCGTGCGGCACCTACGTCACCCGGGTGCGGTACGTGAAGAGTTCGATGGGGGAGCGTTTCGCGGTCACCGACGGCGGCACGAACCACCACATGGCGGCCGTCGGCATCGGCTCCTACGTGAAGCGCAACTTCCCGATGCGGCTGCTCAACCGGGCCGGCACGGATGCCGGCCCGTGGAACGTCACCGGCCCGCTGTGCACGCCGAACGACACCGTCGGCCGCAACGTGGAACTGCCCGAGCTGCGGCCGGGCGACCTGGTCGGCGTGCTGCGCTCCGGCGCGTACGGCCCGAGCGCCTCACCGGTGCTCTTCCTCAGCCACGGCCATCCGGCCGAGGTGCTGGTGGACGGCGGACGGGCCCGCCTGGTCCGCCGCCGCGACACCGTCGAGGACCTGCTCGGCCCGCAGATCCTCGACTGACAACCCATCCCGACCGGCACACAGGAGGCCCGCCATGACCATGGCTTCGGAAGCCACAGTCGACCGCGCCGCGGTCGTCGACCACATGATCGACGCCGTCGTCGCGGTGCTGAACCGCGACTCGGTCCAGGTGACCGAGCAGACCCGGCTGATGGACGAGCTCGGGCTGGACTCGACGAACGTCCTCGAACTGCTCATGCACATCGAGGACCGGCTGAACGTCGTGATCGACTCGGACACGCTGGAGCAGCACCACTTCGAGTCGGTCGGCACCCTCGCCGACTACGTCATCGAGCAGGGCCTGGCCTGACGCCGATGTTCCTGTCCATCGCCCCGGCCCCGTCGGTCCGTACCGGCCGGCTCCGGCCGACTCAGGTGATCGCCCGCCGGTTCGACCCCGATCCGGAGCCGTACCGGGGCGATCCGTTGCTCGAGGAATACCTGTCGGACATGACCGAGCTGTACGGTCGTCGCTTCGACCGGGATCGGCACGCGGCGGCCGCCCGTAACTCGTTCACCGGGATGGCGGACCGCCTGGTGCGCGATCTCGACCTCGCGGCACCTGTGGATCTGATCGCCATCGCGCACTCCACTCCGGACGGCGACCCGCGCCGGGTCACCGCCTGCTACCTCAACGAGCTGGTGCAGGGCGATCCGCTCGCCTTCGCGGTGTCCGACCAGGGACCGGCGGCGGCGTTCACCGCCCTGCGGCTGCTCGGGACCTACTCCGGCGACTTCCCCGACTGCCGGGCGTTGCTGCTGATCCTGGAACAGACGACGATCCCGTACGAGGTGGTCGGGCCCCGATATCCAGTTCCCGGCCACGACGTCGGGGTGGCGGTGCTGCTCGAGCCGGCCGGCTCGGACGGGACCACGGTGCACCAGCGCCCGGACGTGTCGCCGTCGGCGGCCGGGACGCTGCTCGACGAGCTGGTGCCGGCGGACGCCGTCCTGATCACCGGTCCCGGCCTGACCGCCGGCGGCCAGGCGGTTGCGGCGCCCGGGCTGGGTGCTGCGGGTGTCTGGGCCGAGTTCGCCAGGCAACGGGCGGGCACCGCCGGGCCGATCGCGGTGGCGGACCACGACCCGGTCTCGGGCACCCTCTGCGTGGCGGTCTTCGCCGGCGCGGACCCGGAGGTGCGGTCGTGATCGCCGAGGAGGCCCGCCGCGGCGCCCGGACCGGCGGGCTCACCGCCACGCTCACCGCGATGCACGCCACGCTTGCGGACCGGGTCCTGCCGTGCGGCCCGACCGGGTGCTGCGTGCTGCCCGAGCCGGCGCTGCACGACGCCGGCCGGGTCTGGACCGGTGACACCGTCGCCGCCCTGGACCCGGCCGCCGTGGAACGGCTCGGCACTGTCGAGACGCCGGACGGCCGGTTGGCGGCCGTCCGCTACCGGGGCGTACCCGGGCCGGCCGGCACACCGGCGCCCTGGCCGGACTGGCTGGCCGCGCTGGCCGGGCTCCGGCTCGGGCTCTCCGAGGCCCTGCTCGACGTCACAGTCGCCCACCTCGGTGACCGCCGCGTCGGTGACACCCCGCTGCTGCTGCAACAGATGATCAAGGGTGCGCTGGCGGACGCCGTCACCGAGCAGATCGAGATCAAGGTCCGGCTCACCGGTACGCCGCCACCAGCCGGATCCCTGGCCTCCCTGCACCGGGAGATCACCACTGCCGACCGGATGCTGCTGCGTCTGCTCGGAGCCAGCGGGTTCACCGCGGACGGACCGGGCGCTGTGGTCGACGCGTCGGAGTTGCTGGCCGACGCCTGGATCGGTGGAGAGGAGTGGACGCCGTGATCGAACTGGACGACCGGCTCACCGCCGCCCGGGCCCACGCCCGGGACTGGGCGCGCGACCTGCGCTCGACGGCACTGGAGCTGGACCGTGACCCGGACACCGTGTACCGGTGCCTGGACAACCCGGCCGTACGGCACCTGTCCACCATGCTCATCCCGGCGCCGTGGCTGCCGGACCGGACGCTCATCGGCGGGTACCGGTTCGACGGCATGACGGCGATGGAGCGGGTGGTGTTCGCCGAGGAGATCGCCGCCGGGGACGCCGGCATGATGCTCGCGTCCCCCGGTGCCTCGCTGTCCGGGGTGCTCGTCGACCTGCTCGCCGACCGGGAGCAGAAGGAGTGGTTCTACGGCCGGCTGCTGGCCGCGCCGACGTGGACCTTCTTCGCGCTGACCGAGCCCGACCACGGCTCGGACGCGGGCGCGATGGGTACGAGACTGGACCCCGACGGCGAGGGCGGCCTGCTGCTGCGAGGCGCGAAGCGCTACATCGGCAACGGCGCCCGGGCCCAGGTCGGCGTCGTCTTCGCCCGGGACCGGCCCGGTCCGCTCGGCGCCACCGCGGTGCTCGTCGAGACCGGTGCGCCCGGCTTCAAGGCCGAGCCGATCCCGACGGTCGGCCTGCGCGGCGCCCAGCTCAGCGCGATCACCCTGGACGCCGTGCCGGTCCCGGAGGACCGGGTGCTCGGCCGCCACCTCAGCCCCACCCGGCGCGGCGTGTGGAGCGGCGTGCAGATGTTCAACCGTCTCCGGCCGGGCGTGGCGGCGATCGCACTGGGCATCGCCCGGTCCGCGCACGACTACGTCACCGAGCAGCGCGGCTCGCTGTCCAAGGCCGACCGGCTGCGCTGGGAACGGACCGGCCGGCGGATCGACGGCGTACGGCAGCTCATCTGGCGGGCCGCCTCGATCGTGGACGCCCAGCCCGCCAACGGCCACCTGGCCTCGGCGGCGAAGGCCCGGGCGGCCCGGCTGGCCGAGGAGGTGACGCTGGAGGCGCTGGAGTACTTCGGCCCCGGCGCACGGCTCACGCAGCCGATGCTGGACAAGCTGATCCGCGACGCCCGGGGCGTCGAATTCATGGAAGGCACCGGCAACATCCAGCGACTCAACACCTTCCAGGGCCTCGTGCAGGGCAAACTCGACCGTGACTGAGCCGGGCGGCGTCGACGTCTGGACCGTCCACCTGGACCGCGACGTCGACGCCGCCCGCTGGCTCGGCGCGGCCGAACTGCGACGTGCGGCGGACATCGGCGATCCGGACGGCCGCCGGCGCTTCGTCGTGGCGCACGCCGCCCTGAACGGGATCCTCGCCGGGCGGCTTGACCTGCGGCCCACCGCGTTGCCGCTGCGCCGCGAGCCGCTCGGGCGGCCGTACCTGCCGGGCGGTTCGCTGCATTTCAGCCTGGCGCACGCCGGGGATCGGGCGGTGATCGCGCTCGCCGGCCGGGAGGTCGGCGTGGACCTGGACCGTCCCCGGCCCGGGCTGGATCCGCGGCGGATGGCCGCGCGCTTCTTCACCCCCGCGGAGGCCGCGCTGGTGGCTGCTGCCGGCATCGGGGCCTACGCCGCGTACCTGCGGTTGTGGACCCGCAAGGAGGCGTGTGTCAAAGCCGCCGGTGCGCGCCTGGCGCTCGGGCTGCGGCTGCCGGTCCCCGGCGCGGCGAGCGGTGCGGTGGTCCGTGATCCGTCCGGCCGGCTGCCCGGCGCCTACTTCCTGCGGGACCTGCCCGACCACGGCGCCTTCCGCGGTGCCGTGGCGCTGGCCGGAGCGGATCCCGCGGTCTGCCACCACCACGAGTTCCGGAGCGATCTGCGGCGGGGGCCGTGACGGACGACGACGGGGGAGCCGGACTCCGGCTCCCCCGTCACTCGTCGGTCAGCGTTCGACCTCACCGCGGATGAAGCGCTCGACGGCGTCCCGGGCGGCGGCGTCGTCGTACTGCTCGGGCGGCGACTTCATGAAGTACGAGGAGGCGGAGAGGATGGGCCCGCCGATCCCCCGGTCCATGGCGATCCGGGTCGCCCGGACCGCGTCGATGATCACGCCGGCCGAGTTGGGGGAGTCCCAGAGTTCGAGCTTGTACTCCAGTTGCAGCGGCACGTCGCCGAACGCCCGCCCCTCCAGGCGCACCAGCGCGTACTTGCGGTCCTCCAGGAACGGCACGTAGTCGCTGGGGCCGATGTGCACGTCGCCGGCGGCCATCTCGTGGGGCACCTGCGAGGTGACGGCCCGGGTCTTGGACAGCTTCTTCGACGCCAGCCGGCGACGCTCCAGCATGTTCATGAAGTCCATGTTGCCGCCGAAGTTGAGCTGGTAGGTGCGCTCCAGCCGGACCCCGCGGTCCTCGAAGAGCTTCGCCAGCACCCGGTGGGTGATGGTGGCGCCCACCTGCGACTTGATGTCGTCGCCGATGATCGGCACGCCGGCCTCGGTGAACCGGGCCGCCCACACCGGGTCCGAGGCGATGAACACCGGCAGCGCGTTGACGAACCCCACCCCCGCCTCCAGCGCGCAGCGGGCGTAGAACCGGTCGGCCTCCTCCGAGCCCACCGGCAGGTACGACACGAGGACGTCGGCCCCGGAGTCGCGCAGGGCGCGAACCACGTCGACGGCCTGCTCGTCGGACTCCTCGATCATCTCCCGGTAGTACTCGCCGAGACCGTCGAGCGTCGGGCCACGCCGCACGACGACCCCGGACGGGGGCACGTCGCAGATCTTGATGGTGTTGTTGCCACTCGCGACGATGGCCTCGGACAGGTCCCGGCCCACCTTCTTCGCGTCCACGTCGAAAGCCGCGACGAACTCGATGTCGCCGACGTGGTAGTCGCCGAAGGCGACGTGCATGAGGCCGGGAACGGTGTCGGTCGTCCTCGCGTCCCGGTAGTACTCGACGCCTTGCACCAGCGACGCGGCACAGTTGCCGACCCCGGCTATGGCGACGCGGACTGCGCCCACGTGGTGCCTCCTTCTCTCTGCGACAGAACTCGATTCAACCGACCCGCTCGTCCCGGTCTCCACCTCGATGTCCTGAACAGGACATCGACGGCGGTCCGAGCGCGTGCGTACGCCCCGGACGGCCGCCGGGGCCGCATACTGGGGACCGTCGCGCGTTGAGGAGCCGATCGTGCCGTTGTCCATGCCTCTTCCGGCCACCGTCCGGACGCGGGCACGACCCGCGCGGCTGCCCCGCAACGCCACGCTCTGGCTGGACGGGCTGATCGCGGTGGCCGTGTTCGTCGGCACCGCCCTGCCGGTGACGTTCTCCGAGGACGGCAAGGTCTGGCACATCCTGGTGGCCGCCGGCGCGTCGCTACCGCTGATCTGGCGTCGGCGGGCCCCGCTGCTCACCACGGTGACGGTGGGCCTGGCGATCAGCGTCCTCGGGCTCTCGCACCAGATGCCGCCGCTGCCGTTCGGGCCGCTCGTCGCGACGTACACGTTCGCGTCGCTGAGCCCGTCTCCCTGGCGGCAGGTCGCGATCGGGGTGCAGGCCGTGGGGGTGGTCGTCTCACTCGTGGTCCCGGGCGAGAACGCCGCCACCTTCGGGTACGTCGGGATGGCGTACGTCGCGGCGTACAGCATGGGGATCGCCTCCCGCGGACGCGGCGACCGGATCGCGGTGCTCGAGGAACGCGCTGCCCGCCAGGAGGAGGAACGAGCCGCCGCCGCCGCGCGCGACCGCAACCGGATCGCCCGCGAGGTGCACGACATCGTGGCGCACACGGTCGCGATCATGGTGGTCCAGGCGGAGGCCGGGCCGGTGGTGGCCCGCACCGACCCGGCTCGGGCCGAGAAGACCTTCGAGGTGATCGCCGAGAGCGGCCGGTCCGCCATCGCCCAGCTCCGGCGGTCGCTGGCCGCGCTGCGCTCGGCGGAGGGCGAGGAGCCGCCGGCCCCGGTCCCGGGGGTGGGTGACGTACCGCGACTGCTCGGCGAGGCGCGCCGGGGCGGCCTGGAGGCGGCGCTGCGCTGGCGCGGGCAGCAGCGGCCCCTGCCCGCCGACGTGGACGCCACGGTCTTCCGGGTGGTGCAGGAGGCACTGACGAACACCATCCGGCACGCGCGGGCGTCGATGGTGGACGTGCTGATCGAGTTCCACCCGCTCGAAATCCGGGTCACGGTCACCGACGACGGCATCGGTGCGGTGGATGTCGGCGGCGGATACGGAATGATGGGCATGCGGGAGCGGGTCACCGCCTGCGGTGGTGAGCTGTGCGTCGGAGCGGGTCCCGACGGCGGCGGCTTCACTGTGCGCGCCGTCCTGCCGACTGAGTGAGCTGCTACGAATCGAGGGGTGGCGCCCCATGGTGCGCATCGTGGTCGTCGACGACCAGGATCTGGTCCGAGGCGGCTTCGCCATGATCCTCGACGCGGAGCCGGACCTGACTGTGGTGGGCGAGGCGGCGGACGGCCTGGAGGCTCTTCGGGTGGTGGCCGAGAAGAAGCCGGACGTGGTGGTCATGGACATCCGGATGGAGGGCCCGATCGACGGCATCGAGGCCACCCGCCGGATCTGCGCCACCACCGACGCGCGGGTGCTCATCCTCACCACGTTCGACGTCGACGAGCACGTGCACGACGCGTTGCGGGCCGGCGCGAACGGCTTCCTGCTCAAGACCATGCGCCGGGCCGAGCTGGTCGAGGCGGTACGGGTCATCGCCAAGGGCGAGGCGCTGCTCGCCCCGACGGTGACCCGGCGGGTGATCGCCGACCTGCTGCGACGGCCCCAGGGCGCGATCCGCCCGCCGGCCCGGCTGGACGAGCTGACCGGCCGGGAACGGGAGATCCTGTGCCTGGTCGCCCGCGGGCTCTCCAACGCCGAGATCGCCGCCCGGCTGACGGTGAGCGACCACACCGTCAAGACCCACGTCAGCAACGTGCTGGCCAAGCTGGGCCTGCGGGACCGGGTGCAGGCGGTGGTCTTCTCCTACGAGGCCGGGCTGATCAGTCCCGGTGAGGATCTCGACTGAGCGCTCTCCCTCGCTCGGGTGAGACCGGATTTGGCTCTCGGCGGCGATCTGCCGGAGGGCCCGCTTCATCAGGATGAGATCACATCGGTCTTTCCGTCCTGAGGAGCTGTGTGATGATCCGTGCCGTTACGCGTTTCGCTCGCCGGCGCCCTGCCGTCGTGCTCGTCATCTGGCTGGTGATCGCAGCGGCCGGCTTCACTGTCGGAAACGGCGTCTTCGCCCGGATGACGACAAGCGTCGGCGCCATCGCCGGCAGCGAGTCGCAGCAGGGCGCGCAGGCGCTCGGTGACGCCAAGCTCGCGCCACCGGTGATCAACGCGGTCATCTCCGGCGGCTCGATCACCGACCCCGCCTTCCGTACCAAGGTCTCCGCCGCGCTCACCGAGCTGCGCGCCGTCGACGGCGTACTGGCGGTGACCGACCCGTTCGGTCCCCAGGCCCCGGTCGCCACCGACGGCGCGGCGGTGCTGGTGAACGTGGAACTGGCGCACCAGGGCGACCTGCTGGCCGACAAGGTACGGACGCAGCTGACCGGGATCGACGGTACGACGGCTGTGGTCTCCGGCGGCCCGCTCACCGACCGCGAGTTCAACGACCAGGCCACCTCGGACACCCGGCGGGCCGAGATCGTCTCCGCGCCGTTGCTGCTGCTCCTGTTGCTGCTGGTCTTCATGTCGCTGATCGCGGCCGGGCTGCCGCTGCTGATCGCACTCGTCGGCGTCGGCGGAACCTTCACCACGCTGCTGGTGATGAGCTTCTTCACCGATGTATCGATCTATTCGATCCAGGTCACCACGATGCTCGCCATCGGTCTCGGCGTCGACTACGCGCTGCTCATGGTCAGCCGGTTCCGGGAGGAACGGGCGCTGACCGAGGACGCGGAGGAGGCGCTCGTGCGGGCCTCCGAACGCGCCGGCCGGACCATCGTCTTCTCCGGCCTGACCATCGCGGTCAGCCTGGCCAGCCTGGTGGTCTTCGCCGATCCGTTCCTGCGGTCGATCGGCGTGGCCGGCGCCGCCGTGGTGCTGATCGACATGCTCGCCGCGATCACCCTGCTTCCCGCGCTGCTCCAGCTGCTGCGTAACCGGATCAAGCCGGTCCGGGCCCGGAAGGAGCGCGGCCGGTCGTTCGCCGCGGTCGCCCGTGGGGTGCAGAAGATGCCGGTGCTCACGCTGCTGGTGGTGCTCGTCGGCCTGCTCGTGGCCGGGCTGTCGGCGACCAACCTGCGGCTGGACACCAGCAACCCGAAGTCGCTGCCGGCCGACAGTGCCACCCGCCAGCTCACCGAGGAGCTGCGTGAGCACTTCCCGGCACTCGCCGGCCCGAGCGCGATCACGATCGTCGCCCGGACCTCGGCCGACGACCCCGGCCTGGCCGAGTTCCGGCAGCGGGTCGCCGCGGTACCCGGCGTCTCGGTGGTGAACCCGGGGCGCAGCGGCGGCGGGCTGGCCGTTCTGCAGGCCACCCCGGAGAACCCGACGAGCGACCCGGACACCGCCCGGGCGGTACGCGACATCCGTGACCTGGACGCACCCTTCACGGTGCAGGTCACCGGCGACGCGGCCCGTCTGGTCGACTACCAGCAGGAGCTGCGCGACCGCCTCCCGATCGCCGGCGGCATCGTCCTGCTGGCGACGTTCGTCCTGCTGCTGGCGTTCACCCGGTCGGTGCTGATCCCGCTGAAGGCCGTGCTCACCAACCTGCTCAGCCTGTTCGCCGCACTCGGTGTGGTGGTCTGGGTGTTCCAGGAGGGGCACCTGGTCGGCCTGCTCGGCGGTGAGCGGCTCGACGGCATCGACCTGACCGTGCCGGTGGTCGTCGCGGCGATCGCGTTCGGTCTCTCCACCGACTACGAGGTCTTCGTCCTGTCCCGGATCCGTGAGCGCCGCTTCGCCGGCGCGGCCCCGGATCAGGCGGTGCGGGAGGGCCTGCAGCGAAGCGGTGGCATCGTGACCGCTGCGGCCCTGCTCCTCGCGGTCACCTTCGCCGGTTTCATGACCGGGGGCTTCGCCCCGATCAAGGAGGTCGGCCTGGGCCTGGTGCTGGCCGTCCTGATCGACGCGGTGATCGTCCGGATGCTGCTGGTCCCGGCGACGATGGCGATTCTCGGACGCGCCGCGTGGTGGGCGCCTCGCTTCCTGGGTGGCCGGCCGCCGGTCCCCTCCGCTCCGGACGCCGGTGACGCGCAGCCGGAGCTGACGGCCACCGCCCAGGGCTGAGAGACCGGGGCGGGGCAGACCCCCGCTGCCCCGCCCCGGTCGATCGGATCGTTCAGTGCGGGGCCACCACGCCGCGCAGACCGGCGGCCTCGCCCACCTCGGAGAGGGGCAGATCGGTGTCGAGCAGCCGCACCAGCAGCCGGTCCACTCCGGTCAGGACCGCACGGATGAGGTCGGGAGGCAGCAGGGTGGTGTCCGCGAGCAGCGTCCAGCGCAGCTGCCCCGGGGTGTCGAGCAGGTCGCCGACCTCCATGAAGAACGAGCTGCCGGCCGGTCGGCGTTCGGTCCACCGGAAGCTCGGCTCGGCCAGGACCCGCCGCACCACGTCACTGTCGAGCGGTGCGGTGACGGGCGGCGTCTCCGGTGCGCCGCGCATGTCGTTGAAGAAGCACCGGATCTCCGGCTCGGCGCCGCGTTCCCGGCTCACCTCGGCCAGCGCCGCCCACCCGTCCACCGGATCGAAGCGGCCGTGCCGGAAGGCCCGCACGGCAGTGCCCCAACAGTGCCGGACCAGGTCGGAGAAGGCCGGCCCGGTCAGGTCGACGACGGCCGGCATGTGCTGCGTCAGCGTGCCGATCGAGGCCCGCTGCGCGGCGGTGGTGCGGTTGCCGACGACCAGCAGCAACCCGCACCGGTCGGTCTCGGCGACCACGCCCAGCAGGGCCGCGGTCACCGCGAGCGCGACGGTGGCCGTGCTGGTGCGGTACCGGTCGGCGAGCAGCCCCAGCACCGGCGCCGAGATCGGCGAGTCCAGGACACCGCGCCAGAACCGGGGTTCGGCCGGCGCCACCGGCCGGAGCGCGGCGAAGTTGTCCAGCGGGACCGCGTTCAGTTGCCGGCGCAGGTGGGCCACGGCGGCGGCGCTGACCGTACGGCCCCGGGGGGAACGCTCGAAGGCGGCGAGGTCGGCGGGATGAACCAGTTCCGGAGTCGCCGGATCGGGGCGCCCCGCCGCCCGGCAGGCCAGCATCTCGGCCAGCACCCGCGCCGCCAGGCGGCTGCTCTGCAGGTCGGCGGCCAGGTGAGCGATGCAGAGCACCAGAGCCCTGGGCACGCCCCGGTGCACGCAGACCAGGACGCGCATCGGCAGGTCCCGATCGTGGTCGAACGGCGTCGCCTGGAGCTGCTCGTCCAGGTCCCGGGCGGTAGCCGTGAACCGCTCGGCCGGACCGTCGCCGGAGAAGACCCCGACCGGGATGCTGCCGCTGTCCAGCACCTCCTGGACCAGCCGGCCGTCCCGTCGCGGGAACCGCGTACGCAGTGCCTCGAACCGGCCGGCCAGCGCGCCCACAGCGGCGCACACCATCGCCAGGTCCACGCCCTCGGGGATCAGCACGGGCACGGTGACGTTGTAGGCGGTGCCCGGCGGCATCCGCCGGATGTCGCGTTCCACGAGCACCTGACCCCACGTCAGGTGCTCGACGACCGCCCGCGAACCGGTGAAGTGGGCCGGCTGCCAGCGCACCTCGGCGGTCAGGCCGGGCACGACGCGTATCCGTCCAGCGTGCGGACCGCCGCGTCCCGGCGGTTCTCCAGGTACCGCTCGTTCCATCGGTTCGGCCCGGCGTCGGACGCGTGCGGGCCGAGGAACCGGGCGGTGACCGAGGCGCGGAAGGCGGCCCAGGTGGCCGCCGGGCTGACCAGCCGGCTGGCGGCCGGTACGGTCCGCGCGGGCCCCGGCGGCAGGCCACTGCCGGCGCACACCGCGTCGGCCCAGCTCTCCTGCTCGTCGAGGGCGGCCAGGACGGCGTCGAACGGCAGGCCACGCAGCTCGGTGACGGCCACCGCGCGGCTGCGGAAGCCGGTCGCCGACACCGGGCCGAACCGCTCGATCGCGATCGCCACCGGCAGCATCGCGCGCGGCGCGAACCACTCGCAGCCGAGCACTGTCAGCGTGGGCAGGTCGCCGGGGTCGGGGTCGTGCGCGGCGACGATCCGCCACTCCGCGAAGGGCAGAGCGACGCCCGCGTCCCCGAAGGTGACGGCGTCGGCGCCGCAGTCCGGGCAGGTCATGATCCGGACCGCCATCGGGGGTGCGGGCGGGCGGATCACCCCCGGCGGCTGATCGGCCGGAACGAGGAAGTGGGCCGCCACCTCGCGTAGCGCCATCCGTTCGACCACGGTGCCCAGGGCCGGGTCAGGAGTCGTGGCAAGCGTGGTCATGTCGGATGTCCTCTCCACTGGCGTCGGCCGGAACGCCGGCCGTGACGAAGGTGTCAGGGCTCCGGCGGTGCAGGCCGAGAGCGACAGCGGCCACGCCGAGGTCGATGAGCGCGGCCCGGCCGGCGGCGCCGAGGGCCGTGCCGTCCGGGGCGGTGAGGCCGGAGTCCACCCAGGTCGACACGGCCGAACGGATCCGGGCGGGGTGGGCGGGGCCGAGTGGGACGGGCAGGTCACGGCGTACCGCCGCGGCCTCCAGGCCGAGCAGGTATCCGGCGGCCCAGATCTCCAGGGCGGCCCGCGCCTGCGGTCGCGGCCCCGGCCGGCCGTCCAGGTACGCGGCCAGCGCTGTCGTCACCTCCTCCGCGCCGACCCCGAGCAGGTCGCACCAGTCCGCCCAGTACCAGCAGAACTCGTTGCCGCCGGGCTCACCGGTGCGCGGCCGGAGCAGCCGGATCAGGCAGCGCGAGTCCTTGACCTGCACGACGTACTCGTCGTGGGACTGGTAGCGGGACCGCGACGCCAGGGTCGCGTCGATCCGGGGGTCGAGTTCCCAGTGCGTGTCGGACGGCACCGGCGGGGCCCACACGGTGGCATGGTGCCGGCCGCCGTGCCCGGCGATCAGGGTCGGCAGTCCGCGGTTGTCGACCAGGTGCGGCACCGTCGCCAGCATCGGCACCCCGCGTTCCCGGCAGTATCGGGCGATCATCTGGTCGTCGTCGGTGACCTCGTCGGGGATCGGCGCCAGATAGGCGGCCAGGTCCGCGGCCATGTCGGCCGGCAGCAGGAACGCCAGCGCCGGGATCCACTCCATCGGGGACAGCGCCGCCCACGGCGATCCGGCGACCGCGGCCAGCCGGCACAGGAAGCTGTTCTGCGGGCTGCTCCAGTCGGTGTAGAGGGCGATGCCGTGTGCCGGGCGGCGCGCGATGGCGGCCACCACGTGCGCGGCGAAGTCGTCGCAGACCCGGGCGTCGTCCTGCAGCACCAGGTGATGCGTGGCGCCCTCGGCGATCGACGCCCAGGCGACCTTCGCGGTCCGCAACGGGCTGCGCGCGGCGTCGGGGTCCGGGTCGTGCACGATGCGCGCCTCCAGCGGGCGGCACGCCTCGACGAGCACGTCCAGGGCGACGTCGCGAGCCGGATGGTGCATGATCGTGACGCTCAGGCGAACGTCCCGCGCCCGCCATTCGGGGCGGTTCACCGGGCGTCCGCCCGGCTGGTCCGGCGGACGTGCCGCCACGTGAGCAGCGGGACGAGCAGCATGCCGCAGGCGTTGAGCACCGAGATCGTCCAGTACAGAGCCGACGGATCCTGCTGGGTCCGGGCCAGCGCGCTGCCGACGACGACCATGCCCCCGAAGTAGGGCACGTTCAGCAGCAGCGCGATCAGGCCTCCGCCGACCTGTTCGAGGAGGAGCAGCGTCATCACGTTCAGGCCCAGGCCGAGGTAGGTCAGGCCGACGATCCCCAGGAACCGTGCGGTCTCCGACGCGACAGTCGGGTCACCTGCCAGCAGCGCGGCCAGGGGCTCCCGGCCCAACCAGATCGCGGCCGCGAGCACCGCGTACACCGCGGCGGTCAGACGCAGTCCGGCCCCGAACACCGCCGGCCCTTCGCCGGGCCGCCCCGCGCCCCGCAGCTGGTTGAGCACGATCGCGGTCGCCGAACCGAGCGCCGAGGCGGGCACGATGAGCAGGTTCTGCAGCGCGCCGGCCGCCGAGTACCCGGACACCACGTCCGGCCCGAACGGGCTGAGCGCCCACAGCAGGCCCGCGTTCGCCACGGCCATCACCACGAACGACGCGGTGACCGGCAGCCCGGTGCCGGTCAGTCGCCCGATCGCCTCCGGCCGCCAGGTCAGCGGCCCGCTCGCCGTCCAGAGCCCGCAGCGGTACACCTGCACCATGCCGACGGTCAGCGCGGCCACGCCGCCGATCGCGATCGCGACCGGAAGCGCGTACACGCCGAGGTCGGTGCCGAAGCCCAGGACCGCGACGCCGCCCACCTCCAGGACCGCGCCGGTCAGCACCACGGCCGCCGCGGAGCCCGGCCGGCCGTAGCCGCGCAGGCTCGACGAGAGCAGCACGGTCGGGAAGAAGATCAGGTTGGCCAGGCAGGCCCAGCGGGTGAAGGCGACGAATTCCCCCACCGACGCGTCCGGGACGTTCAGCAGCGCCGCCAGCCAGGGCGCCGCCAGGATCAGTACGAGGCTGACGGTGCCCCAGACGGCCACGCCGACGCGGGCCATGCTGGCGGCGACCGGGAGGACGTCCCTGGCCCGGTCGGCGCCGCGGCTCACCGACGCGGAGACCTGGTTGCTCACGTCGAAGCCCACCTGGAGGGCGGCGAAGAGCAGCGCCAACGGTACGTAGAGGGAGCGCACGTACATCGCCTCGACGCTGATCCGGGCCATCAGCGCGATCACCACCACCGGCACCAGGACGCCGGCCGTCTCGCCGAGAGCGATCGTGGCGGCGAGGCGGCGGATCCGGGCCGCGCCGTCCCAGACGATCGTGGTCGGTGCTTCGGTGGTGCTCACGACGGCGTCACCGCCGCCGAGCCGGTAGTCGGACGTTCGGGCATGACCCACCCCCATGTCGGGCTCGCGGAGACGCACCGACCATAGATACGCGCGAATCAGGCCCACAAGCTGCCCAAAGGGCTATGCCCAGGGGGGTGCCGTAGACGCACCAGGAGGGGCGAGACGGTGCTCGCGCTGCTCGGCCGGCGGGCCGCCGAGGCCGTGCTGCCCGTCGGCCGGGGCGACGGCGGCGTGCTCGTCGTGGTCCCGGTGCCCGCCGTGGTCGCCGCGCTGCCCGCCGGGACGGTCCTGGCCGAACCGGCCGACCGTCCCGGCTGGGGCGTCCGCTCCGCCTACCTGCGCGACCCGGAGGGCAACCTGGTCGAGGTGCAGTCCTGGCTGCCGCGCTGACCCCGCTGCCTCACAACCGTTCCGGGGTACGGATGCCGAGCAGGTCCAGGCCCTGCCGCAGCACCCGCCCGGTCAGCTCGCACAACACGAGCCGGCTGTCCCGCAGCGGCCCCTCGGCCCGCAGCACCGGGCAGCGTTCGTAGAACGCGCTGAACGCGACCGCCAGCCGGTGCAGGTAGGCGGTCAGCCGGTGGAACTCCAGGGTGCCCGCCACCTCCTCGACCACCGCGGCGAAGCCGACCAGCTCGATGGCGAGCGCCCGCTCGGCCGGCTCGGCGAGCGAGACCTCCGCGTCCGGCCGCGCCGCCGCGCCGGCCCGCCGGAAGATCGACCGGACCCGGGAGTACGCGTACTGGAGGTACGGCGCGGTGTTCCCGTCCAGCGACAGCATCCGTTCCCAGTCCAGCACGTAGTCCTTGTGCCGGTCCCCGGACAGGTCGGCGTACTTGATCGCGCCGATGCCCACTGCGCGCCCCACCTCGGCGGCCTCCGCCTCGCCCAGCTCCGGATTGCGTTCCCGGGCCAGCGCGGTGGCCCGCTCCACCGCCTCGGTGAGCAGCCCGACCAGCTTCACCGACCCGCCGGCCCGGCTGCGCAGCATCCGCCCGTCCGGGCCGAGGATCGAGCCGAACCCGACGTGCTCGGCCCGTGCCGGCGCGGCCAGCCAGCCGGCCTGCGCGCCGACCGCGAACACCATCTCGAAGTGCCGCCGCTGCGGCAGCCCGACCACGTAGAGCAGCTGGGTCGCGCCGAGGGTGCCGGTCCGGTGCCGCAGCGCGGCCAGGTCGGTGGCCGGGTAGCCGTACCCGCCGTCGGACTTGCGCACGATCAGCGGCAACGGCTCGCCGCCACGGCCCACCGATCCGGGCGGGAACACGCAGTCCGCGCCGTCGCTGCGCCGCAGCAGCCCCAGCCGGTCCAGCTCCTCGACAGTGGGCGCGAGCTGGTCGTGGTAGCTGCTCTCACCCCGGAAGTCGGCGCCGGTCAGCGTCACGTCGAGCAGGTCGTACACGGTCAGGAAGTAGCTCTCCGACTGCGTCACCAGCAGCCGCCACAGCCGCAGCGTCGCCGGGTCGCCGCCCTGCAACGCCACCACCCGCTGCCGCGACCGCTCCCGGAACGCCTCGTCGTCGTCGAACTTCGCCCGCGCCGCCTTGTAGAACCCGTCCAGGTCACCCATGGACAGCTCCTGCGCCGCCCCGGCCTCGCCCAGGTCGAGCAGGTGCTCGATCAACATGCCGAACGGTGTGCCCCAGTCGCCGAGGTGGTTGGCGCGCAGCACCCGGTGCCCGAGCCACTCCAGCGTCCGCGCCGCCGCGTCCCCGATCACCGTCGACCGCAGGTGCCCGACGTGCATCTCCTTCGCCACGTTCGGCCCCGAGTAGTCGACCACCACCGTCTCCGGCTCGGCCACCACTGGCACGCCGAGCCGCGGGTCGGCGGCCAGCGCGGAGACCATCCCGCCGAGCGCGTGCCCGGCCACCGTGAGGTTCAGGAAACCCGGACCGGACACCTCGACCGCCGCGCAGACGTCGGCCAGCGCCGCGCGCTCCCGTACCTCCGCGGCGATCTCCCGCGGCGGCCGGCCGAGCCGCCGGGCCAGGCCCAGCGCCGCGTCGGACTGGAAGTCCGCGTGCTGCGAGCGCCGCACGGCCGGGTCCACCGGCCCGCCGGCCACCGCCGCGAACGCCGGCGCCAGCCGGTCGGTGAGCAACCTTTCAAGATCCATGAGTACGCCGATCTCGCTGTGGATCCGCCGCGCGGATCACCTGACGGGAACGCGACGGCGGAGCGAGGACGATCGATGACGACCGGCGGCTCGATCCGCCGGTCGCAGGAGGGGAAGGCTCAGCGCAGGCGGTCGCGGGACCGCCGGCGTCGCAGCGCGCCGAGCCGGACGTCTGAGGACGTCATCGGGTACGCGTGCGAGCTGGCCATGTCGGCAGCGTAACCGGCCAGTCCGGGGTCGGCGCAAGCGCGTACCCCGGACCGGCTCGTCGTCAGGCCGACGTGGCGACGGCCTTGCGGTAGCGCTCGGCCCGGCGCCGCACCTGGGTGTACGCGCTGCTCAGGCCCATCGCCCGGCGGACCTCGACGAGCGTGCGGCGCACCTGCTCGCGGGTCCGCTCGGTGCCGGTGACGATCAGCTCGTCGACCAGGCCCGGCTGCGCCTCGAAGCGGGCCCGGCGCTCCCGGATCGGGTCCAGGAACCGGTTGAGCGCCGTCGCCAGCGCCTCCTTGACCTCGACGTCACCGACCCGGCCGGCCCGGTAGCGGGCCTTGAAGTCCGCCACCTGCGTCCGGTCCGGGTTGAAGATGTCGTGGTACTCGAAGACCGGGTTCCCCTCGACCGTGCCGGGCACGTCGGCGCGGACCCGGTTCGGGTCGGTGTACATCCCCATCACCTTGCGGCGCACCGTCGCCGCGTCGTCGGAGAGCGCGATCGCGTTCCCCTTGCTCTTGCTCATCTTCCCGGCGCCGTCGGTCCCGACCAGCGTGGGCGTCTCCGACATGATCATGTCGGGTACCGGGAAGACCTCGCCGTAGAGGTGGTTGAACCGCCGGGCGATCTCCCGCGTCACCTCGACGTGCGCGGCGTTGTCCCTCCCGACCGGCACGACCTGCCCCTTCACGCAGAGGATGTCGGCGGCCTGAAGGACCGGGTAGCCGAGCAGGCCGTACGGCATCTCGTCCTTGCCGGCGTCCCGAGTCATCTCCTTCAGCGACGGCACCCGTTCCAGCCGAGGCACCGTGATCAGGTTCTGGAACAGCGTGTTCAGGTCGCCGACCTCGGGGATCGCCGACTGGAGGTAGAACGTCGCCCGTTCCGGCTCCACCCCGGCGGCCAGGATGTCGGTGACCATCTCGCGGGCGTTGTGCGCGACCTGCTCGATGTCCGCGCGGCTGTTGCGCGTGGTGAGCATGTGCAGGTCCGCGATGATGAAGAAGCTCTCGTAGCGCTGGTGCAGCCGCACCCGGTTGGCGATGCTGCCCACGTAGTGGCCGAGGTGCAGCCGCCCGGTCGGGCGGTCGCCGGTGAGCATGCGTGCAGAGGACATGGTCGTACGCCTTTCGTGCCGTTCGCTGGCGGGGAGACGCGACCCGGGTGTCACCCAGGTCGGTGGAGCGGGCTCGTCAGAACGAGCGCCGCCATCGCCCGCCGGCGCGGAAACGGAGTCCGCCGGCACGGAGTACGTCGAGGATCTGCTCCCGGCCGTCGACAGCGTGGCCCGGGAGACCGCTACGGGTCTCCGGGAGGCAGCTGCGCGGCCGGACCATGACTGACACGGTAACCGCTCACCGGCCTGCGCCGCTGCCTCCCGCCACGCTTACTGCTGTCGATAGCTCTCGGTGTAGTAGCTGCCGACCCGC
>NZ_SPQD01000001.1:3925000-5070000 GCF_004637285.1 Micromonospora sp. CNZ285 | reverse complement strand
CGTGGGAACCTGGCGGGTAGTAGTCAAGCGATGGGGTGACGCAGGAAGGTAGCTGAGCCCGGCCGGTGGTTGTGCCGGGGTAAGCGTGTAGGCCGGCGTGTAGGCAAATCCGCACGCCATATGGGCTGAGACGTGATGCCGAGCCGATTCAGGTGAAGTCAGTGATCCTATGCTGCCGAGAAAAGCCTCTAGCGAGTTCTTAGCGGCCCGTACCCCAAACCGACACAGGTGGTCAGGTAGAGAATACCGAGGCGATCGGGCGAACTGTGGTTAAGGAACTCGGCAAATTGCCCCCGTAACTTAGGGAGAAGGGGGGCCGGAGACGTGAAGCCCCGCGCGGGTGGAGCGTTGTATGGCCGCAGAGAGCAGGGGGAAGCGACTGTTTACTAAAAACACAGGTCCATGCGAAGAAGTAATTCGATGTATATGGACTGACGCCTGCCCGGTGCTGGAACGTTAAGGGGACCTGTTAGCTCTCACGAGCGAAGCGGAGAACTTAAGCGCCAGTAAACGGCGGTGGTAACTATAACCATCCTAAGGTAGCGAAATTCCTTGTCGGGTAAGTTCCGACCTGCACGAATGGCGTAACGACTTCCCCACTGTCTCAACCACAGGCCCGGCGAAATTGCATTACGAGTAAAGATGCTCGTTACGCGCGGCAGGACGGAAAGACCCCGGGACCTTTACTATAGCTTGACATTGGTATCTGAATTAGCTTGTGTAGGATAGGTGGGAGCCGGTGAAGTCCATACGCCAGTATGGGTGGAGGCAATCTTGAAATACCACTCTGGTTGATTTGGGTATCTAACTTCGGACCGTTATCCGGTTCAGGGACAGTGTCTGGTGGGTAGTTTAACTGGGGCGGTTGCCTCCTAAAGGGTAACGGAGGCGCCCAAAGGTTCCCTCAGCCTGGTTGGCAATCAGGTGTTGAGTGCAAGTGCACAAGGGAGCTTGACTGTGAGACTGACAGGTCGAGCAGGGACGAAAGTCGGGACTAGTGATCCGGCACTGGCATGTGGAAGCGGTGTCGCTCAACGGATAAAAGGTACCCCGGGGATAACAGGCTGATCTTCCCCAAGAGTCCATATCGACGGGATGGTTTGGCACCTCGATGTCGGCTCGTCGCATCCTGGGGCTGTAGCAGGTCCCAAGGGTTGGGCTGTTCGCCCATTAAAGCGGTACGCGAGCTGGGTTTAGAACGTCGTGAGACAGTTCGGTCCCTATCCGCCGTGCGCGTAGGATACTTGAGAAGGGCTGTCCCTAGTACGAGAGGACCGGGACGGACGAACCTCTGGTGTGCCAGTTGTCCCGCCAGGGGCACGGCTGGTTAGCTACGTTCGGAAGGGATAACCGCTGAAAGCATCTAAGCGGGAAGCTCGCTTCAAGATGAGGTATCCCACCCACATTGTGGGGTAAGGCCCCCAGCTAGACGACTGGGTTGATAGGCCGGAAATGTAAGCCCGGTAACGGGTTCAGTTGACCGGTACTAATAGGCCGAGGACTTGACTACCAAGCTGCTACGCGTCCACTGTGCAACTCTGAACAAACCACCACCCATGTTGTTGGGTTGGTTGACATGTTCATAGAGTTACGGCGGTCATGGCGGAGGGGAAACGCCCGGTCACATTCCGAACCCGGAAGCTAAGCCCTCCAGCGCCGATGGTACTGCACTCGGGAGGGTGTGGGAGAGTAGGACACCGCCGGACAATCTTTCAATTCAGGGCCACCCCGCACCGGGGTGGCCCTGAATTGCGTTCTCCCCCGGAATCACCACGCCGGGCCGCCTCCGTCTCGTACCGTCGAGCCGGGACCGTCGACGCACGTCCGCCCGCCGGCTCGGCGGCGCGAAACGTGACGTGCCGTACGCCGGGATCGTGATCGGGTCCGACCGCACGGGGTACAGGAGTGAGCATGGAGATCGGAATCATCGGGTCGGGGCACATCGGGGGCACCCTCACCCGTCGTCTGCGTTCACTCGGTCACGACGTCGCGGTGGCCAACTCCCGCGGGCCACAGAGCCTGTCCGACCTGGCCGCCGAGACCGGCGCCCGGGCCGTGTCGGTGGAGGAGGCCGTGCAGGGCGCCGAGCTGGTGGTCATCGCGATCCCGCTGAAGGCGGTGCCGCAGCTCCCCGCGGCGCTGTTCGACGGCAAGCTCGTGGTCGACGCCGACAACTACTACCCCCAGCGGGACGGCGACATCGCCGAGCTGCTCGACCGCAGCCTCAGCTCCAGCCGCTGGACCGCCGACCACCTCAAGGGCGCCCGGGTGGTGAAGGTCTTCAACAACATCCAGGCCGCGCACCTGATGGACGAGGGCAAGCCGGCGGGCACGGCGGGCCGGATCGCGCTGCCGGTGGCCGGCGACGACGCGGACGCCAAGCGGATCGTCATGGGCCTGGTGGACGAGCTGGGCTTCGACCCGGTCGACGCGGGCACCCTGGACGAGAGCTGGCGGCAGCAGCCGGACACGCCCGTCTACGGCACCGACCGGGACGCCGACGGCGTACGCGAAGGGCTGGCCGCGGCGCGGCCGTGACGAGCACGGGAAAGGCCCCGCCGGATGCGTCTGGCGGGGCCTTTCGGCGTTCGGTGGATCAGTCGTCGCCGCCCGGCTTCGGGGCGCAGATGAAGCGCGGCTCGGCGTCGTAGCGCCAGCTGAACTTCTCCCGCTTGAACACCTTGCCGTCCTTCTTGATGACCCGGTACGCGTCCTGGGCGAACCCGACGCTGCCGGTCGCGGCGATGCAGCTCGGCCCCGGCGTCAGGTAGACCGTCTTCGGCTGGGTGATGTTGCGGCGCGGGCCGTACTCGGTCTTCACGCTGTCGTAGATCTTGGTGCTCCAGATCGAGACGGTGATCGAGCTGGACGTGTACGACGTGTCGATCAGGACGCCGTAGGGCGTGTTGTTGCGGAACTTGAAGTCGAGCTGCGGCCAGTAGATGGTCGACTCGATCACCGCCGGGTAGCGGCTGAAGTAGAACGAGTGCGGCTTGTGCTCGACGTCCTCCAGGCCGGCGTAGTAGGAGGCGTTGAACAGCGTGGTGGTGAACTGGGAGACGCCACCGCCGACGCCCGGCACCAGCTTGCCGCCGACGATCGTCGGCGCGTCTTTGTATCCCTGGTCGTAGCCGCGTTCGCCGGTGTGCCCGTTGAGCGAGAACGTCTCGCCCGGCTTCACCAGCGCGCCGTCCACGTCCTTCGCGGCGCGGACGATGTTCTGGCTGCGCGGCGACGACAGACCGCCGGTGAAGTGGGTGGTGAAGCTCGACACCCGCTCCTTGATGCCGAGCTTCGCCAGCTCCGCCTCGGTCAGCTCGGGGGCGGCCGGCTTCAGTTCGGCGGTCACCGTACGGCCCTCGGTCTTCGGGAGCACCGCGAGCAGCGCCGGACCGAGCGCGGCGGCATCGACCTGGCGTCCGGCCTTGCTGGGCAGCACCTTCGGCTTGCCGCCGCTGATGGTCAGCCCGGCGTCCCGCGGCTCGACCTCGAGCTTGGCCAGCTGGTCCCCGAGCGCGGTACGCAGCCGCTTGACGTCGACCTTCGGGGTGAGCGTGCCGGCGTCGTCGGCGGAGAAGCGCAGCGAGCGGGCGATGGCGGCGGGCGGGATGGTGACCGAGCCGCCGTCGGTGGTGAGCGTGACCGGCGCGGCCACCGCGGGCCGGGCCAGCTCGGCGACGAGGCGGTCCACCTCCTCGCGGGTGGTCGCCGGCCACTTCTCGACGAGCGGCACGGTGACCGGCTCGGCGGCCAGCCACCCGGCCTTCACCACGGCGGTGGCACCGTCGGTGTCGATCGTCAGCGCCGGCTTCGGGTAGACCGGCTTCGGTGTGGTGCCGGTCCAGATGATCGCCGGCATGGTCATCTCACGACCCTGCGCGCCCATCACCTTCCGGAGGGCCGCACCCAGCTTGGCCTGGTCGACGGTGACCACCGGCTCGACCGCCCGGGAGCCGACGAGCCGGCTCACCGCGTGCGCGTCGGCCTCGGCGGCGGCCGCCACCGTGGCGTCCACGTCGATGGTGAGCCCCACCTCGGACGGCGTGAGCTCGGCCTTGTTCTCACCGACGGTGACCGCGAGCGGGGCGTTGAGCGTGTCGGCCCGGCGTTCCAGCTCGGCGCGGAGCGCCTGGGCGGCCTCCGCGCGGCTCCGCCCGCCCAGCTCGGTGCCGAGCACCGTGGTGCCGCGGGGCACGTCACCGGCGTACGCGTAGGCGCCCAGGCCGACGCCGCCGGCGAGCACGGCCGCGACGATCCCCCCGGCCAGCAGCAGCCGGGCCCGTCGCGAGCGTGTGGGCTTGGCCGCGCCGCCTCCGGGTGGTGTGGCGACCGGCTCCATCTCGACGCCGGGCCAGCTCACCGCCGCCACCTTGATGGTGGGACGGTCGTCGGCAGCCGGCATCTTCTCGCCGTACATCGTCACTGCAACCTCGATCGGAAGTACACGCGGGGACCGCTTCCCCCGCGGGAGACACCTACGGTAACCAACGCTCGGGCCCTCCGGGAGGGTCCGGCCCGGCGGTCGTGTCGGGTGACCGCCGGTGTCGCACCGATCACCCGTTTCGGGGCCGTGCGGCGGTGCGGATCGTGGCACGGTGAGTCGGTGCGGACACAGGATCGGGTGCTGGCGTACGGCGGTGGATGGCTGGACCGGGCGGCGGCGCGGCGCACCGACGCGGACTGGCTGGCCGAGCGGCTGACCGATCCGGCGAGCGTGGTGCTGCCGCTGTGGCGGGACCGCTGCCTGGCCGACGGGGACGGCCCGGTCCGGCTCACCGGGCAGCGCGCGTCGGCCGTCCGGGCCGCCGCGGGTGAGACCGTCTTCCTCGGCCTCGACGGGGACGCCGCCGTGTTCGCCGCGGATCTGTCCGCGCTGGGCGAGCGGGCCGCCGTGGAGGCGGCCGCCGCGACGCGTGCCGTCGACCTGCGGGCGCTGGCCGGCCGGCTCGACCCGGCCGGGGCGGCCGTTCAGGCGTACGCCAGGGGGTTGCTGTCGTGGCACCGGCAGCAGCGGTACTGCGGCGCGTGCGGGGCGGCGGCGGTGGCCGGTGGTGGCGGGCACGTCCGGACCTGCGCGGACGCGGAGTGCGGGCGGCTGCTGTTCCCCCGGATCGAGCCGGCCGTCATCGTGCTCGTCGAGGCGCCCGGCTCGCCGGGGCGCTGCCTGCTGGCCCGGCACGCGGGCGCGGCCGAGGGGGCCTATTCGACGCTCGCCGGGTTCGTCGAGGTCGGTGAGAGCCTGGAGGACGCGGTCCGCCGGGAGCTGGCGGAGGAGGCGGGGGTGACAGTCACCGACGTGACCTACCAGGGGTCGCAGGCGTGGCCGTTCCCCGCCGGTCTGATGGTGGCCTTCCGGGCCGTCGCCACCTCCGAGCAGGTCCGCGTCGACGGGGTGGAGCTGCTGGAGGCGCGCTGGTTCACCCGGGCGGAGCTGCGGGAGCGGATCGCGTCCGGTCGGACGCTGGGCCGGGTGGACTCGATCGATCACCTGTTGCTGGGTGACTGGCTGTCCGCCGACGCGCCGGCACGGCCATCAGCAGTGTGGTGACCACGGCCGTCGCGAGGGCCGCGACGACGAGACCGCCGACGGTACGCGGGCGCACGATCGCGGCGACGGTCACCAGCGCTGCGGTGCCGAACCACAGTGGCGCCGCCGCCCACCTGACGCCCCCGGCGAGGCGGTCGTTGAGCAGCACGAACGTCACCGCGTAGAGCGCGCCGACGGCGGCGAACAGCGGCGCGTACCGGCCGAGCGCCGTGTAGTCGGGTCCGCCGACGAGCCGGAAGGCCAGCCCGCCGGCAACAGCCGACGCGCCCACCAGGACCAGACCGCAGGCACCGGTCACCGCGAGCGCGACGGTGCGGCTGCGGCGGTCCCCACGGGCCAGGCGCGGCAGCGCCAGCACGGCGGCGACCTGCGGCGCCCAGAGCGCGCCCTTGGTCAGGACGGTCCCCACCGAGTACGCCCCGGAGCCCGAGGGCGGCAGCAGTTGCCGGGCCAGCAGCAGGTCGGCGTAGGAGACGACGAGCATCGCCAGCGTCGCGCCGCACCCGGCGGTCACCTGGGCGACGGTCAGGCGCGGGGCGGCCGAGGGACGCCGGGGCGTACCGGTGAGCCAGGCCAGCGCCGGTGGCGCCAGCGCGGCGGTGAGCGCACCGATCCCGAGTGCGCCGGTCAGGCCGGCGCCGAGCAGCAGCCCCACGATCACCCCGCCGTAGCGGGCGGCGGCCAGCAGCGCCATCGCGGTGGCGAGCCGCAGGAAGCGCTGACCGCCCTGCAGTTCGCCGAGCGAGCGCGACGAGAGCACCACCGAGGCGGTGGTGACCGCCAGCAGCGCCGGTACCACCGCCGGCAGGTCCAGCGCGGCGACGAGCACCGGCGTCGCCACCAGCAGCGCGCCCGCGCAGAGGGCGGCGGTCAGCACCGTGAGCCGCCGGGTGTCGGAGGGGCCGTGCCGGGCGTGGTGCACCGCGACCGCGAGTTGCAGGCCGAGCCCCGGCACACCGGCGATGGCGACCAGGCCGAGGGCGGTGGCGAGCGCGCCGAGGTCGTCCGCGTCGAGCTTCCGGGCGGCGAGCACCGGCACCAGGTAGGCCAGGCCGTTGACCAGTACCCCGGCGAGCGTGACGGCGACGCCCGCCGCCCCCAGCCCGGTCCTCCGGCCGTCCGCCGGCTCGGGGCCCGGCTGGCCCTCGCTCACGTGATCTCCGAGACGCGGGACGCGGGACCACCGTCCGGTCCCGGCGCGGCGTCCGGTCCGGGCCGCCCGTCCGAGTCGGGCTCGGCGCGACCGTCCAGGTTCGTATCCGGCTCGGCCTCGCGGTCCGGCATCCGGCCCGCGTCCCGGTCCGTGGCCGGCTCGGCGTCGCGTTCCGGCCCCGGGCCCGCGCCCGGCTCGGTATCCCGGTCCGCATCCCGGTCCCGGCCCGGCTCGGCGCCGTCCGCGTCTCGGTCCGGACCCGGCCCGACGTCGAGGTCCGGCCATCCGCCCGGACCCGCGCCCGGACCGGCGAGGGCGGCGGGAGCGGCGACGGCCGCCCCGGCGAGGGCGGGGACGGGCGTCGGCTGCCCGGCCGGCTCCGGCACCCGGGGGGCCGGCACGGTCACGGCCGCCGCCGAAGCAGGGCTGATCCGGCGTACGGGTCGTCGACGGGCGGTCGTGGAGAGCCAGAGTGCGCCCAGCGCGGCGACAGTCACGAGTTGCGGCAGCGCGTCGGTGTGCCGGTCGCCCGATTCCAGGTAGATCCATCCGGCGAGCACCACGAGCGCGCCCGGGAGCCACGTCTCGACGGCCCGGGCGATCCTCCTGACCCGCCGGGGGTCACTGGTCCAGGGCAGGCGGCGCGGCCCGGGAACGGCGAGCATGAAGCCCGCCGCGACCAGCAGGGCACCGAGCAGACCGCTGTGGAGCACGAGCGCGGCGGCGCCGACTGCCAGCAGCGGCAGCGAGCGGGTGAGCCGGCGCCGGGCCGCCGGTGCGACGACGACCGCGCGATCCCCGGCGGGCCGGCGGTCGGGCAGCACCGCGAGCAGCACCACCACCGCCAGCAGGACGCCGCCGAGCAGCAGACCCATCCGGTACGGGGTGTCCGGCGTGAAGCGCAGCACCACGTCCCCGGAGACACCCGCGGGAAGGATCCAGCCCTGCTGCCAGCCGTCCACCACGAGCGGGGTGAGCGTCGTGCCGCCGATGGTCGCCTGCCAGCCGGTGTTGGTGTTCTCCCGGACCGCGAGCACCCGGTCGACGGGGTGCTCGGACACCCGTACCCGCCGCTCCGTGGCCGACCAGGAACCCACCTTGATGTCGCCGGCGGTGGCCTCCGCGGCGGGCATCGCGGTCCGTGGCGTCAGCGCGACCCGGGTGGCGGTGGCGAGCGTGCTCGCGGTGGTGACGACGCGGTGCTCGCCGCTGCCCAGGTCGAGCTGCTTGGGCGTGGTACGGCCGCAGGCGGTGACCGGCATCTCGCGCAGTTCCAGCAGGTCGCGGACGGTTCCGGTGAGCGTGGTGGTGATCCGGGACGAGCCGACCTGAAGCGTCGGACCGGAGCCGCAGGCCAGCTTCAGCGGCGTCTCCGGGCGGGGCGCGACAGTGGTGCCGAGGGGCAGCACCGCCACCTCGCCGACCGCGATGGGCAGCGGCTCGGGCAGCCGCAGGCCGTACGGGTCGGTGCTGGTCGCGGACGGCTTGTCGAGGAACTGGATGGTGATCGAGTCGGTCCGCATCGGCGGGTCGAGCGTGAGCACGCCGTCGTTGGTGAGCAGGTTGCTGCGGAACCCGTCGTTGCCGACCACCCGGACGCTGCCGATCCGGGTGGCGGCGGTCCCCTCCTCGACGGTGAACCGGATCCGGCTGATGACCTGCGGTTCGAGCCAGGTGAGGCGCAGGATCGGCGCCTCGTCGTTCAGCGCCGGTGACCAGCTCGTGGCCGGGTCGCCGTCGAGGACCGCGCCGGGTCGGCCGGCCGGGTCGGGTACCGCCGTCGAGGACGCGGTGACCTGCGGCGCGAGGCGCAACGGCTGGGCGTCCGCGACCAGCTTGTCCAGGGCGGCGTTCAGCTCCGGGCCGGGGGTCGGCCGCGCCCACAGCTTCGCGTCGTACGTCCCGGCCACCGGCAGCGTGAAGGTGCGGTCGATGGTGGAGGCGTCCTCCGAGCCGCGGATCGCGTCGGTGGAGCAGCGGGGGCGGCCGTCGACGGTGAAGCAGGCGGGCGTGGACGGGGCCGCCGACACGACCACGCCGGCGGGCTGGTCGGTGGCCGGGGCGGCGGGCAGTTGGAGGGTCCGGCCGGTCTGGACACCGGGGATCTTGATCTCGGTGATGCCGACCGTCTTGTCGCCGAACGGGCGCAGGTCGAACGCGGCGTCCACGGACACCTCGACCTTGCGGGTGGCGTGCACGCCGGGCAGCTCGAAGACCATGTGGTCACCGAACTGCTCGACGGTGCGGCTCTCGTACCCGGCGGTCACGGTGACGGTGGTGGGCAGGGCGTCGGCCTTCAGGTCGAACCACACCTCCACCCGGGTGACCCGGGTCGGGTTCGCCAGGTTCACCTCGATCCACTGCCTGTCGCTGCGCGAGTGCGGCGCCGACCGCCAGGACGTGGCGGTGTTCCCGTCCATCGCCGCGTACGGCTGGTATTCGGGCCGGGTGCCGCCGGTCGCGTCGATCTGGGAGCGGGCGGTGGAGGCGCGGATCCCGCTGATGCCCTCGAAGCGCGCGACCGTCGACCACTCCGGCCCCCAGTCGGGCAGGTAGTCGTGCGCGGGCGCGGACACCGCGAAGGTGTCGTCGGCGGTGAGCGTCTGGGAGGAGTTGTCGCGCAGCCGGCCGAACGAGACGTCGCGCCGGCGCAGCCCGTCGGTCATCACGACGCGCCCGGTGGTCTCGCCGGCCTTCACGTCGCCGGCCAGGATCGTGGGCGCAGCGCTGAGCTGGCCGGAGGCGGCCAGGTCGAGCAGCGACTCGGGACCGCCGACGACGGTGGTCACGTCGTCGCGGTCGTACGCGACCACCGGCTGGACGGGCCGGTCCACCCGGTACACCTCAAGCGCCCGTCCGGGCACGTCCAGACCCTGGTCGCGGAACTCGTCGGGGGTGTCGGAGCCGCCGCGTACCGGGCCGAACGACACGACGCGGGTCAGGCCGGGCGAGCGTTCCAGCGCCTGCCGCACGACCGCCGGGCGGGCCGTGTCCGAGCGGCCGTGGTCGAGGTCGGCGCGGAACAGGACGTGACTGATCCCGGAGCGGGCGAGCAGGTCGGCCAGGCCGGTCGAACCGGCGCCGGTGGCGAGCGTCGACTCGATCGCGTCGAGCAGCCGGATCGTGGCGGGCGGGGTGAACGGGATGGCGTTGCGGACCGCCCACCGGCTGTCCAGCAGCGGCTGGGCGATCTCGTCGGTGGTGCTGCCCCAGTCGTACGCGGGGAAGCGCGCGCCGGGGACGACGAGGACGCGCCCGCGTCCGGTGTTGGCGTCCAGCCAGTCGGTGGCCTCGTGCCAGTAGCCCGGCACGTCCTTGACCGCGCCCGGGGTGGCGAGGCCACCGGCGAGCGCCGGTGAGGCGACGCCCGCGACCGCGACCATCGCCGTGCCGGCGGTGAGCCAGGCCCGGGCTGTGGCGCGGCCACGGCGCTGCTCGGGGGCGGTCCGGGCGGCGCGCACGGCGAGGCTGACCAGGTGCGCCAGGCCGAGCGCCAGCGGCAGGCGCAGCAGCACGTCGAACTTGTGCACGTTGCGCAGCGGGGCGCCGATGCCGTCGAGGAACTGCTGCTGCGGCCCGGCGAGGATGTTCGGCAGGTCGCCGGTGTGCCCGAGCCCGACGAGCGCGACGCCGACCAGCAGACCGGTGATGAGGAACCGGCGGTGCGGCATCCCGCGCCGGGACAGGCCGAGCACCCCGAGCGCGGCCACCGCCAGGGTGGCCACCACGAGCAGCGTGTCGTTCGCCAGCCGGGCGCCGACCGGGATGGTCGCGCCGAACGGGGACGCCAGGTACGCCACCCAGTAGGAGGCGCCGCGCAGCGTCGTCACCGCGTCGGTGACGCTTGTGGTGTTGCGGGCGGTCTCGATGTAGTCCAGGAACGGCGGGCTGTACCGGCCGAGGACCAGCAGCGGGATCAGCCACCACGCGGTGGCCAGGGCGACCGCGCCGCACCAGGCCGCGAGGGCGGTGACGCGGCGGCGCAACGGCCGGAGCGTGGCGAGCCAGAGCAGGGCGAGCGGAACCACCGCCGCGACGGCGGTGGCGTTGACGCCGCCCGCGCAGGCCACGGCGACCGCCGACCCGGCGACCGCGCGGCGCAGCCGGGCGCCCCGGGCGAGTCCCACGAGCGGGATGAGCACCCACGGCGCGACGGCGCTGGGCCAGGACTCCACCGACGACCAGCCGAGCTGGGTCAGGATGCGCGGGGACAGCGCGAACGCGACACCCGCGATCATCCGGCCCGCGGGGCTGCCGATGCCGAGCCGGCCCGCCAGCCGCACCACACCGAGGTACGCGACGCAGAACAGCAGCGCCCACCAGAGCCGCTGGACGATCCACGGCGCGATGCCCAGTTCCGTCCCGAGCAGGAAGAACGGGCCCATCGGCCAGAGATATCCGTACGCCTGGTTCTGGAGCTGGCCGAACGTGCCGGTGGGATCCCACAGGTGCAGCGAGCGCAGCAGCCACCCCGCCGGATTGACGTTCAGGTCGACCTTGGTGTCCGGTACGACCTGCCCGGGCGCCTGCTGGAAGGCGAGGGCGGTGAGCGCGAGGCAGATCGTCAAATGCCGGAACCGCCGCGCCGTCTGCCGGGCACGGCCGGTCTCCCGGGCGGGGGTGTCCGTCCCCGTCGGCGACGTTGTCGTCCCGTCCGCACGCATTTTCGGCTCCCGTCTCCGCCGGCCGTACGCGCACCTGCAACATGACGCGTGTCGCGCGACGTTATCCGGACCGGACGCGCAGTGGCGACCTGGGGGCGCGGCGAGGCGTTATCAGGAGAACGGCCGTCCCCACGGCGTGTAAGCGTGTGGCAGGCTGCCGACCATGTCAATGCCACAAGCAGCGGCCGAGACGCATCCGGCAGCCGTCGGCGCGGAGGACGACGGACCCGGACCGATCGGCCGCTGGATCGCCGCTGACCGCGTCCGCGCGGTCGCGATCGCCCTCATCATCGTGTCCGTCGCGTCGCGCGCCGGGCTGGCCGCCCGTGGCTGGTTCTCGCAGGACGAGTTCGTCATCGCCGCGCAGGTGCTCGACACCCGCCTGGACCCGGACTACCTGCTGGGCACGTTCAACAACCACCTCATGCCGGCCGGGCTGGCGGTCGCGTGGCTGATGGTCCGGGCGGCCGGTTTCGCCGGCTGGCCGTGGATCCTGCTGCTGGCGGCCGGGCAGGCGGCGGTGGGGATCGCCCTCTACCGGCTGCTCCGTGACCTGCTGCGGCCCGGCTGGGGACTGCTGGTCCCGCTGAGCCTGTTCCTGTTCAGCCCGCTGACGCTCGAGGTGTCGTCGCTGTGGCTGGTCGGGCTGCTCGTGCTGCCGCCGCAACTGGCCCTGGTCCTCGCGGTGGCGGCCCAGGTCCGGTACGTGCGTACCGGCCGTAGGCGGCACCTCGTCCTGGTCGCGCTGTGGGTCGTGTTCGGCCTGCTCTTCGACACCAAGGCACTGCTGATCGTGCCCCTGCTGTTCCTGCTGACCGCGTTCCTGTTCACCAAGGGCCGCGCGTGGCGCAGCCTGGTGACCACCGTCGTGCGGTTCTGGCCGGCGTGGCTGACGCTCACCGTGCTGTCCGGGGCGTACCTGACGTACTACCTGACCCGCCCGGCCCGGGGGCTGGACGAGCCCACCTCGGTCGGGCAGGTCTTCTCCTTCCTGGGCGACCTGATCGGTGACACGGTGGTGCCGGGCCTGCTGGGCGGGCCGTGGCGCTGGACGTACGCCGGTGACGGGCCGCCGCTGTCCGACCCGTACGACATCGCGAAGTGGCTGTCCTGGGCGGTGCTCGCGGCGCTGATCGTGGTCACCGTGCGGCGGCGGCCGTCCGCCGGGCGGGCCTGGCTGCTGCTCGCCTGCTACCTCGGCCTGGTCGCCGCGCTGTTCGCGGTGACCCGGCTCGGCGGGCCGCTCGGGCCGCTGGTCGGCGTCGTCCCCCGCTACGTCGCGGACGTGGTGCTGGTGGCCGCGATCTGCGTCGGGGTGGCGCTGCTCGGGATGAAGGACAACGACGAGGACGACGTCTCCGCGTGGCCGCTGCCGACGGTGCTGCGGGAGCCGGGTGCCTTCGCGGTCGGCCTGGTCTCGATGGTGGTGCTGCTGGCGACCATCGGCGTGGGCACGCTGTGGAGCACCGCGCGGTTCGGTGACAACTGGAGCACCAAGCACGGGCGGGACTACCTGGCCACGACGCAGGCCGAGCTGGCCGCCGCGCCGCCGGGGACCGTCTTCTTCGACACGACCGTCCCGGACCGGGTCGTGGCCGGGTACTTCTGGCCGGACAACCTCCAGTCCCACTTCTTCCGTCCGGCGGAGCGCCGGCCGACGTTCGTGACGATGGGCGAGAAGCCGTCGACGTTCGACGAGAACGGCCGGATCCGTCCGGTCGTGGTCGAGGGACGCAAGGTCGCGCCCGGCACCGTGGAGGGCTGCGGGCACCTGGCCGAGGGCGGCCGGACCGTCCGCATCCCGATGGACGGCTACCTGGTCGAGTGGCCGTACGTGGTGCACTTCGGCTACGTCAGCTCCGGCGACTCGACGGCGGTGTTCAAGCTCGGCGACGCCACCCGCGAGATCACGCTCAAGAGCGGGCTGAACGACGTGTTCTTCATGCTGGAGGGCGCCGGGTCCGCCGTCGAGCTGACGGTCAACACGCCCGGAGTCAGGTTGTGCACCAACCTGATCACCATCGGCCGGGCGGTGCCGAAGCCGTAATGACCGGACGTCCCGCCGAGGGCGGCGGCCCCGCGGTCCGGCGGTGGCGAGAGTCGCTGTCGCTGTACCTCGTGGCGGTCGTCGTCACCGCGTTGATCCTGGCGCCGCTCGCGGTGCCGGGCTACGCGCTGCGGTACGACATGGTGTTCGTCCCCCGGCAGCCGCTGAGCTGGGATCTGGTGGCCCCGGCGCAGAGCCTGCCCCGGGCGGTGCCGATGGACGCGCTGGTCTCGCTGGTGAGCCAGCTCGTGCCGGGCTGGGTGGTGCAGCGAGTGGCGCTGGCCGGTGCGGTCCTGTTCGCCGCCGTGGGCGCCGGACGGCTGGTGCCGACCGAGCGGCGTGCGGTGCAACTCGTCGCCGCCGTGGCGTACGCGTGGACGCCGTACCTGGCCGAGCGGCTGCTGATCGGGCAGTGGGGGCTGCTGCTGGCGTACGCCGCACTGCCGTGGCTGGTGCGGGCGGCGCTGGACCTGCGGGCGGGCCGTGACGGCGCGCTCGCCCGGGTGGTGCTGCTCGCCGCGCCCGCCGCGATCACCCCGACCGGCGGCCTGATCGCGCTGGCGACGGTGCTGGTGCTGGCGGCGGACCGGGCCCGGCTGCGGCTGTCCGCGGTAGCGGTGGGCGGTGTCGCGCTGCTGAACGCCCCGTGGATCGTGGCGGCCCTGGTGACCGGCGCGGGTGGCACGTCCGACCCGGCGGGTGTAGCGGCGTTCGCGGCGCGCGCCGAGAACTGGGCCGGCCCGCTGGTGGCGCTCGCGGGCACCGGCGGCATCTGGAACGTGCAGGCCACCCCGTCCAGCCGGTCCGCCACGCTGGCCCCGCTGGCGACTGTGGTGCTCGTGGTCCTGGCCGCTGTCGGCGCGGGCCTGCTGCGGCGGCGGCTGCCGGCGGGCGCGGCGGTACGGCTGGGCGTGCTGGCCGGCGGCGGGTACCTGCTGGCCGCCCTCGCCGTGCTGCCCGGCGGCGACACGGCGCTGAGCTGGGCGGTGGCGCACGTGCCGGGCGCGGGGCTGCTCCGCGACGGGCAGAAGTTCCTCGCGCCGTACGCCCTCGTGCTGGTGGTGTGCGCGGCGCTCGGCGCCGAGCGGCTGGTGGCCCGGATCGACCGGGAGGTCGGCGGGATCGTGCTGGCCGGGCTGCTGCTCCTGCCGGTGGCCGCGATGCCGGACCTGGCGTTCGGCGGGGCCGGCCGGATCAGCCCGGTGCGCTACCCGGCGGACTGGCAGGCGGTCGCCGAGCGCCTGCCCGACGACCCGGGTGAGGTCCTCGCCCTGCCGCTGACCACCTACCGGGCCTATCCGTGGAACCCGGGCCGGGTGGTGCTGGACCCGGCGCCCCGCTACCTGCCGGGAACCGTCCTGACCGACGACACGCTCGTGGTCGACGACGTGGCGGTGGCCGGGGAGAATCCGCGCCTGCGCGAGGTGCGCCGGGTGCTCGCCGAGGGACGGCCGGTCTCGGCCACCGGGGTGGGCTGGGTGGTGGTGCAGCACGGTACGCCGAGCACAGTGGACCCGGCCGTCCTGGCCGGTCTCGACCTCCGGTACGAGGGGGAGTCGCTGAGCCTCTACCGGAATCCGGCTGCCTCGGGTGCCCCGCAGCGGGCCGGAGCGGACCGCTGGCTGGTCGTGCTGGCGTGCGGAACTGCCGTTCTGGCGGTCATGGCTGCCGCCTTTTCGACCCTACGCCGGCGAGCTACTGCGTGGTAACGTCCGCTCGCACGTCTCACCATCGGAGGAATGGCATGCGTAGAGCTCTAACCCTTGTCGTGTCCGGCCTGGTGGCGGCGTTGCTCGGGGTCCTGGCCCTCGGCGGGCTCTCGGCCGCCGCGACCGCCACGGCCGAGGAGGCCGCGACCGAGGCGCGTAACGCCACGGAGGCGGCCAAGCGGGCCGGGAAGCAGGACCCGTACGCCCCCGAGGTCTACGGCAACAGGTAGGACGGGTCGCCCCGCCGCTGCACCCGGCGGGGCGAGTCCGCAGTCTCCAGCAGGGTCGCGAAGCGTTCCCCCGCCACCGGCCAGGTGAAGTTCGCCGCGTGCCGCCGGGCCTGAGCGCCCATCTCCTGACGCATCTCGTCGTCGTGCAGCAGCGCGCGCACCTTCGCCAGGTAGTCGTCGATGTCGTCGGCCAGCAGGCCGGTACGCCCGTCGACCACCGCCTCCGCGACGCCGCCCGCCTCCCGGAACGCCACAGTCGGCGTACCCGCCGCGCCGGCCTCCACGATCGTCAGCCCCCAGCCCTCCTTCAGTGACGGCGTCAGGGCGACCCAGGCCGAGGCGAGCAGCGCGGCCTTCTCCTCCTCCGTCACGAAGCCCCGGAAGTCCACCCGGTCGGCGATGTCCAGCTCGTCGGCGACCTCACGCAGGTGCGACTCCCACCAGCCCTGACCGGCGACCACCAGGCGGAGCTGGGGCAGCTCGTCGGCGAGCGCCGCGACCGCGCGCAGCGCCACCTCCACCCGCTTGTGCGGCACCAGCCGGTTCAGCGTCACGAGCAGCGGGAACGGGGCGCGCTCGGCGTCGGTGCGGGGCAGCTCCGGCGTGCCGTTGTAGACCACCGAGACCTGCTCCGGCGGTACGCCGAGGGTGGCGAGTTCGCGCCGGGTCGCCTCGGACACGGTGACGTACCGGCAGCGCCGGTAGACGCGTACCGCCAGCGACGACTCGACCCACCAGCCGAACCGGGCGGCCCACTGCGGCAGGACCACCGGCCACTGCTCGCGGTGCACGTGGTGGATCAGCTTGACCACCGGGCGCCGGGCCCAGAGCGGGGAGAGGAACGGCAGGCCGTTGCAGACGTCGACGAGGATGTCCGGCCGGCCGCCCCGGCGCGCGGCGAGCGGGCCGAGGCCGAACGCCCCGGCCAGGTAGCAGAGCGCGGCCCACAGGTAGACGGTGTGCCGGCCGCCGCGCCGGACGAACCGGATGCCCTCGTCGTTGACCTCGTCGGCGGGAGCCTCGCGGTGCGCGGCGCAGAACAGGGTGGCGCGGAACCCGCGCGCCACCAGCTCGGCGGCGATCCGTTCCACGTACACCTCGGAACCGCCGCCCTCGGGGTTGCGAGTGTCTCGCCAGTTGAGGAACAGCACGTGTCCGGGCATGCCGAAGCGACGCTCCACGCGAACCCTACTCTCAAGTAATTTAGCGGTGCGCGTCACATTAAGGGCTGGGCTTCCGCCCGGCAATGCCCCGACCGGCGGCGTTGGGCCGCCGGCCGTCGCCGGGCTACTCGGAGTGATCGGGGCGTTACTGCTAGGCCGGTGCTGCGACGTCCGGTGTGGTGGCCGTCGTGGTGGCCGTGGTCGCGGGTGTTCCGGACGCCGGCCCGCGCCCGGTCGGCCGGCGGCGCTGCGTGCCGAGCATCTGGAGCGGGCGCTCGACGCCGTAGTAGCTGGCCGCGGCGTATACCAGCCCGAAGATCATGGTCAGGGCGAAGACGTTGACGAAATCGCCGGTGAACAGCGGCCGATCCTCGAGCAAATAGATCAGCTCGATGACCAGCGGGTGCCACAGGAACAGCCCGTACGACACGTGGCCCATCCACCGCGCCGACCCGGTGCTGAAGACCTCCTTCGCCCGGGTCGGGCCGCCGAACGCCACCGGGACCGTGATCAGGACGGCGATCAGGAGGTAGAGCGCCATCTTGGTGCCGAACTCGACGGCGGTCGGGCTGGTCAGGTCGCGCGGGCCGGCGATCGGCGTCGTCGCGATCGCCATCACCGCGACCGCCGCGCCCCAGCAGGCGAGCGGCGCCGAGGCGAGATCGTCGAGCACCCGGAAGGCGGCCGGCGCGGTGCCGGTACGCAGGGCCACGTGCGCCGCGGCCAGCGCCATGCCGCCGCCGAACCACGCGCCGTACGACGGGAACCACATCGTGTGCAGCGCGCCGTCGAGCCAGCCGGCGCCCATCATGGCGACCCACGCGAGGGTCAGCAGCGCCCCGGACGAGGCGAGCAGGACGGTGCGGACGGGACGCCAGGTCCGGCCCACGGCGAGCACGGCGAGCAGCGGCAGGAGCAGGTAGAAGACGACCTCGGTGGCGAGGCTCCAGGTCTGGCTGAGCCCGTGCCGCAGCTGACCCGGGCCGTAGATCTGGGTGAGCGTGAGGTGACGCAGCCAGTCACCGGCCGACACCGGGTCGTTGCCGGGCAGGACGACGAAGCAGACCACCACCGCCAGCCAGTACGCGGGCAGGATCCGCAGCGCACGGCGCCAGAAGTAGCGCTTGGCTCGGGGGCGGGGCCGTCCGGTGGCGACGGTGAGCGCCCACGGGCGGAACAGCAGGAACCCGGAGAGCACGAAGAAGATCGCCACGCCCACGTCCAGGCGCGCCAACCAGCCGCCCCACGTGGTGTTCATGGTGACGGCGGTCTGGAAGCCGACGTGGTGACCGACGACCGCCACCGCGCCGATCGCTCGCAGCGCGTCGAGGGCGGGAAGACGGCCCGTTACCGGTGGCTCCGGGATTGTTGGCGTGGTGGCTGTGGACATCTGGACATCCAGGGGGTCGCTTTTGCAGGTGACTGGGGAGTAACCTCCCGCCAATGCTAAGGATCGGGTGCCCCGGACGACAGACCGTAGGGCGGCAGGTTACAGGAGGATGAGTGAAGCTTCGCGTGGGCGCCGCGCTCTTCGGGCTAGGTGTCTTGTTGCTGGTCTTCGCGGCCGGGCTGCCGTTCTACGTGGCCCCCGCCGTGACCAAGCTGCCCTATGACCTGGAACCAACGACGTCCGTCGCGGAGGCGAAGGGCGCGAAGTTCCTACAGATCAAGTCCGAAGCCGGCGCGGTGAGCATCGACGTGCCGCAGGCCGATCTCGTGTCCAGCATCGAGGTCATCCCGCAGCCGGAGGACACCAAGGACCGCGTGCCCAAGGAGCTGAAGGGCGACGCGGTCATCTGGAACGTCTTCCAGACGGTCAAGCGCAGCGACAACCAGGATGTGATCAGCCAGTACAGCACCGAACTGGCGCTTTACCGGATCTCCGGCGCGGCGGCGCCGTGGGACGAGCAGTGGCTCAACGAGTCCGGCGCGGAGCAGACCCCGGTCGGCAACGTGCGTTACTCGGGCCAGATCTACAAGTTCCCGTTCGGCACCGGCAAGCGTGACTACCAGGTGTTCGACCGCGACCTGAAGAAGACCTTCCCGGCGCGGTTCACCGGCACCGAGAAGATCAAGGGCGTTGAGACGTACCGCTTCGAGCAGCGGATCGAGAACGAGCCGCTGAACACCCCGGCGGACAGCGTCAAGACGCTGCTGGGCAAGTTCGCGCCGACCGCGACCAGCGGCCAGGTCGTCTACAGCAACACCCGTACGCTCTGGGTCGACCCGGTGACCGGCGCCTACGTCAAGGTGCGCGAGCAGCAGTACAAGGAGCTGCGTCCGGACACCGGCGCCCCGACCGTGCTGCTGGACGCGGACTTCAACTACAACGACGACACGATCAGCCGCAGCGTCGAGACGGTGAAGGACAACCGTTTCAAGATCGGCATGATCAGTGTCTGGGGCCCGATCATCGCCGGTGTGCTCGGCCTGATCGCCCTGATCGCGGGCGTGTGGCTGGTGACCCGGCCCAAGGGTGACGGCAGCGCCCGGCACCGCGCGGACGCGCCGACCTCCGACCCGACGCCCACGCGTGTCGACCAGGAGCCCGTGGGTGGCCCGCTCGACGACGAGATCCCGCCTGCGTCGACGAACTGGCGGTCCGACGATCCGTCGGTGCCGGCCCAGCGGTCGGGCACCGGCGAGGTGGAGCGCCGCTGACCGGTGAGCCGGAAGCACGACGGAGGGGTGGACCGCATCGCGGTCCACCCCTCCGTCGTGAAGATCTCCCATGCGGGCGAACCTACTTTACATTCGTTACTCGATTGTAACGGCGAGATATCCGGTGACTTTCCGTCGCGCTCACGGTCATCTATGCCCGGTTTGGCGCGACATTTCGCCCTCGAAGCCGCCTCTGGCCTGGGATTTCGTGACGCCTGGTGACGTGCCCGCCTCACCCCGGTGTTACTACCGGGTAATCGGGGGGTTGTGAGCTGCACCGCATCGGGTGCACGATCAGGCTCGATCGTTACCCGTCGGTAACAGAGGGCGGGCCCGGCGCGGGCCGCCGGTTCCCCACCGGCCGCCGCGCACATTCGTTCGAGGAGGAACCCGTGCAGAATCGGCTCGACAACCAGGGTCGTACCCGGTGGCGGCGGTTCGCCGCCATGATCGTGCCCACCACGGCCGCCGCCGGTGCCATCCTGTTCGGCATGTCGACCGGCGCCATCGCCTCCGACATCACCGTGTCCGGGCAGACGTTCAAGATCGGCGCCGACCGCCTGGAGGGTGAGGGCTTCAAGCAGTACGGCGGCATCGTCCGCGAGAAGGGCGAGGACGGCAAGGCCGGCGCGACCCGCCCGGTCGCGATGGCCGAGATCAGCAGCGCCGAGCTGTACAAGCTCTGCCAGTCCGTCCGCGCCGACCTGCCCGGCCTGCCGGTGGTGCTCACCATCAACGCCGGTGAGGGCAAGGACCCCGCCCGCGCCAAGGACCTCGTGATCGCGATGGACTCGCTCGAGGGCAACGCGACCTTCACCAACATCAAGATCGGCCGCGACGCCAGCGACCTCAACCCGACGGCGCAGCGCGGCTCGTTCGGCCAGAACTCCGACCGGGTGACCATCCGTGACCTGAAGCAGGTCTCCCGCTACACCACCTCCTCGACGTTCAACCTGGTCGGGCTGCGGCTCAAGGTCAACGTGGGCGACGACGCCAAGGGCAAGGAGTGCTTCTGAGCTGAGCACGGCCCGCGGTGGCCGACCACCGCGGGCCCGCCCGACCGTCCCCGTCCCCGCTCCGCCAGGAGGAGTACGTGACAACCGTCGACCCGTCCCACGCCCGGCCCGGCACCGCGGCCCGGGCATGGCGGACCTTCCGCCGCTGGCAGCGGAGCCGGCCGTTCTGGGGTGGCCTGTTGATCATCCTGGCCGGGGTGGAGATGCTCGCCTCCACCCGGTTGACCCTCAACGGCCTGAGCTTCAGCAGCGGCGCCACCGGCCTGCTCTCGCTGCTGATCCCGGCCATCCTGGTGACGTGCGGGGTGCTGCTCTGGCTCAGCCCGCCGCAGCGGCTGTTCTACTCGATCGTCGCGGCGATCACCACCGTCTACTCCCTGATCGGGCTCAACCTCGGCGGTTTCTTCCTCGGTCTGCTGCTCGGCATCGTGGGCAGCGCGCTCGCGTTCGCCTGGGTGCCGACCCCTCCGGCTGGTCCCGCCGGTCCGGCCGCCGACGAACCCGACACCGAGGCGGACGCCGAACCCGGCACCGCTGTGGACGCCGAGGCCGACACCGTGGTGGACGGGCAGCCCGTGGACGCGCAGCCCGTGGATACACAGCCCGCGGACGCGCGGCCGACCGTCGAGGTGCCGGCCGGCGTACGGCCGGTCGTCGAGCAGCCGACTGCCGAGCGGCCGGGCGGGGAGCGGCCGGTCCCTCGGCAGTCGGTGAACGGGCAGGCGGCCGGATCCGACGGCGGGCCGCCGGAGTGGGCGGGCCGTTCGGCGGACCCGCGCGCCTTCGGCATCGTCCTCGTGGTGCTCGGCCTCGCCACCGCCGGCCTCGCCGTGCAGCCCCGAGCGGTGCAGGCCGCCGCCCCGAGCAAGCCCGCCGCCGGCGCCTGCCCGTCGAGGCCCGCCACGCCGACGCCCGGCGCGAGCGCGCCCACGGCGACGCCCACCCCGTCGCCGAGCGCGAGCCCGACGCGGGAGGGCAACATCATCACCGACTTCTTCGAGGGGATCGGTGACCTGTTCAAGGGCAGCAGCAAGAAGGGCGAGACGCCCTCGCCCACGCCGACCGCGAGTGGATCGGCGGCCCCGACGAGCAAGCCGGCGGCCCGGCCCGGATCGACCGAGTGCCCGGCGCCGGACAAGCCCGGCAAGGTGGACCCGGCGAAGCCCGGCAAAGTGGAGCCCGGCAAGCTCCTGCCGCGTATCGCCGCCGACCCGAGCCTGCCGAAGGTGGGCCAGACGCCGTCGAAGCTCACCGGCTCCAAGGTGACCATGACCGGGCTGCGGTTCGAGGGGATCACCGACCTGCAGACCGAGCAGGGCGCGCTCAAGGTGCTGAAGTTCAGCATGAAGGAGGCGGTGACCGACGACTTCCTGCTGGTCGCCGACGGTCCCCGGGGCCGCACCCAGCGGTACGCGACCGACCGCCTCACGGTCCGCGACGACGTCGCGTTCTACTGCACCCGGTTCGTCGGCAAGCTCGCCGGCATCAAACTGACGCTGACGCCGGACCTGCCGTTCCCGGACGGCCTGCCGGTCACGCTGCCCATCCCGGTGACGTTCACCGACCCGGTCATCGACCTGGCGTACGTCACCAGCAACACGCTCACCGGCCGGCCGACGCTGCGGCTGACGCTCGGCGCGTAGGGCGACGGGTGCCGGCGGACGCACCGCCGGCACCCGGACCACGGCTCAGAGCCGGGCCAGCGCCTTGCGCAGCGGGTCCAGCCCCAGCGAGCCCAGGTCGAGCGCCTGGCGGTGGAACTCCTTGAGGTCGAAGTCGGCGCCCTTGCGCGCCTTCGCGTCCTCCCGGGCCTGCAACCAGATCCGCTCGCCCACCTTGTACGACGGGGCCTGCCCGGGCCAGCCCAGGTAGCGGTTCAGCTCGAAGCGCAGGTTCTCGTCCGGCACCCGGCAGTGCGCCCGCATGAACTCCCAGCCCAGCTCCGGCGTCCACCGCTCGCCCGGGTGGAAGCCGAACGGGTTGTCCTTCGGGATCTCCAGCTCCAGGTGCATGCCGATGTCCACGATGACCCGGGCCGCGCGCAGCGCCTGCCCGTCGAGCATGCCGAGCCGGTCACCCGGGTCGTCGAGGTAGCCCAGCTCGTCCATCAGCCGCTCCGAGTAGAGCGCCCAGCCCTCGCCGTGCCCGGAGACCCAGCACAGCAGCCGCTGCCAGCGGTTGAGCAGGTCGGCCCGGACGGCGGTCTGGGCGACCTGGAGGTGGTGACCCGGCACGCCCTCGTGGTAGACGGTGGTCACCTCGCGCCAGGTGGAGAAGTCGGTGATGCCCTGCGGCACCGCCCACCACATCCGTCCCGGCCGGGAGAAGTCCTCGCTCGGGCCGGTGTAGTAGATGGCGCCGTCGCTCGTCGGCGCGAGGCAGCACTCGATCCGGCGTACCTGCTCGGGGATGTCGAAGTGGGTGCCGTTCAGCTCGGTGATCGCCCTGTCGGCGAGCGCCTGCATCCAGTCCCGGAACGCCTCCTTGCCGCGTACCGTCCGCGCCGGGTCGGCGTCGAGCGCGCGTACCGCGTCGTCGACCGAGGCGCCGCGTCCGGCGATCCGCGCGGCCACCGCGCGCATCTCGGCCTCCAGCCGGGCCAGCTCGGCGAAACCCCAGGCGTACGTCTCGTCCAGATCGACCTTCGCGCCGAGGAAGTACTGCGAGGCCAGCTCGTAGCGCTCCCGCCCGGCGGCCTGCTTCTCCCGGCCCACCGGCGCCAGCTCGGTGCGCAGGAACTGCCCGAACTCGGCGGTGGCGGCGGTCGCGGCGGCGGCGCCCTTGCGCAGCTCCGCGCCGAGCGCGCCGTCGGCGTCGATCCGTTCGACCAGCCCGTGGAAGAAGTTGTCGCCCTCCGGGTCGACCCAGACGTCGCACTGCTTGGCGACCTCGACGAGCTGCACCCGCGAGCTGACCCGTCCCGCCGCGGCGGCCTCGCGCAGCGTGCGCTTGTAGCCGTCCAGCGCGGACGCGAAGCGGTTGAGCCGCGCGGCCACGTTCGCCCGGGCCTCCTCGCCGTCGGTCGGCATGAGGTCGAAGACCATCCGGATCTCGTGCAGTCCGCTCGCGATCACGTTGACCTCGCTGCCGGTCTCGCCCGCGTCGTGGCGGGCCAGCTCCAGGCCGAGACGTTCCTGCATGGCCTCCTGGGCGGTCCGCTCCGCCTCGGTCTCCGGCTCGGTCACGTCGAGTTCGCCGAGCGTGCGACGGGCCAGTTCGGCGCGGGCGGCGTAACCCTCGGGCGACAGGTCGTCGAGCTGGTCGTCGTAGCCGGCGATGCCGACGTAGGTGGCGCCGGTCGGGCTCAGCGGAGCCCACTCGGCCACGTACCGGTTGGCGAGGTCATCGATTCGTCCCACGAGGCGACCCTACGTGACGCCGCATCCGGAATACCGCGCGACTTCGTCGTACCTCTGCGGCAGAGTGTCAGGGGTGAACGTCGAGATCACTCCTGACCGCGCGCCGGTGCGCAGCTGGCTGCCCGGGTTCGTCGCGCTCGCCGCCATCTGGGGTTCCAGCTTCCTGTTCATCAAGGTCGGCGTGACCGAGCTGCACCCCGTGCACCTCACCCTCTACCGGGTGGCCACCGGCGCGCTGACGCTGCTCGTGGTGCTCGCGGTGCTGCGCGACCGGCTGCCCCGCGACCTCCGCGTCTGGGGGCACATGCTCGTGGTGGCCGCGTTCGGCGTCGCGGTGCCGTTCACCCTGTTCGGCTACGGCGAGCAGCGGGTCGAGTCGATGCTCGCCGGCATCTGGAACGCCACCACGCCGCTGATCGTGCTGCCGCTGGCGGTGCTGGTGTTCCGCACCGAGCGGCTGACCGCCCGGCGTGCGGTCGGGCTGGGGCTGGGCTTCGTCGGCGTGCTCGTGGTGCTCGGCGTCTGGGAGGGCGTCGGTGGCGCCCACTTCGTCGGCCAGCTCATGTGCTTCGGCGCGGCGGCCTGCTACGGGCTGGCCATTCCGTACCAGAAGAAGTTCGTCGCGGGCAGTGCGTACTCCGGTCTGTCGCTGTCGGCGGCGCAGCTGCTGGTGGCGACCGCGCAGCTCGCGCTCGTCGCGCCGTTCGTCGGCACGCCGCCGTCACCGATCGGCCTCTCCCCGCGCGTGGCGGCGAGCGTGCTGGCGCTCGGCGCGCTCGGCACCGGGCTCGCCTTCGTCATCAACATGCGCAACATCCGGCTGGCCGGGGCCAGCACGGCGTCCACCGTGACCTACCTGATCCCGGTGTTCGCGGTGCTCGTCGGCGCGGTGGTGCTGGGCGAGCGGATGAACTGGCACCAGCCGGTCGGCGCGTTCGTGGTGCTCGTCGGCGTCGCGGTCGCCCAGGGCCTGTTCGGGCGGCGCCGCCCGCGCCCGGAGGCGGTCGCGCCCGCAGTCCGCGCCGCCGAGCCGGCCGCCCGGGGCTGACGGTCAGCTACGGCCGGCCGTCCACTTCACCAGACGGTCGGCCGTCCAGGTGTTCACCACCTGCTTCGCCGGTACGCCGCACAGCGCGGCCCGCTCGCAGCCGAACCGCTGCCAGTCGAGCTGGCCCGGCGCGTGCGCGTCGGTGTCGATGGCGAACCGGCACCCGGCCTCCAGCGCGAGGCGGATCAGCCGCTTCGGCGGATCCTGCCGCTCCGGCCGGGAGTTGATCTCGACGGCCACGTCGTGCTCCGCGCAGGCGGCGAAGACGGCCTCCGCGTCGAACTCGCTCTCCTTGCGGGTACGCGCCCGGTGCCCCCGGTCCCCGGGCCCGGTCACCCCGGCGGGCCGGGAGGAGACCATCCGGCCGGTGCAGTGGCCGAGGATGTCCAGGTGCGGGTTCGCGATCGCGGTCAGCATCCGGCGGGTCATCTTCGCCCGGTCGTCGTTGAGGCCGCTGTGCACCGAGCCGACCACCACGTCCAGGCGGGCCAGCAGGTCCTCGTCCTGGTCGAGCGAGCCGTCCGCGAGGATGTCCACCTCGATGCCGGTGAGGAGACGGAAGCCCTTCGGCAGCGCCTCGTTGACGGCCGCGACGTGGTCGAGCTGCTTGCGCAGCCGCTCCGCGGTCAGGCCGCGGGCCACGGTGAGTCGCGGCGAGTGGTCGGTGAGCACCAGGTACTCGTGGCCCAGCTCGACCGCGGCCAGCGCCATCTCCTCGATCGGCGAGCCGCCGTCGGACCAGTCCGAGTGGGTGTGGCACTCGCCGCGCAGCGCGTCCCGCAGCTTCGCCGCCGCCTCGTCCAGGTCGGTGCCCTCCGTCGCCAGCAACCGGCGCAGGTAGACCGGCTCCTCGCCGGCCAGCGACTCGGCCACGCAGCGCGCGGTCACGTCACCGACGCCGGACAGCTCGGTCAGCTTGCCGGTGCGGGCCCGCTCGGCCACCTCGGCGGCGGGCAGCGCGCCGAGCGTCTTCGCCGCCGACCGGAACGCCCGCACCCGGTACGTGGCCTCGTTGGCCCGTTCCAGCAGGAACGCGATCCGGCGCAGGTCGGCGATGGGATCCCGGGCACTCATGTCCTGGAACCTACGCGCATTCGCCGCCCGCCGGGTGACCCCGCACCGCGAGCCGGTCAGCCGCCGCGCGCCTACCGGCCGGGCGCGGCCGGGCAGCCGTGCTTGCGCTGCCAGGTGGTGACCTCGGCGACCGGCGAGCGGTTGCCGCCCTTGCGCCACGAGTTCAGGTACGGCGCCGGCCAGACCACGCCCCGGCGGATCCACCAGTCGTCCTTGCCCGTGCACTTCGGGGAGAGTCCGAAGTGCAGGTGGCAGACGTTGTTGGCGTTGCCGGTGCGGCCCACCTCGCCGAGCTGCTGCCCGGCGCGTACGCGTACCCCGGCGTCGACACCGGCGGCGATCGCGCTCAGGTGCGAACCGTAGTAGCGCACCCCGTCGTCACCGAGCAGCGAGACGGAGAGCCCGCCGTTGTTCGGGCCCAGCGGACCACGCTTGTCGAACCTGTCGACGCGGCTCACCTCCAGCACCACGCCGTCGGTGACCGCCACCACCGGTTCCCCGCAGTCGGCGAACACGTCGGTGCCCGGGTAGCCGCCGTGCGTCGGGTGGTAGTCGACGTTGCCGGCCCGTACCGGGAAGACCCGCTTCACGTCGGCGCGCGCCGGCGACGGCGCGGACGACGAGGAGGCGGCCGGCGGCGGGGCCGGATCGGCGGGCTGCGCCGCAGTCGCCACCGCGCTCGGTTCCTGCCACCTGTCGGCGCGCCCGGTGGAGGCGCCGCACCCCCCGGCGGCGAGCGCCGCGACGAGCAGCAGGACCGGGTACGCCGGCCGCGTCCGGCGTCCGATCGATGGCGAGCGCATCCGGTCATCCTGACAGACCACTACCGTAGGGACGAATGCCGAGCGCGGGACGGGTGATCCGGGAAGGGGGCGGCGGTGACGCACGGATGGCACGGCGGACCCGAGAGGACCGGTCCGGGGGCGTTCCCGCCACCGCGTACGCCCTCCGGGCTGTTCCCGTCGAGCACGTCGATGCGGCCCAGCTACCGCGAGCCGTACCCGATCACCGGCGCCGGCGTCGCAGCCGGCGCGCTCGTCGCGTTCGCCTGGTTGCTGTTGTTCGGGCTGCTCGGCGGCGGCGTGGCCGGATACGCCTGGTGGACGCTGCTGGCCGGCGGCCTGGCGTGGGTGGCCGCCGGGGTGCTGGTCCGTCACGGCGACCGGGGGGTGGCGACGGGCGTCGCGATCGTCACCGCCGGTGGCTGGAGCATCGCCGCCGCGATCGTCGCGATGCGCTGGGCGCAGACCGGAGACTGGCCGCTCTGGTGACCTTCGGTGCCGGTTTCGCTGCGTAGCGAAGGCCACCTTGACGTACGCGTGAGGACGGTCCACGCTCGCGGTATGGCCTGGACCACACCGCCGCGGCTCGACCCCGAGCGGAGCCGCCGCCGCCTGCAACTCCTCGCTGAGTTGGCCGGTGCCCGTGCGGTGCAGCAGCGGCAACGGCCGCAGCGGGCCCGCACCGAGCGACTGCGCCAACTCATCGCCACCCGCCGGCGCGTCGTCGGCTGACCGGCTTTCTCTTCAGGAACGGCCGGCCCATACGGGGCGTTGACCGCTCGCCTGCCGACCCGACCGGTTAACGTGCATCGCGTGACGTGTCGGCGTGCTGCCGAGGCTGATTTGGGGGGACCGTGTCGTACTTCGCTGCTGCCGTGGCGCGCGTCGACGGCGGCTGGACCGCCGGTGAGGTGAGCCTGCGCGGCGTCACCGACATCGAGGAGGTGGCCGACCGGCTGCGCGACGTCGAGCCGGACGCCGACCTCTCGCTGCTGTTCGTCGAGGCCGACGACACGTACCTGGTCATCCTGCGCCTGGACGAGGGGGAGGACCTGCGGGTCTTCGGCTCGGACTCGGCGTACGCGGAGGAGTCCCGGCTGGGCGCGCTGCTGGTCGGCGACCTGAAGACCTCGGTGACCGGGCTGGAGGAGGTCGACGAGCCGCGCGCCTCCACCGGCGACGACGACACCGAGCAGCCCGCTGTGGACCCGGAGGCCGACCCGGTCGGCGACGCGGACCTGCTGGCCGACCTGGGCATCCCGGCGCAGAAGCTGCTGGCGCTCTGCGCGCACGAGGGCTCCATGCCTGCGGACGTGACAGCCGAGATCTGCCAGGTGCTCGGCTGCGTGGACGAGGTCGAGGAGCTGCGTGAGGTCTGAGCCCGGGGAGTCCCTGACGCCCGGCGCCGCCGAACCGGCAGACGCGACCGATCCGTCGCTGGAGACCGTACGCCCGGGGCAGCCCACCCCCGGCCGGGCCGCGCGCGTCGGTCCCGGCGCCGACGAGGCGCTCGCCGACCCGGGCGCGGTGGGCCGCCGGCAGCGGCACGAGCTGTGGATGCGCCGTGCCCTTGAGGTCGCGGTGACCGGCCCGGACGGCGCGACCCCCGACGCCGACGACGTGCCGGTCGGCGCGGTGCTCTACGGTCCCGACGGCGCCGAGCTGGCGATCGGGCGCAACGAGCGGGAGCTGACCGGCGACCCGACCGCGCACGCCGAGGTGCTGGCGCTGCGGCGGGCCGCGCAGCGGTTGGGCCGGTGGCGGCTGGACGACTGCACGCTCGTGGTGACGCTCGAACCGTGCGCCATGTGCGCCGGGGCGATCGCCCTGGCCCGCGTCTCGACAGTGGTGTTCGGCGCGTGGGAACCCAAGACCGGCGCCGTCGGGTCACTTTGGGACGTGCTGCGCGACCGCCGCGTCACGCACCGCCCCGAGGTGTACGGGGGCGTGCTGGAACGCGAGAGTGCGGCGTTGCTGCGCGCCTTCTTCCGCTGACCGCCCGGTTTTCAGGCGTCGGCCGGCGTCGGGCGGAGCAGCGTCGCGGCGACCGCTTGGCCGACCTCGGTCCAGGCGGTCGGGCGCAGCGTGGCCGGGTCCAGCCGGACGATCGACCGGGTGCCGGTGGCGTGCACGGTCGCGCCGTCGGTCGAGCGGAACTCGAAGGCGTAGCGGGCGCTGCTGGTGCCGAAGTGCTCCAGCCAGAAGTGCACCGCCACCGTGCCGACACCGACGACCGGCGCCTGGTAGGTGATGGTGAACTCGCGGACCGCGTGGAACACGTCGGGGGTGGCGTGCACGTCGCCGCGGAAGGCGACGCCGCGCTCGGCCCAGTAGGGCGTCAGCGCGCGTTCCAGCAGCACGGCGTACCGGGCGTTGTGCAGGATGCCCATCGCGTCCAGGTCGTCGAAGTGCACCGGCACGTGCTCGACGTGCCCGAACTCCGCGACCGGCCGGTCGGTGGTGGCGTGGCTCATGACTGGCCTTCCGATAGCAGGGCCGGATCCGGGCAGAGCGCCCGCAGCCGGTTCAGCAGGCCCTGGCGGGCATGCCGGTAGGAGGCGTCCGGGTCGAGCAGCCGGGACCGCATCACCGCGCTGATCCCCAGCGCGTCGATCTCGTACGCGAGCAGCGGCACGTCCAGGTCGGCGGGGAGTTCGCCGAGGTCGACCGCCTCCTGGACGAGGCGCTCCAACAGTGCGGTCCAGCGGGAGAGCGCGTCGGCGAGCCGGTCCCGGACCGGGCCGGGACGGGCGTTGTACTCGAACTCGGTGTTCGCGAAGAAGCAGCCGCCGGGCAGCACCCGCGCGGCGTAGAAGTCGATCCGGGCCTCGTGCAGCGTGCGCAGCCGGCGTACGCCCCGAGGTGCGTGCAGGGCGGGGGCGACGATCATCTCCTGCCACTGCGCCACGGCCCGGTCGACGGTGGCGAGTTGCAGCGCCTCCTTGGAGCGCCAGTGCGCGAAGAGGCCGGACTTGCTCACCTCCAGCCGGTCGGCGAGCTGGGCCAGGGACAGACCGTGCAGGCCGACCTCGGTGGCCAGCGCCACTGCGGTGTCCAGCACCGCGGTGCGGGTGCGGTCGCCACGGGCGACGCGGCCGTCGGAGGTCATGCGATCAGCCTAGGGGAAACAAGCACGACCGGTCGTATTTATTTTTGTGACGACGGTAACGCGTAACCGCCCCGCCACCGAGCGGTGACGGGGCGGCCCTGGATCGATCAGGTCAGGCGATGATGGTGTCCAGCGCGATCTCGACCATCTGGCCGAACGTCTGCTCGCGCTCCTGCGACGTGGTCTTCTCGCCGGTCTTGATGTGGTCGCTGACGGTCAGGATGGTCAGCGCGCGGGCCTTGAAGCGCGCCGCGATCGTGTACAGCGCCGCCGACTCCATCTCCACCGCCAGCACGCCGTAGTCGGCGAGCCTGTCGTACAGGTCCGGCCGGTCCGTGTAGAAGGCGTCCGCCGCCAGGATCGGCCCCACCCGCATGCTGATGCCGCGCCGCTCGGCCACCTCGACCGAGGTACGCAGCAGCCCGAAGTCGGCCACCGGGGCGTAGTCGATCAGCCCGTCGAAGCGCATCCGGTTCATGTTCGAGTCGGTGGACGAGCCGATCGCCGCCACCACGTCCCGCAACTGCAGATCCTCGGTCAGGGCGCCACAGGAGCCGACCCGGATCAGCGACTTCACGCCGTACTCGTTTACCAGCTCGTGGGCGTAGATCGAGGCGGACGGCATGCCCATGCCGGAGCCCTGGACGGACACGTCGACACCGTTCCACCGGCCGGTGAAGCCCAGCATGCCGCGCACCGTCGTGTAGCAGCGGGCCCCCTCCAGGTAGGTCTCCGCGATCCACTTGGCCCGCAGCGGGTCGCCCGGCATCAGGACCCGCTCGGCGATCTCTCCCGGCTCAGCGCCGATGTGCGTACTCATGGCAAAGATCCTGCCAGGCCGGGCCGAGGGATACCGGTTCGGCGTCCAAGCCGGCGGTCCTGTACCCTCGTCGGCGGTGGCGTGTCCGAGTGGCCTAAGGAGCACGCCTCGAAAGCGTGTGAGGGTTTACGCCCTCCGCGGGTTCAAATCCCGCCGCCACCGCTCGTGAACAGCGAGAACGCCCGGTCGATCCGCGAGGATCGGCCGGGCGTTCCGCGTCGGGTCGCCGGTCAGCCCGCGGGCTGGCTCGCGTCCCGGTGGGTGAGCTGGTAGGTGGCGTCGACGGCGTCCGCCTCCAGGACCACCGTGACCGGCCCGGCCGGCAGCGTGCAGGAGATCGTCCGCTCGGTCGAGTACCCGGTCGGCCCGCAGTACCGACGCCCGGCCGAGTCGAACACCGACAGGCGGGCGTCACCGGTGCCGCTGGTCCGCTTCCAGGTGATCGACTCGGTGGCGCCCCGACCGTCGGCCGGGATCGAGAGGCAGACCCCGAATCGCTCCGCGCTCGTCGTCACGGTGGCGCCCGTCGTACCCATCGGAAGCGACGCGCAGGCGGGCGGGCCGTCGGTGCGGGCGAACGCGAGGGAGTACGGCCCGTCGGCGTCGCCGTTGCCCGAGTTGAGCACGACGCGGAACGGCGCCTGGCCCGTCAGCTCGCAGTGGTACTGCCGCAACGAGTACTCGTCGCACACCGAGGCGCCGGTGGAGTCGAACACCCTCATCTCCGGCCAGCCGGCTCCCGTGGCGTCGCCCGGGAACAGTCCGGTGAGAACAGCGCCGGCGGGGCTGCTCAGCTCGAGACAGTCGAACTGTGCGGGAGTGGCGAGCCGCCCTCGCACCGGCGCGTCCTGCCAGCCGTTGTCGGACACCGGCCGGCAGTCGGACGGCGTCCAGGGCAGCACCGCGAGGTGGTACCGCAGGTTGTCGTCGATCACCGCGCTCGGGACGCCGCCGCTGAGCACCAGTGTGTAGCGGCCGGCGGCGGGAACCTTGCACCACTCGTCCGTGCACAGCCGGTGGCCGTCACCGTCGTAGACGTTCGCGTACTGCCGGTAGTTGTCCTCGCCGACCGCCTTGACGCGGAACGTGCCCTCGGGCAGGTCCAGGACGCGGCAGCGGACGCCGGCGAGCGCGCCGGCCGGCGCGGCGTTGTACGCGCCGGGGGTGACAGTCGGGCAGCCGGTCGGATCGTTGAGGTCGCGCACCTGCATCCGGTAGGTCAGGTCGGTGTCGTCGGGCTCCCACCGGGAGAGGTACGAGACGACCCGGAAAGTGCCGGTCGACGGCAGGACGCAGCCGTCCTCCTCCGAGTAGTCGGTGCAGAGCACGGCACCCTGCGCGTCGACCAGCCAGGAGAAGACGTCGTTGTACCGGTCCGGCGCCCGGTAGACCATGACCCGGTCACCGGCCTCGCCCTGGAACGGCTGGCAGTTGGTCTGCACCGGCGAGGTCTGGTGCACGGTCAGCGTGGGCTGGGTCCACGCCATACCGGTGGGGGCGGCGCACCCCTCGGTCCGGTCGAGGCGGGTCGCCGCGACCCGGTAGGTGACGGGCTCCCAGTTCCAGTTCTGCGCGAGCAGCGTGTACGAGCCGGCGACCGGCGCGGTGCAGGATCGCCAGGACTCGTACTCCGCGCACACCTGCCGACCTGAATCGTCGTACACACGCCAGTCGAGGTACTGGTTCGCGTACTGGTCGAAGCGGACGACAAGCGGGCCGGGGGTGGCGACCCGCAGCGCCTGGCAGCTGATGCCCTGGCTCGGCGGGACGCTACCGGTGCCGACAGCCGTCCCGGGGTCACCGAACGTGGCCAACGGCAGGACGGGGCAGCCGACCGCCCGCGAGATCCGCGGCATCTTGAGCGTGTAGGTCGCCTTGTCGCCGTAGCTCTGCTCCAGGAAGAGCCGGTACGGTCCGGGCTCGCCGAGCGTGCACTCCGTGGTGTATCGCACCGTGCACAGCGGCTGGAACTGCCCGTCCAGGATCTTGCCCTCGATGTTCCCGCCGCCGCCCGGGTCGGCCAGGTGCAGGACGGTGCCGGCGCGCTGGGTGAAGGTGAAGCAGCGGGCGGCCAGGCCGGCGGGCAGCGTGCCGCTGCGACCGGCCGAGGCGAAGGAGAAGAAGCTCTCCGAGAGGGTGGCGCAGGTGGAGGGCGTCCGCATCGACTCCGCGGACAGCGAGTAGGCGCCCTGGCCCGTGCCGTACGTGAGGGTGACCGTGATCGTGTAGGTGCCCGCGGCGCCCAGCCGGCACTCCGTCAGGTACGGGCCGGCGAAGCAGGCGCGAGTCCCGTCGGGTCCCTTCACCTCAGCGCCGACGCCGTCACCGGACACCTCGCGGAGGCGGATGAAGAGGGTGTCCTGGTCGACTGTCGAGGTGACCTTCCACGTCTGCGTCGTGTCACCCGTGATCGAGGCGCAGTTCTTGACCTGGCCGAGCGGAAGCTTGCCGCCGCAGGTCACGGTGCCGCTGGTGGCCGTCGCCGACGCTTTGGCCCTGCGGCCCGGGGCGGGAGCGGCGGTGGTGGGTGCCGGGGCCGACGGTGCCGCGGCGGGGCGTGCGGATTCGGTGGTGGTGACGGGCTGCGGCGACGGCTCCGCCGTCGGGGCAGCGGTTGCCGGGCCGCTCAGCAGGCCCGCCGCGGTGGTGCTCACGGCAGCCACTGCCGCCCATCTCGCAAGGTGTCTCCACCATGGATCGGGCACGGTTGTACGCATGCATACTCCCCCGTAGACGTCGCGCGATCTGCGCGAGTGGAGAGATGATTCCATGCGGATCGACCGGCAACAATCGGCTTGTGGACCGTGCTTTCCGGTCGATCAGCAGGGGCCGTAGCCCTCGTCGAAGAGGCGGCGGGCCCAGTCCGCGTACCCGGCGATGATCTCGCGGACGGTGACGCCGTCGTGCAGGAACAGGTACGCGCGGTCGCCGTCGCGGGCGAGCAGCCCGGCGAAGCGGTGACTGCCGGGCGGTGCCGGCAGGTCGACGGCGCCCGGGTACGCGGCGCGGGCCTCGCCGACCGGCGAGCCGGCGCTGATGCCCTCGGGTGTGCTCATCGGGTCGTCGAGCCAGAGCAGGACGAGCCGGTCGTCGACGAAGATCGGGCTGACCGAACCGTGCCCGACCAGCGCGGGCCCGCATGCCTCTTCGTCGGCGCGCAGCACGCCGCGCCGGGTCAGGTCCGCCTCGGTGTCGCCGAACTCCGCGTTGCGCAGGCCCTCCAGACTCACCACCTGGGCGGCGCCGACCGGGCGGGTGGGCCACTGTGGATGAACGCCGCTGCCGGCTGCGGACGCGGCAGCAAGCAGTGCGGCAATAAAGCCGAATTGTCGTAGTTTCATGCAATCCCCCAGTCACCAACGGGACCGGGGCGATGAGGTTGCTGTTGTTGGTCGGATTGGCGTAGTTCCCACTCCTCGGCCAGCTCGTCCCAGTAGTCGGCGGACAGTCCGCGCCGGCCGTGCGCCAGCCAGCCGTCCGTGTCGCGCTCCAGGTGCAGGCCCAGCTCGGCGAACGGGTCGATCCACGCGCCCGGCTCCGCGCCCAGGCGGGCGAGCGCCGTGTTGATCGGCCACTCGGTACGCGGCCGGTCCAGCGCGGCGTCGTACCGCGGGCCCCAGCTCACCTCGCCGCCGAGCCAGACCACGGCCGACTGGTGGCCCAGGCCGCCCGCGAAATCCGCTTCCAGGTACGCCACCGGGCCGCTCCTCGACCAGCGGGCCAGCACCTCCGCCAGCGGCGGCGACAGCACCAGCCGGAACGGGCGCTCGGCGCGCGGCTCGTCGGTGGCGTAGTCCGGCAGGCCGCCGGTCAGCTCCTGCACCAGTTGCGGGGTGACAGGCAGCAGCGCGAAGTCCTGGCGGAGCGCGGCGAGCACCGCGTGGTCCAGGTCGGCGGTCTGCTCGCGAAGCAGCTCGACGTCGGCGACCACGGCGCTGAGCTGGTAACTCATCCGGTCCTCTCGGCGTCCACAGGCTGTGGATGGAACATGTGTACGACGGATCGTCGGGCTCTCGGCGCGCTCGGCGAGTGACGCGACCGATGCCCAACGTACGGGCGCGGCAGCGCTCGCGCATCATCGCGCCCGATACTCGCTCTGCACGGTTGTCGGATCGGGATGGCGGTGTTCGTAGCCGGGGTGACAGCGGCCCGGCCCGCAGCCGACGAGAGTGAAAGAGGAACCGATGGCGCAGTACCTGATCTCCGTACTCGACGACACGACCGGCTCGGCCACCGAGGCGGAGATGGCCGCGATCGGTGAGTTCAACGAGCGGTTGCGAGCCGACGGCCACTGGGTCTTCGCCGGTGGGCTCGCGGCGCCGGAGACGGCCACCGTCGTGGACGCGCGGGGTGGCAGTCCGTTGCTCACCGACGGGCCCTACGCGGAGACGAAGGAGTACGTCGGCGGATTCTGGATCATCGAGGCACCGGACTTCGACGTGGCGCTGCCGCTCGCCGCGCTGGCCTCGCAGCGGTGCAACAGGCGGGTCGAGCTGCGGCCGTTCCTGGGCGCGTGACAGACGTCGGCGAGGCGCTCACCCGGGTCCACCGCCAGGAGTGGGCCCGGGTCGTCGCCACGCTCGCCCGGCGCATCGGTGATCTCGACGTGGCCGAGGAAATGACCGCCGAGGCGTTCGCCGCCGCCGTCGAGCGGTGGTCAGCCGACGGCGTACCGCCGAACCCCGGTGCGTGGCTCACCACCACCGCGTACCGCAGGGCCGTCGACCGGATCCGGCGCGAGAGCCGGCGGGACGACAAACACCGGGAGGCGCTGATGCTGGCCGACGTGCCCGAACCGCTCGGTGTCATCGACGACGACCGGCTCCGCCTGATCTTCACCTGCTGCCATCCGGCGCTGGCCATGGAGGCGCGGGTGGCGCTGACGCTGCGCCTGGTCGGCGGGCTCACCGTGCCGGAGATCGCGCGTGCCTACCTGATTCAGGAGGCCGCCATGGGCAGACGGATCACCCGGGCCAAGACGAAGATCAAGGCGGCCGGGATCCCGTACCGGGTGCCGTCCCGCGAGGACCTCCCGGCCCGGGTCGCCGGCGTGCTCGCCGTCCTGTACCTGATCTTCAACGAGGGCTACCTCGCCTCCGACCCGGGCAAGGAGGCGGTCCGCGCCGATCTCACCGCCGAGGCGATCCGGCTCACCCGCCTGGTCCGTACCCTGCTGCCCGACGACGACGAGGCCACCGGGCTCCTGGCGCTGATGCTGCTCACCGAGGCCCGCCGGCCCGCCCGGGTCTCCGCGACCGGCGAACTCGTCGTCCTCGCCGAGCAGGACCGCAGCGCCTGGGACCGGGAGCTGATCGCCGAGGGACACGCCCTGGTCCGCGCGTGCATCGCCGCCGGCCGTCCGCCGGGCCGCTACCAGATCCTCGCCGCGATAAACGCCGTCCACACCGACGCCCGCGACGCGCGGGACACCGACTGGTCGCAGGTCGCCGCGCTCTACGACCATCTGGTACGCGTCGACCCGTCGCCGATCGTGCGGCTCAACCGGGCCGTGGCGGTCGCCGAACTGGACGGGCCGCAGGTCGCGCTGGCGGAAATGGACGGGTTGCCGCTGGAGGGTTACCACGCGTACCACGCGACGCGTGCCGAGTTGTTGCGGCGGATGGGGCGGGGTGAGGAGGCGCGGGCGGCGTACGACCGGGCGATCGAGCTGGCGGGAAACAGCGCGGAGACGGCGTACCTGAAGCGGCGGCGGGACCAGTTGGGCGGCCGGTGAGGGGTGCCGCGGAGAACGACTCAGGGCCGGTCCCCCCGCGGGTACCGGCCCTGCCATCTGCGAGCGGAGGATACGAGATTCGAACTCGTGAGGGTGTGAACCCAACACGCTTTCCAAGCGTGCGCCCTAGGCCTCTAGGCGAATCCTCCGCGAGCCAGGATACAGGTCCCGCGACGGCGGGCCACCCCACCCTCCCGGAAGATCCACAACCCTTCGGGTAGGCTTGGCGTCACCTCCCGTGCGGCGGTACCTCGTGAACCTCCCCAGGGCCGGAAGGCAGCAAGGATAAGCGAGCTCTGCCGGGTGCACGGGAGGCCTTTCTGTCTCCCGGGCCGGGTAACGTCGCTGCGGGTCGGGTCACGGGGTGGTGGGTGGTCACCCGGGGCCGACCGGCGCAGAATGGCTCGGTCGAGAGGAGGCGGGACGGGTGGCACTGGCCCTTTACCGCAAGTACCGGCCGCGGACGTTCGCCGAGATGATCGGCCAGGAGCAGGTCACCGAGCCGCTGTCGCAGGCGCTGCGCAGCGGGCGGCTCAACCACGCCTACCTCTTCTCCGGTCCGCGGGGCTGCGGCAAGACCTCCAGCGCCCGGATCCTGGCCCGCTCCCTCAACTGCGAGCAGGGCCCCACCCCCGAGCCGTGCGGGCAGTGTGACTCGTGTCGCGGGCTGGCTCCCGACGGCGGCGGCTCGATCGACGTCATCGAGATCGACGCGGCCAGCCACGGTGGTGTCGACGACGCCCGTGAGCTGCGTGAGAAGGCGTTCTTCGCCCCGGCCCGCAGCCGCTTCAAGATCTACATCATCGACGAGGCGCACATGGTCTCGTCGGCCGGCTTCAACGCGCTGCTCAAGCTGGTCGAGGAGCCCCCGGAGTACGTCAAGTTCATCTTCGCCACCACCGAACCGGAGAAGGTCCTCGGCACGATCAAGTCGCGGACCCACCACTACCCGTTCCGGCTGTTCCCGCCGAAGGTGGTCCGTCCCTATCTCGAGCAGCTCTGCGAGGCGGAGGGCGTCAAGGTCGAGTCGGCGGTCTTCCCGCTGGTGGTGCGCGCCGGCGGGGGCAGCATGCGCGACAGCCTCTCCGTACTCGACCAGCTCATCGCGGGGGCCGGCCCGGAGGGCGTCGACTACGCCCGGGCCGCCGCGCTGCTCGGGGTCACCGACGCCGCGCTGATCGACGAGATGTGCGACGCGCTCGCCGCCGGTGACGGCGCCGCCGCGTACGCCACCGTCGACCGGGTCGCCGAGGCCGGGCACGACTCGCGCCGCTTCGCCTCCGACCTGCTGGAACGCCTCCGCGACCTGATCGTCCTGCAGCAGGTGCCGGATGCCGCCGCCAGGGGCCTCATCGACGGCCCGGCCGACCAGATCGAGCGGATGGCCGCCCAGGCGCAGCGCCTCGGCCCGGCCACGCTGTCGCGCTGCGCCGACATCGTGCACAACGGCCTGGTCGAGATGCGCGGCACCACCGCGCCCCGGCTGCTGCTGGAGCTGATCTGCGCACGCATGCTCCTGCCCGGCGCGGACGACTCGTCCGGCGGCCTGCTCCAGCGCCTGGAGCGGATGGAGCGCCGGCTGACGCTCGGGGGCGCCGAGCTGCCGCCGGCCGCCGCCGACTCCGCGCATCCCACCCAGACCCAGGGGGTACGCCCGGCGGCGCCCGCCCCGGGCGCGGCTGCCGCCGCGGTCCACCCGGATTCCGCCGGCACGCCGGCGGCTGCCGGTGCCCCGACCGGGGCCGCCGCCGCACGTGCCGCCGCAGCCGCTGCGGCGGGTGCCCGGAACGCCGCCCCCGGTTCCCGCCCCGGCCCTGCCGTCGGGGCTACCGGCTCCCGTCCCGCCCCGGCGGGTGCGGCTGCCGACTCCGGCCCGGCCGCTGCCGAGTCGGGTCCGCGTCTCGCCCCGGCGGCTACCGAAGCGACCGCGGCTGCCGGGGTCCACCCCGACACGGACGCCGGGTTCCCCGCGTCGGCCGCCTCCGAGCGGGCTGCCGCCGGCTCGACGACTTCCGGTCCGGGCGCTGCCCGACGCCCGGTACCGCCGTCCGCGGTGATGCCCGACCCGGCCACGCCCGAGCCGCCCCGCCCCGGCGCGGCGAATCCGGGCGCGCTCGACGCGGTAGCGGTGCGCCGGGTCTGGCCCGAGGTGGTCGGCAAGGTCAACCGGAGCAACAAGCGGATCGCCGCGCTGATGCGGGACGCGGTGGTACGCGACCTGGACGGCGACACGCTCGTGCTGACCGTGAAGTCGACGGTGCTGGCGAAGATGATGGCCGACCACGCCGCAGTGCTGACCGATGCGCTCTACGAGGAGCTGGGCGGTCGCTGGCAGATCCGCTGCGAGGTGGCCGGCGAGCGCGGCGCGACCTCGCTCGGTGGCCCGTCCCGCCCGTCCGGGTCGAGCCGCGCCCAGGCCGACACCGCGCCCGCCCGCAGCGCGTCCGACAGCGCCCCGACCCGCCCGGCGTCCGGTCTGCCCGGCTCGGCGTCCGACAGCGCCCCGACTCGCCCGGCATCCGGTCCGCCCGGCTCGGCGTCCGACACCGCGCCTGGTCGCCCGGACTCCGGGGCGGCAGGCACCGCCGACGCCGGGTATGGACGGCCCGCCTCAGGTGCGGCAGGCGCCGCGCAGGCGCGCCCCGATTCCGTCCACGCGGACGCCTCCCGTTCGACCGCAGCCGACGCGGGACCGAACCGTCCCGGCTCCGACACCGGACCGGGCCGGCCGGGTTCGGTCCACGCCGGGCCGGGCCGTCCGGACTCCGGCGTCGCCGGACGTGATGCGTCCGGTGGCGCCCCGGGACAGCCGGTGTCCGGCTCGGGCGGCACCGCTGGTAGCCGAGCCACGGGCAACCCGGCCACCGGCAGCCAAGGGGCGGGAAGCCAGGCCGGAGGACCGGCGGGCCGGGGCGGCGCGGGTTCGGCCGACGCCTCGCACCGGACGGCGGCGACCGCTGCCGGTGAGCACGCCGGCGAGGAGGACTGGCCGGAGCCGGCGCGCCCCGGTGGCGCGGCTACCGCCTCGGCCACCGGCACCGCCTCGGCGGCGAGCACCGGGGCTGAGGACTGGCCGGCGGCTGCCCGTCCGGGCGGGGGCACGGCGACCGCTACCGCCCCTGTCGTCGTACCCAAGCCGGCTGGACCTGCGACGGCGCCTGCCACTGGGGCGAGGCCGGCGGGGGCGAAGAACAGCGCGATCGCGGCGGCGCGTGCGGCCGCGGCGGCTGCCGCTGCGGGCGGTGGTCCCGGCAAGGGGCCGCGCGCGGCGCAGCCTGCGCGGAAGACGGCCGATGCCGAGTGGGCGGGTGAGCCGCCCTACGACCCGGACTTCGACGGCCCGGTGCGAGGTGGGGGCGCGCCCGCGGCGGCGCCCGCCTACGAGGGTTTCGACCCGGGCGACGAGCCGCTCGACGACGTGATCGACGAGCGGACCGCCCGGCAGTCGAGCGAGGAGCAGGCGGTGCAGCTGCTGCGCGAGACGTTCGGCGCGGAGAAGATCGACGAGGTGGACGCGCGCTGAGCGCGCGCCGACCGCGATTCAGCGGTGCCGTGGCCCGACTAGGCTGGGCCCGGCCGAGCAGACGAGTGGAAGAAGGAGCGGTCCGTGCGCCCAGGTGGACAGCCGAACATGCAGCAGATGCTGAAGCAGGCGCAGAAGATGCAGCAGCAGATCGCCAAGGCCCAGGCCGAGCTGGCCGAGGCGGAGCTGACCGGCACCGCCGGCGGGGGCCTGGTCACCGCGACGGTCGCCGGTACCGGTGAGCTGAAGGCGATCAAGATCGACCCGAAGGCGGTCGACCCGGAGGACGTCGAGACGCTGGAGGACCTGGTCGTCGCGGCCGTGCACAACGCCGCCGAGGCGGCCCGCGAGCTGACCGAGAAGAAGATGGGCCCGGTCGCGGGCGGCATGGGCGGCCTCGGCCTGTCCGGGTTCTGAGCCGGCAGATGTACGAGGGTGCCATCCAGGATCTGATCGACGAGCTGGGCCGGCTGCCGGGCGTGGGCCCGAAGAGCGCCCAGCGGATCGCGTTCCACGTGCTGTCGGCGGATCCGGCCGACGTGAACCGGCTGGCCGGCGCGCTGCGCAAGGTCAAGGACCTGGTCCGGTTCTGCACGACCTGCTACAACGTGGCCGAGTCGGAGCAGTGCCGGATCTGCCGTGATCCCCGGCGCACCGACGAGGTGCTCTGTGTGGTCGAGGAGCCGAAGGACGTGGTGGCGATCGAGCGGACCGGCGAGTTCCGCGGGCGCTACCACGTGCTCGGCGGCGCGATCAATCCGCTGGAGGGCATCGGCCCGGACAACCTGCGGATCCGTGAGCTGATGACCCGCCTCGGCGGCGGCGAGGTCCGCGAGCTGATCCTCGCCACCGACCCGAACACCGAGGGCGAGGCGACAGCCACCTATCTGGCGCTGATGGTCAAGCCGATGGGGATCGCGGTGACCCGGCTCGCGAGTGGACTGCCGGTCGGCGGCGACCTGGAGTACGCCGACGAGATCACGCTGGGCCGGGCCTTCGAGGGCCGCCGGGCCGTCTGAATCCAGTCGTGCCGCCTCCGGCGGGTGCCCTGCGGGGTGCCCGCCGGACGTGTCTCCGGGCCGGACCGGGATGTCCGTCGATCTGACAGGAACGTGCGTCCGGGACCGGATCGACGTAATAAATTCGGCCTTCTGGCCGACGAAAGTTCGGCGACGCAAGGGATTCCCCTTCGATTCGTATGCCTCGTTGCGGAACAGACACGATTCGATACCAACCCGCCCCCCGCCCGTTTCCGCGCCGTCCCACCGAGGGCTAAGGTCTGCCCACATCGGTGACCCTGTCACCACGTTGTCCGTACCCCCAAGGACGAGGTGAAGCACCATGCGTGCATCCAGGCCGAAGGTCGCAATCGCGGCCGTCGCGGTCGCGGCCCTCGCGGTTGCAGGCTGCGCCGAGAGCGACCGTGAGAGTGGCTCCGGAGATAGCAAGAAGGACACCCTCGTCTTCGGCGTCGCCGGAGACCCGAAGGTGCTCGACCCCAGCTTCGCCAGCGACGGTGAGTCGCTGCGCGTGGCGCGCCAGGTCTTCGAGACCCTGGTCCGTCCGGAGGAGGGCGGCACCAAGGTGACGCCGGGCCTCGCCGAGTCCTGGACGCCGGACGCGGCGGGCACGACCTGGACGTTCAAGCTCCGCTCGGGTGTCAAGTTCCACGACGGCACCGACTTCAACGCCGAGGCCGTCTGCGTCAACTTCAACCGCTGGTACAACGCCAAGGGCCTCATGCAGAGCCCGGACGTGACCGCGTACTGGCAGGACGTCATGGGCGGGTTCGCCAAGAACGAGAACCCGGACCTGCCGCCGAGCCTCTTCAAGTCCTGCACCGCCAAGGACGCCACCACTGTGGACCTGGCGTTCACCCGGGTCTCCAGCAAGATCCCGGCCGCGCTCATGCTGCCGTCGTTCTCGATCCAGAGCCCCAAGGCGATGGAGCAGTACGACGCCAGCAACGTGACCGGCACCGCCGAGGACATCAAGTACCCGGCGTACGCGATGGAGCACCCGACCGGCACCGGCCCGTTCAAGTTCAAGGCGTGGGACATCGCGAACAAGTCGCTCACCATCGAGCGCAACGACGACTACTACGGCGACAAGGCCAAGCTGAAGACCATCATCTTCAAGACGATCTCGGACGAGAACGCCCGCAAGCAGGCGCTCCGCTCGGGTGACATCCAGGGCTACGACCTGGTCGGCCCGGCCGACGTCGAGCCGCTGAAGAAGGAGGGCTTCAACGTCCTCACCCGGCCCGCCTTCAACGTCCTCTACCTGGCGATCAACCAGAAGGGGAACCCGAAGCTGGCCGACCTGAAGGTCCGGCAGGCCATCGCGCACGCGCTGAACCGGCAGGCCCTGGTCGACTCGAAGCTGCCCCCGGGCGCCAAGGTCGCGATGAACTTCATGCCCGACACCGTCGAGGGCTGGAACGGCGACGTCACCAAGTACGACTACGACCCGGCCAAGGCGAAGGCCCTGCTGGCCGAGGCCGGCGCGTCGAACCTGACGCTGAAGTTCCACTACCCGACCGAGGTCACCCGGCCGTACATGCCGAACCCGAAGGACATCTTCGAGCTGCTCTCGGCGGACCTCAAGGCGGTCGGCATCAACGTCCAGGCCATCCCGCTGAAGTGGAGCCCGGACTACCTCAACGCCACCACCTCCGGCAGCAAGCACGACCTGCACTTCCTCGGCTGGACCGGTGACTACGGCGACGCGTACAACTTCATCGGCACCTTCTTCGACCGCCCGAAGGACGAGTGGGGCTTCAACAACGCCCAGCTCTTCGCGCAGTTCAAGGACGCCGACACCACCGCCGACGCGGCGGCCCGGACGGAGAAGTACAAGGCACTGAACAAGTCGATCATGGACTTCCTGCCGGGTGTGCCGATCTCGCACTCCCCGCCGGCGATCGTGTTCGGCAAGGACGTGACCGGGATCAAGGCGAGCCCGCTCACCGACGAGCGGTACGCGACCGCAGAGTTCAAGTGATCTGAAGGCACCGTACGCGGGCGGGCGCTGTGACCACAGCGCCCGCCCGCACCCCTCCGCACACCTTCCGAGGCGCCCGTGTTCCGGTTCATCATCAGACGCCTGCTACAGCTGATACCCACGCTGTTCGGGCTCTCCGTCCTGCTGTTCATCTGGCTCCACCGACTTCCCGGCGGGCCCGAGACCGCGATCCTCGGTGAACGGGGCACGCCCGAGACGCGCGCCGCCATCCGGCGCAACCTCGGCCTCGACGAGCCGATCCTGGTCCAGTACGCCCGCTTCCTGCGGCGGATGATCCGGCTCGACCTCGGCACCTCGACCGGTACGAAGCGGGCGGTCACCACGGAGTTCGTGGAGCGGTTCCCCGGCACCGTCGAGCTGACGATCATGGCCATGGTGCTCGCGGTCGGCATCGGTATCCCGCTCGGCTACCTGGCCGCCCGCCGCCGGGGCCGGTTCCTCGACCACGCCTCGGTCGGCGGATCGCTCATCGGCATCTGCATCCCGGTCTTCTTCCTGGCGTACGTGCTGAAGGCGATCTTCGCGGAGAACCTGGGCTGGTTCCCCTCCAGCGGCCGGCAGGACCCGACCATCGGGGCGACCCGGGTCACCAACTTCTTCGTCATCGACGGGCTCATGACCCGCGAGTGGGACGCGGCCGCCGACGCGCTCTGGCACCTCGTGCTGCCGGGCATCGCGCTCGCCAGCATCCCGCTCGCGATCATCGTCCGGATCACCCGGGCCAGCGTGCTGGAGGTCCTCAACGAGGACTTCGTCCGCACCGCCGAGGCCAAGGGCCTGACCGAGCGGACCGTCCGCCGCCGGCACGTGCTGCGCAACGCCATGCTCCCGGTGGCCACCTCGATCGGTCTCCAGACCGGTCTCCTGCTCTCCGGCGCGGTGCTCACCGAGACCGTGTTCGCGTTCAGCGGCATCGGCGCGTTCGTCGCCGAGTCGATCAGTCAGCGCGACTACCCGGTGCTGATGGGCTTCATCATGATCATTGCGGTGGTGTACGTGCTGGTGAATCTCCTGGTCGACCTCTCCTACAGCGTGATCGACCCGAGGGTGAGGGTGCGATGACCATCACCACCGGCAAGAAGCGCGAGAAGATCGACCGGCTCGCCGAGCTGGCCGCCCGCGACGACGAGCAGGGGGTGAGCCTCTGGAAGGAGGCGTTCCGCCGGCTGCGCCGCAACCCGGCTGCCGTCATCGGCGTGGTCATCCTGGCGATCTTCGTCCTGGTCGCGGTCATCGGGCCGTTCCTCGTCCCGTACAGCCCGACCGACTCCATCGGCATCCGCGAGGGCCTGGTCAAGTCCGGCCAGGGCATCATCCCGGGCGCCTCCGCCGACCACTGGCTCGGCTTCGACCACCAGGGCCGGGACGAGTTCAGCCGGCTCATCGTCGGGGCCCGGCAGACGCTGCTCGTCGGCGTCGTGTCCACCCTGATCGGCCTCGCGGTCGGCGCGCTGATCGGCGGCGTCGCCGGTGCCGCGGCCGGCCTCGGCGGCCGCTGGGGCCGCTGGATCGACACCACCCTGATGCGCTTCATCGACATGCTGCTGGCCATGCCGAGCCTGCTGCTCGCGGTGAGCATCGCGGCGCTGCTCGGCGCCAGCCTCACCACCGTGATGATCGCCGTCGGTGTGGTGTCCGTGCCGATCTTCGCCCGGCTGCTGCGCGGCTCGATGATCGCGCAGGCCAACAGCGACTACGTACTGGCCGCGACGTCGCTCGGCGTGAAGCGCTCCAAGATCGCCCTCACCCACGTGGTGCCGAACTCGATCGCCCCGGTCATCGTCCAGGCCACGCTGACGCTGGCGACCGCGATCATCGAGGCGGCCGCGCTGTCCTTCCTCGGTCTCGGCAACCCCGACTCGGCCATCCCGGAGTGGGGCGTCATGCTCGCCGACGCGCAGCCGTACCTGGGCATCCGGCCGGGCCTGGCGATCTATCCGGCGCTTGGCATCATCATCACCGCGCTGGGGTTCACCCTGCTCGGTGAGGCGATGCGCGAGGCTCTCGATCCGAAGCTGCGGAAGTAGGTCAGTCAGCCATGGCACTGCTCGAAGTGGACGACCTCTCCGTCACGTTCGCCCGTCGTGGGCAGCGCACCGTGCACGCGGTGGACGGGGTGTCCTTCTCGGTCGACGCCGGTGAGGTGGTCGGCCTGGTCGGCGAGTCCGGCTGCGGCAAGAGCGTCACGTCGCTGGCCATCATGGGCCTGCTGCCCAAGCAGCCGGGCCTGCGGGTCGGCGGCAAGGCGGTCTTCGACGGCACCGACCTGCTCCAGCTCGACGACCGGTCCCGCCGCGACATCCGCGGCCGGGACGTGGCGATGATCTTCCAGGATCCGCTGTCCTCGCTGAACCCGGTCATCCCGATCGGGCTCCAGGTGACCGAGGTGCTGGCCCGGCACCGGGGCATGAAGGGCGAGGCGGCCACCAAGGAGGCCGCCGACCTGCTCGACCGGGTGGGCATCCCGGACCCTCGGCGGCGCCTCAAGGAGTACCCGCACCAGCTCTCCGGCGGCATGCGGCAGCGGGCCCTGATCGCCATGGCTGTCGCCTGCCAGCCCCGGCTGCTGATCGCCGACGAGCCGACCACCGCCCTCGACGTCACCATCCAGGCGCAGATCCTGGAACTGCTGAAGGACCTGGTCCGGGACTCCGGCACCGCACTGGTGATGATCACGCACGACCTCGGCGTGGTGGCCGGCATGTGCGACACCGTCAACGTGCTCTACGCCGGCCGGGTGGTGGAGACGGCCACCCGCCGTCCGCTGTTCCGCCAGCCCCGGCACCCGTACACCGAGGGTCTGCTCGCTTCGGTGCCGCGCCTGGACGCCGGCCGTGGCGAACGGCTGAACCCCATCCCCGGCTCGGTGCGCGACGTGCTGCCCTGGCCGGACGGCTGCGCGTTCGCCCCGCGCTGTGCGCGCCGGGTCGACGAGTGCGTGGGTGAACCGCCGGAACTGGTGCTGACCCACGACGCGCGCAGCTACCGCTGCGTCAACCCCGTGCCGATTCCCGGCCTGACCCCGGAGGCGGACGCCCGCGCGACCGCGCCGACGACCACCGAACCGGGCGCGGTGCCGGCCCAGGCCGAACCGGCCGACCCGCCCGCCGTGCCCGGCTTCGGACCGGCTCCGCGCGAGGAGGAGACCCCGTGAGCGACAACGACATCCTCGTCGAGGTCCGCGACCTGAAGGTGCACTTCCCGATCCGCCGGGGCGTGATCTTCGACCGGACCGTCGGGCACGTCAAGGCGGTCGACGGGGTCGACCTGAGCATCCCGCGCGGCAAGACGTACGGGCTGGTGGGCGAGTCGGGCTGCGGCAAGTCCACGCTGGGCCGGGCGCTGCTCCAGCTCAACCCGCCGACCAGCGGCGAGGTGAAGTTCGACGGCGTCGAGCTGACCACGCTCCCCGCCGGCAAGCTGCGCGCGATGCGCCGCCGGATGCAGATGATCTTCCAGGACCCGATGTCCAGCCTGGACCCCCGGCAGAACGTCGAGTCGATCCTGACCGAGGGCCTCCAGACCCACGGCATCGGCGCCAACCGGGACGACCGGCGGCGGATCATCGGCGAGACGCTCGACGCGGTCGGCCTGCCCAAATGGGCGCTGTCCCGCTACCCGCACGAGTTCTCCGGCGGCCAGCGCCAGCGCATCGGCATCGCCCGCGCCCTCGTCCTCGGCCCGGAGCTGATCGTCGCCGACGAGCCGGTCTCCGCGCTGGACGTGTCGATCCAGGCGCAGGTGGTGAACCTGCTCGACGAACTCCAGGACAGCCTCGGCCTGACCTACCTGGTCATCGCGCACGACCTGGCGGTGGTGCGGCACATCTCCGACATCGTCGGCGTGATGTACCTGGGCGCGCTGGTGGAGGAGGCGCCGAGCGACCGGCTCTACACCGAGCCGCTGCACCCGTACACCCGGGCGCTGATGTCGGCGGTGCCGGTGCCGGACCCCGACGTGGAGGACCGGCGCGAGCGCATCCTGCTCGCCGGTGACCTGCCGTCGCCGGCCAACCCGCCGTCGGGCTGCCGGTTCCACACCCGCTGCCCGTGGGCACAGCCGACCCGCTGCGCCGACGAGCGGCCGGAACTGCGGCAGATCGGCGCCAGCCGGGTGGCCTGCCACTGGGCCGAGCAGATCGCCGCCGGTGAGCTGCGCCCGCACGAGGTGACCGCGAAGATCACCCGGCCGGAGGGTGAGGGCGAGGAACCGGGCGTGGTCTCCGCGCCGAGCGAGCCCGGCTCGTACGTCTGACACGACGAAGCGCGTCCCCACCCGGCCCGGGTGGGGACGCGCTTCTCGTCTGTCAGCCCTCGGGACGGTTGAGCAGGCCCACCGCGATCGTGTGCACGGCGTCCAGCGCGGCCGGGTCGGCCAGCGGCGCGGAACCCCCGGTGACCGCGTACCACTCGTCGGCGTCCTTGTACTGCACCCGCAACGTCACCCGGCCGTCGGCGTGCTCGGTGCGTAGCGTCAACTCGCCGGTCACCACGCCCACCTCGTCGGTCATGACCCCGCCCGGACCGGCGGTGATGTCGGTGGTGCGGTCCGCCGGTCCGCCCGGCGCGCCCCCGGCCGGAGCGCCCGGCACCGCGTCGGCGGTCATGCCCGCCCCGGCCACGTCCGTGGGCTCCGGCTGCCGGCCGTCCGCCGTCATCCCGGCCGAGGCCGGACCGGCCGTCGTCTCCGCGGCCGCCTCCGGGGCCGGTGCGCCGCCTGCCTCCGGCGCCGGTGTGGCGTCCGGCCCGGTCACGGTTTGCTCGCCCATGTGCAGCCCTCCAGCATGTCGGTGAGAGCGGCCTTCTCGGCACTTGTCACAGTCAGCCGCCAGTAGTGCTTGACCGTCACCCAGTCGGCCGCGTACTGACACCAGGACGACCGGTTCGGCGGCTTCCACTGGGACGGATCCTGGTCACCCTTTGCCCGGTTGGACCGCGCCGAAACCGCGATGAGCTGCGGCCGGGTCAGGTCGTTGGCGAAATCGCCGCGCTTCGAGTCGTCCCACTCGTCCGCGCCCGACCGCCACGCGGCGGCCAGCGGCACGGCGTGGTCGATGTCCACGTCCGACGGGTCGTTCAGCACCACACCGTCGTAGACGCTCTCCCACCGGCCGCCCACCACGTTGCAGCCGGACAGCTTGATGCCCTCGCCGTCGCGCTGCAGCACGCTGTCGCGGACGTCGCAGTTCTTGCCGGTGCCGCGCCAGTGCGGGAAGCGGGAACGGCTGTAGCCCTTCATCGACCCGGCCGTGGCCACTGTGAGCTCACCGAGCTGCTTGTTGACGTTCCCGGCGGCGCTCGGCGGCGCCTCCGGCTCGGTGACCGACACGTCGCAGCCGGCCACGCCGAGGGCGAGCACCGCGCTCAGCGCGGCCGCCAGCCCGGCTCGGGCTCCTGATCTCGTACGCACAGACGACACCTCTCCAGCTTGCGTGCTCCGGGCGAGTCCGCACAGTACCCGGCGGCGGTTTCTGCGATTCGTGGCGTCGAGGGTGGGCGGCGGGCAGAGTGGTGAGACGTGACCGCACCCGCTCCCGCGCTGCGTACCGGCTCCGCCGCCGGACGCGGCACCCTGCTCGCCGCGATCCTCGCTTCCGGCATGGTGTTCCTCGACAGCACTGTCGTCAACGTCGCGCTGCCGCGCCTCGGCGCCGAGCTGGACGCCACAGTCGCCGGTCTGCAGTGGACCGTGAACGGCTACCTGCTCATGCTCGCCGCGTTCGTCCTGCTCGGCGGCGCGCTCGGCGACCGGTTCGGGCGGCGGCGCGTCTTCCTGCTCGGCGTGGTCTGGTTCGCGGTGGCGTCGGTGCTCTGCGGGCTGGCCCAGGACACCGGCTGGCTCGTCGCCGCCCGGTTCCTCCAGGGTGCCGGCGGGGCACTGCTCACGCCCGGCTCGCTGTCCGTGCTCCAGGCCAGCTTCCACCCGGACGACCGGGGCCGGGCGATCGGCACGTGGTCCGGGCTGTCCGGGGTGTCCACAGCGCTCGGCCCGCTGCTCGGCGGCTGGCTGATCGACACGCTCTCCTGGCGGTGGATCTTCTTCGTCAACCTGCCGCTGGCCGTCGGCGTGGTGCTCGCCGCGCTGCGCTGGGTGCCGGAGAGCCGGGACGAGGAGGTCTCGCGTACCGGAGGCGGGCGGCGGCGGTTCGACGTGACGGGCGCGCTGCTCGGCGCGCTCGCGCTCGGCGGCGTCACGTACGCGCTGATCGACGCCCCGGCGCGCGGCCTGGACTCCCCGGCGGTGCTCGCCGCGGCGGTGCTCGGGGTGGTCGCCGTGGTGGTCTTCGTGCTGGTCGAGCGGCGGCGCGGCGACACCGCGATGCTGCCCACCGGGCTGTTCTCCAGCCGGCTGTTCTCCGTGCTGAACGTCTTCACCGTCGTGGTGTACGCGGCGCTCGGCGGGTTCACCTTCTTCCTCGCCGTCTACCTGCAGAACGTGGTCGGCTGGTCGGCGCTGCTCACCGGCCTGGCCACAGTGCCGATGACGGTGCTGCTGCTGGTCGGCTCGCCGCGCGCCGGCGCGCTGTCGGCCCGCATCGGCCCCCGGCTGCCGCTCACCGTCGGACCGGTGATCGCCGCCGTGGGTCTGCTGCTGTTGCGGCGGGTCGGGCCCGGTGCGTCGTACTGGGTGGACGTGCTGCCGGGCGTGGCGCTGTTCGGCGCCGGGCTCACGCTCGTGGTGGCGCCGCTGACCACGTCGGTGCTCGGCGCCGTCTCGGACCGGTTCGCCGGGGTGGCGAGCGGCTTCAACAACGCCGCGTCCCGGGCCGGCGGTCTGCTCGCGGTGGCCGCGTTGCCGCTGCTGGTGGGGCTGTCGGGCACCGGGTACGAGCAGAAGGGCGCGCTCGCAGGCGCGTACCGGGGGGCGTTGGCGTGGTGCGCGGGGCTGCTGCTGGCCGGGGCCGTGCTCGCCGCCGTGCTGATCCACCGCCCGCCGAAGCAGAGCGGGGGCCCGGCCTGAAGCCGGACCCCCGCGTCGCCGGAATCAGGCGCGGGTGCGGTTCACCGCGCTCGTGACCGCCTTGATCGAGGCGGTCACGATGTTCGCGTCCACCCCGACGCCCCACACCGTACGGCCGTCCACCTCGCACTCGACGTACGCGGCGGCCTGCGCGTCCCCACCGGAGGACAGCGCGTGCTCGTGGTAGTCGAGCACCCGTACCGCCACGCCCAGGGACTGCAACGCGTTGACGTACGCGTCGATCGGGCCGTTGCCGACAGCGGTGAGCGCGCGGGTCTCGCCGCCGAAGCCGACGCGGGCGTCGATCTCGACCTTGCCGTCGACGGTGCCGATGGTGTACTCGGCCAGCTTCACGGCCGGGTCGACCTGGTGGTCGACCAGGTAGTTGCGGGCGAAGATCTCCCACATCGCGCCCGGCTCGACCTCGCCGCCGTCGTGGTCGGTGACCTGCTGCACCACGCCGGAGAACTCGATCTGGAGGCGGCGCGGCAGGTCGAGCTGGTGCTCGGTCTTCATGATGTACGCGACGCCGCCCTTGCCGGACTGCGAGTTGACCCGGATGACCGCCTCGTAGGTGCGGCCCAGGTCCTTCGGGTCGATCGGCAGGTAGGGCACGGCCCAGGTGAAGTCGTCGACCGGCACCCCGGCCGCCGCGGCGTCGGCGTGCAGCGCAGCGAAGCCCTTGTTGATCGCGTCCTGGTGGGAGCCGGAGAACGCGGTGTAGACCAGGTCGCCCGCGTACGGGTGGCGCTCGTGCACCGGCAGCTGGTTGCAGTACTCGACGGCGCGCTTGATTTCGTCGATGTTCGAGAAGTCGATCATCGGGTCGATGCCCTGGGAGAACATGTTCAGGCCCAGCGTCACCAGGTCGACGTTGCCGGTGCGCTCACCGTTGCCGAACAGGCAGCCCTCGATCCGGTCGGCGCCAGCCAGCAGGCCCAGCTCGGCGGCGGCCACGCCGGTGCCCCGGTCGTTGTGCGGGTGCAGGCTCAGCACCAGGCTGTCCCGCCGGGGCAGGCGCCGGTGCATCCACTCGATCGAGTCGGCGTAGACGTTCGGCATCGCCATCTCGACGGTGGCCGGCAGGTTGATGATCAGCTTCCGGTCCGGGGTCGGGTCGATCACGTCGATGACCGCCGAGCAGACCTCCAGCGCGTACTCCAGCTCGGTGCCCGTGTACGACTCCGGCGAGTACTCGTAGTGGATGTCGGTGTCCGGGGTGTGGATCTCCGCGTACTTCTGGCACAGCCGCGCGCCCTGGGTGGCGATGTCGGTGATGCCGTCGCGGTCCAGACCGAAGACCACCCGGCGCTGCAGCGTCGACGTGGAGTTGTAGAAGTGCACGATGGCCCGGTGGGCGCCGCGCAGCGACTCGAAGGTCCGCTCGATCAGGTGCTCCCGGCACTGGGTCAGCACCTGGATGGTGACGTCGGAGGGGATCAGGTCCTGCTCGATCAGCTGCCGTACGAAGTCGTAGTCGGTCTGGCTCGCCGACGGGAAGCCGACCTCGATCTCCTTGTAGCCCATCTGCACCAGGAGCTGGAACATCCGCCGCTTACGCTCGGGCGACATCGGGTCGATCAGGGCCTGGTTGCCGTCGCGGAGGTCGACTGCGCACCAGCGGGGCGCGGCCTCGACGCGGCGGGTGGGCCAGGAGCGGTCCGGCAGGTCGACGCCGAACTCCCTGTCGTACGGGACGTAGCGGTGGACCGGCATCCGGCTGGGGCGCTGGCTGGCGAACGGATCGGTGGCGGTGACAGGTTGAGCCATCTCGGAGTGCTCCCTGGAACATGTGGCGTCAGCAGATCGGAAAGGTGTCGGCGGGCTGCCGGGCGACGGTGCGCGGCGGTGCCGAGAAGAAGATCGGATGTGCTGGACGGCGCGTAGCGACTCCGCGACGAGGTGCCGGCCGGTCAGGCCTCGTCGCGGCAGCCAAGGAGAAGGTACGCGCGCCACATGACAAGGTCACCCTACGTGGTGGGACGGGCGGTGGGAAGGCTGGTCCGGACTATGGGATCAGAGTCACCGGATCGGTGGCCGGCTACGGTGCTCCGGGGCTCGGGGCGTCCCGGCTTACCGGCTCGCCGTCGGTCACCGCGCCGGCCAGCTCGACGGTGCCCGGCGCGGCGCCGGGCTCGCCGGTCAGCGTCAGCGTGCCGAACCCGGCCCGTACCGCCGCCGGTGTGCCGTCCTCCCGGAAGCAGTAGATGCCCACGTCCAGCGGCGCGTTCAGCGACGCCGAGGTGCTGTCGACCGTGTAGCAGGGGCCGTCGGCCCCCGGTAGCGGATCGGCCGGGGAGACGGCGAGCGGCGCACGCCTGTCGGTCAGCACCTCCAGCCAGTCGGTGAACGGGTGCTGCACGCGGGGGTCGAGCCGGCGCGGCACCGCGTCGTCGGCGTCGCCGAGGCGGACGCAGGTCGCCGCCTGCGGCCAGCCGGCCGAGGGCAGCGCGCACTGGAACAGCCCGTCGGAGGTGCCGGCGAGGGAGACGTCCACCGTGCCGGCGTGCCCCCAGCCGGGCACGTCGACCCGCCAGCTGCCGTCGTTGGCGCTGGTGAAGGCAACAGTGCGGGGCGTGCCCTCGGCGGGCGCGAACGCGTACGTGGCGGTGAGGTGGCGGTCCTGCGCCGCGGCGGCCAGCCCGGCCAGTTCCTCGCGGGCGGCGTCGACCTGCACCGGGACCGGGTCGGCGGTGCCGGTGGGCGCCGCCTCGGGGTTGCCGCCGTCGCAGGCGGCCAGCAGTACCGGCAGGGTGAGCGCGACCACGCCGGTCAGGCGGGCCGCACGTCGATGAGCGTGCACCGGCTCATTCTGCGTCGTGGACACGGTCCAGGTCAGCCCACCGTACGGCTGTACCGCTTGGCGTGTCGCGTCCCTCGGGGCTGGTGAGCCGCCCCACGGCGGGGCCGGATGGTGGGATCACGCGACCCGGCGTCGCGGGCCGCCCGATAGGCTGAGGCGGTCTGACACGCGCCGCCGGACCGAGAACACCGGCGGCGTCGGCACGCTCAGGGTCGTCGCTGGGAGGGAGTGCACCGTCGTGGCACTCGTGGTGCAGAAGTACGGCGGGTCCTCCGTCGCCAACGCCGAGCGGATCAAGCGGGTGGCCGAGCGCATCGTGGCCGCGCGCAAGGCCGGCGACGACGTGGTGGTGGTGGTGTCCGCCATGGGCGACACCACCGACGAGCTGCTCGACCTGGCCAACCAGGTCAGCCCGCTGCCGCCGGGCCGCGAGCTGGACATGCTGCTCACCGCCGGGGAGCGGATCTCCATGGCGCTGCTCGCCATGGCCATCCACAACCTGGGGTACGAAGCGCGCTCGTTCACCGGTTCCCAGGCCGGCGTGATCACCACCTCGGTGCACGGCCGGGCCCGGATCATCGACGTCACCCCGGGGCGGCTCAAGGGCGCGCTGGACGAGGGCGCGGTGGTCATCGTGGCCGGCTTCCAGGGCGTCTCGCAGGACACCAAGGACGTGACCACGCTCGGGCGCGGCGGCTCGGACACCACCGCCGTGGCGCTCGCCGCCGCGCTGGAGGCGGACGTCTGCGAGATCTACACCGACGTGGACGGCATCTTCAGCGCCGACCCGCGTATCGTGCCGAACGCCCGGCACATCAAGCAGATCACCTACGAGGAGATGCTGGAGCTGGCCGCCTGCGGCGCGAAGGTGCTGCACCTGCGCAGCGTCGAGTACGCGCGGCGCGCGGGCTTGCCGATCCACGTCCGTTCGTCATACTCGACCAACACCGGCACGATGGTCACCGGATCGATGGAGGACCTTCCTGTGGAACAGGCACTGATCACCGGGGTCGCCCACGACCGCAGCGAAGCGAAGATCACGATCGTCGGCGTGCCCGACGAGCCGGGCGCCGCCGCGTCGATCTTCGACACCGTGGCCGGCGCGGAGATCAACATCGACATGATCGTGCAGAACGTGTCCACCGAGGGCACCGGCCGCACGGACATCTCGTTCACGCTGCCCAAGGCCGACGGCCCGACCGCGATGACCGCGCTCAGCAAGATCCAGGAGTCGGTCAAGTTCAAGGGCCTGCTGTACGACGACCACGTCGGCAAGGTGTCCCTGATCGGTGCCGGCATGCGCTCGCACCCGGGCGTCGCCGCCGGCTTCTTCGCCGCCCTCGGCGCGGCCGGCGTCAACATCGAGATGATCTCCACCTCGGAGATCCGGGTCTCCGTGGTCTGCCGCGACACCGACCTGGACAAGGCGGTCCGCGCCATTCACGACGCCTTCGAGCTGGGTGGTGACACCGAAGCCGTCGTCTACGCCGGCACCGGGCGGTAACGCGCCGTGGCGTCGCTGCCCACCCTCGCCGTGGTCGGGGCGACAGGTGCCGTCGGTACGGTGATGTGCCAGATCCTCTCCTCCCGGCGCAACGTGTGGGGCGAGATCCGGCTGCTCGCCTCCGAGCGGTCGGCCGGTCGGCGCATGCAGTGCCGGGGCGAGGAACTGACCGTCCAGGCGCTCACCGCCGACGCGCTCGACGGCGTCGACGTGGCGATGTTCGACGTGCCGGACGACGTCTCCGCGGAGTGGGCCCCGGTCGCCGCCGCGCGCGGCGCGGTGGTGGTGGACAACTCCGGCGCGTTCCGGATGGACCGTGACGTGCCGCTCGTGGTCCCCGAGATCAACCCCGAGCAGGTACGCAACCGGCCCAAGGGCATCATCGCCAACGCCAACTGCACGACGCTAGCGATGATCGTGGCGGTCGCGCCGCTGCACCGCGAGTACGGGCTGCGCGAGCTGGTGCTCGCGTCGTACCAGGCGGTCTCCGGTGCGGGGCAGGCCGGCGTGGACGCGCTGCACCTCCAGCTCGGCAAGATCGCCGGCGATCGGGTGCTCGGCTCCCGGGCCGGTGACGTGCGACAGGCAGTCGGCGACGAGCTGGGTCCGTTCCCGGCGCCGCTGGCGCTGAACGTCGTACCGTGGGCGGGCTCGCTGGCAGACGGGGGCTGGTCCTCCGAGGAGATGAAGCTGCGCAACGAGTCGCGCAAGATCCTCGGGCTGCCCGACCTCAAGGTGTCCGCCACCTGCGTACGGGTGCCGGTGGTGACCGGTCACTCGGTCGCCGTGCACGCGGTCTTCGCCACCGAGGTGGACGCCGAGGGTGCCCGTGAGGTGCTGCGCAACGCGCCGGGCGTGATCCTGGTCGACGACCCGGCGGCGGGGGAGTTCCCGATGCCGATCGACGCGGTCGGCACCGACCCGTCGTGGGTGGGCCGCATCCGCCGAGCGGTGGACGACCCCAGAGCCCTGGACCTCTTCGTGACAGGCGACAACCTCCGCAAGGGCGCCGCCCTCAACACGGCCCAGATAGCCGAACTCCTCGCCAAGGACCTGACCCGCCCATAACCCGGCCCTCCTCCCGCCGCCGCCCGGTCCGGCGTTGATCTTGCACTTTCGGCCCCGCTCGCGAGGCATATGCGGCATTTGTCAGGGCCGGAAGTGCAAGATCGCGGGGGAGAGGGGTGACGGGGGCGGGGCGGGGTCAGGCGGCGGAGAGGTGGACTCCGTCTCGGCCGTGGCGCTTCACGGCGTAGAGGGCCTGGTCGGCTCGGTGCAGGGTGCGCTCGGGGGACTCGCCCGGTCTCGGCAGGGCGACGCCTACGCTGATCGTCCGGCCGGTACGGCGGGCCGCCTCGGTGAGCCGTTCGGCGATCCGGACCGCCTCCTCCGGGCGGCTCACCTCGATCACCGCCACGAACTCGTCGCCGCCGGTCCGGTACAGCTCGTCGCCCTGGCGCAACGCGCCTTCGAGCGCCCGGGCCAGGCCCACCAGCAGCCGGTCGCCGGCCTGGTGGCCGTACGTGTCGTTGACGTCCTTGAACCCGTCCACGTCGATCGCCAGCAGTGCGGTACGCCCCGGCGTGGCGGTGGCGATCCGCTGCCCGAACGGGCCGGTGTGCCGCAGCCCGGTGAGCGGGTCCGAGCTTGCCTGCTCGCGGAGCCGGGCGAGCGTACGCAGCCGGTCCAGGCAGGTCCACGCCTGCCCGGCGAGCAGCTCGATCAGGTTGACCGTGGTCGGGTCGGGGCGCAGGCGCTGCTCGTCGGCCACGAGCAGCACGCCACCGGAGACAGGTGTGCCGACCGGTACCGCCACGAGCGTGCGCGCGCCGGCCCGGGTCAGCGGCAGGTACGCCTCGGTGGGCGGGTGGCCCGCCTCGCCCAGCGTGTACGCCGAGCCGTACCGGTGGGCCCGGTCGATCATGCGGTCCAGCGCTACCGGTCCGGCCTCGTCCAGCTCGGCCCGGATGCGCGCCTCCAGCGCTCCTGGGGTGCCGGTGGGCGCGCCGAGGCGTGGGCCGCGCTGGCCGGTGAGCACCAGTACGGCGGCGGAGAGCGCTGACACGTCCCGGGCCGCGGCGAGCGCGGCGGTCATCAGGTCCCAGTCCGTCGGCGCGGCGGTGAACGCGGCGGCGTGCCGCAACAGCTTCTCGCTGCGGCTCTCGGCCGGCGGCCCGCCGAGCGCGGCGATCCGCCCGCCGAGGCGGTCGGCCACCAGTTCGGCGGTCTCCCGCCAGGCCGCGAGCACGACCGGCTCGCTCCACTGCAGGTCGAGCACGCCGATCGGACGGCCGTCCGGGTCGCGTACCGGCACACAGAGTTCGGCGGTGACGTCCGGGCGGACCTCAAGGTAGTCGGGGTCGGCGCCGACGTCGGGTACGGCGGCGGTGGTCCCGGAGGCGTAGACCCGCCGCACCACCGAGGGTTCGGGCCGATGGCGGCCCGGCGGGGTGCCGTCGGCGGTGGCCGGCACGTGCGAGAAGACCTGCCAGGCACCGGTGGCGGCGACGCAGCGCAGACGGTCGTGGACGCGGAGCAGGACGGTGGCGGTCGCCGGGGTGTGCCGGGCGAGCGCGGCGACGGTCCACTGGCACGCCTCCGGCACGGTCGACGCCGTGGGGAGGCGCACCGTGACGTCGCGGAGGACTCGCTCGTGGTCCACGTCGTTCCTGCTCGGAGGGGGTCGGGTCGCGATCAAGGGTACTCAGCGCAACCGCCGCCGACCTTCGTACACATGTGCCATCCACAGGCTGTGGACGCAGCCTGTGGGCAGAAGCGGGCCTGCGCGGGGAGGGTGTGCGGCGATAGCGTGAGGGCCCGGGCACCCGAGGAGGCGGCCGATGCTCATCGCCCAGCTCAGCGACCCGCACGTGACCACCGGCCCGCTCGCGGCCGACCCGGCGTCCGGGTTGCACCGGGCGCTCGGCACGGTGCTCGCCCTGCGTCCCCGGCCCGACTGCGTGGTGATCACGGGTGACCTCACCGCCAACGGCCGGCCGGACGAATACCTCGCCCTGCGCGAGATCGTCGGCGCGTTCCCGCTGCCGGTGCACCTGGTGACCGGCAACCACGACGACCGCGAGTCGCTGCTCGACACGTTCGGCGGCACCCCCTACCTGGCCGGCGGCTTCTCGGCGCACTACCACGTCGACCTGCCGGACGCGACGCTCGTGGTGCTCGACTCGCTCACCCCGGGCAGCCCCGGCGGCCGGCTCGGCGACGAGCAGCTCGCCTGGCTGGACGGGGTGCTCGCCGGCCGCACCGACGCGCCCGCCGTCGTGTGCCTGCACCATCCGCCGGTCACTGTGGGCGTGCCGGGCATGGACGCGATGGGCCTCGCCGACGCCGACGCGCTCGCCGCCGTGGTCGGCCGTCACCCCCATGTCGTACGCGTCGCCGCGGGGCACCTGCACCGCCAGGTGACCAGCGCGTTCGCCGGTACGGTGCTGACCACCGCGCCGAGCACCTGGATCCAGGTGAGCCTGAGCATGACCGAGGAGGAGGAGCCGGGGTTCGTCGCCGAGCCGACCGCCTTCCTGCTGCACCGGATCGCCGACGGCGGCTGCGTGACGCACACCGTCCAGGTCAGCCACTCCGCCGGGCGCACCTGCTGGTTCTGAGCCGCGCCGCCGATGCTCTGGTACGTCGCGTACGGCTCGAACCTGCACGCCGCCCGGCTCGACTGGTACCTGCGTGGCGGGTGTCCACCCGGCGGGCTGCGCACGTACCCCGGCTGCCGGGACCGCCGGCCACCGCGCCGGACGGTTCCGGTGCTGATCCCCGGCGGCGTCTACTTCGCCGGTGAGTCGCGGGCCTGGACCGGCGGCATGGCGTTCTACGACCCGCTGCTGCCCGGCCGGGCGGCGGCGCGCGGCTACCTGGTGACAGTCGAGCAGTTCGCGGACATCGCCGCGCAGGAGATGTACCGGCCGCCCGGCGCCGACCTGGCCGGGATCCTCACGGCGGTCGAGACCGGGCGGGCGACGCTCGGGCCGGGCCGCTACGAGACGCTGCTGCGCGTCGGCGTCCACGAGGGCCTGCCGATGCTCACGTTCACCGCGCCGCACCGGGCGGTGGAGGTGCAGTGGACCCGGCCCGCCCCGGTCTACCTGGGGATGCTGGCGCGCGGGCTGCGCGAGGCGCACGGCTGGGACGCCGCGCGCACAGTGGGCTACCTGGCGGGCCGGCCGGGGGTCGCCGGGCGGTGGAACCGGCCCGCGTTGCGCAGGCTGGTCGGCGCCGGCTGAGGGCCGTGCCGATTTGTCCTGGTGCAACCGCCGTCGGCGTCCCTCACGTCCATCAGCCGTAGGGTCCCGGGAAGGAGCGGCATGCGGGCCGAGGACGAGACCGAGTACGTGGCGTACGTGCGGGCACGGCTGCCCGTGCTGCACCGCACCGCGTACCTGATCTGCGGTGACGCTCACCTGGCGGACGACATCGTGCAGACGACGCTTACCAAGCTCTACCGGTACTGGCGGCGGGCGGCCGCGGCGGACGACACCGACGCGTACGTCAGGCGGATTCTCATCCACACCTACCTGGACGAACGCCGGCGCGGGTGGTTCCGGATCCGGCTGCTGCCGCAGGCGCCGGAACGGCCGGCCGCCGCGTCGCCGGACGTCGAGGAATGCGATGGCGTCCAGGATCTGCTGGCCGGCCTGTCACCGGCCCAGCGGGCCGTGTTGACCCTGCGCTTTCTCTGCGACCTTCCCGTCGCCGAGGTGGCGAGCCTGCTCAACTGCTCGACCGGCAACGTGAAGAGCCACACCTCTCGCGGCCTCGCGAAGCTGCGCCGCCGGCTCGACCTGGATACCTGTACCGACAACCGAGCGGGAGGATGACATGACCTGGGACGAGGATCGGGTGGGTGCGGTCGTCCGCCGGGAGTTGACCCGGGTCGAGGTGCCGCCGAGCCGGGTCGACCCGGGGGCGGTGCTGGTCGCCGGCCGCCGGGCCGAGCGGCGGCGTCGCCGGCTGACCGTCACCCTCGCGGCGGCGACGGTGCTCACGATCGGGCTCGGGTCCGCGGTGGCGCTGGGCGGGGACGGACGCGGCCGGGGCATGGACGAGGTCGTCGACCGGCCGTCCCCGCGCCCGACGGAGACCCGCGCCGCGCCCACCGTGGACCAGGTGCGGGTACGGGTGAGCGCGAGTCCGGCCGAGTGCACCTCCGAGCAGTACGACACGCCTGACGACGCGTACTTCCCGAGCCTGGGCGCGGTGGACCCCAGCGGCCGGTTCCTCGCGGGGACCTCTCCGGTTCGGGACTGGGGGAGCAAGGGTTTCCGCACCTACCTGGTGATCTGGGACCGGGGGAAGGCGACTCTCGTGGAGCTGTCACGTGCCTTCCAGGCCACCGTGACCGCTATCAACTCCGCGGGTGTGGCAGCGGGCAATCGCTGGGACGGCGAGAACCGGCCCGAGGTGCCCTGGGTCTATCGGGACGGGCAGGTGCGCAACCTTCCCCTGCCCGAGGGCTACCGGGACGTCCGTCCGGTCGCTGTCGACGCCGCCGGGGAGATCGTGGGAGTCGCCGTCGGCAGCGGCGACCAGGCGGTCCTGGTCCGGTGGGACGCCGCGGCGCAGACTCCTCCACGGGTCGTCGCGAACCCTGTCGGTGCCTTCCTCGGCTGGGCGCCCGACGGCACGGTCACCGAGAGTGTGAGTCTCACCCGGGAGACGGTGGCCGTCCGGATCTCCCGGCCGGACGGCGGCACTGTGGTGCAGCCCGCCGCGCCCGGTTGGCACTTCCGCCTGGACGCTCCGGTGCAGGGCGACTGGCTGGCCGGAACCGTCTGGGGCGTCGGTGCCGAGAAGTCGTCACCGGCGCAGTGGAACGTCCGGACGGGCCGGCTCACGGTGTTCCTCGGCCTGGACACCCACCGGCTCGACACCGTCGTCACCGACCGGAGCGGGCGGCTGCTCGTCTCGACGCCTCGGCAGGGCTGGTTCCTGGTCGGACCGGACGGGACGGCGCGGCCGATACCGAGGAGCCTGACGGGCGAGCGCCAGTTGTGGAGGATCCTTCTCGACGACGCGGGACGCATCTACGGCGCAGCGTTCGACGAGAACGGGCGGCAGTGGCCGGTGGTCTGGCAGTGCCGGTGACCGGCACGCCCGGCAGTGAGTCGAGTTCGGACAGTTCGCTCGATATGCCGGGCCGTCGTACATGAACGACCGTTCGGTCCGCGATGGGTGACCGGCAGGAGGTGATTCCGGCAAGGACGGTTGCCAGCGCAACGATTTCCGCGTGACATGAGCGTCGGCGCCGGCTCCCTGTCCCTGGGAGCCGGCGCCTTCGACGACGGCGGGCACCGGCAGCGTGCGTCGCGCGGAATTTCACCTGACCGTCATGTCCGACTCGTCCGGCAGACCGGTACGGGCCGCCCGAGACAGCGACGATTCCTGATGCCACCCCGTTCGACCTGGCGGCCGGTGGATGAGAAGCTACCCCGGCGGGGCGGCGTTCCCCCGAGTACCGCCCTCCGCGATCGACACCTGTCACGGCACGGACCAGGGTCGCCGGGCGCACCATCGCCCGGACGCCACATACCGGCATCTCACGAGGAGTTCCATGTCCGTCACCGGGATGCGACGCCGGGCCGCCGTCGGCCTGGCCGCACTCGCCGCGACCGCGTTCACCGCTGTCGCCGTCACCCCCGACCAGGCCGAGGCCCGCCCGAAGCCGGTCGACGTCCAGTTGCTCGCGATCAACGACTTCCACGGCAATCTGGAGCCGCCGACTGGTTCCAGCGGCAGCATCGACGGCCAGCTGGCCGGTGGCGCGGAATACCTGGCCAGCCACCTGAAGTCGATGCGCGCCGAGGCCAAGGCGCAGGGCAAGGGCACCGTCACCGTCGCCGCCGGTGACCTGATCGGCGCCTCGCCGCTGCTGTCCGCCGCGTTCCACGACGAGCCCACCATCGAGGAGATGAACCTCGCCGGGCTGGAGTTCGCGAGCGTCGGCAACCACGAGTTCGACGAGGGCGCGGCCGAGCTGCTGCGCATGCAGCGCGGCGGCTGCCACCCGGTGGACGGCTGCGCCGACGGCACCCCGTTCGGTGGCGCCAAGTTCTCGTACCTCTCGGCGAACGCCTTCAAGACCTCCACCGGCCTGCCGCTGATGCAGCCGTTCGGCATCAAGATCGTCAAGGGTGTCCCGATCGGCTTCATCGGGATGACCCTGGAGGGCACCCCGAACATCGTCAGCCAGCAGGGCGTCGCCGGCCTGCGGTTCACCGACGAGGCCGACACCGCCAACAAGTACGCCAAGATCCTGCGCCTGCTCGGGGTCAAGAGCATCGTCGTGCTGCTGCACGAGGGCGGCGTGCAGAACGGCGGCGGCATCAACGACTGCACCGGCTTCAGCGGCCCGATCGTCGACATCGCCAACCGGATGGACCCGTCCATCGACGTGATCGTCAGCGGGCACACCCACGCCGCGTACAACTGCAACATCAACGGCAAGCTGGTCACCAGCGCCAGCTCGTTCGGCCGTCTGGTCACCCAGATCGACCTGAAGATCGACCCGCGTACCCGCGACGTGGTCACCGCGTCCGCGAACAACGTGGTGGTCACCCGGGACGTCGAGAAGGACCAGCCCTCGACCGACCTGATCAACCGGTACAAGACCGCGCTCGGCCCGGTGGCCGACCGGGTGGTGGGCGAGACCACCGCCGCGATCACCAAGACCCAGGAGAACCTGTACCAGACCGGGGTCGACGTCAACGGCAAGCCGACGTACCAGACCGGTGAGTCGCCGCTCGGCAACGTGATCGCCGACGCGCAGCTCGCCGCCACCGACACCGAGCAGAACGCGGTCGCCGCGTTCATGAACCCCGGTGGCGTCCGCGCCGACCTCGACGCCGGCCCGGTCACCTACGCCGAGGCGTTCACCGTGCAGCCGTTCGCCAACAACTTGGTGACGCTGGACCTGACCGGCGCCCAGCTCTACTGCATGCTGGAGCAGCAGTTCACCGTCGCGCGCGTGCTCTACGCGTCCTCGACCGTCAACTACGTCGTGGACGTCAACGGCACCACCGCGCCGGCCGGCACGCCGTGCGCCGGCACCCGCGTGGTCCGGGGCAGCCTCACCATCAACGGCACCCCGGTGACGGACACCGCCACCTACCGGGTCACCGTGAACAACTTCCTCGCCGGTGGCGGCGACGGCTTCAGCGTCCTGACCGGCGGCACCAACGCGGTGACCGGCCAGATCGACCTGGACGCCTTCACCGCGTACCTGACCGAGAAGTCGCCGGTCTCCCCGCCGGCGCTGGACCGGATCCGCACGACCACCGAGGTCGCGGCCGGCTGACGGCCGACCACACCGCCGACGGGCCCCGGAGCGTTCGTTCCGGGGCCCGTTCGCGTGTCAGCCGACCCGGGCCGGCTCGGGTGCTTCGACGGCCGTCAGGCGGCCGTCCTGCGCGGCGGTGAGCAGCGGGCGCAGCGACAGCGCGAGCAGCGAGGCGGCCAGGCAGCCGCCCACCACCACCGCCACCCAGACCCGGCCGTTCGCCGCGCCGATCAGCGGACCGGCGGTGACCGGGCCGACCACGCCGCTGATCCCGAAGATCATCGAGCTCATCGCGTTGTACCGGCCGCGCAGCTCGTCGGTGGCCAGCGCGTTGGTGATCGCGGGCATGACCGGCGACAGCATCGTCTCGCCGAACCCGAAGATCGCCGAGCAGGCCACCACGCCGAGCGCCGCGAGCACCGCGTTGCCGCTGCCCACCACTCCCGCCGCGCCGAGCACCAGCCACGCGCCGGCGAAGACCGCGCCGACGGTGGCGAGTGCCCGGGTACGGCTGCGCCCCTCCAGCCGCCGGATCACCAGCAACTGGGAGAGCACGATCATGACGGTGTTCGCGGCGAGCGCCCACGCCACCACCCGGGGCGTCACCTCGACCACCCGGACCGAGTACGCCGCGAAGCCCACCTCGATCTGCGCGTACCCGCAGGTGGTGAGCACCAGGCCGAAGACGACCAGGCGGCGGAACGGCCGGTCCCGCAGCACCGTGAGGTAGCCGCCGGTCCTCCCGTCGGCGGACTTCGCGCCGGCGACCACGGCCGGGCGGCGTCCGACGTGTGGCAGCGTGAGCAGGATCAGCGCGGGGGTCAGGTAGCTCACCGCGTCCAGCAGGTAGATCACCTCGAAGGTGATCGGACGGGCCACGTCGACCACCGCGCCGGAGATCAGGCCGCCGGTGCCGATACCCAGGTTGAGCAGCGCGAAGTTGAGCCCGAAGACGCGCTGCCGCTCGCCGTCGTCGGTCAGCGAGGCGAGGATCGTGTTCTGCCCGGCCCAGATCGCCGAGCTGCCGACGGCGATCAGCGTCATCACGCCGAACGCCGAGGCGGTCGAGTCGACGAGCGCCAGCGAGCCGGTGCCGATCGCCTCGATCACCAAGCAGGGCAGCACCACCCGGCGCGCGCCGAACCGGTCGATGAACGTGCCGGCCAGCGGCGAGAGGGCCAGCGTGACAGCGCCGAACCAGCCGATCACCAACCCGGCCCAGGTGTCGGTCAGGCCGCGTACGTCGGTGAGGTAGATGAACAGGAACGGCAGGGTGAGGCCGCGCCCGACCGCGGAGAACAACGTGCCGAGCAGGATCCGGCGGGCTTCGGGACGGGCGGGCAGGGCGCGGCGCAGCATGGCAGGGATTCTGTTCGGCGGGTACGACTACCGCGACCCGTTTACCCCTTACACACGCGGTCGCCGGGCCGGAAGGTGAGCGATCACACGTGCTCTGCCATGCTGACCCGGTGACGACGACCTGGCGGCACCTGCCCGCACCGGCCCGCGAGATCGCCGAGACGGCCACCGACGCGGTGAGCGCCGCGCAGGCCCGCGACGCCGAGGCGTACGCCCCGGCCGTCGCGCGGCTGGCCGCCGCCGACCGGTCCGGGCTGGTGCTCGGCGGCGTGGTCCGGCTGCTGCTGGAGGAGGGGCACCCGGACGGGCTGGACGGCGACGACGTACGCCAGGTGCTGGAACAGTGCGTCCGGTCGGCGGCGGCCTGGTGGCCCGACGTCGACCCGCACGTGCTGCTGGTGCTGCTGGCCGGCGCGCTGGGCGTCTACGATCCGGGTGACGACGAGAACCCGCCCGACCCGGCGGCGATCGCCCGGCACGCGCCGCTGCTGATGGCCGACCTGCTGGCGGTCACCGGGCGGCCGTTCGCCGAGTACCTGACCGCCGCGTTCGCCGAGGTGGCGCGGACGGAGACGCACGACTGACGGTTCTTGCCGGCGCGCGGGCCGGCAGTGGGCCCGCTTACGGGCTGGCGGCCAGGAAGACGAACGCGGCGAGCAGCACCAGGTGCACCCCGCCCTGGAGCACAGTCGCCCGGCCCGGTACGACGGTGAGCACCGCCGTCACCGCGGTCAGCGCCAGCAACGTCATCTGCGTGCCGCCCAGGCCCAGCACCAGCGGCCCGTCCAGCCAGATCGAGGCGATCGCGATGGCCGGGATGGTCAGGCCGATGCTGGCCATCGCCGATCCGAGCGCGAGGTTGAGGCTGATCTGCACCCGGTCCCGCCGGGCCGCCCGGGCCGCGGCGAGCGTCTCCGGCAGCAGCACCAGCAGCGCGATGACCACGCCGACGAACGCCTGCGGCAGGTTCGCCGCGCCGACCGCCGTCTCGATCGCCGGGGAGATCGTCTTCGCGTCGCCGACCACCGCGACGAGCGCCACCACCAGCAGGGCCAGGCTGGCCAGCGCGGTACGGGTGGACGGCGGCTCGGCGTGCCCGTCGCCGTTCTTGTCCTCGGCGAGGATGCTGCCCTCCTGGGTCACCGGGAGAAAGTAGTCGCGGTGCCGGCCGGTCTGCACCATGACGAACAGCAGGTAGAGCGCCAGCGAGGCGACCGCCGCGAAGGCGAGTTGCGCGGGGGAGAACTCCGGGCCCGGCCGGCTCGTGGTGAAAGTCGGCACCACCAGGCTGAGCGTGGCGAGCGTCGCCACCGTCGCCAGCGCCCCGCCGGTGCCCTCCGGATTGAACACCGCCACCTGCCGCCGCAGCGCGCCGAGCAGCAGCGACAGGCCGAGGATGCCGTTGCAGGTGATCATCACGGCGGCGAAGACGGTGTCCCGGGCCAGCGCCTGCGTCTTGTCACCGCCGCTGATCATCAGTGTGACGATCAGACCGACTTCGATCACGGTGACCGCCACCGCGAGCACGAGCGAACCGAACGGCTCACCGACCTTGTGCGCGACCACCTCGGCGTGGTGCACAGCCGCCAGTACGGCCGCCGCGAGCAGGCCCGCCACCACGAAGATGAGCGGGCCGGGCAACTCCCGTCCCCAGGTCATCACGAGCACGAGCACGGCGACCAGGGGCGCGACGGTGGTCCAATCGGTCAGGCGGGATCGGATCATCGGCGGCATGCGCATACTTTGCCAGGCAGCAGGGGCAACCGCGCGTGGCGGGGTGGCTTCGGGCAGTCCTGTCGATCTATTCGATCGAGGCCGGTTGCTCCAGGTGGGCGAGCACGTCACGGAGGTTCCCGATCACGGTTCCGGTCCAGCCCGGATCGGTGTCCTGGTGTTCCGTCGTCCGCAGCACCGTCATGCCGGCCGCCGCCGCGCCGGCCAGCTCGCCGTCCGCGCCGTCGCCCACGTACACGCAGTCGGCCGGCGCGACGCCCAGCCGCTCCGCGGCTGTGCGGTAGATCGCCGGGTCCGGCTTGGCCAGCCCGGCCTCGCAGGAGAACACCGTGACTTCGAAACGCCGGGCGAGCGGGCCGCCCGGCCACGCCTCGGCCGTCTCCGAGGTGGCGTTGCTGATCAGGGCCAGCCGGTGCCCGCGCTCCCGCAGCGCGTCGAGCACGCCCAGCGTGGCGGGCGTGACGCGGCCCAGCACCCGGTGGGCGAGGGCCAGCCGGTGCGCGGCGGCGCGGGCCACCTGCTCATGCGTCGGCGAGCCGCCGAGGCGCTCGGCGAGGATGCGGACGGTCTCCGGCGCGTTCCAGCGGACGAGGCGGTCCCGCCAGGTCGCGTGGTACGCGGAGACGAGCGCCGCCGGATCCACCCCGACGATGAGTGCCATCTCACCGACCACCCGGTCCCGCTCGTCGTCGGCGCCGTGGACCAGGGTGTGGAAGAGGTCGAAGACGACCGGCCGTGGCATGGCGGGATCCTACTGCGACGGTGAGCGGGGCCGGGGAAACGCAGAGGGCACATCCGAGATCGGATGTGCCCTCTTACCTCTGGTCGGGGTGGCCGGATTCGAACCGACGACCTCTTCGTCCCGAACGAAGCGCGCTACCAAGCTGCGCCACACCCCGAGGCGTGCCGACAAATAGTAGCCCACCCGCCCGCACGGTCAAACTCGGTACCCCCCGCCCCGCGTACCCGGCAGATCTTGGTACGGATGAGCCCTCCGAGGGGCGGCCGCGTACCAAGATCTGCCGGTGGGTCAGCGGGGGATCAAGGTGAGGATGCTGGCCTCGGGCGGGCAGGCGAAGCGGATCGGGGCGGTGGGGTGGGTGCCGAGGCCGGCGGAGACGTGCAGCCAGGAGTCCGAGCCGGGCCAGCGGTGCAGCCCGCGCGCCATTGAGCGGGGCAGCCCGCAGTTGGTCACCAGGGCGCCGTACCCGGGCACGCAGACCTGACCGCCGTGGGTGTGCCCGGCGAGCAGCAGACCGAAGCCGTCGGCGGCCATCCGGTCCAGCACGATCGGCTCGGGGGAGTGGGACACCGCGATCGACAGCGCCGCGTCGCCACTGACCCGGCCCGCCACGGCGTCGTAGTCGTCCCGTTCGATGTGCGGGTCGTCCACGCCGACCAGCTCGATCTCCCGCCCGCCGCCCTTGAGTGTGGTGCGGGCGTTGTTCAGGTCGGCCCAGCCGGCGCCGGTGAGGATGTCGCGCAGTTCCTCGTACGGCAGCGGCACGCCCTCGGTGTACTCCCGGTCGGGCAGGAAGTAGGTGAAGGGGTTCTTGAAGACCGGACCGGTGTAGTCGTTGGAGCCGAAGACGAACGCGCCGGGCAGGTCGAGCAGCGGCTGCAGGGCGCGCAGCACGCCCGGCACCGACTCCGGGTGCGCCATGTTGTCGCCGGTGACCACGACCAGGTCCGGGTCGAGCGCGGCCAGCGAGGCCACCCAATCCTGCTTGCGTCGCTGGCCGGGCATCATGTGCAGGTCGGAGAGGTGCAGCACCCGCAGCGGTTCGGCGTCGGTCGGGAGCACCGGTACGTCGTACCGGCGGAGGGTGAACATGTTGCGCTCGATGAGCGACGCGTACGCCAGGGTGGCCGCGCCGGCGGCGACGGTTCCGGCCGCGAGCCGGAATAGTGTGCGCTTTCGCATGGCGTTCAGGGTAGTTTCACCGTCCATGAGCACGCTGAAGGACCGTCTCACCGCCGACATGCGCGCCGCTCTCAAGGCGCGCGACGAGCTGACCACCTCCACGCTGCGGATGGCCCTGGCCGCCGTGGGCAACGCCGAGGTCGCCGGCCGGGAAAAGCGCGAGCTCAGCGACGACGAGGTGCTCGCCGTGCTGACCAAGGAGGCCAAGAAGCGCCGCGAGGCGGCGGTGGCGTTCGCCGACGCCGGGCGCGCCGAGCAGGCCGGCAAGGAGACCGCCGAGGGTGAGGTGCTGGAGCGCTACCTGCCCAGGCAGCTCTCCGACGAGGAGCTGGCCGAGCTGGTCTCGGGGGCGCTCGCCGCGGGCGGCTTCACCGGCAAGGCGCAGATGGGCCCGGCCATGAAGGCGGCCCAGGGCGCGGTGGCCGGCCGGGCCGAGGGTGGTCGGGTCGCCGCCGAGGTACGCCGCCAGCTCGGTCTCTGACCCCGGCGCTCCGGTAGCGCGGAAACGACGACGGCCACCTCCCGAGGGAGGTGGCCGTCGCTGTGTCGGCTGTCAGTTCGGCGGTCGTCCCGGCCGGCCGCCGTTACCCGGTCCGCCCGGGCCACCCGGCCGGCCCGGTGTGGCGGTGTCGCCCTGCTCCGGGGTGCCCTGGCCGGAGCTGACCTCGATCATCACCACGCCACCCTTGATGGTGCGCCCGTCCGGGCTGGTGCCGGCGGCGGTGCCGGCCGGGCACTCCGACGGCACCTTGTTGCTGGAGACCACCGGCTCGAAGCCGGCGCCCTTCAGCCGGGACTTCGCGGTCTCGATGGACTCGCACTTCACGCCCGGGATGGAGCGCTGGTCACCCAGGACGATCTTGCCGCTGGGCGGCGTGAAGTTCTTCCGCTCCTTGCCCTTCATGGCGTCGCGCAACGTCTGGTAGACCGCCGGGTTGATGCCCTGGGGCGTCTCGTCGTGGCCCATCTTCTGGTTGGTCTGCGGCCAGTCCGGGTCGGCCATGATGCCGGCCACCGCGTACTGCTTGGTCATCGCGACCAGGGCCGAGGTGCGGTCGGAGTCGGTGGTGCCGGACTTGCCGGCCACCGGCGCGTTGACGATGCCGCGGACGTTGCCGGCGGTGGCGGGGCCGCACTTGGTGGTGGAGGAGCGGTCACCGACCGGGCAGCGCGCGGCGTCCACGGCGGCGCGGGCCACCTCGGTGCTGACGCGCTGCTCGCAGCGGGGGTTGGCGACGTCCAGCTTCTCGCCGTCCGGGCCGCGGATCTCCTGCACCGGGATCGGCTCGCAGTACTTGCCGTCGGCGGCGAGCGTGGCGTACGCGTTCGCCAGCTCCAGCGGCGTGGTCTGGGAGACACCGAGGCTGAACGCGCCCCACTGGTGCGGGTTGGCGGCGAGCTGCGCGTCGCTCGACGAGCGGAACGTGATGCCGAGCTTCTGCGCGGCCTTCACCACGTTCTCCGCGCCGACCCGCTGCTGCAGGTCGATGAAGAACGTGTTGACCGAGTAGCCGAAGCCGCTCCACATGTTGTGCATGCCGGCCATCGCGGGGTTGGCGTTCTTCGGGCAGTACTTGCTGGTGCCCGGGCAGGCGGCGGGCGAGTTGAACTCGACCGGGTAGTCCGACTTGAACACCGGCTGCGCGTTGATCGGGTAGCTGAGCGGGTAGCCCTTCTCCAGCGCGGCCACCAGCGTGAAGATCTTGAAGGTCGAGCCGGCCTGGTAGCCGGCGATGCCGGGACCACCGGTGACCAGCGGGTTCACCGTGTTGGGGTAGTTGCCCCGGATCTTCTTCTTGGCCTTCTTCGGGTCGCTGGAGATCTTGTTCTGCGGGTCCGCCGGGTCGTCGAGCTTGAAGTTCCGGTTCACCGCCACGGCGCGGACCCGGCCGGTGCCCGGTTCGACAGCGGCCACCATGCGGGCCGCCTTGCTGCTCTCGCCGAGCTTGTTGCGGACGGCCTTGTCGGCGCCCTTCTGGGCCTGGACGTCCAGCGTGGAGATGATGGTGTAGCCGCCGCTCTTCAGCCGCCGCTCCCGGTCGTACGAGGTGGCACCGAACGTCTCCTGCTGGAGCCACCAGCGGTAGAGGTAGTCGCAGAAGAAGCCCCAGGAGCGGGTGGTGGTCTGGGTGCAGCCGTTCGGGGTGCGCTTGCCCTTGACCTGGAGCTTGATCTTCTTGGCGGCGTCCGCCTCCTGCTGGGTGATCGCGCCGATCTGCACCATGTTCTGGATGACGTAGTCGCGCCGGCCGACGGCCTCCGGGTAACCCGCCTTGGTGGTCGGGTCGAAAGCGGTGGGGGCCTTCACCATGCCGGCGAGCATCGCCGACTCCTGGATGTCGAGCTTGCTCGGCGGCTTGTTGAAGTAGACCTGGCTGGCCGCCCAGATGCCGTACGCGCCGTTGCCGAACGCGGCGATGTTCAGGTAGCGCCGGAGGATCTCGTCCTTGGAGAGCTCCTTGTCGACCTGGAGCGCCAGGCTCATCTCGCGCAGCTTGCGGCCGCTGGTGTCCTCGGTCGCGGCGACGACGTCGGCCGGGTGGGTGGCCGAGTAGGAGATGGCCAGCCGGACGTACTGCATGGTGAGCGTCGACGCGCCCTGCCGGGAGGAGCCGGCGGCCTGGTTGTTGACGAAGGCCCGCGCCACACCGTTGATGTCCACGCCGTTGTGCTTGTAGAAGTCGTGGTCCTCGGCCGCGATGATGGCCTTCTGCATGTGCGGCGAGATGTCCTTGAGCTGGACGTCCTTGCGGTTCTCGTCGTACATCGTGGCCAGCACGGTCTTGCCGTCGGCCGCGAGCAGCTTGGTGATCTGGGGTGCCCGGGCGACTGTCAGCTCCTTGGGCAGCGCCTCGAACGTCTCCGCCCCGGCCTTCGCGGCCAGGCCCGACATCGCCGCCACGGGGAAGGCCGCCGCAGCGACCACCACTCCGGCCAACAGGCCGCAGATCAGCAGCGATGCGGCGTTGGTCAGCACGTTGTGGTCACGTTTCCGCATCCAGGTCACCTCGACAGGGTACGCGAGTAGGGAATGGCGGGCGCGCGGGGAACTTTCCCCATTTCCTGCACGCGCCGGCCTCGTTGTGCTAAACGCACGAGCCCTGGTCCGAGGTTGCGTGGGATCCGGCGGAAGTCTCGCCGAACTCCGGGAGCGGCGCAGCGTTTTCACGTAGTCGGGCGGGGTAGTCGCGGGGCGAAAGCCCGGGAAGCCGGGAGTGTCCGGAATGATGGATTTCGCCGACAACGTTGCGTAATCGGGCGACTACACAGCATGATGGTGGCGGCGATCGCAGCCGGTGTCGTTCGTGCCGCCCTGGGGAGGCCGGGGCGAACGACCGGGGGGATGTACGAGGGCTGCTCGCGCGAAGTCGGTAGGTACTGCAAGGGGGGACGTGTACAGATGGGCATGATCACTGACTGGCCGTCACTGGCGGCATGTCAGAACGGAGACCCGGACGCGTTGTTCGTACAGGGCGCCGAACAGAACGTGGCGAAGAGGATCTGCCGGAGCTGCCCAGTTCGGTACGAGTGCCTGGCCGACGCGCTCGACAACCGGATCGAGTTCGGCGTGTGGGGTGGCATGACCGAGCGCGAGCGCCGGGCGTTGCTGCGCCGTCACCCGCAGGTCACCAGCTGGCGCAAGATGTTCGAGGCGGCCATGAAGAAGAACGCCAAGGAGAAGGCCGGCAAGGACAAGGTCCTGGTCACCACGGCCACCTGACCGCACCGGTCAGCTCCGGCTGATCGCCTCGCCGATCGTCCGCAGCCCGTCGACGTCGTGCACGTCGGCGGGCTGCGCCGTCACCGACACCGCCGGCACCGCCGGGAACGCCTCGGTGAACCGGGCCGCCACCTGCTCCTCGCGTACCGCCTGCTGGGTCAGCGCGGCGTGCGCGCGCAACACCTCGACGGTGCCCTCGTGCCCACCCAGGCCGGCCAGCCGCTCCGCGGCGGCCAGGCTCTCCGCCGCGGACAGGTCCGACGCCGGCCGGTGCACCCGGTTGAGCACCAGCCCGGCCAGCGGCATCCGCTCCTCCCGCAGGCGACCGGCGAAGTAGGCGGCCTCCCGGACCGCGTCCGGCTCCGGCGCCGCGACCAGCAGGAACGCCGTCTCCCGGGCCTGGAGGATCCGGTACGTCTGCTCGGCGCGCTGCCGGAACCCGCCGAACATCGAGTCGAGGGCGGCCACGAAGCCGGACAGGTCGGTGAGCAGCTGGGCGCCGATCACCTTCTGCACCACCTTGGAGAACATCCCGAAGCTGGCCGTGACCAGGCTGAACATGCTCCGCCCGCCGCTGCGCGCCGGCGCCAGCAGCAGCCGCAGCATCCGGCCGTCGAGGAACCGGGACAGCCGGGCCGGCGCGTCCAGGAAGTCGAGCGCGGACCGCGACGGCGGCGTGTCCACCACGATCAGGTCCCACTCGCCCCGGGCGTGCAACTGGCCCAGCTTCTCCATCGCCATGTACTCCTGCGTGCCGGCGAAGGTGGAACTCATGGCCTGGTAGAAGGGGTTGGCGAAGATCTCCGCAGCCTTCGCCGGGTCGGTGTGCTGGAGCACCACGTCGTCGAACGTGCGCTTCATGTCGAGCATCATGGCGTGCAGTTCGCCGCCGCTGGCCTCGACGTCGATGCCCTTGACCTGCCGGGGTGTGTTGTCCAGCTCGGTCAGGCCGAGCGACTGGGCCAGCCGGCGGGCCGGGTCGATGGTGAGCACCACCGTCCGCCGGCCGTGCCGCTCGGCCGCCCGCAGCGCCAGCGCCGCGGCGGTGGTCGTCTTGCCGACGCCGCCCGCCCCGCAGCAGACCACGATCCGTACGCCGTCGTCGGCGAGGATCTGGTCGACGTCAAGCGGAGGCGCCGCGTCTTCGGAAGGCACCAATCGAGCGTATCGGTCCCGAGGGCCTCTCTGCTCCGTGCCGGCCGCAGGTGTGAGTCAATCCGCCCGGACGAGGGCCTCGGCGAGCGTCTCCAGCCCGGCCCGGTCGACCCCCTCGGGCAGCAGCGGCAACTCGACCAGGGGCAGGCCCAGATCCACCAGGTCACCCCGCAGGGAGTCCTCCAGCTCACGGCGTACCTGCTGGTCACGAGCCTCCTCGACGAGCCCGGCCACGGTCGGGCCGTCGGTCGGCAGGCCGGCGGCGGCCAGCCCGCGCTTCAGCTCGGCTGCTGTCACCGCGCGCCCGGCCGGCACCGGCGGACGGACGCCGTTGACGATCACGCGGCCGACCGGGAAACCGAGCTGGGTCAGCTCCGCGACCGCGTCGAGCGTCTCCTGGACCGGCATCTCCTCCAGCAGCGTGACCACGTGCACCGCGGTCATCGGGGACCGGAGCAGCGCGGAGACGCCCTCGCTCTGGGTCTTGATCGGGCCGACCTTCGCCAGCCTGGCGGTCTCCGCCGTCACGTTCAGGAAGCGGCCGATCCGCCCGGTCGGCGGCGCGTCCAGCACCACCGCGTCGTACGTCCGGCGTGACCCGCTGGTGCGGGTGGTCGCCTCCTTGACCTTGCCGGTGAGCAGCACGTCGCGCAGGCCCGGCGCGATGGTGGTGGCGAAGTCGATCGCGCCGAGCTTGCGCAGCGCCCGGCCGGCCGCGCCGAGCTTGTAGAACATGTCCAGGTATTCGAGGAGCGCCTCCTCGGCGTCCACCGCCAGCGCCCGCACCTCACCGCCGCCGGGCGCGTCGGCGAGGTGCCGTTCCTCGTACGGCAGCGGGTCGGTGCCGAAGAGCTGGGCGATGCCCTGCCGGCCCTCCACCTCGACCAGCAGGGTGCGCCGGCCCTCGGCGGCCAGGCCGAGGGCCAGCGCGGCGGCCACGCTGGTCTTTCCGGTGCCGCCCTTGCCGGTCACCACGTGCAGGCGGGCCGGCCATCTGCCGGCGGACTCGGCCGGCTGCTCACTAGCTGCCACCCGTCGAGCCTAACCAGCCGTTGGGACCAGCTCTGTCCGGCCGGTGGGATCAGCCGACCTCGCAGACCCACCAACCCGTCTTCCGCACCACTGTGAAACGCAGCGCCTGCTCGGCGACCTTCTCGTCGGCGGTGGTCATGGTCACCCGCGCGGAGACGGTGGCCCGGTCCCCGGTCTGGTTGTCGACCGTCGGGGTGGGCCAGCGGAAACGGGGGTTCTGGTACTGCGCGACGTACTCCCGTACCTCGGTGACCTTGGCGGCGATCTTCTCGTCGTCACGGGCCGCCGAGCAGACGAACGCGGCCGCCTTCCCGGCATCGCGCTCCTGGTAGACGGCCTTGAGGAAGCCGTCCACGGCTACCTGCGGTTCTTTCGCGCCCTGGCCGTCCTCGCTGTTGCGTAACGCGAGGAACGCAGCAGTGCCCCCACCGCCGCAGAGTACGACCGCGGCGGCCAGCACCAGCGAGACGATCAGCACCGCCGGTCGCTTGCGCGGCGGGGTGTCGGACGGGTACGCCGGCGGACCGGCTGCGGGTGCGGGTCCCGGCGGCGCGCCGCCGACGGGCGGCGGTTGCGGATTCGGGTCGCCGGGCGTGCCGGTGTCGCCACCGGCGGGCGGTTGGGTCATCTGTCTCCCCCGGGTTGCGGCTCCCGTCGCCGCCCCAGGCGACGGGCACGGGTCGAGGTGTGCGGGCGCGCGTCGGCGCGCGTCCAGTCCGGAAGGGTATCGGTCGGCGGTGCGCTTGCCAGCCCCGCGTACGCGCTCCGCCGGGCGGACACGGCTACCGCCTTCCCGACCAGCCTTGTGTCGCAAATGTGACTGGACGTGACGAAGCGTGCGCGTCCCGTTGCCGGGACTTGTCGCAGGATCTACGTTCGTCCCCGACGCGGAGAGCCGGGCCGGGGACGGCTCCGAGCCGGATGGCGGTGTTGGTGAACAGGTACGACGCCCGGAGGCGACGGATGCGCGACGCGGAGAACAGTCCCCGAGCCCAGTTCCCCGGTGACCGGGCCGGACGGCCGGGTGAGGCCGAGGTGCCGGGCGCGCCGTTCAACGAGCGCTCCTACGGCCCGCCGGTCGAGGCGGTCCGGACGCTGCCCCGCTCCGGTGGGAAGGGGCGGGACGAGGACGAGCCCGGTTACGTCATCCACCTCCAGGTCCGGGTGCCCGACCTGGAGGCGGCCACCGCGCTCGCCGGCACCGTCGCCACCTCGCTGGGCTTCCTGGTGGAGCTGGACGCGGGCGAGACCACCGTCTCCACCGCCGACGACCAGAACAACAGGCACCGGGTCTTCTGCGACCTGCTGCTGCCCGACCGCAGCCGGTGCCCGCAGCGCTTCGAGCACGAGGGCCCGTGCGGCGAGCCGCCACCGGCGCCGGAGCCGCGTCCCGCGTCCTGGTGACCGCGGCGGACCGTAGGCTGTGCCTGACCGAAGTCCAAGTCAGGCAAGGGAGCCCTCCTCCGATGCAGAAGTGGGAATACGCCACGGTGCCGCTGCTGGTCCATGCGACCAAGCAGATCCTCGACAACTGGGGCGAGGACGGCTGGGAACTGGTCTCCGTGGTCCCCGGCCCGAACCCGGAGCAGCTCGTCGCGTACCTGAAGCGTCCGAAGGGCTGACCTCCATGAGCAACGGACCCCACGCGAAGCTCGCCGAGCTCGGCCTCGAACTGCCCGAGGTGGTGCCGCCGGTGGCCAGCTACGTGCCGGCCGTCCAGTCCGGGCAGCACGTCTACGTGTCCGGCCAGCTGCCGATGGCCGAGGGCAAGCTGCTCGCCACCGGCAAGGTCGGCAACGGCGTCTCGGCCGAGCAGGCGAAGGACCTGGCGGAGCGGTGCGCGCTGAACGCGCTCGCCGCGATCGACGCGCTGGTCGGGCTGGAGAACGTGGTGAAGGTCGTGAAGCTGACCGGCTTCGTGGCCAGCGCACCCGGTTTCACCGGCCAGCCCGGCGTGATCAACGGTGCCTCCGACCTGTTCGGCGCCGTGTTCGGCGAGGCCGGCCGCCACGCCCGCAGCGCCGTGGGCGTGGCCGAGCTCCCCCTCGACGCCCCGGTAGAGGTAGAGGTCATCGTCGAGGTCGCGTGACGCGCCCGCCCGCACCCGCGATCTTGCGGTTGTGGCCCCGGCAGAAGCCCCAGACGGGGACAAAGCTCGGGCCGGAACTGCAAGATCGCGGGGAGCGGCGGGCGGAGTCGTACGATCGCAGCCATGGGTGGGCGTATGGCCGGTGCGGCGGGGGCGCTTGCGGACGGGCTGCCGGGGTGGGTGACGTTGCTGCGTGCGCCGAACCCGGGGCCGATGACGCTCGACGGGACCAACACCTGGGTGCTGCGGGCCGGGCCGGACGCGCCCGCCGTCGTGGTCGACCCGGGGCCCGCCGACGAGGGGCACCTCGCAGCGATCGCGGCGCAGGGACGCATCGGATGCGTGCTGATCACGCACGGGCACGCCGACCACACCGAGGGCGCGCCCCGGTTGCGTGAGCTGCTCGACGGCGTACCGGTGCTCGCCGCCGACCCCGCGCACACGGCCGGAGGTGAGCCGCTCACCGCCGGCACCACCATCGACGTGGGGCTCGACCTGCGGCTGCTGCCCACCCCCGGGCACACCGCCGACTCGGTCTGCCTGGTCGCCGCGTACGACGGCGAGCACGTGGTGCTGACCGGTGACACCATCCTCGGCCGGGGCACCACAGTGGTCGCCCACCCGGACGGGCACCTCGGCGACTACCTGTCGAGCCTGGAGCTGCTCTCCACGTACCGGGGGATTCCGGCGCTGCCGGGCCACGGCCCGGCGCTCGCCGACTGCGGTGTGGCGGCCGACTTCTACCTGGCCCACCGGCGGGCCCGGCTGGACCAGGTGCGCGCCGCCGTCGCCGCGGGCGCCACCACCGCGGCCGAGGTGGTCGCCGTGGTCTACGCCGATGTCGACAGGTCGCTGTGGTGGGCCGCCGAGTGGTCGGTCCGGGCCCAGCTCGAACACCTCGGAGTGGAGCAGCCGTGACCTGCCCGGTGTGCGGAACCGTCGCCGTGCCCGGGGCGCGGTTCTGCCACAACTGCGGGGCGGCGCTTCCGGCTGCCGCCACACTGCCCGCCGCCGAGCGCCGCGTGGTGACTGTGCTCTTCGGCGACCTGTCCGACTTCACCTCCTGGTCGGAGGACCTGGACCCGGAGCGGGTCGGCGCGGTCACCGACCGGGTGCTGGCCGCCCTCGCGGGCGCGGTCAAGACGTTCGGCGGACACGTCGACAAGCTCACCGGCGACGGGATCATGGCGGTCTTCGGCGCGCCTGTGGCGCACGAGGACGACGCCGAGCGGGCGGTCCGCGCCGCGCTGTCCATGCAGCGCGCGGTGCGGCGGGTGCTCGACGACGAGCGCGGCGGCGGCGCGCCGCTGGGCCTGCGCGTCGGCCTCAACACCGGGGACGTGATCGCGGGCATCCAGGCGGCGATCGAGTACACGGTCATCGGTGACACGGTGAACACCGCCGCCCGGCTGGCCGACGCCGCCGCGGTCGGCGCGGTCTACGCCGGGGCGCGCACCTCCGCCGCCACCCGGCACGTCGCCTCCTGGCGGGCGCTGCGCCCGCTGCGGCTCAAGGGCAAGCGGGAACCGGTCGAGGCGTACGAGCTGCTGGGCCTGCTCGACGCGCCCGGCACCCGGTCCGGCCTCGGTGACGAGGCGCCGTTCGTGGGCCGGGAGACCGAGATCGGCCGGGTGGCCGGCCGGCTCGCCGAGGTGATCGACCGGGGTGAGCCCCGGGTGCTGCTGATGACCGCCGAGGCGGGGATCGGCAAGTCCCGGTTCGCGGCCGAGGTGGAACGCCTCGCCGCCGGCTACGACGTCGGCGCCGGGCGGTACGCGGCGCACACCGGCGCCCGGGTGCTCTCGGTGCGGTGCGCGGCGTTCGGCGAGCGTCGCCGGCTGGCGCCACTGGCCGACCTGGTCCGGGCTGCCGTCGGCCTGCCCGGCGACGCGGCCACCGCCGTCACCCGGCCGGCCGTCGAGGAGCGGCTGCGCCGCCTCGGCCAGCGCCTGTCCCGGCTCCCCGGCGACCCGCCGCCGATCGCCGTGGACCAGCTCCTGGCCCTGCTCGGGTACGCCGAACTCCCGCCCGCCACCGAGAACGGCGAGTGGAACGCGGCCGGACCCCCGCCGGACGACGAAGCGGTGCCGACAGCGGTGGCGGACCTGCTCAGCGCGCTTGCCGGTGAGGCGCCGCTGGTGATCGTGGTGGACGACCTGCACGACGCCACCGCCGAGACGCTCAAGGCGCTGGCGCTGACCCTCAACCGGCTCAGCGGGCCGGTGCTGGTGCTGCTGCTCGGCCGTCCCGAGCTGGTACGGACCGCCGGCGCGCTGACCCGCGTCGCGGACGCCGAGGTGCACGCGCTGCCGCCGCTGCGCGGCGCTGATGCGTCCCGGCTGCTCACCAGCTATTTGTCCGGTGGCCGCATGCCCCAGACCGACACGGACCGGCTGCTCGCCACCGCGCAGGGCAATCCGTTCTACCTGGCCGAGCTGGTCACGCTGCTGATGGAGCGCGGTGCGCTCACCGCCGGGCCGGGGCGGGGCACCGACGTCGGCTGGCGGCTCGCCCCCGGCTCGCTCGGCAGCCGGCTGCTCTCCCGGGACCTGGCCGCGGTGCTGGCCGCGCGTATCGACGCGCTGCCGCCGAACGCCCGCTCGGCGCTGCGGGACGCCGCAGTGGTGGGCGACACCGTGCCGGCGGGCGCGCTGGAGGCGTTGCGGGAGCAGCGGGTCGGGCAGGACGGGCGGCCCGCCGCGGTGGCCGCCGTCGAGCTGGACCGGGCCGTGGAGGAGCTGCTGCAACGGCGCATGCTGCACCGCACCCGCAGCGGGTTCGCCTTCGCCACCCCGCTGATGCGGGAGGCCGCGTACGCCGGGGTGAGCAAGGCCGAGCTGGCCGAGCGGCACGCGGCGCTGGCCCGCTGGGCCGCGCCGGAGAGCGTCGACGAGACCGGCGGCGCACCGGGGGGCGCGTTCACCGAGGCTGCCCGGGACGACTTCGTCGCCGAGCACGTGGAGCGGGCGACAGCGCTCGCCGACGCGGTCAAGCTGCGCCCGGACGCGCCGGCCCGGGCGGTCACCCCGCTGGGCGTGGCCGCGCTGGGCCGGGCCGCCCGCCGGTCGCTGCGGTCGGGGGAGCCGGCGCTCGCCGTCGAGTACGCCGAGCGCGCGGCCGAGCTGGCCCGCGACGGGGTGCCGGCGGCCGACCGGGTGGTGCACGCCCGGGCGCTGCTCCAGGTCGGTCGCCCGGCCGACGCGCTGGCGTTCGCCGAGAAGATCGCCGCGAACACCGGCGACCCGGCCACCCGTACCGCCGCGCTGCTGCTCGCCGGGCAGGCCCAGCAGACACTCGGCGACGCCGAGCGGGCCGAGTGCAACTGGCAGGAGGCGTTGCAGGTGGCGACCGACGCCGACCTGCCCACGCTGCGGGCCTCGGCGATGCGGCGGCTCGGCATGGCTGACTTCATCGCCGGCCGGCTCGGGCAGGCGAGCAGCCGGCTGGCCGCGTCCTACCAGGTCAGTCTCGCCGCCCGGGATCCGCGCGGGCAGGCGTGGTCGTTGCAGAACCTGGCCTGGGTGACCACCACCCGGGGCGACTTCGCCGGCACCGACGCGGTGCTCGGCCGGGCCGCCCGGCTCTTCGCCGAGCTGAAGGACCCGTACGGGCGGGCCTGGCTGCGCGGCACCACCGCCTTCGCCCGGTTGCTGGCCGGCCGGCTGCGGGAGGCGTGCCGGATGGCGCGGGTGTTCCTGCCGTTCGGGGAGCGGGTCGGCGAGGCGTGGGCGGTGGGGACGCTGCGCGCGGTCGAGGCGTACGCCACCGCCGAGCTGGGCGACCTGGCCGAGGCGGACCGGGCGGCGCGGCGCGCGTACCGGGACTTCGCCGAGGTGGGCGACGACTGGGGGCAGGGCTTCGCGCTCGTGGTGCGCGGGGTGGTGGCGCGCGGGCTGGGCGAGCCGGAACACGCGGCCGACCTGTTCACCGACGCGCTGGAGTACGCCGACCGCACCACCCACCCGCTGCTCACCGGTATGGCCGGCACGCTGCGCGGCTTCGTGGCGCTGGACATGGGCGACCACGAGACCGCCGAGCGGGAGGCGCGGTCGGTGCTGACCCGGGTGGAGCCGCACAACCCGCAGGCGCCGGCCCAGGTCGCGCCCCGGGTGCTGCTCGCCATGGCCCGCCTCGCGGCGGGTGATCCGGGCACCGCCGTGGGGCTGCTCGCCCCGGTCGCCACCGGCGCGGCGAACGCGCCCTCGCTGCTGTTCTCCCGGCGGCAGACGATGGCCCGGTACGCCGCCGCGCTGCTCGCCCACGGCCAGCGCGAACAGGCGCTCGACTGGGCGCAGCGGTCGATCACCGCCCCGGCGGAGGACGTCCGCAGCCAGGTGGTGGCGCTGCTGGTGCTGGCCGAGGCGCTGGACGCATGCGGTCGCCGGGCCGAGGCGCTGACGCACGCGGAGGAGGCGGTACGCCTCGCGTACGCCACCGAGCAGCGCAGTGAGCGGATCGTCGCGGACGCGTTGCGGGTGCGTCTCTCCGGCGGCTGATCGCCCGGGTTCTGACGGTTCCGGGGATGTGTTCGTCGGTGGAGCCGGTTAGCGTGGGGCGGCCACAGTCGTGGATCGACTGTCGCCTCCCGGTGCGCGCCTGCGTCACCGGCAGATCACGCTGGGGAGGAACGATGAGGCTGCCGCGCTCGGGCGCCGGCTGGACGATCGCGGTCTTCGGGCTCCTCGCGCTGCTGCTCGGCGCGCTCGGTCTGATCTGGCCGGAGACGCAGCTGCGCCTGCTCGGCTTCGAGGTGCCGGCCGAGCGCGCTCCGGGCGACTACACCGGCACGTTTCTCACCGCGTCCTCGATGGCCTCGTTCAACATGGGGGTCTACTACCTGCTCGCCGTCGCCACCGAGTGGCGGCCGTTCTACCGGTTCACCGTGTGGTTCCGCCTGGTCACCTTCACCGTGTTCACCATCGCGGTGCTCTCCGACGTCGCGCCGGACCGCTTCTTCGCGGTCGCCGCGTGGGAGGGGCTGGGCGCGCTCGCCACGGCGGCCGGCCTGTGGTGGGACGCCCGCCGGGCGGCTCCCGCCACTGCCGTGTCCGCGCCGACGCCGGCGCCGGCCACCGACGCGGCGCGCTGACGGGTCCGGATCGTTGGGTATTTTCGAGTCGTGACCGAGACCCCGCCCGGCGCCCTGCGGCTGCCCATCGTGCCCGGTCTGACCGATCTGCAGGTGTTCGCCCGAGGCGGCTACGCCACCATCTACCGGGCCACCCAGATCTCGGTGGGACGCGAGGTCGCGGTCAAGATCGAGAACCGCACGCTGGACAGCGAACGCGACCAGGCCCGCTTCCTGCGCGAGGCCCGTGCCGCCGGGCGGATGTCGTCGCACCCGCACGTGGTCGACCTGTTCGACGTCGGGGTCACCGTCGACCAGCACCCCTACCTCATCATGGAGCTGTGCGACGGCTCGTACGCCGAGCGGATGCGTACCTCACCGCTGGGCCCGGCGGAGACCCGCGACCTCGGCGTGAAGATCGCCGACGCACTGGCCCACTCGCACGCGGCGGGCGTCCTGCACCGCGACGTCAAGCCGGCGAACATCCTGCACTCCGAGTTCAACTCGGCGGTCCTGGCCGACTTCGGCCTGGCGGTGCTCGCCGAGTTCCGCGACTCCTCGGTGATGCTGGAGGCGCTCACCCCGGCGTACGCGCCGCCGGAGACGTTCAACCACAGCCCGCCCACGCCCGCCGTCGACGTCTACTCGCTGTGCGCCACGCTCTACGCGCTGATGTACGGCCGTCCGCCGCGCTGGCACTCCGAACGGAACCCGAGCCTGGTGACCGTGCTGGAGATGTTCCAGCAGCCGATCCCGGGCCTGCCCGGCGTACCAGGCGAGCTGATCGACGTACTCCGGTTGGGCATGTCGAACGACCCGGGCGCGCGGCCGTCGGCGGTCGAGCTGCGCGGCCTGCTCGCCTCGCTGCCGCTCGACGGCGCCCCGGCGACCGGCGGCCCGTACGACGGCGGCACCGGCGACCGGTTCCACCGCACCGGAGGGCCGAACCCGCGACCGCCCGCGGACGACGACCACCCGACGGTGGCCTCGCGAGGCCGGCGCTGGCCCAAGCGCTGGTTCCTCGGCGGCGCCGGCGTGCTGGCGCTTGCGGCCTCGGCCGGCGGTGGCTGGGTCGCCGGCGGCCACGTGCCGGCCGCCCTGCCGACGCCGGCGACCAGCGGGGTGGCCGGGGTGGCGCCGGTGCCCGGCTGTGCGTCCGCCGACGTGCGGTTGCCCGCGGGGGCGCGCTGCGCGACGGAACTGGAGTGCTTCGGTCCGGTACGGCTGCGCCGCGACCGGGCCGAGGCGAGCCGGGTGCCGTGCGACGGCCAGCACACGTGGGAGACCTACGCCGCCGGCGACCTGCCGGCCGGTCTCGCCGGGGCACGCCACGAGACGGTCGCGGCCGACCCGGCCGTCGGCAAGGTGTGCAACGCCGACACGTTCCGGCTGGTCAGCGGCGGCAAGTCGGCGAGCGGGTGGAACCTGGAGGTGCTGCCGCCGGAGGCCGAGTCGGACCGCACCTACCGCTGTCTGGCCGGCCGGGGCGTCAACGCGCTCGCCGGCCCCACGCTCACCGGTCGCTGAGCCCGTTCACGGTCCGGCCCTGCCGCACCGCCCGCGGGTCGAGCGTCTCCAGCGTGTCGGCGTCCACCGCTGTCGGCGCGCGCATGCCGCGTACCACGCGCGGGTCGAGCGTCTCCAGCGTGTCCGCGTCGATCGGCTGACCAGCCGGGGTGCGCAGGTTCCGCACCGCCCGCGGGTCGATCGCCTCCAGCGTGTCGGCGTCCACTCCGTACCCCTGGTGGGGGACCGGCCAGGTCTCGGCCTGTGGGCCGGGACCGCCGGTGCCGCCGGGCTGACGCGCGGCGGTGATCGTCACTCCCGTGATCATGGCGAGCAGGACGCAGGCCAGGGCCAGCACGACCGACAGGATGCCGGGCGGACGCCACACGGCGAGGGTCACCACCGCCGCCACCGTCGCCAGGGACGCGACGACGGCCTTCGCCCGCGCATCGGGCTTCGGGAACGATCTCACCCGACAAGCATGGCCCAGCGCGTCCACCTGTCAACCGGCGGGATGAGACGGCTTCCCGTCACCGACGCTCCACTTCGGAGTCGCAGGTAGCGACGATCGAGAAAAAATCGTTACATCATCTGGTTGTTTGCCGTATCGATCCACGTTTGGGGGCCACTAACGTGGGCGTCGATCCCTACAGTGACGGGGGTCGAGGTCTCCTCGACGGAACTGTTCCCCGACGGAAGGCAGCCTCATGCCCCGTGCAATCCGATCCCTGGCCGCAACCGGGATCGCCGGCGTCCTCCTCGCCGGACCGGCCGTCGCGCCCGCCGCGGCGGCGACTCCGCAACCACCCGCGCACGACAGGACCACCGCCGCCGAGGCGCGCCGGGTGGACCGCGTGCCGACGCCGAAGCTCGACTGGTACGCCTGCTACGACTACGCCGAGTGCGCCACGGTCCGGCTCCCGCTGGACTACGACAACCCGAAGGGCGCCACCACCGAGGTCGCACTGCTCCGGGTCAAGGCCCGCGACCAGCAGCGCAAGGTCGGCAGCCTCTTCCTCAACCCGGGTGGCCCGGGCGGCTCCGGCACGAGCATCGCGCTCGCCGCGCCCTACTTCCTCGGCGACGACCTGCTCGACCGCTTCGACATCGTCGGCGTCGACCCGCGCGGCGTCGAGGCCAGCGAGAACATCAAGTGCTTCCGCTCGGTGAAGGACCAGACCCGGGCGTACGCCGGGCTGAACGTCGCGTTCCCGTGGACCAAGGCGGAGGAGAAGGCGTACGTCGCCGCGTCCAAGGCGGTCGGCAAGGCGTGCTCCACCACCGGCAAGCCGCTCACCGGCGCGGCCTCCACCGCCGAGGTGGCCCGCGACATGGACGTGCTGCGCCGCGCCGTCGGCGACAAGAAGCTCACCTACCTCGGCTTCAGCTACGGCACCGCGCTGGGCCAGTACTACGCCAACATGTTCCCGGACCGCTTCCGCGCGCTCGTCGTCGACGGTGTGCTCGACCCGAACGCCTGGGTCGGTCAGGGCGGCGCCCGCAACCAGCTCCAGGAGACGCGGCTGCGCAGCGCCGACGGCGCGTACCGGGCGCTGCGGGAGATCCTCGTCCGGTGCGGCAAGGCCGGCGCCGAGCAGTGCGAGCTCGCCGCCGCAGGCAACCCGCTGGCCGTGTACGACACGGTGGCCAAGCGGCTCCGCAAGAAGCCCGTGGTGATCGAGGACCCGGACTTCGGCTCCTTCACCGTCAGCTACGCCGACTTCGTCGGCGCCACGCTCGGCGCGCTCTACGACCCGTACGGCTGGCAGTCGGTTGTCGACATCACCGTCCAGCTCCTGGCCCTGACCGACCCGGCCGCCGGCAAGGCCGCCACCGCGTCGGCCCGCACGGCGCTCGCGGCCCGCGCCGCGCAGGCACGGCAACAGCGGGGGTACGACTTCCCGTACGACAACGGGCTGGAGACGTTCCTGACCGTCGACTGCACCGACGCGTACCACCCGAAGAGCGCCGACGCCTGGCCGGCGCTGTCGGCGAAGGAGGACAAGCGGGCGCCGTACTTCGGGCGCGCGTGGGCCTGGGGCACCTCGCCCTGTGCCCGCAACACCTGGACGGTGCGGGACGAGGACGCCTGGACCGGGCCGTTCAACCGGGTCACCGCCGCTCCGGTGCTGGTGGTCGGCAACTACTGGGACCCGGCGACCAACTACCAGGGGGCGGTCAGCTCGGCCGGGCTGCTGCCGAACAGCCGCCTGCTGAGCAGCGACAGCTGGGGCCACACCGCGTACGGCACCTCGGCGTGCGTGAACGGCCGGATCGACGCCTACCTGCTCACCGGCAAGCTGCCGGCCAAGGGCACGCTCTGCGTCGGTGACGCGCAGCCGTTCCAGGAGGACACGGCGGCCGGCCGGGCGGACGCGTCGAAGAGCGAGCTGGCCCGGGCGGGCGAGCCGAGCCGGGGCGAGCCGAAGCGGCTGCCGCCGGTGGCGACGCCGCGTCCGGCGGTCGGCACGCTCACCGTCCGCTGACGGACCCCCGGGGTACGGCGGGTGATCGGGCGCCCGCCGTACCCCGGGCCGCGGGCGCGTAGCCGACTGTGCATCTGCCGCTACCCTGAGTGCTCAGTCGCCGCGTATGTGATCGAGGTCGCCCGATGCCCGAGGTTTCTGCCCGCCACCGGTTCCGTTCCCTCGCCACCACCCTGGCGGTGGCGCTGACACTGACGCTGGCCGCCGCGGCCGGCTGCGACAACCGCCGTGAGCCGCCACTGCCGTCGGTCCTCGACAAGCTGCGCGAGTCGCACATCGACGGTCAGGCGAAGATCAAGATAGGCGTCGCCACCACCGAGCCGCTGATGGGCGAGCTGCGCAACGGCGCGCACGTCGGCTTCGACGTCGAGATCGCCCGCTACATCGCCGCGTCGCTCGGCTTCGAGGGCGACCAGCGGATCGAATGGGTGTCGCTCGCCACCGAGGACCGCATCCCCGCCCTCCAGGGCGGCACCGTCGACCTGGTGGTGTCCAGCTTCTCCATGACCGAGGAGCGGGAGAAGCTGGTCAGCTTCGCCGGGCCGTACTTCGTCACCACGCAGGAGGTGATGGTTCCGAAGCGGCTGCGCGACCGCGTCCGCACCATCGAGGACCTGCGCCGGCCGGAGCTGAAGATCTGCACCAGCGGCGGCTCGACCACCGAGGCGGAGCTGGAGAAGCACCAGGTACGGGCGTACGTGGTGAAGGAGGTCGGCGACTGCGTCCGGGGCATCCGGGCGGGGCGCTACGACGCGGTCAGCTCCGACGAGACCATCCTGGCCGGCTTCCTCTCCCAGTACCCGACCGAGTTCGAGATCGTCGACATGCCGTTCGGCACCAGCGAACTGCTCGGCATCGGGGTGCCGATCGGCGACCCCGCGCTGCGTGACCTCGTCGCGTTCTTCCTGCACAAGAGCTATCTGGAGGGGCGGGACGGGATCAGCAGTCCCTGGCTCACCGCGTACAACCGCACCCTCGGCCCGTGGCTGAAGGCGGACAAGTCCCAGCCGCAGCCGCTGAACGTGCCGAAGCTCGTCGACTTCGACGACAAGGCACCCCGGCGATGACCGCGCCGGCGACGCTGCCCGACACCGCGGCGCCGGACCGGCCCGCACCGCCGCCCGCCGACCCGGCCGAGCGCCGCGCCCGGGCCAGCCAGTCGTTCTGGACCGCCGTGGTCGGGGTGCCCGCCGTCTTCTCGGTGCTGCGCCTCGGCGTCGAGGCGGGCGGCGAGTTGCAGACCACGCTGTTGCTGGTGGCGAACGTCGGCACGGTGAACCTGCTGGCCGGCTTCCTCACCACGGCCGCCGCCCTGCTCTCCACAGCGCTCGTCGCGGTGTTCGCGCTGGGCGCCGTGCTGCGGGTCAGCGTGGACCGGATGCCGCCGGGGATCCGCCGTCCGCTCTTCGCCCGATGGGTGGACGGCACACCCGCCTGGTTCGCCGTGGCCAGCTTCTTGCTCGCACTCATCACCTGGCCGCTGCTCTACCTGCCGTTGCTGCTGCCGGCGTTCGTGGCCGCGTTCCAGCTCACCCCCCAGCGGCTGCACGAGCAGCGCGTGCCCCGGCTGCTGCTGCTCGCCGCCGGTTTCGCCGGCTACCTCTGGCTGCTCGGGCCCACGCTGCTCGACGCCGTCCGGCAGGGGGAGGGGTTCGCGGTGGCGCTGCTCGTCGTACCCCCGGTGCTGGCCCTGTTCGTGACGGGTCCGCTGCCGGCGGCGGTGGTCCGGCCGCTCGCGTCGATCACCGAGGCGGCGGTGCTGGCCATGCTGGTCTGGGCCGCGCTGCCGGTGATCAGCACGCCGGTGCTGCCGCTCACGGTGACCACAGTGGAGTCGTCGCCGGGCGTCACCGAGGACGTCCGCGGCCACGTGGTCACGGTCGACGACGTGGACGTGGTGCTGCTCCAGGAGCGCGGTGGCGTGCGGTACGTGCCGGTCGACCAGGTACGCGCCCAGGTGCTCTGCCCGAGTGAGGAGGAACTGCCCCGGCGGCAGCTGCGGGTGCGCGACTTCCACGTGGAGGACTCGCTGCTGGAAGGGCTGGGCCGGCGGGTCCGCCCGGTCCACCGCATCGACGCCGCCTGCCGCACCGTCGACTGACCGCCGCGTCCCCGGCGGGGTGGAACGCCATGGGTGTCAAACGGGGCCGGAGGCACCCATGGCGTTCCACCCACCGGCCGGAGCGAGCGGGGCGGCGCGGGTCAGTAGGACTTGTCCTGGCCGAGGACGTGCTGGGCGACGAAGTTGAGGATCATCTCCCGGCTGACCGGGGCGATCCGGCCCGCGCGTACCGCGCCGAGCAGCGTCGCCACGCCGTACTCGGTGGTCATGCCGGCCCCGCCGAGCGCCTGGACGGCGGTGTCGACGGCGAGCGCGGCGGCCTCGCCGGCCGCGTACTTGGCCATGTTGCCGGAGATGCCGGCCTCCAGGTCGCGGCCCGCGTCGTAGAGCGTGGCCGCCTTGTGGATCATCAGCCGGGCCAGCTCGACCTGCACGGCGGCGTGCGCCAGCGGGTGCGAGACGCCCTGGTGCGAGCCGATCGAACGTCCGCCCCACACCTTGCGGGTGGACGTGTAGTCGCTGGCCCTCTCGATCGCGTAGCGGCCGGTGCCGGCGCCCATCGCGGCCACAGTGATGCGCTCCGGGTTGAGCCCGGCGAACAACGCGGGCAGCCCGGCGTCGAGCGACTCACCGACGAGCGCGTCGGCGGGCAGCCGGACGTCGTCGAGGAAGAGCAGGAACTGGTTCTCCGGGGACAGGATCTCCATGTCCAGCTTGGACTTCTCCAGGCCGGGCGCGTCGGTCGGCACGATGAACAGCGCCGGCTTCAACTTCCCGGTGGATGCGTCCTCGGTGCGGGCGACCACGAGCACGTGCCCCGCCTCGTCGACGCCGGAGATGTAGATCTTCCGGCCGCTGAGCAACCAGTCGTCGCCGTCGCGCCGGGCCACTGTGGCGAGGCGGTGGAAGTTCGATCCGGCGTCCGGCTCGGTGATCGCGAACACGATCTTCTGGGAGCCGTCGGCGAGACCGGGGAGGTGCTTCTTGCGCTGCTCCTCCGTACCGTGCCTGTTGATGATCGTGGCGGCGATGGCGGGGGAGACCACCAGGAGCAGCAGCGGGCAGCCGGTCGCGGCCAGCTCCTCGCACACCAGCGCCAGCTCGGTGATGCCGCCGCCCCCGCCGCCGTACTCGGTGGGGATGTTCACGCCCAGATAGCCCAGCCGTCCGGCCTCGTGCCACAGCTCGGTGGTGTGTTCGCCGGACCTGGCCTTCTCGACGAAGTAGGAGTGGCCGTACTTGCGGCCCAACGCCCGGACGGCGTCGCGGAGCTGGTCCTGCTCGGGGGTCAGGTCGAAGTTCACTGCGGGTCCTCCTCGGGGTCCACCACGGCAAGTACGGCACCCGTCTCGACCTGGCCGCCGGCCGGCACCGGCAGCTCCGTCACCACGCCGTCGGCGGGGGCGAGCACGGGATGTTCGAGCTTCATCGCTTCCAGCGTCAGCAGCAGGTCACCGGCGGCGACCCGCTGACCGACCTCGACGTGTACCCGGGTCACCGCGCCGGGCAGCGGCGCGAGCAGCGACCCGGCCGCCAGCTCCGCGGTGGGCAGGGGCAGGCGGGGCAGCTCGGTGAGGCTCGCCGCCCCGTCCGGGCCGTCCACGAAGACCGACGACCCCGCCAGGTGTACGCGGAAGGCCCGCCGCACCCCGTCGACGTCGAGCACCACCCGGTCCGGGGTGGCGTCGACGACAGTCACGGCCGGCGTGGTGTCGGACGACGACACCGACCATTCGGCGAGCCCGCCGGTGCGGTCGAGGCGGTACCGGACCTCGATCTCCTCGTCGCCCGGGCCGGTGAACCGGGTGACCTGCGGGAAGGACGGCACGTTGCGCCAGCCCGAGGGCAGCCCGGCCAGCACCGGTGCGGCGGCCCGGCGCGCGGCCGCCCCGGACAGCGCGGCGGCCAGCGCCGCGACCGGAAGCTGCTCGGCCGGCAGCAGCGGCGCGAACACCTCCGGGTGCCGGTCCAGGAAGCCGGTGTCCACGTCCACCGCGGCGAACTCCGGGCTGCGCAGCACACGGACCAGCAGATCCCGGTTGGTGGCCACGCCGTGCAGTTCGGCGCGGGCCAGCGCGCCGGCGAGCGCGCGGGCCGCCTCGGTGCGGGTGGGCGCCCAGGCGACGAGCTTCGCCAGCATCGAGTCGTAGTGCACGCTCACCGTCGAGCCGTCCACCACACCCGAGTCAAGGCGCAGTCCCCGGGCCGGGCCGAACTCGGCTGCCACCCCGGGGATCGCGAACCGGTGCAGCGTGCCGGTGGCCGGACGGAAACCCTGAGCCGGGTCCTCGGCGCACAGCCGTACCTCGATGGCGTGACCGTCGGCCGGCGGCGTGGTGGTGACCGGCAGCGGCTCGCCCTCGGCGACGAGCAGTTGCAGCCGTACCAGGTCCAGCCCGGTGGTCAGCTCGGTGACCGGGTGTTCCACCTGGAGGCGGGTGTTCATCTCCAGGAAGTGCACCTGGCCGTCCGGCGCGAGCAGGAACTCCACTGTTCCCGCGCCGACGTAGTCGACGGCCCGCCCGGCCGCCACCGCCGCCTCGTGCAGTGCCGCCCGCACGTCGTCGGGCAGCACACCCGGCGCCTCCTCGACGATCTTCTGGTGGCGGCGCTGGATGGAGCAGTCGCGGACCCCGAGGGCCACGACGGTGCCGTGGGTGTCGCCGAAGATCTGTACCTCGACGTGGCGGCCGCGTTCCACGTACCGCTCGATGAAGACCGTGCCGTCGCCGAACGCCGCCGCCGCCTCGCGGCGCGCGCCAGCGACGGCCTCGGCCAGCCCGGCCGCGTCGCGGACGATCCGCATGCCCCGGCCGCCGCCACCGGCGGCGGCCTTGACCAGCACCGGGAAGGCGGTGACCTCGGCCGGGTCGGTCCAGGTGGGCAGCATCGGCACGCCCGCGTCGGCGAGCAGCGCCTTGGCGGCCATCTTGTCGCCCATCGCGGCGATCGCCTTCGCCGACGGCCCGACCCAGGTCAGGCCCGCGTCGGTCACCGCCGCGGCGAACTCGGCGTTCTCGGCCAGGAACCCGTAGCCGGGGTGGACGGCGTCCGCGCCGGAGCGCCGGGCCGCGTCGAGGATGGCGTCGATGCGCAGGTACGTCTCGGCCGGCGTGTTACCCGGCAGCCGGACGGCCTGGTCGGCGTCTGCCACGAACGGCGCGTCGGCGTCCGCGTCGGAGTGCACGGCGACGGTGGCCACGCCGAGGGCGCGGCAGGTGGCGAAGACCCGGCGGGCGATCTCGCCCCGGTTGGCGACCAGAAGCTTCGTGATCAATTGAGTACGCCCCCTACATCCGGAAGACGCCGAAACCGTCGGCGCCCTTCACCGGTCCGTTGTGGATCGCCGACAGGCACAGCCCGAGGACGGTACGGGTGTCCCGGGGGTCGATCACCCCGTCGTCGTAGAGCCGCCCGGACAGGAACAGCGCCCCGGACTGCGACTCGATCTGCTGCTCGACCATCATCCGCATGGCGGCGTCGGTGTCCTCGTCGTACTCGCGCCCCCGGGCGGCGGCGGCCTGCCGGGCCACGATGGACAGCACGCCGGCGAGCTGTGCCGGGCCCATCACCGCCGACTTCGCGTTCGGCCAGGTGAACAGGAACCGAGGCTCGTACGCCCGGCCGCACATGCCGTAGTTGCCGGCGCCGTAGGAGGCGCCCAGGTTGACCGTCAGGTGCGGCACCGTCGAGTTCGACACCGCGTTGATCATCATGGCGCCGTGCTTGATGATGCCGCGCTGCTCGTACTCGGTGCCGACCATGTAGCCAGTGGTGTTCTGCAGGAAGACCAGCGGTGTGTCCGCCGCGTTGGCGAGCTGGATGAACTGGGCCGCCTTCTGCGCCTCCTGGCTGAACAGCACGCCCCGGGCGTTCGCGAGCACACCGACCGGGTAGCCGTGCAGCTCGCCCCAGCCGGTCACCAGCGCGGTGCCGTAGCCGGGCTTGAACTCGTCGAACGCGCTGTCGTCGAGCACCCGGGCCAGCACCTCGCGCGGGTCGAACGGCACCTTCAGGTCGGCGCTGGCGATGCCGAGCAGCTCCTCCGGGTCGTGCCGGGGTGGCAGCGGGTGGGGGTTGCGCGGCGGCGGGCCGTGCTTGCGCCAGTTGAGCCGGCGCACGCACTGCCGGGCCAGCCGGATGCCGTCGCGCTCGTCCTCGGCGAGGAAGTCGGCCAGGCCGGACGTGGTGGCGTGCATCGCCGCGCCGCCGAGCGACTCGTCGTCGGTGACCTCGCCGGTGGCCATCTTCACCAGCGGCGGCCCGGCCAGGTAGACCTGCGAGCGGTCCCGGATCATGATGGTGAAGTCCGACATGCCCGGCACGTACGCGCCGCCGGCGGTGGCGTTGCCGAAGACCACGCTCACGGTCGGGATCCGCTGCGCGGACAACCGGGTCAGGTCACGGAACACCCGGCCGCCGGGAATGAAGATCTCCGCCTGCGTGGGCAGGTCCGCGCCGGCCGACTCGACCAGGTTCACCATCGGCAGCCGGTTGGCCGCCGCGATCTCACCCGCCCGCCGGGTCTTCGCCAGCGACCACGGGTTGATCGCGCCGCCGCGTACCGTCGGGTCGTTCGCCACGATCAGGCACTCGACGCCCTCGACCACGCCGATGCCGGTCACGGTGCTGGCGCCGACCGGGAAGTCGGTGCCGTACGCGGCCACCGACGACAGCTCCAGGAACGGGCTGTCCGGGTCGAGCAGCAGTTCGATCCGCTCCCGGGGGAGCAGCTTGCCGCGATTGTGGTGCCGGGTCACGTACTTCTCGCCGCCACCGCCCCGGGCCTGGTCGAGCGCCGCGTCCAGCTCGGCCAGGCGTTCCAGCAGCGCCTCCCGGTTGGCGGTGAAGGCGGGCGCGGACGGGTCGATGGTGCTCTGCAGGACAGTCGTGCTCATAGGCCCATGCCCTTCGCGATGATCTCGTTCATGATCTCGGTGGTGCCGCCGCCGATGCCGAGCAGACGGGCGTCCCGGTAGTGCCGCTCCACCTCGGCGTCGCGCATGTAGCCGAAGCCGCCGTGCAGTTGCAGCGCCGCGTCGACCACCCAGTCGCAGGTGGCCACCGCCACGTTCTTCGCCATCGCCACCTCGGTCACCACCGGCTGCCCGGCGGCCACCCGCTCGGCGACGTCGTGCACGTACGCCCGCGCCGCGTCGGTGCGGCTGTGCATCTCGGCCAGCTTGTGCCGGACCACCTGGCGCCCGACGAGCGGCCGGCCGAACGTCTGGCGGTCCCGGCACCACCGCACGGCCAGGTCCACGCAGCGCTGCGCGGTCGCGTACGCCTGCGTGGCGAGCGAGAGCCGCTCGTTGGCGAACTGCTGCATGATGGCGAGGAACCCGGTGTCCTCCGGGCCGACGCGGTTCGTCACCGGCACCCGCACGTCGACGAAGGACAGCTCGGCGGTGTCCGAGCAGTGCCAGCCGAGCTTCTCCAGCCGCCGCCCCACTGTGAACCCGGGCGTGCCCTTGTCGATGACGAGCAGGCTGACCGAGCCCGAGCCGGGGAACTCGGTGCAGACCGCAGTGGTGACGAAGTCGGCGCGGACCCCGCTGGTGATGTACGTCTTGGAGCCGTTGACGACGTAGTGGTCGCCGTCGCGGACCGCGCAGGTGCGGATGCCCGCCACGTCCGAGCCGCCGTCCGGCTCGGTGATCGCCAGCGCGCCGATCATCGTCCCGGCCAGCGCGGGCCGGACGTACCTCTCGATCAGCCCTTCGTCCTGGGTCTCGACCATGTGCGGCAGCGCGATCCCGTGCGTGAACAGCGCGGCGACCAGCCCGGACGACCCACCCGAGCGGATGATCTCCTCGGTGACCACCATCGAGTCGAGCAGGTCACCACCGCTGCCGCCGACCGACTCCGGGAAGCCGATGCCGAGCAGGCCGATCTTCGCGGCGGTCTCGTGCAGCGACCGGGGCACCTCGCCCGCCCGCTCCCAGTCGGACAGGTGCGGCAGCACCTCCCGGGTCACGAACGAGCGGGTCAGCTCGCGCAGTTGCCGGCGTTCCGGTGTGTCCACGATGGTCATGCCGGAACCTCCGTCGGTAGGTCGACCACTCGCGAGCGCAGCAGCTCGCCGAGTGCCTTGGCCTGGGGGTCGAACCGGGTGGACGCGGCCACGCCCTGCCCGAGCAGTCCGCGGATCACGAAGTTGACAGCGCGCAGGTTCGGCAGCTCGTACCGCTCGACGGTGAGCGCCGCCGTCTCCGGCAGCAGCTCGGCGAGCCGCTCCACGGTCAGCCAGTCGCGCAGCCAGGGCCAGGTCGCGTCGGTACGGGCCCAGACGCCCAGGTTGGCGTCGCCACCCTTGTCGCCCGACCGCGCCCCGACCAGCTCACCGAGCGGCCCGCGCCGGGTGGCGGCCGGAGCCGGTACGGCACCGACCTCCCGTGCCGGCGCTTCGACCGGTGCCGCCGTGACCGTCGGCGGCGCGATCGGTACCCGCTCGCCGGAGGGCAGCACCGCGACGTGCTCGACAGCGTCCTGCGCGATCGTGTCGGCGGTGAACACCCCGTACGGCGTCGCGTCGCCGGGCAGCGTGGTCAGTGTGCAGCCCGGGTAGGAGGCCAGCGCCAGCTCCACCGCCGCCGCCGAGAACGCCCGCCCGGCCCGCGACTTGTCGCCGTCGCGCAGGTGTACGTGCAGCAGCGCACTCGCCGCCTCGGTGTCGCCGGTGTCCGGGTGGTCGGTGCGGGCCAGCGTGAACTCCAGCCCCTCCGTGCCGACCGACTCCTCGATCTGGCCCCGGACCAGCGCCGCCTTGGCCGGGATGTCCAGCCCGCACAGCACGAACGTCATCGAGTTGCGGAAGCCGCCCAGGTTGTTGACGCCCACCTTGAGCGTGTCCGGCGGCGGCGTGCCGCGCACCCCGGAGACGCGTACCCGGTCCGGGCCTTCCTGCTCCAGCCGTACCGTGTCCAGCCGCGTCACCACGTCCGGCCCGAGGTAGTCCGGCCCGCCCACCTCGTACAGCAGTTGGGCGGTGACCGTCTCGACCGTCACCGCGCCGCCGGTGCCGGCGTGCTTGGTGAGCACCGACGAGCCGTCCGCGTGCAGCTCCGCGATCGGGAAGCCGGGCCGGTGCCCGCCGTCCGGCAGTTCGGTGAAGAAGCTGAAGTTGCCGCCGGTGACCTGCGCGCCGCACTCGATCAGGTGCCCGGCCACAGTCGCGCCGGCCAGCGCGTCGAGGTCGTCGCGGGTCCACCCGAAGCGGGCGACCGCCGGGCCGACAGCCAGCGAGGCGTCGGTGACCCGCCCGGTGACCACCACGTCCGCGCCCGCGTCGAGGCAGGCCGCGATCCCGAACGCGCCCAGGTAGGCGTTCGCGGTCAGCGCGTCCGGCCGCTGGATCGCGTCGCCCTCGACGCACCCGACCCGGACCTGGAGGCCGAGCCGGTCGCCGAGCGACCGGATCGCGTCGGCCAGCCCCGCCGGGTTGAGGCCGCCCGCGTTGGTGACCAGCGTGACGCCGCGCTCCAGCGCGGTGCCGAGCACGCCCTCCGCCTGGCGCAGGAACGTCTTGGCGTAGCCGAGCGACGGGTCGCGCATCCGGTCCCGGCCGAGGATGAGCATGGTCAGCTCGGCCAGGTAGTCACCGGTCAGCACGTCCAGCTCGCCGCCGTCGAGCATCTCCCGCCAGGCGGCGAAGCGGTCGCCGTAGAAGCCCGACGCGTTCCCGATCCGCAGCACGCTCATGAGGAGGTTCCGTTCGCCGGCTCGCGCTTGCCGCCGGGCGGCCCGGCGAACGCCTGGGCCACGTCCAGCCACTCGTCGGCCACCGGCCCGGTGGCGGTCAGGGTCAGGTCCGCGCGGTGCCGGCGCTGCGTGACGAGCAGGCAGAAGTCGAGCGCCGGGCCGGTCACCCGGTCGGCCGCGTCGGCCGGCCCGAACTCCCACACCTCACCGTCCGCGGGCGCGGTCAGCTCGACCCGCACCGGCGCCGTGGGCACCTCGCGGCCGTGGGCCGAGAAGCCGTGCCCGAGGGTACGGAAGCCGAGGTGCGCGATGTGCCGTAGGCGCGCGGTCGGGGCACGGCTGACGCCCAGCGCGTCTGCCACGTCCTCGCCGTGCGCCCACGTCTCCATGAGCCGTGCGGTCACCATCGACGTGGGCGACATGCTGGTGCCGTACCAGGGGATCTTCTGCCCGGCCGGGACGGCGGCGAGCGCCCCGGCGAGCGCCGACCGGCCGGCGCGCCAGCGGGCCAGCAGCGCGCCCGGGGGCGCGAGGAAGGACTCGGCGCCGTCCTCGACCAGGCGCGACGGGTCCGGCGCGGCCATCACCGAGGCGAAGAACGCGGACTCGTCGGTGGCCGCCAGGTAGGCGACGTGGTCGGTCCAGGCCAGGTGCGCGACCTGGTGTGCGACGGTCCAGCCCGGGGCCGGTGTCGGCTGCTCCCATCCTTCCGGCGGCAGGTCCGCGACGAGCGCGTCGAGCTGTTCGGACTCGGCGGCCAGATCCGCGAGCAGGGCTGTCAGGTCGACCATGGTGCCTCCGGGCGGGGTGGGGCGTCAGGGGATCAGTGCCGCTCGCTCTCGGGGGTGAGCAGCGCGGCGAGCTGGCGTTTCCAGGTGTGCAGCAGGGCGGCGCGGCGGGGCGAGTCGTCGCTGAGCAGGTTGGCCACGCCGAGGCCGCGGAGCAGGTCGAGGGTCGCCTGCACCGACTCGCGTACGCCCGGCTTGCGCTCGTCCACACCGAGCAGCTCGACGGTGAGCCGGTGCATCTCGCGGCCGATCCGCGCCTCCAGCGGCACCAGCGCGGCCCGCAGCTCGGCGTCGGTACGCGCGGCCACCCACAGCTCCAGCGCGGCCACGAACAGCGGGCCGGTGAACGAGGCGGCGAGCAGGTCGACCACGCCGTCGAGCCGCTTCGGGCCGACCGGCAGGTGCGCCGCCTCGGCGCGCAGCTCGGCCGCCCGGCGCTCGGTCAGGTGCGTGACGGCGGCGGTCACCAGCGCGGCCTTGGTGGGGTAGTGGTGCAGCTGGGCGCCCCGGGAGACGCCGGCGTGGGCCGCCACCACAGTCGTCGTGGTGCCGGACCAGCCGTGCTCCACCAGGCACTCGACAGTCGCCTCCAGCAGCCGGGCCTGGGTGGCACGGCTGCGCTCCTGCTGTGGAACTCGGCTCGACACGCAGACAGCGTGCCCCGCCCAAAACAAACAGTCAAGCCTGACTTTTTTTGAAGGAGGGGGCCCTTGTTGACGCCTGCGGTAGAGGAAGGGCCCCTTGTTGACGCCTCAGCGGCCGTCGCGCGGAGCGAAGACAGTGAGCGCGTCGGCGTCGGAGTGGCGGGAGCGGACGTACTCGTCGGCCCAGGCCGCCGCATCAGGGAACGTGGACTCGGCGGCGACCCGGGCGCAGGCGGCGTCCACGTCGAAGCGGGTCCGGCGCAACTGCACGCCCGGGCCGAGCAGCGCCCACCAGGCGCCCGTGCCCCCGTACGGCATGCCGACGCTGCCCGGGTTCACCACCAGGCGACGGTCGACCAGCCGGGTGAACGGCATGTGGGTGTGCCCGCAGACCACCGTGCCGACCTCGGCCGGCAGGCCGGCGAAGACCTCGGCCCAGCGGTCCAGCCGCGAGTCGACGAGCACGACCTCCTCGTCGTCGCGCGGGGTGGCGTGGCAGAACAGCACGTCACCCAGGCCGGTGACCGGCAGCGTGACGGACGGCGGCAGCGCGGCCAGCCGGGCCACCTGGTCGCCGCGGAGCTGCCCGGCGGCCCAGTTCGAGACGGCGATCGGGGAGGACTCGCCGGCCCGCGCCTGCACCAGCTCCCGGTCGGCGTTCCCGCCGACCCAGCAGGCCCGGTCACCGAGCGCGGCCAGCCGGTCCAGCACCTCGACCGGCTGCGGACCGGCCGCCAGGTCACCGGTGAGGACGATCAGGTCGGCGGCTGCCACGTCCGGCTCGGCCAGCACTGCTTCCAGCGCGGGCAGCACACCGTGGATGTCGGAGAGGACGGCGACGCGATCGGGCATCGTCCCAGCCTGGCGGCACCGGCCCGGGAGCACCAAGCGATTCTGCGGCGGGCAGAGACGGCACCGGCCGGTCCGGCTTGCGCGGAAGACGCATCGGCCCGGCCGGCGCGGAGACGGCATCGGCCCGGCTCCGCGCGGTGGCGGGCCGGGCCGGGAAGCCGGTACGGAGGATCAGACCCGCGCGCGGCGGGCCAGGCGCTCCGGGTCGAGGATGATGATGCTCTTGCCGTCCAGCCGCAGCCAGCCGCGCGAGGCGAAGTCGGCCAGCGCCTTGTTGACGGTCTCCCGGGAGGCGCCGACGAGCTGGGCGATCTCCTCCTGGGTGAGGTCGTGCGTCACGCGCAGCACGCCGCCGTCGCGGGTGCCGAACCGGCCGGCCATCTGGAGCAGGTTCTTGGCGACCCGGCCGGGCACGTCGGTGAAGATCAGGTCGGCGAGCGAGTCGTTGGTCCGGCGCAGCCGGCGGGCGAGCACCCGCAGCAGCTGCTCGGCGATCTCGGGCCGGTTGTTCAGCCACGGCCGCAGCGCCTGCTTGCGCAGCCGGACCAGGCGGGTGTCGGTGACCGCCGTGGCCGTCGCCGTACGCGGACCGGGGTCGAAGAGCGACAGCTCACCCACCATGTCCGACGGGCCCATCACGGCGATCAGGTTCTGCCGGCCGTCCGCCGCGCGGCGACCCACCTTGATCTTGCCGGACAGGAGGATGTAGAGACTGTCGCCAGGCTCGCCCTCGTTGAACACGATCTCGCCCTTGCGGACCTCGATCGTCTCCATCTCCTTGGCGAGCGCCTCGGCAGCCTCCGGGTCGACACCCTGGAAGATCCCGCTGCGGGCCAGTACCTCGTCCATCGCGCACCTCCGCCTGCGCGTGCCGTCCGTCGGCCGGGTCCGCCGTCCGCTGATCCCTCGCGCGCCGCCAGTCTAGGCGCACATGAGCAGGAATCAGAGGTGCACCCCTGGAATCTTGATCGTTGGGCGTAACCCACCCGACCTGGGGAGCGGCTAAGATCCCGCCCCCGGCCCGGGCCGGCGCCACCCGTTCCCACCTGTGATCGTAGGGTGACCGGCGTGCTGTGTGAGCCGTTCCTGACCAGCCGGTCCGAATCCGGCTGGGACATCCCGCTGCTGGCCTGGCGGGCCGAGTCGCCGCTGCTCGCGGTCGGCTCCGCGCCGCTGGGCGGGGGGATCGGCGTCCGCTGGTGGGTGCTGAACGCGACGGTCCCCATGTCGTACGACCGGGACGACCCCGCCGCGCACCTGGCCGAGCTGGCGCACGGCCTCGACCTGGACGGGCCCGGGGTCGGGCTGCTGACCGGCGTGGACGTGAGCGAGGTGGTCCGCCGCACCGACGGCGGCGTCCGGGTCTGGGCGACTGTCGGCCTGGGCACGCCGGTCTGGGCCGCCGCGCCCGAGCCGGCGCCGTCGGCCGCGAGCGAGCCGGCCCGGCCCGCGCAGCACGTCGGCACCGTCAACATCGTCGTGTACGTCCCGGTGCGGCTCGGCGACGCCGCCCTGGTCAACGCCGTGGCCACCGCCACCGAGGCGAAGGCGCAGGCGATCTGGGAACTCGGGCTGCCCGCCACCGGCACCCCCACCGACGCGGTGACCGTGCTCTGCCCGGCCGACGGCGATCCGGCCCCGTACGGCGGTCCCCGGTCGGCCTGGGGCGCACCGCTGGCCCGGGCCGTGCACGCCGCCGTCCGCTCGGGCGGCGCCGGGACCGTAGTGCCCTGGTCCGACCGGCGGGCGTGCTGACGTGGGCCCGGCACGTGCGACACGCCGGGTTTTCCGACCGATCGGCCCTCGTCGCGGCGTTCCGGGGACGGTAGCGTCGCCGACGATGTACGCTTCCGCCCGCTCTGTGCCCCGTACCCTCGGCGCCGCCGTCGCCGGACCGCCAGCCGCCGTGCCCGGCCCGCGTCGCGCGGTGCTCGGCCGGCGCCTGGCCGCGTTCGCCGCGCTCGTCGCCGTCCTGTTCGTCGCCGGCTGCGGCGGCGACGCCGGCGGGTCCGGCGGCGACCCCCGGTGGCAGGCGGGACAGGGCGGTGGGTCGACCGGCTCGGCCGGGCCCGAGACGGGTGACCAGCCGGCCGCGCCGGACGCGTCGAAGGAGCCGTCGATCTCGCTCACCGCGACCGGTGACGTGATCATGGGCAACGCTCCGGACCGGCTGCCCCCGAACGGCGGCAAGGGCTTCTTCGACGACGTGAAGTCGGCGCTCAAGGGTGACCTGGTGATGGGCAACCTGGAGGAGCCGCTCACCGACGACACCGGCGCCGGCAAGTGCGGCCCGGAGCCGAAGAACTGCTACCAGTTCCGCGCGCCGCCCGGCTACGCCGCGCACCTGCGCTCGGCCGGGTTCCAGCTGCTCAACCAGGCCAACAACCACGGCTACGACTACGGCCGGCAGGGCTACGAGAACACCCAGTCGGCGCTGGAGGCGCACGGGCTCAAGCACACCGGCGCGCCGGGCGAGATCACCGTGGTGGACGTCAAGGGCATCAAGGTCGCCGTGGTGGGCTTCTCGTCGTACCCCTGGTCCAACAGCCTGGTCGACCTGAACGCCGCCAAGCAGGTGGTCGAGATGGCCAAGGAGCAGGCCCAGATCGTGGTGGTGCAGGTGCACATGGGCGCCGAGGGGGCGGACAAGACCCGGGTCAAGCCGGGCACCGAGATGTTCTTCGGCGAGAACCGCGGCGACCCGATCCGCTTCTCCCGCACCGTCATCGACGCCGGCGCCGACCTGGTCATCGGGCACGGCCCGCACGTGCTGCGCGGGATGGAGTTCTACAAGGGGCGGCTGATCGCGTACAGCCTGGGCAACTTCGCCGGCGGCGGGAAGTCGCTGAACAGCTCGGGCCGGCTCGGCTGGGGCGGCGTGCTCAAGGTGTCGCTCACCGCCGAGGGGAAGTTCGCCGGCGGCACGTTCACCTCCACGGTGATGAACGGCGTGGGCCGTCCGTCGGTGGACCGGCAGAACCGCGGCCTCGGACTGGTCCGTGACCTGAACCGGTCCGACTTCCCGGACACCGGCGCGAAGCTCGACGGGACCGGCAAGATCACCGCACCGGCGGGTGGCTGAGCGCACGCCCGCCGCGCCGAGCCGCCGGAGCGTCGGCCCCGCGACGTAGGCTGGCCGACGTGACCACGCGTTCCCCCGAGACCGACCTCGGTCGTACGCGCCGCGCCCGGCGCATCGGCCGTGTGCTGACCGAGACGCACCCCGACGCGCACTGTGAACTCGACCACGCCAACGCGCTGGAGCTCGCAGTGGCGACGATCCTGTCCGCCCAGTGCACCGACAAGAAGGTCAACGAGGTCACGCCGAAGCTGTTCGCCCGCTACCGCTCCGCAGCCGACTACGCCGCGGCGGACCGCGCCGAGCTGGAGGAGCTGATCCGGCCCACCGGGTTCTACCGCAACAAGACCAGCTCTCTGATCAACCTGGGGCGGGCGCTCTGCGAGCGGTACGACGGCGAGGTGCCCGGGCGGCTCGACGACCTGGTGACCCTGCCGGGAATCGGCCGCAAGACCGCGAACGTCATCCTCGGCAACGCCTTCGGCGTCCCCGGCATCACCGTCGACACGCACTTCCAGCGGCTGGTGCAGCGGTGGCAGCTCACCACCGAGACCGACCCGGTGAAGATCGAGCACGCGATCGGCGCGCTCTACCCGAAGCGCGACTGGACGATGCTGTCGCACCGGGTGATCTTCCACGGCCGCCGGGTCTGCCACGCCCGCAAGCCCGCCTGCGGCGCGTGCACGCTGGCGAAGCTGTGTCCCGCGTACGGTACCGGGCCGACCGAGCCAGCCGCCGCGGCCAAGCTGCTCAAGGGCCCCCGGGCCCGTGACCTGGCGGTGGCCGTCGGCCTCGATCCCGACCTGGTGCCGCAGCAGGCGGCCGCGGCGGACGTGCCGTGATGCGCCGGTTCGCGTACCTTCTCGTCCCGCTGCTGCTGGCAGCAGCGGGCTGCACCGCCACGACCGAGGAGCCGGAACGTCCGGCGCCGGCGACCCGGGCCGAGCGCCCCTCGCCGTTCGCCGACTGCGCCCCGCTGACCGTCGCGCCCGCCGCCGCGTCCCCGACGCCCGCCGGGAAGGCCGGGGACCAGCTCCCCGACCTGACGTTGAACTGCTTCACCGGCGGCGCGCCGGTGAACCTGCGCGACGTCAAGGGCCCGGCGGTGATCAACGTGTGGGCGTCCTGGTGCCCGCCGTGCCGCAAGGAGCTGCCCGCGTTCCAGCGGCTCAGCGAGCGGGCCGACGGCCGGTTCCAGGTGATCGGCGTGAACAGCCGGGACAGCCGCGGCGGCGCGCAGTCCATCGGCGAGGACTACGGCGTCGACTTCCCGATGCTGCTCGACCAGGGCGACGCGTTCCAGCGCGCGCTGGAACGCAACGCGTTCCCGCTCACAGTGCTCGTCGACGCCGACGGCCGGATCCGGCACACCGACGCGACCGGCGCGCTCGACGACGCCCGCCTCGCCGCGCTGCTCGACCGTCACCTCGGGGTGCGGGTATGACCCGACGGCCGCCGGGGTGGTTCGACCCGCTGCTGGGCCGGCTCGGCAGCGCGCGGGCAGAGGACTTCACCCGCATCGTCACGCCGGAGAGCGGCGGCCGGGAGAGCGCCGTGCTGGTGCTGCTCGGCGAGGAGCCCGGCGCCGGGCCGGACGTGCTCGTCCTCCAGCGCGCCGCGACGCTGCGCAACCACGCCGGACAGCCGGCCTTCCCGGGCGGGGCGGCCGACCCGGAGGACGCCGACGCCCGCGCCACCGCGTTGCGCGAGGCGAACGAGGAGGTCGGCCTCGACCCGGGTAGCGTCACCGTACTGGCCGAGCTGCCCCGGCTCTGGATCCCGGTCAGCGACTTCGTGGTCACCCCGGTGCTCGCCTGGTGGCACGACCCGCACCCGGTGCACCCGCGCGAGCCGGCCGAGGTCGCCCACGTGGCCCGGCTGCCGGTCACCGAGCTGGTCGACCCGGACAACCGCATGCGGGTACGCCACCCGAGCGGCTGGATCGGTCCCGCCTTCTCCGCGCGCGGCATGCTCGTCTGGGGCTTCACCGCAGGCGTGATCGACCGGCTGCTGGAGATGGGCGGCTGGTCCCGGCCCTGGCCGCACTCGCGCGTGGTGGACCTGCCGCCTGTCGACGCCACGCCCGCTCCGTCGGCGGGCACCGAGGCGGCCGACGAGAGCCCGGTGCGGTGATCACCCGTACGCATCCTCGGGTCACGTTCCGCGAGCGCTGAGCCGAGCACGGGCCCCGGGCCCGTACCCTTGGGGCGTGTCCGCCGTGGATCTCGTCCTTCTCCTGCTCATGCTCGTGTTCGCGATCAGCGGATACCGCCAGGGTTTCGTCATCGGGGCCCTGTCGTTCTCCGGCTTCTTCCTCGGAGCGCTGCTCGGCCTCCAGGTCGGGCCGCTGATCGCGCAGCAGTTCGCGGCGAGCGGCACACGCGTGCTGATCTCCCTGGTGGCGATCTTCGGGCTCGCGGTGCTGGGGCAGGCGCTGGCCGGCTGGCTCGGCTCGAACCTGCGGGCCGCCATCACCGGCCCGGCCGGCCGGAAGATCGACGACGTCGGCGGCGCGTTCATCTCGGTCATCGCGGTCATGCTCGTGGCGTGGCTGGTCGCCGTGCCGCTCGGCTCCTCCTCGGTGCCGTGGCTGGCCTCCTCGGTCCGCAACAGCGCGCTGCTCACCGTCGTCGACCAGGTGCTGCCGGACAAGGCGCAGGACTTGTCCACAGCGCTGCGCGACACGGTCGACACCAACGGCTTCCCGGACGTGTTCGGCGACCTCGCGCCGACCCGGGCCCGGCAGGTCGCACCGCCCGACCCGGCGCTGGCCAACTCCCAGGTGGTACAGAACAGCAGGCGGTCGGTGGTGAAGGTGCTCGGCTCCGCGCCGAGCTGCTCGCGCCGCATCGAGGGCTCCGGTTTCGTGTACGCCGACGACCGGGTGATGACCAACGCGCACGTGGTGGCCGGCACCCGCTCCGTGGCTGTGGAGTTGCGCGGCGAGCGGTACGACGGCGAGGTCGTCGTCTACGACCCGGACCGGGATCTGGCGGTGCTCTACGTACCCGGGCTGCCCGGGCCGTCGCTGCGCTTCGCCGCCGGACCGGCCGCCACCGGCGCCGACGCGATCGTGCTCGGCTTCCCGCTCGACGGCCCGTACGACGCCCGCCCGGCCCGGATCCGCGACGTCGACCGGATCACCGGCCCGGACATCTACTCGGCCGGTGACGTCAACCGGGAGATCTACACCATCCGGGCGCTGGTGCGCAGCGGCAACTCCGGCGGCCCGCTGGTCTCCTCGAACGGTCTGGTGCTCGGCGTGATCTTCGCGGCGGCGGCGGACGACCCGAACACCGGCTTCGCGGTGACCGCCGCCGAGGCGCGTCCGGTGGCGCTGGCGGGCGCGGAGCGTACCCGGGGAGTGGACACCGGCGACTGCACCTGAGCCGGCCGGCGGCGCTCAGCCGCCCGCCGGTGCTCCCGCCGGTGTCGCCTCGTCACCGGTGCGGGACAGCGGCAGATGGGCGCGACCCCAGGTGAGCGTGCGGTCGAGGACCGCCCGGGCCATGATCGCCACGCAGACGCCGCCGTTGAGGAACGAGGCGACCACGTCGCTGGGGTGGTGCATACCCCGGTACATCCGGGTGAGCGCCACGCCGATCGGTACCAACACCAGCAGCGTCCACCAGCCGACCTTGGCCGGGGTGCTGCGCGCCCGCAGCGCCAGCAGCACCGCGAGACCGACGTAGAGCGCTGTCGCCGCCGAGGTGTGCCCGGACGGGAAGCTGGACGTGGGCGGCGAGGCGTCCATGTGCGCCACGGCCGGGCGGTTCCGGTCGATGACCATCGTGGTGAACAGGAAGATCAGCGCCTGCGCGGTCACCGCCGCGCACAGGAACAGCGGCTCCCGCCAGCGGTGCAGCACCAGCCGCAGCACCAGCGCCGCCAGCACGGTGACCACGACGATCATCTGGGTGCTGGCGAGCGTGCTGAACACCAGCGAGACGTCGTTCCACCCCGGCGTCCGGTCGCCGGCCAGCTCCCGGTTGACGGTGTCCTCCACGGTGAACGGCCAGGTGCGTGCCAGTACCCGGGTCACCAGCAGGCCCAGGCCCACCATCAGCGCGAAGAGCAGGGCCAGCGGCAGCAGGACACGCCGGGTGACTCGGATCACGACATCGGGCATGGGCTCGCCTGTACCCGGATGCGCGCCCGGCTACGCCCGGCCGCCCTCCGGCCGCTGGTCGGCCAGCTCCGGCTCGACCCCCTCGCGCAGCGGACGCGCGGACGGCCGCCCGGACCCGCTGCGCCAGGTGGCGAACGCCGCCGCTGTGGCGGCCACCACGGCGGTCCCGAGCACCCAGCCGCCCACCACGTCGCTGGTCCAGTGCACGCCGAGCGCGATCCGGCTGAGCCCGGTCACCACCGTCACCAGCAGGGCGGCGGTCCACAGCGCGATCCGGCCCGGGCGGCTGTCCCGCACGAACGGCAGGAACACCAGCAGCAGCACACCCGCCGCGAGCGTGGCGTTGAGCGCGTGGCCGGACGGGAAGGAGTAGCCGGCGGCCCGGGCCACCGGGTCGAGCAGATCCGGCCGGTCCCGGCCGACGAGCAGCTTGAGAAGCGCGCCGAGCAGCCCGCCGGCGACCATGGTGACCACCACCCAGACCGCGAGCCGGGGCGCGCCGCGCCGGACCAGCCAGACCACCACCACGACCGCTGCCACCCGCAGCGGGCCGGGCCCGAACACGTGCGTCCAGACCGTCATCACCGCGACCCAGGCGGGATGGTCCTGCGCGTACCCGTGAAACGCGTCGGTGATGGAGGCGTCCCACCGCAGCAGGGGCGGCCAGGCGCCGAGCACCAGCAGCGCGATCAGGGCGAACGGCACCAGCACCAGGAACGCCGCGACCACCGTCAGGGTGAGCCGCAGCCCCAGCGAGTGATCGCGGTCGAGGCGGCGGTGCCGCCACGACCGGCGCGTGACCGTCGCCCCGGTGGTGTCCATGCGCATTCCCCTACCCCCCGGAGGGCAGGGTCAGACCGGTTCAGCGACGGGTCTGCCGGAACCGGCGAACCATCAGCGCGGTACCGGTGACGAGCGCGACGAACAGAGCCAGGCCGGTCCAGAGCCGCTCCGGGGCGGAGACGTCCGTCTGCCCGGCCGGCCGGGCGGTCCAGCCCTCCGCCGTACGCCCGAGCGGGTCGCCGCCGCGGCCCGCCGCGGCGGCCCGGGTGTCCGGCCCGTCGCCTGGTGCCGGCCCGAAGCCCACCACGCCGGGGGAGGCGTTGTCGTCGAGCGGGTTGTGGACCACCGACGGCACGTCGCCGGTGAGCGCGGCCACCGGGTCGACCAGGCCGTAGCCGAACCGGTCGTCCCGCCCGGTCGGGCCCAGATCCCGGGCGGTGCTGATCAGCCGGTTGACCACGTCCCCGGCCGACATCTTCGGGTATCGCGAGCGGACCAGCGCCGCCGTCGCGGCGACGAGCGGCGCGGCGAAGCTCGTCCCCTGCACCCGCCAGTAGCCCTCCGGGCGGGCGCCGTAGAGCCCGGTGGCCGGGGCGCTGAGGACCGTTTCGTGACCCGTGATCGAGCCGGACCAGAGGTTCTCGCTGGTCCGCTCCAGCCCGGTGACCGCGAGCACGCCCGGTTCCCGGGCCGGGTACCAGACGTCTGTGGTCGTCGAGGTGGCCAGATTGCCGGTGCAGGCGACCACCACCACGTCCCGGGCGAACGCGTAGTCGAGCGCCGCGGCCAGGGCCGGGTTGTCGCTGCTGCCGCCGAGCGACAGGTTGACCACCTGGGCGCCGTTGTCGACCGCCCAGCGCACCGCCTTGGCGATGATCAGCGCGTCGTCGTAGCGGTTCTCGGCATCGAGGACCCGGACCGGGAGGATCTTGGCGTCCGGCGCGAGCCCCGCCACGCCCCGGTCGTCGTCGGACCGCCCGGCGATCAGCCCCGCCACCGTGGTGCCGTGCCCCACCGGGTCCGGGCCGTCCGAGCCGTCCGGCGTCACCAGATCCAGGCCGGGCAGCACCTGACCGGCCAGGTCGGGGTGGGAGCCGTCCACACCGGAGTCGATCACCGCGACCACCACTCCGCGCCCGGTCGACGTGCGCCACGCGGTCTTCGCCCGCAGCTCCTCCAGCTGCCACTGCTCGTCGCGTACCTGGTCGGTGCGCAGCGGACGGTCGGGGGCCAACCAGGGCCGCGCCACGGCGGCCGAGGCGGCGGGCGCGGCGTGTGCCGGCGGTGCCAGCGGACCGGCCACGGTGACCAGTGCCGAGGCGGCGGCGAGCAGCGCGCGTCCGGCGAGACGCCGGGGCGGCCCACCGGGCAGTCCCTGCCGATCCCCTGTCACATTCCCCAGCCGTTCGGTCGCGTCAGACACATGCTGCACGGAGATTACCGGTTGCCCCGGCCGTCACGGGGCAACTCGGCCAGCCTGATCACCCGGGCGGGAGATACGCCAACTGCACCAGGCGCACCCCCTCCCGGCGGGTGACCAGACGCGCCCGGCCCGGCGGCAGCGGCCCGGCCTTCACCTGGCCGACGAGCGTGCCCTCCTCCGGACCGCCCGACATCACCAGCCCGGCCGTGGACAGCTCGCGCAGCCGCTGCACGATCGGCTCGTACGCGGTCCGCCCGGCACCGCCGGTCCGCCGCGCCAGCACCAGGTGCAGCCCGACGTCCCGCGCGTGCGGCAGGTGGTCCTCCAGCGCCCGCAACGGGTTCGTCGGCCCGCCCGCCACCAGGTCGTAGTCGTCCACGAGCACGAACAGCTCCGGCCCCTTCCACCATGACCGGCTGCGCAACTGCGCCGGGGTCACCTCCGGCCCCGGCTGCCGCCCCTGGAGATAGCCGGCGGCCGACTCGATCAGCTCGGCGGTGTGCGGCGCGGCAGTGCCGTACCCGATCAGGTGCGGGGTCTCGATCACGCCCATCAGGCTGCGCCGGTAGTCCACAAGCATCACCCGGGCCTGCTCCGGGGTGAACCGGTTGACGATCGAGGTGGCGAGCGCGCGCAGGAACGACGACTTGCCGCACTCGGCGTCGCCGAAGACCACGAAGTTCGGCTCGGTGGCGAAGTCCAGCACCACCTGGGACAGGTCCGCCTCGGCCACGCCGATCGGGAACGCCAGCCCGCTCGTCGCGTTCTGGTCCAGCTCGGCGTACGGCAGCACCGGCGGGAGCAGCCGCACCCGGGGCGCGGGCGGGCCGCTCCACGCGCCGGCGACCGCCTTGACCAGGTCGGCGGTCTCCGCGCCGAGCGCCTCGACGCGGGGTTCGGCGGTGAGGAAGTGCAGGCCGCCCGCCGTGATGCCGCGCCCCGGCCGCTCCTCCGGCACGGTGGCCGCCAGCGCGCGCTTGACCACCACCGAGTCGGCCGGGTCGCCGAGACGCAACTCCAGCCGGGAGCCGAACAGGTCGCGGATCGCCGGGCGGAAGTCCGACCAGCGCAGCGCGCTCGCCACCACGTGCACCCCGTACGCCAGGCCCCGGGTGGCGAGCTCGGTGACCAGGGGTTCCAGATCCTCGTACTCGCCGCGCAGCGTGTTCCAGCCGTCCACCACCAGGAACACGTCCCCGAACGGGTCCGGCGCGCCCGCCGCCCGCCGCCGTCGCCACGCGGTCATCGACTCCACACCGGCCTCGGCGAAACGCCGCTCCCGCTCGGCCAGCAGACCGGCGACCTCGCCGACGGTACGGCGCACCGCCGTGCCGTCGGTCCGCCCGCTGACACCCCCCACGTGCGGCAGGTCGCGCAGCGTGCCGAGCGTCCCGCTGCCGAAGTCGAGGCAGTAGACCTGCACCTCGGCCGGGGTGTGGGTGAGCGCGAGCGCGCAGACCAGGGTGCGCAGCAGACTGGACCGCCCACTGCGGGTGGTGCCGACCACCGCGACGTGCCCGGCCGCGCCGTCCAGCGCCAGCCAGAGCAGGTCGCGCCGCTGCTCGAACGGCTTGTCCACCACCGCCACCGGCACCTGGAGCGCCCCGTGCAGCTCCGGATTCGCCACCATGATCCCGCGTACCGGGTCGGCGCCGACCGGGCCGAGCAGCTCGTCCAGGGCGGGCGAGGCGTCCAGCGGCGGCAGCCACACCTGGTGCGCGGGCGGGCCCTGCCCGGCCAGCCGGTCCACGAGCAGGTCCAGCAGCGTCTCGCCGCTGTCGTCCTCGGCGGGCGGTGCGACGGGCGCGGGCGGCTCGGGCACCGGGACCAGGTGGGTGGAGAACGCGAGCACCCGTGCCTCACCGGCGCCGGACGCGCCCGCCGCCCCGCCGCGCCGGCGGACCGCGCCCGAGACGTACGCGGCCTTGAACCGGACCAGCGGGTCGGTGCCCGAGCGCAGGTAACCGTGCCCCGGGCTGCGCGGCAGCTCGTGCGCGTCCGGCACGCCCAGCACCGTCCGGGACTCCAGCGCCGAGAACGTCCGCAACCCGATCCGGTACGACAGGTGCGTGTCCAGCCCGCGCAGCCGCCCCTCCTCAAGCCGCTGGCTCGCCAGCAGCAGGTGTACACCCAGCGACCGGCCCAGCCGGCCGATCTGCACGAACAGGTCGATGAAGTCGGGCTTGGCGGACAGCAGCTCGGAGAACTCGTCGCAGATCAGCAGCAGCGACGGCAGCGGGGCCAGCGGCGAACCGGCCGCCCGGGCACGCTCGTAGTCGCGCACGCTCGCGAAGTTGCCGGCCCGGCGCAGCAGCTCCTGCCGGCGCATCAGCTCCCCGTTTATCGCGTCCACCATCCGGTCCACGAGCGGGAGCGCGTCGGCCAGGTTGGTGATCACGGCGGCGGTGTGCGGCAGCCGCTCGAACGGCGCGAACGTGGCACCGCCCTTGAAGTCGACGAGCACGAAGTTGAGCTGCTCCGAGCTGTGCGTGGCGGCCAGCCCGAGCACGAGCGTGCGCAGCAGCTCCGACTTGCCCGAGCCGGTCGCGCCGATCAGCAGGCCGTGCGGGCCCATGCCGTCCTGCGCCGACTCCTTCAGGTCGAGGTCGATCGCCCCGCCGTCGGCGCCCACCCCGATCGGCACCCGCAGCCGGTCCCGCGCGGCCCGGGGCGCCCAGCCCTGCTCGGCGGTGAAGCTCTCCGGGTCACCGAGACCCAGCAGCTCGGGCAGGCCCAGCTCGGCGCCGGGCGGCGCGTCCGGTCCGCGTACCGTGCCGGCCAGCCGCAGCGGCGCGAGCCGCCGGGCCACCGCCTCCGCGTCGGCGGGCGCCAGCGCGTCGGCGGCGCCCACCTCGGCATGCCCCTCCGCGGAGTGCGAGTGCAGCCGGCCGTCGACCAGGTCGAGCAGGAGCGCGTACCGGTCGAGCAGCCGGGGCGGCGGAGTGTCCAGGTCGAGCACGGTGACCGCGTCGATGCCGCCGTCACCGGCCAGGTCGGTCGCGCCGGTCAGGTCGCCGCCGTCGAGCACCACCACGACGTGCGGCCCGTCGGTGGCGGTGCCGTGCGGGCTGAACCGGGACCGGGCGCCGAGTACGTCGTCGAGCAGCCGTTCCAGATCGGCGGCGGAGCTGGTGACCAGCCGCACCGGGCCCAGCGCGTCGGTGCGGGCCGGATGGTGGGCGTGCGGCAGCCACTTCACCCACTCCCAGGCGTTGCGGCGTTCCGGCCCGGCGCAGACCGCGATCAGCAGCTCGTCCGGCGCGTGGAAGACGGCGAGCTGGGTGAGCACCGCCCGGGCCAGCGCCTGCGCGGCGGGCGAGCCGGCGCCGCGTACCGGGCCGGCCGGGCCGCGCACGAAGACCCGGGCGAAACTGCGCAGCGACAGCGCCACCGGCAGGTCCGGCACCACCGAGTACGCGTCCAGGAAGCGCCGCAGCGCCCCGGCCGTCATCGGCTCCAGCTCCTCCAACGGACGGGTAATCGGCGGGACCAGCGGGGTGGCGAGCGTCTGCGGGCCCACACCGACCCGGACCACGGCGAAGTCCGGGTCGCCCGGCCGGCGCTCCCAGACCCGGTGACTGTCGACAGTCGACCAGAGCCGCGCCGGCTCGGGATGGCGGTAGGACAGCCCGGCCCGCTGCGCGCCGGCGGTCTCCCGCACCCGGCGCCGGAGCGTGGCCAGGTGACGCAGGTACTCCCGGCGGGCGGCCATCAGCTCGGACTTCTTCGGCCCGGCGCTGCCCCAGGTGGTTACCAGCATCGCCAGCGAGGAGAGGCCGAACATGCCGCCCACCACGTACGAGTAGGCGCCGCCGCCGCGGCCGAACATCATCGCCATGGCCACCGTCCCGCCGAGCATCGGCAGCACCATCAGCGCCTGCTGCCAGCGCCCACCGGCGGCGGCGGGGATCTCCGGCGGCGCCTCGACGGGCAGCTCACCGACCGGGATCTCCGGTGCCGGGCGGCGTGGCGGCCGCTTGATGACGACAGTGGACACTCACCCTCCCCGGAAGTGGCTCTGGGTAACCCGAGCCTGGCTCATCGTAGGTAAAGTCCTCTCGTCCGTCAGCCCACTCCCTCCGCTCGATATGGAGATGCCTCGATGACAAGCGGGCTCGCCCGGGTCACGATCAGCGCGCCCAGGCGGCGGGTCGACGTGGCCCTTCCGGAGCAGGTACCCCTGGCCGAGCTGCTGCCCGAGGTGCTCCGGCACGCCGGTGAGGGGCTGGCCGACGACGGGGAACGGCACGGCGGGTGGGTGCTGCGCCGGACCGACGGGGCGGTGCTCGCCACCGCCCAGGCGCTGCTGCCGCAAGGAGTGCGCGACGGCGAGGTGCTGCACCTGGTACCGGCCCGGGCGCAGTGGCCCGAGCTGGAATACGACGACGTGGTCGAGGCCATCGTGGACGGCGCCCGGCGCCGGGGCGCCGCCTGGTCCGGCCGGGCCACCCGGGCCGCCGCGCTCGCCGGTGCCGCCGTACCCCTGGCCGTCGGCCTGGTCGCCGTGGTCGCGGCCGGTCCGGGCGCGCGCGGCTGGCCGGTCGCCGCGGCGGTCGCCCTGATCCTGGTGCTCACCGCCACCGCGGCGTCCCGGGCGTACGGCGACGGCCCGGTCGGCGCCACGCTCGGCGGGTACGCGTTGCCCTGGGCCGCGGTGGCCGGTGCGCTCGCTGTCGCCTCCGGCGATCCGGTCGGCCCGATCCCCGGCCTGCGCTGGGTGGGCGCCCCGGAACTGCTGGTCGGCTCGGTGGCGCTGCTGCTGGTGGCGGTGCTCGGCCTGCTCGGCGTGGCCAGCCGGTCCCGCGTCTTCGTGGCCGGGGTGACCGTCGGCCTGGCGGGCGTGGCGGCAGCGCTCGGCGGGCTGCTGCTCGACCCGGACGCCACCGCCGCCGTCCTGCTCGCCGTGCTGGTGTTCGCGCTCGGCGGGCTGCCGCTGCTGGCGATCCGGGTCGGCAAGCTGCCGCTGCCGCCGCTCACCCTGCCCAGCCCGGCCGGTACCCGGGACCTGCCGGACCGGGGCCGGGTACACGCGGCGGTGGCGCGCGCCGAGGAGGTGCTCACCGGGATGCTGCTCGGCCACGCGGTGCTCGCCGTGGGCGCGGTCGCGGTGCTCGTCGCCGTCGGCCGGACCGCCGGGCTGCTGCTCGCCGCCGTCGCCTGCGGGGTGCTGCTGCTGCGCTCCCGGCTGTTCGTGGCGGTACGGCACCGGGTGCCCGCGATCGTCGCCGGGCTGGCCGGGTTCGCCCTGCTCGGCGTGGTGCTGGCGGAGCGGGCCGGTCCGGGCGCGCGGCTCGCGCTGACTGTGGGCGGGCTGGTCCTGGCGCTGACGGCGGTCACCGCCGGGGCCACGTACGCCCGGCGCCCGGTCTCCCCGTACCTCGGCCGGCTGGCCGACCTGACCGACACCGCGCTCGTGGTCGCGGTCGTGCCGGTGGCCTGCGCGGTGCTCGACCTCTACGACCGGGCCCGCGACCTGCTCGCCTGAACACGCGGAGGCCCGGGTCGCGACGCGCGACCCGGGCCTCCGCCAAGCGTGAGTGTCAGTGCAGCGTCTCGCCGCGCTCCTCGGCCTCCTTGGCGCGCCGGTACGACGCGGCGATCTCCGCCTCGGCCTCGACCCGGCCCACCCAGGTCGCGCCCTCGACCGACTTGCCCGGCTCCAGGTCCTTGTAGACCTCGAAGAAGTGCTGGATCTCCAGCCGGTCGAACTCGCCCAGGTGGTGGATGTCGCGCAGGTGCTCCTGACGCGGGTCCTCGTAGGGCACGCAGAGGACCTTGTCGTCGCCGCCCTTCTCGTCCGTCATCCGGAACATGCCGATGGTGCGGCAGCGGATCAGGCAGCCCGGGAACGTCGGCTCCGGCACCAGCACCAGCGCGTCCAGCGGGTCGCCGTCCTCGCCCAGGGTGCCCTCGATGAACCCGTAGTCGGCCGGGTACTGCGTGGAGGTGAAGAGGGTGCGGTCCAGCCGGATGCGGCCGGTCGCGTGGTCTACCTCGTACTTGTTCCGGTGACCCTTGGGGATCTCAACCGTGACGTCGAAATCCATCTTCCACGCTCCCTCGTTTGCCCACGCTGGCTAACGGCAACCAGCGGCTCACCCCCGGCGCGGGGTGAACGCCCCCCGTCGGCTCCGGCCGCCGCATAGTGTTCGGACCGAAGTAGTGTCGCCCAAGGCGATTTCGAGCGGGGAGGAGGGGGCCGTGGGGAGGGAAGATTCACACTACCGCCCCGAGAGGGTTGACGGACGCGGGTCCGCCGGTTCCGGTTCCGGCGGGGCCACCGGACGGGTGTCCGTCCCGGGGGCGAACGTGCCTCATCGTCCCTCGCCGGCCACCGGGTCCGCCCGCGTCGGCCCGCCGCACCACGGCTCCGCCCCACCGCCCCACGCCTCCGGTCCGGCGAGCGGCTCGGCCCGCGTCGGCCCGCCGCAGGACCCGACAGCGCCGGTGAGCTGGCCCGGCGCGCCGGACCCGATCCCGGTCAGCCCGCCGGTCCCGCCGATCGGCGCCGCGCCGCCCGTGCCCTCCGGGCCGCCCCCGGGCCGGCCGCGACGCCGCCTGCGGCTCGTCGCGGCGCTCGCCTGCGTGCTCGTGCTGGCTTTGGCGGTGGCCGGGCTCGCGGTGCTGCGCCCCGGCCCGGTCGCCGGGTGGCTGGGCGACGACGACAACACGGGTACGGCGGTCGCCGCGCCGCCCGAGCCCACGCCACCGGCCGTGCTGGCCGGGCCGGACGGCAACGCCCCGCTGCCCACCGAGGCCGGCATCCGCACCGCCCTCGACCCGCTGGTCCGCGCCGCCGCGCTCGGCGACCGGGTGCACGTGTCGGTGGCCGACGTGAGCACCGGCCAGGCGCTCTACGGCAGCGGCCAGGACACGCCCACCGTGCCCGCCTCGGTGACCAAGCTGGCGACCGGCGTGGCGGTGCTCGCGGCGCGCGGCCCGGCCTACCGGATCCCGACCCGGGCCGTGGCCGGCGCCAACCCGGGCGAGGTGGTCCTGGTTGGCGGCGGCGACCCCACGCTCGCCGTGGACAAGAACGGCTTCTACCCCGGCGCGGCCCGGCTGGACGACCTCGCCGCCCAGGTGCGCGACGCGCTCGGCGGCACCGCGCCGACCAAGGTGATCGTCGACTCGTCGCTGTTCAGCGGCCCGGTCTTCGAGCCCGGCTGGGACGCCGACATCCCCACCGGCGGCTTCGGCGCGGCGATCACCGCGCTGATGACCGACGGCGCCCGGAAGAACGCGGCGGAGGCACGGCGCACCGCCGAGGAGACCAACCACGCCGCCGAGCGGGTGCCGCAGCCCGACCTGACCGCCGGCCGGCAGTTCGCCAAGCTGCTCGGCCTGACCGGCGGCGCCGCCCAGGTGAGCCGGGGCACCGCGCCGGCCGCGTCCGGCGCCACGGGTACGGCCCCCGGCGCCGAGCTGGGCACTGTCGAGTCCCTGCCGATGATCCGGCTGGTCGACATCATGATCAGCGACAGCGACAACGTGATCGCCGAGGCGATGGCCCGCCAGGTGGCGCTCGCCAAGGGCAAGCCCGGCTCGTTCGTCGGCGGCGCGGCCGCCACCGACCAGGTGCTCGGCGAGCTGGGTCTGCCCGCCGGCGAGATCAGCCTGGCCGACGGCAGCGGGCTGTCCCGCACCAACCGGATCAGCCCCTCGCTGCTCACCGACCTGATCACGCTCGCCGGCAACGGCAGCCACCCCGAACTGGCAGCGATCTTCGGCGGACTGCCGGTCGGCGGCTGGTCCGGCACGCTCGACGAGCGCTACCGGGCGGCGGCGACCCGCGCCGGAGCGGGCGTCGTCCGGGCCAAGACCGGCACGCTGAGCGGCGTCAACGCGATCGCCGGCACGGTGACCACCGCCGACGGCCGGCTGCTCACGTTCGCCGTGCTCACCGACCGGACCCAGGGCTCGCTGGACGAGACCCGGGCGGCGCTGGACCGGATCAGCTCCGCGCTGGCCGGGTGCGGCTGCCGCTGACCGACGGGCGTCGATCGGCTGGCGCGAGCCCGGGTGGGGGTGTTCGGGCGCGGGTACGGTGGGTTCATGGCGCAGTTCGTGGACTGGGATCTGGCCGCCGCGACAGCGGGGGCGCTGAGCAAGTCGGGCCCCCGGGTGTCGTACGCCGCGGCCACCGACGTGGTCGGCGACCTGCGCCGGCTGACCGACGAGGCGGCCGGTCACGTCGCCGACTACACCGGCCTGCGTGCGCAGGTCGCGCACCCGCCGGTACGCGTGGTCGACCGCCGGGACTGGGCGGCGGCGAACATCGCCGGGCTGCGTGAGGTCGTCTCCCCGCTGGTCGAGCGCCTCTCCGGCGACAAGCGGCCGGGCGCGCTCACCGAGGCGATCGGCTCCCGGGTGACAGGTGTGCAGGCCGGCACCGTGCTGGCGTACCTCTCCGGCCGCGTGCTCGGCCAGTACGAGGTCTTCGCCGGCGACCCCGGCCAACTGCTGCTGGTGGCGCCGAACATCCTCGAGGTCGAGCGGAAGCTCGGCGCCGACTCGCGCGACTTCCGGCTCTGGGTGTGCCTGCACGAGGTCACCCACCGCACCCAGTTCACCGCCGTGCCGTGGATGCGCGCGTACTTCCTCGGCGAGGTGCAGGCGTTCGTGGACGCCTCCCAGGGCGGCGAGCACCTGCTGGAACGGCTCCGTCGCGGCGTGGCGACGCTCTCCGACGCGGTCAAGGACCCGGAGAGCCGGGCCAGCGTGCTGGACATCGTGCAGACCCCGGCGCAGCGCGCCGTACTGGACCGGCTGACCGCGCTGATGACGCTGCTGGAGGGCCACGCCGAGTTCGTGATGGACGGCGTCGGTCCGCAGGTCATCCCCAGCGTCGAGTCGATCCGGGCGGCGTTCAACCGGCGCCGCGAGTCCGGCAACCCGCTGGAGAAGGCGATCCGGCGGCTGCTCGGTATCGAGGTCAAGATGCGCCAGTACGCCGAGGGCCGCAAGTTCGTGCACGGCGTCGTCGACCGGGTGGGGATGCAGGGCTTCAACAAGATCTTCTCGTCCCCGCTGACGCTGCCCCGCCTCGACGAGCTGGGCGACCCGGACGCCTGGGTGTCCCGCGTACACGGTCCCGCCGGTGCCACCCCGCCCGTCGTCTGATCCGGCCGGTTCGGCTGGTCCGGCCGATCCGGTCGGTCCGGCTTCTTCCGCGGGGTGGACTGATTCCGGCGCTCGGTCGCGTCGCTCGCCGTCGCCCGCTCCCGTCGTCGCCGCCGTGCGGCTCGCCGTCCGCCGGATGCTGACCGGTCTGCCCGGCACCGGCCCGGTGCTGGTGGCCTGCTCCGGCGGCGCCGACTCGCTCGCGCTCGCCGCCGCCACCGCGTTCGTGGCCCCCCGGCTCGGACGGCAGGCCGGCCTGGTGACAGTCGACCACGGCCTGCAAGCCGGGTCCGCGGAACGGGCCGAGGCGGTCGCCGGCTGGGCCCGCGCCGCCGGGCTCGACCCGGTCGACGTGCTTCCGGTACGCGTGGACGGCCGGCCCGGCGGACCCGAGGCGGCTGCCCGCGAGGCCCGGTACGAGGCACTGATCGCCGCCGCCCGCCGCTACGACGCGGCCGGGGTGCTGCTCGGGCACACGCGCGACGACCAGGCCGAGACCGTCCTGCTGGCGCTGGCCCGGGGCGCCGGACCGCGCGGGCTGTCCGGCATGCCGGAGCGGCGCGACGTCGACGGGGTACCCCTGTTGCGCCCGCTGCTCGACGTTTCGCGCACCGACACCCGGGCCGCCTGCGCCGCGCTCGGGCTCGACCCGTGGGCGGACCCGCACAACGCCGACCCCGCGTACGCCCGGGCCCGGGTCCGGTCCGACGCGCTGCCCGCACTCGTCGACGCGCTGGGGCCGGGGGTGGTGGCGAACCTGGCCCGTACCGCCGGGCTGCTCGCCGCCGACAACGCCGCGCTCGACGCGCTCGCCGACACCGCGCTCGCAGACGTCCGGACCGCTGACGGTGGGCTGTCCGTCGCCGGGCTCGCCGGGTTGCCGGCCGCCGTCCGTACCCGGGTGCTGCACGCCTGGGCCCGCGAGCTGGGCGCGACACCGGCCGCCCTGTCACACAGTCACGTGGTGGCGCTGGACGCCCTGGTCACGGCCTGGCACGGACAGGGCCCGGTGCACCTACCCGGCAACCACCAGGTACGCCGCCAGGCAGGCCACCTCCTGCCCTGACAGCGCGGCCGCCCCGCCCTTGCCCGCCCCCGGCCCGGTTGATCAAGGACTTTTGGTCACGTTCCGGCCCTCCCCAGCCCGCAAACTCCTTGATCACCGCTTCCGGGGGTCGGCCAGGGGCGTCGATCATGAAGTTGACGGGGAGAAAACGGGGGCGGAAAGCGCGGTCAACTTCATGATCGACGAAGCGGGGGTGGCGACGTGGGGTGGGTCAGGTGGTCTGGCGGTCTCGGAAGGTGGTGCGGTAGGCCAGCGGGGTGGTGCCCACGCGGCGGGTGAAGTGGTGCCGCAGCGCCGCCGCGTCGCCGAAGCCGGCCTGCTCGGCCACGCCCTCCACGCTCAGCGAGGTGTCCTCCAGCAGGTGCCGAGCCAGCAGCACCCGCTGGTTGGTCACCCAGTCGTGCGGGGTGGTGCCGGTCTCGGCGCGGAACCGGCGAGCGAAAGTCCGGGGCGCCATCCCAGCGCGTGCCGCAAGCTCGTCCACTGTCACCTGCCGGCGCAGGTGTCCCATCAGCCACTCCAGCACCGGTTCCAGCGTGGGCGCCTCCGGTGCCTTGGGGATCGGTGCCTCGACGTACTGCGACTGGCCGCCGTCGCGGTGCGGCGGCACCACCATCCGGCGGGCCAGCCGGGTCGCCACCGCCGAGCCGTGCTCCTGGCGTACCAGATGCAGGCAGGCGTCGATGCCGGCGGCGGTGCCGGCGCTGGTGAGCAGCCGGTCGTCCTGCACGTAGAGCGAGTCGCACTGGACCCGGGCGGCCGGGAAGCGCCGCTGGAGTTCGTCGGTGTACCGCCAGTGGGTGGTGCAGTCGCGCCCGTCGAGTACGCCCGCCTCGCCGAGGACGAACGCGCCGGCGCAGACGCTGAGCAGCCAGGCGCCCCGGTCGGCGGCGCGGCGCAGCGCGGTGAGCACCGGTTCGGGTACCGGGGTGCCGTCGGCGTGCGCGGGCACCGCCACCAGGTCGGCGTCCTCGACCGCGCCCAGGTCGGCGGTGGGGGTGAGCAGGAACCCGGAGCGGCTACGGACAGGGCCGCCGTCGGCGGTGCAGACGTCGAACCGGTATCCGGGGAAGTCGTCGGCGGTGCGGTCGGTGCCGAAGACCTCGGCGAGCACGCCGAGTTCGAACGCGGCGACCTGGTCCATGGCGATGACGGCGACCGAGCGGAGCATGTGACGAGGGTAACCCGACAGGTGGCAGGAAATCGATGCCTGATGACATTCCTGCCACTGTCCGGATCGGTCGGTGGCCCGCAGAATCAATGGTGTCCGGTGCGCACCGGCGGCGAAAACAGTCTCAACCATGCGAAAGCGAGCGCCGCCATGACCGTTCTGCTGCTCCTGCTCTTCCTGCTCCTCCTCGTCGGCGCCAGCGCCCTCGGGTTCACCGCCGACACCCGCGACTCGGCCGACTGGAAGCCGAGCGACGACGGGCAGCGCTGGCGCTCCCGTACCTGCTGAGGTGATTTATTCAGTTCGCGCCGAAAATCCCCGGCGGGACCGCGCCAAAAGGGGCGGCCCCGCCGACGGCGGCGCGGGGGCGTACGGCAGGCTAGGAGCATGGCTGACGGCTCCTGGTACGACGCCGACATCGACCACGTGATCATCTCGGAGGCGCAGATCCGCGACAAGACCGCGGAGCTGGCCAAGCAGGTCTCGGCGGACTACGCCCACGTCGAGGACGGCCTGCTGCTCGTGTGTGTGCTCAAGGGAGCGGTCATGTTCATGGCCGACTTCGCCCGCGCGCTGGGCCGCCAGGGCCCGCCCGCCGAGCTGGAGTTCATGGCCGTCTCGTCCTACGGCCAGGGCACCACCTCGTCCGGCGTGGTTCGCATCCTCAAGGATCTGGACCGGGACATCGCCGGCCGCCACGTGGTGGTCGTCGAGGACATCGTCGACTCCGGTCTGACGCTGTCCTGGCTGCTGCGCTACCTGGAGTCGCGCTCCGCGGCGAGCGTCGAGGTGGTCGCGCTGTTCCGCAAGCCGGACGCGGTCAAGGTGCAGGTCCCGGTCAAGTACGTCGGGTTCGACATCCCCACCGAGTTCGTCGTGGGCTACGGGCTCGACTTCGGCGAGCGGTACCGCGAGGTGCCCTACGTCGGGGTGCTCAAGCCCGAGGTGTACGCCCGGGCCTGAGGCTTTGCCGAGCCCTTCGTCAGCTGACATTCAGCGGGCTCTCAGTCTTCCGGTCTACGGTAGGAGCCGGTGACGTGGAGGCACCCTCCACGCCCGGCCCCTCGAACCGCGTGACCGTGCGGTGTGGGCGGGCCGGGTGGGAGCTCCCCGCCACGCCGGCTCAAACCCGGGTTCGCCCTACGCGTAAGTGCCGGGCTCGCAAGCTCACTTGTCGCGCGCGCCGAGGTTCCGAATGTGCGCGACTGCGGGGCTCGCAAGCTCACTCCTCGCGCGCACGGTGTACCGTCGAATGACCGTGGTGCGGCAGTTTGCGTGCCCCGGGGGTCGGGCCGGCCCGCACGGCGGCCCCGGCCGCCGCTCAAGGCGGCGACACCATTCAGACGGTCAGGACGTCGATCAGGAGGATGCGGGCGCCTCGGCACCCGACTACAGCATGGAACGTACGCGTTTCTTCCGCCGACCGGTGGTCTGGATCATCCTGGTCATCCTCGGCGCCGTTGTGCTCAGTCAACTGTTCACCGCTGGTCCCAGCTACCACCGGGTGGACACGTCCGTCGCGCTCGACCAGCTCAACAAGGGTGGCATCGAGAAGGTCGTCTTCCAGGACAAGGAGCAGACGCTCCAGCTCGACCTGAAGGACAAGGCCAAGTTCGACGGCGACACCACCACTGACAAGATCGAGGCGCAGTTCCCGTACGAGGTCGGCGGCCAGGTCTGGAACCAGGTACGCGAGGCCGAGGCGGCGGACCGCATCACCGGCCCGGTCGACACCAAGGTGTCGTCGGACAGCATCTGGGTCAGCCTGCTGGTCAACCTGCTTCCCATCGCGCTGCTCGTGCTCCTGCTGCTGTTCTTCATGTCGCAGATGCAGGGCGGCGGCTCCCGGGTGCTCAACTTCGGCAAGTCCAAGGCGAAGATGATCACCAAGGACACGCCGAAGACCACCTTCGCTGATGTCGCGGGTGCGGACGAGGCCGTCGAGGAACTGCACGAGATCAAGGACTTCCTGCAGAACCCGGCGAAATACCAAGCCCTGGGCGCCAAGATCCCGAAGGGCGTGCTGCTGTTCGGCCCGCCCGGTACCGGTAAGACGCTGCTGGCCCGCGCGGTCGCCGGCGAGGCCGGGGTGCCCTTTTACTCCATCTCCGGCTCCGACTTCGTCGAGATGTTCGTCGGTGTCGGCGCCAGCCGCGTCCGCGACCTGTTCGAGCAGGCCAAGTCGAACGCCCCGGCGATCGTCTTCGTCGACGAGATCGACGCTGTCGGCCGCCACCGTGGCGCCGGCATGGGCGGCGGTCACGACGAGCGGGAGCAGACGCTCAACCAGCTGCTTGTCGAGATGGACGGCTTCGACACCAAGGGCGGGGTCATCCTGATCGCCGCCACCAACCGGCCGGACATCCTCGACCCGGCGCTGCTGCGCCCGGGCCGGTTCGATCGGCAGATCCCGGTCGACGCCCCCGACATGGAGGGCCGCAAGGCCATCCTGCGGGTGCACGCCAAGGGCAAGCCGTTCACGCCCGACGTCGACCTCGACGCGGTCGCCCGGCGTACCCCGGGCTTCAGCGGCGCCGACCTGGCCAACGTGATCAACGAGGCCGCGCTGCTCACCGCTCGTAAGGAGCAGCGGGCGATCACCAACGACTCCCTGGAGGAGTCGATCGACCGGGTGATCGCCGGCCCGCAGCGCCGGACCCGGGTGATGAGCGACCAGGAGAAGAAGATCACCGCGTACCACGAGGGTGGGCACGCGCTGGTCGCCTGGGCGCTGCCGCACGCCGCGCCGGTGCACAAGGTGACCATCCTGTCCCGGGGTCGCTCGCTGGGTCACACGCTCGTGCTCCCCACGGAGGACAAGTACACCCAGACCCGGGCCGAGATGATCGACACCCTGGCGTACGCGCTGGGTGGCCGGGCGGCCGAGGAACTGGTCTTCCACGAGCCGACCACCGGCGCCGGCAACGACATCGAGAAGGCCACGCAGCTGGCCCGCGCGATGATCACGCAGTACGGCATGAGCTCCAAGCTCGGTGCGATCAAGTACGGCACCAGCGGCGACGAGCCGTTCCTCGGCCGCAACATGGGCCACGAGCGGGACTACTCCGACGCGGTGGCCGCCGAGATCGACGGCGAGATGCGTGCGCTGATCGAGCTGGCCCACGACGAGGCCTGGGAGATCCTGGTGGAATACCGGGACGTCCTGGACAACATGGTCCTGGAGCTGATGGAGAAGGAGACGCTCTCCACCGCCGACATGGCCCGGATCTGCGCGCGCGTGGTCAAGCGCCCGCCGATGGCGCCGTACCACGGCTTCGGCAAGCGTCAGCCCTCCACCGAGCCGCCGGTGCTCACGCCAGCCGAGAAGGAGGCGCTGGCCGCGCAGGCCCGCGCCGACGCCGCCGCCTCGATCGGTGGTTCCAGCAACAACTCGGACGGTACGCACTGAACAGCGATCCGACGACGGCCGGCTCCCACCACAGGGAGTCGGCCGTCTCCGCGACCGAGCCCGACGGGGACGACGCGCTCGACTACGTGGCCGCACGCCTGATCAGCGGCAAGCTCACCGGTGGCCCGGTGGAGGACAGCGTCGACCTCGCCCGGATCGAGAAGGCGGTCCGCGAGATCCTCATCGCTGTCGGCGAGGACCCGGACCGCGACGGCCTTCAGCAGACGCCGGCCCGGGTGGCCCGCGCGTACGCCGAACTCTTCGCCGGCCTGCGCGTCGATCCGGCCCAGGTGCTCCGCACCACGTTCGAGGCCAACCACGAGGAACTGGTGCTCGTCCGGGACATCGACGTGATGAGCCTCTGCGAGCACCACCTGCTGCCGTTCCGGGGCAGCGCGCACATCGGCTACATCCCCGGCCCGGACGGCCGGATCACCGGCCTGTCGAAGCTGGCCCGGCTGGTCGAGGTGTTCGCCCGCCGGCCGCAGGTGCAGGAGCGGCTCACCTCGCAGATCGCCGACCTGCTGATGTCCAGCCTCGCCCCGCGCGGCGTGATCGTGGTGCTGGAGTGCGAGCACATGTGCATGGCGATGCGCGGTATCCAGAAGTCCGGCGCGAAGACCATCACGTCCGCCGTGCGCGGCGGCCTGCAGAACGACGCGAAGTCGCGGGCCGAGGCGATGGCACTGATCATGGCCCGCTGACCCTCGACCGGCACCGACGGCCGCGTACTCCCGCCCGGGAGGCGCGGCCGTCGTCAGTCGGGCAGCATGGCGAGCAGCAGTCCGGCGGCGGTGAGCACCGCCGGGACCAGGCAGACCAGGGCGCCGAAGCGGGGTGTCCGGTCCACCCGGTCGGTGGGCCGCGGGCGGAAGACGCGCCCCACCGCGAGCCAGCCCAGCATGAACGCGACAGCCGGCAGCGGCAGCCCCACGAGGAGCGCCAGCACTGTCACCGGTCCCGGACCGGCGACCGCGTACAGCAGCAACTGGAGCAGCGGCACCACGAGCGCCAGTGGTCCGTACACCAGCAGGTTGCGGGGCCGGGACGGCCACCGGGCCAGCCGCGGCAGGCCGCGAGCGCTCAGCGTGTCGTCCGCGGCGTCCGCCCAGTCCCCGGCCGCGCGCAGCGCCGCCAGCACCGCCGACGGTCCGCCCGCCATCGACCGGGCCGCCTCGGTCACCTCCGGCGGCGTCGGGACCAGCGACATCGCCGGTACGCCCAGATCACGCAGCCGGGACTGCTGCGGCGCCAGCCGTTCGCGTACCGCGGTCAGCTCCTCGCGGGCCGCGGCCACCGACCGCGCCTGCTCCCCGGCCGCGGTGGCCGCCGCCCGGCGTACGCCGTCGAGCGCCCGCGCGGCCGCGACGTACTCCGCCCAGGCCGACTCGGCGGGGTCCGCCACTGTGGTCGGCCCACCCGAGCGGGGCCCCGGTACGGCCGTGCCGGTCTCACTCATGCCGCCCCCTCCCCGGCGCGGTCCGTCACCTGCGGGACCGGCTCGACCCGCGCGGTCGCCACCTCGGCCGTGCCGAACGGCACGAAGACGGTGCCCTGCTCGTCCGGGCCGTCCCAGAGCACCGCGCGACAGGGCCGGGGCCGCCACCAGACCGGACGGTCGAAGAGCTGCTCCAGCCGGCCGCCCGGCACGTCGGTGACCGCCACGGCGGTGAGCTTGTCCACCTCGCCCTCCGGACCGAGCAGCCCGGCCAGCGGAGCCGGTGTCCGCCACCAGCCGAGCAGGTGCCGCCCGGCCGGCGGGCCCTCCAGCAGCAGCGTCCGCAGCAGGTCCGGCGGCAGCTCGCCGGCGTCCGGCACGTCCAGCCCGAACACCACGAGGTAGCCCGGCTCGTCCGACTCCATGGCGGTCCGCAGCCCGGCCGCGTCGACGGTCTCCACCCGGTGCCGTCCGGCCAGCTCGGCGGCGAGCACCCCGGCCGGCTCGGCCGACCCGTTCGCCAGCGGCGCCAGCACGAACCGGGCCGCGCCCGGATGCGCCGCAGCCGCGCTGCGTACCGCAGTCACCAGCAGGCGCTCGGCCTCCTCGTCCCGCCCCAGGACGGCCAGGTTCCGCCCCGCGCCCGGCCCCAGCGGCACCGTCACCGTGGACCGCCGCACGTCCACCGCCCGGCCCAGCAACGCGGCGGGCGCGTGGGCCCGCCCGGCCAGCGCGGCCCGGTGCCGCGGGTCGTTGGCGAGCAACGGGCGGGCGTACCCGGCGAAGACCACCGGAGGCGTCACCGACTCGCCCCGCGCCTCCCACAGCCGTCGCCGCAGGCCGGTCAGTACCTCGGGATCCTCGTACGGATCCGGGAAACGGATCATCCGCTCATGCCCCCGGGTCGCGCCCCGCGGACCGCCCAGGCCACCCGCCGTGTTCACCACCGCGCTGCCCACCGGCAGCCCGGCCGCCGAGTCGTTCGCCGGTTCCAGCACCGCCGAACCGCCGGGCAGCGCCACCCGCACCGGGAACTGGCCGAGCAGCGGGTCACGCGGACCGCCGATGCCCAGGTCACCCTCGCCGGCCAGCACCAGGTGGATCCCGTACGACCGGCCGGCGCGGGCGAGCGCGTCCAGCCGGGCCAGCAGGTCGGCGGCGAGCCGGTCCCGCTCGCGCAGCGCCAGCGGGAAGTTGTCGACCACGCAGACGATCCGGGGCAGCGGCTGGTGCTGCCGCAGCTCGGCGTAGCGCTGCCCACCGGCCCGCCGGGACGCCTCCTCGCGCCGGCGCAGCTCCGCCTCCAGTTCGCCGAACAGGTCGGCCACGTACTCCCGGTCGGCGGCCATCCCGGCGGCACGCACCTGCGGCACCCAGGAGCGGTCCCGCTCGGTCTGGAGGAACTCCACGAACGACTCACCGTCGGCCAGGTCGGCCAGGTAGAGCGCCAGCTCGTCCGGGCCGTACCGGGTGGCGAGGCCGAACAACGCGTCGGTCAGGAACGCCGACCGGCCCGCCTGACCTCGGCCGCTGACCAGCCAGTGCGGCGTCAGCTCGGTGAAGCCCAGACTGACCGGGCGCCCGGCGGCGTCACCCACAGTGGTGCTCAGTCCGTCGGCCGAGCCGGCCGTCCAGAACCCGTCGGCAGGCAGCAGGTCACGCAGGGAGAGGCGGGAGCCGTCCTCGATCTGCCGGGCCAACCGCGCGCAGACAGCGGCGACCAGGTCGGCGGGCGGATCCTCGTCGAGGAACACGGGCGAGTTCAAGCCGCCCGGCGGCTCGGCGCCCGGACTGCTGAGGCCGGCGCCGGGCGGGTCACCGACCAGCGCGTACGCGGTGCGAACAGTGACCGCTGTCGCGCGTGGCAGCGGGCTGCCGTCCGGCCAGCCGGCCAGCACCAGATGCAGCCCGGCGCGCGGCCCACCCTCGGCCAGCCCGGCGAGCCGGTCCAGGTCGGCGGTGGTCGTACCCTCGGGCAGCGCGGCGACCACGAGCAGCAGCGTCCGGTCGTGCCCGCGCTGCCGGGCCGTCCCGGCGGCCACCCACTGCTCCGCCTCGGCCAGCACCGCGCGCATCCCGGCGAGGTCGGTGGCGGGCGGGGGCAGCAGGCCGGCGTCGGCGAGCGGCGCGTAACCGGCGAATGTGTCACCGGAACCGCCGTCCACCGCGCGGGCCAGCAGCGCTCCCGCCGGCGTGGCAGCGAAGACGCGCAGCAGCAGCGCGCGGAGCAGCCCGGCCACCCGGGCGTCCGAGGCGTCGGCGTCGAGGCTCACATGGCCGCTGCCGAGCAACGGCACCAGCGCGGGGAAGCGGGCGTCGTCGAGCGGCGACGCGGTACCGACCCGGACCAGCGGTGGCAGGCCGTCACCGGGAGGCGTCGCCGCGGTCAGGGTCTCCAGCGGCCCGCCGGCCCAACCGGGCGCCGCCAGATCGGCCGCCGCGCGGAGGCGCTCGGCCAGCTCGTACTGCCGGTGGTGGTCGGCAGGCGCGGGCCGGATCTCGTCGAGGATGCCCGCCGCCGCCGTCGCGGCGGCCTCGGCCCGGCGGTGCAGCGCGGCGGCCCGGCCGGCGCGCGCCTTCGGAGTCGCCACCGCGTCCACCTCTCTTTCCGAGGCCGACATGTCCTCCCCGAGGTGTGACGGTAACCCAGGCGGCGGCCGTCCACCGGGATGTCGGTCGGCGCGGTGAGCTGGTCGGCGGTGAGCAGCCTCACCCCGCCGCCGGTCGGCGTCCGCCCGGCGGTTCGCCACGATCCGCCGGTTCCAGGCATTGGGTACGCGAGGCGCAGCCGATAGCCTCAGGAGGTGGAATCAGTGCAGCCCCCCGCCGGTTCCCAGGTGTCCCGAGTACCGGCGCAGCGAACCCCGCCGGAGCAGTTGGCGCCCCCAGCGCCCGCTCCCGCTCCGGTACGCCCCAAGCGCCCGGTGCGCACAGTGCTCGCTGTCGTCGCGGGGGTGCTGGCGGTGCTGTGCACTGTCGGCGGAGTGGTCGGGTTCGTGTTGTACGACCGCGCGACCGCCCCGGACCGAAGCGCCCCCGACGTCGTTGTAGCCAACTACATCCGGGCCTACCTTATCGACCGGAACGACACGAAGGCCCAGGAATTCACTTGTAATGACAGTGACGGGATCGGTGGCATGCGTGATCTCAGGACCGAGCTTGAGCAGCGCGAGGCCAACTTCGGCGTCTCGATCAAAGTGAGCTGGGGCCCGTTGCTTCAGGCCGATAGTGGATCGGGCGAATCGGTTACCACGACACTTGCCATCTCCAGCTCAAAGGATGGCCAATCGGTAAGCAGCCGTCGGGAAACGTGGCGATTCGACTTGACGGACAACAAGGACGGCTGGCGCGTCTGCGGTGCGAGTAAGGTCGGCTGAGGCCTACTCGAGCCAGAGCAGGTGTACCGGCACCTCCAACGTGGTCGGCGCCTGGCCGCGCCAGGCCCACCGGTACCACTCCAGTTCCGGGGCCACCCGCACGCAGATGTCGCCGTCCGCGCCGGAGTAGGTCTCGGTGACGGCACGCAGGTCGCGTCGTTCCACGCCGTTGTCCACGTGCACCACGCGCCGCCCGGTCACCGCGTCGGCCTCGAACACCGGGGTGGGTGGCCGGCGTTCCGGCACGTCCAGCGAGACCAGCCGGAGACCCGGGGCGCTCGCCCCGGCCACCGGCCGCCGCTCACCGATGGTCTCCACCCAGACCCGTTCCACAGGCACCAGCGGGGCGAACACCTCCACCTGCTCGGCCTCGGCCCGGTACCACTCGTGTTCCGGGATCACCGGTACGTAGGTGCGGCTGCCCTGCACCACCCGCTCGTCGGCCCGCAGGTCGCCACGCCAGCCGAGGCCGGGCAAGCCGACCAGGACGCGGCGGCCGCGCAGCTCGGTGCCGCCGGTGGCGGGCACGGTCTCCACCGGCCGGGGCGGCAGCGGCGCCCAGTCGGGCCGGTCGGCGAACGGGTCGGGCAGGGGGTTGCTCATCCGCCCGGCCTCACCCGGTCTCGCCGAGGGGCGCGCCCCGCTTGCGCATGAAGGGCACCGGGTTCTCCGCCCCGTTGCTGGACCGGTCGCCGTTCTTGTGCACCTCGAAGTGCAGGTGCGGGCCGGACGAGTTGCCGCTGCTGCCGGAGATCCCGATGACCTCGCCCGCCTCGACTGCCTGACCCGGCACCACGCGGGGTCGCTCGACCATGTGGCAGTAGCGGGTGATGAATCCGCCGGCGTGCAGGATGTCCACGAACCATCCGCAGCCGCCCTTGTCCGGCCAGCCGTCCCGGTCGCAGTCCCGCCGCCCGGAGCGGTCGGGGTCGCAGCGGGCCACCAGCACCCGGCCCGCCGAGGCGGCGTGGATCGGCGTGCCCTTCGAGGCGGCCAGATCCACGCCGTGGTGGCTGGGGCGGGCCGTGGTGCGGAAACCGGAGACCACACCGCCGGGCAGCGGCGCGGTCCAGCCGGAGGCGGCGATCCGGTCTCCGGCCGCGGCGTCGCACACCGCCTTGCCGGCGATCTCCACGGTCCGGGCGGCGCCGCCGGCCAGCGCGTCGACGATGGCTCCGGCCAGTTCCTCGTGCTTGGCGTAGGCGTCGGGGTAGGCGCTGACCTGGACTTTCTGGGCGACCACAGTGAGCGGGCGCTGCTGCCAGTTCGGCACCTTCTCCATCTTCTGGTAGAACTTGCGGGCCGCGTACGAGGGCGTCATCCGCTGCTCGACGCTGCCCCACCCGGGCCGCTGCTGGAACAGGCCCAGCGAGTCGTGGTCGGCGCCGACCCCCTCGTGCGGCAGCGCCAGCGACGTCGGCACCGTGCTGTTGGCGAGGTTGCGCAGCGCTGATTCCTGCATCGCGGTGGCCAGTGCGATCACCCAGCCGCGCGCGGGGAGCTTCATGTCCTGGCCGACCTTGATGATGACCGCGGCGTTGCGCAGCTGGCGCTCGCCGTACTCGGCGAAGCGCGGCATGTCGCCGGTCAGGTTCACCTGGTAGGTGGGGTCGCAGTTCAGGGCCGCGAGCTTCGGGTCGTCCTCGTCGCCCCCGAGTTCGGTGAGGAGGAAGGCGCCGGCGCCGCCGACGCAGCAGAGCAGGGCGAGCACGCTCGTGACGGCGGTGGCGACCACGCCGAGGCGCAGCTTCCGGCGGACCTGTCCGGCGACGGCCGGGCCGGCGGTCACGACCGCTCCCAGTCGATCGCGTCCACCAGCCAGCGTCCGTCCGGTGCGACGAGTTCGAGCCGGAGCGTGCCGTTGTCCAGCGGAACCACCGCCTCCACGAAGGACTCGGTACGGGGCCGGAGTGTCGGGGCGCCAGTGGTCCTCCGCGCGGGCACGGTCTCCGGGTCGGCATCAGTCATCTTCTCGGCCAGCGCCGGGGTGGAGAGCGGCCGCAGGCGGGCCTGCCACGTGTCGCCGCTGCTGCCCGGGCCGCTCAGCCACGCGGTGGTGAACCGCCCGGCGACCTGCTCCGGCGTGTCCTCGCCCGGCCGGGTCTTCGGGGCCACGGCGGTCGGCGGGCTGGCGAGCACGCCGTCGTCACCGGCCTCCGGATCCGCGGTGCTGATCGGCTGGGTGGGGCGGCTGGTCAGGCCGAGACCCGGATCGCCGGGGCCGGCGACGAGGCGGGCCGCGCCGATCACCCCGAAGACCAGCACGGCGATCATCAGGGCGACACCGATCCGGGACCGGAGGACCCGGGTGAAGAGGAACTCCAGCGCGCGCCGCACCGGACTCACCGGGCCTCGGAGCGGATGCGCGGCGCCGGCCGGGCCGGTGCGGTGCCGCGGCCCGCCGAGTCCGGCCGGTAGACGGCGTAGGAGGGCGTTTCCTCCGGCACGTCCGGCTCGGTCCAGGTCGACGGTGCGCGCCGGGGGCGGGGAGTGCCGCCGGGACGCTCACCCGGTCGTCCGCTCGCGGGCACCTCCTCCGGCCGTTCCCGCCCGTCCGGCCGTTCCCGCTCGGCGGGTGTGGCGCTGTGCGCCGGATCCTCGTGCCGGGCCTCCGGCCGGAGACTGCGCTGGTCGGCCGTGACGGTGCGGCGCTTGCCGATCGCCGGCTCGTTGGTGCCGCCGGGCTCGGCCACGTCCAGCCGCGCGGCGATCCGCATGTCCCGGAAGAACCGGCGGTGCCAGGAGCCGGCCGAGCTGACCGCCTCGCTGCTGTCCTTGCCGCCGAGCTGGGTGATCCGGCGGTACGGCCGCAGCAGCAACCAGCCGACGACCCCGCAGAGCCAGACCAGGACCACCTGGAGCCAGCCGGGCAGCGTGGCAGTGTTCATGATCAGGTCGACGGCGAAGAGGTAGATGGCCGCGCCGGTGCCGAAGATGGCGATGTTGAAGACGGCGGCGACCACCGCGTTCGCCAGCCGCCGGAGCCCGGCGCTGGCCGGGCGCATCAGGCCGACGGTGCCGAGGATCGGCGCGGCGATCACCGCCCAGCGGAAGATCAGGAAGCCGAGCAGCACCAGCAGCGACGCGGTGAGGTCGAACATGGCGAACAGCACCGAGGCCAGCACGGCGATGAACCCGGCACCGATCCGGTCCATGTCTCGCGTGCCCTGGAGGTACTCGTACGCCTCCGGGTCCTCGGTCTTGATCTGCTCGGCGACCTTGGCCCACTGCTGCTGCTTGGCCTTGATGACCACGTCGCGGGTGGCCGGGTTGGACCGGATCGACGCCGCCTCGTCCCAGGTGAGCGACTTCGCGTCGTAGAGCGCTTGGCCGTACTTCTTCGCGGTCTCGCTGTCCGCCGAGCCGAGCACACCGCGCAGCCAGTTCCGGTAGAGCATCGTTTCGGTCGCCGTGTCACTGGCACGTACGGCGGGAGGACGGTGATCCTTGCACGCCTGCGGATTCGGGTCGTCACACTGGCCCGGCGGCGTGTCCTTGGTGGATGGGCCGACCGCGTCGTGCACCACGCCCAGCGTGCTGATCAGCGTGTTGTCGGCGATGTTCGCGGACTTGACCGGCCACGCGGCCAGCGCGGTCACCGCCACCATCACCAGCAGGGCCCAGCCCGCGGTGGTCATCGCGTTGCTCATGTCCGACTGGCGGGACCGCCAGAGCAGGTAGAGGCCGACCACGCAGACGGTGATGATGCCGAAGACGCTGAACACCTTCTGGTAGACGGCCTTCGTGGCCTGCTCCACCAGCGGATCGGCCCAGCTCCACATCGTGCGTGGATCCCAGGCGCGCTCGCGCAGCGCGTTCGAGGCACCGATCACCGCGTTGGCGAACATGAACTCGCCGTTGGCGACCATCGTGGTGAAGCGGTAGTCCGGATGCAGCACCGAGGAGGCGCAGCCGCCGTCCACGTCGTACGTGTTGTAGCTGTACCCGGCGTACCCGTAGTCGCTGTAGAGGCCCTTCGGGCCGGGCTCCTTCGCCGAGTCGGGCCGGGACGCGAACCAGCCGGCCAGGCCCGAGTCCGGCGCGGCGGGCACCGGCGCGTTGCGGCACTCGACCTGGTCCTCGCTGACCGCCTTGAGCTTGTCGACGCAGGACCGGAAGTCGGCCTGCCACTCCTTGGTGCTGCACAGCTCGGCGCGCGCCTGGCTGACCGGCGCGGCGGCGTACGCGGGTGTGGCCGCCCCGATCACCGGCCAGGAGATCGTGGCCCCGGCGAGTACGCCGAGCGCGAGGAGGAGCGCCGCGATCCGTGCCCGGGCCCTCGCCATGTCACGCCTCCAGATCAGCCAGGACGGTCGGCAGTATCCCGGCGGCCTGGGCGACCGCGGCGGGGGTGGTGTCCAGGTGCTCCAGCAGCCCATCGACGTACGACACGTCGACCCGGACCTTCTGCACGCGCCCGTCGACGTCGCGCATGACGAACTCACGGAAACCGAGCCGGTTGGCCGATCCGCTGTCCGCCTGGGAGAGCGAGGCGAGTGTCGCTTCGTAACCGTCGTCGACAGGCACCCGCAGCAGGCGCAGCGCCTCGGAGGCGATCTCGCTGTCCTCGGCGATCCGGCCGACGAAGACGGTGGAGACGAGGTTCTGCACGTCGAGGCCGAGGATGTCCTTCGGGTTCTGCGAGGCGACGAGCGCGGCGAGGTTCCACTTGCGGGAGTCGCGGGCGAGCCGGACCAGGAACGAGCGCCCGGACCGCCAGCCCTCCATGAAGTGCGCCTCGTCGAGGCCGACCAGCTTCCGGGAGGACATCGAGCCGCCGTAGCAGCGGCGTACGGCGAGCCGGTGCGCGGTGTGCAGCATCGGCAGCGCGAGCGCCTCCTCGGCCGACCAGTACTCCCGCTCGATCTTGAGGTCGGGGAGCCGCAGGCCGGCCATGGTGATGACGGTGAGCGCGGCGTCGGCGCCGAGCAGCCCCTCCGGCGGCCGGCCGAAGAAGAGCATGGCCAGCGGCATCTCGGCGGTGTCGAGCAGCAGGTGCGCCAGTTCGCGCCCGGCGTCGTCGTCGAGCCCCTGGAGGCAGGTCACCACGTCGTCGAGCGTGGAGGTCTCCTCGGCGGGCACCTGGCGTACGGCGTGCCGGAACAGCGTGGCGGTGGACGCCTCCCGGGCCACCTGCGGCGGCACCAGCATCATGCAGATGTCCTGCACCAGCATCCGGCGTTCGGCCCGGGCGTTCGACACGGCGATCTCGAACTCGCGGTCGCCCGCCGGGCCGGCGCCGAACTCGCTGCGCAGCGGCGTCGGGATCAGCGCGTACGGCGCGAGCGTGCCCTGCTCCGAGCCGGTCAGGTTGAGCACCCGCGAGTACGGCGCCAGTTCGGGCATGGCGCAGAGCCGGGCCAGCGGGCCGGACGGGTCGAGCAGCGTCACCTGCACGCCGCGGCGCGCGGCCAGGTAGCCGAGCGCGCCGAGCAGCGTGGACTTGCCACCGCCCGGTTCGGCGACGAAGACGGCGAGGCCGGAGCGCTCGCGTACCTCCATCGGGAAGTGCAGGTCGAGGAAGACCGGCCGGCGGCAGGTGCCGGCGGTGCGCCCGATCAGGTCGCCGCGCCGGTCGCCGACTGTGGACGCGGCCTGCGGGAGCGCGGCGGCGAGCAGGTTGACGGGCATCCGCCGGACGTAGCCGGTGTTGGCGATCGGCTCGCCGGGGATGAATTCGCGGGCCAGCCAGTCCTGGTTCTTCGGGTGCTGGAGCGAGATCCGCAGCTCGCGGGAGTAGAGCTGGATGAGCCGCCGGGCCCGTTCCAGGCACTCCTCCCGGGTACGGCCGCCGACCGCGATCCGATGCCAGCCGTGTGCCCGGGCCGAGTCCACGGGCAGGCCGGTGGTCATCTCGTCACCGATCACCAGCGCCCGCTTGGCCAGGCGTTCCAGCTCCGGCGGGGCGTCGATGCCGTGCTCGGCGTAGTCGAGCTGCTGGGAGCGGATCATCCGGAGCCGGTGTTCGAGGTTCCGGAAGGAGTCGTTGGGGCCGAGGATGTCGACCCGGGTGGACAGCTCCATCGGCCACGGCAGCCGCTCGTGGAAATGCAGCCAGGGCTCGTGCCGCTCGGGGATCTCCAGCGGCTCCATCCGGCCGACCGCGAGCACGGCGACGTGGCGTTCCTCGCCGGTCATCCGGTTGACCAGCTTCACCGTCGAGCCGTACGGGGTGCGGTAGCGCTCGACCTGCTCGGTGAGGGCCAGCAGGTCGCCGCGTTCCCACCGGCCGTTGGTGATCGGGGACAGGACGCCGGGCGGCGCCATGCACAGCGCCACCGAGCGGTAGAGCAGCCACTCCAGTTCGGGCGCGGTGACCCGGCGCCCGCGCATGCCGAACGCGCCGAGGACCTCGTCGAACTGCTCGACGGTGCGGCTCAGCCGGCGCCGCTCGCCGTCGGCGGTGCCCCGGCCGAACGTGCGCAGCAGGCGTTCGGTGAGCGAGTCGCCGAGTGACCGGCGGGCGAACGTGACACCGAGGTAGGTCTGGCCCTCGGCGTGGTTGACCGCCATCAGGTGCCGCTGGGCGGCGACCAGGTGGTCGGCCCAGCCGGTGGTGCCCGGTACGTCGGGCAGCGGCGCGGCGGTGTGCGCGTCGATGGTGCGGGCCCACTCGTCGGCCGGGAAGGGCCGGGTGGTGCGGCGCAGGTGCAGCCGGAACCCGGCGAGTCCGGCGTACTGCTCGGAGATCGCGGAGAGCAGGGCCTCGCGTTCGGCGTCCGGCCGGAACGCCCACCGCACCTCGGGCAGCCAGTACCAGGCGGTGACCGTGTTGGGGGTGAAGGTGAGGTGGCCGGCGATCTCGGTGATGGCCAGCTCGACGGAGGGATCCCGGTCGCCGAACTTGATCTTCGGAGCGCGGACCCGGACCGGCTTGGTCGGCCGGTTGCGACGTTCCGGCGTGCGCTGCCGGGGCGGCGCCACCTCGCGGTGCGCCGGACGGCCGACCTCACGCGACGGTGCCGCAGCGGCCGTGAGCGGGTCGGCGGGAGCGAGATCGGGCTCCCGGTAGTCGGCGGGGACGGGCGCGGGCGCGGGGGCGTGGATCTGCGGGGGAGGCGGGAGCGCCGGCTCGGGCTCGGCCGGGGGGCGGAGCGCCGGCAGCCGGTCACCGGCCTGCTGCGGCACCCGGCTCCGGGACGGCGGCGGCGGGGCGAGCGCGGCGGGCGGGTCGGGCAGGGAGGGCTCGACCGGCAGCGGCGCGGGCTCGGGCCGGGGGCGCCCGACCGCGCGTACCCCAGGGGTCTGCTCGCGGACCGGCGGTTCCGGTTCGGCCCGGGGTGCCGGCTCGACCGGCACGGCGGGCTGGTGCGGGATCGGCAGGGGCTCCCGGCCGACGCCACGACGCGGCGGCGCCACCACCGGCTCGACCGGCGGGGGCGGCGTGGACGCGGCGGGCCGCCGCCGGGGCTGCGCGCCGCCGAACAGGTCGAGGAAGGGCGAGTCGATGTCGCCGTCGGGGCGTACCGGCTCGCGCGGGGTGATCGGTCGCGGCGGCTGGAACACGCCGACGCGGCTGTGCCCGGGGCTGGTGACGAGCGCGCTGTCGAGGACGACCTCGTCCAGATCCTCGTCCGGTGGGTAGTCGAACGATCGCGCACGGTTACCGTTGGGCCCGCCCGGGCGCCCGGCCGGGGAACCCGGCGTGGAAGAGCGACTCATGCGACCGCCTCACCCGCGTCGTTCGTCTGCACGGTTGTCGTACGCCCGGTCATGCCAGTTCCTCCCGGATCCTGATCCGGCTCGCGACGAGCCGCGGATCCCGCTGCTCGGTGGCCGGTTCCCGGGTGCGTCGCCAGTCGGTCAGCGCGGTCCGGATGACCATGCGCGCCGGCCGGTCCGGGTCGACGTACCGGAAGATGAACGAGGTCGTCACGATCGCCAGCGAGATCTCCCAGGCGGGGAACAGCTCGACCTGGAGCGTGAACAACCAGTGGATGAACATGTAGAGGGGTACGAGCAGCATGAACAGGCCGTACTGGGCGTACGGCAGGTGGACGGGAAGGGTGTACCCGGGCGGCCCCAGGTAGACGAGGCGTGCCCGGTAGATGTCGTCGTCGGTGCGCAGCCGCATCGTCGCCCAGCGCCCTACTCGAAGATCAGGTTGATCAGGTAGTCGCCGACGAAGAAGAGTGTGGCCGCTCCGGCGATGAAGGCCAGGCCGATGATGGCGATGGCCGAGCTGGTCAGCACCTTCGAGATCTCACCCCGGCTGGCCCGGCCGATGAAGATCACCCCGAGGACCGCGAGCAGGATCGGCGCGATCTTGCTGGCGAAGAAGGTGACGACGTTGTCGGTGTCGATGCCCTTCGGTGCCGGCTCGGCGAGTGGAGTCGACGCCAGGGCGTGGAGCGCGTGGTCCACGGCACTGGACGCCGTTGCCATGAGCTCGATGGCGATCACTGGAAACCTCCCCAAGGTCGCGGCCGGCGGCGCCGCGTTGGTGCAAGTAGGCAAGCCTGGCGGGATGGTGCTCGTCAGAGACAGCGCCGTCAACGCTGAGTCCGTCACCCACCACGCAGAGTGGTGAGTTTTGGGGGGATTCTTCCCGCTTCGGCCCTCCCTCCAGGCTTCGCCATCTCGATGCTGGGCAATTCCAAAGCGTACGGCCCGGCCACCTTTGCGACAAGCCGTGAAGAGTCGACCTCCGACGGCCCGGATGGCCGATCGTACACCTGTTCCAATGCCCACGTCAGGGGTGCCGCGTCGCGCGCTCGCCCGGTGGCCGGAAGCCCTGCCGGCGAACGGTACTGTCGGGTCCGTGACCGATCTGGTACGGGCGGAGACCCCGGTGGTGATGGGCGTCCTCAACGTCACGCCCGACTCCTTCTCCGACGGCGGCAGATACGCCGATCTGGACGCGGCAGTCGCACACGGGGTGCGACTGCGCTCCGACGGCGCCGACCTGATCGACGTGGGTGGCGAGTCCACCCGGCCCGGTGCCGAGCGGGTCGACGCGGAGACGGAGACCGCCCGGGTGCTGCCCGTGGTCCGCGAGCTGAGCGCCGCCGGCATCCTCGTCAGCATCGACACCAGCCGCGCCCGGGTCGCCGAGGCGGTCCTCGCCGCCGGCGCGTACGTGGTCAACGACGTCTCCGGCGGCCTCGCCGACCCGGACATGGCCCGGGTGGTCCGCGACGCCGGCTGCCCCTGGGTGCTCATGCACTGGCGGGGTCACTCGCGGGGGATGCGGGAGCTGGCCACGTACACCGACGTGGTGGCCGAGGTCCGGGACGAGCTGAGCCGGCGCGTCGACGCCGCGCTCGCCGCCGGGGTGGCCGCCGACCGGATCATCGTGGACCCGGGCCTGGGCTTCGCGAAGACCGCCGCGCACAACTGGGCGCTGAGCGCCCGCCTGCCCGAGCTGGTCGACCTGGGCTTCCCGGTGCTGTTCGGCGCAAGCCGCAAGTCCTACCTGGGCCGGCTGCTCGCCGACCCGGCCGGCGAACCCCGCCCCACCGCAGGGCGGGAGGCCGCGACCGTCGCGACGAGCGTGCTCGCCGTCGCGGCCGGCGCCTGGGGGGTACGCGTGCACGACGTCCGCGGTACCGCCGACGCGCTCGCCGTCTGGCGTGCCACCGGCAGCCCTCGGCTCGCCACCGCGACCGGCGTACGACCGGCGACCGCGCCGCGGACCGCGGCGGCCACCGGCGGCACCCGGCCGGCGGAAGCGGCCACCGGCACGAGCGGAGGCGACAGATGAGCGACCGGATCGAGCTGACCGGCCTGCGCGCGCACGGCCGCCACGGCGTCTACGACTTCGAGCGCGCCCAGGGGCAGGAGTTCGTGGTCGACGCGGTGCTCGAACTCGACCTGGGCCCGGCCGCGCGCTCGGACGAGGTGACCGACACCGTGCACTACGGCGAACTCGCCGAACGTCTGGTCGCGGTGATCACCGGCGAACCGGTGAACCTCATCGAGACACTCGCCGACCGGCTGCTCGCGGTCTGCCTGGCCGAGCCGCTGGTGGCCGCCGCGACGGTGACCGTGCACAAGCCGGAGGCCCCGATCCCGCACGCCTTCCGGGACGTGGCAGTCACGATGCGGCGTACCCGATGACCCGGGCCGTGCTGTCGATCGGCAGCAACCTGGGCGACCGCCTCGGCCACCTGCGCGGCGCGGTGGCCGCGCTCGGCGACCGGGTGCTCGTGGTCTCCGGCGTCTACGAGACTCCACCGTGGGGGGACGCCGACCAGCCCGCGTACCTGAACGCCGCGGTGATGGTCGCGGACCCGGCGGCGGCGCCGGAGGACTGGCTGGCCCGCGCCCGGGCCGCGGAGGCGGCGGCCGGGCGCGACCGCGACCCGCGACGACGGTACGGGCCGCGCACGCTCGACGTGGACGTGATCGCGGTCTGGGACGACGCCGGCGAGCCGGTGCTCCGCGACGACCCCGAGCTGATCCTGCCGCACCCCCGGGCCCACCTGCGCGCCTTCGTGCTGCGCCCGTGGATCGACATCGAGCCGCACGGCCGGCTGCCCGGGCACGGCTGGCTGACCGATCTGCTCAACGCCGAACCGCTCGCCGGGGACGCCCTGGAACTGAGCCCGCGACCCGATCTGGCGCTAGAGTCGGACACATGACCCGGTGGATCGTGGCCCGGCAGTGGCGAGCTGAGGAGGTGCGGTGAGCACCGACCGCTCCCCGCAGGGGCCCGACCGCTTCCGGATGGGGCCGACCCGGGCCTCCACGCTCGTCGTGGCCGGCCTGGCCGCCGCCGCGGTGGCCTGGTTGCTGATCAGCGGCTTCTACTACGACTTCGCGCCCGACCTGCCCTGGCTGCCGGTGATCACGCTGGCCGGGCTGGCCGTGCTGGAGGGCTACGCGGCGGTGAACACCCGGGGCCGGATCGAGCGGCGGCCCGGCCGGGAGCCGGTCAACCCGCTGCTGGTCGCCCGGTTCGTCGTACTGGCCAAGGCGTCGGCGCTGGCCGGGGCCATCTTCGCCGGCTTCTACGCCGGGCTGACCGGCTGGCTGTTCGTGGAACGCACGAACGCGGCGGTGGGCGATCGGCCGGCCGCGCTCGGCGGTCTCATCGCCGCGCTGGCGCTGGTCGCGGCCGCGCTCTGGCTGGAACGCTCCTGCCGGGTGCCGGAGCAGGAGGACGACGAGGACCGCGAGCCGGGTGACCGGGAGACGCCCCGCGGGCGTCTCTGAGGGTTCCCCCCACCCCGGCCCGGCGGTACCGTCCCTGGCGACCGGAGAGCGACGGCCGCCACCGGTCCGCCCGCCCGTGGGCCGGACGCGGCCACCTGGGGGAGGCGCGAGCCAATGGCGTACGACGATGCGGGCCGGACAGCGCCGCCGGAGACGTCGTCCGGGGTGCCCGCTGCCGTACTGGAGCACGTCTTCGACGACCCGGCCCACGGCGAACCCGGCCGGGACCGGATCGCGGTGCACGTGTTCTGGGAGTTCGTGCTGCTCGCCGGTCTGGTCGCGATGGCCTGGCTGCTCTGGCGGGAGGACTCGGACGCGCTGCGCGGCGGCTCCCTGAAGACGCTGCTCGTCGACGTGGCGGCGCTCGGCCTGCTCACCCTCGCCGCCGGTCTGAGCCTGCGGGCCGGCGCGGTGAACCTGGCGATCGGGCCGGTCGCGCTGGCCGCCGCGCTGCACTTCGCCGAGCAGGGCGACCGGGGCACGCGGGAGGCGCTGCTGCCGGCGCTGGCGATCGCGGCCGCGGCCGGGCTGGCGCTCGCCCTGGCCGTGGTGGTGCTGCACGTGCCCGGATGGGCGGCGAGCCTGGCCGGGGCGGCCGGCGTGATCGTCTACCTGGAACGGCGGACCGCGCCGGTGACGGTGCAGGGCGACTACGACCCGCGCGGCAGCGCGCTGTACTTCTTCGTCGGCTTCGCCGCGGTCGCCGTCCTCGGTGGCCTGTTCGCCGCGATGAAACCGGTACGCCGGCTGATCGGCCGGTTCCGTCCGGTCGCCGACCCGGCCCGGCGGCGCGGCGTGGCGGCCGCCACGGTGACCGCGCTGGCGCTCGTCGGGTCCACCGTGCTGGCGATGCTGGGCGGCGTGCTGATCGCGGCGAACGGGGACGGTCAGGTCGCGCCCGGCACCGGACTGGACTGGACCGTGCTGGCGGTCGGCACGGTGATGCTCGCCGGCACCAGCGCGTACGGGCGGCGCGGCGGCATCTTCGGCACCCTGTTCGCGGTCTGCCTGGTGGTGGTGTTCCTGGCCTGGACCGTGCCGCACGGCTGGACGGTCAGCCGGTGGGCGCTCGGCGGCGCCGTGCTCGGCGTCGGCCTGCTCGTCACCCGGCTGGTCGAGACGTTCGGTCGTCCCCGCCCGGCACCGCCGGGTCCGCTCGGCCCGGTCCGCCCGGCCCGGGACGGCGCGCTGAGCGGCGGCTGGACGATGACCCCGCCGCCCGAACCGGCCGACGCCTGGCCCTCGGTGCTCCCGGTACGCCAGCACGACACCCCGGTGGAGGCATGGGAGGCCCCGCGCTGGGACAACGAACCCCGGCGCTGGGACGCCGACGACCGCTGACCCCGGCGGTGGCCGTGCGTCCCGCGCGCCCGGACTGATCTCTCCGGTTAGGCTCGGCGGCATGACCGATACTCCTGCCCCCGGCGGCCGCACCTTCGACGAGCTCGACAAGCTCTCCACCGAGGAGCTGCGCGAGCAGGCGTTCAACCTGGCGCGCGACCGCCGCGACGTGGGCTTCTTCTGGTCGGTCCTGCGGCACCTGCCCAACGCCGACGAGGCCGCCGCGCTGGACGGCGCGCCGAACTCGATCGGCCCGACCATCGACGAGGCGAACGCGCTCTGGCGTGAGCTGACCGGGCACGGCTACGACGAGTCCGCGCCGCTGCTGCGCGCCGCCTTCATCGACTACCTGATGAAGCACTGAGGTCGATGACTGCCCGTCGGCCGACGGCGGCCGAGCGGTTGCGCAGGTTTGCCCGGCGGGACCGGCCGGGAACTGACCGCCGCATGGCTCTGAGCAACCGCCCCCGCACCGCCCCCCGGTACGGCACGGCCGCCGGCACCGGCACGCTCGCCGCGTTCCTGCTCGTCGCCGTCGGCGGCAGTCCGATGTACGTGGACTGGGCGCAACGCGGCACCGACCCGACCGGCGCGGGTGGCTGGTTCCTGCGGCTGCTCGCCTGGCCGTCCTGGCGGTGGCAGGCCGACGAGGGCGTGTTCGCCACCAACCTGCGGGCGATCCTGCTGCTCGTGCTGGCGGCGGCACTCCTGTACCTGCTGCCCGGCCCGCAGGTCGACCGGGTGACGTCCTCGGGCAGCCAGTTCCTCTCCGGCTGGGGCGCGTACGCGCTCGCGGGCGGGCTCAGTGCCCTGCTCGCGACGCTCCTCGGCCCGCACGGCTCGCTGTTCGCCGCGTTCCAGGCCGCCAGCACCGGCGTCACGTACGGCTTCTTCGCCGGCTGGATCGTCGGACTGGCCAGCCTCGGCGGCCGGGCCTGACCTCAGTCCACAGCACCCAGCGCCAGCACCCGGGTGCGGGTGAGCAGCCCCACCGCCCGGCCCTCCTCGGTCACCACCGCGTGCTCGGCGCCGGAGGTGAGCAGCGCGCCGAGCGCGTCGTACGCCGAGTCGCCGAGCGCCACAGTGGGCAGGCCGGTGCCGCCGTCGGCCGGGAGCGGGTCGAGCACCGCGCGGGTCACCGGCGTCACCGCGAGCCGCCGGATGCCCCGGTCGGCGCCGACGAACTCGCGGACGAAGTCCGAGGCGGGCGAGCCGAGCAGCGCTGCGGGTGTGTCGTACTGCTCGAGCCGGCCGCCCTCGGACAGCACGGCGATCCGGTCGCCCAGCCGGACCGCCTCGTCGAGGTCGTGGGTGACCAGCACGATCGTCTTGCGTACCTCCGCCTGCAGGCGCAGGAACTCCTCCTGCAGACGGGTCCGGACGATCGGGTCCACCGCCGAGAACGGCTCGTCCATCAGCAGCACCACCGGGTCGGCGGCGAGCGCCCGGGCCACGCCGACCCGCTGCCGCTGCCCGCCGGACAGCTCGTGCGGGTACCGCCTGCCGAACTGGGCCGGGTCCAGACCGACGAGTTCCAGCAGCTCGCCGACGCGGTCCCGGGTCCGCTGCTTCGGCCAGCCCAGCAGCCCCGGCACGGTCGCCACGTTCGCGGCGACGGTCTGGTGCGGGAACAGGCCGACGTTCTGGATGACGTATCCGATGCGGCGGCGCAGCGCCACCGGGTCGACCCGGGTGACGTCGTCGTCGCCGAGCAGGATCCGCCCGTCGGTCGGCTCGATCAGCCGGTTGATCATGCGCAGCACCGTCGACTTGCCGCAGCCGGACGGGCCGATCAGCACCACCAGTTCGCCGGCCGCGACCTCCAGGCTCAGCTCGCGTACCGCCTCGGTGCCGTCCGGGTAGCGCTTGCGGATGCGCTCCAGCGTGATCGACGCCGCGCCGCCTCCGGCGGTGCTTCCCGGGGTACCGTCCACGTGTGTCCCTCCACCTGAGCTACCGGGCCGACCTGGGTAATCCGTGGTTCTCCTGGCAGTACGTGCGGGACAACTCTGACACGATCCTCGCCGCGCTGCGGGAGCACACCTGGCTGACCGCCCGCGCCGTGGTGATCGCCGCGCTGGTGGCGCTGCCGCTCGCGGTGCTCGCGTACTGGTTCCGGTCGCTGTCGGCGCCGATCCTGGCGGTGACCGGGGTGCTCTACACCGTCCCGTCGCTGGCGTTGTTCGCGTTCCTCGCGCCGTACCTGGGCATCGGCGCGATCACCGTGCTCACCGTCGTCGCCCTGTACGCGCTGCTGGTGATCGTGCGCAACGCGCTGGCCGGGCTGAACCAGGTGCCGCCCGAGGTCCGCGAGGCAGCCGAGGGCATGGGGTACGGCAGGTGGGGCCGGCTGTTCCGGATCGAGCTGCCGCTGGCGCTGCCCGGCATCCTCACCGGCGTACGGCTGGCGACCGTGTCCACTGTCGCGCTCGTCACCGTCGGAGTGGTGGTCGGTCGGGGCGGGCTCGGGCAGCTCATCTTCGCGGGCTTCCAGAACAACTTCTACAAGGCGCAGATCATGGCCGGCACGGTGCTGTGCGTGCTGCTGGCGCTGGTGCTCGACCTGGTGCTGGCGGGTGTGGGCCGCCTGCTCACCCCCTGGCTGCGCGGGAGGTCCGCCCGGTGAACCCCGTCGAGCAGGCAGTGGTCTGGCTGAACGACCCGCTGAACTGGACCAACCCCGGCGGCGTGCTGGACCGCCTCGGCGAGCACCTGAGCATGTCCGCGCTGGCGGTGCTGCTGGGCTGCCTGGTGGCCTGGCCGATCGGGCTCTGGCTCGGGCACAGTGGCCGGGGCGGTGGGCTGGTCCTGCTGGTCTCCAACGTCACACTGGCGATCCCGACGCTGGCGCTGCTGACCATCCTCCCGCTGACGTTCCTCGGCTTCGGCCGGCCGGCCGTGGTGGTGGCGCTCGCGGTCTTCGCGATTCCGCCGCTGCTGGCGAACGCGTTCACCGGGGTGCGGCAGGCCGACCCGGAGGCCCGGGACGCGGCCCGGGGCATGGGTCTGTCCGGCGGGCAGGTGCTGCGCCGGGTGGAGCTGCCGCTCGCGGTGCCGTACCTGGCGGCCGGCTTCCGCACCGCGGCGGTGCAGGTGGTGGCCACCGCCGCGCTCGCCTCGTTCGTCAACGGCGGTGGGCTGGGCCAGATCATCCGGGCCGGGTTCGGGCTCGACATCGCCGCCGGCGGCGGCCAGATCATCGCCGGCGGGGTCCTGGTGGCCGGGTTGGCGCTGCTCGTCGAGGGGGTGCTAGCGCTGGTGGAGCGGGTGCTCACGCCCCGCCCGCTGCGCCGGGAACGCACGCGGGCGAACCGCCGCGCGACGGCGGCGACGACCGGCAACTGAGCCGTCGGTGACGATCGGATGACGAAAACCGCTCCGAGTTTGTCGGTCGGGTCCGGAGGATATTGGCTGGAGTCGCGGGTGGCCGTCCGGATCGCCCGTCGGACACGCGGCCGGCCCGAGGGGGTCGCGCCGGGACACGGAAGGCGGGCACTGATGCGCGCGCGTACGACACTGGCCGCGGGGGCGCTCGGCGCACTCACCGCGGCTGTTCTCCTCACCGGCTGCGGCGACGCCGGCTCGTCCGGCACCGACGCGCCCGAGCAGGGCGCCTCGGGGGCGGGCTGTGCTCCGGTGGCCGGTGACCAGCTCGTCGTCCTGACCGACGACAAGAAGCTCCAGAACACCGACAACGTCATCCCGGCGATCAACGCGAACGCGGCCACGCCGCAGCTCGTCGCCGCGCTGGACAAGGTCTCCGCGAAGCTCGACACCCCGAAGCTGATCCAGCTCAACCGGGCGGTCGACGTCGACCGCAAGACGCCCCAGGTCGCGGCGCAGGAGTTCGCCTCCGCAAACGGCGTGACCGACGGGATCGAGAAGGGCCCGGGCGGTCAGATCACGGTCGGCGCCGGCAACTTCAGCGAGAGCCAGACCATCGCCGAGCTCTACAAGATCGCGCTCACCGCGGCCGGCTACCAGGTCAAGGTGCAGACCATCGGCAACCGGGAGCTCTACGCGCCGGCCCTGGAGAAGGGCCAGATCCAGGTCGTCCCGGAGTACGCCGCCACCATGGCGGAGTTCCTCAACACCAAGGCCAACGGCAAGGACGCCCAGCCCGTCTCCTCCCCAGAGCTGGACAAGACCGTCGCGGCGCTGAAGACCGAGGGTGACAAGGCCGGCCTGGTCTTCGGCCAGCCGTCCCAGGCGCAGGACCAGAACGCGTTCGCCGTCACCAAGGCGTTCGCCGACAAGTACGGCGTGTCCACGCTCTCCGAGCTGGCCGCCAAGTGCTCCGGCCAGGCCACCGTGCTGGCCGGGCCGCCGGAGTGCCCGCAGCGGCCGAAGTGCCAGGCCGGTCTGGTCGAGGTGTACGACTTCAAGGCCGGCTCGTTCAGCTCGCTGGACGCGGGCGGCCCGCAGACCAAGAACGCGCTGAAGACCGGCTCGGCGAGCGTCGGCCTGGTCTTCTCCTCCGACGCGGCGCTGGCCACGAGCTGACGCGGCACCGCCGGCCGGCGCCACGCGTGCCGGCCGGCGGCACGGGTAGCCCGTTCGGCGGGCCGCTCATCGAGTGGTGCCGACCCGTTCCCCTCCGGTGGAACTCTCGGTACTCTGCTCAGCCATGCCAGCCTCGGTCGCGCCCGCCGACAAGAGCACGCCCACCCTGCTCACCGTCCTGTTCTGGGTCGGTGTGGGGCTGGCGCCCCTGGCCGCGCTCATCCTGCTGATCGCCGACGGCAACGGCTCGCTCCGGTTCGGCGCGGTCCTGGCGATCCTCGCGGTCGTGCTCATCGGTCTGTCCATCGCGCTGCGGCCGGACAGCGGTTCCGGGGGCGCGGCGTCCGAGGAGATGCGCGAGGAGTTGGCGCAGCTCCGGCGGGAGTTGCGGGCCGAGATCGTGGCCGCCGCCCAGCGCGGCAACCAGGCGCTCGACCAGGCACGGCGGGCCGAGGAGGTGGCCGGCGCGGTACGGCACCGGCTCGACGCGGCCGCCGCCGGGCTGGCCTCCGCGCCCGTGTCCGCCTCGGCGTCCCCCTCCGCGCCGGCGCCGGAGCGCCCGAGCGGTGCGGCGAGGGTGCCGGTCACCGGCACGCCCGACGTCGGCCGGGCACACCCGGCCGGCCGGGACGACGACGAACCAGCCCGGCCGGCGTACTCCGGCGGCCGCTACGGAACCGACCACGACGCCGATTCGTCCTACGACGCGGTCCCGCCTCGGACCGGCCACCACGACGCCGAACCGTCCCGGACGGGCCGATACGGGGCCGAGCCGTCCCGGACCGGCCACTACGACGCCGACTCGCCCCGGGCGGGCCACTACGAACCCGACGCACCCCGGACCGGCCACTACGACGCCGAACCGGCGCGTGCCGGTCGGCACGACGCCGAGCCGGCACGGGCCACCGCACGGCCGGAGCGGCAGGCGAGCGGGGTGTACGGCGCGGCGCGGATGTCCGAGCCGGCGCCTAGGCCGGAGAGCCGCCCGGTCGGCGTGGTCCACCACACCGAGACGGTGCACGTCACCACCCGGCACACCATCGTCGGCGGTGGTGAGCCGGCCGGAAGCCGGTACGGCGGATTCCCCGGCGGCTGGTCGGACGAGGACCGGTCCCGGGGCACGGACCCGGCCGACCAGTGGCGCGCGGGCCATCGCGAACCGGGCCGGGACGACCGGGCAGTCCGTCGGGCCGGACCGGACGACGGTGGCTGGGGCGCCGGTGCCGGCGACGACGGGCACTCGTGGAGCGACCCCGGACGTCCGGGCGCCGAGCATCCGTGGGCGGGTGTCGGCCGGGCCGCCGGTGGGGAGCAGGGCTGGGCCGGGCGTACCGCCGGGGAATCGGCCTGGTCCGGGCCGTCAGCCGGGGAACCGAGCCGGTCGGGACGTACCGCCGGGGGCGGATGGTCGAGCGACAAGGGCCGCGCGGCGGCGGAGGAGCAGCGGCAGTGGCCCGGCGGGAGTGACGATCGGGCCGGCCGGGCGGCGAGCACCTGGCCGGTGCCGACGGCGGGCGAACCGGCCGACCGGGCAGGCGCCGACGGCGACCAGTGGTCCGAGATGCGTACCGGCAATCGGTGGGCGGCGGTCCGCGACGACGGCGCGGGCCGGGAGATCCGGCTCGGGGAACGGCGGGCCGCAATGCACGCCGACGGCGGCGGCACCGAGTACCGGGTCGAGGACCGGTGGGCGTCGGTGCGCGGCAGCGGGCCGGACGCGAGCGGGCCGGACGGAACCGGCGACCGCTGGTCCGGGGAGAGCCACCCGGCGCTGCCGGCCGGCGGGGTGCCGGTGCCGGACGAGTGGCGGCCGCCGACGCAGCGCAGCGGCCAGCCGGAGTGGCGTCAGCCGCCGCCGGAGTGGCGCCGACCCGAACCGGAGTGGAATCAGCCGGAACCGGACCGGCACCAGGCCGAGCCGGAGTGGCGAACGCACCAGGTCGAGCCGGAATGGCGTCAGCCGGAAGCGCGGCAGCCCGAGTCGCAGTGGCGGCGGCCCGAGCCGGAATGGCGGCCGGCGGAACCGGAGTGGCGCAGCCCGGAGCACGGTGCACACGGCCAGCCGTACCGGGACACCGCCGACCGCTGGCGCTGATCCCGCCGACCGTCGGCGCTGATCCCGCCGACTACTTGTCGATGTCGCCCACCACGAAGAACATCGAGCCGAGGATGGCGATCAGGTCCGGCACCAGGCAGCCGGGAAGCAGCGACGACAGCGCCTGCACGTTCGCGTACGAGGCGGTGCGCAACTTCATCCGCCACGGCGTCTTCTCGCCCCGGGACACCAGGTAGTAGCCGTTGATGCCGAGCGGGTTCTCGGTCCAGGCGTACGTGTGCCCCTCGGGTGCCTTCAGCACCTTGGGCAGCCGCGTGTTCACCGGCCCGCTGATCCGGTCCACCCGGTCCAGGCACTGCTCGGCGAGGTCGAGTGAGACGTACACCTGGTCGAGCAGCACCTCGAAGCGGGCGTGGCAGTCACCGGCGGTCTTCGTCACCACGGGCACGTCGAGCTGGTCGTAGGCCAGGTACGGCTCGTCGCGGCGCAGGTCGAGGTCGAGCCCGGACGCCCGGGCGACCGGCCCGGACGCGCCGAACGCGGCGGCGTCGGCGGCGGACAGCACACCGACCCCGACGGTACGGGCCAGGAAGATCTCGTTGCGCCGGATCAGGTTGTCCAGGTCGGGCATGCGGCGGCGTACCTCGGCGATGGCGGCGCGGGCGCGCCCGGTCCAGCCCGCCGGCACCTCCTCCTTCAGGCCGCCGACCCGGTTGAACATGTAGTGGATCCGGCCGCCGGAGACCTCCTCCATCACCGCCTGGATGGTCTCCCGTTCCCGGAACGCGTAGAACATCGGCGTGATCGCGCCGATCTCCAGCGGGTACGAGCCGAGGAACATCAGGTGGTTGAGCACCCGGTTCAGCTCGGCCAGCGCCATCCGCAGCCAGGTGGCGCGTTCCGGCACCTCCATGCCCATCAGCCGCTCGACGGCGAGCACCACGCCCAGCTCGTTGGAGAACGCCGACAGCCAGTCGTGCCGGTTCGCCAGCACGATGATCTGCCGGTAGTCGCGTACCTCGAAGAGCTTCTCCGCCCCCCGGTGCATGTACCCGACGATCGGCTCGGCCGCGACCACCCGCTCCCCGTCGAGCACCAGCTTCAGCCGCAGCACCCCGTGCGTCGAGGGGTGTTGCGGCCCGATGTTGAGCACCATGTCGGTGCCGAGCTGCTCACCCCCGGCGCCGGTACCGACTGTCAGCTCGCGGAGGTCGGCGGCGTCCGTGGTCATGCCCGTCATCGTGCCACGACCACGTCGAGCGCGACGCCGACCGGCTGCCGCAGCCACAGGTGCCCGCCGAGCCCGGCCGGGTCGGTCAGCTCGGCCGCCGCCGACGCCGCGGCCAGCGCCCGCAGGTAGCCGGCCGGGTCGCGACCGGCCAGGCTCAGCGGCGGTCGCCCGCCGTCGGCCCCGAGCGCCCGCAGCGCCTCCCGCTGAGAGACCAGGGAGTACGCGCACCGCGCGACCCGCTCACCGGCGGAGGCGACCGAGTCCATGGCGACGTGCGCCGTCACGTCGCAGGAGCCGTCCGGGACCGGCGGCACCTGCCGCCCACCCCGATACCCGGTCAACGTCCCGTCCAGGGGACGCGAGTCCCGCAGATGCCCGTAGTCCACCGCAAGCGCCAGCCCCCGCGCGACCTTCCCCACCGCCTCCGCCCAGGCCAGATCCCGTCCCACCCCGATCTCCGCCCGCCCTCCGACCTCACCCCCGCCCTCGCCGACGGCGTTGATCAAGGAGTTCGTGTCCGGATCCGGGCCCTCCGCCGCCGCAAACTCCTTGATCACCGGGGAGGGAGTGGGGGTGGGGGTGAGGGGCGGGGGCCACCAGGCGGTCAGCCAGGTGGTGTCGGTGGGGGCCGGGGCCGGGCCCGGGGTCTCCTCGCCGGTGGTGGGGTTCACCAGGAGGAGGCGCCAGCCTGCCGGGGTGTGCACCGCCACGTCCAGGGGGACGTTGTCCAGCCACTCGGTGGCCAGGAGCAGGCCGGTTATTCCGTCGGGGATGTCGGCCTGCCAGTCGATCTCCGGGGGCAGGCCCGGCGGGCGGGCGGCTCGTTCCACGGCCACCGGCCTGATCCGGGCGGCCAGCTCGGGTGCGGCCTGCGCCAGCAGCGCCCGGAGCAGTTCGCCCCGGCCCGCGCCCACGTCCACCACGTCCAGCCGGTCCGGGTGCCCCAGCGCCGCGTCCACCGTCTCGAGCTGCCGCAGCACGCAGGCGGTGAAGACGGGCGAGGCGTGCACGCTCGTGCGGAAGTGCGCGGCGGGCCCGGCACCGGAGACGAAGAAGCCGTCCGGCCCGTACAGCGCCCGCTCCATCGCGTCGCGCCAGCGCAGCGGGGAGGTCACCGGCCGACCCTACGGGACGTACCCGAACGGGCGGTTTGCCCGCCACCGCAGCAGCCGCTTCCGGCGGTCGGTGAAGGTTTTCACACCTTCTTGTTTCGGGTCTGTCACCCGGGCGCATACTTGCCATCGACCGGTACCCCCTTCGAGGACTGGATCGCTGCCATGAGCGCACCGCTGCGCCCCCGGGCCACCGCTGCCCCGCTCGTCTTCCCGCGTACCCTCGCCGTCGGCGTCCTCGGCGCCGGCCGGGTCGGCGCCGTGCTGGGCGCGGCCCTCGCCGCCGCCGGTCACCGGGTCGTCGCCGCATCCGGCGCCTCGGGCGCGACACGGGCCCGGATGGCGCTGCTGCTGCCGCAGACCCCGCACCGCTCCGCGTCCGCCGTGGCGCGCGCCGCCGCCGACCTGCTGATCGTCGCGGTCCCGGACGACGCGCTGGCCGGCGTGGTCGCGGACCTGGCCGCGAGCGGCGGGCTGCGCCCCGGCCAGGTGGTGGCGCACACGTCCGGCGCGCACGGGCTCGCCGCGCTGGCCCCGGCCGTCGAGGCGGGCGCCCGGCCGCTCGCGCTGCACCCGGCGATGACCTTCACCGGTACGCCGGACGACCTGTCCCGCCTGCCCGGCATCTCCTACGGGGTGACCGCCCCGGCCGAGCTGCGCCCGTTCGCGGCCCGGCTGGTGGCCGACCTGGGCGGCGTACCGGAGTGGGTCGGTGAGAACGACCGGCCGCTCTACCACGCGGCGCTCGCACACGGCGCGAACCACCTGGTGACGCTCGTCAACGAGGCGGCCGACCGGCTGCGCGACGCCGGGGTGGAGCGGCCGGAGAAGGTGCTCGCCCCGCTGCTGCGGGCCGCCCTGGAGAACGCGCTGCGGCTGGGCGACGACGCGCTCACCGGCCCGGTGTCGCGCGGCGACGCGGGCACCGTAAGCCGGCATCTGGACCGGCTGGCGCGGACCGCGCCGGAATCCGTACCCGCGTATCTGGCGTTGGCACGACGGACGGCGGACCGTGCCGTCGCGGTCGGCCGCCTTCGCCCGGCGGACGCGGCCGCGCTGCGCAACGTGCTCGACGGAATCGAGGTGGCGGCCTGATGGCCGAGGTGCTGCACACGCGCAAGGAACTGGCGGCGGCCCGCGAGGCGATGGCCGGCCCGGTCGGCGTGGTGATGACCATGGGCGCGCTGCACGCCGGGCACGAGGCGCTGCTGCGGGCCGCCCGCGAGCGCGCCGGCCACGTCATCGTCACGATCTTCGTGAACCCGCTGCAGTTCGGCCCGAACGAGGACTTCGACCGCTACCCGCGCACGCTCGACTCCGACCTGGAGATCTGCCGCCGGGCCGGGGTGGACGTGGTGTTCGCGCCCTCGGTGACCGAGATGTACCCGGAGGGCCGCCCGACGGTGCGGCTCGACCCGGGTCCGCTCGGCGAGGACCTGGAGGGCCTGAGCCGTCCCGGCTTCTTCCACGGCGTGCTCACCGTGGTGATGAAGCTGCTCCAGCTCACCCGCCCCGACCTGGCCTTCTTCGGCGAGAAGGACTACCAGCAGCTCACCCTGGTCCGCCGGATGGTCCGCGACCTCGACGTGCCGACCGAGATCGTCGGCGTGCCGACCGTACGGGAACCGGACGGGCTGGCCATGTCCAGCCGCAACCGGTACCTGTCGGCGGCCGAGCGGGAGACCGCGCTGAGCCTGTCCGCCGCGTTGCGGGCCGGCGCGACGGCGGCCGAGCGGGGTGAGGACGCGGGCGCGGTGCTGGCCGCCGCGCACCGGGCCTTCGACGCGCCGGACGCCCGCCTGGACTATCTGGTGCTCACCGACACCGAGCTGGAACCCGGCCCGGTGGCCGGCCCGGCCCGGCTGCTGATCGCGGCCTGGGTCGGCGCCACCCGCCTGATCGACAACACGGCGATCCACCTCGCGCCGCGTCCCTGAACCCCACCACGAATGCGGAAAGGCACCCCGATGCTGCGGACAATGCTCAAGTCGAAGATCCATCGGGCCACCGTGACCCAGGCCGACCTGCACTACGTCGGCTCGGTGACTGTGGACGAGGACCTGCTCGACGCGGCAGACCTGATCCCCGGCGAGCAGGTCGCGATCGTGGACATCACCAACGGCGCCCGGCTGGAGACGTACGTGATCCCGGGGCAGCGGGGCAGCGGGGTGATCGGCATCAACGGCGCCGCCGCGCACCTGGTGCACCCCGGCGACCTGGTCATCCTGATCTCGTACGGGCAGATGGACGACGCCGAGGCTCGCGCGTACCGCCCCCGCGTGGTGCACGTCGACGCCGACAACAAGGTCGTCGACCTCTCGGCCGACCCGACGACGGCGGCCCCCGGCACCGCAGGCGCCCCCGTCCCCAACCCCCTCGCCGCCTCTCCTCGTTGATCTTGCAGTTGCGGCCCTTCCGCCGCCCTGTTCGGGTGCTTTGCCGGGGCGGTTAGTGCACGATCGACGGGGCGGACGGGCGGGGAACGCGGTCTGTCACCGGAAGGTCATTTTCGGCTACCCTGGGCGGACCGTCGGGGATCGACGGTCGTCGGCTGGGGGAGGCCGCGATGCGCCGTGCGATGAGCTTCCTGGTCGCCGCGATGGTCGCGAGCGCCGCCCTGACCGGCTGCGCCGGCACCGGCGGGCTGGACGGCGACCTCACCGACGACTGGGCTGCGATGGCCGCACCCGGGCCGTTCACTCCGGCGGCCGGGGTCTGCCAGGTCGCCGACTTCACCCCGAGCGTCGGCCTGGCCGCGTACGCGCCGGTCGGTTGCGAGCTGCCGCACCGGGTGGAGACCGTGCACGTCGGGGCGTTCACCGCCGACCGGCCCACCCCGCCGCCGCTCGCCTCGCCCGAGCTGCGTACCGCATTCGCCGACTGCGACAAGCGGGCCGCCGGGTACGTGGGTGACGACTGGCGCGCCGGGCGGCTCCGGCTGGCGGTGGCGGTGCCGACGGGCACCGGCTGGACGGCGGGCTCCCGCTGGTACCGGTGCGACCTGACCGAGCTGACCACGGTCGAGGCGGCGGCCACCGTGGTCACCCGGACGGGCAGCCTGCGCGACGCGCTCAAGGCGCCCTCCCCGCTGCGGCTGGGCTGCCAGCGCTCGGTGCGGGACACGAACCGCGTGGAGCGGCTCAACCCGGTCGACTGCGCCGTCGCGCACGACGCCGAGTTCGTGGGCGTGTGGGCCGCGCCGGACCGCCCGTACCCGAAGAAGCCGGAGGACTGGGTGCCGCTCTACGACGGCTGCTTCGGCGTGATCGCCCGGTACGCCGGGGTGCCCGCCGACGGGCTGCTGCGCTACCGCAGCGACGTGGTGGTCCGTCCGCCCGCCGCCGGTCGCTGGGCGGTCGGCGACCGGGGTGTGCGCTGCTACCTGTGGCTCAGCGACCGGACGGTGACCACCTCACTGAAGGGCGCCGGACCGGCCGGCCTCCCACGCCGGACGAGGTAGCGGACCGCACTCGTCACGCCCCCCGCGCCCGAGCCGAGTGCGCTTCGGGTTGACTGTGCTCATGTACCTACCGACCGTCGACCTGCCGGCGCTGCCCCGGCTGCTCGCCGCGCCCGCCCCCGGCTGGGTGGAGACGACAGACGTGATCGTGGTCGGCTCCGGCGTGGCCGGGCTGACCGCCGCGCTGCACCTGCGCGAGGCCGGCCTGCACGTCACGGTGGTCACCAAGGTCGACATGGACGAGGGCTCGACCCGCTGGGCACAGGGCGGGATCGCCGCCGTCCTGGACCCGGCGGACACGCCGGACGCGCACGCGTACGACACGGAGGTCGCCGGCGTCGGCCTGTGCGACCCGGCGGCGGTCCGCGCACTGGTGGCCGAGGGCCCGACCCGCCTGCGCGAGCTGATGCGGATCGGGGCGGAGTTCGACCGCAACCCGGACGGCTCGCTGATGCTGACCCGGGAGGGCGGCCACCGGGCCGACCGGATCGTGCACGCGGGCGGCGACGCCACCGGCGCGGAGGTGCAGCGGGCGCTGCACGACGCGGTCCGCCGCGACCCGTGGATCCGGCTGGTCGAGCACGCGCTGGTGCTGGACCTGCTGCGCGCTCCCGGCGACGGGCCGGGCGGGCTCGGCCCGGCCTGCGGCATCACGCTGCACGTGCTCGGCGAGGGCAGCGAGGACGGCGTCGGCGCGATCCTCGGCCGCGCGGTGGTGCTGGCCACCGGCGGCATGGGCCAGGTCTTCGCCGCCACCACGAACCCGGCGGTCTCCACCGGGGACGGCGTGGCGCTGGCGTTGCGCGCGGGCGCCGCAGTCACCGACGTGGAGTTCGTCCAGTTCCACCCGACCGCGCTGATCGTGCCCTCGGGCGGCCCGGGCGCGGGGCTGGCCCAGCAGCCGCTGGTCTCCGAGGCGCTGCGCGGCGAGGGCGCCCACCTGGTCGACGGCGACGGCAAGCGGTTCATGGTCGGCCAGCACGAACTGGCCGAGCTGGCGCCGCGGGACGTGGTCGCGAAGGGCATCCACCGGGTGCTGCTCGCGTCCGGCGCGGACCACGTGTTCCTGGACGCCCGGCACCTGGGCGGCGACTTCCTTGCCCGGCGGTTCCCCACCATCGTGGCGTCCTGCCTGGCCATCGGCGTGGACCCGGCGACCGACCTGATCCCGGTCGCGCCGGCCGCGCACTACGCCTCCGGCGGCGTCCGGACGGACCTGCGTGGCCGTACCTCCATCCCCGGCCTGTACGCGTGCGGCGAGGTCGCCTGCACCGGCGTGCACGGCGCGAACCGGCTCGCCAGCAACTCGCTGCTGGAAGGGCTGGTCTTCTCCCGCCGGATCGCCGAGGACATCGCCGCCGGGCTGCCCGAGCAGGCCCGCCCGGCGGAGACCGGCGCCTGGGTGGGCGGTGCTGGCGCGCTGGTGCCGGCGTCCGGCACGGCGGAGCTGCAACGGGCGATGACGCGGGGCGCCGGTGTGCTCCGCTCGGCGGACACGCTGGCAGCCACCGCTGCCACGCTCACCGGGCTGGGCGCGGGCCGGGGCGTGCCGCGTACCGCCGACTGGGAGGCGACGAACCTGCTGACTGTGGCGTCGACGCTGGTCGCGGCCGCGTACGCACGCCAGGAGACGCGGGGCTGCCACTGGCGGGAGGACTTCCCGACGGCCGACGAGCGGTGGCTGGGCCACCTGGTGGCCGAGGTGGGCACGGACGGCCGGGTGGCCGAGCGCTGGGAGGAGAACTCATGAGGGAGCCGACGGAGCGGGCGCTGCGGGACGGCGGCCTGGACCCGGAGCGGGTCCGGCACGTCATCGTCGACACGCTGCACGAGGATCTGGGACCCGACTTCCTCGACGTGACGAGCGTGGCCACCATCCCGGACGACCAGCACGACACGGCCGACCTGGTGGCGCGCGCCGACGGCGTGGTGGCCGGGCTGCCCGTCGCCGCCGCCGTGTTCGAGCTGGTCGGCGAGGTGACCGGCGCGGGGCGTACGGTCGAGGTCTCGCTCGTGGCTCGCGACGGGCAGCGGGTGGCGCGCGGCGACGTGCTGGCCACCGTGACCGGGCCGACCCGGCTGCTGCTGACCGCCGAGCGGACGGCGCTGAACCTGCTGTCCCGCATGTCCGGGGTGGCGACGCACACCCGGGCCTGGGCCGACGCGCTGGCCGGCACGAAGGCGATGGTGCTGGACACCCGCAAGACCACGCCGGGCCTGCGGGCGCTGGAGAAGTACGCGGTCCGGGCCGGTGGCGGCACCAACAAGCGGATGGGCCTGTACGACGTCGCCATGATCAAGGACAACCACAAGGTCGCGGCGGGCGGGATCGCTGCCGCGTTCCGGCGGGTCCGGGAGGCGTTCCCCGACGTCGCGGTGCAGGTCGAGGTGGACACGCCGGCCGAGGCGGTGGAGGCGGTCGAGGCGGGCGCCCGGTTCCTGCTGCTGGACAACATGACCCCGGCGCAGTTGCGCGAGGTGGTGGCGTCGGTGGGCGACCGGGCGGAGCTGGAGGCCACCGGCGGGCTGACGCTGCCGATGGCCGCCGAGTACGGCGCGACGGGCGTCGACTTCCTCTCCGTCGGCGCGCTCACCCACTCCTCGCCGATCCTGGACATCGCCCTCGACCTGCGTGACGTCTAGGCTGCCGCTGTGCTGCTCTGCATCGACATCGGAAACACGAACACCGTGCTGGCGACCTTCGACGGCGACAAGCTGGTGCATTCGTGGCGGATCAAGACCGACGCCCGTTCCACAGCGGACGAGCTGGGTCTGATGTTCCGCGGACTGCTCGCCGGGGACGCCGTGGAGATCACCGGTGTGGCCGCCTGCTCGACAGTGCCGGCCGCGCTGCGCTCGCTGCGCACCATGCTCGACAGGTACTACGCCGACCTGCCCAGCGTGATCGTCGAGCCGGGCGTCCGGACGGGTGTGCAGCTCGCCATCGACAACCCGAAGGAGGTGGGCGCGGACCGGGTGGTGAACACGCTGGCCGCGTACACGCTCTACGGCGGGCCGTCGATCGTCGTGGACTTCGGCACCACCACCAACTTCGACCTGGTCAGCAGCCGGGGGGAGTTCCTCGGCGGCGCGTTCGCGCCCGGGATCGAGATCTCCTTCGACGCGCTGGCCGCCCGCGCCGCCCAGCTGCGCAAGGTGGAGGCGACCCGCCCGCGCTCGGTGATCGGCAAGAACACCGTCGAGTGCCTCCAGGCCGGGCTGTACTTCGGCTTCGCCGGGCAGGTGGACCGGATCGTCGAGCGGATGTCCGAGGAGCTGGGCGGCGTGAAGGCGGTCATCGCCACCGGCGGCCTGGCCTCGCTGGTGCTCGGCGAGTGCCACACCATCACCCACCACGAGCCGATGATCACGCTGATCGGCCTGCGGATGGTCTACGACCGCAACGTCTGAGGTCAGCGGCGGCGGGCGCGGAGCACGAACGTGCGGTAGGGCAGCTCGACGGTCTCCCGCCCGGCCAGGTCGGGGTGGGAGGCGAACAGCTCCGCCAGCTCCGCGTCGACCCGTCGCCGCTCGTCCGCGTCGGCGGTCAGCCAGAACGAGCGGGTGTGCAGCATGCCCACCACCTCGTCCGGCGTCAGCGTGGTGGCGTGCGCGAACTCGCCGACCTCGACGTCGGTGAAGGCGGGGCCGAAGTCCGCGTACCGCTGGGTCACGTCGCCCGCGTTGTCGCCGAGGTGGGCGATCCGGGTCAGCTCCGTCACCCAGCCGACCCGCTCGTCGCGGATGTTCCAGACCGGCGCGAACGTGCCGCCCGGGCGCAGCACGCGGGCCACCTCGGCGTGCGCCGGCTCCCTGTCGAACCAGTGGTAGGCCTGCCCGACCAGCACCGCGTCCGCCGACCCGTCCGGCAGCGGCACCGCCTCGGCGCTGCCGGCCAGCGCCGTCGCACCCGGCGTCGCGGCGGCCAGTTGCGCCCGCATCCCCGGATCAGGTTCCACGGGTACGACCTGAGCCACCGGCCCGGTCAGCGCCAGGAGCCCGCGGGTGAGGATGCCGGTGCCCGCGCCGAGATCGACCACCCGGGCGGCGTCCAAGCCGTCCAGCGCCCAGCGCAGCGCCGCCTCCGGATAGCGGGGACGGAACCGGTCGTAGTCGGCCGCGGCCGCGCCGAACGAGAGGGCCGCAGTGGGGTCGGTCATGGCGGGCAGGTTATCCCGTAACGGCCGCCACGGCGCTTGAGTACGCTCATGTGCTGACCCCGCCGATGTTCCCAAGGCTTGAGGAAGCGTGCCGTGACCGAGCAGAACGCCCTGCCAACAGACCCCGCCGACGACCTTCCGGAGCAGATGAAGGTCCGCCGGGAGAAGCGGGACCGGATGCTCGCCGAAGGCGTCGAGCCGTACCCGGTGGGTTTCCCGCGCACCACCACGCTCGCGCGGCTGCGCGAGCGCTACGGCGACCTGCCCATCGACACCGCCACCGGCGACCGGGTCTCGGTCACCGGCCGGGTGATCTTCATCCGCAACACCGGCAAGCTCTGCTTCGCGACGCTGCGGGACGGTGACGGCACCGAGGTCCAGGCGATGCTGTCGCTGGACCGGGTCGGTGCCGAGCGGCTGGGGGACTGGAAGCGCCTGGTCGACCTGGGCGACCACGTCGGCGTGACCGGCGAGGTGATCACCAGCCGGCGCGGCGAGTTGTCCGTTCTCGCCGAGGAGTGGGCGGTGACCGCCAAGGCGCTGCGCCCGCTGCCGGTGGCGCACAAGCCGCTCAGCGAGGAGTCCCGGGTCCGCCAGCGCTACGTGGACCTGGTGGTTCGGCCGCAGGCCCGGCAGATGGTCCGTACCCGGGCCACCGCCGTCCGCAGTCTGCGCGACACCCTGCACGGGCAGGACTTCATCGAGGTCGAGACGCCGATGCTGCAACTGCTGCACGGCGGCGCGGCGGCACGCCCATTCGTGACCCACAGCAATGCGCTCGACACGGATCTGTATCTGCGAATCGCGCCGGAACTGTTTCTCAAGCGCGCGGTGGTCGGTGGCGTCGACCGCGTCTTCGAGATCAACCGCAACTTCCGTAATGAGGGCATCGACTCTTCGCACTCGCCCGAGTTCGCGATGCTGGAGGCGTACCAGGCGTACGGCGACTACCACACGATGGCGGAGCTGACCCGAAATCTCGTACAGCAGGCCGCAGTGGCGGTCGCCGGCTCGACGGTGGTGACGCACGCCGACGGGCGTGAGTTCGATCTGGGCGGCGAGTGGCGGTCGGTGTCGCTGTTCGGTGTTCTTTCCGAAGCGCTCGGTGAGGAGGTCACCGTCCGCACCGAAAGGGCACGCCTGGTCGAGTACGCGGACAAGGTCGGTCTCTCCGTCGACCCGAAGTGGGGACCGGGCAAGCTGGCCGAGGAGTTGTTCGAGGAACTGGTCGTGCCGTCGCTTCAGGCGCCGACGTTCGTCATGGACTACCCGGAGGAGACCAGCCCGCTGACCCGGGCTCACCGCAGCGAGCCGGGCCTGGCCGAGAAGTGGGACCTCTACGTGCTCGGATTCGAGCTGGGCACCGCGTACTCGGAGCTGGTCGACCCGGTCGTGCAGCGGGATCGGCTGATGGCCCAGGCGCAGCTCGCGGCGCGCGGCGACGACGAGGCGATGCGGCTGGACGAGGATTTTCTCCGAGCGATGGAGTATGGAATGCCGCCGTCCGGTGGCATGGGAATGGGAATCGACCGGCTGCTGATGGCACTGACGGGGCTCGGAATTCGGGAAACGATCCTGTTCCCGTTGGTCCGGCCCGAGTAGGCGCTCGCCCGCGAGCCTTCTCCGGCTCGTTACCCGATCCTATTGACGGAACAAGCGCCGGACGGGTTATTGTGCTCGGAGTATTGCAGGAGTACAACCCTGCTCGAAAGGAATGTGGGACGTGGCCAAGCAGATCATTCACAAGCTGGTCGATGACCTGGACGGCGGGGACGCTGACGAGACCGTCAAGTTCGCGCTCGACGGTGTGCAGTACGAGATCGACCTCTCCGCATCCAACGCCGGCAAATTGCGTGACGTATTCGCGCCGTACATCGCGAACGGAACGAAGGTCGGTCGCGGGGGTGTGGTCGTGGGTGGCCGGGCCGCTCGTGGCCGGGGCGGCGCGACCGCCGACCGCGAGCAGAACCGGGCCATCCGCGAATGGGCCAAGAAGGCCGGCAAGGACATCTCCGACCGGGGCCGGATCCCGCAGGAGATCGTGGACGAGTACCACGCGAAGGCGGGGCACTGACCCCACCCTCGTCACGGGCGACGCGACGCCGGACCGGAGTGCGACTCCGGGCCGGCGTCGCCGTTTCCGGTCCGCTGTCACGGTTGCGCCACTGCATCCCGATCCTGTCGCCCTGTGCCCGATGTCCGGTCCGGCCCACAGTGCCGCCCTCGGTCGCGGCGGCCGGGAAGAAAACCCCGCCGGGGACGGTTGTCCACAGGCGGTGGAGACTTCATCCACAGGCTGTGGACGACCCGGCGGACGCATCGGTTGCCGCCTCCGGTCCACTCGACCGGCCGTTCCGGTGCCGGTCGAATTTCGCTCTGCGCGTACAGGCAGGGGCCCCGGAACACCTCCTGAGCGTGGACGGTTGTCAGAAACGACGTCGGAACGGTCATCCGCGGGGGCACACGACCTCAGCGGAGACGGTCCGCGGCGATAGAGTAAGGAGGCACGGACGCCCGTCCCGGACGTCCGCGCACCGGCCCCGCCGAGATCTGACCATCAAGGCGCACGGCACGTGAGGAGCACGAGGGCATGTTCGAGCGGTTCACCGACCGAGCGCGACGGGTTGTCGTCCTGGCCCAAGAAGAGGCCCGGATGCTCAACCACAACTACATCGGTACGGAACACATCCTGCTGGGCCTGATCCACGAGGGTGAGGGTGTCGCGGCAAAGGCCCTGGAGAGCCTCGGCATCTCCCTGGAGGGCGTGCGTCAGCAGGTCGAGGAGATCATCGGCCAGGGCCAGCAGGCGCCGAGCGGGCACATCCCGTTCACGCCGCGGGCCAAGAAGGTGCTGGAGCTGTCGCTGCGCGAGGCGCTGCAGCTCGGCCACAACTACATCGGCACCGAGCACATCCTGCTCGGCCTGATCCGCGAGGGCGAGGGCGTCGCCGCCCAGGTCCTGGTGAAGCTGGGCGCCGACCTGAACCGGGTCCGCCAGCAGGTCATCCAGCTGCTCTCCGGCTACCAGGGCAAGGAGCCGGCCGCCGCCGGTGCCGCGCCGGGTGAGGCCGCGCCGTCGACCAGCCTCGTGCTGGACCAGTTCGGCCGCAACCTGACCCAGGCCGCCCGCGAGGGCAAGCTCGACCCGGTCATCGGGCGCGAGAAGGAGATCGAGCGGGTCATGCAGGTGCTGTCCCGCCGCACCAAGAACAACCCGGTGCTGATCGGCGAGCCCGGCGTCGGCAAGACCGCCGTGGTGGAGGGCCTGTCCCAGAAGATCATCAAGGGCGAGGTGCCCGAGACGCTGAAGGACAAGCAGCTCTACACGCTCGACCTCGGTGCCCTGGTCGCCGGTTCCCGCTACCGCGGTGACTTCGAGGAGCGCCTGAAGAAGGTGCTCAAGGAGATCCGCACCCGCGGCGACATCATCCTGTTCATCGACGAGATCCACACGCTCGTCGGTGCGGGCGCGGCCGAGGGTGCGATCGACGCCGCCAGCATCCTCAAGCCGATGCTGGCCCGTGGTGAGCTGCAGACCATCGGCGCCACCACGCTCGACGAGTACCGCAAGCACCTGGAGAAGGACGCCGCTCTGGAGCGTCGTTTCCAGCCGATCCAGGTGGGTGAGCCGTCGCTGGCCCACACCATCGAGATCCTCAAGGGCCTGCGGGACCGCTACGAGGCGCACCACCGCGTCTCCATCACCGACGCCGCCCTGGTCGCCGCCGCGACGCTCGCCGACCGGTACATCTCCGACCGGTTCCTGCCGGACAAGGCGATCGACCTGATCGACGAGGCGGGCGCCCGGATGCGGATCCGCCGGATGACCGCGCCGCCGGACCTGCGCGACTTCGACGAGCGCATCGCCCAGGTGCGCCGCGACAAGGAGTCCGCGATCGACGCGCAGGACTTCGAGCGGGCCGCGCAGCTGCGTGACACCGAGAAGCAGCTGCTGGGCCAGAAGGCGCAGCGGGAGAAGGAGTGGAAGGCCGGTGACCTGGACGTCGTCAGCGAGGTCGACGACGAGCAGATCGCCGAGGTGCTCGGCAACTGGACCGGCATCCCGGTCTACAAGCTGACCGAGGAGGAGACCTCGCGCCTGCTGCGCATGGAGGACGAGCTGCACAAGCGCGTCATCGGCCAGGAGGACGCGGTCAAGGCGGTCTCGAAGGCGATCCGGCGTACCCGGGCCGGCCTGAAGGACCCGAAGCGCCCGTCCGGCTCGTTCATCTTCGCCGGCCCGTCCGGCGTCGGTAAGACCGAGCTGTCCAAGGCGCTCGCCGAGTTCCTGTTCGGCAGCGAGGACGCCCTCATCCAGCTCGACATGTCGGAGTTCCACGACCGGTACACGGTGTCCCGGCTCGTCGGTGCCCCTCCCGGCTACGTCGGCTACGACGAGGGCGGGCAGCTGACCGAGAAGGTGCGTCGCCGGCCGTTCTCGGTGGTCCTCTTCGACGAGATCGAGAAGGCCCACCCGGACGTGTTCAACACGCTCCTCCAGATCCTGGAGGACGGGCGCCTCACCGACGGCCAGGGCCGGATCGTGGACTTCAAGAACACGGTCATCATCCTGACCACCAACCTCGGTACGCGCGACGTCGCCAAGGCGGTCTCGCTGGGCTTCCAGGCCTCTGAGGACTCCGAGTCGAACTACGACCGGATGAAGCAGAAGGTCAACGACGAGCTCAAGCAGCACTTCCGGCCCGAGTTCCTGAACCGGATCGACGACACCATCGTCTTCCACCAGCTGCGTCAGCTGGAGATCCTGTCGATCGTCGACATCATGATCGCCCGGATCGAGACCCAGCTGCGGAACAAGGACATGGGTCTGGAGCTGACCGACAACGCGAAGAAGTACCTCGCGAAGAAGGGCTTCGACCCGGTGCTGGGCGCGCGGCCGCTGCGTCGCACGATCCAGCGCGACATCGAGGACAACCTGTCCGAGCGGATCCTGTTCAACGAGCTGACCCCGGGTCAGATCGTGGTCGTGGACTGCGAGGGCGACCCGGAGGACATCGACAAGTCCAAGCTCGTCTTCCGGGGCGCGGACCGGCCGGACGCCGTGCCGGACGCGGTCCCGGCGGACCTCGGCGGCACCGCCGCCACCGGCGCTGACGACGCCGCGTAAGTCCGCACAGTTCGAGGGCGACGGCCCCGGTAGGCGAAAGCCACCGGGGCCGTCGCCTTTCCCATGCCCATCGCTGGCCTTGCCGCCGCCGCCCTCACGCCCCAGCCCTGCCCGCGCCGCCCCCGACGGTCCTTCCCGCCCCGCCCGCCGTTGCCCTGGTCGATCATGAGGGTGACCGTACTTGGCGCCCTATTTGTCGCCGCTAACTTCATGATCAACGAGGCGAGGCGAGGCGAGGGCGAGGGCGAGCCGAGGGCGGGGCGGAGGCGGCGTCGGAGCGCGGAGGGTGCCGAGAGGTCAGGGGAGGGGGACGGCGGGGCCGTCGCCGGCCAGGCGGAAGGACTCATCGCCCACCGGTTCCACCAGGCCGTCGGTCACCAGGCCGGCCAGCGCTCGCGCCCGCTGCACGTCGTCGTGCCAGACCTGGTCCAGCCGCTGGTGCGGCACCGGGCCGGTGGACTCCCGCAGCACCGCGAGCAGCAGTCCGCGTACCTGCCGGTCGGTGCCGGCGTAGCGCTGCGGCCGGCGGGTCGGCCCCACCGGGGCGGCCTGGCCGGAGGCCCGCCAGGCGCAGCTCGACTCGACCGGGCAGATCGCGCACCGGGGCGCGCGGGCGGTGCAGACGACGGCGCCGAGTTCCATGAACGCGGCGCTGGCGAGCGCGGCGGCGGCCGGCTCGGTCGGCAGCAGTTCCTCGGTGGCGACCAGGTCGGCGGGGCGGGTGGTGGGGCCGGCGTCGGGTTCGCCGGCGATCGCCCGGCACACCACGCGCCGGACGTTGGTGTCGACCACCGGGTGCCGCTGCCCGTACGCGAACGCGGCGACCGCGCGGGCCGTGTACGTGCCGACGCCGGGTAGTGCCAGCAACTGGTCGAGCCGGTCGGGCACCACGCCGCCGTGGCGTTCCACGATCGCCACCGCGCACTCGCGCAGGCGTACCGCCCGGCGGGGGTAGCCGAGCCGTCCCCACATCCGGATCGCCTCGGCCGGGGTGTCCTCGGCGAGCGCGCGCGGCTCGGGCCAGCGGGTCAGCCACGCCTCCCAGGCGGGCACCACGCGGACCACGGGGGTCTGCTGGAGCATGACCTCGCTGACCAGGATCGCCCAGGCGCCGATGCCCGGCTTGCGCCAGGGCAGGTCGCGGGCGTTGCGCTCGTACCACCGGCTGACCTGGGTGGCGAATGTGGGATCGGACATCGCGTCGCCGATCATGTCACGGCTGCCTTTCCCGCAGGTTGGGCGGGCCGGGTGGCCGGTCGCGATCGATCATGGACGACGGGGCAGAATGTCCGAATGAACGAGCTCGCGATCACCGTCATCGGCCGGGACCGGCCGGGCATCGTGGCCGACGTCGCGGAGGTCCTCGCCCGGCTCGGCGCGAACCTCACCGACTCGACGATGACCCGGCTGCGGGGACACTTCGCGATGACCCTGATCTGCGTGGGCCCGGCCGCCGCCGACGTCGAGGCCGCGCTGGCCCCGCTCGCCGCCGACGGGCACCTGCTGGCGACCGTACGCGAGGTGACGCCCGACGGCGGCAGCGAGCCCACTGGCGAGCCGTACGTGCTCGCGGTGCACGGTGCCGACCGGATGGGCATCGTCGCGGCGATGACCCGGGTGCTGACCGACGCGGGCGGGAACGTGACCGACCTGAGCACCCGGCTCACCGGTTCGCTGTATGTGGTGGTCGCCGAGGTCGAACTGCCGCCGGGCGTGTCGGACGAGGTGGCCGGCCGGCTCACCCGGGTCGCCGCGGAGCTGGGCGTGGGGGTCAGCCTCCGCCCGGCGGACACGGATCTGCTGTGACCGGGCCGGAGTACGCGGGCCTGGGCGGCTGGACCCCGGAGAAGCTCGGCGTCCCCGGCGCGGTACGTCCGGTGGTCACCGCCCCGGAGCCGGTGCTGAGCCGACCGGGCCCGGAGGTCGACCCGACGTCTGCCGAGGTGGTGCGGCTGGCCGCCGACCTGGTGGCCACGATGCGCGTCTCGCCCGGATGCGTGGGACTGGCCGCGCCGCAGGTCGGGGTGAGCGCGCAGGTGTTCGCGGTGGACGTGACGGGGCATCCGAAGGCGGTCACCGTGCACGGCACGTTCGTGCTGTGCAACGCGCGCGTGGTGGAGGCGTCCCGGTGGAAGGCCGGGCGGGAGGGCTGCATGTCGGTGCCGGATCTGACCGGCGACGTGAAGCGGGCCAGCCGCCTGGTGGTCGAGGGCGCGCTTCCCGGCAGCGGCGAGCCGGTCCGGCTGGTGACCGACGGCTTCGAGGCGCGGGCGCTCCAGCACGAGATCGACCACTGCGCCGGGCTGCTCTTCCTCGACCGGGTGGCCGGCGCGCACGCGATCTACCAGCGCAAGGTCTACCTCTGACGGTGGCGGCCGGAATCCAGTGTGGATGGCCGTGGTCGTACGGCGACGGGTCCTCGGCGCGTCGGACCGGCGAGCCGTGCGCCGCGCGGCTACGGTAGGCGCATCATGCGTCTGACGGTCGGCCCCCTGCCCCCTGCCGTGTACTGGCGGCGTCGTGCCGTCGTGCTCGGAGCGGGGCTGCTCTTCCTGATTGTCCTGTTGTATTCGTGCACCGGTACGGACCGCAACACCGGCGCGCCGGGCACTGACCCGTCGCCGACCGGTTCCGCCGGGGCGCAGCCCGACCCGTCCGGCTCGGTGCTGACCCCGCAGTCGGGCAGCCCGTCACCGACGGCGGGTGACGCCGGCGGCGGTGGCGCGAACAACGGCGGCGGCACCGGACCGGGCGGTACCGGCGACGGCGGCGGGAACACCGGCGGGGGTGCGAACGACGGGGGCGGCACCGGCAACGGCGGCGCGACCGGTCAGCCGGTCTCCGACGACGGCACCTGCACCGACTCCGAGTTGCTGGTGACCCCGGTGGCGGTCCCCGCCACCGCCCAGCGGGGCACTGTGGTCACGCTGCGCCTGAAGGTCAAGAACGTGTCGAACCGTACGTGCAGCCGCAACGTCGGCGCCGACCTCCAGGAGCTGTACGTCAAGTCGGGCGCGGAGAAGATCTGGTCGTCGGACACCTGCGGCACCGGGACGGGCTCGGACGTGCAGTCGTTCACGCCGAACTTCGAGCGCTCCTACGAGCTGGGCTGGAACGGCCGGCTGGACAACAAGTGCGCGAACGGGCTGGCGAACGGTGACTTCGCCGCGATCGGCGCGTACCAGGTGTTCGCCCGCGTCGGCACCAAGATCAGCGAGCCGGTGAAGCTGACCGTCACCGGCTGAGCGGTCGGTCAGACGTAGCGTTCGAGGATGCTCGCCTCGGCGAGCCGGGACAGGCCCTCGCGGACGCCGCGGGCGCGGGCGTCGCCCACGCCCTCGACCGCCTGGAGGTCTTCCACAGTCGCGCCGAGCAGCCGCTGGAGGCTGCCGAAGTGCACCACCAGCCGGTCGACCACGGCGACAGGCAGCCGGGGCACCTTGGCCAGCAGGCGGAACCCGCGCGGGCTGACCGCCGCGTCGAGCGCGTCGGAGGCGGACGGGTAGCCGATCGCCTTCGCCACCGCCACGAGGTCGATGAGTTCGGTGGCGCTGAGCAGGTCGAGTTCGACGAGCGCCTCGTCGAGTGTGCGCGACTTGCGGCCGGTCGGCAGGTAGTCGCGGATGACCAGGGTGCGGTCGGCGTCCACGCCGGCCATCAGCTCGTCGAGCTGAAGGGCCAGCAGGCGGCCGTCGGTGCCCAGCTCCACCACGTAGCCGGCGATCTCGTCGGCGATCCGGCGGACCATCTCCAGCCGCTGCACCACCGCCACCGCGTCGCGGACGGTGACCAGATCCTCGATCTCCAGCGCGGAGAGCGTGCCGGAGACCTCGTCCAGCCGCAGCTTGTAGCGCTCCAGCGTGGCGAGCGCCTGGTTGGCACGGGACAGGATGGCCGCCGAGTCGTCCAGCACGTGCCGCTGCCCGTTGACGTAGAGGCTGATGATCCGCATCGACTGGCTGACCGAGATGACCGGGTAGCCGGTCTGTCGGGCCACCCGCTCGGCGGTGCGGTGCCGGGTGCCGGACTCCTCGGTGGGGATGGACGGGTCGGGCATCAGGTGCACGCCGGCCTGCACGATCCGGGTGCCGTCGCTGGAGAGCACCACCGCGCCGTCCATCTTGCACAGCTCCCGGACCCGGGTGGCGGAGAACTCCACGTCCATCGGGAAGCCGCCGGTGCAGATCTGCTCGACCACCTTGTCGTAGCCGAGCACGATCAGCGCGCCGGTGCGGCCGCGCAGGATCCGCTCCAGGCCGTCCCGCAGGGCGGTGCCCGGAGCCATCAGGGCGAGGTTGGCGCGCAGCGGATCTGCGCCGGCCCCGCCGCCGACGCTTCCGTTGACGCTCACGCTGATGGCACGAGCGGGGTTGCCGGTCACGGCGCCGGTACGGGCGTGCGGCGTCGCCGTTGCGGGCTTTGTGGCATCGCGGTCGATCGGCACGGGCACAGTCTACGGACTGCCATGCGGTGGGTGCTCTCGTGGTTACTGTGATGTGTCACGATGCCCGGCTCGGGCGGGTCGGTGCGGCCTGCGTGGCCTGCCCGGAAACGCCCGGCGGATCCCACCGTGTCACTCCGCCGACGCGCGCGCGGCCGCCTGGAGGGCGGCACGTACGTCAGTGACCTCGATCACGCGCATGTGCTCCGGCCCGGCGCCGCTGCTCTCCGGCCCGCACCCGGGTGGCACGAGGGCCAGCCGGAAGCCGAGCCGGGCGGCCTCGGCCAGCCGCCGGGGTACCGCGCCGACGCGGCGGACTTCGCCGGTGAGGCCCACCTCGCCGATCGCCACCAGGTGCGGGTTGAGCGCCAGGTTGAGCCCGCCGGAGGCGACAGCGAGCGCCACCGCCAGGTCGGCCGCCGGCTCCACCACCCGGATGCCGCCGACGGTGGCGGCGAAGACCTCCCGGTCGTGCAGCGTGAGCCGCTCGGTGCGGCGCTGGAGCACCGCGAGGACCATCGCGAGCCGGGCGCTGTCGAGGCCGGAGACGGTACGTCGCGGCGAGCCGGCCACGGTGGCCCCGATCAGCGCCTGCACCTCGGTCACCAGCGCCCGGCGCCCCTCCATCGCCACCGTCACGCAGGTGCCCGGCACCGGCTCGGAGTAGCGGGTCAGGAACAGGCCGGACGGGTCGGCCAGGCTGCTGATGCCGCCCTCGTGCATCTCGAAGCAGCCCACCTCGTCGGCCGCGCCGAAGCGGTTCTTCACGCCGCGCACCATGCGCAGTGAGGAGTGCTTGTCGCCCTCGAAGTGCAGCACCACGTCGACCAGGTGCTCCAGCACCCGGGGGCCGGCCACCTGGCCGTCCTTGGTGACGTGCCCGACCAGCACGGTGGCGATGCCGCGCTCCTTCGCGACCGCGACGAGGGCGGCGGTGACCGCGCGGACCTGGGTGACGCCGCCCGGCACGCCCTCGGTGCCGGTGGTCGAGATGGTCTGCACCGAGTCGAGCACCAGCAAGCCCGGCTTGACCGCGTCGAGGTGGCCGAGCACCGCCGACAGGTCGCTCTCGGCGGCCAGGTAGAGCTGGTCGTGCAGGGCGCCCATCCGCTCGGCGCGCAGCCGCACCTGACTGACCGACTCCTCGCCGCTGACCACGAGCGACGGGCTCCCGGCCCCGGCCGCCCACTGCTGGGCCACGTCGAGCAGCAGCGTCGACTTGCCCACGCCGGGCTCACCGGCGAGCAGCACCACAGCGCCGGGGACCAGGCCGCCGCCGAGCACCCGGTCGAGCTCGCTGACACCTGTGGGACGGGCCCGGGCGGGCGCGGCGCTGATCGTGGCGATCGGCCGGGCCGGCTCGGCCGGCATCCGCGAGCTGACCACCCGGCCGGAGACCAGCGGGCCGGTGACGGTGCACTCGACCACCGAACCCCACTCGCCGCACTCGGGGCACCGGCCCACCCACTTCGGGGGCTGGTGGCCGCAGGCGTCGCACTCGTAGGCCGGGCGGGGTTCGCGGGTGGCGGCGCGACCGCGGCCGGCGCCGGCACGGGAGGGGGTCGATCGGGGCGAGGTCACCACCGGACGCTAACCGGCCCGTACGACGAAAGCCCACCCGAAACGGCGACACCGCCGGCGTGGCGCTGGCCACGGCGGCGGTGCCGACGGAAGGAGGGAGAGGTCAGTGGCCGCCCTCGGCGCCGCCGTCCTCACCGGCGTGCTCACGCGGGTTCACGATCTTCGACGGCGTGGCCTCCGGGGTCAGCGGGATGCCGATCGGCGCCGGGGTCTTGACGACCTTGCCGTCGCCGAAGTCGAAGGTCAGGTTGACCTGCTGGCCGACGAGCAGCTTCTCGTTCAGGCCGATGAGCTGGAGGAACCGCGGGTTGCCGGCGTTGAGCTGGGCGTAGCTGAGCGCCGGGATCTCGATCCGGGCCGGCTGACCGGCGGGCGCGGACTCGCTCTCGCTCGGCGACGGGCTGGCCGACGGCGACCCGGTCACCTCCAGCGACTGGCTCGGCGACGCGCTCGGGTCGGACGCGGTCGGCGAGGTGGTGACCGGCTCGGTGGGCGAACCGGTCGGGGTGGCCGCGCCGCTCTCGCCCGCGCCGGAACCGGTGAGCACGATCTCCCGCGCGCTGTCGGTCGTGACCGTCACGGTCACCGGCTTCTCGCTGTCGTTGTAGATCACCACGTTGACCGGCGCGTTCGACCCGGCCTCGTAGCCCTTCGGGCCCGGGAACTGCACGTAGAGGCCGCGCACCTTGAAGAGGTTGTCGGAGGTCTGGACGTTGACGCCCTGTACCGACGGGATCTTGTTGGCGGTCTCGGAAATCTGCCCGGCGCCGCACCCGGACAGCAGCAGGCTCGCCGCCGCCGTGCCGGCCAGCAGCAGGGCCGGCCCCCGGGAACCCCTGATCGAGCGCGTCACGTCGGTCCTCCTCGTCACGATCCCCGCCCGGTCGACCACCGGGCACGGGGTGGCCATACCCGCGCAGACCGCGCTCCAGGGTAGTTGGAGCTGATCGAGGCCCGCACGCGGACCCGGCAATACCACCTCGGGAGGGAACGCTCAGACGACCCGGCCGCTCGTCACCAGCAGCACCACATCGATGAGCGCCACCACCAGCACCGCCCGGAAGGCGGTCGCCGAGCGTCCGGCGGTCGCGCGTCCCGCGTACCAGCCGACAGCCGGCACGGCCACGGCGGCGGCGACCGCCGACAGGCCGGCCCACGACGGCGGCCCGGGCGGGCCGAGGACCAGCGCGACGGTGGCCGCGAGCAGCAGCCCGGCGGCGGCCAGCCGGCTGCCCACCGGCCCGAGCCGGTGCGGCAGGCCGCGCACCCCGGTCCGGGCGTCGTCGGCCAGGTCCGGCAGCACGTTCGCGAAGTGCGCGCCGGCGCCGAGCAGCGCGGCGGCGGCCACCAGCCAGGCCGGGGGCACCGGCGAGCCGGGCAGCGCCAGCACGACGAACGCGGGCAGCGCGCCGAACGAGACCGCGTAGGGCAGCACCGACACCGGCGTCGACTTCAGCGGCCGGTTGTAGAGCAGCGCGGAGACCAGGCCCAGCGTGGCGCAGGCCGCCGCGGCCGGGCCGCCGGCCAGCGCGAGCACCGGCACGGCGACGGCGGCCACCGCGGTGGCCCGGGCCAGCGCCGGCCGGGCGACCTCGCCGGTGGTCACCGGTTTGTCGGTACGCCCCACCGCCGCGTCCCGGTCGGCGTCGATCAGGTCGTTGCTCCACCCGACCGCGAGCTGGCTGGCCAGCACCGTCAACGCCACCGCGGCGACGCCCGCCGCGGAGTGCCCGACACCGGCGGCGAGCAGCGCGGCGACCACTGTGACCGCCGCCGCGGGCTCCGGATGGCTCGCCCTGACCAGCCCTAACACCCGTGTCGACATAAGGGAAGTCTGGTCGTTACCGGGCAGTCGTGCCACGCTCGACGCATGCCCGACGCGTCGCCGGTGTCCACTCCGTACCGGGTGCTGCCGCCGAACGACCCCCGGCAGTACGACGACCTGGCCGGCGAGTGGTGGCGGCCGGACGGCGCGTTCGCGATGCTGCACTGGCTGGCCCGGGCCCGGGCGGTGCTGGTACCAGCGGCGTCCACGCCGGACGACCTGCTCGTCGACCTGGGCTGCGGCGCCGGGCTGCTGGCGCCGCATCTGGCCGGGAAGGGCTACCGCCACGTCGGGGTCGACCTGACCCGCTCCGCGCTCGACCAGGCCGCCGCGCACGGTGTGACGGTGGTCCAGGCCGACGCCACGGCGGTGCCGCTGGCCGACGGCTGCGCGGCGGTGGTGTCCGCCGGGGAGCTGCTGGAACACGTACCCGACTGGCGGCGGGCCGTCGCCGAGGCGTGCCGGCTGCTGCGCCCGGGTGGCCTGCTCGTGCTGGACACGCTCAACGACACGCTGCTGGCCCGGCTGGTCGCTGTGGAACTGGGCGAACGGCTGCCCACAGTGCCGCGCGGCATCCACGATCCGCGGCTGTTCGTCGACGCCCGCGCGCTGGTGGCCGAGTGCGCCCGGCACGGCGTGTCGCTGACGGTGCGCGGGGTCCGGCCGCAGCTGGGCGGCACGCTGGCCTGGCTGCTGCGCCGCATGCGCGGCGGCGCCGACCGTCCGGGCAGGACCGAACCGCGCATCGTGCCGACCCGGTCGACCGCGGTGCTGTACCAGGGCTGGGGGCGCCGGGGCGGGTAGCCGGGGCCGCCCGGGGTAAAGGACGCCGAGAAGGGGGCGACATGACTGTGCACGCGCTGGAGGCGGCCCGCCGGTTGGCGCCGCGACTGGCCGCCCGCGCGGCCGCGCACGACCGCGACGGCTCGTTCCCCGTGGACGACTTCGCGGACCTGCGGGAAGCAGGGCTGTTCGGCCTGATGGTGCCCCCCGAGCTGGGCGGCACGGGCGCGAGCTTCGCCGAGTACGCCGCTGTCGCCACCGAACTGGCCCGGGGCAACGGCGCGACCGCGCTGGTGTTCAACATGCACGCCTCGGTCACCGGCGCGCTGGGCGCGGTCACCGAGGAACTGGCCGAGGCGCTCGGCGTACCGGACGAGGCGCTGGCGGCACGGGACCGGCTGCTGCGCGCGGCGGCGGACGGCGCCTGGTACGCGGTCGCGATGAGCGAACGCGGCGCCGGCGCCCGGTTGTCGCAGCTCAGCACCGTCTACGAGCCAGTCGACGGCGGCTGGCACATCAAGGGCAGCAAGACGTTCTGCTCCGGCGCCGGCCACCCGGACGGCTACCTGGTGGCCGCCCGCAGCGCCGCCGACCAGTCCGTGGTGTCGCAGTTCCTGGTCCCGGCCGGGGACGGGATCACCGTCGAGCCCACCTGGGACTCGCTCGGCATGCGGGCCACATCCTCGCACGACGTGCACCTGGACGTGACAGTTCCGGCCGACCGGCTGCTCGGCGGCGTCGAAGGGCTGGCCCTGGTCGTCGCCCAGCTCATGCCGCACTGGCTGGTGGCGAGCTACGCGGCGGTCTACGTCGGCGTGGCCCGGGCCGCCATCGACGCCGCGGCCGAGCACCTCAACGCCCGTAACCTCGCCGGCCTGCCCGCGGTGCGGGCCCGCCTGGGCCGGGCCGACGCGGCCACCGCCGCCGCCGAACTGGTGGTCGCCGAGGCGGCCCGCCGGGTCGACGAGGCGCCCGGCGACGCCGAGACGAACCGCTGGGTGTGGCGGGCCAAGCTGCTCGCCGGCACCACCGCCGCCGAGGTCGCGGCCTCGATGCTGGAGGCGGCGGGTACGTCGGCGACCCGGCGCGGGCATCCGCTGGAGCGGCTCTACCGGGACGCCCGCTGCGGCTCGCTGCATCCGGCCACGTCCGATGTGTGCGCCGACTGGCTCGGCATCGCCGCGCTCGGCGGCGACCCGGACCGGGACAGCGCGCTCCCTCGTTGGTGACCTGGAGTCGGTGCGAGAGGTGAGGGAGGGCTAGGGGTGGGGGACGTGGGCATACCGGTGATCGCGGGTCTGGGTACGGCGCAACCGCCGGCCGCGATGCAGGACGAACTGTGGACGGGCTTCTTCGCGAAGCACTTCCAGGGGAACACCAGGGCGCTGGCCGAGCGGATCTTCGCGAACTCGGGCGTCACCCGGCGGCAGGCGGCGGTCAACCCGCTGCTGGAGGACGTCTCGGAGTGGCCGACCGAGCGCCGGATGCGCCGCTACCAGGTCGAGGCGCTGCCGCTGGGCAAGGAGGCGGTCAGCCGGGCACTCACCGCCGCCGGTCTGGACGCCTCCGACATCGGGCTTTTCATCGTCTGCTCCTGCACCGGGTACGCCACCCCCGGGCTGGACATCCTGCTCGCCCGGGATCTGGGCATGTCGCCGAGCACCCAGCGCATGTTCGTCGGGCACATGGGCTGCTACGCGGCCCTGCCCGGGCTGGGCGCGGCGAGCGACTTCGTCACCGCCCGCGGGCGGCCCGCGCTGCTGCTCTGCGCGGAGCTGACCAGCCTGCACATCCAGCCGCCGGGTGCCCGGGTGGACACCCAGCAGATCGTCTCCCACGCGCTGTTCTCGGACGCCGCGGTCGCCGCCGTGGTCGTCCCCGGCGGCCGGGGGTACGCGCTGCGCGAGGTCACCTCGGTCACCGACACCTCCACCGCCGACCACATGACCTGGGACGTCACCGACACCGGTTTCCGGATGGGGCTGTCGCCGAAGGTGCCGCAGGTCCTGTCCCGGCACGTGCGGACGCTGATCGACGAGCTGCTGGCGCGGCACGGGTGCGAGCGCTCCGACGTGGACGGCTGGGCGGTGCACCCGGGCGGGCCGCGGATCCTCAACGTGGTGGAGCGTGAGCTGGCCCTGCCGCCGGACGGCCTCGCCGCCTCCCGGGGCACGCTCGCCGAGCACGGCAACTGCTCGTCCCCGACCGTACTGCTGATCCTGGACCGGCTGTGGCGTACGGAGCCGTCGCCGCCGCGCTGGGTGGTGATGCTCGCGTTCGGACCGGGCCTGACGCTCTACGCGGTGCTGCTGGAACGGGTGGGCTGACGGCTCGCCCCGCCCCGGGCCGCGCGGATACGCTGCCGTCATGGCCTCCGACGAGCGGGACGGGCGGGTACCGCTGACCGTCCTGACCGTCCTGGCACTGGCGGCTGGCGCGGCCTGGTGGCGGGCGGCTGCACCGGAGCCGGGTGCGGCCACTGCCGTGCCGGCGCCGCCCACGAGCGCCGAACCCATCGCCCGCACCTGGCGGGTCGACCCGTCGACAGGCGACGCCTGGCCGGCACGACCGGGGCGCGACCCGACGCCCCGGGCACTCCGTGCGCCGGCCACGGCACCGGACCGGTCGGTGGTGATCCGGGTCGAGGAGGACGGCACCTCGCGTGTGCTCCAGGTGTCGCACGTGGTGTGGCGGGAGACGTCCGACCTGACGCCGGACGGGCCGCCCGTCGTACGGCAGGTGAATCCCTCGCGGGGCGACGACTACCGGCTGACGGTGAGCTGCTCCGGGGACGGGGCGGTCGCCGTGCAGCTCTCCGGTGCGGGGTCCGGCGACGCGCGTCGGTTCCTCCGGTGCGGCGGGCGACTGGAGCTGCCCTTGCTGGGCGGCACCGGCGCACCGGTGCTGGTGCGGTTCACCGGCGTACGCGGCCGGGCCGAGCTGGACGCCCGGCTCGAAGCGCTCTACTGACCGCCGTCGCGCGCCGGGCGCCGGCGGCTCCCGCCTCCTCGGGCCGGCAGCTCAGCCGCCCAGGCGGCGCTCTCGGGTCGCCGGTCAGCTGCCCAGCCGGGCCAGGTCGGCGCCGTAGTCCGACAGCGGGCCCAGCTCCGGCACCACCCGGACCAGCGTGCCCTGCCGGTCCACGAGCAGCGCGGCGGCGGTGCCGGGATGGGCGGACAGGTGCAGGTAGGAGCGCAGGCCGCCAGCCGGGTCGCCGAGCGGGCGTACCCCGGGGACGCTCGCGGGTCCGGCGCTGCGGCCCTCGGTCACGGTGACCACCGTGACGCCGGGGGGCGCGGCGCGCGCCGCGGTGCCGACCTGCTCGGCGCAGGCGCAGGCGTCGACCAGGATGATCATGGCGGGCAGCAGGCTGCGCACCGGTACCGGCGTGTCGTTCGCGCCGACCAGGTCCAGCGCGGGCAGCGGGCCGACCGGTTGCGGCGCGGTGGTGGAGCGGGGGAGCACCGTCGGCGCGCCGGACCGCGTGGTGGTGCGCGGCCAGGTGACGGCGGCCAGCCCGGCGAGCGTGACCAGCACCGACACGAGCAGGATCAGCACCGGCAGCCCGAGGCGGGCCGGAACGGCACGCCGGCCGGAGCCCTGCCGCGCGCGGCGCAGCTCCCGGCGGACCTGCCGGGCCTCGTCGGCGAGCGCCGAGGCGTCGTCCGGGACGACCACGCGGCCCCACTCCGGAGGCAGGCCGGGCAGCCCGTCCGGCGGCCCCTGGCCGTCAGCGTCAGGCACGCCCATCGGACCCCCAGGAACGTCTCGGTGAGCGGACGTCACGTCCCTCACCAGCGTCCCGCACCGGCCGCCGTAACGCCACACCTGGGCGCGGACGGAGTTGCGGAGCTACCATGGAAGGAGCGCATTGCCCTAGATCTGGACGCTCCCGTCACCCCTTACCGGGTTGTCACGTGTTCCTCACGGAGCGTGTCGAAAGCATCGGTTTGACCGCCTGTCAAGCTGAAGAAATACCTCTCACAGGGCCCCTGAGCTGCGCCAACGATCAGGACAGCGGTGAGACATCGGTGCCCGAGCGTGTTACCCTAGACACAGCGAAAGGGGTTTCGAACCTATGGTTTTCAGTGTCGGCGAGACCGTTGTTTACCCCCACCACGGGGCCGCACTCATCGAGGCAATCGAGACTCGGGTCATCAAGGGCGAGCCCAGGGAATACCTCGTCCTGAGGGTCGCACAGGGTGACCTGACGGTCCGGGTGCCCGCCGAGAACGCCGAGATCGTGGGTGTGCGCGAAGTGGTTGGCGAAGAGGGCCTGGGCAAGGTCTTCGACGTGCTCCGTGCACCGCACACCGAGGAGCCGACCAACTGGTCGCGGCGTTACAAGGCGAATCTGGAGAAGCTGGCCTCCGGTAACCCGCTGAAGGTGGCCGAGGTCGTCCGCGACCTGTGGCGCCGGGAGCGGGAGCGGGGCCTGTCGGCGGGCGAGAAGCGGATGCTCGCCAAGGCCCGTGACATCCTCGTCGGCGAGGTCGCGCTGGCGGAGAAGAGCACCAAGGACGAGGCCGAGACGCTGCTCGACAAGGTGCTGACCGAGGCCTGATCCACGCCTCTGCCTCTACCCACCCCGCAGCGAACGAATCCGAGGACCGCGACGTGACCGCGCAGCTCAATCCGCGCGGTGACGTCGCGGTCCTCGTTCCTGCGGCAGGTGCCGGGGTACGCCTCGGACCCGGCGCCCCGAAGGCACTCCGGCTGCTCGCCGGTGAGCCGCTGCTCGTACACGCGGTCCGCCGGATCGCCGCCGCGCCCTCCGTGCACACGATCGTGGTGGCCGCGCCGGCGACCGAGGTCGAGGCGGTACGCGCGATGCTCGCCTCCGTCGCCCCGGTGACTGTGGTCCCCGGTGGCGCCGAACGCCAGGAGTCGGTGGCGGCGGCCCTCGCCGCAGTTCCCGCCGGTCCGGAGATCGTCCTGGTGCACGACGCGGCCCGCGCGCTCACGCCGCCCCACCTGGTCGAGTCGGTGGCCGCGGCGGTCCGCGACGGGCACGACGCGGTGATCCCGGTGCTGCCGGTGGTCGACACGATCAAGGAGGTCGACGCGACCGAGCGGGTGCTCGGCACCGTCGACAGGTCCGCGTTGCGGGCGGTGCAGACGCCGCAGGGCTTCCGCCGGTCGGTGCTGATCGCGGCCCACCGGTCGGCGGGTGACGCGCTGACCGACGACGCCGGCCTGGTCGAGAAGCAGGGAATCCCGGTGACGTGCGTACCCGGCTCCGAGCTGGCCCTGAAGATCACCCGCCCGTTCGACCTGGCCCTCGCCGAACACCTCCTGACCACAGGCGCCTGACGCGCCGCCTCACAGGTCGGCGGTGGATCTGGCCCGGCGGAGGCGGTCTCGGACGACATACCGCTGGCCTTGTGTGAAGGCGCTACCCCTGCCTCGGCCGTGGTGCGGGATCGGCGTCGGCAGCGTCAGGTGGCCGGCCGATCCCGGCGCCGTGAGTCCGAACACCTGATAACGCCCCTCGGTCCACCCGTGCTTCCGGCTGACCTCGATGATGTCGGCGAGGAGTGCGTCGCGCCGTTCGCCCGTCGCTCGGAGCCGGTTCACCTCGCCGACCGTCCAATCGACGTTGTCGAGCCGAAAGAGGATCTTGGGCACCTCCGGAAGGATCTGGCGCTGCGAGTAGAAGGCCAGATGATCCACAGATTGAAATGACCTGCCCGCCTGACAGACGTACGCGCGCGCCGACTGGTAGAGCCCCCATGCATTCTTGGCGGGGACCACGACCGTGTCGTTGCGGGCGGCTGGGCGCAGTCGGTGTACCCCGGTCACCCGCTCGATCTTCCTGAGCCAGCGGGCGGCATCCGGGTCGGCCCACTCGACGACGTCGATCATCTGACTGAGGCGGAACGGCACGTCGGTGGCGAGGAGCGAATCATGATGGGCAAGCCGGTTGCGGAACACCCGGAGAGCGTTCATCGCGCTGGCGACGTCGTGGCGCTTGCCGGACGAGTATGGGAAGGCAAGGTGCAGGGCGTCCCGCCACAGTTGCTCGTGCTCCGAGCCCAACATCGAGACCCAGAAGCCGAAACTCAAGCCCGCGATGATTTGGTCGCGGGTTCTTTCCGGGAATGGTCTCGACGCAAGCGCGCGCGGACCTCGGCGACGTTCCGGTCGATCCCGTCCTGCACGTGGCGCTTACCGCTGACCTCGAGGAGGAACCACGGGATGCCGCAGTCCGGCTCGTTGAGGTGCGCTCTCATCTCCCGATCAATCGCGTTGCGGGTGACGACCTCGACGTAGTGGAACGCCTCGAACGACGCGCCTGTCAGCGCGACGCTCCACTCGTACAACTCGCAGGCTTTGCTTTCGTCGCCACCGGCGGCAGCCAGATAGGGGTGGAACCTGCCGGGCGAGATCCAGTGGTGCACCGTTCGAGCATGGGGGTGCTGCGTCACGGGATGGATGCTAAGCGTGACGAGCGCGCGAGATCGTCCGCCGCGCCGACGGCAAAGAAAGAGCCCCAGGCGCTTGCACGAGGCAGAGGCGACACTGGGGCGTACAACAACCAAAGCTAACCACAGCCGGGGCCGCCGTCAAGGCGCGACGCGTACCCTCTGGTCATGATCGTTCCTCGGGTGGCTGTCGGCACCGACGTGCACGCGTTCGCGGCCGGGCGGCCCTGCTGGGTCGCGGGCCTGCACTGGCCGGACCAGGACGGCCTGGCCGGTCACTCCGACGCCGACGTGGCGGCGCACGCCGCCTGCAACGCCCTGCTCTCCGCCGCCGGTCTCGGTGACCTGGGCGCGAACTTCGGCGTGGACCAGCCGGAGTGGGCCGGCGCCTCCGGGGTGGCGCTGCTGACCGAGAGCGCACGCCGGGTGCGGGCGGCGGGCTTCCAGATCGGCAACGTCTCGGTGCAGGTCGTCGGCAACCGCCCCAAGATCGGGCCGCGCCGGGAGGAGGCACAGCGGGTGCTCTCCGAGGCGGTGGGTGCGCCGGTGACCGTCTCCGCCGCCACCACCGACGGGCTGGGCTTCACCGGGCGCGGGGAGGGGCTGGCCGGGATCGCGGTGGCCCTGATCTACGCGGCCCCGGCCGGCTGACGCGGTGACCGGGGACGCCGGTCACCGCGTCACCCGATCAGTCGACGTCGGTGCAGACGTTGTGAGTAGTGCCGTGGAGCATCGTGATCGTCTTGTCGAAGGTGGGGGAGAACTCCACCCGGAACTGGCCGTCGACGATCCACAGCCCCTTCGGCAGCGTGCCGGCGTTCTCCCGGAAGCCGAGCAGCACCGGCCCGGTCACGTACCAGGTCATCGAGCCGTCGGTGCGGTAGACGACGAGGGCGGTGCCGCTCGCGTCCGCCGTCGAGGTGGCGCCGGTCTCCAGGTTCGTCACCCGGTTGATCAGAGCGCCGGTGAACAACTCCCGCTTCGGCGTGCCGTCCGGGTAGGTCTCGATCGTCAGCTTCCGTACCTCGTCCACGATCGGCTCGACCCGTACCGCGAACTCGCATCGCGCGCCGGCGGGCATCTCGAACGGCGCCTGGGGCGCCGGTTCCCAGGCACCCGGGGCGGGATGCCGCTCCGGCGCGGCGGACGCCGGCCCTGGTAGGGCCGCGACCACCGCCGCCACGACGCTCGCCACCGCGATACTCATCCTGAACCGCATGTTCCACTCCATCCCTCGCTGGTCCGGGCGGCGAGCATCGCCGGGCCCGCTCACCACCGGCTCACCGCGTCGCGTGGCAGGCGTCGCGCGGGCGGATCCGGCCGGCCGGGTTCCTCACCACGCGATCACCGTCGGGCGACAACCCCGGGTCGGCACCGGGTCGTCCTGTTCGGTATGGAGTTCCGCCTGCTCGGGCCGTTCGAGGCCCGCCACGACGGCCGGCCGGTCGAGGTCGGCAGCCGGCGCCAGGAGCGTTGCCTGCTCGGGGTGCTGCTGCTCGACGTGGGCCGGGTGGTGCCGACCGACCGCCTCATCGACCTGCTCTGGAACGGCCGGCCGCCGCCCACGGCCCGCAGTGCGGTGCAGACGTACATCGGGCGGCTGCGGGGCTCGCTCAACCCGTACGGGGTGCGGATCAGCACCCGGGGCGAGGGCTACGCGGTGGAGGAGGACGGGCACCGGGTCGACGTCGACGAGTTCGCCGACCTGGTCCGGGCGGCCGGGCGGACCGTCGATCCCGCCGAGCGGGTGCGGTCGCTCGACCGGGCGCTCGCCCTCTGGCGCGGGCCGTTGCTCGCCGACGCGGCGGACGACGAGCTGCGGGACCGGCTGCACGGCACGGTCGAGGAACTTCGCCTCGTCGCCGTGGAACTACGGGCCGAGGCACAGCTCGCGCTGGGCCGGCACACCCGCGCGATCGCCGACCTGATGCCACTGGCCGCCCAGCACCCGACGCGGGAGCACCTCGTGGCGGTCCTGATGACCGCCCTCTACCGGGGCGACCGGCGGGCCGACGCGCTGCGCCTCTACCGCGCCACCCGGGACCTGCTCGCGGCCGACTTCGGCGTCGAGCCGGGGCCCCGCCTCCGGGAGGTGCAGCGCCGGGTGCTCGCGGGCGACGACCGGCTGGACCGGGTCGCCCGGCCGATGCACGAGATCCGGGTCGGCGACGAGAGCCTGCCGTGGAGCGTGGGCGGCCACCCGGCCCTGGACTTCTGCAACACGCTCGCCGGGTGGGGGCACGAGCCGCCGTTGCCCGGCGCCGAGTGGCTGCGCGGCTACCGCACCCTCGTCGTCTGGGCCGGCCACGTCGGGCTGGTGGACGAGGTCTCCACGAACCGCCTGCTGCACCTCGCGCGCCGCGACCCGGCCGCGGCGGAGGCGGTGCTCGACGAGGCCCGTACGCTCCGCGCCGCGCTCTACGCCAGCCTGGTCGACCCGGACGACGGCCCGGCCTTCGAGACCGTCGCGCGGGCCGCCGAGGCCGCCGCCCGTACGCTCGTCTTCCGGCGCGAGGCGGACGGACGCGGCAGGTGGTGGCCGGACCTGGCGGCCGGGCTGCGGCTGCCGGTGCACGCCGCCGCGTTCAGCGGCGCGCAGCTGCTCGCCGATCCGGCCCGGTTCACGGTGCGGGTCTGCCCGGACCGGCGGTGCGGGTGGCTGTTCCTGGACGAGAGCGGGCTGCGCCGGTGGTGCAGCCTGGGCACGTGCGGCGGCCGTGCGGGCGCGTCCTGCCGGAGTGCCTGACGCCGGGCACCCTCGGCGCGCGGTGGGTCCGGGCGGATACGCTCGCCGGGATGCCGAGTGACGCCGCCCCCGACCAGTCCGCCGCCGACGGTTACCTGCAACGCGCCCACCTGCTCGCCGAGCTGGGGCGCTACGACGAGGGGATCGGCGAACTCACCGCGCTGATCGCGACCGAACCGGCGCACGTGCCCGCGTTGACCATGCTGGCCCGGATGCACCTGGCCGCCGACCGGCCATCCGAGGCGCTCGCCGTCGCCGAGGCCGCAGTGGCCGCCGCAGGCGGCCCGTCCGTCCCTGAACCGCCCGCCGTCGGGACGCCGGTCGCGGAGATGTCCACCAGCGACATGCCTGGCGCCGTGCCGCCTGCCGCCGGGGAGGCCGTGCCGGCACTCGTGGCGCGCGGGTTCGCGCTCCTCGACCTCGAACGCTGGAAGCCCGCCGCCGCCACCGCCGACGAGATCGTGGCGCGTGCGCCGGGCGACGCGTACGCGCAGCGCAGTGCCGCCGCCATCCTCTCCGCGTCGCGCAACGGGCAGGCGGCGCTGGACGCGGCGTGGCGCGGGGTGGAGCTGGCCCAGGACGAGCCGGAGGCGCACCTGGTGCTCGGCCTGGTCGCGGTGCGGTTGCAGCTGTTCGACCTGGCCGAGCGGGCCTACCGGGAGGCGCTGCGGCTGGACCCGGAGCTGGGCGACGCGGGGCAGGACGTCGGCGTGGCCCGGCTGGAACGCCGCCGGTACGCCGAGACGCTGGAACACCTGACCGCGCTGGCGGACCTGCCGGTGGCGCGTCCCGACCCGGCGCGGACCGTGGACGACGGCATCCGGCGGCTCCTGCTGTCGGTGGCCGGCTGGTCGCTGCTCGCGAGCGTGCTGGTCGCCGCGCTGGCCCCGGCCTCGTCCGGCGCCTCCCGGCTGCTCGCGGTGCTGGCGGTGGCCGGGACGGCGGTGCTGCTGCGGCGCCCGGCTACGTGGCGGCCCGGCCTGCGGGAGGCGATGTCACGCGGCCTGGTCGTGCCGGTCTACGCGGCCGCCGCCGCGGTGGTGCTGCTGCTCGTGTACGCGCTGGTCGGCGGCCCGTTGCCGCTGGTCGGGGCGATCACCGCGTCGGTGGTGGCCGGATTCACCGCGTTCGCTCGCCGGTGAGAGGGTAGGAGGACCGGAAACACCGGCTGAAGGAAGCGGGAATCAGTGCTCACCGTCAACGCCTACGCGGCGACGTCCGCGACCGAACCGCTCGCCCCGACCACCATCGAGCGGCGCGATCTCGGACCGGACGACGTTCTCATCGACATCAGGTTCTCCGGCATCTGCCACTCCGACATCCACACCGCGCGCAGCGAGTGGGGTCCGACCCGCTACCCGATCGTGGTGGGTCACGAGATCGCGGGCATGGTGCGTGAGGTCGGCTCCGCGGTCACGAAGTTCGCCGTCGGCGACCGGGTCGGCGTCGGCTGCCTCGTCGACTCCTGCCGGGAGTGCGACAACTGCCGCAAGGGCCTGGAGCAGTACTGCCTGAAGGGCAGCACCGGCACGTACGGCGGGGTGGGGCGGGACGGCAAGCCGACCCAGGGCGGCTACTCGCAGGCCATCGTGGTCACCGAGGACTTCGTGCTGCGCATCCCGGACGGCATCGAGCTGGACGCCGCAGCGCCGCTGCTCTGCGCCGGAATCACCACGTACTCGCCGCTGCGGCACTGGAACGCCGGGCCGGGCCGCCGGGTGGCGGTGATCGGCATGGGCGGTCTCGGCCACATGGCCGTGAAGCTGGCCCACGCGATGGGCGCCGAGGTGACGGTGCTGTCCCAGTCGCTGAAGAAGCGGGAGGACGGGCTGCGGCTCGGCGCCGACCACTACTACGCGACCTCCGACGAGGAGACGTTCCGCGAGCTGGCCGGCTCGTTCGACCTGATCATCAACACGGTGAGCGCGACCCTCGACATGGACGCGTACCTGCGGCTGCTCGCGGTGGACGGGACGCTCGTCAACGTGGGCGCCCCGGAGGATCCGCTGTCGGTGCACGCGTTCTCGCTGATCCCGGCTCGTCGCTCGTTCGCCGGGTCGAACATCGGCGGCATCGCGGAGACCCAGGAGATGCTCGACTTCTGCGCCGAGCACGGGCTGGGCGCCGAGATCGAGGTGATCCCGGCCGAGAAGATCAACGAGGCGTACGAGCGGGTGCTCGCCTCCGACGTGCGCTACCGCTTCGTCATCGACGCGTCCACGTTCTGACGACCGCGTGCGAAGGGGCCGCGTCCGTGCCGGGCGCGGCCCTTCTCGCGTACGTCAGGACTTGCGCGCCCAGGTCCAGGCGTAGCCGTCGTCCTCGCAGTGGGCGGCGGCGTCGCAGAGGTCGAGCGGGCGGAACGTGTCCACCATGACCGCCAGCTCGTCGAAGAACTCCGCACCGATCGACCGCTCGGCCGCGCCCGGCTGCGGGCCGTGCGTGAAGCCGGACGGGTGCAGCGAGATCGAGCCCTGCTCGATGCCGGAGCCGCGCCGGGCCTCGTAGTTGCCGCCGGTGTAGAACAGCATCTCGTCGGAGTCGACGTTGTGGTGGTTGTACGGCACCGGGATGGCGGCCGGGTGGTAGTCCACCTTGCGCGGCACGAACGAGCAGATCACGAAGTTCGGGCCCTGGAACGTCTGGTGGACCGGCGGCGGCTGGTGGATCCGCCCGGTGATCGGCTCGAAGTCGTGGATGGAGAACGCCCACGGGTACATGTGCCCGTCCCAGCCCACCACGTCGAACGGGTGGTTCGCGTAGACGTACCTCGTCCAACCGCGCCGGTGCCGCACCAGGACCTCGACCTCTTCGCCGTCGACGAGCAGCGGGGTGTCCGGTCCGCGGACGTCGCGCTCGCAGTAGGGCGCGTGCTCCAGGAACTGCCCGCGTACGGAGAGGTAGCGCTTGGGCGGCCCGATGTGGCCGGACGCCTCGACGGCGAGCAGCCGGGTCGGCTCGTCGCCGGTGGGCACCAGGCGGTGGATGGTCGAGGTGGGGATGACGACGTAGTCGCCGGCGACCGCGTCGAGCACGCCGAACGGTGACTCGACCCGCATCGACCCGGCCTCCAGGTAGAGGCAGTGGTCGCCGGTGGCGTCGCGGAACAGCGGCGACGGCCGGTCGGCGAGCACGTACGCGATGCGTACGTCGTCGTTGGCGAGCAGGTACTGCCGGCCGAGCACCGGGTCCGCGCCGGTGCCGTCGAGCTTGTGGGTGCGCAGGTGGCGCGGCTTGAGCGGCAGGTTCGGCACGCGGGTGACGGTGGGCGGGGCGTACTCCTCGGCGGCGAGGATCGCGGTCGGCGCGTGCCGGTGGTAGAGCAGCGACGAGTCGGAGGAGAAGCCCTCCTGGCCGACCAGTTCCTCCGCGTAGAGCGTGCCGTCGGGCTGGCGGAACTGGGTGTGGCGCTTGCGCGGCACGTCGCCGACGCTGCGGTAGTACGGCATCTCGCCTCCCGATATGTCCCGTTCTCCGGCCGGTGGCGTCCGATAATCGGACGCTGTTGTCCGTTCCTCGTAGCGTCCCGTACATTCTTGTCTCGTGTCAACGCAGGTGCCCCGCCTCCTCTCCGGCCTGGTGGACGACGCCGCGGTCTTCCCGCCCGGCAACGCCCCGCTGCCCGACGCGGTGACCGCGCACCGCACCCACCGCACGGCCTGGTACGCCGACATGGTCGGCCCACTGCTGCTGCCCGCCTCGGAGATCCAGCGCGGATCGCTGAGCGGCCTGGTGGACCCGGCCGAGGGCCTGGTGATCGGGCTGATCGGTGACACCGGCCTGGACCAGCTCCCGCAGGCGCTGGACGCGCTCGCGCCCGACGGGGTGAGCGCCCGGCAGATCGAAGCGCCGGTCGCCAAGCGCGGCGAGGACCCGCAACCCGGGCTGTCCGAGCTGATGACGCTCGCCGGCCGGCTCGACGGCACCGCCGTGTACGCGGAGATCCCGCTGACCTTCGGCCTGATGGGCGCGCTCGATACGCTCGCCGAGGCACGCGCCGCCGGGCTGCCGGTGGCCGCCAAGTTCCGCACCGGCGGGCTCGCCGCCGAACTGTTCCCCACCCCGGTCGAGCTGGCCGCGGTGATCTGCGCGTGCCGGGACCGTAAGCTGCCGTTCAAGCTCACCGCCGGGCTGCACCACGCGATCCGGCACCGCGACCCGGAGACCGGCTTCAACCACCACGGTTTCGTCAACGTGCTGGGCGCCACGCTCGCCGCCGTCGGGGGCACCGAGGTGGACGGCGTGGCCGAGCTGCTCGCGGCCACCGACCCGGTACGCGTGGTCGAGCCGGCCCGGGCGCACCGCGACGCCGAGCGCCCGCTCTGGGTCGGGTACGGCTCGTGCAGCATCGCCGAACCACTTACCGATCTGATCCGGCTGGGGCTGGTGAACGGAGGCTACGAGGCATGAGCGAACGCACCGAGCGGAGCGAGGGCCGTGAGGGCATGCCCGGTCGGCACCGCATGAGCTGGGTTCCGGGTGTGGCAGGGTCGCCGTACGGGGTGACGAACCTGCCGTACGGCGTGTTCCGGCACGGCGAGGGCGAGCCGCGCGTCGGCGTCCGCATCGGTGACTTCGCGCTGGACCTGGCCGGCGCGGAGGCCGCCGGTCTGGTGCTGGCCGGCGGCGCGCTCGGCCGGCCGACGCTCAACGCCTTCATGGCGCTCGGCCGCCCGCAGTGGACGGCGGTCCGGCAGCGGATCGTCGAGCTGCTCACCGAGCCGGAGCACCGGGCGGCGGTCGAGCCGCTGCTGGTGCCGCTGCGCGAGGTCGAGATGGCGCTGCCGTTCGAGGTGGCCGACTACGTCGACTTCTACTCCTCCGAGCACCACGCCTCGAACGTCGGGCAGATCTTCCGGCCCGGCCAGCCGCCGCTGCTGCCGAACTGGAAGCACGTGCCGATCGGCTATCACGGCCGGGCCGGCACCGTGGTCGTCTCCGGCACCCCGGTGATCCGCCCGACCGGTCAGCGGGCCAGCGCGCAGGGCCCGACCACCGGTGCCTCGGTCCGGCTGGACATCGAGGCCGAGGTGGGCTTCGTGGTGGGCGTGCCGAGCCGGCTCGGCGAGCGGGTGCCGGTGGCCGACTTCGCCGACCACGTCTTCGGCGTGGTGCTCGTCAACGACTGGTCGGCCCGGGACATCCAGGCGTGGGAGTACCAGCCGCTCGGACCGTTCCTCGGCAAGTCGTTCGCCACCTCCGTCGCGGCCTGGGTGACGCCGCTGGAGGCGCTGGCCGACGCGTTCGTGCCCGCGCCCGACCAGGACCCGCCGGTGCAGGACTACCTGCGCGACACCCCGCGCCTCGGGCTGGACCTGACGCTGTCGGTCGAGTGGAACGGCGAGCGGGTCGCCGAGCCGCCGTTCGCCGGCATGTACTGGACCCCGGCGCAGCAGCTCGCGCACCTCACCGTCAACGGCGCGTCGCTGCGTACCGGCGACCTCTACGCCTCCGGCACCGTCTCCGGTCCGGAGCGCGGCCAGGTCGGGTCGTTCCTGGAGCTGACCTGGGGCGGATCCGAGCCGGTCAAGTTCGCGGACGGCAGCGAGCGGACGTTCCTGGAGGACGGCGACACGGTGACGATCACCGCCACCGCGCCCGGCCCGGACGGCACCACTGTCGCGTTGGGCGAGGTCACCGGGACGATCCTCCCGGCCCGCTGAGATCCGACCTTCCGAACCGGCCCCGGTCGCACATCAGGTGCGACCGGGGCCGTTTCCTTCGGCGTTGATCGCTCCGGATCACCTACGCCCCGGCCGGTGGCTCCCGGTCTTCCGGGAGCCGCCCGCGGTGCCGGGCCGGGCGTACCAGCGGAAGCCGAAACAGGAAGGACCGAGCATGACCGAGTTGACCGGTGCCGTCTGGCGCACCAGCAGCCGCTCGAACGATCAGGGTCTCTGCGTCGAGGTGGCGACGAACGTGGTCGCCGCGCACGGCGTGGTGGGCGTACGCGACTCGAAGGACCCGGACGGTCCGGCGCTCGCGGTGAGCCCGCCGGGCTGGGCCGCGTTCGTCACCGCGCTGCGGGGCGGCACGCTCCGCGGCTGACCGCCCTCGCGCCACACCGGTGCCCCGGCGGGGGCACCGGTGGTGGAAATGTCACCGGGAGGCTCCCCGTTTCCGGTCACGGCCCGTACCGTGTACGACACGGGAGGTGCCATGTCGACGGTGACGGTTTCCGCATTCATCGAAGCGCAGGATGCCGACCTGTGGCGGCTGCTCACCGACCTCCCGGCCCGCGCCGACTGGCTCTCGGCGGTGGACGCGGTCGAGGTCGTCGGCACCGGCGGGTTCGGACCGGGCACGGTGTGGCGGGAGACCCGCGTCCGGCCGGACGGCGGCACCGAACCGGAGGAGTTCGAGGTGATTGAGGCGGTCGCGCCCGGTCGCCTGGTGCTCGGGTCACGCGGCGCCGGCGCCGACTACCGGATCACCTGGACGCTGCGCACCGTCGAGCGGCGGCGGCGCGGCTGCACCGAGGTCACGGTCGAACAGGAGGCGGTGCCGACCCGGGCGTACGGGCGGGTGCTGGCCCTGATCCTCGGCGGCCTGGCCGCCCGCGCGGTCGAGGGCGCGCTCCGGCGTGACCTGGCCGACCTGGCGCTGGCCGCCGGTTCCGACCGATCCACCGAGGCGGCCTGAGCCGACCCGGCCGCTCCCCGCATCCCGCCCGCACACGGCCGGTAGGGTGCCGGGGCGGAGGTGACGGATGGCGAAGGCCGCGAGGCGGCGGGCCGTGGTGGCGCTGGTGGCGGTGCTCGCCGTCGCGGCGTCGGTCGCCGTGGCCGTCCGGGTGCTGGCACCCGCCGAGGTCGACACCCCGGCCCGGAAGCCGTACCCGGAGGCGCCCGCGCCGATCGCCGGGGTGCTCGCGCGGCTGCCGGTGGCGCCGCTCGTCGTGGACGGCCGCCTCCGCGTCTACGCGGGCGCCCGTCAGGTGTACGCGGACCAGCCGGTCACCGGGCGGCACCGGGTCACCCCGTTCTGGTCCTTCCGCCGCTGGCCGGCGACGCTGGTCGGCGTGCTCGCCGAGGGGACCACTGTGGTCAGCCGCTGGTCCGACGGGAAGCTGGTGGCGCTCGACGCGCGTACCGGACGGGTGGCCTGGCAGGCCGACGGCCCGCATCCGGGGCCGGTGCCGGAGCCGCGACGCACCTTCGCCGCCACGGTCTGGGATCCGGCCGGACTGCACGTGGCGCGAACTGCGGACGGGCGGAGCGTGCTGCTCGCGGCCGGTCCGGGCGGGCTCGGCGGCTACGACCTCACCGACGGCCGCCGTCTCTGGCGCGCCGACGTGGGCAGGGGTTGCCGGTCCGACGTGGGCACCACCGCGAGCGGCGAGCTGGTCGGGGTGGACAGCTGCGACGGCCCGGCCGCGGTCGAGCTGCGGGACGCAGCGACCGGTACGGTGCGGACCCGCTGGCGGCCGCCGGACGCGCCGGAGCAACTCGTCGTCACGCCTGTGGGCTGCCCGCACGGGCACTCCGGTTGCCGCGGGCTGCGTACCGCCGGGCCGGACGGCGCGGCCAGCCGGGGCTGGCTGGTGACCGACCCGGGTGAGCCGGCCGCCGCGCCGGGTCTGGACCATCCGGACACGGTGCTGGACGGCGAGCGGGCGGTGGACACGTCCGGCCCGGTGGTGGTCGGGCGCTCGGCGCGTACCGGCGAGGAGCTGTGGCGCCGGGCGGACATCCATCCGGCCCGGGTGCTCGCGACCGAGCCGGGGCGGGTGCACCTGCTGACCGACCGGCGGGAGTTGGTGACCGTCGACCCGCTCACCGGGACGACCCGGTCGAGTTTCGTGCTCGACCTGGGCCGCGACGGGATCGGCTGGCGGCCCGGGCGGGCGTACGCGGTGGACGGCTACGTCGCTGTGGAGCGGCTGCGGGAGCAGGCCGCTCCGGAGGACGACGACCAGGGCTACTTCCTGATGGCCGAACCGGTGCTGCTGGCAGTGACCTGATCCGGCGGGTCAAGCTTAAAAACGGACAAAAGCACCTATAGTCCTCTTGTCTGATCGGTCGGACGAAGACGCCCGGCGCCGGTCCGTAGGGGGTTGACGGACCGGCGCCGGGCGCGCCCGGTCAGGCCAGCGCGGCCTCTGCGGCGGCCAGGAACGCGTCGTTCTCGGCCGGGGTGCCGATGGTGACCCGGACACCGTCGCCGGGGAACGGGCGGACGATCACGCCGCGCGCCTCGCACGCCCGGCCGAACTCCACCGCGCGCTCGCCCAGCGGCAGCCAGACGAAGTTGGCCTGGCTGTCCGGCACGTCCGGGACGAACTTGCGCAGCGCCTCGGTGACCCGGTCCCGCTCGGCCACGACCAGCGCGCAGCGCCGCTCCACCTCGTCGGCCTGCGCCAGCGCGGCCAGCGCGCCAGCCTGGGCGGCCATGCTGGTGGAGAACGGGGTGACCACCTTGCGCACGGCGGCGGCCACCTCCGGCGCCGCGACCAGCCAGCCGATCCGCAGACCGGCCAGGCCCCACGCCTTGGACAGCGTGCGCAGCACCGCCACGTTTGGCCGGTCCAGGTAGGTCAGGCCGTCCGGCACCTCGGGGTCGGTGACGAACTCCCGGTACGCCTCGTCGATCACCACGAGCACGTCGTCGGGCATCGCGTCGAGGAAGCGGTCCAGCTCGGCCCGGCGCACCGCCGTACCGGTGGGGTTGTTCGGGTTGCAGACCAGGACCATCCGGGTCCGGTCGGTCACCGCCGCCGCCATCGCGGAAAGGTCGTGGCCGTGGCCGGCGTCGTTCGGCACCCGCACGCTCGTCGCGCCGCTGGTCGCCGCGATGATCGGGTACGCCTCGAAGGAGCGCCACGAGTAGAGCAGCTCGTCACCGGGCAGGCAGGTGGCGCGCACCAGGTGCTCGGCCAGCGCCACCGAACCGCAGCCGGTGGCGATCCGGTCGGCGTCCACGCCGTACCGCTCGGCGAGCGCCTGACGCAGCGCCACCACGCCCATGTCCGGGTAGCGGTGCGATCCGGCCACCGCCTCCGCGACCGCCTCCACCACGCCCGGCAGCGGGCCGTACGGCACCTCGTTGCTGGCCAGCTTGATCGCCTCGGCCAGCCCCAGCTCGCGGGCCAGGTCGGCCGGGCTGCGGCCGGGCACGTAGTTGGGCAGCGCGTCCAGGTCGGCGCGGGTGAGCCGCAGCGCGGGCTGCTGGCGTCCGGTCTCGGTCATGGGGTGTCTCCCGGGGTGTCGGCGCTCTCGGGCGGGGTGGTACGGGTGTCACGCTTGCGGGGGAGCTGGACCACCACCGTCTGCGCCCGCTTGTCGTGCAGGGCCTGGCGCAGCGGATGGTCGAACAGGGGTGAGACCGCGTCGATGAGCTGGAGCACCAGGCCCAGGCCGCAGCAGTACCAGAGCAGCGTCGGTAGGCCGAGCGTGCTCCAGCGCCGGGTGGCCCGGCCGAAGCCGAGCGGCTGGTCCGCCTCGACCGGCAGCGCGCGAATGCCCATCAGCCGCTTGCCGAAGGTCTGGCCGCGTGCCGCCATCGACGGCACCTCGTACGCGTACCAGAGCGCGGTGGCGATCACCAGGATCGCGATCTGGAGGCCGCCGGCCTGGTCGTCGATCTGGGGCAGCCCTTCGGTGGACGTGTCGCCGTTGAGCGCCCGGCGCACCGACTCGCGCAGGTACGGGGAGACCGCCTCGATGTAGCGCCACACGAACCAGCCGTTGACCACGGCGTTGAGCAGGAACACCACGCCGAAGTCGATCAGGCGCGCGACCAGCCGGGCGCCGTACGACGCGAGCGGCAGTCCGTGCGGGCGCGGGATCGGCTGTGCTCCGGGCCAGTGCGGGTACGGCCAGCCCGGCGGCGGCCCCTGCATGCCCGGCTGACCCGGCTGTCCGGGCTGGCCCGGCCAGGGGTTCGGCTGTCCCGGCTGCCCGGGCCACGGCCCGGCCTGGCCGGACTGACCCGGCTGGCCCGGCCACGGGCCCGGCCCGCCGGGCGTCGGGGGCGCGTCGGGGCGGCCGCCCGGACCGGAGGCCGGCTTGTCGGCGGCGGGCGTCGGGGTGGCCGGCGCGGGTTCGGGGGGCGGCGGGCCGTCGGGCGGGGTGACGTCGACCGGGATCGGCGCGCCGATCCAGCCCTCGCCGTCCCACCACCTGCGGGTCTCCGTGTCGGCGGGGTCGACGTACCAGCCGGGTTCCAAACTCACGATGCCGTCCTAGTTCCCGACTGCGGGGCTCGCAGGACCGGCTCACTCCTCGCGCTCACGGGCCAACCTTAACGACGACCGTTCCGGCGAACTTGTCGTGGAGGCACTGCTGCCAGGGCTTGTCCCACAGTTGCCAGAAACCGTCGAGGTAGTTGAGGAACGGCACGAACATGCCGCCGGCGAACTCGACGAGCCAGCGCTTGCCGAGCATGCCCCGGGTCAGCGCGGCGTCCGGCTGCATCGGGACGATCCGCAGCTTCATCACCTTCTTGCCGAGCGTCTGCCCGGTCCGGCGGGCGTACTCGACGTGGTAGACCCAGTAGAAGGCGAGCATCAGCAGCAGGACCCCGAGCTCGGCGGCGAACAGCGGCAGGAGCACGCCCGTCCAGAGCTCGGCCGGGTCGGGGCCGTTCGGGCCGGCCTGCTCGATCTCGTCGATCATCCGGACGAAGACGAGGAAGAAGACCGGCAGGAACAGCGCCATCGTCACCGCCATGGCGACTGCGGTGTCGATCAGGTAGGCGAGCAGCCGGTCACCGAAGCTCGCCAGCGGCTGCCCGTTCGGCGCCACCGGGGGCGGGAGGGGCGCCGGGGCGTACCCGGGCGGGGGGTAACCGGGCGGCGGGTAGCCGGGCGGGCCGGCGTACCCCGGAGGAACGTGCTGCGCGGGCACCGCCGGTCCGCCGGGCGGCGCGAAGCCGCCGCCCGCGGGTGGAGGACCGGCGGGCGGCGGCGGGTTCGGAGCAGGCTGGGTCACGCGGACAGTGTTACAGGTTCCCGCGCTTCTCCTGCTCGCGCTCGATCGCCTCGAACAGGGCCTTGAAGTTGCCCTTGCCGAAGCCGAGCGAGCCGTGCCGCTCGATCAGCTCGAAGAAGACGGTGGGGCGGTCCTGCACCGGCTTGGTGAAGATCTGGAGCAGGTAGCCGTCCTCGTCCCGGTCGACCAGGATCTTGCGGGACTGAAGCTCCTCGATCGGCACCCGGACGTTGCCGATGCGGGCGCGCAGCTCCGGGTCCTCGTAGTACGAGTCCGGGGTGTCCAGGAACTCGACGCCCGCCGCGCGCATGGCGTCCACGCTGGCGAGGATGTCGTTTGTGGCAACCGCGATGTGCTGGGCGCCGGGGCCCTGGTAGAACTCCAGGTACTCGTCGATCTGCGACTTCTTGCGGGCCACGGCCGGCTCGTTCAGCGGGAACTTCACCTTGCGGGTGCCGTTGGCGACGACCTTGCTCATCAGCGCCGAGTAGTCGGTGGCGATGTCGTCGCCGATGAACTCCGCCATGTTCGAGAAGCCCATGACGCGCTTGTAGAACTCGACCCACTCGTCCATCCGGCCCAGCTCCACGTTGCCGACCACGTGGTCGACGGCCTGGAAGAACCGCTTCGGCTGGAGGCCGGCGTCGATCATCGGCTGCCGGTCCACGATCGGGCCACGGGCCACGAAGCCGGGCAGGAACGGGCCGGTGTAGCGGGACCTGTCGACCAGGCTGTGCCGGGTGTCGCCGTACGCCGCGATGGATGCCATCCGCACGGTGCCGTGCTCGTCGCTGACGTCGTGCGGCTCGACCAGGCCGGTCGCGCCCTGCGCCACGGCGTGCGCGTACGCGGCGTCCACGTCCGGCACCTCCAGGGCGATGTCGGAGACGCCGTCGCTGTGCTTCGCCACATGCTCGGCGCCGTCGGCGTCCGGGCGGACCGCGCCGGTCAGCACGAAGCGGGCCGAACCGCTTGTGAGCACGTACTGCGCGTGGTCGCGGTAGCCCTGCTCCGGCCCCCGGTACGCCACGCAGGTCATGCCGAACGCGGTGGAGTAGTAGTGCGCGGCCTGCTTGGCGTTCCCTACCAGGAAGTGGACGTGGTCCATGCCCTTGACCGGGAACGGGTCGTGAGTGATGTCGTGGTCGACTGCGCCGACGAGAGCGTCGACGTCGACCTCCTCGGTCGACTGGGGTCGGTCGATCGCCTGGGTCATGGTGGCCTCCCTCGCGTACCGGCCGGCCTCGTGGGCCGCCGTGGATGTGCTCTTCCGGCGAGGATCTACGGACCGCGGTGAGTTGGGCAACAGTTGACGTAATTCCTGGTCAGCTTGTGCATTCGGTACCGTCGGACACCATGAACACTGGTCAGGATGTACAGCTCGACGAGCTGGACGCGCGCTTGATCGAACTGCTCGCGGAGGAGCCCCGGATCGGCGTGCTGGAGTGCTCCCGGCGCCTCGGCGTGGCCCGCGGCACGGTCCAGGCCCGGCTCGACAAGCTCGTCGGCCGGGGCGTGGTCACCGGGTTCGGGCCGGACATCACCCCGGCCGCGATCGGCTTCGGGGTGACCAGCTTCGTCACCCTGGAGATCAGTCAGCGGCACGGCCACGACCAGGTCACCGCGCACCTGGCCGCGATCCCCGAGGTGCTGGAGGCGCACACCATCACCGGCTCCAGCGACCTGCTCTGCCGCATCGTCGCCCGGTCGAACACCGACCTCCAGCGGGTCATCGACCAGATCGTCGCCTCGGAGGGCATCCGCCGCGCGTCCACCATCATCGCGCTGGCCGAGCAGATCCCGTACCGCACGCTGCCGCTGGTCCGCTCCGCCGCCCGCGGCGGCCCTTAACACCCCGGACCGCCCAAGAAGCGCCGCGACACGCACCGCACGCGGCCCGGGGGACCGGTGATCGTCGCTACCGTGTGCGGTGTGAAGGGCCTAGGGGTACGCGGCTGGTTGCTGCTCGGGCTCGTCACCGTGGTCGTACTCGCCGCGACAGGCGTCTGGAACCCGTTCCCGGCGCTCTGGGACTGGGTCGACCGCAGCAAGCCGATCAGCGAGCCCGACGTGGTCTGGCAGCAGCGCGTCGGCGGCACGCCGCGCAGCGTCACCATCGCCGGCGACACCGTGATCGTCGAGCAGCGCACCCGCATCGAGGCGCGCAACCTCGCCGACGGCGGCCAGCTGTGGGAGCGCAAGGCCGACTGGTCGGCGGTCGCGGGCAGCGGCCGGGAGTCGGTCGTCGCCGTGGGCCGGCTGCTCGACAAGGGGTACGAGGTGCTCGACCCGGTCAGCGGCGTGACCCGGCGCCGCGACGATCGCGCGATCGCCGTCTGGACCTACCGGAACCTGCTGCTGGACGCGTACTGCGTGCAGGCCACCGACTGCACGCTGCGCGCCTGGGATCCGCGTGGCACGGCTCCGCTGTGGAGCGCGTTCCTGCCCGGCGTGCACAGCGGCGTGCTCGCCGACAACCCGGAACTTCTCGGCACCCGGCGGCTCGGCGCCACCCGCATCGACGGCGGGGTGGCCGGGCCGGAGTCCGTCCCGCCGCTGCTCGGCTTCCCGGTCGACGGGCGGGTGCACGTGGTGGACACCGCCACCGGCCGGGTGCTCCAGAACGTCCAGCCCGGCCGGGAGGAGCGGCTCGCCGTGGTCGGCGGCCGGCTGCTGCGGATCGCGGCCACCTCCCGCGACGGGAGCTGCTACTACGCGGTCACCGCCGTGGACCCGGCCACCGGTCAGCAGGTGTGGCGGCGTACCGGGATCAATCTGCGCACCGCCGACTACGCCGGCTGCGTGCAGCGGGAGGACCCGCAGGGCGGGCGCAACGTCCTCATCGGGGTCGCGCCGGACGGCCGTGAGGCGGTGCTCGACGGGTACGACGGCCGGCTGCTCCAGGTCGGCGCGGACGGCGAGAAGCTGCTCGCCGTGGACGACCGCTACGCCGTGGTGCGCAGCGCCGACAAGGGTTCGCTGCTGGGCCGGGAGCTGTCGGCCGACCGGACCCGGTGGACCCGCCCGGCGGGCGGCAAGGCCGGCGCGGCGCTCACCCCGTACGCGGCGGTGATCAGCGAGGAGAAGCCGTCCCGGCTGATCGCGGTCGGGCCCCGGGACGGCCGGGTGCTGGTCGAGCTGCGCACCTCCGCCAACGCGCTGGCGGTCGGCCCGAACGGCATGATCATCGGCGAGGGGCGGGAGATCGGGTACGTCCGCTGGGGCGCCGGCACGTCCGAGGCGCCGGGGCCGGATCAGGACGGCGCGCCGGTGGCGCCGGACCCGGGAGGCAGTTGGCGCCCGCCGAGCGACCAGGGAAGTTGCGGACCGAAACGGGAACTCTGCGCCGACGGCAAGTGACAGCGGGTGAGAGCGTCGTCCCAGGACCGACCTGCGGGTGCCACCGATCGACGCCTCTGCCCTAGGCTTTTCGGTCATGAGCAGTGCCGCCGCCTTCTCGTACGCACCCCTGCTGCCGACCGGTCCCGACCAGACCGAATACCGCCTGGTCACCGACGAGGGCGTGGACGTCGTCAACGGCCCCGGAGGCCGCCGGTTCCTCACCGTGGATCCGGGCGCGCTGACCGCGCTGACGGCCGAGGCGATGCACGACATCGCCCACTTCCTGCGCCCGGCCCACCTGGCTCAGCTCCGCGCGATCATCGACGATCCGGCGGCCTCGCCGAACGACCGCTTCGTCGCGCTCGACCTGCTGCGCAACGCCAACATCGCGGCCGGCGGTGTGCTGCCGATGTGTCAGGACACCGGCACCGCGATCGTGATGGGCAAGCGCGGCCGGCACGTGCTCACCGACGGCACCGACGCGGAGGCGATCTCGCGCGGCGTCTACCAGGCGTACACCCGGCTCAACCTGCGCTACTCGCAGCTCGCCCCGCTGACCATGTGGGACGAGCGGAACACCGGCAGCAACCTGCCCGCCCAGGTGGAGCTGTACGCCGAGGACCCGGACGGCCACGCCGACGCGTACAAGTTCCTGTTCATGGCCAAGGGTGGCGGCTCGGCCAACAAGTCCTACCTCTACCAGGAGACGAAGGCGCTGCTGAACCCCACGCGGATGATGCAGTTCCTGGAGGAGAAGCTGCGGCTCATCGGCACCGCGGCCTGCCCGCCCTACCACCTGGCCATCGTCATCGGCGGCACCTCCGCCGAGTACGCGCTGAAGACGGCGAAGTACGCCTCCGCGAAGTACCTCGACGCGCTGCCCACCGAGGGTTCGATGAGCGCGCACGGCTTCCGTGACCTGGAGCTGGAGGCCGAGGTGCTGGAGCTGACCCGCAACTTCGGCATCGGCGCGCAGTTCGGCGGGCGCTACTTCTGCCACGACGTACGGGTGGTCCGGCTGCCCCGGCACGGCGCCTCCTGCCCGGTGGCGATCGCGGTCTCCTGCTCGGCCGACCGGCAGGCGGTGGCGAAGATCACCCCGTCGGGCGTCTGGCTGGAGCGACTCGAGACCGACCCGGCGCGTTACCTGCCCGACGTGACCGACGAGACGCTGGAGACCGAGGAGGTCGTCCGCGTCGACCTGAACCGGCCGATGGACGAGATCCGGGCCGAACTGTCGAAGTACCCGGTGAAGACCCGGCTGTCGCTGACCGGCCCGCTGGTCGTGGCCCGGGACATCGCACACGCGAAGATCGCCGAGCGGCTGGACGCGGGCGAGCCGATGCCGCAGTACCTGCGCGACCACGCGGTCTACTACGCCGGCCCGGCGAAGACCCCCGAGGGCTACGCCTCCGGCTCGTTCGGTCCCACCACCGCGGGCCGGATGGACGCGTACGTGGAGAAGTTCCAGGCGGCCGGCGGCTCGATGGTGATGCTCGCGAAGGGCAACCGGTCCGCCCAGGTCACCCGCTCCTGCCAGGCACACGGCGGGTTCTACCTCGGCTCGATCGGCGGCCCGGCCGCCCGCCTGGCGCAGGACTGCATCAAGCACGTCGAGGTGCTCGAATACGCCGAGCTGGGCATGGAGGCGGTCTGGAAGATCGAGGTGGAGGACTTCCCCGCCTTCATCGTCGTCGACGACAAGGGCAACGACTTCTTCGCCGAGGTCACCAAGCCGGTCCTCACCGTCGGCCGGCGCTGACGTCAGACGTACGCGAGGGGCGCCCGGGGATGGTCCGGGCGCCCCTCGGCGTGTTCGTCATGCATCGACATCGGTGCGCCTGCCCGGCCAGGTGGCCGGGCAGGCGCACCGCCCCCGTCGGATGTCGTCACCGACAACCGGTGACGAGTCTGTGTGCCGTCGCTATCGGATCGCTATCGCCTCGCCGCCCCGCTCGGTGACCGCCGGGCTACGCTGCTGGAAGTTGCATGGCGGCAGGCGGGGGCGCGGATGCGATTCGGGATCTTGGGGCCCTTGCGGGTCGGCGGCGGCGAAGCCACCGTCACCGCGGGCCGGGATCGCACCGTGCTCGCCATGCTGTTGCTGCGCCCCGGCCGGGTGGTGCCGGTGGAGGACCTGGTCGACGCCGTCTGGGAGGAGCGCCCGCCGGCCACCGCGCGCACGCAGCTGCAGATCTGCGTCTCGCGGCTGCGGCAGCGGTTCGCGGTGCTCGGGCTGCCGGCCGGGACGATCGTCACCGACCCGGCGGGCTACGGCATCCGGATCGAGCCGGACGACCTCGACGCCGACATGTTCGCCCGTGCCGTGGAGACCGCGCGTGCCGAGGCCGCCGCCGGCCGGCTGGCCGAGGCCCGCCGCCACTACCGGGCCGCCCTCGCGCTGTGGCGCGGTCCGGCGCTCGCCGGCATCCCGGCCCGGGTGGTACGAGTGCGGGCCCAGGCGCTCGACGAGCAGCGGCTCGCGGTGCTGGAGGACTGCGTCGACGTCGAGCTGCGGCTGCGCCGGGGCACCGAACTCGTCGACGAGCTCACCGAGGCGGTCGAGCACAATCCGCTGCGGGAACGGCTGCGGGGCCAGCTGATGCTGGCTCTCTCGGCGGTCGGCCGGCAGGCGGACGCGCTCGCCGTCTACCGGGAGGGCCGGCGGATCTACGCCGAGGAGCTGGGCATCGAGCCGGGCGCGGCGTTGCAGGAGCTGCACCAGCGCGTGCTGGCCGGCGACGAGGCGGCGGGCGCGCGCTCCGCGGCCCCGGTACGCACGCTGCCCCGGGCCATCCGGGACTTCACCGGCCGTCAGCAGACGATGGCGCGGCTCGTCAAGGACATCGTCGAGGAGGGCACGCGGCTGTATCTGATCGACGGGATGGCCGGCAGCGGCAAGACGACTCTCGCCGTCCAGGTCGCTACCGGGTTGCGCGAGCGGTTCCCCGACGCGGAACTCTTCATCGACCTGCACGGGTACAGCGAGCGCAGCCCACTGGCCCCCGCGGCGGCCGCGGCCACCCTGCTGCGGCAGCTCGGCGTGCCGGCCGAACGGGTGCCGGTCGACGCGGAGGACCGCCTGGCGATGTGGCGCTCCGAACTGGCCGACCGGCGGGCCGTGGTGGTGCTCGACAACGCGGCGAGCGCCGCCCAGGCCGCGGCGCTGCTGCCCAGCGGTCCGGACAATCTCGTGCTGGTGACCAGCCGGCGGCGGCTGGCCGGACTGGACGAGGGTCGTCCTCACTCGCTGCCCGTCCTGGACCCGGACGAGGCCGTGGAACTGCTCGGCCGGATCGTCGGCGCCGACCGGGTCGACGCCGAGCCGGCCGCCGCCGCCGAGGTGGTCCGGCGGTGCGGTCATCTGCCGCTCGCCATCCGGCTGGCCGGTTCCCGGCTCGCGCACCGTCCGCACTGGCGGGTCGCCGACCTGGCGCGGCGGCTGGCCGAGGCGCAGGACTCGCTGGCCGAGCTGGCGGTCGGCGAGCGGTCCGTCGGGGACGCCTTCACGCTCTCGTACGCGCAGGTCTCGGCGCCGGCCCGGCGGCTGTTCCGGCTGCTCGGACTCCACCCCGGCGTACGGTTCGACAACCGGGTGGCGGCGGCGCTCGCCGACGTGCCTCTGCCGGAGGCGCAGGACCTGCTGGACGAGCTGGTGGACGTGCACCTGGCCGAGGAGACGGCACCGGGCCGCTACCGCCTCCACGACCTGCTCCGGGAGTACGCCCGCCGGCTGCTGGCCGAGACCGAAGGGCCGGACGAGCGACGGGCCGCGGCGGCGCACCTGCTCGACCATCACCTTCAGGTGGCGCTCGGCCTGGCGCTCGACGCCGAGACGAAGCTGAGCGCGCTGAGCCAGGTCGCCTTCCCGCCGCCGAGGCGTCCCGACCTGCTGCCGGTCCCGGACCGGCCGGGTCAGTCCTGGTTCGACGAGAACCGGGCGGCCCTCGTCGGACTGGTGCACCTGGCCGAGTCGGAGGGCCTCTCGGCGTACTGCTGGCAGCTGACCCGGGCGTGCTGGTGGTCCAACTTCGTCGGTGGTCACCTCGACGAGCTGGTCGAGACGCACGAAGTGGCGCTGCGGACCGCCGTCGGGTCGGGGGACGAGGAGGCCGTGGCGATCACCATGAACTACCTCGCCTCGGCGAAGTTCCGGCTCGGGGACTTTCCGGAGGCGATCCGGTTCCTGGAGGCGGGCGTCGACAGGTACCGCCGGCTCGGTCTGCGCCGGGAGCAGGTCCAGGCGCTGTGCAACCTCGCCGCCGTGTGTTTCGGGACCGACGACGCGGAACGCTGCGTCAGGTACGTCGACGAGGCGCTGCGGATCAGCCGCTACCCGGACGACGCGGCGACCATCTCCAGCCTGTTCAACATGTTGTCGATCGCCGAGCTGTTCCGGGGCCGGTACGACCTGGCCCTCGAAGCGGCTCGCCGGCACGTCCTCCTGGCGCGGGTGGCGGGGGACCCGCGGCACACCTCGAACGCGCTCGGCCACCTCGGCATGATCCGGCACCGCCTGGGCCAGACCGGGCCGGCCCGCCGGCTGCTCCGGGCGGCGCTGCGCCTGAAGCGGAGCACCGCGAACCGGTTCGGTGAGGGGGAGATCCTCAACGAGATCGGCATGATGGAGCGTGAGGCGGGCCGCCCGGCCGAGGCCGCCGCCCAGCACCGGGCCGCCCTGATCGCGATGACCGACGCGGGGGACCGCATCGGGCAGTGCGCCTCCCGGAACCTCCTCGCCCGAGCCCTGCACGATCTGGGCGATGTCGACGCCGCTGTCGACCTGTACCGCCGGGTGCTGGACGACGCCACGCGTCTGAGCCTGCGCTACGAGCAGGCCCGGGCCCTGGACGGCCTCGCCCGCTGCCTGCGCCACGCCGACTCCGACCAGGCCCGCCGGTACGCCGGGCGGGCGCTGGCGCTGTTCCGTCAGGTCGAGTCGCCGGACCAGCGGGAGACCGAGAGACTGCTCGCCGAACTGGGCTGAGGGCCGCGCCACTTTCCCTGCACACCGACCGGCGGCGCGGCAGGATGGAACGCGTGACGACTCCAGAGGCGACCGGCTACCGGATCGAACGCGACTCGATGGGCGAGGTGGAGGTGCCCGCCGAGGCGCTGTGGCGGGCGCAGACCCAGCGCGCGGTGCAGAACTTCCCGATCTCGGGGCGCGGGCTGGAACCGGCCCAGATCAAGGCCCTGGCGCAGATCAAGGGGGCGGCGGCCCTGGTGAACGGTGAGCTGGGGGTGATCGACGCGGACGTGGCGCAGGCGATCGCCACCGCAGCCGCGCACGTGGCCGAGGGCGGCTACGACGACCAGTTCCCGGTGGACGTGTTCCAGACCGGTTCCGGCACCTCGTCCAACATGAACACCAACGAGGTGATCGCCACCCTGGCGAGCCGCGAGCTGGGCCGTGACGTGCACCCGAACGACCACGTCAACGCGTCGCAGTCCAGCAACGACGTCTTCCCCACCTCGATCCACCTGGCCGCCACCCAGTTCGTGGTGGAGGATCTGATCCCCTCGCTGAAGCAGCTCGCGGGCGCGCTGGAGGAGAAGGCGGCCGAGTTCGAGACGGTGGTCAAGGCCGGGCGTACCCACCTCATGGACGCCACGCCGGTCACGCTCGGCCAGGAGTTCGGCGGCTACGCGGCGCAGGTCCGCTACGGCGTCGAGCGGCTGGAGTCGGCGTTGCCCCGGCTGGCCGAGCTGCCGCTGGGCGGCACCGCCGTCGGCACCGGCATCAACACGCCGCTGGGCTTCGCCGACCGGGTGATCGGCAAGCTGCGGGAGTCGACCGGGCTGCCGCTGACCGAGGCGCGCAACCACTTCGAGGCGCAGGGCGCCCGGGACGCGCTGGTGGAGACGTCCGGTCAGCTCCGTACCATCGCGGTCGGCCTCTACAAGATCGCCAACGACGTGCGCTGGATGGGCTCCGGCCCCCGTGCCGGGCTGCGTGAGCTGCGCATCCCCGACCTCCAGCCGGGGTCGTCGATCATGCCGGGCAAGGTGAACCCGGTGGTGGCCGAGGCGATGCGGCAGGTCTGCGCCCAGGTGATCGGCAACGACGCCGCGGTGGCCTTCGCCGGTTCGCAGGGCGACTTCGAGCTGAACGTGATGCTCCCGGTGATGGGCCGCAACCTGCTGGAGTCGATCAAGCTGATCGCCGCGTCCAGCCGGCTGTTCGCCGAGCGTCTGGTGGCCGGCCTGGTCGCGGACGCCGAGGTCTGCCTGGCGTACGCGGAGGGCTCACCGTCGATCGTCACCCCGCTCAACCGCCACCTCGGGTACGACGAGGCCGCCTCGATCGCCAAGGAGGCGCTGGCCAAGCAGGTGTCCATCCGTGAGGTGGTGATCGCCCGGGGGCACGTCGACTCGGGCACGCTCACCGAGACCCAGCTGGACGAGGCGCTGGACCTGCTCCGGATGACCCACCCCTGAGCCGGCGCCGGTAAATGCCTCGACCCGTCACAGGGGGCGCGGCATGATCCGACGGTGCGTGACGACGGCGGGGTGTTGCTGGAGACCGCGCGGCTGACGCTGCGCCGGTTCACGATGGACGACGTGGACCGGCTGGTGGCGCTGGACGCCGACCCGGAGGTCATGCGCTTCCTGACCGGCGGCGCGCCGACCCCGGCCGCGACGTACCGGGACGAGGTGCTGCCCCGGGTGCTCGCGCAGTACGCCCGGCACCCCGGGCTCGGCCGCTGGGCGACGCTCGACCGGTTCACCGGCGAGTTCCTCGGCTGGCACTCGCTCGACCCGTCCGACGACGGCGCCGAGGCGGAGCTGGGCTACCGGCTGCGCCGCGCCACGTGGGGGCACGGGCTGGCGACCGAGGGCGCGCGGGCGCTGGTGCGGCACGCGTTCGACACGGTCGGCGTCCGCCGGGTGTGGGCCCAGACGATGGCGGTAAACGACCGCTCCCGCGCGGTCATGGCCCGCGCCGGGTTGCGCTACGTCCGCACGTTCCACCTGGCCTTCGACGACCCGATCCCGGGTACGGAGCACGGCGAGGTGGAGTACGAGCTGCGCCGCGACGCCTGGCCCGCGACGCGTCAGGAGTGGGACGCGGCGGCCCTGCGGGCCCGGTAGGCGCTCACCGCGGCGCGGTTGCCGCAGCCGGCGTCGCAGAACCGGCGGGACCGGTTCCGGGACAGGTCGACGAGCACGTTGTCGCAGTCCGGGTGGTCGCAGTGCCGCAGCCGGCTCAGCTCGCCCATCCGGACCAGGTCGGCCATCGCCATCGCGGCCTCGACCGCCATCCGGGTCGCCAGCGGCGCGTCCCGCGGCACGGCGTGCAGGTGGTACGGCTCGTCGTCGTGCCGGACGAGTTGCGGCAGCGCGTGCGACTCGCGCAGCAGCGCGTTCACGATCGCCACCACCTCGTCGGTGTCGCCGTACCAGATGCGGCGCAGCCGGGGCCGCAGCGCGCGGACCTGGCGCAGTTCGGCGTCGGTGTGCTCGTGCCGGCCGCTCCACCCGTGGGCGGTGAAGAAGGCGTCCAGGGCGGCCACGTCGGGCAGCCCCTCGCGGTCGTCGCCGGCGGTGTTCACCAGTGCGGCGACGCTGACCAGCGCGCATTCGGTGTCATGGGCGAAAAGCAACTTGACTCCTGTCGGAGGCTACGCCTAGCGTCATCAGCATAACCTCCCTTGACTCATGACCAGGAGATGCCGATGCGTGAACGGTCCGGCGTCGGGCTCGGCCTGGCACTGCTCTCCGCGATCACGTTCGCGACCTCGGGCACCTTCGCCCGCCCGCTGATCACCGGCGAGTGGTCGGCGGTCGCCGTGGTGATCGCCCGGGTCGGCATCGCCGCGCTGGTGCTCGCCGTCCCCGCCGTGCTGGCGCTGCGCGGCAGGTGGACAGTGCTGCGCCGCAACGCGGGAAGCGTGGTGCTGTTCGGGCTGCTCGGCGTGGCCACGGCGCAGGCCTGCTTCTTCAACGCGGTCCGCTACCTCCCGGTCGGCGTGGCACTCCTGCTGGAATACCTCGGCATCGTGCTCGTGGTCGGATGGATGTGGCTGGTCCACGGGCAGCGCCCCCGGCTGCTCACGGTGGCCGGCTCGGTCATCGCCCTGTGCGGGCTGGTGCTCGTCCTCGACCTCACCGGCGCCGGACGACTCGACCCGGTGGGCGTGCTCTGGGGTCTCGGCGCGGGCGTGGGGCTGGCCGGATACTTCGTCATCGCCGGCCGGATCGACGCGGGGCTGCCCTCGGTGGTGATGGCCAGCGGTGGCATGGCCGTCGGCGCGGTGGCGCTGCTCCTGCTCGGCGGCCTCGGAGCGCTGCCGCTCGCGGCCGGCACCGCCGACGTCACCTTCGGCGGGCACCGGGTGAGCTGGCTGGTGCCGATCGCCGGGCTGTCACTGATCGCCGCCGTGGTCGCGTACCTGGCCGGTGTCGCGGGCACCCGGCTGCTCGGGGCGCGGCTGTCCTCCTTCGTGGGGCTGACCGAGGTGATGTTCGCGGTGCTGATCGCCTGGCTGGTCCTCGACGAACTGCCCAGCCTGATCCAGCTGGCCGGCGGCGTGCTCATCCTCGGCGGCGTCGCGCTGGTCCGGGCGGACGAACTGCGCGGCACACCATCGGTGCCGGAGACGGCGCCGGCCGAGCCGGTGCTGACCGGCGACCGATGAGCGGGCCGCGCGGCGCCGTCGTCTTCGACGCCGACGAGACACTCGTCGACCTGCGCCCGGCGGTCACCGGCGCACTCGTCGCCGTACTCGACGAGATGCGGCGGCGGACCCCGGCGGCGGCTGCCGTGGCGCTTGCGGACCTGGAGGGGGACTGGGGTGCGGTCTTCGGCGCGCTCAGCGCCGCCCCGGTGCAGGAGATCCGGCGGGCCGCGCTGGTCCGTTCACTGGCCCGGGCCGGGTTGGAGGCGGACCTGGACGAGTTCGCGGCGTTGTTCTTCGCCCGCCGGTACGCGCTGAGCCGCCCCTTCCCCGACGTGCTGCCCGCGCTGGCGGCGCTGCGCCCGCACCACGTGCTGGGCTTCGCCACGAACGGCAACAGCCGCGCCGAACGCTGCGGCCTCGCTGGGCAGTTCGCCTTCGAGGTGTACGCGCACGAGGGCGGCCTGCCCAAGAAACCGGCGCCGGAGTTCTTCGCGGCGGTGGTGGCGGCGTCCGGGCTGCCCGCCGCGCGCATCGTCCACGTGGGCGACTCGCCGGAGCACGACGTGACCGCCGCCCAGCGGGCCGGGCTGCGCGCGGTCTGGCTCAACCGGGCCGGGCTGCCCCGCCCGCGCGGCCTCGAACCGGACGCCGAGGTGTCCACGCTCACCGGACTGTCCACGGTGCTCACCACCGTGACGAACGCGAATGCCTAGTTGCCGCCGATAACGGACGTCGATCTGGCGGAACCTGCTCCCGTGATGTGGGATGACACCACGTCCCTCAACGAGAGGATCTGATGTGGTGAGCAAGCGCTTCACCGTCGGCGCGGTCGCGGCTGCGGCCTCGCTGGCACTCACGGTGACCGGCCTGAGCATCCCGGCGAACGCCGCGCCGTCGGAGTTCCGGACCTTCACCGTGCTGGCCGAGAGCGGCGTCTCCAGCGACGCCGCGGTCGCCGCGATCACCGCCGCCGGCGGCAAGGTCGTCGCCCGCACCGACGACGTCGGCCTCTTCCAGGTCAGAAGCGACCGGGCGGACTTCGCCAGCCGGGCCACCGCGGCCGGCGCGCTGGTCGGCGCGGCCGAGGAGAAGGCGATCGGCCGCAAGCCGAAGCTGGACCGGGTCGAGCAGGAGCACCTGCTGGCCGCCGCGGCGACCAAGGGTAAGGCCGCCAAGGGCAACGGCAAGAAGATGGACCCGCTCGACGACAAGCTCTGGGGTCTGGACATGATCCGGGCCGACAAGGCTCGCAAGATCGAGCCGGGCGACCGCCGGGTCACCGTCGGCATCCTGGACACCGGCGTCGACGCCAGCCAGCCCGACCTGGCGCCCAACTTCAACTGGGCGCTGTCGCGCAACTTCGCCCCGGACATCCCCGAGGTCGACGGCCCGTGCGAGGTGGCGAGCTGCCTCGACCCGGTCGGCACCGACGACGGCGGGCACGGCACGCACGTCGCAGGCACCATCGGCGCCGCCGCGAACGGCTTCGGCCTGTCCGGCGTGGCCCCGAACGTCTCCCTGGTCGAGCTGAAGGGTGGCCAGGACAGCGGCTACTTCTTCCTCAACCCGGTGGTGAACGCCCTGGTGCACGCGGGCCGCTCCGGGCTGGACGTGGTGAACATGTCCTTCTACGTCGACCCGTGGCTCTACAACTGCACCGCCAACCCGGCCGACTCGCCGGAGGCGCAGGCCGAGCAGCGCACCGTCATCGAGGCCATGAAGCGGGCGCTCAACTTCGCGCACCACAAGGGCGTCACGCTCGTCGGCTCGCTCGGCAACAACCACGAGGACCTGGGCGCGCCGCGCACCGACGTGAGCAGCCCGGACTACGGCGCCGACCCGTACCCGCGCCCGATCGACAACGCGACCTGCTGGGACCTCCCGGTCGAGGGCCCGCACGTGATCGGCGTGTCGGCGGTCGGCCCGTCCGGCAAGAAGTCGGACTACTCGAACTACGGCACCGAGCAGATCTCGGTGGCGGCGCCGGGTGGCTGGTTCCGCGACGGCTTCGGCACCGACACGTACCGCACCGACGCCAACATGATCCTCTCCACGTACCCGAAGAAGGTGCTCCAGGAGGAGGGGTCGGTCGACGAAGACGGCAACATTGTCGCCGGCTTCGAGAACTCGGTGTTCAAGCAGTGCACCGCCGAGGGTGAGTGTGGCTACTACACCTACCTCCAGGGCACCTCGATGGCGTCCCCGCACGTCTCGGGCGTGGCGGCGCTGATCGTCAGCAAGCACGGCAAGAAGGAGGGCCGCAACGGCTACGGCATGGCGCCGAACCTGGTCGAACAGCACCTCTACCGGACGGCGGCCGAGCACGCCTGCCCGGAGCCGCGGCTGCAGAGCTACACCAACGAGGGCCGGGACGCCGAGTTCGACGCGTACTGCGCGGGCTCGCTGAACTTCAACGGCTTCTACGGCTACGGCATCGTCGACGCCTACGCCGCGGTGAAGACCCCGGTCAAGCCCAACGTTCGACCGTAACGACAGTTTCCCCGAGGTGGCGGTGTCCGGAGTTCCCGGGCGCCGCCACCTCGGCGTTCCGGCGGGCGTCATGGCCGCCACCCCCGGGCCACCAGTGCCGCCCGGATCTCCCGCACCAGGGCGGGGAACTCCTTACGCAGACGGCGGCCGGTCACGTGCAACACCAGCCAGCCCGCCGCGACGAACTGGTTGAGCCGCCGCCGGTCGAGGTGCATCCGGTCCGCGTCGGACTGCCACTGACCGTCGTACTCGACGGCGACCCGGAACTCCGGCCAGGCCAGGTCGGGGTGCAGGATCAGGCCGGTCGGCACACGCACCGGATACTGGGCCGCCGGGCGGGGCAGGCCGGCGAGGACGAGGCGGACTCGCAGGTGGGACTCGGGCGGGGACTGGGCCAGCCCGTCGGTCAGGCCGAACACCCACGCCGCTCGCCGCCCACCGGGGCGGCAGGCGTTCCGGGCCGCCTCACTCGCCAGCGCCGACCGGTTCACCGAACCGGTACGCAGCAGCCCGTCGATGATGCCGACCGCCGCGACGGGATCGGCCCAGACCGCTGTCTCCCAGGCACAGGCGGCCGGCTCGGTGCGGGGCGGCGGCCCGGCCAGGATCATTTCCGCGCCGGGCGACGACCCCGCGAACGGGTTCAACGCGGCGGTTGAAGCCGGCGGGGTGGCTGGGCCGTGCGGTCCGGGCCCCCTGCGGGAGTCGGCCGGATTCGGCGGTCTGGTCCGGCCCGGTGTGCCCGTTGGGCGGTCCGCCGCCGACGATGCCGCGACAGGCGACCTCGTGCCTGCGGGTGGGCTCGTTCGCGTGACTGCGGCGGCGGCGCCGACGGGGACCAGGAGGCCGCTGCGGGTGCTCGACATCGGGGCGTGGTGCACCCGGACACCCGGCTGGGAGTCGGCCCGGACCGTGGCCGGCAGCAGGACGTGCACGTCGTCGGTGAAGTCGGCGGCGTGCTCGACCCCGTGCAGGTAGGCCGCCGAAGGGCCGGCGATCGCCGCACCGGGTGGCATGCGTAGCAGCGCCGCGCGGCAGGCCAGCGCGTGGTCGCGGTCGAGCCGCGCGTCGGCGTAGACGTCCTGCCGGAGCCGGATCCAGGACGCGCCGCGCAGATGGTGCCGGGACAGCAGCCCGCGCCGGATCGCTTCCGAGCCCCGGAAGACCTGCCAGGCCAACTCCGGTGGTCGATGAGGATGAGGTGGCATGTGACGAGCGTGGCGGCGCACGGGTCGAGATCGGTACCCCTGTGGACAGCCGCAGCCGTGCCGCCCGCCGCGCCCTGTGGACAACCCCCGACCGCCCCTGTCCGTGTGCTATGGCCCTCAGCCCTGCGCATGATCGACTCCACCTCGGGGAGGTGGCGGCATCCGGGCAGCCTTGATGCAGCGACTTCGCCGAGCTGGCGTGAGGGCCGGCGAGGACACGCGGACGAGGGCGGGTCAGGCGAGCGCGGCGGCCACCGCCTCGGCGGCGGCGGTGACCTGGGCGCCGACGTCCGCCACATCGAGCGGGGTCAGCGACACCACCCCGACGCTGCCCTCCAGACCCGGCACACCGAGCACCGGCGCGGCCACCCCGTACGCGCCCGACTGAAGCTCGCCGCTGGTGCTCACCGGCCCCGGATCGCCGGCCCGCCCGGCCAGCACCGCCCGGCCGGCTGCTCCCCGCTCCAGCGGGTGCCGGGTGCCGGTCCGGTACGCCACGTGGAACGACGTCCAGCTCGGCTCGACCACCGCGAGCGCCACCCCCTCGCCGCCCTCGACCACCGTCAGGTGGGCGGTCGCCCCGGTGCCCTCGGCGAGCCGGCGCAGCGCCGGCAGCGCGCCCTCGGCCAGCAGCGGCTGGGCGCGGCGGGCCAGGTGCAACACGCCCACGCCGATGCGCAGGCGGCCCTCGCCGTCGCGCCGGAGCATCCCGTGGCCGGTCAGCGCGCCGACCAGCCGGTAGACGGCCGCCCGGCCGATGCCCAGCCGGTGCGCCGCCTCGGTGACGGTGAGCCCGCCCGGCGCGTCCGCGACCAGGTGCAGCAGCCGCAGGCCCCGGTCCAGGGTCTGTGCCGTCTCTCCCGTGCGCGCCGCCGTGTCCACAGCACGCAGCGTACGACCCGGCTCCGGCCAACCCGGAAATGTGCGGACGGCTACCCTTGTGAGGTGACGCTACGCCTGTATGACACCGCCACCCGATCGGTGCGGGACTTCGTCCCGCGGGAAGCCGGCAAGGTGGGGGTCTACCTGTGTGGTCTCACGCTCCAGGCCCCGCCACACATCGGTCACCTTCGCTCCGGCGTCAACTACGACGTGCTGCGCCGCTGGCTGCTCAGCAAGGGCTTCGAGGTCACGTTCATCCGCAACCTGACCGACATCGACGACAAGGTCCTGGCCAAGGCGATGGAGCAGGACCGGCCGTTCTGGTCAATCGCGTACGCCAACGAGCAGATCCTCACCACCTCCTACCGGGCGCTGAACGTGCTCCCGCCGACGTACGAGCCGCGGGCCACCGGGCACATCCCGGAGATGCACGAGCTGATCGCCCGGCTGATCGAGACCGGCCACGCCTACCCGGCCACCGACGGCTCCGGCGACGTCTACTTCGACGTGGCCTCCTGGCCCGCGTACGGCTCGCTGTCCGGCCAGTCCCCGGCGGACATGCAGCCCGCCGGCGACGCCCCCGACCGGGGCAAGCGGGACCCGCGTGACTTCGCGCTCTGGAAGGGCGCCAAGCCGGGCGAACCGGGCGACGCCTACTGGCCGTCGCCGTGGGGCCGCGGACGCCCTGGCTGGCACATCGAGTGCTCGGCCATGTGCTGGCGCTACCTGGGCCCCGAGTTCGACATCCACGGCGGCGGGCTCGACCTGACGTTCCCGCACCACGAGAACGAGATCGCCCAGTCGCAGGCCGCCGACCTGCCGTTCGCCCGCTACTGGGTGCACCACGGCCTGCTCGGCATCGGCGGCACCAAGATGGGCAAGTCGCTCGGCAACACGCTCGACCTCGACTACGTGGCCTCGCTCGGCGTCCGCCCGGTGGAGCTGCGCTACTACTACGTCGCCGCGCACTACCGGTCCCGCATCGACTACTCCGAGGACGCGCTGCGCGAGGCCGCCGTGGCGTACCGGCGGATCGAAGGCTTCGTGCAGCGGGCGGCCGAGCGGGTCGGCGCGGGCCGGCCCGGAGACCTGCCGCCCGCCTTCGTGGCCGCGATGGACGACGACCTCAACACGTCGGCGGCGCTCGCGGCACTGCACGAGGTGGTCCGCGACGGCAACACCGCGCTGACGGCCGGTGACGATGTGACCGTCCGCACGACGCTCGCCGCCACCCGGGCGATGCTGGATATCCTCGGCGTCGACCCCCTGGACCCGGCCTGGGCCGGCGGCGGCCGCACGGACGACCTGCGCGGCGTGGTGGACTCCCTGATCGCGCTGGCCCTGGAGCAGCGCGCGCAGGCCCGCGGCCGCAAGGACTGGGCCGCCGCCGACGCCGTACGCGACCAGCTCAAGCAGGCCGGCGTGGTCGTCGAGGACACCCCCCAGGGCCCGCGTTGGACTATTGGAGAGCAGGACTGATGGCCGGCAACTCGCAGCGCCGTGGCCGGCGACTGACGCCGAAGGCGGGCGCCCCCAAGGGCACCGGTGGCAAGAACAAGGACTCGCTCGCCGGGCGGGGCCGCACGCTGCCCGCCGACGAGCGGCCGTGGCACAAGGCGTACTCGGGCACCGAGAAGCTGCCCCAGCGCACCGCCTGGAAGCAGGACAAGGAGCGCCGCGCCGCCGCCGAGGAGGGCCGCGCACCCAAGATCGGCCAGCCCGGCACCAAGGACACCACCTGGGGCAAGGGCGGTGGCCGAGGCACGCCCACGACCAAGGGCCGGGGCGGCAAGCCGGCTGCCGGCCGTGGCGGTCCCCGGGTCGCGCCGGGCCGCAAGGCCAACCCGGCGAAGGACAGCCCGGAGCTGCTGGTCGGGCGCAACCCGGTGCTGGAGTCGCTGCGCACCCAGGTGCCCGCGACCGCGCTCTACACCGCGCAGGGCATCGACATCGACGACCGGGTCAAGGAGATCGTCCGCACCGCCGCCGACCGGGGCATCGCGATCCTCGAGGTCAGCCGCGCCGAGCTGGACCGGATGACCGGCGGGGTGCTGCACCAGGGTGTCGGCCTCCAGGTGCCGCCGTTCGCCTACGAGCCCTTCGACGACCTGGTCGCCGCCGCGCTGGAACAGGCCGCCCCGCTGCTCGTCGCGCTGGACGGCGTCACCGACCCGCGTAACCTCGGCGCGGTCATCCGGTCGGCCGCCGCGTTCGGCGCGCAGGGTGTCTTCGTACCCGAAAGGCGTGCCGCCGGGATCACCGCGACCGCCTGGCGGACCAGCGCCGGCGCGGCTGCGCGCGTGCCCGTCGCCCAGGTCACCAACCTGACCCGGTCGCTCAAGGCGTGCAAGGACGCCGGCTTCGTCGTGGTCGGCCTCGACGCCGACGGGCAGACCGACCTGTACGACCTGGAGGCCGCCGTCGGCCCGCTCGTCGTGGTGGTCGGCTCGGAGGGGCGCGGGCTGTCCCGCCTGGTGGGGGAGACCTGCGACCTGACCGTCAGCATCCCGATGGTCTCCGACGTGGAGTCGCTCAACGCCAGCGTCGCCGCCGCGGTCACGCTCGCCGAGGTCGCCCGCCGCCGGTCCGTCGAGGCCTGATCGAGAGCAACGAAAAGGGGCGGTCCGCCGTGGCGGGCCGCCCCTTTCTCGCGTACGTCAGATCCGCTGGCCGGTGGCGGCGTGGAAGACGTGGCTGCGGCCGGTACGCGGCTTGACGAACACGGTGTCGCCCATGTTCGGCATGCTGCGGCGGTCGGTGCGGACCACGAACCGCTCGTTGTGGCCCTCCAGCGCGGCGTGGCCGTAGACGTTGGCGTCCGAGCCGAGGTCCTCGACCAGCTCGACCACGACCGGCATGCCGCCCTCGGACGGGCTGACCAGGTCGCAGTCCTCCGGCCGGAAGCCGACGGTGACCTTGCCGTCGCCGCCCTCGGCGCTGGCCGCCTGGACCTGCTCGCGGGTCAGCGGCACGATCATCTCGGCGAACGCGCCGCCCTGCTCGGTCAGCTTCACCGTCTTGATGTTCATGGCGGGGGAGCCCATGAAGCCGGCGACGAAGACGTTGGAGGGGGTGTCGTAGAGCGCCCGCGGGGTGTCCACCTGCTGGAGCACGCCGTCGAGCATGACCGCCACCCGGTGACCCATCGTCATGGCCTCGACCTGGTCGTGGGTGACGTAGACGGTGGTGACGCCCAGCTTTGCCTGCAGCGAGGCGATCTGGGTACGGGTCTGCACGCGCAGCTTGGCGTCGAGGTTCGACAGCGGCTCGTCCATGAGGAAGACCTGCGGCTCGCGGACGATCGCGCGGCCCATGGCGACACGCTGGCGCTGACCACCGGAGAGCGCCTTCGGCTTGCGGCTGAGGAACTCCTCCAGCTGGAGCAGCCCGGCCGCCTCCTTGACCCGCCGGTCGATCTCCGACTTCGAGGTCTTGCGCAGCTTGAGGGCGAACGCCATGTTCTCGTACACGGTCATGTGCGGGTAGAGGGCGTAGTTCTGGAAGACCATCGCGATGTCGCGGGCCTTCGGCGGGAGGTGGGTGACGTCCCGGTCGTCGATGTAGATCGCGCCGTCGTCGACGTCCTCCAGGCCGGCGAGCATCCGCAGGCTGGTGGACTTGCCGCAGCCGGACGGGCCGACCAGGACGAGGAACTCCCCGTCACCGATCTGGAGGTCGAGCTGGTTGACGGCGGGGCGCTCGGTGCCCGGATAGATCCGGGACGCCTTCGAGTAGGTGACCGTAGCCATGATGGAGCGCTTCCTTTCACCGGCAGGAACGTGCCGGACGATCCGAGTGAAGGAGCGACCGGCGCCCAAGGCACCGGCCAACGGGGTCGTCGCTCAGGGCAGCCGAGGCCGGCCGGAGTGTCGTCCGTGTCACTGCACGGTAAACGGCTTTCGCGATCGTGCCAAGACGTAGCGCTCCGGGTGGGATGGACGGCATACGCATAACGGTCAGTCGGGCACGGCCAGGCATCAATCTCCCGCCTGGGAGCGCGTCCCGACGATGATCCATCGGTCGTACCGGTCGGGATACCGACGTTTTCCGTGCTCGGGAGCCCTGCGAGGCGGGATTTCCGGGGCCCAGTCGCTATGCTGAGCGCGACGCACGCGCCCCTGTAGCTCAGCTGGCCAGAGCACTCGCCTTGTAAGCGAGATGTCGCCGGTTCGATCCCGGCCGGGGGCTCCAATTCCATCAGGCGTTTCGGGGCGGCCGCCGTCGCGATTCCGCCGGATGACAGCGGCGGGCTCATGCGAGTCCGCCGGCGAGCCGGCTGACCTGGGGCAGCGGTCAAGACCGCCGCGCAGAACGATCAGGCGGCGCCACGCTCGCTGACCGGCCGGCGGCGCAGGTTCGGGTTCAGCAGGGCCGGGGGCAGGTAGGCCTGGTCGAGCCGGGTGACATCGGTGCCGGGTGCGACGATCTCGTCGATCCGGTCGAGGATCTCGTCGGTGAGCGTGACGTCGACGCCGGCGAGCAGGTCGTCGAGGTGTTCCATCGTGCGCGGGCCGAGGATTGCGCTGGTCACGCCGGGGTGTGCGATGGCGAATGCCATGGCGAGGTGGGTCAACGGCATGCCTGCCTCGTCGGCGAGCGGGATGAGTCGTTCGACGACGTCGATCCGGCGCTCGTCGGTGAGGTGCTTGGAGAAGCGGGCACGGCGCAGGTCGTTCTGCTCGCCCTTGCGGACCCGGCCGGTGAGCATTCCCTGCCCGAGCGGGCCCCACACCAGCGTGCCCATCCCGTAGCGCTGCGCGGCCGGCAGTACCTCGCTCTCGATGCCGCGGTTGAGGATCGAGTAGGGCGGCTGCTCGGTGTGGAAACGTTCCAGCCCGCGTCGCTCGGCGACCCACTGGGCCTCGACGATGTCGGAGGCGGGCATCGTGGACGACCCGATCGCTCGGACCTTGCCACTGCGGATCAGGTCGGAGAGCGCCGAGAGCGTCTCTTCGATGTCGGTGTCGGGGTCCGGGCGCTGGATCTGGTAGAGATCGATGTGGTCGGTCTGCAGGCGGCGCAGCGAGCCCTCGACCGCGGTCATGATCCAGCGGCGGGAGGCGCCTCGCTGGTTGGGGTCGGTGGCCGCGCCCGGCGTCCGGGGCAGCGTGGTCAGCCTGGGCAGGCCCACCTTGGTCGCGAGGACGACGTTGTCCCGGCGCCCCTTGAGGGCTCTGCCCACGATCTCCTCCGAGTCGCCGTAGGCATCGGCGGTGTCGACGACGTTGATCCCCGCGTCCAGCGCCTTGTGAATGACCTTGATCGAGTCGTCGGGGTCGGGATTCCCGATCACCGTGGCGAACATCAGCGTGCCGAGCGCGTAGGGGCTGACCTTGATGCCCGTCCGGCCCAGGGTGCGGTACTGCATGAGCGTCTCCCTGCGGTATCGTCGTTATGTGGAAAGCCTTTCCGGAACTATACGGAAAGGCTTTCCGGAAAAGCAAGGGAGGCGTAGCTGTGTCCGACAACAGAGCAGATTCCGGTGTTCGCGACCGCGCCCCGCGCCGGATGCGCACCGACGCGCGCCGCAACATCGAGTCCCTGCTCGAAGCGGCGAAGACGGTCTTCAGCACCGCCGGCGTCGCCGCCCCCGCCAAAGAGATCACCGACCTGGCCGGCGTCGGCGTCGGAACGCTCTACCGGCACTTCCCGCAGCGCTCGGACCTGATCAAGGCCGTCATCGAGCGGGAGATCGACGCCTGCGCCGACGCGGCCCCGGTCCTGGCCGCCGCGCACGAGCCGGGGGTGGCCCTCGCGAAGTGGCTCGACCGGTTCACCGCGTTCGTCGCGACGAAACGCGGATTTGCCGCGGCCCTGCACTCCGGCGATCCGGCGTTCGACGGCCTGCCCGGATATCTCATGCAGAAGCTGGGACCGGCCCTCGAGTCCCTGCTCCAGGCCGCGACAGCCAGCGGCGAGGTCCGGGCCCGGATCAGTGCCCAGGACCTGCTGTACGCCGTTGCGAAACTGTGTGCGCCCATGCCGGACGAGGAACCCGACTACGGGCGGCGCATGGTCGCGCTCCTCGTCGACGGACTGCGCACCGGCGAATCCCCGCACTGCGCGGGGTCGCCGTGACTCGATGAAGCGGTTAGCGTGCGAGGAGGCGTCACGATCATGCCGGCTCGCACGCTCTGCCCGAGCGCTGGACGGCCTGGCCCGTCATGAGGGCCGGGAGTCTCGGCCGGGCCTACTGCGAGGCGCCGGCGTGGGGTTGGTTCCTCGCCTGAGCCGGCCCGTGGGTCACAGCTCGGGCTGGACGATCGTCGAGCGTTGCTGGGATTCTGCTCGGATGAGCCAGGAGCAAGCGCAGGTCCTGTCCCGTGGTACCAACTGGGCGGTCGTGCAGCTGGCAGGTCGGGCCTTTCCCGGCCTTCACGTGCAGGGCGATACGTTTGCCGCCCTCTGGACGCAGCTCGCCGAAGCGGCTCGCATGCTCCGTGTGGATCCTGGAAACGGTGAGGCTCTCGACGACCTGGACGACGCCGTCCGAGGGGCAGAGGAGTTCCTACGTTTCTACGAGGCGGCGCTCACGGAGCGAGGCATCCGGCGGCCGTACTGACAGGCGGCCGCCGGGGCCGGCCATCTTGCGCGCCGCCGCCCTCGGCCCGGCCTGCATCTGATGCGGACGGACGCTGCGAGCGTGACGGGCGCGATCCAGAGTCCGCCGGCATGGCCGCCAGGACGGTAGGGCCGGGCTTCTGCCTCCAGGAAGGATGAGCGGCACGGTGACGTGCCGCAGCACCGCGACGTGGTGCCGGCATCGGCGATGTCGACGGTGTGGAAGCTGGGCGTGACGCCGGCGGGGGTCACGCGGGTGACGGTGGCACCGAGGGCGCGGGCGGCGTGGTGACAGACGGCGGTGAAGACCCTGACGTCCGCTCGTCCGCCGGGCGCGTGGAAGCCGGTGGCCCCGGGTGGCAGTCTCATGGTCGGGCTCCCTGGTCGTCGCGGCCGGTGCAGGCTATCCGGCGCCGGCGTGGAAGCCCGGCCACCCGACCCATCCACGCCGGATATCGATTGCCTGCTCGGGGCGCCTGCGCCACCCTCTCCGCATGCTCGAGACGCGCGTCCTCGGCGAGGAGGACTGGAAGGTGTGGCGGGAGCTGCGGCTCGCCGCGCTCACCGAGGCCGGGTACGCCTTCGGCGCCCAGCTTGCGGACTGGCAGGGCGACGGTGACCGCGAGGAACGCTGGCGTGGGCGGCTGGCCGTGCCCGGCTCGTGCAACATCGTGGTGCTGCTCGACGGGCAGCCGGTCGGGATGGTCAGCGGGATGCCGACCGAGCACGACGGGGTCGTCGAGCTGATCTCGATGTACGTGGCACCCGGCGGGCGCGGCCGGGGCGTGGGCGACCACCTCGTCCGGGCGGTCGAGCAGTGGGCCCGGCTGGCAGGCGCGCGGACGCTGCGGCTCGCGGTGGCGGAGGGCAACCCGAACGCGTGGGCCCTGTACCTGCGTAACGGCTTCCGGGACACGGGCGACGTCGGCGGCCTGATGCCCGACGGCGTGCGCCGGGAGCACATCATGACCAGGAGCCCCGCGAACGAGCCGTAGGGGCGGGAGGCGCGGGCCGCGCAGTAGGCTGACCAGCGATGAGTCGCGCCGTCGAGGAGTCCAACCGGGCGATGCTGCGCGCCCGGGACGCGATGGACCGGGCGTACGCGCAGCCGCTGGACATCCCCGCGCTGGCCCGGATCGCGTACGTCTCGGAGGCGCACTTCATCCGTACCTTCCGGGCCACGTTCGGCGAGACGCCCCACCGCTACCTGCAACGTCGCCGGGTGGAGCGCGCCATGTACCTGCTGGCGCGCACCGACGAGCCGGTCACGGAGATCTGCCACCTGGTCGGCTTCGGCAGTCTGGGCACGTTCAGCCGGACGTTCCACGGCATCGTCGGTGAGTCGCCGTCGGCCTACCGGCGCCGCAAGACTACGCCCGCCGGCGTCCCGGGCTGCTTCACCAAGGCGTGGATGCGCCCGAGCAGCACGGCGGGCAAGCCAGCCACCGCCGGCAAGCCGGCCATGGAGGGCAAGAAGCAAGCCGCCGCGCTCAGCGCCCCCGCACCTGCCGCCGCACCATGACCCAGAGCCGGTCGCCGAGCCGGGTCCGCCGTACCCAGCGCAATCCGGCCAGCCGGCTCTTCGCCGGCGTACGCGGGCGCGGCGGCGCGGTGACCCGGGCGTAGGTGGCGCCTGTCGACGGCCTGGTGAAGCCGGGTTCCAGCCGTTCGGAGGCGACCGCCAGCGCGGTGAACTGGGCGAGCACGCGAGGATCGGGCCGGCCGCCTCGGGCGGCGGTACGCAGATCCCGCTCCACGACCGGCCGCCGGATCAGCTCGGTGAGCGGCCCGTGGACGGTGTCCAGCAGGTCGGAGACGGCGGCGACGCCGTCGCCCTCCCAGATCCGGGTGGCCCGGGACGGCCCGGTGGCGGCGCTGACGAACGGCACGTCGGCCCACTCCGGTACGAGCCGGGCGATCAGCGCGGTGTGCGGCAGCCGCGCCCGCTTCTCGGCCGCGGTGAACGCGAAGCTGGCCGCGACGAAGCCCGGCGCGAGGAACGGGGTGACCATCCCGGTGGTGTACGCGGAGGTGCACCACCGGCGCATCCGCTCGACCAGGTAGAGGTAGTCGATCAGGTGCTCGTCGCGGAGACCGATGTCGCGGGCGTGGGCCAGCAGGGCGGTGACGCGGTCCCGTTCGGTGGCCAGTGCCTCCGGTGACACCGCGGCGTTCGGCACGCCCGCCAGCAGCTTCGTCAGGCCCGCCTGCTCCGGGGTGGGCGCCGGGTCGGCGTCGGCCCGGGGATACCAGTAGCCGACCACCAGTTCGCCTGCCGCGCCGGTGAGGCTCGGCGCGCGTACCACCTCGGGCAGCCGGGTGCGCACGGCCGGCCGGGCCAGGTAGTTCGACGGGAACTGGTGGTCGTGCAGCGCGGCGAGCCGTCGCGCCCGGTCCCGGAGGCCGACGCCGAGGACGGCGGCCGGGGGAGCAGCCGGTACGAGGCGGTGCGGCAGCTCCAGGCCGCGCCGGTCCCGCACGAGCCGGACCAGCTCGCGGGCCACGTCGCCCTCGGCGGCGGTGTCGTCGTTCGTGGCCAGGTTCGGCGTACGGCCGGCGGCGACGAGCGTCGCGGCGATGAGCCGGGAGTCCTTCCCGCCGGAGAGGCCGAGCGTGACCTCGCCGTCGTGCAGCCGGTGCAGGCCGGCGACGGCCCGGGTCAGCGCGTCGGCGGCCCGGTCCAGCCGCTCGCCGAGCGGCCGGTCCCGGTCGGCGAGACCGCTGCGGACCACGTCGTCGGTGGCGTACCGGATCTCGCTGGTGACCTGCCAGCCGCCGCCCGCACGGCGGCGGCCGGTGATCCGCTCGCCCGGCCGCAGCAGCCGGATGCCGGCCAGCGGGGAGAGGTCGCCGCCGAAATGGCCGGTGAGCAGGTACGACGCCCAGCCGGCCGGGTCGGGGCGGGCCTCGCCGTGCAGGAAGGCGGCGAGCAGGCCGGGCCGGGTGCACCAGGCGGTGATGCCGTCGGCGGTGCCGGTGAACACGCGGGCCATGCCGAGCCAGTCCTGTTGCAGAGCGAGGCGGTCGTGGTCGAGAGCGAGCAGCGCGAACGGCGGTACGACGTCGCGGTGCGCGTCCGCGCCGGTGAGCAGGTGGCGGGCGAGCATCACCGGGTCGTCGCCGTCGGCGCCGACCGGGATGCCCACCGAGACGGCGGTGACGTCGTCGTCGCCGGCGACGGGCGGCCACCGGTAGCCGCCCGGGTCGGCCGGGTGCAGCACCAGCACGCCCCAGTCGGTGCCGCCGAGGTGCCGGCGGTGCCAGCTCTCCGGCACCAGCTCGGCCGCGGCGCTGTGGAATCGGGCGACGGCGGCGTCACCACGGGACTCCGGGAGGGCGCTCGTGGCGGCCCAGGCCAACATCAACTGCATCGACTTCCCCCGATGTCGTCACGAAGACGTTAACAGCGGGTGACGAGATGGTGTCCCCGTGTGGACAAACGACGCAAGCCGGACCAGGTGCCGGGGGCGGCAGGCCTGCGTGTTTTGGATAAGCAGCAGGCCGGGGTGCTGCTCTAGCGTCGTCGGCATGACGATGCTTTCGACTTCCCGCTCCCAGATCTACGTGCTCGACCAGGACGAGGCGCTCGACTTCTACGTCGGCAAGCTCGGCCTGGAGGTCAGCCTCGACCAGGATCTCGGTTTCATGCGCTGGCTCACCGTGCACGTGCCGGGCGACCCGGGCCGGGAGATCCTGCTGGAGAAGCCGGGCCCGCCGGCGCTGGACCCGAAGACGGCCGAGCAGGTCCGGGAACTGCTCACCAAGGGCGCTGCGGGCGGGTTCCTGTTCTTCACCACCGACGACGCGCACAAGACGTACGCGGACCTGGTCGCGAAGGGCGTGGAGGTGACCGACGAGCCGACCGACCAGCCGTACGGCATCGACTTCGGCATCCGCGACCCGTTCGGCAACCGCATCCGGATCGGGCAGATGCGCCAGGGGCAGTGAACGGCGCGGCGGCGGGCTAGTCTCGCGGTCCCGACCGTGGAGGTGCCGATGCCCAGCCGCCTGCTCTACCTGGTCCGCCACGGCGAGCAGGTCCGCTCGGAGGACGAGGCGGACACCGGGCTGTCGGATCGGGGGCGGCGGCAGGCGACGCTGCTGGGCGAGCGGCTGCGCGGCACGCGCTTCGCCGCCGTACATCATGGACCGGCCCGCCGGGCCGCGGAGACCGCCGCGCTGGTCGCGGCGTCGCTGCCCGGTGTTCCGGTACGCGAGGACGACCGCGCCGGCGACCACATGCCGCACGACACCGACCCGGCCGGCCTGCCGGAGTCGTACGCGGCGTTCCTGGCCGGCTTCTCCGAGCGGGAGCGGCGCGACGGGCCGCGCGTGACCGCGGAGGCGGTGGCGCGGTTCGCCGCCGCTCCCGCGGAGGGTGACGTACGCGAGCTGGTCGTCACCCACAACTTCCTGGTCGCGTGGCTGGTGCTGCACGCGGTGGACGCGCCGGCGCGCCGGTGGATCGGGCTGAACCAGCAGAACTGCGGGCTGACGGTGATCCGCTACGGCTCGGGCGGCCCGCCGGCGCTCATCGCGTTCAACGACGTCGCCCACCTGCCGCCCGAGCTGCGTGCCACCGGCCTGCCCGACGACTACCGGATCTGAGTCAGGCGACCAGCTTCACCACGGCGTCGGCCACGGCGCGGGCGGACTGCGGGTTCTGGCCGGTCACCAGCCGCCCGTCGACCACCACGTGCTCGGTGAAGTCCGGCGCCGGTACGTGCTGCGCGCCCGCCTCGGTGAGCTTGTCGGCGAGCAGGAACGGCACCTCGTCGGTGAGGCCGACGGCCGCCTCCTCGCTGTTCGTGAACCCGGCCACCCGCTTGCCGGCGACGAGCCGGGAGCCGTCGGTGAGGGTGAGGTTCACCAGCGCCGACGGGCCGTGGCAGACGGCGGCCACCACGCCGCCGCGCTCGTAGACCGAGCGGGCGATCCGGGCCAGGTCGGGGTCGTCGGGGAAGTCCCACATGGTGCCGTGGCCGCCGGCGAAGAGGATCACGTCGTACCCGGCCGCGTCGACGTCGGCGGCCTTCGGGGTGTCCGTGACGCCGGCGGTGGCGAGGAAGTCGTTCTGGGTGCTGTCGTTCTCGTCCCGCCCGTCGACGGGCGGCTCCCCGCCGGCCACGGAGACGAGGTCGACGTCGTACCCGGCGGCCCGGAACACCTCCCACGGCTCGGCGGCCTCGCCGACGTAGTAGCCGGTCGAGCGGCCGGTGCGGCCCAGCTCGGAATGACTGGTCAGGGCGATGAGTGCGCGAGTCATGCCTTCCATGCTGGCCCGCTCGCCCGCCGGCCGGCCATAGGCCGATGTCACAGCCGGAACGGGTTTGAGATCGGGCCGGGTCAGCCGGTGGCGCCGTTGAGCAGGTCCACCACCTGCGCGGTGACTGCCGGCGGCGTGGTCTCCGGCGGGCAGTCGACGTAGCCGACCTGCCGGGGCCCGATGGTGAGCCGGTAGGTGAACGCGTCGGCGCACATGGTCGGCGGCACTGTGGCGGCGGCCTCGGCGGCCAGCCGGGGGTCGGCCGCGAGTTGCCGCAGCCGGGTGAGCTTCTCCGCGCCGAGTTGTCCCTCGCGGGAGGCACCGGCGCGGTCGGTCCTCGTCCAGTGGCCGTCCGGCCCGACCCGGACGGTGTCGGACAGCCCGGCGATGCCTCCCGACTTCTCGAGCACGACCTCGGCGACGAGCGGCGGGGGCCCGTCCGTGACGACGGGTGGCGCGTCGGTGCGGGCGCAGCCGGCGAGCGGGACGAGAAGGGCGGCGACGGCCGCCGCGGCGGGGGCAGCTCTCATACCGGTTCGGACGCGCGACGGGACCACCCGGTTCCGGGTCACTGCTCCTCCTCATCCGTTCGGTCAGTGTCTCCGGCGGGTTCTCGCCAGCCTCTTTCACGTTCTTCGATGTATCGCTATATCTACATCAGTGACTACCCCCGTCACAACTTCGCCTTCCAGGAGGGCCCGTGAAAAGATCCGTCGCCGCCGTCAGCGCAGCGCTGCTCACCAGCGGCGTGCTGGCCTGCGTCACCACCTCGGCGCAAGCGGCAGCGCCAACCGCCCCCAGCCCCGAGACCTCTGCCGCAGCCAAGGCCGCGAGCCTGCTGCGCGCCAACCCCGGCGTCGTCCAGGGCGCCGGCGGTGAGGCCTATCAGGCCGTCCGCACCAAGGTCGACCCCTCCGGGGCCGCGCACACCCGCTACAGCCGGACCTACCAGGGCCTGCGGGTGTACGGCGGTGACTTCGTCATCCACACCGCCCCGAACGGCACCCTGACCAGCGCGTCGGTCAGCCTGTCCGCCCCGCTGACCCTGAGCACCACCGCGAAGGTCGGCGCGGACGCGGCCAAGGCCAGCGCCCGCAAGACGTTCTCCGGGTCGCTCACCTCGGTCGGTGCGCCGGAACTGTTCGTCGACGCCAGCAGCGGCAAGGGCCGCCTCGCCTGGGAGACCGTCGCGACCGGCTGGAAGGCGGACAAGCAGACGCCGTCGAAGCTGCACGTCATCACCGACGCCACCACCGGCAAGGTGATCGGCTCGTACGACGAGATCGAGACGGTGGCCGGCACCGGCCAGGGCATCTACACCGGCTCGGTCACCATCGACACCACGCTCTCCGGCAGCACGTACCAGATGATCGACCCGGTACGCGGCAACGGCCGTACCTGCGACATGAACAACGGGACCTCCACCTGCACCACGTTCACCGACGCGGACAACGCGTGGGGCAACGGCGCCACCTCGAACCGGCAGTCGGCCGCCGTGGACGCGCACTTCGGCGCCGCCAAGACGTTCGACTACTTCAAGAACGTGCACGGCCGCAACGGCATCTTCGGCAACGGCCAGGGTGTGCCGAGCCGGGTGCACTACGGCAACAACTACGTCAACGCGTTCTGGGACGGCTCCCAGATGACCTACGGCGACGGCTCGGGCAACTCCCGCCCGCTGGTTTCGCTGGACGTGGCCGGTCACGAGATGAGCCACGGCGTCACCGAGGCGCTGGCCGGGCTGGTCTACTCCGGTGAGTCCGGTGGCCTCAACGAGTCCACCAGCGACATCTTCGGCAACATGGTGGAGTTCTACGCCGCCGCGCCGAGCGACCCGGGCGACTACCAGGTCGGTGAGAAGATCAACATCAACGGCAACGGCACGCCGCTGCGCTACATGTACAACCCGTCGCTGGACGGCTCGTCCGACTCGTGCTGGTCCACCAGCACGAAGAACAAGGACGTGCACTACTCCTCCGGCGTCGGCAACCACTTCTTCTTCAACCTCGCCGAGGGCACCGGCGCCACCGCGTACGGCACCTCGCCGGTCTGCGGCTCGGCCCCGGCGGTCACCGGCATCGGCCGCGCCAAGGCGGAGAAGATCTGGTACCGGGCGCTCGACGTGTACTTCACCTCGAACACCTCGTACGTCAACACCAGCAACCCGGCCAACACCGCCCGCGCGTACACCCTGCGGGCCGCTACCGACCTGTACGGCAACTGCTCCACCGAGTACAAGACCGTCCAGGCCGCGTGGACCGCGGTGAACGTGGCCGGCAACGACGCGCCGTGCAGCTCGACCGGCAACGACTTCTCCGTCTCGCTCTCGCCGACCTCCGGTTCGGTGACCGCGGGTGGATCGGCCTCCGCCACCGTCGGCACGTCCACCACCAGCGGCACCGCGCAGACCGTGACGTTCTCCGCGTCCGGCCTGCCGACCGGCGCCACCGCGTCGTTCAGCCCCACCTCGGTGACCTCGGGCGGCTCGTCCACGCTCACCATCGCCACCAGCTCCAGCACCCCGGCCGGCACCTACTCGGTGACCGTCACCGGCAGCGCGGCGTCGGGCACGAAGACCGCCACGTACTCGCTGACCGTGAGCAGCGTCGGCGGCGGCTGCACCGGCGCCGGCCAGAAGCTCGGCAACCCCGGCTTCGAGTCCGGCAACACGGTCTGGGCCACCACCTCCGGCGTGATCGGCCAGTACGGCTCGCAGGGCCAGCCGACCCGCACCGGTACGTGGAACGCGTGGCTGAACGGCTACGGCAGCACCCGCACCGACACGCTGTCGCAGTCGGTGAGCCTGCCGAGCGGCTGCTCCGCGTACAACCTCTCGTTCTGGCTGCACATCGACTCGGCCGAGAGCACCACCAGCGTCCAGTACGACAAGCTGAACGTGCAGGTGCTCAACTCGTCCGGCTCGGTGCTGGCCACGCTGGCGACCTACTCGAACCTGAACAAGGCCAGCGGCTACAGCCAGAAGTCGTTCAACCTGGCCGCGTACGCCGGGCAGACCGTCACGCTGAAGTTCACCGGCACCGAGGACAGCTCGCTGCAGACCTCGTTCGTGATCGACGACACCGCGCTCAACGTCTCCTGACCTGACCGCCGATCCCGGGGCCCGGCGGCCACCCCACTCGGGTGGCCGGCGGGCCCCGGCCGTTACGGTCGCACCATGTCCGACGCGGAACTGACAGTCACCCTGGACGGCCCGGTGGCGACCGTGGTCATCCACAACCCGGCCCGGCGCAACGCCATGACCCCGGCCATGTGGCGGCAGCTCCCGGTGCTGCTCGACGGCCTGGAGGCGGACCCGGCGGTACGGGTGCTGGTGCTCACCGGCGCGGGCGGCACGTTCTGCGCCGGCGCCGACCTGGGCGACCTGGACGAGCTGCTGGCAGCCGGTGACGGCAGCATCGCGGTGGCCGCCGAGGAACGGCTCGCCGCGTTCGGCCGCCCCACAGTCGCCGCGATCGAGGGTGCCTGCGTGGGCGGCGGCTGCCAGCTCGCCGTCGCCTGCGACCTGCGGCTGGCCGCGGCGGACGCGCGGTTCGGCGTACCCCCGGCCCGGCTCGGCCTGGTCTACCCGGCGCCGACCACGCGGCGGCTGGCCGCGCTGGTCGGTCCGTCGGCGGCCAAGCACCTGCTGTTCACCAGCGAGCTGGTGAACGCCGAGCGGGCGCTGCGGATCGGCCTGGTGGACGAGGTGCTGCCGGCCGGTGAGCTGGCCGGGCGGGTGGCGGCGCTGACCGCCACCATCGCCGAACGCTCCCGGCTCACCGTGACCGCCGCCAAGGAGATCGTGGACGGGCGTGCCGACGCCGACCGGCTGGCCTGGTGGCACGGCCAGGTGCGGGACAGCGGCGAGGCCCGCGAGGGGGTGGCGGCGATCAACGAGCGCCGGCCGCCGCGCTTCGGCTGGACCCCGCCCGCCGTCTGACCTGATCGTCGGCGTCCGCCACGCTGGTTCGCGCGGTCGGCGGTCACCGCGACGTGCGGTCTGCGCTGACGTGGGCCAGCAACTCGTCCACCGACCACTGGTCGGAGGCGTGTTCGCCGTGCTTCTCGGCGAGCACCCGCCCGTCGGGTGCGATCAGGAAGTCGGCCGGCAGCCCGAGCCGGCCGCCGTGCGGGGAGGTGGACGGCAGCTTCTCCCGGCCGCGCAGGACGTGCCAGGTGCCGGTCACCACTGCCCGCAGGATCGGCAGCCAGGCGCGCGGGTCGAGCAGCGACCGCCGCGCCGCCTCCACGCCGAACTCCCGGTAGAACCGCCGGTCCGGATCGGCCACCACGGCGAACGGCAAATCCGCGACGTGCTCGCGCAGCTCGTCGGCGGGGGAGTGGAAGAGCACCACCTCGCGTACGCCCGCGGCCTCGATCTCGGCGTGCCGGCGGACGATCGAGCGCAGGTGGAGGTTGCAGACCGGGCAGCCGGCGAAGCGGCGGAACTGGAGGTGGATCAGGCGGTCCGGATCCGGCAGGTCGATTCCGGCGCCGGTCACGCTGGTCAGGTGGCGGGTGGTGACGACGTCCATGCGCGCTCCCGTTGTAGGCGTACGACGTACTCCTACAACCGTAGGCGTATCTTGTACGCTGTCAAGGCCATGCCCCGTCCCCGTTCCCTGACCCCGGCCCAGCTCGCCGACGCGGCGCTCGCGGTGCTCGACCGGGACGGCCTCGCCGGTCTCACCATGCGCGCGGTCGGCGCGCAGCTCGGCACCAGCACGATGGGCCTCTACCGCTACGTCGCCGACCGGGACGAACTGGAGGCGCTCGTCGTCGAGCGGGTGCTCGAACGGGTGGACACCCGTCCGCCGGGCGACGTCCCGTGGCCGGACGGCATCCGGGACCTGGCCGATCGCGTACGCCGCGCGGTCGGCGTCCATCCGGCAGTCGTGCCGTTGCTCCCCGCGTACCGGCATCGCTCGCCGACGATCCTGCGCTGGGGTGAGGCGGTGCTCGCGGTGCTGACAGGGGCCGGCTTCACCGGCACCGGACGGGTGATCGCGTTCCGCGCCCTGCTCGGCTACGTGGTCGGCGCGATCCAGATGGAACACCTCGGCGCGCTGTCAGGCCCCGGAACGGCTGTCATCGCGGCGCTGTCCCGCGACGAGTTCCCCCTGCTCGCCGCGACCGCGCGCGAGGCCGGCGCGGTCGCACCGGAGGACGAGTTCGGTGGCGGGCTGGACCTCCTGCTCGACGGGCTGGCCCGGCGGCTCGACAGCTAGGCGCCTCGGTGGGACCGGCGGGCGCGGCGCCGGGGCGTACCCCCGACACCGCCCCCTGTGCCCGCCGGCCGTCGGTCACCGCGCCAGCGCGGCCCAGCTCGGCGTCACCGGCTCCCGCCGCAGCGGCATGCCCGCCTCGGCCGGGGTCCGGTCGCCCTTGCGCTGGTTGCACGTGTAGCAGGCGGCGGTGGTGTTCCCCCAGGTGTTCCGGCCACCGCGCGAGCGGGGCAGGATGTGGTCGATCGTGCTGGCCGCGCCGTCGCAGTAGGCGCACTTCCGCCGGTCGCGCGCCAGCACCCCGGCCCGGGACCAGGCCGGGCCGGCGCTGAACCGCCAGCGGGTCACCACGTACCGGACGAGGCGGACCACCCGCGGCAGCGGGAAGACGCCGATCACCCGGTCGGGCTCGGCCTCGTGGATCTCGGCGACCCGGCGGCAGAGCATCCGGATCGCGTGTTTGACGGTGACCCGGTGCAGCGGGCCGAGGTCGGCGTTGATGACGAGGACGGCGTCCACCGGGCTCTCCCTTCACGATCGGCGGTACGGCGACGAAAAAGCCGCCCGGTCCACGGGACCGGGCGGCGACGACGGGGACGCGAGACGCGTCAGTCGTGCCCTCCGGGCCAGGGGCCGTGTTCCCGGCAGTCGTCGCCGAGCAGCCACGACGTCATCGTGGTGGCGTATCGCAGCGACATCGACGGCTCCTGGAACGGTGGTTGACCTTGCGCGCTCACGGTAGATCGATTCGGGAATCGGGGGCAACGTATTTCGATCCGTCGTCGGTGGGCCGCCGCTGCCGTCCGGCCCGCCCGGCCCGCCGGGCGGCGGTGAGCGGCCTGTCGATCCGGGCGGTCATCTGCACCACCAGCTCGCTGTCCAGCAGCGGGCGGTTCACCTCGGCCGCCACCGACAGCGTGGGTGTGGAGATCGACCGCCAGATCGCGGTCAGCCCGGCGCCGAGGCCGACGAGCGCCACCGCCGCGCGTGTGGTGGGGGAGCCGGCCGCGGCGGCGGCACTGACCCCGACGACCGCGAGCAGCACCACGAGCAGGGGCGCCAGCACCGGCCAGAAGATGCCCCGGGCCGCCTGCGCCACCAGCTTCCGGTCCCGGATGACGACGTTGCGGGCGATCACCGCCCAGTTCTCCTCGTCCAGCAGGTCGCGCGGGTGCAGGCCGCCGGTCAGCACGTCCTGCCACAGGTCGCCCTGGTTGCGCAGCTCGCGGGCCAGCTCGGCGAGCCCGGCCTCGCCCGGGTCACCCACTGTGGCGCGACCGACAGCGGTGGCCCAGGCGGCCAGTGAGCGGCGCACCACGGCGGCCGAGTACGGCGGCAGCACGCTCGCCAGCTCGTCCAGCCACCTGCTGATCTGGATGTGCCGGCCACCGAAGCGCGCGGCCAGTTGGTCGGCGTCGCCACGTCGTACCGTGTCGGCGAGCGAGCGCCCGAGCCGGTAGGCCACCCCCACCCGGTGGTTCGTCGCCATCGTCCAGCGCAGTACGTCGATGTTGAGGTCGTCGAGCGCCCGCAGCAACGGGTCCCGGTCGGCTCCGGCTCCGGTGATGCGGCGGGCGGCGGCGGTGGACGGCACCGTACGGCCGGGCGGGGTCAGCGGCGCGATCTGGGCCAGCGCGACGTCCACTCCGTCGAGGTACATGCCGAGCCGGTGCCGTCCGGCCAGCTCGGTCAGGTTCGACAGCTTCGGCGGCGCGGGCGCCGGCCGGTGCCCGTCCTCGGTCAGGTCGGCGGTCTGCGCGTGGTGGTAGGCGTCCGCCATGGACCAGCCGAGTCGCAGCGCGGTGACCACCGCGGTCCGTTCGTCCCGCGGTGTCCCGTGCTCCTCGTCGCGCCGCTCCCGTGTCGCGGTGCTCACCGCCCGACCTCCCGTGTCACCGGATCAGTCGAGCGTAGAGGCGTTTTTGTCCGCTTAAGGGCGTTTTGAAGGGGCGCGACCGGCCAGCAGGCCGCGCGGCCGGATCGAGCGGACCGGCTCGGCCGCCACCCCCTCGGCGCGCAGGATGTGGTTCGCCGCGATGATCCCGGTGGCCGCCGACCGTTCCATCAGCGCGCTCGGGAACTCGGTGCGGATGCCGTCCCCGGCCAGGTAGAGGCCGGGCGCGTCGGTCTCCACCCCGGGACGCCAGGCGTGGCTACCCGGCGTGAACGCCGGTGCCTGCGCCTCGACGCGGGCGCGCAACTCGCGTACCCGCAGGTCGGCCACCTCCGGCCAGAGCGCGGTCAGCTCCCGCAGCATCCGGGCGGCCAGCTCGTCGGCCGGCACGTCCGGCTCACAGGCGTACGCGTGCAGCTCCACCACCGAGCCGCCGGTCCGCTCGGCCCAGCGGCGCGGCTCGTCCTCCAGCCGGTGGTAGAGCGTCACCGAGTCCAGCGTGGGCTGCCGGGAGACGCCGCTGAACACCGCCCGGTCGGCCCGGACGTCCCCGTCCATCCAGTAGCGCGCCACCGCGTACGGCGGCCCGGGTCTGCCGAACGCGGGCATCCGCGCCACCAGCTCGGGTGCCGCCGCGACCAGGCCGGGCGAGGCGCCGACCAGCGCGGCGAGCGCCGGCGGGTCCACCGCGAGCACCACGTGCGGCGCCTCCCAGACGTCGCCGTCCGCACCGGTCACCCGCCACCCCGCCGGGGTACGGTCCAGCCGGGCCGCCGCCGCGCCGGTCAGCACCCGCCCGCCGTGCTTCTCCACGTACCGGGTCAGCGGCTCCCAGATCGCCGTGCCGTAGTCCCGGTCCGGGCAGTCGAAGGCCAGCCCCTCCGGGTTGCCGAGCAGGTAGAAGTGGAACTGCGCGATCATCTCGGCGGCCGACATCTCCGCCTCGTGGTTGAAGAACGAGTGGGAGAAGACCTCGAACAGCATGGCCCGCGCCCGGTCCGGCAGCCGCAGCGAGGTGAGCAGCTCGTCGGCGGTCCGCTCGTCGAACTCCTCGTAGGTGCGTACCGGGTCGTAGGTGAGCAGCGGCAGCGCCGCGTCCCGGTCCATCGTGCGCAGGTCCGCCAGGCGCAGGCTCGGGCTGCGTAGCAGCAGCGCCAGCAGGTTCGCCGGCGGCGCGGGCGGCAGCTTGCCGAACTCCTCCGTGGGCCACTGCTCGGACAGGATCGGGTAGCCCGGGATCGGCTTGAGGAAGCCCAGCGCCGGGTCGACGCGGCGCAGGATCGACCGCCAGTTCCAGTACTGCCGGAAGAACGCGTGGAAGCCGTGCTCGTTGCGCTGGACGCCGTCGAACAGCTCCTCCGGCCAGGCGCCGAGCCGCCCGCCGAGGTGCGGCGCGGCCTCCAGCACCGTCACCGCCACGCCGCGCTCCGCCAGCACCACCGCCGCCGACATGCCGGCGATGCCGCCGCCGACCACCAGCGCCGGGACCGGTCGCGGCACGCGGTCGGCGCCACCGCCGCCCGGGTCGACGAGGTGCTCGCGTACGCCGATCAGACGACCTACCACTTGCGACAGACTCACGGGAGCATCCTCCAGTCGGCGGTGCTCACAGTCTGCCGCTTGGGTGGGCAACCCGCTGGGTACGCGTCGACGGGGCGTTCACGGCAGGCAGCGGCGGGGGCGGTCCGACGGCGGCCAGACGTACTCCAGGTCGGGGGAGACGTCGGTGAACAACCGTGCATAGTGGGCGGGGTCCTTGCGTAGCAGCGACGACCGGTGGCTGCGGTGCAGGTCGTCGCGGCCCAGCCAGGGCGGCAGCTCACCGGCGGCGGCCAGTTCGTCCTGGGTGCGGATCAGCGTGATGCCGCAGGCGGCGGCGAGGTCGGTGGCGAGCGTCCCGGCGCAGGTGTCGGCCCGGCCCGGCTCGCACCACACCGCGCACATGTCCAGCCCGTACCGGGTCAGCGCCTCCTCGTACCCGGCCCACATCTTCACCGCGGGGTGGTTGCGCCAGCCGTAGTCCGGCCGGGTCAGCCCGCGCAGCACCTGGATGGTCTCCACGCGCTGCTTGCCCAGCCGCTTCTGGTCCAGCGTGCGCGCGCTGGCCAGGAAGTCCGGATACGGCAGGAACGTCTGCATGCCGGTGCTCTACCCGTACCCGCCCCCGCCATGCGTCCATGATCGCCGGGGCTGCGCACATCGCGAGCGGCTGACTACGATCCGGACATGGCCGAGCCTCTGCGCGACCGCGCGCGCCGCGCGACCGGCTGGCGGCTCCGGATGAACGGTGACGAACGCCCCCACTACGTGGTCTGCGGCTCCGACCCGCTCGCCTACTGGGTGGTCCGGTCGCTGCTCGCGACCGACAACGCCGACGGCCGGGTGCGGGTGACGCTCGTGGTGCCTGGTCGCCGCCGGTCCGAGGGCCCCGACGGCCGCGACGTGCCGGGGGTACGCGTGGTGACTGCCGAACGGCTCGACGAGGCCGCGTTCCGCCGGGCCGGGCTGGCCGGCGCGGCCGGGCTGGCCCTGTTGCACCAGGACGACGTGGGGAACATGCACGCCGCGCTCTGCGCCCAGGAGGTCGAGTCGCGGCTGCGCCTGGTGGTGCGGATGTTCAACACCAACCTGGCGGACGGGCTGAGGCAGCTCTTCCCTGACTCGGCGGTGCTCTCCGACGCCTCGATGGCCGCGCCCGCCTTCGTGGCCGCCGCGCTGGGCGAGGTGGCGCCGACCCACTTCCGGCACGCGGGGCGCACGCTCTACGTGGCCCGCCGCGACGACGTACGCCAGCAGGACGTGGTCTGCGGTCTGGCCGTCACCACGGATCCGGATCTGGTCCGGGTGCTGCCCGCGGACGAGGCGGCGGCCGACGTGGTGCTGGCCGAGGCGACCGGGCGGCCGGCGGGCACCGAGGTCGCCGCGCGGCGGCTGGTCCGGGCACGGCGGCGCCGGCAGCCGGTCGCGGTGCTGCTGCGCGCGGTCCGCCACTTCGCCACCCGCAAGATCGGCATCGCGGTGCTGGTGCTGCTCGGGGTGATCGCGGCGCTGGGCTGGCTCAACGCGCGGGCCGCCGACGTGAGCTGGAGCGAGGCGATCTACCTGACGCTGGTCACCACGCTCACCGGCCAGGATCCGGACGTCGGCAAGCCGGTCGCGGCGCAGGTGATGCAGGTGGTGCTCAACCTGGCCGGGCTGGCGCTGATCCCGCTGATCACGGCCGCGGTGGTCGACGGCATCGTCAACGCCCGGCTGGCGCTGCACGCGGGCCGGGTTCAGCCGGACCGCTCCGGGCACGTGGTGATGGTCGGGCTGGGCAACATCGGCACCCGGGTGATGGCGCAGTTGCACGACTTCGGCGTCGAGGTGGTGGCGATCGACAAGAACCCGGACGCGCGCGGCGCCGCGCTGGCGCGCCGGCTGGGGGTGCCGCTGATCGTGGGCGACGCCGGCCGGGAGGAGACGCTCCGGTCCGCCTCGGTGGACACCTGCCAGGCGCTCGTGGTGGTGTCCACCGACGACGGGACGAACCTGCGAGCCGCGCTGATCGCCCGGTCCCTCGACCCGGACCTGCGCGTGGTGCTGCGGCTGTTCGACGGTGACTTCGCCGAGCGGATCCAGCAGGCGTTCGGCATCGGCATCTCGCGCAGCGTGTCCTATCTGGCCGCGCCGGCGTTCGCGGCGGCCCTGCTGGATCGCGCGGTGGTCGCCACCATCCCGGTCGACCGGCACGCGCTGCTGGTCACCGAGGTGCCGGTGGTGGCAGGTTCGCCGCTGGACGGACGTCCGCTGAGCGCGGTGGCCCGGCCGGGCGAGGTGCGCCTGCTCGCGCACACCCGGCCGAGCCAGAAGGCCGACTGGTCGGCAGACCCGCGCGTGGTGATCCAGGCCGGTGACCGGCTCACTGTGGTGGCCCGGCGGGCCGGGCTGACGGCGCTGCTCCGGGAGACCACGCCCGCGCCGCCGCCGGCGCCCACCGGCCCGCCCGCCGCGCGCCGTCCGCAGGAGTGACCGGGCCGGTCAGGCCGCCCGATGGTGGCGGACGGCGTACCCGAGCGCGCCGAGGGCGAGCACGCCGAACCCGCCGAGGACACTCGGCAGTGGCAGGTTGACCGCCAGCACCAGGCAGCCGACCAGCCCGAGCGCGGCGAGCAGCCGTACCGGGACGCGCCGGGCCGGGTCCGGACCGAGCGTCAGCGCCGACGCGTTGGTGATCGCGTAGTAGACCAGCACCGTGCAGCTGGAGAAGCCGATCGCGCCCCGGATGTCGCCGACTGTCACCACGGCGGCGACCACGGCGGCCACCGCCAGTTCGGCGCGGTGCGGCACCCGGTGGCGCGGATGGACCGCCGCCAGCGCGCCCGGCAGGTCCCGGCGGCGGGCCATTGCCAGCGTGGTCCGGCCGACACCGGCCAGCAGCGACAGCAGCACCCCGGTCACCGCGACGGCGGCGCCGGCCCGGACCAGCCAGGCAAGCCCTGGGTGCCCGGCGGCGGTCACCACCTCGACCAGCGGCGCGTCGGTGGACGCCAGCCGGTCGGCGCCGAGCACGCCGAGCGCGACCACCGCCAGCGTCAGGTAGATCGCCAGCACCGCGCCGAGCGCCAGCGGCACCGCGCGGGGAATCGTGCGTTCCGGGTCGCGGACCTCCTCGCCCAGCGTGGCGATCCGCGCGTACCCGGCGAATGCGAAGAACAGCAGCCCGGCGGCGGTCAGCACGCCGCCCGCCCCGATGCCGGCGGGCGCGGTGAGCCGGTCGGCCGCCACCTGCGGCACGCCGGTCACCGCCACCACGGCGAGCACCGTGAGCACCACCGCGACGAGGAGCCGGGTGGCGGTGGCGGTCTTGCCGATCCCGCGCAGGTTCACCGCTGTCACCGCCACCACCGCGAGGACCGCCACGAGCCGCGCCCGCCCCGGCCACAGGTACGTCCCGACGGTCAGCGCCATGGCCGCACAGCTCGCGGTCTTGCCGACCACGAATCCCCAGCCGGCGAGGAAACCGGCGAACGGGTGCAGGCGTTCCCGGCCGTAGACGTAGGTGCCGCCGGACTCGGGGTAGCGGGCGGCGAGCCGGGCCGAACTGGTCGCGTTGCAGTAGGCGACGAAGCCGGCCACCGCCAGCGCGACGAGCAGACCGGGACCGCCGGCCGCCGCGGCGGCCGGTGCGAAGACCACGAAGACGCCCGCGCCGAGCATCGAGCCCAGACCGATGACCACCGCGTCGGGTACGCCGAGTCGCCGCACCAGCCGTTCCACACCGGCAGCCTAAAGCGCTCAGGTGAACGGCAGGTGCGCGCCGGGCCGAAATTGACGAAAATGATTTGCAATAAGTGACCGGCGCTCAGTGGTCGGTCATTGACACTCTCGGTAGGGTTGTTTACGCAGGTAAAGCACGGTTCACAAATATTCCGTGCCGATTATCCGATGGCGATGATCAGATTCTTTCCGCGTCGATCGGGCAAAGGTGCCCTCGAATCGGCTCCGGCAGGAGCGCGTGTCGCTCGACCCGGAGACCACCGGCGGGGTGTTCGTGGTGAGTACGCCGGACGAGCGTGCCGAGCTGCCGAAGGGCACCCAGATCCGCATCCAGGTGGCGGTGCGGCCGGAGGACGACGACTACCGCCGTAGGCTGACCTGCAGCACCCGTACCCGGTCAGCATCGTGGAGATCAGGCCGGCCGGCTGAGCGGCGCGGACCACGCGACCGGCCGGCCCCGGTCGCCGAGGCGGCGGGGCAGCGGCAGGTCGTCCCAGGGCACCCGGTGCAGCAGGCGGTCCAGCAGCAGGCCGAGCAGCAGCCCGGCGACCGAGTCGGTCAGCCAGTGCCAGCCCAGGTAGACGGTGGTGCAGAAGACCACCGCCGGTGGCACCACCCGGACCACTGTGACCAGCCGGGGCGGCACGGTACGGCCGAGCGTGCGCACGAGCGGGGCCAGCAGCAGGGCCAGGACGCCATACCAGACGATCGAGTTGGCGACGTGCCCGGACGGGTACGACTGCGCGAAACGCACCGGCAGGTCGTGCTGGAACAGCGGCAGCGTCTGCTCGGGCGACAGGAACGGCTCCTTGACCGAGGCGCTCGGCGCCGGCCGGGCCGTCCACACCTTCAGCGGGCCGATCGTGAAGAACGTGAGCACGAACCCGGCCACCGGCGGCAGCAGCGGCCGCACCGATCGCAGCCGCAGCGCCAGCAGCACGCCCAGCCCGGCCGCGAGCAGCGTCAGCGGGGTGCCCTGGCCGAGCAGGTTCAGTGTCATCGCCACCCAGCGGGCGGCCGTCGGGCGGTTGTCGTCGGACCAGTCGGCGACCGCCCGGTCGAGGCCGAACAGGTGACCGGAGGCGAGCGCGACGGTCAGCGCCGCCACTGCCGCGAGCAGCAGCCCGTCGAACCACCACCCGGCCGGCCGGACCGGCCGCAGCCGCAGGTCACCGCGTACCCCCGAGGTCTGACGCACGCGACCACGCTACCGGCCGCGGGCGGCGGCCGGGCGGCGCGGGCATCGGCGGCTGTGTGCCCAGCCACGAAGGGAAGCGCGGCGCGGGGGTCAGCGGTCACACTGGTTGCCGTGCGGATCACCTCGGCTCTCGTCGACCCGGCGCTGCTCGACCTCCCCTGGTCGACACCGCTGGAGCAGTGGCCTGCCGAGCACCTGGTGGCGCTGCCGCAGGGCATCTCCCGGCACATCGTGCGGTTCGTCCGGCTCGGCGGGTACGTCTACGCGGTGAAGGAGACCGGCGAGCGGGTCGCCGAGCGCGAGTACGACCTGCTGCGGGCGCTGGAGCGGATCGACTTCCCGTCGGTCGAGGCGATCGCGATCGTGGCCGACCGGCAGACCGACGACGGCGAGCCGCTGGACCCGGTGCTGATCACCCGGCACCTCCAGTTCTCGCTGCCCTACCGGGCGCTGTTCTCCAACACGCTGCGCCCGGAGACGATGAACCGGCTGCTGGACGCGCTGGCCGCGCTGATCGTGCGGATGCACCTGACCGGGTTCTTCTGGGGCGACTGCTCGCTGTCGAACACGCTGTTCCGGCGGGACGCGGGCGCGTTCGCCGCCTACCTGGTCGACGCCGAGACCGGGGCGCTTCACCCGTCGCTGTCCAACGGCCAGCGCGGCGAGGACCTGGAGATCGCCCGGGTCAACATCTTCGGCGAGGCGCTCGACCTCCAGGCCGCCGGCCTGCTGCACGAGTCGATCGACCCGGAGGTGGTCTGCGAGGAGGTCGTGCGGCGCTACGAGCGGCTCTGGCACGAGATCACGTACGAGCAGCAGGTCGAGCGCGCCGCCCGGCACGACATCGAGCGCCGCATCCGCCGCCTCAACGAGCTGGGCTTCGACGTGGCCGAGGTGGCCATGTCGACAGTCGACAACGGGCGCTACCTGGTCCGGCCGAAGGTGGTCGACGCCGGCTACCACACCCGGCGGCTGCTGCGCCTGACCGGCCTGGACGCGGAGGAGAACCAGGCCCGCAAGCTCCTCAACGACCTGGACGCCTACCGGCTGGAGAGCGACCTGACCGACGAGCAGCAGGCGGCGCACCGCTGGCTGACCGAGGTCTTCGAGCCGGTGGTCCGGGCGGTGCCCGCGCACCTGCGCCGCAAGCTGGAGCCGCAGGAGCTGTTCGCCCAGATCATCGAGCACAAGTGGCTGCTCTCCGAGCAGGCCGGGCGGGACGTCGGAATGCGCCGGGCGGTGCAGTCGTACCTGGCCGACGTGCTGGTGCACCGCCCGGACGAGCAGGCGGTGCTCGGCGTCGAGGTGCCAACGGTCTGACGCCCGGGCGGATCACTCCACCCAGTCGCCGCCGCGCATCACCCGTACCACGTTCAGGTCGTCGTCCAGCATCACCAGGTCGGCGCGCAGCCCGGCGATGAGCGCGCCCACCCGGTCGCCCAGACCGATCGCGCGGGCCGGGGTGGTGGCGACCATCCGGCAGGCGTCCGGCAGGGCCACGCCCGCGGCCACCGCGTGGCGCAGCGCCGCGTCCATGGTGAGCGTGCTGCCGGCGATCGCGCCGTTGTGGGCGAGCCGGGCCACCCCGCCGGCCACCGTGACCCCCTGGCCGCCCAGTTCGTACTCGCCGTCCGGCATCCCGGCGGCGGCCATCGCGTCGGTGATCAGCGCGGCCCGCTCCGGGCCGGCCACCGAGGTGGCGAAGCCGAGCATGCCGTCGTGCAGGTGCACCCCGTCGGCGACCAGCTCGCACACCACGTTCGGGGCCTCAAGCAGCGCCACCACCGGGCCGGGCTCGCGGTGGTGCACCGGACGCATCCCGTTGAACAGGTGGGTGCCGACGGTCGCGCCCGCAGCCACGGCCGCCCGGGTCTGCTCCCAGGTGGCGTCGGTGTGCCCGACCGCCGCGACCACGCCGTGCGACACCAGCAGCTCGATCGCCTTGGTGGCGCCGTCCCGCTCGGGAGCGATGGTGACCATGCGTACGGCGCCGCCGCCCAGCTCGATCAGCTCGGTCAGCTCGGCGGTGGACGGGTCGCGCAGGAACTCCGGGTTCTGCGCGCCGCAGCGGTCGGCGGACAGGTACGGGCCTTCGAAGTGGACGCCGGCGAGCACGCCGGACTCCACCAGCGGGCGGTAGGCGGCGGTGGCATCGCGCATCAGCTCGAACGGGGAACTCACCAGGCTCGCCAGCAGCGTGGTGGTGCCGTGCCCGCTGTGGAACGCGGCGGCCTGCCGCGCCGACTCCGGGTCGCCCGTGGTGAACGTGTGCCCGCCGCCGCCGTGGGTGTGCATGTCCACGAAGCCCGGCACGATCCAGTGCCCGTCACGCACCGACGGATACTCGGCGACAGCGGTGATCCGCCCGTCCGCGATCTCCACGCAACCCTGCCGGATGACGCCGGTCGGGGTCACCACCTTGCCGGTCACGCGCCGGGTCATCGACTCTCCTTCGCCAGGGTGTCCAGGGCCAGCAGGGCGGCGCCCAGGCAGCCGGCCTCGTCACCGAGGCCGGCCGCGACCAGGCGCGGCTCGCGGTGGAACGTCAGCCGCTCACGCAACGCCGTCCGCAGCGGGTCGAACAGCCGGGGACCGGCCTGGGCCAGCCCGCCGCCGAGCACCACTGTCGAGACATCGTAGAGCGCCTGCCCGGTGGCGAGTCCGTCGGCGAGCGCCTCGACCGCCTCCTGCCACACCTTCACGGCGAGCGGCTCACCGGCCGCCGCGCGGTCGGCCACCTGAGCGGCGGTGGTGGGCGCACCTGACAGTTCGGCATACCGGCGCCCGATCGCCGAGGCCGACGACACCGCCTCCAGGCAGCCGGTCCGCCCGCATCCGCAGCGCGGGCCGCCGGGGCGTACCAGAATGTGGCCGATCTCCCCGGCGGCGCCGTGCGCGCCGGTGGTGGCCGACCCGTCGACCACGTGTGAGGCGGCGATGCCGGTGCCGATCGCGACGAACAGGACGTGGCCGGCGTCCCGCCCGGCCCCGAGCCGCGCCTCGGCCAGGCCGCCGGCACGCACGTCGTGGCCGAGCGCCGCCGGCAGTCCCAGCCGCGTGCCCGCCAGCTCCCGCAGGGGTACGTCCCGGAAGCCCACGTTCGCCGACCAGACCGCGACGCCGCGCGCCTCGTCGACCACTCCGGGTACGGCGATGCCGCAGGCCACCGGCGTACGGCCGTCGGCGCGGGCCTTGCCGGCCAGCCCTTCGGCCACGTCGAGGATCGTGCCGACCACGGCCTCCGGGCCGCGCTGCGCGCCGGTGGCGTGCCGTTCGGTGTGCACAGTCGTGCCGTCCGGCCGGACCAGGGCGCACTTCATCCCGGTGCCGCCCACGTCCAGCGCGACGACGACCTCGTCGCCTGCGCTCACGCCATGGGCTCGCTTCGCTCGCTCATGCTGTGCCGGCTGGGCATGCGCTCACGGCCCTCGCTGCGCTCGGTGCGTTCGCTCATGCTGTGCCGGCTGGGCATGCGCTCACGGCCCTCGCTGCGCTCGGTGCGTTCGCTCATGCCAGGACCACGGACCGAGTCAGGTGGCGCGGCGCGTCCGGGTCGAGGCCGCGGCTGGTGGCGAGCGCGACCGCGAAGCGCTGGGCCAGGATCAGGTCGGCCATCGGGTCGACCGGGTTGCGGCCCGCCGACCAGCTCGTCAGCACCGTGCGCCAGCCGTGCGTGCGGCTGTGCACGAACGCGGCGCCGGTCGCGGCCACGTCCTCGGACAGGCCGTCCGGGATCTCGCCGAGCGCCCAGACCAGCCGGCCGGGCGCGGCGACCGAGATCGGGCCGTGCCGGTAGTCCATCGCCGGGTACGCCTCGGCCCAGAACGTGGCCGCCTCGCGGCACTTCAGCGCGGCCTCCTCGGCCAGGCCGACGGTCCATCCGCGACCGAGGAAGGTGACCTGCTCGATGCCGGCCGGGTCGATCGGCAGCGGGGCGCGTACGGCCACCTCGGCGTCGGCGGCCAGCCGTCCGAGGTCCTCGCCGAGGTGGGCGCGCAGCAGCGCGAGCGCGGTGGTGGCGAAGCGGGTCTGCACCACCGACCGCTCGTCGGCGAAGGGCAGCGCGACCGTGGCGTCGGCGAGCGCGACGGCGGCCGAGTCCGGGTCGCCGACCAGGACCGTGGTGGGGATCCGCCCGCGCAGCGCGGTGAGCAGGTCGAGCACCTCGGTGGTGGTGCCGGAGCGGGTGATCGCGATCAGCCGGTCGTAGTTCCGGCCGGCCGGGAACTCGCTGGCCTGGAAGGCGTCGGTCTCGCCCTGGCCGGCGGCCTCGCGCAGCCCGGCGTACGCCATCGCCATGAACCACGACGTGCCGCAACCGACCACGGCGACCCGCTCGCCGGGCCGCGGCAGGTGCTCGGCGACGGTCGGGGCGAGTCGCGCCGCCTCCCGCCAGCAGTCGGGCTGGCTCGCGATCTCCGCGTGCACGTACGCCATGACAACTCCTCGCCGGGAAAACCCTTGCGCAATACGGCGCGATACTGCCGTCTTTCGCGCGTCATTCTGCGCGAAGTCTGGTGGTCGTGGCAACCGTCTCCCCGTTCGCGCAGCGCAGGGTTTTGCGCGGACCCAATTTCGCGCACTAGTGTGCACGCAACCGATCACCGTTCACGCACAGTCTGGGGAGGGCCCCGCGGTGGACCGCTACGCGCGCTGGAACGCGCTGCTGGAGATGCTGACCGACAGCGGCCGGGTCAGCGTCGAGGAGGCAGCCGGGCGGCTCGACGTCTCCCAGGCCACCATCCGGCGCGACTTCGACCAGCTCGCCCAGCAGCAGATGATCACCCGTACCCGGGGTGGCGCGGTCGCCAACGGTGTCTCCTACGACCTGCCGCTGCGCTACAAGACCGCGAAGCACTCGGCCGAGAAGCAGCGGATCGGCACCGCCGCCGCCGCGCTCGTGTCGCCGGGCACCGTCGTCGGTCTCAACGGCGGCACCACGAGCACCGAGGTGGCGCGGGCGCTCGCGGTCCGCCCCGACCTCAACACCAGCGCCGAGGGCGCCCAGCTCACAGTGGTCACGAACGCGTTGAACATCGCCAACGAGCTGCTGGTGCGCTCGCGGATGAAGGTGGTGGTGGCCGGCGGCGTGGTCCGGCCGAAGTCGTTCGAGCTGGTCGGCCCGCTCGGCGGGGCGCTGCTGCGCGAGGTCACGCTGGACGTGGCGCTGCTCGGCGTGGACGCGATCGACCCGCAGCTCGGCGCCGCCGCGCACCACGAGGGCGAGGCGGCCATGAACAGCCTCATGGTGGCCCGGGCCAAGCGGGTCGTCGTGATAGCCGACTCGTCGAAGCTCGGTGGGCACGCGTTCGCCCGGATCTGCCCGGTGGACCGGGTCGAGACGCTGGTGACCGACTCCGGCGCGTCCCCCGACGTGGTGGCGGCGTTCCGCGAGGCGGGCGTCCACGTCGTCTGCGCCTGACCTCACCCGACACGCCGACACTGCATACCGGGTATTGCCTTCCGGTGCATACCGCGTATGGTGTCGCTGACGCCTACTTATCGGGGGAGGTCAGCTGTGTCGGCTGTCCTGGAGATCGAAGGTCTCCGCAAGACGTACCGGAGCCGGAAACGCGGGGTTCGCCACGCGCTCGACGGCTTCGACATGCGAGTGGAAGCCGGCCAGGTGCACGGCTTCCTCGGCCCGAACGGTTCGGGCAAGACCACCACGCTGCGGACGCTGCTCGGCCTGATCAAGCCGAACGGCGGCCGGATGGCCATCCTCGGCCAGGAGTTGCCGCACGCGCTGCCGGCGGTCGCCGGGCAGGTCGGCGCCATCGTGGAGAGTCCGCAGTTCTTCCCGCACTTCACCGCGCGGGACACGCTCGGCCTGCTCGCCCAGGCCGGTGAGCTGCCCAAGCAGCGCGTGGACGAGGTGCTGGAACTGGTCGGGCTGCGCGACCGGGCCGGCGAGCGGGTGAAGACCTACTCGCTCGGCATGAAGCAGCGCCTCGCTGTGGCCTCCGCGCTGCTCAAGAACCCCAAGTTGCTGATCCTCGACGAGCCGGCGAACGGCCTCGACCCGGGCGGCATCCGGGAGATGCGCGGGCTGATGCGGGAGCTGTCCGAGGCCGGGATGACAGTGGTGCTCTCCAGCCACATCCTGGGCGAGATCCAGCTCATCTGCGACTCGGTCACCATCATCTCGCTCGGCCGCCGGGTCGCGTTCGGGCCGGTCGACCAGGTGCTCGCGGCCCACTCCCAGGGCGCCGTGCGGGTACGCCTGGAGGCGGTCAGCGACCTGCCCCAGGCCGCCGACGCGCTCACCCGCGCCGGGGTCCACGTGGCCGCCGAGCCGGACCACCTGATGCTGTCCGGCGTGGACAAGCCGGCCACCGTCAGCCGCCTGCTCGCCGAGCAGGGCCTGTACGTCAGCGAGCTCACCCCGGTCGCTGTCGACCTGGAGAGCGTCTTCCTCGAACTGACCGCCACCGCGCCGGTCCCCGGCCAGCACCGTCAGGTCGATCAGTCCGCCAAGGTCGACCAGACCGGCACCGCAGGAGGTTGGGGCGCATGAGCCTGTTCGTCACCGAGCTGCGCCGGCTCGGCAAGCGCCGGGTGACCCGGCTGATGCTCGTGCTGCTGGTGCTCGGCCTGGCCACCGTCGCGACCGCGTTCAGCTTCTCCAGCCAGAAGCTCTCGCCCGTCGTGGTCGCCGAGGCCGAGGCCAAGGCGAACAACGACTACCAGTCCGCGATGACGGAATGGAAGCGCACCATCGCGGAGTGCGAGGCGGCCCAGGCGCGCGGCGAGAAGACCGAGGAACGGTACGGCCCGAACTGCGGCAAGGACTACCAGCCGCAGCCCGACATGTTCGAGGCGAAGTGGTACCTGCCGTACCAGTTCGACTTCCGGGCCGAGTTCCCCCTGTTCATCGCCGTGTTCGCCGCCTCCGTGGCGCTGTTCGGCTTCATCGTCGGCGCCTCCTTCGTGGGCGCCGAGTGGAACACCGGCGGGATGATGAACCTGCTGCTCTGGCGGCCGAAACGGCTCACCGTGCTGGGCACGAAGCTGGCCGCCCTGCTCACCACCGTGTTCGGCCTGACCGTGGTGCTCGGCGCGCTCTGGACGGCGGCGTTCTGGCTGATCGCCAGCCAGCGCGGCAGCACCGCGAAGATGACCGCCGGAGTGTGGCAGTCGATCGGGCTGGACGGTCTGCGGGCGCTGGGGATGACGCTGCTCGTGGCGGCGGTCGGGTTCGCGCTGGCCTCGCTCGGCCGGCACACGGCGATGGCGCTCGGCGCGGCGGTGGGCATCTTCGCGGTGAGCGAGATCGGCATCCGGATCGCGGTAGCGGTGCTCGGGGTCCAGTTCGGTGACCGGTACGTGCTGTCCACGTACGCCCAGTCGTGGTTCCTGAAGCAGGCGGAGCTGTTCGACTACGACACCTGCCAGTTCTCCCAGGGCGCCTGCGAGCCTGCGACGTACGTGGTCACCTGGCAGCAGTCGGCGGTGGTGTTCGGCGTGGCGCTGGTGGGCGCGGTGGCGGCCGCGTTCTGGACGATGCGGCGGCGGGACATCGCCTGACCTGGTCCGCGCCGCCGGCCGTTGCCGGCGGCGCGGACCCCGCGTCCGATGCGGCCGGCGGCGGCCCTGGTTACGCTGGGGCTCCCCCGGCCGGCGCGCTCCGCGTGCCGGTCACCCGCCGTCGGAGAGGAGCGCCATGTCCGCCGACGCCTCGCAGCGGGCCGCCGTCGACCGGTCCGGCCCGGCAGCGGGTACGCGCCACGCGGGCGGGGCAGTTCCGCCACCGCGCACCGCTCCGCCGGTCGAGTCCACCGCACCGTCGGAGCCGTCGGAGTCCGCCCGGCCCGCCGAGCCCGCCGCGGCCGGGCCCGCCTCGCCGCCCGTCGAGTCCACCGCGCCGGTCGAGCAGGCCGGTCCAGACGCGGCAGATGCGGCCGCTGAAGGGACGACGCCGGCCGGCCTCACCGAGCGGGAGCAGCGGATCCTCGCCTTCGAGGCGCAGTGGTGGAAGCACGCCGGCGCCAAGGAACAGGCCATCCGGGACACCTTCGGGCTCTCCGCGACCCGCTACTACCAGCTCCTCAACGCCCTGCTCGACCACCCGGCCGCGCTCGCCGCCGAGCCGCTGCTGATCGGCCGGCTGCGCCGGCTGCGGTCGTCGCGCGCCCGCAACCGGCGTCGCTGACCGGCGTCACTTCTCGTACGTGCGCAGCCCGTTGCCGATGGCGAAGAACGTCGGCGCCCACTCGCCGATGAAGATGCCCCAGCGGTCCGCCCGCGCCACCCCGGCGCGCTCCATGTGCTTGGAGAGGAACCAGCTGGTGACCGAGAGGCCGATGCTGACGAATCCGGCGAGGTAGGCGTGCTCCGCCCGGATGCCGCCCTCGTGCAACCGCTCCAACATCTCGTACCCCCTGTCACCGGGACCGACCCGGTCGCGTTCGACGCTACCGAAGGTCCGGGGAAGATGACGCACGGTTACCACGATCGGGGTCGGCGGCGGATGACCCGGCGCGGTCCGGGTAGGCGGCCGGCGACGACGAACGGAGGCCGACGATGGGGGCACCAGACCGCAGGTACGCGATCGGCAGCAGCCCGGCCCGCCCGGCCGCGCAGGCGCCGGTGATGCGGGTGCGTTCGGCCTCCGACCCGGCCCCCGGCCGGCCGGAGAACGAGGACGTGGTCTTCCGGTTCGGCCCGCTCGTCGGCGTCCTCGACGGGGCCACGGTGCCCGAGGGCTTCGACACCGGCTGCGCGCACGGCCCCGCCTGGTACGTCCGCCACCTGGCCGCCCGGATCGGCCTGGCGGTCGCGGCCCGTCCCGCCGCCACGCTGATGAGCAGCCTCGCGGCGGCGATCCTCGCGGTACGGGCCGACCACGGCGGGACGTGCGACCTCGACCATCCCGGCACCCCGTCGTCGACCGTGTGCCTGCTCCGGTCCGGCGGCGACCGGGTCGACTACCTGGTGCTCTGCGACAGCCCGCTGGTGCTCGACACCGACCGCGGGATCGAGGTGGTCACCGACGACCGGCTCGCGGACGCGGTGGCGGACCTGCGTCGCAGCGCCGCCGCGCTGCCCGACGGCGAGACCGACCCGGCGACCCGGTTCCGGCGCGCGACGACTGTGCAGCGGACCCGGATGAACCGCACCCACGGCTACTGGGCGGCGGCGAGCGACCCGGACGCGGCGTACCACGCGCTGACCGGGACGCTTCCGCTGCGCGGTCCGGGTGCGCTGCGGCGGGCCGCGCTGCTCAGCGACGGCGCCTCCTGCGCTGTCGACCAGTTCGGCCTGTTCGACTGGGCCGGGCTGCTGGAGGTGCTGACGGTGGAGGGCCCGGACGGGCTGATCGACCGGGTCCGGGTGGCCGAGCGGGACCACCCGGACCGGCTGCGGCGACGCAAGCGCACCGACGACGCGTCGGCGGTGCTCTGCGAGTTCGACCCTCGGCCGTGACCACGCTCACGCCGGAACGACCGGTCGGATGACAACGCAGCGTGAGGCGGGAACACCCCGGGGGTACGACCGGACGAGGCGGTCGGCCATAGCGGCAATCCCTCCCCAAAGGGGTGGACGGCCCGGACCACGCGCGGCAGACTGCGCGACGTGACGGGTGCTGTACGGCTGGAGCCGGTGGACGAACGGAACCTGGAACCGTTGCTCTCCGTAGCGGCGGCTGAGGCGGAACCGGAGGATGTCATGCCTCCGGTGGACGCCCCGGCGGGCTGGTCGCTGGCCCGCCGTGACGCGTTCCGCGAGTTCCACCGCGCCAACCTCGGCGGGCTGAACGGCCCGACCGGCACCGCCATGTACGCGATCGTCTCCGGCGGTGAGGTCGTCGGCATGGTGCGGATGACCCGCCGGGACGAGCCGGGAACCGTGGAGACCGGCATGTGGCTCGGCCGGTCGGCGCGCGGCCGGGGCCTCGGTGCCGCCGCGCTGCGGCAGTTGCTGCACGCCGCCGCCGCGGCCGGGATGCACACGGTGGTCGCGGACACCACGCCGGACAACGCGGGCGCGATCTCGGTGCTGCGCAAATGCGGCGCGGAACTGCGTACCGAGGACGGACGACTGCACGCCCGGATGTCCCTGGATTCAGCCCTGCCGATCCGCTGACCCGTTTCGGTCCCGATTCACGTTTCTCCTGCTCAGAGCTGCCTCGGTGGGCGGTTTCGTGCTCGCACGGAAGTGTTTTGCCGAGGGGGTGACGGGTACTGCCCGCGTCTCCGGGACCCGACTTCCCGGGGAGCGCGGAGGAGAGCGGATGAAGAGCGGATCACGGGTGGCGCTGGCCGTCGGGTTCGGTTACCTGCTGGGTCGCCGGAAGAAGATGCGTACCGCGTTGACGCTCGCGGCGGCGGTCGCCGCCGGGCGGGCCAGCCGGCGCCCGGGCGGCCTGAAGCAGCTCGGCGCGGACCTGATGGCCGCGAACCCGCAGCTGCGCAACCTCGGCGGGCTGGCACCGCCGCTGGTGGCCGCGGGCCGGGCGGCCGCAACCGCCGCCGCCGGCAACGGCATCGACGCCATCGGCGGGCGACTGCGGGAGGGTGCCGGCGCGTTGCGGCGCAAGACCGGCGCGGGCCGGCCGGACGCCGAGCAGTCCGGGCCGAACAAGGATCGTTCCGGGCCGGGCGCCGAACGTTCCGCGCCGGACGAGGAGCAGGAGCTGGACGACCAGCCCGCCGCGCCGGTGCCCGCCCGAGCCGATCGGGGGCGGTGAGCCGTGGCGACGGGCAGCCTGACCGACCGGGCCCGCGACCAGATCGGCGGCGAGCTGCGCAACCTCGCCACCGCGCTCGGCGAGCGGGCCGTGCAGGTGGTCACCGACCGGGTCACCGATACCACCGGACGGCTGAGCGAGTATGCGAAGCGGGGCGGCGACCCGGGCCTGGTCGCCGCCGCCACCGGCGCGCAACGGCTCGCCGAGGGTGCCTCGCCGGTGACTGCCATGTTCCAGGCCGGCCTGGCCGGCGGTAAGGAGAAGCTGATGGCGGCGTTCGGCCGCAGGCGTGGCCGGGACGGCGGCCAGAAGCTCAAGGTCACCAACATCGTCGAGACCATCGAGGTCGGCGTGCCGGTCCGGGTCGCCTACAACCAGTGGACGACGTTCGGCGACTTCCCGAGCTTCATGAAGAAGGTCGAGCAGGCCGACTGCGACGCCGACGAGAAGATGACCTGGAAGGCGCAGGTGCTCTGGTCGCACCGGAGCTGGGAGTCGACGATCGTCCGGCAGATCCCGGACCGGCTCGTCCACTGGCGGTCCAAGGGCGAGAAGGGCTCGGTGGACGGCACCGTCAGCTTCCACGAGGTCGGCCCGGAGCTGACCCGGATCCTGGTCGTGCTGGAGTACCACCCGCAGGGCTTCTTCGAGCACACCGGCAACCTGTGGCGGGCCCAGGGCCGCCGGGTCCGGCTGGAGCTGAAGCACTTCGTCCGGCACGTGATGACCCGGACCGTGCTCGACCCGGACGCGGTCGAGGGCTGGCGTGGCGAGATCGAGGACTCCCAGGTGGTCAAGGACCACGAGACCGCGCTGCGGGAGGAGCGGGGAGAGGCCGGGCCGGCGGACGACGAGTACGCCGCCTACGACGAGGGCAACGACTTCGACGACGACAAGTACGCCGACGAGCCGGTCCTGACCGAGCCGGAGCGTGCCCGCAGCCGGACGGCACGCGGGCAGCGTGAACCCGAGCGCCGCCGCCGGGTCCCGGAGCGGCCCCGCCGCCCCGCCGCCCGCCGCCGCGACGAGCGCTGACCGGTCAGGACCGGCCGGCGGCGTACGACTCCAGGTGCGCGAGCTGCACCGGGTCCAGGGACGGGCGGACGCGGTTCCGGGCCGCCTCGACGTGCGCGGCGGTCACGGTGCTCGCCTCCAGCGACTCCCGCATGGCGGCCAGCGCCGCCTCCCGGATCAGCGCGGCGCAGTCGGCGGCGGAGAAGCCGTCCAGCTCGGCGCCGAGCGCGTCGAGGTCCACGTCCGGCGCGAGCGGGACGTCCCGGGCCGACGCGCGGAGGATCTCCGTGCGGGCCGGACCGTCCGGCGGCGGCACGTAGACCAGCCGTTCCAGCCGGCCGGGACGCAGCAGCGCCGGGTCGACCAGCTCGGGGCGGTTCGTCGCGCCGACCACCACCACGTTGCGCAGCGCCTCCACCCCGTCCAGTTCGGTCAGCAGCGCCGCCACCACCCGGTCGGTCGTACCGCCGTCGGTGGCCTGCCCGCGTACCGGGGCCAGCGCGTCCACCTCGTCCAGGAACACCAGCGTGGGCGCCGCCTGCCGGGCGCGGCGGAACAGCTCCCGGACCGCCCGTTCGCTCTCACCCACCCACTTCGAGAGCAGCTCCGCGCCCTTCACCGACAGCACGTTCGCCCGCCCGGACCCGGCCAGCGCGGTCACCAGGTAGGTCTTGCCGCAGCCGGGCGGACCGTAGAGCAGCACCCCGCGCGGCGGCGTCACACCCAGCCGGGCGAACGTGTCCGGATAGGTGAGCGGCCACAGCACCGACTCGGTGAGCGTCTGCTTGACCTCGTGCAGCCCGCCCACGTCGTCCAGCGTCACCGACGCCAGCTCCAGCGTGGACGCGGACATCGTGGTCGGCCGCACCACCTCCAGCGCGGCGGTGAAGTCGGCCATCGCCACCGTCGGCGTCTCCGCCGTCTTCTGGCGCAGCGCCGCGCGTACCCCGGCCTCGCGGACCAGCGCCGCCAGGTCCGCGGCGACGAACCCGGGGGTACGGGCGGCCACCTCGTCCAGCCGGACGTCACCGGCGAGCGGCACCTCACGGGTCAGCACCGTCAACTGCTCCCGGCGCAGCGCCGCGTCGGGCAGCGGCACGGTGATCCGCAGCGCGAGCAGGTCCGGGCCGCGCAGCGCCGGGTCGACCGCCTCGGGGCGCCCGCTGGTGCACACCACTGCGGCACCGGCCCGCAGCGTCTCGGCCACCACCTGGCGGAACACGGTGGCCAGCGGGCCCGGCTCGTCGGCCGGGGCGATCGACTCCACGTCGGTGACCAGCAGCACGGCGGGTCCGCCGGCGCGTACCGCCGAGGCCGCCTCGCGCAGCTGGCGGGCCGCCGCGTCATTGCTGAGCGCGGCCAGCTCCGGCGCCCAGAGCGGCCGGACGCCCGCGCCGACCCGGGCGGCGACGGCACGCACCAGCGCGGACTTGCCCGAGCCCGCCGGGCCCTCCACCAGCACACCGAGCGAGACGGTGGTGCCGAGCCGGCCCAGCACCTCACGGTGGTGGAAGCCCAGGTCCAGCAGCTCGGTCAGCTCCTCGGCCTGGGCGCGCAGGCCGGGCAGCTCGTCCACGTCGGGCGCGTCCTCCGGGCCGAGCAGGTCCCCGTCGGGTTCCGTCCCGGGCGGCGTGGCGGGGGCGGAGACGCGTGCGGTGGAGGCGGAGGACGCCGGGCCGGAACCCCGGGTGGCGGGACCGTGTTCCCAGCCCACCACCGTGTCCATGGTGACGAGCGCGCCGACCGCCGGTTCGGCCGACACGACGGTGAGCAGCGTGCTCGTCCAGGCGTACCCGACGGAACTCGCCAGACTGCGCCGCGCGGCCTCGATCAGGCCGCGCACGGCGGCGTCCGGCAGCACGTCCTGCGGCAGCAGCGAGACGTCGTCCCCGGCGGTGACCACCTTGCCGAGCAGCGCGAGCCGCAGCATCTCCGGCGGGACCGCGGCGACCACAGCGGCCGGGCCGGACAGGGTGAGCCGGCGTGCCGGGGCCGCCGGCAGCGGGCTCACCGTGACCTGGCCGCCGGCCCGCAGGCCGAGGTTGCCCAGCAGCAGGTCGTCGGCGTGCAGGAGGGCGCCGCTGGTGCTCGGCTCGGCGGCGGCCGCGATGCCGGCGGTGACCCGGCGGCCGGTCAGGCGGACCGGATCGCCGGGGCGCAGCGCCAGCGCGGTGAGCACCTCGGGATGCAGGCGCACCACGCCGCGGCGGGCGTCGAGCGCGGCCGGCCGCAGCGTCGCGGTCAGGGTCAGGTCGGGTTCGGCCACCCGCCGACAGTAGCCGCCCCGATCATCGGGTGCCGGTCAGCGCGGGCCGGGATCGTCCAGCAGCGAGGGGTCGCGCCGGATCATCTCGGCCAGCCGGGCCGCCGGGTCGGACTCCAGCGGGTCGTGGCCGGGCGCCGGCACCGTCTTCACCGACATGGGCCACGCCGGCGGCGGCGCGGGCGGCGCCGCCGGGCCCACCGTCACCGCCGTGCCGGACCAGGAGACCCGCAGCGGGTACGCCTGCTCGCCCAGTTCCACCCGCAGCGTCACGGCCAGCCCGGGGTGCTCGGCCACCACCCGGCGGACCGCCTCGGCGACCTCCTCGACCGGGTCACGCCGCGCCGGCGCCTCACCACCGCGCAGCCGGTACGCGCCGTGCCCCGCCCGCCCGTCGCCCGGCTCGTCCGCCGCCTCCACGGGTACGTCCCGCTCGGGCGTCCCGGCCGGCTCGCCGGGCATCGGCGCCCGCCGGCGCAGCGCTTCCTCGCGCCGTGCCATCCGGGCCAGTGTCTCGTCCAGATCACCTCTCATGGCGTCCACCCCTTCGCCAGACAACGGATCGAAACGACTGCCGGTTCAGCCTGCCCGGGATCGGGTGGCCCGGTCCAGCGCGCGGTCCAGGACGACGAGCAGGGCGTCCCGCACCGAGAGGCGGTCCCGGGCGTCGAACTGCACCAGCGGCACGTGCTCACCGATCGCCAGCGCCCAGCGGATCGACGGCAGGTCCAGGGCCAGCCGGCCGTCGAAGGCGTTGACACCCACCGCGAACGGCAGCCCGGACCGCTCGAAGAAGTCGATCGCCGGGTAGCAGTCGTCGAGCCGGGCGCTGTCCACCACCACGAGCGCGCCGAGCGCGCCCCGGGCCAGGTCGTCCCACATGAACCCGAAGCGCGCCTGTCCGGGCGTACCGAAGAGGTAGAGCTTCAGGCTGCGGTCGATGGTCACGCAGCCGAAGTCCATGGCCACGGTGGTGGTGGTCTTGCCGGCGACCCCGCCCGGGTCGTCGATGCCGATGCCGGCGGTGGTCATCTCCGCCTCGGTGGTCAGCGGCGCGATCTCGGAGATCGCGCCGACGGTGGTGGTCTTGCCGACCCCGAAGCCACCGGCGATGAGGATCTTGACCGGGATCGGCGGCCGGGGCGCCGGCACCCGGCTGACGATCGGGGCCGGTTCGGCCGGCGGCACACCCGGCGGCAGGTACGGCAGCGGCGGCGTGGGCGGGGGCGGCGTGGCCCGGCCGATCAGCGGCGCCGGGCCGCCGTAGCGGCTCGGGGCGCTGTTCGCGGCCGGCCCGCCCGTGGCGGCCGCCGGCCATTCAGGAGATCGCACGAAGTCCATCAATCACTCGCAGGATGATGTCGGGATCGAGGGCGTCGTCGACGTCCGCGACGTGCACGTCGAGATGGCCGGCGGCCCGGAGGTCGCCGACCAGCACCCGGGTCACCCCGAAGTGCATCCGGGTCCGGGCGGAGATCTCGGCCACCGAGACGGGCTCGGCGCAGATCGCGACGATCGCCGCCAGCTCCGGGGCCAACCGGGCGGTCACCGCCCACGAGGTGCTGCCCGGACGAGCGGTGACCTGGGTCTCCAGGCCGATCGCCGGGTCACCGTCCACCCGTCCGGAGGTCAGCACGAAGGGGCGTGGGCCGGTCGGCTCCCCGTCGCCCGCGTCCGGCTCCGGCACCGGAGCGGACGCGTTCAGGAAGGGGCGGATCCGGACGCCGGGCTCCGGCTCCGGGTCCGCGCCGGCGGCCCCTGGGATCATTGCTGTACGGCGTTCTTCAGCTCGGCGATCAGACGCGGACTCAGAGCGCCGCCGGCGCGTCCGGCGAACAGCGTCATCTCGTACGCCACGGTGCCCAGGTTCGCCGTGCGGTCGGCGACGACGCCGAGGACCGAGCCGCTGCTGATCGCGCTGATCAGCAGGTACCCCTCGGCCATGTCGACGATCACCCGGTTGAGCGCGCCGAGCGCGTACCAGCTCGCGGCGCCCCCGGCGAGGCTGGTCATGCCGGAGACCACGGCGGCGAGCCGTTCCGCGTTGGACCGGTCCTTGATCGCGGACATGGCCATCAGCAGCCCGTCCGAGGAGACCGCGATCGCCTCCATCACCCCGGCGGTGCTGGAGGTGAACGAGTCGAGCAGCCAGTTGAAGGTGCGTGCCTCGGGACTGAGGTCGCCGGTGGTGCTCTGTTCGACGTTCTCGTGGAGGAAGGGGCTGGTCACCGTGATGGGTCCTCTTCGTAGCGGCGGTCGGTACTGACTTCGCGCAGAGCACGGGCGACGCCCGCCTCGAATTCGCTGATCCGGTTGCGGACCTCGACGGGGTCGCCGGGGTCGGAACTGGTGGGGGGCGCGGACTGTGCCGGGGAGACGGACAGGTTCGCGCCGGGCACCCGGCGGCTGAGCCGGGGCCGTTCCGTCGCCGGGGGCGTGGGATCGACGGCGCCCTCGGCCCGCCGTACCCCGTCCTGGAACGCCTCGACCAGTGCTCGGACGCTCGACGGATCCGCCGGTACGCCGATCAGCGGCCCGCCGGTGGCCGGTCCGGCCGGTCCGGCGGGTGGGGCGGCCGGCAGGTTCGCGCCGGGCACCCGCTGCCGGATCGGCGACCGGGTGCCGGGGCGGCCGGCGGGCGGGCCGACCGGGTTGGGCCCGGTCGGTGCCGGCATGGCCGGGGGTGACCCGGCCGGCGCCGGCGGGCGCGCGCCACCCGGTGGCGGCGCGAGCCCCGGGCGGTGCGGTGGCGCGATGCCGGGACCGTGCGGTGGCGCGATCCCGGGACCGTACGGTGGCGCGAGCGCCGGACCGGTGGTCGGTGCCAGGGCCGGGTGGGTGACCGGCGGCGTCATCGTCGGGCCGGTCGCCGGCCTGGCGGCCGGGGGAGCGGCCGGGGCCGGGCCGGCGACCGGTGTCGGTGGGGAGAGGTGCCCGGGACGCGCCGGCGGTACGGCCGACGGCGGCCAGGCCGGAGGCGGACCGCCGGTGGGCGGGCCCTGGTCCTCGGCCGGCTCCGCGCCTTCGGTCTGGTTGCCGAACGCGTTCCACGGGTCGCCGCTGGACATGCTGCGGGTGGCCCGGCTGAGCAGCTCGGCGTCGAAGCCGGCCGGCGCCTCGACGGCGGTCGGCTCCGGCTCGCGGGCGCCGGGTACGGCGGCCCGGCCGGCGCTGACGCCGACCGGCTCGGGACGGCGGATCACGAGCGAGGCACCTGGGATCTCCAGGGCCGCGGTGACGCCGCCGCCGGGGGTGTGGCTCAGCTGGACGCTCCAGCCGTGCCGGCGGGCCAGCCGGCCGACCACGAACAGGCCGAGCACCTCGGTCGGGGCGAGGTCGAGGCGTTCCCGCCGGGTGAACCGGGCGTTCTCCTCGGCCATCCGGTCGCCGGTCAGGCCGATGCCGTGGTCGACCACCACCAGCCGGGCTCCGCCGTCGGTCAGCTCGCCGGTCACCACCACGCGGGTGTGCGGCGGCGAGAACGAGGTGGCGTTCTCCATCAGCTCGGCGAGCGTCAGCACCAGGTCACCGGCGATGGCGGGCGCCGCCGCCACGCCGGGCGGGACCTCCACGTCGACACGGGTGTAGTCCTCGATCTCACCGAGCGCGAGCCGGACCACGTCGGCCAGCGGGACCGGCGCCACGTGGCCGTCCGAGCCGGTGGCGCCGGAGAGCACCACCAGGCTGCCCGCGTTGCGGCGCAACCGGCTGGAGATGTGGTCGAGCCGGTACAGGTGCTCCAGGCGGCCCGGGTCGGTCTCCTGCCGTTCCAGCCGGTCGATGAGCGCGATCTGGCGGCCGACCAGGTTCTGCGTACGGCGGCCGACGTGGCCGAACATCTGCGCCACGTTGCGCCGGCCGGCGACCTGCCGTTCGACCAGCCGGGCGGCGGTGTGCTGCACCCGGTCGAACGCGCGGGCCAGGTCGCCGATCTCGTCCCGGGCGCTGATCTCCAGCGGGTCGAGGCGTACCGGGGGGACCGTCTCGGACTCGTCGTCGGCGACGCGGGTCAGTTCGGCCTCGGTGACCCGGGCGACCCGTTCGGCCGAGCGGGTGAGCCGGCTCAGCGGCCGGGCCACCGTACGCGCCACGGTCATGCTCAGCAGCACCACGACGAGCAGGATCGCCGCCGCCGCGAGGCTGACCAGCCAGGCCGCGGTCAGCGCCTCTCGTTCCCGGGCGCGGGTCTCCGCGATGACGTCCGCGACGACCTTCTTCTCCACGAACTGGCCGAGCGTGATCATCGACCGGGCCGAGGGGAACAGCACGTCCAGCGGCACCGGCGCGATCGCGCCGTCCGGGTCGCGGAGGCTGTCCACCAGGAACGTCGGGCTGGTCCGGGCCGCCACCGCGGCGTCGTCCAGCTGGGCCACCTTGAGCTGCTCGGGCGTGATCAGCTTGCGGAACCGCCGGTTGTCGACGTTGAGTGCCGCCATGCAGGCCACGAACGCCCGGGAGACCAGCGGATCGCCTGTGGCCTTGACCAGCACGATCTGGGTGGTGCACGAGCTGAGGGCCTCGTCGACGCGCAGCAGCGCGTCCAGGGCGAGCACCTGCCGTCCGGCGGCGGTGTCGGTGTCCACCCGGAAGGGCAGCCGCAGCGCGTCGATCAGGGCGGTGTCGACCTCGCCGAACACGGTCAGGATCTGCTGCGGCGTGGCCCGGCCGGCGAGCGTGGCGTTGCGGACGTCCTCCAGCCGGCGTACCCCGTCGAGGCTGTCGCGGACGGCCGCCGGGAGCGGCTCGGCGCGCAGGTCGGCGACCCGGTCGTCGACGGTGGCCGACTTCTGGATCAGTTCGGTGCGGCTCACCCGCCGCAGCAGCAGACCGATCGAGAGCAGGCGTTCCTGCTGGAGGTCCTGGACGAGGCTGCCGACCCGGCTGGCGACGCGGACGGTCTCGGCGGTGTCGGCGGCCTGCCGGGCGGCGGTCACCCGGTCGATGACGACCGGAACGGCCAGGCCGACCATGCTGAGCAGCGGGATGATCACCAGCAGGGCGAGCTTGCCCCGGATGCGTAACCTACCGAGCAGCATCGAACGGCCTCCACCGGTCGGCGTCGCCACCGCGTCCGACGGCGACCGGCTGGCGGTCGTCCTCGGGCGCGGCGGGCGGCGGGGCGGGGTGGGCAGTCGGCGCCGGGGCGGCCTCGGCCGGCTCCCGGCGGGCCGGGGCGGCCCGGGAGCGGTCCCGGCGCAGCGCGGCCACGTGCAGCGCGACGATGCCGGCGATCAGCAGCACCGCCGTCCCGGCGGCGATCCGGCCGAGCAGCCGGTCCCGCTCCAGGGTGTCGAGCCGTTCCCGCAGCAGCGCGTCGAGCTGGTCGAGGATGACCGTACGGAGCTGCTTGGCGGCGTTCTGCGCGCTGATCCCGGCGCTGGTGAGCTGGTCGGTGCTCGGCGCGGACCGGCCGGCGCCGGGTGCCGAGTAGACGGCGAACGTCTCCAGGGACCGCTGGTAGGTGTCCAGCGGGGTGAGCACGTTGGCGCCCAGGTCGGTGCTCTCCGAGCTGTCCACCGCCGAGCGCAGGTCGGTGACCAGGTCGGTGGCGGGACCGAGCGCGGAGACCCGCAGCTCGGCCAGCTCGGCGCCCACCCGCGCGCGCTCGGCGGCGGGGCGCTTGGCGGACAGCCGGGCCAGGTCGACGAGCCGCCCGGCCAGCACCGTCGCGGTGGGCAGGTCCCCGCCGATGCCGTCCTGGAGGAAGAACGAGTCGGAGCGGGGGTCGCGGATCAGGCCGGAGCTCTCCCGCACCTTGCGGTAGAGGGCCAGCAGCAGGTCGGACGCCTCGCCGTAGGCCCGGTACGCCGCCTCGGGGTCACCGATCCCGCGGTCCGGCAGCGCCTCCAGCTTGGCTCGCAGCCCGGCCCAGCGTTCGTGGGTGCGCAGCTCGTCGCCGACCGCGTTGTCCACCTCCGCGACGCCCTCGATGGCGGCGGCGAGCGAGGCCCGGGAGACGGCCCCCTCGGCGACGGCGATGGCCTGGGCCTCCACCAGCGTGTCGGTGACCGGCCCGAGGGCGCGCAGGTAGCGGACGCCGAGCCGTTCCCGGCTCACCAGGTCGTGGTCGTCGGCGAAGTCGCGTTCGGCCTGGATGAAGATCAGCCCGAGCGGGGCCAGCAGCGCCAGCACCAGAACCAGGGTGAGCGTACGGCCCGGTACGGCGGGCCGCCGACGGACCCGCGACGCGGGGACTGTCATGTGTTCTCCTCCGGCGACGGCGGGGCGATCGGTGCCCCGGGAGGTCGCCGTACGCAGTCCCGTGCACCGGACCGGAAAAGTAGCCGAACCGGACGGGCGTGAGACCTCGGCCGATGAGTCGGCTTCACGTCAGTCCATTTTGGGTGACCCTGCGTCAGGGCGAAAGGTACGTAGCGTGTGATCGTGTTGCCGAGAAATGACATCGACGATGGTTTGCGCCTGTAGATGTGAATTCACATGATCCGAATACGTCCCGCTGGGATGCTCTGGACCTTTGGCGGATGACGGACGCTACGCGACGATCGGCGCAACCGGACAGACGTACGGCGGATCTCAGCGAATGCTCAGCCGTCGGCCCGTACCGTGTGCCGCATGAGATCAACCGCCGCGCGGCTCCGGCGCGCCCTGGCCGGCCATCCGCGCCGCATCGTCGCCGCGGTGGCGGTGGTCGTCCTCGTCGCCGCCGCGCTGGTCTGGGCGGCCCGGCCGGAGGGCGGGGACTTCCGGACCGAGTCGGCGCTGGTGACCGTACGCTCTGGGCCCTCCGGTGACGAGCCCGTCGACCTGGACACCACGCTCTACCTGCCGGCCGACGCCTCCTCGTCCAACCGGGTACCGGCGGTGCTGCTGGCGCACGGCTTCGGCGGCACCAAGGACTCGGTCCGCTCCGACGCCGAGGACCTGGTCGCCCGCGGGTACGCGGTGCTCACCTGGACCGCCCGCGGGTTCGGGCGCAGCGGCGGCCAGATCCACCTGGACAACCCCAACTACGAGGTGCGGGACGCGCAGCGGCTGCTCGACCGGCTCGCCGGGCGCCCGGACATCCGCCTCGACGCGGCCGGCGACCCCCGGGTCGGTGTGGTCGGCGGCTCGTACGGCGGCGGCCTGGCCCTGCTGCTGGCCGCGCAGGACCAGCGGATCGACGCGATCGTCCCGATGATCACCTGGAACGACCTGTCCCGCGCGTTCCTGCCGGAGAGCAGCGGCCGGCAGCCCACCGACGGGGTGTTCAAGAAGGGCTGGGCGGGCATCTTCTTCGGCGGCGGCGGGAACGCCGGCTCCGGCCCGGCCGGGCTCTCCGGGGCCACCGCCGCCGCGCCGGAGGGCGCGCCCGAGTCGGCCGGCCCGCCGAGCCCGCAGCCGGGCGCCGGGCCGGGTACCGGTTCCGGTCGCGCGCCGTCCGGCGCCGCCGACCCGTCCTGCGGGCGCTTCGCGGCCGACGTCTGCGCCGCGTACCTGCGCATCGCCACCACCGGCCGGGCCGACGCGGCGGCGGTCGAACTGCTGCGCCGGTCGTCGCCGGCCGGTGTGCTGGACCGGATCAAGTCGCCGGCGCTGCTGGTGCAGGGCGAGGCGGACACGCTGTTCCCGCTGGCCGAGGCGGACGCCAACGCCCGGGGCATCGCCGCCGCCGGCACCCCGGTACGGGTCGCCTGGTTCACCGGCGGCCACGACGGCGGCTCCGGGCCCACCTCCGACTCCGACCGGGTGAAGTTCCTGACCGCGCAGTGGCTCGACCACTACGTCAAGGGCGACGGGGCGGCCCCCGGCGACACGTTCACGTTCTCCCGGATCGCCGGTTTCGACGCGCTCGACCGGGGCCTGGTGGCGACCGGTTTCCGCACCGCCGACTATCCGGGCCTGGCCGGGCAGGACCGCCGCGAGGTGACGCTCGCCGGGCCGCCGCAGCCGGTCGCCGTACCGCCGAACGGCAACCCGGCGGCGATCTCCTCGGTGCCGTTCGCGGGAGCGCTCGGCTCGCTGCTGGACGGCGTCGCCGGTGACATCCCCGGCCAGCACGCCCGCTTCGAGTCGGCGCCGCTGGACGAGCCGGTCGACGTGGTGGGCGCGCCGACCGTACGGATCAGGGCGGCCTCACCGACCGGCGAGGCGGTGCTGTTCGTGAAGCTCTACGACGTCGACCCGCAGGGCGCCGCCACGCTGCCGTCCGGCCTGGTCGCGCCGGTGCGCCTGACCGGCCTGCCGGCCACCGTCGACGCGGCCACGCCGGTCACCGTGACGCTGCCGGGGATCGTCCGGCGGGTCGAGGCCGGTCACCGGCTGCGGCTCGTGGTGGCGACGTCGGACCAGGCGTACGCCTCGCCCGCCGAACCGGCCGTGCACACGGTGGCGCTCGCCGACGGGCCGCTGACGCTGCCCACCGTCGACTCCACGCCGATCCCCACCACCGCGACGATCTGGCGCTGGGCGCTGGCCGGCCTGCTCGCCGCGATCGTGGCCGGGCTCGTCGTGGTCGTGCTGCTCACCCGCCGCCGGCACCGCCGCCAGGACGACTCCGTGCACCCGGAGTACGCGGGCGTCCCGCTCGCCGTGCGCAACCTGCGCAAGGAGTACGCGGACGGCTTCGTCGCGGTCTCCGACGTCGACTTCGAGGTGCACCCCGGTCAGGTGGTCGGCCTGCTCGGGCCCAACGGCGCGGGCAAGACCACCACGCTGCGGGTGCTGATGGGGCTGACCCAGCCCACGGCCGGAGAGATCTACGTCTTCGGGCACCGGCTGGTGCCCGGCTCGCCGGTGCTGTCCCGGATCGGCGCGCTGGTCGAGGGGCCGGGCTTCCTGCCGCACCTGTCCGGCCTGGACAACCTCAAGGCGTACTGGCGGGCCACCGGCCGGCCGTGGGAGGACGCGCACTTCGGCGAGGCGCTGGAGATCGCCGGCCTGGGCGACTCGGTGCACCGGCGGACGAAGAAGTACAGCCACGGCATGCGGCAGCGGCTGGCCATCGCCCAGGCCATGCTCGGCCTGCCCGAGCTGCTGGTGCTGGACGAGCCGACGGACGGGCTGGACCCGCCACAGATCGCCGAGATGCGCCGGGTGCTCCAGCGGTACGCCACCGACGGCCGGGCGGTGCTGGTCTCCAGCCACCTGCTGGCCGAGGTGGAGCAGACCTGCACGCACGCGGTGGTGGTGAACAAGGGGCGGATCGTGGCGTCCGGCCCGGTGGAGGAGATCGTCGGCGAGTCGCCGAGCGTGCTGTTCGAGGTGAGCGACCCGGACGCGGCGCGGACGGTGCTCGACCGGCTCGACGGCGTACGGGTGCTGCCCGACACCGAGGGCGGGCTGGTGGTCGACACCAACGGCACCGCCCGCAGCGAGGTGGTGGCCGAACTGGTCCGCGCCGGCATCGGGGTGGACCGGGTGGTGCCCCGGCGCCGCCTGGAGGACGCGTTCCTCGCCCTGGTGGGCGAGAACTCTCGGGGAAGCGGGGACCGGTGATGGCGGGTTCGTCTGCGGCATCGTCGCCTGGTGGCGGCACGTCCGGTACGTCTGCGCCGGGCGCGGGCGGTGCGGCGGCCGGTTACCGGCCCTCCGCCACGCTCCCGTTCGCGGCGGAGTTCCGGCGGCAGGCGTCGCGCCGGCGTACCCAGCTCGCGCTGGGGTTCATGGTGCTGCTGCCGTTGATCATCCTGGTGGCGTTCCAGTTCGACGCCGGGGACGACGACGGCGGCGGGCGGGGCGAGTTCTCCAGCCTGGCCGACCTGGCCACCTCGGGCGGGCTCAACTTCACCCTGTTCTCCATCCTGGTGTCCGCGTCGTTCCTGCTGGTCGTGGTGGTGGCGCTGTTCTGCGGCGACACGGTGGCGAGCGAGGCGAGCTGGGGCAGCCTGCGCTACCTGCTGGCGGTGCCGGTGCCGAGGGCCCGGCTGCTCGCGGTGAAGCTGGTGGTCGCGCTCGCGTACTCCGGGCTGGCCCTGCTGTTGCTCGCCGGCACCGCGCTGCTCGCCGGCACGCTCCGGTACGGCTGGAAGCCGCTGAGCAGCCAGGTCTCGGCCGAGCTGGCGCCGGCCGACGGGTTGCTGCGGCTGCTCGGCGTGCTCGGCTATCTCGCGGTCGTGCTGCTGGTGGTGGCCGGGCTGGCGTTCCTGTTGTCGGTGACCACCGATGCCGCGCTGGGTGCGGTCGGTGGGGCGGTGCTGCTGTGGATCCTGTCCAGCATCCTGGATCAGATCACCGCGCTGGGCGGGCTGCGCAACCTGCTGCCGACCCACTACAGCAGCGCCTGGCTGGGGTTGCTGTCCACGCCGATGCAGACGGACGACGTGGTGAAGGGCGCCTTCTCGGCGGTCGTCTACGCCACGCTGTTCTGGGGTCTGGCCTTCTGGCGCTTCACCCGCAAGGACGTCACGAGCTGAGGTGACCGGACGGGGTCGCGGCGAGGGCCGCCCGGCCCATATCATGGGAGCGTTCCCACGAGATTGTCCCGCCTGCAAAGATATCGATTAACATCTATCAATAGTCCCGCCATCCTGGACGGCGTCCGCCACCCGTACCAGGAGGTTTCCCATGATCCCGGCACAGCTGAAGGCCCCCGTGCTGTCCCTGTTCCGCATCGTCACCGGCCTGCTCTTCCTCTGCCACGGCGCCGCCTCGATATTCGGCGTCCTCGGTGGCAATCCGGCCACCGGCGGCGCCGTCCCGTTCGCCACCTGGCCCGGCTGGTGGGCGGCGCTGATCCAGCTCGTGTGCGGCGCGCTGGTGCTCGTCGGCCTGTTCACCCGGCCGGCCGCGCTGCTCGCCTCCGGCTCGATGGCGTACGCGTACTTCGTGGTGCACCAGCCGCACCACCTGATGCCGATGCAGAACGGCGGCGAGCTGGCCGCGCTCTTCTGCTGGTCGTTCCTGCTGGTCGCGGTGCTCGGCCCGGGCAACTGGGCGCTCGACGCGCTGCTGGCCCGCCGCAACGCCGTCCCGGCCGAGCCCGCCGCCGCGCCGGCCTCGGTCCCGGTCTGAGCGACCGCGCCGAACCAGATCCCGGTCGGGGGTGCTCCCGCGCCGGGTTCTGGTTCTACAGCGGGTTGACCGGCGGCGTCGTGGGCGGCGGTGGGGCGACCGGCGTGGGCGTGTCGCCCGGGCCGGGCTCCCGGCGCTCCCACGCGCTGACGCCCAGCCGGCCGGTGTTGCCGAGGTCGATCGGCCCGTCCAGGGCGACCGGGTATGCGGGCCGGCCGGCCACCGGGGCGACGTCGAGTCCGGTGCCGTTCGTCGCCGGCACCGTCGCGTCGGTGACCAGGTTGCGCCAGATCAGCGCCGCGCCGGCCCGCTCGCCGGGGGCCAGCACGATCCGGGTGGGCGGGTGGTCGAAGCCGGAGGTGATCGGCTCGGCACCCGGGATGATCCGCACCTCGATCGGGTCACCGTCGGCGTCCCGGAGCGTGACCGCGGGATAGCCGCGCAGCTCGTACGGCCGGTCGCCGCAGTTGAGCAGGTCCAGGCCCATCGCCCGCAGCCCCATCGCGGCGCTCACGCCCAGCTCGGTGATCGCGATGCCCTCCGGGGAGCAGGTGGCGGCGGGTGCCGGCTCGGCCGTGGGGGCGCCCGGTCGCGGCGGCACCGTGGTCAGCGGGTCGGCACCGGTGAGCGGCGGGTCGGGCAGGCGCCCGTCGGCGGGCCCCTGCGCCGGGGCGCAGGCGGTCAGCAGCGCCACGCCGGTGAGGGTGCCGATCAGGCGCGCCGGTCTCCGCATCCGGCGATCATGCCACTCCGTCCCGCTCGGCGATGACCGCGTCGAGCAGGCCCGGATAGACGCGGTCCAGTTCCTCGCGGCGCAGCCGTACGTAGCGGGTGGTGCCGGCGACCCGGGTGCGGGTCAGGCCGGCCTCCCGCAACACCTTGAGGTGATGGCTGCGGGTGGCCTTGGAGACACCGAACTCGAACGAGCCGCAGGCGTGTTCCCCGCCCGGCGCGAGCGCGCGCACGATCTGCAGCCGGACGTCGTCGGCCAGCGCCGCCAGGACGGCGGTGACGGGCACCTCGCGCAGCTCCGGTTCGTGCAGCTCCATGTGACAACGATAACCCATGTTCGACAACCATCGAACAAGTTCCTAGAGTCGGGGCGTTGGTTCGACGGTACTCGAACATAGGAGCTGCGATGCGTTCCCGTCACGCCACCCTCCCGATCTTCGCCGTGGTCAGCTGGGGCGTCATGTTCCCCGTGCTCGCCAGCGCGCTCACCCGCGTCGACGCGCTCAACCTGACCACCGTCCGGTACGTGCTCGCCACCGCCGTACTGCTCGCCCTGCTGCTGGCCCGCGAGGGCGTGGCCGCCCTGTCCACCCAGCGGCGCGGGCTCGAGGTGGTGCTCCTCGGCGCGCTCGGCTTCGCCGGGTTCAACACGCTGACGAACCTCGCCCTCGGCCACGCCGCCCCGCAGCAGATCGCGCTGTTCGCGGCCACCGTGCCGCTGGTCACCCAGTTCGTCCGCTGGGCGCGCGACGGCGTCCGCCCGCGACCGGTACTGCTCGGCATCTCGCTCGTCGCCCTGGCCGGCGTCGGCCTGGTGATCACCCGCGGCCGGCTCGACGGACTGGGCCAGTTCGGCTGGGGCGGGCTGCTCATGATCGGTGCCGTGTTCGGCTGGGCGTTCTACACCCACGGCGCGAGCCGGTTCCCCGAGTGGTCCGCGCTGCGCTACACCACGCTGACCGCCGTCGCCGGCATGATCGCCATGATCGGCGCCAGCGCCATCGCCGACCTCACCGGGCTCCAGCACGCGCCGGCCGCCGCCGACCTCGTCGCCGTCGCTCCGCAGCTCGCGTACGCGGTGCTGGTCGCCGCTGTCCTCGCGGTGCTGGCGTGGAACACCGGCGTCCGGCGGCTCGGCCCGGCGAATGCCGCGCTGTTCATGAACCTGGTGCCGGTGGCCACGTTCGCGGTGCAGATCGTGCGCGGATACCGGCCGGTCGCGGTGGAGCTGGTGGGCGCCGGGCTGACCATCGCCGCCCTGGTGGCCGCGAACCTCGTCACCCGTACCCCCTCGGCAGCGGTGACCACGACGGCGCCGGAGCCGGTCGCGGTGGTGGACCGGGCCGCGGTGGTGGACCCGGTCGCGGTGGTCGGACGCTGAGCCGGCCCACAGCGTGGGATCCCGAGGTGGCGCGGCCGTGAGCAGCGCATAGACTCGGCGGCACAACTGAATACCTCATCCAGAGGGGCTGAGGGATACGGCCCGACGACGCCCCGGCAACCACCCGCACGCTCGACGACGAGCGACAGCGGGCAGGTGCCAATTCCGTCCCCGCCGCACCCGGCGATGCGGGGAAAGATGAGAGGAACTCCTCGACATGACGTCGACGCTTTCCGTCGCCACCGGTATCGACACCACCCTCAGCCCGGCCCGCGCCCTGGTCTGCCGTGCCTGTTCGGCGCGCTACCCGCTGGCCGCCCAGCACGCCTGTTACGAGTGCTTCGGGCCGCTGGAGGTCGACTACGACACCGCCGCGCTCGCCACCGTCACCCGGGAGCAGATCGAGGCCGGTCCGGCGAACATCTGGCGGTACGCGGCACTGCTGCCCGCCGGTCAGGACCCGGGCACCCGGGTCACGCTCGACCCGGGGCTGACCCCGCTCGTCGCCGCCCCGAACCTCGCCGCCGAGCTGGGACTCACCGCGCCGCTGTGGGTCAAGGACGACAGCGCGAACCCCACCCACTCGTTCAAGGACCGGGTCGTCTCGGTGGCGCTCACCGCCGCCAGGGCGCTCGGCTTCACCCGCTACGCCTGCGCCTCCACCGGCAACCTCGCCAACTCCGTCGCCGCGCACGCGGCCCGGGCCGGCGTGCCGTCGGTCGTCTTCATCCCCGGCGACCTGGAGCAGGGCAAGGTCGTCACCACCGCCGTGTACGGCGGCGACCTGGTCGCCATCGACGGCTCGTACGACGACGTGAACCGGCTCTGCGGCGAACTGGTCGAGACCGACGAGTTCGAGGACACCGCGTTCGTCAACGTGAACGTGCGGCCCTACTACGCCGAGGGCTCCAAGACGCTCGGCTACGAGGTGGCCGAGCAGCTCGGCTGGCGGATCCCGGCCCAGGTGGTCATCCCGATGGCCAGCGGCGAGCTGCTCACCAAGATCGACAAGGCGTTCAGCGAGCTGGTCGAGATCGGGCTGGTCGAGGCGCCGGCCGGTGGCTGGAAGGTGTTCGGCGCGCAGTCGGCCGGCTGCAACCCGATCGCCACCGCGCTGCACGGCGACACCGACACGATCACGCCGGTCAAGCCGGCCGGCATCGCCAAGTCGCTGAACATCGGCGACCCCGCCGCCGGGCTGTACGCGCTGGAGGCGGTGCGCCGTACCGGCGGCTGGATGGACTACGCCGACGACGACGAGATCCGCGCCGGCATCCGCCTGCTCGCCCGTACCACAGGGGTGTTCGCCGAGACGGCCGGTGGCGTGACCGTCGCCGTGCTGCGCAAGCTGGTCGAGTCGGGCCGGCTCGACCCGTCCGCCGAGACAGTCGTCTTCAACACCGGCGAGGGCCTGAAGACGCTCGACGCGGTGGCCGCCCAGGTCGGCCCCACCCACCGCATCAAGCCCAGCCTGCGCGCCGCCCGGGACGCCGGCCTCCTCGCCTGACCTCGGAGCCGGCTCCTCGGCCGGGCGGGGGAGGTGGGGCTCGCCCGGGCGGGGGATCGGGTGAGACCGGTGGGTAACCGGTGATGTGCGGTGAGTGCCAGAAAACCACCCTCAAGGACTTGACGGCAGGAACCGGACGGCGCAAGATGCTTCGTGCGGGAGGGCATCCGCCGGAGACTTTTCAAGTTCTTGCGACCCAACGCCGGAGGCGTTGTGCGGACGTCCCTCCCGACCAACGTTCGAAGGGGCCGGCGGAAAACCGCTGGCCCCTTCGCTGTGTCCGGCGCACGCTCGGTGGCATGACGCTCACCGTGACGCCGCTGGATCCCACCGACCGGCAGACGCTCGACGCGGTGTACCGGATCGCCTGCGCCGCCCAGGCCGTCGACGAGCCGGACCTTCCGCCGACCTGCCGCCGCCGCTTCGAGGCCCTGCTGTCGCACCCGATGCCCGGCATCGAGGGACGCTGGCTCGTCGCCCGCCTGGACGGGCTGCCGGTCGGCTGGCTCCGGCTGCACCTGCACACGATCGAGAACACCGAGAACGCGAGCGTCGAGCTGACCGTCGACCCGGCGTACCGGCGGCGCGGCATCGGACGCGCGTTGCACGAGCACGGCGTCCGGCTGCTCCGCGAGCACGGCGGCAAACGCCTGGTCGGCTCGACCGCCGCCGCGCTGCCCGGCGAGGAGGACCGGGTCTTCCCCGGCGCCGCGTTCGCCGCCGCCCTGGGCGCCAAGCCGGCACTGGCCGACGTCCGCCGCCGGCTCGACGTGACCGGGCTCGACCGTGACCGGCTCGCCGCGCTGCTGGCCGAAGCGCGCGCCGCAGCCACCGGCTACCGGCTGGTGCGGTGGCGCGAGCACGCGCCCGACGAGTACGTCGCGGACGCCGCCTACCTGGAAGGCCGGCTGTTGCTCGACGCGCCGATGGGCGAGCTGGACTGGGAACCGGAGCGGATGGACGCGGCGCGGGTGCGGGACGCGGAACGGGCGCTTGATGCCCGGGGCGTACGCCGGTACAACACCGGCGCGGTGCACGAGGTGACCGGTCGCCTGGTCGGCTGGACCCAGCTCAGCCTGGACGCGAGCAGCACCGACCACGCCTGGCAGCAGATCACCCTGGTCGACCCCGATCACCGCGGCCACCGGCTCGGCCTGCTCTGCAAGGCGGAGAACCTGGCGTACGCGCTGGCGCACGAACCGGCGTTGCGGGCCGTCGACACCTGGAACGCGGCGGCTAACCGGCACATGATCGCGATCAACGAACAGCTCGGCTTCCGTCCCGCCGCCGGTTCCGTCGACTGGCAGTTGACGATCTGAGTTGTGACACGCCCCTACTGATCTGGTGCCTTCCTGTTGCATGATGGCGGGCATGACGGAGACCCCGCACCCCCTGTACGACAGGCACCGCGAGACCCTCGACCGGGCGCTGACCGCCATCGCGGAGCGCGGGTACTGGTCGGCCTACCCCGAGTCGCCCAGCCCACGGGTGTACGGCGAGACCGCCGCCGCCGACGGCAAGGCCGCCTTCGAGGCGTACCTGGGCGGCGACTTCCCGCTCGACCAGGCCGGTGACGGCACCACAGTGGCCACCGAGGCCAGCCCGTTCGGGGTGCCGCTGGACGTGCGCTACCCGCACGCGAGCGCCGACCAGCTGGTGTCCGCCGCGAGCGCCGCGCTGCCCGCCTGGCGCGACGCCGGCCCGCAGGCCCGTGCCGGTGTCTGCCTGGAGATCCTGGACCGGCTGCACCGCAACGTGTTCGAGCTGGCGAACGCGGTGCAGTTCACCAGCGGCCAGGCGTTCGTGATGGCGTTCCAGGCCGGTGGCGCGCACGCGCTGGACCGGGCGCTGGAGGCGATCGCCTACGCGTACGCCGAGATGACCCGCCACCCGGGCACCGCGGGCTGGGAGAAGGCCGCCGGCAAGGGCGACCCGCTGCGGATGACGAAGACGTTCCACGTGGTGCCGCGCGGGGTCGCGCTGGTCATCGGCTGCAACACGTTCCCGACCTGGAACTCGTACCCCGGGCTGTTCGCCTCGCTCGCCACCGGCAACCCGGTCGTGGTGAAGCCGCACCCGCGGGCGGTCCTGCCGCTGGCGATCACCGTCAAGTACGCCCGCCAGGTGCTCGCCGAGGCCGGCTTCGACCCGAACCTGGTGCAGCTCGCCCCCGAGACCGACGGGGAGAAGCTCGCCACCACGCTGGCGCTGCACCCGGCCGTGAAGATCGTCGACTTCACCGGCTCCACCGAGTACGGCGACTGGCTGGAGGCGAACGCCCGGCAGGCCGCCGTCTACACCGAGAAGGCCGGCCTGAACACGGTGGTGATCGACTCCACCGACGACTTCGCCGGGCTCTGCCGCAACCTCGGCTTCACGCTGACGCTGTACAGCGGCCAGATGTGCACCACCTCGCAGAACCTGCTGATCCCGCGCGACGGCATCTCCACCGACCAGGGGCACAAGAGCTTCGACGAGGTGGCGGCCGGGATCGCCGGCGCGGTCGCCAAGCTGACCGCCGACCCGGCCCGGGGCGTCGAGCTGACCGGCGCGATCGTCAACGACGGTGTGCTGGAGCGGCTGGAGGAGGTCACCAAGGTCGGCGAGCCGGTGCTGGAGTCGCGCACCGTCGAGCACCCGTCCTTCCCCGGCGCGGTGGTGCGTACGCCGACCGTGGTGAAGCTCGACGCGTCCGACACCGCGACCTACTCGCGGGAGTGGTTCGGGCCGATCTCGTTCGCCATCGCCACCGACTCGACCGAGCACAGCCTGCGCATCCTGCGCGAGACGGTGGGGGAGAAGGGCGCGCTCACAGCGGGCGTCTACTCCACTGACGAGGCGGTGCTGGACGCGGCCGAGGCGGCGGCGGTCGACGCCGGGGTGCACCTGTCCTGCAACCTGACCGGCGGGGTCTTCGTCAACCAGTCGGCCGCGTTCTCCGACTTCCACGGCTCCGGCGCGAACGCCGCGGCCAACTCGGCGCTGACCGACGGCGCGTACGTGGCAAACCGGTTCCGCATCGTCCAGAGCCGCCGCCACGCCTGAGTCACCGCCTTCGGGTGCGGTCGGTCGTCGCGGTGACGACCGACGCACCCGGCGGGCGTTCTCAGGCCGGGCGGCGCATCTGGAGTTCGTACAGGCCGGTGATCCGGGGGTGCGGCACCCGTACCCCGGTGTCCACGAAGCCCAGCTTCTGATAGGCCCGGTAGGCGCGGTCGTTGCCGACCACCACCTCCATCATCAGCTCGGGCCGCCCGCAGGCGCGGGACCAGGCCGCCACCTCGTCCACGAGCGCCGCCAGCAGGCCGGTGCCCCGCCGGGCCGGGGTCACGTAGACCGCGTAGACGAGCGTCAGGCCCGGCTCGTCCGGCGCGGCGATGCCACCGGCATGGCCGACCAGACGGCCGCCCGGGTCGGCCACGAACTGCGCGGTGTGGTCGCCCCGGGAGACGGCCGCGACCCGGGCCGCGAACTCCGCGTGCGGCCGGGCGGCCGCCTCGGCCACCGTCTCCAGGAACGCCAGCGGGGAGTCGGCCAGCATCTCCAGCCGGAGCGCCCGCATCCGGGCGGCGTCGGTCGGCCGGACCCGGCGGACGGTGGTCGTGGCGGTCGCGCTGGTCATGCCGCATGCATACCGGACGGCCCGGCGCGCGTGTGCGACCGGGCTGTTCCACGCCCGGAATATGCCCGATTTGTGGTCGTGCGCCGTCGTCACGCCTCGTGTAGCGTGCGATTTCGGTCACCGAATTCAGCGTTACCGATCGCCGAACCGGTGCGCCGCCGGTGCCGGTCCGCCGGTTTCCGGGTCTTGGAACGCCGCGCAGAGTGAGGAAGTGCACCGTGGCACAGGGCACCGTGAAGTGGTTCAACGCCGAAAAGGGCTACGGCTTCATCGCCGTCGACGGCGGGCAGGACGTCTTCGTCCACTTCTCCGCGATCGAGATGGACGGCTACAAGGCGCTCGACGACGGCCAGCGGGTCGAGTTCGAGATCGCGCAGGGGCAGAAGGGTCCGCAGGCCGAGCGGGTCCGCGTCATCGCCTGACCTGCGGCGGGCGGTGCTCCCGCGACCGGACGCCGGACCGGGGCTGCGTCGCGGCCGACCACCATGGAAGATCATGAGCCGTTCCAGCCGTAGTCGCTGAGGAGGGCCCATGTCCGATCTGCCCCCGTCGGGCTCCACCGATCCGGTGCCGCCGGCGTCGTCCGGCCCTCCGGCCGACCCGACCGCGCCCCCACCGCCGGCCGCCGCGCCGGCACCGTCGGGGACCACCGGCGGACCCACACCCGCCTCCGGCCCGCCCGGCGCCGACCCGTGGGCCGGCCAGACCGGCCACGCCCCGATCGTTCCGGAGTACGGCAGCCCGCAGCCCGGCGCCCCGAACCCGGCCGGCCAACCCGCCTGGGGCACCCCGCCCGGCTGGACCGCGCCGGGTGACGCCTCATCCAGCTGGTCCGCCCCGGGCGACGTCCCCCCCGGTCACACCCCGCAGGGCTGGAGCGCCCCGGGCACGTCGCCGGAAGGCTGGAGCGCCCCGAGCACCCCGCCGCACGGCTGGAACGCGCCGCCCGGCACGCCGCCCACGGGCTGGGGCCCTCCCGCGTACCCGGGCCATCCGATGCCCGGCGCGGCATACCCGGTGCCCGGGGCCGCGTACCCGATGCAGGCCGGTCCCGGTGCGTACGCCGGCTGGTTCCCCGGCCTCGACCCGCAGGATCCGCTCGTCAACCCGCCGCACGCGGGCATCGGTCCCTGGTTCGCCCGCTGCACCGGCGCGCTGCGGCGCGGCTGGCGGCAACTGCTGCCGATCGTGCTGCTGACCCAGGTGCTCCCGGCTTCGGTGATCAGCGTCCTCACGCTCGTCTTCAGCCCCGAGGGCGAGCTGGCGACCGCGCCGGACGGCGCGCCGGTGCTGCCGGCCGGTTTCTGGGGGCAGATGTTCGCCTTCTACGGCGTGCTCCTGTCCGCCGGGTTGATCTTCGGCCTGCTCCAGGCGATGGGCTGGGCCGCTGGCACCTGGGTGGTCACCCGCCAGGCGGCCGGCGAGCCGGCCGAACTCGGCGCCGCCTTCCGGTACGGGCTGCGCCGCGCCCTCGGACTGTGGGGCTGGACGCTCCTGGTCTCGCTGCTGGTCGTGCTCGGGAGTTGCTTCTGCCTGCTGCCCGGCCTCTACGCCGCGTTCGCGCTGGCCCTGTTCGGCCCGGTCTACCTGTTCGAGCGGCGGGAGCCGATCGGGCGGGCGTGGCGGATGTTCCACAGCCGGTTCGGCATGGTGCTGGGCCGGGTCGCGCTGGTGATCGCGGTGCTCTTCGCGGCGACGGTGCTCGACGCCGTGGTGGGCGGGATCAGCGGGGCGGCGTTCGGCGTCACGCCGATGAACGCGGTCGGCACCGCGATCGGCGCCGTGGTGCTCGCCGTGTTCGGTGCCCTGCTCGCCGCCCCGGCCTACCTGGCGCAGCAGGTCGGGCTGGTCGTCACGTACGCCGAACAGCGGGCTCACGAAGGCCCGGTGAACGCGGCCCGGCTGGCGGCGGAACTCGGCTGAGCGGGGCTGTCGTGCTTGCACTCGGCTAGGGAGAGTGCTAAACAAGTCATTGGCACTCGCGTACGGTGAGTGCCAGAAGGTCGGGGCGGTAGGGCCACGGTCGCACCGGTGTCCGAAGGGGTGCCGGAGCGGTACGAGGCCGGTCGTCGCGGGCTGTCCGGCCCGACCGAGGAGACGTCGTCGTCGCCAGGTGGCGACGTCCCCAAGGTGCGTACACCAGACGGCCCATCCGGGCATCCCGGGTGGCCCGTGAGTGTCCAGGAGGACAACGCCGTATGGCCAAGATGATCGCGTTCGACGAAGAGGCGCGCCGCGGCCTCGAGCGGGGCATGAACCAGCTCGCCGACGCCGTGAAGGTGACCCTCGGCCCCAAGGGCCGCAACGTCGTGCTCGAGAAGAAGTGGGGTGCCCCCACCATCACCAACGATGGTGTGAGCATCGCCAAGGAGATCGAGCTCGAGGACCCGTACGAGAAGATCGGCGCCGAGCTGGTCAAGGAGGTCGCGAAGAAGACCGACGACGTCGCCGGTGACGGCACGACGACGGCGACCGTCCTGGCCCAGGCCCTGGTCCGTGAGGGTCTGCGCAACGTGGCCGCCGGCGCCAACCCGATGGCCCTGAAGCGGGGCATCGAGGCGGCCGTGGCCAGCGTCTCGGAGGAGCTGCTCAAGCTCGCCAAGGACGTGGAGACCAAGGAGCAGATCGCCTCCACCGCCTCCATCTCCGCCGCCGACCCCAGCGTCGGCGAGATCATCGCCGAGGCGATGGACAAGGTGGGCAAGGAAGGTGTCATCACCGTCGAGGAGAGCAACACCTTCGGCCTGGAGCTCGAGCTCACCGAGGGCATGCGCTTCGACAAGGGCTACATCTCCGCCTACTTCATGACCGACCCGGAGCGTATGGAGGCCGTCTTCGACGACCCGTACATCCTGATCGTCAACAGCAAGATCTCGTCGGTGAAGGACCTGCTCCCGATCCTGGAGAAGGTCATGCAGTCGGGCAAGCCGCTGCTGATCATCGCCGAGGACCTGGAGGGCGAGGCCCTGGCCACCCTGGTGGTCAACAAGGTCCGTGGCACCTTCAAGTCGGTCGCCGTCAAGGCGCCGGGCTTCGGTGACCGCCGCAAGGCCATGCTGACCGACATCGCCATCCTCACCGGTGGCCAGGTCATCAGCGAGGAGGTCGGCCTGAAGCTGGACGCCACCGGCCTCGAGATGCTGGGCCGCGCCCGCAAGGTCGTGGTGACCAAGGACGAGACCACCATCGTCGACGGTGCCGGCGACGCCGAGCAGATCCAGGGCCGGGTGAACCAGATCCGGGCCGAGATCGACAAGAGCGACTCCGACTACGACCGGGAGAAGCTGCAGGAGCGTCTGGCCAAGCTGGCCGGCGGTGTTGCGGTGATCAAGGTCGGCGCGGCCACCGAGGTCGAGCTGAAGGAGCGCAAGCACCGCATCGAGGACGCCGTCCGCAACGCGAAGGCCGCCGTCGAGGAGGGCATCGTCCCGGGTGGTGGCGTCGCGCTGGTGCAGGCCGGCAAGACCGCCTTCGACAAGCTGGACCTGGCCGGCGACGAGGCCACCGGCGCGCAGATCGTCAAGGTCGCGCTGGACGCCCCGCTGCGGCAGATCGCCGTCAACGCCGGCATGGAGGGTGGCGTCGTCGTCGAGCGGGTTCGCAACCTCGACCCGGGTCACGGCCTCAACGCCGCGACCGGCGAGTACGTGGACCTGCTGGCCGCGGGCATCATCGACCCGGCCAAGGTGACGCGTTCCGCGCTGCAGAACGCCGCTTCGATCGCGGCGCTGTTCCTCACCACCGAGGCCGTCGTCGCGGACAAGCCGGAGAAGACCCCGGCCGCCCCGGCCGGCCCGGGTGGCGGGGAGATGGACTTCTGAGTCCAGCTCCAACCAGTACGCCGAAGGGGGCGGGCCGCGTCAGCGGTCCGCCCCCTTTCCGCGTACCCGGCTCAGGTGGGCAGCGGGCGCTGATTGCGCCGCTTGTGCGCCCTGTCGTACGGCGGCGGCAGTCGCCTCGGCTCGTCCACCGGCTGCCGTGACTCCTCCACCGGTGGCCCGTCGCCGCCGGTCAGCTCGGCGAGCTGTTCGGCGTCGCCGACGTCGAGCCGGTCGAACGGAAGCTGGCCGGGGAGCTCGTCGGACGGGCGCCGGCCGGGAAGCTCGTCGGACGGGCGCCGGCTCGCCGCCGGGTCCTCGGCCCGTTCGTCATTCGTGGTCATGCACCGCCTCCTCTGCTCCGACCGTAGAGCCCGGTCGATGGCGAAGGAGGCCGAATGGCGCTATTGACGTCTATGCCCTTTTGGCGGCTTTCCGGTAGAGGAAGAACACCCGCTCGATCCGGGCGCCCGCCGCGTTCGAGTAGAACGGCACCGGCCCCACCCAGCCGATCTGCGCCGCGGTGATCCCGGCCGCCGCCTGGTCACGCAGGCAGCGGCGCAGCAGCACGCCGCCGATCCCGGAGCCCTCCGCCGCCGGTGCGGTGCCCATCGGCCCGAACCAGGTCGGCCGCGCCGACCCGTACGCGGCGAACCCGAGGATCTCGCCGTCCCGCTCGGCCAGGTGCACACCCGCGTCCGGCCGCCCCACCGAACCGGTCAGCTCACCGTCCCAGGTGCCGCCGAACGTGGACCTGGCGAACGCGGCGAGCGCCGGCAGGTCGTCGGAGCCGGCCCGGCGTACCGTCACGCCCCGCCCGGCCAGCCGCTGCTCGGCGGCTTCGGTGGGACGCAGCGCCGCCGACCCCTCGGTCAGGTCGGCGGTCATGTTCCAGGCGGTACGGTCCTGCCGGTAGCCGAGCCGCTGCGCGGCGCAGACCGCCGGGGTGTAGCGCACGTCGATGCCCGGCCAGGCGTAGTGCGGCGGGTTGCCGGCGAGCAGAACCTCGGCCGCGCCGAGCGCGCCGAGCCGGCTCTCCGCCTCGGTCAGCAGCGCCCCGCCCACGCCCTGGCGGCGCTCCCTGGGCGCGACGGCGACCAGGTCGACGTGGCCGAGGCGCGGATCGGCCGCCGACAGCGACCCGACGAGTACGCCGACCAGCGCGCCGTCGCGTACCGCGCCGAGGCGCAGCACCGGGCGGTCGGCCTCGGCCCGCTCCGCCACGGTGACCACCACCGCTGACGCCTCGGCCGCGTCCTCCGGCAGGTCGAACGACAGCCGGCACAGCTCGACCACCTCGGGCAGCCGGTCCCGGCCCAGCTCGATGATCTCCACGTCCATGGACGCCGACAGTAGGGCATCGGCAGGCCAATGGACAGGGTTGTTAACCGGTGGTCGCGGTGCGGGCCGCGCGCACCGCCGCGTACGCGTCGACGAGCCCGGCGCCGGAGACGTCCTGCGGTCCGCCGCACGTGCCGGCGGGCGACGCGACCGGCTGCGCGGTGTCGCGCAGGATCGCCCGGGTCCGTTCCAGGTCCCCGAGCAGCGCCGGGTTCGCCGACCACATCAGCGCCACCACGCCGGCGATCTGCGGCGTCGCCATCGAGGTGCCGTCCAGGGCCGCGTACCCGCCGCCCGGCATCGCCGAGACCACATCGGCGCCGGGGGCGACCAGGTCCGGCTTGGCCCGGCCGTCCGGTGCCGGGCCCCGGCTGGAGAACTCGGTGACGCGGCGCTGCCGGTCCACCGCGCCGACGGTCAGCACGTCCGGGTACGGCGCGGGCGGGTCCGCGATCGAGCCGCACGACGGGCCGGTGTTCCCGGCCGCTGCCACCACCAGGATGCCGGCCGCGGTCAGCGCGGCGGTCGCCGGTCGCAGCGCCCCCGGGTCGCACCCCTCCACCGGCGGGCAGCCCCACGAGTTGGTGAGCACGTCCGGGGCGCGGGAGGGACGGCCGTCGGTCAGCGGGTTCCCGCCCGGCGGGAACGGGGCCAGCATGAACTGGAGACAGTCGAGGTAGCGGGCCGGGCTGCCCATGTTCCGGTCCAGGTTGACGCAGCCGACCCAGCTCGCGCCGGGCGCGACGCCGATCCCGTCCCGGCCCACCGCGCTGCCCAGCGTGTGGGTGCCGTGGCCGCCCCGGTCGGCCGGGGCGCGGCGGCCCTCCCACGGGTCGTACCAGGAGTCGTCGCCGCCCCGGAAGCCGCCCGCGAGTGCCGGGTGCCGGCCGTCCACCCCGGAGTCGGAGCTGCCGACCACCACGCCGGACCCGGTGACGCCCAGGTCCGACCAGACCCGGTCCGCGCCGATCAGCGAGATGTTCCAGGCCGGGCCGGTCGGCACCGGGGCGTCGCCGCGCGCCTGCGGGGCGAGCGCGGGCAGCGGGCGCAGGCGCTGGCTCACCAGCACCCGGGCCACCTCGGGACGACTCGACAACCAGGCCCGCACCGCCGGCCCGCCGTCCGTCTCGATCGCGTTGACCAGGTAGTACGGCGTCGGGTTCAGCCGCATCCGGGTGAGCGTGCGGCGCAGGTCGCCCTGCGTGCGGTCGGCTGTCGCCACCAGCCGCCGGTAGACCTCGGTCGCCCGGGCGTCCCGTCCGGGCCGGCCCGGCGTCCCGGCCGGCAGGCCGGTCAGGTCGGCCTGCTCGCGCAGCACCACGAGCAGCCGCTCGCCGTACAGTCCCGGCTGGCCGGGGACCACGTACACCACGGCGACGGCGGCGAGCAGCGCGGCGGCGGTCAGCGCGGCCGGACCGCGCCGGGGCGCGCGGGCGCGGGGCCGGGCGAGCAGCACGCCGTACCCGACTGCGAGCAGGACCGCGACGGCGAACGCCACGCCGGTGCCCACCGCGACCCAGAACGGCATGTCGCGGGTGGCGGAGAGCAGGAGGCTGATCTCCTCCGGGTCGGTGAACGCCAGCGGCCCCAGCAGGGCGAGCCCGACCAGCCGGCGCACCGGCGCGGGCCCGGCCGGACGGCCCGCGTGGCGGGCCGCCGCCTCCAGCGCGGCCAGCACGAACCCGAGCGGCGGCAGCAGGAGCAGCGCCGGCAGTTGCACGCCCGTCTGCCCGGCGCCGGCCGCGAGCGGCGTCAGCGCGACACCCGCGACCAGGCCGCCGACGAGCACCAGCCGGACCGGACCGGGCCCGAACGCGGCCCAGAAGCCGGCGCCGAGCAGCGCCCCGGCGAGCGCGCCCAGCGCGGCGGCGGCCAGGCCGGCCAGCAACGTCTCCAGCGCTCCGCCGAGCGCGCCCACCCAGGCCCACGGCAGGAGTACGGCCAGCCCGGCCGCGATCGCCAGCAGCGACACCGACCCGAACCGGCCCTCCGGGGTCGCGTCCACCACCACCGGTGGCCGGACGCGGGCGAGGCGGACGGCGACGAGCGCGAGCACCGCGGCGGTCACCGCGAGCGCGGCCAGGTACGCCTCGTGGTGCACCGGCGGCACCGTCCGCAGCAGCGTGGTCGCGCCGAGCGCCACCACGGCGGCGGTCCAGGCCCGGCCGGTCGCCCGCAGCGCGGGGGAGCGGGGCGCGAGCGCCAGCGCCAGCGCCGGGGCGCCCGCCAGCAGCACCGTGGCCACCGCCACCACCGGCCAGGCCGCCACCGGCCGGTCCGCGCCGATGACCAGCGCCACCTGGTCGACCAGCCAGCCGGTGACCTGGCCCGGCACGGTGACCAGCACGATCCACACCCCGGTCGCCACCGCCGCGACGACCGGCCACGGACCGGTCTCGCGCGGTGGCGGCGGCGGTACGGGGGCGAGCGGCGGACCGGTCAGCATGGTCATCACGGTACGGCCGGGCCGTGTCGCCGCGCGCCCGGGACGGTTACCGTTGACTGGTGCGTGACCCGAGTGTGTCCCGATCCACGGCCGGCCGGCTGTCCGCCGAGCGCCGCGCCGACGACCTGCGCCGGCTCCGGGCCGAGCGGTTCGACGTGCTGGTCATCGGCGGTGGCGTGACCGGAGCGGGCGCCGCGCTCGACGCCGCGTCCCGAGGGCTGAAAGTGGCCCTGGTGGAGGCGCGCGACTACGCCGCCGGCACGTCCAGCCGGTCCAGCAAGCTGATCCACGGCGGCCTGCGCTACCTGGAGCAGCTGGAGTTCCACCTGGTCCACGAGGCGCTGACCGAGCGCGGCCTGCTCGCCACCCGGCTCGCGCCGCACCTGGTGAGGCCGGTGCCGATCCTGGTGCCGCTGCCCGCCGAGGGCGGCGCCCGTGACCTGCCCCGGCGGTTCTTCCGCCGCTCCTACTACGGCCTCGGCGTGGCCGCGTACGACGCGTTCGCCGGCGTGTTCGGCGGCGGGCGCGGCATGCCGCTGCACCGGCACCTCACCCGCGAGGGCACCCGCCGGATCTTCCCCAGCCTCCGGCCGGACAAGCTGGCCGGCGCGATCCGCTACTACGACGGCCAGGTCGACGACGCCCGCCTGGTGGTGACGCTGGCGCGCACCGCGGCGAGCCTCGGCGCGACTGTGGTGACGAGCGCCCGCGCGGTCGGCCTGACCCGGCAGGCCCGGGAGGTTACCGGCGTGCGGGTCCGCGACCTGGAGGCGCCCGCCGGTTCGCCGGACGCCGAGTTCGAGGTACGCGCCCGCACCGTGATCGCCGCCACCGGCGTGTGGAGCGACGACATGTCGCGGATGCTCAACGACGTCGGGCTGCGCCCGAAGCTGCGGGTCCGGGCCTCCAAGGGGGTGCACCTCGTGGTGCCCCGCTCGGCGATCGTCGGCGAGACCGGCCTGATCCTGCGTACCGCGACGAGCGTGCTGTTCGTGATCCCCTGGGGCGGGCACTGGATCATCGGCACCACCGACACGGACTGGCAACTCGACAGGTCCCACCCGGCCGCGACCGCGAGCGACATCGACTACCTGCTGTCGCAGGTCAACATGGTGCTGGACCGGCCGCTGACCACCGCCGACATCGAGGGCGTCTACGCCGGGCTGCGCCCGCTGCTGGCCGGCGAGGCGGACTCCACCTCCAAGCTGTCCCGCGAGCACGCCGTGGTGGAGCCGATGCTCGGCCTGCTGCTGGTCGCCGGCGGGAAATACACCACCTACCGGGTGATGGCCTCCGACGTGGTCGACCGCGCGATGCACCGGCTCGGCCGGACCCGCCCCTCGCGTACCGCCGACCTGCCGCTGCTCGGCGCCGACGGGTACGCGGCCATGTGGCGGGACCGGGCCGACCTGGCCCGCCGGCACGGGGTGGCGGTCGGCGTGGTCGAGCACCTGCTGGAGCGCTACGGCACCCTCACCCTGGAACTGCTCGCCCTGGTCGACGCCGATCCGCTGCTCGGCTCGCCGCTGGCGGGCGCGCCGGAATACCTGGCCGCCGAGGTGACGTACGCCGCCCGCGCCGAGGGCGCGTTGCACCTGGAGGACGTGCTCACCCGGCGTACCCGGATCTCGATCGAGACCAGCCACCGCGGCCTGGAGTCGGCGGAGCACGCCGCGGAGCTGATGGGTGCGGTGCTCGGCTGGGACGCGGCGACCCGGGACCGGGAGGTCGCCCACTACCGGGCGCGGGTGCTGGCCGAGCGGGAGTCGCAGCTCATGCCGGACGACATCGCGGCCGACGCGGCCCGCCTCGGCGCGCCCGACGTACGCGGATTCGCGGCAGACCGGGGCACCGACGGCCCGGGCGTTGAACTTCCGGCCTCCCCCAGGTAGGGGATCCCGCCCCGGGCGCTCGGCCGCTGGTGCGCGCTACCTACGGAAGTGTAGGTTTCCCGGCGTGGTTCGCCCCTCCTGGTCGCGCGTCCCCGCCCTGTCCGTCGTCGTGCTGCTGGCTCTGACCGGCTGCTCCTTCGGCCGGGCGGAAGGCGCCACCACACCCGGGGCGGCGGGCACGGCCAGCCCGACACCGGAGGGCAGACGCGTCTCCCTGGTGCAGCGGCTCGGCGACGGCCCGGTCCGCAACCTGGAGGTGGACCCGTCCGGCCGCTGGCAGTGCCGCGACTGCGCCGGTGACGGCGTGGACGCCACCGGCACGCTGAGCCCGGAGCAGACCACGCGGCTCCAGCGGATGCTCGCCGACCCGGCGATCGCGAAGGAGACCGACCAGGCCCGCAGCTACAAGCAGGGCTGCATCGGCGTGCTGACCTCGACGCTGCTCGTGCCGCCGGACCTGACGGTCACCATCCAGGACTGCCCGGGCGAGCCCAAGCCGAAGGTGGCCTACGACGTGCTGCTGCTCGTCACCCAGGCCACGCCCGCGGAGGACAAGGGCTAGAACACCTTGCCGGGGTTGAGCAGCCCGGCCGGGTCCAGCGCCGCCTTGATCGCCTGGTGCACGCGTACGCCCACCGGGCCGACCTCGCGGGCCAGCCAGTCCCGCTTGAGCAGCCCGACGCCGTGCTCCCCGGTGCAGGTGCCGCCCAGGTCCAGCCCCAGCCGCATGATCTCGTCGAAGGCCTGCCGTCCCCGGGCCAGGCTCGCCGGATCGGCCCGGTCGACCACGATGTTCGGGTGCATGTTGCCGTCGCCGGCGTGACCGACCACCCCGATCGGCACCCGGCACGCCTCGGCGATCCGGGCCACCCCGTCGAGCAGCTCCGCCAGCCGGCCGCGCGGCACCGCCACGTCGTCGATGACCAGGCCGCCGTTGCCGCCCGGGAACGTCTCGGCGGCGAACCGCTCCATCGCCGGGTGGGCCAGCCGCCGCGCCTGGAGCAGGGCCGCCGCCTCGGTCGCGTCGGTGGCCGCGTAGACCTCGTCGGCGCCCGCCGCCGTGCACACCTCGGCGAGCCGGGCCAGGTCGTCGGCGGCCCGCGTGCCGGTGTCCACCGCCGCGAGCAGCAGCGCCTCGGCATCGGTGCGCAGACCCATCGGCCGGTACGCCTCGATCGCCCGCAGATGCGTCCGGTCCAGCAGTTCCAGCAGGCTCGGCGTGAGCCCGCGCTCGGCGATCCCGGCGACCGCGCCACCGGCGGTCGCCACGGTGGGGAAGACCGCGACCAGGGTCAGTGACTCCTCCGGGGCCGGACGCAGCGCCACAGTCACCTCGGTGATCACGCCGAGCGTGCCCTCCGAGCCCACGAACAGGCGGGTCAGGTCGTACCCGGCGACCCCCTTGGCGGTACGCCGCCCGGTGCGCAGCACCTCGCCGGAGGCGAGCACCACCTCCAGGCCCAGCACGTACTCGCTGGTCACGCCGTACTTCACGCAGCACATGCCGCCGGCGTTCGTCGCCACGTTGCCGCCGATGGTGGACGACTCCCACGAGCCGGGGTCCGGCGGATACCAGAGGCCCTGCTCCCGTACCGCGCGGGCCAGCGCCGCGTTCACCACGCCCGGCTGCACCACGGCGATCCGGCCGACCGGGTCGATCTCCCGCACCGCGTCCATCGCCACAGTGCTCACCACCACCGCGCCGTCGACCGCGTTCGCCGCGCCGGCCAGCCCGGTCCGCGCACCCTGCGGCACCACGGGTACGCCGTGCCGCCCGGCCGCGCGGATGACCGCCACCACCTCGTCGGTGTCGCGGGGACGCACCACCGCCAGCGGGGTGCCCGAGTCGCACAGGTCGGCCTCGTCGCGCTCGTGCCCGGCCAGCAGATCCGGGTCGGTCAGCACGGCGGCGTCACCGAGCGCGGCCCGCAGGTCGTCGAGGAGGGGATGGGCGGCCATGCCGGGAAGGCTACCGGCGTACCGTCTGTTGCCGTGCTCTACCTGGACCCGCCCGCCGTGCCCTGGCGCGGCCGGCTCTGGTCGCACCTGATCAGCGACGTCTCCTACGCCGAGCTGCACGCGTTCGCCGAGATGCTCGGCGCGCCCCGGCGCGGCTTCGACCGCGACCACTACGACGTGCCCGCCGAGCGGTTCCGGGCGGCGGTCTGGCTCGGCGCCACGGTCGTGCCGTCGCGGGAGATCGTCCGCCTGCTGCGGGACGCCGGTCTGCGCCGCCCGAAGCACCGCGTCTCAGGTGAGCGCGGCCAGCTCCCGGGACAGGTTGGCCCGGGCCCGGTCCTCCCAGCGGGCGTGCGGCTCGGGTAGGCGGTACAGCGCCGGCAGGGCGAGCAGGTGCCGCAGCACCGCCGCCCGGCCGGCCCGGAAGTCCGGATCGGGCACGTGCGCGTACTCGGCGCGGATCGCCGCGGCATACCTGTCGTAGCGCTCCGGCGGGGCGGCGAGCACCGCCAGGTCCGCGTCGCACAGCAGCGCGCCGTCCGGGTCGTCCGGCCCGACCACGTGACCGGCGGTGAGCAGCACCAGGCGGCGTACCCCGGTCGCCGTCGCGGCCGGGAGCCCGGCGGCGGCCAGCAGTTCCCCGGCCAGGTCGGCGCTGGCCCGCTCGTTGGCGTCGCCCGCCGCGCGCGGGTCGTAGACCGCGTCGTGGCACCACGCCGCCAGCCGGACCAGGTCCGCGTCGCGGGCCAGACCGGCGTACGCGTCGACCACGTCGAGCACCGCCCGCAGGTGCGCCTCGTCGTGGTAGCGCCGGTGCGGCTCCCGCCAGCCCGCCAGCAGCCGGGCACCGGCCCTGTCGACAGCCGCCGGATCGGTCGCGCCCGCCGCCCGTGCCGTGTCCCGCCACCGTGCCGTCAGGTCGTCCATCGGGTGCAGTCTGCCCCACTCCGGCCCGGTCGGAGGGATTCAGCCGGAGCGGTACGGGTAGTACCGGCCATGGCCCGGGACGGACGACTGCAGTTCCTGCGTCGTGGCAAGCTGCGCGAAGGGCTGGCGGACCGGGACGGGCAGCGGATCGCCTCCGCGATGGAGGAGTTGCGGCACCGGGGCAAGGCGACGCTGCACGACCGGCTGCACCGGGTCCGTACCGCGTTCGGCCTCGCCGTGCAGGCCGGCCTCGCGGCCGGCCTGGCCTATCTGATCTCGCACCGGCTGCTGAAGAACCCGCAGCCGGTCTTCGCCCCGATCTCCGCCGTCGGCACGCTCGCCGCCTCGGTGGGGCAGCGGTTCCGGCGTACGGTCGAGCTGATCGCCGGGGTGGCCGTCGGCGTGCTCGTCGGCGACGCGCTCATCTACTTCGTCGGCACCGGCGCCTGGCAGCTCGCGCTCGTGGTGACCTCGGCGATCCTGCTGAGCATCTTCGCCGGGGCGAGTGTCGCCATCGTGATCCAGGCCGCGGCCACCGCGGTGCTGATCGTGACGCTCAGCCCGTCCACCGAGAACCTGGAGTTCCCCCGGTTCATCGACGCGTTGCTCGGCGGCGGCATCGCGCTGCTGGTCACCGCCATCCTGCTGCCGCTCAACCCGCTACGGGTGATCAACCGGGCCGCCCGGCCCGCGCTGGACCTGCTCGCCGGCCAGCTCGACGCCTGCGCCGACGCGGTGCGCAGCCGGGACCGGGACGCGGCCCAGCAGGCGCTGTTCCGGCTGCGGGAGAACAAGGAGGAGCTGGCCGCCCTCTCCGAGGCGATCGAGGGTGCCAAGGAGACCAGCACGCTGTCCCCGGCCCGCTGGCACCGGCGCAGCGAGCTGACCCACTACGCGGAGGCGGCCGACCCGATCGACCGGGCCATGCGCAACACCGGCACGCTGATCCGCCGCGCCGTCACCATGATCGAGGACGACGAACCGGCCCCCGACCCGATGCCGGACGCGATAGGTCACCTGGCCGAGTCGGTACGCCTCCTCCGCCAGGAGTTCGCCGCCGGACAGGAACCCCAGGAGGCCCGCGAACGGTCGCTGCGCGCGGTGAGCGAGGCCGGCCGGGCGTACGCCGAGGGGGTCGGCTTCTCCGGCAGCGTGGTGATCGCGCAGGTGCGTACCACGGCGAGCGACCTGATGGTGGCCTCCGGAATCGACCAGGAGGAGGCGAACCGGCTGGTGCGGCAGGCGTTCGGCGAGAACCGCCAGGGCGAACCCGCAGCCCGGAACCCCGCCGCCCACCCACCCACAGCCCCACCCGTCGGCTGACCCCGCCCGGCCGCCGTGCGTGTGGTCCGGGCGGGGGTGAGGCTGCGCGCGGGGGCGGGCTCGCCGGCTACCCGTCCGGTGGTGATCATGAGGTTGGCTGCCGGGAAAGCGCTTTCCGGGCCGGTCAACATCATGATCGACGAGGCGGGGGGATCTTGGTACGGGCCCGCCCCACAAGGGCGGGTCCGTACCAAGATCTGGAGGGGGGGAGGGGGAGAGGGCTAGGGGAGGTGGGTCAGGGCCGTTAGGAGGGTGTCTACCTCGCTCGGCGTGGTGCCCAGGCCGAGGCTGGCGCGCAGGGCTGTCGGGGGCAGGTCGGTGCGGCCGGTACGGGCGGCGGCCTCGGCCAGCAGGCGCCGGGTCAGCGGGTGGGCGCAGAACAGGCCGTCGCGTACCCCGATCCGGTGCCGGCTCGCCAGGTGGGCGGCCACCTCGGCGGAGTCCCGTCCGGCGACCACGAAGCTGACGATGCCCACCCGGGGCGCTTCGGGGGAGAACATGCGCAGCTCCACCACGTCCGGCAGCGCGGCCAGGCCGGTACGCAGCCGCGCCAGCAGCGCCTGTTCCCGGGCGTGCAGCGCGTCCCGGTCGGCCGCGCCGAGCGCCTCGCAGACCGCGGCGAGCGCCACCGCGCCGAGCAGGTTCGGGGTGCCGGCCTCGTGCCGGGCCGGGCCGGTCGTCCAGCGCACCTCGTGCGTCGCCGCGCCGACGTGGCTGGTGGCGCCGCCTCCGGCGAGGTACGGCGGGGCCGCGTCCAGCCAGTCCGCCCGCCCGGCGAGCACGCCCGCGCCGAACGGGGCGTACAGCTTGTGCCCGGACACTGCCACGTAGTCCACGTCCAGCGCGGTCAGGTCGACCGGGGCGTGCGGGGCGAGCTGCGCGGCGTCGACCAGGATGCGGGCGCCGTACCGGTGCGCCACCCGGGCCAGTTCGGCGACCGGCAGGCACTCGCCGGTGACGTTGCCAGCGCCGGTGACCGCCACCAGCACCGGCAGGCCGGGCCGGGCATCGCGGGCGAGTTCGCCGAGCGCCGCCGCGAGGGACCGGACCGCGCCGGCCGGGCTGTCCGGCACCGGCAGCCGTACCGAGCCGCGCGGCCAGGGCAGCAGGTTGGCGTGGTGCTCGCCGCCGAACGTGATCACGGTGGTGCCGGCGGGCAGCGCCCGGGCCAGCAGGTTCAGCGCGTCTGTGGTGTTCCGGGTGAAGATCACGTGGTCGTCGGGGCGGGCGCCGAGGAAGTCGCCTACCGTCTGCCGGGCCCGTTCGTAGGCCAGCGTGCAGCGCCGCGACAGCGCGCCGGCGCCCCGGTGCACACTCGCGTACCAGGGAAGAAGCCCGGCCACCGCATCGGCCGCGGCCCGCGCGCACGGCGCGCTGGCGGCGTGGTCCAGGTTGATCTCCCCCGGTACGCCGAGCACGCCGAGCGGGTCGGGCCGGGCCGGCGCGGGCAGCACGGGCAGCGAGGGTACGAGGGTGACGGTCATGCCGGAGCCTCCGGGTCACAGGGACCCCAGGCGTGCCGGGACGGGGTCCGCGCTTGCCCGGCACGCGGAACGGCACCGGGCCCGGTCATCACCCGGGGCACCCCACCGCGAACCTCGACGAGGGTTGCCGGCCAGCAAGCCGGGGCTTGACGCTGGCGCTCGTGACCTGTTCGGGAGCATAGCCGTGACGATGCGACCGGACCAGTGGGTCGCGGGTGACTACGCTGACCGCATGGCCGACACCCCGCCCGGCGCAGCACCGCCGCCACCGCACGCGCCCGCCGCCCCGCCCGCGGGTGCGCCGACGCCCGGGATGCCGTCGCGCCGGTTCGGCTGGCGACGGGCGATGGTGCTGGCCGGGGTGGTGCTGCTGATCGCGGCCGGCGCGCTCTACATGGTCTACGAGCTGAGTGAGAGCCTGGGCGCGGAGGCGCTCCTGGTGGGTGCCGTCGCGGCGGTCCTGCCGGTGCCGGTGCTGGTCGCGTGCCTGCTGTGGCTCGACCGCTACGAGCCCGAGCCGCTGCCCTACCTGGTCTTCTGCTTCGCCTGGGGCGCCTTCGTCTCCACCGCCATCTCGCTGAAGGTCAACCAGACCGGCGCGCAGATCTTCGACGACCTGGGGCTGCCCGCCGCGCTCACCGCGGTGCTCGTCGCCCCGTTCATCGAGGAGCTGACCAAGGCGGCCGGCCCGCTCCTGCTGCTGATCTTCCGGCGCCGCGAGTTCTCCGGGATCACCGACGGCCTGGTCTACTGCGGGCTCTCCGCGGTCGGCTTCGCCATGGTGGAGAACATCCTCTACCTGGGCGGGTACGGCTACCGCACCGGCGTGGAGCAGTACGGCCCGGCCACCGGCACGCAGCTGGTGATCGCGCTGTTCATCGGCCGGATCCTGCTGTTCGGCTTCGCCCACCCGCTGTTCACCTCGATGACCGGCGTCGGCCTCGGTATCGCGGCGCGTACCGCCGACCGCCGGGTACGGGTGCTCGCGCCGCTCGCCGGGCTGCTCGTGGCGATGATCCTGCACGGCACCTGGAACCTGCTGCCGTCGCTGGCCCAGGCCATCGGGCAGCCGGTGATCGCGCTCTACGGCTTCATCGGCCTGATGATGCCGATCTTCTTCGCGATGGTGGGGCTGGCGATCTGGCTGCGCGCCTGGGAGGGCCGGCTCACCGAGCGCACGCTGCCCGACTACGTCCGCGCGGGCTGGCTCACTCCGCCCGAGGTGGCGGCGCTGGGGAGCCTGGGCCGGCGGCACGCGGCGCGTACCTGGGCCCGGCGGGTCGCCGGTGAGGGCGGGGTACGCGCGATGCGCGGCTACCAGTTCGCCGCGACCCGGCTGGCGCTGCTGCGCGACGGGATGCGCCGGGGACTCGATCACAAGCCCGCCGAGCGGGAGCGGACGGCACGGGAGGAACGGGAGCTGCTGGACGCGATCACCGCGTACCGGTCGTTCTTCGTCGGTCGTGACCCGCAGGCGCCGATCGGGGTCTGGGACGGTCAGCGTTACCACCTGCGGTTCCCGGACGGTTCGCAGCGCCCGGTGGAGGCGCCGGACGACCCGGTGGTGCCGATCCCGGTGGTGCTGGCCCCGCCGCCCGCCTTCCCCCAGGGCGGGTACGGCCCGAGCGGCTACGGCCCTGGTGGTCACGGTCCGGGCGGCTGGCACGGCGGTCCGGGTGCCGGGCACGGACCGGGCGGCTGGCACGACCCGGGCGCGCCCTGGCACCCCGGACGCTGACGCCGGCGCGGCTCGTGCGGGCTCGGTCAGCTCATCAGGCCGGTCAGGAAGTCGCCGAGCCCCTGGGCGATGGCCATCAGCGCGGCCCCGATGCCCTTGAACACCTGCGCCGCACCGTCCGGCCGGAACGCCATGAAGTAGATCAGGAACGCGAGGAATCCCCAGGCGAGGATCTTCTTGATCACTACCGGCATGGTGTCCCTCCCCAGGGCGCGCTGAGGTGCCTGGGCTTCCCGCCGGGCAGCGCCGCAAACGGCGCCGCCGCAGAGCTACCGGTGCCGGTGCGCGACTACAGGTAGAGACCGGTGGAGCCGGCGGCGGTGCTTTCCACCCGCTCGGCCGCCACGGCGTGCACGTCCCGCTCGCGCAGCAGCACGTACGCCCGTCCGTGTAGCTCGACCTCGGAGCGGTCGTCCGGGTCGAACAGCACCCGGTCACCGGCCACTATCGCGCGGACGTTCGGCCCGACGCCGACCGCGGTGGCCCAGGCCAGCCGCTTGCCCACGGCTGCCGTCGCGGGGATCACGATGCCGGCGGTGGAGCGGCGTTCCCCCTCCGCACCCTCGGTACGCACCAGCACGCGGTCGTGCAGCAGGCGGATCGGCAGCCCGGCGTCGAGACTCTGGTCGGCGGTCACGCGAAGACGCTACCGCGTGGCCGTCCGTCGATTCCGGCGTGGTTGGTGAGAGCGCCGGGCGGGCAATGTGTGGCCGAGTCGCCCTAGGGTGGGGCGTACGGACGTATCCTGTGCCCCCTGTGACCCGGTGGGGCCGATTTGCCGGAGGTGCGCTTGAGCCGCATGGAGCGGATGCGCGGACGGCTCCGCCGTGCGTACGAGTCGGGCCGGGATGCGGCCCGGACCCGGCGAGCAGAAGCCGCGGAGGCGGCGGACGGGGGCGTGGCCTCTCCCGCCTCACCGGGGCCGGCCGCCTCGCCGGAGGCGACGGTGGTGGGCGTCGAGCCGCCGGCGGCGTTGCACTCCTCGACTGTGAGCCGGGACGACACCGAGGTGCCGCACGCGCTGCGCATCGCCGCCGCGTGGTGCTGGCGTCTGATCGTGATCGGCATCGTCACCTGGGCTCTGCTCAAGATCGTCGGCACCATCAGCATCGTGATCATCCCGCTGACCGTCGCGCTGCTGCTCTCCGCGCTGCTCGCCCCGGCTGTCGGCTGGCTGCTCCGGGCCCGGCTGCCCCGCTCGCTGGCGACCGCAGTGGTGCTCGTCGGCGGCCTGGCCGCCGTCGTCGGCACGCTCACGCTCGTGGTCAACGAGTTCATCAAGGGCGTGCCGGAGCTGAGCCAGAAGTCCTCCGAGGGCGTCCGGCAGATCCAGGACTGGTTCAAGACCGGCCCGCTGCATCTGTCCGACAGCCAGCTCAACCGCTACATCGACGAGGCGCAGAACTGGATCAACGGCAACACCGAGCGGTTCACCAGCGGTGCGATAAGCACCGCCGCCACGCTCGCCGAGGTGCTCACCGGCACCGTCCTGGTCATGTTCGCCACGTTCTTCTTCCTGCGCGACGGCAACAACATCTGGCGGTTCCTGGTCCGGCTGCTGCCGGTGGCCGCCCGCTGGAAGGTCGACGACGCCGGTCGCGCGTCCTGGGCGACGCTTGGCGCGTACGTGCGGGCCACGGTGCTGGTGGCCTTCATCGACGCGGTCGGCATCGGCATCTTCCTGGTGCTGTTCGACATCCCGTTCGCGTTCCCGCTGGCCGCGCTGGTCTTCCTGGGCGCGTTCATCCCGATCGTCGGCGCGTTCCTGTCCGGCGTGGTGGCCGTGCTGGTGGCGCTGGTCGACAGCGGCCCGGTGACCGCCCTGATCATCCTGGGCGCGGTGATCGGCGTGCAGCAGGTCGAGGGCCACGTGCTCCAGCCGCTGATCATGGGCCGCGCGGTGGCCATCCACCCGCTCGCCGTGATCATCGGCATCGCCGCCGGTGTGGTGCTCGCCGGCATCGCCGGCGCGCTGGTCGCGGTGCCGCTGATCGCCGTCCTGAACACCGCGGTGCGCCGGCTCGCCGCGCGTACCGTGCCGGACACCCCGCCGGACGCGGTGGTGGTCGCCTCCCAGGCGCCCTGACCAGGCACGATCCGCCGACGCCCGCGTCACCCCGCCCCGGGGAGGCGCGGGCGTCAGCTCTTGGCGAGCCGTTCCAGCGCGCCCCGGGCCACCTCGGGCCGGGTGGTGTACCAGAACGGCGGCAGCGAACGGCGCAGGAACGGGCCGTACCCGCGCGCCGTCTCCAGCCGCGAGTCGAGCACCGCCACCACGCCCCGGTCGCCGGTGGCCCGGATCAGCCGGCCGACACCCTGGGCCAGCCGGACCGCCGCGATCGGCACGCTCACCGCCGCGAAACCCGAGCCGCCACCGGCATCCACCGCCGCCGCCCGCGCCGCCGCGAGCGGCTCGTCCGGGCGGGGGAACGGCAACCTGTCGATCACCACGAGCTGGCAGGCGTCGCCCGGCACGTCCACCCCCTGCCAGAGCGACATCACCCCGAACAGGCAGCTCTCCCGTACCTCACGGAACCGGCGCACCAGCAGCGGCAGCGCCTCCTCGCCCTGGAGCAGCACGGGCAGGTCGGTCCGCGCGCGGACCAGCTCCGCGGCCTGCTGCGCGGCCCGCCGCGACGAGAAGAGCCCGAGGGTACGACCACCGAGCGCCTGGACCAGCGCCAGCAACTCCTCACCTGCCGGTCCGGGCAACCCGGAGACGCTGGGGCGGGGGAGATGCGCGGCGACGTACAGGATGCCCTGCCGGGCGTAGTCGAACGGCGAGCCGACGTCGAGCGAACTCCAGCCCGGCCCTTCGGTTGCCGGTACGGTGCCGATCGACGCGCGGCTGCCCTCGGCGGCGGCCACCGGCGTGACCGGGGAGCGGTCCGCGGCGGCGGCGGTGGCGATCGCGGCGGCGGCCGGGGACGGCGGGGCGGGCGGAGGCGCGTCCAGCCCCAGCGCCCGGGCCACGGTGTCGAAGCGGCCGCCCAGCGCCAGCGTCGCCGAGGTGGCGACCACAGTGCGCTCGTCGTACAGGTGGGTGGCGAGCGTGCCCGCCACCGACAGCGGCGCCACGACGAGTGCCCGGCGGCTGCCGTTGTCCGGCTTCTCGACCCAGGCGACGTCGTGGTCGGCCTCCTCCAGCAGCCGCTGGGCGGTGGTGGACAGCTCGTCCAGCACGGCCTTGGCCTGCTGCTTGCGTACCGGATCGGGGTCGTCGGCCTTCACGTCGCCGATCCCCTCCAGCGCGGCCCGGGTCGCCGAGTCCAGCAAGGTGCACGCCTCGCGCAGCGCGGGCGGCAGGCCGGCGGTGAGCCGCCCGGCCGGCGCCTCGGCCAGCCCCACGGCGAGCGCGTCACCGGCCTCGGTGAGTCGTTCGGCCACGTCGGGGCGCAGCAGCGGCCGGGCCCGCCGGGTGGACCTGTCGATCAGCTCCGGCACCAGCTCGGCCTGGGCGGCCGACGAGACCCGGTCGGCCAGCTCGTGCGCCTCGTCGACCACGAGCAGCCTGTGCGGCGGCACGATGTGGCGCCCGGCGAGCATGTCGACGGCGAGCAGGCTGTGGTTGGTGACCACGATGTCGGCCTCGCGGGCGCGCGCCCGGGACGCCTCCGCGAAGCACTCCTGCCCGAACGGGCAGCGGCTCGCGCCCACGCACTCCCGGGCCGGCATGGACACGCTGCGCCACACCTGGTCGTCCACGCCCGGATCCAGCTCGTCGCGGTCGCCGGTGGCGGTCTCCTCGGCCCAGTCGCGCAGCCGCTGCACCTGCTTGCCCAGCCGGCCCGCCTCGCCGAGCCACTTGGTGCCGCCGCCGTTGCCGGAGCGCGGCGCGTTGAACAGCGCGTCGTCCGGCTCGTCCTCGACCGAGCTGTCCAGCCGGGCCAGGCAGAGATAGTGGTGACGCCCCTTCAGCACGGCGAACGTTGGACGGCGGCCCAGCACCGGCTCGACCGCGTCGGCCAGCCTCGGCAGGTCGTGCTCGACGAGCTGGGACTGCAACGCCAGCGTGGCGGTGGAGACCACCACCGGCCCGTCCACTGTCAGCGCCGGAGCGAGGTACGCCAGGGACTTGCCGGTGCCGGTGCCCGCCTGCACCAGCAGGTGCTCGCCGGAGGCGATGCTGCGCTCGATCGCCTCGGCCATCTGCTGCTGACCCGGCCGGGCCGCGCCGCCCGGAACCGCGCCCACCGCGGCGGTCAGCAGCTCCCCCGCACCGGCGCGGCCCTTGCGACGCTTCTTCGGGACGGCCGGGCCGGTGGCGGTGCGGGACGGGGTCACCGTGCGACCGTACCTGCCGGCACCGACGGCGGTCCGGCCGCTCCGACGGCGTGGCGGGACGGCGGGTCGCGTCCGGTTACCTCCCGATCGCGTGGCGTGGCCGGAATCGGTTAGGGTGCCAGGCATGCCGAGCGATGTGGTCCGCGTGATCTACCGCAAGTACGACGGCAGCGCACACCGCGACTACCCGGCCCGCCGGCTCGCCGAGGACGATCTCGGCGTCTGGCTCGGCGTGCCCGCCGGCACCGAGTCCGTCTACCACGGCCGCCCGTCGGTCGAGCGGATCCCGTTCGTCCTGCTGGTGCCGCACCACGGCTGGTGGACCGGCATGTTCAACCCGCCGCCGCGCACCAGCGAGGTCTACTGCGACATCGCCACCCCGGCCCGCTGGGAGGGCGAGGAGACGGTCCACCTGATCGACCTCGACCTGGACGTGGTGCGCCGCCGCGAGACCGGCCTGGTCGAGCTGCGCGACGAGGACGAGTTCGCCGTGCACCGGGCCCGCTGGGGCTACCCGGAGGACGTGGTCACCGAGGCCGAGGCGGCGTCCCGCTGGCTGCTCGGCGCGCTCGGCGACGGCACCGAGCCGTTCGCCACGTCGTACCGGAAGTGGCTCGCACTGGTGGTCTGAGCCGGCTCACCAGCGCGGCGGCCAGACGGCGTCCGGTCCCAGTTCGGGCAGCTCGCCGACCTTGTCCGGGTTGAGCTGGTTGAACACGCCGGTGACCCGCCCCTCGTGGACGGCGAACGAGGTGACCATGCGGATGGGCCGCCCGTCGCGGTGGAAGAACTCCGACTGCCATCCCAGCGTCCCGTCCACCAGCACCGGCCGGCCGCGCAGGCCACCCCGCTGCCGGGCCTGGCCGTACAGGCCGAGGAGCAGGCGGGCGACCGAGTCGACGCCGACCACCGGCCGGCGTCCGGCCGGGAAGTGGCCGCCGGCGTCGCCGATCGACACCACGTCCGGGGCGAGCACGCGGACCAGCTGCTCCAGCTCACCCGACTCCACCGCGGCGGCGAACGCGGCGAGCACCCGCCGCTGCTCGGCGAGGTCGGCGCTGTGCCGGGGCGCATCCGGCCCGTGCACCGCCCGCCGGGCGCGCGACGCCAGCTGACGTGCCGCCTCCGGCGTCACCGCGAGCACGTCCGCCACGTCGGAGAACGGCACCGCGAACACGTCGTGCAGCACGAACGCCACCCGCTGCTCCGGCGTCAGCCGTTCCAGCACGACCAGCAGCGCGGTACCGAGCTGGTCGGCCCGTACCGCCCGCTCGGCCGGGTCGGGCGCGAACCCGTCCGCCGCCGGCACCGCTGTCACCATCGGCTCGGGGAGCCACTGACCGGGGTACGCCTCCCGGCGCACCCGGGCGGAGCGGAGCACGTCCAGGCAGATCCGGGAGCAGGTGGTGATGAGCCAGCCGCGCAGATCGCGTACGCGGGCGCGTTCCTCCGGGTCGCTCAGCGCGCCGGAGAAGCGCAGCCAGGTCTCCTGCACCGCGTCCTCGGCCTCGCTGCGGCTGCCCAGCATCCGCTGCGCCACAGCCAGGAGACGCCCTCGTTCCGCCTCGAACTCCCCCGCAAGCTCGTCCACCCAGACATTCTCCCGCCCCACCCTTCGCCACGGCACCCCGCCCACCCACACCCACCCTCGTTGATCTTGCACTTGCCGCCCCGGCAAACGGTGCTTTCCGGGCGTGCCAGGGGCCGCAACCGCACGATCGGCGGGCGGGGCGAGCGAGGAAGGGCTCCGGGGGTGAGGATCGGGGGATGAGTGAGGTGGTGGGGCCCGAGGGCGGGCCTATGCGGGAAATGCTTCGGGTGGGGCCGGGGACTGTCGATCTGCCGGCTGTCGATCCCCGGTCGACGCCGGGGCTGCCGGTGGCGGCCGGGCGCGGGCCGGCGCGCAAGGAGTGGGCGCGGGCCCAGGTCGAGCTGATCGGCGCGGAACTCGGCCGGCAGCAGGAGATGCTGTACGCCTCGGCGCAGGGCGCCGCCGGGCCGGGCAGCGCCACCAGCGCACCGGCGCAGGCGGACGCCGGGCTGGACGGGAACCGGCCGCGCCGGGTGCTGCTGGTTCTCCAGGCGATGGACTGCGGCGGCAAGGACGGCACGGTCAAGCGGGTGGCGGGCGCGATGAACCCGCTCGGGCTGCACATCCGCTCGTTCGGGCCGCCGACCGAGGAGGAGCTGCGGCACGACTTCCTGTGGCGGGTACGCCGGGCGCTGCCGCCACCCGGGTACGTGGGCGTGTTCAACCGCTCCCACTACGAGGACGTGCTCATCGCTCGGGTCGAAGGACTGGTCGACGAGGCGACCTGGCGGTCCCGGTACGCGATCATCAACGACTTCGAGCGGGAACTGACCGAGCAGGCGGTCACAGTGGTGAAGGTCATGCTGCACATCTCGTACGCCGAGCAGGGCGAACGGCTGATGGAGCGGCTCACCGACCCGACGAAGTTCTGGAAGTTCAACCCCAGCGACCTGGACACCCGGGCACGCTGGGGCGACTACCAGGACGCGTACGCCGAGGCTCTGGAGCGTTGCGGCACGGACGCCGCGCCCTGGTTCGTGGTGCCGGCGGACCGCAAGTGGTACCGCGACTGGGCGGTCGCCCACCTGCTGCGGGAGACGTTCGGCGGGTTGGATCTGGGGTATCCGCCTGCCGATTTCGACGTCGAACGGGAGCGTGACCGGTTACGGAGCCAGCGCCGTCAGTGATCAGGTGAACAGAAGGTGAACGAGCGGTGAATCGGGCCTGACCAGGGGTGGGCCGATCGACAGTGGGTTCGGCGCGGTCCCTAGCATGCGCAGAGCAGACGCCCGGGGGGCGACGGCCACCCTTCCACCGACACGACGAGGTCCGTGCTGTGAAGTTTTCCTTCCGTCCCACCGAGGGCGCCTTCTACGAGCTCTTCACCAGGGCTGCGCAGAACCTGGTTAAGGGGACCGACCTGCTCAACGAGTTGGGTCTGCCCGGCGCCGACGTGCAGTCGATCAGCGAGCGGCTGACCGACATCGAGCACGACAGCGACCAGATCACGCACGAGCTGTACAAGAAGATCAACTCCACGTTCATCACGCCGTTCGACCGGGAGGACATCTACCGGCTGGGCTCGCTGCTCGACGACGTGATGGACCACCTGGAGGCGGTCGGCAACCTGCTCTACCTGTACGGCCTGACCAAGCTCCCGTCGCTCCCGCGCGAGCTGCACGAGCTGGTCAACGTGCTCGACCTGCAGGCCAAGCTCACCGCCGAGGCGATGCCCCGGCTGAAGTCGATGAAGGATCTCGAGGACTACTGGATCGAGTGCAACCGGCTCGAGAACGACGGCGACCAGGCGTACCGGATGCTGCTGGTCCGCCTCTTCTCCGGTGAGTACGACGCGCTCACGGTGCTGAAGATGAAGGAGGTGGCCGACGAGCTGGAGGCCGCCTGCGACGCCTTCGAGCACGTCGCCAACACCGTCGAGACCATCGCGGTCAAGGAGTCCTGATCCAGTGACACCCGAACTCATCGCCGTGCTGGCGGTGATCGCGGTCGCCATGGCGTTCGACTACACGAACGGCTTCCACGACGCGGCCAACGCGATCGCCACCAGCATCTCGACCCGGGCGCTGACCCCCCGGATCGCGCTCGCGCTGGCCGCCGTCGGCAACTTCGTCGGCGCGCACTTCGGCGCCGGGGTGGCCAAGACGGTCGGCGACGGCCTGGTGACGTTGCCGACCGGGGTGGAGAGCCTCGGCGTGGTCTTCGCCGGCGTGCTCGGCGCGATCATCTGGAACCTGATCACCTGGTACTTCGGCCTGCCGTCCTCGTCCTCGCACGCCCTCTTCGGCGGCCTGGTCGGCGCGACCCTGTTCGCCGCCGACGGCATCGTCCAGTGGGGCACCATCATCGAGAAGGTCCTCCTCCCGATGGTGCTGTCGCCGGTGGTCGGCCTGATCCTCGGCTTCCTGGTGATGCTGGCGATCATGTGGCTGTTCCGGAAGGGGCAGCCGGGCAAGCTCAGCCGCGGCTTCCGCTGGGCGCAGACCGCGTCCGCTGCCGCCATGTCGGTCGGCCACGGCATGCAGGACGCGGCCAAGACCATGGGCATCATCGTGCTCGCGCTCTACACCGGTGGTTTCCAGGAAAGCAAGACGCACATCCCGGGCTGGGTCTTCTGGACCTCCGCCGCGATGCTGGCGGCCGGCACGTACGCGGGCGGCTGGCGGATCATCCGGACGCTCGGCCGGAAGATCATCGACCTGGGTCCGGCGGAGGGCTTCGCGGCCGAGACCGTCGCCAGCGCGGTGCTCTACTTCAACGCGCTGGTGCTGAAGGCGCCGATCTCCACCACGCACACGATCACCTCGGCGATCATGGGTGTGGGCGCGACGAAACGGCTCTCTGCGGTGCGCTGGAACGTGGCGGGCAACATCGTGATCGCCTGGATCATCACGTTCCCCGCCGCCGCCGCGATCGCCTGCCTCGCGTACCTGCTGGTCCGGCCCCTGTTCTGATCTCCGCGCGCTGACGTCGAGGGGTTCCCCGCCGTGGCGGGGGACCCCTCACGCGTAGGAGACGCCGATCCGGGCCTTGATGTCGTCGATCAGGCCCATCACCTCGAGCGTGGCGGCGTGCGGCACCAGCGGGCTCTCGGTCAGCCCGGCAGCCAGGCAGCGCTGCACCTCGATCGCCTCGTACTGGTAGCCGCCGCCGGTCAGGTCCGCCGGGATCGTCTCCGGCTCGGCGCCGGCCCGGTGCAGCACCACGTGCGCGGGCCGGAAGAACAGCTCGGGCAGGTCGATCCGGCCGGTCGTGCCGGTGATCGACGCGGTGATCGCTGTCGCGCCCACCATGCCGCAGCTGAGCGTCGCCATCGCGCCGGAGTCCCAGCCGAGCACCATGCCGGTGTTCTCGTCCACCGCCTCCGGGGTCAGCTTGGCCCACGCCTGCACGTGCTGCGGCACGCCGAGCACCAGGTGGGCCAGGCTCAGCGGGTAGACACCGAGGTCGAGCAGCGCGCCGCCGCCGAGCGTGCGGGCCCGCATCCGGTGCTCCGGCGGGAACGGGCCGGCCACGCCGAAGTCCGCCCGTACGTGCGTCACCTCACCGATCGCGCCGTCGCGGATCAGCTCCAGCACGCGCAGGATCAGTGGGTTCGTCCGCATCCACATGGCCTCCATGAGGAACAGACCTCGGGCGCGGGCCGTCTCCACCAGCTCGGTGGTGGTCGGCAGGTCCAGCGTGCAGGGCTTCTCCACCAGCACGGCCTTGCCACCGGCCAGGCAGGCGAGCGCCGCCTCGTGGTGGGCGGCGTGCGGGGTGGCCACGTAGATCGCGTCCAGGTCCGGGTCCGCGGCCAGTTCCGCCCACGAGGCGTACGCCCGCGGCACGTCGTGCCGGCGCGCGAACAGTTCGGCGCTCTCCCGGGTACGCGAGCCGACCGCGACCAGTTCGGCGTCCGGCACCAGCCGCAGGTCCTCGGCGAAGCGGGCGGCGATGTGTCCGGTGGCCAGGATTCCCCAACGCGTCATGCCCGGCACGCTATCCCTTCCCCCTCCGGGGCCGGCAGGGTGATCCACCCGTCGGGACGTCAGGCGGTGCCGTGGGTGTCGGCGGCGGCCCGGGCGGCCCGTTCGATCATCGCCCGACGCGCCGTCAGCGTCGGCTGGTCGGGCTCCAGGTGCGCGTACTCGGCCCATGCCCCGGTCGAGCCGTCGAGCTGCTCGCGCAGGATGTCGGCGTGCCCCGCGTGCCGGCTGGTCTCGGTCAGCACGTGGACCATGACGTTGAACAGCTTGACGTCGGGGCGGGGCCACCACGGCACGTGGCCGGGGGCGTCGATCGCGAGGGCGGTGATCGTCGCGTCCGCGTGCTCCCACGTCCGCCGGTAGCGGCCGATCACCTCCTCGCGGGTCTCGTGCTCGCTTGCCCACATGTCGGTGTCGTCCGGATCCGGGGCGTCCCACCGGGGCAACGGCTCCGGGAACGGCCTGCCGAACACCTCGCCGAAGTAGCGGGCCTCCCCGGCCGCCAGGTGCTTGATCAGGCCGAGCAGGTTGGTGCCGGACGCGGTCAGGGGACGGCGCACGTCGTACTCGGACAGCCCGTCGAGCTTCCACAGCATCGCCTCGCGGATCTGACGCAGGTCGTTGTGCAGATACTGCTTCGCGAAGTCGTCGATCACGGGTCACCACCCTGCCAGTCACGACCGGCGGACGCTGCCCCGTGCCGGCGCCGGTCCGGGTGGTCCGGCCGGCCGCGCACGACCGGGCGCGACGAGCTGATGCCGCTTCGCGGCGAACACGTAGCGTGAAGATCGCGCAGGGTGACGACTGCCAACCGCCTCCTCGTCGAAGTCAGACGTCCAAAGGTGATCAACCGGACATAAGGCAGCGTTGGCGCGAGTTGGGCTGACCACCTCTCGCCGACTTTGCTCTGCAGCCTTATGCGCAACGCTCACGGATGGTTGCCGCTGCGGATCTGGCTGCAGAGCAAAGGCGGCGGAGGGGTGTCTGTTGCTCGGCCGAGGGCTACGCATCGTGACCAGGTGGCGTGGTCGGGGAGTGCGGGTGAGGCGGCGTGCGCCCCCGCCCGGCCGCCCCCGGCCGGGCCGCCCGGCGGGAACTAGGCTCGGCGCATGACGATCGACGGCTTCGCCGCACCCCCCGCCCTGGTGGAGCACGCCCGCCGGTTCCAGGCCGAGGGCAGCGTGCCCGCCGTGCCCCGGGTCGCCGCCACAGTGCTGCTGCTCCGCCCAGCCGGCGACGAGTTCGAGGTCTACCTGATCCGCCGGGTGGCCGCGATGACGTTCGGCGGCATGTACGCCTTCCCCGGCGGCGGCGTGGACCGCTCCGACTCGGAGGCGCACCTGGGCTGGGCCGGCCCGGAGCCGGCGGCGTGGGGCGAACGGCTCCGGCTCGATCCGGCCGCTGCGCAGGCGGTGGTGTGCGCCGCCGCCCGCGAGGTCTTCGAGGAGGCGGGCGTGCTGCTCGCCGGCCCGGACCCCGGCACGGTCGTCGGCGACGTGAGCGGCGACGACTGGGAGGCGGCCCGGCAGGATCTGGAGGGACGGCGGGTCGGCTTTGCGGACCTGCTGGCCGGTCGGGGTCTGACGCTGCGATCCGACCTGCTGCTGCCGTGGAGCCGGTGGATCACCCCGGAGTTCGAGCCGCGCCGCTTCGACACGTACTTCTTCGTCGCCCTGCTGCCCGAGGGGCAGCGGACCCGGGACGTCTCCGGGGAGGCCGACCACACGCTGTGGCTGCGTCCGGCGGACGCCCTGGCCCGGGCGGAGGCCGGCGAGCTGACCATGCTGCCGCCCACAATGGTCACGCTGGCCGAGGTGGCCGCCGCCGGCGACCTGGGCGGTGTGGCCGGCGCGGCGGCGAAGCGCGACCCCGGCGTCCCCGTCATGCCGCACCTCGACCTCTCCGACGTCGAGGCCCCCCGCTTCCGTCTGTCCTGACGTCAGCCGGCGGCGCGAAGGTAGCGGGCCGCGAGGGTACGTAGGAGATCGGCCAGTTCGGGCGGTTCCTCGACGGTGAAGTCGAGGTCGAGCAGGCCGAGCCAGACCGCGATGTTCTCCAGCCGGTCGGCGCCGGTGTGCAGGAGACAGGCGCTGTCGCCGGCCGGCTCGACAGTGCCGACGGCCGGATTGATCCGGTCGGCCACCGCCTCGGCGGGGGCGTGCACGCGGACGCGCGCCCGGTGCCGCCAGGCCGCCGAGGAGACACCCTGCCGGACCCGGTCCACCACGTCCCCGGGCAACTCGCGCGCCGCGAACCGGGGGCCGGTCGGGGTACGCGGGGTGAGCCGGTCCACCCTGAACGTGCGCCAGTCGTCCCGCGCCGGGTCGAAGGCCACGAGGTACCAGCGCCTGCCCCAGTTCACCAGCCGGTACGGCTCGACGTCCCGTCGATCGGCGGTCCCGTCGTGCCGGACGTAGTCGAACCGCAGCCGCTCCCGGTCCCGGCAGGCGGCCCCGATCAGGCTGAGGGTCCCGGCGTCCACGGTCGGGCCGGGCTGGTCGTGCGGCACCCGGATGGTGTGGGTGTGCAGGGCGGCGACGCGCCGGCGCAGACGGTGGGGGAGCACCTGCTCCAGCTTGGCCAGCGCACGCAGGGATGTCTCCTCGATGCCGGCGACGCTGCCGCCCGCGGCCGTGCGCAGCCCGACCGCCACCGCCACCGCCTCCTCGTCGTCGAGGAGCAGCGGGGGCAGGGCCGCACCGGCGCCCAGCCGGTACCCGCCGACCGCGCCCCGCGTGCCGTGTACGGGATAGCCCAGCTCGCGTAGCCGCTCCACGTCGTTGCGCACGGTCCGGGTGCTCACCGCGAGGCGCTCGGCCAGTTCGGCGCCAGTCCAGTCACGCGGGGTCTGCAACAGCGACAGCAGGCGCAGCAGCCGTGCGGAGGTCTCCAACATTTCGCGAATCCTGCCAGTTCATTAGGAACGGGATATTCCTAATTGCCTCCTACGCTCCTGGGCATGGCAGACAACACAGCGATCGTCCCGTTCCGCATCGACGTCCCGCAGGCCGACCTGGACGACCTCGCCGACCGGCTCGCACGGACCCGCTGGGCCGAGGAACTACCTCCCGACCCCGACCCGGCCGCCCCCGCCGGCCCCGTCGCGCCCGGCTGGGAGTACGGCGTTCCGCTGAGCTGGGTACGGCGCCTGGCCGAGCGCTGGCGCACCACCTACGACTGGCGGGAGTGGGAGGCGCGGCTGAACGCGTACCCACAGTTCACCACCGAGATCGACGGGCAGCGGATCCACTTCCTGCACGTCCGCTCGCCCGAGCCCGGCGCCACCCCGCTGATCCTCACCCACGGCTGGCCGGGCACCGTTGCCGAGTGGCTGGACGTGATCGGTCCGCTGACCGATCCGCGGGCGCACGGTGGCGACCCGGCCGACGCCTTTCACCTGGTCATCCCGTCGGTGCCGGGGTTCGGCTTCTCCGGGCCGACCCGGGAGCGCGGCTGGAACCGCTACCGGGTCGCCCGGGCCTGGGCCGAGCTGATGCGCCGCCTCGGCTACGACCGGTACGGCGCGGCCGGCAACGACCTCGGCGCGTTCGTGTCGCCCGAGGTGGGCCGGGCCGACCCGGAGCACGTGCTCGGTGTGCACGTCACGCAGATCTTCTCCCTGCCGTCCGGCGATCCGGCCGAGCTGGCCGCGCTCACCGAGGAAGAACGCGGCAAGGTGGCGTTCGCCGAGTTCTTCGTGCAGCGGCAGGGCGGCTACGACAAGCTGCACTCGACCGCGCCGCAGAACGTGGCGCACGCGCTGGCCGACTCGCCGGTCGGCCTGCTCGGCTGGCTCGGCCAGCTGATGGGGGATCAGATCGACGTCGACCACGTGCTCACCCACACGACCGTCTACTGGCTGACGAACACGGCCGCCTCAGCGGCCCGCTACTACTACGAGGACGCAGAGGTGGTGCACCCGACGCAGAAGGTGAACGGACGGGGAACGGACATGCCGGAGCCGACCACGGTGCCGCTCGGTCTCGCCAACTTCGCCTGGGACTTCCAGTCGATCCGTACGCTCGCCGAGCGCGACCACAAGAACATCGTCTCCTGGCGCACGTACGACCGGGGCGGGCACTTCGCGGCCCACCAGGTACCCGACCTGCTCGTGGCCGACCTGCGGCAGTTCTTCGCCGCACCGCTCAGCCGAAGCGACCGGTGATGTAGTCCTCGGTCTTCTTCTGGGCCGGGTTGCTGAAGATCTTCTGGGTGTTGTCGTACTCGATCAGGCGGCCCGGATCGCCGGTCTTCTCGATGGAGAAGAAGGCGGTCCGGTCCGACACCCGGGCGGCCTGCTGCATGTTGTGCGTGACGATGATGATCGTGAACTTGTCCTTGAGCTGGAACATCAGATCCTCGATGGCCAGCGTCGAGATCGGGTCCAGCGCCGAGCACGGCTCGTCCATCAGCACGACCTGCGGCTCGACGGCGATGGTGCGGGCGATGCAGAGGCGCTGCTGCTGACCGCCGGACAGGCCCGCGCCGGGCTTGGCCAGGCGGTCCTTCACCTCGTCCCACAGGTTCGCCGAGCGCAGTGCCCGCTCGGCCGCCTCCTCCAGGATCGACTTGCGCCGGACGCCGTTGAGCCGCAGGCCGGCCACCACGTTCTCGAAGATGCTCATGGTGGGGAACGGGTTCGGCCGCTGGAAGACCATGCCGATCATGCGGCGGACCGCCGTGACGTCCACATCGCGGTCGTAGATGTCCTGGTCGTCGATGGTGAGGCTGCCCTCGACCCGGGCGCCGGGCAGCACCTCGTGCATCCGGTTGATCGACCGCAGGAAGGTGGACTTGCCGCAGCCGGACGGACCGATCAGGGCGGTGACCGTCTTCGGCTCGACTGTCAGGTTGATGTTCTCGATCGCCTTGAACCCGCCGTAGTAGGCGGTCACGTTCGTGGCTTCGATGCGCTTGGCCATGGTGGCGGTACCTCCGGGGTTCATCGGCCGAGCCGGTTGCGGCGGGACAGCAGCTTCGCCGCCACGGTGAGGACGAGGACGAGAGCGACCAGGGTCAGCGCCGCGGTCCACGCCCGTGCCGGCGAGTACTTCGACGCCTCTCCGGCCTGCTGGTAGACGAAGAGGGCCAGCGACGACTGGTTGTTCTCGAACGGGTTGAAGTTGATCGCCGCGCCGCCGCCGGCGACGAGCAGCACCGGCGCGGTCTCGCCGGCGGCCCGCGCGATGGCGAGCATGATGCCGGTGACGATGCCGGGCAGCGCGGTCGGCAGCACGACCCGCAGGATGGTCTTCCACTTCGGTACGCCCAGGGCGTACGCGCCCTCGCGCAGCGGCGCCGGCACCAGCCGGAGCATCTCCTCGGTGGACCGGACCACTGTGGGCAGCATCAGCACGCTCAGCGCCAGCGCGGCGGCGAAGCCGGAGAAGCCCGGCCGGCCGTCGTTGAACCACGGCGAGACGATCAGCACCCAGAAGGCCAGCACGAACAGGCCGGTGACGATCGACGGGATGCCGGTCATGACGTCCACGAAGAAGCGGATGGTGAACGCGAACCGACCCCGGCCGTACTCGACGATGTAGATCGCGCAGAGCACGCCCAGCGGCACCGTGATCAGCGTGGCGATGCCGACCTGCTGCAACGTGCCGACGATCGCGTGGTACGCGCCGCCGTTGGCGTCCCGCGACCCGATGTTGTTCATCGAGGTGCCGAAGAAGTCGGCGTCCAGCCGCTCGGAGCCCTTGCTCACCAGCGTCCAGACCACCGAGGCCAGCGGCAGCACCGCCAGCACGAACGCGGAGTGGATCAGCGCGCTCCAGGTGCGGTTGCGGGCCGACCGGCGGCCCTCCACCGCGTTCGCCGCGACGAACAGACCGGTCAGGTAGAGCAGCGCGCCGACCACCACGACCAGGACCGGGCCGCCGATGCCGGCGCCGTACACCAGGGCCGCCGCGAGCAGCAGCGCCGCGACGGCGATGGCCGGAGCGGCGTACGCGGGAAGCCGCTTCGCCCGCAGCGTGGCCGGCTGGGCCGGCGGGCGCGGGCGGCGGGGGGTGAGGGTAGTGGTCATGCGGCCGACTCCGTGAACTCGCGCCGCCGGTAGATGATCGCCCGCGCGGTGATGTTGACGATCAGCGTGATCGCGAACAGCACCAGGCCGGAGGCGATGAGTGCGCCCCGGCCGGTGTCGTTCGCCTCGGCGAACCGGTTGGCGATGTTCGCGGCGATCGAGTTGCCGCCGCTGGCCAGGATGTTGAACGAGATGGCGTACGTGGAGCCGAGCGTGAGCGCCAGCGCGATGGTCTCGCCGAGCGCCCGGCCCAGGCCGAGCATCACCGCGGCGATGACGCCGGGCCGCCCGTACGGGAGGACCGCGGTGCGGATCATCTCCCAGCGGGTGGCGCCGAGCGCGAGCGCGGCCTCCTCGTTGGCGGTCGGGGTCTGCCGGAACACCTCGCGGGACAGCGAGGTGACGATCGGCAGCACCATGATGGCGAGCACCACCGAGCCGAGCAGGATCGAGTTGCCGTACGGGCCGTCGCCGAAGATCGGGATCCAGCCGAAGTACCTGTTCAGCCAGGCGGACAGGTCGGCGACCGGCTGGGCGAAGTAGTCCCGGCCCCAGAGGCCGAACACGACGCTCGGCACGGCGGCCAGCAGGTCGATCAGGAAGCCCAGGGCGTTGCCGAGCCGCCGCGGCGCGTAGTGCGACAGGTACAGGGCGATGCCCAGCGCGACCGGCACCGCCATGAGCAGCGCCAGCAGCGAGCTCAGGACCGTACCGAAGGCGAGCGCGCCGATGCCGAACTGCGGCGGGTTGTCGTTCGGGAACCAGCCCTCGAACGTCCAGAACGACTCGGTGTTCGCCCGCAGCGCCGGGACGGCCTTGGCGACCAGGAAGATCGCGATGGCCGCGATGACCACCAGGACCGTGGTGCCGGCGGCCAGGGTCAGGCCGCGGAACGCCCGTTCCGCGCCGAAGGCGCGGGCCCGGGGGAGGGCACCGCCGCCGCCGAGGCCACCGTCGGGGCGGCCCGGGTTACCGGGGCGCTCGGCCACACGCGCCGAGGCACCGGCGGGTCGCTCGTGACTCGTGGTCACGGGGTTCCCGCCGGTGCCGGCGTGGGCCGAGCGGTGAGGGGTGTCACCCATCTGCTCGCTCGCTTCGTGTTGAGGAGGTGTCGGTCAGAGCGTCAGGAGAGGCTCTTGACCGCGGCCTCGACCTTGGTGCGGACGGTCTCGGGCAGCGGCGCGTAGCCCAGCTCGACCAGCTCCTTCTGCCCCTCGGCGCTGGCGGCGTGGCCGAGCAGGCCCTTGACCAGCGGCAGCTTGTCGGCGGCGAGGCCCTTGCTGCAGACGATCTCGTAGGTCGCCAGGACGATCGGGTACGCCCCGGCCTCCTTGGTGTTGTAGTCGATCGACATCTTCAGGTCGTTGCCCTGACCCTCGAACTTGGCGCCGGCGATGGTCTTGCCGGCCGAGTCGCCGGTCAGCTCGACGAACTCGCCGTTGCCGTTGCGGATCTTCGCCATCTTCAGGTCGGAGTTCTCGGCGTACGACCACTCGACGTAGCTGATGGTGCCGTCGGTGCTCTTGACCTTGCTGGCCACACCGTCGGACTTGGCCGCGCCGACGCCGCCCGGGGCCTTCCAGGCCTTGGAGTTGCCGAGCGTCCAGTCCGCCTCGGCGGTCTTGGAGAGGTACTTGGTGAAGTTGTCGGTGGTGCCCGACTCGTCGGAGCGGTGCACCGCCTGGATCGCGGTCGACGGCAGCTTGGCGTCCGGGTTGTCGGCCTTGATCGCCGCGTCGTCCCACTTGGTCACCTTGCCGGCGAAGATCTTCGCCAGCGTGGCCGGGCTGAACTGGAGGTTGTCCGCGCCATTGACGTTGTAGACGACGGCGACCGGGCCGATGACCATCGGCAGGTTGAGCGCCTGGCCGCCGGTGCACTTGGCGTCGGCCTGCGGCTGCTCCTCCGGCTTGAGGGCGGAGTCCGAGCCGGCGAAGTCGGCGGTGCCGGCGATGAAGGCCTGGATGCCGGCGCCCGAGCCGCTGGGCTCGTAGTTGATCGTGGTGCCGGCGCACTTCTGCTGGTACACCTTGATCCACTCGGCCATGGCGTTCTTCTGGGCGGAGGAGCCCTGCGCGTTCAGCGTGCCCGTCGCGCAGTCCACCGCGGCGGCGGAACCGGAGGCGGACGCGCCGGCCGGCTCGTTGTTGTCCGAGCCGCAGGCGCTGAGACCGAGAACCGCGGTAAGAGCGAGACAGGCGATGGCGCCGTGCCGCTGGAGCTTCACTTGAGGGGTTTCCCTTCACGTCTTTGGTCAGGTCGCCCGGAGTGCCGGGGGCCGGCGCTGACCGGCTGACACGAAAGGTAGGAGGGCCAGGTGGACGGTTCGCCGGACGCAAGTGAACGCGCGGTGAACACGTTCGGCCGACGAGGTGGCCGTACGCTGAGGAGGGGTTGTCCATTTCGTGAACTAGCAGCCTGCTATCGCCTTTGTGGCGAATTTCCAGGGCCGGTGAACGCTCAGCCGAGCTGGTAGTTGACGTGCGCGGACCAGTGCGCGAAGCCCAGCCGCTCGTAGAGCGCCACAGCGGCGGTGTTGCTCTCGTCCACGTAGAGCATCACCCGGTCCAGCCCGCGATCGTCGCGCAGGTGGGTCAGGCCGGCGGCGGTGAGCACCCGGCCCAGCCCGCCCCGGTGCGCGGACGGGTCGACGCCGAGCACGTAGACCTCGCCGATGCGGGCCGATCCCTGCCGCTCGTGCACCTTGGTCCAGTGGAAGCCGAGCAGCCGCCCGGTGGCGGAGTCGACGGCGAGCAGGAACCCGGCCGTGTCGAACCACGGCTCGGCGATGCGGACGCGCAGGTCGTCGAGCGTCCACTTGCCCTGCTCGGGGTGCTGGGCGAAGGCCGCGTTGTTCACCGCCAGCCAGGCCTCGTCGTCCTCGCCGGGGCGGAACGCGCGCAGCGTCACGCCCTCCGGTACGACAGGTGCCGGCATCTCGGCGGTGAGCGGACGGCGCATCTGCCAGAGCACCCGCGCCCGGGAGAAGCCCAGGCCGACAGCCAGCGCGGCGGCCGACGGGTGGTCACCGTGCGCCCAGGCGCGCAGCGGCCCGGGAGCGGCGTCCACCACGCCACGGGCCAGCGCCCGGCCGGAGCCACGCCGCCGGTACGCGGGGTGCACGACCATCTCCACGCCGACGCCGTCGGCCGGTGCGGTGGTGTCGAGGTGCGCGTACCCGGTGAGGGTGCCCTCGGTGGTGCGGGCGGTGAGGTGCGCGGCGGGCGCCTCGGGGTCGCGCAGCCGCAGCAGCACGTGCTCGTCGAGCGGGTCGGCGCCGTCGGCGTCACCGGCGGCGCGGGCCAGCGCGAGCACCTCGGCGACCTCGTCCGGCGTCAGCCGGTCCGCCCGGTCGATCCGGTCGGCGGCGGGACCACGCGTCGGCTCGGTGCTGCTCATCTGAGTCACGGTAGCGCTCGGCGGTCCGCGGTTCGCGTCCGACGACGACGGTGATCGGTGGCGCTCGTCACGGGCTGCCGACGGGCAGCGGCTCCAGTTCGAACCGGGCCAGCAGTTCGGGCAGGAGTTGCTGCAACGCGCTGACCGTGCCGGACCGGTCCCCGCCCGCGTCGTGCATGAGCACTATCGCGCCGGGCCCCATCTGCGAACGGACCATCGCCTCGATGGTGGTGGCGCCCGGCGCCTTCCAGTCCGACGGGTCCACACTCCAGTGCAGCGGGGTGAGGCCCAGGTCGGCGCAGGCCGACATGACCGACGGCGTCCAGGCCCCGCCCGGCTGGCGGTAGTACGTGATCCGCGCGTCGGGCGCGGCGGCCAGGATCGCGTCGTTGGTGCGCAGCAGGTCGGCCCGGATCGTCGCCGGGGATCGCTTGCCCAGGTTGACGTCGTGCTTCCAGGAGTGGTTGCACAGCGTGTGGCCCTCGGCCACGATCGAGCGCACCAGATCCGGGTGGGCCTCGACGTTCTCGCCGACGACGCAGAACGTGGCCCGTACGCCGTACTGGGCTAGCAGCGCGAGCACCTGCGGGGTCCAGCGGGGATCGGGGCCGTCGTCGAAGGTCAGCGCGACCCGGGACGAGCCGGTGGCGACCAGGGCGCCGTACGGGCCGTCGCCGTCGGGCGGGAGGGGAGCGGCGTCCGGCTCGGCGTCGGGGCTCGGCCGGGGGCTGGTCGTGCCGCCCGGGAAGTCGGTGCTGGGTGGCTGCTCGCCGTAGCGCGGCCCGGTGAGCGTGGTGGCGACTCCGGCGGCCGACGGGTGCGGGTCCGGTACCAGGCTGCGGCCCAGCACGAAGGCCGAACCGAGCAGGCCGGCCAGCACGACTGTCACGAGCCCGGCGGCGCGCAGCGTCGAGGCCCGCATCAGCGGTACCGGCCGTTCGTCGCCCCCGTGTTCACCGCACGCACCGTCGCCCCCTTAGCCCGACAATTCCGGCAGCCAGGATATGGCTGACTGATCGGGCAAAAAGGGCATACGAGAAAAGTGCCCTCTAGCGGGGTGGAGCGTGGGCGGTCAGACCGGCAGCGGGGCGGGCTCCGACTCCGGCAGCGAGCGCGACGGCGGGACGACGAACTTGTAGCCCACCTGGCGCACCGTGCCGATCATCGACTCGTACTCCGAGCCGAGCTTGGCGCGCAGCCGCCGCACGTGCACGTCCACCGTCCGGGTGCCGCCGAAGTAGTCGTAGCCCCAGACCTCACGCAGCAACTGGTCCCGGGTGAACACCCGCCCCGGGTGCTGGGCCAGGAACTTCAACAGCTCGAACTCCTTGTACGTGAGGTCGAGCGGCCGGCCCTTCAGCTTGGCGGCGTACGTGTCCGGGTCGATGTTCAGCTCGCCGGCCCGGATCGAGCCGCCGGCGCCGGCGGTGGCGTTGCTGAGCCGGCCCACCGCGAGCCGCAGCCGGGCCTCCACCTCGGCCGGCCCGGCGCCGGCCAGGATCACGTCGTCGACGCCCCAGTCCGCGTTCAGCGCGATCAGGCCCGCCTCGGTGACGACCGCGACGAGCGGTACGCCGAGCCCGGTGGCGTGCAGCATCCGGCAGGTGGCCCGCGCCTCGCTCAGCTCGGAGCGGGCGTCCACCAGGACGGCGTCCGGCGTCGGACCGGAGACCAGCGTGCGGACGTCACGGGGTGCGGTGCGGACCGAGTGGGGCAGCAGGTCGAGTGCCGGCAACACCGCCGACGGCTCACCGGCCCGCGCGGTCACGAGCAGCAGGAGCTCCACGATCACCTCCGTCCCGGCGACCTTCCGGCCGCGCGCGACCAGCGACACGCCCGGTGCGGGCGGCACTGTGAACTTGCGTGGGTCCCGGCGTCGTCGACGGGCGGGTAACGGCCTGAGCGTAACCGATGGACCGGCCGTCACCTTCGCGCGATTTACCGTTTGCCCTTTCTGCCCTCGATCGCGGCGCAGGTTTTAACGTCACCGAAACCGGGACCTCCGCCGAGCCGCCCGGGTCTGGCACGATCGGGGCGTGTTTCCCTCCACCTCGCGCGACACCGGTCGTGAACCGTGGGCCGACGACCCGTCCGCCGGGCCGTCCGGCCCCGCCCGTGGCTACCCGCCCGCCCCGCGTACCGGCCCCGCCGACGAGGGTGACCGGCCGGAACGCAAGGGCCCGCGCCGACTGCGCAAGGGCGGCCCCGGCCGGCGTCCCGACGACGAGTCCGACGAGGAGCCCGAGGAGGAGGTGCCGCCGGTCCCGGTACGCCGCCCCCTGGCGCTCACCGTCGCCGGCTTCGCCGCGCTGCTCGGCGTCGGCCTGGTGCTGGGCGCGCAGACCTCGGGCCCGGGGCACCGGCTGCCGTTCGCCGTGATCATCTTCGGCGTACAACTGCTGTTCGTGCTGGCCTGGACGATGGCCATGCGGCCGCCGGCGCTGCTCGTCGTCGCCCTCGTCAGCGCCGCGACGGCGGTGATCGCCGACGTCGCCGCCGTGCAGTCGGACATCGCCGGCCTGGCCCCGCTCGGCTACGCCGCCGCGGCCGGGTTCCTGCTCGCCGTGCTGGGACAGCTCGTACGGCGGGTGGACCGGGTCCGGGTGACCGACTCGCTCGGCGGCACCCTGCTCATCGTGGTGGGTGTGGTCGCCTTCGCCACGCTCGTCGTGCTCAGCCGGATCCCCAAGGGCACCCAGGCGATCACCGTCTGCCTCACCGCCGCCGGGGTGGCGTTGCTCGTCGCCCGGCTCACCGACGCGATCGCGCCGTGGCCCCGGCTCGCCCCGCAGGTGCCGCGCGGCGCGGCGGGCGTGGTCGTCGGCGCCATGCTCGGCACGCTCACCAGCGCCGTGCTCGGCAGCTACCTGGTCGGTTTCACCCCGACCAGCGCCGCCCTGGTCGGGGTGGTCAGCGCGGCCACCGCCGTCCTGGCCGACCTCGCCGTCGGGTATGCCGAGGCGGGCCGGCTGATGGCCGGTGAACCGCCGACGATGTGGGTGGCCCGGCACATGCAGGGGCCCCTGGGCGGGTTCGCGCTGGCCGCGCCCGCCGCGTACGCCATGTGCGTGCTGTTCCTCTGACGCGGTTGGGGAGGATTCGCCTCGGGTAAGTACGGTTGCGCCGCGAGGCGCGGTGACGGCGGCGAGGACGGGAGGCGGCGTGGCAGAGGCGTATCCGGCGGAGGGTCGACCCCGGCGACGGGGCCGGAAGGTGCTGATCGGCTTCCTCGTCCTACTGCTGGTGCTGGCCGGGCTGCTCGTGGTCGCCGACCGGGTCGCCGCCGGCGTGGCCGAGCGCGCCATCGCCGACCAGGTCCGGCAGGAGATCGCCAAGCAGGACGCGCAGTCCGCCGCGCCGCAGGTCGAGGTGGGTGGCTTCCCGTTCCTCACCCAGGTGCTCGACGGCCGGTACGAGCGCATCTCGATCCAGCTCACCGACGTACGCGGTGACGTGCAGGGCGACGCGGTCGAGGTGCCGAAGCTCGACGTGGACGCGCGCAACGTGACCGCCTCGCTGGACACGCTGCGCTCCGGCCGGGGCGACGTGGTGGCCGAGAGCGTCGACGGGCGGGGCACCGTCACCTACGAGAGCCTGGCCAAGCTGCTGGACCGTCCCGGGCTGACGCTGGGCGAGCGCAACGGCAAGCTGGCCGTCACCGCCCCGGTGGACGTCCTCGGCATCAAGCTCACCGTCAACGGCACCGCCGACGTCACGGTGGCCGGCAACAAGGTGGCGCTGCGCTTCAACGACCTCACCGCAGACGGGCTGCCGAACGTGCCGCTGGCCCGGGCCGCGCTGACCCGGTACGCGCAGGGCATCTCGATCGACGTGCCGCTGCCGGAGCTGCCGTTCCAGCTCAACCTGCGCAAGGTGGAGCCGAAGCCGGAGGGCCTGGTGGTCACGGCGGACGCGGCGAACGTGCCCATCAACTCCGCCGGCTGAAAGCCGCACGCGGCCGGTCCGGGGAGCGGGCCGGCCGTCCCGGATGCTGGTCGGCCTGGTGGCACCTGTCGCCTCGGCTGGTAATCTCCCTGCCCATGGGGACCCTCCTCACCAAACGGCGCGCGGTCGACCTGTGCCGCGTGGCCACCTGCCTGTGTCGCCCCGTCATCTGACGGCGGGGCTGTCTCCGGCCGCCTGAACGGCGGCCACCAGGGTCCACGAACCTTCTCCGGTTCCCCTCCCCAACGCCCGGCAGCGGCGCCGTCGCACGTACCCGTGATCCGTTCCTAGCTCAGGGTCCGCGTGTGGTGCGACAACCATCGACATCGATCTCCACGCGCAGGCTCACCAAACCATCCTCACCAGGGAGTGATCTGATGAGTCGCGACACCGCACTCGTCTCGGCCGAGTGGGCCGAGAAGAACCTCGGCGCCCCGGGCGTCGTCTTCGTCGAGGTCGACGAGGACACCTCGGCCTACGACACCGGGCACATCGCCGGCGCCGTCAAGCTCGACTGGCGTACCGACCTGCAGGACCAGGTCCGCCGGGACTTCGTCAACAAGACCCAGTTCGAGGCGCTGCTGTCCGACCGGGGTATCGCCAACGACGACACCGTGATCCTGTACGGCGGCAACAACAACTGGTTCGCCGCGTACGCGTACTGGTACTTCAAGCTCTACGGCCACGGCGACGTCAAGCTGCTCGACGGTGGCCGCAAGAAGTGGGAGCTGGACGCCCGTCCGCTCGTCACCGACGTGGTGGAGCGGCCGAAGACGCAGTACGTCGCGCAGGAGCCGGACACCTCGATCCGCGCGTTCCGCGACGAGGTGGTCGCCGCGATCGGCACCAAGAACCTGGTCGACGTGCGCAGCCCCGACGAGTTCGCCGGCCGGCTGCTCGCCCCCGCCCACCTGCCGCAGGAGCAGGCGCAGCGGGCCGGCCACATCCCGACCGCGATCAGCGTCCCGTGGTCCAAGGCGGCCAACGAGGACGGCACGTTCAAGTCCGACGACGAGCTGCGCAAGATCTACGCCGACGCCGGGCTGGACGACAGCAAGGAGACGATCGCGTACTGCCGGATCGGCGAGCGCTCCTCGCACAGCTGGTTCGTGCTCCAGGAGCTGCTCGGGCACCGCAACGTGAAGAACTACGACGGTTCCTGGACCGAGTACGGCTCGCTCGTCGGCGTGCCGGTGGCGCTCGGCGACGAGCCGGGGGAGGCCTGATGACCGCCGCCTCCGCCGCCTCGACGGCTGCCGCCGGCTGCGCCGCGCCGGACCAGTCCGCCCCCCTCCCGGCGAGCCTGGACTTGGAGAAGGAAACCGTCATCACCGGCCGCGTGCTGGCCGAGTCCGGTGAGGTCGTGCCGGGCGCGTACGTGCGCCTGCTCGACTCGACAGGCGAGTTCACCGCCGAGGTGGTGACGTCGGCGGCCGGGCAGTTCCGGTTCTTCGCCGCGCCGGGCTCGTGGACGCTGCGGGCGCTGTCCCGCCACGGCAACGGTGACACCGCCGTGGCCGCGGCCCGCGGGATCAACGAGGTGACCGTCTCGGTCGCCGCCTGACCCACGCTCTGATCGTGGCCCGCCACCCACCCGGGTGGCGGGCCACGAGCCGTTCCGGGCGGGTGTCCGAGGCGCGGCCGGGCGCCTCGCGGACACGTGACACCATGGCCGGGTGACTGCCGTCGAGACGGGTTACGCCCCGCCCACCCCGCCCGGCCGGCCCGGACCCGGCGGCCGACGCCGGCTGCGCTGGCTGGCGGTCGCCACCGTGGCGTGGGCCGTGCTGCTCGCCGGTCTGACCTGGTGGTCGGTACGCACCGACGCGCCGACGGTCAAGGAGCAGCGCTCGCTGGACCAGGCCGGCCCGGTGGTGGACCGCGCGATCGGTGAGCTGACCGCCGCGGTCGGCACCGCGGGCGTACCGGCGCTCCTGCCGGACCGCCTGAAGCGCGGCTGCCGGATCACGCCGATGGACGACGGCGCGACGCTGGAGCGCGGCGTCGAGGTGGCGATCGGCGGCGACGACGTCCGTGAGGTGCTGCGCGGCATCGCCGACCGGCTGCCGTCGGGGTGGCGGGCCGGCGTGTCGACGCTCGACGGCGAGCCGCTGCTGCGCGCCGACGCGGGTGAGTTCGTCACGGTCGAGGGTCGGGCCGGTGGCCCGGGCCGGGTGCTGCTCACCGCCGGCACCGGCTGCCGCCCGGCGGGCTCCGGCTACCGGGCCCCGTCCGCCGACGCCGCCGCCGAGTCGGCCGTGCTGGCGTCGGCGCTGGGCCGCTGGGGCGGCGCGACCGGGCCGGTCCAGGTGCTGGCCGCGCCCTGCCCGGGTGGCGGGACCGTCCGCACGGCCCGGTCCGAGGCGGCAGTGCCGGCCGACCGGTCGCTGGCCGCCGCGTTCGGCGCCGGCGCCGCGCCGGTGGTGGACTCGGCCGACGCGTACGCACGCCCGGGCGACCCGGCGGTGCTGGCGCAGCGGGCCGGTGAGCGGGTCCGGGTGGCTGTTACCACGCCCTGCCGGGCCTGACGTCAGCCGCCGGGCAGGGTGAGCGCCGGTGGCGCCGGCTGTTCGTGCGGCTCCCGGCTGCGTCCCAGCGCGTCCACCCGGCCCCAGCGGCCCGGGATGTCGAGCAGTTCCACGCGGCCCATCCCGGGCGGTACGGCCGGGTCGATGATCAGGTGATCGCCCTGCGGTTCCAGTCCCAGGATCACCCGGAGCAGCAGCAGCGGTGTGCCGGCGGACCACGCCTGCGGGCTGCCTGCGGTCGGGTACTCCACCGGATAGTCGGTGAGGGCGCGCTCGTAGCCGGCGAACGCCTCGGGCAGCCGCCCGTCGAAGTAGTGGGAGGCGCTGAGCATCGCGTCGCAGATCTGTCCGGCCTCCTGCCGGAAGCCGTACCGCCACAGCCCCCAGGCGATGATCGAGTTGTCGAACGGCCACACCGTGCCGACGTGGTAGCCGACCGGGTTGTACCGGCCCTGGTCGTCGGCGAGCGTGCGCACGCCCCATCCGGAGAACAGGCGCGGGCCGAGCAGGTGAGCGGCGACGGCCGGGGCCCGGGACTCGTCGACGATGCCGCTCCACAGCAGGTGGCCGATGTTGGAGGTGAGCGCGTCCACCTGCCGCCCGCGCGGGTCGAGTGCCAGCGCGTAGTACTCCCGGTCCGGTATCCAGAAGTCGCGGTTGAACCGCTCCTTGAGCGCCGCCGCCTCCTGTTCCAGCCGGTCCGCGTACGCCGGATCCCGCCAATGGGTGCGGGCCAGGCGGGCGCCGCGCATCTTCGCGTCGTACGCGTACCCCTGGAGTTCGCACGTGGCACGGGGGAACTCGGGCATCCGCCCGTCGGCGTAGGAGATGGCGTCCGGCGAGTCCTTCCAGCACTGGTTCGGCAGCCCGGTCTCCGGGTTCCGGGACATGTACCAGACGTAACCGGCGCCGAGCAGGTCGCCGTACGTGTCCAGCCAGGTCAGCGCCGCCCGCGTCTCGTGTTCCAGCTTGCGCACCAGGTCGGCGTCACCGGTCCACCGCTCGTACTCGTCGAGCAGGATCACGAACAGCGCCGTGGTGTCTGCGGCGCCGTAGTACGGCGAGTGCGGCTGTTCCTCGAAGCCGGCGGTCTCGCCGTAGCGCAGCTCGTGCAGGATCTTGCCGGGCTCCTCGTCCCGGAAGTCGTCGACCCGGCTGCCCTGGAGACCGGCGAGCATGACGATCGTGGGCTTGACCATCTCGGGCAGGAACGGCAGCACCTGGAGCGAGGTGAAGATGCTGTCCCGGCCGAACAGCGTCATGAACCAGGGCAGGCCGGCGGCGAGCAGCCGGGCGCCGAGCGTGATCGACTCGTACCGGAGGGCGGCCAGGTCGTTGAGGCTGCGCCGGTACGCCCCGGCGAGCGGCTCGCAGTCGCAGCCGAGCTTCGGCGCGCGGCTGATCAGGTCGCTCTGTTCCGCCTCGATGTCGGCTGCCGTCCGCTGGCCGCCCAGTGGCAGGATGGCCCGGATGTCCTCGCCCCGGGCGCCGTAGATGACAGTGTCGATGTGCAGCCGGGTGGTCCACTCACCGTGCGGAGCGACCCGGATCCGGAAGGTCATCCCGTCCGTGTCCACCTCGGCCGGCGCGCTGCTGGTGACCAGCGTCTCGCGGTGGAACGCCTTCCGGCGATAGGTCAGCCGCAGGCCGTCCTTCTCCACCGTCGGCGTGGTGCGTCCCTTCTTCTGCCGCTTGTTCTTGATCTCCAGGAGGTCGGCGAAGTCGGAGCCGATGTTCAGCCGGAGGTGGAACTCCTTCTCCTGTGCGGAGTGGTTGAGCACTGTCAGTTCCTCGTCCAGGCTGCCGCCGATCGCCCGGCTGCGGATCACCGAGACGTTCGCGTCCAGATAGTGCGTCGGCTCGCCGGGGACCAGGAAGAACCGCGTCTTGTACGACAGCGAGTCGTCGATGGAGAGCGCGTGCAGGGGTTCCCCGTCGAGGGTGAGGATCCAGGTGGAGAGGAACCGGGTGTCGAAGGAGAACAGCCCGGTGGGGAAGTCGTACGACGGTTGGATGTTGCCGCGATCGTCGCTGACCAGGAACGTGTTGCCGTCGAGGATGCTGACCCGGTCCTTCACGCCAGCCGCCGGACGTGGTCGCGGGCGGCGTCCCGCGGATCCCGTACGTCGGGCCGGGTCGGCAGGAACCGGCGGAACGCCAGGAACAACACGACGTGCCCGCTGAACGTGGCCTCGTTGCGCAGCACCGCGGCCATGCCGGCCTCCCGGCCGGTGACCAGCTTCTCGAACAGTTCGGTGGAGAGGGTGAGCACGCCGTCGGCCTGCCCCTGCTCCTCCCGGCTCACCTGGGCCGATCCGGGTGCCAGTCGCACGTACCAGTGCTCGGTTCGGTTGCCGTCGGCCAGGTCGATCTGGAGCGTGCCGCCGATCGGGCTGTTCAGCACCGACGCGGCGCGCGCCGGTAGCGACGCGAAGAACTGCTGGATCGCCTCACTCACGTTCACATGGTAGGCGTAATCCGGACATGTCGGGTCAGGATCGGCTCACCGGTCAGAGTGGACGACCCGGGCGGGCCGCTCAGTAGACGAGCGCCTGCGCGCCCTCCGCCATCGCCTCCTCGACGAACACCGCGGCGCCCGCGATGCGTACGCCGGGGATGACGTCGCCCGGCCCGATGTCCCGCCGGGCTGCGCACTGGGTGCAGGCGGTCACCCGGCCCGTGGTCAGGACCACGTGCAGCAGTTCGCCGAGCGGCGCGGAGTGCGGCAGCTCGAACGTCTCCGCCCGCCCGGGCAGTGCGAACCAGGTGGATTCGCCGGTGAGCCAGAGCGACACGTCCACCCCGGCCGCTGCTGCGGTGGAGGCGACGGTGAACGCCTGGGCGCAGCGTTCCGGTGAGTCCGCGCCGGCGGTGGCCTTGACGACGAGAGTGCGCGCCATGACGCCAGCATAGGATGGCCCGGATGGTTACCGAGATCGGGTTCGTCAGCCTGCTGGTCGCCGGCCTGGGCGCGCTCGCCGGTGGCCTGGTGTACGTCGCGGTCCGCATAGCTAGAGGTAAATGGTGAGCGCGAGGAGTGAGCCGGTTTTGCGAGCCCCGCAGTCGCGAACGAAGGTGGCGCTGTGAATAGTGAGAATCCGCTTCAGCCGCCGTGGTTGAACGCGCCGCCGGTCGACCCGTACCCGTACGAGGAGAGCCACGACCTGCGCGTCGGCCCGAAGCTGCACCCGAGCCTGGACGGCCTGCTGCCGTACGTCGGGGTGTGGCGCGGCCGGGGCCGGGGTGGGTTCCCGACGATCGAGGACTTCGACTACGCGCAGGAGATCCGGATCAGCCACGACGGCCGGCCGTTCCTGTTCTACGAGTCGCGGGCGTGGATCCTGGACGAGCAGAGCCGCCCGGTCCGTCCCGCCGGTCGTGAGGTGGGCTGGTGGCGTCCGGTGCTCGACGGTGAGCGGGTGACGGACGAGCTGGAGGCGCTGATGACCACGCCGACCGGCGTGATGGAGCTGCACATCGGCAAGCGCAAGGGCACCCAGATCGAGTTCGCCACCGACGCGGTCGTGCGTACCGCCACGGCGAAGGAGGTCACCGCAGGTGCCCGGCTGTTCGGCATCGTCGAGGGCGCCCTGCTCTACGCGCAGGAGATGGCCGCGGTGGGCCAGCCCTTGAGCCCGCACCTCTCCGCCCGCCTGACCCGGGTGGCCGGCTGACCTTCCCCTTTCTTCGCTCCGGCGATCATGAAGTTGACGGCGGTCCCTGCCCGATTTGCCGCCGCCAACTTCATGGTCAACGGGGTGGGGGGAAGTTCAGGAGGGTCTGGATGCGCTGGGTCACCGGGGAACTCGGGCGGGGAATGCCGTCCAGGGTCGTGATCTCCACCGGGCCGCGCAGCGAGCTGGTCAGCCAGATGGCCTCGGCCTCGTGCAGGTCGGCGACGGTGGGCAGGTGCTCGTCTGCGGTCAGGCCCAGCTCTCCGGCGCGTTCCAGCAGATGGCCGGCGGTCACGCCGGGCAGGATCCCGGTCTGTGCCGTCGGTACCGTGAGGAGACGGCCGCCACTCAGCCACACCACGTTCGCCGTGGGGCCCTCCAGCACGTAGCCGTCGGTCGAGACCCAGAGCACGTCGTCCACGCCGGTCCGTTGCGCCCAGCGCCGGGCCGCGGTGCTGAGCGCGTACGAGGTGGACTTCACACCGCCCGGCAGCCACCCCAGCTCCGGGCGGGACCGGGCGGCCACCCCGAGCGGCAGCGTGGCCACCGTCACCCCGGTGCGCCGGGGCGCCCGGACGGACTCCGGCACCTCGCCCAGCGTGGCGTACACCGTGGGTGGCCCACCGCCCTCCGGTCCGCGCGTGCAGACCAGCCGCAACGCGCCCTCGGTCTGCGCGGGCCAGCCGGCGCGCACCGTGTCCAGCAGCTCGACGAGCGCGGCCTCAGGGGGCAGCGGCAGGTCGATCGCCGCCGCGCCAGCCCGCAGCCGGGCCAGGTGCGGCTCCAGCAGCCAGGGGCGGCCGTTCCGCAGGTGCAGCGTCTCGAACAGGCCGTCGCCGTGCAGGACACCCCGGTCGTCGCCACGCAGCACCGGCTCACCCGCCGGTACGATCCCCCGGCCGAGCACCGCCACCCGTGTCGTACCCATTGGCGAAGCGTAGTGGCGTACCCCCGGCGGCGGGCCGGCCCGCGCGGCGGCCGAACTATGATCGAAGGGTGTCCGAATCCTCCCTCGCGGAAATGCTCCGCTCGCGCGGGCTGCGGCTGACGGCGCAGCGGCAGCTGGTGCTCCAGGCCGTCCTGGATCTGGGGCACGCCACCCCGGAGCAGGTGCACACCGCGGTGCGCGAGGTGGCGGCCGGCGTCAACATCACCACCATCTACCGCACGCTCGAGCTACTGGAACGGCTCGGCCTGGTCACGCACACGCACCTGTCGCACGGCTCGCCCACCTACCACGCGGCCGGTGAGCACCAGCACGTGCACCTGGTGTGCCGGGAGTGCGGGGCGATCGACGAGATCGCCCCCGAGATGCTCCGCCCGCTCACCGACCAACTGGCCGAGCAGCGCGGATTCCAGGTCGACATCGGGCACGTCGCGCTCTTCGGGGTCTGCGGCCGGTGCGCACAGGACGGGGAACGCACATGATCGACATCGCGGGCGCGGTGACCACCGACGCCATCGACGACAAGACCCGGGACCAGCCCGAGCCGGCCCACCGGGCGGCCGGGGTCGGCCCGGTAGCCGCCCACTACGGCGACCCGATGCGCGAGCAGCGGCTCCTGGCCACCGGCGTGGGCCTGGTCGACCGCTCGCACCGGGGCGTGGTCGCGGTCCCAGGCGAGGAACGGATCAGCTGGCTGCACACGCTCACCAGCCAGCACCTGGCCGCGCTGGCCCCCTGGCAGGGCACCGAGCTGCTGGTGCTCTCCCCGCACGGGCACGTCGAGCAGCACGCCATGGTCGCCGACGACGGCGAGACCACCTGGCTCGACACCGAACCGGGGATGACCGAGGGCCTGCTGTCATACCTGGAGAAGATGCGGTTCTTCAGCAGGGTCGACCCGCGCGACGCCACCGCCGACCACGCGCTGCTGTCGCTGGTCGGTCCGGAGGCGCAGGGCGCGCTCGACACGCTCGGCGTCACCGGGCTGGCCGCACCCGACGTAGCAGCGGTGCCGGGTCCGAAGTTCCGTTCCGGCGAGCTGCCCGCGCGGCCCTCCGTGGTGTACGACGTCAAGCCGCTCCCCGTCGGCGGCTGGGCCCGGCGGGTGGCGCTCGGCGTCGACCTGCTCGTGCCCCGGGCCGCCATGGACGGGGTGGTGGCGGAACTGCGCGGCGCCGGGGTGCCGGTGGCCGGGCTGTGGGCGTACGAGGCGATCCGGGTGGCCGCCAAGCGGGCCCGGGCCGGCGTGGACACCGACCACCGGACGATCCCGGCCGAGGTGGACCTGATCGCCCCGGCCGTGCACCTGGACAAGGGTTGCTACCGGGGGCAGGAGACGGTCGCCCGGGTGCACAACCTCGGCAAGCCGCCCCGCCGGCTCGTCCTGCTGCACCTCGACGGCGTGGCGAGCGACCAGCCGCCGGTGGCCGGTACGCCGGTGACGCTCGACGGCCGGACGGTCGGCTTCGTGGGCACCGCCGTGCAGCACTACGAGCTCGGTCAGGTGGCGCTCGCCGTGCTGAAGCGCAACACGCCCGACGACGCCCGCCTGCTCGTCGGCGAGAGCGCCGCCGCCATCGACGTGTAAGGAAGGGCTCCCTATTAACGCCTCCGGTAGAGGAAGGGTCCCTTCTTGACGCCGCCCGCACCGGAAATCCTCCGGTCGACCCGGCGTCGGGTGCCGGTCTAGGATCCGGGGCATGACGACAGGGACGTTGATCACGGTTGCCCCCACCGGCGCGGAGTCGGCGAAGGCGGAGGTGCCGGCGCTGCCGGTGACGCTCGACGAGCTGCTGCTGACCGCCAAGGAGTGCGAGGCGCTCGGCGCCGCCGTGATCCACGTCCACATCCGTGACGACGACGCGCGGCCCACGCTCGACCAGGGGCGGCTGCGCGACACGGTGGCGGCGCTGCGGGAGAGCACCGACCTGATCGTGCAGCTCTCCTCCGGCGGCGCGGTGACCGACCCGGAATCGGCCCGGCTGGCGGTGCTCGACGCCGCGCCGGACATGGCCTCCTGCACCATGGGCACCGTCAACTTCGGCGACGACGTTTTCCTCAACAGGTGGGAGTTCATCGTCGACCTGCACACCCGGATGCAGGAGCGGGGCGTCGTCCCCGAGTACGAGATCTTCGACCTGGGCCACCTCACCGCCCTGCAGCGGCTGCTCGGCAAGTACGGCCTGCCGCACGGCGGGCACGTGCACGTCGACTTCGTGATGGGCGTGCCGGGTGGCATGCCGGGCACCACAGCGACCCTTGTCGCGGCCCAGCAGATGCTGCGTGACCTGCCCGAGGGCACCACGTTCGCGGCCACCGGCATCGGGCGCAGCACCATCCCGGTGATGCTGGCCTCGCTGTCGACAGGTGGTCACCTGCGGGTCGGCATGGAGGACACGGTCACGTACGCGAAGGGCCGCCCGGTGGAGTCCAACATGCAGCTCGTCGCGCGGGCGGTGGGCTTCGCCCAGCTCGCCCAGCGGCCTCCGCTGACCACCGCCGAGGCCCGTACGCTGCTCCGCGTCCCGGCTACCGTCCGGTAAGCGGCGCACCCCGCTCCGACCCCGTACCGCCCCGGTCGACGTCGCAGGTCACCCCGCCGCCGACCGGGTCCGTCCCCTCGGTACCGTCCATACCGTGGGAAAAACGTACGAGGGCGGCGTGCCGCTCGCCGAGGTGGTCCGGTCCAGCTTCGTGGAGGGCGTCCACCGGGGTTCCGTGGTGGTGCTCGACGCCGCCGGTGAGCCGGTCGCCGGGGCCGGCGACGTCACCTCGCCGATCTTCCCCCGCTCGTCGAGCAAGCCGATGCAGGCGATCGGCATGCTCCGGGCCGGCCTGCCGCTCACCGACCCGGCCGACATCGCGCTCGTCGCGGCCAGCCACGCCGGCGAGGAGTTCCACGTCGAGCGGGTGACAGCGCTGCTGCGCGACGCCGGCCTGACCGAGGAGGCGTTGCACTGCCCGCCGGACCTGCCGTTCGGCGAGGCCGCCCGGGAGGCGGTGCTGCGCGCCGGCGGCGGCCCGGCCCGGGTGCTGATGAACTGCTCCGGCAAGCACGCCGGCATGGTGCGCACCTGCCTGGCCGCGGGCTGGCCGCTGGACGGCTACTGGCGGCCCGAGCACCCGCTCCAGCAGTGCCTGACCGCCACGATCGAGGAGTTCACCGGCGAGCGGGCGGCGGCGGTCGGGGTGGACGGCTGCGGCGCGCCGGTGCTCGCCGTCTCGCTGACCGGCCTGGCGCGGGCGTTCCTGCGGCTGGTCGAGGCCGAGCCGGGCACCGTCGAGCGGACGGTGGCGGACGCGATGCGGGCGTACCCGGAGCTTGTCGGCGGCACCCAGGCGGAGGACACGCGGCTGATGCGCGGCGTACCCGGTCTGCTCGCCAAGATCGGCGCGGAGGGTGTGATCGCGGCGGCGATCCCGGAGGTCGGCGCCGTGGCCCTGAAGATCGACGACGGCGCCGCGAGGGCCCGCACACCCGTCCTGACCTCGGCCCTGGCGCGCCTGAACGTGCGCGCCCCCATCCTCACCGAGTACGCCGAGCCACCCCTGCTGGGCGGCGGCCTCCCGGTAGGAGCCATCCGCCCCCTCTGGTAGCCCCGCCCTCTACCCCCGGCGATCTTGCACTTGCTGCCCCGGCAAACCGCCCATCCCGGGCACCCCGAGGGCCGCAAGTGCAAGATCAACGCGGCAAAGGGAGAGGGGGAAGGTCAGGCAAGGAAGGGCAGGAGGGCGGCGTTCGCCTCGGCGGGGCGCTCCAAGGGGAGCAGGTGGGCCGCGTCGGGGACGTCCGGCATGCGGACGCCCTGGGGTGCCTCGTCGGCGATGCGGTCGGCCAGTCGGCGGATGTCGGCCAGGTCGTCGGCGCCGGTGCCGACCAGCACCGGTACGCGCAGCTCGCCCAGCCGGTCGATGGCCGGCGGGTCCAGCTCGCCCACCTCGATCGCGCTGAGCGCCTGCTCGGCGGCGAGCGCCCGGCGGTCCATCTCCTCGGCGAACCGGATCAGCTCCGGGTCGACGTCCTCCGGGCGGCGGGTCGGGCCGACCACCCAGAACCGCACCTCGCCGGCGGCGGTGGCGGCGAAGTCCTCCGGGTCCACGTCGCCGACCAGCTCCTCCCAGAGCTGCTCGGTCTCCTCGGACCACTCGTTGCCGGAGACCGGGGCGCCGAAGAGCGCCAGCGCCGAGACCCGCTCCGGGTGGGCGAGCGCGGTGTCCACCGCGACCCGGCCACCGAACGAGCAGCCGACGAGCGCGGCCCGCTCGATGCCCAGCGCGTCGAGCAGCCCGACCACGTCGTCGTGGTGGGCGAACGGCGTGGTCGGCAGCTCCGACTCGCCGTAGCCGCGCAGGTCCAGTGCGATCACCCGATGCTGCTGCGCGAGCGCCGGGATCTGCCCGCGCCACATCCGCCGGTCGGCGATGCCGGCGTGCAGCAGCACCACGGCGGTGCCGGTGCCGCTCTCGTCGTACGCGAGCTGGGCACCGTTGATATCGATCTTGGTCACGGGGGAGAACGGTACGGACCGGACATGGCCTCCGCAACCCACCTTCGGTGACCCTGCTAACTCTGGCTAGCGTTTTGCTTGCAGGAGTTAGCGGCTCGAGCTAGCGTTGAGTCATGGCCACCAGCAAGGACCTTCCCGATGTCGGCGGGTTCATTCGCGACCTGCGGCGCAACGCGAAGATCTCACTGCGCCAGCTCGCCGAGCAGGCGGGCGTCAGCAATCCCTACCTGAGCCAGATCGAGCGCGGGCTGCGCAAGCCGAGTGCCGAGGTGCTCCAGCAGCTCGCCAGCGCGCTTCGTGTCTCCACCCCGGCGATGTACCTGCGTGCCGGGCTGCTGGACGACAAGGAGGGCCAGGGCGTGCTCGCGGCGATCGCCGTCGACCCCGAGCTGACCATGGCCCAGAAGCAGTCGCTCACCCAGATCTACGAGACGTTCCGGCGCGAGAACGCCCGCCTGGCCGAGGCGACCGAGGCGGCGGAGACGGCCGAGAAGGCCGCCGCGACCGAGCCGGCCACCGCGCCGGAGGCGCCGGCGACGGTGGCGGCGGCCGCGACCGGTCCGGTCACGCCGGAGGGCACGCCGACCGAGGCGGTCCTCGAATCGGTAGCCGTCACCGAAGCGGGTGCCGCGCCCGCCCCGACCACCGCGCCCGCCCCGACCACCGCCGCCCCGCAGGACACGACCGCCCGCCGGGCGGCCCGGAAGGCCGCCGGTGCGGCCGAAGAGGAGCAGTCATGACCACCCAGCCGAAGACCAACCGCATCCCCGCACCCCTCTACGCCGCCGCCGGCGCCGGTGAGCTGGCCCTGGAGCAGCTGCGCAAGCTGCCGACAGTGGTCAGCGGCCTCGGCACCCGGGTCGTGACCGACCTCGGCGGCAAGGCCGTGGTCACCGGCTTCGAGCTGCGCCAGAAGGCCACCGAGACGCTGAAGACCGCCAACCAGACCGCCACCGGGCTGCGCGAGCGCGCCGTCGCCACCGACCTCGACCAGCTCCGCGAGGCCGCCAACCTGGAGAAGCTGCGCGAGGCGGCGAACCTGGAGAAGCTGCGCGAGGCGACCAACCTGGACAAGCTCCGCGAGGCCGCCACCCGCAACGCCGCCGTCGTGGTGGCCGGGGCGCACGCCGCGCAGGAGCGCGCGCTGGCCGCGTACGCCGAGCTGGTGGCCCGCGGTGAGCGCGTCGTCGGCGTCGGCGTGCTGGAGGCCGCCGACACGGTGAACGCCGACATCGAGGCCACCGAGGCGACCGGCACCGAGGTAGCCCCGAAGACCGAGATCACCCCGAAGCCGGAGACCGCGCCGAAGGCCGCCGCGACGACCGAGGTGCCCAGCCCGGCCGAGGTGGCCGAGGCGGTGGCCGCCAAGCCGGCCGCGGTGAAGCGCACCCGCGCCACCAAGGCGACCGCGACCAAGGCCGTCGCCAAGACGACCGCCACCAAGGCGACCAAGCCGGCCACCCCGTCGGCGAAGCTGCCGAAGGCCACGAAGCGGACCCGCCCGGCCGCCGAGTGACCTGATGCTCCACCGGACCCCGGACAACGTCTTGTCGGACGTTTCCGGGGTCTCGGCATAAGCTTGCCCCCATGGCCATCGCCGCGCCGATCTTCGCGTTCGCAGTCCAAGACGTGATCCAGCTGATCCTGCTCGTCTTCGCCCTGGTCGTACAGGGAGTGGCGCTGGTGCACGCGGTCACCCAGCGCGGCGACGGTTTCGCCGCGCTCGGCACGCTGCCCAAGGGCGGCTGGGTCGCCATTCTGGCGGTCTGCCTGCTGCTGACCCTGCTCGGATTCGGCCCGATCAGCCTGTTCGGACTGATCGGCATCGCCGCCGGTCTCATCTACCTGCTCGACGTGCGGCCGGGTCTGCGGGATCTGCACGACGGCCGAGGGTCCTGGTGAGAGGTTTCCGCTGGCCTCCGCCGCCGGACGGCGGTCCCCGCACCTGGGGGCCCGGCCCCGGCGCGCCCCGGACCGGGCGTCCCGCGCTGCCCGAGCCGGAGACGGAGCTGGTCGCCACCCCGCATGGGGTGAGCCTGGAACGGCTGGTCACCGGCACCGGTGACCCGGTCACCGTGTTCGCGCACGGGCTGGGCAGCGGCATCGCCACCACCCGTCCGTTCGGCAGCGGCGTCGCCGGGCGGCGCATCTTCTTCCAGTTCCGCGGGCACGGCCGCTCCGACTCCCCGCCCGGTCCGTGGAGCTACCTGGACCTCGCCCGTGATCTGCGCGCCGTCGCCGACCTGGGCGGCGCGACCCGGGCGTTCGGCGCCAGCCTCGGCGCGGGCGCGCTGTGCCGGCTGCTCGCGGAGAGCCCGGAACGCTTCGAGCGGCTCGTCTTCTTCCTGCCCGCCGTGCTGGACGAGCCGCGCGGCGAGGTGGCCCGCGCCCGGCTCACCGGCCTGCTCGACGCGGTGGCCGAGGGCGACGCCTCGGCACTGGCCGACGCGGTGTCGCTGGAACTGCCGCCGTCGGTGCGCAACACCCCGGCCGGGTGGGCGTACCTGCGGCAACGGCTCGACCAGCTGCTGCGCGACGGGCTCGCGCCGGGGCTGGCCGACCTGCCCGCCCAGGCCCCGCTCGACGACGCCGGGTCGCTCGCCGCGGTCACCGCGCCGGCGCTGGTCATCGCCGCCGCCGAGGACGACCTGCACCCGGTCGCCGTCGCCGAACGGCTCGCCGCCGCGCTCCCGAACGCCACACTGCACGTTTACGACAGGCCCGGCGTGCTCTGGACCGAGCGCGCCGACCTGCGGGAGCGCGTCTCGGAGTTCCTCAACGGGTAACGTCGCCGTCCATGGGCGTCACACACCACGGCCGTACGCACCGGCTCGACCTCGCGGACCCGACCCTGCGCGAGTGGACCTGCCGGGTGCTGGAGGCCGATCCCGAGCAGGGCATCGTGCTGGACCGGTCCGCGTTCTACCCCGGTGGCGGCGGGCAGCCGCCGGATCACGGGGTGCTGCTCTGGCAGGGCGTACAGACCCGGATCGTCGGCACCCGCAAGGGCGACGACCTGTGGCTGATCCCGGCCGAGGGTGACCCGGTACCGCCGGTCGGCACCGAGGTGGCCGGCGCGGTGGAGGACGCCCGCCGGACCATGCTGATGCGTACCCACTCCGGCCTGCACGTGCTCTGCGGCGTGGTGTTCCGCGACTTCGGTGCGCTCGTCACGGGCGGCAACATGGAGCCGGGCGAGGCGCGGATGGACTTCAACCTCCCCGAGGTGCCGCCGGACTTCAAGGCCCGCATCGAGGAGCTGGTGAACGCCGAGGTGGCCGCCGACCGGTCGGTGGCGGTGCGGGTGCTGCCGCGCGCCGAGGCGCTCGCCCTGCCGGACATCATCCGTACCCAGTCGAACCTGATCCCGCCGGAGGAGCAGGAGGTGCGGATCGTCGACATCGTCGGGCTGGACGTGCAGGCAGACGGCGGCACGCACGTCGCCTCCACCGCCCAGATCGGCAAGGTCCAGGTGGTCAAGGTGGAGAGCAAGGGGCGGGCCAACCGCCGGGTGCGCGTACGCCTGGCGGACTGAGTCAGCCGGGCGCGCGCCGGGACCGCAGCGCGCGCCTTCTGCCGGTTGCCGCAGCGTTCCATCGCGCACCAGCGGCGCTGCCCCGGCCGTGAGGTGTCCACGAAGACCAGTCGGCAGTCGTGCGCGCCGCACTCCCGGATCCGGTCCGCGTACGGGCCGGTGAGCAGGTCGACCGCGTCCCGGGCGAACGTCGCGACCACCTGCGCGCCGGTCAGCGGCGTACGCCAGGACCGGCTGCCGTCGGGACCGGCCTGCGGGCTCAGCGGCAGCCCGGCGCGGCGTCGTTCACCACCGCCAGGTCCGCGGCGGGCGGGGTCTCGTCGTGGGTACGCGCCTGCGTCACCCGCCAGAGCGCGTCGCGCAGCCGGCGGGCGGCGGCCAGGTCGTCCGCGTCGACGGTGACGGTGGCGGGGTCCAGGCGCAGCCGGGACACGGCCAGCCAGCCCGCGAGGTCGTCCGGCCGGTGCAGCACCTCGTAGCGGGCGAACGCGCCCGCTGACCGCGCTCGGCGCGACGGTGCTGGCCGAGGTCGCCGACCGGGGCAGCGAGCACACCACGATGGCCGACCCGGAGGGCAACGAGTTCGACGTGCAGTGACCGCTCAGCGCGGCAGGTGCGCCGCCCGGACGGCGAGCAGCCAGCGTTCCACTGTCTCCTCGTCCGGGCGCTCCGGCAGCGGCGATCGGGTCCGGTCGAACTCCGCCTCGGCGGCCGCCACCAGGGCCTGCGCCTCGTCCAGCGCGCCACCGGCGACCCGTTCGCCGAACGCGCGGAACCACTCCGGGTCGGCGAGGCGGATCTCCAGTACGCCTGTCGCGTACAGCGTCCGGCCCTGGTGCAGCAGCCGGGCCAGGTGCCGGGCGTGCTTCGCCGAACGCCGTCGCCCGCCGCTGTCCGCCGGGGCGGTGGTGAGCTTGCGGAACTGCTGCGAGGCGTACCCGAGGTAGGCGTCGCGGACCCGGGGCGCGCTGAGGAACGCCGAGCGGATCGCGATCAGCTCCTCGCCGAATCCGGTACGTGTCTCGTAGCAGTCCTCGGGCAGCCACATCAGCTCGGTGGCGGTCGGGTTGCCGCTCAGCGCCAGCAGCGCGTACTTGCGGGCCTCGTGCAGCGTGACGTCCGGGTCGGTGGTGACCACCGACTCGCGGGGCGGGCGCAGGCCGTGGAACGCGACTGTGGGCGCGGCGAACACGCCGATCCGGTCGGTGTCCGAGCCGGGGCCGGCCAGCCCGTACGCGACGGAGCCGACGATCCCGGACAGCAGCAGGTGCATACCGATGATGATCGCCCATCCCGTTCTCCGGGGAAATCGGACTTCCGCTGTCAGGTATCGGTGACACGGTGATCCCATGAACTCACCACTGACCGGAACTGTCGCGCTCGTCGCGGGCGCGACCCGGGGCGCCGGCCGGCAGATCGCCGTGCAGCTCGGCGCCGCCGGAGCCACCGTCTACGCCACCGGCCGCACCACCCGCGAGCGCCGCTCCGAGATGGACCGGCCGGAGACCATCGAGGAGACCGCCGAGCTGGTCACCGCCGCCGGGGGCACCGGGATCGCCGTCGCTGTCGACCACCTCGACCCCGAGCAGGTACGCGGCCTGGTCGAGCGGATCGACGCCGAGCAGGGCCGACTGGATGTGCTCGTGAACGACGTCTGGGGCGCGGACCCGCTGATCACCTGGGAGAAGCCGGTCTGGGAACAGCCGCTCGACGCCGGTTTCCGCACGCTGCGGCTGGCTGTCGACACGCACATCATCACCAGCCACTTCGCGCTGCCGCTGCTGATCCGCAACCCTGGTGGCCTGGTCGTCGAGGTCGGCGACGGCACCAAGGAGCACAACGACAGCGAGTACCGCCTGTCGGTCTTCTACGACCTGGCGAAGGTGTCGGTGAACCGGCTCGGCTTCAGCCAGGCGCACGAGCTGGCCCCGCACGGCTGCACCGCCGTCTCGCTCACGCCCGGCTGGCTGCGCTCGGAGGCGATGCTCGAACACTACGGCGTCACCGAGGCGAACTGGCGTGACGGCGCGAAGACCGAACCGCACTTCGTCATGTCGGAGACGCCGGCGTTCGTCGGGCGCGCGGTCGCCGCCCTGGCCGCCGACCCGGACCGGGCCCGCTGGAACGGCCAGTCGCTGGACAGCGGCGGCCTGGCCCAGGTGTACGGCTTCACCGACGTCGACGGCAGCCGCCCGCACTGGGCCCGCTACTACGAGGAGGTGGTCAAGCCTGGTAAGCCGGCCGACCCAGACGGCTACCGCTGACCGTCGGACGGCGGATCGGTGTAGAGCGCCGCCGCGCGGCGGGTCGCCTCGGCGAAGCGCGCCCGCAACTGCGGCGGCGCCAGCACCTCCACCTCCGGGCCGAGCGCCAGCAACTGGGTGTACGCCACGCCCACCGACTCGACAGGCAGCCGCAGCACCAGCCGGCCCTGCTCGTCCGGCGGCCCGGCCGCGTCCACCGCCTCGGTGTAGACGAACGGCGCGTCCACCAGGTGCCGCAGCGCCCGCAACCCGGCCGGGCCGAGCCGCACCGTCACCCGCTCCCGCAGCAGTTCGCGCAGGAACGCGCCCGCCTGCTCCCGCCAGTACGCCCCGAGGTCGAAGCCCTCGTCCCGCTCGAAGCCGTCGGCGCTCACCTCGACCGCCACCACCCGGTCCACCCGGTACGTCCGCCAGCCGTCACCGACCCGGCCGACCAGATACCAGACCCCGTTCTTCAGCACCAGCCCGTACGGCGCCAGCGTGCGGGTCACCTCCCGGTCCCCGCGCCGGTAGCGCAGCTCGACCATCAGGTCCCGCCAGACCGCCCGGGCCAGCTCGGCGAGCGTCGGCGGCGGCGTGGTCTCCCGGAACCAGCCGGGCACGTCCAGGTGGAACCGCTGCCCGGTACGGGCGGGCGCGTCCCGCAGGCTCGGCGGCAGCGCGGCGAGCACCTTCAGCTCGGCGGCCGCCACCGAGTCGGCCAGTCCCATGTCCCCGGCGGGTCCGGGCAGCCCGGCCAGGAACAGCGCCTCGGCCTCGTCCCGGCTCAACCCGGTCAGCCGGGTCCGGTAGCCGCCGAGCAGCCGGTAGCCGCCGGCCCGGCCCCGGTCCGCGTACACCGGGACACCGGCGGCGGAGAGCGCCAGCACGTCCCGGTAGACGGTCCGCTCGGACACCTCCAGCTCGCGGGCCAGCTCGGCGGCGGTCATCGTCTCCCGCGACTGGAGCAGCAGCACAAGCGAGATCAGCCGGGACGCACGCACAGGCCCATTGTGGTGCACCGGGAGATTAGGCTGTGCCGTCGTGAACGCCTCCCGTACCGTCGCGCCGGTCACCGGCGCGGCCACCCGCTTCCTCGGCGGCGCCGGGCTGCTGCTGCGCGGCTTCGGCATGTACGTCCGCAGCCCGAAGCTGATGCTGCTCGGCGTGATCCCGGCGCTGATCACCGGCGCGCTCTACGTGGCCCTGTTCGCCACGCTGCTCTACTTCGTGGACGACGTGGCGGGCTGGCTCACCCCGTTCGCCGACGACTGGTCGTCGCCCTGGCGCGGGCTGCTGCGGGTCGCCGCCGGGCTGGCGGTGGTCGGGGTCGCCGGGCTGGTCGGGGTGCTCACGTTCACCGCCGTCACGCTCGTCATCGGCGACCCGTTCTACGAGGCGATCTCCGAGCGGGTCGAGGACCGGCTCGGCGGCACCCCCGGTGCCGTGGACGTGCCGTTCTGGTCCTCGCTGCGACGCAGCCTCGCCGACTCGCTGCGCCTGGTGGCGCTGTCCGCGCTGATCGGCGTACCCCTGTTCGCCGCCGGTTTCATCCCGGTGGTGGGACAGACGGTGGTCCCGGTGGTCGGCGCCCTGGTGGGTGGCTGGTTCCTGGCGCTGGAGCTGGTGGGCGCGCCGTTCTACCGGCGCGGGATGCGGCTGCCGGATCGGCGGGCGCGGCTGCGCGCCGACCGGCCGACGGCGCTCGGTTTCGGGGTGGCGGTCTTCCTGTGCTTCCTGATCCCGCTCGGCGCGGTGCTGGTCATGCCGGCCGCCGTTGCCGGGGCCGCGCTGCTGGCCCGCCGGTCGCTGGGCCAGCCCGTCGAGGAGAGCTGAGATGGACACCGTCCTGATCGAGGGGGACATCACCGCGCAGCAGGTCGACGCCATAGTCAACGCCGCGAACTCGTCGCTGCTCGGTGGCGGGGGAGTGGACGGCGCGATCCACCGGCGCGGCGGCCCGGCGATCCTGGAGGAGTGCCGCGCGCTGCGCGCCTCCCGCTACGGGCGCGGGCTGCCGACCGGCCAGGCCGTCGCCACCACCGCCGGCAACCTGCCCGCCCGCTGGGTGGTGCACACGGTCGGCCCGGTCTTCTCGCCGCGCGAGGACCGCTCGGCGCTGCTGCGCGACTGCTACGCCAACAGCCTGCGCGTCGCCGACGGGCTGGGCGCGACCCGGATCGCGTTCCCGCTGATCTCCGCCGGGATCTACGGCTGGCCGGTCGAGGACGCGGTGGCGCAGGCGCTGACAGTGCTGCACGCGGCCACCCCGGCGCACGTCACCGAGGCCCGGCTCGTGCTGTTCGGCGGCGACACCTACGCCACGGCGGTGCGGGTGGCCGCCGGCCTCAGCTGAGCGTGCGCCGGCACGACCACTGGCTGTCCACGGGCCGGTAGCCGAGCCGGGTGTTGACCGCCAGCATCGGCGCGTTCACCTCGTGGTTCGAGGTGTACGCGGTGCGAGCCCCGCGCGCCGCCGCACGGTGAAGCGCGGCCTGCTTGGCCAGCCGGGCCAGCCCGCGCCCCCGGTACGCGGGCAGCGTGCCGGTGAAGTCCGACCACATCCGCTCGCCGTCCCGCTGGACCAGGGTGAGCGCGACCAGTTCCCCGTCCACCTCGGCGAGTGTGCTCGCCTCCCGGTCCAGCCCCGGGCTGTCCCAGCACTCGTGCCGCCACAGGTCGAAGCCGAGCGAGTCCGTCGGCACGTCCCCCGGCTCGTCCCGGGACGCCTCGGCGTCGACCCGGTGCACCAGACGCGGGTCGAGCCCGGCGGCGGACACCAGCCGTACGCCCGGCGGCGGCTGCGGCATCGGTGGGGCCGTGCTCAGGTCCAGCGCCGAGTAGCGCACCTCCCGACTGGGCGTGAAGCCGTGCCGCTGCGCGAACGGCAGCGACTCGGTATGCGCGTAGGTGAGCACCTCGGTGGACCCGAGCGTCAGCAGGTGCCCGAGCGCGGTGTCGAACAGCGCCGCGCCGGTGCCATGACGGCGATGCGCCGGGTGTACGTGCAGCAGGGAGATCATCCCCACGCCGGGCGTCGAGGTCTGCGTGTTGCGGTACGCCGACGCCCAGCCGACGACCTCGCCGTCCGCCTCGGCGACCCAGGCCGCCCAGTCCTCGCCGGGCGGCGGTTCGGCGATCATGCGGCGGGTCGACTCGACTCCGCGCACCAGATAGGGGAAGACGAGCGCGCGCAACGCCACCACGGCGGGCGCGTCGTCGGGGCGGGCGGGACGGATCTCGGCTGCACTCATCCGGCGGACCCTAGCCCCGCCGCCACCCGCGCCGCGACCGGATAACCAGCGCGACCGGATGATCAGGCGGACTCGCGCAGCACCAGCTCGGTCGGCAGCACCAGCGCCTGCTCGACCTGCTCGCCCGCGGCGATGCGCAGCAGTTGCCGGGTCATCGACCGGCCCAGCTCCACTATCGGCTGCCGCACCGTGGTCAGCGGCGGCTCGGTGTACGCGGCCGTCTCGATGTCGTCGAACCCGATCACCGCCACGTCCTCGGGCACCCGCCGCCCGGCCTCCCGCAGTGTCCGCAGGGCGGCGTGCGCCATCAGGTCGGAGGCGGCGAACACGGCGTCCAGCTCCGGGTCGGCGGCGAGCAGTTCGCGCATCGCGGCGGTGCCGGACTCCCGGGTGAAGTCGCCGTACGCGACCAGCTCCGGCAGCCCGGCCTCGGTGATCGCGGTGCGGTAGCCGATCAGCCGTTCGATCCCGGCGACCATGTCCTGCGGGCCGGCGATGGTGGCGATCCGCCGCCGCCCGCTCGCGATCAGGTGCCGGACCGCAGTGCTCACGCCGCCCTCGTGGTCCACGTCCACGTACGGCACGTCGGCGCCGTCGAGCGGCCGTCCGCTGCACACCACCGGGATGCCGAGGCGGGCCAGCCGGCCGGGCAGCGGGTCCTCGCCGTGCAGCGAGGCGAACAGCACCCCGTCGACGTGCCGGCCGGTGGTATACCGCTCGACCCGTTCGTGCCCGGCCGGCGAACCGGCGAGCATCAGCACGAGCTGCTTGTCCGCCGCCTCCAACTCCTGTGCCGCGCCCCGGATGATGCCCGGGAACACCTGGTCGTCGGAGAACACCCGGGTGGCCGCCTCGGGCATCACCAGCGCCACCGAGTCGGTTCGCTGGGTGACCAGGCTGCGGGCGGCGAGGTTCGGGACGTACCCGAGTTCCTCGACCGCCCGGCGTACCGCCTGCCGGATCGGCTCGGCGACTGTGGTCGAGCCGTTCACCACCCGGGACACGGTGGCCCGGGACACGCCGGCCAGCCGGGCCACCGCCTCCAGGGTCGGTCGCTGTGCCGTCGTCATCCCCGTAACCACCACCTCGTCACAGCCCGTTCCGGGCGATCACCTCCTGGTACCAGCGGGCGCTGTGCTTTGGTGTGCGCCGCTGGGTCAGGTAGTCGACGTGGACGATCCCGAACCGCTTCCGGTAACCCTCGGCCCATTCGAAGTTGTCCAGCACCGACCATACGAGATAACCGCGCAGGTCCACGCCGCGGGCGATGGCTTCGTGTGCCGCGCGCAGGTGCCCGTCGAGGTAGGCGACCCGGTCGGCGTCGGCCACCCCGCCCTGCTCGTCGAGGTCGGTGTCGGGGAACGCCCCGCCGTTCTCGGTGATCATCAGAGGTAGTCCGGGATAGTCGGCCGCGACCCGTTCCAGCAGCCGGGTCAGCCCGGCCGGCTCGATCGACCAGCCCATGTCGGTCAGCGGCCCGGCCGGCGGCAGGAACTCGACGGTCCCGGCGGTCCCCGGGTACGCGGCGCCGCCCGCGCCGCCCGCACGCCCGGCCACGTAGGTGGGCGCGTAGTAGTTCAGGCCCAGCAGGTCCAGCGGCGCGGCGATCAGCTTCTCGTCCCCGTCCCGGACGAAGTCCGGCGCGACGATCCGGCTGACGTGGGCCAGCACGTCCGCCGGGTAGCCGCGGCCGGTGAGCGGGTCCAGGAAGATCCGGTTGTGCAGGCCGTCGACCAGCCGGACCGCCTCGGCGTCAGCGGCGCTGCCCGCGTCCGCCGGCTGCACGTCGGCCAGGTTGAGCGTGATCCCGAGCGTCTCCGCGCCGGCCGCGCGCAGCGCCCGCGCCGCCAGGCCGTGGCCGAGCAGCAGATGGTGTACGGCCCGGAACGCGTCACCGGCGTCGCGGCGCCCCGGCGCGTGCACCCCGGAGCCGTACCCGAGGTAGGCCGAGCACCACGGCTCGTTGAGCGTGGTCCAGGTGCGGACCCGGTCGCCGAGGCGGCCGTGCACGGCGAGCGCGTACTCGGCGAAGTGCTCGGCGGTCTCCCGGACGGTCCAGCCGCCCCGGTCCTCCAGCGCCTGCGGCAGGTCCCAGTGGTAGAGCGTGACGATCGGGTCGAGGCCGGCGTCCAGCAGCGCGTCGGTCAGCCGGTCGTAGAAGTCCAGCCCGCGCGGCTCGACCGGGCCGGTGCCGTCCGGCCGTACCCGGGGCCAGGACACCGAGAACCGGTACGCCCGCAGCCCCAGGTCGGCCATCAGCGCGACGTCCTGCGCGTACCGGTGGTAGTGGTCGCAGGCCACGTCGCCGGTGTGTCCCTGGAACACCGCGCCCGGCGTACGGCTGAAGGTGTCCCAGATCGACGGGCCGCGACCGTCGTCGCGGGCGGCGCCCTCGATCTGGTACGCGGCGGTGGCCCCGCCCCAGACGAAACCCTCCGGGAATCGGACGTTGCTCATGCCTTGACCGCACCTTCCATGATCCCGCCGATGATCTGGCGGCCGAAGACGATGAACACCAGCAGCAGCGGCAGCGTGGCGATGGCCGTGCCGGTGAACACCTGCGACATGTCCTGGTAGTACCCGTCGGAGAGGGCCCGCAGCGACAGCTGCACCGTCGGGTTCTCCGGGTCGTTCAGCACCGCGTACGGCCAGAGGAAGTCGTTCCAGGTGGTCATGAACGTGAGCAGGCCGAGGACGGCGGCGGCCGGGCGCAGCGCGGGCAGCACCACGTTCCAGTAGATCCGCGCGGTGTTGCAGCCGTCCATCCGGGCCGCCTCGATCAGTTCGGTGCTGACCGCCTGGCCCGCGTACTGGCGCATCATGAACACGCCGAAGCCGGTGACAAGCGCCGGCACGATCACGGCGGGCAGCCTGTCGTTCCAGTTCAGCTTCGTCATGAGCAGGTAGAGCGGGATCACGCCGAGCTGGGTGGGGACCATCATGGTGGCGACGATGACCAGCAGCAGCGCGTTGCGCCCGCGGAAGCGCAGCTTGGCGAACGCGAACCCGGCCAGCGTGGAGAAGAACACCACCGAGATCGTCACGGTGGTGGCGACGATCGCCGAGTTGATCAGGCCGGTCAGGAAGTACGCGTCGGTGTTGTCGAACAGCCGGGCGATGTTGGCGCCGAGGTTGCCGCCCGGGGTGAGCGGCGGCGGCACCTGGCCCATCGTGTCGCTGGTCCGGCTGGCCACCACGAACATCCAGTAGATCGGGAAGATCGACAGGACGGCCGAGAGCGTCAGCGCCAGGTAGGTGAGCCGGCTTGCCGACCAGAGGCGGGTCATCGGGAGACCTCCTTGCGGGAGCCGCCGCCGAGCCGGCGCAGGAGCAGGACGTTTATCGCCGCGACCACGGCGATCAGCGCGAACAGCAGCCAGGCGACCGCCGAGCCGTAGCCGAAGTTGTAGTGCGGCGCGAAGGCGTTCTCGAACATGTACATGGTCACCGTCTGCGACTCCCGCAGCGGCCCGCCGCGGATCGCGTTGGTGCCGGAGTTGAACATCCGGGGCTCGGTGAAGAGCTGGAGGCCGCCGATGGTGGAGATGATGACCGCGAAGATGATCGTCGGCTTGAGCAGCGGCACCGTGATGGACCAGAACTGGCGGGCCCGGCCGGCGCCGTCGATCGCCGCCGACTCGTACAGGTCGCGGGGGATGGCCTGCATGGCGGCCAGGAAGATGAGCGCGTTGTAGCCGGTCCAGCGCCAGTCGACCATGGTGGAGATGGCGACCCAGGCGGCGAACCGGTTCGCCTTCCAGTCGATCGCGCTGATCCCGACGTGGTCGAGCAGCCAGTTGATCATGCCGAACTCGCGGCCGAACAGCACCGCGAACACGATCGCCACGGCGGCGGTCGAGGTGACGTTCGGGATCAGCACCGCCATCCGCCAGGTGGTACGGGCCCGCAACTGCCGGTTGAGCAGGTTGGCCAGCCAGAGCGCGGCGAGCAGCTGGGGGACCGTGGAGATCACGAAGATGCCCAGCGTGTTGACGACCGAGTGCCAGAAGTCCGAGTCGGCGAGCAACTGCGTGTAGTTGTCGAGGCCGACGAACGGGTGCTCGGCGCCGAGCAGGTCCCAGTCGTGCAGCGAGACCCAGAACGTGTACGCCAGCGGGTACGCCCCGAAGACGCCGAACAGCAGGAAGAACGGGGCGATGAACAGGTACGGCGAGTACTTGGTGTCGATCCGGCTGAGCCGGTTGCCCAGGCCGGGACGGGTGGGACGGGGTGCCGGTGCGACCGGCGGGCGGGCGTCGAGCTGGACGGCCATGACCCGGGACTCCTTTCCGCCGTGCGGGCGGCCCCCGTGGCCGGGTGGCCGCCCGCACGCGCTGCTCGGGTTACTTGGCGGCGGCCTTCTCGGCGTTGGCGACCGCGTCGGTCCAGCCCTGCTCCGGTGAGCGCTTGCCCAGCTCGACCGAGCGGACGGCGTTCTCGACCTCGGTGCGTACGGCCTGGTTCTTCGGTCCCATGTAGACCGGCTTCAGGCTCTTGGCGCCCTCGGCGAAGATCTTCCCGACCGGCGCCTCGGAGAAGTAGGCGTTCTTCGAGTCGATGATCGCCGGGTCCTCCAGCGCCTGCGGCGACGAGGGCAGCGGGCCCTTCGCCTTGAACGCGCCGATCTGACCCTTGGCGCTGGTCAGGAACTTGGCCAGCTCGATCGCCTCGGCCTGGTGCTTGCTCTGCTTCGGCACGGCGAGGAACGAGCCACCCCAGTTGCCGCCGTTGCCGGGGATCTGGGCGATGTCCCACTTGCCCTTGGCGCCGGCGCCCGCGTTGCCCTCGATCACGCCGGTCATCCAGGCCGGGCAGGCGATGGTGGCGAACTTCGACTGCTTGAACGCCGACACCCACTCCTCGGACCAGGAGCCGTACTTGCCGGACAGCCCCGAGTCGATGATGTCCATCGTGGTGTCGTACGCCTGCTTCACCGCCGGGTTGCTGCCCACGACCAGGTTGTTGCCGGTGTCGTAGTAGCTGTAGCCGCTGCTGTTGCCGGCGGTCTGGAGCAGGATCGTGTTGAACGTGTTGGTCGCGGCGTCCAGGAACGACGCGCCGGTCTTCTTCGCGGTGAACTGCTCGCCGACCTTGATGTAGTCCTGCCAGGTGGGCCAGAGCTTGGACACCGCCTCGCGGTCGGTGGGCAGGCCGGCCTTGGCGAACAGGTCGGTGCGGTAACACATCGCCATGCCGCCGACATCGGTGCCGAGGCCGATGAGCTGCTTGCCGTCGGCGGTGAGCCCCTGGTTCCACTTCCAGTCGAGGAAGTTGCCCTTCAGGTCGGCCGCGCCGTGGTCGAGCAGGTTGACGAAGTTCTGCGGGTTGGCCTTGTACTCGACGAGCAGGCCCTCCTCGATGGCGACCACGTCGCCGGCGCCCTTGCCCGCGGCGAGCCACTGGGTGAGCTTCGGGGAGTACTCGTCGAGGTTGCCGCCGGTGCCCCGCTCGACGATCTTCACCCCCGGGTGGCTGGCCATGTACTCCTGGTAGAGATCGGCGTAACCGAACTGGCCGAAGACGTCGACGGTGAGCGTTATCGGCCCGTCGGCGGCGGCATCGTCGCCGCCGCCGCAGGCGGTGGTGCCGAGCAGCGCGGTGGCGGCGACCACTGCCACCGCCGCCAAGCGGCGGCGCGTGAAGGTGAGCATGCTGTCCCTGACCTCTCGGGTCGTCGAAACGGGTGGTGGAAGGCGGTTCCGGAACTAAGAGAGCGCTCTCACGACAGCGTGGTGGAGGGTCCCGGACCTTGTCAAGAGAGCGCTCTCAGAGCTGTCCGAAAAGAAACGGAGAGGGACGGCCGCCGCCCCTCTCCGTCCGGTGCCCGTCGTCAGCCGACCCGCAGGCCCCCCAGCAGGGCCGGATCGCCCGCCACGTCCAGCGCGTCGAAGCTGATCCGGCCCATCAGCGCCAGCAGCAGATCGCTCGCCGTACCCGACACCTGCGCCCGCGCGCGGTGGTCGTCGTGGTCGAGGATCGTCGCGGTGTCCAGCAGCGCGACCCCCTCACCCCGCAACCGCAGGTACCACTCCTGCGCCGCGTCTGTCGCGTTCAGCTGCACCACGCCGCGCCACTGCCCGGGCTGCACCCGCCGGCCCGCCGGCAGCCAGGTGTCCAGCACCTCGCTCACCCCGTCGGCCGCGAGCTTCGCCTCGATCGGATCACCCGCACCGATCGCGAGCTGGGCGTCCCAGCGGTGCACGGCCGTCTCGTGCGCCATCCGGCGCGGCCAGAAGGCCGTCTTCTTCGGCTGGGGCGCGAAGTTCCAGGCCGGCGCCTCCGGATCAGTCGCCTCCAGCAGCGCGGTGAGCCGCTCGTACTCCTGCGCGTACCACTGCGCCGCGGTCAGACCCGCCGGCGGCTCCGGGTCGTGCCGCTCCGGGCGCGTGGTGCCGCCCGTGGACAGCACGGTGCCCGCCCAGACGTACGCGCGGGTCAGGTGATGAGCGAGGTCGGTGACAGTCCAGCCGGGACAGGACAGCACCGGTGTCTCGGGCGGCGCCTCAGCCACCGCCGTGGCGAAGGCGGGGCCCTCCGTGCGCAGCGCGCCGATCCAGAAGTCCTTCGTGTGGTGCAGTCTGCTCATCGCCATCCTCCCGGGGGTGACCGGGCCACCAGTGGGTGCTCCGGCTACCCCTCAGCCTAGGGTGAAAGGCGTGTCAGACGTCTACGCCGAACCGGCTACTGCCGGTGAACCGACCGATCCGGCCACCCTGGCGCGCTACACCACGCTCCGGCTCGGCGGACCCGCCGGGCGGCTGGAGACCGCCGAGGACGCCACCCAGATCGTCCTGAAGGTGCAGGAAGCGGAAGCCCGCGAGCAGGCCGTTCTGGTGCTGGCCGGCGGCAGCAACGTCGTCATCGGCGACCAGGGCTTCCCCGGCACCGTCGTGCTCGTCCGCTCCCGGGGGTTCCGGGCCGTCGCCGAGGACGGCGACACCGTCACGGTACGTGTCGAAGCCGGCGAGCCGTGGGACGACCTCGTCGCCGCCACCGTCGAGCACGGCTGGTCCGGGCTGGAGTGCCTCTCCGGCATCCCCGGCTCGGCCGGCGCGACCCCGATCCAGAACGTCGGCGCGTACGGCCAGGAGGTGGCCGAGACGATCGTCGCCGTCGAGGCGTACGACCGGACGGAGCGCCGGGTGGTCCGGATCCCGGCCGCCGACTGCGGGTTCGTCTACCGGGGCAGCATCTTCAAGTACAGCGACCGCTGGGTGGTGCTCACCGTCGACTTCCGGCTCACCCGGTCCCCGCTGTCCGGCCCGGTCCGCTACGCCGAACTGGCCCGGGCGCTCGGCGTCGAGGTGGGCGACCGGGTGCCGCTCGCCGACGCCCGCGCCACCGTGCGCAAGCTGCGCGCCGGCAAGGGCATGGTGCTCGACCCGGCCGACCCGGACACCTGGTCGGTGGGCTCGTTCTTCACCAACCCGGTGCTGCCGGGCGAGGTGTTCGAGCGGATGCGGCAACGCGCCGCCGACGTGGGAGAGCCGCCGCACTGGCCTGGTGCCGACGGGGCGGTGAAGGTCAGCGCGGCGTGGCTGATCGACAAGGCCGGGTTCGGCAAGGGGTACGCGGGCCCGGAGGGCGTCGCCATCTCCAGCAAGCACACGCTGGCGCTGACAAACCGCTCCGGCACGGCGAGTGCGGCCGCGCTGGTGGCGCTGGCGCGCGAGATCCGCGACGGCGTGCAGTCCCGCTTCGGCGTAACCCTCCACCCCGAGCCAGTCCTCATCAACTGCACCATCTGACCCGCCCCGCCCCGCCCCGCCTCACCCCCGCGATCTTGCACTTCTGGCCCCCGGGGCGGGCGGTTTAGCCCGTTCTGCCGGGGCAGTAAGTGCAAGATCAACGCGCGGGGACAGGGCTCCGCGGAAGGGACGGCTGACTGCCAGCGGCTGACTGCCGGCGGTCAGCGGGGGGCTACGGCGGGCCAAGGGAGCGTCAGGTAGCCGTGGCGCCACGTGCGGGGGGTGCCCTGGATCGGCCAGCCTGACTCCTTCACCGCCTCGACCGTACGCAGCCAGCGCTGCCGGGGGCCGAACGGGGCGTAACCGGCGGCCGAGCGCCACGCGTGCTCCAGCGCGTCGATCAGGTCGTGGACGCGTTCGCCCGGCACGTTGCGGTGGATCAGCGCCTTCGGCAGCCGCTCGGCGAGCGTGGCAGGGCTCTCCAGCGTGGTCAGCTTCGCCGACAGCGTGAGCGTGCGCGGTCCGGTGGCGTCGAGCAGCACCCAGGAGCCGAGCCGCCCCAGCTCGTCGCAGGTGCCCTCGACCAGCAGCCCGTCCGGCGCGAGCCGTCCGGTGACGGTACGCCAGGCGTCGGCCACCTCGCTCTCGTCGTACTGGCGGAGCACGTTGAACGCCCGCACGAGCGCGGGACGCAGTCCGGCCAGCTCGAAGCCGCCCCTGGCGAACGTCAGCCCGGGTGGGTCGGCGGCGGGCAGGGCGGCGGCCACGCGTACCGGATCGATCTCCAGGCCGACCACCCGCACGTCGGCGCGGACCCCGGCCGCGAGACGGGCCCGCAGTTCGACAGGGGTGACCGGGGTGGCGCCGTAGCCCAGGTCCACCACCAGCGGGTCTGCGGCGGCGCGCAGCGCGTCGCGGCAGGTCTCGACGATCCAGTTGTCCACCCGCCGGAGCCGGTTGGGGTTCGTCGTGCCCCGGGTGGCCACGCCGAGCGGACGCTCCATTAGGACGTCCGGTGCACCTTGTGCTGCGCGGCCTGGGCCAGCGGGCGGACCACGAGCTGGTCGATGTTGACGTGGTGCGGGCGGGTCGCGCACCAGGCGACGCAGTCGGCGACGTCGTCGGCCACCAGCGGTTCGGCGACTCCGGCGTAGACCGCCTCGGCCCGGTCGGTGTCACCGCCGAAGCGGACCAGGCCGAACTCCTCGGTCTTCACCATGCCGGGGTCGATCTCGATCACCCGGACCGGGCGCCCGCACAGTTCCAGCCGGAGCGTGCCGGCGATCGCGGTCTGCGCGTGCTTGGCGGCCGTGTAGCCGCCGCCGCCCTCGTAGACCACGTGCCCGGCGGTGGAGCTGACGATCACGACCGTGCCGGCGCCGGAGCGCTCCAGCGCCGGGAGCAGCGCCTTCGTGACGCGCAGCGTGCCGAGCACGTTCACGTCGTACATCCATTGCCAGTCGCCCACGTCGGCGGTCTCGACCGGGTCCAGGCCGCGGGCGCCGCCCGCGTTGTTCACCAGCAGCGTGACCGGCCCGGGTGCGGCCTCGGCGGCGGCGGCCAGGCCGGCCACCGACTCGTCCGAGGTCACGTCGCAGGCCACCGCTGTCGCCGCGCCGCCGGCCGCCTCGATCTCGGCGACCAGCGCGGCCAGCCGGTCGGTACGCCGGGCGGCAGCCAGCACGTGGAACCCCTCGGCGGCGAGCCGGCGGGCGGTGGCCGCGCCGATCCCGCTGGACGCCCCGGTGACGATGGCGACTGAAGTCATCCGGACATTGTCTCCCGTCGCCGGGCCGCGTGGCGGGATGAGGTCCGTCACGCCGGGGACCCGGCGGAAAGCATTTCCGTACCCCGATGGGGAAGATGACATCCGGCACACGGGTTGACCGAGAAGCGCCGGTCGTGCGGGACGGCATCAACCGTGACAGAGGGAGCGGACGTGGCGGATTTGCACACCGGTGTCGGTCGTCAGCGAGGTGCCCTTCCGTGGCCGCGGCCCCGCCGTATCGCCACCTTGTCGGTGCACACGTCGCCGCTGCACCAGCCCGGCACCGGTGACGCGGGCGGCATGAACGTCTACATCTTGGAAGTGGCCCGGCGGCTGGCCGAGGCCGACGTCGAGGTGGAGATCTTCACCCGGGCCACCGCCGGTGACCTGCCCCCGGTGGTCGAGGTGGCGCCCGGGGTGTCCGTCCGGCACGTCACCGCCGGGCCGCTGGAGGGGCTGACCAAGGAGGAACTGCCGGGTCAGCTCTGCGCCTTCACCGCCGGGGTGCTGCGGGCCGAGGCGGCCCGCCCGCCGGGCCACTACGACCTGATCCACTCGCACTACTGGCTCTCCGGCCAGGTCGGCTGGCTGGCCAAGGAGCGCTGGGGCGTACCGCTTGTGCACACCGCGCACACCCTCGCGAAGGTCAAGAACGCCCGCCTCGCCGCCGGGGACCGTCCCGAGCCGAAGGCCCGGGTGATCGGTGAGGAGCAGGTGGTCACCGAGGCGGACCGGCTGGTCGCCAACACCCGGGTCGAGGCCCGCGACCTGCTCGACCGGTACGCGGCCGAGCCGGACCGGGTGGCGATCGTGGAACCCGGCGTCGACCTGGACCGGTTCCGTCCCGCCGCCGGTGACCGGGACGCCGCGACCCGGGCCGCGCGCCGCCGGCTCGGCCTGCCGACCGACGGGTACGTGGTCGCGTTCGTCGGCCGGATCCAGCCGCTCAAGGCGCCGGACGTGCTGGTGCGCGCCGCCGCCGCGCTGCGTGAGCGGGATCCGGCGCTGGCCGACGAGCTGACCGTGGTGATCTGCGGCGGGCCCAGCGGCAGCGGCCTGGACCGGCCCACCGCCCTGATCGAGCTGGCGCACGCGCTCGGCATCGCCGACCGGGTGCGTTTCCTCCCGCCGCAGACCGGCGCAGACCTGCCCGCCCTCTACCGCGCCGCCGACCTGGTCGCGGTGCCGTCGCACAACGAGTCGTTCGGGCTGGTCGCGCTGGAGGCACAGGCGTGCGGCACGCCGGTGCTGGCCGCCGCTGTGGGCGGCCTGGTGACGGCGGTACGCGACGGCGTCAGCGGCATGCTCATCGACGGGCACGACCCGGTCGACTGGGCCCGCGCGCTGGCCCGCCTGCTGCCCGATCCGGTACGCCGTGCGGCGCTGGGCCGCGGCGCCGAGCGGCACGCCCGGGACTTCTCCTGGCACCGCACCGCCTCCGGCCTGCTCGCGGTCTACGGGGAGGCGATCACCGAGCACCGGGCCCGGCTGGCGCGGCGGCTCGGCGAACCGGCCGCGCTGTGCTCCTGGTGATCGCCACCGGCCACCGGGCGGCCCCGGTACGCCGGTCGTAGAGTGGGTGCGATGAGCCGCAGGAGTGAGGTCGCCGCGCTGATCGAGTCCGTCTGCGCGGAGCGCGAGCTGGAGTGGGAGTCCACCGGCGAGGCGTCGTACGCGGTGACGCTGCCCGGCACGCACAAGCTCAAGACGATCTGCAACCTGATCGTGGGTGAGCACGCGCTGCGGGTCGAGGCGTTCGTGATGCGCCAGCCCGACGAGCGCCGCGAGGAGCTGTGGGCCTGGCTGCTCCAGCGCAACGCCCGCATGTACGGCGTCTCGTTCTCCATCGACTCGGTCGGCGACGTCTACCTGACCGGGCGGGTCAACCTGGCCGGGATCGACGCCGACGAGCTGGACCGGCTGCTCGGTTCCGTGCTGACGTACGCCGACGAGTCGTTCGACAGCATGTTGGAGATCGGGTTCGGCACCGCCATCCGCCGGGAGTGGGAGTGGCGGGTCAAGCGCGGCGAGTCGACGGCCAACCTGGCCGCGTTCGCGCACCTCTTCGAGCCTTCCGCCACCGCCGGATCGTCCGCCGGAGGTTCGGAGCCCTCCTGACGGGTATGCCGCCCCGCGCGGTGCGGAGCACTGGGACCCACCGCGGGCCGAGGACGGACTGTCGAGGAGCGTGTCCCATGGCTCAGCGCAACAGCTCAGGTCGCGGCACGACTGCGACCCGGACCAAACGGCAAACCGGCAATCAGACGCCGAACACCCCGGGGGTGTCGGAGTCGGCGATCTCCCGGATGAAGGTGGACGACATCCGCAGCCAGCTCAAACGGCGCGGGGTCTCCGGGATCTCCGCGCTGCGGAAGCCGGAACTGGTGAAGACCCTGGCGCGAACGATGCGCGGGGAGGGCGGCGCCGCCCGGCGGAGCACCGGCCCGGCCGGCCGGCCGTCGGCGACCCGCAAGAGCACCGCCGCGAAGAAGACCACTGCGGCGAAGCGGACCACGTCGGCCCGCCGGAGCGCCACGTCGCCGGCCGCACGCGCCACCGGTGCCAGGGCCAAGGCGACGGGTACGCGCAAGGCGGTGCCCGCCCGGGCGAAGGCGAGCTCGTCCCGGGCCAAGGCGATGCCGGCTCGCGCCAAGGCGGCCCCGGCTCGGGCGAAGGCGACCTCGTCGCGGGCGACGACGGCCCGCGCGAAGGCCGCGCCCGCTCGGGCGAAGGCAGCCCCGTCGAGGGCGAAGGCGACTCCGTCGCGGGCCAAGGCGGCCCCGTCGCGGGCGAAGGCCGCTCCTTCGCGTGCCAAGGCGGCTCCGTCGCGGGCCAAGGCGGCACCGGCCCGGAAGGCGCCGGGCGCGCAGGCCGCGCCGACCCGTGGCCCGGCGTCCAGCCGGTCGATCGGATCGTCGCAGCTCATCACGTCGCTCGCGGACCGGCCGGAGCGTCCGGGCCGGAGCCTGGTCACCCGTAACCACGAGGTGATCCAGCGCTGGGCGCGGGCGCGGGGTGCGAAGCCCGCGACCATCGCCGGCACCGAGCGCGAGGGCCGGGCCGGGGTGCTGACGTTCAACATCCCCGGGTACCGGGAGAGCAGCCGGATCCGCGAGATCACCTGGGACGACTGGTTCCGCACGTTCGACCTGCGGCGGCTGAACCTGATCTACCAGGAGCAGATGCGGGACGGTCGGCAGAGCAACTTCTTCCGGACCGAGAACCCGAATCGCGAGGACGGCTGAGGTTTACGGGAATGGCCGACGGGAACGCCGTGTTTGCCATTCCAGGGACGACAACACGGACAGCCGGGTTTCCGACACGGGCGCTGTGACGGGCAAGACAGCGTTCTGGGTTGAATCCGGAATCCGGGCGAACTAACTTTATTGCACCGCGTCACGCTTGTTTTCGTTCGGGGGAGCGGTGGATCGATCAGATCCGCGCAGGCGAGACGCGAAGATCGGGTGGAGCACACCGTTGGGGGACGGTGCCACCCGTGGAACCGGCGGCGCGAGCGGGCGACGCTTACGGGGGTGAGTGTCGCCCGCCGCCGCCGGGCGTACGGTACGAGCGCCCATCTCGACGGGGGTCGGGGTGGGCGCTCTGCCGTTGTCTCCCGAGCCTTCAGCGGGCGGAAGTCACCGGTTCCGCGGCCGCCGCCCGCAGCGCGGCCACCCGCCGCTCCCGGCGCGGCCCGGCGAGCAGGTGCCCGGCGGCGGCCAGCAGGCCGAGCGCGCCCACCACCAGCCAGTGCCGCTCGCCGAGGTGTTCCAGGCTGAGCCCGCCGAGCGCCGGCGCCACGAACGACGCGGCCGGGAACGTCAGGTAGAACACCGACTGGTAGCGGGCGCGCAGTTCGGGGGGTGCGAGGTCCGCGTTGATCTGGGCGTTCGGCGGCGCGGCGAGCATCTGCCCGACCGTCCAGACCACCGCCGCGCCGAGGTAGAGCGGCAGCCCGTCGGCCACCGTCAGCGCGCCGAACCCGAGCGCCATCAGGCCGGTGGAGACGGCCAGCACGCTCGACTTCCGGTACGGCTCGATGAGCCGGGGCACGAACAGTTGCCCGACCACGATGAGCGCCCCGCCGAGCGCCACCACCAGCCCGTACGCCGACGGGCGCAGGCCGTCCTCGCGCATCGCCAGCGGCATGATCGTCGAGGTCTGCATGGTCAGCACGGCCAGCAGGAACGTCAGCCCGACGAACACCAGGAACGTGCGGTCGGTCAGCGCCGTGTGCAGCCCGGGACGGCGTCCCACCACCGCCCGTGGCGTGAGCGCCGGCCGCCGGGTGATCGTCTCCGGCACCTTCAGCGCGATCACCACAGCAGCCGCCAGTGTGGCTCCGGCGTCGACCAGGAACAGCGCCGTGAAGCTCGCCTCGGCGAGGATGCCGGCCAGCAGCGACGCCACCGCCATGCCCAGGTTGAACGCCCAGAACTGCAGGTTGAACGCGCGGGAGCGGCGCGCCTCGGGCACCACGTCCACGATGGCGGCCACGAACGCCGGGCTGGGCATCGAGTGCGCCACCCCGACCAGCGTGGCGAGTACGGCGATCGCCGCCAGGTGCGTGCTGAACGCCAGCGCCGCCATCAGGACGGCGGCGGCCAGGTGGGCGGCGAGCAGCGTGGCCCGCCGTCCCCACCGGTCGGCCAGGACGCCGCCGAGCAGCGTGCCGGCCGCGCCGCCGATCCCGTACGCGCCGACCACCAGCCCGGCCAGCGACGGCGGTGCGCCCCGCGCGGCGGTCAGGTAGAGCGACAGGAACAGCAGCGCGAACGCGCCGGCCCGGTTGATCAGCAGGCCGGACCAGAGGTACCAGAACGTGGCCGGCAGTCCGCCGGCTGTGTCGTCCCACCAGCGCCGCAGGCCGTGCACCAGTCCTCCAGGAAGGTTTCCTTACCGATTCCTTCCCGTACCGTATCCACAGGCCTCCGGGCGGCTGCGTCGGGGCGTACTCAGGAACCGGCCCGGACTGGCGCGGCGGGTGCGGTCGCCGCGGCCTCGCCCGCCTCGGGCGCCGGGGAGGCGGTGACGGTGACCGGCGTGACCGGCGTGCCCACGGCGCGCAGCGCGACCGCGCGGCGCTCCCGGGCCGGGCCGGAGATCAGGTGGGCGACCGCCGCCACGACGCCGATGCCCGCGCAGCCGAGCCAGAGCGTGCTGTTGCCGGCGTTCTCCCGGACCAGGCCGCCGAGGATCGGCGCGGCGGCGCCGGCGAGCTGCCAGGACAGCGAGAAGACGCCCTGGTAGCGGCCGCGCAGCGCGGCCGGGGACAGCTCCGCGATCAGGGTGGCGTTCGACGGCGAGTTGAGCATCTCGCCGACGGTCCAGATCAGCACGGTCAGGCCGTAGAGCCAGACCGTGTCGGCGAACGCGGTGAGCCCGAACCCGGCGCCCATCACCAGCGCCGCGAGCGCCAGTACGTGCGAGCGGCTGCGGCCCTTGATGAGCCGGGGTACGAACAGCTGGCCGACCACGATGAGCACGCCGTTCAGTGCGATCACCGAGCCGTAGGTGGCCGGGCTGAGCCCGGAGTCGCCCATCGCGATCGGCAGCATCGAGATGTGCTGGAGGAACACCAGCGCGGCGAGCAGGTTGAGCGCGACGAAGCCGAGGAACACCCGGTCGGCGAGGATGGTGCGCAGCGCCCCGGCCGGCGTCGGCATCCCCTTGACCGGGAGCGCGGTGACCGGGCCGCGGGTCTCGCCGACCTTGGCGAAGATGATGAGCGCGGTCACGAGTGTGGTGGTCGCGTTCACCAGGAACAACAACAGGTAGCTGCCCTGGGCGGCGAAGCCGGCGAGCACGGCCGCGCAGGCGAAGCCGAGGTTGATGGCCCAGTAGTTCAGCGAGAAGGCGCGCAGCCGGTCCTTGTCCGGCACGACGTCGACCATCATGGCGCCGAAGGCGGGGCGGGCCGCCTCGGCGAACGCGCCGAGCAGCAGCGCGCCCACGGCGACCGCCCAGAGCGGGCGGGCGAAGCCGAGCGCGATCATCATGCCCGCCGCGCCGACGTGCGCGGTGAGCAGCGTGGGCCGCCGTCCCCAGCGGTCGGTCAGGGTGCCGCCGATGGTGGTGCCGACCGCGCCGCCGGCACCCCAGAGGCCGATCACCAGTCCGGCCTGGGAGGCGGAGAAGCCGCGTTCCTGGGTCAGGTAGATGGCCAGGAAGATCAGGACGAACGAGCCGAGCCGGTTGATCAGCGTGCCGGCCCAGAGGTACCAGAACGTCCGTGGCAGGCCACCGGCTGTGTCCTGGAACCAGCCCCGTACCGTCCGCATCCCGACGCCCCCCGAATGGTAATGACCGACCTCTTTAAGACGCCTTACAACCTAGTGCCGGGCCGGAGCCGTGGTCATCAGGTTTTCCACGTGGTGGTCGTCACCACAGGTCGCCGCGTGTCCGCCCGCGCCGTACGGCAGGATGATCGGCATGACTGCGAGCGAGGGGCCCACCGTCGGGACGCTGGTCCTGCTGCGGCACGGCGAGAGCGACTGGAACGCCAAGAACCTCTTCACCGGCTGGGTCGACGTCGACCTGACCGCCAAGGGGGAGACCGAGGCGCGGCGCGGCGGCGAACTGCTGCGCGAGCACGACCTGCTGCCGGACGTGGTGCACACGAGCCTGCTGCGCCGGGCCATCCGCACCGCCGAGCTGGCGCTGAACGCCGCCGACCGGCACTGGATCGCGGTGCGCCGGTCGTGGCGGCTCAACGAACGCCACTACGGCGCCCTGCAGGGCAAGAACAAGAAGCAGACCCTCGACGAGTACGGCGAGGAGCAGTTCATGCTCTGGCGCCGCTCGTACGACACGCCGCCGCCGCCGATCGACGACGCCGACGAGTGGTCGCAGGTCGGCGACCCCCGGTACGCGCTGCTGCCGACCGAGCTGATGCCGCGCACCGAGTGCCTCAAGGACGTCGTCGACCGGATGCTGCCCTACTGGTACGACTCGATCGTGCCGGACATCCTGGCCGGCCGGACGGTGCTGGTGGCGGCGCACGGCAACTCGCTGCGCGCCCTGGTCAAGCACCTCGACCAGATCTCCGACGACGCGATCGCCAAGCTGAACATCCCCACCGGCATCCCGCTGCGCTACGACCTGGACGCCGACCTGCGTCCGCAGGTGCTCGGCGGGACGTACCTGGACCCGGAGGCCGCCAAGGACGCCGCCGCCGCGGTCGCGAACCAGGGCCGCTGAGGCGGCGTGGGCGGGGCCTCCCCCGAGGCGGCCCCGCCCACGGTCCTCAGCCGGACGTGGAACCGGTGATCAGGTAGACCACGTGCTCGCCCGCGTTCACCGCATGGTCGGCGAAACGCTCGTAGAAGCGACCCAGCAGCGTCGCGTCGATCGCCGTCTCCACCCCGTACGGCCAGTCGTCGCCGAGCAGCACGCCGAACAGGCTCTTGTGCAGGTCGTCCATCGCGTCGTCGTCGCGGTCCAGTTCGGCGGCCACGTCGGCGTCCGGCTTGGCCAGCACCGAGCCGATCTTCTCGGCCATCCGGTCGGCGATCCCGGCCATGTCGGTGAAGACCGGCCGCAGCTCCGCCGGCACCGCCGGGGACGGGTGCCGGCGCAGCGCCGTCTTCGCCACGTGGTCGGCCAGGTCGCCCATCCGCTCCAGATCGGCTGCCACGTGCAACGCGGTGATCATCGCCCGCAGGTCGGAGGCGACCGGCGCCTGCCGGGCCAGCAGGTCACAGACCCGCTCCTCCACGTGCCGGTAGAGGTCGTCGATCTCGGCGTCCCGCGCGATCACCGTCTCGGCGGCCGTCCGGTCGGCGGTGAGCAGCGCCTTGGTGGCCTGCCGCATGGCCGCGCGTACCGCCTCGGCCATGTCCACCAGCAACTGGCTGACAATCTGCAGGTCGGCCCGGAACTCGTCGCGCATCGTCACTTCCTGGGGTCGGTGGCCGCCACCCCCATGGGGTACGGCAGGAGCAGGTGCGCGCCCCACGCTAGGCCGAACGGTCGGCACCAGGGTGAACGCGGATGAACGACGCGGGGCCCGCAGGTGAACTTTGCCGAAAGCGAGAGTGGTTCGTCCCTTTGTGCCCGATCCCTGGGTTAACAATGACCCTACGATCGCCGGGTGGAATGGGCGGTGGCCATCGTGGTGGCCGGAGCGCTGGTGACCGGGCTGGTCGCCGGGGCGCTGCTGTCCGGACCCGTTGACGAATGGCGGCGCCGCCGGGCGCCGCGGGGCGGCGGGCTCCTCCGTCGTGACGCAGGGAGGACGACCATTCCGGACGACCAGCAGGGGGGCCTATCCGGGCTCGGCCGCAAGACGATCGACTCGCTGCGCGCGGGCGTGGTGGTGCTCGGCCCGGACGACGTGCCGGTGCTGGTGAACCCGGCCGCCCGGGCGATGGGTCTGCTCCGTACCGGGGCGACGCCGGGGTCGATCGCGGCGCACCCGTTGATCCGTACCCTCGCCGGGCAGGTCCGCCGCACGGGCGTGCGGCGCGAGATAGAGCTGGACCTGCCCCGGGGCCGCGACGGCGGCGGTGACAACCCGCTCGGCGTGCACCTGCGGGCGATGGGACTGGGCTCCGGCTACATCTCGATCGAGGCGGTCGACGTCACCGAGTCGCACCGTCTGGCGCGGGTACGCCGGGACTTCGTCGCGAACGTCAGCCATGAGCTGAAGACGCCGATCGGCGCGCTGCAACTGCTCGCCGAGGCGCTCGTCGACGCCACCGAACCGGCCGCCGACGGCGCGCCCGACCTGTCCGAGGACCTGGTCGCCGCGCGGCGGTTCGCCGAGCGGATCCAGCACGAGTCGACCCGGCTCGGCCGCCTCGTGCAGGAACTGCTGGAACTGACCCGCCTCCAGGGCGCCGAACCGCAGCCCGCCCCCGAGCCGGTCTCGGTGGACTGGGTGCTCGCCGAGGTCGTCGACCGCACCCGCACCGCGGCCACCGCGCGCCGGGTGGAGATCGCCGTCGGCGGGCAGCGGGGCCTGACCGTGTACGGGAGTGACAGCCAACTCGCCACCGCTGTGGCGAACCTGGTGGAGAACGCGATCAACTACTCCGGCGAGGACACCACGGTCCGGGTGACTGTCACCGGCACCGAGGAACACGTCGAGATCGCCGTGGCCGACCAGGGCATCGGCATCGCCCCGAACGAGGTCGACCGGATCTTCGAGCGCTTCTACCGGGCCGACCAGGCCCGCTCCCGGTCCACCGGCGGCACCGGCCTGGGCCTCGCCATCGTCAAACACATCGCCAGCAACCATGGCGGCCGGGTGGACGTGTCGAGCACCCTTGGTGGGGGGTCGACGTTCACTCTCCGGCTGCCCGCGCGCCCCCCGGACGACCTGGAGACGACACTCGCCTCCGCTGGGATCGAGGCCGGCCCGGCCGAGCTCCGGCAGGTCTGACCACAGGAAAGGAAACACCCGTTGAGCCGCGTACTGGTGGTCGAGGACGAGGAGTCGTTCTCCGACGCCCTGTCCTACATGCTCCGCAAGGAGGGGTTCGAGGTCTCCGTCGCCGCGACGGGCCCCGCCGCCCTCACCGAGTTCGACCGGACCGGCGCCGACATCGTGCTGCTCGACCTGATGCTGCCGGAGATGTCCGGCACCGAGGTCTGCCGGCAGCTCCGCCAGCGCTCGCACGTGCCGATCATCATGGTCACCGCGCGGGACAGCGAGATCGACAAGGTGGTCGGGCTGGAGATCGGCGCCGACGACTACGTGACCAAGCCGTACTCGCCGCGTGAACTGGTCGCCCGCATCCGGGCGGTGTTGCGCCGGCAGACCGCCGAGTCGAACGAGACGGGCGCGCCGACGCTCGCCGCCGGCCCGGTCCGGATGGACATCGAACGGCACGTGGTGACTGTCGGCGGCGCCGGGGTGCAGCTTCCGCTCAAGGAGTTCGAGCTGCTGGAGCTGCTGCTGCGTAACGCCGGGCGGGTGCTCACCCGGGGTCAGCTGATCGACCGGGTCTGGGGCGCCGACTACGTGGGCGACACCAAGACGCTCGACGTGCACGTGAAGCGGCTGCGCTCCAAGATCGAGCCGGAGCCGTCCGCCCCGCGCTACATCGTCACGGTGCGAGGCTTGGGCTACAAGTTCGAGCCCTGATCCCCTCCCCGCCCGCCCACTGGGCCCGCCCTCGGCCCTCGCCGTCGCCGATCTTGGAGTTGTGGCACCACGACATGCCCGTTATGGCACCCTTCGCGAGGTGCCACAACTCCAAGATCGCCGGGGCAGGGCAGGTTGCGCCGACGCTCTCGGGGCAGACTTCCAAGATCCCCCCGCTCGCCGATCTTGCACTTCGGTACCCCGCAAATCGCCTGAATGGGGCGCCGGAAGGGCTCGAACTGCAAGATCGCGCGTGTGATCGGCGGCGCCCGCGCTCTCGCCCCGGGTCAGTCCGCCGAGGTCGCGTCGATCATGAGGTTGGCGGTGTTTGGTGTCCGGTTTGTCGCCGCCAACTTCATGATCGACCGCGTCGACGGCGGGCGCGTGTGTGCCATCCGTGCCGGCGTGGGTGGGGGTGTCTGGTTCGGGGGTGGTGGGCGGCACTCTGGCGGTGGAATCGCTGGCGGGTGGGTGGCGTTGTAACCGGGTGAACGACCGAGCACCGGCGGCGCCCCCCTGCGAGCGAGGTGGCATCCGCGAGCCCGGGAATCATCCCGGCCGGCTGGTCGTTGAACATGGTTCCGACGGCGTGAGCCGGCCCGGGAATGATGCCGGGTGGTGGGTCGTTGGACATGCTTCCGGCGCCGCGCAAAGGCAGCACTCCCCGTGCCCCGCGAGCAGCCGGATCCTCCCGAAGTCTTTTGAGCGCCTGACGGTGCCCACGCATCCCCATCCCCCGGGTGCGTCGACCCCCGAATGGAGCACTTGTGATGAACACGATTCTGCGGAAGAGCGTTCTCGGTATCGCTGGTCTGGCTTTCACCGGTGGCGTGTTCGCCGGTCCGGTCGCCGCCCACGCCGCCGACACCACCCACGCGGCGAAGCCGGTGAGCGTGAGCGTGCAGGGTGACAAGCTGATCCCGCACGGCGTCCAGGGCGACCAGTCGCGCATCGACCTGAACGACGAGCAGGTCAAGAACGTGAAGGCGATCATCGCGGCGACGAAGAAGGCCGGCATGGACGAGCGCGCCGCCGTCGTCTCCATCGCGACCGCGTTGCAGGAGTCGAAGCTGGAGAACCTCGGCCACCTCGGTGACCGTAACGACCACGACTCGCAGGGCCTGTTCCAGCAGCGCCCCTCCAGTGGTTGGGGCACGGTGGAGCAGATCACCGACCCCGAGTACTCCACCACGGCGTTCCTGAAGGGTCTGAAGCAGGTCGACGGCTGGCAGGACATGCCGCTGACCAAGGCCGCCCAGACCGTCCAGGTCTCCGCCTACCCCGACCACTACGCCCAGTGGGAGCAGCAGGCCGCCGACCTGGTAGCCGAGCACTGGAACAAGTAAGAGACACGAAGGCCGGCACCCCGAACCAAGGGGTGCCGGCCTTCACTCGCTTGCGGGGTGCGGGGCGATCTGACCCTGGCGCTGCCGGGCGGAACAGAGCTCGGCCAGCTTCGCGTACGCGGGCGCGCCGATCAGCGCGGTCAGCTCCGGCCCGTACGAGACGTACATCGGCTCGGCGCCGACGTGCGCGTCGGTGGAGGACGTGCACCACCAGTCGAGGTCGTGCCCGCCCGCGCCCCAGCCGCGCCTGTCGAACTCGGCCAGCGTGGAGATCAGCACCTTCGTGTTGTCGGGCCGCTTGTGCCACTCCTGGTCACGGCGTACCGGCAACTGCCAGCAGACGTCCGGCTTGTACTCCAGCGGGTGCACCCCGTCGCGCAGCGCCTGGGCGTGCAGCGCGCAGCCGCCCCCGCCGGCGAAGTCGGCGTCGTTGAGGAACACGCACGGGGCGTCCACGTCGCGGGTGGCGGTACGCCGGGCCGGCGTCTTGCCGTCGACGGTGTCGTTCTCGGTCCAGTTCTTGAACCCGCGCCGGAAGTGCTGCCACGTCTCCGGCGTCAGCCGCTTCACCGCGGCCCGGACGCGCTTCTCGTCGTCGGAGTCGGTGAAGAACGCGCCGTGCGAGCAGCACCCGTCGGCGGCCCGCCCGGCGATGATGCCGTGGCAGCCCTTGCCGAAGATGCACGTCCAGCGGGACAGCAGCCAGGTCAGGTCGGCGCGGACGACGTGCTTCGCGTCGGCCGGGTCGACGAACTCGATCCACTCCCGTGGGAAGTCCAGCCCGACCTCGCGGCTGCGCGGGTCCTCGGGGTCGTCCACCAGCACGTGAAGCTCGATCTGCCCTGTCACTCGGACCAGCGTACGCGCGGTGACCCCGCCCGGCCGCCGAGCCGACGAAACGTGTTGGCCCTAGGGTCTTCCCCATGCGACTGGGTGTCCTCGACGTCGGTTCCAACACGGTGCACCTGCTGGTGGTCGACGCCCACCACGGCGCGCATCCCTGGCCGGCGCACTCGGAGAAGGTGGTGCTGCGGCTGGCCGAGCAGATCGGGCCGGACGGCGCGCTCACCGACGGCGGCGCGGACGGCCTGGTCAAGGCGGTCGGCATGGCCCGGGCGGCGGCTGACGGGCTGGGCGCCGAGGATCTGCTGGCGTTCGCGACGAGCGCGGTCCGCGACGCCACGAACGCCGCCGACGTGCTGGCGCGCGTCCGCGACGAGACTGGCGTACGCCTGGAGGTGCTCTCCGGCGCGGACGAGGCGCGGATGACGTTCCTGGCGGTGCGGCGGTGGTTCGGCTGGTCCGCCGGGCGGCTGCTGGCGATGGACATCGGCGGCGGCTCGCTGGAGCTGGCCGCCGGCATCGACGAGCACCCGGACGTGGCGATCTCGCTGCCTCTCGGCGCGGGGCGGCTCAGCCGGGAGCGGCTCGCCGTGGATCCGGCCGGCACGGCGCCGCCGTCGGCCGAGGCCGTGGAGGAACTGCGGGCATACGTGGACGCGCAGCTCGACCCGGTGGTGGAGCAGTTGACAGCGGTGGGCTGGGAGCGTCCGGTCGCCACCTCGAAGACGTTCCGCACGCTGGCTCGGCTGGCCGGCGCCGCGCCTTCGGGTGCGGGTCTGTGGGCGCGCCGCAGCCTGACCCGTACCGGGCTGCGGCAGGTGCTGGGGTTCGTGCGGCACATCCCGCCGGCCCAGTTGCCCGAGTTGGAGGGGGTCAGCGCGCAGCGGGCGCACCAGCTCCTCGCCGGCGCGGTGGTGGCGGAGGCGGTGATGCGCCGCCTCGACGTGGACTGCGTGGACATCTGCCCGTGGGCGCTGCGGGAGGGCGTCATCCTGCGCCGGCTGGATCAGCTCGCGCCGATGTGACCGTACGAGCGCTCTGGGTTGCTTTGCGGTTGCTCGTCCCGATGCTCGCTGGCGGTTGGAGCTACCCTCGGAGCTGTGACTTACCGCGTTCCGGTGCTCCTGTCCACATCCTCGGTCTTTCCCGAACGGACCGCGGCGGCGTTCCAGCTCGCCGCCGAGCTCGGCTACGACGGCATCGAGGTGATGGTCTGGACCGACCCGGTCAGCCAGGACGCGGGCGCGCTGCGCGGCCTCGCCGAGCACTACGGCGTCCCGGTGCTGTCGGTCCACGCCCCGTGCCTGCTCGTCACCCAGCGGGTGTGGAGCCCCGACCCGTGGGAGCGGCTGCGTAAGGCCGCCGAGCTGGCCGAGACGCTGGAGGCGCCCACCGTCGTGGTGCATCCGCCGTTCACCTGGCAGCGTGACTACGCGCGCACCTTTTCCGACGGCCTCGACACGATCGCCGGGCAGTTCGGTGGGCTGCACTTCGGGGTGGAGAACATGTACCCGGTGCGGATGGCGGGGCGCCAGTTCGTCCCGTACGCGCCGGGCTGGGATCCGACCGAGATCGGGTACGCCTCGTACACGCTGGATCTGTCGCACTGCGCGGCCTCGCACACGGACGCGATGGCGATGGCCGACCGGATGGGTTCCGGGCTGGCGCACGTGCACCTGGGCGACGGCACCGGCGAGGGGCGCGACGAGCACCTGGTGCCCGGTCGCGGCGGGCAGCCCTGCGCGGAGATGCTGCGTTCGCTGGCCGGGCGGGGGTTCACCGGCTCGGTGGCGGTGGAGGTGACCACCCGGGGCGCGAAGAGCCGCGCGGTCCGGGAGGCGGACCTGCGGGAGTCGCTGGAGTTCGCCCGGGCCAACCTGACCGCGCCGTCGCCTGTCGACGTCTGACCGGGACGCGTCGCCCGGCCGCCCGCTCGCACAAGGGCGGCCGGAGCGCCGGAGGTCAGCTCACCGGGGACAGCGGCTGAGCCGGGACGGCCTGCTCGCCGACCGCGGCCCGCTTGCGGGCCCGATGCGCCGCCACGTGGGAGCGGGTGGCGCAGCGCTCGGAGCAGAACCGCCGGCAGCAGTTGGACGAGGTGTCCAGGTAGACGTTGCCGCAGCGGTCGTCGGCGCAGACCCCGAAGCGGGCGCTGCCGTACTCGCACAGCCACACCGACAGGCCCCAGACCGCGCCGGCCAGGTATTCGGAGGAGACCGACGCGCCCCGGCTGGTCACGTGCATGTGCCAGTCGGAGGAGTCGTGCCCGGAGATGCGCGGCTGCACCGGGAACGCCTCCAGCAGCGCGTTCAGTTCGGCGACCGCGTCGGCGTCCCGGCCAGAGGTGCCGTACTCGAAGACGTCCCGGAGGCGCTTCTGCGCCCGCCGGAAGATCGCCAGGTCCCGTTCCGCGACCTCGTCGCGCATCCAGCCCTGCTCGTCCGAGAAGACGGCCCGCAGGCCGTCCAGGTCGTCCAGCCGGGCGTTGACGAGCTCGACCCCGGTCCGGGCGTACGCGTCGAAGTTCACGACACCAACGGTAGACGACTCAGAGCACACGCGGTGCGTCGATGTAGTGGGGCAGGAACCGCGCGTAACCGTCAGTGATGAGGCTCTCGCTCTCGCGGACCCCGGCGCCGGCCGACTCGCCGTCCACGATCCAGCTCCCGAGCACCGTCCGGTTGCCCTCGAACTCGGGCAACGCGCGGAACTCCTGGAAGCAGAAGCCCTCGTCGCCGTAGATCCCCGGGTTGGTGATCTCGGTGTCGCCGGTCACGATGCGTACCGAGCCGCCCTCGCGGCCGAGCAGCGGCTTGGCCACGTACTCGGTCATGCCGCGCGGCGAGTCCAGGTACGCGGGCAGCAGGTAGTCGTGCCCCGGGTACATCTCCCAGAGCACGGCGAGCAGCGCCTTGTTCGACAGCAGCAGCTTCCACGCCGGCTCGATCCAGGTGGTGGGGGTGCCCGGGTCGAGCGCCGGCCGTCCGTACGGCTCGGCGAGCATCCACTCCCAGGGGTAGAGCTTGAAGCAGGTGGTGATCGGCCGGTCGTCGGCGTCGACGAAGCGCCGCCCGTCCCAGCCGACCTGCTGGATCGGCATGAGCGTCACGTCCAGCCCGGCCTGGCGGGCCGTCTCGGCCAGGTAGCCGGCGGTGATCTGGTCCTCGCCCGACTCCTCCTCGGAGGACCAGAGCACGTGCGCCCTCGGCTCGTGCAACCCGGCGCCGATCTTGGCCCAGGCGCCGACCAGCCGTTCGTGCAGGCTGTTCCACTGGTCCGCGTCCGGGCGGGTGTGCTCCAGCCAGTACCACTGCACGATGCTCGCCTCGACCAGCGCGGTCGGGGTGTCGGCGTTGTACTCCAGCATCTTCGGCGGCCCGCTGCCGTCGTACCAGAGGTCGAACCGGCCGTAGAGCGTCGGCGGGGACTCCCGCAGCGAGCGGGCGACCGCCTCGGCGGCCCACTCGGGGATGCCGAACTCGGCGTACCGGCGGCGGGCCACCACGTGCTCGGCAGCGGCCACCGACATCCGGTGCAGCTCCTCCGTGGCCTCCTCCAGCCGGAGCACCTCGTCGAGCGTGAACGAGTACGCGGCCGTCTCGTCCCAGTACGACATGATCTCGCCGTCGGGCAGCTCGGTGTCGACGTACACCAGGCCCTGGGCCCGGATGGTCTCGTCCCAGCCGGGGCGCGGCGTGCTCGCCTCGCGGCGCACGTCAGCCGCCGCAGGAGGCGAGGTGGGTGCCGAACCCGCCGCGCTCGGGCAGGGCGGCGGTCGGGGCCGGTTCGCCGCGCGCGGCGGTGGCCGGCGCGGGCACGAGCAGGGCGACCGCGACGGTGTCGCCACCCCCGCCGGCCGGCCCGAGCGCGCAGTCGTCATCGTCGTCGTCGTAACCGTTGTTGCAGCCGGAGAGCGCGAGGGCCAGCGCGGTGAGCGCGCCGAGCTGCACGGAGGCCGAGCGGAGCCGGCGCCGGGGGTGTCGTCGATCCACGTGAACGTTGTAGCCGATCCCCGCCAGCCGGGGGTGCCCGGGCCGGGCCGGAGGACGGGAGGGGCGGGCCTCGGACGCACCCGGCGAGGGCACGGTGGTGAGCGTTACGCTCGGCTCATGCTCCGTTCCGTCATCCTCGCCGCCTCCCGGTCTACCCAGGTGGAGCGGCTCGTCGCGACGGCCCCGTTCACCCGGGACGTCGTCCGCCGGTTCGTCGCCGGCGCCGCCACCGACGACGCGCTGCGCGCAACCCGCGAGCTGGTCGCCGACGGCCAAGCGGTCACCCTCGACTACCTGGGCGAGGACACCACCACCCCGGAGCAGGCGAACGCCACCCGGGACGAATACCTCACGCTGCTGAGCCGCCTCGCCGCCGCCGGGCTCACCCCGGCCGCCGAGGTCAGCGTGAAGCTGTCCGCGCTGGGCCAGATGTTCGACGAGCAGCTCGCGTACGACAACGCGCGGGCGATCTGCGCGGCGGCCGACGCGGCGGGCACCACCGTCACGCTCGACATGGAGGACCACACCACCACCGACTCGACGCTGGACATCCTGGCGAAGCTGCGCAAGGACCACCCGGGCACGGGCGCGGTGCTCCAGGCGTACCTGCGGCGGACCGAGTCGGACTGTCGGGAGCTGGCCTCGGCCGGGTCGCGGGTGCGGCTGTGCAAGGGCGCGTACAAGGAGCCGGAGTCGGTGGCGTACCAGTCCGCCCGCGAGGTGGACAAGTCGTACGTGCGCTGTATGAACGTGCTGATGTCCGGCGACGGCTACCCGATGCTCGCCACGCACGACCCGCGCCTGATCGCGATCGGCGAGGACCGGGCGCGCTGGTTCGACCGCGACCCGGGCCGGTTCGAGTTCCAGATGCTCTACGGCATCCGCCCGGAGGAGCAGCAGCGCCTGGTCGCCGAGGGCTACACGGTGCGGACGTACGTCCCCTACGGCGACCAGTGGTACGGCTACCTGATGCGCCGGCTCGCGGAGCGCCCGGCCAACCTGGCGTTCTTCGGCCGCGCGGTGCTGTCGAAGAAGTGAGTCACCCGTTCGACCAGGCCCGGGTGCACAGCACGAGGCGGTAGCCGTCCGGGTCGGCGAACGTGACACCCCACCTGTCCCAGTACGGGCCGGCGGAGACCCTGGTCCCGCCGGCCCGTTCCATTCTCGGGACCAGCCCGTCGTCGGCCGGGCCGTCGAGATAGAGCACTAACAGGTCCTCTCCGGTGGGACGCGGCTCGTCCGTGAGCGTGGCGCCGCCGACCAGCTCCAGGTGCCAACCGGCCCCGGGCAGGCCGAGCATCACCAGGTCGTGCTCGTCCGCGTGGCCGCCCTCGCTCCGGTAGAGCACGTCCAGGCCGAGCCCCTGCGTCCAGAACCGTTCGGCGGCGGCGAGGTCGCGGCTCGGGCGGGCGAGGCGGACGTGCGTGTCGGCGGTGATCGGCATGCCGGGATCGTGCGACCTCAACCGGGGTTGAGGTCAAGCTTGACGGGGCTTTGCTAATAGGATTAGCTTTACGGCTATGACGGTTAGCCAGGTGGCGCGGGACGGCGGCACGATCGCGTACGAGGTGCACGGGTCGGGGCCGCTCGTGGTCCTCGCGCACGGCATGGGGGAGAACCGGGCCGCCTTCCGGCACCTGACGCCCCGGCTGGTCGCGGCCGGCTACCGGGTCGCCGCTGTCGACGTCCGCGGGCACGGCGACTCCAGCCCGCACTGGCCCACGTACGCCCCCGAGCAGGTCGGTGGCGACCTGCTCGCCGTGGTGCGGGCGCTCGGCGGCGAGCCCGCCACCCTGGTCGGCAGCTCGTCCAGCGCCGCCGCGATCGTCTTCGCCACCGCCGAGGCGCCCGACCTGGTCAGCGGCATCGTGCAGGTCAGCCCGTTCGTCGGCACGCCCAAGCCGAACCCGCTGATGCGTGTGGCGCAGGCGGCAGTGCTGCGCAGCCCTCGGCTGTTCGGGCTGTTCCACCGCACGCTGTTCCCCTGCGGGCGGCCGGCGGACGACGCCGCGTACCGCAAGGAGCTCGTCGCCAAGCTGCGCGGCCGGATGGCCGCGGTGCGCGGCGTGATCGCACCGGCCGACCCGCACTGGACCGCCCGGGCGCCCGAGGTGCGCCGGCCGGTGCTGGTGCTGATGGGCACGAAGGACCCGGACTTCCCCGACCCGGGCGCCGAGGCGCGGGCCGCACGCCGGCTGTTCGCCGTGGCCGAGGCCCGGATGGTCGCCGACTCCGGGCACTACCCGCACGCCGACCAGCCCGACGCCACCGCCGCCGACCTGGTCGAGTTCCTGGCGGTGACCGCGCGTGCCTAGGGCCGGCCTGACCCCGGCGACTGTCGTGCGGGAGGCCGCCGCGCTCGCCGACGAGGTCGGCTACGAGAAGCTGACCCTGGCCGCGCTCGCCGCCCGGCTCGGCGTCGCGCTGCCGAGCCTCTACAAGCACGTCCGGGGCGCGGACGCGCTGCACCAGAAGCTCGCCGTGCTCGCCACCGCCGAGATCGCCGACGTGCTCACGGCCGCCGCCGCGGGTCGCGCCGGTGGCGACGCGTTGCGCGCCGTCGCCGCCGCCTACCGGGAGTACGCGCGGCAGCACCCCGGCCGCTACCCGGCCGCCCAGCGGGCACCCGACCCGGCCGACCCCGACCACCTGACCGCCGGGCAGCGCGCGGTCGGCGCGGTCCGCGCCATCCTGCTCGGGTACGGCCTCGACGGCGACGCCGCCACCGACGCCATCCGGATGTTCCGGGCCGCCGTGCACGGCTTCGTCGCCCTGGAGGCGGCGGGCGGATTCGGGCTGCCCCGCGACACCGACCGTTCCTTCGGCGAGATGATCGCCGGCCTGGACCGCGCCTACCTCTCCTGGGAGAACCGATGACGGCCCTGTTGCTCGGCGTGATCTTCCTGCTGGAAGTGGCCCTGCTGGGCTCGGCCGGATACTGGGGCTTCACGCTCGGCGCCGGCTGGCCGGTACGCCTGCTGGCCGGGCTCGGTACGCCGCTGGTGATCGCCGTGGTGTGGGGCCTGTTCTGCTCGCCGCGTGCCTCCGTGACGCTGCCCGACCCGGCCAAGCTCGCCGTCCAGGCCGCCTGCTTCCTGACCGGCGGCGTGCTGCTGACCGTGGCCGGCCACGCCGCCCCCGGAGTGGCCCTGGTGGCCCTGTGGGCAGCCGACAAGACCGCGCTCACGCTGACCGGCACCCCGATCTGAGAGATCTTGGAAGGATTCGGCCCCTCTGGGGGCACTTTCCTACCAAGATCTCGGGGTGCGGCGGAACCGCGGCGGGACTCTTTCCCGGAACGCCCGATTGGTCGTACCCTTCGCCGGTGACCGACGGCGACGAGCAGCCTCCCGGCCGGACGACGGACGGCGACGAGCCTCGTCCCACCGTCAACGCCGCCGCCGACGCCAGCGCTGACGACACCCGCGCCGAAAACGCCGCCACTCCCGCCGGCGTGGACGCCGCCGTCGACACCATCGCACCGGCACCGGCACCGGCACCGGCACCGGCACCGGCACCGGCACCGGCACCGGCACCGGCACCGGCACCGGACGCGGCGTCGTTGCCGCACTTCGCCGCCGGTCCGGCGCCGTACCCCGTACCGCCGGCGCAGCCGGACCCGGCGCGGGCGGTGCGGCACCGGCGGCGGTGGCTGCTCTGGACCGCGCTCGGGCTCGCGCTCGGCCTGGTGGCGGGCGCGGTGCCCGGCGTACTCCTGCGGGAGTCGGCGCCCGACGCGGCCGGGCGGCCGGCCGCGAAGGACGACCCGGGCACGGCGGCGCAGCGGCGGCTCGGCGAGCGGATGCTCGCGCTGCTGGACCGGCAGGCCGCCGCGCTCGTCGGCGCGGACCGGGCGGGCTTCCTTGCGGTCGCCGAGCCGGCGGCCCGGCCGGCGCTGAGCCGCCGGTACGCGGCGCTGCGGGCGCTGCGGGTCACCGTGTGGCGGCCGGCGGCCGACGGGGTGCCGGAGGCTGTCGAGGGGCGGCCGGGGGAGTGGCGGCAGACGGTGACTGTGGGCTACTGCTTCGTGGTGCCGGACTGTGCGCCGAGCACTGTGGAGCTGGGCGCGCGCTGGCGGCTGGCGGGGGAGGAACCCCGGCTGACCGCGTTGGAACCGTCCGAGGCGGATCCGGCCGGTGTACGGCCGTGGCAGGCGAACGATCTGGCCGTGACGGTCGGCAAGCGGGTGGTGGTGGCCACCACGGCGGCCCAGCGGCGCAGGTTGCCCGGCCTGCTCGCCCAGGCCGAGACGGCGGCACGGGCCGCGGACCGGTACGCGATCGGCGGCCGGCCGCCGGACCGGTATCTCGTCTACTACGCCGGGAAGGGCGAGTGGCAGCGCTGGTACGGCGGCGGGCGGCCGAAGTGGACAGCCGGTTACGCGGTGGGTGTCGGCGGTGGGCGTCACGACGTCGTGCTCAACGCCCAGATCGTCACCCCGGCCGGCCTCGACGACCTGCTCCGGCACGAGCTGACCCACGCCGCCTCGCTGCCCGACCGGGGCTACGCCGACCGCGCGGACTGGTGGCTGGTGGAGGGGCTGGCCGAGTACGCCGGTGCCGACGGCCAGCCGGTGCACCGCTACGACGGCCTGACCGAGGTGCGGGACCTGCTGCGCGGCGGCTGGTCCGGGCGGCTGGACGAGGTGGCGCCGGCCGACGACGCGAGCGACGACCGGGTCGGTGGCGCGTACGGCGTCGGCTACCTGGCCGTACGCCATCTCGTCGACAGGTACGGCGAGCAGCGGATGCTGGACTTCTACCGGGCCGTGGTGCACCAGGGCCGGACCCCGGAGCAGGCCGCCGACGAGGTGTTCGGCGACACGTGGTCGATGCTGCACGACGACTGCGTGGCCTACGTCCGGGCCGTCGTCGGCTGAACGTCGACACCTGTCGACGGGTCGTAGCATGGGCCGGGTGGCCCGCACTCCCTCGCCGCGGCTGCCCGCGGCCCGCCGCCCCCGTCTCGTCACCGCGGTGCTCGCCGTCGTCGCGCTGACCGGCACGACCGCCGCGTCCTGCGGCGACGACGCCCCGGCGGTCACCGTCGCCGAGGTGGGCCGCGCGCCGGTCAGCGAGGTGATCGACGCCCCGGCCACAGTCACCGCGCGGGCCGCCGCCACGCTCACCGCGCCCGCCGACGGCACGCTCGCCCGTCTGCGGGTGCAGCCGGGGCAGCGGGTGAGCCGGGGGCAGGTACTCGCGGTGATCGACTCGCCGTCGGCCCGGGACCGCCTGGCGAAGGCGCGGGACGCGCTGCGCGCGGCGAAGCGGGCCGGGCGGGGCGCCGGCACCGGCGACCTGGGCGGCAGCCGGCGCGGCACCGACCGGGCCGCCGACGAGGCGTTCGCCGCCGCCCGCGCCGCCGCGGGCAAGGTCGGCGACCCGCAGGTACGCGCCGCGCTGCTGCTCCAGGTCCAGTCGGCGCAGCGGCAGTACGAGTCGGCCGCCCGCGCCGCCGACCGGGCCGTGGCCCAGGTGCAGCGCGGCGTCGCCGGCCTGAACAGCGCCGTCGGCGCGCTGTCGGCCGCGCAACGACTCCAGGCCCAGCAGGCGTACGACCTGGCGAAGGCGACTGTGGACGCGTTGACGTTGCGCGCGCCGATCGCCGGTGTGGTGCAGCCGGGTGGCACCCGGTCGACGGCACCGGCCGACCTGGCCGGGCTGCTCGGTGCGGCGGGTGGCGCGGGGGTGCCCGGTCTCGACCCGTCGGCGCTGGCCGGTGGCGGGCAGGGCGGCCCGCCGCCGGGGGTGGACGACGCGATCCCGGCCGGTGGCCGGGTCACCGCCGGCACGCCGGTGCTCACCGTGGTGGACATCGGCCGGCTCGGCCTGCTCGCCGAGGTGGACGAGACCGACGTGCTGCTGGTCCGGGCCGGGGTGCCCGCCTCGGTCGAGCTGGACGCGGTGACCGGCGCGACGTACGACGCCACGGTGCGGTCGGTGGACGTGCTGCCGACCAGCTCGGCGCGGGGTGGCGTCACCTACCGGGTCCGGCTCGACCTGGGCGCCGGCCGCCTCGGTGAGGCCGAGGCCGCCCCGGCACCCCGCCCCGGCATGAACGCCGTGGTACGGCTGCGGGTGCGGGAGGCCGCCGACGCGGTGGCGGTGCCGGCGTCGGCGGTGTTCTCGGCCGACGGGCGGGACGCCGTCTGGGTGCTGCGCGACGGCCGGGCCGACCGGGTGCCGGTGACGGTGGGCGTGCAGGGGCAGGACCTGGTGCAGATCGTCGACGGCGTACGGGCCGGTGACCGGGTGGTGGTGCGCGGCGCCGACCAGGTACGCGACGGCCAGGAACTGCGGTGACCGTACCGGCGGTCGAGGCGGTCGACGTCTGGCGCACGTACGAGCTGGACGGCGTCTCGGTGTCCGCGCTGCGCGGGGTGTCGCTCACCATCGACCAGGGCGAGTACGTGGCGGTGATCGGCCCCTCCGGCTCGGGCAAGTCGACGCTCATGCACCTGCTCGGCGGGCTGGACCGGCCCAGCGGCGGCCGGCTGGTGATCGGCGGGCGGGACGTGACCACGCTCACCGCGCCGGAGCTGGCGACGCTGCGCAACGAGACGATCGGCTTCGTGTTCCAGGCGTTCCACCTACTGGCCCGTACGTCGGCTGTGGACAACGTGGCGTTGCCGCTCGTCTACCGGGGTGTCGGGGCGCGGCAGCGGCGGGAACGGGCGGCGGCGATGCTGGGCCGGGTGGGGCTCGGCCACCGGCTGCACCACCGGCCCAACCAGCTCTCCGGCGGCGAGCAGCAGCGGGTGGCGATCGCCCGTGCGCTGGTCACCGAACCGGCGGTGCTGCTCGCCGACGAGCCGACCGGCAACCTGGACAGCGCCACCGGCGAGGCGGTGCTGGAACTGCTGGAACAGTTGAACGCCGAGTCCGGGGTGGCGCTGGTGATGGTGACCCACGACCAGGAGGTGGCCGCCCGGGCACACCGGCGCATCGCGGTACGGGACGGGCTGATCCGGTCCGACAGCCTTCATGATCGACCGCCGTCGGACGGCTCCGGCGTACCTGCGACACTGGACCCCGCTCCCAGCGCGGAGCCCCGGTTCGCGTCCGGAAGCGGCCCGGGGCACCCGCCCGGTGGCCCCGGTGGCGCCACCGGGGCCACCGGGCGCCTTCCGCGGGCCGCGGACGGCCGTCAGCAGGGCGGCGCCGGATGAGGCTCGCCGAGGCGTGGCGGGTGGCGTCGGACGCGCTGCGGGCCAACCGGATGCGCAGCCTGCTGACCATGCTCGGGGTGATCATCGGGGTGGCCTCGGTGGTGATCCTGGTGGCCATCGGCACCGGCACGAAGCAGCAGGTCGAGCAGCAGGTCGAAGGGCTCGGCTCGAACCTGCTGCTGGTGGTGCCGGGCCGGATCGAGGTGGGCAACGCGCCTGTGGTCTCGCCGCTGGACCTCAGCGACGCCGACGCGGTCTCCCGGGTGGTCGGCGACCCCGGCCGGGTCGCCGTCACGGTGGCCTCCGGCGCGACCGCGCGGGCCGGCAACCGGTCCGACTTCACCACCGTGCAGGGCGTCCTGGAGACCACCCCGTCGGTGTTCACCAGGTCGCTGTCGCGGGGCCGCTACCTCACCGGGGCGGACGTGGACACCAGCCGCCGGGTGGCGGTGCTCGGCGACTCGGTGGCCCAGGCCCTGTTCCCCGACCGGGATCCGCTCGGCCAGCAGGTCACGCTGGCCGGCGTGCGGTTCCGGGTGATCGGCGTCTTCGCCCCGCTCGGGCAGAGCCTCGGCGTGGACCGGGACGACGAGGTGCACGTACCGGTCACGGCGGCGCAACGGCTGTGGGGCACCCAGCGCATCGACGGCATCGCGGTGAAGGCGCCGGACCGGGAGCGGATCGACGAACTCGGTGACCGGATCGTCGCGGAGCTGTCCCGCCGGCACCCGGACACCGAGTTCAGCGCCGTCACCCAGCGGCAGATCCTCGGCGTGCTCGGCGACATCCTGGGCGTCCTGACCGGCGTACTGGCCGCCATCGCGGGCATCTCGCTGCTCGTCGGCGGCGTCGGCGTCTCCAACATCATGCTGGTCTCGGTACGCGAGCGAACCCGCGAGATCGGCCTGCGCAAGGCGGTCGGCGCCCGCCCCCGCGACATCGGCGTGCAGTTCCTGCTGGAGGCGGTGCTGCTCACCTCGGTCGGCGGCCTGACCGGGATGGCGCTGGGCGTCGGCACCGCACTGCTCGTGGACGCGTTCTCGCCGATCCCGGCGGCGATCACCTGGTGGTCGCTGGCGCTGGCGTTCGGCGTCTCCGCGGCGGTCGGCATCGTCTTCGGCGTGGTGCCGGCGCAGCGGGCCGGACGGCTCGACCCGGTGGTGGCGCTGCGCGCCGAGTAGACGGCGGCGCCCGGATCGGACGAGACACCCGTCCGGGCGAAAAAGCCCTGGTGGACATCGGGTGAACGGCTGTCTCGCCATGATCAAAGGGTGGAAGGGATCGCGCAGGTCACAGCCGTCCCGCTACCGTACTGGTTACACGCGCGTCGCTCGTCGAGGCGGGAACACCTGCCCGGTGACACGCGCCGGGCACGGGAATGGGTCGGTGAGCCATGGCCGGGTCGCAGTCCGACGCACGGCTGTCGGATGTCAGGTTCCTGACCGTCGCCGAGGTGGCGACGGTCATGCGGGTCTCCAAGATGACCGTCTACCGCCTCGTGCACAGCGGTGAGCTGACCGCGGTACGGGTCGGCCGGTCGTTCCGGGTGCCCGAGCACGCCGTGCACGAATACCTCCGGGGCGCCTTCCAGGAGTCCGCCTGAGCCCTCGGCGCACCGTCCGCCGAGTGCGACGAAAAGGGGCATCGACGGGGGCGCGTTGGTCCTGCTGACGCACTCCGGTTAGGCTGGGCCACGACCGTGACCGCTCTCTGGTGTGCCCTGCCCACCACGCTGGTCCGGTCCGTTGTCCGCAAGCGGTCACGGCGCCACCCGTGGTGGTGCCGTCCGGTCCGCCCCGCACGTTGCATCGAAAGGCTGTCGTATGGGCTCGGTGGTCAAGAAGCGCCGCAAGCGCATGGCTAAGAAGAAGCACCGCAAGCTGCTGCGCAAGACCCGCGTCCAGCGTCGCCGTCTCGGCAAGTGACCGGGGCCGGGCAGCAGCCCGGCACCGGCACCACTTGCCAACTGTCGACCCTCGGAGGCTCAGGTGATCAGGCCGCGGACGTCCCGGCTCGATCCCGCCTGCCGCGCTAGGCGCACGACATGACCCCCGGTGACACCTCCGGTGCCCCGGGGGTCGTCGTCGTCACCGGGGTCGGGCGCTGGCTCGGCGCCCACGTGGCCGCCCGGCTCGCCGCCGACGAGCGCATCGAACGCGTCATCGGGGTCGACCCGGCACCACCCAACCCCGAGCTGACCGACCTGCTCTCCGACGTCGAACGCATCCGCCTGGACCTCGACTCGCTCGGCGGCCTCCTGCACGACCTCGACGTCGACACCGTGGTGCACCTGGCGCTCGTCACCGCCCCCGACCCGCAGCAGGGCGGCCGGGCGGGGATGAAGGAACAGAACGTCATCGGCACCATGCAGCTGCTCGCCGCCGCGCAACGCGCGCCCCGGCTGCGCAAGCTCGTGGTCCGCTCGTCCACCGCCGCGTACGGGGTGTCGTTCCGCGATCCGGCCGTCTTCACCGAGGAGACCGAGCCGCGCGAGGTGCCGCGCGGCGGTTTCGGCCGCGACATCCTCGACATCGAGGGGTACGTCCGCGGGTTCCGCCGCCGCCGGCCCGACGTCACCGCGACGGTGCTGCGTTTCGCGCCGTTCATCGGGTACGCCGCCGACACCACGCTCACCCGCTACTTCTCCCAGCCGGTGGTGCCCACCGTCTTCGGCCGCGACCCGCGCCTGCAGTTCGTGCACTTCGACGACGCGTTGGAGGTGCTGCACCGGTCGGTCGCCGAGGACCACCCGGGCACGTACAACGTCGCCGGGCCGGGTGTGCTGTCGCTGTCGCAGGCGATCCGCCGGGCCGGCCGGGTGGCGGTGCCGGTGCTGGAACCGGGCCTGGCCGGGGTCGCGGCGATCGCCCGTAGTCTGGGCTTCGGCCGGTACGGCTTGGACCAGGTGGACCTCTTCGTGCACGGCCGGGTGGTGGACACCAGCCGACTGGAGCGGGAGTACGGCTTCACGCCCCGTTCGACCGCCGCCGCGTTCGACGACTTCATCCGCGCCCACCACGGCGGGGTCGTGGTGACCCGCGATCAACTCGCCGCCGCCGAGCAGTTGGTGCTGGAAAGCATCCGGCAGGTCCGCTCGACCGTCCGGGAGCGTTCGTGAGCAGCCCCGACGAGCGGCGTGACGGGCGCTTCGACGTACCGCTGGGTGTGCCGGATCCGGGCGCGGAGCCGGCGCGGCGCAACGGGCACCGCCGGGTGACCGCGCCGTCCGCCCGCCCGGCGGCATCGCCGGACGAGCCGGACACCTCCGCCGACGAGCCGGGTGCCGCCGCCGGCGCGGGCGTTCCCGGCCCGGCCACGCCCCAGCAGCCGGCGAAGAAGACGGTCGCCAAGAAGACCGTCGCCAAGAAAGCCGTCGCCAAGAAGGCGGTGGCGAAGAAGGCGGTGGCTGAGCCGACGGCCGGGAGCAAGCCGGCCGGTGAGACGCCGAACGGCCCGGCGGTGGCCGACCGGCCGGGGGACCACTGGGACCGCAAGGTGGCCCAGGGGCTGGCGTTCCTGCGGCGGCGGCTCGCCGGTGACTACGAGGTCGACGAGTTCGGCTTCGACCCCGACCTGACCGACGCGGTCGTCCACCCGCTGGTCCGGCTGCTCTACCGGGACTGGTTCCGCACCGAGGTCAGCGGCATCGAGCACGTACCGGACGAGGGCGCCGGCCTCGTCGTGGGCAACCACTCCGGCACCGTGGCGCTCGACGCGCTGATCCTCTCCACCGCGCTGCACGACCGGCACCCGGCGCACCGCTACCTGCGGCTGCTCGGCGCCGACCTGGTCTTCCGGATGCCCGTCGTCTCCGAGATCGCCCGCAAGACCGGCGGCACCGTCGCGTGCAACCCGGACGCGGAGCGGCTGCTCGGCAACGGGGAGCTGGTGGGCGTGTTCCCGGAGGGCTTCAAGGGCGTCGGCAAGCTCTACGCCGACCGCTACAAGCTCCAGCGCTTCGGGCGGGGCGGGTTCGTCTCCGCCGCGCTGCGCACCGGGACGCCGATCGTGCCGGTCGCGATAGTCGGCGGCGAGGAGATCTATCCGATGCTCGCCGACATCAAGCCGCTGGCCCGGCTGCTCAAACTGCCGTACTTCCCGGTCACGCCGACGTTCCCCTGGCTGGGGCCGCTGGGCATGGTGCCGCTGCCGAGCAAGTGGCTGATCGAGTTCTGCCCGCCGATCCCGACCGCGCACCTGCGTGACGCGGCGGACGACCCGCTCGTGGTGTTCAACCTCGCCGACCAGGTGCGGGAGACGATCCAGCAGACGCTGCACAAGCTGCTCGAACGCCGGCCGGACCCGTTCGGCCCCTGAGCCGGGCCGCGTCGGTCAGGCGTCGCGGTGGCGGCGCCGGTGCAGCGCCAGGCCGGCCGTGACCGCGCCGGCGAGCAGCCCGGCCGCCGCGGTGGAGGGCACGGCGATGCGTGCGGCCCGACGCCCGGTGCGGAAGTCGCGCACGTCCCAGCCCCGCTCGCGGGCCTGCCGCAGCAGCGCCGGATCGGGGTTCACCGCCACCGCGCGGCCGACGGCGGAGAGCATCGGCAGGTCGTTCGCCGAGTCGCTGTAGGCGGCGCACCGGGCCAGGTCCAGCCCTTCCACGGCGGCGAGCTGGGTGACCGCCTCGGCCTTCGCCGGCCCGTGCATCAGGTCACCGACCAGCCGACCGGTGTACGCGCCGTCGACCACCTCGGCCACAGTGCCGATCGCGCCGGTCAGGCCGAGCCGGGTCGCGATCACCCGGCCGATCTCCACCGGGGCGGCGCTGACCAGCCACACCCGCTCGCCCGCGTCGAGGTGACGCTGGGCGAGGCGACGGGTGCCGGCCCAGATGCGCGGCGCCATCAGCTCGTCGAAGATCTCGTCGGCGAGGCGCTCGATGTCGTCGACCCGCCAGCCCTGGACGAAGGCGAGCGCGGCCTCCTTGGCCTGCGACATGTCGCCCGCGTGCTCGGTGGCGAGCAGCCGGAACCGCGCCTGCTGCCAGGCGAACCGGGCCAGGTCGCCGGTGGTGAAGTACTTCCGGGCGGCCAGCCCGCGGGCGAACCAGTAGATCGACGCGCCCTGCATCATCGTGTTGTCCACGTCGAAGAACGCGGCCGCAGTGGGGTCGGGCGTGACTGTCGTCGCCGGCGCCGAGGGGGTCTCCGACCAGCCCGCGGTGTGCCCGTGCGCGTCGGTGCTGACGGTCACCTTCCGGCTCCCGGCCACGGCGACCTCCCTGCCTCGACGACGCGAACGTGCTCCGAGTCGAGCGTATCCGGCACGGTGTGACGGCCGGGTGTCCGCCGGGAGAAGTGTGGCGCGGTAGGCGTCGACCGCTCAGCGGTCGGCCGGGCAGGTGGACGGCGCGGGCCCGAGCATGTCGCTGGCCTGCGGCGCGGGCAGCCCGCAGGCGATCGCCTCGCGGAGCGCGTCGGCGCGCTTGCCGGCCGCGTCGAGCAGGGACAGCGAGCGCCGGGTGCGCTCCCGGTCGGCGTGGTCGGGCCGGTCGAGCAGGCCGCTGACCACCCGGCGCTGGCCGGCGAGGAACGTGTCCACCGCGTCCAGCGCCGCCGGGTCGGAGCGCTGCGCGGCGACAGTGGTCAGCAGGCGTACGCCCTGGCGGGTGTCCGCGTCCATGTCGTCCAGGACGGCGCTGAAGCCGAGCCGGTCGTCGCGCACCGAGGCGGCCTCGTCGAGCCGGGTGCGGGCGAAGTCGAGGAAGAGCTGCCCACGGCTGATGTCCGAGCTGGCGAGCGCGAGCTGGGCGCGCTCGGTGGAGCGCTTCATGCCGTACAGGGCGTCACCGGGCAGCGCGTTCTCGCTGGCGGCGGAGATGCCGGAGAGGGCGATCGCCCCGGCGGCCACGCCGACCAGGATCGCGCCCCGGGCCCGTGCCCGGCGGCCGGTGATGGCGGGGAGCAGCGCGCCGCGTACGCCGGAGGTGCCGGTCTTGTCCGGAGCGCCGACGCCCTCGCGTTCGGCGGTGGCCACGAGCATTGCCCGCAGGCCGGTACGGAACTCGGCGTCCACCTCGACGTCGGGCCGCTCGGCGGTGATCCGGCGGCTGACCTCGACGAGCGCGGTGAGTTCACCGTCCGCCTTGGACCGGACGTGGTGCCGGCGTCCGCCGTTGGCCTCGTCGAGGAGTTGCGCGAAGCGCTCGGCTCGCCGACGGGAGAAGAGGTCGCTGTCCACCGCGGCACCCCCTCTCGCTGGTCACGGCCGGGCGGCCGTCGTCGTCACCAGCGACCGGTGGCAGCGTGTGGCCCGAAGCCGACCGGAACGGCCGACCTGACCCGCCGGACCGGGTGGCCCGGGGGACGCCGGGACAACCACTGGTCGCACCCGGAGAAACGGACCGCGCCGGTTGCCGGTTACGGCTGGGGCGGCGGCGAAATCACCGGGAGTGAGGGGCGGGGTGGGGTACGTCGGGCATGCGACACCGCCCGGCGAGCGTGCGCCGGCCGGGTCGGACCGATCAGGAGTGGAAGCCGTCGGGCAGCAGCCGGGCCAGCGCCCGGACCGCCCGGTACTGCAGGGCCTTGATGGCGCCCTCGTTCTTGCCCATGGCGCGGGCCGTCTCGGCCACCGAGAAGCCCTGGAGGAACCGCAGCACGATGCACTCCTGCTGCTCCGGGTTGAGCTGCTTGACGGCGGTGAGCAGGGCGACGTTCGTGATGTGTTCCACCACCGCCGCCTCGGGGCTGCCCTCGGGCCCGCGGTCCTCCCGGTCGGCGTCCAGGACGTCACCGGTGGTGACCTCCAGCCGGTAGCGCCCGGACTTGAAGTGGTCGGCGACCAGGTTGCGGGCGATGGTGACAAGCCAGGCGCCGAGGTCGCGTCCCTGCCAGGTGAAGCTGCCGATCCGCTTGAGCGCCCGCAGGAACGTGTCGGAGGTGAGGTCCTCGGCGAGCTGGCGGTTGCCGACGCGGAAGTAGACGAACCGGAAGACGGTGTCGACGTACCTGTCATAGATCAGCCCGAACGCCTCGGACTCGCCCGCCTGCGCGCGTTCGACCAGCGTCCACACCTCGGTGGCCGGGTCGGACGGGTCGGGGCGGCTGGGGAAGCCGGTGGCGGGCGCGGCGGCCGGTACGGCGGGCAGCACGGCGGTGTCACCGGTGGTGACCGCCGGCAGGATCGCGGTCTCGGCGGCGGACGGCTCGGTCCCGGTCGCCGCGTCGCCGCGTCGCGCCTGGACCGGCATGGTCGGGCGGGTCGGGCTGCCCAGGCGGCCGGTCGTGGGCTTCGCGTTGCCGCCCGGGGTCGCGGGGCGGGGCGGTGCCTCGTTCGTGTGGTGCGCGCGGCTGCGGACGCGTCGCCCGTCACCGCGTACCGCGAGCGGGCCGTCGGCGCTCCGCGGGCCGGGGTCCGCGCGTTCGTTGAGCGGGTTGCGCTGGGCCGGGCCGGTGACGCCGGCCGGTCGTTCGGCGTAACCGAAGGTGGTCACCGCGCCTCCCCAGGCTTGGCGGACAGTGACCGCGCCGGAGGACCGGGTAACACCCGGTCGGGCACGGCCGGGTCGGGACGTGCCGGCGGGCGGCAGATCCCCTTGAGGTGCTGGTCCAATGCGCTCACGGGCACGGGGGCCTCCTCGGGCTGAGGGGTGTCGACTCACGGCAAATGGGGTGAGCCGACCCGAGTGATGATAGGGCCAACGTCACCCACGCGTGGCAAGTCCGTTACACAGAGCGGAAGTATTTCCCGCCAGGTCGCACACATGGCGGACCGGTTGTCCGTCGCGTGTGGTTGACTTTCGCGCCGGAACCTGGTCCGCAGTGGAAAGTCCTGGTCGGAGCCGATTTTCTTTTCGCTCGGCGTGTCGCGGCAGCGGTGCGGCCGGGTCACTTCCGGCTGTCCGCCCGGACACCGGTGGAGATCCTCATCCCGTGGCTAGGAATCCCACCGTACGGCAATTGCAGTCCCGTGCGGCGGACCCGGCGCCGTGTTCGGGCATGGCCTGTCGGACACCGCTGTGCCAGACTCAGCCACCGTGCAGGACGCCGCCGAAAGCTCCGCGCCGAACCTCGCCGACCGGCTCCGCCACGCCGCTCTGGAGCGGGGCGACCGGGCCGCGCTGCACTGGCGCGACCGGACGCTGACCTGGTCCGAGCTGGACGACGCGGTCACCGCCACCGCCCGCGCGCTGCTCGCCGGCGCGCCGCCCGCCGACGGAACCGGCCACCCGCCGAGGGTGGCGATCGCGTTCGGCAACACGCCGGACTTCGTGGTCACCTACCTCGCCGCGCTCCGGGCCGGCCTGGTGGCCGTACCTGTCAACCCCACGCTGACCGCCCGCGAGCTGCGGCACGTCCTCGCCGACTCCGGCGCGGCCGTGCTGGTCGGCGCGCCCGCGGTGACCGGCCGCGTGGACCCGGCCGACCTGCCCGCGCTGCGCGCCGTACACACCGCGTCGCCGGTCACCGGCGACGACACCCCGGCCCGGTTCCCGGCCCGCTCCGGCGACGACCTCGCCGTCCTGCTCTACACCTCCGGCACCGAGGGCCGGCCCAAGGGCGCGATGCTGTCGCACCGGGCGCTCGCCGCCAACCACGACCAGGTCGACCGCATCGAACCACCTGTGGTCGGCCCCGGCGACGTCGTGCTGCTCGCGCTTCCGCTGTTCCACGCGTACGGGCTGAACTCCGCGCTCGGCGCCGTCGTGCGGCACGGCGCGACCGGGGTGCTCGTCGACGAGCCCGGTCCGGCCGGTGCGCTGGACGACATCGCCCGGCACCGGGTCACAGTGCTCGTCGGCGTACCGTCGATGTTCCTGACCTGGGCCGAGGCGGAGCGTGACCCGGCCGCGGCGCTCGCCTCCGTGCGCGTCGCGGTGTGCGGCGCGGCGCCGCTGCCGCTCGCGGCCGGCGCGCGCTTCACCGAGCTGACCGGGCATCCGGTGCACGTCGGCTACGGGCTCACCGAGACCGCGCCGGTGCTCACCTCGACGCTCGTCGGCGGCGAGCCGAAACCGGGGTCGATCGGCCGCCCGCTGCCCGGCGTCGGGCTGCGCCTGGTCGGATCCGACGGCACCGAGCTGTGGCGCGACGGGGTGCCCGCCGACGCCCCCGACGAGGACGAGATGGACCTCTCCGACGAGGCGGCCGGCACCGACCCCGGGCAGATCGTGGTACGCGGCCCGAACCTGTTCGCCGGTTACTGGCCGGACGGGCGGGGCGGGCCGGACCCGGACGGCTGGTGGGCCACCGGCGACGTGGCGTACGCCGACGGCGACGGCGACCTGTTCCTGGTCGACCGGCTCGGCGAGCTGATCCTGGTCAACGGCTTCAACGTCTACCCGCACGAGGTGGAGCTGGTGCTCCGGGCCCACCCCGGCGTGGCCGAGTCGGCAGTCCTCGGTGTGCCGCACCCGCGGACCGGCGAGACTGTGCGGGCGTACGTGGTCCGGGCGGCCGGCCCGCCGGTGACGGCGGAGGATCTGCTCGCCCACTGCGCGCGTAACCTGGCCCGGTTCAAGTGCCCGACCGCCGTCGAGTTCGTCGACAGCCTGCCGTACTCGGCGATCGGGAAGGTACGCAAGACCGAGCTGCGCCCGGCGCCCGCGGTGCCGTCCCCGGCGACGCCGACCGAGATCCGCACGGAGGTATCCGATGTCCAGTGACCCGAGGCTCATCCTGATCACCCGGCCCGGCTGCCACCTGTGCGACGACGCGAAGGCCGCGCTCGACCGGGTGGTGGCGGTCACCGGCGACCGCTGGGTGGAGCGGGACGTCACCGGCGACCTGGAGATGGAGCGCGACTACGGCGACCGGCTGCCTGTGGTGCTGCTCGACGGCAAGGAGCACGGCTACTGGCGGGTCGAGGAGGACCGGCTGCTGCGCGACCTGACCACGCCGCAGCTCTAGCCTTAGAGTGCTCGGGTGACGGGTATGCGACGCCACCTCGTGTGGGACTGGAACGGAACGCTCCTCGACGATCTCGACCTGGTGGTCCAGGCCACGAACGTCGCGTTAACCAGCGCCGGCGGACCGGCGGTCACCGCCGCCGAGCACCGGGTGCGGTTCCGGCGGCCGATCGCCGACTACTACGCCGAGATGCTCGGCCGGGCCGTGGACGCCGAGGCGTTCGGTGCGCTCGACCGGGTCTTCCACGACGCGTACCGGGCCGGGCTGACCACCTGCGCCCTGGCCGCCGACGCCACCACCGCGATCGAGTCCTGGGACGGCAGCCAGTCGCTGCTGTCCATGTGGTTCCACGACGAGCTGGTGCCGACCGTGCACACGTACGGGCTGACCCCGCACTTCCGCCGGGTGGACGGGCTGCGCGCCACCGTCGGCGGCGGGCGGAAGGCCGAGTGGCTGGAGAAGCACCTGGCCGAGCTGGGACTGGGCGGGCACGAGGTGGTGCTGATCGGCGACTCGCTCGACGACGCCGACGCGGCCGCCTCGGTCGGTGCCCGCTGCGTCCTCTACACCGGTGGCCTGTCCGACCCGGACCGGCTGCGCGGCAGCGGCCACCCGGCCGCCGACACGCTCACCGAGGCGGTGACGCTGGCCCGCACGCTCGCCTGACCTCCCCGCTCAGGCCCGCAGGTGGGCCAGGACGGCCAGGACGCGGCGGTGGTGGGTGGTCGCGTCCGGGGGCAGGTCCAGCTTGGTGAAGATGTTGCGGACGTGCTTCTCGACCGCGCCGTCGCTCACCACGAGGGCCCGCGCGATGGCGGTGTTCGAGCGGCCCTCGGCCATCAGCGCCAGCACCTCGCGCTCGCGCGGGGTCAGCGACGCCAGCGGGTCGTCGCGCCGCCGCCGGACCAGCAACTGGCTGATCACCTCCGGGTCGAGCACGGTGCCGCCGGCCGCCACCCGGGCCAGGCCGTCGAGGAACTCGTCGATCGCGGCGACCCGGTCCTTGAGCAGGTAGCCGATCCCGCCGCCGCCCCCGCCCGCGGTGTCCAGCAGGTCGTCGGCGTACGACACCTCGACGTACTGGGAGAGCACCAGGATCGGCGTACCAGGCACCCGGCGTCGGGCCTCCACCGCGGCGCGCAGTCCCTCGTCGGTGTGTGACGGCGGCATCCGCACGTCCACCACCGAGACGTCGGGCCGGTGCGCCACCACCGCCTCGACCAGCGCGTCACCGTCACCGACGGCCGCCACCACCTCGTGCCCGAACTCGGTCAGCAGCCGGACCAGCCCCTCCCGGAGCAGTACGGCGTCGTCCGCGATCACCACCCGCATGGGTCCGGTGTCTATCACGCCCGGACCCGGTGGCCGCCCGGCGGCCCCGGATCCGGGCGAAACGGGTCACCTCGGCAGTTCGGCGTGGATCCGGGTCGGCCCGCCGGCCGGGCTGTCCACCTCCAGCGTGCCGCCGGCCGCCCGGACCCGGTCGGCGATGCCGCTGAGCCCGTGCCCCTTTGCCACGTGCGCGCCGCCGTCTCCGTCGTCGGTGACGGTGATCTCCAGCCGGCCCACCTTCCGGGTGACCTCCACCCGGCAGGCGGTCGCCCGGCTGTGCTTCGAGACGTTCGTCAGAGCCTCTGCCACCACGAAGTACGCGGTGCTCTCCAGTCCCGGGTCGAGACGGCCGGCGGCGGTGCCCAGGTCGTCGTCGAGCGCCAGTTCGGTGGGCACCAGGGCGCGGGCGGCGAGCGCGGCGAGCGCGCTGGGCAGCCCTCGGTCGACCAGGATCGGCGGCGCGATGCCCCGGGAGAGGGCACGCAGCTCGTCCAGCGTCTCCCGGGTCTGCGCGACCGCCTCGTCCAGCGTCTGCCGGGCCGCCTCCGGGTCGGCGGTGAGCTGGTGGCGGGCCCGGCCCAGGTCCATGGCGAGCCGGACCAGCCGCTGCTGCGGGCCGTCGTGGATGTCACGCTCCAGCCGGCGCAGCGCGACCGCCTCGGCCGAGGCGGCGGCCCGCTTCTGCTCCTCCAGCGTGACGATCCGCTGCCGCATCTCGGCCACGCCGGTGAGCAGCGAGTACGCCAGCCCGGCCTGGAGCCGGGCGCAGCCCCGGGCCATCAGCGGGAGCGTGAACAGGGCGAACAGCCCGATCGCGGTGTTCAGGGCGATCCGCGCGCCCGCGCCGTCGCCCATCCCGAGGAGCTGGCTCAGGTCCTGTTCGCCGGCGCCACGCGGGATGGCCCAGTCGTAGGTGATGTAGAGCGTGCCGCCCAGGGCCAGCACCCACCACACCACCAGCACCACGAACGTGGGCACCGCCACCAGCAACCGGAGGAACGCGTGGAGCAGGTCGAGCCACGACTGCACATCCCGGATCGGGGTGAACACCCGCCGCCAGAACCCGGCGCCCGGCTCCGGCGTGCGGTAGACCGGCCGTACCCGGGGCCGGTCCAGCACCCCGGCGAGCCGGAGCCGCTCGATGTCGGCCAGCCCGCGGGCCGCGTAGAGGAAGCCGGCGAGGATCGGCAGGCCGAGCGTGGTCACCAGCAGCCCGGCGCTGAGTGAGATCCCCACCACTGCCAGCACGAAGCCGACGAGCGCCAGCGGGAAGCCCACCAGTACGTAGGTGGTCTCGCGGGCGAGGCGGCGCAGGAGCCCGTGGACGGGGGACAGCGGAGTGGGCGCGGTGGCGAGTGGTGCGGCGGTCATGGTTCGAGGCTATGGGCGCGCGCCCCGCCCACCCATCCCGCACGCTGGCCTTTCGGGGGTGGGGTTGTCCCTACTGAAAACGTGAGACTCGCCTCGCCACGCCGGTCACGGAGCGCTACGACCCCCGCGCGATTGGTCAGGGAAGTCTGGATTGAGCAATAATCGCCACGCGCCGCCGAGAGACGCGGTTGATCGATCTTGCGGGAATGGAGGGGCAGGTGAAGGCGCGTCGCGAGCTTTCAAGATCGCGATTTGTGCACCCCTTCACAAACACCTACTCTGTAGTTCCGACGCGCCCTGCTAGCACAGCCGGCAATCTCGGTCGCCAGCGGGAGTCCCGAAACGACCGGCCCCCGTCGCTGGTCGAGGATCGCACCGCACGGAGTCTCATGAGCCAGCACCGTCAACCAGGCGCGCCCGGTCGCACCGGTGCCGTACCGGCGCTTCCGGACCTGCCCGAGGCGACCGTGTCCCGGCTCCCGGAATACCTGCGTGCGCTGCACGCGCTCGCCGACGCCGGGCACGAGACGGTGTCCAGCGAGGGCCTCGCCAACGCCGCCGGCGTCAACTCCGCGAAGCTCCGCAAGGACCTGTCCCACCTCGGCTCGTACGGCACCCGGGGCGTCGGCTACGACGTGGCGCTGCTGGTCGACCAGATCTCCGAGGTGCTCGGGCTCACCCAGTGCCGGACCGTCGCGCTCGTCGGCGTCGGTAATCTCGGTCACGCCCTGGCCGGCTACGACGGCTTCGCCAACCGCGGATTCCGCATCGCCGCGCTGCTCGACGCCGACCGGTCCCGCGTCGGCGAAGAGATCAACGGCCTGGTCGTGCGGCACGTCGACGAGCTGCCCCAGATCGTCGCCGAGGAGTCGATCTCGATCGGCGTCATCGCCACCCCCGCCCCGGCCGCCCAGGCGGTCGCCGACCAGTTGGTCGCCGTCGGCGTGACGAGCATCCTCAACTTCGCGCCGTGCGTACTCTCGGTTCCGGACGGGGTCGACGTGCGCAAGGTCGACCTCGCCATCGAGCTGCAGATCCTGTCCTTCCACGAGCACCGCAAGGCATCGCTGACCGCGCTCCCCGCCACCGGCGGGTCCGCCCTCACCGCCCTGCCCGGCGGACTCGCGGCCACCGAAACCCAGGAGGCGATCGGCACGTGAAACTGCTCGTCGTCGGCGCGTCCTACCGCACCGCCCCGGTCGCCACCCTGGAACAGCTGGCCGTCCCGCCCGCCGATCTCACCCGCACGCTGGACCGTCTGATCGCCCAGCCGTACGTCGCCGAGGCCGTCCTGGTCTCCACCTGCAACCGGGTGGAGGTCTACGCCGCCGTCTCCGGGTTCCACGGCGGACTCGGCGACATCTGTGCGGTCCTGGCCGACCAGGCCGGCTGCCAGCCCGCAGCGCTCGCCCCGCACCTCTACGTGCACTACGACGCCGCCGCCGTGGACCACGTCTTCCGGGTGGCCGCCGGGCTCGACTCGATGGTGGTGGGCGAGGCGCAGATCCTCGGCCAGCTCCGCGACGCGTACCACTCCGCCGGTGGCGCCGACTCCGCCGGCCGGCTGCTGCACGAGCTGATGCAGCAGGCGCTGCGGGTCGGCAAGCGCGCGCACGCCGAGACCAACATCGACCGGGCGGGGCAGAGCGTCGTCACCGCCGCCCTCGACCTCGCCGCCGAGCTGCTCGACGGCGACCTGGCCGGCCGGCCCGCGATGGTGGTCGGCGCCGGCGCGATGGGCTCGCTGGGCGTGGCCACGCTGTCCCGGCTGGGTGCCGGCCCGCTCACCGTGACCAACCGAGGCGCCGCCCGTGCCGTCCGGCTCGCCGAGTCGTACGGCGCGTCCGCCGTACCGATGGCCGAGCTGATCACCGCGCTCGCCGCCGTCGACGTCGTGGTCGCCGCCACCGCCGCCACCGAGCCGGTGCTCACCCGCGAGGTGGTGACCCGGGCGCTGGCCCGCCGGGACGCCGACCGCGGCCCGCTGGTCCTGCTCGACCTGGCCGTCCCGCGCGACGTCGAGCCCGGCGTCGGCGAGCTGCCCGGCGTCGAGGTGATCGACATCGACCGGATGGCCGCCGTCCTCGCCGACGGACCGGCCGCCGCCGACGCCGCCGAGGTGGCCCGGATCGTCACCGGCGAGGTCGAGGCGTTCCTGAGCTGGCTGCGCGGCGCCGACGTCGCGCCGACGGTGGCCGCCCTGCGCGGCCGGGCCGAGGACGTCGTCACCGCCGAGCTGCGCCGGCTCGGCCAGCGCCGCCCCGACCTCAGCGACGACCAGCGCGCCGAGGTCGCCCGCACCGTGCACCGGGTCGTGCAGCGCCTGCTGCACCAGCCGACCGTACGGGTCCGCCAGCTCGCCGCTGAGCCCGGCGGCGACCAGTACGCGGCGCTGCTGCGCGAACTGTTCGACCTGGACGTCCCGCAGACGTCCCCGGTCGACACCGTCCCCGACGTGGTCGCCACCGACCTCGACGGCCGGCCGTCGTTCGACGCCGCCGACGTCCCGCCCACCGGAGGTGCGCGATGACCGCCCCCCTTCGCCTCGGTACCCGGGGCAGCGCCCTGGCGATGGCCCAGTCCGGCCACGTCGCCGAGGCCCTCACCGCGGCCACCGGCCGCCCGGTCGAGCTGGTCGAGGTGGTGACCGCCGGCGACAGGTCCACCGCCCCGGTGCAGCGGCTCGGCGTCGGCGTGTTCGTGTCCGCGCTGCGCGACGCGCTGACCGCCCGCGAGATCGACTTCGCCGTCCACTCGTACAAGGACCTGCCCACCGCGGCGGCGCCCGGCCTGCACGTCGCGGCCGTACCGCCCCGGCAGGACCCGCGTGACGCGCTGGTGGCGACGAACGGCCGGACGCTCGCCGAGCTGCCGCCCGGCGCTCGCGTCGGCACCGGCGCGCTGCGCCGGATCGCCCAGTTGCACGCGCTGGGCATGCAGTTGGAGGTCAGCCCGATCCGGGGCAACGTCGACACCCGGCTCGGCCGGGTGCTCGGCCCGGACGCCGACCTCGACGCCGTCGTGCTCGCCCGCGCCGGGCTCAACCGGATCGGCCGTGCCGACGTCATCACCGAGACGCTCGACCCGATGCTCATGCTGCCCGCGCCCGCCCAGGGTGCGCTGGCCGTCGAGTGCCGGGCCGACGACCAGGACGTGATCGAGCTGCTCGCGCTGCTCGACCACGCACCGTCCCGTGCCGCGATCACCGCGGAACGGGCGCTGCTGGCCACCCTGGAGGCAGGGTGCAGCGCACCCGTGGCCGCGTACGCCGTTCTCGCCGAAGGCGAGCCCACCGACGAGGGCGACGTCAATCAGGAGATCTACCTGCGCGGTGCGGTGATCAGCCCGGACGGTACCCGTGACCTCCGGCTGTCCCGCACCGGAACGCCCGCCGACGCGGCGGAGATCGGCAAGGCACTCGCCGCCGAACTCCTCGAACTCGGCGCCGACTCGATCCTCGGCCAGGACGCACAGGCCGGCCCGGGGACCCAGCAACTTGGGAGCACAGAATGACCCGCACCCGTAAGCCCGTAGGCCAGATCGCTTTCGTCGGGGCCGGTCCCGGCGACCCCGGCCTGCTGACCCGCCGGGCGCTGGACGCCCTGGTCGAGGCCGACCAGGTGGTCTACGACCGGGGCGTACCCGAGTCGCTCCTGGCGCACGTCCGCGCCCAGGCCCGGCCGGACGCCGAGTTCAGCCCTGCCGAGGGCGTACCGGGGGACGTGGCGAAGGTGCTGATCTCCGCGGCCCGGGCCGGGCAGAACGCCGTGCACCTGGTCTCCGGTGACCCGTTCGGCCACGACTCGGTGGTCAAGGAGGTGCAGGCGGTCGCGCGTACCGCCGCGCACTTCGAGGTCGTGCCGGGCGTCGGCCAGGCCGAGGGTGTGGCCACGTACGCTGGTGTCCCGCTGCCGGGCGTCCGCACCGCCGCCGACGTCGAGGACGTCACCGCGCTGGATTTCGAGGCGCTCGCCACGGCCGTGGGCCGGGGTTCGCTGGCGCTCGCGGTGGACGCCGGTGACCTGGCCGCCGTCCGGGACGGCCTGCTGGCCGCCGGGGTCGACGGCACCACAGCGGTCGGGGTGACCGGCGACGGCACCGGCGAGACGCAGTACACCACTACGTCGAGCGTGGACTCGTTCGTCGCGGCGGCGCTCGGCTTCACCGGCCGGGTGGTGCTCACCGTCGGCGCGGCCGTCACCGACCGCGACAAGCTGAGCTGGTGGGAGAACCGCCCGCTGTACGGCTGGAAGGTGCTGGTGCCCCGCACCAAGGAGCAGGCCGGCGTGATGAGCGCGCGGCTGCGCGCGTACGGGGCGATCCCGTGCGAGGTGCCGACCATCGCGGTCGAGCCGCCGCGCACCCCGGCGCAGATGGAGCGGGCCGTGAAGGGCCTGGTCGACGGCCGGTACGCCTGGGTCATCTTCACCTCGGTGAACGCGGTCCGCGCGGTGTGGGAGAAGTTCGCCGAGCACGGCCTCGACGCCCGCCACTTCGGCGGTGTGAAGATCGCCTGCATCGGTGACGCCACCGCCGAGGCGGTCCGCGCCTTCGGCATCCAGCCCGAGCTGATCCCCTCCGGGGAGCAGTCCTCCGAGGGCCTGCTGGCCGAGTTCTCGCCGCACGACGAGATCCTCGACCCGGTCGGCCGGGTGCTGCTGCCGCGCGCCGACATCGCCACCGAGACCCTTGCCGCCGGCCTCACCGAGCGCGGCTGGGAGGTCGACGACGTGACCGCGTACCGGACCGTGCGCGCGGCCCCGCCGCCCGCCGAGATCCGCGACGCGATCAAGTCGGGCGGGTTCGACGCGGTGCTGTTCACCTCGTCGTCCACGGTGCGGAACCTCGTCGGTATCGCCGGGAAGCCGCACGCGCGGACCGTTGTTGCAGTGATCGGGCCCAAGACGGCGGAGACCGCCACCGAGTTCGGCCTGCGCGTCGACGTGCAGCCGCCGCACGCCTCGGTGCCCGACCTGGTGGAGGCGCTCGCCGCCTACGCCGTCGAGCTGCGGGAGAAGCTCGCCGCCATGCCGGCGAAGCAGCGCCGGGGCTCGAAGGTGCAGGGCCCGACCGCCCTGCGGTTCCGCTGACAGGAGGCCCCGTCATGCCGTACCCCGAGATCCGGCCCCGCCGGCTGCGCCGCAACGCGGCCGTGCGGCGGCTGGTCTCCGAGACCCGCGTCGACCCGGCCGAGCTGGTCGTGCCGATGTTCGTCAAGGAGGGCCTGACCGAGCCGCGGGCGATCGCGTCGCTCCCGGGGGTGCTCCAGCACTCCCGGGACTCGCTGCGCAAGGCCGCCGCGGAGGCGGTCCAGGCCGGGGTCGGCGGGATCATGCTGTTCGGGGTGCCGGCGACGCGGGACGAGACCGGCTCCGGTGGCATCGACCCGGCCGGCGTGCTCAACACGGCGATCCGGGACGTGATCGCCGAGGTCGGCGACGCGACTGTGGTGATGAGCGACCTGTGCCTGGACGAGTTCACCTCGCACGGGCACTGCGGCCTGCTCACCCCGGACGGCGGGGTCGACAACGACGCCACGCTCGCCGCGTACGCCGACATGGCGGTGGCCCAGGCCGCCGCCGGGGTCCACGTGGTCGGGCCGTCCGGGATGATGGACGGCCAGGTCGGCGTGGTCCGCAAGGCGCTCGACGCCGCCGGGCACCAGGACGTCTCGGTGCTCGCGTACGCGGTGAAGTACGCCTCCGCCTTCTACGGCCCGTTCCGCGACGCCGTGGAGTCGGCGCTGGAGGGGGACCGGCGCACCTACCAGCAGGACCCGGCGAACCTGCGCGAGTCGCTGCGCGAGGTCGAGCTGGACGTGGCCGAGGGCGCCGACATGGTGATGGTCAAGCCGGCGCTGCCCTACCTCGACGTGGTGTCGGCGGTCCGGGACGCGGTGAACGTTCCGGTCGCCGCCTACCAGGTCTCCGGCGAGTACGCGATGGTCGAGGCGGCCGCCGCGAACGGCTGGATCGACCGGGAGCGGGTGATGCTGGAGACGCTCACCTCGATCCGCCGGGCCGGCGCCCAGATCATCCTCACCTACTGGGCCGTCGAGGCCGCCCAGTTGCTGCGCGAGCGCTACTGACCGCTGCTCGCCGGCGTGGTCCGTCTGCTGCCGCCACGTGCGGCGGCAGGGCTCGGCTCGCCGTTCTCCGGTTTCGCCCTCCTCGTTGTGGTCGCCGCACGTTGTCCACAGCCCAAGGCGGTCACTCAGCGTATCTTTTCGGCCGGCGGGACAGTTCACCCCTCGCCGACTTTGCTCTGCAGCCCTGGGCGCAACTGTCACGAATCGTGAGCGCTGCCTCGGTGGCTGCAGAGCAAAGTCTGCCGAGGTGGTTATCCCTGCCGTGGCGATCGTGAGGTTTGTGTCCGCTTAAGTCGGCTTTGTGCTGCAGCTGGGTCACTCGCTTCGGTGGCAGCCCTTAACGCTGAGTGAGCGTCACCCTCTGTGTATGCTGGCGGTCGCTGCCAAGCGGAGTCGTAGGCCGCATTCCGGGTTTTCCACAACGGTGGGGAGCGGGGTTGCCCGGTCGGTGCGGGAGACGGGACCGTGGGCGGCGTGACAGACATCGCCGACACCGAGCCGGAGGCGGCCGCCGCAACAGGTACCGCCACGTGTGCCGGCAGCGGCACCGCCACCGCCGCTGCCACGGACGCGGGCACGGGGACGGGCACGGGAGCCTGCGTCGCGCCCGGCGTGCCCACCGCACCCGGCGTGCCCGGCGCGGCGGCGGGAGGCGGCGGGCCGGCGCTGCTGACCGAGCCGTTCGACGTGCCGTTCCCGGCGCCGGGGATCGTCCGGGCGGTGCGTCGCCGGGCCGACGCCAGCCAACGTGAGCTGGGCCGGTTCGCCCGGGTGCATCCGAGCACTATCGGGCGTATCGAGGCGGGGACGCTGACGCCGAGCCTGGCCATGCTGTCGCGCATCGTCGGCACGGCCGGCTTCCGGCTCGTGGTCGTGGACGAAACCGGCCGGGTGCTCAAGCCGATGCGTGACCGGGCCGACCTGCGCGACGGCGCGGAGCGGCGGTACCCGTCCCACCTCGACGTCATCACCGACCCGGAGCCGGGGGAGTGGTGGGCCGACCGGTACGGGCTGGCCCGCCCGCCGGAGACGTTCTACCGCAACCGGGAGGTCCGGGACTGGCTGCGCCGCCGCAGCCAGTGGGAGGTGCGGGTGGCCAAGTACCGGAGCGTGCCGCCCCCGCCCGACCCGCAACGGTGCGGATACCGCGGCGGCCCGCCGATCCGCCCATGAGGGGATCGACGGGCCGCCGCGCGGCATACCGCTCAGTCGTCGTTCAGGATCGTCCCGACGCCGGACGGGTCGGCCAGCCGCAGGCCCGGCACGCCGGCCACGTACAGCGTGAGCTTCTCGTCCGCCTCGCGCTTGCGGTCGCCGCGGACGGTGACCGGGAACGTCAGCGAGGTCCGGCCTGCGGCCAGCACCCGGCAGCCCACGTACGGGTCGTAGTCCGACCCGGCCTGGGCGGTGGTGCCGTAGGTGGTGGCGCAGATCAGGGCCGGCTCGGAGAGCGGGCGGGACACGGTGACGGTGAACGTCATCGTGCTGGTGCCCTTGTCGCCCTCGGTGACCGAGGTGTCCGCGACCCGCAGCGAGGCGCGCGACCGGAACCGGGCCACCTGCGGGTCGTGGTCGCTGGCACCCCGGTCGCCCAACTCCGGCGCGTCGGTCGGGTAGTCGGCGTTGATGTGCGCCGTCCGTACCTGCACCAGGTCGTCGTGCATCGGGTCGTTCACGAACAGGTTGTCCAGCGTCTGCGCCTGGCCGCTGAAGGTGTACGAGTACGCCGACGCCGGCGCGTCCTTCACCAGGTCGTCCCAGAGGTTGTGCAGCCCGGTCTCGTACAGCGGGGCGAGCTGGTCCGACGGGGTCGGGTTCTGGGCGGTGGCGATCGGGTCGTCCGGGCGGGGGAAGACGTTCAGGTCGCCGCCGTACACCACGCGGGCGTTCGGGTCGCTCGCCTCGACCGCCTGCACGATCGCCGCACCGTACGCGGCCTGCTCACGGCGCTGTCCGACCCGGCTGTCCGGCCCGGACGAGAAGTGGTTGGCGACCGCCCAGAGCGTGAACCGCTCGGTCGATCCGGGGCCGGCCTTCACGGTGAACCGGGCGACCTGCGCCGCGCGGGTGTAGACGTTGCTGCCGTCCACGCCGGTCGACCGGTCCACGTCGGCCGGCAGCACCGCGTTGAGCGCCTTCGGGTTCTGCACGTCGGCGTTGGACGGCAGCGCCGCCGAGCGGTACTGGACCGTCGGGGCGGAACCCAGCAGCGGGTCCGCGGCGGTCGCCTCGGCCAGCGTCAGCCGGTCGGTCCGGTAGAGGAACGCCGAGGCGATGCCCCGGGCGTCCGCGCCGGTCCGGTCGTACGCGGCGGCGTACGCCGGGCCGCCGTTCGCCGCGATGGCGAGCGCCAGCTCCTGCACGGTGTCCGGCGCGCCGTCGGCGTTGTTGGTGTCGCCGCAGGCCAGGGCGCCGTCGACCACCGAGCAGATGTCCTGGTCCTCGGCCTCCTGCACCAGGATCAGATCCGGGCTGTGCAGCGACTGGACGATCTGCCGGGCCTGCACGGCCAGTTTGGCGGCGTACGCCTCCGGGCTCGCCGGCACGTAGTCGAACGGCGGGCTGACGCCGGGGCAGCCGGTGTTGCCGGCGAAGTCGCAGCCGTCGAACGGGTCGTCCCGGTAGTCGTACAGGTTCTCCACGTTGTAGGTGGCGATCGCGACTTCGCTGCCGCGGTCGGCCGGCTGCGGCGGGTGGTTCGCGGCCGGGTCGGCGCCGCCGGTCAGGGTGAGCTGCTCGGGCTGCACGCTGTACTTGCTGAACGCGTACGAGACGGAGCCGTAGGCGTCCTCGGTGAGCGTGTCGAACGTGCGCGCCTCGGGCAGCAGCGCCCGGGAGTCACCGGCGGTCGCCTTCACGCCACCCGCACCCAGCAGGATGCGCTGGTTGTTGCCGTTGTCGAACAGCGTGCCGGGGACGTCGTCGAGCGGGTGCGCGTCCCGGAACACCCGGCGGGCGTACGGGTCGGACCGCTTCATGATCGGGTCCTCGCGGTCCAGCACGTAGATCTCGGAGTCGGCGGTGGAGGAGTAGATGTGACGGGGCGCGGAGACGCCGCTGCCGGCGCGTACCCGCATCCGCTCGCCCTCGTGCCGCTCCCAGAACAGGTCGGCGGCGGCCGCCTCGGCCGGCGGGACCGCGTCGTCGACCCGGACCGCGGTGTCCACGTCGAGGCCGGAGTCCAGCTTGCGGACCAGCGAGGCGCCGGAGAGCTGGGTCTGGTTGAAGTACTCGGAGACCCGGCCGCGCAGCACGACCTCGTCACCGACGGTCGGGGCGTACCCGCCGATCAGCGTGGTGAACGAGCCCATGAAGACGAACAGGCCGTCGGACGTCAGCGGGTCACCGTCCTCGCTGCCGAGCCGGCTCTGGAGGTAGAAGCCCCACTGGTCGGCGCCGGCCGAGCTGCGGGTCAGCGACATGCCGGTGATGACGCCGCGTACGTCGTACAGCGTGGAGCTGGTGCCGTTGCCGCTGGCCGGTGCGAGCGGCGACCGGTCGGTACGGCCGTCCTCGTCGTCGGCGGTGCGGCCCTGCACCTCGCCGATCGACAGCACGCTGGTGGCCTGCACGGTGAGCGTGCAGGTGGCGCTGTCGCCGTCGGCGTCGGTGGAGGTCACGGTGACCGCGTAGCCGCCGGCCGGCAGGCCGGTGGCGGTCAGCGTCGCGGTGGCCGTGCCGCCGTCCGCGGCCGCCGGGGTGAACGCGGTACGGCTGATCGAGCCGCTCGCCGGCACCGGCACGACCGAGGTGACCGCCAGGTCGGTGATCGTGTCGTCGGCGTCGGTCGCGGTCACCTCGCGGGTCGCGGTGGCGCCCGCCGACAGCGTCAGCGCGCCGCCGCAGGCCAGGGTGGCCGGCTGGTCGACCGGTCCGCCGCCGCCGACGGTGTGGCTGCCCAGCCCGTCGAACGTGTCGGTGGCGAAGCCGGCCCACTGCGCGGCCGGGTCGAACGGGTCCGCCGGGTCGGTGTCGCCGGCGGTCACCGAGGGCAGGCGGCGCAGCGTGTTGTCGGCAGTGCTGGTCAGCCCGCTGCCCCACTCGGTGCCCGGGTCGACGCCGACCTGGCCGAGGGAGTCGACCACCGTGCCACCCTTGCGCAGCACGATCGCGTCGTCGCCGTTGAACAGCGAACCGGAGTACGTCTGGTCGGCCTGGGCGAGGATCGCCGGCGCGGCCGCCGCGGCGGCGAAGACGAACACGTCACCGGCGGCGACGGTCCCGGTGAGGGCCACGTTCGTCGACGTGGTGGCGCCGTTGAAGAAGAGCTGGAGCTGGTAGCCGCCGGCGGCCAGGTCGATCGGGGCGCCGGTGCCGTTGTACAGCTCGACGGCCTTGTTGTTGGACGACCCCTCGACGTACTCCGAGATGAAGAGGTCGGTGGGCGCGGCGCTGGCCGCGGTGGGTGCGACAGCGATCGCCGTGAGGGTGACGGCGGCGGTGGTCGCGAGCGCGGCGAGGGTGCGGCGCGGGCGCATGGGGCCTCCACGATGGGTGGACAGGAACTAACGAACGTTAAGGCTCTCGTGGGTGCACCGTCCAGCCCTTCGATGGCCGGGCGGTGAACGGTCAGCGGTAACTGTCCAGCCGGTGCACCAGTTCGGCCACGTCCACACCGTATTCGCACCAGTCGCGGTCGGGGCGGTAGCCCAGCTCGGCGTTGACCTTCAGCATCGCCTCGTTGTCCTGCGCGTTCCAGGTCTGCACCTCGGCCACCTCGGGCTCGGCCGAGCGCAGCTCCAGCAGCATCCGCGCCTTGATGGCCCGGTCGATGCCGTAGCCGCGGTGGTCGTGGACGACGATCGTGTCGTACTGGTCGGCCCGGGTCGGGTGCTGCGCCGGCACCACCACCTCGGTCAACCCGGCCACCTCGCCGGTCTGCTCGTGCAACGCCAGCACGATGTACGGCTTCATGCCGCGCCGGTGCAGCGTGGCGAGGCTGTCGCGCAGCCGGTCCGGGTCGTAGGAGCTGGGCCGCAGCTCCACGTCGTCGGAGTCGCGCACCTCGGCCTTCGCCCGCGCGTACGCCTCGATCAGCTCGTCCGGCGGACCACCCGGCCAGAACTCCACGCGGTAGCCCGCGCCGACCTCGGCGGCCATCTCGGTGAGCGCCGGCCAGTCCACCGAGCGCAGGTCGAGCACGCTGCGGGTCTCCACGTAGTCACGGGTGAAGCCCAGCGACTCGTAGAACCCGACGGCCGGGGTGTCGCCGACCACCTCCACGCCGATCGACTGGAAGCCCTCGTCCCAGACCCGGCGGGCGGCCACCCGCACCAGCTCACGGCCGATCCCGCTGCGCCGGACCGCCGGGTGCACCAGCACCTCGAGCACGCCGATACCGCCGAGCAGCAGCACGTGCACATGCCCGAGGATCGCGCCGGGCGTGCCGTCCGGGGCGGCGTCGTCGTCCTGCGCGACCCACGAGATCCGCCGCTCGCCGGGCATCACCTCGGACAGATACTCCCGCATGGAGCTCTCCCGCCAAGGCGGGTCCTGCGGCAGATCGGCCGCCAGGACCGCGTTCAGCGTGTCCAGCAGGGACGCGATCTCGGCGGACGACGCGGTCCTGGGATCCCACTCGCGCACCATCACCCGTCTAGCTTGCCGTCAACGGCAGCCGGGGGGAAGGGTTCAGTCCGCGAATGTACGCGAGCCGTCACCTCACGTTGCGGCTGAGCCTGCCGTACTCGTCGGCCTTGTCGAAGACGGCCTGGGCGTACCGACGCACATCGTTGTAGGACAGGATGGCGCCCCACCAGTCGCCCGGGATGGTCATGTTCCGGCCGCCCTTGCACAGGTAGAGCCCGGCGGCCAGCGCCGCGTCGTCGATGTCGTGCGGGTTCTTCACGCCGTCGCCGTCCGCGTCCGCGCCGATCTCCTGCCAGGTGGTCGGGATGAACTGCATCGGGCCGAGCGCCCGGTCGTGGACCCGGTCGCCGTCGAGCAGCCCCTGGTCGGTGTCGAGGATCCGGGACCGGCCGCCCTGCCCGTCGAGCGGCTCTCCCTTGATCTCCGGCAGCGCCCGGCCGTCGGCCTGCAGCGTGGCGCCGTTGGCGGCGCCGTGACGCGACTCGACGTACCCGATGGCGGCCAGCGTGGTCCAGCTCAGCTGGCACCCACGGTTGGTCTGGGCGAGCACCAGTTCGGCGTACGCGTACGCCTGGAGCGCCACCACGGGGACGCCGGTCACCGCGCTGACCCGCTGCGCCCAGCCGGTGAGCGCGTCGGCCGGGCGTCCGGCGGGCAGCGCCGGGGCGGTGGTCGCACCGGGCAGCGGCGTGCCGGTGGGCGCGGCGGTGCCGGGCAGGCCGGTCAGTTCCGGCAACGGGGGCGTGGCGGGCGCCGCGGCGGTCTGCGGCACGCTCTGCGACGGCGTGGCCTCGGCGACCGTCTCCGGCCGGCCGACCGCGGCCGGCACGACCACCGCGCCGGCGGTGGCGGCGGCGGCGACCAGCGCGAGCAGGAACAGCGCGGGCAGCGCGGTGCGCCCGCCGGGCCGCCGGGACCAGGCACGGGTGGCCCGGGCCGCGCCGACGGTGAGCTGCCTCGGGCGCGTCCGGACGGCGTGCGCGAACGGCATCCGCCGACGTCGCCCGCCGCTCTCGGCCGCCGCCCCGGCCTGTGCCTTCGCCCCCGAGCCCGGCTGCTGGTCTCCGCCCGCTCCGGGCTCGGCGTCCGCGTCGGCCGCCGCCCCCGCGCCGGCTGCGGCGTCCGCGTCGCGGGCCGGGTCGGCGGGTGGCTCCGGGGGGAGGGAGTCGCGTTCGCGGCGGGGCCGCGGGACGGGCGGGGTGCCGTCGTCGGGTGGCGCGGCGGGTCGCAGGGGCCGGGCCGTCGCTCGCCGTTCGCCGTCCACCACCCGTCGAGTATCACCCATCCGGGTGGCGACGTCAGGCCCGGCCGTACGCTTGGGACATGCCCCGGTACGAGTTCCGTTGCCGCGCCTGCGGCGACACCTTCGAGGTCAGCCGTCCGATGGCCGAGGCCGCGCAGCCGGCCACCTGCCCGCAGGGCCACGCCGACACGGTGAAACTGCTGTCCACGGTGGCCGTCACCGGACGGGGCGACTCCGCCCCGAGCGGTGGGATTCCCAGCGGCGGTGGTTGCTGCGGCGGCTCCTGCGGCTGCTGACTTTCCGCCTTCCGTCCCGCGGGTCGATCGGGGTCTTGCCGCCGGTGTGATCTTTTGGCACCTTGGGGCGGAATCTGCCCAGCCGTTCTCACGATGCGTGACGGCACGACCATAGGGCAGCATGAACCCGACGTCACCGGGCGGAGGTTCGACGTATGTCGCAAGGACACCACCTCCCCAGCGGGTGGGTGACCTTCGTGTTCACCGACATCGAGGGCTCGACGCGGCTGGCCCGGATGCTCGGCCCGGTCTACCGCCCGGTCCTGCACGAGCACCGGCGGCTGCTGCGCGACACCCTGGCCGGCACCGACGGGGCCGAGCTGCTGACCGAGGGGGACTCGTTCTTCCTCGCGTTCCCCGACGCCGCCGCCGCGGTCCGCGCCTGCCTGACCGCGCAGCGCGCGCTCGCCGGGCACGAGTGGCCCAACCCGGACGCCACCCCCCGGGTACGGATGGGACTGCACACCGGCTACGCCGAGCCCCGCGACGGCGAGTACGCCAGCCCCGAGGTGCACCGGGCCGCCCGGGTGGCCGCCGCCGCGCACGGCGGGCAGGTGCTCTGCTCGGCCGCCACCGCCCGGCACGCCGACCCGCTGCCGGACGGGGTGTCCCTGCTGGACCTCGGACTGCACCGGCTGCGCGGCTTCGACGACCGGGAGCGGCTGTTCCAGCTCGTCGCGCCCGGATTGGAACGGCGGTTCCCGCGTCCGCGTACCGCCGATGCGACAGCGCACAACCTGCCCACCCAGGTCACCTCGTTCGTCGGCCGGCAGGCCGAGCGCGCCGAGCTGGGGCGGCTGGTCGAGGCGTACCGGCTGGTGACGGTGCTCGGCGCGGGCGGCGCCGGCAAGACCCGGCTGGCGGTGGAGCTGGCCTCCGGACTCGTCGAGGACCACCCGGACGGTGTCTGGTTCGTCGACATCGCCGCGGTGACCGACCCGGGGCTGGTGGCGTTCGAGATCGCCGCCGTGCTCGGCCTCCGCCCGGAGCCGGGCCGGCCGATGGTCGACACCCTCGTGGAGTACGCGGCGCCGCGCCGGATGCTCGTGCTGCTCGACACCTGCGACGCCCAGACCGCCGCGTCGGCCGAGGTGATCGGCCGGCTGCTCGCCGGTGGCCGTGGTGTGCGGGTGCTGGCGACCAGCCGGGAGTCGTTCGGCGTACCCGGCGAGGTGGTGTGGCGGATACCGCCGCTGTCGGTGGACGAGGGTCCCGACGGCGGGGGGAGCGACGCGGTCGCGTTGCTGCTGGACCGTACCGCGGTGGCCCGCGGCGGCCGGGCGCCGGAGCCGGCCGAGCAGGCCGACCTGCACCGGGTGGTACGCCGCCTGGACGGGCTGCCGCTGGCCATAGAGCTTGCTGCCGCCCGGCTGCGGGTGCTCTCGGCCGGGCAACTGGCCGAGCGGCTGGACGACATGCTGGGCACGCTCGACGCCGGGCGGGAGACGGCGGAACCGCCACCCGTTGAGGCGGGCTGGAGCGGCAACCAGCAGGACACGGTGGACCTGGTGGCCGCCGCCACCGGCGCCGCACCGCCCACCCCGGCGACCCGGGCGGTGCAGCGGTCGGCGAGCGAACGGCACCTGACCATCCAGGCCACTGTGACCTGGTCGTACCGGACGCTCGGCGCGCGCTCGGCCCGGCTGCTGCGCTGGATGGCGGTGTTCGCCGGCCCGGTGGACCTGCCGACCGTGCAGTGGCTGCTCGACGAGGACCCGCTCGACCCGCTCTCGGTGCTGGTGGACAAGTCGATGGTGCTGGCCGAGCCGCACGCCTCCGGCAGCACCTACCGGATGCTCGACCCGATCCGGGCGTACGCGGCCCGGCGGCTGGTCGAGGCGGGCGAGGAGCAGAGTGCCCGGGACCGGCACGTCGCCTGGTGCCGGCACGCGCTGGACCGGGCGCACCTGGGCCCGGACGGCCGCCCGGTGACGCTCTCCCTGTACGCGCTCGACCCGCTGGCGAACGAGTTGCGGGCCGCGTTGCGCTGGTGCGCCACCGGCGGCAGCGCCCGGTCGGGTCTGTCGCTCGCCGGTGACCTGGACCAGTGGTGGCGGGAGCGCGGGCTGGCCCGGGAGGGGCGGCTGTGGCTGTTCCGGCTCTACGGCCGGCTCGCCGAGACCGGTGAGCCGATGCCGGACGCCGAACTGGCTGCCGCGTACCACATGCACTCGCTGCACGCGGGCGCGGACGGCGAGTTCGGCGAGGAGCTGCGGTACTCGCAGCGGGCCGAGGCGGCCGCCCGGCAGTCCGGCGACCGGGGGCTGCTGGCCCGGGTGCTGGCCGGACGCGCGGCGCCGCTCGTCGACATGGGGCAGTTCGCCGAGGCGGAGCGGATCTGCCGCGAGGTGATCGACTGGGCGTACGCGCAGGACGTGGTGGGGGACGCGCTCCTGGCCGTCTACAACCTCGCCGAGCTGCTCTGGCGCCGGGGCGCACTGGACGAGGCGGCCGACCTGCTCGCCGCGGCCCGCCCGGTCGAGGCGGCCCGGCCGGCCGAGCGGGGTGGCCGGTCGGTGGACATGCTGCTCGGGATGGTGGCCCTGGCCCGGGGTGATCTGGTCGCCGCGCACGAGCACCTGCTGGTGGCGTTGCGGTCCCGGATGAGCCACGGCTACCTGGGCCGGGCCTGCGACACGATAAACGCGATAGCGGTGCGCTGCGCGCTCGCCGGGGACGCGCTGGCGGCGGCCCGGCTGTTCGGGGCGGCGCAGGCCACCCGGGCGAACCTGCGGGCCACGCCGGGGATATACGGCCCGTACTGGGCGGCCCGGCAGACGGAGCTGCGCCGGGTGCTCGGCGACGAGGCGTTCGACGCCGCCTACGGCGCCGGGACAGGGCTGCGGCTGGACGAGGTCGCGGCGCTGGCGCTGCACGTCGAGCACCCGGACCTGGCCGCCGACTCGCCCCGGTTCGGCACGCAGACGCCGGGCTCGTGGCCGGCGTTCGAGCCGCGCAGTACTGCCGGCTGAGCCGGACGGGGAGCCCGCGGGTGGCGGACTCCCCGTGCGGCGGGTCAGGCGGTCGCGGCGGCGCGGCGCTGGGCGTCGGCCTTCATCCGGGCGGCGCGGTCGAGGTCGGCCTGCGACACCGCGGCGACTGAGCCGAAGACGCTCACCGCCTGGTAGTACGTCCAGGCGAGGCTGTAGCAGGCGGGCCGAACCACCGCGTTGTACGTGGCGCAGACCCGCTTGAGGTCGGCGTAGAAGGCGCTGTCCAGGCGGGACTTGCTGGACGAGAAGACGCCCATCGCCTTGTGGTTGCGGTAGCCGAAGTCGTGCCGGTAGCAGGAGAGCTTGAAGTTGAACCCGATCGGGTTGTCCGGGCTGGACGAGCAGTAGTCGGTGGACCAGTCGAAGCCGTACTCGGTCCAGGGTGCCCGGTTCTGCCGGGCGCTGTTCCAGGCGTTGTAGCTGGACGCGCTGGTCTGCGTCCAACTGGTCAGGACGGACAGCTTCTGCTGGGTGTTCACCGCGGCGGCGGCCGGTGTGGCCAGGCCGAGCATGGTGAGCAGGGCGAGTGCGCCGGCGGCGAGGGTGGTGGCGAGTCGACGGGACACGGGAACCTCCGGGGGTGGTGGCCGGGATCTCCGGATGTCGACAAGTGTCGATCAAGCGGGTGAGCTGGGGCGATGCTCGCGGTAACGGCTTGCTGACATCCGCCCAAACAGACGAATGCCCCCGGGCCGGCGAGCGGCCCGGGGGCATCCGGGAAGGATCAGCGCACGAAGCGCGGCGGGCTCGCCGGGCTCTCGTTCGCCAGCCGGTCCAGCGCGGTCACGTAGTACGTGTACCGGGCGCCGTCGGCCGCCGTCGTGTCCACCCAGGACTGCACGGCGCCGTCGGTGGCCCGGACGGTGCCGACCAGGTGCGAGGCGTCCGCGAAGTCGCAGCGCCCGGCCAGGCCGTGCCCGTCGAACCGGTAGATCGCGTACGACGCGGCGGTGCCGAGCGGGCCCTTGCCGTCGGCCGGCTGACGCCAGCTCAGACGTACCCCGTCCGCCTCCCGCTGCGCCTTGGTGACCACCGGGAACAGCAGCGGCTTGCGCGGCAGGTGCGTCATGGTGGGCACCAGCGCCGGGCGGGAGTAGTGCTCGGCGGCGTAGATGTCGGTGGCGCCGAGGCGGTTCGCCCGCACCTGCACCGCGGAGAAGTGCACGTTGCCGAGCACCTCCGGGTACGACCGGTTGAGCGTCAGGTGGTTCGACAGCTCCTGCGGGTTCATCCAGAACGACCCGTACGCCGGGTCACCGCTCTTGTAGTCGGCCTGGCCGATGTAGAGCTGCACCCGCGTGCCGCGCACCTGCTCGGCCCACCACGGCACCAGCCGGGCGTAGTCGGCGGCCGGGTACTGGCCGATGTACCAGTAGAGCTGCGGCACGATGTAGTCGATCCACTCCTCCTTGACCCACTTGCGGGAGTCGGCGGAGATGATGTCGTACGACTGCGAGCCGGTGGTGTCCGAACCGTTCGGGTCGGCCGACGCGTTGCGCCAGATGCCGAACGGGCTGACGCCGAACTTCACGTACGGCTTGACCGCCTTGATCTTGGCGTTCATCTCCTGGATCAGCAGGTTGATGTTGTCCCGCCGCCAGTCGGCCTTGTCGGTGAAGCCCCTGTTGTACGCCGCGAACGTGGCGTCGTCGGGCACCTGGTGGGTGCCGCTCGGGTACGGGTAGAAGTAGTCGTCGAAGTGCACGCCGTCGATGTCGTACCGCTTGACCGCGTCCATCATCGCGGTCTGGACGAACTCGCGGACCTCGGGGACGCCGGGGTTGTAGTAGAGCCGGCTGCCGGCGACGCCGGCCGGCGGGTAGGCGAAGACCCAGTCGGGGTGCTGGCGGGCCGGGCTGTCCGGGGCCAGTTGCGACAGGTCGGCGCCGGCGCCGCCGGGCGCGGGCATGGAGACGCGGTACGGGTTGAACCAGGCGTGGAACTCCAGGTTGCGCTTGTGCGACTCGTCGACCAGGAAGGCCAGCGGGTCCCAGCCGGGGTTCTTGCCGCGTACGCCGGTCAGGTACTCCGACCACGGCTCGTACGGCGAGGGCCAGAACGCGTCAGCGGTCGGGCGGACCTGGACCACGACGGCGTTGTGGTTGAGCTTCCGGGCCAGGTCGAGCCAGGCCAGGTATTCGGCCTTCTGCTTGGCCACCTGGTCCGGCGCGGTCCAGGAGTCCTTGCTGGGCCAGTCGATGTTCGTCACCGAGGCGATCCACATGGCCCGGAACTGGCGCTTGGGGGTGGCCGGGTCGGTGACGCAGTCGGTGGAGGGGGAAGTGGCGGTGCCGGTGTCGCCGGGGGCGGCCTGCGCCGGCGTGCCGGCGACCAGCGTGCCGAGCAGCGCCGCGGCCAGCGCGGCGGCTCCGAGCCGAGTTGCCTTCATGCGGTGCGGTCCCTTCGTCGGGTCCGGGGGGACGGTCGGCGGCGGGGCGTCACGGCAAGATTCGCCGTGTCGCCCATGCCACCGGTAGAAAACTTTCATCTATCCGGGTCTGGCGCAAGACCCCGACCGGTGATCGATGTCCCGCGCCGTCCGACTCGGCCGGATCGTGACGCTTCCGAGACCTGCGGTGCGGGATTGGAGCGGAAAACGGCTGGGTAGCTTGCCCGATCACAGACCGCCACCGTGGCGGCCACACGGCGGGGGAGGTGATCAGATGTCGGTCCTGCGGACCAAGCCGATCGGCGACGTGCTCGCCCAGGGCGACGCCGACGGCGAGGACGGCAAACCGGGCCTGCGGCGCGGGCTCGGCGCGGTCGACCTGATGGGCTTCGGCATCGGCATCGTGATCGGCACCGGCATCTTCACGCTCACCGGGGTCGAGGCGCGCAACAGCGCCGGGCCGGGCGTGGTGATCTCGTTCGGCATCGCCGGCCTGGTCGCCCTGCTCGCCGCGCTCTGCTACGCCGAACTCGCCAGCAGCGTGCCGACCGCCGGCAGCGCCTACACCTACGCGTACGCGACGATGGGCGAGATCGTCGCCTGGATCATCGGCTGGGACCTGCTGCTGGAGTTCGCGCTCGGCGCGGCGGTGGTGGCCCGCGGCTGGTCCGGCTACCTCGCCGACCTGTTCGGCCTGCCCAGCGCCTGGTTCGCCGAGGAGGGCAGCGTCGTCAACCTCGGCGCGATCGGCATCGTGCTGGTGCTCGGCGTGGTCGCCATCGTCGGCATCCGCGAGTCGGCCCGGGTCACCAACCTGCTCGTGCTGGTCAAGGTGGCGATCTGTGCCTTCGTCATCATCGCCGGGCTGTTCTTCGTCAAGGCGGCCAACCTCAGCCCGTTCATCCCGTCCGCCGAGCCGGCCGGCGCCGGGGACGACGGCATCAAGCAACCGGTCACCCAGGCCATCTTCGGGCTGGAACCCTCCGTCTTCGGCTTCGTCGGGGTGCTCACCGCCGCCGCCGTCGTGTTCTTCGCGTACACCGGCTTCGAGGCCGTGGCGAACCTGGGTGAGGAGACCCGCAAGCCCAAGCGGGACCTGCCGCTGGGCCTTCTCGGCACGCTCGTGATCTCCACGGTGCTCTACATCGGCGTCTCGCTGGTCGTGGTCGGCATGGTCAAGTACACCGAGATCGACGAGGGTGCGCCGATTGCGTCCGCGTTCCGGGCGGTCGGCGCCGGCTGGGCCGCGGTGCTCGTCTCCATCGCCGCCGTCGCCGGGCTCACCAGCGTGATCCTGGTCGACCTGGTGGCCATGGGCCGGATCGGCTTCGCCATCGCCCGGGACGGGCTCATTCCGCCCGCCATCGCCAAGGTGCACCCGCGCTGGGGCACCCCGTACCGGATCGCCGGGATCATGACGATCGCGGTGGCGCTGCTCGCCGGTTTCCTGCCGCTGTCCGCGCTGGCCGACCTGGTCAGCATCGGCGCGCTCTGCGCGTTCACGCTGGTCGCCATCGCGGTGCCGATCCTGCGCAAGCGCCGCCCCGACCTGGAGCGGCCGTTCAAGGTGCCGTTCTCGCCGGTGCTGCCGATCCTCACCGCGCTGGCGTGCCTCTACCTGAGCCTGAACCTGTCGGTGGAGACCTGGCTGCGGTTCCTCGCGTGGATGCTGATCGGCGCGGTCATCTACTTCGGGTACGGCCACCGCAAGAACCGGCTCGCCCGTCGCGAGCACTCGGACACCCCCGAGCCCGCCCCCACCCCCTGAGGCGGGCCCTTCCTTACCCCGCTCACCCCTTCAGGCCGCTGCGGGAGACACCCTGGATGACGTGCCGCTGGGCGAACACGAACAGGATCAGCACCGGCACGCTCGCCAGCACCGCGCCCGCCATGATCACCGGATAGTCGGTCACGTACGCGCCCTGGAGCAGGCCCAGGCCCGCCGGCAGGGTCAGCCGTTCCGGGCTGAACAGCACGTACACCGGCCAGAGGAAGTCGTTCCAGTTGGTCAGGAACGACAGCACCGCCAGCGTCGCCAGGGCCGGCTTCGACAGCGGCAGCAGCACCCGGCGGAAGACCTGCCAGTGGTTCGCGCCGTCCAGCACCGCCGCCTCCTCCAGCTCGGCCGGGATGGACAGGAAGAACTGGCGCAGGAAGAACACCCCGAACGCGCTCGCCGCACCAGGCACGACCACCACTGTCAGCGTGTCGATCCAGTTCAGCCGCTCGGCGATGATGAAGTTCGGGATGATCAGCGAGGTGGGCGGCAGGAACAGCGTGCCCACGATCAGCGCGAACAGCACCTTGCGGCCACGGAACCGCATCCGGGCCAGCGCGTACGCGGCCATCGACGCGGTCACCAGCACCACCAGCGTGTGCAGGGTGGCCGCCAGCATGCTGTTGACGAACCAGCGCAGCACCGGGTTCGCCGCGTTGTCGACGATCTGCTCGTAGCCGTAGCTGGAGAACGGGTTCGGCAGCCAGCCCGGCGGCACCCGCTGCGCGTCGTCGTACGTCTTCACCGAGGTCAGCAGCATCCAGACCAGGGGAGTCACAAAGATCGCGGTGATCAGCAGCAGGACGCCGTACCGCGCCACCGCGCGCATGTTCCTCATGTCGTACCCCTCAGTCTTCCCGGTAGCGGAACAGCCGGAAGTTGACGACGCTCACCACTGCGAGCATCAGCGCGAAGAACACGCTCATCGCGGCGGCCCGTCCGGCGTCGTAGTCCCGCAGCCCCTCGTCGACGATCCGCCAGACCACTGTGCGGGTCTGCTCGCCGGGCGCGCCCTGGGTGATCAGGAACGCCTGCCCGAACACGTTCGCCGAGGCGAGGATCGTGGTGGTGAAGACGAACAGCATCACCGGGCGCAGGCCGGGGATCGTGACGTGGCGGAACCGGTCCCAGCCGCCCGCGCCGTCCACCTTGGCCGCCTCGTACAGCTCGGCCGGGATGTCCTGGAGCCCGGCCAGGTAGATCACCGCGTTGAAGCCGCAGGTCCACCACACGGTCACGCCGACGAGCGACACCCAGGCCCACGGCACGTCGGTCACCCACGGCGTGTCCGAGGGGAGGCCGACCACGCCGAGCAGCCGGTTGACCAGGCCCAGGTTGGCGTCGAGGAGGAACCGCCAGAGCAGGCCGATCACCGCCACGCCCAGCACGTACGGCGCGAAGAACGCGGCCCGGAAGAACGTCCGCCCGGGGAACGAGCGGTTGAGCAGCAGCGCCAGCCCGAGCGGGATCACCACCAGCAGCGGTACGGAGAACAGCGTGAAGATCCCGGTGGCCCGGACGCTCGACCACCAGTCCCCGTAGATCGCCGAGTCGCTGGAGAACAGGTCCCGGTAGTTGCCGAGCCCGACGAACGGCCGGTTGGGCAGTTGCAGGTCCCACTGGTGCAGGCTGATCCAGACCCCGAACAGGATCGGCGCCAGGCCGAAGACGCCGAACAGGATCAGGTACGGCGCGAGGAAGAGGTACGGCGTCGTCCGGTTGCCGCGTTCCGTCGCGCCCCGGCGGCGGGTGCGCGCCGCCGGTGGCGGCGCGCCGTCACGCGCCGCCCCGACCTCGATCACGTCCGCCACGGCGGATCAGTTCCCGTACTTCTTGCGGTTGTCCTCGAGCTGCTTGTTCGCCTTGGCCACGCCGTCGTCGAGCGCCTGCTTCGGCGACTTCTTGCCCAGCGCCGCCTCGTTGAACGCGCTGTAGAAGGTCAGGATGACCTCGCCCAGGCCGGGCGCGGCGGGCGGGAACGCGGCGTACTCCAGTTCCGGGGCGAGCGCGTTGACCTCGGTGAGCGCGGTGAACTCGCTGCTCTCGCGGACCGCCTTGCGGGCCGGCACCTGGCCGCCCTTGGCCCAGTCCAGCGAGTGCTGGCTCAGCCAGTTGATGAACACCTTCGCGCCGGCGGTCTTGTCGGCGTTCGCGGAGCGCTGCTTGACGATGGTGAAGTTGTGCGAGTTCGCCCAGGCGGCCTTCTGGCTGCCGATCTGCGGCAGCGGCGCGACGCCCCACTGCACGTTCGGGCTCTTCTTCAGGTCGTTGATTTGCCAGATGCCGTTCCAGGTGAACGCGTTCTTGCCGCTCTTGAACGCCAGGTAGTCGGCGTCCTGGCCGACGTTGGCCGGGGAGTGGCCCTGCTTGATCAGGTCGACCAGCCAGGTGCACGCCTCGACCGCCGGGTCGGAGTTGAACGTCGCCTTCGCCACGTCGGCGTCGAAGACGGTGCCGCCCCACTGGTGCAGCAGGCTATAGTACGTCATGCCGCCGGTGAACTGGAACGGGCTGACCCAGAAGCCCTGCACGCCGGACTTCTTCAGCTCGGTGAGCGCGGCGGTGTACTCGTCCCTGGTGGTCGGTGGCTTCTCCGGGTCCAGGCCGGCCTTCTGCATGACCGCCTTGTTGTAGTAGAAGCCCAGCGGGTGCATGTCCAGCGGGATGCCGTACCGCTTGTCGTTGTAGAGGCCGCCCTTCCACACCGTCGGGGCGAAGTCGCCCTCGCTCAGCTCCAGGGCCTTCGCCACGTCGTCCAGTTCGTTGATCACGCCGCGAGCGGCGAACGTGGCGAGCTGGTCCATGTGCATGACCGCGATGTCCGGGCCGTTGCCGCTGGAGACCGCGCCGGGGAGCTTGCTGTAGTAGTCCTCCCACTGGTACGTGATCACGCTGACCGCGATGTTCTCGTGCTCGCCGTTGAACTGCTGGACGAGCGTCTTGAAGATGTCACCGTCGCCGCCGGTGAAGCCGTTCCACAGCTTCAGGTCCACCTTCGGGCCGCTGTAGTCCTTGCCGCCGTTGCCGGAGGCGCCGGAGCTGTCGGAGCTGCTGCCGCCGCCGCAGCCGCTGAGTGTCAGCGTGGCCGCCGCGCCGAGCCCGACGCCGAGCCCGAGCAGGCGCCGCCGGCTCATCTCGTTCTGGATCATGGGTACTCCTTGGGGGACGGGATGGAGTATTTGCTGGTCACAGCGCCGGCACGAAGCGCAGCAGGTTCCAGGAGGTGGCCGGCAGCAGCACGGAGACCCGGCCGCCGTCGACAGTGGGTGTGATGAGGTCCCGGGGCGTGACCCGCTCCGGGTCCGCTTCGGTGTTCGTGGCGTCCGGGTCGGTCCCGGCCGCCACCGTGGTGTGCGCCTCGGCCCGCAGGCCGGGCAGGCCGCGCAGGTCCAGGTCGAGCGGGAGGTCCTGCGGGCCGCGGTTGACCGCGAAGACGGCCAGGGCGCCGGTCTCCTCGTCGTGCACGGCGACGGTGTCCAGCGCGGGCACGTCGCCGTACCGCCGGGTCTCGTAGGTGGGGCCGGTGGGCTCGGTCCGCAGCACGGTGCCGCGGGCGTACCGGGCGGTCAGCGCGAACGGGTGGAAGATGCTCTGCCGCCAGGCCGGGCCGCCGTTGCGGGTACGGATCGGGGCGATCACGTTCGCGAGCTGCGCCTGGCAGGCCACGCCGATGCGGTCGGCGTGCCGGAGCAGGGTGATCAGCAGGTCGCCCACCACCACCGCGTCGACGGCCGTGTAGTCGTCCTCGATCAGCGCCGGCGCCTCGACCCAGCCGCGCCGGTCCAGGTCGGACTGGAGGCGGGACTGGTACCAGACGTTCCACTCGTCGAAGGAGATCTTCAGCTTGCGCTTCTGCCGCAGCTTGGCGCCCACGTGGTCGGCGGTGGCGACGACCTCGGTGATGAAGGCGTCCATGTCGACGGCGGAGGCGAGCAGGCTGGCCCGGTCCCCGTCGGAGGGGTCGTAGTAGGTGTGGGCGGAGATGTAGTCGACGTGCTCGTAGGTGTGTTCCAGCACTGTCGCCTCCCACGCGGCGAACGTGGGCATCCCCCGGCCGGAGCTGCCGCAGGCGACCAGGCTGATCGAGGGGTCGATCATCTTCATCGCGCGGGCGGTCTCGGCGGCGAGGCGGCCGTACTCGTCGGCGGTCTTGTGCCCGACCTGCCACGGCCCGTCCATCTCGTTGCCGAGGCACCACAGCCGCACCCCGTACGGCTGCTCGGCGCCGTGCTTGCGGCGCAGGTCGGACAGCTGGGTGCCGCCCGGGTGGTTGGTGTACTCCAGCAGGTCGAGCGCCTCGGTGACGCCGCGGGTGCCGAGGTTGACGGCCATCATCGGCTCGACACCGGCCTCCGCCGCCCAGGTCATGAACTCGTCCAGCCCGAACTCGTTGGTCTCGATCGTCTTCCAGGCCAGGTCGAGCCGGCGCGGGCGGTCGCCGACCGGGCCGACGCCGTCCTCCCAGCGGTAGCTGGAGACGAAGTTGCCGCCCGGGTACCGGACCACCGACACGCCCAGCTCGCGGGTCAGGTCCAGCACGTCGCGCCGCAGCCCTCGCCGATCGGCCGTGGGGTGGCCCGGTTCGTACACCCCGCCGTAGACGCAGCGGCCCATGTGCTCGACGAAGGAACCGAAGATCCGGCGGTCCGCCGGCGCGACCCGGAACGCCGGATCGATCGTGAGCTGCGCGTTCGGCACGATGCCAACCTCTCCCTCGCTGCTGGTGCGGGTGACCGCGGTCACTCCGCCGTCAGTGGTTTCTACAACGTTGTAAGCGCCCGTGTAAAGAGGCAGTTGCGTCGTCGTGGCGCGGTACAGTGCGGCCAGCGTTCACCGGAAGGAAGTGCAGTGCGGCACAGGCTCAAGGACGTCGCGGAGCGGGCCGGAGTGTCGGTGAAGACCGTCTCCAACGTCGTGAACGGCTACCAGCACGTGCGCGCCGACACCCGGGCCCGGGTCGAGGAGGCCATCGCCGCACTCAACTACCGGCCCAACCTGTCGGCCCGCAACCTGCGCAAGGGCCGTACCGGTGTGATCGCGCTGGCCGTACCCGAGCTGGACATCCCCTACTTCGCCGAGCTGGCCCGGCACGTCGTCACCGCCGCCGCCGACCAGGGCTGGACCGTGCTCATCGACCAGACCGGCGGCGGCTCCGAGCAGGAACGTAAGGCCGCCAGCGGCATCGGCGACCACATGATCGACGGCCTGATCCTGAGCCCGCTCGCACTCACCGCCGACGACCTGGCCGCGCTGGCCGGCCTGCCCATGGTGCTGCTCGGCGAACGCGTCGACCACGGCCCCGCCGACCACGTCATGATCGACAACGTGGCCGCGGCCCGCGAGATCACCGCCCACCTGATCGGGCTCGGTCGCCGCCGGATCGCCGCGATCGGCTCCCAGCGCACCCCCGAAGGCGCCAGCGCCCGGCTCCGCCTGGCCGGCTACACCGCCGCGCTGGCCGACGCCGGCATCGTGTACGACGACCGCCTGGTGGCGCCCGCGCCGGCCTGGCACCGCGCGGACGGCGCCGCCGCCATGCGGCACCTGCTCACCACGGGGGTACGCCCCGACGCCGTCTTCTGCTTCAACGACACGCTCGCGCTCGGCGCGTTGCGTGCCCTGCACGAGATGGGCTTGCGCGTGCCCGAGGACGTCGCGGTCGCCGGCTTCGACGACATCGAGGACGGCCGCTTCTCGATCCCGACGCTGACCACAGTCGCCCCCGACAAGGAGCGCATCGCCCGCCTCGCGGTAGAGCTGCTGGCGGGCCGCCTGGGCCCCGACCGCGACTCCCCACCGCGCGAGCTGGTGGCCCCCCACCACGTGGCCCTGCGCGAGTCCGCCTAGCCCTGTTTTTTGGGGCCCTCTTGGTCTCGTCGATCATGAAGTTGACGGCGAAGTCGATTTCCTTGAGTGCCGTCAACTTCGTGATCGACGGGGTGGTCCCTCTGGTCGGCCGGCGCGGCTTCAGTCGAAGAAGCGGGCCAGGTGGGAGGGGGACGGGGCGGGGGCGTCCGGTGGCAGCGGGGTGAGGTCGGCGAAGATCGAGGCGCCGTCGCAGCCGACGTGCAGCGGATACCAGCGCGGCGTACCCGGTGGGCGCTGACCGCAGATGCCCTTGAACGTCTGCACGTCGAGCAGGCGTACGTGCGTCGGGTCGGCCACCGCGTTGACGTGCCGCCACCAGGGACTCATCACGTGCAGCACCCCGCCCGGGCGCAGCACCCGGTGGCACTCGTCGAACAGTGGCAGGAAGTCGATCAGGTGCTCGACGATGTGCACCGCGAAGAACACGTCCACCGAGTCGTCGCGCAGCGGCAGCGAGCCGGCCAGGTTGGCGACCGCGTTCACGCCCGGCGCCGGATAGATGTCCAGCCCCAGGTTGCCCGGCCACTGCTTGGTCGCGCCGCAGCCGAGGTCGACCACCACCGGCGCCCGCCCGGCCACTGTGACCCGGCACCAGACCCCGAGTACGCCGGACAGCCGGCCGATCAGCTCCCGTACCAGCCGTAGCTGCTCCGGGTCGGCGACCTCGCCGGTCAGGTGCGCGACCCCACGGTCGAAGCGCACCTCGACCGCCGTTCCGCGCAGCCGTTCGTCGTGCCGGACCATGTCGGCCCACGCCTCGGCGAGGAAGCCGTCGGTCTGCCGGAGTCGCTCACCCGAGAGCGCGGTCTGCCCCATCGCCACCATGCGCCACCTCCGGCGGCCCGTTACCCCCGATTCGCCCCGATATGCCCCCACCCACGCACCGACACCGCCCCCGTCACACGTTGATCAAGGAGTTCGTGTCCTCCCAGAGCCGCCCCGCCGACCCAAACTCCTTGATCACCGAGCAGGGTGCCCGACCTCTGCCGCAGTCCGCGCCCCATCCAGGTGATCAAGGAGTTTGTGTCCTGTTTCGAGCGCGACCTGGACACAAAGTCCTTGATCGCCGGGGTGGTGGTCGGGGTGTGCGCGCTGATGTCGGCTCCCGCGCCTCCCACCACCGTTGATCTTGTACTTGCGGCCCGGGTCAAGCTCGCAAAAGGGGCATCCGAGGGGCGGCAACTGCAAGATCGGGAACAGGGGAACAGGGGAACAGGGGAACAGGGGAACAGGGGAACAGGGGGAGGGCGGTCAGGGGGAGAGGGTTCGGCGGACTGTGCGGGAGCCTCGCATGCGCTGGCGCGGCTGGGCGGCCGCTGCCTTCGGGCGCTTGAGGTGGTAGCGGTGCAACTCGTTGTTGCCCGGCAACGACGGGTCCTCGCTCATCGCGACCAGTTCCCAGCCCTGGTCACCGGCCCGGTTCAGGTGGGCCAGCGCGGTGTCGCCGTACGGCGTCACGTCGATCATGGAGCCGTCCGGGCCGTACCAGATGAAGACGACCTCCCACCCGGCGTCGGTGGCGGCGGCCTGGCGGCGGCGGACCAGCAGCGCGTACTCCCACTTGAGCATGCGCTCATTGTGGACCCGCGCGCGCCGGTCGGCACGGATCAGTGTTCGGCGATCCGTCCGTCCGCCACGCGCAGCCGCCGGTTCACGCTCACCGCGTCGAGCATCCGCCGGTCGTGGGTCACCAGCAGCAGCGTTCCCGGGTAGCTCGCCAGCGCCGACTCCAACTGCTCGATCGCGGCCAGGTCGAGGTGGTTCGTCGGCTCGTCGAGCACCAGCAGGTTGACGCCCCGGCCCTGGAGCAGGGCCAGCGCAGCCCGCGTCCGCTCGCCGGGGGACAGCGTCGCCGCCGGCCGCAGCACATGCTCGGCGCGCAGCCCGAACTTGGCCAGCAGCGTCCGCACGTCCGCCGGGGCGAGATCGGGTACGGCGGCGCCGAACGCGTCCAGCAGCGGCTGGTCGCCGAGGAACAGTCCCCGGGCCTGGTCGACCTCGCCGACCACCACACCCGGGCCGAGCGCGGCGTGCCCCTCGTCCAGTGGCAGCCGCCCGAGCAGCGCGGCGAGCAGGGTGCTCTTGCCGGAGCCGTTCGCCCCGGTGATCGCCACCCGGTCGGCCCAGTCGATCTGCAGGTCCACCGGGCCGAGCGTGAAGCCGCCGCGGCGTACCACTGCGCCTCGGAGCGAGGCCACGACGGCGCCGGCGCGGGGCGCGGCGGCGATCTCCATCCGCAGCTCCCACTCCTTGCGCGGCTCCTCGACCACCTCCAGCCGCTCGATCAGCCGGGCGGTCTGCTTGGCCTTCGCGGCCTGCTTCTCGGTCGACTCGGCGCGGTACTTGCGGCCGATCTTGTCGTTGTCGGTGGCCTTGCGGCGGGCGTTCTTGACGCCCTTCTCCATCCACGCGCGCTGGGTGCGGGCGCGCGCCTCCAGGTCGGCCTTCGTGTCGGCGAACTCCTCGTACTCCTCGCGGGCGTGCCGGCGCGCCACCGCGCGCTCCTCCAGGTAGGCCGCGTAGCCACCGCCGTAGTGCTTGACCTGCCGCTGGTGCAGGTCCAGCTCGACGATCCGGTTGACCGTGCGGGTGAGGAACTCCCGGTCGTGGCTGACCAGCACGGTGCCGGCGCGCAGGCCGGTGACGAAGCGTTCCAGCCGGTCCAGCCCGGCCAGGTCCAGGTCGTTCGTGGGCTCGTCGAGCAGGAAGATGTCGTACCGGCTGAGCAGCAGCGACGCGAGCCCGGCGCGGGCGGCCTGCCCGCCGGACAGGCCGGTCATCGGGTGGTCCAGGCCGACGTCGAGACCCAGCTCCGCGGCGACCTGCTCGGCCCGCTCGTCCAGATCCGCGCCGCCGAGGTCGAGCCAGCGTTCCAAGGCGTTCGCGTACGCGTCGTCGGCGCCCGCCGCCCCGGCGGTGAGCGCCTCGGTAGCGGCGTCCAGCGCGGCCTGCGCGGCGGTCACCCCGGTCCGCCGGGCCAGGAACTCGCGGACCGTCTCGCCGGGCCGGCGCTCCGGCTCCTGCGGCAGGTAGCCGACAGTCGCCGTGGGCGGGCTCAGCGCCACCGAGCCCTGCTCGCGGGGGGCAAGACCGGCGAGGGTACGCAGCAGCGTGGACTTGCCCGCGCCGTTGACCCCGACCAGCCCCACCACGTCGCCGGGTGCGACGACGAGGTCGAGGTCTTCGAAGAGGAGGCGGTCACCGTGGCCGGCGGTGAGGTCCTTGGCGATCAACGTGGCGCTCATCAGGTGACCGAGCCTACCGGCGGGCGCATCCGGATTACCGTGACCCGCGCTCGCGGCGGCGCCGGTCTGAGGGAGACTCACAGCCGTGGTGACCACACTGGCGATCGACTGTGGTGGCGGCGGGATCAAGGCCTCCGTGCTGGACGCCGCCGGGACCATGCGCGCCCGGCCGCTGCGCGTGCCCACGCCGTACCCGTTGCCGCCCGGACTGTTCGTCAAGACGCTGCTGGATCTCGGCGCCCGCCTGCCCACGGCGGACCGGCTCACCGTCGGCATGCCCGGCATGATCCGGCACGGCGTCGTGGTGGCGACGCCGCACTACGTGACCCGCTCCGGGCCGCGCAGCCGCGTCGACCCCGAGTTGATGGCCGAGTGGTCCGGGTACGACGCGCGCACCGCGCTGGCCGAGGCGTTCGGCGTGCCGGCGCTGGTGCTGAACGACGCCGAGGTGCACGGCGCGGGCGTGGTCGCCGGGACCGGCTGCGAGCTGGTGCTGACGCTCGGCACCGGGCTGGGCAGCGCGCTGTTCGACGGCGGGGTGCTGGCGCCGCACCTGGAGCTGTCGCACGCGCCGGTGCGGTGGAACACCACCTACGACACGTACGTGGGGGAGCCGGAACGACGGCGGCTCGGCGACGCGTTCTGGTCCCGGCGGATCCGGCAGGTGGTGGACGGCCTGCGGCCGGTGTTCCGCTGGGACCGGCTGTACCTCGGCGGCGGCAACTCGCGGCTGATCCGGCCCGAGCAGGTGGCCCGGATGGGCGACGACGTGGTGATCGTCCCGAACACGGCCGGAATCGTCGGTGGTGTCCGGGCCTGGGACCTGATCGGCGGCCGGTACGACCCGACCACCTGATCTTCGACCGCAGGAACACTCGCGGTTCCGTCGGTGTTGTGCCAGCGTCGGACCTAGGGCCTGGCGCGACACGAGGAGGTGGGTCGAGTGGATCTTCTGGCGGAGTACCGGCGGGCGACCATGTTCTTCGAAGCGGGTGACCCGACCGGAGCGGCCCGGCTGCTCGAACCGATCATCGAGGCGGAGCCGGACAACTCCTCGGTCCGGCAGCTGCTGGCCCGCGCGTACTTCCAGTCGGCCCAGCTCAACCGGGCCGAGGAGCAGTTGCGCGCGCTGGTCGACCGCGATCCGAGCGACCACTACGCGCACCACGTGCTCGGCCGCACGCTGGAGCGGATGAACCGGCCGGCGGACGCGCTGCGGCACCTGCGCATCGCGGCCGCGATGTACTCGACGAACACCGACTACGCCACCGCCCTGCGCCGGGTGGAGGGCAAGGTCGGTCGTTGACCGATGACGCGGAAGGGCAGCCCGGGCGGGCTGCCCTTCCGCGTACCTAGGATGGGACCGTGAAGCTCAAGCTCGACCTCCACGACATCTACAACAAGGGCCACGACATCGATCGCGCGCTGCGCGGGATCATGGACGAGGCCGTGGCGAAGAAGGCCACGCTCGTGGAGATCATCCCGGGCAAGGGCTCCGGCGCGCTGAAGAAGAAGGTGCTGCGCTTCCTCGACCAGAAGGACGTGAAGCAGCTCTACCACCGGGTCGAGAAGGACTCGAAGAACTTCGGCCGCCTGTTCGTCCACTTCCGCTGGAAGTAGAGGCCGCATGCCCCCTGACCTGCATCTTGGGTCGTCCAGCGGGGGTCGGAAGCAAGATCCGGCCGTCTCCAGGCCGTCTACGGGCTCCGGAGGGTCGTCGCCCTCCTGGTCCTCACCCAGCGCCTTGTCGATGGCTCGCCGGGTGCGGTCCTCACTTGTCGGCAGTAGGTGTGTGTAAGTCCGGAGGGTGAAGCCCCGGTCCGCGTGCCCGAGGTAGGCCGAGAGGGCCTTGATGCTCTCCCCGGCGTCGAGGAGCACCGAGGCGTAGGTGTGCCGGAGCACGTGCATCCCGTTGTGCCTGTCGTCCGGTGCACCTGTGGCCCGGATCGCGGGTTTCCAGACTCCGGAGTTCAAGGCGGCCCGCTTCGCAGGCCGCTCGCGCCGCCGAACCTGGGCCGGGCCGAAGGCCCGCCGCCGCGCCTCTGGCCTTCGGCCGCCGGCGCGTCGGTGATAGCCCGCCGACGGCGCGACATAGAAGAAGCCCCGGGCCGCCATGATCGATGGCAGTTCCGGGGCTTCACGTTGGTCGAGACACAGGCAGTGCCTCCGGCGGGGCGCTGGGGCGCTCTGGGATGGTGGCGCCATCCCGACAACCTCCGTCCGGGCAGGCCCCACCCACTCCCACCGAGGTGCGGACGAAGGCCGACGGGATGGCTGGGGGGCAACGGGAAATGGAGTGCGCGAGCGTTGAATGGCAAACTAGCGCTCGATTCCTTCGCCCGGCCTGCGCAGTTCGGATGGTGGGGGAGGAACTTTGTACGGAGGAGGTTGCCGCAGTGCACGCCGAAGCAGCAGCCGTCGCAGCGGCGTGAAGGTGGCGTCAATGACCGCGTTGAAATCCTCGCCTTCCTTGTTTAGTTCCTCCATCAAGATCACGTATTGCTGCTGGAAGAAGGCGTAGTTCGCAAGAGCCTCTTTCGTCTTCAGATTGCTCGCGGCGTTGAAGCCCTTGGTAAGGGACTCCATGCAGTTTCTTGCGGGCACCTGGACGTCTAAGGTTGCAAAGGCTTCGATGACTTGGAGTTGGAGATCCTGAGCCTCGACGATGTTGAACTTCATGGCAGAGTAGTCCTTGCCTTTGGCCTTCAACTCGGCGGCCTCGGCGGCCATATCTCGGACTTTCTCTACGCGCCGCGAGAAGATCCACAACGCTTTTTTGAAACGAGCGCTCACCTCTCGGCGGCGTGCCATCTCGGCGAAGATGCGCTCACGCAGGAATGCTTGGCGCTGCGTACGTGCGTTAAGCCTCGAGCCGATCCAAACTCCTGCAACGCCGATGAAGGCTGTGGCGGCGGGCGCAATATTCTTGGCGAATTCAGCCCAGTTGGTCGTCATGGCCTACCAATTGGCTAGTACTTCTACGGCGCGCTGCCTGCCATTATCTATTTTCCTGCATTTCAGGGTGAGGTCCAGCCAGCCTCTGGTTGCCTATCGGCCCCTCACTTGAGGTGGGCCCCCAGAAGATCGACCACGCCGGTTACCATCGCTTGCACATCACCGGAGCTGTAGTCGCTGAACTTTCCGTGATCCGCCGAGTTTCTGATGTGTCTCCAGGAATCTACTTTTGAGTGAGTCAGCTTGTTGTAGACCCCGCCCTTTGCGAGGGAGTCATTGAGAGCCGCAATCCCATCAGATTTTTTATAGGTTAGTCCTTGAGCGTCTGCAATGCGCCGTAAGCCGTCTTCGAGAACCGCTCCGGCGAGCGAGGCGGCGGGGTCTTTGTAGCCGCTGTTCACGAGATGCTTGGCCATTTCCATGAAATCGGAAAAGACTTCCGCCTCGATTAGTAGCTTTACGTCGAACAAATGGCCGTTTGTCAGATCCTCGGCAACGGCGCGAAGTACTCCGACGCCGTTTTGCACGGAACTGGGAACGGCATTCTTTTCCGTACCTTTCTCGAACGAGCGCGTGTACTGATGCTCGGCGCCGAGAATTTGGCGCAGTACTACAAGGCTCTGTGTGCGCCACTCTGCGAAGAGTTCACTGTCGACCCATCCCTCGAAGCCGATGAAGTTATCCGGCGGGGCAGTGTATGTCTTCTTAAGGCTTTCGGCCTTTGTCAGCATCGCGGCAACCCGATCAGCCGCCCGTCTCTCTGCCTGCATCTCTGCTTCACCCCTTGCAGCCGACTCAGCCTCGTGACCCTAGCGGATCGCACGCCGTACCCATTTGCCGCAGCGGTCCTAGGTTGCAAGCTCATGCCGCTTCCAGACCGTCGAACGACAGCCAGCAGCGACCATCGTTGACCAGCCAGGCAAGGTGTAACCCCCGGTCAGAGGCGCAGTCGTCCAGCTTGGTCGACTATCGACAGCTTCTAAGATCGATGGGCTGAAGTGGTCTCGTCGGAAGGCCGACAGTCTAGATGCCTTCACGTTATGCACTCGCGTCCGTACCGTACGCATTCATGGCGTCGCGTGGAAGATCGAAGTTGTGGCAGTACTGGGGCTACATCATCCTGGCGGTGCTTCTCCTGTCCCTGGGCAACAACGCGGTCGGCCCAGGCCTCTACGCCGTTCTCGTCGGCCTACTGATCGTCTTCGTCCTCTTCCAGGCGCCGGTGTACTGCGGCGCGATCAACCGCAAGCGTGGTGGCGTTGTGGAGTTCTGCCGCAACAACTCGACGGGGCTGGTCCTGGGATGTCACCTCAGGCAGCACAAGTGGCAAAAGTTCGGGCGCGACTGGTGGACTCTCGGCTGGCAGCAGAAGGCCAAGGGGATCTGGACCGGCGCGTCAGCGAAGCTCGCAACGGTCAGCGGCATCGTCGGCACGGTTACAGGGATCATCGGCGTCTTCAAGTAACCCATCCATCCGGCACACCTCCCCTTCCTGCGACAAGATCAACGGGCACAACTCCGGCACAACCGAGGACGACAAGGGCTGTCAAACGACGTCAGGCAGCGTGAACAGATCGCCTACTCACCGGCCCGGTGCGTCCGATCACGCCGCATACTCGCAGGGCCGGCCGGATTCAGGGTTCGAGTCCCCGGAGGCTTGAGCCGAAGTCAAGATCATGCCGTAGCCAGGCCGCCGAAGGGCAACCGAAAGCGACCACCGTTGCCCACCCACCAGGGTTCTGCCCGAAGGTCAGAGGTGGTCTTGCACGCTTGATGGACTATGCACCTTGACCTAGATCAATACCGCTGGAAGTAGCCGTGCCCGATTCACCCGATGACACCGAAGCGGTGGCCGTGCAGGTGCTGCGTCCGGTCATCGGCCGGGATCTCGTCGCGGTCACCGAGGCCCGCCACTGGTTCGGCGGCCGGCGTGGCGGCGACATGGAGAGCCTCTTGCACTTCTGGCTGCACTTCTCGGGCACGCCACCGCTCATGGCCCATGGATCCGGCGAGGCGTTGCGTCTTCGGTTCGCCGAGCCGTACGCGGCGTACGACATGGGGGAGGACGGTGAGACGCGCGTCGGACCGGCACAACGGCCCGATCTGCTGGCGCTGCTACCCGGGCATCGGCTGCTGAACGCCGCACCGATCCGGGGCGTATCGGCCCAGCCGACCGGTGTTCTGCTGCGGTTCGATCACTGCGACCTGGTCGTCGCGTCTCTGGCCGACGAGTGGGTGCTGCGGCAGGGACAGGTACCGCCCGAACTGCGGATCGGTGGCTGGCTGGGAGATCACGAGTAGCCGGTTACGCCGGACGGCCGCCGAACACCCAGTTGTGCACCTCGAGGTCGGCGTACCGGTCGGCGGCCAGCACCGCCCGTGCCTCGTCCGGCCCGGCCGCCCGCACCAGCGCCGCCGTGCCCACCCACGTCGCGCCGTCGTCGGACAGCAGCGGCCCGTACGCGATTAGCTCGCCCTGCCGCTGCGGCAGCACCGGGCCGGCGCTCTGCTCCGGACCGAGGCCGAGCACCAGGTAGCGGTTGCCGCCGGTCCGGCCGCCGGTGAAGTCCCACATGGTGCGGCCCAGCATGTTCCGCCACCGCCGCAGCATCACGTCCCGGTACGCGCCGGCCTGGTAGTTGGGCTCGTCGAAGGCGAACGCCCGTGCGGCGGCGGGGTTGGGCAGGCTCAGGATGTGCACGCTGCCGGTCGGCGAGCTGTCGTCGGCGAGGGTCGGGCCGCGCGCGATCATTTGCTCCGCATACCGGTCCATGTAGGACCAGTGCTCCTCGACCAGTTCCTGGCGCAGAGTTGCCGAGCCGAGCCGATCGCGGTGGTAGCAGAGGAATTCCATGACCCGAGTCTCGCCGTCGAGCAACAGGCGTAGCCACTTTTTTGTGGGTACTTGTCGCCGTGCGCGACCGCGACGAACCTGGTTGTGGGCAGAGGCGGAAAAGAACAGGTCAGGAGGCGGTGCGGGCTTCGGCGAGTTTGTCCAGGCGGCGGTGGCCCCAGTCGGAGAGGGGAGCCAGCGCCTCGGCCAGTTCGCGGCCGAAAGCGGTGAGCGAGTACTCGGTCTTCAACGGCAGCACCTCGTACGCCTCCCGGTGCACCAGTCCGTCGCCCTCCATCTCGCGTAACGCCTGAGTCAGCACCTTCTCGGTGAGGCCCGGAAGCTGCCGGCGCAACTCTCCGGGGCGGCGCGGGCCGGATTCCAGCAGCCAGAGCAGGGCTGTCTTCCACTTGCCGTCGATCACGGCGATCGCGGCCGTCACTCCACAGACGTTCAGATCCTGGGCCCGGCTGCGCGTCATCTGCGTCCCGTTCGACAAGAGGAGTCTGCGTGAACACCAATCCCGACAAGTCTGTCACGGTGCTCGGTCTGGGACCGATGGGTCGTGCGCTGGCCGGCGCCTTCCTGAGCGCCGGAGTGCCCACGACGGTCTGGAATCGCACGCCCGGCAAGGACCGTGAGCTGGTCGAGCGGGGCGCGACAAGCGCCCGGACCGCCGAGGAGGCGGTCGCCGCGAGCGGGCTGATCGTGGTCTGCGTGGTGAACTACGACGCGTCGGACGCCATCCTGCGACGCGATGCGGTGGCCGCCGCGCTCACGGGTCGAACGGTCGTCAGCCTGACGGCCGACACCCCGGACCGGGCCCGGGACACCGCGCGGTGGGCGGCCGGACACGGCATCCGGTATCTGGACGGCGCGATCATGACGCCGACCACCACCATCGGCACCGCGGGCGCGGTGGTCATCTACAGCGGTCCCGCCGGCCTCTACCGGGAGCATCAGCCGGTGCTCGACGCGCTGGGCGGCACCCACACCCACCTCGGCGAGGAGATCGGGCGCGCGGCGGCGTACGACATCGCGCTGCTCGACATCTTCTGGACCGCGATGGCGGGTTACGCGCACGCGCTGGCGGTGGCCAGGGCGGAGGGCGTCACGGCGCGGGAACTCGCGCCGTTCGCCACTGGTATCGCCGCGATCCTGCCGCCGATCTTCGAGGAGGGCGCGGTGGAGATGGACGCGGGACGCTTCCCCGGCGACGGTAACCCGATCACCTCCGCCGTCTCGTCCATGGCCCACATCGTCGACACGTCCGAGGCGCACGGCATCGACGTGGGGGTGATGCGCGCGGCCGAGGGCATGGCCCGCCGGGCCGTCGGACTGGGCCACGGCGCGGACGGTTTCCTGCGGGTCGCCGAGGTGCTGGGGCGGCGTTGACCCACAGCCAGTACGCCGAAGTGGCGGTATCCCGGCGCGCGGATACCGCCACTTCGGCGAGGTGGTGTCGATCAAGAAGACTGCTCAGAGCGGGTACGTGTGGGCCACCGCCAACATCTCCGAGCTGTGCGACCCGACCACGCCCACGCCCTCCGGCCGGGGCCGGAACCCGGGCACCCCGGACAGCCCGTCACTGGCGTCCATCGCCCGCACCGAAACGGCACCGCCCCGGGGCACGAGCGTCAGCGTGACCTCGACACCCTCCGGCGGCGGGGCGTGGAACACGACCCCGAACCCCCACCTGCCCTCGCCCGGCTCGACCGGCACGACCCGTCCGGCCGCCACAGCGGACCGCACGGTGGCGGTGGTGGTGTCGACGTGCAGCGTGAGCAGGCGTACCTGCCGCTGCGGCAGCACCCGCACGCGCAGCACGCGCTGGTCACCGGTGCGGGTGTCGGAGAGCGTCTCCACCTTCGGTGCGGGCAGGGGAGCGGCGGTGGCCGGCCCGGCGCGCATCTCGCCGTTGCCCAGGCCGGGGAAGTCGTCAGCCACCGAGATGCTCCGGTCGACGTAGCCGTCGGTCCAGGGCTGCGGCTTCTCCTCGCGGCTGAGCCAGGCCGCCTGCCCGGTGCCCGCGTCCAGCGCGTACATCAAATGGGTCGGCACGGGATGCGCGGCGTCGAAGCGGTCCACGGTGAGGCCGACCCCGGCGAGCACCACCGCGGCCAGCGCGGCGGCCGCGGCGGGCAGCGCGCCGAGCCGGCGTGCGCGCAGCGCGAGCAGACCGCGCTGGCCGCCGGCCCGGGGGTGCAGCAGGTCCACCACCGGGAGTACGGCGAGGCCGAGCAGCACCGCGACGAGCGCGGCTACCGCGCCCATGCCCATGCCGAGCGCCGGGAACAGCAGCACCACCGGGGGCAGCAGGATCACCACCGCCACTGCGGCGGCGAGCGTCACCGCGACCACCGGCCACGGGCCGTCGCGCCGGGTGGCGAGCGCCGCGAACCCGGCGAGCGCGCCGGCCAGCGCCGGCAGTGTCGTCAGGTACGCCCCGCCGGGCACCGCCACGGCGAGCAGCACGCCGAACACGGCGAGCCAGGCCAGCCCGCCGAACGCCAGCGCGGCCGGGCCGACCCGGCGGCGCAGCAGCGCGTACCAGCAGAACAGCACCGCGGCGGCGAGCGCCACCACGGCGAGCCGGTACCAGACCGGGCGGTACGGGTCGAGCAGTTCGGCGTACCCGGGCCGGATCGTGGTGATCGCGGTCCAGAGCAGCCACGCGCCGAGCGGTGCCACGACGATCGGCGCCAGGGTGAGGCCGAAGCCGGCGGCGAGCGTGCCGGCGGTGGCCCGGCCCCGGACGCGCAGGAGCCAGCCGAGCGCGCCGACGGCGAGCAGGGCGACCACTGCGAGCGGCACTGTCAGCCAGCCGGAGTAGTGGACCAGCCCGCCGAGCACCGGGAAGTAGGTGTCGTCGTGGACGGCCCGCAGGTCGTCCAGGTCGGTGCGGCCGAACTCGCGGGCCAGGCCGAGCGCGTTGTCGCCGTGCATCTGGAGGCTGCCCCGGTCCAGCCGGGCCGGCACGTCCAGCGGGGTGTGGTAGATCGCGCCGCCGTCGATGTACGCGGAGTTCAGGCCGGCAAACTTGCCGTGCTGGAAGGCGGTGAAGTCGGTGTCGTTCGGCAGCGCCCGGTAGATCTCCACCGCGAACGAGGTGCCCACCGGGTGCGGGGCGGCCTTGCCGAAGATCTCGACCAGCTTCGCGTTGTTCCGGGACGTCTCGAACATGATCACCGGGCCGGTGGAGCCGCGCGCCTCCAGGTTGAGCACCACGCCGCCGTCGCGGGCGAGCGGATGGTCGCCGGCGAACCCGGCGGCCCCGCACAGGCACGCCTCCTCCGCGTCGGTGAGCACGAAGACGATGTCGTTGCGGGGGCGCGGGCCGGTGGTCAGCGCCCGGGCCACCTCCAGGATCGCGGCGGTGCCGGCCGCGTCGTCGTTGCCACCCGGACCGGTCTGCACCGAGTCGTAGTGCGAGACCAGGAACACCTTCCCGGTCGGGTCGGTGCCGGGGAGCCGGGCCACCACGTTGCGGACCCGGGCCAGCGTCGCCCCGCCCGCCGCGCCGGACAGCTGCCCGGCCTCGGGCGCGACCGCGTCCTGCACCTCGGTCTGGAGGCCCAGTCCGCGCAGCGTCGTCACCAGGTGCTCGCGTACCCGGTCGTTGGCGGCGCTGCCCGCCACGTGCGGCTCGGCCGCTATCACCTCGACGTTCCGGAACGCCCGGGCGGCGCTGAACTCGCCCGCGGGCGCGTCCGCCGGGCGCGGCGCCGGGGTGGAGAGGCCGACCAGGACGCCCGCCCCGACGGCGAGCAGCGCGGCGAGCGCGGCCAGGGCGGCGATCGGCCGGCGGCGAGGCCTGGTGAACGCGCGGTCGGCGGGGCGGGTGGGGGGTGCGCCCACAGGGACTCCTCGGGGTGGATCTACGGGGTGGGGATCATCCTGCACCCCCGAGGGCCACGGCGGCAGTCCTCGGTCGGTGCGCTGCGGGCGTGACAGCGCTCCCGGCGTAACATCGTGGGTCGACCGTGCCGCTGTCGGGGTGGGACCGTTGTGTCAGCCAGGATCAGCAGGGCATTCGGAAGGAGTCCGACATCACCAGCGAACTCCCGCGTCTCGCGGCGGTGACCCGACCGGTCCGGGGGGCCGGCGCGTCGGGTGCCGTCCGCGTGCCGTCGGCCGGGGCGGGGCTGCACGGCGGTGTACCGCCGGGCGAGCGGCTGCGGGTGCTGCTGGTCGAGGACGACGAGGGCGACGCCTTCCTGGTCGGTGAGCTTCTCGCCGAGACCAACTCGATGATCGATCTGCTGGTCGCCACCAGCCTCAGCGAGGCCCGGCAGCGGGTGATGGGCGTGGACTGCGTCCTGCTCGACCTGGGCCTGCCCGACGCGCAGGGCCTGGACGGGCTGCGCCGGGTGCTGGAGATGGCCAGCGGCGCGGCGGTCTGCGTGCTGACCGGCCGCTCGGACGAACACCTGGGCATCGTCGCGGTCGCCGAGGGAGCGCAGGACTACCTGGTCAAGGGCCAGGTCGACGGTGTCCTGCTGACCCGGGCGCTGCGGTACGCGGTGGAGCGCAAGCGGGCCGACGAGAACGCCCGCCGGCTGCGTGAGGTGGAGCTGCGCCAGGCCGAGTCCGCCCGCCTGGAACGTGGCCTGCTGCCGCAGCCGCTGATGACCACCGACGAGGTGTCGGTGCACACGTTCTACCGGCCCGGCCGGCACGCCGCGCTGATCGGCGGCGACTTCTACGACGTGGTGCAGACCCGGTCGGACCGGATCGACCTGATCGTCGGCGACGTCTGCGGGCACGGCGTGGACGAGGCGGCGCTCGGCGTCGAACTGCGCGTGGCCTGGCGGGCGCTGGTGCTGGCCGGGGTGCCGGACGACGAGGTGCTGCCCGCACTGGAGCAGGTGCTGATGAGCGAGCGCCGCCTCCAGGAGATCTTCGCGACGGTGGCCACCACCCGGCTCGACCTGGCGTCGGCGCGGGCCACCGTACGGCTCGCCGGTCATCCGCCGCCGCTGCTGCTCAGCGGCGGTAAGGTCGCGCCGGTGCCGGCCAAGGGCGGGTTGCTGCTGGGCGTACGCCCGCGCCGCCCGGTCGCCTTCGACCTGGAGTTCGACACCGACGACTGGTCCCTGCTGATGTACACCGACGGCCTCATCGAGGGCCGCGTGGACGGCGGGGACGAACGCCTCGACGTGCCGGGCCTGACCGGGCTGCTCGCCGACCCGGCGAACCGGGCGGTGCCGCTGGCCGAGCTGCCCGCGTGGCTGGTCGGGCGGGCCGAGCAGATAAACGGCGGCCCGCTCGCCGACGACGTGGCGATGTTGCTGGTCACGCGGGGCAGCGGCCGGTGAGTGCGAGCGCGAAGGGCGACGGGGAGGAACCTGTGAAGGCGTACCAGCAGGGGTGGACCCTGCGTCGGCGAGTGGGCGCGCTGCTCGGCGTGGTGGTGGTGCTGCTGCTCGGCCTGGCCGCCGCGGAGGCGGCGGTCGCCGCGAAGAACCGCGAGAACATCGACGCGGTCCTGCTCAAGACCGGCCCGCTGCGCGTCCAGGCGCAGGAGCTGATGAGCGTCCTGCTCGACCAGGAGACCGCGGTGCGCGGGTACGCGGTGAACGGCGCCCGCAGCGACCTGGAGCCCTACCAGGAGGGCGTGAAGCGCGAGCAGAGCCTGGTCACCTCGATCCGGGACCTCTCCGCCGACTACCCGGACGTGCGCCGGTCGCTGGACGTGGTCGAGCAGCAGACCGCACAGTGGCGGGCCCAGGTGGCCGAGCCGGTGATCACCACTGTCGAGCGGGACGGCCCGGAGGCCGGCCAGGCGCTGATCACTGATGCGACGCGTCAGCAGTTCGACGGCATCCGCGCCTCGGTGAACACGCTCCAGGACGAGATCCTCACCGTCCGGCAGGAGACCGCCGACCGCGTCAACTCGACGAGCAACACGCTCGTCGTGCTGCTGATCATCGCCGCGCTGGTGGTGACGACGGCCGGCGTGGTCATGCTGCTCTCGCTGGACCGGATTCTGATCCGCCCGCTGGCCGACCTGGTCAACCAGGTGCGCGAGGTGGCCGACGGCGACTACCGGCACCGCATCGAGGGGTCCGGGCCGCCGGAGTTCCGCCGGCTCGCCGAGGACATCGACCAGATGCGGATGAAGATCGCCCGGGAGCTGGACGAGGTACGCGAGGCGCGGGAGCGCATCGAGTGGGTGAACAGCCAGTTGCAGAAGCAGGCCGAGGAGCTGACCCGCTCCAACCGTGACCTGGAGCAGTTCGCGTACGTCGCCTCGCACGACCTCCAGGAGCCGCTGCGCAAGGTGGCGAGCTTCTGCCAGCTCCTCCAGCGGCGCTACGCCGGGCAGCTCGACGAGCGGGCCGACCAGTACATCGCGTTCGCGGTGGACGGCGCGCAGCGCATGCAGCGGCTGATCAACGACCTGCTGGCGTTCTCCCGGATCGGCCGGTTGACCACCGGTTTCACCGAGGTCGACCTGAACAAGGTGATGGGCGACGTGGCGGGGCAGACCGAAGCGGCGTTACAGTACGCCGACGCGGACCTGACCTGGGGCGAGATGCCCACCATCCGCGGCGAGGAGCCGCTGCTGACCAACCTGCTGGTCAACCTGGTCAGCAACTCGGTGAAGTTCCGCCGGCCCGACGTGCCGCCGAAGGTGCACGTGTCGGCGCGGCTGGTGGACGGCGAGTGGGAGATCAGCTGCCGGGACAACGGCATCGGGATCGAGCCGGAGTTCGCCGACAAGATTTTCGTGATCTTCCAGCGGCTGCACTCGAAGGACGCGTACCCGGGCACCGGCATCGGACTGGCCATCGTCAAGAAGATCGTGGAGTATCACGGCGGCCGGGTCTGGGTGGACACCGACGCCGACGAGGGCACCACCATCCGGTTCACGCTGCCCGCGCTGGAGGCCGACATCGAGGCCGCCAAGGCGGCGGAGGCGGCAGCGGACGGGGACGGCGCGGACGGGGAGGCGGCGGACGGTGCCGAGCCGGCCGAGACGCCGGCCGCCGAGGGCGCCGAGACCGACCCGGCGGCCACCGGGCGGCAGGCGGACGGCGAGGCACGCGAAGAGCCGCCCGCGGAGGCGGACCGACACGGTACAAACGGTGGCATGAAGGAGACGGTGGCATGACCGCGCCCGCGGACGGCAAGAGCCCGATCGAGGTCCTGCTCGTCGAGGACGACCCCGGCGACGTGCTGATGACCCAGGAGGCGTTCGAGGAGCACAAGCTCCGCAACCGCCTCACCGTCGTCTCCGACGGCGCCGAGGCGCTCGCCTACCTGCGTCGCGAGGGCCAGTACGCGGACGCGGTGACGCCCGACCTGATCCTGCTCGACCTGAACCTGCCCCGGCGTGACGGCCGGGAGGTGCTCAAGGAGATCAAGAAGGACGAGGAACTGCGCCGCATCCCGGTCGTGGTGCTCACCACCTCGCAGGCCGACGAGGACATCCTGCGCAGCTACCAGCTGCACGCCAACGCCTACGTGACCAAGCCGGTGGACTTCGAGCGCTTCATCTCGGTGGTCCGCCAGATCGACGAGTTCTTCGTCAGCGTGGTCAAGCTGCCTCCGCGTGGCTGACCCGCTGCTGGACGACGTCGGCGCGCTGCTGAAGGAGGCGGCGGCCAAGGTCGTCGTGCCGTTGTTCCGCCGGCTCGACGCGTCCGACATCTCCGAGAAGGCGCCGGGCGAGGTGGTCACCGTCGCCGACCGCGAGGCCGAGGTGCTGATCTCCGAGGGCCTGCGGCGGCTGCGTCCCGGCTCGGTGGTGGTCGGCGAGGAGGCCGTCGCCGACGACCCGGACCTGCTGCGGCACCTGCGCGGCAGCGGCGACGTGTGGCTCGTCGACCCGGTCGACGGCACCTCCAACTTCGCCGCCGGCCGCCGGCCGTTCGCGCTGATGGCGGCGCTGCTCACCGACGGCGTACCGGTGGCCTCCTGGGTGTACGACCCGCTCGACGGCACGATGGCGGCGTGCCGGCTCGGCGCCGGCACCGAGCTGGACGGGGCGTCGCTGAGCGCGCCGCAGGCCGAGCCGCGGGTGGGCGCGCTGCGCGGCACCGCGGCGACGAAGTTCCTGCCGCCGGACTTCCGCCGCCGGGTGGAGGAGGGCGGCCGCCGCATCGGTGAGCTGCTGCCCGGCCAGCACTGCGCCGGCCGGGAATACCTGGACGTGCTCACCGGCGCGCAGCAGTTCGTGCTGTTCTGGCGCACCCTGCCGTGGGACCACACGCCCGGCACGTTGCTGGTGCGCGAGGCCGGTGGCGTGGCCCGCCGGTTCGACGGCGCCGACTACCACCCGGCCGACGACGGCCGGGGACTGCTCGTGGCGTCGAGCCCGGAGATCTGGGACGAGGTGAGCGCCGCCCTGCTGGGCGGTTGAGCGGCGCTGCGCGACGGGCATGGCACGCTGCGTCGACGTCGGACGCCGTACGTCGTCGCCGGCCTGGCGCGTCGCGCGTGGTCCGGTATCGTGACCGGCGGTCTCCGCCAGCAGGCCGCCGTCCGGCGCCGGCGGAGACGCCGCTCGGTGTACGGGGGCCGGCGGTCGACGGAAGGACCAACACGTGCCCAGGACCAGCCCTACCGGCCGGCGCGTCCGGCGGTCGCTGCTCGCCGCGTTCGCCGCGGTGGCCGTGCTGCTCGGCTCCGGCGTGGCCGCCGGCCCGGCCGCCGCCGTACCCAGCCCGAACGCCCCGAACGAGGGCGGCAGCAAGCAGCTGCGGGCGGCGTTGGAGGCGGCGGCGAAGGGCCACATCGAGGCCCAGAACAAGCTGGAGAACTCCAGGCGCCGGCAGAAGGCGCTCGCCGCCCAGCTCAAGGACGTCGAGGTACGCCTCGTCGCGCTCAGCGCGCAGGCCGGTGAGGTCGCCGCGCAGTCGTACCGGATGGGCCGGCTGACCGCGACGTCGATGCTCCTGGCCAGCTCCGACCCGAACGACTTCCTCAAGCGCGCGGCCGAGCTGGACGTGATGGCCCAGCGGGACAGCAAGCGGCTGCGGGAACTGGCCGACGCGAAGGCGCAGGCGGCCGAGGCGAAGCTCGCCATCGACGCCGAGGTGCGGGAGCAGGCCAAGCAGGTCGCCGTGCAGGCCCGCAAGAAGAAGGACGCTGAGGTGGCGCTGGCGAAGGTCAGCTCCGGCGCCGGGTCCGGTTTCAACGGCACCTCCTCGTCGGCGAAGCCCGCCCCGCGCAACTCGGACGGCTCGTGGCCGTCGGAGTCCTGCTCGGTCGACGATCCGACGCCCGCGTCCGGCTGCATCACGCCGCGCACGCTGCACATGCTCCAGCAGGCCAAGGCGGCCGGTTACAAGCGCTACGCCTCGTGTCACCGCAGCGGTGGCGGCGGCGAGCACCCCAAGGGCCGGGCCTGCGACTTCTCCGCCGCCAGCGGCGGGTTCGAGGACAAGACCGCCACCGGCGGCGACAAGGCGTACGGCGACAGCCTCGCCGCCTGGGCGAAGAACAACGCCAACCGGCTCGGCATCATGTACGTCATCTGGTATCGGCAGATCTGGATGCCGAACACCGGCTGGCGCGCGTACAGCGGCGGCGGCAGCCCGGCAGCGGACCACACAAACCATGTTCACATCTCGATGTATTGACCCGGCCCGCCGCGAGCGCTGCGTAGCATCGCCACGGTGAGCAGCACATCGTCAGACGTCATCGCGGGACCGGCGGCCGACGCCCCGGTCCCGCCCCGGGCGCTGCCCAACGGGCTCGCCGCGTTCCTCGTCTTCCTCTCCAGCGGGGCCGTGCTGGTGCTGGAGACCGTGTCGCTGCGCCTGGTCGGCCCGTACGTCGGGGTGACCCTCCAGGTGACCAGCTCGGTGATCGGCATGGCGCTGGCCGCCATCGCGTACGGGGCGTGGTTCGGCGGGTGGCTCGCCGACCGGCGTGACCCGCGCACCCTGCTCGCCCCGGCGCTGGTGCTGGCCGGCATCGCCACCGCGGTCACGCTGCCGATCGTCAGGTACGCCGGTGAGGCGCTGCGCGGCGGCGCGGCCAGCGCGGTCCTCCTGCTGACCGCGCTGACCGTCCTGCTGCCCGCCGCGCTGCTGGCCGGGATCACCCCGCTCGTGGTGAAGCTCCAGCTCGCCGACCTGCGTCGGACCGGGCAGGTGGTGGGCAAGCTGTCCGGCATCGGGACGCTCGGCGGCATCACCGCCACGCTCGGCACCGGCTTCGTGCTGGTGGCGGCGCTGTCCAGCACCGTCATCGTGCTGGGGCTGGCCGCCGTGCTCGGCGTGACCGGGCTGGCGCTCGGCGTCTGGCTGCGCCGGCAGGCCGGCCCGAGCGGGCTGTCCGCGCCCGGCCGGGTCAAGGCCGCGCTGGCGCTGCTCGGTCTGGCCGCCGCCGGGCTCACCGCGGCGGCGCCGAACCCGTGCGACGTGGAGACCGCGTACCACTGCGCCCGGGTCGAGGTGGACCCGTCGTGGCCGCAGGGACGCACGCTCTACCTCAACTCGGCCGAGCACTCGTACGTCGACCTGGGCGAGCCGACCCACCTGAAGTACGCGTACACGCAGTGGATCGGCCTGGTCGCGGACGTGGCGCGGCCGGCGAAGCAGCCGATGGACGCGCTGCACCTGGGCGGCGGCGGCTTCACCGTGCCGCACTACCTGGCCGCGACCCGGCCCGGCACCGACAACCTGGTGTTCGAACTCGACGGTGGCCTGGTCGAGCTGGACCGGCGGGAGCTGGGCCTGCGTACCGGATCGGGGATGCGCGCCGAGGTGGGGGACGCGCGGGTGCTGCTGCGCGGCGAGCCGGCCGACAGCCGCGACTTCATCGTCGGCGACGCGTTCGGCCACCTGGTCGTGCCGTGGCACCTGGCGACCCGGGAGATGGCCGCCGACATCCGGCGGGTGCTGCGCCCGGACGGGATCTACGTGCAGAACGTCATCGACTACCCGCCGGGCCGGTTCATCCGGGCCGAGCTGGCCACCGTGAAGGCCGTGTTCGCGCACGTCGCGCTGATCGCCCCGCCCGGCGCGATCGACGGGAAGCAGGGCGCCAACTTCGTGATCGTCGCCTCGGACGCGCCGCTGCCGCTCGCCGCGATCCCGCCCGGCCTGAAGCTGCTGCCCGAGCCGGCCTCGCTGATGGACGAGGCGGCGGTGACCGCATGGGTGGGTGACGCGATGGTGCTCACCGACGACTACGCGCCGGTGGACCAACTGCTCGCGACCGCCTGAACGGGTGACTTTCCTGACCGATTCCGACCGCTGAGGTGTACCGGGGCCCACTTCGGGCAACAGGACCGACCATGGGTGGACCGGTCAGGAACGGCGTGCAACTGCTCGGCGAGCGATATCGACTCGTCGAGCAGTTGGGTGCGGGCGGCATGTCGGTCGTCTGGCGCGGCTACGACGAGGTGCTGGGCCGCCAGGTGGCGGTCAAGGTGCTGGCCTCGCGGCTGGCCAGCGACAAGGCGTTCCGGCACCGGATCCGGGTGGAGGCGCAGGCCGCCGCGCGGCTGTGCCACCCCAACATCACCAACGTGTACGACTACGGCGAGTCCGTGCAGGTCGGCCTGACCGTGCCGTACGTGGTCATGGAGCTGGTCGACGGCGGTCCGCTCAGCGGGCGGCTCGGCCGCGACGGGCAGCTTCCCTGGCGGGAGGCCATGACGATCGGCGCGGAGGTCGCCTCGGCGCTGGCCGCCGCGCACGCCCGCGGTGTGGTGCACCGGGACGTCACACCGGGCAACGTCATGCTGACCCCGACCGGGGTGAAGGTCGTCGACTTCGGTATCTCGGCGCTCGTGGGGGAGAGCGACAAGGGGCCGGACGGCGCGCTGCTCGGCACGCCCGCGTACCTGGCTCCGGAGCGGCTGGACAACGGCCACGTCTCGCCCGCCACCGACGTGTACGCGGTCGGGCTGCTGCTCTACCGGATGCTCACCGGCCGCCTGCCGTGGCAGGCCAGCACCACCACCGAGATGCTGCGCGCGCACATGTACCGCGACCCGGACCCGATGCCCGCCGTGCCGGGCCTGCCCGAGTCGGTCGCCGCGCTGGTGCAGCGGTGCCTGGCCAAGCGCCCCGAGGACCGCCCGGCGACCGCCGAGGTGGCCCGTACGCTCGCCGAGGCCGCGGGTATCGCGGCGATCGTGCCGGTGTCACCGGCGTTCGGCCGGATGGACCCGGCGCTGGCCGAGAACGCCGGTACCACGATCCTGCCGTGGTCGGCGGAGACGGACGCGCTGCCGTTCTCGGTGGTGCGTACCCGCACGAGGCGGGCGGTGGCGCGGCGGCGCAAGGTGGAGGCGGGCGTGGCCGCCGTCGGCCTGGTCGCGGTGACCGCCACGATGTGGGGGCTGACGTCGCGGAGCCCGGCCAGCGGCGGGGTGGAGCCGACCGAGGCGCGGATGAGCATGCCCGAGCCCATCCCCTGCGCCGTCGACTACTCGCTGCGCCGCGACACCGGCAAGGACTTCTCCGCCGAGCTGACGCTCACCAACACCAGCGACCGGGAACTGCGCGGCTGGACCATGAGCTTCACGTTCCCCGGCAAGCAGACGGTCACCACGGCCCAGCCGGCGGCACGTCAGGTGGGGCGTACCGTCTCGATCGCCGCACCGGCGACGGACCCGGCGCTGGCGCCCGGCGCGTCGACGAAGCTGACACTGGCCGGCCGCTACACCGGGAGCAACACGCTGCCGGTGGAGTTCACGCTCGGCGGCAGCACCTGCGGCGTGCAGGTCTCCGGCATCGCCGGTTCGGCGCCGACCACCGCGCCGCCGGTGAAGACGCCGGTCAAGCCGGCCACCAAGACCACCGCCAAGAGCGGGCCGGCGAAGGCCAAGCCGGCGCCGGCGAAACCGAAGCCCAAGGCCGCGCCGAAGCCCAAGGGCAAGGAGAACGGCAAGGGAAAAGCACAGTAGACCGGCCGAAGGGGGGTGGGCCCGGCAAGGGCAAGGGTCCGAAGAAGGGCTGACAGGTGAGACCTGTCGTCACGTCGGTGCCGTCGTCACGTCAGCGCGGAGAAGCGCTGCACCTGGGTGATGCCGCCCTCCACGATGAGCACGCTGTCCGGCGTCAGCACCGTGTCCGGACCGGCGTAGCGGAACGGCTCGCCCGGCTGCTTCTCGCCGACCACCATCACGCCGTACCGGTCCTGCGGTGCGACGTCGCGCAGCGACCGCCCGACCAGCGGCGCCGGCACCTTGATCTTCGCGATGGCGAAGTCGTCGTCGAACTCGATGAAGTCGAGCATCCGGCTGACGATCAGGTGCGCCACCCGCTCGCCGGTCTCCGCCTCGGGGAAGACCACGTGGTGCGCGCCCACCGAGTGCAGGATCTTCGCGTGTTTCTCCGACGTGGCCCGCGCCCAGATCTGCTCGATCCCCAGCTCGGCCAGCGCCAGTACGGTGAGCACGCTCGCCTCCAGCGACGCCCCGATCGCGACCACGACCCGGCGGAAGTCCGCCAGCCCGAGCTGGCGCAGCACCACCTCCTCGGTGCTGTCCGCCTGCACCACCCGGTCGAGGTCGGCCGACCAGTGCTGGACCCGGTTCGGGTCACGGTCGACCGCCAGCACCTCGTAACCGAGCCGGGACAGGGAGTCCGCCAGGCGCGCGCCGAACCGGCCCAGGCCGATCACCGCGATGCCGGTCTCCTCCGGATGTCTAGCCGACAATGGGTTGCTCCTCCGGGTAGCGGTACAGCCGGTGACGGGTGTTCAACGCGATGGCCGAGCCCAAGGTGAGCGGCCCGACCCGGCCGATGTACATGAGCGCGGTCAGCACGTACTGGCCCGGCGGCGAGAGCTGACCGGACACCCCGACGGTCAGGCCGGTGGTGCTGAACGCCGAGGTGACCTCGAACAACGCGGCCGAGAACGATATGTGCGAGGTGAGCGCGATCAGGCCGACCGTCCCGCCGGCCACGAGCGCCACGCTCAGCAGCGCCACGGTCAGCGCCTGCCGCTGGCTCGCCGCCGCCACCCGGCGGTGTCCGACAGTGGTGTCCGGCTCGCCCCGCAGTTCGGCCCAGATGGCGAAGCCGAGCAGGAAGAACGTGGAGACCTTGATGCCGCCGGCGGTGCTGGCGCTGCCGCCGCCGATGAACATCAGGCCGATCAGCATCGGGTAGCTCTCGTCGGTGAGGTGCCCGACGTTCACCACGTCGAAGCCGCCGGTACGGCTCAACGCGATCTGGGTGAACGACGCCAGCAGCTTGCCCCGCACGTCGTAGGTGCCGATCGTGAACGGATTGGCCCACTCGGCCGTCAGCAGGTAGGCGACGCCGAAGACGGTCAGCACCACGCTGCCCCAGACGGTCAGCTTCGTGGCGACCGCCCAGCGTGTCGGCTGCCGCCACTCGCGTACCGCCTCGAACAGCGCCGGGAAGCCCAACCCGCCGATGATCGCGCCGATGCTGAGCGGCAGCGCCACCCAGCCGTCGCGGGAGAACGCGATCAGGCCGTCGGAGTAGAGCGCGAACCCGCCGTTGTTGAACGCCTGCACCGAGTGGAACACCGCCGACCAGAGCGCCCGGCCCGGCCGGTAGTCGTACGCCAGGAACAGGCGCGTGGCGATCACCGCCGTCATCAGGGCCTCGGTGACGAAGACGGTCGCCGCGATGCGCAGCAGCAGGCGGCGTACGTCGCCGAGGCCGAACTCGGCGGTCTCCGCCTGCACGAGCAACCGGTTACGCAGGCCGAGCTGACGAGAGACCGCCAGGATCACCAGCGACGCCCCGGTCAGGATGCCCAGACCCCCGAGCTGCGTCAGCACGGTGATCATCACGAGGCCGAAGCCGTTCCAGTAGTTCGGCGTGTCGGTCACCGCCATCCCGGTCACCGACACCGCCGACGTGGACGTGAACAGCGCGGTGACGAACGGGGTGTACCGCTGCTCGCTGGTGGCCCAGGGCAGCATGAGCAGACCGGTGCCGACCAGGATCACCGCCAGGAACCCCAACGGCACCAGCCGTACGGGCTTCCGGAGCAGGCGGCGCATCCCGTCATCTTCCGTCCGGAGATTCACCGGCAGGTCAGGAACCGACCAACTGGCGGTCAACCACGCCCGGTCTGCTGTGCGTACCCATCGACGACAGGAGACGGCGTTGCGACGTACCCTTTCCGCCCTCGGCGTGGCCGGCGCGCTGCTCGCGGCCGCTGTGGTGGTGCCGGCCGTGGCCGCCCAGGCCGGCCCCGACCACCGCGCCGCCGGCCCCGACCACCGTGCCGCCGGCCCGGACCACCGCGCCGAGCAGGCCCGCGCGCCCCAGCGGCCGATCGTGATCGGTCACCGCGGCGCGAGCGGCTACCGCCCGGAGCACACCCTTGAGGCCTACCGGCTCGCCATCCGCCAGGGCGCCGACTTCATCGAGCCGGACCTGGTCGCGACGAAGGACGGTGTCCTGGTCGCGCGGCACGAGAACGAGATCTCCGGTACGACGGACGTGGCCGCCCGCCCCGAGTTCGCCGGCCGCAAGGCGACGAAGACCATCGACGGGGTGACCGTCACCGGCTGGTTCACCGAGGACTTCACGCTGGCCGAGCTGAAGACGCTGCGGGCCAAGGAGCGGCTGCCGCAGGTGCGGGTCGCCAACACCGCGTTCGACGGCACGTTCGAGATCCCAACGTTCCAGGAGGTCATCGACCTGGCGCGGACCGAGTCGAAGGCCCGGGGCCGGACCATCGGCGTCTACCCGGAGACCAAGCACCCCACCTACTTCGCCTCGATCGGCCGCCCGCTGGAGGAGCCCCTCGTGGCGGTGCTGCGCCGCAACCGGCTCACCCACCGCGCCGACCCGGTGTTCGTGCAGAGCTTCGAGACGGCCAACCTGCGCAAGCTCGACAAGATGATCGACGTACGGCTGGTGCAGCTCATGGACGCGAGCGGCGCGCCCTACGACTTCGTCGCGGGCGGCGACAAGCGGACCTACGCGGACCTGGCCACGCCCGCGGGACTGGCCTGGATCTCCCGGTACGCCGACGGCGTGGGCCTGAACAAGAACCTGATCGTGCCCCGGGACTCCGCCGGACGGCTGCTCGCGCCGACGTCGGTGATCCGCGACGCGCATCGGCAGAAGCTGGTGGTGCACGCGTGGACGTTCCGGGCCGAGAACGAGTTCCTGCCTGTCGACTTCCGTATCGGCACCGACCCGAACGCGCGTGGTGACATCACGTCCGAGTACGAGCTGTTCTTCGACCTGGGCCTGGACGGCGTGTTCAGCGACCACCCCGACACGGCGGTGGCCGCCCGAGCCGGCCGCTGACCGCTGCTCCTGTAACGGGGTGCCCGCCGTCCCGGCGGGCACCCCGTCCGCTTGCCCGGGTCCCGTCGCGCTCTCCCCGCGTGGAGGGGCTGCCTCGCCGATCTTGGAGTTGTGGCACCTCACGAATCGTCCTCAGTCCGACATCCTGGGCGCCACAACTCCAAGATCGACGGTGGCGGGCGGTGGCGGGCGGGGCTTGTCGCGCGGGGCGGGCGGTGCTTCGGGGGAGTGGCTGCTTCCGGGCGCGATGACGCCGCCACTTCGGCGTAGTTGAGTTGATCAGCTCGGGGGTTCGGCTACGTAGGTGCCGCGGCCGGGTTGGCCGGTGATCAGTTCGCGATCGTGCAGCAGCGACATCGCGCGGTAGGCCGTGTTCATGTGGACGCCGTAGGTCTCGGCCAACTCGCGGGTGGAGGGCAGCCGGTCGCCCGGCTTCAGCTCGCCGCTCTTGATCTTCGCAGCGATGTCGTTGGCGATACGGCGGAACGGTGCTTCTGCTGTGGGCATGGTGGGGACTCCGGTTGGTTCGGCGAATCCGATCCTGCCCTACCTGCACAAGTAACTGCAACAAGTTGCTCGGCACGTCGAGGGTGGAGGCTCGCGCATAACCAGATACTGGTGTAGGTTGAGTCGCGTCCGGCTCCGGTTGGTTCGGCAAACCTCGGGAGTCGGACCCGGATTGGGCTCCGGGGTCGTACCGCCGAACGGGCTGCGGTCTCGGGGTCGGCGGCCCGCCCGCGTCCCCTGTCTGCGGGCGGGTCGCCTCCACGGCTCGGTGAGGAGGATCGGCGTGCGCAACGTGCTCAACCTGTTCCAGCCGGCGCGGCGAAGCCGCCCCGGGAGGCTGCCGAACGAGGGCTGGTACCGCTCGGACTCGTGCCGGCCGCTGAGCGTCGGGCAGATCCGCGAGCGGCGGTTCCGCACGGTGCGGCGCGGGCTCGACCCGGCGGAGGTGCACGCCTTCCTCTACCGGGTGGCGGGTGACCTGGCGCTGGCCCGGCGCGACGCGTCCCGGTACGCCGAGGAGAACACGCGCATCAAGCAGGCGCTCAAGAGCTGGCAGTCCCGGTTCACGCCGGGTACGCAGCGGTGAGCCGGGAGCGGTTCGTCGTACACCTGCCGGTGCTCGCGGCTGACCTCGACGGCGCGCGGGGGTTCGCGCGGGCCATCTGCCGGGCGCTCGGGTTCCTGGCCGATGTGGAGCGCGCCGGGACCACCGTGTCACGGGAGGACGAGCAGTCCGTACGCCACTGGGTCTGGTGTGACCGCCCGCGCGACGGCGGGCGGCGGTGCGCACGGGCGGCCGACCACGACGGGGAGTGCGGCGGGCGGTGACCGGCGCGCGATGGCGTGGGACGACATCGCCGGCGAGGTGCGCGTGGTGGGTGTGGCCATCCCGGATCGATGCGGTTACGTGGCGATGTCCGGCGTTGTAACGTGCGGCCATCCCGTCACGGGTACTTGTGTGCGCCGACCACATAGCCCGTGGGTGACGTCACTTCTAGCGTGAGCCGACAACTGACATTCCCCCTGTCCTCACCTGGAGTCGCAATGACGATCCGGCACACGCGACGGGTGTTCCTTACCGCCGCCACCTCGGTGGCGGTCGCTCTGGCCGCCACGGCCTGTGGCAGCCCGCAGGACACCGCATCCGGCGGCGGCGACGCCGCCCCGGTCAAGGTCGGTCTGGTCTACTCCCAGTCCGGGCCGCTCGCCAGCTACGGCAAGCAGTACATCGAGGGTTTCAAGGCCGGCCTCGACTTCGCCACGAAGGGCACCGGCAAGGTCGGTGACCGCACGATCGAGGTGACCGAGGCCGACGACGCGGGCGACCCGGCCAAGGCCGTGTCCGCCGCGAAGGACCTGATCGGCAAGGGTACGAAGATCATCGCCGGGTCCACCTCCTCCGGGGTGGCGCTGCAGGTCGCGCCGATCGCCGCGCAGAACAAGGTGCTGTTCATCTCCGGCCCGGCCGCCACCGACGCGGTGACCGGCGCGAACAAGTACACGTTCCGCTCCGGCCGGCAGTCCTGGCAGGACGTGGTGACCGCCCGGTCGTTCATCGGCGACGCGGGCGGCAAGAAGGTCGTCGTGTTCGCGCAGGACGGCGCGTTCGGCGACGCCAACGAGGCCGCCGTCAAGGCCGTCATCGGCGGCGCGGGCGCGAACGTGAGCAGCGTCCGGGCCCCGGCCAGTGCCACCGAGTTCACGCCGTTCGCCAGCCAGATCAAGGCCGCCAAGCCGGACCTGCTCTTCGTCGCCTGGGCCGGCACCACCGCCGGCGCCATGTGGCAGACGCTCGACCAGCAGGGCGTCCTCGCCTCCACCACTGTCGTCACCGGCCTGGACATCCGCGCCTCGTGGCCGACGTTCGGCGCGGCGGGCAGCAAGATCTCGTTCCTGTCGCACTACTTCGACGGCGCGAGCGACACCGAGGCCGCCAAGGCCGCGAAGGCGAAGGTGCCGGGCGGCACGCTCGACCTGTTCCACCCGGACGGGTTCGCTGCCGCGCAGATGGTCGTCCGGGCCGTGCAGGAGGGCGGCGACGACGTGGAGAAGATGGTCAAGGCGCTGGAGGGCTGGGAGTTCGAGGGCGTCAAGGGCGCCATGAAGATCCGCGCCGAGGACCACGCCCTGCTCCAGCCCATGTACCAGGCCAAGCTCACCGGCAGCGGCACCACCTTCACCGCCACCGCGCAGAAGTCGCTCACCGGTGACGAGAGCGCGCCGCCCGTCGCGCAGATGAAGGGCTGACCCGTGCTCGCCACCCGCGGTCTGACCTGGCGGATCGGTGAGGTCGCCATCGTCGACTCCGTCTACCTCGATCTGGCGCCGGGGGAGTTCCTCGGCGTGATCGGGCCCAACGGCGCCGGCAAGACCTCCCTGTTCAACCTGATCACCGGCCTGCGCCGGCCCACCGAGGGCACGGTCCTGCTGGACGGCGCGGACATCACCGCGCTTCCGCCGCACCGGCGTGCCCGGCTCGGACTGGGGCGTACCTTCCAGGCGTCCTCGGTCTTCGGCTCGCTGAGCGTGCGGGAGAACGTCCGGCTCGCCGTACAGGCACACCGGGGTGGCTCGATGAAGCTGTGGCGGCGGGCGGCGGCCGACCGGGAGGTGGCCGCCGCCGCCGACGCGGCGCTCGACCGGGTCGGCCTGCACCACAGGGGTACGGCGCTCGCCGGCACCCTGGCCCACGGTGAGAAGCGCAAGCTGGAGATCGCGCTGCTGCTCGCCGGTGAACCCCGGGTGATGCTGCTGGACGAGCCGATGGCCGGGGTGAGCGCCGAGGACGTGCCCGAGCTGGTCAGCGTGATCAAGTCGTTGACCGGCGACAGCGGCCGGGCGGTGCTCATGGTGGAACACCACATGGACGTGATCCTGGAACTGGCCGACCGGATCGCCGTGATGCACCACGGCGCGCTGCTGGCGTGCGACACCCCGGACACGGTGATGGCGAACGCCACCGTGCAGGAGGCGTACCTGGGGGAGGCACTCTAAATGACCGAACCTGTCCTGTCCGTGGCGGACCTGTCCGTGCGGATCGCCGGGCTGCACATCCTCCAGGGGGTGTCCTTCGAGGTCGCGCCGACCGGCGTCACCGTGCTGCTCGGGCGCAACGGCGTCGGCAAGACCACCACGCTGCGCGCGATCGTCGGGCTGACGCCGCGCGGCGGCGAGGTGCGCGGCAGCGTACGCATGGGTGCGCGCAGCCTGCTCGCCCGCCCGACCCACCGGCTGGTCCGCGACGGCCTCGGCTACGTGCCGGAGGACCGCTGCGTCTTCGCCGCGCTCACCGTCGCGGAGAACCTGCGGCTGGCCGAACGGCGGGGCGTCACGCCCGCGTACGACAAGGTCTTCGCTCTTTTCCCGGAGCTGGAGCGGCGCGGACGGCAACGGGCCGGCTCGCTGTCCGGCGGGCAGCAGCAGATGCTCGCGATCGGGCGGGTGCTGCTGAACGACAACCGGCTGCTGCTCGTCGACGAGCCGACGAAGGGGCTGGCACCGAAGGTGGTGACCGAGGTGGCCGAGGTGCTGGAACGGGTGGCGGAATCGGTGCCGGTGCTGCTGGTCGAGCAGAACCTGGCGGTGGTACGGCGGCTGGCGACCGACGCGGTGGTGCTCTCCGCCGGAAAGGTCGCCTGGACCGGCGACGCCCAGGAGCTGCTGCTGGAGACCGCGCTGACCAAGTCGTTGCTCGGTGTGGGTTCGGCGGAGGTGCACTCATGAACACGGTCGTCCTGCTGACGCTGACCGGGCTGGGCCTGGCGGCGCTGTACTTCCTCGTCGCCTCCGGCCTGTCCCTCGTGTTCGGCCTCGCCGACGTGCTCAACTTCGCGCACGGGCTGTTCCTCGGCGTCGGCGCGTACGCGACGTGGTGGGCGGCGGGCAACCTGCCCGGCGCCGGCCCGGACGGGTTCGGCTTCGTGCTCGCCGTCGTCTTCGGTGTGCTGTCCGGCTCGCTCGTCGCGGTGCTGGTAGAGCTGGTGCTGATCCGGCCGCTGTACTCCCGCACCATCGAGCAGGTGCTCGTCACCGTCGGCCTGTCGCTCGCCGGTGTGGCGCTGCTCCAGGCCACCTGGGGCGCCGACCCGCGCCCGTTCCCGCGTCCGGACTGGAGCCGGGGCGTGACATCGGTGCTCGGCGCGCAGGTGCCGAACGCCGGGCTGCTGCTGATCGTCGCCGCCGCTGTGGTGCTCGGGGCGCTGCTGGCGTTCCTGCGCTGGACCCGGTACGGCCTGATCATCCGGGCCGGCGTGGAGAACCGGGAGATGGTGACGGCGCTCGGCATCGACGTGCGCAAGGCGTTCACGCTGGTCTTCGCGATCGGCGGGGCCGCCGCCGCGCTGGCCGGCGCGCTCGGCGGCGTCTACTTCGGCACCGTCTCGCCGGGGCAGGGCGGCTCGCTGCTGATCTTCGCCTTCATCGTGGTGGTGATCGGCGGGATGGGTTCGGTGGTCGGGTCCGCGTACGCGGCGGTCGCGGTGGGGCTGCTGCAACAGTTCGTCAACTACTACGGCACGTCCGGGCTGGGCGACCTGTGCGTGGTCGGTCTGCTCGCCGTGGTGCTGCTGCTGCGTCCGCAGGGCCTGGCCGGAAAGGTGGCTCACGCATGACCGAGGTCAAGAGCGCCGAGGCGCCCGCACCCCCGGCGGCGGTGCCGGACGAGCTGACCCCCGGCCGGGCCCGCTGGCACGGACTGCGCCCGTACCTGCCGCTCGTGGCGCTGGTGGTGGCGGCGATCCTGCCGTACTCCACGCTGCACCTGCCCGGGATCTTCGAGGGGCCGCTGAACTCGCCCGGCACACTGCAACTGCTCGCCATCTGCCTGGTCTTCGGCGGGCTCGCGGCCGGATACGACCTGCTGTTCGGGCGTACCGGGATGCTCTCCTTCGGCCACGCCCTCTACTTCGCCGCCGGCGTGTACGGCACCGACATCCTGGTCACCAAGGCCGGGCTGCCGCTGTGGCAGGCCGCCGTGCTCACGGTGATCGGCGGGACCACGCTCGCCGCGCTGCTCGGCGCGGTGGCCCTGCGTACCGTGGGCATCGCGTTCGCCATGGTGACGCTGGCGTTCGCGCAGGTCGGGGCGATCCTGGTGGCCCGCGACTTCGGCGGCCTCACCGGTGGCGAGGAGGGCCTGCCGCTCGACGTGTCGGGGCTGCCGGCTGCTCTGGTGGGCGTCACCAACACGGTGAACCTGTACTGGCTGGCGCTGGCGTACCTGGCCATCGTGGTCCTCGTGGTGCACCGGGTCAGCGCCTCGCCGACCGGGCGGGTGCTCGCCGGGCTGCGCGACGACGAGCGGCGGATCGGGGTGCTCGGGCTCGACCCGTACCGGTTCAAGCTCGTCGCGTTCACGCTGGCCGGCGGCCTCGCGTCGGCCGGCGGGGTGGTCTACGTGCTGATCGTCGGCGGCGCCAGCCCGCACATCACCTCGTCGGAGCTGACGCTGTCACTGCTGGTCATGGTGGTGCTCGGCGGCCCCGGTACGCGGTGGGGGCCGGTGCTGGGCGGCGTCCTCTACATGTACCTGGACCACCGGCTCACCGCGTTCGGCAGCAGCGACGCGGTGAACAGCCTGCCCGCCTTCCTCAGCCACCCGCTGAGCCAGCCCTTGTTCGTCCTGGGCACGGTGTTCATCCTGGCCGTCTACTTCTTCCCCGGCGGCCTGGCCAGCCTGCGCTCCCGCGTAACCCCCCTCCTGACGGCTCTCCGCCGCTCCCGCTGACCCTCGCGCCGGGCCCTCTCCCGGCCCTCTCCCGGCCCCCTCCGGGCCCTCTCCCGGCCCGTTGATCAAGGAGTTTGTGTCCTGATTCCGCGGTTAGGATGACGCAAACTCCTTGATCAACGGGTTGGCGGGAAGGGGACGGTCATGGGGGAGCGGCGGCTGGCTGTGGTCAGTGGGGGTGGGACCGGGATCGGGGCCTCGGTGGCGCACGGGCTCGTGACCGACGGGTTCGACGTGATCGTCGTGGGGCGGCGGGGCGACGTGCTCGAATCGGCTGCGCGGCGGATCTGTGCCGAGAGCGGGCGGGACGGGGCGGTCACGCCTGTCGTCGCCGACCTGACTGATCCGGCACAGGTCGGCGCGGTGGTGGACACCGTCGGAGAGCGCGCCGTGGACGCCGTCGTCAACAACGCCGGCGGCTACCTCGGCGGGTCGACCGACTCGCTCGGCGGGGTGGCGGACTGGTGGCGGGCCAACCTGGACGCCAACGTGCTGACCGCCGTCCTGCTCACCGAGGCGCTCCTGCCCGCCCTGCGACGCCCCGGCGGCCGGGTGGTCCTGCTCAGCTCGATCGCCGCGCAGCGCGGTGGCGCCGGGCCGTACTCGGCCGCGAAGGCCGCCCTGCACGGCTGGGCGTACGACCTCGCCGCCCAGCTCGGACCGGACCAGATCACCGTGAACGTGGTCAGCCCCGGCTACGTGGCGGAGACCGAGTTCTTCGGCGACCGGATGACGCCGGAGGGGCACGCCAAGCGGGTCGCCGCCACGCTCGTCGGCCGGGCCGGTGTGCCGGACGACATCGCGGCGGCGGTGCGCTACCTGGCCGGCCCGTCCGCCGGGTACGTCACCGGGCAGGTGCTCGGCGTCAACGGCGGATCGGTGCTCGGCCGCTGACATGCGCGAGGGGCGGCGGCCCCCCGTGTGGCCACCGCCCCTCGCGCTCACGTCGTGGTCAGCCGTTGAGCATCTCGTACGCCGACGCCGGCGCCTTCTGCACCTGCGAGCCCGTCGGCGCGCTGATCTTCGGCGCCTTGCCGAAGTCGTAGTACTTGGCGACCAGCTTCATCGCCTTCGTCTTGCCGGCGGCCGGCACGTCCAGGGTCAGCGACGTGAGGTTCCCGTCCGGCCCGACGACGGCGGTGAACGGCACCTTCTTCGCCGCCTCACCCAGCGCGGCCACGTCCACCGTGGTGAAGCTCTCGCGGATGTCGGCGTTCGCGGTCAGGTCGGCGAACCCGGCGTACGTGCCGTCGCCCCGGTCCTCGACCGTCTCCGCGGTCCGGATGACAGCGGCCATGTTGGCCGGGTCGGCGTTCTGGTAGACCGGCACGTCCGAGGCGTCGTCGAGCTTCGTGCGGTCCAGGAGCATCCAGCGCTTGGGCAGCTTCATCATGTCCTGCAGACCGGCCATGCCGGTGATCTTGACCCGCATCCAGATGTCGTCCTCGATCACGCGGAAGGTCATCCCCATGGTGAACTCGGGATCCTGGCTCTTCTCCGACATGGACAGCTCGAGGCCGCGCGTCGCCGGGTCGACCACCCCGTCGAACTTGTCCGCGCCCTCGATGGTGGAGAACCGGAAGGCCGGGTCCTTCTCGTCCGGCACGGCGGCCAGCAGCGTGGCCTTCGGGTCGGCCGACGGGCTCGGCGCCGGTCCGGTGCTCTCGGCGGCGTCCCCGGTCCCGCACCCGGCGGACAGGACGGTGGTGGCCAGCACGGCCGTCGCGAGAGCCGCCATCCGCCGGAGGCTGCCGGCGGAACCGTTTCGCTGCGTCATGGTGTTCGACTCACTTTCCCAGGTGATTGTTGCCGGGTAAGTATCGTCAGACGTCACGGCCGTCTCGCTGCCGATATGCTGCCGTCCGACTGCTGTCGGCCACCGTGGGCGACGGCAGCCGACACGGGGGCGGAAACTCGCATGTCAGAGGCGCTGCGCTTCGAACTCCTCGGCCCGCAGCGGGCCTGGTACGCCGACCGTCAGATCGATCTGGGCCCGGCCAAGCAGCGAGCCGTGCTGGCCGTGCTGCTGCTCGCCGCCGGCCGTCCCGTGCCGAGCGGGCAGATCGTCGAAGCGGTCTGGCCGGACGAGGCACCGGTGAACGGCCCCAACGTGGTGCAGAAGCACGTGGCCGGTCTGCGCCGGGTGCTGGAACCCGACCGGTCGCCGCGTACGCCGGCCCGGGTGCTCACCCTCACCGACGCCGGCTACCTGCTGCAGGTGCCGCCCGAGGCGGTGGACGCGGTGCGCTTCGAGCGCGGCGTGCGGCGTGCGCGGTCGGCACAGGTCGCGGGGCGTACGGAGGAGGCGCTCGCCGAGGTGGGCGCCGCGCTGGAGCTGTGGCAGGGGGAGCCGTTCACCGGGTTCGCCGGGCCGTACTTCGACGCGGCCCGGCACCGGCTGGTGGAGCTGCGCGCGGTCGCCCTGGAGACGCGTGTCGACCTGGAACTGGCCGACGGCCGGCACGGCGAGCTGGTCGGCCGACTGGTCGAGCTGGTCGCCGAGTTCCCGGTCCGGGAACGGCTGCGCCACCAGCTCATGCTGGCGCTGCACCGCAGCGGACGGCAGGCCGAGGCGCTGGCCGCCTACCGCGACTACGCCGGGCTGCTCCGCGACGAGTACGGCATCGAGCCGGGCGAGCCGCTCCAGGATCTGCACCGGCGCATCCTGCGCGCCGACCCGGACCTCCTGGCGCAGGCGCCGCGTCGTCCGGTCGGACCCGGCGAGAGGTGGGCGGGCGGCCCGGAGCCGTTTCCGGCCCCCGCCGAGGCACCGGCCCGGCCGCTGCCCACCAGCCCGGCCGAGAGCCCATTTCCGCCCACGGTGCCGCCCCAGCCCACCGCTCCGGCCCAGCCCACGGTCTCGGCGCAGCTCACCGTTCCGGTGCAGTTCACCGTCTCGGCGCAGCCGGGTGGTCCGTTTCCGCCGCCACCGGCCGGTGAGTCGCCGACCGGCCTGCCGCCCTGGGTCTCGCCCCCTGTCGCGCCGCTGATCGGCCCCGTGCCGCCGTCCCGGCGTCCATCCGGCGTGCCCGGCTGGTTGAGCGTCGTCGCGACTGTGGGCGGCGCGCTCATCGCCCTGTTCTCGTTCGGCATGCTCACGTGGCTGGTGGTGCTGCTCTACGGGGTCTGGCGCCGGGGCTGGGGCAGCGTCGCCGCCGCGATCTACTACCTGGCCGTGGCCGTGACGTTCGTGGTGGTCCTGGGCAGCAGCGAGACCGAGGAGGTCAGCGGACCCGAGGCCACCCTGATAGTGATCTGGCTGACCACCTGGGCGGCGGGCGTCCCGCACGTGGTGCTGCTCAACGGCCGGCTGCTCGCCTGGTTGCGCGGCCTCTGGCGGGGGCGGCCGTACGCCGATCGCAACCGGCTGCGCCGGGAGTACGCCCGTTACCTGCTCTACCAGTACCCGTCGGCCCGGGACGACCTGCGCATCGGGCGCCCCGACCTGCCCCGCGCGTACGACGACGGCGGACTGGTGGACGTCAACTCGGTGCCGGACCAGGTGATCGCCGGGCTGCCGGGACTGACCCGGTCGCAGGCGCAGCACGTGGTGGTCGACCGGCGGATGCGCGGCCCGTACACGTCGATGGAGGAACTGGCCTCACGGTGCCTGCTGCCGGCGGCGGCGACTGACGCGCTGCGCGAGCTGCTGATCTTCCTGCCACCCGCACCGACGCCCGCACCGACGCCCACGTCACCGTCCGGCCCGCCGGAGTCGTCCGCCCTCCCTGGTAGAAATGCCGGATGAGCCAGGATCGGATGGCCGTCCGGGAGCGTGCCGAGGCGGTGCTGCGGCGGCTGGCGGGTGACCACGCCCGGCTGCGCGAGGACCAGTGGCGGGCGATCGAGGCGCTGGTGGTCGACCGGCGGCGGGTGCTCTGCGTGCAGCGCACCGGCTGGGGCAAGTCGGCCGTCTACTTCGTGGCGACCGCGCTGCTGCGTGAGGGGAATCAGCACGGGCCGACGGTGATCGTCTCGCCGCTGCTGGCGCTGATGCGCAACCAGGTCGAGTCCGCCGCCCGGGCCGGCATCCGGGCACGCACCATCAACTCGGCGAACCTGGACGAGTGGGACGAGATCACCGCCGAGATCCACGCCGGTGCCGTCGACGTGCTGCTGATCAGCCCGGAGCGGCTGAACAACCCGGACTTCCGCGACGGCGTACTGCCGAAGCTCGCCGCCACCACCGGGCTGCTCGTGGTCGACGAGGCGCACTGCGTCTCCGACTGGGGGCACGACTTCCGGCCGGACTACCGGCGGCTGCGCACGTTCCTGGCGAACCTGCCCGAACGCACACCGGTGCTCGCCACCACCGCCACCGCCAACGCCCGGGTCACGCAGGACGTGGCCGAGCAGCTCGGCGACGCCCTGGTGCTGCGCGGCACGCTCGACCGGGAGTCGCTGCGCCTCGGCGTACTCGATCTGCCGAGCCCGGCCCACCGCCTGGCCTGGCTGGCCGACCACCTGGACCGGCTCCCCGGCTCGGGGATCGTCTACACGCTCACCGTGGCCGCGGCCACCGAGACGGCGGACTTCCTGCGCGGGCAGGGCTGGTCGGTCGCCTCCTACACCGGGCAGGCCGAGGACGCCGACCGGCGGGCCGCCGAGCAGGACCTGCTGGACAACAAGATCAAGGCGCTGGTCGCCACCAGCGCGCTCGGCATGGGCTTCGACAAGCCCGACCTGGGCTTCGTCGTGCACCTGGGCGCGCCGCCCTCGCCGATCGCCTACTACCAGCAGGTCGGCCGCGCCGGCCGGGCCGTCGAGCACGCCGAGGTGCTGCTGCTGCCGGGCGTGGAGGACGCGGCGATCTGGCGGTACTTCGCCTCGCTCGCCTTCCCGCCCGAGGAGCAGGTCCGCGCCGTGCTCGCCGCGCTGGACACCGACCGGCCGATCTCCACCCAGGCCCTCGAACCGGTGGTCGACCTGCGCCGGGCCCGGCTGGAGCTGATGCTCAAGGTGCTCGACGTGGACGGCGCCGTCCGCCGGGTGCGCGGCGGCTGGCTCGCCACCGGCGAGCCCTGGGTCTACGACGAGGCCCGGTTGCGCCGCGTCGCCGACGCGCGCACCGCCGAGCAGCGGGCCATGCGGGAGTACGCCTCGACGTCCGGCTGCCGGATGCGCTACCTGCGGGAAGGGCTGGACGACACCGGGGCGCAGGACTGCGGGCGGTGCGACAACTGCGCCGGCCCGCTGTTCGACGCCGCCGTCTCCGACCAGGCGCTGACCGCCGCGCAGACCTTCCTCGGCCGCCCCGGCGTGCCGATCCCGCCCAAGAAGCTCTGGCCCACCGGGTTGGAGTCGGTCGGCGTACCCCTGAAGGGCCGGATCCCCCCGGCGGAGCAGACGCTGCCCGGCCGGGCCGTGGGGCGCCTGTCCGACCTGGGGTGGGGCGGGCGGCTGCGCGGGCTGGTCGGGCCGGAGGCGCCGGACGGCCCGGTGCCCGACGACGTGGTGGCCGCCGTGGTCGAGGTGCTGAAGGCGTGGGCGCACGGCAACGACCCGTGGCCCCGGCGGCCGGTGGGCGTGGTGGCGGTCGGCTCCCGGACGCGACCGCTGCTCGTCGGCTCGCTGGCCGAGCGGATCGCCGCCGTGGGCCGGCTTCCGCTGCTCGGCCGGGTCGTCCCGGCCGGGCCTGGCGGTGGCGGGCCGCGCGGCAACAGCGCCCAGCGGGTACGCGCGCTGCACGACGCCTTCCGCGTGCCCGACGAGCTGGCCGGCGCGCTGCCGGGGCTGGACGGGCCGGTGCTGCTGGTGGACGACCTGGTCGACTCGGGCTGGACGATGGCCATGGTGGCGCGGCTGCTGCGCCGGGCCGGCGCGCCGGACGTGCTGCCGCTGGCGCTCGCGGTGGCCGGCTGACCCGTCCCTCGGCCCGCGTGGCGGGATGCCGGCGTGGCATGCCGCCGGTCGGCGCGGGAGTTCCCGGCCTGCGCGAAAAGTTCCCGGGCCGGGCGGAATGCGACTGTCACCACCGTCGGCGGACCGTCGTCGGGCCCGCACCCGGGCGGCGGTACCGTGGGGTCATGACCGAGCAGCGACCCGTCGTCCAGACGTACACCGTGACCGGGATGACCTGCGAACACTGCGTCAAGGCGGTGACCGAGGAGCTGTCCGCGCTGCCCGGCGTCGACGAGGTCCGGATCGATCTGACGAGCGGCACCGCGACTGTCACCAGCGCGGCGCCGCTGCCCGTCGAGTCCGTGCGTGCCGCTGTGGACGAGGCGGGTTACGAGCTGGTCGGCGGCGGTGCCTGAGTCGTCGTCCGTCACGTCCGGCACCGGCGTCGTCCCCGACGACTCCGATGCCGGTTCCGACGCTCCCGCGGCGCGGTCCGGGGACGGTGCGGGCGGGGCGGCTGCGGCCGGTCCCGTCGTTGTGGACCGGGAGACGCTGCGGCTTGCCCTGGTGGTGGGCGGCCTGGTGCTCGCCGTCCTGCTCGGCTTCGGCCTCGGGCGGATGAACGCGCCGGCCGACCCGGCCCGGCCCACGACTGCCGGCGGGGCCGCCACCACGGGCGGCACCGACGGCGGCGCGCACGCCCACTCACCCGGCACCGGCGCGCACACGCACGACGGCGCCACGGTCACCCAGGGCGGCGGCGACGGCGCGACCGGGCTGTCGATCACCTCGGCCGGCTACACGCTGGTGCCGTCGACCGAGCTGGTCGCGGGCCGCGCCGGTGAGCTGCGCTTCCAGATCCGCGACGACCAGCGCCGGGCGGTCACCCGGTTCGCCGTCGTGCACGACAAGCCGATGCACGTGATCATGGTCCGGCGTGACCTCAGCGGCTACCGGCACCTGCACCCGACGATGGCCGCCGACGGCACCTGGTCGGTGCCGATCACGGCGCCGGACGCGGGCCCCTGGCGGATGTACGCGGACTTCACCGCCGTGGCCGACGACGGCCGCCAGGTCGCCGTGGTGCTGGGCGCCGACCTGACCGCGTCCGGCGCGTACCGGCCCCGGCCGCTGCCCGCCGCCGCCACGTCGGCCACCGTCGACGGATTCACCGTCGGGTACGCGGGCACGCCGGAGGTGGGGAAGTCGGTGCCGCTGCGGTTCCGGGTCACCGGCGCGGACGGCACGGCGGCGGCGCTGGAGCCGTACCTCGGGGCGTACGGGCACCTGGTGGCGCTGCGCGACGGCGACCTCGGTTACCTGCACGTGCACCCGGAGCCGGTGCGCGACGGCGACGACGTGACGTTCTGGCTGACCGCGCCGGGGCCGGGTAGCTACCGCATGTTCCTGGACTTCCAGGTGGGCGGCGTGGTGCGGACCGCCGAGTTCACGCTGACGGTGGCCTGAGCCCGCTGCCGGCCGGGCGCTCAGCCGGCCCGGCGGACCGGGCGGCGGGCCAGGTAGCGGAGCAGATCGCGGATGTGGTGCTTCTCCTCGGCGGGCACGTTCGGGTCGGCGAGCCGATCCAGGATGACCCGCACGTCGGCCTCCACCGGGCCGTCCTCGGCACCCCGGCGGCGGGGCACCGGCCCGGCGTCGGGCAGGCCCAGCGCGCGGAACGCCGCAGCCACGGGCAGGTCGAGGGCGGCGCAGAAGCCGCGGACCTTCGCGAGTTCGGGGTAGTCCTGCCAGTCGCCGGCCAGCCAGCGGAACACAGTGGAACGGCCGACACCGGTGTGGGTGGCGAGGTCGGTCACCGTCCAGCCGCGCTCCTCGCGCGCGGCGTCGATCGCCCGTCGTACGAAGCGCGCGAAGGCCATCTGTGGCGAAACGTCTGCGGAACCCATCCCTGGTGGATCTGTCCCCTTCCTCCGGTGGCCCGGCTCGCGCACCGAGCCTAGTACGCCGGACCGGAGAAGTAACTGACTGATCGGTCCGGAGGTCTCATTGGCGGGACCGCCCGACTACGGAAAGTTGCCGCCGGTCAATTAAGCTGAGGAAATCCTGGATGTCGATGGAGGAGCAGCATGGCCGAGCCGGACCGTCCCGTACCGCATCGCCCCGGCGCGGTGAGCCTCTTCTTCGTGGCCAAGGCCGCTGTGTTCGCGCTCGGCTTCTGGATCTGGCTGCTGGTGCTGGCGGTACGCGGAGGCGACGCGACCGGCGTACACCTGATCGCCGCGACCGGCGCGATCTGCACCACACTGGCCGCGGTGGTGCTCGGCGCGCGGATGGCGTTGCAGCGCAACGCCGCCGTCCGGCACGCCGAGGTGAAGCGGCTGCTCGTGGACATCTCGTGGAACGCCTTCGCCGCCGCCGGCAACGCCGAGCATGCCGGGAAGGTGGTGCCGTTCCCGAGCGCGTCGTCGCACGACGGCGAGCGGGCATCGAACCGCGGTGAGCGGGTGTCGGTGCTGGACCGGGGCGACCGCAACCGGGGCGAGCGCGGGCGGTAGGACCGCCGCGCTCGGCGCTCCTCAGCGCGCCTCGGCTCAGCGCGCCTCGGCCAGCAGCGTCTCCAGCCGGGGCGTGACACCCCACTGGCCGACCAGGTCGCGATACTCCGCGCGCTGCCCGTCGGTAGGCGCGCCCGCCGTCCGCCGTGCCCGGATGAGCAGGTTGCGCGGCGTGTGCTGGGAGTCGACGAACTCCACCACCTCGGTGCGGTAGCCGTGCAGACGCAGCAGCGCGGCCCGCAGCGAGTCGGTGAGCACGTCGGCGAACCGCTCCCGCAGGATGCCCTGGCGGGTCAGCAGCTCGTACGGCGCGGGCGCCTGACCGGCCCGGAGCTGGGCGGCCAGGTCGTGGTGGCAGCAGGGCGCGGCGAGCACCCAGCGGGCGCCCCAGCGCACCGCCCGGGCCAGCGCCTCGTCGGTGGCGGTGTCGCAGGCGTGCAGCGCCAGCACCAGGTCGGGCGCCGGGTCGACGGGCGCCTCGGCGATGGTGCCGGCCACGAAGCCGACCCGGTCGGCCCAGCCCAGCCGCTCGGCCAGCTCGGTGTTGCGGCGGCGCTGGTCCTCGCGGACGTCCACCCCGACGAGCGTCACGTCCAGGCCGCGCTGGACCAGGTAGCGGTAGGCGGCGAAGGTGAGGTACGCGTTGCCGCAGCCCAGGTCCACCACCCGCAGCGGGCCGGTGAGGTCGTCGGGCAGCGTGGCCGCCAGCGCGCGCAGGAACGCGTCGACCTGGCGGCGCTTGGCGGCCGAGCCGCCGATCTCCCGGAACAGGGGGTCACCGGGGTCGAGCAGCCACTCCTTGGCCCGGTCGTGCCCGCCCGGCTCGGCGGCCGGACGGCTGGCGGCCGCGCGGTGCACCTGCGCCTCGCCGGACTTGGTGACCCGGAGCTGGAGCGTGGCGTCGGCTGTTTCGACGTGCCAGTTGCCGAACGGCTCGGCGAGCAGTTCGTCGACCGCCGCGCCTGCTTCCGTACCCGGTGCCACGTTGCGGGTGTGCGGCCGTGATCCGTCGGAGACGGCGATCTGCAACCGGGGGCCGGCCTTCAGCGTGACCGGGCGCAGCTCCGCGCGTACCACCGAGGGGCGCTGCCCACGACGGCGCCCGGCGGCGACCGCGCGGGTCAGCCCCGGCGCGAGCAGCAGCGCCCGCACCTCGGCGAGTGCCGAGTCCAGCGCTTCCGGCATCAGTACCTACCTTTCCTGGCCCGCCCTCACCGCCCGCCCGGGGAGCCCGGCCCGGCGATCATGAAGTTGACGGCGCGACACGCCGTGCGGGCCACCGCCAACCTCATGATCGTTCCAGTAAGAGGGTGAGCGGGGAGGGGCGGGGATGGGGACGGCCTCCGGGACCAGGGTCCGGGAGGCCGTATCCGTTGGTGTTCGTCAGTCGGCGTTCGAGGCCTCGGCGGGCGCGCCGGTGCTGCCGCTGCGGCGACGGCGACGGCGACGCGGCTTGCTCGCCGCCTCACCCTCCGCGGCCTGCGGTGCGGCGGCGGTCTCGGCAGCGCCCTCGGTGCCGATCACCGCGGTCGGCTCTCCGGCCACCGTCTCGCCGGCCCGGCGGCGACGACGCCGACGCGGCGTACGCGGGGCCTCGTCGTCCCCGGCGTCGGACTGCGCGGAGGGCGAAACGGCGGACGAACCGCCCTCGCCGCCCCGGCCACGACCGCGGTCACGGTCACGGTCACGGTCGCCGCGCTCGCGGCCCCGGCTGTCGCCGCGCCGCGCGCCCCGGCGCGACCGGCTGCCGCCGCCCAGGTCCTCCTCGACCTCGGCGGACAGGCCGGCCCGGGTGCGCTCGGCGGTCGGCAGCGTGCCGCTGACGTCCGTCGGGATGTCCAGGTCCGTGTAGAGGTGCGCGGAGGTGTGGTACGTCTCCGGCGGCTCGGGCATGTCCAGCCCGAGCGTCTTGTCGATGATCCGCCAGCGGGGCATGTCGTCCCAGTCGACGAACGTCACGGCGGAACCCGTGGCCCCGGCCCGGCCGGTACGGCCGATGCGGTGGGTGTAGGTGTCCTGGTCCTCGGGGCAGTCGTAGTTGATCACGTGCGTGACGCCCGTGACGTCGATGCCCCGGGCCGCCACGTCGGTGGCGACCAGGGTGTCGATCTTGCCGGCCCGGAACGCCCGCAGCGCCCGCTCACGCGCGCCCTGGCCGAGGTCACCGTGCACGGCGGCGACGGCGAACCCGCGGAAGTCGAGGTCCTCGGCGACCCGGTCGGCGGCCCGCTTGGTACGGGTGAAGATCATGGTCAGCCCGCGGCCCTCGGCCTGGAGGATGCGCGCCACGATCTCGACCTTGTTCAGCGAGTGCGTGCGGTACGCGAGCTGCTTGGTCTGCGGCGACGGACCGGTCTCGGCGGTGTGCCCGGCGTGGATGGTCACCGGCCGGCGCAGGAAGCGCCGGGACAGCGCGACGATCGGGTCCGGCATGGTGGCCGAGAACAGCATGGTCTGCCGGTCCTCCGGCAGCATCGCCAGGATCTTCTCGACGTCGTCCAGGAAGCCCAGGTCGAGCATGCGGTCCGCCTCGTCGAGGACGAGCGCGCGGACCCGGTCGAGCCGCAGGTGCTTCTGCTTCTGCAGGTCCAGGAGGCGGCCCGGAGTGCCGACCAGGATCTCGGCGCCCTTGCGCAGCGCCTCGATCTGCGGCTCGTACGCCACGCCGCCGTAGATCGGCAGCACCCGGACGCCCCGGGTACGGCCGGCGGCGTCGAGGTCCTTGGCGACCTGGATGCCCAGCTCGCGGGTCGGTACGACGACGAGTGCCTGCGGCACGCCGTCGCTGCCCTCGGACGGGGCGAACACGCGCTCCAGCAGCGGGATGCCGAAGCCGAGCGTCTTGCCGGTGCCGGTCGGCGCCTGCCCGATCAGGTCGACGCCGCGCAGCGCGATCGGCAGCGCGTACTCCTGGATGGCGAAGGCGCGGGTGATGCCGGCGGCGGCCAGCGCCTCGACGGTCTCCTGCCGCGCGCCGAGCGCGGCGAACGTGGGTGCCTCCGGGGGGACCGGGGCGGTGGGGGCCAGTGGCTGGCCGGAAATCTGCTCGCTCATATGGATTTGGGGGTGCCCTCTCGTGGTGCGCCCCTCAAGTCCTCAGGGCGCGATCGGTATGGCGCGGGCCACGCGGTCAGGGGCGAATTCGCCGAGCCGGACCGGGCCGCACGCGCGTCGGGGACCGGCGTTGATCAGCAAGTGACCGATTCGGTGCCCACGGCAACTGTCTCATCGTACCTGAACGGTCCCTGAGTCGTCCCGATTCCCAGGTGGTGGCCGTGCGCGCGGGGCGGGTTGTTGTGACTTGAGTCACACCGATGGCGCCGGTAGCCTGCGTTCGTGTCCGCCCCCGACCCCGCCGCCGTCGATCTGTTCGGGCTCGTCGCGTACGGCGAACTGCTCGCCTTCGACCGCCTCGCCGCCGACGCGCGCCTCGCACCCGACCTGCGCCGCCGCGCCGCGCTCAGCGAGATGGCCGCCACCGAGATCGCGCACTACAGGTGGCTCACCGACCGGCTCGCCGCCCGCGGCGTCACCCCGGAGGAGGCGATGGCTCCCTACGTCGAGGCGCTGCGGGCGTACCACGACTCGACCGAGCCGCGGGACTGGGCGGAGGCGGTGACGAAGGCGTACGTGGGCGATGCGATCACCGACGACTTCCTGCGCGGGATCGCCGGCGGCCTGGACGGGCCGGACCGGACGCTGCTGCTGGACGTGCTGCACGACTCCCGGTACGCCGATTTCGCCGCGGCCGAGATCCGGGCCGCGATCGAGGCCGATCCCCGGGCGGCCGGACGGCTGTCGATGTGGGCGCGGCGGCTGCTCGGTGAGGCGCTGTCCCAGGCGGGCCGGGTGGCCGCCGCCGACCGGGGCGCGCTCGTCGCGTTGATCGGGCGGACCGGCGGGGACGTGCCGGGGCTGCTGCGCCGGCTGACCGAGGCGCACACCGCGCGGATGACAGCAGTCGGCTTGAACAACTGAGCCGCCGTGGCGGGGAGGCCCGCCACGGCGGCCGGTGCCGCGGGAATCAGCGAACGGTGAACCCGACCGCGCGGGGCGACGCCTCGGCGATCTCGACGTAGGCGACCTTGCCGACCGGAACGATCACGCGCCGGCCCTTCTCGTCGGTCAGGGAGAGCGTGCCCTCGCTCTTGGCGAAGGCGTCGGTCACGATCTGCTCGATCTCGGCCGGCGACTGCGCGCTCTCCAGGACCAGCTCCCGCGGCGCGTACTGCACGCCGATCTTGACCTCCACTGTGCCTCCTCAACTGGGGCGAAAAAGCCACCGTGGGAAGGCTATCCGATCCGGCGGCCCGATGTTCAGGCTGACTCACCTTGCAGGGGGAAGCTGGCGATGCCCCGCCAGGACAGGGCCGCGACCAGTGCCTCGGCCTCCGCCTTGGGCACCTGGCGGCCGCCGGCGAGCCAGAACTGGGCGGCCGTCTCGGCGGCGCCGACCAGGCCCGAGGCGAGCAGTTCGGCGTGCGAGCGGCTGACCCCGGTGTCCGAGATGATCGTGTCGGTGATGGCCGCGATGCAGCCCTGCTCGACCCGCTCCACCCGCTGCCGCACCGCCGGGTCGTTACGCAGGTCCGACTCGAAGACCAGCCGGAACGCCTCGCTCTCGTGGTCGACGAAGTCGAAGTACGCGCGCACCGCGGCGCCGACGCGCTCCTTGTTGTCGTTGGTGCCGCTCATCGCGTCCTGCACATTGGCCACTATCGCGTCACAGTGCGTGTCCAGCAGCGCGAGGTAGAGCTCCATCTTCCCGGGGAAGTGCTGGTAGAGCACCGGCTTGGAGACACCGGCCCGCTCGGCGATGTCGTCCATCGCGGCGGCGTGGTAGCCCTGCGCGACGAACACCTCCTGAGCGGCGGCGAGCAGCTGCTTACGGCGCGCCGAGCGGGGCAGGCGGGTGGGCCGACCGGCGGTCTGTGCACCGTTCCCCACTGCGGTCATCGGATCCTCCGAGTATCTGCGTACGAGCCGGCACGTATCACCCGAACCGGTCCGGGTTCGTGAACCCGTCGCGGAATTGGCCCGCCGCTGTAACTTATCGCCACTGTCACCACACGGTAGCCTCAGCGGGGGCGACCAAGGAGCGCGCGGTGAGTGAAACAGGGCAACCCGGAGCCGCCACCCCGGGAGAGCACGGCGACGGGACGGGCCAGCAGGACGACCCGGCCCGTACCGGCGGCGGTTGGGCGCCCCCGCCGAACGGCTGGTCCCGCGGTGCTCCTGCGCCCGGCGGCTGGCCCTACGGCGACCTCGGCGGCTGGGCCGCCTCCTCGCCCCGGCACGGCGACCTGCCGGCCCCGCTGCCCGGCCACTTCGCGCCGGAACCGGGCCGCGTCAACGGCCGTCACGTCAACGGCGTGCACCACGCCGGGGAGGAGTCGCCAGTGACCCGCCAGGCGCCGGTCAGTGCCCCGCCCGCGGACGAGCCGCCCCGGCCCACCGACGGCGAACGGCTGGCCGTGCCGGCCCCGCGCCCGGCGCCGACGATCGAGCAGCCGACCGACCCGGGGGAGACCGCCGGTTCCCGGCACGCCGCCGACGACCCGGCCGCCCGGGCCCCGCGCTGGGCCGAGAGCGGGCCGACCTCCGCACCACCGGCGCTCCAGGTCCCGCCGGTCGGCGCCGCCGCATCCGGGTTCGAGGTGCCGCCGGGCTTCCACGCGCCGAACACCGAATCCGCCCCGTCGCTGTCCCGCGGCTGGGCCGACCGGCCGGTCACCCCGCCGCCGGCCGCGAGCCGTGCGGAGCACGCACCGGGCGAGGTGCACCCGCCCGAGGGCCGGACAGCCGCCGCCGAGCCGCGGGCCGCCGCCGACCCGCCGGCGGCCGACGACCCGAGGGCCGCCGAACCGGACTGGTCCGGGCCGTCCTGGAACCGTCCGAGCTGGGGTGACGGCTGGGCCCCGCCGTGGGCCCGCACCGACGAGCCGCCGGCCCGCCGGGCCGAGGAGCCGCCGGCCCGGGGCGCGGAGGAGCCGCCCGCACGCCGGGCCGAGGAGCCTGCCGCCGAGCGCCGGGAGTGGGAGGACGACAGCGCCGTCCACCGCACCGTCCGCGAGGACCGCGCGGCCGAGTGGGCGCCCGAGCCGGTGCGGCCGTACGAGCCGGCCCGCGTCGAGCCGCCCGCCGCCTACGAGCCACCCCGGCCCGAGCCGGTACGGCCGTACGAGCCGCTGCGCGCCGAACCGGCCCCCGGCCCCGAGGCGACGCGGCAGTACCCGCCGCCCGCCGAGCCCGAGGCGTCCCGGCCGTACGAGACGGGTGCCGGGCCGGAGCCGGCACGCCGCTACGAGCCACCGGCCGCGCCGGAGCCGACGCCCGAGGCGACCCGGCCGTTCCGGCTGGCCCGGGGCGACGCCGAACCGCCGCACGGCTACGAGCGGCCCTCCTGGGCCGGGCCGCCGGTGCCGGTCGCGCCGCTGATCACGCCCCCGGGCCCCCCGCCGACGAGTGCCCCGCCCGCGCCTGGCGCACCGCCGGCAGCCGGCGCCCCGCCCGCGCCGGCCGGTGGATACGCCCCGGCGCCGCCGGCCGAGGCGGCCGTCCCCGCCCCGCCGACCTCGGGCGTGCCCGCCACGAGCGGCCCGCCGCGGTTCGACCCCACCGCCGCGCCCCACCCGACGAGCGCCCCTCCCTACGCGGCCCGCCGGTCCGCACCGGAACCGGTGCCGGCCGCCGACGCGGTCGCCGAGCCCCGACCGGAGGAACCGTCCCCCGTGCTGCCGCAGCGCGTCCCCTCGGAACCGGACGTGCCAGTCGTGCCGGAGCCACCGGCAGTGGAACCGTCCGCCGAGACCCCCGAACTCGCCCGCATCGCCACCCACCTGCGCCGCGACGACGAACCCGCGCCCCTGCGGGAGCGGCCGGAGGGCTTCGACGTCAACGCGATCCTCGACGCGGTCCGCGAGGTGGCGGGCGTACGCGACGCCGCGCTGCGCCGTACCCCGGCCGGCGCGCACAGCCTCCGGCTCGACCTGGCCGACGGCGCGGACCCGGCCGAGGTGAGCCGCCTGGTGGCCCGGCTGCTCCAGGAGCGGATGGGCCTGGCCGCCGCCCCGCAGAACCTGCCCGGCGCGCCCGCCGTGCCGCCGCCGGCCCCGCTGCGCCGCCGGTCGGCCCGGCTGGAGCGCTCCGCTGAGCCACGTACGGGCGAGAACCGGCCACCCGGCGCGCCGCCTGCGCCGGTCGAAACCCGCGCCGCGCAGCCCGAGCCGGTCGAGGCCCGCAACGGTGACGAGACGGGCGGCGACGAGATGCCGGCGCGGACCGGTGTGATCCGTCCGGCCGCGAACCGCTCCGGCGACGCGCGGTTCGGCGCGGACCGCGCCACGCGTCCGGCCGAGGCGCCCGGCGACGCCGACGAGCCGCCGCGCCGCCGCCGGCAGGCCACCCACCGGGGGCGCGCCGCAGTCGACGAGACGTCGCTGGCCGCCGCGCCGACCGGCATGTCCACCGGCAGCCCGGTGACGCTCGGGACGTCGTACTCGGGTGGTCAGATGACCACGACGGAGACCGCGCCGTCGCGACCGCTGGACACCGGCGGCGTGCCGGGGCCCCGGGTGGTGATCGAGCACGTCCTGGTGAGCACGTTCGGCCTGGACGCCACCACCGAGGTCCGTCTGGTCGCGGGCGACCGCACGGCCGAGGGGCACGCGACCGGGCCGGCCGTGGACGGGTACGTGCTGCGGCTCTGCGCGGTGGCCGCGGCGGCCGCGGTGGACGAGCTGCTCGGCCGGGGCGTTCCGGCCGGCGACCACGGCCGGTGCTTCGTGGAGCACGCCGCCGTGGTGCCGTTCGGCAACTGCGAGGTCGCCACTGTGGTGGTGCTGCTGGTCTGCGACGGCTGGGTGGAGCAGCTGGCCGGTTCGGCGCTGGTGGCCGGGGATCCCCGGCAGGCGGTCGTGCGTGCGACGCTCGCGGCGGTGAACCGGCGGCTGGAGGCGCTGCTCTCCTGAGCCGGTGTGCGGTACGGCCCGTCCGGGGAAGACTGGAGACATGAAGCGCGCCGCACTGTGGCCGGAGCACAGCCTTCCCGCACACCACGTCCCGCCGCCCTGGCCCGGCCGGCACGTACGCCTCGACGGCACGCTCGTGCACGTCCGCGACACCCCGGCCACCGGTCCCGGCGCGGAGCCCGCGCTGTACGTGCACGGCCTCGGCGGGTCGGCGCAGAACTGGACCGACCTGGCCGGCCTGCTCGCCGACCGGCTCGACGGCCAGGCGATCGACCTGCCCGGGTTCGGGCGCAGCGAGCCGGGGCCGCGCTACACCATCCCGGCCTTCGCCGAGCGGGTGATCCGCTGGATCGAGCACAGCGACCGGGGGCCGGTGCACCTGTTCGGCAACTCGCTCGGCGGTGCGATCTCGGTCCGGGTGGCGGCGCTGCGCCCCGAACTGGTCCGCACGCTCACACTGGTCTCGCCCGCCCTGCCGTTCCTGGACTTCCGGCGCTCGTTGCAGGGGCGGATGCTCCCGCTGCTGGCGATCCCCCGGGGCGAACGGCTGGCCGCCTGGCGGCTGGCCCAGTTCAGTCCGGAGGTGACCGCGCAGCAGGTGATGGAGGCGTGCGTGGCGGACCTGACCCGGATCAGCGAGCAGCGCCGGCAGGAGGCGATCGACGAGATCCGGGTCCGGTACGAGGCGGCCCACTACGCCGCCGCGTACGTGCGGACGTTCCGGGGCCTGGTCGGCAGCTTCCTGCGTTCGTACCTGCCGGGGGAGGGCGCGCTCTGGCGGCAGGCGGCTGCGGTACGCGCGCCCACGCTCGTGGTGGGCGGGCGGCAGGACCGGCTGGTCGACGTGCGGGTGGCGCCGCAGGCGGCCCGGGTCATCCCGGACAGCCGACTGCTGATGCTCGACGGCGTCGGGCACGTGGCCCAGCTGGAGGTGCCCCGGACCGTGGCGCGGGCGGTGCTGGGGCTGCTCGCCGAGGCGGAGCCGGAGCAGGCGGCGGGCGCGGGCGTGTCGTCGGGCGACGCGCCGGGCGCCGGGCGGCCGGAACGGGAGAATGCGCAGGCCGCAGCGCTGGCGGCCGGAACGGGGGAGAGCGGAACGGAGCGTGACATGGCAGGCTGAGCCGGATGCCCAGCTCCCGCCGTCCTCGTGCCGCCCGCTCCCGTTCCTCGTTCCGTCACTGGCGCACCGCGCTCGTGGTCTGCGCCTTCGTCGCCGCCGCCGCGGTCGGTGTCGGCGTGGCGGTGCAACTGCCGTCGGCGGGCGCGGGGACCCGGATCACCGACGGGTTCGTCGCCCAGCCCCCGGCCCCCACGCAGGCGCCGTCCACGCCGAGCGTCTCGCCGCCGCCTCCGGTGACGCCCAGCTCGCCGGCCGCGCCGGTGCTGACGCTGTCCGGCCCGGGGCCGGCGAAGGGCCGGGGCACCTTCGCGTACGACGAGCGGACCGGCGGTGTGCTCGGCCGCTCGGGGACGCTGCGCCGCTACCGGGTGGCGGTGGAGAACGGCTCCGGCGAGGAGGTCCCCGCCTTCGGCGAGGCGGTGCAGCGGGCACTGGCCGGCCCGGGCAGCTGGGTCGACGGCGGCAAGCTGCGGTTGCAGCGGGTCGGTCCGGGCGACCGGTACGACTTCACGATCTACCTGGCCACCCGCGACACGGCGGGGCGGCTGTGCGGGGCGGGCGGGATCGACATCCGGGTGGGCGGTGTGCCGTACACGTCGTGCCGCGTGCCGGGCAAGGTGGTGATCAACCTGGCCCGGTGGCGGACCTCGGCGCCGCACCTGGTCGCCGCCGGGATGCCGCTGGACGACTACCGGCTCTACGTGGTCAACCACGAGGTGGGCCACCAGCTCGGGCACCGGCACGAGGGGTGCCCGGGCGCGGGCCGGGCGGCGCCCGTGATGCAGCAGCAGACGCTGTTCCTCAAGGGCTGCCGGCCGAACCCGTGGCCCTACGTGGGTGGGAAGCGGTACACCGGGCCGGCTCTCTGAGCACCGGTTTGTGAAGAACATTCGCGGCATAGGCGGTAAAAGCAGCTAAATGCCCGAATTGCATGGCACGCTGAGGTCATGACGTCGTCGTCCCCTTACGACAACCCCGCCGCGCCGCCGCCCGAGCGTCCCACCCTGCGCCGGATGCGCCGGCGCCGCCGCCGCTCGGTGCTGCTGCTGGCGATGCTGCTCGCGGCCGTCAGCGGCGCGGTCGGCATCACCCGGCTGAGCGCGCCGCCGTCCGGGCACGGCGGGACGTCGCTCGCCGCCGAACCGTCGCTGGCGCGCGGCGCCGGCGAGGCCGACGTCCCGGCCCCGGCGCCGACCGGCTATCCCACCGCCGGCCCCGGCACGTTCGCGGTGGCCCAGGGCCGGTCTCCGGTACGCGGACAGGAGGGCCCGCTGCGCCGCTACCGGGTCGAGGTCGAGCAGGGCACGGGTCAGGACGCCGACGAGTTCGCCGCCACCGTGGACGCGGTGCTGGGCGACCCGCGCAGCTGGATCGCGTCCGGCGACCTGCGGGTGCAGCGGGTGCCCGAGGCCGCCGCGGCCGACTTCACCGTCTACCTCGCCACCCCGGTCACCTCCGAGCGGATGTGCGCCGAAGGCGGCCTGCGCACCGACCGGTACACCTCCTGCCGGCTGCCCGGCCGGGTCGTGCTCAACCTGGCCCGGTGGATGACGGCGGTGCCCGACTACGGCGCCCCGCTGGAGGTCTACCGCACCTACGTGATCAACCACGAGGTCGGGCACGAGTTCGGCGAACTGCACGAGGCGTGCCCCGAGCCCGGCGCGCCCGCCCCGGTGATGCAGCAGCAGACGTACGGACTGGACGGCTGCCTGCCCAACGCCTGGCCGTACGTCGGGGGGATGCGGTACTCCGGCGAGCCCACCGACGGCGTCTGAGTTATTCCCGGTCCCGCAGTTCGGGCCGAGTGTCCCTCATCATGGCCGATCCCCGCCCGGGCGAGCGACAATGGCGCGGTCACACCGCCGATCCCGGGGAGTCCACCGTGTCGTTGCCCCCGCTCGTCGAACCCGCCGCCGAGCTGACCGTAGACGAGATCCGCCGCTACTCGCGCCACCTGATCATCCCGGACGTCGGGGTGGAGGGGCAGAAGCGGCTGAAGAACGCCCGGGTGCTCTGTGTCGGCGCCGGTGGCCTCGGCTCGCCGGCCCTGCTCTACCTCGCCGCGGCCGGTGTCGGCACGCTCGGCATCATCGACTTCGACACCGTCGACGAGTCGAACCTCCAGCGCCAGGTCATCCACGGCGTCTCCGACGTGGGCCGGTCCAAGGCCGAGTCCGCCGCGGCGTCGATCCGCGAGATCAACCCGCTGGTCAACGTGGAGATCCACAACACCGCGCTGGACCGGGAGAACGTCCGGGACATCTTCTCCCGGTACGACCTGATCGTCGACGGCACCGACAACTTCGCCACCCGCTACATGGTCAACGACGCGGCGGTGCTGCTCGGCAAGCCGTACGTCTGGGGTTCGATCTACCGCTTCGACGGCCAGGCGTCGGTGTTCTGGGCCGAGCACGGCCCCTGCTACCGCTGCCTCTACCCGGAGCCCCCGCCGCCCGGCATGGTCCCCTCCTGCGCCGAGGGCGGCGTGCTCGGCGTGCTCTGCGCGTCGATCGGGTCGATCCAGGTCAACGAGGCGATCAAGCTGCTCGCAGGCATCGGTGAGCCGCTCGTCGGCCGGCTGATGGTCTACGACGCCCTGGAGATGAGCTACCGCAAGATCAAGGTCCGCAAGGACCCGAACTGCGTGCTCTGCGGTGAGAACCCGACCCTCACCGACCTGATGGAGGACTACGAGGACTTCTGCGGCGCCGTCTCCGACGAGGCGCAGGAGGCGGTGGTCGACTCGACCATCACCGCGCTGGAGCTGAAGGACTGGCAGGACTCCGGCAAGGACATCTTCCTGGTCGACGTGCGCGAGCCCGCCGAGTACGAGATCGTCCGGATCCCCGGCGCGACGCTCATCCCCAAGGGCGAGATCCTGTCCGGCGAGGCGCTGGCGAAGTTCCCGCAGGACCGGCAGATCGTGCTGCACTGCAAGTCCGGCGTCCGCTCCGCCGAGGCGCTGGCCGCCCTGAAGGCGGCCGGCTTCTCCGACGCGGTGCACCTCCAGGGCGGTGTGCTCTCCTGGGTCAAGCAGGTCGACCCGTCGCTGCCCGCGTACTGAGTCGTGTCGATGGGCCCGTCCGGTGCTCCGGGCGGGCCCATCGTGCTCTCCGGGGCCCCTGGCGTGGGCATACGCCCGATCGCGGCGACCGCTGGGCCGGGTGGTCCTGACCGAGCTACCGAGGCGTAACGTCGGCCGCGCCAGTACCGTCAGTGCCGTGGTGGACTTGGACGCGGCGATCGGATTCGTCGTCGCTCACGGTGACGCGGTGGACCGGGCCCGTCTCTCCCGGCTGCGCACCGGCGCTCCGGTGCCGCCCGAGGTGCTCGACGCCGCCGAGTCCGGGCAGGCGCCGGGCGGCGGCTGGCCCGCCGTCCTCGACGGCGAGGTCGCCTCGATCGACGCGACCTGCTTCCGCCTCGGCGAGCTGGACGACCTCGGCGCGCTGGGCCGCCCGGCCGCCCGGCACGCGCTGGACTGGCTGGCCGCCCGGCAACTGCCCGACGGCGGCTGGGACGAGGACCCCTCGCTGGCCGGGCTCGCCCCCGAGTGGGCCACCCCCGGTGATCCCGAGGCACGGCTCTACCAGACCGCCAACGCCGGGTTCTGGCTGACCGTGGCCGGGCTGGACGCGCGGGCCGCCGGTCCGCTCGACCACCGGGTCGGCGGCGCGTACGCCGGTGTGGTGCAGGCGGCGGCCCAGGCGCTCGCCGCGCAGCTCGCCCCGGACGGCAGCTGGCCGTCGTTCCTGCCGGCCGGGTGGCTCGCCGCCGCGGTGCTGCACCGCCAGCAGATGTACTACGAGTCCGCCCGCATCCAGGCGGTGCTGGCCGACCGGATCCCCCGGATGTCCCCGGCCGACGTGGCCTGGCTCGCGGCCACACTGCGCCGCGTCGACGTGGGCGAGGAGCAGTGGCTGCTGGTCTCCGCGCGCAGGCGGCTCGCCGAGACGCAGCGCAGCGACGGCGGCTGGGACAGCGACGACGGCCACCAGTTCGACGTGCACACCACGCTGCGGGCGATCCGCGCCTGCCGCCCGCACACGCCCGAGGCGCCGGTCTCCGGGGCACCGTTCGTAGTGCCGCAGACCGCCGAGCTGCCCGCGCCGCCGGCCGTACCGATCCCGCGCCGGCCGGCCGCGGCCCCGCCGCCGGCCGCCGTGCCTCCGCCGCCCGTCGTTCCGCCGCTTCCTGCCGTCCCGCCGTCCGGCCTCGGGACCGAGCCGTCGTCCGGCCCGGGTCTCGGACCCGTTCTGCCGGCGGAGCCGGACGGCGGGCCCGAGTCGCCGGCCGGTCCGGACGCCGGGCCCGCGCCGTGGTCGGCCTGGACGGTCCTGCCCGACCTGGGCGTGGACGACGGTTCGTCCGCGCTGGTGTCCCCGGGCCTGCCCCCGCTCGTCGTACCGCCCACGGCGCCGGGTGCCCCGTCCACCTCGGCGGACGGGGACCCACTCCCGCTCACGTAGCCGGCCGGGCGGATCAGCGCACGTGACCGTCGCCGGTGACCACGTACTTGGTGCTGGTCAGCTCCGGCAGGCCCATCGGGCCGCGCGCGTGCAGCTTCTGCGTCGAGATGCCGATCTCCGCGCCGAAGCCGAACTCGCCGCCGTCGGTGAAGCGGGTGGACGCGTTGACCATGACCGCTGCCGAATCCACCCGGGCCACGAACTCCCGGGCCGCCCGCTGCGAGTCGGTGACGATCGCCTCGGTGTGGCCGGTGCCGTACCGGCGGATGTGCGCGACCGCCGCGTCGAGCGAGTCGACCACCGCCACCGAGATGTCGGCGGAGAGGTACTCGGTGCCGAAGTCCTCCTCGGTGGCCGGCACCACGGCGTCGGAGTGGGCGGCGACAGCGGGCGTGCCGTGCACAGTCACCCCGGCCTCGGCGAACGCGGCCAGCACGGCCGGCAGGAACGCGTCCGCCACGTCCCGGTGCACCAGCAGCGACTCGGCGGTGTTGCAGGTGGACAGGCGCTGGGTCTTGGCGTTCAGCGTGACCGCCAGGGCCTTGCCGAGGTCGGCGGCGGCGTCCACGTACACGTGGCAGTTGCCCACGCCGGTCTCGATCACCGGGACCGTCGACTCCTCGACCACGGCGCGGATCAGCGACGCGCCGCCGCGCGGGATCAGCACGTCGACCAGGCCACGGGCGCGCATCAGCTCCTTGACCGAGTCGCGCGTGCTGGAGTCGAGCAGCTGCACCGCGTCCGCCGGCAGCCCGGCGCCGGAGACCGCGTCGCGCAGCACCGCGACCAGCGCCGCGTTGGAGTGCGCGGCCGACGAGGAGCCGCGCAGCAGCGCCGCGTTGCCGGACTTCAGGCAGATCCCGGCGGCGTCGACTGTCACGTTGGGCCGGCCCTCGTAGACGATGCCGACCACCCCGAACGGCACCCGCACCTGCCGTAGCTCCAGGCCGTTGGGCAGCGTCGAGCCGCGTACCACCTCGCCCACCGGGTCCGGCAGCGCGGCCATCTGGCGCAGCGCGTCGGCGATCGCCGCCACCCGGCCCTCGTCGAGCGCGAGCCGGTCCAGCACGGCCGCGGACAGCCCGGCGTCGCGCCCGGCTGCCAGGTCCGCCGCGTTCGCGGTCAGGATCTCCGGGGTACGCGCCACGAGCGCGTCGGCCATCGCGTGCAGCGCGGTGTCCTTGACGGTACGGGTGGCCGTGGCCAGGGCTTCCGCCGCGTCCCGGGCTCGCCGGGCCTGCTCGACGACGCTCATCGTGCGTACTCCTTCACCGGTGGGGCTCACAGCAGGACCAGGTCGTCGCGGTGGACGACCTCACGTTCGTACGCCGGGCCGAGCGCCGCGGCGAGTTCGGAGGTGGACCGGCCGAGCAGGCCGGGCAGCTCCACCGCGTCATAGTTGACCAGTCCCCGGGCCACCGGCGCCCCGGCGGTGTCGACCAGGTCCACCGGATCGCCGGCGGTGAACGCGCCGTCGACGGCGGTGATGCCGGCGGGCAGCAGCGACTTGCGGCGGCCCACCACCGCCTGCACCGCGCCCGGGTCGAGGTGCAGCCGGCCGCGGGGGGCGGTGGCGTGCGCCAGCCAGAACAGGCGGGCGGCGGGGCGGCGGCTGCTCGGGTGGAAGTACGTGCCGACCGGCTCCCCGGCCAGCGCCGGCGCGGCCAGTGGCGCGGCGGTCAGCACCACCGGGATGCCGAAGCCGGTGGCGATCCGGGCCGCCTCGACCTTCGTCACCATGCCGCCGGTGCCCACCCCGGCGCGGCCGGCCCCGCCGACGTCCACGCCCGCGAGGTCGCCCTCGCCGTGCACCTCGGTGATCCGGGTGCTGCCCGGACGGGCCGGGTCGCCGGTCCAGAGCGCGTCGACGTCGGAGAGCAGCACCAGCAGGTCGGCGTCGACGAGCGCGGCGACGAGCGCGGCCAGGCGGTCGTTGTCGCCGAACCGGATCTCCTCGGTGGCCACCGTGTCGTTCTCGTTGACGATCGGCACGGCGTGCAGGTCGAGCAGCTTGCGCAGCGTCCGGTACGCGTTGCGGTAGTGCGCGCGCCGGGTCACGTCGTCCACGGTGAGCAGCACCTGCCCGACGGTGCGGCCGTGCCGGGCGAACGCGGCGGCGTACCGGCCGATCAGCAGCCCTTGGCCGACGCTGGCGGCGGCCTGCTGGGTGGCCAGGTCGCGCGGGCGCCGGGGCAGCCGCAGCGGGGCGAGCCCGGCGGCGATCGCGCCGGAGGAGACCAGCACCACCTCGCGTCCGGAGGCGGCGAGCCCGCCGAGTGTGTCGACGAGCGCGTCGACCCGGGCGTCGTCGAGGCCGCCCGTCGCGGTGGTCAGCGAGGACGAACCGATCTTGACCACGATCCGCCGGGCCGAGGTGACTGCTTCGCGCACCCGACCATTCTGCGCGCTGCGGTCTGCCGCGCCGCGGCGCGTTCCCATATCGTGGCAGCTCGCGACCGGTGGCCCGACGGAGCTCACACGAAATCGGTTGCTCGTCGAACGAACAGTTTTGATCGTCCGGTCAGCGGCACACACCCGAGGATTCCGCTGCATAGCGTCTCGTTCATCACGAACGGGGGTTGGCAGTGATGATTCCGAGGATTCATCGTGCCTGGTGGCTGGCGCTGCTCGTCACCGTCGGCCTCGTCGCCGGGCTGACACCGGTGGTGGCCGGTCTCCGCGACGAGACGGCGCCGGCCGTGCGGCGGGACGGCTACCGGCCGCATCCGGTGCCGCTCGCGGCGATTCCGTCGCGCGAGGGGGTCGCGCCGCTGGTGGACGCCGGGCTGCACGACGCCGAGAACGTCCGGATGTTCCGGATGCACGATCAGACCTGGGACCATCCGGTGGCGCAGGCCCAGTGGGGTCTGCAGAACCTGGCCGGCTGGCGGGCCACCCACAAGCGGATCTACCTGGACCGGGCGACAGCGAACGCGCAGCGCAACGTCGACCGTCGCGTGGAGTCGCGCGGCGCCTGGTGGTATCCGTACGACTTCGAGCTCACCCGGTGCAAGAAACGTCCGCTGCTGAAGCCCAGGTGGTACAGCGGCATGTCGCAGGGCCAGCTGCTCAGTCTCTTCGTCGGGCTGTACGAGGAGACGCGTGACGAGAAGTGGAGGACCGCCGCGGACCGGACGTTCCAGAGCCTCACCCTGCCCGCCCGGGCCGGCGAGCCGTGGGCCACCTGGACCGATCGCGGCGGCTACCTGTGGCTGGAGGAGTACCCGGAGAACGACGACCCGCGCGGCGAGCAGGTGCTCAACGGGCACATCTTCTCCCTGTACGGCGTCTACGACTACTGGCGGCTCACCAGCGACGAGCGGGCGGCGGAGATCTTCGACGCCGCCGCCACCACAGTGCGCCGCTACCTGCCGACGAGGTTCCGGGTGGAGAACTGGGCCAGCCGGTACTCCATGAACTGCCGGCACTTCCACCCGAAGTACCACCAGGTCCACACCCGGCAGACCCTCAAGCTGTACGAGGTCACCCACGCCACCGCCTTCGCCGAGTACGCCGACACGCTGCGGGCGGACTACCCGGTGCCGGACCTGACGGGCACCGTGCAGTTCGAGCCCGGGACACACGTGGGACACACGTACGACGCCAAGGGCACCGTCACCGGCCGACGCGCCGTCACGCTGGAGCGGCCGAGTCGGTTCGCGGCGGACGAGCGCATCCGGGTGCGCGGTCGCGGCATCCACTACCGGATCACCGAGGGTCCGCTGGCCGGCTACCTGGTGCCCGAGGAGCCCGGCCGGCGGGTCCTGCTCGGGGTGGCGGTCGAGCACCGCTACCAGCCCGCACGCGTGCTGACCGCCCAGCCCGGCACGTACACCGGCTACACCTACGACCGCAACGGCGCGGTGCTCGACGCCCGGAAGGTCACCTTCGCCGCCGTGACGGAGCTGACGCTCGGCGGCACCGCCTGGGTCAACGGGGAATTCAGCTACCACGTGAGCGGTGGTGAGCTGGGCGGCTACTGGCTGGCGGCGCGGGGAGACCTCGCCATCGCCACGCTCGCCGGCTGAGGCCCCTTATCGTGGCTTCCCGTGACACCTGACGAGTACGTCGAGGCGGTGCTGTCGCTGGTCGAGCGGATCCCGCCGGGGCGGGTGATGTCGTACGGGGCGGTGGCCGACGCGCTGGCCGAGCGCTCGGGACGGGCGTCGCCGCGACTGGTCGGTTCGATCATGGCCCGGCACGGTGGCGGGGTGCCGTGGCACCGGGTGGTGAACGCGGCCGGCCGGATGCCGCCGGGGCACGAGCGCAAGGCGCGGGAGCGGCTGCTCGCCGAGGGGTGCCCGCTTCGCGGGGACCGGGTGGACCTGGCGGCGGCGTCCTGGTCGCCGGACGAGGGGTGACCCCCGATCGCGTCGGAGGCGGCCGGGCGTTCAACCGCGACGGTGCCTCATCGCGACCAGTCCGAGAACGCGTGGCGGAGGTCGCGGATCTCGGCCGGGGTGAGGCGGTAGAGCGCGAAGACGGTGTCGGCCGACGCGATACGGGCGACCTCGTGCTGGAACGGGTCCGGCGCCGGTGACATCAGGCGGCGACGTCCCGGGCGCGCAGCACCGGGTGGTTCTCTTCCCAGGCGCGGCGGACACCGCGGGGCACGTACAGCTCGGGCCACAGCCGGACGAGGGTGGGTCCGTGGAGCCAGGCGCGCAGCTCGTCGGGATGAACGGCTTCGGTGAGCACCGTCTCGTACATCCACGCGAGCAGCCCCGGCACGTCGAGGTCGACGTGCCGGTCGGGTTGCCAGAACAGCCGGTGGGGCAGCTCGACCACACCGGCGACCGGGCCCTGCAACTCGCTCAGGTCGGGGACCACGACCGCACGACGGCCGGGGCGGGCCTCGTACGGTGCCCGCGAGCTGCGGACGGATCGGGCCGGGTCCATGCCCTACAGGGTAGCGGTGCCGACCTGCGCCTCACCGCGACTCGCGAGCGCCTGTCGGCATCGACGAGCAGCACCCGGGAGGGGATGTGACGCGGGCCATAACGTGAGTAGCATTCGGCTCCATGACAGCTTCGGGCCTGCCCCGCCGGGTGCACCTCGGGTACGCGCTGGGTTCCCTGGTCACCGGCGCGTTCGGCACCGTGCCCGGGCTGCTCCTGCTGCCGTACCTCACCGACACGCTCGGCGTCGCCGCCGGGCTGGCCGCGCTGCTGGTGCTGCTGCCGAAGGCGTGGGACGTGCTCGTCAACCCGGTCGCCGGGCGGATCTCCGACCGGACCCGCTCCCGCTGGGGCGCGCGCCGTCCGTATCTCCTCGGCGGCGGACTGGCGCTCGCCGTCCTGTTCGCCTCGATCTTCGCCGCGCCGTTCGCGAACGGTCCGGCCGCCGCCGCGTACGTGGCGCTGGCGTTCCTGGCGACGGCCACCGCGTTCGCGTTCTTCCAGGTGCCGTACGTGGCCATGCCGGCCGAGCTGACCGCCGACCCGGCGGAGCGTACCCGGTTGATGACCTGGCGGATCGCGGTGCTGGCGCTGGCCATCCTGGTCTCCGGCGCGGTGGCCCCGGCGGTGGTGAGCGCGGGCGGCGACGGTGTGCCCGGCCACCGGTGGATGGGCCTGTTCGTCGCCGTGCTGATCGTCGCCGGCACGGTCGGCGTGTTCCTGGGCACCCGGTCGGCGCCGACCGGGACCGTCGGGGAGAGCGAGCCGAGCCTGCGTGCGCAGCTCGCTGTCGCCACCGGCAACCGGCCGTTCCGGGTGCTGCTGATCTGCTTCGTGATCCAGTCCGCCGGGGTGGCCACCGTGCTGGCCGGGGTGAAGTACTTCGCCGACCAGGTGCTGCGCGAGCCGGACAGCGGCCCGACGCTGCTGTTCGCCTGCTTCGTCGCGCCCGCGCTGCTGGTCATGCCGCTGTGGTCCCGGGCGGGCGCCCGGCTGGGCAAGCGGGCCTCGCTGGTCGCCGCGTCGCTGATCTTCGCGGTGGGCGCGCTGGCCCTGGTCGCCGCGCCTGCTCTGCCCGCCGCCGCGGCCTACGCGGTGGTCGCGGTGATCGGCGTCGGGTACGCGGGCCAGCAGGTGTTCGCGCTGGCCATGCTGCCGGACTGCATCGCGTACGACACGGTGCGCACCGGGCGCCGGCAGGCCGGGGTGTTCACCGGGCTGTGGACCGCCGGGGAGACGTTCGGGCTGGCGCTGGGGCCGGGCATCTACGGGCTGGTGCTCCAGCTCTCCGGCTACGTCTCCTCGTCCACCGGTACCGCCGCCGTCCAGTCCGACACGGCACGTCTCGGCGTGCTGCTCGGCTTCACCGTGCTGCCCGCGCTGCTGGTGGCGATCCCGCTGGTGCTGCTGCGCGGCTACACCCTGACCCCGGCCCAGCTGGCCGCCGCGCCGGAGGCCGGGGCACCCGAGGGCGCCGCACCGGCCGCGCGGGCGTGAGCACCGGAACCGTCCACGAGAGGAACCACCCGATGACCGACACGGCAAGCGTGGGCGCGCTGCCCGCGCGGGGGATGCCCGCGGAAGACGTACTCGACGAGGTCCGCGCGCTGCGCGCCGCCGACCGCCCGACGCACGGCGGGCGGCTGTTCGCGTACGTCTACGACCCCGGCGTGGCCGGGCTGGACGCGCTGGCGCAGGCCGCGTACGCGGAGAGCGCGCACGTCAACGGCCTCGACCCGACCGCGTTCCCGTCGCTGCTGGCGATGGAGAACGCGCTCGTCGGCGCCGCCGCCCGGCTGCTCGGCGGCGGGCCCGGCACCGGCGCGCCGGATGTCGTCGGCAGCGTCACCAGCGGCGGCACCGAGTCGCTGCTGCTCGCCGTCAAGGCGGCCCGGGACGCCCGCCCCGACCTCGCCGAGCCGCGGATCGTGGCGCCGGCCACCGCGCACGCGGCGTTCGCCAAGGCGGCGCACTACCTGCGGGTCGCGCTCGACACCGTGCCCGTCGACCCGGTGACGCTGCGCCCGGACGTGGCGGCGGTGGCCGCCGCGATCCGCCCGGAGACCGTGCTGGTGGTGGCGTCCGCGCCGTCGTACGCGCACGGCGTGGTCGACCCGGTGACCGAGATCGCCGCCGTCGCGCAGGCCGCCGGGTTGCGCTGCCATGTGGACGCCTGCTTCGGCGGCTGGGCGCTGCCCTGGCTGCGCCGGCTCGGCGCGCCGGTGCCACCGTTCGACTTCGCCGTACCGGGGGTCACCTCGATCTCGGTGGACCTGCACAAGTACGCGTACGCGCCGAAGGGCGTCTCGGTGCTGCTGCACCGCGATCCGGCGCTGCGCGCGCCGCAGTTCTTCGCGTACGCGGACTGGCCCGGCTACACGATGGTCAACCCGGTGATCGCCTCGACCCGGTCCGGCGGGCCGATCGCCGCCGCGTACGCCACACTCCGCCACCTCGGCGAGGACGGCTACCTGCGGCTGGCCGCCGCCACCCGGGACGCGGTCGCCGGGCTGGCCGGCGCGGTACGGGCCACCGGCGGCCTGCGGCTGATGGCCGAACCGGAGACCACAGTGGTCTGCTTCACCAGTGACGATCCCGGGCTCGACCTGTTCGTGCTCGTCGACGAGCTGACCGCGCGTGGCTGGCACACCCAGCCCCAGCTCACGTACGCCGATCTGCCGGCCAGCGTCCACCTCACGGTGACCGCGGCGGTGGCGCCCCGGGTGGCCGAGTTCGGCCCGGCGCTGGCCGGGGCGGTCGCGGCGGCCCGCGCCGCCGGGCCGGTGGTGCTGCCGCCGGAGCTGCTGGCGCTGGCCGGCAGCCTCACGCCGGAGGCGCTCACCCCGGATCTGGTGGCCGGGCTGGCGGGCGGGCTCGGCCTGGCCGGCGGCGCCGGTGTGCCGGACCGGATGGCGATGGTGAACACGCTGCTCGACGCTGCCCCGGCGCGGCTGCGGGAACGGCTGCTCGCCGAGTTCGTCGGGCTGCTCCAGCGCCCGGCCTGGTGACGGGAAGCTCGTCCGTTCGGCGTAGAAGTCGGGCGTTTCGGCGCCCGGAACCCGTGCCCGTCCCTGCCTAGCATCAGGGCACATCGATGACACGGGGAGTGTTTCATGATCACCGCTAAGTCACCACCTGCCCGCCGGCTCGTCGCAGTGGTCGCGGCCGGCGCGATGGTCGGCCTGGCGCCGGCCGGTACCGCCCCGGCCGCGCCACCGGGCCCGGACCGCAGCGCCGACGTCTCCGTCGTGGACCCCGGGTGGGCGCCCGACCCGCTGACCGACGGCGTGCCGCAGCTGCCCTCGCGGGACGTGGCGAAGACCAAGGAACAGCAGCGGCGGGAGCGGGCGAGCGGCGCCACCGCCGCCGCCGCGTACGCCCGCGACGGGCACCTGCCGAAGCCGCTGCCGCTCGCCGCCCAGCCCACGAACAGCAACCCGGCGCCGCTCGTCGACAGGGGACTGCACGACGCGCAGGGCGTCCGCATGTTCAGCTTCGCCGGGAAGACCTGGAACCACCCGGTCGGCCAGGCGCAGTGGGGCCTGAGCAACCTGGCCGCCTACCGGACCAGCGGCGACAAGCGGTTCCTCGACCGGGCCGTCGCCAACGCCCAGCGCAACATCGACCGCCGGGTCGAGTCGCGGGGCGCCTGGTGGTACCCGTACGACTTCGACCTGAGCCGCTGCGCGGGCCGCCCGCTGCTGCGCGCCCCCTGGTACAGCGGGATGGCGCAGGGCGAGATGCTCAGCCTCTTCGTCGGCCTGGCCGAGATCACCGGCGCGGCGAAGTGGCGGACGGCGGCGGACAACACGTTCCTCAGCCTGACGCTGCCGGTCGCCGCCAACGCGCCCTGGGCGAGTTGGGTCGACCCCAACGGCTACCTGTGGCTGGAGGAGTACCCGGTGACCTTCGGCACCACCGGGGAACGGGTCCTCAACGGGCACACCTTCGCCCTCTACGGCGTGTACGACTACTGGCGGCTCACCGGCGACGAGCGGGCGGTGGCCGTATTCGACGGCGCGGCCAGCACCGTCCGGCGGTACCTGCCCACCCACTTCCGGGTCACCCGGTGGGCCAGCAAGTACTCGATGGGCTGCGCGCAGCCGCACGTGAAGTACCACCAGGTCCACACCGCGCAGAACCTCAAGCTCTACGAGATGACCACGTCGGCCGTCTTCGCCACGTACGCGTACCTGCTGCGCTCGGACTACCCGGCGCCCGCCGTCAACGGCGCCGTGTCGTTCGCCGCCGGCACCCACGTCGGCTACACCTTCTCCAGCACCGGGGCCGTCAAGAGCCAGAAGACGCTCAAGCTCGCCCGGGCCTCCGGCGCCCAGGCGAGCCAGCGGGTCCGCGTGTACGGGCGGGGCATCTACTACCAGATCGCCAACGGCGCGCTCGCCGGTTACCTCGTCCCCGAGGCGTACGGGCAGCGCGTGCTGCTCGGCAAGGCGGTCGAGCACCGCTACGAACCGGCCCGGACGCTCTCCTTCCAGCCGGGCACCTACACCGGGTACGCGTACGACGCGGCGGGCAACGTGACCGGCTCCAAGCGGCTCACGTTCCCGGCCGCCTCGGTAGCGCCGCTGGGCGCCACCGCCTGGGTGAACGGCCGGCTCAGCTACCAGGTCACCGCCGGGGCGTACGTCGGTTACTGGCTGCCCCACACCACCGGACTGGCGTTCACCTGAGATGGCATGTGCGGCCCGCCCGGACTCCGGGCGGGCCGCGGTGTGCGGTGGCTCAGTCGGTCGCGCGGACGCTGAACGTCGTGGTGTCGTCCGCCGGGTCGACATCCGCGACCGGCTCGCTCTCGTAGACGGCCTCCACGGTGAACGAGCCGCTGCCCAGCGCGCCGGCCGGGGTCCCGGCCGGAGCCCGGAGGACGACGTCGAACGTGCGCTCCTCGCCCGGCATGAACCGGCCGCCGGGGACGTCGAACCAGTCCGGGAAGCTGGGCAGGTCCTGCGGGTCGGTGGCCCACACCTCGACCCCGGCGGGCAGGCTCGCCCGCACGTCGAGCCGGAACGACGGGGCGTCGTTGCCGTAGCGCACTGTCACCGGCATCCGGCCCAGCAGGGCCCCGTCGGCCTGGCGGGTGAGCGTCACGTCGCCACCGCTGATGGTCAGGTCCGTCTCGGTGGCCTGCCGGTAGACGCGCGGGTTGCGGACGCTGCCCGAGATGGACCGGAACACGGTCCGGAACGAGTCCCGGTCCGACACCCGGGTGCCGCCGTCCGGCACCACCGCGACCGAGCCGCCCAGAGCGGTCATCGGGTAGGCGCGCGCTGTCGTCCAGACCTGGAAGTCGAGGCGGAGGGTCACGCTTCCGCCGGCCGCGACCCGGCCGCCGTAGCTCTCGACGACCCGGCGGTTCTGCTCCATCCCCACGGTGAACCAGGGCGAGCCGTTGTCGAGGCCGGTGAAGGAGCCACCGGCCGGCTCGGTGATGCGCAGGCCGGCGGTGGCGTCGGCCCGGCCCCGGTTGCTGATCGTCGTGGTCAGCGTCCCGACGTACCCCTTGTCGGTCGGCGTCAGCACCAGCGTCTCGGTGTCGACGGTCAGCCGCGCCGTGGTGCCGCCGGCCGCAGCGGCGGGCGCGGCCGGCGCGAACAGCGCCGCCGCCCCGGCGAGCAGCGCGGCGGCCACTCGTGTGGTCCGTGTGGTCATGACAGGTCCTCCGTGATCCCCGTGATGGGCGGCGGTGGTTCCGTCCGCCCGACAGTGGTGACACACGCCGGCACCGCTGATCGTTGCGCGGGTGCCCTGTCGGGGGTACGACACCGGAACGCGGCCGCGGACGCTGTGGTTGACTGGCACCTCGGGGTTCTGCGAGGGAGGCCAGAGATGCAGGTGCCGGCCGTGCTCGGCGAGCCGATCCGGTTCGTGCTGAACTGGGGCCGCCGCTACTCGCTCTGGGTGTTCAACTTCGGCCTGGCCTGCTGCGCCATCGAGTTCATCGCCACCAGCATGGGCCGGCACGACTTCATGCGCCTCGGCGTGATCCCGTTCGCCCACGGGCCCCGGCAGGCCGACCTCATGGTGGTCAGCGGCACCGTCACCGACAAGATGGCCCCGGCGGTCAAGCGGCTCTACGACCAGATGCCCGAGCCGAAGTACGTGATCTCGTTCGGCGCCTGCTCGAACTGCGGCGGCCCGTACTGGGACTCCTACTCGGTGACGAAGGGCGTCGACCAGCTCATCCCGGTCGACGTGTACGTGCCCGGCTGCCCGCCCCGGCCGGAGGCGCTGCTGCACGGCATCCTGCGTCTTCAGGAGAAGATCGCCGCCGAGCAGTCCGGCATCGGCGGCGTACCCCGGCCGGACGCGCTCACCTCACCGGCGGACGCCGTCGCGCGGCCGGTCGAGGCGCTCACCGCACCCCCGGTACGTCCGCCGGTCGGCTGAACCGCCGGGTGGCGGCGCGGGGCTAGCCTGCGGCTCATGACCGACCTCGCGGAGGAGCGCTCCGCATTCATCATCGACGTGCTGACCGAGGAGTTCGGCGCGTCCATGGCGATCGACCCGGCGGCGTTCCGCCGCAAGTTCCGCAAGATGGCGGCGTCACCGTTCGCCTTCTACCGGGGCAGCGCCGCGCTGTTCTACGCCGACCAGCGCGGCGACTTCGGCAGCGACCGGTTCCTCGACGGCCGGACCAGCCGGGTGTGGATCCACGGCGACCTGCACGCCGAGAACTTCGGCACCTACATGAACGCCTCCGGGCAGCTCGTGTTCAACGTCAACGACTTCGACGAGGCGTACGTCGGGCCGTTCACCTGGGACCTGAAGCGCCTGGCGGCGAGCGTGGCGCTGATCGGCTACGCCAAGGCGCTCTCCGACCGGGTGATCGGCGAGCTGGTGACCGGCTTCGCCCGGTCGTACCTGGCCGAACTGCGGGCCATCGCCGCGGGCGGGGACGACGCGATCGGCTCGATCACGCTCGACAACGCCGACGGCGTGCTGCGCCGGGTGCTCCAGCAGGCGCGGCTGAACACCCGGGTGGACCTGCTCGCCGCGCAGACCACCATCGACAACTACGAGCGCCGGTTCTCCCTCGGCGACGGCGTGCACGAGATCGACGACGCCACCCGGGAGAAGGTCTGCGCGGCGTTCGCCGACTACCTGCACACGCTGCCGGACTCGACCACCCGGATGCGCCCGGTGGCCGCCGGCATCAAGGACGTGGTGCTGCGTAAGGGCGTCGGCATCGGGTCGGCCGGGCTGCCGTCGTACAACCTGCTGCTGGAGGGGCACACCCAGGCGCTGGAGAACGACGTCGTCATCTACATGAAGCAGGCGCAGGTGCCGGCCGTGGCGCGGTACGTCGACGACGAGCGGGTCCGGTCGTACTTCCGGCACCAGGGGCACCGCACCGCCGAGTCGCAGCGCGCGTTGCAGGCGCACGCCGACCCGTGGCTGGGCTTCACCGAGCTGGACGGCGTCGGGCAGCTCGTCGCCGAGGTGTCCCCGTACGCGGCGGACCTGGACTGGGCCGACGTGAACGAGCCGGAGGAACTGGCGGGCGTGCTCGCCGACCTGGGCCGGGCGGTGGCCCGGATGCACTCGGTTGCCGACGACGAGTCCAGCCACGACCTGGTCGACTACTCCACCGAGGAGGCGATCGTCGCGGTCGTCGACGCCGACCCGGAGGCGTTCGTCGACTACCTGGTCGACTTCGGGCACCGGTACGGGATCCGGGCGCGCGAGGACCACCAGCTCTTCGTGGACCTGTTCCGCAACGGCCGGCTACCAGGCATCTGAGGGGCCGGGGCGCCGGGTCCGGCGCCCCGCCTCACTGCGTGAAGTCCAGCACCGCCTTGATGTCCTCACCGACCGAGGCGTACGCCTCGCGGTAGTTCGACAGCGGCACCCGGCGGGTGATCAGCGAGGTCAGCCACGACTGTTCGGCCTGGGCGAGCGCCTCGGCGGCCATCTCCCAGTGCCGCCGCCCGGCGTTCACCGAGCCGAACACCACGTTGTTCTCCAGCACCAGCTCCCGGTTGAGCGCCCCGGCGTCGAAGTTGATCGTCCGGCCGCCGCTGGAGACGCCGGTCAGGCAGACGATGCCGGTGGGCGCGGCCTTGCACATGGCGTCGAGCACCACAGTGGGCGCGCCGGTGCACTCGATCACCACGTCCGGCTTCACGTCCAGCTCGGGCACCGTCGTCGTGTGGTACGTCGCCCCCAGCGCCCGGACCAGCTCCGGCTTCGGCCCGGTGGTGTTGCGGTCCAGCACGTGCACCGACAGCCCACGCTGGCTACCCAGCAGCGCGGCCAGCAGCCCGATCGGCCCGGCGCCGGTGACCAGCACCGTCATCGGTTTCCACTCGGCCCGGCGGCCGATCCGCTCGATGTGGTCCCACGCCTTCGCCACCACGCTCGTCGGTTCCAGCAGCACGCCGACCGACGCGAGCGCAGGGTCCAGCCCGACGGCGAACTTGGGCTGCAACCGCCAGCGTTCCCTGGCGAAACCGGGCAACGCCTTGATGCCGTGCTCGGTGTACCGACCGTTGCGGCACATGTCCCACTCGTCCACCGCGCAGTTCGCGCACGGCACCGGGTCGGGGTGGCGGACCACGCCGGCGACCAGGTCCCCGGCCTGCAACGTGCCGGTCGGGTCCTCCAGCACGCGGCCCAGCGACTCGTGCCCGAGCACCAGCCGTTCCTGGCCGGGCGGCGCCTCGCCGTACTCGCCGGCCACGATCTCGTGGTCGGTGCCGCAGACACCCACCGCCAGCGCCTCGACCAGGATCGCGCCCTCCTCGGGCGGCGGCTCGGGCCAGTCCTCGGCGAGCCGCAGCGAATCCGGGACACCGGGGGTCACAGTCACAGCGCGCACGGACCTCATCTTTCCGCGCGCTGCCGCCGTCCGTCCGGCAAAGCGGCGATCCCGGCACGGACGGCCCGACCCGGTCGGCAGCCGTCCGCCATAGGATCAGCGCATGACTCCGGAAGAGGTCGGCCGCCGAGTGGTCGCGCTGCTCGCGCCCGTCGAGGCCACCGCGTCCGTGTCCGGCGGTCAGGGGTACGCCCGCGCCACCGTCGACGTACCCCCGGCGAGCTGGGCGGACGCGGTGCGCGCGGCACGCGACGACGCCGAGCTGGATCTCGACTTCCTGGACTGGCTGTCGGCGGTGGACGAGCTGGCCGACGGCTTCGACGTGGTGCTGCACCTCTGGTCGGTCCGGCACCGGCACGGACTGCTGCTGCGCACCCGGGTGCCCCGGGACACGCCTGTCGTCGCGTCGGTGGTCGACCTGTTCCCCGGCGCCGCGTGGCACGAGCGCGAGACGCACGAGATGTTCGGCATCGACTTCGCCGGCCACGGCGAGCTGCGTCCGCTGCTGCTACCGCCCGAGTTCGAGGGGCACCCGCTGCGCAAGGAGTTCGTCCTCGCCTCCCGGGTCGCCAAGCCGTGGCCCGGCGCGAAGGAGCCGGGCGAGTCGGAGGCGGGCGGCGGCCGCCGGCCGGTCCGGCCGCCGGGCGTGCCCGCGCCGGGTGAGTGGGGCACGACGCCCACGCCGGCGGGTGCGGCGGGCGCCGGTGAGGGCCCCCGAGGGGGTACGCCGGCGCGTCCGGCCCGGGAACGCCCGGCGCGGCCGGCTCCGGGTGAGCGCCCGGCGCGGCCTGCTGCCGCTGAGCGCCCGGCGCGGCCCGCTCCGGGTGAGCGCCCGGCGCGGCCGACTGCCGGGGAGGCCTCGGAGCGGCCTGCTGCCGGGGAGGCCGAGGCAGGGTCCGCTGGTGCTCCGGCGGCCGATGAGGCGGGTCCGCTCGGGCGGCCGTTGCCGGGGGAGCGACCGACCGGGCCGCCCCGCCAGGAGCCGGAGCCCGGCGCGGCGGGGGAGAGCTGATGCCGGACTGGTTGGAGCTGGTCCTGCGCGTGGCGGGGGTGCTCGTCGCGTTCCTCACGCTGCCGCTGATCGTGGGCCAGGCCGAGCACAAGGTGATGGCGCACATGCAGGGCCGGCTGGGCCCGATGTACGCGGGCGGCTTCCACGGCTGGGCGCAACTGGTAGCCGACGGCATCAAGTTCGTGCAGAAGGAGGACGTCACCCCGCGCGACGCGGACCGGCCGGTGTTCCGGCTGGCGCCCGCGGTGGCGCTGGTGCCGTACCTGCTGGTGCTGCTCGTCATCCCGCTCGGGCCGGGTGACCTGGTCGCCCAGCCGCTGGACATCGGCCTGTTCTTCGTGCTCGCCGTGGTGGGCGTCGGCGTGCTGGCCGTGCTCATGTCCGCGTGGGCGTCGGCGAACAAGTACAGCCTGCTCGGCGGGCTGCGCGGCGCGGCCCAGTTGCTCGGGTACGAGCTGCCGCTGGTGCTGGCCGCCGCCTCGGTGGCGATGGCGGCCGGCACGCTCAGCCTGCCCGGGATCGTGGAGGCGTGGCAGCCGTGGTGGCTGCTGTGGCAGGCGCCGGCCATGGTGATCTTCTTCGTGGCCGGGCTGGCGGAGATCCGCCGCCCGCCGTTCGACATGCCGGTGGCCGACTCCGAGCTGGTCTTCGGCTACATGACCGAGTACACCGGCCTGCGGTTCGCGTTCTTCCTGCTCGCCGAGTACGTGGGCATCGTGGTGATCGCGGCGCTGACCACTGTGCTGTTCCTCGGCGGCTGGCAGGGCCCGTTCGCCGACGCGCAGCTCGGCTGGCTGTGGACGCTGCTCAAGGTCTTCGCCGTCGCCTTCGTGATCATCTGGCTGCGGGTGAGCTACCCGAGGCTTCGCGAGGACCAGCTCCAGCGCCTCTGCTGGCTGGTCCTGGTCCCCCTGGCCCTGGCCCAGCTCGTCCTGACCGCCGCAGTCCGCCTGGCCCTGTAGCCCACCCGCCGTCCCTCCCTCCCCGTCCCCACCCGCCCCCTCTCCCCGGCGATCTTGCACTTTCTGCCCCGGCGAAAGGGGCAAAGCGTCCAGGTTCAGGACCCAAAGTGCAAGATCGCCGGGGCCGGGGCCGGGGCCGGGGCCGGGGCGGGGGCGGGGGCGGGGGCGGGGGCGGGGTCAGCGCAAGGGGGTGTGGGTCGGGTCTACCCGCTCGGACTCGGGTGGGGGCGGGGGTGGGGTGCCGTCGCCGAAGGGGCGGCCGCCCAACTCCTCGCGGCCGTGCGGGATCAGCCAGTTGCTCAGGTCGGGGCCGAGCGGCACGATGCCCGTCGGATTGATGTCCCGGTGGACCTCGTAGTAGTGCCGCTTGATGTGGTCGAAGTCGATCGTGTCGCCGAAGCCGGGCGTGGTGAACAGGTCCCGCGCGTACGCCCACAGCACCGGCATCTCGCTGAGCTTCTGCCTGTTGCACTTGAAGTGCCCGTGGTAGACCGGGTCGAAGCGGACGAGCGTGGTGAACAGCCGTACGTCCGCCTCGGTGATCGTGTCGCCGACCAGGTACCGCTGCCCGGCGAGCCGCTCGCTCAGCCAGTCCAGCCGGTCGAACAGCCTGTGGTACGCCTTGTCGTACGCCTCCTGGCTGCCGGCGAAGCCGCACCGGTAGACCCCGTTGTTGACGTCGGCGAACACGACCTGGTTGACCTCGTCGATTTCGGCGCGCAGCGGTTCCGGGTAGAGGTCCGGCGCGCCCGGCCGGTGGTGCGCCGTCCACTCGGTCGTGAGGTCCAGGCTCATCTGCGCGTAGTCGTTCGTCACCACCTGGCCGGTGGGCACGTCGACGAGCGCCGGCACGGTGATGCCGCGCTCGTAGCCGGGGAAGCGGGCGAAGTACGCATCGGCCAGACGCTCGATGCCCAGCACCGGGTCCTTGCCGTCCGGGTCGAGGTCGAACGTCCAGCTCCGCTTGTCGTGGGTCGGCCCGGCCACGGCCATCGAGATGGCGTCCTCCAGCCCGAGCAGGCGCCTGACGATGATCAGCCGGTTGGCCCAGGGGCAGGCCCGGCTGACCGCCAGCCGGTAGCGCCCCGGTTCCACCGGCCAGCCGTCCCGCTCGTCCGCGGTGATCCGGGTGGCGATGTAGCGCTGGTCCCGGGTGAACTCGCCACCCGGCTCCACGTACTTGCCGCCGGTCCGGTCCAGGACCTCGTCGTCGCTGCCGCCCACACCCACCTCCGAGTTCGCTTTCTCGTTCCCATCATGGTCGCTCCGGCGGCTCCCGGCAGGGCGAGTACCCCGGAGAGGGGCATAGGCTGCCCGCCGTGACCGATGTGGAGGCGGCAGCCCGGCGTTTCGTCGCCGACGTGTGGAACGCGGGGCGCGAGGAGAGCGCGTACGAGCTGGTGGCGGCGGACTGCCCGGGTCTGGGCGGCACCGGCCCGGCGGCGATGCTGGCGTGGCACCGGGACCGGCGGGCGTCGTTCCCCGACCTGCGCTACAAGATCGTCGACGTGGTGGCGACAGGTACGCGGGTGGCGGTGCGCTGGCGGGCCGCCGGCACCCAGGCCGGGCAGTTCGGCCCGGTGCCGGCGACCGGCCGCGTGGTCAGTTATTCGGGCGCGACGTTCCTGCGCTTCGACGACGACGGGCGGGTCGTGGACGTGTGGAGTGTCAACGAGCTGTTCCAGATGCTCCAGCAGCTCGGCGTGGAGATGCTTCCCCCGCTCACACCCGGCGAGGCGTGATCCGGCCGCCCGCGCGGGCCAAAGCGCCGGGTGGTGGTCGCGCGCGCCCGGGCCACAGGGCAGGATGGGCGGCATGAGCGAGCACGGTGGAGTGCCCGGCGGGGGCCTGGTGAAGGGCCTGGCGGTCACGTTGAAGACGATGACCCGCCGCTCGACCACCCAGCAGTACCCGGATGTCGAGCCTGAGCTGCCTCCCCGCTCCCGTGGCGTGATCGCGCTGCTGGAGGAGAACTGCACCGTCTGCATGCTCTGCGCGCGCGAGTGCCCGGACTGGTGCATCTACATCGACTCGCACAAGGAGGAGGTGGCGGTGCCCGGCGCCGCCCGCCCCCGCCAGCGCAACGTGCTCGACAAGTTCGACATCGACTTCTCGCTCTGCATGTACTGCGGCATCTGCGTCGAGGTCTGCCCGTTCGACGCGCTCTACTGGTCACCTGAGTTCGAGTACGCCGAGTACGACATCAAGAACCTGCTGCACGACAAGGACCACCTGGGCGAGTGGATGGCCACCGTGCCGCCGCCGCCGGCCCACGACCCGCTCGGCGACCCCTCCAAGGAGGAGACCACCGCCGCCCGGAAGGCGGCGGGTCCGTCGGCCCGTCCGGCTCCTTCCCGGGTACGCCCCGACGCCGCCACCGATCCGGGCGGAGGCACCGCCTCATGACCGGTGCGGACGTCCTGCTGCTGGCGCTGGGCGCGGTGGCGGTGGGCGCTGGTGCGCTGGTGGTCGCGACCCGTCACCTGGTCCGGGCCGGGCTGTGGCTGGTGGTCTGCCTGGGCGCGCTCGCGGGTGACTACCTGGTGCTGACCGCCGAGCTGGTGGCCTGGGTGCAGGTGCTCATCTACGTCGGCGCGGTGGTGGTGCTGCTGCTGTTCGCGGTGATGCTGACCCGCGCGCCGATCGGCCCGTCGGACGACCTGGACCGGCCGGGCTGGGCCGCCGCGCTCGTCGGCGCGGGCAGCGGCCTCGGCCTGGCGGTGCTGCTGATCGACGCGTTCCGCTGGTCCCGGGTGGACCTGCCCGCCGCCGGCACCGCCGAGCGCCTCGGGGAGCAGGTGTTCCGTTCGTGGGTGCTGCCGTTCGAGGTGCTGTCGGTGCTGCTGCTGGCCGCGCTGGTCGGCGCGATCGTGCTCTCCCGCCCCGACATCGGCCGCCGGTCCACCGACACCAGCGCCGCGCAACCAGCCGACGAGGGCGGGCGCCCGTGAGGCCGGTCATCCCGTACGTCACCGCCGCGCTGCTGTTCGGCCTCGGCGTGTACGGCGTGCTGCGCCGCCGCAACGCCGTCCTGGTGCTGATGGCGGTGGAGCTGATGCTGAACGCGGTGAACCTGGTGCTGGTCACCGCCGACACCACCGTCAAGGCCGTGCTGCCGCACTCCGGGCAGGTGTTCGCGCTGTTCGTGATCGTGCTGGCCGCTGCCGAGATCGGTGTCGGGCTCGCCATCGTGCTCCAGCTCTACCGGCTGCGCGCCAGCGTCACAGTCGACGACGTGCCGCTGGCCGAGCCGGCACCCGTGGTCGCGGCGGCCCCGGTCGGGCTGCCGACGCCGCAGGCGCCGGGCACGGAAGGAGCGGTCCGGTGAGCACGCCGACGCTGTGGCTCGCCGCGGTGCTGCCGGCGGCGCCGCTGGTCGCCGGGCTGCTCGGCCTGCTGCTGCCGCCCGCCCCGGGTCAGGACCGGGCGACGGCCCGGCGGTCGGCTGTCGCGCTGGGCGTGGCCGGGGCGGCGGTGTCGCTGCTGGCGGCGCTGGCGTTGCTGGTCCGCGTGGACGCCCCGGTCGAGGCGTCCACCACCTGGGTCGACCTGGGCGGGCTGCGGGTCACGCTGGGCCTGCGCCTGGACGGCGTCGCGGTGCTCGTCGCCACCGCCGTCTCCGCTGTGGCGCTCGCCGTGCAGGTCTACTCGATCGGCTACCTGCGCCGGGGCCCCCACGACGACGTGGACGTCGACCACCGCTACCCGCCGTACGCGGCGCAGTTGAGCCTCTTCACCGCCGCCATGCTCACGGTGGTGGTGTCCGGCGACCTGATCATGCTGCTGGTCGGCTGGGAGGTGATGGGCATCTGCTCGTACCTGCTCATCGCCCACGACCGGCGGCTGCCCGAGGCACCCGGCGCGGCGGTGAAGGCGTTCCTGGTCACCCGCGTGGGTGACGTCGGCTTCCTGCTCGGCATCGCGCTGCTGGGCGTGGGCGCGGGCAGCTTCCGGATCGCCGACGTGCTGGCCCACGACTACGGCACCGGCACGCTCACCGCGGCCTGCCTGCTGCTGCTCGCCGGGGTGGCCGGCAAGAGCGCCCAGTTCCCGCTGCACACCTGGCTGCCCGACGCGATGGCCGGTCCCACGCCGGTGTCCGCGCTGATCCACGCCGCCACGATGGTCGCCGCCGGGGTGTACGCGGTGGCCCGGCTGTTCCCGCTGTTCGAGCGCGCACCGGCCGCGCTCGCTGTGCTGGGCGTGATGGCCGCGATCACGATGCTGCTCGGCGCGTTCGCCGCGACCGCGCAGGACGACATCAAGCGCGTGCTCGCCTGGTCGACGGTGTCCCAGATCGGCTACATGACCGGCGCGCTGGCGGTCGGCGCACCCGCCGCCGCGCTGTTCCACCTGCTCACCCACGCCGCGTTCAAGGCGCTGCTGTTCCTCGCCGCCGGTGCGGTGATCCACGCCGTCGGCACCACGCTGATGTCCCGGATGGGCGGCCTGCGTACCGCCATGCCGGTGACGTTCTGGTGCATGGTGGTCGGCCTGGGCGCGCTCGCCGGCGTACCCCCGCTCTCGGGTTTCTGGAGCAAGGACGGCGTGCTCGCCGCCGCCGAGGCGGCCGCGCTCGACGGCGCCGGGCCGAGCGCGGCCTGGGTGGGCTGGCTGGTCTGGCTGGCCGGGCTGGTCGGCGTCGCGGTGACCGCCTGGTACGCGACCCGCCTCCTGCTGCGCACGTTCCTCGGCCGGACGCGTACGCCGCTGCTGCGTCCGCACGACCCGCCCGCGCTGCTGCGCCTGCCGGTGCTGCTGCTCGCGGTCCCGGCCGCGCTGCTCGGCCTGGCCGCGTTCGCGCCCTGGTTCGCCGACCGGCTGCGCGTGCCGGGCGACGACACCGCCGAGGCGGTCGAGTTGGTGCACCTCGCGCCGAACCTGATCCTGCCGTTCCTGCTGCTGCTGGTCGGCGCGGGCGTCGCCTGGGCGGGCTGGCGCCGCGACCCGGCCGCCGACCCGGCCCGCTTCCTGGGTCCGCTGCGGCCGGTGTTCGCCCGCGCGTTCCGGCTCGACGACGTCCAGCACACCCTCGTCGTACGCCCGGCGGGCGCGCTCGCGCGGGTCGTGCGTACCGGTGACGAACTCGGCGTGGACGGGCTGGTCGAGGGCAGCGGCCGGGCGGCGGTCGAGGTGGGCGGCGGCCTGGCCGCGCTGCACCGGGCGGCGCTGCCGCGCGCGGCGGCCGGCGTGCTGGCCGGCGCGCTGCTGATCGGCCTCGCGGTCGCGCTGATCGGAGTGACCTCATGACGTTCGGGCAGGTCCTGCTGGTCGCGGTGGTCGCGGTGCCGGCGCTCGGCGCGCTGGCCACCGCCCTCGTGCCGGGTGACCGGGCCGGCCGGGTGGTCGGCACCGTCGCCGCCGCGGTGACGCTGCTGGCGGCGCTGCCGCTGGTCGCCGGCGACCACGGCTGGTTCGGGTACGGGCCACGCCCGGCGGTGCAGCCGTGGCACCAGCTCGACCTGCAGTGGGTGCCCGGGCTCGACCTGCGCTTCCACCTCGGCGTGGACGGCATCTCCTGGCCGCTGGTGGTGCTGACCGCGCTGCTCACGCTGCTGTGCTGCGCGTACACGCTGTGGCGGGTGCCGTCCGGCGGCGGCAGCGGGCGGGCGCTCGTGGCGCTGCTGCTGGTGGTCGAGGTGGGCATCCTCGGCACGTTCCTCGCGCTCGACCTGGTGTTGTTCTTCCTGTTCTTCGAGGTCGTCCTGCTGCCGATGTACGCGGTGATCGCCGGCTGGGGCGGCGCGGACCGTCGTCGGGCGGCCCGCAAGTTCGCGCTCTACACGCTGTTCGGCTCGGTGCTGCTGCTGGTCGGCGTCTACGTGGTGGTGGCCGCCGCGGGCACCGCCGACCTGGTTGCGCTCACCGGCGGTGCCGGGCTGTCCCGGGGCACGCAGCTCGCCGCGTTCACGCTGCTGGCGCTCGCGTTTGCGGTGAAGAGCCCGCTCTGGCCGCTGCACTCGTGGCTGCCCGACGCGCACACCCAGGCGCCCACCGTCGGCAGCGTGATCCTCGCCGGGGTGCTGCTCAAGATGGGCACGTACGGGCTGATCCGGGTCGCCGTCGGGGTGGCCCCGGAGGGCGCCCGCTGGGCCGCGCCGGTGCTCGGCGTGCTCGCCGTCGCCGCGATCCTGGTCGGTGGCCTGGTCTGCCTGGCGCAGGACGACCTGAAGCGGCTGATCGCGTACTCCAGCGTCGGGCACATGGGCTTCGTGCTGCTCGGGGTCGCCACGCTCACCGCCACCGGGATCCAGGCCGCGCTGATCGGCAACATCGCCCACGGCGTCATCACCGGCCTGCTGTTCTTCCTGGCCGGGGCGGTCAAGGACCGCGCGCACACCGGCTCGCTGGCTGAGCTGTCCGGGCTGCGGGAGACCGCGCCCCGGCTGGCCGGGCTGCTCGGCTTCGCGGCTGTCGCCTCGCTGGGGCTGCCCGGTCTGGCCGGGTTCTGGGGTGAGGCGTTCGCCGTGGTCGCCGCCGTGCAGCGGGGCGGCCCGCTCTGGCTGACCCTCGCCGTGCTGGCCGCGCTGGGCGGGGCGCTCACCGCCGCGTACTTCCTGCGGCTGCTGCGCCGGGTCACCCACGGGCGGCCCAGCCCGGCGGTGGCGGGGCTCGCACCCGGGCTGGCCGGGGCGGAACTGACCGCCTGGGCGCCGCTGGTGCTGCTCGCGCTCGCGGTCGGCCTGGCCCCGGCGCTCGTGCTGTCGTACGCCTCCGGTCCGGTGGAGGCGCTGCTGGGGGTCGTCCCATGAGCCTGGTGCAGCCTGTCGACAACCTGGCGATGCTGCCTGCGTACCTGGCCGCCGGCACGGCCGTGCTGGTGCTCCTGTTCGACCTGCTGGTGGCCCGGCCCGCCGTCACGGTGGCGGTGGCGGCGCTCGGCGCGGCCGGCACCGCGGCCGGCGCGGCACTGGTCGGGGCGGCCGGTGAGCGGCGCACGTTCTGCGTGGGCGCGGACTGTTCCTGGGTGTGGGGTGGCCGGGCCGCGCTGGTCGGGGCCGTGATCGCGCTGCTCACGCTCGGCGTGCTGGCGCTGTCCGGCCCGCTGCTGCGTGCCGGGCGGACCCCGGTCGGCGAGTACTGCTTCCTGCTCGCCTGCGCGATGACGGGTGGCGTGGTGCTCGGCGCCGCCGGTGACCTGATCACGCTGATCGTGGCGCTGGAGACGCTGACGCTTCCGCTGTACGTGCTGGTCGGCCTGCGCCGGGGCAGCCTCGCCGGCGCCGAGGCGGCGGTGACGTTCTTCGTGGTCAGCGTGGTCGCCACCACAGTGACGCTGCTCGGCGCGGCGCTGCTCTACGCGGTCACCGGCACGCTGCACCTGGACCGGCTCGGCGCCACCCTGGCCGCCCGCGACGACCTGACCGATCTGCCGCTGACCACAGTCGCGGTGGCGCTCGTGGTGGCCGGGCTGGCGTTCAAGGTCGCCGCCGTGCCGTTCCACGCCTGGGCCCCCGCCACGTACGACGGCGCGCCGCTGCCGGTGGCCGCGTACCTGTCGACCGCCTCGAAGCTCGGTGGCGTGGTGGCGCTGCTGGCGGTGGTGCAGCGGGCGCTGCCGGGTGACCTGACCGGTCCGGTGCTGGCGGCGCTGGCGGTGCTGACCATGACCGTCGGCAACCTGGTGGCGCTGCGTCAGCGGCGTACCGTGCGGTTGCTCGCCTGGTCGTCGGTGGCCCAGGCGGGGTACATCCTGGCCCCGCTGGGCGCGCTGGCGCTGACCGCGGGCCGCACCGGCGACGCGCGGGCGGCCGCGTACGCCGCAGCAGTCGCGTACGCGATCTTCTTCGTGCTGCTGGAGCTGGCCGCGTTCGCCGCTGTGGTGGCGTTGCGCCCGGCGGACGGCGACGGCGGCACGCTCGCCGACCTGCACGGCGCGGCGCGGCGGCACCCCTGGGTGGGCGGCGCGTTCGCGCTGGCGCTGATCGGGCTGGCCGGGCTGCCGCCGGGCCTGGCCGGGCTGTTCGCCAAGGTGACAGTGGTACGCGCGCTGCTGGCCGGGCACGCGGGGTGGCTGGCGCTGGTGGTGGCGTTGAACGCGGTGATCGGCCTGGCGTACTACCTGCGGGTCACCGCCTCGCTCTACGCGACGCCGACCGGCGTGGCGACGGTCCGGCCCGCCCGGACCGTGGTGCTGGCGCTCGGCGTGGCCACGGTCGCCGCGGTAGTGATCGGTCTCGCACCGCAGCTCGTGCTGGACGTGGCGGCGCGCTGACCGGTTCCTGCCCGGATGGGCGACCGCTTCAGCCTGCGCACAGCAACATCCAGCCAACTTTCAGCCATGAGCCGGATGGTTGACGGGTACCGGTGTGTTGAACCGGTCAGCGGGCCTCCCGCAAGGGCCCGTGCACCGAAGGAGAGATCGTGCATCACAACCGTCTCAAGACCGCAGCGCTGCTCGGCCTGTTGACCTCGCTGATCCTCGCGATCGGCTACTGGTTCGGCGGTAGCGGCGGTCTCGTCATCGCCGTCGTCGTCTCGTTGCTGATGAACGGCGTCACCTACTTCTACTCCGACAAGCTCGCACTGCGCTCGATGAAGGCGCAACCGGTCAGCGAGGCACAGTTCCCCGAGCTGTACCAGATGGTGCGGGAGCTCTCCACGCAGGCCGGCAAGCCGATGCCCCGGCTCTACGTGAGCCCGACCTCGCAGCCCAACGCGTTCGCCACCGGTCGTAACCCGGAGCACGCGGCGGTCTGCGTCACCCAGGGCATCGTGGAGATCCTGGACTACCGGGAGCTGCGTGGCGTGATCGGCCACGAGCTGTCCCACGTCTACAACCGGGACATCCTGATCTCCAGCGTGGCGGCCGGCCTGGCCGGCATCATCACCATGCTGGCGAACCTCGCCTGGTTCATCCCGCTGGGCTCGTCGGACGACGAGGACGGCCCGAACCCGGCCGTGCTGCTGCTCACGCTGATCCTCGGCCCGATCGCCGCCACGGTGATCCAGCTCGCGATCAGCCGGAGCCGGGAGTTCCAGGCCGACCAGTCCGGCGCCGAGCTGAGCCGCGACCCGCTGGCCCTGGCCAGTGCCCTCCGCAAGATCCACCTGGGTACGCAGGCGCGTCCGCTGGCGCCGCAGGGCCAGCTCGCCAGCACCGCCCACCTGATGATCGACAACCCGTTCAAGCGGGGCGGCGGCATCGCCGCGATGTTCGCCACCCACCCGCCGATGGAGCAGCGGGTGGCCCGCCTGGAGCAGATGGCCCGCAACTCCGGGCCGGTGCAGTTCCAGCGCTGACCCGCGTGACACGAACGCCGCCCGCGTCCACCCGGACGCGGGCGGCGTTCGTGTCTGCGCACTGCTTCAGGCCCCGCCGGCTCGGGCGGCTCCGGCCGGGCGTCAGGACGCGGCCGGCTCAGGCACCCGGTCCGGCCGGACGGCCAGTACCACGGCGAGCAGGACCGCCCCCGCCGCCAGGTACGCGGCGGCCGGGCCGAGCAGTACGGCCACACCGCCGAGCAGGAAGATCCCGACCCCGGACAGCACGATGTTGCCGGCCACGATCGTCGCCTCCACCTGCCCCATCCGCTCCCGCGGCGCCAGCCGCGCGAACGTGGCCTGGGCGCCGATCAGCCACCCGCCGCCCGCGCCGACGAGCGCGTTCGCTGTGGCGAGCGCCCACGCCGGGGCGTCGAGGGCCACCAGCAGACCGGCCAGCAGCAGCGCGGCGCCCAGCGCGCTCGCCGCCACCACCTGACCGGTCACCCGGGCCAGCCAGCCGCGCCGCCCGACCACGAGCACGAACACCGCGCCGCCGAACGACGACGCCGCCAGCACGACCGGCCGCCACCCCCCGGCGGCCAGGTCCGGGGCGAGCGTCTCCGGCAGCCCGCCGGACACGACGGTGGCCAGGGTCAGCAGCGCCACACCCCGCAGCACCGGATGGGCGGCGATGATCCGGATACCGGCGGTCGCGGGCGGCCGTGGACCCCGGTGCTCCTGCCGGCGTACCGGAAGGCCGGCGAGGACCACCGCCGCGAGCAGGAACGAGACCAGGTCGATCACGAGCGCCACCCGGGGACCGAGCGCCACCGTCACACCGGCGCCGGCGAGCAGGCCGACGACCTGACCGCTCTGATTGGCGAACGCGGAGAGCCCGAACAGCGGCAGCCGCAGCGGCGGCTCCACCGCCTCGGCCGTGATCGCCACGTGCACGCTCGCGTACGCGGCCCGGACCGCGCCGAGCAGCCCGGCCGCCACGATCGCCGGCACCGGCTCGGGCACCGCCGCCGGTACGGCGATGAGCACCGCACCGGCCAGCGAGAGCCCGACCAGCATGGTGCGCCGGGCCGGCACGTCCAGCCAGCCGCTGAACGCCGTCGCGACGAGCAGGGCGGGCACCGTGCGGGCGGCGTACACGGCGGCCGGGCCGAGGACCGAGTCGGTCCGGTCGTACGCGAGCAGCAGCAGGGCCGCCAGCCCGACGAAGTCACCCAGCTCGGAGACACCCCGGGCGACGAGTAACCGGGCCGCGACCGGATGCCGGAACAGGGCCCGGTAGCCGGGCGCGGGCGTCGCGGTCTCGGTCATCGATCCGACGGGTCCGTTTCCTCGACGCCGACCGGCTCGTAGTCGGCCCGTTCACGTCTCCGGCGAGCCTGCTCCCGCCGGTAGCTGCTGCGGATCTGCGGATCCTGCCGGCGGCGGCGCAGCGCCACCAGGTCCTCCCACAGGTCGTCCGGCCACTCCGCGACACCCTGCCCGGTGACCAGCTCGGCGTCGGCGGGCGGGTAGACGTACCACCCGAGACCGGAACCGGCGGCCACCGGTGGGCACTGCTGGACCGCGCGGACCGGCAGTGAACCCCGGAGGGTGGCGGACGCGGGCTCGGCGGGCCGGGCGTCGCCGTACAGCGAGTAGATCTCGACCCGTAGCGGCGCGACAGCCATGCCGCTCATCCGACCTCCGATCACGGCGGCGGCCGACCCGCCGTAGGCATGGACTCCGTTCGATCACCGAACCTACTCGTTAACGGCGGGTAAGGCAGCCCCGCGCCGGCAGCCCGATGTGACCGACTCGACCACCGCCCCGCCCAGCAGGAGCGTTAGGGTCGAAGGCTGACTCACTCGTTACTTCCCGGAGGTGCACACAGTGGCCGCACTGCGCCAGTACCAGGGCGTCTGGCGGATCCCCGGCGCGCCGATGCTGCTGGTCCTCGGCATCATCGGCCGGCTCGGGATCGGCATGACCCCGCTGGCGCTGCTGCTCGTCGTCGAGCAGGTCACCGGCCGGTACTCCCTGGCCGCCGTCGCCGGCGGCATCTACGCGCTCTCCGGCGCCGCGCTCAGCCCGGTCGCCGGCCGGATCGCCGACCGGGTCGGACCCACCCCCGTCCTGCTGCTCACCGCGGTCACCCACCCGCTCGCCCTGATCGGGCTGCTCGTCGCCACCCGCTCCGACAGCGGCAACCTCGGGCTGATCTACCTGGCCTCGGGCGTCGCCGGAGCCACGTACCCGCCGCTCACCGCCGCGATCCGGGGCGCCTGGAACGACCTCACCGCCCCCGCCACCGGCCGGGCGCACCTGCGCAACACCGCGCTCGCCGCCGAGACCACCCTCTTCGAGGTCGTGTTCGTGATCGGCCCGCTGCTGGTGGCCGGCTTCGTACTGTTCGCCGACGCCTCCGCCGCGCTCGTCGGCGCCGCGGTGGTCACCCTGGTCGGCACCGCCACCGTCGCGCTCGGCCGGGTCATGCGCGGCTGGCGCCCGCACGCGCGCGAGCACCACGCCCGGGGCCTCGGCCCGCTGCGGCTCGGCGGCTTCCCCGCGCTGCTGCTCTGCGTGGCGAGCCTCGGCATCGCGTTCGGCGCCTCCGGCGTCATCGTCCCGGCCTTCGCCGGGAACTCCGGCGCCGACGACCCGGAGAGCCTGGCCGGCGTGCTGCTCGCCGTCTGGGGCATCGGCAGCGCCATCGGTGGTTTCTGGTTCGGCGTACGCAAGCCCGCCGCCAACATGACCCGCCAGTTCGCCTGGCTGCTCGGCACCGTCGCGGCCAGCTTCGCCGTCTTCGCGGTGATGCCCGGCCCGGCCGCGCTCGGCGTCGCGCTGGTGCTCGGCGGCGCGGCCATCGCCCCCGCGCTCACCCTGGAGAACACGCTCGTCGGGCGGATCACCCCGGCCGGCATGCTGAACGAGGCGTACACCTGGGTGGTGACCATGTCGGTCGCGGCGAGCGCCGCCGGCGGCTCGATCGCCGGCCTGATCATCGACCACGCCGGCGGCGTCCCCTGGGCGTTCGTCTTCGCCGGGGTGGCGGTCGCCGTCGGGGCCGCGGTCGCCGCGCTGCCCGGCGGCCCGATCGCCCGGGCCGAGGCCATAGCGGTACGCGCCGAGCAGACGCTCGCCGCCTGACCGCTCACCCGCCGGCGGTCACCACCCGCTCCACCCCGGGCAGCTTCTCCACGGCGGCCCGGATCGGCGCCGGGTCCTCACCCTGCGCCAGCAGCACCGACAGGACGACCCGGCCGTCGCCGTCCGGCCGGGCCGCGACCGTCCTGCCACCGCAGCGCAGCCCGGTGTCCCCGCGCGCCTGCCCGATCCGGTAGTCGACCTCCCCGATCTGCGGCGAGCCGGCGCCCGGCCGGAAGACGACGTCCAGCCGTACCGGAGGGTCGGCCTGACACGTGGCCGGCGCCGTGGCGGACGGGGTGGCCGCGCCGCCGGCGGCCGGCATCGGCGTCGCCGGTCCGGACAGCGCCGCCGTGGTCGCGGCGCCGCCGGCGACCGTCACCGCGGCCACCCCCGCCAGAACCGCGGCCCGTCGCCGGCTCCTGGCGCGCCCCCGTGCGCGCACCTCGGCCGCTGGGCTGAGCCGCAGCCCGGTCATGTCCTGCTCCAACTCCCGCAGAGCCTCACCAATGCGTGCCGACATCGACTTCCTCCTTGTCGTCGGTCAGTAGAACGGCGAGCGCGGCGCGGCCCCGGGACAGGTACGACTTGACAGTCCCCTCCGGCATGCCGGTGGTCCGGGCGATCTCCGCCACCGGCAGGTCGTGGAGGTGGTGCAGGACGACGACCAGCCGTTGCGCGTCGGGCAGTCGCCGTAACGCCGCCAGCAACGCCACCCGGTCCGGGTTGGGCCCGGGCGCCGGAGTCTCCCGGCCCAGCCGGGCCCGCGCGGCGAACCAACGCCGCAGGCCGCGCCACCGGTTGGCCGTCAGGCGCCAGGCCACCGTCCGCACCCAGCCCTCCGGATCCTCGTACGCCCCGACTGCCGACCAGCGCTGCCAGGCCCGCGCGTACGCCTCCTGCGTCACGTCCTGGGCCTCGGCCAGGTCGCCGCAGAGGGCGTAGACGTGGTGCACGACCCGCCGCGCGGTCGCCGTGTAGAAGGCGTCGAAGTCCTCGGGGCCGTCCATGCCCACCTCCCGTGTCCGCTCTCACCACACGACACCCCGATGCGACTCCGCCGGTTGCACCCGGATCAGGTCGCTCCGGGTCGTACCCGATCGGGCGCCTTCACCCGGCCGGGCCGATCGTGCGGTCCGTCCTGGTCGTGCGGTTCGGCTTGGTCGTGCGGTTCGGCCTGGTCGTGCGGGCCGGGCTGGTCGTGCGGGCCCGCCGGCCCGGTCCGCTCTGTGTTCCGCGCTCCGGGGCCGGGGCGCGCGGCGGACGCTGCGGCGACCAGACCCAGCGCGAGGATCGCCACCGCGCACGCCAGGAGCGTGGGGCGTGCCCCGAACGCGGCGGTCGCCGGACCGCCGAGCATCGTGCCCAGCGGCACCGCGAGCACGGTGACCGCCCCGTTCGCCGCCAGCACGCGGGGGAGGTCCACGGCGCCGGCGCGGCGCTGGAACAACGCCGTCGCGGTCGGCTGGTAGGGCGCCCAGACCAGACCGGCGAGCGCGAACGCGGGCAGCGACAGGACGACCGGCGCGCCCAGGCCGAGCGGGAGCAGCGCGGCGCCGAACAGCGCGACGATGCCGGCGAGCGTGGTCCGCAGCGGCCATCCGCGCAGGTGACCGGTGAACAGCCCGCCGAGCAGCGAGCCGACGCCGAACGCGGTGTAGTAGGCCGCGAGCGTCCCGGCGGAGGCGTGCAGATCCTCGGTGACGTGCACCGGCATGGCGACGTAGAACGGTCCGAAGAGGAAGAAGAACGCGAAGGTCAGCGCCAGCAGTCCGAGCAGCGACCGGTCCCGCCCGATGATCCGGAATCCCGACGTACGCGACGGCCGCGACCCGGCCGGGGCGTTCCGGTACCGGACGGCCGCGGCTTCTCGATCGCGGACGACCAGGCGGTAGCTGGCGGCCAGCACGGCGAAGCTCGCGGCGTCGACGGCGATCACCCACACCGGGCCGATCCAGGCGATGAGGACGCCGGCCAGCGGTGGGCCGACGATCGTCGCGGCCTGGCCGAACACGCCGAGCAGCGCGTTCGCGGCCAGGTGGTGCCGCTGCGGCAGAAGTTCCGCCACGAGCGTGAAGCGACCGGCCGACCCCCACGGGTGCAGCAGCGAGGACACCGCGAGCAAGGCGACGTAGAGACCGACGTCCAGCACCCCGGCGAGGTGGGCGACGGGGATCGCCCCCAACGCGGCGGCCCGCACCGTCGCGTCCCAGCCGGCGAGCTGGGCCCCGCTCCGTCCACCAAGCCACCGCCCGAGCAGTAGCGTGCCGGCCGCGCCCGGCAGCGTGTACGCGGCCACCGCGAACGCGGTCCAGGTGCCGCGCTGCCCGGCGGGGGCGAGTTGCAGAGCCAGCCACGTCACCGCGACAAGGGCGAGCCCGTCACCGAGAGCGGAGGTCGCGAGCCCGGGCAGCAGCCGACGCAGTACCGGTTGACCGAGCACCGGGCGATAGGGGAGGAGCATCGCGCAGGTCATGGTTCCCAGCCGACCTCACGACCGGCCCGTACCCCAAGGAAGTCGCCTGACGGCAGAAGACGCCGCGGCGTTCCGGCCCGCCGGTCGTGGCTGGACCGCGGTCTGTCGCGACGCCCACCGTCACGGTTGAGTGGGCCGGGTCGGTTCGCCGCCGTAGAGGGCTGCGAAGACGCGGTGCCGCAGAATCTCGTACTGCCGGCGGCATCGCCCAGGTGGGCCCGGCGGGCGTTGCTGGACCTGACCGCCGACGACGACTTCCGGCGGCTGGAACTGGTCAGATGTCAGGTCGACCTCGCGCCCGTCGACCAGTCGATTCCAGTAGTGGTAGCCGATCTTGGCGTTTCCGGCGAGGACCTCGCCCAGGATCAGCTCTCCGCCGAGCAGGTCCTGAATGATCAAGGCGGTCACTCCGCATTGACCACGGGCCGGGTTGCCGGCGTGCCAATCCTGCACATCAACTGGGTCGCAGGTGTCCGCTCCCCAGCCGCTGCGAAGTACCGGCCGCAGCATCTCCAGGTCGATCGCGAGCAGGGCTGATTGCTGGGCGGGCTCTTCAGGCGTCATCCGGGAAGGGTCAGCCCTCGACCGGGTCGAGAGTCAAGAGCCAGTCCGCCAGCCGAACGTAGAACCGATAGTCGGCCGAATCGGTTTACCCGAGTCGGTGCGTGCCGGGCCGTCGCCCGGCCGTCGGCCGCCACACGGTAGTGACGAACGACGACCATGGCGACGAGGCGCGCGAGGCCAGAAGGCGTGACCGTATCCCTGACCTGCCCGGATGGCCGAGCCTTACCTGTAGTTGGTGAACTGGAGGGCCAGCCCGAAGTCCTCGCCCTTGAGCAGGGCGATGACGGCCTGGAGGTCGTCCTTCTTCTTGCCGGTGACGCGGAGCTGGTCGCCCTGGATCTGCGCCTGCACGCCCTTCGGGCCCTCGTCGCGAATCTTCTTGCTGATCGCCTTCGCCTTGTCCGAGTCGATGCCCTGCACCACCTTGGCGTCGATCTTGAAGATCTTGCCCGACTGCCGGGGCTCGCCGGCGTCGAGCGACTTCAGCGAGATGTTCCGCTTGACCAGCTTCTCCTTGAAGACGTCCAGCGCGGCCCGAACGCGCTCCTCGGTCTCCGCCTGGAGGCTGATCGCCTCCTCCCCCGACCAGGAGATCTCCGCGCCGGTGCCGCGGAAGTCGAACCGCGTCGCGAGCTCCTTCTCCGACTGGCGGACGGCGTTGTCGACCTCCTGCCGGTCGACCTTGCTCACGATGTCGAACGACGGGTTCGCTGCCATGCTCATGCTCCTGCTGTCCGGCGGTCTGTCCTGGTCCGTCCCGCGCTGACCAGCGTGGGACCTCCTGACGGTACCCGGTTGCGGCAGTGCCGGGGGCAACCGCTATCCTTGCTTCCGCCGCCGCGTTGCGACGCGGTGGTGTGCCCTGGCGGGTTGCCCGAGCGGCCAATGGGAGCGGACTGTAAATCCGTCGCGAAAGCTACAGAGGTTCGAATCCTCTACCCGCCACCAGGTGCAAGAACGGCCCCGTGAGCTGCGAAAACGCGCTCCGGGGCCATTCTCGTTCAGGCGGTGCGGTACTCGTCAGCCCTGTCGGCTTGCGCCGTTAAGCTGAGCCATGATCGAAGCGGGCAGCCGCATGCGCGGCCAAGCGCCTCCGCCGGCCGTCGTCTTCGAGGCGCTGAGCGAGCCCGATCGCGACCCGGCACGCCCGTGGCTGCGGTTGCTGGACGACGAACAGCGACCGCAGATCCTGCGCCGCGAACGCCCGAACCTGGTCGTCTGGTCATCGCTGTGGTCGAAGCGCCCCGACGCGCAGGTGCGCTTCGATCTTGCGTCCGACGGGCATCAGGGCACCTTGCTTCGGTGGACGCTGCTGCTCGCTGAGCCTCTACCTGATCCCTCGCTGATCGGGCATCTGCGTAAGCGGCTGAACGAGCTGATCAACGCGAATCTGCGGTACACCTTCGGCCAGTAGCCGCGCGACCGGTCCGCCGGGCCGCGTCCTCCGGCGGACGGGACAGTAGATCGATACTGGGTCGTGGATCAGGATGAGGTTCGGGTGCTGGCGACCGCCGAGTTCACCAGACGGATGCGCGCCGGCAAGCCCCGAGGCGGGTTCCAACTCGACGACTGGCAGATCTCCGAGCCGTACGAAGCGCAGGTGCGAGGACTCCGCGGAACCGAGCGCTTGCTGGTCGTCGACTTCGTCCCCCGTGGCGAGGCCCGAGCCCGGGGACACTTCAAGCTCAGCGTGGCGGTCGACCCGGACACCGGCGAGGCGGACATGCTCAGGTGACGTACGCCGAGGCGCTGGAGGCCCCTGGTGAGCCCACTGAGCTGTTCCGGCGTGAATGAGGGAATCATCCTCTGGCGTTCATGACAGGGGCAGGTATGGTGGTCAATGCCCGCGGGTCCGGTGGCGATCCACCGGACGGCTCGGCCCGGCGGAGCCGGCCGGGTGGCCCGGGGTAGGTGGGATGGGGTTTCGCGTGACTTGATCCCCTTCGTGGGTGAAGGTGGGAATCCGCAGTGGACGAACCGTCGGATGTCCCTTCACCCCCATGACCTGGCTGCGTGTCGTGGGTGGCCGGGCCGAACGGCGGAACCTGACAGCTACTCGGGCTGGGCGGGTCCTCTCCGCTTTTCTGCTCCCCGGCGTTGTGGCACGATCGGGAAACCTTCACCATCCCTGTGGCAATCTCCCGACAGGAGCAATCATGTCTGGTCGAACGCTGGGCCGGCTGTTTGGCTCGCTCCTCGTGCTCGCCGCCATCGCAGGCGCCTTCGGCATCATCCCCGGCACTGGTAGCGCGCAACTCGCCGACATCGTCTGGACGATGGACGCCCCACGCTGAATCATCGAGCCGTCCGCCGCCCGGCGGACGGCGTCTCGGGTAGGAGGGGCATGGCAGGCCAGGGCCGACCTCGTAGGTCGACGGAACGTGCCTGGCTCGTCACCGCCCCTCTGGCGCTGCTGGCGGTGGTCTGCAGCACCTGCGTCGCGCTGGTTGCCGATCAACCGTTCGGCAAGTGGCCGCTCGCCTTCGCGTTCTTCGTCGTCATGGCGGGGATCAGCTTCGCGGTGCTGAACGTCTACGTCCGGCGCCAGTCGGTGGGCGTGACGCTGACCGAGGTGCCACTCATCGTGGCGCTCTACTTCCTGCCCCCGTTGAGTGTCGTCCTGATCTACACACTCTCGGTGCTGATCTGGAGCGCCTCGCACCGTTTCGGCGCGGCGAAGCTCTGGTTCAACGCCGCCAAGGCCGCTGCCGCCACCTCGCTGGCCAGCCTCGTGCTCCTGGCGCTGCCACCGCTGGATGGTGTCGGGCCGGGGACCTGGGGCTCCCTGTTCCTCGCCGTCTGTGTCGTGACGCTGGTCAGCCTCGTGAGCGTGGTCGGTGTGCACGTGCTGCTCCAGGGCTGGCAGGCCGGGCGGGACGCGCTGCGCAGCATGCCGACCGCGCTGCTCACCGCCGCCATCAACGTGGCGATCGGCCTGCTCGTCCTGATCGCCCTGAAGACGACGTGGTGGTCGGCCCTGCTGCTCGCCGCCCTCTTCAGCGGCCTGGTCCTGGTCTACCGCTCCTACTCCCAGTTCTTCCGCCAGCATCGGACGCTGGCCGGGATGTACGAGCTCACCCGTCTCCTCGCCTCCGGCACCGAGCGGTCGCTCGCCGACATCCTGCTCGACCGGGTACGCGCGCTGATGCAGGCCGAGTACGCGACGCTCTGGCTCCCCGCCCAGGGCCGGCATCCCGAGGTGCTGCTCACCGCCCGGGTGGACACCCCCGGTCTGCTGGACCTGGCGCCGACCCCGGCGAGCCTGCGGCAGCAGGTGCGCAAGAAGGGTCGTACCCTCTCGATCGGCCGCTGGCTCGGCGGCGATCCCGCGTTGCGGCAGGCCGCGGGGGAGGAGCGGGTCAAGGACGCCATCGTCGTGCCGCTGCGTTCCGGCCAGGCCGTGATCGGCACGCTCGAGGTGACCAACCGGCTCAGCGACATCGGTCACTTCGCCCCCGGCGACATCCCCGTCTTCGAGACGGTGGCCGCGCACGCCGCGGTGGCGCTGGAGAACTCCCGCCTGGTCGACCGGCTGCGGCACGACGCCGACCACGACGCGCTCACCGGGCTGCCCAACCGGCGGCGCCTCACCTCGTCGGTGGCGGAGGCGGTCAAGATCCGCGCCCCGGGTGAGGTGGTGGCGCTGCTGCTCTTCGACGTCGACCGGCTCCGCCAGGTGAACGAGTCGCTGGGCCACGCCGCGGGTGACAAGGTGCTTGTCGAGGTGGCCGAGCGGCTGCGCGCCTGCGCGCCCTCCTCGGCACTCGTCGGCCGGGCCGGCGGTGACGAGTTCCTGGTGACGCTCCGGCTGGAGAGCACCGAGGCGGCCCTGGAGCTGGCGAACCAGATCCGGGAGCAGATCCGCGACGAGATGGTCTTCGACGCGCTCACCCTGGACGTGGACACTGTCGTCGGGGTGGCCGTCCACCCGGATCACGGCAGTGACGCGGTGGCGCTGCTGCAACGCGTCGACCTGGCCGCCACCGCGGCGAAGTCGGTACCCGGCAGCATCCAGCTCTACAGCCCGGCGCTGGAATCGCGGTCACTGCGGCGGCTCGGCCTCGCCGGCGACCTGCAACGGGCGCTGGACGAGGGCGAGCTGGAGGTCTACTTCCAGCCCAAGGTCACGCTGCGGGACCGCCGCCTGGTGGGCGTGGAGTGCCTGGCCCGGTGGGAGCACCCGGCGCACGGCACGGTCGCCCCGGACGACTTCGTGGCGGTGGCCGAGCACACCGGCCAGCTCGGCCGGCTCACCGAGTTCGTGCTCCGGGAGAGCCTGCGGCGCAGCCGCGACTGGAGCCACGGCGAACAGCCGCTGTCCGTCGCGGTCAACCTCGCCGCGCGTACGCTCACCGACCAGCACTTCCCGGCGCTGGTACGCGATCTGCTGGCCGAGTACGGCGTACCGCCGCAGCGGTTGACGCTGGAGGTCACCGAGGCGGGTGTCCTGGACGGGACCGAACGTCCCATACCGACCCTGCGCAGCCTCCGTGACCTCGGTGTCCGCCTTTCGGTGGACGACTTCGGCACCGGTAACTCGTCGCTGGCGCAACTGCGCCGGTTGCCGGTGCACGAGGTGAAGGTGGACCGGTCGTTCGTGCAGGGCATGGCGACCGACCCGGGCGACCTGGCGATCGTCAACGCGGTGGTGACGCTGTCCCAGCAGTTCGGCCTGGCGGTGGTGGCCGAGGGCGTGGAGAGTGAGCTGACGCTGGAGCTGCTCCAGGACATCGGCTGCGAGATCGGCCAGGGCTTCCTGTTCAGCCGCCCTCTGCCGTACGAGCGGCTGGAGGCCTGGTTCGGCGCCCAGATCGACCCGGAGACGGTGGTCGCGGGGGAGCTGCCGCGCCTGCGAGTGGTGCCCTGACCAGGGCGGACACGCACCCGGGGGATCCGATTTCACCTGCGCGACGCGGTCGTGTACTGTTTCCCCTGCGCGACACCCCCCGGGGTGATCGGGCAGGCCCCCTTAGCTCAGTCGGCAGAGCGTCTCCATGGTAAGGAGAAGGTCTACGGTTCGATTCCGTAAGGGGGCTCAGAGGGTCCGGCTGGACCCGCCACGGCGGTGTAGCTCAGATGGCAGAGCAAGCGGCTCATAATCGCTGTGTCGCCGGTTCAAGTCCGGCCACCGCTACTCTCGTCCTCCGGGCCCAGCCCGGTGGCCGGTGGGATGGGCGCCACAGGCGCCCACTTTGCATGTCCGCGTCGTCAGCGCGTACGCTGACACGCCGTAGTTGATATCCGTGAGCGAGGAAGGCACTCCGCCGTGGCGAAGGCGACCGATGTCCGGCCGAAGATCACTTTGGCGTGTGTGGAGTGCAAGGAGCGCAACTACATCACGCGCAAGAACCGCCGTAACGACCCGGACCGCATCGAGCTGAAGAAGTTCTGCCCCCGGGACGGCAAGCACACCGTCCACCGCGAGACCCGCTGACCGCTGCCGGCGCAGCCGGTTCGCAGCAGCTTCTCGAACGCCGATCCACCTGACGGGTGGCCTCCGGGCCGCCCGACCGGGCGGATCGGCGTTCGTGTTTTCCGTGTAGGTTCGGCGGCATGTCCCTGGACCCGTCCTTCGTCGGCCGGACGTACCCGCCGACCGCCCCCTATCAGGTGGGCCGAGAAAAGATCCGCGAGTTCGCCACCGCCGTCGGTGCCACCGAACCGGCCCACCACGACCCCGAGGCGGCCCGGGCGCTGGGCCACCGCGACGTGGTGGCGCCCCCGACGTTCCCCGTGGTCGTCACGATGGCGGCGAACCGGCAGATCGTCGAGGATCCGGCGCTCGGCGTCGACTACAGCCGTGTGGTGCACGGCGACCAGCGGTTCGCGTACACCCGGCCGGTGGTGGCCGGGGACGAGCTGGTGTGCGTGAACACCATCGAGGAGGTCACCACCCGGGGCGGGCACGGCTTCCTGACCACCCGCACGGACGTGAGCACCGTGGACGGTGAGCCGGTGGTCGCCGTGTGGTCCAAGATCGTCGTACGCGGAGAGGGCTGAGGACATGGAGCTGCCCACCCAGACGTACCGGGTGACCCGCGCGGACCTGGTCCGCTACGCGGGCGCCTCGGGCGACTTCAACCCGATCCACTGGAGCGACCGCACCGCCACCGGCGTGGGCCTGCCGGGCGTCATCGCCCACGGCATGTTCACCATGGCGCTGGTCGGCCGGGCGGTGGCCGGCTGGGCCGGCGCGCCGGACGCGGTGGTCGACTTCGGCGTCCGGTTCACCCGCCCGGTGGTCGTCCCGGACACCGACGAGGGCACCGAGATCGAGGTGTCGGCGGTGGTCAAGGAGGTCACCGAAGAGGGCCTGACCAGGCTCGACATCACCGCCACCTGCCAGGGCGAGAAGGTGCTGTCGCAGGCTCGGGCACTGATCCGCGCGACGCGCTGAGGGTTCGCCCGACGCGCGAGGGGCAGACCGGTTGGGAAAGTCGCACGACTACCCGTACACTGGTCCGCCGTGGGGCAAGTGACCCCCGCTCGGCACAGCGTGTCCGGGTGGAGGTGAGTTGCCGCACAGGGGTGTAGCTCAATTGGCAGAGCAGCGGTCTCCAAAACCGCAGGCTGCAGGTTCAAGTCCTGTCACCCCTGCGCCTCAGGCCTGACCGTTCCGTGGGTCGCGCCACCCTCACCGGTGGCGTCCGGCCCGTGGTGGTGGCACCGGTGGGGTGGTTCCGAGGCGTTCGGGCCCTCCCGGCCGGTCCGCCGGCCGCGGCCCGTCGCGGGACGGTTGGTCCGGCCGGCGTGACCAACACGCCGCGCACGCCGCCCGGCGTGCGACCCCATACCCGCACGGAGGGCGAAGTGGCCGAGAGCAAGCGCCGCGGCGAGGACGACGGCGACGAGCGTCTGAACGACGACGCGACCGTCGACGACGTGGCCGACGACGACGCCACCGACGCGGACGAGCCGGTCGCCCGGGGTGGCACCGCGACCCGTAAGCGGGCGCAGGCCGAGCCGGCCGAGGGCCGGAAGACCCGCAAGGACACCGAGCGGATCGGGCTGTTCGCCCGCATCGCGCGGTTCTTCCGCGAGGTCGTGGCCGAGCTGCGTAAGGTCATCTGGCCGACCCGCAAGGAGCTGCTGACCTACACGGCCGTGGTGGTCACCTTCGTCGCGGTGATGCTGGCGATCGTGGCCGGCCTGGACTACGGCTTCGCCAAGGCGGTGCTGTGGGTCTTCGGCGAGTCCAGCTGACCTGCGGACAGCGATACTGACGGAAGTGAGCGAGCGTGCCTGAGTACGACGAGACCGCCGGAACCCCGGACGACCAGTCCACGGTGGCGACGGCGGCCAACAACGAGTCGGTCGAGGCCGCCAGCGAGCCGGAGTTCCCGACCACCGAGCCGGCCCCGGACGAGGACTTCGACCCGGTCGCCGAGCTGCGCCAGAAGCTGCGCTACGCGCCCGGCGACTGGTACGTGGTGCACTCGTACGCCGGCTACGAGAACAAGGTCAAGACCAACCTCGAGACCCGGATCACCTCCCTCGACATGGAGGACTTCATCTACCAGGTCGAGGTGCCGACCCGGGAAGAGGTCGAGGTCAAGAACGGCAAGCGGTCGCAGGTCCAGGCGAAGGTCTTCCCGGGCTACATCCTGGTCCGGATGGAGCTGACCGCCGAGTCCTACTCCTGCGTCCGGAACACCCCCGGGGTCACCGGCTTCGTCGGCGCCACCGACCGGGCCGACCGGCCGGCGCCGCTGAGCCTCGACGAGGTTCTCAAGTGGCTGGCCCCGGCGGTCGAGACCGAGCAGAAGAAGGCCAAGCCCGAGATCAAGGTCCTCGACTTCGAGGTCGGCGACTCGGTCACCGTCACCGACGGCGCGTTCGCGTCGCTGCCGGCGACGATCAGCGAGATCAACGCCGACCAGCAGAAGCTCAAGGTGCTGGTGTCGATCTTCGGCCGGGAGACGCCGGTCGAGCTGAACTTCAACCAGGTCGCCAAGATCTGACGTACGTCGGCACCGGCGGCCCGCCCCTCCGGGGGTGGCCGCCGGTGCGCCGTTTCGCCGCCCGCCGACCTCGGCGCGGAGGGTGGCCGACGGCTGCGCTACCCTAGAACGTCGGCTGTCCGCACCGTGCTGACCGTGCGCGCCCGCGGACCGGCGAGAATCCCAGTTCCAAGCCCCAGGAAGAGACATGCCTCCGAAGAAGAAGCTCGTCAAGACGTTCACGCTTCAGCTCCCGGCGGGCCAGGCCACCCCGGCGCCGCCGGTCGGCCCCGCGCTCGGCCAGCACGGCGTGAACATCATGGAGTTCTGCAAGTCCTACAACGCGCAGACCGAGTCCCAGCGGGGCGACATCGTCCCCGCCGAGATCAGCGTCTACGAGGACCGCACGTTCACCTTCGTGCTGAAGACCCCGCCCGCCGCCCGGCTGCTGATCAAGGCCGCCGGTGTGCAGAAGGGCTCGGGCGTCCCGCACAAGGAGAAGGTCGGCTCGGTCACCCGCGCTCAGCTGCGCGAGATCGCCGAGAAGAAGATGGCGGACCTCAACGCCAACGACATCGACCAGGCCGAGAAGATCATCGCCGGCACCGCCCGGTCGATGGGCCTGACCGTCGCCGACTGATCTCGCTCCACCGCTCCACCCGATCTTTCTGTTCGTGGGAGGGCCGCGCACGCCGCGCGCCCGCCAGAGACCACAGGAGTCACCAGAAATGCAGCGCAGCAAGAGCTACCGCAAGGCCGCCGAGGTCATCGACCGGTCGAAGCTCTACACCCCCGTCGAGGCCGTCAAGCTGGCCAAGGACACCACCAACACCAAGTTCGACGCCACGGTCGAGGTCGCGATGCGCCTCGGCGTCGACCCCCGCAAGGCGGACCAGATGGTCCGCGGCACGGTCAACCTGCCGCACGGCACCGGTAAGACCGCCCGCGTGATCGTCTTCGCCGCCGGCGCGAAGGCCGAGGAGGCCGTCGCCGCGGGTGCGGACGAGGTGGGCACCGACGAGCTGGTCGCCCGTATCCAGGGCGGTTGGCTGGACTTCGACGCGGCGATCGCCACGCCCGACCAGATGGCCAAGATCGGCCGGATCGCGCGGATCCTGGGCCCGCGCGGTCTGATGCCGAACCCGAAGACCGGCACCGTGACCATGGACGTCACCAAGGCCGTCTCGGACATCAAGGGCGGCAAGATCACCTTCCGGGTGGACAAGCACTCCAACCTGCACCTGATCATCGGCAAGGCCTCCTTCTCGGAGAACCAGCTGGTGGACAACTACGCCGCGGTGCTGGACGAGGTGCTGCGGGCCAAGCCGTCCGCGGCCAAGGGCACGTACCTCAAGAAGGTCACCCTCACCACCACGATGGGCCCGGGCGTCCCGGTCGACCCGAAGGTCGTGAAGAACTTCCAGGAGGGCTCGGCCGAGGGCTGAGCACGCGTACTCCCGGACGGGGCCCCGCCACCACGTTGTGGCGGGGCCCCGTCCGTCCGTCCGGTGTGGCACGCTCGGGCGCATGCGGCTCGACGGCGTCTGGCTCCGCTACCACCGGCACAGCCCGTGGGTGCTGCGGCAGGTCGACGTCGCGATCGGCCCGGGTGAGGCGGCGGTGGTGCTCGGCCGCAACGGCGCCGGCAAGTCCACGTTGCTCCAGCTCGCCGCCGGGGTGCTGCGCCCGAGCCGGGGCCGGGTGACCGACCGGCCGCCGGTCGTCGGCTGGGTGCCGGAGCGCTTCCCCGCCGACCAGCCGTTCACCGTCGGGGCCTACCTGTCCGCGATGGGCCGCGTCGCCGGCGTGCCCGGTCCCGCCGCCGACCGGGCGGTGCGCCACTGGGTGGAGCGGCTGGGCCTGACTCCCTTCCACGGCGTACGCCTGCCGCGGTTGTCCAAGGGCACCGCGCAGAAGGTCGGCCTGGCGCAGGCGCTGCTGCGCCCGCCCGGCCTGCTGGTGCTCGACGAGCCCTGGGAGGGGCTGGACGCCACCGCCCGCGAGGCGGTCCCCGAGATCATCGGCGAGGTGCTGGCCGGCGGCGGCGCGGTGCTGGTCAGCGACCACCGGGGCGAGACGGTCCGGCTCCCGGGCGCCCGGCACCTGTCGGTCACCGACGGCACGGTGACCGAGGAGGCGTCGTCGGGCGGCGCGGCCGTCGCCGTGGTCGAGCTGGCGGTGCCGGCCGCCGGGCTGGCCGCCGCCGTCGCCCGCCTGCGCGCCGACGGCCACCAGATCCTTCGGGTACGCGAACACGCCGTCCCGCCCCCGGCCACGCACCCGGTGCCGGCCTCCGCCGGCCCGTCGGGCACCGGCGGGCCGGGCGGCGCGTCCGCCGCTGGCTCCCCGGACCAGGCCGCTGCCGAGGCCGGGGACTCCGCCCGCCCCGGGCCGGCACCGGAGGTGGCCCGGTGATCGCGCTGGTCCGGCTGCGGCTGGCCGGCTTCGTGCGTACCGGACGGGCGCTGGCGCCGGTGCTGGCCGGCCTGCTCGTCCTCGGCGTCCTCTACGGCGGCGGCCGGGCCCGGCCGGCGGAGGCCTACGGCGTCTCCGCCGTGGTGCTGTTCCCGGTGCTGGCCTGGCAGACCAAGATCCTGCTGGACGTGGAACCCGACGTGCAGCGCCGGATGGCCCGGGTGGTGGCCGGCCCGGCCCGGGAACGGGCGGCCGGGCTGATCGCGGCGCTGGTGGCGGGGCTCGCCGTGGTGCTGCTCGCGCTGGCCCTGCCGTGGGCGCTGGGCGGGGTCACCGCTGCCGTCGGGCCGGGGGAGCGGCCGGTGCTCGCCGGGGTGGCCCTGGGGCTCTGGGCGCACCTGCTCGCGCTGCCGGCGGCGGTGGCGCTCGGCGCGCTCGCCAGCCGGGCGGTGACGCGCAGCGCCGGCTACGGGGTGGCGGTGCTGGTCACCGGCGCGGTCGGGGTCGTGGTGCTCGGGCTCTCCGGCTCGGTCGTGCCGTGGCTGGCCCCGCCGGTGATGGCGACCGCGCGGGCGCTCACCGGGCCGGTCGCGGCCGGCGAGGGCCTGCTGCTGACCGGCTGGGCGGCGCTCTGGGCGGCGGTGGCGCTGACCGGCTACGCCTGGGCGCGGCGTACCCGGCCGTGACCGGTGGGTGACCTGAGCGGTGGGTGACCGGGAGCACTCGGCGCGATTTGGTGCTGCGGCGTACGTCGCGTAACCTGGTGCGGTAGTTCCACCCAAAGACCGCTGGTCACCGTGCTCCGGCACGGTCGAAGGTCCCGCGACGACGGGCGACCCGCGCAGGGCGGTAAGCGAAACTCGGTGTCACGCACGGTCCGCCGACTGTGCCCGTGTCCCGGCCCTCGCCCCGTGCGCCCTGCGCCGGGGCTTTTTCGTTGTCGTGATGCCTCCGCCGCCGTCGTCGAGCCTCGGCTCGCCGCCGGCGTACCAGCTCCGAGCAACGAGAGAGGAGGGACATGGCGGACAAGCCGATCCGGGCCGACAAGGCCACGGCCGTCGCCGAGCTGACCGAGAGCTTCCGCAACGCGGGAGCGACCGTGCTGACCGAGTACCGCGGGCTCACGGTTTCGCAGCTCACCCAGCTGCGGCGCTCGCTCGGCAAGGAGACCAGCTACACGGTCGCGAAGAACACGCTGGCGAAGCGTGCCGCGGCCGATGCGGGCATCTCCGGGCTCGACGAGCTGTTCTCCGGTCCTACCGCGCTGACTTTCGTTTCGGGCGACGTCGTCGAGGCGGCGAAGGGGCTTCGCGACTTCGCGAAGGCCAACCCGAAGCTCGTCATCAAGGGCGGTGTCTTCGAGGGCAAGGCCATTTCCGCGGCCGAGGTCACGAAGCTCGCCGACCTGGAGTCCCGCGAGGTGCTGCTGGCCAAGCTGGCCGGCGCCATGAAGGGCAACCTGAGCAAGGCCGCGGCCCTGTTCCAGGCTCCGCTCGCCAAGACCGCGCGTCTGGCGGCCGCCCTGCAGGACAAGCGCGAGAAGGAGGGCGCCGAGGCGGCCTGAGGCCACCCGGCGCACCCACGTTCTTAGTTTTCATTGCGAGAAAGGACGCCAGACATGGCGAAGCTCAGCACCGAAGAGCTGCTCGACGCGTTCAAGGAGATGACGCTGATCGAGCTCTCCGAGTTCGTGAAGCAGTTCGAGGACACCTTCGAGGTCACCGCCGCCGCTCCGGTCGCCATGGCCGGCCCGGCCGGTCCGGGTGCCCCGGCCGCCGAGGCCGAGCCGGAGAAGGACGAGTTCGACGTCATCCTCGACGCCGACGGTGGCAAGAAGATCCAGGTCATCAAGGTCGTGCGCGAGCTGACCGGCCTGGGCCTCAAGGAGGCCAAGGACCTGGTCGAGGCCGCTCCGAAGGCCGTCCTGGAGAAGGCCAACAAGGAGACCGCCGAGAAGGCCAAGGCCAAGCTCGAGGGCGAGGGCGCCAAGGTCACCCTCAAGTGACCTTGCTCCACCTGACGCGCGTCCGGCTCACGTGAGCCGGGGCACATCGCGTCGCGGCGGGCGGTGATCCGGGAGACCGGGTCACCGCCCGCCGTGTTGGTGCCACCCACCGGCGAACGGCGTGAGCAGGGCGTACAGCGTCCTCTCATCGGCCGGTCAGCGACGTCTGTCGGTAGCCCGTCGGTGGGAAAGACACCCCGAGCGGTAACCGGCCCTTGACGCGGCACCGGCCTGCCAGGCACGCTGAACATCAGCAAGACCTTCCGCGCTTGCAACGGCCGCCTCTCGGGTAAGGGCAACGGCAGCACCGCCGCCGCGGCTCCCGAGCGGACCGGCAGGAGCGTCGCGTTCCGAGCGGCCCGGTCGACCCGGTTTTTCGAGGTCCCAGGGCTTGTTCCGCGACGACCTGCGGGGTGGGCTGGACAGCGGTTAGCCTCTCGGCTACACTGCTAGTTTGCGCTGCCTTCCGACTTGACCCCTGCTCGGAAATGTCCGATTGTGGATATTTCTGGTGGGGTCATTGGAGTGCACGCGTACCAGCCGTTCTGCAGCACCGGTCCTCGGAAGGACGCATCTTGGCAGCTTCCCGCCCTGCGAAGACCAGTCGTACGTCGAGCGCATTCGCGCCCCGCCGAGTTTCTTTCGGTCGGATCACCGAACACCTCGAGGTCCCCAACCTCCTCGCCATCCAGAACGAGTCCTTCGACTGGCTCGTCGGCAACGAGGCTTGGCAGGGCCGGTCGGCGGACGACCCGCACGCACGCTCGGGTCTCGCGGAGATCCTCGACGAGATCAGTCCCATTGAGGACTTCTCCGGCACCATGTCGCTCTCCTTCTCGGCTCCGCGCTTCGACGAGGTCAAGGCCTCGATCGAGGAGTGCAAGGAGAAGGACCTGACCTACTGCGCGCCGCTGTTCGTGACCGCGGAGTTCACCAACAACACCACTGGCGAGATCAAGAGCCAGACGGTGTTCATGGGTGACTTCCCGATGATGACGCCGAAGGGCACCTTCATCATCAACGGCACCGAGCGCGTCGTGGTCAGCCAGCTCGTCCGCTCGCCGGGCGTGTACTTCGACAAGCAGCCGGACAAGACCTCCGACCGCGACCTCTCCAGCGTCAAGGTCATCCCGAGCCGGGGTGCCTGGCTGGAGTTCGACATCGACAAGCGCGACACGGTCGGCGTTCGCATCGACCGCAAGCGCCGCCAGGCCGTCACCGTCCTGCTCAAGGCCATCGGGTGGTCCGCCGAGCGCATCCGTGAGAAGTTCGGCTGGTCCGAGCTCATGATGACCACGCTCGAGAAGGACCACATCGCCGGCCAGGACGAGGCCCTGCTCGACATCTACCGGAAGCTCCGCCCTGGCGAGCCGCCGACCCGTGAGAACGCCCAGACCCTGCTCGACAACCTCTTCTTCAACCCGAAGCGGTACGACGTCGCCAAGGTCGGGCGCTACAAGTTCAACAAGAAGCTCGAGCTGGACGTGCCGATCACCACCGGCACGCTCACCGAGGACGACATCGTCGCCACCGTGGAATACCTCTGCCGGCTGCACGCCGGTGAGGAGGGCTACGAGGCCGACGACATCGACCACTTCGGCAACCGTCGCCTGCGTACCGTGGGCGAGCTGATCCAGAACCAGGTCCGGGTGGGTCTCTCCCGGATGGAGCGGGTCGTCCGCGAGCGGATGACCACCCAGGACGTCGAGGCGATTACGCCGCAGACCCTGATCAACATCCGCCCGGTGGTGGCGGCGATCAAGGAGTTCTTCGGTACGTCGCAGCTGTCCCAGTTCATGGACCAGACCAACCCGCTGGCGGGCCTGACCCACCGGCGCCGGCTGAGCGCGCTCGGCCCGGGTGGTCTGTCCCGCGAGCGGGCCGGCTTCGAGGTCCGCGACGTGCACCCGTCCCACTACGGCCGGATGTGCCCGATCGAGACGCCGGAAGGCCCGAACATCGGCCTGATCGGCGCGCTGTCCACGTTCGCCCGGGTCAACCCGTTCGGCTTCATCGAGACGCCGTACCGGAAGGTCATCGACGGCCGGGTCACCGACCAGATCGACTACCTGACCGCGGACGAGGAGGACCGGTTCGTCAAGGCGCAGGCGAACGCCCCGCTGAAGTCGGACGGCACCTTCGCCGAGGACCGCGTCCTGGTCCGCCGTAAGGGCGGCGAGACCGAGGACGTCGCGCCGGGCGCCGTGGACTACATGGACGTGTCGCCGCGGCAGATGACCTCGGTCGCCACCGCGATGATCCCGTTCCTGGAGCACGACGACGCCAACCGCGCGCTCATGGGCGCGAACATGCAGCGTCAGGCGGTGCCGCTGGTCAAGGCCGAGGCCCCGCTGGTCGGTACGGGCATGGAGTACCGCGCCGCGGTCGACGCCGGTGACGTCGTCGTCGCCGAGGTCGGCGGTGTGGTCGAGGACCTGTGCGCGGACTACATCACCGTCCACCAGGACGACGGCCACCGCCGGACGTACCTGCTGCACAAGTTCCGCCGCTCCAACGCCGGCTCCTGCGTCAACCAGAAGCCGGTCGTCTTCGAGGGCGACCGCGTCGAGGCCGGTCAGGTCATCGCCGACGGTCCGTGCACCGACGAGGGCGAGATGGCGCTCGGACGCAACCTGCTGGTGGCGTTCATGTGCTGGGAGGGCCACAACTACGAGGACGCGATCATCCTGTCGCAGCGCCTCGTGCAGCAGGACGTGCTCACCTCGATCCACATCGAGGAGCACGAGGTCGACGCCCGGGACACCAAGCTCGGCCCGGAGGAGATCACCCGCGACATCCCGAACGTCAGCGAGGAGATGCTCGCGGACCTCGACGAGCGCGGCATCATCCGGATCGGCGCCGAGGTCGTCCCCGGCGACATCCTGGTCGGCAAGGTCACCCCGAAGGGTGAGACCGAGCTGACCCCCGAGGAGCGGCTGCTCCGCGCGATCTTCGGCGAGAAGGCGCGCGAGGTCCGGGACACCTCGCTGAAGGTGCCGCACGGCGAGACCGGCACGGTCATCGGTGTGCGTACCTTCTCCCGCGAGGACGGCGACGAGCTGCCCCCGGGCGTGAACGAGCTGGTCCGGGTCTACGTGGCCCAGAAGCGCAAGATCCAGGACGGTGACAAGCTCGCGGGCCGCCACGGCAACAAGGGCGTCATCTCCAAGATCCTGCCGATCGAGGACATGCCGTTCCTGGAGGACGGCACCCCGGTCGACATCGTGCTGAACCCGCTCGGTGTGCCGTCCCGGATGAACATCGGCCAGGTCCTGGAGACCCACCTCGGGTGGGTGGCCAAGACCGGCTGGAGCGTGGACGGCGACGACGCCGAGTGGAAGCGCCAGCTCCGCTCGATCAACGCGCACGAGTCCGAGCCGGACACCAACGTGGCCACTCCGGTCTTCGACGGTGCCCGCGAGGAGGAGATCTCCGGTCTGCTGGCGTCGACCCTGCCCAACCGGGACGGCAACCAGCTCATCGGCGGCAGCGGCAAGGCGCAGCTGTTCGACGGTCGTTCCGGCGAGCCGCTGCCCGACCCGATCGCGGTCGGCTACGTCTACATCCTGAAGCTCAACCACCTGGTCGACGACAAGATCCACGCCCGGTCGACCGGCCCGTACTCGATGATCACGCAGCAGCCGCTGGGTGGTAAGGCGCAGTTCGGTGGCCAGCGCTTCGGTGAGATGGAGTGCTGGGCCATGCAGGCGTACGGCGCCGCCTACGCCCTGCAGGAGCTGCTGACCATCAAGTCCGACGACGTCCTGGGCCGGGTCAAGGTCTACGAGGCGATCGTCAAGGGCGAGAACATCCCCGAGCCGGGCATCCCGGAGTCGTTCAAGGTGCTGCTCAAGGAGCTGCAGTCGCTGTGCCTCAACGTCGAGGTGCTCTCCAGCGACGGTGTGGCCCTGGAGATGCGCGAGACCGACGACGAGGTGTTCCGGGCGGCGGAGGAGCTGGGCATCGACCTGTCCCGGCGCGAGCCGAGCTCGGTCGAAGAGGTCTGAGGTGGTGATCCGGGGCAGGGTCACCCTGCCCCGGATCCCACTCGTTAGCTAGCAGTACAGACGACGACATAGGGGACATAGTGCTCGACGTCAACTTCTTCGACGAGCTGCGCATCGGCCTCGCCACCGCTGACGACATCCGTCAGTGGTCCCACGGCGAGGTCAAGAAGCCCGAGACCATCAACTACCGCACCCTCAAGCCGGAGAAGGACGGGCTCTTCTGCGAGAAGATCTTCGGTCCGCAGCGGGACTGGGAGTGCTACTGCGGTAAGTACAAGCGGGTCCGCTTCAAGGGCATCATCTGCGAGCGCTGCGGCGTCGAGGTGACCCGCTCCAAGGTTCGCCGGGAGCGGATGGGTCACATCGAGCTGGCCGCTCCGGTGACCCACATCTGGTACTTCAAGGGCGTGCCGAGCCGGCTGGGCTACCTGCTGGACCTCGCCCCGAAGGACCTCGAGAAGATCATCTACTTCGCCTCGTACGTCGTGACGAGCGTGGACGCCGAAGCGCGTCACCGCGACCTCTCGACCATCGAGAACGAGATCCTGGCCGAGAAGCGGCAGGCCGAGAACAGCCGCGACTCGGAGATCGAGAAGCGGGCCGCCAAGCTGGAGGCCGACCTGGCCGAGCTGGAGGCCGAGGGCGCGAAGGCGGACGTCCGGCGCAAGGTCAAGGAGGGCGGAGAGCGCGAGATGCGCCAGATCCGCGACCGGGCCCAGCGCGAGATCGACCGCCTCGACGAGGTCCTCGACACCTTCCGCAAGCTGGAGCCGAAGCAGCTGGTCACCGACGAGCTGCTCTACCGCGAGCTGCGCGACCGCTTCGGTGAGTACTTCACCGGCAGCATGGGCGCCGAGGCGATCAAGGCCCTGGTCCAGAACATGGACCTGGAGGCCGAGGCGGAGAACCTGCGCGAGACCATCCGCTCCGGCAAGGGCCAGCGGAAGATCCGGGCGCTCAAGCGGCTCAAGGTCGTCGCGGCGTTCCAGAACACCCGCAACTCGCCGCTCGGCATGGTGCTGGACTGCGTCCCGGTCATCCCGCCGGACCTGCGCCCGATGGTGCAGCTCGACGGTGGCCGCTTCGCGACCTCCGACCTGAACGACCTGTACCGGCGTGTGATCAACCGGAACAACCGCCTCAAGCGGCTGATCGACCTCGGCGCGCCCGAGATCATCGTCAACAACGAGAAGCGGATGCTCCAGGAGGCCGTCGACGCGCTGTTCGACAACGGCCGCCGTGGTCGTCCGGTCACCGGCCCGGGTAACCGGCCGCTGAAGTCGCTGTCCGACATGCTCAAGGGCAAGCAGGGCCGGTTCCGCCAGAACCTGCTGGGCAAGCGCGTCGACTACTCCGGCCGTTCGGTCATCGTGGTCGGCCCGAAGCTCAAGCTGCACCAGTGCGGCCTGCCCAAGCAGATGGCGCTGGAGCTGTTCAAGCCGTTCGTGATGAAGCGGCTGGTCGACCTCAACCACGCGCAGAACATCAAGTCCGCCAAGCGGATGGTCGAGCGGCAGCGGCCGGTCGTGTGGGACGTGCTGGAAGAGGTCATCGGCGAGCACCCGGTGCTGCTGAACCGCGCGCCGACCCTGCACCGTCTGGGCATCCAGGCCTTCGAGCCGCAGCTGGTCGAGGGCAAGGCCATCCAGATCCACCCGCTGGTCTGCACCGCGTTCAACGCCGACTTCGACGGTGACCAGATGGCGGTCCACGTGCCGCTGTCCGCCGAGGCCCAGGCCGAGGCGCGGATCCTGATGCTGTCGTCGAACAACATCCTCAAGCCGGCCGACGGCAAGCCGGTCACCATGCCCACCCAGGACATGGTCATCGGTCTCTACCACCTGACCCACCTCACTCCGGGTGGCAAGGGCGAGGGCCGGGCGTTCAGCTCGGACGCCGAGGCGCGGATGGCGTACGACAACGGCGAGCTGCACCTGCAGGCTCCGGTCCGGATCCGGCTGCGCGACGTGGTCGGTGTGGACAACGGCGCCGGCGCCGAGCCGTGGACCGCCCCCGAGGGGTGGACCGAGGGCGAGCCGGTGACCGTGGAGACCACGCTGGGCCGGGTCCTGTTCAACGAGACGCTGCCCCCGGGCTACCGCTTCGTGAACTACGAGATCCGCAAGGGCCAGCTCTCCGCGATCGTCAACGACCTCGCCGAGCGCTTCCCGAAGGTGGCCCTGGCGGCCACCCTGGACGGGCTCAAGGAGGCCGGTTTCCACTGGGCCACCTGGTCCGGCGTCACCATCGGCATGGAGGACGTCATCGCTCCGCCGCGCAAGCGGGAGATCCTGGAGCGGTACGAGAAGGAAGCCGACCGGATCGACAAGCAGTACCAGCGTGGTCTGATGACCGCCGAGGAGCGCCGCGGCGAGCTCATCGAGATCTGGACCAAGGCGACCAACGAGGTCGCCAAGGAGATGGACACCGCGCTGCCGCAGGAGAACCCGCTGTGGAAGATGATCAACTCGGGTGCCCGCGGTAACCTGCTCCAGCTCCGGCAGATCGCGGCGATCCGTGGTCTGGTGGCCAACCCGAAGGGCGAGATCATCCCGCGGCCGATCAAGGCCAGCTACCGGGAGGGTCTGTCCGTGCTGGAGTACTTCATCTCCACGCACGGTGCCCGTAAGGGTCTCGCGGACACCGCCCTGCGTACCGCCGACTCGGGTTACCTGACCCGGCGTCTGGTGGACGTCTCGCAGGACGTCATCATCCGCGAGGAGGACTGCGGCACCGACCGCGCCATCCCGATGCAGATCGGTGAGCGCATCGACGGCAAGCTGGTCGTGCACGAGCACGCCGAGACCAGCGTGCACGCCCGGACGCTCGCCGACGACATCAAGGGCCCGGACGGCACCGTGGTGGCCCACCGCGGCCAGGACATCAACTCGATCCTGGTGGACGCGATCGTCGCCGCCGGTACCGAGACGGTGCGGGTGCGCAGCGTGCTCACCTGCGAGTCGAAGCTGGGCGTCTGCGGTGCGTGCTACGGCCGCTCGCTGCCGACCGGCAAGACCGTGGACGTCGGCGAGGCGGTCGGCATCATCGCCGCCCAGTCGATCGGTGAGCCGGGTACGCAGCTGACGATGCGTACCTTCCACACCGGTGGTGTCGCGGGTGAGGACATCACCCAGGGTCTGCCCCGTGTCCAGGAGATCTTCGAGGCCCGGGTGCCGAAGGGTAAGGCGCCCATCGCCGACACCCCGGGTCGCATCCGGATCGAGGACGGCGAGCGGTCCCGCAAGATCGTGGTCATCCCGGACGACGGCAGCGACGAGATCGTCTACGACAAGATCTCGAAGCGGGTCCGGCTCCGGGCGCACGACGGCGACCACGTCGAGGTCGGCGAGAAGCTCACCGAGGGCACCATCGACCCGCACGAGCTGCTGCGCATCCTCGGCCCGCGCGCGGTCCAGGTCCACCTGACCCAGGAGGTCCAGGAGGTCTACCGCTCGCAGGGTGTGCTCATCCACGACAAGCACATCGAGATCATCATCCGCCAGATGCTCAAGCGGGTGACGGTGATCGACTCCGGCTCGACCGAGTTCCTGCCGGGTGTGCTCGTCGACCGGGCGCTGTTCGAGTCGGAGAACCGCCGGCTCGTCGGCGAGGGTGGCGAGCCCGCCGCCGGTCGCCCGGTGCTGATGGGTATCACCAAGGCCTCGCTGGCCACTGACTCCTGGCTGTCGGCGGCCTCCTTCCAGGAGACCACCCGGGTGCTGACGGACGCGGCGATCCACGCCCGCAGCGACTCGCTGATCGGCCTCAAGGAGAACGTGATCATCGGTAAGCTCATCCCGGCCGGTACGGGCATCAGCAAGTACCGCAACGTCCGGGTCGAGCCGACCGAGGAGGCGAAGGCCAAGGTCTACTCGATGACCGGCTACCCGGAGACCGACTACGGCTTCGGGCCGGCCAGCGGCCAGGCGGTTCCGCTGGACGACTTCGACTTCGGGTCGTACCGCTAAGCAGTAGGCAACGACGAGGCCCCCGGCATCCGCCGGGGGCCTCGTCGCGTCCGGAGTGCCGGGACCGGGGGAGCGGATCCGGGGCATGATGGAGGGCATGACGACCGTGCCCGGGCAGGCGCCCGTCGTGCCGCAGGCGTACCGCCATCCGCACGATCCGGAACCGGTCCGCTCCACGAAGGCCCGCGCCGTCTTCGCGCTCGGGCTGATCGGCGCGCTCACCGGGTTCTTCATCGGCGGGGCGGTACCGGCCACCATCGCGCTCGTGCTCGCTCGGCAGGCCCGCCGGGAGGCGTACGCGTCGGGTGGTTATCTCACCGGCGCGGACTGGCTGCGGCGCGGCGAGCAGATGGCGCGGACCGGCCTGGTGCTGACCGCCGCCGCGGTGGTCGCGGCGGTGGTGATCGGCGTGGTCCGGGCCGCTGACGCCTCGTTCGGCCACGACTTCGCGCCGAACTTCGACTGACCCGGTGGGGGAGCGGGCCCGCGCCCGCCCGCCCCGCCGTGATCGGCGGCGGTAGCCTGGCCGGTGTCCGCCGCGCGGCGGGCGTGTGGACAGGAGGACCCCGTGACGGAACCGGCCGCGCCGGGAGGCGACCCGACCCGCCCCGGGCCGTACCCGCCGGGTCCCGCGTCCGCGCCGACGCACGGGCCGGCGTTCGGGGCGTACCCGGGGAGTCCGCCGGCGCACGGCGGCGGGTGGCCGGCGCCGGGGAGCGCGCCCGGCCACGGCGGCTGGGGTCCGCACGGCGGGCCGGCGCTTCCGCCGCCGCCGGCCGAGACGCCGCGGCCGCCGAAGCGGGTCGACGCGGTGCCGGGTACGCCGTTCGGCGTGGTCCACCTCGACGTGCCGCCTGTCACCTCCGGCCTGGCGATCGGGTCGCTCGTCGCCGGCATCGCCGCGATCGGGGTGTCGCTGCTGGTGTTGTGCTTCGGCCTGGCCGGCCGCAACGTCGGCGGCGCCTGGGCGGCGGGCGCGTTCACCGTGCTGGGCGGGCTGATCGGCGTCGGCGCGATGGTGGCCGGGCTGCTCGCCCGGCGGCAGATCCGGCGCCCGGCGCCGCCGCCGTCGGTCCGGTTCACCGGCGCCGGCCTGGCCGTGGCGGGGATCTCCTGTGGCGCGGCGGGCCTGCTGTTCGGACTGATCGGGCTCGCGCTGGCCCTGGTGGTGCAGATCACGTGACGCCGCGTCTGCGACGCCTGCGGCCGGTGACATGGTTTGTGCGGTATGTCCGGGTGCCCGAAGGCCGGGCGGTGTCGGGGCCGCCGGGTCGCGCGGCGGACGAGCCGGTACACTTGTCACTGTAGGTGCCCATCACCGGCGCATCGGCGACCCGGAGACCGGGCGGCGGACCGCACAGCGGTCCTTCCCGACCCATCCGTTTTGACCGGCGCGGCTGTGGTAGGTACTCTTTCCCCTTGTGCCCGGGCCCGCCCGGGCAATGCGTGCGTGCGCTGGAACCGGTCAACCGGTGATCGCGCGGTCGCACCACCAAGACCAGAAGATCCGGTACGACGCGTCAGCGGCCGGCACCGGAACCGTGACTCGGGCGACACGCCCGACCGCGGGTGCTGGGGAGCCGTCAGGCGGCCCTGGTTGGAATGTAGGAGAGCCGCCCATCCGGACGGCTGGAGCAGACGGCGCGGTCGCCTCGCAGCGGCCGAAGGGAGCGGAGAAACCCGGTGCCCACCATTCAGCAGTTGGTCCGAAAGGGCCGTCAGGCCAAGACGACCAAGACCAAGACCCCGGCGCTCAAGGGGTCTCCCCAGCGGCGCGGCGTGTGCACCCGTGTGTACACCACCACCCCGAAGAAGCCGAACTCGGCGCTGCGCAAGGTCGCTCGTGTCAAGCTCAGCAGCCAGATCGAGGTGACCGCCTACATCCCGGGCGTCGGCCACAACCTCCAGGAGCACTCGATCGTGCTCGTGCGCGGCGGTCGTGTGAAGGACCTCCCGGGCGTGCGGTACAAGATCGTGCGCGGTTCGCTGGACACCCAGGGTGTCCGCAACCGCAAGCAGGCTCGCAGCCGCTACGGCGCGAAGAAGGAGAAGAGCTGACATGCCGCGTAAGGGACCCGCTCCGCGGAAGCCGCTGGTCGCTGACCCGGTGTACAACTCGCCCCTGGTCACCCAGCTGGTGAACAAGATCCTGCTGCGCGGCAAGCGTCAGCTCGCCGAGCGCATCGTGTACGCCGCCCTGGAGGGCTGCCGCGAGAAGTCCGGCACCGACCCCGTCGTCACGCTCAAGCGCGCGATGGACAACGTCAAGCCGACCCTCGAGGTGCGCAGCCGCCGTGTCGGTGGCGCCACCTACCAGGTTCCGGTCGAGGTCCGGCCGTCCCGCGCGACCACGCTCGGTCTGCGCTGGCTGGTGACCTACTCCCGGGCGCGGCGCGAGAAGACCATGGTCGAGCGGCTGATGAACGAGCTGCTGGACGCGAGCAACGGCCTCGGCGCCGCCGTCAAGCGGCGTGAGGACACGCACAAGATGGCCGAGTCGAACAAGGCCTTCGCGCACTACCGCTGGTAACACCTGAGGTTCCGGCGCCCACCGGCGCCGGAACCGCCACCAGTTGTGTCGAGACGACGATAAGTAGGGATTGAAGTGGCCGCCGCAGACGCGCTCGCCAACGTACGCAACATCGGCATCATGGCCCACATCGATGCCGGTAAGACCACTACCACCGAGCGAATCCTGTTCTACACCGGCATCACGTACAAGATCGGTGAGGTCCACGAGGGCGCCGCCGTCATGGACTGGATGGAGCAGGAGCAGGAGCGCGGTATCACCATCACTTCCGCCGCCACCAAGTGCGAGTGGAAGGGCCACACGATCCAGATCATCGACACGCCCGGCCACGTCGACTTCACGGTCGAGGTCGAGCGGTCGCTGCGTGTTCTGGACGGTGCGGTCGCGGTCTACGACGGCGTGGCCGGCGTGGAGCCCCAGACGGAGAACGTCTGGCGGCAGGCGGACAAGTACAACGTCCCCCGGATGTGCTTCGTCAACAAGCTCGACCGGACCGGCGCCGACTTCTTCCGCTGCGTGCAGATGATGATCGACCGGCTCAACGCCACCCCGCTGGTCCTCCAGATCCCGATCGGCGCCGAGTCCGACTTCATCGGCGTGGTCGACCTGGTCGAGATGCGTGCGCTGACCTGGCGCGGCGAGACCCAGAAGGGCGAGGACTACGCGGTCGAGGAGATCCCGGCCGACCTCGCCGACTCGGCTGCCGAGTGGCGCGAGAAGCTGATGGAGACCCTCGCCGACGTCGACGACTCGGTGATGGAGAAGTACCTCGAGGGCGAGGAGATCTCGGTCGACGAGATCAAGGCCGCCATCCGCCGGGCCACCATCGCCGGCAAGGCCAACCCGGTCCTCACCGGTACCGCCTTCAAGAACAAGGGCATCCAGCCGATGCTGGACGCGGTCGTCGCGTACCTGCCCTCGCCGCTGGACATCCCGGCGATCGAGGGTACGGCCACCGACGGCGAGACCCCGCTGCAGCGGAAGCCCTCGGTCTCCGAGCCGTTCTCCGGCCTGGCCTTCAAGATCCAGACCGACAAGCACCTCGGCAAGCTGACGTACGTCCGGATCTACTCCGGCACGCTCGAGTCCGGTTCTCAGGTGATCAACTCCACCAAGGACCGCAAGGAGCGGATCGGCAAGATCTACCAGATGCACGCCAACAAGCGGGAGGAGCGCAGCTCCGCCCAGGCCGGCGACATCATCGCGGTGCAGGGTCTGAAGCAGACCACCACCGGTGACACCCTGTGCGACCCGGCGAACCCGGTCATCCTGGAGTCGATGACCTTCCCGGAGCCGGTCATCGAGGTGGCCATCGAGCCGAAGACCAAGGCCGACCAGGAGAAGCTCAGCACCGCCATCCAGCGGCTGGCCGAGGAGGACCCGACCTTCCGCGTCAAGCTGGACGACCAGACCGGTCAGACGGTCATCTCCGGCATGGGCGAGCTGCACCTGGACATCCTGGTCGACCGGATGCGCCGCGAGTTCAACGTCGAGGCGAACATCGGTAAGCCGCAGGTGGCGTACCGCGAGACCATCCGCCGCAAGGTGGAGAAGGTCGAGTACACCCACAAGAAGCAGACCGGTGGTTCCGGCCAGTACGCCCGCGTGATCATCAGCGTGGAGCCGCTGCCGCTGGGCAACGACGCCCCGACGTACGAGTTCGCCAACGCGGTGACCGGTGGCCGCATCCCCCGGGAGTTCATCCCCTCGGTGGACGCGGGCGCGCAGGACGCCATGCAGTACGGCATCCTCGCCGGCTTCCCCCTGGTGGGCGTCAAGCTCACCCTGGTGGACGGCCAGTACCACGAGGTCGACTCGTCGGAGATGGCGTTCAAGATCGCCGGCTCGATGGCGATGAAGGAGGCGGCCCGCAAGGCCGACCCCGCTCTCCTCGAGCCGATGATGGCCGTTGAGGTCACCACTCCTGAGGAGAACATGGGTGACGTCATCGGCGACCTCAACTCCCGGCGTGGCATCATCCAGGCGATGGAGGAGCGCAGCGGCGCTCGCGTCGTCCGGGCTCTGGTGCCGCTGTCGGAGATGTTCGGCTACGTCGGCGACCTGCGGTCGAAGACCCAGGGCCGGGCTAGCTACAGCATGCAGTTCGACTCCTACGCCGAGGTTCCGGCCTCGGTGGCCAAGGAGATCATCGCCAAGTCGACGGGTGAGTGACACTCACCCTCGGCTGATCCGATGACGCGAGGGCGGTCGCGGGAGGGTTCTCCCGCCCGCGGCCACCTCGATCGGGTTGCGTGAGACCGGGCCTGTAGGCTTCATCGCCGCAGAACCCACAAAAGCTCTCCGGCCTTCCGGCCGGAAAGGCTGTCGACAGAGTCCTAAGCGCCGAACGGCGCGCCGGGGCGAACGAACCAAGAAAGTCCACAGGAGGACACCAGTGGCGAAGGCGAAGTTCGAGCGGACTAAGCCGCACGTCAACATCGGCACCATTGGTCACATCGACCACGGTAAGACGACGCTGACGGCGGCCATCACCAAGGTCCTGCACGACCAGTACCCGGACCTGAACCCGTACACGCCGTTCGACGAGATCGACAAGGCGCCGGAGGAGAAGGCCCGCGGCATCACGATCTCCATCGCGCACGTCGAGTACCAGACCGAGGCGCGTCACTACGCGCACGTCGACTGCCCCGGTCACGCCGACTACATCAAGAACATGATCACCGGTGCCGCGCAGATGGACGGCGCGATCCTGGTGGTGGCGGCGACCGACGGCCCGATGCCGCAGACCCGCGAGCACGTGCTGCTGGCCCGTCAGGTCGGTGTGCCGTACATCGTCGTGGCGCTCAACAAGAGCGACATGGTCGATGACGAGGAGCTCCTGGAGCTCGTCGAGCTCGAGGTCCGTGAGCTGCTCTCCTCGCAGGAGTACCCGGGTGACGACCTGCCGGTCGTCCGGGTCTCGGCGCTGAAGGCCCTCGAGGGCGACCCGGAGTGGACCGGGAAGCTCCTGGACCTGATGAACGCCGTGGACACCGCGATCCCGCAGCCGGAGCGCGAGACCGAGAAGCCGTTCCTCATGCCCATCGAGGACGTCTTCACGATCACCGGTCGCGGCACCGTGGTGACCGGTCGCGCCGAGCGCGGCATCCTCAAGCCGAACGAGGAGGTGGAGATCGTCGGCATCCGTGAGAAGTCGATGAAGACCACCTGCACCGGCATCGAGATGTTCCGCAAGCTGCTCGACGAGGCCCGCGCGGGTGAGAACGTCGGTCTGCTGCTGCGCGGCATCAAGCGCGAGGACGTCGAGCGCGGCATGGTCGTCATCAAGCCGGGCACCACGACCCCGCACACGGAGTTCGAGGCGACGGTCTACATCCTCTCCAAGGAGGAGGGCGGCCGGCACACCCCGTTCTTCCAGAACTACCGCCCGCAGTTCTACTTCCGGACCACGGACGTCACCGGCGTCGTCACGCTGCCCGAGGGCACCGAGATGGTCATGCCGGGCGACAACACCTCGATGACGGTGAAGCTGATCCAGCCCATCGCCATGGAGGAGAACCTGAAGTTCGCGATCCGCGAGGGTGGTCGTACGGTCGGCGCGGGTCGCGTCACCAAGATCATCAAGTGAGCTGGGTAACCCCGATTAGCGTCGCCGCCGGTCGTGCGGCATACTAGTCAGGTTGCGTAACGACGGTCGGTCGCCTGCGTCCGGTTGAGGCTGGACCTCCGGGAGTCAGACTGTCTCGCGTAGGGTGGTTGATCGCCATCGGCGGTCAACCACCCTCGCGCGGCGTCCAGGTCGCGGTCCCCGCGATCGGCGCCATGACCCACCGCGCGGTCAGAGAATCGCTCCGGAGTCCCGGGGCGGAGCCTGGCCCACGGGCGCGACACGCCCGACCGCGGGGGTCGGCGGAAGTGGGCCTGTGCCAGCCGGTACAGCCGCCCGCAACACAGCGGCATCGAGAGAAGGAACAGAAGCCACCATGGCGGGACAGAAGATCCGCATCCGGCTCAAGGCCTATGACCACGAGGTCGTCGACTCCTCGGCTCGGAAGATCGTCGAGACGGTGACGCGTACCGGGGCGCAGGTCGCTGGCCCGGTGCCGCTGCCCACGGAGATCAACCGTTTCTGCGTCATCCGCTCGCCGCACAAGTACAAGGACTCGCGCGAGCACTTCGAGATGCGTACGCACAAGCGTCTGATCGACATCATCGACCCGACCCCGAAGACGGTCGACTCGCTCATGCGCCTCGACCTGCCGGCTGGCGTCGACATCGAGATCAAGCTGTAGGGACCGGACAAATGGACAGGCAAGTCAAGGGGATCCTGGGCGCCAAGCTCGGCATGACCCAGGTCTGGGACAACAACAAGGTTGTGCCCGTGACCGTGGTTCAGGCCGGCCCGTGCGTCGTGAGCCAGGTTCGTAGCGCCGACAAGGACGGCTACTCCGCGGTCCAGCTGGCGTACGGGGTCATCGACCCGCGCAAGGTCAAGAAGCCGCTCGCCGGGCACTACGCCAAGGCGGACGTCGCGCCGCGCCGGCACATCGTCGAGCTGCGCACCTCCGACGCCACGGACTACGCGCCGGGCCAGGAGGTCACGGTCGAGGAGTTCCCGGCCGGCGTCGTGATCGACGTGACCGGCAAGACCAAGGGCAAGGGCTACGCCGGCCCGATGAAGCGGCACGGCTTCCACGGTCTGCGTGCCAGCCACGGTGTCGAGCGCAAGCACCGCTCGCCCGGCTCGATCGGCGCCTGCGCGACCCCGGGTCGCGTCTTCAAGGGCACCCGGATGGCGGGCCGGATGGGTGGCGTGCGCTACACCGTCCAGAACCTGACCGTCCAGGCGGTCGACACCGAGAACAACCTCCTGCTCGTCCGCGGCGCCATCCCCGGCCCGAAGGGCGCGCTGGTCCTGGTCCGCACTGCGGCCAAGGCGAAGGTGAAGAAGGGCGGTGCGGCCAAGTGACCACCGTTGACGTCATCAACGTCGAAGGCGCCAAGAGCGGCTCCGTCGAGCTGCCGGCCGACATCTTCGACGCGCAGGCCAACATCGCCCTGATGCACCAGGTCGTGGTGGCCCAGCTCGCGGCGGCCCGTCAGGGTACGCACAAGACGAAGACCCGCGGCGAGGTCTCCGGTGGAGGCAAGAAGCCGTACAAGCAGAAGGGCACCGGTCGTGCCCGCCAGGGCTCGACCCGCGCGCCGCAGTTCGCCGGCGGTGGCGTGGTCCACGGCCCGGTGCCGCGCGACTACAGCCAGCGCACCCCGAAGAAGATGAAGGCCGCCGCCCTGCGTGGCGCCCTCTCCGACCGGGCCCGCGCCGGCCAGGTGCACGTCGTCGAGGCGTTCGTCTCCGGCGAGAAGCCGTCCACCAAGGCGGCCCTGGCCACGCTGACCAAGCTCACCGAGGCCCGTCGGGTCCTGGTCGTGCTGAGCAGCACCGACGAGCTGAACTGGGTGTCGCTGCGGAACCTGCGCAACGCGCGGGACAGCCGGGTGCACCTGATCGAGGCCGGCCAGCTCAACACCTACGACGTGCTGGTGGCCGACGACGTGGTCTTCACCAAGGAGGCCCTGGACGAGTTCCTGGGCGTTCCCGCCGAGACCACCGAGGAGGATGGCAAGTGAGCACGATCGCCGATCCGCGTGACGTCATCGTCGCGCCGGTCGTCTCGGAGAAGAGCTACAGCGAGCTGAACCGCAACTGGTACACCTTCCTGGTGCACCCGGACGCCAACAAGACCGAGATCAAGATCGCTATCCAGCAGATCTTCAACGTCCGCGTCCTGACGGTCAACACGCTCAACCGCGAGGGCAAGCGCAAGCGGACCCGTACCGGGTTCGGCAAGCGCAAGGACACCAAGCGCGCGATGGTGAAGCTGGCTGACGGTGACCGTATCGAGGCCTTCGGCGGCCCGGTCAGCTGAGGGGTGTAGACAATGGCTATCCGTAAGTACAAGCCGACGACGCCGGGCCGGCGTGGCTCGAGCGTTGCCGACTTCGCCGAGATCACCCGGTCGACGCCCGAGAAGTCGCTGCTGGCTCCGCTGCCGAAGAAGGGCGGACGCAACGCCCACGGCCGGATCACCACGCGGCACCACGGTGGCGGCCACAAGCGCCAGTACCGTCTGATCGACTTCAAGCGGGTCGACAAGGACGGCGTGCCGGCGAAGGTCGCTCACATCGAGTACGACCCGAACCGCACCGCGCGCATCGCGCTGCTGCACTACGCCGACGGCGAGAAGCGCTACATCATCGCGCCGAAGGACCTGAAGCAGGGCGACCGCGTCGAGTCCGGTCCGGGCGCCGACATCAAGCCGGGCAACAACCTGCCGCTGCGCAACATCCCGGTCGGTACCACCATCCACAACGTGGAGCTGCGTCCGGGTGGCGGCGCCAAGCTGGCCCGCTCGGCCGGCGTCGGCATCCAGCTGCTCGGCCGTGAGGGCGCGTACGCGACCCTGCGTATGCCGTCCGGTGAGATCCGGCGTGTGGACGTGCGCTGCCGCGCCAGCATCGGCGAGATCGGCAACGCCGACCAGTCGAACATCAACTGGGGTAAGGCCGGCCGGATGCGGTGGAAGGGCAAGCGCCCGACCGTCCGTGGTGTCGCGATGAACCCGGTCGACCACCCGCACGGTGGTGGTGAGGGTAAGACCTCCGGTGGTCGCCACCCGGTCAACCCGCAGGGTAAGCCCGAGGGCCGCACCCGTCGTAAGGGCCAGCCGAGCGACCGGCTGATCGTCCGCCGCCGCTACGCCACGCGTAAGCGCGGCTGAGGGAGATAAGACATGCCTCGCAGCCTGAAGAAGGGCCCGTTCGTCGACGACCACCTGCTCAAGAAGGTGGAGACGCAGAACGACAAGGGCTCGAAGAACGTCATCAAGACCTGGTCGCGCCGCTCGACGATCATCCCGGAGATGCTGGGTCACACGATCGCCGTGCACGACGGACGTAAGCACGTCCCGGTCTTCGTGACCGAGGCCATGGTCGGGCACAAGCTCGGCGAGTTCGCGCTGACCCGCACGTTCAAGGGTCACGAGAAGGACGACCGGAAGAGCCGCCGGCGCTGACGCCGCGGGCATACGGATAGAGGAACAAGGGGTTACAGCGATGCCAGGAAAGGGCGACGCTCCGGTGCTTCCGGGCGCGCGGGCGGTTGCGCGGCACGTGCGCATCTCGCCGATGAAGGCGCGCCGGGTGGTCAACCTCGTCCGCGGCCTGCCCGCGAAGGAGGCGCTCACGGTGCTGCAGTTCGCGCCGCAGGCTGCGAGCGAGCAGGTGTACAAGGTGCTCGCGAGCGCGATCGCCAACGCGGAGAACAACGAGCGGCTGGACCCCGACGCGCTGCTCGTCAGCGAGGCGTTCGTCGACGAGGGCCCGACCATGAAGCGGTTCCGGCCGCGGGCGCAGGGCCGGGCGTACCGGATCCGCAAGCGCACGTGCCACATCACCGTGGCGGTCGAGGCGGTCGCGGCGGCCACGCCGAAGAAGTCGGCGAAGAAGGCCGCTCCGGCCAAGCCGGCCGCTGAGGAGCAGAGCACGACGGAGGGTGCCGAGTAATGGGTCAGAAGGTTCACCCGACCGGGTTCCGGCTCGGCATCTCGACCGACTGGAAGTCCCGCTGGTTCGCGGACAAGCTCTACAAGGACTACATCGGCGAGGACGTCAAGATCCGCCGCATGATGTCCAAGGGCCTCGAGCGCGCCGGCATCTCCAAGGTCGACATCGAGCGCACCCGCGACCGGGTCCGCGTCGACATCCACACCGCCCGGCCGGGCATCGTCATCGGCCGTAAGGGTGCGGAGGCCGACCGGATCCGCGGCGAGCTGGAGAAGCTCACCGGCAAGCAGGTCCAGCTGAACATCATCGAGGTGAAGAACCCCGAGTCGGACGCGCAGCTGGTCGCCCAGGGCGTCGCCGAGCAGCTGTCCAGCCGGGTCAGCTTCCGTCGGGCCATGCGCAAGGCGATGCAGTCCGCGATGAAGAACCCCGCCTGCAAGGGCATCCGGGTTCAGGTCTCGGGCCGTCTGGGCGGCGCCGAGATGAGCCGGACCGAGTTCTACCGCGAGGGCCGGGTTCCGCTGCACACGCTGCGGGCCAACATCGAGTACGGCTTCTTCGAGGCCCGTACCACCTTCGGCCGGATCGGCGTGAAGGTCTGGATCTACAAGGGCGACGCCGTCCCGGGCCGCGAGGCCCCGGCCGAGGCTGCCCCGTCGCGCGGCCCGCGCCGTGACCGTGGCGACCGGCCGGACCGGCCGCGCCGTGGCCGCTCGGGCTCGTCCGGTACGACCGCCGGTGGCACCGAGGCCGGCCGGGCTGCCGCGACCACCATCGCGCAGCAGGCGGAGACGCCGGCCGGTGAGCCGGTCGACAGCAGCGCTGTCGCCGCCGCCGCCTCGGCTCCGGTCGGTAACCAGCCGGCAGAAACGCAGCAGGAGGGCTGACAGATGCTGATGCCGCGCAAGCCCCCGAAGGGCTTCCGCAAGCCGCACCACCCGGACCGCAGTGGCGCGTCCAAGGGTGGTAACCGGGTGGTGTTCGGCGAGTTCGGGATCCAGGCTCTCGAGCCGGCGTACGTGACCAACCGCCAGATCGAGTCGGCGCGTATCGCGATGACCCGCCACATCAAGCGTGGCGGCAAGGTCTGGATCACGATCTTCCCGGACCAGGCCCTCACCAAGAAGCCGGCCGAGACCCGGATGGGTTCCGGTAAGGGTTCGCCCGAGTGGTGGGTCGCCAACGTGAAGCCGGGGCGGGTTCTCTTCGAGATGTCCTTCCCCAACGAGCAGATCGCGCGAGAGGCGATGCGTCGCGCGATCCACAAGCTCCCGATGAAGTGCCGCATTGTTACGCGCGAAGTGGGTGAATCCTGATGGCAGCGGGCGTCAAGCCCTCCGAGCTGCGTGAGCTCTCCGAGGAGGAGCTGGTCACGAAGTTGCGCGAGGCGAAGGCGGAGCTGTTCAACCTCCGCGTGCAGGCCGCAACCGGGCAGCTGGACAACAACCGGCGGCTGCAGGTCATCCGTCGGGAGATCGCCCGGATCTACACGATCATGCGTGAGCGTGAGCTGGGTCTCTCGGCCGCGCCGACTGAGGTGACTGCATCATGAGTGAGAACACCACCGCCCCCGCGCGGGCCCGCCGCAAGGTTCGCGAGGGCCTCGTGGTCAGCGACAAGATGGACAAGACCGTCGTGGTCGAGGTCGAGGACCGCGTCAAGCACGCGCTGTACGGCAAGATCATGCGCCGTACGCGCAAGCTGAAGGTGCACGACGAGCAGAACTCGGCCGGCATCGGCGACCGGGTCCTGATCATGGAGACCCGGCCGCTGTCCGCCACCAAGCGCTGGCGGCTCGTGGAGATCCTCGAGAAGGCCAAGTAGCGAAGGCTCGAGCTCGGCCGGGTCTCGGTCGGGCGCAGGTTCCGCCAGGCTCCGGCCGCCCCGAGCGGCCGGAGAACCGGCAGACATAGGAGATAGACGTGATTCAGCAGGAGTCGCGACTGCGCGTCGCCGACAACACGGGTGCCCGGGAGATCCTGTGCATCCGGGTGCTCGGCGGCTCCGGTCGGCGCTACGCGAGCATCGGCGACGTCATCGTGGCGACCGTCAAGGACGCGATCCCCGGTGCCGGTGTGAAGAAGGGCGACGTCGTCAAGGCCGTCGTCGTTCGGACCGCCAAGGAGAAGCGGCGGCCGGACGGGTCGTACATCCGCTTCGACGAGAACGCCGCCGTCATCATCAAGGACGGTGGGGACCCGCGCGGTACCCGTATCTTCGGCCCGGTGGGCCGGGAGCTGCGGGACAAGCGGTTCATGAAGATCATCTCTCTCGCGCCGGAGGTGTTGTGACCGTGAAGGTCAAGAAGGGCGACACGGTCGTCGTCATCGCCGGCAAGGACAAGGGTGCCAAGGGCAAGGTCATCGCGGCCTACCCGCGGCAGGACAAGGTCCTGGTCGAGGGCGTGAACCGGGTCAAGAAGCACACCCGTATCAGCACCACCCAGCGTGGCGCCAAGACCGGTGGCATCGTCACCCAGGAGGCCCCGATCCACGTCTCGAACGTGATGGTCCTGGACTCCGACGGCAAGCCGACCCGCGTCGGCTACCGGATCGACGACAACGGCCAGAAGGTCCGCATCGCGCGTAGCACCGGTAAGGACCTCTGATGACCACGGCTACCGAAACCAAGACCCTGCCGCGCCTCAAGGAGCGGTACCGCAACGAGGTGGTGGCCGAGCTGCAGAAGCAGTTCGAGTTCGGCAACCCGATGCAGGTGCCGCGGCTGGTCAAGATCGTCGTCAACATGGGTGTCGGCGAGGCCGCTCGCGACGCCAAGCTGATCGACGGGGCAGTCCGCGACCTGGCCACCATCACCGGCCAGAAGCCGCAGGTCCGGCGGGCCACCAAGTCCATCGCGCAGTTCAAGCTCCGCGAGGGCATGCCGATCGGCGCGAAGGTCACCCTTCGCGGCGACCGGATGTGGGAGTTCCTGGACCGGCTGCTCTCGATCGCGCTGCCGCGTATCCGTGACTTCCGCGGCCTGGACGGGCGCAAGCTCGACGGGCACGGCAACTACACGTTCGGCCTGACCGAGCAGTCGGTGTTCCACGAGATCGATCAGGACAAGATCGATCGCCAGCGGGGCATGGACATCACGGTGGTCACGACCGCCACGACCGACGACGAGGGCCGGGCGCTGCTCAAGCTCCTGGGCTTCCCGTTCAAGGAGAACTGAGATGGCCAAGAAGGCGCTGATCCTCAAGGCGGCCGCGAAGCCGAAGTTCTCGGTTCGCGCGTACACCCGCTGCCAGCGGTGCGGGCGTCCGAAGGCGGTCTACCGCAAGTTCGGTCTCTGCCGGGTGTGCATCCGGGAGATGGCCCACCGCGGTGAGCTGCCCGGCGTGTCCAAGGCTTCCTGGTAATAGCCCGGCGCGCTCCGGCGCGTCAGCTGAACTGTCTCTTCGCCGTAGGCCCCGGGCCTGGCCCGGGGAACCCCGGCGAGAAAGGTTGACGAGTTTTCATGACGATGACCGACCCGATCGCAGACATGCTCACGCGTCTGCGTAACGCCAACCAGGCGTACCACGACCGGGTGACGATGCCCTACTCGAAGATCAAGGCGAACATCGCCGAGGTCCTCAAGGCCGAGGGTTACATCGCCACCTGGTCGGTCGAGGAGCCCGAGGAGGGCGCCGTCGGCAAGCGACTGGTCGTCGAGCTGAAGTACGGCCAGAACCGCGAGCGGAGCCTGGCCGGCATCAAGCGCGTGTCCAAGCCCGGTCTCCGGGTGTACGCCAAGTCGGACGGGCTCCCGCGGGTGCTCGGCGGGCTGGGCGTGGCGATCATTTCGACGTCCCAGGGGCTGCTCACCGACCGGCAGGCCCGCAAGCGGAGCGTTGGCGGGGAAGTCCTCGCCTTCGTCTGGTAACGGGAGACAGGTAGAAATGTCGCGTATTGGACGTAAGTCGATCCCGGTGCCTGCCGGCGTCGACATCACGATCGACGGCCGGACCGTCAAGGTCAAGGGCCCCAAGGGCGAACTGAGCCACGTGCTGGCCGAGCCGATCACGGCGGAGCGGGGCGAGGACGGCGAGCTGCACGTCAACCGGCCCAACGACGAGCGCAAGGCCAAGGAGCTGCACGGCCTGAGCCGTACGCTGGTGGCCAACATGATCGTCGGTGTCACCGAGGGCTACCGCAAGAGCCTGGAGATCGCCGGTACCGGTTACCGCGTGACCGCCAAGGGCAAGGACCTCGAGTTCGCGCTCGGGTTCTCGCACCCGGTCCTGGTGCCGGCGCCGGAGGGCATCACCTTCACGGTCGAGAAGCCGACGCTGTTCCACGTGGCCGGCATCGACAAGCAGCAGGTCGGCGAGGTCGCCGCCAACATCCGGAAGATCCGTCCGCCGGAGCCCTACAAGGGCAAGGGCGTGAAGTACCAGGGCGAGGTCATCCGCCGCAAGGCTGGAAAGGCAGGTAAGAAGTGAGCGCCACGCTGCTCAAGCGCCGCCGCGGCGTCGCCGCCAAGCGTGCCGTCGGGCGTGCGCGTCGGCACTTCCGGGTCCGCAAGAACGTCAGCGGCACCGCCGAGCGTCCCCGCCTGGTCGTCACCCGCTCCCTGCGCCACGTGGTGGCCCAGATCGTGGACGACACCAAGGGTCACACCCTGGCGTCGGCCTCGACCATGGACGCCTCGCTGCGCGGCGCCGAGGGCGACAAGAGCGCCCTGGCCGGCAAGGTCGGCGCCCTGCTCGCCGAGCGCGCCAAGGCCGCCGGCGTCTCGAAGGTCGTCTTCGACCGCGGTGGCAACCGGTACGCGGGGCGTGTCGCCGCGCTTGCCGACGCCGCCCGCGAAGCCGGGCTCGAGTTCTAGAAACCCCGTCACGAGAGAGAAGGAAGGCTGCTGATGCCAGGTCAACAGCGCCGTGGCGGCGGGTCCGGTGGCAACGAGGGTGGTCGCCGCGACAACCGCCGTGAGGGCGGCCGCGGAAACGCGCCCGTCGAGAAGACCCCGCACCTCGAGCGGGTCGTCGCGATCAACCGCGTCGCCAAGGTCGTGAAGGGTGGTCGTCGCTTCAGCTTCACCGCCCTGGTGATCGTGGGCGACGGCGACGGCACCGTCGGTGTGGGCTACGGAAAGGCCAAGGAGGTGCCCGCGGCGATCGCCAAGGGTGTCGAGGAGGCCAAGAAGCACTTCTTCAAGGTGCCGCGCATCGCGTCCTCCATCCCGCACCCGGTGACGGGTGAGGCGGCGGCCGGTGTGGTGCTGCTCAAGCCGGCCTCCGCCGGTACGGGTGTCATCGCCGGTGGTCCGGTGCGTGCCGTGCTGGAGTGCGCGGGCATCCACGACGTGCTCTCCAAGAGCCTCGGCTCGTCCAACCCGATCAACATCGTGCACGCCACGGTGGCGGCCCTGAAGGGGCTCGAGTCCCCGGAGCAGGTCGCGGCCCGTCGTGGTCTGCCGGTCGAGGACGTCGCGCCGGCCGCCATGCTGGCGTCGCGGGCGGGGGTGGCGTCCTGATGGCACGCCTGAAGGTCACCCAGGTCCGGTCCGAGATCGGGACCAAGAAGAACCAGCGTGACTCGCTGCGTTCCCTCGGTCTCAAGCGGATCAACGACGTGGTGGTCAAGGAGGACCGGCCGGAGATCCGCGGCATGATCTTCACGGTCAACCACCTCGTGAAGGTCGAGGAGGTCGAGTAATGACGATCAAGGTGCACCACCTGCGTCCGGCTCCCGGCGCCAAGACCGACAAGACCCGTGTGGGTCGCGGTGAGGGCTCGAAGGGCAAGACGGCCGGTCGCGGTACCAAGGGTTCCAAGGCCCGGAAGAACATCTCGCCGGCGTTCGAGGGTGGGCAGATGCCCATCCACATGCGCCTGCCGAAGATGAAGGGCTTCAAGAACAAGTTCAAGGTCGTGTTCCAGGTGGTCAACCTGGACCGGCTGGCCGAACTGTTCCCCAACGGCGGCCAGGTCGGCCCGGTCGAGCTGGTCGAGGCCGGTGCGGTCCGCAAGGGCCACCCGGTCAAGGTGCTCGGCACCGGCGACCTCGGCGGCGTGTCTCTCCAGGTGTCGGCGCACGCGTTCAGCGCGTCGGCCAAGGAGAAGATCACCGCCGCCGGTGGCTCGGTCACCGAGCTGTAAGGCGAAGTTCATGGCGCCCGCTCAGTTGTTCGCAACTGGGCGGGCGCCATGGTCTACCGGCCACGTGTGCGCCGGGTAACATCGGATTCGTTTTATGTAGCCGGGCGCATCTGCCCGGACGGGGACAGGGCTGTTAGAGTCCGTTCCCAGCCATGGATACCGGGCACTCCGTCCGGCACCACCCCGCCCCGCCAGGGATTCGTCACCGGCGGCCCGCGTCGCGCAGGAGGAAGAAGTTGCTGTCCGCCTTTCTCAGTGCGTTCCGTACGCCTGACCTGCGCAAGAAGCTGCTGTTCACAGTAGGCATCATCGCGGTCTACCGGCTGGGCGCCACGCTGCCCAGCCCGGGCGTCTCGTACGGCAACGTGCAGAAGTGCCTCGACACGATCCAGGGTGGAAGCACCGGTGTGCTCAACCTGCTGGATCTCTTCTCCGGTGGCGCGCTGCTCCAGCTCTCGGTCTTCGCGCTGGGCATCATGCCCTACATCACCGCGTCGATCATCCTGCAGCTGCTGACGGTGGTGATCCCGCGCCTGGAGCAGCTCCGCAAGGAGGGCCAGGCCGGGCAGGCCAAGATCACGCAGTACACCCGCTACCTGACGCTGGGCCTGGGCATCCTCCAGTCCTCGGCGTTCGTGGCGCTGGCCCGCTCCGGCCAGCTGTTCAACAACCAGTGCGACCAGTTCCCGATCGTGCCCCAGGGCACCGGCATCCCGGACTGGCTGACCCTGACCATCCTCGTCATGACCATGACCGCCGGCACCGGCGTCGTGATGTGGCTCGGTGAGCTGATCACCGACCGGGGCGTCGGCAACGGCATGTCCGTGCTGATCTTCACCTCGATCGCGGCCCGGCTCCCCAGCGAGGGCTGGAAGATCAAGACCACAAAGGGCTGGGGGATGTTCCTCCTCGTCATCGCCCTGGTGCTGCTGGTCATCACCGCTGTCACCTTCATCGAGCAGGCGCAGCGCCGCATCCCGGTGCAGTACGCCAAGCGCATGATCGGCCGGCGGATGTACGGCGGGACGTCGACCTACATCCCGCTGAAGGTGAACCAGGCGGGTGTCATCCCGGTCATCTTCGCCTCGTCGCTGCTCTACCTGCCGCAGCTCGCGCTCCAGTTCTTCGATCAGACCGACCCGGGCAAGGTCCAGGCGTGGATCCAGAACCACATCGTGAAGGCGAGCGCGCCGGAGCACATCGCGATCTACTTCCTGCTGATCATCTTCTTCACGTACTTCTACGTGTCGATCACGTTCAACCCGACCGAGGTCGCGGACAACATGAAGAAGTACGGCGGCTTCGTGCCGGGCATCCGCCCCGGCAAGCCGACCGCCGAGTACCTCGACTTCATCCTCAGCCGGATCACCCTGCCGGGCGCGCTCTACCTGGGCATCGTCGCGATCCTGCCGAACTTCTTCTTCATCTGGCTCGACAACCAGCAGTTCCAGAACTTTCCGTTCGGCGGCACCGCTGTGCTCATCATGGTCGGCGTCGGTCTGGAGACCGTGAAGCAGATCGAGAGCCAACTCATGCAGCGGAACTACGAAGGGTTCCTGCGGTAGATGCGACTCGTTCTGGTTGGCCCGCCGGGCGCGGGCAAGGGCACACAGGCGGAGTTCGTCGCCGCGCACCTCTCGGTGCCGAAGATCTCGACCGGTGACATCTTCCGGGCGAACGTCTCCCAGGGCACGCCGCTGGGCGTCGAGGCCAAGCGGTACATGGACGCCGGCAAGCTGGTCCCGGACGAGGTCACCATCAACATGGTGCGGGACCGGCTCGCCGAGCCGGACGCGAGCGAGGGCTTCCTCCTCGACGGCTTCCCGCGGACCACTCCGCAGGCCGCCGCGCTGGACAAGCTCCTCGCCGACCTCGGCACCGCGCTGGACCTGGTGCTGGAGCTGGTCGTCGACGACGACGAGGTGATCCGGCGGCTGTCCGGCCGGCGCACCTGCCGCGGCTGCGGCAAGATCTGGCACGTCGAGTTCGACTCGCCGAGCCGGGAGGGCGTCTGCGACCGCTGCGGCGCCGAGCTGTTCCAGCGCGACGACGACAAGCCGGAGACCATCGCCGCCCGGCTGCGGGAGTACGCCGAGAAGACCGCGCCGCTCGTGGACTACTACGGCGCCCAAGGCAAGCTGGTCGGCATCGACGCGACCGGCCCGGTGGAGGACGTCACCGTCCGCGCCATCGACGCGCTGCGCTCGTACGGCGGCTGAGGTCCGACCCGCCACCCGGCGGATAGAGTGCGAACAGCGGGGTACGTGCGACGTGCCCCGCTGCTCCGCGTACGCGTGACGAAAGGTAACCACCACCATGCGCCGTCCCCAGCTGGACATCCAGCTGAAGACCCCCGAGCAGATCGAGCTGATGCGGGCCGCCGGTCTGGTCGTCGCCCGCGCCCTGCGCCGGATGCGGGAGGCGGTGGCGCCGGGCGTGTCGACGGCCGACCTGGACGCGATCGCCGAGTCGACCATCCGCGAGGCGGGTGCCGTGCCGTCGTTCAAGGGCTACCACGGCTTCCCGGCGTCGATCTGCTCCTCGGTCAACCGGCAGGTGGTGCACGCCATCCCGTCGGCCGAGCAGGTGCTGCGCGAGGGCGACCTGATCTCCATCGACTGCGGCGCGGTGCTGGACGGCTGGCACGGCGACGCGGCGGTCACGGTGCCGGTCGGCGAGGTCGACCCGGCGCTGCTGAGGATGACGGCGGTGGCCGAGGACGCCATGTGGGCCGGGATCGCTGCCGCGGCGCGCGGGGCGGCCTCCGGCAAGGGCCGGCTCACCGACATCTCCCACGCGGTCGAGACGGCGGTCCGCAAGGGCGGCCGGTACGGCATCGTCGACGGCTACGGCGGCCACGGCATCGGCACCGAGATGCACCAGGACCCGCACGTGCTCAACCACGGGCGTCCCGGCAAGGGGCCGCGCCTGGTGCCGGGCCTGGCGCTCGCCATCGAGCCGATGATCACGATGGGCTCGCCGCGTACTGTCGAGCTGTCCGACGGCTGGACCGTGGTGACCCGGGACGGGTCGATGGCGGTGCACGTCGAGCACTCGATGGCGCTGCTGGACGACGGCGTGTGGGTGCTGACCGCCGAGGACGGCGGACGGGCCCGCCTGGGCGACCTGGTGACCAAGCGGCAGACGTCGGTGGACTCCCCGGCCTGATCGGGGCCCCGGCCGCGCCGGATGACCGGCCACGCCGTGCCGGGCTGGCGATCGGGTGACATGCTTGCTCCCATGGAGGAGCGCAACCGCATGCGGGCGGCCGACGCGGACCGTGAGGCCACCGCGGAGCGACTCCGGGCGGCGTTGAACGAGGGCCGGCTCGACCTGCACGAGTACGACGACCGGCTGCGCCGGGCGTACGGGTCGAAGACCTACGGCGAGCTGGACGAGCTGCTGACCGACCTGCCCGGCACCGGACCGGCCGGGCGCCCCCTGCCGGCGCCGCGCGCGGCCGGGGAGGGCGGGGTGGCGGTCCCGGGCCCGGAGGTCGTGAGCGGGGCGCGCAGCGCCTGGCTGCTGGGGGTCTGGGGCCCCTGGCTGAAGGTGGCCCTGATCCTCACCGCGATCTGGTTCGTCTCGCAGCTGGGTGAGGGCGAGTTCGAGTTCGACGACTACTGGCCGATCTGGGTGCTCGGCCCGTGGGGCGCGGTGGTGCTCTACCAGACAGTCCAGGGGCTGGCGTCCGGCGCACCGGAGAAGGACGCCGAGCGCCGGCGGCGCAAGCGGGTCGAGCGGGAGGCCCGCCGGCGGGCGAAGCGCGAGCTTCCGGAGACGTGACCTGCGTCATATCCGAGCCGTCCGGGTGACTGTCGCGCCGGTCGGTTTGGCGAGCACGTGCGGGTCGGCGTACACTTTCTGATCGGCGCACAGCGTCCACTCCGCCATGCCCACCCTGCGCTTCGGTGGGAGTCGGAGCCGCGGCTGGCGCGGGTTTCCTGATCTTGGTCAGTTCACCCGTGTAAGACGTTGTGGGCCGTCCGGAGTAACCGACGTCAGGACAGCGGAGGACATGCCGAAAAAAGACGGAGCCATCGAGATCGAGGGTCGGGTCATCGAGCCCCTGCCGAACGCCATGTTCCGGGTGGAGCTCGCGAACGGTCACAAGGTGCTGGCTCACATCAGCGGCAAGATGCGGCAGCACTACATCCGCATCCTGCCGGAGGACCGGGTCGTCGTCGAACTCTCGCCGTACGACCTGACCCGCGGGCGCATCGTCTACCGCTACAAGTAAGCCTGACGGCGGCCGGGACGTTTCCGTGTCCGTCTTCGACGTCCGGGTCGCGCTGTGTCGCGGGTCGGGCCAGATGGGAAGTAAGGCAACCGTGAAGGTCAAGCCGAGCGTCAAGAGGATCTGCAACAAGTGCCGGGTGATCCGCCGGCACGGCCGGGTCATGGTCATCTGCACCGACCCGCGCCACAAGCAGCGCCAGGGCTGACGCCCCACACATCACCAGCTCGTCCCAGCCGCGGTCGGGTGCGCAGCGCGTACCCCCTCGTGGTTGACCCCCGGTCGGAGGCCGGGGCCCGCTCGGGCAGCGACCGATCCCGGTCGCCGGCGTTCTTGACGCCGGAAGGACAGGGACGGCCGGTAGCGGGGTGGGACGGGTCCACACCTCCGCCACAACATCACGAGGAGTACGCCCGCACATGGCACGTCTAGTCGGCGTGGATCTCCCCCGCGAGAAGCGGATGGAGATCGCGCTCACCTACATCTTCGGGGTCGGTCGCACCCGCGCCCTGGAGACGCTCGCCGCGACCGGCATCTCGCCGGACAAGCGCGTTCGGGACCTCACGGACGAGGAGCTCGTCGAGCTCCGGAACCACATCGAGGGCAACTACAAGGTTGAAGGCGACCTGCGCCGCGAGGTCGCCGCTGACATCCGCCGCAAGGTCGAGATCGGCTGCTACGCCGGTATCCGGCACCGCCGCGGTCTGCCCGTGCGTGGCCAGCGCACCAAGACCAACGCGCGGACCCGGAAGGGCCCGAAGCGGACCGTGGCCGGCAAGAAGAAGCCCGGCAAGAAGTAACTAGGAGCGCACAGACTTATGCCACCGAAGGCTCGTGCCGGAGCCGCCGTCAAGAAGGTCCGGCGCAAGGAACGCAAGAACGTCGCCCACGGGCAGGCGCACATCAAGAGCACCTTCAACAACACCATCGTGTCCATCACGGACCCGACCGGTGCGGTCATCTCCTGGGCCTCGTCCGGCCAGGTGGGCTTCAAGGGCTCCCGCAAGTCGACTCCGTTCGCCGCGCAGCTCGCCGCCGAGGCCGCCGCGCGCCGCGCGATGGAGCACGGCATGCGCAAGGTCGACGTGTTCGTCAAGGGCCCCGGCTCCGGCCGGGAGACCGCCATCCGTTCGCTGCAGGCCGTCGGCCTCGAGGTCGGGCAGATCTCCGACGTCACGCCGCAGCCGCACAACGGGTGCCGTCCGCCGAAGCGTCGCCGGGTCTGAGAGGTTAGAGAGAGATGGCTCGTTACACCGGTGCTGACTGCCGCCGTTGCCGGCGGGAGAAGATGAAGCTGTTCCTCAAGGGCAGCAAGTGCGATGGTCCGAAGTGCCCGTTCGAGTCCCGGCCGTTCCCGCCCGGGCAGCACGGCCGCGGCCGCACGAAGGAGACGGAGTACCTGCTCCAGCTCCGTGAGAAGCAGAAGGCCCGTCGTGTCTACGGCGTGCTGGAGAAGCAGTTCCGCGGCTACTACGAAGAGGCCGTGAGCAAGGAGGCCAAGACCGGCGAGGTCCTGCTGCAGATCCTCGAGTCGCGGCTGGACAACGTGGTCTACCGGGCCGGCTACGCCAAGTCCCGGGACATGGCCCGTCAGCTGGTCAAGCACGGCCACTTCACGGTGAACGGCAAGAAGGTCGACATCCCGTCGTACCGCGTCAAGGAGCACGACATCGTCGAGGTGCGTGCGAAGAGCAAGGAGCTCACCCCGTTCCTCGTGGCGCAGGGTGAGGCCGGCTCGCGGACCGTTCCGGCGTGGCTGGAGGCGATCCCGAGCCAGATGAAGATCCTCGTGCACTCGCTCCCGGCCCGCCAGGTGATCGACACCCAGGTCCAGGAGCAGCTGATCGTCGAGCTCTACTCCAAGTAAGGGCTCGTTGCGGTGGCCCGTCCTCCGGGGCGGGCCACCGGAACAGTTGTGTCGTGGGCGTCAAATAGCGGGCGCCCCGGAAGAGAAGAGAAAAGATGCTCATCAGCCAGCGACCGTCTCTCTCCGAAGAGTCGATCAACGAGACCCGCTCCCGGTTCACCATCGAGCCGCTGGAGCCCGGCTTCGGCTACACGCTGGGCAACTCGCTCCGGCGTACGCTGCTGTCCTCGATCCCGGGCGCGGCGGTCACCTCGATCAAGATCGACGGTGTGCTGCACGAGTTCACCACGATCCCCGGTGTCAAGGAGGACGTGGTCGAGCTCGTCATGAACATCAAGGAGCTGTGCGTCAGCTCCGAGCACGACGAGCCGGTCAGCATGTACCTGCGCAAGCAGGGCCCGGGCGACGTGACCGCCGGTGACATCCAGCCCCCGGCCGGTGTCTCGGTGCACAACCCGGACCTGAAGCTCGCCACCCTCAACGGCAAGGGCCGGCTCGACATGGAGCTGACCGTCGAGCGGGGTCGCGGCTACGTCACGGCGGCGCAGAACAAGCAGGCGGGCGCCGAGATCGGCCGGATCCCGGTCGACTCGATCTACTCGCCGGTGCTCAAGGTGACGTACCGGGTCGAGGCGACCCGTGTCGAGCAGCGGACCGACTTCGACCGGCTCATCATCGACGTCGAGACCAAGCCGTCGATGGGCCCGCGTACCGCGCTGGCCTCGGCCGGCTCGACGCTGGTGGAGCTGTTCGGGCTGGCCCGGGAGCTGGACGAGACCGCCGAGGGCATCGACATCGGGCCGTCCCCGCAGGACGCCCAGCTGGCGGCGGACCTGGCCCTGCCGATCGAGGAGCTGGACCTCACCGTCCGCTCCTACAACTGCCTCAAGCGCGAGGGCATCAACTCCGTTGGTGAGCTCATCGGGCGTACCGAGGCCGACCTCCTCGACATCCGCAACTTCGGTCAGAAGTCGATCGACGAGGTCAAGATGAAGCTCGCCGGGATGGGCCTGGGGCTGAAGGACTCGGCTCCGAACTTCGACCCGGCGCACGTCGTGGACGCCTTCGGCGAGGCGGACTACGACACCGACGACTACCGCGAGACCGAGCAGCTCTAGTCCGCGCTGCCGCCACACCTGAGGAGCACCAAGCATGCCCACGCCCACCAAGGGCCCCCGCCTCGGCGGCAGCCCCGCGCACGAGCGGCTGATGCTGGCCAACCTGGCCACTGCGCTGTTCCAGCACGGCAAGATCCAGACCACCGAGACGAAGGCCCGGCGGCTGCGTCCGCTGGCCGAGCAGCTCATCACCAAGGCCAAGCGCGGCGACCTCGCCTCGCGCCGCCGCGTGCTGGGCGTCGTCAAGGACAAGGACGTGGTCTACGCCCTGTTCGACCAGATCGCGCCCCGGTACGCCAACCGCAACGGTGGCTACACCCGGATCGTGAAGACCGGTCCGCGCAAGGGTGACGCCGCTCCGATGGCGATCATCGAGCTGGTGGAGGAGCTTCAGGTCGCCGAGCCGAAGGCGAACAAGAAGACCGCCGCCCGCAAGGCCGCCCAGCAGGACAAGGTCGAGGCCCTGGCCCCGGCCGAGGAGACCCCGCGCTCCAGCGCCGGTGACCAGGACGCCGAGGCGCCGGTCTCCGCGTCGGGTGACACCGCCGCCGCCCGTGAGGACAGCGACGAGGCCACCGAGAACGACAAGGCCTGAGATCAGGCTCGACCGGGCCCGGCATCCCCTCGGGGGTGCCGGGCCCGTCGCCGTCGACAGGAGGTACGAGGTGGACGAGCGGACCCGGCTGCGGCTGGACGTCTCGTACGACGGCACCGACTTCTCCGGCTGGGCGCCCCAGCCGACCCGGCGCACCGTCGCGGGTGTGCTCATGCAGACGCTGGACCTGGTGCTCGGCGCGGGCACGGTGACCGGCCTGACGGTGGCCGGGCGTACCGACGCCGGGGTGCACGCCACCGGGCAGGTCTGCCACCTCGACCTGCCGACTCCCGTGTGGCGGGAGCACGAGGGGCGGCTGCTGCGCCGGCTGGCCCGGCTCCTGCCGCCTGACGCCCGGGTACGCGCGATGACCGAGGTGCCCGCCGACTTCGACGCCCGGTTCTCGGCCACGTTCCGGCGCTACGAGTACCGGGTCACCGACGCCCCGTGGGGCGCCGAGCCGCTGCGCCGCGGGGACACCCTGGCCTGGCCGAAGCCGCTGGATCTGGCGGCGCTCAACGCCTCCGCCGCCGGCCTGGTGGGCGAGCACGACTTCGCCGCGTACTGCCGGCGCAAGGAGAACGCCACCACGCTGCGCGAGGTGACCCGGCTGGACTGGCGGCGCGACCCGGACGGGATCCTGGTCGCCACCGTGCAGGCCGACGCGTTCTGCCAGAACATGGTGCGCAGCCTGGTCGGGGCGATGCTGGTGGCGGGCGACGGGCGGCGTCCGGTCGAGTGGCCGGCCGGCCTGCTGACCCGGCGTGAGCGCTCCAGCGAGGTGACAGTGGCGCCGGCGCACGGGCTCGCCCTGGTCGCTGTGGGCTACCCGGCCGACCCGGCCGAGTACGCCCGCCGTGCCGAGGAGACCCGCCGGTTGCGGGTGCCGGTGGCCGAGGGCTGAGCGCGGCTCAGTCCGTGCCCCGCTGACCGGCGCTGTCCCCGGCCGATTCGGCGTCGGGCTGCCCGGCCGTTCCGGCCGCCGCGCGACGGTCCAGCACACCCCGGTTGAGGTGCAGCTCGACCATGTCGTACATGATCTCGCGGGCGGTCGCGTCGTCGCTCCCAATACGTTCCCCGTCGGCGCGGGTGACCAGGCAGTAGGCGACGTAGTGTCCGCGTACCTGCCAGGCGACCCGGGCCGCGGCCCGTTCCACCGCCTCGGTGTCGTCGCCGGCCGCCATGCCGCGGAACCGTCCCTGGCGCGCGTCGAGCAGCGGCCGGATGCGGTCGCGTACGCGCTGGGCGGTGGCCACGTCGGTGAGGTTGAACAGACCGGCGGTGATCAGGTGGTCGCCGTCGGCGGAGCGGAGCGTGCCCCGCACGACCTGGTTGCAGCCGAGCCGGACCAGCAGGTCGGCGATCTCGCCGGTGGCCGCGACCTGGCACTTCGTGCTGGCCTGGGTCTTCAGCACCCGGTACGCGGGCTTCCCGTCGGTGACCACCAGATCCTTCGTCGGGAAGACCTCCTTGGCGGTGAGCGACGCCTGGTCGGTGTCCCGGGAGTCCAGGTCGGTGGCACCGGACGGGGTGCTGGACTCGGTCGGCTGCGGGGTCGGCCGGCCGGCCGGGGGCGTGGCGGTGCGTTCGTCGAGCAGGGCCGCGACTGCCAGCCCGGTGAGCGAGAGCAGCAGCAGGACGGCGGCACCGCCGACGAGCGTCTGCCAGAACCGGCCGCCGCCGCGGCGCTCGGCGCGCCGGGTCCGGGGCAGCTCGGAGACGTCGGCGGCGCGGGCGGTGGGGCTGGCCGGGATCGGCACCGTCGGCCGGTTCACCGCCGCCGGCACGGGTGCGGGCATGGGCGGCGCGGGCTGCGGCACCGGGGAGGGTTCCCGTGGTGGCGCGGGCCGTCCGGGTGTCGGCGCCGGGGCCGGTGGTGCCGGAACGGGTGCGCGGGCGTCGTCCGCCACCGCCTGCCCGTCGGGGTCGGCCTGCTCGGCCGCGCCGGCCGCCGGCAGCGCCGGTTGCGGGCGCGGCGGCGGGGGCAGCGACGGCGTGGGGAAGCGGGAGCGTGACGGACCCGCGGGCGGAGGCGTGGCTGCGGGCCCGTTCGGGGCCGACCCGGGCTTCGGGTACTCCAGGAAGGCGTCCTCATCGGACTCGTACCGGTACACCATGTGGCATAGAGTAGGACTGATTGTCCCTTTCAGGGGTAATATCGGGAAATTCTGGCGGAGTGGCGTCCGGCTCCGCCCGTGACACCGTCGCCGGAACCGCCTTAGCCCGGTGCGAGAATGCCTGCGTGACCGGCGACCACTACTTCACCGCTGAACCCTCGACCCCGGCCCGCCCGCGCGAGGTCGAGTTCACCGTCGCCGGGCGCGACTACACACTCGGCTCGGCCGGTGGCGTCTTCTCCGCCGACCGGCTCGACCCGGGCACCGCCGTCCTGCTGCGCAAGGCCGACCTGCCGGCCGCCGACGTCACCGGCGCGCTGCTCGACATCGGCTGCGGCTTCGGCCCGATCACCTGCGTCCTCGCCACTGTCGCGCCGAACGCCACCGTCTGGGCCGTGGACGTCAACGAGCGCGCCCGCGCCCTCACCACCGACAACGCGGCAAGGGTCGGCGCCGCCGACCGGGTACGCGCCGTCGCGCCCGACGAACTGCCGGACGACGTCACGTTCGCCCAGATCTGGTCCAACCCGCCGATCCACATCGGCAAACCGGAACTGCACGGCCTGCTGCTGCGCTGGCTGCCCCGCCTCGCCCCGGACGGCGTGGCCTGGCTGGTCGTCGCCCGGCACCTCGGCGGCGACTCGCTGCACCGCTGGCTGGTCGAGCAGGGCTGGTCCGTCGAGCGGCACGCCAGCCAGAAGGGCTACCGGGTGCTGCGGGTCACCCGGTAATCCGGTGTCGTCCACCGACCCGGCTCGGGCAGGATGCCCGCGTGGGATACGTGGACGTGGCAGGAGCGGGGCACATCCTCCCGGACGGGCGTGAGCTGTTCAGCGACGTGTCGTTCCGGGTCGGTGAGGGTGCCAAGGTGGCGCTGGTCGGCCCGAACGGCGCCGGCAAGACCACGCTGCTGCGGATGGTCGCCGGTGACCTGCCGCTGAAGACCGGCGCGATCGCGCGCTCCGGTGGGCTGGGCGTGATGCGGCAGTTCATCGGCATGATCGGCGACGAGTCCACGCTCGCCGACCTCGCCTTGTCGCTGGCGCCGCCGGCGCTGCGCGACGCCGGGCGGCGGCTCGCCGAGACCGAGGCGGCCATGCGGGCGGCCGAGGTCCGCGGCAAGTACAGCTCCGCCGCCGCCAAGACCCAGCTCGCGTACGCCGAGGCGCTCGCCGCCTGGGGCGAGACCGGCGGGTACGACGCGGAGGTCCTCTTCGACACCGTCGCCACCATCGTGCTGGACCTGTCCTGGGACAGCGCCCGGGACCGGCAGGTCCGCACGCTCTCCGGCGGCCAGCAGAAACGCTTCGCGCTGGAACTGCTGCTGCGCGGCCCCGACGAGGTGCTGCTGCTCGACGAGCCGGACAACTTCCTCGACGTACCCGGCAAACGCTGGCTGGAGGCGCGGCTGCGCGAGTCGGGCAAATCCGTGCTCTACGTGTCGCACGACCGGGAACTGCTGGCGCAGACCGCCGACCGGGTCGTCGCGGTGGAGGGCGGCAGCGCCTGGGTGCACCCGGGCGGCTTCGCGAGCTGGCACTCCGCGCGGGTGGCCCGGCACGCCCGCCTCGACGAGCTGCGCAAGCGCTGGGACGAGGAACACCAGAAGCTGCGCGAGCTGATGCTGATGTACAAGCAGAAGGCCGCGTACAACGACGGGATGGCGTCCCGCTACCAGGCCGCGCAGACCCGGTTGCGCAAGTTCGAGGAGGCCGGGCCGCCGCCCGTACCCCCGAAGGACCAGGACATCCGGATGCGCCTGACCGGCGGGCGGACCGGCAAGCGCGCGGTGATCGCCGAGCAGTTGGAGCTGGACGGCCTGACGTACCCGTTCGACCTGGAACTCTGGTACGGCGACCGGGTCGCGGTGCTCGGCGCGAACGGCACCGGCAAGTCGCACTTCCTGCGCCTGCTGGCCCGCGGCGGCACCGACCCCGAGCCGGGCAACACCCCCGTCGACGGCGCCGGCACGCTCGCACCCGTCGCCCACGGCGGCGTGGTGCGGCTCGGCGCGCGGGTGCGGCCCGGGCACTTCTCGCAGACCCACGACCGGCCGGAATTGATGGCGAAGACGCTCGTCGAGGTGCTGTGGCGCGGCGACGACCACCGCGCCGGCATGGACCGGCACGCGGCCATGGCGGCGCTGTCCCGGTACGAGCTCGCCGGCCAGGGCGACCAGCGGTTCGGCACGCTCTCCGGCGGGCAGCAGGCCCGGTTCCTGGTGCTGCTGCTGGAGCTGTCCGGGGCCACGCTGCTGCTGCTCGACGAGCCCACCGACAACCTCGACCTGGCCTCGGCCGAGGCGCTGGAGGCCGGGCTGACCGCGTTCGAGGGGACTGTGGTCGCGGTGACCCACGACAGGTGGTTCACCCGTACCTTCGACCGGTTCGTGCTGTTCCGGGGCGACGGCGACGTGGTGGAGACGCCGGAGCCGGTCTGGGACGTGGGGTGATCGACAGGGACCTGGCCGACCGGCTGTGCGCGGTGGACGGCGTGGTGGCGGTGGCGCTCGGCGGCAGCCGGGCCCGCGGCGACCATCGGCCCGACTCCGACTGGGACCTGGGCCTCTACTACCGGGGCGCGCCGGACCTGGCCGGGCTGCGCGCGGTGGCCGCCTCGATCGCCGACGGGCCGGTGGACCTCACCGCCCCGGGCGGCTGGGGTCCGTGGGTCGACGGGGGCGGCTGGCTGCGCGTCGGCGGCGTCGCGGTGGACTGGATCTACCGCGACCTTGACCGGGTGCACCGGGTCTGGGCGGACTGCCGGGCCGGCCGCTACACGGTCGAGGCGCAGGCCGGGCATCCGCTCGGCTTCTACTCGCACGCGTACGCCGGGGAGGTGGCGCTCGGGCGGGTGCTCGGCGACCCGACCGGCGAACTGACCGCGCTGCGGGCCGAGACCGTCGACTACCCGCCCGCGCTCGGCGCCGCGCTGGTCGCCGGCGGCTGGGAGACCGGGCTGCTGCTCGACGGCGCGGCGAAGGGCGCGGCAGGGGGCGACGCCGGCTACGTGGCCGGCTGCCTGTTCCGGGTGGTCGGCGTGCTGGTCCACGCGCTGCACGGCCGGGCCGGACGGTGGCTCGTCAACGAGAAGGGCATGATCGCGTCCGCCGGGCGCCTGCCCGGTGCGCCGCCGGACTTCGCCGAGCGGGCGCAGGCACTGCTGGGCGCGGTGGGGCGTACCCCTGAGGAACTGGCGGCGACGATCGGTGCCGCCCGGATGCTGGCCGACCAGGTGCTGCCGCTGCCCGGATGACACCCGGGCAGCGGGCATAGGGTGGATCTCGTGAGTGAGATGACCTATCGCCGGCTGGGCGACTCCGGGCTCGTGGTGTCAGTGGTCGGTATCGGCTGCAACAACTTCGGCCGCAAACTCGACAGCGACGGCACCCGGGCGGTGGTGGACGCCGCGCTCGACGCCGGGATCAACTTCTTCGACACCGCCGACATCTACGGCGAGCCGCAGGGCGCCTCCGAGGAACTGCTCGGCCAGGCGCTCAAGGGCCGCCGCGACGACGTGGTGGTGGCCACCAAGTTCGGCATGGACATGCACGGCGCGAACGGGCCGGACCACGGCGCCCGGGGCGCCCGCCGCTACATCGCCCGCGCGGTCGAGGCGTCGCTGCGCCGGCTCGGCACCGACCACATCGACCTGTACCAGATGCACGAGCCCGACCCGGGCACCCCGATCGACGAGACGCTCGCCGCGCTGGACGACCTGGTGACCGCCGGCAAGGTGCGCTACCTGGGCAACTCCAACTTCGCCGGCTGGCAGATCGCCGACGCCGACTGGACCGCGTCGTCGCAGGGGCGTACCCGGTTCATCTCCGCGCAGAACCACTACTCGCTGGTGGAGCGCGGGGTGGAGGACGAGGTGATCCCCGCCTGCGAGCGGTTCGGCCTCGGCATGCTGCCGTTCTTCCCGCTCGCCAACGGGCTGCTCACCGGCAAGTACAAGCGCGGCGAGGCGCCCCCGGCGGGCAGCCGCCTGGCCGGTGGCGGCCGGTACGCCGAGCGGCTGGCCGCCGCGCGCTGGGACGTCATCGAGGCGATCGAGGCGTACGCGGCCGAGCGCGGCATCACCATGCTCCAGGTGGCCATCGGCGGCCTGGCCGCCCGTCCCGCCGTCACGTCCGTGATCGCCGGCGCCACGACTCCGGCCCAGGTGAAGTCAAACGCCGAGGCCGGCACCTGGCAGCCCAGCGACGAGGACCTGGACGCCCTGGACGCCATCCTCTGACCGTCCCCGCCGGGCACCGGCGCGCCCGCTCGCGCGTTGGGTCCGTCCGCGTGTTCGGTCCGCCCGCGCGTCCGGTCCACCCGTGTTCGGTCCGCCCGCGCGTCGCAGGTGCGTCCGCTCGTCGGCGTGCGAGCGAGGGGGCTTGCCCCACGCGGCGGGCGTGCGCCCACCGTGGCCGCCCGCACGCGGAGGCACCCATGGCGTTCCACTCAGAGGCAGCGCTCACGATGGGTGGAACGGTGTGGGTGTCAAAAGGGCCTTGAAACACCCATGGCGTTCCACTCGTCGCCAGATCCAGTCGCGAGTGGAACGCCATGGGTGTCTGCGGGCGGCCTGACGCCCGTGGCGGCTCGGGCGGTCCGGACCGGCCTGGCGGCGGGTGGCGGGCCGGGGCGCGGCGAGGTGAGGCTCGTGGCGGTGGCTGCGGATCAGTGGTCTGCCGCGGTGGCGCGACGTTCGGCCAGGGCCTGGCGCACCAGGGCGACCGTGGCGTCGGGCCGGCGGAGCACGTCGTCGGCGGTGAACCGCAGCACCAACCAGCCGGCTGCGCGCAGCGCGTTCAGGCGCGCCACGTCCCGCCGGAAGTGCGCCTGCTCCCGGTGGTGGTCGCCGTCGTACTCGACCGCGAGACGGAGTGCCGGCCAGGCCAGGTCCACCGGGCCACGAAGCGTCCGCCGGCGCGTACCTCGTGCTCGGCGACGAGCGGGCCGAGGCCGGCGTCGAGCAGGAGCAGCCGCAGGCGTGTCTCCATCGGGGACTCACTCAGCGGCTCGGCCATCGCCAGCACCTCCCGCAGCAGCGGAGCGCCCGGCCAGCCCGGCCGCTCGGCGGCGTAGGCCCGCAGGACGGACAGCTTCACGACCCGGCGACGCAGCAGCGCGTCGACGGCGACCAGCGCCTCGGCGAGTGATCCCTGTCGGCCCAGGTCGAACGCGGTACGCAGTGGGGTGGTGACCGGCAGACCGCCGACGAGGGTGCGGTCCCGCTCCGGCAACGGCGACCGGATCACCCGCAACCGTGGGTGCGATCGCAGTCGAGCGGCAGTCGGCAGCAGCACCGTCACCGGCGCGTCGCGGGTGAGCACGTCCGCGCCGGACAACCAGGCGGCGCTGCGTCCCGCCAGCGCGGCACCCGGCGGCAGGCGCATCGCCACCGCCTCGCACCACATCCGGTGGTCGTCGGCGCGGTGTCCGTCCCGGTGCACGTACACGTCCGGGAGCAGGCGGATCCACGTCGACCCGCGCAGCATCGTCCAGGTGAGCAGCCCTTCGGAGACGGCACGGCTGCCCCGGAACGGCAGGATCGCCAGGCGGCGCGGAACGCGGGCGGGAACGGACATCCAGGCAGCGTGTCGTGACGGGACGGTCACCCGCTGTCCCGATCCGGCGGACGGCTGGTTCCTGGGAAAAACCTCACCCGGGCTTCCGTACGGGCGGAAGGCGTCGTACGGTAGGCCGCAAGTGACCCACGGGAGCCCGGTGCGGACCGGGCTGAGAGGGGGGCTGGGAGCCCCCGACCGTCGAACCTGATCCGGGTAATGCCGGCGCAGGGAGGAGCGTTGCCGTGCTGTCCCTGGGACGACTGCATCTCATCACCGACACCCGGCCGGGGCGTGACCCGCTCGCCGTGCTGCGTGCCGCCCTGCCCGTGGCGGGCGCCGACCTCGTCGTGCAGGTGCGCGTGGAGGACGACGCCACCGACCGGGAGGCGTACGAGCTGGCGTGCCGGGTGGCCGAGGCGTGCCGGCCGTACGGAGCACAGTGCCTGGTCAACGACCGGCTGCACGTGGCGCTCGCGGTGGACGCCGCCGGGGGCCACGTCGGCACGGACGACCTGCCGGTCGCCGCCGCGCGCCGGGTGCTCGGCCCGGACGCGGTGCTCGGCGCGACCGCCCGGGAGCCGGTGGGCGCCCGCGCGGCGGTGGAGGCGGGCGCGAGCTACCTGGGCGTGGGCCCGTGCCACGCCACCACCACCAAGTCCGGCCTGCCGGACCCGATCGGCCCCGACGGGGTACGCGCGGTCGCCGAGGCGGTGAGCGTGCCGGTGATCGCGATCGGCGGGGTGACCGCCGCGAGTGTGCCGGCGTTGCGAGCGGCCGGGGCGTACGGGGTGGCGGTGGTCGGCGCGCTCAGCCTGGCCGCCGATCCCGCGCACGCCACCGCCGAGCTGCTGCGGGCGCTGACGCGATGAGCCCGGCCGACGTGGCGGTGGTGGGCGCCGGGCCGGTGGGACTCGCGATCGCGTGGCGGTGCGCGCAGCGCGGACTGCGCGTGGTGGTGCACGACGACCGGCCCGGGTCGGGTGCCTCGTCGGTGGCCGCCGGGATGCTGTCGCCGGTCGCCGAGGCGTACTTCGGTGAGCACGAGCTGACCGCCCTGCTCGTCGAGTCCGCCGCCCGCTGGCCCGGCTTCGCGGCCGAGCTGACCGAGGCGAGCGGCGTCGACCTCGGCTACCGCACCGAGGGCACGCTCGTCGTCGGGCTCACCGCCGACGACCTGGCCGAGGCGGGGCGGCTGTGGTCGTACCAACGAGGTCTGGGACTGCCGATCACGCCGCTGCGCCCCTCGGAGCTGCGCGACCGTGAGCCGGCGCTGGCGCCGCGCGTGCGCCGCGGCGCTGCGGCGCCCGGCGACCACCAGGTCGACCCGCGGCGGCTGGTCACCGCGTTGCGCACTGCCGCGGAACGCGCCGGCGTGGAGCTGCGCCCGGCCCGCGTCGGCGCGCTGTCCGAGGTGGACGCGCGGGTCACTGTGGTCGCGGCCGGATGCGGCGCGGCGGGCCTGACCGGCCTGCCGGTCCGGCCGGTCAAGGGCCAGGTGCTGCGGCTGCGCGCGCCGGGTGGCGGTCCGCCGGGCTTCCGGCACGTGATCCGGGGGTACGCGGACAGCGAGCCGGTCTACCTGGTGCCCCGGGACAGCGGGGAGGTCGTGGTCGGGGCGACTGTGGAGGAGCGCGCGGACACCGCTGTCACCGCCGGTGGCGTGCTGACACTGCTGCGCGCCGCCGCCGAGCTGGTACCGGAACTCGTCGAGTACGAGCTGGTGGAGGCCGTCGCCGGGCTGCGCCCCGGTACGCCCGACAACGCGCCGATCATCGGGCCGTTGCCCGGGCAGCCGGGCGTGCTCGCGGCGACCGGTCACCACCGGCACGGCATCGTCCTCACCCCGGTCACCGCCGATCTGGTCACCGAGCTGATCGTCACCGGCGAGCCGGATCCCGCGCTCGCCCCCTTCACCCCGGACCGCTTCGGGAAGGAGCGCACGTGGAACTGATCGTCAACGGCACCGGCCGGACGCTGCCCGAGGGCGTCACCGTCGCCGAGGTGGTCCGCACCGTCACCGACCGGGAGCGCGGGCTCGCGGTCGCGGTGAACGGCGAGGTGGTGCCGCGCGGCGGCTGGTCGGCGAGCGTCCTGCGCGACGGCGACCGGGTCGAGGTACTCAGCGCCACCCAGGGCGGGTGACCGGATGTCCACCTTGGAGATCGGTGGGGTCACGTTCGGCTCCCGGCTCATCCTCGGCACCGGCGGCGCGGCCAACCTGCACGTACTGGAGCAGGCGATCCGCGCCTCCGGCACCGAACTGGTGACGTTGGCGCTGCGCCGGGTGGACACCACGCCCGGCGGGTCGGGCGGCCTGCTCGACCTGGTGGAGCGGTGCGGCGTACGGCTGCTGCCGAACACGGCCGGCTGCCGCACCGCGGTGGAGGCGGTGAAGACGGCGCACCTGGCCCGGGAGGCGTTCGACACCGACTGGGTGAAGCTGGAGGTGATCGGCGACGAGCGCACGCTCCTGCCCGACGGGGTGGAGCTGCTGCGCGCCGCCGAGGAACTGGTGGCCGACGGGTTCACCGTGCTGCCGTACACCTCGGACGATCCGGTGCTGGCCCGGCGGCTGGCCGACGTGGGCTGCGCGGCGGTGATGCCGGCCGGGTCGCCGATCGGCTCCGGGCTGGGCATCGGCAACCCGCACCACATCCGGCTGATCCGGGCGGCCGTCGACGTGCCGGTGGTGCTGGACGCGGGCATCGGCACCGCCTCCGACGCGGCGCTCGCCATGGAGCTGGGCTGCGACGCGGTGCTGCTGGCGAGCGCCGTGACCCGGGCCGCCGACCCGGTGGCGATGGCCACCGCGATGCGGTACGCGGTCGAGGCCGGCCGCCTGGCGTACGGCGCGGGCCGCATCACCCGCCGCTTCCACGCCCTGCCGTCCACCCCCGACGAGGGGCGGCCCGACCTGTGACCGCCGTACGCGTTGCGGATCTTGGTACGGAGGCGCCCGTGGAAGGGCGGCCGCGTACCAAGATCCAGGGCGGGCCGAGCGGGGTTGTGCTGTTGACCGATCGGCGCGTCGCTCGGGGGGCGCTCGTCGACGTGGTCGCGGGTGCCGTCGGCGGGGGAGTGCGCTGGGTGGTGCTGCGGGAGAAGGACCTGCCGCGCGCCGAACGTCTCGCGCTCGCCGCCGACCTCCGTGCCGTCCTCGCCGAGGTGGACGGCACGCTGATCGTCGCCGGACCCGATCCGCTCGACGGGGATGCGGTGCACCTGCCCGCCGCCGGCCCGTACCCGCCGCCCGCCGTCGGGCTCGTCGGCCGCTCCTGCCACGACACCGCCGAGCTGGCCCGGCTCACCACCGAGCACTACGCGACGCTGTCCCCGGTCTACGAGACAAGGACGAAGCCCGGCTACGGCCCACCCCTGCACCCCGATGGACTGCGCGAGCTGATCGCGGCAACGAAGGTGCCCGTGCTGGCACTAGGCGGCATCGAAACAGCAGCTCAGGTCAGTGCATGCGTAGAGGCGGGCGCCACCGGAGTAGCAGTCCTGGGCGCCATCATGCGCGCCCCGGACCCCACCGAAACCGCCACCACGCTGGGCAGCGCCTTCCAGGAGGCGGCCATCCGTGTGGCGCGCACCCACCCCGCGCGATCCGACGAAGGCCTGCACGAGAAGGGCTGCGGCCGACCGTGACCACGGAGGGATCAAGCCTGACCGCCCGGAGTGGGCACGGTCGGCCGCAGCCCCAAACCGCAACCACCGGAGAAGACACGTGACGCCGAAATCAGTTCTCAGCATCGCCGGCTCCGACTCCGGAGCGGGAGCGGGCATCCAGGCCGACCTCAAGACGTTCGCCGCGCTCGGGGCGTACGGCACCACAGTGCTCACCGCCGTCACCGCGCAGAGCACCAGGGGCGTGGACGCCGTCCTGCCGCTGCCCCCGCAGACGGTGCGCGACCAGATGGACAGCGTCCTCGGCGACTTCGACGTGCGCGCCGTGAAGACCGGGATGCTCGGCACCCCCGCGGTCGCCGACGCGGTGGCCGAGGCGGCCCGGGCCGGGCGGCTGCCACACCTGGTCGTCGACCCGGTCCTGGTCGCCACCAGTGGGCACCGGCTCGGCGTGGTGGAGGCGGTCGAGCGGCTGCTGCCGTACGCGGAAGTGGCGACACCGAACTGCGCGGAGGCCGCGGCCCTCACCGGAGGCCCGGTGGGCACCGTCGAGGAGATGGTCGCGGCGGCCGAGGCGCTGGCGGCGCGCGGACCGGCGTTCGTGGTGGTGACCGGCGGCGACGTGGACGCCGACGGCGAGTCGGTGGACGTGCTCGCCGGCGGCGGGACCACGCGGCTGCTGCGCGCGCCCCGGGTGGACACCCGGCACAACCACGGCACCGGCTGTTCGTTCTCGGCCGCCGTCGCGGTCCGGCTCGCCGCGGGCGACGCGGTGCCGGTCGCGGTGGCGGCCGCCAAGGAGTACGTCACCCGCGCGCTGACCGGCGCGCGGACCTGGGAGCTGGGCGCGGGACGCGGCCCGCTGGACCACTTCGGCTGGTCCGCATGAGCGACAGGGAGGCTGTCATGCAGGCACGTCGCAAGGTGTACGTGGAAGGGTCACGCCCGGACATCCGGGTGCCGTTCGCCGAGGTGACGCTGACCGGGGACAACCCTCCGGTACGGCTCTACGACACCTCCGGTCCCGGCTCCGACCCGGAGGTGGGGCTGCCCGCGCTGCGCGGACCGTGGATCGCCGAGCGCGGCGACGTCGCACCGGTACGCGGCGCCGGCACGCCGCTGGCGGGTGTGGACGGGAAGCGGCCGACGCAGCTCGCGTACGCCCGCGCCGGGATCGTCACGCCGGAGATGGAGTTCGTGGCGGTCCGGGAGTCGGTGGCGCCGGAGTTCGTCCGGGACGAGATCGCGGCCGGGCGGGCCGTGCTGCCGCTCAACGTCAACCACCCCGAGTGCGAGCCGGCCATCATCGGCAAGGCGTTCCTGGTGAAGGTCAACGCCAACATCGGCACCTCGGCGGTCACCTCGTCGGTGGCCGAGGAGGTGGAGAAGCTGACCTGGGCCACCCGGTGGGGCGCGGACACCGTGATGGACCTGTCCACCGGCAAGCGCATCCACGAGACCCGCGAGGCGATCGTGCGGAACGCGCCGGTGCCGATCGGCACGGTGCCGATCTACCAGGCGCTGGAGTCCGTCGGCGGCGACCCGGTGAAGCTGAGCTGGGAGGTGTTCCGCGAGACGGTCATCGAGCAGGCGGAGCAGGGCGTCGACTACATGACCGTGCACGCCGGGGTGCTGCTGCCGTACGTGCCGCTGGCGGTGGACCGGGTCACCGGGATCGTGTCGCGGGGTGGCTCGATCATGGCGGCCTGGTGCCTGGCGCACCACGAGGAGAACTTCCTCTACACGAACTTCCGGGAGCTGTGTTCGCTGCTCGCGAAGTACGACGTCACGTTCTCCCTCGGCGACGGCCTGCGCCCCGGTTCCATCGCGGACGCCAACGACGAGGCGCAGTTCGCCGAGCTGCGCACGCTCGGTGAGCTGACGGAGATCGCCTGGGAGTACGACGTGCAGGTGATGATCGAGGGCCCCGGGCACGTGCCGATGCACAAGATCAAGGAGAACGTGGACCTCCAGCAGGAGTGGTGCCACGAGGCGCCGTTCTACACGCTCGGGCCGCTGACCACCGACGTCGCGCCCGCGTACGACCACATCACCTCCGCGATCGGCGCGGCGATGATCGGCATGTTCGGCACCGCGATGCTCTGCTACGTCACGCCGAAGGAGCACCTCGGGCTGCCGGACCGCGACGACGTGAAGGCGGGCGTGATCGCGTACAAGATCGCCGCGCACGCGGCCGACCTGGCCAAGGGGCACCCCGGCGCGCAGGCGTGGGACGACGCGCTGTCCAAGGCCCGGTTCGAGTTCCGCTGGGAGGACCAGTTCAACCTGGCGCTCGACCCGGAGACCGCGCGGGCGTACCACGACGCGACGCTGCCCGCCGAGCCCGCCAAGACCGCGCACTTCTGTTCGATGTGCGGGCCGAAGTTCTGCTCCATGAAGATCACCCAGGAGCTGAAGGACTACGCGGCGCGGGGCATGCGCGGCAAGTCCGAGGAGTTCGTCGCCTCCGGATCGCGGGTCTACCTGCCGCTGGCGTGAGCGAGGCCGGGGCGGGCCGTTTCGACCCGGTCCGCCCCGGCCGTCGTTCAGTCGCGGTGGTGCCGTCCGGTCCGCAGCGAGCGGGCGTCGTCGGCGTTGTCGTCCGAGGCGAGACCGGCCACCCAGTCCACGTACTCGTCGTCGGCAGCGGTGGTCGGCTCGGCCGTACGCTCGGCCGGCTCCGGCTCGTCCTTGGCCCGGTTGCGCCGGAACAGGCCGCGCCGGGGCTTCGACTTCCCGCCGGACGCGTCGGCGTCGTCCGGTCCGGCGTGCCGTCCGCGCCGGGAGTCCGCCTCCGTCTCCGGCTCTGTGGCGGTGACCTCCGGCAGCGCGGCGGTGGTGTCCGGCAGCGCGGCACCCGCCTCGCCCGGTACGGCGGTCGCCGCTTCGGGTCGGGCGACAGGCCTCCTCGCCTCGGGCCGGGCGAGCGGCCCCGCCGGGCGGGCGTTCGTGGCGAGCGCGTCCCATCCGGTGCTCGCGCCCGGCTCGGGCAGGCCCCGGTGCCGGGGACGCGGCGTCGGCTCGGCCGGGACGGCCGCCTCCGCGCCGTCCCGGGCCGGTGCGTCCGGTTCGGTGGTCGCGCGGTGCGGGCGGCCCGCCGGGGTGATCGGCCAGGCCGGGCGCACCTCGCCGGGCGCCCCTGTCACGTCCTCGAACATCGGGAACCGGGGCCGGGTCGACGGGGCGGGCGCCGGGTCGTCGAAGAAGAAGTTGCGCCCGGTACGCCCGGCCGGTGCGACCTCGTTCGAGTCGGTGCCTGTGTCGTCCCGGTGCGGGTTCGTGGCCTGGGGAATCGGGGCGGTGTTCGTGGTGCCCGGGGCGGGTCGGGTCCGCCCGCCGGTCGCCGTCGTCGCGGCCTCGGCGCTGGTGCTTGTCGGCGCGGCGTCGGCTCGCCCGCTCGGCGTCGTCGGCGCGGCGTCGGTGTGGCCGCTCGGTGTCGTCGGCGCGGTGTCGGCCGGCCCGGACTCGGGGGAGGCCGGGGTGGGGTCGGGGGAGGCCGGGGCGGTGGCGCGCGGGGCCTTCGGAGTGCGGGTACGCCGGGGGCGGGTGGTACGGCCCGTCGCGCCGGTGGCTTCGACCGGGGGCGCGGCGGGGGTGTCGCTGTCCGCGTCGGCCGTGACCGGTCCGGCGAGGGCGCCGCTGTCCGTACGCGGGCCGGGAACGTGGCTGTCGGTGGTGCCGCCGGTGGCCGGTGACGCGCCCGCGCCGGCGCTCGGGGAGGTGTCGTCCCCCGAACGGGGTGCTGTGCCGTCGGCGGGTGACACCGGCCCGTCGGTCGTCCCGCTGGACCGGCCGGCGCGGGTACGGCGTGGCCGGGTCACCCGTGGCGTGGTCGCCGCCGGCTCCGGCTCCGGTGTGGCGTCGTCCGTGCCGGCTGCTGAGGCGGTGGCGGAGACGGGCTCGCCGGCCGCCGGGATGCCGGTCGCCTGCCCGGACGCTCCAGCGGCGGGTTCGGAACCGGCAACGGCCGGGTCGAGAGTGGTCGCACGGTCCGTGGTGGCCGACTCGCCGGTGCTGCCCGCGTGGCCCGTGCCCGTGCCCGGACCCTCGACCGTGCCCGTGTCTGGACCCGCTACCGGGACCGGGTCGGGGCGGCCCGCGGCGAGGACGTCGATGGCCGAGGTCCGGCGCCCCGGGGGCAGCAGACCCGGCATGGGCTGGCCGTGGCTCGTGTCGGCGACGGCCGAGCGCTCACCCGCCGGCCGTTCCGCAACGGTCGGCTGATCGACGGCGGGCAGATCCGTGAGGGCCGGCCGGCCGGCGGCGGGAAGATCGGTGCCGGCCGTCGCCGTGGCCGAGCCGCCGGGCTCCGGCCAGTTCCAGTGCGCGGGCGCGGCGGCGCCGCTCGTCACCGGAGGCGCGGGCGGGGCGGCCGGGACGCCCGGCGCGGACGAGTGCGGCAGCGGCGCGAGAATGTCGGTGGCCTCGACCGCGTCGGGGTCCCCGGTGGCGGTGACCGGGCGGGGCAGCACGGTGGTGGCGGTCGAGCCGAGCGCGCCGGCGATCACGGCGATCAGCGCGCCGTAGTAGGGCGCGACCTGGTAGCGGTCGGTCGCCGAGCCGGGACCGGCGGTCAGGTAGGCGAACGCGACGAGCACCGGACCGGCCGCACCGGCCGCGCCGCCGACGAGCGGCGGCCATTCGGCCCGGCGCGCGAGTACGCCGACCGCCCCGCCGGCCAGCAGGGCGAGCACCGGCAGCAGCAGCATGGACAGGCGTTGCGCCGCCTCCGGGTCGAGCCAGGACGGTTCGAGGACGCCGAGCCGTACCGTGGCCAGCGGGCGGTTGGAGACGATCGTGGGTGCGACGGAGAGCAGCGCCAGCAGCCAGACGATGCCGGCGGTGACCGCCACGCCCCAGCCGAACGGCGGTTTGAGCAGGACGGCGATCGCCGCGCCCGCTCCGACCACCGCGCCGAGGGCGGCGCAGATGCCGGCGGCCCAGACCGGGTCGACGGATCCGCCCAGCTCGGCCGCGCGGGCCGGTTGCATGCAGAGCGGGGCGACCACCATCGCGCCTAGCGCGCTGACGCCGGCGATGGAGAGCAGTTCGGTGGTGCCGCCGGGACTGTCGTCGCGGCGGGCGAAGCGCTCGGTGAGGACGGCTCCGGCGACCGTGGCGACAGCGGCGAACCAGCCCACCCAGACGAGCTGGGCGGGCCACCGGTTGACCGAGACGTCCACGAACGCGCCGTCGAGGCGTACGACTCCGAAGCCGTACGCGATCCCCAACTGGCCGGCCCCGGCCAGTACGCTCACCCCGAGCGCCGTGAGCAGCAGCCTGCCCCACGTCCGAAAGGCCATGTCGGGCACGTTACGGCCCGGTGCCCCCGATCGCCACCTTGCCGCCGCGCGGCGCGGCGAACCCGCCGGTGTGGCTACTTCAGCTCGACCAGGCGCGCGAGGTAGGTGGTGTCGCCGACGTTGGTGAGCATGTGCACCGCGCCCGGGTCGCGGTAGACCACGCCGCCGGTCGGCTCGTCGGCGTCGATGGTGGTGCCGTCGATCGTCTGCACCACGTTCTTCGCGCCCTGGATCGCCACCACCAGGTACGGGTGGTCGTGGCGGTGCAGTGGCTGGCGCTCACCCGGCTCCAGCCGGATGTGCCAGACGCGTACGCGGTCGTTCTCGTACACGATCTCCTGGCCCACCGGGCCGAGTTCGAGGTCGGCGGAGAGTTCGGTCATCGCGGTCCGTCCAGTCGGGGGAGCACCTCGGCGGCGATGAGCTCCACGTGGTCGAGGTCGTCGAAGTCGATCAGGCGCAGGTGCACCCGGGTGGCCCCGATCGCGGCGAACTCGCCGATCCGGTCGACCAGCTGGGCGGGGGAGCCGACCACCGGGTCCTCCGGCGGCAGCGCGCTCGTGACGTGCAGCGGTGCGGCCCGGCGCTGCGCCTCGGCGTCGGTGCGCCCGATCGCCACCACGATGCCGGCGGAGAGCGTCAGCGGCGCGCGGCCGGAGGCGTCCCGCCCGGCGCGGTCGCACGCCTCGCGTACCCGCTCGTACGCGGCGGCGGTCTCGGCCACGCTCTTGAACGGCATGTTGAACTCGTCGGCGTAGCGGGCGGCCAGCTCGGGGGTGCGCTTCGGTCCCCGGCCGCCGACGATCACCGGCGGGCCGGGCTGCTGCACCGGCTTGGGCAGCGCGGGCGCGTCGACCAGCCGGTAGTGCTGACCGGTGAAGCTGTACGTCTCGTCGGACGGGGTGCGCCACAGCCCGGTGACGATCTCCAGCTGCTCGGCGAGCCGGTCGAAGCGCTCGCTCACCGGCGGGAACGGGATGCCGTACGCGGTGTGCTCGCGCTCGTACCATCCGGCGCCGATGCCCAGCTCGACCCGGCCGCCGCTCATCCGGTCGACCTGGGCGACCATGACCGCCAGCGGCCCGGGGAGCCGGAACGTGGCGGACGTGACCAGCGTGCCGAGCCGGATCCGGGAGGTCTCCCGGGCCAGCGCGGCGAGCGTCAGCCAGGCGTCGGTGGGGCCGGGCAGCGCCGGCTCGTCCCCCATGGCCCGGTAGTGGTCGGCCCGGAAGAAGCCCTCGAAGCCGGTCTCCTCGACCAGCCGGGCGAACCGGAGCTGGTCGTCGTAGTCCGCACCGCGGTGGGGTTCGGTGAACACCGAGACCCGCATGGTCAGCGGCCTCCCACGGGTACGCCCGGCGCGTCCCGCTCCATCAGCAGTTCGTGCAGCTCGGCGCTGATCCGCGCGACGTCTTCCAGGTGTTCGTGGCGGCCCAGCGTCCGGGGCCGGGGGACGTTCACCTCGACCACCTCGCGGATGCGCCCGGGGCGCGGGCTGAGCACGACGACCCGGTCGGCGAGCAGCACCGCCTCGTCGATCGAGTGGGTGACGAAGACGATCGTCGCCTTCGTCTCCATGTGCACCCGCTGGAGTTCGCCGGACAGTTCCTCGCGGGTGAGCGCGTCGAGCGCGGAGAACGGCTCGTCCATGAGCATCACCCGGGGCGAGCCGATCAGCGAACGGCACAGCGACACGCGCTGCTGCATGCCGCCGGACAGCTCGTGCGGGAGGCGCTTCTCGAAGCCGCCCAGCCCGGCCATCTCCAGCAGCTGGCGGGCCCGGTCGCGGTGCTCGGCGCGGCGCCAGCCGAAGATCTCCACCGGCAGCAGCACGTTGTCCAGCACCGAGCGCCAGGGCAGCAGCGCGGGCCGCTGGAACAGCATCGCCACGTCGCGGCGGGGCTTCGTGATCGGCGTACCGCCCACGGTGATCTCACCGCCGGTGACCGGGAGCAGGCCGGCGATCATGCGCAGCAGCGTGGACTTGCCGCAGCCGGACCGGCCGAGGACGGCGACGAACTCGCCTTCGGCGACGTCGAGGTCGATGCCGCGCAACGCCTCCACCCGCCCCGAACGGCCGTCGAAGGTGCGGGACACCCCGGACAGTCGGATCATCTTCCGCCGGCTCCCTTCCACGTCGTCCGAATGCGAGCCGGGCTAGCGTAGCGGACCGTGCTTATAGCACCGTCCGGGGTGGACGTCAGTCCGCTTTCCGTCAGGCAACTTCGTTTCCGTTCCGCAACCGGGACGGCGGCGGCAGGTCATCTGGCTTCTCGTACGCTGTTGCGCGCGAAGAGTCCCCTCACGACGGTCCAGTCGGCCGAACCCACTTGCCGACCCCGTCGGACCCACGACCCGACCGGCGAAGAAGTCCTGGTCGGAAAGGACATGGTGCACTGATGAGAAGGCTGACCCGTACGGTCGCCGCCGCGGCTCTGGCCACCGCCCTCGCCCTGGTGGGCGGCTGCAGCAGCGACTCGGACAAGTCCGAGAGCGGCGGCGGCAACGGCGCGGCGCTGGAGAAGGTGACGTACCTCACCTCGTTCGGCAACTTCGGGCGTGACTCCTACGCCTGGGTGGCGAAGGACAAGGGCTTCTTCAAGGAGGCCGGTTTCGACGTCGACATCAAGCCCGGTCAGGGCACCGGCTCCGTGATCCAGACCATCACCGGCGGCCAGGCCGACTTCGGCCCGATCGACCTGACCGGTGGCATCCTCCAGCTCGGCAACGGCCAGGCGAAGGACTTCGTGGCGGTGGCCGCGATCCAGCAGCGCACCATGGCCGCGATCGTCACGGTCGAGGGCAAGAACATCGCCACCCCGAAGGACCTCGAGGGCAAGAAGCTCGCCGACACCCCGACGTCCGTCGTGCGCAACCTCTTCCCGACGTACGCGCGGCTCGCCGGCATCGACGGCAGCAAGGTGACCTGGGTCAACGGTGAGGCGCAGGGCCTGATCGGCATGCTCGGCTCGGGCTCGGTGGACGGCATCGGCCAGTTCGTCGTCGGCCAGCCGACGGTGGAGACGGTGACCAAGAAGAAGCCGGTCGTCCTGCCGTACAGCAACGTGATGCAGGACCTCTACGGCAACGCGCTGATCACCTCGTCGAAGATCGCCAAGGAGAAGCCGGAGATGGTGAAGAAGTTCACCGCCGCGCTGCTCAAGGGCCTGGAGTACTCGCTGGCCAACCCGGACGAGGCGGCCGAGATCCTGAAGAAGAACGTGCCGGCCGCCGTCCCGGCCGCGGCGTCCGCCGAGCTTCAGCTGATGGCCGCGTACGTGCGGTCGAGCAACTCCGGCACCGCGATCGGCACGCTGGACAGTGGCCGGGTGGCCAAGAGCATCGCGCTGCTCCAGGGCGCGGGTGCGCTGAAGCAGAACCTCACCCCGGACCAGATCATCGACTTCAACCTCGCGCCGAAGGCCTGACCGGCCCGCTCGGGCCAACGGGGGTGCGACCCGCCGGACACCCCGGTGGGGCGCACCCCCTTCGCGTGCCGGTCACACCGACCGGCGCAGAGAGGAGGACACGTTGACACAGTCGACCGAGGCCCGGCCGGAGGCGTTGCCGCGCCCGGCGGTCCGGCGCGGGATCGCCGTACGCCCGGCGGCGGTCGGGCTGCCGGCGCTCGGCCTGGTGATCGCGGTGGCGGCCTGGTGGCTGGTCACCTCGGGCCTGGACCTGGTGCACCCGGCCGCGCTGCCCCCGCCGCAGGCGGTGGGGAAGTCTCTCGCCGGCACCACCGAGGTGCTGCTGCCCGCGCTGGGCATCACCACCTGGATGACAGTGCTCGGCTTCCTGCTCTCGTCGGTGGCCGGGGTGCTGATCGGGATGGCGCTGGCCGCCTCCCGCCGGGTGGAGCGGATGTTCGCGCCGCTGCTGGTGGCGGTGAACGCGGTCCCGAAGATCGCGTTCGGGCCGCTGCTCGTGGTGGCGGTGGGCTGGGGCCAGAAACCCATCCTGACGATGGTGTTCCTGCTCTGCTTCTTCCCGATCGTGCTCTCCACCGCGACCGGCCTGACCACCACCCCGGCGGATCTGGCGGAGCTGGGCCGGTCGCTCAACGCCTCGTGGTGGCAGTCGTTCCGCAAGGTGCGCTTCCCGGCGGCGCTGCCGCAGATCTTCGTCGGCCTCAAGGTGGCCATGCCGCTCGCCGCGATCGGCGCGGTGATCGGGGAGTTCTACTCGGACCGCCCGGGACTGGGTTATCAGATCCTCCAGTACAACGGCGTCGGCGACACCGCTACCGCGTGGGCGGCGATCGTGCTGGTGGCGCTGATGAGCATCGTGCTCTACGCCGCCCTGAGCCTGGTCGAGCGCCTGGCCCTGCCCTGGGTGCGGGCCACCACCTCGGCCCGCTGACCCACCCCGATCCGAGCACCCAGAAGAAGACATCAACCCACGGCTGGCGGCCGCCCACGACAGGTGTGGCCCCACCGCAACCGGCGCAGGGATCAAGCTTGACCGCCCGGAGCCGGTTGCGGTGGGGCCACACCCCCACCGCAACCAAGCAATCAGCCAGCCAGCCGCCAACGACCACCACGAGCCACGAGCGTCGTCAACGCCTGCGGCATCAACCCGGAGTGGTTGTCCGGCGTCATCCGGATCGGCCCGGACAGCCCGTCGAGCTGCGACGTCTCCAGCACGTCGCGCAGCGCGTCCCGGTCGACCTTGCCCGGCTCGCCGCCGGCCTGCAGTTCGGCGTCGGCGATCAGCTGGACCGCGTCCGCCGCGAACGAGGAGAAGCCGTTGTAGCCGCCGAACCGGGCGGTGTAGTCCTGGAACCACTGCCGCCGCGCGGCCTTGGCCGGGGTGGTGGCGATCACGTCGTCGATCACCATGGTCTGGGTGAAGATCAGCGTGGCCTCGTCCGTGGAGCGGGCCGAGGGGCCCAGGAAGAGGTCACCGGCGGCCGTGGCGTCGAAGAACAGCGACCCGCGGAACTTGCTCTGCCGTGCCGTGGTGGCGGCGAGCAACGCCTGCTCCGGCGTGGTCCACAGGACCAGTGCCTGCGGCTTGCGGGCGACCAGCTGGTTGATCTGCGTGCCGACCTCGGTGTCGGTGACCCGCACCGACTCGTTGGCGACCAGCTTCACGGAGGTCTTGCTCAGCTCGCGGCGCAGGGCGGCGAGCCCTTCCTGGCCGTAACCCTCGGCGCTGTGCAGCAGCGCCACCTTGCGGATCTCGCGCCGCTCCAGTTCCGCGGCGAGCGCGGCGGCGCTGTCGGTGGCGTTCGGGGCGAGCTTGAAGACATATCGACGCTCGGCCACCGGCTCGGTGATGTCGCTGGACGACCCCAGTGCGATCGTCGGAATGCGCTTCTCGCCGATCGTTCGGGCCGCGCCGACGGCGCATTCGTTGCAGCCGCCCATGATGACCGCGCTCACGCGCGAGTCACCGCTGAAATCATTGATGTTCCGCAAGGATTCCGAGGCATCCGAGCGGTTGTCCTTGACCCGCAGATCGATCTTCCGGCCGCCCAGTGCGCCGGAGGCGTTCAACTGCTCGACCTTCAGTTGCAGAGCCCGTTGGTAGACCTTGCCGACCGGCGCCGACGCGCCGGAGAGTTCCAGGTCGGCGGCGATCACGATCGGGCTGGTGTCCTGCGGTTCCCCGCCGATCCCGCAGCCGGTGAGCGTGGTGGCCAACACGGCCGATGCGAGCGCCGCGATGCTCGCGGAGCGGATGGGGCTCAACTCAGTCCTCCAGGTGCGGCGCGGGCCGACGCCCGATCACCGCCGCTCGTCCGTCCTCAGTGGAGGAACGGGATTGGTTTGCCGTACGGTGTGCGCGAAGCCTGCAAAACCTTGCCAATGCCGGGGCCTGTGGTCAAGCGGGGATGTCGAGTGCTGTTTCGGGACGGTCATCCCACATGCTGGGGACACCGAACATTAACCGACAATTACTGCACAGAAGCGTGTGACCACTCTGGAGTGACATCCCCTGTTCAGGGGGTTGGAGAAAAGAAGGTATTAGGTGATCGGATCCCGGGTTGCGTCGGCCGCGACCGTTTCCTGCCTCACTGCGGCTTCCCAAACAGGATCTCGTCTGATGAAATCGCGGCCGTGCCGCGCGTGGCGCTGGCCGCTGCACCAGGCACGGGTCAGCGGGTCGCGCGTGGAAGAAACGACGGAGGCGATGTCGTGAGCACCGGACCTACGACCCTGCCCGGGAGCCCCAACGCCGAACAGCGGAACCGGCGCCGGCGCCTGCCCAGGCTGCGCGACGCGCGGATCCGCTCCAAGCTCGCCCTCATCCTGGTCGTTCCGGTCGCAGCTGTCATCGCACTGGCAACTATCCGACTCGTCTCGGTCGGTCAGGGCGCGTACGAGGCGGACCGGGTCCGGTCGCTGAGCGCGGTGTCGGTCGACATCGCGGCGCTCACCCAGGACCTGCACAAGGAGCGGATGGCGGCGGCGGTCTTCCTGGCCGACCCGAACCAGAAGCCGGACGCGTACAACCTGCGGGTGCGCCAGACCGACGAGCGCATCGCGGCGTACCAGGACGAGCGCGGCAAGCTCGGCGACGTGTCCGGCGCGATCAGCAACCAGCTCAAGGTGATCGACGCCCACCTGTCCACGTTGAACGGCACCCGCCAGGAGGTGCTGGACCGGCTGCAGATGCCGGTGGCCGAGGCGAGCCTGCGCTACGGCATCGTGCTGGACGACCTGGTCGCGTACAGCGACGCGCTGGCCCAGCAGCCGGGCGCGGACAGCCTGGCCGACGCCCGCCGCGCGGTGGCCGCGTTCGCCCACGCCAAGTCCGAGGTGGCCGAGGAGCAGGCGGTGGCCTTCACCGCCCTCGACGGCGGCCAGATCGACGAGGAGCAGTTCTCGTCCTTCGTGGCCACGCTCACCGGTCAGCAGGAGGCGCTGCTCACCTTCTCCCGGTCCGCGACGCCGGGCCAGCGGGCCCTGGTGGACCGCACCGTCTCCGGTGACGCCGTCCAGCTCGCCGACCGGGTCGCCGGCGACGTCTCCCGGTCCATCGGGCGTCAGGCGCTGGTCACCCGCGACGAGGCGTCAGCCGCCATCGGCGCGGTCGACGACCTGATGCGGTGGGCCGAGATCCAGCTCCTGGACGACATGCTGGCCGACGCCGACGAGGCACGCGCCGACGTGATCCGGCAGGCGATCGTGGAGAGCCTGCTCGTGCTGCTCACGCTCGCGGTCGCGGTGACGCTCGCCGTGGTGCTGGCCCGCTCGCTCAACGACTCGCTGCGCCGGCTGCGCGAGGGCGCGCTCGCCGTGGCCAACCACGACCTGCCGGACGCGGTGAGCCGGCTGCAGAACGTCAACGCCATCGGTGACGGCGGCGTGGACGAGATCGTCCAGCAGGTCCGGGACCCGATCAAGCTGAGCAACCGCGACGAGGTCGGTCAGGTGGCGGTGGCCTTCAACGTGGTCCACCGTGAGGCGGTCCGGGTCGCGGCCGAGCAGGCCGCGCTGCGGACGAGCGTCTCGGCGATGTTCCTCAACCTGGCCCGCCGCTCGCAGAGCCTGGTCGACCGCATGATCGGCGAGCTGGACGCGATCGAGCGGTCCGAGGAGGACCCGAAGCGGCTGGCGCAGCTGTTCGAGCTGGACCACCTCGCCACCCGGATGCGCCGCAACGACGAGAACCTGCTGGTGCTCGCCGGCGCCGACTCGGCCGTGCCGCGCCGCGACGACGCGCTCCTGGTCGACGTGCTGCGCGCCGCGCAGTCCGAGGTCGAGCTCTACAACCGGATCGAGTTCGGCACCGTCGACACCGACATCTCGGTGGCCGCGCACGCCGTCAACGACGTCGTCCGGCTGGTCGCCGAGCTGCTCGACAACGCCACCCGGTTCTCGCCGCCGAACACCACAGTGGTGGCCGACGGCCGCCGGATCCGCGACTACGTGCTGATCCAGATCGAGGACCGCGGTCTGGGCCTCAGCGACGACCAGCTCGACTCGCTCAACCGGCGACTGGCCGCGCCGCCGACCGTCGACGTGGCCGCGTTCCGGCTGATGGGTCTGGCCGTGGTCAGCCGGCTCGCCTCCCGCTACGGGATCCGCGTCGAGCTGCGCCGCAACGTCGAGGGCGGCACCGTCGCCCAGGTCACGCTGCCGAACTCGACAGTGGTGCTGCCGGCCAACCGGGGCCAGGCCCCGCTCACCCGGCCGCGTCAGCCGCTCGCCGTCGAGCAGTCCCCGCTCAGCCAGGTCGGCGCCGGCGACGCGCTGGCCGGAGCCGGGCGGGGCGCTGCTACCGCGACGCTCGCCGACCAGTGGCGCGGGGCGACCACCACCCCGCCGTCCCGGTGGCAGACGCCCGCCGAGACGCGCGACACGACTCCCGCCGTACAGCTGGGTGGGGCGACCGGCGCGCTGCCCACCGTGGCGGCGCCCGCCCCGGTGGCCGCGGCGCCCGCCGCGCCGGCTCCGGTCTCCGGAGCGGGCTGGTCGGCCGGCGGGCCGACAGTGGCGTACCCCGCGCTGGACCCGCTGCCCAAGCGGACGCCGGGTGTCGAGTCGGCGCAACCCGCGACCCAGGCCGCACCTCCGGCCTACCAGCCGCTCGCCGCGGCGCCGGCGGTGGAGAGCACCCCGGCGACGCCGGTGGTGGCCCGGCCCGAGCAGCGGGCCGAGGCGCCGATATTCCGTGAGATGGAGGCGGTCTGGTTCCGTTCGCACGGAGAGGACGAGACCACCATCTTCACCCGTCCTACGTTCGACGAGCCGCCCGCGCCGGCACAGCCGCCGGTGGCGCCCCCCGCGGCGTCGGCGCGTCCGAAGCTGCCCACCCGTACCCCGGGGGCCCAGGCGTCGGGGCTGACCACGTCGACCACGCCGTCCGCGTACAGCCCGCCCGAGGTCCCGTCCACGCCGCCGGCGGCCGCGACGCCGCCCCCGGCGCCACCCGCCGCCGAACCCGCGCCCGCGCCGTCGATCGACCCGGAGGCCTGGCGTACGGCGGCCGACGAGGGCTGGTCGCGGGCCAGCCGTGCCGCGGAGCCCACCACCGGCGGCACCACCCGCTCCGGCCTGCCCAAGCGGGTGCCGCAGGCCCAGCTCGTGCCCGGCGGAATAGAGCCGAAGAGCGGCCGGGACCGCAGCCGGCGCACGCCGGACGAGGTACGCGGTCTGCTCTCCGCCTACCACCGTGGCGTCCAGCGGGGCCGTACGGCCGGCGCCGACCTGAACAGCACCTCGACCAAGGAGACGAACCGATGAACAGGCCGGCGGCCATGCAGGACATGGGGTGGCTTCTCACCAACTTCGCCGACAGCGTTGCGGGCATCGCGCACGTGGTGGCGGTGTCCGCGGACGGGCTGCTGCTCGCCTCCTCCCGGGATCTGCCCGGCGACCGGGCCGACCAGCTCGCCGCGATCACCTCCGGCGTGGTGAGTCTGACCGAGGGCGCGGCGCGGATGTTCAGCGCCGGCGGGGTGTTGCAGACCGTGATCGAGATGGACAGCGGCTACCTGTTCCTGATGTCCATCAGCGACGGTTCGTCGATGGCCGTGCTCGCGGCGCGCAGCTGCGACGTCGGCCAGGTGGGTTACGAGATGGCGCTGCTGGTGGAACGGGTCGGCCAGGCACTGGTCCCGCTGCCGAGGGACGCGGTCCGGTCCTGATCGGACCGGGGAGCTGACGACCGGAGCCGGTGCGGCTCCGAACGAGGGGAGGTGATCGCGAGATGGACCCGCGACGTGATCCACGTGGCGCGCTGGTGAGGCCGTACGCGGTCACCCGGGGCCGCACCGAGCCGTTGCAGAACATCGCGCTCGAAGCGGTGCTGTCGAGCACGCCGACGCAGTCGGCCGAGGCGCGGTTCGCCGGGCACGACAAGTACCGCATCTCCTCGGTCTGTGAGGGCCGGGCGCAGTCGCTTGCGGAAATCGCCGCTTACACCCGGATGCCGCTGGGCGTCACCCGGGTGCTGGTCGCCGACATGGTGGCCGAGGGCCTGCTGACGCTACACACTGCCGCTCCCGCGACGGGTTTCGCGGCGCGGATGAACCTGCTTGGAAGGGTGCTAAGTGGACTTCGCGAACTATGACCCCGACGGGGTGAACCGCGGCCGGGAGATCATCTCCGCGAAGATCGTGATCGCGGGTGGCTTCGGCGTGGGTAAGACCACGCTCGTCGGGGCGATCTCCGAGATCCAGCCGCTGACCACCGAGGCGCTGATGACCGCGGCGGGCGTGGGCATCGACGACGCGTCGAAGGTGCCGGGCAAGGAGACCACCACGGTCGCCATGGACTTCGGCCGTATCACCATGGCCGAGGACCTGATCCTCTACCTGTTCGGCACACCGGGCCAGACCCGCTTCTGGTTCATGTGGGACGAGATCATCAGGGGCGCGGTGGGCGCGGCGGTGCTCGTGGACACCCGCCGGATCACCGACGCCTTCGCCCCGCTGGACTACTTCGAGAACCGCAAGCTGCCGTACGTCGTGGCGTTGAACCGCTTCGGCGACGCGCCGCACTACGAGCTGGAGGAGGTCCGGGAGGCGCTCGCCATCTCCCCGGACGTGCCGATGGTCCTGTGCGACGCCCGTCAGCGGGACTCGGTCAAGCAGGTGCTGGTCACGGTGGTGGAGCACGCCATGCTCCGCCTCCAGGCCGAGCACGGCTACCCGGCCTCCGTGGGCTGACCGCCTGCGGGTCAGTCGACCCGCAGGCGGTACCCCCGCTTGACCACCGTCTGCACCACGCGGGGCGCCTTCAGCCCGGCCCGCAGGCGGGCGACCGCCATCTCCACCGCGTGCTCGTCGGCGCCGCGCGGCAGCGTCCGCAGCAGCGCGGTGCGGGAGAGCACCTTCCCCGGTGACGCGGCCAGCGCCCGCAGCACCGTCATCGGCGCCGGCGCCAGCTGACGCAGCTCGCCGTCCACCACCGCGGCGTGCCCGCGCAGCGTCAGCACGTGCCCGGCCGCCTTCACCGAGACGGTGCGCCGGGGCAGTTCCTCGACGATGGTGCGGACCAGCGCGCCCAGCCGGGCCCGGCTCGGCGCGCTCACCGGTACCCCGCGCCGGACCAGCGGCTCGGCGGTGACGGTGCCGACGCACCCGGCCAGCACGTCGCCGCGCAGCGCCTCCAGCACCGTCTCGGTACGGTCCCCGGCCGCCCGCAGCAGCGCCTCGGCCGCCGGGGCCGAGGTGAACGTGACCGCGTCGACGAGACGCCCGGCCACCAGGTCGATGAGCCGGTGCAGCGGCGCCGGGTCGGCCGGCGGCGCCCATCGGTACACCGGCACCTCGATCACCGTGGCGCCGGCCGCCACCAGCGCGTCGGCGCACTCGGGCTGCCGCTCGCCGTGCAGTTGCATCGCCACGACCTGGCCGGCCACCCCGCGCCGGACGAGGTGTTCGACCACCTCGTCGCAGCTCTCCGAATCCGGGGACCAGTGCTCGCGCAGCCCGGCGGCGCGGATCGCGCCGGTCGCCTTCGGGCCGCGGGACACCACGTACGCGCGGGCGAGCGTGCTGCGCAGCGGCTCGGCCAGCCCCCAGCCCTCGGCCGCCTCCAGCCAGCCGCGCATGCCGATGCCGGTGTTCGCCATCAGCACGTCCGGCGGCTGTTCCAGGCAGGCCCGGGTGGCCTCACGCAGGTCGGTGTCGTCGGCCAGCGGGACGATCCGCAGTGCCGGGGCGAGCACCACCCGCGCCCCACGCCGCTGGAGCAGCGCGGCCAGTTCGTCGCGCCGCCGGTCGGCGGTGACCCCGATGGTGAAGCCGGCCAGCTCGTCCCGCATCATTCCTCCTGCCGTAACCGCACCTCGACCAGGCCGTCCCGGCAGCGCACCGGATGCCGGCGCAGCGTCACGCCCGGTAGGTCCAGGCACCGCCCCGTGGTGAGGTCGTAGACCTGCTTGTGCAGCGGCGAGGCGAGCGTGGGCACCCCGCCCCGGCTGCCGACCAGGCCCCGGGACATGACGTACGCGCCGCCGACCGGGTCGAGGTTGTCCACCGCGTACAGCCCGTCCCCGGTGCGGAAGACCGCCACCTGGACGCCGTCGACGAGCGCGGCCACCCCCCGGCCGGGGTCGAGCCGGTCCAGCGGGCAGACCGCGGTCCAGTCCAGCGTGACGACGGGGCTCATCGGCGTACCTCCGGCAGGCCCAGCACGACGGGCTGGCGGCGGTGTCCGCCGTCCGGGGGCGCGCCCCGGGCCGGCACCGGCTGGCCCCGCTCCTGGGTGAACGTGATGGACGGGTCGGGTACGTCCGGCGCGTTGACGAAGGAGGTGAAGCGGCGCAGCCGGTCCGGGTCCTCCAGGACGTCGCGCCACTCGTCGGAGTAGCTCGCGACGTGCCGGGCCATCGCCGCGTCGAGGTCGGCGCAGAGCCCGAGCGAGTCGTCCACGAGCACCGACCGGAGGTGGTCCAGGCCGCCGTCCATGGTCTCGATCCAGGCGGCGGTGCGCTGCAACCGGTCGGCGGTGCGGATGTAGTACATGAGGAACCTGTCGATCAGGGCCACCAGCTCCGCGGTGCTCAGGTCGGTGGCGAACAGGTCGGCGTGCCGGGGCCGGAAACCGCCGTTGCCGCCGACGTACAGATTCCAGCCGGTCTCGGTGGCGATGACGCCGAAGTCCTTGCTCCGCGCCTCGGCGCACTCGCGGGCGCAGCCGGAGACGGCCGACTTGAGCTTGTGCGGCGCGCGCAGGCCCCGGTAGCGCAGCTCCAGCGCGACCGCGAGCCCGACCGAGTCCTGCACGCCGTAGCGGCACCAGGTGTCGCCCACGCACGACTTCACGGTGCGCAGCGCCTTGCCGTAGGCGTGGCCCGACTCGAAGCCCGCGTCGACGAGCCGGCGCCAGATCTGCGGCAGTTGGTCGACGCGCGCGCCGAACAGGTCGATCCGCTGCCCGCCGGTGATCTTCGTGTAGAGCCGGAAGTCGCGCGCCACCTCACCGATCGCGATCAGCTTCTCCGGGGTGATCTCCCCGCCGGGGATCCGGGGCACCACCGAGTAGCTGCCGTCGCGTTGCAGGTTCGCCAGGAAGTGGTCGTTGGTGTCCTGCAGCGACGCCTGCTCGCCGTCGAGCACGTGCCCGGTGCCGAGCGAGGCCAGGATCGAGGCCACCACCGGCTTGCAGATGTCGCATCCGCTGCCGCGCCCGTGCTCGGCGACGAGCCGGGAGAACGTGCTGATGCCCCGCACCCGGATCAGGTCGAACAGCTCCTGCCGGCTGTGGTCGAAGTGCTCGCACAGCGCCGTCGACTGGCGTACCCCGGCGGCGTCCAGCAACTGCTTCAGCATCGGCACGCAGGAGCCGCAGCTCGTACCGGCCCGGGTGCACGCCTTCAGCGCCGGCACGTCGGTCGCCCCGCCGGCGATCGCCGCGTCCAGGTCGGCCCGGGTCACCGCGTTGCAGGAGCAGACCTGCGCGGTGGCGGGCAACGCGCCCGCACCGGCGCCCGCGCCGCCGGCCGGTGCCAGCAACGCCAGCGGGGGAGCGGGCAGCGGTCCGCCGACACTGGCGCGCAACGCCGGGTACGCGCTCGCGTCCCCGACCAGCACGCCGCCCAGCAGCGTCCGCGCGTCGTCGGAGAGGACCAGCTTCGCGTACGAGCGGGTGGCCGGATCGGTGTACGTCACGTCGAGGCAGCCGGGGGTGACACCGTGCGCGTCACCGAACGAGGCCACGTCCACGCCGAGCAGCTTGAGTTTCGTGGCGGTGTCCGCGCCGGGGAACGTGGCCGCGCCGCCGAGCAGCCGGTCCGCGACCACCTCGGCGGTGGCGTACCCGGGCGCGACGAGTCCGTGGCAGACGCCGTCCACTGCCGCGCACTCGCCGACCGCCCAGATCCGCTCGTCGGCGGTCCGGCAGGCCGCGTCCACCAGCACGCCGCCGCGCGGGCCCAGCGGCAGCCCGGCCGCGCGGGCCAGCTCGTCGCGCGGCCGGATCCCGGCGGCCACCACCACCAGCTCCGCGTCGACCGCACGGCCGTCGGCCAGGTCGAGCGCGGCCACCGTGCCGTCCGGCCCGGGCCGCAGCGCCGTGGTGGCCACCCCGAGGTACGGCGTGACGCCCAGCTCCTCGACGTACCGGCGGAGCATCGCGCCGCCAGCCTCGTCCACCTGCACCGGCATCAGCCGGGGCGCGAACTCGACCACGCTGGTGGCGAGCCCGAGCAGCCGCAGCGCGTTCGCCGCCTCCAGCCCGAGCAGCCCGCCACCGATCACCGCGCCGGTACGGCGGCCCCGGGCGTGCTCGCGGATCGCGGCCAGGTCGTCGAGCGTCCGGTAGACGAAGACGCCTGGCAGATCGGTGCCGTCGACCGGCGGCACGAACGCGTACGAGCCGGTGGCCAGCACCAGCGCGTCGTACGGGTACTCGCCGGCCGCAGTGGTCACCACCCGCCGCGCCCGGTCGACGCCGGTGACCGGTTCACCGAGTCGCAGGTCCACTCCGGCGTCGGGGGTGTGCAGGTTCAGGTCGCCGGCGTCCACCCCGTCGAAGACGGCCGAGAGCCGCACCCTGTCGTACGCCGGGCGCCGCTCCTCGGCGAGCACCGTGACCCGCCACCGCCCGTCGGTGTCCCGGGCCCGCAGCGCCTCGACGAACCGTTGCCCCACCATGCCGTTGCCGACGACGACCAGCCTGCTGATTCGCTCGGTCATGACGCCACCTCCACCGTCTCGCGTACCTCGTCGGTTGTGGACGGATCCGCCTCGGCGAGCCAGGCGGCGATGCCGGCCACCGCGTCCCGGCAACTGCCGCAGCCGGTGGCGGCCCGGGTCGCCGCGGACAGCTCCGCCGCGGTCCGGGCGCCCGCCCGCCAGCACGCCACCAGCGCGCCCTTGCTCACGTCGTTGCACCGGCACACTGTCGCGGCGTCCGGCATCAGCGCCGGTGACGCGGCCGGACCGGCCGGCGCCTCGCCGAACGTCCGGCCGAGCAGCAGCGAACGCCGGTCCGCCGGCACCGGCGCGCCCCTGTCGAACAGCTGCACCACAGTGCCGACCGCCGGGTTGTCACCGAGCAGGATCGCGCCGGTCAGCCGCTCGTCCCGGATGCGCAGCCGGGCGTAGGTGCCCCGGGCCGGGTCGGCGAAGGTCAGCTCCTCGACCGGCCCGTCCACGTCGCCGGTCCCGTCCACGTCGCCCATCGCGGCCAGGTCGATCCCGGCCGCCTTGAGCCGGGTCACCGCCGGCCGGGGCCGGTACCGGGCCAGCGGGTCCGCGCCGGTCAGCACGTCGGCCACCACCCGGGCCTGCGCCCAGGCCGGTGCCACCAGCCCGGTCAGCGTCCCGTCGTGCTGGGCGCAGTCGCCGATCGCGGAGATCCGCCGGTCGCTCGTCCGCATCCGATCGTCCACCACCACGCCCCGCTCGACGGCGAGCCCGGCCGCCGCGGCGAGCGCGGTGTCGGGGCGTACCCCGCAGCAGAGCACCAGCAGGTCGGCGTCGAGCGTCCCGGCGTCGCCCAGGTGCAGGCGGACGCCGTCGGCGCCGGCGCTCACGGCGGTGGCCGGCACCCCGAGCCGGGACCGGACGCCCAGGCCGGCGAGTGTGCCCGCGAGGACCGCGCCGGCCGGTGGGTCGAGCTGGCGCTCCATCAGGTGCCCGACCGGGTGGACCACAGTCACGTCGAGCCCTCGGGCGGCCAGGCCACGGGCCGCCTCCAGACCCAGCAGCCCGCCGCCGAGCACGATCACGCGCCGCGCGCCCTCGGCGGCGGCGAGGATCCGCCGGCAGTCACCGAGCGTGCGGAACGGGACGACCCGCTCGGGCAGCGGGGCGAGGCCCGGCAGCGGCGGCACCACGGCCCGGCTGCCGGTGGCGAGCACCAGGTGGTCGTACCCGTGTCGCTCGCCTTCGTCGGTGACCACCTCGCCGGCGGCCCGGTCCACGGCGGTGACCGCCGCGCCGGTGCGGACCTTGACGCCCGGCCCGACGGCTTCGACCAGTTCCACGTCCGGCTCGCCGATGCGTCCGGCGAGCAGCGTGGAGAGCATGATCCGGTTGTACGCGCGGTGCGGCTCCGCCCCGAGCACGGTGATCCGCCGGTTTCCGCCGCGCGCGTGCAGCTCGGCGGCGAGCCGGGCGCCGGCCATGCCGTAGCCGACGACGACGATCCGCTCGTTCATGCCGGCTCCACTCGGACCGCGCAGATCTTGAACTCGGGCATCCCGGAGACCGGGTCGAGCGCGTCGTTGGTGACCGAGTTGGCGCGTTGGGCGCCCGGCCAGTGGAACGGCGCGAAGACGGTGTCCGGCCGGATCGCGGTGCTGAGCCGGGCCGGTGCGCACAACTCACCCCGGCGGGACACCACACGTACCGGTGTGCCCTCGGCCACGCCGATCCGTGCCGCCAGATCCGGGTGCAGCTCGACGAAGCCGCTCGGTGCGGCGCGGCGCAACGCGGCCACCCGCCGGGTCTGCGCGCCGGACTGGTACTGCGCGAGCACCCTGCCGGTGGTGAAGTGCAGCGGGTAGTCGGCGCACACCGGCTCGGCGGCCGGCCGGTGGGTCACCGGATGGAACCGGGCCCGGCCGTCCGGGGTGGGGAAGCGGTCGGCGAACAGCCGGGGCGTGTCCGGGCCGTCCTGGTCCGGGCAGGGCCAGAACACGCCGGTGTCGGCGTCGATCCGGTCCCAGGTGATCCCGGCGTAGTCGGCCGGCCCGCCGGCCGAGGCCCGGCCCAGCTCCGCGAACACCTCGCGCGGGTCGGCCGGCAGCGGCGTCCCGCCCCCGCTCAGCCGTGCGGCGAGCGCGGCGAGGATCTCCAGCTCGGTACGGACCCCGGCGGGTGGCTCACGAAGCGCCCGGCGGCGCAGCACCCGGCCCTCCAGATTGGTCATCGTGCCGTCCTCCTCGGCCCACTGGGCGACCGGCAGCACCACGTCGGCCAGCTCGGCCGTCTCGGAGCGGACGAAGTCCGCCACCACGAGCAGGTCCAGGGCGCGCAGCCGGGACTCGACCCGCGCGGCGCGGGGCGCGGACACGACCGGGTTGGAACCGAACACCAGCAGCGCCCGCGCGCCGGACGGCGTGCCGAGCGCGTCCAGGAGCTGGTACGCCGGCACCCCCGGCCCTGGTAGCGAGTCCGGTTCGACGCCCCACACCCCGGCGACGTGCTCGCGGGCCGCCGGGTCGTCGATGCGCCGGTAGCCGGGGAGCTGATCGGCCTTCTGCCCGTGTTCCCGGCCACCCTGCCCGTTGCCCTGCCCGGTCAGGCAGCCGTAACCCGAGCCGGGGCGGCCGGGCAGCCCCAGGGCCAGCGCCAGGTTGATGAAAGCGGTGACCGTGTCGACGCCCTTGGCGTGCTGCTCGGCGCCCCGGGCGGTGAGGACGACCGCGCGGTCCACAGTGGCCAGCGCGCGGGCGGTGGCGTACAGGTCGGCCACGGGCACGCCGGAGAGCCGTTCCACCTCCGCCGGCCAGTAGCCGGCCACCGTCCGCCGGACGTCGTCGAAGCCGGTGGTCCGCTCCGCCACGTACGACCGGTCCAGCCAGCCCTCGGTGAGCGCGATGTGCAGCAGCGCGTTCGCCACCGCGAGGTCGGTGCCGGGCAGGGGTTGCAGGTGCAGGTCGGCCTGGCGGGCCGTGGCGGTGGCGCGCGGGTCGATCACGATCAGCCGGCCGCCGCGTTCCCGCAGGTCGGCGACGTGCCTCATCAGCGGCGGCATGGTCTCGGCCGGGTTCGCGCCGACCAGCAGCAGCGTGTCCGCGTGGCCGAGGTCCGCGAGCGGGAACGGCAGTCCCCGGTCGATCCCGAACGCCCGGTTCCCGGCCGCGGCGGCCGACGACATGCACCAGCGCCCGTTGTAGTCGATGTGCCGGGTCCGCAGCGTCACCCGGGCGAAGCGGCCCAGCGCGTACGCCTTCTCGTTGGTGAGGCCGCCGCCGCCGAAGACCGCCACCGCGTCCGGCCCGTGCCGGTGCCGCACGTCCCGGACCCCGGCGGCGACCTGATCGAGCGCCTCGTCCCAGGTCGCCGGGCGCAGCTCGCCGCCGGGCCGGTCGCGCAGCAGTGGGGTGGTGAGCCGGTCCGGATGGTCGAGCAGGTCGGCGGCGGTCCAGCCCTTCTGGCACAGCCCGCCCCGGTTGGTGGGGAAGTCGCGGGCGCCGACCTCGACACCGTCGCCGGTGGCGCGCAGCACCATGCCGCACTGCAAGGCGCAGTACGGGCAGTGCGTGGCGGCCTCGGCGGGGCGTGACCCCGTTCGCGTCGCCGTGCGTGCACCGTCTGTCATGTCGGAAAAGCGTGCCGTCGGGCGGTTTCCGGTCCGGGTCTGCTCTGTTTCGGTCCTGTCACGAGCGCTTCACACCGCACGCGGGTGACGAGACGCTCCGCAGGGCTTAGAATGTGGGACAACAATCTCATATAACGGGAGGCATGATGAGCGTGGCGGACGCGTTCGACGCGGTGGCCGGCAGCTACGACCAGGCCCGACGCCGCCTGGTGCCCTGCTTCGACGCCTTCTACGGCACCGCTGTCGAGGTGGCCGCGCCCCCGCTGCGCGCCGCGCTCGCCGCCGGGCGTACCCCCGAGGTGCTGGACCTGGGCGCGGGCACCGGCCTGCTGTCCCTGCTGCTGACCGCGGCCGTCCCCGGCGCCCGCCTGACGCTCGTGGACGGCGCCCCCGGCATGCTCGCGGTGGCCGCCGGGCACCTGGAGAAACGCGGCGTGGCGCACCGCACGGTCCACGCCGACCTCGCCGACCCGCTGCCCGCCGGGCGGTACGACGCGGTGGTGTCCGCGCTGGCCATCCACCACCTCGACGACGAGGGCAAGCGGGCGCTGTACGAGCGGGCCGCCGACGCGCTCGTCCCCGGCGGGGTGTTCGTCAACGCCGAGCAGGTCGCCGGGCCCACCCCGGCGCTGGACCACCGCTACGACGAGGTGTGGACGGCGCGGATCGCCGAGCTGGGCTCCGACGCCGAGGAGATCGCCGCCGCCCGGGAGCGGATGCGGCACGACCGGCCGGCCCCGGTGGCCGAGCAGTGCCGGTGGCTGGCCGAGGCGGGACTGGTGGACGTGGACTGCTTCTTCAAGGAGTGGCGTTTCGCGGTCTTCGGCGGCCGGCGTCCCTGAGGCCGCTGTCCGTTTCCACGATCGGTGACGACGGGGATGACTACCGGTCATACCGCTGGGTAGTCTTCCCGGCATGACCGCCAAGGTGACGCTGTCGTTCTCCGACGAGACGATTGAGGAGGCGCGCCGGTTCGCCAAGCGGGAAGGGCTCTCCCTCTCCGCCTGGATGGACCAGGCCGCCCGGGAGAAGGCGCTGCGCGAGGTCTTCACCGCGCACGCCGACGCGGTCAGCCGTGCCGGCCTGGACCTGGAAGCCGCCGCCCTGGCCGACGCCCAGGAGGCCGCGCTCGTCGACGACGCCCTGTTCGGCGGACGTCCGCGTGCTGCGTAGGGGCGAGGTCTGGCGCATCTCCGGCGCCCGGGAACGGTTCGGTCTTGTCATCAGCTCCGACGTCTACAACGCCACTGCGGTACCCATCGTGATCGTGGCCGAGGTGGTCGAGGAGTCGCTGCTGCGCGACTCGCCGCTCGCCGTGCGGATGGGCGCGTACGTGGTGATGCCCGACCGGATCTCCGCACCGATGAAGAAGTGGTTCACCGAGTGCGTGGACGTGGCCGACACCGAGACCATGCAGCGGGTCGGTCGAGCGCTGCGGATCCTCCAGGAGCTGTGACCTCCTCACCGGCGCCGTCCGGCGGACGTGCGGTCTCCGTTGCCGGGCCGACGCGCGCGGGGCACGCCGGGGAAACCACCGGCTGAGAGCGTCGCCTCGTCATCGACGAGGAGGAGTCGCCCGTGAGCACGCTCGTTTCCGCACCCACGCCGCCGCCGGCCACCACCGCCGGCCGGCTCACCGAATGGCGGCCGGAGGACCCGGCGTTCTGGGCGGCCGGCGGCTCCCGGGTGGCCCGGCGCAACCTGTACGTCTCGATCTTCGCCGAGCACGTCGGCTTCTCCGTGTGGAGCCTCTGGTCGGTGACGGTGCTGTTCCTGGGCCCCGAGTACGGCATCGACCCGGCCGGGAAGTTCCTGCTCACCGCCGTGCCGGCCGCGCTGGGGGCGGTGCTGCGGCTGCCGTACACGCTTGCCGTCGCCCGGTTCGGCGGCCGGAACTGGACCATCGTGAGCGCCCTGCTGCTGCTCGTGCCGGCGGTGCCGATGGCCGTGCTGATCGAGCCCGGGGTGTCGTACGCCACGCTGATGGTGCTGGCCTGCCTGTCCGGCGTCGGCGGCGGCAACTTCGCCTCGTCGATGGCGAACATCAACCTGTTCTTCCCGGAGCGGCTCAAGGGCCGGGCGCTGGGGCTCAACGCCGGCGGCGGCAACCTGGGCGTGCCGGCTGTGCAACTGGTGGGGCTGGCGGTGCTGGCGACCGCGGGCGCCGCGTACCCCCGGCTCGTGCCGGCGGTCTACCTGCCGCTGATCGTGCTGGCCGCGCTGGCCGCGGCCCGGTGGCTGGACAACGTGCCGGGGGCGCGCAACGAGCCCGGCGCGCTGCGCGCGGCGGCCCGCGACCCGCACACCTGGGTGATGTCGCTGCTCTACGTGGGCACGTTCGGCTCGTTCATCGGCTTCGGGTTCGCCTTCGGCCAGGTGCTCCAGCTCCAGTTCCACGACCGGTTCCCGACGCCCGTGGACGCCGCCTGGCTGACCTTCCTCGGCCCGCTGATCGGGTCGCTGATCCGGCCTGTCGGCGGTCAGCTCGCCGACCGGCTGGGCGGGGCGCGGGTCACGTTCTGGAACTTCGTGGCGATGGCCGCCGGCGCCGGGCTGGTGCTGTACGCGGCCCGGGAGCGCTCGTTCCCGCTCTACCTGGCCGGGTTCCTGGCGCTGTTCGTCTTCTCCGGCATCGGCAACGGCTCGACGTACAAGATGATCCCGGCGATCTTCCGGGCCCGGGCCGTCGCGGAGGGCGAGCTGACCGGCGACCCGGAGGCGGCGCAGCGGCGGGCCCGGCGTCTGTCCGGCGCGGTGATCGGCATCGCCGGGGCGGTCGGCGCCTCCGGCGGGGTGCTGGTGAACGTGGCGTTCCGGCAGTCGTTCCTGACCTCCGGCACCGCCGACGCCGCCTACCTGGCCTTCATCGCCTGGTACGCGCTCTGCTTCCTGGTGACCTGGATGGTCTACCTGCGTCCCGGGCCGCGTACGCTGGCCGGCGTGTGACCTGTGCCATGACGAACCCGCAGGCCACGCGCGGCGCGACCCCGTTTTGACCTGCCGCCGGGCGGCCGGGTATCGTTGCCTGCTGTTGTACGACATTCTTAGGCGTGCCGCATCAGGTACGCTTGGTCGTTCGTGCGCGCTGGTCCGGCTGGGTACTCCTGGTCACCTCGGCGCGCGACCCCAGACCGACGACGAGACAAGGTAGACCTGTGCGTACGTACAGCCCGAAGCCGGGTGAGATCGAGCGTCAGTGGCACGTCATCGACGCCTCTGATGTCGTGCTGGGCCGCCTGGCGACCCACGCCGCCACGCTCCTGCGTGGCAAGCACAAGCCGACTTTCGCGCCGCACGTCGACACGGGCGACTTCGTCGTCATCGTGAACGCGGGCAAGGTCGCGCTGACCGGCAACAAGCGTCAGACGAAGGTCGCTTACCGCCACTCCGGTTACCCGGGTGGCCTGAAGCGGGTCGGCTACGACGAGCTGCTGACCAAGCGGCCCGAGCGGGCCATCGAGCTGGCCGTGAAGGGCATGCTCCCGCACAACAAGCTGGGCCGTCAGATTCTCAAGAAGCTGAAGGTCTACGCCGGTGCCGAGCACCCGCACACCGCGCAGCAGCCGGTGCCGTTCGAGATCAAGCAGATCGCGCAGTGAGCGCGGGCGAAGGAAGCAGCATGACCGACATCACCGCCACCGAGGTCGCCCCCGAGGCCACCGAGGCGCCGGCGCCCGTCGCGCGCGCGCCCCGTGGTGACCGCCCGATCCAGACCGTGGGTCGGCGCAAGGAAGCCATCGTCCGGGTCCGGATCGTGCCGGGCACCGGCAAGATCACCTGCAACGGCCGCGACCTCGAGGCCTACTTCCCGAGCAAGGTGCACCAGCAGCTCATCAAGGACCCGCTGGTCACCGCCGAGAAGCCCGAGGCGTTCGACGTGATCGCCAACCTGCGTGGCGGCGGCACCACCGGCCAGGCCGGCGCGCTGCGGCTCGCCATCGCCCGGGCGCTGATCGTCAGCGAGCCCGACGACCGCCCGGCCCTGAAGAAGGCCGGCTTCCTGACCCGTGACGCCCGGGTCAAGGAGAGCAAGAAGTACGGCCTCAAGAAGGCCCGCAAGGCTCCCCAGTACTCGAAGCGCTGATCACCACAAGCGTCTTGTACTTCTGACGGACGGCCGGTTCGCCTCCCCCTTCCGGGAGGCGGACCGGCCGTTCCGCGTTTCTCCTCTCATCGGCAGTTCCACGGAGGTTGGCGGGTATGGGCCGGTTGTTCGGCACGGACGGCGTACGCGGGCGGGCGAACGCGGATCTCACCCCGGAGTTGGCGCTTGCGGTCGCGGTGGCCGCGGCCCACACGCTGGCCGAGACCGACAAGAGCCATCCGCCGCTCGCGGTGGTCGGCCGGGACACCCGGGCCAGCGGCGAGATGCTGGAGGCGGCGGTGGTCGCCGGGCTCACCAGCGCCGGCGCCAACGTGGTCCGGGTCGGCGTGCTGCCCACCCCGGCGGTGGCGTTCCTCACCGCCGAGGCAAAGGCCGACCTGGGCGTGATGCTCTCCGCCTCGCACAACCCGATGCCGGACAACGGGATCAAGCTGTTCGCCGCCGGCGGGCACAAGCTGCCCGACGAGATCGAGATGCGGATCGAGGAGGCGGTGAAGGCGAACGCCACCACCGCCTGGAAGCGTCCCGTCGGCGCCGGTGTCGGCCGCGTGCACGACCTGCTCGACGGCGCCGACCACTACGTGCAGCACCTGGTCGGCACCGTGCCGCACCGCCTCGACGGGATCAAGGTCGTGGTCGACTGCGCCAACGGCGCGGCCGCCGACGTCGCCCCGGTCGCCTACCGGGAGGCCGGCGCCGAGGTGATCGCCATCCACGCCGAGCCGGACGGGCTCAACATCAACGACGAGTGCGGCTCGAACCACATCGAGGCGCTGCGCGCCGCCGTGGTCGAGCACGGCGCCCACCTCGGCATCGCCCACGACGGCGACGCCGACCGCTGCGTCGCGGTCACCGCCGACGGGAACGAGGTCGACGGCGACCAGGTCATGGCGATCCTCGCGCTGGCCATGCGGGACGCCGGCGAGCTGACCCAGGACACTCTGGTCGCCACCGTGATGAGCAACCTCGGTCTCCGGCTGGCCATGTCCGAGCACGGCATCCGGCTGGTCGAGACCAAGGTCGGTGACCGGTACGTGCTGGAGGAGCTGCGCGCCTCCGGCCTGGCGCTCGGCGGCGAGCAGAGCGGCCACATCGTGCTGCCCGCGTACGCGACCACCGGCGACGGCGTGCTGACCGGCCTGCACCTGATGGCGCGGATGGCCGCCACCGGCACCTCGCTGGCCGAGCTGGCCGCCGTGGTCACCAAGCTGCCCCAGGTGCTGATCAACGTGCCGGTCGGCGACCGTACCGTCGGCGCCGCCGCACCGGCCGTCCGGGCCGAGGTCGAGCGCGCCGAGGCGGAGCTGGGCGAGACCGGCCGGGTGCTGCTGCGCCCGTCCGGCACCGAGCCGCTGGTGCGGGTCATGGTCGAGGCGGCCACCGAGGACACCGCGCGCGAGGTCGCCGAGCGCATCGCCGAGCAGGTCCGCACCGCCAGCCCGGTCGCCTGACCGACCCGGGGCCGCCTGCTCCTACGACCCGCCGGTCAGCTCGTCCGGACCCGGCGCAGGAAGCGGGCGGCCAGGTCGGCGATCGCGTCGGCGTCCAGCTCCTGGGCCGGCCCGGCCACGGTCACCTCGGCCAGCGCCAGCCCGGGCACCTCGGTGTCCCGCCAGCCGCCGACGAACCACGCGCCTTCCTCCTCGGCCAGCGCCAGGTTCGCCGCGTCCAGCGCGGCCGCCGGATACGGCAGCCAGAACCGGAACTGGTGGGTGTGCGGCGGCGCCGGGTACACCCGGGCGCCGGGCAGGGCGGCCAGCGCCTCGGCCACCACCCTCGCGTGCGCCACGTACCCGGGGAGGCGGGGCAACTCCCGGGTCAGCCCGGCGAGCGCTGCGAGCGCCGCCGGCCACTGCTGGAACAGCGTGCCGCCGTAGCGGTGCCGCCAGGCACGGGCATACCGGATCAGCTCCGCGTCGCCGGCCAGCGCGGCACCGGAGATGCCGCCCAGCGACTTGTAGAACGAGACGTAGCCACCTCGTCGGCGGTCGGGTTGCGCGGCGCGTTCGTGGTGCGTACCGCGCGTACGCCGGCGAGCAGCGCGTACGCGTCCCGCTCGTGCGTCAGCGGGTGGCTGAGCGGGTGCAGGCCGACACCGGCGCGGCCGGTCAGCTCCGCCCCGTGCCGCATGGCCACCTGCTGCGCCATCGTGCCCGACGGGAAGAACGCGGCGGCCTCCGCGCCGAGCAGCTCGGCGACCCGCAGCTCCAGCTCCGCCACCGGCCCGCCCTCGCCGTACAGGTCGGGCGGGTCGTCCCCGGCCACCTGATCGAGCGCGGCGAGCTGTTCCCGTACGGAGGCCGGGCGTACGCCGGAGAGCATCGTGTCGCAGCCGCGCTGGGCGGTGAACCGGCGCAGCCGCGTGGCCTGCTCGTCGCTCATCCGTCCGCCCGGAGCCGGCGCAGCCGGGTCACCGCCTCGGCCAGCACCTCCGGCCGTTTGCAGAACGCGAACCGGATCAGCCGGCGGCCGGCCTCCACGTCGTCGTAGAACACCTGCGTGGGCACCGCCACCACGCCGCAGCGCTCCGGCAGCGCCCGGCAGAACTCCACCCCGTCCCGGCCGCGCAGCGGCGTGACGTCGGCGGTCACGAAGTAGGTGCCCTCCGGCGCGAGCACGCCGAACCCGGCGTCGGCCAGCCCGGCGGCGAGCTGGTCCCGGCGGCGTTGCATGTCGTCCCGGAACCCGGTGAAGTACGCGTCCGGCAGCCCGAGCGCCACCGCCACCGCCGGTTGCAGCGGCCCGGCGTTGACGAACGTCAGGAACTGCTTCACCCGCAGCACGGCGGCCACCAGCGGCGCGGGCCCGCTCACCCAGCCGACCTTCCAGCCGGTGCAGGAGAACGTCTTGCCGGCCGACGAGATGCGCAGCGTCCGCTCCCGCATGCCCGGCAGCGTGGCCAGCGGTACGTGCGGCGCGGCGGCGTCGGTGAACACCAGGTGCTCGTAGACCTCGTCGGTGACCGCGTACACGTCGTGTTCCCGGCACAGCTCGGCCACCGTCGTCAGCTCGTCGGCGGTGAAGACCTTGCCGGTCGGGTTGTGCGGCGAGTTCAGCAGCACCAGCCGGGTACGCGGCCCGAACGCGGCGCGCAGCTCGTCCGGGTCGAACGCGTACCTGCCGTCGGGGCCGGGCCGTAGCGTCACCGGGCGGCGGACCGCCCCGGCCAGCGCGATCGAGGCGGCGTACGAGTCGTAGTACGGCTCGAAGCAGATCACCTCGTCACCCGGCTCGCACAACGCGAGGATGCTCGCCGCGATCGCCTCGGTCGCCCCGGCGGTCACCACGATCTCGCCGTCCGGGTCGTACTCCAGGCCCCAGAACCGGCGCTGGTGCTCGGCGACGGCGGCGCGCAGCGCGGGGATGCCCGGGCCGGGCGGGTACTGGTTGTGGCCGGTACGCAGCGCCTCGGCCGCGGCGGCGAGCATCTCCGGCGGGCCGTCGGTGTCCGGGAAGCCCTGCCCGAGGTTGACCGCGCCGGTACGCACTGCGAGCGCGGACATCTCGGCGAAGACGGTGGTGCCGAACGGCCGCATCCGGGCCACCAGGGGATCGGTCGTCGTCACGGCGGCCAGCCTACGGCCCGCCGCCGAGTGCTCACCAGCCGAAGCAGGTCGCGCCGTACTCGCCCGAGTCCTTGGAGACGACCTTGCCGTTGACGGTGATCCGGCAGGTCACGTCGCCGGACGCGACCGGGCTGGCGATGATCTGCACCCGCTCGCGGTCGTTCGCCGTGAAGCTCAGCCGCCAGGGCGTGTCCACGGCACCGGGCTGGTGGAAGTTCGCGTCCGCGTCGTAGAACTGCACCTCGGCCTCGCCGTCGGTGGCTGTCACCTCGTACAGCACCGTGAACCTGCCGGGCCCGCCGGACGGGGTGGTGGCCGGCCGGGCCGGGGGACCGGTGGGCTCGTCGGCCCACCCGTCGGGCTCGCCGTACAGCGGCCCGTCGTACCGGTCGCCGGAGGCCGTTCCGTCGTCCAGGCCCCGGCCGAGGAAGGACAGCCCGACGCAGCCGCAGACGATGATCGCCAGGACGGTGACGAGGCCGATCACCAGGCCGGCCACCCAGCCACCGCCGCCACCGCGGCGCGGCGGCATGCCCGGATACGCGTACGGCGGCGGGTAGGGGCCGGGTGGGTAGGACCCGGCTTTGTAGGGGCTGGGCGGGTAGGCGGCCGGTGTCCAGGCCGGCTGTGCCGGGAAGTCCGGGACGCCGGGCTGGGACGGCCACCCGGGCGTACCGGGGACGTGCGGGTCGCCGGAGGCCGGTGGGACCGGCGGGCGCGGCGTGGCGGCCGGGTCGGCCGGAGCCGCCCACCCCGGTTCGCCCACCGGCCGTCCCGTACCGCTCGGTGGCATGGCCGGGCCGGTTCCGGCGGACGCGCTTTCCGGGCCGGTGGCCGCCCAGGGGCTCGGAGCCGGCGGCGGCGACCAGGGCTCGGGCGGCGTCCACGGCTGCGGGGCGGCCAGCGGGTCCGGCGGCGTCCAGGAGGAGGGCTGCGGCGTGGCCGGCGCGGCGGTCGGGTCGGCCGGTCCGGGGGCCGGTTCGGGGGAGGGGGTCGTCTCGGACATGGGCTCAGCTCACAGGGGTACGGCGCGGACGACCGCGGAACGGTGGGGCCGGGGGACGGCGCCCGGCCTCAATGTAGGCGGTGGCGACCAGGCGTGCGGTCCCGGCCGGCGGTCCGCGCCCCGCGTACCGAACCGGTCCGGACGGGCGGAACGACCTGCATGGTGCTTTGTCCGGTAATCGCATCCTCGACGCTCGGTTCGCTCAAATTCAGTGATCGTTAACCGCCTTTCCGAGCACGCACGATGAGCGAAACTCGGTTAGGCTGCGGACCATGTGTGGAATCGTGGGTTACGCCGGTGCGCGCCCGGCGCTCGGCATCGTGCTTGACGGACTGCGGCGTCTCGAATACCGCGGCTACGACTCGGCCGGTGTCGCCGTGGTCTGCGAGGACGAGCTGCTGACCGAGAAGAAGGCCGGCAAGCTCGCGAACCTGGAGAAGGTCCTCTCCGAGCGCGCGGCCGACAACCCCGAGGACTGCGCCGCCAGCCCGATCGGCATCGGCGACGGCACCACCGGCATCGGCCACACCCGCTGGGCCACACACGGCGGCCCGACCGACCGCAACGCCCACCCGCACCTCTCCCCGGACGGCCGCGTCGCGGTGATCCACAACGGCATCATCGAGAACTTCGCGAAGCTCCGCGCCGAGCTGGAGGACGAGGGTGTCGAGTTCGCCAGCGACACCGACACCGAGTGCGCCGCGCACCTGATCGCCCGCGCGCTGGCCGACCTGCGCTCGGCCGGTGAGACAGACAGCCCGCAGCTCCTCGCCGCCGCCATGCGCGTGGTCTGCGGGCGCCTGGAGGGCGCGTTCACGCTGCTCGCCGTCGACGCCGGGATCCCCGGCGCGGTGGTCGGCGCCCGGCGCAACTCGCCGCTCGTGGTCGGCCGGGGCGACGGCGAGAACTACCTGGCCAGCGACGTCGCCGCGTTCATCGAGCACACCCGGGACGCGGTCGAGCTGGGCCAGGACCAGATCGTCCTGATCACCCCGGACAGCATCGACATCACCGACTTCCACGGCCAGCCGGCCAGCGGCACCGACTTCCACATCGACTGGGACTCGTCGGCCGCCGAGAAGGGCGGCTACGACTGGTTCATGCTCAAGGAGATCGAGGAGCAGCCGCAGGCCATCGCCGACACGCTGCTGGGCCGGCTCACCGAGACCGGCGAGATCGCCCTCGACGAGGTCCGCCTCAGCGAGCAGGACCTGCGCGACGTCGACAAGATCTTCATCGTCGCGTGCGGCACCTCATACCACGCCGGCCTGGTCGCCAAGTACGCCATCGAGCACTGGACCCGCATCCCCTGCGAGGTGGAGCTGGCCAGCGAGTTCCGCTACCGCGACCCGGTGCTGGACCGCTCCACGCTGATCGTGGTGATCTCGCAGTCCGGCGAGACGATGGACACGCTGATGGCGCTGCGCCACGCCAAGGAGCAGAAGGCCCGCGTGCTGGCGATCTGCAACACCAACGGCTCGACCATCCCGCGCGAGTCCGACGCGGTGCTCTACACCCACGGCGGTCCGGAGATCGCTGTCGCCTCCACCAAGGCGTTCCTCACCCAGGTCGTCGCCTGCTACCTGATCGGCCTGCACCTGGCCCAGGTGCGCGGCATCAAGTTCGCCGACGAGGTGGGCGCGGTGGTGGCCCAGCTCCAGGAGATGCCGGGCAAGCTGCGGGAGCTGCTGGACCGGATCGAGCCGGTCCGCGAGCTGGGGCGCGAGTTGAAGTCCGAGCCGACGGTGCTGTTCATCGGCCGGCACGTGGGCTACCCGGTGGCGCTGGAGGGCGCGCTGAAGCTCAAGGAGCTGGCGTACATGCACGCCGAGGGCTTCGCCGCCGGCGAGCTGAAGCACGGCCCGATCTCGCTGATCGACCAGGGCACGCCGGTGATCTGCATCGTGCCGTCGCCGGTGGGCCGGGGCATGCTGCACGACAAGGTCGTCTCCAACATCCAGGAGGTACGCGCGCGCGGCGCCCGCACCATCGTGATCGCGGAGGAGGGCGACCAGGCGGTGGTCCGCTACGCCGACCACCTGATCTACGTGCCGCGTACGCCGACGCTGCTGGCGCCGCTGGTGACCACGGTGCCGTTGCAGGTGCTGGCCGCCGAGATCGCCGCCGCCCGCGGGCACGACGTCGACCAGCCCCGGAACCTGGCCAAGTCGGTCACTGTCGAGTAGCCGATCTCGTCCACGGTCCCTCCGCCCGCACCACGGGTGGAGGGACCGCATCGTCTCCGGCCAGCCTCGCGGGCGGTCGCCGAAGGGCGGGGACGGCCGCCGGAGGGCCGCAGGCGGTCGCCCGAGGGGCCGCGGGTGGTCATCGGCCCAGCACGATCCGGGCCATCCCGTCCAGCGCCGGGTTGTCCGGGTCCCAGTAGCCGGTGTGGCCGCGCGGGGCGCTCGGGAAGCGCCGGCCGCCGAAGCCCGGCGCGCTCGGGTCGGCGCCGAACCAGAGCCGCTCGCCGGGCCCGTCGAGCACGGCGAGCGCCGGGCCGAGTGGCGTACCCGCGAGCAGCGCGCGGCGGGCCAGCTCGTCCGGCGGGCGGGCCAGCCGGATCACGTCGTCCGGCGCGGTCGACGACCAGACCTGACCGGCGGGCATCCGCAGGTCGGCGGCGTGGTCCACGCCGACCCCCGGCGAACCGACGAAGACCAGCGCGTCGGCGCTCAACCCGTGGTCGCGGGCGGCGGCGCCGACCACGAGCGAGCCGTAGCTGTGCCCGAGCACCGTCTGCCGGGCCGGCGGGCCCTCGTGCGCGGCCCGCAGCCCGTCCTGGAACCGGTGCAGCGCCGGGCCGGCGTCCTCGGCCTGCCGGGTGCCCGCCGCCTCGGTGAGGAAGTCCGGCGCGTCGTAGTCCAGCCAGAGCACCGCCGCCGCCTCCTCGCCCGGCCCGAGCGCCGCGCATCGCTGCAACACCCGGGCCGCGCGGCCCAGCTCGGCCGGCGCGTCGGCGAGATCCGAGGTCATGCCCGGGACGTACGTGAGCACCGAGGCGGCGCGGTCCGGGTTGCCGAGCGCCACCACCGCGCGGCCGTCGCCGGCCGGGTCGAGCCCCAGCAGGTACGCCCGGGGCGCCCCGCCCGCGGCCAGCCGCTCGGTGAGCCCGTCCAGCCCGCGCAGCGCCGCCTCGACAGCGGCGAGCCGGACCCGGCGGGACGCATCCAACGGCCCGGCCGGAAGCGGGTGCAGCAGCGCGAGCCGCCGTACGAGCAACCGCTCCCGCCGGTCATCGAGCAGCAGCCGGTTGGCCTGGTCCCGGGCGGCTGCCGGTACGCCGTCGAGGCGCCCGATCCGGCCCGGTTCCCGCCCCACCAGCCAGCGCCGCTCGGCCGCGCTCAGACCGGCCCACCAGCGGCTCACCTCGGCCGGCCCGGCACCGGGCCCGGGTCGCCACGCGGGCGGGACGCTGACCCAGCCGCGTACCGCGGCGGTGGTCAGGTCCGCCAGCCGGCCGGCCGCCTCCCGGTCGGCGGCACCGGCGAGTGCCAGCGCGCCCCGGATCCCGGCCCGCGCGTGGACCACCGCCGGTCCGGCCTGCGCCACCGGCCGCGCCGGGTCGGGCCGGACCGCGCCGGTGCGGTCGACGAGCAGGCCACCCGACTCGGCGCGGGCCACCTCGGCGCCGAGCCGGGCCTTCGCCGCGCCCAGCCGGGCGCCGAACTCGGCGAGCACCTGGTCGACCTCGACCAGGGCGGGCAGCACGTCGGTGAGGTCGGTGCGCAGGTCCCCGATCCGCCGTTGCGCCGCCGTCGCGGCGGCACCCGACCACCCGGGGCGGAGCGTGCCGATCCGGGCGGTCAGCGCGTCGGCGCGCTGCCGTACCGGCGTGGTGAGGCCCCGCCACGCCGCCCCGGCGGTGGACCAGGCGCCCGGGTCGGCCCGCCAGAGCTGCGCGTAGCCGACCGGCGCGGCGGCGTCGGCGGATCCGCCGCTCACCGGAGCACCCCGGTGAGGCGGCGGGCGGCGCGTTCGTCGACCGCCTCGTAGCCGTCCGCGCCGTGGCGCAACGCCTGAGCGGTGTCGGCCACCCGGGCGCCGAGCGCGCCGGACCAGCGCCGCACGGCCGACTCCAATTCGGTCAGCGCCACCGCGGATCGCCAGCCGTCCGGCGCCGCCACCAGCAACGACTCCGGTGCCGCGCCCGGCCCGCGGGCCAGCCGGTACGCGTCGTCGGCCAGCTCGCGCGCCACCGATCGCAGCAGCTCCGGATCGACGTCGAACGGTTTCTCCACCACGTGCCCTCCCTCGCCCGGCGCCACCGGCCGGCTCCGGACACCGGGACGCTAGGCGGCACCAGGAAGTGGTCGCCGACCCCTGTGGACAACGGTCCGGGTTATCCACAGGGCTTGTCCGCCGGCCGGTCCGGGGCGCGTACCGCCGGTAGGGTGAGGCCGTGATCGGGGGAGCCGCGAGCGGAAGCTGAGCCGGCGCGACGAGCGGGGCGGGGTGGCATGAGACAGGTGTGGCGGGTCGCGGACGTTCGCGCGGCGGAGGCGGGCCTGATGGGCACCCTCCCGCCCGGTGCGCTGATGCAGCGGGCCGCGGCCGGGCTGGCCCGCCGCTGCGCGTTGCTGCTCGCCGACCGGGGCGGCGTCTACGGCGCCCGGGTGCTGGTGCTCGCCGGGTCCGGCGACAACGGCGGCGACGCCCTCTTCGCGGGCGCGCACCTGGCCCGCCGGGGCGCGGCGGTGACAGCGCTGCTCCTCACGCCGGGCCGGGCGCACGCCGAGGGCCTGTCCGCCCTGCGCGCCGCCGGCGGGCGCGTGGCCGACCGGCCGCCCGCGGTGGTCGACCTGGTGCTCGACGGCATCGTGGGCATCGGCGGCACCGGCGGGCTCCGCGAGACGGCCGAGCAGCTGGCCGCGAGCCTGACCGGGCAGCGCGGGCGCGACGGCACGCCCGCCACCGTGGTCGCGGTCGACGTGCCGAGCGGCGTCGCTGTCGACACCGGTCACGTCCCGCTCACCGACGCCGGGCGGCCCCGGGCGGTCCGCGCCGACGTGACCGTGGCCTTCGGCGCGCTCAAGCCCGCACTGGTCGTCGGCCCGGCCGCCGAGCTGGCCGGCGAGGTCGAGCTGGTCGACATCGGGCTGACGCCGTGGCTGCGCGGCACACCGGCGCTCCAGGTGATCGAGCAGTCGGACGTGGCCGACTGGTGGCCGGCGCTGGGCGCGTCGTCGGAGAAGTACACCAGGGGCGTGGTAGGCGTGGCCACCGGTTCGGCCACGTACCCCGGCGCCGCGGTGCTCTCTGTGGCCGGGGCGCTCGCCGGCCCCACCGGCCTGGTCCGCTACGCCGGGAGCGCCAAGGGTGAGGTGCTGCACCAGCACCCGTCGGTGATCGCCACCGGCCGGGTCGCCGATGCGGGCCGGGTGCAGGCGTGGGTCTGCGGCTCCGGGCTCGGCACCGGCGAGGACTCCGCCGCCGAGCTGCGCGCGGTGCTGGCCGCGCCGGTGCCGGTGGTGCTCGACGCGGACGCGCTGACGCTGCTCGTGGACGGCAAGCTGGCCGACCGGCTGCGCGGCCGGGACGCGCCGATCGTGGTGACGCCGCACGACCGGGAGTACGCCCGGCTCTGCGGCGAGATGCCGGGGGAGGACCGGGTCGCCGCCGCGCTGCGGCTGGCCGCCTGGATGAACGCGGTGGTGCTGCTCAAGGGGGACCGCACGGTCGTCGGCACGCCGGACGGCCGCGCGTACGTGAACCCGACCGGCACCCCGGTGCTCGCCACCGGTGGCACCGGCGACGTGCTGGCCGGGCTGCTCGGCTCGCTGCTCGCCGCCGGGCTCGCGCCGGAGCGGGCGGCGGCCGCGGCAGCGTACCTGCACGGGCTGGCCGGCCGGGAGGCGGCGCGCGGCGGTCCGGTGACCGCGCCCGACGTGGCGGCGGCGTTGCGTCCGGTACTGGCCCGGCTGGGCTGATCCGGGCGGCGACGTCCGGGTGGCGACGGGCACCGCCCGCACGGCTCACGGCGCTGATGATCACTGACGGAAGTAGGCTGAGGACATGTGGCAGTCGGAGGTGCGCGTCGACCTGGACGCGATCCGGGAGAACGTGACCCGGCTCAAGGCCGGTACCAGCGCCGAGCTGATGGCGGTGGTCAAGGGCGACGGCTACGGCCACGGCATGGTGCCCGCGGCCCGGGCGGCGCTCGACGCGGGGGCGGACCAGCTCGGCGTCTGCACGCTGGACGAGGCGTTGCGGCTGCGTGAGGCGGGCATCACCGCGCCGGTGCTGGCCTGGCTGCTCGACCCCGGCCTGCCGCTGCACGACGGGATCACCGTCGGCGTCGACCTCGGCTGCGCCAGTCTCACCCAGCTCGACGAGATGATCGAGGCGAGCCGGCGGGCGGACCGCGCGGCCCGGCTGCACCTCAAGATCGATACCGGGCTGGCCCGGGGCGGCGCCACCGTCGCCGACTGGCCGGCGCTGCTGGAGGCCGCCGCGAAGGCCCAGGCCGACGGACTGGTCGAGGTGGTCGGCGTGTGGAGCCACTTCGTGTACGCGGACTCGCCCGGCCACCCGACCACCGATCGTCAGCTCGCCGTGTTCCACGAAGGGCTGGAGATGGTGACGCGCGCCGGGCTGCGTCCGCGCTACCGGCACCTGGCCAACTCGGCCGCCACGCTGACCCGGCCGGACACCCACTTCGACCTGGTCCGGCCCGGCATCGCCGTCTACGGGCTGTCGCCGGTCGCGGGCGAGCAGTTCGGCCTGCGTCCCGCCATGACCGCCCGCGCCCGGGTGATGCTCACCAAGCGCGTCGCGGCCGGCACCGGTGTCTCGTACGGGCACACCTACCTGACCGAGCAGGAGGCCAACCTCGCTGTGGTGCCGCTCGGCTACGCCGACGGGGTGCCCCGGCACGCCTCCAGCACCGGCCCGGTGCACCTCGCCGGCAAGCGCCGGACCATCTCCGGGCGGGTCTGCATGGACCAGTTCGTGGTCGACTGCGGCGACGACGAGGTGGCCGCCGGTGACGTGGTGACGTTGTTCGGCAGCGGCGCGGACGGCGAGCCCACCGCCGACGACTGGGCCGAGGCGGTCGGCACCATCAACTACGAGATCGTGACCCGCTTCGGCGGCGTGCGCGTGCCCCGCGTCTACGACGGCGAGCGCGCATGAGTGTCCGGTTGCCGCGACCGCGTACCGCCGCCGGCAAGGTCGCCGGGCTGGTCGGCGCCGCCGTCGGTGTGGCCGCCGCCGGGCTCGCGGCGGGCGTGGTCAGCGAGCGGGTACTGGTCCGCCGGCTCAAGAACGACCCCACCGACAGGTACGCCGACGAGGTCTTCGGCGAGCAGCGTTACGACGAGGCGTACCGGCTGGAGATGCCGGACGGCACCGACATCCACGTGGAGGTGGTCGAGCCGACCCGCCCGGTCGCCGGGCACCCGACGGTGGTGCTGGTGCACGGGTTCTGCCTGGACATGGGCACGTTCCACTTCCAGCGCAAGCGGCTCGCCGAGCGCGGCGACTACCGGGTGGTCGCGTACGACCAGCCGGGGCACGGCCGTTCCGGCCGGCTGGAGAGCGGCGAGTACGACCTGACCGCGCTGGGCCACACGCTGCGCCGGGTGCTCGACGAGGTGGCCCCGGAGGGCCCGCTGGTGCTGGTCGGGCACTCGATGGGCGGCATGACAATCATGGCGCTGGCCGAGCTGTACCCGGAGATGTTCGGTGACCGGGTGGTCGGCACCGTGCTGATGGCTACGTCGGGCGGCCTGGCGGCGGAGACCAAGCTGGTGGCGCCCGCGCTGCTCGGCCGCGTCGGCTCGCCGGTGCTCTACATGATGAGCAACGCCACCCGGTACGGCGGGACGGTGATCGACCGGGCACGCCGGTCGACAGCGAACGTGGCCTGGCTGCTCACCCGCAAGTACGGCTTCGGCACGTCGAAGCCGAGCCCGGCCCTGGTGTCGTACGTCGAGATGATGAACTCGCGTACCTCGGCCGACACGGTCACCCGCTACCTGCGCACGATCGCCACCCACTCCCGGTTCCCGGCGCTGGCGGCGCTGGCCGGCACGCCGGTGCTGGTGATCGTGGGGGACAAGGACATGATCACGCCGGTGACGCACTCCGAGGAGATCGTCCGGCGGCTGCCGCACGCCGAGTTCGTGAAGATCGACGACAGCGGGCACGTGGTGATGCTGGAGCACGCCGACGAGGTGAACGCGGCGCTGGAGAGGTTCCTGGATTCGCTATGACAGTGGTCGTGGAACTGAAGACCGTCGACGACACCCACGAGTTCGGGCGGCGGCTGGCAGGTGTGCTGCGCGCCGGTGACCTGCTGCTGCTCAGCGGCCCGCTCGGCGCCGGCAAGACCGCTCTGACCCAGGGCATCGGCGCCGGCCTCGGCGTACGCGGGGAGATCACCTCGCCCACCTTCGTCATCGCCCGGGTGCACCGGCCCGACCCGGCGCGGGGCGGCCGGGTGACGCTCGTGCACGCCGACGCGTACCGCCTGGGTGAGGCCGCCGACCCGCGCGCGGAGATCGACGACCTCGACCTGGACGCCTCGGTGGACGAGGCGGTCACCGTGGTGGAGTGGGGTGAGGGGATGGTCGAGCAGCTGGTCGACGCGCACCTGCGGGTACGCATCGACCGCCGCGACGACGACACCCGGGCGGTCACGCTGGAGCCGGTCGGCGGCGACTGGGCCGCCCGGGTCGCCGAACTGTCCTAGGGCTGAAGGGGCATCGTCCAGCAGTTGGAGTAGGCGGTGCGCCCGGCGAGCCGGTCGGTCAGCCAGGCCACCGCGTCGCCCTGATCGGTGATGAGCGGCGCCAGGTGGTTGGTGAGGAGCTTGTCACCGAGGTTGGGCAGGCTGACGGCCTGGTAGGTCACATTGGCGCCTTTGCGGCACCAGTCGACCGCCAGTTGACGGGCCTGCCGGTGCGGGACGATGTCGTCCTGGACGCCGGTCGCCACGCGTACCGGGCCGGCGGGCTTGAGCGTGCCGATGCGCTGCCGGTCGAGGACGGCGGCCGCCTCGGGCGAGGCGGCGATGACAGTGGTGAGGGACCGGCCGCCGGTGATCCACCTGCTGCTCTTGGTGAACGCGTACCGGAGGATCGCGTCACCGACGCACATGGTCGACGTGTCGGCGAGCGCCGCCCGTCCGGCGTCGTTGATGTTCGCCTCGATGACGTCCCGCACCGCCGGGTCGGACTGGGCGAAGCCGTTGAGCGACCAGCCCAGCGCCCCGGCCAGCGCGCTGCCGTCGATGCCGCCGATCACGGCGGTCAGGTCGGCCGGCGGCGCGCCGACGTAGGTGCCGGCGAGCGGCACGTCCGGCGCGTAGGTGGGCTGGAGTTCGGCTGCCGCGGCGCTGGCGCCGCCACCCTGGCTGTAGCCGTACAGGCCGACTCGGGACTGTGCGGTCACCGATGCTCCCGGCACCGCGCGGGCGGCGCGGGCCGCGTCGAGCAGGGCGCGCCCCTCGTCGAGGCGGTTGACGTACGTGTGCAGCCGGTCGGTCGCGCCCAGCCCGACGTAGTCGGTGACGACGACCGCGGCGCCGGTGGCGAGGAGGCGGTAGATCGCCAGGGCCTCGTAGCCGACGGACAGGGTGTCGCCGGTGAGGGTGAGCGGGTGTTGCAGGGCGAACGAGGGCGCGCACTGGTCGCCCTGCCCCATGGTGCCGGAGGCGACGGCGACCAGCGGGCGCGGGCCGGTGCCCCGCCACGCCGCCGACGGTTCGATGTAGGCGCCGGTCACGCCGACGGCCCGGCCGTTGGAGTCGGTGGACCGGTACATCAGGCGGGTGGCGGTGCCGGGCATCGGGCGGCCGTCGAGCCCGGGGATGCTGAGCCCGAGCGGCAGCGGCTCGGTGCGGATCAGCGTGCCGTTGGTGGCGGGCAGGTCGGCGGGCGGGTGGTAGAAGGCGGGGATCGTCACGCCGCGGGAGACCACCGGCGTGGTGCCGTCGGCGGCTGCGGCTGGGCCGGATCCGGCCAGGTAGGTGGCTGCCGCCGCGGCGACGGCCAGCATCCGGAGGCCGAGCGCGCGGCGGGGGGAGACGGCGGCGGAGGGCGTGCGGGGACGGGTGTTTCTCCTGCTCACGGGCACTCCTAGCGAGCATCGATGATGGTGGATGCAAGCTAGCAGTGGCGGTGTGGCGTAAGTAACTTGCCAGTAGGTTACGCTCCGGTAACTTTTCTCGTCCAGTACCCGGCCCCGCCGCCGACCGGGAGTGTCGGTCGCGGCTGGTAAGAAGGTGGCGACCGACGAGGAGAGGTTGCCGATGCCCGACGCCCCCACCCTGGACCTGCCGGCGCTGCTGCCGGAGGCCTGGCGTGCCGTGCTCACCCCCCACCTGGACCCGGCCCGCACCGCGGCGCTGGCCGAGTTCGTCACCCGGGAGTACGCGACCGCCACGGTCTTCCCGCCGCTGGAGGACCTCTTCTCCGCCTACCGGCTGTGCGGGCCGGCCGACACCCGGGTGCTGATCCTCGGGCAGGACCCGTACCACAAGGCGGGCCAGGCGCACGGGCTGAGCTTCAGCGTGCGCGAGGGGGTGGCGGTGCCACCGTCGCTGCGCAACGTCTTCAAGGAGCTGGGCGAGGACCTGGGCGTGCCGAAGCCGCGCAGCGGCAACCTCGACGGCTGGGCCGCGCAGGGTGTCCTGCTGCTCAACTCGGTGCTGACGGTCCGGCAGGCCACCCCCGGTTCGCACGCCAACAAGGGCTGGGAGGAGTTCACCGACGCCACCATCCGGGCGCTCGACGCGCTCGACCAGCGCGTGGTCTTCCTGCTCTGGGGCGGCTACGCGCGCAAGAAGGCGGCGCTCGTGACCAACCCGCAGCACGTCGTGCTGGAGGCCGGGCACCCGAGCCCGATGAACCCGCGCGGCTTCCTCGGCAGCCGCCCGTTCAGCGCGGCCAACAAGGCGCTTGCCGACGCGGGGCTGCCCACCGTCGACTGGGAGCGTTCAGCCGGCTGACCCGCCCGGCGCCTCGCCCGCCCCGGCGAGGCGCCGGCGGTACCGGGAGAGCAGTTCGGCCGTGCGCCGGTCGGTCACCTCCACCTCGACCGGCGGCTCGACCGGGTACGTACGTTCACCGAGGCGGACCTCGACGGGCTCGGGCAGTTCCTCGCACATCCGGGCCCGCAGCTCGCCGTAGCGGGTCAGCCAACGGTGCTCGCCGGCTCCTCGGGCTCCGTGTGGATGCCGCCCCACACCTGCCATCGGGCGTCCCGGCGTTGCGCGTAGATCCGATCGAGGAGCGCGCTGAACTGCGGCGAGTCCCGCCAGCGCACCGCGATCTCGACCGCGTCCACCGGCAGCGGCGCGCCCTGCAACAGTGCCGCCGTGCCGCCCGACAGCACGTACGGCAGGTCGCCCAGGGAATCCATGATCCGGTCCAGCCGGAGGACTTCGATCCGCTCGGCAAGCACCGTCCCGGCCATCTCGTCCAGTGCGGCGTCGAGGTGGCTGTCCAGCGGCTCGACCTCGATCCGCAGTTGCCGGCCGAGCGCGGCGAGCAGGCGTTCCGCGGAGGTCAGGCTCGGCAGCCGGTCGCCGCGTTCGATCCGGGCGCTACGCATCGTGACCAGGCGAGCGGCGAGGGCGGGCCGAGGGCGTGCCGGGCGCGGGCGGAGCGGACGGCTAGGCTGGCTTACCGTGCTCGTACTCGTGGTGGACTCCTCGACGCCCGCGGTGACCGCGGCCCTTGCCGAGGTCTCGGCGGACGGCGTCGCGGTCCGCGCGTCCCGGTGCACCGTCGACGCCCGCGCCCACGGCGAGCTGCTCGCGCCGCAGGTCGACGCCGTGCTGGCGGACGTCGGTGCACGGCCCGCCGACCTGGCCGCGATCGTCGCCGGCCTCGGCCCGGGCCCGTTCACCGGGCTGCGCGTCGGGCTGGTCACCGCCGCCACCATGGGTCAGGTGCTCGGCGTACCCACGTACGGCGTCTGCTCGCTGGACGGGCTCGGCCACCCGGCGGCCGTCGGCGAGCCGGTGCTGGCGGCGAGCGACGCGCGGCGCCGGGAGATCTACTGGGCCGTCTACGACGGCGCCGGCCAGCGCCTGGCCGGCCCGGAGGTGGCGGCCCCGGCGGTGGCCGCGGAGCGGGCGCGCGACCTGGCGGTCACCGTCGCGGTCGGCGACGGCGCGCACCGGTACGCGGACGTGCTGGGGCTGCCGGTACGCGACGAGCCGCGCTACCCGGACCCGCTGGCGCTGGCCCGGCTCGCCGCGCCGCGGATCCGCGCGGGCGCGCCCGGCGAGACGCTGACCCCGCTCTACCTGCGCCGCCCGGATGCGGTCGCGGCCACCGGCCACAAGCCGGTCCTGCCATGAGGCTGGGCCGGTTCCGCTGGTGGCACATCGACGAGGTGCTGCCCATCGAGGCGGACCTGTTCGGCGCCGAGCAGTGGTCGGCGGCGATGTTCTGGAACGAACTCGCCAACGGGCACTTCTACCTGGTCGCCACCGACGACGCCGGCGCCGTGCTGGGCTACGCCGGGCTGGCCGTGTCCCCGCCCGACGAGGCGTGGGTGCAGAACGTCGCGGTCCGCCGGGACGCCCAGCGCCGGGGGATCGGCCGGCTGCTGCTGGAGGCGCTGCTCGCCGAGGCGGCCCGGCGTGGCGCCCGCAGCACGCTGCTGGAGGTCGCCGCGGACAACGCGCCCGCGCAACGGCTCTACGCCACCTACGGGTTCGAGCCGATCGGCGTACGGCGCGGCTACTACCAACCGAGCAACACCGACGCGCTGGTCATGCAGCGCAACGAGGACTGACGCGCATGGCTGACGAACCCCTGATCCTCGGCATCGAGACCTCCTGCGACGAGACCGGCGTGGGCATCGTGCGCGGGCACACGCTGCTCGCCGACGCGCTGGCCTCCAGCGTCGAGGAGCACGCCCGGTTCGGCGGCGTGGTGCCCGAGGTGGCCAGCCGCGCCCACCTGGAGGCCATCGTGCCGACCATGGACCGGGCGCTGCGCGAAGCCGGCGTCACCATCGCCGACATCGACGCCATCGCCGTGACCTCCGGACCGGGCCTGGCCGGCGCGCTGCTCGTCGGGGTCGCCGCCGCCAAGGGGTACGCGGTGGCGGCGGAGAAGCCGGTGTACGGGGTGAACCACCTCGCCGCGCACGTCGCGGTGGACACGCTCGAACACGGCCCGCTGCCCGAGCCCGCGATCGCGCTGCTGGTCTCCGGCGGGCACTCCTCGCTGCTGCGCGTCGACGACCTCGCACGCGACGTGGTCCCGCTCGGCGCCACCATCGACGACGCGGCCGGCGAGGCGTTCGACAAGGTGGCCCGGCTGCTCGGGCTGCCGTTCCCCGGCGGCCCGTACATCGACCGCGAGGCGCGCGCCGGTGACCCGGCGTCGATCGCCTTCCCGCGCGGGCTGACCGCCGCGAAGGACCTGGTCGGCCACCGGTACGACTTCTCCTTCTCCGGCCTGAAGACGGCTGTGGCCCGCTGGGTGGAGGCGCGGCAGCGGGCCGGCGAGCCGGTGCCGGTCGCCGACGTGGCGGCGTCCTTCCAGGAGGCGGTCTGCGACGTGCTGGTCGGCAAGGCGATCGACGCCTGCCGCACCAGCGGCATCGACACGCTTGTCATCGGCGGCGGGGTGGCGGCCAACTCCCGGCTGCGGGCGATGGCCGAGCAGCGGGCCGGCAGGCACGGCATCCGGGTGCGTACGCCCCGGCCGAAGCTCTGCACGGACAACGGCGCGATGGTGGCCGCGCTCGGCTCCCACCTGGTGGCCGCGGGCGTCGCGCCGAGCCGGCTGGACCTGCCGGCCGACTCGGCGATGCCGCTGACAGTGGTCAGCGTGTGAGCGGGGAGGAGACCGACATGATCGTCCGGATGTGGGAGGCCAAGGCCGAGCCGTACGGCTTCGCCGACCTGATCACCTGGGTCTGCGAGACCGCGCTGCCCGAGTTCGAGCACGACCCGATGCACGTCTCCAGCGAGGTGTTCTCCTCCACCGACCACCGGCTCGTGGTCATCTCCAGGTGGCGCAACAACCCCCGGGAACTGCCCGAGCCGCCGGCCCGGCTGATCGCCCGCCCGCCGCACAGCTGGGACTTCACCCAGGTCGACCGCTGACGCGAGGGTCGTCACGACGGCCGGAATTGGTTGGCGCCCGGATCACCCCGGCACCTAGCGTCGGTGGGTCATGCGCTTCTCACCGGCCGGCGATCCCGGCACCCCCGACGCGCGGTCGGCCACCCGATACCTCGTGTGGCTCGCCGGGCGGCACCCCGTCATCTTCGGCGCCGGTCTCGCGCTCGGCGTGATCTGGATGCTGGCCCAGGCACTGGTGCCGGCCGTGCTCGGCCGCGCCGTGGAAGCCGGCCTGGCCCAACGCGACCCGGACGCGCTGTTGCGCTGGAGTCTGGCCCTGCTCGGGCTGGGTCTGGTGCAGGCCGTCGCCGGGATCCTGCGCCACCGCTGCGCGGTGCACAACTGGCTCGGCGCGGCCTACCGCACCGTGCAGGTCACGGTGGACGCCACGAACCGCCTCGGCGCCGCACTGCCCCGGCGGGTCGCGGCGGGCGAGGTGGTGAGCATCGGCACCGCCGACATCGAGCACATCGGCAGCGCCATCGACATCACCGCCCGGGGCGCCGGCTCGGTGGTCGGCATCGTCACCGTCGCGGTGATCCTGCTCAACGCCTCCCAGCCGCTCGGCCTCGTGGTGGTGCTCGGGGTGCCGCTGCTGATGGCGCTCGTGGCGTTGCTGATCCGCCCGCTGCACCGCCAGCAGGCCGCGTACCGGGACTCGACCGGCCGGCTCACCGCCCGGGCCGCGGACATCGTCTCCGGCCTGCGCGTGCTGCGCGGCGTCGGCGGCGAACCGGTGCTGTCCGAGCGCTACCGGCAACGGTCGCAGGCGCTGCGCGCGGACGGGCTGCGGGTGGCCCGGGTCGAGTCGCTCCTGCAGGCCGCGCAGATCCTGCTGCCCGGCGTCTTCGTGGTGCTGGTGACCTGGCTGGGTGCCCGGTTCGCGCTGCGTGGCGAGATCAGCGCCGGCGAGCTGGTCTCGTTCTACGGCTACACCGCGTTCCTGGTCAGCCCGCTGCGCAACCTCACCGAGGCGGCCGACAAGCTGACCCGGGGGCACGTCGCGGCCCGCCGGGTGGTCCGGTTGCTGCGGCTCGCGCCGGAGTTCACCGACCCGGCCACGCCGGTGCCGGTGCCGGCCGGGCCGGGCGAACTGGCGGACGTACGGTCCGGACTGGTGCTGCGACCGGGCCGGCTCACCGCGCTGGCCGCCGCCACCCCGCAGGACGCCACCGAGATCGCCGACCGGCTCGGGCGGTACGCCGACGGGGACGTCACGCTGCACGGCGTACCGCTGCGGGACGTGGCGCTGGCGACGGTGCGGGAGCGGATCCTGGTGGCCGACAACGACGCGCAGCTGTTCAGCGGCGTGCTGCGCACGGAGCTGGACCCGCACGACCGGGCCGAGCCCGGCGCGGTGGCGGCGGCGCTGGCCGCGGCGAGTGCCACCGACATCGTCGAGGCGCTGCCCGGCGGCCTGGACGGCGAGGTCGCCGAACGCGGCCGGGAGTTCTCCGGCGGGCAGCGGCAGCGGCTGCGGCTGGCCCGCGCGCTCGTCGCCGACCCGGAGACGCTGATCCTGGTCGAGCCGACCAGCGCGGTGGACGCGCACACCGAGGCGCGCATCGCCGAACGGCTCGGCCCGGCCCGCCACGGCCGCACCACGCTCGTCTGCACCACCAGCCCGCTGGTGCTCGGTCACGCCGACCACGTGGTCTTCGTCGAGGACGGCAAGGTCGTCGCCGAGGGCCGGCACGAGGAACTGCTCGCCGCCGAGCCGCGCTACGCCGCCACGGTGAGCCGGGAGGAGGACCGATGAGCAACGCGCTGCCCGTCGCCGACGTCGCCCAGGTCCGCCGGTACGTGCGCGAGCTGATCCGCCGTCACCCGCGCGGCCTGGCCGCCGCGCTCGGCCTGCACGCGCTCGCCGCCGGCGCCGGGCTCGTCGCCCCGCGCCTGCTCGGTGACCTGGTCGAAGGGATCTCCCAGGGCATCGCCGCGACGACAGTGGACCGGGTCGTGGCGGCCATCGCCGCGTTCGTGGTGGTGCAGGCGGTGCTGGTCCGCTTCGCGCACCTGGCCTCGGCTCGGCTCGGTGAGCGGGTGCTCGCCGAGCTGCGGGAGGAGTTCGTCGACCGGGTGCTCGCGCTGCCGCTCGCCACAGTGGAGCGGGCCGGCACCGGTGACCTGCTCACCCGCACGTCGCGGGACGTCGCCGCGCTGTCCCGTACGGTCCGGTTCGCCGGTCCGGAGACGCTCATCGCCGCGCTGACCGTGCTGCTGATCCTCGGCGCGCTGGTGCTGACCGGCCCGCTGCTGGCGCTGCCCAGCCTGCTGGCGGTGCCGGTGCTGTGGGCCGGCACCCGCTGGTACCTGCGCCGCGCCCCGCAGGGCTACCTGCGGGAGAACGCCGCCTACTCGGACATCACCGACGGGATCAGCGAGACGGTCGAGGGGGCGCGGACCACCGAGGCGCTGCGGCAGGCGGCCCGCCGCCGGGCCCGCGGCGACGCGGACATCAGCCGGTCGTACGCGGCCGAGCGCTACACGCTCTACCTGCGGACCGTGTTCTGGCCGGTGGCCGAGTTCGGCTACCTGGTGCCGATGGTGGCGACCCTGCTCATCGGTGGCTGGTTCCACCTGAAGGGCTGGGCCAGCCTCGGCCAGGTCACCGCCGCCACGCTCTACGCCCAGCAGCTCACCGACCCGATCGAGCGGCTGCTCGGCTGGCTGGACGAGTTCCAGGTCGGCGGCGCCTCGCTGGCCCGGCTGCTCGGGGTGGCCGCCGAGCCGGACGAGCGCGCCAAGGCATTCGCCACGCCGGACGAGCGCGCCGCCGCCCCGGGCGGCGAGGGCCGGCTCGCCGCGCACGACGTCCGGTACGCGTACCGCCCGGGACACGACGTGCTGCACGGCGTGACGCTGGAACCCCGGCCGGGGGAACGGCTCGCGATGGTCGGCCCGTCCGGGGCGGGCAAGTCGACGCTGGGGCGGCTGCTGGCCGGCGTGCACGCGCCGCGCGCCGGCACTGTGACAGTGGACGGCCGGCCGCTCGCCGGAATGCCCCTGGCCGAGCTGCGTACCCACGTCGCGCTCGTCAGTCAGGAGCACCACGTGTTCATCGGCACGCTCGCCGACAACGTGGCGATGGTCCGGCCGGACGCCGACCCGGAGCGGGTACGCGCGGCGCTGGCCGCCGTCGACGCGCTGGACTGGGCGCTGGCCCTGCCGGACGGGCTCGACACGCCGGTCGGCGCGGGCGGCCACCCGCTCACACCGGCGCAGGCGCAGCAGCTCGCGCTGGCCCGGCTGGTGCTCGCCGACCCGCACACGCTGGTGCTGGACGAGGCCACCTCGCTGATCGACCCGCGGGCGGCCCGGGCCCTGGAACGGTCGCTGGCGGCGGTGCTACAGGGCCGTACCGTCATCGCCATCGCGCACCGGCTCTTCTCCGCGCACGACGCGGACCGTGTGGCGGTGGTCGCCGACGGCCGGATCACCGAGCTGGGATCACACGGCGAGCTGGTCGCGGCCGGTGGCTCGTACGCCGCGCTGTGGCGTTCCTGGCACGGCTGAGGACGCGCGACGGGCCCCGGCGGAAGCGCCGGGGCCCGCTCGACGGCCGGGGGTCACGTGCGGCGGGTCAGCCGCCAGGTCGCGTACCCGCCGGTGCCGAGCGCGATCAGGAACACCGCCCACACCACACCGGTGCCCACCTGGAGTCCACCGCCGCTGCCCACGTTGGCCTGGGCGGCGGCGACGAGCGAATCGCTCTGCGCGGGCGGCAGCGCGGCCGGCGGCAACTGCTGCCAGCGCACCAGCCCGGTGCTCTCCAGCATGGTCATGTGGTCGTTGACGAACGTGTTGGCGTCCTCGGCCAGCTTGCGCACGATCGGGTCGCGGGTGCTGGCCCGGACCGCGCCGATCACCGGGAAGATCTTGCCGTGGGCGACCCGCAGCCGGGTGACGAAGATCTGGTCGAACCGGGCGCCGGTGGCGTTCCGCATCTCGGTCAGCCACCCCTGCTGCTCGGCCGTCGGATCCGTCGGCAGGGTGGCGCCCAGCTTGTTCGCCGCCTCGACCACCAACTGGTCCAGCTCCGCGTGCTGCTTGGCGATCTCCGCGCCGACCTCGCGTACCCGGGCGGACTGGCCCTTCTCGGCCGCCATCTGCCCGGCCGGCATCTCCCACAGCCCGGCCAGCCGTACGCCGTTGAGCAGCGTCATGTCGGCGGCGTTCATCTGCACGCCGGGGTTGGGTGCGGCCTGCGCCGTCCCGGGAACGACGCCGATCCCCGCGCCCAGCGCGGCGAGCAGCAGTACCACCCGGTGCGCCAGCTTGCGGCGTGCGGATTCCAGCGATGCCATGGTTGCGGTGCCTCCTCGGTCCGGACCGGTACGCGGGGTCGTGGACGGCCGCGCAAGCCGGCCGCCCGTCCGCACACTGGTACGGATCGGCGGGCCGATCAGTTCAGCGGGTCGGCGAGGAGTCGTTCGAACGCCAGCTCCGCGGCGCCGATCAGCGCCGCGTCGTCACCGAGCTTCGGGGTACGCAGCCGCACGTGCTCCAGGCACGCGGGCAGCCCGTTGGAGTTGAGCCGGCTGCGTACCTGCGCCGCGGAGGCCAGGTAGAGGTCACGCATGGTGCCGCCGAAGATGACCATCTCCGGGTTGAAGATGTTCACCAGGTTCGCGACGCCGAAGCCGAGCCAGTCGCCGGCCTGCCGTACCGCGGTCTGGGCGCGGGCGTCACCGCGGTCGGCGGCGTCGAAGACGGCGAGCAGCGCGTCCCGGCCACGCGCCTCGGACCGGCCGGCGGCACGCAGCAGCCCGTGCTCGCCGATCTCGGTCTCCCAGCAGCCGCGCCGGCCGCAGTCGCAGCGCACCCCGTCGCGGACCACCACCATGTGGCCGACCTCGCCGCCGTAGCCGCCGTGCCCTCTCAGCCGCCGGCCCCCGGCGATGATGCCCGCGCCCACGCCGACGTCGCCGTAGAGGTAGATGACGTTGTCGCAGCCGACCGCCGCACCCCGGGCGTGCTCGGCGTACGCGGCCACGTCGGCCACGTTGCCCACCGTGATCGGTACGTCTATCCCCAGCTCGACGGCGAGCGCGGCGCCGATCGGCTCGTCCACCCAGCCGGTGGTCGGGCTGAGCCGGACCAGACCGTCCTCCCGGCGGACCATGCCGCAGACCGCCAGCCCGGCGCCCACGCAGACCGCGTCCGCCGGCACCGACTGGTGCATCTCCTTGACCGCGCCCGCGAGCAGCGGGGCGGCCTCCCCGGCGACCAGGTTGCGCGGCCGGTCCATCTCCCGGCGGTCGAGCACCTCACCGCCGAGCCCGACCCGCGCGGCCCGCAGCCGGTCCACCTCGACGCTGTACGCGTACGCGTAGACCCGTTCCGACTCGGGCCGGACGACGAGTGACGGTCGTCCGGCCCGGCCGGTCTCCTTCGGTGTCCTCTCGCTGACCAGACCGGCGCCGGCCAGGTCCGCGGTCAGCGCGCCGATGGTGCTGCGGTTGAGGCCGAGCGCTGTGGTCAGCTCGGCCCGGGTGGTGGCCCCGTGAACGTGTACGTAGCGGAGCAATGCGCCCAGGTTCTGCCGACGGATCTCGTCCTGACTGGGGCCCGCGCGCATTGCCACTGCCATGGTGTTTCCGTACCCCTGATCAGCGGTTGCCGGTGGCGGCGGCCCGCCGACGCGACAGCGCGTCGATCGTCGCCGCGGCGAGCAGCACCACGCCGGTGACCACGTACTTCACGCCCGAGCTGTATCCCATCAGTCCCATACCGTTGTCGATGACCGCGACCACCGCGCCACCGAGCACGGCGTCGAGGATCCGGCCCTTGCCGCCGAAGAGGCTGGTGCCGCCGATCACCGCCGCGCCGACGGCGTAGAGCAGTACGTTACTGCCCCCGGTGTTGGGGTCGACGGAGTTGCCCCTGCTGGCGGCCACGATGCCGCCGATGGCGGCCATCGAGGAGCAGATGACGAAGACGGAGATGCGGATGCGGTCGACGTTGATGCCGGCCCGGCGGGCCGCCTCGGCGTTGCCGCCGACCGCGTAGATGTGCCGCCCGTAGCTGGTGCGCTGGAGCACGAACGTCCAGACGATCAGCAGCACCGCGATGATCGGCACCACGATCGGCACGCCCTTGAGCGAGGTGATCAGCACGTTGCGGCTGCGCTCCAGGTTGAGCACGTAGACAGCGACGCCGAGGATCACCGCGAGGCCGGCGATCCGGGCGGCGACCACCGCGATCGGGTCGGTGAGCAGGCCGCGGGCGGCCCGGTTGCGGTACCGCAGCAACTGCACGGCCGCGTACCCGGCGACTGCCACCGCGGCCAGCGCCCAGCCCAGCGCGGGGGTGAGGTTGCGGTTGGCGATCGCGACGAGCACGTCGTCGCGGATCGCGATGTTGGCGCCCTCGTCCATCAGCGTCAACACGACGCCCTGGAAGGCCAGGAACCCGGCGAGCGTGACCACGAAGGACGGGATGCCGACCTTGGCGACCAGCAGGCCCAGCACGGTGCCGATGACCACGCCGGTGACGACGGCGGCGAGCACCGCCACGTACCAGGGGTAGCCGAGCACGGTGACCACATTGGCCAGGATCGCGGCGCAGACGCCGCTGGCGAAGCCGGCGGAGAGGTCGATCTCGCCGAGCAGCAGGACGAAGACCAGGCCCATGGCGATGAGCGTGACGGCCGCGCCCTGGGTGAACAGGTTCGCCAGGTTGCCGGCGGTGAAGAACGACGGGCGGGCGATCGAGAAGCCCACCGCCAGCGCCACGAGCATGACCACAGCGGGCAGCGCGCCGATGTCGCCGCCGCGTACCCGGCGCCAGTAGTTGTTCACGTGGCTGCTCATGGTCGGTGTCGGTGTGACACCGGCCGGGCCTTCCTTCTTCACGACGATGGCGGTCATCGGACGGCTCCTGGAGTGGTGTCGGCGGGCGCGGCGCCGTTGCCGCCCGGCTCGCCGGTGAGGCCGAGGCTGCCGGAGCGGCCGGCGGTGATCAGCTCGACCACCTGCGAGTGGGTGATGTCGGTGGTCTTCACCTGAGCGACCATCTGGCCGAGGTAGAGCGCGGCGATCCGGTCGGAGACGGCGAAGACGTCATTCATGTTGTGCGAGATGAGCACCACGGCCAGGCCGTTGTCGGCCAGCCGGCGCACCAGCTCCAGCACCTGGGCGGTCTGCGCGACGCCGAGCGCGGCGGTCGGCTCGTCCAGGATGACGAGCCTGCTGTTCCAGAGCACGGCCTTGGCGATGGCGACGGTCTGCCGCTGGCCGCCGGAGAGGCTGGCCACGTGCTGGCGCAGCGACTTCACGGTGCGCACGCTCAGGCCGGCGAGCGTCTCGGCGGCCATCTGCTCCATGGTCGGCTCGTCGAGCACGATGCCGCTGCGCTTCTCCCGGCCGAGGAACATGTTCTGCACGATGTCGAGGTTGTCGCAGAGCGCGAGGTCCTGGTAGACGACCTCGATTCCGAGCGCGGCGGCGTCGCGGGGGCTGTTGATGGTCACCGGCCGGCCGTCGAAGAGGAACTCGCCGGCGTCGGTGGGGTGGATGCCGCTGATGCACTTGACCAGGGTCGACTTGCCGGCGCCGTTGTCGCCGACGAGCGCGGTCACCTCGCCGGGGTGCGCGGCGAAGGCGACGTCGCGGAGCACCTGGACGGGACCGAAGCTCTTGTCGATCCCGCGTAGCTCCAGCAGGGGGGTTGCGGACACGGGGTTCTCCTTTGGGCGGAGGGAGGTCTCGGATCCCGTCCGGCGCGGGCGCCGCCCGGCACGGGTCTCCCCGTGCCGGGCGGCGCCGCCTGAGGCGGGTGGGTCAGCTCACGCCGGCGTCGGTGCAGAGCTTCGCGAAGGCACCGGTGCAGAGCTCTTCCTTGGTGACGTAGCCGTCGGCCACCACGTCCTTGACGTTGTCCTTGTAGATGGCCTTGGGCTCCAGCAGCACGGCCGGCACGTCCCGGTTGCCCTCCGGGTCCTTGACCGTCTGGCCGGTGTCCTTCTTCTCGCCCTTGGCGAGCGCGATGGCCAGCTCGGCGGCGGCGTCCGCCTCCTTCTTGACCGCCTTGTAGACGGTCATGCACTGGTCACCGGCGAGGATGTTCTGCAGGCCCTCCTTGGTGGCGTCCTGACCGGTCACCGGGACCTTGCCGTTGAGCTTGTTCTTCTTCAGCACCGAGATGGCCGCGTTGCCGAGACCGTCGTTGGCGGCGAGCACGCCGTCGATCTTGCCGCCGGCCTTGGTCATCTGCTGCTCGAAGATCGTGGCGGCCTGCGCGTTGTCCCAGGCCGGCACCGGGTCGTCGGCGACCTTGGTGTATTCCTTCGAGTCGAACTTCGGCTTGAGCACCGAGTCGTACCCGTTCTTGAACAGGGTGGCGTTGTTGTCGGTCGGCGAGCCGTTGAGGTACGAGATCGACGGGTTCTTGACGCCCTTGTCGGTCAGGCACTTGCTCAGGCCCTCGCCCTGGAGCTTGCCGACCGCCTCGTTGTCGAAGCTGACGTAGTACTGGGCGGAGCCGCCCAGGGTCAGCCGGTCGTAGTCGATGGTCGCGACGCCCTGCGACTTGGCCTTGTCGAGCACGGCCTTGCCGGTGCCGGAGTCCAGGTTGACGATCATCAGGACGTTGACGCCGCTGGTGATCATCTGGTCGGCGATGGTCTGGAACGCGGTCTTGTCGTTCTGCGCGTTCTGGATGTCGGACTCGACGCCGGCCGCGTCGAACGCCGCCTTGAGGTACTTGCGGTCCGCGCCCTCCCAGCGGGCGGAGGACTTGCTGTCCGGCAGGATCACGCCGATCTTCGGCTTCTTGGCGTTGGAGCCGCCGGCCTCGTCGGAAGAACCGCCGTTGTCACCGCATGCGGCCATGCTGCCGGTCGCGAGAAGACCGACGGCCGCGAAGGTGAGGAAGCCCTTGCGCATGTGCAGGGTCCTTTCGGAGGTGGGGGAGTGGTGATGTTTTGTTGTGTCCGGCAACGTATTCCCCGCTTCCCATGCGCCGCAAGACTGCCGAGGTCAGAAGTTTGTTGGCGGCGGTAACAATTCAGCAACGCGGTTGTCACCCGCAAGACACCACCGGGAGAGCGCGTTCCGGGAACGCTCCCACACGCACCGTCACGAGCCCGCTCAGGCAGCGGCGATCGATGCCGTCGTCGCCCCGGTGAGCGCCACCAGATCGGTCGGCGCGAGCTGCACCTGCAACCCCCGGCGGCCCGCCGAGACGTACACCGTCGGGTGCCCCAGCGCGGAGGCGTCGATGACGGTCGGTAGCCGCTTGCGCTGCCCCAACGGGCTGATGCCGCCGCGGACGTATCCGGTCGCCCGCTCGGCCGTCGTGCGGTCCGCCATCGTCGCCCGCTTGCCGCCGGCCGCGGCGGCGAGCGCCTTCAGGTCCAGCTCGCCGGTCACCGGCACCACCGCCACCGTCAGCCCGCCGTCGACCTCGGTGACGAGCGACTTGAACACGCGCTCCGGCGCCACCCCGAGCGCGGTCGCCACGAGCGCGCCGTAGTTCGGCGCGTCCGGCGACACGTCGTAGGTGTGGGTGCTGTGGGCGATCTTCCGCTTGCTCAGCAACGCGATCGCCGGAGTGCCGGGGCCCGCCATGGGCGTCAAGCTAGCCCGGCTGTCGGCCGACCGCGAGCCGAAACGGCGCGCCGGGGTCAGCCGCCGGCCGGAACCGGCCGGCAGACGAGCACCGTGGGGTCGCCGGCCACCCGGGTCAGCGCCAGACCGGCCGCCTCGTCGCCGGACAGTCGCAGGTCGCGGCGCAGCTTCTCCGGCTCCAGCGCCGACCCGCGCTTACGGATCTCGACCCGGCCGACCCGCCGCTCCCGGAGCAGGGCGCGCAGCCGCTTGAGCGAGAACGGAAGCACGTCGGTGATCTCCAGGCAGCGGGCGAACGGGGTGGGCCGGGCCTCGTCGCCGTACAGGTAGGCGATCGACGGGTCGGCGAGCGTGGCGTCGAGGTCGGCGGCCAGCTCGGCGACCAGGTGCGCGCGCACCACCGCCGGATCCGGGTCGTAGAGGAACCGCCGGACCGGTCCCACCGGCGCCTCCTGCGCGCCCGTGCCGGTGAGGAGCGACACCGCGTCGTCGCGCTCGCGCAGCACCGTGGCGCGGCGCGGGACCTCGGCCAGCTCGCCGCACCACAGCGCCGCCTCGACCAGGTCGCCGTCCACGCTCACCCACTCCGCCTCGGCGCCGCCCGGGATGAGCGCGTGGTCCAGCCCGGGCGCCACCTTCACCACCGTGCGCGGCACCCGCGCGGCCAGGCCGGTGACGAAGTCCCACGGCGGCGAGTAGGCGTTCGGGTCGAAGACGCGCCGCCCGGTGCCCGCCCGCCGCCGGGCCGGATCGCAGAACACCGCGTCCACCCCGGTCACGTCGAACGCCGTGGCGTCACCACAGGAGACCGTCACCAGATCGGCGAGCCCGGCCGCCTCGGCGTTCGCGGCGGCCATCGTGGCGGTCACCGGGTCGGCCTCCACCGCGTACACCCGGATGCCGGCGCGGGCCGCGGCGAGCGCGTCGGCCCCCAGGCCGCACCCCAGGTCGGCCAGCGTGGTCACGCCCGCGGCGCGCAGCCGTGCCGCGCGCCGGTCGGCGACCACGCGGCGGGTGGCCTGCTCCAGCCCCGCCCGGGTGAGGAACATCCCGGCCGCCGCCGCGCCGAACTTGCCTGCCGCCCGGCGGCGCAGCTCCGCCTGGGTGAGCGCCGCCGCCGCGAGCCCGCCGGGAAGGCCGGCCGAGCGCAGCGCGGCCGCCGCCGCCAGCGGGTCGCCGCCGGCCACCCGCTCGGCCGCGGCGAGCGCCGCCGACCCCTCGGGGGTACGCAGCGCGGCGAGCTGGTCGAGATCCACGCGCTCATTCTCCCGGCCCGGTTCCGGCGCGACACGGAGGGCGACGCGTTGGCACTCTCCTTGACGGAGTGCTAGCCGAGGAATAACCTGCGATTAGCACTCTCACCCTGAGGGTGCCAACGCCCGAGCCTCGTGCCCGGGGGTTGAGCGCCAGGCGGACCGGCACCCGCGACGACGGCCCCGCCCGGTGGCATGTGGCAGATTGACGCTGGTCGGCGTGCCGGCCGGCAACGACACCAAGTACCCGGGAGGGTATGCCCGTGACTACCGCGACCAAGGTTGCGATCAAGCCGCTCGAGGACCGCATCGTGGTCCAGGCGAACGAGGCCGAGACCACCACCGCCTCGGGCATCGTGATCCCCGACACCGCCAAGGAGAAGCCGCAGGAGGGCACCGTCCTCGCTGTCGGCCCGGGCCGGATCGACGACAAGGGCAACCGCGTGCCGATCGACGTGAAGGTCGGCGACACCGTCCTCTACTCGAAGTACGGCGGCACCGAGGTCAAGTACGCCGGCGAGGAGTACCTGGTGCTCTCCGCCCGCGACGTCCTCGCGGTCATCGAGAAGTAAGCAACCGATCAGTGTCGTTGCCCCGGTCCGGCTCGCCGGGCCGGGGCAACGTCGCTTCGAAGGGATACTGATGGCGAAGATCCTCAGCTTCTCGGACGACGCCCGGCACCTGCTGGAGCACGGTGTCAACGCCCTCGCGGACGCGGTGAAGGTCACCCTCGGCCCGCGCGGGCGCAACGTCGTCCTGGACAAGAAGTTCGGTGCGCCCACGATCACCAACGACGGCGTGACCATCGCCAAGGAGATCGAGCTCACCAACCCGTACGAGAACCTCGGCGCGCAGCTGGTCAAGGAGGTGGCGACCAAGACCAACGACGTCGCCGGCGACGGGACCACCACCGCCACCGTGCTGGCCCAGGCCATGGTCCGCGAGGGCCTGCGCAACGTGGCCGCCGGCACCAACCCGACCGGCCTGAAGCGGGGCATCGACGCGGCGGCCGCCAAGGTCTCCGAGGCGCTGCTCGGCAAGGCCGTCGAGGTCTCCAGCAAGGAGTCGATCGCGCACGTCGCGACCGTCTCCGCGCAGGACGCCGCCATCGGCGAGCTGATCGCCGAGGCGATGGAGAAGGTCGGCCGCGACGGCGTCATCACCGTCGAGGAGGGCTCCGCGCTCACCACCGAGCTGGAGGTGACCGAGGGTCTCCAGTTCGACAAGGGCTTCATCTCCCCGAACTTCGTCACCGACCTGGAGGCGCAGGAGGCGGTCCTGGAGGACCCGTACATCCTGATCACCACCCAGAAGATCTCGGCGATCGAGGAGCTGCTGCCGCTGCTGGAGAAGGTTCTCCAGAACAACAAGCCGCTGCTGATCGTCGCCGAGGACGTCGAGGGCCAGGCCCTGTCGACGCTCGTGGTCAACGCGCTGCGCAAGACCGTCAAGGTCTGCGCGGTCAAGGCCCCCGGCTTCGGCGACCGCCGCAAGGCGATGCTGCAGGACATGGCGATCCTCACCGGTGCCGAGCTGGTCGCCCCGGAGCTGGGCTACAAACTCGACCAGGTCGGCCTGGAGGTGCTGGGCACCGCCCGCCGCGTCGTGGTCGACAAGGAGAACACCACAGTCGTCGACGGTGGCGGGCAGGCCTCCGAGGTCGCCGACCGGGTCGCGCAGATCCGCAAGGAGATCGAGGCCTCCGACTCCGAGTGGGACCGGGAGAAGCTGGCCGAGCGGCTGGCGAAGCTCTCCGGCGGCATCGCCGTGATCAAGGTCGGCGCGGCCACCGAGGTCGAGATGAAGGAGCGCAAGCACCGCATCGAGGACGCCATCGCCGCGACCAAGGCCGCGGTCGAGGAGGGCACGGTCCCGGGTGGCGGCGCCGCCCTGGCCCAGATCCTGCCGGCGCTCGACGACGACCTGGGCTTCACCGGTGACGAGAAGGTCGGCGTCTCGATCGTGCGCAAGTCGCTCGTCGAGCCGCTGCGCTGGATCGCCCAGAACGCCGGCCACGACGGCTACGTGGTGGTGCAGAAGGTCGTCGGCCAGGACTGGGGCCACGGCCTCGACGCCGCCACCGGCGAGTACGTCGACCTGGCCAAGTCCGGCATCATCGACCCGGTGAAGGTGACCCGCAACGCGGTCAGCAACGCCGCCTCGATCGCCGGCCTGCTGCTCACCACCGAGAGCCTCGTGGTGGAGAAGCCGGCCGAGCCGGAGCCGGCCGCGGGTGGGCACGGCCACTCGCACGGCCACGGCCACCAGCACGGCCCGGGCTTCTGACCCGAGCAGTACGGCCCGACGTCAGGGCACACCGCCGACCCGGTGGTGTGCCCTGACGCGTATCTCCTTACGGAACGCTGACGGAATTGGCAGCCGGCCCGGCGGGTCGACCAGACTGGATGCCGTGAGCACCCTCTCCCGCCGCCGCGCGGCGCTGGCCGGTGTCGTCGCCACCGTGGTGGCACTCGGCACCGCCGAACCCGTGGCGGTCCTGACCGGTCCCCGGTCCGCGCCGCTCGTCGCCGTCGGCGGACTCGTCGTCGACCTGGTGCCCGAGCCGCTCAAGCAGTTCGCCATCGACGTCTTCGGCACGTACGACAAGATCGCCCTGCTGGTCGGGACGGCGCTGCTGCTGGCCGTCTTCGGGGCGCTGCTCGGCCTGGCGGCGGCCCGGCGGCTGGTGATCGGCCTGGCCGGCGTCGCCGCGTTCACGGTGCTCGGCGTCGCCGCCGCGCTGACCCGGGCCGGCGCGGACGCGTTCGACGCGCTGCCCTCCCTGGTCGGCGGCGGACTGGGCGCGCTGACGCTCTGGGCGTTCGTGGCCGGACCGCTGGGCGCCGACCCGTCGTCCGGGCCGCCTCCGGCGGTCGCCGCGCTCGCAGGGGAGGAGAAGACCCCGGGTGGCTGGGAGCCGGCACGGCACGACGACGAGGCGGAGTCGCGGCGGCGGTTCCTGCGCGGTGCCGGGCTGCTCACCGGTGCTGCCGCGGTGGCCGGGCTGGGCGGGCACTGGCTGGCGGGCCGGCGCGGCGTGTCAGCGGCCCGGGAGGCGGTGACGCTGCCCGCCCCGGTGGCGCCCGCCCCGCAGGTGCCGGCCGGAGCGGACCTGTCACTGCCCCGGCTCGCGCCGTACGTCACGCCGAACCGGGAGTTCTACCGGATCGACACCGCGCTGGTGGTGCCGCAGGTGGACCCGGCGACCTGGCGGCTGCGCATCCACGGGCGGGTGCGCAACCCGATCGAGCTGAGCTTCGACGACCTGCTGGCCCGCCCGATGGTCGAGCGGTACGTGACGCTCGCCTGCGTCTCCAACGAGGTGGGCGGCGACCTGATCGGCAACGCGCGCTGGCTCGGCGTACCGATCAAGGAACTGCTCGACGAGGCCGGCCCGGAGGAGGGCGCGGACCAGGTGGTGGGCCGCGCGGTCGACGGGTGGACCTGCGGCACGCCCACCTCGGTGCTGCGCGACGGGCGGGACGCGCTGCTCGCGGTCGGCATGAACGGCGAGCCGCTGCCGATCCAGCACGGCTTCCCGGTGCGGATGGTGGTGCCGGGCCTCTACGGGTACGTGTCGGCCTGCAAGTGGCTCACCGAGCTGGAGCTGACCAGCTTTGCCGACTTCGACGCGTACTGGGTGCCGCGCGGCTGGTCCGCGCAGGGCCCGATCAAGACGCAGTCGCGGATCGACACGCCCCGGCCCCGCAGCCGCCCGGCCGCCGGCCCGGTGACCGTGGCCGGTGTGGCGTGGGCGCAGCACCGCGGCATCAGCCGCGTCGAGGTACGCGTCGACGGCGGCCCCTGGCAGGAGGCGACAACGGCCCCGGCGGTGTCGGCGGACACCTGGGTGCAGTGGTCCTGGCGGTGGGACGCGACGCCGGGCGAGCACACGCTCCAGGTGCGGGCGACCGACACGACCGGTGAGACCCAGACGGAACAGCGCGCCCCGGTCGCCCCGGACGGCGCGACCGGCTGGCACACCGTCACGGTCACCGTCGCCTGACCGCCCACAGTGGCGGCATCATCATCCTTGATCAACACCAGCTCCCCGAAGTGGTGGCATCAGAGGTTCCGCGATATGACCACTTTGCCGAGCTGGTGTTGATCACGCGAGGGCCGGGGCGGGACGACACGACGCCGCGCCCCGGGGGTCCGGGGCGCGGCGTCGGGGGTCGTGAGGCCGGTCAGGCGACCTTGCGCTGGTCCGGCACGGCGGTGTTGTGCGGCCGGCCGAGGCGCGCCTCCAGCCGGGCGATGTCCACCCTGGTCTGGCGGCGGTCGGCCAGGTCCTCCCAGCCGAGGGCGAGCAGCCGGAGCCGCTCGGACTCGCTGAACCCGCCCCAGACGCCGTACGGCTCGCGCACGGAGAGCGCGTGGGCGGCGCACTCGGCGCGTACCGGGCAGGCGCGGCAGACCGACTTGGCGCCCATCTCGCGGCGCAGCCGGGAGGAGCCGCGCTCGCCGTCCGGGTGGAAGAACTGCGCGCTGTCGCGGCCCCGGCAGGCTCCGAGCCGCTGCCAGTCCCAGAGTTCGTCGATCGGTCCAGGCAGCCTACGTACGTTCGACATCAGCACCCCTCCTCCCGCGCGGCACCGCGGAGAATGTTCGTTGCCAGCTACCGGGCGGCGGTCCGCGCGGGATGCCGGTTCCGGATGAACCCCTCGGTACCCGAGCGGTCCGCGCCTCACACATCTGTGATCGAAAACGTCGGACACTCGGCGGCATATGCCCCATCTGTCGGAAAAGTTCGGATGATTGCCCGGAACCCCCTCCCGACCCCACCTCCGCATGGTCTGCTCTGAGTCGGAGAGGAGACCACTGTGCGTAGTGTTCTTGTGTGCGTTCGGACACCATTGGCGGCCCAGCATCTGACCTCCGCGGCGGCGCGGCTCGGGCTGTCCGGCGTTGTCCGGACGGCCGTCTCCGATCCGGAGGTGATGTTGCGGCTCGCGGAGCGTCCGGTGGACGTGGTGCTCGCCGACACCGCGCTGACCCGCCCGGACAGCGCCGGCTTCGTCCGGCGGGTGCTGGCCCGCGCCCCGCAGGCGGCGGTGCTGCTGCTCGGCACCGAGGAGTCGGAGTCGGCGGCGGCCACCATCAGCGCCGGAGCGCGGGGCCTGATCCAGAACGCCGACCACGACCTGACCAGCGCGGTCGCCAAGGCGCTGCTGCTGCTCTCCGCCCCCGGGCGGAGCAACAGGAACCGGGTGGCGGACACCGCCCGGGACGCGGCGGCGGTGGGCGGGCCGACCCGGCCGGCGGCGCCGGGGCGTACCCAGGGTGGGCCCGGCTGGCCGGTGACGGCGCCGGTGGACGCCGCGGGCCTGCCCACAGTGGTGCCCGTGCAGCGGGGTGAGGACCCGGACGACCCGGCGGCGGCCGACGGCGCGGAGGCGCCCCGGGCGGGTGCGGCCCAGCGGCCGGCGCGGACGCCGCGCAGCGCGATCGGGCTGACCGAGCGGGAGCTTCAGGTGCTGCTCGGCATGGCCGAGGGCAAGAGCAACGCGGAGATCGGGCGGGAGCTGTTCGTCTCCGAGGACACGGTCAAGACCCACGCCCGGCGGCTGTTCCGCAAGCTCGGCGCGCGCGACCGGGCGCACGCCGTGGCGGCCGGGTTCCGGGCGGGCCTGGTCGCCTGACCCGCGCGGGGATCACTCCTGCACGGAGTCGTCGGTGCCCTCGGTGAGCGTGTCGTGCACGCCGTCGGCGTAGCCGCGGGCGTAGTCCCAGCTCACGTAGTGGTCCGGGTCCGGGTCGTAGGCCGGCTCGTGCACCCGGGGACGCCCCGAGTTGAGCAGGTGGCGCAGGTTGCCGCGCAGCAGGTCCCAGTCGAAGTAGTGCGGCTCGCGGCAGTCCTCGCACTCGATCACCAGGCCGCGCACGCCGATCGGCTGGAGCAACGCCTGGTAGATCTCCAGATCGGCGAGATCCTCCAGGACGTCCTGGCGCTCGACCTCGGTCAGCGGGTCGAGCGCGTCGTCGTCGCCGGGATCGTGCAGGCCGGCAGCTGGATCGGCCGGGTCGCCGTTGAACGGGTCGATGGGCTCGTCGTGCACCCCCTCACCGTAGACCCCGAGCCGCCGGAAAGCCCGCCCCAGCCCGTGCTGTGGCCCTGCCTACCCTCGGGCCCGCCGCTGCCCGGGCCGGGACGGGTAGGTGGGTACGATGAGGCGACGCGCCGTCACCCGGCGCCTGCCGGTGCCCCCGCGCGCCGCCTCGCTGCAGCCCGTTCGACCAGCTCAGGGGAGCAATCGTGGAGAATTCACCCAGCACCGAGATCCCGGCCGGCGCCGACGGCGGGGAGCTGGGTGGCCATCTGCCCGAGCTGCCTGCGGGTTCGGCCCGCGTGGTGCCGCTCGGGCTGACCTTCGACGACGTCCTGCTGCAGCCGGGCGAGTCGGACGTCGTCCCCAGCCGCGTCAACACCCGCACCCGCCTCACCCGCAACATCGAGCTGACCGTGCCGCTGCTGTCCAGCGCGATGGACACCGTCACCGAGGCGCGGATGGCGATCGCCATGGCCCGCCAGGGCGGCATCGGCGTGCTGCACCGCAACCTCTCCGTCGAGGACCAGGCGCTCCAGGTCGACCTGGTGAAGCGCTCCGAGTCCGGCATGATCACCAACCCGGTGACCGCCAGCCCGGACGACACGCTGCGCGAGGTCGACGCGCTCTGCGGCCGCTACCGCATCTCCGGCGTCCCGGTGGTGGACGCGCAGGGCCAGCTGGTCGGCATCGTCACCAACCGCGACATGCGGTTCGTCTCCGACCCGGCCACGCCGGTGCGCGAGATCATGACCCGCACCCCGCTGATCACCGCGCCGGTCGGCGTGAGCAAGGACGACGCGCTCGGCCTGCTGCGCCAGCACAAGATAGAGAAGCTGCCGATCGTGGACGCGAGCGGCAAGCTGCGCGGCCTGATCACGGTCAAGGACTTCACCAAGAGCGAGCAGTACCCGAACGCCACCAAGGACGACGCGGGCCGGCTCCGGGTCGCCGCCGCGGTCGGCGTGGGCGAGGACGGCTACAAGCGCGCCCGTGCCCTGGTCGACGCCGGCGTGGACGTCGTCATCGTGGACACCGCGCACGGCCACCAGCGCGCCGTGCTGGAGATGGTCGCCCGGCTCAAGCGGGACGTCACCATCGACATCGTGGGCGGCAACATCGCCACGTACGCGGGCGCGAAGGCGCTCGTCGAGGCCGGCGCGGACGGCGTGAAGGTGGGCGTCGGCCCGGGCGCCATCTGCACCACCCGGATCGTGGCCGGGGTCGGCGTACCGCAGATCACCGCGATCATGGAGGCGGCCCGTGCCGCGCGCCCGGCCGGCGTGCCGGTGATCGGTGACGGCGGCATCCAATACTCCGGCGACATCGCCAAGGCGCTCGTCGCCGGCGCCGACACGGTGATGCTCGGCAGCCTGCTCGCAGGCTGCGAGGAGAGCCCCGGCGAGCTGATCTTCATCAACGGCAAGCAGTACAAGGCGTACCGGGGGATGGGCTCGCTCGGCGCGATGCAGTCGCGCGGCCAGGGCAAGTCCTACTCCAAGGACCGCTACTTCCAGCAGGACGTGCTCGCCGAGGACAAGCTGGTCCCGGAGGGCGTCGAGGGTCAGGTGCCCTACCGGGGGCCGCTGTCCGCCGTCGCCCACCAGCTCACCGGCGGGCTGCGCGCCGCCATGGGGTACGTGGGCGCGGAGAGCATCCCGGAGCTGCACCGGCGTGGCCAGCTCATCCGGATCACCGCGGCCGGGCTCAAGGAGAGCCACCCGCACGACATCCAGATGACCGTCGAGGCGCCCAACTACCACTCCCGCTGACCCACCACCCCCAACCACCTGGAGTCCCTCATGCGTGACGTGGTCGAGATCGGGCTGGGCAAGACCGCGCAGCGCGGCTACCACCTGGACGACATCGCCATCGTGCCGAGCCGCCGCACCCGGGACGTCGACGACGTCTCCACCGCGTGGCAGCTCGACGCGTACCAGTTCGGCATCCCCTGCGTCGGGCACCCCTCGGACGCCACCATGAGCCCCGCCTCGGCGGTCCGGCTCGGCCAGCTCGGCGGGCTCGGCGTGCTGAACGTCGAGGGTCTCTGGACCCGGTACGAGAACCCGGCCAAGATCCTGGAGGAGCTGGCCGGTCTCGGCGAGGACGCGCGGGCGACCAAGCGCCTCCAGGAGGTGTACGCCGAGCCGATCCGCCCCGACCTGATCGCCGAGCGGGTGCGTGAACTGCGTGAGGGCGGCGGAACGGTGGCGGTGCGGGTCTCCCCGCAGCACACCCTGGCGCTGGCCCCGGTGATCCTCGACGCCGGCGTGGACATCCTGGTCATCCAGGGCACGCTCGTCTCGGCCGAGCACGTCTCCACCACCGACGAGCCGCTGAACCTCAAGGAGTTCATCGCCGACCTGGACCTGCCTGTCGTCGTCGGCGGCTGCACCGACTACAAGACCGCGCTGCACCTGATGCGTACCGGCGCGGCCGGCGTGATCGTGGGCATCGGCGGCGACGACTGGTCGACCACCGAGTCGGTGCTCGGCATCCGGGTGCCGATGGCCACCGCCATCGCCGACGCCGCCGCCGCCCGCCGCGACTACCTGGACGAGACCGGCGGCCGGTACGTGCACCTGATCGCCGACGGCGACATGCAGACCTCCGGCGACATCGCCAAGGCGCTCGGCTGCGGCGCGGACGCGGTCATGCTCGGCGAGCCGCTGTCGCTGTGCGAGGAGGCCCCGGCCGGCGGCGCCTGGTGGCACTCCGCGGCCAGCCACCCGTCGCTGCCCCGTGGCGCGTTCGAGGTGGCCGGCGAGCCGCTCGGCTCGATGGAGAAGCTGCTGTTCGGCCCGGCCGACGAGCCGGACGGCCAGCTCAACCTCTTCGGCGGCCTGCGCCGCGCGATGGCCAAGTGCGGCTACCGCGACCTCAAGGAGTTCCAGAAGGTCGGGCTCGTCCTCGACCGCTGAGCACCGCCGATCATCGGCTGAGCACCGCGTGACGGCGCGGGCGGCGGCGCGGACGTGTTCCGGCCCCGCCCGCGCCGTCGCGCGTCTAGGCTCGCCGGGTGAGACGGGGGCGGGTCTGGGCGGCAGGGCTGGTGGCGGCGGCGCTCGCGCTGGGCGGCTGCACCGGCGGTGACGACGGCAACGGGTTCCGGCCGGGCGCGGCGGACGCCGGTGACCCGTACGTGCCGGGGGCCGGCAACGGCGGCTACGACGTGGGCCACTACGCGCTGGACGTGCGCTACGACCCGGCGAGCGACCGGCTCACCGGCACCGCCACGCTGACCGTCACCGCGACCCGCGCGCTGTCCCGGTTCCAGCTCGACCTGGCCGGGCTGGACGTCGAGCGGGTGCGGGTGGACGGTGCGGCGGCGAAGCACCGCCACGACGGCGCCGAGCTGATCGTCACGCCGTCGGGCGGACTGCCGTCGGGGAAGCGGTTCACCGTCGAGGTCACGTACGGCGGGGTGCCGCAGCCGTTGCCCAACGCCGAACTGGGCGACGGCGGCTTCCACGCCACGCCGGACGGCGCGATAGCGCTCGGCCAGCCCGAGTCGGCGAGCACCTGGTACCCGGTGAACGACCACCCGTCGGACAAGGCCACGTACGACCTCGCGGTCACCGTGCCGGACGGGCTCGCCGCGCTGTCCAACGGCGTGCCGGAGGGCAAGACGTCGAGCGGCGGCTGGACCACCTGGCGCTGGTCCGAGCGCGCGCCGATGGCCAGCTACCTGAGCACGCTGGTGATCGGCGACTACCGGGTCAGCAGCGGCACCCACGCCGGGAAGCCGCTGGTCACCGCCGTCGCCGCGGCGCTGCCCGCGGACGGGCCGGCCGCCGCGTCGGTGGCCCGCACCGGCGAGGTCGCCGACTTCCTGGCCGCGCGCTTCGGGCCGTACCCGTTCGAGGCGTACGGCGGCGTGGTGGTCGCCGACGAACGCATCCGGTACGCGCTGGAGACGCAGAGCCGGCCGGTCTACGGGCCGGCGTTCTTCCGCGACGGCCTGCCGAACACCGAGGTGGTCGCGCACGAGCTGGCCCACCAGTGGTTCGGCGACAGCGTCTCGGTGGCCCGGTGGAGCGACATCTGGCTCAACGAGGGCTTCGCCACGTACGCCGAATGGCTCTGGGCCGAGCACGACGGCGGGCGCACAGTGGCGCAGACAGTCGCCGAACGGTACGCGGACACCGACTGGTCGAAGCCCACAGTCGACCCGGGCCGGGCCGGGATGTTCGGCGACGCGGTCTACCAGCGGGGCGCGCTCGCGGTGCACGCGCTGCGCCGTGCGGTGGGCGACGAGACGTTCTACCGCGTGCTGCGCGGCTGGCTGGCGCAGCACCGCGACGGCAACGTCACCACTGCCGACTTCGTCGGGTACGCCGAACGCACGTCCGGGCGTCCCCTGCGGGCGCTGCTGGACGCCTGGCTGGTGGGTGGCACGCCGCCGGGACTGCCGTGACGCACGCGTGACCGCGCCTGGGTAGGCTGCCGCGTCGGAGCGGCCCGTGGGCGGGGCCGCCGAACGGGCCCCGGGAGGGATCGAGGCGATGACGCGGCGCGGCGCACGACGACGGATCGGCTTGCTGACCTGCGGCACGCTGCTGGTCGCGGGCTGCGGTTCGGTCGAGCCGGACCCCGGCCCGACGTCCCCGGCCGCCCCCGCGCCGGCGGCCTCGCGCAGCTTCGCGCCGGGCGCGGACGGCGCCGGTGACGCGTACTTCCCGAGCTACGGCAACGGCGGGTACGACGTCGCGCACTACACCGTGAAGGTGCGCTACGACCCGGAGACGGACAAGCTCAGCGGCACCACCACGCTGCGGGCCACCGCCACCGCCAACCTGTCCGCGTTCAACCTGGACCTGGCCGGGCTGACCGTCCGCTCGGTGACTGTGGACGGCACCGCCGCCCGGCACAGCCGCACCGAGGACGAGCTGGTGATCACGCCGGCGATCGGGCTGACCTCGGGCAACGGGTTCACCGCCGAGATCCGGTACGACGGCCGGCCGGAGCCGCTGCGTACCGAGTCGCTGGGCGAGGGCGGCTGGCTGCACACGGTCGACGGGGCGATCGCGCTCGGGCAGCCGGAGTCGGCCAGCACCTGGTTCCCGGTCAACGACCACCCGTCGGACAAGGCCACCTACGACATGGAGATCACCGTCCCGAAGGGGCTGACGGCGGTCTCCAACGGCGTGCCGAAGGGGAAGACGACAAGCGGCGCCTGGACCACCTGGAAGTGGTCGGAGACCGCGCCGGCGGCCAGCTACCTGACCACCGTGGCGATCGGGAAGTTCCGGGTCACCACCGGGCAGCACAAGGGACGGCCGGTCTACAGCGCGGTCACCACGCAGGTGGCGGAGGGCGCGCCGGACCGGTCCCTCGCGCGCACGATCGAGGTCGCCGACTACCTGGAGAGCGTCTTCGGGCCGTACCCGTTCGACTCGTACGGCGGCGTGGTGATCGCCGACGAGCGGATCCGGTACGCGCTGGAGACGCAGAGCCGGCCGGTCTACTCGGCGAGCTTCTTCCGGCAGGGCGACAACACCGGCGTGGTCGCGCACGAGCTGGCCCACCAGTGGTACGGCAACAGCGTGTCGATCCAGCGCTGGCAGGACATCTGGCTCAACGAAGGGCTGGCCACGTACGCCGAGTGGCTGTGGGCCGAGCACATCGGCTCGACCACCGTGCAGCGCGCGTTCGAGCAGAGGTACGCGAACGCCGGCGGTCAGGTGTGGCGTACGCCGCCGGGCAAGCCGGGCGTGGCGAACCTGTTCAGCCGCTCGGTCTACGACCGGGGCGGGATGACTGTGCACGCGCTGCGGGTGGCGGTGGGCGACACCGCGTTCTTCACCATCCTGCGCACCTGGGCCGCGGAGCGGAAGAACGGCAACGCCACCACCGCCGACTTCGTGGCGCTGGCCGAGCGGATCACCGGCAAGAAGCTGGCGAAGGTCTTCGACCCGTGGCTGTACGGCACCGAGCGCCCGCCCGCCCCGAAGCCGCTGTAGGCGTCAGTTCTTGACCCGCAGTGACGGGTGGGCGGCCAGGAACGCGTCGGCCCGCCCGCCGCGCAGCGCGGTGAGGAAGTCACGGCCGAGCGGCTTGAGCTGCTCACCCCGGTACGCGCCGCCGCTGCTAACCCCGGCGCCGGGCAGCACGACGAGCGTGAGCCGGTCGGCCGGCAGGCCGCCCAGGACGTACGCGTAGTCGATCAGCTTCCGGCCGCCCCCGGCGTACACCAGGGTCTTGCCCAGCGCGGCCACCACCTGCTCGACCCGCTGCGGGTCGCGGGCGGTGCCCTGGTCGAGGATCTTGCGGGCCAGCGCCCGGAGCAGTTGCTGCTGGTGCCGCTGCCGGGTGTAGTCGCCGCCCGCGGTGTATCGCTGCCGCGCGTAGTCGAGCGCCTGCCAGCCGGTCAGGTGGCGGGTGCCCTTCTCGTAGACCATCTGCGGCCCGGTGTAGCCGCCGCCGGTCAGCGTCCGCATGGTGCCGTCCGGGCGGCGGTGCCGGGACTCGACCCGCTGGTCGACGTAGAGGTCCACCCCGCCGAGCGTGTCCACCAGCTTGTCGAAGCCGCCGAACGTGATCACCGCCCCGGCGTCGATGCGCAGCCCGGTGTAGCGGGAGACGGTGGTGCGCAGCAGCTCGTACCCCTGGGCGGTGCTGGGGTTGCGCTTGTCGCCCGGCACCCGGCTGCCGTAGCTCATCGCGTGGGTGAGCTTGGTCCGGCCGCCCGGGTAGCGGGCCTTCGGGTACGCGGGGATGTCCACGACCAGGTCGCGGGGGAGCGAGAACAGGTACGCCTTGTCCAGCCCGGCCGGTACGTGCAGCAGCAGCACCGCGTCGGCGTGCGGCTCCCAGCCGGGGATGCTGACCCGGGTGTCCACGCCGACCAGCAGCAGGTTGAGCGGGCCCTTCAGGTCGGCGCCGGGCGGGGGTGTCGGGCTGGCGGTGGTCGGGGCGGGCGTCGGTGAGGCCGGCGGCGCGGTGCTCGGGCCGGCGACCGGGGCGGCCGGGCGGTTCGCCACCAGCCGGGTGGTCACCACCGCTCCGGTGGCCACCAGCAGCGCCGCCACCAGTGCGGCCAGGCCCAGCAGGCGTCGTCTCGTCACGTTCGTTCCTCCCCGTGGTGTTCGACGCGCCGGCAGCCGCCGAAGGTTGCAGCGGCGGGAATCCCGGCGAATCGAGCGCTCTGCATGATCTGCGAAAAACACTCGCTGGCGCCATAGCTACCGGTCGGTAATGATGCGTTCATGCGTTACGACGTGCTCGTCATCGGTTCGGGCTTCGGCGGCAGCGTCACGGCGCTCCGGCTGGCCGAGAAGGGCTACACGGTGGGCGTCCTGGAGGCGGGCCGGCGCTTCGCCGACGACGAGTTCCCGCGTACGTCCTGGCGGGCGCGACGGTTCCTCTGGGCGCCCCGGCTCGGCTGCTTCGGGCTCCAGCGGATCACGCTGCTGCGCTCGGCCGACCGCAAGGCCGGCGGCGGCGTGCTGGTGCTCTCCGGCGCCGGGGTCGGCGGCGGGTCGCTCGTCTACGCGAACACGCTCTACGAGCCGCTCGACGCGTTCTACGCCGACCCGCAGTGGCGGGACATCACCGACTGGCGCGACGAGCTGGCCCGCCACTACGACCAGGCGAAGCGGATGCTCGGCGTCACCACGTACCCGATCGACACCCGCGCGGACCAGGCCGTCCGCGCGGTGGCCGAGCGGATGGGGGTGGCGCACACCTACCACCCGACGCCGGTCGGGGTGCACATCGGGCGGCCCGGCGAGCGGGTGGCCGACCCGTACTTCGGCGGGGCCGGGCCGGACCGCACCGGGTGCAGCCACTGCGGCTCGTGCATGACCGGCTGCCGGCACGGCGCCAAGAACACGCTCGTGAAGAACTACCTCTGGCTGGCCGAGCGCCTCGGCGTGCAGGTGCACCCGCTGACCACCGTGACCGCCGTCCGCCCGGACCCGGCCGGCGGCTACGCGGTGCACACCGAACGCACCGGCGCCTGGCTGCGCAAGCGGCGCGAGGTGATCCACGCCGACCAGGTGGTCTTCGCGGCCGGCGCGCTCGGCACCCAGCGGCTGCTGCACGAGATGAAGGCGACCGGCGCGCTGCCGGCGCTCTCGCCCCGGCTGGGCGAGCTGACCCGCACCAACTCCGAGGCCATCCTCGGCGCCTCGGTGGCGCCCGGCGCGGCCCGCCGGCGCGGCCTCGACTTCACCGAGGGGGTGGCGATCACCAGCTCGTTCCACCCCGACCCGCAGACCCACATCGAGCCGGTCCGCTACGGCAAGGGCTCCAACGCGATGGGCCTGCTCCAGTCGCTGCTCGTCGACGGCGGTCCCCGCCGGGTCCGGCGCTGGCTGGGCAGCATCGTCCGGCAGCCCGCGCTGGCGGCGCGGATGCTGTCGGTGCGCCGCTGGTCCGAGCGCACCGTGATCGCGCTCGTCATGCAGTCGGTCGACAACTCGCTGACCACCCGCTACCGCCGGGGCCGGCTGGTCTCCGGCCCCGGCCACGGCGCGCCCAACCCGACCTGGATCCCGGCCGGCAACACCGCGGCCCGGCTGCTCGCCGAGGAGATCGGCGGCACCCCGGGCGGGGCGGTCACCGAGCCGTTCAACATCCCGGTCACCGCGCACATCCTCGGCGGCGCGGTCATCGGCGCCACCCCGGACGAGGGCGTCATCGACCCCTGGCACCGGGTGTACGGCCACCCGGGGCTGCACGTGGTGGACGGCGCGGCGGTCTCGGCGAACCTGGGCGTCAACCCGTCGCTGACGATCACCGCGCAGGCCGAGCGGGCCATGTCGTACTGGCCGAACAAGGGCGAGGCCGACCCGCGCCCGGCGCTCGGGTCGGCGTACACCCGGGTCGCGCCGGTGCCACCGCGGCGGCCCGCCGTCCCCGCGCACGCCCCCGCCGCGCTGCGCTGACCGCGTCGGCGCAAGGTTCACCCCGCCACACCGCCGGGGCGCGTCCGATGGCCCGGTGACTGTCGGTAGGCTTTGCGCACATGAGCACGCCTCGCCCCGTCCTCGTGGTGGACTTCGGAGCCCAGTACGCCCAGCTCATCGCGCGCCGTGTCCGCGAGGCGAAGGTCTACTCCGAGATCGTCCCGCATTCCATGCCGGTGTCCGAGATGCTGGCGAAGAACCCGGCCGCGATCATCCTGTCCGGCGGTCCCTCCAGCGTCTACGCGCCGGGCGCCCCGCAGATCGACGCCGGCATGTTCGAGACCGGCGTACCGGTTTTCGGCATCTGCTACGGCTTCCAGGCCATGGCCCAGGCGCTCGGCGGCACCGTCGCGCGCACCGGCAACCGCGAGTACGGCGGCACCCCGCTGCGCCCGCGCCTGACCGAGCCCGGTGTGCTGCTGCGCGACCTGCCCGCCGACCTGCCGGTCTGGATGAGCCACGGCGACTGCGTCACCGAGGCCCCGGACGGCTTCACCGTCACCGCCGAGTCGGCGGGTGCCCCGGTGGCCGCGTTCGAGGACCTGGCCGGCCGCCGCGCCGGCGTGCAGTTCCACCCCGAGGTCGGGCACACCGCGCACGGCCAGGAGATGCTCACCCGCTTCCTGTACGACATCGCCGGCATCGCGCCCACCTGGACACCGTCGAACATCATCGACGAGCAGGTCGCCCGGATCCGGGAGCAGGTGGGCGACAAGGAGGTCATCTGCGGCCTCTCCGGCGGCGTGGACTCGGCGGTCGCCGCGGCGCTCGTGCACCGAGCCGTGGGCGACCAGCTCACCTGCGTGTTCGTGGACCACGGCCTGCTGCGGGCCGGTGAGGCCGAGCAGGTCGAGAAGGACTACGTGGCGGCGACGGGCATCAGGCTCAAGGTGGTCGACGCGCGGGAGCGGTTCCTCGGCGCGCTCGCCGGGGTGACCGACCCGGAGCAGAAGCGCAAGATCATCGGCCGGGAGTTCATCCGCGTCTTCGAGGCCGCGGCCCGGGAGATCGCCGCGCACGGCGACGTGGAATTCCTCGTGCAGGGCACGCTCTACCCGGACGTGGTCGAGTCCGGCGGCGGCACCGGCACCGCCAACATCAAGAGCCACCACAACGTCGGTGGCCTGCCCGAGGACCTGAAGTTCTCCCTGGTCGAGCCGCTGCGCACGCTGTTCAAGGACGAGGTCCGCACGATCGGCCTGGAGCTGGGGCTGCCCGAGGCGATGGTGTGGCGGCACCCGTTCCCCGGCCCGGGTCTGGCCATCCGGATCATCGGCGCGGTCGACGAGGAGCGCCTCGCCGTGCTCCGCAAGGCCGACCTGATCGCCCGGCAGGAGTTGACCGCGGCCGGTCTGGACCGGGGCGTCTGGCAGTTCCCGGTGGTGCTGCTGGCCGACGTCCGCAGCGTCGGGGTGCAGGGCGACGGGCGCACCTACGGTCACCCGGTGGTGCTGCGCCCGGTCTCCAGCGAGGACGCGATGACCGCCGACTGGTCCCGGCTGCCCTACGACGTGGTGGCCCGGATCTCCACCCGGATCACCAACGAGGTCGCCGAGGTCAACCGCGTGGTCCTGGACGTCACCAGCAAGCCGCCGGGCACCATCGAGTGGGAGTGACGCGGCTCAGGCCGCGGGCGGCGTCTGCGGTCCGGCCTGCGGCCCGCCCGGCGTCCGCGGCTCGGCCGGCGTAGCCGGCGGGACCGGCGGCCACCCGGGCGCGGTCCCCGGCGGGTGCGGCCAGGCGGGCGCGCCGGCCGGCTCCTCGGGCATCAGGAACCACATGATCGGGTACGCGAGCGCGGCGAGCCCGCCGGTGAGCACCGTGGCGGTCGCGAAGATCACCCGGATCAGCGTGGGGTCGGCGGCGAAGTAGCGGCCGAGGCCGCTCGCCACACCGGCGATCATGCGGTCGCTGACCGGTCGGCGGAGCTGCTTGTACGGGGCCTGGGAGGGGTTCGGGAAGGTCATGTGTCAACGGTCCCGCGCGCCGCGGCGGCCGACCTCGGTGACCGCCCGGACGCCTACCCTGAACCGTCCCTGAGACGCCAGCGGAGAGTCAGGAATCTGACTCTTTTCGATGTCGGTAACCCGCTCCGGGGAGAATTTGCTCCCGTGACCACCTCGCTGGAGCCGCTCCGCAGGATCGCGGCATACGCAGTTTGTGCTGATTCAAACGGCCGAGTGTTGCTGGTCCGCGCATCGGAGCGCTCCGGCACCCCCGGCACCTGGTCGCTCCCCGGAGGCGCGGTCGACCACGGTGAGGACCCCAAACACACAGTCGTCCGGGAGACCGCGGCCGAGACCGGGCTCTCGGTGGCGGTCGCCGGCCTCCAGGACGTGCTCGCCGACATGCGGGCGCTGCCCGAGCGGCGCATCACGATCCACACCGACCGGCTGCTCTACACCGTGTCGGTCCGGGGCGGCACGCTCACCGAGCGGGTCGACCGGCCGACCGACCTGGCCCGCTGGTTCACCCTCGACGAGGCGCGGGAGCTTCCGCTGCGGTCGTTCACCGCACGCGCCCTGGGCCTGCCCACCTCCACCGACGACATCGTGCCGGAGGAGGTGCCCGAGTTCCCCTCGTTCTACGCCGTCCCCGGCCCGGACGGTCTGCACCGGGCGCAGCGCTTCGCCGCGTACGCGGTGGTGACCGACCCGGAGGAGCGCGTGCTGCTGACCCGGGTCTCCGACGGCTACCCGGGCGCCGGCTGCTGGCACCTGCCCGGCGGCGGCACCGACTACGGCGAGCAGCCGGGCGCGGCGCTGATCCGCGAACTGGTCGAGGAGACCGGTCAGACCGGTCGCCTGGTCGAGCTGCTCGGGGTGGCCAGCCACCGGGACGCCGCCTCGCTCGGCCCGGAGGGCTACCCGATCGACTGGCACGGCGTACGCGCCTTCTACCGGGTGGTGGTCGACCAGCCCGCGCCGCCCACCGTGGCCGACATCGGCGGCTCCACCTGCGAGGCCCGCTGGTTCCGCCGCGAGGAACTCGACGCCCTGCCCACCGACCGCCTCACCGAGGTGACGGCCGAAGCAGTCCAGGCCGCTCACCTCCTCTGACCCCCACCCGGGCCCCTCACCCCGGGCCTCCACCCCGGCGATCATGACGTTGACGGCGCGAAATGTCCGCCTCGGTACCGCTAACCTCATGATCGACGGAGTGGGGCGCGGGGTGCGGCGGGAGCGCGCGGCGCGCGGGCGGGGGAGGGTGCTGTGGAGCAGCTGCGGCGGGTCGGGGCCTACGGGGTGCTGCGGGACACCGAGGGGCGGGTGTTGCTGGCGCGTGGCTCGGCGAAGTGCCCCTACCCGGGGGTGTGGCAGCTGCCCGGTGGCGGCGTCGAGCACGCGGAGCACCCGGCCGACACCGTGGTACGCGAGTTCGCCGAGGAGACCGGCCTGACCGTGGCGCCCGGCGCGATCCGGGCCGCGGTGGCCGACGTGGCCGCGTTCGCCGGCCTGGGGATCGCGCTGCACACCGATCGGCTGATCTTCGAGGTGGAGGCGCGCGGCGGACGGCTGCGGCCCGAGCCGGCCGGTGGCAGCGACGAGGTGGGCTGGTTCGCCCCCGAGGAGGCCGCTGCCCGGCCGCTGATGCCGTTCACCGCCGAGCTGCTCGGCCTGCCGGTGACTCCGCTGCCGGCCGACCTGCCCCGGGCGCTGCCCGCCGAACCGGCCGGGCCGTCGGTCGACCGCCGGCAGCGCTTCGCCGCGTACGGGCTGGTCACCGACCCGGCCGACCGGGTGCTGCTCACCATGATCGCCGACGGGTACCCGGGCGCGGGTCGCTGGCACCTGCCCGGGGGCGGCACCGACCACGGCGAGCAGCCCGCCGCCGGGCTGCTGCGCGAGCTGGTCGAGGAGGCCGGGCAGCTGGGCCGGGTGGTCGACCTGATCGCCGTGGACAACCTGCACAACCCGGCCGCGCTCGGCCCGGAGGGCCGCCCGCTGGACTGGCACGGCGTCCGGGTGATCTACCGGGTACGGGTGGACGCGCCGACCGACGCGGTGGTGACCGAGCTGGCCGGCGGCTCGACCGCGCGGGCCGCCTGGTTCGCCAGGGAGCAGGTCACCGGTCTGTCGATGACCGACGTGGCGGCCCGGGCCACCGGGCAGCGGGTGAGCTGAATCGCTCGCCGAGCCGCCCTGGGTGACCTCCGGTACAGTCGGAAGTACGGCTGACCGACGAAAACGGGCATTGAGGCCCGAGATGGGAATGAGTGGGCGGTTCGCGCGGTTAAGGGAGATATAAGTACCGCCGGCAGCTATCGCCAAGCCCCTGTCCCCTGTGCAATGGTGTACTCCGCAAAAGGGCTGCCGGACCCGAAAGGTCCGGCACGAGACAGCCGGACACCCGCCCCGCCGTGGGCGGCCAGCCGATCCGGTGATGGAGGAAACGTGCCGAGAGCCCCATGGCGCCGGCGTCGTACGACTGACAGTCCGCGCCCCGCAGGGCGTCGCTGGGCGGGCAGGTTGCGCCGCAGCAGCACGTTCGCCCGCCAGGTGCTGCTGGTCCGGGTGGGCCGCCGGGACGGCGCGGCCGTCTCGGGGACCGACCTGGTCACCCCCGACCACCGTTACTCCGACCGCCAGCGCATCCGCTACGGCCGGCTCGACACCGACATCGAAGCGGTACGCCCGGTGAGCCCGGCGCTCGCCCCGGCCGCCCCGGTCGACGACGAGTCCCCGGGGATGTCGATCCCGCTCCTGCCGGGTGAGCGCACCGCCGCCCGCCGGGCCAAGTTCGCGCTCGTCAACGCGTGCACGCTGAGCAGCCTCATGCTCGGCATGCTGGCCATCTTCCTGGCCATGCGCGGTGACGTGCAGCTCGCCGCGATCTGCCTGATCGCGTGCGTCGCGTTCGACGGCCTCGACGGCGCACTGGCCCGCAAGCTCGGCGTGGCCAGCCCGTTCGGCGCGCAGATGGACTCGCTCGCCGACATGTGCTCGTTCGGCCTCGCCGCGCCGGTCGTGGTCTACGCCTCGCTGGCCGGTTCGGTGCCCCCGGCGGCCGCCGCGGTCTCCTGCGCGCTCGTCGCCGCCTGCGCGGCGATCCGGCTCGCCCGGTTCAACGTCTCGCCGAAGGACGGCCGCTTCTTCTGCGGCGTGCCGACCACCATGGCGGCGGCGGTGCTCGCCCTGACCGTGGCGATCGGCGTGCCGGTCCCCGGCCTGGTCATGGTGGCCGGCGTGGCGCTGCTCGCCTTCGCCATGGTGTCCAGCTTCCCGTACGCGAAGCTCGCCCGGCTGCTGAAGCTGCCGCCGTGGCTCTGGCTGGCCCCGGTGATCGGCGCGCTCGTCGACATCCGGCTCACCTTCGCGTTCGTGGTGGTCGGCTACCTGGTCAGCGGGCCGCTGCTCTGGCTGCACCAGCGCCGTACCGCCTGATCCGAGAACGACAGAAGGGGCGCCGCTGCAGCGGCGCCCCTTCTTCGTGTCCGGCGCTCAGCGCCAGCGGGCGATCACCGTCGCGCCGCCGACCACCTTGTCGCCCGGACCGACCAGCGGGTCCGCGGCGTCGGCCGGCAGGTAGACGTCGGTACGCGAGCCGAACCGGATCAGGCCGAAGCGCTCACCCCGGGCCAGCAGCGAGCCGACTGGTGCCCGCTGCACGATCCGGCGGGCGATCAGCCCGGTGCGCTGCGCCACCACGACGGTGCCGTGGTCGGTGTCCAGCACCGTGTACGCCGCCACGTTGTGTTCGGCGTCCGGCTTCATGGCGTTGACGAACCCGCCGTCGGCGACGAAGTAGTCGACCACCTTGCCGGCCACCGGGGAGCGGTTGACGTGCACGTCCAGCACCGACAGGAACACCGCGATCCGCAGCCACTCGCCGTCGCCGAAGCGCTCGTCCTGCAGGCGCTGCACGGACAGCACCTGACCGTCCGCCGAGGCGACGACCGCCGACGGGTCCTCCGGCACGTCCCGCTCCGGGTCCCGGAAGAACGCGGCCACCGGCGCGGCGGCCAGCGCCGGCAGCAGCCAGAGCTTCGACTTCGGCCGCGCGGCCCGGGTCAGGGCGGCCAGGCCGAGCGTGATGCCCGCCGCGGCCACGCCGTTGGAGTCGATGTGCATGCCCCGGGTCAGCGGCACGCTCGACGGCCGGTACGCCGGGGACAGCGAGGCCGCGAGCGCCACCGGCGCCGGGGTGAACCGCAGGTGGTGCACGCGTACTGGCGGGGTGTTGCGCAGCACCAGGTCGCTGCGTACGCCGTGGAGCACGCCCTGCCGGTCCAGCTCGCCGTCGGCGCCCCCGGTGCGGAACAGCGGCGCGGCGACGCTCAGCACCGCGCCCTCGGCCAGGTATTTCGCCAGCCCGTCGATCGCGACGCGCGCCTCGTCCGCGCTGCCGGTGAACGGCTCGGCGACGACCACCACCGCGGCGGCGTCCGCCTCGGCGAGGGTGTCGGCCACGCGTACCCGGTCGGCGACCCAGCGGCCCTGCGCGGTGACGTGTTCGCGCAGCGCGGCCGCCGCGGCGCCCTCCGCCGGCACCACGGTGAGCCGGTCGCCGGGCAGCAGCGCCTCGATCGCGGCGGCCAGCACCGCGGACTCCGGGGTCGCGCCGACCAGCAGGCCGGCCTTCGGGTCGTTACGCCGGGCGAACTCGCTGACGAGCGTGCGGGCGGCGCGCTCGCCGATGCGGACCGCACCGGTGGGACCGGTGACACGCACGGCGGGGGACTGGGTCATGTCGGACGGGCTCCTGACGAGATAGCGAACGGACGGGGCGGCTCCGGCGACCCGACCGGCGGCTCCGGCATGGTCGGGGGCGGGGCCGGCCGGCGGAGGCGAGATCTCCGCCGACCAGCATAGGCCGCGTCCGAAGGGCGCCGCAGTGGCGCGGTCAGGCCGGATCCCCCGGCGTACGGCGTTGTGGCGCCGCCTCGTCGGCCGGTGGATCGAGCGCCGGCAGTTCGCGGGTGGCCGGTTCCGCGGAGTCCGTGGTGGCCTCGGTGGCCCACTCGTCGGCGGCGTCGGGCGTCTTCGTGTCGGTGACCGCCTCCGCGTCGGCGGGAGTCTCCGTGCCGGCGGCCGGGGAGCCGTACGGTGCCGCGACGGTGACGTCCGGCGCGGGTTGTTCCGGTGCGCGGCCCGAGCGCAGCGCGCCGATCAGTCCGAGCAGGCCGATCAGCACCAGCCCGCCGGCCAGGAACCAGCCGACCGGGGGTACGGAGAGACCGAGGATCCGAGCCAGCAGCCACCAGACGGACAGGCCGAGGAAGACGAGTCCGAAAGCGAACGACACGATGTCGGTACGGTGTGCCTTCATCGGGTCACCTCCAGCTTGCCGGCGTTGACGTGGACGAAGAGGCGCAGCTTGCCCCCACCGGGGCCGTCGGCACCGACGTCGGTGGTCTCCCACTGGCGACCGCCGAGCCCGCCGCTGCGCCGGCCGAAGACCGTGGCGTCACCGGCGTTCACGTCGGCCACCGTGGTCACGTCGACATTCGGCGGTACGACCACTGTCGCGTTGCCGAGGTTCACGTCGACGGTCACCTGGACGTCCTGCTTGTCGAAGTCGATCCCGCGCAGGTCGAGCGTGGCGTCACCGAGGTTGTTCTCGTACCGGTTCGCCAGGTCGCGCAGGTCGGTCGGGGCCCAGGTGACGTTGCCGTCGATGCCGCGTACCCGGTCGTAGGACTCGGCGACCGTGGCGATGCCGAGCGCCGCCGCGGTCACCAGGCCCAGGGCGATCAGCCAGCGCGCCCGGCCGAACCAGGTGCCGACGAGCAGGCCGAGGCCGATGGTCGCGAGCACCGCGGCGAAGTAGCCGGCGGCACCGACCGGGAAGACGTCGAGCAGGTCGAGCATGGCCACCACGCCGAGCGCCAGGAAGATCAGCGAGAACGTGATCGCGCCGAGCGGCGAGCGCTCCTTGGGCCGCTTCGGCGGTCGCGGCGGCCGGACCGGTGGCGGGACGGGCGGCGATCCGGCGTAGGGGCCGTGCGGGGCGAACGGCGGCCGGTACCCGCCGGGCGGCAGCGGTGCGCCGACCGGCGCGGGCGGCGGCACGGCGGCCGGCTCGTCCAGCCGGGCACCGGCGTCCCGCGCGCCCGGCCGGGCCGGGTTCCCGCCGTACGCGGGCCAGGCGGCGGTGTCGGCGACCGGCCCGGTCACGTGCCGCATCGCCACCGTCGTCGGCTCGGACGGGTCCGGCCGGGTGCCTGCCGCGGCGGGCCAGCCCGGCGCCGGCAGCGTCGGGTAGCCGGTGGCGGGTCCGGAGGGGCCCGGCTCGCGGTCCGCGTCGGACGTGACCGGGTGCCCCGGCTCGTAACCGGGCTCGGACGGGGACGCCGGCGGGTAGCCGGGCTCGGGCGAGGACGCCGGCGGGTAGCCAGGCTCGGAGGCGGGCGCCAGGGGATAGCCCGGCTCGGACACGGACGCCGGCGGGTAGCCGGGCTCGGCGGGCAGGCCGCCGGACGGCACCGCGCCGGGGTGTGCCGGTCCGGCGGGCGTGCCGGTCCACGGGGCCGCGGGGGGAGCCGCGGTCCACGTACCCGGCGCCGGGGCCGGCGGCGCGGGCCAGGCCACCGGCGGCACCGGACCCGGCGGGGGACCGTGCGGCGGCACCGGCTGAGCCGGCCGCTGCGCCGGGCCGCGCTGCTCGCGGTTGAGCAGGAGCGCGCCGCCGATCAGGATCACCGCGCCGAGCAGGATCGCCCGGAACCCGTCCGTGACCACGTAGGCGAAGCCGAGCGCCACCACGATGCCGAGCACGATCACCGTGATCGGGGACATGCTGGACCGGCCCCGGCCGAGCATGGCCTCCACCGGGGAGGCGGTGTCGCCCTCGCCGGGGATGATCAGCCAGCCGGCGACGTACACGATGATGCCGATGCCGCCGAAGAAGCCGAGCACGGCCAGCAGCACGCGCCACAGCACCGGGTCGGTGTTCGTGGCCCGGCCGATGGCGGCGCACACCCCGGCCAGGTAGCGGCCCTCACGGGGGCGTACCAGGCCGTACCGGGTGGTGAAGCCGGCGGCGCCGGGCGGTGGGGCGTACCCACCGGGTGGTGGACCGGCGAACGGCGTGCCGCCGCCGGGCGGCGGGCTCGCCTGGTCGGTGGTGGGCGCCGCTCCCGGCGGGGGCGGCGGCGGGGCGTCCTGTGCTGCCGCCCAGGGGCGGGGCGGACGGGCAGCGTCCTCGTTCATGCCTTCGATACTGCTGCCCCGGCCGCCCGAGCAGCCTCCGGACCCGACCCTGACCCCACCCTGAGATCCACCGCCGGTGAAACTCCGGGGCGTCCCCGTGGTCCGCGGCGTCGCAACCGTGTGACGATCTGAGCGTCGGCGCGCCGCCGGCACATCCGCCTCGACCTGGGAGCCTCCGATCAGCAGCACCCCCGCCCCGCACGCCCCGCGCCTCTACCGGGCCACCGAGCACCGGCTGGCCGCCGGCGTGGCCGCGGGCATCGCCGAGCACCTGGGCATCCCGGTGCTGCGGGTCCGCGTGGCGTTCATGGTGCTGCTGGGGCTGAGCGGGCTCGGGCTGCTGCTCTACGCCGCCTTCTGGGCGGTGGTCCCGCCCCGCCCCGGCGACACCGCCGCCCCGCCCCGCCGCGACCTGGCCCAGCTGCTGCCGTTCGTGGTGATCGGGCTCGGCGTGCTGCTGCTCCAGGTGGTGGCGTTCAACTCGGTGGGCGCGGCCGGTACCGCCGGCTGGCTGGTCGCGATCATCGCGGTCGGCGCGGGCGTCATCTGGCACCAGGCCGCCCCGGAGCGCCGCCGGCAGTGGGGCGACTCGGCGGTGCCCTGGCTGGGCGCGGTGGTGGAGGAGAGCGACAGGCGCGCGTTCGTGCTGCGCTTCATCGGCGGCGGTGTGCTCGTCGCGGTCGGCATCATCGGCGTGGCCGCCGTCTACTCACCGGCGCAGAACTTCGACGCGGTGCTCAACGGCGTGATCTTCGCGCTGGTCGGGCTGGCCGGCGTGGGTGTGGTCACCGGCCCGGTGCTCTGGCGCACCTGGAACCAGCTCCGCTCTGAGCGGGAGGGCCGCATCCGGGAGCAGGAGCGCGCCGAACTGGCCGCGATGGTGCACGACCAGGTGCTGCACACGCTGGCCCTGATCCAGCGCAACGCCAGCGACGTCAAGACGGTGCAGCGGCTGGCCCGCGGTCAGGAGCGCTCGCTGCGCAACTGGCTCTACAAGCCGACCGCGTCGCCCACCGAGCGCTTCGCGGCCGCGCTGGAGCAGGCCGCCGCCGAGGTGGAGGACACGTTCGCCATCACCGTCGAGGTGGTGGTGGTCGGCGACCGGGAGACCGACGAGAAGGTGGGCGCGATCGTGGCCGCCGCCCGGGAGGCCCTGGTCAACGCGGCCCGGCACGCCGGTGTGCAGACCGTCTCGCTGTACGCCGAGGTGGAGCCGGAGCAGGTGAGCGTGTTCGTCCGGGACCGGGGCAAGGGCTTCGACCCGGATACGGTGGAGAATCACCGGCACGGCGTCCGGGGCTCGATCATCGGACGGATGAAGCGGCACGGCGGCCGGGCGGAGATCCGGTCCGAGCCGGGGGAAGGGACCGAGGTCCGGCTGATCCTGCCGATCAGCGGCTCCGGCTCCACGGCGGAAAGGGACAAGTGACATGTCCGAGCAGGAACCGGTCGAGGGTACGGCGCCGCGCGGGCCGCTGCGGGTGTTCCTCGTCGACGACCACGCGATGTTCCGGGCCGGCGTCCGCGCCGAGCTGGGGGCGCGGGTGGAGGTGGTCGGCGAGGCCAGCTCGGTGGCCGAGGCGGTGACCCGGATCGCGGCCACCGCGCCGGACGTGGTGCTGCTCGACGTGCACATGCCCGACGGCGGCGGCCGCGCGGTGCTGGAGGCGATGCGACGTACCCACCCGCAGGTGCGGTTCCTGGCGCTGAGCGTGTCCGACGCCGCCGAGGACGTGATCGGCCTGATCCGCGCCGGCGCGCGGGGGTACGTCACGAAGACGATCTCGCCGGAGGAGCTGACCGACGCGATCCGGCGGGTGGCCGACGGCGACGCCGTGTTCAGCCCGCGGCTGGCCGGGTTCGTGCTCGACGCGTTCGCGTCCCGGCCGGACGCGCCGGTGGCCGATCCCGAGCTGGATCAGCTCACCAACCGCGAGCGCGAGGTGCTGCGGCTGCTCGCCCGGGGGTACGCGTACAAGGAGATCGCCAAGGAGCTGTACATCTCGATCAAGACGGTCGAGACGCACGTCTCCAACGTGTTGCGCAAGCTCCAGATGTCGAACCGGTACGAGCTGTCCCGCTGGGCCGCCGACCGCCGGCTGGTCTAGGAATCCCACGTCCGCCCGGGGGCGGGGCCTCGGCGGCCTCGTACCCCCGGGTGCCTCTGTCGCCCGCTCAGTCGGCATGGCATCATCCGGACGGACAGAAAACACGACAGTCGCCTGCCCGTGGGAGGCGCCGAGGCCGGCGCGGTGAACGTCACAACCTCCCTGCCGCAGGGATGCTTGTCGACCCTTCTATGCCCGTCTTGCCTGTTCAGGGCCCTATCGTCCGTGCGCTTTGTGATCTTTTCTCAAGTATCGGCAACGTGGCGACCAACTAACGGCTTGATAACGGCACCTTCACGGAAAGGGCCGGTTGGTGTCACAGTGGCAGCACCTCACCCCCCGGTGTGAGGCACCTCGTCGGGCCCGTCGACCACGTGACGCCGTCTTTCGCGCCGCTGCGTGGCCGCCGACCCTGCGCGGTGTCTCGTCCAGGGTGTGGCGCCCGGCGGATCGGTACCCCTGGGGTGTCCCGAATTCCTCTGCGGTAAACCGGCGTCCTGCGGTTCGGGTCGCCGGTGGTGTCACCCCCAAAGACGTGCGTGAAACTCACGACGGAACCAGGTTAGAAAGAGGAGGCCCCTCGGAATGAGAGTCTCGAAGCGGGCGAGCGGCGCGCTCGCGGTGGGCGCGGCATTCGCGCTCGTCGCGTCCGGCTGCTCCAGCGGGAACAACGACGGTGGCGACGCCGGCGCCAGCAAGGACGGCGCGATCGTCATCGACGGAACCCAGCCGGAGAACCCCCTGGTTCCGGCGAACACCACCGAGACCGGTGGCGGCAAGGTCATCGACTGGGTGTGGAGCGGCCTGGTCGAGTACCCCAACAACGGTGGGGCGCCGCAGAACCTGCTCGCCGAGTCGATCGACACGAGCGACTCGAAGGTCTTCAAGATCAAGATCAAGCAGAACACCAAGTTCCACGACGGCACCACCGTCAAGGCCGAGAGCTTCGTCAAGGCCTGGAACTGGGCTGCGTACGGCCCGAACGGCGCGCAGAACGCCTCCTTCTTCTCCGACATCCAGGGCTTCGACGAGGTCTTCACCGAGGACCCGGACGGCCCGGACGGCCCGAAGAAGGCCCCGGAGCCGAAGGTCAAGGAGATGTCCGGCCTGAAGGTCGTCGACGACTGGAACTTCGAGGTCACGCTCTCCGCGCCGACCGCCGTGTTCCCGACCAAGCTGGGCTACAGCGCCTTCATGCCGCTGCCGGACGCGTTCTTCTCGTCCACCCCGGCGGACTTCGGCAAGAAGCCGATCGGTAACGGCCCGGTCAAGCTCGTCTCCTGGCAGGACGACGTCGAGATCAAGCTGACCCGCTTCGACGACTACAGCCTGCGCGACAAGATGAAGATCAAGGACGTCACCGTCAAGATCTACCAGGACGACACGGCGGCGTACAACGACCTGCTCGCCGGCAACCTGGACTTCCAGCAGCAGGTTCCGGTCTCCGCGCTGGCCGGCGAGAAGTGGAAGACCGACCTGGCCGACCGTGCCATGGCGTCGACCACCCCGTCGACCGGCATCATCGCCTTCCCGATCTACGACAAGCGCTTCCAGAACCCGAAGCTGCGCAAGGCGATCTCGATGTCCATCGACCGGCAGTCGATCACCGACAAGATCTTCTTCGGTAACCGCAAGCCGGCCGACAGCTGGGCCAACCCGCTGACCCCGGGCGCCGAGCCGGGCAACTGCACCGCCTGCAAGTTCGACGTGGCCCAGGCCAAGCAGCTCCTCCAGGAGGCCGGTGGCTTCCAGGGCAAGCTGACCCTGTCGTACAACGCGGACGCCAGCCACAAGGAGTGGATGGAGGCCGTCGCCCAGCAGATCAAGACCAACCTGGGCATCGACGCGGTTGCCGTCGGCGTGCCGACCTTCGCGGTCTTCCGCGCCAACATCAACGCCTACAAGATGACCGGTGCCTACCGGGCCGGTTGGCAGCAGGACTACCCGGACGTCGAGAACTGGATCAACCCGCTCTACGTCACCGGTGGTTCCTCGAACGACGGCAAGTACAGCAACCCGCAGGTGGACGCCCTCGCCAAGGAGGCCTCCGCGGCCCCCAGCCTCGAGGAGGCCCACAAGAAGTTCGCTGAGGCCGTCAAGCTGATCGACCAGGACGTCCCCTCCATGCCGATCTACTTCGGTGGCCAGCAGTCCGGCCACTCGGAGAAGATCAAGAAGCTGGAGCTGTCCAACGTCGGTGAGCTCGACATCACCTCGGTCGAGCTCTGATCCGAACGGTCTGACCCCGGGTCGGGCTCGCCTACCGGTGAGCCCGACCCGGGGCCGTTCCGCGAGGGGGTGTACAACGAACCCCTCGCACGTTGTCGCCGCCGCGCCGGCTCACCCGGCGCTCCCTGTCTGGAGGACCACCCCATGGGCCGTTATCTCTTGAGACGGCTGCTGCAACTCGTACCGGTGTTCATCGGTACGACGTTCCTGATCTACTGGCTCGTCTGGTCCGTGCCCGGTGACCCCTTCGCCGGCAAGTGCGGCGACCGCGGTTGCCCGCCGAACTACCGGGCCATGATGACCGAGAAGTACCATCTCGACGACTCGATCTGGGTGCAGTACGCCAGCTACATGAAGAACCTTCTGCAGGGTGACTTCGGTATCACGTTCGGCGGTCGCGAGATCAGCGACATCATCGCCACGTCGTACCCGAACACCCTGAAGCTGGCAGTGGTCGCCCTCGCCATCGAGGCCGTGATCGGTCTCGGCGCGGGCATCCTCACCGGTCTCCGGCGCAACGGCTTCCTGGACAACCTGGTCCTGGTCTCCACCCTCTTCCTGATCGCCCTGCCCGTCTTCGTCATCGGCTTCGTGCTGCAGTGGCTGCTCGGTGTGAAGTGGGGCATCATCAACCCGACCGTGTCCAACGAGATGCGGTTCAGCGAACTGATCGTGCCGGGCTTCGTGCTCGGAAGCGCATCGATGGCGTACATCGCCCGGGTGGCGCGTACGAGCATCGCCGAGAACCGGCGTGCCGACTACGTGCGTACCGCGATCGCCAAGGGCCTGCCCATGCGCCGCGTGGTCGGCGTGCACCTGCTGCGCAACTCGCTCATCCCGGTCGTCACCCTGCTCGGCACCGACCTCGGCGCCCTGATGGGCGGCGCGATCGTGACGGAGGGCATCTTCGGTATCAACGGCATCGGCCGCCAGGTGCTCCGCTCGATCGTGACGAAGGAGAGCGCTACCGTTGTCGGCATCGTGGTGGTGCTGGTGCTCGTCTATCTCGTGATGAACCTGGTGGTCGACCTGCTCTACGCTGCCCTCGACCCGAGGATCCGCTATGAGTGACCGCCGCAGCGAACGAATCGTCCCAGCAGTCTGCGCGGGCAACCACGCCCGCGCCGAGCGCAGCGAGGTGCGGGCATGAGTGACCCGAGTACCGCGTCGATCGTGTCGACGCCGCCCGCGACCATGCCCACCGAGGCCGGTTCGGGCGCTCCCACCAACGCCGGCCTGCCGGAGAGCGCGAAGCAGCAGAAGCCCCGTGGCCTGCTCGGCGACGCCTGGATCGACCTGCGCCGCAAGCCGCTGTTCTGGATCTCGGCGACGTTCATCGTGCTGTTCCTCGTGATGGCGGCCTTCCCGTCGCTGTTCACCTCCGGCGACGCCGTGAACGGCACGCTGGAGCGCAGCCGGGTCGAGCCGTCGTCCTCCGCCTGGTTCGGTTACGACGTGCAGGGCCGTGACGTCTACGCCCGGGTCATCTACGGCGCCCGCGCCTCGATCGTGGTCGCTGTGGTCTCCACCGTCCTGACGCTGCTCGTCGGCGGCGCGATGGGCATCATCGCCGGCTACCGCGGCGGCTGGGTGGACGCGCTGCTGTCCCGCGTGGCGGACATCTTCTTCGGCCTGCCGTTCGTGCTCGGCTCGATCGTCATCCTCACCACGTTCAACGGGTCCGGCACCGACAACGGCGAGTGGACGATCATGGGCCTGGTGATCATGTCCCTGAGCGTGCTGAGCTGGCCGGTCGTGATGCGGCTGATGCGTTCCTCGGTGCTGGCCACCAAGGAGGCCGACTACATCGTCGCGGCCCGCGCGCTCGGGGCCGGCACCGGCCGGATCATCCTCAAGCACCTGCTGCCGAACTGCCTGGCCCCGCTGCTGGTCTACGGCACGATCATGGTCGGCTCGTTCATCGGCGCCGAGGCCACGCTCTCGTTCCTGGGCATCGGCCTGAAGACCCCGGTGGTCTCCTGGGGCATCATGATCAGCGAGGCGCAGAACTACATCCGGGTCTCGCCGTTCCTGCTGTTCTTCCCCGCCGCGTTCCTCGTCACCGCAGTGCTGAGCTTCGTCATGCTCGGCGAGGCGGTCCGCGAGGCCCTCGACCCGAAGCTCCGATAGGGGAACTGAGTTGTCCGACATTCTCGTGTCCGAGCAGTCCTCGCCGGGCGCCGACGGATCCGGCCGCCCCTCGGGCCGCCTGCTCGAGGTCGACGACCTTCGGGTGGAGTTCCGCACCCGGGACGGCGTCGCCAAGGTCATCAACGGAGTCACGTACCACGTCGACGCGGGGGAGACCCTCGCCGTGCTCGGCGAATCCGGCTCCGGCAAGAGCGTCACCGCGCAGACCATCATGGGCATCCTGGACACCCCGCCCGGCTTCGTCACCGGCGGCAAGGTCCGCTTCCACGGCAAGGACATGCTCACCATGTCCCCCGAGCAGCGGCGGCGGATCCGTGGCGAGGGCATCGCCATGATCTTCCAGGACTCGCTCTCGGCCCTCAACCCGGTTTTCACAGTCGGCTTCCAGATCGCCGAGCAGTTCCGCATCCGGCGCGGCATGAGCCGCTCGGACGCCAAGAAGCGCGCGATCGAGATGCTCGACCAGGTGAAGATCCCCAACGCCAAGGGCCGGTTCAGCAACTACCCGCACCAGTTCTCCGGCGGTATGCGGCAGCGCGCCATGATCGCCATGTCGCTGGCGCTGGACCCCGAGGTGCTGATCGCCGACGAGCCGACCACCGCGCTCGACGTGACCGTGCAGGCCCAGATCATGGACCTGCTCAGCGAGCTGCAGCGGGAACGGCAGATGGGCATGATCCTGATCACCCACGACCTCGGCGTGGTCGCCGACGTCGCGGACCGGATCGCGGTCATGTACGCCGGCCGGATCGTCGAGGAAGCCGACGTCTACGACCTGTACCGCAAGCCGGGACACCCGTACACGCTCGGCCTGCTCAACTCGATCCCGCGGATGGACGAGAAGGGGCAGGAGCTCCGCACCATCAAGGGCCTCCCGCCGAACCTGATGAACATCCCGCCGGGCTGCGCGTTCAACCCGCGCTGCCCGATGGCGCAGCCGGTGTGCCGGGAGAAGGTCCCGCCGCTGCTGCAACTGGGCAACGGCCGGGCCAGCGCCTGCCACTTCGCCGAGGAACTGGTGAACCGTGACTGAACACATCATCGAGGTCCGTGACCTGGTCAAGCACTACCCCGTGACCCGGGGTGTGGTGTTCAAGAAGACCATCGGCCAGGTCAAGGCGGTCGACGGCGTCTCCTTCGAGCTCAAGGCCGGCGAGACGCTCGGCGTGGTCGGCGAGTCCGGCTGCGGCAAGTCGACGCTCGCCCGGGTGCTGATGAACCTGGAAAAGCCGACCTCCGGCCAGGTGCTCTACAAGGGCCAGGACATCTCCAAGCTCTCCGGTGGCGCGCTGCGGCGGCTGCGCCGGCAGATCCAGCTGGTGATGCAGGACCCGTACACCTCGCTGAACCCCCGGATGACGGTGGGTGACCTGATCGGCGAGCCGTTCGAGATCCACCCCGAGGTGGCTCCGCGCGGCAGCCGGCGCGGCAAGGTCAAGGAGCTGCTCGACCTGGTCGGCCTCAACCCGGAGCACATCAACCGGTACCCGCACCAGTTCTCCGGCGGCCAGCGGCAGCGCATCGGCATCGCCCGGGCGCTGGCGCTGCGGCCCGAGGTGATCGTCTGCGACGAGCCGGTGTCGGCCCTGGACGTCTCGATCCAGGCCCAGGTGATGAACCTGCTGGAGAAGCTCCAGGCCGAGTTCGGGCTGTCGTACGTCTTCATCGCCCACGACCTGTCGGTGGTGCGGCACCTCTCCGACCGGGTCGCCGTGATGTACCTGGGCAAGATGGTGGAGATCGGCACCGAGGACGAGATCTACGAGCGGCCGACCCACCCGTACACCCAGGCGCTGCTGTCGGCGGTGCCGGTGCCGGACCCGACCGTGCGCGAGAGCAAGGCGATCATCCGGCTCCAGGGCGACGTGCCGTCGCCGGTCAGCCCGCCCTCGGGCTGCCGGTTCCGCACCCGGTGCTGGAAGGCGCAGGACGTCTGCGCCCAGGAGGTGCCGCTGCTCCAGATCCGGCCGGGCTCGGACCACCCGAGCGCCTGCCACTTCGCGGAGAAGCGGGAGATCGTCGTCACCCACGAGGTGGCCTGATCCGTTCCGGACCGCCTGCCGGCGTCAGCTCGACGCCGGCAGGCGGTTCGTCGTATCCGGGGACGTCACCGCGTCACAGCGGGCCGCGACCGGCGCGCAGCAGCAGGAGCGCGAGCTGCGTGCCGTCGGCGCCGAGCTCGGAGCGGAACCGCTCCAGGATCTCCCGCTCGCGGGAGAGCACCAGCCGGGTGCCGCCGGAGGCCATCCGGGTCGCGCCGACCTCCTGGGAGAGCGCGGCCCGCTCCTGCCAGAGCGCGATGAGGGTGCGGTCGATCTCGTCGATGCGCCGCCGGATCTCACCGATCCGCTCCGCCGCCGCCGCGTCGTCGGTGCCGGTCCGGGCCGCCGCGGCACCGGTCGGGTCGCCGCCGGCCGGCCGGCCGTTGCGCGCCGGGCTGCCGCTGGACTCCACCACGTCAGTCATCATCGTCGTCCCTCTCGGGGCTCGGGCCCGGTACCCGGATCCCGGAACGAAAACGCCCCGGGCTCTGGGGAGCCCGGGGCGTTTCGTAGGTCTGTGATCAGGCGCGACCCACGGCTGCCGGACTCCCGGTGCCGTAGTAAAAGGAGAAGCGCTGATCGAACACGTCGTCGAGTATGCCGACCACCGGGGCGGGCGCGCAAGAAGACGCACCAACAGGTGAGACGTGCCGGCGTGCGCCGGGCGGCGGCGCGGGCGGGGAAGTGTCCGCCCGGCGGCATAGACTCGGGCTGCGATGCATCCTCTCTTCGACATTCCCGCGTCCCCGCCCGCGCCGGAGTCCCGGCCGACCCCGCCGCGCCGCCCCGGGGGCGCCGGGTCGGATCCGGCCGCCCTCCTCGACGGCCTCAACGGCCCCCAACGGGACGCGGTGACCCACGCCGGCTCCCCGCTGCTGATCGTGGCCGGCGCCGGCTCCGGCAAGACCCGGGTGCTGACCAACCGGATCGCCTACCTGCTCGCCGCCCGCGACGTGCACCCCGGCGAGATCATCGCGATCACCTTCACCAACAAGGCCGCCGGCGAGATGAAGGAGCGGGTGGCCGCGCTGGTCGGCCCGCGCGCCCGGCTCATGTGGGTCTCCACGTTCCACTCCGCCTGCGTACGCATCCTGCGGGCCGAGCACGAGCACGCCGGCCTGAAGTCGACGTTCTCGATCTACGACGCGGACGACTCGCGCCGGTTGATGCAGATGGTCGCCCGCGAGCTGGATCTGGACCCGAAGCGCTACCCGGCCCGGGGCCTCGCCGCCCAGGTGTCGAACCTGAAGAACGAGCTGGTCGACCCGGAGGAGTTCGCCGGCCGGGCCAAGGGGCCGAACGAGCGGGCGCTGGCCGAGGCGTACACGCTCTACCAGCGGCGGCTGCGCGAGGCACACGCGCTGGACTTCGACGACCTGATCATGACGACGGTGCACCTGCTCCAGTCGCACCCGCACGTCGCGGAGAGCTACCGGCGCCGGTTCCGGCATGTGCTGGTGGACGAGTACCAGGACACCAACCACGCCCAGTACGTGCTGATCAAGGAGCTGGTCTCCGGCACCGAGGGGATCCCGCCGGCCGAGCTGTGCGTGGTCGGTGACGCCGACCAGTCGATCTACGCGTTCCGCGGCGCGACCATCCGCAACATCCTGGAGTTCGAGCGGGACTTCACCGACGCCCGCACGATCCTGCTGGAGCAGAACTACCGCTCGACCCAGACCATCCTCAACGCGGCCAACGCGGTGATCGACCGCAACACCTCGCGCAAGCCGAAGCGGCTGTGGAGCGACGCCGGGTCCGGTGAGCAGATCGTCGGGTACGTCGCCGACACCGAGCACGCCGAGGCCGACTGGGTGGCCCGGGAGATCGACCGGCTGGTCGACGACGGCGAGACCCGCCCGGGCGACGTGGCGGTGTTCTACCGCACCAACGCCATGTCCCGCGTGTTCGAGGAGGTGTTCATCCGGGTCGGCCTGCCCTACAAGGTGGTCGGCGGGGTGCGCTTCTACGAGCGCAAGGAGGTCCGCGACGCGCTCGCGTACCTGCGCGCGGTGGTGAACGACGACGACACGGTGAGCCTGCGCCGGGTCCTCAACACCCCGCGCCGGGGCATCGGCGAGCGGGCCGAGGCGTGCGTGGAGGCGCTGAGTGCCCGGGACCGCATCTCCTTCGGCGCCGCGCTGCGCCGGGCCAAGGACGCGCCGGGCATCTCGACCCGGGCGGCGAACGGCATCGCCGAGTTCGTCGCGCTGCTCGACGCGGCGCGGGAGCTGGCCGACACCGGCACCCCGGAGGAGGTGCTGGAGGCGGTGCTGACCCGCTCCGGCTACCTGGCCGAGCTGGAGGAGAGTCTCGACCCGCAGGACGCCGGCCGGGTGGACAACCTCCAGGAACTGGTGAGCGTCGCCCGGGAGTACACCGAGCGGATCGAGGCGCTCGGCGCCGACGACGAGCGGGCCACGCTGGCCGGTTTCCTGGAGCAGGTGGCGCTGGTCGCCGACGCCGACCAGATCCCCTCCGACGACCCGGACCACCAGGGCGTGGTCACGCTGATGACGCTGCACACGGCCAAGGGCCTGGAGTTCCCGGTGGTCTTCCTGACCGGCCTGGAGGACGGCGTCTTCCCGCACCTGCGCTCGCTCGGCGACACCCGCGAGCTGGAGGAGGAGCGGCGGCTGGCGTACGTGGGCATCACCCGGGCCCGCCAGCGCCTCTACCTGTCCCGCGCGGTGACCCGGTCGGCCTGGGGCGCGCCCGCCTACAACCCGCCGTCGCGGTTCCTGGAGGAGCTGCCGCCGGAGCTGGTCCGCTGGGAGCGCACCGAGGGGTCGTACACCTCGTGGGGTGGCGGGGGCGGCGGCGTCGGCGGCCGCGCGGACCGGCTGGGCCGCGGCGGCTTCGCCGGCGGCACGCCCAAGGCGACCGAGCTGGCGAAGCGGCTGGGCGTGGACGCCAGCCGCCTGGCCACCGCGAGCGAGCTGAAGCAGGCCCCGAAGGTCTCGGTCGGCGACCGGGTCAACCACCAGCGGTACGGCCTGGGCCGGGTGCTGGCGGTGGAGGGTGCCGGGCCGGGTGCCCGCGCCCAGATCGACTTCGGCGACCAGACCATGTGGCTGGTGCTGCGGCACGCCCCGATCGACAAGCTCTGAGCGCCGGCCGGTCCTGACCCGGCGGCACTCAACCCCCGGCGGCACCTGTCGCGTCTTCCTCGCATCCGCTCGTGGACGCGAGGCGGATGCGACCTGGAGGTGGCGTGAGCCGCGAGGAGGACGACGAGCAGTTCCGGCTGTTCGTACAGCGACAGTGGGGACGGCTGCTCCGCACGGCATACCTGCTGACCGGCGACCGGGGAACGGCCGAGGACCTGGTGCAGTCGGCGCTGGAGAAGACCCATCGGCGCTGGGGGAGGGTGCTGCGCAGGGACGCGCCCGAGGTCTACGTACGCCGGGCGATGGTCAACACGGCCATCTCCTGGCGGCGCCGGCGGCGGCCCCTGGAGGTGCCGTTGCTGGCCTCCGACAGCGCGCCGGTGCCCGACGCGTACGCGCAGGTGGAGGAGCGGCGGCTGCTGCTCACCGCGCTGCGCCGCCTGCCGCCCAGAACCCAGGCCGTTCTGGTGCTGCGTTACTTCGAGGACCTCAGCGAGGCGGACACCGCCCAGGTGCTCGGCTGCTCCGTCGGCTCGGTGAAGAGCCAGGCGTCGCGCGGGCTGGCCCGGCTGCGGGCCGACTTCGCCGCACCCGCCCCTGCGTCCCCGGTACGGCTCCAGGAGGACCCGGCATGACCGAGAGCTTCGCCCGTTCGACGCTCAGTCCCGCGCTGCGGCAGGCCGCGCACGGTGTCGGCGTACCGGAGGACCCGTGGCCGGGATTCGCCGGGCGCGAGCGACGGCACCGGCGCAACCGCCGGATCCGGACGGTGGTGGCGGCGGTCGTGGCCGCGCTCGTCGGGGTCCAGGCCAACCTGGTGCCCCTTCCCGGCTGGGCACCCGGCATCGCCGTCGCCGCCGCCCCGGCGGCGCTGCTCGACGCGCCGCCCCGTGGTGCGCTCGCCGGCGACCGGGCCTGGCTGGACACGCTGCGGGAGCGGATCAGCGCCGACCCGGCGATGGGCGCTCCCACCTCGTTGGACGGCCCGAAGGCGGACGGCCTCTGGAAGGTCGGCGATCGCGACCGGATCCGTCTGCTCTATGGCAGTGACCGGCCGGGTCACCGGGTCGCGCTGGTGGCGGTGCCGCTGCGCTTCGGCCTGCTGACCAAGGAGGCGCTGGTCTGGTACGTCGGCCCGGCCGGGGCCGGCGCCGGGCAGATGCGCTACGCCGGGCACAGCGAGGGCGCCGACGACCCGGTGATGACCCTGATGCGGGTCGGTCCGGACGGGGGCGGATTCGCTGTCGTCGTCGGGCCCACGGAATCCACAGTGACGATCAGTGGCGATCCTCGGTACACGCCGGGGGGAACGCTGAAGTACGAGGACGTGGCGAGGGCGGACGGCAGCGGGGTCGGGTTCACCGTCCTGCCCGCCGGGCCGCTGCGGCACGAACCCGTGGTTCGGGTCAGCCGCGACGGCCGGGTGCTCCACCAGGGGGGCCTGGGCGGCGGCCCGTACGCCTGGGTCGGCCCAACCGCGCCGGAGATGGACGTCCTGCTCGCCGCCGCCCGTCGGGGCGCCAGGGGCACGCCGCTGGCCGACGCCGACCTGCGCGAGTTCCTCGGATGGGCACTGCTCGACAGTCGCCTGCCGGCGGCCGGGACGACGGTGCGGGTGCGCTGGTCGGGCCGCGAGGGCGGCCGGGCCGCGGCGCTGCTCACCGTGCAGCCCGAAGCCGGCGGGGTGATCGCGTACGCCCTGCACGGCGACCATCGCACCGGCTGGTGGACCGACCTGCGGCTGCTCCTGCCGGCCGAGGGTGCCGACCGGCGGCCGGTCGGCTGGCGGATCCGGGCCGACGACGGCACGCGTACGTCCACGGGCCAGGTGCGTGTGGTCGCCCCGGCGGAGGCGGCCCGCGTCACTGTCACCGTCGGCGGCGCACCCCCGGCCACCGTTGCGCTCGACGCGTCGAACGCCGGGACCGTCCGGGTCCCGCCGGACCGGCAGGCGACCCTCACCGCGTACGCCGCCGACGGCAGCGTCCTCGGCGCCACGCCGGTGCCGCCGGTGGAGGCCGACATGTGGGGCCTGCCCGGCGACAGCCCGGCCACCCGGGTGACCCCGTGACGGACCGCAGGCGTGGCCGGGCCGCAGACCGGCCCGGCCACGCCGGGTGGATCACTCGTGGTGGCGTCAGCAGGCCACGTCGATGCCCCGGGCACGCAGGAACGGCGCCGGGTCGATCTGGCTCCACATCGCGCCCTGGTGCACCTCGAAGTGCAGGTGCGGGCCGGTGGAGTCGCCGGTGGAGCCCTCGTAGCCGATGACCTGACCGGCCTTGACCGTGTCGCCCACGGCGACGGCGAGCCGGCTCTGGTGGGCGTAGTGGGTCAGGTAGCCGTTGTGGTGGTCGATGAAGACCGAGATGCCGTAGCCGTCGCCCACGTCGCCGGCCTTGACCACGGTGCCCGCCGCGGCGGCGTGGATCGGCGTGCCGGACGGCATGGCGAAGTCGATGCCGGCGTGCTGGGTGCCCCAGCGGGGCCCGTAGCAGGACGTGATGTCGGCGCCCTTCATCGGGATGACCCAGGTGGGCTTCTTCGCCACAGTCGTCTTCTTGGGCTTCGGCTTGGGCTTCGCGGTCGCCGTCTTCTTCGGCGCCGGGGTGGTTGCACTCGCGCTCGGGCTCGGCGACGGGCTGGCCGGTACGGCGGACGGGGTGACCGGCTCACGGTCCGAGCGGTCGGCGCGGGCGGCGTCGTCGGCGCGGGCCGCTACGCCGAGGTCGACGGCGGCCGGTGTGGGGTCGGACGGGGCGGTGGTGACGACCACGCCGCCGATGCCGAGGCCGAGCAGGGCCACCGCGCCGGTGACCACGTAAACGGTGCGCCGGGCGCGGCGCGGGCGCCGGTGCCGGGCGGGAGCGTTGTCCGGGGTGGGGCTGCTGTGCTGCACGGGATCCTTCATCGGTTTCGAGGGGCACGTGACCTCGAAATACTGGTGTCGGTGCAGCTCGCAGCGGGTATGGGGGTGCGGAGGCGGTGGCGCGTAGTCGCCGCGGCGCGTCCGGTTTTCCACCGGCCGGCCGGTTCGGTCGAAGAGACGATCTTCGGTGAGTGTGCTCCCGGTCACACTCGTCGGTGTGACGTGGCAGACATCGGCACAGACGAAACCGCCCGGACCGTGCGGTCCGGGCGGTTAAGAGGCGTTACGGAGCGTCAGGACGCGGCTGCGTCGCTGTAAACCGCCTCGACTTCGAGCTGAATGTCCACTCCGCGGTCCTTGAGGAACGCCACGGGGTCCTGCGGCTGGCCCTTGACATGGATCTCCAGGTGAAGGTGCGAGCCGTAGGAGTGGCCGGTGTTGCCGACCAGGCCGAGCTGGTCGCCGGCCTTCACCTCCTGGCCCTCCTTGACCGTCACCGCGGAGGAGTGGCCGTAGATGGCCTCGCTGCCGTCGGAGTGCTGGACGATGACGGCGTAGCCGTAGCCGCCGAACCAGCCGGCCTTGGTGACGGTGCCGGCGTGGACCGCCTTGTACGGCGTGCCTTCCGGGGCGACCAGGTCGATGCCGGTGTGCAGCTTGCCCCAGCGCATGCCGTAGGGGGACTTGAAGTCGTAGCCGTGCAGCGGCAGGAGCCACGGGTCCTGCTCGGCGGCCTTGCGGTCGGAGCGGTCCGAACGGGAGGCGACGTCCGCGCTGTCGGCACGGGCGGCGGCGTCCTGGCTGGCGACCGAGGCCTGCCGGAGCTCGTCGAGGACCGACGGGTTGACGCTCTTGGCGTCGGGGAGGGCGTTCGCGCCGATGGCGACGATGCCGGCGCCGACGAACGCGGTGGTGACCACCGCGGCGTAGCGGCTCCGCGGGGGGGTGGGTACGCGGCGGCGGCCGCGATAGCGATCGGGCTCAGACGACAGGCGCTGGCGCACGCACACCCTCCGTTGTCGGGGATCCGATGCGACTCCGGACCGTTCGGTGAAGCTCTGGCGAACCTCCGGTGTCGCGTCGTCACCCGTCCGTGGACCTGATGACAACCGTGGACACGTTAGCCAACAGCCACTCCTGTCACAAGCCGAAGCGCCGAAATGCTGATTCGTTATGTCCAATTCCATCCGACCTTGTCATATCTCGTGCCGCCAGTCGGATGGCCCGTCGACTGCCCATTCGTCGCGGACAGTGACCGAACGGCGGAGGTGTCCGGCTTTCCGCGTACCCGGGTGGGCGGTAGAGGGGTCGGCTCGTTTGTGGGAAGGTCCGGCCCCGCTTCCCGCCTCACGTCCGGCCGGGTTACCGTTCGTTCAGGTCAGGAGTGCCGGTGAAAGGTGTGCGCAGATGAGCTCTCGTATCCGGGTCGTCGTCGCGAAGCCCGGCCTGGACGGCCACGACCGGGGAGCGAAGGTGGTCGCCCGTGCCCTGCGTGACGCCGGCATGGAGGTCATCTACACCGGCCTGCACCAGACGCCCGAGCAGATCGTCGAGACCGCCATCCAGGAGGACGCGGACGCGGTCGGCCTGTCGGTGCTCTCCGGCGCGCACATGACGCTGTTCAAGCGCGTCGTCGAACTGCTCACCGAGCGCGACGCCACCGACATCGTGGTGTTCGGCGGCGGCATCATCCCCGAGGCCGACATCCCGGAGCTGGAGCGGCTCGGCGTCGCGAAGATCTTCACCCCGGGTGCGACCACCGGGTCGATCGTCGAGTGGGTACGGGAGAACGTCGCCCAGCCGGTCGGCTGACCCGCCGCGTTCTCCGCTGTCCGGCCCTCGCGTTCCCGGTTCCGGGCACGGGGGAGGGGCCGGACGCACCCCTCACACGCCCGGCCCCTCTATGCACGATGCCCCGCCGCCACCCCTCGACCGACAGGGCATCGGCCGCTCCCGTCGCCGCGCTTGACCAGCGCGCCGACATCACACTCAACGACGCCCCCGACGGGCGGTTACGCCCCGGTCCGGAGATCCCCCGGACGGCTGACGCCCGCGCGCGCCGGTGCGGCCGTGCCCGGGACGGCCGGACGACAGCCTGTGCATTACCGCACACCCCGCACCCGCTCGGTTGCCGCCCGTTCCCATCTCGTTAGGCTGCGGCAAATGGCCTGTCTCATCTGATGACAGGCGTCAAACTGATTTTCCGAAGCTGGTGGCGGCGCGACGGCGCGCCGCGGAGACGGGACGGGACGCGCAATCGTGGACCTGTACGAGTACCAGGGGCGGGACCTGTTCGAGCGGCACGGCTTGCCCGTGCTCGCCGGCGGCGTCGCCACTACCCCGGAGGAGGCCCGCGCGATCGCCGAACGCCTCGGCGGCCGGGTGGTCGTCAAGGCGCAGGTGAAGGTCGGTGGCCGCGGCAAGGCCGGCGGCGTGAAGCTGGCCGAGGGCGCGGAGGAGACGGTGGCCCGGGCCACCGACATCCTCGGCATGGACATCAAGGGTCACACCGTCCACAAGGTCATGATCACCGTGACCGCGGACGTGGCCGAGGAGTACTACTTCTCGTACCTGCTCGACCGGGCGAACCGCACCTTCCTCTGCATCGCCAGCGTGGCCGGCGGCATGGACATCGAGCAGGTCGCGGCCGAGACCCCGGAGCGGGTCGTGAAGGCGCCGATCGACGCCAACACCGGCGTGGACGAGGCCAAGGCGCGCGAGATCGTCACCGCGGCCGGCTTCCCGGCCGAGGTCGCCGACCAGGTGGTCGAGGTCGCGGTCAAGCTGTGGCAGGCGTTCGTGGCCGAGGACGCCACGCTCGTCGAGGTGAACCCGCTGGCCACCACCAAGGACGGCAAGCTGCTGCTCCTGGACGCCAAGGTCACCCTGGACGAGAACGCCGGGTTCCGGCACCCGGACCACGAGGCCCTGGTCGACCAGGCGTCGGTGGACCCGCTGGAGCAGGCCGCGAAGGCCAAGGACCTCAACTACGTCAAGCTCGACGGCGAGGTCGGCATCATCGGCAACGGCGCGGGCCTGGTCATGTCCACGCTCGACGTGGTCGCGTACGCGGGTGAGCGGCACGGCGGCGTCAAGCCGGCCAACTTCCTCGACATCGGCGGCGGCGCGAGCGCCGAGGTGATGGCGAACGGCCTGGAGATCGTGCTGTCCGACCCGTCGGTCAAGAGCGTCTTCGTCAACGTCTTCGGCGGCATCACCGCCTGCGACGCGGTCGCCAACGGCATCGTGCAGGCGCTGGCGCTGCTGGAGCAGCGCGGCGAGAAGGCCACCAAGCCGCTCGTCGTGCGCCTCGACGGCAACAACGCCGAGGCCGGCCGGGCGATCCTCGACGGCGCGGCCAACCCGCTGATCCAGCGGGTCGACACCATGGACGGCGCGGCCGAGCGGGCCGCCGAGCTGGCAGCTGCGGGGGTCTGACAATGGCTATCTGGCTGACCAAGGACTCCAAGGTCATCGTGCAGGGGATGACCGGTTCCGAGGGTTCCAAGCACACCCGGCGGATGCTCGCCGCCGGCACCAACGTGGTCGGCGGCGTGAACCCGCGCAAGGCCGGCACCACTGTCGACTTCGACGGCACCGAGCTGCCCGTCTTCGCCGCCGTCGCGGACGCGATGAAGGAGACCGGTGCCGACGTCACCGTCATCTTCGTGCCGCCGCAGTTCACCAAGGCCGCCGTGGTCGAGGCGATCGACGCCGGCATCGACCTGGCCGTGGTGATCACCGAGGGCGTGCCGGTGCACGACACCGCCGCGTTCTGGGCGTACAACAAGTCCAAGGGCGAGCGCACCCGGATCATCGGCCCGAACTGCCCGGGCATCGCCTCGCCGGGCGCGTCGAACGCCGGCATCATCCCGGCCGACATCACCGGCTCCGGCCGGATCGGCCTGGTCAGCAAGAGCGGCACGCTGACCTACCAGATGATGTACGAGCTGCGCGACATCGGCTTCTCCACCTGTGTCGGCATCGGCGGTGACCCGATCATCGGCACCACCCACATCGACGCCCTGGCCGCCTTCGAGGCGGACCCGGAGACCGACGCGATCGTCATGATCGGTGAGATCGGTGGCGACGCCGAGGAGCGGGCGGCCGAGTTCATCAAGGCCAACGTCACCAAGCCGGTGGTCGGCTACATCGCCGGCTTCACCGCCCCGCCCGGCAAGACCATGGGTCACGCCGGCGCGATCATCTCGGGCTCGGCGGGCACCGCCGACGCCAAGAAGGCGGCGCTGGAGGCGGTGGGCGTCAAGGTCGGCAAGACCCCGACCGAGACCGCCAACCTGATGCGGGAGCTCATGTCCGGCCGCTGAGCGGCCGAGCGACACGCCGAGGGGGTCGACCGGGCAACCGGTCGGCCCCCTCGCGTTCAGCGGTACCAGTACGGGTAGTACGAGTTGCCCCGGGCGCGCACGATGGCGCTGGCGACGATGTTGATCACACCGAACGCGATGCCCAACCAGCCGAGCAACTGCGACCTGCCGTTGCGCCGGGCGTCGCGGATCGACAGCGCGCCGAAGACGATGCCCAGGATGCCGCAGCAGAACAGGCCGAAGACGATGCCGAGGACGCCCCAGAGCGTGGTCCGGTCCCGGCCGACGGCCGGTGGCGGCGGGGGCGGCGGATACGGAGCGTGCACGGCTTCCTCCGAGCGGTCGGCACCGCGACGGGAACGGTCGCGTCTGAGGCCGAGGCTAGACCGGATCACCGCCGCCGGGCCGGGGTTCGGCGAACTCGCCAGGCAACCGACCCGGTATCGGACTGCCGTCCTTCCCGCGGCGTGCCAGAGTAGACACGATGTCACGCGTCACCCCTGACCAGCCCCGCCGTCCGGCCACCGGTCCCCCCGCCGGTGCCCGGCCGCCCGGCCGTGCCCGCCCGGCCGCGCGCGTGCCCGCGCCCCGATCGGGTGCCGAGCCCCGCAGCCGGGCCCCGCTGCCGGTCGCCGCCGGGGTGGCCGCGCTCTGGGCGGCGCTGACCTCCTGGCTGCCGGTCTCCGCCGTGCTGGGCCTCGCCCAGCTCAGCGAGGACGCCGGATCGCTCGGTGGTGCGCTCCGCGCCGGCCTGGCCGGCTGGCTGCTCGGGCACGGGGTGCCGTTGCAGACCGCCGCCGGCCCGCTCGGCCTGGCGCCGCTCGCGCTCAGCGCGCTCGCCGTCTGGCGGCTCACCCGCGCCGGGGTGCACGTCAGCCGGGCCGTCGGCGCGCGCGGGGCGGGCTCACCGCGCCAGGCGCTCACCGTCGCGGTCGCCGTCGGCATCGCGTACGCACTGCTCGGCGCACTCGCGGCGTTCGCCGTCGACGCCGCCGGCCTGCGGGTCTCCCCGGTCACCGCCGCGCTCACGTTCGCCGCGTTCGGCGTGTCCGCCGCCCTGGTCGGCGCGCTGCGCACCACAGGTGTCTGGGCGGTGCTGGCCGAGCGCTGCCCACCGCCGGTGCGCGACGGTCTGCGCACCGGACTGGTGGCGGCGCTGCTGCTGTGCGGCGCGGGTGCCGGTGCGGCCGGGCTGGCGGTGGCCACCGGTGGCGGCGACGCGGCCGACATGATCGGGGCGTACCGGACCGGGGTGGCCGGTCAGGCGGGAATCACACTGGTCAGCCTCGCCTACGCGCCGAACGCGACCGCCTGGTCGGCGAGCTACCTGCTCGGTCCCGGGTTCGCGGTCGGCACCGACACCGCCGTCCGCACGAGTGAGGTCTCCGTGGGCGCGCTGCCGGCCGTACCGCTGCTGGCCGGCCTGCCGCGTGGCCCGATGGACGGGCTGGGTGGCGCGCTGCTGGCCGTGCCGGTGCTGGCCGCGATGGCAGCCGGCTGGTTGCTCGCCCGGCGGCTGCTGCGCGCGGCGGCCGAGGAACGGGCCGAGGTGGGCTGGCCGGCGCTGCTGCTGCCGGCCGCGCTCGCCGGACCGGTCGCGGGCGCGCTGCTGGGGCTGTTCGCGGCGGCATCCGGCGGGTCGCTCGGCGGTGGCCGGCTGGCCGAGGTGGGGCCGTCACCGTGGGCGGTGGCCGCGGTGGCCACGCTCGTGATCGGGGTGGGCGCGGTGCTCGGCGCCGCCGCCACCCGCACGCTGACCCGCCCCCGCTGACGCGCACCTGTTGACTCACACCCGTCGACCTGCACCCGCTGACGCGTCGCCTCCGGGGCCCGCAGACGCGTCAGGGGCGTCCACCGGAAGGTGGACGCCCCTGGACGACGGACGATCAGGGCTGGGCGGGCAGGCTGACGTTGGCGACGATGCCCAGGATGATCAGGATGATGCCCAGGCCGGCGCCGACCGCGCCGCAGATCAGACCGGTCTTGGCCTGACCGTCGTTGTTGGCGAGCCCCTGCGCGGCCTTCTGGCGGCCCAGGTAACCGGTGACCGCCGCCGCGATACCCAGCGGGATGCCGAGGTAGAAGCAGCAGACCATCGGGATCGAGGCGATACCGAGGATCATGGACACGAGGCCCAGCGTGTTGTTCGGGGCCTGGCCCGCCCCGGCCGGGTAGCCGGCGCCCGGGTACTGCGGCGCGGCGCCGTACGGCTGCTGCTGCGCGTACGGGTCCTGGCCGTAGGCGGGCTGACCCGAGGTGGGCTGGCCGTACGGCTGGCCCGATGTGGGCTGCTGGCCGTACTGCGGCTGCTGCCCGTACTGCGGCGGCTGGCCGTACTGCGGGGCCTGCGGCGGCTGGGCGTACGGGTCGTGCGGCTGCGCGTTCGGGTCCTGGTTCGGCTGCTGGCCGTACGGGTCCTGTCCGGGGTAACCGGGCTGCATGTCTGGGTGCTCCTCAGATCGGTTCGGGTTGTCGGTCAGTTGCTGCCGCTGTTGCCGGCGAGACCAGCCAGGCCGCCGAGGAGGCAACATCCCACCACGATGATGGCGATCCAGATCAGGCCGACGATGAGGGCCCACTTGGACCACTTCTTGGACTCGGCTGCGGCAGCCTGCGCGCCGGCGTAGTCACCCTGCTGGATCAGCGGGTTGACCTTCGACGCGTTGATGATGGCCGGGATCGCGAGCGGCCAGAACAGGAAGATCGCGACGATGGACATCGTCATGTTGTTGTCGATCTGCTGCGGCTGCGGCGGGGGGTATCCGGGCTGCATGCGATGTACTCCTCGGTCCGACGGCACGCGGCGTGCCGGTTTCTTCGTGGGGGTGCGGGCCGGGCGCGAGGCCGGACACCGGGCGACCGGCAGCGTACCGCGATCACGCCACCCGGGAGGTCAACCGTTGAGCCGCCGCCCCGCGGCCGGGCCGCCTGACCTGCCCGATAGGGTTGCCCGGTGACCGAGCCCGCGTCCGTCGCCCGCCTCGTCGTCCTCGTCTCCGGCTCCGGCAGCAACCTCCAGGCGCTGCTGGACGCCACCGCCGACCCCGGGTACGGCGCCCGGGTGGTCGCGGTCGGCGCCGACCGGGATGGGATCGCCGGCCTGGACCGGGCCGCCGCCGCGGGTGTGCCGTCCTTCGTCGAGCGTGTCAAGGACCACCCCACCCGCGCCGACTGGGACAAGGCGCTCACCGCGCGGGTCGCCGAGCACCGGCCGGACCTGGTCATCAGCGCCGGGTTCCTCAAGCTGGTCGGCCCGGAGTTCCTGGCCGCGTTCGGCGACCGCTACCTCAACACGCACAACACGCTGCTGCCGGCGTTCCCCGGCATCCACGGCCCCCGCGACGCGCTGGCGTACGGCGTGAAGGTCACCGGGGCCACCCTGTTCTTCGTCGACGCGGGCATGGACACCGGCCCGATCGTGGCCCAGGTCGCCGTGCCGGTGCAGGACGACGACGACGAGGACACGCTCACCGAGCGCATCAAGTCCGCCGAGCGGCGCCAGCTCGTCGAGCAGGTCGGCCGCCTGGTCCGTGAAGGTTGGACGATCACCGGCAGAAAGGTCACCATCCCGTGAACGCCACTGAGGACGCCGGCCGCCGCCCGATCCGGCGCGCGCTGGTCAGCGTCTACGACAAGACCGGCCTGGCCGAGCTGGCCCGCGCCCTGCACGAGGCCGGCGTGGAGATCGTGTCGACCGGGAGCACCGCGTCGACGATCTCCGGCGCCGGGGTGCCGGTGACGCCGGTCGAGCAGGTCACCGGCTTCCCGGAGATCCTCGACGGGCGGGTCAAGACGCTGCACCCGAAGATCCACGGCGGCCTCCTCGCCGACCTGCGCAAGGACGCGCACGCCGCCCAGCTCGCCGAGCACGGCATCGCCGGCATCGACCTGCTGGTCTCCAACCTGTACCCGTTCCAGGCCACCGTCGCCTCCGGCGCCGACACCGACGAGTGCGTCGAGCAGATCGACATCGGCGGTCCGGCGATGGTGCGGGCCGCGGCGAAGAACCACGCCTCGGTGGCGGTGGTGACCGACCCGGCCGCGTACCCGGCGGTGGTGGCCGCGCTCGCCGAGGGCGGCTTCACCCTGGCCCGTCGCCGGGCGCTGGCGGCCCGCGCGTTCGCCGACATCGCCGACTACGACGTCGCGGTGGCCGACTGGTTCGCCACCACCGTGTCGCCGGCGCAGGACGGCTGGCCGGAGTTCGCCGGGCTGGCGCTGCGCCGCCAGGCGGTGCTGCGGTACGGCGAGAACCCGCACCAGGCGGCGGCGCTCTACACCGATCCGGGCGCGCCGGCCGGGCTGGCCCAGGCCGAGCAGCTGCACGGCAAGGAGATGTCCTACAACAACTACGTCGACGCGGACGCCGCCTGGCGGGCCGCCAACGACTTTCCGGACCAGCCCGCGGTGGCGATCATCAAGCACGCCAACCCGTGCGGCATCGCCGTCGGCGCGGACGTGGCCGAGGCGCACCGCAAGGCGCACGCCTGCGACCCGGTCTCCGCGTTCGGCGGCGTGATCGCGGTGAACCGGCCGGTCGACGCGGCGATGGCCGGCCAGGTCGCGGAGATCTTCACCGAGGTGCTGGTGGCGCCCGGCTTCGACGAGGACGCGCTGGAGCTGCTGCGGGCCAAGAAGAACCTCCGCCTGCTGCGGGCGCCCGAGTTCGCCGTGCGGCCCGCGGAGTGGCGGCAGGTCAGCGGCGGCGTGCTGGTGCAGACGCGGGACGCCGTCGACGCGCCCGGCGACGACCCGTCCGGGTGGACGCTCGCGACCGGCGACCCGGCCGACGAGGCGACGCTGCGCGACCTGGCGTTCGCCTGGCGGGCGGTCCGCGCGGTCAAGAGCAACGCGATCCTGCTGGCCCGCGACGGCGCCACCGTCGGTGTCGGCATGGGACAGGTGAACCGGGTGGACTCGGCGCGGCTGGCGGTCAGCCGGGCCGGTGACGAGCGGGCCCGCGGCTCGGTCTGCGCCTCGGATGCGTTCTTCCCGTTCGCCGACGGTCCGCAGATCCTCATCGACGCCGGGGTACGGGCGATCGTGCAGCCCGGCGGCTCGATCCGGGACGAGGAGACCATCGCGGCCTGCAAGGCGGCCGGCGTGACCATGTACCTCACCGGCACCCGGCACTTCTTCCACTGACGAGTCCGGCCGTGACCGTCCGGGTGCGTCAGTCGTCCACACGACTGGCGCACCCGGATGCCGGGCCGTTGCCCGCCGCCGGAGGCGGTTGCTAGCGTGTGCGCGGCGACGATCGAGCGTCTCCGCTGTCTGTGAGCCCGGCAGGTGTGCCATGCGCGTTCGCGACCGGTTGACCGCCGTCGTCGTCACGCTGGCGTTCGTCCTGGCCGGACTCGGAGCGGCAGCCGCACCCGCCGTCGTCGCGCCGGCCGCCGCCCCGCCGACCGCCGCCTCCGCGAGCGGGACGAGCCCGGTCGCGCTGCGTACCGCGTACCCCGGAATCTCCTGGTCGGGGCTCGCCGCCGGGCCGTGGCACGACCACGGCGGCGGCCTCGGCTACGCAGACGGACCGGACGACCTGGCCCCGGCCGCGCTCCCGCGCGTGGCCGGTCCGGCGGTGCCGGAGCCCGTCGTGCCCGCGCCCCGGCCTCCGGTCGTGCCGCTGCCGCCGCGCGGCCCGCTCGCCGCGCGCGCCCCGCCGGCCGCCTGAGCCGCACCGAACCCGCAGCCCGCACCGGGACGCGCGCTCGCGCCGCACCGGACACCGCCGCGTCGACCCGGCGGTCTCCGCCGCGAGCTGCCGTCCACCGGTACGGCGGCGCACCTCACGCCGCCGGGCCGCCTCGGGTTCGTCCCGGGTCCGCCGTCCGCACGCGTGCCCGCATCGAAGGCCCCGCCCCCTCTTCCTCCGGGGGACGGGGCCTTCGTCGCGCTCACGCCTCGGTGCGCACCTCGGCGAAGTGGCAGGCGCTGGGGTGCGGGTCCGCCGCCCGGGGGACCGCCTGCGGGTCCTGGGTCGCGCAGACCTCCTCGGCCTTCCAGCAGCGGGTCCGGAAGTGGCAGCCGGACGGCGGCTCGGCCGGGCTGGGCACGTCGCCGGTGAGCCGGATGATGGTCCGCCGGTCGCGGGCCTCCGGGTCGGGCACCGGCACCGCCGACAGCAGCGCCTGGGTGTACGGGTGGGTCGCGCGCTGGTAGATCTGCTCCTCGGTGCCGATCTCCACGATCCGGCCCAGGTACATCACCGCGACCCGGTCGGAGATGTGCCGCACCACCGACAGGTCGTGGGCGATGAAGATGTACGACAGCCCCAGCTCGTCCTGGAGCTGTTCGAGCAGGTTGATCACCTGGGCCTGGATGGAGACGTCCAGGGCCGACACCGGCTCGTCGCAGACGATGATCTCGGGCCGCAGCGCGAGCGCCCGGGCGATGCCGATGCGCTGCCGCTGGCCGCCGGAGAACTGGTGCGGGTAGCGGTTGAGGTGCTCCGGATTGAGCCCGACCACGTCCAGCAGCTCCTGTACCCGCTGTCGCCGGCTGCGCTTCGGTGCCGCCTCCGGGTGGATCTCGAACGGCTCGCCGATGATGTCGCCGACGGTCATGCGCGGGTTCAGCGAGGTGTACGGGTCCTGCATCACCATCTGCATGTTCCGCCGCAGCCGGCGCAGGTCGGCCCCGGTGGCCCGGAGCAGGTCGCGCCCCTCCAGCGTGACCCGCCCGGCGGTCGGCGTCTCCAGGCGCATGAGCAGCCGGGCCAGCGTGGACTTGCCGCACCCGGACTCGCCGACCACACCGAGCGTCTCACCGCGCCGCAGCTCGAACGAGACGCCGTCGACCGCCTTGACCTGGCCGATTGTCTTCTTGAACAGCACGCCCTGGCTGATCGGGAAGTGCTTGACCAGCTGGTCGACGGCGAGGATCGTCTCGCCGCGCACCTTGGCGGGTTCAGCCGTCGCGGTCATCGTGCACCTCCTGGGCGAAGTGGCACGCGCTGGTCCGCCCGTCGGCGAGCACCAGGTCGTGCGGCACCTCGTCCACACAGACCGGCTGGACGTACGGGCACCGGGGGTGGAACGGGCAGCCGGACGGGATCGCCATCAGGTTCGGCGGCAGCCCGCGGATGCTGGACAGCGCCTGGCCGCGCACGTCCAGGCGCGGGATCGACTCCAGCAACCCCTTGGTGTACGGGTGGGCCGGCGCCCGGTACAGCGCGTGCACGTCGGCGTGCTCGACGATGCGGCCCGCGTACATGACCGCGATCCGGTCCGCCACACCGGCGACCACGCCCAGGTCGTGGGTGATCAGGACGAGCGCCATGCCGAGGTCCCGGCGCAGGTCGGCCAGGAGGTCCATGATCTGCGCCTGCACCGTGACGTCCAGCGCGGTGGTCGGCTCGTCGGCGATCAGCACCTTGGGGTCCAGCGCCAGCGCCATCGCGATCATGACGCGTTGCCGCATGCCGCCGGAGAACTGGTGCGGGTAGTCGCCGAGCCGCTTCGCCGCGGCCGGGATCCGGACCAGGTCCATCAGCTCGACGGTGCGCCTGCGCGCGTCGGCCCGCGACATCCCGGCCCGCTCGCGCAGCGACTCGCCGATCTGCCAGCCGACCGGGAAGACCGGGTTCAACGCCGACAGCGCGTCCTGGAAGATCATCGCGATCTCGGCGCCGCGGATCTGCCGGCGCTCCTCCTCCGGCCGGGTGAGCAGGTCCCGCCCCTGGTAGAGGATCTGCCCGGCGCGCACGTACGCGGGCGGGGTGTCCAGGATGCCCATGATCGCCTGGGCGGTGACGGACTTGCCGGAGCCGGACTCGCCCAGCACCGCGAGCGTCTCACCGGCGTCCAGGTGGTACGTCACCCCGTTGATCACGCGCGCCACGCCCTCCCGGGTACGGAACTCGACGTACAGGTCCCGTACCTCCAGCAGGTGCCCGCCGGGCGGCGTGGGTGAGGCCGGCGTGGGCCGGACCGACGACTGGGTCATGAGACGTCACCGCAGCTTCGGGTCGAAGGCGTCGCGGATCGCGTCGCCGAGCATGATGAAGGCGAGCACGGTCAGGGCCAGGAACGTCGACGGCACGATCAGCGGCGTCGCGGACTCCCGCATGTGCACCCGGCCGGCGTCGATGTCGATGCCCCAGGAGATGGTCGGCGCCTTCAGACCGATGCCGAGGAAGCTCAGCGTCGCCTCGGCCGCGATGAACGACCCGAGCGCGATGGTGAGCACCACGATGGCCGGGGCGAGCGCGTTCGGCAGGATGTGCCGCCACATGATCCGGCCGTTGCCGGCCCCGAGCATCCGGGCGGCGGCCACGTAGTCCTGCTCCCGGGCGGTGATCACCGAGGAGCGGACCACCCGGGCCGCGGTGGTCCACCCGAGCAGCGCCAGGACGAGGATCACCGCGAACAGGCGTACCGTCTCGCCGCTCGTGCTCACCCGCTTGAGCAGCACGATCGCGGCGAGCAGCAGCGGGATGCCGAGCACGATGTCGATCACCCGGGACAGCACCGCGTCGACCCACCCGCCGAAGTAGCCGGCGAGCATGCCGACGACGAGCGCGATCACGCCGGTGATCAGCGCGGATAACGCGCCCACGAGCAGCGAGGCGCGGGCGCCGTAGACCGCGCGGGCGAACGTGTCGCAGCCCTGGAAGTCGTACCCGAAGATGGCCCCGCCGGACGGCCCGGCGTGCTGCCGCGACAGCACGCAGTCGCGCGGGTCGTTGGCGGCGAACAGTCCCGGCGCCACGGCCATCGCGGCGACCAGCACCACCAGGAGCAGGCTGATCCAGAAGATTGGCTTGCGGCGCAGGTCCCGCCAGGCGTCACCGGCCAGGCTGCGGGCCCGGTCCGGCCGCCCGGCCCGCCCGGGCGTGCCCGGTTCGCCTGACACGCCGCGCCGCGCGGCCTGGTTCTCGGTCGCCGCCACCGTCTCGAAGTCGCTCACTGCGGCACCTCGCTGCGCTCACTCATAGCGGATCCTCGGGTCGAGGACGGCGTAGAGCACGTCCACCACCAGGTTGGACAGCAGGTAGACCACGACGAGCACGCTGACGATGCCGACGACAAGCGGGCCGTCCTCGGTGCGGATGCCGCGGAACAGGTTGAAGCCGACGCCCGGGACGTTGAACACGCCCTCGGTGATGATCGCGCCGCCCATCAGGTTGCCCAGCTCGACGCCGAGGAAGGTGACCACCGGGATGAGCGAGTTGCGCAGCACGTGCACCCCGACGATGCGGCGCCGCCGCAGGCCCTTGGAGCGGGCGGTGCGGACGTAGTCGGCGCGCAGGTTCTCGGTCACCGAGGTACGGGTCAGCCGCAGCGCGGTGGCCAGCGACAACGAGCCGAGCACGATGCCGGGGAGCAGCAACGCGTAGAAGGAGGGTTGCGCTCCGGCGGTGGGCGGGAAGATCGGCCAGCGTACGCCGAGGAAGTACTGCGCCAGCGGGGCCAGCACGATGGTGGGGATGCCGAGCACCAGCAGCGTGAGCACGAGCGTGGCGTGGTCGAACACGCCGGAGCGGCGGATCGCCGCGATCACGCCGGCGGTGACTCCGAAGATCACCGTCACGGCCATCGCGATCACGGCGAGCTTCACGGTCACCGGCCAGGCGGCGGCGAGGATGTCGCTGATCTGCCGCCCGGTCAGCGACTGCCCGAGGTCCCCCTGGACCAGGCCGCCCAGGTAGTCGAAGTAGCGGTAGAAGAAGCCGCCGACACCCGTCGCGTCCAGGTGGTACTTCTCGGTCAGGTAGGCCCGCTGCGCGGCGGTGACCGGCCGCTCCCCGGCGAGGGCCTGGATCGGGTCGCCCTGCCCGGCGAACATCAACGCGTAGACGATCAGCGTGGTCCCGAAGAAGGCGAGGACCATCTGGAGCAGTCGCCGCAGGATGAAGCGGAGCATGCTGGCAAGTCTGCCGAAACCGGGCGAAATACGTGCCAATGCGAGGGCCGGGCCACCCGGTGGGGGTGGCCCGGCCCGTCAGCGGGGTGTCAGGCGCGTTCGATCTTCAGCAGGTCCACCCGGTCGAAGAGGTCCACGTGGACGTTCTTGACCTTGGTCGAGTGGCCGAAGTTGTTCTGCCCGTACCGCAGCGGGATCACCGGCATGTCCTGCGCGAGCAGGTCCTCCGCCGCCTGGTACTTCTTGATCGCCTCGTCCTCGGTCGCCGCGCGGGCGCCCTCGGCGAGCAGCTTGTCGAACTCCGGGTTGCTGTAGCCGTAGTAGTTCGACGAGCCGGTGGTGCTGTACAGCGGGCCGAGGTAGTTCTCCATGGACGGGTAGTCCATGACCCAGCCCATCCGGAACAGGCCGACCGGCTGCTTCTGCTTGAGCTTGGTTAGCAGGTCCGCGAACTTCGGCTCGGCGGTGCCCACGCACTCCACGCCCAGGTTGGCCTTGAGCTGGTTGCAGGTGGCGTCGATCCAGTCCTTGTGGCCGCCGTCGCCGTTGTAGGACAGCTCGATCTTCTTCGGGCCGCCCGCGGCCTCGTACATCGCCTTGGCCTTGACCGGGTCGAACGCGCCCGCCGTGCCGATGGTGTTCTCCCGGTAACCGGCGACCACCGGCGAGACGAACGAGCGGGCCGGCTGCTGCGAGTCCTTGAAGATCGACTTGGTGATCTCGTCCCGGTCGATCGCCATCGAGATGGCCTTGCGCACCTCGGGCTTGCTGAACTCCTCCTGGAACGTCGGGAAGGCCAGCACCTGCAGCGACGAGGCCGGGCTCTGCTGGAAGCGGTCGCCCAGGTCGGTCGCGGCGGTCGACAGGTTCTCGGTCGGGATCGTCTTGATCACGTCGAGGTTGTCCGACAGCACGTCCGCGTACGCCGCGGTCGGCTGCTGGTAGATGCGGAACTCGACGCCGCCGACCTTGGGCTGCTGACCCGGGAACGCGTCGTAGCGCTCCACCTCGACCTTGGCGTCGTGCTGCCAGCTGCCCTTCATCTTGAACGGGCCCTGGCCGATCGGCGCCTGCTCGTAGCCCTCGGCGAGCACGCCCGGCGCGGAGAAGGCCGCCTTGGGCAGCGGGTAGAAGGCGGTGTAGCCGAGCATGGACTTGAAGTCCACGTACGGCTGGCTGAGCGTCACGGTGAAGGTCAGGTCGTCGACCTTCTTCAGGCCGCTGAGCGTCGTCGCCCTCGGCTTCTCGCCCTGGAGGTCGTCGTAGCCGGCCACCTTCTCGAAGAAGTAGCTGGAGTTCTGGCCGTTCGGCGCGTACGCGCCGTAGTTCCAGGCGTCGATGTAGTTGTCGGCGGTGACCTTCTCGCCGTTGTGGAACGTGTAGCCGGGCTTCAGCTTGACCGTCCAGACCTTGTTGTCGGACGTCGTCACCGAGTCGGCTGCCACCTCGTGCGGCTTGTTCGCCTCGTCGTAGTCGACCAGCGGGCTGAACAGGGCCGACAGGACCTGGGAGCCGCTCGTCTCGTTGGTGTTTGTCGGCACGAGGTGCTGCGGCTCGGCGATCTCGATCCGCACGGCCGCGTCGGAGTCGCCGGCACCGCCGCCGCCACCGCCCGAGCCGCAGGCCGTCAGGCCCAGCGTCACCGCGAGCGGGAGCGCGGCCCAGGCCGCGAGCCTACGAACACGCATGGAGTCTCCTCATCTCCTCACGCTGCGCGGTCGTCCCGACGCTGGGTGACTCTGCGCAACGAGCGGTAACGGTAGGTCGCGATCCGGCCCGTCGACAACTAGTGCGTGGTCAACTGATGACGGATCGTGTTCGACGAGCCTTGCCACCGCTGTCCGTGCGTGCTAAACACCGCCTCTAACTGGCCTTTTATTCGCCCCTGGTGGTCCGTTCGAGGCCCGGTCGAGCGCGTCTGCGACCTCCGGCCCGCCTGTCCGGTCCCTGCCCGTCCGAGTGCGTCAGGGCCGCCGCGTCACAGTTACTGGTCACTCTCCGTGAGTTAGGGCACGTTGCGGAGCGTGATCGTCGGCCGTCGTCGTCCGGGCCCGCCCGCAGGCGTGAGACGATCACGACGTGACGGCGACGATCCTGGACGGCAAGGCCACCGCGGCGGAGATCAAGGACGAGCTACGGGCCCGGGTCAAGGCGCTCGCGGAACGCGGCATCACCCCCGGCCTCGGCACCGTGCTGGTCGGGGAGGACCCCGGCTCCCAGGCGTACGTCAACGGCAAGCACCGCGACTGCGCCGAGGTCGGCATCGCCTCGCTGCGGGTCGCGCTGCCGGCCGACGCCACCCAGGAGCAGCTCGACGCGGCGCTGGCCGAGCTGAACGCCGATCCGGCCTGCCACGGCTACATCGTCCAGCTCCCGCTGCCCGGTCACCTCGACACCCAGCGCGCGCTGGAGTCGATCGACCCGGACAAGGACGCCGACGGGCTGCACCCGGTCAACCTGGGCCGGCTCGTCCTCGGGTACGACGCGCCGCTGCCCTGCACCCCGCGCGGCATCGTGGAGCTGCTGCGCCGGCACGACGTGCCGCTGCGCGGCGCGAACGTCGCTGTCGTCGGCCGGGGCAACACGGTCGGCCGCCCGCTGGGCCTGCTGCTGACCCGCCGCAGCGAGAACGCCACCGTGACGCTCTGCCACACCGGCACGCTCGACCTGGCCGCGCACACCCGCGCCGCCGACGTCGTCATCGTGGCCGCCGGGGTGCCCGGGCTGCTCACCGCCGACATGATCAACCCGGGCGCGACAGTGGTGGACGTCGGCATCACGCGGGTCATCGGCGAGGACGGCAAGGGCCGCTACACCGGCGACGTGGACCCGGAGGTGGCCGAGGTCGCCGGCAAGCTGGTGCCGATGCCCGGCGGCGTCGGTCCGATGACCCGGGCGATGCTGCTGACGAACGTGGTCGAACGGGCCGAGCGGACCGCCTGACACCCACCCAGGTCATAACCGTCCGCCCCTGACCCGATCGGTGCCAGGATGGCTGATACGGTCCGGAAAACCGACTGGTATCAGGGAGTGGGACGACCATGGGTAAGAAGGTCACTGTCGTCGGCGCCGGCTTCTACGGCTCGACCACCGCACAGCGCCTGGCCGAGTACGACGTCTTCGACACCGTCGTGATCACCGACATCGTGGAGGGCAAGCCGGCGGGTCTCGCGCTCGACCTCAACCAGTCCCGCGCGGTCGAGGGCTTCGAGACCAAGGTCGTCGGCGTCACCACCGGCCCGAACGGCGAGGGCTACGAGGCCATCGAGGGCTCGGACGTCGTCGTCATCACCGCCGGCCTGCCGCGCAAGCCGGGCATGAGCCGGATGGACCTGCTGGAGACCAACGCCAAGATCGTCCGGCAGGTCGCCGAGAACGTCGCCAAGTACGCCCCGAACGCCGTCGTCATCGTGGTGTCGAACCCGCTCGACGAGATGACCGCGCTGGCCCAGCTCGCCACCCAGTTCCCGAAGAACCGGGTGCTCGGCCAGGCCGGCATGCTGGACACCGCCCGCTTCACCAACTTCGTCGCCGAGGCGCTGAGCGTACCGGTGAAGTCGGTACGGACCCTGACGCTCGGCTCGCACGGCGACACGATGGTCCCGGTGCCGTCGAAGAGCACCGTGAACGGCAAGCCGCTGCGTGACGTCATGCCGGCCGAGCAGATCGAGGAGCTGGTCGTCAAGACCCGCAACGGTGGCGCCGAGGTCGTCGCGCTGCTCAAGACCGGTTCCGCCTACTACGCCCCGTCCGCCGCCGCGGCCCGGATGGCGAAGGCCGTGGCCGAGGACTCCGGCGCCGTCATGCCGGTCTGCGCCTGGGTCGACGGCGAGTACGGCATCTCCGGCGTGTACCTGGGCGTCGAGGCCGAGATCGGCGCCGAGGGCGTGAAGCGGGTCGTCGAGACCGACCTGGACGCCGACGAGCTGGCCGCGCTGAAGGAGGCCGCCGAGGCCGTCCGCGCCAAGCAGGGCGACGTCGCCAGCATGTGACGCCCGACCACTGCGTCCGAAGGCCCGCCGGTTCCGCCGGCGGGCCTTCTGCCGTCCCGCCCGCGCTTCTCCCCGTCGATCATGAAGTTGACGGCGGAATGGGAGATCGAATACGCCGCCAACCTCATGATCGACCCGGCAGCGGGTGGGGGGTGAAGGGGGCGGTCAGGTGGGGGGTGGCCAGGACGGCGGGGGAGAGGGACGACAGCAGGTGCTGCCGGGAGTGGCGGGCCGTGTCCTGGTCCTCCTCGTGGGCGTACGCCAGGTCCGGGTCGACCGACTGGATCGCGTGCACCAGCAGGTCGCCGGTGATCAGGAGGCGCTCGTCGTCCGCCTCGATGAGCACCGACTGGTGACCCGGCGTGTGGCCGGGCGTGTGCAGCAGCCGTACCCCCGGGGTGAGGGGCGTCTCACCGTCGACCACCCGCAGCCGCCCGGCGGCGCGCAACGGCGTCAGCAGCCGGGCCGGCAGTTCCGGGTGGAACAGCTCCAGCGCGTCCACCTCGGCGCGCTGGATCAGGTGGTCCGCGTTCGGGAAGAACGGGCCGGCCCAACCCACGTGGTCGGTGTGCAGGTGGGTGAGGACCACGGTGCGGACGTCGGCCGGGTCGATCCCGGCGGCGGCCAGCTCGGCCGGCAGCCGGCCCGGCACCGGCGCCCAGCTCGCGGCGAGGGAGTCGGCCGGGCCGATGCCGGCGTCGACAAGCGTGACCGGCCCGTCGCCGGCCCGCACCGCGAACGCGCGGAACCGCAGCCACCACCGGCCGTCGTCGGTGACGGCGCCCGGATCGAGCCGGTCGGCCGCCGCCCAGTGCGCCTGGGTGGCACCGGGAAACGCCTCGCCGCGCGGCTGGAAGAAGGGCCCCTCGCCGTCGGAGAGCGCGGTGACCGTGATAGACCCGAGGGTGCGGCTGAGCGGCATCGGACGATGATGCCAGCAGGCCGAGGCGCGGCGCAGCCCGCTTTTCCGGCGGCCCACCCGGGCCGCCTGGGGACTGCCGGCCAGTTTCCAGTACGCTCGTACTGCTTGAGCACGTGTCCCCCGAGAGGAGCGCCGGCCGATGGCGAAGATCAAGGTAAACAACCCGGTCGTGGAGATCGACGGCGACGAGATGACCCGGATCATCTGGAAGCAGATCCGGGAGCAGCTGATCCTGCCCTACCTCGACGTCGACCTGCACTACTACGACCTGTCGATCCAGCACCGTGACGCCACGGACGACCAGGTCACGGTCGACGCCGCCAACGCCATCAAGGAGCACGGCGTCGGCGTCAAGTGCGCCACCATCACCCCGGACGAGGCCCGGGTGGAGGAGTTCGGCCTGAAGAAGATGTGGCGGTCGCCGAACGGCACCATCCGCAACATCCTCGGCGGCGTGGTCTTCCGCGAGCCGATCATCATGTCGAACGTGCCGCGGCTCGTCCCGGGCTGGACCAAGCCGATCATCATCGGCCGGCACGCGCACGGCGACCAGTACAAGGCCACCGACTTCGTCGTCCCCGGCCCCGGCACGGTGACCATCACCTACACCCCGGCCGACGGCGGCACCCCGATGGAGATGGAGGTCGCCAACTTCCCCGGCGGCGGCATCGCCATGGGCATGTACAACTACGACGACTCGATCCGGGACTTCGCCCGCGCCTCGTTCCGGTACGGCCTGGACCGCGGCTACCCGGTCTACATGTCCACCAAGAACACCATCCTCAAGGCGTACGACGGCCGGTTCAAGGACATCTTCGCCGAGGTGTTCGAGAACGAGTTCAAGGCCGAGTTCGAGGCCGCCGGCCTCACCTACGAGCACCGGCTGATCGACGACATGGTCGCCGCCGCGCTCAAGTGGGAGGGCGGGTACGTCTGGGCCTGCAAGAACTACGACGGTGACGTGCAGTCCGACACCGTCGCGCAGGGCTTCGGCTCGCTCGGCCTGATGACCTCGGTGCTGCTGTCCCCGGACGGCCGTACCGTCGAGGCCGAGGCCGCCCACGGCACCGTCACCCGGCACTACCGGCAGTACCAGAAGGGCGAGAAGACCTCGACCAACCCGATCGCCTCGATCTACGCCTGGACCCGGGGCCTGGCCCACCGGGGCAAGCTGGACGGCACCCCGGCGGTCACCGAGTTCGCCGACACGCTGGAGAAGGTCATCGTGGACACCGTCGAGGGTGGCCAGATGACCAAGGACCTCGCGCTGCTCATCTCGCGGGACGCCCCGTGGCTGACCACCGACGAGTTCATGAACGCGCTCGACGAGAACCTGGCGCGCAAGCTCGCCGCCTGATCACTCCCGTCGATCACCACGGAGCCCGCCGGCACGCGCCGGCGGGCGCCGTCGTGTCCGGGCTCGTGCGTCACCGGGTCCGGGCCGGGCTCGTTGTACCGGGTGGACGCGATGCCAGTCTCGTCCAGCCGTCCCTTCCCTTGCGGGGGGCCCTGTCCCGGGCCCCCCGCGCCCTGTTGTACGGGCGCGTTCCCGCTCAGGCGGCGCGGAGCAGCTCGGCGGCTCGCTCGGGGGCGATGTCGTTGATGAACACGCCCATGCCGGACTCCGACCCGGCCAGGTACTTCAGCTTGTCCTTGGCCCGCCGGATGCTGAACAGCTGCAGGTGCAGGTGGCCCAGCTCCCTGTCGATCCGTACCGGCGCCTGGTGCCAGGCCGCGATGTACGGCATCGGCAGGTCGAACAGCCCGTCGAAGCGGCGCAGCAGGTCCAGGTAGAGCGGCCCGAAGGCGTCCCGCTCGGCGTCGTTCAGCGCCGGGATGTCCGGCACCGGCCGGTGCGGCGCCACGTGCACCTCGAACGGCCAGCGCGCCGCCGCCGGGACGTACGCGGTCCAGTGCTCGTTGCTCGTCACCACCCGCTCCCCGGAGGCGCGTTCGGTGGCCAGCACGTCGGCGTAGAGGTTGCCCCCGGTGCGGTCGGCGTACCGCCGGGCGGCGGCCAGCATGGTCCGGGTGCGCGGCGTGACGAACGGGTACGCGTAGATCTGCCCGTGCGGGTGGTGCAGCGTCACCCCGATCTCCACGCCCCGGTTCTCGAACGGGAAGACCTGCTCCACGCCGGGTAGCGCGCTCAGTGCGGTGGTGCGGTCGGCGAGCGCGTCGAGCACCGTCCGCACCCGGCGCGGGGAGAGCCGGGCGAACGAGGCGTTGTGGTCGTCGGTGAAGCAGACCACCTCGCACTTTCCGCGCCCGGGGCGTACCGGGGTGAACGGCGTGATCTCGGCCGGCTCGTCGGCCACCCGCTGGCTCAGCGACGGGAACCGGTTCTCGAAGACCACCACGTCGTAGTCGGGGGCGGGGATCTCGCTGTGCCGCTCGCCCCGGGACGGGCAGAGCGGGCACTGGTCGGCCGGCGGCAGGAACGTCCGGGTCTGCCGGTGCACCGCCACCGCCACCCACTCGTCGGTCAGCGGGTCGTACCGCAGCTGCGAGGCGGGCGGGGGAGGGGGCAGGTCCCGCCGGTCCGGCTGGTCGCGGACCGCGTCGTCCCGCTCGTCGAAGTAGATCAGCTCGCGGCCGTCGGCCAGCGCGATCTGCGTACGCTTCACTCCGCCCCCCTCGTCGTGGGCACCGTCACCAGCTCACCCACCCTGTCGTCGAGTACCCGTCGGGCCTCGGGTGCCAACCGGTCGTCGGTGACCAGCACGTCCGCCGCCTCCAGCGGCACGATCGACGAGATGCCGACGGTGCCCCACTTGGTGTGGTCGGCGAGCACCACGAGCCGGTCCGCCGCGGCCACGAGCGCCCGGTTCGTGTCCGCCTCCATCAGATTGGGCGTGGTGAAACCGGCCCGTTCGCTGATCCCGTGCACGCCCAGGAAAAGCAGGTCCAGGTGCAGCGCGGCGATCGCGGCCACGGCGAGCGGGCCGACGAGCGCGTCCGACGGTGTGCGGACGCCGCCGGTGAGCACCACGGTCTGGTCCGGCCGTCCGCCGACGTGCAGGGCCTCCGCCACCGGCAGCGAGTTGGTGACCACGGTGAGGCCGGGCACGTCGACCAGCCGCCGGGCCAGCTCGGCGGTGGTGGTGCCGGCGGAGAGCGCGATGGCGGCGCCGGGCCGGACCAGTCCCGCGGCGTGCTCGGCGATCGCGGCCTTCTCGGCGGACTGGCGGACGGACTTGGCGTGGAAGCCGGGCTCGTCGGTCGAGCCGGGACCGGCCGGTGTCGCGCCGCCGTGCACCTTGGCGAGCAGTCCCTGCTCGTGCAGCGTGTCCAGGTCGCGCCGGATGGTCATGTCGGAGACGCCGAACTCGGCCGCCAGCTCGGTGACCCGGACGCCACCGGCGCGGCGCAGTCGTTCCAGGATTGCCGTCTGCCGCTGCCGCGCCAGCATCCCCGGCTCACCTCCGCGCCTCACCGACCACGCGGGCACCCCACGCGGTCGAACGTGTTCCAACAAAGACGAACACTACCGCGCAGTGAGGGGCGATGCGAGACCGCCGCCGTCCGGAAGGCCGGACGACGGCGGTCGAGGTGCGCGCAGGCCGGACGCGTCCGGCGGTCGGAAGATCAGGCGGGCTGGAGGCGGGGCTCCACCCAGCCGGTCTCGGTCAGGTGCTCCATCACCTTCCCGATGGCCTCCTCGACGCTCAGATCCGAGGTGTCCACCACCAGGTCGGCGTCGGTGGGCTCCTCGTACGGGTCGTCGATGCCGGTCATCCCGGTGATCAGGCCGGCCCGGGCGCGGGCGTACAGGCCCTTGCGGTCGCGCTGCTCGCAGACCGCCAGCGGCGTCGCCACGTGAACCAGCAGGAAGCCCGCCCCGGCCGTCTCGGCCATCTCCCGGGCGGTGGCGCGGGCCGCCGCGTACGGCGCGATCGGGCAGCAGATGCCGACGCCCCGGTGCCGGGCGATCTCCGCGGCCACCCAGCCGATCCGGCGTACGTTGAGATCCCGGTCGGCCTTGCTGAACCCCAGCCCGGCGGAGAGTTCCCGCCGCACCACGTCGCCGTCGAGCAGCGTGATGGTGCGGTCGCCCTGCTCGCGGAGCACGTCGGCCAGCCCGCGGGCGATGGTCGACTTGCCCGAGCCGGACAGGCCGGTCAGGAAGATCACCAGGCCCCGGTGCCGCCGCGGCGGGCGCGCCCGGGTCAGTTCCTTTGCCACCGCCGGCGGCGTGTGCCACTCGGGCAGCGGGAAGCCCCGGTCGAGCAGGTCGTCGATCTCCCGCGTGCTCAGCGCCAGCCGCCGGTTGCGCGGCGGGATGTCCTCACGCCAGCGCCACTGCCCGTCCCGGTTGTCGTAGGCCAGCTCGCGGGGCACCAGCACGCGCAGGCCGGCGCCGGAGAGCATGCCCTCGGTGGAGAGCAGGTGGGTCACCCCGTACGCGGCGGCGACCCGCGCCCGCAGCAGCGCGTCGCTGATCTCGTCGCGCCGCCGGGCCAGCGGCACCGCCACCAGCGTCGCCGGGGGCATCCGGTCGCGTGCGGCGAACACGCTGCGCACCAGCGACTCGGCCGGCAGGCCGCCGATCGACTCCTCGCCCACCGGGATCATCACCAGCAGGTGCGCGCCGAGCGTCCGGGCCGCGTGCGCGATCTGCGCCAACTGCGGCCGGTGCAGCGGGCGGTCGGCGAACACGCCGAGCACCCGGCCCGGCGGCAGCAGTCCGCGTACCTCGTCGGGGCCGCGCCGCAGCCGCTGGAACGGCCCGTGGCCGCCGTCGCCCAGGCGGCGCACCGCGCCACCGACACCCACCATGCCCTCGCGGCCCGGCCAGACGTCGGTCACGTCCATCGCCGCCACCGGTGCGCCCTCACCGTCGGTGAGCACCACCGCCCGGCGGGCCGGGTCGGCCGGGTCCAGGCCGTCGGCGAGCGCCGCCGGTACCTGGAGCGTCACCGGCACCGGCCACGGCGTGCCGTCGGCCAGCCGGCCGCGCCGGTTCAGCGAGGCCAGGTCGGCCCGGCTCATGAAACCGCTGAGCGGTGCGTACGCCCCACTCAGCAACAACTGGAGATCGGCCAGCTCAGCGGGTCTGGGCGCGTACGACGGCGCATCCCGCAGAACGTCCTCGGGCAGCAGCCACCCGTTGCTCATCGAACCCCCAACTCACCGGCCGGCACACAGTTTCGCAGCCCACCGGCGATCGGTCGAGAGCGCCACCCGCCTCCCGGTGATCGCGTGTCCGGCGACCGTGCCGAGGACGAACCGGGGTCACCGAATCCTTACCGGCGTGCCGCCGCCGGTCGATCGTGCGAACGGCTGCCGGAGCGCGCCGACCGGCCGAGCGCGCGATCCCGTATCCGACGGACCGCGCGACGGATCCGGGACGGGAGCCGGCGCGAGTCCTCCACCCGGGGCGGGCCGCCGTCGGCCGCGCACCTCACCACGAGCGGCAGGCGGGCGTCCAGCGCCCAGCCGGCCTGGATCACCCGGGCCCGGACCTCCCAGGTGCCCCGGGTCCGGCCACCGTCGAGTTCCGCGAAGTCGACGGTGGCGGTGCTGCGGTGGCGCACCTCACCGGTCTCGACCCGTTCCGTGGTGGCGGCCACCGGCAGGAAGAACTCCTCCCGGGTCTCCCGGCGGCGGACGACGACGTCGGTCCTCGCCCCGCCGGCCCGCATCACGACCCCGGCCGGCACCGCGTCGGCCACCGGGAGCACCGGCAGCCCGTCGTCGTCGAAGCGCAGCGGCTCGTCACCGGCGCGCAGGTGGGCGTCGACGGTGACGGTCAGCGTCCGCCCCCGGACCCGCCATCCGCCGACCGAGGCGTGGGCCCGGACGCTCACCTCCCACTCCGCCAGCCGACGCAGGTCCGCAACCCGGCCCCGTGCGGCGAGATGCGCGATCACCTGGAACATCGGCGGCAACCCGGCGACCGCCTCCGGCGTGAAGCGCTCCTCGACGAGCCGGCCCACCTCGGCGGCCACCTGGTCGGCCCACTGCTCCGGCGCGCTCAGCAGGGCCTGCCCGCGCAGCCGGCTCAGCATCTCCTTACGCAGCCAGCGCCGTTGCAGGCGGAGCCGGGTCGCGGCGGGTGACCGGTGCGCGTCCACGACGTCCAGCGCCTCCCGCAGCGCCGCGTAGTACTCGGCCGGGTCCATCCGGGTGGCGGTGACGTTGCCCGCGTCCACCCGGCGGACGTGGTGGTAGCAGGGGTGATCGGCCAGCACGCAGACGCGTCCGGCGAGCAGGTAGGCCGCCGCCATCAGCCGGTGGTCCTCCAGGCGGCGCGGGTGGCCCTCCGGGAACCGCAGCCCGTGCCGGTCCAGGAAGGACCGCCGGAACAGCTTGTGGCAGGTCATGCTGTCGGCCAGCGGCGCGTTCGCCGGTGTGACGCCGAACCGGTTCTCCCGGAACAACTCCCGCGGTACGCCCCGCCGGTGCCCGATCATCCGCCCGATCACGATGTCCGCGTCGTGTTCCCGGGCGCAGGCGTGCAGGCGGGCCAGCGCATCGTCGCCGAACCAGTCGTCGTCGTCGGCGAAGAAGACGTACTCGCCGCGCGCCTGCTCCAGCCCTCGGTTGCGCGGGTGCGACGGCCAGCCCGAGTGCTCCAGGTGCAGCACCCGTACGTGCGGGTCGGCGGCGGCCAGCTCGTCCAGGCGCTGCGGCGTGCCGTCGGTCGACCCGTCGTCGGCGAAGATCACCTCGTACGAACCGGGCGGCAGCCCCTGCCGCGGCAGCGACGCGACGAGCGGATCGAGGTTCGCGCCGCAGTTGTACGTGGGCACCACCACGCTCACGATCGTCCGGTCCGTACCGTCGGTCATGCCGCCCCCGTCGATTCGCCTCACACGGTGGCAGCTTCCCCGCGCGCTCGCCACCCCGCTCCCACCGTCCAGGGACCCCGGCGGCCACCTAGGGGCCCCGGCGGCCGAGGATCAGGGGATCGCAGGGGTCAGGAGAGGCTCCGGCGAGGCCCCGGAGTTCTACGCTGAACGGCGTGACACTGCTCGCGACCGAGTCGCTGACCAAGACGTACGGAGGCCGGGTCACCGCGTTGGCCGACCTCACCGTGTCGGTCGAGCCGGGGATCATCGGGCTGGTGGGCGCGAACGGCGCCGGCAAGTCCACTCTGATCAAGATCCTGCTGGGTCTGCTCCCGCCGACCAGCGGCCGGGTACAGGTGCTCGGCCTCGACCCCACCACCGATCCCGCCGCGGTCCGCGCCCGGGTCGGCTACATGCCCGAGCACGACGCCCTCCCGCCCGACCTGTCCGCCGCCGAACTGGTCACCCACCTGGGCCGGATCAGCGGGCTGCCGCGCACCGTCGCCCGCGAGCGGGCCTCCGAGGCGCTGCGCCACGTCGGGCTGCACGAGGAGCGGCACCGGGCCGTCGGCGGCTACTCCACCGGCATGAAGCAGCGGGTCAAGCTCGCCCAGGCGCTCGTACACGATCCCGATCTGCTGTTGCTCGACGAGCCGACGAACGGCCTCGACCCGGCCGGCCGGGACGCCATGCTCGCGCTGATCCACCGGATCGGCACCGAGTTCGGCATCTCGGTGGTGGTCTGCTCGCACCTGCTCGGCGAGGTGGAGCGGATCTGCGACACGCTCGTCGCCATCGACGGCGGCCGGCTGCTGCGCGCCGACCGGGTGTCCGCCATGACCACCGCCACCGACGTGCTCGCCGTCGAGGTGAGCGAGGGCACCGACGACCTGGCCGTCCGGCTCGCCGCGCTCGACCTGCCGGTGACCCGCGACGGGCGCCTGCTGCTCGTCCCGCTCGCCGACGACGCCACCTACGACCAGATCCTCGGCGCGGTCGCCGAGCTGGACCTGCCGCTGCACCGGCTGGATCAGCGGCGGCACCGGGTGGCCGAACTCTTCGCCGCGAGGGAGCCCAGCCATGTCTGACGCGACCGGGGTCATCCACGACATCGGCTACCAGCGCTACACCGGCCCGCGGCTCGGCCGCCGGCAGGTCTTCGGCGCGCTCTACCTGCACGGCGTGCGTACCGTCTTCGGGCTGGGCCGCAGCGCCAAGGCCAAGATCTTCCCGTGGCTGGTCGTCTCCGTGGTGACTGTGGTGGCCGCCGGGGTCACCGCGGTGCGCAGCCAGATCGGCGAGGTGGTGATGACGTACGCCCAGTTCGCCGACGCGATGAGCTGGCTGGTCATCTTCTTCGCCGCGGTGGCCGCGCCCGAGCTGGTCTCCCGCGACCTGCGCAGCGGCGTGCTTCCGCTGTACTTCTCCCGCCCGCTGCCGCGCGGCGACTACGCGCTGTCCAAGCTGCTGGCGCTGGTGACCGCGCTGTGGCTGCTGCTCGGCGGCCCGCAGCTGGTGATGTTCCTCGGCGCCGCGTTCACCACGAACCGGGGCGTACGCGGGGTGTGGGACGAACTGCTCGACCTGCTGCCCGGGCTGCTCTACGCCGGGCTCTGGGCGGTGGTGTTCGCCTCGATCGCCCTGCTCGTCGCCTCGCTCACCGGCAAGCGCGCGTTCGCCGCCGGTGGCATCGTGGCGGTCTTCCTGATGACCACGCCGGTCGTGGGCGTGCTGTCCATCCTCCCCTCGCAGACGATCAACGAGCTGGCCTTCGTGGCCTCCCCGCCGACGCTCGTCGGTGGCGTGGGCAACTGGGCGCTCGGCGACCGGCTGACCCAGGGCCGGGGCGGCATGCCGATCGGCGACTTCGGGCCGGTCTACGCCGTGGTCGCCGTGCTGCTGGTCGCCGCCTGCGTCAGCCTGCTGCTCCTGCGATACCGGAAGGTGGCCGCCCGATGACGGCGATCAGCACCCAGTCGACGGCCGGCGCGCCCGCCGCCGCGACGAGCACGCTCGACCTGGCCGGTGTCTCCCGCTGGTACGGCAACGTGGTGGCGGTGAACGACGTCACCATGCGGCTCGGCCCCGGCGTGACCGGCCTGCTCGGCCCCAACGGCGCCGGGAAGACCACGCTGCTGCACATGATGGCGGGCTTCCTGTCCCCGTCTCGCGGCACGGTGACGCTGGACGGGGAGCCGACCTGGCGCAACCCCGCCGTCTACCGGCGGCTCGGCCTGGTCAGCGAGCGCGAGGCGGTGCACACGTTCCTCAGCGCGTACGAGTTCGTGCTCGCCAGCGCCAAGCTGCACCGGCTGCCCGACCCGGAGGCCGCCACGAAGCGGGCGATCGAGCTGGTCGAGATGGAGGACGCGCAGACCCGCCGGATCGGCACCTACTCCAAGGGCATGCGGCAGCGCACCCGGGTCGCCGCCGCGCTCGTGCACGACCCGCAGGTGCTGCTGCTCGACGAGCCGTTCAACGGAATGGACCCGCGCCAGCGGCTGCACATGATGGCGCTGCTGCACCGGCTCGGCGACGCGGGACGGACCATCCTGTTCAGCTCGCACATCCTGGAGGAGGTCGAGCAGGTCTCCGGCACGGTCCAGGTGATGGTGGCCGGCCGGCTCGCCGCCTCCGGCGACTACCGGACCATCCGCCGCCTGATGACCAACCGGCCGCACGTGTTCGCGGTCCGCTCCACCGACGACCGGGCGCTGGCGGTGGCGTTGATGGCCGAGGCGTCGGTCTCCGGCGTCGAGCTGGACCGCACCGGCCTGACCGTCAAGGCCGGCGACTACGGCGCGTTCACCCGGGCACTGCCCCGGATCGCGCTCCGGCACGGCATCCGGGTCCGGCAGCTCCTGCCGGAGGACGAGTCGCTGGAGAGCGTCTTCTCGTATCTGGTGGAGGCATGATGTCGACAGTCACCTGGATCACCGCGCGCGGCCTGTTCGGCCGGAGCCGGTTCCTCATGCTGCTGCCGTTGCCGCTGGTCCTGATCGGCCTGGCGGTGCTCTGCCGGTCGCTCGGCGTCGACCCGGGCCAGTGGGGTCCGCCGGTGCTCGTCGGCCTCGGCCTCGCGGTGGTGCTGCCGGTGGTGGCGCTGATCGTGGGCACCGGCGTGCTCGGCGCCGAGATCGACGACGGCACCGTCGTGCACATCCTCACCAAGCCGCTGCCGCGCTGGCAGATCGTGCTGCCGAAGCTGGCGGTCGCGGCCGGCGTCACAGCGGTCACCGTCGGCGTTCCGATCTACGTCGCGGGCGTGCTCGCCGATTCGGTACGCCTCGGACTCGCACTGGTGGTCGCCTCGGCGGCGGGCGCGCTGGCGTACTCGGCGCTGTTCCTGGCGCTCAGCCTGGTGACCCGGCGGCCGGTGCTGCTCGGCCTGGTCTACGTGCTGATCTGGGAAGGGCTGCTGGGCCGGTTCGTCGGCGGCACCCGGGTGCTGTCGATCCAGCAGTGGGTGATCGCCCTGGCCGATCGGATGGCGCCGACGCCGCTGCTCGGCACCACCGTCTCGGTGCCGGTCGCGGCGGTGCTCACCGCGCTGGTGGCGGTCGGGTTCACCGTGCTGGCGATCGACCGCCTGCGCTCGTTCAGCGTGGCCGGCGAGACGAGCTGAACCCGGGGCGGAACCCGTTTTCCGACGTGAACGCCGGAAAACGGGTTCCGCCCTGCCGTGTCCGGTCTGCTAGTTTGCGGCGGCTACGAACACCGACACGGGGAGAACACTGTGCGTTCAGCTCGACTCGCCCTGCTGGCTCCGGCCGCGGTGGCGATGATCGTCATGTCCGGCTGCGACGACGGGGACGACAAGCCGTCGGCCGGGCCGGCGGCGCCGTCCGCCCCCGCCGCCACGTCCGTGCCGCCGGTGACCCCGGCGCCGGCGGGCCTCGACGAGGCCACCCGGAAGACCTGCGCGACTGCGGAGAAGGACATCACGGCCGCGCTGAAGGAGGTGGCCGAGGCGGAGAAGATCGGCCCACCGGCCGGCCACTCGGCGGTCAGCGCCCAGTACTCGGCGGGCGCGGCCACGCTCTACACGCACGCCTTCACCAGCAGCGACGAGGTGAACGCCGCGGTGAAGGGGGTCGCCACCGAGATGACCGACCTCGCCGACACCTGGGCCAAGGCGCCGGGTAAGGCACCGAGCAAGGCGGATCTCACCGCCGCTCGGGACAAGCTCAAGGCGGCCTGCGCGGCCGACTGAGGCATGCACCGCAGTGAGGGGCGGCCGGCGTCACGCCGGCCGCCCCTCACTGTCAGAACGCGCAGGCGACGACCAGTTCGGTGGTGCGGTCGGGCAGCAGGTCCAGCTTCGCGATCCGGCCCGCCGCGCGCAGGTCGTCGGCGACGGTGCCGAGACGGTCCAGCACCGCCGCCGGTCCGAGCGCCTCGGCCAGCGGCACGTCCGCCTTCATCGACAGCTTCCGTTCCGACTTGGCGCGGCGCACCTGGCCCAGCGCGTCCGCGGCCAGCCGCAGCAGCTCCGGGTCACCCGGCGCCTCCATCGCGCGGCCCACCTCGTACGTGGTCGGCCACGGTGAGCGGTGCACCGACCCGTACCGCCACCACGACCAGACCTCCTCGGTGACGAACGGCAGCACCGGCGCGAACAGGCGCAACTGCACCGACAGCGCGGTCGCCAGCGCCGCCCGGGCCGAGTCGGCTGCCGGCCCGGTGCCGTAGGCGCGCTCCTTCACCAACTCGATGTAGTCGTCGCAGAACCGCCAGAAGAACGCCTCCGTGGCCATCAGGGCGGCCGTGTGGTCGTACCCGTCGAAGGCGGTGGTCGCGGTCGCGACCACGCCGGACAGTTCGGCGAGCATCGCGGTGTCCAGCGGTTGGGTCGCCGCGGCCCGCAGCGCGTCGGCGGCGCCCAGCCCGAGCGCGAACCGCGACGCGTTGAGCAGCTTGGTGGCCAGCCGGCGCCCCACCTTGACCTGGGCAGGGTCGAAGGCGAGGTCCATGCCCGGCTTGCCGTTCGCGGCCCAGTAGCGGACCGCGTCGGACCCGTTGCGCTCCAGCAGCGCCATCGGCGTGACCACGTTGCCCTTGGACTTCGACATCTTCTTGCGGTCCGGGTCGAGGATCCAGCCGGAGAGCACGGCGGTGTGCCACGGCAGCGCGCCGTGCTCCAGGTGGGACCGGGCCACTGTGGCGAACAGCCAGGTCCGGATGATGTCGTGCCCCTGCGGGCGCAGGTCCATCGGGAAGACCCGGGCGAACAGGTCCGGATCGGTCTCCCAGCCGCCGACGATCTGCGGGGTCAGCGACGACGTGGCCCAGGTGTCCAGCACGTCCGGGTCGCCGGTGAAACCGCCCGGCTCGCCGCGCTGCGACTCCTCGTATCCGGGCGGCGGCTCGCTCGTCGGATCGATCGGGAGCATCGCCTCGTCCGGTGTGAGAGGGTGGGACCAGTCCGGCTCGCCAGCGTCGTCGAGCCGGTACCACACCGGCACCGGCACGCCGAAGAACCGCTGCCGGCTGACCAGCCAGTCACCGGTGAGACCACCCACCCAGTGCTCGTACCGGTGCCGCATGTGCTCCGGCACCCAGCGCAGCTCCCGCCCCCGGGCCAGCAGCTCCTCGCGCAGGCCGGCGTCGCGGCCGCCGTTGCGCAGATACCACTGCCGGGTCGAGACGATCTCCAGCGGCCGGTCGCCGCGCTCGTAGAACTTCACCGGATGGGTGATCGGCCGCGGCTCGCCGACCAGGTCGCCCGCGTCCGCGAGCAGCTCCACGAGCGTCCGCCGGGCGCCGTTCACCGTCTGCCCGGCCAGCGCCGCGTAGGGCTCCGCCGGCACGCCGGCCGGCGGCTCCGGCAGCAGGCGCCCGTCCCGGCCGATCACCACGCGGGTGTCCAGCCGCAGCTCACGCCACCAGGTCACGTCGGTCAGGTCACCGAACGTGCAGACCATCGCGATGCCCGTGCCCTTGGCCGGGTCCGCCAGCGGGTGCGCGCGCACCGGCACCTCGACCCCGAACACCGGGGTACGCGCAGCGGCGCCGACCAGGTCCGCGTACCGCTCGTCGTCGGGGTGGCAGACAAGCGCCACGCAGGCCGGCAGCAGCTCCGGGCGGGTGGTGTCGATCAGCACCTCGCGGCCGTCCGGGCCGGTGAACCGCAGCCGGTGGTACGCGCCGGGCCGCTCCCGGTCCTCCAGCTCGGCCTGCGCGACGGCGGTGCCGTACCCGACGTCCCACAGCGTCGGCGCCTCGGCCTGGTACGCCTCGCCCCGGGCCAGGTTGCGCAGGAACGCGCGCTGGCTGGCGGCGCGGGCCGCCGAACCTATCGTGGTGTACGTCAGCGACCAGTCCACCGACAGCCCGAGCCGCCGCCACAGCGCCTCGAACGCCTTCTCGTCCTCGACAGTGAGCAGTTCGCACAGCTCGATGAAGTTGCGCCGGGAGATCGCCGTCGGGTTCTTCCGGGCCGCGTCGTCCACCGGTGCGGCCGGCGGGCGCCAGTCCCCGTCGTACGGCAGTGCCGGATCGGGACGCACGCCGTACACGTTCTGCACCCGGCGTTCGGTGGGCAGCCCGTTGTCGTCCCAGCCCATCGGGTAGAAGACCGTGCGCCCGCGCATCCGCTGGAACCGGGCCACCGTGTCGGTGTGGGTGTACGAGAAGACGTGCCCCATGTGCAGCTCGCCCGACACGGTCGGCGGGGGAGTGTCGATCGCGTATACGTCCGACCGCTCCTTCGTGCGGTCGAACGCGTACGTGCCGTCCTCCTGCCAGCGGCGGGCCCAGGTCTCCTCGAGGCCGTCCAGGCTCGGACGCTCGGGGACGCCGCCGCGAGGGCTGATCGTCGTGTCGGTCATCAGCCGATGGTAGGCAGCCACCCCGCCGCACTCCACGCCTTTCCCCACCCCGCGCGTCCTCGTTGATCTTGCACTTACCGCCCCGGCACAAGCCACTAATCGGGCATCCCGCGGGCCGCAATTGCAAGATCGACGGGGACCTGGGCGACGGCTAGAGGAGCGAGTCGCGCCACTGGCGGTGCAGGGCGGCGTAGCGGCCGTCGGCGGCGATCAGCTCGGCCGGTGGGCCGTCCTCCACGATCCGGCCGTCGTCGAGGACCAGCACCCGGTCCGTCGTCTCCACTGTGGAAAGGCGATGGGCGATCACCAGGGCGGTACGGTCGCGCAGCACGTTGTGCAGGGCCCGCTGCACCAGCCGTTCGGTCGGCACGTCGAGCGACGAGGTCGCCTCGTCGAGGATCAGCACCCGAGGGTCGGCGAGGAACGCCCGGGCGAACGCGACGAGCTGCCGCTGCCCGGCGGACAGCCGACCGCCGCGCCGGTGCACGTCGGTGGCGTACCCGTCGGGCAGCGCGGCGATGAAGTCGTGCGCGCCGATCGCCCGCGCGGCCGCCACCACCGCCTCGTCGTCGGCGTCGGGACGGCCGAACCTGATGTTGTCGGCCACGGAGCCGCTGAACAGGTGCGTCTCCTGGGCCACCAGCACCACCGCCCGGCGCAGCTCGGCGTCCGCGAGGTCGCGCAGGTCCACCCCGTCCAGCCGGACCGCGCCCGCGTCCGGGTCGTGGAAGCGGGCGACGAGCTTCGCGACTGTGGACTTCCCGGCGCCGGTCGGCCCGATCAGCGCCACTGTCTGCCCCGGCGGCACGGTCAGGTCGAGGCCGGACAGGATCGGCGTCCGGCGGCGGTAGCCGAAGTCGACCGCGCGGAAGGTCACCGCCCCGCGCGGCGGCCCGGCCGGCAGCGGCACCGGCTGCGCCGGTTCGGCCACCGCCGGACGCTCGTCCAGCACCCCGGCCAGCTTCTCCAGCGCGGCGGTCGCCGACTGGAGCGAGTTGTAGAACTGGCTCAGCTCCTCCATCGGCTCGAAGAACCGGCGCAGATAGAGCAGGAACGCGGCGAGCACGCCCACCTCCACACCGCCGCCCAGCACCCGCCAGCCGCCGTACCCGAGCACCACCGCCGCGGTCAGGTTGCCGATCAGCCGGATGCCCGGCGAGTAGATCGCGATCAGCCGGAACGCGCTCAGACTGGAGCGCCGGTAGTCGTCGTTCACCGCGCCGAAGATGCGGTCGTTGCGGTCCTCCCGCCGGTACGCCTGCACGGCCCGGATCCCGCGCAGCGACTCGACGAAGTGCACGATGACGAGCGCCACCGCCTCCCGGGTGCGCCGGTACGCCCCGGCCGACGCGCGGGCGAACCAGCGCGACAGCACGAACAGGAACGGGAACGCGAGCAGCGTCGCCGCCGCCAGTGGCAGGTCCAGCCAGAGCAGGATGCCCGCCACGGACAGCACGGAGAGCCCGGCCATCACCAGCTTGTCGATGCCGCCGTCGACCAGCTCGGCGATCGACTCCAGGTCGCTGGTCAGCCGGGACACCATCCGCCCGGACGTGTAGCGCTCGTGGAACCCGACGTCGAGGCGCAGGAAGTGCCCGTACACCCGGCGGCGCAGGTCCAGCAGGACGGCCTGGCCGATCCGGGCGGCGAGGGTGAGGAACGCGCGCCGGGCCGCGTACTCGACAGCGGTGGCGACCACGAACGCGGCGGCGACAGCGATCAGCGGGCCGGGATCACCGGCCCGCAGCGGCCCGATGCCCCTGTCGATGCCGAGCATGACCAGGTACGGCCCGGACATCGCGGCGGCGTTCTGGGCCAGCAGCAGCGCCACCGCCAGCCCGAGCGCCCGGCGGTGCGGGCGTAGCAGCCGGCGCAGCAGCACCCGGCTGCGGGCGCGCAGCCGGGTCACCGCCTCCGGGGACGAGTCCTCCGCGCGGCTGCGGTCGGCGTCCGGGTCGGTGGCCCGTCCCCGCCAGCGGGACAGGTCGTCACCGTCGCCGTGGCGCGCGCCGGTCGGCCCGTCACCGCTCCGCGCGTCGCGGGGCCTGCGTACCCGTGGCGCGCGGCCGGTCACGAGCGCACCAGGCCGACGCCGTCGCTCCGGCGCTCCGGCTCGGCGGACAGCACCGCCCGGTAGGCGGGCACCCGGGCCAGCAGCTCCGAGTGGGTGCCCACGGCGACGATCCGGCCGTCGTCGAGCAAGGCCACCCGGTCCGCCAGCGCCACCGCCGACGGGCGGTGCGCCACCAGCAGGGTCGTGGTCGCGGTGTCCCGCAGCACCCGGCGCAGGGCCGCCTCGACGAGCGCCTCGGTGTGCACGTCGAGCGCGGAGAGCGGGTCGTCGAGCACCAGCACCGCGGGCCGGCCGAGCACCGCACGCGCCAGCGCGAGGCGCTGTCGCTGCCCGCCGGACAGCGACAGCCCCTGCTCACCGACCCGGGTGGCAAGCCCCCAGGGCAACTCGTACGCGAAGTCCGCCTGGGCCAGCGTCAGCGCGGCGCGTACCTCGTCCTCGCTCGCGTCCGGCCGGCCCAGCGTGAGGTTCTCCCAGATCGACATGGAGAACAGCGTCGGCTCCTCGAACGCCACGGCGACGAGCCGGCGCAACGAGTCCAGCCGCAGGTCACGCACGTCGTACCCGTCGATCGTGATCCGGCCGCCGGTCACCTCGTGCAGCCGGGGGACGAGCGACAGCAGCGTGCTCTTGCCGCACCCGGTGGCACCGACCAGCGCCATCGTCTCGCCCGGCTCGACCGTCAGATCCAGGTCGCGCAGCACCGGCCCGGACGAGCCGGGGTAGCGGAAGCCGACCCCCTCGAAGCGGAGCCGGCCGCGCACCTCACCCCGGTCGAGCGACCGGGCGTGCGGAGCGTCCACGATGGTGGGCGCGGTGTCCAGCACCTCCTGGATCCGGTCGGCGGCGGTCGCGGCCTCCTGCCCGTTGGCGATGATCCAGCCCAGTGACTGCACCGGCCAGATCAGCATGAGCTGGAGGCTGACGAACGCGACCAGCTCCCCGATGGACAGCGCGCCATCGGCGACCGCCGCGGCGCCGGCCACCAGCACCGCGCCGAGCGTCAGGTTGGGCACCAGGTCGAACAGCGCGGAGGTCCGGGCGAGCAGCCGGGCCTTGCCGATCCCGGTGTCGTGCAGCCGGCGCGCGCCGACCGCGAACCGGGCAGCCAGTTCCGGCCCGCGCCCGTACGCCCGCATGGTGCGCAACCCCAGCGCGGTCTCCTCGACCAGCGTGGCGACGTCGCCCTGCTGGTCCTGCATCCGACGCGACGCCGCGTGGTAGTGGCGCGCGAAGCGGCGGCTGATCAGGAACAGCGGTACGGCGCTCGCCGCGACCAGCAGCCCCAGCCACTGGTGCAGCCGGATCAGCAGCGCCACCACCGCCGCGTAGGTGACCAGGTTGAGCACCAGGAACAGCAGCCCGAAGGAGAGGAACCGCCGGATCACCGACAGGTCGCTGGTGATCCGGGACAGCAGCTGGCCGGACTGCCAGCGGTCGTGGAAGCCCGCTGGAAGCCGTTGCAGGTGGGCGTAGATGTCGGCGCGGATGGTGGCCTCCATGCCGACCGAGGACGACGACTGCGTCCAGCGGCGGATGAAGATGAGGACCGCCTCGGCCACGCCGAGCAGCAGCGCCAGCGCGCCGAGCCGGAGCAGCCCGGCCTCGTCGTGCCGGGCCACCGGCCCGTCGACCACCCGCTGCACCACCAGCGGAACGGCCAGGCTCGCCGCGGTGGCCGCAAGCGCCGCGATCAGCAGCCAGGCGAACTCCATCGCGTACGGGCGCAGGTAGGGCCGCAGCCGCCAGAGGTTGCGCAGCGGCTGGGACCGGGCGCCGGTATGCGCCGCGGGGTTGCCGTCGCTGGACGCGGGCACTACCCGACGGTAGCCGCCGGGGGTGACAGTCCGGCTGTCAGCTAGCCGTCACCCGTCCCTCATGCCCGAGAAGCCACTTCTTCACGTCCAGCCCCCAGCGGTATCCACCCAGCGTGCCGTCGGTGCGCAGCACCCGGTGGCAGGGCACGAACAGCGCGGCGGCGTTGCGGGCGCAGGCCGCAGCGGCGGCCCGGATCGCCGCCGGTCGCCCGGCCAGCGCGGCGAACCCGGTGTAGGTGACCGGGTCGCCGGGCTTCACGTCGCGCAGCACCTGCCAGGCGTGCGTCAGGAATGCGCCGCCGGTGTGCTGCTCCACCGCTACCGCGTCGATGGCGGTGAGTTCACCGTCCAGATAGGCCCGGACGGCGGCGGTCACCGGACCGAGGTCGGCCCGCTCCCGCAGCTCGCCGCGCAGGCTCGGGTGGATCAGCGGCAGCAGGACCGCCGGGTCGGTGGTGAAGCCCGCCGCGCGTACCGCCCCGTCGGGGCCGGCGAGCACGCTCAACGGGCCGGCGGGGGTGTCGATGACGGTGCTGTCCACAGTGCTCATGCTGCTCTCCAGAGTCGGATGGTCGCGTACGACCGCCAGGGGCGCCAGCGGTCGGCGTACGCGGACAGGGTCTTCGGGTCGTCGGACAGGCCGAGCGCTGCTGCGCCACGGCGTACGCCCAGGTCGGTGGTGAGCGCGACATCGGGGTCGCCGAGTGCGCGCATGGCCAGGTAGCCGGTGGTCCACGGGCCGATGCCGGGCACCGCGGCCAGGAGCCGGACCGTCTCCTCCCGGTCGCCTCCGGGTTCCAGGTCGAGTTCGCCGTCGGCGACCGCGCGGGCCAGCGCGCGCAGCGTCTCCCGGCGGGCCGCCGGCATCCGGAACGCCGTGTCCGGCGCCGCGAGCACCTCCGCCGGACCGGGGAACGCCACCAGGCCGTCCGCCGGGTCGTCGGCACCCGCCCCGCTCGCCGCCCGGGTGGCGGAGAGCAGGCGGGTGAGCGTGGTCCGCGCCGAGGCCAGCGAGACCTGCTGGGTGGCGACGGCGCGGACGGCCAGCTCGAAACCGTCTACGGCGTGCGGCAGCCGGACGCCGGGCTCGGCCGCCACGGCCGGGGCCAGCGCCGGGTCGGCGGCCAGTGTGGCGTCCACCGCTACCGGGTCGGCGTCCAGGTCGAGCAGGCGGCGGCAGCGGGCCACCGCGGGAGCCAGGTCACGCATGTCGGCCAGCCGCAGCGTGGCGTCGATGTGGCCGTCGGCGGGGGTCAGCGCCACCGTGGCGGGACCGTGCGGCAGGCGCAGCCCCCGGTGGTAGGTGCCGTCGCGGACCACCTCGACGCGGGGCAGCGCGCGCAGCGCGAGGAAGTCCAGCAGCGCGCCCGCGTGCAGCGGGGGCCGGTAGGCCAGCCGCAGCGAGAGCGTGCCCGCACCGGTGGCCGCGGCCGGGCCACGACGGCCGGCCCGCAGCTCGGACGGGGTGCCGCCGTAGACCTCGCGGACCGTGTCGTTGAACTGCCGGACACTGCCGAACCCGGCGGCGAAGGCCACCTCGGCCAGGCCGAGGCCGGTGGTCTCGATCAGGATCCGGGCGGTCTGCGCGCGCTGGGCCCGGGCCAGCGCCAGCGGGCCGGCGCCCAGCTCGGCCCGGAGCATCCGGTGCAGGTGCCGCTCGGTGTAGCCCAGCCGGGTCGCCAGCCCGGGCACCCCGTCCCGGTCCACCACGCCGTCGGCGATCAGCCGCATGGCGCGGCCGACCAGGTCGGCCCGGACGTCCCACTCGGGCGAGCCCGGTGCCGCGTCCGGCCGGCACCGGCGGCACGCCCGCAGCCCGGCCCCCTGCGCGGCGGCGGCGGACGGGAAGAACCGGACGTTCTGCCGCTTGGGCGTCATCGCCGGACAGGACGGCCGGCAGTAGATCCCGGTCGACGTCACACCGGTGTAGAACCAGCCGTCGAACCGCGGGTCGCGGCTGTCGACGGCTCGGTAGCACCGCTCGAAGTCCAGTTCCATGCCACGATCCTGCCTCGCAGCTCCCGGGCTCGGCTGGCGGGATTCGGACATGACGTGCGGCAGTCGCGCCAGCTCGGGGACGTGGCGGTATCCCCGGCCCCGGGACACCGCCACTCCGCCGAGGTGGCGTGGATCATGGCCGTCGGACCCGAGAAAGTGTCGTAAGTGGTCGGTAGCGTCCCGCCACCAACTCAAGAAGAGGTGCGGGGCATGGCGAGCGTGGCCGGGCGGGGTGTCCGCTGATGCGATCGGGGCGAGCACCGTTGGACGCCGCGGTGGTGGAGGGCTTCTACGAGCGGATGCGGGTGGTGGCGCCGGCCGCGTACGGCGCGATCGAGCGTGATCGGGCCGGTGACCCCGGTCGCCCCTTCGCGGACACCGCCTGCGGGCGGCTGGCCGGCTCCCTCGACCCGGACGGGCTGCGCGCGCTCGGCATGTGGGCCCACCACTGGTGCATGCGCTTCTACGACGACGACACCCGGGTCGGCCTGCGGCTGGTCCGCGAGATCGCCGCGCGCTCCGGCCTCGGCTGGACCGCCGACGAGGTGCGATGGCTGCTCGACCGGTCGTACGCGGCCGGCCCCGCCGCCGCGCACCGGTTCACGCTGCCGCTCGCAGCAGCGGCGCAGCTACCGGCCGGTGTGCTGCCCGAAGGCGTCGCCGCCGAGGCGTGGCCGGACGACTGGCGGCGGCTGCGGGCCGGCTGACCGCGCCGCCACCAGCCCGCCGTCCCGCCGCCTGCCGGGAGGCCGGTCGGCGCTGCCGTCGGGCCGCCTGCGCGAAGGCCGGCCAGTGCCGCCGCCGGGCCGTCCGAGCCGGCCCGCGTGCCGGTCGCCGTCGGGCTGTCCGTGTCGCCGCCCGGCTGCCGGCGCGACGATCGGTCCGGCAACTGGGCGAGCACCATCGCCGCCACGGCCACCGCGAAACCGGTGAGCTGGACCGGGTCCAGCGCCTCACCGAGCACCACCCAGCCGAGCGTCGCGGCGGTGAGCGGGCTCAACGCGCCGAGCACCGACACGCGGGACACCGGCAGTCGCGCCGCGCCCCGGAACCACAGCACGTACGCCAGGGCGGTGCCGGCCAGCCCGAGCCACGCGTACCCGAGAAGGGCCGGCCCGTCGGGCACGGGCGGCGCGCCCTCGACGGCGGCGGCTACCGGCACGATCATCAGGCCACCGGCGACGAGCTGCCAGCTCGTCGCGGCGAGGACGCCCACCCCGGGCGGCCGGCCCCAGCGGCGGGTGAGCACCAGCCCGGCGGCCATCGCCACGGTGCCGGCCAGTCCGGCGGCGACGCCGAGCGGGTCGAGGCCGGCGCCCGGCCGCAGCACCACGAGGGCGACGCCGAGCGGGGCGGCCACGGCGGCGACCAGCGCCGGCCGGGTGGGGCGGTCGCGGAGCAGCGCGACCGTCAGCACCGCCACCAGCAGCGGCTGCGCGGCGCCGAGGACGGCGGCGGTGCCGCCGGGCAGCCGGTACGCGGCGAGGAACAGCAGCGGGAAGAACACCCCGATGTTCAGCGCGCCGAGCACGGCGGCCCGCCCCCACCAGAGGCCGCGTGGTCGTCGGCGGGTCAGGGCGAGCAGCAGCAGGCCGGCCGGGAGGGCGCGGATCGCCCCGGCCCAGAGCGGCCGGTCCGGTGGAAGGAGTTCGGCGGTGACCAGGTAAGTGGTGCCCCAGGTGACGGGTGCGGCGGCGGTGAGCGCGACGTCGGTCCAGCGGGGGTTCATGTCGGCCTCTTTCTCAGCCCTAAGTATCTTAGTGCTAAGCTAATCAGGCCCGAGCGAAAAGGGGAAGTGGGACGTGCGGCACAATCGGCAGCCGTGACAGGCGACGAGGTGGACGCGATCGTCGAGCAGTGGCGGCGGGAACGCCCCGGCATGCGGCCCGAGCCGATGGCCGTGTTCGGCCGCATCTACCGGCTGGCCCGGCTGGTCGGCGACGGCCAGGAGAAGGTGTACGCGGGCTGGAACATCGGCCGGGGCGAGTTCGACGTGCTGGCCGCGCTGCGGCGCTCCGGCTCGCCGTACACGCTGGCGCCGAAGGCGCTCGCCGCCTCGCTGATGCTCACCTCCGGCGGCATGACCGGGCGGCTCGACCGGCTCGAACGGGCCGGCCTGGTACGGCGCTCACCGGACCCGGCCGACCGGCGGGCGCTGCGGGTGACGCTCACCGACACCGGCCGCCGGGTGGTGGAGGAATCGGCCGAGGCCGGGCTCGCGGTGCAGCGGCGGATCCTCGACGCACTGCCCCCCGCCGACCAGGACCGGCTGGCCGATCTGCTGCGCGCGTTGCTCGCGGCGGCCGAGGCCGGGCCCGCGGATCCGGCACAATGATCGGCACCGCCACCGCCCGGAAGGACGCCCATGCCCGCCACCGAACCGACGATCGTCGCCACCAGCATGGGTTTCGCCAGCCGTCGCCGCGGCCCCTGGGACGCCCGGCCGAGCGCCCTGTTCGACCTGATGGCCCACCTGGCCGGGGCCGGTGACGCGCCGCGCGTCTGCTACCTCGGCCAGGCCACCGGCGACCAGCCGACCGGGTTCACCGTCTTCTACGGCGCCTTCGCCGGCACCCGGTTCCGCGCCTCCCACCTGGCGCTCTACCCGATGCCCAACGTCGAGGACATCCGCGCGCACCTGCTCGCGCAGGACGTCATCTGGGTCGGCGGCGGCAGCGTGGCGAACCTCTGCGCGGTCTGGCGGGTGCACGGCCTGCCGGAGATCCTGCACGAGTGCTGGCAGGCCGGAGTGGTGCTCGGCGGGGTGTCCGCCGGCTCGATCTGCTGGCACACCGGCGGCGCCACCGACAGCTACGGCCCCACGCTGCGGCCCTTCACCGAAGGGCTGGGCTGGCTCCCGTACGGCAACGGCGTGCACTACGACAGCGAGGAGCAGCGCCGCCCGCTGATGCACCGGCTGGTCGCCGACGGCACGCTGCCCGCGAGTCATTGCACCGACGACGGGGTGGGGCTGATCTACCGGGGCACCCGGCTGGCCGAGGCGGTGGCGGACCGGCCCGGCGTGGCCGCGTACGAGCTGGTCCGCGCCGAGGACGGCACCGTCCGGGAGACCCGGATCGAGCCGCGCCTGCTGTCCGCCGCGTCGGAGTGACAGGCTTCGCGGACCTGCCTGCCCGGCGCGGGCGGCGAACCGCGTAAGCTGGTTCGTCGTGAGTCTCACCATCGGCATCGTCGGCCTGCCCAACGTGGGCAAGAGCACCCTGTTCAACGCGCTGACCAAGAACGACGTGCTCGCCGCGAACTACCCGTTCGCCACCATCGAGCCGAACGTCGGCGTGGTCGGGCTGCCCGACGAGCGGCTGACCAAGCTGGCCGAGATCTTCTCCTCGCAGAAGGTACTGCCGGCGCCGGTCTCGTTCGTCGACATCGCCGGCCTGGTCCGGGGCGCCTCGAAGGGGCAGGGGCGGGGCAACGCGTTCCTCGCCAACATCCGGGACGCCTCGGCGATCTGCCAGGTGGTGCGCGCCTTCTCCGACCCGAACGTGGTGCACGTCGACGGCAAGGTGTCCCCGGCCGACGACATCGAGACGATCAACACCGAGCTGATCCTGGCCGACATCCAGACGCTGGAGAAGGCGCTGCCGCGGCTGGAGAAGGAGGCCAAGCTCCGCAAGGACCGGGCCGCCGCCGTCGAGGCAGCCAAGAAGGCGGTCGAGGTCCTCGACAACGGCGTGACCCTGTACGCGGGCGCCGCCGCCGCGAAGGTCGAGCTGGAACACCTGCGTGAGCTGCACCTGCTCACCACCAAGCCGTTCCTCTACGTCTTCAACGTCGACGAGGCCGAGCTGGGCAACGCCGAGTTCCTCGACGAGCTGCGCGGCCTCGTCGCGCCCGCCGAGGCGATCTTCATGGACGCCAAGATCGAGTCCGAGCTGGTGGACCTGCCCGAGGACGAGGCCCGCGAGCTGCTGGAGTCGATCGGGCAGTCCGAGCCCGGCCTGAACCAGCTCGTCCGGGTGGGCTTCCGGACGCTCGGGCTCCAGACGTACCTGACGGCCGGCCCCAAGGAGGCGCGGGCCTGGACCGTCCCGGTCGGCGCGACCGCGCCGGAGGCCGCCGGTGTGATCCACAGCGACTTCCAGCGCGGCTTCATCAAGGCCGAGGTGGTCTCCTACAACGACCTGGTCGAGGCCGGATCGATGGCGGCGGCCAAGGCCGCCGGCAAGGTCCGGATCGAGGGCAAGGAGTACGTCATGCAGGACGGCGACGTGGTGGAGTTCCGCTTCAACGTCTGAGTCGGTGCCGTTCCCGCAGGTCAGGAGATGCCGCCGTCGCTGCGTAACAGTTGGCCGTTGATCCAGCCCCCGTCGGGCGAGCACAGGAACGCGACGAGGTTCGCACAATCCTGCGGGCGTCCGAGGCGACCGAGCGGCGTGGCCCGTAGGACGGCATCCTTGATCTCTGCGGTCATCCAGCCGGTGTCGGTTGGACCCGGATCGATGGCGTTGGCGGTCACGCCGAGGTGGGCCAGTTCTTGAGCAGCGGCCAGGGTGATCCGATCGAGAGCGCCTTTGCTTGCTCCGTAGGGAAGGTTGCCGACGGTAGCGTCACTGGTGAGGCTGACGATGCGTCCCGTGCCATGTTCCCCTCGGAACCGTCGGGCGTACTCGCGAATCAGGAGCCAGCTCGCCCGGGTGTTGACCGCGAAGTGACGGTCGAAGCTCTCGATGCTGGTGCCGAGCAGGCTTGATTTAACGCTCTCGCAGTGGGCGAGGACGAGCGCGCTCACCGAGCCCAGCTCTCGCTCCACGGTCTCGAAGATGTCACCCGTGGCGTGAGGATCAGCGAGGTTCGCCTCGACTGCGACAGTTCTTGCCCCGTGCTTCGCGGCCTGGCTGCTGAGCTGCGTCATCGCCTCGGGATCGGCTCCCCAGGGCATCCGCTCGTCGTACGGGGTCCAGTAGGTGAAGCCGACATCCCAGCCGGTTCGGGCCAGCGCCAACACCACCGATGCGGCGATGCCGGCGCTGCGGCCGGCACCGGTCACCAGGGCGACGGGTCGATGCTGTCGGTCCGTGCCATCCGTGAGTGACATTTGTGGTCGCACCCCCTCGACGCGCCATCCTCGCTGCCCGCCCGAAGGACGTCATCGGAATTACCCGGCCACCACAGCAGTGCCGGCGATGCATCGCGACGGCGCCAAGCACCGCGCGGCTGGCACCCGCGCGCCGTAGGGGAGAGGACGCCGCCAGCGCCGGCGAGCTGAGGGCGGTTACCGGGTTGCGGCTGGGCGCCCCCGCCCTCACCATTCGCGCCACCCGTCAGTAAGTTCGGCCCGCCCGATGTCGCGTCGGGCAGTGAGAGCTTTGACGTCAATGATGCGACGATCTCATCACCGGACGGTGACGGCGTCGGCATCGGCGGCATGCCTGGATGCGTCTCGGACCCAGGCTGCGTGACGCTCTCGGCCCGCGAGAGCGAGCGTATGTCTGCTTCATAGGCGTCGAGAGCCGCATCGACGGCAGCGATGAATGCGTCTGGCCAGAGGTGTAGCGCGTAGGCGTCAACTTCAGCGAGGGTGCCTGCGGCGATGCCGCCCTTCTGGTCCCGTACCTTCCGGCTTCACTGTTCGGTTGGCCGTGTGATCATGGGGCGCAGCCTAGCGGCGGCATCTGACGGCAGGCCGAGTCTCGGCGTAGGTGGCAGCGGTACGGGAAGGCCGTGAGCGCGACGCGTGATCATGTCGGCTCACGGCCTGCTGTCTGGATCGACGACGCGTTGACGCCGGAGGCGCTTGCCTGGGCCGAGAGTCGCAGAACACCGACGCGGCTGGTTGATGTACTGCCCGCTCAGCTCACCCGCCCCGTGTATCGGAGCGCACGTCGTCGGATGATGGCCTCGCCGTCGGCGGCTGGTCCCGCATCCGGACGCGGGACACCAGTGGCCCGGCTCTCGGTGTGGCCTGACCGATGTCTTCCCGGCGCCGTGCTGGTCTGTACGTCGAGTATCGACCCACGGGAGGCTGGCACGATGCGCAAACTGACCTTCGGCATGAACGTGAGCCTGGACGGCTACGTCGCAGCGCCCGGCGACGATCTCGGCTGGGGTGTGCCGAGCGACGAGTTGTTCCAGTGGTGGTCCGACCGGGTGGCGGCGACCGGCACGGCGCTCTACGGGCGGCGACTGTGGGAGGCGATGAGCTCCCACTGGCCGACCGCCGATCAGCAGCCGGACGTCACACCTGCGCACGCCGAGTTCGCCCGCCGCTGGCGGGACATGCCGAAGGTGGTGTTCTCCTCGACGACCAGGCCGGTCGACTGGAACACCCGCCTGGTCACCGGCGACGCGGTCACCGAGATCAGGCGGCTGAAGGCCGAGGACGGTGGTCCGATGGACATCAGTGGCGCCACCCTCGCCGCGGCGGCCATGCGGGGCGGGCTGATCGACGAGTACGTGCTCGTCACCCATCCGGTCCTGGTGGGTGGCGGTAAGCCGTTCTTCGCGACCCTCGACAACTGGGTGAACCTGGCCCTGGTGGAGACCCGGACGTTCCCTGGTGGCGTGCTCCTGACCAGGTACGAGACCAGGCGCTGAGAGGCCGGCAACCATCGCACAGAAGACCGCCGGTCCGCGTCTCGCGGACCGGCGGTCGCTGTGTGCGTACCGTCAGGCGTTCGCCCGCCGAATGGCCGCCATGCCGCCGAGCCCGGCCAGCGCGGCCACCAGGGCGGGCCATCCCACCAGCAGGCTGATCTGGTGCTGGCTGCTCAGCCACTCCCAGATGTCGCCGAACCAGTCCTGCCAGATGACCAGCGCGACAAGCAGGCCGGTCACCAGGATCAGGGCCGCGCCGGCCCCGAGCAGGCCGTTCATGCCGAACCGGACGTACCAGACGGCGGCGAGGACGGAGAGGAAGTTCAGGAACAGGAACGGCACCGCGTAGACGGCAATCTGCAGCAGCCCGTTGTCGACGTCGAGGTACGGGATCCGGAAGAACCGTAGCTGGATCCCGAAGCCGCCGGTGGCGCCCTCGATCAGATTGAGCAGGTAGAGCAGGATGCCGTAGACGACCGCCTGCACCACGTTGACGAGCACCGTGGCGAGGTAGAAGGTGCGCCGGGTGACGCCCATGCCGAGCGCGAACGGGAACACCTGGCTGATCGAGGCGGCGGCGACGATCGCGCAGACGATGTAGAGACTGGCCAGACCGCCCGTGGTGTTCTTGCCCGGCGCGGCCTCGTCGATCGAGGCGAAGATCAGCAGGTTGACGCCGAGCGAGATGGCCATGATGCCCCACGGCCAGGCCAGCTGGCCCACCCAGGCGATGGTGTGCATCCGGGCGACATCGAGGATGCGGGTCATCGGGCGTTCGTCCTTTCCGTCGTCAGGCGCACCACGGCCTGCTGGAGCGACACCGGCGCCAGGTCGATGCCGAGCTTCTTGGCGCGCGTGCGTTCGGCGTCGTCGAACGACCCGCGCAGCGTCGTGCGGGCCGCGCCGCCGAGCTGCTCCCGGTGCAGCACCCGGTACGCGGCGCCGAACTCGTCCACCGCCCCGGCCGGGCCGGACGCCTCCATCACCTCGCCGCGCAACTCGTCGCTGGGCGCGTCGAGCAGCAGCTTGCCGCGATCGAGCAGCAGCACGTGCTCGATCAGGTCGGCCACCTCGTCGATGAGGTGCGTGGAGAGCACGACAGTGCGTGGGTTCTCGGCGTAGTCGGCGAGCAGCCGGTCGTAGAAGAGCTGCCGGGCGACCGCGTCGAGACCGAGGTACGGCTCGTCGAAGAAGGTCAGCGGCGCGCGTGCGGCCAGGCCGATCGTCACGCCCAGCGCGGACAGCATCCCGCGGGACAGCTTGCGCACGTTGCGCTTGCGCGGCAGGTCGAAGTCGTCGATGAGGGACTGCGCGAAGTCCTCGTCCCAGTTCGGGAACAGGCGCTTCGCCAGGCTCAGGACGTGCCGGACCTGGTAGGCGGCCGGGTACGTCTGGCTCTCCTTGATGAAGACCACCCGCGACAGTGCCCGCTCGTTCTCGTACGGCCGCTCGCCGAAGATCGTGAGGTCGCCGCTGGTGCCGCTGTTCTGGCCGGTGATCAGCTGCATCAGCGTCGTCTTGCCGGCGCCGTTGCGGCCGAGCAGGCCGTAGATCTTGTTTCCTGTCAACGTGAAGGTGACGTCGTCGAGAGCGGTCACGTCGCCGAACCGCTTCGTGAGGCCGGCTGCCGCCACGACGCTCATCGCTGTTCCTCCCCTGTCTCGATGAGCTTCTTCAGCTCCTCGGTGCCGATGCCCAATTTGCGTGCCTCCTCGATGAGGGGCCGCACGTACTGGTCGGAGAACTCGCGCCGGCGGCGTTCCCGGAGTGTTTCGACGGCCCCCGTTGCCACGAACATTCCGATCCCCCTGCGCTTGTAGAGCAGCCCGTCATCGACCAGGCGGTTGATCCCCTTGGCGGCGGTCGCCGGGTTGATCCGGTGGAACGCCGCCAGCTCGTTCGTCGACGGCACCTGGGTCTCCTCCGCGTACGTCCCGTCGATGATCGAGTTTTCGATCAGCTCCGCGATCTGGACGAAGATCGGCCGGCCGTCATCCATCCCGGTTCTTTGGTTCATTACTCATGTAACTAACCATCGCACCCGGGCGCCAGAACCGTCAAGTGCCTTCGGGTACGCGCGCAGCCCACCGCCCGAACTCGTGATCAAGGAGTTCGGGTCACCCAGGCGGTCTCGACCGGACACAAACTCCTTGATCACCGGGGGCAAAGGCGGCCCGGGGGAGTGGGAGCGGTCAGATCTCGGGGCTGCGGCGTTCGATCAGGGTCACGTCCCGCCAGGTGCCGTGGTGGCGGCCCACCCGCTCGCGGGTGCCGACGACGCGGAAGCCGCACGTCGCGTGCAGCGCGAGACTCGCGGTGTTCTCCGGGAACACACCGGACTGGATGGTCCAGATCCCGGCCGCCTCGGTCGAGGCGATCAGCGCCTCCAGCAGGGCCCGGCCGACCCCGCGTCCGCGCCCCCTCGGGTGCACGTAGACGGAGTGCTCGACCACGCCGGCGTAGACGCAGCGGTCGGAGACGGCCGAGCAGGCCACCCAGCCGAGCACGTCGCCCGCCTCGTCGAGCGCCACCCAGCGGTGGCCGGGCAGGCGGGTGGCGGTGAAGCGCGTCCAGTCCGGCGGCTCGGTCTCGAACGTGGCGTTTCCCTCGGCGATGCCGAGGCGGTAGATGTCCAGCACGGCGTCGGCGTGCGAGTCGTCCATTGCGGCGACGGTGACTGTCATCGGTTCCTCCTGTCCGGACCCGGCGGTCGTCAGCGTAATCGGCGCGACCGAGAGGCCGGGACGGGATATCCGGCCCCTCGGTGTGAGCGCTACCGCCGCCGGTAGACGGAGATGTGCGCGCGGCTGTCCGCGTCGAACGGCGTCCGGTCCCAGTCGGCGTACCGATCGGCGAGCCGCAGCCCGGCCCGCTCCGCCAGCTCGTCGATCTGTTCCGGCCAGGCGTACCGCATGGCGAACGGCTTGAGGTGCACGCCGGCGGCGTCGAACGTGACGGTCTGCCGCACGAACGTCTGCGCCGCCCGGTCGTACCGGTGCATGCGGATGGTGGCCGAGTCCTCGGTCACCTCCCGCACCTGGACCTGCTCGTCCCGGTCGAAGTCCGCCGGGTCGGGCACGAAGGTCTCGATGACGAACGCCCCGCCGGGCGCGAGCACCCGGGCGACGTTGCGGAAGCACGCCGCCTGGCGCTCCTCCGAGACCAGGTTGAACAGCGTGTTGAACACCAGGAAGACCAGACGGTACGGCCCGGCGACCGGGACGTCCGCCATGTCGCCGACGGTGACGGGCATGTCCGCGCCGCCCGGCTTGGCGCGCAGGTGCGCAACCATCTCCGGGGACGCCTCGACGCCCTCCACGGTCAGGCCGCGGGCGGCCAGCGGCAGGGCCACCCGGCCGGTGCCGATCGCCAGTTCGAGCACCGGGCCGCCCTCGGCCAGCGGCGCGAGGAAGTCGACGGCCGGGGCCGGGTCGGGATTGCCGGGGCCGTCGTAGGTGGCGGCCCAGAGCCGGCCGAACAGGCCGGGATCGTCGAAGACGGACATCACGCGCCCTCCCGCCGGGCGGACGGAACGCGACGCGGCGCGAGGTCAGTGACCTCCGCCGGAATGGGGTACGACAACACGAAGCCTCGTTTCGGATGAGGTGACGACGGGTCGGCTGGGCTTCGCAGCGTGTGGCATGGCGGTGCTCCCTCCGGTCGGCTTCGAGGGGTTCAGCAGACCAGCAGCCGAGCCGGAGGGACAACCGGATTACGCCCGCAGCGCGTCGTCCACTCCGGTCTCGCGGCGGCCGAGGTGCACCGGGTCACGCCCGGTCAGCACGTCGACGGCGGCCTTGACGCACGCCCCGTACTCCCGAGCGGAGCTGATCCGCCACTGGCCCGCGTACCGGCGGGCGGTGTCGTCGCCGACGCCGACGGTGTCGATGCCGGCGTCCCGGCAGAGCGCCACCGCGCGCGGCAGGTGGAACGACTGGGTGACCACTGTGGCCCGCCGCACCCCGAAGACGCGGTGCGCGCGGACGCACGAGTCGTACGTGTCGAACCCGGCGTGGTCCAGCACCGTCTTGTCCGCCGGGACGCCCCGGTCGACGAGCCAGCGCCGCATCGCGTCCGGCTCGTCGTAGTCCCAGTTCATGTGGTCCCCGGAGAGCAGCAGCACGCGGACCTTGCCGGCGGCGTACAACTGGCGGGCGATCTCCAGCCGGGCGGCCAGGAACGGCGCCGGCGTGCCGTCCGGCTCCACCTTGGTGCCCAGCACGAGGGCCACCGGCGTCTCCGGCGCGTCCGCGGCGTCGAACAGGCGGCCCTCGGCGGCGTCGCGGACCCAGGTCGCGCTGGCGACCGTGGCGGCGCCGAGCAGCACCACGGCGGCGGTGGCGAGCACCAGGAGGCGGCGGAGCAGGCGTACGGCCCGTCGATGGTCGCCCCGCCAGGCCCGCCATCGCGCCGTCAGCCCTCGCATGGCGGCGATTGTGCCAGGCGGGTCAGGAGATGTACTGCAGGATCACGTTGTGCACGTGGTGGCTCTTCTGCGCGCCCCGGAACTCGACCTCGTAGGTGTGCGTGCCGACGTGCACCGCGATGGACCCGGTGGAGAAGAACGAACCACCCCAGGACTTGTTGCTCACCACGCTCACGCTGGTGATCTTCGAGTACGGGATGCTGGTGATCGCGTACCGCTTGCCGACGAAGGAGCGGTCCTGGACGATCACCCGCCGGTCGGTCAGGCCGATGAAGCCGGTGCCGGTGCCGATCGCGTCGTAGACGGCGATGATCTGCTCGCCGGGCAGCAACCCGCTCTGGATCTGCTGGAACTGTTCCTTGCGGTCGTACGTGGGGCCAGACATGCACCCGAGGGTAGGCGGGGCGTGCCAGCGGCTCAGGACTCGGTGACCGCGCGGACCGCGTCCTCGATGCGCGCGGCCAGCAGCACCTCGCCCTCGGTGAGCGGCTCGCCGTCGTCGTGTCCGAGCCGGATCTGGGTACGGTCGGCCCGGCGGCTGATCTCGGGGCGCAGCCGCAACGCGTCGGCCACCACCGCCACCCGCTCGGTGAGCGCGGCGTGCTGGGTGTCGTCGAGGACGATGGTGCGGCGGATCTGTTCGCCCTCGCGCGTCCATCCGGACAGCAGGGCGAGCGCGTCGCTGAGGTAGTCGTGCTTCGCCCGGCCGCTGAACAGCACGCGCATCACCGCACCTCCCAGGCGTCGTTGCCGGCTTGTGGCCAAATCGTCGCCATCCCGTGTCCCAGTCGACGCCCTCTAGTCTCTCGCCACTCAGATGGTGTGTCCACGCCCACACTTCCGTGTTCTGCTGACCTGACGGTCGACGCAGCTACCCAAACCGCCGATTGATCTGGCACGCTGGTGGCCCGTGCGGACCGAACGGGCAAGCGGAAGCGGGCAGGCCGACCGGCGGGAGCCGAAGGTGGTCGTCGGGGCGGCGATCATCGAGGGCGGCCGGGTGCTGGCATGCGAGCGCTCCGCGCCCCCCGAGGTGGCGGGGCGATGGGAGTTCCCGGGCGGAAAGGTCGAGCCCGGCGAGGCCGAGACCGACGCGCTGGCCCGGGAGTGTGCCGAGGAACTGGGCGTACGGGTGGCGGTCGGCGCGCGCGTCGGCCGGGACGTACGGATGGCGCACGGCCGGTCCGTGCTGCGCGTCTACGCCGCCCGCCTGCTGCACGGCGACGAGCCCAAGGCGCTGGAGCACGCCGCCCTGCGCTGGCTCTCCGCCGCCGACCTGGACAGCGTCGACTGGCTGCCGGCCGACGTGCCGATCGTGGCCGCGCTGCGGCCGCTGCTCGCCACCGGCTGAACGACAGCGGCGCGGACCGGGCCGTCCGGTGAACCGGACAGCCGAGCGGAAACGGGACGAGGGCCCGCGGCGTGTGCCGCTGGCCCCCGTCGTCGTCGCGCTGCTGTTCAGTGCTTCGGCTCGTCCTGCTGCGGGTGAGCGAAGTTGAGGTGCTCGGGCGGCAGCGGGAACGTCACGTCGTCGCCGAACGGCGACGGCGCGGCGGCCTTGTTGAACGTCAGTTCGGTCAGCGGCAGCCGGCCGTTGGCGTCCACCGCCGGGGCGGTCGGGTGCGGCACCTCGCGGTGCCAGTTGACGCCCTGCTGCGCCTGACGCTCGGCGGCACTGTCGTGCGAGCCGCCCGCGTGCGAGTGCACCCCGCCGGCGTGCGAACCGCCGCCGTGCGCGTGCGCCCCGCCCTGCGCCCCTCCGGACGTGACGGCACCGCTGGAATGCCCGCTGGTCGCGCTGGTCTGAGGCACCTGACCCCTCCGGAAGATCTTGTTACCGAGCCACACAAGGGGATCGTACCTGCGGTCGACGACCCGTTCCTTCATGGGGATGATCCCGTTGTCGGTGATCTTGATGTGCTCGGGGCAGACCTCGGTGCAGCACTTGGTGATGTTGCAGAATCCGAGTCCCATGTCCGACTGCGCGTACTCCCGGCGGTCGGTGCGCGCGTCGAGCGGGTGCATGTCCAGCTCGGCCGCCCGGATGAAGTACCGGGGACCGGAGAACGCCGGCTTGTTCTCGTCGTGGTCACGGATCACGTGGCAGACGTTCTGGCACAGGAAGCACTCGATGCACTTGCGGAACTCCTGCGAGCGCTCGACGTCGACCTGCTGCATCCGGTAGTCGCCGGGCGCCACGTCGGCCGGCGGCGCGAACGCCGGGGTCTCCCGGGCCTTCTCGTAGTTGAACGAGACGTCGGTGACCAGGTCCCGGATCACCGGGAAGGTGCGCAGCGGGGTGACAGTGACGGTCTCGGACTCCTCGAACGTCGACATCCGCGTCATGCAGCCCAGCCGCGGCTTGCCGTTGATCTCCATCGAGCAGGAGCCGCACTTGCCGGCCTTGCAGTTCCACCGGCACGCCAGGTCCGGGGCCTCGGTGGCCTGGAGGCGGTGGATCACGTCGAGGACCACCTCGCCCTCGTTCACCTCGACCGTGTAGTCCTTCAGGTCGCCGCCGGTCTCGTCGCCCCGCCAGATGCGGAACTGGCGCTTACTTCCCATCAGTTGTTCGCCTCCTCGGTGAGGGCGTCGAACTCGGCGAGTTCCTCGTCGGTCAGGTACTTGGCCAGCTCGGCCCGGTCGAACAGCCCGATCAGCTCCGGCCGCATCTTCGGCAGCGGCTTGTGGGTCAGCCGGACCGTGTCCCCGTCCAGCGAGCAGACCAGGTTGACCCGCCGCCACTTCGGGTCCATCGCCGGGTAGTCCTCACGGGTGTGCCCGCCGCGCGACTCCTGCCGCTCCAGCGCCGCCATCGCGGTGCACTCCGACACCACGAGCATGTTGCGCAGGTCCAGCGCCAGGTGCCAGCCCGGGTTGTAGCGCCGGCCGCCGGCCGCGCTCACCTTCGCCACCCGCTCCCGCAGCTCGGCGAGTCTGCGCATGGCGTCCGCGAGCTCACCCTCGCGCCGGATGATTCCGACCAGGTCGCCCATGACCGCCTGGAGGTCCTGCTGGAGCTGGTACGGGCTCTCCCCGGTGTCCCGCTGCAACGGCGCCAGCGCCGTCTCCACGGCGGCCTCCACCGCCGCCACCGACACCGCCGGGCGGGTGGTGAGCTGATCGGTGTACGTGGCCGCGTGCCCGCCCGCGCGCTTGCCGAAGACCAGCAGGTCGGACAGGGAGTTGCCGCCGAGCCGGTTGGAGCCGTGCATGCCGCCGGACACCTCACCGGCGGCGTAGAGCCCGCGCACCGTGCCGTACGCCGCGCCGGAGTCCGGGTCCACCTCGACGCCGCCCATCACGTAGTGACAGGTCGGGCCGACCTCCATCGGCTCCTTGGTGATGTCGACGTCGGCCAGTTCCTTGAACTGGTGGTACATCGACGGGAGGCGGCGGCGGATCTCCTCGGCCGACTTACGGGAGGCGATGTCCAGGTAGACACCCCCGGCCGGCGTACCCCGGCCCTCCTTGACCTCGCTGTTGATCGCGCGGGCGACCTCGTCGCGGGGCAGCAGCTCCGGCGGACGCCGGTTGTTGTCCGGGTCGGTGTACCAGCGGTCCGCCTCCTCCTCGGTCTCCGCGTACTGCTTGCGGAACACGTCCGGGACGTAGTCGAACATGAACCGCTTGCCCTCGGAGTTCTTCAGCACGCCGCCGTCGCCGCGGACCGACTCGGTGACCAGGATGCCCTTCACCGAGGGCGGCCAGACCATGCCGGTCGGGTGGAACTGGAGGAACTCCATGTTGATCAGCGTCGCCCCGGCGCGCAGCGCCAGCGCGTGGCCGTCGCCGGTGTACTCCCACGAGTTCGAGGTGACCTTGTAGGACCGTCCGACGCCGCCCGTCGCGAGCACCACCGCGGGCGCCTCGAACAGGACGAACTCGCCGGACTCGCGGTAGTAGCCGAACGCGCCGGCGACCCGGTCGCCGTCGAGCAGCAGCTCGGTGATCGTGGTCTCGGAGAAGACCCGGATCCGCGCGTCGTAGCTGCCGAACTCCTGCTTGTCCTCCTGCTGGAGCGAGACGATCTTCTGCTGGAGCGTACGGATCAGCTCCAGGCCGGTCCGGTCGCCGACGTGCGCCAGGCGCGGGTACTCGTGGCCGCCGAAGTTGCGCTGCGAGATCTTCCCGTCCTTGGTGCGGTCGAACAGCGCGCCGTACGTCTCCAGCTCCCAGATCCGCTGCGGCGCCTCCTTGGCGTGCAGCTCGGCCATCCGGAAGTTGTTGAGGAACTTGCCGCCGCGCATGGTGTCCCGGAAGTGCACCTGCCAGTTGTCGCGCGAGTTCACGTTGCCCATCGCGGCGGCGGCGCCGCCCTCGGCCATCACCGTGTGCGCCTTGCCGAACAGCGACTTCGAGATGATCGCGGTCTTCTTGCCGGCCAGCCGGGCCTCGATCGCCGCGCGCAGGCCGGCGCCACCGGCCCCGATCACGACGACGTCGTAGTGGTGTCGTTCGATTCGCGTCTCAGTCATGTCCAGGCTCTCAGTTGATGAACCGCAGGTCGTTGATCCAGCCGGCGGCGACCGCCATCACGTAGAAGTCGGTGAGTGCCAGGGTGCCGAGGGTGATCCAGGCGAGCTGCATGTGCCGGACGTTCAACCAGGACACCCCGGTCCACGCCTTGTAGCGCATCGGGTGCTTGGAGAAGTGCTTGAGCCGCCCGCCGATGATGTGCCGGCAGGAGTGGCAGGAGATCGTGTACGCCCACAGCATCACCACGTTGCCGATCAGGATGATGTTGCCCAGGCCGAAGCCGACGCCCTCGGGGGAGTGGAAGGCCAGGATCGCGTCCCAGGTGTTGATCAGCGAGATGATCGCGGCGGCGTAGAAGAAGTAGCGGTGCAGGTTCTGCCCGAGCAGCGGGAACCGCGTCTCGCCGCTGTACGACTGGTGCCCGTCCGGGACGGCGCAGGCCGGCGGCGACAGCCAGAACGACCGGTAGTACGCCTTGCGGTAGTAGTAGCAGGTCAGCCGGAACAGCAGCAGGAACGGCAGGGTGAGCGCCGCGTCCGGGATGATCCACCAGCCGGGCAGGAACTGGCCGAAGTGCGAGGAGCCCTCGACGCAGCGGTCGGTGACGCAGGGGGAGTAGAACGGCGTCAGGTAGTGGTACTGCTCCACCCAGTACCACTTGTGCATGAAGACCCGGACCGTCGCGTAGAGGACCCACGCGCTGAGCCCCACCACCGTGATCAGCGGGGCGATCCACCATCTGTCGGTCCGCAACGTCTTCGCCGCGATGGCGGCGCGTGCCCGCCCTCCCCGCGGCTGCGGTCTCGGCGTCCTGGCCGACGTAGTTGTCATTCGAGTCATCTCCCTGACGTCACTGTCACGTCCTGCGCACGCGCGAGGCCACACCGGCGAACCGGTGCGGCTAAGTGACACACGTTACGCCGATCTTCACGGCCCGGCCGCGCAACGCAGTGTCCCGTGTGTCCCGCAGCTTGGAAAGAGTCAGTTCATGATCAATGTGGCGGGTCGGCCGAACGGTGCGCCGACCGGTGCCGTGACGCGCCCGGCGGCGGGCCGGGTCACCCGGACGCGCCGCCGGTGAAGTGCCAGGAGGACAGCCGCAGCGCCGGGGTCTCGTACCAGGAGCCGTCAACGCGAGCGGGCTGGCGGACCGCCGTCCGGCCCAGGCCGAGCACCCGGCCCGGTCCCATCGCCAGGGGGTACGACTCGGTGAACCGGAAGTCGCGTACCGCGCGGGTCGGGACGCCGTCCTCGACCAGCCACACCCCGTTGCGGGTCAGCCCGGTGACTACCAGCTGCTTCGGGTCCAGCACGCGGGTGTACCAGAAGTCGCTCACCAGCAGCCCGCGCCGCATCCCGGACACCAGCGCGGCGGTGTCCGGGTCGCCCACCGCCCCGGTTACGCCCGTGCTCACCGCCGCGGCGGCCGACCCCGCGCCCGCACCGGCCGCCAGCAGGCGGATGTTGTGCGGGATCGGCCCGAACGTCGCGCTCCCCGGCATACCGTGGCCGGTGGACCCGGTGCCCGCCTCGGCGCCGCCGCGCCTGTCGTACGCCACCGCCCTTGTGATGCCGTGCTCCACCAGCGGCAACGCCCGCCGGGGCGTGCCCTCCAGGTCGAACGGCAGTGTGCCGGCGTGCAGCGGGTCGTCCACCAGCGTCACCGCCGGGTCGAACTGGGCGGTGCCCGGCTCGGCGAAGGACTGCCGTTCGGCGTACCGCTTGCCGTTGAAGCCGTACCAGGCCAGGTTCTGCAGCAGGTCGGCCACGGCCGCCGGTTCGAGCACCACCTCGTAGTGCCCCGGCGGCAGCTCGACCGGGTCGGCAGCGGCGCGCGCCTTCGCAGCCGCGCGGGCGCCGAGCGCCGCGCTGTCGAGATCGGCCAGCCGGTCCGCGCAGAGCCGGGCCACCCCGTCGGCGCCGCCGGCGCGGGCGATGCCGTCCATCGCCGCCTCGGCCGCCCGGCCGGTCGCCGTGTGCCCGGCCGAGTTGGCGAACGCCCCCGACCGGTACGCGGTGCGGCAGTAGCCGGCCGCCTCCAGCCCGTCGACCGCGTCCACGAACGCGCGTACCCGCTCGGCCCGCTCGTCGGGCGAGGCGAACGCGGTGGCCTCGTCGACGGCCGGGCCGGACGGCACCGGCGTCGGTGCGGTGAGTCCCGGCCAGGCCGGGTCGGGCGGCGCGAGGCGGGCCGCGGCCCGGGTCCGCTCGACCAGGGCGGCCAGCCCGTCGGCGTCGACCCGGCTGCCGCTGCCGGTCGCGGTGCGCCCGTCCACGTGCAACCGCAGGTGTACGGCGACACCGGTCTCGGACACGTTCTGGTGGATGAACGAGTTGGCGAACCGGGTCAGCGCCAGGTCGGTGCGGGTCACCAGCACCTCGGCCTCGGCGCCCGGACCGGCCGTGTGCCGAACCAGGTCCACCACCCCGGCGGCGATCTCCAACTCGGCGCTCACGCTGCGCTCGCTCATGCCCGCACCCCCACGCGGACCCCGCGGAACCGGGCCGGCGCGGCCGGGTGACCGGTGTGCCCGACCTGGCCGGGCTGCCCCTTCCCGCAGTTGGGAGTGCCCCAGGCGACCGTCTCCGAGGAGAGCATGTCCATCGAGCGCCAGAAGACCGGCCCGATGCCGGTGTAGGTGGGGTTGCGCAGCATCCGCCCCCGGCGGCCCTTCTTCACCTCCCAGCCGACCTCGCAGCCGAACTGGAAGTTGAGCCGCTTGTCGTCGATCGACCAGGAGCGGTTGATGTCCATCAGCACCCCGTCGTCGGTGGCCGCGATGATCTCGTCGAGCGTGTGCGGGCCGGGTTCCAGGCCCACGTTCGTCATCCGCACCATCGGCAGCCGGGCCCAGCCGTCGGCCCGTACGCTGCCGCCGTAGTCAAGGCCGGCGACGGCGGCCGAGTCACGGCCGGCGAGCACCCCGACCCACCGCCCCTCGCGGACCGCGTCCCGAGCAACCGCCGGCGAACCCTCGTCGTCGTAGCCGAAGCTGCCGAGCGCGCCGGGGATGGTCGGGTCGATCGTCACGTTCATCAGCTCGGAGCCGTAACGCAGCGAGCCGAGACGGGCCAGGTCGAGCCAGGACGTGCCGGCGAACGCCGCCTCCCAGCCGAGTATGCGGTCCAGCTCGATGGCGTGCCCTACCGACTCGTGGATCTGCAACGCGAGCTGCTCGCCGCCGAGGATCAGATCGGTCTCGCCGGACGGGCAGAGCGGTGCGGTGAGCAGCTCGCGGGACTCCTCGGCGATCCGGGCGGCGTGCGCGGCCAGGTCGAGCGAGGTGACCAGCTCCCAGCCGGTGGTGCCGTACTGCCCGCGGTAGCTCGGGTAGGACCGCCGCTGCGTCTCGCCGTCACCGATCGAGGTGGCCGAGATGCCGCCGCCGCACTCCCGGATGCGCTGGTCGATCCGGTGGCCCTCGCTGGAGACGAACCACTTCGAGGTGTCCCAGACCTGGTAGAGCCCTTCGGCCAGGTCGGCGCCGTGCGCGCGCATCGTCGCCGTGGCGCGGACCAGCAGGTCGCCCTTGTCCGACAGTGGCACCCCGAGCGGGTCGACGGCGCAGTCCGAGACCCAGCTCGCCACCGTCGCCTCGACCGGCACCAGGTCGATCGGCGGGCCGGGCACCCGCGCGCTCGCGGTGGCGATCGCCGCGGCGCGCCGGCCGGCGTCGCGGGCCGCGGCGTCGGACAGATCGGGTACGGCGTGGAAGCCCCACCCCGATCCGACGAGCGCGCGTACGCCCAGCCCGATGCTCTCGTGCTGGCTCAGCTCCTCGATGTCGCCGTTGCGGGCCGACATCGACTCGTAGCGGCGGTGCATGACCCGGGCGTCGGCGTAGCGGGCGCCCGCGTCGAGAGCGGCCTGGACGGCGGCGGTCGCCGCGTCGAACTCGCTCATGCCGGCACTCCGTTGCCCTGCTGACGCTCGCTCATGCGCCGACCCTAGGCGAGCGCACCGACATCCGTCAGGCGAGCAGATCCTCAGGCCGGATCGTCGCGTGGACCGGATCCGTCAGCTCCAGTACCTCGCCGGCCTTCGTGACGGACCGCTCGACGTAGTGCGCTCCTTGCCGCTGGTAAAGGTGCATCGTCAGGGTTTCCTGGTCGACAAGGAGATACCACTCGATGCCGGCGGCAGCGTAGTAGTGCATCTTGAGCACCTTGTCCGTGGCGGCGTTGCTCGGGGAGATGATCTCGCAGACCAGCCGGACGCTGCTCGCCTCGATCACGGGAACCCGGAGATCAACGTTGTCGACAATGGCGAGGTCGGGGATCGGTATCCGGCCCGGCCTGAGCCGGACGTTCACCGCTTCCAGTACGCGAAGCCCGGCTTGGCGCACTGGTGCCCGGAGTGCGGCCCGCAGCTCACCGGAGATGTTCTGGTGCAGCGGGGTGGGACCTGGAGTCACGTAGAGGCTCCCGTCGAAGAATTCGACGCGTTCCTGCGTCTCGCCGAGGGCGAGGTACTCCTCTTCGGTCCACGGGCCGTCGTGGCCGAACACCGCCGCGGTCATGGTCACCTCCACCTCGTGCTGGTGAGAATCCTTCCCTGATCGCCACGACCATCGTCGCACGACGGGTGCGACGACGAGGCGGCGACGCCCAATCGCGGCGGTGAATGTCCCAGGTGAGGGGCGTGCGGACGGGAGACCGAGTCGTTACGCTCGGACCGCTGACAGACCGTTCGATGTAGCTTATTTTCGCCTCTGGGGATTTCCTGTAGGTTCTCTTCATCACCGAAGGGGAGGCGGTCAATGGGCAGGTCGGAGGCGGTGCCGTCCGGGGAGCCGGACCGCCCGGAGGTGCCGGAGCAGCGCTCCGGCGACGGGCCCTATCTCCAGGTCAGGGATCTGCGGGTGCGGTTCGACACCGAGGACGGTGTGGTGCGGGCCGTGGACGGGGTGTCGTTTGCCGTGGAGCGGGGTCGCACGCTGGGGATCGTGGGGGAGTCCGGTTCCGGTAAGAGCGTCACCTCGCTGGCGATCCTGGGTTTGCACAACGCGAAGCGCACGACCATCTCCGGGGAGATCTCGGTGGGTGGGCGTCAGCTCGTCGGGTTGGGTGAGGAGGAGGTGCGGCGGCTGCGGGGCCGGGACATGGCGATGGTCTTCCAGGATCCGTTGTCGGCGTTGCACCCCTACTACTCGGTGGGTAGGCAGATCGCTGAGGCGTACCGGGTGCATCATCCGAGGGCCGGCAGACGCGAGGCTCGCAGTCGCGCGGTGGACATGTTGGGCCGGGTGGGGATTCCGCAGCCGGCCAAGCGGTTCGATCAGTATCCGCATGAGTTCTCGGGTGGGATGCGGCAGCGGGCGATGATCGCGATGGCGTTGGTGAACGATCCGGATCTGCTGATCGCCGATGAGCCGACCACGGCCCTGGACGTGACGGTGCAGGCGCAGATCCTGGACCTGCTCAGTGATTTGCAGGAGGAGTTCCGGTCGGCGATCGTGTTGATCACCCACGATCTGGGTGTGGTCAGTCAGGTGGCTGATGACGTGTTGGTGATGTACGCGGGCCGGGCGGTGGAGCACGGCAGTGTGGAGCGGGTGTTGCGGGCGCCGCAGCATCCGTACACGTGGGGGTTGTTGTCGAGTGTGCCGTCGTTGCACGGTGACGCCGACGCGGACCTGCTGCCCATTCCGGGTAACCCGCCCAGTCTGATCAACCTGCCGTCGGGGTGTGCGTTCCATCCGCGGTGCCGGTGGGCCGACGTGAACGGCGACCGGTCCCGCACCGAGGTGCCCGAGCTGCGGGAGGCCGGAGCGCCGGGTCACCTGGTCGCCTGCCATCTGTCGGCGGGGGATCGGGAGCGGATCTACCGCGACGAGGTAGCCCAGGTGGGGGTGGCCCGATGAGTACCGAGACCGAGCCGCTGCTGTCGGTGCGGGGGCTGACCAAGCACTTCCCGGTCCGGCAAGGGCTGCGCAGCACGGGTGCGGTGCGGGCGGTCGACGGGCTGGACTTCGACGTACGCCCGGGCGAGACCCTCGGGCTGGTGGGGGAGTCGGGGTGTGGGAAGACCACGACCGGGCGGATGCTGGTGCGGCTACTGGAACCCACCGCCGGCAGCATCGCCTTCGCGGGGCGGGACATCACCCACGCGAAACGTGGTGAGCTGCGCGGGTTGCGGCAGGACCTGCAGATCATCTTCCAGGATCCGTACGCGTCGCTGAACCCCCGCCACACCGTCGGGCGGATCGTGGCGATGCCGTTGCAGGTCAACCGGATCACCCCACCCGGCGGCGTCAAGAAACGCGTGCAGGAACTCCTCGAACTCGTGGGCCTGAACCCGGAGCACTACAACAGGTATCCGCACGAGTTCTCCGGCGGGCAGCGCCAGCGCATCGGCATCGCCCGCGCCCTGGCCCTGAAGCCGAAGCTGATCGTGGCCGACGAACCCGTCTCCGCGCTGGACGTGTCGATCCAGGCGCAGGTCATCAACCTGCTGCGCAGCCTGCAACACGACCTGGGCCTGGCGTTCGTGTTCATCGCCCACGACCTCGCCGTGGTGCGGCACTTCTGCCACCGCGTCGCCGTCATGTACCTCGGCAAGATCGTCGAGATCGGCGACCGCGACACCATCTACACCCGCCCCCAACACCCCTACACCCGGGCGCTGCTCTCGGCGATCCCGGACGTCACCACCCTCGGGCCCGCCGGCCGCATCCGCCTCACCGGCGACGTGCCCACCCCCCTCAACCCACCGTCGGGCTGCCGCTTCCGCACCCGCTGCTGGAAAGCCACCGACCACTGCGCCACCGAAGAACCCACCCTGACCACGCGGGACGACGGCCGGCAGCTCGCCGCCTGCCACTACCCGGAGAGCGGACCGGTCGGCGTGCCGACCGGCGAACCCGTGGAGGTGTCCCCATGAGCCTGTCGCCGGTCGAGGGCGTCGCGCTCGCCGAGATCGAGTCGCCCGGCGAGGGCGGCGAGAGCGGTAAGAAGGAGTTCGTCGGCCGGTCACCCGGCCAGCTCGCCCTCGCGCGGCTCAGGCGGGACCGCACCGCGCTGATCAGCGGCGGCCTGCTGGCGTTCTTCGTGCTCGTCGCGCTCGCCGTACCGCTCATCGAGGCGCTGTACGGGGTGGGCCCGAAGGAGCAGTTCCAGAGCCGCCTCGACGGCTACGGCATGCCGTTGGGCTACGCCGGCGGTGTGACCGGGGAGCACTGGTTCGGGCTGGAACCCGGCCTCGGCCGGGACATCTTCATCCGGATGGTGCACGGATTGCGGACGTCGCTGTTCATCGCGTTCGCCGCCGCCGTGCTGACCGCGGTGATCGGCGTGACGCTCGGGACGCTCGCCGGCTACCTGGGCGGCTGGCTGGACACGGTGATCAACTGGATCACCGACCTGACCCTGGCCATGCCGTTCCTGATCATCGCGCTGGCCCTGATGCCGACCGTCGCGCTGCGCTTCTACGGGCAGCGCGAGGCCGTGCCGGCGTACTTCCAGATCGGTGTGCTCATCGCGATCTTCGCCCTGTTCGGCTGGACCGGTACGGCCCGGCTGGTCCGGGGTCAGATCATCGCGCTGCGTGAACGCGAGTTCGTGGAGGCGGCGCGGGCCAGCGGCGCGGGTCTCGGGCACATGCTGTTCCGCCAGTTGCTGCCGAACGCCTGGGCGCCGATCCTGGTCGCCTTCTCGCTGGCGGTGCCGCAGTACATCACCAGCGAGGCCGCGCTGTCGTTCATCGGCGTCGGCCTCACCGACGAGACGCCGAGCTTCGGCCGCATGATCTACCGCAGCCTCGACTACCTGCAGACCGACCCGGCGTACGTCTTCTTCCCGGGCATCACCATCTTCGCGCTCGTGTTCGCCTTCAACCTCTTCGGTGACGCGCTGCGCGACGCGCTCGACCCGAAGTCGTCCCGGTAGGAGGCCGGCCCATGACGCGATTCCTCATCCGCCGGCTGCTGTCCGCCGCGCTCACGCTGTTCGCGGTCAGCGTGCTCAGCTTCCTGATGTTCTTCGCGCTGCCCCGCGACCCGGTCACCGGCATGTGCCCGAAGAACTGCAACCCGGAGCGACTGGAGCGGGTCCGCCAGGAGCTGGGCCTGCGTGATCCGCTGATCAGCCAGTACGCCGGCTACATGAAGGGCATCTTCACCGGCCGGGACCTGGGCAGCGCCCAGGGCGGCCGGTGCGACGCCCCCTGCCTCGGCTGGTCGTACGTGTCGAACGAGGCGGTCTCCGACACCATCGCCCGGGTGCTGCCGGTGACGCTGAGCATCGTCATCCCGGCCGCCATCCTGTGGCTGCTGCTCGGCGTCGGCCTGGGCATGCTCTCGGCGCTGCGCCGGGGCAGCTGGCTGGACCGGGCGGCGATCGGCTTCTCGCTCACCGGCGCCTCGTTGCAGCTCTACTTCGTCGGCGCGGTGCTGCTCATCGTCTTCGTCTACAACCTGCGCCTGCTGCCGGTGCCGAGCTACACCTCGTTGTTCGACAATCCGTTGAAGTGGACGAGCGGGCTGGTGCTGGCCTGGGTGGCGCTGGCGTTCCTCTTCTCCGCGATCTACGCGCGACTGTCCCGGGCGCAGATGCTGGAGACGCTCTCGGAGGACTTCGTCCGGACCGCGCGGGCGAAGGGCCTGGCCAAACGCAAGGTGTACGGCCGGCACGCGCTGCGCGCCGCGATCACACCGGTGGTGACGATCGCCGGTCTGGACGTGGGCGGGGCGCTGGGCGGCACGGTGATCACCGAGACGACATTCGGTCTGAACGGGATGGGGCGTACCGCTGTGGACGCGGTCCGCTCGGGCGACCTGCCGACGATCATGGCGACCGTGCTGATCGCGGCGGTCTTCGTGGTGCTGGCGAACGTGGTGGTGGACCTGCTCTACGCGGTGATCGACCCGCGGGTGCGGCTCGGCTGAACCGCGACGAAATTTATCGACAACTGTTATCCAACTCGTAGCTTTTCTTCTTTACGATCCTCGGGACGTCGGCGGATGCGCTCGGCGCACGGGTGGAGGAGGTAGGACATGCGACCACGCGCAGCGGCCGCCGCTGGCGGCGCCATCGCACTGGTTGTGGCACTCGGTGCCTGTTCGGAGAACACGGGCGAAGGCACCAAGGTGGACGGCAACCGGCAGCAGACCGGGGTCATCGCGACCGACCCCAAGGACTCGCAGGGCCCGGCCGCCGAGATCGACGGCGCGGCCAAGGGCGGGACGTTCACCATCATCCGGGAGACCCCCATCTCCCACCTGGACCCGCAGCGGACGTACTCGTTCGCCGGTCTGATGGCCAACCCGCTCTTCGCCCGCTACCTGACCACCTGGAAGGACGACGGCAAGGGTGGCCTGGTCCTGGTGGGTGACCTGGCCGAGACGCCGGGCAAGAACGTCAACAACGACTGCAAGGTCTGGGAATTCACCATCAAGGACGGGGTGAAGTTCGAGGACGGCAGCCCGATCACCTCGAAGGAGATCGCGTACGGCATCGCCCGCTCCTTCGACCCCGACCTCACCGGCGGCCCCACCTACATCCAGGAGTGGCTGGCCGACACCGCGCAGTACGACACCAAGTGGGACTTCAAGAAGAACAAGACGTCGCTGCCGCCGGGCCTGACCACGCCGGACGACAAGACGCTGCGCTTCGAGTTCGCCAAGCCGCGCTGCGACCTGCCGTTCGCGGTCTCGCTGCCCACCACGGCGCCGCTCAAGCCGGAGAAGGACACCGGGGTCAACCTGGACCAGAAGCCGTTCTCGTCCGGCCCGTACAAGATCGCCAAGAACCAGGTCGGGGTCCAGCTCACGCTCGACCGCAACCCGAACTGGGACGCGAAGACCGACCCGGTGCGGCACCAGTACCCGGACCAGTTCGTCTGGAGCTTCGGCCCGACCGCCGACGCCGCCAACAACCGGGTGATCGCGGACAACGGCGCCGACCAGAGCGCGCTGGCGTTCAACGCGGTGCCGGCCTCGCTCGTGGCGAAGGTGGCCGGTGACCCGGCGCTGAAGTCCCGGACGCTGCTGTCCCCGACCCCGAGCGCCAACCAGCTCGTGATCAACACCCAGCGGGTCAAGGACCTGAAGATCCGCCAGGCGCTCAACTACGCGATCGACCGCGAGGGCCTGGTCAAGGCGCTCGGCGGCCAGACCGTCGCGCAGCCGATCACCACGCTGATGCCGCCGTCGACCATCGGCTACAAGGCGTACGACGCGTACCCGGCCGGCGCCAACGGCAACGTGGAGAAGGCCAAGGAGCTGCTCGGCGGCCAGACGCCCGAGCTGGTCCTCGGCGTCGCCGACAACACGACCGAGCAGGCGGAGGCGGTCCAGCTCAAGGGCAACCTGGAGCGCGCCGGCTTCAAGATCACCGTCCGGAACATCCCGGACGACGCGAAGCTGGACGAGGTCAAGAAGAAGAACAACCCCTGGGACCTGTACATCGGCAACTGGGCGGCGGACTGGCCGAGCGGCGCGTCGATCCTGCCGGTGCTCTACGACGGCCGGACCATCAAGGCCGAGGGCAACAGCAACCAGTCGTACTTCAACGACGACGCGATCAACGCCGAGATGGACCGGATCCTGGCGCTGCCGCCGTCGGAGCAGGGCCCGGAGTGGGGCAAGCTCGACGAGCGGATCATGAAGGAGCACGCGCCCGTGGTGCCGCTCTACGTGGACGTGGCGTACAACGTGCACGGGTCCAAGGCGGGCGGGGTGTTCATCTCCTCCGTGTTCGGCTACCCGAACTTCGTCAACGCGTACGTCAAGCAGTAGCCACACCTGTGGTCGGCGGAAGGGCCCCTCATCGAGGGGCCCTTCCTCACAGGTAGCGGCGGAGGAAGTCGAGCTCCAGCCGGAGCAGGCGCTCGGACACGCCGCCGGCGGCCAGGTGGCTCGCGCCGGTCAGCGGCAGCACCGCGTGCGGGCGGCCCGTCGCCAGCAGCGCCGCGGACAGCCGCAGCGTGTGCGCGGCCAGCACGTTGTCGTCGGCCAGGCCGTGCACCAGCAGCATCGGCCGGGCCTGCGCCGGATCGCCGAGCGGCTCGGCGGCCAGCTCGACCAGCGAATGGTGGGCGTAGACGTCCATCCCGTCGTCCGGCATGCCCAGGTAGCGCTCGCTGTACGCGGTGTCGTACAACGCCCAGTCGGTGACCGGCGCGCCGACGATCGCGCACTTGAACAACTCGGGGTGCCGCAGCACCGCGAGCCCGGCCAGCCAGCCGCCGAACGACCAGCCACGCACCGCCACCCGCTCCAGGTCCAGATCCGGGTGCTTGTCGGCCAGCGCGGTGAGCGCGTCCACCTGGTCGGTCAGGATCACGTCCGCGACCCGTCTGTGGATCGCCTTCTCGAACGACGGCGCGATGCCCGGCGTACCCCGGTTGTCGATGGTGACCACCGCGAAGCCCTGCTCGGCCCACCACTGCCGTTCCAGCCAGACACCGCGGGCCGCCACCACCTCCTGGTGGCCGGGACCGCCGTAGACGTCCAGCAGCACCGGCAGCCGGGTGCCCTTGACGTGCTCGGCCGGGTAGAGCACCGCGCTGGGCAGCCGCCTGTCGGTCACCCGGACCATCGTCGGCCGCGGCGCGTACGAGCAGGTGGCGGCGAACGAGCGCAACTCGGCCACCTCGCGGTCGCCGTGCCACACCCGCCAGCGGACCCCGGCGTGCTCCAGCGACGCGATGCCCACCGCCAGCGTGGACCCGCCGATCGAGGCGGTGTGCCAGCCGGGGTCGCTGCCCATCCGGCGGGCGTCCATGCCGCCGCCGATGGTGGTCCGCACCCGGTAGAGGTGGCGCTGGCTCGGTTCGCCCTCGCTCGCCTCCACCAGCAGGTCCGCCGCCGCGTTCGGGCCGTTCGGCAGCCGTCCGACCACCCGCCGCACGTACAGCGACGGCGGGGTGAGCAGCGTGCCGTCGGCGAACAGGCAGCGCGCGTCGTACCCGTCGTGGGCCAGCTCGCCGCCGACCAGCACCCGCCCGTCGGGCAGGTGTGCCGGGGTGCCGGGGATCGGCTCCACCCAGCGCGGGTCGGCCAGCTCGGCGTGCACCTGCGTCTCCCCGGTGCGCGGGTCGACGGCGAGCACCAGGCCGTGTTGCTGCGAGCGGCGCAGCACGGTGATCAGCGGTCCGCCCTCGGTCCAGTCCACCGAACTCAGGTACGGATAGGTCTCGCGGTCCCAGTGCACGTCGACCCAGCCGCCGTCGAGGTCGAGCAGGTGCAGGCTGACCTCCGCGTTCGGCCCACCCGCCACGGGGTACGCGAGCGACGTCGGCGGGCTCGCCGGGTTGGCCGGGTCATGCAGGTACCAGCGTTCCAGGCGGGATTCGTCGACCCGGGCGGCCAGCACGCTGCGCCCGTCCGGCGCCCACCAGTAGCCCTGGTAGCGGTGGAACTCCTCGGCCGCGATGTGCTCCGCCAGGCCCCAGGTGACGCCGTGGTCCTCCCCGGCGAGCAGGTTGTCCGTGCCGTCCGGCTCGACCACCCGCAACTGGCCCCGGCGCACCCCCTCGGCGGCGTCGGTGACGTACGCGAGCCGTTCGCCGGCCGGGTCGGGGCGCGGGTCGATCACCGGCCCGATCGCCGCCACCTCGACCACGTCGCCGTGCACCAGGTCGGCCCGGAACAGCCGCCCGGCCAGCGCGAACGCGGCGACCCGGCCGGCCGAGTCCAGCGCGTACGAGCCGATGCCGCCGGAGCTGAGCCGCAACCGCTCGCGCAGCGCCCGTTCCCCGGGGGCGAGGCGGGCCGGCTCGGCGTCGGTGCCCAGCAGCACCGCCGGGTCCGCTACCAGTCGTTCCTCGCCGCTGTCGACGTCGAGCAGCCAGAGCGCGTCGGCCGGGTCCTCCGGTCCCGCGGAACGCAGGAAGATCACCCGGGCGCCGTCGCCCGCGACGGTGACGGCGCGCGGCGCCCCGTGGCTGAACCGACGGGTACGGGCGGCCAGCTCGGGAAAGTCCACGCCTGCAGCGTAGGCGGGCGCCGGAGGTGATGTGGCCGACCTGGGCGGACGCATCACCGTCGAGCGGGCAGGACCGCCGGTTAGAGTGACGGGCGTGACGACGCTGCCCGACCGACGCCTTCTGCTGGTCCACGCGCATCCGGACGACGAGTCGATCGGGACCGGCGCGACGATGGCGCACTACGCCGCCACCGGCGCCCACGTCACGCTCGTGACCTGCACGCTGGGTGAGGAGGGCGAGATCCACGTCCCGGCCCTGGCGCAGCTCTGCGCGGCCGAGGCGGACCAGCTCGGCGGCTACCGGATCGGCGAGCTGGCGGCCGCCTGCGCCGCGCTCGGCGTGACCGACCACCGGTTCCTCGGCGGCGCGGGCCGCTACCGCGACTCCGGCATGATGGGCCTGGCCACGAACGAGCACCCGCGGGCGTTCTGGCAGGCCGACCTGGACACCGCCGCCGGGTACCTGGTGGAGGTCATCCGCGAGGTCCGCCCGCAGGTGCTGGTCACGTACGACCCGGACGGCTTCTACGGCCACCCCGACCACATCCAGGCGCACCGGGTGGCGATGCGGGCGGTGGAACTGGCCGCGGCCGAGGGGATCGCCCCGGCGAAGGTCTACTGGACGGCGATGCCGCGCAGCGTGCTCGACGCGGGCCTGGAGACGTTCACCGAGTCGTCGGACAACCCGTTCGCCGGCATCGAGAGCGCCGACGAGCTGCCGTTCGGCACGCCGGACGCGGAGATCGCCGCCCGGATCGACGGCACCGACCAGCACGCCGCGAAGGAGGCGGCGATGCGCGCCCACGCCACCCAGATCCCGGCGAACTCCTGGCTCTACTCGATCGCCGGCAACTTCGGCGGAGAGTTCATGGGCGTCGAGTACTTCACGCTCGCGGTCGGTGAGAAGGGGCCGGGTGCCGGCCCGTACGGCTGGGAGGACGACCTCTTCGCCGGCATCGCCCTGGACGACCCGCGGCGGTCCCCGGTCGCGGCGGCCGGTCTCCGGTGACGCTGCCGGCCGTACCCGTGTCGACCCTTCCCGAGCAGCCGCCGACGGCCGCGACGCCGAGCCCGGCGGAGCGGGTGCTCGACCGCGCGCTGCGGGTGGCCGGCGGCGTCGTGACGGTCTGGGCCGGCGTCCTGCTGGCGCTGCTCGACCTGATCTTCGCGACGTGGGCCTGGGAGACCGTGCAGGGCCGCTCCGGCGGGTTGCGGGCGCTTCTCGGCGTCGGCCTGGTGGCCGCCGGTGTCGTCGCCGTGGTGGCGACGACTGTGCTGCTGGGCCGGTTCGCCCACCGGTCGACGGGTACGCGCTGGGCGGTGGCGCTCGGCGCGCTGCCGTGGTTCCTGGTGATCGTGGTGGGGGGCTTCCGGACCGTCGAGGGCGATCTGGCGCTCGCCGGTGACAACGTGCTCGGCCTCGCGCTGATCGTGGCCGGCGCGGTCACGTTCGCGGTGCTGGGCTTCCGGCACCTGGTGACGCCGCCCGACGCACGGTGAGGTGCTGACGCCGCACAGCTCGCGGTGGTAGACATTCCAGCCAAGAGGCCCGCCGAGGGAGCGGGCGGTACGGCGGGAGGCGTGCGATGGGTCAGCGGTGGCGTGCGGTAGGCGTGCTGGCGGCCGCGTTGTTCGGGGTGAACGTGGTGGCCCGGCTGGTCATCAGATTCGTGTTCCCGGACGACGACACCGCGTCCGGCCGCGTCTCGCTCGCCATGTTCCTGGTCATCGGCCTGATCCTGGCCGGCACCGCGTTCCGGTGGGGCGCGGATCGGCCACTTGGCCGCTGGGCGGGTGACCTGGCCGCCGCGGTCGCGGTCGCGCTGGCGCTCACCGTGTTCGTCGGTCCGCTGCTGGTCGGGGAGAACCCGTTCGGCGGCGGCGCGGGCCTGTTCTTCGCCCAGATCTGGCTCTATCTCGCGGCCACCGCGGCGGGCGTGCTCGTCGGTTACCTGATCCTGACCGCGCTGGGCCGGGACTACCGGTCCCGCCAGCTCAAGCGGTACGCCGAGATGAAGCGCACCCGGCCTCGCAAGATCGTCCGGCGCTGACCGGAGCGCCGCTCAGGCCGCCGGGGCGACCCGGGTCAGGTAGGTGTGGTGGGTGGTGAAGCCGAGCCCCCGGTAGAGCGCCACGGCGCCGGTGTTGCTCTGCTCGACCTGGAGGAACGCGTGGGTGGCGCCCTCGGCGGCGCCCCAGCCGGCCAGGGCGCGGACGACAGCGGCGGCGAGCCCTCGACGGCGCGCCTGTGGCACCGTCTCCAGCAGGCTGACGCCGAGCCAGCGGCCCCCGCCGGTCACCGTGCCCCGCCCGACCGCGAGCAGCCGGCCGTCCTCGCGCAGCTCGGCGAAGCGGACCCGGGGCGTCCCGGTGAGCACCTGCCGGGCGGCGTCCGGCAGCCCGCCCTTGCGGCCGGCGGCGATCGCCAGCCAGTCGTCGGAGGGCGCGTCCACCAGCGTCACCGGCGGCACCCCGGCGGCGGCGTCGGCCGGCAGCGGGGCGTCGGCGGGGAGCGGCCCGGTGCCCGGCAACGGGGTGGCGGGCGGCGGCACGGTCAGGGCGCGCAGCGGGACGGTCTGCACCAGCACCGGCGGCCGGGACGTCCAGCCGCGCGCGTCCAGCTCCGCGCCGACCGGGGCGGCGAGCGGCAGCGGGGTGTTCACCAGGGCGGGCCCGCCGCGCTCGGCGTACCAGCGCTGCACCGCGTCCAGCGCGGCGGGCAGCGGCCGGTCCGGGTCGCCGACCGGCAGCGCACTGTTCGCCCGCCCGGTCCAGCCGTCGGCCCAGCGCAGCCGCCAGTCGCCCAGCCGTCCGCGTACCGGCGCGGGCCAGGCCTCGTCGGCGGCCAGCTCCAGCGCGACCACGGCGGCGGCGGTGGGCCGCCGGGCCGGCGGCACCCGCTTGGCCCGGTGCACCTCGGCCACCGGTACGCGCAGCGGCCCGGCGTCGGTGGACAGAGTGATGTGGGTCTCGCTCAGCTCCACGAGCTCACCGAGCGCGTCGGAGAACAGCGTGCGGCCCTCGCGAATCCCCACAATCCGGCGGACCACGATCCGGTGTCCCACGTCCTGCTGTCGGAGCACGATCGACCCCCTCCCCGGCGAGATACTAGGCTCTTACCGTTGCGGTTGATCGCGACGAGTCTTGCGGAGGAGAAGACCGGTGACCTACATCATCGCCGAGCCGTGCGTGGATGTGCTCGACAAGGCATGCATCGAGGAGTGCCCGGTCGACTGCATCTACGAGGGCAACCGGATGCTCTACATCCACCCCGACGAGTGCGTCGACTGTGGTGCCTGTGAGCCGGTCTGCCCGGTGGAAGCGATCTTCTACGAGGACGACGTCCCGGAGCAGTGGAAGGACTACACCGGGGCCAACTACGAGTTCTTCGAGGACCTGGGCTCGCCCGGTGGCGCCTCGAAGATCGGCAAGGTGGAGAAGGACGCCACCTTCGTCGCCGCGCAGCCGCCGCGCGGCGAGGGCCACTGAGCCGGCGCTCGCCGGTTTCGGCACGGCTGCCCGACTTCACCTGGGACACCCTGGACGCCGCGGCCGCCACGGCCGCGGCGCACCCGGGCGGTCTCATCAACCTGTCGATGGGCACGCCGGTCGACCCGGTGCCACAGCTGATCCGCCAGGCCCTGGCCGACGCGTCGAACGCGCCGGGCTACCCGCTGACCGCCGGTACGCCCGACCTGCGGGACGCGATCGCGGCGTGGGTCGCGCGGGCCTGCGGCGCGGGTGTCGACGGCCTGGGCGTGCTGCCGACGATCGGCTCCAAGGAGCTGGTGGCCTGGCTGCCCACGCTGCTCGGGCTCGGCCCGGGTGACGTGGTGGTGGTGCCGTCGGTGGCCTACCCGACCTACGAGGACGGGGCCCGGCTGGCCGGCGCGACGACGGTACGCACCGACTCGCTGACCGCGCTGGGCCCGGATCCCCGGGTCCGCCTGGTCTGGGTCAACTCGCCCGGTAACCCGACCGGCCGCGTGCTGCCCGCCGCCCACCTGCGCAAGGTGGTCGAGTGGGCGCGCGAGCGCGGCGCGGTGGTCGCCAGCGACGAGTGCTACCTGCCGCTGGGCTGGGACGCCGAGCCCGTCTCGGTGCTCTCGCCCGAGGTGTGCGGCGGCTCGTACGACGGCGTGCTGGCGGTGCACTCGCTGTCGAAGCGCTCCAACCTGGCCGGCTACCGGGCCGGGTTCGTCGCCGGTGACCCGGCGCTGGTGGCCGAGCTGCTCAAGATCCGCAAGCACGCGGGTCTGATCGTGCCCGCGCCGGTGCAGGCCGCGATGGTGGCCGCGCTCGGCGACCAGGAGCACGCCGACGCCCAGCGGGAGCGCTACCGCGTCCGGCGGGAGAAGCTGCGCGAGGCGTTCACCGCCGTCGGCTTCACCGTCGAGCACTCGGAGGCCGGGCTCTACCTCTGGCTCACCCGGGACGAGGACTGCTGGGAGACCGTGGACTGGCTGGCCTGCCGGGGCATCCTGGTGGCCGCCGGTGTCTTCTACGGCCCGGCCGGCGCGCGGCACGTCCGGGTGGCCCTCACCGAGTCCGACGAGCACGTCGACGCGGTGGCCGGGCGGCTCGCCGAGGCCTGACGTGGCGGGCGGGCTGGCGCGGGCGGCGGTGGTCGGCACCGGGCTGATCGGCGGTTCGGTGCTGCTGCGGCTGCACGCCGCCGGGCTCGACGTCGCCGGCTGGGATCCCGATCCGGCGGCCCGCCGGCAGGTACGCGACCGGGGCGTCGACGCGCCCGACACGGTCGAGGAGGCGGTCACCGGCCGGGACGTGGTGTTCCTCTGCGGCCCGTTGCCCACGCTGCCGGTGACACTGGCCCGGGTCGCGGCCGTGACCGACGACGACTGCGTGCTCACCGACGTGGGCAGCGTCAAGGCCGAGGTGAGCACCGCCGCCACCGTCCAGGGGCTCGGGCACCGCTTCGTGCCGGGCCACCCGATGGCCGGCGCCGACCGGGCTGGAGCGGCCGCGGCCGCCCCGGACCTGCTCGACGGCGCCGCCTGGGTGCTCTGCCCGGGGCCGGCCGGCCTGGGCGCGTTCCGGCGGCTGGCGGTGCTGCTGGTGGACGTCTTCCACGCCCGGGTCGTGCCCATGTCCGCCCCGGAACACGACGGCGCCGCCGCGCTCGCCTCGCACGTACCGCACGTGCTGGCGGGTGCGCTGGCCGGCACCGTGCACCGGTCGGCGTTGCGGGACGCGGTGCTGACGCTCGCCGCCGGCAGCTTCTCCGACGGCACCCGGGTCGCCGGCGGGCCGCCCGAACGGACCGCGAACATGCTGCTCGGCAACCGGGACCGCGTCCTCGCCGAGCTGGACGCGCTCGGCGCGTTCCTGAGCGAGCTGACCGAGGCGCTGCGCGGCGGCGACGCGGGCGCGCTGGCCGATCGGTTCGCCGAGGGGCGGGACGTCCGCGCGACGCTGCGGGCGCGGACGTTCACCACGCACCGGCGGGAGTTCCCGGCCGCCGCCGACCACGCGGGCGAGTTGGCGTACCTGCGGGAGCTGGGCGCGGCGGGTGGTCACCTGAGCGGGGTCCGGGAGACGGCCGGCGCGGTCACCTACATGGGGCACCTGCCGGCCACCCCGCCGTTAGGCTGAGCGGCATGGCTGACGCACCGGTCGTGGCGGTACGCGGTGAGGCGTACCGGGAGGTGGCTCCCGAGCTGGCCCGGTTCACGGTGACGGCGGTGGCGCGCGACCGGGACCGGGAGACCACGCTGACCCGGCTGGCCGAACGGGCCGCCGCGGTGCGCGCGCTGCTCGACGCGGCCGAGCCGGCGGTGGAACGCCGGGAGACCGGCCAGGTCCATGTCTGGCCGGTGACGAAGCGCTCCGGCGACCGGGTGGTGGCCTATCAGGGCAGCGTGAGCACCACCGTCACGACCACCGACTTCACCGCGCTCGGCGAGCTGATGCTCCGCCTGGCCGACCAGGAGCAGGTCGAGGTGGCCGGCCCGGTGTGGTCGCTGCGGCCGGACAGCCCGGCCTACCGGGAGGCGCGGCAGGCGGCGATCGCCGACGCGCTGATCCGGGCCCGGGAGTACGCCGAGGCGCTCGGCGCCCGGGTGGTCGCGTTGCGCGAGCTGTCCGACACCGGGATGAGCGCCGCCCCGCCGATGATGGTCAAGGCGGCGTACGCGCGCTCCGGCGAGCCGGAGCGTGAACTGGAACTGGACCCGGCGCCGCAGCCGGTGCACGCGGCGGTCGAGGCGCGGTTCACCATCAGCGAGCCGGTGCTGGGCTGATGCCGGCGGCGGAGGTGCTCGGGCTCGACGACGTGGTCGCCCGGGCGCGTGCGCTGGCCGAGGCCGGCCCGCGTCAGCTGCTCGGCATCGCCGGCGCGCCCGGTGCGGGCAAGTCCACCCTGGCGGAACGGATCGTGGCCGCGCTCGGCACGGTCGCCCGGCTGGTCCCGATGGACGGCTTCCACCTGGCCGGGTCGGCGCTGGAACGGGTCGGCCGGGCCGGGCGCAAGGGCGCGCCGGACACGTTCGACGTCAACGGCTTCGTCTCCGTGCTGCGCCGGTTGCGCCGGCTGGAACCGACGTCGGTGTGGGCACCGGAGTTCCGCCGCGACCTGGAGGAGCCGGTCGCCGGGGCGATCGAGGTGCCGCCCGAGGTGCGCCTGGTGGTCACCGAGGGCAACTACCTCCTGCTGCGGGACGACCCGTGGGAGGAGGTGCGCACCCTCGTACACCAGATCTGGTTTTTGGACCTGGACGCGGAGCTGCGGCTGCGCCGGCTCGCCGCCCGCCACGAGGCGTACGGGAAGTCGCCGGAGCAGGCCCGCGCCTGGGCGCGGGGCAGCGACGAGGAGAACGCCCGGCGGGTGGCCGGCACGGCCGAGCACGCCGACCTGGTGGTACGCCTGGCCGACCCGCCGCCGGCGTGACGCCGGGCGAGGTCAGCCGGTCCGCTGCCGGGGTGACGGCACGGTGCGGCGCAGCAGCCGGGACACCACCGCGCGCTCGCGGGTGAACTCCACCGACTCCGGATAACCGCTGTGGCTGCGGATGGGCGGGTCGGCCACCTCGCCGCCGGACGGGTGCAGCGCCTCCGGGTCGGCCACCGGCACGTCCCGCTGGCCGGCGCTGACCTGCCAGCCCAGCGGGTCGGTGTCCCGCCAGAAGTTCGTCCAGGCCACGTGCCCGCCGGGCCAGGTGAGCGCGCCGGCCAGCGCCCGCAGCCGTTCCGGCCCGAAGTAGGACGGGAAGACCCGCCCGTAGAGCCGGGTGAGCTGGCAGCCGTAGGAGAAGAACCAGGTCCGCCGCCGCCACCGGCGGGGCAGTTGCAGCAGTACCGCGGCGCAGATGACGGTGCCCTGGCTGTGCCCGGAGAGGATGACGCCGTCCATCCGGTCGCCGTGGTGCGGCGGCAGCGCCAGCAGTCCGGCCACCCGGGTCTGGAGTTCCGGTACGGCGCGTTCGGCGTAGCTGGGCGGCGCGAGCGGATGCGCGGCCCGGGGCCAGAACGTGCACACGTCCCAGATCACGCCGACCGAGCGGCGTACCGAGTCGGTGCGGTAGACGAGCAGCCCGAGCGCCGCCATCACCACCGGCAGCCAGCCGAGGAGCGTGTCGCCGCGCTCGGCGGTCCAGTGGATGGCGATCTGCCAGCCGGACGGGGACAGCGGGCTGGGCCGCTCGCCGGACAGCGCGGCGGCGCAGCAGAGGGTGACCAGGATGGCGCAGAACGCGGCGTAGCAGCCCAGCAGCCGTACCGCGTGCTCGCCGACCAGCCGGTGCAGCGCCCGGTAGGTGCTGACGTCGCGGCAGCGCCGCAGGTCGTGTGCGGACAGGCCGGGGGTGGCGGCCAGCCGGGCGTACTCCACCCGGCGCAGCCGGTGCAGCAGGACGACCGCCCGGATCAGCAGCCCGATCAGCGCGGCCAGGCCGATCGCGCAGGCCAGCCCGGCCCAGAAGACGGCCAGCGGCGGTACGACCCGGCTCGGGCCGCTCGGCTCGGCCGACGCGTCGAGGCGGTCGCTGACCCAGTAGAGCAGCCCGGCGCAGTACGCCACCGCCATCATCCAGCCGAACCCGGCGATGACCGCCGGGGCGCAGCCACGCCAGGCGAGATCGGTGTACGCGCCGAGCGGCTGGGTCGGCACCGCCGGCCGCAGGCGGGGCAGGAACAGCCCGGCGGCGGCCAGCGCGACGGCCGGACCGACGAGCATCCAGGTGTGCAGCTCGCCCGGCGCGGCGGGCAGCGCGGGCAGGCCGCGTTCGATCCAGGTCGCGCCGAGCGGCAGCAGCACCATCCCGGCGACGGGGCCGATCAGCGCCCGGCGGCCGGAGCGGTTCGCCGCGGCGATGGCGAGCAGCAACAGCACCTGGTACGCGAGCAGCCACGCGATCGCCGTGTCGTACCCGGGCAGGGACCTGTCGGTGCGGCAGCCGGCGGTGTCCGGCTGCGCGGTGCATCCGTCCGGCGGCCGGTACGCCGACAGCGGCGGCCCGGCCGCCCCCTCGGGGAGCAGCAGCAGGGTGAACGCCCCGGCCAGTCCGAGCGCGGTGAGCGCCACGACCGCCGCGCTCCACCGGCCGAGCGGGGTGGCGCCCTGCCGCCGGCTCAGCCACGGCCGGGCGACAGCGACCACGGCGATCACCACCACGGCGGCGAGCAGCGCCACTGTGGGCCAGGCGACGGCGGCCCGCACACCACGCGGCGGGTTCATGATCATCACTGCGATGACCGGTACGGCGGCGGCGCTGACCGCCCCGGTGCACAGGTGCAGCACGGCGGCCCGGCGCAGTTGCCCCTCCCCGTTCCAGAACGTCGGGTCCTGGAGCGGGTTCCGCGAGGGCTCACGCGGGTCCGGCCGACCGGCTGGCTCGCTGTCCTCCCCGGCCGGCGCGTGGTGGTGCGGGTCCGCCGGCATCTGCGCCTCGTACTGGTAGGTGCGGAAGGCGACGAGCCCGATCCCGGCCAGCACGAGCAGTGGCAGCAGCAGCCCGAGCGCGAGCGTCCGGGTGCCCTCGCGCCACCAGGGGTCGCCGAGGAACTCCCACGGCCCGGGGATCCGGCCGAGGCAGGCCGGCTCCACGCACTGCCAGGCGATGAGGTCCACGCCCACGCCGGTCACCGTGACGACGAGCGTGCAGGTCAGGCTCAGGCAGAACAGGCGGATGAGCCAGGCCGTGATGCCGGACCGGCTGGCCCAGCGTTCCTGGTCCGGGTCGGGCGGGATGCCGGCGCGGGCGTGCAGCGCGACGTTCGCCAGCGCGAAAGGGAGCATCAGCGTCCACAGCGCCCGTTCCACGTCCCGCCGGGTCCGCGCGCCGGAGGTCAACTGCCCCCAGCTGTACGCCTCGACGGTGATCGGGTCGTCCCGGCCCGCCGTGCTGGACCGGTAGAAGCCGGTGGTCTGACCGCCGGCGACCAGTGTTGGTTGCGCACCGTCACCGTTGGCGCCGGCGGTCAGGCCGAGCAGCTGATCCGGCGGGGTGTTGGAGACCCCGTGCACCCTCAGTTCGAGAACCCGTTCCATTGTGCCTCCCGGTAAACGTGCTACTACCCAGAGTGCGCGACAGGCCGGGAATCCGCATCCGCTGGAACGGCTGTTTCCGCAGCTCAGGATGGCTGTTCGAGGCTCCTGATCGGGCGGGCGGGGTTACCCACCGCCACCACGTTCGCCGGCAGGTCGCGCGTCACCACCGCGCCGGCGCCGACCACCGTGTTCTCGCCGATGGTCACTCCGGCCAGCACGATCACCCCGCCGCCGAGCCAGACGTTGTCACCGATGGTGATCGGTTGCGCGGCCTCCCACTTGGCCCGGCGCGCCTCCGGTTCCACCGGGTGGGTGGCGGTGAGCAGTTGCACGTTCGGTCCGATCTGGACGTCCGCGCCGATGGTGATACGGGCGACGTCGAGGAACACCGCGTTGAAGTTGACGAACGTACGCGCGCCGATGTGCGTCCGGTGTCCGTAGTCGCAGTACAGCGGCGGCCGGACCCAGGCGTCCTCGCCGAGCGAGCCGAGCAGTTCGCGCAGCGCGGCGAGGCGGCCCGCCGGATCGTCGGCGGAGCTGCGGTTGAAGCGTTCGCTGAGCCGGGCCGCCCGCTCCAGGTCGGCGGTGATCGCGGGATCGTCGGCGATGTACTGCTCGCCGGCCAGCATCCGGTCCTTCATGGAGGTCATCGTCCGATCGTCCCGGCCCGCTCCGGTGGGTGGTGGCGGTTCCGTCGGATCGGCGACTTCCCGATGCATACGCGGTATGCAATCCTGATACCCGCGTCGATGTGTCTTTCATCGATGAAACGTTCGACGAAGGAGGAAGGTTGCTCCGGAACCGCAGAAAGCTGACGGCGTTCGGCCTCGGCCTGACGCTGGCGCTCGGCCTGCCGGTGCCCGCGCTGGCCGCCGCGCCCACGGCGCCGACCGGCCCGTCCGCCCGAACCGGGCCGTCCGCCCCGGCCGGCGTCCACCCGGTCACCGTCACCCTGATCACCGGCGACCGGGTCACCGTCGCCTCGGGCGGCCGTGCCGCGGTACGCCCCGGCGCCGGCCGCGCCGGCATCCAGTTCCTGGTCGGACGCGAGCGCGACCGGCTCACCGTGCTGCCGCAGGACGCGCTCCCGCTGGTCCGCGCCGGCAAGCTCGACCGGCGCCTGTTCGACGTGAGCGGGCTGATCGAGGCCGGGTACGACGACGCGCGGCGCGGCAGCGTACCGCTGCTCGTGACGTACCGGCCGGGGGTGGCCCGGCGGACGGCGGCCCCGCTCGCAGGCGCGCGGGTGACCCGCGACCTGCCGGCGATCGCCGGCGCGGCGGTCGTCGCCGACAAGGGTGACACCGGCGCGCTCTGGAAGGCGGTGAGCGCCGACCGCTCCGGTGCCCGGCTCGACGCGGCGGGGGGTGTCGACCGGATCTGGCTGGACGGCCGGCGGCGGCTGACTCTCGATCACAGCGTGCCGCAGATCGGCGCGCCGACCGCGTGGGCGGCCGGCTGGACCGGTAAGGGCGTGCGGGTCGCGGTGCTCGACACCGGCGTCGACCTCAGCCACCCGGACCTGGCCGGCAAGGTCGCCGAGTCGCGCAACTTCACCGAGGAGGCGGACCCGGACGACATCGTCGGGCACGGCACGCACGTGGCCTCCACCATCGCCGGCAGCGGCGCCGCCTCGGGCGGGAAGTACCGGGGCGTGGCGCCCGACGCCACGCTGCTGTCCGGGAAGGTCTGCGAGGTCTACGGCTGCACCGAGTCGGCCATCCTGGCCGGCATGCAGTGGGCCGCGGCCGAGCAGCACGCCACGGTGGTCAACATGAGCCTCAGCGGCGGTGACACCCCGGAGGTGGACCCGCTGGAGGAGGCGGTCGGGACGCTCACCGAGCAGCACGGGACGCTGTTCGTGATCTCCGCCGGCAACGACGGCGCCGACGGTTCGGTCGGCTCGCCGGCCACCGCCGACGCCGCGCTCGCGGTCGGCGCGGTCGACCGGGACGACGCGCTCGCCGACTTCTCCAGCCGCGGTCCCCGGGTCGGCGACGGGGCGATCAAGCCGGACATCACCGCGCCGGGTGTGGAGATCGTGGCCGCGCGGGCCGCGCACGGCCAGATCGGCGACCCGGTGGGGGACCGGTACGCCTCGCTGTCCGGCACGTCGATGGCCGCCCCGCACGTGGCCGGCGCGGTCGCGCTGCTCGCCCAGCAGCACCCCGGCTGGGCGCCCGAGCGCTACAAGGCGACGCTGATGGCCTCGGCGAAGCCGCACCCGGAGCAGACCGCGTTCCAGCAGGGCGCGGGCCGGGTCGACGTCGCTCGCGCGATCACCCAGCAGGTGACGAGCGAACCCGCGTCCGTCTCGTTCGGCGTGGCGACCTGGCCGCACACCGACGACCAGCCGATCAGCCGGACCGTCACCTACCGCAACGGCGGGACCGCCCCGCTCACGCTGGACCTCAGTACCCGGTTCACCGGACCGGGCGGGCGGATCGCACCGGCCGGCATGCTGACTCTCAGCACCTCGCGGCTCACCGTTCCGGCGGGCGGCAGCGCCCAGGTGACAGTGGTGATCGACACCCGGCTCGGCGGCGCCGACGGCTACTGGACGGGCCGCCTGCTCGCCCGCGCCGGCGACGCGGTGGCGGTGACCCCGCTCGCGGTCGACCGCGAGGTGGAGAGCTACGACCTGACCGTGACGCACCGCAACCGCTCCGGCGCCCTGACCGACGGCTACTACACGAGCCTGCTCGGGCTCGACGACGGTAGCTACCGCGACGTGTACGACGCCGACGGCGAGGCCCGGCTCCGGGTGCCCAAGGGCCGGTACGGCGTGCAGAGCCTGATCTTCGTGGACGGCGACCAGGGCTGGTCGGAGGTCTCCTTCCTCGCCCAGCCGGAGCTGGTGGTGACCGGGAACCAGCGGCTCGCGCTGGACGCCCGGCGGGCGAAGCCGGTGCGCACCACGGTGCCGCAACGCGGCGCGGCGCCGTTGCTGATCGACGTCACAGCGGCCTGGGGATTCGACGACTACTACGCCAGTTTCGGGCTCTGGACCGACAGGTTCGAGGGCCTCTACTCGGCCCAGGTCGGCCGTAGCGTCTCCGACAAGGTGTTCGTCGGCTCGCTCGCCAGCCAGTGGGCCGAGCCGACCGCGCCCGAGCGCAGCCCGTACTTCTACGGACTGAACGAGCTGTTCCCGGGCCGCTTCCCGACCGGCTTCGTCCGGAACTACCGGCCCGCCGACCTGGCCACAGTCGCCAACCGGTTCGCCGCCGGATACGCCGGGATGGACAACGAACTGGTTGTGTACGCGGAGCCCGACTACAACATGGGCGGCTCGGCGGTCATCCTGCCCGTCCAGGTGCCCGGCAAGCGGATCGACCACCTCACCACCAGCCGGACCCGCTGGAGCGTCGAACTGGCCTTCGGTGAGCGGGACGAGGACGGCTGGTTGCAGCCGCGGGCGGTGCTGGAGTCCGGGCCGACCCGTTACCGGTCCGGTCACACCTACCGCGACGAGTGGAACAAGGCCCCGTTCGGTCCGTCGTTTCCGCAGCCGCAGTGGCCGGAGCAGGGCATCACCCGGACCGGCGACACCCTCGTGGTCTCGCTGCCGGTGCACAGCGACGCGGCCGGGCACCCGGGCGGCTCGCTGAACGACACCGAGCAGACGCGGCTCTACCGCAACGGCAAGCTGTTCGCCGAGTCGCCCTACCCGGGGTACGGCGAGTTCACGCTGCCGCCGGGAACGGCGAACTACCGGTTGGAGACCACGGCGACGCGCGGCTTCACCGACCTGAGCACCGAGGTCTCGGCGAGCTGGACGTTCCGCTCCAAGCGGGTTCCGGGTGACGTGCCGGCCCGGCTTCCGGCCATGGCGGTCCGGTTCACCCCGCCGCTGGCGGTGGACAGTTCCGCCCCGGCGGGCCGGACGTTCACCGTGCCGGTGACGGTGCAGCGCCAGCCCGGCGCGCCGTCCGGCCGGGTCGTTGCGCTCACCGTCGACGTCTCCTACGACGGTGGCAAGACCTGGCAGAAGGCGGCGCTGAAGAAGCAGGGCGGGGCGTGGACGGCCACCGTCCGGCACCCGGCCGGCCCGGGGTACGCGTCGCTGCGGGCCACCGCCCGTGACGACGCCGGCAACACCGTGACCCAGCGGATCATCCAGGCGTACCGCCTGCGGTGAGCCGGCCGTCCGGGTCCGCGCGGCGACGGCCGTCGCGGACCCGGACGGGGGAACGGCTCAGTCGTTGGCGTGCAGCGCGGCGTTGAGCGTGATGCCCTGGCCGGTACGGGGCTTCGCCTCCAGCGCGCCGGTCACCGAGTTGCGCCAGAACAGCAGCCCGTCGACGCCGGACAACTCGCGGGCCTTGACCGTCCGGCCGTCCGGCAGGGTGATCTTCGAGGCGGCGGTGATGTAGCAGCCGGCCTCCACCACGCAGTCGTCGCCCAGCGTGATGCCGACACCGGCGTTCGCGCCGACCAGGCTCCGCTCACCGATGCGCACCTTCTCCGTGCCGCCGCCGGAGAGCGTGCCCATGATCGAGGCGCCACCGCCGATGTCGGAGCCGTCGCCGACCACCACGCCCTGCACGATCCGGCCCTCGACCATCGAGGTGCCCAGCGTGCCGGCGTTGAAGTTGACGAAGCCCTCGTGCATCACAGTGGTGCCGGAGGAAAGGTACGCGCCGAGCCGGACCCGGTCCGCGTCGGCGATCCGCACCCCGGACGGCACCACGTAGTCGGTCATCCGGGGGAACTTGTCCACCCCGTACACGGACAGGTGGCGGCCGGCGGCCCGCTCGATCACACGCAGCTCGTCCACCCGCTCCGGCGGGCACGGCCCGGCCGACGTCCAGGCCACGTTCGCCAGCTTGCCGAAGATGCCGTCGAGGTTCAGCTCGTTTGGTCGCACCAGGCGGTGGGAGAGCAGGTGCAACCGCAGGTACGCGTCGGCGGCGTCCTTGATCGGGTCGTCCAGCGAGCCGATCACCGTGGTCACCTCGACAGTGCGCAACCCCGGCAGCGCCCGCTCGCCGATCGCGCCCGGCGGCAGGTCGAGCACGTCGGCCCGGTCCTCGCCGGGCACCAGCGGCAGCTCGCCCAGGCCCAGCTTGCCGGTCGGGTACCAGGTGTCGAGCACCTGGTCCTGCGCGGTGACGGTGGCCAGGCCGATACCCCAGGCGGATGGTGCGGACGTCACGATGTCACCTCTCGTTCCGGCGGCGGCGTCCGCCGCTGCTCGCGGCCGGGGGCGCGGCACGTGTCCCTCGCGCCCACCGAGGATGACGGTACCGTGCGAGACATGCAGAACCCGTTGACCCCCGAGGTCCTGGCCGATCCGGTGGCGCTCACCCGCGCCCTGGTCGACATCGAGTCGGTATCCCTCAACGAGAAGGCCATCGCCGACTGCGTGGAGGAGGTGCTGCGCGGTGTACCGCACCTGACCACCTACCGGCACTCGAACACCGTGATGGCCCGTACCGACCTGGGCCGGGCACAGCGCGTGGTGCTCGCCGGCCACCTGGACACCGTTCCGCTCAACGGCAACTTCCCCTCGACCATGCGCGGCGACCTGATGTACGGCTGCGGCACGTCCGACATGAAGTCCGGGGTGGCGTTCGCGCTGCACCTGGCGGTGACGCTGCCCGACCCGCGCTACGACGTCACGTACTTCTTCTACGAGGCCGAGGAGATCGAGTCGAAGTACAACGGCCTCACGCTGGTCGCGCAGAGCCACCCCGAGTGGCTGGAGGCCGACTTCGCGGTGCTGCTGGAGCCGACGTACGGGATCGTCGAGGCGGGGTGCCAGGGCACCATGCGGGCGGTGGTCACCACGCACGGGGAGCGGGCCCACGCGGCGCGCTCCTGGCACGGGGTGAACGCCATCCACGGCGCGAGCGAGGTGCTGCGGCGGCTGACCACGTACGAGGCCCGCCGGGTGACGATCGAGGGCTGCGACTACCGCGAGGGCCTCAACGCGGTGCGGATCACCGGCGGGGTGGCCGGCAACGTCATCCCGGACCGCTGCGAGATCGAGATCAACTACCGGTACGCCCCGGACCGCGACCCGGCGGGCGCCGAGACGCACCTGCGCGAGGTCTTCGCCGGCTTCGACCTGGAGGTCACCGACGCGGCGGCCGGTGCGCCGCCCGGACTGGAGAGCCCGGCGGCACAGGAGTTCCTGGCGGCGGTCGGCGCCGCGCCGATCGGCAAGCTGGGCTGGACGGACGTGGCGCGGTTCGCGGCCATGGGCATCCCGGCGCTGAACTTCGGCCCCGGCGACCCGAACCTGGCGCACCACAAGGACGAGCACGTCGAACTGACCAAGATCCGGGACGGCGCGGCGACGCTGCACCGCTGGCTGGCCCCGGCCTGACGCGCGACGATCCGGGGCCCGCGCCCGCCGCGCGGGCCCCGGTGATCGTCAGACGGTCGTCGTCAGGGGTGCTTCCGCCTCGCCGGTCTCGCCGGTCAGGTCGGACCGGTGGGTCTCCATCATCCGGGCGCGGCGGCGCTCGGCCACCACGTCACGGATCCGCCGCTGCATCTGACGGCGGATCCGGATCATCTCGCTGTTACTGATCAACGCTGGCTCCTCCCCCGAAGGCGCGTCGCCCGGGGTATACCGGGTATGTGAATAGTAAGACGTACGTGCGACCGAATTAGTTGCCCGGATCCCAAAGATTTCTCCGGCTCCCGGGCCTGCGCGCCGCGCCGGAGTCGCTCTACTACGGTGACCCCATGGGCGAGAGCAGGGGAATGTCGGCCGGGGACGGCCGGCGGGAGGAGCGGAACCGGGGAGAACGGCACCGCGGTGCGGTGACGCTGCGCAACCGGGCGATTCCGACGAGTACGGCCGATCAGCGGCTGCTCGACTCCCGGGGACGCAGCGACTGGAAGACCAAGGACGCCTGGCGCGCGCTGCGGATCCTCTCCGAGTTCGTCGAGGGCTTCGACACCCTCGCCGACCTGCCCCCGGCGGTCAGTGTCTTCGGCTCCGCCCGCAGCAAGCCGGACAGCCCGGAGTGCCGGATGGCCGAGGAGCTGGGCGGCGCCCTCGCCCGGGCGGGCTACGCGGTGATCACCGGCGGCGGTCCCGGCGTGATGGAGGCCGCCAATCGGGGCGCCGGTGAGGCCGGCGGCCTCTCCGTCGGGCTCGGCATCGAGCTGCCGTTCGAGCAGGGCCTCAACGACTGGGTCGACCTGGCCATCGACTTCCGCTACTTCTTCGCCCGCAAGACCATGTTCGTCAAGTACGCCCAGGCGTTCGTGGTGCTGCCCGGCGGCTTCGGCACCCTGGACGAGCTGTTCGAGGCGCTCACCCTGGTGCAGACCGGCAAGGTGACCCGCTTCCCGGTCGTGCTGATGGGCACCGACTACTGGCGCGGGCTGCTCGACTGGCTGCGCGGCACCATGGCCACCGAGGGCAAGATCGGCCCGTCCGACCTCGACCTGATCCGCCTCACCGACGACGTCAACGAGGCGGTCCGGCACATCGTCGAGGCCGAGGCCGTGCTCTCCGCCGAGCAGGAGGCGGTCCGCGAGGAGGCGGTCGCCCGGGTGGCCGCCGACCAGCGCGCCGCCGCCGAGGCCGCCCCCGAGGGCCCGGCGGGACGGAGCTGACCCGTGGCCAACGTCTGTGTCTTCTGCGCGTCCTCCCGTACCCTCGACGCCCGCTGGCTGGCACTCGCCACCGAGACCGGTGAGGAACTGGCCCGGCGCGGCCACACGCTGGTCAGCGGCGGGGGTTGCGTCGGGATGATGGGCGCCGTGGTGCAGGGCGCGCGGGCGGCCGGCGGTCGCACCGTCGGCGTCATCCCGCAGTCCCTGGTCGATCTGGAGGTCGCCGACCTGGACTCCGACGAGCTGCTGGTGACCGACAGCCTGGCCAGCCGCAAGACGCTGATGGACGAGAAGTCCGACGCGTTCGTGGCGCTGCCCGGCGGGCTCGGCACACTCGACGAGCTGTTCGAGGTCTGGACCACAGCCACCCTGGCCCTGCACGCCAAGCCGATGGTGATCGTCGACGTGGACGGCTTCTACCGGCCGCTGCTCGACTGGATCCGCGGGCTCGGCGAGCAGCGGTTCCTCAAGCCGGCCGCGCTGGACCTGCTGCTGGTGGCAGACAGCGTCCCCGCTGCCCTGGACCTGATAGACACCCGCCTGACCTGACCCCGCGCGGGGCGGACGTCGGTTTCCGGGTGTCGTACCGGCGTGGTGGGATGTCGGTGATGCAGGCGTACCGGTTGGTGCGCCGGCCCGGCGGCGCGGAGGCGGGGGTCACCCACGACGCCGGGGCGGGGCAGGGGGTGGGTCGGCCCGGTGGGCTGGCTGATGCGGAGCCGCGATCCGGGGGGTCGGCGGGCGATGCCGCGCACCCGCAGACCGCCACGCCGCACCCGTCGACCGCTTCGCCGGCCACCGAGGCCGCCGAGGGCACGACCATCGGGCGCCGGATCGATGTGGTGCAGGCCGAGGTGGTCGCGCACATCGACGGGCCGATGCTCGTCGTGGGCGGTCCCGGCACGGGCAAGACGACGACGCTCGTCGAGGCGGTCGCGGCCCGCGTGGCCGAGGGCGTCGACCCGGAGCGGATCCTCGTGCTCACCTTCGGCCGGCGCGGCGCCACCGAACTGCGCCACCGGATCGAGGCGCGGATCGCCGGCGACGGACACCGGGTCGTCCGCGAGCCGCTGGTGCGTACGTTCCCGGCGTACGCCTTCGGGCTGCTGCGCCGCGCGGCGGCCGAGCGCGGCGAGCCCTCGCCCCGGCTGCTCACCGGCCCGGAGCAGGATCTGATCATCCGCGAGCTGCTCGACGTGGTGGGGGAGGAGCCCGGCGACGACCCGGTGGGCTGGCCGGAGGATCTGCGCCCCGCGCTGCGTACCCGGGCGTTCGCCCAGCAGCTCCGCGACCTGCTGATGCGTGCCGCGGAGCGCGGCGTCGGCCCGGTCGAGCTGGCTCGGCTGGGCGAGAAACTGGGCCGCGCCGACTGGCCGGCCGCCGCGCGCTTCCTGCGGGAGTACGTCGCCGTGCTCGCCCTGCGTGACGTGAGCAACCGGGGCTCGGTGGCGTACGACCCGGCGGAGCTGGTGCGCGCCGCCACCGGCATGCTGCTCGACGATCCCGAGCTGCTCGCCGCCGAGCGCCGTCGGCTGGCCCACGTGTACGTCGACGAGCTGGCCGACACCGACCCGGCCCAGCTCGACCTGCTCGCCGTGGTGGCCGGAGGCGGGCGGTCCCTCGTCGCGTTCGCCGACCCGGACTCGTCCACGTACGCGTTCCGCGGCGCCGACCCGGCGGGCGTCGCCACGTTCCCGCACCGCTTCCGCACCGCCTCCGGTGCGCCTGCCGCCCAGGTCACGCTTACCACCTCGTACCGTGCCGGGCCGGAACTGCTCGCGGCCACCGCCCGGCTGGCCCGGCGGCTGCGCGGCCCGGCGGCGCACCGGCGGCTGCGCCCGCTTCCCGGCGCGCCGGCCGGAACGGTGGAGGTACGCACGTTCCGGTCCGCCACCAGCGAGTCGGCGTGGCTGGCGCACGCGTTGCGCGAGGCGCACCTGCTCGACGGCGTGCCGTGGTCCCGGATGGCGGTGCTGGTCCGCTCCACCGGCCGGCAACTGCCGTCGCTGCGGCGCGCGCTGCACACCGCGGGTGTGCCGACCGTCGTACACGGCGAGGACCTGCCGCTGCACCTCCAGCCGGCGGTCGCTCCGCTGCTGCTCCTGCTGCGCTGCGCGCTCGAACCCGACCGGCTGGACGAGGAGGCGGCGGTCGCGTTGCTGCACTCCCCGCTGGGCGGGGCCGACCCGCTGGCCGAGCGGCGGCTGCGCCAGGGGCTACGGGCGCTGGCGCTGGCCGGCGGCGACCGCCGTCCGTCCGGGGAGCTGCTGGTCGAGGCGCTGCGCGACCCGGCGGAACTGGCCACCATCGAGCGCCGCTGGGCGGCCCCCGCGCAGGCCGTGGCGCACCTGCTCGCGACCGCTCGGGAGACGGCCGGCCGGCCCGGCGCCACAGTCGAGGACGTGCTCTGGGCGGTGTGGCGGGAGAGCGGGCTGGCCGAACGCTGGTCCGGGGTGATCACCAGGGGGCGGGCGGCCACCGGCGAGCACGAGACCGCCCAGCGCTGGCGGGCCGAGGCCGCCGACCGTGACCTGGACGCCGTACTCGTCCTCTTCGACGCGGCGGCCCGGTTCACCGACCGGTTGCCCGGCGCGCGTACCGAGGTGTTCCTCGACCACGTCCTCGGGCAGGAGCTGCCCGCCGACACGCTCGCCGCCGCCGCCGACCGGGGCGACGCGGTACGCCTGCTCACCGCGCACGCCGCCAAGGGCCTGGAGTGGGATCTGGTCGCGGTCGCCGGGGTGCAGGAGGGCGTCTGGCCGGACCTGCGTCTGCGCGGCAGCCTGCTCGGCTCGGAGCGGCTCGTCGACGTGCTCGCCGGTCGCGCCGACGGCGCCGGGCTGCGGGCCAGCCTGGTCGGGCAGACGTCGGCGCTGCTGGACGAGGAGCGGCGACTGTTCCACGTCGCGATCAGCCGGGCCCGGCGGCGGCTGCTGGTCACCGCTGTCGCGTCTGCCGCTGTCGGCGGGGACGACCACGAGGAGCAGCCGAGCCGCTTCCTGCACGAGCTGGCCGCCGCCGACCCACCCGCCACCGGCGGAGGCGGCACCGCCCCGACCGGCCCGAACCCGACCGGAAACGGACCGACCGGGAACGGCCCGACAGGTACGGCCACGCGCGGGGGCACCGCGGACGGGCCGGCGCCGCACGGGGACGAGCATCCGCAGGACGGGCCGTCCGCCGCGCTCCCGGTCACCCTGCCGCCGCGTGGGCTCACCCTGTCCGCGCTGGTGGCGGAGCTGCGTACCGCTGTCACCGACCCGGCCACGCCGATCACCCGGCGGCACGCGGCGGCGGGTGAGCTGGCGCGGCTGGCCGCCGCCGGGGTGCCCGGCGCGCACCCGGACGACTGGTGGGGGTTGCGCGGCCTCTCCGACGACCGGCCGCTGGTCGACGAGGGCGAGCCGGTGCGGGTCACCCCGTCGGCGATGGAGAGCGCGTTGCGGTGCAGCCTGCGCTGGCTGCTGGAACGGCACGGCGGCAGCGGGTCGGCGAGCGCCGCGCAGGGCGTCGGCAACCTGGTGCACGCTGCGGCGATGCTCGCGGAGGACGCCAGCGTCGACCGGGAGGCGTTGCTGGAGTACGTGGCCGCCCGGTTCGACGCGATCGAGCTGGCCGCCCGGTGGATGGCCGGTCCGGAGCGGCAGCGCGCCGAGGCGATGGTGGACAAGCTGCTGCGCTGGCTGGCCGGCAACCCGCGCCGGCTGCTCGCGATCGAGCACGAGTTCGCGGTCCGCCTCGACGACCCGTCCCGCCCGATCGAGCTGACCGGCCGGGTCGACCGGCTGGAGGTCGACGACGAGGGGCGGCTCGTGGTGATCGACCTGAAGACCGGCAAGTCGACGGCGGTCACCGAGCGGGAGGTGGCCGAGCATCCGCAGCTCGGCGCGTACCAGGCGGCCGTGGAGGCGGGCGGGTTCGCCGAGTTCGGCGAGGAACCGGGCGGGGCCGCGCTGGTGCAGCTCGGCACCGGCGCGCGGGACGCCAAGGAGCAGACCCAGGCCGCGGCCGGGGAGGGTCCGGAGGCCGGGTGGGCCACCGCGCTGGTGCGCCGTACCGCCGACACGATGGCCGCCTCGACGTTCGCCGCCGTGGCCAACTCCAAGTGCCGGGTCTGCCCGGTACGCACCAGCTGCCCAGTCTCCGGCCAGGGCCGCCAGGTGGTCGAGCCGCCACCGGAGACCGCACCGTGAGTGTTCAGCCGGCGCTGTTCGGCGCCTCCGCCACGCCCGCGCCGCGCACCGCCGACGCCGGGCCCCGCTACACGCCCGTCGAGCTGGCCCGGCTGCTGCGGCTGCCGGCGCCCACCCGGGAGCAGGCCGCGATCATCGCCGCGCCGGTGGAGCCGCTGCTGGTGGTGGCGGGCGCCGGCTCGGGCAAGACCGAGACGATGGCCGCGCGGGTGATGTGGCTGGTCGCCAACTCCTACGTACGCCCCGAGCACATCCTCGGCCTCACCTTCACCCGCAAGGCGGCAGGCGAGCTGGCGCACCGGGTCCGGACCCGGCTCGACCAGCTCATCCGGCGGCTCGGCCGGCAGGGGCGGGATCCGCACGACGACCCGCTGGCGGGCGAGCCGACCGTGTCCACGTACCACTCGTACGCCGGGCGGATCGTCACCGAGCACGGGTTGCGCGCCGGGTACGAGCCGACCACCCGGCTGCTCACCGAGGCGTCCCGCTGGCAGCTCGTCGACCTGCTGGTACGCAACTACGACGGCGACATGTCCGAGGTGGACCGGATGCCGTCGACGATCACCGACGCGGTGCTGGCGCTCGCCGGTGAGCTGGACGAGCACCTGGTCGACCCGGACGAGCTGGCCGCCTGGACCGGCCGGTTCTTCGCCGACGTGCAGTCCCGGCCGGGCCGCGTCTACGCCGACGTGCGCAAGGCGCTCCAGCTCCAGCGGACCCGGCTGAAGCTGCTGCCGCTGGTGCGCGCGTACGCCCGGCGCAAGGACGACTTCGAGGCGATGGACTTCGCCGACCAGCTCGCCCGCGCGGCCCGGGTGGCCCGCGACCATCCCGGCGTCGGCGTGATCGAGCGGGACCGGTTCCGGGTGGTGCTGCTCGACGAGTACCAGGACACCAGCCACGCCCAGGTGGTGCTGCTCAACGCGCTGTTCGGCGGCGGCCACCCGGTCACCGCCGTCGGCGACCCGTGCCAGTCCATCTACGGCTGGCGCGGCGCCAGCGCCGGCACGCTCGACCGGTTCCCGGCCGAGTTCGCCCGCACCGACGGCAGCCCCGCCGACGTGCTCAGCCTTACGACGAGCTGGCGTAACCGGCCGGAGATCCTCGGCGTCGCCAACACGCTGTCGGTGCCGCTGCGGGCGGCCGGCGCGCGGGTGCCGGAACTGCACGCCGCGCTCAGCGTCCGCGACCCGATCCCGCACCGCACGCCGGGCGGGCAGGCCGGCGGCACCGTGCACTGCGCGCTGCTGGAGACGTACGCCGACGAGGCCGACTGGATCGCGGACAGCGTGCTGGCGGCCTGGCGGGGCGCGGCCGGGATGCCCGGCGCGCTGCCCGAGCACATCCCGGCCGACCGTCGCCCGACCACTGCGGTGCTGGTGCGGCTGCGCAGCCAGATTCCGGCGATCGAGGCGGCGTTGCGTGCCCGCGGGCTGCCTGTCGACGTGGTCGGCCTGGGTGGGCTGCTGGACACCCCTGAGGTACGGGACGTGGTGTGCACGCTGCGCGTGCTCGCCGATCCGACCGACGGGGCGGCGCTGCTGCGGCTGCTCACCGGCGCGCGCTGGCGGATCGGCCCGCGTGACCTGGTCGCCCTGCACCGCCGGGCCCGCGCGATCGCCCGCAGCCGCCGCGAGCTCACCGGCGACGAGGGCCCGGAGATCACCGTGGACGCGCTGGACGAGGCCACGCTCGTCGAGGCGCTGGCGGACCTGGGGCCGGCGCAGGCGTACTCGGCCGAGGGCTACGCGCGGCTGCGCTCGTACGGGATGGAGCTGGCGCTGCTGCGCTACCGGCTGGACCAGTCGCTGCCGGAGCTGATCGCGGACATCGAGCGGACCATCGGGCTCGACGTCGAGGTGGCGGTCCGGGCCGGCCGGGCCGGCGCGGGCGACGCCGGGCTGGCCCGCGCCCACCTGGACGCGCTCGGCGACGTGGCGGCCCGGTTCAGCGGTGAGACGCCCGGCGCCACGCTCGCCGGTTTCCTCGCCTACCTGGCTGCCGCCGAGGACGAGGAGCGCGGGCTGGCGCCCGGCGAGGTCGAGGTGGTGGCCGGTGCGGTGCAGGTGCTCACCGCGCACGCCGCGAAGGGCCTGGAGTGGGACGTGGTGGCGGTCGCCGGGATGACCCGGGGCGTCTGGCCGGGGCCGGTGCGCAACTCCGACCACTGGCTGGGCGGGCTGGGTGTGCTGCCGTTCCCGTTGCGCGGCGACGCGGACGGGCTGCCCGAGCTGGCCCTGCCGGAGGCGGAGGACCAGCGCGGGGTGGCCCGGGCGCTGACCGAGTTCACCGACGACTGGCGGGCGCACGACGAGCGGGAGGAGCGCCGGCTGGCGTACGTGGCGGTGACCCGCCCTCGCCGGCTGCTGCTCTGCTCCGGCTACTGGTGGGGGGAGGGGACCAAGCGGTTCCGCGGCCCGTCGGTGTTCCTGCGGGAGGTGCACGACGCCTGCCTGGCCGGCGCGGACGGGCACGTGGTGGACGCGTGGACGCCCGAGCCGGCCGGGGACGCGGTGAACCCGACCACCGAGACGGTGCTGCGGGCCGAGTGGCCGGCCGACCCGCTGGGCGCCCGCCGGCCGGCGCTGACCGAGGCGGCGGCCCTGGTCCGCCGTCACCTGGCCGACCCGGAGACGGCCCGCCGCGAGGCGGCAGTGCTCGCCACCGCGGGAGCGGCGGAGGACGCCGAGGTGGCCCGCTGGCGGCGCGAGGCCGATCTGCTGCTCGCCGAGCGGGCGGAGCTGGCCCGGCAGGCCGAGGCGGTCGAGGTCGAGCTACCGGGCCAGATGTCGGTGACCCAGCTCGTGGCGTTGCGCCGCGACCCGGAGGCGCTGGCCCGGACGCTGCGCCGCCCGATGCCGACCGAGCCGAACCCGTACGCCCGGCGCGGTACCGCGTTCCACGCCTGGCTGGAGCAGCGCTTCGGCGCGGACCGGCTGCTCGACGTGGACGAGCTGCCCGGCGCGGCGGACGAGGACGCGGCCCCGGACGAGGCGCTGGTCGAGTTGCAGGAGCGCTTCCTGGCCAGCGAGTGGGCCGACCGGGTGCCGGTGGAGGTGGAGGTGCCGTTCGCCACCGTCATCGCCGGCGTCGTGGTCCGGGGCCGGATGGACGCCGTGTTCGCCCGCCCGGGCGGGCGGTACGACGTCGTCGACTGGAAGACCGGGCGGCAGCCGTCCGGCCGGGAGGCCGACGCGGCGGCGGTGCAGCTGGCGGTCTACCGGCTGGCCTGGGCGGAACTGGCCGGGGTGCCGGTGGACCGGGTGGGCGCGGCGTTCCACTACGTGCGGGACTCCGCCACCGTCCGTCCGGCCGACCTGCTCGACGCGGAGGGACTGGCCGGTCTGGTGGCCGCCGTGCCGGAAATCCCGGGGGATCTCCCGCAGCGCACGAATCCGTGATACCTTGGCCGGGTTGCAGTTTTGGTTTCCAGAGACTCTGTGTGCGCCTGGCGGATTGTGGCCCCAGGCGCTCTTTGTTGTGTCCGGAGTTCTCCGGGCGGGGCGACCAGCAGCGACAGGCACGCCGCGTATTCCACGCGCGGGGTGCTCCTCTCCGGCCCGCAACACGTGCGGGCCGACCGTTCCGTCAAGGAGACGAAACACATGGCAATTGGCACCGTCAAGTGGTTCAACGCTGACAAGGGCTTCGGCTTCATCACCCCGGACGACGGCGGCGCCGACGTCTTCGCCCACTTCTCGGCGATCCAGACCTCCGGCTACCGGAGCCTGGACGAGAACCAGCGGGTCGAGTTCGAGGTGACCCAGGGCCAGAAGGGCCCGCAGGCGGAGAACATCCGCCCGCTCTGATCTTCGGATCAACCGGCACCACCACCGCGCCCTCTCGGGCGCGGTGCACGGGCCGGCCCGCCTCTGCCGGGCCGGCCCGTCCCTTTCGGTTCGTGCTTGTGACCATCGGCGACGCCGGTGACGCGCCGCAGCCCGGCGCCCTTCCTCGACACGTGCCGCCTCGAGGAAGGCTTTCCGCATGACCACGACCCTGCCCACGTTCGCCGCCACCGGCCTGGCCCCGGCGCTCGTCTCCGAGCTGGCCGCGCAGGGCATCTCCGCGCCGTTCCCGATCCAGACGGCGACGATCCCGGACTCGCTGGCCGGCCGCGACGTGCTCGGCCGGGGCCGGACCGGCTCCGGCAAGACGCTCGCGTTCGGGCTGCCGCTGCTGCACCGTACGGCCGGTCGCCGGGCCCGCCCGGGCCGCCCGCTCGCGCTGGTGCTCGTACCCACCCGTGAACTGGCCGCGCAGGTCACCGACGCGCTCGCCCCGTACGCCGCCACGCTCGGCCTGCGCTGCGCCACAGTGGTCGGCGGGCTCTCGCTGGGCCGCCAGGCGGCCGCGCTGCGCGCCGGCGTCGAGGTGCTGGTGGCCACGCCGGGCCGGCTGCACGACCTGATCGACCGCGGGGACGCCCGGCTGGACCAGGTGACCATCACCGTGCTCGACGAGGCGGACCAGATGGCCGACATGGGCTTCCTGCCGCAGGTGACGAAGCTGCTGGAGCAGGTCGCCCCGGGTGGGCAGCGGATGCTGTTCTCGGCGACCCTGGACCGCGGCGTGGACCGGCTGGTCCGCCGCTTCCTGACCGACCCGGTGACGCACTCCGTCGACCCGGGCACCGCCACCGTCACCGCGATGACCCACCACGTGCTGCACCTCGAGGCGGACGACAAGCAGGCCGCGCTGGCGCACATCGCCGCCCGCGAGGGCCGCACCATCGTCTTCATCGCCACCAAGCACCGCGCCGACCGGGTGGCCCGCCAGTTGCTCGCCAAGGGCGTACGCGCGGCGGCGCTGCACGGCGGCAAGTCGCAGCCGCAGCGCACCCGCATCCTGGAGCAGTTCCGCACCGGCCAGGTCACCGCGCTGGTGGCCACCGACGTGGCGGCCCGGGGCATCCACGTGGACGGGCTGGACCTGGTCGTCAACGCCGACCCGCCCACCGAGGCCAAGGACTACCTGCACCGGGGCGGCCGGACCGCGCGGGCCGGCGAGTCGGGCACCGTGGTGACGCTCGTCCTGCCGGACCAGCGCCGCGACGTCGCCCGGCTGATGACCACCGCGGGCATCAACCCCAAGACCACGCGGGTACGCGCCGGCGACAGCGAGCTGACCCGGCTCACCGGCGCCCGCGAGCCCTCCGGCGTGCCGGTGACCATCACCGCGCCCGCGGCCGCGCATCCCGCCCCGGGAACCCGTCCCCGTCGGCGCCCGCGCCGCCGCTGACCGCGGCCCGCGCCTGACCGGCTCGTCTCCGATCGGGCCGCCTCCGAGCGGACCGGGCGTTCGCTCCTGAGTCGGGAATCAGTCGATGTTCGGTCGGCTGCCCGACTGTGCGACCGGAACCCGACGGTGATGCTGCTGCGCGGGGGACCGGTCGGGGGGTCGGCCGGAAGCGGAGGGAGCGGTTCATGGCGGGGGAAGCCGGATCGGGCGGAGCGCGGGAAGTGGTGCTGGTGCTCGCGGTGGCGGGGGCCGGCCTGGCGCTCGCCGCGGCGGCCGCGTTCGGGCCGTGGCAGCCGTCCGACGGCGGCTCGCCGGATCGCGGCGCCGCCCGCAGCTTCACGCCCGGGATGAGCGCCCCGCACACTCAGTAGCCGCCCAGGGCGGATGATGCCGAGAAGCCGATATGACTCTCGGGCATGAATATGCCCCAGAGTCATATCGGCCGGGAGTCATGCCTCTGCGGCCGACGACCGGTAGGACACCCGGACCCCGTGACCGGACGCGTCAGGGTGCCGTGGCCCGGTCGCTCAAAAGGTCGGCGAGCGTGGTCCGGTCCACGACCAGGGCGATCGCGCCGTCCACCGCCAGCCACACGTCCCGCAGGCCGGTGGCCACGCCGTGGTAGCCGGCCCGGTCGGCGGGGATGCCCCGGACGCTCGTGATCGCGCCGCCGACCGCGCGCAGCACGTCGCCCACGCTGATCTCGTCCGGCGGGCGGGTCAGCGCGTACCCGCCCTCGGTGCCGCGGTGACTGTGCAGCAGTCCGGCCCGCCGCAGGTCGAGCAGGATCCCCTGGAGGAAGCTGAGCGGGATGTCCTGGCTCTCGGCCAGGCTCGCCGCCTTGACCAGCTCGCCGCCGCCGGCCGCCGGGTCGCCGGTGGTCCCGGCGACGTCGGCGACGGCGAGCATGGCCCGGAGCGCGTAGTCGGCGCGCGCGGAGATGTACACGACGTCAGTTGCCGGCCTGGTCCAGCACGCCCCAGCGGCGGCGGATCGCCTTGTCGGCGGCCCCGAACGCGGTGTCCACGAGCAGGCCCACCACCAGAATGACGATCATGATGGCCATCAGGCGTGGCGCCTCGCTCAGCTCGCGTGCGTACGTGAGCTGCGCGCCGATCGAGGTGCGGGTGGCGATGACCACCAGCAGCTCACCGGCCATCAGGCTGCGCCAGGCGAACGCCCAGCCCTGCTTGAGCCCGGCCACGATGGCGGGCAGCGCGGCCGGCGCGATCACGTACCGGTAGAGGTTGAGCCCCCGGGCGCCGAGGTTACGGCCGGCGCGGACCAGCAGCGGCGGCACGTAGTCCACGCCGTGGATGACGCCGTTGGCGACCGACGGCGCGGCGCCGAGCACCACGACGAAGAAGATCGCCTGCTCGCTGAGCTGGAACAGCAGGATGGCCAGCGGGAACCAGGCGATCGACGGCATGGTCTGCAACGCGGTGATCATCGAGCCGAGCGCGGCCCGGAGCACCTTGACCCGGGCCACGCCCAGGCCGAGCAGCAGGCCGACCGCGACCGCGGCGGCGAACCCGACCGCCGCCCGCCGAGCGGTCGTGGCCAGGCCCTCCCACAGCGCCGAGCTGAGCAGGTAGTCCCCGAGGTCGCCGAAGACCACCGCCGGGCCGGGCAGCGCCCACGGCTCCTTCCACCCGGACCAGACCACCGCCTGCCAGATGGCGATGGCCAGCGCGAGTGCGGCGAACTTGGGCCAGGTGGCCGACCACAGGCGACGTACCCGGGACGGGCCCTTCTCCCGGCCGGCGATCTCCAGCGCGTCGAGTCCGGAGATCTCCGCGTCGGTACGCGCCGACCCGGCGAGGGTGTCACTGGCCATGCCGGCCCACCTCCTTGCGCAGCCGGTCGGTGACCTCGGCGGCGATGGCCGAGACCTCCGGCGAGTCGATCCGCCGGGGGCGCGGCACGGCGACCTCGGTGGAGTAGATGATCCGGCCGGGCCGGCTGGAGAGCAGCACGATGCGGTCGGCGAGCCGGGCCGCCTCGCGGACGTTGTGCGTGACGAACAGGACGGTGAGCTTGCGCTCGGTCCAGATCCGCTCCAGCTCGTCGTGCAGGATGTCGCGGGTCATCGCGTCCAGCGCGCCGAACGGCTCGTCCATCAGCAGCACCGGCGTCTCCAGCGCGAGCGTGCGGGCCAGCGCGACCCGCTGCCGCATGCCGCCGGAGAGCTGGTGCGGCCGCTTGCGGCCGAACTCGGACAGGTGGACCGTGCGCAGCAGCTCGGCCACCCGCTCCTTGCGCTGGTCACGAGGGAGCCCGCGCAGCTTCAGCGGCACCTCGACGTTGCCCTCGACGGTCAGCCAGGGGAACAGCGCCGGCTCCTGGAACATGAGTCCCGGGTTGACGCCCTCGCCCAGTTCGATCGTGCCGCCGCTGACCCGGTCCAGCCCGGCGACCAGGTTGAGCAGCGTGCTCTTGCCGCAGCCGGACGCGCCGACCATGCAGACGAACTCACCCGGGGCGACGTCAAGCGACAGTCCGTCCAGCGCCAGGACGGCCTGCTCGCCCTGGCCGTACACCTTCGTCACGCCGCGCAGCGCGACCGAGCCGGTCGCGCTGCGCGGGGTCGTGCCGGTCGTCGTCACGGCTGGCTGACCTCGGCCTTGCCCTGCGCCTTGAGCACCTCGTTGAGGTACTTCAGGTCGTAGAGGCCGTTCAGGTCGACCGGCTGGGTGAGCCCGACCGCGACCGCGTGGTCCAGGCCGGTCTTCAGCGACGACGGGATCGGGTCGTTTGTGAACTCCAGCGTCGGCCAGGCCTGCTTGATGAGCTTGAGGTCGAGCGGCTTGCCGGTGATCTTGCCGATGTGGTCGGAGATGGCCTGCTGCGCCTCGTCCGGCTTGCTGTTGACGAACTCGTTCGCCGCGACCTGGCCCTCGACCAGCTTCTTCACCACGTCCGGGTGCGCCTTGAGGAACTTGGTGCTGACCAGCAGGTTGGTGATGACGAACTTCTTGTCCGGCCACAGGTCGCGCTCGTCGATGAGCACCTTGCCGCCGGCGTTCACCAGCCGGGAGACGAACGGCTCGGGCACCCAGGCGCCGTCGATGGCGCCGCTGCCGAACGTCTCGACCGTCTGCGCGTTCTCCTGCGGGACGACCTTGACGTCGCCGCCGCCCTCCTTGGTGGTCTCCAGGCCCTTCTCCTTGAGCCAGTAGCGCAGCGCCACGTCCTGGGTGTTGCCGAGCTGCGGGGTGGCGATCTTCTTGCCGCGCAGCTGCTCCACCGAGGTGATGCCGGGCTTGACCACGAGCGCGACGCCGCCGGACGCGGCGCCGGAGATGACCCGGACCGCCTCACCCTTGGACTTGGAGAAGGCGTTCACTGTCGGGTTCGGGCCGATGTACGTGGCGTCGAGCGCGCCGGAGAAGACGGCCTCGATGGCGGCCGGGCCGGCGTTGAACGTCTTGGTGTCCAGCTCGACGTCGCTGCCGAGCTTCTCCTTGAAGATCCCCTTCTCCACGCCGACCACTGCCGGGGCGTGGGTGATGTTGGGGAAGTAGCCCAGGCGCAGCGTCACCGGGCCGGACCCGGCGGCGGCGTCGCTGTCCTCGCCGCAGGCGGCGGTGGTGCCGAGCGTGGCCGCGCCGACGGCGGCCAGGGTCGCCAGGGTGACCAGGCGGCGCAGGGGAAGCCCTCTCATCGAATGTCCAATCCGCAGTATTCCTATTTAGTTGGTAGGAAGAGTGGGGCAGCGCTCGGGCGGCGTCAAGCCCCGTTCTCGCGCCGTGCGCCGCGACCTGCGGTTTCCCGATAATTCCCACCTGTTCGGTGGAGAAAGCGTGGCCGGTCGGCCAGCCGCCGGCACCGCCGTCCAGTGGGGCCAGGCACACCGGCGGTGGAGCGGGTACCGAGGCGCTAGTGTCGATCTCGTGCCGACGCGGAGAGCGAAGATCCCAGCGACGAAGTACCCGGTCGAACGGTTCACCCTCGACAACGGCCTGCGCGTGGTGCTCACGCCGGACCGCAGCGCCCCGGTCATCGGGGTGGCGGTGGTCTACGACGTCGGCATCCGCTCCGAGCCCGAAGGGCGCACCGGGTTCGCCCACCTCTTCGAGCACCTGATGTTCCAGGGCTCGGAGAACCTGGAGAAGCTCGCCCACTTCCGGCACGTCCAGGGCGCCGGCGGGACGTTCAACGGCTCCACCCACCTGGACTACACCGACTACTTCGAGACGCTTCCCGCGAACGCCCTGGAACGGGCGCTGTTCCTGGAGGCCGACCGGATGCGCGGTCCCCGGCTGACCGAGGAGAACCTGCGCAACCAGGTCGACGTGGTCAAGGAGGAGATCCGGGTCAACGTGCTGAACCGGCCGTACGGCGGGTTCCCCTGGCTGACGCTGCCCCCGGTGATGTTCGACACCTTCCCCAACGCGCACGACGGCTACGGCTCCTTCGTCGACCTGGAGTCGGCCACCGTGGCCGACGCCGCCGACTTCTTCCGCCGCTACTACGCCAGCGGCAACGCCGTACTCGCGGTCAGCGGCGACATCGACGTGGCCGAGGCGACCACGCTGATCGAGCGGCACTTCGGGGACGTGCCGGCCCGCCCCGCCCCGCAGCGGCCCGACTTCGCCGAGCCCGACCTGACCACCGAGCGGCGCAGCACGTACACCGACGCGCTGGCCCCGCTCCCGGCGGTGGCCGGCGCGTGGCGGGTGCCCGACCCGGTCAGCGACTTCGCCGCTTATCTGCCCTACGTGGTGCTGGCCGAGGTGCTCACCGACGGCGACGCCTCCCGGCTGGTCGAGCGGCTGGTGCAGCGCGACCGGTCGGTCACCAGCCTCGGCGGGTACCTCGGCTTCATGGGTGACCCGTTCGACGTCCGCGACCCCACCGCGCTGCTGCTCCAGGCGCACCTGCCGCCCGGCGGCGACGTGGACAAGGTGCTGCGCACCATCGACGAGGAACTGGACCGGCTGGCGGCCGACGGGCTGACCGACGGGGAGTTGGCGCGTACCCAGGCCCGGATGGCCACCCACCTGCTGCGCGACACGGACGCGGTGCTCGGCCGCGCGTTGCGGATGGCGGTGCTGGAACAGCAACGCGGCGAACCCGGCCTGCTCAACGACCTGCCCCGGCTGGTCGGCGAGGTGACCGAGGAACAGGTCCGCGCCGCCGCCGCCACCCTGCGGCCCGAGCGCCGCGCGGCAGTCGAGGTCGTCGCCGGAGGAGCCCGATGAGCACGAGTACGACCACCGCCACCGCCGTCCGGCCGCTGCCGGCGCTCGGTCCGAACCGCCGCCTCAAGGTGCCCAAGCAGGCCGAGCGCACGCTTGCCAACGGCCTCACCGTGATCGCGGTACGCCGCTCCTCCGTACCCCTGGTCGAGCTGCGACTGTGGATGCCGTTCGGGCGCACCCACCTGGCCCGGGGCGCGATGCTGGCGCAGACCATGCTCTCCGGCACCGAGGCGCACAGCGCCACCGAGCTGGCGGCCGAGTTGCAGAAGGTCGGCGGCGGACTGACCGCCGGCCTCGACCCGGACCGCCTGATGCTCTCCGGTGCGGGCCTGGTCACCGGCCTGGACCGGATGCTGGAACTGCTCGGCGAGGTGCTCACCGGCGCCACCTACCCGGCCGACTGGGTGGAGACCGAGCGGGACCGCCTGGTCGACCGCATCCAGGTCGCCCAGAGCCAGCCGTCGCACCTGGCCCGCACCGCGCTGCTCAAGCGGGTGTACGGCCGGCACCCGTACGCGGAGCAGACGCCCGACCCGGACCAGGTCCGGGCGGTCCGCCCGGCCGCGTTGCGCCGGCTGCACGCCGAGCGGGTGCATCCGGCCGGCGCGGTGCTCGTGCTCGTCGGCGACGTGGCCCCGGAGCGGGCGCTGGACGCGGCGGAGAAGGCGCTCGCCGGGTGGCGCGGTGACGGCCACGTCGCCGAGCTGCCCCCGGCGCCGCCGCTGGAACCCGGGCCGCTGCTGCTCGTCGACCGGCCCGGCTCGGTGCAGTCCTCGGTACGCCTCGCGCTGCCGGCGGTGCCGCGTACCCACCCGGACCACGCCGCGTTGCAGCTCGCCAACCTGATCTTCGGCGGCTACTTCTCCTCCCGCTGGGTGGAGAACATCCGCGAGGACAAGGGCTACACGTACGGGCCGCATTCGCTCGTCGAGCACTCGGTGGCCGGTTCGCTGCTCGTCGCCGGCGCCGAGGTGGCCACCGAGGTGACAGCGGCGGCGCTGGTGGAGACCACATACGAGCTGGGCCGCCTGGCGACGGTGCCGCCGAAGCCCGACGAGCTGGAGCAGGCCCGCCAGTACGCGCTCGGCACGCTCCAGCTCGGCATGTCCACCCAGGCCGGTCTCGCGTCGCTGACCAGCGCGTACGCTGGCAACGGGCTGCGGCTGGACTTCCTCGCCGAGTACGCCGCCCGGCTGGCCGCCACGACGGTGGACGACGTGGCCGAGGTGGCCGCCCGCTACCTGGCCCCGGCCCGCGCGGTCACCGTCGTGCTCGGCGACGCGGCGCGGGTGGCCGACTCGCTCGCCGCGCTGACACCGGTGCGTACGGAATCGGCATGAGCGGCGAACCCGCCCCGCCGCTGGCCCGGTCGACGCTCGACCGGGCCGCGCACCGGCGTACCGATCCGGCCTGGCTGACCGAGGCGTGGGAACGGGCCCGGGTGCTGGTGCTCGACTCCGCCGCCGAGGGGCGGGCGCTGGTCCGGGGCGCGGCGACGCCGCCGGAACTGGTGCTGGTCGGCTCCGGCGAGCTGCCCGAGGTGCCCCGCTCGGTGCCGATGTTCCTCGGCGTCGAGCCGGACGGCGTACCGGTGTTCGCGGTGGACGGGCCACTGCCGGCGCTGCCGGACACCCGCCCGGCCCACCTGCGCGAGGTCGGCCACCTGATGACCGACCGGGACGCGGGCCTGTTCACCACCGCGCTGGCGCTGCTCAACTGGCACCTGCGGCACGGCTACTCGTCGACGACCGGCAAGGCGACGAGCGCCGACGAGGCCGGCTGGTCCCGGATCGACCCGGACGGCGGCCGGGTCTGGCCGCGTACCGACCCGGCCATGATCGTGCTGGTGCACGACGGGATGGACGGCCCGGACGGCCGCTGCCTGCTCGGCAACAACGCGGCCTGGCCGCGCACCCCGGGACAGCGCCGCTACTCCTGCCTGGCCGGATACGTCGAGCCCGGCGAGTCGGCCGAGGCCGCCGTGCTGCGCGAGGTCCGCGAGGAGGTGGGCGTCCCGGTCGAGGAGATCGTGTACGTGGGCAGCCAGTCCTGGCCGTTCCCCGGCTCGCTGATGCTCGGCTTCCTGGCCCGCGCCGACGCGGACGCGCCGATCCGGGTCGACCTGGCCGAGATCGCGCACGCGCGCTGGTTCACCCGCCGGGAGATCGGTGCGGCGCTGGCGGGCGAGCCGGTGCCGGTGGGCGGGGGAGACCGGCTGGTCCTGCCGCCGCCGTCATCGATCGCGTTGTTCCTGGTGCACCGCTGGCTCGACGGCCACTGCTGACCGCCCGACCCCGTCGGGTTGCCGTGTTCCGGTTGGTGCGGCGGCGCCAGTTCGGGGAAGTGGCGCGGTCGAGGCCGGTGGGATGCAGCCACCTCCCCGAACTGGCGAGGCCCGGGCGGACCGGGCCGGGTGGGACGCGGCCCCGACCCGGACCGTCGTTGCCGCGACGGTCACGGGCCGGGAACACGTGCCGTCGAGGCCGGGTGAGGCGGGAAAACGGCGGGGGAGGCCGGTCCGGCCGCGACGGACGTCAGCGTCCGGTCATCCACCGTCCCAGCGGTACGGGTGCCCGCGGGTGGGTTCCTCGATCGGCAGCACCTTGACCCGGTGCCGGCCCGCGCGGACCGCACCGACTGCGGACAGTGCGCGGGCGAGCAGGAGTGCGGCGTCCCGGTCCTCGGCGTGGACGACCTGGCGGCGGGGTTCCGGCGTGCACGTCTCGTCCCGCAGGCGGCCTCCGCCGGCCCAGGCGGCGGCGATGTCGGCGTCGGCGGCGGTGCGGATCTCGGTGCGGACGATCAGGAACCGCATGGTGTCCCCCGGACAATCGGCGGTTACACGCTGGAACTTCCACGTCACTCCCGCGTCATGTTACGCCGATGTGTCCGCCCGGCAAGGGGAACGCGCCAGCTCGACCGATCGGGGGATCCCAGGTCAGCACCGTTGTCGGGGATGGACGCGCGAGGGGCCGCCGGCTCGCGCCGACGGCCCCCCGTGGTTCGCCGGATCAGTCCAGATCGAACTGACCGCTCTTCGTGCCGGCGAGGAAGCCGAGCCAGCCGGCCCGGTCGAACAGCAGAACCGGTCCGCTCGGGTCCTTGCTGTCCCGCAGCGCCACGGTGGCCGGCCCGGAGCCGAGCGGTGCGACCTCCACGCAGTTGGAGGTCTGGCTGCGGGTGCTCTTGCGCCAGGCGGCGCCGGCGAGCCGTCCCGAGCGGGCGGTCGTGCTGGTGTGGATCTCGTTCATGGTGCTTGCTCCTGGTGAGGTGCTCCGATGGGACCGAGCGACGCCGGAGCGCGGGCGGTGTCCGTGCCGGATCACCGTTCCGTGGTGAGGCGCCCCGAGTCCCGGCGACGCTGGGCCGGCGCCGTTGCCGGCCCGTACGCCACCGTGGACTCGACTGCCGTGCCGGTCAGCCGTCCCGTCGCCTCGATCAACCAGGAGAGGGTGTCCGATGCGGAGAGTGCCGACGAGCATAGCCACTCGAACACCACTTTATAGCGATTTAGGGTGTTTACCTCGGTCGACATGACGTCGGTGAACCCACCTTCGATGGCGAGTGTCTCCGGATCGAGGGGATCGGCGAACCGGTAGACCGAGAACGCGGTCGGCGGAAGGTACCAGTCACCGACCCGGGTGTCCCGCAGCAGCAGCCGCAGCGTCACGTTCGGCAGCAGCGCCATCTCGCACAGGTGGACGAGCTGCTCGTGCAGCACCTCCGGCGGCCCGGCCCGGCGGCCGAGCGCCGCCTCCTCCAGCACCGCCGTGTAGCGGGGCACGTCGGGGGAGCGGGTCAGCAGCGACTGGCGAGCCTGCCGCGCGCGTACCTCGGTCTCGGGATCCTCGGTCTCCGGGTCGCCGGCCTCGGCGGCGACCTGCGCGGCGGACAGGATCCGGTGCCGGGCGTACCCGGGCGTCTGCAACAGCCCCGGCACCAGCACCGGGTTGTACTCGGAGATCTCCGCGCAACCGGCCTCCAGTTCGGCGAAGGCGCGCTGCTGCTGGGTCATCACCGGGAAGTTGCGCAGCCAGCCGCGCATGTCGCCGGCCTCGTGGGTGATCCCGGTCAGCTCCGCGCGCTGCTCCTCGTCGGCGCCGTAGAGCGTCAGCAACACGTCCACGTCGTCCGGGTCGGGACGGCTGCGGCCGTTCTCCAGACGGGACAACTTGGATGCGGAGGCCCAGCCGATCCGCTCGATGACCTGGTCACCGGTCAGACCGGCCTGTTCGCGGAGCCGACGCAGCTCGGTGCCGAGTCGACGACGGCGCAGAATCGGGCCTGGTACGGCAGGAGGCACGGCGTCCTCTTTCCCGTCGACCGTCGCTTGACGCGACGGTAACTGTATGAAATTCGCCCCCCACGGTCAGTATGGACGGCGCGACCGGCGTCGGAGGTTCCGGCACGGGCGTGTCACGAGACAAAAAGAGGACCGTGGAGGGTGTCTTCACCAGCGCCCGCCCCCGACGCGCCCTGGTGGCGCACCCCGCCGGAGGGAACCGATGCGCACCGTCCTGCGCCGCCCCGACTTCCGTCTCCTGTTCGCCGCGCTCGTCGCGAGCATGGCGGCGGAGTCGGTCCTGCTGCTCGCCCTGGCCGTCTGGGTCAAGGACCTGACCGGTTCGGACAGCATGGCTGGGGCGACCATCTTCGCGGTCATCGCGCCGATGGCGCTCGCCCCGCTGGTCGGCTGGGTGGTCGACCGCTACCGCAGGCGACAGTTCTTCATCGCCGCCAACCTGGTCGCGGCAGTGCTGCTCGGCCCGCTGCTCACGGTCCGGGACCGGTCCGACGTCTGGGTGATCTACGTGGTCGCCGCGCTCTACGGGCTGTCGTACATCACGCTCACCGCCGTCCTCAACGGCTTGATTCGGCACCTGGTTCCGGCCGACCTGCTCGCCGACGCGAACGGGCTGCTCCAGACCGTCCGGCAGGGCCTGCGGCTGATCGGGCCGCTGGCCGGGGCGGGCGTGTACGCCGCCGTGGGCGGCTGGCTGCTGGTCCTGCTCGCCATGACCGGCTTCGTCACCGCGGCGGCGGTGGTCGCGCGGCTGCGCGTGGAGGAGGGCACGCCGTCGCGGCCGGATCGGCGCGGGCCGTCCGAACTGGGTGCGGGGCTGCGCCACCTGACCGGCGAACCGGCGCTGCGCCGGGCGCTGCTCGGGTACGGGCTGGGCTCGCTGGTGATGGGCTTCACCGAGTCGCTGATCTTCGCGTACGTCGATCTGGGCCTGCACCGCGACGCCGCGTTCGTCGGCGTGCTGGTCATGGTGCAGGGCGTCGGCGGGCTGGTCGGCGGCCTGTTCTCGGCCGCCGTGGTCCGCCGGTTCGGCGAGGTCGGCGCGCTCGCCGCGGGCGTGACGTTCTTCGGACCGGCCGCGCTGGCGCTGGCGTACCCCCGGTTGTGGCTCGGGGTGGTGGCGCTGCTGCTGGCCGGCCTGTCGCTGCCGCTGACCATGGTGGGGTTGAACACGCTGATCCAGCGGCGGACGCCGCCGCGGCTGCTCGGCCGGGTCACCGCCGCGTCCGAGGCGCTGGTCAGCGGGCCGCAGGCGCTCTCCATCGGCACCGGCGCGCTGCTCGTCGGCGTGTTCGACTACCGGCTGCTGTTCGCCCTCGTCGGTGCGGTCACCACGGCGGCCGGCCTCTACCTGTGGCGGGGCCGCGGGCTGACCACGCCGGTCGCCGCGCCGGTCCGGATCCCGTCACCACGCCGGCCGGCCGACGACGGGGTGCTCAGCCGCGGAGGCTCCTGACCGACGGCGAACGGCCGCACCCGGATCGGGTACGGCCGCTCGTGGCGTCGCGGGAGATCAGCCGGGCAGCGCCGCGAGGTGCTGCTTGACCTGGGTGATCGAGGGGTTGGTCAGGGCGCTGCCGTCGGCGAAGCGCAGCGTCGGGACGGTCTGGTTGCCGCCGTTGACGCTCATCACGAAGTCCGCGGCCGTCGGGTCCTGCTCGATGTCGACCACCTCGTACGCGATGCCCTCCCGGTCGAGCTGCGACTTCAGCCGGTGGCAGTAGCCGCACCACGGGGTGGAATACATCGTCAGCATGGTCCGATCCTCCAAGGGGTGACTCGCGCCCGGTCCGATCAGGCCAGGCTAACCGCTGCAACGTCACACGATGCTGGGATGATTCCCTGCTGTGGGCGTTCACTCAGCGGCGGAACAGGTGCTGGCCGGGCTGGATCCGGAGCAGCGCTCAGCGGTGACCGCCCCGGCCGGACCGGTCTGCATCCTGGCCGGCGCCGGCACCGGCAAGACCCGGGCGGTGACCTCGCGGATCGCGTACCGGGCGCTGACCGGCGACATCGCCGGCCGGCATGTGCTGGCGGTCACGTTCACCGCCCGCGCCGCCGCCGAGATGCGCAGCCGGCTCGGCGTGCTCGGGGTGCAGGGGGTGCAGGCGCGCACGTTCCACGCCGCGGCGCTGCGGCAGGTCCGCTACTTCGCGCCCCGGCTGCTGGCCGGGCGGGCCATGCCGGAACTGCTGGACAGCAAGGTGCGGGTGGTCACGCTCGCCGCCGCCAAGGTCGGCCTGCGCGCCGACCGGGCCGCCGCGCGGGACCTGGCCGCCGAGATCGAGTGGGCCAAGTCGTCGCTGGTCGAGCCCGGGGAATACGTCGTCGCCGCGGCCAAGGCGCTGCGCGAGACGCCGTACGAGCCGGCCCGGGTGGCAGACGTGTTCGACGCGTACGAGCGGCTCAAGCGCGGCAACGGGGTGATCGACTTCGAGGACATGCTGCGCGCCGCCGTCTGGGGCATCGAGGAGCACCCGGACGTGGCCGAGCAGGTGCGCAACCAGTACCGGCACTTCGTGGTCGACGAGTACCAGGACGTGAACCCGCTCCAGCAGCGGCTGCTGGAGGCGTGGCTGGGCGGCCGGGACGACCTGACTGTGGTCGGCGACGCCAGCCAGACGATCTACTCGTTCACCGGCGCCACCTCGTCGTACCTGGTCGACTTCCCCCGCCTGCACCGGGGCGCGACAGTCGTCCGGCTGGTCCGCGACTACCGCTCCACCCCGCAGGTCGTCGGGCTCGCCAACGCGGTGATCTCGCAGGCCCGGGGCACCGAGGCGCGGCTGCGGCTGGAACTGCACGGCCAGCGCCGGCCCGGCCCGGAACCGGACCTGCGGATCTTCACCGACGAGCCGGCCGAGGCGAACGCGGTCGCCGCCCGCTGCCGGTCGCTCGTCGCGGGCGGCACCCCGGCCCGGGAGATCGCGGTGCTGTTCCGCACCAACGCGCAGTCCGAGGCGTACGAGAAGGCGCTCTCCGAGGCCGGTGTGCCGTACGTGCTCCAGGGCGCGGAGCGGTTCTTCGAACGGCCCGAGGTGCGGCAGGCGATGATCGCGTTGCGCGCCGCCACCCGGTCGGCCGACGCGGGGACCCCGCTGCCGGCCGCCGTGGTCGAGGCGCTCACCGCCGTCGGCTGGGCGCCCGACGCGCCCTCGCCCGGCGGCGCCGCCCGCGAGCGGTGGGAGGCGCTCGCCGCGCTGGTCCAGCTCGCCGAGGAGTACGCGGCGCAGGCCGAGGAGGAACCAGGCCTGACCGGGTTCACCGAGGAACTCGCCCGGCGGGCCGCCCAGCAGCACGTGCCCACCGTCGAGGGGGTGACGCTCGCGTCGCTGCACTCGGCGAAGGGGCTGGAGTGGGACGCGGTGTTCCTGGTCGGGCTGGCCGAGGGCACGCTGCCCACCACGTACGCGAAGACGATGGAGCAGGTCGAGGAGGAACGGCGGCTGCTCTACGTCGGGATCACCCGGGCCCGGGAGTGGCTCTGGCTGTCGTACGCCACGGCCCGCTCGCCGGGTGGGCGGGCCCGGCGGCCCTCGCGGTTCCTGCCGCAGCTCGACCGGTCCGGCGGCGGCGAGCGGGCCGGCGGTGCCGGGCCGGCGCGGCGGGCCGAGCGGCGCCGGCCGCAGGTGGTCTCGTGCCGGATCTGCGGTGCCACGCTGCTCGCCGGCGCGGACCGCAAACTGGGCCGCTGCCCGACCTGCCCGTCCGACATCGACGAGGAGCTGTACGAGCGGCTGCGCGAGTGGCGGCAGCGGGTGGCGGGCGCGCAGAAGGTGCCGGCGTACGTGGTCTTCACCGACGCCACGCTCACCGCGCTGGCCGAACGGAAGCCTGGACGCACCGAGGAACTGGTGGCGATCGCCGGGATCGGGCCCCGAAAAGTCGGGCTATACGGGGATACGGTGCTCGCCCTGGTGGCGGGCGCCACGGTGGACGACGTCTGCCCACAGAAAACTTCTGAAAACTAGCCGTAAATCGTTTGCCCTCCCCCGAGGGCGAGGAATAGCCTCATGGCACACCTCGCGAGCGGCGCCGTTCTGGCTGCTCAACGGGGATGAGTCCACGGTCGGCACGAGGAGAGTAGGGAGGTGGCACCAATGAAGATCTTCACCTATGAGCGTCTTGCGGCGATGCCGTCTGCCGTCGCTCCGCTGTCGGCTGTCCGGGTGGCCCTCGCCGCTCGACCGTCGGCTCCGCAGGTGCACCAGGTCCCGGTTCAGGCCGAGCTGAACCTGACCGTTGCGCCGATCGCCGGAGTCGAGGGGACCAGTGGCTTCGCGGGCAAGGGCATCGATGGCGCCAAGAAGCGCACGGATGTCCGCGGTGTTCCACCTCGAGGTAGACCGGTCTGATCCATCAGACCACCGGCTCACCTCGAGGCCGCGGAACCCGCATACCGGGATCCGCGGCCTCAGTTTTTGTCCCGCCGAAGTACGTCGGAATGCGATCCACGAGATCGAAGTGAGAGAGAGGTGACCGGAGGATGAGTCTGGCGTTGGCCCCCCTCGACGTGAGCGTCGACGTGGAGGCGAACCTGCCCTGCCGGAAGTTCGACCCCGACCTGTGGTTCTCCGACTCGCCCGCCGAGCTCGAGCTGGCCAAGTCGCTCTGCGGGGACTGCCCGCTGCGCGTCGAGTGCCTGGCCGGTGCGGTGGAGCGAGCCGAGCCCTGGGGCGTCTGGGGCGGCGAGATCTTCGAGCGTGGCGCGGTCGTCCCGCGCAAGCGGCCCCGTGGCCGTCCGCGCAAGGAGGACCTCGCCCGTGACGCGCAGCTCCGGGTCGAGGCGGAGGCGCGACTGGCGGCCAGCGGGCTGTCCGAGTCGCGAAGCTCCGTCCGGCTGGCAGCCTGACACACCTACGTTCCGAAACCGACCGATGCCGGTGTCCCTCCACCGGCCGACCTGAAAGAGAAACCCTGATGCTGAACCTGCCGAACGGATTCGAGATGCAACTACTCCACGAAGCGTTGTCCAGGGCTCGAATGCGCCGGCCTCAGGCCGGTCGCACCACCACGAGCACTGAGGCAACCCGTTCCGCCCGTACCGTCGCCATGCGGAGTCGCAGCCAGTCGGCCCGCGACCTGGGCGTTCTGTAGAACGATCGTGAGGAAGGGGCGGTGACCTAGTCGGTCACCGCCCCTTCGCTGTGCTCACTCGCTCTTGCCGGCTGTGCTCGCCCGCCGGCCGGCTTTCGCTCAGGCCACCGGCGCGAAGCCCGGCAGCCAGCGTTCCAGGATCGACCGGTAGGACGCCTTCGCCTCCAACTGGCAGAGCACCCCGATCGACCCGAGCGTGACCCGGTGGATCATCAGGTACGACGGCGGCAGGTTGAGCTGCCGGCTGAGCTGGTAGGCGGGGGAGCGCGGGCTGGCCAGCCGGGTCGCCTCGGCGCGCAGCCAGGCCCGGGTGAAACGGAACTCGTCGGCGGCGATCGGCTCCAGCATCGGACGCAGGAAGTCGAGCACCGCCGGGGCGTCGATCGACTCGGTACGGCTGACGAAGCCCTCGGCGCGCAGCCCCTCCACCACCCCGTCGGCATCCTCGCGCAGCGCCAGCGCCGCGATCCGGCCGATCGGCTCGGGCGTGCCCTGCGGCATCCGGGCCACCGCCCCAAAGTCGATCACGCCGAGCCGGCCGTCCGGGAGCAGCCGGAAGTTGCCCGGGTGCGGGTCGGCGTGCAGCAGTCCGGCCCGCTCCGGCGCGGAGAGGTGCAGCTCGGCCATCAGCCGGCCGGCCTCGTTCCGCTGCTCCTCGGTGCCCTCCCGGATGATCTGCGACAGCGGGATGCCCTCCACCCACTCGGTGATCAGCACCCGTGGCGCGGCGTCGAGCACCTCCGGGATGAAGATGTCCGGGTCGTCGGCGTACGCGGCCGCGAACGCCCGCTGCGACTCCGCCTCCAGCTCGTAGTCCAGCTCCTCGGTGATGCGCTCGCGCAGTTCGGCCAGCAGCGGCTTCACGTCCAGCCCAGGCTGGATGGCCCGGAACATGCCGCCGAGCCGGGAGAGCTGCTTGAGGTCGGCGAGCAGGGCGTCACCGGCACCCGGGTACTGGATCTTCACGGCCACGTCCCGGTGCCGGGGACCGCCCTCCGCTTCGTACCCCGGGTCGCGCCAGACCGCCCGGTGCACCTGGCCGATGCTGGCCGCGGCGGCCGGAGTGTCGTCGAACTCGACGAACCGGTCGCGCCAGTCCGGGCCGAGTTGCTCGGCGAGCACCTTGTGCACTGTCGCGGCCGGCAGCGGCGGCGCGGCCTCCTGGAGCTTGGTGAGCGCCTGCCGGTAGGGCGCGGCGACCTCCTCGGGCAACGCCGCCTCGAACACCGACAGGGCCTGGCCGAACTTCATCGCCCCGCCCTTGAGCTGCCCGAGCACGCTGAACAACTGCTCGGCGGTGCGCTGCTGGATCTCGGCGGAGATGACGTCGGACGCGAGGCCGGTCACCCGCTTGCCCATGCCGAGGACGGTTCGACCGGCGAACCCGAGCGGCAGAGCGGCGAGTTTGGCGGTGCGGGACACGGCCCGGCGCGGGATGTCGGTCACCCGGCCATTGTTACCGACGCGGGGCCTCCGCTGCTGCCGTGCGGCGGGTAGCGGCCGGGGCCGACCGGATCGGGCGACGCCGGCAGCAACCGCAGGAGGGGTGCGGCGGCCACCGTCGGTAGCGGACCCGGCCCGGCCCGCGGATCTCCACCGCGCCGCCGAGCGTCTCCGGCTGGGCGCCGTCGAGCTGGGCCAGCACCTCGGCCGTCGCGAAGGCCGCCGCGGCGAGCCGGGTGGCGGCGGCGCAGGCCCGCTCGCCCCGGTCGGCGGCGAGCTGGGCGGCCAGCGCGGGCCAGTCCGGATCCCGGTCGCCGCGGTGCAGGTCGAGGCAGCGCAGGCAGGGACCGACGGGCGGGCGGACCAGCGGGCCGATCACCGGTACGCCGCCGCGCAGGTCGAGCAGCAGGTGGGCCTGACGCCGGCGGGCGTACCCGGTGGCCAGCAGCTCGGCCGGACGGTCGACGCCGAGCTGCACCACCAGGTCCGGCCGGGCCGCCCGCAACGGGACGGTGACCGTACCGGGCGTGCACCGCTCCAACGCCGCGCGTACCGCCGGGGCCAGCGGCCGGCCCAGCTCCGCGGCGGTCAGGCCGGTCCCGACCAGGTCACCGGCGCCGACCGGGCCGGCCAGATCGGGTACGACGTGCCCGACGCCGGCCTGCGCCAGCGCGACGGTGACCGCCGCGCCGAGTCGTCCGGTGCCGGTGACCAGCACCCGGGCGTCGCGGCGGCGGCGCAGCAGCCGGGCCGGTGTGCCGGGCAGGTCGGGCGACGCGAGCGCCAGCGCGGCGGCCTCGGCGGTCAGCCGGGCCCGTGTCGTCCCGGCGAGGTCACGGGGGAGCAGTGCTTGCGCCGGCACCACCAGCCCGGCGTCCCGGAGCGTGTCGAACAGGGCGCGTGCCTCGTCGGGCGGGACCCGGGCGGCGCGCGCCTCGGCCAGCACGGCGCGTTCGCTGCGGGTGCCGTCGAGCAGGTCGAGCAGGCGGGCCGTCCCCGGCGAGGACATCTCCAGCAGCACCGCGCGGCCGGGCGGCTCGCCGAGCTGGAGAGTGTGCCGGTCGCGCCAGAGCCGGGTCAGGCCGGGGAGCAGGACGGGACGGACGAGCGGTGTCGGATCGGTCACGCCACTGATCGTGACCGTCTCCGCGCGCTCCGTCGCTCGTTGTCCACAGGTGCGGCGAGCCGTGGCCAGCGTTGTCCACAGGTTCTCGCCGGTTTTCCACAACTAGCCGGTAACTCTGTCGGCTACACGACTGGGGAGGACGGCCGACGGCCGCCCTCCCCGGTGTCTGCCGTACGGGTCAGACCTTGGCCTTGCCCAGGATGCGGTTCACTGTTGTGCCGCACACCGGGCACTTGCCCTTGGCCATGTTCATGCCGGTCTTCGAGACCTCCACGTGCCCCTCGAAGTCCCGCTTCTCCTTGCACTTCACGCAGTAACCGTTGTAGGTCTGGGCCTGGTCGGCCACGGTAGCCTCCTCGTCTCGTCCGCCGGAGGTGTCCCGGCGGTCTCCCTGCGGCGGCCCACGCGTGGCACCGGCGCCGGGGGGTTCTCCTCGGTCAGTCACCTGACCGTGGTTGGCGGACCCTACCCAGGTACGGGCAGTTCCATGTCAGCTGTGCGCCGACTCTGTGAGCAAGTCGACGTCGAGAGTGTGCATGCCGAGTAACGTCGGATAAGTCAGTTTCGCGCGGACACGCCGGATGAATGCACCCAGATCCGCTTCGGGCGCCCCCGCCGACTGTCACTCGTCGTAGATCACTTAACGTGAACAGGGCCGGTCAGGTGATGGTCAGCTACCGTCGCAAAGAATTTTTTCCGGACTCCTGACAATCAACCGCCACTTTCCGGGCGCGTGTCGTCGTGTTGACTCTTGCGGAGTCCTGGTCAGTACGCATTAGCTTTCCATCGTGACAGTCAACCGAGGCTGCGCGGACCGGTAATGGCCGTGACGCGGAAGCCCGTCGTCGAGGTGCGGCGCAGCCAGCGTCGGCGGCGCACGGTGTCCGCGTACCGGGACGGTGAGCGCGTCGTCGTGCTGATCCCCGACCAGTTCTCCCGGGCCGAGGAGAGCGAGTGGGTCGACCGGATGCTCGCCCGGCTCGCCGCCCGCGAGGGCAGGCTGGCCCGCTCGGACGCCGAACTGCTCGCCCGCGCCACCCGGCTGATCGACCTCTACCTGCCCGAACACGGGTCGGCCGCCGCGCCGGCGAGCGTCCGCTGGGTGACCAACCAGAACGGCCGCTGGGGCTCCTGCACGCCAGCCGACCGCACCATCCGGATCTCGCACCGGGTCCAGGACATGCCCGACTGGGTGATCGACTACGTGTTGCTGCACGAGCTGGCGCATCTCATCGTGCCCAGCCACAACGCCGACTTCTGGGCGCTGGTCGCCCGCTACCCGAGGTCGGAACGCGCCCGCGGCTACCTGGAGGGCGTGGCAGCCACCGCCGCCATCCCCTGACCACCCCTTCGTCGCGGTCGATCATGAAGTTGGCCGGGCGTTCCGTCCGCTTCGCCACCGCCAACCTCATGATCGTGAACGGACGCGGGCGGGGCGGGGGTTAAGGTCGGCGAATGTCGCGACGTGTGGTGGTGGCGCTGCTCGGCCCGGTGACCTGGACGCCGCCCGGAGTCGATCCGGCGCGATGGCGTACCGCGCTCGCCGAGGACGTGGTCGACCTGCTCGCCACACTGAACGAGGTGGAGACCGCCGTCGCGGTCACCGCCCGGGACCGATGGCTGGCCGACGCGGTGGTCTGGCCCGGCACCCAGGTGTACGAGGTGCCCGAGCCGACGCCGAACGCGGTGTTCGCGGCGGTGGCCGCCGGGCGGCACACGTCGACGACCGGTGAGGGCCAGGTGGACCACGACCCGGCCCGGGCGGCGGCCGAGGGTGAGGACCGGTCATCCGCACATGAACCCGTGCACGCGGCAGTTCAGGGCGGGGCCGCCATCGGCGATCAGGCCCACACGGGCGGCTACGACCAGGTGGCGGTGGTGGCGGCGGACGCGCCGGACGTGCCCGGGCTGACGCTCGGCAAGCTGCTCCGGCCGCTCACCACCCGGCCGATGGCGGTGGCCCCGGTCGAGGGGAGCGGTACCGGGCTGCTGGGAGTTGCGGCGCGACTGCCCGTACCGGCGTGGCTGCCGGCGCTGGACCTGGACACCAGCGCGCCGGCCGAGGTGCGGCGGGCGGCATCGAGCCCGGGCGACGTGGCGGTCACCGCCGGCTGGCACCGCCTGCGCGGCCCGGCCGACCTGGCCGCCCTCGATCCGGCCGTCGAGGGCTGGGAGGCGACGCGCGCCCTGCTGTCCGGCCGCCCCGCCTGACACACCGCCCTCCGCACCGCGCTGCCCGCATGGCGGCCCTGCCACCGATTCGCCGATCTTGGAGTTGTGGCACCTCACAGAAGCCGCACTCGGGACATCTTGGGCGCCACAACTCCAAGATCGACGGTGAGATGGGCGGGCGGGGAGAGGGGCGGGGGACGCGAGCGGGGCCCGCACGGTGAACCGTGCGGGCCCCGCTCGCGTACGTGTCAGTGCTTGTCGTCGTCCTCGCCCGGGGACTTCTCCTCCGGGGCACCGGGGGCGGAGAAGTCGAAGTTCGCCAGCTCGTCGTCGAGATCGGTGCTCGTCGTGGCGAACGCCTCCGGGGCGGCGAAGTCGTCGTCGGAGGGCAGCAGGTCCGGGTGACCCCAGACCGCGTCCCGCCCGGCGATGCCGCGGTGCTCGGTCAGCGCCGCCCACAGCACCGTCGCCTCACGCAGGCGGCGGGGCCGCAGTTCGAGGCCGACCAGCGCGGCGAACGTCTGCTCGGCCGGGCCACCCGCGGCGCGGCGGCGGCGGAACGCCTCGCCGAGGCGTACGACGTTGGGGAGGCGGTCACCGGCGGCGCTGTCGACGACGTGGCAGACCCAGCCCTCGACCAGGGCGAGTACGGTCTCCAGCCGGGCCAGCGACGCCTTCTGGGCGGGCGTGTCCTCGGGCGTGAAGATGCCCTCCAGCGCGATCGCCTGCATCGACTCCGGGTCGGTCGGGTCGACCCGGCCCATCGCCTCCTCGATCGCCTCCCGGTTGACCCGGATGCCCGCGGCGTAGTTCTCCACAGCGGTCAGCACGTGCCCGCGCAGCCACGGCACGTGCTGGAACAGCCGCTGGTGGGCGGCCTCGCGCAGGGCCACGTAGAGGCGTACCTCGTCCTCGGGCAGCTCCAGGCCCTCGCCGTACACCTTGATGTTGGCGGGGACGAGCGCGGCGGTGCCGGCGGGGCCGAGCGGCAGGCCGATGTCACCTGCGGAGAGCACCTCGGCGGCGAGCGAGCCGAGCGCCTGGCCGAGCTGGCCGCCGAAGAGGGCGCCGCCGAGCGTGGCGACCATCGACTGCATCGGGCCGAGCTGGGCGCGGGCCTCCGGCGGCACCAGGTCGCCCATCGCGCCGACCATCCGGCTGGCCACCGGGTCGCAGAGCTTGCGCCACACGTCGAGCGTCTTGAAGATCCACTCGTTGCGGTTCCAGGCGACCGAGGTGCGGATGCCGGAGGGCCACGAGGTCGCCGGCTCAAGCCACAGGTCGGCGATGCGCAGCGCCTCCTCGACCGCGTTGCGTTCGAACGGCGACACCGCCGGGTCGCCGGCGGCGGCGAGCTGGCTGGCGGCTACCTGCCGGGCCAGGTCCCAGTTGACCGGCCCGCTGCCCGGCGCCGAGAGCAGGTGCTGCAACTGCGACATGAACTGCTGCATCGCCGCGGGATCGTTGGGGTCTGGTGGTTGACCACCCGGGAGCGCGAAGCCGAACGGAATATCAGGCACGACGTCTACGGTACGCGGGCCCCGCCGCAGGTCGTGCCACTCGGCGTTGCGCTGAGGGCGAAGTCCGCCGGTCACCGCGCCGGATGGCAGGAGACGGATCGGTACGCTCTGGCCCATGAGACGTCGCGGCGTGACCGTCCTCCTCGGTGCCCTGCTCACCGCCCTGCTCAGCATCGGCGTGCTGAGCGTGCCGCTGCCGTACGTGGTGCTCGGCCCGGGTCCGACGGTGAACACGCTGGGCAGCGAGGACGGCAAGGAGGTCATCCAGGTGACCGGCCGCGCGACGTCCACCTCCGCCGGTCAGCTCCGGCTCACCACAGTCGGTGTGCAGCCGACGGTGCGGCTGCGGTCGGCGCTCGCCGGATGGTTCTCCTCGGACGAGGCGGTGGTGCCGCGGGAGCTGGTCTACCCGCCGGGGGAGTCGCAGGAGGAGGTCGAGAAGCGCAACGCGGAGGACTTCCAGAACTCGCAGACCAGCGCCGAGACGGCGGCGCTGCGCGAGCTGGGCTACCCGATCAAGGTGCTGGTCAAGGCGGTCACGCCGGGCGGCCCGTCGGTCGACGTGCTGCGCCCCGACGACGTGGTCACATCGGTCGACGGGGTGCCGGTGACGAGCGCGGCGAAGCTCACCGAGCTGATCCGGGCGAAGCCGGCGGGCACCGCGCTGACGATCGGCTACACCCGTGGCGGCACCCCGGGTACGGCCACGGTGACCAGCCGCGAGCAGGACGGCCGGCCGCGCATCGGCGTGGAGATCGACCAGCAGCAGCCGCACCCGTTTACCCTGAAGATCGACCTGGGTGACATCGGCGGGCCGAGCGCCGGGCTGATGTTCTCGCTCGGCATCATCGACAAGCTGGAGCCGGCCGACCTCACCGGCGGGAAGATCATCGCCGGTACCGGCACCATCGACGACGAGGGGCGCGTCGGCCCGATCGGCGGCATCGCACAGAAGCTGGTCGGCGCCAAGGACGCGGGCGCGAAGGCGTTCCTGGTGCCCGCCGACAACTGCGCGGAGGCGGTCCGCAACCCGCAGCCGGGCCTGCCGCTGCTGAAGGTCGCCACGCTGGGTGAGGCATTGACGGCACTCGAGACGCTGCGCGCCGGGGGACAGCCGACGCGCTGCTGACGCGGGCCGGGCGGCGGTCACGGCGCGGATCGTGACGTGACCTTGACCCGACGTGCTCAGGAACACCCCGTACTCTTGGTGCCTGGTCGGAGCCGATCACATCGAGCGTGCGGAGCCAACAGTGGTCATGCGTAGCAGTCCCTTACCGAGGATGAGCCGGCGCGGACGCGTCACCATCGGTGTCCTGATCGGGGTGTTCATCTTGTTCACCCTCCTCGGGTGGGGTGTGAACGCCTGGACCGACTGGCTCTGGTTCGACGAGGTCCGCTACACCCAGGTCTTCACCGGCGTGCTCGCCACCCGCCTGCTGCTGTTCCTGGTGGTCGGCGCCGGCATGGCGCTGCTCGTCGGCGGCAACCTCTGGCTGGCCCACCGGCTGCGGCCCAAGATGCGCCCGCACTCGGCCGAGCAGGCGACCCTGGAGCGCTACCGGATGCTGCTGAGCCCCCGGCTCGGCACCTGGATCGCGCTGGCCGCCGCCGTCGTCGGGCTGTTCGCCGGCCTCTCCGCGCAGAGCCGCTGGGGCCAGTGGCTGCTGTTCCGCAACGGCGGCGACTTCGGCGTGAAGGACCCGGAGTTCGGCGTCGACGTCGGCTTCTACGTCTTCCAGCTGCCGTTCTGGCGCTACGTGCTCGGCGTCGGCTTCACCGCCGTGGTGCTGTCGCTGCTCGGCGCGCTCGCCGTGCACTACATCTTCGGCGGCGTACGCCTGCAGGGCGTCGGCGACCGGATGACGAACGCCGCCCGCGCCCACCTCAGCTCGCTGGTCGCCGTGTTCGTGCTGCTCAAGGCCGTCGCCTACGTGCTGGACCGGCGGGCCATGCTGCTGGAGTACAACGAGGGCGCCAAGCTCTACGGCGCCGGCTACGCCGACGTGAACGCGCTGCTCCCGGCGAAGGAGATCCTCGCCTGGATCTCGATCGTGGTGGCGCTGGCGATCATCGTGTTCTCCAACGCGGTGATGCGGAACCTGGTCTGGCCGGGCATCTCGCTGGCCCTGCTGGGCGTCTCCGCGGTGGCGATCGGCGGCATCTACCCGTGGGCCGTGCAGACGTTCGAGGTCAAGCCGAGCGCCCGGGACAAGGAGGCGCCCTACATCGAGCGCAGCATCAAGGCCACCAGGTCCGCGTTCGGCCTCGACGGCACGAAGACCACACCGTACGCGGCCAGCAACCTCGTTCCACCCGCCAGCCTCGCCACCGACACCTCCGTGGTGTCGAACATCCGGCTGCTCGACCCGCAGCTGGTCTCCGAGACGTACACGCAGCTGCAGCAGGTCCGCGGCTTCTACGACTTCGGTTCGAAGCTGGACATCGACAGGTACTCGGTGAAGGACAAGACCTCCGACTACGTGGTCGGCGTCCGTGAGATCAACTACGGCGAGCTGACCGACCAGCAGAGCAACTGGATCAACCGCCACACCGTCTACACCCACGGATACGGCCTGGTGGCCGCCCCGGCGAACCAGGTGGTCTGCGGCGGCCAGCCGTACTTCGTCTCCGGCTTCCTCGGCGACAAGGCGCAGGAGGCGTGTTCCGCGCCGACCGAGGAGATCCCGGCCCAGCAGCCGCGGATCTACTACGGCGAGCGGATGGAGCCGGACGACTACGCGATCGTCGGGCAGACCGGCGAGCGCAACGTCGAGTTCGACCGGCCCACCTCCACCGGTGGTGAGCAGTACTACACCTACACCGGTGAGGGCGGCGTCAAGATCGGCTCGTTCCCGCGCCGGCTGCTCTACGCGATCAAGGAGCAGGAGTCGAACTTCCTGCTCTCCGAGGCGGTGAACGAGAACTCGAAGTTGCTGTACGTGCGTAACCCGCGCGACCGGGTGGAGAAGGTCGCGCCGTTCCTCACACTCGACGGCGACCCGTACCCGGCGGTGGTCAACGGGCGCGTGCTGTGGATCATCGACGGCTACACCACGGCGGCGACCTACCCGTACGCCGAGCGGGTCAACCTCCAGGCCGAGACGACCGACGAGCTGACCGGCCGGGGCACGTTCCAGCTCGCCCGGGAGAACGTCAACTACATCCGCAACTCGGTGAAGGCGACTGTCGACGCGTACGACGGCACGGTCAAGCTCTACTCGTACGACGACACCGACCCGGTGCTCAAGGCGTGGAACAAGGCGTTCGGCGGCGACCTGGTGCTGCCCAAGGGCGACATCCCGGCCGAGCTGGCCGAGCACTTCCGCTACCCGGCCGACCTGTTCAAGGTGCAGCGCAACCTGCTGACCAAGTTCCACGTCACCGACCCCGGCGACTTCTACTCCGGCCAGGACTTCTGGCAGGTGCCGAACGTGCCGGACGCGCCGGACAGCGGGCAGAAGCAACCGCCGTACTACCTGTTCACCCAGTTCCCCGGGCAGGACGGGCCACGCTTCCAGCTGACCTCGGCGGTGACCCCGAACGGCCGGCAGAACCTCGCGGCGCTGGTCTCCGGGTCGTACGTCGACGGGCAGCCGAAGCTGGAGGTGCTGGAGCTGCCGGACCAGACCCGGATCTCCGGTCCGACGCAGGTGCACCAGCAGATGACCAACAACGGTGACATCCGGCAGCAGCTGAACCTGCTCTCCTCAAACCAGGCGCAGGTGCAGTACGGCAACCTGCTGTCGCTGCCGTTCGCCGACGGCATGCTCTACGTCGAGCCGGTGTACGTGAAGAGCAGCAGCCAGGACGCCTACCCGCTGCTGCAGAAGGTGCTGCTCTCCTACGGTGACGGCGGCTCGTACGTGGTGCTCGCCAACAACCTCAGCGACGGCATCAAGCAGCTCGTCGAGCAGGGCAAGCGGGCGCCGAACACCAACCCGCCGCCCAGCACCGACGACAACCCCACGCCGCCGCCGACCGGGGGCGACAACAACACGCCGCCGCCGATGAGCGGGGAGCTGGCCCAGGCGGCCGCCCGGGTGCAGACCGCGATCGGTGAGGTCAAGGCCGCGCAGGCGTCCGGCGACTTCGAGCGGTACGGGCGTGCGCTGAAGGCGCTGGACGAGGCGATGAGCGCGTTCCAGCAGGCCCAGGCCGCGGCGAACGGCTCGGGCAACCCGGCGCCGTCGGGCAGCGTCTCGCCACCGGCGCCGACGTCACCCGCGCCGTCACCGGGCGGCTGACGCCGAGCTGACACCACGAGCCCGTGGTCCGGGACCGCAACGGTCACCCGGACCACGGGCTCGTGTCGTCAAACGGACTCCCCGGCCGCAACCCCGGACCCCGCCGCGCCGTCAACAGTGCAGGTGAACGTGTGGGGGCGGAGGGCACATGCGGGACGCGGACAGCTTCGACGACTTCTACCGCAGCACGTCCGGGCGGGCCGTCCGGTACGGCTACGCGGTGGCTGGCGACCCGGCCGAGGCCCAGGATCTCGTGCAGGAGGCGTACGCCCGGGCCTGGCGGCAGTGGACGAAGCTCGCCGGCCATCCCGCCCCGGAGGCGTGGCTGCGGCTGGTGATCAGCAGGCTGGCGACGGACCGGTTCCGGCGGCTGCGCGGGTGGCGCCTCGCGGCCAGCCGCACCGGCCCGCCTCCGGACGTCGGGCCGCCCGGCGAGGACACCGTGCTGCTGGTCGCGGCCCTGCGGCAGCTCCCGCCCCGGCACCGGCAGGCGCTCGCCCTGCACTACCTGTTCGACCTGCCGGTGGAGGAGATCGCCCGGGAGGCCGGCGTGCCCGCCGGCACGGTGAAGTCCTGGCTGTCCCGGGGACGGGCCCGGCTGGCCGAGCTGTTGCCGGGCGTCGCCGCCGAGGAACTGGAGGTCAACGATGTCGCGTGAACTGCACCGCTACTACCGGTCCCTCGCCGCGGACACCGACGAGCGGGTGCTGCCGGCGCCGGACCGGCTGCGCCGCAGCGCCGACCGCTGGGCCCGGCGCCGCGCCGCGATCACCGTCCTGGCCGCCGCCGGGCTGGTCGCGGGCACGGTGGCCGGGAGCCAGCTGGTGCTCGCCGCCGGGCCGGGGCCCGACCCGGCTCCGCCCCCGCGGGTACGCCCACCCCGCTGCCGTCGACCGCCGCGCCCTCGGTCGCGCCGTCGACCGCCACGCCGTCGCCGTCCGCCGGCCGTACCTACGGCTCGCGGAGCCCGGTCGTGACCACCACGCCGCCGGCCGCGGTGACCCCGACCACGATCCCGGACCGGGCGTTCTTCGTCCTGCCCGTCGCGAACGACGCCGGTACCGGTAACTACTTCGGCCCGGGGCCGGTGCTGCCGGTGCTGTGCGGCACGACGCCCGGCGACGAGCGGGTGGTGGCGCAGCGGGCCCGGTCGCTGCCGTACCGCCGGGCCGGCGCGCCGGCGGACGAGGTGCCGTCCGGCAACTACCGGCACAGCATCACGATCTACCGGTCCGGGGGCGCCGGCACCGCGCTGGCCGAGCTGCGCGCGGCGGTGCGGGCCTGCCCCGAGCAGCCCGCCCGGGGTACGCCGCCGGCGACGGTGCGGCAACGTCTGCTGCCCGACACCGGGTACGGCGACGAGTCGGTGCTGTTCGAGACGCGGACGCCGTACCGGGACGCCAACGGCGATCCGAGCGGCGGCGACGAGGTGCACCTGGTACGCGCGGTGCGCTCCGGCGACGTGGTGACGGTGCTGTGGGAACAGGGCTGGGAGAGCACCTCGACGCAGCGCGCCCAGTTCGACGCGGACAGCCGCCGGGCGGTCGAGGCGATCCGGCGGTGGCTGGACTGAGTACCCGTTTTGCGCCTGCCCGGGTCGGTGCGCTACGGTTGTCGAGCCGACGCGGGGTGGAGCAGCTCGGTAGCTCGCTGGGCTCATAACCCAGAGGTCGCAGGTTCAAATCCTGTCCCCGCTACTCGTGACGAAGGGCCCCGGAGTTCGCTCCGGGGCCCTTCGTCGTTCCAGGTGCCTGCCTGTTCGCCTCACCTTGGCGCGGGCGCGGGGCAAGTTCTACGTCAACATCCGAGGATGACGAGTTCGGTGGGGTCTCGCGGCCGCGAGACCCCACCACCCGGAGGTCACCCGTGTCAGAACCGCTCGACCTCACCGAGACGCTCGGCGAGGGATGGTGCGTCACCGTCGCGCCGCTTTCCGCCGAGGAGACACTCCACCGGATGGGTGCGGCGCAGCCCGGAGACGTGCCCGAGGCCAGGCGGCTGGTCGCCGAGCGGCTCTCCACACGGCGGCCGGGCGACCGGTCGGTGCTGCTCCTGGGCAAGCAGTTGACCCCGCGATGGACGATCGTCCTGGAACTGGAGGCGACGACCGGCTGGGTCGGCCTCGACCCCGCCGTGCTCTCCGGCCTGTCTCTCGCCGGCCCCGCCTGCTCGGTCAGGTCCGACCCGAACCAGGTCACCGCGACGTTCGCCGCCGACGGGCAGGTGAACGCGACGCTCGACCTGATCACCGGCCGGACCTGGGGGACCCCACCCGCGCCGGTGGTCGCCGTGTTCGGCGACGGCGGGCCCCGTTCCCGTACCGATCTGACCTTCTCGCAACGCGCCGCCGTGGTGCTGGAGGCGACGACCGGCGCGACGATCGACGCCGCCGTCGTCCTCGACGACCCGTGGAAGGGCGGGTTGACCGGCGGGTCGTGACGCCCGCGACGGAGCACGGGCGGGGATCGGGCACCCGGCTGAACCGGGCGATCGCGATGGGATAGGCTGTATGAGCCGACGCGGGGTGGAGCAGCTCGGTAGCTCGCTGGGCTCATAACCCAGAGGTCGCAGGTTCAAATCCTGTCCCCGCTACTCGTGACGAAAGGCCCCGGAGTTCTCTCCGGGGCCTTTCGCCATGTCCGGCGACATCCGCCCTGTCCGCCGTGCCCCGGTTGCGCGTCTCGGCGAGGATGGGGGCATGTCTTCATGGAACAAGTGGTGGGGCCGCCTGGGCGCGGTCCTCGGTACGGTCATGCTCTCGGTCTTCGTGCCGGTCGCGGCCTGGGCGTCCACCGGCACCGGCGAGATCGTGGTGGAGGCGGCGCGCCGGCGCTCCCGTGGCGGGTTCGGCATCCTCGGCCTGCTCTGCTGCCTCGTGGTGGTCGGCGGCATCGTGCTGCTGGTGGTGCTGCTCACCCGTAACCGCCGCAACCGCCCTCCGCGCTGACGCCCCTGCCCACCCCGCCCACGCCGGGCGGGGTGGGGCGGGTCAGTCGGCGAGGGCGGCGTTCGCCTGGGCCATGAAGCGGGAGGTGGCGGTACGGGCGCCGGCCCGCTTGCCGCGGATGCTCTCGGCCGCGTCGATCAGCAGCTCGCGCACCTCGGCGTGCCCCTTCGGCGGCGGCGCGGGCGACGGGCCGGCCAGGTCGTCCAGCTCGGCGCCGAGCGCGGCCATGCGCTTCTCGGCCCGGCCGGTCACCTCCGCCGCGACGAACGAGCGCACCTGCTTGCTGGCGTTCAGGCCGCGCTCGACGCCCAGGAGCCGGCCGGCCGCCACGTTCGTGGTCAGGAAGTCGAGCACGCCCACCACCGCCTCCGGGTGGCGGGTGCCCCGGAAACCGGCCCAGTACATCGACGCGCGGGGCCACTGCGCGGCGGGCGTGCCCGGGAAGGCGATGGCGCCCAGCTCGTCGTCGGTCAGGCTCTGCAACTCGGGCAACTGGTGCGACCAGGCGAAGGAGGCCGCGGTGTGCCCGGTGACCACGAGCTGGCGGGCCAGCTCGCCGCTGTCGGCCTGCTCGACCAGGGCGGCGCTCGGTGTGGCCCGGTCGAAGCGCGCCACCTCCCAGAACTCGAACCAGGCGAGCAGTTCGGCGGAGCTGAAGCCGAGCTGCCGACCCTGGTACAGCTCGCTGCCCTGGCCGCGCAGCCAGAGCCAGAACGCCCGGTAGTCGCCGGAGGCGTCCATGGTGCCGGCCACCCGGTTGCCGGAGGCGCGGGTGACGCGGGCGGCCCAGTTCGCGTACTCCTTCCAGGACATCCCGGTACGCGGCTCGGGCTGGCCCAGCCGGCGCAGCAGCCGCCGGTTGAACACCAGCGCCGCGCTCGTCTGCGCGGCCGGCACGCCCACCGTGCGCTCGTCCACCCGGCCGTAGCGGGCCAGTTGCTCCGGCACCTCGCGCAGGTCGAGGCGCTCGTCGGCGACGTACCGGGTGAGGTCGAGCAGGATGTCCCGGCCCGCGTACTCGGCGAGCAGGGTGTCGTCGATCTGGAACAGGTCCGGCGCGTTCCCGCCGGTGGCCTGGGTGGCGAGCCGGTCGTAGTAGCCGCCCAGCCCCTGCCAGGTGACCCGGAAACTGACCCGCGGGTTCTGCTGCGAGTACAGCCGCAGCGCCTGTTCGGTGGCCGCGGCCCGGCGGGCGCCGCCCCACCAGAACACGGACAGCTCGATCGGGCCCTCGTCGGCGGCCACCTCCTCCGGGCTGCACCCGGTGAGCAGCGGCAGGCCGCCGGCGGCGAGCGGCAGCCCGGCGAGCGCGCCCAGGAACCGTCGCCGGTCGATCCCGGGACGGGGTACGGACTGCACAGCGCGCACGCGTCTCTCTCCGAAGGTGGGGTGGACGGATCATTTCACCGGCCCCCGGCCGGGTGTCAACGCCGGGCGGGACGGCGGTGGGCGCGCCGGGCGGTCCGCGCCGGTCATGGTGTACTAGCGCCGTGGAACTTCTGCACTCGGGCAAGGTCCGGGACGTCTACGCCGACGGCGAGGACCTGATCCTGGTCGCCTCCGACCGCGTCTCCATCTACGACGTGGTGCTGCCGACCCCGATCCCGGACAAGGGCCGCCTGCTCACCGCGTTGTCGCTGTGGTGGTTCGAGCAGCTGTCCGACCTGGTGCCGAACCATGTGATCTCCGCGACGGACGTACCGGCGGAGTTCGCCGGCCGGGCGATCCGCTGCCGGCGGCTGGACATGGTGCCGGTCGAGTGCGTGGCCCGGGGCTACCTGACCGGCGGCGGCTTCGCCGAATACCAGCGCACCGGCTCGGTCTCCGGGGTGCCGCTGCCCCGCGGCCTGGTCGAGGCGTCGATCCTGCCCGAGCCGATCTTCACGCCGTCGACCAAGGCGCCGAAGGGCGAGCACGACGAGCCGATCACGTACGAGCAGGTGGTGGACAAGGTCGGGCCGGAGGTCGCGGAGCGGCTGCGGCAGATCACCATCGACGTCTACCGGCGCGGCGCGGAGATCGCCGCCGAGCGGGGCATCCTGATCGCGGACACGAAGCTGGAGCTGGGCTGGGCGGCGGACGGCACGCTGGTCCTCGGCGACGAGGTGCTCACCTCCGACTCGTCCCGGTTCTGGCCGGCCGAGTCGTACCAGCCGGGCCGCGCCCAGTTCTCCTACGACAAGCAGTACGTGCGGGACTGGGCCACGTCGAGCGGCTGGGACAAGCAGCCGCCCGCGCCGGAGGTGCCGGCCGAGGTGATCGAGGCGACCCGGGCCCGCTACGTCGAGGTGTACGAGAAGCTCACCGGCACCACCTGGGCCTGACGCTCAGTCGACCCAGTCGAGCGTGCGCCGGACCGCCTTGCGCCACTGGCGCAGCTCGCGCTCCCGGTGCGCCGGGTCCATCGTCGACTCCCACTGCGCGTCCGAGCGCCACTTCTCCCGCAGCGTCGCCAGGTCGGGCCAGAACCCGACGGCCAGGCCGGCGGCGTACGCGGCGCCGAGGCACGTCGTCTCGGTGATCCGGGACCGGACGACCGGCACGTCCAGCACGTCGGCGAGGAACTGCATGAGCAGCTCGTTGCCGGTCATCCCGCCGTCGACCCGCAGCCGGCGCAGCGCCACGTCGGAGTCGGCGTTCATCGCGTCCACCACCTCCCGGGTCTGGAAGGCCGACGCCTCCAGTACCGCGCGGGCCAGGTGCCCCTTGGTGATGTAGCCGGTCAGCCCGGCGATGACGCCCCGGGCGTCGCTGCGCCAGTGCGGGGCGAACAGGCCGGAGAAGGCCGGCACCACGTAGCAGCCGCCGTTGTCGTCGACGGTGCGGGCCAGCTCCTCGACCTGCGGTGCGGAGGAGATCAGGCCGAGGTTGTCGCGCAGCCACTGCACGAGCGAGCCGGTGACCGCGATGGCGCCCTCCAGCGCGTACACGGCGGGCTGGCCCTCGATCCGGTACGCCACAGTGGTGAGCAGGCCGTGCCGCGACGGCACCGGGCTGGCGCCGGTGTTGAGCAGCAGGAAGCTGCCGGTGCCGTAGGTGCACTTGGCCTCGCCGGGCTGGAAGCAGGTCTGCCCGAACAGCGCCGCCTGCTGGTCGCCGAGCGCGCTCGCCACCGGTACCCCGGCCAGCACCCCCTGGGCCGTGCCGTACACCTCGGCCGAGCTGCGGATCTCCGGCAGCACGGCGGCCGGGACGCGCAGCGCGTCGAGCAGCTCCGGGTCCCAGTCGAGCGTCTCCAGGTCCATTAGCATGGTGCGGCTGGCGTTCGTCACGTCGGTGACGTGCCGGCCGGTCAGCTTCCAGATCAGCCAGCTGTCCATGGTGCCGAACAGCACCTCGCCGCGTTCGGCCCGTTCGCGCAGCCCGTCGACGTGGTCGAGCAGCCAGCGCAGTTTCGGCCCGGCGAAGTAGGTGGCCGGGGTCAGGCCGGTGCGGGCCCGCAGCCGCTCCTCGTCGTACGTCTCGGTCAGCTCGCGCAGCAGCGGGCCGGTGCGGGTGTCCTGCCAGACGATCGCGTTCGCCACCGGGCGGCCGGTCTCCCGGTCCCACACCACTGTGGTCTCGCGCTGGTTGGTGATGCCCACCGCGGCCAGCGACTCGGTGCCGATGTCGGCGCTCGCCAGCGCCTCGCGCACCACGTGCTCGACGTTCGTCCAGATCTCCTCGGCGTCGTGCTCCACCCAGCCGGGCCGGGGGAAGATCTGCCGGTGCTCGCGCTGGGCCACGGCGACGATCTCACCGGCCCGGTCGAAGACGATGCAGCGCGAGGACGTGGTGCCCTGGTCGATCGCGGCGACGAACTCTGCGGTCACGGCAGCACCGTACCCGCCGCGAGCGTCCACCGTCTCCCTCCGGCGGGCCGTACGATCATCAGACGTGCGTGACATTGCCGTGTTCAGCGGGTCGGCCCATCCCGACCTCGCCGCCGAGATCTGCGCCCACCTCCACGTCCCGCTGCACCCGGTGCGGGTGTCCCGGTTCGCCAACGACTGCCTGGAGGTGCAGTTGCAGGCGAACTGCCGGGAGCGCGACGTCTTCCTCATCCAGCCGCTGGTGCCGCCGGTGCAGGAGCACCTGGTCGAGCTGCTGCTCATGATCGACGCGGCCCGGGGCGCGTCGGCCGCGCGGATCACCGTGGTGCTGCCGCACTACGCGTACGCGCGGTCGGACAAGAAGGACGCGCCGCGCATCTCCATCGGTGGCCGGCTCGTCGCCGACCTGCTCACCTCCGCGGGCGCGGACCGGGTGCTGGCCATGACGCTGCACTCGCCGCAGGTGCACGGCTTCTTCAGCGTCCCGGTGGACCACCTGCACGCGCTGCGCGAGCTGGCCGCCCACTTCAAGGCGTACGACCTGAGCAACGCGGTGGTGGTCTCGCCGGACCTGGGCAACGCCAAGGAGGCCGCCGCGTTCGCCCGGATGCTCGGGACGCCGGTGGCGGCCGGCGCGAAGCAGCGTTTCAGCGACGACCGGGTGCAGATCAGCACGATCATCGGTGACGTGGCGGACCGGGACGTGATCGTGCTGGACGACGAGATCGCCAAGGGCAGCACGGTGATCGAGCTGATCTCGCACCTGCGCGAGCGGCGGGTCCGCTCGGTCCGGCTGGCGTGTACGCACGGCCTGTTCTCCAGCGGGGCGCTGGAGCGGCTGGGCGGGCAGGAGGGCGTCCTGGAGATCGTCTGCACCAACACGGTGCCGATCCCGGCGGAGAAGCGGGTGCCGAAGCTGGAGGTGCTGTCGGTGGCGCCCGCGCTGGCCGAGGCGATGCGGCGGATCCACAACGGGGAGTCGGTGAGCGCCCTGTTCGCCTGACGGTGGCGGGTCAGCCGTCCAGCGGGCCGGTGACGGGCTGGCGGGTGGCGAGCACGGCGGTGATCCGGACGACCGTGCCGGCGTCGCCGCTCTCCACCTCCATCGCGTCGCTCAGCTCCCGGGCCAGCCAGAGGCCCCAGCCGCCGGCGGTGTCCGGCGCGGGCCGCTCGCGATCGCGCAGCCGCCGTTCGCTGATCCCGGGCCCGTGGTCGGCGACCTCGCAGACCAGTTCGCCGTCCCGCTCCCAGAGCCGCAGCCAGCCCTGCCCGCCGCCGTGCCGGACCGCGTTGGTGATCAGCTCGTTGACCGCCAGCACGAAGTCGTCCAGCCGTTGGCCGGACAGGCCGGACCCGTGCGCGCAGGAGGTGACCGAGTGCCGCAGCCCGGTCACCTGCGCCTGGTCGAAGGCGGTGGCGAGAAGGAGGGAAGGTTCGATGGGCACAACCGTACGCGGTGCGGGGAGTTCTGCGTCTGTCATGACCCCGTCCCGACGATGGTTCTCGACGACTTTCGCGGCATTTCCACCGTACGTCAGGGTTTCTCGGACCGCACCGCCCGGGGTGCCCTGGACCGGCTGTGACAGGGTGGCCCACATGCCGTCGTCCTCCGGCCTCGAGGGCCCCTTCTGGCGATCGATAGCGGTGTTCCGCTTCGCCGCGCTCGCGTACGTCGGACTGGTCGTGCTGCGCGACGCGGACCGCTACGCGCACCCGGTCGCCGCGGGCGGTGTCCTGCTGGCGATGCTGGCGTGGAGCGGCGTGACGGCGGCCGGCTACGGCCGTCCGGCCGGGCGGCGCTGGCCGCTGCTCCTGGCCGACCTCGGCGTGGTGCTGGCGATCATCCTGGTCACGCCCTGGGTGGTGGGCCGCGCGGCGCTCGCCGCCGGCGTGCCGATGCTGACCGCCGCCTGGCTGGCCGGGCCGGTGCTCGCCTGGGCGGTCTCCGGCGGGCGGCGACGTGGCGCGGTCGCAGCGATCGTGCTCGGCGGCGCCGACCTCGCCACCCGCGACCGGATCAGCCCGTCCGCGCTGACCGGCGCGATCCTCATGCTGCTCGCCGGCGTGGTGGTCGGGCACGTGGCGCGGCTGGCGGTGCAGGCGGAGGAGCGGTTGCAGCGGGCGGTGGAGCTGGAGGCGGCCACCCGCGAGCGGGAACGGCTGGCCCGCGACATCCACGACTCGGTGCTCCAGGTGCTCGCGCTGGTCCGGCGGCGCGGCGCGGACCTGGACGGCGAGGCGGCCGAGCTGGCCCGGCTGGCCGGCGAGCAGGAGGCGGCGCTGCGGGCGCTGATCGGCCGGGCGGGCGCGTCGCCGGACCCGGGCGGGGACGAGCAGGACCTGCGCGACCTGATCGACAGGTACGCCTCGGCCACCGTCGTGGTGTCCGCGCCCGCCACACCGGTGCCGTTGCCGGCTCGGGCCGCCGGTGAGCTGGGTGCCGCGGTCGGCGCGGCGCTGGACAACGTGGCCCGGCACGCCGGCGGGCGGGCCTGGGTGCTGATCGAGGACGAGGAGGAGACGGTGACCGTCTCGGTACGCGACGAGGGGCCGGGCATCCCGGAGGGGCGGCTGGCGGAGGCCGCCGCGCAGGGGCGGCTCGGGGTGGCGCAGTCCATCCGGGGCCGGGTGGCCGACCTGGGCGGCGAGGTGCGGATCGTGTCCGCGCCCGGCGCCGGCACCGAGATCGAGCTGGTCGTGCCGAGGAGCCGCGGGTGAGCATCCGGGTGATGGTGGTCGACGACCACCCGATGTGGCGCGAGGGCGTGGCCCGGGACCTCACCGAGGCGGGCCACCAGGTGGTGGCGACCAGCGGTGAGGGCCGGCAGGCGGTACGGGTGGCCGCGGCGGCCCGTCCCGACCTGGTCGTGCTCGACCTCCAGCTGCCGGACATCTCCGGCGTCGAGGTGATCCGGGGCCTGCGCGCCGCGCTGCCCGACGTGCGGGTGCTCATGCTCTCGGCCAGCGGCGAGCCGCAGGGCGTGCTGGACGCGGTCAAGGCCGGCGCCACCGGCTACCTGATCAAGTCGGCCGCACCGGCGGAGTTCCTGGACGCGGTGCGCCGCACGGCGGCCGGTGAGCCGGTGTTCACGCCCGGCCTGGCCGGGCTGGTGCTGGGGGAGTACCGGCGGCTGGCCGCGGCGCCGCCCGCCCCGCACGACGACGCACCCCGGCTCACCGAACGGGAGACCGAGGTGCTGCGTCTGGTCGCCAAGGGGCTGTCCTACAAGCAGATCGCCGACCGGCTGAGCCTGTCCCACCGGACCGTGCAGAACCACGTGCAGAACACCCTGGGCAAGCTCCAGTTGCACAACCGGGTCGAGCTGACCCGGTACGCCATCGAGCGGGGCCTGGACGACTGAGCGGTCAGCGCGCCTCCGGCGGCCGGGTCTCGTGCACCGCCAGTTCCTCCGCGCTGGCCCCGCCACCGGCCGCGCCGGCGTCGTAGGCGACGTTGTCGGTCTCCTGGTCGGTGTGTGCGCCCTCGTCCGGCTCGACCAGCCGGCCCACCTGGTGGTCGGCGACGGTGCCGAGCTGGCCGTGGTCGTACACCGACACCGGGGAGTTCGGGTCCGAGACCGGGCCCGGGTCGATCACGTCGGCGTCGAGCTGGGCCTGCGCGGCGGCCTCCTCGCTGTCCGCCTCGGCGGCGATGTCCGGGTCGACCGGGCCGGCGAGCGGGTCGTCGGCGGGGCGCTCGTACCGCTCGCGCTGGAGCTTGTAGTCCAGCGACTCGCCGTCGAGCTGCTCCTCCGCCGTGGTGCCGAACTGGTCCACGGCGACCGGCGTGCGGTCACCGGGGAGCTGGGCCGGCTCGGGGCCGTCCGCCTCGCGCCCGGTCAGCACGTCGTCGTTCGCGGTGGAGTCGTCGTCGGCGGTGTCGGGCAGGCCCGCCGCCTCGGGATCGGACACGGGGGTGGGGTACTCGTCGTCGCGCATGCCGGGGAACTACCCACTGCGCTCCCCGCCCTAACCGCGTCCGGCCGGGTGGATCGGGAGAAACGGTGCGAAAAGCACCTCAGTTGCGGTACGCCGCCTCGTCCTCGGCGTACAGCACGCACCACACCACCTTGCCGTCGGGCAGCGCCGTGCTGCCCCAGCGCCGGGCCACCGTGTCGATGAGCAGCAGCCCCCGCCCGCCCACCGAGTCCACCGGCGCCGGACCGCCGTACGCGGGCCGCCCGGTCGAGTGGTCCCGGACGGCCACGTGCAGCGCGCCGCCGCGCGGGGCCAGCCGGAGCGTCATCGGCGTGACCGCGTGCGCCACCACGTTGTTGACCATCTCGGTGACCGCGATGCAGGCCGGCTCGGCCAGCTCCGGCAGTCCCCACCTGGCACACCCGTCGGCGACCAGCACCCGTGCCTCGCGGGCCGCCTCGGCCACCGGGGGCAGCTCGGCGTCGAGCGGGTCGGGCGGCGCGTCCGGTGGCGGCCCGTCCGGGTCGAGCAGCAGCCGCGCGGCGGGCCAGTCGTCGACCGCCCGGCAGACCTCGTCCAGCGCGTCGCGTGCCACCGGATCGGGGATCCGCACCCCGGAGAGGTCCACGAGCAGCACCCCGGGGTGCCGCCACAGCCGGGCGAGCAGCGCGTCCCGTACGGCCTCCACCTCGGCCCGGTCGAGCACCCCGGTCAGCCGGACCGTCGGCGAGGAGTCGTCGGTCTCCACCAGGCAACGCGCATCCGTCGGCATGATCGCCCCATTGTGCACCTGGGTCCGCGCCCGCGCACCGGTCCGGTCGACGGGACTCACGGCCGACCGGCCCGCGACCGGCGGCTGAGCGCCGCCACCGTGCCGACCGCCGTGCCGGCGGCCAGCCCGACCGCCGCGCTCAGCCGTAGCACCTGCCCGCGCCGGCCGGACCACCCGTCGGTCCGCTCCGCCGCCGCGTCCGGCGTGAAGACCGCGCCGGTCGAGTCGGCGCGTACGCCGGGGCCGAACTGGGTGCGCGCGGTGTACCAGCCCAGCACGCGCTCGGCCAGCGCCGGGGCGAGCCGCCACTGAAGGCCGATCAGCCGGGCCGCGCCGCCCGCGTACGCCTCGCGCCGGGGCCGCCGCAGCAGCTTGACGATCGTCTCGGCGACCATCTCCGGCGGGTACACCGGCGGCGGCGGGGTCAGCTCCCGGCCGGAGTGGTTGGCGGCGTGCCGGAAGAACGGCGTGTCGATGGTGGCGGGCAGCACGGTGCAGATCGAGATGGTGCCCCGGCCGGTCACCCGCAACTCCTGCCGGACCGTGTCGGCCAGCCCGCGGATCGCGTGCTTCGTCGCGTTGTACGCCGACTGGTACGGCATCGCCACCTCGGCCAGCACCGAGGCGTTGTTGACGAGCACCCCGCCGCCGGCCGCGTCGAGCCAGGGCAGCGCGGCGCGCGTCCCGTACACGGCGCCGAGCAGGTTCACGTCCACCACCCGGCGGAACTCGGCCACCGGGATCTCGTCGAACAGCCCCACGGTGCCCACCGCGGCGTTGTTGATCCAGGCGTCGATCCGGCCGAACTCGGCCACCGCCCGCCCCGCCAGCCGCTCCACCGCCTCCGGGTCGGTCACGTCGGTGGGCACCACCAGGGCCCGCCCGCCCAGTTCCCGGCAGAACGACGCGACCCGGCGCAGCGCGGACTCGGTCCGGGCGGCCAGCACCACGTCGGCACCCCGGCGGGCCAGCGCGTACGCGGTGGCCGCGCCGATCCCGCTGGAGGCACCGGTGATGACGACTGTGGCGTCGGAGAGGCTGCGGGTCAGCGGCATTCCCCGTCGGTACCCCCGGGCCGGGTGGTCATGCCGACCGATTTCGCCGGTGATCGGCATCGGTCGGCTGTCCCGTCCACGGGACGGCGTGGCCGGGTGACCCCGATCTGTCAGGTTTGGGCGCACCGGAGCTGGGTTAATGGGACGCTCTGACCGGAGACCCCGCTCGCGAGAAACGCATGGAGGTGCACCATGCGCGTCGGCCTTGTATGCGCGCACGCCGGCTCGTCCACCGACGGTCCCACCGTCGGGACGCAGGAGCACATTGCGCGCGTGGCGGCGGAGCTCGCCGCCCGGGGCCATGACGTCCGCGTCTACGAGCGCCGTGCCGCGTCCGCCCAGCCCGCCCTGACCGAACTCGACGGCTACCGGGTGGAACGTGTCCCGGTCGGCCCGCCCGACGTGCTCTCCACCGCCGAGCTGGTCCCGTTCGTCGCCGAGTACGGCCGCTGGCTGGCCGGGCAGTGGGCCGGGGACTGGACCCCCGACGTGGTGCACGGGCACTACTGGGTCGGCGGGCTGGCCGCCGCGCACGCGGTCCGCGCCACGGACATCCCGGTGGTGCAGACGTTCCACTCGCTCGGCGTGGAGCAGTTGCGTCACCTCGGCCGGGAGTACGCCGGGCCGGGGGAGCGCATCCCGCTGGAGCGGGCGCTGACCCGGGCCGTGGACGTGGCGGTGGCCCAGTGCAACGACGAGGTCGACGAGCTGACCCGGATGGGCCTGCAACGCACAGCGGTGGCGATGGTGCCGACCGGGGTGGACACCGGCCAGTTCCACCCGGCCGGCGAGGCGGCCCCCCGGGACCAGCGGCCCCGGATCCTCTCCGTCGGCGGGCTCGCGCCCGGGCACGGTCAGGACGACCTGATCCGGGCCATGCGGCTGGTGGGTGACGCGGAACTGGTGATCGCCGGCGGTCCGCCGCCGGAGCGGCTGGACGGGCACGCCGAGGCGCGCCGGCTGCGCGAGCTGGCCGAGCGGGCCGGAGTGGCGGAGCAGGTGAAGCTGGTCGGCGCGGTGCCGCACGACCAGATGGCCACCTGGTACCGCTCCGCCGACGTGGTGGCCTGCACCCCGCACTACGCGTCGGCTGGGCGGGTGTCGCTGGAGGCGATGGCCTGCGGCGTACCGGTGGTCGGCTACGCCATGGGCGGCATCGCCGACGCGGTGGTGGACGAGGTGACCGGCAAGCTGGTGCCGCCGGGTGACGTCCGCACGCTCGGGGTCACGCTGCGCCGGCTGCTGTCCGACAACGCCGGACGGTTCGCGTACGGGCACGCCGCGGTGGACCGGGTCCGGTGCAGCTACACCTGGGAACGCACCGCCGCCGCGCTGGAGCGCCTCTACGAGCGGGTGATCGGGCGGCGCCGCCCGGCCACCCCGATCGAGCCGACGCCGGTCGAGGCGACGCCGCCGGTCGAGGTGGTCGTGTCCGAACGCGGGCCGGTCGAGGCCGCCTGAACCGGCACCATCGCGGCGCCCACCATCGCCTTCTGGCGGGCGCCGCTGTGGTGGTGCTGCGGTTCGGCGTACCGGGTCAGGCCGACCACCGCCGCGAGCGTCACCAGGAAGCCGAGCCCGGCCAGCCACTCCCGGCCGGGCCAGATCTTGTCGTTGAGCAGCAGCAGGCCGACGATCGCCGCTGGTACCGCACCGGCGGCGTCCATCGCGGCGACCGCCGCCGTGGTCGACCCGCGCTGCATGGCGAGCCCGAGCAGCAGCTGACCGATCAGCGAGTGGACGATCAGCAGGTAGAGCAGTGGGTCGCGGACGAACGCCTCGACCGAACCGGCCGAGGCGAGCGGGCGGGCCGCCACCGCCGCGGCGGAGAACGCCATCCCGGCCAGCGAGCCGAGCACCACCGACCCGAGCGCGCCGTGCAGCCGGGCGGCGAAGAAGCCGGAGGCGGCGATCGCGAGCACCGCCACCGCCAGGCCGACCAGCCCGGCGGTGCCGAGCTGCCGTGACGGCGCCGGCTGGGCGGAGAGCACGAGCGCGGTGATGCCGGCGAACAGCAGCACCAGCAGTACCACCTCGGCCGCGGGCAGCCGCCACTTGAGCACCAGCACGCCGAGGACGGCGGTCACCCCGAGCCCGGCCGCCACGCTGGCCTGGACCAGGAACAACGGCAGGTCACGGCGGGCCAGGAAGGCCAGCACGAAGCCGACGACCTGGCAGGTCAGGCCGATCAGGTACGTCCGGTGCCCGGCCAGGCGCAGCAGCAGCCCGGGGTCGAACGTGTGGTGCACGGTGGTCCGCGCGGCCGCGACCGACTGGAGGAGGTTGGCGAAGCCGTACGCGATGATCATCGCCGCCAGGAAGCACCAACCGGAGGAAACCACCTGGCGAGGATAGAGGCTCCCCCGGGGTCAGCGCTCGGCTGGACGGCCGAGCCGGGCCAGGATGTCGTCGTGCAGCGCGCCGTTGCTGGCCACGGCGCTGATGTCGGCCGAGTCGGCGCCGGCCGGGGCGGGCCGTCCGGCCAGATCCGTGACGACTCCGCCCGCCTCGGTGACGATCGGGACCAGCGCGGCGATGTCCCACAGCGACAGCTCCGGCTCCACCATCACGTCCAGTGCCCCCTCGGCCAGCAGCATGTAGCCGTAGAAGTCGCCGTACGCGCGGCTGCGCCAGGTGTCGCGCATGAGCTGGAGCACCGCGTTCAGCCGCCCGGCCTGCTCCCACCCGGTCAGCGACGAGTAGCAGAAGCTCGCGTCGCCGAGCGCCGTCACGCCGGAGACCCGGATCGGCGTGCCGTCCGCCGGGCCGGTGCCGGCGAACGCGCCCGCGCCGAGCGCGCCCCACCAGCGGCGGCCCAGCGCCGGGGCGGAGACCAGGCCGAGCACCGGCCGGTCGTGCTCCAGCAGCGCGATCAGCGTGGCCCAGACGGGTACGCCCCGGACGAAGTTCTTCGTGCCGTCGATCGGGTCGATCACCCAGCGCCGCCCGTCCGGACCGGCCGGCGGCTGCTCGCCGTACTCCTCGCCGAGCAGGCCGTCACCGGGACGGTGGGCGGCCAGCAGCGCGCGGATCTCCCGTTCCACAGCGGTGTCCGCGTCGGAGACCGGGGTCAGGTCCGGCTTGGACTCGACGCGCAGGTCGAGCGCGCGGAACCGGGCCGAGGAGACGGCGTCCGCGGCGTCGGCGAGCAGGTGGGCGAGGGCGAGGTCGTCGGCGTACCCGGTCATGACGGACACGCTAGTGGCGGCGGCCCGGCCGGCGACGGCGGGTCGCCGCCGGTCCGCCGGTCAGGACCCGGCGAGCGGATCGCCGGGGTTGCGCTCCGGTTCGCGCGGGTCGCCCTCGCCGCTGCGGGAGGCCAGCAACCGGCGGTACGAGGCGAGCCGGCGCGCGTCCGCCTTCCCGGCGGCCACCCAGGCGTCGAGCGCGCAGTCCGCCTCGTCGGCGGTGTGCGGGCAGTTGGCCGGGCAGTCCACCGTCGCCTCGACCAGGTCCGGGAAGCCGTGCAGCAGGCTCTCGGCGGACACGTGTGCCAGCCCGAAGCTGCGTACCCCCGGGGTGTCGACGATCCAGCCGGTGTCGCCGTCGGCGCCGGGCTCGGCGGGCAGCCGCAACGCCACCGCGCTGGTCGAGGTGTGCCGGCCCCGGCCGATCGCGCTGACCGTGCCCACCGCCCGTTCGGCGTCCGGGACGAGGCGGTTGACAAGCGTCGACTTGCCCACCCCGGAGTGACCCACCATCACCGAGACCCGGCCGGCGAGCAGCGCCCGCAGCGCGGCCAGGTCGGAGTCCGGGCGGATCAGCACGTACGGCAGCTCCAGCTCGGTGTAGTAGCCGAGCACCGCCTCCGGGCCGGCGAGGTCGGCCTTGGTGAGGCAGAGCAGCGGCTCGATGTCGGCGTCGTACGCGGCCACCAGGCAGCGGTCGATGAACCCGGTACGCGGCGGCGGGTCGGCGAGCGCGCTGACGATCACCAACTGGTCGGCGTTCGCCACCACGACCCGTTCCAGCCGCCCCTCGGCGGTGGTCTCGTCGTCGTCGGCGGTACGCCGCAGCACCGAGGTCCGCTCGGCGATGCGCACGATCCGGGCCAGCGCGCCCGGCGCCCCGGAGGTGTCCCCGACCAGACCCACCCGGTCGCCCACCACCACCGACTTGCGTCCCAGCTCGCGGGCGCGCATGGCGGTCACGAGCGGCGCGTCCGGCCCGGCGCCGGGGATCACGCAGGTGTAGCGGCCCCGGTCGACGGCGATGACGAACCCGTCGACGGCGTCGGCGTGCCGGGGCCGGGTGCGCGTACGCGGGCGCGACGACCGGCCCGGTCGTACCCGGACGTCGTCCTCGTCGTACTCACGCCGCTTCGTCGCCAGGACGTCCCCCCGCTGTCAGTTCTTGCCCGTCACCATCCCCGACCATAGTGCCGGGAACTCCGGCATGGTCTTGGAGGTGCACGCCACGTCGTCGACCTCGATGCCGGGGACGGCCAGCCCGGCCACCGCCGCCGCGTGCGCCATCCGGTGGTCGGCGTACGTGCGGAACGTCCCGCCGCGCAGCGGGCGGGGCCGGATGTCCAGCCCGTCGCGGGTCTCGGTGATGTCCGCGCCGAGCGCGGTGAACTCCTTGGCGAGCGCGGTGACCCGGTCGGTCTCGTGGCCGCGGATGTGGCCGATGCCGGTGAGCCGGGACGGTCCGTCGGCGAGCAGCGTGAGCGCGGTCAGCACCGGGGTCAGCTCGCCGACGTCGGAGAGGTCGGCGTCGAGCCCGCGCACGGTGCCGGTGCCGCGCACGGTCAGGCCGTCGGTGCCGAGGCTCACCTCGCCGCCCATCCGGTGCAGCAGCTCCCGGAGCCGCTCGACCGGCTGGAGGCTGCTGCGTGGCCAGCCCTGCAGCGTCACCTCGCCGCCGGTGACCAGGGCGGCGGCGAAGAACGGCGCCGCGCCGGACAGGTCCGGCTCGATCTCCCAGCCGCGCCCGGACAGCGGGCCCGGCTCGACCGTCCAGACGTCGGGCGTCGTGTCGTCCACGGCGGCGCCGGCGGCGCGCAGCATGTGCACCGTCATCCGCAGGTGCGGCGCGGACGGCACCGGCGGCCCCACGTGCCGGACCACGACACCCCTGTCGAAGCGCGGCGCGGCCAGCAGCAGCCCGGAGACCAGCTGGCTGGACGCGGAGGCGTCGATCACCACGTCGCCGCCGGTCACCCGGCCCGCGCCGAGCACGACGAGCGGCAGGCTGCCGGCCGGTGGCGCGTCGATCCGGACGCCGAGCGTGCGCAGCGCGCCGATCAGCGGCCCGAGCGGACGGGTCCGGGCGTGCGGGTCGCCGTCGAACGTGACCCGCCCGGCGGCCAGCCCGGCCACCGGGGGCAGGAAGCGCATCACGGTGCCGGCCAGGCCGACGTCGACGTGCGCCGGGCCGGCCAGCGGATAGGGGCGGACCAGCCAGCGGTCGTCGTCCGAGATCGACATGTGGGCGCCGAGCGCGCGCAGGCCGCCGGCCATCAGTTCGGTGTCCCGGGCGCGCAGTGGACGGGCGAGTGTCGACGGCCCGCCAGCGAGCGCGGCGAGCACCAGGGCCCGGGCGGTCATCGACTTGGAGCCGGGCAGGCGCAGCGTCGCGGCGACCGGGTCGCTCGCGGTCGGCGCGGTCCACGGCTGCGGCGGACGCGTCGCGGTCGGATTGCTCACCGTTACATTCTGCCAAGCTCGCGGGCCTGTGGAACCGTCCGTCGCCCCTGCTCCCGTTGGGCGGGACAGCCGGAACGCCCGGATGCGGCTAGCGTGGGCGCCATGTGCGGGAGGTACGCCACGACCCGGAGCGCCGCCGACCTGAGCGCGCTGTTCGAGTCGGCCGACGAGACCGGTGGGGTGGCGCCGGACTACAACGTCGCGCCGACCGACCCGGTGCCGCTGGTCCGGCTCGCCCCGGAGGGGCACCGGCTGCTCTCCCTCGGCCGCTGGGGCCTGCTCCCGCAGTGGTCGCGCAGCGCCGCCGGGGCCGCCCGCATGATCAACGCGCGGGCCGAGACGGTCGCCACCAGCCGGGCGTACGCGCCGTCCTTCGCCCGCCGTCGCTGCCTGGTTCCCGCCGACGGGTGGTACGAGTGGGTCCGCCTCGCCGACGGCGGGCGCCAGCCCTACTTCATGACCCCGCGGGACGGCTCGGTCCTGGCCTTCGCCGGCATCTGGTCGGTCTGGGAGTCGGCCGGTGCGGCCCGGCTCACGTTCAGCGTGCTCACCACCGCTGCGGTCGGCGAGCTGGCCGAGGTGCACGACCGGATGCCGCTGCTGCTGTCGCCGGAGCGCTGGGCGGAGTGGCTCGGCCCGGCCGAGGAGCCGGCGGAACTGCTCGCGCCGCCGGACGCCGGCCTGCTCGCCGGGCTGGAGATCCGGCCCGTGTCCCGGGCCGTCGGCGACGTCCGCAACGACGGCCCGGAGCTGGTCGCCGCGGTGGCTCCGGCGGGTGCCCGGACGGCCGCCGGACCGACGCTGTTCTGATCACGCTCCGCCACATTTGGGTGCCCCGTTTGCCGGGGTTGGGCCGGAAAAGTCGCCCGGACGTTCAGTCAGTTTCATTGAAGACCCTTGTCCTTACGTATTCGAATGCGATAGAACACAGCGCCGGTGATGGGCGTCTGTTCGCACGGGGCGGATGACACCCATCGATCTTGTGAGAGATCTACGCCGGTTCCCACGGGGGAGGTGGGTGTATTGACACGGGCACGTATGCCGCGTCCGCACGAGGTAGCCGCCGCGCGGCGCGATCCGCGACTGCTGCGGGCGCTGAGCGAACGACGCCAGGACGACGCGTGGCGCACCAGGGGCACCTGTCAGAACGTCGATCCGGAGACGTTCTTTCCGGCACCGAACGAACCGGCCGACGCGGCGGTGGCGCTCTGCCGCACCTGCGACGTCCAGGGCTCCTGCCTGGCCTGGGCGCTGGAGGTGGGCGACTGCCACGGCGTCTGGGGCGGCACCACGCCGCGTGAACGGCGCGCCATGCTGGTGGCCTGGCGCAGCGAGGTGCAGCCGGACCCGGACGCGCTCGACGACGCCGGACCGCCGGTGCGCGACCGCCTGCTCACGCTGGTTCCGCTGAGCTGATCCCGACGTCGCCCGTGGCCCGCTCCGGCAGGCCGCGGGCGACGTCGGCGTTTCCGCGCCGAACCACCGGCAGGCGCACCGGTCCGCGCAGAATGAGCCGGTGCGCCACGACGACGAGATCGACACCCCACGCGGACCCGCCCGGCTCCGCTTCGACACACCCGCCGACGCCACCACGGTGCTGGTGCTCGGGCACGGCGCCGGTGGTGACGTGGACGCCCCCGACCTGACCGCGGTGCGGGACGCGGTGCTCGCCGCCGGGGCCGGGGTGGCCCTGGTGACCCAGCCGTACCGGGTCGCCGGGCGACGCGCGCCCGCCCCCGCCGGACACCTCGACGAGGCGTGGACCGCGGTGCTGGCCGACCTGCGCCGCCGTGCCCCGCTGGTGCGCCACTGGGTGGTCGGCGGCCGGTCCAGCGGCGCCCGGGTGGCCTGCCGTACCGCCACCGCCGTCGGGGCGGCCGGAGTCGTCGCGCTGGCGTTCCCGCTGCACCCGCCGGGACGACCGGAGCGCTCCCGGGCCGGCGAACTGCTCACCGGGCTGCCCACGCTCGTCGTCAACGGCGACCGGGACCCGTTCGGCGTGCCCGAGCCGGGCCCCGGCATCGAGGTGGTGGTCCGGCCGGGGGAGCGCCACGACCTGCGCCGCGATCCGGCCGGTACGGCCGTCGTGGTGCGGGACTGGCTGCGCGTACACGGGTGGTCGTCCTGACCGGGCGGCGCGCGCCGTGACCGTCCGGCGCGGCGGGTCGTTGCACCGGTTGGTGCCGGCCGCCCGGTTCGGGCGCGCCGGGGCCACCCTCCCAGGCCCTTCCTGGTCCCAGCGTCGGTCGCGGCCGAGGCCGGGACCAGGATCGGGTGGGGCCGGAGGAATGCCACGCCCCGCAACTCGCGTTACTTCCCTTGGACGACGACAGAGCCATCGCGAGGGGGGTGACCGGTGCCGATCGAGACACGGAGCCGGGAACGGGACGAACGGGACGAGCGCCAGCTGCGGCGGCTGCTCGACGCGCCGGAGTGGCCCGCGGCGGCGTCGGTCGTGAGCACCGGCACACACTCCGGAAGTGAATCTGCCGGTAAGTGGGTACGCGTATCCTCGGCGGGAAAGCATCCGACGCGAGGGGATGTGCGGTTGACCACCGAGAAGACGGACGAGCGCAGGGCCCGCTTCGAGCGGGACGCGATGCCCTTCGTCGATCAGCTCTACGCTGCCGGGCTGCGGATGACCCGCAACCCGGCGGACGCGGAGGATCTGGTTCAGGAGACGTACCTGAAGGCGTACGCCGCCTTCCACCAGTTCGAGCAGGGCACGAACCTGAAGGCCTGGCTCTACCGGATCCTGACCAACACCTACATCAACACCTACCGCAAGCGGCAGCGCCAGCCCATCCAGGCGCCGACCGAGGAGATCACCGACTGGCAGCTCGCCGAGGCCGAGTCGCACACGTCCAGCGGCCTGCGCTCGGCCGAGACGGAGGCGCTCGACCGGCTGCCGGACAGCGACGTCAAGGAGGCCCTCCAGCAGTTGCCGGAGGAGTTCCGCCTGGCCGTCTACCTGACCGACGTCGAGGGCTTCTCCTACAAGGAGGTCGCCGACATCATGGGCACGCCGATCGGCACCGTGATGTCCCGTCTGCACCGTGGCCGACGTAATCTGCGGAAGCTGCTGGAGCAGTACGCGGCGGAGCGGGGTTTCAGCGCCGCCTCGTCGAAGAAGGGTTCGACCGCCGCCGCCGGCCGGGAGGTGTGACCGTGAGCTGTGGACAACCGCACGAGACGGACTGCCACGAGGTCCTCGCCGAGGTCTACCTCTACCTCGACCTGGAGTGCGCCGAGGAGCGCCGGGTGCTGATCCGGCACCACCTGGACGAGTGCGGGCCGTGCCTGCGCGAGTACGGCATCGAGCAGGAGGTCAAGGCGCTCGTCGCCCGGTGCTGCGGCAACGAGGCGGCCCCGGAGAAGCTGCGGGAGCGGCTGCGCCTGCGGCTGACCGAGCTGGTGGTCTTCGAGACCACCGAGTCCCGCGAACTGGCCGACTGACGAACGACGCGAAACGGCCCGGGTCCGATCACGGACCCGGGCCGTCTCGCTGTCCGGCGACTGCGCCGCCTGATCGGATGATCAGGAGTTGGGGCGCTTGCCGTGGTTGGCGCTGCTCTTCTTGCGGGCCTTCTTCTTACGGGCCTTCTTCGCCATGCTCTGCCTCCTTGTGCTGGTCACGGTTCCGTCCGCGGCGGGGCGCGGCGGAAGGTCGCGGTGCGGCACACCGGGCTCGCCGGTGGCCGACCCGCACGATGCTAGTGCCGTCACCGCCCGCCGGGGCGCGGCGGGGCGGATCGCGGCCCGGTGGTGCGCGGCCCGGCGTGACCGGCGTCATGATTGGATACCGTTCGCAGGATTGTCGGGGAGCTGTCGGGGAGAGGGAGGGCCGCGAGATGGCCGAGGAGATCCGCGCCGAGATGGTGGCGAACGTCTGGAAGGTCGTCGTGGCGGCCGGCGACACGGTGTCCGAGGGCGACACCCTCGTCATCCTGGAGTCGATGAAGATGGAGATCCCGGTGGTCGCCGAGTCCGACGGCGTGGTGCAGAAGCTCGCCGTCAACGAGGGTGACGTGGTGCAGGACGGCGACCTGATCGCGGAGATCGGTTGACCGGCCTGCGGGTGCGCCGCGCCGAGCCGGCGGACTTCCCCGTCGTGGCCCGGCTGACCGTCGCCGCGTACGAGGCGGACGGCCAGCTCAAGGACGAGAGCGGGTACGCGCCGGTGCTCGCCGACGTGGCCGGCCGCGCCGAGACCGGCGAGGTGCTGGTGGCCGTCGACGACGCCACTGGCCAGGTGCTCGGCGCGGTGACGTTCGTGCTGCCCGGCACCCCGTACGCCGAACTGGCCGGCCCGGGCGAGGCCGAGTTCCGGATGCTCGCGGTGGATCCGGCCGCGCAGGGCCGGGGTGCGGGCGCCGCGCTCGCGGCCGCGTGCGTGGCGCGCGCCACGGAGCTGGGCTGCACCGCCGTGGTGATCTGCGTCCGCGCCGGGATGGCGGTGAACGCACACCGCCTCTACGAGCGGCTCGGTTTCGTCAGGTACCCGGAGAAGGACTGGACGCCGCTGCCCGGCATCGACCTGCGCGGCCTGCGACTGGACCTGACCGCGGCGGGCTGAACCGGCTCAGCCCTGACCGGTCTCGCCGATCTTGGCGAGCAGCTCGTCGGCCACCTGGAGCGCGATCCGCTTGCGCTCGTCGTCGGTGATGCCCGGCACGCGTACCGCGAACCAACTGCTGTGCACGGCGAACAGCGTGAGCGCGGCCCGGAGCTGGGCGGCGGGTGAGTCGTCGCCCCGGCACAGCTCGTGCGCCAGCCGCATCATCCGGTCCCGCATCTGCTGGCCGGCGACCAGGCTCTTGAGCACCGTCTGGTTCTGCTCGAAGAAGCGCATCACCTGGGGCAGGTCGCCGGCGAACATGCTGTCGGCGTACCTGCCGATCAGGGCGCGCCGGGTCGCCAGCGTGGGCGGCTGGTCGGCGGCCCAGGCGATCAGCTCGTCCATCCGGCGCAGCCGGTCGTCGACCAGGCTGGTGACGATCTCGTCCTTGCTCTTGAAGTGGTAGTAGAGCGCCGCCTTGGTCACGCCGAGCCGCTCGGCGATCTCCCGCAGCGACGTCTTCTCGTAGCCCTGTTCGGTGAAGAGTTCCAAGGCGACGGCCTGGATCCGCTCCCGCGTGCCACCTGTGGTCTCCCTCACCGGCCGACATCCTTCCAATCCGCTTGACGTGCGCCCGCCACCAGCTTACCGTCCGGCTAGTAAGCAAACTAGCCGGGCGGCAAGTAAGTCGATCATCCGATCTGCGGGGGAGCCTACCGATGAGTCAACCAGCCCAGGTGACCACGAGACCCAATGTCCGGGTCGTCCTGTTCGGTCTGATGATCGCGATGATGCTCGCGATGCTCGACAACATGATCGTCAGCACCGCGCTGCCGCGGATCGTCTTCGAGTTCGGCGGCGCCGACCACTTCACCTGGGTGGTCACCGCGTACGTGCTGGGCACTACCGTCTCCACGCCGATCTGGGGCAAGCTCGGCGACCTGTACGGCCGCAAGACGGTCTTCCTCACCGCTGTGGTGGTGTTCCTGGTCGGCTCCGCGCTCTGCGGCATGGCCGGCTCCGGCGTCTTCGGCGGCGCCGACACCGGCATGACCGAGCTGATCGCGTTCCGGGCCGTCCAGGGCCTCGGCGCGGGCGGCCTGATGGTCGGCGTCATGGCGATCATCGGTGACCTGGTCCCGCCCCGCGAGCGGGGCCGCTACCAGGGCATGATCGCCGGCATCATGGCCATCGCCATGGTCGCCGGCCCGCTCGTCGGCGGTTTCATCACCGACAACCTCTCCTGGCGCTGGGCGTTCTACGTCAACCTGCCGCTGGGCGGCGCGGCGCTGCTGGTCCTCGCCACCACCATGCACCTGCCGAAGTACCGCACCGAGCACAAGATCGACTGGCTGGGCGCGGCGCTGCTGTCCGTCGGCATCACCGCGATCGTGCTGGTGACCACGTGGGGCGGCAACGAGTACGACTGGATCTCGCCGCAGATCCTCGGCCTCGCCGTGCTGGCGGCGCTCGCGCTCGGCGCGTTCGCGGTGGTGGAGCGGCGCGTGCCGGAACCGATCCTGCCGCTGAGCCTGTTCGCCAACCGCAACTTCGCGCTGATCTCGGTGATCGGGTTCCTGCTCGGCTTCGCCATGTTCGGCGCGATGAACTTCCTGCCGCTCTACCAGCAGACCGTGCAGGGGGCGTCGGCCACGAACAGCGGCCTGCTGCTGCTCCCGCTGATGTTCGGCATGCTCGTGGTGTCGCTCGTGGTCGGCCGGACCATCACCAAGACCGGCCGCTACCGCGTCTTCCCGATCGTCGGCGGCGTGGTGATGGTCGCCGGGATGGGCCTGCTCAGCCTGCTGGACGTGGACACCAGCAAGGCGCAGTCCTCGCTCTACATGATCGTGCTCGGCGTCGGCATGGGCTTCCTCATGCAGACCTCGATGCTGATCGCGCAGAACAGCGTGGAACAGAAGGACCTCGGCGCGGCCAGCGGCGCGGCCACCTTCTTCCGGTCCATCGGCGGCTCGTTCGGCGTATCCCTCTTCGGCGCGATCTTCGCCAACCGCCTGGCCGACTCGGCCGCCGGTTCCGCGTTCGCGGGCTCGGGCGGCGAAGGCGGCGCGATGGACCTGGAGGCGCTCAAGAAGCTCACCGGCCCGATGCGCGAGGCGGTGCTCGGCGGCCTGTCCGACGCCATCTCGCACGTCTTCTTCTGGGCCGTCGTCTTCACGGTGGCCGTACCGGTGCTCGCCTGGTTCATCAAGGAGGTGCCGCTGCGCGCGACGAACGACGTACCGCCGGCCGGTGCCACACCGGAGGACGAGGCCGAGGCCGCGCTCGGCAGGGCCCCCGTCGCCTGACGCACCGTCGCGGCCCCGCCGCTCGCCAGCTCGGGGAAGTGGCGGGGTCGAGGGCGAGTTGATCGCGCCACTTCGGCGAGCTGGTGAGGGGCGGGCCGGATCGGGACGGACCGCCTGCGCTCAGCCGCGGCGCAACAGGGCGGTGAGGCGTCGCCAGAGACGCCGCAGCGGACCGCCCTCGGCGCCGGCGATCAGCCGCCCGGCGGTGGCGCGTGCCGCCGGGTCGAGGGCCGGGGTGGCCTGCGCCAGGTACGCCAGCGACACCGCCACCGGGGTACGCCGGATCGGTCCGGCCGCCACCTCGGCGATCCGCCCGGACACCAGCGCGGCCACATCGGCGCGCGTGTCCGGGTGCACCCAGGCGGCGGTGACCAGGGCGAACAGTGCCGCCTCGGCGGCCGGGCCGAGATCACCGGCGGCCAGTTCCCCCAGCACCCGACGCCGGGTCGAGCGCTCCCACGGCTCGTCGGTGCGGTGGTGCAGCAGGCCGAGGCAGGCCCAGACCTGCGCGCAGCGCGTCCACAGTGCCGGATCCTGCCCGCCGAGCACCCGGCCCAGCGCCGTGGCCGGCGCCTCCGGCGGGTGTGTCAGCAGGGCGAGCAGGTCGGCGAGGTCCAGTGTGGCCAGCCCGACCGCGGCGTCGTACGCGGCCGGCGGATGCGCCCACGCCGGGTGCGCGAGCTGCTGGAGCCGCCGTACCGCCGCCGCCGAGGGAGCGGGACCGTCGGGGGGCGGGGCGTCGTCACCCGCCGGGGTCACCTGCCCGAGCCAGGGGCGGCCCCGGCAGCACTCGGCGAGGTCACCGTGCTCGTGCGTGTCGTCCGGGTGGTCGCGGACGAAGTCGGCGAGCGCCACCAGGTGGTCCACGTCGCCGTCGCGCAGGTAGCGCAGCCGGTGCGCGGTGTGCACCGCGCAGTCGAACGCGGGATCCTTCGCCAGCGCCCTGTCGATCCAGCCCAGCGCGGCGTCGAGCCGGCCGTTGTCGGCCAGCGTGCCGGCGATGTCCGCGTAGACAGCGAGGTCGTCGGGGTCGAGCGCGACAGCGCGTTCCAGTGCGGCGAGCGCCTCGGCGGTCCGGCCGGCGCTGCGGTACGCGTACCCGAGCCACACCTCGCCGAGTTTGGTGGGCTGTGCGCGTACCCCCCGGGTGGCCCAGGTGACGGCGAGGGTGACCTCGCCGAGGCGCCGGGCCAGCGCGGACGCCGCGCCCAGCAGCAGCGGATGGGCCGGATGGACGGTGATCGCGTGGCGGGCCAGCGTGAGGTACGGCGCGAGCGGCTCGCGCAGCCGGCGCGGCGCGGGGTCCGGCGCCGCCGCGCAGACCTGCATGAGGATCCGCGCGGTGCGCTCGGGGTCGAGGCGTTCCGGCAGGTCGGCGGCGGTCACCCAGGGCACGGCGGCCCAGGGCGCGGCGGGCGCGTAGCCGGTGGCGGCGGCGAGCAGGTCGAGCCCTTCGGCGGGGCGGCCGGCGGCGGCGAGGAGGTGCGCGCGGGCCACCACGGCGCCGACGAACGCCTGCTGACCGAGCGGGAAGAGGTCCAGGTCGCCGCCGCTGGCCGCGTTCAGCCGGGCGAGCGTCTCGTGCGCCTCGGGCAGCGTGGGGGAGCGGACCAGCGCGGCGGCCACGTGGTCGGCGGCGTGCCGCAGGTCCCCCTCGCCCAGCGCCAGCCGGGCCAGTGCGAGTTCCTCCTCCGCGGAGAGCGCGGCGTCGTCCTCGGGCACGTCGTCCTCTCGCCGGTCGGGTCGGTCGTCAGCCGGGCAAGCCTAGGGGATCTTCCGTCAATTAGTGATCCACTGCGCACTTCTGCTCGTTGCGTTGATTGGATCTGCTCAAACGTGCAAGACTGAGCATCGAACGCGCGGGAAACGCGCAGAAGGAGGTTCTGGAGTGACGCGAGCAGGGGCCGGAATGGCCGCCGACATCGACGAGCAGCCGGCCGGTTACGAGCGTCTGCTCTCCACCGAGCACGCGGCGGCCATCGCCGAGGTGGCGGCCGTCGTCGCCGAACGGCGCCCCCGGCACGTCGTCTTCACCGCCCGGGGCACCTCCGACCACGCCGCGCTCTACGCGGCCTACCTGACCGAGATCCGCCTCGGGCTGCCCGCCGGGCTGGCCTCCCCGAGCGCGATCACCGTCTTCGGCGCCCGGCCCGACCTCTCCGACGCGCTCGTCGTCGGTGTCAGCCAGAGCGGCGGCTCGCCCGACCTGGCCGAGGTGCTGCGGGTCGCCCGCGCCTCCGGCGCGCTCACCCTCGCGGTCACCAACAACCCCGGCTCGCCGCTGGTGGAGACCGCCGAGCTGAGCGTCGACATCGCCGCCGGCCACGAGCGCGCGGTCGCCGCCACCAAGACCTACACCGCCGAGCTGCTCGCGCTGCTCATGCTGATCGAGGGCGTACGCGCCGGCGACGGCGTGCTGCCCGCCGAGGAGCACGCCGCACTGAGCCGCCTGCCCGAGCTGGCCGCGCAGACGCTCGCCGACGACACCCCGGCCCGGCTGGCCCCGCGCTACCGGTTCGCCGCCCAGCTCGTCACCACCGGTCGCGGGTACGCGTACCCGACCGCGCGGGAGGCGGCGCTGAAGCTGATGGAGACCTCGTACCTCCCGGCGCTCGCCTTCTCCGGCGCCGACCTGCTGCACGGCCCGCTCGCCATGACCGACCCGGACGTCCCGGTGCTCGCCGTGGTCGGCTCCGGCCCCGGCGGTACGTCCATGCGCGAGGTGCTGCCCCGCCTCGGCGAACGCCGCGCCGACGTGGTCGTGGTCGGCTCCGCCGAGGTCGGCGAGACCCGGATGGCGGTGCCCGAGGTCGACGAGCGGTACGCGCCGCTGCTCGACATCCTGCCGCTGCAACGGCTCGCGCTGTCCCTGGCGCTGGCCCGGGGCGAGGACCCGGACGCGCCGCGCGGCTTGAAGAAGGTCACGGCGACGATGTGAGGTCCGGCGTGGCACGCTGTGGGGCGTGTCCACCCTCCGTGACCTCGCCGAGGAGCACACCGCGCTCCGCCCGGCCGACATCGACCACCTGCACCGGATCGCCGGCGACTGGCAGCTGCTGTCCGACCTGTCCTTCGCCGACCTGCTGCTCTGGGTACCGGTGGACGGTGACGGCACGTTCCTCTGCGTGGCCCAGGTCCGTCCCACCACCGCCCCGACCGCCTACCTGGACGACCAGGTCGGGCGCATCGTCGGCGGGGCCGAGGTGGCCCACCTGGAGGTGGCCCACCGGCAGGGACGGATCTGGCGCGAGGGCGACCCGGTCTGGTACGGCGACGTCCCGGCCCGCCACGAGGCGATCCCGGTCCGGCTGCGCACCGGCGACGGTGAAGCCGGCGAGGTGATCGCCGTGGTGGGCCGGGACACCAACCTGTCCACCGCGCGTACCCCGAGCCAGCTCGAACTGAACTACCTGACCACCGCCGACGACCTCGCCCAGATGATCGCCGACGGCACGTTCCCGCCGCCCCGGCACCCCGGCGAGACCACCTCGGCACCCCGGGTCGGCGACGGCCTGGTGCGGCTCGACGCCAACGGCAAGGTCACCTACGCCAGCCCGAACGCGCAGTCCGCGTACCGCCGCCTCGGCTACGCCTCCCACCTCGTCGGCGAGGACCTGGCCAAGCTGCACCGCCGGCTCGCCGGCGACCCCCTCGAAGGCACCGACGCGGGCAACGCCGTACTCGCCGCGCTGCGCGGCGAGGCACCACCCCGCCGGGAGATCGACGCCCGCGGCGCCACCATGCTCACCCGGGCGCTGCCGCTGATGCCCGCCGGAGTGCCGATCGGCGCGCTGGTGCTGGTCCGCGACATCACCGAGGTACGCCGCCGCGACCGCGCCCTGATCACCAAGGACGCCACCATCCGGGAGATCCACCACCGGGTGAAGAACAACCTCCAGACCGTCGCCGCGCTGCTGCGCCTCCAGGCCCGGCGGGTCGCCATGCCCGAGGCGCGGGTGGCGCTCGAGGAATCGGTACGCCGGGTCGCCTCGATCGCGCTCGTCCACGAGACGCTCTCCCTGTCCAGCGACGAGGCGGTCGAGTTCGACGGCATCGTGGACCGGGTCGCCAGCGCCGCCACCGAGGTCGCCGCCACCGAGGTGAGCGTGGGCATGCGCCGCCGCGGCACCTTCGGCATCCTGCCCGCCGAGATCGCCACCTCGCTGGTGATGGTGCTCAACGAGCTGCTGCTCAACGCCGTGGAACACGGCTTCCCGCCGGCCGACGAGGAGGCCGCTGCCCCCTTGCCTGCGGACGTGCCCCGGCCCGAGGCCGTGGTCTCCGCGCCCCGGCCCGAGGTGGTGGTCTCCGCGCACCGGGCTCGCAAGCAGCTGCACGTCACTGTCACCGACAACGGCCGAGGGCTGCCCGAGCAGTTCGACGCCGAGCGCGGCGGCAACCTGGGCCTCCAGATCGTCCGGGCGCTGGTCACCGGCGAGCTGCGCGGCACCATCGACCTGCGTAATTGCGCCGACGGCGGCACCGAGGCGGCGATCGTCGTACCGCTGGCCCGCGGCACCACCGACCGCCTCACCGGACGAGCAGGGCCACCGTGATCCCCGGCCGTGGCCACACCCGCCGCACCGTGTAGCCCGCGCGCAGCGCGTCGCCCTTCGCACCAGGCACCGCCGCCAGCGGGTCGGCGCGGCGGCCGGTGACCACCAGCCACACCCGGTCCACCCCGGCCAGGCACCGTGCCGGGTCGTCGCACTCCACGGCCCAGAGGCTCGCGTCCTGACGCTGGTCGCGGACCACGAGCACGTCGCGCGGCAGCCTCGGCCCCAGGTGGTACGCCATGCCGAGATCCGGGAACAGCCACCCGTCCCGGGGCGAGTAGACGATCGCGTCGCCGGGCCGCTGCTCGGCGCCGATGATCCGAGCGGCGCCCGCGTAGTCCACTGGTGCGCTGCGCGGCCACTCGTGGGTACGGCGCAGGGCCGCCTGGTCGGGCAGGCCGAGCAGCCCGGCCAGGACCACCACCGCGATTCCCGCCGCGAGCCGTCCGCGCGGCGACGTCGGTCCTTGCTCTGCTTCCGTGGGCGCGGCAGTGCGGTCGGCCGTGGCGGGTGTCGCCGTGCGCTCTGGTTCGGCGGGCGTTGCTGTGCCCGGCGTTCTGGTCGGTGCGGGAGTGACCCGCGCGGCAGCCGGCGCGGCGCCGGCCAGTACGCAGGCGAACGGCACGGTGAAGACGAGGTAGCGGGTCACCCACAGCGGCACCATCGTCCCGGCGGCGAAGACCAGCACCACGGGCAGCAGCACGGCGGCGGCCGGCAGCAGCGCCCGGCGACCCAGCCGGGCCGCGCCGAGCGCCGCGAGCGCGAGCACGAACCCGCCGACGACGCCGCTCTGCGCCAGCGCGCCCGGCAACGCCGCCAGGTCGGGCAGGCGCGCCTGGTCCACCCAGTCGAGTTGCCGTCCGCGCTGCCCCCGGGCGACCAGCGCCAGCGGGGTGACGAGCACGACGACCGGCACCAGCGCCAGCAGCCACCCGGCCAGCACCCGTCGGCCGGGCGCCGACGTCTCCCGAGCCTCGCCGGTCACGTCCTGCGGTTCCGCTTCCGGCGCGTCCGTGCCGTGCTCCCTGCTCCCGGGATGCGGTGACACCCGTGGCGTTCCACCGGCGCTCGATCTCGTGGCCGGGTGGAACGCCACGGGTGTCTGCGGGGCGCCGTGACACCCGTGGCGTTCCACCGGCGCTCGATCTCCTGGCTGGGTGGAACGTCGTGGGTGTCTGCGGCGTGGCCGGCTCGCGTCGGGCATCTCGGCTCGGAACTGGCCGGGCGGATCGACGACCGCCGCGGGGCCACGTGCGGCGGTCAGCAGCACCACCACGGCGTGCGCGGCGAGCAGCGTGAGCGCGAGCAGGTGGAGCAGGCCGAGCGCGGCGACCGCTGCGGCGTACCCCGCCCAGCGCCACCGTCCCGGCCGGCGCAACGCCTCGACCAGCAGCAGCGTGGCCAGCACGGCGAGCAGCGTCGCCAGGGCGTACGGGCGGGCCTCCTGGCCGTACCGCGAGGTGACCGGCAGGACCGCGAACAGCAGTCCGGCCAGCAGCCCGGCGCGACGGCCGACGAGCACCGCGCCGAGGCGGGCGGTGAGCGCGGCCGCCACGGTCATCGCGAGCGCGGAGGGCAGCCGCAGCGCGGTCGGCGACGTGCCGGCCAGCGCGGTCCAGCCGTGCATGAGCAGGTAGTACGGCCCGGTGGCGGCGTCGATCGTGCGGGTCATCCGGGCCAGGTCGGAGAGCGGGCGGGTGGCCGCGCTCCAGGTGGCCAGCTCGTCCCGCCACGGCTGGGCGTGCCCGATGCCCGCCAGCGTCACCACGAGCGTGAGCAGTCCGGGTACCACCCACACCACCGGACCCGACCGGCCGCGGGCAGACGCGGGCACGAACCTCCTCACCCCCGCAGCGTCACACGCCCACTCCCGCCCACCCGCCCGCTCCACCGAAACCCACCCACCCGGCCCCGCCCGGCCCCGCCCGGGCCCTGTTGATCATGAGGTTGACGGCATCCACCGTCCCCTTTGTCCCCGTCAACTTCATGATCAGCGGAGGGGGTGCGGGCGGGGTGGGCCCGTGATGTGGGATCACAGTGCGGAGCTGTGGTCGTGCGGGGCGTGGTGTGGCAGCATGAGGCACATGACCGCCGCTGTCGTCCGCCGCTTCGTGGCTCGTCGCCACGTCGATTACGGCCGCGTGCGCAGCGCGATCTGTCCGGCCCACTGACGACGCCCGACCTTTCCGTCTCGGGCGCGTACTCGCGCCGGCCGTCATCGACATCGCCGTCCACGGCCCTCTCCAGGGCCGGCCGCCGCGTCCGCGCTCCAGGCACCGCAGCAGACCATGGAGGACGCCGCGATGGCGGTCAGCAGCACCCCGACCCGTCCCGACACCCCGGCGCCTGCCGCCCGTGCGCTCCGCCGGCCACGCGGCGAGGGGCAGTGGGCGCTCGGACACCGTGAGCCGCTCAACCCCAACGAGCGGATCAAGAAGGACGACGACCCGCTCAACGTGCGGGACCGGATCGAGAACATCTACGCCCACCGCGGTTTCGCCTCGATCGACGCGCAGGACCTGCGCGGCCGTTTCCGCTGGTGGGGCCTCTACACCCAGCGCAAGGCCGGCATCGACGGCGGGCGTACCGCAGTGCTGGAGCCGCACGAGCTGGAGGACGAGTTCTTCATGCTTCGGGTCCGGGTGGACGGCGGCCAGCTCAACCTGGCCCAGCTCCGCGTGATCGCGGACATCTCCCGCGAGTTCGCCCGGGACACCGCCGACATCACCGACCGGCAGAACATCCAGTACCACTGGATCCGGGTCGAGGACATGCCGGAGATCTGGCGCCGGCTGGAGGCGGTCGGCCTGCAGACCACGGAGGCGTGCGGCGACTGCCCCCGGATCGTGCTGGGCAGCCCGGTCGCCGGGGTGGCCCGCGACGAGGTGCTCGACCCGACGCCGGCGATCGACGAGATCGTCCGCCGGTACGTCGGCGACAAGGCGTACTCCAACCTGCCCCGCAAGTTCAAGACCTCGATCTCCTGGCTGGTCGACACGCCGTACGAGGCGAACGACATCGCGTTCCTCGGCGTGGAGCACCCGGAGCACGGGCCCGGGTTCGACGTGTGGGTCGGCGGCGGGCTCTCCACCAACCCGATGCTCGCCAAGCGGCTCGGCGTCTGGGTGCCGCTGAACGAGGTACCGGACGTGTGGGCCGGTGTGGTCGGCATCTTCCGCGACTACGGCTACCGCCGCCTGCGCAACCGGGCCCGGCTGAAGTTCCTGGTCGCCGACTGGGGCGTGGAGCGCTTCCGGGAGGTGCTGGAGAAGGAATACCTTGGCCGCACGCTGCTCGACGGTCCGGCCGCCGACCTGCCGGCGAAGCCGGTCGACCACATCGGCGTGCACGCCCAGCGCGACGGCGCGAACTACGTGGGCGCGGCCCCGGTGGTGGGCCGGGTGTCCGGCACCCAGCTGGCGCAGCTCGCCGACGTGGTCGAGGCGCACGGCAGCGACCGGGTGCGGCTCACCCCGTACCAGAAGCTGCTCGTGCTGGACGTGGCGCCGGAGCGGACCGAGGAGCTGGTCACGGCGCTGCGCGGGATCGGCCTGGAGGCCCGGCCGTCGGCGTGGCGGCGCGGCACGATGGCCTGCACCGGCATCGAGTTCTGCAAGCTCGCGATCGTGGAGACCAAGCGGCGCGGCGAGGAGCTGGTCGCGCGCCTGGAGGAGCGGCTGCGCGACTTCGACGCGGACATCTCCATCCACCTCAACGGCTGCCCGAACGCCTGCGCCCGCACCCAGGTCGCCGACATCGGGCTCAAGGGCCAGCTCGTGGTCGGCCCGGACGGCCGGCAGGTCGAGGGGTTCCAGGTGCACCTCGGCGGCGGCCTCGGCATGGCGCAGGGGCAGACCGCCGGCTTCGGCCGCAAGCTGCGCGGTCTGAAGACCACCGCCGAGGAGCTTCCGGAGTACGTGGAACGGCTCGCCCGCCGCTACCTGGCCGGCCGGACCGAGGGTGAGACGTTCGCCAACTGGGTGATCAGAGCCGACGAGGAGGAGCTCCGATGAGCGACGCCAGATCTGCGCCTCTCTACTGCCCGTACTGCGGGGAGGAGGACCTGCGACCGCACGAGGCCGGGCACGGCGCCTGGGAGTGCCACGCCTGCGCGCGGGTCTTCGCGGTGAAGTTCACCGGCCTGCTGAGCCGGGCGGTGACCCGGTGAGCGGCCTCATCTCGGCCGCCGGCCTCGGCCTCATCGGCGCGGCCGAGCCGGCCCGCCGCGACCCGGAGGAGCTGCGCGCGCTGGCCGAGGAGGCCGGCCGGGAGCTGGCCGACGCACCGGCGATCGAGATCGCCCGGTGGGCGGTGGAGACGTTCGGCGAGCGGTTCTGCGTGACCAGCTCGATGGCCGACGGCGTGGTGGCGCACCTGGTCTCCCGTGTCGCGCCCGGCGTCGACGTGGTGTTCCTGGACACCGGGCTGCACTTCCCGGAGACGCTGCGGGTCCGCGACGAGGTGGCCCGGCGGATGCCGGTGCGGGTGCGCTCGATCCGGCCGCGGATGACTGTGGGGCAGCAGGACGGCCAGTACGGTCCGCGCCTGTTCAACAGGTCCCCTGACGACTGCTGCCAGCTGCGCAAGGTGGAGCCGCTGGAGCGGGCGCTGTCCGGGTACGACGCCTGGGCCGCCGGGCTGCGCCGGGACGAGTCGCCGACCCGGGCGAACACGCCGGTGGTGGGCTTCGACGCGCGGCGCGGCAAGGTCAAGGTGAACCCGATCGCGGCGTGGACGCAGCGGGAGGTGGACGCCTACGTGGCCCGGTACGACATCCCGGTCAACGAGCTGTTCGCCCGTGGCTACGGCTCGATCGGCTGCTGGCCGTGCACCCGGCGGACGAAGGCGGGGGAGGACCCGCGCGCCGGGCGCTGGGCGATGTTCGAGAAGACCGAGTGCGGCCTGCACACCTGAGCGCCGGGCCGCCGGTGGTGCTGGTGGCCCACGGCAGCCGTGACCCGCGCGCGGCGGAGGCGACCCGGGCGCTGGCCCGGGCCGTGGCGGACACCCGCCCCGGTCGTCCGGTGCTGCCGAGCTGGCTCGACCACACCGATCCCGGGCCGGTCGAGGTGCTGCGCGGGCTGGCCGACGCCGGTCACTCCCGGGCGGTCCTGGTGCCGCTGCTGCTGACCGCCGCGTACCACCGGAAGGTGGACATCCCGGCGGCGGTCGCGGCGGCCGGCGCGGACATCGAGGTACGGGTGACCGACGTGCTGGGGCCGACCGGCGGCGGGGTGGACGGCGGGCTGCTGGACGGGCTGCGCCGCCGCCTGGCGGAGGCGACCGGCGACGGGCCGGGCGGGCTGGACGCGGTGGTGCTGGCGGCGGCCGGTACCCGGGATCCGGCGGCGCGGGCCTCGGTGGGCCGGGTCGCCGCGGCGTTCGGCGCCGGGCTGGGAGTGCCCTGCCGCGTCTCGTACGCCTCGGCGGCGCCCCCGGAGGTCGGCGGTGCGGTGACGCGGCTGCGCGCGGCGGGCGCCCACCGGGTCGCGGTGGCCGCCTACTTCCTGGCGCCGGGCCGGTTCCACGACGGGGTACGCGCGTCGGCCCGGTCGGCGGGCGCGGTCGCCGTGGCGGATCCCCTGACCGACCTGCCGGAGCTGGCCGACCTGGTCCGGCGGCGGGTGGCGGCGGTGGCGGGCTGACCCGGTCCGGGACAGCAGAACGCCCCGGCCGGAATCCCGGCCGGGGCGATCAGCGTGTACGGGTCAGGCGGAGTGAGCGCGCAGCGCCCGGAGGCCGCCGCGGCGCTTCACCGCGCGACGCTCCTCTTCGCTCATCCCACCCCAGACGCCGGCGTCCTGACCGGACTCCAGCGCCCACTGCAGGCACTGGTCGGTCACGGGGCAGCGCCGGCAGACGGCCTTCGCCTGCTCCACCTGAAGGAGGGCCGGGCCGGACGTCCCGATCGGGAAGAACAGCTCCGGGTCCTCGTCGCGGCAGACCGAATCGTGGCGCCAGTCCATGGCGGCAACACTCCTCATTCTTAGTGGGTGGCCAGATAACGCTTCGTTGTTGCTATTTCTATATGCGTCCGCATTGCCGAATGGTGACGGTCAGCATCCATCAATTCGGCGCAGCGTGAGCAGGCTGTGGGGTGCCCGGACCTGCTGGAACAGCTCAACCGAACGAGCATATCCAGGCAATGTCCCGGCAACACGAGTTCGCTTGTGAATACTTTCACGAACTACAGCGATGTCAAGGGTGACGCTCGGAAAAACTCCGAACAGTGAGCGGGCTCACCACCCATTTGTCCGGGTTTGCCAGAGCCCTGGTTACCCGGCGTGCCACAGTCGATAATCAATGTAGTACGGTCTGCGTGACGTTGCTGACATTTCCGGCACCCTTCCTCGGCGTGGCGGCCACCGCGCCCGCGCGGCGGGGGTCCGCGTCAACCGACTGGGATACCCGAGACCTAGCAGATTACTCTCAGTGCGGCCGGTACGGATGTGAATCGGACTTTCTCCCGCTCGCCGAGGTAGTCCCCGTCCAGCTGGAACGGCAACGGGCGCTCCGAGACCAGCGTGAACTCCGCCACGTCGTGCAGCCGCAGCACCTGTTTGCCGTGCGGATCCGGTCGCTTCGAGAAGAACTGCACCGCCGTACGGGCCGTGCTGGCGACCCGCAGCCGCCGCAACGCGAGCACGTCGAGCCCCAGGTCGAACGACGCCTCCGGGTTCGGGTTGATCTCCCGGTCGCCCAGGTACGTCCACGGCGCGGTGTTCTGGATGATCGCGGTGGCCAGTTCCGTCGCGGGCGCCTCACCCGGGCGCTCCAGCGTGATCGACGGGTGACGGCGGTCCGAGCCGACGAAGTACTGACCCGCGGTGGAGCGGAAGTAGAGCGCCGGAGTGGAGACGCGTCCCTTCTTGCGGGCCTGCTCCACCCGGCGGATGACCGCCGCGTCCAGCCCGAAGCCGGCGCAGAACGTGAAGTAGCGGTCGTCGGCCCGGCCCAGCCCGATCGTGCGGGACCGGCCCAGCCGCAGCCCCTCCAGGATCATGCTGGTGCCGTCCGGCCACTCCCGGGGCAGCCCGAGCGCGCGGGCGAACACGTTCGTCGAACCGCCCGGCACGGTGGCCAGCGCGGGCAGCCGCTCGGCCGAGGTCTGTCCGGTACGGAACGTCGGCGGCTCCGCCGCCATCAGGCCGTTCACCACCTCGTTGACGGTGCCGTCGCCGCCGAGCGTGACGACCAGGTCGACGCCCTCCTGGGCGGCCTCCCGGGCCAGGTCCATGGCGTGGCCCCGCCGGCGGGTGTACCGCACCGACAGGTCGACTTCACTGCGCAACGCCCGGACCAGCACGTCCCGGCTGCGCTCGCTGGTGGTGGTGGCCTTCGGATTGACCACCAGGACGGCCCGCATGGGCGGCACTGTACCGCGACTACCCACCGGTATCGTGGCGCCCGTGACGATCGACTCCGACCCGCTCCCCGGCACGCTGCGCGCCGCGGTGCTCCTGCTACGTGCCCAGGCGGTGGCGCTGGGGCTGATCGCGGTGTGGCTCATCTGGTCCGACCTCACCGCCGACACGACGGATCTGACCTCGGCGCTGCTGGTGACCGTCTTCGCGGTCGGGGGCGCGGTGGCGCTCTGGGCGCTCGGCGGCGCGCTGTCCCGCCGCCGTGCCGGTGCCCGCGCGCCGGCCATCGTGCTTCAGCTCATGCTGCTGCCGGTGGGCTGGTTCATGATCGAGGGCGGCATGGGCTGGCTCGGGGTGCCGCTGATGGCGCTCGGGATCGGCATGGTCGGGTTGCTGGTGAGCGGGCCGACCAACCGCGCACTGGGTTTCGGCGAGCCGGCCGGCTGAGCGTCTGGAAGCCGCCCGGCCTGGACGCCGCCGGCCCCGTGGCCGCGCGTCGGTCAGTAGACGCCGGCGCGGCGGGTCAGCAGCGAGATGGTGGCCCGGCCGCCGGACGCGTGGGCGTTCGCCCCGGTGGTCAGCGCGGTCAGCACCTTCCAGGCGAACGACGACTCGGACGGCAGCGTGGCGCCCCGGACCGTCGGCACCGTCACCTCGACGGTGAGGGCGTCGTCGGTCACCGCGAACCGGCACTCCAGCTCGGCGTCGCGGGTGGCGATGGCGAGCAGCATGGCGCACGCCTCGTCGACGGCGATGCGCAGATCCTCGATCTCGTCGAGGGCGAACTGGAGCCGGGCCGCGAGGCCGGCCGTGGCGGTGCGGAGCACGCCGAGGTAACCACCGTCGGCGGGCACGGTGAGGTGGACGACATCGTCGTCCGTCGTCGGGTGCCCGGTCAGTTGAGTCACGGCTCCTCCCCCCGGTGCGGGACTCTACCCGGTCAGCGGGCGGGCCGCGTGGGCACGGCCGTCGCGTGCGTGGCTAGCTCGTGCAACGCGGGCCCGGCCAGGCGGTACGGCGTCCACTCGTCCATCGGCGTGGCACCGATCGCGGCGTAGAAGCGGGCCGCCGGGTTCCAGTGGATCATCCACCACTCCAGGCGCTGGTAGCCGCGCTCGACGCAGATCGCGGCCAGCGTGGCGAGCAGCATCCGGCCCGCGCCGGTGCCCCGGGCGTCCGGGCGGACGTAGAGGTCCTCCAGGTAGATGCCGTGCACGCCGGCCCAGGTGGAGAAGTTGAGGAACCAGAGCGCGAAGCCGACCGGCTGGTCCGACGCGTCGACGGCGACGTGGCCGTACAGCGCCGGGGACGGGCCGAACAGCGCCGCGTCGAGCTGTGCCGTGGTGAGGTGGCACTGCTCGGGCGCGCGCTCGTACTCGGCGAGTTCGTGCACCATGGCGACGACGGCCGGTACGTCCTCGGGACGTACCGGCCGGATCGTCGGAGTGCCGTCGGGCGACGTCACGCCTGCTTGGTCTCCCAGAAGATCTTCGAGATCTCGTCGATCTTCGCCAGCAGCTCGTCGGCCTTGGCCGGGTCGGTGCCGCCCTTGGCGCCGGCCGCGCCGGCCAGCTTGGTGGCCTCGTTGAACAGCTGGTGCAGGTGCGGGTACTTCTCGAAGTGCTGCGGCTTGAAGTAGTCGGTCCAGAGCACCCACAGGTGGTGCTTGACCAGCTCGGCCCGCTGCTCCTTGATCAGGATGGCGCGGGTGCGGAACTCCGGGTCGGTGTTGGCCTGGTACTTCTCGCAGATCATTTTGACCGACTCGGCCTCGATCCGGGCCTGGGCCGGGTCGTATACGCCGCAGGGCAGGTCGCAGTGAGCGCTGGCCGTCACCCGGGGCGTGAGGATGCGGGGAAGGCGCATCAGGGTCCTCCATGGGTTGTTTGCGATGATCCAAGACGACATTACTCCTGGAGACGCCTTCCGGGGCTGGGAGGTGACATGGCGCCCACCGGTGAATCTCCGGCCCTGCGCGGCCCGCTGGTGCCGGTGCTGGTGACCGGCCCGTCCATGGCCCCGACGCTGCGTCACGGCGACGCCGTGCTGGTCCGCACGAAAGGCCGGCCGGTGCGCGCCGGTGACGTCGTCGTCGCGGTGTTCCGCAGCCGTCCCGACCTGCTCGTCGTCAAGCGGGCGGTGGAACCGCGCGACGGCGGATGGTGGTTGCGCGGCGACAACGAGTTCGTCGCCGACGACTCCCGGGCGTACGGGGTGGCCGACGTCCGCGGCCGGGTGGTGGCCCGCTGGTGGCCGCGTCCGGGCCGGGTCAGGGGTCGGTAACGACCGGAGCGGATATGACCCCGCTCACATACTGGGTGCCGAAGCGTGACTATGCTCGAAAAGTGCCCGGGTGACCCCCGCACCGCCGCGCCGCCGGTCGCTGACCACCGCTGACCACGCCGGCCGGTCCGTCTGCTCGACAGATTCTGGAGTCACCATGTCTTCGTCCACCCCGGACCCCGCCGATCCCGTCTTCCGCCTGCACGTCGGCGGCAAGATGGCAGTCGCCTCCACCGTGCCGCTGACCAGCCGCGAGGACCTCTCCCTCGCGTACACCCCGGGGGTTGCCCGGGTGTGTGAGGCGATCGCCGCCGACCCCGCGCTCGCCGACACCTACACCTGGGTGTCGCACACCGTCGCCGTGGTCACCGACGGTTCCGCCGTACTCGGTCTGGGCAACATCGGCCCGCGCGCCGCGCTGCCCGTGATGGAGGGCAAGGCGGTGCTGTTCAAGCAGTTCGCCGGCGTGGACGCGGTGCCGGTCTGCCTGGACACCCAGGACGTGGACGAGATCGTGGCGACGGTCAAGGCGCTCGCGCCCTCGTTCGGCGGGATCAACCTGGAGGACATCAGCGCCCCGCGCTGCTTCGAGGTGGAGCGCCGGCTCGACGAGGCGCTGGACATCCCGGTCTTCCACGACGACCAGCACGGCACCGCGATCGTGGTGCTCGCCGCGCTGCGCAACGCCGCGGCGCTGCTCAACCGCAAGCTCGGTGACCTGCGGGTGGCGGTCAGCGGCGCGGGTGCGGCCGGGGTGGCGGTCACCAAGATGCTGATCGCCGGCGGCGTCGACCCGGACCGGGTGGTGGTGTGCGACTCGCGCGGCATCATCGGCCGGCACCGCGAGCTGACCGGCACCAAGGCCGAGTTGGCCGAGCTCACCAACGCCGAGGGCCGGCAGGGCGACATCACCGAGGCGCTGCGCGACGCGGACGTGCTCGTGGGCGTCTCCGGCGGCCAGATCCCGGAGGCGGCGGTGGCCGGCATGGCCCCCGGCGGCATCGTGTTCGCGCTCGCCAACCCCACCCCGGAGGTGCACCCCGAGGTGGCCGCCCGGCACGTGGCGGTGGTCGCCACCGGGCGCAGCGACTACCCGAACCAGATCAACAACGTGCTCGCGTTCCCCGGTGTGTTCCGGGGCGCGCTGGACGCCGGGGCCACCCGGATCACCGACTCGATGAAGGTGGCCGCCGCCGACGCCATCGCCGGTGTGGTCGCCGAGTCGCTCACCGCCGACGCGATCGTGCCGTCGCCGCTGGACCCGCGCGTCGCGCCGGCGGTGGCCGCGGCGGTCGCCGAAGCCGCCCGCCGCGATGGCGTCGCCCGCCGCTGAGATGTAAGGAAGGGGCCCTTCCTGACGCCTCCGGTAGAGGAAGGGCCCCTTCTTAACTCCTGCTCAGCTTGTTACCGTGCCGATCATGCGTGCTGCCTATGCCTCGGCCTTCGACGCCGACAACCCGCTCGCCGCGCTCGCCGTCGGCGACCGTCCCGAGCCGACCCACCCGCAGGACGACTGGGTCACCGTGCAGGTCCGGGCCAGCTCGCTCAACCACCACGACCTCTGGTCGCTGCGCGGCGTGGGCCTGACCGCCGGCCAGCTCCCGATGATCCTCGGCTGCGACGCGGTCGGCACCGACCCGGACGGCAACGAGGTGGTCATCTACCCGGTCGTGCCCACCCCCGGGGACCCGCGCGGGGTCTCCATCCTCTCCGAGCACTACCAGGGCACGTTCGCCGAGCGTGTCGCCGTACCCCGGATGAACCTGCTGCCGCTGCCCGACGGCCTGTCGGCGACCGACGCGGCGTGCCTGCCCACGGCCTGGCTCACCGCGTGGCGGATGCTGACCACCAAGGGCCGGGTCGCCGACGGCGAGTCGGTTCTGGTCCAGGGCGCCGGCGGTGGCGTGGCCACCGCGGCCGTCGCACTCGGCGTCGCGCTCGGCAAGCGGGTGTACGCGACCAGCCGCGACGCCGGCAAGCGGGAGCGGATCGCCGAGCTGGGCGCGACCGCGCTGGAACCCGGCGCGCGGCTGCCGGAACGGGTCGACGTGGTGATCGAGACGGTCGGCGCGGCGACCTTCGACCACTCGCTGAAGTCGGCCGCCCCGACGGCCCGGATCGTGGTCTCGGGCGCCACCTCCGGGCACGAGCCGAAGATCAACCTGCGCCGGGTCTTCGCCATGCAGCTGGAGATCCTCGGCACCTCGATGGGCACCCCGGACGAGCTGACCGAGCTGCTCGCGTTCTGCGCCGAGCACGAGGTGCGCCCGGTGGTCGACCGGGTGGTGCCGTTCAGCCGGATCTCCGAGGCGTTCGACCGGCTGCACTCCGGCGACGTCTTCGGCAAGGTGGTCGTCGACCACACCGCCTGACGTCTCAGAGGCGGTCGTCCAGGGTGGCCAGGCCACCCCGGGCGGCGTCGGCGGGGAGGCGCTTCTTCGCCGCCGGATCGCCGTAGAGCGTCCAGCGGAGGAACTCGACTGTGGTGTCGGCGACCACGCCCAGCGCCTTGCCGTCGCCGAGCAGCGCCCGGCCGTGGTCGCCCTTGGGCAGGCTGAGCATCGCCTTCGGCCACGGCACCGCGTCGTACACGGCCTTGCCCGCCGCGTACGACACCACCTCGTCGGCCTCGCCGTGCACGAACAACTGCGGCGCGGCGGCGCCGGCGAACGCGGTACCCACACCGAGCGCGGTGCCGGCGAAGACGATGCCCGCGTCCAGCCGCTCGTCCCGGCCCGCGGTGAACAGCCCGATAGTGGTCACGCCACCGGCGCTGTGCCCGGTCGCGGCCACCCGCTCCGGGTCCAGCCGGCCGCGCAGCGGATCGCCCGCCTTCTCACCGAGCGCGAGCACTCGGGTCAGCACGTACGACACGTCGGCCGGCTGGTTGAGCACGTCCAGCGGGTTGCCGTCGGTGCCCCGGGAGGTGTGCGGGAAACGCGGCGCGGCGACCACGAACCCGGCCGCCGCCCAGCGGGTCAGCAGCGCCTGGTAGTCCTCCGGCCGGGCACTGAGCCCGTGGCTGAACAGCACCACCGGGAACCGCCCGTCCGCCGCCGGGGCGGAACGCTCGGCCGCGCCACCGGCCGCGCCGGCCGCCGGGTACCAGAGCGTCACCGGCAACGGCCGGTCGCCGTCGCGGTTCAGCTTCACCTGGCGTACGCCGACAGCGAAGCTCTCCGTGGGAGCCTTGCCGGCGGGTACGCGCGGCGCCGGCGTGGCACTGGTCGGTGGGGTGTCGGGAGCGGGCCGCCCGGCCGGGGCGGTGGGCTGCTCCGAGCATCCGGCGAGGGCGGCGCCGAGCACGGCGGCGGTGAGCAGGGCGACGGGACGACGGCGCATGAACTCGATTGTGCCTCGCGATCGCGGCGGCCAGGCCCGGTCAGCGCGCCGGGTGACCACCCGCTGACGCCCGGAGACGGGCCAGGTCGCCGGCGTCCTTGGGCCGGCGCGGACGTTCCGGCATCCAGACCGGGAACATCTCCTTGAACTCGATCTGCGCGGCGACGCTGATCACCGGCGCCGCGAGCGTGCCGATCCGGCCGGGAGGCCCGGCCAGCATGCCCTCCGGCAGGGCGGTGCCCGCCCACGGTCCGGCGCCGACGACCACCCGGCCGTCCGCGTCCCGATCGAGGTACGCGAAGCTCAGCTCGACGTCGTCGCGCGACAGGTCGAGCTGCGTCGCGGCGGGCATCCGGGGGTCGGGGCGCCAGCCGAGCGCGCCGAGCCGGTCGGCCAGCGTTGCGGCGTCGCGCCGCCAGCAGTACCAGTCGACGTCGACGTGCGGACGGGTCACCTCGCCGAGGTGGAAGTCCATCGCCCAGCCGCCACGCAGCCACACGTCGATCCCGCACGCGCCGGCGACATCGACGACCTCCCGGATCGCCCCCAGTTGCCGACCCGCTACTTCGTCCACCCCGCGCACGCTACCCACCCCACCCAGACCTCGCCGCCCCCCCCAGACCCCCGCCGCCCCGCCCAGACCCCGTCGATCATGAAGTCGGCGGCGACAAACCGGACAGCGAACGCCGTCAACTTCATGATCGACGGGACAAAGGGGGAGGGTGGGCGGCGGGACGCGTCAGGTGGGGAGGGCGCGGGTGGTGAAGGTGGTGGTGTCCGGCGCGGTCGCGTCGGAGGGGAGGCGGTGCAGGGCGGCGCGGTCGGCGTAGAGCGTCCAGCGCAGGAAGTCGGTGGTGGTGTCGAGCACCTGGGGGAAGCCGGGTCGTCCCGGCGTCAGGTACTCGCCGTGGCCCTGACCGGTGAGGCTCAGGAAGGCGGCCGGCCCGAGACAGCGGGCGTACGCGGCCCGGCCGATCGACTCCGGCACGATCCGGTCGGCGCTCCCGTGCACGAACAGCATCGGCGCGAGCGGCCGGGAGGGGCCGGCGACCATGCGGCCACCGGCGATCACGATTCCGGCGCGCAGCGGGGACGACTGCCCGGAGGCGAACATGCCGAGCGTGGTGTGCCCGCCGGCCGAGTGCCCGGCGGCGGCGAACCGGTCCACCGCCAGGTGTGCCCCGAGCGGGTCCCCGGGGCGGGCGCCCAGCCGGACCAGGTGGCGGATCAGCCGCCAGGCGTCGGCGGGCTGGTTGCGGACGTCCTCGCGGGTGAACGGGCGGGCGCGCTGGTTCGTCCGCGGGTAGGCGGGCGCGACGACCACGAACCCGGCGGCGGCCCAGCGGCTGGTCAGGGTCGCGTGCAGCGCGGGCAGGCTGCGTAGTCCGTGGCTGTAGAGGACCACCGGGAACCGTCCGGCGGCGAACGGGGCTCCCGGCCGGACGCGCGGTCCACGCGCCGGACCGGGGCTCGCCGGTACGGCACGGGCGGACCCGGAGGGGGTGGCGGAAGCAGACGTGGGCGGGCCGGGCGACGACCGGGCGGCCGGGTACCAGACGGTGACCGGCAGTGGGCGCCTGCCGTCCGGGTCGAGCGTGAACTGCCGCATGCCCACCGCGTACGAGCGTTCCGGCGCCGGTCCGACGCCTGCCGGGACCGGGTCGGACGTGGCCACGGCCGGGCCGCAACCGGCCAGCAGCGCCGTCATCAGCGCGGCGACCAGCCGCTGCCCCCTCACACCTGCACGGTAGGCAGCCGAGCGGTCGGTCCGCGCCCGCCGTCCGGGCCGGTCGGCGCCGCCACCCGGGCGGCTCCCGCCTCCACCGGGTGGCCGGGTTTGCCCGATCCCGCCGACCGGATCCGCAGGTGGCGGCCCGGCGGGGCGGACCGGTTCGGCAGGCTTCGCTAGGGTCAGCCGCATGGCTGAGAACTACACCGACCCGAGTGGCAACACCGCGCAGTTCCGCGCATTCGTCGATTCTCCCGAGCAGGCCGCGTCGTCGGCGGCACCGTCCCGCCTGCCGCTGATCGCCGGTGGGGCCGTCGCCGCCGTCGTGGTGGTCGCCCTGATCGCCTGGATCGCCCTGGGCTGACCGGGCGGCCCCGCGCTGATCCGGCCAGGCCCGACCGTGCCCGGCCGCGCCCGGCCGCACGGAGGGCCGGGCGGAGGGCCGGGCCGTCAGACGCCGAGCACCTCACGGGTCTCGCGGGCGATCTCCCGCTCCTCGTCGGTGCCGACCACCAGCACCGCCACCCCCGCGCCGTCGGGGGAGACGAGCCGGTCGCCGTGGCCGTCGTTGCGCGACGGGTCGACGGCGACGCCCAGCCGCTCCAGCCCGGCCAGCGACGCCGCCCGGACCGGCGCGGCGTGCTCGCCGACCCCGGCGGTGAACGCGATCGCGTCGACCCGGCCGAGCAGCGCGTAGTACGCGCCGACGTAGCCGGTGATCCGCCGGCAGTAGACGTCGAACGCCAGCGTCGCGTCCGGGTCACCGGCGTCGCGGCGGGCCAGCACCTCGCGCATGTCGTTGACGCCGGTCAGCCCGAGCAGGCCGCTGCGGTGGTTGAGCAGGTCGTCGATGTCGTCCACGACCATGCCGCCCTCGCGGCGCAGGTGGAAGATGACTGTCGGGTCGAGGTCGCCGCTGCGGGTGCCCATCACCAGGCCCTCCAGCGGGGACATGCCCATCGAGGTGGCCACGCTGCGCCCACCCTGGACGGCGCACGCGCTCGCCCCGTTGCCCAGGTGCAGCGTGATGGTGTTGAGCCGGTCGTACGGGCGGTCGAGCAGGTCGGCGACGCGACGCGAGACGTACGCGTGCGAGGTGCCGTGGAAGCCGTACCGGCGGACGCCGTACCGCTCGGCGGTGGCCTTGTCGATCGCGTACGTGGCGGCGGCCTCGGGCAGCGTGTGGTGGAACGCGGTGTCGAAGACGGCCACCTGCGGGACGTCCGGCAGCGCCTCCCGGGCCACCCGGATGCCGGCGAGGTTGGCCGGGTTGTGCAGCGGCGCCAGCGGCACCAGGTCCTCGATCGCGGTGACGACCGCGTCGTCGATGCGTACCGGCGCGCTGAACTTCCGCCCGCCGTGCACCACCCGGTGGCCGACGCCGGACAGCCCGGTCAGGTCGAGCCGGCCGATGATCTCCCGGACCGCGCTCTCGTGGTCGGCCGGCCCGCCGCCGGGTTCGCCGATCCGCTCGACTGTGCCCTTGTCCAGGACGTCGTCGCCGTCGTACAGCCGGTACTTGACCGACGAGGACCCGCTGTTGAGGACCAGGATGCGGCTCATTCCGACGCCTCCGCGGCGGCCTGGATGGCGGTGATCGCCACCGTGTTGACGATGTCCGGCACTCCTGCGCCGCGGGACAGGTCGTTCACCGGCCGCCGCAGGCCCTGCATGACCGGCCCGACCGCCACCGCTCCGGCCGACCGCTGCACCGCCTTGTACGTGTTGTTGCCGGTGTTCAGGTCCGGGAAGATGAACACCGTGGCCCGCCCGGCGACCGGGCTGTCCGGCAGCTTGGTGGCCGCCACCTGCGGGTCGATCGCCGCGTCGTACTGGATCGGGCCCTCGACGAGCAGGTCCGGCCGGCGTTCCCGGACCAGCTTGGTCGCCGCCGCGACCTTCTCCACGTCGGCGCCCGCGCCGGAGCTGCCGGTGGAGTACGACAGCATCGCCACCCGCGGCTCGATGCCGAACCGGGCCGCCGTGTCGGCCGACGAGATGGCGATGTCGGCGAGCTGGTCGGCGTCCGGGTCGGGGTTGACGGCGCAGTCGCCGTACACCAGCACCCGGTCGGCGAGCAGCATGAAGAAGACGCTGGACGCGACGGAGACGCCGGGCACGGTCCGGATGATCTCGAAGGCCGGGCGGATGGTGGCGGCCGTGGTGTGGGTGGCGCCGGAGACCATGCCGTCGGCGTGACCGGTCTGCACCATCATCGTGCCGAAGTAGTTGGGCTGCGCCACGATGTCGTGCGCCAGCTCCACGGTGACGCCGCGGTGGGCGCGCAACTGCGCGTACGCCTGCGCGAACTCGTCCCGCCACGGGCTGGTCACCGGATCGACGACCTGGGCGTCACCGAGGTCGACGCCCAGTTCCCGGGTGCGCCGGGCGATCTCGTCCGGGCGGCCGAGCAGGGTGATCTCCGCGACGCCCCGGCGTAGCAGTACCTCGGTCGCGCGCAGGATCCGTTCGTCGGCGCCCTCGGGCAGCACCAGCCGGCGGCGGCGGGCGCGGGCCCTGTCGATCAGGTCGTTCTCGAACATCAGCGGAGTGACCCGCGCGGACCGGCTGACCCGCAGCCGGCGGGCCAGGTCGTCGGTGTCCACGCAGCGTTCGAACGCGCCGAGCGCGGCCTCGACCTTGCGCGGGTTGGCGGTGCTGGGGCGTCCCTCGATCCGGCTGGACGCGGACACCGTGTCGTAGCTGTCACTCGGCACCGACAGCACGGGGAGCCCGGTGTTCATCCGCTCGACCAGGCGCATGGCCCGCGGGTCGGGCTGCTCGCCGAGCGTGAGCACCAGCCCGGCCAGCGACACCTGCCCGGCCACGTGCGCGGCGCTGGCGGCGACCAGCAGGTCCGCCCGGTCGCCCGGGGTGATCACCAGCGCCCCGTCGGTGAGGTGGTCCAGCAGCGTCGGTACGTGCGCCGCGCCCACCACGTAGTCGAGCACGTCGCGGTCGAGCGCGGTCTCGTCTCCGGTGAGCACCGTGCCGCACAGCGCCGCGGCCACCTCGGCCACCGTCGGCGCCGACACGGTCGGCACCTCCGGGATCGCGTACGCGGGCACCGGCAGCTCGGGCAGCGTCATCGGCTCCGGCACGCGGTTGGCCAGCGCCGCGATCACCGTCGCGCCGAGGTCGACCAGATCGTGGTACGCGCCACGCAGCGCCGCCGCGATCGCGGCGGGCTCCTGCCCGAACCCGTCCACGACGGGCACCACGACGCTGCCGAACTCGGTCGCCAGCCGGGCGTTGAAGGCCAGCTCACGGGGGCCGGTGCCGTCGCCGTAGGCGAAGTCGCTGCCGACCACCACTATCGCCGGGCAGCGCCGTTCGACCTCGCGGTAGCGGGTGACGATCCGGGAGATCAGCTCCTCCCGGCGGCCGTCCGCGACGAGCGCGCTCGCCTCGGCGTACGTGGCGCCGTACAGCTCGTCGACCGGCAGGTCCATCCGGTAGCGCTCGGTGAGCAGGGCCAGGATCGGGTCGGCGCCGTCACCGGCGACGAGCGGCCGGAACGCGCCTATCCGTTCCACTTGTCGGGACAACAGCTCGGCCAGCCCGAGGGCCACCGTCGATTTTCCCCCGCCCGAACCAACGCCGGTCAGGTACACGCTGCGCGCCACGGCACCCAACCTACAAGATCGAGGTCGGTGCTGTCCGTTCTGCCTGGTCACACCGGCTGGCCAGAGGAGAAGGCGGGATTTTTTCGCATCTACACTTGGCCGCGTGGAAGGCCCGACAGCACTGATTCCCGTCGTACCGGAATCGCCCCCCGTCTTCGTCGACCCGAGCGGGCGGCGACGCCGGCGGCTGCGCCGTCTCGCCTACTGCGCCGGCGCGGCGGGTGTGGTCTACACGGTCATGGTCGGGGTCAGCTTCGCCGGCGGGCCGATCACCCCGGACAGCGTCATCCCGTTCGTCGAGCCGACCAGCGAGCAGCGGCTGCCCTCGCCGAACCCGCCGGCGTCGCCCGCACCCGCGGTGACCCGTCCCACGCCGGACGCGCCCACCGACGTCCGGACCGCTCCGGTGCGGGTGCCGGCCACCTCCGTCGCCACGGCCTCGCCGAGCCCTCGGCACCCACGGCCGACCCGGACCGCCCCGACCGCGCCCCGGACCACCCCGGCGGCCACCACCGCGCCGCCCACCGCCCCCACCGCCGAGGTGCCGCCACCCGCTGTCGATCCACCGCCGGTCGTCGACCCGCCCGCCGACCCCGTCGCGCCGGCCGCGCCCGCCGATGAGTGACGAGGCGCCCGCCCGCCCGTCGACAGGTGACCAGCCCACCGCCCCATTGGACCCCCGCCGCGTGCACGCCGCCCGCCGGCACCGGGCCGGGCGGCGGCCGGACGACACGCCCACAGTCGTGCTGGACGTCCGGCAGATCCCCGGCGCGCGCCGGTCCCGTGGGCGGCGTCTCCTGCCCCGGCCGAGCTGGGCCCTGGTCACCATGGTCGTGGTGATCCTGGCCGGCCTGCTGGTCGTCGAGGCGTACACGAACGCCGCGTTCGTACCCGACAACCGGGTGACGCCCGGCAGCCAGCGGGAGGTGCCCAGTTCGGTGATCGGGGGCGGCCCGATCGTCAACGTCGGCGCGGAGGGCCGCACCCAGTCGCACCGCCTGCCGCCGCGCACCGTCGCGCTCACCTTCGACGACGGACCCGACCCGCGGTGGACGCCGGAGGTGCTGCGCGTCCTGGACAAGTACCAGGTCAAGGCCACCTTCTTCGTCATCGGCTCGCAGGTCGTCCGCAACCCGGAGGTGACCCGCCGCCTGGTGGCCGAGGGGCACGAGCTGGGCGTGCACACGTTCACCCATCCCGACCTCGCCGCGCTGCCGGAGTGGCGGCGCGAACTGGAGTACGCGCAGACGCAGCTCGCCATCGCCAGCACCACAGGTGTCCGGCCGTCGCTGCTGCGGTTCCCGTACTCGTCCCGCGCGGACGCCTACACCGACCGGGACTGGCCGATGCTGCGCCAGGCCGGTGGGCTGGGCTACCTCACAGTGGTGAACGACGTCGACAGCCGGGACTGGGAGCTTCCGTCGGTCGAGGAGATGGTCGCCAACGCCACGCCGGACGGGACGGCCGGCACGATCGCGCTCTGGCACGACGCGGGCGGCGACCGGTCCGGCACCGTGGCCGCGCTGGACCGCTACATCCCGGCGATGCTGGAACGCGGGTATCGCTTCACCACCGTCAGCGAGGGACTCAACCAGACGTTCGAGGCCGCAGGCGTGTCCGGCCCGGTGGGCGGGCAGACGGCGGCCCCGCTCGACGAGCGGTGGCGGGGACACGTGCTGGTCGGCGCGGTCCGCGTGGCCGACGGCATGTTCGGGGTGCTCGGCGTCTTCTTCGTGCTCGTCGGCGTGCTCACCGTCGGCCGGACCCTGCTGCTGTTCGTGCTGGCCCCACGGCACGCGCGCCGCCGCCGTCGCCGCGACTGGTCCTGGGGTCCGCCGGTCACCGAACCGGTCTCGGTGATCGTGCCCGCCTACAACGAGCGGGAGGGCATCGCCGCGGCGGTCCGCTCGCTGGCCCTCGGTGACCACCCCGGCGGCATCGAGGTGCTGGTGGTCGACGACGGCTCGACAGACGGCACCGCCGACATCGTCGCGGCGCTGCGCCTGCCGAACGTCCGGGTCGTCCGCAAGCCCAACGGCGGCAAGCCGAGCGCGCTGAACACGGGCGTCGCGCTGGCCCGGCACGACCTGATCGTCATGGTCGACGGCGACACGATCTTCGAGCCGGACTCGGTCCGCCGGCTGGTCCAGCCATTCGCCGACCCCCGGGTCGGCGTGGTCGCCGGCAACGTCAAGGTCGGCAACCGCCGCAGCCTGATCGCCAAGTGGCAGCACATCGAGTACGTCATCGGCTTCAACCTCGACCGCCGCCTCTACGAGACGCTGCGCTGCATGCCCACCGTCCCCGGCGCGATCGGCGCGTTCCGGCGCCAGGCGCTGGAGCAGGTGGGCGGCATGACCGACGACACGCTGGCCGAGGACACCGACGTCACCGTCGCCATCGGCCGGGCCGGCTGGCACATCGTGTACGAGGAGAGCGCCCGCGCCTGGACCGAGGCGCCGGCCACCATCGGCCAGTTGTGGAAGCAGCGGTACCGGTGGAGCTACGGCACCCTGCAGGCGATGTGGAAGCACCGGCGCTCGGTGATCGAGAGCGGCCCGTCGGGCCGGTTCGGGCGCCGGTCCCTGTCGTTCCTGACGCTGTTCGGCGTGCTGCTGCCGCTGGCCGCCCCGGTGATCGACCTGCTCGCGATCTACGGGCTGATCTTCCTGGACCGCAGCGACACTGTGGTGGCCTGGCTGGCGATGCTCACGCTCCAGTTCCTCACCGCGGTGCTGGCCTTCCGGCTGGACCGGGAGAAGCTCGGCGTGCTCTGGGTGCTGCCGTTGCAGCAGTTCGTCTACCGCCAGGTGATGTACCTGGTGCTGCTCCAGGCGGTCGGCACCGCGCTGACCGGCGGCCGGCTGGGCTGGCAGAAGCTGCGGCGTACCGGGGACCTGCGGGTCGCCGGTCGGGGCGCGACCGGCTGACCCGTCAGTCGTCGTCCGGGTCGTCGAGGCGGGCCAGCCAGGTGGCGAACCGCTCGATCGGGGTCTCGAACTCCGGGTTCAGGTCGACGAAGTCACGCAGCCGCTCGCCCAGCCACTCCAGGCTGACCTGCTCGTCACCCCGGCGCTCGACCAGCTCCTCGATGCCACGGTCGGTGAAGTACACGGTGTTCCTCTCGTCGTACGGCAGCGGCCCGCCCCGGAGTCGGGACGGGCCGCTGCCGGTGGTGTCACGGGCGGGGGAGAGCCGCCTCGATCAGCGCGTTCTGCTCGACCTCGTGCATCTTCGCCGAGCCCACCGCCGGCGCGGCGGCGGCCGGCCGGGAGATGCGGCGCAGCCGGACCTCGGGCAGGTGCTCCAGCAGGTTGAGCGCGACGAACGACCAGGCGCCCTGGTTGGCCGGCTCCTCCTGGACCCAGGCGAAGTCCTCGGCGTTCGGGTATTGGGCGAGCGCGGCCCGGACCTCCTCGACGGGCAGCGGGTAGAGCTGCTCCATCCGGATGATCGCGGTGTCGGTCACGCCCCGCTCCTGCCGGGCCTGGAACAGGTCGTAGTAGACCTTGCCCGAGCAGAGCAGCACCCGCTTCACCCGCTCCGGCGCCGGAGCCGCGGTGTCGGCCAGCACCGGCTGGAACGTGCAGGTGGTGAAGTCCTCCACCGGCGACACGCAGAGCTTGTGCCGCAGCAGCGACTTCGGCGTGAACACCACGAGCGGCTTGCGCTTGGGCGACAGGGCCTGGCGGCGCAGCAGGTGGAAGTAGTTCGCCGGGGTGGTCGGGATGGCCACCCGCATGTTGTCCTCGGCGCAGAGCTGGAGGAACCGCTCCGGGCGGCCGGACGTGTGGTCCGGGCCCTGGCCCTCGTGGCCGTGCGGCAGCAGCAGCGTCACCGCCGAGCGCTGACCCCACTTCACCTCGCCGGACGAGATGAACTCGTCGATCACCGACTGGGCGCCGTTGACGAAGTCACCGAACTGGGCCTCCCAGGCCACCAGCGCGTTGATGTTCTCCACCGAGTAGCCGTACTCGAAGCCCATGGCCGCGTACTCGGAGAGCAGCGAGTCGTGGACGAAGAAGCGCGACCGCTCGCCGTCGGCGGTGAGCGACATCAGCGGCAGGTAGTCCTCGCCGGTCTTGGCGTCGACCACCGAGGCGTGCCGCTGGACGAACGTGCCGCGACGCGAGTCCTGCCCGGCGAGCCGGACGGTGACGCCGTCGTGCAGCAGCGTGCCGAACGCGATGATCTCGGCGAAGCCCCAGTCGATGCCGCCCTCGACGGACATCTTGCGGCGCCGCTCCAGCAGTTGCTGGATCCGCTTGTGCGGGGTGAAGCCCTCCGGCAGGTTGACGTGCGCCTCGCCGATCGCCTTGACCACCGCGGCGTCGGTGGCGGTGTCGACCTGCGGCTCCGGCTCCTCCTCCCGGGCCGGGCGGCTGAGCTGACGCGGGGTGGTGGCGGCGTCCCGGGTGGCCTTGAAGACCCGCTCCAGCTGCCCCTGGTAGTCGCGCAGCAGCTCCTCCGCGTCCTCCACGGTGATGTCGCCGCGCCCGATCAGCTCCTCGGTGTAGAGCTTCCGGACGGACCGCTTCGAGTCGATGATCTTGTACATCTCCGGGTTGGACATCGACGGGTCGTCGCCCTCGTTGTGCCCGCGCCGGCGGTAGCAGACCATGTCGATCACGACGTCCTTGTTGAACGCCTGCCGGTACTCGAACGCGAGCCGGGCCACCCGGACCACTGCCTCCGGGTCGTCGCCGTTCACGTGGAAGATCGGCGCCTGGATCATCCGGGCCACGTCGGTGCTGTAGAGGCTGGACCGGCTGTACTCCGGGGCGGTGGTGAAGCCGACCTGGTTGTTGACGACCACGTGCACGGTGCCGCCGGTGCGGTAGCCGCGCAGCTGGGAGAGGTTGAGCGTCTCGGCGACCACGCCCTGGCCGGCGAAGGCGGCGTCACCGTGCACCGCCAGCGGCAGCACGGTGTAGCCCTCCAGCTTGAGGTCGATCCGGTCCTGCTTGGCCCGGACTATGCCCTCCAGCACCGGGTCCACGGCCTCCAGGTGCGACGGGTTCGCCACCACCGACACCTTGACCGCGTGCTCGCCGTCCGGGGTGGTGAACTTGCCGTTCTGGCCGAGGTGGTACTTCACGTCGCCCGAGCCCTGCGTGGACCGCGGGTCGAGGTGACCCTCGAACTCGGAGAAGATCTTCTCGTACGGCTTGCCGACGATGTTCGCCAGCACGTTGAGCCGGCCGCGGTGCGCCATGCCGATGACGACCTCGTCCAGCCCGGCCTCGGCGGAGCACTCCAGCACCTCGCCGAGCAGCGGGATCAGCGACTCGCCGCCCTCCAGCGAGAAGCGCTTCTGGCCGACGTACTTGGTCTGCAGGAACGTCTCGAACGCCTCGGCGGCGTTGAGCCGGTTCAGCACGTGCTTCTGCTCGTCGGAGCTGGGCTTCTCGTACTTGCGCTCGACCCGCTCCTGGATCCAGCGCCGCTCCTCCGGGTCCTGGATGTGCATGTACTCGATGCCGACGCGGCGGCAGTACGAGTCGCGCAGCACGCCGAGGATCGAGCGCAGCTTCATCCGCTGCTGACCGGCGAAGCCGTTGACCGGGAAGACGCGGTCGAGGTCCCACAGCGTGAGCCCGTGCTGGAGGACGTCCAGGTCCGGGTGCTTCCGGATCTTGAACTCCAGCGGGTCGGTGTCGGCCATCAGGTGGCCGCGCACCCGGTACGCGTGGATCAGCTCGTGCACCCGCGCGGTCTTGTTGATCTGGCCCTCGCTGTCGACGGCCACGTCGCGCATCCAGCGCACCGGCTCGTACGGGATGCGCAGCGAGGTGAAGATGTCGTCGTAGAAGCCGCGCTCGCCGAGCAGCAGCTCGTGCATGACCTTGAGGAACTCGCCGGACTGGGCGCCCTGGATGATCCGGTGGTCGTACGTGCTGGTCAGCGTGATGACCTTGCTGACCGCGTTCTCGGCCAGGGTGGCCTCGCTCATGCCCTGGTAGGGGGCCGGGTATTCCATCGCGCCGACGCCGATGATGGCGCTCTGCCCCTGCATCAGGCGCGGGATCGAGTGCACGGTGCCGATGCCGCCCGGGTTGGTGAGCGAGATCGTGGTGCCGGAGTAGTCCTCCATGGTCAGCTCGTTGCGGCGGGCGCGCCGGACCACGTCCTCGTACGCCTGCCAGAACTGCCGGAAGTCCATCTGCTCGCAGCCCTTGATGGACGGCACCACCAGGTTGCGCGAGCCGTCCGGCTTGACCAGGTCGATCGCGATGCCCAGGTTGACGTGCTCCGGGCGGACCATCGCCGGCTTGCCGTCGACCTCGGCGAAGGAGTTGTTCATCTCCGGGTGCTCGACGACCGCGCGGACGAGCGCGTACCCGATCAGGTGGGTGAAGCTGACCTTGCCACCGCGACCGCGGGTCAGGTGGTTGTTGATCACGATGCGGTTGTCGACGAGCAGCTTGGCCGGGACGGCGCGCACGCTCGTGGCGGTCGGGACCGACAGCGACGCGTCCATGTTCTGCACGATCTTGGCGGCGACGCCGCGCAGCGGCGTGGTGCCCGCGGCGCTCGCGGTCGGCGCCTTGGCCGCCGGCTTGGCCGGGGCGGACTTCTTGGCCGGCTCAGGCGCCTTCGCCGCCGGCTTGGCGGCGGGCTTGGCCGGGGCGGCCGCGGCCTTGGGGGCGGCCTTCGGCTCGGTCTTGGCGGGCTGCGCGGTGACGGTGGCCACCGCCTCCTGCTGCTCGGCCGGCTCCGGCTTCGCGGCCGGCTTGGCCTGCCCGTCCGGGCGCGGTGTGGCGGCGCCCGGGGCCGGCCGGTAGTCGGCGAAGAAGTCGTGCCAGGCCGAATCGACGCTCGAGGGGTCGGCGAGGTAACGCTGGTACATCTCCTCGACGATCCACTCGTTCGGGCCGAAACCCGCCAGTGGGTTCTCCTGCGAAGTCTGCTGGGTCGACACGGCCGCTAATCGCCTCTTTCACGCGGTTGTGAATGTCACGGTGGCCCCCGGTGACCCCCGGTTGCCGACGCTGGGTAAACCGATGCCAAGGCTACGCCGTGCGCTGCGCGCAGGCATTCTCGCCTCCGGCTGGTGGTCCGTTTCACAGAAGATGCCAGAAGTTCGGCAAACGCTGCGTGATCCGCCGACTCCTGCTAGACGAGCGAGACCCCGGCCGATGACGTCCGTCACCGGCCGGGGTCCGTCCGGACCGCGAGGTCAGGAGATGTCGCGCTTGCGGATCGTGGCCACGCCGATCGCGCCCGCCACCACCGCGTACCCGATCAGCACCAGGGCGCCCGCCCACTGCGGCGGGTTACCCGGGATATCGGTGTCGCCACCGACCATGAGCCCGGAGGCCAGCGACGGGACCAGCAGCTGGAGCTTGTTGATCCAGTCGCCGTACCGCGACGCGAGCAGGCTCAGCACGATGACCGCGCCGATCGCGCCGCCCAGGTAGAACAGGATGCCGGTCACGGTGGCGCCGATCTGGCTGCGGATCAGCACGCCGAGCCCGACGCCGAGCACCGACCACAGCAGGTACGCCAGGCCGTTGAGCGCGATCGCCCGCCACACGGCGCCGCTACCGAGCTGCGAGCCGACGTCCACCGAGCTGAGGATCAGCGGCGCGGTGACCAGGTTCAGCACTGTGGTGACGAGCCAGAACAGCAGCGCAAGCACGCCGGCCGCGGCCAGCTTGGCCAGCATCACCGCGGTGCGGTGCGGCGCGGTGAGGAACGTGGTGGTCACCGTCTGGTGGAAGAACTCGCTGGTCACCACCACGATGCCCAGCAGCAGCACGATGAGCAGCCCGAAGAACTGGCCGTTGGTGTAGAGGTTGGCCGCCAGGTTGTCGGCGGCCGCGATGGCCTGCAACTGGTCGGTCTGGTCTTCCGGCGCCTGGCCGAAGTCCCCGCTGGCCAGCGCCTCGGTCTGCAACCAGTTGAAGAACAGCGTGAGCGCCCACAGCGCCAGGCTGATCAGCCCGAAGATCCACCAGGTGCTGGTGGTACGGATCTTGAGCAGTTCGGATCGGACAAGCGTCATCGGATCTCCGCCTTTCCGGCCGTCAGCTCCAGGAAGACCCCTTCGAGGTCGGGGCGCTCGGTGGTCAGCTCGTGCAGCTCCACCTTGGCGGCCAGCGCGACCCGGCCCACAGCCGGCGCGTCCACGCCGGTCACCAGCAGCGCGCCGTGCGGGTCGGTGTCGACGACTGCCGACTGCTCGCGCAGCGCCGCGGTCAGTTCGTCGGCCTGCGGGGTGCGCACCCGCACCCGCACGTCGTGCGTCATCGACGCCATCACCTGGTCGACCGGGCCCTGCCGGACCAGCTTGCCGGCCGCGATGATCACCACGTCGTCGGCGAGCAGTTGCATCTCGGAGAGCAGGTGGCTGGAGACCAGCACCGTCCGTCCCTCGGCGGCGAGCCCCTTGAGGAAGCCGCGCATCCAGCGGATGCCCTCCGGGTCCAGGCCGTTCGCCGGCTCGTCCAGGATCAGCACCTGCGGGTTGCCGAGCATCGCGGCGGCGATGCCGAGCCGCTGCTTCATGCCGAGCGAGTAGCCCTTGAACTTGCGCTTGGCGGCGGGCGAGAGCCCGACCAGGGCGAGCGCCTCGTCGGCGCGCTCCTTCGGCAGGCCCGCCGCAGCACAGATCACCCGCAGGTGGTTGATGCCGGTGCGGCCCTTGTGTGCGCTGGACGCCTCCAGCACCGCACCGACGGTACGGAGCGGGTCGGGCAGGTCGGCGTACCGGCTGCCGCCGATGGTGGCCGTACCGGCGCTCGGCGTCACCAGGTTGAGCAGCATGCGCAGCGTGGTCGTCTTACCCGCGCCGTTGGGGCCGAGGAAGCCGGTGACCCGGCCCGGCTCGACTGTGAACGACAGATCGTCGACCGCGCGGACGGTCTTGTACTGCTTGGTCAGGCCGGACACGATGATCTGGCCGGTCCCGGCACTGGGGCGTGGCTGCCCGTCGGACATCATTCTCCTCTCCTGCCCCGGCGGGCTCGTCGCGCGCCGGTGGGGGCGCCGTTGCGGGGGCACCCGGCAACAGCCTTCCAACCCGGCGCAAGGGGGTCAATCAGGCGGGACGTGTACGCGCCGTCCTCCTCAGGGAGGAGATCACCGGCTCGGTAGCGCCACCCAGGTGGCCCGGGCGCGGCCGAGCAGCGCGCCGTCCGCACCGTACAGGCTGGTGTGCACCTCGGCCCTGCGCCCCTCGGAGCCCACCGCGACGCCCGTCACCACGCACTCGTCGCCCGGCCGCGGCAGCGCCGTGACCTGCGCGGCGATCCGCCCCAGCACGTACGGCCGGCCGGGCGCGAGCACCGCCCAGCCGCCCGGGCAGTCCAGCGCCGCCCACACCGTCGCGGGCACCACCTCGTCCGGCGCGCGGAACGGCGCGGCGGTCCGCCCGTCCGGCAGCCGGCCGGGGAAGATCCGCAGCCCGTCCGGGTTCGCCGGGCCGCAGACGTAGCAGCGGGGGAAGGGGTGGTCGACCAGACCGGGGTACGCCCGCGCGGCCTGCTCCGCCGTCGCCGGGTCCACCGGCGGCACCACCGCGTCGACCGGCTCGACCCGGCGTACCTGGGCGATCAGGTGGCCGTCCGGGTCGCGTACCTCGCCGTCGGCGGCGGTCAGCGGCGTGTCCAGCGGCGGCGGCCGGCGCAGGGTGACCTCCACCGGGCCCCGGTCGTCGATCAGCGCGGCGAAGATCCCGGCGCTCCAGCCGCCGTTGCCGGAGCCGTCCGGCCCTTGGAAGCGGGCCTCGACCAGCATGTGCACCTCCGGGTTCCCCTCCGCCGGCGCCGTCGCGGGCGGTCCGCCCGGCAGCCTCGCACACGCCGGTCCCGTCCCGGCCGTCCCGGTTCGCACGCCGCCGCCGACCGGCGTTCACCGGATCGACACCCCTCATCCCGTCCGGCGGCAACCCGGGGCACCTACACAGGAGTCATGGCCGTTCTGCACGCCGCTGGCGCACCGCTCACGACCAGCGGTTACACCCTGCTGATCGCCGACGACCCGACACTGGTCGCGGCCGCGCAACGCCTGCGCCACGAGGTGTTCGCCGGCGAACTCGGCGCCACCCTGCCGACCGCCGCCACCGGGCTCGACACCGACGGGTTCGACGCGTACTGCGACCACCTGGTGGTGCTGCGCGAGGGCACCGGCGAGGTCGTCGGCACGTACCGGCTGCTGCCGCCCGGCCGCACCGACCGCCGGTACGCCGACGCCGAGTTCGACCTGGGCCCGCTGGCCCCGCTCCGCGACCACCTGGTCGAGGCGGGCCGCTCCTGCGTCCACCCGGACCACCGCACCGGCGCGGTGATCAACCTCATGTGGGCCGGGATCTGCCGCTACCTGCACCTGCGCGGCGCCCGCTGGCTCGGCGGCTGCGCCTCGGTGCCGGTCGCCGACGGCGGGACCGCCGCCGCGCAGGTGTGGGCCGAGGTCACCGCCCGGCACCTCGCCCCGCCGCTGCTGCGGGTGACCCCGCGCCGGCCCTGGTTCGCCGAGGCGCCCGCCGCCGACCTCGCCGCGCTCACCCCGGCGCAACGGCGGGCGCTCGTTCCGCCGCTGCTGCGCGGCTACCTGCGGCTGGGCGCCTGGGTGGCCGGCGAGCCCGGGTACGACGCGGACTTCGGCTGCGCCGACTTCTACGTGTTGTTCTCGCTGGACCGGATGAACCCGCGCTACCTGCGGCACTTCCTCGGCGAGGCCGGGTCGTGACCGCCGCTGTCCCCGGGCTCGGCGCGGACCCGCGCGCGGGCGTCGACGGTGCGGGCCTGTGGCGGCCCGCCTCGGGGTGCGGGCCGGACTGTCTGCCGGCGCCCGCCGCCCCGGACGTGTCGCTGCTGCGCCGGGCCGGGCGGCTGCTCGGCGTACTCGGCATGATGCTGGCCGGGGCGGGCCTCGCAGTGCTGCTGCCGCTGCTGTCCGCCGCCCGGGGCCGGGCCGCGTCGCGCGGCTGGGCACGGTGGACGCTGCGTACCCTCGGGGTCCGGCTGCTGGTCCGCGGCCGGACGCCGCGCGGGCGCGCGCTGCTGGTCGCCAACCACGTCTCCTGGCTGGACGTCCTGGCGGTGCTTGCCGTGTCGCCGGTCCGGATGGTGGCGAAGCGCGAGGTCCGGAGCTGGCCGCTGGTCGGCGCCCTGGCCGCCGCGGCGGGCACCGTCTTCGTGGACCGGTCCCGGCCGCGTGACCTGCCGGCCACCGTCGCGCGGGTGGCCGGCGCGCTGCGGTCCGGGCGGTCGGTGGCGGTGTTCCCGGAGGGTACGACCTGGTGCGGCGCCGCGGCGGACTGCCGCCCGAGCCGCGGCTTCCGCCCGGCGATGTTCGAGGCCGCCGTGGCGGCGGGCGCTCCGGTGGTGCCGTTGAGCATCGGTTACCGGTACGCGGGCGACCCGAGCACGCTGCCCGCCTTCCTGGGTGAGGAGACGCTCTGGGCGTCGGTACGCCGGGTGCTCGCCGCCCGGGGCCTGACCGTGTCGGTGACGGTGAGCGCGGCGCTGCACCCGGCCGAGGGCGCGGACCGCCGCGCGCTGGCCCGGATCGCCGAGGCCGCCGTCCACCCGGCCCCGCGTCCCGTGCTCGCGGCCCAGCTCGACCTGGCGGCCTGACGCGCTCAGTCGTCGGAGACGCGACATAGTCGCGACAGTGTCTTGTTCAGTCGCGATGTATCGCGTTATGCTTCTCGCAACACCTGGCACGCCGTGGGTCGGCGCGCCGACGAGGGGAGCGTGTCATGGCCAGTTGGACGGTCGAGAACCCGCAGCGCATCACGCTGGACGAGCCGATCACCCGGCTCGACGCCGAGCTGATCAGCGGCCGGCTGAACGTGGTCGGCGCCGACGGTCCGGCCCGGGTCGACGTGACCCGGGTCAGCAGCCGGCCGCTCCTCGTCGAGGTACGCGACGGGCGGCTGACGATCCGGCACAAGCGCAAGCCCGGCCTGTTCGGCATCTTCTCCTGGTTCGGCAACCGGATCCGGGCCGAGGTGTCGGTGGCCGTCCCGCCGGACGTGCTCGCCACCCTGTCGGTGGTCAGCGGCGCGCTCGTCGCCTCCGGGCTGCGCCGGGAGACCCGGGTCGACGTCACCTCCGGGCAGGTCACGCTGCGCGGGCTGCGGGGACGCACCAGCGCGAAGGTCATCTCGGGGCCGGTCGAGGCGCTCGGCATCGGCGGCGACCTGGACCTGGAGACGGTCTCCGGTGAGCTGATCCTCGCCGACAGCGCGCCCGACCGGGTCCGCGCCCACGCCGTCTCCGGCTCGATCACCTGCGACCTGGACAACCCGCGCGGCAGCGAGATCCGGCTCAGCGCCATCTCCGGCAGCATCACCGTCCGGGTCCGCGAGGACAGCGACCTCACCGTGCACCTGCACACCACGTCCGGCAAGATCACCAGCGGCTTTCCCCAGGTGGACAGCGGTGGACGCGGGCTCGGCTCGATCAAGGACAGCCACGGTGTGCTCGGCGGGGGTGCGGGTAGGCTCTGGGCCTCCGCGACCTCCGGCAGCATCGCGCTGCTCGCCCGCCCGGTCGCGCCCGCCGACCACGTGGAGGACGTGCCGTGACCGCGGTGTTCAGCCACGGCCGGCTCCGGCTCTACCTGCTGAAGCTGCTCGACGACGGCCCGAAGCACGGCTACGAGCTGATCCGCCTGCTGGAGGAGCGCTTCCTCGGCCTGTACGCGCCCAGCGCCGGCACCATCTACCCGCGCCTGCAACGGCTGGAGGCGGAGGGGCTGGTCACGCACACCGCCGCGGGCGGCCGCAAGGTCTACGAGATCACCGAGGCGGGCCGCGCCGAACTGCGCCAGCGCGCCGACGAGCTGTCGACGCTGGAGAACGACATCGGCGCCGCCGTCGAGGATCTCTCCGCGCTGGCCGGGGAGATCCGCACCGAGGTGCGCGGATCGGTGCGCGACCTGAAGCGGGAACTGCGCGAGGTGGCCCGGCAGACCCGCCAGGGCGGCTGGGCGGCGTCCGCCACCGCCCGTCCGGCGACCGGCGAGGGCGCGGCCCGTCCGGACGACTCACCGCTGCTCGCCGACTTCGATGAGCGGCTGGCCGCGTTCACCGTCGAGGTCGGTGCGCTCGTCCGGGCCCGGCGGCTGAGCGACAACCAGCTCCGTACCGCGATCCGGCTGCTCGACGGCGCGCTGGAAGGGCTCCGGCGGCTGCTCCGCTGATCTCACAGGTTGTTTCCAGGGAGCACCCAGCGTGGCCGCAGCCGCAGCGCGGATGATGGGTGACATGGCGGCTACCCAGACCGAGGCACGGCTTCTCGTCGTCGAGGACGATCCCAACATCCTCGAACTGCTCTCCGCGAGCCTGCGCTTCGCGGGCTTCGACGTGGCCACCGCGACCAGCGGCAGCGCCGCCCTGAACGCCGCCAAGGACCACCGGCCCGACCTGGTGGTGCTCGACGTGATGCTGCCCGACCTGGACGGCTTCGAGGTCATCCGGATGCTGCGCGAGGGCGGTACCCGTACCCCCGTGGTCTTCCTGACCGCGCGCGACGCCACCGACGACAAGATCCGCGGGCTCACCCTGGGCGGCGACGACTACGTCACCAAGCCGTTCAGCCTGGAGGAGCTGACCGCGCGGATCCGTGCCGTGCTGCGGCGTACCGCGACCGGCGAGCAGGCCCCGTCCCGCCTCACCTTCGCCGACCTGGAGCTGGACGAGGAGACCCACGAGGTGCACCGGGCCGGCCAGCGGGTGCAGCTGTCGCCGACCGAGTTCAAGCTGCTGCGCTACCTGATGCTCAACGCCAACCGGGTGCTCAGCAAGGCGCAGATCCTCGACCACGTCTGGAACTACGACTTCCGCGGTGACGACAACATCGTCGAGTCCTACATCTCGTACCTGCGGCGCAAGGTCGACAACACCCAGCCCCGGCTGATCCACACGCTCAGGGGAGTGGGTTACGTGCTCCGCAAGCCGGCGGCGTGAACGTCGTCGACGACGCGAAGGGCAGGCTGCGCAGCGTCCCGCTCCGGCTGAAGCTCGTCGCCGCGGTCCTCGCGCTCGTGGCTGTGGCGCTGGTGGTGATCAGCGGTCTGACGGCGTTCCTGCTGCGCAACTATCTGATCGGGCAGGCGGACGACCAGCTCCGCGGCGGCGCGTACACGGTGGCCAACACGCTCGACAAGGCCGGCGGCGGCGGGATCAAGATCACCATCCCGTCGGACTACGTGGCGTCCGTCATGGCACCCGGTGAGCTGCCGGAGGAGCCGACGCGCTACGAGGGCCTGCGCGACGAGGAACTGCCCCGGTTCCCCGCCGACTACGCGGGCTACCGGGAGCGGGTGGGCGACCCGTTCACCGTGCGCTCCGAGGACGGCCGCAGCCGGTGGCGGATGCTCTACACCGCCCTGCCCGACGGGCGGATCATCGCGCTCGGGCAGCACCTCACCGGCGTCGACTCCGCGGTCGGCCGGCTGGTGTGGATAGACCTTCTGGTCGGGGGCGCGGTGCTGATCTCGCTGGCGTCGGTGGGCGCCGGGATCGTCCGTACCAGCCTGAAGCCGCTGGTGGAGATAGAGCGTACGGCGGCCGCCATCGCCGGCGGCGACCTGACCCGGCGGGTGCCCGACCCGGAGATGGGGCGGCCGTGCCCCACCTCGGAGCTGGGCCGCCTGTCCCGGGCACTGAACGCCATGCTCGCGCAGATCGAGGCCGCGTTCACCGCGCGGGCCGCCTCCGAGGCGGCGGCGCGCAGCGCCGAGATGGGCGCGCGGGACGCCGCCGCGTACGCGCAGGCTTCGGAGGCGCGGGCCCGCCGGTCCGAGGAGCGGATGCGGCAGTTCATCGCCGACGCCTCGCACGAGCTGCGCACGCCGCTGACCACCATCCGGGGCTTCGCCGAGCTGTACCGCCAGGGCGCGGCGCGGGCGCCGGAGCAGACCGCCGACCTGCTGCGCCGCATCGAGGACGAGGCGTCCCGGATGGGACTGCTGGTGGAGGACCTGCTGCTGCTGGCGCGGATGGACCGGGAACGGCCGATCGCGCTGGCCCCGGTCGAACTGCCGGTGCTGGCGTCCGACGCGGTCGAGGCGGCCCGGGTGGTCGCCCCGGACCGGCGCATCGAGCTGGAGCGGGAACCGGGCGCCGGGCAGCTCGTGGTGCTCGGCGACGACGCGCGCCTGCGCCAGGTGATCGGCAACCTGATGACGAACGCGCTCACCCACACGCCGCCGGACGCCTCGGTGACGCTGCGGCTGCGGGCCGAGGCGGGCAACCTCGCCGTGGTGGAGGTGGCGGACACCGGTCCCGGCCTCACCCCGGAGCAGGCCGAACGGGTCTTCGAGCGGTTCTACCGGGTGGACGCCGCCCGTACCCGCCGGGCCGGTGGACCGATCAGCACCGGCCTCGGCCTGGCCATCGTGGCCGCGCTCGTCGCCGCGCACCACGGCACCGTCGAGGTGGCGGAGACACCGGGCGGCGGGGCGACCTTCCGGGTGAAGCTGCCGCTGCTGCCCGAGGAGCCCGAGCCCGGCGAGTGACATTCAGAAAACTTCCAGGTGGATTCCAGGCTGGTGACAGTGCTACGGGGAAAGCTGGTGGCATGACCGACCACGAGACCGATCCGCAGCGGTCGCCGGCCCCCGCCGACGCCGAGCCGTCGCACCACACCGCCGAGCTGCCCCGCGTCGAGAGCGGGACGTCGGACTCCTCCAGCACCCCGGCCCCCGCGTCGGTTCCGGCCGACTCCCCGGCCGCCGGAACCGGCACGCCCGCCGGACACCCGAACCCGGCCGGCAGCGCCGCGGACGCTGCGCCCGCCGGGCCGTACCCGCCGCAGCCGGCGACACCGTCCGCGCCGCCGTACCCGGCCTCGGGGCAGCCGCACCCCTGGTACGGGCAGCAGCACCAGCAGGCCGGCTGGAACCAGCAGTCCGCCACCGGCTACCCGTCCACGCAGCACGGCGGGCCGGTGCCGTCGTACCAGGCGCAGCCGTACCAGACGCAGCAGGGCTACCAGCCGTACCAGCCCGGGCAGCAGATGCCGCAGTGGGGCCCGCAGCAGCCGGCCCGCCCCAGCCGGGCCGGGAAGTTCGTCGGCGCGGGCGCGCTGGCGCTGGTCCTGATGCTCGGCTCCGGCGCGGCCGGTGGCGCGCTCGCCCTCGCGTTCGACGGGGACGGACCCACCCGCACCTACTCCGCCGCCCCGGTGATCAACAGCGCCGACCTGCCGAAGATCGCGGCCTCCGTCCAGGACAGCATCGTCACGATCATGACGAACAGCGGTGAGGGCTCCGGGGTGATCCTCAGCGCCGACGGGTACGTGCTCACCAACAACCACGTCGTCGCCGGCGCCGGTGGCGACACCGTGCGGGTGGTCTTCGCCGACGGCAAGAGCGCCTCCGCGAAGATCGTCGGCACCGACCCGAAGACCGACCTCGCGGTGGTCCAGGCCAGTGGCGTGAGCAACCTGAAGGCGGCCAAGTTCGGCGACAGCGACGCCATGCAGGTCGGTGACCAGGTGCTCGCCCTGGGCAGCCCGCTCGGCCTCCAGGGCTCGGTCACCGCCGGCATCCTCAGCGCCCGCGACCGCACCATCCAGGCGGGCGAGGGCGGCCAGCAGAACCCGCAGCAGGGCGCCAGCTCGATCTCCGGCCTGCTCCAGACCGACGCCCCGATCAACCCGGGCAACTCCGGCGGCGCGCTCGTCAACACCCGCGGCGAGGTGATCGGCATCAACACCGCCATCGCCACCGCCGGGCAGGGCAGCACCGGAAACATCGGCGTGGGCTTCGCCATCCCGAGCAACAAGGCCAAGAACGTGGCCGAGAAGCTCCAGCGCGGCGAGAAGATCAGCCACCCCTCGCTCGGGGTGAGCGTGAACGGCGCCGAGGACGGCGGGGCGCTGGTCGCCGCCGTCACGCCCGGCAGCCCCGCCGAGAAGGCCGGGCTCCAGCGCGGCGACGTGATCACCAAGTTCGGCGACAAGGTGATCAACGACTCGAACGACCTGGTCGGCGCCGTGCAGGCCGGCAAGGTCGGCGACCGGGTCGAGGTGCAGTACAAGCGAAACGGATCCAGCGAGAGCGCAACCGTGACGCTCGCCGAGACGTCATAGTCCCGAGGACCTACCTCCCTCCCGGGCGGCGGGTGACGGAGCCAAGGGGGTTGGCTCCGTCACCCGCCGCCCCTCCTCGTTTCTCACCCGGTGCGGGTGAGCGCGCCTCACCCGCACCGGCGGGAGGGTCGGGGCATGACCACCACGTCCGCCGTGCGTACCGACCAGCAGATCCAGCGCGACGTCCTCGCCGAACTGGACTGGGACGCGCAGACCCGGGCCACCGAGATCGGCGTGACGGTCTCGCGGGGCGTCGTGACGCTCACCGGCCAGGTGGACAGCTACGCCCGGCGGTGGGCCGCCGAGCGCTGCGCCCACCGGGTACGCGGCGTCCGGGCGGTCGCCAGCGACCTGGCGGTCGACCTGCCCGCCACGGACCTGCGTACCGACGCCGACATCGCGATCGCGGCGAGCCGGGCGCTGGAGTGGGACAGCTTCGTGCCCGCCGAGCGGCTGGACGTGACCGTCGCCGACGGCTGGATCATGCTGCGCGGCGAGGTCGAGTTCGGCTTCCAGCGCCGTACCGCCGAACGGGAACTGCGCCGGCTGCGCGGCGTACGCGGGGTGACGAACCTGGTCGAGGTGCGGCCCCCGACGCCGCCGAGTGACGAGCAGAAGCGACTCGACCTGCGCGCCCTGCTGCTGCGGCGTACCGGGACCGAGCGGATCGACGCCCGGGTCGACGGCGACACGGTGGTGCTCGACGGCGTGGTGAGCGCCTGGTGGCAGCGCGAGGACGCGGAACGGGCCGCCTGGGCGCTGCCCGGCGTACGGGAGGTGCACGTCGGGATCGTGGTGTCCGGCTGACCGCCCGTCGTTTACCGCGGGCCGGGCCGGGAACCCGCGCGCAGCGGGGTACGCCGGGGACCGACGGGGAGGACTCGTGGCCGTGAACCAGCAGTCCTCGGAGCGCGCCTGGGCCGGGCCGTTGCGGATCGCCATGGTGGTGCCGCCGTGGCTCTCGGTGCCGCCGCCCGGCTACGGCGGGCTGGAGACGGTGGTGGCGGGCCTCGTCGACGCGCTTGTCGACCGGGGGCACCGCGTCACGCTGTTCGGCGCGGGCACCGAGCACGGCACCGCCGCCGACTTCGTCTCCACCTGTGACGACCTCCAGTACGAGCGGATGGGCGAGTCGCTGCCCGAACTGGCGCACCTGGCCCACGTGGACCGCCTTGTCGACCCGGCCGGCTTCGACCTGATCCACGACCACACCACGATCGGCCCGATGGTGGCCGGTCGTCGCCGCGTGCCCACAGTGGCCACCGTGCACGGCAACCCGGTCGGCGAGTACGGCACCGTGCTCGGCAACACCGACAGGGGGGTGGGCCTGGTCGCGATCTCGCATGCCCAGCGCCGCGCGAACCCGGGACTGCCCTGGGCGGGCACCGTGCACAACGCGATGCCGCTGCGGGACATCCCGCGCAAGCGCAGCCCGGGCGCGGGCCCGGTGCTCTGGCTGGCCCGGTTCAGCCCGGACAAGGGCCCGGACGTGGCGATCGCGGCCTGCCGGGCCGCCGGGCTGCCGCTCACGCTCGCCGGCAAGAGCAACGAGCCGGCCGAGCGCCGCTACCTGGAGCAGGTGGTCCGGCCGCTGCTCGGCGACGACGTGACGCTCGTGGTGAACGCGGACCGGGCGACCGCGCTGCGGCTGCTGCTGGACGCCCGCTGCCTGATCATGCCGATCCAGTGGGCGGAGCCGTTCGGCATGGTGATGGTGGAGGCGATGGCTACCGGTACGCCGGTGGTGGCGCTGGGCCGGGGCGCGGTGCCGGAGCTGGTCCGCGACGGGATCACCGGTTTCGTCTGCGAGCACCCCGGCGAGCTGCCGGCGGCGCTGCGGGCGGCGGCGGACCTGGATCCGGAGGACTGCGTCGCGCACGTCGCGGAGAACTTCTCGGTGGAGCGGATGGCCGCCGACTACGAGGCGGTCTACCGGGGCTTCCTGGCCGCGCGGGCACCCGCCCGGGCATCCCGGACGGTCGCGCCCGCCGTGGCCGGCTGACCGGTCAGGTCTGCCCGGCCACGAGTTCCGCCGCCGCGGCGTCGAGTCGCCGCGCGTACCCGGGGCTGATGCTGCCCTCCCGGCGACGCTCGTCGATCTTGCCGCGGAGCCGGTCCACGGCGGCGGTCACCTCGCCCTCGCCGTTCGCGGCGACCGCGTTGCGCAGCAGGTTGCGCAGGTCCACCCCGACGTCCTCGCGGATCTGGCCCTCGGTCAGCCCGGCCTCGATCAGCCCGTCCACCCGCTCGGCGGCGTCGGCCTGACCGGCGGCCGGCGGGCGGGCGCCCCCGCTCGGCGGCACCGACGTCGGCGCGGCCGGCGGCGTGGTGGCCGGCTCCTCGACCACCGGCGGGTCGGCGGGCGACGGCTGCACCGGCCCGGCGGTCGGCAGCACCCGCGGGTCCACCTGCCGGTCCGGCGTCAGCGCGGGCGCCAGCAGCGCCGCGGCGGCGACCACTGTGACGCCGACGGCGGCCAGCGTGAGGGTGCGGCGCCGGCGCGGCGCCGGCGGCGCGGCGGGATCCCGCCCCGGCTCCGGGCTCGGCGGCGCGGCGGGGGCCGGGCCCGGGGTCGGCGGCCCGGCCGGTTCCGGCCCGACCGGCGGCGGCGAGGTCAGCGCGGGCAGCGTCATGGTCGGCGCCAGCATGGTGGCGGCCTGCGGGTCGGCGGGCAGCAACTGGTCGCGCAGCACGGCGGCGACCCGGTGCGCGGTGGGCCGCCGGCGCGGGTCGCGGGCCAGGCAGCGCAGGCAGATGTCAGCGACCGGACCGGGCAGTCCCGGTACGTCGTCCAGTGTCGGCTCCGGACAGTCCGCGAGAGCCGCGCTCAGTTGCTCCCAGGTCTCCGCCGGGTACGGCGGGTGCCCGGTCAGCGTCTCGAACAGCAGCACGCCGAGCGAGTAGACGTCGGTGGCCGGCTGGGCGGGCGCGCCGTCGAGCCGTTCCGGCGCCACGTACGCCGGGGTGCCGAACGTGCCGCCGTCCTCGTCGTCGTCCGGCGCGCCGATCCGGGTGGCGATGCCGAAGTCGAGCACCTTCGCGCCGGTGCCGGTCATCATCACGTTGGCCGGGGTCACGTCGCGGTGCACGATGCCGAGCCGGTGTGCCGCGGCCAGCGCCTCGGCCACCTGCGCGCCCGTCTCCACCGCCTCCGGCCAGGGCAGCGGACCCTCGGTGAGCCGGTGTTCCAGCTCCTCGCCGCTGAGCAGCTCCATCACCACGAACGAGGTGATCGAGCCGTCCGGGGCCACCGTCTCGCCGTAGTCGTGCACGGCGGTGACGTGCGGGTGGTCGAGCTGGGCGGCGGAGCGGGCCTCCTCGCGCACCATGTCACGGAACCGGGCGTCGGCGGCGAGCGAGGGGGCGAGCACCTTGACCGCCACGATCCGGTCGAGCACCTCGTCGCGGGCACGCCAGATCACCGACATGCCACCGGCACCGATCCGGTCGATGAGCCGGTACCGCCGGGCCAGCAGACGGCCGGCCTGGAGTGTCGCCATCAGCTCGCACCTGCCTGGGCTCGGGAGCGCTATCAGGTTGCGGGAATGTGTCTGACCTGTCAACAGTCGTCCGGTTGACGATCGCGCTGCGTCACAACCCGGCCGGTGTCGCGTGACGGTCCGGTCACGGGCGGGGCGGCCGGGCGGCCGGGTGTGGGCCGCGTGCCAGGATGAACGGCATGGCAGCAGGTCCGGTGGCGTTCGTGCTCGGCGGCGGGGGAGTGCTCGGCGCGGTCGAGGTGGGCATGCTGCGCGCCCTGTTCCGCGCCCGGATCAAACCCGACATGGTGCTGGGTACGTCGATCGGCGCGGTCAACGGCGCCCTGGTCGCCGCCGACCCGACCGAGGCGGTCACCGACCGGCTGGTCCGGCTCTGGGCGTCGCCGGAGGCCAGCGAGGTGTACGGCGACTCGGTCGCCCGGCAGTTGCGCCGGTTCGCGGCACGTACCCACCTGCACTCACCCCGCCCGCTGTACCGCCTGCTGGAGAGCGCGCTGGGCGAGGACACCACCTTCGCCGACCTGGCCGTGCCGTTCCGTTGCTGCGCCGCGAACATCGAACGCGCGGCCGAGCACTGGTTCCACACCGGACCGCTGGTGCCGGCGGTGCTCGCCTCCGCCTCGGTGCCCGGGCTGCTGCCCCCGACCCAGATCGACGGCCAGCACTACATCGACGGCGGGGTGGTCAACTCGATCCCGGTCGGCGAGGCGGTGCTGCTCGGCGCGAAGCAGATCTTCGTGCTCCAGGTGGGCCGGATCGAACGCGAACTGACGCCGCCGCGCCGCCCCTGGGAGATCGCCCAGGTGGCGTTCGAGATCGCCCGCCGGCACCGGTTCGCGCGGGAGATGGCGGCGCTGCCCGAGGACGTCGAGGTGCACGTGCTGCCCACCGGCGGGCTGGAGCCGCGCGACGACAGCCCGTGGGCGTACCGGGACACGGCGGCGGTGGGACGGCGGATCAGCCGCGCGTACACTGCCTCCCGCCGATACCTGGACACCGCGCTGGAGCGCTGAATGCCGCTGCCACCCCGCTGGCTACGCCGGTTGGTGCTCGCCCCTGGTGTGGTGCTGCTGGCCTTCCTCGTGGTGACCACGCTGCCCGGCTGGGCGCTGCTGGCGCTCGCCGCGTCCCCGCTGGTGCCGGGACGGCTGCGGCCGCTGCGGCTGCTCTGGATCGGCACCGTCTACCTGGTCTGGGACGCCGCCGCGTTGCTCGCCCTGTTCCTGCTCTGGCTCGCCTCCGGCTTCGGCGTGTACAAGCGCGCGCCGGCCTTCCAGCGGGCCCACTACGTGCTGGCCGGCTGGTTCCTGCGGATCATGTTCTGGCAGGCCCGCTGGACGCTGCGGCTGAGCATCGACGTGGTCGGCACCGACCCGGACACCGCACTGCCCGGCCGCCCCGAGCTGGTGGTCTGCCGGCACGCCGGCCCCGGCGACTCGTTCATCCTGATCCACGCGCTGGTGAACTGGTTCAACCGGGAACCCCGGATCGTGCTCAAGGAGACCCTCCAGTGGGACCCGGCGATCGACGTGCTGCTCAACCGGCTGCCCAACCGGTTCATCGCGGCCGGGCCGGACGGGCGCGAGTCGGTGGCCCGGCAGGTCGGGCACCTGGCCACCGGCCTGGACGACGACGACGCCTTCGTGATCTTCCCGGAGGGCGGCAACTTCACCCCGGCGCGCCGGCTGCGTGCGATTGACCGGCTCCGGTCGCTCGGCCTGGAACGGATGGCGCGCCGCGCCGAGCGGATGCGGCACGTGCTCGCCCCGCAGCCGGGCGGGCTGCTCGCCGCGCTCGACGCCGCGCCGGACGCCGGCGTGATCTTCGTGGCGCACACCGGTCTGGACCAGATGCTCACCGTCGCGGACGTGTGGCGCGAGCTGCCGATGGACAAGCGGATCGTGATGCGGTTCTGGTCGGTGCCGCCGGAGGAGATCCCGGCCGGCAAGCAGGAACGCATCGACTGGCTGTTCGACTGGTGGGCCCGCATCGACAGGTGGATCGCGGACAACCGCGACGGCACCGTCGACGCCTGAGCCGATTCCCCGCGCCTGTTCGGCGTGGTGGCAGCGGGCCGCGTAGGGTGCGCTCGTGGAGCAGATCTGCGTGGTGACGACTGTGGTGGACGCCCGCGGGGTCGCGGACGTGCTGGCGGCCGCGGCCGTCGCCGGCCGGCTGGCGGCCTGCGCCCAGGTCGGCGGCCCGGTGGACAGCACCTACTGGTGGCAGTCGGCGATCCAGACCACCGCCGAGTGGCAGGTGCGGTTCAAGACCGCGCCGGACCGGGTGGACGCCCTGGTCGACCAGCTCCGCGCCAACCACCCGTACGAGGTGCCGGAGATCCTGGTCAGCCGGGAGGACAGCGGCAACCCCGGCTACACCGCCTGGGTGCGCGAGCAGACCCGGCCCTAAGGGACGTCTCGTAACCCCGGTGTCTGTCTAGTCAGGACGATCGGTCAGGATCCCTGGGTGCAGGTGATCACCGCAGCCAACCCTGACTGGATCTTCCCGTTCACTGGGCTGCAGCCCGCCCAGTTCTGCAAGCTGGTCCGGCTGGTCGCCGAACGCGGCGGGGACGGCATCGCCGACGGCCGGCCGGGTCGGCAGTGGGCCCTGGATCTCGCCGATCGGGTGCTGCTGGTCGCCACCTACTGGCGCACGAACCTGACCATGCGGCAGATCGGCCCGCTGTTCGGGGTGTCGCACTCCGCAGCGCACCGGGTCATCGACACCCTCGCGCCGCTGCTGGCCCTGGCGCCGGTGCGTAAACGGCCGGTCGAGCAGATCGCCATCGTCGACGGCACCCTGATCCCCACCCGCGATCACCGCCTGGCAGCCCGGAGCAAGAACTACCGGTACTCAACGAACCTGCAGGTCGCCATCGACGCCTCCACCCGCCTGGTCATCGCCGTCGGCGACCCGCAGCCCGGCAACCGCAACGACACCATCGTCTACCGCACCTCCGGCATTGCCGAGAAGCTGGACGGGCGGCCGGTGATGGCCGACGGCGGCTACCGCGGCAACCCCGAGGTGATCATGCCGTACCGCAAGCCCACCGACGGCAGCACACTGCCGGACTGGAAGGAAGCCCTCAACATCGAACACCGCACCGTCCGAGCAGGGGTCGAACACGCCCTGGCCAGGATGAAGTGCTTCAAGATCCTGCGCGACTACCGCCGCGCCGCCCACACATTGACCGACGCCGCTTCCGGCATCGCCAACCTCCACAACATCATCCTCGCCGGCTGACCACCGGCCCCATCCCACGCAACGCCTTCACCCAGTTACGAGACGTCCCTTAGGTACTCCTACTCTGTCCGTCCGCTCCGCCGCCCGCGAAGCTGGCCGGGTGGAGAACACCGGCTACCCCTGCCCCGGTTGCGGCGCCCCGGCCGACCTCGTCGCCGGATGCCGCGGCTGCGGCCGTCCGCCCTACCCGCCCGCCGCCGAGGTGGTCCGGCTGGACCGGGAGATCACCGAGTTGGTGCCGCGCGTCGAGGCGGCCCGGCTCGCGTACCAGGATCTGTCCGGCCGGCTGGTCACGGCCCGGCAGCGGCGGGCGGCGCTGGCCGCCCGGGTCCGTCAGGAGATCCCCGCGCCGCGCGCCGCCGGTCCCGCGCCGCTCCCGGCGCCGCCGCCGCGTCAAATTCCGCAGGCCCCCGTCCCGGTACGCCCCGGCGGCGCGGAGACCTCCACCCGCGCGGTCCAGGGCCTGCTGTTCGTGCTCGGTGGGCTGCTGCTCGGCACCGCCGCCGTGGTGTTCACCGCCGTCGCCTGGAGCACGTTCGGGGTGGCCGGCCGGGCGCTGATCCTGCTCGCCGTCACCGCGCTGGCCCTGGTCGCGCCGCTCGTCGCCCGGGCCCGCGGGCTGCGCGGCACCGCCGAGACGCTCGCCTCGGTGGCGCTGCTCCTGGTGGTCCTGGACGGATCCGCCGCCTGGTCGGTGGACCTGTTCGGGGTGACCGGCCTGCCCGGCAGCCGGTACGCGGCGCTGGTAACGGCGGGCAGCGCCGCGGTGGCCGCCGGGTACGCACTGGTCAGCCGTCTCACCGCACCCTGGTTCGCGGCGTGGCTGCTCGCGCAGCCGGTGCTGCCGCTGGCCGCTGCCGCGTTCCGGCCCACCGCCGCCGGCTGGGCGTTGGTGCTGACCGCCGTGGCGCTCGGTGACCTCGCGGTCGTGGTCGTGCTGCGCCGCCGTACCTCCGGCAATCGCACGGCGCTCGCGGCCGGGCGGGTGCTGGGCTGGACCGGGCACGGCACGGCGCTGGTCCTGGCGGCCGGCTGCGCGCTGGTGCCGCTGGCGGTCGGCCACGCGGCGGGCATCCCGCTGCTGGCCGGCGGCCCGCTGCTGGTGGTGGCGCTGGCGCTGGTCGCCGGCGCGCTCGCCGCGGGTGGCCGCCTCTGGCGCGCGACGACCACCGGGCTGCTGGTGCCGGTGCTCGCAGTCGCGCTGATCCGGCCGGTCGCCGAGTGGCGGTCCGGGCTGCTGCTGATCGCCGCCGGCCTCGTGGTGGCGGCGCTCGCCGGTGCGGTCCGTGCGCTGCCGGCGCCGGTCCGGACCGGTCCGCTCGTGGGCGCGCTCGCCGTGGCCGCCGTGCTGGGCCAGGTGGCGGTCGTGCTCACCGGCCTGGTCGCCGCGTCTACCGCGAGCGTCGGCTTCCCGGCCTGGCAGGGCGGTCGGGACGTGCCGGTCCCGTCCTGGGGCTGGCAGCTTCCGGTGGCGTTGCTGCTGACCGCCGGGGCGGTCGCGCTGCTGACGCCCCGGGCCGTCCGGCCGCTCGCCGGCGTGGCCGCCGCCGGGCTGGTCGCCCTCGCCGCGCCGGCAGTGACGGCGACGCCGTGGCCGCTGGTGCTGGTCGTGGACCTCGCGACCGCCGCCGCGCTGCTGCTGGCGGCGGTGGCCCGGCCGCGCGGGGGACGGGTCGTCGTGCCGGTCACCGCGTCGGCCGGGGCGGTACTGCTCGGGCACGCGCTGCTCGTCGGCTGCGCCGCCCCGGGCGGGGCCGTGGCCGTGCTCGCCGTGACCGCGGTGCTCGGCGTGGCGCTCGCCGCGCTGGGCCGGCGCGGGCGGGACGCGCAGCCGGTGGTGGGCGGCGTGGCGCTGGCGGTGGCGCTGCTCGCCGTACCGGCGGCCGCGGCGGTCGCGCTGCTCGGCCTCGGTGCGCCGCTCTGGTGGCAACTGCGGGGTGCCCTCGCCGCCGTCGTGGTGCCGGTCGTCGTCGTCCTCGCCGTCCGTCGCCTGTGGACCGATCTGAGCGGGTACGCCTCGACGGGGCTCGCCGTGGCGCTCGCCGGGACCGGCCTCGTGCCGCTCGTCGCGCCGGGCGGGGAACCGGTGGCGCCGTACGCCACGGCGGGAGTGCTGCTGGCGCTCGCCGCCGGGGCCGGCTCCCGGCCGGTGGTCGCGCTGCGCGCGGTCGGCGGCGCGCTGGCCGTCGTGGCGTTGCTGGCCGTGTCCCCGGCGGTGCTGACAGTGCTCGTGGACCTGCCGGTGCAACCCTGGTCCGGAGTGCCCGCCGCCGCGGCGGCGTCGGCCGGGACCGCCCGCGCCGGGCTGGTGCTGCTGCTCCTGGGCGTCGCCGCCGGGGCGTACGCCGCGACGGATCGCCGCGTCGCCTGGTGGCTCGCCGCGCTGCCGTTCGGCGCTGTCGCGCTGCCCGTGCTGGCGGAGGCGGCCGGTGCGCCCTGGCCGGTGGTGCCGGCTGTGGCGTTCGGCGTCGGGCTGGCCGCGCTGCTGGTCGCCGCGCTCACCGGTGCCCGCCCGAGGGTGCTCGTGCCGCTCGGGGCGGTGCTCGCCGTACCCGGGTTCGGTGGCCTGCTCGCCACCCGGGCGCTGACGCTCGCCGCACTCGGGGCGCTGGTGGTGGCCGGTGCCGTGACCGGGGCGGCCGGGCGGCCGGCGGTGGTCCGGATCGCGGGGTGGCTGGGTGCCGTCACGGCAGCGACCGGGTTCGCGGTCACCGCGTCACTGGCGGCGGGGCTGCCGCTGCGTACCGCGGCGTTCGCCGCCCTGGCCGTCGCGGCGGTGACGCTGCACGCGGCGCCGCTGCTGCGCGTGGTCCGAGGGCCGGGCGGTGTCGGCGCGGGGCGGGCCGGTATGTGGGCGCTGGAGGCGGCGGCGCAGGCCGTGGCGCTGCTCGCGCTGCTGCTCACCGGCGGCTCGCTGCGGTACGCGGCGGCGGTCTGCGTGCTGTGGGGGGTGGCCGTCGCGGTCCGGGTGCCGCGCCGGGGCGAGTCGCCGGCCGGGCGTCGCGTGCTGGCGGCGGTGGCCGCCGGCAGCGAGCTGGTCGGCGGCTGGCTGCTGCTCGCAGCGGGCGGAGTCGTCGTGCTGGAGGCGTACACGCTGCCGGCGGCGGCGATCGCCCTGGGCGCCGGGCTGCTGGCGCTGCGGCGCCGGCCCGGGCTGACCAGTTGGCTGGCGCTCGGCCCGGGACTCGGTGCGGCGTTCCTGCCGAGCCTCGTGTCGGTGCTGGTCTCCGGCGAGCCGCAGCCGTGGCGGCGGCTGGCACTCGGCGCGACGGCGCTCGCCGTCGTGCTCGGCGGGGCGACCCGGCGCTGGCAGGCGCCGGTGGTGCTGGGCGCGGCCACGCTGGTGCCGCTGGCGCTGCACGAGCTGGCCCGGGGCTGGGACCTGCTGCCCCGCTGGATCTTCCTGGGAGTGGGTGGGCTGCTGCTGATCGGGCTGGCCGCCACCTACGAGCGGCGCCGGCGCGACCTGGTCCGGCTGCGCGACGCCGTCGCCCGGCTCGGCTGACCGGCGGGGGATGCGGCCCGGGCGGGAGACGATCCCGGCCCGGGCCGATCCGTTCGCCTCACCTGATCGGCGAACCACCGTCGACCGGGATGGTGTGGCCGTGGATGAAGGACGCGTCGTCGCTGGCGAGGAAGCAGACCGCGCGGGCGATCTCGTGCGGCTCGCCGTACCGGCCGGCGGGCGCCTGCATGGTCAGGTCGTAGAACGGGAAGTCGCTGGTGATCTCCGCGCCCTCGAAGGCGGCGGTCTTGATCACGCCGGGGCCGATGCCGACCGCACGGATGCCCTGGTGGCCGTAGTCGTAGGCGATCTGCTTGGTGAGCCCGATGACGCCGTGCTTGGCGGTGGTGTACTCCGCGCCGACCTCGCTGGCGACCACGCCGGACGCCGACGACACGTTGATCACGACGCCCTTGCCGCGCTCCAGCATGTGCGGCAGTGTGGCCTTCGTGGCGAGGAAGACGCCCTTCAGGTCGACCTCCATCACGCGGTCCCACTGGCTGTTCTCGATCTCCAGCAGCGGCACGTACGCGCCGAACACCCCGGCGTTGTTCACCAGCACGTCGATGCGCCCGTACGCGTCGAGGGCGGCGCTCACCATGGCGCGCACCGAGTCCTCGTCGGTGACGTCGGCCGCCACCGCCACTGCGTCGCCGCCGGCTTCCCTGACGCGCGTGACTGTCGCCTCGGCGCGTTCCAGGGAGAGGTCGGAGACGACCACCTTCGCGCCCTCGGCGGCCAGCTCGACGCACATGGACATGCCGAGTCCGGAGCCGACCTGGTCCGGGCTGAAGCCGCCGCCCGTCACGAGCACCACCTTGTCTGTCAATCCACGCACCGCGCTGTCTCCCGTCTGTCGATCACCGTGCGGCCTGCACCTCGGCCGTTCGGATGAATGCCACTCATCTTTACGTACAGATTAGCTGGTCAGAGGGGGTGCGCCCACCGACGAGAGGGGCCACGACGGTGTGACGAAGATCGTTTGCGTCGCTCCGGTCCGGAGGGGTAGGGACAGCACCACCCCGGAGCCGGGGGTCTGCGGGATTACCCACGGCGACGCTCATTGCCAGAATTGGTGACGGAGAGTCGCGTACGGAGCGTGGCTCGCGGCATCGGGGGCGACATGACCACTTCCACGTCGACGGAACCCGCGGCACGGCGGGGCAGCGACTACGCGCGGCTGTCCCGCCGGATCGCCGAGGCGGGACTGCTCGAGCGGCGGCCCGGCCGCTACGCGCTGCGGATCGCGCTCACGCTCGGCACATTCCTGGCCGGCTGGGTCGTGGTGGCGCTCGTCGGCGACTCGTGGTGGCAGGTGCCGCTGGCGGTGGTGATGGCGGTGGCCACCACGCAGGTGGCGTTCCTCGGCCACGACGCCGGGCACCGGCAGATGTTCCGCCGGCGCGGGCCGAGCGAGGCGGCCGGACTGGTCGCCGGCAACCTCGCGGTCGGGCTCAGCTACGGCTGGTGGGTGGACAAGCACAACCGGCACCACGCCAACCCGAACCACACCGACGAGGATCCGGACGTCGGCGCGGGCGCGCTGGTCTGGACGTACGAGCAGGCGATGGCGACGCGCGGCCTGAGCCGGTGGATGGCCCGCCGCCAGGCGTGGCTGTTCTTCCCGCTGCTGCTGCTGGAAGGGCTGGCGCTGCACGTGGCGAGCGTGCAGGCGCTCATCGGCCGGGAACCGGACGGGCGGTGGCGGGTGCCGATGCGGCACCGGGCCGTGGAGGCGCTGCTGCTCGCCGCGCACGCCGCCGGCTACCTCGGGCTGCTGTTCGCGGTCATGTCACCGGGCAAGGCGCTGCTGTTCGTCGCCGTGCACCAGGGGCTGTGGGGCCTCTACATGGGCTGCTCGTTCGCCCCGAACCACAAGGGCATGCCGATGCCCACCGCCGACGACGAGTTGGACTACCTGCGCAAGCAGGTGCTGACCTCGCGCAACGTCCGCGGCGGCCGGTTCGTCGACCTGGCGCTGGGCGGGCTCAACTACCAGATCGAGCACCACCTGTTCCCGAACATGCCGCGCGCCAACCTGCGCCGGGCCCGGCCGCTGGTGATGGCGTACTGCGCCGAGCAGGGCGTCCCGTACGCGGAGACCGGGCTGTTCGAGTCGTACCGGCAGGCTCTGGCGCACCTGCACGACGTGGGCAGGCCGCTGCGCGCGGCCTGAGCGCGGCGGGCCGGGCGGGGGGCGAGTGGGGCGCCCCCGCCCGGCGCCGGGTCAGGACCGGGTGCCCGAGAAGGCCGCGGCGATCTCCGCCGGTGCCTTCTCCGCCGCACCGGGCGCGGGCGGGCTCAGCCGCACCGGCGTGCCGAACTCGGAGTAGGTGACAGACATCTGGTCGAGCGACGCGTCGATGGGCGTCATGTCCAGCGTGAAGGTGCTGAGGCGCCCCTGCTCGTCGACGGTCGCGGTGAACGGCAGGGCCTTCGCCTTGTCACCCGCCGCCGTGAGCGCCTTCCCGGTGGCGCCGCTGCGCGTGTAGTCGAGCGTCCCGGCGTACGAGCGGTCACCCGAGGCGCGGACGTCGACCACCGCTGCGAGCAGCTTCTTCACCCCGCCCGGGTCGTCCACCGGCATCACGCCGTCGCCGGTGTCCATGCGCAGCCACTTCCGGGAACCGCCGAGCCGCTCGCCCAGCTCGCCGTCGAACTTGACCCAGGTGTCGGCGCCGATGACCAGCATGCGCACCTCACCGAACGCGGCCATCGTCAGGGTGGTCTGCATGGTGCGGGCCCGCGGATCGGTCACACCGTGCGCGCTGAGCATGGCCGAGTCCAGCTTGACCCGCAGCGTCTGCTCGTTGAGCTTCTCGATGGCGGCGGTCAGTTCGTCACGCGGCGTCGTCGCCGGGCTCGCGGAGCCCGCAGCGGCGGCCCGTTCGGCTGGCGCGTCCGCTCCGGTCCGGTCCCCGCATCCGGTCAGACCGAGACCGAGCACCGCGACGATCGCGACCCCCGTGGTCGCCAGCCGTCGTTTCGTCATCAGTGATGTTCCTCCGCAAAAAGGGCCCCACCGGGGGCCGGACGATCAATGTAACGGCACCCGCCGGGTGGCGTGCGCCCCTTTTCCGCAGTGCGCGGCGAGGCCGCCGACGGGGGTGGCCGGTAGGGTCGTCGCATGGTGGAGGGCGCGCCGCGGTGGTGGCGCGCGGCGCGGCGGGCCGACCGGCCCCGGCCGCGTCACGGGACGACATCGTGCGGAGCTGCGGCATGAGATTCGAGATCAGCAAGGTGCTCGACGCCATCGAGGGTCGGGTCTGCACCGATCCGTCGCTGGCCAGGGCCGTGGTCGACCTGGCCGAGGTGATCCGCTGGCAGAACCTGGACGGCGGCCGACCGGCCAGCCTGCTGCGGCTCGGCATGGTGATCGACGCGCTGTCCCGGCAGATCGGCGAGGACAGCGTCCCGGTCTACGCGATCGTGCACCGGGCGCTGCTGTCCGACGCCGACCTGACCTCCAACGAGCGGATGGTGGTGCGCCGGTGGGCCGACGACGGCCTGGTGGAGGTGCTCGACCAGCCCGGTGACCGGATGCTGGAGGTGGCCGACCTGCTCGGCCTGCCGGTGCTGACCCGGGCGCGGCTGGACGGGCTCGTCGGGCGGTACCCGTGGGTCGCGCAGGCGGGCCGGGTGCTCGCCCCGGTGCCGGGCGCCGGCGGGCCGGTCTTCATCGCGCACGTCGGCGGCGGGCAGGACCCGGCCACCGGGAGCCGCTCACCCGCCGGCGTCAAGGTGCTCTCCCGCAAGTGGCGCTGTCCCGAGCCGGGCTGCGCGCTGTTCGGCGGCGGTGGGGGCGGCGGAGCCTTCGCCGACCTGGCCGCCGTGGACCGGGTGCCGGCCGAGCAGCCGCCGCCCACGCTGCGTACCGGCGCGCCGACCTGCCCCCGGCACGGCGCGCGGCTCTCCGACGCCGGCCCGCGCCCGCGTACCGCGGTGCTCGCGGCGCGCATCGGCGGACTGGTCCGCAAGCGGTTCGTGCTCACCGAGACCGAGCCGGTGGCGATCGGCCGGGCGCCGGACGGCCCGGGTGGGGTGACGCTCGGCCAGTGGCTCAACGACGAGGCCCGCCGCTGGATCAGCCGCAGCCACATCCGGCTGGAGCTGCGGGTGGGCGAGGTGGTGGTCACCGACACCAGCACCAACGGCTCCGGCGTACGCCCCGGCGGCTCGATGGCCGAGCACGAGCGGATCGCGCTGGCGCCGCAGCAGTCCCGGGTGCTCGCCGAGGGCGACCTGATCGAGCTGTACCCGGGCGTGCAGGTCGGCCGCGCCGACGACATGACCAGCGACGCGAAGTACACCCCGAACTCGGTGATGGCCGAGGCACCGACCATGGCGATGCGGCTGCCGCGTCAGTGACGGGCACGTGCGAAGGCGCCGGGACCGTCGTGGTCCCGGCGCCTTCTCGCGTACTGAGTGAGCCTCGTCGCGTTCGGCCTCAGCCGGCCAGCACGGCGGCGAGCTGCGCCACCGCGTGGTCGATCTCATCCTCGGTGATCACCAGCGGCGGGGCGAGCCGGATGGTCGAGCCGTGCGTGTCCTTGGCGAGCACACCCCGCTCCATCAGCCGCTCGCACGCCTGCCGGCCGGTCATCAGCGCCGGGTCGATGTCCAGCCCGGCCCACAGGCCGCGACCGCGTACCGCCACCAGGCCCTTGCCGATCAGGCCGCGCAGGCCGGCGTGCAGCCGCTCGCCCAGCTCGGCCGAGCGGCGCTGGAACTCGCCGGTCGCCAGCAGCCGGACCACCTCGGTCGCGACCGCGCAGGCCAGCGGGTTGCCGCCGAACGTCGAGCCGTGCTGGCCCGGCTGGAGCACACCCAGCACGTCCCGGTTCGCGGCCACCGCCGACACCGGCACGATGCCGCCGCCGAGCGCCTTGCCCAGCAGGTACATGTCCGGCTCGACGCCCTCGTGCTCGCAGGCGAACGTGGCGCCGGTACGCCCCAGCCCCGACTGGATCTCGTCGGCGACGAACAGCACGTTGCGCTCGGTGCAGACCCGGCGCACACCCGGCAGGTAGCCCTCCGGCGGCACCACGACGCCCTGCTCACCCTGGATCGGCTCCAGCAGCACGGCCACCGTGTTCTCGTCGATCGCCGCGGTCAGCGCGTCCAGGTCGCCGTAGGGGACCACTGTGAAACCCGGGGTGTACGGCCCGAAGTCGGCGCGCGCGTCCTCGTCGGTGGAGAAGCTGACGATGGTGGTCGTACGGCCGTGGAAGTTGCCCTCCGCCACCACGATGTTGGCCTGGCCCGGCGTGACGCCCTTGACCTGGTAGCCCCACTTGCGGGCCACCTTGATGCCGGTCTCCACCGCCTCGGCGCCGGTGTTCATCGGCAGCACCAGGTCCTTGCCGCAGAGCGCGGCCAGCTCGCGGCAGAAGTCGGCGAACTGGTCGTGGATGAACGCGCGGCTGGTCAGCGTGAGCCGGTCGAGCTGCGTGTGTGCGGCCTCGATCAGCTTCGGGTGCCGGTGGCCGAAGTTCAGCGCCGAGTATCCCGCCAGGCAGTCCAGGTAGCGGCGGCCGTCCACGTCGGTCAGCCAGGCGCCCTCGGCCGACGAGATCACCACGGGCAGCGGGTGGTAGTTGTGCGCCGTGTGACGCTCCGCGTCCCGGACCGCGGACGGAGTCCGCAGCATGTCGTCGATGATCACTTGCTCGCCTTTCCCTGACGGAGTCGCAACGTGCAGCACTTCGGTCCGCCGCCGGCCTTGCGCAGCTCGGACAGGTCGATCCCGATGGTCTCGTAACCCCGGTCGCGCAGTTTCGCGGCCAGGTCGGTGGCCTGCGCGGGCAGCACCACGTGCCGGCCGTCGCTCACCGCGTTCAGGCCCAGCACCTCGGCGTCGGCCATGGTGGCGTGGATCGCGTCCGGGAACAGGCGGCGCAGCACCGCCCGGCTGCCGGGGGAGAACGCCTCCGGCAGGTACGCCACGGTGCGCTCGTCGAGCACTGTCAGCGCGGTGTCCAGGTGGTAGAAGCGGGGGTCCACGAGCTGCATGGTGATCACCGGGTAGCCGAAGACCTCCTGGAGCTGCGCGTGCGAGGCGTGCGCGGTGCGGAACCCGGTGCCGGCGAGCAGGTGGTCACCGGCCAGCAGGACGTCGCCCTCGCCCTCGTTGACGTGCTTCGGGTCGTACATCTCGAAGCCGGCGCCCTCGAACCAGGCCCGGTAGGCGGGCGCCTCGTCGGCGCGCTGCGGGTCGCGGAACTGCACCGCCATGGCCTTGCCGTCGATCACGGTGCCGCCGTTCGCGGCGAAGACCATGTCCGGCAGGCCGGCGACCGGCTCGATCAGGTCGACCTCGTGGCCCAGGTCCAGGTACGTGCGCCGAAGCTGCTCCCACTGCCGGATCGCCAGGTCGGCGTCGACCGGGGCGGTGGGGTCCATCCACGGGTTGATCGCGTAGTCGACGGCGAAGTACGTCGGCCGGCACATCAGAAAGCGCTGGCGGATGGCGTCCATCGTCATGTCGTGCTCCCAGGGTCGGGCGCGCCCGGCCACCGTCGGCCCACGGGCTGGCGCCGTGGTCCAACGTTATGCGGCCCGGGTAGACGACATCCACCGTGGGAAGTTGCGTTCGGCAGCGGATCGTTGCGTTGAATCGGTCAGCGACGAGCGATCGTTGCGCCGACGCCGGACACACTTCGGGGGCGGCGAACCGCCGCCCCCGAAAGAGGTGTTGCCCGGCCGGTGAACCACCGGAACTGATCGGGCTGGCCGGCCCTGCCGGCGATCGGGACAGTGCCCGTCAGAACCAGGCACCAAACTGTGAGTCAAGCCACTCGCGGAAGCGGCCCACCCAGTCGCCGTCGGTGGTCGGCCAGTCGAACTGGCCGGTCATCGCCACGATGCCGAGCACCACGGCGGCCAGGCCGACCGCGATGCCGATCAGCGCGTCGGTCTTGCCGGCCACGTGCCGCCGACGGGTGGCGATCAGACCCAGCATCGCCAGCACGGCACCCACCGCGCCGACGCCGATGCCGTACCCGGCGAGCGTGCCGGAAAGCACGAACATCGCCCCGACCACCGAGACGATCAGGCCGAGCGTGGCGAGCAGGCTGGCCCGCGGACGCTTGGTGGTGTACGGCTCCGGGCGGTCCACCCGGCCGTCGCCGTCGGTGTCCGTACCGTCGGGGCGGCCGTCCCGGTCGAGGTCGGTGCGGTCCGGACGGCCGTCGCGGTCCAGGTCCACGGTGCGCTCGGCGGCGGGCGTCGCGCCGGCGGTCCGCACGTCGGTCACCGGAGCGGTCCGCGTGTCGGCGTCGACCCGGCGGCCGGTGACCGCACGTGCCGCCGCGCCCCGGTCCGCGGCCCGTCGCCGCGCCTCCGCATCCCGCTCGTCGTCGGCCGCCGCGATCCGGGCGTCGGTCGTCGTGGCCGCCGTCCGGCCGTCGGTGGCCGTGGCCGCGCCGAGGTCGCGTGCGTCCCGGTCGGTCGCCGCGTCCCGGGCGCGCTCGTCGTCGGTCGCGGTGGCGGCGCTGCGGTACGTGGTCCGCTCCTCGTCGCGGTCGGTGACCACGGGCCGGTCGGCCGGCTGCTCGGCGGTCCGGTCGCGCTCGTCGACCACGCCGTCGCCGTTGGTATCGGTACTGGTCGCCGGAGAGTTCCGGCGGGACAGGATCTTCACGATGGCACCTCCTGATCCAGGCGCGGAGGCCGCGCATGACATGCAGGAAGTACCCAGGTGTGCCGAAATCGACACCCCTGGGTCCGCTCCGCACACTCAGGCGCGCCGCCCGGTCAGGACACCGTGCGTGACCACTGCTGGTTGGTGCCCGCACCGCAGGCGTACTGCTGGACGTCCGCGCCGTCGCCGGTGCCGGCGTTCACCACGTCCAGGCACTTGCCGCTGTGCCGGGCCCGCAACTGGAACCAGCCGCCGAGCGCGGCCCACTGCCACTGCTGGTTGGCGCCGCTGCCGCAGGTGTACTGGATGATGTTGGCGCCGTCGGCGGTGGACGCGTTCGCGACGTCGAGACACTTGCCGCTCGCCGCGTTGACGAGGCGGAACCAGCCGCCGCCGGCGTCCTGGAACTCCCACCTCTGGTTGCCGCCGCCGTTCCAGCTCCACTGCTTGACCTCGGCGTTGTTCGCGGTGGAGCCGTTGATCACGTCCAGCACCCGGCCGCTGTGCCGGGCCGTGACGCGGTGGTACGTGGGCGAGTTGCCGGTGACGGTGCCCGCCGCCGTGTCGATGGTGATCGACGGATACCAGGTCAGGCTCATGCTGGTGGCGGTCGGGAAGTTGATCGGTAGCCACACGTACTGGGAGTCGTTGGCCGGGCCGCCCCACGCACCGGCCCACCTGTCACCCAGATAGAGGTAGCTGGTGCCGGACGTCCCCTGGATCGGCAGCACGTACGCCGGCTGGGAGTTGAACGTGGTGCCGTTGCCCACGTCGGTCCAGCCGCTCCACGGCCCCGAGATGCTCGGCGCGGTGGCGTACCGGGCCTGGTTCGGGCTCCATCCCGTCGCCCCCGAGGTCAGCAGGAAGTACGTGGAGCCCCGCTTGAACATCGCGGGCGCCTCGCGGTGCGCGCCGTCCCAGAAGTTGCCCACGAGGGCGGCGACGTTGAGGTAGTCCGAGGTGAGCCGGTAGATGTTCAGGTCGTAGTTGTCGTCGGCCGCCGAGATCATGTACGCGGTGCCGTTGTCGTTGTAGAGCGTGATGTCGCGGGACATGTGCTGCCCGAGCGGCCGGAAACTGCCGTGGTAGGTGTAGCTGCCGTCCACTGTGGCCGAGGAGGCGACCGCGGCCCGCGCCTCGTTGTAGTCGGACCCGTTCTCCTTGTGCATCCACATCACGAACCGGCCGGTGGCGGCGTTGTAGACGACCTTCGGCCGCTCGATGTTGGAGACACGTAGTTCGGCCGCCGACGACTGGGTGAGCACGTTGTTGCGGAACTCCCAGGTGCGCAGGTCCGTCGAGCGGTAGACGGAGACCGCCCGGAACGTGTTGTCCGGGTTGCGGTTCTCGCCGAACCAGTAGTAGTAGTCGCCGACCTTGAGCACGCCGCCGCCGTGGGCGTGCACCACGGCGCCGGTGGTGTCGGTGAACTGGGTGCCGTTCGGGACGGTCACCGGGGCCGCCAGCGCACCCGCTGCCGGACCCACCACCGTCGCCGCGACGGCCACGGCGAGCGCCAGCCCCGCCGCGAGGAGGCGGCCGGCGCCGCCGTGCCGTGCCGTCCATCCCATGCCGGTCACCGCCCGCAGACCGGCGTGATCGCGGCGGGCGTCGTGCTGCTCGCCACGAGCAGGCCGAACGTCGCCGACGCGCCGGGCGCCAGCGTCCCGTTCCAGGAGGCGTTCCGGACCACGGCGTCCTGGCCGGAGCCCTCGGCCACCCCACCCCAGATCGACTGGATGCGCTCGTCACCGGACCAGCGCCACGAGACCAGCCAGCCCGGTACCGGCTCGGTGCCGTCGTTGCGCACCGTCACCGTGGCGACGAAGCCGCTGCCCCACCTGCTGTCGATGGTGGCCGTCGCGGAACAGAGCGACAGCGTCCGCGCCGGTCCGCCGATCACGTACGGATCCCGTACGCCCTTGGTGTCGCCGAACCGGAACCAGTACTCGGTACCAGGGGCCAGGCCGCCGACGGTCACCTTCCCCGACCGTTCCGGCCCGGTGACCGCCTCGGCCACTGGGTCGCGCCACCCGGTGGCGTCCTCGCGGCTGGTGAAGAGGCTGACGACGAGCGGCGGGTCGTAGCCGCAGGGCGGGCTGAGCACCATCCAGTAGGTGATGGTAATGCTTGTCGTGGTGGCACCGGTCACCTGGCCGCTGACCGGCAGCGCCGGCGGGCACGCGAACGTGGGCGTCGGGGTCGGCGTCGCCGCGGCGAGTGTCATCGTCGTGGTGGCGGGCGACCGGTCGGCGCCGGCCGAGGCGGCCAGGCCGGTGAGGGCGAGGGCGGCGGCCAGTGCCGCGCCGAGCGTACGGAGCATCTGTCTCTCCCGAGCTGGGGGCGCCGGGGCGGTCGGCGCCGGAGTGGTGGACCGCGATGTCGCCGCCGTGGCGGCACGGCGGAGCGCCGGAGGCGACTGCCCGGCGCCGGGGTGGCGCATCACCCCGCGCTTGTCCCTCCGGTGGGATCGAGCGGCTCGCACTGGCTCCCGAGCGCTGCCGCCGCCAGTCTTTCAGTCGACGAACATCGATTCAATGGCGTCCCAGGACCCGACGTCGCCGGCGGCCCGATCCGCTGGCTACGCTTGGTCGTTGTGCCAGAGGGACACACCATCCACCGCCTCGCCGCCCGGCACGCCGAGCTGTTCGCGGGCGACAAGGTGCACGCCGACAGCCCGCAGGGCCGCTTCGCCGAGGGCGCGGCCCGCCTGAGCGGCACCGTCCTGGACGGCACCGAGGCGTACGGCAAGCACCTGCTGCACCACTACGCGGGCGAGTTGACGCTGCACGTACACCTGGGTCTGTACGGGAAGTTCGCCGACGGGCCGGGGGAGCCGCCGGCCCCGGTCGGGCAGCTGCGGCTGCGGCTGCACAGCGACCGGCACTGGCTGGAACTGCGTGGCCCGACGGCCTGCGAGCTGCTGACCCCGCCCGAGGTGGTGGCGCTGCGGGAGCGGCTCGGGCCAGACCCGCTGCGGGCCGACGCCGACCCGGACCGGGCGTACGCGCGGATCCGCCGCAGCCCCACCCCGCTGGCCGCGCTGCTGCTCGACCAGTCGGTGGTGGCCGGCACCGGCCTGATCTTCGTGACCGAGGCGCTGTTCCGGGCCGGGCTGCCGCCGCTGCTGCCCGGCCGGGAGCTGACGCCGGCCGGCTGGGCCGAGCTCTGGGCGGACCTGGTGATGCTGATGAGCCGCGCGGTCGAGCGGGGCCGGATCGACACGGTGCGCGACGCCGACCTGCCGGAGGTGACCGGCCGTGCGCCGCGCGTCGACAGGCACGGCGGCGAGGTGTACGTCTACCGCCGCCCCGGCGCGCCCTGCCACGTCTGCGGCACCCCGGTCAGCCGGGGCGCGCTGGCCGGACGCAACCTGTACTGGTGCCCCACCTGCCAGGCGGGGTGAGTCACATCTCGTCGAGCAGCCAGCGGGCCGCCTCGACGTTCCCGGGGAACACCTGGTCGCCGCCGACGCTCCAGGCCACCGTCTGGCCGATCGCCCAGCCGCGTACCCGCTCCCGGTCCAGGCCCAGCTCGGCGCTGAGCCGGTCGAGCCGGTGCCGCACCGCCGCGGGGGAGTGACCCAGCTCCGCGCCGCGCACGAGCGGCACCACAGCGAACTCCCGCTCGCCGACCAGCGGCTTCGGGTCGATCACCAGCCACGGTTCGCGCCCGGCGGCCAGGATGTTGCCCGCGTGCAGATCCTGGTTGACCAGCACCTGCTCACCCTGACTCGGCGCCAGGTCGGCGAGCAGCCCGAGCGCGGTGTCGAGCAGGCGCCGCTCGTACGGGCGGCCGGCCCGTCGCCAGTTGCCAGGCATCCGCTCCGCCCAGCCGGCCGCCTCCTCGGCGAGTGGCGTGAACGGCGCACCGGCCGGCACCGTGAGTCCGGGGAGCAGCCCGATCGCGACGTCGAGCGCCGCGTCGGGCGCCAGCGCGTGCAGCGGCGTACCGGGATCGCACCGCTCGACGAGCAGCGCGCGCCGGTCGGCGTCGTGTCCGAGTAGCCGGATCGCGCCCCGCCCGTCCCAGTGCGCCAGCGCCGTGGCCTCGTGGACGCTGTCATCGTCCGGGTACTGGAGCTTCAGCACCGCCCGAGTCCCGTCGGGCAGCGTCGCGGGCAGCGCCAGCGAGGCGAACGCGTACGCGAACGGCGGGCCGACCGTCAGCTCCCACCGCGCGACGCGGTGGGCCAGCCGGCCGGGCAGCTCCGCGAGCCACGCCCGGCCGGCCTCCGTCCGCTCGACCCAGCGCAGCCCTTCGGGAATGTCGCACCGCATCGGCACATCCTGACCGGTGCGGCGACGATCCGCAGGCCCGGCCCGGCCGGTGTCTCGTCAGCGCAGCCGGCGGATGTCTCCGTACGCCCGGTAGAAGCCGCCGCGGCCGGACTCGCGGACCTCGGTGACCAGGTAGCGCGCGCCCGGCTCGCGGATGCCCTTGGGGAACTGCACCGACCAGTCCCGCCGGTAGCCGTCGGCGAGCACGTGCACGCGCAGCCGGCCGCCCTGCTCGACGCACTGCACCAGCACGCCGTCCCGGTCGTCGGTGGTCACCTCGACCGACGTCCAGGCGGCCGTCTCGGGCATCCGGGCCGGCGCCTTGACGTCGACCACGTCGGGCACGCTGCCCCCCTCGGCCGCCCGGATCGCCGCCTCGCTCGCGTCGATACAGGCCAGGTAGCCGCTCGTGGTGACCACGTAGAGCCGGTTGTCGTGGTACTGCATCGAGTACGCCGAGCCGCAGCCGGTGCCGAGCTTCCACAGCCGGTTGCCGGCCTGGTCGAAGCAGTAGATCGAGGAGGCGCTGTCGCCGGCGAACACGTACCGGCCGCCCTCGGCGGTGGCGCAGGAGAAGACCGCCGAATCGCAGCGGTAGACCTGCTCGGCCCGGCCGTCCTTGCGCAGGCGCACCACCTCGCGGGTGCCCGTGCCGGCGAACACGGCGTCCCGCTCCTGCCAGCCGAACAGCACCGCGCCGGTGCCGGTGTGCCACAGCTCGCGCCCGGTACGCCAGTCGTAGCCGGTGACCCCCTGCGAGTGGCCGTGGTAGAGCGCGTCGGCGTCGCAGCGCACCATCCACGCCGACCGGCCCCGCCCCGGCCGGCGCCAGAGGAACTCGTCCTCGTGGTCGATCGCCGAGATGCCGCCGTCGCGGTCGGACACGCCCAGCACGCCGTCGTGGATGTCCAGCCAGTAGATGTCGATCTCGGGCGCGATCGCGTACGCCGCGCGCGGCACCTTGCCGGACAGGTCGTAGACGTTGCCGTCGTCGCAGCCGGCGTAGACCCAGGCGTCGTCGGCGACGATGCACTTCACCCCGTCGGGGAGCCGGACCTGGTTGACCAGCCGGGCGTCGTGGTCGAGCGTGGTGATCACGCCGTGCTCGTTGCCGACCATGCAGTGCCGGTCGTCGACGAAGATGCCGAAGGCGGGCGCGCCCGAGGCGTACCGCCACAGGACCGGGGCGGTACGGGCAATCGAGCGGGTGCTGACGATCTGCCGGCGCGACACCGTGCGCTTCTGGCGTACGCCCGGCACCGCCGGGGCGTACCCCTTGCGGACCTTCTCGCCGATCTTCTTCGCGGCGGCGGCGCGGGCGCGGGTGTTGTCCGGGTAGGTGCTCGTCTTCACCTGGCCCTGGTCGCCGATCCGCCCGTAGCGCACTGTCATCGCGGTGTCGTCGACCACCACCTCGTAGAACTTGTGCGCTCCACCGTCCACTTCGGACAGTTCGAGGTAGGTCGTCTCCTGCGACATGGGGGTTTACCTCCGAGGGGAAGTGCCGGACCGGCAACGCGACAGCGCGCACACGCTAACGCCGGCCACCGACACTTCTCATCTGCCGCCGGCGGCGAGGGCGTCGACGGCCTTGCGGGCGGCGATCAGCACCGGATCCCAGACCGGGGCGTACGGCGGCGCGTACCCCAGGTCGAGCGCTGTCATCTCGTCCACTGTCATGCCGTTCCACAGCGCCACCGCGAGCGCGTCGATCCGCTTGGCCGCCTCGGACCAGCCGACGATCTGCGCCCCGAGCAACCGCCCGCTGGGCCGCTCGGCGATCAGCTTGACGGTCATCGGCCGCGCGCCCGGGTAGTAGCCGGCCCGGTTCGTCGACTGGGCCAGCACCGTCACGAACTCGAAGCCGGCCTCCCGCGCGTCCCGCTCGCGTAGTCCGGTGCGGCCCACCTCCAGCTCGCACACCTTGGTGACGGCGGTGCCGATGACGCCGGGGAAGGTGGCGTACCCGCCGCCGATGTTGATGCCCGCGACCCGGCCCTGCTTGTTGGCGTGCGTGCCGAGCGGGATGTGCACCGGCATGCCGCTGACCCGGTGCAGCGACTCGACGCAGTCGCCGGCCGCCCAGACGCCCGGCACGCCGGGCACCCGCATCCGGCGGTCGGTCCGTACCGCGCCGGAGGGACCGATCGGCAGGCCGGCGGCCTCGGCGAGCGCGGTGTTGGGGCGTACGCCGAGACCCAGCACCACGACGTCGGCCGGGATCGGCCCCTCGTCGGTGACCACCGCGGAGATCCGGCCGTCCCGCTCCTGGAGGCCGGTGACGGTGCGGCCGGTACGGACACCGATGCCGGTGCCGCGCATCGCGTCGGCCACCAGCTCGCCCATGTCCGGGTCCACCGTCGACATCGGCTGGTCGGCCTGCTCCACGAGCTGGACGGAGAGCCCGCGCTGCACGAGCGCCTCTGCCATCTCGACGCCGACGTAGCCGCCGCCGACGACCACCGCGCGCCGGGGCCGGGGCTCGCGTTCCAGCCATTCGATCAGCGCCGCGCCGTCGTCCAGCGTCTGCACGCCGAACACGCCCGACACGTCGTCGCGTGCCCAGTCCGGCTGCACCGGGGACGCGCCGGTGGCGTACACCAGGGTGTCGAAACCGGCGCGGACCTCGCCGCCGCCGTCCAGGTCCCGCGCGACCACCTCGCGGCGGTCGAGGTCGATGGCGGTGACCTCGTGCCGGGTGCGGACCTCGATGCCGAAGTCGTCGCGGAAGGTCTGCGAATCACGGGAGATCAGCTCGTCCCGTTCCTCCACGAGGCCGCTCACCCAGTAGGGGATGCCGCAGGCCGAGTAGGAGGTGAAGTGCCCTCGCTCGAACGCGACGATCTCCAGGTCGGAGCGGTCGCGGCGGCGGCGCCGCGCCTGCGACGCCGCCGACATGCCGGCGGCGTCGCCACCGATGACGATCATGCGCTCGGCCACGTCGCCCATCCTGTCACGCCGGGCCGCGGCCGCACGGCCGCTCAGCCACGGGTCTGCCGCGCCACGTCCGCGACCACGTCGACGAGCCGTCCGGTACGCGCGAACACCGCCCGCTGCCGCGCCGCGCCGCTGCCGTGCCGGCGCAGCCCGCCCAGCAGGTCGGTCACCCGGTCCAGGTCGCCGTGCCGTTCCAGTTCCGGGCGCAGCCGGTCGACGAGCCGGTCCAGCAGCTCCCAGGCCGGGCGCAGCTCACCGTCGGTGAGGTCGACGCCCTCGCCCTCCAGCCCGTCGTGGGCGGCCCGCCAGTGCGCCGCCACCAGCAGGTGGTGGTCGGTGTTGACGGCCGGACGGCCGGCGTCGATGTCGGTGAGCGCGGTCGCGACGAGCGCGCGGACCAGCGCCGCCACCAGCACCGCGTCGTCCACCGACGGGCAGACGTCGCCGATGCGGATCTCCACCGTGGGGTACTTGGCGGACAGCCGGGCGTACCAGTAGAGCATCCCCTCGTCCAGCATCACGCCGCTGGCGATGAGCTGCCGGATCAGCCGCTCGTAGTGCTCGTGCGACTCCAGGAACGGGGTGGGCGCGACCGACGGCCAGCGTTCCCACTCCACCGAGCGCCAGCTCGCGTACCCGGTGTCCTCGCCCCGGGAGAACGGGGAGTTGGCGGTGACCGCCTGCAGGATCGGCAGCCAGGGCCGGACGTGGTTGAGCACCCGCACACCGGTGTCCGGATCGGGGATGCCGACGTGGACGTGCATGCCGTTGTTGCCGGGACCGGGCACCAGCAGCCGGAACCGCTCGATCATCCGGTCGAAGCGCGGCTTGTCCACCACCGGCGGCACCGGCCCGTCGACCGGCCCGGTGCCGATCGCGAGTAGCCGTACGCCGGCCCGCTCGGCCGCGTCGGCCATCTCGGCGCGCAGCATCGACAGCGAGTGCCGGATCGAGGACAGCTCCAGCCCGGGCGGGCTGCCGATCTCGATCTGGCTGGTCTGGAACTCGCGCTCCACCTGACCCCGCAGCTCGGCCGGCACCTGCTCCATCACGAGGTCGACGGCGGGTACGGCGGTCCCGGTGTGCGGGTCGGCGAGCAGGAACTCCTCCTCGACGCCGACTGTCAGCAGGTCGGTTCCGCCCGATGCGGCGCTCCGCTCCCGCTCCGCCACTGAGCCACTCATCGTCACCACCGTCTCTCCGGACCGCTCGCGGCACCGTGCCGCGTGGTCGAGGACCTGTTACCCACCGTGTCCGTTTGGGGAAACGTGCCGCTGGGCGTGTCGGCGCCGGTTCGCCCGATCGAGTCGTGCCGCCGGTGGGCGCGCACGGGCCCCGGGGCGTGACACGGCGGGCTAGGGTGGCCGTGTGGCGGGGATGCTGGCGGTGCTGACGGGAGCGTGGGCGTACGCCCTGGCCCTGGTCGCCGACCGGCCGGCCGGGCTGATCGCCGGTGCGGCGGTCGTCGCCGCGCTGCTGCTCGCCACCCTGCTCGCGCTGCGGGTCCGCGCGCTGCCCACGCCGCCCGGCACCCGGTTCGCCGCCGCACTACGGGCCCGCGCCCGCCGTCGCGGGGTGCCCCGGCAGGTCGACCCGGACGCACCTGGGCGTCCGCGCCCCCGCGCTCCCGGCCTGCACCCCTCGGCCGCGTAGCCACCTCCCGGCCGGCGCCCACGGGTCGCCGGTCCCTCCATCCCCGGCTTTCGCGGCCGATTCCGTCGTCATCCGTCCCGCCGCGCGGCACGTCGCCGCCCGGGACACCCGGAATCGCCATCGAGGGGTCCACCCATGCTCGCCTTCGCACCGTTGCACTCCGCGGCCTCGGCCGCGGCCACAGTCGTCACCTGGCTCGCCGACGTGCTCGCCCCGCTCACCGGCGGCGCCGCCACTGCGGCCGCCATCGTCCTGTTCACCGTCGCCGTCCGGCTGCTGATCTCGCCGCTGACGGTGGCCCAGGTCCACGGGGAGCGGCGTCGCACCGCGCTCGCCCCCGAGGTGCGGGAACTCCAGCGCCGGTACGCCGACGATCCGGCCCGCCTCCAGAGCGAGCTGTTCGCGCTCTACCGCAACGCCGGGGCCAGCCCGGTCGCGGGCTGCCTGCCGGCGCTGTTGCAGGCGCCGTTCTTCCTGGTCATGTACCGCCTGTTCGCCACCGGTGACGGCGCGCCGGAACTGCTGGGGGAGCGGCTCGCCGGCGTACCGCTGGGGTGGCACCTCGGCGACGGCCTGGCCGGCCCGGTGCCACTGGTGTTCGGCGTGCTGCTGGCCGCGCTGCTCGCGCTGGCCTGGTGGTCGTCGCGGCGGATGCGCCGGGCGGCGGCCGCCACCGGCACCGTGGCCGGCACGCCGACCGAGGGGGCGGGCGCGGCGGTGCTCGGGCGGGTGCTGCCGCTGCTGCCGTACGGCACGGTGCTGGTGGCGCTCGTGGTGCCGCTGGCGGCGGTGCTCTATCTGGTCACCACCACGGCGTGGACGGCGCTGGAGCAGGTGGTGCTGCGCCGGCCGCAGCCGGCGGAGGCCATCGACAAGCGTTGACAAGTGCGGGGGCGGGCGCGTAGAAATCGCTCTCAGAGAGCGCTCTCCCGGACCCGTCCCCGCAGAGAGGCACCCCGAATGAACCCGATCCCGGCGGCTCCGGCCGCCTCCGCCACCGTGCCCCGATCACGCCGCCGGCTCGCCCTGGCCGCGGGCGTCCTCGCGCTCACCACAGCGCTCGCGGGCGTCTCGATGACCGCCCAGGCCGCCGTACCCCCGACGCCGTCCGGATGGAACCTGGTGTGGAGCGACGACTTCACCGGCTCCGCCGGCACGCTGCCCTCGTCCGCCAACTGGATCATCGACACCGGCACCGGTTACCCGGGCGGCCCGGCCAACTGGGGCACCGGCGAGATCCAGACCTACACGTCCAGCACCGCCAACCTGGCCCACGACGGCTCGGGCAACCTGCGCATCACGCCGCTGCGGGACTCCGCTGGCCGCTGGACCTCGGCCCGGATCGAGACGGTACGGGCGAACTTCAAGCCGCCGTCGGGCGGCGTGCTGGCCCTGGAGGGCCGGATCCAGATGCCGAACGTGACAGGCGCGGCGGCGTCCGGGTACTGGCCGGCGTTCTGGGCGCTCGGCTCGCCGTACCGGGGCAACTACCAGAACTGGCCGGGCATCGGCGAGTTCGACGTGATGGAGAACGTCAACGGGATCAACTCGGTCTGGGGCGTCCTGCACTGCGGCGTCGCGCCGGGCGGCCCGTGCGGGGAGTTCAACGGCATCGGCGCGTCCCGGGCCTGCCCGGGCAGCACCTGCCAGTCGGCGTTCCACACCTACCGGTTCGAGTGGGACGCCTCGATCAGCCCGCAGCAACTGCGCTGGTACGTCGACGGCCAGCTCTTCCACACCGTCGGGCAGAACCAGATCGGTGAGCCGTACTGGAGCCAGATGACCAACCACGCCGGCTACTTCCTGCTGCTCAACGTGGCGATGGGCGGCGGCTTCCCGGACGGCGTGGCCGGCTCGGCGACGCCCACCGCGTCGACGGTGCCCGGCCGGTCGATGCTCGTCGACTACGTGGCCGTCTACACCCGCGGCGGCGGGAGCAACCCGTCGCCCACGCCGACCACGCCTCCGCCGGGCGGGGTGCGCGACGCGTACGCCACCATCCAGGCCGAGTCGTTCAACGCGCAGAACGGCGTGCAGGTGGAGACGTGCGCCGAGGGCGGCCAGGACATCGGCTGGCTCGCCAACGGCGACTGGGCCCGCTACGACAACGTCGACTTCGGCTCCACGCCGCCGCGCGACTTCGTGGCCCGTGTCGCCTCCGGCGCGGCGTCCGGGGTGAGCGGGCTGGTGGAGGTCCGGGTGGACAGCCCGACCGCGCCGCCGATCGGCAGTTTCGCGGTAGGCAACACCGGCGGCTGGCAGACCTGGCGCTCGGTGCCGGGCAACGTCGGCGCGGTGACCGGGCGGCACACCGTCTACCTGACGTTCAGCAGCGGCCAGCCGTCCGACTTCGTCAACGTCAACTGGTTCACCTTCCGCCGCTGAGTGCGGCCGGGACGCGGCCCGGACCCACCGGTCCGGGTCGCGTCGAACCGGTGCTGGACAGAAACAGTTAACACTCTTAATAATAGGCGCACGTCGACGGTTGTGAATTCCTCTCCACCCCCGCCCGTCCCCTGGAGGACGCCGTGAGACTCCGCCCCCGCCTGGCGACGCTCGCCGCCGCGCTGACCACCGCCGTGGTCGCCGGTGCCCTGCTCGCCGCGCCGCCCGCCTCCGCCGCCACCGCGGCCTTCGTCCGCACCTCCAGCTGGAGCAGCGGGTACGAGGCCCGGTTCACCGTCACCAACGACAGCTCCGCCGCGATCTCCTCGTGGAACGTCCAGTTCGACCTGCCGGCCGGCAGCACGCTCGGCTCGTTCTGGGACGCCCGCCTCACCACCTCCGGCCAGCACGTCACCGCCGTCAACCAGTCCTGGAACGGCGCGCTCGCCCCGGGCGCCAGCACCAGCTTCGGCTTCGTCGTCAGCGGCACCGGCGACCCGGTGAACTGCACAGTCAACGGCGCCTCCTGCACCGGCGGCAACCCCGGCAACCCGGGCGCGCCCGCCACCCCCGGCGGGCTGCGGGTCACCGGCACCACCGCGTCGTCGGTCTCGCTCGCCTGGAACGCGGTCTCCGGGACCGTCACCGGCTACCGGGTGTACGAGGGCAGCACTGTCAAGGCCACCGTCACCGGCACCTCGGCCACCGTCTCCGGGCTGGCCGCGTGCAGCGGGCACAGCTACACAGTGACCGCGTACAACGGCACCGGCGAGTCGGCGAAGTCGGCGGCGGTCGCGGCCACCACCAGCGGCTGCACCGGCGGCGGTGGAGGCGCGATGGCCGCCGCTCCCTACCTCTACCCGGGCTGGGGCGACCCGCCCGCGCCCGCCGCCGTCATGGGCGCGACCGGGATCAAGTGGTTCACCATCGCGTTCGTGCTCTCCGGCGGCGGCTGCACCCCCGCCTGGGACGGCAACGGCCCGCTGACCGGCGGTACGCACGCCGCCACCATCGCCGCGATCAAGGCGGCCGGCGGCGACGTCATCCCGTCCTTCGGCGGCTGGAGCGGCAACAAGCTCGGCCCGAACTGCTCGTCCGCCGCGGCCCTCGCGGGCGCGTACCAGCAGGTCATCAACGCGTACGGGCTGAAGGCGATCGACATCGACATCGAGAACAGCGACGAGTTCGAGAACGAGGTGGTGCAGGACCGCATCCTGGACGCCCTGAAGATCGTCAAGCAGAACAACCCGGGGATCAAGACCATCATCACGTTCGGCACCTCGACCACCGGGCCGTCGTACTACGGCACCCGGCTGATCAACCAGGCCGCCGCGAAGGGCGCCGGGATCGACGTGTTCACCATCATGCCGTTCGACTTCGGCGGCGGCGCGAACATGTACCAGAACACCGTGAACGCGGCCGAGGGCCTGAAGAACGCGCTGAAGAACGCGTTCGGCTGGTCCGACGCCACCGCGTACGCCCACATGGGCCTGTCCGGCATGAACGGCCTCTCCGACCAGCAGGAGCTGACCTCGCCGGCCACCTGGACGCAGATCCGCGACTGGGCCAAGGCGCGCGGCCTGGCCCGGTTCACGTTCTGGTCGGTCAACCGGGACCGGCCCTGCCCGGGCGGCGGCGTGGTCGCCAACTGCTCCGGCATCGCGCAGAACACCTGGGAGTTCACCGGCATCACCGCGGGCTTCTGAGCCCGCGCGACGGTCAGCGCCCGGCGGTCACCGACTGCCGGGCGCGCCGCCGGCGCACCTTCTTCACCGCCCAGCTCACGATCATGAAGCCGAAGACGGCGAAGATCGCGTAGTTGAACCACTGGCTGTACCTGTCGACGTCCTCCCACCGCGACCCGAGGGCGAAGCCGGCGCCGACGATCAGGGTGTTCCACACCCCGCTGCCGAGCGTGGTCAGCAGGATGAACTCGCCCAGCGGCATCCGGTTGGCGCCGGCCGGGATCGAGACCAGGCTGCGTACCACCGGCACCACCCGGCCGATCAGCACCGCCCACCGGCCGTGCCGCTCGAACCAGCGGTCGGCCTTCTCCAGATCCTCCAGGTCGACCAGCGGGATGTGGTCCAGCCAGCGCTTGAGCCGGTCCTCGCCGAGCGCCGCGCCGAGCCAGTAGAGCACCAGCGCGCCGATCAGCGAGCCGACTGTCGCGGCGACCACGATGACCACCACGTTGAACCGGCCCTCGGCGGACAGATAGCCGGCCATCGCCAGCACGATCTCGCTCGGGATCGGCGGGATGATGCTCTCCAGCGCCACCAGCAGCGCCACACCGACCGCGCCGAGCGAGTCGATCACGCTCGCCACCCAGCCGGTCAGCCCGGTGAACTGGTTCGGGTCGACGTCCTGGGCCAGGGCCATGGCGGTCCTTCCACGCGAGAGCCGGAGATCCGAAGGTGTTACCCGGACCGGCCGGTGTCACACCTGTGACTCAGCCCTCCGGGTGCAGCGCGGCGTCCGCCGGACCCCGCCGCCAGCCGGTGAAGCGGACCAGCAGCCCGCCCCGGCTGGGCGAGCAGCAGTACGGCCCGGCCGACGCCTCCGCCGCCGGGTCGAGCGGCGCGACCCGGACCAGCCGCCACGGCTCGTCCGCGCACCGGGCCCGTACGGTCAGCGCGTCCCCGGCCCGGCTCACCCGGACCGTCACCTCCCGGCCGGACCACTGCGGCACCGGCGCCACCGACCAGTCCGAGAACTCGTCGGTGACCACGGCGCCGACCTGCGGCGCGCCGTCGCTCACCTCGACCCCGGCCTTGGTCCACCGCCGCTCGTCCACCCGCACCAGCACGCCGGCCTGGTCGAACTGGGCCGCGTAGTCGAGGACGAAGGACACCTCCACGGCGCTGCCCGCCGGGAACGGCGCGAGCAGTGCCGAGCCGTCGTCGTGCACGAAGCCGTAGCTGGTGCGCCGCCAGAAGTCGCTGCCGCCGTGCGGCTCGACCAGAAGGCCGCCGCCGTCGACCGGCTCGGCCCGCTCCGGCGGGTTCAGCCAGGTGCCGGCGGACCAGTCGTACGCCTCCTCGCTCATCGGAGCACCGTACCGGGTTTGCCGTCGCGCGCGTTCGGAGAAGTAGTCCCCGCATGGGTGACAGGTGGTATCAGGAGGCGGTCGTCTACTGCCTCGACGTCGACACGTACGCGGACTCCGACGGCGACGGGGTGGGTGACTTCCAGGGGCTGATCGGCCGGCTGGACTACCTGGCCCGGCTCGGCGTGACCTGCCTGTGGCTGAACCCGATCCACCCCTCGCCGAACGAGGACGACGGGTACGACGCGACCGACTTCTACAACGTCGACCCGCGCCTGGGCACGCTCGGCGACTTCGCCGAACTGCTGCACCAGGCGAGCAACAGGGGCATCCGGGTGATCATCGACCTGGTGGTCAACCACACCTCCGACCAGCACCCGTGGTTCCAGTCCGCCCGCTCCTCGCCGGACTCGCCGTACCGGGACTGGTACGTCTGGGCCGACCACGAGCCGGCCGACCGCCACCAGGGCATGGTCTTCCCGGGCGAGCAGCACGAGACGTGGACCTACGACCGGACCGCCAAGGCGTGGTACTACCACCGCTTCTACAAGTTCCAGCCGGACCTGAACATCGAGAACCCGAAGGTCCGGGCGGAGATCAAGAAGATCACCTCGTTCTGGCTCCAGCTCGGCGTCTCCGGTTTCCGGATGGACGCGGTGCCGTTCATCATCGAGCGCACCGAGCCGGGCAACCCGAACTCGCCGAAGGACTTCGACTTCATCACCGACCTGCGTCAGCACGTGCAGTGGCGGCGCGGCGACGCGGTCCTGCTGGCCGAGGCGAACGTCGAGCCGGACGAGCTGCCCGTCTACTTCGGCGACGGCAGCGGCTCGGGCAACCGGATCCACATGCTGTTCGACTTCATGCTCAACGGCCGGCTGATGCTCGCCCTGGCCCGGGAGGACCCGGAGGTGATCATCGAGGCGTTGCGCGACACCCCGAAGCTGCCCACCGGCGGCCAGTGGGCCACGTTCCTGCGCAACCACGACGAGATCGACCTGTCCCGGCTCACCGCCGACCAGCGCAACGACGTGCTGGCGACGTTCGGGCCGGACGAGAACATGCAGCTCTACGGCCGGGGCATCCGCCGTCGTCTGGCGCCCATGCTCGGCAACGACCGCCGGCACATGGAGCTGGCGTACTCGCTCCAGTTCTCGCTGCGCGGCACGCCGGTGCTGCGCTACGGCGAGGAGATCGGCATGGGGGAGGACCTGTCGCTGGACGGGCGCGACGCGATCCGTACCCCGATGCAGTGGTCGTACGCGGACAACGCCGGCTTCTCCACCGCCGAGCCGGAGAAGCTGATCCGCCCGGTGATCGACAAGGGCGAGTACGGCTACCAGAACGTCAACGTCACCGCTCAGCGCAAGGACCCGCGGTCGCTGCTCGGCTGGTTCGAGCGGATGATCCGGACGCTGCGTGAGGCGCCGGAGACCGGCTCGGGCAGCACCACGCACATCGACGTGCCGATGCCGCCCGGCGTGCTCGCGCACCGCGCCGACGGGCGTACCGGGACGATGGTCTTCCTGCACAACCTGGGGACCGAGGACGTGGAGGTCGACCTGAGCACGCTGGCGCCGGAGGCGGACCTGCCGATCGACGTGCTCAGCGACCGCAACTACGAGGACGTGGGCAAGCTCGACCGGCTCAAGCTCGCCGGGTACGGCTACCGGTGGATCCGGCTCTGCCGGGGCCACGAGCGGTAGGGGGCGGCGTACCGGCGGGTTAAGCTCCTTCGATCGAGCCACAAGTTACCGGGAGGTAAGCATGTCGGAGGAGCCCCGCGTCGCCATCGTCACCGGAGCCGCGCGCGGCATCGGCGCGGCGACCGCCCGCCGGCTGGCGGCCGACGGCATGGCCGTCGCCGTGGTCGACATCGACGAGTCCGCCACCAAGGAGACGGTGGACGCCATCGGCTCGGCCGGCGGCCGGGCGCTCGGCGTCGGCGCCGACGTGTCCGACCGGGCCCAGGTCGAGGCCGCCGTGGAACGGGTCGCCGCCGAACTCGGCGCACCGACGGTGCTCGTCAACAACGCCGGCGTGCTGCGCGACAACCTGCTGTTCAAGATGACCGACGGCGACTGGGACACGGTCATGGGCGTGCACCTGCGCGGGGCGTTCCTGTTCAGCCAGGCCGCGCAGAAGCACATGGTCGAGGCGAAGTGGGGCCGGATCGTCAACCTGTCCAGCACGTCCGCGCTCGGCAACCGGGGCCAGGCGAACTACTCGGCCGCCAAGGCCGGCCTCCAGGGCTTCACCAAGACGCTGGCGATCGAGCTGGGCCCGTTCGGGGTGACTGTCAACGCGGTCGCGCCCGGCTTCATCGTCACCGACATGACCGCCGCCACCGCGGCGCGGATGAAGGTCGACTTCGACGACCTCCAGAAGCACGCCGCCGCCGAGATCCCGGTCCGCCGTCCCGGCCGCCCGGAGGACGTCGCGCACACCATCTCGTTCCTGGCCAGCGAGGGCGCGTCCTTCGTCTCCGGCCAGGTCATCTACGTCGCCGGCGGTCCGAAGGACTGACCGGCCCGACCCGGCGCGGGCCCGCTCAGGCGGGGTCGCGCCGGGTGCGCCAGAGCCAGAACAGGCCGAGCACCGGCAGCACCAGCGGCACGTAGCCGTAGCCGCTGCCGAAGTCGGACCAGACCGTCTCGTCCGGGAACAGCTCCTTGTCGGCGATGCTCAGCACGCCCACGCCGAGCACGCCGGCCAGTTCGACTGTGCAGCAGGCGAGCGCGACCCGGCGGCCGGTGTGCCCGGCGCGGGCCAGCCCGACCGCCGCCACGATGTAGATCAGCGCGGCGAGCGCGGAGAGCAGGTACGCCACCGGCGCCTCGTCGAACTTCGTGGCGATCTGCAACGAGGCCCGCGAGGTCGCGGCGATGGCGAAGACGATGTAGACGGCGATCAGCAGCCGCCCCGGGCCGCGGTTGGTGGCGCGCTGCTCGTGCGCGGTCGTCGTGTCAGCCACCGAGGACCTCCCAGGTCTGCTGGAGCCGTACCGCCACCACCGGCGTGACCAGGCAGATCGCGCAGACGATGCCCGAGCCCCAGCGGGTCGGCTCCATCCGGGCCAGCACCCAGGCCAGCGGCGGCAGGCAGACGAGCGTCGCCAGGTAGCCGAAGAACGCGCCCGGCTCACCCGGCCGCTCGCCGCCGCCGAGCGCGACGAGAGCCATCACGGTGAGCGCGAGCAGCGCCACCTCCAGCACGGCCAGGCCGACGAACTGGATCCGGTCCGGCGGCCGGTGGCGTACCGCCGCCACCAGGGCCCAGACGGCGAGCGCCAGCGAGATCACGATCGCGACCGTGGCGAGCGGCCCGTCCACCGGGGAGGCGGAGGCGGCCGCCGCGCTGGTCGTCGACACGGTGTCGTTCACCGGCACAGCCTACTAATCCGTGTAGTAGCGGCTCGCCCGCCGGGTCGGGACGCGCCGGACGGGCCGGGGGACTAGCGTGGATCACGGTCCCGGCGTACGCCGGTGGCGGACGTCGACGGCAGGGGGTCGGGGTGCGGTTCGGGTTGTTCGGCACCGGTTACTGGGCGGCGGAGACGCATGCCGCGGCCATCGAGGCGCACCCGCGGGCACGGCTCGCCGGCGTCTGGGGGCGCAACCCGGCGAAGGCGGAGGAGCTGGCCACCCGGCACGGCGTACCGGCCTTCACCGACGTGGACGCGCTCATCGACGCCTGCGACGCGATCGCCGTGGCGCTCCCGCCGGACGTGCAGGCCGACATCGCCGTGCGGGCCGCCACCGCCGGGCGGCACCTGCTGCTGGACAAGCCGCTGGCGCTCGACCTCGCCGACGCCGACCGGGTGGTCGACGCGGCACAGGCGTCCGGGGTCGCCTCGGTGGTCTTCTTCACCCAGCGCTTCCACCCGAACGTCACCGGGTTCCTCGCCTCGACCGCCGCGGCGGGCGGCTGGCAGCACGCCCGCGCCACCATGTTCGCGTCGATCTTCCAGCCCGGGAACCCGTACGGCGACTCGACCTGGCGGCGGGAACGCGGCGCGCTGTGGGACATCGGCCCGCACGCGTTGTCGCTGATCCTGCCGGTGCTCGGCCGGGTCACCCGGGTCGCCGCGATGGACGGCCCGAGCGGCCTGGCGCACCTGCTGCTCACCCACGACGGCGGCGCCACCAGTTCACTCTCGCTGACCCTGGACGCGCCGTCCGAGGCGGTCACCCGGGACTTCGTCTTCTTCGGCGAGAACGGCACCGAGATCGTCCCGCCCGGCGACGGCAGCGCGCTCCAGGCGTTCGGCGCCGCGCTCGACCAGTTGCTGCAGGAGGTCGACGCGGGCACCCGCGACCACCGCTGCGACGTGCGGTTCGGCCGCGAGGTGGTGGCGGTGCTGGACGCCGCGCAGACCGCCCGCGCCCAGGGCCGCACCGTCGACCTGTAGAAAACCGGTCGCCCGGGCCCGACCCGGTCGTTAGCGTGGCGGCATGTTCACGCATGCCCTGATCCGTGTGGCCGCCGCGCCGGCCGCGTGTGGGCTCCTCCTGGACGCCCGTCCGCGGTTCCGGCGCCCGGCCCTGGCCGGCCGGTACGCCGCCCGCGTCTGATCTGACCGCCGGTTCCGACCCGCCCCGAGGGGCGCCGGTCGTGCCACCTCGCCGAGGTGGCGGTACCCGTGGTTCGACCACGCCACCTCGCCGAGGTGGCCCGCTCAGGCATGCGCCGCGTCCCGGCCACTCCCCAGGGTCGTCCGAGTCCCGATCCGCTCGGACCGCCCGCCTGATCCGCCCCACGCCGCCTCGACGGCGGGGGACACCCACGCAGCGGTCCGTACCCGTCGCCGTCCGGCGACAGACAGGACGAACCCGTGGCGCCCCGCCGAACCACCGCACGCGACCGGTCCCGTCGCGTACTGTCCCAGAACTTCCTCGCCGACCCGGCCGCCGTCGCGCGGATGGTCCGCGCGGTCCGGCCCGGCCCGGACGATTTGCTGCTGGAGGTCGGCGCCGGGCGCGGCCGGCTGACCCGGCCGCTCGCCGCGCGGTGCGGGCGGCTGATCGCGTACGAGGTCGACCCGGCCGTGCTGCCCGAGCTGACAGCGGCCTGCGCTCCGCTGCCGAACGTCGAGGTACGGGCGGCCGACTTCCTGACCGCGTCCCCGCCCGCCGGCCCGTTCTCGGTGGCGGGCAACATCCCCTGGTCGCTCACCGCGGCGGTGGCCCGCTGGTGCCTGGCCGCACCAGGGTTGTGTACCGCGACGCTGCTCACCCAGCTCGACTACGCCCGCAAGCGCACCGGCGACCACGGCCGGTGGAGCCGGCTCACCGTGCTCACCTGGCCCGAGTACCACTGGCGGATGGCCGGGCGGGTGCCCCGGACCGCGTTCCGGCCGGTGCCGGGCGTGGACGGGGGCATCCTGCGGCTGGAGCGCCGGACGACGCCACTCGTGGCGCCGGCCGCGCTGCCCGCGTACCGGCGGATGGTGGAGCTGGGCTTCGGCGGAGTCGGCGGCTCGCTCGCGGCCTCGCTGCGCGCGGGCCATCCCCGGCCGCGGGTCGACGGCGCGTTGCGGGCCGCGCGGATCGCGCCGGACACCCCGGTCGGGCTGGTCTGGCCGGAACAGTGGCTGGTGCTGTTCCGGCTGCTGCACGCGCCGCTCAACCGGCGAGCGTGACGAGCGCCTCGACCAGTTCGGCCGGGGTGTCGAACTCCTCGGCCGGCAGCGTGCGCAGCCGCTGGAGCGTCTCGGTGCTGGCGCCGTTCTCCTGGCCCCAGCGGACCAGGTCCTCCCGGGAGACCGGGTAGTCCAGCCCGGCCAGGAACTCCTGCAACTGCGCGCCGGTGACGGTCATGCCGCCCGGCTACCCGCTGGGCCCGGCGGCATGCCCGCTGCCGCCGGGCCGCGGTCGCGGTTTGCCCCGGCGGGCCCCGGGTAGCCGCGGACATGCTGGTACAGCGGCTCGGCGCGCCGAGCGACTTCGACCCCTTGCTGGACCGCGTACGGGACGCCCGGGTGGTGATGATCGGCGAGGCGACGCACGGCAGCTACGACTACTACCGGCTGCGGGAGCAGCTGACCCGGCGGCTCATCGCCGAACAGGGGTTCGACTTCGTGGCGGTGGAGGGGGACTGGCCGGACTGCGACCGGGTGCACCGGTCGGTGGTCGGCGCGCCGGGCGGGCTCGCCGATCCGCTGGTGGCGCTGGAGCGGTTCGAACGCTGGCCCACCTGGATGTGGGCGAACGCCGAGGTGGCCCGCTTCTGCCGCTGGATGCGGGCGTGGAACCTGGAACGCCCCGAGGGGGAGCGGGCCGGCTTCCATGGGCTGGACGTGTATTCCCTCTGGGAGTCGATGCAGGCCATCTTCGACTACCTCGGTGAGGAGGACCCGGCCTCGCTGGAGGCGGCCCAGGAGGCGTACCGCTGCTTCGAGCCGTACGGCAAGCGGCCCGAGGAGTATGCGACGGCCAGCCGGTTCGTCTCCGCCCGGTGCGAGGAGGAGGTGGTACGGCTGCTGGCGCGTACCCGGGAACAGGCCGCCGCGGACGGCCCGGACCGCTTCTCGGCCTGGCAGAACGCGGAGGTGGTGGCCGGCGCGGAGCGGTACTACCGGGCGATGGTCGGCGGCGGCCCCGAGTCGTGGAACGTGCGCGACGTCCACATGGCCGACACGCTCGACCGGCTGCTCGACCGGTACGGGCCGGATTCGCGGGGCATCGTGTGGGCGCACAACACGCATGTCGGCGACGCCCGGGCCACCGACATGGCGGCGGACGGCATGGTCAACATCGGGCAGCTCGGCCGGGAACGGTACGGCCGGGACGCGGTGGCGCTGATCGGCTTCGGCAGCTGGCGCGGCAGCGTGATCGCCGCGCCGCGCTGGGGCTCACCGGCCGAGACCATGGTGGTGCCGCCGGCCCGGGAGGGCTCGGTGGAACATCGGCTGCACGAGCTGATGCCGGACCGGGCGGTGCTGGTCTTCGGCGGCGACGACCAGCCGGAGTGGGTGACCGGCGAGGCGGACCACCGGGCCGTCGGGGTGGTGTACGACCCGAGCTTCGAGTCCTGGGGCAACTACGTGCCGACCCGGCTGGGTGAGCGCTACGACGCGTTCATCTGGTGCGACGAGACGACGGCGCTGCACCCGCTGCCGGCGTGCGTCACACCCGGCGAGATGGAGACGTATCCGGCGGGTGTGTGACGGGTGGGGCCCCGCGGGGCCCCACCCGCACGGATCACACGTTCGCGTGCTGCTTCTCGGCGAGGTGGGCGCGCAGGCCCTCACCCTCGACGTCCACGTTGGGCAGGATCTTGTTCAGCCAGCGCGGCAGCCACCAGGCGGCGTTGTTGAGCAGCGACATCACCGCGGGCACGATCGTCATCCGGACCACGAACGCGTCGATGGCGACACCGATCGCGAGCGCGAAGCCCATCGACTTGATGATCGGGTCCTCCAGGAAGACGAAGCCGCCGAACACCGAGATCATGATGAGCGCGGCGGCGGTGACCACCCGGGCGCCGTGCCCCATGCCGTTGATGGTGGCCTGCTGGGCGGTGTCGCCGTGCACGAAGTCCTCGCGCATGCGGGAGACCAGGAAGACCTCGTAGTCCATGGCCAGGCCGAACAGGATGCCGATGAGCAGGATCGGCAGGAAGCTGACCAGCGGGGCCGGGGTGTCCAGGCCGACCAGGTCGGCCAGGTGGCCCTGCTGGAACACCGCGACGGTGATGCCGAACGTGGCCGCCACGGTGAGCAGGAAGCCCAGCGCCGCCTTGACCGGCACCAGGATCGACCGGAACACCAGCATCAGCAGGAGGATCGACAGGCCCACCACCAGCAGCAGGTAGACCGGCAGCGCGTCGGAGAGCTTCTCCGACACGTCGATGCCGACAGCGGTGACGCCGGTGAGCAGCACGTCGGCGTTCTGGATGCCGGAGACCTGCTTGCGGATGTCGTGCACCACCGTCTCGGTGGCCTCGTCGGTCGGTCCGGTCTTCGGGATCACCCCGATCAGCGCGGTACGCCCCGACGGGTCGACCTGCGGCGGGGCCACTGCCAGCACCCCGTCGGTCTTCTGGACCAGCGCGGTCACCTGCGGGATGGCGGCCTGCGTGTCCTGCGGCGAGTCGGCGGTCACCACGACCGCGAGCCGGCCGGTGAAGCCGGGGCCGAAGCCCTCGCGGATCAGGTCGCTGCTGACCCGGGCCGGGGTGCCCTCGGCGGCGGCGGACGCGTCCGGCAGCGCCAGGCGCATGTCCTGGGCCGGGATCGCGAGCAGGCCGAGGCCGAGCAGGCCGACCAGGATCACCGGGATGCGCAGCTTGGTCACCCACCGCGCCCAGCGGAAGCCGAAGCCGGAGCGGTCCTCCGAGCCGGTGGTCGGATCCTCGACCGCCTTACGGTCGCGCAGCTTGCGCGGCAGCACCTTGTGGCCGGCGAAGCCGAGCAGCGCCGGGGCCAGCGTGATCGCCACCAGCACGGCCACGGTGACGGTGCCGGCGGCGGCCAGGCCCATCACGGTGAGGAACGGGATGCCCACCACGGCCAGGCCGGCGAGCGCCACCACGACGGTCGCGCCGGCGAAGACCACCGCCGAGCCGGCGGTGCCGACCGCGCGGCCGACCGCCTCCTCGGGGGAGAGCCCGTCGAGCAGGTTCTGCCGGTGCCGGGAGGTGATGAACAGCGAGTAGTCGATGCCGACCGCGAGGCCGAGCATCAGCGCCAGGATCGGCGCGGTGCTGGTCAGCTCGACCGCGCCGCTGAGCGCGAACAGACCGGCCATGCCGACGCCGACGCCGATCAGCGCGTTCAGCATGGTCATCCCGGCCGCCACGAGCGAGCCGAACGTGATCACCAGGACGATCGCCGCGACCAGCACGCCGATCGCCTCGGTCGAGCCGACCTCCGGCTCACCGTTCAGCACCTCGCCGCCGGGGGCGATCTGCCAGCCCTGCGCCTCGGCCTGCGCGCCGACCTTCTCGTACGCGTCGCGCTGCTCGTCGGTGACCTCGTCCGCGCCGCCGGCGAACTGCACCTGGATCAGCGCGTACCGGCCGTCCGGGGTGAGCGCCTGCGCCTGGTACGGGTCGACCGCGCCGACCACGCCGGGCAGCGTGGCCGCCTCCTCGGTGACCTGCTTGACCACCGCCTGTCCGGCGGGTGAGGTCAGCGCGCCGTCCTGCGGCGCCTTGATCGCGATGGTGCCGGTCGCGCCGCTGGCCGCCGGGAAGCGGTCGGCGAGCAGGTCGATCGCCTTCTGCGACTCGGTGCCCGGCATGGTGAAGTTGCTCGCCGTCGGGCCCTTCAGCGTGGCCGCGGCCAGGCCGAGTCCGACGAGTACGACGAGCCAGACGACGGCGACGAGTCGCCGCCGGCGCAGGGATGCCCGGCCGAGCCGGTACAGCAGGGTCGCCATGGACCTTCCTTGTCCTCGGGGTTCGGATCAGGTGGTGACTTCGAGCGCGCGGTACGCCACGGCGAGCAGCGCGGGTCGCAGCTGTTCGTCGGGGATGTCCAGGAACTCGCCGCAGGTCTCGGCGATGCCGGCGAGCACGACGAGCGCCGCGACGCGTGCCTCCGGACGGTCGGAGAAGCCGGAGAAGGCGGCGATGAGTTGTTCGGAGATCTGCTGGATGTGGGCGAACGCGGGCTGCTGGAGCAGGTCGGGGAACTCTCCCCGGAGCAGGGCGATCTCCCGGCGGAAGCGGACCGCCAGGTCGACGAAGCCGTCCGCGGCGACGCGCTGGGCCTCTGCGCCGGTGTGCGCCGCGATCCGGGCGTCCAGCTCCTCCAGCACTGTGATGGCCGGGGCCATCAGCTCGCAGAGCAGGGCGTCCTTGCTGGCGAAGTGGTAGAGCACCGTTGCCTTGGAGCAGCCCACGTCGCGGGCGATGTCCTGGAGAGAGGTGCCCTTGTACCCGGTGGCGGCGAAGCGGCGAGCGGCAGCGGCCAGCAGCTCGTCGTGGGTGGCGGTGGTGGGTCGCGCCATGTCCTCCAGCATGCCTGACCGATCGGTCAGGTGCTGACCGATCGGTCAGATCCACCGCGTGGCGTTCGCCACAACGGCCGGTTTCCGCAGGTCAGACCGGTGTTCCGGTCCAGTCCGCGAGCCACTCCCCGGACCAGGTGAGCGCGCCGGAGCGCAGATCGGCGACGAGTCCGCGTACCCAGTCCAGCTCGGCGCGGAGCAGCGTCAGCTGGTACTCGTCCTCGACCAGGAAGAGGCGGGGCAGTCGTACCCCGGCCAGCGCCGCCTCACGCTCGCGCAACCGTGCCTCGATGGCGCCCACCCGCTCGTCGAGCCGCCGGGCCGCCTCCTCGGGCGGCAGGATCGGCAGGAACGACAGGGCGGCGGGGAACTCCGGGAACTCCCGGGCGGGGGTGGCGAGCGCGTCGGCGAGCCACCCGTCGAGCGTGCGGCGGCCGGCCGGCGTGAGCGCGTACACGGTGCGCTCCGGCCGCCCCTCCTCGCGCCTGGTCTCGGCCACCCGGATCAGCTCGTCGCGGCGCAGCCGCTCGATGGTCTGGTAGATGCTGTTGCGCTGCGCGACGTTCACCACGTCCTGCTTCTCCCGCTCTCGGATGAGCTGCTGCATCCGGTACGCGTGCATCGGCTCCTCGACCAGGAGGGCCAGCACCATCATCGCCAGCGGCGAGCGACGAACCGTCATGCCCTCACCCTAGGTGGCCCCTGTCGCGGTATAGTCATTTTATGTATAGTCATGACATGACTAAAGCTGTCGTCGTCGGCGCCGGACTGGCCGGCCCGGTCGCCGCCATGGCGCTGCGGCGCGCCGGCATCGACGCCTCGGTGTACGAGGCGTACCCGAGGGACGCGGTCGGTGTGGGCGCGTTCCTGACGCTCTCGGCCAACGGGCTCGACGCGCTGCGCGCGATCGACCTCGACGACCTGGTGGCCGGGCTCGGGCACCCGACACCCCGGATGCTCATGCACAACCACAGGGGGCGCCGGCTCGCCGAGTTCGGGGCCCCCGGCAGCCGTACGGTCGGCCGTTCCGACCTTTACCGGGCGCTGCGCGACGAGGCGTTGCGCCGGGGCGTCGAGTTCGTCCACGGCGCCCGGCTGACCGGCGCCGACACGACCGACGGCGGTGTGGCCGCCCGGTTCGCCGACGGCCGTACCGCCCGCGGCGACCTGCTCGTCGGCGCCGACGGGCTGCGCTCCCGGGTCCGCACGCTGATCGACCCGGCCGCCCCCGCGCCGCGCTACGTGCCGCTGCTGAACGCCGGTGGCTTCGCCCGCGGGCTGCGCCTGCCCGACGAGCGCGGCGTGATGCGGATGATGTTCGGCCGGCGCTGCTTCTTCTGCTGGATCGTGGTGGGGGAGGACGAGGTCTGGTGGTTCGCCAACCCGCCGCAGCCGGTCGAGCCGAGCCGGGAACACCTCGCCGCGGTCGGCCCGGACGAGGCCCGGTCCCGGCTGCGCGCGCTGCTCGCCGCCGATCCGGGACCGGCGATGCGGATCCTCGACCACACCGCGCGCATCGAGTACGGCTGGCCGACGTACGACCTGCCCTCGGTGCCGGTCTGGCACCGCGACCGCATGATCGTGATCGGCGACGCGGCGCACACCGCCGCCCCCTCCTCCGGGCAGGGCGCGGCGATGGCCTTCGAGGACGCCGTCCAGCTCGCCCGCTGCCTGCGCGACCTGCCGGACGTGCCGGCCGCGTTCCGGGCCTACGAGCGGCTGCGCCGCGACCGGGTGGAGCGGGTGGTCGCGCAGGGGCGGCGGACCAGCACCACGAAGGTCGCCGGACCGGTCGGGCGGCTGGTCCGGGACCTGGGCATGCCGCTCGCCGCCCGCTACCTGGCGCGCGACGGCGGCGCTGCCCAGGCCTGGCTGTTCGACCACCACATCGACTGGGCGGCTCCGGTACGGGACTGAGTCAGGCCGGTGGGCCGCCGTGCCGTCGGTCGTACTCGGCCCGGGCCGCGCTGATCGCCTCCCGGTGCCGCTCCGCCCAGCTCGTCAGCGCCACCAGCGACTCGTACAGCTCCCGGGCCATCGGCGTCGCGGTGTACTCCACCTTCGGCGGCACCGTGGGATGCACGTGCCGGTCCAGCAGCCCGTCGCGCTCCAGGTTGCGCAACGTCAGCGTGAGCATCCGGCGGCTGATCCCCTCCACCCGGCGCTCCAGCTCGGTGAAGCGGACCGGGCCGGCCGAGGCGGCGATCAGGATGCCGATGGCCCACTTGCCGCCGACCCGGTCCAGCGCCTCCCGCACGGTGCAGGCGCTCGCCTGCCCCGCCGCGTCCGGTCCGCACCGCTCCGACTCCGCCTCACCCACGCCCCCGATCGTCGCAGGTGCCGGCCGGTGCGGCGCGCCGGGCACCGTGTCGGGGTTGCCGAGCCGGGCCCGGCCCGGGATGGTGGTCCGATGGGCGCCGCCGACGAGACCCGGGCCGGAGTGTCGCTGACCAACCTCGACCAGCCGCTGTTCGACGGCGCCGGGGCGACCAAACGCGACCTGGTCGACTACCTCGACGCGATGGCTGACCGGATCCTGCCGGAACTGCGGGACCGGCCGCTGTCGGTGCTACGGGTGCGGCCCGGCCAGGAGCCGTTCATGCAGAAGAACCTGCCGAAGTACACGCCCGACTGGTTGCGCCGCACCGAGGTGTGGGCGGAGGCGTCGCACCGGCGGATCTCGTACGCGCTCTGCGACGACCGGCGGACGCTGCTCTGGTTCGCCAACCAGCGGGCGGTGGAGTACCACCCGACGCTGGCCCGCGCCGGTGCGCCCGAGCACCCGTCCCACCTGGTGCTCGACCTGGACCCGCCGGAGGGGGACGCGTTCGGCGCCGTGGTGCGGGTCGCGCTGCTGGTGCGGCAGGCGCTCGCCGACGCCGGGCTCGCCGGCGCGGTGAAGACGAGCGGCGCCAAGGGGCTGCACGTGATCGTGCCGGTGGACCCGGCCACCACCGCGGAGGAGGCCGCCGCCGCGACCCGGGCGCTCGCCGCCCGTACCGAACGGCTCGACCCGGCGGCCGCGACCACCGCGTTCATCGTCGCCGACCGCGGCGGCCGCGTCTTCGTCGACTCCACCCGGGCCTACGGCGCGACTGTGGTGGCCGCCTACAGTCCCCGGATCCGGCCCGGCGCCCCGGTGTCCTACCCGGTGGGCTGGACCGACCTGGAGAGCGCGAGCCCGGCCGACTTCACCGTGCGGACCGTGCCGGGCCTGCTGGGTGACCGGGATCCCTGGGCGGAGGCGCTGCCCGCGCCGCAGCGCCTGCCGGCGGACCTGGTCGAGCAGGGGCGGACCATCCCGGTGGCCCGGGTGCAGGCGATGCACGAGGGCAAGCGCCGCGCCAAGGCCCGCCGCGAGGCCGGGTGAGCCCTGGGCGGACCAGCGCCGATTCCTTCCATGACTGACCGGTGACCTGAGCCACTTCTGTCACACGGTGCGCCCGGCCGGTGTCTTGGGTGCGAACCGTCAGCGGAAGGAGTTCAGGCATGACCGGGTACACCAGGGTGGTAGTGATCGGCGGCGGTTTCGCCGGTGTCATGGCGGCCAACCGGCTGATGCAGCGCGACGACGTCAGCGTGACAGTGGTGAACCCACGACCGGACTTCGTCGTCCGGCCGCGGCTGCACCATCTGGTCGCCGGATCGCACGAGGCGGTGGTGGACTACCGGGAGGTCCTGCACGAGCGTGTTCAGTTGGTTCAGGACGCGGTCACGGTGATCGACTCGACCGAGCGCCGCGTGGCTCTCGCGGAGACCGGCGCACTCGGCTACGACTATCTCGTCTACGCGGTGGGCAGCGCGAGCGCCGAGCCGCCCGTTTCCGGAATGGCGGAGTTCGCCTATCCGATGGCCACCATCGAGGCGGCGCAGCGGCTGCGCTCGGTCATCGGCGAAAGCCCGGCGGGGACCGCGGTCACGGTCGTCGGAGCGGGGCCGACCGGCATCGAGACCGCCGCCGAACTCGCCGGACGCGGCCACCGGGTGAGTCTGGTCTGCGGCGGTACGCTCGGCGCGTACCTGCATCCACGCGCGCGGCGCGCGGCCGCCAGGTCACTCGCCAGGCTCGGTGTGACGGTCCTCGACGGACCCGGCACCGAGGTCACCGCTGTCACGCGTGATGCCGTGCGGCTGCGTGACGATCGCGTTCTGCCGAGTGCGATCACCGTCTGGGCAGCGGGCTTCGGCGTGCCGGATCTGGCCGTGCGCAGCGGACTGCGGACCGACGGCATCGGGCGGCTGCTCACCGACGAGACACTGACCAGCATCGACGACGACCGCATCGTCGCGGCCGGAGACTCGACCGCACCCTCCGGCGTGCCCTATCGGATGAGCGCGTACACCGCGGGCTGCCTCGGCGCGCACGCCGCCGACACGTTGCTGCGGCGGATGGCAGGCCTCCGGCCTGAGCCGGCCAGCGTCTTCTTCAACGCCATGTGCGTCGGCCTCGGGCCGCAGGCCGGCATCTACCAGCTCGCCGGCCGGGACGACACCGCGATGAGACTGTTCATCGGCGGCCGGCTCGGCGGGAGACTCAAGGCGCTCACCTACAAGTTCGGCGTCGGTCATCTCACGAACGAGGCCCGCAAGCCCGGCTCGCACCGGTGGCTGCCCAACAACAAGCGCGGGCAACTGGTACAGGCACAAGCGAACGGGGATCCGGGCGTGGCCCGGCAGTCGGCGTAAGCCCGAAGGGCGGACCGGCACCCCCGATGAACGGGGACGCGGGTGAGCCCCAATCACCGAAGGCCCTCGACCATGCTGGTCGGGGGCCTTCGGTGATTTGGTCTGTCAGCGACGCCGCGTCGCGGTGGCCGGTGGGCGCTTGCCCCAGGTGAGCGCGATCAGCACCACGGCCAGCGCCCAGGTGACGATCATCGTCCAGATCGGGCGGGTCTCGGTGGCCGCGCCGACGAACCCGCCGATCGCGTAGCTGACCAGGCAGAGCAGGCCGGTCGCGGCGAGCCGCCCGGCCGCGCTGCGGCCCTCCGGTTCGAACACCCAGTCGGCGATGCCCTTCGTGGTGCGCAGCACGGTCCCGGTCTGGTACGACGTGGCGGTCTGCACGCCGAACGTGCGGACGACGAGCCCGCCGAGGATGCCGACCGGGAAGGCCAGCAGCGCGGTCAGGATCGTGCGCTCGGTCAGCGAGTCGCGCCCCGAGTCGAGGGACCGGTCCACCAGCCCCCAGAGCACGAGCAGCGCCAGCATGGCGAGCAGTTCCATGCCCGGCGGGGTGAGCGGGCCGGCCGGGCGTACGCGGCGGATCCCGGCGCCGAGCAGGCCGCCCAGGCCGAACGCGACAAGTGACGCCAGCGCGGACGGCCACGCCGGCAGGTGGTCGGCGGCACCCATTCCGACGAACGCCACGTTGCCGGTCTGAATACCCACGAACACCTTGTACTTGAGGAACGAGAAGGCGTCGACCACGCCGGCGAGGCCGGTGGAGAGCGCAAGTGCCAGAAACGGTATGTGGAAGTCGTATTCCCCCACCCGCCAGCGATCCTCCGCGTTATTGGACATCGCCCTCCCTACCCCTCGTTCCGCCCGTGAAACCGTCGCGGCGCGATGCGCAGAAGTGCCGGGAAAAGTGTTTCCTGTCGCTTCCGGTGAATGGCGCGATCGCGTTATTCACCAATGGCATCCGGTTCGGCAGCATCGCAATTGCGTCTCGACGGCGAGACTCCAAGCCGAAGGAGGCCGAGCGCATGTTCGTGCTCCCCGTCACCAGGATCCGCGTCACGTTCTATTCGATCGCGGCGCTGGCCGTCGCCGGAGTCGCCACGGATGCTCCGGTCTGGAGCATCGCGGCGTCGCTGTTCCTCTGTGTCGCGATTCCGCTCGCGGTGGCCTTCCAGAGCCCGGAACACCTGCGGGCGTTGTTCGTCCCGTCCCGGGCCGCCGAATCGGCGGTCCACACCCGGAAGGAAATCCGTCATGCCCCGATCCAATGACCGTGCCGGAATGGGATCATCGCCCAAGGACCACCAGATGGTCGGCACGGTCCCGCGGAATCCGGCGATCGACCAGTCCCACCCCGACCTGGTGCATCCGCCGTCGACAGACAACGGGCTCATGCCGAACCTGGTGTTCCCGTTCTCGCTGGCGCACACCCGGCAGGAGAGCGGCGGCTGGACCCGGGAGGTCACCAACCGTCTCCTGCCGATCGCCCACGACCTGGCGATCGTGAACATGAAGCTCAACCCCGGCGCGTACCGGGAACTGCACTGGCACATCCAGTCCGAGTGGGCCTTCGTCCTCACCGGCAGCTGCCGGATCGCGGCCGTGGACCAGGAGGGCCGCAACTTCCTGGAGGACGTCAAGGCCGGCGACCTCTGGTACTTCCCGGCCGGCATCCCGCACCACATTCAGGCGCACGACGAGGGCGTGGAGTTCCTGCTCGTCTTCGACGACGGCTGCTACTCCGAGGACGCCACGTTCCAGCTCACGGACTTCTTCTCGCACGTGCCGAAGGAGGTCATCGCCAAGAACTTCGGCTGGACGATGCAGCAGATGGCCGACTTCCCGCCCGAGTCCGAGCGGTACATCTTCCCGGGGCAGAGCCCGCCGCCGCTGGCCGAGGACCGGGTCTTCAGCCCCACCGGCGACGTGCCCCGGACGTTCAAGCACAGCCTGCTCGCCCAGACGCCGGAGAAGTTCGAGGGCGGCAGCGTACGCATCGCCGACTCGAGCAACTTCGCCGCGGCGATCACCACCACGGTCGCCATGGTGGAGATCGAACCCGGCGCGATGCGGGAACTCCACTGGCACCCGAACGGAGCGGAGATGCAGTACGTGATCTCGGGCAAGGGACGCATGGGCGTCTTCGCCAACCACGGCACCGCGCGCACCTTCAACATGGAGACCGGCGACGTCGGCTACGTGCCGATCTCGATGGGCCACTACATCGAGAACATCGGTGACAAGCCCTTCGTCTACCTGGAGCTGTTCCGGACCGCGAAGTTCGAGGACGTGTCGCTCGCCCAGTGGCTGGCGAACGTCCCGCCGGAGGTGGTCGCGGACACGATCAACGTGCCACGCGAGCTGATCGAGGCGCTGCCGAAGACGAAGAGCCCGCTGCAACGGCACTGAGGACGCGATGCCGAGCGCGGACGCCACAGGGTCGTGGCGTCCGCGCTCAGCCTTCGTCCCGCGACTCCCAGGCCAGCGCCAGCTCCACCCGGTTGTGGACGCCGAGCTTCGCGTAGATCGACCGCAGGTGGGTGTCGACGGTGTGGAACGAGACGAACAGGTCCCGGGCCGCCTCCTGCTTCGTCATGCCGACCGCGAGCAGTTCGGCCACCCGTACCTCGGCGGGGGTCAGCGCGGCCACGGCCGGGCGGCAGGCGCCGTCTCCCGTCGTGCCGTCGGGCTCCGGCGTCCCGTCCCCGGCGCCGCCGGCGCCCATCCGGGTGTACATCGCGGCGCACTCGGCGAGCAGGCCGGGTGCCTCCGCCGGCGGCAGCCCGGGCGACCGCGCCAGGTCGTGCAGCGCGTCGGCCAGGGCCGGCCGGGCGGAGGTGGTCCGGAGCAGCCGTACCGCCGCGCGCAGCGCCGCCGGATCACCGGTCAGCAGCCCGTCGGCCTGGTGCGCCACCCCGCGCCAGAGCGCGTTGTTCGCCAGCCCGGCGGCCCGCTTCAGGTGGTCGGCGAGGGACTCGGCGCGGTGCCGGTCACCCAGCGCCAGCGCCGCGCGGACCAGTCGCGGGCCGTGGTGCGGCACCAGCAGCAGGGGAGCCATCGAGCGGTCCGGCATGGCGAACGCGGCCCCCAGGAGCGCGGCGTGCCGGCCCGGTTCCGGGTCGCCCGCGGCGGCACAGCCCAGCCGGAACCACTGCATGTCGTCGGGCCAGCCCACGACGGGGCGTTCGTCCGCCAGCAGCTCCCGGGCCGCGGCCATCTCACCCCGGCGCAGCAGCACCTCCACGACAGTGGCGAGCAGATCCACCCGGGCCTGCGCCGGCAGGGCGCCACCGCGTTCGGTCAGCGCGAGACGGGCCCGGGCCTCGGCCTCGGCCAGTTCGCCGGTGGTCAGCCGTAGGACGCAGTCCAGTGCGGTCACCAGCGGCTGCGCCACCGCACCCAGCGTGTCGATCTCCGCGGCGACGCCGTCCAGCGCGGTCGCCGCGTCGACGTACCGGCCGAGCGCGATCTGGTTCGCCACCCGGTCGACGCGCAGGAAGATCGCCTGCGTACGGGCGGCCGGCTCGCCCGCGTCCACCTCCCGCAGGATCCGCGCGGCGCGGGGCAGGTCGCCGGTGGCGGTGGCCCGGGACGCGTTCGCGAGGGCCAGCCGGATACCGCCGCCGGGGGAGGGGCTGCGCTCGTGCGCCCGCTCCGCTGCCGCCACCAGCTCGGCGGTGTCGGGATGCCCGAACCGGGCCGCCTGCGACGCCAGCATGGTGAGCGTCCAGCTCCGCCCGGCGGCGTCCAGCTCCTGGTTGAGCGCCCGACCGAGGTACGTCAGGGACAGCGAGGGACGCTGCGTCGCGTAGTAGGCCCCGAGCCGCCCGAGCAGCATTGCCCGCTGCCGTGGCCCGTACCTGTCGGCGGCGACCTCCCGGTGCAGCATGCGCAGCGTCTCGTCCACCCGGCCGGCCAGGTAGAGGTTGTCGGCGACGTCGACCAGCCAGGCCAGGCGCTCGTCGGCCGGGCCTGGTGCCGGGGCGGCCAGCAGCAGGTCCGCGGCGAGGCTGGGACCGACCGCCGGGTCGGCCGCCAGCCGCGTGGCGAGCGCCCGGGCGGACCGGCTCACCGCCGGCAGGACCCGCAGGAGCTGCCGGGCGGCCTGGGCCGGGCGTCCGGCGTCGGCGAGCACCTCGGCGGCCGTCTCGCGCAGCGCCTGGCGCACCGAGGCGGGCGTGTCCCGCAGGACGTCGTCGCGCAGCGCGATCGAGGCCAGCCGCAGCCCCGCCGCGGTGTTGACGAGGAACCCGCGCGCGATCAGCTCCTCCACCGTCGCGTCGATCGGCTCGTCCGGCGTGCTGCCGGTGCGTCCGGCCACCGCTTCGAGGAACCACAGGCCGCAGGGGGCGTCCGCGACGGCGACGCCGCGCAGGACCCACCGCTGCGCGGTGGTGAGCGACGAGGGTACGCCGGTGTGCATCTTGGGGCGGTTGGTCAACGGCGTCTCGGGCAACTGGCTCACCTTCGCAGGTGCTGGGGTTCGACCCGTTCACCGCGAGGTTAGCCAGCTCGCGACCTGCCCATCCGCGAATCGGGGGACAAAGGTGAGGGCGGCTCGGGATTGCCGGTACGGGCCGCTAGATCACGCGGCGCCGTACCCGCCAGACCACCACACCGATCAGGATCGCCGCGACGGCGACGAACACCGCCGCCTCGATGAGCTGGAACGTCCAGAACCGGTCCGCCGGGTGGTAGACGCCGAACTGCTGGACGCCGCGCGCGTGCAGGAACTGGTTGAGGTTGGTGCCGGCCCGGTCGGCGGCGTCCGTCAGCTCGGCGTTCTCGACCCCGTTCAGCCGGCGCCCGGTGGCGTCGGCGTAGCCGCGTTCGATCACCCAGTCGGCGACGCCCGGCAGGTGTCCCGCCCGGTCCTGCGCGCCGCCGGCGGGGACCGGCGCTGTGGTGGTGAGCGGCGTGGCGTACGCGGGACGGGCCAGCAGCGCCACCGACATCCGGGCGGCGAGGAACGCCCCGAACGCGACGCCGAACGCGGGCAGGCTGCGCCGCAGGATCGCCCCCGCGGCGGTGGCGACGCCGAACGCGAACAGCGCGTACGCCACCGGGACGAGCCCTTCCAGGTCGAAGGCGTCGTACTGGAACCGCCCCTCCCACGCGTCGAACGGCTGACGGAACCAGGTGAGCACCGCGGTGAACATCCCGGTGAGCGCGACCGTGACGCCGGCCAGCGCCACGAGCTTGGCCGCCAGCCAGCGCATCCGCGGCACGGCCTGCGTCCAGGCGAGCTGCCAGGTGCCGTCCTCCAGCTCGCGGGCGAGCAGCGGCGCGCCGAGGAACGCGCCGATGACCACGGGGACCAGGTAGAAGGCCGCCAGGAGGTTCTCGACGTACCCGTACTCGTCGTCGAGCCGGCGGAAGGAGGCCGTGCAGGCCGCGTCGACGCCGGCCTGTCCCGCGCACCGGGCCGGACCGCCGGGGAACAGGTCGTGGGCCTGCGTTCCGAGCACGAGCAGGGCGACGCCGAACAGGCCGACGAGCAGACCCAGGACGCAGACCTCGGTCCGGTGCTGGCGCCAGATCAACCAGGTCATGCCGGCACCCCCGACGTGACCGCGGCGCCCGGCTCGGACGGCCGGCGCAGGTACGCCAGCACCAGCTCCTCCAGCGCGACCGGCTGGGCCTGCCACCCGGGCGCGGCCGGGAGCCCGCCGTCGCGTACCAGCAGGGTCGTGTGCCTGTCGCTGTGGACGGCCTCCACGACGGCGCCGGTCCGGTCGAGATCGTGTGCCGTGCGCGGGCCGACGAGCAGCCGGTGCTCGGCGAGGAGGGTGTCGATGTCGCCGGTGAGCGTGACCCGGCCCTGGTTGAGCACGACCAGGTGGTCGCAGACGCGCTCCAGCTCGTGCACGACGTGGGAGGAGAACAGGACGGTCACCCCGCCCTCGGCCACCGCGCCCATGAGGACCTGGAGGAACTCGTGCCGGGCCAGCGGGTCGAGGCTGGCCACCGGCTCGTCGAGGACGAGCAGGTCCGGCCGCTTCGCCAGGGCCAGGGCCAACGCGACCTGGGCCTGCTGCCCGCCGGAGAGCGTGCCGGCCCTGCGGTCGAGCGGGATGCCCAGCTTCGCCAGCCGGCGCTCGGCCAGCTCCTGGTCGAACCGCAGGTTGCAGGCCCGGCCGAAGCGGAGCATCTCGGCGACGGTGAAGCGCCTGTACAGCGGGTGGTCCTGGGCCAGGAACCCGATCCGGGAGAGTGTCTGCGGGGTGCTCGCCGTGACGTCCCGGCCGAGGACCTCCACCGTGCCGGTGCTCGGTGCCAGCAACCCGACGACCAGGCGCAGCAGCGTGGTCTTGCCCGCGCCGTTCGGCCCGACCAGGGCGATCACGCCGCCCGCCGGCAGGGCCAGGGTGCAGTTGCGCAGCGCCCAGCCCTTCCGGTACCGCTTGCCCACACCGTCGGTGCGCAGCGCGAACCCGGTCGCTGTCACGCCGCGTCCTCGTTCCTCGTCTGCTGGTGCACGGAGGTGAACAGCGCGTCGACCGCCTGCTCGTCGAGGCCGGCCGCGTAGGCACGGCGCAACCAGGTCGCCAGGCCACGACGCAGCGACGTGTACGTCGACGCCGACATCGCGGCCGACTGCTGTTCGTTGACGAACGTGCCCTGGCCGGGCCGGCCGGTGACCAGGTTCTCCTGCTCCATCTGCCGGTACGCCTTGGCGACGGTGTTCGGATTGATCGCCAGGTCCTCGACCACCTCGCGGATGAGCGGGAGGCGGTCACCGGGTTGGAGGAAGCCCAGCAGCACCGCCTGGCGGACCTGCTGGACGAGTTGCAGGTACGGCGGCACGCCGGAGTGGGTGTCGAGCCGGAAGACGAACACGATGCTCCTCACTGCTTTACTAGTAACGTAGTAAAGCAGTGAGCCGGTGGTCAAGGAGGCCGGCTCGCCCGGAAACGGAACGAGCCCGGCAGCCAAGGTGGCTGTCGGGCTCGTGAAGGTCTTCTGTGAGGTGCCCCCGGCAGGATTCGAACCTGCGCTCCCGCCTCCGGAGGGCGGTGCTCTATCCCCTGAGCTACGGGGGCTCAGCGACCCGAGAAGAGTAGCAAACCCCCTCCCGGATCACCGAATCGGTACCCCCGCGAGTCGATCTTCGCCGGATCAGGCCGCGGCGACGGCGCGACCGCAGCTCGGCAGCGGGTGCAGCACGACCCGACGAGGCAGCCGGCGGGGCCACTCGTTGCGCGGCCACGAGCCGTCCACGATCAGGTGCACGGTGCGCTCCTCGGCGCCGCTGAGCCGCAGCACGAAGTCCCGGGGCAGCGGCGGGTCCACCGACGGCGTGGTCACCATGAACCGCACCCGTCCCCGCGAGGAGACCGCCGACACCACGTCGGCGGCGGGCATGGTGCCGCGCAGGCGTACCCGGCCGATCCAGTAGACCTCCGCGGCGTGCTCCTGGGCCGCCCGCGTGATCGCCGGGTACTCGCTGCGTACCCAGCGCTCGACCGCGCCGACGCACAGGCCGCAGGCCCGCTCGCGCGGCTCGCGTGGCCCCAGACCCCAGGCCCGGAGGTACGCCCCGACGGTGCCGGCGTCCATCGCCAGCCCGAACCGGCGCTCGATGAGCGTGGTCAGGCTCTGCCGTGTCCAGAGCTCCTCGTCGAGGCCGAACTCGTCGGGGTGAACGCCCCGGAGCACGTCGATGAGTTCGAGTTCCTGTTCGCGGCTGAGCGTTCCCGGCTCGCCCTGCCGCAGTCCGCGACGGACGGCTGCCACCGCTCCGTCACCGCCGATGGTGTGGCGTCGGCACCAGCTGGTCACCGACCGCCCTGCGTCTCTGAGTGCAACCCCCACGTCTTGGGCAACGAGCCCGAATCGCAACTGGTCACGATATGTGGGTAGAAAACTCTCCAACCTCCACAATGACCCGTTAACCCCAAACCGTTATAAACACCCATACAGAACATTCCGGACACGGCGGAGGTCTCCGCATTCGAGATCTTGGTACGAAACGGCCCTCCTGGGGGCCCTTCCGTACCAAGATCTCCCGGCGCCACCCCGTCGTCGCCCTCGCCCCCGCGATCTTGCACTTACGGCCCTCCTATAACGGGGCGAATCCGGCATCGCAGAGGCGGCGACTGCAAGATCGCCGGGGCGGGGCGGGGCGGGGCGGGGCGGGGCGGGGCGGGGCGGGGAGTGCGGAGGCGGAAGTCCCGGGAACGGGGAGGCCCGGTGCCCCTGGGTGGGGGACCGGGCCTCGGTGGATCCGGGTGGGGCCGGTGTTACGGGGTGCCGCCCAGGCGCTTCAGGGCGGCGTTCAGGTTGGTCAGGTCGTTCTGCTGGGTGTTCTTCATGATCTGGGCGACCGCCAGCACGTCGTCGTCGTGCCCCTCGTCGAGGATGCCGTCGATCATGTGCACCCCGCCGATGTGGTGGCGGATCATCATCTGGAGGAACAGCACGTCGAACTCGCGGCCGCTCGCGCCGCGCAGCTTCGCCATCTCCTCCGGCGTCGCCATGCCCGGCATCAGGCCGTTCTTGATCAACCCGCCGCCGTCCGGCATCCACGCCATCGGCGCCGCGTCGCCGGTCGGGTCCAGCTTCCAGGAGCGCAGCCAGGTCTGCATGGTGCCGATCTCACCCTGCTGGCCGGTGGCGATGTCCACGCCGACCTGGCGTACCTCCGGGTCCTGACCCTGGCTGAACGCCAGCAGACCCATCGCCACGGCCTGGTTGTGGTGGGCGGTCATGTCCCGGGCGAACCCGGCCTCCGCCGAGTTCTCACCCGGACGGGTGAGCGTCGGCGTGAGCAGACCGCCCGCGTACCCGAGGACCAGCCCGGCCACGAGGGCGGCGACCACCGCCAGCAGGCCGTAACGGCGCGCGGCGCTCCGGCCGCCCTGGTCGGCGGCCGGGGCCTCGTCCAGTTCGCTGTCGGTGGTCACCGGAGCGGTCATCGCGGCGTCCTCACTGGGTGGGCTGCTGGGGCATGGTGTTCTGCAGGTTGTCCCGCGGGGTGGTGCCGGTGGCGGTCACGCCCTGGTCGCAGAGCGCGTTCGGGCCCTCGATCGAGGCGTTCACCCGCAGGGTCTTGATGAAGTCGTCGATCCGGCCGTCGTCGGCGTTGTCGACCTTGAGCTGGTAGCCCCAGGCCTGGAGCGAGATCGGCTTGTCCAGCCCCTCGAACGGGCTGAGCATCAGCTTCTCCTTGCCCTGCACCTTGCCGCGGAGCTTCTCCACCTGGTCGGCGGGCAGGTCCGGGCGGTAGGTGATCCAGACCGTGCCGTGCTCCAGGCTGTGCACCGCGTGCTCGTTGGCGATCGGGGCGTCGTAGACGTCACCCATGCAGTTCTGCCACGCCTGGTTGTGCGGGCCGCCGACCGGCGGGAGGATCTCGTACTTGATCGCGCCGGGCTGGTGGTTGCCGCCCTTGACCAGGTCCTTGTCCTTGGCGCGGTAGTCGACGATGCCGTCGATCGCCTCGGCCCGCTTCTGCCACGGCTGGCCGCCCTGGTAGACCGCCCAGGCGCCGACGCCGATGATGCCCACGGCCAGGACGCCGACCGCGACGAAGAGGGCGATCGGGCCCCACGAGCGGCCCTGGCTCACCTTCACCGGGGCGACCGGCTTGCGGCCCTTGCCCCCGGCGCCCTGCCGTGGCGTGCCCTTGCCGCCCCCGGTCTTGCCGGAGCCGGCCTTCGCGGCGGGCTTGTCGGCAGCCGCGGGCCGGCCGGCGGCCGGCTTCTTGCCGGTGCTGACCACGGTGGGACGGCGTTCCGGGCCGCCCGGGGTGCTGATGCTCATCGTGCCTCGTCAGGTCGGTCGGTCAGGGGGAGCGCGGGGCCGGTTCACATGCTGGGTCGCCTCCGCGGTGCCCGAGTCTACCCCCGATAACATGGTTCGGTGACTCCTGCAGAACTCGCCGAGGTCGTCCTCGCCGCAGCCCACGCCGTCTTCGACGAGCGGGGACTGGACCGCGCCGCGCTGCCCGCGCAGACCACCGTCGAGCGACCCCGTAATCGCGATCACGGTGACTACGCCTCGACGCTGGCGCTCCAGCTCAGCAAGAAGGTGGGCGTACCCCCGCGGGAGCTGGCGACGGCGCTGGCCGACGAGCTGGCCAAGGCGCCGGGGATCAAGTCGGTGGAGATCGCCGGGCCCGGCTTCCTGAACGTCCGCCTGGACGCGGCCGCCGCCGGTCAGCTCGCCAAGGTCATCGTCGAGGCCGGTCCGGCGTACGGGCGCAGCGACACCCTCGCCGGTCAGCGGATCAACCTGGAGTTCGTCTCGGCGAACCCGACCGGCCCGGTGCACATCGGCGGGGTCCGCTGGGCGGCCGTCGGTGACGCGCTCAGCCGCCTGCTCCGCGCCACCGGTGCCGACGTGGGCACGGAGTACTACTTCAACGACGCCGGCTCCCAGATCGACCGGTTCGCCCGGTCGCTGCTGGCCGCCGCGAAGGGCGAGCCCGCGCCGGAGGACGGCTACGGCGGCGCGTACATCGCGGAGATCGCCGCCGAGGTGGTCCGGCGCCGGCCGGACGTGCTCGACCTCCCCGAGGACGCCGCCCAGGAGGTGTTCCGGAACGAGGGCGTCCAGCTGATGTTCGCCGAGATCAAGTCCTCGCTGCGCGACTTCGGGGTGGAGTTCGACACCTATTTCAACGAGAAGGACCTGCACGACGGGGGCGCGCTGGACGCGGCGCTGGACCGGCTGCGGGAGCAGGGGCACGTCTTCGAGTCCGAGGGCGCGACCTGGCTGCGCACCACCGAGTTCGGCGACGACAAGGACCGGGTGCTGCGCAAGTCCAACGGCGAGTGGACGTACTTCGCCGCCGACTGCGCCTACTACCTGAACAAGCGGGAGCGCGGCTTCGACCGGGTCGTGATCATGCTGGGCGCCGACCACCACGGCTACATCGGCCGGATGAAGGCGATGTCCGCGTGCTTCGGCGACGACCCGGCGCGCAACCTGGAGATCCTCATCGGCCAGCTGGTCAACCTGGTCCGCGACGGCGCCCCGGTGCGGATGAGCAAGCGGGCCGGCACCGTGGTCACGCTGGAGGACCTGGTCGACGCGATCGGCGTGGACGCGGCCCGGTACGCGCTGGCCCGCTACTCGGCCGACTCGCCGATCGACATCGACGTGGAGCTGTGGACCCGGGCCAAGAACGACAACCCGGTCTACTACGTGCAGTACGTCGCGGCGCGTACCGCAGGGGTGGCCCGCAACGCGGCCGAGATCGGGCTGACCCGTGGTGACGCCGCGGCGTTCCAGCCGGAGCTGCTCGGCCACGACAAGGAGAACGAGCTGCTCAAGGCGCTCGCCGAGTTCCCCGCGGTGGTGGCGACCGCCGCCGAGCTGCGCGAGCCGCACCGGGTGGCCCGCTACCTGGAGGAGAGCGTCGCGCAGGCGTACCACCGGTTCTACGACAACTGCCGGATCGCCCCGCAGGGCGACGAGGAGATCACCGACACCCACCGGGCGCGGCTCTGGCTCAACGACGCCACCCGGGTGGTCATCGCCAACGGCCTGCACCTGCTCGGGGTGTCCGCGCCGGAGCGGATGTAGTCATGCGGGCGCATGAGGCAGGAGCGCTGCACGGCGAGATCGGCACCCGGGGGCCGGCCTGGCTGCGTACCCCGGTCGACGTCAACGCCCTGGTGCCGCAACTGTGGCCGCGCAACGTGGCGCGCGGCCCCGGCGGCGCGGTCACCGTCGCGGGCCTGGACGTCCGCGACCTGGCCGCCGAGTACGGCACCCCGGCGTACGTGCTGGACGAGGACGACCTGCGCGAGCGCTGCCGCGAGTTCCGCGCGGCCTTCCCGGACGCGGACGTCTACTACGCCGGCAAGGCGTTCCTGTGCCGCGCCGTGGTCCGGATGATCGCCGAGGAGGGCATGTTCCTCGACGTCTGCACCGGCGGGGAGCTGGCCACCGCGCTGTCGGCCGGGATGCCGCCCGAGCGGATCGGCTTCCACGGCAACAACAAGTCGGTGGCGGAGCTGACCCGGGCGGTCGACGCGGGCGTGGGCCGGATCATCGTCGACTCGTTCACCGAGATCGACCGGCTTTCCGAGCTGGCCCGCGAGCGCGGGGTACGCCCGAAGGTGCTGGTCCGGGTCACCGTCGGCGTGGAGGCGCACACCCACGAGTTCATCGCCACCGCGCACGAGGACCAGAAGTTCGGCTTCTCCCTCGCCGGAGGGGCCGCCGCAGCGGCCGCGTTCAAGATCCTCGACGAGGACGTGCTGGAGCTGCGCGGGCTGCACTCGCACATCGGCTCGCAGATCTTCGACGCCAGCGGCTTCGAGGTGTCCGCCCGCCGGGTGCTCGCCCTCCAGTCGCAGATCCGCGACGCCCGGGGCGTGGAGCTGCCCGAGCTGGACCTGGGCGGCGGCTTCGGCATCGCGTACACCACGCAGGACGACCCGGCGTCACCGCACGACCTGGCGAAGCGCCTGCGCAAGATCGTCGACGGGGAGTGCGCGGCGGAGAATCTCGCCGTGCCGCACCTGTCGGTCGAGCCGGGCCGCGCGATCGTCGGCCCGGCCGTGTTCACGCTGTACCAGGCCGGGACCGTGAAGTCCGTGCCGCTGGGCACTGGCGGTGACGCAGCGGACGGTCGTGCTTATGTCAGCGTGGACGGGGGGATGAGCGACAACATCCGTACCGCGCTCTACGACGCCTCGTACTCGGCCACGCTGGCGAACCGCACGTCGACCGCACAGCCGATGCTCGCCCGCGTGGTGGGAAAGCATTGTGAGTCCGGGGACATCGTGGTGAAGGATGAATTCCTGCCCGCTGACGTGCAGCCCGGAGATCTTGTCGCGGTGCCCGGCACCGGGGCCTACTGCCGGAGCATGGCGAGCAACTACAACCATGTCCCGCGGCCCCCGGTCGTCGCCGTCCGCGAAGGTCGGGCGCGGCTGATCGTCCGCCGGGAGACCGAAGACGACCTGCTGGCATTGGATGTGGGATGACCTCACCGGTTCGCTTGGCGCTGCTCGGCTGCGGCACTGTCGGCAGCGACGTGGTCCGGCTGCTGCACGAGCAGTCGGAAGACCTCGCCGCCCGGATCGGCGCCCCCCTGGAGATCGCCGGGATCGCCGTACGCCGGATCGGCCGTGACCGCGGCGACCTGCCGGTCGACCCGGCGCTGTTCACCACCGACGCGCTCGGGCTGATCAAGCGCGACGACGTGGACGTGGTGGTCGAGGTGGTCGGCGGCATCGAGCCGGCCCGGGGCTGGCTGGTCGAGGCGCTGCGCGCGGGCAAGAGCGTGGTCACCGCCAACAAGGCGCTGCTCGCCGAGGACGGCGCGACGCTGCACGACGCCGCCGCCGAGGGCGGCGCCGACCTCTACTACGAGGCCAGCGTCGCCGGGGCCATCCCGCTGCTGCGCCCGCTGCGCGAGTCGCTGCACGGCGACCGGATCACCCGGGTCACCGGCATCGTGAACGGCACCACGAACTTCATCCTCTCCGCCATGGACTCCACCGGCGCCGGGTTCGCCGAGGCGCTGGAGGAGGCCACCGAGCTGGGGTACGCCGAGGCGGACCCGACGGCCGACGTGGAGGGCTTCGACGCCGCCGCCAAGGCCGCCATCCTCGCCTCGCTGGCGTTCCACACCCGGGTGACCGCCGCCGACGTGCACCGTGAGGGCATCACCGAGGTGACCGCCGCCGACGTGGCCAGCGCCAAGGCCATGGGTTGCACCATCAAGCTGCTCTGCATCGCGGCCCGGGGCGTCGACGCGCAGGGCCGGGAGACAGTCAACGTCCGGGTGCACCCGGCGATGATCCCGCTGACGCACCCGCTCGCGAGCGTCGGCGACGCGTTCAACGCGGTCTTCGTCGAGGCCGACGCCGCCGGGCAGCTCATGTTCTACGGCCGGGGCGCCGGCGGCGCGCCCACCGCCAGCGCGGTGCTCGGCGACGTGGTGGCGGTGGCCCGCAACCGCCTCGCCGGGGTGCACGCGGCGAGCGAGTCGGCGTACGCGGACCTGCCGGTGCGGCCGATGGGCGAGGCGCTCACCCGCTACCACATCAGCCTCGACGTGGCCGACCGGCCGGGCGTGCTGGCCGGGGTGGCAGGCGTCTTCGCCCGGCACGAGGTGTCCATCGCCACGGTCCGGCAGGGCCCGGCCGGCGGAGACGCCGAACTCGTCATCGTCACCCACGTGGCGCCCGATGCCGCGCTCGCGGCCACCGTCAGTGAGCTGCGCGGACTCGACATCGTCCGTTCGGTGACGAGTGTGCTGCGGGTGGAGGGTGGCGCGTAACCCGCGCGTCCCGCCTGATGGTTAGAGCAGGGTGTGCCGGTGGCCGGCCGGGCAGGCTGGTCCACGCTGGTGACAGGCCCCGGAGCGGGGCGACGGAGGCGAGGAGCACGACATGTGGCGGGGACTGATCGAGGCGTACCGGGATCGGCTGCCGGTCACCGGGGCGACTCCCGTCGTCACCCTGCACGAGGGCAACACGCCGCTGCTGCCGGCGCCGGTGCTCTCCGCCCGGGTCGGCGCGGACGTGTGGCTCAAGGTCGAGGGCGCCAACCCGACCGGCTCGTTCAAGGACCGCGGCATGACCGTTGCGGTCTCCAAGGCCGTCGAGGCCGGTGACAAGGCGATCATCTGCGCCTCCACCGGCAACACCAGCGCCTCCGCCGCCGCGTACGCGGCCCGCGCCGGGATCACCTGCGCGGTGCTGGTGCCGCAGGGCAAGATCGCGTTGGGCAAGCTGGCTCAGGCGCTCGTGCACGGCGCGAAGCTGCTCCAGGTGCAGGGCAACTTCGACGACTGCCTCGGGCTCGCCGGCAAGCTCGCGCAGGACTACCCGGTTGCGCTGGTCAACTCCGTCAACATCGACCGGCTGCACGGCCAGAAGACCGCCGCCTTCGAGATCGTCGAGGCGCTCGGCGACGCGCCCGACATCCACTGCCTGCCGGTCGGCAACGCCGGCAACATCACCGCGTACTGGATGGGCTACTCCGAGGATCTGCGCGACGGCAACGCCACGAAGGCCCCCCGGATGTACGGCTTCCAGGCGGCCGGCGCCGCCCCGATCGTCACCGGTCAGGTGGTGCCGGAGCCGTCGACGATCGCCACCGCCATCCGGATCGGCAACCCGGCGAGCTGGACGAAGGCCATCGACGCGCGGGACGCCTCGGACGGCCTGATCTCGGCGGTCACCGACCGGGAGATCCTGTCGGCGTACCGGCTGCTGGCCCGCGAGGTGGGCGTCTTCGTCGAGCTGGGCAGCGCCGCCAGCGTCGCCGGTCTGCTCCAGCAGGCCGAGGCCGGCCGGGTGCCGGCCGGGTCGCGCGTGGTCTGCACGGTCACCGGGCACGGCCTGAAGGACCCGGAGTGGGCGATCTCCACCGCGCCGGCGCCGGTGACCATCGCCAACGACGCGCTGGCCGCCGCCCGCTCCCTCGACCTGGTCTGATCGCTCCGTCCCCGCGGCTTCCCCGGGCCTTGCCAGGCCCGATTCACACCTCCGTCCGGGGTGCCTCGGGCGACGCACTCCGCTGGACCTCGCGGGGCCTCCGCGCTTCCTGGACGAAGCTTGATCGACACCACTTCGGGGTGGTGGCGGGAACGGTGTGCGTGGGATGCCGCCATCTCGGCGAAGTGGAGACGATCAAGGCGGGCACGGGCGACCCCGAACCACGGCGGTGTCATCGGCTGGGGCGGATGCCGGGAGTGTCGGGGCGTGCGGCAGACTCAGACACCCCCCGCCGGACACCTCTTCAGGAGTGAGTAACGCCGATGTCGCTGCTCGCCAGATTCAGCCTCGCCAACCGGGGGCTGATCGCCCTCGTCGCGTTGGTGACCACGGCCTTCGGCCTGTTCGCCGTGCCGTCGCTGAAGCAGCAGCTCCTGCCGTCGCTGGAGTTCCCCGCCGCGTTCATCGTGGCGACGTACCCGGGCGCCGCGCCGGAGATCGTGGAATCCCAGGTCGCCGAGCCGATCGAGAACAGCCTCCAGGGCATCCCGGGCCTCGACAAGGTCACCTCGACCTCCCGTGAGGGCGCGGCCACGGTCCAGGTGCAGTACGAGTTCGGCACCGACCTGGACGACGTGGTCAACAAGATGGAGACCGCGCTCAACCGGATCGACTCCCAGCTTCCCGAGGGCGTCGACCCGCAGGTCATCGCCGGTAGCACCGACGACCTGCCCGCAGTGGTGGTCGCCGCGACCGGTGACGGCGACGAGCGGGCGCTGGCGGAGAAGCTGCGCAACGCCGTCGTACCGGAGCTGGAGGCGCTGGACGGCGTCCGCTCGGTGGACGTCACCGGCGCCCGGAACCAGGTCGTGACGATCACGCCGGACCCGGCGAAGCTGGCCGCCGCCAAAGTGGCACCGGCCGCCATCGCCTCGGCGCTCAAGAGCAACGGCGTGGCCGTGCCGGCCGGTGCGCTCGCCGACGGCGACCGGTCGCTGCCGGTGCAGGTGGGCACGCCGATCCGGACCATCGACGACCTGCGCGGCATCGTGCTGACCACGGCTCCCGCCGCCCCGGTACGCCTCGGCGACGTGGCCGCCGTGGAGCAGCAGCTCGCCCCGGCCACCTCGTTCACCCGGACCAACGGCAAGCCGAGCCTCGGCATCGCGGTGACCGCCGCTCCGGACGGCAACGCGGTGGAGATCTCGCACGAGATCCGGGACCGGCTGGACGAGCTGGGCGACGCCGCCGGCGCCGAGCTGACAGTGGTCTTCGACCAGGCCCCGTTCGTCGAGAAGTCCATCGAGAGCCTGACCACCGAGGGCCTGCTGGGCCTGGTCATGGCCGTCGTGGTGATCCTGGTCTTCCTGCTGTCGGTGCGCTCCACCGTCGTCACCGCGGTGTCCATCCCGCTGTCGGTGCTGGTCGCGCTGATCGTGCTCTGGTCCGGCGACTACTCGCTGAACCTGCTCACCCTCGGCGCGCTGACCATCGCCGTCGGGCGGGTGGTGGACGACTCCATCGTGGTGCTGGAGAACATCAAACGCCATCTGGAGTACGGCGAACCGAAGCGGGACGCGATCCTCACCGCGGTCCGCGAGGTGGCCGGCGCGGTGACCGCGTCCACGCTCACCACTGTCGCCGTGTTCGCGCCGATCGCCCTGGTGGGCGGCTTCGTCGGGCAGCTGTTCGCGCCGTTCGCGATCACCGTGACGGTGGCGCTGCTCGCCTCGCTGCTGGTGTCGCTGACCGTCATCCCGGTTCTCGCGTACTGGTTCCTGCGGCCGCGCGGCGGTGCCGACGACGCCGCCGCCCGGCGGGCCGCCGAGGAGAAGGAGCTGCGCAACCCGCTGCAGCGGGCGTACCTGCCGGTGATCGACTTCGCCACCCGCTCGCGGAAGACCCGCTGGGCCACTGTGGGCCTGGGCCTGCTCGTGCTGCTGGGCACGTTCGGCCTGGGGCAGAAGCTGGAGACGAACTTCCTGGACGACTCCGGCCAGGACACGCTCGCCATCCGGCAGGAGATGCCGGCCGGCACCTCGCTCGCCGGCACCGACCGGGCCGCCGCGCGGGTCGAGGAGGTGCTGCGGCGTACGCCGGGAGTGGAGACCTACCAGGTCAGCGCCGGTGGCGGGGACAACCCGTTCGCCGGCGGCGGCAGCGACCGGGCCACCTGGTCGCTGTCGCTGTCCGACGACACCGACGCCGCGGCGGTACGGCGGGACCTGCGCAAGGAGTTCGACGCGCTCGGCGCGGAGGTGGGCGAGCTGACGTTCGGCGGCGGGCAGAACGCCTCCGCCAACCAGGTCGAGGTGGTCGTGCAGGCCGCCGACCAGGAGACGCTGACCCGGGCGGCCGAGGCGATACGGGGCGCGATGGCCGGCACGCCGGGCGTGGAGGACGTCACCAGCAGCCTGGCCACCCAGGTGCCGCGCGTCGAGGTGACTGTGGACCGGGTGGCCGCGGCCCGCGCGGGTCTCACCGAGGCGGCGGTCGGGCAGCTCGTCGCGCAGACGTACCGGGGTGCGCCGCTCGGGCAGGTGACGCTCGACGGTACGGCGCAGAGCGTGGTGCTGAGCAGCGGCGCCCGGCCGCCGCTGACCGTCGACGAGCTGCGGGCGCTGCGGGTCGGCGCGGTGCCGCTGGACGCGATCGCCGACGTCGAGCAGGTCGACGGGCCGCAGCAGGTGACCCGGATCGACGGGGAGCGCAGCGTCTCGGTCACCGGCACGGCGACCGGCTCGAACCTCGGCGCCACCACGCAGGATCTGCAGAAGCGGCTGGACGCGCTGGACGTGCCGGGCGCCACGTACGTGATCGGCGGTGTCAGCGCCGACCAGGCCGACGCGTTTGCGGACCTCGGTCTCGCGGTGCTGGCCGCCATCGCGATCGTCTTCCTGATCATGGTGGCGACGTTCCGCAGCCTGACCCAGGCGCTGATCCTGCTGATCTCGGTGCCGTTCGCCGCGACCGGCGCGATCGGGCTGCTGCTGGTCACCGGCACGCCGCTGGGTGTGCCGGCGCTGATCGGCGTGCTCATGCTCGTCGGCATCGTGGTGACGAACGCGATCGTGCTGATGGACCTGATCAACCAGTACCGGGCCCAGGGCATGGACGTGACCGAGGCGGTGGTGGAGGGCGGCCGGCGCCGGCTGCGGCCGATCCTGATGACCGCCGTCGCCACCATCTTCGCGTTGCTGCCGATGGCGCTCGGCCTGACCGGCGAGGGCGGCTTCATCTCCAAGCCGCTGGCGATCGTGGTGATCGGCGGCCTGCTCAGCTCGACGCTGCTGACGCTGGTGCTGGTGCCGACGCTCTACACGATGGTCGAGCACACAAAGGGCTCGTTCCGGAACCGGCGGCGGGGCGGCGCTCCCGAGCCGGTCGAGCCGGAGCCGGTGCCGGTGGCGGTCGGCGGCGGGGAGCGCGCCGAGGAGCGGGGCGTGGTGGCGCCGCCGCCGGCCCGCCCGTCGGGCGCGCTGGTCGACGGCACCGACCAGTTCGAGGTGCTCCGCCTGCCCAAGAGCCGCCAGTCGCCGCTGCCGCCGACCGAGTGACGGACCGGGAGGGGCCCCGCGCGGGCCCCTCCCGGCACCTCGGCGCGCGGGACACACCGGAACCGAGTCGGGCGGTACGCTCAGTGAGCTGCTGCCTACTTTCGGTTCGGGGGTGCGATGGCGGGGGGTGCGGGCCGGTGGGATCGGCGTGCCGTGCTGCGCCGCTCCGCGCTGCTGCTCGGCGGGGCCGCGGTCGGCTCGTTCGCGACCGCCGAGAGCACCTGGGTGGCCGACCGGAGACTCCCGATCGCGGGCGGGCCGGCGAGCGCCACGCTCGGCAACCGGCACCAGGAGGTCGGCACCGGCGGGGTGCAGGTCGTCTGGGGCGTCCGCACCGAGGAACCCCTGGTGGCGCTCACCTTCGACGACGGCCCCCGCCCACAGTGGACCCCGATGGTGCTCGACACGCTCGACGAGCACCGGGTGCCGGCCACCTTCTTCCTGGTCGGTGAGCGGGCCCGCGAGCACGCCGCGCTGGTCCGCGGCCGGATGGACGCCCACGAGGTCGGCAACCACAGCTGGGCGCACCGCGACCTGGCCCGGATGGACGCCGCGACGGTCTACGACGACCTGCGCCGCAGCCACGACGCGATCACGGCGGCCACCGGCTCGGCGCCCCGGCTGCTGCGCCCGCCCTGGGGCCACCTCGGCGGTTCGGTGCTGTACGCGTCGGCCCGGCTGGGCTACCGCCTGGTGCTCTGGACGCTCCAGATGGTCGAGAGCGAGTTCCCGCACGACCCGGCCGGGCACGCCCGGCGCATCGTCGCCGACGTGCGACCCGGCACGATCCTGCTCGGCCACGACGTCGGCAACGACACCCGGCTCGTCGCGCTCCGCGGCCTGCCCGACATGATCAACGGTTTGCGGGCCCGGGGATACACCTTCGTCACGGTCTCCGACCTGCTGCGCCGCGCTGCCGCGCCCGGGGCGGCCCGGTAGGGTGCCCGCGTGTCACCCACCCTCTCGGTCCTCGTCCGCAACCGCGACTTCCGCCATCTGTTCCTCGCCGAGCTGGTGGTCTTCGGCGCGGACTGGTTCGTCATGGTGCCGCTGCTGGTGCTGCTGCCCGAGCTGACCGGCAGCGGCGTCTGGGGGGCGCTGGTGCTGGCGGTGGACACCGGCACGACCGCGTTGCTGCTCCCGTACGCCGGGACGATCGCCGACCGGTTCGACCGCCGCAAGGTGATGATGGTGGCGAACGTGGGCGCGCTCGCGGGTGTGCTGCTGCTGCTCGGCGTGCGCAGCGCCGGTACGGCCTGGCTGGCGCTGGCGGCGATCGCGCTGGTGGCGGTGGCGAAGGCGTTCTACTCGCCGGCCGCCCAGGCCGCGCTCCCCAACGTGGTCGACCCGGAGGACCTGGCCGCCGGCAACGCGGTCGCCGGCTCGGCCTGGGGCACGATGACAGTGGTCGGCGCCTCGCTCGGCGGGATCCTGAGCGCCGCCGCCGGCCCGTACGCCAGCTTCTGGGTGGCCGCCGTCGGCCTGGTCGCCGCCGCGGGCCTGGCCGCGCTGATCCGCCGGCCGTTGCAGGCGCCGCGCGACCCGGCGGCGACGGTGCCGCGCACGTGGGCGGCGATCCGGGAGGCGCTGGGCTACATCGCCCACCGCCCGCGCGTGCTGGCGCTGGTGACGGTCAAGTCGGCGGTCGGCCTGGGCAACGGCGTGCTCACAGTCTTCCCGCTGCTCGCCGGGGTGTACGGGGTCGGCGCGGTCGGCGCCGGTCTGCTCTTCGCCGCCCGTGGCGCCGGGGCGCTGGTCGGCCCGATCATGATGCGCCGGGTGCTGAGCAACCGGGCCTGGCTGCTCACCGGCCTGGCGCTGTCCATGTCGTTGTACGGCCTGGCCTACCTGGGCGCGTCGGTGGTTACCTGGTTCCCGCTGGTGCTGGTCCTGGTCTTCCTGGCCCACCTGGGCGGCGGCAGCAACTGGGTGCTGTCCAACTACGCGTTGCAGGGCGAGGTGCCGGACCGGCTCCGGGGCCGGGTCTTCGCCACCGACATGATGCTGGCGACGCTCGCCATCGCGGTGAGCCAGCTCGTGGTGGCGCTCGTGGTGGACCGGGTGGACGAGCGCACCGTGCTGGCCGGCTGCGGCCTGGTCACCGTCGTGTACGCGATCGGCTGGCGGTTCGCCACCCGGCGGCTCTCGCTCACCGACCCGGTCGACACGCCGACCCCCGAGCGCACCGGCTGACACGCCGGTCCCACGCTCCGGGCGGTCCGGCCGGGCTGTCGGGGTGACGTCCTAGCATGAGCCGGTGCCGACCACATTCACCACCGGCCCGGTGCGGGTCCGGGTGCCCGCGACCAGTGCCAACCTGGGCCCCGGCTTCGACGCGCTCGGGCTGGCCCTGGGCCGCCACGACGACGTCACGGCCGAGGTGTCGGACGGCGGCGTACGGGTGTCGGTCACCGGCGAGGGCGCCGGCGAGCTTCCGTCGGACGAGCGGCACCTGATCGTCACCGCCATGCGGGCCACGTTCGACGCGCTCGGCGCGCAGCCGGCCGGCCTGGCGCTGGAGTGCGTCAACCGCATCCCGCAGGCCCGAGGGCTCGGCTCGTCGTCGGCGGCGATCGTGGCCGGGGTGCTGGCGGCCCGCGCGCTGGTTGCAGGCGGCGAGCGGCGGATGGGCGACGACGCCGCGCTGCGCCTGGCGGCCGAGCTGGAGGGGCATCCGGACAACGTCGCGCCCTGCCTGCTCGGCGGCTTCACCATCGCCTGGACCGAACCGGGCGGCGCGCGGGCGGTCTCGCTGCCGGTGGCGGCGGCCGTGCGCCCTACCGTCTTCGTGCCCGCCGAGCGGGGTCTGACCTCGGTGGCCCGGGCGGCGCTGCCGGCCACCGTGCCGCACGCCGACGCGGCGTCGAACGCGGGCCGGGCGGCGCTGCTGGTGCACGCGTTGACCGCCGATCCCGCGCTGCTGCTGCCGGCCACCGTAGACCGGCTGCACCAGGAGCAGCGGGCGCCGGGGATGCCCGCCACGGCGGCGCTCGTCGGTGAGCTGCGTGCGGCCGGTGTGGCGGCTGTGGTCAGTGGGGCGGGCCCTACCGTGCTGGCGCTGTCCGAGGTCCCGGCGGGATTCCGGCTGGGAACAGATTGGCGCCGGTGGGAGTTGCCGATAGATGTCAGCGGTGCCCGGGTCATCCGGGGTAGACTTTGACACGCCGAGCGGGGCCCTGTTGCCGCAGGTCGGACGAGGCGATTACGCTCTAGACCTAGCACAGCCGCGAAGCATGCGATCTTCCTGCGGTTCGGCGCACCCCCGAAGCTCTCGGCGGTAGCCCGTCACCCCTGCTCAAGGCCCACGCCGCACCGCAGTTTCCACAGGTCGCCGCAGACGGCGAGACCTGCTCACCGATGGTGGTGAGTCGGGAAACCACCGGCTGCTGTGTCACAGACTCCCGCGACGCGTCCATGCGAGGCGGGTCACCGAGGCCGCCCGGCCACCTGGTTCCACGACTCCGGGCAGCCCGGCCTATCGAGGGAAGGAATCCATTGAGCGACACCACCGACGTGACGTCGGATGTTTCCAACGTCGCTGGCGATGCCACCACCGCCGCCCCCACGCGCCGCCGGCGGAGCGGCACCGGTCTGTCGGCGATGCTGCTGCCGGAGCTGCAGAGCCTGGCCGCGTCGCTCGGCATCTCTGGTACCGCTCGCATGCGCAAGGGCGAGCTGATCAGTGCCATCACCGAGCGGCAGCAGGGCGGCGCGGCCGGAACCCCTCGACCGCGAGCCGAGGTGGCGGCTGCTGCTGCTCCCGCCCGTGAGGAGGTGCACGCGGAGGTCCGTGAGGAGCGGGCCGAGGCGCGCCCCGCCGAGCAGGCGCCGGCCGCCGAGGTGACCGAGGGCCGTACCCGCGGTCGCCGCAGCCGGGCCGCCGCCGCGACCACCGAGGCCCGTCCGGCCGAGGCGCCGGCGGCCGAGGCACGGCCGGCCGAGACGACGCGCGTCGAGGAGGCGCCCGCCGAGACCGGCGAGCGCGCCGAGCGTGGCGGTGACCGGGCCGAGCGCGGTGAGCGCAACGAGGGCCGGGGCCGTGAGCGCGGCGGCGAGCGGGCCGAGCGTGGCGGCGAGCGGGCCGACCGTGGCGGCGACCGGGCCGAGCGCGGTGAGCGCAACGACCGTGGTGACCGCAACGACCGTGGTGACCGCGGCGAGCGGGCCGAGCGTGGCGACCGCAACGACCGCAACGAGCGGGGCGAGCGCGCCGAGCGCAACGAGCGCAACGACCGCGGCGGCGACCGTAACGACCGTAACGACCGGGGTGACCGCAACGACCGTGGTCAGCGCGCCGAGCGGGACAACGACGGCGACGACGACGGCGAGGGCGGCGGCCGGCGGGGCCGGCGCAGCCGGTTCCGGGACCGTCGTCGCGGCCGCGGCGAGCGGGGCGAGGGCGACAGCGGTGGCGGTGGCGGCCGCGAGCCGCAGGTCGGCGAGGACGACGTGCTCGTCCCGGTCGCCGGCATCATCGACGTGCTCGACAACTACGCCTTCGTCCGGACCACCGGCTACCTGGCCGGGCCGAACGACGTGTACGTCTCGATGTCCCAGATCAAGAAGTACGGCCTGCGCCGCGGTGACGCGATCACCGGCGCCGTGCGGGCCGCGCGGGACGGCGAGCAGCGGCGCGACAAGTACAACCCGCTGGTCCGGCTGGACACCATCAACGGGATGGAGCCGGACGAGGCGAAGCGCCGGCCGGAGTTCTACAAGCTCACGCCGCTCTACCCGCAGGAGCGCCTGCGGCTGGAGACCGAGCCGCACATCCTCACCACCCGGGTGATCGACCTGGTCATGCCGATCGGCAAGGGCCAGCGGGCGCTCATCGTGTCGCCGCCGAAGGCCGGTAAGACGATGGTGCTGCAGGCGATCGCGAACGCGATCACCCGCAACAACCCGGAGTGCCACCTGATGGTGGTGCTCGTCGACGAGCGGCCGGAAGAGGTCACCGACATGCAGCGGTCGGTGAAGGGCGAGGTCATCGCGGCCACGTTCGACCGTCCGCCGCAGGACCACACCACGGTGGCGGAGCTGGCGATCGAGCGGGCGAAGCGCCTGGTCGAGCTGGGCCACGACGTGGTCGTGCTGCTCGACTCGGTGACCCGGCTCGGGCGGTCGTACAACCTGGCGGCGCCGGCCAGCGGCCGGATCATGTCGGGTGGTATCGACTCCACCGCGCTCTACCCGCCCAAGCGCTTCCTCGGCGCGGCGCGCAACATCGAGAACGGCGGTTCGCTGACCATTCTCGCCACCGCGCTGGTGGAGACCGGGTCCATGGCGGACACGGTCATCTTCGAGGAGTTCAAGGGCACGGGTAACGCCGAGCTGAAGCTGGACCGGAAGATCGCCGACAAGCGGGTCTTCCCGGCGATCGACATCAACCCCTCCGGCACCCGCAAGGAGGAGGTCCTGCTCGCGCCGGAGGAGCTGGCGATCATCCACAAGCTCCGCAAGGTGCTGCACTCGCTGGACTCGCAGGCGGCGCTCGACCTCCTGCTGGACCGGCTCAAGCAGTCCCGCACCAACATCGAGTTCCTGATGCAGATCGCGAAGTCCACTCCGGGCGAGTGAGCTGACGGATCCGACGAACGAGGGGCACGGCCGCATCGGCCGTGCCCCTCGTCGCGTACCCGGGTCGCAGGTCGTGAAGTTTTTCTACGGTTAAGCCGCTAGGTATTGAAACTTCTGTTCACCGTCGGGTTGACTGTCGTCCATGCGAACCCGCAGTCGACCCGCCCGCCTCGCCGGCGTCCTGCTGCTGACGCCGTTGCTGACCCTCACCGCGCCGGCACCGTCCGCCGCGACGGCCGCGCCGCCGCCCGTCGCGCCGCCGGGCGCCACCGCCGCCGAGGACGCGCCACGCGCCTCCTCCCGCCCCGACTCCGCCGTCGCGCTCGCCGGTGTGGAACCGGCCGGCGGCCTGGAGACCGCCAAGACCACCCGGCCGGTCGCGCCCGGCCTCGACCTGACCTCCTTCGACAGGTACGACGCGGCCGGCTGGCTGCGCGCCGACGCCCTCACCGCCGACCTGGCCGGCGGGCTCACCGTCGACTACGTGAACTCCGGTGAGGTCACCAAGGACGAGCCGCTGCGCGCTGCGGTGGACCGCTCCCGTGCCGTCGCGGCGGTGAACGGCGACTTCTTCGACATCAACAACTCCGGTGCCGCCCAGGGCGTCGGCGTCCGCTCCGGCGAACTGGTGCAGTCGCCCGTCGCCGGGCACCCCAACGCCGTCGGGATCAGCGCCCAGGGCATCGGCCGGGTCGTCCAGGTCGGCTTCGAGGGCACCGCGACGCTGCCCGCCGGGCCGGTGCCGCTCACCCAGTTCAACAACATGGTGCAGCGCGACGGCGTCGGAGTGTTCACGCCGCTCTGGGGGGCCTACACCCGCAAGCGGGCCGTGGAGGGCGCGACCCGGACGGTCGAGGTGACGGTGACCGGCGGCCGGGTGGCGACCGTCGCCACCACGGCGGGCGAGGGACCGATCCCGGCCGGCAGTACCGTGCTGCTCGGCCGCGAGGCCGGCGCCGACGCGCTCGCCGCGCTGCGTCCCGGCGACGCGGTGGACCTGACCTGGCGGCCGCGGGCCTCCGACGGGGGTGACCTGCGCGCCGCCGTGGGCGGCGGCAACGTGCTGGTCCGCGACGGCGTGGTGCAGAGCATCGCCGACGCCTCGCTGGCCCCGCGCACCGCCGTCGGGTTCTCCGCCGACGGCCGTAAGATGATCATGCTGACGGTGGACGGCCGTCAGGTGGACAGCCGCGGCGTCACCCAGACCGAGATGGGCCGCATGATGGCCGAGCTGGGCGCCGCGAACGCGCTCAACCTCGACGGCGGCGGCTCCTCCACGCTGCTCGCCCGGGAGCCGGGCGCGGCCACGGTCCAGGTGGAGAACAGCCCGTCCGACGGCAGCGAGCGGCCGGTGCCCAACGGGCTCGCCGTCTACGCGCCGAAGGGCAGCGGCCGGCTCACCGGCTACTGGCTGGAGACCGCCAGCGACCCGACCGCCGCACCCGGTGTCGCGCCGGTGCGCGGCGGCCGGCCGGACCGGGTCTTCCCCGGCCTCACCCGCCGGCTCACCGCCGCCGGATACGACGAGACGTACGGCCCGGCCGCCGGCGAGCCGCGCTGGCACGCCACCCACGGACGGGTCGACGGCGACGGCGTGTTCCGGGCCGCCGTCCCCGGCCGCAGCACCGTCACCGCCGCCCGCGGCCGGGCCCGGGGCACCATCGAGCTGACGGTCCTCGGCCCGCTCGCGCGCATCGACGGCACCGTCGACCGGGTCGGCCTGGACCGGGCCGGTGACAGCGGCCTGTTCGGCGTCGTCGGCTACGACGCCGAGGGCAACACCGCGCCGATCGAGCCGGCCGACCTGACGCTGGAGTACGACAGCGACCTGCTCTCCGTCACCCCCACCGCCGACGGCAACCTGTCCGTCACGGCGCTCGCCGCGACCGGCTCGGCGCTGGTCACCGCGAGGGTCGGCAACCGCACCACGGTCCTGCCGGTGACGGTCGGGCTGACCGACGTGCCGGTGGCCGGGTTCGACGACGCGGCGTCCTGGAAGTTCAGCCAGGCCCGCGCCTCCGGGGCGGTCGCACCGGCCGAGGGGCACACCGGGGGCGGGCTGCGGATGTCGTACGACTTCAGCCAGTCCACCGGCACCCGGGCCGCGTACGCCGACCCGCCCGCCTGGATCGACGTACCGGGCCAGCCGCAGGCGTTCGGCATGTGGATCAAGGCGAACGGCACCGGCGAGTGGCCCAGCCTGCACCTGCACGACGCGCAGGACACCCAGTTCGTGCTGCGCGGCCCGTACCTGGACTGGACCGGCTGGAAGTACGTCGAGTTCGCCGTACCGCCGGGTGTGCAGTACCCGGTGCGGGTGCGCCGGTTCTACGTGGCCGAGACCGACCCGGCCAAGCAGTACCGCAGCGAGGTCGTGATCGACGACCTGGTGGCCCGGGTGCCGCCGGACGTGCAGGCGCCGCCGGAGCCGAACCGCACCGACCGGGTGGTGGTGCGCGACGGCACTGTGGACGGGGCGCCCTGGCGCTTCGCGGTGCTCTCCGACGCCCAGTTCGTCGCCGCGAACCCGGACAGCGACCTGGTCGCCCAGGCCCGCCGTACGCTGCGCGAGGTCCGCGCCGCCCGCCCGGACTTCCTCATCATCAACGGCGACTTCGTGGACACCGCCTACCCGGCCGACTTCACGCTGGCCAAGCGCATCCTGGACGAGGAACTGGGCGGCGAGGTGCCGTACTACTACGTGCCCGGCAACCACGAGATCATGGGCGCCCCGATCGACAACTTCCGCAGCGTCTTCGGGGACACCTCGCGCGTCTTCGACCACCGGGGCACCCGGTTCCTCACACTGAGCACCGCCACCGGCTCGTTGCGCGGCGGCGGGTTCGACCAGGTGGAACTGCTACGCCGGACGCTCGACCAGGCCGCCGCCGACCGCTCGGTGGGCTCGGTGGCGGTGTTCTTCCACCACCCGCCGCGCGACCCGAGCCCGGCCAAGGCCAGCCAGCTCGGCGACCGCAAGGAGGCGGCACTGGTCGAGCAGTGGCTGGCCGACTTCCAGCACCGCACCGGCAAGGGCGCGGTGATGGTCAACGGCCACGTCGGCACGTTCCACGCCGACCGGGTGGACGGCGTGCCGTACGTGATCAACGGCAACTCGGGCAAGGACCCGTCCACCCCTGCGGCGCTCGGCGGGTTTACCGGGTGGACCGAGTTCGGGGTGGACCCGGTGACGCCGGGGGAGGCCGAGCGGGCCCGCCGTGACCCGCTGGCCGAGGGCCCGGAGTGGGTCAGCGCGGAGATGCACGCGCACGTCGACCGGCTCGCGCTGACCGCACCCGCGCAGGTTTCCCGGCGTACGCCGGCCGGCGTCACGGCCACGCTCACCCAGCCCAGCGGCCGGCAGGTGCCGGTGGCCGCGCCGGTCAGCGCCGACTGGTCCGGTTCGCCGAACCTGCACATCGGCGGCGCGGCGGGCGTACGCCCCTGGCACGCCGCCCGCTTCGACCCGGCCACCGGCACGCTGACCGTCCTGCGCCCCGGCGCCCAGGTGCAGCTGACGGTGACGGTGAACGGAGTGAAGGCCGAGGCCCAGGTGACCACGACCCCGTAGCCCTCGCCCCCGCCCCCGCCCGCCCTCGCCCACCCCGCCCATCTGGCTCTCGCCCCGATGATCATGAAGTTGTCCCGGACAAAAGCGACAGGAAACGCCGCTAACTTCATGATCGTCGAGGGTGGGCCGGGAGCGGGCCAGGGGCGGGCCAAGCCCGGGGGCCGGGTCGGTGAGGGAGTGGGTGGGGTGGGGGTGGGAATGCTGACGGGTGGGCCGGCGTTGGAGGTGGCGGACCTCCTGTGCCGGGTGGAAGACGCCCGTGGCAGACTGGTCAATCGGCCACCGGTTCCGGTTCACGCCCGAGCCCGTCGTGACGACGGGGAGCACCGACGGCGACCCGGCGACCACCGACGAAAGGACCGAGGCGACATGAAGCCCAACATCCACCCGGAGTACGTGACCACCGAGGTCCGCTGCTCCTGCGGCAACTCCTTCACGACCCGCAGCACCGCCAAGGGCGGCGCCATCAGCGTCGAGACCTGCAGCGCCTGCCACCCGTTCTACACCGGTAAGCAGCGCGTGCTGGACACCGCCGGCCGGGTCGCGAAGTTCCAGCAGAAGTACGCCAAGGTTCAGGCCAAGAAGGCCAAGTAGCTCCGTCGACGACGCCCGTGTCCGGCTCCTGCCGGGCACGGGCGTTCGTCCGTTTGTGCCGGTTCCATCTCCAAGGAGCATCCGCAGCATGAGCAGTGAGCGTCTGGCCGCCCTCCTCGACGAGTACGCCGAGCTGGAGCGGCGGCTGGCCGACCCGGCCATCCACGCCGACCAGGGCACCGCCCGGCGGGTCGGTCGTCGGTACGCCGAACTGGTCCCGCTGCACAAGGCGGCCGATGAGCTGAAGCAGGCCCGCGCCGACCTGGCCGCCGCCCGCGAGCTGGCTGCCGAGGACCCGACGTTCACCGGCGAGGCGGACACCATCGCCGCCTCCCTGCCGGCGCTGGAGGAGCGGCTCGCGGAACTGCTCATCCCGCGCGACCCGCACGACGCCAAGGACGTGATCGTCGAGATCAAGGCCGGCGAGGGCGGCGAGGAGTCCGCGCTGTTCGCCGGTGACCTGCTGCGGATGTACACCAGGTACGCCGAGCGGCACGGCTGGGTCACCGAGGTGATCGACGCGCAGGACTCCGACCTCGGCGGCGTCAAGGACGTCTCGCTGGCGATCAAGAGCAAGGGCGTACCGGAGGGCGGCAACGGCGTCTGGTCCCGGCTCAAGTGGGAGGGCGGCGTGCACCGGGTGCAGCGCGTCCCGGTCACCGAGTCGCAGGGCCGCATCCACACCAGCGCCGCCGGCGTGCTGGTGCTGCCCGAGGCGGAGGACGTCGACGTCACCATCGACCCGAACGAGCTGCGCATCGACGTGTTCCGCTCGTCCGGCCCCGGTGGGCAGTCGGTGAACACCACCGACTCGGCGGTCCGGATCACCCACGTGCCGACCGGCATCGTGGTCTCCTGCCAGAACGAGAAGTCGCAGCTGCAGAACCGGGAGCAGGCCATGCGCATCCTGCGCGCCCGGCTGCTCGCCGCGGCTCAGGAGCAGGCGGACGCGGCGGCGTCGGACGCCCGCAAGGCGCAGGTCCGCACCGTGGACCGGTCCGAGCGGATCCGCACGTACAACTTCCCGCAGAACCGGATCACCGACCACCGCATCGGCTACACCGCGTACAACCTCGACCTGGCACTGGCCGGCGAGCTGGACGGGGTGCTCGACGCGCTGGCCGAGGCGGACCGCGCGGCCCGGCTGGCCGGCGAGACCGAGCTGTCCCGCCGCTGACCCGGCCGGCCGCGGCCCGGACCGCGCGGCCCGCGCGAAGGCGCGAGGGCGACCCCGGGGGTACGGCCTCAGCTCGCCCGCAACCGCGCCTTGGCCCGCAGCATCTCCCGGTCGGCCAGCTCGAACGCGGTGCCGAGCGCCTCCCGGACGCTCACCGTGGTGCTGCCGTCGACCTCGGCGAAGCCGATCGTCACCCCGACCGGCGTGCCGGGGACCAGGGACTCCCAGTCCTCGGTGCGGACGGCCGCCTCGATCCGGCGGGCCACCTCGACCGCCTCCGGCATGCCGGTGTCGGGCAGCACCACGACGAACTCGTCGCCGCCGTAGCGGGCCACGAAGTCGCCCCGCCGCATCACCCGGTTGATCACCCCGGCGACCCGTTGCAGCACCAGGTCACCGGAGTGGTGGCCGTGCCGGGTGTTCACCGCCTTGAACCCGTCGAGGTCGCAGACGCCGATCACCACCCGCTCGCCCCGGGACACCACGGCGCCCAGGTAGCGCTCCAGCCGGCGCCGGTTGGGCAGGCCGGTGAGCGGGTCGGTGAGCGCCTCGCCCTCGTACCGGGCCGCCTCGCGGCGCATCTCCTCGTGGTCGATCCGCGCGGCGATGCCGTCGATGTAGACATCCCGCAGCCGGTCGCTGCGCCGCGCCGCGAGCCGGAACGCGTGCCGGTCGGCCCGGTGCGCGCCCGCGTGGTCGCCGGCCCGGGCCAGCGTGATGCTGCGCAGCCGGGGCGGCTCGGCCGAGCCGAGTGTCTCGTCGGAGACCCGGAGCGCGTCCAGCCGGGTGACCGCCTCGATCGGGCGGCCGGCGGCCACCGCGAGGCAGACCTGGCCGAGTTGGCGCAGGTCGCGGGCGCGGGCGCTGTCCCCGCCGTGGCCGAGCAGCCGGTTCGGGTCGGCGTCCCCGGCGGACTCCACCCGGTCGCCGAGCGCGGCCCGGCGGGCGGCGGCGTAGCCGTACGCGGCCAGGCTGCTCGGGCGCAGGTTGCCGGCCCGCCCGCCGCGCAGGAACCGGGCCAGGTCACCGGCGACGTCGCGCAACACCCGCAGGCAGCCGTCGCTGTCGCCGTTGTGGTCGAGCGCGACCGCGTTGCGCAGCCGGATGCCGGGCGCGGCGAACGTCTCCTCGGGGATGCCGACGCTGAGCCCGACCTCCCGGGCCCGCTCGATCGCGCCGAGCGCGTGACCGTGGAAGCTCAGGTACGAGTACGCCATCGCCAGGTCGTGCCAGCCCCAGGCGGTGTCCCGGTCGGGGGTGTCGTCGGCGCCGAGCGCGCGGGCGGCCCGGACCAGGTGCATCACACACCTGTCCAGTGCGCCCTGGTGGTGGGCGGCTAGTGCGGCCAGCGCGTTGAGGTGCCCGTGCAGGTAGGGCTCGGCCAGGTCCCGTACGGCGGCGGAGGCGTCCTCGACGGCGCGGGTGAACTCGGCGGTCCGGCCGAGATTGATCAGCGCGGACAGGCGTTGCACGAGCGCGTCGGCGCGGGCGTACGGGTCGTCCGTGGTGCGGATGACGCGGTCGAGCAGGGCGCACGCCTCCGCGGACCGGCTGGCCTCCTGGAGTGACCGAGCGCGTCGGAGAGCGTCAACCTGGTCCTCGACCTGGTCGAGCCAGCCCACTCGCGACCTCCCTGCGGTGTGCGCCCGGACGCACCCGCTCGTGAGGTGAGCCGCGACGCCTCATGATTATTGCGTGACCGCACTCCCGCAACACCCGTCCGAAGAGACAGAACGCGAACGCCCCTCGCTGGTGATCAACCGGGTGGCGCGCGCGCTCGCCGCGGCGGGCGTCGAGGCGCCCCGCGCCGAGGCCGAGCAGCTGGCCGCGTACGTCCTTGACGTGCCGCGCGGCCGGCTGGCGCTCGCCGACGGTTTCACCCCGGCGCAGCGCGACCGCCTCGACGAGCTGGTCGGGCGGCGGGTGACCCGCGAGCCGTTGCAGCACCTGCTCGGCTCGGCCGGTTTCCGGCACCTGGAGCTGGCGGTCGGGCCGGGCGTCTTCGTGCCCCGGCCGGAGACCGAACTGCTGGCCGGCTGGGGGATCGAGCGGGCCCGGGAGCACGCCGCGCCGCTCGTGGTGGACCTGTGCAGCGGCTCCGGCGCGATCGCCCTCGCTGTCGCGCAGGAGGTGCCCACGGCGCGGGTGGTGGCGGTGGAGCGGTCCCCGGCCGCGCTGGCCTGGCTGCGGCGCAACGCGGCGGACCGGGCCGCCGCCGGGGACCGGCCGGTCGAGGTGGTGGCCGCCGACGTGACCGATCCGGACCTGCTGGCCGGCCTGGCCGGGCGGGTCGACGTGCTGCTGTGCAACCCGCCGTACGTGCCGAGGTCGGTGGCGGTGCCGCCGGAGGTGGCCGGGCACGACCCGGACGAGGCGGTGTTCGGCGGCGCGGACGGGCTGGACGTGATCCGGCCGGTGGTCGGCCGGGCCGCCGTGCTGCTGCGCCCGGGCGGCGCGATCGGCATCGAGCACGACGACACGCACGCGGCGGCGGTGCCCGCGCTGCTGCGCGGCGACGGCCGTTACGACCGGGTCGAGGAGCACCGGGACCTCGCCGGGCGGCCGCGCTGGGCGAGCGCGTCCCGGCGGGCGGACGGCACCCACGCCGAGCCCGCCCGGGCGTGGCAGACTGACTCCTCGTGATGCTCTACGACTGTCGGTCGCCCGCCGACCGGGACCGCGGCATCGCCGCTGCCATCGAGGCGGTCAAGAACGGGGAACTCGTCGTCCTGCCGACCGACACGGTCTACGGCATCGGGGCGGACGCCTTCACCCCGTACGCGGTGAAGGCCCTGGCGGACACGAAGGGTGGCGCCCGGCAGGCGCCCCCGGTGCTCATCGGTTCCCGGCACACGCTCGACGGCCTGGTCTTCTCGCTGCCCGGCGCGGCCCGCGACCTGGTCGAGGCGTTCTGGCCCGGCGCGCTGACCATCGTGGTGGAGCACTCGCCGAGCCTGGCCTGGGACCTGGGCGACTCCAGCGGCACGGTGGCGGTGCGGATGCCGCTGCACCCGGTCGCGCTGGAGGTGCTGCGGGAGACCGGGCCGATGGCCGTCGCGTCGGCCAACAAGATCGGCCAGCCCGCCGCGCTCACCGCCGAGGAGGCGCGTGACCAGCTCGGCTACGGCGTCCGGGCGTACCTGGAGGCCGGGCCGGCGGTGGACCCGGTGCCGAGCACCATCGTCGACCTGACCGGCGACGTGCCGCGGGTGCTGCGCGAGGGCGCGGTGACGCTGGCGAAGCTGCGCGAGGTCGTACCGGACATCCTCGACGAGCGGGGGGTCTGAGTGCCGCCCTTCACCGTCCTGCACGTCTGCATGGGCAACATCTGCCGGTCGCCGATGGCCGAGCGGCTGCTGCTGCTCGCGGTCCGGGAGCGGCTGGCCCGCCTCGACGTCGACCCGGCCGGGTCGGACGCGCTCGTGCACAGCCACAGCGCCGGCACCGGCGGCTGGCACGCGGGGGAGGAGATGAACCCGCCCGCCGCCCGGCAGGTGATCTCGCGCGGCGGTGACACCGAGGGGTTCGCCGCCCGGCGGCTGCGCTCCGACCTGATCGACGCCGCCGACCTGGTGCTCACCGCCACCGCCGACCAGCAGGAGTACGTGGTGGCGCTGCGGCCGGACGCCGCCGCGCGCACGTTCGTGCTCGGTGAGTTCGGCCGCCTGCTCGGCGCGCTGGACCGGTCCGCCCTGCCGCCGGCCGAGCCGACGCCGGACGCCGTGTACGCGCGCGGCGTCGCCCTCGTCGCGGCCGTCGACGCGGCGCGGCAGAGCGCCTCCGCGCTGCCCACCGACGACCTGGACGACCCGTGGGGCCGGGGCGACCAGTGCTTCAGCCGGGTCGCGGACGAGATCGAGGAGACCGTGCAGCCGCTGGCTGCCGTCCTGCTCCCCTGATCGCGGTTCATCCTTCCTCGCGAACTTCCTGCGCATTTCGCGGAAGATGGCGGCGAAAGCGGCCGTTCCGGTCATTCTGAACGGGTCCGTACGGCCGGCTCCTGCGGGGAGAGCTGATGAACCGGGCCTATCTCGACAAGCTGTTCACCGTTGTGCTCGCCGGCGTGCTCGCCGGACTGGCCCTGGCCGCAGCCGCGCTGCCGGCCGCGCTGGTCCTCGGGCTGGGCGTGAAGAACCTGATGCCGTACACCGCGCTGCCGGAGGCGCTCAAGACGCCGCAGCCGGCACAGCGGTCCAACCTGTACGCCAACGACGGGCGGACGCTCATCACCTCGTTCTACGTCGAGGACCGGGTGGACGTGCCGCTCGGCGAGGTGGCACCGGTGATGCGCGACGCCATCGTGGCCGCCGAGGACGTGCGCTTCTACGAGCACCACGGCGTCGACGTGCGCGGCGTGGCGCGGGCGTTCACGGCCAACCGCCGCGAGGGCACCCGCCAGGGCGCCTCCACGCTGACCATGCAGTACGTGCGCAACGCGCTCGCCGGTGACACCCGGCTGACCGAGGAGCAGCGCGCCGCCGCCACCGAGATCACCGTCGGGCGCAAGATCCGCGAGATGCGGTACGCGCTGACGCTGGAACGGCAGATCAGCAAGGACGAGATCCTCGGGCGCTACCTGAACATCGCGTACTTCGGCGCCGGGGCGTACGGCATCGCCGCCGCCAGCAAGCGCTACTTCTCCACCACCCCGGAGCGGCTCACGCTGGCCCAGGCCGCGCTGCTCGCCGGGCTGGTCCGGTCCCCGGCCGACGACCCGATCAACGGCGACGCGGACGCGGCCCGGCAACGTCGGGCGTACGTGCTGGACCGGATGGTGGAGACCGGCCGGGTGAGCGCGCCGGACGCCGAGGCGGCGAAGGTCACCGAGCTGTCCCTCAAACCCAACACCACGCCGAACGACTGCGCCGCGGTGCCCGCCGACCACAACGACTGGGGCTTCTTCTGCGACTGGTTCACCCAGTGGTGGAACGCCCAGCCGGCGTTCGGCGAGAACGTGGACGAGCGGCAGCGGACGCTGCGCCGGGGCGGCTGGAAGATCGTGTCCTCGCTCGACCCGGACGTGCAGGCCAAGGCGAGCGAGCAGGTGCGGACCGTCTACCCGGAGACGATCGCGCGGGCGGCGCCGACAGCCGTGGTGCAGCCGGGCACCGGCCGGGTGCTGGCGATGGCGGTGAACCGCACCTACGGCACGGCCGCGAACCCGGACGGGCAGCAGAACTACCCGAACACTGTCAACCAGCTCGTGGCCGGCGGTGGCGGCATCACCGGCTACCAGGCGGGCTCCACGTTCAAGCTGTTCGCGCTGCTGGCCGCGCTGGAGTCCGGGCTGCCGCTGGACACCGAGTTCGACGCGCCGCGCGTCTACGTGACGCAGTACCCGGTCGGCGCCGGACCGGCGAGCTGCGGCGGCCGGTGGTGCCCGGCGAACGCCAACACGTACTGGATGGACGGCGACCGGGACATGTGGGACGCGTTCGGCCGGTCGGTGAACACGTACTTCGCGTGGCTGACCGAGCGGGTCGGCGCGGACCGGGTGGTCGAGATGGCCCAGCGGCTGGGCATCGTGTTCCGTGCCCCGGCGGACGCCCGGATGGCCCGCGAGGGCGCCAAGAGCTGGGGTCCGTTCACGCTCGGCGTCTCCGCCACCACGCCGCTGGACCTGGCCGGCGCGTACGCCGCGGTGGCCGCCGAGGGCACCTGGTGCCGGCCCACGCCGGTCGCCTCGATCACCGACCCGGGCGGCCGGACGGTGCCCGCCGGGAACACCGACTGCCGGCAGGTGCTCGACACCGAGGTGGCCCGCGCGGCGGCCGACGCCAGCCGCTGCCCGGTCGGCGACCAGTCGATGTACCGGCGCTGCGACGGCGGCACGGCCGAGGAACTGGCCCCGGGTCTGCGCCGGCCGGTGGCGGGCAAGACCGGCAGCTCGGAACGGAACGCCACCGAGACTGTCGTCGCGTTCACCCCGCAGCTGTCGGTGGCGACGATCGCCGCGAACCCGGACGACCCCCGGGACGCGGTCGGCGGCGGCGTGCAGAAGCGGCAGATCGCCGCCGTGGGCCGCATCCTGGCGTGGTCGCTGCGCGACGAGCCGGTACGCGACTTCGTCCCGCCCGGTCAGGCCGTGGCCTTCCAGCACACCAGCCCCCGAACCGGCAACTGACCCCGCCCGCCCCCGCCCTGCCGCGCCGTCCGCGGCCCCCGCCCCGCCCCACCCCGCGCCGATCTTGCACTTGCTGCCCGGATAGAAAGTGCATAACGGGCGCATCAAGGGCCGCAAGTGCAAGATCGCCGGCGCGAGGCGCGAGGCGCGGGGGAGGGCGGGGCGGGTCAGCCCGGGTCAGCCCGGGTCAGCCCGGGTCAGCCCGGGTGTTCGGCGCCCCGGGCTATGTTGCGGGCCATGCCGCCGAAGACGACGGCGTGGAACGGGGCCACCGAGGCCCAGTAGAGGTGGCCGGGCAGGCCGCGCGGAAGGAACACGGCCCGCTGGACGTACCTGCTGCGGCCGTCCCCGTCCGGCTCGGCGCGCATCTCCAGCCAGGCCCGCCCGGGCAGTCGCATCTCCGCGCGCAGCCGCAGCAGCTCACCCGGGACGATCTCCTCGACCCGCCAGAAGTCCAGCGCCTCGCCGACCTGGAGCCGGTGCGGGTCGCGCCGGCCCCGCCGTAGCCCGACGCCGCCGATCAGGCTGTCCATCCAGCCGCGCACCGACCAGGCCAGCGGGAACGAGTACCAGCCGTTCTCGCCGCCGACGCCCTCGATGACCCGCCACAACGCCGCCGGTGGCGCGTCCACCGCCCGTTCCCGCAGATCCGTGTACGCGGTGCCGCCGGACCAGCGCGGGTCCGACGGCAGCGGCTCGGCGGGCGCGGCCGGCCCGCTCGCGTTCGACCAGCGCGTCTCCACCTGCGCGTCGCGCACCTTCGTCAGCGCCAGCGCGACCGCCTGGTCGAAGCCGGTCAACCCGTCCGGCGGGTCCGGCACGTACCGGGCGATGTCGTGCTCGTGCGCCACCGCCTCGTGCACCAGGCTCTCCACCAGCGGCCGGGCGATCGCGTTCGGCACCGGCGTGATCAGGCCGACCCAGTGCGAGGAGAGCGACGGGGTGAGCGGGCGGACCGGCAGGATGACCCGCGGCCGCAGCCCGGCCACCCGGGCGTAGCGCTGCATCATCTCGGTGAACGTCAGCACGTCCGGGCCGCCGATGTCGAAGGCCCGGTTGACGTCGGCCGGCAGGTGCGCGCACCCGGCCAGGTAGCGCAGCACGTCCCGGACCGCGATCGGCTGGATCCGGTTGCGCACCCAGCGCGGGGTGACCATCGCCGGGAGCCGCTCGGTCAGGTAGCGCAGCATCTCGAACGAGGCCGAGCCGGACCCGATGATCACGGCGGCGCGCAGCACCGCTGTGGGCACGCCGCTGTCCAGCAGGATCCGCGCGACCTCCGCCCGGGAGCGCAGGTGCGCCGAGGGCAGGCCGTCGCGCTCCGCCGGCTCCGGCCCGCCGAGATACACGATCCGGCGTACGCCGGCGGCGCGCGCCGCCTCGGCGAAGTTCGTCGCCGCCTCCCGGTCGGCCGCCTCGAACCCGCGCTGGCCCAGCGCGTGGACCAGGTAGTACGCCACCTCCACGCCCTCGAACGCGGCCGGCAGCGTCTCCGGCCGGCGCAGGTCACCCTCGACGATCTCCGCCTCGGCCGCCCACGGCACGTCCCGCAGCCGCCCGGCGGTCCGGGCCAGGCAGCGTACGGTGTGCCCTTCGGCCAGCAGCCGGGGCGCGAGGCGTCCGCCGATGTAGCCGGTAGCACCGGTGACGAGGCATCTCACGGCCTCCAGTGTGCGGCTCCGTAGACTCCTTCGCTGTGGAGAACGCGAGGGACACCTTCTGGGGACCGGACTTCCAGCAGCTCAGCACCGTCGACCCGGAGATCGCCGAGGTGGTGCTGGGCGAGCTGGACCGGCTGCGCGGCGGCCTGCAGCTGATCGCCAGCGAGAACCTGACCTCGCCCGCGGTGCTGGCCGCGCTGGGCTCCACGCTCACCAACAAGTACGCCGAGGGCTACCCGGGGCGGCGCTACTACGGCGGCTGCGCCGAGGTGGACCGGGCCGAGGAACTGGCGGTGTCCCGGGCGAAGGAGCTGTTCGGCGCCGAGCACGCGAACGTGCAGCCGCACTCCGGGGCGAGCGCCAACCTGGCCGCGTACGCCGCCTTGGTGCAGCCGGGTGACACGGTGCTGGCGATGGACCTGCCGCACGGCGGGCACCTGACCCACGGCAGCCGGGTGAACTTCTCCGGCAAGTGGTTCCACCCGGTCGGCTACACCGTCCGGCCCGACACCGGGACGATCGACTACGACGAGGTGCGCGACCTGGCCCGCGCGCACCGGCCGAAGATGATCATCTGTGGCGCGACCGCGTACCCCCGGCTGATCGACTTCGCCCGCTTCCGGGAGATCGCCGACGAGGTCGACGCGTACCTGATGGTGGACGCCGCCCACTTCATCGGCCTGGTGGCCGGCGGCGCGATCCCGTCCCCGGTGCCGTACGCCGACGTGGTCACCGCGACCACCCACAAGGTGCTGCGCGGCCCGCGCGGCGGCATGATCCTCTCCCGCGAGCCGCTCGCGGCCCGGATCGACAAGGCGGTCTTCCCGTTCACCCAGGGCGGCCCGCTGATGCACGCCGTCGCCGCCAAGGCGGTCGCGCTGCGCGAGGCCGCGCAGCCCGAGTTCCGCACGTACGCCGCCCAGGTGGTCACCAACGCCCGCGCGCTCGCCGACGGGCTGGCCGCGGAGGGGCTGCCGCCGGTCTCCGGCGGCACCGACACCCACCTGGCCCTGCTCGACCTGCGCGAGACCGGCGTGACCGGCGCCCAGGCCGAGGCCCGCTGCGACGCCGCCGGCATTACGCTGAACAAGAACGCGATCCCGTACGACCCGCAGCCGCCCTCGGTCGCCTCCGGTATCCGGGTGGGCTCGCCGAGCGTCACCACACAGGGCATGCGCGAGGGGGAGATGCGCCGGATCGCCACGCTGATCGGGCGGGCGGTGCGGACCGATCCGGAGTCCCCCGGTGGCGGCGACGAGCTGACCCGGATCGCCGCCGACGTGACCGAGCTGGTCACCGAGTTCCCGGCGTACCCCCGTGGCTGAGCCCGGGACGCACGCGGCGGAGGCGGCCGCGGACCGCGGCTGGCGACTGCGCCATCTGCCGGTGCTGCTGGCGGCGGTGGCGGTGCTTGCCGCTGCCGCGGCGGTGGCCGGCGGGGTGTGGCGCGGCGCGGACGGCGCGCTCGGCGCGGCGGCCGGGGTGGCTGTCACGGCGGCCAGCTACACGCTCACCACTGTGGTCCTGGCCTGGGCGGACTCCAAGGATCCGCAGCTCGTGCTGCCGTTCGGGCTGGGCCTCTACGTCGCCAAGATCACCGCGCTCGGCGGGGTGATGGTGCTGGTCGCCTCGACCGGCTGGCCGGGACTGATCCCGTTCGCGCTCGGCATCGCCGCGGGTGTCGTGGTGTGGACCGGTGTGCACGTCTGGTGGCTCACGACCGTCCATGCCCGACGGATGCCGCGCTGAGGCGTCCCACCCTTCGGGCGACGCGCGGTTCTGTCCGCGATCGGTCATTCTCTCAGTGGCGGGGGAGGAGTACCGTGCCTCCAGACGACTTCGCCCGCCCGTGTCCCACACAACCAGGTTGTGCGGGGGGTGAGGCACAGCCTCTTCTGCTCGACTGATATCGTTCGCCCCGTCATGGCCGGTGACCAGAAACCCCCCGACACTGGCGGCCCGGGCGACGTTCCGTCCGGTGCCGGTCAGGGTTGGACCGCGCTCTCATACCTCATCGGGGGCATGCTCGTCTGGGGTTTCATCGGCTGGCTGGTCGACCGTTGGCTCGACACCGGCGGCGTCGCCACCGGTATCGGGGTCGTGCTCGGCATGGCCGGGGGGATCATCCTGGTCGTCCGCCGACTGGGCACGCCTACTTAGGAAGGGACGCGGTGTTCGGACAGGCGAACGTCCTGGCTCAGGGCCAGGCGGAATTCCCACCCAGTGTGGGGGACTTCTACCTGCCCAGCATCCTGCCCTGGGGTGCGGAGAACTCGTACTGGTTCACCAAGATCACGGCGATGGTGTGGATCGCCGTCGGCATCTTGATCATCTTCTTCCTGGCCACGTACCGGAAGCCGCAGCTCGTCCCCACCAAGAAGCAGTGGTTCGCCGAGTCGATCTACGGCTTCGTGCGCAACAACATCGCGGTGGACATGATCGGGCACGCGGGAGTGCGGTTCGCGCCGTACTTCACCACGCTCTTCTGCTTCATCCTGCTGACGAACTTCTTCGCCATCGTGCCGTTCTTCCAGATCTCGCCGAACTCGCACATCGCGTTCCCGGCCATCCTCGCCGTGATCAGCTACGTGATGTTCATCTGGGTCGGCATCCGGCACCACGGCTTCGTGAAGTACGTCAAGGCCTCTCTGGTTCCGCCGGCGCCCTGGTACATCCTGCCGCTGCTGATCCCGATCGAGTTCTTCTCGACGTTCCTGGTCCGGCCGTTCTCGCTGGCCGTCCGTCTCTTCGCGAACATGTTCGCCGGCCACATGCTCCTGCTGGTCTTCACGCTCGGCGGGTTCGCCATGCTCAGCGCCAACGTCTGGCTGGCACCGGTCTCGGTGCTGTCCTGGGTGATGACGATCGCGCTGACCTTCCTCGAGTTCCTGGTGATCTGTCTGCAGGCGTACGTCTTCACGGTGCTGACCGCCAGCTACGTGCAGGGCGCCCTCGCCGACGAGCACTGATCCGATCTTTCGCACCAACCGTTGTCGTCCCGCGTGACCGTCACGCGTGATAACCAGGAGGAACCAACCAATGGACATCTACGCCGCGGTAGAGGGCAGCACCGCCGCCATCGGCTACGGTCTCGCGGCCATCGGCCCGGGCATCGGCGTGGGCCTGGTCTTCTCGGCCTACATCCAGTCGACCGCCCGCCAGCCGGAGTCGTCCCGGATGACCCTTCCGTACGTCTGGATCGGCTTCGCCGTCATCGAGGCGCTGGCGCTGCTGGGCATCGCCTTCGGCTTCATCTGGGCCGGCTGAACCAGCCCCTTTGACCGGGAGGTTTTCCCATGTACTTCCTCGCCGCTGAGGGTGGTGAGACGACCCACAACCCGATCATTCCTGTCTGGCAGGAGATCGTGGTCGGGCTGGTCGCCTTCGGTGTCCTCTGCTTCGTGCTGATGAAGTTCGTCTTCCCGCGCATGGAGCAGACGTTCCAGGCCCGGGTGGACGCGATCGAGGGCGGCATCAAGCGCGCCGAGGCCGCGCAGGCCGAGGCGAACCAGCTGCTCGAGCAGTACCGGGCCCAGCTCGCGGAGGCGCGTACCGACGCCGCCAAGATCCGCGACGACGCCCGGGCCGACGCCGAGGGCATCCGCCAGGACATCCTCGCCAAGGCGCGCGAGGAGTCCGACCGGATCATCGCCGCCGGCAAGGAGCAGCTCGCCGCGGAGCGGGCCACCATCGTGCGCGAGCTGCGCACCGAGGTCGGCACCATCGCGGTGGACCTGGCGAGCAAGATCGTCGGTGAGTCGCTGGCCGACGAGGCGCGCCGCAAGGGCACCGTCGACCGGTTCCTGAGCGGTCTCGAGAGCACGGGGGCCCGCTGATGCAGGCCGCCAGCCGGGAGTCGTACTCCGCCGGGGCCGAGCGCCTCGACGCGTACGCCCGCGGCGCGGAGCCGTCGGCGGTGGCCTCCACCGCCGACGACATCCTCTCCGTCGCCGCCCTGCTGCGGCACGAGCCGCGGCTGCGCCGGGCGCTGTCCGACCCGGCGCGTTCGGGTGAGGACCGCGTCGGTCTGCTCACCGGGATCCTGGGCGGCAAGGTCGGCGCGGACGCGCTCGACCTGCTGACCACGCTGGTCTCCGGTCGCTGGTCGGCCCCGTCGGAGCTGCTCGACGGCGTCGAGCGGCTCGGCGTGGAGGCGCTCCTGGCGAGCGCCGACTCGACCGGCGAGCTGGGCGAGGTCGAGGACGAGCTGTTCCGCTTCGGGCAGGTCGTCTCGGGCTCCGGCGAGCTGTCCAACACGCTCTCCGACCCGATGGCCACTGTCGAGCGGCGGGCCGAACTGGCCCGGCAGCTGCTCGCCGGCAAGGCCCGGCCGGTCACCGTCCGCCTCGTCGAGGCCGCGCTCGCCGGCTTCGGGGGACGCTCCTTCACCGGTGCGCTCACCCGGCTGGTCGAGCTGGCCGCCGACCGGCGGGACCGTCAGGTCGCGTACGTGACAGTGGCGGCTCCGCTGAACGACGAGGAGGAGCGACGCCTCGGCGCCCGCCTCTCCCAGATGTACGGTCGGGAGGTGTCCGTCAAGCAGACGGTCGACCCCGACGTGCTCGGCGGAGTGCGCGTACGGGTCGGATCCGACCTGTACGACGGGACCGTCCTGCGCCGCCTCAACGAGACCCGCAACGCGCTCGCGAAGCGCTGACCAGCGTCTTAGCAGCCCTGATTCGACGCCATCGGACCGGTCGGTACTAGGTATCCCGGGCCCCTGATACTTAAGGAAGCAGAGGATGGCCGAGCTGACCATCTCGACGGAGGAGATCCGCGGCGCCCTGGAGCGCTACGTCTCCTCCTACACGGCCGACGTCTCCCGCGAGGAGGTCGGCACCGTCGCCGACGCCGGTGACGGCATCGCCCACGTCGAGGGTCTCCCCTCGACCATGACCAACGAGCTCCTGGAGTTCGAGGACGGCACGCTCGGCGTGGCGCTGAACCTCGACGTCCGGGAGATCGGTGTCGTCGTCCTCGGTGACTTCGGCGGGATCGAAGAGGGTCAGCGCGTCAAGCGCACCGGCCGGGTGCTCTCCGTGCCGATCGGGGACGCGTTCCTCGGCCGCGTGGTGAACGCGCTGGGCGAGCCGATCGACGGCCTCGGCGACATCGCCAACGAGGGCTTCCGCGAGCTGGAGCTCCAGGCCCCGAACGTGATGTCCCGCAAGTCGGTCGACGAGCCGCTCCAGACCGGCATCAAGGCCATCGACGCGATGACCCCGATCGGCCGCGGCCAGCGCCAGCTGATCATCGGTGACCGCAAGACCGGCAAGACCACTGTCGCCCTGGACACCATCCTCAACCAGCGCGAGAACTGGCGCTCCGGCGACCCGAAGAAGCAGGTCCGCTGCATCTACGTCGCGATCGGCCAGAAGGCCTCCACCATCGCCTCCATCAAGGGGACGCTGGAGGAGGCGGGCGCGATGGAGTACACCACCATCGTCGCCTCGCCGGCCTCCGACCCGGCCGGCTTCAAGTACCTCGCCCCCTACACCGGCTCGTCCATCGGACAGCACTGGATGTACGGCGGCAAGCACGTCCTGATCGTCTTCGACGACCTGAGCAAGCAGGCCGAGGCGTACCGCGCCGTGTCGCTGCTGCTGCGCCGCCCGCCGGGCCGTGAGGCCTACCCGGGTGACGTCTTCTACCTGCACTCGCGTCTGCTGGAGCGCTGCGCCAAGCTCTCCGACGAGCTGGGTGGCGGCTCGATGACCGGTCTGCCGATCATCGAGACCAAGGCGAACGACATCTCGGCGTTCATCCCGACCAACGTCATCTCCATCACCGACGGCCAGATCTTCCTCGAGACCGACCTGTTCAACCAGGGCGTCCGGCCGGCCATCAACGTCGGCACCTCGGTCTCCCGGGTCGGTGGCGCCGCGCAGGTGAAGCCGATGAAGAAGGTCGCCGGCTCGCTGCGGCTGAACCTGGCCCAGTTCCGCGAGCTGGAGGCGTTCGCCGCCTTCGCCTCCGACCTGGACCGGGCCTCCCGGGCCCAGCTGGACCGCGGTTCCCGCCTGGTCGAGCTGCTCAAGCAGCCGAACTACTCGCCGTACCCGGTGCAGGAGCAGGTCGTCTCCGTCTGGGCCGGCACCGAGGGCAAGCTCGACGACGTCCCGGTCGGCGAGGTCCGCCGCTTCGAGTCCGAGTTCCTCCAGTACCTCCGGCACAAGCACGAGGGTGTCCTGGCCGGGATCGCGGACAACAAGTGGGACGACGACATCATCTCCTCGCTCGACTCCGCGATCGCCGAGTTCAAGCAGGTCTTCCTGGGCAAGGAGGACGAGGTCCGGGTCAACGACGCGCCGGCCAAGCCGCTGGAGGGCGAGGAGACCCGCGAGACGGTGACCCGCTTCCGCGACGGCAGCACCGACCGCCCGGCCGAGAGCTGATCCGATGGCCGCCCAGGTACGCGTTCTCCGGCAGCGGATCCGTTCCGCCAAGGGGATGAAGAAGATCACCAAGGCGATGGAGCTCGTCGCGACGAGCCGCATCGCCAAGGCCCAGGCCAAGGTGGCGGCCTCGCTGCCGTACGCCGAGGCGATCACCGGCGTGCTGACGGCGCTGGCCTCGAACGCGCGGATCGACCACCCGCTGCTCACCCCGCGCGAGCGGGTGCGGCGGGCGGGCGTCCTGCTGGTCACCGCCGACCGGGGCCTGGCCGGTGGTTACAGCTCGAACGCGATCCGGACCGCCGAGTCGCTGATCGCCCGCCTGCGCGCCGACGGCAAGGAGCCCGTGCTCTACGTCATCGGCCGCAAGGGCGTGGCGTTCTACCGGTTCCGCAACCGGCAGATCGCCGCCAGCTGGACGGGCTTCTCCGAGCAGCCGACGTTCGAGGACGCCCGCGAGGTCGGTGAGACGCTGATCAAGGCGTTCACCGCGGGCGCGGACGACACGGACAACGACGCCGGCGCCGACGGGATCCTCGGCGTGGACGAGCTGCACATCGTCTACACCGAGTTCAAGTCCCTGATGACGCAGAACCCGGTGACCCGGATCGTCGGTCCGATGCAGGTCGAGGACCGGCCCCGGTCCGAGGGCCTGCTGCCGGCGTACGAGTTCGAGCCGGAGCCGGAGTCGCTGCTCGACGCCCTGCTGCCGAAGTACATCAACACGCGGATCTTCGCGGCGTTGCTGGAGTCGGCGGCCAGTGAGTCGGCCGCCCGTCGGCGGGCGATGAAGAGCGCCACCGACAACGCCGAAGAGATGATCGAGAAGTACACGCGTGAGATGAACTCGGCCCGTCAGGCCGGCATCACCCAGGAGATCAGTGAGATCGTCGGCGGCGCGAACGCGCTGGCCGCGTCGGGAAGTGAAGTGTGATGACTGTAACCGCAGTTGAGACCAAGACGGCCACGGGTCGCGTGGTCCGGGTCATCGGCCCGGTCGTCGACGCCGAGTTCCCGCGCGACGCCATGCCGGAGCTGTTCAACGCCCTGCACGTCAACGTGACGCTCTCCGGCGGCGAGAAGACGCTGACCCTGGAGGTCGCCCAGCACCTGGGTGACAACCTGGTCCGCGCCATCTCGATGCAGCCGACCGACGGCCTGGTGCGCGGCACCGAGGTGCGCGACACCGGCGCGCCGATCAGCGTGCCGGTGGGCGACGCGGTCAAGGGCCACGTGTTCAACGCGATCGGCGAGTGCCTCAACCTCACCGAGGGCGAGACCATCCAGGCCGACGACCGGTGGGGCATCCACCGCAAGGCCCCGGCCTTCGCCGACCTGGAGCCGAAGACCGAGATGCTGGAGACCGGCATCAAGGTCATCGATTTGCTCGCCCCGTACGTCAAGGGCGGCAAGATCGGCCTGTTCGGCGGTGCCGGCGTGGGCAAGACGGTGCTCATCCAGGAGATGATCACCCGTGTGGCCCGGAACTTCGGTGGTACCTCGGTCTTCGCCGGCGTGGGTGAGCGCACCCGCGAGGGCAACGACCTCATCGCCGAGATGACCGAGTCGGGCGTCATCGACAAGACCGCGCTGGTCTACGGCCAGATGGACGAGCCGCCGGGCACCCGCCTGCGGGTCGCGCTGTCCGCGCTGACCATGGCGGAGTACTTCCGTGACGTGAAGAAGCAGGAGGTGCTGCTCTTCATCGACAACATCTTCCGCTTCACCCAGGCCGGTTCCGAGGTCTCCACGCTGCTCGGCCGTATGCCGAGCGCCGTGGGTTACCAGCCGACCCTGGCCGACGAGATGGGCCAGCTCCAGGAGCGGATCACCTCCGTCCGGGGCCAGGCCATCACCTCGATGCAGGCGATCTACGTGCCCGCCGACGACTACACCGACCCGGCGCCGGCCACCACGTTCGCCCACCTCGACGCGACCACCAACCTGGAGCGGTCGATCTCCGACAAGGGCATCTACCCGGCCGTGGACCCGCTGGCGTCCTCGTCCCGGATCCTCGCCCCGGAGTTCGTCGGCGAGGAGCACTTCGCCGTCGCCACCGAGGTGAAGCGGATCCTGCAGCGCTACAAGGACCTGCAGGACATCATCGCCATCCTCGGTATCGAGGAGCTCTCCGAGGAGGACAAGCTCACCGTCGGCCGTGCCCGCCGGATCGAGCGGTTCCTCTCGCAGAACACGTACGCGGCAGAGCAGTTCACCGGCGTGCCCGGCTCGACGGTCCCGATCGCCGAGACCATCGACGCCTTCCGCCGGATCAGCGAGGGGGAGTTCGACCACTTCCCGGAGCAGGCGTTCTTCATGTGCGGCGGCCTGGACGACCTTCGGGCCAAGGCCAAGGAGCTGATGGGCGAGGAGGGCTGAGAGCCCGCTCACACCCACGAGGGCCGTCCCGGCGAAAGCCGGGGCGGCCTTCGCCTTTTCGGGCCACCGCACTACCAGATGCCCGGTTCTCCGGCAAGCAGTTCGCCGGATCGCGCGGTACCGTTCCTGACACGACTTCACATCCCGGCCGTTGATCTCTGCAACCAAACGGACCCCCGCGCCCGTCTTCCTACCCGTGGGCGCGACGATTGGAGATGCTCGTGGGCGGTAAGGGCGGCGCGGATCGCGGAAAGCGGTCCATGTGGCGCGGCGTGCCCCGGTGGGCCCGCGTCTGCACGATCCTGGGCATCGTCATGGTGGTGCTCAGCGGCTCCGTGCTGATCGGCTCCCGCGCCCTGGTCGCCCGCTACGAGGGATCGGTGGGCAAGGCCGACCTCTTCGGTGACCAGGCCGCCGGCGCCAACGAGAAGAAGAGCGACATCAAGGGCCCGCTCAACATCCTGCTCGTCGGCGTGGACCCCCGGACCGCGACCGCCCGTCCGCTCGCCGACTCGATCATGGTCCTGCACGTGCCCGCCACCATGGACCGCGGCTACCTCTTCTCGCTGCCGCGTGACCTGCGGGTGGACATCCCGGAGTTCCCCAAGGCCGACTACGCGGGCGCCAACGACCGGCTCAACGCGGCCATGTCGCACGGCAGCAACGTGCCCGGGCAGAACCCCAGCACCGCGCAGGGCTTCGAGCTGCTCGCCAAGACCGTGCAGGAGGTCACCGGCATCAAGCGCTTCGACGCCGGGGCGATCATCAACTTCAGCGGCTTCAAGAAGATCGTCGACGCCATGGGCGGCGTCGACATGTACATCGAGCGGGAGGTGCGCTCCGAGCACCTCCAGCCGGACGGCACCCCGCGCCAGCTCCGGCCCGGCGGCGGTGGCTACCTCGGCCCGCAGGCCGTGTACAAGAAGGGCAACGCCCACCTGGAGGGCTGGCAGGCGCTGGACTACGTCCGGCAGCGGTACCCGAAGAACGGCGTGCCGGACGGCGACTACGGCCGGCAGCGGCACCAGCAGCAGTTCGTCAAGGCGATGGCGAGCCAGGCGTTCAGTGCCGACGTGGTGACCAACCCGGTCAAGCTGGACCGGGTGCTGCGCGCCGCCGGTAAGTCCCTGGTGTTCAACGGCCGGGGCAACAGCGTCGTCGACTTCGGCCTGGCCCTGAAGGACATCCGCCCGGACGCGATCGAGACGATCAAGCTGCCGGGCGGGGGGATCGGCACCGGCAGCAACTACCGGGGTGAGCAACTGCTCGACCCGGCGGAGGACTTCTTCGCCGCCCTGCGTACCGAACAGCTCGACGCTTTCCTGCTGGAGCACCCCGACTTCGTCCAGAAGACCAAGTAACCTGAGCGGGTGCGGGGCCGTGGTGGTCCGGCTCTCACCACCCGCGTTGGGTGGGCTGCGGGGGCGCGACTAGACTTTCGGCAATCCGCCGCCGCAGCAAGGAGACAGCGTGGCACAGCAGCTTCACGTCGAGCTCGTAGCCGTCGAGGAGAAGGTCTGGACCGGCGAGGCCGAGATGGTCGTCGCCCGGACGACCGAGGGTGAGCTCGGTGTGCTGCCGGGGCACGCACCTCTGCTCGGCCAGCTCGCCGAACCCAGCCAGGTACGCATCAAGCAGGCCGGTGGCCAGCAGGTCGCGTACGACGTGGCCGGCGGCTTCCTGTCGGTGACCGGTGAGGGCGTCACGGTCCTCGCCGAGAGCGCAACCCCCGCCACCCCGGCCCGCTGAGCCGACCCGCCGATGGAGATCGTCGAAGGGATCGGAATCGGCGTCGCGATCGTCGTCGTCGCGCTTCTGATCCTCTTCATCCGGCGGGCCCTGTTCACGCGTAGCGGTGGCATCATCCGGCTGAGCGTCCGGGTCAACACGATCCTCGACGGTCGTGGCTGGTCACCCGGGTTCGGTCGCTTCGTGGGCGACGAACTCCGCTGGTACCGCATGTTCAGCTTCGCGCTGCGCCCCAAGCGGGTGCTCTCCCGCAAGGGGCTGGCGGTCGAGCGCCGCCGGCTGCCCGAGGGGCAGGAGCGCATGTCGATGCCCGCCGAGTGGGTGATCCTGCGCTGTACCAGCCACCACGCGCCGATCGAGATCGCCATGGCGCGATCCACTGTCACCGGATTCCTGTCCTGGCTCGAGGCCGCCCCGCCCGGGGCGGTCTCGCCGCGTCTGGCCTCCCAGGACTGGCCCGCCGCCTAACCGCTGCCCCCACCCCTCCCCGGTCGCGAGGGCCGTGCCGGGGCGCCGCCGCTGACGTCGATCTTGGAGTTGTGGCGCCAGTAATGCCCGTTTCGCACCGTTCGCGAGGCACCGCAACTCCAAGATCGCCGCACCCCTCCCCGAGTCATCCGCGATCTTGCACTTGGGGCCCCGGCAAACCTCGTAAACGGGACGCCCGGAGGGCTCGAACTGCAAGATCGCGCGGGCGGTCGGGCGAGCGCCCGGCGGCGTCGCGCTCCCCGCACCGAGTCGGCCCCGCTCGGGCCAGCCCCGCCCTGGGTCAGCCCTCGCCCTGGGTCAGCCTGCCCGGGTCAGCCCGGCCGAGGTCGCGTCGATCATGAACTTTGGCGGTGTTTGGTGTCCGGTTTGTCGCCGCCAACTTCATGATCGCCCGAGCCGAGGGCGGGGTGCGGGTGCGATCCGTGGCTGACCTGGGCGGGCGTGTCCGGTTCGGGGGTGGTGGGCGGCACTCTGGCGGTGGAATCGCTGGCGGGTGGGTGGCGTTGTAACCGGGTGGACGACCGAGCACCGGCGGCGCCCTCCTGCGAGCGAGGTGGCATCCGCGAGCCCGGGAATCATCCCGGCTGGCTGGTCGTTGACGATGGTTCCGACGGCGTGAGGCGGCCCGGGAATGATGCCGGGTGGCAGGTCGTTGGACATGCTTCCGGCGCCGCGCAGAGGCACCCCCGTGCCCCGCGAGCAGCCGGATCCCCTGAAGTCTTTGAGCGCCTGACGGTGCCCACGCATCCCGTCCCCCGGGTGCGTCGACCCCCGAATGGAGCACTTGTGATGAACACGATTCTGCGGAAGAGCGTTCTCGGTATCGCTGGTCTGGCTTTCACCGGTGGCGTGTTCGCCGGTCCGGTCGCCGCCCACGCCGCCGACACCACCACCCACACCAAGCCGGTCACCGCCACGGTGCAGGGTGACAAGCTGATCCCGCACGGCGTCCAGGGTGAGCAGTCCCGCATCGACCTTGACGACGAGCAGACCAAGAACGTGAAGGCGATCATCGCGGCGACGAAGAAGGCCGGCATGGACGAGCGCGCCGCGGTCGTGTCGATCGCCACGGCGTTGCAGGAGTCGAAGCTGGAGAACCTCGGCCACCTCGGTGACCGCAACGACCACGACTCGCAGGGCCTGTTCCAGCAGCGCCCCTCCAGTGGTTGGGGCACGGTGGAGCAGATCACCGACCCCGAGTACTCCACCACGGCGTTCCTGAAGGGTCTGAAGCAGGTCGACGGCTGGCAGGACATGCCGCTGACCAAGGCCGCCCAGACCGTCCAGGTCAGTGCTTACCCGGACCACTACGCCCAGTGGGAGCAGCAGGCCGCCGACCTGGTGGCCGAGCACTGGAACAAGTAAGAGACACGAAGGCCGGCACCCCGAACCAACGGGGTGCCGGCCTTTTCACGTCTCCGCGACCAGCTCGACTTCGTACCCCTGCCCGTCGGTGAGGTAGGCGGCGTAGCTGTCCGGGCCCCCCGCGTGCGGGTGCCGGTCCGGGAACAGCAGCGTCCAGCCGTACTCTCCGGCGGCAGTGACCAGGCGCTCGACGGCGGCCGGCGGGCCGGCGTGGAAGGCCAGGTGGTTCAGGCCGGGCGCGCGCCTGTCGTGGGTGCGGCCGGTGAGCGCGGGTGACTCCTCCAGCACGACGTAGGTCGCGCCGAGCCGCCAGGAGCGGCCGGCGGGCCAGTCCTGGTACGGCGTCCAGCCCAGCTCGCCGAGAAGCCAGCCCCAGGAACGACTGGCAGCCGCCAGGTCGGGTACCCAGACCTCCACGTGATGGAGGCCGCCGAGGGTCAGCGCTTCCCGCCCGGCACCCATAGCACGTCGCCGTTCGGATTTGCCGTTCTTGACAGGATAAAGAGCAAATCGGAGAGCCGGTTGAGATACTTTGCCGGGAGAGGACTGGTCCGATCGGGGTCGTGTGCGACCAGCGCCCATGCCGCACGCTCGGCGCGCCGGGCGGTCGTCCGTGCCACGTGCAGCAGTGCCGCACCAGCGGTGCCGCCGGGGAGGATGAAGGAGTCGAGCTTGCTCAGGCGCGCGTTGTACTCGTCGCACCAGCCCTCGAGGCGCTCGACGTACTCCTCGGTCACCCGCAGCGGCGGGTACTTCGGATCCGGTTCGACAGGCGTCGCCAGGTCCGCGCCGACGTCGAACATGTCGTTCTGCACGGACTCCAGCACGGCCCGCAGCTCGTCCGAGAGCTGCCCCAGGGCGAGCGCGACGCCGATCGAGGCGTTGCACTCGTCCACGTCCGCGTACGCGGCGATACGCGGATCGGTCTTCGGCACCTGCTCGTTGTTGCTCAGCCTGGTCATGCCGGCGTCGCCGGCCTTGGTGTAGATGCGCGTGAGGTGGACGGCCATGACGCACAGCCTACGGATACCGGACCTGACCATCCCGGCCCGGCCGAGCCCGGTGGGGCCGGGGGACGCGGGAGATCCGGCGGTCAACGACGTCGACGTCATCCGGGTGCGCGGTGACGCCCGCCTCGCCGGCACCGTGCACGTGGTCGGTGCGAAGAACTCCGCGCTGAAACTGATGGCCGCCGCGCTGCTCGCGCCCGGCCGCAGCATGATCACCAACGTACCCCGGATCACCGACATCGCGATCATGGGCGAGGTGCTGCGGCGGCTCGGCTGCGGCGTACGTTTCGGTCCGGACGACCCCGTCGACCCGATGGTGGCCCACGGCGGTGTGGCGCGGTCCCGCTCGGTGCTCATCGACGTGCCGGAGCAGCCGGGCGCGGAGGCCGACTACGACCTGGTCCGGCGGCTGCGCGCGTCGATCTGCGTGCTGGGCCCGCTGCTGGCCCGCCGGGGGTACGTCCGGGTGGCGCACCCGGGCGGCGACGCCATCGGGTCGCGCGGCCTGGACATGCACATCGCCGGGCTGGCCCGGATGGGCGCGGAGATCTCCGGTGAGCACGGCTTCGTCATCGCCGAGGCCCCGGGCGGGCTGCACGGCGCCGACATCGTGCTGGACTTCCCGAGCGTGGGCGCGACCGAGAACCTGGTCATGGCGGCGGTGCTGGCCCGGGGCGCCACGACGATCGACAACGCGGCCCGGGAGCCGGAGATCGTCGACATCTGCACGATGCTGAACCGGATGGGCGCCCGGATCGAGGGGGCCGGCACGTCGACGCTGCACATCGTCGGCGTACCCGAGCTGCGGCCGGTCCGGCACGCCACGGTGGGGGACCGGATCGTGGCCGGCACCTGGGCGTTCGCCGCCGCGATGACCCGCGGCGACGTGACGGTGACCGGTCTGGAGCCGGCGTACCTGGAGGTCGCGCTGGACAAGCTGGTCGCGGCCGGCGGCCTGGTGGAGACCCGGGGCGACGCCTTCCGGGTACGGATGGACGACCGCCCCCGGGCGGTCGACGTGGTCACGCTGCCGTACCCGGGCTTCGCCACCGACCTGCTGCCGATGGCGATCGGGCTGGCGGCGGTCAGCGAGGGCGGTTCGCTGATCACCGAGAACATCTTCGACGGCCGGTTCATGTTCGCCAACGAGATGATGCGGCTGGGCGCGGAGATCCGTACCGACGGTCACCACGCGCTGGTGTGCGGCCGGGAGCGGCTGTCCGGCGCCCCGGTACGGGCCACCGACATCCGGGCCGGTGCCGGCCTGATCATCGCCGGGCTCTGCGCGGACGGGCTCACCGAGGTCTCGCACGTGCACCACGTCGACAGGGGCTACCCGGACTTCGTGGCGGACCTGCGGGCGCTCGGCGTCGAGGTGGAGCGCGGCACCGCCCCGGAGGAGCCGGACCTGGCCATCTGACGGCCGACGCTTATCCCTCGTTAAGTAGGGTTCTGGCAGACGTTGCAGAACACGGCGAGGGAGAAGCAGATGGCGGGTCGACTCGCGGTCGTCGGTGCCGGGCTGATGGGCTCGGGCATCGCCCAGGTGGCGGCGCAGGCGGGCTGGCAGGTGACGCTGCGCGACATCGACGACGCGGCCACGAAGCGCGGTGTGGACGGCATCCGGAAGTCGCTGACGAAGTTCGCCGAGAAGGGCAAGATCGAGGCGTCCGACGTCGAGGCGACGCTGGGCCGGATCACCCCGACCACCGACCTGGAGGCCGCCGCCGACGCGGACATCGTGGTCGAGGCGGTCTTCGAGAAGATCGAGATCAAGCACGAGGTGTTCCGTGCGCTCGACAAGATCTGCAAGGCGGACGCGGTGCTCGCCACCAACACGTCGGCCATCCCGGTGACCCAGATCGCCACCGCCACCGAGCGCCCGGAGTCGGTCGTCGGCACGCACTTCTTCTCGCCGGTGCCGATGATGAAGCTCTGCGAGCTGGTACGCGGCTACAAGACCAGCGACGCGACCATGGACACCGTCAAGTCGTTCGCCGAGGGGATCGGCAAGACCGTGGTGGTGGTCAACCGGGACATCGCCGGTTTCGTCACCACCCGGCTGATCTGCGCGCTGGCGATGGAGGCGGTCAAGCTCGTCGAGTCCGGCGTGATCTCCGCCGAGGACCTGGACACCGCCTGCAAGCTGGGCTTCGGCCACGCCATGGGCCCGCTCGCCACGGTCGACCTGACCGGCGTGGACGTGCTGCTCAACGCCACCCGCAACATCTACACCGACACCGCCGACGAGAAGTTCTTCCCGCCGGAGCTGCTCCAGCGCATGGCCACCGCCGGCGACCTGGGCCGCAAGACCGGCCAGGGCTTCTACTCGTACTGACCGGCAGGTCCCGCCCCCGGCCCGCTCGGCCGGGGGCGGTTCACGTCCGGGGCCGGTTCACGTCCGGGGCGGGCTGAGCGCGGCGCCGATCAGCGCGAACGCGTCCGGGATGACGGTGCCCCAGTAGCCGAAGTTGTGCCGCCCGTCGGCCCAGGCGGCGCGTACCGGCTCCTCGGGCAGCGCCCGGGCCAGCGCGCGCACGTCCTTGAGGAAGTTGTCCTGCCGCCCGCACCACAGGCCGACCGGGGTGCCGCGCAGCCTCTCCACGCCGGTGAAGACCGCGTCACCGGGGCTCACCGCGGGGGAGAAGGCAGCGGCCATCCGCAGCCACTTCGGGTACGTCTCGGCGAGCAGCAACGCGCCGAAGCCGCCCATCGACCAGCCCCACACGGCCAGCCTGCTGCTGTCGAACCCGCGCCGGGCGCACCAGGTGGGCACCTCCTCGCGCACCATCCGCTGCGGGTCGTCGTCACCGGAGGCGCGCCAGGACAGCCGCCCGCCGGTGGCCCCCGCGAGCGCGAACGGCGGGGCGCCCCGGCGTACCGCGTCGGTGAGGAAGCGGGCCAGCCCGAACCGGCCGTAGTCGCGCGGGGTGGCCGACGCGCCGTGCAGCACCAGGCAGACGGGCAGGCCGCGGCCGTCGCCGTACCCGTCGGGCACGGCCGTCCAGAAGTCCACCTCGCGGCCGCGCGCGCCGGACGCGATGCGGATCAGCCGTTCGTCGCCGGCCGGGGCGTCCGGCAGGGACGGCGCCGGTCCCGGGCGGGGGCCGGAGAGCTGCCGGGCGGCCAGGCCGCCGACCACCGCGGCGCCGGCCACGCCGGCGGCGGCGCCGAGCAGGGTACGCCGGGTCAGCGTGGGTGCCATGCCCGCGAGTGTGCCACTCAGCCGTCGCGCTTGGTGGTCCAGCGGAACGTGGTCAGGCACAGCACCAGGCCGATGACGCACCACGCGCCCAGCACCAGCGCGACGGTGCCCAGCTCGAACGAGCCGCCCGGCTCCCGGGCGCCGAAGCTGTCCGGCAGGAAGACCGACCGCAGCCCTTGGCACATCCACTTGAGCGGGAAGATCGCCGCGACCTGCTGCATCCAGGTGGGCAGGCTGGTGAAGACGAAGAACACGCCGGAGATGAACTGGAGCACCAGTGCGACCGGGGTGACCACTGCGGAGCCGCTGCGGGCGGTACGGGCCAGCGACGAGATGGCGATGCCGCACAGCGTGCAGGCGGTGACGCCGAGGACGGCGACCCAGGCGAACGTCAGCCACTTGCCGGTGGTCTGCGGCAGTTGCAGGTCGAACATCGCCACCGAGACGGCGAGCAGCAGCGCGGTCTCGGCGATGCCGATGACCACCACCATGATCACCTTGCCGGCGAACCAGACCCACTTCGGCATCGGCGTACCGCGGTAGCGCTTGAGCACGCCCCGGTCCCGCTCGATCGGAATCCAGATGCCGAGGTTCTGGAAGCTCACGGTCATCAGGCCGGTCGCGATCATGCCGGTGATGAAGTACTGGGTGTAGCTGACCCCGGGGGCGATCTCGTCGCTGAAGATCGCCGCGAAGATCAGGATCATGATGATCGGGAAGCCCATCGTGAACACGACGGACTCCCGGCTGCGCAGGAACTGGGTGATCTCCAGCCGCCCCTGACGCAGCGCCAGCGCGCCCGCCCCGGACCGCCGGGCGGAGGTGGCGGCGACCGGGGCCGCCGGCTTCGTCGTGGTGGTCATGAGTGTCCGATCATCCGCAGGTAGACGTCTTCCAGGGTCGGCCGGGTCACCGTCAGGCCGGGTACCTCGCCGCCGAAGCGCGCGGCCAGGTCGGCCACCAGCGCCGTCGGCGTCGCGGTCTCCGCCGAGGCCGGCGTCCCGTCGGGGGTACGCCAGGAGACGGTCGCCAGCGACTCCTGCCGGTTGCCCAGCGCGTTCGGCGGGGCGACCTCGATCACCCGTCCGGCGGCGATCACGCCGACCCGGTCGGCGAGCGCCTCGGCCTCGTCCAGGTAGTGGGTGGTGAGCACGATCGTGGTGCCGGCGGCGGACAGGTCCCGGATCAGCTCCCAGAACTCGCGCCGGGCCTCCGGGTCGAAGCCGGTGGTCGGCTCGTCGAGGAAGAGCAGCTCGGGGCGGCCGATGATGCCCAGCGCCACGTCGAGGCGGCGCTTCTGGCCGCCGGAGAGCGTGTGCGTACGGGCCCTGGCCTTGGCGCCCAGCCCGACCCGCTCGACCACCTTGTCCGGGTCGTCGGCGTCGGGGTAGAAGCCGGAGAAGTGGCGGACCACCTCGATGACGCTGAGCTCGTCGAACTCGCCGGTGCCCTGGAGCACGATGCCGACCCGGGAGCGCCAGCCGGCGTCGGGGTGGGCGGGGTCGGCGCCGAGGACGCGTACCTCGCCGGCGTCGCGCTGCCGGTAGCCCTCCAGGATCTCGACCGTGGTGGTCTTGCCGGCGCCGTTGGGGCCGAGCAGGGCGAACACCTCGCCCCGGCGGACGTCCAGGTCCACCGACGCGACCGCGACGTTGTCGCCGTACGCCTTGCGCAGCCCTCGCACGGAAATCGCGAGCTCGTTCTCCATGACTCCAAGTGTGCGTCGTGCGGCAGCCCGTTCCGCTGGCGGGTCGGCTATATACGCGAGGTATACACTCGGTGTAGTCTCTGGCCATGACGGTTCCCCTGACCCTGCTCGGGCTGCTCGAACGCGAACCGAGCCACGGCTACGACCTCAAGCGCGACTACGACACCTTCTTCGGGCGCGGCAAGCCGCTGCCGTACGGGCAGGTCTACTCGACTCTGAGCCGGCTGGCCCGCGACGGCAAGGTGGTGGTCGGCGACGTCGCTCCCGGCGCCGGGCCGGACCGCAAGCGCTACGTCATCACCGACCTGGGCGCCACCGAGGTGGAGCACTGGCTGACCGAGCCGGTCGAGCCGGAACCGCACCTGCAGACCCTGTTGTTCACCAAGGTCGTGCTCGCGCTGATGCTCGACCGCCCGGCCGGGGAGTACCTGGACACCCAGCGCGCCGCCCACCTGCGCCGGATGCGCGAACTCACCGAGATCAAACGCGGCGGCGAACTCGTCGACGTGATGCTCGCCGACCACGGCCTCTACCACCTGGAGGCGGACCTGCGGTGGATCGAGACGACAGGCGCCCGGCTGGACGCCCTGAGAAAGGCGGTTCGGCCATGAGCCCGATGATCGAGGCCCGCGACGTCACGTACGCGTTCGGCGAGACACCGGCCCTGCGCGGCGCGAGCCTCGCCGTGGCGGCCGGTGAGGTCGTCGCCGTGATGGGACCGAGCGGGTCCGGCAAGTCGACGTTGCTGCACTGCCTGGCCGGCATCCTGCGCCCCGACTCCGGCGAGGTTCGGTTCGACGGCACCCGGATCGACACCCTCGGCGAGGCCGACCGCAGCACGCTGCGCCGCGACAGCTTCGGCTTCGTCTTCCAGTTCGGGCAGCTCGTACCGGAACTCACCGCGGCCGAGAACGTGGCGTTGCCGCTGCTGCTGCGCGGCGTCCGCCGCGCTCCGGCGCTGCGCGCCGCGCGGGGCTGGTTCGAACGGCTCGGCCTGGCCGGCCTGGAGCACCGCCGCTCCGGCGAACTGTCCGGCGGGCAGGCCCAGCGGGTCGCGCTCGCTCGCGGCCTGGTGGCCGAGCCCCGGGTGCTGTTCGCCGACGAGCCCACCGGCGCGCTCGACTCGCTCACTGGCGAGGAGGTGATGACGCTGCTCGTCGACGCCGCCCGCGAGCGCGGCACCACAGTCGTCCTGGTGACGCACGAGGCGCGCATCGCCGCGTACGCCGACCGGGAGGTCATGGTGCGGGACGGCCGGGTCAACGCCCCCGCCGGGGTCGTCTCGTGATCGGGCTCGCGCTCCGGCTCGCCGTCGCCGGTGGGCGGGAGGCGCTGGTCCGGCTGGTCGCCATCGCCGCCGCCGTCGCGGTGGGCACCGGGCTGCTGCTCACCACGCTCGCCGGTGTGCACGCCGCCGACGCCCAGCTCACCCGGTACGCGTCGATGTACCCGCAGGAGACGGCCGACGAGTCCGCCGACCCACTGCTGTGGTCCACCCGGACCGACTACTTCCGCGGCGACCAGATCACCCGTGTCGACGTCGCCGCGACCGGCCCGGACGCGCCCACGCCGGTGGGTGTTCCCCGGGTACCGGGGCCCGGCGAGTTCTACGCCTCCCCGGCGATGCGGAAGCTGCTGGCGAGCGCCCCCGCCGACCAGCTCGCCGACCGCTATCCGGGCCGGGACCTCGGCGCCGTCGGGCCGGCGGCGCTCACCTCGCCGGACACCCTGCTCGTCCTGGTCGGCGGCACCCCGGAGCAGGTGGGCGGGCTGGAGCAGGTCCGGAAGGTCACCCGGCTCGACGGCAACAGCGCTCCGCTGCCGGGGGCGGCTGTCGACCTCATCCTCGGCGTGGTGGCGGGCGGGCTGCTGTTCCCCGTACTCGTCTTCATCGGCACCGCGACCCGGCTCGGCGCCGCTCGCCGGGAGCAGCGGTTCGCGGCCATGCGGCTGGTCGGTGCCACGCCCCGGCAGATCTCGGCGGTCGCGGCCGTCGAGGCCGCGCTCGCGGCGGCGGCCGGCGCGGCGGTCGGCTTCGCCTCGTTCTTCGCGTTCCGCGGGCAGCTCGCCGGCATCCCGTTCACCGGCATGCCGTTCTTCCCGGAGGACATGGCCGTCGGGGTGCCGGAGGCCCTCGTGGTGGCGCTGGGCGTGCCGGCGGGCGCGGCGGCCGCGGCCTGGCTCGCCCTGCGCCGGGTCCGGATCTCCCCGCTCGGCGTCACCCGCCGGGTCACGCCGCGACCGCCCCGGGTGTACCGGCTGATCCCGCTCGCGCTCGGCCTGGCCGGGCTGGGCTTCGCCCTGGTGTACCGGCCGCCCACCTCGGACGGTCAGACCGCGCTGTTCCTGCCCGCGCTGCTGCTGGTCATGGTCGGGCTGATCGCGGGCGGGCCGTGGCTCACCATGGTCGGCGCCCGGGCGATGGCCGCTCGCGCGAGCCGGCCCGCCGCGCTGATCGCCGCGCGCCGGCTCGCCGACAACCCGGCCGCCGGGTTCCGCGCGGTGGGCGGGGTGATGCTCGCGCTGTTCGTCACGACGGTGGCGGTCGGCGTGATGGGGACGATCACGTACGAGCGCGGTCCCGCGCCCCGGGGCTCCCTGGAGGCCGGCCGGCTGTCGATGGTGCTGGCGGACGACCCGCCGGTGCCCGGCACGCTGCTGGCCGACCTGGCGGCGATTCCCGGCGTCCGCAACCCGGTGCTCGTCCGGGAGAACCCGGTACGCGAGAACGGCCGCGACTCCGGCGTCATCGCCTGCGCGGACATCCCGCCCGCCTACGGGCGGTGCGCTCCGGGGGCAGGCGTCGCCGAGGTGCCGCCGGACCTGATCCCCTGGCGGGAGTCCGCCTCGGCCGAGCGGGTCTGGCCGTCGTCCCCGGTGGACCCGGCGGCCCTCGCGGGGCTCCCGGCGGGCTCGGTGGCGGTCGAGGCGGCGGACCCGGTCGCGGTGGAGCGGGCCCGGACGGTCCTCGAAGCGGCGTTCCCCGCGTTCTTCGTGGCGCCGAACGTGCCCGGCGACTTCGAGGCCGACTTCGCCGACACCATGCGGGGCTGGCAGCGGCTGGCCGACATCGTCGTGGTGGCCGGTCTGGTGCTCGCCGGATGCAGCCTGGCCGTGGCGGTGGCGGCCGGCCTCAGTGAACGGAAGCGGCCGTTCAGCCTGCTCCGGCTCAGCGGCGCCCCGGTGCGGCTGCTGCGCCGGGTGGTGGCCCTGGAGAGCGTGGTGCCGCTGCTGACCGTCGCCGTGGTCGCGGTCGGGATGGGACTGGTCGCCGCGCAGCTGTTCCTGCGCGCGCAGATGCAGTACGACCTGCGCCTGCCGGGGATCGGGTTCGCCGCGGTGACGGCTCTCGGCGTCCTGGGCTGCCTCGCCGTCGTGGCCGCCACCCTGCCGCTGCTGGAGCGGATCACCGGCCCGGAGACCGCCCGCAGCGAATGAGCGGTGGACCGGCCGACCTGTGTGTCGGCCGGTCCACCACCTGCGGTCATCGGGTTGTGTGGTTTTCCACACTCTCTTTTACTGAACGGTAACTTAAACTCCGGCCATGGACGACGCGATGCCGGGACGGCTGCCCGAGCGGGACCGCCCGTGGGTGATGCGCACGTACGCCGGGCACTCCTCCGCCGCGGCCACAAACGCGCTCTTCCGCCGCAACCTGGCGAAGGGGCAGACCGGCCTGTCGGTCGCCTTCGACCTGCCCACCCAGACCGGGTACGACCCGGACCACGAGCTGGCCTCCGGTGAGGTGGGCCGGGTCGGCGTGCCGGTGGCGCACCTGGGCGACATGCGGGCGCTGTTCGAGGGCATCCCGCTGGCCGAGATGAACACCTCGATGACCATCAACGCCCCGGCGATGTGGCTGCTCGGCCTCTACGGCACCGTCGCCGCCGAGCAGGGCGCCGAGCTGAGCCGCTGCGCCGGCACCACGCAGAACGACATCATCAAGGAGTACCTGTCCCGGGGGACGTACATCTTCCCGCCGGCCGCGTCGCTGCGGCTGACAGCCGACGTGATCGCGTACACGCTGCGTGAGATGCCGCGGTGGAACCCGGTGAACATCTGCTCGTACCACCTCCAGGAGGCCGGCGCCACGCCGGTGCAGGAGGTCGGCTTCGCGCTGGCCACCGCCGTCGCCGTGCTCGACACCGTGCGCGACTCCGGCCAGGTGCCGCCCGAGCGGATGGGCGACGTGGTCCAGCGGATCTCCTTCTTCGTCAACGCCGGGGTGCGCTTCGTCGAGGAGATCGCCAAGATGCGCGCGTTCGGCGCGCTCTGGGACGAGATCACCCGCGACCGCTACGGCGTGGAGAACCCGAAGCAGCGCCGCTTCCGCTACGGCGTCCAGGTCAACTCGCTGGGCCTGACCGAGGCGCAGCCGGAGAACAACATCCAGCGCATCGTGCTGGAGATGCTCGGCGTCACGCTGTCCCGCGACGCCCGCGCCCGCGCCGTGCAGCTGCCCGCCTGGAACGAGGCGCTGGGCCTGCCCCGCCCGTGGGACCAGCAGTGGTCGCTGCGCATGCAGCAGGTGCTGGCGTTCGAGTCGGACCTGCTGGAGTACCCGGACCTGTTCGCCGGCTCGCACGTCATGACCGCGCTCGTCGACGAGATCGTGACCGGCGCCCGGGTCGAGTTGGAGAAGGTGCTGGAGATGGGCGGCGTGGTGACCGCCGTGGAGTCCGGCTACCTCAAGAGCGCGTTGGTGGCCTCGCTCGCCGACCGGCGCCGCCGGATGGAGTCCGGCTCGGACGTGGTGGTCGGCGTCAACCGGTTCACCGAGACCGAGGCGTCCCCGCTGACCGCGGCCGGCGCCGAGAACATCGAGCAGGTGGACCCCGCCGTGGAAGCGGCGGCCACCGACGGCGTACGCCGGTGGCGGGCCGACCGGGACGCGGCGGCGGTCGAGGCGGCGCTGGACCGGCTGCGCGCCGACGCCGCCACCACGGCGAACCTGATGGCGGCGACGCTGGACTGCGTGCGGGCCGGTGTCACCACCGGCGAGTGGGCGGGCGCGCTGCGCCAGGTGTACGGCGAGTACCGCGCGCCGACCGGCCTGGCCGGGGCGGTCGGCACAGCCGGTGACGCGACCCTCGCCGGGGTCCGCGAGCGGGTCGTCGCGACCGCCCGGGAGCTGGGCAGCGGGCGGCTGCGGCTGCTGGTCGGCAAGCCGGGGCTGGACGGGCACTCCAACGGCGCGGAGCAGATCGCGGTACGCGCCCGCGACGCCGGGTTCGAGGTGGTCTACCAGGGCATCCGCCTGACCGCCGGGCAGATCGTCGCGGCGGCGGTCGAGGAGGACGTCGACCTGGTCGGCCTCTCCGTGCTGTCCGGCTCGCACCTGGCCGCCGTGCCGGCGGTGCTGGACGGGCTGCGCGCGGCCGGGCGGGGCGACCTGCCGGTGGTGGTGGGCGGGATCATCCCGGCCGCCGACGCCGAGGCGCTGCGGGCCGCCGGAGTGGCCCGGGTGTTCACGCCGAAGGACTTCGCACTCACCGGCATCATCGACGAGCTGGTCACAGTGATCCGCGAGGCCAACGCGCTGAGCTGAACGCCCGCGCGGGTGGGTCAGCGGCTCTCGTAGGTCATGCAGTCGGCCATGTCCATGTCGGGGCCGACGGTGATCGCCGGGGCGTGACACTCCAGGTCGGCGTTGTGCCGGCAGTCGGCGCGCGAGCACGCGCCCACCTGCGCGACCAGCTGGTCGAGGCCGCCGCGCACCGGCATCTCCACGAACGTGTGGCAGTGCGCGTGGTCGCTGCTGCCGATCGTGATGGCGAACGCGTGGCAGTCGTTCGTGTGGTTGTAGGCGCAGGACCGGACGGCGCACTCCTGGACCCGGGGCATCTCCAACGACGCGGTCATCTCCCGTACCTCCTTGGGTGTCTTGCCCTGATTTTAGAGGTTTCGGGAGTCGGTGCGGGTCAGACGCGGAAGCCGGCCGCGCGGGCCGCGGCGCGCTCGCGGCGCCGCTCCCGGCGGCGGCGGAACAGCCACGGTACGAAGAACACCAGGGCGACCAGGAACACCAGCACCAGCACCGGCAGCAGCAGCGCCACCACCGACATGACCACGCTCGTCGCGTCCTCGGCGGTGCTGGCCACCGGCGCGCCAACCCCGGCCGTGGTCGCGTTGATGACCGGCCGGGCGGCGGCCTTGAGCAGGTGTACGCCGAGCGCGATCAGCACGCCGACCACGACCGGCACCCACTGGTGGGTGGAGAAGAACGTGTCCGGGTCGCTCACGGTGACCGTCTCCGAGCCGGCGCCCGCGCCGAACGCGAGCCCGCCCGCGGTCGGCCGGACCACCGTCTGCACCACGTCGTTGACGTGGTCGACCACAGGCACCTTGTCGGCCACCACCTCGACCGCGAGCAGGACGGCGAGGATCAGCACCACCCAGCCGTTGCCGAGCCACTGCCAGCCGCTCGGCAGTTCGACCAGATCGGTGTAGCGGGACAGCAGCCCCATCAGCAGCAGCGGGATGTAGGCGTTCAGGCCCGCCGAGGCGGCCAGGCCGGAACCGGTGAGGACTTCGAGCACGATCTCAATATGGCACCGGTACGCCAGTGGCGCTCGTCGGCGTCCGCCGGGGCCTCGGCTACCCTCGGCGGGTGCGGTTGGTGATTGCGAAGTGCTCGGTGGACTACGTCGGACGGCTCTCGGCCCATCTGCCCCCGGCGACCCGGTTGCTGATGGTGAAGGCGGACGGGTCGGTGTCGATCCACGCGGACGACCGGGCCTACAAGCCGTTGAACTGGATGAGCCCGCCCTGCCGGCTGGAGGAGGCGCCCGGCGTCTGGCGGGTGGTGAACAAGGCCGGCGAGGAACTGCGCATCACCCTGGAGGAGATCTTCCAGGACACCTCGTACGAGCTGGGCGTGGACCCGGGCCTGCGCAAGGACGGCGTCGAGGCGCACCTGCAGGAGCTGCTCGCCGCGAACCCGGAGACGCTGGGGGAGGGCTTCACGCTGGTCCGGCGCGAGTACATGACCGCGATCGGGCCGGTCGACCTGCTCTGCCGGGACGCGGTCGGCGGCGCGGTGGCGGTCGAGGTGAAGCGGCGCGGCGAGATCGACGGCGTGGAGCAGCTCACCCGCTACCTGGAGCTGATGAACCGCGACCCGCTGCTCACGCCGGTGGCCGGCGTGTTCGCCGCGCAGGAGATCAAGCCGCAGGCGCGGGTGCTCGCCACCGACCGGGGGATCCGGTGCGTGGTGGTCGACTACGACAAGCTGCGCGGCATCGAGCGCGACGAGCTGACGCTGTTCTGAGGCGCCGCCTCAGCGGCCCCGGCCGTACATCAGCTTGGCGATCTTGATGATCCGGGCGATGTCGGCCGGGGTCCGCTCGAACGTCATCGCCGGCAGCAGCGACCGGGCCCGGCGGCGGGTGACCGACTTGGGCCGGCCGAACTCGCGCAGCCCCTCCTCGCCGTGGATGCGGCCGAAGCCGGACTCGCCGGTGCCGCCGAACGGCAGCGTCGACATGCCCGCGAAGGTCAGCGCCGAGTTGACCGAGGCCATCCCGGAACGCAGCCGCCGCGCCACCGCCACCGCCCGCGCCCGGCCGAACACCGAACCCCCGAGCCCGTACGGCAGCGCGTTTGCCCGCTCGACCGCCTCGTCCACGTCCCGGACGCGGTTGACCACGAGCGTCGGGCCGAACGTCTCCTCCTGCACGGCGGTCGAGTCCTCCGGCACGTCGACGAGCACCGTCGGGTGCACGTACGGCGGCTGGACCGCCTCCGGGCCGCCCAGCACCGCCCGGCCTCCCCGGCTGAGCGCGTCATCGATGTGCCGGCGGATGACGTCGATCTGCGACGGCATGGTGATCGGGCCGAGGTCGGACCCGTCGGCGCCCACTGTGAGCCGCCCGGCCTTCGCCACCACCTTCTCCACGAAGGCGTCGAAGACCTGGTCGACCGCGTAGACCCGCTCGATGCCGATGCACGTCTGGCCGGCGTTCGTCATCCCGCCCCACACGCACGCGTCGGCGGCGGCGTCCAGGTCGGCGTCGCTGTCCACGATCATCGCGTCCTTGCCGCCGGCCTCCAGCAGCACCGGCGTGAGCGTCTCCGCGCAGGCGGCCATCACCCGCTTCGCGGTGGCGGTCGAGCCGGTGAACGCGACCTTGCCGACCCCGGAGCGGCACAGCGCCGCGCCGACCGCGCCGAAGCCGTGCACCACCTGGAACACCGGCTGCTCCGGCACCACCTCGGCGAACCTGTCGACCAGCCACTGGCCGACCGCCGGGGTGTACTCGCTGGGCTTGAACACCACCGCATTGCCGGCCGCGAGCGCGTACGCGGCAGAGCCGATCGGGGTGAAGACCGGGTAGTTCCACGGGCCGATCACACCGACCACGCCGTACGGCTGGTATTCGAGGTGACCGGTGAACTCGGCGAGGATCAGGCGGGAGCGGACCCGGCGCGGCCCGAGCACCCGCTGCGCGTTGCGGGCCGCCCAGTCGATGTGCTCCAGCGCGGTGAGGATCTCCACCACGGCGTCACCGACCGGCTTGCCGCCCTCGGTGTGCATCAGGTCGGCGAGTTCCTCGATCCGCCGGGCGAGCACGCCGCGCCAGCGCTGGAGGCGGTCACGCCGGCCGGCGAAGCCGAGCCCGGCCCACCAGTCGCCGGCTGCCCGGGCGCGGTCGACGGCGGCGCGCACGTCCGCCTCGGTGGCCAGCGGGAAACTGCCTGCCTCGGCGCCGGTGGCCGGGCTGGTCGACACCAGCCGACCGTCGGAGATGAGCGGGGCGCCCGGCACATGCACAGCGGTCATGGCCGAAGTCTAGACCCGAGGATTACTCGCCGGTAGGTGTCGAACGCGCCGTACGCTGCGCGGACGATCAGCCGTCGCATCGACGGAGGTGCCGTCCGAAACGGCGAACGGGAGATGACCGGCCGGGGTCGCGGGGGTGACCGCGCGGTGGTGCAAGCCACTACGGTGAGGTGGCAGGCTGACGCCGCGGGGCGATGTGGGGTGGAGGTCGACTGTCCATGGAGGAGCATCCTGAGCTGATGCCGTTGCTGACGGTGTCGGGCGGGGCGATGCGGGGGCTCACGTTCCGGGTCGGCCAGGAGGCGCAGGTGATCGGCCGTGCGCCGACCGCCGACATCGTGCTCGCCGACCCGCACCTGAGCCGGCGGCACGCCACCGTCCGGGCCACCCCGGAGGGGGTGCTGCTCACCGACCTCGGCTCGACGAACGGCACCTGGCTCAACGACACTCGGGTCACCGGCAGCGTGGCGATCGCCGACGGCGACGTGGTCCGGCTCGGCCGCACCGACCTGCGCCTCTACGACCCGGGCGTGGCCCGGACCGACCCGGTCGGGATGAGCTTCGGCGCGATGCGCCGCGACCAGCGCCCCACAGTGCCGCTGCCCGTCCCCGGGCCGCGCCAGCCGATCGAGGCGCGCGAGGCGCAGCCGGCCGACGTGAGCTAGACCTCCGGGCATCCGCTGGGCCCTCGGGGCCGCTGATTACCGGCGCGCCCCCTTCCTGTCCCGCCCACTCGCGGTGATCAAGGACTTTGGGTACGGAAATGACTCCCGCGGGGGCGCAAACTCCTTGATCACCGCCGCCACGCGACCGGCGGAGGGTGGTCTGGGGTGGTCCGGCGCCCACCCCTCGGCGGGCCGGTGTGTCGGTGGGGCACATGGACCGGGGGCCGGCGCCCATGCCAGCATGCGCGGATGCGCAGCGCACGGCTCACGGTCCAGGCCAACGGCATCACCCAGGCGGTCCGCGTGGCCGGTCCACCGGACGGCGTACCGGTCCTGCTGGTGCACGGCAACGTCTCCTCCTCCGCCTTCTGGGAACCGCTGCTCGCCCGGCTGCCGGAGACGCTGCGGGTGGTCGCCCCCGACCTGCGCGGCTACGGCGAGACAGACACCGCGCCGGTCGACGCCACCCGAGGGCTCGACGACTTCGCCGACGACGTGGCCGCGCTGCTGGACGCCCCGGGGCTGTTCGCGCCCGGCGCCCGGCCGGTGGTGGCCGGGCACTCGCTGGGCGGCGGCGTGGCGATGCGGCTGCTCGTCGGCCACCCCGAGCGGGTGGCCGGGCTGCTGCTGGAGGCGCCGGTGTCCCCGTACGGCTTCGGCGGCACCCGGGACCTCGACGGCACCCCCACCACGCCCGACTTCGCCGGCACCGGCGCCGGCGGCGCGAACCCCGACTTCGTGGCCCGGCTCGCCGCCGGTGACCGGAGCGCCGACGGCCCGACCAGCCCGCGGGCGGTGCTGCGCGCCGCGTACGTGGCCGACCCCGCGTCCCTCGGCGACGACGAGGACCTGCTGCTGGAGAGCATGCTGACCACCGCCACCGGGGACGACAACTATCCGGGCACCGCTGTGGCCTCGCCGCACTGGCCGGGGACCGCCGCCGGGCCGCGCGGCGTGCTCAACGCGCTGGCCCCGGCCCACTTCCGGCTCGCCGACGAGCTGGTCGCCGTGCCGGTCAAGCCGCCGGTGACCTGGGTACGCGGCGACGCCGACGTGATCGTCTCCGACACCTCATTGTTCGACCTGGCGTACCTCGGCCGGCTCGGTGTGGTGCCCGGCTGGCCCGGCGACCGGGAGTGCCCGCCGCAGCCGATGGTGGGGCAGACCCGCGCGGTGCTGGACCGGTACGCGGCGGCCGGCGGGACGTACCGGGAGGTGGTGCTGCCCGGCTGCGGGCACAGCCCGCACCTGGAGCGGCCGGCGGAGTTCGTCGCCGAACTGCTGGCGCTGGCCGGGGAGAACGCCACCGGGTGAGGCGCGGTGCGTGAAATATCCCACGGCGTCTCGACAACACAGCGTCACGTGGCAGACTCCGGCGCATAACCTTAGCGGCCGTTCATGTCGCGGACGGCGGAGTCGAGCCAGGGGAGGCCGGTCGTGGCGCGGGAGTTCACCAGGGTGGGCGTGGTGGGTCTGGGCACCATGGGTGCCGGCATCGTGGAGGTGTTCGCCCGCAACGGCGTCGACGTCACAGCCGTCGAGATCTCCGACGCGGCGCTGGAGCGCGGCCGGACCACGCTCACCGGCTCCACCGACCGGGCCGTCGCCAAGGGCAAGCTCGCCGAGGCCGAGCGGGACGCCCTGATGGCGCGGGTCGACTTCCGGGTCGGCCTGGACGCGCTGCACGACGTGGACCTGGTGATCGAGGCGGTGCCCGAGCACCTGGACCTCAAGCAGCGGATCTTCGCCGAGCTGGACCGGGTCTGCAAGCCTGAGGCGATCCTCGCCACCAACACGTCCTCGCTGAGCGTCACCGAGATCTCCGTCGCCACCACCCGGCCCAACCAGGTCATCGGCATCCACTTCTTCAACCCGGCCCCGGTGATGAAGCTGGTCGAGGTGGTCCGCACGGTGGTCACCTCCGCCGACGTGGTCGCCGACGTGGAGGTGCTCTGCGAGCGGCTCGGCAAGGTCGACGTGACGATCAGCGACCGGGCCGGCTTCATCGCCAACGCGCTGCTGTTCGGCTACCTGAACCACGCGGTCGGCATGTTCGAGGCCCGCTACGCCACCCGCGAGGACATCGACGCCGCCATGAAGCTCGGCTGCGGCCTGCCGATGGGCCCGCTGGCGCTGATGGACCTGATCGGCCTGGACACCGCGTACGAGATCCTCGACACCATGTACCGGCGCGGCGGCCGGGACCGCCGGCACGCCCCGGCCCCGCTGCTCAAGCAGATGGTCACCGCCGGGCTGCTGGGCCGTAAGTCCGGTCGCGGCTTCTACACCTACGAGCGGCCGGGCTCGCCGAAGGTCGTACCCGACGAGTACACGCCGCTCGCCGCGGACGCCGCGCTCGCCGACGGCGCCCGCGCCATCGCGAAGGTGGGCGTGGTCGGCTCCGGCACCATGGCCACCGGCATCATCGAGGTGTTCGCCAAGGCCGGGTACGAGGTCATCTCGGTGACCCGGGGCGCGGAGAAGTCCGCGAAGGTCTGCGAGTCGGTAAAGACCTCGCTGAACAAGGGTGTGGTGCGGGGCAAGCTCAGCGAGACCGACCGGGACGCCGCGCTCGGCCGGATCACCTGGTCCGCGACGCTGGAGCACCTGGCCGACGTCGACCTGGTGGTCGAGGCCGTGGTCGAGGAGCTGAGCGTCAAGAAGGCGCTGTTCGCCAGCCTGGACGAGATCTGCAAGCCGGGCGTCGTGCTCGCCACCACGACCTCGTCGCTGCCGGTGATCGACGTGGCGATGGCGACCCAGCGTCCCGCCGACGTGGTCGGCCTGCACTTCTTCAACCCGGCGCCGATCATGCCGCTGGTGGAGATCGTGCAGACCATCCGTACCTCCGCCGAGACGTCGGCCACCGCCCGCGCGGTCTGCGCGAAGCTCGGCAAGACCGGCGTGGTCTGCGGCGACCGGTCCGGCTTCATCGTCAACGCGCTGCTGTTCCCGTACCTGAACGACGCGGTGAAGATGCTGGAGGCCAGCTACTCGACCGCCGACGACATCGACTACGCGATGAAGCTCGGCTGCGGCTACCCGATGGGCCCGTTCGAGCTGCTCGACGTGGTCGGCCTGGACGTCTCGCTGGCCATCCAGCGGGAGCTGTACCTGGAGCTGCGCGAGCCCGGCTTCGCCCCGGCGCCGCTGCTGGAGCACCTGGTCACGGCCGGCTACCTGGGCCGCAAGTCCGGCCGCGGGTTCCGCGACCACACCCGGCGCTGACCGCTGTCAACAGCCGGGCCCGGTGACGGCGTCTTCCGGGTGTGACCTTCGAGGAGTACGTCGGCAGCCGCGGCCCGGCTCTGTTGCGTCTGGCCCGGCTGCTGACCGGCGACGCGCACCGCGCCGAGGACCTGACCCAGGACGTGCTGGCGCGCGCGTACGTGCACTGGCGGAAGATCGCCCGGGTCGACCGGCCCGACGTGTACGTGCGCCGGATGCTCGTCAACGCGAACACGTCCTGGTGGCGGCGGCGGTCCAACCGTGAGCTGGCGGTGGACACGTTCGCCGACCGGCCCGGACGCGGCGACCTCGGCGGCGAGGCGGCGGACCGGGACGAGATGTGGGGGCTGATCCGCGCCCTCCCGGACCGCCAGCGCGCCGTGCTGGTGCTGCGCTACTACGAGGACCTGGACGACGCCACGATCGCCCAGATCCTCGACTGCTCCCCGGTCACCGTCCGCACCCACGCGATGCGGGCGCTCGCCCACCTCCGGGAGCGCTACGGCGTCCCGATGACGAAGGGGAGCCGGCCGTGACCGACCTCGACCAGCGGATCATCTCGGTGCTGCGGGAGCACGCCGAGGGGGAGACAGACACCGGACGCCTGCTGCGCCGCTCCCGCGCGCTCGGCCGGCGCCGTCGGGTACGCCGCCGGGTCACCGCCGGCACCGCGCTCGCCCTGGTCGGCGTGCTCGGCTTCACCGGCGCGATACGCGCGGACGTGGGCGGGCTGGCCGGGCGGATGCCCTGGACGGCCGCGACGGCCGAGGCGGCACCACCCCCGGTGCCGCCGCTCGCCGACGGGGTGTCGGGGGCGCGTGATCGCCCCGACCTGGTCGGCACCGATCCGCAGGTGCTGCACCTGGGCGTCGACACCACCCGTGCCCGCTACCTGGGCTGGTCCGTCCACAGCTCCAACCGGGTCGAGTCGATCCGGTTCAGCGACGGCGAGGGACACCCGATCCTGCTCGAGGTGAGCCCGGTGGCGAAGGCTCTCGACAACACTTCGATCGACGGCTTCCCGACGCAGGCCGTCAGCGGCCGGCTGGCCTTCGACGGTGGCGTGCTACGCGTCGCCGGTACGGACGGTCTGGTCACGTCGTGGCAGCCGTTCCCCGGTCTCTACGCCCGGGCGGCCACGCTGCGCGGTAACGTGGCCGCCCTGAAACGGGTCTCCGGCCTGGTGCGCTGGGACGAGGCCCGGCGATGCACCGGGCCGGTCCGACCGACCACGTTGCCGGCGGACGCGGCGGTGACGGGATGCTCGGTGGATGCGGCCGCCTTCCCGAAGGGCCTCACGGTTCAGCTCACCGTCTTCCGGGCACCTTCGTCAAACATGTGGATGACGCTGGTCTACGGGGCGGAGATGGGGGAGGACACGGGCCGCGCCAGCAACCGCGACCTGGGTGGCCGCCCGGGCTTCCGGTATCCGGACGGCAACCGCCTGGAACTGCTCGGCCTGCCCAAGGTGCGGTTGACAGTCGACTTCGCCTGGCCCTTCCCCGGCGACGGCCCCCCGGGCCAGGTGAACTTCACCGAGGCCGACGCGGCGACGGTGCTCGTCGGGACAAAGGTGGCGAGAGACCTCACCCGTCCGCAGACCTGGCCCTGATCGGCCACCACGAGGGCGATCTCGGTACGGAACGGCCCCGGGAAGGGCGCATCCGTACCAAGATCGCCCGACCCGGGTCCGGCCGGCGGACCGTACGCTTGGTGACCGTGAGCCCTCGTCGCAACCGCCCCCGCCGGGAGGAGAACCCCGGCCTGGACGCCGATCGTGCCCGCCACGGCGTGCCGACCGTGCAGCAGTGGCGCGACGGCGACTGGCAGATACGCGCGATCAGCGGCGGGGCGTCAGTCAAGACGTACCGTTGTCCCGGCTGTGACCAGGAGATCCGTCCCGGCGTGGCGCACCTGGTCGCCTGGCCGGCCGACGACCGGGGCGACCTGACCGACCGTCGGCACTGGCACTCCGGCTGCTGGCGGGCCCGGGACCGGCGCGGACCGAACCTCCAGCGCGGCCGGGGCGCCCCGCGCTACGGCTGAGCGATCTGGATCACCCGGTTCCCGTCCCGCTGGGCGGCGGGGCCGCCGACGCGGGAGACTGGCAGGCGTGAGCACTCCGATTCGCGCGTCGTCGATCCTGCCCGGCCGCCGGGAGGACATCGAGCTGCACACCGCCGACGGGCTGACGCTCGTCGGCGAGCTGGCCCGGCCGCTGGACCGCGAACCGGCCGCCACACTCGTCTGCCTGCACCCGCTGCCCACGCACGGCGGGATGATGGACAGCCACGTGTTCCGCAAGGCGGCCTGGCGGCTGCCCGCGCTGGCCGGCCTGGCCGTGCTCCGGTTCAACACCCGGGGCACCAGCAGCGTCCGCGGCACCAGCGAGGGAGCGTTCGACGGCGCGGTCGGCGAGCGGTTCGACGTGGCCGCCGCGATCGAGTACGCCGAGTTCCACGAGCTGCCGAACATCTGGCTGGTCGGGTGGTCGTTCGGCACCGACCTGGCGCTGAAGTACGGCTGCGACCCGGCGGTGGCCGGCGCGATCCTGCTCTCCCCGCCGCTGCGCTACTCCGCGCCGGAGGACCTGGGGGTCTGGGCCGAGACGGGCAAGCCGCTCACCGCGCTGGTCCCCGAGTTCGACGACTACCTGCGCCCGCAGGAGGCCCGGGAGCGCTTCGCCGCCGTGCCGCAGGCCGAGGTGGTGGGCGTGGACGGCGCCAAGCACCTCTGGGTCGGCGACGCGGAGAAGGTGCTGGACGAGATCGTCCGGCGGGTCGCCCCCGGCGTACCGCTGCCGCTGCCCACCACCTGGGACGGCCCGATGGAGACCGGCGACGTCAGCGCGTACGCCGACCGCACGGTCGCCGCGTTCGCCGACACCCCGGTGCCCGGCCCGGCCCAGCGGCGCGCCGAGTAGCGCTCAGCGCGCGTCCTGGCGGGGTAGCACCACCTCGCGCAGGATCAGCTGCAACGCGGCCACGGTGGGGATCGCGATGAGCGCGCCCACCACGCCCAGCAGCGCCACCCCGAGCAGCGCGGCCAGCAGCGCGGCCACCTCGTTGACCGACACCGCCCGGCGCATGATCTTCGGATAGATCAGGTAGTTCTCCACCTGCTGGTAGATCACGAAGAACACCAGACAGGCGATGCCCACCGGCAGGTCCGTGGCGAGCCCGACGAGCGTCACCACCACTGCGCCCAGCGTCGCGCCGATCTGCGGGATCAGGTCGGTCACCGCGACCACCACGGCCAGGGCGAACGGGTACGGCAGGCCGACCGCCAGCGCGAACACGAACGTGCTCACCCCGGCCAGCACCGCGATGGCGAGCGCGCCGACCATGTACGCGCCGACCCGGGTGAGGATCTCGTCGCCGATCAGCCGGACCCGCTCCCGGCGCGAGCGCGGCGCCAGCGCGTACCCGAGTTCGCGCAGCTTGTCGAAGTACGCCAGGAAGTAGATCGTCAGCACCAGCACGGTGAGCAGGCGGAAGATCGTCCCGAAGATCAGTTGCGCGCCGCCGAGCACCCCGCCGAGCGCCCGCCCGACGTTGTCCGCGTTCGCCGCCGCCTGGACCCGCTCCATCACGTCGTACCGGATGACCAGGTCGTTGACTGTGGGATTGCGGCGCAGCTCCTCGACGTACCCGGGCAGCTGCTGGATGAACTGACCGGACTGGGTCACCACCGGCGGCACCAGCGCCAGCAGCCCGGCCACGATCAGCAGCAGCAGGGTGAGCGTCACGACCGCCACCGCCAGCCCGCGCGGCACGCCCCACTTGCGCAGCCGGACCACCGCCGGGTGCAGGCCGACCGCGAGGAACAGCGCGATCACCACGAGCACCAGGATGCCGGCGGCGTTGCGGATGCCCAGGAACAACGCGTACGCGAGCAGCACGCCGAGCGCGCCGGTGAACCCGACCAGGAAGGCGCTGCGCCGCAGCGGGCGTCCCGGTAGGCCGAAGCGCCCGCTCGGCTCGAACTCACCCGGTTCGACGTCGACGGGCCGTTCGCCGCCCATGCCGGTGCCGGTCCGCGCGTGCTCCGCGGTGCCCGTGGTCTCACTCGCGGTGCCCGTGGTGTCGCTTGCGGGCCTCGCGTCGCCGGTCGGGGAGCCGGAGGTGTTCACGTCCGCGGCCTCGTCGTCCCGGGCGGCGGAACCCTCCTGTGACACCCGTGCCTCCCCGCTGCCCGGCTCGCCCGCCGGTGCCGTCCACGGCCGACGCGCGGCCCTCTGCCCGCAGGGTAGTCGCCGCCGTCCGCCCCGACCATCCCGCCGGGCCGTCCCGCCGGGCCGGCCTGGCGCGGGTCGCCCGCCAGTTCGGGGAGGTGGCGGGGTCCGGGTGGATCAGTCCTTGTCGACCGTCACCGTGCTGGGCTTGGCGCTGCGCTCGTCGGTGGTCGGCTTGGTCGGGCGCTTGCCGTTCTCACCGGTGCTGGTGATCTTCGTGGGGGTGGCGCCCCGGCCGCCCTCGCCCGGCACGGCGGCAACAGTGGGCTCCCCGTCGACGCCCGCGCCGGCGGGGGAGTCCATCGTGGTCACCGGTTCGCCGACCGGCTTCGCCTTGCCCGCGTCGGCGGGCTCGCCGTCACCCTTGGCCGGCCCGGCGCCGTTGGGGACCGCGGTGGCGGTGCCCTTCGCGGCCACCGGCGCACCGCCGCCGGCCGGGGTGTCGCCGGGGCTCTCCGCGCCGCTGGTGACCGGCGTGCCCTCGCCCGCCGGCGTGCCGTCGCCGGTGGACCGGCCGGTGGAGGCGGCGGGCAGATCGTCCGGGTCGACCGGGGTGGCCGCGATCCCGGCCGAGTCGGCGTCGCGCCGCAGGTCGGTGAGGCGGCGCTGCAGGTCGTCGGACTCCTGCCGCGACTTCCAGGTCTCGGTACGCAGGTCGGCCAGCTCCTGCTGGGCCTTGGCGATCTCCAGCATCACCCCGGCGAGCTGCTGCCGGCCGGCGGCCACCTCCTGCTGGGTTGCGGCCAGGTGCTGCTGCGTGGTCGCGAGGTGCTGCTGGGTCGTGGCCGCGTACTCCTCGAACTGGCGTCGCGAGGCCGCGACGTGCTCGTCGGCCTTGCGGCGCTGCGCGCCGGCGTCCGCCTCGGCGCGGCGCAGCAGCTCGGCGGCCTCCAGCTCGGCCTGCTGCCGCATGCTCAGCGCGTCGGCCTCGGCGGCCTGCCGGACGTCGGCGGCGGTGCGCTCGATCTCGTCGCGCCGCGTGGTGTACGCCTGCTCCAGCTCCTCCTGCCGCTTGGCGTGCTGCTTGTCCAGCTCGTCGCGGCGCTTGGCGAACTCCTGCTCGGCGGCGGCCCGGCGCTGGGCCAGCTCCTTCTCCGCGCCGTCGCGCCGCTCCGTGACCTCCTTCTCCACCCCGGCCCGCCACGCGCCCAGCTCCTGCTGGGTCTGCGCGCGGGCCTGCTGCACGTACGCCTCGGTCTCGGTGCGCATGCGCTGCACGTACGCCTCGACCTCGGCGCGGTTGCGCTTGCCGGCCTCGGCGGCCTCGGTGGTGAGCCGGTTGGCCTCGCTGCGGGCCCGGCCGCGGGTGGCCTTGGCGGCCTCCTCCGCGTCGTCCACGATCTTCTTGGCCTCGGCCAGCGCCTTGGCGTGCGTGGCCCGGCCGGCCTCGGCGGCGGCGTCGGTGAGCCGCTTGGCCTCCTGCTGGCCCTTGGCGTGCACCTCCTTGGCCGCCTCGCGGAGCTGGTTCGCCTCCTGCTGGGCCTTGGCCAGCGCCTCCTTGGCCGACTCCCGCAGCCGCGCGGCCTCCTGCTGTGCCCGGGAGTGGATCTCCTTGGCGGTGTCGCGGAGCTGGGTGGCCTCCTGCTGGGCCTTCGCCAGCGCGTCCTGGGCGGTCCGGCGCAGCTTCTCGGCCTCGTCCTGGGCCGCCGTCCGCAGCCTCGTCGACTCGTCCTGCGCGTCCTTGCGCAGCTTCGCCGACTCGTCCTTGGCAGCCTTCAGCGTGGCCTCGGCCTCGGCCTTGCGGGCGGCGGTGTGCCGCTCCTCCTCGGTCCGGCGGGCCGCGAGCGCGATCTCGAAGTCCTTGAGCGCCTGGGCGGCCTGCTCCCGGGCCTCCTCGACGATGTGCTCGGCGGCGGCGCGGCGGGCCTCGATCTCCTCGTTGGCGGCGGCCAGGATCTCGTCCGCCTGCTCCTCGGCCATGGTGAGGATCTGCTCGACACGCGGACCCAGGTGCCGGAACGAGGCCCGGTCCACCACCGCAGCCTGCTTGCGCACCTGGGCCAGGTCGCGCTGGAGCACCTCGACCTGACCGGCCAGCTTGTGGATCTGGGTGTACGCCTGTTCCCGCTCGGTGGTCAACGCCGCGATCTCGTGCTCCGCGCGAGCGACGTAGCGGTCGACCTGTCGTTTCTCGTATCCCCGCAGGGCGGACTCGAAGCTGGGCTCCGTCGTCACGTCCCCGCCGAGCGCGAACAGTTCCTCGCCGTGCGACATGCCCCCATCCTCACACGCATCCGGCTCTGCTGGGGCGATACGGACGCCCCTTCTGGGAGCTACTTCACCCTCCTGGCGAAACGGGCCGCACAAGCATGACGGCGCGGGGCGACACCGGTCACCCGGCGTCACCCCGCGCCGTGGCTCATGCCCCCGACAGCGGGTGTCCGATCAGCCGGCCGACTCGGCCGTCACCTTCTGCCCGGAGGCGTCCGCCTTCGGCGTCTCGGCCTTGCCGCCGGCCGGCACGCCCGGCACGATGCCGGCCAGGCCGGACAGCATCTGCCCGAGCTGCGAGGTGACCGCGTCCTTCTGACGGGTCAGGTCCTCGACCTCGCGGCGGGCCGCCTGCGTGGTCAGCTCGGCTTCGGTACGGGCCTCGTTGAGCACCCGCTGCGCCTCGGCGCGCGCCTCGTTGAGCGTCTTGTCGGCCAGCGCCTTGGCCTTGTCGACGGTCTCGTTGGCGGTGCGCTCGGACTCGACCCGCCGGGCCTCGGCCCGCTGCTCGATCTCCTTGGCCCGCTCCTGCGCGGCGCGGGCGCGCTGCTCGGCCTCGTTCACCAGCTTCTGGGTCTGCGCGACCTGGGCGGCGTGCCGCTCCGACTCCTCGCGCTCGGCCTTCTCCCGCCGCTCGGCGAGCTGGAGCTCCAGGGCCTGCAGGTCCTTGTCGCGCTTGTCGCGCGCGTCGGTGAGCAGCTTGGTCGCCTCGGCCCGCTTCTCCTCGGCCTCCCGGGCGGCCTTCGCCCGCTGCTGGGTGATCTCCCGCTCGGCGGTGGCGCGCAGCGTGGCGACCTCGCGCTCGACAGTCGACTTCAGCTCGGCCACCTCGTGCGCGGTGACCGTACGCAGCTGCTTGGTCTCCCGGTCGGCGTCGGCGCGCAGCGTGTCGGCCTCGCGGCGGGCCTGCACGCGGACCTCGGCGGCCTCACGCTCGGCGGCGGTACGGACGCTGCCGGCCTCGCGCTCGGCGGTCGCCTTCATGGCGGCGGCCTCGGCGCGGGCCTTGTCGGTGATCTCACGCGCCTCGAGGCGGGCGGCGGAGAGGATGCCCTCCGACTCGCGCTTGGCCTCGTTGCGGTGGTCGTTGGCCTGCTCCTCGGCCAGCCGCAGGATCTGCTCGACGCGAGTGCCCAGGCCGGAGAGCGTCGGCCGGCTGTTCTCCTCGAGCTGCTTGTTGGTCTCGGTGAGCTTCTGCTCCAGCGCGCTCTGGCGCTGCTCGGCCTGCCGCAGCCGGCGCTGAGCGTCGTTCATCCGCTGCTCGGCCTCGGCGCGGGCCTGCTCGGACTGGCTCAGGGCGGCGCTGAGGCGGCCGATGAAGTCGTCGACCTGGTTGGTGTTGTAACCACGCAGGCCAACGGTGAAATCGGGCTGTGAGTTCGCGTTATCGAAGAACGCAAGAGGGGAGGACTGCTGCTGGGGCATTGGGACATACTGGCAGACGCCCCAGGGTGGTTCGCAAGAGCGGTGGGCACCTTTCGCGTCCTGTTTACATGGTCAACTCGGTCGGCCGGTGAGACCGGACCAATTGGCGATCTTGGCAGCTCCCGGGCGGGTGGGGCGGGTCGGGCTTCTGCGGGGAAGGCGGCGCGAAAAGGGCCGCGGGTCGGTACCCGCGGCCCTTTGTGCGTACGCCGGTCGAATGGTGCCCGGCTCGGCCGGAAAGGCAATCCGGTGCGACCGTACGGTCAGTGACCGCGGAACCGGTTGATGGCGCTTTCGTGGCGCGAGCGCATCTCGGTGTCCCGGACGCCGAGCCCGTCGGCGGGGGCGAGGCACCGCACGCCGACCTTGCCCTGGTGCGCGTTGCGGTGCACCTCGTACGCGGCCTGGCCGGTCTGCTCCAGCGCGTACGTCTTCGACACGGTCGGGTGCACCTTGCCCAGCGCGACCAGCCGGTTGGCCTGCCACGCCTCGTGGTAGTTGGCGAAGTGGCTGCCGACGATCCGCTTGAGGTGCATCCACAGGTAGCGGTTGTCGTACTGGTGGTTGAAGCCGCTGGTGGAGGCGCAGGTGACGATCGTGCCGCCCTTCTTGGCGACGTAGACGCTGGCGCCGAACGTCTCCCGGCCCGGGTGCTCGAAGACGATGTCCGGGTCCTCGCCGCCGGTCAGCTCGCGGATGCGCTCACCGAAGCGGCGCCACTCGTCCTGGTCCTGGGTCTGCTCGTCGGACCAGAACTTGAACCCCTCGGCGGTCCGGTCGATGACCAGCTCGGCGCCCATCCTGCGGCACAGCTCGGCCTTCTCCGGCGAGGAGACCACGCAGACCGGGATCGCGCCGCCGTTGAGGGCCATCTGGGTGGCGTACCCGCCGAGGCCGCCGGACGCGCCCCAGATCAGCACCACGTCGCCCTGCTTCATGTTCGCGCCGTGGTGCGAGACGAGCTGCCGGTACGCGGTGGAGTTGACCAGCCCCGGGCTGGCCGCCTCCTCCCAGCTCAGGTGGCGCGGCTTCGGCATCAGCTGGTTGGCCTTGACGATTGCCAGCTCGGCCAGGCCGCCGAAGTTGGTCTCGAAGCCCCAGATCCGCTGCTGCGGGTCGAGCATCGTGTCGTCGTGGCCGGCGGAGTCCTCCAGCTCGACCGAGAGGCAGTGCGCGACAACCTCGTCGCCGGCCTTCCACTTGGTCACGCCCGGGCCGGTACGCAGCACCACGCCCGCGGCGTCCGAGCCGACCACGTGGTACGGCAGGTCGTGGCGGCGGGTCAGCTCGGAGAGCCGGCCGTAGCGCTGGAGGAACTTGAAGGTCGGCAGCGGCTCGAAGATGCTCGTCCACACCGTGTTGTAGTTGATCGCGCTGGCCATCACCGCGACGAGCGCCTCACCCGGGCCCAGCTCGGGGGTGGGCACCTCCTGCACGTGCAGCGCCTTGCGCGGGTCCTTGTCGCGGGTGGCCATGCCCTCGAACATGCGGGTGTCCTCGGCACGCACCACCACGCCCCGGTAGCTCTCCGGCACGGGCAGGCCGGCGAGGCCGGCGAGCTCCCGCTCCGGCTGCGACGAACCCTCCGCCGCCATGATCGCTTCGAGGATGTCCTGCACGGTGACCTCCCGTTTGTCCGCACCCGCAAACCGCGGGCAGGGGTGCTGCCATCGTCGGCGCCGGTGCGACGGGACCGCCATGTCGGCAATCGACACATTCGGCACCGGTCGCCGCTGCTGTTCGGGCGGACGTTACTGAACGGTAGCTAAAGCGGGAACCCCTCTGTGAAAAACTGCATCCACCGATGCGTGGAGGTGTCCGTGGGAACGCGCAAGCGCGCACTGCCGCGCGCGTTCCCACATGCCGGGAGGGGCCGCGACCGGCCCCTCCACGCGCGTCAGGCCGGCTGGACCAGTTCGATCAGCACGCCGCCGGCGTCCTTGGGGTGCACGAAGTTGACCCGGGAGTCCGAGGTGCCGCGCCGGGGTGCGTCGTAGAGCAGCCGGACGCCGCGCTCACGCAGCGCCGCGCAGGCCACGTCGATGTCCGTCACCGTGTACGCCACCTGCTGGATGCCGGGACCACGCTTGTCCAGGAACTTGCCGATCGTGGTGTCCGGCGAGAGCGGCGCGAGCAACTGCACCATGCCGCCGGAGGCGTCCGGGCCGACCGCGAGCATCGCCTCGCGTACGCCCTGCTCGGCGTTGGTCTCGGTGTGCACGCAGCGCATCCCGAACGTGCGCTGGTAGAAGTCGATCGCGGCGTCCAGGTCGGCCACGGCGATCCCGACGTGGTCGATGCGGCGCAGGCCGATGTCTGTGACAAACTCGGCAGCGGGCTCGACGGGGGAGTTCTCAGCCATGACGCTAGTCTGACCGAACAATCGTTAAGGCGTACAGGTCGGCACCCCCTCGGAGGCAGGCAATGGCTTCGGTGATCGTCAGCGGCGCGCGGACCCCCATGGGGCGCCTGCTGGGCAACCTCAAGGACCTCCCCGCGACCAAGCTCGGTGGCATCGCGATCAAGGCGGCCCTGGAGCGCGCCGGCGTCGCGCCCGAGCAGGTCCAGTACGTGATCATGGGCCAGGTGCTCCAGGCCGGCGCCGGGCAGATCCCGGCCCGGCAGGCGGCCGTCGAGGCCGGCATCCCGATGTCCACCCCGGCGCTGACCATCAACAAGGTCTGCCTCTCCGGGCTGGACGCGATCGCGCTCGCCGACCAGCTCATCCGGGCCGGTGAGTTCGACGTCGTGGTGGCCGGCGGCATGGAGTCCATGACCAACGCCCCGCACCTGCTGCTCGGTCAGCGCTCCGGCTACAAGTACGGCGACGTGACGGTCAAGGACCACATGGCCCTCGACGGCCTCACCGACGCCTGGGACTGCTGCTCGATGGGCGAGTCCACCGAGCGCCACGGCGCGAAGCACGGCATCACCCGCGAGGAGCAGGACGCGTTCTCCGCGGCCAGCCACCAGCGCGCCGCCGCCGCGCAGAAGAACGGCCACTTCGGCGACGAGATCACCCCGGTGGTCATCCCGCAGCGCAAGGGCGACCCGCTGGTGATCAGCGAGGACGAGGGCATCCGCCCGGACACCACCGCCGAGTCGCTCGGCAGGCTGCGTCCCGCCTTCACCAAGGACGGCACCATCACCGCCGGCAGCTCCTCGCCGATCTCCGACGGCGCCGCCGCCGTGGTCGTGATGAGCAAGGCCAAGGCCAAGGAGCTGGGCCTGACCTGGCTGGCCGAGATCGGCGCCCACGGCAACGTGGCCGGCCCGGACAACTCCCTGCACTCGCAGCCCTCGAACGCGATCAACCACGCCCTGAAGAAGGGCGGCCTGAGCATCGAGGACCTCGACCTCATCGAGATCAACGAGGCGTTCGCGGCGGTGGGCATCCAGTCCACCCGTGACCTCGGCATCAGCCCCGACAAGGTCAACGTCAACGGCGGCGCGATCGCGCTCGGCCACCCGATCGGCATGTCCGGCGCCCGCCTCGTCCTCACGCTCGCGATGGAGCTGAAGCGGCGCGGCGGCGGCACCGGCGCGGCGGCGCTCTGCGGCGGTGGCGGGCAGGGCGACGCGCTGATCATCCACGTACCGAACGGCGCCGAGAGCTGATTGTCTTGAACGACGCACGTAACGCCCCGGCGGCGGCCACCGGCCCGGTGCGCCGCAGCCGGGACGTACCCATGCTGGTGGAGCGGGCCCGCGCGGGTGACCCCCGCGCGGTGGCCCGTCTGATCACCCTGGTCGAGTCCGGCGACGAGGTGCTGCCGCAGGTGGCGGCGGCGCTCGCGCCGTACGCCGGGCACGCCCAGGTGGTCGGCCTGACCGGCTCGCCCGGCGTGGGCAAGTCGACAACCACGAACGAGCTGGTCCGGGCGCTGCGGGCGCGCGGCCACCGGGTCGGCGTGCTGGCGATCGACCCGTCCAGCCCGTTCACCGGCGGGGCGATCCTCGGCGACCGGGTCCGGATGCAGGACCACGCGACCGACCCCGGCGTCTACATCCGCTCGATGTCCAGCCGGGGCCACCTGGGTGGGCTCTCGGCGGCGACGCCGCAGGCGGTGCGCGTGCTGGAGGGCGCCGGCTGCGACGTGGTGCTGGTCGAGACCGTCGGCGTCGGGCAGGCCGAGGTGGAGGTGGCCTCGCTGGCCGACACCACGCTCGTGCTGCTCGCGCCGGGCATGGGCGACGCGATCCAGGCCGTGAAGGCCGGCATCCTGGAGATCGCCGACGTCTTCGTGGTCAACAAGGCCGACCGGGACGGCGCGGACGCCACCGTCCGCGACATCCAGGGCATGATCGCGCTCGGCGAGCGCGGGCCGGGGGAGTGGCGGCCGCAGGTGGTGCGCTCGATCGCCGCCCGTGCCGAGGGCATCGACGACATCGCCGCCGCGATCGACAAGCACCGCGACTGGCTGGAGCGCCACGGCGAGCTGCGCCGCCGCCGGGAGGCGCGGGCCGCCGCCGAGATCGAGGCCATCGCGCTGGGCGTGCTGCGCGCTCGGATCGGCTCACTGCGCGACGGTACGCAGCTCCCGACGCTCGCCGCGAAGGTGGCCGAGGGCGCCATCGACCCGTACGCCGCGGCGGAGGAACTGCTCTCCCAGCTCGGCTCCTGAGGCGCGGGCCGGCCGGGGTCACCCCGGCCGGCCTCTCAGAGTTCCGCGCCGGTGAGCGGGTTGGCGGTTCCGGGCCGGCTGACCGGGGCCGCCAGCATGCCGGCGATGGCGTCGGCGAGGAAGTCCCCGACGTCCAGCCAGCGCGGGTCCTGCCCGTCCTGTTCGGCGCGGGCCTCGACCTCGGCGGTGGCGGTCATGACGATGCGGGCGATCAGCGCCGCCCGGCCGGCCACCACCCCCGGATCGAGGTGCGCCAGCCGGGACGCCAGTGAGGCGCGGACCGGCAGGTCGACGAAGGCCGACTCGAACGCCTCGCGCATCAGCACCCGCAGCGTCGGGTCGTGCAGGGCCTGGGCGAGGAAACGTGCCCGCCAGCTCGGCCGGGGCAGGCTCGCGAGCACCGCCATGGACGGCTGGACGAGGCTGCGGACGTCGCCGAGCACCGAGTCGGGTTGCTCGGGCATCGCCCGGCGGGGTTCGGTCAGGGCGTCCATGTGCCGGGCGACCAGTGCCCGGAGCAGGCCCTCCCGGCCGCCGAAGTAGTACCGCACCGCGGAGTGGTTCGTGTTGCCCGCGACCTCGGCGATCCTGCGGTCGGAGACCTGCGCGATCCCGGTCTCGGCGAACAGGCGTTCGGCGGCGTCGAGCAGCGCGGTACGGGCCGCCTCCGACCGTGCCATGAGCCCTCGCTTCCCTGGACCGGCGCCTCGCTGTGGCGCAGGCCAAACCTAGTCGTTTCGTCTTCCGGCGGACGCGTCACCTACACTTCGTAAGTCACTTGACTTACGTTTGGCTGCCGACGCAGCCGTGAACCCACCCCGGAGCATGCCTGTGCCGCCCTCCACCGACCCGGCGACCGCCGAGCCGACCGCCGCCGACCGCAAGGAGCGGATCATCCGCTCGGTCGCCCTCTTCGTCATGCCGTTCCTCATGGTCACGATGATGTTCGCGACCTACGTGGGAACGATGCACTCGCCGCACCCCCGCCAGATGCCGGTGGCGGTGATCGGCAGCGGCGCCGAGGCCCAGGGCGTCGTCGACGCGTTGAACGCCACCGCCGGCGAGCCGGTCGAGGCCCGGCTGGTCGGGTCCCGGGACGCCGCCGTGGAACTCCTGCGGGACCGGGAGATCAGCGGCGCCTTGCAGCTCCCGGCGGCGGGTTCGGACCAGGCGACGATCATCACCGCGTCGGCGGCCGGCGCCTCCCGCGCCGGTACCGCGCAACAGCTCCTCGCCCCGGTCGCGGTGCAGCAGCAGTGGGCGTCCACGACCGAGGACGTCGCGCCGCTGCCCGACGACGACCGGGCCGGGATCTCGGTGCTGTTCGCCGCGATGGGCATGATGCTCGCCGGCTACGTACCGCTGAGCATGCTCCTGATGGCCACCCCGCACCTGCTGCGCCTGCGGCGGTTCGTTCCGCTGGCGGCCGGCTGGTCGGCGCTGACCAGCACGATCATCTGGCTGATCCTCGGACCCGGTGTGGGCGCGGTCGACGGCCACTACCTCACGTTCCTCGGCGTCGGCATGCTCACGACCGGCGCCGTCGGTCTCGCCCAGCTGCTCTTCACCAAGGTGATGGGGCCGCTGGCGGTCCTGCTCGGGATGCTGTTCTTCGTCGTGCTCGGCATGCCCGCGTCGAACCTGGCGCTGCCGGTCGACACGATGCCCGGCTTCTTCCAGTTCCTGCACGGGGTGCTGCCCCTGCCGGCGGCGGGTGAGGCGCTGCGGTCGGCGCTCTACTTCGACGGCCGGGGCATCGGCGTCCACCTGCTGACGCTCGCCGCCTGGATCGTCGCCGCCGTGCTGCTCTGCCTGCTCAAGGAGCGCGGCGGGGCGCCGATCCCGCAGGCGCCGCAGGTCGACGGCCCGGACACGCCGCTGCCCGCGCTCGCCGGCGGCCCGCCGCGGTCCAAGCGGTTCCGGTACGTGACGGTGGCGGCGTTCCCGCTGAGCATCCTGGTCGCCGTGGTGGGCCTGATGAGCTTCTCCATGCACAAGCCCGAGCCGCACGACATCCCGGTGGCGGTGGTCGCCGCCGTCCCCGAGCAGGCGGAGCAGGTCGCCGCCGGCCTGCGGGCCGGTCTCGGCGGGGTCGCCGACATCTCCGTGGCCGCGTCGCTGGACGAGGCGAGGGAGCGCATCCTCGCCCAGGACCTGGTCGCCGCGTACGTGCTGCCCGCGACGCCGGGCGGCGAGGCCACCCTGTACTCGTCGTCGGCGGCCGGGTCCAGCCAGCACATGATGGTGCAGACCATGTTCCGCCAGATCGCCGCCGGGCAGCAGACGCCGCTGGCGGTGGCCGACGTGGCGCCGCTCAGCAGGACCGACACGATGGGCAGCAACAGCCTCTACGTCGGCATGTCCTGGATCATGTCCGGGTTCCTGATGCTCGCCGTGCTCCGGGGCGGCGCGCCGCACCTGCGGCGGCTGCGCCAGTTCCTGCCGATCCTCGGCGGCTGGGCGATCGGCATGTCCACCTGGCTGTGGCTGCTGTTCGACGTGATCATCGGCGCGGTCGACGGGAGCGCCCTGGAGATGATCGGTTTCGGCGCCCTCACCATCTTCGCCGTGTCGTCGGTGACCGGGGTGTTCACCCGTACCTTCGGCCTCGCCGCGATCGTCCCGATGATGGTGGTGCTGATGATGGCCGGTGTGCCGGCCTCCGGCGGCGGCCTGTCGATCTACATGGTGCCGGAGTTCTTCCGGACGCTCCAGGGCGTCCTGCCGCTGCCCGCCGCCGTGGACACGGCCCGGTCGCTCGCCTACTTCGACGGCGTCGGCGTCGGGCGGAACCTCGCCGTCGTGGCGATCTGGGCAGCGGCCGGTCTGCTGCTCAACCTCGGCGTCGACTGGTGGCTCCGGCGCCGGGAGCGGACGGCCGGCGGAACCGGGCCGCACCCGGCGCCGGACACCTCCGGCGGGCTGGACGGGGTCGTCGGCGAGCCGGCGCCGGCCGGGGCGCGCTGAACCGGGCTCCGTCCACTGCGGAGCGCCCACGCCTAGTACGCTCGCACCGCCCCACGCCGTCGGCGCGGGGCGGTGCGACGGGTGGGAGAGCATGGCTGACGAGGCGACCCAGGAACTGTCGATCACGCCGGACGCGGTGGCGGGCGGGACCACGCACGTCTCCGACGAGGTGGTGGAGAAGATCGCGGTGGCCGCCACCCGCGGGGTGCCCGGGGTGGCCGAGCTGGGCGGTGACGTGGCCCGGTTCTTCAACGCGGTGCTCGACCGGGTCGGGCTCGACCAGGTCGGCGACGCCCGCCGGGGCTGCTCGGCCCACGTCACGAACGGCGCGGCGGTGATCAATCTGGTCCTCGTGATCGAGGCCGGTCACCCGGTTCCGCAGGTGACCGACTCGGTTCGGGCCGCCGTCGTGTCCGCCGTCGAGGCGTACGGGCTGCGGGTCGACGAGATCAACATCAAGGTCGACGACGTGGCGATGGACTCGCCGCCTCCCGCCGTCTGACCCTGCCCCGCCGGCGGGCAGACGACCCGTACCGTTGTTCCCAGCGGCGCGAGGCCGCCGTGCGTCGGGAGGTTCGCCATGCCGAAGGGTGTCTCGTTCGCGCCAGTGCGCACCGTGAGGGCGTACGAGGGGATCGTCCGGCAGGTCGAGGAACGGATCGCCGCCGGCGACCTGCGGCCGGGGGACCGCCTGCCGAGCGAGCGCGAGCTGACGACCCAGTTCGACGTCAGCAGGTCCACCGTGCGTGAGGCGCTGCGCGTGCTGGAGAGCAGCGGCCTGGTCCGCTCGCGCCCCGGTGACCCGCTCGGGCCGCAGGTGATCGCGTCCACCGCCTCGGCGATGCGCAAGCTGTTCGCCCGGGTCGTGGACAGCCGGCGGCTCGGCGTGGCGGAGCTGCTCCAGTTCCGCATGATCATCGAATCGGCGGCGGGGTCGGTCGCCGCCCGGCTGGCGTCACCGTCCGAGTTGGACGAGCTGGAGCAGGCACTGGCGGGCATGCGCGACGCGGTCGCCGAGGGCTACGAGGCGTTCAGCGCGGCGGACGTCCGCTTCCACGAGCACGTCGCCCGCCTGTCCGGGAACGAACTTCTGGTGCTCTGCCTCGACGCGGTCCGGAGCATGGTGCTGGACCTGATCTCGACCAAGCTCGCACAGGCTGCGGACCCGGAGGCCCTGATGGAGCGCACGCTCGCGCACCACCGGCGCGTCATCGACGCGATGCGGGCGGGCGAGGCCGACGAGGTGGCCCGGCTGACCCGTCAGGAGCTGCACCACTACTACGCCGAGTACGTGCCGGAGGCGCGCCGCTCGATGGTGGACGTATTGCTCTGAATCCGCCTGATGTGGCCTGACCTCGGATTATCCGAGGCGGCCATCAGCTGAGCAGGCTCTTCCCTTCAACTGGTCTGACCAGTAGCCTCCCCCACATCTCGTCGTGTACCACGGGGGACCACCAGTTGCCCAATGCATCGACCGCCCCGGATCGGGGCGGAGGTCGCACCGCTTCACATGGGAGAAGCTGCATGAAGTCGTCCAGATTCGCCGCGTTCGCCGCGGCAGCCCTGGTCTGTCCGGGACTCGTGCTCGTCGGGTCGCCCGCGTCGGCCAACCCCGCCGCCGGCGCCCCGGGCGCCCACAACGCCATCACCGACGTACCCGGCATCCAGGTCGGCCAGGTCCAGTCCGACACCGCTCCGTACCTGACCGGCACCTCGGTCGTCTACATGCCGCAGATGTCCGTGGCGAGTGTGGACCAGCGTGGTGGCGCCCCCGCCACCAAGGAGACCGACCTGCTCAGCCCGCTCAACTCGAACCCGGGCGTCAACGCGATCCAGCTCGGCGGCAGCAGCATGTACGGGCTGTCTGCTACCAACGGCATCATCCGCTGGCTGGAGGACCGGGGCGAGGGCGTACGCGTCGGCGCCGGCGGCGTGGCCCCGATCGTGCCGGCCGCGGACATCTTCGACCTCGGCCGCGGCGGTGACCCGAAGGCCCGCACCTCCGCCGAGTGGGGTTACCTCGCGGCACAGGCCACCTCGGACGGTCCCGTCCGCCAGGGCGGCGTCGGCGGCGGCACCGGCGCCCGTGGCGGCGGCATGCGCGGTGGCGTCGGCACCGCGAGCGTCCACCTCGGCGACGGCATCTACGTCGGCGCGATGGTTATCGTGAACCCGGCCGGCTCCCCGGTCGACCCGGCCGACTGCACCCTGTACGGCGTCAAGTACGGCATCGGCGACGAGTTCGCCGGGTACAAGGCTCCCAAGAAGAAGGAGTGCAACCCGCCGACCCCGCCGGCCGCCGCCGCCGAGCAGCCGGCCAACACCACGATCGCCGTGGTCGCCACCAACGCCCCGCTGGAGAAGGCCGCCGCGCAGCGCATGTCCGGCAACGCGCACGACGGCATGGCCCGCGCGATCAGCCCGATCCACACGCTCGGCGACGGTGACACCGTGTTCGCGGTGTCCACCGGCAAGGGCGAGGCGCTCCAGATCAACGACCCGGCCGACAGCCGCCAGCTCAACGCCATCTTCAACGCCGGCGCCAGCACGCTCGCCCGGGCCATCGCCAAGGCGGTCCTCTCGTCCGAGAGCATCGGCAACACCACCAGCTACTGCGACCGTTACCCCTCGGCCTGCAAGGGCATGAAGCAGCTCAAGCAGTGGCGTACGCAGGGCAACGCCCCGGACGTGACCCCGCAGACCTTCGCCCAGGCGACCCAGGCGCTGGCCCAGACCCCGGTCCCCGCGCCGGCCGCTGCCGACAACGGCAAGGGCAAGGACAAGCCCAAGTCCAAGGCCGCTCCGGCGGGCAACACCACTGAGCAGGAGTCGCAGAACGGCATGGTTCTCGCCTCCGGTAACACCGGTGGCCCCACGCTCTCCACGGGCGTGACCACGGGCCTGCTGGCCGCCGCCATCCTCGGCGTCGGCCTGCTGGGGATGCACCTGCGGGGACGCCGCCGGACGCCCTCCGCCCGGCTCAGCTGACACGCACGCTGTCTCACCTCGCGCCGGCACCGTAGGCGCGTGACGATCGAGGCGGGTTCCGTCCACCCGGACGGGACCCGCCTCACGTCGTTCCCGCCGCGCCGGTCGGTGGCTCGTCCGCGCCTCGGTGTAACCCGCCGATCTTGGACTTGTGGCACCTCACACAGCTCGCATACGGGGCATCCCAGGCGCCACAACTCCAAGATCGACGCAGCGGGGCGTTCAAGGCCGAGCCACTTGGCAGCACGTCAGCCCCTCGGCGTGCCGAGGGGAGCCGGAATGCGCTGCCCTCGGCAGCTCGCTGCGTCGCGCCGGCGCCGAACGCAGAGGCTGCACCGTGGGGCTGGACGTGGTCGTCGACCGGGCGGAACGCGTCCACTCGGGTTCCAGCCCTCGCTCGGCAGTGCGTTGTGTCGACGCCCCGCGGTCTCGGCCACGCAGGCAGCACGCCGTGTCAGTCCACCGTGTGCAGACCAGGACTCCCGGGCATCCCCGGCCCTCCTAGCCCGGCGATCTTGCACTTGGTGCCCCGGCGAAAGGTGTCAAATCCCCCGCGCCAGGGGCCGCAAGTGCAAGATCGCGGGAGCGGGGAGCGGGGAGCGGGGGGAATGGCAGAAGGACCTGGGGGGCGGAAGCCCACCAGGTCCTTCTGTGTGCGTGGAGCTGATTACTTCTTGGACACCTTGGTGACGTCGAAGGACTGGGTCACCGCGTCCTTCGGGTAGCCCTCGACGCCGTCGCGGATCACCGCGAGGTTCGGCAGCAGGAACAGCCAGTCGCTGGCGGCCTCCTGCGAGATGACCTTCGCGGCCTCGGCGAACTTCTTGTCCCGGGTCGCCGCGTCCAGAGCCGTGTCGGCCTCGTTCATGAGCTGCGTGACGGCCGGGTTCTTGTAGCGGTAGTAGTAGTCCGGCTGGCCGTAGCGGACCAGGTCACGCGGCTCGACGTGGGCGATGATCGACAGGTCGTAGTTGGCCTTGCCGAGCACCTTGTCGAGCCACTGCGGCATCTCGACGTTGTTCTGGGTCACCTTGATGCCGACCTCGGCGAGCTGCGAGGCGACGAACTGCGCGGAGGCGCGGGCGTAGCCGGGCGGCGGGACGTCCATGGTCAGGGTGAGGCCGTTGGCGTGGCCGGCCTCGGCGAGCAGCTGCTTGGCCTTGGCGGGGTCGTGCGGGAAGTCGCCGGTGCGGTCCTCGTACCAGGGGTCGCTCGGCGGCACCATGCTGCCGATCTTCGTGCCGTAGCCGGACCAGACGGTCTTGATGAGCGCGTCGTGGTCGATCGCGTGGCGGATGGCCTGGCGCACCCGGGCGTCGGCCAGCGGGCCCTTGGCGTTGTTCATCGCCAGGACGACCTCACCGGTCGTCTTGCCCTCGACCACCTCGAACTGCTTGTTGCCCTTGAACACCTCGAGCAGCTGCGGCGCCTGGATGTTCGCCACGATGTCGAGCTGGCCGGAGAGCATCGCGTTGTTCAGCGCGTTGGCGTCGGTGATGTACCGGAAGACGGCGGTGCCGACCTTGGCCTTCTCACCCCAGTAGCCGTCGTTGCGCACCAGCGTGATGCTGTCGCCGCGGTTCCACTTGTCGAACTTGAACGGGCCGGTGCCGTTCGGCTTCGTGCCGAGGTCGGTGGCGTTCTCCTTGAGCACCACGCCGACGCGGCCGGCCACGTCGAACAGCCAGCTCTGGCTGGGCCGGGACAGCGTCACGTCCACGGTGGAGGCATCGGGCGCCTCGACGGTCTTCACGACTGTCATCTGCGACTTGAACGGGTTCGTCGAGCCCTCGGCGGTGACCCGCTTGAAGCTCCACACCACGTCCTGCGCGGTGAGCTTCTGGCCGTCGTGGAAGGTCACGCCGTCGCGCAGCTTGAACGAGTACTTGGTGCCGTCGTCGGACACCTTCCACTCGCTGGCCAGCAGCGGCTCCACCTCGCCGGTGCCGGCGTTCTGGCGCACCAGGCCCTCGTACACGTTGTAGAGCAGGACCTGCGGGATCGCGGCGCCGGCCTCGGCGGTCAGGTCGAGGCTCACCGGCTCGAGGTAGGCGCCGAGGGTGACCGTACCGTTGCCGGAACCACCGCCGGTGGTGGTCTCCGAGTCACCGTCGCTACTGCACGCGGTCAGAGCCAGCGCCGTGGCGAGCAGCACGGCGGGCAGCGTTATCTTCAGCCGATTCATTCGTGTGTCCCATCGCGAAGAACGCCAAGGGCGCTCGTAGCCTGTGAGGCGGGACACTATGAGCGTGGTACCCGATGCAAAAGGGCCAGTTCAGCGGGGTCGGCAGGTACCAATCAGCGTCCGGCTACCGGGCCACCCGGAACCCGGTGTTGCCGGTCGAGGAGTCAACGGTGGTCCGACTCCGTGCTGCCACGCGGTAACGGTTGCAGTAGGAGTCGTGGCACAGGTACGAACCACCCCTGATGACGCTCTCACCTGGTGAGATGCGGCCGCGGTGGTCGCGCCAGGGTTCGGCCGTGAGTTCCCAAACGTTGCCCGCGACGTCGTACAGGCCGTAGCCGTTCGGCGGAAACGTGGTCACCGGAGAGGTACCTGCGAACCCGTCTTCCGCCGTGTTGACAGCGGGGAAGGCGCCCTGCCAGATGTTGCAGCGGTGCCGCCCGTCCGGGGTCAGCTCGTCGCCCCAGGCGTAGCGTGCCTGGGACAGCCCGCCGCGCGCCGCGTACTCCCACTCGGCCTCGGTCGCCAGCCGGGTGCCGGACCACAGGCAGTACGCCTCGGCGTCCCGGTGCGAGACGTGCACGACGGGGTGCCGCTCGCGTCCGCGTACGTCCGACCCGGGCCCGTCCGGGGCGGCCCAGTACGCCCCCTCGACGGCCAGCCACCACGGCGCCTGCGGCACCGACGCGTCCAGCACGTGCCGGTGCGCGGACGGCGCCAGCAGCAGGTGGAAGACGAACGACCAGCCGTACCGTTCCGCGTCCGTGCGGTAGCCGGTGGCGTCGACGAAGCGGGCGAACTGCCGGTTCGTCACCGGCGTCGCGCCGATCGCGAACGGGCCCACGGTCACCGGGCGGACCGGTCCCTCCAGGTCCTCCGGGAAGCCCTCCGGGTCGTCGGTGCCCATGAGGAAGGTGCCGCCGGGCAGCGCGATCAGGTCGTCCGTACCCCCGTGTGGTGAGCGGACGGCGCTCGCGCCCGCCGCGGCGCCGGTGCCGGCGGCGGGCGGGCGTCTCGGCGCGCAACACGGCGACGGCGGGGGAGTGCCCCCGCCGTCGCCCGGATCGACCGGTTCGGTGCTCACATCCGTGTCACGCCGGCAGGGCGTCCGCCTGGTACGCGCCCTCGCCGATGACGGCGGCGACCGCGTCGCCGAAGTCCTCGGTCGACATGCCCATCTCCGGCCCGCGCATGGCGCCCAGGCGCGGCAGCACCGCCTTCACCCCGTCCTCCAGGCTGCGGGCCGCCTCCGGGTGACCCAGGTGCTCCAGCATCAGCGCGGCGCTGAGGATCGACCCGGCGGGGTTGGCCCAGCCGCGGCCGGCGATGTCCGGCGCGGAGCCGTGCACCGGCTCGAACATGCTCGGCGCCGACCCGGTCGGGTTGAGGTTGCCGCTGGCGGCCAGGCCGAGACCGCCCTGCACCGCGGCGCCCAGGTCGGTGATGATGTCGCCGAACAGGTTGTCGGTGACCACCACGTCGAACCGCTCCGGCTGCGTCACCAGGTAGAGGCACATCGCGTCGACGTGTACGTAGTCCACCTCGATGTCCGGGTACTCCGCCGAGACCTCCTCGAAGGTCCGCTGCCACAGGTCACCGGCGTACGTCAGGATGTTTGCCTTGTGCACCAGCGTGACGTGCTTGCGGCGGCCCAGGGCCAGCCGGAAGCCGTGCCGGATGAGGCGCTCGACGCCCTTGCGGGTGTTCACCGACTCCTGGGTGGCGATCTCGTCCGGCCCGCCGCGGTGGATGAAGCCGCCCGCGCCGACGTAGGCGCCCTCGGTGTTCTCCCGCAGGATCACCAGGTCGCACTGCTCCGGGCGGAGCCCGCCGATGGGCGTGGGCACACCTGGCAGCAGCTTGACCGGCCGCAGGTTCACGTACTGGTCGAACGCGGTCCGCAGGTGGATGACCAGGCCGCGTTCCAGCACGCCGGGTGGCACCGACGGGTCGCCGACGGCGCCGAAGAGAATGGCGTCCGCCTTTGCCAGTTCCTGTTCCACGTCCGGCGGCACGACCTGGCCGGTGATCCGCCAGTAGTCCGCGCCGAGTTCGTAGTCTTCCCAGACCAGGTCGATCCCGAACCGTCGGGCGGCGGCGTCGCACGCCTTGACCGCCTGTGCGGTGACCTCCGGTCCGATGCCGTCGCCGGGCACCAGCGCGATTCGCTGGGCGCTCATGAGTCCACCCCTGTCCGCGTGCAGGAGACCGTCACCTGCCATCGCCCGGCCAAGCGTGGCGGGAACGGGCCCTCCGCAACAGGTCCAGGTCTCCGGCTAGGCTAGTACCAGCGGGACGCATAGGGCGTGTGCAGGGCGTACGACGACGGGACGAGGCGAGACCCCCGCGGGAGTGGGAGGTCGAGGTGGCGGATTTCCTGCTGCCGGTCAACCCGCAGAGCACGGTTCCGCTCTACGAGCAGATCATCACCGGGCTCGAGGACGCCATCCTCGCGGGGCAGTACGACGACGGCCCGCTGCCCAGCACGCGCCGTCTGGCCGAGGCGCTCGGCGTCTCCCGGAACACGGTGCTGACCGCGTACGACCGGCTCATGGAGCAGGGTCTGATCGTGACCGTCCCGCGGCGCGGTCTCTACGTCTCCTCCGACGCGGTGGTGCGGATGCGGGCCGCGCGGCGGACCGCCCGCTCGCCGATGCGGCCGATCGACTGGGAGGCGCGGCTGCCGGAACCGCCGCCCACGCCGGTGCACCGGGATCCGGCCTGGTCCCGGGCGCCGTTCCCGTTCGTGGTCGGCCAGCCCGACCCGTCCATGTTCCCGATCGGCGCGTGGGAGCGGGCGCAGCGGGAGGCGCTGCGGCAGGACGGGCTGTCCCGGGTCATCGGGGACGCCGGCCAGGCCGACGACCCGGAGTTGGTGCGTCAGCTCTGCGAGCACGTGCTGCCCGCGCGCGGCATCTCCGCCCACCCGGACCAGGTGATGATCACGCTGGGTTCGACGCACGCGCTGCACCTGCTGGCGAGCGTCCTCGTCCGGCCGGGCAGCGTGGTGCTCGTCGAGGATCCCGGCTATCCCGACGCCCGGACGATCATGCAGATGGCCGGCGCCGACGTGGTGCCCGGCCGGGTCGATGAGGACGGCCTGGTCGTCGAGGACCTGCCGGCCGACCTGCACGGCGCCCAGCTCGTGTACGTCACGCCGAGCCACCAGTACCCGACCGGCGCGACCATGTCGGCGTCCCGGCGGGAGGAGCTGCTGCGCCGGGCCGGCGCGGCGGACGCGGTGGTGGTCGAGGACGACTACGACCCGGAGATGACGTTCCGGGGGATGCCCGCGGTGGCGGTGCGGGCGCTCGACGACGAGGACCGCGTGGTCTACCTCGGCAGCTTCAGCAAGCTGCTGGCGCCGGGCCTGCGGCTCGGTTACGTGGTGGCGTCCCCGGCGCTCGTGGACGCCATGCGGGCCCGCTCCCGCTACGTGCTGCGTCACCCGCCCGGCCCGATGCAACGTGCCCTCGCGCAGATGATCGCCAGCCGGGACCTGGCCCGCCACGTGCGCCGCGTCCGGGCCCACTACCTGGGCCTGTACGAGGAGATGGTGCGGGCGGTCGAGCGGCACGTGCGCTGGGGACCGCAGCCGGTGCCGCGCGGCGGGCTGGCCCGGTGGATCACCGGCCCGCCGGGACTGGACGCCGGCGAACTCGCCCGCGAGCTGCGCCGGCAGGGCGTGCTGCTGGACCCCGGCGCGCCGTACTGGGCCGCCCGGCCCGCCCCGCGTCACCACCTGCGCCTGGGGTACCAGGTGATGCCGCTGGACCGCATCGACGAGGGGGTGCGGCGGGTCGCCGCGGCCGTAGAAGACCAGGTCCGGCCGCGACTGGTACCCCCGCCGACCCGGAAACTGGACGTTCCCCTCCGGGGGCGGAGTTCGTAACCTCCGACGCCATGACGTCGGACACCCACGCCTCCCTCCGCGCCGGCCATCTCGTGGACGAGCAAGCCGTCGTGTCGCTGACCCAGGACCTGGTCCGCATCCCCTCGACCTGGGACGCGGGGCGCGGGCGAAGCGAGCAGCCCGCGGCGGAACTCGTCGCGCGGGTCATGCGGGGCTTCGGCTGGCGGCCGGAGGTCACCGAGGTCGTCCCCGGGCGCCCCAACGTCGTCGCCGTGGTGGACGGCGGCCTGCCCGGGCCGACGCTGATGTTCGAGGGCCACACCGACGTCGTCACCGAAGGCGCTCCCGAGGAGTGGACCGTCGACCCGTTCGGCGGCGACATCGTCGACGGGCGGCTGTACGGTCGCGGCTCCGCCGACATGAAGGCCGGTGTCGCCGCGATGATCCACGCGGCCCGGGCCGTCGAGCTGGCCGGGCCGTTCCCGGGCCGGATCGTGGTGGCGGCCCTGGTGGACGAGGAGGGCCAGATGCTCGGGGCGAAGCACTTCACCACCACCGCGCTGGCCCGCGAGGTGGACGCCGCGATCATCTGTGAGCCGGAGGCGGAGGAGATCTGCGCGGTCGCCAAGGGCGCCGTCCGGCTGCTGGTCACCTGCACCGGCAAGATGGCGCACGGCGCGATGCCGCAGCACGGCCGCAACCCCGTACCGGCGGTGGCCGAGCTGGTCGCCGCGCTCGGCCGGTTCCAGCGGGAGCTGCAGGCCGACCCGGGTGAGCACGAGCACCTCGGCCTGACGTACCTCACCCCCACGGTCCTGGACGCCGGCTCCGCCGACCAGCTCAACGTCATCCCCGGCCGCGCCGTCCTCGGCGTGGACTGCCGGACCGTACCCGGTGTCGACCACGCCGCGCTCGCCGCGCGCGTGCGCGCCGACGCCGACGCCATCGGCGTCCGGCACGGTGTCACCTTCGCCGTCGAGGTCGTCGACGACCGGCCGTGCGCGGTGACCCCGGAGGACCACCCCGTCTCGCTCGCCGTCGCCGGGGCGCACCGCGCCGTCACCGGTACCGAGCCCGTCTTCGGCGGCGTGCCCGGCGCGACCGACGGCACCATCCTGTGGCGCGACAGCGGCATCCCCAACGTGGTGTACGGCCCCGGCCCGAAGTGGATCGCCCACCAGCCCGACGAGTACGTCGAGGTCGACGACATCGTCCGCAAGACGAAGGTCTACGCCGAGGCGGCGCTGGCCTTCCTCACCGGGGCCACCAGCGCCCGGACGGGTGCGGCGTCGTGACCGCGCAGGAGCTGCTGACCGCGCTGCCCGCCGGCCTGCCGATCGGCGCGGGCTGGACCAGCACCGCGCAGACCGCGCCGGTCCGCTTCCCGTACGACGGCAGCACCGTGACCCAGGCGCCGTGGGGCGACCCCGGCGACGCGGAGGCGGCGGTCGACGCCGCGCGGGAGGTCGCCGCGGAGATGGCCGGCCTGCCCGGTCACCGGCGGCGCGCGATCCTGACGACGGTCGCCGCCGAGGTGCGCGCCCGCGCCGGCTCGCTGGCCGAGCTGCTGGTCCTGGAGACCGGCAAGCCGCTCGTCGACTGCCGGGTCGAGGTCGCCCGGACGCTCGTCACGCTGGAGACGGCCGCCGAGGAGGTCGGGCACCTGACCGGCGAGACGGTGGCGCTGGACATGCAGCCGGCCGGCGAGGGCATGCTCGGTTTCTGGGTACGCCGCCCGGTCGGTGTCGTCGTCGGCATCACCGGCTTCAACTACCCGCTGCTCCTGGCCGCGCACAAGGTCGCGCCGTCGGTCGCGGCGGGCTGCCCGGTGATCGTCAAGCCGGCACCGAACACGCCGCTGGCCACGCTGGTGTTCGTCGACCTGTTCCGCAAGGCGGGCTGCCCGGCCGCCGGGGTCCAGCTCGTCACCGGCGGCGTCGAGGTCGGCAAGCTCCTGACCACGCACCCCGGCGTCGCGGCCGTGTCGTTCACCGGGTCGGCGCACGTCGGCCACCAGATCGCCCGCGCCGCGGCCCCGCGCAAGGTGCTGCTGGAACTCGGGTCCAACGCGGCGCTCGTCGTCGGCCGCGACGCCGACCTCGACCGGGCCGCCGAAGCGGTCGTACGCGGCGGGTTCTACGCCTCGGGCCAGGCGTGCATCAGCGTGCAGCGGGTGATCGTCGAGGAGCCTGTGCGCGAGGCGCTGCTGGACCGCCTCCGGCCGCTGCTGGCGTCGGTCACCACCGGCGACCCCCGGTCCGCCGACACCCGCGTGTCCGCGCTGGTGGACGAGGCGTCCACCGAGCGGGTGCACTCGTGGGTGGACCGCGCGGTCGCCGCCGGGGCCCGCTGCCTGGCCGGCGGTACGGCGCAGGGCCGGGTACTGCAGCCGACGGTGCTCGTCGACGTCCCCGAGGACGCCGAGTGCTGGGCGGAGGAGATCTTCGGTCCGGTGGTCTGCGTCCGGTCGGTGCCCGACATGGACGCGGCGGTCGAGCTGGTCAACCGGTCCCGCTACGGGCTCCAGGCCGCCGTCTTCACCCGTGACCTGGCTGTCGCCCTCGACGTCGTGCGCCGCCTCGACGTCGGTGGTGTGCTGGTCAACGAGGTGCCCGGCTTCCGCGCCGACAACATGCCGTACGGCGGCGTCAAGGACTCCGGCATCGGCCGGGAGGGACCGCGCTTCGCCATGGAGGAGCTGACCGTGACCAAGATGGTGATGATCAGGCCATGACTCGGAGTGGGAGCACACACGCATGGTGATCTACTTCGTCCGGCGGCTGGCCATCCTCGCGGTATCGCTGTTCGCCGCGTCCATCCTCGTCTTCACGATGCTGGCGCTGCTGCCGGGCGACCAGGCGCAGGCGATGCTCGGCGTCAACGCGACCCCGGAGGCGCTGGAGGCGCTGCGGGAGCAGTTCGGGACGAACCGGCCGTTCACCGAGCGGTACCTCGAATGGGCCGGCGGCCTGATCCGCGGTGACTTCGGCATCTCGCCGCTCAGCGGGGTGTCGGTCGGCTCGGAGATCGCCGACAAGCTCGGCGTGACGGTGCCGCTCATCCTGGCCGGGATGACGCTGGCGCTGCTCATCGCCGTACCGCTGGGCATCCTCGCCGCGGTGAAGAGCCGTACCGCGATCGGGACGGCGCTGTCCGCGCTGAGCCAGGTCGGCATCGCCGTTCCGTCGTTCTGGCTGGGCATCCTGCTCATCACCGTGTTCGCGGTGAAGTTGCAGTGGCTGCCCGCCGGCGGGTTCACCGGGTGGGACGACGTCGGCGGCGCCGTGCGGGCCCTGCTGATGCCGGCGCTGGTCCTCGGCGTGGCCCAGGGCGCGATCCTGATGCGCTACGTCCGGTCCGCGGTGGTCGAGGTCATGCAGGAGGACTTCATCCAGACCGCGCGGGCCAAGGGGCTGAGCCGCTCGCAGGCGCTGACCCGGCACGCGCTGCGCAACGCGGCCATCCCGGTCATCACGGTGCTCGGTCTGCAGCTCGCGACGCTGCTCATCGGCACCGTCGTGATCGAGAACGTCTTCGGCCTGCCCGGTCTCGGCCGGATGCTGCTGCAGGACGTGGGCAACCGCGACCTGCTGAAGGTGCAGGGCACCGTGATGGTGCTGACCGCCGCGGTGCTTCTGATCAACTTCGTCGTCGACGTGGTGTACCACGCGGTCGACCCCAGGCTGAGGAGCAAGGCATGACATCAGTCGCCGACGCCCCACCGGACGCCACCGCCGACGTCGTCGCGGCCGGCCCGGTCAAGCCGCGCCGCCGCTGGAACCTCACGCTGGTGATCGGCGCCGGCCTGGTGGGCCTGGTCGTCCTCACCGCGCTGGTGTCGTTCCTCTGGACGCCGTACGACCCCACCCGGGTCGACCCGTCGCAGACGCTGCTGTCCCCGGGTGGGGACCACTGGCTCGGCACCGACCACTTCGGCCGGGACATCGTGAGTCAGCTCCTCGTCGGCGCGCGGACCACACTGTTCGTCGGTGTGGTCGCCGTCGCGATCGCCGCCGCTGTCGGCGTACCGCTGGGTCTGCTCGCCGCCACCGGGCACCGCTGGCTCAGCGAGCCGGTGATGCGGGCGCTGGACATCGTGTTCGCGTTCCCGGCCATCCTGCTGGCGATCATCCTGGCCGCAGGCTTCGGCGCCTCCACGCTCACCGGCATGATCGCCATCGGCGTCGCGAACGTCCCGGTGTTCGGCCGCCTCACCCGGGCTGGCGCGATGCAGGTGCTGCAGAGCGACTTCGTGCTGGCCGCGCGCAGCTACGGCCGCCGGGGTGTGGTGCTCATGGTCCGGTACGTGCTGCCGAACATCGCGGCCCTGCTCATCGTGCAGGCGTCGGTGTCGTTCGCGCACGCGGTGCTCGCCGAGGCGGCGCTGTCGTACCTCGGGTACGGCACCCCGCCACCGACCCCCACCTGGGGCCGGATGCTCCAGGAGGCCCAGAACTACTTCGTCGTGCAGCCGATGCTCGCCGTCTGGCCCGGTCTGGCCATCGCCCTGTCGGTGCTCGGCTTCAACCTCATGGGCGACGGGCTGCGCGACGCCCTCGACCCGCGGCTGAGAGGACGGTGAGCGGCGTGAGCGGGCTCGTGGTGGAGGACCTCGTCGTCAAGGTCCACGACATCCAGGCCGTCAAGGGCGTCTCGTTCGAGATCGGGCGGGGCCGGCGGATGGGGCTCATCGGCGAGTCCGGCTGCGGCAAGTCCCTGACCGCGCTCGCGCTGATGGGCCTGCTGCCCCACGGCGTGACCGCGTCCGGCCGGGTGCTGCTGAACGGCCGGAACCTGCTCGACCTCTCCGACAAGCAGATGTGCGCGGTCCGCGGCAACGACATCGCCATGGTGTTCCAGGAGCCGATGACGGCGCTCAACCCGCTGATGCGGGTCGGCAACCAGGTCGCCGAGTCGCTGCGGCTGCACAAGGGGATGAGCCGCGCGGCGGCCTCCGCCCGGGCCGTCGAACTGCTCGAACGGGTCCAGCTGCCCGAGCCGGACCGGACCGCGCGCAAGTACCCGCACCAGCTCTCCGGCGGTCAGCGGCAGCGCGTCGTGCTCGCCATCGCGCTGGCGTGCGACCCGGCCGTGCTGGTCGCGGACGAGCCCACCACCGCGCTGGACGTCACGGTGCAGGCGGAGATGCTGCGGCTGATGGACACGCTGGTGCGCGAGGAGGGCGCGTCGCTGCTGCTCATCACGCACGACCTGCCCGTCGTCGCCAGCATCTGCGAGGAACTGCTCGTCATGTACGGCGGCTCGATCGTCGAGCACGGCGACGTGGCGACGGTGTTCGACTCGCCCCGGCACCCGTACACGGCGGGCCTGCGGGCGTCCACGGTGCTGGAGAGCACCGACGGGAGCGGCCGGCTGTCCACCATCCCGGGCCGCGTCCCGTCGCTCGGGTCGTTCCCCACCGGCTGCGTGTACCGCAACCGCTGCCCGCGCGCCGACGACGTCTGCGGCACGGTACCGCTGCTGACGGCGCCGCCCGGCAGCACCCAGCGGGCGGCCTGCCACCACCCGATCGAGAGCGACCAGCCCCTAGGAAGCGGGAAGGCCAGCGCATGACCACCACCCCGTTGCTGGAAGCCGTCGACGTGGTGCGCGAGTACCGCGCCCCGCGGCGGTCGCTGCGTACGCCGGGCCGGCCGATCCGCGCGCTCGACGGCGTGAGCGTGCAGGTCCACGAGGGCGAGGCGTTCGGCATCGTGGGGGAGAGCGGCTCCGGCAAGTCCACGCTGTCGCGCATCCTCATGGCCCTCGACCAGCCGACGTCCGGCACCGCGTTCTACAACGGGCAGCGGATCAGCGGCGTACCGGAGCGGCGGCTCGGATTCCTGCGCCGTGACGTGCAGATGGTGCTCCAGGACCCGATGTCGTCGCTGAACCCGCGCATGCGCGTCGCGGACATCATCGCGGAGCCGATGCGCGCGCTGCGCCTGCCCGGCGACCACCGGGCCCGCGTCGCCGAGCTGATGCACTCGGTGGGTCTGCCCGAGGAGGCGGTGACCCGCTACCCGCACCAGTTCTCCGGCGGCCAGCGGCAGCGCATCGCCATCGCCCGCGCCCTCGCGGCCGGGCCGAAGGTCATCGTCGGCGACGAGCCGGTCAGCGCGCTCGACGTCTCGGTGCGCGCGCAGATCCTCAACCTGCTCACCGACCTGGCCGAGCAGTTCAAGCTGACCCTGATCCTGGTCTCCCACGACCTGTCCGTCGTCCGGTACCTCTGCGACCGGATCGCGGTGATGAACCAGGGCCGGATCGTCGAGACGGGTGACACCGAATCGATCTACTCCGACCCCCGGCACCCCTACACCCAGAGGCTGCTGTCCGCGGTGCCCACCCTGAGCGGCGACCTCCTGGACCGATTCAACAGGAGCAGCACATGAGGTTGGTTGACCGCGTCGCCGTCGTCACCGGAGGCGCCAGCGGCATCGGACTGGCCACCGTCGGCCGGCTCGTCGAGGAGGGCGCGCGCGTGGTCATCGCCGACCTCGACGGCGACCGCGCCGCCGAGGCCGCCGCCGGCTTCGGGTCCGCCGTGGTCGGCGTGGCCTGCGACGTCACCCGGGCCGCCGACTGCCGCGCCGCCGTCGAGACCGCCGTCGAGCGGTTCGGCCGGCTCGACCTCATGCACGCCAACGCCGGTACGCCGTTCACCGGCCCGCTCGACGAGGTGGACCAGGCGACGCTGGACCGCGTGGTCGACGTCAACCTCAAGGGTGCGTTCTGGACCGCGCAGGCCGCCGCGCCCGCGCTGATCGAGGCCGGTGGCGGCGCGATCGTGTTCACCGCGTCGCTTCAGGCCGTCATCGCCCGCCCCCGGTACGCGCCGTACACCGCCGCCAAGCACGGCGTCATCGGCCTGATGAAGGCGCTGGCGCTGGAACTCGCGCCGCACGGCGTCCGGGTCAACGCGATCGCCCCGGCGGCGACCGAGACGCCGATGCTCTCGGCGTTCCTGGGCGGGATGGGTGACGTGCCGGACAGCGCGCGGGAGAACTTCCGCGCGTCGATCCCGCTGGGCCGCATGGCGACGCCGCGCGACTCGGCCGACGCGGTGGTGTTCCTCGCCAGCGACGAGGCGCGGATGGTGACGGGCCACACGCTCGTCCTCGACGGCGGCACGACGGCCGGCTGAGGCGTCCCGTGACCAGTTCGCTGGCGGACCCTCCGTACGAGGGGACCATCGGGCGCACCTACCACGAGTCGACGGAGCACTGGAGCGCACCGCAGCCGGCCGCCCCGGGCACCCCGAACGTGGTGTACGTGCTGCTGGACGACGTCGGGTTCGCCGACTTCGGCTGCTTCGGCGCCGAGATCGACACCCCGACGATCGACCGGCTGGCCGCGTCCGGGCTGCGGTACACCAACTTCCACACCTCGCCGCTGTGCTCGCCGACCCGGGCCAGCGTGCTCACCGGCCGCAACCACCACAGCGTCGGCATGCGCATGCTGTCCAACTTCGACAGCGGCTTTCCCAGCGGTCGGGGGCGGATCACCCACGCCGCCGCCACAGTCGCGGAGATGCTCGGCGACGCCGGGTTCAACACCATGGCGGTCGGCAAGTGGCACGTCGCGCCGCTGGAGCACACCACGCCGTCCGGCCCGTACGACCAGTGGCCGCTGGGCCGTGGCTTCGAGCGGTACTACGGTTTCCTGGAGGCCGAGACCGACAACTTCTATCCGGAACTGGTGTACGACAACCACCAGGTGGATCCGCCGGCCACCCCGGAGGAGGGCTACCACCTCACCGAGGACCTGACCGACCGGGCCATCGGGTTCGTCCGGGACCAGACCTCGTTCACCCCGGAGAAGCCGTTCTTCCTCTACCTGGCGTACGCCGCCGCGCACGCGCCGCACCAGGCCCCGCCGGAGTACCTGGCGAAGTACCGGGGCCGCTACGACGCCGGCTGGGACGTCATCCGCGCGGACCGGCACCGGCGGCAGATCGGGCTCGGCATCGTCCCGCCGGACGCGCCGCTGCCACCGCACAACCCGGGCGTCGTGCCGTGGGACGACGTGCCGCCGGAGCAGCGGCGCCTGTTCGCCCGCATGCAGGAGGCGTACGCGGCGATGGTCGACCACACCGACGCCCAGCTCGGGCGCCTGGTCGACTTCCTGGAGCGGATCGGCCGGCTCGACAACACGATCTTCGTGGTCATGTCGGACAACGGGGCGAGCCCCGAGGGCACGCCCCTCGGCACGCTCAACCCCACCGCCTTCCAGAACCGGGTGCCGGAGAACCTCCAGGACAGCCTGGCCCGGATCGACGAGATCGGCGGCCCGCGCGCGCAGAGCAACTATCCGCTGGGGTGGGCCCAGGTCAGCAACACCCCGTTCCGCCGCTACAAGCAGCACACCCACGAGGGCGGGGTCCGGGTGCCGTTCGTGCTGAGCTGGCCGGCCGGTGACGTACCCGGCGGGCAGGTGCGGACGCAGTTCCAGCACAGCATCGACGTCACCGCGACGGTGCTGGACCTCGTCGGGGTCCAGCCGCCCGCGGTGCGCCGGGGCGTCCCGCAGATGCCGCTGCACGGTCGCAGCTTCCGCGACGGGCTGCGCGACCCGGCGGCGCCGCCATCGCGGGACCGCCAGTACTTCGAGATGTTCGGCCATCGCGGCATCTACCACCAGGGCTGGAAGGCGGTCGCGTTCCACGAGCGGGGCACCTCGTGGGACGAGGACCGCTGGGAGCTGTACCGGATCGACGAGGACCCGACCGAGAGCCGCGACCTGGCCGCCGAGTATCCGGAGGTGCTGCGGCGCCTCATCGAGGAGTTCTGGATCGAGGCGGCCCGCTACGACGTGCTGCCGCTGGACGACAGGGGATTCGCGATCCGGGCCCGGGTGCCGCGACCCGGATCGGTACGGGACCGGCTGGACTTCACCTACCTGGCCGGCGTACCGACGATCTCCGGCGCGGCGGTGCCGCCGACGATGAACCGCTCGCACGCCATCACCGCGCGGGTGCACCGCACCGACGCCACCCAGGGCGGCGTGATCGTGGTGCTCGGCAACGTCAGCGGCGGCTACGTGCTGCACATCAAGGACAACCACCTGGTGTACGAGTACAACCACCTCGGCACCCACTACGTGCTGCGGTCGGAGGGCGAACTGCCGCTGGGCCCGGTGGAGCTGACCTTCGAGCTGACGAAGACCGCCGACTGCCAGGGCACCGGCCGCCTGTACGTGGACGGCGAGGCGGCGGGCGAGGCGCTGTTCCCGCGCCTGCTGCCGTTCTTCCACGGCTTCGCGGGCATGGACGTCGGGCGCAGCATCCACTCGCCGGTGTCGCCGAGCTACCCGGCCCGGCACGAGTTCTCCGGCGAGCTGGAGTACGTGCGGTTTCGGCTCGCCGCGTCCGAGGAGGTCGGCGAACCGATCGCGCCGGCGGGCGGCGTCGCGCCGCGGCCGTCCGTCGGCGTCGGGTTCGAGGTGGTGGACTGACGCGCGCCCCGCGTACGGCGACGGCGCGCGGACGGACCTCGTCGTCCGTCCGCGCGCCGTCCGCCTGTCGGGGCCTCAGCGCAGGGCCAGGCCCCACAGCGGGTCCTCCAGGAACCGCCCGACGTGGGCGAGCACCCGGCTGCCCAGTTCCCCGTCCACCAGCCGGTGGTCGAACGACAGCGACAACTGCACCGTCCACCGGGGAACGACCTGCTCGTCGACCACCCACGGCATCCGGCGCAGCGCGCCGAGGCAGAGGATCGCCGCCTCACCGGGGTTGAGGATCGGGGTGCCGGCGTCCACCCCGAACACGCCGATGTTGGTGATGGTGATCGTGCCGCCGGACAGGTCGGCGGGACGGGTACGGCCCTCCCGCGCGGTGCCCGCCAGCTCGTTCAGGGCGACCGCGAGGTCCCGTACCGGAAGGTTCTGCGCGGCCTTGACGTTCGGCACCAGCAGGCCGCGCGGTGTCGCGGCGGCGATGCCCAGGTTGACGTCGGCGAACCGGACGATCTCCTGGTTCCCCTCGTCCCACCGGGCGTTGACGTCCGGGTACCGGCGGACCGCGTCCAGCACCGCCAGCGACGCCACGAGCAGCGGGCTGACCTTCACCCCCTGGAACGCCGGATCCTGCCTCAGCCGGTCCACGAACTCGACGGTGCCGGTCATGTCGACGGTGAGGAACTCGGTGACGTGCGGCGCGGTGAACGCGCTGGCGACCATCGCGGCGGCGGTCGCCTTGCGTACCCCGCGCACGGGCAGGCGCTCGTCCCGCCGCTGGTCGGCCACCGGCGCCGGGCCGGTGGTGTGGTCGAGCAGGTCCTGGCGCGTGATCCGGCCGCCGGGGCCGCTGCCGCGCACGTCCGCCAGCGCCACGCCGAGGTCCTTGGCGAGCTTGCGCAGCGGCGGCTTGGTGAGCACCGGCGGCCGGGACGTGTGCGCCGGGCGGCCCGGCTCGGCCGGGCGGACGGACGGCGTCGCGCGGCGTGGCCGGCGGGTCCGCGCCTGGGCGGACACCCCGTAGCCCACGAGCACCGCGGTACGTTCCACGGCCGGCTCGTCGGCGGCCTGCGGCGCGGCGGCCGGCGCGGCATCCGGGGCGTCCGAGTCACCACCGGTCCGGATCGCGATGATCGCGGCGCCGACCTCGACGGTCTGTCCCTCCTCGGCGAGCAGGCGGTCCACCACTCCGGCGTACGGGCTGGGCAGCTCGACCACGGCCTTGGCGGTCTCGATGTCCACGATGACGTCGTTGAGGCGGACCGGATCGCCCGGGGCGACCCGCCAGGTGACGATCTCGGCCTCGGTGAGGCCCTCGCCGACGTCGGGCAGACGGAACTGCTGAACGCTCACGGGTACCTCTCCCTTCACGCGGCCAGGACGCGGTCGACGGCGTCGAGGATCCGGTCCAGGTCGGGCAGGTACTCCTCCTCGACCTTGGCCGGCGGGTACGGCAGGTTGAAGCCGCCGACCCGCTCGACCGGCGCCTCCAGCGAGTAGAAGCACCGGCTCGTGACCTGCGCGACGACCTCGGCGCCGAACCCGGCGAACGTGGGGGCCTCGTGGACCACCACCGCCCGGCCGGTACGGCGCACGGACTCCTCGATGGTCGCCACGTCCAGCGGGGAGATGGACCGCAGGTCGATCACCTCGATGTCGCGGCCCTCCTGAGCGGCGGCCTCGGCGGCGGCGACGCAGGTGGCGACGGTGCCGCCGTACGTCAGCAGGGTCACGTCGGTGCCCGGCCGCACGGTCCGGGCGCGGTCCAGCGGCAGCGGCGGTCCGGCGGTTGTCACCTCGCCCTTGACCCAGTAGCGGCGCTTCGGCTCGTAGAAGATGACCGGGTCGTCACCGGCGACGGCCTGGCGGATCATCCAGTGCGCGTCGTCCGGGCTGGCGCAGTAGACGACCCGCAGCCCGGCGGTGTGCGCGAAGTACGCCTCGTTCGACTCGCTGTGGTGCTCCACCGCGCCGATGCCGCCGCCCACGGGGATCCGCACGACCACGGGCAGGCCGGTACGGCCGCCGGTGCGCGCCCGCATCTTGGCGAGCTGGGAGACGATCTGGTTGAACGCGGGGTAGACGAAGCCGTCGAACTGGATCTCGCAGACCGGGCGGTAGCCGCGCAGCGCCAGCCCGATGGCGGTGCCGATGATCCCGGACTCGGCGAGGGTGGTGTCCACCACCCGGGCTTCGCCGAAGTCCTTCTGGAGACCGTCGGTGACCCGGAAGACGCCGCCGAGCCGGCCGACGTCCTCGCCCATCAGGAGGACCTTGTCGTCGTCCTCCATGGCGCGGCGCAGGCCGGAGTTCAGTGCCTGACAGAGGGTGAGCATGAACGAGTTCTCCGATCGCAGGCGGGCGTCAGTCGAGGAAGGAGGCGCGGTAGGCGACGAACGTGTCGCGCTCCTCCCGCAGGAGCGGGGGCACGTCGGCCAGCACCGTGGCGAAGGCGTCCGCGAGGTCCGGCGCCGTCAGGGCCAGGCACTCCCGGCGGGTCCGGTCGGCCAGTTCGTCCGCCTCGGCCTGGATCTCGCCGAGGAACGCCTCGTCGCTCCAGCCCTCGGCGCGCATGAGCGCCTCGACCCGGGCCAGCGGATCCCGCGCCCGCCAGGCTTCCAGCTCGTCGTCGGTGCGGTACCGGGTCGGGTCGTCCGACGTGCTGTGCCCGCCCATCCGGTACGTGGTGGCCTCGACGATCGCGGGGCCGGCGCCGGACCGGGCGTGCGCGGTCACCGCGGACGTCACCGCGTACACCGCCAGCACGTCGTTGCCGTCGACCCACTCGCTGCGCAGGCCGAACCCGGCGCCGCGCCGGTGGATCGGGGTACGCGTCTGCGACGCGGTCGGCGTGGAGATGGCCCACTGGTTGTTCTGGCAGAAGAACACCATCGGCGCGGCGTTGACGGCGGCGATGTTCATCGCCTCGCTCGCGTCGCCCTCGCTGGCGGCGCCGTCACCGAAGTACGTCACGACGACCGTGTCGCTGCCGTCGCGCTGCACCCCGAGGGCGTACCCGGTGGCGTGCAGCAACTGGGCGGCCAGGACCAGCGTGTAGATGTGGAACGAGTACGGCTCCGGGTCCCAGCCGCTGTGCGCGACACCGCGCCACTGACGCAGCAGGTCGGCCGGGCCGATGCCGCGCCACAGCGCCGCGGCGTGCTCCCGGTAGCTCGGGAAGACGTAGTCGTCGGCGCGTACCGCCGCGACCGAGCCGACCTGGGCGGCCTCCTGGCCGCGGCACTGCAGCCACAGGCCCAGCTCGCCCTGTCGCTGCAACGCGAACGCCTCGTCGTCGAGGCGGCGCGCGAGCCGCATCCCCCGGTACAGGTCACGGGTGAGGCGGCCGAGGGCGTCGCGGTCGGCGTCGACCTCGGGGTGCAGGCGCCCGTCCGGGGTGACGAGCTGGGTCCAGCCCTCTGAGGTACGCGGAAGGCCGGTGGTGCCGGTGAAGGGGTTGGTGACCGGTGGGTCGGCGAGATCTACGGTAGTCATTCGTCACCTTCTGGGTGCGTCGGTCTCCGCGTCACCGGGGTCGCCGGCCGTCTCGCGGATCTCTCGGATACGGGACCGCCCGCCGGGGTGGACCCGGCGGGCGGTGGTGGGCAGTGCCTCAGACCGTGTGGCGGTCGGCGAGTGTCAGCGCCTCGTCGAGGATCGCCAGGCCCGCCTTGGCCTCCGTCTCCGACACGGTGCACGGCGGCACCACGTGGATCCGGTTGAAGTTCGCGAACGCGACCAGGCCGCCGCGCTTGCACGCGGCCAGCACCTCGTTCATCTCCGGCGACGACGACCCGTACGGCGCCAGCGGCTCCCTCGTCCCGCGGTCGCGTACCAGTTCCAGCGCCCAGAACACGCCGAGCCCACGCACGTCACCGACGCTCGGGTGCCGGTCGGCGAGTTCGCGCAGCCCCGGGCCCAGCACGTCGGCGCCGATCGTGGCGGCGTTCTCGACGATCCGCTCGTCCCGCATCACGTTGATGGTTGCGACGGCGGCGGCGGTGGCAAGCGGGTGACCGGAGTAGGTCAGGCCGCCGGGGTAGGCGCGGGTGGCGAACGTCTCGGCGACATGGTCGGCGATCACCACACCGCCGAGCGGGACGTAACCGGAGTTCACGCCCTTGGCGAAGGTGATCAGGTCCGGCGCCACGCCGTAGTGGTCCAGCGCGAACCAGGCGCCGGTACGCCCGAAGCCCGCCATCACCTCGTCGGCGATGTAGAGGATGCCGTGCCTGTCGCACAGCTCCCGTACGCCCGCGAGGAAGCCCGGCGGCGGCGGCATGATGCCGGCGGTGCCCGGCACCGTCTCCAGCACGATCGCCGCGATGGTGGACGGGCCCTCCATCTCCACGACGCGTTCGAGGTGGCGCAGCGCGAGCGTGCACTCCTCCTCCTCGGTGGTGGCGCCGAACTCCGACCGGTAGAGGAACGGGCCGAAGAAGTGCACCACCCCGGCGGTGCCGTTGTCGCTGGGCCAGCGGCGCGGGTCGCCGGTCAGGTTCACCGCGGTCTGGGTGCCGCCGTGGTAGCTGCGGTACTGCGACAGCACCTTCGGCCGGCCGGTGTGCAGCCGGGCCATCCGGACGGCGTGCTCGATCGCGTCCGCGCCGCCGTTGGTGAAGAACACCTTGGAAAGGCCCGCCGGGGTCAGCTCGGTGATCAGCCGGGCCGCCTCGCCGCGAACGTCGTTGGCGTACGACGGCGCGATCGTGCACAGACGGGCCGCCTGCTCCTGGATCGCCGCGACCACCACCGGGTGCTGGTGGCCGATGTTGGTGTTGACGAGCTGCGACGAGAAGTCCAGGTAGCGGTTCCCGTCGCCGTCCCAGAAGTACGAGCCCTCGGCGCGCTCGACCACCATCGGGTCGAGCAGCGACTGGGCGGACCAGGAGTGGAAGACGTGCGCGCGGTCGAGTTCGTAGGTGCGTCGTGCGCTGCTGCTCATCGGCGTTCTCTCTCCGCTGCTCAGACGTTCTCGGGGAAGCCGAGGTTGATGCCGCCGTGGCTGGGGTCGAGCCACCGGGAGGTGACGACCTTGCCGCGGGTGAAGAAGTGCACGCCCTCGGCGCCGTGGGCGTGCGAGTCGCCGAAGAGGCTGTCCTTCCAGCCGCCGAAGGAGTAGTAGGCCATCGGCACCGGGATCGGCACGTTGACGCCGACCATGCCGACCTCGACCTCGTTCTGGAAGCGCCGGGCCGCGCCGCCGTCGTTTGTGAAGATCGCAGTGCCGTTGCCGTACCGGTTGGCGTTCACCAGCGCGAGCGCCTCGTCGTAGCTGCCGACGCGCACCACCGAGAGCACCGGCCCGAAGATCTCGTCGGTGTAGACGCTCATCTCGGGCGACACCCGGTCCAGCAGGCTCGGCCCGAGCCAGAACCCGGACTCGTCGCCGTCGACCCGCACCTCGCGGCCGTCCACCACCAGCTCGGCGCCGGCCTCGACACCCGCGTCGAGGTACGACGCGACGCGGTCGCGGTGCTCCTTGGTGACCAGCGGACCCATGTCGCAGGAGCGCCGCCCGTCACCGACCTTCAGCGTGGCGATGCGCTCGCGGATCCGGGCCACCAGGTCGTCGGCGACGGGCTCGACGACCACCAGGGCCGAGATGGCCATGCACCGCTCGCCGGCCGAGCCGAACCCGGCGTTGACGGCCGCGTCGGCGGCCAGGTCGAGGTCGGCGTCCGGCAGCACCACCATGTGGTTCTTGGCGCCGCCGAGGGCCTGGACGCGCTTGCCGTTGCGGGTGCCGGTCTCGTACACGTACCGGGCGATCGGCGTGGAGCCGACGAACGACACCGCCTTGACCTCGGGGTGCTCCAGCAGCCGGTCCACAGCGACCTTGTCGCCGTGCACGACGTTGAACACGCCGGCGGGCAGGCCGGCCTGCTCCCACAGCCGGGCCACGAGCAGCGACGCCGACGGGTCCTTCTCGCTGGGCTTGAGCACGACCGTGTTGCCCGCCGCGATGGCGATGGGCACGAACCACATCGGGACCATCACCGGGAAGTTGAACGGCGAGATGACGGCGCAGACGCCGACCGGCTGCCGGATGGAGTAGACGTCCACGTTCGTGGACACGCCCTCGGAGTAGCCGCCCTTGAGCAGGTGCGGGATGCCGCAGGCGAACTCGACGACCTCCAGGCCGCGGGTGACCTCGCCGAGGGCGTCGGAGACGACCTTGCCGTGCTCGGCCGTGATCAGCTCGGCCAGCTCCTGCTTGTGCTGGTTGACCAGCTCCCGGAACGCGAACAGCACCTGGGTGCGCCTGGTCAGCGACGAGTTCCGCCAGGAGGCGAATGCGGCGGCGGCGGAGGCGACGGCCTGGTCCACCTCGTCGACCGAGGCCAGCGGCACCTCCGTCCGGACCGCGCCCAGCGCCGGATCGTAGACTGGGGCCGTACGCTCGGTGACGCCGGCGAACGGCTTGCCGTCGATCCAGTGGGTCACCCGCTCCAGCGGGACGGGAGCGGGCGCGGTGCCGGGTGCTGTCTGGGTCATGCCCGGGATCATCTGCGCTTCCCCAGGTCCGGGCAATGGGCACTGTGTCGTTCCCGTCCACGGGAAGCGCACATACTGTGCGCCGGAGGAGAGGGGGAGGCGCTCCGATGCCGATGACGGTCCGTGACGTGCTCGAACTGCCGGCCCTGCAGCAGGCCGGTCCGCGCGTCCTGGCGGGCCGGGACCGGCTGGACGCGCCGGTGCGCTGGGTGCACGTCGCCGAGATCCCCGAGATCGCCGACCTGCTCCGCGGTGGCGAGCTGGTCCTGACCACGGGCATCGGCCTGCCCCCCGACGACGACGGGCTGCGCCGGTGGATCGACGGCCTGGCGGCCGTCGGGGTGGCGGGCGTGGTGGTCGAGCTGGGCCGCCGGTTCGGCGGCACGCTGCCGGCCGGGCTGGTCGAGCACGCCCGCAGCCGGAACCTGCCCCTGATCGCGCTCCGCCGCGAGATGCGGTTCGTCGCCGTGACCGAGGTCGTCCACTCGGTGATCGTCGAGGAGCAGACGGCGGACCTGCTCGCGAAGGACGAGATCCACCGCATCTTCACCGAGCTGTCGGTGGAGGGCGCCGAGCCCCGCCAGGTGCTCCGCGAGGTCACCCGCCTGTCCCGGCGTCCCGCGGTGCTGGAGAACCTCGCCCACCAGGTGCTGGCGTACGAGACCGGTCCGCTGACCGCCGAGGAGCTGCTCGACCGCTGGGAGACCCGCTCCCGCGCGGTCGAGGTCCCGTCCGGCACCGGCTACGAGCCGCGCTCGGGCTGGCTGGTGACGAGCGTCGAGGCGCGCGGCAACCGGTGGGGGCGGCTCGTGCTGCTGTGCGACCAGGAGCCACCGGCTCGGACCCGGGTGCTGCTGGAACGCGCCGCGTCCACCATCGCGCTGAACCAGCTTGTCGCCCGGGACTCGTCGTCGGTCGAGCGGCAGGCGCGCAGCAGCCTGCTGCTGAGCATCGTCACCCACTCGGCGCCCACCCGGGACGTGGCACTGCGGGCACGCGGACTCGGTGTCGTCCTGGAACAGCGCCGGCTGCTCGGCGTCGTGGTCCGGCGGCGCCGGCCGGCCCCGGGCACCGGCGCCGACGGGAACGCGAACCGGCGGGCACTGCTCGACGCGGTGGAGACGGCGGTACGCGAGTGCGGGCTCGCCGCGCTCGCCGGCGACGTGGACGAGGCGGCAGGCGGCACCGGCGTCACCCTCCTCGTCGCGCTCGACGAGACCGGCTCCGACGAGGCCGCGCTGGGGAGCTTGTCCGCCGCGCTCACCCGGGCGGGCCACCGGGCGGGCGCGGACGTCGTGGTCGCCGCCGGGTCGGTGGTCCGGACGCTCGACCTGGCCCGGCGCTCACTGGTGGAGGCGGCGCAGGTGGCCGACGCGACAGTGCACACCGCCGAGCCGCGCCCGTTCTACCGGCTGCACGACGTCCGCCTCCGGGGCCTGCTGTACCTGCTGCGCGACGACGTGCGCCTGCAGACGTTCGTCGAGCGCGAGCTGGGCCCGCTGCTCTCGTACGACCAGCGCCACGGCACGAACCACGTCGCGCTGCTGGAGACGTACCTGGTGGAGGGGCGCAACAAGCGGCGCGCGGCGGACGCGATGTCGCTGTCGCGGTCGGCGCTCTACCAGCGGCTGGAGCTGATCGAGCGGGTGCTCGGCGTCGACCTGGATTCGAGTGAGCGGCGCCTGTCGCTACACGTGGCGCTCACCGCCCGGGACGTCATGCGCGCCGGTGGCCCGGAGTCCACCGGCTGACCCGTCACCTGTGGGTGCCGCGGCCCGACCGGAGGCGCCGGACGCCGTCGCGGGTCGGCGCGCTGTGCACGCTGACGCTGACCACAGGTACGGCGTTCGCGACGCTCTTGCGGACCGTCTCCAGCGGCGCCGTGCCGGGGGTGCACTCGACGATCATCACCGCGGACCGGTCGGGGCACTGCACGTACTGGACGTGTGAGACGGCGACCCGGCGGGAGTGCAGCACGGACAGCACCTTGAGCAGGCCGGTCGTGGAGTGGCCGACGCCGAGGTGGATCACCATCGTGCTCGGCGTGCCGTGCTCGGCGGCGGGCTCGTCGTACGGGCGGCCGGGGGCGGGCCGGGGATGGTCGACGGTTGCGGGGGTGGATGCGGACACGCTCACGGGGGCCTCACTAGGACGAGCCGACAGGATCGCTTGGCCGGCGACGCACGCGGAGGCGTACGCCGCCTAGGTAATCAGCCGGGTCGTGATTCGATTGCCCACGGCGGGAGTGTGGCACGGGAACCCGGCTGCCGGGAGGCTGCGCCGGGCAGTCGTCCGCCACGTGAGACAGCGCCCTGACCTGCGGATCGACGGTGATGGGTCGCCTCGGTGGGGCCGATCGCCGGGTTACCGGCCGGTACGCGAGCCCTTAAGGATCGTTCAGGATCTCGCTCTACACTCGGAACCGGGACGACGACTTGAGAAGGAGCTCCGCGCATGGACGCTGACGAGATCGCCGCCGGTCGGGCCCGCTGGCAGGCCCGCTACGACGCCGCCCGCAAGCGCGACGCGGACTTCACCACGCTGTCCGGAATGCCGGTCGAGCCGGTGTACGGCCCGCCGGAGGACACCGCGTACCCCGGGTTCGAGCGGATCGGCTGGCCGGGCGAGTTCCCGTACACCAGGGGTCTGTATCCGACCGGCTACCGCGGGCGGACCTGGACCATCAGGCAGTTCGCCGGCTTCGGCAACGCCCGGCAGACGAACGAGCGCTACAAGATGATCCTCGGCGCGGGCGGTGGCGGTCTCTCCGTGGCCTTCGACATGCCGACGCTGATGGGCCGCGACTCGGACGACCCGCAGTCCCTCGGCGAGGTCGGCCACTGTGGTGTCGCTGTGGACTCGGCCGCCGACATGGAGGTGCTGTTCGACGGCATCGACCTGGCCGGCGTGACCACCTCGATGACCATCTCCGGCCCGGCCGTTCCGGTCTTCTGCATGTACCTGGTCGCCGCCGAACGGCAGGGCGCCGATCTGTCCACGCTGGACGGGACACTCCAGACGGACATCTTCAAGGAGTACATCGCGCAGAAGGAGTGGCTGTTCGACCCCGAGCCGCACCTGCGCCTCATCGGCGACCTGATGGAGTACTGCGCCCGGGAGATCCCCCGGTACAAGCCGCTGTCCGTCTCCGGCTACCACATCCGCGAGGCCGGCTCGACCGCCGCGCAGGAGCTGGCGTACACGCTGGCCGACGGCTTCGGGTACGTCGAGCTGGGCCTGTCGCGCGGGCTGGACGTGAACACGTTCGCCCCCGGCCTGAGCTTCTTCTTCGACTCGCATGTGGACTTCTTCGAGGAGATCGCGAAGTTCCGCGCCGCCCGCCGGATCTGGGCCCGCTGGCTGCGTGACGTGTACGGCGCCACCAGCGAGAAGGCCCAGTGGCTGCGGTTCCACACGCAGACCGCCGGGGTGTCGCTGACCGCGCAGCAGCCGGTCAACAACGTGGTGCGTACCGCCGTGGAGGCCCTGGCCGCGGTGCTCGGCGGCACCAACTCGCTGCACACCAACGCCCTCGACGAGACGCTCGCCCTGCCCACCGACGAGTCGGCCGAGATCGCCCTGCGGACCCAGCAGGTGCTGATGGAGGAGACCGGGGTGACGAACGTGGCCGACCCGCTCGGCGGCTCCTGGTACGTCGAGGCGCTCACCGACCGGATCGAGGCCGAGGCGGAGGAGATCTTCGCCCGGATCAAGCAGCTCGGCGGCGAGGGCCCGCACACCATCGGCCCGATGACCTCCGGCATTCTGCGCGGCATCGAGGACGGCTGGTTCACCGGGCACATCGCCGAGTCGGCGTTCGTCTACCAGCAGGCGCTGGAGAAGGGCGACAAGCGGATCGTCGGCGTCAACTGCCACACCGGCACCGTCGCCAAGGACCTGGAGATCCTGCGCATCTCGCACGAGGTGGAGCTGGAGCAGCGCCGGGTGCTGACCGAGCGCAAGTCGGCCCGCGACGACGCCGCCGTCACCGCCGCCGTCAAGCGGATGGTCGAGGTCTCCCGGACCGGCGAGAACATGATCCCCGCCATGCTCGACGCGGTCCGCGCCGAGGCCACCCTCGGCGAGATCTGCGACGCCCTCCGCACCGAGTGGGGCGTCTACCGAGAGCCCGCCCGCTTCTGACCCCCTCGCCCCACCCTCACCCCGTCGACGCTTCTATAAGTGGGCCGGTTCCGGGAGGTTGGTATCGGTAGGGTTCGACGTTGGTGATCTATGAGTGACTCATGCAAGATCTGGCCGCCGTCAGTTGGTGTGCCGTGGCGTCGACGTGTCCTCGTGGATTGCCGGCGTCGGCCCGGCCCACCTTGTTGGCCTGATCAGAAGCCTGTCCGCGGAGGGTGTGCAGCCCGTGTCGCGTGACTCATCACAGATGTGCCGCTGGGTGATCGTCTCCCGGGCCGACGCCGTCCGAACGTCGTCCCGTGCAAGGGAGAACCGTCCGTGTTTCCTATCCTGGCAGAACGTCTGGCCGAGCGTGTCGACGCGGTCATCGGTGTGGATACCCATACCGATACGCACACCGCCGTGGTGCTCACTGTGGTCGGGACCGTGCTGGCGGAGATCACCGTGCCGGCCACCAACGACGGCGCCGCTGTGCTGCTGGCCTGGGCCGGCCGGCAGACGACCGGGCTGGGAACGGGCCGGCGGGCCTGGGCCCTGGACGGCGCTCGTTGTCACGGTGTCGGTCTGCTGCGCGTCCTGCGTGCCGCGGGTGAGGACGTCCTGGAAGCACCTAAACCCGCTGCGGGGCGCTGCCGTCGAGGCGGCAAGTCCGATGCGCTGGACGCCGTGCACGCCGCTCGTGGCGTGCTGGCCGCCGACCACGTCGCCTCACCCCGCGCCGACGGCGACCGGGAAGCCCTGCGCCTGCTGCACGTCTGCCGCCGTCACTACAGCGACACCCGCACCGCCACCATCAACTTGTTCAAATCGGTGATCCTCACCGCCGACGACGACCTACGCGCACAGATGCGAGGACTGAGCACCCTGCGGCAGGTCCAGCACGCCACCACCCTCACCACCACGAGCAACGGCAGCGGTCTCGACCGGGTGCGCCGCACTCACCTGGCAGCCCTCGCCGAGCAGATCCAGACCCTCGACCAACTCCTGAAAGCCAACCTCACCGAGATCCGCACCCTGGTCGACAAACTCTGCCCCACCCTGCTCGACCAACCCGGCATCGGCCCCGTCACCGCCGCGATCGCGCTGACCGCCTGGTCACACCCCGGCCGGTTCCGCAACGAAGCCGCCTTCGCCTCACTCGCCGGCGTCAGCCCCGTCCCCGCCAGCTCCGGCCGCATCACCCGCCACCGCCTCAACCGAGGCGGCGACCGCACCCTCAACGCCGCCCTGCACACCATCGCCAAAACCCGCCAACGATGCCACCAGCCCACCAAGGACTACATCAACCGCCGCACCACCGAAGGCCGCACCCCAGCCGAGATCACCCGCAGCCTCAAACGCTACATAGCCCGCCAAATCTGGCGCACCCTCGAAGCCACCACTTGACACCAACCTTCACAGATCTTGCACTTCGAGCCCCGCGACTGCGGCATTCGTCGCATTTGCCGGGGCGGAAAGTGCAAGATCGCGGGGAGGTGGGGGTGCGGGGGCGGCGCGGGGGCTGAGCAGGGGTGAGAGTGGCGACGTGGGCGTTGCGGGTGGTCGGAGATCCCCGGGGTACGTGCGAGACTAGACAACCATGAGCGACCCACGGATCACCTCGTCGATCTTCACCCGCGGCGCGGTCGACCTCAGCGCGCTGCGCACCCCCGCACCGGCCGACACCTCCTCCGCCACACCGTCCCAGGGCACCGGCCCGACCGGGCTGCCGGGCAGCCCCGCAGGCTCCGCCGCCGTGATCGACGTGACCGAGGCGAACATCCAGTCCGAGGTGCTCGAACGCTCGCTCACCACACCGGTAGTGGTCTTCTTCGGTGCCGCCGGCTACCCGGAGAGCGACCAGTTCGCCCCGGTGCTGGAGCGGCTGGCCGCCGAGGGCGGGGGAGCGTGGCTGCTGGCCCGGGTCGACGTGCAGCAGCAGCCGCGGCTCGCGCAGATGTTCCAGCTCCAGACGCTGCCCACCACGTACGCCATCGTCGGCGGCCGCCCGATCGACGCCTTCCCCGGCCCGGTCCCGGAGGCGCAGTTGCGACAGTGGCTCCAGGCGGTCCTCAAGGCCGGTGGCGTCACAGTCGCCGAGCCGGAGGATCCGCGCCTCGACGCCGCCGACGACGCGCTGATGAGCGGTGACCTCGACGCGGCCGAGGCGGCGTACCGGAAGATCCTCGCCGAGACCCCGGCCGACGCGGCGGCGGAGGCGGGCCTGGCGCAGGTCGGGCTGGCCCGCCGGGTGGCAGGCGCCGACCCGCAGGGCGCGCTCGACGCCGCTGCCGCGGCCCCCGACGACGTCGACGCCCAGCTGCTCGCCGCCGACATCGAGGTGCTCAGCGGCCTCGCCGACGAGGCGTACAAGCGGCTGGTCGGCCTGGTCCGGCGTACCGCGGGCGACGACCGGGACCGGGTACGCCAGCACCTGCTCGGCCTGTTCACCATCGCCGGCCCGGACGACCCCGCCGTGGCGTCCGCCCGACGCGCCCTGGCCAGCGCACTGTTCTGAGTCAACCCGCGCGGGCCGGCGCACCGCCGGCCCGCCCGACCACCGAGGACGGGAGCCCATGATGCGCCGGATCGCCGTCCTCGACGCGCCGACCAACCTCGGACTGCGCCCGCCCACGGCCAGTTCCGTCCCCGGCTGCGGCAAGGCGCCTGGCGCGCTGCGCGACCACGGCCTGCTCGCGCGGCTGCGGGCCCGCGACGCCGGCTGCCTCACCCCGCCGCGGTACGACCCGGGCGACTGGCGGCCCGGCGACGGTGTCTGCCACGCGCCGGAGATCTCCGCGTACTCGGTGGTGCTCGCCGACCGGATCGGCGCGATCATCGACCGGGGTGAGTTCCCGCTGGTGCTCGGCGGCGACTGCTCGGTGCTGCTCGGCTCGGCGCTGGCCATGCACCGCCTCGGCGAGGCGGTCGGCGGGCGGATCGGGTTGGTCTTCGTCGACGGCCACTCCGACTTCCGGCACCCCGGCAACGCCTCCTACGTCGGCGCCGCCGCCGGGGAGGATCTCGCCCTGGTCACCGGCCGGGGACAGCCCGACCTGGCCGCGATCGAGGGCCGCCGGCCGTACTTCCGGGACATCGACGTGGTGGTGCTCGGCATCCGCGCGCAGGACGAGTACCGGCTCGACCTCCAGGCCGCCGGCATCACCACCCGGCCGGTGCCGGCGCTGCGCGCCGAGGGCGCCGCCCGGACCGCCCAGTGGGCGCACGAGCAGCTCGTCGACTGCGCCGGCTACTGGGTGCACATCGACGTGGACGTGCTCGACCCGGCGGTGATGCCCGCCGTGGACGCGCCCGACCCGGGCGGCATCGCCTTCGCCGAGCTGGAGATCCTGCTCGCCGGGCTGGTCGACACCCCGCACTGCCTCGGCGTCGAGCTGACCGTCTTCGACCCCGACTACGACCCGGACGGGGCCTACGCGGCCGAGATCGTGAACACGGTGGTCGCCGGGCTCGCCCCTGTCGTTGCGCCGGGCGCCGTGCCGCCCCGGCTGCTGCCGACCGGACCCGTCGCACCGGCGCCCCGCGTCGCCGACAACCGGCCGGAGCCCGAGCCGCTGCCCGCCCCGGCGGCCGTACCGGCGCCGGCGGTCGCGGTGGAACCGATCGGGCCCGATCCGACCGCCGGCGACGACCTCGGTGACGACCCGCTCGGGCCCGGCCTGCTGCGCCGCGCCTCCGCCGGAGACGAGCCGGACCCGGCGCGCTCCGGCATCGACATCGCCTGACCGGTACGCCTCAGCTCGCGGCCAGGCCGCGCAGGAACTTCTCGGCGATCGGCGCCGCCACCTTGGAGCCCGCCCCGCCCTGCTCGACGAAGACGGCGAAGGCCACGTCTCCCTGCCAGCCCACGAACCAGGCGTGCGTGTGCGCCGGGTTGTTGTCGTACTCCGCGGTGCCGGTCTTGCCGTGCACCGGCTCGCCCGGCACGTCCGCCAGCGCGCTGCCGCTGCCCGCTGTGACCACCCCGCGCATCATCGACTTCAGCGCCGTCACCGACTCCGGCTTGAGCGGCTCGCCGGCCGGTGCGGGCTTGGCCGGCGCCGGGTCGAGCAGCAGCTTGGGCTGCTCGAACTTGCCCCGGGCCACGGCCGCCGTGGCGCTCGCCATCGCCAGTGGGCTCACCAGCGTGGTGCCCTGGCCGATCGCGGCGGCGGCCTGCTCGGTGGCCGAACCGTTGGCGGAGATCTTGCCGGTGAACGCGTCGGTGCCCAGATCCCAGGCGGCCTCCAGGCCGAGCGTACGGCCGGCCTGCGCCAGCCCGTCCGGGCCGAGCTTCGGCGCCAGCGCGGTGAACGCGGTGTTGCACGACTTGGCGAAGTCGGTGGCGAACGGCACCGCGCCCAGCTCGAAGTTGTCCGAGTTCTTGAAGATCCGTCCCTCGACGGTCGCCGTCTTCGGGCAGTTGACAGTCGTCTGCGGGGTCACCGCGGCCCGGTCGAGCAGGCCGAGCGCGCTGACCATCTTGAACGTCGAGCCGGGCGGCACCTGGGCGGTGAAGGCGAGGTTGTCGCCCGCCGCACCAGGGCCGTTCGCGGCTGCCAGCACCGCGCCGTCGCTGATCCGCACGGCGACCAGGGCGGACCGGCGGGTCTGCCCGCGCAACGCGGCGTCGGCGGCGTTCTGGGTGGCCGCGTCGATTGTCGTCTTCACCGGCTGACCCGGCTTCGGGTCGGCGCGGTACAGCTCCGTGCCGGTCGGCTCGACCTTGCCGTCCGGGGTGGTCCGCTCGGTGATGACGGTGACGCCGGGGACGCCGCGCAGCCGCTCGTCGTACCGGCCCTGGAGCCCGCCGTGGCCGACCAGGTCGCCGCGCGCGTACCGCTCGGGGTGGGCCTGGAGGTCGTCGGCGGTGGCCTGGTCGACCGAGCCGAGCAGCGCCCGGGCGAACTCGCGGGTCGGCGCCAGCATGAGCTGCCCCGAGGCGAACCGGGTGCCGGGCAGGTCGTAGATGCGTGGCTTGATCTGCCGGTACGCCTCGTCCCGCAACGTCACCACCTCGACCAGGCCGTCCGGCTTGGCCTCCTTGAGCCGCTTGGGCAGGTCGCCCAGGTCGACCGGCGGGGTGAGCGCTGGCCGGATCGCCTTGAACGCGGCGTCCAGCTTCCGGAGCAGGCCGGGGACGTCGTCGATCTCGCCGGGGACGAGCTGCACCCGGACCACCGGGCGCGGCGCGACGATCGGCTGACCGGCCGCGTCGAGCACACCGGCGCGCTGCGCCGGCTCCCGCCGCAGCGCGATCTTGTCACCACTCTCCAGCTTCTCGTGCACCACCGACGGCTCCCAGATCACCTGCCACTGGTCGTCGCCGCCGCGCTTGAGGCGTACCGGATTCTCGTAGGCCCAGGTGCCGCCGCCGGGCAGCGCCCAGCTCACCTTGACCCGGGCGGTGGCGACGTCGCCCTTGGTGGTGATGTCGCCGGTGCGCGCCAGCTCCGGCGGGTTGGCCGCGAGCGCGCCGGCCAGCGCCTGGATCTGCTTGGTCACGTCGCCGGCGGGCACCCGCCCGCCGGCCGGCTGGACGAAGCCGACCGCCTGCAGGTCGCCGGAGCGCCAGCCGCCGAGGAACGCCTCGACGGCCGCCTCCGGGCCGTCGTCCCCGGAGCATCCGGTCAGCGCACCGGCCGTGACCAGGACTGCGGCCAGTGCCGCGAGGGCACGGTGACGGGTGTGACGGCGGGGGCGGACGGGGTACGACACGGGCATGAAGCGGTCCTTCCGGTGCTCAACTGCCCTGCACGCTAGTACGACCAGGCGTTCCCCACCGCCCCGCCACCGCCTCCGGCAGCGCCAGAAGCGGCGTGTGGCAGTGTGATGAACATCGCCAGTCGGGGTACTCCGCGAGCGGCCGACCTCGGACCCGCAACGGGTGAAAGGACAGAGTCCAGATCCGGACGTCCGGCCGGTGGTCCGCCGCGGGAGGTACCGCGCGGTAGGGCCTAGGCTGGGCGGCAGAGTGACCCACAACGCGGTGGGTCGAGGGGAGTGGCACCGATGGACCGGCGTCCGGCGATCAAACCGGGACCCGACCTCCGGCAGGCTGACACCGGCCGGGACGACGACAGCTTCGATTCGGCGACCGACGGAGACGGTTTCAGCCGTCTCGACACAGGAGTGACCGGGATGACCGGTTCCAGCATCGACACCCTCTACGACCTGGGCCTGCCTGCGCAGGCACTGGCCGACGAGTCGGAGGACGCCGAGCTGGACGAGCCCGTTCCCAACGCGGAGCGGCTGGTCGCCCAGGCGGTCGCGCTGGCAGGCGACGACCACGACGCGGCCACACTGGTGGACCGCTTCTGGCGGTTCGCGCCGGACGAGGAGCTGATCGGCTTCACCGCCGAGGAGATGCTGGAGGCGGCCCGGGCCCACCGGGACCTGGCCCAGCAGCGGGTGCCGGGCGAGCTGAAGCTCCGCATCCACGAGCCGGACGCCGAGCAGCACCACACGGTCGTGGAGATCGTCACCGACGACATGCCGTTCCTCGTCGACTCGGTGACCGCCCTGCTGAACTCCCGCCACCTGGACGTGCACCTGCTGGTGCACCCGCTGGTCGTGGTGCGGCGCGAGCCGCTGGGCCGGCTCACCGAGGTGTCGGCGGACGTGGAACCGGACGACGCCATCGCCGGTGACCTGGTCGAGAGCTGGATGCGGATCGAGATCGACCCGGTCCGCGACCCGGCCGAGCGGGAGGCGTTGCGGCGCGAGTTGCAGCGGGTACTGACCGACGTGCGCGAGGCGGTCGAGGACTGGCCGAAGATGCGGCAGCGGGCCCTCGCGCTCGCCGACGAGCTGGCCGCCGCCCGGACGTCGGACAACCGCCCGCCGGTGCCGGAGAAGGACATCACCGACTCGGTGGAGCTGCTGCGCTGGCTGGCGCACGACCACTTCACGTTCCTCGGTTACCGGGAGTACCGCCTGGTCCACACCGACGGCGTGCGCGGCGGGCAGGCCCTGGAGGCGGTGCTCGGCACCGGGCTGGGCATCCTGCGCTCCGACTCGCCGGAGGCCCGGTCGCTGAACTCGATGACGCCCGAGGCGCACGAGAAGGTGCTGGAGAAGCGCCTGCTCATCATCACCAAGGCCAACTCGCGTGCCACTGTGCACCGCTCGGCGTACCTCGACTACATCGGCTTCAAGATCTTCAACGAGGCCGGCGAGGTGGTCGGGGAGCGGCGCTTCCTGGGCCTGTTCTCCACCGCCGCGTACCGGACCAGCGTGCAGGAGCTGCCGGTGGTCCGGCGCAAGGTCGCCGAGGTGCTCGACCGCTCGGGCCTGAGCCTGCGCAGCCACTCCGGCAAGGACCTGCTGCAGATCCTGGAGACCTACCCGCGCGACGAACTGTTCCAGATCAAGACCGACGACCTCTACCACGCGGTGATCGGCGTGCTGCGGATGGCCGGTCGCCGGCAGCTGCGGGTGTTCCTGCGCCGCGACGCGTACGGGCGGTTCATCTCCTGCCTGATCTACCTGCCGCGGGACCGGTTCACCACGCAGAACCGGCTGCGCATGCAGGACATCCTGCTGCGCGAGCTGAACGGCGTCGGCGTCGACTACACCACCCGGGTGACCGAGTCGATGCTGGCCCGGGTGCACTTCATCGTGCGTACCGATCCGAACAACCCGCCCGGCGACATCGACGCCGACCTGCTCGCCGAGGAACTGGCCGACGCGACCCGGCTCTGGGACGACGACTACCGGCTGGTGCTGGAACGCAAGCTCGGTGACGAGCAGGCCAAGCACCTTTTCGCCCGGTACGCCGACGCGTTCCCGGAGGGCTACAAGGACGGGCACACGCCGTACGAGGCGATGAAGGACCTGGCGAAGCTGGAGCTGCTGGAGGAGCCCGGCCAGCTGGAGATGCACCTGTTCCGCAAGCAGGCGCCGCCGCGTCCGTACGCCGCCCGCGCCGCCGACGCCGACGAGGCGATGGACGTGCGGTTCAAGGTCTACCGGTACGGCGAGCCGATGATGCTCTCCGCCGTGCTGCCGGTGCTGCACTCGCTCGGCGTGAAGGTGGTCGACGAGCACCCGTACGAGGTGGAGCGCGTCGACGGCCGGATCTGGCTCTACGACTTCGGTCTGGAGCTGCCCGAGCGGCACCAGGACCTGGCCGAGGTGCGTCCGCACGTGGAGAACGCCTTCGCCGCCGCCTGGCGGGGCGAGGCCGAGGTGGACGGCTTCAACGAGCTGGTGCTCCGGGCCGGGCTCACCTGGCGGCAGGTCGTCGTGCTGCGCGCGTACGCGAAGTACCTGCGCCAGGCCGGCACCGTGTTCTCCCAGGAGTACATGGAGCAGACGTTCATCGCGTACCCGCAGATCGCCGAACTGCTGGTGAAGCTGTTCGAGACCCGGTTCGCCCCGGGCGCGACCACGCTCGACGAGCGGCGGCAGCGCAGCGGCGAACTGGTCGACGCGGTCGGCGAGGCGCTGGACGAGGTGGCCAGCCTCGACCAGGACCGCATCCTGCGGGCCTACCTGACGCTGATCCAGGCCACGCTGCGCACCAGCTTCTACCAGAAGCCGGTGGGCGGGCGGCCCAAGCCGTACGTGGCGTTCAAGCTGGACCCGCAGGCCATCCCGGACCTGCCCGCGCCGCGGCCCAAGTTCGAGATCTTCGTCTACTCGCCCCGGTTCGAGGGCGTGCACCTGCGCTACGGGCCGGTGGCCCGCGGCGGTCTGCGCTGGTCCGACCGGCGCGAGGACTTCCGGACCGAGGTGCTCGGCCTGGTCAAGGCGCAGATGGTGAAGAACGCGGTGATCGTGCCGGTCGGCGCCAAGGGCGGCTTCGTGCTCAAGCAGAAGCCGGGCGACCGGGACGAGGCGGTGATCTGCTACAAGGAGTTCATCTCCGCGCTGCTCGACGTCACCGACAACATCGTCAGCGGCGAGATCGTGCCGCCCGAGGACGTGGTCCGGCACGACGGCGACGACCCGTACATGGTGGTGGCCGCCGACAAGGGCACCGCGACGTTCTCCGACATCGCCAACGAGATCTCCGAGGCGCACAGCTTCTGGCTGGGCGACGCGTTCGCCTCCGGCGGCTCGGCCGGCTACGACCACAAGAAGATGGGCATCACCGCCCGGGGCGCCTGGGAGTCGGTCAAGCGGCACTTCCGGGAGCTGGGCCACGACACCCAGACGCAGGACTTCACAGTGGTCGGCGTCGGCGACATGTCCGGCGACGTGTTCGGCAACGGGATGCTGCTGTCGAAGCACATCCGGCTGGTGGCCGCGTTCGACCACAGGCACATCTTCCTGGACCCGGATCCGGACTCGGCCCGGTCCTGGGAGGAACGCAAGCGGCTGTTCGACATGCCGCGCTCGTCGTGGGAGGACTACGACCGCGAGCTGATCTCCGCCGGCGGCGGCGTCCACTCGCGTACGGCGAAGTCGGTGCCGATCTCGCCGCAGGTACGGGCGGTGCTCGGCCTCGACGAGGACGTCACGCAGCTCAGCCCGCAGGAGCTGATGAAGGCGATCCTCACCGCGCCGGTCGACCTGTTCTGGAACGGCGGCATCGGCACCTACGTGAAGGCGTCCAGCCAGACCAACGCCGAGGTGGGCGACAAGTCCAACGACGCCATCCGGGTGGACGGCAAGGGCCTGCGCTGCCGGGTCGTCGGGGAGGGCGGCAACCTGGGCTTCACCCAGCAGGGCCGGATCGAGTACGCCTCGACCGGCGGCCGCATCTACACCGACTTCATCGACAACGCGGCCGGTGTGGACTGCTCCGACCACGAGGTCAACATCAAGATCCTGCTCAACACGGCGGTCGCCGATGGTGAGCTGGACCGGCCGGAGCGCGACGAGCTGCTGGCCCAGATGACCGACGAGGTCGCCGAGCTGGTGCTGCGGGACAACTACGACCAGGCACGGGCGCTCAACAACGCCCAGGCCCAGGCCGCCTCGCTGCTCCCGGTGCACCGGCGGATGATCAACGAGCTGGAGCGGTCCGGCGCGCTGAACCGGGCGCTCGAGGCGCTGCCCTCGGACGAGGAACTGGCGGTCCGCACCGAGAGCGGCCTGACCGCGCCGGAGTTCGCGGTGCTGCTCGCGTACGTCAAGATCGTGCTGGAGCGCGAGATCGTCGGCGAGGGCCTGGCGGACGAGGAGTGGACGACCGACGTCCTGGTCAACTACTTCCCGACGCCGCTGCGGCAGCGCTTCGCCGAGCGGATGGGCCGGCACCGCCTGCGCCGGGACATCGTCACCACGGTCCTGGTCAACGAGGCGATCAACCGGGGCGGCATCTCGTTCGTCTTCCGGGTGGTCGAGGAGACGGCGGCGTCCGCTGCCGACGTGCTCCGGGCGTACGTGGTGGTCCGCGAGGTGTTCGGCCTGCGTGACCTGTGGGACGCGGTCGAGGCGCTGGACAACAAGGTCTCGCCCGAGTTGCAGACGGCCGTCTACCTGGACACCCGGCGGCTGCTCGACCGCGCGGTGCGCTGGCTGGTCACCAACCGGCGCTCGCCGATCGACGTGCCGGCGGAGATCGCCCGGCTGCGCGACGGTGTGGCCCGGCTCCTGCCGGACCTGGAGAACCGGTTCTGGGGCACCGAGCGGGAGGCCATCGCGGCGCACATCGAGTCGCTGGTCGAGCGCGGGCTGCCGCGTGACCTGGCCGAGCAGGCGACCCGCCTGATGTACAGCTTCGGCCTGCTGGACATCGTCGAGACGGCGCAGGGCACCGGGCGGGACGTGGGCGAGGTGGCCTCGGTCTACTTCGTGCTCTCCGACCGGTTCCGGGTCGACGCGCTGCTGTCGAAGATCTCCCTGCTGCCCCGCGAGGACAGGTGGCAGACGCTGGCCCGGATGGCGCTGCGCTACGACCTGTACGCCGCGCTGGCCGCGCTCACCGCCGAGGTGCTCGGGTCCACGCCGGAGGACGTGCCGCCGGTGGAGCGGGTGCAGGAGTGGGAGCAGGCGAACGCCACCTCGATCCACCGGGCGCACCGGGCGATGGGGGAGTTCGACGAGTCCCGCGCCGACCTGTCCGCGCTGTCGGTGCTGCTGCGCCAGATCCGTACCCTGGTCCGGACCTCGGCGGCGACCTGACGCTGACGCACGAGTGGCCCGGTGGTCGGTTCCCCGACCACCGGGCCACTGCTGTTCCCGCCCTCAGCTCGTCATCGCCGCGTAGACGACGATGTTGTTCAGGTAGCTCCCGGCCGTCTTGTCGAACACCCCGCCGCAGGTCACCACGCGCAGGGCGGGGACGTCCGACGGGCCGTAGACCTGCGCGGCGGGAAAGGCGGTCTTCGGGTACGACGCGACCTCCCGCACCGTGAACGTGGCGGACGAGCCGTCCTGCCGGGCCACCACTATCGTGTCACCCGCCACCAGCGCGCCGAGGTTGAAGAACACCGCCGGGCCGAGCTGGGCGGAGTCGACGTGACCCACGATGACCGCGTTGCCGGCCTCGCCCGGGCTGGCGCCGGGGGAGTACCAGCCGGCGTTCATGGCCTGGTCCAGCGGGGGCACCTGGACCGTGCCGTCCGGGTTCGTGCCGAGCGACATGATCGGCGCCTGCACCCCGATGCGGGGGATCGAGATGGTGACCGGCGCCGACCGGGGCAGCGGGGCCGGGGCGGCGCCCGTCGTGTTCGGGACGCCCGGGACGGCTGCGGCGCCCGGGGTGGCGCCGGTCGTTGGGCCCGGCGCCGCCGGGCCGCCCCCGGCGGCGTCCGCTGCCGGCCGGCCGGTGCCGCCCGGTGTGGACTGCCCGGTGCCCGGTGCCGGTTGGCCCTCGGTGCCCGGTGCGGGTCGGCCCTCGGTGTCCGGGTCGGCGTAGGCGCCACCCGGATCGCTCTGCGGGCCGGTGGTGACCGGGGCGGCCCGACCGAGCGGCTGCGGCGGTGACGGTGGCGGGACGGTCCGGACGGACGCGCCGATCAGACCGGCCCCGGCCATGGCGAGCAGGACGACGACGGCCGTGCCGGCGGCACGCCACGGACTTCCGTGGCGGCCGCCGGCCCGGGTCGTCGTCCGGTCAGACCAGGCCACCGGCCCGCCGCCGGCGCAGCAGCACCAGGCCGCCCAGCGCCGCGGCGCCGATCATGCCCGCACCGCCGGTGGCGAGGGTACGGTCCACGCCGGTGGTCGTCATGCCACCGTCGCCGCCGTCGACCCCGCCGCGCGGCAGGACCACCAGCTCGCCCTCACCGCAGGTGCCCCGCAGCTCGTACCGGCCCGGCCGGGCGTCGTGCGACACGGTGGCCTCGCCGTAGTAGACGAAGTCCTTTCCGTGCTCCCACTCGTCCTTGCCGTAGTCGCGCTCGGCGTCCTTGCCGTAGTCGCCCTTGTCCTCCTGCCAGGCGCCTCCGCTCGCCTGCCAGTCGTCCTTGCCGCCCTGCCAGTCGTCGTTACCGCCCTGCCAGGAGCCGTGCTCGTCCTTGCCGTCCTTGCCGCCCTGCCAGTCGTCCTTGCCGTCCTGCCAGGAGCCGTGCTCGTCCTTGCCGTCCTTGCCCTTGTCGTCCGGCCGCCCGCCACGGTCGTCCTTGCCGTGCTCGTCCTTGGCGTCCTTGCCGTGCCGGTCCTTGCCGTCGGGGCCGTGCTCGTCCTTGGTCCAGTCCGGCGCGCCCGGCTTCTCCTTCTCCCAGCCCGGCTCGGCGTCCTGGCCGTACTCGTCGTGCCCCTGCCAGTCGCCGGGGTCGACGGCCGCGCCGGCGCCCGCGCCGCCCGGCTGCGGCTGCCCTTCCGGCTGGCCGGCCGGCGGCTGGGGCTGGTTCGCCGGAGGCTGCGGCATGCCGTCGCCACCCGGGCCGTTCCCGCCGGGCCCGTCACCGCCCGGCCCGTTCCCACCGGGGCCGTTGCCGCCCGGACCGTTGCCGCCGGGGCCGTTGCCGTCCGGGCCGTGCCCGTCCCCGCCCGGCTCACCGCGGCCGTCCCGACCCTTGCCGTGCTCATCCTTGCCGTCCGGGCCCTTGCCGTGCTCGTCCTTGCCGTCCGGGCCCTTGCCGTGCTCGTCCTTGCCGTCCGCACCCTTGTCGTCCCAGCCCCAGTCCTGGTCGCCGCCCCAGTCGCCGCCGCGGTCGGCCCAGTCGCCGTGTTCGCCGTCGCGGGCCGGGTGCAGGTCGACCTTGCCGGTGACCTTCGACCAGACGGTGGCGTGCTTCTGCGGCTCGGAGCAGATCGCGAGCAGCTCGACGGTGTCCCCCGCCTTCACCACGTGGGGCTTGGCGATGACCTTGCCCTCGTCGTGCCCGCCCGCGTAGGCCATTCCCGGGGTGAACGCGAGAAGGCCGGCTCCGCCGAGGGCGGCGCCCGCGACCACCTTCCCGAGCATCTTCTTAGCCATGACCAGCGTCTCCATCCCTGTTCGTCCTGAGCCCGACGTCAGTCGAGCTAAGGCTGACGTTAGACCTTTTCGCGACTTATCCGGGGAAAGATTCGCTTTTAGGGATTTGCCGGTGATGCGGCCCCGGCGCGTGCTGCGCGACCGGTAGCGCCGATCGGGCTCTCCATGGCGGTCCCGCGACGCCGGTCCCACTCGTGCTGTCAGCGGCCCCTCGCGCGGTCCGCGTGCCGAGTGGAACGTCGTGGGTGTCTCCGGGTCGTTTCGACACCCATGACGTTCACCCGAGCCGAGAGGTGCCGGTGGGCGGCGGGGAGTGGGGGGTGTGGTGGCGCCGGGCGGCGGTACGGTGGGGCGAGGCGCATCGAGCCATTGCCATGGAAGCGCTCCCATGCAAGAATCGCTGCACGCGGTTCGGGGAGCCACACCGCGAGCTCAGACGTCGAGGGCAGCCGGCACCATCGGCCGACGTCCGGCTCCATCGGCCGGTCCTGCGGACCGGTCGGCACCACCACCCCCACAACGCCCGTCCGGGTCGGGCGTCCCCCGAAGTAACCCGTGGCGCGCACGGCCGTTCCCGCAGGACGACCGCAGCCGCCATTGCGCCGGGCCGTACGCGGATCCGGTCTCGCCCAAGGAGATCAGTGGCATGAATCTGTGGAGAAGGCTGTCCGGCCGGAACCGGACGCTTGCGCTCACCGGCGCCGGCGTCCTGGTAGCCGGTGGACTGGTGACCCTCCCGGTCACCGCGGCGCAGGCCGCCACGCAGTGCAGCGTGACCTACACGACCAGCGACTGGCCCGGTGGATTCACCGGCACCGTGACCATCAAGAACATCGGTGACGCGCTCAGCTCGTGGAACCTCGGCTTCACCTTCCCGAACAGCTCGCAGCGGGTGGTGAACGGCTGGTCCGCGCGGTGGTCCCAGAGCGGCCAGAACGTCACCGCGCAGAACGAGTCGTACAACGGGTCGCTCGCCAGCGGCGCCAGCACCACCATCGGCTTCAACGGCTCCTGGAGCGGCAGCAACCCCAAGCCGACCCAGTTCACGCTCAACGGCACTGTGTGCAACGGCGGCACGCCGTCCACCAGCACCCCGCCGACGAGCACGCCGCCGACCAGCACGCCCCCACGAGCACCCCGCCGACGACGGCCCCGCCGCCCACGACGGCCCCGCCGCCCACGACTCCGCCGCCGGGGCAGCGGGTCGACAACCCGTACGCCGGCGCAAAGGGGTACGTGAACCCCGAGTGGAAGGCCAAGGCCGAGTCGGTGTCCGGCGGCAACCGGGTGTCGAACAACCCGACCGCCGTCTGGATCGACCGGATCGCCGCCATCAACGGCACGCCGGACAGCAGCTCCAACGGGGCGATGGGCGTCCGTGACCACCTGGACGCCGCGCTCGCCCAGGGCGCCGGCTACATCCAGTTCGTCATCTACAACCTGCCCGGCCGGGACTGCTCCGCGCTCGCCTCGAACGGTGAGCTGGGCCCGGACGAGCTGCCCCGCTACAAGGCCGAGTACATCGACCCGATCGCCGCGATCCAGGGCGACTCGAAGTACCGGAACCTGCGCATCGTCAACATCATCGAGATCGACTCGCTGCCCAACCTGGTGACCAACACCTCGGGCAACGCGGGCGGCACGGTCATGTGTGACACGGTGAAGGCCAACGGCGCGTACGTGAACGGTGTCGGCTACGCCCTGGCGAAGCTGGGCGCGATCGGCAACGTCTACAACTACATCGACGCCGCCCACCACGGCTGGATCGGCTGGGACAGCAACTTCGGCCCGGTCGCCGACCAGCTCAAGGCCGCCGCCGTCGCGTCCGGCAGCACCGTCGCCAACGTGCAGGGCTTCATCGTCAACACGGCGAACTACTCCGCCCTGAAGGAGCCGTACGTCAAGGTCACCGACTCGGTGAACGGTCAGACGGTCCGGCAGTCCAAGTGGATCGACTGGAACCAGTACGTGGACGAGCTGTCGTTCGCCCAGGCGTTCCGGCAGAAGCTGGTCTCGGTCGGCTTCGACAGCAACATCGGCATGCTGATCGACACCTCCCGCAACGGTTGGGGCGGCACCGCCCGGCCGACCGGCCCCGGCCCGTCGACCAGCGTGGACGCCTACGTGGACGGTGGCCGGGTCGACCGGCGCTTCCACACCGGCAACTGGTGCAACCAGGCCGGCGCGGGTCTCGGCGAGCGGCCGCGGGCCAACCCGGAGACCGGGATCGACGCCTACGTCTGGGTGAAGCCCCCGGGTGAGTCGGACGGCTCCAGCACCGAGATCCCGAACAACGAGGGCAAGGGCTTCGACCGGATGTGCGACCCGACGTACACCGGCAACGCCCGCAACGGCAACAACATGTCCGGTGCCCTGCCGAACGCGCCGATCTCCGGCGCGTGGTTCGCGGCGCAGTTCCAGCAGCTCATGCAGAACGCGTACCCGCCGCTCTCCTGAGCCGCGGCCGGACCACCCGCGGCGGCGGGAGTGAGGCACCGCCGCGCGGGTTCCCCGGGCCCCTGGTCGACGCCCACGTCGGCCAGGGGCCCTCGGCCGTGCCGGTGTCAGGGCACGGTGCGCTCGATCGCCGCCCGGCCCAGCTCGGCCAGGTCGCGGCGGGCCCGTTCCAGGTTCTCCGGGGTCACGTCCTGACCCCGGGCCTGCACCAGGTCCTCCGGATCCCAGGGCTGCTCGGCGCCAGTGCGGATGTCGTCCGGTGCGGCGCCCGTCCCGGTGCCTGTCGCGCCGGTACCGGCCGCGTACGGGTCGCCGATGAGGTTCGGCGACCCGGTGTCGGGCACCGCACCGTCGGGCTCGGTGAAGACGGGGTTGTCCGGGTCGGTGCCGCCGCTGCGCAACTGGGGCACCGTGCTGTCGTCGTCCACCGCCGCGGCCACCTCGGGGGTCTCCTCCAGCGGCCGCTCGCCACCGCGGTCACGATCGGTCATGCTGCTGCCCTCCTGTCCCTTCCGCCTGATCCCCGTGGCGTACCCGGTGCGGGCCGCGCCATGCGGGCGGCGGGGGTCAGGACTCGTCGCGGTGCGGCTCCGGCGTCTCGGTCGGGCTCAGCCGCAGCCACAGCAGCATCAGCAGGCCGAACACCAGCATCGCCGCGCCGGCCCACAGGTTGATCCGGACGCCCTGCGCCTTGTCGATCTCGGCGGACGTGTCGAACAGCCCCATCAGGCCGACGATCAGCCCGTACACCACGAACAGGCCACCGATGACCCGGCGGATGTCGAAGAGCCGGGCGGCGGCGGAGCGTTCCTCGCGGGCGTCCTCGGTCTCGTCGACCAGCGGGTCGTGCGCCTCGCCGCCCTGGTAGTGGCGGTCTGCGTTGTCTGCCATGGCGTGCGTCCCCTCCTTAGAAGACCGGGATGTAGAACAGGGCGGCGAGGATCACCGCGACGACGCCGAGCAGCACCGGCGAGCGGTACCAGGCGGCGTCGCCGGCCAGCGTGTCGTCCGCGAGCGTGCTGTCGCTGAGGCCGTACACCAGCCCGGTCAGCTCCCGGTCGGTCTTCGGCCGGGTCAGCGGCGTGACGATCGCGGCCACCACCGCGACGGTGGCGAAGGCCAGGCCCGCGCCCCAGAAGCTCTCCTCCAGGTCCGAGTTGAAGCTGATCACGCCGCCCTTGTAGAGCAGGTACGTGGCGGTGGCGACGACGGTGCCGGACAGCAGCGACCAGAACCCGGCCAGCGGCGTCATCCGCCGCCAGAACATGCCGATGATGAACGTGCCGAACAGCGGCGCGTTGAACACCGAGAACAGCGCCTGGATGTAGTTCATGATGTTGCTGAACCCGGCCGCGATGAACGCGGTGCCGATGCCGATCACCACGGCGCCGACGGTGGCGAGCCGGCCCACCTTCACGTAGTGCTCGTCCGGCAGGTCCCGCCGGAAGTACGCCTGCCAGATGTCGTACGTGAACACGGTGTTGAAGCCGCTGACGTTCGCCGCCATGCCGGCCATGAACGAGGCCACCAGGCCGGTGACCGCGATGCCGAGCACGCCGTTGGGCAGCAGGTCGCGCATGAGCAGCGGGATCGCGTTGTTGTAGACCAGGTCGCCCTCGTCGGCGCCCAGCCCTTTCACGGTGACCAGGGCGATCAGACCGGGGATCACGGTGACCGCCGGGATGAGCAGCTTCGGGTACGCGGCGATGATCGGCGTACGCCGGGCGGCGCTCATGTTCCGCGCGGAGAGCGCGCGCTGCACCTCGGCGAAGTTGGTGGTCCAGTAGCCGAAGGAGAGCACGAAGCCGAGGCCGAACACGATGCCCAGCCAGTGCGCGCCGAGCGGGTTGTCGGTGCTGCCGGTGCCCTCCCAGGCGTGCAGTCCGGCCTCGCCGAGTTTGGAGTCGCGGACCGCGTCCATCAGGCCGCTCACGCCGCCGACCTTGACCAGTCCGATCACCGTGATCGGCACCAGACCGGCGATGATCACGAAGAACTGGAGCACCTCGTTGTAGATGGCGCCGGAGAGCCCGCCGACGGTGATGTACGCCAGCACGATCACCGCGCCGACGATGATCGCGAACCAGAGCGGCCAGCCGAGCAGCGCCTGCATGATCAGGGCCAGCGCGTAGAGGTTCACGCCCGCGATGAGCACCTGCGCGACCGCGAAGCTGATCGCGTTGAGCAGGTGGGTGGGGCGGTTGAAGCGCAGCCGCAGGTACTCGGGGACGCTGCGGACCTTGGAGCCGTAGTAGAACGGCATCATCACGATGCCGAGGAAGACCATCGCCGGCACGGCGCCGATCCAGTAGTAGTGCACGGTCATGATGCCGTACTGCGCGCCGTTGGCGGCCATGCCGATGATCTCCAGCGCGCCCAGGTTCGCCGAGACGAACGCCAGGCCGGTGACCCAGGCGGGCAGCGAGCGGCCGGAGAGGAAGAAGTCCACGCTGGTACGGATCGCGCGCCGGGCGGCGAAACCGACGCCGAGCACCGTGACGAAGTAGAGCGCCAGGATCAGATAGTCCAGGGCGTTCATGTTCAATCGCAGGCCGCCACCGCCCATGCCCGTGCTCCCCTCGTGTGCACCGCTGCCCGCACGTACCCCGATTGCGAAGTTTCATACCTGCTGTTCGGTCCGGGCGTGCGGAAGCCCCGGCCGGGTCACCGGCCGGGGCTTCGTGGCGGTTTCTCAGCGGCCCAGCACGCGGTCCAGGAAGTCGCGGTAGCCGCGCACGGCGACCCGGAGCTGCTCGGTGTCCGTGGAGCCGGACTCCTGCCAGGTGCCGAGCCGGGTGCGCTGCTCGCGCAGGGCGGTGGAGAGCGCCTCGATCGCCTCCTCGACCAGCGACTCCGCCTCGCCGACGGCCGCGCGCGGGTCGTCCACGAAGCGCAGCTGCACGTCGCGCCAGCGGTCCCGGAAGCCCTGTGCGGCCTCCGGCGCGAACAGCGTCGCCGCGTCGGCCGGCACCGCGCCGGGTGCGGGCCGAGCCGCGCCGGCCAGGCCCGTGCCGGCGGCTGCCGCGCCCGCCGCCGCGCCGGCGGTGGCCGTGTCCACCCCGTGCCGCCGGTCGGCGTCGTCGGTGGCGGGGACGGGCTCGGCGTCCGGGTCGACCAGGCCGGGCTCGGCGCTGCCGTACCCGACCGCGCCGTCGGCGACCGCGTCGTCCCGGAGTACGCCGTCGGCCCCGCGGTCGTCGCGGGCCACGTCGTCGCCGGTGCGGTCGTCCCGGCCGTCGCCGTCCACGTCACGGTCGGTGGTGCCGGAGTGCTCGGCGTCCCAGCGGTCCCGGTCGTGCAGGCGGTCCCCGGCGGTCGGGTCGGCCCGCTCGTCGTCCAGCGGGTCGGTGCGTCCCGGCGCGCCGTCGCCCGGCGCAGCGGTGTCCTCGCCGCGCGCGTCGCGCTCGTCCTGCGGGCGGCCGCTCGCCAGGGCCGAGGCGGCGACCGCGTCGCCCACCGTGGCCGCGCCGAACGCCGTCGGCAGCGGCGCCGGCTCGTGGAACGGGGGCCGCCCGTCGTCGTCGGTCCGGTCGGCCGCGTCGCGCAGCTCCCCGGCGTCGTAGGCGCGGGTCTCGTCGACCTCGGCGTCGCGCCGCTGGTCGGCGACCGCCGGGTCGTCGAAGGTGCCGCGGTCGTCCAGCGCGTCCTCGGGCACGTCGGCCCGGTCGGCGTCACGGCGGTCGGTGTCGGCGTGCTCGCCCGGCTGCGGCACCGGCACCGGCACCGGTGCGGACCGGACGGCCTCGGGGTGGTCCTGCGTGACCTGCTGTTCCTCCTGGCGCATGGCGGCGGCCTCCTCAGCGGCTCGGGACGTCGTGGTCGTGGTCGGGGTGGCGCTGCTCCGGCTGCTGCGTGGACGTGGGCACCGGGTCCTCGCCGAGCAGGTCGGCGAAGAGGGCGCGGTAGTGCACGAGCGCCTGCCGGAGGTCCTCGGTGCCGGCCTCACCGCGCTCGTTGCGCTGCCGGATCTCGTGGGCGTCGCGGTAGTGGGTGAGGGTGCGGGCGTGCTCGACGGAGAGGTGGGCGATCTGGTCCGAGAAGTCCCCGGTGGGGTATCCGCGCTCGGCGATCAGACGGCTGACCAGCTCGTCGGCCTCGCCGACGGTCTCCGCGGGGGAGTCGACGAAGCGCACCTGGAGTTCCTCCCAGGCGGCGGCGTAGCGGGCCCGGGACTCCGGGCTCAGCGGGGTCAGCTCCAGCTCGGCGTGCCGGCGTTCGCGCTCCCGCAGCTCCCGCTCGGCAGCGCTGCGGCTGTCCTGCTCGGCGACGACCCGGTCGTACTCGGGGCCGAAGCGCTCGCGCAGCGCCCGGCGGCGGCTGGCGACCACGGCGACCGCGACGAGCGCGGCGATGACGGCGACGACGATGACTATGACGACTACCTGGGTGGACGACATGGCTCCTCCTTCGCACGCTGGTATTCCCTCGTGCGGGTGATCGCCAATCCCGTTGTGCGGCACTTTCCGCCCCGCTCCGGAAAAAGGCGCGGTGTCGCGACCACCGTCCGGTGCCGGATCGGTGTCCGACTGCGCCCGCCGTGCCCGTCTCGGACCGTAGTGAGAGCCGAGACGGCCGGTAGTGCATCCGCCCCGGATTACGTATCCTGCCCAAGGCGTCCGGGCCGGGGCCCGGCGTCGTGGCCGGCGAACGTGACGGCCGCTGCCGGCGCCACCGAGCGACACCTTCCCGGGCGAGGTCTGATTGAACACCCGTGACTGGCCGATCCGCGCCAAGCTGACCGCGCTGGTCATCGGCCCGGTGACCGGGCTGCTGGCGTTGTGGATCTTCGCCACCACGCTCACCTTCGGGCCCGCGCTCGACCTGCTCTCCGCGCGTACCCTCCTCTACGACCTGGGCCGTCCCGGCGAGGCCGTGGTGGCCGAGCTGCAACGCGAGCGGCGGCTGTCGGTGGTCCAGCTCGCCGGCGACCGCGCCCTCCCCGAGCTGACCGAGCAGCGGGTACGCACCGACGACGCGATCGTCGAGCTGCGCCGCAAGGTCGACGGCGGCGACCTGCGCGACGTCGCCGACGCCCAGCTCGACAACCGGCTCGACCAACTCGTCTCGGCGCTCGACGCGCTGCCCGCCGGGCGCGCGTTCATCGACGACCGCAAGGTGGACCGGGCCGGTGCCGTCGGCCTCTACAGCGGGATGATCGGCTCGGCGTTCCAGGCGTTCGGCGCGATGGCCGCGCTGCCCGACGCGCAGCTCAACCGGGAGGCCACGGCGCTGACCGCGCTGGGCCGCTCCCGGGAGCTGCTCGGGCAGGCCGACGCGCTGCTGGCCGGCGCCGTCACCGCCGGGCGGTACGCCGACGGCGAGCACGAGCAACTGGTACGCACGGTGGAGAACCAGCGTTTCCTGGCCGAGATGGCGGTCGCCGACCTGCCGGCCGGGGAGCGGACGGCGTACCAGCGGATGACCGAGGGCGCCGGGTTCCTCCGGCTGCGCGCGCTCCAGGACAGCCTGATCCGCTCGCCCGGGCTGCCCGCCCGGTTCGACATGCGGGCGTGGGAGACCGGCCACGCCGAGGTGTGGCAGAGCCTGCGCGACTTCGAGCTGCGCGGTGCGGACGCCCTCGCCGAGCGGTCGGTGCCGATGGCCACCCGGATCCTCGTCCAGCTCGCCGCCGCCGGTGTGCTGGGCCTGATCGCGATCGTGGTGTGCGTGCTGGTGGCGTTGCGGGTCGGGCGGTCGCTGGCGCAGCGGCTGACCGGCGTACGCGCCGCCGCGACCGAGGTGGCCGAACGCCGGCTGCCCGACGTGGTCGCGCGGCTGCGCCGGGGCGAGGAGGTCGACGTGGCCCGGGAGGCGCCCGAGCTGGACCACGGCGGCGACGAGATCGGCCAGGTGGCGCGCGCCTTCAACGAGGTGCGCCGGACCGCGGTCCGGGCCGCCGTCGACGAGGTGACGCTGCGCCGGGGCTTCAACGAGGTGATCCTCAACCTGGCCCGGCGCAGCCAGGGGCTGGTGCACCGGCAGCTGGCGCTGCTGGACCGGCTGGAACGGCGTACCGAGGACCCGGACGAGCTGGCCGGGCTGTTCCAGGTCGACCACCTGGCGACGCGGCTGCGGCGGCACGCCGAGGACCTGGTCATCCTCGCCGGGGCCGCGCCCGGACGGGGCTGGCGCCGCCCGGTCGCCGCTGTCGACGTGATGCGCGGCGCGATCTCCGAGGTCGAGGCGTACGACCGGGTCGACGTGGGCGAGGTGGCGCCGGCCGGGGTGCTGGGCCGCGCCGTCGGCGACGTGATCCACCTGCTCGCCGAGCTGATCGAGAACGCGACCACGTTCTCCCCGCCCGGCACCCGGGTGGACGTCACCGGCCGCAGCGTCCCGGGCGGCTACACCATCGAGATCCTCGACCGGGGGCTGGGCATGTCCGCGCCGGCCCTGGCCGAGGCCAACCGCAAGCTGGCCGAGCCACCGGAGTTCGACCCGGCCGGCAGCGCCCGGCTCGGGCTGTTCGTGGTGGCGCGACTGGCCGCCCGGCACGGCGTCCGGGTGGAGCTGCGGCCGTCGCGCCCGGCCGGGATCGTGGCAGCGGTGTTCGTACCGTCGGAACTGGTCACCGACGAACCGCCGGTGGGCGTGGACGCCTCCGCCGGGCCGGAACGGCGGCGCCTGGCCAAGGTGACCCGGCTGGCCACTGTGCCCCGGCCGGGGCGGCCGGTCCGGCCGGGCCGGGAGCGGTCGGAGAGCACAGTGGTCCCGCTGCAGTCGGCGCGGGCCTCGACGGTGGAGCCACCCGCCGACGACGACGGGCTGCCCCGCCGGATCCGGCGTCGCGGTGCGACCGCCCGTCCGCGCGCCGCCGTCGCCGACACCCCGGCCCACCGCACCCCGGAGGAGGCCCGCCGCGCCATGTCGGCGTTGCAGGCCGGCACCGCGCGCGGACGCCGGGACGGCTCCCGCGCCACCGGAACCGATCCGGCCACCCCCACCACCGAAACGCGCGACACCGGTACGCCGTCCACCACCGCGGGGCCGGCCGTTCAGCCCGCCCCGCCGGCGCCGGATCAACGAACCGCGACTGAGAGGGACGCCTAGTGGTGCACACGACGCGGCAGAACGCCGATCTCGACTGGCTGCTCGACGACCTGGTGGAGCGTGTTCCCGCCGCCCGCCAGGCGGTGGTGCTCTCGGCGGACGGGCTCCTGCTCGGCGCCTCCACCGGCCAGGACCGCACCGATGCGGAACACCTGTGCGCGCTGGCGTCCGGCTTCTCCGGGCTGGCCAAGGGCGCCACCCGGCACCTGGGCGGCGGCGCGGTCCGCCAGACCGTGGTGGAGATGGAGTCGGCCTACCTGTTCGTGACCGCCGCCGGGCAGGGCGCCTGCCTCGCCGTGGCGAGCGACGCCGACGCCGACATCGGCCTGGTGGCGTACGAGATGGCGATGCTCGTCATCCGGGTCGGGGAGAACCTGGCCGCGCCGAGCCGGGTGGCGGGGGAGCGGACCGATGCGCGCTGAGTCGCCGGGGCCGCAGCACGAGTGGCTGGACGCCGACGCCGGACCGGTGGTGCGCCCGTACACGCTCACCGGCGGCCGGGTGCGTCCGCCGGTCGACGGCTTCGACCTGCTGGCGTTCGTGCTCGCCGCTCCCGGCGCGGACCCGGCCGGCACGCCCGGTCTCCAGCCGGAGCACCGCCGCCTGATCGAGCTGGCCCGGCGGCCGAAGGCCGTGGCCGACCTCGCCGCCGACCTGGACCTCGCCCTGGGCGTGGTCCGGGTGCTGCTCGGCGACCTCCTCGCCCATGGGCTCGTCGCGGTGCACCGGCCACCGGCCACCGCGTACCTGCCCGACGACAACATCCTCAAGGCGGTGGTCAGTGGACTCCGTGCGCTATGACCAGGAGCCGGGGGCGGCACGAGTGCCGCTGGCTTTGAAGATCCTCATCGCCGGTGGCTTCGGCGCCGGAAAGACGACGCTGGTCAGCGCGTTGAGTGAGGTCCGGCCGTTGCAGACCGAGGAGGTCCTGACCGGGGCCGGGCTCGGCACCGACGACGTCTCCGGGGTCGAGCAGAAGTCGACCACGACGGTGGCGATGGACTTCGGCCGGATCACCATCAACGACGACCTCCAGGTCTACCTGTTCGGCACCCCGGGCCAGGACCGGTTCTGGTTCCTCTGGGACGAGCTGGCGTTCGGCGCGCTCGGCGCGGTGGTGCTCGCCGACACCCGGCGGCTGGCCGACTGCTTCCCCTCGATCGACTACTTCGAGCAGCGGGGCATCCCGTTCGTGGTGGGCGTCAACTGCTTCGAGGGTTCCCGCCGGTTCGGCCTGGAGGCGGTCCGCGACGCCCTGGACCTGGACCCGGACGTCCCGCTGGTGCTCTGCGACGCCCGGGACCGGCAGTCCGGCAAGCTGGTGCTGATCTCGCTCGTCGAGCACGTGGCGCGGCAGCGCGGCGAGCCGGTGCCGGTGGGCTGAGCACGCCGTACCCGATCCGTCGGGCCTCGTGGGACTGACCGGGCGCGCCACCGGGAAGCCTCTGGTTGGATCGCAGGCAGGACCGACGAGAGGTGGGTGCGGTGACCGGGCAGGACGAGATCGTCCACATCGGCGGCTACACGGCGGAGACGGGCGGGCGGGCCGAGGGCGTCGTGGCGGCCCGGCGGGACCGGGCGACCGGGGAGCTGACCCCGCTGGGCGTCGTGGCGGTCACGCCGTCGCCGTCGTTCCTGGTGCGGCATCCGGCGCTGCCGGTGCTGTACGCGTGCAACGAGTTGCCCGTCGGGCAGGTGAGCGCGTTCCGGGTAGCGGCGGACGGCGACCTCGCGCCGCTGGGCGTCCGCGAGACCGGCGGTGCGGAGCCGTGCCACCTGTCCGTCGCCCCGGACGGGCGGCACCTGTTCGTGGCGAACTACGGCGGCGGCAGCGTGGCGGTGTTCGGCCTGGACGCCGACGGCGTGCCGGGGGAGCGCACCGATCTGATCCGGCACTCCGGTCACGGCGCCGACCCGCAGCGGCAGGAGCACGCGCACTGCCACATGGTCTCGCCGGACCCGGCCGGCGGCGGGCTGCTCGCCGTCGACCTGGGCACCGACTCGGTCTACCGGTACGACGTCGATGACGCCACCGGCCGGCTGGCGGAGCGGGAGCCGAGGCTGCGGACGGCGCCCGGGACCGGTCCCCGGCACCTGGCCCGGCACCCGGACGGGCGGCGCCTGTGGCTGGTCGGCGAGCTGGACGCCACCGTCACCGGGTACGAGCTGACGCCGGACGGGCCGCGGCAGCGGACGCGTGTCGACGCCAGCGGCCGGACCGGGCACGTCCAGCCGTCCGAGGTGACTGTCGGGCCGGGCGGGCGTTTCCTCTACGTGGGCAACCGCGGCGTGGGCACGATCGCCGTCTTCGCGCTGGACGGCCCGGCGCCGGAGCTGGTGGCCGAGGTCGACACCGGCGGCGAGTGGCCGCGGCACTTCGCGTTCGCCGGGGAGCACCTGTACGTGGCCGACGAGCGGGCCGACATGATCAGGATCTTCCGGGTCGATCCGGACGGCGGGGTGCCGGAGGCGGTGGGGGAGCCGGTGCCGATGGCGAGCCCGACGTGCGTCCGACCGTGACCGGACGGTCACCAAGTGGCAGTCCGAAGTGGATTGACATCACCATAAATGACTGACTAGTAACTTAGCGTATGGGTTAGCTGATCAACTGTTTCTGCTGCGTAACTTTCGTCCGAACGGTTGTGGTGGTAACCCCACGAGGTACGCAAGATGGTCACCGTGTCTGGCCGCCATCGCATGCGTTCTCACCTCCGCGGAGCAGGTGCCGCCGCCGTGGCGGTCGCCCTGGTCGCCGTCGTAGCCGGCTCCTGGTTCGGCTACCAGCAGCTGGCCGGCCCGAACTGTTCGGGCCGGATCGAGCTGTCGGTGGCGACCGCCCCGGAGATCGCCCCCGCGGTGCGCGCCGCCGCCGACCAGTGGGTCTCCGACGGCGCCGCGGTGGGTGGCACGTGCATCGCGGTGAACGTCTCCTCGTCCGAGTCGGTCGAGGTGGCCGCCGCGGTGGCGAGCAAGCACGGCGCCACGCTCGCCGGCGTCGGGCAGGCCAGCGGCACCGCCGTCACCCCCGACGTCTGGGTGCCGGACTCCTCGACCTGGCTCGTCCGGCTCAAGAGCGGCGGGGCGAGCGCGTTCGCGCCGACCAACGGCGCCTCGATCGCGCGCAGCCCGGTCGTGGTGGCGCTGCCCGAGCCGGTGGCCTCGCGCATAGGGTGGCCGGACAAGAAGCTCCGCTGGTCCGACCTGCTCACCCAGGTCACCGCCAGCAAGCCGCTGCGGGCCGGCATCGTCGAGCCGACCCAGGACGCGGCCGGCCTGTCCGGCCTGCTGTCGCTGACCGCCGCGGCCAGCTCCACCGGCGAGTCCGGCTCGCCGAAGGCGCAGGAGGCGATGGTCGGCGCGCTGCGGGCGCTCGCCACCAACCGTTCCTCGCTGCGGCAGGACCTCCTCGCGCGGTTCCCGCGCTCGTCCGACCCGACGGCGATCGCCAACGGGCTCGGAGCGGCGGCGCTGTCCGAGGAGGACGTGATCGCCTACAACAGCACCAAGCCGCCGATCCGGCTGGCCGCGCTCTACCTGGAGCCGGCGCCGATCCCGTTGGACTACCCGTTCGCGGTGCTGCCCGGCATCGAGCCGGCCAAGGCGTCCGCCGCCAAGGTGCTCTTCGAGGTGCTGCGGACGCCGGGCTTCAAGGACCGGCTCGCCTCGCAGGCGCTGCGCGCGCCGGACGGCAACTGGGGCCGGGGTTTCCAGGCCCCGACCGGCGCGCCGAGCCCGGCCAACGGCGGCGCGAGCCAGGTGCCGCCGTCGGGCCAGGGCGGCGCGGCCGACCTCGACCCCGGCGCCATCTCGACCGCCACCACGACCTGGTCGGTGGCCACCCAGTCGGGCCGGATGCTCTGCGTCATCGACGTCTCCGGATCGATGAAGAAGCCGGTCGCGACCGCCAACGGCGCCAGCCGTGAGCAGGTGACGGTCGCCGCCGCGAGCCAGGGCCTCGGGCTGTTCGACGACTCCTGGTCGATCGGCCTCTGGACCTTCTCCACCAACCTGCAGGGCTCGCAGGACTGGAGCGAGCTGGTCGGAATAAAGCCTCTGTCCAGCAACCGGGGCGCCCTCCAGCGCGGCCTGGCCTCGATCAAGCCCTCCAGCGGCAACACCGGCCTGTACGACACGATGCTCGCGGCGTACAAGAAGGTGCAGCAGGACTGGGAGCCCGGCAAGGTCAACTCGATCGTGCTGTTCACCGACGGCAAGAACGAGGACGACGACGGCATCTCGCAGAAGGCGCTGCTGGAGCAGCTGAACAAGCTCAAGGACGACGAGCAGCCGGTCCAGGTCATCATCATCGGCATCGGCACCGAGGTGAACCGGGCCGAGCTGGAGTCGATCACCAAGGTCACCGGCGGCGGCGCGTTCGTCACCACCGACCCCAGCAAGATCGGCGAGATCTTCCTCCGGGCGATCGCGCTGCGGCCGCCCGCTCCCCGCTGACCTGAAGCTCAGCGCTAGTCTTCCGCCGTACCGGAAATCCGGTACGGCGGAAGGCTTCCCGGGTCAAGGCACGGGATGAGAACTGACGGTAATGCGTCCGAATCAATCGGTAACCATAATTGTCCAGGCATGATGACCGGGTGCCTCGACCGCGCGCTCCACACCGGAGCCGGGCGGCGACGGGGCGGTCCTGAGCGAAGTGGGGAGGGCCGGTGACCTCGGCGACGCTGTTGACCCCTGCCACGTCGTCGCGACCCGGTGGTGAACGCCCGGGCAAGACGACGCGAGCCGCGGAGCGGGCCTACATCCGGGTCCTGGTGGTGCTGGACACCGCCGTGCTCGCGGTGGCCATCCTGGTCGGTTACCTGGCCCGGTTCGGCGACGAGGAACCGACCGGGTCCGAGATCCCGTACGTGGTGGTCGCCCCGGCGCTCCTGCTGGTCTGGCTCGTCTCGCTCAAGGCGATGCGGTGCTACGACGACCAGGTGCTCGGCTACGGCGCCGACGAGTACCGGCGGGTCAGCGCGGCCAGCATGCGACTCGCCGGCGGCATCGCCATCGCCGGGTACATCGCCGACGTCGGCGTCTCCCGGGGTTTCCTGGCCATCTCCTTCGCGGTCGGCACGATCGGCCTGGAGGTGGCGCGGTTCGCGGCCCGCAAGCGGCTGCACCGGGCCCGCGACCGGGGTGCCGGCTGGTCCCGCAAGGTGCTCGTGGTGGGCGACACCGCGCACGTGCTGGAGCTGGTGCACACGCTGCGCCGGGAACCGTACGCCGGCTACCAGGTGGTCGGCGCGTGCATCCCGGACGCGCTGCTCGCCCCGGTGCCGCAACGTCTGGGCGACGTGCCGGTGGTCGGCAGCTTCCGGGGCATCCCGGAGGCCGCCACCGCGATCGGCGCCGACACGGTGGCGGTCACCGCCTCGGGCGAGCTGACCGCGACCCGGTTGCGCCGGCTCGGCTGGCAGCTGGAGGGCACCGGCGTCGACCTGGTGGTGGCACCGGCGCTGACCGACGTGGCCGGTCCCCGCATCCACACCCGTCCGGTCGCCGGCCTGCCGCTGATCCACGTCGAGGCGCCCGAGTTCCGTGGTGCCCGCAAGCTGGTGAAGGGCTTCGTCGACCGGTCGATCTCGTCGATCGCCCTGCTCGTGCTGGCGCCGCTGCTGATCGTGATCGCGCTCGCCATCAAGATCGACAGCCGGGGTCCGGTGCTGTTCCGGCAGACCCGGGTCGGCCAGGGCGGCGAGGAGTTCGGCGTCTTCAAGTTCCGCACCATGGTCGTCAACGCCGACGCCCTGCTCGCCGAGCTGGCCGCGCGCAACGAGACCGACGGCCTGATGTTCAAGATGCGCGACGACCCGCGCGTCACCCGGGTCGGCCGGCTGCTGCGCAAGTGGTCGCTGGACGAGCTGCCCCAGCTCGCCAACGTGCTGCTCGGCCAGATGAGCCTGGTCGGCCCGCGCCCGCCGCTGCCGTCCGAGGTGGCCCGCTACGACGGCGACGTGGCACGCCGGCTGCTGGTCAAGCCCGGCATGACCGGCCTCTGGCAGGTCAGCGGCCGGTCCGACCTGAGCTGGGAGGACGGCATCCGGCTCGACCTGTACTACGTGGAGAACTGGTCGCTGGCCGCCGACCTGACCATCCTGTGGAAGACGTTCGGCGCGGTGGTCAACAGCCGCGGCGCGTACTGACCCGGCGGGTCAGGGCTGCGGCCCCAGCCAGTCCAGGCAGACCACCACCGCGTCGTCCACCAGGTCACCGGCGACGAACGCCCGCAGGTCGCCGATCAGCGACCGGACCGCGTCCAGCGGCTCCATCGGGCCGGTCCGGCGCAGGAACCGGTCCAGCGCCACCTCGCCGTAGCGCACCTGCTCGGTGGTGGCGTCGACCACGCCGTCGCTGACCACGAAGAGCCGGTCCTCGCGCTCCAGCCGGAACCGCTGCGGCCGGTAGTCGGTGCCCTCGAACATGCCGAGCGGGAACTGCTTGTCCAGCTCCTGCTCGGTCACCTCGCCGGCCCGCAGCCGCAGCAGCCGCGGCGAACCGGCGTCCACCACTGTCATCTCGCCCGAGGCCAGGTCCAGCTCGATCAGGAGCACCGAGACGTGCTGTTCGCCCCGGTGCTGGGCGTAGATGGCCTGGTCGGCCAGCGCGGCCTGGTCGGCCAGGTCCAGCCCGGCCCGGCGCGCGTTGCGCAGCGCGTACGTGGCCAGCGAGGCGAGCAGCGCCGCGGCCACCCCCTCGCCGTAGCCGTTCAGCACCGCCAGCCAGAGCCGGTGCCCGTCGTCGGACCAGTCGAAGCTGTCCCCGCGCACCGCGTACGCCGGCTCCAACTGCCCGGCCAGGCTGAACGAGGGCCGGATCCGGCTGCGCCCGGGCAGCAGCTCCCACTGCATCTCGGCGGCCAGCGTGAGCCGCCTGCTGCGCCGGGCGGTCCGGTAGATGTCGGTGGTCGCCATGACCGCGCTCAGCTCGTGCCCGAGGACCGTGGCGATGGTGTCCAGCTCCCGGCGGGCGTCCGGGTCGGCGGGCACCGGCGAGACCCTCAGTACGCCCCGGCGTTCGCCGCGCATGCCCACCGGGAACCAGCCGACGCCGTCGGCGATCACCGGCTCCTGGTGGTCGAAGGCGCGCCAGGCCGGGTGGCCGGGGCCGGTGACCGACGGACCGTCGTCCAGCGGCAGCAGCTCGGCGAGCCGGTAGTCGACCTGGTAGAGCTCGGTGTGGGTGACGCCGTACGTGCGCGCGAGCTCGGCGGCGAGCCGGTCCACGATCAGGTCCGTCGGCGCCTCGGTCAGGACCCGGCGCGCGTGGCCCTCCGCTCCGCTCATCTTTGCTCCTTTGCACAGGTCGCCGGGCAGATCCGGGGAGTAGTCTCGGGCCCACCATGACCGAAGAGCGCGGTCCCCGGGGACCTGAAACGAGTATGTCCGCAGCCCTGGACGAGGCGGCAGGCACCTTGCTCGCCGTCTGGGAGGCGGCCCGGGAGCGCACCACCAGCCGGCTGTCGAGTGCCCAGCTACGCGCGATCATGGTCGTCGAGCAGTATGACGGCATCAACCTCCGCCGTCTCGCCACGCTCACCGACATGTTGCTCTCCTCCGCCAGCCGGCTGTGCGACCGCCTGGTCGCGGCCGGGATGCTGGAACGCGAGCCGGGCCGCTACGACCGGCGGGAGATCTCGCTGCACCTCACGCCCGCCGCCCTCCGGCTCCTCGCCGAGCTGCGTGCCGACCGGCGGCACCGGCTGGAGCGGATCCTGGCCGGGATGAGCCCGGAGGGCCGGGCCGCGCTGGTACGCGGCATGCGCGAGTTCGACGAGGTGGGCCGGCGCGGGGAGGCCACCGTGGCGGAGGGCTGGCCGATGCTGCAACCCTCCGGGGAACGGATCGGCGACCCGGCCCGGCCGTCCGGCGAACCTCCGGTGGCCCGTACCGCCTGACTCAGCCGGCGGGGCCGGGATCGTCAGGCGCGGCTTCGCGGGCGGCCCGCAACCGGGCCACCACCCGGGGATGCTCGGTGAGCGCCCGTTCCAGCGTGTCGAGCACCCGGTCCAGCAGAGCCCGGCCGCCACGGGAGGTCAGCGCCTCCTCCTGCCATCCGACGAAGTCGCGCAGCAGCCGGTCGTCGTCCACCCGCACGGCCGCGATCAGCGCGTCCACCAGGTGCGCGATACCGGCGGCGACATCCTCGGCGCTCTCCGGCGGCGGGTCCACCGCGGCGAGCGCGAGCCGGACCATCTCACGCCGCCGGTGCAGCACCGCCACGTACGCGTCGTCGGGCGGGGGCGGCGGCGCGCCGGTGTGCGCGGCAGACAGCGGCCGTTCCAGCAGCTCCACCGCGTCCCGGGCGCTGGCGCCCCAGCCCGCCGCGCCGATCGTGGTGGCCCACCGGCCGTCCGGACCGAAGCCGGGACCACCGGCGAGCACCGGCACCCCGGCGGCCCGGCTGGCCTCCACCATCCGCGCCGCCCGGACCAGCCGGTTCGGCTGCACGCAGCTCAGCAGCACCGCGTCCGGACCGGTCTGGTGCAGGTAGGAGACCAGGTGCCGGGCCGGCACGCTGGCGCCGAGGAACGTCACCCGCCAGCCGGCCGCCCGGACCACCTCGGTGACGATGCGGGCGGCAAGCGCGTGCCACTCGCCCTCGACGCACGCCATCACCACGTGCCCGCGTCGCGGTGGGCCGGCCGTCGCGCCCAGCGCGTCCACCACCTGCTCGCTGACGTAGGTGGCGGCGTGCTCCTGCGCGATGCTCCACGAGCCGGTGAGCCAGCGCCGGCCGACCTCCCGCTGCGCCACCGCGACCAGGTCGACCAGGACGTCCGCGACCGAGAAGCCGTCCGCGAGCAGGCCGCGCGCCAGCGCCACCGCGCCGGCCCGGTCGGCGGCGTCCAGGTGATCGAGGTACGCGGCGAGCGTGTCCGGTCCGATCCGGCGCTCGCCCGCCGGGGTGGGGCGATCAGGCGGCGGCGGTGTCACCCGGCCGCCACGGCGAGCATGGCGATGTCGTCGTGGGGCTGCCCGTCCAGCCACTCGTCGACGAGCTGGAGCACCCGCTCGACGAGCGCGGCGGGCGGAAGCCCGGTGCCGGTGGCGAGCGCCTGCCGCAGCCGGGCGTCGCCGAACATGGCCGGCTCGGTGGGGCCGCCGCGGGCCTCGGTCACCCCGTCGGTGTACGCCAGCAGCAGGTCACCCGGTGCCAGCCGTACCTCGGTGCCGGCGAACCGGGCGTCGGTGAGCGCGCCCACCGGCATGCCGCCCACCCGGACCGTCTCCACCCCGCCGCCGGCGCGGACGACGAGCGGTGACGGGTGCCCGCCACCGGCGAGGCGCACCAGCAGCCCGCCGTCCGGCTCGCGGCGCAGCGCGCCGAGCAGGAGCGTGGTGAACTGGGCCCGGCGGGCCGCGTCGGGGGCGTCCAGCAGGGCCCGGTTGAGCAGCTCCAGCAGCTCCCGGGGGCGCTGCTCGACCAGGCGCAGGGTCTGCAGCGACTGGCGGACCCGGCCGGTCAGCACTGCGGCGCCGACGCCCTTGCCGCAGACGTCACCGAGCGCGAACAGGCCGCCGTCGCCGGTGGGGAACAGGTCGTAGAAGTCGCCGCCGATGCGCAGGCTGTCCCCGGCGGCGCGATAACCGCCGGCCAGCGTCATCCCGCGCAGGCGCGGCAGCTCCGGCGGGAGCAGGCTGTTCTGCAGCACCCGGGCCAGGTGGGCCTGCTCGCCGTACAGCTCGGCGGCGGCCAGCGCGGCGCCGGCCCGCCCGGCGAACTCGCGGGCCAGGCCGATCTCCCGCCTGTCGAAGCCGGGCCGCTCCGGGCGGCGGGCCAGCACCAGCGCGCCGGCCGGACCACCGGCGCTCGGCATCGGGCTGATCAACACGGTGCCCGGACGGCCGAAGCCGGCGGGCAGCACCTCGGCCAGGTCGGCCAGCTCGGCGTCCAGCCAGGGACTCGGTTCGGTGAGGTCGCCGTCGAGCGCCTCGACAAGGCCGGGTACGGACTCCACAGTCGGCCAGCCGGCCAGGCCGGTGACCGGGCCGGGATCGCCGGTGGCGTACCGGATCCAGTGCGGCTGGTCCTCGGCGGGCGGCGGCGGGCGGTGCACCACCACGGCGACGTCGGCCAGGTAGGGCACCGGCAGCGTCACCGCGGTACGCAGCGTCTGCTCGCGGTGCAGGGACAGCCCGAGCCGGCTGCCCGCCTCGGCGAGGAACGCGGTGCGCGACCGTTCGGCCAGCAGCGCGTCGGTACGCGCGTGTTCCTCGGTGGCGTCGCGGACGTACCAGGCGCTGCGGTCGTCGGCCAGGGGGCGCCGCACGCCGCGCAGCCGCCGGCCGTGGTGGTCGGTCTCGAACGAGTCCGATCCGGCGGCGGCCGCGTCGGCCAGCGCGGGGACCCGGCACGCGGACAGGTCGACCCCGGGCGCCACCTCGGGGAGCAGGTCGGCGGCCATCGCGTTGACGAGCGTCACCACGCCCGCGTGGTCGACTGTCACGATCGCCTCGGCGAGCCCGTCCAGCAGCTCCCGGGCCAGGTGGTCGTCAGCCGGTAGCGCGACCCCGGCAACCCGCCGGGGTCGTCTCCGCGAGGCGTGTCCACCGCCGCTGACCGGCCCCGCGACACCGCCCCGGCGCGCGGCGGTCACCTCCGGTGGCCGGGCGCTTCGGTCGGTCGACCCGTGCGCATGCTGTCGGTGCACTCCTCGCTCGACGGACAGGTTGCCTGGCGGCAAGCGTACCGAGCGCAGGCACGGAATGCCCGTCGAGGATCGTCCCGGTCAGCCGGTGCGGGCCAGCCAGCCCACCGGCCGGTCGACGATCCGGCGGACCACCGAGCCGGCCCCGCCGACCGCTGCGGACTGCGCCCCGAGCACGGCCGGGCGCACCGTCACCGGCGCCCACGCGGCGGTGAGCACCCGCCGGGAGACCTCCGCCTCCACCGTCGGCCGCAGCCAGGGCGCGAGCCGGGCGTATCCGCCGCCGAGCACCACGGTGTCCAGATCCAGCAGGTTCACCACGCCCGCCACCGCGACCCCGAGGGCGGTGCCGGCGTCGGTCAGGGCGGTCAGCGTGGCCGGGTCACCGGCCTCGGCCAGGTCGGCGAGCCGGGTGGCGGCGGTGTCGGCGGGCAGTTCCGCGCCGGGCAGCCCGGCGGCGGCGAGGATCGCCTCCTGGCCCGCGTACCGCTCCAGGCAGCCCTGGCCGCCGCAGCGGCACGGCCGCCCCTGCGGCTGCACCGGGAAGTGACCGATCTCTCCGCTCCAGCCGCGCGCGCCCCGGTAGAGGGCGCCGTCGAGCACGATCCCGGCGCCGATGCCGATCTCGCCGGTGACGTGCAGGAAGCTGCGCGGGCCGGCCGGGCCGGCGTACAGCTCGCCGAGCGCGGCCAGGTTGGCCTCGTTGTCGACCACCAGCGGCGGCACCCCGTCGACCGGCTCGGCCAGCGGGTGCCCGGCCAGCAGCGCCGGCACGTCCACGTCCCGCCAGCCGAGGTTCGGCGCGAGCCGGACCAGGCCGCCGTCGCCCACCAGGCCGGGCACGGCGAGCGCCGCGCCGGCCAGGGTCAGCCCGTCGCGTACGGCGGCGGCGCGCGCCTCGGCGGCCAGCGCGGCGAGCCGGGCGAGCGCGTCGGCGGGGGAGACCGGGCGCAGGTCCGCGCGGCGGACCAGGTGGTGCCGGACCGTGCCGGTCAGGTCGACGACGCAGGCCGCCAGGTAGTCGACGTTCACCTCCAGGCCGAGCCCGGCCGGGCCGTCGGAGGCGAGCACCAGCCCGCGGGCCGGGCGGCCCGCCCCGGTACGCGGCTCCGGCTCGGCCTCGGCGACCAGCCGGCCGGCGATCAGGTCGTCCACCACGGCGGAGACGGTGGCCCGGGTCAGGCCGGTGTCGGCGGCGATCCCGGCGCGCGAGGGCGGCCGGTCGGCGGCGGCGATCCGCCGCAGCACCACCGCGAGGTTCAACTCGCGCAGGCTGCCCTGCCGGACCGCCCCGGCGGTGCTGGTGCTCGTCACCTCTTGACACTGCCACATCGCCGCCATTTAATTCAACCGCTGAACAAATCGCGGACGACACCACCACCTGGAGGTCTGCCATGGCACCCCGCCCCACCCCCGCGGACAAGTTCTCCTTCGGCCTCTGGACGGTGGGCTGGCCGGCCCGTGACCCGTTCGGCGACGCCACCCGGCCCGAGCTGGACGCCGTCGAGGCGGTGCACCGGCTCGCCGAGCTGGGCGCGTACGGCATCACCTTCCACGACGACGACCTGGTCCCGTTCGGCGCGGACGCCGCCACCCGCGACGCCCGGCTCAGCCGCTTCCGCAAGGCGCTCGACGAGACCGGCCTGGTCGTGCCGATGGTCACCACCAACCTGTTCAACCACCCGGTGTTCAAGGACGGCGGCTTCACCAGCAACGACCGCGACGTGCGCCGGTACGCGCTGCGCAAGGTGCTGCGCAACGTCGACCTGGCCGCCGAGATGGGCGCCAAGACGTTCGTCATGTGGGGCGGCCGGGAGGGCGCCGAGTACGACGTCGCCAAGGACGTCCAGGCCGCGCTGGACCGCTACCGCGAGGCCGTCGACCTGCTCTGCGAGTACGTCGTCGACAACGGCTACGACCTGCGCTTCGCCCTGGAGCCCAAGCCGAACGAGCCGCGCGGCGACATCCTGCTGCCCACCGTCGGCCACGCGCTCGGCTTCATCTCCACCCTGGCCCGCCCGGAGATGGTCGGGCTCAACCCCGAGGTCGGGCACGAGCAGATGGCCGGGCTGAACTTCGCCCACGGCATCGCCCAGGCGCTCTGGCAGGGCAAGCTGTTCCACATCGACCTCAACGGCCAGCGCGGCATCAAGTACGACCAGGACCTGGTCTTCGGCCACGGCGACCTGCTCAACGCGTTCGCCCTGGTCGATCTGCTGGAGCACGGCGGTCCGAACGGCGGTCCGGCCTACGACGGCCCGCGCCACTTCGACTACAAGCCGTCCCGCACCGAGGACATGACCGGCGTGTGGGCCTCCGCCGAGGCGAACATGCGCACGTACCTGCTGCTCAAGGAGCGGGCCGCGGCGTTCCGCGCCGACCCGGAGGTGATCGAGGCGCTCGGTGCCGCCCGGGTGGCCGAGCTGGCCACCCCGACGCTCAACCCCGGTGAGGGCTACCGCGAGCTGCTGGCCGACCGGACCGCGTTCGAGGAGTTCGACCCGGAGGCCGCCGGGGCGAAGGGCTTCGGCTTCGTCCGGCTCAACCAGCTCGCCGTCGAGCACGTGCTCGGCGCGCGCTGAGGCGGGCCGCCATGCCGCTCGTCGCGGGGGTCGACTCGTCGACCCAGTCCTGCAAGGTGGTCGTCCGGGACGCGGAGACCGGCGAACTGGTCCGGCAGGGCCGCGCGCCGCACCCGCCCGGCACCGAGGTCGACCCGTACGCCTGGTGGGAGGCCCTGCGGGCGGCGGTGACCGAGGCCGGCGGCCTGGCCGACGTGGCCGCCGTCTCGGTCGGCGGCCAGCAGCACGGCATGGTCTGCCTGGACGCCTCAGGTGAGGTGGTCCGGCCGGCGCTGCTGTGGAACGACACCCGGTCCGCCGACGCGGCCCGGGACCTGGTCGAGGAGGCCGGCGGCGGGGAGACCGGCCGCCGGTTCTGGGCCGAGGCGACCGGCGCGGTGCCGGTGGCCAGCTTCACCGCGACGAAGCTGCGCTGGCTGGCCCGGCACGAGCCGGACAACGCCGCCCGGGTCGCCGCCGTCTGTCTGCCGCACGACTGGCTGACCTGGCGGCTCGCCGGCGCTCCCGGCCTGGACGCGCTGCGCACCGACCGGGGCGACGCCAGCGGCACCGGGTACTGGTCGCCGCGCACCGGGGAGTACCGGCTGGACCTGCTGGAACGTGCCTTCGGCCGGCGCCCGGAGGTGCCTGTCGTGCTCGGCCCGGCCGAGGTGGCCGGGCACCTCGACCCGGCCGTGTTCGGCGGCGGCGCGGCGTCCGGCGCGGCCGGTCCGTCCGGAGGCCCGGTCCTTCTCGGGCCGGGCACCGGGGACAACGCCGCCGCGGCGCTCGGCGCCGGAGCCGGCCCGGGCGACGTGGTCGTCTCGATCGGCACCTCCGGCACCGTGTTCGCGGTGGCGGACACGCCGGCCGCCGATCCCAGCGGCGCGGTGGCCGGATTCGCCGACGCCACCGGCCGGTTCCTGCCGCTCGTGTGCACGCTCAACGCGGCCCGGGTGCTGGACGCCGCCGCGACCCTGCTCGGCGTCGACCTCGACACGCTCGGCGAGCTGGCCCTGTCCGCCCCGCCCGGCGCGGACGGGCTGGTGCTCGTGCCGTACCTGGAAGGGGAGCGGACGCCGGACCGGCCGCACGCCACCGGCGAGCTGAAGGGCCTGACGCTGCGCACCTCGACCCCGGCGCACCTGGCCCGGGCCGCGGTGGAGGGCATGCTCTGCGGCCTGGCCGACGGCCTGGACGCGCTGATCGCGCAGGGCGCCCGCGCCGACCGGATCATCCTGGTCGGCGGCGGCGCCCGGTCCGAGGCGGTACGCCGGATCGCGCCGCAGGTCTTCGGCCGCCCGGTGGTGGTGCCGCCGCCGGGCGAGTACGTGGCCGACGGCGCGGCCCGGCAGGCCGCCTGGGTGGCGCTCGGTGGCGACACCCCGCCCGCCTGGTCCATCGGCGACACCGAGGAGTACACCGGCGAGGCGGTCCCCGCCATCCGCGAGCGCTACGCCGAGGCGCGGGGGTAACGCCGGTACGGGGGGTCGTGCTGCGCAGGTGACCTTCACCTGATTTGCTGCCCGGCATGAGCGGCACGAGGATCTCCCGGCGCGGGAACACGGCACACCGGTTCTACAGCGTCGTGGTCTTCGTGGTGCTCGCCTCGCTGGACAACGTGGCGATCGGCCTGGTGCCCCCGCTGTACGGGCCCATCTCCACCGCCCTCGACGTACCCCAGCGGATGCTCGGCCTGGTCACCGCCGTGAGCTTCCTGGTCAGCGCGGTGGCGGCGGTGGGCTGGGCGTACGTGGGGGACCGCACCAACCGCAAGCCGCTGCTCATGGTCGGCACGCTGCTGTGGGCCGCCGGCACCGGGGGCAGCGCGCTCGCCGGGGGGTACGCGACGTTCCTGATCGCGCAGTTCGTCGGCGCGGTCGGGCTCGGCGCGGTGGGCTCGGTCGGCTTCTCCGTGGTCACCGACCTGATCTCACCGCGCCGCCGGGGCCTGGTGATGAGCTTCTGGGGGCTGTCGCAGGGCGTCGGCACGCTGGCCGGGACGCTGCTCGGCGGCGTGCTCGGCGCGACCGACTGGCGGCGGCCGTTCCTGCTGCTGACCGGCGTGGGCCTGGCCGCCACGGTGGCGTACCTGTTCACCTACGACATCCGGCGCGGGCAGAGCGAACCGGAGCTGGCCGGGGCGATCGACGCCGGGAACGAGTACGACTACCGGATCAGCCGTGCCGACCTGCCCCGGATCCTGGCCCGCCGGACCAACCGCTGGCTGATCCTCCAAGGGCTCACCGCCCAGGCCGCGTTCGGCTCGCTGGTCTGGCTGCCGGTGCTGTTCAGCCAGCGGGCCGAGGCGCAGGGCTACTCGCCCGCCACGGCGGTGGTGGTGGGCAGCATCTTCGCCACGCTGTTCCAGCTCGGCGGCGTGCTGTCCATCGTGGGCGGACTGGTGGGCGACGCGCTGCAACGGCGTACGCCCAGCGGCCGGGCCATGGTCGCTGCTGTCGGCATCCTCGCGGCGCTGCCGTTCTACCTGGTCCTGTTCTTCGTGCCGATCCGCATCGACGTGCCCGACGGCGCCGGTTCCGGCGCGGTGGTGACGGCCGTGCTGTCCAGCGTGTTCACCGAGCCGTCGGTGGGGCTGAGCCTGCTCACCGCCGTGGTGGCGCTGGCGCTGACGTCGGCGAACTCGCCGAACTGGTTCGCCCTGATCGCCGACGTCAACCCGCCCGAGCACCGGGGCACCGTCTACAGCCTGGGCAACCTGGTCAACGGCGTCGGCCGGGCGGCGGGCAACGGGCTGGTCGGGGTGGCGTTCGCCGGGCTGCGGGCGGCCTTCCCGCCGCCGCTGAACTACGCGGTCGGGCTGGCCGCGTTCCAGCTCTTCTTCATCCCGACCGGGATCATGTACTGGCTGGCCGCCCGCACCTCGCCCCGGGACATCGCACAGGTGCACGACCTGCTGCACGCCCGCGCCGGGCGGCTGGAGAGCGAGGGCCCCGCCGGACGGTGACCGTCCGGCGGGGCCACTGCCTCAGCTCCGGAACCAGACCGTCACGTCGGTCGGGACCGCGTCGGCGTCCAGCGGCGCGCTCGACACCAGCACCTCGGCGCCGGCCGGCAGCGGCGCCGGGTCGGCGCCGAAGTTGGTCAGCACGGTGAGGCCGCCGTTGGTGAACGTGAGCACCTCGTCGCCGGAGGACAGGAACCGCAGCGGCCCCCGGGCCAGCGTGTGCTCGCGGCGCAGCCGCAGCGCGGTCCGGTACAGCTCGTACGTCGAGCCGGGCACGCCGCGCTGCCGGTCCAGCGCGTACTCGGCCCACACCGGCGGCTGGGGCAGCCAGCTCGCGTCGGTCGGCCCGAAGCCGTACGACGGGGCGTCGGCCTCCCACGGGATCGGCACCCGGCAGCCGTCCCGGCCGCGCTCGGTGTGCCCGCTGCGCTTCCAGGTCGGGTCCTGACGGGCCTCGTCGGGCAGCGTGGTGTGCTCCGGCAGCCCCAGCTCCTCACCCTGGTAGAGGTAGGCGGAGCCGGGCAGCGCGAGCATCAGCAGGCTGGCCGCCCGGGCCCGGCGCAGGCCCAGCGCGGCGTCCGGCTGCGGGTCGTCCACACCGACGCCGTTGGCCCGGCCGCCGCCGGTGCCGAGCCCGAGCCGGGAGGCGTGCCGCACCACGTCGTGGTTGGACAGCACCCAGGTGGTGGGCGCGCCGACGGAGTCGGTGGCCTCCAGCGAGCGGGTGATCACCGCGTACTGGGCCGGCGCGGTCCACGCGGCCATCAGGTACTCGAAGTTGAACGCCTGGTGCATCTCGTCCGGGCGCACGTACCGGGCCAGCCGCTCGGCCGGCTCCACCCACGCCTCGGCGACGAGGATCCGCTCACCGGGGTACGAGTCGAGCACCCGCCGCCACTCCCGGTAGATCTCGTGCACGCCGTCCTGGTCCCACATCGGCGGGCGCGGCTTGTCCACCTCGCTGCCGGAGAGGATCTCCTGCGGCTCCTGCCAGTCGGCCAGGTCGGCCTGCTTGATCAGGCCGTGCGCCACGTCCACCCGGAAGCCGTCCACGCCCCGGTCCAGCCAGAAGCGCAGCACGTCGAGGAACTCCTCGCGCACCTCCGGGTTGTCCCAGTTGAGGTCGGGCTGGCCGGAGTCGAACAGGTGCAGGTACCACTGACCGTCCGGCAGCCGGGTCCAGGCGGGGCCGCCGAACACGCTCACCCAGTCGTTCGGCGCCTCGGCGCCGTCCGGGCCCTTGCCGTCGCGGATGACGTAGCGCTGCCGCTCCGGGCTGCCCGGCGCGGCGGCGACGGCCTCGGTGAACCAGCGGTGCGCGGAGGAGGTGTGGTTGGGCACCAGGTCGACGATCACCCGCAGCCCGCGTGCCTTCGCCTCGGCGATCAGCTTGTCGGCGTCGGCGAGTGTGCCGAACAGCGGATCGACGTCGCGGTAGTCGGACACGTCGTACCCGGCGTCGGCCTGCGGGGACGGGTAGAACGGGGACAGCCAGACCGCGTCGACTCCCAGCTCGGCGAGGTGGTCGAGCCGGGACGTGATGCCCGGCAGGTCGCCGATCCCGTCGCCGTCGGAGTCGGCGAACGAGCGCGGGTAGACCTGGTAGATGACCGCCTCGGTCCACCAGCCGGTGCCCGGGGCCTGCTGCGTCGCGTCGGTGTTCAGCGCCTTACTCCTGTCTGGGTGGTGCGGGACGAGCGAGTTCTTCAGTGTGCCCGGGGCGGCGCGGTCGATTCGCGCACCACCAGGCGAGTGGGCAGGATCACCGGGGGTGGTGTCCCGTCGCCGGTGTCGGCGCCGCGCGGCGCGGGCACCAGGCCGGGATACGGCTCGGTGGCCCGTACGCCGAGCGGGTCGAGCAGGATGCGGGCGGCGAGCGACCCCTGGTCGGCGGCCGGCTGGGCGATCGTGGAGAGCCCGAGCACGCCGGCCAGGTCGTGGTCGTCGATGCCCATCACGCTCACGTCCTGCGGCACCCGCAGCCCGGCGTCGCGCAGCGCGGTGATCGCGCCCATCGCCATCTCGTCGCAGGCGGCGAAGATGGCTGTCGGCGGCTCGCCCCGGGCCAGCAGTTCGGCGGTGGCGCGGGTGCCGCCGTCGATGGTGAACCGCGACTCGACGTCGAGGCTCGGGTCGGGCCGCAGCCCGGCGGCCCGTAACGCCTCCTGGTAGCCGCGCCGCCGGTCCAGGTGGGTGGTGAAGGCCAGTTCGTCGTCCGGGTCGCCGGAGATGTGCGCGATCCGGGTGTGGCCGAGGTCGAGCAGGTGGCGGGTGGCGGTCCGGGCGGCGGCCACGTCGTCGATCCGGACGCAGGGCCACCCGGGCACCTCGCTGCCGGAGCTGATCGTCACGCCCGGCAGGTCCAGCTTCGTCAGCGCGTGCACGTCGGCCGCGCGCAGCGGGGTCGCGACCAGGATGATCGCGTCCACCCGCTTGTGCAGGCTCGCCGTGCGCAGCACCCGCTGCCGGGTCCGCTCCCGGCCGCCGAGGTTGTAGAGCAGCAGGTCGTAGCCGCTGTCCTGGAGGAACTCCTCGACCGCCTCGACCACAGTGCCGAAGAACCACCTGGTGATCCGGGGCACCACCACGGCCACCGTGCCGGTCCGGCCGCCGGCCAGCCGGCTCGCGCTGGGCGACACCGCGTACTGGAGTTGTTCGGCGGCGGCGAGCACCCGGCGGCGGGTCGCGGCCGAGACCGTCGGCAGGCCCCGCAGCGCCCGGGAGACGGTGGCCGTGGAGACCCCGGCCAGACGGGCGACGTCGTCAATCCTGGTCATCGTGGGCTCCCCGCTGTGACCCGGACCCCGCCGCCGGCCGTGCCGGCGGCGGGGCGCCGGATCAACCCTTGACGCTGCCGGCGAGCAGACCTCGCACGAAGAAGCGCTGGAGGGACAGGAACACGATCAGCGGTACGACGATCGACACGAACGCGCCGGCCGTCAGCCGCTGCCACTCGTTGCCCCGGGTGCCGGCCAGCTCCGCGAGCCGGACGGTCAGCGGGGCGGTCTCGTCGCCGCCACCGGCGAAGATCAGCGCGACCAGCAGGTCGTTCCAGACCCAGAGGAACTGGAAGATGCCGAACGCCGCCAGCGCGGGCATGATCAGCGGCAGCACGATGGTGCGGAAGATCTTCGGGTGGGTGGCCCCGTCGACCCGGGCCGCCTCCATCAGGTCGCCGGGAAGCTGCGAGATGAAGTTGTGCAGCAGGAACACGGCGAACGGAAGCGCGAAGCAGGTGTGCGCGAACCACACCTGGGCGAACTTCTGCTCGTCGACCAGGTCCCACGCCGGGAGGATCTGCACCCCGGCGACGGTGACGCCGGTGGAGAAGAACCGCAGCAGCGGCACCAGGGCCATCTGCAACGGCACGATCTGGAGCGCGAAGATCCCGATGTAGACCCAGTCCCGCCCCTTGAAGTTCATCCACGCCAGCGCGTACGCGGCGAGCGACGCGAAGGCCAGCGGGAAGAGCACCGAGGGGATGGTGATCGCCAGCGAGTTGATGAAGTAGCTGGCCAGCTGCCCGGACGAGCCGGAGCTGAACAGCACCTCCTGGTAGTTCTCCAGCGTGATCTGCGGGTTGGTGAAGAACGTCCACCACCCGGTGGTCTTGATCTCGTTCTCCGGCCGGAGCGAGGAGATGAACAGGCCGAAGGTCGGGATCGTCCAGAGCATCGCGATCACGATCGACACGAGCGTGGCGGTGCGGCTGTTCAGGCGCTTGCGCACCCGGGCGCCCCGGGTGGTCGGTTCGGTGGCCTGGGCGCCGACTCCGACGGTGGGCGTTGCGGTGGTCATCTCAGCCCTCCCGCTGCTTGCGCAGGTTGCGGATCTGGTAGATCACGATAGGGATCACCAGGACGAACAGGAACACCGCCAGCGCCGAGCCCTGCCCGTTCTCCTGGTAGCGGAACGCCTGGTTGTACATCTCGGTCGCGATGACGTTCGTGTCGTAGTTGCCGTTGGTGGCGGTCCGGACGATGTCGAAGACCTTGAGCGTGGCGATGGAGATCGTCACCACCACGACGATCAGCGCCGGCCGGATGCTCGGCACGGTGATCCGCCAGAACATCTGCCACGGGGTCGTGCCGTCCAGCCGGGCCGCCTCCACGATGTCGGCCGGGATGGCCTTGATCGCGGCGGAGAGCACCACCATCGCGAAACCGGCCTGGATCCACACCATGATCACGATGAGCAGGAACGTGTTGAGCGGCGAGTCCAGCAGCCACTGCTTCGGTTCGCCGCCCAGGCTCACCACGATCTGGTTGAGCAGGCCGATCTGGTCGCCCTCGCCCCGGTAGGCGTAGACGAACTTCCAGATGATGGAGGCGCCGACGAACGAGATCGCCATCGGCAGGAAGATCAGGGACTTGGCCACGGCCTCGAACCGGGCCTTGTCCACCAGGACCGCGTAGATCAGGCCGAACGCGGTGGCCACCAGCGGCACGAGCAGCACCCAGATCAGCGTGTTGATCAGGACCCGCACGATCGAGTCCTCGGCGAACATCCAGCGGTAGTTGTCCAGGCCCACCCAGTCGTTGCTGCCGGAGTCCATGAAGGAGAGCAGCGTGGTGCGGACGGCGGGGACCACCAGCCCGACGGCGAGCAGCAGCAGCGTCGGCAACAGGAAGAAGAACGCGAACGCGCCCTCGCCCTGCCTGCGCCGGCGGGGCAGCGGCGCGCCGCTGGCCGAGGCCGCGACGAGCTGCGCCTCCCGGCGCCGGGCGAAGTACGACGGCACCACGTCGAGGAGCAGGAGCAGCCCGCCCACCACCGCGACGAAAGCGATCAGCCCGTACATCAGCATGAGGAACTTCGGCTGCTCCGCCGCGAAGTCGAACTCCATCGACCCTCCCTCAAGGGTTCGGCTAGCAGAGGTGGCCCGGTCCGGGGAACCGGACCGGGCCACCTGCTAGATCACTTCCAGCTGCCCTCGATGTCGTTCAGGACGGCGGTGGTGTCCTTGCCGTTGATCCAGGCCACCATGCCCTTCCAGAAGGTGCCGGCGCCGACCGCGGCCGGCATCAGGTCCGAGCCGTCGAAGCGGAAGACCGTCTTCTCGTCCTGGAGGATGCCCACGGAGAGCTTGTCCACCGGGTTCGGGACGTTGTTCAGGTCCAGCTTCTTGTTCGCGGAGACCCAGTCACCGATCTTGGCGCGGCTGTTGGCGTACTCGCCGGAGGCCAGGTAGGTCTGCACCGCCTGGACCTCGGGACGGTCGGCGAAGGCCGCGACGAACTCGCCGCCGCCCAGGACCGGCTTGCCCTTCGACGGGTCGATGGCCGGGAAGTAGAACGCGAAGACGTCGCCGTCCTCGGCCACCTTGGTGCCCTCGGGCCACTGGTTGGCGTAGAAGGACGCCTGGCGGTGCAGCGCGCACTTGCCGGTGGTGATGGGCGTGCCGCCCTCCTGGAACGAGGTGGTGGCGATGCTCTTCACGCCGCCGAAGCCGCCGTTGACGTACTTCTCGTTCTTCAGGATGGTGCCGGCCCGGTTGAGCGCGTCGGCAACCTGCGGGTCGTTGAACGGGATCTCGTGGGTGGTCCACTTGTCGTAGACGTCCGGGCCGCCGGTACGCAGCAGCACGTCCTCGATCCAGTCGGTGGCCGGCCAGCCGGTGGCGTCACCGGACTCGATGCCGGCGCACCACGGCTTGGTGCCGCTCGCAGCGATCTGGTCGGAGAGCTTGATCATGTCGTCCCACGTGGTGGGGACCGTCCAGCCCTTCTCCTTGAAGGTCTTCGGCGAGTACCACACGAAGGACTTCACGTTCGAGCCGAGCGGGGCGCCGTAGAGCTGGCCGTTGACGGTGCTGTACTTCAGCCAGTCGGCGGAGTAGTTCTGCTCGGCCATGGCCTTGGTGTCGGCGCCGACCGGCTTGAGCTTGCCCGAGTCGACGAACCGCTTCAGCAGACCCGGCTGCGGGATGAAGGCGAGGTCGGGGGCGTTGCCGCCGTCGACCCGCACGGGCAGCTGGGCCTCGAACTCGCCGGAGCCCTCGTGGTCGATCTCGATGCCGGTGCAGTCCTCGAACTGCTTCCAGGACTGCTGGAGGCGCTCGTCCTCGATGTCACGGATCGAGGAGTAGATGGTCACCTTCTTGCCGTCGTGACCCTCGTACTTCTCGTATGCGCCGCACTCGGCCGAGCCCGCGTTGCTGCTCTTCTTGTCGTTGCCGGTGCCGCAGGCGGCGACGCCGAGCGCCAGCCCCAGGACGCCGGCGACCGCGAGAGCCTGGCGCGATCTGGCAAACGCCATGCCGATCTCCTTCCTTGCCGGCGCGTGGGGGGATCGAACCCGCGCCGGTCCGATGGTCGTCCTCACATGTAAGCGCTTGCATCGTGTCGGGTCCACCCCTGGCCGGACACGGCCCGGTAACAATCCCGAAACCCTGTCCGCCGGCGGTGGGTGCGCTCCCACGAATCTTCCCGGGAACGGAACTTTCTGTCAGGATGTCCGCATCACATTGAAGACTTTCAACATTGGAGGCAGTGGATGCGTAAGCGATGGCTCGCCCTCGGGGCGAGCGCCGCGGTACTGGCGGCGACCCTCGTGCCGGCCGCGCCGGCGATGGCCGCCCCGACGTTCAAGGTCCCGTTCCCGTGCAACCAGTCCTGGTCCGGTCAGACCCGGACCAACCACAGCCCGGCCAACGCGATCGACTTCAACCGCACCGACGACCTGGGCGACCCGGTGGTCGCCAGCGCGCCGGGCACCGTCGACGTGGTCACCAACCTCGGCGACACCAGCTACGGCAAGTACGTCCGGATCAACCACGGCGGCGGTCACACCACCTACTACGCCCACCTGAACGCCTTCAACGTCTCCGTCGGGCAGACCGTCGGCTACGGCCGGGTGATCGGGTACGTCGGCACGACAGGCGGCTCCACCGGCCCGCACCTGCACTACGAGCAGCGCATCGACGGCAGCTCTGTGAAGATCAAGTTCAACGGTGTCCAGGCGCTCTACTGGGGCACCAAGACCTACACCAGTGACAACGGGTGCGGCGGGACGAACACCGGCGAGGGCACCGTCAACACGGCCGGCTCCCCGCTGACGGTCCGCTCCGGTCCCGGCACCGGCTACAGCTCGGTCGGCACGGTGGCCGACGGGGCGAAGGTGACCATCCAGTGCCAGACCAGCGGCACCAGCGTCACCGGCACGTACGGCACCAGCTCGATCTGGGACCGGATCGGCTCCGGCCGGTTCATCTCCGACGCCTACGTCTACACCGGGTACGACGGCTACATCCCGGGCGTACCCCGCTGCTGAACCCGGCGGGCGCGGGAGCCGCGGCCCCCGCGCCCGTACCGGTCAGGAGTTCAGGCGCCACACCGCGAAGTTCAGCGCGGACGCGAACGTCACCCAGGCCCAGTACGGCAACATCAGCAGCGTTGCCGGCCGGGAGACGCGCCGGAACAGGGCCACCGTCACCCCGATCGCCAGCCACATCAGCACGATCTCGGCGAACGCCAGCCCGTATGCCCCGGCGCCGAAGAACAGCGGGGTCCAGATCGCGTTCAGCACGAGCTGCACGACCCAGGCCCAGACCGCGGTGCCGAACCCGGCCCGGCGCCAGACCAGCCAGCCGGCGATCGCGATGAGCACGTAGAGCACGGTCCAGACCGGGCCGAACAGCCACGACGGCGGCGCCCAGGCGGGCTGCTCCAGGCTCTGGTACTCGGCGGAGGTGCCCTGGACACCCAGCCCGCCGATCGCGGCGGCGACGAAGGTGGCGGCGCCGAAGCCGAGCAGCGCCCACCACGTGCGGGCGCCGTTGGTGCGCCGGGTGGCAGTCTGCGACATCTCCATGGTCGAGATGTTTCCGCTCGACCGGCCCGGCAAACGCCCGGGCGCCACCGGACCGGACGCGGAAAAGCCGGGGTCACCCGGCCCGGGCGTTCCGGTCCGGCAGGACGGAACACCCGGGCCCGGCGACCCCGGCGGGTACGAGAACCGCTGTTACGTGTTGAAGATGCTGACGCCACCCGGGCCGACCAGCAGGCCGACGACGATGAGGACGATGCCCCAGAGGATCTGTCGGCGGAACAGGGCGAGAATTCCGGCGACCACCAGTACGACTGCGAGAATCCAGAGAATCAGCTCCATGTCGGCTGAATACCCGGGTGCCCGTTACCGGAAACCTCCCGCTCAGTCGATCTGATCACCGCCCAGATGGAAGACGCTGTACGCCTGTTTGATCACCGGGTGGGCCACGTTGCGGACCCGTACCCCGCCCGGTGTGGTGCCGCGCTCGGTGCCGTGGTGGGCGTGCCCGTGCAGCGCCAGCGCGGTGGGGGCGGAGTCGATCGCCTGGCCGAGCTGGTAGCAGCCGAGGAACGGGTAGATCTCCAGCGGCTCGCCGGCGAGCGTGTCCGGTACGGGGGAGTAGTGGGTGAGCGCGACGAGCGCGTCGCACTCCAGCGAGAGCAGCGCGCCGGTGAGCGCGTCGGCGCTCTCCCGGGTGGTCCGCACGAACGCCTTCATCTCCGGCTCGCCGAAGTCGCTGGCGCACCGCCCGGCGAACCCGCCGCCGAACCCCTTCACGCCTGCCACCCCGAGCCGTCCGCCGGGGGTCTCCACCACCGTGCCGGTGCCCTCCAGCACCGTGATCCCGGCGTCCTCCAGCACCTTTACCACCTGCGGCACCTCGTCGCACTGGTGGTCGTGGTTGCCGAGCACGGTGATCACCGGTACGCCGAGGTCGCCGAACTCCTGGGCCACGCACCGCGCTTCGGCCTCGGTGCCGTGCCGGGTCAGGTCACCGGCGAGCAGCAGCACGTCGGCGCAGCCGGGCAACTCCTCCAGGGCCGGGCGGAACCGGCCCACCACGTCCTGGTCCAGATGCACGTCGCCCACGGCGGCGATCCGGATCACCATCGAACCTCCCTCACGGCAACTCCTCGACCTGGGTGGGCGCCTGCGTGCGGATCACCCCGATGTCGCTCGTCACGTGGGTGTCCGGGAAGCGCTCGGCCACCCGCCGCAGGATCTCCTCCCGCCGGTGCGGGCTCTCCACCTCGCCGTAGAGCACCAGCCCGTTCTCCCGCCGCACCACGGTGATGCCCTGCTCGGCCACCGTCGGGTCCTCGGCCAGCATGCTCTGGATCTCCGCCTCGACGTACTCGTCGGGGGGAACGTCGCCGGACAGTCCGGTCACAGGGTCTCCCTTCCTCCGGGCGCGCCGCCGGGCAGCACGTCCAGCCGGTCGAGCAGCACCAGGAACGCCTCCGCGTACGGCGAGTGCTGCGTCTCCTTCCGTACCCGTTCCCAGTCGATCTGTTCCCGCAGCGAGCGGGCCAGCGGCAGGGCGCGGGCGAAGTCGCAGTAGTGCTGGGAGAAGCTGAGCAGTTTGTGCACCATGAGCTGGCTGGCCGACAGCACCGGCATGTGGATCGCGTCGACCGGGCGCACGATCGTGTCGGCGAACGTCTCCTCGGTGACCGGGGTCTCCACCGGCCGGTGGATCAGGTCCACCATCCGGTCCTCGTCGTAGACCTTGACCAGCCAGTCCTCCGGCGGGCGCTCGGCGGTGAAGCCGGCCTCGACCAGCGCCTCCAGCGCGCGGTCCACGTCCGCCTCGCGGAGCAGGAAGTCCACGTCGTGGTCGCTGGAGTGGCCGCCGTGCGCGTACACCGCGAAGCTGCCACCGAGCGCGAACGGGATCTCGGACTGTTTGAGCACGGCGGCGACCTTCTTCAGCGTGTGCACCAGGGTCTCGTCCCCGCGCTCGGCCATCTGCGGCTCCCTCGTCGTCATTGGGCGGTGGGACCACGATGCGTACCCGGCGGACGCTCCGGTCACACCTGTTGCGGCGCGATCGGCCCGCCAGGGCAGGAAAGCGACATACGGGCCGGTGTGAGCATCGGTCGGATAACCTCGGGAGGGTGGCCAGCTCACTGCGGACGCGCCGGGGCGGGGCCCGACTGCGCGCCGTCGCCCTGATCGGCATCGACGGCTCAGGTAAGACCACTCAGGCCCACCGGCTCGCCCAGGCGCTCACCGCCGCCGGCCGTCCCGCCACGTACCACCGCAACGCCGGTGGCCGCCGCTGGCTCGGCCGCATCGCGCAGCGGCTCGGCCGTCCGGACGCGCAGCGGCTCGTCGGGCGCGACGGCCTGCTCGTGGTCGAGTCGGTGCTGCGCTGGCTGGCCATCGCGCTCGCGCTGCTCAGCTGCCTGGTGACCGGCCGGACGGCGGTGATGGACAGGTGGTCGGCCTGTCAGTACGCCAGCATCCGGGCGCACGGCGGGCAGCGGTGGGAGCGGCTGGCCCGGGCCGGGTACCGGATCTTCCCGGCGCCTCGGGTGACGTTCCTGCTCACCGTCGACCCCGCCGAGGCGTACCGGCGGATCGAACAGCGCGGCACCGACCACGAGACGATGGCGTGGCTGACCGCCGCGGACGCCGCCTACCGCGAGCTGCCGGAGTACGGCGGCTTCGTGGTGGTGGACGGCAACGGCCCGCCGGAGGAGGTGGCCCGCCGGATCCGGGCGCACCTGAGCGAGTGGCTGCCCGACGACCCGTCCGCCGGTCCCGGTCCGGCTCCGGCCGGCCCGAGACGCCCGGCCGGTGGCGCCGGGCGGGACGGGCCGGTGCCGGTTCAGGCCCGCCCGTAGACCGGGATGCTCGCGCCGCTGGTGGGCGCGGACTCGGGGGAGGCCAGGAAGCGGATCACCGCGGCGATCTCGGCCGGCGGCACCCAGCGCCCGTGGTCGGCGCCGGGCTGGGCGGCGCGGTTGGCCGGGGTGTCGATGACGCTCGGCAGTACCGTGTTGCACCGCACGCCGCGCTGCCGGTACTCGACCGCCACCGTCTCGGCGAACGCCCGCACCGCCGCCTTGGCGGTGACGTAGCCGGAGGCGCCGGGGAACGGCGAGAGCGCCGCGCGGGCCGAGACGCAGACCACCGCGCCGTCGCCGGACGCCATGAGGTGCGGCAGCGCCGCGTGGGTGACCAGGTACGTCGGGCGCAGGTTGAGCCGCAGCATCCGTTCGAAGTCCTCGACCGGGGTCTCGTGCACCAGGCCGCCGGCGGCGTACCCGCCGACGAGGTTGACCACCGCGCGCAGCGGCGCGGCCGGGTCGGCGGTCGCCGTCTCGACCGCCCGATCGGCCCCCTCGGGGGTCAGCAGGTCGGCCACGACCCGGACCGGGCCGTCGTCCGTCCCGGGCTCCCGCTGGGGTACGACCACCCGCCAGCCGGCGTCGAGGAAGGCGGCGGTGACCGCGCCGCCGAGCCCGCCCGTGCCTCCGGTCACCAGCACCGTGCGTTCCGTCATGGACACACACGCTAGCCAACGGCCGCGCCGACCGACCGGTGACCCGCACGGGCCGTCCGGTCCGCCCGGCCGAGGCCGACCAGGCAGGCCGTGCCGCGCGACGGCGGACCGGCACGTCGGGCGGCAGGAGTGACTCGACCGGAGCGGCTGAGGCGGTGGGGCTGCGACAATGGGATCCTTGGCCCGGGGCGGGCACGGAAGACAGTAAATTTCCCGATACGCGGTGTCATGGTTGACGCTCACGCCTCGTGAAAGTAAGTTTCATCCGTGGCGAAGAGTCCGAAGATTTCTGCGAGTCACGAGACCGGTGGACTGATCGTCCACATCAGCGGCCTGCTGCCCTCGCTGTCCCCGGCCGAACAGCGGGTGGCCCGGCTGGTCGTCGCCGATCCGGCGGACGCGGCCCGGCGTACGATCACCGACCTCGCCACCGCCGCCGAGACGTCCGAGGCGACAGTGATCCGCTTCTGCCGCTCGGTCGGCATGGACGGCTACCCCCAGTTGCGGATCCGGCTCGCCGCCGAGGCCGCCCGCCGGGTCGAGCCGCCGGACGCCCGCGTGGTCGGCGGCGACATCCCGCCGGGCGCGGACCTCGCCCAGATCATCGCCACGATAGCGTTCAACGACGCCCGGGCCGTGGAGGAGACCGCCGAGCAGCTCGACCCGGCGGTCTGCGAGCAGGTGGTCGAGGCGATCGGCGCGGCCGGCCGGATCGACGTCTACGGCGCGGGCGCCAGCGGCTTCGTCGCCTCCGACTTCCAGCAGAAGCTGCACCGCATCGGCCGCATCGCGTTCTACTTCCCGGACGTGCACACCGCGCTCACCTCCGCCGCCCTGCTGGGCCGCGGCGACGTCGCCGTCGGCATCTCGCACACCGGCACCACCTCCGACGTGATCGAGGTGCTGGAGCAGGCGCGTGCGCGCGGTGCCACCACCGTGGCGCTGACCAACTTCCCCCGCTCGCCGATCACCGAGGTCGCGGACCACGTGCTCACCACCGCCGCCCGGGAGACGACGTACCGCTCCGGCGCGACGGCCAGCCGGCTGGCCCAGCTCACAGTGGTCGACTGCCTCTTCGTCGGGGTGGCCGCCCGCAGCCGGGCCCGGACCAAGAAGGCCCTGGAGGCCACCGCCGAGGCGGTCCAGTCGCACCGGGTCGGCCCCGGGCGGAGGCGGGGATGACGGCGGGTCGGGTGGAGCGCGACGGCGTGGCGGCGGTACGACCGGTGGTGCGCGTCGGCGCGCCGACCGAGCGGCGCAACCCGCACAGCGTCGACCTCGATCTGATGTCCACCCGGGACGTGCTCACCGTCATCAACGAGGCGGACCGGCGCGTACCGGCCGCCGTCGCCGCGGTGCTGGACGAGATCGCCGAGACGGTCGACCTGGCCGTGGCCGCGCTACGCGACGGGCACCGCGTGCACTACTTCGGCGCCGGCACCTCCGGTCGCCTCGGCGTGCTCGACGCCGCCGAGCTGGCGCCCACGTTCAACTCGCCGCGGCACTGGTTCTGCTCGCACCTCGCGGGCGGCCCGGAGGCGATGTGGCGCGCCGTCGAGGACGCCGAGGACGACGAGCGCGGTGGCGCCGCCGACGCGGCCGAGTGCGTACGCCCCGGCGACCTCGTGGTGGGCCTCGCGGCCAGCGGGCGCACCCCGTACGTCCTCGGGGCGCTCGCCGCGTCCCGGGCGCAGGGGGCCGGTACGGTGCTGCTCTGCGCGAATCCGGAGGCCGAGGCCGCCGCGTCGGTGGACGTCTTCATCGGTGTGGACACCGGACCGGAGGTGGTCACCGGGTCGACCCGGATGAAGGCCGGCACGGCGCAGAAGCTGGTGCTCAACACGTTCTCCACGGCCGTGATGGTGCGTCTGGGCCGGGTCTACTCGAATCTCATGATCGATATGGTGGCGACGAACGCCAAACTGCGCGGCCGCATGATCTCGATTCTCGTGGAGGCCACCGGTTGCGCCGAGGAGGTGTGCCGGGTCGCCCTGCGGGAGGCCGACGGCGACCTCAAGACCGCGCTCGTCGCGCTGGTGTCCGGCGCCGAGGTGCCCGCCGCCCGGGCCGCGCTGGCCCGCTCCGCCCACCAGGTACGCGGCGCGCTCGCCCTGCTCGCCTCCTGACCGTCTCCGGCCCCTCGCCGCGAGCCCGGCCTGTCCCGGTCCGTCCCGCCCCGTCCGCCCGATCCACCCGCCCGGCGCATCCGTCCGGCGGGTGCGACGCGTATCACGTGCGGGAGGGGGACGACTCCTCCCGCCCGGATTGTTCAACGAGGCGGAGGGTAATCCTTGAGCATGGCTGAACCGACCGGTCCGCAGGCGCGTATCTCGCAGTGACCAGGATCGCAACGACTCGGTGACGCGGCTCGCTGTGTTCATGGAACAGGCAATGGTGCCATTCCATGGGCGACCGGCGATTTCGCAGCTCCGGTGTGTGCCGGAAACGGCGCCCGCGAGCCGCCCGAACCGGGCCGGTAACAGGAAACATGGACCGGGCTCTCAGCTACTACTCAGGCATTCGTGACAGTTTCGACTCACGACATGGAATCCCCGACGCGTCACATCTGTTGTGTAGGTGTCAGCACCTACGGGCACAGCGGAGGTTACGGGGAGGGCTGATGAACGTGGGGATGGCAAGGAACCGGGCAACCGGCGCGAGCGAGGGGACCGTGGCAATCGTGGACAAGAACATCGGCATGCGTACCGACGAGGTCGCCGAGGAGCGGGACCTGGTCGGCGTCTACCTGCACGAGATCTCCCGGACGCCGCTGCTCGACGCCGCCCGGGAGGTCGACCTCTCCAAGGCGATCGAGGCCGGCCTCTACGCCGAGCACCTGCTCGACGAGGACCGGATCCCCGAGGGCGCCGACCGGGAGGACCTGGAGCGGCTGGTCGTCGAGGGTGAGCGCGCGAAGGACCTGTTCATCCGCGCGAACCTGCGACTGGTCGTGTCGATCGCCCGGCGCTACGTGCGCTCCGGGATGCCCATGCTGGACCTGATCCAGGAGGGCAACACCGGCCTGGTCCGGGCGGTCGAGAAGTTCGACTACGAGCGTGGATTCAAGTTCTCCACCTACGCGACCTGGTGGATCCGTCAGGCCATCAGCCGGGCGATCGCCCAGCAGGAGCGGACCGTACGGCTGCCCGTGCACCTGGTCGAGGACGTCAACCGGATGCGCAACGTGGCCCGGCAGCTCACCCGTGAGCTGGGCGGCGACCCGGAGCCGGAGCAGATCGCGACCGCGCTCGGCGTGACCGTCGAGCGGGTCAACGAGCTGGTCCGCTGGTCGCAGGACACCGTCTCGCTGGACACCCCGGTGGGCGACGACGGCGACACCAACCTCGGTGACCTGGTCGCCGACAGCGACGCGCCGTCGCCGGAGGAGATCGTGCTCACCGGCCTGGAGCGGCAGCGGATCGAGGGCCTGCTCAACCACCTCGACGACCGTTCCGCAGGCATCATGCGGGCCCGGTACGGCCTGGAGGACGGGCGCGAGCACTCGCTGACCGAGGTCGCGTCGCGGTTCTCGCTGTCCCGCGAGCGCATCCGCCAGCTGGAAATCCAGGCCCTGGGCCGGCTGCGTGAGCTGGCTCGCGCGGAGGGGCTCCAGGCGGCCTGACCTGGTAACAATGAACGGCGAACGGCCGGCGTCCGACAGGGGGACGCCGGCCGTTCGCCGTTTTCGCAGTGCTCAGACCCGGCCGTAGCCGGCGATCGACATGATGTTCATGCCGCGCTTGCTGACGTTGCGTCCGGCGCTCGGCGCGTCGATGATCTGGCCGTTGCCGACGTAGAGCGCCACGTGCCCGAGCCCGGAGTAGAACACCAGGTCACCGGGTTGCAGCTGGCTGCGGCTGATCCGGGTGGTGGCGCCCCACTGTTGCGCCGCGCTGTGCGGCAGTGACTTCCCGGCCGCCCGCCAGGCGGCGAGCGTCAGGCCGGAGCAGTCGTAGCTGCCGGGGCCGTCGTTGCCGTAGCCGTAGGGCTTGCCGACCGCGCCGTAGGCGTACCGCACCGCCACACCGGCCTTGCCGGAGACGGCCGGGGGAGTGCCCGCCGAACTGGGGTTGCCGGGCGCCTCGGTGGCCCGCCCGTACGCCTTGCGCCGCATCTCGTAGAGGTCGGACAGGTCCGCCTCGATCCGCGTCTTCGCGGACTTGAGCTGCTTGGCCTGCGCCGCCTCCCGGGCGAGCGTGACGTCCAGCGCGGTCTTCTGGTCGATCAGCCGCTTCTGGTCGGCGGTGAAGCTGTTGATGGTGCGCTGCCGCTGGCGGGTGAGCTGGTCGAGCGTGCCCAGCCGCTCCGGCAGGGTGGCCTGGCTGCCCGGGTCCAGCAGGGCCGCCGCGGTGCGCATGCCACCGGTCTTGTACGCCGTCGCGGCCAGCACGCCCACGTCGGCGCGGCTGCGTTCGGCCTGTTCCTGCAGCGGCCCGATCTGGGCCTCCAACTTGGCCGCGGTGGCCTTGTTGGTCTTGATGTCCTCGTTGAGCTTGTTGTAGGACTCGACGATTCGCTCCAGCTCAGTCGAGGACTTCTCGATCTGCTTCGTCAGCTCGGCGGGGGTCGGCTCGGCCCGGGCCACCTGCGCCGGGGCGAGCAACGCGGCCGAGAGGCCGGCCACCGCCAGCGAGCGGAGCAGCATCCGTAAGGACGACAAGAGCGGAAAGCTCCTCTCCCACCGGTCGCCGGGCGCGTTCGCGGCCCGGCGACACCGGCCCGGGGCCGTCCGGGTGGACGGCTGTCGACCGGGCCGACCTGGACAACCTAACCCGTGATCGCAGTAGCCGGGAGTTCAAGCAGGGGCGAAAGTTGGCAAAGTGGCGGAAAGTGATGAGGGGGAGCCGGTGGGTGGATGAGGCGACTCGCCCGATTCGTCGTTCTGGGCGGATGTCGCCAGGCCACGCTAGGTAAAGTCATGACAAAGACGGAAATCATTCTCTGTTTCCGGCGGCGCGGCCGGGCCGGTGACCCCCGCGACAGCCGAAACCCCGAGGTCAGGTGGCGCGAGGCAAACACAATGAAGCCCGGACGGGAAATCCCACCACGGGATCCCTGCTCCCGGGAGGCCGCCGTGCAGACCGACCGCTCCGCCACCCAGCCGCCCCGCTCGCCGCGACCGGCCGGACCCAGGCTGCTCTACGCCCAGCCCGGCATCGTCGTCACCGCCGAGCGCTTCACCGTCGGCCGCAACACCTGGCCGGTGGCCGAGATCACCCAGCTCCGCATCGACCGCGGGCCGCACGACCGGCTCGCGATCCGGGCCGTCGCCGTGTCCGCCGCGATGATCGCCGCGGTCGGCCTGCTGCTCGGCTTCACCGGCGGCCTGCACCGGCTCACCGCCGGGGCGTACCTCCTGCTCGGCGCCGTCGGGCTGGTGCCGATGCTGCTGGTGCTGATCGGCGACCGCGTGCGGCCCCCGGCGCACGAGCTGTGGGGCCGGGTCCGGGGCACCGAGGTGCTGCTGTTCAGCAGCGACGACGAGCGGCAGTTCGGCCAGGTCGCCCGCGCGCTGGGGCGGGCCCGGGAGGCGGCGCGGCTGGGCGGCTGGGCCGACCCGCCGGCGGCCGAGCCGTGGCGGCCGGCCCGGTGACCGGCGGTCAGCCCGCGACCGGCTCCGGCGTCCGCGGCCGGGCCTCGGCGGCCACCCAGTGGCTCACCCGCCGCTCGGCGTAGAAGGAGACGAACGGCACGGTGCCGGCGAGCATCACCAGCAGCATCCGCTTCAGCGGCCAGTTCGCCCGGCGCGACAGGTCGAACGTGAGCGCCAGATAGAGCATGTACAGCCAGCCGTGTGCCACGCCGACCACGGCCACCACGCTCGGGTTGTCGAAGCCGTACTTCAGCGGCATGCCGATCAGGACCAGCACCACGAGCGCCACGCCCACGATCCAGGCGATCACGCGGTACCGGGTAAAGGCTCCGCCCACCGTCGTCCGTCCTTCCGCACCGGCCTCAGCCGGGATAGTCGCCGGGCCGGGCGCCCGGATTGGCGTTCAACCAGGATAGGTAGCTGTTGTACGCGGCCAGCTCGGCGTCGTCCGCCCCGTCGGCCGGGGCAGCAGGCGCCCGCACGACGCGCACCGGCCGGCGTACCGCAGGGGTGGTGGCGACCGGCGCTGCGCCGGCGGTCACCGACGGCGCCGGATCGCCGGGCGGCTGCGCGTCGCCCGCCGGACCGGCGCGCAGCGTCTGGCGGACCTCACGCCACCAGACGAAGATCACGAAACCGGCGAAGACCGGCCACTCGATCGCGTAACCGAAGCTGATCGCGTTCCCCCCGGCGGCGCGGGTGACCTGCCACCAGCCCATGCCGAGGCAACCTGCCACGAGCACGACCATGGCCACGTGGCGGACGATCCACGCCGGTGTCCAGAGCCGATGCATGCCCACGAGAGTACCGGGGCCGCCGGGCTTCTCCGACGCGGCGTCGTAGTCCTGGTGGTGGTTTGGTGGCACGCCCGCTGGGCATCCGAACAGGTGCCAACCCGAACGAGACGAGGGGGCGACGATGACCGAATCGGTACGCCGGGACGCGAGCCCGGAACAGCGGGTCGCGGAGTGGGACGGCGATCACGCCCGCACCGTCGACGGCGATCAGCTCGGGGTGGACCCGGTGGAGCTGGGCGACGAGGACCTGGTCCGGGAGATGCAGAGCCTGCACCGCACCCGGCTGGACACGCTGCGCCACGCCACCGACTCGGCGCTCGCCAACCACCTGCGGCGCACCGCCGAACTGGAGACGGAGTACCTGGCCCGGCACCCCGGCCGGGAGGTCGACCCGAGCCGGCTGCGGGACGCCTGATGGCCAGCCACGCCGAACGCGGCATGTCCGCGCCGCCGGAGGTGGTGTTCAACACCGCCACTGATCCGGACCGCTCCTCGGCCTGGCTGCCCGAGCGGCTGCGCACCTCCGGCACGTGCCGGGTGGAGGTCGTCGACGCCGACGACATGCGGGCCCGGTGGAGCGCCGCGGACTGGTCCGCCGAGATCGACGTGGAGCCGGCCGGCGCGGGCGGTGCCCGGGTACGGCTGGACCTGGCCGGTCCGGACCACGACCTGGCCGACGAGATCCTGGCCAACCTCGACCGCGAGGTGGCCGACAACCTGACCGCCGGCTGAGCCCGGTCCGCACGACGAGCACGAGGAGGCCGGGTTGACCGGGAGTGGCCTGAAGCAGAAGGTGGCGCGCCTGCGCCAGGCGTACGCGCCGCACGAGCACCGGCCGCTGGAGGGCTACCTGAAGGCGATGGGCACGTACGCGGGGGTGACAGCCGCGCTCGTCGGCCTGGTCCGGGCGACCGGGCGGCCGGTGCCCGAGCGGCCCACGCCGGCGGACGTGGTGCTGCTCTCGATCGCCACGCACAAGCTCAGCCGGCTGCTGTCCAAGGACGCGATCACCAGTCCGCTGCGGGCGCCGTTCACCCGCTACGACCACCCGATCGGCAGCGGCGAGGTGATGGAGCAGGTCCGCGACGAGGGCAGCCCGACCCGGCACGCGCTCGGCGAGCTGGTGAGCTGCCCGTTCTGCCTGGCGGTCTGGGTGGCCACCGGGCTCACCGGCGGCCTGGTGCTGGCGCCCCGGCTGACCCGCCTGGTCGCCACCGCACTGACCGCGGTGGCCGCCTCGGACTTCCTCCAGATGGGGTACGCGGTCGCCCAGCAGGCGGCCGAGGGCGGTCGCCACGAGGCGTGAGACCTGCACACGAAAGGGGGCCGGCGCGCGCCGGCCCCCTTTTTCGTGTCTCCCACCGTCAGGTGGGGGTGGTGCCGTGGTCCTCGCCGGCCCAGCCGCGCGACGCCTCCGGCTCCCGCTCGTCCTCGTCCTCGCCGGTGACGACGTCCCGGTCCACGGCGGTGCGGTCGTGCTCGTTGGCGAAGTCCGGCTCCGGCAGCGTGTCGACGCCCTCCGGGGGCTGGCCGAGCGCCGCCAGGTGCTCGTGGTCGGGGTTGCGGTCGGTCATCTCGCGTCCTCTCGTCGGCGGGGGCTCAGGCGACCGTTCCGCCCAGCAGATCGGCCGCCTCGTCCGCCGCGTACTCGCCCTGGGGGAGCGCGGCGATCCGGGTGAGCAGCTCCGCGGGGAGTTCGGCGGCCACCGCCCGGCGGTAGATGTCCGCCTGGGTGATCCGCTCCTGGCCGTGGTAGATGTCGTCGAGCAGGTCGTCGAGCGGCCGCGTGTCGGGCTGCTCGGTCACGGGCGCGTCATCGGTCACGCCGACCACCTACCCGGCACCGAACCGGTCAAACTCGCCCCAACCCCGCTCAGGCCCGGGCCGGAAGCGTGGCCCGGCGGGCCCGGACGGCCTGGGCCAGGTGCTCCAGGACCTCGGCCGTGGTGTCCCAGCCGATGCAGGCGTCGGTGACCGACTGGCCGTACGCCAGCTCCCGGGTCGGGTCCAGGTCCTGCCGGCCGGGCACCAGGAAGCTCTCCAGCATGATGCCGGCGATCCCGCGCTGACCGGCGGCGAGCTGGGCGGCCACGTCGGCGGCGACCAGCGGCTGGTTGCGGTGGTCCTTGCCGCTGTTGGCGTGGCTGGCGTCGACCACCACCCGCTCCGGCAGGCCCGCGGCCCGCAGCAGCTCCAGCGCCCCGGCCACCGACTCCGCGTCGTAGTTCGGCCGGCCGCCCCCGCCGCGCAGCACCAGGTGCCCGTCCGCGTTGCCCCGGGTGTGCATGATCGCCGGGGTGCCGGAGACGTCGATGCCGGGGAACACGTGCGGCACCCCGGCCGCCCGGATCGCGTCCACGGCGGTGGCGATGCTGCCGTCCGGGCGGTTCTTCATGCCGATCGGCATGGACAGCCCGGAGGCGAGCTGCCGGTGCACCTGGCTCTCCACCGTCCGCGCGCCGATCGCGCCCCAGGCCACCGTGTCCGCGATGTACTGCGGGGTGATCGGGTCGAGGAACTCGCAGCCCACCGGCAGGCCCAGCCGCAGCACGTCGAGCAGGAGCGCCCGCGCGGTACGCAGACCCGTGTTCACGTCACCGGAGCCGTCCAGCGCCGGGTCGTTGATCAGGCCCTTCCAGCCCACCGTCGAGCGCGGCTTCTCGAAGTAGACACGCATCACCACGAGCAGGTCGTCGGCGACCCGGGCGGCGGCCTCGCGCAGCCGGCCCGCGTACTCCAGGGCGGCGGCCGGGTCGTGCACGGAGCAGGGGCCGACGACGACGAGCAGCCGGTCGTCGTCGCGGTCCAGCACCCGGCCGACGGCACGGCGGCCCGCCACGACGGCCTCGGCCAGCGGGGTGTCGAGCGGCAGGTGGTGGTGCAGCAGGGCCGGGGTGGTCAGCGGCACCACACGGTCGATGCGCTGGTCGATGACCCGATGGGCGTCCTGGGACGTGGTCACGGTGGGGATTCCTTCCGCCGACCGTGCCCCCGTGCCGGGTCCGGGGGATCGAGCCGGCTGCTCGCATACGAAAGGGCAGGGAAATCGATCCCTGCCCGCCGGCTCGAAGAGGTGGTGACGTCAGCTCATGGTCGAGTCACCGGCTCCTCCAGCCGGCTGCCTAAACCATCGATACGACCGCGTCACGTCGGCCAGCGTACCCGACGCGCGGCGGAAAGCCCGCTGTCGTTCCGAAGTGCGGAACGCGGGGTATGTGATCGGCATGACCACGAGCCACGACCCGAGTGACCAGGAACGGATCGAGTCCCGAGCGCATCTGCTGCCGGAGGAGGCGGCGGCGGGCAGCGACGACGCGGAGGCGCAGGCCGACGCGATCCTCACCGAGTCCGACATCCGCGAGGCGGACCAGAACGCCGCCCCCGACACGGTGCTGGAGCACCGCACCTCCGAGCAGACCGTCACCCCCGTCGAGCCGCCCGACTGAGCCCGGCGCCCCGGGCCCGGCGGGAACCCCGGTAACTGTCGTCCCGCAGCCGGGCCAGCGGGCCGGTCAGACGCAACCCCGGCGGCACGTTGCCGATCGGGTCGAACGCGAGCGCGGCGTCCTCGGCGGCGCCGCGCTCGTCGTCGAGGCGTACCTCGCCGAACGGCCGCCACCGGCCCACCGCCGAGGCGACCGCCAGCACCAGCCGGGGCGCGTCGGCCGCGACCGCCGCGCCCGCCTCGGCCAGGCCGCGACCCAGGTCGGGCGACTCCGGGTCGGCCAGCACGGCCAGGAACAGCCGCCGCCCGCCGGCCCGGAACGGCATGATCGACGTGTACGTCCCGGTGAAGCGCCGCCGGGGCAGCGGCAGGTTCCGCAGCACCGGCGCGGCGCCGCTGGAACTCCACAGCAGGTCCACCGGCGGCTCCGGGTCGCGGTGCAGCCGTACCGCCACGCCCAGCACGTCCGGCCAGGCACCCGGTGTCGGCACGCCCTTGGACAGGCGGATCGTGGCCGGCCACCGGCCCGGCAGGTCGAGCAGCGGCACCCCGGTCGGCGGTCCCGGCGTACCCCAGATCCGGGTCTCACCGGCGAACGTGCGCCCGGCCGGGTGCAGCAGCCGGGCGTGCCGGAGCCGGGCCAGCGCGGCGGCGGCGCGCTCGACGGCGGAGGGTGTGGTGGCGGCCATGCACGCACGGGTACCCCGGCGCGCACCGACGATGCTCCGGCGCGCGTGTCACCTTTCCGCCGCCGAGATCGGATAGCGTCGTCTCATGCCCGACAGCGGTTTCCCCTGGCCGATCGAGACGACCCGACTGGACAACGGCCTGCGCGTGGTGGTGAGCGAGGACCGCACCGCCCCGGCCGTGGCGGTCAACCTCTGGTACGACGTGGGCTCACGCCACGAACCGGCGGGACAGACCGGCTTCGCCCACCTCTTCGAGCACCTCATGTTCGAGGGCTCGGTGAACGTGGCGAAGACCGAGCACATGAAGCTGATCCAGGGCGCGGGCGGCTCGCTCAACGCGACCACCAACCCGGACCGGACCAACTACTTCGAGACGGTCCCGGCCGAGCACCTGGAACTGGCGCTCTGGCTGGAGGCCGACCGGATGGGCGGGCTGGTACCGGCGCTGACCCAGGAGACGCTGGACAACCAGCGCGACGTGGTGAAGAACGAGCGCCGCCAGCGCTACGAGAACGTGCCGTACGGCGACGCGTGGCTGCGCCTGCTGCCGCTGCTCTACCCGCCGGGCCACCCGTACCACCACGCGACGATCGGGTCGATGGCCGACCTGAACGCCGCCGACCTGGCCACCTTCCAGGAGTTCCACAGCACCTACTACGCGCCGAACAACGCGGTCCTCACCGTGGTCGGCGACACAGAAGCGGCGGAGGTGTTCGCGCTCGCCGACAAGTACTTCGGCGGCCTCGCCGCGCGGGCCGACATCCCGGCCGCGCCGGACGGCCGCACGGTGCCCGCCACCGGCAGCGCGGCGGTGGAGGCGGTCACCGCCGACGTGCCCGCCCCCCGCGTCTACGTCGCGCACCGCACCCACCCGTTCGGCACCCAGGGGTACGACGTGACGACGGTGCTGGCCACTGTGCTCGGCAGCGGCCGGGGCAGCCGGCTCTACCAGCGGCTCGCCGACGGTGAGCGGATCGCCCAGCCGGACCTGGTCGGCGCGTACGGGGTGGACCTGGCGCACGCGCCCGCCCCGCTGATCGCCACCGCCACGGCCCGCCCCGGGGTGAGCGCCGAGCGGCTGCGCGACGGGCTCGCCGACGTGGTCGACGAGCTGGCCACGGTGCCGGTGACCGCCGCGGAGCTGGACCGCGCCAAGGCGCTGCTGAGCACCATGTGGTGGCGGCAGATGTCCACCGTGGACGGGCGGGCGGACACGCTCGGCCGCTACGCCACCCAGTTCGGCGACCCGGCCCGCGCGGCCGACCGGCTGCCGGCCTGGCTCGCGGTGACCGCGGAGCAGATCGCCGAGCAGGCCGCCGAGCTGCTCGGTGCCGCCGACCGGGTGATCCTGACCTACCTGCCCGAGGAGAAGTGATGTCGCTGATCGCCACCCGTCCCGGCCCCGGCGCCGCCCGCGCCTACCGGTTCCCGCAGGTGGTCCGGCGGACGGTGGCCGGCGGTCAGGTGGTCGCCGCGCACCTGCCCGGGCAGAACCTCGCCGTCGCGCTGCTGCTGCTCGACGGCGGCGCGGGCCGGGAGCCGGTCGGCAAGGAGGGCCTCGGCGCGGTGCTGGCCAAGGCGCTGGAGGAGGGCACCGCGCAGCGGGACGCCACCGCGTACGCGCTGGCCATCGAGGCGCTCGGCACCGAGCTGTCGACCGGGCTGGACTGGGACTCGTTCCAGGTGAGCGTGCAGGTGCCGGTGGACCGGCTGACCGCCGCCGTGGAGCTGCTCGCCGAGGCGGTCCGTACGCCCCGGCTCGACCCGGCCGACGTGCGGCGCGTCCGCGACGACGAGGCGACAGCGCTGCGGATGGACTGGGCCAACCCCGGCCCGCGCGCCGACGCGGTGCTGCGGGCCGAGCTGTTCGGCGCGCAGCACCGGTGGGGCCGCCCGCTCTACGGCGACCCGGACAGCGTGGCCGCGCTGGAGGTGGACGACGTCACCGTCTTCCACTCGGAGTGGTTCATCCGCCCCGGCACGCTCGTCGTCGCCGGTGACCTGGAGCGGATCGACCTGGACGCGCTCGCCGCGACGGCGTTCGCCGGGGCCGGCGGCGGCCCGGTGGAACGCGGCGGCCCGATCGACGTGCCGCTGGCCGGGCAGCGGCGGATCATCCTGGTGGACCGGCCCGGCTCGGTGCAGTCCACGCTGCGGCTGGGCCACCCGTCCCCGCACCGCGCCCACCCGGACCACGTGCCCATGACGCTCGCCGGCACCGTGCTCGGCGGCGCGTTCACGTCCCGGCTCAACCACCTGATCCGCGAGGTGCGGGGCTACACGTACGGGATCCGCGGCGACTTCGCCTCGTCCCGGCGGTTCGGCCGGTTCGCGGTCAGCTCCGGCGTGCAGACCGCGGTGACCGCGCCGGCGCTCGTCGAGTCGGTGGGCGAGATCTCGCGTACCCAGCTCACCGGCGTCACCGAGGACGAGCTGGAGGTGGCGCGCTCCTGGCGGGCCGGGCAGCTCTCGGTCGAGTTGCAGAGCCCGCGGGCCATCGCCGCGGCCCTGAGCACGCTCGTCGTGCACGACCTGCCGGACGACTACCACGCGCGGCTGCGGGAGCAACTGCTCGCGGCGACGGTCGAGGACGTCTCCGCCGCCGCGGCGACCTACCTGCACCCCGAGTCGCTGACGATGGTGATCGAGGGGGACGCGGCGGTCATCCGGGACGAGCTGGTCGCCAGCGGTCTCGGCGAGGTGGTCGACCACACGTGACCGGACGGGGCGGCGGGCCTGTGATTCCCGTCGCCCCGCATCCGCGCGGTGGGAAACGTTTCCCACCCGTACCGCCCGGCTGGGTAGCCTCGCGGGCATGAGGATCGGCATTGTGGGAGCCACCGGCCAGGTCGGTGGCGTCATGCGGCAGGTGCTGGCGGAGCGCGAGTTCCCGGCGGAGCAGGTGCGCCTGTTCGCCTCGGCCCGGTCGGCCGGGCGCACGCTGCCCTGGCGCGACGGCGAGGTCACCGTCGAGGACGCGGCCACCGCGGACTACCGCGGCCTGGACATCGTGCTCTTCTCGGCGGGCAAGGGCACCGCGAAGGAGCTGGCTCCCCGGGTCGCCGAGGCCGGCGCCGTGGTGATCGACAACTCGTCGGCGTTCCGGATGGACCCGCAGGTGCCGCTGGTGGTGGCCGAGGTGAACCCGCACGCGATCGCGGACCGCCCGAAGGGCATCGTGGCCAACCCGAACTGCACCACGATGGCCGCCATGCCGGTGCTGCGCCCGCTGCACGACGAGGCCGGACTGGTCAGCCTCGTCGTCGCCACCTACCAGGCGGTGTCCGGCGCCGGCCTGGCCGGTGTGGCGGAACTGGACGAGCAGGTCCGCAAGGTGGCCGAGGACGCCGCCGGGCTCGCCTTCGACGGTTCGGCGGTCCAGTTCCCGGCGCCGCGCTCGTTCGCCCGCCCGATCGCCTTCAACGTGCTCCCGCTCGCCGGCTCGATCGTCGACGACGGCTCCTTCGAGACCGACGAGGAGCAGAAGCTGCGCAACGAGAGCCGCAAGATCCTGGAGATCCCCGGGCTGAAGGTCTCCGGCACGTGCGTGCGCGTCCCGGTCTTCACCGGCCACTCGCTGCAGATCAACGCCCGGTTCGCCCGGCCGATCGACCCGGCCCGGGCCCGCGAGCTGCTCGACGGCGCGCCCGGCGTGGCGCTGCGCGACGTGCCCACGCCGCTGGAGGCGGCCGGCCAGGACCCGACGTACGTCGGCCGGATCCGCGCCGACGAGACCGTCGAGCACGGGCTCGCGCTGTTCTGCGCCAACGACAACCTGCGCAAGGGCGCGGCCCTCAACGCCGTGCAGCTCGCCGAGCTGGTCGCCGCCGAGCGCTGACCCGCTGGGCGTCCGTGCCCCGCCACCCGGCAGGGCACGGACGCCCGCACAGCGGGTATGCCCGCCGGGTCGCCGGCCGCCCCGTGCCGGCAGGGCGGGGGTGCCGATGACGGCCGGAGGGGACACCGGGGACGCCGCGTCCGACGGGATGCGCTCGGACACGGGCCGGGCGATCGGGTTCAGCGACGCGGTCTTCGCCATCGTCATCACGCTGCTGATACTCGACCTGCGGGTGCCCGAGACGGCGCCGGGCGGGATGCTGCGCGCGCTGCTCGACCAGTGGCCGGTCTACCTCGCCTACGTCACGTCCTACCTGTACGTGGCGGTCAACTGGCTGAACCACAAGGGGACGTTCCACCGGGTCCGCTGCGCCGACCGGGGACTGCACTGGGCGAACCTCGGCGTGCTGTTCAGCGTGGCACTGCTGCCGTTCGTCACCGCGCTCGTCTCCCGGGCCGTCGAGGAGGGCGACGTCTTCGACGAGCGGGTCGCGGTGTCCGCGTACGCGCTGGTCGGGGTGATCCTGTCGATCACCTGGCTCTGGCTCTACCACTACCTGAGCCGGCACCGGGAACTGCTGGAGCCGCACGTCACCGCCCGGTTCTTCGAGGCCGAACGCGTCCGGGCGCTGCTCGGCGTGCTCGCGTACGCGATCGCCGGTCTGGTGGGCGTGCTGCTGAGCGTGCCGGCGGCGCTCGTGGTGCTCCTGCTGTTGCCGATCTTCTACGGGCTGTCCAGCAACGGCTTCTACGACCTGCGCCGACGCCTGCGCCCCCGGCGGTGACGCGCGCGTTACCCCGCCTGCGGCGGCGGGTAGACGGCCCTGCCGACACCGAGAGGGGAAGCACCATGACAACGGTCGGAGAGTTCATGACGACCCGGTTGGTGACGATGGACGGCAACGACACGCTCATCGCCGCGGCGCAGGAGATGCGCGACAGCGCCATCGGCGACGTGGTGGTGACCGACGGCGACAACGTGGTCGGCATCGTGACGGACCGGGACATCACGGTACGGGGCGTGGCCGAGAACATGGACCCCACCGCCACCCGGCTCAACCAGATCACCAGCCGTGACCTGGTGACAGTGAGCCAGTACGACGACGCGGTGGCCGCCGCCGACCTGATGCGCACGTACGCGGTCCGCCGCCTCCCGGTGGTCGAGGACGGCCGGCTGATCGGCCTGATCTCGATGGGTGACCTGGCGGTGGAGCGGGAACCCCAGTCGGTGCTCGCGGACATCAGCGCCGACGACCCCAACAACTGACCTGTCCGCCGCGATGACGCCGGCTCCCGGTTCGGGGGCCGGCGTCGCGCGTGCGCACCGCGTTCACCCGGTTCGGGCGAGGTTGGCCGCGCAACGGGTGGGGACACGGAGCCTCGGACAGGGAGACCGCGGATCGCGGGAGGAGTCGCCCGGATGGTGGACATGACCACGAGATTCTTCGAGGACCTGGACCGGCGGGGGTTCGAGCCGCTGCTGGTCAAGGTGTCCGGAACGCTCCGGTTCGACCTGCACGAGGGCCCGCACACCACGCACTGGCTGCTGGAGATCGATCACGGCAAGCTGCGGGTCCGGCAGGAGGACGGCGAGGCGGACGCGGTGGTGGGCACCGAGCCGCGCCTGTTCGCCGAGCTGGTCGGCGGTGAGGAGAACGCCATCGCGGCGCTGCTGCGCGGTGACATGACTGTCGTCGGCGACCTGCGGCTCGTGTTGCAGGTCGAGCGGGTCTTCCCCGGCCCGCCGGATTCCCGGGGACCGCACCACACGTTCGGCGGGAGGGGTGCCTGATGCCCGGCAGCAGCAACACCGTCCGGATCCTGGACGGCAACACGTTCGTGGTGTGCGAGGACACCGGGGACATCGAGGCCACACCGAGCGAGCCGACCGGCCTGTTCTCGCTCGACACGCGCTACCTGTCGAAGTGGGTGCTCACCGTCAACGGTGAGCGGCTCAACGCGTTGTCCTACGACGACCTCCAGTACTACGAGGCCCGGTTCTTCCTGGTGCCCGGCATGGCCACGCACTACATCGACGCGAAGCTGTCGGTCATCCGGGAGCGGGCGGTCGGCGGCAGCTTCCGCGAGACGCTGACCATCCTCAACCACGACGAGAAGGCCGTCGACCTCCAGGTCCGGATGGACGCCGGGTCCGACTTCGCCGACCTGTTCCAGGTCAAGGACGAGATCCTGAACAAGAAGGGCGAACTGTACGCCGAGGCCGAGCCGGACCGGCTGCGCCTGGGCTACCGGCGCGGCAACTTCCGGCGCGAGACGCTCGTCTCGGCCAACCAGCCGGCCCGCTACGACCAGCGCGGCTTCGCCTGGAGCATCCGGCTGGAACCCAACGAGCAGTGGGACGCCGTCATCGACGTGCAGACGTTCGCCATCGGTCCCGGCGGCCGGGACCTGCGGATGGGACTGCGCGCGCACGGCGGCGAGCGGCTCGCGCTCCAGCACGACCTGGACGACTGGATCAACCGGGCGCCCAAGCTCAACAGCGAGCACGAGGAACTCGCGGCCACATACCGGCGGAGTCTGGTCGACCTCGCCGCACTGCGCTTCTCGCCGCTGTCGCTGGGCGGGCAGACGCTACCGGCGGCCGGCCTGCCCTGGTTCATGACCATGTTCGGCCGGGACAGCATCCTCACCTGCCTTCAGGTGCTGCCGTTCGCGCCGGAGATGTCGAAGACCACGCTGCGCATCCTCGGCGCGCTCCAGGGCACCCGGTTCGACGACTTCCGGGACGAGGACCCGGGCCGGATCCTGCACGAGATGCGGTACGGCGAGACCGCCGCGTTCGAGGAGCAGCCGCACTCGCCGTACTACGGCTCGGTGGACGCGACGCCGCTGTTCGTGGTGCTGCTCGACGAGTACGAGCGGTGGAGCGGCGACGGCGCGCTGGTCAAGGAGCTGGAACGGGAGTGCCGGGCGGCGCTGAAGTGGATCGACGACTACGCCGACCTGCTCGGCAACGGCTACATCTGGTACGAGCGGCGCAACACCGACACCGGCCTGGAGAATCAGTGCTGGAAGGACTCGTGGGACTCCATCTCGTACGCCGACGGCACGCTGCCGCCGTTCCCCCGCGCCACCTGTGAGGTGCAGGGGTACGCGTACGACGCGAAGACGCGGGCCGCCCGGATGGCCCGGCTGTTCTGGGACGACCCCGCGTACGCCGATCAGCTGGAACGCGAGGCGGCGGAGCTGAAGCGGCGCTTCAACAACGACTGGTGGGTCGCCGACCGCGGCTTCTACGCGCTCGCGCTGGACCCGGACGGGCGTCAGTGCGACGTGCTCAGCTCCAACATGGGCCACCTGCTGTGGAGCGGGATCGTGGACGACGAGCGGGCGCCGAAGGTCGCCGAGCATCTGGTCGGTCCCCGGCTCTGGTCCGGCTGGGGGGTGCGGACGCTGGCCGAGGGCGAGGTCCGCTACAACCCGATCGGCTACCACAACGGCACGATCTGGCCGTTCGACAACTCGTTCGTGGCCTGGGGTCTGCGCCGGTACGGCTTCGCCGAGGAGGCCGCCACGGTCGCCAACGGGATCCTCGACGCGGCCACCTACTTCGACGGGCGGCTGCCGGAGGCGTTCGGCGGCTACCAGCGCGAGCTGACCAAGTTCCCGGTGGAGTACCCGACCGCGTGCAGTCCGCAGGCCTGGTCCACAGGGGCACCGCTGCTGCTGTTGCGCACCATGCTCGGGCTGGAGCCGCACGAGCAGCACCTGGCTGTCGACCCGCGGCTGCCGGTGGGCATGGGACGGATCGAGGTGCTGGACATCCCGGGCCGCTGGGGCCGGGTGGACGCGTTCGCCAGGGGCCGGCTCGACCTCGAGGAACCGGCCGACTGAGCCCGGTCAGTGCCCGGGCGGGGGCGCGCTGTGCGCCTCGTTCGGCGGGAGCAGGCAGAACTCGTTGCCCTCCGGGTCGGCCAGCACCGTCCAGCGCGGCAGCTCACGCACGACCGTCGCGCCGGCCTCCAGCACCGCGGCCCGCTCCTCGGCGTCGCCGACCAGGTCCAGGTGGATCCGGCCGGGCTCCGGCAGCATCTCGGCCGGGCTGATCCACAGGTCCGGACGCCGTCCGTGCGGGTCGCGCAGCAGCACCGCCTCCGTCGGCGCGAGCGTGCCCTCGGCGAGCTTCACCCGGTCCTCCTCGACCACCGGCAGCCCGGTGACCGCACTCCAGAACGGGGCGAGCAGGTAGGGGTCGCGGCAGTGGATGACGATCGCGGCGAGGTCGGGCATGCCTCGAACCTAGTCGTCCGCGACTCCGGTCAGGACGCTGTCCAGGAACGCGGCGGCGGCCGCGCGCAGGTCGGGCCGGGCCAGGTCGAGCGCGTGACCGCCGTGGGTGAGCCACAGATGCGCCGGGTGACCGGCGGCGAGCAGCCGGGCGGTCAGCTCCACCGGCTGGGCGGCCGGCACCGCGACGTCGTCGTGACCCTGCACCAGCAGCACCGGCACGCCGGAGCCGAGGTGGGTGGCGACTGTCGCGTCGGCGGTGGCCGGGTCGCCGGCGGCCGGCGGGTGGCCCAGCAGGTCGGCCCACGGGTCGTCGCCGGGGGCGCGCCGGCGCCGCTGCTCCGGGTCGAGCGGGTCCATGGGAGCCCAGTACGCGAGCACGCCCGCCACGTCGCCGGGCCGGTCCACCCCGCGCAGGCCGAGCTGGAGAGCCAGCATCCCGCCGGCCGAGTCACCGGCCACCAGCAGCGGCAGGCCGCCCGCCCCGGCCCGGGCCGCCCGGGCCGCGGCGCGGACGTCGTCGAGCTGGGCGGGCCAGCGCGCCTGGTGGGAGAACCGGTAGGTGGCCTCGACGACGCGCAGCCCGAGCGACGCGAGCGTCGCCCCGTCCTCCTCGGCGCGGGCCCGCCAGCCTCCGCCGTGGATCCAGAGCAGCACCGCGCGTTCGGTCATGAGGCCATCGTCGCCGCGCCGGGGCCGGTGCGCGACCCGGGTCTGCCGAGGGCAGATCGGCCCTACGGTCGCGTAACCTACTCGGGGTAAAGTTTCGACATGTCGGAACTCGTGTACCCACCTGTGATCACCGCCGCGAAGACGATGTTCCGGCTCCTCGACCTGCGCCTGGACGTGTCCGGCAGCGAGCACGTGCCGCACAGCGGCGGCGCGGTGCTCGCGTCCAACCACGTGAGCTACCTCGACTTCATCTTCTGCGGCTACGGCGCGCACCCGGCCAAGCGGCTGGTCCGGTTCATGGCCAAGGACAGCGTCTTCCGGCACCGCGTCTCCGGGCCGCTGATGCGCGGCATGAAGCACATCCCGGTGAACCGGGCCGCCGGCGCCGGCTCGTACACCGCGGCTGTCGGCGCGCTGCGCCGGGGCGAGGTGGTCGGTGTCTTCCCGGAGGCGACGATCAGCCGTTCCTTCATGGTGAAGGACCTGAAGAACGGCGCGGCCCGGATGTCGCAGGAGGCGAGCGTGCCGTTGCTGCCGGTCGCGCTCTGGGGCACCCAGCGGCTGTGGACCAAGGGCCGCCCGCGGACGCTGACCCGCCGGCACACGCCGATCACCATCATCGTCGGCGAGCCGATGGACCCGGCCGCCTACCCGGACGCCACGGTCATGACCGCCAACCTGCGTACCCGCCTGTCGGCGCTGGTCGACCGGGCCCAGCGGGAGTACCCGGACAAGCCGTCCGGCCCGGATGACACCTGGTGGCAGCCGGCCCACCTGGGCGGCAGCGCGCCGACCCCGGAGGAGGCGGTCGAGCTGGACCGGTCCGAGCGCCGCTCCCGCAGCGCCTCCTGAAGGCCCGCGCCCGCGCCCGGCCGGCCGCGACGGGGGAGCGTCAGCAGGCGGAGCCGGGCTGGGGGAAGCCGGACCATCCCCACGGCGACGCCTCGGCCTCCGCCGGACGGTAGTAGTCGTCGCGGGACAGGAACTCCACCGGCAGCGAGCCCGGAAGCGTCACAGTGCCCAGCGTCGGGCCGGGGGAGGCGGCCACCCGGACGGCGAGCACGTCCCGCTCCGGCGGGGACAGGTCCACCAGTTCGGCGTTCGCCAGCCGGAAACCGGCCACCGCGCGGCGTACCTGCCGGGCCAGCGCGGCCACCTGACCGACCGGGCCGGTCAGCGCCAGGGCCGGCTGCCGGATGGTGCGCAGCGCGTCGCAGACGACGCGCAGCTCGGCGGTGCCGTCGCCCACCTCGGCCAGTTCCAGCCGGGACGGCCACTGCCAGCGGATCTGCCCGCTGACCAGGCGGGACAACCGGACCGGACGCCGGTGCCGGGCGGCCGCCCGGCCGTCCCGCCCGGAGACCACCGACAGGTCCGAGCCGGTGCAGACGTACGCCACCCGGCGCTCGGTCACGGTGATCGTGGCCGGTGTCGGCAGCGACCAGCAGCGGACGTCCTCGGTCGGGCCGAGCAGGTGACCGGCGACGCGCAGGCAGTGCTGACCGAGCAGGCGTTCGCCCGGCTCGGGCACCAGCTCGTAGCGCCGGTCGAGCACGGGACGGGTGGGGTCGCCGTCGGCGTCGAACCGATGCGGCCCGACGAAGAAGGGTGTGGCGTCCTCCGGCACGGTACGACCTCCCGGTGACGGTTGGCGGTACCGGTGAGCCTGCCCGATTCCTGGGGTGACTGTCATGACACCTGTTAGGGGGTCGGCCGGTCGGCCGACGCCTGCGACCGGTAGATGCCGATATCTTCCGGTCGGACGAGTCCGTCCTCGATCGCCCGGGCGAGCAGCGCCGCCTTCGTGGCGGCCGGACGGCCCGCTCGGGTGTACTTGATCCGCGCACGGTCGACGTACTGCTTCACCGTGTGCTCACTGATCTGCATCCGGCGCGCTACCGACGCCTTCGACATCGACTGGAACCACAGCAGCAGCGCCTCGCGCTCCTTGTCCGACAGGGACGGACGGTCCGGACGGGCGTCACCGACCATCGCTCCGGCCAGCGCCGGCGGCACGTACGGCCGGTCGCTCGCCGCCGCGAGCACCGTGGCCACGCAGTGCTCGCGTCCCTCGTGCTTGGCCAGGAACGCGACCGCCCCGGCGTCCAACGCGGCGAGCATGGTCTGCGGGTCGCTGTGCTCGGAGTAGACCACCACCCGGCGCCCGGCCGCGCTCAGCTCGGCCAGCTTGTCCAGCACCATCCGGCCGTGCAGGCGCAGGTCGAGCAGCACCACCTCGGCGTCCGGCGCGGCCCGCAGCACCTCGTCCGGGTCGTCGCCGGTGGCCAGCACCCGCAACCGCGGTTCGCCGGCCAGCCAGGCGCGCACCCCGTCGATCACCACCGGATGGTCGTCCACGATCGCCACCCCGATCGGGGTGCCGGCGTTCACGTCCGCCGCCAGCGGGTCTGCGTCCATCTGATCTCCCCGTCCCGCTCGTGCAGGTGTTCCACCGGCCCGTCCCCGCCGGTCGCCGGCTCGTCCGGGCCGTCGTGATCCGGCGTCACCAGGCTGACGACCACCTCGTCCGGGCCCGCCACCACCGTGAGCCGGGCCCAGCCCTCGGCGGCGGTGAGCGCCGCGGTGAGCGGGTCGGCCAGCCCGCGCCGGATCTCCACCGGCAGCTCCGGTGGCGTGCCGACCGACACCAGGTCGATCGGCAGTCCGTTGCGCTCGGCCAGGTCGGCCGCCGCGCGCAGTTCGTGCAGCAGCGCGTCCGGCACGTCGTCCGACTCGGCGATCAGCCGGCGCAGCCGGGCCGCGGCCAGCACCGCGCGCCGTCGTACCGCCGGGTCGGCCGGGTCGGCGTCGCCCGCCGCCAGCCCGGCCAGCACCTCCTCGGCGGTGCCGCTGACCAGCGCCAGCCGCGCCTGCCGCTCGGTGCGGGCCCGCTCGGCCGCCTCCTGCTCCGCCGCCACGGCGAGCGTCGCCGCGGCGGTGGCCGCCCGGTCCCGGGCCTGCGCGGTGAGCGCCGCCGCGCCGACGAAGACCGCCACCGGCAGGGTGGAGGTGCCGTAGACGTACATCGCGGCCCGGCTCAGGTCGGCCGAGGCGGTCGCGCCGTACAGCACCACCGCCGCCAGCGCGATCGTCCCGTGCGCGGCGAGCATGAGCAGCAGCCAGCGCACCGGCCGCCGCCAGATCACCAGCAGGAAGAACCAGGCCAGGCCGCCCCACACCCAGTTGGCGGTGCTGAACAGGAACCGCTCGCCGGCCCCCGCGACCACCGCCGCGTCGACCACCAGCAGCACCGCAGCCAGCGGCCCGGCCGCCGGCAGTCCACCGCGCAGCAGCCGTACGCCGGCCCCGACCCCGACCAGCGCCGTCACCAGCCAGCCCATCGCCACCACGGCCGGGAAGGCCATCCCCGGTCCGGCCCGCAACACGGCCGGTAGCGCCACCGCCAGGTGCCAGGCCGCCGCGATGACGATCGCGGCGATCCGCGCGCCGCCGTCGGACGCGTCGGCCACCGCGTGCGCCTCCGGCGGGGCCGTGGCCGCTGCGGGGCGCGTCGCCACCCGCGGCCGGGCCAGTGGGCGCAGCGTGGAGCCGGCCGCCACGGCCGTACCGGACTCACTCGCCATCGGACCACTCCAGCCGAATCCGGGTACCGGCGCCAGGGGCGGAAGTCACCACCGCCCGGCCGCCCACAGTGCTCATTCTCCCGTGGATCGACTCGCGCAGCCCGTACCGGTGAGCCGGGACCGTGGACGGGTCGAAACCGGGACCGTCGTCGACCACCTCGACCACGACGGTGCCGCCCTCGCGGGCCAGGCGCAGCGACGTGGCCGCGCCCGGCGCGTGCCGTGCCACGTTCACCAGCGCGGCGGCGGCGCTGTCGGCGAGCGCCGTGGCGACCTCCGCCGGCAGCCGGCACGGCGCGAGCGTCGCGGTCACCGCCGGCCCGGGCGTCGCGGCGAGCACTGCGCGCAGCCGTTCGTCCAGGTCGGCCTGGCCGGCCGCGGTCGCGGTCCGCCCGCCCGCCAGGGCGGTGAGGGTACGCAGATCGTCCGCGCACCGTTCGCGCAACGTCGTCGAGTCGGGTACGGCGCCGAGGCCGACCATGGTGAGCGTGCCCAGGACGGTGTCGTGCAGGTCCCGGTTGTGCCGCCGTTCGGCCTCGCGGGCGGCGCGCGCCACCACCGCCTCGTGGGACAACCGCTGGTAGTCGGCGAACGCGGCGTCGGCGCGGGCGATCCGGCGGCGCATCACCACCGCCATCACCGCCGCGCTGCCGGTCTGCACCAGCAGCGTCCCGGCGTGCGCCCGCGCCTCGACCGGGTTGCCGGCCAGCGTGGTGCCGGTGACGTACGCGGCGGTGACCAGCAGGCCGGCCGGCACGGACCAGCGGGCCGGGGCGGTGGCCTGCGCGTTGATGACTGTCGAGCTGGCCAGCACCGCGATCCAGCTCGCCTCGCCCGGCAGCACCTCCGGCGCGACGAGCCACGGGACGGCGAGCGCGGCGGCGGTGGTCAGCGCCACGTCACCGGCGACCAGCGCGCCGCCGATGCCGTGCCGGAACGCGCGGAACGCGTACCAGACCGACCAGGCGGTGAGCACGACGACAGTGGGGACCAGCAGCGCCACCCGCACCGGCGGCGTACGCACCGACAGCGCGACCACCGCGCCGACCAGGCCGCAGGTGAGCCGCAGCAGAGCCGGCAGGGTGGTGAAGATCAGGCTGAGAGCGTCACCCGCCGGGCGGGCCAGCGGGGCCCGGGACAGGGGCATGGCGGCAGCGACCGGCATCGGGGGGATGTCCTTCCGGCAGCGACCCGGCCGGGTCCGCGCGGCATAGATTGACGCTGGAGAATAACACGGTTTGTCGGAACTGGTCACCCTTGGTGCTTGACGAGTTTCGCTCCGGCGTAAAGCGGGCGGCGGTCGGCCCGACGATCAGCGGCGCGCGGCGGCGAGCAGGTGGGCGCTGGCGCCGAGGATCGCGGCGTCCCGCTCGAACGTCTCGGCGCAGGCCAGCGCGTCGGCGAACAACCGCTCGTCCGGCCCGGTGCCGAGCGCGTTGAGCAGTGGCCACAGCGGACCCTCCACCCCGTACACCTCCGGGGTGGGCAGTCCGGCCGCGACGAAGTCGGCGGCCAGTTCCTCCGGCCGGTGGAAGAACGCTGTGGTGAAGCCGGTGCGCGGGTCGTTCACCCCGGTCTCGTACTGGGCGCGCAACGACCGCCGGTTGTCCTCGTCCAGGCGGCCCTGCACGCTCAGGTCGATCAGCGCGGCGTGGCGGCTGATCGCCGCCGCCACGATCGTCCCGCCCGGCCGGGTCACCCGCGCCGCCTCGCGCAGCGCCGCCACCCGGTCGGCCTGCCGCGGCAGGTGGTAGAGCGGGCCGAGCAGCAGCGTCGCGTCCGCCGCCGCGTCGGGCGCGGGCACCGCGCGGGCATCACCCACCGATGCGGTCACCAGCGGGTACGCGGACCGCGCCGCCGCCACGTGCGCGGGCACCAGGTCGACCAGGTGCACCCGGTATCCGGCCGCGGCGAGCGGACCCGCGTAGGCCCCGGGACCGCCGCCGACGTCCAGCAAGTCCGCGGGTGCGGCGGGCAGCAGCCGGGCGAGCAGATCACGGGTACGCCGCGCCTCCAGCCGGCCCTGCGGTGACCCTTCCAGCCGGTCGGCCTCGACGTAGACCTCGGTGTAGTAGCGACTGATGTCCGGTTCGGCCGGGCGGTGTGCGGGCATCGATCGATGGTCGCCGAGAAGCGGAGCCGCGGCATCCGGTTTACGGTTGCCGGCGTTCCCTACCCTGCGGGGTATGGCATACCAGCCGGCCATGGTGCCGCCGAAGAAGTCCAAGCGAACCCTGTTCATCGTGCTCGGCGTGGTGCTGGCGATCTGTTGCTCCGGCGGTGTGCTCGCCGGCTTCTTCCTCTTCCGGGCCGTGCAGGAAGCCACCGGCCCGGCGCGGTCCACAGCGGAGACGTTCGCCGAGGCGATCGTCGACCGCGACTATCCGGCCGCGTACCGGCAGCTCTGCACCCGCGTACGCGACCGGGTCAGCGAGGCGGACTTCACCCGGCAGCAGTCCTCCCAGCCGGAGTTCACCGGCTACGAGATCACCGGGCTCAACGTGTCGAACAACAACGGCCGGGTGAGCGGGTCGACGACCATCCGCTTCACCCCGGCGGTCGGCACCAACGTCACGCAGTCGTTCCCGATGGTCAAGGAGGACGGGGAGTGGCGGATCTGCGAGTGAGCCGGGCAGCGGGCCCCCGCGCGCACCTGATCCACTTGTCGCATGGCCTCATCTCCCGCCACACCACTTCCGCCGGCCGTCGAGGACCGGCTCGCCCGCGAGCGCAACGTCTGGCTCTGCACGCTTCGCCGTGACGGCTCCCCGCACGTCACGCCGGTGTGGTTCGTCTACGCCGATGACGTCTGGTGGATCGGCTGCGAGGGGCGCAGCGTCAAGGCCCGCAACGTGGCGGCCGACCCCGTGTCTCGCTCGCCCTGGAGGGCGGCGTCCATCCGGTCGTCGCGGAGGGCGAGGCTCGCGTGCACCGCGCCGACTTCCCGCCCGCGATCGTGGCGGCGTTCGCGGAGAAGTACGGCGGATGGGACATCCGGCAGCCGGTCACGACGGACGGGGACCGGGTGCTGCTGGAGGTCCCCGTCCGACGGTGGCTGCTGGCCGGCACGGCACGCTAGTCGCCGGAGAACCCCCAGAAGTAGAGCTCACTCGGGGCGCCCGCCTCGTCGTGCAGCACGGCGTACCGGCCGAACCAGCGTTGCTCGGCCAGCGGGGCGAGCGCCTCGACGTGAGTGCGGCTCGGTCTCGCGACGCCCGCTCGGGCGAGCGCCTCGGCCTCGGTCACCCGCTGGAACGTCCCGTAGTCGGGTTCCTCGCCGTCGGCCAGCACCCGCGTCATGTCCAGGATGGAGTGTGTGCCGGACTCCTGCACCCGCTCGTCCGCCCACAGCTCCTCCTCACTGCGGGGACGGTCCGGGAAGTCGGCGGCGGACGCACCGAACTCGCCCGGCACCGCCCACCAGTAGTCACCGGCCTCGAAGACCTGCCGGCGCAGTTCGTCCAACGCGGCCTGCGCATCCGGCTGATACGCCACGAAGTAGTTCCAGCCCGATGCGCCCACGCTGCCTCCCGGTGATCCCGCTCGTCGACCGCCGCCGTCGGACGGCGCACGCGATCATGCCCGAGACCACCGACGAAACCGGCGGGCCATCGCGACCAGGATTCCTGTGCCACTCTCTCCGCCATGCGTCTGTCGCCAAGCCTGGGAGTCGCCGCGGTCGTGGCCGGTCTGCTGTCGGTCGGAGCGGCGCTGCTCGCCATGCGGGAGGCATCGCTTCTGTGGGCAGTGGTCACGCTGGCAGCGCTGGCCGGCCACGCGCTCACCGCCTCGCCTATGCCCCGGGTGACGTGGGGTGTCGCCGCCGCTGCCGGGCTGTTCGCCCTGGTGTCGGTGGCGAACCTGCACTGGTATCGGGAACAGGCGGCGGAGGTGGGCGAGCCGGCACGGGGCCAGGCTGGGGCGGGCACGTACCTGCTGGAGAGCTGGCAGTACGGCATCGACCGGCAGCGGCTGACAGCCGGGGGCATGGCTCTCGGCGTACTCCTGCTTGGCGCTGCCGTGTCGGCGTTGCCGGCACGCGGCGGGCGGCGGGGTGTGGTGACGACGGTCCTGGCGGTGGCGGCGCTCGTCTGGTGCGTGTCGAGCGTGGCGCTGACGCCCGGCGAACCGCCGCTGCCCGACCTGTTCGCGGCGGTGTGGCCGGCGTTGCTCGCCGTGCTGGTGACGGCCGGGGTGCTGGCGTTGGCCGGACGGCGGGGCGACCGGCGCGGGCTTCTCCCGGCGGGGATGGTCCTGCTGTCGCTGGTCACCGTGCGGGCCTGCGCGGATCTCGCCTCCACGTGGGCGAGCTGGCGGACGTTTGTCGAGCCCGCCAGGGACGCCTTCCTGCAACCGGGATTCATGGTGAGCGTGGGTGCTTCACCGGGAAGCGCCCTTGAGGTGTCGTCGTCAGTGGAGACGGCTGTCGCACTCGGCGGCGTGGGGCTGGCGGTCGCCGGCGCACTGCGCGCCCTCCGTGAGACCGAGGGCCGCGGATAGCGGGCGCCTACGGGTGCGTGTCGGTGATCGCGATGACCTCGTCGAGGCGGTCCAGGGCGGCCCGCAGGTCGTCGACCTTGGCCTGGATGCGCTCGCGCTCGGCGCGCAGCATGGCCCGCTGTACGGGGTCGGTGTGCCCGGAGTCCCAGCACGGCAGGAGTTCGGCGATCCGGCTGCTGGTCAGGCCCGCCGCGTACATCTGCTGGATGAAGCGCACCAGCGTGACCGCGTCCGGCCGGTAGAGGCGCTGGCCGGACGCGCTGCGCCGGGGGAAGAGAAGACCCTGCTCCTCGTAGTAGCGCACGGCGCGCACCGACACACCGGCGTCGCGCGCCACCTCGCCGATGCGGATCAGCGGCTCGGTCACGCTGACTCCTCTCACCCCGGTCCCGGCGGGCAACACTTGCCTCTGACGTCAACGTCAGGTTTTAGCGTACCGGGCATGGACATCAACGACTCGGTCGCTCTCGTCACCGGCGCCAACCGCGGCCTGGGCCGCGCCTTCGCCCAGCGCCTGCGCGAACGCGGCGCCCGCAAGGTCTACGCGACCGCCCGCCGGCCGAAGACCGTGGACCTGCCGGGCGTCGAGGTGCTGCCGCTGGACATCACCAGTCCCGCATCCGTACGCGCCGTCGCCGCTATCGCCCCGGACCTCACCCTGCTCGTCAACAACGCCGGGATCCAGACCGGAACCGACCTGGTGACCGGTTCGCTGGACGCGGTGCGACACGAGGTGGAGACCAACGTGCTCGGGCACCTGGAGATGATCCGGGCGTTCGCGCCGACGCTGGCCCGCAACGGCGGGGGCGCGATCGTGAACGTGCTCTCCGCCATGTCGTGGTTCGGGACCAGGGGCGCAGGCGCGTACCACCTGACCAAGGCCGCCGCGTGGGCGATGACGAACGGCGTACGCCTGGAACTCGCCGACCAGGGCACGCTCGTGACGGCGGTGCACCTCGGCCTGGCCGACACCGACATGTCAGCCGGCTGGCCCGTGGACAAGATCGCACCGTCGGACCTGGCCGACGCGGCGCTCGACGGCGTCGAGGCAGGTGCCGCCGAAGTGCTGGCCGACCAGTGGAGCCGCGACGTCAAGTCCCGGCTGACGCTGACGCCGGAGGAGTTCAACGCCGCGATGGACCGGGCTTTGGCGGCGCTGGCGGCGGCCTGAGTTGTTCAGCCGGGCCGTCCGCTGGTCGTACTCGCGTACGGGCCCGGCTGTACTCTCCCGGTCCTGGCCGCCTTCGACGGGGGCCGTCGGCCGTCGTCGGCCGGAGTCGCTGCGTGGGGCCTTCGCCGTCACCCGGCCAGGTGGCCGGTGGCTCGCAGCAGCGCCCGGGAGAAGCGGTTGAGATCGACACCAGCTAGCTGCGGTGGGGTGAACCAGTCCAGCTCGCTGATCTCCTCGTGGTCGGGGATCGGCTCTCCGTCGGCGATGGTCGACTGGTAGACCGCGGTGACGTACGCGACCTGGTCGCCGTTGGGGTAGGTCACCTCGTAATCAGGGCCGCCGAGCACGTCCAGCAGCCGCGGCGGGCTGATCCGCACGCCGACCTCCTCGCGGATCTCGCGCACGGCCGCCTGGGCCGGGGACTCTCCTATGTCGACAGCGCCGCCGGGCACCGCCCACCCGTTCCCGTCCTCGGCGTGACGTACCAGCAGGATCCGTGCGCGATCGTCGACGACGACGACCGACACCGACGGCATCTGGATCAACTCGTGGCCGATCATCGTGCGGAGCCGGGCCAGGTGCGGGGAGATGGCCATCAGGGCACGGTAGACCCTCCGTCCGTGCCCTCGGCCGGATTCTTGCGGAGGCGGCGATTGCTGAGGCACGATCTTGGCACGTCGACCCTGGCGGTACCGTCGCCGACGTGCAATCCGATGGCGCTCTGCTGGATCACATCCGCACCACAGCATGGATCGTCGCCCTGTTGGCGCGGTTCGACTTCGACGTCTCCCGGGTGGCATACGGTCCGGTCGAGCCGGTTCATCTGCCCGGCGGCGAAACCCTCGAGATGATCGCCGGAGATGCCTCGGGCGGCGCATTCATGCTGGCCGGCTCGGGTAGTCGACGACCAGTCGTGTACGTCGGGTCGGAAGGCGAAGGCGGGCTGATTGTCAAGCCCCGGGTTTGATGGAGAGTTGGTTAGCTGGTTTTCAGGGGTGCGGTGACCGGGTGGGTCATCGCGTGTAGCGCCTCGTGCTCGGCGGGTGGGACGTGGCCGAGTTCGCCGTGCAGCCTGCGGTTGTTGTACCAGTCGATGTACTCGACGGTGGCCATCTCCAGGTCGTCGAGCCCGCGCCACGGGCCCTTGTTCCGGACGAGTTCGGCCTTGTACAGGGAGTTGAACGCCTCGGCCATCGCGTTGTCGAAGGAGTCGCCCTTGGAGCCGACGGAGGCGACGGCGCCGGCCTCGGCGAGCCGCTGGGTGTAGCGGATCGCTCGATATTGGGCGCCACGGTCGGAGTGGTGGACCAGTCCGCCCAGGTCAGCGCCTTGATTTTCGCGGCGCCAGATCGCCATCTTCAGCGCGTCGAGAGCCAGCTCGGTGTAGAGACTCGTGGACACCTGCCAGCCGACGATCATGCGGGAGTACACGTCGAGGACGAACGCGGCGTACACCCAGCCCACACTGGTGCGCACGTAGGTCAGGTCCGCGACCCACAGCTGGTTCGGATGTTTCGCGGTGAAGTCCCGTTTGACCAGGTCAGCGGGCCGGTTGGTCTCGGCCGCTGGCCGGGTCGTGCGTGGCGACTTGTCGCGCAGCAGCCCGCGCAGCCCGCAGGCGCGCATCAGCCGCTCGACGGTGCACCGGGCCACTGGCAAACCGCGTCGGTGCAGCTCGTGCCAGATCTTGCGTGCCCCGTAGACGCCGTAGTTCTCCGCGTGGATCCGCTCGATCACCGCGGTCAGCTCCTCATCGCGCCGCGACCGGGCCGAGGCCGGGCGGGTCTTGGCGGCGTAGTAGGTCGACGGTGCGATCTGTGCCGGCGTGTCTTCGAGCGCCTGCAGGACCGGCTGGACACCGTGTTCGACCCGCTGGGAGTCGACGAACTCGACCTTCATCGCGACGGACGGTCCAACTCCGCCGCGAAGAAAGACGCCGCGGACTTCAGGATCTGGTTCGCCCGCCGCAGCTCACGCACCTCCCGTTCCAACGCGGCGAGGCGTTCCGCGTCGCTGCTGGTGGTGCCCAGCCGGTCGCCGGCGTCGGTCTCGGCCTTCTTCACCCACGTGCGCAACGCCTCCGGGTGAACCCCGAGCTGACCGGCGATCCGACGGATCGCTCCGACCGCGGACGCCGGATCCCGACGGGCCTCGACCGCCAACCGGGTCGCACGCTCACGCAACTCATCGTTGTACTTCTTCGGTGCCGGCATCGCTGGTGTTCCTCCCAGGTTTCGATGTCTCCATCAAACCCGGTGCGGGACAGATCGCCTTGTCCGTGCGCGACGCGCTGGCACTTGTCGTCGGGCTGCCCAGTCTCCACGACGCGATCGCGAAACCGTTCACTGACGAAGGCAGTCGGCTGCGGGACTGGCTGGCCGAGGCCGACAACGACATTCGCGATGACTGGCCGCAGCTCGACATGGAACGGGATCGACTCCGGGAAGCACTCGATCTGCCGCCCGCGCACGAGCTCCTGGCTGCGCTGCACGCAGCCGCGGCCGACGAGCACTACCGCCCGATCAGCGACGCTGGTGAACGCTACAGGTCAATGCTTGAGTAGCCGTGCGGCCCGGTGCCCCCGGGTTGGTCTGACGTGCCGCCGAGTCGAGCGGAGGGTGGTGCGCCCGGCAGGATTCGAACCTGCGGCCTTGGGATTAGAAGTTGAATCCCGATCATAGTTGCGGCTGACTGACAGTCCATAGGGGTGTCTATCTGTCCAGGTAGACACCCCTATTGCTGTCGGCCGGTAATTGCTTGTAGCGGCCAGTCCGCAGGCGTCCGGGCTCACACCGGGCTCACGTTAAGCCCCCACGCCGGTCGGCTGAGTGCTCTCAGCCGCAGTGAGCTCCGCCTCGCCGTCAGGCTCGCTCGACCTCGCGCAGCATTAACGCGAGGCTCTGTGACCGCCGCTCGGCCGGAAGCGCGTCCCAAGCCCGCCGGGCGTACATGACGCCGCCAGCCTTGTCGCCGGCCTTTGCCATCGTCAGCCCCCGATGTAGCTCGATGTGCGTCGCGAAGCGCGGGAGCCCTGCCGGCCGTGTCCGGTCGGCCTCATCTTGAGCCCCGCTTCCAGGTTCCGGCATCCCCAAGCGGGCGTACAGCATGCTACGGAAGGTCGCCATACGCCATGGCGGAACGGCGGTGTCGGAGATCTCGCCGTCCGGTGACGCGACGTGATCGAAGGCTCGCCGCGCTTCGGTGTCAAGCGCAATCGCGCCGGCCTGGTCGCCGCGCCCCGCCGCGACATGCGCGCCGGCCATGAGGGCCTGGACGCGGCCAAGCGAGGGCCGGTCGGACAGGGCTAGGGCCTGGTCGGCGTACCGCCTGGCCGTTGGAAGCGCCGCGCCCTCATAGGCGAGTGCGATCGCTGCCCGGCCTCGAACCCACACGCGAACTCCGAGGTCGTCGGACCGGTCCGCCGCCGTTGCCGCCAGGTCGTACCAACCGATCGCTTCAGCCGGGTTGGGTGTGGTCTTCCCATAGGTGACCAGGGCTCGCGCGGCGTGTGACCACATGTGCGGCGTGTCGAGGTGCTGTTGAAGGATCACGAGGTCACTCGCAAGTCTGGCCTGGAGAACGGCCGCCCCTACGGCCATGTAGTCCCGGCCGTACTGGTCAACCCGCTCGCGCCAGTCTTCCTCGGCACCTCGGCCATCAAGTGCGGCGGTGAAGCCAGCTCGGATGAGTTCTCCAGCCACGACCGGGCCCACGACGCCGGCCGCGAGTCCGAGTACTTGTCGGCGGTTCACATCACCCTCCCCGAGCGCCCGCGCATAGGCGAGCACGATGTCAGGGGTCGCGGCCCTCCGTCCTGCCTCCACGTTGCTCAGGTGCGAAGCCGAGTAGCACGAGCGGGCCGCCACCGAGGCCAGCGTCACGCCGGCCTCGGTACGAGCCTGCCGCAACTGCGCGCCAAGGTCGTCCACGGGGTCCCCCTGTTGAAAGCCTCTGAAAGCATCGACCTCCTTCCGAGCGTAGTCCGTTGATCGCAGGCTGAGACCAGACGGCCGACGCGATGGGAGGTAGAGGAACGTGCCTCGATGGAAGTGGTTTCGGCGCAAGCAGAACCCCGGAGACGTCTCAGAGCGCTCGGCGCGTGCGCAATGTAGCGGTCTCTACGTCGGCCGCGTCCGCTCAGCGCCCGGCTGGAACAGTCCCACTTTGCTGCTAGATGATCGGCCCTTGTTAACGCGGGGTGGCATGTGGCGCGCTGATCAGGCGGGCCACCGGTCACGTGGAGATCGGCGGTGAACGGGGGAACGCCGCCGCCTGAGCCTCCGTTTGCCGTGATGATGGCGGGCTTTGTCGTTGACTTCCATCACCGGAATGCGTGCTCTCGGTGTCAGCCGGACGGCAGTTGTGCTCGGCTCAGTCGCGCTGGCGAGACGCTGCGGGTGTGGAGAACCAAGAACGGGCAGACTTCCGGCTCAGCGCCGGTGCGTACCGCTGCGGAGCACGCGCCCGCTCGGCGATCGGGTCGTCTGCCTCATGAGGGCGGTGGGCGGCGGTGACCCTCTCGGTGGTGGCCGCGCTCGCCGCTCCTCAGCGCCGCCTGGAGGCGGTTACGCCGGAGGTGGTGGCGGACTCGCGCCGGCTGTTGGGGCGTGTTTTGGCGGAGTCGCGGCGGTCGGCGCGGGTGACTCAGGACCGGTTGGCGGTTCTGGTGCGGTGGTCCCGCAGCAGCATCGCCAACGTGGAGGTAGGGCGCCAGTACGCGCCACGCGAGTTCTGGATGGCCTGCGACGTGGCGTTGGGATGCGGGGGTGCGTTGCTGGCCGCGTGGGGGCGTACGGATGCTCTGGCGCGCCGGCTGAGGGAGCAGGAGAAGGAAGCGCAGATTCGGCAGCTCCTTACCCAGCCGGCCCCAGGGTGCGTCTGTCGGGAGCTGCATCGCCTGTTGGCGGAGTCGGGATGGTCGTCGTGACGCGTCGGCCACACACGCCGGTACGGCCGATCTGGCTGTGTCGCGCCTGCGGCCATCCGTGGCCGTGTGGGGACGCGAAGCTTGCGCTCTTGGCTGAGTACGAACGGAACCTGGTGAGCCTGTCCGTGTACCTGGCCGGGACGCTGGGCGATGCGGCGGACGACTTGGCCAAGCTGCGCGCCGACGCACCGAGCGCCGATGAGTTGTTTGATCGCTTCTTGGGGTGGCCGAAGTTGCGACAGGCAGAGAAAGGTCAGGCTGACTAAGCAGGGCAAAGCGATTTCGCCGCCGGGTATTCATTGCGCCTGTGCGGCAATTCCGCGCCGCCTATAGGTGTATTCATCCATGTTTGTCAGCAAGACGACAAAGCGTTGATTGAGCTTCTTGCACCTCGCAATGATTTTGTATCCGCATTCACCGATATCTACATGAGGAGAAAGCGTGCACATCCAAAGTCTCAGAAGTGGCGGCGCAATCGTCGCCGGCCTTCTCGCCGTCGTACTCGGCGTCCTGGCCATGGAAGCCCCGGCGGTGGCTGGTCAGCACCGGAAGAACACCTATGACGGCGCTCAGCAGGTGCTTGCGCCGTGCATCGCGCTCGCCATGCAGCAGAAGTCATCCGAGTGGAGCTGCACGAGCGCCGGCCTGACCAGCACCCGCCGCGACGCCCACGGCACCCCCGTCACCACTTTCACGGCCGTCGCCGCCACGACCGCCCCAGCCCCCGACTCGGTAGCCGTTCTCGCGGACGACTACGACACCTGGTGCGAGAGCAGCGGCACCTGTCACCGCGTCATCGACGCCTCGCGTTACATCGGTGAGACGAAGGGCAACGCCGTCTACGGCAACAGCAGCGGCGTCATCGGCAGCTTCGACGTGATCATTCGCAACAGTCTCCAGGGTCGACGCGGTCGGTGGACCGTCTCGCTGATCTGGGACCTCGGCCCGTCGCTGACGTTCAGCGATTCCTGGATCAACTGCTACGAGGTCATCGACCTGTGGCCGGACGCCGACTGCGGCGACCATGCCCTCTACCCGGGCCGCATCAGCAGCGGCTCGTGGCGCTGGAACAGCCCCACGCTCTACGGCAACAACCTGGTCAACTCCGCCGCGTACTACGCGGCCTTCAACACCGACTTCACCCCCGCCGGCTACTCCGCCCGCACCGCGCCCGCATTGGAGACGGCGCGCTTCAAGTGCTACGGGTCCGACCCCTGCAAGTTCTGATCCCGTCCGGCCCGAAGTCGTACCATCACAGGTGAATACGGATGCGTGACCATGGTCCCGACCTCTCCGCCGGTGAGGCCGGGACCGTGCCGTAGCTACGCCCCCCTAGGAGCAGCATGGGCGACACCAGCGCCGCACCGAACGCCTGGAACACGGCCCGGCCGTTTCCCGGTTCACCGCCGGACATCTCCGACCGCTGCCGCATCATCGACACGCCCGAGGGCCGATTCTGGGAGCTGAGCGAATCAGGCTGGGATGCCATGCTCGGCTACCTTGCCGATCCGGCCACCCTGACTCGGTGCCCGGAGACCCGGCAACATCACGTCGAGGTGACCGCTAGCGACCGCACCGGAGAGCACCCGTCTCGCGTCCCGCGCACCCCGGACGACCAAGCAATCATCGACGAGGCCGCGAACTCGTATCTGCGCGATGTGGGACTGCCGCAGCGGCCAACCGGCTACCGCTGGTTCCAACGTCTACCCGATGACCTGACCGTCAAAGACATCGATGAAGCGGTCTTCGCCGCGATCAGGCGTCTACCCCTCGACCATCATCCCGCCGCAGCGGTGCCGGCCATCCGCGCGACGCTAGGTGAGTTGTACCGGCAACGCTGAGCTGGCGACGGGCTGGCCTGCCGGACCTTGGAGCCCTCGGGTGTCGGTATCGGCCGGAGCAAGGCGTACGCCCTCGCCAAGCGTGGGCAGTTCCCCGTGCGGGTGCTCCGCGTCGGGCGAAGCTACGTCGTGCCCGTGCCGGAGATCCTGGAACTACTCGGCGTTCGGGCCGTCACTTGACTTGGCGCTCCACTGAGGAACGGTCCGACCTGATAGCACGTCATCGACCAAGAGCGCGACGATGCCCGCTGCGGTGAGGTCCGGTCGCAAACTCACCAGCTTTTCCACCTCGCTGGCAGTGAGCCGAATCTTGACCTGCTGATCGCGCTTCTCGTCGCCGGGTAGTGCCGGCAATCCCTGAGCGGCTTCGACTACCCGGCGTCGTCGCATAACTCACCTTCCATGAATCTGTCGGGGAAGTGGTACCATTATAGGTACCACTTCCCCTCTCCCAAGGAGGAGCCTTGAGAGGATCAGTGTTCCGTCGCTGCGCCTGCCGCGATCCGGAGACTGGCAAGCAGTATGGGCAATCCTGCCCGAAGCTCAATCAGCGCCGTCACGGTGCCTGGGGTGTTCGCCAGGAGCTGCCGCCGGCTGCTGACGGCGAGCGCCGCACGTTCCGCCGCTCTGGTTACGCATCGGCAACAGAGGCGCAAGCGGAACTCGATGCCGTCCGCGCGCTGCTAGCGCTGCCCGACCCTGACGACGAGGACGGTCGCCAGCGCGTAGGGGATCTGCTGGAGCGCGTGGCGTCCAACAGGGAGCCCCTTCCCGACCTGGAGGAGACGCGCCGCAAGTTCCGTAGCGGCCAGTCATTGACCGCGCGCATCACTGTCGGAGAATGGCTCGATACCTGGCTCGTTGGCCGCAAGATTCGCCCGAGCACCATCAACCGCTACGGCCGGGATATCCGGCTTCACCTCAATCCTCGCATTGGCGATATCCGTCTAGATCGGCTGCGAGTGTCGCACCTGGCGGAGATGTTCAACGCGATTGTTGAGCGCAACATCGAGATCGAGGAAGCGAATGCCCTGCGTCGAGCCGCGATTGAGGAGTTGAAGTCGCTCAAAGGGCGTGAGCGTCGCCGTGCCGCTCGGGCTGCCATGGCTCAAATGCCGCCGTTTCGCCGTACGGTTGGGCCCACGACTCGGCGGCACATCCGAGCCACGCTGCGGGCCGCCTTGAATGACGCCATCACCCAAGAGTTGATCACCTTCAACCCGGCGGCGCATGTCGAGCTTGACCCCGTGCGCCGGCCGAAGGCGCTGATCTGGACGGATGAGCGTGTTGCGCGGTGGCGGGTCACCGGCGAGAGGCCGTCGCCGGTCATGGTGTGGACGCCTGAGCAGACGGGGGCCTTCCTTGACTTCATCGCGGACGATGAGCTGTACGCGCTCTTCCACTTGATCGCGTTTCGCGGTCTGCGCAGGGGCGAGGCGTGCGGCCTGCGGCCGGAAGACATGGATCTCAAAGGCAAAACCCTCACGGTTGCCACGCAGCTCGTAGACATCAGCGGCGAGATCGAGGAGAACGCCCCGAAGAGCGAGGCTGGAAACCGCATCGTTGCTCTGGATGCCGACAGCGTGAAGGTTGCCAAGCGCCACCTCAAGCGGCAGCGCAAGGCCCGTGAGGAAGCCGGCGCGGCGTGGATCGAGAGTGGCCGTCTCTTCACGCGGCCCAACGGTGAATGGGTGGAGCCGACGTGGCTGTCGGACTACTTCGATCGACTGGTTCGCAAGGCGGGTTTGCCGCCGATCCGCCTGCATGACCTCCGCCACGGCGCGGCCACGATCGCTCTCGCGGCCGGTACCGAGATGAAGGTGGTTCAGGACATGTTGGGCCACTCCTCGATCTCGCTCACGTCCGACACGTACACCTCGGTACTGCCGGAACTAGGCCCTGTGTCATAAGTGCCGTTCGAGTCTCCGGAGCCAGACGTCGATCATGCTGATGGTGGCGGTGGCTTCGTACCGCACGGCGAGCTTGTCGTAGCGGGTGGCCACGGCGCGGTGTTGTTTGAGTAGGTTGATGCCGCACTCCACGGCGTGACGCTGCCGGTATGCGCTGGGGTCGAAGGCGGGTGGTCGGCCACCCGCCGAGCCCTTCTTGCGCCGGTTCGCGGCCTGGTCGGCCTTGACCGGGATGACGCAGCCGATGCCACGCCGCCGCAGGTAGCTCCGGTTGGCCTTGCTGCTGTAAGCCTTGTCGGCCAGGACCTGCCCCGGCCGGCACCGAGGACGGCCGACGCCGAGGCGAGGCACCCGGATGCGCTGCAGCACGGTGGTGAACTGCGGGCTGTCGCCTCGCTGCCCACCGGTGATGACGAACGCCAGCACCATACGGCCCTGCTCACAGGCCAGGTGCAGCTTGGTCGTCAGACCGCCCCGGGACCGGCCCAACGCGTGATCGGCCGGCTCGACAGCGCCGCTGCCGCCCGGCGGCTCGACCTGCGTATGACTGTCGCGGCGGGCACCGGCGGCGTGCTGATGCGCCCGCGCGATCGTGGAGTCCACGCTCACGTCCCAGGTGATCAACCCGAACGCGTCGGCCCTACCCTGCAATCCGGCCAAGATTCGCGCCCACACACCGGCCCGCTGCCAACGCCGGTACAGCCCGTACACCGTCCGCCAATGCCCGTAGCAGTCCGGCACGTCCCGCCACGGCGCACCCGTACGGACCCGCCACCTGATCCCGTCAATGAGCTGCCGCTTGCTCCACTTCGGCGGCCGACCTGCCTTCTTCGGTCGGGGCAGCAGCGGCTCCAACACCGCCCACTGCGCGTCGCTCAGGTCGAACCGCCTCGTCACCGCTACGCTGGCCACGAGGTCTCCGTGCAGATGGTTGTCTTGGTCGATAACCCATCTACCGGAGACCTCACCGCATATCGATCACCGACACGCTCGACCGGTCAACCCGATCCCAGCAGCCGACCACTTATGACACAGGGCCTAGTACGGCAGCCGCCGTTTGAGATGTCGCTGGTGGGGCCGGGTAGACGAGGTGCGGCCACCGCGTGATCGTCTGTCTGCTGTGGACATAACTTCAGATCTGGCGGTGGCCGCGTGCCACAGCGTAAACCCTGCCCGGTGGCGGCAGGTTCTGGCCGGGGTGTGCGAGGCGTTCGCGGGACGGTTCGGGCGGGTCGAGCCGCGGCGCACGGCGACGGCGTTCGTGGCCGGGCTGCTCTCGGATGTCGAGGTCAAGACGTGTTGGCAGTTGGCGGAGCAGGCCGGGCATGCCCGGCCGGACGCGATGCAGAGGCTGTTGTATCGGGCGGTGTGGGACGCCGACGCCGTCCGCGACGATCTGCGCGACGTGGTCGTGGCCCGGTTCGGCGACTCGGACGCGGTGTTGGTCGTCGACGAGACCGGGGACCTGAAGAAGGGCACGCATTCGGTCGGGGTGCAACGCCAGTACACCGGCACCGCCGGCAGGATCGAGAACGCGCAGGTAGGGGTGTTCTGCGGCTACGCCAGCCGGCACGGGCACACGCTGATCGACCGCCGGGTCTACCTGCCGGTGTCGTGGACCGATGACCGGGACAGATGCCAGGCCGCCGGGGTTCCCGATGAGGTCGTCTTCGCCACGAAGTCCGAGCTGGCCGCCGACATGATCACCGCTGCGGTCGACGCCGGCGTCCCCGCCGCGTGGGCGGCTGCGGACGAGGCCTACGGCAACAGCAGCGTCTTCCGCGCTCACCTGCGCGAACACCGCCTGGGCTATGTCCTGGGCGTCTCCCGCAGTCACCTGGTCCCTCTCGACGGCGGCAAGACTCGGGTGCGGGCTGACCGGGTCGCCGCCGACCTACCGGCCTCGGTGTGGCAGCGCCGCAGCGCAGGCGCCGGGTCGAAAGGGCCACGCTTCTACGACTGGGCCTGGCTCGACGACGTCTGCACCGATGCCGACCCCGACGACGGCGGCCACCACAGCCTCCTGATCCGCCGCAACACCACCACCGGCGAGCTGGCCTTCTACCGCTGCTGGACCCCGCAACAGGCCACTCTTGCCCAACTCGTGCGGGTCGCGGGCATCCGCTGGACAGTCGAGGAAAGCTTCCAAGCCGCCAAGGGCCAGGTCGGCCTCGACCAGCACCAGGTCCGCCGCTGGGACTCCTGGCACCGCTTCACCACCCTGGCCCTGGCCGCCCTCGCCGTTCTGGCGATCTGCGCCGCCGACGCCGACGACGACTCCACCGACACAGGACTGATCAAGCTGACCGTCAACGAGACCCGCCGGCTGATCAACACCCTCGTACTCCGCCCGATCCGCGACCTCACCCACCGTCTGCGCTGGTCAGACTGGCGCCGCCGCCATCAAGCCCGAGCCCGCCAAGCCCACTACGCCCGACGCCTCAACCTCGAACTCCAGCCATGATCCCGAACGGCGGCTGCCGTACTAGCGCGTGAAGCGGCGGAAGCAGCCGCCCGCCTGGTCCCCCGCCAGGGCTCCAAGCGCACCGCCGGGCTCACCTCGGGCTCACGTGGGGCCAACCCATCGAAGAATGGCGTTAAGAGAGATCGCAAGAAGAGCAAGAAACAGCAGGTCAAGACTGCTGAGTGAGGGTGCGCCCGGCAGGATTCGAACCTGCGGCCTTGGGATTAGAAGTCCCCTGCTCTATCCGCTGAGCTACGGGCGCGCGCCGACTGTCGTCGCGCCAAGAGGGTACCGCCGCTCCCCGCGTGCCCGGGGGTACGGGTCGGCGCGTCCGTTCCGCCCCTCAGCGTCCCACGCCGGGGCCCGGACCGGCACCACAGTTCCGGCGGGTCCGGCGCGGGCCGGGCGGGACGCGATCCGTACCCTCGTCGGATGCTGCTCGACCAGGAAACCGAGAACGAGATCGTCTTCGAGCTGTGTCAGCTCCTCGGACGGGCGATCCTGCCCCTCACCGGCTCGGATGCGCCGGGCGCCCCGGCGGGCGTCCTCGGCACCGCCTTCTTCTACAGCGAGCTGGTCGGCGCCACAGACGACGGCGAGATCGCGCACGAGTGGCTGCTCACCGCCGACGCGCTCACCGACCGGGCGTACGGCGAGATCGGCTTGCGGCCGAGCGTCACCGACCCGGCCGAGGGGGCGGACGAGCCGATCGACCTGCCCGGCTTCGCCGACCACTGGCTGCACCTGCCGGAACTGGGGCTCGCCGCGATGCCGACCGGCGGTCTGCACGGCCACGCCGACGATCGGGGCTGGCGCTGGCGTACCCAGCAGGTCACCGAGGCGGTGGCCGTGCCGGCCGACTCGGTAGCCCGGATCGGCGCGGCGCCTGCGTCGGCGTTCGTGCTGGCGCTCGGTGTCGGCGACGGCGGGTCGCGGCCGTTGGAGGCGGTGGTCGAGCGGGTCGCCCGGGACGGCGGCGAGGTGCGGGTCACCACGGAACTGCCCGCCGGCTACGTGGGCGCGCCCGTGTTCGCGGTCGAGGCCGGGCCGGACGGTGGGCCCGCGCTGCGCTGCCTGGGCGTGGTGCTGCCGCCGCATACCGGTGGCCATCCGATCGCCACGTTCGACCGGATCCGCGCCGCGCTCACGGCGGTCGTCGCCGACTGAACCGGCCGTCCGGCGGCGGGACGGCCGACTGAGCCGGGCGTCCCGCCGGCGGGACGGGCCGGGCTCAGCCCTCGGCGGTCGCGTCGGCCGGTCGGCGCGGTGACGGCGGCGTCGTGGGCTCCGGCTCGGTCGGCCCGGCGCGGAGGAATCCCTCCGCCCACCGTCCGACCTCCGCGAAGACCTTCTCGCGTACGCCGGGACTGGACAGCGTGAGGTCGTGCAGCCCGCCGTCGAAGCGGGCCAGCGTGACGTGCCGGCCGAGGCGTGGCGCCCAGCGCACCATGTGCTCGACGTCGAGCACCGCGTCGGCGCCGGTCGCGCTGTCGTGCCACTTCGTGCCCCGGAAGCTGCGCGTCGAGCAGGCCAGCAGCACCGGCACCGGGATGTCCAGCCCGGCCCGCAGACGACGCTGACCGGCGCGGATCGCGTTGATCCAGCCGGCCCGCACCGGGAACCCGGCGAGCGGCTTCCAGGCCAGGTCGTACCGCCACTCGCCCCGGTGGTCGGCGTGCAGGCTCTCGCCGTACACCGTGCCCAGGCCGAACGGCAGCACACGCTGCGGCGCCCTGCGGCCCAGGCGGGAGACGGCGGCCGCGAGGGGTCGACGGACCATCCAGGGCGCGTTGATGTCGAAGAAGGGGCTGTTGAGCACGATGCCGTCGACCAGGCCGGCGTCGCGGCGGTCGTGTGCCCACAGCGAGATGATCAGGCCGCCGGTCGAGTGGCCCATCGCGAGCAGGGTGTCGTGTCCCTCCTCGGCGCGGATGATCTCCGCGGCGGCGTCCAGCTCGGGGAAGTAGTCGCTCAGGTCACGGCAGAAGTTCGGGGTCTGGTGCGGGAGCAGACTGCGGCCGTACTTGCGCAGGTCGAGCGCGTAGAAGTCCCAGCCGCGCTCGGCGAAGAAGTCGGCCACGTGGGTCTGGAAGAAGTAGTCGACGAAGCCGTGCACGTAGAGCACGGCGCGGCCGGTCGGGCGGTCGGCGCGCCGCCGCACGAGGGTCGCGACCACCGGCCCCTCGTCGTCGGTGCCCAGCTCGATCGTCCGCCGCTCGTAGGGGGCGCCCAGCACGTCCGGTTCCACGACCGCGACGGTACGCCGCCGGGCTACCCGGCGGTAGGGGTGCTGGGTTGTAAGGAGGAAACCCCTTGTTGACAAACGGCACGGCCCGCCCGCCCGCACCGTGCGGGCGGGCCGTGCCGGACGTCAGGCGGTCTCGGCGTCCTCGCGCTCGGCGTCCTGCAACGGCGCGCCCTCGGGCTGGTCGACGGCGCGCAGGTGCTTGTTGTGGCGCGGCTCCTGCCGGGTCTTCGCGTCGTTGAGCTTGCGGCGCAGGTCGTCCCGGACGTCGTTGAGCGCGGCGTGCAGATCCTCCTCGGTCGAGGTGGTGACGATCTTCTGCCGCCCGGCGATCCAGCACTCCAGGGTCACCTTCTGGCCCCGGGCCTCGCGATCCTTGACGGACACCTCCAGCTCGGTGGCGTCGGCGTGGAAGCCGGCGAGCCGGGCGTCCAGGGTCCCGAACTGCTCGGCGATCCAGTTGCGGTCGCCCTGGGAGAACCCGGCGCCGACCCGCAGGCACTCGGCCACGGTCGCGGGGTTCGCCACGGCGCTCATCGCGCTGCCTCGCGGACGTCTCGGAGAAGCATGGGAGCTCCCTTTCTCTCGGTTGATCAAGTACTTACCCAACCGGCGTGATTCCGGAACGCCTGCTTGCCGGCTCCTCTCGATCATGCGTCGCCGCAGGTCAGGCCCGTAGGGCCGGTCGGCCTAGCAGATCGGGACCTTGATCAGGTGGTTGTCCACAGGCCCGCTCGTCATCCACAGTTCCGGGCCGGCGGGTGGCCGGGGCCGGGCGTTCGGCAGACGCTCACCGGGACAAGTCGATCCCTGGGAGGGGCGATGTTCGATACGTACGTGACGATCGTCGGCAACGTGCTGACCGCGCCGGAGTGGCGCCGCACCACGCAGAGCGGAACGCTGGTGGCCAACTTCAAGGTCGCCTCGACCGCCCGCCGGCTCGACCGCGACAGCGGCCGCTGGGTCGACGGCAACAGCCTTCGGGTACGCGTCAACTGCTGGCGCCGCCTCGCCGAGGGGGTGGCCGCCTCGGTGGCGGTCGGTGACCCGGTCATCGTGGCCGGCCGCCTCTACACCCGGGACTGGACCGACGAGTCCGGCACCCACCGCACGCTCTACGAGCTGGAGGCGGTCGCCGTCGGGCACGACCTGTCCCGGGGCCGCGCCCGCTTCCTGCGCAACCAGCCCCGCGCGGCCACCAGCACGGTCGAGGACGCGGAGGCCGAGCAGCGGGTGCACGGCGAGGCGACCGAGCCGGTGCCGGATGCCCAGGCCCCGGCGACGTTCGACGACCGGCCCTTCGACGACGACTTCCCACCGCCGGAGTACGGGGGCGGCCGGAGCGGGTCGGCCGGCACCGGCGAGCCCGACCCGTTCGACGCCCGGCCCGGTGTGCGGCAGGCCACCGGTTTCGACCCCGGCTCGGGTGGCCCGGCCGAGGAGGAGGACGAGCTGGGCGACGTGGCGGACGACGGGCCGGCCCCGGCCGAGGACGACGAACTGGGCGAGGTCGCACCGCCGGAGGTCGGCGGACCGGGTGGTTCCGGGCCGGGTGAGGGCGAGCCGGGCGGCGCGAGCCCGGGCGGGACCGGTGGCACCGGCGGGACCGCGTCGGGGCGCCGCGGGCGTCGGCGGACCCCGGTGCCCGCCTGACCCTTCGTCCGACGGGGGCGCGGGGTGGTGACGTCGGCGTCACCACCCCGCGGTACGACTAGGCTGGCCGGCCGGAGGTGGTGACGGGTGCGGCAGGCGACCGCCATGGCGAACGCGACCGGGATGGTGGCGGGCTACGCGCTCGACGCCCTGCTCGGCGACCCCCGCCGGTGGCATCCGGTGGCCGGCTTCGGCACTGCGGCCGGTGCGCTGGAACGGCGGGTCTACCGCCCCGACCGGGCGGCCGGCACCGCGTTCACGGCGCTCGCCGTCGGCGCGCCGGTCCTGCTCGGTGCCGCCGCCTCGCTGGCGACCCGGCATCGTCCGATCGCGCGTGCAGTGCTGGTGGCCGCCGGCACCTGGACGGTGCTGGGTGGGCGCACGCTGCGGCACGAGTCCCGGGTGATGGCGCGGGCCCTGGGCCGGGCCGACCTGCCCGCCGCCCGGGCGCGTCTGGGCAACCTGTGCGGGCGTGACCCGTCCGCCCTCGACGAGCCCGAACTCGCCCGCGCCACTGTCGAATCGGTCGCCGAGAACACCTCGGACGCCGTGGTCGCCCCGCTGGTCTGGGGCGCGGTCGCGGGCCTGCCCGGCCTGCTCGGCTACCGGGCGGCGAACACGCTCGACGCGATGGTCGGCCACCGCTCGCCCCGGTACGCCCGCTTCGGCACCCCCGCCGCCCGGCTGGACGACGCGCTGAACCTGGTGCCGTCCCGGCTCACCGGGCTGCTCACGGTGGCCGTCGCGCCGGTGGCGCACGGGGACCGCGCCGTCGCGTGGCACGTGTGGCGGCGGGACCGGGCCGACCACCCGAGCCCGAACGCCGGTCAGTGCGAGGCGGCCATGGCGGGCGCGCTCGGCGTCCGGCTCGGCGGGCGCAACGTCTACTTCGGCCGCGCCGAGACCCGGCCGTTCCTCGGCGACGGACCCCGCCCCGAGGCGCGGCACCTGAAGCGGGCCGCCCGGATCTCCGGCGCGGTCGGTGCCGCAGCGCTCGGCCTGGCCGCGCTCTACCCGGTGACAGTAGGTCGCGTGGCCGGGGCCGCCGGGCGGGCCGCGCTGGGCGCCCTCACCCGAGCGGCCCGTGGCTCAGGCCGGGGGAGCGGGCGGTGAGCGGCGGGCTGCTCGTCGCCGGCACCACCTCCGACGCCGGCAAGAGCGTGCTCACCGCCGGCATCTGCCGCTGGCTGCGCCGCCGGGGCGTCCGGGTCGCCCCGTTCAAGGCGCAGAACATGTCGAACAACTCCGCCGTGGTGGTCGGCCCGGACGGTCGCGGCGGCGAGTTGGGCCGCGCCCAGGCGATGCAGGCCGCCGCCTGCGGGCTCGACGCCGACCTGCGCTTCAACCCGGTGCTGCTCAAGCCCGGGAGCGACCACGCCAGCCAGGTGGTGCTGCTCGGCGAAGCCGTCGACACGGTCACCGCCGGCAACTACCACGAGGTCCGGTCCCGGCTCGCCACCACGGCGTACGCGGCCCTGGCCGAGTTGCGGGCCGAGTACGAGGTGGTGATCTGCGAGGGCGCGGGCAGCCCCGCCGAGATCAACCTGCGCGACGGCGACTACGTCAACATGGGGCTGGCGCGGCAGGCCGGGCTGCCCACGATCGTGGTCGGCGACATCGACAGGGGTGGCGTGTTCGCCTCGATGTTCGGCACCGTCGCCCTGCTCGACGCGGCCGACCAGGCGCTGCTGGCCGGGTTCGTGGTGAACAAGTTCCGGGGCGACCGCGGCCTGCTCCAGCCGGGGCTGGACATGCTGCGCCGGGTCACCGGCCGCCCGACGTACGGGGTGGTGCCCTGGGCGCTTGACCTGTGGCTGGACGCGGAGGACTCGCTCGCGTACGGGCGGGTGCTCGGCCGACCGGCGGCGCCCCGGGGCACCGACTGGCTCGACGTCGCCGTGGTGCGGGTACCGCGGATCAGCAACGCCACCGACGTGGAGGCCCTCGCGACCGAGCCGGGCGTGCGGGTACGCCTCACCGTCGAGCCGGCCGAACTGGCCGCCGCCGACCTGGTGGTGCTCCCCGGCACCAAGTCGACTGTCGCCGACCTGGCCTGGCTGCGGGAGACCGGACTGGCCGACGCGGTCCGGGCGCACGCCGCCGCCGGACGGCCGCTGCTCGGCATCTGCGGCGGCTTCCAGATGCTGGGCCGGGCGATCCACGACGCGGTGGAGAGCCGCCGGGGCACCGTACCCGGCCTCGGGCTGCTGCCCGTCGAGATCACCTTCGAGCCGCGCAAGACGGTCCGCCGGGCCGAGGGCACCGCCGCCGGCGACGTGCCGGTGCACGGGTACGAGATCCACCACGGCCGGGTCACGGCCGCCGACCCGGGACTCGCGCCGCTGCTGCGCTACGCCGACGGCACCGGCGAGGGCGCACGCCTCGGCACCGTGTACGGCACGCACTGGCACGGCGCCTTCTCCTCCGACGCGTTCCGCCGCCGGTTCCTGACCGAGGTCGCGGAGGCGGCCGGGCGTTCCGGGTTCAAGGTCGCGCCGGACACGTCCTTCGCGGCGGCCCGGGAACGGACGCTGGACCTGCTCGGCGACCTGGTGGAGGAACACCTCGACACCGACGCGCTGTGGCGGCTCATCGAGTCCGGGCCACCGCCGGGACTGCCGTTCGTGCCACCCGGCGCGCCACCGGCTCAGTAGCGCACGTCGGCCGGGCGGTCGGACATCGGCAGCCCGGCCTCCCGCCAGCCCTGCACCCCGCCGATCATGTCGGTGGCCTGCCGCAGCCCCAGCGTCTGGAGGCTGGCGGCGGCCAGGCTGGAGCTGTACCCCTCCCGGCACACCACGATGACCTCGCGGTCGTACCCGGTGGCCTCCGGGATGCGCCACGCGCTGGCCGGGTCGAGCCGCCACTCCAGCACGGTGCGGTCGATGACGATCGCGCCGGGCAGCTCACCCTCCTCGCGACGCTGCGCCTCGGTACGCGTGTCGATAAGCAGCGCGCCGCCACGGACCGCCTCGACGGCCTCGTGCGGGGTCAGCCGGCGGAGACCGGCGCGGGCCTGTTCCAGGAGGGCGTCGACGCCCGGACACATCACGTCATGGAGCACCCCCCGATGATGCCCAGCGCGCCGCGCCGCCGCTCGGTGAAACGGTCCGCCCGGGTCGCAGTTTCCAGCGGACGGGGGAACGTTAGCGTCGGTCGGGTGAACGTGGCAGTGATCGAGGCGTACGCCGGGTTGGCCGGTCGGGTGCTGGCCGGTCCGGCGCGGTTGGGGCGTACCCGGCTAATCGCCGTCGACGGGCCCAGCGGCGCGGGCAAGAGCCTGTTCGCGACGCGCCTCGCGGACGCGCTCGCGGAGCGGGCGGGCGGCGTGCGCCCACCGCTCGTGCACACCGACGACCTGCTCGACGGCTGGGACGACCAGCTCACGTTCTGGACCCGGCTGGAGGAGCAGGTGCTCGGCCCGCTGCGGGCCGGACGGGCGGGCGGCTACCGCCGCTACAGCTGGGTGCGCCGGTGCTTCCTGGACCCGGTGGTGCCGGTGCCGGCCGGTCCGGTGCTGATCGTCGAGGGGGTGAGCGCCGCCCGCGCCGCGGTACGCCCCGAGCTGACGCTGTCGGTGCTGGTCACCGCGCCGGCCGACCTGCGGTTGCGCCGGGCGCTGGCCCGCGACGGCGCGCAGATCCTGCCGGAGCTGCGCCGGTGGCACGCGGGGGAGCGGGCGCACTTCACCGCCGACGGTACGGCGGCAGCGGTGGACGTGGTCGTCGACGGCGCGCCGGACCTGCCGCACGACGCGGACCGCTACTACGTGCGCGTGGGGCGGCGATCGGGCTCGGGCGACGTGGCGGGGTAAGGCCAGCATACGATTCCGGTCATGACCACTCCGATCCTCTCCGAGTCCGAGGTGCGGGCCGCCGTCGAGCGGGAACTCCCCGGCGTCCGTGCCGACCTCGAGCGACTCGTCCGCATCCCGGGCATCGCCTTCGAGGGCTTCGACCACTCGCACGTGGAGCGTTCCGCCGAGGCGGTGGCGGAGCTGCTGCGCGGCTGCGGCCTCGACACGCGGATCGTCCGGTCCGGCGGCCAGCCCGCGGTGATCGGCACGAAGGCGGCCCCGCCCGGCGCCCCCACCGTGCTCATGTACGCGCACCACGACGTGCAGCCGGTCGGCGACCTGTCGCTGTGGGAGTCGGACCCGTTCGAGCCGGTGGAGCGGGACGGCCGCCTGTACGGCCGGGGCGCCGCCGACGACAAGGCCGGCATCATGGCGCACGTCGCCGCGCTGCGCGCGTTCGGCGACCGGCTCCCGGTCGGCGTGGTGCTGTTCATCGAGGGCGAGGAGGAGTACGGCTCGGACTCGCTGGAGCGGCTGCTCGCCGAGCACCGCGACGACCTGGCGTCGGACGTCATCGTGATCGCCGACTCCACCAACTGGGACGTCGGCGTGCCGGCGCTGACCACCTCGCTGCGCGGCATCGTCAACTGCTTCGTGGAGGTGCGCACGCTCGACCACGCGGTGCACAGCGGCATGTTCGGCGGCGCCGTGCCGGACGCGCTCACCGCGCTGGTGAAGCTGCTCGGCACGCTGCACGACGAGGCCGGCGACGTCGCGGTGGACGGGCTGGTCGGCCGCGAGGGCGCCCGCGTCGACTACCCGGAGGACCGGTTCCGCGCCGAGGCCGGCCTGGTCGACGGCGCGACGCTGTTCGGCACCGGCCGGATCACCGACCGGCTCTGGACCAAGCCGGCGCTGGCGATCCTGGGCGTGGACGCGCCGTCCACCGGCGAGGCCCCGAACGCGCTGGTGCCGTCCGCGAAGGCGAAGCTGAGCGTACGGCTGGCGCCGGGCGACGACCCAAAGAAGGCGTACGCGGCGCTGACCGCGCACCTGGAGCGGCACGCGCCGTGGGGCGCGCAGGTGTCGGTGACGTTCGAGCACGACGGCGCGCCCTGCGTCATCGACGCCTCCGGCCCGATGTTCGACGCGGCCCGGTCGGCGTTCCGGACGGCCTGGGACGGCACCGACCCGGTCGACATCGGGGTGGGCGGGTCGATCCCGTTCATCGCCACGTTCCAGGAGATGTTCCCGCAGGCCGCGATCCTGGTGACCGGTGTGGAGGACCCGCACGCGCGGGCGCACGGCCCGAACGAGAGCCTGCACCTGGGCGAGTTCGCCCGGGTGTGCCTGGCCGAGGCGCTGCTGCTGGCCCGGGTGGCGGAGGCCGGAAACCGCGCCTGAGGTGTCGAAACCGTAACTTCGGGGCCGATGTCGGAGTTTGTGGTGTGTCGGCGGGCGGGGTGTTATAGCCTTTCGAACATGCGTACGAACGACGAGATGGAGCGGCTTCAGGCCGCCGTCCGTGCTCTGGGGGACGTCGACGTCTCCGCGTGGTCCGAGGACACGCTCAACGAACAGATCGGCGAGCTCTCCGCCGCCCTGGTCACGCTCGACGCGCTGCTCACCCGGGTCGCCGAGGGCGTGCGCGGGCGCGGCCTGCGCATCGAGGAACCGGTCTCGGCCTGACCGTCGGCCCGGCGACCCCGGCGCACCCGTGCGGTGTGCCGGGTCGCCGGATCCGCCCCGATGTCACAGGCGGCTGGCAGGATGTGGACGTGCGTTTCGCGGAGCTGGCGGCCACCTCGGCCGCGGTCGGCGCCACCAGCGGCCGTCGGGCCAAGGTGGAGCTGCTGGCCGCCGCGCTGCGCGGGCTGGAGCCGGGCGAGATCCCGGCCGGCGCCGGCTACCTCGCCGGTGAGCTGCGCCAGCGTCAGACCGGTGTCGGCTGGGCGGGCCTGCGTGACCTGCCCCCGCCGGCCGCCGAGCCGACGCTCACCGTCGCCGCCGTCGACGCGGCGATCGAGGAGATCTCCCGCGTCACCGGGTCCGGCTCGCAGGCCCGGCGGCGGGACCTGGTCGGCCGCCTCTTCGCCGCCGCCACCGCCGACGAGCAGCGCCTGCTGACCGGCCTGTTTCGGGGCGAACTGCGTCAGGGCGCGCAGGCCGGGCTGCTGACCGACGCGATCGCGCGTGCCGCCGACGTACCAGTGACCGCCGTGCGCCGGGCCCTGCTGCTCGCCGGTGACCTGCGGGCGGTGGCGGTCGCGGCGCTCACCGGCGGCGCTGCCGCGCTGGCCGGGTTCGGGCTCCAGGTGGGCCGGCCGCTCGCGCCGATGCTGGCGCAGAGCGCGCCCTCGGTCGACGAGGCGCTCACCGCCACCGGCGTGCCGGCCGTGGTCGACGTCAAACTCGACGGCATCCGCATCCAGGTGCACCGCTCCGGGGCGGACATCGCGGTCTTCACCCGCAGCCTGGACGAGATCACCGGCCGGCTGCCCCAGGTGGTGGCAGCCGTCCGCGCGCTGCCCGCCCGTGAGCTGGTGCTCGACGGCGAGGCGATCGGGCTGGACGCCGCCGGCCGGCCGCTGCCGTTCCAGGAGACGTCCAGCCGGGCGGCCCGGCGCACCACACCCAGCACCACCGGGCAGGCGCCGGTCGCGCCCGCCGTGCTGGCCGCCGCCGAGCGCACCGGCGAACCGGTGCTCACGCCGTACTTCTTCGACCTGCTGCACCTCGACGGCGCCGACCTGATCGACGCACCCGGCCGGGAGCGGTGGGCGGCCCTGGCCCGCGCTGTCGACGGTTCGCTGCTCGTCGACCGGGTCGAGGTGGACGACGCGGAGCAGGCGGCCACGGCGTTCGCCGCGGCTGTCGACGCCGGTCAGGAGGGCGTGGTGGTCAAGGACCCGGCCGCGCCGTACGACGCCGGCCGCCGCGGCTCGGCCTGGGTCAAGGTCAAGCCGCGGCACACGCTCGACCTGGTGGTCCTCGCGGTCGAGTGGGGCAGCGGCCGGCGGGAGGGCTGGCTGTCCAACCTGCACCTCGGCGCCCGCGATCCGCGCACCGGCGAGTTCGTCATGCTCGGCAAGACGTTCAAGGGGCTCACCGACGAGCTGCTGCGCTGGCAGACCGAACGGTTCCTGTCGCTCGCCGTGGAGAAGGGCGACTGGGTGGTGCGGGTCCGGCCGGAGCAGGTGGTCGAGATCGCGTTCGACGGGGTGCAGACGAGCAGCCGGTACCCGGGCGGCATGGCGTTGCGCTTCGCCCGCGTGCTGCGCTACCGCGACGACAAGAGCGCCGCCGAGGCGGACACCATCGACGCGGTCCGCGCCATCCACGCCGGCCGGGTCACCGGCTGACGGCTCAGCCCGCCGACAGCGACCGGGCGTAGTTGACCTGGTTGTTGAGCTGCTGCACCTGGAACTGGTCGGTCACCGGGATCCGCGCGACGTACTGGTGCCCGCCGCTGCTCACCGTCACCTGCACGGTGCCGTAGTGCCGCGTCTCCTTGATCAGCAGGAACAGGAGGCTGAACACGGTGAGGCAGAAGAAGCCGAGGATCGCGGCGACGACGGCCCACGGCGCGATCTTCTCCTCCTTCTGCCAGTAGTCGGTCACGTACCAGGAGGCGCCGGCGAGCGGCAGGACACCGGCCGGGGTACGGATGACCGGCGGCGTCACCACGATCTCGGCGATCTGCACCGCCACCGCGGACTGCGTCGGCGGCACCGGCCCGGCCGGCGGGTACGGCCCGGGCGCGCCCGCCGGCCCGTGGAACGGCGCGACCGCCCCGGCGGGCGCCATCGGCGGCGCGGAGAACTGCGCGGGCGGCGCGGAGAACTGGGCAGGCGGCGCCGAGAACTGCGCGGGTGGCGCGGAGAACTGCGCGGGCGGTGCCGAGAACTGCGACGCGGCCGGGAACTGCGCGGTGGCCGGTGGGGCGGAGAACGGCGGGGCGGAGAACGGCGGCGCGGAGTGCGGCGGCGCGGAGTGCGGCGGGGCCGCCGGCGTGGCGGGGAACTGCGCGGTGGGCGCCGGGGCGACGGGTGCGTCCGGCGCGGCGATCACCGGGAACTGCTCGGTGGGCGGCGCGACGGCGGGCGGCATGGCCGACCACGGGTCGTACGCGGGTGGCTCGGCGGCCGGGGGCGTCGTGGCGTCAGAGGTCACCGCGACCCCCACGATTGACGATCATCCGCGGACCCTACAACGTCCCCGCTGCCCGGTGTGTCCACCGGGAGGGCACCGTGTTCAGGCGGAGGTGGGGGTGGCCGGCTCGGCGGCGCGGTCCACCGGCTCGCCCGGGGTGTCCAGCCCGGCCCGGCGGCGGGCCTCCCGGCGGGCCACCCAGCCGTAGCCGAACAGGCTCATCACCGCGAAGATCCACCACTGCCACACGTAGCCGAAGTTCTGCCAGTTGTTCGTGTGCCCGATCTGGACCGCCTGGAAGGCCGGGTCGGCTGCCGGCGTCTGACCGTCGAGCAGCACGTAGCCGCCGGTCACCGGGTAGGGGAGCTGCTCGGCCAGACGGGGGATGTCGATGCGCCGGGCCTCCAGCTTGCCGTCGCGCCGGCTGACCGCGCCGCCGCCGCTCTCGCTGCCGACCACCCGGCCGGTCACAGTCACCTCGCCGGGCGGCGCCGCCGGCACCTCCGGCTGGACTGTCGCGCCGGCGCCCGGCACGGGCGGGATCCAGCCCCGGTCGACGAGCACCGCGGTGCCGTCGGCCAGCACCAGCGGGGTGAGCACCTCGAAGCCGACCGTCCGGTCGACGGTCCGGCCGCGGATCAGGACGGTGTTCGCGCTGTCGTACCGGCCGGTGGCGGTGACCCGGCTCCAGGTGAGTTCCTCGGACGGCGCGGGACCGACGTCGCCGCCGCTGGGCGCGGGGAGCGCGTCGCGCAGTGGCGCGGGCGTCATGGTGGCTCCGGCGTCGATGCGCTCGTTGACGGCCGTGCGCCCCCGGTAGCGGTCCAGCTGCCAGTTGCCCAGGAACACCATCACCGTGGCGGCGACGAGCGTGAGCGCGAGGTAGCCGAGCCAGCGCGGGGTCAGCAGGAACCGGTACACGTTGGCCAAGGCTACCCGTATGAGCGATGCCACTCGCCGCTGCCAGGCAGAAACGGCGGTGTGCGCGGCTCTCGCGCGCCGGGCCGGACGGGTATGGTCACGCGGGCGGAAACCACCCACATCAGGAGTCGATGATGACCGACGTGCCGCGCGTCGTGCTGAGTGCGCCCTCCTCGGGGCACGGCACCGGCGCCGTCTCCCTCGGCCTGCTCGCGGCGCTCACCGACCGGGGGATCCCGGTGGCCGGGTTCAAGGTCGGGCCGGACCAGGTGGACGCGGCGTATCTGGGGCTCGCCGCCGGGCGCGCCGGGCGCACGCTGGACCCGAGACTCGTCGGCCCGGAGCGGATCGCCCCCCTCTTCGCGTACGGCGCTGACGGCGCCGGGTTCGCGCTGGTGCAGGGCACGATGGGCCTCTACGACTCGGTCGCCGGTCGACCCGAGAGCGAGTCCACGGCGGCAGTCGCCACCGCGCTGCGCAGCCCGGTGGTGCTCGTGGTGGACGTGGCGGCGATGGGCCAGTCGGTGGCCGCGCTGGTGCACGGCTTCCGGGCGTACGACGACGAGCTGTGGCTGGGCGGCGTGATCCTCAACCGGGTGGCCTCGCCCCGGCACGAGGCGCTGCTGCGCGAGGCGCTCGACGACGTGGGCGTGCCGGTCTACGGGGCGCTGCGCCGGCACGAGCTGCCCCCGGTGCTGCCCGCCCGCCGGTACGGCACCGGGCCCGTGGTGCGCGCCGACGCCGACGCCGGACGCGGCGTACGCCGGCTCGGTGAGGCGGTGGCCGCCACCGTCGACCTCGACCGGCTGCTGGCGCTGGCCCGCTCCGCGCCCGCCCTCACCGTCGAGCCGTGGTCGCCGGAGCCGGCCGACGCCCCGCAGCCGTCGGGGGAGCGGCCGGTGGTGGCGCTCGCGGGCGGACCGGCCGGCGCCTACAGCCACCCGGAGACCGCCGAGCTGCTGCGTGCCGCCGGGGCCGAGGTGGTCACGCTCGACCCGCTGCGCGACGAGGCGCTGCCCGCCGGGGCCCGCGCGCTCGTCATCGGCGGCGGGCTGCCCGAGACGTACGCGGAGCAGCTCTCCGCCAACCGCCGCCTCTGCATCGCGGTGGCCGAGCTGGCCCGCTCCGGCCGCCCGGTGATCGCCGAGGGCGCGGGCCTGCTGTGGCTGGCCCGGGAGCTGGACGGCCTGCCCATGTGCGGGGTGCTCGACGCGGTCGGCACGGTCCGGGACGGCCTGGTGGTCGGCTACCGCACGGCCACCGCGGTCACCGACAGCGTGGTGGCGGCGGCCGGCACCACGGTGACCGGGCACAAGCAGCACGCCGCAGTGCTCACGCCGCGCGCCGGTGACCGGCCGGCCTGGCGCTGGGAGGGTGGCAACCCGGAGGGCTTCGTCCGGCAGGCGGTGCACGCCTCGCAGCTCGTGCCGCACTGGGCCGCGCATCCGGACATCGCGGCCCGGCTGGTCGCCGCCGCGCTGGCACCGGTGGGGGCGTCGGCGTGATCGGGCAGGTGGCGGTACGCCGCTTCCCGGCGCTGACCGTCTCCACCCCGCGCATCGAGGTGCGGCATCTCGTCGCCGCCGACGCGGAGGCGATGGACGAGGTGTTCGCCGACCGGCAGACGCAGCGCTGGCTGCCGCTGGCCGACGCGTCCGGGCAGATCGACGGGCGGGCGTGGTGCACCGAGCTGGCCCGGCAGCGGCGGGACAGCGGCGACGGCGACCACTGGGCGGTGGTCCGCCGGGAGGACCAGCGGGTGGTCGGCTCGCTCTGGGCCCGCCGTACCGACTGGGGCGCCCGGCTCACCGAGTTGTCGTACGCGATCGCGCCGCACGCCCGGGGCTACGGCCTGGCGGTCGAGGCGGTGGACGCGGTCGCCATCGCGCTGATCCTGGAGCACGGGTTCCAGCGGGTGGAGCTGCGGGTGGCGGCCGGCAACGTGGCGTCGCGGCGGGTCGCCGAGAAGGCCGGTTTCAGCTACGAGGGCCTGCTGCGCAATGCCGGTTTCGTCCGGGGTGCCCGGGTCGACCTGGAGCTGTGGTCCTTCGTCGCCGCCGACCTCCGCTGACCTGCTTCTCAACGTCGATCAAGGAGTTCGCGTCTGCGGATCGGGCGATCCCTGACGCAAACTCCTTGATCAACTACCCGGGCGCACCCCCGGGCGGAACAGGGTGGTGGGTGGTGGGTGGGTCAGCCGACTATCTGGTCCGAGGGTGGGGTGAACTGGCGGGTGGGCTGGCCCTTCAGGGAGTCCCGCAGGGTCTGCGCCACCGCGTTCACCGGGATCTGCGACTGCCCGTCACCCACCGCGTTGAACGGATTGTCCGGGTCGGCGATGAAGCTCGCCGCCGCCAGCTCCGGCGTGTAGCCGACGAACCACGCCGACCGGGTGCTGTCCGTCGTACCCGTCTTGCCGGCGACCGGGCGGCCCACGGTGCCCCGCACGCTGTCGGCTGTCGACCAGCCGCCGCAGCTCCCCTTGGCCGGGGTGTCGCCGGTGGGGCAGCGCGCCGCGTCGGTGGCGGCGCGGGCCGCGTCGGCGTTCACCACCTGCCGGCACCGCGGCTTGGCGACCTCCCGCTGCACCCCGCCGGCAGTGGTGTACGTGGCCGGCGTGCCGTCCCGGTTCATGATCGCGTTGACCGGGATGGCCTCGCAGTAGCGCCCGTCGGCGGCGATGGCGGCGTACGCGTTCGCCATCTCCAGCGGGGTGGCGTCGGAGACGCCGAGCGTGAACGCGCCCCACTTCTTCGCCTTGCCCGGCGACGCCTGTTCCTTGTCCACGTCGGTACGCCAGCGCAGCCCCAGTTGCTCGGCCAGGCGCACCCCGGCGTCCGCGCCGATCTTCTCCTCCAGTTGGACGAAGTACGTGTTCACCGACTTGCCGAACCCGGACCACATGGTCTGCCGGCCGGTCATCGCGCCGCTGGCGTTTGACGGGGCCCACCCGTCGTAGACGGCCGACTTGTACGTGTACGGCGAGTCGTACGCGGTGGACAGCGGCATCCCGGCGTTGAGCGCGGCGAGCATCGGGAACATCTTGAACGTCGAACCGGCCTGGTAGCCCGGTAGCGTCCCGCCGCCGAGCAGCGGCGCCACCGTGTTCGGGTAGTTCGCCTTGACCTTCGGACCGGCCTCCGGGTTCGAGCTGTTCGGGTTCTCGGCCAGGTCCAGCGAGTAGTTCCGGTTCACCGCCATCGCCTTGATCCGCCCGGTGCCGGGTTCGGCGACCACGATCCCGTTGGCGAACGGGCTGCCGGTGTTGTCCTTGGCGCCGACGTTCTTCTCCGCCGCCGCCTGGGTCTTCGGATCGAGCGCGAGCACGATCCGGTAGCCGCCGCGGCGCAGCTTGTCCATCCGTTCCAGCCGGTTCTCGCCGAACGCGGGCTGGGAGCTCCACCAGTTCTTCAGGTAGTCGCAGTAGAAGCCCCAGGCGCGGTGGCCGCCGTCGATGGCGGCGCAGTCGTTGGGCGGGGTGGTCAGCTTCAGCTTGATCGGCTGGCCCTTCGCCGCGGCGGCGGCATCGGGCGACAGGTAACCGAGGCGGGCCATGTTGTCCAGCACGTAGTTGCGCCGTCCGGTGGCGTCCTTCTGGTCCGAGGTGATCGGGTCGTACTCCGACGGCGACTTCACCAGCCCGGCCAGCGTGGCCGCCTCGACCGGGGTGAGCGTGGCCGGGGTCTTGGAGAAGAAGATCTGCGAGGCGGCGTAGATCCCGTACGCGCGGTGACCGAAGTAGGCCGAGTTGAGGTAGCGCTCCAGGATCTGTTCCTTGCTCAGGTGCTTCTCGATGTCCAGCGCCATGCGCATCTCCTTGACCTTGCGCAGGCTGGTCTGCTGGGTCGCCTCCTGGACCTCCTTGGGCGTGGTCGCACTGTCCCGCAGCGCCATCCGCACGTACTGCATGGTGATCGTCGAGGCACCCTGGGAGACGCCGCCGGATCGGGCGTTGGACACGAAAGCACGCGCCACGCCCTTCGGGTCCACGCCGTGGTGCTGGTAGAAGCGGTTGTCCTCGGCGGCGACGATCGCCTGCTGGATGTTCGGCGACATGTTCTCGATCTTGGTGTACTGCCGGTACTCCTCGTAGAACATCGTCAGCACCGTCTTGCCGTCGGGCGCGTAGACGTACGAGGTCTCGGCCGGCAGTGCGGTCTTGAGGATGCTCGTCTTCTGTTCGATCGCGTGCGCGGTGGCCTTGGCCCCGATGCCGGTGACGGCGACCAGCGGATACAGGGCGGCGGCGACCACGATGCCGGCGATCAGCCCGGCGCGGAGAAGGGGAACAAGACGGCCAGCGGAAGCAAGGGGACGACTGCTCACGGGGTCAAGCTATGACATTTCCGATTCGGAAATGAGAAGAACTCATAAACCGGCGGACCGTGACGCGACCCACGCCGGGATGCGCTGTCCCGGGCGGCGGCTACCCGGCAGGATCGCGGACATGCCCGCAGCACCGACCGGGAGCGCCGCCGCGCTCGACGAGCCCGACCTGGGCCACCACGGGGACGCCGAGGCCACGCCCGGCCTGGTGGACCTGGCCGTGAACGTGCGCCGCGCCCCGATGCCGGACTGGCTCGCCGACCCGATCACCGCCGCGCTGGGCGACCTGGCCGCGTACCCGGACCCGGCGCCGGCCCGCGCCGCCGTCGCTCACCGGCACGGGCGACCCCCGGAAGAGGTACTCCTCACCGCCGGCGCCGCCGAGGGCTTCGTCCTGATCGCCCGCGCGCTGTCCGGCGTCCGCCACCCCGTGGTGGTGCACCCGCAGTTCACCGAGCCGGAGGCCGCGCTGCGGGCCGCCGGGCACCGGGTGGACCGGGTGCTGCTCGACCCGGCCGACGGCTTCCGCCTGGACCCGGCCCGCGTCCCCGGCGACGCCGACCTCGTCATGATCGGCAACCCCACGAACCCGACCTCGGTGCTGCACCCGGCCGACACGATCGCCGCGCTGGCCCGCCCCGGCCGGGTGCTCGTGGTCGACGAGGCGTTCGCCGACACCACCGCCGCGCCCGGCGTCGACGGCGAGCCCGAGTCGCTCGCCGCCCGCCGCGACCTGCCCGGCCTCGTGGTGGTGCGCAGCCTCACCAAGACCTGGGGCCTGGCCGGACTGCGGATCGGCTACCTGCTCGGCGACGCCGCGCTGCTGGCCCGGTTCGCCGCCGCGCAGCCGCTCTGGGCGGTCTCCACCCCGGCGCTCGCCGCCGCCACCGCCTGCGCCGCGCCGGCCGCCGTCGCGGCCGAACGCGCCATCGCCGCCGAACTCGCCGCCGACCGCGACCACCTGGTGGCCCGCCTGTCCGGCCTGCCGGGGGTACGCGTGGCGGGCCGGCCCGCCGCCGCCTTCGTCCTGATCCACGTGGCCGGCGCCGCCGACGTACGCGAGCGGCTGCGCGCACACGGCTGGGCGGTACGCCGGGGCGACACCTTCCCCGGGCTCGGCCCGGACTGGCTCCGGATCGCCGTACGCGACCGGGGCACCACAGACGCGTTCATCGAGACGCTGGCACGGATCCTGGAGGCATGATGCTGGAGTCCACAGTCGCGGCGATCCGGCCGCTGGACGAGGTCGCCATGGCGGCGGCCCGCGAGTTGCAGGGGCGGCTGACCAAGCCCGCCGGCTCGCTCGGCGCCCTGGAGCCGCTCTCGGTACGCCTCGCCGGGCTGGCCGGCGCCTGCCCGCCGCCGCTGCCCGAGCCGGCCGCGGTGGCGATCTTCGCCGGTGACCACGGCGTGCACGCCCAGGGCGTGACCCCGTGGCCGCAGGAGGTCACCGCCCAGATGATCGCCAACTTCCTGGCCGGCGGCGCGGTCGTCAACGCGTTCGCCCGCCAGGCCGGCGCCTCGGTCACGGTGGTGGACGTCGGCGTGGCCACCCCGATCCCGGGCGCCGAATCCGCCGACCCGGCCGGGCCGCGTCTGGTGTCCGCGAACGTCCGCCCCGGCACCCGCGACATGACTGTCACCGCGGCGCTCACCCGGGACGAGGCCCGCACGGCCGTCGAGACCGGCATCCGGGTCGCCGGCGAGCTGATCGACGCCGGGGCGGGCATCCTGCTCACCGGCGACATGGGCATCGGCAACACCACCCCGTCCGCCACGCTCATCGCCGCGTTCTCCGGCGTGGACGCCGAGGCGGCCACCGGGCGGGGCACCGGGGTCGACGACGAGACGTACGCCCGCAAGGTGGCTGTGGTGCGGGCTGCGCTGGCCCGGCACGAGCCCGACCCGGCCGACCCGCTGGGCGTGCTGGCCGCCGTCGGCGGGCTGGAGCACGCCGCGCTGACCGGCCTGATCCTCGGCGCCGCCGCGCGCCGGGTGCCGGTGCTGCTCGACGGCGTGATCGCCGTCAGCGCCGCGGTCGCCGCCGCCGCGTTCGCGCCGGACGCCGTGGGCGCCATGGTCGCCGGGCACCGCAGCGCCGAGCCGGGCGCCACCGCGGCGCTGCGGCACCTCGGCCTGGAGCCGCTGATCGACCTGGGGCTGCGGCTCGGCGAGGGCACCGGAGCGCTGCTCGCCCTGCCGGTGGTCACCGGCGCGGTCCGGGTACTGCACGAGGTCGCCACGTTCGACTCCGCCGGGGTGGCGGAGAAGTGACCGAGCCGGCCGGGCCGACGCCGCCCAGCCCGTACCCCCTCGGGTTGCGGCTGGACGGACGGCGCGTGGTGGTCGTGGGCGGGGGAGCGGTCGCCACCCGGCGGGTTCCCGCGCTGCTCGACGCCGGCGCGGACGTGCTGCTGGTGTCGCCCGAGCTGACCCCGGCGCTGCGCGCGCACGTCGACGCCGGGCGGCTGCACTGGGAGCCGCGCCGGTTCGTCCCCGGCGACCTGGACGGCGCGTGGCTGGTCCAGGTGGCGGTGGACGACCGGGCCGCCGCCGCCGCGGTCAGCGCGGCAGCGGCCGAGCGGCGGATCTTCTGCGTACGCGCCGACGACCGGACGGCGGCGAGCGCGTGGACCCCGGCGGTGACCCGGCACGGCCCGGTCACCGTGGCGGTCCTCGGCGGTGGCGACCCCCGCCGAGCGATGGGCGTCCGCGACGCCGTGCGGGATCTGCTGGGCGCGCGGACGGGCCCCGGCTTCCCGCCGTCGCCCGAGGCGGGAGGCGCCGCCGGGGGACGGGTCGCGCTCGTCGGCGCCGGACCGGGTGACCCGGAGCTGATCACCGTGAAGGGGTGGCGGCTGCTCACCGAGGCCGAGGTCGTCGTCGCCGACCGGCTCGTGCCCGGCCTGCTCCTGGACGAACTGCGGCCGGACGTCGAGCTGGTCGACGCCTCCAAGATCCCGTACGGGCCGTCGCGTGCCCAGGAGGAGATCAACCGGATCCTGGTGGACCGGGCGCGGGCCGGCAAGGTGGTGGTACGGCTCAAGGGCGGCGACCCGTACGTCTTCGGGCGTGGTGGCGAGGAACTGCTGGCCTGCGCCGAGGCGGGCGTGCCGGTGACAGTCGTGCCCGGCGTGACGAGCGCGATCGCGGTGCCCGAGGTGGCCGGCGTGCCGGTGACGCACCGGGGCGTGGCGCACGAGTTCACAGTGGTGTCCGGGCACCTCGCGCCCGACGCGCCCGCGTCGCTGGTGCGCTGGGACGCCCTGGCCGGGCTGCGGGGCACGCTCGTGATCCTGATGGGCCTGAAGAACCTCGCCGCGATCAGCGCCACGCTGATCGCGTACGGCAAGCCGGCGGAGACTCCCGCCGCGGTGATCCAGGAGGGCACCACAGCCGCCCAGCGGATGCTGCGCTCCACTCTGGGCGCGGTCGCCGCCGACGTGGAGGCCGCCGCGCTGCGCCCGCCCGCGATCGTGGTGCTCGGCGACGTGGTCCACGCCCTGACCCCGCCGCCCCCGCCTGACCCGTCGCCCTCGCGCCCTCGCCCGACGCCGCCCGCCTGATAGCGCCGACGCTTCTATAAGTGGGCCGGTTCCGGGAGGTTGGTATCGGTAGGGTTCGACGTTGGTGATCTATGAGTGACTCATGCAAGATCTGGCCGCCGTCAGTTGGTGTGCCGTGGCGTCGACGTGTCCTCGTGGATTGCCGGCGTCGGCCCGGCCCACCTTGTTGGCCTGATCAGAAGCCTGTCCGCGGAGGGTGTGCAGCCCGTGTCGCGTGACTCATCACAGATGTGCCGCTGGTTGATCGTCTCCCGGGCCGACGCCGTCCGAACGTCGTCCCGTGCAAGGGAGAACCGTCCGTGTTTCCTATCCTGGCAGAACGTCTGGCCGAGCGTGTCGACGCGGTCATCGGTGTGGATACCCATACCGATACGCACACCGCCGTGGTGCTCACTGTGGTCGGGACCGTGCTGGCGGAGATCACCGTGCCGGCCACCAACGACGGCGCCGCTGTGCTGCTGGCCTGGGCCGGCCGGCAGACGACCGGGCTGGGAACGGGCCGGCGGGCCTGGGCCCTGGACGGCGCTCGTTGTCACGGTGTCGGTCTGCTGCGCGTCCTGCGTGCCGCGGGTGAGGACGTCCTGGAAGCACCTAAACCCGCTGCGGGGCGCTGCCGTCGAGGCGGCAAGTCCGATGCGCTGGACGCCGTGCACGCCGCTCGTGGCGTGCTGGCCGCCGACCACGTCGCCTCACCCCGCGCCGACGGCGACCGGGAAGCCCTGCGCCTGCTGCACGTCTGCCGCCGTCACTACAGCGACACCCGCACCGCCACCATCAACTTGTTCAAATCGGTGATCCTCACCGCCGACGACGACCTACGCGCACAGATGCGAGGACTGAGCACCCTGCGGCAGGTCCAGCACGCCACCACCCTCACCACCACGAGCAACGGCAGCGGTCTCGACCGGGTGCGCCGCACTCACCTGGCAGCCCTCGCCGAGCAGATCCAGACCCTCGACCAACTCCTGAAAGCCAACCTCACCGAGATCCGCACCCTGGTCGACAAACTCTGCCCCACCCTGCTCGACCAACCCGGCATCGGCCCCGTCACCGCCGCGATCGCGCTGACCGCCTGGTCACACCCCGGCCGGTTCCGCAACGAAGCCGCCTTCGCCTCACTCGCCGGCGTCAGCCCCGTCCCCGCCAGCTCCGGCCGCATCACCCGCCACCGCCTCAACCGAGGCGGCGACCGCACCCTCAACGCCGCCCTGCACACCATCGCCAAAACCCGCCAACGATGCCACCAGCCCACCAAGGACTACATCAACCGCCGCACCACCGAAGGCCGCACCCCAGCCGAGATCACCCGCAGCCTCAAACGCTACATAGCCCGCCAAATCTGGCGCACCCTCGAAGCCACCACTTGACACCAACCTTCACAGATCTTGCACTTGGCGCCCGCCAGGTGCCCGATACGGCCCATTTGCCGGGGCAGAAAGTGCAAGATCGCCGGGGCCGGGGCCGGGGCCGGGGCCGGGGCCGGGGCCGGGGCGGGGCGGGTGGGACGGGGACGGCGGCGGGGACCGTGGGTCCCCGCCGCCGTCTACGTGCTTCGGTCAGGTCACTGCTTGAGCATGTTGTCCAGCAGCAGGGCGCAGCGGATCAGGCCGAGGTGGCTGTACGCCTGCGGGTGGTTGCCCAGCCCGCGCTCGGCCAGCGGGTCGTACTGCTCCGGCAGCAGCCCGGTCGGCCCGGCCGTGTCGACCATCTGGGTGAACAGCTCCTCGGCGTCGCTGCGGCGGCCGGTGCGCAGGTACGCCTCGATCAGCCACGACGTGCAGATGTGGAAGCCGCCCTCCCGGCCGGGCAGGCCGTCGTCCCAGTGGTACCGGTAGACGACCGGGCCGCTGCGCAACTCCGCCTCGATCTTGAGCACGGTGGAGAGGAAGCGCGGGTCGTCGCCGGCGAGCAGCCCGGAGATGCCGATCCACAGCGACGAGGCGTCCATCTCCTCGTACCCGTAGGCGACGCTGTACGCCTCGGCCTCCGGGTGCCAGCCGTGCTCCAGCACGTTCGAGGCGATCCGGTCGCGCAGCTCGACCCACTCGGGCCGGTCCTCGCCGCCGTGCCGGCGGACGACGTGCAGCGCGCGGTCCACCGTCATCCAGAGCATGACCTTGGAGAAGACGTGGTGCCGCGGGGGGAGGCGGGCCTCCCAGATGCCGTGGTCGGGCTCGTGCCAGCGGCGGCGTACCGCCTCGACCATGTTCTCCAGCACCCGCCACTCGTCGTCGCGGATCGAGCCACGGGCGTCGGCCACCGCCGCGATCAGGTCCGCGACCGGGCCGAAGACGTCGAGCTGGAGCTGGTGGTTGGCGAGGTTGCCGACCCGTACCGGCCGGGAGCCGGCGTAGCCGGGCAGCGTGTCGATGACCGCCTCGGCGCCCAGCTCGAAGCCGTCCACCGTGTAGAGCGGGTGCAGCCGCTCCGGGTGCCCGCCGGTGCGGTCGACCACGCCGTCGATCCAGCGCAGCAGCCCTTCGGCCTCCTCGGTCGAGCCGAGGTCGACAAGCGCGCGGGCGGTCATCGCGGCGTCCCGCAGCCAGCAGTAGCGGTAGTCCCAGTTGCGGACACCGCCAAGCTCCTCGGGCAGCGACGTGGTGGCCGCGGCGAGGATCGAGCCGGTCGGCTCGTGGCAGAGCCCGCGCAGCGTCAGCGCGCTGCGGGCGACCAGGTCCCGGGCGGTGGCTGGTAGCCGCAGCGAGGCCACCCAGTCCTTCCAGGGCTGCTCGGCGGCGGCCTGCCGCTCGTGCACCGGCAGCCGGTGCGGCTCCAGGCTCTGCGTGCCGAAGCGCAGCTCCAGCACCACCTGGCCGCCGGCCGCGGACAGGTCGACCACCGCCTTCGCGGTCTCGTACCCGGCGTCGTTGGTGACCTCCCACTCGACGCCGGGGGAGTGCAGCGCGACCGGCTCATTGGAGCCGAGCACCAGCAGCCCGTCGTCGAGCGGCTGGAGCTGCACCGCCACCTGACCGAACTCGGGGCGCGGCGCGAACTCGACCCGGGCCCGCCCGGTGCCGCTGAGCACCCGGACCAGTGTCGAGTCGCCGCTGACCACTGCGGGGTCGTCCGGCGTGGTCTCCCGTACCGGAAGGTCGAGCCAGTCGGTCACGGTCAGGCCGGACCAGCGGGTCTCGACGGTCATCGTGTTGCTGCGGTAGCGCTGGCCCAGCGGGATGCCGCCGCGCTCCGGGCCGACCGTGAAGTGCCCGGCCGGGCTGCCGCCGACCAGGTCGGCGAAGATCGCCGCCGAGTCGGGCTTCGGGTGGCACAGCCAGGTGATCTTGGCTTCCGGAGTGACGAGCGCGACGGTACGGCCGTTGGCGAGCATCGAGTGCCGCTCGATCGGCACCGCCCGCTCGCCGAACAGCCAGTGCCGCCGCGTCTCCAGCAGCAGCCCGAGCGCCCGGGCCGCCTCGATCGGCTCGGCCACCCGGTAGTCGGCGCGGGTCTCCCCGGGGCCGATCTTGATGCCGACGTCCGGCCCGGCCAGGTTGCCGAACGCGTTCTCGTCGGTGACGTCGTCGCCGATGAACAGGACCGCGCTCGCGGCGAGCTGGGTACGGAGCTGGTCGACGGCGGTGCCCTTGTTCGTCACCACCACAGACAGCTCGATGACCTCCTTGCCCTGGGTGACTGTCACGCCCTCCCAGGTCGCGGGGCCGTTGCGGACCGCCTCGACGGCCCGGGCGGCGACGTGCGGGTCGACGCCGCGGGTGTGCACGGCGACGCTGGCCGGCTTGCGTTCCAGGCGGATGCCGGGGTGCTCGGCGGCGATCTCGCGCAGCGCCTCGCGGAGCCGGTGCCGGACCGCGATCAGCTCGGGGGTGAGCCGCTCGACGAAGCCGATGTCGAACTCCGAGCCGTGGCTGCCGACCAGGTGCACCTCGCTCGGCAGCCGGGAGAGTGTGGCCAGGTCGCGCAGCGCGCGGCCGGAGACGACCGCGACGCTCGTCTGCGGCAGTGCGGCGAGCGCGCGTACGGCTGCCACCGACTCGGGCAGCGGCACCGCCTTGCTGGGGTCCTCGACGATCGGCGCCAGCGTGCCGTCGTAGTCGCAGGCGACCAGGAGTTGCGGAACCCGGGCGATACGGCCGATGGCGGCACGCAGTTCGGGGTCCAGCACGCCGCCGTGGGCGGCGGCGGGGGCGGGCGAGGTCACGCAGCCTCCGTATCGGGGACGCCGAGCTCGCTGAGGAACGACTTGGCCCAGTGGCCCACGTCGTGGCTGCGCAGATGGCGCTGCATGACGCGCATCCGGCGGCGGGCTTCGGGCTTTTCGACATGCACGGCCCGCAGCAACGCGTCCTTCACCGCGTCCGGGTCGTGCGGATTACACAGGAACGCCTGGCGCAGCTCTGTCGCGGCGCCGGCGAACTCACTGAGCACGAGCGCGCCGCCCTGGTCGGCGCGCGATGCGACGTACTCCTTGGCCACCAGATTCATTCCGTCTCGCAGCGGGGTCACCATCATCACGTCGGCCGCGACGTACATCGCGGCCAGTTCGGAGCGACTGTACGACTGATGCAGGTAATGCACTGCAGGCACGCCGACCCGGCCGAATTCACCATTGATCCGGCCAACCTCGCGTTCCACCTTCACCCGAAGTGCCTGGTAGTGCTCCACGCGCTCGCGGCTGGGCGTGGCGACCTGCACCATAACCGCGTCCGGAACTGTCAACTTTCCGTCAGCGAGGAGTTCGCGGAAGGCCTTCAGCCGGAGTTCGATGCCCTTGGTGTAGTCGAGCCGGTCGACGCCCAGGATGATCGTCTTCGGGTTGCCCAGCTCCTCGCGGATCTGCTTGGCCCGGGCCTGGATCGCCGGATCCTCGGCCAGCCGTTCCATCTCCTTGGTGTCGATCGAGATGGGGAACGCGCCGGCCTTCACCTGCCGGCCGTCGACCTGGATCATCTGGCCCTCGTAGCGCAGGCCGAGCAGGTGCCGGGCCAGGCGGACGAAGTTCTGCGCCGCCAGCCGCTGCTGGAAGCCGACCAGGTCCGCGCCGAGCAGTCCACGCAGGATCTCGGTGCGGAACGGCATCTGCATGAACAGCTCGATCGGCGGGAACGGGATGTGCAGGAAGAAGCCGATCCGCAGGTCCGGCCGCAGCTCGCGGAGCATCGCCGGCACGAGCTGGAGCTGGTAGTCCTGGACCCAGACCGTGGCGCCCTCGGCCGCCACGTCCGCCGCGGCCTCCGCGAACCGGGCGTTCACCAATCGGTACGCCTCGCGCCAGCGCCGCTTGTAGGCCGGCGTCTCCACCGCGTCGTGGTAGAGCGGCCAGATCGTCGCGTTCGACTGGCCCTCGTAGTAGCGCTCCAGTTCCTCGGCGCTCAACGGCACCGGGTGCAGCCGGATGCCCTCCAGGTCGAACGGCTCGGGCGCGGCGCCGGTGCCGCCGGCCCACCCCACCCAGGTGCCCTGGTGCTCGGCCAGCACCGGGTGCAGCGCGGTCACCAGCCCGCCGGGGCTGCGCCGCCACTGCCGTCCCTCGGGTGTGCTCACCTCGTCGACCGGCAGACGGTTGGCCACTACGACAAAGGAGCTACGGACGGTCACGATCGGCCACCTCCGGGTACTGACGGGTCCACCGCGATGAGCGTACTGAGCGTAGCTGCGGCGTCTGATCCCCCGTGCCGGAGTTACCTACCCGTCCCAGAACCGCCGAACCCACCGCGTGATCTTGTCGACACCGGTGGCTCAGAGGTCGATGATCGGCCACTCCTTGGGCAGCACCTCACCGAGCAGTTCCCGCCGGTCCGTCACGATCGGCACGAGCGGATTGGCGGCGGCCTCCATGGCCAGCTGCGCGAGATCCATCTGCCCGGTCATCCGACGCGACCAGCCGCCGAGATAGGCGCACATATCCGGTTCCACGGGGGTTATCTGCACCTGCGGCAGCGCGGCGAGCAATTCGAGAAGTTCCCATTGGGCGGTCGTGGCCTGCTGATGCGCGTGCGCTAGGCAGAGTGCGGGCACCAGCACGTCACGCGCGTAGTCGGCGGCTTCGGCGATCCTCGCACCGACGTCCTTGGCGCCCGAGGCGTAGGCCAGCAGTGCGGCCGTGTCGAGCGCCAGGCCGAACTGCGTCACCGGCGAGCCCTCGCCCTTGCCGCAAGGACCTCCGACTGGAGCCGGGTGGCCTGCTCGCGCAGCTCAGGCGTGATGCTCGCGGCGATTTCCTGCATCTCCGCGTGGGCCCGGTCCACGTCCTCGTTCGTGATCGTGACACCGGCGCGGGCGAGCAGCACCCGCGTCTGCTCGCCGGCCATCTGGCGGCGCACGGCACGTGCCACGAAGGCGGACACGTTCGGCTCCCGGGCCAGTCGTTCGGCAACGTCGTCCGGCAGACTTACGGCGATCTTCTTGGTCATACGCCAAGGCTATTCAGTCATACCCGCGCCGGCAACGAGGCGCGCCGCCGTACCCCTGGGGTGGGGTGATGTGGGCGTGGCGGTCCGTACCTGTCAGGATTGACGGCGGCGTGCGTGCGGCCGGCTCCCGGCCGGCGGCGGCAGGCGGAGATCGACGCCCGCGCCCCGCACCCGACAAGCCCGCGATCGCAACCGACGGAGGTAGCCCGCACCGTGGCCCAGTTCATCTACGTCCTGGACAAGGCGCGCAAGGCGCACGGCGACAAGGTCGTGCTCGACAACGTGACGCTGAACTTCCTGCCGGGTGTCAAGATCGGGGTGGTCGGTCCGAACGGCGCCGGTAAGTCCAGCCTCCTCAAGATCATGGCAGGGCTGGACCGGCCGAGCAACGGCGAGGCCCGGCTCATGCCCGGCTACTCCGTCGGCATGCTCGCGCAGGAGCCGCCGCTCAACGAGGAGAAGACGGTCCTCGGCAACGTCGAGGAGGCGGTCGCCGAGACCAAGGCGAAGCTGGAGCGGTTCAACGCCATCGCCGAGCAGATGGCCACCGACTACTCCGACGAGCTGATGGAGGAGATGGGCAAGCTCCAGGAGGAGCTGGACGCCGCCGACGCGTGGGACATCGACTCCAAGCTCGAACTCGCGATGGACGCGCTGCGCTGCCCGCCGCCGGACGCCGACGTCACCCAGCTCTCCGGTGGTGAGCGCCGCCGGGTGGCGCTGTGCAAGCTGCTGCTGGAGGCGCCGGACCTGCTGCTGCTCGACGAGCCCACCAACCACCTGGACGCGGAGAGCGTGCAGTGGCTGGAGCAGCACCTGGCCAAGTACGCCGGCACCGTCCTGGCGATCACCCACGACCGGTACTTCCTGGACAACGTGGCCAACTGGATCCTGGAGCTGGACCGCGGCCGGGCCTACCCGTACGAGGGCAACTACTCCACCTACCTGGAGAAGAAGGCCGCCCGGCTCTCCGTCGAGGGACGCCGCGACGCCAAGATGAAGAAGCGCCTCTCCGAGGAACTGGAGTGGGTCCGCTCGAACGCCAAGGCGCGGCAGACCAAGTCCAAGGCCCGTCTGGACCGGTACGACGAGATGGCCGCCGAGGCGGAGAAGACCCGGAAGCTGGACTTCGAGGAGATCCAGATCCCGCCGGGCCCGCGCCTGGGCAACACGGTCATCGAGGCGCAGAACCTCACCAAGGCGTTCGGTGACCGGGTGCTGATCGACGACCTGTCGTTCTCGCTGCCCCGCAACGGCATCGTCGGCATCATCGGCCCGAACGGCGTCGGCAAGACCACGCTGTTCAAGACCATCGTCGGGCTGGAGCAGCCGACCAGCGGCTCGGTCCGGGTCGGCGAGACCGTCTCGCTGTCGTACGTCGACCAGAACCGGCAGGGCCTGGACGGCGACAAGACCGTCTGGGAGGTCGTCTCCGACGGGCTGGACCACCTCATGGTGGGCAAGGTCGAGATGCCGTCCCGGGCGTACATCGCCGCGTTCGGCTTCAAGGGGCCGGACCAGCAGAAGCCGACGAAGGTGCTCTCCGGCGGCGAGCGCAACCGGCTCAACCTGGCGCTGACGCTGAAGATCGGCGGCAACGTGATCCTGCTCGACGAGCCGACGAACGACCTGGACGTGGAGACGCTGTCCAGCCTGGAGAACGCGCTGCTGGAGTTCCCCGGCTGCGCCGTGGTCATCTCCCACGACCGGATGTTCCTGGACCGGGTCGCCACGCACATCCTGGCCTGGGAGGGCGACGACCAGAACCCGGCGAAGTGGTTCTGGTTCGAGGGCAACTTCGAGGCGTACGAGAAGAACAAGGTCGACCGGCTCGGCGCCGAGGCGGCCCGTCCGCACCGGGTGACCTACCGCAAGCTCACCCGTGACTGACCGCTTCGTCTACCACTGCGCGCTGCGCTGGTCCGACCTGGACGCGTACGGCCACGTCAACAACGCCCGCTTCCTCACGCTCTACGAGGAGGCCCGGGTGGCGATGATGTTCGCCGGCGGCCGGGCGTGGGGAGTGGGCTCGTTCGCCGACGGGGTGGTCATCCGCCGGCACGAGGTCGACTACCTGCGCCCGGTCGACTACGCGCTCGGCCGGGCCAGCGCGGAGGCCGCCCCGACGGTACGGATCGAGCTGTGGGTGGACCAGATCAGGGCCGCCTCCTTCTCGGTCGCGTACGAGCTGTACGACGGCGACACGCTGGCCGGCACCGCCCGGTCGCTGCTGGTGCCGTTCGACCTGACGGCGCAGCGCCCGCGCCGGATCTCGCCGGAGGAGCGGGCGTTCCTGCTCCGCTACGCGCCGGGGCTGAGCGGATGACCGGGCACGGGTTGACCGGGACGGCCGACGCCGGGGCCTTCCTGGCCCGGCTGGTCCGGTTCGACCCGGCCACCCTGGTCCGGCTGCGGCCGGTGCCGGGCGCGGGCCGTACCGCCCTCTGGGCGCGGCTGCCGTGGGGTGTGCTCGTGGTCCGTACCGTGCCGGGCACCGCCCCCGGTGACGTCACGGTGGCCGCGGGGGAGCTGCTGGCCGAACTCTCCGCCGGGGGCGAGGCGCTTCCGGTACGCCGGGACGACGGCTGGCGGTGGCAGCTCCCGCCGGCCGCGAGCCGGGCGGTGGAGGCGCTGCCCGGCGCCGAGCTGCGCCGGATCGCGGAGGCGGCGGCCGGGACGCTGCGCGAGGCGGCCACGCACGGCGTGGCGGGCCGCGCGGTCGGGCAGCGGGTGCTGCGGGACGCGCTGCTGGACCACGTCGCCGTGGTGGTGACCCCGGACGAGGCGCCGCGAACCCCGGTGGAGGTGTCGCAGCGGCTGGTGCAGGCGCTGGTCCGGATGGGTTTCCTCGGCACCGGCGCGGACGACGTTCAGGTGCGGACGGCTGGTCGATGGGTCGGGCTCGTCGGACCGTTCGGGGCGGCCTGGTCGCGGACCGTCGCCGATCTTGCACTCAGGCCGACGGTGGGTCACCCGAACGGATGACCCCGTGTCGTCCTTCCGGTTTGGGGCGGTCGTTGGGGGGATGCCTCAGGCCGCCTGTCCGGGTACCGTCCATCCTCGGATCCAACGCACCGTAGGCGTCCGGATCCGCTGGGGAGTGAGGTGCGCGAGCGATGCCGTGGTGGTCATGGCGCCCTGGTCCCGCCGCTGGCGGGGAGCCGGAGACTCGAAGCGGGACCACAGTGGATGACACCATCCGGGTCGGACCACCGACCCCTCGCCAGCCGGGGGACGACGTGGCGCCGCCCGAGCGGCCGGTCCTCGCGGACATGCCGGCCACCGTCGCGCCGGTCACGCTGAGCCGGGTCTGCGACGCGCTCGACCTGCTCGACGTGCGCTATCTGGCCGACGGCGACGGCAACCTGCTGGCCATGTGGGAGCGGCACGCCGTGCTCGTCGCGCTGGAGGGCCCCGAGGACGAGATCCTCGTGATGCGGGCCCGCCCGCACGCGACGGTCCCGCCGGACTGGGCCGACCGGGCCTACCGCGTCGTGAACGAGTGGAACCACACCCGGCGCTTCTGCAAGGCGTACATCGGGGACCCGACCGAGCGCGGTCAGCTCCCGATCTACGCCGAGCTGCAGGTCCCGCTCGGCGCCGGCGCCCACGACGCGCTGCTGGTCGAGATGCTCGACTGCGGTGCCGCGGTCGCGGTGACGTTCGTCGACTGGCTGCACGACGAGGGCGCTCTGCTCTGAGCCGGGCTCAGCCCGCGGCCGGGTCCTCCATCACGTTCACCATGAAGTAGGCGGCCCGCTCCAGGTAGTCCCAGAGCGCGGCGGCGAGCTGCGGCGGCAGGTCCAGCGCGTCCACCGCCCGGCGCATGTGGTGCAGCCAGGCGTCCCGCTCGGCCGCGCCGATCCGGAACGGGGCGTGCCGCATCCGCAGCCGCGGGTGGCCGCGCTGCTCCGAGTAGGTGTGCGGGCCACCCCAGTACTGGATGAGGAACAGGGTCAGCCGGTCCGCCGCCGGGCCCAGGTCCTCCTCCGGATACATCGGCCGCAGCAGCGGGTCGTCGGCCACACCGGCGTAGAACTCGTCCACCAGCTTGCGGAAGGCCGGTTCACCGCCGATCGCCTCGAAGAGGGTCATCGACTCGCCTGGGGAAGTCACGCTTCCATCCTGCCAGGTGCGGCCCGGCACCCGCGCCCGCCCGCCGGGCGGCGCGGATCACGTCACCGCGTGCCGGCGTCGGCCGTGCTCGCGGTTCCGGTCACCGGACGCCGGGCCGGGCGCGTGCGCGTGCGCCGGTCCGCCACCGGACGCCGACTCCGCGCGGGCGGCCGCGACGGCCTCGTGGATCACCTGCGGCCGGGGCCAGGCGAGCGCCGCCACCGACATGATCAGCACCCCGGCGGCGCTCCAGACGCCGACCACCGACGGGACCGAGAAGCGCTCCGCGAGCGCGCCCGTGGCCAGCACCGCGGCGCCCTGGATGATCTGTGTGCCGCTGGCCATGACGCCGAACGCCCGGGCCCGGAAGCCGTCCGGCAGCGCCTGCACGAACAGGCCGTTGGCGACCGGGACGAGCCCGGCGACGGCGAAGCCGCACCCGGCGGCCAGCAGCGCCACCACCGCCGGCGGCGGGTTGAACAGCGCGGGTACGAGCGTCGCCGGCGCGATGATCATCAACGGTCGCATCAGCGTCAGCCGCCGCTCCGGGCCGACGAGCCGGCTGATGGTCAGCCCGCCGAGGATGTAGCCGACCGGGACGGCGGCCATGATCAGCCCTTGGGCGGTGCCGGCGTCCATCCGGCCGTCGGTCCGGTCGGCGGCCCAGCCCGCTGCCAGTCCCTCGGGGACGATCGAGAAGAGCATCGCGCTGAACACCAGCACCGCGATGGCGCGCAGCACCGGCCGCTCGAAGACGATCCGGAAGCCCTGGACGGTCTCCCGCAGCAGGTGGCTGCGGTGCACCTCGGTCATCGCCGGTGGCCGCTCGCGGACGCCGAAGCGGACGATCGCGGCCGACACGGCGAAGGTCACGGCGTTGACGAGCAGCGCGGTGTTCGGGTTGAGCGCCGCCACCGTGGCGCCGATCAGGTAGCCGACGACCTGGGCGGCCTGCCCGGCGCTGGTGAACGCGGCAAGGCCCACGACCAGCCGGTCCCCGGTCAGGATGTGCGGCATCAGCGCCGACCGCGCCGCCTGGCTGGGCGGGTTCGCGAGCGTGGCCAGGAAGATCAGCGCGAAGATCGACCAGGTCGGCATCCAGGGCATCGCGACCAGCGCCATCAGCGCCATCCGCAGCAGGTCGCAGACGACCATGACCCGGCGGTAGTTGTGCCGCTCGGCGAGCGCCGAGAGCAGCGGACCGCCGACCAGCCAGGGGAGGTAGCTGGCGGCGAACGCGGCGGCGGAGAGCGCGACCGAATCGGTCTCGCGCAGCACGAGCACGGTGACCGCGGCGCGGGCCAGATAGTCGCCCACCCAGGAGAGGGTGTTGGCGGCGAAGATGGCGCGGAACTCCGACTGACCGAAGACGTCCCGGAAGGTGGCCGGGGCCTCCCGGGCGGGTCGCGCGTCGGACACCGTCGCCTCCATCGTTCCTGGTCGACCACTTGTGATGGCCCGACCGGGAACCGTCGTCAGATCGATCGATCAGCGAGGACACGAGCACGCCCCCCGGTGGAGCGTGTGCACCGGATTCTGCCCGATCGTCTGACAACTGGCTAGGGCGAACGGATTGATCGTCGCATCTCCGACTGAACGAACGGACGATACCCGAGGGGCCGCGCGGTGCGGAACCCCGGAAATCGTCCGGCTCGTCCGGCGACTCAGGTGGGTCCGCCGGTGCCCGTACCCTCGGCGGCGGGCGGCGCCGGCGGCTGGACCGGCAGGCCGGGGAACAGCCGGGCGGCCGCGATCTGCGCGACGATCCCCGAGTTCTCCAGCGCCTCCGCGAGGCGGCGGCGCAGCTCGCGGCCGACCGCGAACTGCCCGTCCGCTGTGGTCTTGACGACGGTACGGATCACCGCTCCGTCGACTGTCATCTGCTCGACGCCCAGGACCTCCGGCTGCTCCACGATGCTCGGCGCCAGCTCCGGGTCCAGCGCCACCGACGCCGCCGCGGTACGCAGCACGGCGGTGGCCTCCTCGGTGCCGGCGAAACCGATCGGCAGGTCGACCACGACCAGCGCCCAGCCCTGGCTCTTGTTCCCGACCCGGACGATCTCGCCGTTGCGGATGTACCAGAGCACGCCGCGGCCGTCCCGGACCGTGGTGACCCGCAGCCCCACCGCCTCGACCACGCCTGTGGCCTCTCCCAGGTCGACGGTGTCGCCGACGCCGTACTGGTCCTCTATCAACATGAACAGGCCGGCGATCAGGTCCTTCACCAGGCTCTGCGCGCCGAAGCCGAGCGCCACGCCGGCGATGCCCGCGCTGGCCAGCAGCGGGGCCAGGTCGAAGCTGAACTCCTTGAGCACCATCAGCAGCGCGATGCCGAAGACGAACGCGGTGACCATGCTGCGCAGCACCGACCCGATCGCCTCGGCGCGCTGCCGCCGCCGCTCCGGCACGAACTGGTCCGGTTCGAGCGTGGCGCTGGGGATGCGTTCCCGCAGCGGGCGGAGCATGGTCGGCACCGCGCCCTGGGTGGTGGTCCGGACCAGCCGGTTGATGGTCCGGTGCAGCGCCCACCGGGCGGCCACCGCGATCAACAGGATCAACGCGACCCGTAGCGGCTTCAGCAGGATCCAGTAGCTGCTCTCGGCGAACCAGGCGGAGCCGGTGAGCCGGTACAGGAACTCGCAGGAACTGCTGCCCTGGCAGTCCGGGCGCCGGTCGGAGAAGGCCGACAGCAGGGCGGAGATCAGGTCGGAGACGTTCACCCTGCTTTCGTACCGCACCGGTGACCGGCGGCGGACACCGCCACCTCGGCGAAGTGTCGCTACCGGAGGGGGTAGCCCGGATTAGTACGTGCAATCCGGGGCGCGATCAGGGACTATTGGCGCAACGGACGTCGGTGATCCGGCCGGCGTCGGAGCCGTTCCGCGCTGTCCGCGGGGCGGTTCCGGCGCGGACGAGGCGGGAGCGACTGGACCGGGAGGGTGAGCGCGATGCCTGACATACGACCCACGGCGGGCTCCGGTGCACTCGTTCTCAACGCCACCTACGAGCCCCTGTGCGTCGTGTCGGTGCGTCGTGCCGCGATCCTCGTCCTCTCCGCCAAGGCGGTCTGCGTCGCCGACGGCGAGGGCATCCTGCACAGCGCGCGCAACGCGTTACCGGTGCCCTCGGTGGTGCGCCTGACCCGCTACGTCCGGGTGCCGTACCGCACCCACATCGGGTTGTCCCGGCGGGCGGTGTTCGCCCGCGACGGGTGGCGGTGCGCGTACTGCCGGGGGCCGGCCGAGACCATCGACCACGTCTTCCCGCGCAGCCGGGGCGGCCGGCACGCCTGGGAGAACGTGGTCGCCGCGTGCGCGCGGTGCAACCACACCAAAGGCGACAAGACGCCCGCCGAGCTGGGCTGGCGGCTGCACCACCTGCCGGCCGCGCCCAAAGGAGCCGCCTGGCGGGTGCTCGGGCACCGCGCCCCCGACCCGCGCTGGGCGGACTGGCTCGACCTGCGCGAGCCCGAGCCCGAGGCGGCCTGACCCGCCCGCTCAGCGCGCCTTGACCAGCGCGGCGTAGACGACCAGGTTGTCCGCGTACCCGGTCTCGCCGCCCACCCAGCGCCCGCCGCAGGTGATCAGCCGCAGGTTGGGCCGGCTGAAGTCGCCGTAGACGTCCTCCACCGGCAGCTTCTCCTTGCCGTACCGCTCGATCGACGTCACCTCGAACACCGCCACCGAGCGGTCCTCGCGGGTCACCTCGATCCGGTCGCCGTCGTCCAGGTCCTTCAGCCCGTGGAACACGGCCGGTCCGGTGGTGGTGTCGACGTGCCCGACGAGCACCGCCGGACCGTACTGGCCGGGCGTGGGGCCCTTGTCGTACCAGCCGACCTCGCCGGCGCGCTCCACGTCCGGCACCGCGATGCTGCCGTCCGGCGCGATGCCGACCCGGTGCACCGGCGCGCGCAGGTTCAGCTTGCCGATGCTCAGGTCCGTCGGCGGGCTGGCCGGCAGGACCGGGAACTTCTTCGGCGGCGGGCGCAGGCCGGCCACGATCCGGTCCGGCAGCACGCTGACCCCGGTCACCCGTTCCACGCCGAGCATGGCCACGATCAGGGCCATCACGCTCGCCACCACGAGCACCGGGACACCGGGGCTGCGGCTCGGGGCGTACCGCCGGGTGGTGGTCGCGGCGGCGCGGGCCTCGACCGGCCGGGACTGCGGGTCGGCGGTGGCGACGCTGGCCGAGAACGCGTGCCCGGCGACGTGGGCGAACCGGCGCGCGGCCCGGGACGTCAGCCGCAGCGCGGCCCGGAGCCGTGTCGCGCGCTGTCGCGACCGGCGGCCGGGGCGGGCGGCGGCGCGGCGTCTGCGGTCCGCCGCCGGGCCGGTACGGTCCCGGCGGCGCGATGAGCGGGCCATTGCGGCACCTCTCGTCAGGCACGGCCGCCGGTCTTGCGGCGGGCACTCACACCGGCCACCACTGCCACCGCGACCAGACCGCCGACGAGCAGCAGCGAACCGGTGCCACGGCTACCCGCGGTGCCACCGCCGCCGGTCGCCGGTCCCTTGCTCGGCTGCGCCATGTTGAGCACGGTGAGCATGGTCGAGGCGGTGTTGCCGTTGGAGCAGTCCAGGTTCACCGGGTAGTCGCCGGGCGCCTTGTTGCCGGGCACGGTGACCGAGCCGGTGAGGAAGCCGTTGTCCGGCCGCAGCGTCACCCGCCCGAAGGCGTCCGAGGTGACCTGCGCCTGGCGGTTGTTGCTGTTGTCGCAGCCGGCCCGCAGGTTGACCCGGGAACCGGCCTGGACGCTGTTCGGCGTCACCTCGATGAACACGCTCTCCCCGGCCCGGGCCGGCGGCGCGGTGGTCAGGACGAACGCCGCCACCAGGCCGAACAGGCCCAGCAGGGACGACAACGCACGATGTGACAGGAGCCCTCGCATGGTTCCCCCCTCCCGGCGCGACGGTGCGCCGGACCACTGACGGGCAGCGGCGCCTGCTTTCCCGGAGGGCGGGGGAAGCTAACGGGGTGCCTTGACCACGGGGTGCCAGGCCAGCGGGGTGGAGAGCACCATCGTGCTGGACGGCTGCCCGTACGGCGCGAGGCGGTCGATGACCTCCTCGAACTCGCCCATGTTGGTGGCGGCGACCTTGAGCATGCTGCACGCGTCACCGGTGATCCGGTGGATCTCCATGATCTCCGGCCAGCCCGCGACGTCGGGGTCGTTGAGGATGCAGCGCGCGCCGTAGCAGGACATCCGGATCAGCGCGAGCACCGTCCGCCCGGCCCGGGTGAGGTCGACGTGGGCGTGGTAGCCGGTGATCACACCGGCTTCCTCCAGCCGCCGGACCCGCTCGGCCACAGCGGGCGGCGACAGGTGGACCCGGCGGGACAACTCGCTGTACGACAGCCGGGCGTCGGCCTGGAGCTCGCGCAGCAGCGCCCAGTCCATGTCGTCCACGCGCGGACCTTCCTTCCGTAAAGACAGCGACGCGAGATGGTTTCGGTTCGCGAAGTGAGACCACCATACCGCCGTTGAACAGGCATTCCATTCGGCCGCCCACCAGCGGGATCATGACGTCTACCCCGCGCACGGACGGAGAATGACTGTGGAACAGACGACGGCGGTGCGCCCGGTAACCCCCCAGGAACGGGCGGCTCGGGCGGCGCGCAACGGCGGCGAGCCGACGCTGGAGTTCGCCGACCGCGTGCCGTACGACGCGTACGTACGGGCCAGCACGCTGCACCGGCTCCAGGAGCCGCTCAGCGACGACCCGGGCGAGATGTCCTTCCTGATGGTCAGCCAGATCATGGAGCTGTACTTCGGCCTCACCTGCCACGAACTGCGGCACGCCAAGCGCGAGCTGCGCGAGGACCGGATCTGGGAGGCCCTGCCCCCGCTGCGCCGCGCCGCCCTGCACCTGGAAGGCCTCAACGCCGCCTGGCACGGCCTGCGCTGGATGAGCCCGGCCGACTTCAACCGCTTCCGCGACCGGCTCGGCGAGGGCTCCGGTTTCCAGTCCGCCATGTACCGGCAGCTGGAGTTCCTCCTCGGCCTGCGCGACCGGGCGCTGATCCGCCCGTTCCGCCGGCAGACCGAGGTGTACGACGAGCTGACCGCCGCGCTGGCCACGCCGAGCCTCTGGGACGAGGTGGTGGCGCTGCTGGCCCGCAAGGGCTTCGACGTGCCCGACGAGCTGCTGTCCCGGGACGTGAACGCCGAGCACGAGGGACACCCGGCGATCGAGGCGGCCTGGGTCCGGATCTACGGCGACAACGGCCCGGACAACCACCTGCGCCTGCTCGGCGACGCGCTGACCGAGATCGCCGAGGAGTTCGGCGACTGGCGCTGGAACCACGTCAAGGCCGTCCAGCGCACGATGGGCGCCAAGGTCGGCAGCGGTGGTTCCGCCGGACTGGCATGGTTGCAGCGCAGCATGGCCCGGGTGGTCTTCCCGGAGCTGTGGTCGGCCCGCACCGCGATGTGACGAGAGAGAACAGCATGCACACCCCCGAGAACGAAGCCCTCCGCCGCGACGCCGCGGACCCCGGCCACCGGCACCTGTTCCACATCCCACCCGCCGACGGCGGTCGCTACCCCGACACCGCGTACCTGGCGGGCAACTCGCTCGGGCTCCAGCCGCGGGCCACCCGTGACGAACTCCTCGCCGACCTGGACGCCTGGCGGCGCCTGGGCGTCGAGGGGCACCTGGAGTCGGAGCGGCCCTGGCTGCCGTACCACGAGCTGCTGACCGCACCGGCCGCCCGCCTGGTCGGCGCGCTGCCCGCGGAGACCGTGGTGATGAACTCCCTCACGGTGAACCTGCACCTGCTGATGGTCAGCTTCTACCGGCCGGCCGGCGAGCGCACCCGCATCGTCATCGAGGACAGCGCGTTCCCCTCGGACAGCTACGCCGTGCGCAGCCAGGCCCGCTTCCACGGCCTGGACCCGGACACCACAGTGGTACGCCTCAAGCCGCGCCCCGGCTCGGACACGCTCGGCACCGAGGACGTGCTGGACTTCCTGGACCGCGAGGGCCACACGGTGGCGCTGCTGATGCTCGGCGGCGTGAACTACCTGACCGGCGAGCTGATGGACATCCCGGCCATCACCGCCGCCGGCCGCGCCGCGGGCGCCGTCGTCGGCTGGGACCTGGCGCACGCCGCCGGCAACGTGCCGCTGGCCCTGCACGACTGGGACGTGGACTTCGCCGCCTGGTGCTCGTACAAGTACCTCAACTCCGGCCCCGGCGCGCTGGGCGGCGTCTTCGTCCACGAGCGGCACCTCGGCGACCCGTCGATCCCGCGGTTCGAGGGCTGGTGGAGCACCGAGGCGGCCACCCGGTTCGAGATGACCCCGGTGTCCCGGCCGCCGGCCACCGTCGAGGCGTGGCAGATCTCCAACCCGCCGATCTTCGCGATGGGCCCGGTGCGCACGTCGCTGGAGCTGTTCGACTCCGTCGGCATGCCGGCGCTGCGCGAGCGCAGCCTGCGGCTCACCGCCTGGCTGGAGCAGCTGCTCGACGAGGTGACGCCCGGCCGCCCGCTCACCGTTGTCACCCCGCGCGACCCGGCCCGCCGTGGCTGCCAGCTCTCCGTGCGGATCGGGGTGGGCAGCGCGAACGAGCTGACCAAGCGGCTGCGGCACGAGCACGGCGTGGTCGCCGACGCCCGGGAGCCGGACATCGTCCGGTTCGCGCCGGTGCCGCTGTACTCCTCGTACCACGACTGCTGGCGGGTCGCCGAGGCGCTGGCGGCAACCGTTGAGAAGGAGGGCTCGTGACGGAGCGCGACGAGATCGCTGTGGTCGGCGCCGGGCTGGCCGGCTGTCTGCTGGCCTGCTATCTGGCCCGGCGCGGCTACCCGGTGGCCCTCTACGAGCGGCGGCCCGACCCGCGTACCGGCACCGTCGAGCGGGGCCGGTCGATCAACCTGGCGCTGTCCGAGCGCGGCCTGGACGCGCTGCGCCGCATCGGCCTGGAGGACGAGGTCATGGCGGACGCGCTGCCGATGCGCGGCCGCATGATCCACCCCGTCGAGGGCGAGCCGGAGTTCCAGTCCTACAGCGGCTCCGGGGACCGGGCGATCAACTCGATCAGCCGGGGCGCGCTGAACAACGCGCTGCTCGACGCCGCCGCCGCGCTGCCGAACGTGCGCGTCGCGTTCGACCACCGGCTGGTCGGGCTCGACCCGCTCGGCGGCGAGATGACGTTCGAGACGCGGCAGGGCAAGGTCACCGCCACCGCCTCGGTCATCCTCGGCGCCGACGGCGCCGGCTCCGCGGTGCGCGGGCAACTGCTCGCGTACGGGGGCCTGACCGAGAGCCTGGACTTCCTCGACTACGGCTACAAGGAGCTGACCATCCCGCCGCTGGGCGGGGAGTTCGCGCTCGACCCGGGCGCGCTGCACATCTGGCCGCGCGGCACCTCGATGATGATCGCGCTGCCGAACCCGGACCGCTCCTTCACCTGCACGCTGTTCTGGCCCACCCACGGCACCCGCAGCTTCGCGTCGCTCAGTAGCCCGGCGGCGATCGAGCGGTTCTTCGCCACCCACTACCCGGACCTGGTCCCGCTCGCGCCGAACCTGGTCGACGACTACCAGCACAACCCGGTCGGTGTGCTCGGCACGGTGCGCTGCACGCCGTGGCAGGTAGCCGGCAAGGTCGGCCTGATCGGCGACGCCGCGCACGCCATCGTGCCGTTCTACGGCCAGGGCGCGAACTGCGCGTTCGAGGACGTGGTCGAGCTGGACCGCTGCCTGGACGAGTGCGACGACGAGTGGGCCGCCGCGCTGCCGCTGTTCCAGCACCGCCGCCAGGACAACGCCGAGGCGATCGCCCGGATGGCGCTGGCGAACTTCGTGGAGATGCGGGACAAGGTCGCCTCGCCGGTGTTCCGCACCCGCAAGCAGGTCGAGCACGCGCTGGAGCGGGCGCTGCCGGGCCGCTACGTCTCCCAGTACGAGCTGGTCTCGTTCTCCACCACCCCGTACGCGCAGGTGCGCCGCCGGGTGCGCGCGCAGTACGCGGTGGTCGGCGCGGTGGCGGCCGGCGCGGTCGCGCTGCTGGCCGGTGGGGTCCGCGCGGCGCTGGGGAGGCGGCGATGACGCTCTGGGATCCCCGCCTGATGACCGGCCACGCGCCGCACGGCCCCGGCCTGCTGCGCAACTTCGTCGGCGGCGAGTTCGTCGACGCCGGTTCCCGGTTCACCAAGCGCAGCCCGGTCACCGGCGAGCCGGTGTTCGAGGTGGTCGAGGCGTCGCAGTCGACTGTGGACGACGCGGTCGCCGCGGCCCGGGCGGCGCTGCGCGGCCCGTGGGGCCGGATGGGGGAGCGGGAACGCGCCGAGGTGCTGCGCCGGGTCGCCGACGAGCTGGAACGGCGCTTCGACGACCTGGTCTCCGCCGAGGTCGCGGACACCGGCAAGGCCATCTCGCAGGCCCGCACGCTCGACATCCCGCGCGGTGCTGCCAACTTCCGGGCGTTCGCCGAGATCGTGGCGACCGCGCCCACCGAGTCGTTCACCACAGTCACCCCGGCCGGGGGCCGGGCGCTGAACTACGCGGTCCGCAAGCCGGTCGGCGTGGTCGCGGTGATCGTGCCGTGGAACCTGCCGCTGCTGCTGCTCACCTGGAAGGTCGCCCCGGCCCTGGCCTGCGGCAACGCCGTGGTGGTCAAGCCCAGCGAGGAGACCCCCGCCTCGGCCACGCTGCTGGCCGAGGTGATGGCCGCGGCGGGCGTGCCCGACGGCGTGTTCAACCTGGTGCACGGCTTCGGCCCCGGCTCGGCCGGCGAGCACCTGACCCGCCACCCGGGCGTGGACGCGATCACCTTCACCGGCGAGTCGGCGACCGGTAGCGCGATCATGCGCGCCGCCGCCGACGGCGTGAAGGCGGTCAGCTTCGAGCTGGGCGGCAAGAACGCCGGCCTGGTGTTCGCCGACGCCGACCTGGACGCGGCGGTCGCCGGCTCGGTGCGATCCAGCTTCACCAACGGCGGCCAGGTGTGCCTGTGCACCGAACGTATCTACGTGCAGCGGCCGGTGTTCGAGGAGTTCACCGCGCGGCTGGCCGAGCGCGCCGACGAGCTGGCGTACGGCTGGCCGGACGACGAGGCGACGGCGAACATGCCGCTCATCTCGCACGGCCACCGGGACAAGGTGCTCGGCCACTACGCGCTGGCCCGTACCGAGGGCGCCGAGGTGCGCGCCGGCGGCGGCACGCCGCGCTTCGGCGACGCCCGCGACGGCGGGGCGTACGTGCAGCCGACGGTGCTCACCGGCCTGGGGGCGGACGCCCGCACCAACCAGGAGGAGATCTTCGGCCCGGTGGTGCACGTCGCGCCGTTCGACGACGAGGACGAGGCGTTCGCGCTCGCAAACGGCACCGCCTACGGCCTGGCGGCGACGGTGTGGACGCGGGACGTGGGCCGGGCGCACCGGGCCGGCGCCCGGCTCGACGCCGGCATCGTCTGGGTGAACACCTGGTTCCTGCGCGACCTGCGCACCCCGTTCGGCGGGGTGAAGGCGTCCGGCGTGGGCCGCGAGGGCGGCGTGCACTCGCTCGACTTCTACTCCGAGCTCACCAACGTCTGCGTGGACCTCACATGAGCGCGCGGACTGGCGCGGGCGCGCGCGGTGGGCAGAATGGCCGGAATCCCCAGCGACGCAAGCGAGGAGCCGCCATGACCGTGGACATCGAGGCCGCCAACCGGGAACTGGCAGTGGCCCGGCAGGACGGGAAGCCCTGCCCGCCGCTGCGCGGCCGGCTGCTGCCCGAGGGCGACATCGAGGCCGCGTACCAGGTGCAGCAGGTCTACACCCGGCAACGGCTGGGCAAGGGGCACCGCCGCGTCGGCGCGAAGATCGGCCTGACGTCGCGGACCGTGCAGGAGAGCTTCGGCGTCTTCCAGCCCGACTTCGGGGTGCTCTTCGACGACATGGCCGTCGGTGACGGCGTCGAGGTGCCGATCGACCGGCTGCTCCAGCCGCGGGTGGAGGCGGAGATCGCCTTCGTGCTCGGCGCGGACCTGCCGGACGAGCGGGTCACCACTGTCGACCTGATCCGGACGGTGGACCACGTGCTGCCGGCCATCGAGATCGTCGACTCGCGGATCGCGGACTGGGACATCTCCATCGTGGACACGGTGGCGGACAACGCCTCCAGCGGGCTGTTCGTGCTCGGCACCGCGCCCCGGCGGCTCGCCGACGTCGACCTGCGGCTGTGCGGCATGGTGCTGGAGCACGCCGGTGAGCCGGTCTCGGTCGGCGCGGGCGCGGCCTGCCTCGGCAATCCGCTGCACGCGTTGCAGTGGCTGGCCGCGACCATGGCCCGGGCGGGCGACCCGCTCAAGGCCGGTGACGTGGTGCTCTCCGGCGCGCTCGGGCCGATGGTGCCGGTCACGCCCGGCGCCGCGTACGAGGCGCGCATCTCCGGGCTCGGCTCGGTGCGTACCTGTTTCTCGAAGGAGACCAGATCATGAGCGTCGGAGTGGCGGTGCTCGGGTCGGGCAACATCGGCACCGACCTGATGATCAAGGTGCTGCGGCTCAGTGAGAGCCTGCGCATGGTGGCGATGGCCGGCATCGACCCGGCCTCGGACGGTCTGGCCCGGGCCCGCCGGCTCGGCGTGACCACCACCGCCGAGGGCGTCGACGGCCTCGTGGCACTGCCCGAGTTCGCGGACGTCCAGCTCGTCTTCGACGCCACCTCGGCCGGCGCGCACAAGCGTCACGACGAGGTGCTGCGGGCACACGGCCGCACCGTCGTCGACCTGACGCCCGCCGCGATCGGCCCGTACGTGGTGCCGCCGGTGAACCTCGACGAGCACCTGGGCGAACCGAACGTCAACATGGTGACCTGCGGCGGGCAGGCCACAGTGCCGATCGTGCACGCGGTCGGCCGGGTCACCCCCGTCGCGTACGGCGAGATCGTCGCCTCGATCGCGTCGAAGTCCGCCGGTCCGGGCACCCGGGCCAACATCGACGAGTTCACCGAGACGACCGCCCGCGCCATCGAGGTGGTCGGCGGCGCCGAGCGCGGCAAGGCCATCATCGTGCTGAACCCGGCCGACCCGCCGCTGCTGATGCGCGACACGGTCTACTGCCTGTGCCCGGACGCCGACGCCGACCGGGGCGCGATCGCCGCCTCGGTGGCCGACATGGTCAAGGCCGTGCAGGAGTACGTGCCCGGCTACCGGCTCAAGCAGGACGTGCAGTTCGACGCCGTGGACACGTACGCGCCGGTGCTCGGCCGGCACTTCACCGGCCTGCAGGTGTCGGTGTTCCTGGAGGTCTCCGGCGCCGGGCACTACCTGCCCGCGTACGCCGGGAACCTGGACATCATGACGTCGGCCGCGCTGCGTACCGCGGAGCGGCTGGTGGCGCTGCGTTCCCCGGAGGGGGCAACCCGATGACCGACCTCTACATCCAGGACGTGACGCTGCGCGACGGCATGCACGCCGTCGCCCACCGCTACACGGTCGACCAGGTGCGTACCATCGCGGCCGCGCTCGACGCGGCCGGCGTGGCGGCGGTCGAGGTGGCGCACGGCGACGGCCTGGCCGGATCCAGCGTCAACTACGGGCACGGCGCCGCAGCCGACGCGGACTGGATCGCCGCCGCCGCCGAGGTGCTCACCACCGCGCGGCTCACCACGCTGCTGCTGCCGGGCATCGGCACCATCGCCGACCTGAAGGCGGCGAAGGCGCTCGGCGTGACCAGCGTCCGGATCGCCACCCACTGCACCGAGGCGGACATCTCGGCCCAGCACATCGCCTGGGCCCGGGAGAACGACATGGACGTCTCCGGGTTCCTGATGATGTCGCACCTCAACGACCCGGCCGGGCTGGCCGCGCAGGCCAAGCTGATGGAGTCGTACGGCGCGCACTGCGTCTACGTCACCGACTCGGGTGGCCGGCTGCTGATGTCGGACGTGGCGCAGCGCGTCGACGCGTACCGGCAGGTGCTGGAACCGGAGACGCAGATCGGCATCCACGCGCACCACAACCTGTCGCTGGGTGTGGCGAACAGCGTGCTCGCGGTCGAGCACGGCCGGATCCTCGGCGACGGCCCGCTCGGCTCGCCGTCCGGGCGGACCGTCCGGGTGGACGCGTCGCTCGCCGGCATGGGTGCCGGCGCGGGCAACGCGCCGCTGGAGGTCTTCGTCGCGGTCGCCGAGCTGCACGGCTGGAAGCACGGCTGCGACGTGTTCGCGCTGATGGACGCCGCCGACGACCTGGTCCGCCCGTTGCAGGACCGGCCGGTCCAGGTGGACCGGGAGACGCTCTCCCTGGGGTACGCGGGTGTCTACTCCAGCTTCCTGCGCCACGCCGAGCGGGCCTCGGCCAAGTACGGCGTGGACGTCCGCTCGATCCTGGTCGAGCTGGGCCGCCGCCGGATGGTCGGCGGCCAGGAGGACATGATCGTGGACGTGGCACTGGACCTGGCCGGTAAGGAGAACTCATGATCGGGCCGGACATCGCCGGCATCGCGGAGAAGCTGGGCGCGGCGGCCGACGACGCCACCGCGATCCCGCAGCTCGCCGCCGAGACCGGCCTCGACGTCGACGCCGCGTACGCGGTGCAGACCGCGCTGGTGCAGCGCCGCCTCGACCGGGGTGAGCGGCTGGTCGGCCTCAAGATGGGGCTCACCAGCAAGGCCAAGATGGCGCAGGTAGGCGTGGACGAGGTGATCTGGGGCCGGCTCACCGACGTGATGCGGGTGCCCGACGGCGGCGGCGTCGACGTCGGCGACTTCATCCATCCCCGGGTCGAGCCGGAGGTGGCGTTCCTGCTGGACCGGCTGCCCGACCCGGGCGAACCGGTCGGCTCGTTCACCCGTGCGGTACGCGCGGTCGCCCCGGCGATCGAGCTGATCGACTCCCGGTACGCGAACTTCACCTTCTCGCTGCCGGACGTGATCGCCGACAACACCTCGGCCGCCGCGTTCGTGGTGGGGCCGTGGTCGCCGGTGCCGGACGGGCTGGACAACCTCGGCGTGCTGCTGGAGATCGACGGGCGGGTGGCGCAGGTCGGCTCGACCGCCGCCATCCTCGGCGACCCGCGCCGCGCGCTGGACGAGGGGCTGCGGCTGGCCGGCCGGCACGGCGTACGGCTGCGCAAGGGCTGGGTGTTCCTGGCCGGCGCGGCCACCGCCGCGGTGCCGCTGCGCCCCGGCGCGCACGTCCGCGCCACTGTGGAGAAGCTCGGGTCCGCCTCCCTGAAGGCCCTGCCATGACGGCCCGGGTGGTGGCCGGGAAGGCCGTGCCGCGGGGCTCGTTCCCGCACGTCAAGGTGGCCGGCGGGTTCGTCTACGTCTCCGGTACGTCGTCGCGCCGGCCGGACAACACGTTCGCCGGCGTGTCGGTGGACGAGTTCGGTACCACCGACCTGGACATCCGCGAGCAGACCCGGGCCGTGGTGGAGAACATCCGCGACCTGCTCCGCTCGGTCGGCGCCGACCTGAGCGACCTGGTGCAGGTCACCAGCTACCTGGTCAACATGAACGACTTCGGCGGCTACAACGAGGTGTGGGCGGAGTTCTTCGACGCCACCGGGCCGACCCGGACCACAGTCGCCGTGCACCAGCTTCCGCACCCGCATCTGCTGATCGAGATGCAGGCCGTCGCCCTACTGCCGTCGGGAGGTTCCCATGAGTGAGATCGCCGAGCCGTTCAGCTTCTCCGGCTGGATCGGTGAGAACCAGCACCTGCTCAAGCCCCCGGTGGGCAACAAGGAGATGCTGCCCGGCAGCGACGACTTCATCGTCATGGTGGTGGGCGGCCCGAACCAGCGCACGGACTTCCACGTCGACCCGTACGAGGAGTTCTTCTACCAGGTCAAGGGCAACATGCACATCAACCTGATGCTGCCCGAGGGCCCGCGTACGGTGCACGTGCGCGAGGGGCAGATGTGGATGCTGCCGCGCAACACCCCGCACTCGCCGCAGCGTCCCGAGGCCGGCTCGATCGGCATGGTGATTGAGCGGGTCCGCGAGGAGGGCACGCTGGAGAAGTTCCAGTGGTACTGCGGCGAGTGCCACCACAAGGTGCACGAGGTCGAGTTGCAGGTCCGCGACATCGCCGCCGACCTGCCCCCGGTCTTCGCCGCGTTCTACGCCGACGAGAAGGCCCGCACCTGCGACAACTGCGGCGCGCTGCACCCGGGCAAGGGCTGACGCGTGCCGGTCGTGGACGTGCACACGCACGTCGTACCGAAGGGGTGGCCGGACCTCGCCGCGGCGTGCGGCGGGTCCGGCTGGCCCTGGCTGCGGGTGGACTCCGAGCGCGCCGCCATGATCATGGTGGGGGAGACGGAGTTCCGCCCGATCGGCGCGCAGTGCTGGGACGCGCCGACCCGGCTGGCCGACATGGACGCCGACGGCGTGGACGTGCAGGTCGTGTCGCCCACCCCGGTGTTCTTCAGCTACGACCGCCCGGCAGACCAGGCGGTCAAGGTGGCCCGGATCTTCAACGACCTCACGCTGGAGGTCACCGCCGGCGGTGACGGCCGGCTGGTGCCGTTCTGCCAGGTGCCGTTGCAGGACCCGGACGCGGCCTGCGCCGAGCTGGACCGCTGCCTGTCGGCCGGGCACGCCGGGGTGGAGATCGGCAACCACGTCGGTGACCGGGACCTGGACGACGAGGGCATCGTGCAGTTCCTGACCCACTGCGCCGAGGTCGGCGCGCCGGTGTTCGTGCACCCGTGGGACATGCCCGGCGGCCCCCGGCTGGACCGGTGGATGGCGCGCTGGCTGACCGGGATGCCGGCCGAGACGCACCTGTCGGTGCTCGCGCTGATCCTCGGCGGCGTGTTCGACCGGGTGCCGGACACGCTGCGGATCTGCTTCGCGCACGGTGGCGGCAGCTTCCCGTTCTGGCTGGGCCGCGCCGACAACGCCTGGCATCGTCGCGGCGACCTGGTACGCGGCGCGTCGAGCGCACCGCCCAGCTCGTACGTCGACAGGTTCCACGTCGACTCGGTGGTCTTCGAGCCGGCCGCGCTGCGGCTGCTGGTGGACACCATGGGCGCCGAGCGGGTCCTGCTCGGCAGCGACTACCCGTACCCGCTGGGGGAGCGACCGGTCGGCGACGTGGTGCACCGGGCGGACTTCCTCACCGACGTGCAGCGGGACGCGCTGCTCGGCGGCAACGCGCTGCGGTTCCTCGGGCGTTGACGGCCGCCGCGAATGCGTCCGTCGTGCCGAGCCGGCGGACGCATTCCGAACCGCTGATGTCAGCCGGACATGGACCCGACGGCCGCCGGCCGGACGTGTCGTCCGGCCTCCCGGCCGCCGGACCGGCAGGATGGACGGCATGGCCGAGCCGCACGATCTGACCGCGCTGGAACAGGCCGCCGCGATCCGCCGGGGCGAGCTGTCCAGCCTGGAACTGGTCGAGCACCACCTGCGCCGGGTCGAGGCGCTCGGCGACACCGTCGGCGCGTTCGTCACCGTCACCGCCGAACAGGCCCGCACCGCCGCCCGCGCCGCCGACGCGCTCGCGGCCGAGGAACGCGGCCCGCTGCACGGCGTGCCGACCGCGATCAAGGACCTCACGCTCACCGCCGGCGTCCGCACCACCTTCGGCTCGGCCGCCTTCGCCGACTTCGTCCCGCCCGTCGACGCCGACGTGGTCCGCCTCCTGGCCGACGCCGGCCTGGTCAGCCTCGGCAAGACCACCACCTCCGAACTCGGCTGCTCGCTCTACTCGGAGGGACTGGTGGCGCCGCCGGCCCGCAACCCGTGGGACCTCGCGTACACCGCGGGCGGGTCCAGCGGCGGCGCGGCCGCCGCGGTCGCCGCCGGGCTGGTGCCGGTGGCGCAGGGCTCCGACGGCGGCGGCTCGCTGCGCATCCCGGCCGCGCTCTGCGGCCTGGTCGGCTACAAACCCAGCCGCGGCATGGTCTCCGGCGGGCCGCTCGGCTTCGGCGGCTTCGGGCTGCCGGTGAACGGGCCGATCGGCCGTACCGTCGCCGACGTGGCCGCGCTGCTCGACGTGCTCGCCCGCCCGGTGCCCGGCGAGCCGTACCTCCCGCCGGCCGCGCCCGCCGGCGGCTACCTCGGCGTCACCCGCGCCGCCCGCGTCACCGGCCCCGGCCGGCTGCGCGTCGGCCGCTTCACCACGCCGATGCTCGCCGACGAACCGGTCCACCCGGACTGCGTGGCCGTCGTCGACCGGGCCGCCGCGCTGCTCACCGACGCCGGCCACGAGGTGGTCGACGTCCCCGCGCCGCTCGGCCCCGAGGCGTGGCCGCTGTTCGAGACCGTCTGGTACGCGCTGGCGGTCACCCCCGTCCCGGCCGGGCGGGAGGGCGACCTGCTGCCGCTGACCCGGTACCTGCGCGAGCGCGGCGAGGCGCTCGGCGCGGCCCGGCTGATGGCCGCGCTCGGCGAACTCCAGGCGCAGGTACGCCGTGGCGTACGCCGTACCGCCGGTTGTGACCTGCTGCTCTGCCCGACGCTCGCGGCCCCGCAGGCGCCGGTGGGCGCGTTCGCCGCCCTCGAACCGGCAGAGGACTTCGACCGGCAGCGGCGCTTCTCGCCGTACTGTGCGGTCTTCAACGTCACGGGCGATCCGTCCGTTTCGTTACCTCTCGGACGGACCACCGACGGGCTTCCGGTCGGGGTGCTCCTCACCGGCCGGTACGGCGACGACGCGACACTGCTCGCCACTGCCGCGCAACTGGAGCACCGGAGTGACGGATGGGATCAGCACCCCGCAATTTGGCGGGCCGCCGACTCCGCTAACGTGAACATCACAAGTGACGTGGGGCGCGACCGGTCCTGACCGGCCGACCCGCACCATTCCTGGTCTCTCTTTCCGCCTGGGGGCGTTGGGATTGTCTGTTACCGAGACGTTGGTGGTCTTCGTCGGCATCCCGGCCGCCGCGGTGCTGCTGATCGCCGCCCTGGCGGCCGTCGGCAGCCGCGGCAACGGTGGCGGCGCCAAGCGCTACCGGCCGGGCCGGCCCTTCGACTTCACTCCGGTCTGGTTCCTGGGCCGTCCGGAGCAGCTGGCCGACTCGGCCGGCACGGCGCTGGCCGCCGGGGCGCAGGCGCCGGCGTTGACCAGCCGCAAGCAGGAGCAGGCCGGCCGGGAGGCGCCGGCCGGTGGAACCGGAGGCGCAAGTGACCGTTGGTGAAGCGCGGCCCACGACGGGGACGGGCACCCCGCCCGACGTGCTGGACGGACCGTTCTCGACCCGTCAGCTGCTCCGCATCGACGAGGCGCTGCGCCTCGCCGACCAGGGCACCGGCCTGGTCTTCTCGGTCTACGTCGGCGGCCTCGACGAGCCGATCCGGGAGCACGCCGAGCGGCTGCACCGCCAGCTCGCCGACCCGGACCGCTCGGTGCTGATCGCGGTGTCGCCCAACCAGCGGCAGCTGGAGATCGTCACCGGCAAGTACGCGCGCAAGCGCATCCCGGACACGTACGCCAAGCTGGCCGCGCTCTCCATGGTGGCCTCCTTCGGCGGCGGCGACCTGGCCGGCGGCATCATCCAGGGCCTCGACCAGCTCGCCAGCCACGCCGGCAAGGGCTGACCCCCGCCCGCACACACGACGAAGCCCGGCCCGCGTACGCGTGGGCCGGGCTTTCTCGCGTCCGCAGCCGGGCCGGCGCGGGCTGCCACCCGCGCCGGCCCCGGCCGGCGTGCCTCACTCAGGCGGTGCGCGCGTCCCGCTCCCGGGCCTTCAGCGCGCGGACCACGCCGTCGCGGCCCTCGGCCACCAGCCGCCGCAGCGACGCCGGCCGCCCGTCCTGGGCCAGCCACGCGTCGGTCGCCGCGACCGTGTCCTCCTCGACCAGGTACGCCGGGTACGCGAGCTGCACGAACTCCTGCGCCGGCTCGCTGTCGCGCTGCGCCCACACCTGGTCCACGGTGGCGAAGTACCGCTCCCGGTAGGGCGCGGTCAGCTCGACCTGCGCCGGGTGGGTGAAGCCCTGCAACAGCGCCCGGTTACGCCAGTTGGGCAGCGCGTCCGGGCCGGTGAGCAGCGCCCACACCGCCGCCTTGTTCTCGACGGTCGGCACCAGCGCGTGCGCGTACGCGGCCTCCCGCTCGCCGCTGGCGGTACGGTCGGCGGCCAGCTCCGCGTCCACGTCGGCCGCACCGGCCGCGCCGTTGGCGACGAGCGACTGGAGCACCGTCCAGCGCAGCTCGGTGTCCACGGTCAGGCCCTCCGGCACCCCGTTGCCGTCCAGCCAGCCGCGCAGCGTCGCCAGGTCCTCGCCGGAGCGGGCCGACGAGGCGTACGCCCGGGCCCAGGCGAGCTGGAAGCCGCTGCCCGGCTCGGCCGCCGCGAGCGCGGTCCGCGCGGTACGGGACAGGTCGGCCCAGCCGGTCGGCGCCCACGCCGGGTCGGCGTAGAAGGTGAGCGCCGTGGTCGCCTGCCGGAGCGTGGCCGTCACCAGGTTGATGTCGGTCTCGGCGGTCAGCCCGGCCAGCACCAGCGCCACGTAGTCGCGGGCCGACAGCTCGGCGTCACGCGTCATGTCCCACGCGGCGGTCCAGCACAGCGCCCGCGCCAGCGACGAGTCGAAGCCGGCGATGTGCTGCACCACAGTGGCCATCGACCGCTCGTCCAGCCGCAGCTTGGCGTACGTGAGGTCCTCGTCGTTGAGCAGCAGCACGTCGGCGGCCGGCCTGCCGTGCAGCTCGGACAGCTCGGTCAGCTCGCCGGTCACGTCCGTCTCGATCAGCTCCCGGCGTACCAGGCGGCCGTCGGTCAGGTCGTACAGGCCCACGCCGATGCGGTGGGTACGCAGCGTCGGGTAGCCCGACGGCGCCTCCTGCCGGACCACCACCCGCTCGTACGTGCCGTCGGCGCCGATGGTCACCTCCGGACGCAACGTGTTGACCTGCGCGGTCTCCAGCCACTGGGCGGCGAACTTGCGCAGCTCCCGGCCGGAGGCCGCCTCCAGCTCGGACAGCAGGTCGTCGAACGTGGCGTTGCCCCAGGCGTACTTGCCGAAGTAGGCGCGCAGGCCGGCCAGGAACGGCTCCTCACCCACGTACGCGACGAGCTGCTTGAGCACGCTCGCGCCCTTGGCGTACGTGATGCCGTCGAAGTTGACCTCGACGGCCTCCAGGTCCGGCATCTCGCAGTAGACCGGGTGGGTGGAGGAGAGCTGGTCCTGCCGGTAACCCCAGTTCTTGCGGATCGACAGGAACGTGGTCCACGCGTCGGTGAAGCGGGTGGCGTGCGTGTTGCACCAGTGGCTGGCCCACTCGGCGAACGACTCGTTCAGCCACAGGTCGTTCCACCAGCGCATGGTGACCAGGTCACCGAACCACATGTGCGCCAGCTCGTGCAGGATCGTGTTGGCGCGCTGCTCGTACTCGAAGTCGGTGACCTGCGACCGGAAGATGTAGTGCGACTCGGCGTGCGTGACGCAGCCGAAGTTCTCCATCGCGCCGGCGTTGAAGTCCGGCACCCAGAGCTGGTCGTACTTGGGCAGCGGGTAGCGGACGCCGAACTTCTCCTGGAAGAAGTCGAAGCCCTGCGTGGTGATCAGGTGCAGGTCGTCGGCGTCCATGTGCGGGGCCATGCTGGCCCGGCAGAAGTAGCCCATGTCGATGCCGTCGTGGCTGCGGCGCACCTCGTGGTACGGCCCCGCGCACAGCGCGGTGATGTAGGTGCTCATCCGCTCCGAGACGGTGAAGTGCACCGTCTTCAGGCCCTCACCGGCGGCCTCCTCACGGGCCACCGGCATGTTCGACACGACCCGCCAGTGGTCCGGGACGGTGGCGTGCCAGGTGTAGACGCTCTTCAGGTCGGGCTGGTCGAAGCAGGCGTAGACCTTCTGCGCGTCAGCGGTCTCGAACTGGCTGTAGAGGTAGGTCTCGCCGTCCACCGGGTCGACCGTCCGGTGCAGGCCCTGCCCGCTGTTGGAGTAGCCGAAGTCGGCGTCGACCACCAGCACGTTCTCGGCGGCCAGGCCGCTGAGCGTGAGTCCCTTCTCGGCGGACCAGCCGGACAGGTCCACCGGCTCGCCGTTGAGCGTGGCCGACCGCACCGATTCGGCGGCTGTCTCGATGAATGTCGTCGCCCCCGGTTCGGCGCAGCGGAACCGGACCTCGGTCACCGAGCGGAACGTGCGACCGGTGGGCTGCACCGCGGTCGACAGGTCAAGGCTGATGTCGTACCCGGTCACCTCGAGCAGGCGGGCCCGCTCGGTAGCCTCGACCTGGGTCAGGTTGCGCACTCCCGGCACTGTTCGTCTCCATCCCACTCGTCTCGCCGCGCCCCGCGGCGCCGGTACTGCCCGGCCGCTCGTGACGGCCCGTCGAGAACCGAGTCTTCCATGCACGGACCGCTCTCGGTGGTCGAGGTCACGCTCTCATTCCGGTACCGGTCGATGCGGTACGGGGTGAGGATCGGAGGTGACCGCGCCGGAGCCCCGGCGCGACGATGTCGTGAAGGGAAGACACCGTGACCGAACGTGTCACCGCGGACATGTGGTTCGACCCGCTGTGCCCGTGGGCGTGGATCACCTCCCGTTGGCTGCTGGAGGTCGAGCAGGTCCGGGACGTGGACATCCGGTTCCACGTGATGAGCCTGTCCGTGCTCAACGAGGGCCGGGAACTGCCGGCGGAGTACCAGGACCTGATGGTCAAGGGCTGGGGCCCGGTGCGGGTGTGCATCGCCGTCGAGCAGGCGCACGGCGCCGAGGCGCTGGCGAAGCTCTACACCGCGATGGGCAACCGGATCCACCTCAAGAAGGAGGAACTGGGCCGCGACATGCTCGCGGGCGCGCTCACCGACGTCGGCCTGGACCCGGCGCTCGCCGACGCGGCCGAGTCCACCCAGTACGACGAGGCGCTGCGGGCCAGCCACGAGGCGGGCATGCGGCCGGTCGGCACCGACGTGGGCACCCCGGTGATCCACGCGCCCGGCCCGGACGGCAAGCAGGTCGCCTTCTTCGGCCCGGTGATCACGCCGGCGCCGAAGGGCGAGGCGGCCGGCCGCCTCTGGGACGGCGTCCTGCTGGTCTCCGCCACCCCCGGGTTCTACGAGCTGAAGCGCACCCGCGAGCAGGGCCCCATCTTCGACTGAGGTGAAAGGAAGGGCCCCTTCTCAACACCTGCAGCGCGCCCCGAGCCCCGCACCCGCCCGTCACCGGGCCGGTGCGGGGCTCGTTTCACCGGGTGTCCCAGCCGACGGCCCGCGGGGCCGCAACACGGCAGCTCCTGGAGGCGTTCCCATGGCCAAGCACCGCCACATGTCCGACGACGCGCCGCAGCAGGCGACCGAGGACTCCGGTGCGACGTACTGGTCGGTGACCGAGAGCGACTGGCCGGCCGGCCCGGCCGAGGTGGCCGACCTGCTGGCCCCGCCGATCGTGGTCGGCGTGGCCCGGGTGGTGGCCACCTCGCGGATGACACCGCCGGAGGAGCCCGTCCGGCCCGCCCGCGCGCCGTCGCGGTCCGGCGCCGTCGCCCACCCGGCCGCCGCGGGTGCGACGACGGTACGTCTCAACGCCGGCTCCCGCCCGGCCCCGCCGGTGCGCCGCCCCGCCCCGGGCCGGCACCGCAACCCCACCGCCTGAGCTGCCCTTCGCGGCGTCGAGAAGGGGCCCTTCCTCTACCGGAGGCGTTAGGACGGGGCCCTTCCTTTCACCTGGTGGTAAGCGGGTGAGTCCGGCGGCGGGGGTGATCGGGGCCCGGGTAGCGTCAGCGGACATGACGGTCGTGCACCCGATCACCCGGGCCTGGATCACCACTGGCGGCACCGGCGCGCAGAACTACGACGAGTTCGCCGACGACGCGGAGATCACCTCCATCGTCGAGGCGAATCCGCACAGCGCCCTGGGCATCGAGATGCCCCACCGGGCGCCCGGCAGCCTCGGGAAGTCCTTCCTCGACGCGCTGCCGGACGCGGTGGCGCGCCTGGCCGAGGCGAAGGCGGACGGCAGCTACACGCCGGCCGAGCAGGTGGTGGTGCTCTACCGGATCAGCGCGCCGGGCGAGGAGAGCGCGTACGGGCTGTGGGCCATGGTCGACACCGACCAGATCTCCACCCGCGCCGACGAGCCGGGTCTGGTGATCCGCAACGAGGACGTGTTCATCGCCAAGGTGCGGGAGCGCGTCGCCCTGGCCGAGGCGCTCGGTCACCTGCTCTCGCCCGTACTCCTGCTCCAGACCGGTAGGGGCGACGAGCTGCACGCCGCGCTCGCGGCGGCGACCGACGCGGCCGGCGCGCCCGCCGCGACGGACGTCGACCAGTCCGGCCGGACGCACGCGATCTGGCTGCTCGGCCCGGGCCCGGCGCAGGACGAGCTGACCGCGCTCGCCGGCGGCGGGGATCTGGTGGTGGCGGACGGCAACCACCGCAGCCTGGCCGCGCAGACCGGCGGGTTCCCGCGTTTCCTCGCGGTGGTCACCACGCCCGCGTCGGTCGCGATCCAGCCCTACAACCGGCTGGTCAGCGAGCTGACCACCACGCCGGACGAGCTGCTCGACCGGCTGCGCGCGGCGGGCGCGGAGATCACCCCGGTGGACGGCCCGGTCGGCGTGCCGGCGACCGGCGGCGTCGTGCACCTCTATCTCGGCGGCCGGGGGTACGCGGTGACGCTGCCGCACGTCGGCGCGGGCCGGCTGGAGAATCTCGACCACGCGCTCGTCGAGCGTCTGCTGCTGCGCGACGCGCTGGGCCTCGACCCGGGTGACAAGCGGATCACGTACGTGGGCGGCGACTACCCGGCGAGCTGGCTCGTCGGAGAGGTCGACGGCGGCCGGGCCGAGCTGGCGGTGCTCGTCGCGCCGGTGACCGTCGACGACTTCGTCGCGGTGAACCTGGCCCGGGAGAAGATGCCCCGCAAGAGCACCTGGTTCACCCCGAAGGCGCGGGCCGGCCTGGTCGTGGCCGAGCTGCCGCACTGACCGTGTGACGAATCCGCCTCCGGGTCGCCGCCCGCGCGCCGGCTCGGAGGCGGGCCTGTCAGACTGCGCGGTATGCGCGTCTACCTGGGATCCGACCACGCCGGTTTCGAGTTGAAGGTGCACCTCGCCAACCACCTGGCCAAGCAGGGCTACGAGGTGGTGGACGTGGGACCGCACGTCTTCGACCCGGACGACGACTACCCGGCGTTCTGCCTGCACACCGGTGACCGGGTGGTCGGTGACCCGGGCAGCCTCGGCGTGGTGATCGGCGGTTCCGGCAACGGCGAGCAGATCGCCTCGAACAAGGTCGCGGGCGTCCGGGCGGCGCTCGCCTGGAACGTGGACACCGCCCAGCTGGCCCGCGAGCACAACGACGCGAACGTCGTCGCGATCGGCGCCCGGCAGCACACGCTGGACGAGGCGACAGCGCTCGTCGAGGCGTTCCTGACCACGCCGTTCTCCGGCAACCCCCGGCACAGCCGGCGCATCGAGCAGGTGGCCGCCTACGAGCAGAGCCGCCGCCTGCCCGAGCTGCCCGCCTGAGCGGACACCTCCGGGCTCAGCGCCCGTTGCGGGGCAGGTCCTCGCGCGGCACCCAGTTGCGGCGGATGAGTACCACCCGCTGTTCGGCCTCGGCGAGGTCGTCCTCGGTGGGGCGGGCGGCGTCGCGTGCCCGCAGCGCGGCCGTCACGCTCACCTGCGACGAGCCGGAGCCGACCAGCCCGCGCAGCCCTCGTTCGCCCTCCTCGGCGGGCGGGGCGGCGCGGCGTCCGCGGGGCTCCGGCTCGCCCGGCCGGCCGGCGCGCGGTGACCGGGGCGCCACGTCGTCGTGTACCGGTGTCGTACTGGCAGTGGTGCCGCCGGTGGCCGTGCCGTCGGCACCGGTTCCGGCGGTCTCCGTCGGCGGGGCGGCCTCGCCGTGATGCCGCAGCCGCCGTCGCCGTCGCTCCGCCTCGCCCATCCCCCGACCGTACCGTCCCCACGGCCACCCGCGCGCCGCTCGCACCCCGCGCTTCCCCGCACACGCTCCCGGCGTACCCGATCCAGCCAGCCTCCGCCGATCATGGAGTTGTGGTGCCCGGAGTGCCCCGTGAGCGAGGTATGCGAGGTGCCACAACTCCAGGGTCGACGAGGCGCGCGCCGACGATCACAAATCGTCTCCCCGACGGGTGTGCGAAGCCCCGCTGCTGCCAGCGCTCCCTGCTCCCACCCGCCGCACGATCATGAAGTTAGCCGGGACGAACCGGACGGTTGCGCCGCTAACTTCATGATCGAGGGCCGGGGGCGGGCGGGCGGTCAGAAGACCTCCATGGGGGAGGGGGCGCGGTACCAGGTGAACGCGGGCGTCAGCGCGGTCAGCGTGTCCGGGACCAGCTCCCAGACGCGGCCGGCGGCGGCCAGCGCGTACGGGTTCGCGCCGCCGAGGTACATCTCACCGAGAGCGCGTACGTCACACGCCAGCCCGGCCGGTGCGGTGGTGGGCGTGCACTCCGCGCCGTCCGGGCCGCCGACCAGCCGCCAGCGGCCGGTGTTCTCCTTCAGCAGCTCGTCGGTGACCTCGATCACCACGTCCACGTCGGTGGCGTAGCGCCGGGCGGCCAGCGCGGCCGGCACGTCCACCACCCGCACCCAGAGCGCGTCGGCGAGATGCGGGGAGAGCTGGCGGGGCTCGTCCACCAGCCGCAGCAAGGGCTCGTCCAGGGCCGCGATCGGGAACGACAGCCGGCGGGTCAGGTCGACCGAGAGCAGCAACCGCCACAGCGCCGTGTACGCCTCCGGCGTCGCCGCCACCACCTCGCCGACCTGCACCTCGGCCTGCGGCCCGACGGCCGTCGAGCTGTCCTTCGTCCGGTACAGCGCGTACCCGTCGAGGCCGTCGGCGCCCTCGTGCAGCAGCACCCGGCGCTCGGTGGCGCCGCCCCGGTGCGCCTTGAGGTCCGCCAGCACGTACGACCACCAGCGCTCGTCCCGCCGGGACCAGCCGGGCCGCCCGGCGCGGACCTGCTCGTACAGCCGGGCCAGCTCGTCCCGGTGCGAGTCCGGACGGTCCAGTCGAAGCCTGCCCTCGGCGGGCGCCGGGGCGGGCAGGCGCAGGCCGGTGGTGTCGACGGACAGCATGTAGCGCGGGGCCGCCGACCCGTAGCCGAACCGGGGGTAGATGCGGCCCTCGCTGGCCCAGAGCACCGCGATCGGTTCCCGGCCGGCGTCGCGGACCTCCCGCAGCTGGCGGCGCATCAGCGTGGTGAGCAGGCCGCGCCGCCGGTGCGTCGGCGCCACCGCGACCATCGTCACGTGCGCGGCCGGCACGTCCGCGCCGGGGACCGCGAGACCGCGGCTGAACGCGGCGGCGTGCGCGACTGCCGTCCCGCCGTCGCGGACCAGTAACGACCGGTCCGGCTCGAAGATCGGGCGTTCGAGCGCCTGCACGTCGGGGTCGAGATCGCCGTGGAAGGCCAGCGCGAGCAGCGCCGCGATGTCGTCGAAGTCCTCGGCCCGGGATACCAGCACGTCAGTCACGGCACGTGTGTATCGCACCGCGATGGGGGTCGGCACCCTATTTGCGGGCTGGCTACCCTCGGAACCGAGGCCGGAATCGGTCGAGGGGGAGGACGAAGATGGCGGACCAGACACAGCCGTGGGCCGAGCGCACCGTGGAGGTGCCGCCCCAGCCGGGGGTGGTGCCCCCGCAGCGGGACGCGTTCCAGCGCGGGGTGGCGGCGGTCGGCCGGCCGCGCGCCTCGCGTACGCCCCGTACCGAGCAGTTCCCCACCGTCGAGCACGGCGACTGGGCGGCCGAGCCGGCGCCCCGCCGGCCGATGAGCTGGCATCTCGCCCAGGCGCGCAAGGGTGGGGAGCTGAGCGCCGCCGGTGCCCTGTTCGCGTTCGTGTGCTGGGGCATCTGGGCGATCTCCGGCCGGGGCAACCTGGTCGCCCCGCTGCTCACGTTCGTGCTCAGCCTGCTCACCGCGGTCGGCCTGTTCGCGCTGGCCCGGCTGATCGGCCGGCTGATCCTGGAACGGCAGCTCGGCCGGGTGCGCCGCAGCGCCCGGGGCGCCCACCTGATCACCGCGTTGTTCCTGGCCGGCGTCGGTGTGGCGTACCTCCAGCAGACCGAGTGGGTGGTCTCCGCCTGGAACTGGGTGACCGGCAACTGAGCCGACGGGTCGTCCGTCCGGTACGCGCCGGACGGACGACCCGGGGCGTCGGCGTCAGAAGGTGGTCGGCGCGCCGGCCGTCTTGCAGGCGGCGTTGATGTCCTTGCTGGCCTTCTCCATGGCGGGGTTGTCGGCGGCGGTGCCCGGGTCGGCGGCCGAGCCCGCCTTGCCGGCCTCCGCGCCGAACTCCTTCAGGGCGGTGGCCGCCTTGCCGTCGCCGGCGGTTCCGGCGAGCTCTGTCACCCGGTCACCGAGTTCGGTCAGGATCGCGCCGGTCTGCTTCGTCAGGTCGCCGCCCGACTGCACGGCAGTCATGAGCTTCGCCCGCATGTCCTTGTTGATCTTCTCTGCGGCGGTGCAGAGTTCCTTGTCGCTCATCGCGGCCGCCGACGGCGAGGGGGCAGCCGAGGAGGGGGCGGCGGAGGCCGAGGTGGCCGCCGGCCCGGCCGTGGTCGAGGGCTTCTCGTCGCCGCACGCGGCGAGCCCCAGCACGGCACAGGTCAGGAGGATCGGCAAGATCCGATTGGTTTTCACGCCTGCGCACGCTAGTCGACAGCCGTGATCGATCAAACTCGGTTTGCCCGGGCCGGCCCCGGGATGCGCGGGCGGGCGGCATTCGCGCCGCCCGCCCGCGTGCCCGGCCGCGGTACGCCGCGACACCGGTCGTCTCTCCACCAGGACCGTGTTGCCTTACCCCGCCCCACGGGCTTCATCCGTCGCCCGTTGGGCTGAGCGGTCACCGCTGCTCGTCGGCCTTCGGCGAGGCGGACCCGGGCGGCCGGGTCCTCGACGCCCGGGCCGCCGGAAACGACAGGCGACGGGTACCGCCCACCGCCGTGACCGGCCGTTCAGCGAGCCGGGGCGCGCTTCCGGCGCACCGGACCCGTCCGGCCGTCGTGCCGGCGTGGTGCCGCGGCGCAGCATGGCGGCATGGGCGCGTATCGATCAGCGTACGAGCGGAGCATCGCCGACCCGGCTGGTTTCTGGCGGGACGCGGCGGCCGACATCGACTGGGTCATCCCGCCGGAGCGCATCCTCGACGACTCGGCGGCGCCGCTGTACCGCTGGTTCCCCGACGGGGTGCTGAACACCTGTCACAACGCGCTGGACCGGCACGTCGCCGCCGGGCGTGGCGACCAGCCCGCGTTGATCCACGACAGCCCGGTGACCGGCACGGCCCGCACGCTCACGTACGCCGAACTGCTCGCCGAGACGGCCCGGTTCGCCGGTGCGCTGCGCCGGCTCGGCGTCGGCCGGGGTGACCGGGTGCTGCTCTACCTGGCGATGGTCCCGGAGGCGGTGATCGCCATGCTGGCCTGCGCCCGGATCGGCGCGGTGCACTCGGTGGTCTTCGGCGGCTTCGCCGCGCACGAGCTGGCCGTCCGGATCGACGACGCGCGGCCGAAGGTGGTGGTGGCGACCTCCTGCGGCATCGAGGCCGACCGGGTGGTGCCGTACCACCCGATCCTGGCCGCCGCGCTGGACGAGGCCACGCACGCGCCGGAGCGCTGCGTGGTGGTGCAGCGCCCGCAGGAACCCGCCCCGCTGGTGCCGGGCCGCGACCTGACCTGGGCCGAGGTGATGGCGGACGCGGAACCGGCGCCGTGCGAGCCGGTGGCCGCCACCGACCCGCTCTACGTCCTCTACACCTCCGGCACCACGGGCCGTCCCAAGGGCGTGGTGCGGGACAACGGCGGGCACGCGGTGGCGCTGCGCTGGTCGATGCGCAACGTCTACGGCATCGAGCCGGGCGAGGTCTTCTGGGCCGCCTCCGACGTGGGCTGGGTGGTCGGCCACTCCTACATCGTGTACGCGCCGCTGCTCACCGGCGCGACGACGGTGCTCTACGAGGGCAAGCCGGTCGGCACCCCCGACGCCGGGGCGTTCTGGCGGGTCGCCGCCGAGCACCGGGTGGCCGCCCTGTTCACCGCGCCCACCGCGATCCGGGCGATCCGCCGCCAGGACCCCGACGGCAGCCACATCTCCCGGTACGACCTGGGCGCGCTGCGTACCCTCTTCCTCGCCGGCGAGCGCCTGGACCCGGACACGTGGGCCTGGGCGGGGCAGCGGCTCGGCGTACCGGTGGTCGACAACTGGTGGCAGACGGAGACCGGCTGGCCGGTGGCGGCCAACCCGCGCGGCCTGGAGCCGCTGCCGATCAAGCCGGGGTCGCCGACGGTGCCGGTGCCCGGCTACGACGTGCGCGTGGTCGACGGCGCGGGCCGGGACGCGCCGCCCGGCACTGACGGCTCGATCGTGATCCGGCTGCCGCTGCCGCCCGGCTGCCTGCCCACGCTCTGGGGTGACGACGAGCGGTTCGTCCGCTCCTACCTGTCCACGTTCCCGGGTCACTACCTGACCGGCGACGGCGGCCGGTTCGACGAGGACGGCTACCTGTACGTGATGGGCCGCACCGACGACGTCATCAACGTGGCCGGGCACCGCCTGTCCACCGGCGCGATGGAGGAGGTCCTGGCGACGCACCCGGCGGTGGCCGAGTGCGCGGTGATCGGCGTGGCCGACGCGCTGAAGGGGCAGGTGCCCAGCGGATACGTGGTGCTCAAGGCCGGCGCCGAGGTGGACCCGGACGCGCTCGCCGCCGAGCTGGTCGCGCTGGTCCGGCAGCGGATCGGCCCGGTGGCGGCGTTCCGCCGGGTGACAGTGGTGCCGGCGTTGCCCAAGACGCGCTCCGGGAAGATCCTGCGGCGCACCATGCGGGGCCTGGTGGAGGGGCGCGACGAGCCGGTCCCGGCGACGATCGACGACCCGGGCGCGCTCACCGTCTTCCGCGACCTCGGCACCGCTGACTGAGCCGGGCAGAGCTGACGCGGTCCCCGGCCGGACTCGGCCGACCGGGGACCGCTTGCGGTCAGCGCCGGACCGGGTTGTGGGCGGCGTAGTCGCGGGCGACGCGGACCAGTTCCACCAGGCCGCCGGCGTACTCCTGCGCCTCGGCGTGCGCCTCGTCGAACGGCGGCTGGAAGCCGACGCCCTCCCACTGGCCGGTGGCCTCGTTCCACCTGTCGTTTCCGACCTCGAAGTCCCAGGCGAAGATGCCCAGCTCGTAGTAGAGCTGGTCGGCCGAGTTGCCGGCCGCCGAGTAGAGCACATCGGCGACCGGGCCGGTCTGCGACGGCCAGGTGACGGTGCCGCGCTCGGCCGCGATCGCGCCGACGATGCGCCGCGCGCTGCCCAGGAACAGCGTCGACTCGTCGATCGACGGGCGCGGCAGCGTCACCCGCCCGTCGGCCTTGTACGCCCCGGGCGGCCACATGAAGTAGCCGCCGTACGAGTGCACGTTCATCGCGAACTTGATGTTCGGGTGGGCCTTGGCCAGGTCGATCACGTTGCGGCTCTCCGGCTCGGACAGCTCCGCCGTGCCCGCGTAGTTGCCGGACAGGCAGTTCGCGCTCGCGCCCACGTACCCGTCGAACAGGGATCCGACCGTGTAGTTGCGGTTGACGTCGACGCCCCACATGGTGCGGTACTTCGGGTCGCGGGAGGCGCCGGTGCAGTGGTTGACCAGGTTCTTGCGCTGGAAGTTGTAGTCGTTGAAGGAGTAGTTCGCGCCGTCCGGGTTCACCGTCGGGATGACGAACACGTCCACCTGCTCCAGCAGCTTGCGGGTCGCCGCGTCGGTACGCGCGTTCGCCAGCAGCCGCTCGGCGAACTCCAGCGTGACGAGCGGGGTGGCCCACTCGCGGGCGTGCTCCTGCGAGTAGGCCAGCACACCGATCCGGGAGCCGTCGCGGTGCTTGCCGATGCGCAGCGCCTGCACCGTCCACGGCCGGGCCGGCACCTCGGTGCCCTGCAACCCGTCGTCGAGGCGTACCGGCCCGGCCACCGGCATCGGCAGCCCGGCGGAGCCGTCCTCCACAGTGGCCCGGAAGCGGGCACCTCGCGGGGCGTTGATCAGGGCGGCCACGTCGTCGGTGGTGCTCGTCACCTTGCCCGCGCGGTCGGTGGCAAGCGAGACGGTGAGCACCCGGTCCCGGTAGCGCATGCTCAGCGGCCGGTTCGGCCGGCCCGGGTCGACAGTGCGTACCTGCACGCCGTTCATGCCCTGGTCGCCGAAGCGGACCGACTCCACCACCACGGCGGCGGCCGCCGGGTCGCCCAGGTAGGCGGCGGCGTTCCGCCGGTATCCCTGGGTCTTGTTCGGCAGGTCGATCACGTCGACCAGGTCGCGGTACTGGCGGCCGAGCCGGGCGATGCGCGCCTTGATGTCCACCGGCGTCAGGTACGCGTCGATGAAGTCCTTCTGGTAGCCGGCCGGCTGCGGCGGCGGGGTCGCGTTCGGCCAGAGCGACGGCGTCACCGGCCGGCTCGTGCCGCCCAGCGTGGAGGTGGCGGTGAGCTGCACCGGCCGGCTCGGCACCGGCTGCGGCAGCGCGTAGTGGTACTGGTACTCGCCCGAGTCCTCGAAGCGGTACAGCGGGAACGAGCCGGTGGCGCCGTCGGCCGTTCGCCAGGTCACAGTGATCTCGACGTCCGGGTCGTCGGTGGCGGTGGTGGCGACCTGGGCCTGGAGGAACGTCCGGCCGCCGGTGGTCCACCAGTACGCCTGGAGGAACTGGAGCGTGTCGACAGCGGCGGCGCCGCTCGTACGCAGCCCGGCGCGGGTGCGCTCCTGCGCGGCGCGGCGGCTCTCGGCCAGGTGCCGGGCCCCGTCGTCGGCGCGCTGCACCACCTGCACGGCGGTGGCGCCCTGCCGGGTGAGGTCGGCGAGCTGCCGTCCGGTGAGGACCAGGTCGGCGGTCCACTCGCCGTCGCGGGAGCGGGGGCGGTTGGCCAGGTCGGCGCCGCCGGCGACCAGGCGGTCGAGCTGCGCCCGGTCGGCGAGCCGCACGCGGACCAGCGCGGTCTCGGTGGGGGCGAGCGTGATCGCGGGGGAGGGCGGTGCGGCGGCGCCCGGCCCGGGATGGGCCAGCGCCGCGGCGATCAGGATGCTGGTGGTGGCGAGTGCGGTCCACCGTCGTCGGACGAACACGGGGCCTCCTGACGAACGTCGATCTCTCTGCCGTTCACACCAGCCGAGGCATCGATCGCTGTCAAGCTCACTTCCGGTCAGCCGGCGAACCGGTACAACCGGAACTCCTTCGCCGCGCCGCACACCAGCATCTCGGTGTTCCACGAGCAGGACTCGCTGCGGATCTGCTTGAGCTGCCCCATCTCGACCGGCTTGCCGTCCACCGCCGTCCCGGCGAGGACGCGGTCGTCCTCGTACGCGCTCGGCGCCTCGGAGAAGATCAGCAGGTTGCCGGCGTCCAACCGGACCGCCGTCCCGTCCCGGTCGCGCAGCACCGCCGTGCCGTCCGGCGCGAACAGCGTCACCGCGTCCGGCGAGTCCCGCCCGGCCAGCACGTGCTCACCGACCGGCACCAGCGACTCGGCGCGCGGCGCCGGCCACTGCCGGGTGCCCTCACCCTCGGTCGCCGCCACCACCCGGGTGTCGTCGGCGCCGCTGCCGGGCGTCTCCAGCAGGCACACGCGACGCTCACCGCAGGTGACGAGATCCTTCACCCGGCCGCCCTGTTCCGGCGCCTCGTACAGCACGCTCGGCGTGCCGAGACCGCCCAGGTCGTAGGCGAGCAGCCGCAGGCCGCGCTCGTTCTCCGCCACGTACAGCCGGTCGTCGCGAGCGGCCACCGGATCGTCGAGCCCGGCGACGTTGCCCCGGTCCCTGAGGATCTTCCCGCTGCGCATGTCGACGACCCGGACCGACCGGTCCGCGCCGACCTGGACGAGCCGGTCCGCCTTCCCCGCCCACGGGGCGAGCGGCGAGCCCTCGGCGTTGCCGGGCCCGTCCAGTGCCGCGCCGGTGCCGACCGGGACCACCTTCGTGCGCGCGTCGCCGTACTCGGTGCGCGGGTTGGGCCGTTCCCACCGCTGGCGGCCGTCGCTCAGCCGCAGCCCGACCAGGCGTTCGCCGGTGCGGTCCAGCCGGACGATCGTGTCCGGCCCGAGGTACAGGGTGTCGTCGCGGCCGACGTCGGTCCGCCAGCGCTGGTCCCCGGAGTCCTCGTCGAGCACCGCGAGTACGCGGGGGGTGTCGCTTCCGGTGGCGTCGCCGAGGACGAGCAGCCCGTCGGGCAGCGCCCGGATCCCCGCCCACCGCTGCGCTGTCGCGTCGGTCCGCTTCTCCCAGACCGCCTTGCCGGTGGCCGCCTCGACGGCTGTCACGTGCAGGTGGTCGTCGGGCAGCGAACGGGCCAGGTAGGCGCGTTCCCCGAGCGTCGCGGTGAACATCTGGTCCGGCCGCGTGTCACCGGCGGCCACCGTCTTCACCAGCTCCGCGGTGTGGAAGTCCAGCGCCGGATGCCGGTCCCGGAACACCCAGAGCAGCACCGACGCCGCCACGGCGACGACCACGAGACCCGCGCCGAGCGCGATCCACCGGCCGCGCCGGGGCCGGCCGCCGCCGGGCCGGACACCGCCCGGAGCGGGGGAGAACGGCGCCCCGGGTACGCCGGGCTGCCAGCCGCCGGGCGGGGGAGCGGACGGTCCGGGTACGCCGTAGCCGGCGGGGTGGGGCGGAACCGGCCCGTGGGCGGCCGGCATGTGGTCGTACCTCGTGGGCTGTGGCGGAACCGGGCCCGGCGTGCCGTCGTACCTCGTGGCGGCTGTCGGCGGGAAGGGCCCGTCGGCGACCAGCGTGCCGTGCGGACCGGCGGGCGCCGCGTCCGGACCGGCGAGCGGCGCGGTCGGGTTCGGCCTCGTCGCACCGGCGGGGACCGTGGCGGCGTTCGCCGTGGCGGCGCCGGTCTCGCCCGCGGCCGGCGCGGGCCGTGTCGAGTCGGGCTGCGCCGGCGCGGGTGGTGCCGGCGCGGCCTGGACCGGCACGCCGGGACGGCCGGACCGCCGGGGCAGCGGCAGGTCGGTGAGCGCGCCCTCGGCGACAGGCATCTCCGGCTGCTCCAGCACCGTCGGCGCGATGCCCAGCTCGGCGTGCAGCAGCCGGGCCACCAGCGGCACCCGGGTCGACCCGCCGACCAGGAACAGGCCGGAGAGCTGCTCCGGACGCAGCCCGGCGGCGGCGGTCACCTCGCGGGTCTCCGTCACCGCCCGGGCCAGCAGCGGCGCGGCCAGGCGTTCGAAGTCCTCCCGGGACAGCGGCACCGCCGCCTCCACCCCCGGTACGGCCACCGGCGCCACCATCGCCCGGGACAGCATCTCCTTCGCGCCGCGCACGTTGTCCCACAACTGCTGGCGGTCCCGCCGCTCGGCGGTGGTCGCCGGGTCGGTCAGCCGGGCCCACTCGCGCGGGTGGACCGGGCCGACCAGCTCGCCGAGTCGTCCGAGCAGGGCCGCGTCCAGGTCGAGGCCGCCGAGGTCGGGGATCCCGCCGGTGGCGACCAGCTGGAAGCCGGAGTCGCCCCACGGGTCGGCGCCCTCGTTGCGCAGCACCGCCACGTCGAGCGTGCCGCCGCCGAAGTCGAACACCGCCACCGCACCGCCCACCGGCACCGGCCGGCGCAGCACCTGCGTGAAGTAGCGCGCCGCGGCCACCGGCTCGCGCAGCAGGCGGGTGCCGGGCGCGATCGGCCCGGCGAGCGTGTGCTCGGCCGCCGCCGGCCAGCCGGCGAGTTCCAGCGCGTCGTGCAGCACCTGACGGCGGGCCGGCGTCCAGGCCGCCGGATGGGTGACCACCGCCGGGGGCAGCATCCCGACCGCCGCCACCGCCGCGTCCGCGACCGCGCGCAGCGTCGCGGCCAGCAGCTCCGCCGGCCGGTACGCCCGCCCGCCCAGCTCCACCGTCTCCTCGTCGACCCGGCGCTTCGGGTTCGGCTCGTAGCCGGCCGGGTCGGCCTGGGCCAGGCGCTGCGCGTCCCGCCCGACGTGCAGGTGACCGTCCGCGTCGGCGTAGACGCCGGACGGCAGGATCGGGTGGCCGTCGACGAGGACCGGCCGGGTCCGCCCGTCCGGCCAGCGCAGCACCGCCACCGTGTTCGAGGTGCCGAGGTCCACGCCGAGGGCGAAACCGTCCTGCTGGCCTGCCATCCGCGGCTACCTCCACCACCCGACGAGGATGTCCGGCCCGCATCGTACGCAGGCCGCGCCGCCTCGCCGTTCACCCGGCCCGGGGGAATGGACTGGCCCGTCCGGCCCTCGGCCGCATACCGTCGCCGTCATGAGGGTGATCTCCGTCAACGTGGGCCGACCGCAACCGAACCCGTGGAAGGGGATCGGCGCCACCGGCATCGACAAGCGGCCCGTGGACGGCCGGGTCGCCGTCACCGCGCCCGGCCCCAAGGGCAACGGCGACGTCGGGCTCGCCGGTGACCGGGTCTACGACGTGGCCCACCACGGGGGCACCGACCAGGCGGTCTACGCGTACGCCCGGGAGGACCTCGACCACTGGGAGGCCGAGCTGGGCCGCCCGCTCGCCGACGGCAGCTTCGGCGAGAACCTGACCACCACCGGGCTGGACGTCAACGGCGCGCTGATCGGCGAGCGGTGGCGGATCGGGCCGGACCTGGTGCTGGAGGTCTCCTGCCCGCGCATCCCCTGCGGCACGTTCCAGGGGTGGCTGGGCGAACGCGGCTGGATCAAGCGGTTCACCGAGGAGGTACGGCCCGGGGCGTACCTGCGGGTGGTCACGCCGGGCAGCGTCGGCGCCGGAGACCCGGTCGAGGTCGTGCACCGGCCGGACCACGACGTGACGGTGGCGCTGGTGTTCCGGGCCACGACGCTCGAGACGGAACTGCTGCCCCGGCTGCTGGTCGCCGACGCGCTCCCCGAGGAGGACATGGCGCGGATCCGCCGCCGCTTGACCTGAACCACACTTCAGGTCGGACGCTTCCGGTGTGCTGAACTCCGTACTCGACGAGGCGTACGAGCGCGTACGCCACACCGGTCCCGAGCGCGACGGGTGGCTGTCCAACCACGTGCCGATGGCGGCGGAGGCCCTGGCGCGCCACGGCCACGGGCAGGCGGTGCACCGCTGGATCGACGCGTACGCCGGCCGGCTGGAGGAACGCCCGCGCGGCATCCGGCGCATCGCCGCCGACGAGTGGCGTGACCCGCTCGGCGACCCGGTGCGTACCGGCGACTGGCTCGACCTCTTCGACCGCGAGCTGGCCGGCGACCCGTGGCGCGACGTGCTCGCCCGCTGGTGGCCGCGCCTGCTGCCGGGCATCGCCGCCGGGGCCACCCACGGCGTCATCCGGGTCGGTCACGCCGTGCGCGCGCTGCTCGACGCCGAGACCGCACCGCGGGTGACCGAACTCGGCCAGGGGCTCGCCTACTGGGCCGCCCGCTGGCAGCCGCTCGCCCTGCCCGGCGCCGGGCCGTACCCCGGAACCGACGCCCGGTCCGCGCTCGACGCGGTGCCCCGCGTACCCGATCAGCGGTTCGGCATCCGGTCCCGCCTGGCGCAGCTGGCCGACCTGGACCGGTGGCCGGCCGCCGCGGCCGCAGTGCCCGGCGACGCCGCCGACGGCGTACCCACCCGGCTCGCCGCCGTCGTCGACGCCGCGGTGGTCCGGCACGGCACGCACGGGTACGCCGGGCCCGTGATGCTCGTGCACGCCGCCACCGCGCCGAACGCCGTCCTGCGTACGCTGCCGGCGCTGCCGCCGGCGCTGTGGCAGCCGAGCCTGGCCGCCGCGTGGGCCGCGACCGCCGCCGTCACCGCCGCCTACGCCCCGGCCGGGGCCCGTGCCGTCCCACCGGCCGCCGGGCCGGAACTCGACGAGGTCATGGCGCGGGCGCTGGACACCGGGGACGCGCACGCGATCAAATTCATCGACACCCTGAGCGACGCGTACGCCCGCAGCGGCGACCCGGCCCTGCTCGCCGTGGCCGCCCGATCCGTCGAGCAGATCGCCGCAGACTGAACACGTGGAGGGCTGATGACACCCGACGACGAGGCGTTCCTGCGCCGCGCCGTGGAACTCGCCGACCGGGCCGGCGCGTCCGGCGAGCGGCCGTTCGCGTCGCTGCTCGTCGGCGCGGACGGCACCGTCCTGATCGAGGACCACAACACAGTGGTCTCCGACAAGGACGTCACCGCCCACCCGGAGCTGAAGCTGGCCCGCTGGGCCGCCCGGGAGCTCGCCCCCGAGGCGGCGGTCGCGACCACCATGTTCACCAGTTGCCAGCCGTGCCCGATGTGCACCGTCGCGATCAACGCATCAGGCCTCGGCCGGGTCGTGTACGCGTTGTCCACCGAGCAGTTCGAGCAGGTCAAGCCCTCGACGCCCGCGCCGCGTCCGGTGCGGTACGACGGGCCGGCGCTGTTCGACGAGGCACGCCGGCCGATCGAGGACCACTACTAGGCACACCGGCGGATGGAATCGGCGCGGCAGATCGCCGAGGAGTTCCTGGACACCGAGATTCGATACCGGTTCAGTTACCCGGTCGTCATCGTGGACGACGCCGTGACGGAACGCGACGACGTGTACGTGTTCCCCTACGACGGGAAGGCGTACGTCGAATCCGGCGACTGGCGCCAGGCGATGGCCGGCAACACTCCCGTGGTGGTGGACAAGCGAACCGGCGAGGCCCGTTTCTCCGCCTGAGCGCCGAGATCGCCTACACGTGGGGCGCCGAGCCGAGCCGGTGTGGCCCATCCGGCGGGGGTTCGCTCCCGTGCTGGTGCCGTTCTGGCTGATCAGTGGACGCACGACTCGTCGTACGGCACGCAGTCCCACAGGGTGTTCGCACGCTCGCGGACGACCGCGAGCACCGGCCGGGACAGCACGACGTCGCCCGCCCGCTGAACGCGCATGACGATCCCCAGGTCGTCGGAGGCCGGATCGCCTGTCGGGGCGTACTGCGGCGCGATGCCCCGCGCCAGCATGTAGCTCATGAGCTGCTCCTCCAGCCGGGACGGCACGCGTCCGACCAGCCTGATCCCGTGCAGCGTCACCTGTGGGCCGTACCGGGCGTCTACGACCACGCAGAACAGGCCCTCTGAGCTGCCGAAATAAGTCGTGACCGCTGTGGCGTGGGCAGGGCCGCACGCGTTGCGGAACTCCGCCTTCGCCGGCCGGTCGAAGTCGCGGTGTGCGACGGAGACCGATGCGGCGAACGCGGGCAGCGCCTCGGCAGCCTCGTCGTGGCTCATCCCGAACCGCAGCGGTCCCACGCCGACTGACGGCGTGTACGTCCACTGTTCCCGCTCGGCCTCGGTGAGGACATGCCAGGGGCTCGTCATGAGTCAGGCGCCTTCAACTCGTTCGGTGCTGAGGAGTTCGTGCTCGGCCTGGCTCGCCGCCACCGGGAGCCGATTGGTCTTCGGTCTTCGTCCATTCTCCGGACGGCTGCGTTCCGCCGACAACCGCAAGCGGTTCGGGAAATGGAAGACAGCCGCGGGACGCGGGCTAGCCTGACCGCCGTGACGACGATCGAGCAGTTGGAACGGGACGTCTGGCCGGACCCCGGCCCGGAGGCCACGTCTCTCGTGAGGCGCTGCTCGGAGCTACGACGCAAGCCGCTGGCCGAGTTCACCGTCGAAGACCTGCGCATCATGCTCGGGCAGGGGATCGGCGTGCCGGCTCTGCTGCCTCTCGCGGTACAGGTCCTGCTCCGCGATCCGTTGGCCGAGGGCGACTACTACCCGGGTGACCTGCTCGCCAACGTGCTGCGGCTACCCGACTCGGCGTGGTCGGGACTGCGAACGGAACGGGAGCGGCTGCGGTGGGTTCTGGCGGAGCTGGTCGCCTGCCGCCCGTCCTCCGACGCTGGTCCGGACCCTGGTGACCCGGACCAGCGTCTTCGCGGCGCCATCAGGCGGTTTCTCGGCGATGAGAGCGGAGGGCCGGGCCTGGTTGTGGTCGGCTGAGAGGTGCGGGCCCGCGCCCGAGGTCTGGGTTCCAGCTAGTGGGTACGCCAGTCCATGGCGTCGAGCAGGACCTCTACCAGGGCCGACCGATTCGCCGCGCCGATCTCGTCCAGCGCCCGGTGCATGACGTTCCCGGCGTCCTCGGGCAGTTCCTGCGGACCGAGCATCGGCAGCATCAGGATGAGCCGCTGCGCCCAGGTCATCGCGGACGTGAACCCGTGGCCCTCGACCGAGGCGAGAACCTTCGCCGGCCGCCCCGGCCGATCCTCCACGAAGTCGAGTCCCGCCTCGTCCTCGAGGTTGCGGTAGACGATCCGAAGCCACACCTCTCCGTCGAGCCGCACCGAAACCGCCGGCCAGCGTTCCGGGTCGTTGAGGACGTCACACATCGCGTCGCACTCGACGTCGTAGCCGGGCGGGGACATGGTGGTATAGCCGGGGATCGTGAAGGCGGGTCCGAGGGCCGGCGACATGGCCCGGATTCAACACGACACCGAACCGAGACCGTACGCCCAGCAGAGGACGGACATTGCAGCCGATGACATTCAGCCACACGATCTCCGCACCGCCGGAGAAGGTGTGGCGGTGCCTCACCGACGTCGCGCGGTATCCGGCGCTGCTGACCAAGGTCGACGCGACCGAGCTGCTCCACAGCCAGGCGTTCGGAACGGGCACGAGCTGGCGGGAGACCCGCAGGCCGTACGGCTGGCCCGTCACCGTGGAACTCCGCGTGACCGACTGCCGGCCCCCGTTCCGCTACGTCGTCGAGTGCTTCGCGGGTGGGCACAGTGTGACCGAGTACCGGCTGGTTCCCGGTGCCGCGGGTGGCACCACCGACCTCCAGCTCACCTACACCTTGACCGGTGGCTCACCGATCCATCGGATCAGCCGGGTCATCGCCCGTCGACGGTTCCTCACCTGCGTCAGGGAGAACAACGTCCAGGACCTGCTCGACATCGAGCGAGCATGCGGGGCCAATGCCTGAGCACGGCCGCTTGCGTCCTCGGCCCGCCTGCTGCTACCGGCACGTGTCGGCACGGCGATCAAGGAGGCGAGGGGTGGCAGGAGCCTCGTACGGTCGACGGGGTGTTGTTCGAACCGGTGACTGCGGAGTTCTCGTTCGAGGGTGACGGCAACGAGCTGGTCGGCGACCTCGTCCGGCCGCCCTGGCCGGGGCCGTACCCGGCGGTGGTCTTCGTCGAGGGTTCTGGTCCGGGCGGTCGCGACCAGCGGTCGTGGCAGACGAGGCTGGCCGCAGCCGGCTTCGCGAGCCTCGCCTATGACAAGCCCGGTTCCGGAGCGTCAACGGGTGACTGGACCGGCCAGACCATGACCGACCGCGCCGCCGAGACCGTGGCCGCGGTCCGGGCCGTGCGGAGCCGCGAGGACGTGCTGTCCGGCGCGGTCGCGCTGATCGGCGGCAGCCAGGGCGGCTGGGTGGCTCACCTCGCGGCGGCCGCTGACGACGGGATCGCGGCGGTGGTGACGGTGTCGGGTCCGGGCGTGAGCGTACGGGTCCAGGAGGAGTACCGGCTCCGCCACCAACTCGCGGCGGAGGGCTTCAGCGACGCGGACATCCAGCAGGCGCTTCTCCTGCTACGCGACCAGATCCGGCGGGTCCAGTCGGGCGACGACCCGGCGCGCGTGCACACCGCGCAGGCGCAGTGGCACGGCGCCCCGTGGTATCCGGTGCTCGCCGGGACGACACCCGAGTCCATCGCGTTCATCGCGGGCATCGCGGACTACGACCCCGCCCCGGCGCTGGCGGCTCTGCGCTGCCCGCTGCTGGCGATCTTCGGCGCGGACGACCTGCTGGTGCCGGTGGAGGCGAGCGTGCGCGCCATCAGCAGCACCCTCGACGACGCGGGCCACGCCGATCACACGACTGTGGTCTTCCCCGGTGCCGACCACAGCATCCGCGTCTACACAGGGGAGGGGCCCGCGCAGGTCAGGGAGGGTCGCTACACCCCTGCCGAGAGAGCGCCGGGCTTCAACGAACTCGTCGTCACCTGGCTGCGGCGCCGCCTGCCGGCGACCGGCCCGCGGTACGCGGCGCGCTGATCGCGGCGTGGGCCGGTGCTCACGCCTGTGCGGGGAACCGCTTCCAGTGCCCCTCGGAGATGACCTCGACGCTGCCGTCGGTCACCTTGACGGCCGTCTGGTCGTCGATCGCGTACGCCGGACCGGCGATCTCGGCCGCCCACTTCTCGGCGGCCGCCATGGTGTTGTCCGGTTCGAGGCCCAGGTGCGGGAAGATCGAGAAGTCGACGAGCCCGAGCGTGCGGTCGTCGGGTGCGGACTGCCACTCGACGAATTCCGTGCCGATCCGGGGGGTGAGCACCATGCTGCCGGCGCTCAGCCCCACCCAGACGGTGTCCCGCAGCGACGGCAGGAGGTCCGCCAGCCCCGACTGCCGCATCCAGTGGCACAGGTACGTCGCGTCGCCACCGTGCACGAGCAGGACGTCGGCCTCCCGGACCCAGGGGACCCAGTGCTCCTGGCCGATGCTGGGTAGCGCTGTCAGTTCGAGTACGCCCAGCGACTTCCAGCCGAGACCGCTCATGGGCAGCGGCGTCTGACCGGTGATGAAGCGCCAGGCCGAGGCCGGTCCGCCCATCGGGTACGCCGCGGTGGGGATGCAGAGGGCGCTCGATTCGGCGATCGGCTTGCCCAGCAGGTCGACCAGCGCATCGTTGATGCTCGGGTTCTGGACGCCTGCGGATGTGAGGAGAAGTTTCACGCTTGCCTCCTGCGCGTAGCGGTCATGACGCTCTGCCCGGTGTCCGGAGATCGGTGCACAGGAATGCTGACCGGACGCGGTAACGAAACTCATCGCGATCTCGGCTGTACGGCCGGTCGATGCGTGGCCGGGGAGAGCCCTAGGCTGACGCCATGTCGGCGGACCACGAACTGATCGACCTGGACGAACGCGATCACCGGCCGGCGGATTCGGACGGCGCTGTTCCTGGTCGCCGCGTGTCCCGACGAACGATGAACGTACGGCTCGTTGCTGCCTTCGTGATCGGCGCTGTGCTCGGCGGTGTCGGTGTGAGCGAGCTGCTCGTCTCGCGGTACGAGCGGGAGCGGAATGCCTCGGTCGCGCTCGTGGCCTTGCCTCAAGACCGCGTCAGCGGGGGTTCGGGTACCGAAGTCCTGGGCGTCATCCAGATGGACGGGCAGTTGGCAGTGATCAACGCCGGTCCCGCGCCGATCACTGTCGGTGCGGCTGTCGGTCAACGACCGGGCATCCAGGTCCGTGACACCGGCCAGTCGAAGCTGCTACGACCTGGCGGTACCGGCTGGATCGATGTCGAGGTGCGCGTCGAGTGCTCTGGTTCCACCGCGTTCGAGAGCGAGCCGTTGTCGATACGGTTCTCGGTCGAGACCGCCGACCGGCAGGTCAGAGAGGTCAGCTACCCCATCGCCGTGAAAGGAAGCGCCTGGGAGCGGGAGGCGGAGATGCCGTGCGCGTACCTCGGTTACTCGGGGAGACGCGGCGGCTAGCGCAGGGGTCACAGCACCATGCGGGCGGCCCTGCTCCATCAGCACGCCATCGGCGAGCGCGACCATGAGATCGCTTCGGCGCTGCATCACCGGATCGCCGGGGCAGGCTGACACCGCCGGTGAACGGCGCAAGATCTGAAAATGGGGGAGGAATGCGATGGCCCAGGTGCCGCGATCATGCGGTCTGCCTGGGCCTTCGTGGGTGGAGCGGGCGACGGGAATCGAACCCGCACCGTCAGTTTGGAAGACTGAAGCTCTGCCATTGAGCTACGCCCGCGAGCGCCCCACCACAGCAGGGCGCGCCAACAGCGTACCCAATGAACCACGGCCACCGCGCAGCGCGTACCCGGAGGTTTCCGCCGACCTTCAAGATCCACGCCACTTCGGCGAGGTGGCGCCTTCCCGGGCCCTCGGACCCAGCCACTTCCCCGAACTGGTGCCTGGCGGCCGCCCGCCCGGCGGCGCCCGGCCGCGCCCGGCGGCCGCCGTACCGTGCCCCGGTCACCCGCGTGGGGGGCCGGACGGCATACACTCTTCGTCGCCACCGGGGTGTGGCGCAGCTTGGTAGCGCACTCGCTTTGGGAGCGAGGGGCCGTGGGTTCAAATCCCGCCACCCCGACTGTCGTTCGCGACCGGATCGTCCCGGGAACCGCCGGTTTTTTCCGCGCGGTGCCCGGGCCCTGCCGATGCCGTCGGCCGGCTCGCCTACACTCGATGCGCGCAATCACGCCCCAGAATCAACACCCAGATCCGTCAAGGAGTACGCCTGTGAAGAGCACCGTCGAGACTCTGAGCCCGACGCGCGTGCGGCTCGCCATCGAGGTGCCGTTCGTCGAGCTCGAGCCGAGCCTCAAGAAGGCGTACCGGGAGATCGGCCAGCAGGTCCAGGTTCCCGGCTTCCGCCGGGGCAAGGTTCCCAGCGCGGTGATCGACCAGCGGGTGGGCCGGGGGACCGTCCTCAACGAGGCGATCCAGGAGGCCATCCCGCAGAACATCCTCGCCGCGGTCCGGGAGCACGACCTGAAGACGCTGGGCCGTCCCGAGGTCGACATCACGGAGTTCAACGACGGTGACACCCTCAACTTCACCGCCGAGGTGGACGTCCGGCCGGAGATCACCCTGCCGGACCCGGCCACCATCGAGGTGACCGTCGACGAGATCCAGATCGCCGACAGCGAGATCGACGAGCAGATCAACAGCCTGCGCGAGCGCTTCGCCACGCTGAAGACCGTCGAGCGGGCCGCCCAGGAGGGCGACTTCGTGCAGATCGACCTGAACGCCACTGTCGACGGCGAGGAGGTCCCGGGCGGCTCGGCGAGCAACATCTCGCACGAGGTGGGCAGCAAGCAGCTCCTGCCGGGTCTGGACGAGGCGCTGGTCGGCCTGGCCGCCGGCGACAGCACCACCTTCACCACGCAGCTCGTCGGCGGCGACTACGCCGGCCGCGACGCCGACGTGGCGGTGACCGTCCGCACGGTCAAGGAGAAGGAGCTCCCCGAGCTCAACGACGATTTCGCGCAGATGGCCAGCGAGTTCGACACCATCGACGAGCTGCGCGGCGACCTGCGGGAGCGAGTCACCCGGGGCAAGCAGGTCGAGCAGATCTACGCCGCCCGTGACAAGGCCCTGGAGCAGATGGTGGCCGCCGCCGAGGTGCCGGCGCCCGAGGGCGTCGTCAAGGAGGAGGTCGAGAGCCGCAAGGCCGCGATGGTCGACCAGCTCGAGCGCATCGGCGCCTCCCTGGAGGAATACCTCGCGGCGGAGGAGAAGACCGAGGAGCAGATCGACACCGAGCTGACCGAGGCGGCGACCGACGGCGTCAAGATCCAGCTCCTGCTCGACACGCTGGCCGACGCCGAGGACGTGCAGGTCTCCGACGACGAGTTCGGTCACGAGATCGTGCACCGGGCGCAGCGCGCCGGCATGGCCCCGCAGCAGTACTACGACCAGCTGGTCCGCTCCGGTGCCGCCGCGGCCGTCTTCGGCGACGTCCGCCGGGGCAAGGCGCTCGCCGCGGTGATGGAGAAGATCAAGATCAAGGACTCGGCGGGCAACGAGGTCTCCCTCGACGCGCTGCGGGCCCAGAACGAGGCCGAGCACGACCACCAGCACTGATCATCGGGGGTGTCGGCCGCCGTCCCGCGCTGCGCGCCGGGAGGCGGCCGAAACCCTTTCCGGGGTACGCCGTGCGGGTGACTGCGCTGAGAGCGAACAGTGCCCCGACCGGGAGTACGCCTCCCGGCTGAGCGGTTAGTGTCGGGTAGGACGGTACGGAGAGCGAAGGGCTGCCATGACCGACATGCACATCCCCAAGAAGTCGCTCCGGGTGAACGAGGCCCGCGGTGGCGACTCCATTGGCAACCTCGACGACTCGGTCTACAACCGGTTGCTCAAGGAACGGATCATCTTCCTCGGCAGCGAGGTGAACGACCAGGTGGCCAACCGCATCTGCGCGCAGCTCCTGCTGCTCGCCGCGGAGGACCCGGACCGCGACATCTTCCTCTGGATCAACTCGCCGGGTGGCTCGGTCTACTCCGGCATGGCGATCTACGACACCATGCAGTACATCGACAACGACGTCTCGACCGTGGCGATGGGCATGGCGGCCTCCATGGGCCAGCTTCTGCTCTGCGCGGGCACCAAGGGCAAGCGCTACGCCCTGCCGCACGCACGGATCATGATGCACCAGCCCTCGGGTGGCCTCGGCGGCACCGCGTCGGACATCGCGATCCAGGCCGAGCAGATGCTCTACACCAAGCGGATGTTCCAGGAGCGGGTCGCGTTCCACACCGGCCAGTCCCAGGCGCAGATCGAGGCGGACTCGGACCGTGACCGCTGGTTCACCGCCCAGGAGGCCATGGACTACGGCTTCATCGACAAGGTGATCATCGGGGCCGCGCAGGTTCCGGATGGCGCCGGGACCCTGAGCTGACCGAGGAGCTGACGATGACCGACCTGAGCCTGCCGCCCCAGTTCGCGGCTGTGCACAACCGTTATGTCCTGCCGTCGTTCGTCGAGCGCACGTCGTACGGGATGAAGGAGTCCAACCCGTACAACAAGCTCTTCGAGGACCGGATCATCTTCCTCGGCGTCCAGGTGGACGACGCGTCGGCGAACGACGTGATGGCCCAGCTGCTGACGCTGGAGGGCACCGACCCGGACCGCGACATCATCATGTACATCAACTCGCCCGGTGGCTCCTTCACCGCCATGACGGCGATCTACGACACCATGCAGTACGTCCGCCCGGACATCCAGACCGTCTGCCTCGGGCAGGCGGCGAGCGCGGCGGCGGTGCTGCTCTCCGCGGGCACCCCGGGTAAGCGGATGGCGCTGCCCAACTCCCGGATCATCATCCACCAGCCGGCCACCGAGGGCGGTTACGGTCAGGGCTCGGACATCGAGATCCAGGCGCGGGAGATCCTGCGGATGCGGACGCAGCTGGAGGACATGCTCTCCCGGCACTGCAACCGCCCGATCGAGCAGGTCCGCAAGGACATCGACCGTGACAAGATCATGACGGCCGAGGAGTCCAAGGAGTACGGGCTGGTCGACACGATCCTGACCAGCCGCAAGAAGGGTCTGCTGGCGTCGCACGCTGCGGGCTGAGCAACGTGTGGTCGGAGGTCGGTCGGGGTATCGTTCCCGGTCGACCTCTGACACACCCGTTTTGGGGGTCGGAGAAAACCCGGCCACCGGGTAACGTCGGGTCTGTACCGCTCCGCCGGTCGGATCAGGTGGAGCCGACAGCATGGTGGGACGACAGGACGGACGGGCGCCCCGGCGCTCGCAGGTCAGGGCCGGCGTTCCGGCCGACGAGTGCAGGGAGAACGTAGGTGGCACGGATCGGTGACGGCGGCGACCTACTGAAATGCTCGTTCTGCGGCAAGTCGCAGAAGCAGGTCAAGAAGCTCATCGCGGGCCCTGGTGTCTACATCTGCGACGAGTGCATCGACCTCTGCAACGAGATCATCGAAGAGGAGCTGGCCGAGTCCGGCGAGGTGAAGTGGGAAGAGCTTCCCAAGCCGATGGAGATCTGCCAGTTCCTCGACAACTACGTCGTCGGTCAGGAGCAGGCCAAGAAGGCGCTCGCCGTCGCGGTCTACAACCACTACAAGCGGATCCAGGCCGAGGCCGCGGGCGCGCCGGGCTCCGGCACCGACGGCGTCGAGCTGGCCAAGTCGAACATCCTGCTGCTCGGCCCGACGGGTTGCGGCAAGACGCACCTGGCGCAGACGCTCGCCCGGATGCTCAACGTCCCGTTCGCGATCGCCGACGCCACCGCGCTCACCGAGGCGGGCTACGTCGGTGAGGACGTCGAGAACATCCTGCTGAAGCTGATCCAGGCCGCCGACTACGACATCAAGCGCGCCGAGACCGGCATCATCTACATCGACGAGGTCGACAAGATCGCCCGCAAGTCGGAGAACCCGTCGATCACCCGTGACGTCTCCGGCGAGGGCGTGCAGCAGGCGCTGCTGAAGATGCTCGAAGGCACCGTCGCCAACGTGCCGCCGCAGGGCGGGCGTAAGCACCCGCACCAGGAGTTCATCCAGATCGACACCACGAACGTGCTGTTCATCTGCGGTGGCGCGTTCGCCGGGCTCGACCAGATCATCGAGGCCCGCACCGGCTCCGGCGGCACCGGCTTCGGCGCCCGGCTCCGGTCGGTGTCCGAGCGGTCGACCGACGACATCTTCAGCCAGGTCATGCCGGAGGACATGCTGAAGTTCGGGCTCATCCCCGAGTTCATCGGCCGGCTTCCGGTGATCACCAACGTGCGCAGCCTCGACCGTTCCGCGCTGGTGCGGATCCTCACCGAGCCGCGTAACGCGCTGGTCCGCCAGTACCAGCGCCTGTTCGAGCTGGACGGCGTCGAGCTGGAGTTCGAGCCGCCCGCGCTGGAGGCCATCGCCGACCAGGCCATGCTCCGCGGCACCGGCGCCCGCGGCCTGAGGGCGATCATGGAAGAGGTGCTCCTCTCCGTGATGTACGAGGTGCCGAGCAACCCCGACGCCGCCCGGGTGCTGATCACCCGCGAGGTCGTCCTGGAGAACGTCAACCCGACGATCGTGCCCCGCGAGTTCACCGGCCGGCGCCGGCGGGACCGCGAGGAGAAGTCGGCCTGACCGCCGTTCGCGACCGCGCCCGGGTCAGCTCGGGCGCGGTCCGCGTGAGCGGGTCCGCCGGTCCCACTCGCCCGACGGGGTGACCACCACCATCATCAGGCGCACCGGCCCGTCACCGGCCGTGCGGTAGCCGTGCTCCCGGTCGGCGTGGAACTCGACCGTCTCGCCGGCGCGTACCTCGTGGTCGACACCGTCGACGGTGACCGTCGCGGCGCCGTCGAGGACGTGCAGGATCTCCCGGGTGCCGAGGGCGTGGTCGGGGGACCGCAACGCCTCTCCGGGTTCCATCCGCCAGTCCCACAGCTCGACCAGGTCGGGTTCGCCGAGTCCGCTGAGCAGACGCGCCAGACCGCCGTGCGGGCCGCGCCACAGCACCGGCGCCTCGTCCGCCGCACTGACCCGCACCGTGCTCTGTTCGGCCGGCTCCAGCAGCCGGGCGATGCTGACGCCGAACGCGTCGGCGACCCGGCAGAGCGTGCCGATGCTCGGGTTGGTGCGCGCCCCCTCGATCTGCACCAGCATGCCCTTGCTGACCCCGGACCGGCCGGCCAGTTCCTCGAACGACCAGCCACGTGCCGCTCGCAGCTCACGTACCTGGCGGGCGACGGCTGAGGTCACCGCGCCGACCCGTCCACCGGTATCGGTCATCACACTGTCCTTCACGGTCACTATTGTGGTACGACTGCGGGGTGCTCCCCATTGTCCTCGCCGCCGTGTCCGCGCTCGCCTTCGGCACCGCCGACTTCGCCGGCGGCAAGGCGTCCCGGCGCGCCGACCCGATCGCCGTGACCGTGGTGTCACAGATCCTCAGCGTTCCGCTGCTGCTCGCCCTCGTCCTCGTGGTGCCCGGCACGCCGAGCCCGCTCGACCTGGGCTGGGGACTGCTCGCCGGGGTGGCAGGCGCGGGCGGCGTCATGCTGCTCTACCGCGCGCTCGCCACCGGCGTGATGGCCGTCGTCGCGCCGGTCACCGCGATCACCGCCGCGATCGTGCCGATCGTCGCCGGCCTGGTCCTCGCGCACTCGCCGGGTGCCGTAGCGCTCGGCGGCGCCGGGCTCGCCGTGGTCGCCATCGGCCTGGTCAGCCTGGGGGAGCGCGGTGCGGCACGCCGCGTCTCCGGCCGCGTGATCGGTATGGCACTGGCCGCCGGGCTGCTCTTCGGCGTCTTCTTCGCGCTGCTCGGCCAGGCCGACGAGGCCGCCGGCATGTGGCCGGTTCTCGCGGTACGGGTCAGCTCGATCGCGTTCGGCCTCGCGCTCGCCGTCCGTACCGGTGCACGCCTGCGACTGGGGCGGCGCGTCCTCGGCTGGGCCGCGACCGCCGGTCTGCTCGACTCCGCCGCGAACGCTCTGTTCCTCGCCGCGGCGGGCCGGGGGCACCTGAGCGTGGTGGCCGCCATCGCCTCGCTCTACCCGGCGAGCACCGTCCTGCTCGCGCTCGCCGTCGACCGGGAACGGCTCCGGCCGGCACAGGTGGCCGGGCTCGGCTTCGCCGCGGCGGCGCTCGTCCTGTCCAGCGTCTGAGCCCTGTCGCGCGCCCGCTTCCGCCCGTACCCTCGGGTCATGCGCGTCGCCGTCTGCCAGCTCAACGCCCGCGACGACCGGGCGGCGAACCTCGCCGCCGCCGAGGCCCTGCTGGTCAGGGCCGCGGCGGCCGGCGCGGATCTCGCCCTCCTTCCGGAGTACGTCGACTACCTCGGTCACGCTGACGGGATGCCGCCGGCCGAGCCGGTCGACGGGACTGTGGGGCGGTTCTTCGCGGAGACCGCCCGGCGGCTGGGCATGTGGGTGATCGCCGGCTCGTTCCACGAGGCCGGTCCGGACCCGGCGCACACCTGGAACACCTCGCTGGTCTTCGACCGCGAGGGCGCGCTCGCCGCCACCTACCGCAAGATCCATCTGTACGACGTGGAGATCCCCGGCCGCGTCTCCTACCTCGAGTCGGCAACCGTCGCGCCGGGCGAGAAACCCGTGGTGGTCGACGTCGAGGGTCTGCGGGTCGGTCTGTCCATCTGCTACGACCTGCGGTTCCCGGAGTTGTACCGGCAGCTCGCGACCGACGGTGGCGCCGAACTGCTCGTGGTGCCGGCGGCGTTCATGATGCACACCGGGCGGGACCACTGGGAGGTGCTGCTGCGGGCCCGGGCGATCGAGAACCAGTGCTTCGTGGCGGCGGCCGGACAGACAGGCGACCACGAC
>NZ_SPQD01000001.1:785000-3920000 GCF_004637285.1 Micromonospora sp. CNZ285 | reverse complement strand
TCACGAGCGAAGCGGAGAACTTAAGCGCCAGTAAACGGCGGTGGTAACTATAACCATCCTAAGGTAGCGAAATTCCTTGTCGGGTAAGTTCCGACCTGCACGAATGGCGTAACGACTTCCCCACTGTCTCAACCACAGGCCCGGCGAAATTGCATTACGAGTAAAGATGCTCGTTACGCGCGGCAGGACGGAAAGACCCCGGGACCTTTACTATAGCTTGACATTGGTATCTGAATTAGCTTGTGTAGGATAGGTGGGAGCCGGTGAAGTCCATACGCCAGTATGGGTGGAGGCAATCTTGAAATACCACTCTGGTTGATTTGGGTATCTAACTTCGGACCGTTATCCGGTTCAGGGACAGTGTCTGGTGGGTAGTTTAACTGGGGCGGTTGCCTCCTAAAGGGTAACGGAGGCGCCCAAAGGTTCCCTCAGCCTGGTTGGCAATCAGGTGTTGAGTGCAAGTGCACAAGGGAGCTTGACTGTGAGACTGACAGGTCGAGCAGGGACGAAAGTCGGGACTAGTGATCCGGCACTGGCATGTGGAAGCGGTGTCGCTCAACGGATAAAAGGTACCCCGGGGATAACAGGCTGATCTTCCCCAAGAGTCCATATCGACGGGATGGTTTGGCACCTCGATGTCGGCTCGTCGCATCCTGGGGCTGTAGCAGGTCCCAAGGGTTGGGCTGTTCGCCCATTAAAGCGGTACGCGAGCTGGGTTTAGAACGTCGTGAGACAGTTCGGTCCCTATCCGCCGTGCGCGTAGGATACTTGAGAAGGGCTGTCCCTAGTACGAGAGGACCGGGACGGACGAACCTCTGGTGTGCCAGTTGTCCCGCCAGGGGCACGGCTGGTTAGCTACGTTCGGAAGGGATAACCGCTGAAAGCATCTAAGCGGGAAGCTCGCTTCAAGATGAGGTATCCCACCCACATTGTGGGGTAAGGCCCCCAGCTAGACGACTGGGTTGATAGGCCGGAAATGTAAGCCCGGTAACGGGTTCAGTTGACCGGTACTAATAGGCCGAGGACTTGACTACCAAGCTGCTACGCGTCCACTGTGCAACTCTGAACAAACCACCACCCATCAGGGTTGGTTGACATGTTCATAGAGTTACGGCGGTCATGGCGGAGGGGAAACGCCCGGTCACATTCCGAACCCGGAAGCTAAGCCCTCCAGCGCCGATGGTACTGCACTCGGGAGGGTGTGGGAGAGTAGGACACCGCCGGACAATCTTCCAATTCAGGGCCACCCCGCACCGGGTGGCCCTGAATTGCGTTCACCGGAAAGCCGGCCCGAAGGCCGGCTGCGGTCAGCGGCTCTGGACGGACTCGCGGATGTCCCGGAACAGGGCCGCGGCGTCGTCGACCCGGCGGCCCGGGAACATGCCCATCACGACGCTGCCGTGGTCGGCCCACCCGCACACCGCGAAGTCGCCGCCGTCGCCGCTCGTCGTACCGCACTTCATCACGCCGCCCAGGCGGCCCGCGTCCACCTCGCGCAGCCCTGCCACCCGGCCGGTCTCATCGGCCATCAGGCCGAACAGGGTGTCCAGGTCACGCTCGGGCTGCCAGAGCAGCGTGGTGCCGCCGAACAGCAGCACCGAACGCTTGGCGTCCCCGCCGTCGGAGTAGACGGCGCCGTAGCCGCGGTCCAGCTCGATGTCGGCGGCCAGTCCGTCGCGCAGGTAGTCGGCGGTGCTGCGGGCCCGCTCGCTGTCGTCGCGTACCAGCCCGGCCACCTCGGCCGGCTGACCGAGCGTGGTGTCCTTCTGCTGGATCACCCGCCAGCCGCCCAGTCCGAGCGCGCCGGCGCCGGCCAGGCCGGCCGCCAGCAGGGCGGCGAGGACGATCTTCCGGCGCCGGGACACGGGACGGCGTTCGGGCTCCTGCGCGGGATCGCGGCGGCTCAGCTCGATCGGCTCATCGGTCAGCTCGACCGGATCGGAACCCCCGTCGACCGGGTGCTCGGTGAGATGCGCGTCGGACATGACCGCCACCGTACGCGAATCACAGGTGGTGCACGTCGGGTCCCCGAAAGCGCTCCGTAGACTTTCAGGGTGACCGAGAGACTGGATGCCCGACGCCCCGACGCCCCGACCCTCGCCGGCCAGTACCAGCCCGGCGAGGTAGAGCAGCGACGGTACGAGCAGTGGGTAGCCGGCGGGCACTTCCGGGCGTCGGCGGACAGCGAGAAGCCGCCGTTCACCATCGTCATCCCGCCGCCGAACGTCACCGGCTCGCTGCACATGGGTCACGCGTTCGAGCACACGCTCATGGACGCGCTCACCCGGCGCAAGAAGATGCAGGGGTACGAGGCGCTCTGGCTGCCGGGCATGGACCACGCCGGCATCGCCACCCAGAACCTGGTCGAGCGGCAGCTCGCCGGTGAGGGGCTGTCCCGGCACGACCTCGGGCGGGAGAAGTTCGTCGAGCGGGTCTGGCAGTGGAAGGCCGAGTCCGGCGGCGCGATCCTCGGCCAGATGCGCCGGCTCGGCGACGCGGTCGACTGGGACCGCGAGCGCTTCACCATGGACGAGGGCCTGTCCCGGGCCGTGCAGACCATGTTCAAGAAGCTCTTCGACGACGGGCTCATCTACCGGGCCAACCGGATCATCAACTGGTGCCCGCGCTGCCTCACCGCGCTGTCCGACATCGAGGTGGAGCACACCGACGACGAGGGCGAGCTGGTCTCGATCCGCTACGGCGACGAGGTCGTGGTGGCGACCACCCGCGCGGAGACCATGCTCGGCGACACCGCGGTGGCGGTGCACCCGGACGACGAGCGTTACCGGCACCTGATCGGCACCGAGGTGGAGCTGCCGCTCACCGACCGGCGGATCCCGATCGTCGCCGACGAGCACGTCGACCCCAGCTTCGGCACCGGCATGGTCAAGGTGACCCCGGCGCACGACCCGAACGACTTCGAGATCGGCCAGCGGCACGACCTGCCCTCGCTGACGATCATGGACGAGCGCGGCGTCATCACCGCGCCCGGCCCGTTCCAGGGCCTGGACCGCTACGAGGCCCGCCCGGCGATCGTCGCGGCGCTGCGCGAGCAGGGCCGGATCGTGGCCGAGAAGCGGCCGTACCTGCACGCGGTGGGGCACTGCTCGCGGTGCAAGACGACTGTCGAGCCCCGGCTGTCGTTGCAGTGGTTCGTCAACACCGCCCCGCTCGCGAAGGCCGCCGGTGACGCGGTGCGTGACGGCCGGGTGAAGATCGAGCCGGCCGAGCTGGCCAAGCGCTACTTCGCCTGGGTCGACAACATGCACGACTGGTGCATCTCCCGCCAGCTGTGGTGGGGCCACCGCATCCCCGTCTGGTACGGCCCGGACGGCGAGATCGTCTGCGTCGGCCCGGACGAGGAGCCGCCGTCCGGCGAGGGCTGGCGGCAGGACGAGGACGTCCTGGACACCTGGTTCTCCAGCGGGCTGTGGCCGTTCTCCACGCTCGGCTGGCCCGAGCGCACCCCCGACCTGGCGAAGTTCTACCCGACCAGCGTGCTGGTCACCGGCTACGACATCCTGTTCTTCTGGGTCGCCCGGATGATGATGTTCGGCCTGTACGCGATGGACGGCGTGCAGCCGTTCGACGTGGTGGCGCTGCACGGCATGGTCCGCGACGAGCACGGCAAGAAGATGTCGAAGTCGTTCGGCAACGTGGTCGACCCGCTGGACTGGATCGACCGGTTCGGCGCCGACGCCACCCGCTTCACGCTGGCCCGGGGCGCCAACCCCGGCCAGGACGTGCCGGTCAGCGAGGAGTGGTGCCAGGGCTCCCGCAACTTCTGCAACAAGCTCTGGAACGCCACCCGGTTCGCGCTGCTCAACGGCGCGCACACCGACGGTCCGCTGCCGGCCGCCGCTGACCTCTCCACCGTCGACAGGTGGATCCTGTCCCGGCTGGCGCACGTCACCGCCGAGGTCGACGAGCAGTTCGAGGCGTATGAGTTCGCGAAGGTCTGCGACCTGCTCTACCACTTCGCGTGGGACGACGTCTGCGACTGGTACGTGGAGCTGAGCAAGCCGGTGCTGGCCGAGGGCGGCCCCGCCGCCGACGCCACCCGCCGGGTGCTGGGCCACGTGCTGGACCAGCTCCTGCGGCTGCTGCACCCGGTCATCCCGTTCGTCACCGACGAGCTGTGGGCCGCGCTGAGCGGCGGCGAGACCGTCCTGACGGCGTCCTGGCCGGTCGCCGACCGTACCCTCGTCGACGACGCCGCGGAGGGCGAAGTCGGCACCCTCCAGCGGGTGGTGACCGAGGTCCGGCGGTTCCGGTCGGACCAAGGGCTGCGGCCGACCCAGCGGGTCGCCGCGCGGCTCGACGGCCTGGCCGGCGCGGGCATCGCGGCGCACGAGCCGCTGGTGCGCTCGCTGGCCCGGCTCGACGCACCAGGCGACGACTTCCAGGCCGGCGCCACGCTGGCCATGCCCGGCGCGGTGAGCGTCGCGCTCGACACCCGCGGTTCGATCGACGTGGCCGCCGAGCGCGCCCGGCTCACCAAGGACCGGGCGGCGGCCGAGAAGGAGGCCACCCAGGCGCGGGCGAAGCTGGACAATCCGGCGTTCGTCGGCAAGGCGCCCGAGCCGGTGGTGGCGAAGATCCGCGAACGGCTGGCGGTGGCCGAGGCGGACCTGGTCCGGATCGACGCCGCCCTGGAGGCGCTGCCCTCGTGAGCGCGAGGAGTGAGCCGGGGTTGCGAGCCCCGCAGTCGCGAACGAAAGATGGCTCCGCATGAGCGCGAGGAGTGAGCCGGGGTTGCGAGCCCCGCAGTCGCGAACGAAAGATGGCTCCTCGTGAGCGCGAGGAGTGAGCCGGGGTTGCGAGCCCCGCAGTCGCGAACGAAAGCTGGCTCCGCATGAGTGACCGCACCGACCGCACCGAGTTCGCCGAGGTGGAGGCCGCGCTCAACGCGCGCGGCTTCACCCGGATGCACTTCGAGCTGGAGAAGATCGAGACCCTGCTCGACCTGCTGGGCAGCCCGCAGCGGGCGTACCCGTCGATCCACCTGACCGGCACCAACGGCAAGACCTCGACGGCCCGGATGATCGACTCGCTGCTGCGGGCGTTCGGGCTGCACACCGGCCGCTACACCAGCCCGCACCTGGAGACCGTCCGGGAGCGGATCAGCCTGGACGGCGAGGCGGTGAGCGAGGAGCGGTTCGTGTCCACGTACCGTGAGATCGCGCCGCTGGCCGAGCTGGTCGACCAGCGGTTCGCCGAGCCGCTGACCTACTTCGACATGACCACGGCGCTGGCGTTCGCCACGTTCGCCGACGCCCCGGTCGACGTGGCGGTGGTGGAGGTCGGGCTCGGCGGCGCGGAGGACGCGACGAACGTCATCCAGGCCGGCGTCGCCGTGATCACCCCGATCGGGCTGGACCACACCGAGTGGCTCGGCGACACCATCGAGGACATCGCGCTGCACAAGGCCGGCATCATCCACCCCGGCGCCACAGTGATCGCGGCGGCGCAGGAGGAGGAGGCGGCCCGCCCGATCCTGGCACGCTGCGCCGAGGTCAACGCCACCGTCGCGCGCGAGGGCGCCGAGTTCGGCGTGCTGCGCCGCGCGGTCGCGGTCGGCGGCCAGGTGCTGACCATCCAGGGCCTGGGCGGGGTGTACGAGGAGATCTTCATCCCGCTGCACGGCGCGCACCAGGCGCAGAACGCGGCGGTCGCGCTGGCCGCGGTGGAGGCGTTCCTCGGTGCCGGCGCCCGGCGGCAGCTCGACATCGAGGCGGTCCGTGAGGGATTCGCCGCGACCAGTTCGCCGGGCCGGCTGGAGCGGGTACGTAGCGCCCCGACGGTGCTGCTCGACGGCGCGCACAACCCGCACGGCATGGCCGCGACGGTCGCCGCCGTGCAGGAGGAGTTCGCGTTCAGCAAGCTCGTCGGCGTGCTGGCGGTGCTCGGCGACAAGGACGCGGCGAGCCTGCTGGAACTGCTCGAACCGGTGCTCGACTCGATCGTGGTGGCGGAGAACAGCTCGGCCCGGGCGATGCCGGTGGACGAGCTGGCCGCGCTGGCGCGGGAGATCTTCGGGCCGGAGCGCGTGCAGGTGACCCGGGAGATGCCCGACGCCATCGAGGCGGCGGTGGCGGAGGCCGAGGCGGACGTGCCGGGCGAACTGTCCGGGGTGGGCGTGCTGATCACCGGATCGGTGGTGACAGTGGCCGACGCCCGCCGGCTGCTCAAGCGATGACCGGCCCGCAGCAGCGCCCGACCGATCCGGAGCAGGCGGCCGGCACTGAGCAGCCGACGGGCCCGGAGCAGCCGTCCGGTCCGGAGCAGGCAGGCGGCTCGGAGTCGGTGGGCGGCGGGCGGCGGTCCGGGCTGCGGAACCCGGACAAGGCGGTACGCGGACTCGGCGCCGGCACCATGTCGCTGGAGGCGCTGGTGCTGCTGCTGGCCATCCAGCCGATCCGGGTGGTCGGCGGTGACCTGAGCGGCGCGGCGATCGGCGCGATCGTGGCGCTGGCGGTCGCCTGTGTGGTGCTCGCCGGGATGATGCGCCGCCCGTGGGCGTGGCACGCCGGCACCGTGATCCAGGGCCTGCTGCTGCTCTCCGGGCTGCTGCACTGGTCGCTGTTCGCGCTCGGGGTGATGTTCGCGCTGGTGTGGGCGTACGCGCTGCACGTGCGGCGGGTCATCCTCGGCTGAGCGCCGGCGCGCGGTTGCGCGTGTTGAGAGGGGCCCCTTCCTTACACCTGGGCGAGGGTGCGCCACTGCGTCAGCGCGACGCCGTGGCCGTCGGGGTCGCGGAAGGCAGCCGCCCACACCTCCAGCTTGGTGCCCCGGTTGACCACGCGCGGGGCGTACGTGAACCGGACGCCGGAGTCGCGCAGCCGTTCGTACGCGCCCTGGATGTCGTCCACCTCCAGGTTGACGTGCACCAGGCGGCGGCTGATCGGGGCGGCGCCGGTCACCCGGCGCAGCACCAGCCGGGTCGGCCCGGAGGCGAGCACGGCGTTGCCCTCGCCCCGGTCCAGCTCCTCGAAGCCGAGTTCGCGGTAGAAGTCGAGGGACCGGTCCAGGTCGGTGACGAGCAGCGTGATGCCGACGCCGCTGATCGGGCTGGCCAGCTCGTCCGGTTCGGCCGCGCCGGACGGACCGAAGATCGCCTCGTCCAGTTCCTCGGGCGTCGGCGGCGCGTCGGAGCGCGGAGGCGCGTCCGCGGGGTCGTCCAGCGCCACGTCGATCGGATCGGGCCCGCCGTCGGCCGGCCCGGATCCGGCCGGCCCGGCGTCGGCCCGTCCGGTGTCGGCCGGCACCGAGTCAGCCGGCGGGGAGTCGACGAGCACAGTCTCGACCGGCACCGTGTCGACCGGCTCCTCGGCCGGCGAGCGGGGCGCCGGGGCGCGGCGGGGGAGCGGGTCAGGGCCGGCCGTGCGCTCGGCCCGTTCGACGAGCTGGCCCTCCAGCACCACCGGGCCGCCGGGGCTCTGGTGCAGCACCACCGGCTCGCGTTCCTCGGCCCGGGGCGGGACGTCGTCCAGGTACGGGTCCGGCGCGGGCGGGTAGTCGTCGCGGAAGTCGTCCTCCGGCGCGCGCCCGGCCCACGGCGGCGCCTCCTGCGCGATCAGCGGCTCGTCGAGCGGGTCCGGCTCGGTGGCGTACTCGGGCGGCAGGTCGGCGACCGCGGCGGCGCTCTCGGCGTGCGTGGGCACCTCGTCCCAGAGCACGCGTACGTGCCGCTGGTCGTCCAGCGCCACCCGGACCGGCAGCGCCTGGCCCAGCGAGGGCCACTTGGCGACCGGTACCCGAGGTTCGATGATCTTCTTGGAGCGGGGCGGCAGCCCCGGCGCGTCGATGACCAGTTGCAGCTCGCACCGGCCGAACGCGTACTGGGTGGGCGGCTCGGAGGCGCTGTGCACGTGCCCGAGGCCGATCACCCAGGTGCGGCCGCCGCCGCGTACCGTGGCCAGGGCGATCGCCAGCACCAGCAGCGCAACGCCGAGGGCCACGATGGCCCAGCTGGTCATGCCGAGCCCGAACACGGTCACGAAGGTGGCGACGGTGCCCAGCACCGCGCCGATCAGTTTGCGTACCGGCGCGATCGTGCGGTTCCCGCCATTCGCCACAGTGGACCTCCCAGGGGTTCCAGGGCCAGGCTAGGCCGCCGCGGCGGGCCAGGGAAGACGCAGCCGCCGCGCCGGCGCCGGGACCGGGTCGCTACGCTGACCGTACCCAGCCGAACCCCGTTTGAGTGCGCAGGAGGAACCCAGCGTGTCCAGCAGCAGCCCGGACGAGCGGTCGCTCGTACTGATCAAGCCCGACGCGGTGCGCCGCGGTCTGGTGGGCGAGATCCTGTCCCGTTTCGAGCGCAAGGGCCTGCGGATCGACGCGATGGTGAGCCGGACCATGGACGGCGACTTCGCCGACCAGCACTACGCCGAGCACGTCGACAAGCCGTTCTACCCGCCGCTGAAGACGTTCATGACCAGCGGCCCGCTGGTGGCGCTGGTGCTCTCCGGCGACCAGGTGGTCGAGGTGGTGCGCGCGATGATCGGCAGCACCGACGGCCGCAAGGCCGCCGCCGGCACCGTCCGCGGTGACCTGTCGCTGTCGAACCGGGAGAACCTGGTGCATGCCTCCGACTCGGCGGACAGCGCCAAGCGCGAGATCGCGCTCTGGTTCCCCGAGCTGGCCTGACCGACGCGCCGACGGCCCCGGCCCGCGACTGGCGGGACCGGGGCCGTCGTGTGTCAGCGGTCAGACCTGCGCCGGCGGCTGCGTCTGGCAGGTCACCGCGACCCGGTTCCACACGTTGATGGTGGCGATCGCCATCACCAGGTCCGCCAGCTCCTTCTCCGACCACACCTTCGCCGCGGCGTCCCAGACGTCGTCCGGCACGCCGTGCTCGCCGAGCCGGGTCACCGCGTCGGTGAGGTCCAGCGCGGCCCGCTCCCGCTCGTCGAAGAACGGCGCCTCGCGCCACGCCGCGACCGCGAACAGCCGGCGGCTGTCCTCGCCGGCCGCCAGCGCCTCGCGGCTGTGCATGTCGACGCAGAACGCGCAGCCGTTGCGCATCGACGCCCGCAGCTTCACCAGCTCCAGCACGGTGTGGTCCACGTTCGCCCGGACGTACTTCTCCAGGCCCAGCACGGCCTGGTACGCCTCGGGTGCCACCGCCGCCATGTCCATCCGGCTCATCGCCGCCTCCTTGAGGGTTCGGGTACGCGCACAGGACGGGGCACGGCGGGTGCGGTGTGACGGCCCGGCGGTGTGACGGTGGTCATGCCGGGGCGCTGGACAGCAGTCGTTGACGTGCCGGTCACCTCGACCGGAGTTCCCGGCCACCTGCGGCCGGTAGACCGGGCTGGCGACACTGCCGAGACCGGGAGAACCCATGACGCACTTCGATCGACGTACCCTGCTCCGCGCCGGCCTGGTCGCCGGTGCCGGAGTCGCCGGCGGCGCGCTGCTCGGCGCGCCCGGCGCGCCCGCCGCACCCGGCCTGCGGCGCAGCGGCCGGCCGCTGCTCACCCACGGCGTGCAGAGCGGCGACGTGACCGCCGACTCGGCGCTGGTCTGGACCCGCGCGGACCGGCCCGGCCGGATGCTGGTCGAGGTCAGCCGCCGGCCGGACCTGCGCGGCGCCCGCCTGGTGCGCGGCCCGGTGGTCGACCTCACCGGCGACCTCACCGGCAAGGTCCGCCTGCGCGGCCTGCCCGCGGGGGAGCGGCTGCACTACCGGGTACGGGTGGAGAGCCTGGACCGGCACGGCCTGTGCAGCGAGCCGCTGACCGGTTCGTTCGCCACCGCCCCCGGGCGGCACCAGCGGCGTGACGTGCGGTTCGTGTGGACCGGCGACATCGTCGGGCAGGGCTGGGGGATCAGCCCCGACTTCGACGGCCTGGCGATCTTCCGGGCCATGCGGGAGCGCCGCCCGGACTTCTTCCTGTGCAGCGGCGACACGGTGTACGCCGACGGCCCGCTGGCCGAGAGCGTGGTGCTGCCGGACGGCCGGACCTGGCGCAACCTGGTGACGCCGGAGAAGAGCAAGGTGGCCGAGACGCTCGCCGAGTACCGGGGGCAGTTCGCGTACAACCTGCTCGACGAGCACCTGCGGGCGTTCGCCGCCGAGGTGCCGCAGATCAACCAGTGGGATGACCACGAGGTGGTGAACAACTGGTACCCGGGGGAGACCCTGACCGACGAGCGGTACGGCGAGAAGCGGGTGGACGTGCTCGCCGCCCGGGCCCGGCAGGCGTTCCACGAGTGGCTGCCGGTGCCGTCGGGCGGGCCGATGTACCGGAAGCTGTCGTACGGGCCGCTGCTGGACGTGTTCGTGCTGGACATGCGCACCTACAAGGACCCGAACGACGGCAACACGTACGCCGACCGCAATCGCGGGCTGCTCGGCCGGGCGCAGCGGGAGTGGCTGATCCGGGAGCTGCGCGCGTCCCGGGCCACCTGGAAGGTGATCGCCAACGACCTGCCGATCGGCGTGGTGGTGCCGGACGGTTCCGCCGCGCAGGAGGGCGTCGCGCAGGGTGACCACGGCGTGCCGGCCGGCCGGGAGCTGGAGTTCGCCGAGGTGCTGCGCACCTCGCACCGGGCCGGGGTGACCGGGCTGGTGTTCCTCACCGCCGACGTGCACTACACCGCCGCCCACCACTACGACCCGGCGCGCGCCGCCGTGCGGGACTTCAGCCCGTTCTGGGAGTTCGTCTCCGGCCCGGCGCACGCCGGTGCGTTCGGGCCGAACGCGCTGGACGGCACGTTCGGCCCGAAGGCGGTGTTCGTGCACGCGCCGCCGCGCGCCAACACCTCCCCGGCCGAGGGTTTCCAGCACTTCGGCGAGGTGACCATCGACGGCCCGTCGGCGGCGCTGACGGTCCACCTGCGCGACCGCGCCGGCGCCTCCCTCTGGACCACCACCCTCCCGGCCCCGTCGCGCCGCTGACGCCCGGGGCGGGGCGGGTGATACTCGGCGGCGCGGTGGGTGGGGGGTCGAGTACGCTTGACGGGCACAGGCGACGACCCGGCCATCACCGGTGAGCCTCCGGAAGAACGGCCGGGTCACCGGCTCAGTAGAACCGGACGGGACGGCCCGTCACAGCCGGCCAACGAGCGGGCGGTCGCACCTCGGCCGCCAAGCGGGGTGGTACCGCGGGCCACGCCCGGGACGCCGGTCACGGCGTACCGGATTCGGTTCGTCCTCGCAGACCACAGACGAGTGAGCTGCTGAGGGAGAGCGACAGGCGATGGCCTATCCGTTGCACGACCCGACCGGCGCCGGTGTCCCGGCGAGCCCGGACCTGCCCGCGGTCGAGCGCCGGGTGCTGGAGCACTGGACGGCCGACAAGACCTTCGAGGCGTCCGTCGAGGCCCGCGACGCCGGCCGCGACGGCGAGAACGAGTACGTCTTCTACGACGGCCCGCCGTTCGCCAACGGCCTGCCGCACTACGGCCACCTGTTCACCGGCTACGTCAAGGACGTGGTGCCGCGCTACCAGACCATGCGTGGCAGGCACGTCGAGCGCCGGTTCGGCTGGGACTGCCACGGCCTGCCCGCCGAGGTGGTGGCCGAGAAGCAGCTCGGTATCACCACCAAGGCGGAGATCCTCGACCTCGGCGTGGCCCGGTTCAACGACGCCTGCCGCACCTCCGTGCTGGAGTTCACCCACGACTGGGAGCGGTACGTCACCCGGCAGGCCCGCTGGGTCGACTTCGCCAACGACTACAAGACGCTCGACCTGGACTACATGGAAAGCGTCATGTGGGCCTTCAAGACCCTGCACGACAAGGGCCTGGTCTACGAGGGCTTCCGGGTGCTCGCGTACTGCTGGCGGTGCGAGACGCCGCTGTCGAACACCGAGACCCGGATGGACGACGTCTACCGGGACCGGCACGACCCGACGCTCACCGTCTGGTTCGAGCTGACCGCCGACGAGAACGCGCCGGAGCCGCTGCGCGGGCCGGTCAAGCTGGGCGTCTGGACGACCACGCCGTGGACGCTGCCGTCGAACCTGGCGCTCGCCGTCGGCCCCGACATCGAGTACGCCGTGCTGGAACGCGACGGCGAGCGCTACGTCGTCGGCGCCGCGCGCCTCGGCGCGTACGCCAAGGAGCTGGAGGGGTACGAGCAGGTCGGCACCGTGTACGGCCGCGACCTGGTCGGACGCCGCTACACGCCGCTGTACGACTTCCTCGTCGAGCCGGCCGGCCCGAACGCCTACCAGGTGCTCGGCGCGGACTTCGTGACCACCGAGGACGGCACCGGGATCGTCCACCTGGCGCCCGCCTTCGGTGAGGACGACCAGAACACCTGCAACGCCGCCGGCATCCCCACCGTCGTGACCGTGGACGACCACACCCGGTTCACCGCGCTGGTGCCGCCGTACCAGGGCGAGCAGGTCTTCGACGTGAACAAGCCGGTGATCCGGGAGCTGAAGGAGCGGGGGGTGGTGCTGCGGCAGGACACCTACACCCACTCCTACCCGCACTGCTGGCGCTGCGACACCCCGCTTGTCTACAAGGCGGTGTCGTCGTGGTTCGTCGCGGTGTCGACGTTCAAGGACCGGATGGTCGAGCTGAACCAGCAGATCAACTGGACCCCTGGGCACATCAAGGACGGCTCGTTCGGCAAGTGGCTGGCGAACGCCCGGGACTGGTCGATCAGCCGCAACCGGTTCTGGGGCTCGCCGATCCCGGTGTGGAAGTCCGACGACCCGAACTACCCGCGGGTCGACGTGTACGGCTCGCTGGAGCAGATCGAGCGGGACTTCGGCGTACGCCTGACCGACCTGCACCGGCCGGTGGTGGACGACCTGGTCCGCCCCAACCCGGACGACCCGACGGGCAAGTCGATGATGCGCCGGGTGCCGGAGGTGCTGGACTGCTGGTTCGAGTCCGGCTCGATGCCGTTCGCCCAGGTGCACTACCCGTTCGAGAACCGTGAGTGGTTCGAGCACCACTACCCGGGTGACTTCATCGTCGAGTACATCGGGCAGACCCGCGGCTGGTTCTACACCATGCACGTGCTGGCCACCGCGCTGTTCGACAGGCCGGCGTTCCGCAACTGCCTGAGCCACGGCATCCTGCTCGGCTCGGACGGGCGCAAGATGTCCAAGAGCCTGCGCAACTACCCGGACGTCTACCACGTGTTCGACTCCTACGGGTCGGACGCGATGCGGTGGATGCTGATGTCCTCGCCGGTGCTGCGCGGCGGCGACATGGCGGTCACCGAGTCGGGCATCCGGGACGCGGTGCGCCAGGTGCTGCTGCCGCTGTGGAACGTCTGGTACTTCTTCTCGCTGTACGCCAACGCCGACGGCTACACCGCGCGTCGTCGTACCGACTCCACGAACGTGCTCGACCGGTACGTGCTGGCGAAGACGAACGAGCTGGTCGCGACCGTCGGCGCGCAGATGGACGCGTACGACATCTCCGGCGCCTGCGCCACCGTGCGGTCCTACCTGGACGCGCTGACCAACTGGTACGTGCGCCGGTCCCGGGACCGGTTCTGGGCCGGCGACGCGGACGCGTTCGACACGCTGTGGACCGTGCTGGAGACGCTGTGCCGGGTGGTGGCGCCGCTGGCGCCGCTGACCGCCGAGGAGATCTGGCGCGGGCTGACCGGCGAGCGGTCGGTGCACCTGACCGACTGGCCGTCCGCGGAGGAGTTCCCGGCCGACCACGAGCTGGTCTCCGCGATGGACAACGTCCGGGCGGTCGCCTCGGCGGCGCTGTCGCTGCGCAAGGCCAAGGGCCTGCGGGTACGGCTGCCGCTGGCGACGCTCACCGTGGCGTCGCCCGTCGCCGCCCAGCTGCGGCCCTTCGCCGACCTGGTCGCCGACGAGGTGAACGTGAAGGAGGTCGTGCTCACCGACGAGGTGTCCGCGTACTGCCAGCAGGTGCTCACCGTGGTGCCGCGGGCGCTCGGCCCGCGCGTCGGCAAGGCCGTCCAGCAGGTCATCAAGGCGGTCAAGGCGGGGGAGTGGGAGCTGCGCGACGGCGCCCCGGTCGCCGCCGGGGTGACGCTGGCCGAGGGCGAGTACGAGCTGCGCCTGGTCGCCGCCGACGCCGAGCACTCCGCGCCGCTACCAGGCGGTGAGGGAGTGGTCGTGCTGGACACCGAGGTCACGCCGGAACTCGCCGCCGAGGGGCTGGCCCGGGACGTGGTCCGGGTCGTGCAGCAGGCCCGCCGCGACGCCGATCTGGACATCTCCGACCGGATCACGGTGGCCGTCTCGGCGTCGGAGGAGGTGCGGGCGGCGGTCGCCGCGTACACCGGGTTCGTGGCGCGGGAGGTGCTCGCCGACAGCATCGACTTCGCCGAGGGCCTCGACGGCTTCTCCGGCGAGGCGGGCGAGGGCGAGCGCGTGACCGTGACGGTCCGCAAGGTGTGAGCGGACCGGGCCCTCCTGCACCCCTTCGGGTGGAGGAGGGCCCGGCCCCAGCGAGTGGACTGCGGGCCACCCGCTCGGTGGCGGACGGCCGCGTCGGCTACCGTGACAGCGCCTGTTTCACGTACGACCGCCGGAGGACCCGTGCCCCTGCTCTACACCATCGGCAAGCTCACCGTGGCGCCCGCGCTCCGGTTGGCCTTCCGTCCGCACGTGGAGGGTTTGGAGCACATCCCGGCGACCGGCGGCGCGATCTTCGCCAGCAATCACCTCTCCGTCGCCGACGAACTGCTCCTCGGCACCGTGGTGCCCCGGCACCTGGCGTTCTGGGCCAAGTCGGAGTACTTCAAGGGCACCGGGCTCAAGGGCGGCTTCTCCAAGTTTGTGCTCACCGGGCTGGGCGCGATCCCGGTCGAGCGGGCCGGCGGCCGGGCCGCGCTGACCGCGTTCGACGCGGCGATCCCGGTGCTCAAGGCCGGCGACCTCGTCGCCGTCTACCCGGAGGGCACCCGCTCGCCGGACGGGCGGCTCTACCGCGGGCGTACCGGCACCGTCCGGCTGGCCATCGCCGCCGGCGTGCCGATCATCCCGGTCGGCGTGACCGGCACCGACAAGGCCCAGCCGATCGGCACGCGGATCCCGCGACCGGGCCGCGCCAAGATCACCATCAAGTTCGGCAAGCCGCTGGACTTCACCGGCCGTCCCGACGACCGCACCTCGCTGCGCGTCATGACCGACGAGATGATGGCCGAGATCCAGAAGCTCAGCGGGCAGGAGTACGTCCCGCGCTACGCCCCGAAGCGCGCCGACCAGGCGGCCACCGGCGACCAGACCGGCGGCGAGCCGACCGCCTGAGCGGTCAGGACTTCGGCACCACCACGCGCTGACGCAGGTCGTTCAGCAGCCGCCCGCTGTCGTCCACCGACAACCGGGTGAACACGCCGGTGGTGAGGCTGCCGTGGTCGGCCGACACGCAGACCACCACCGAGTCGCCGTCCGCGCGGCCGACGGCGCAGCGCTCGTGGCGTCCCCGTACGCCGGTGTCCACCACCACCGACTCCTGCAGGGCGTAGTCCCCGGCGAGGCGCTCGAGTTCCGACTTGGCGTCCGACTCCGGGCTGAACCGCAGGCCGGTGCTGCCGAACAACGTCACCCGCTTGCCGTCGCTCGTGCTGTAGATGCCGGCGAACGTGTCCTCGGCCAGCAGGTTCGACTCGCGTACCCGGGACTTCAGCTCCTCGGCGGCGGCCCGGCTGCTGTCGTCCTGGCGTAGCCGCATCGAGTCGATCTGGTCCGGGAGGGTGGCGCTGGCCGGGTACTGGTTGGAGATCGGCTGGAACCACCAGAGCGGGAGCCCGCAGCAGCAGGCGACGGAGAGCAGCAGCACCCAGGGCCAGCGGCGCCGGCGGCGGGTCCGCTTCGGCGGCTGCTGCCAGCCCGGCGGCGGTGCGACAGGCGGACCGGCCTTGCCCCGGCGCTGCTTCGGCGGCCGCCCGGGCTTCGCCGGCGGCGCGACGGGTGCCGCGGGCGGCAGGGGCCGGGCGGCGGGCGGCGCGGGATGATGCGGCGGCGAGACCGGCCGGGCCGGTCCGGGGTACGGCGGGCTGTGCGGCGGCGGCGAGACCGGCCGGGCTGCGGGCGGCGCGGGACGGGCCGGTGGCGGGGCAGGGTGAGCGGCCGGGCCCGGGTGGGCCGGGTGCGGGTTGTTCGGCACGGCCCAGGGCGCGGTGTACGGCAGTGTCGGCGTCGGTGGCGGCAGCTCCGGGGCGTGCAGCTCCCAGCCGGTGGTGTCCACCCCCGCCCACGGGTCGACAGGCGTGGCGTGTTCCGGCGACGCTAGCGGCGGCACCGGGGTGGGCTCGGCGGACTCGCCCCAGGCGGGCCGGCGTGCCGGCGGTGGCGGGACGGCTGCGGAACCGCTCCAGCGGGGCGCCTCGACCCGGGTCTGGTTCGGGGCGTTCTCCACGCGGGTCGGATCCGGCATGTTCCCGGCCCGGGTGGAGGCCGGGGCGTTCTCGACCTTCGTGGGATCCGGCGTGGCCGCGGCCGGGGCTGGCTGCGGCGCGACGTCGATGCGGGTCGGATCCGGCCGGCGCCCGGTACGCGGAGTGGGGACGGGCGTGGTGCGGCCGGGAACCGCTGCGGATCCGCGCGCCCGGGTCACCGGTACGGGCGGGGTGGCGTCGATGCCGGCAGGTGTTCCGGCGTCGGCGGTCGGGGCCTCGCTGTCGGTGGGCGCGTCGGCCGGCGTTCCGGCATCGCCGGTGGGGGCCTCGGCGGTCGTCGTGCTCGTCGCTGGGTGCGGGCTCGTGTCGTCGACGGAGGCGGTGTCGGCCGGCTCGCCCGCCGGTTCGGCTCGTTGGTCCCGCTGCGCCGGTTCGGCCTGCTCGGCCGGTTCGGGGCGGTCGTCCGGCAGCGCCGGTTCGTCCTGCCGCGCGGGTTCGGCCTGCTCCGACTGCTCGGTGGGTGCCGGCTGCGGGCCGGGGGTCGAGGCCGCCTGGCTCGGCGTGGCCGGGACGTCGGGCGGGGAGGCGGGTGCCTCGGCGCCGGACGGCTGGTCACCGGGCTCGGCGCGGTGCGGCTGCTCATCCGGCGCGACGGCGGTCGGCGGGCGGCGGGGCGTACCGTCGTGCGGCCTGCTCTCGGCGGCGCCGGACGGCTGCCCGGCCGAAACGTCGGCGGAGGTCCGGTCGTCGGCGGCCTCCGGCGTGGTGGACGGGGACGCCGGAGCCGAGGCGCCGGTGGCGTCCTCGGTGTCGGCGGCGGTCGCCGGCTCGGTGACGGACGGCATCTCGGCCCCGTCGGCCGGCCGGTCCGCCCCCGGCTGCGGCTGCGGCATCGCGGCTATCTCCTCTCGCGCCCGTTGCGAGGTTAGTACCGCCCCGCCACCCGGGACGAATCCCGCCCGCTCCCCGACCCTCACTCCGGTGATCAAGGAGTTCGTGTCCGGTGGGAGCGCGGGACAGCACACAAACTCCTTGATCAACCCGGTGGAGACGGGCGCGGGCGCGGGAGAGGGCGGGGGCACCGCGTACCCTTGGGCATCATGAGTGCCCCGTCCACGACCCCGCGTCCCGCCGCCGCCAACTCGGTCTGGCCCCGGCTGGAGCCGCTGCTGCCGCAGGTGACCAAGCCCATCCAGTACGTGGGTGGAGAGCTGGGCGCGGTGGTGAAGGACTGGGACGCCGCGACCGTCCGGTGGGCGCTGATGTACCCGGACGCGTACGAGGTGGGCCTGCCCAACCAGGGCGTGCAGATCCTGTACGAGGTGCTCAACGAGCTGCCCGACGTGCTGGCCGAGCGGACGTACGCGGTCTGGCCGGACCTGGAGAAGCTGATGCGCGCCCAGGGCGTGCCGCAGTTCACCGTCGACGCCCACCGCCCGGTGCGTGACTTCGACGTGTTCGGCGTCTCGTTCTCCACCGAACTGGGCTACACCAACCTGCTCACCGCGATCGACCTGGCCGGCATCCCGATGCTCGCCGCCGACCGCACCGACGCCGACCCGGTGATCGTGGCCGGCGGGCACGCCGCGTTCAACCCGGAGCCGATCGCCGACTTCGTCGACGCCGCGGTGCTCGGCGACGGCGAGGAGGCGGTGCTGGAGATCACCGCCATCGTGCGGGAGTGGAAGGCGGAGGGCTCCCCGGGCGGCCGGGACGAGCTGCTGCTGCGGCTGGCCCGGACCGAGAGCGTCTACGTGCCGCGCTTCTACGACGTCGACTACCTGCCGGACGGCCGGATCCAGCGGGTCGTGCCGAACCGCCCGGACGTGCCGTTCCGCGTGCACAAGCGCACGACCATGGACCTGGACGCCTGGCCGTACCCGAAGAAGCCCCTGGTCCCGCTCGCCGAGACGGTCCACGAGCGGTACGCGGTGGAGATCTTCCGGGGCTGCACCCGTGGCTGCCGGTTCTGCCAGGCCGGCATGATCACCCGCCCGGTGCGGGAGCGGTCGATCACCACCGTCGGCCAGATGGTCAAGGAAGGGCTGGAGTTCTCCGGCTTCCACGAGGTGGGCCTGCTGTCGCTGTCGTCGGCCGACCACTCCGAGATCGGCGACATGTGCTCCGGCCTGGCCGAGCAGTACGCCGGCACCAACGTCTCGCTGTCGCTGCCGTCGACCCGGGTGGACGCGTTCAACATCGACCTGGCCCAGGAGCTGTCCCGCAACGGGCGCCGGACCGGTCTGACCTTCGCCCCCGAGGGCGGGTCGGAGCGGATCCGCAAGGTGATCAACAAGATGGTGTCGAAGGAAGACCTCATCCGCACCGTGGTCACCGCGTACTCCAACGGCTGGCGGCAGGTGAAGCTCTACTTCATGTGCGGCCTGCCCACCGAGACCGACGAGGACGTCCTGGAGATCGCCGACATGGCGCACGAGGTGATCCGGGCCGGCCGCGCCGCCACCGGGTCCAAGGACATCCGCTGCACGGTCTCCATCGGCGGGTTCGTGCCGAAGCCGCACACCCCGTTCCAGTGGGCCTCGATGGAGCGGCCGGAGGTCATCGACGGCCGGCTCAAGCTGCTCAAGCAGGCGATCAACAGCGACCGGTCGCTGGGCCGGGCGATCGGCTTCCGCTACCACGACGGCGAGCCGTCGCTGATCGAGGGCCTGCTGTCCCGGGGCGACCGCCGGGTCGGCGCCGTGATCCGCAAGGTCTGGGAGAACGGCGGCCGGTTCGACGGCTGGAGCGAGCACTTCTCGTACCAGCGGTGGGTGGACGCCGCCGCCGAAGTGCTGCCGGCGTACGGCGTCGACCTCGACTGGTACACCACCCGCGAGCGCGAGGAACTGGAGGTCCTGCCCTGGGACCACCTCGACTCCGGCCTGGACAAGGACTGGCTCTGGCAGGACTGGCAGGACTCGCTGTCGGAGTACGAGCAGGACGACTGCCGCTGGACGCCCTGCTTCGACTGCGGCGTCTGCCCGTCCATGGACACCGAGATCCAGATCGGTCCGACCGGCCGCAAGCTGCTGCCGCTCACCCCGGTCAACGGGCTGAAGCTGCCCGCCGCCGCCCAGGGCTGAGCCGCACACACGCACCGGAGCGCGGGAACCCGAGAACGGGTTCCCGCGCTCCGTCGTCTCCGGTGACCGCCGCGATACGCGGGGTGGGGGTGCCCCGACTGGTCCTTCCTCGATACGCTGCGTCCGTAATGGACCGGCCGGGCCGGTAGCGGGGAGGACAGGCAGCATGGGCATCAATCCGCCGGACACCGGCGATCTGCACGTCAGCGTCGAGGACCTGGACGCGGCGGCCGAGTACATCGAGCGCCTCAAGCAGTACGTCGAGGACACCATCTCCTGGGAGATGGAGCGCATCAAGGAGAACATGAAGGGCGACAGCAACAGCCCGCAGATCATGTCCAACGGGACACCGTTCGGCGCGTTCGCCGACGCCCGGTTGCAGTGGCAGGCGCTGGAACGCTCCACGGCCAACATGGAGGCCCACCTCAAGGGCCTCTCCGCCAAGCTGGCCGGCCTGAAGAAGGGCACCGAGGACATCGCCAAGGCGTTCCGCGACGCCGAGGAGCGCAACGCCGCGAACGGCAAGGACATCGAACGGCTGCTGGAGTCCGCTGCTCCGCCGCCCGGCGGCGCCGAGCCGCCCACCTACCCGTACCCGGCCTGAGAGAGGAGACGGTCATGGCTGGAGCCACCTGGGAACGCTGTGTCCGCGAGGTGACGCTGTCGGCGGATCCGTACACCGTCGGCCTGGTCGGCTCGGGGTGGAGCAACCTCTCCACCGGTCTCGGCCACCTGCGCGACTCCCTCGTCGGCCGGTCGTTCGTCGGCCCGATCGCCGCCGGCCAGGAGCGCCCGCACACCGGCGGCCTGCCCGGGATGCTCGCCGGCTGGAAGGGCAGCGGCGGCGACGCCTACCGCGAGCACCTGTCCGAGATCGGCAAGGACATCGAGGACCTCATCACGCACGCCAGCAACGTCAGTGGTGCGCTGTCGCGAATCGAGGGTGACATCCGCAAGACGGTGGCGAGCATCCCGATCCCGCTGATGGACAACTTCGGCTGGAACGAGTGGAGCCTGCCCGGCGGCACCGAGCTGGACGACGCCCGTGACGGGGAGAGCCAGTCCGGCTTCCTCGCCGCCCTGCGCAGCGACTACCAGGGCAACCAGTCCCTGTACGCCGACGGCGCGTTCCGCGACAAGGCCGACGACCTCGAAGCCACCATGAAGATCGACGGCAACGCCAGCGACCAGAAGCGTGGCGGCTGGTGGGACACCAAGTCGCACCTCGACAACTGGTACAACGACAACCAGAAGGCGGCCAACGCGGCGATGTCGCCGTTGCCGGCCGCGGTCGAGGCCGAGCGCCCCAAGCTGGCCGTACCGCAGCCCAAGAACGACTTCGGCGACGGCTACCGCGGCGACCCGCGCGTTCCCCCGTCGGGCGTACCCGGTGGTGGCCTGCCCGGTGGCGGCGCACCCGGCGGCGGTATGCCCGGCGGTGGCATGCCCGGCGGCGGCCCGATGCCGTCCATCGGCAGCACCGGCATCGGTGGTGGCACGCCCGGTGGCGGCTCGTACACGCCGCCCCCCGGTGGTCCCGGCGGCGGCCTGCCGGGCGGCGGCTCCTACACCCCGCCGACCACAGGGGGTATCCCCGAGCTCGGTGGCGCCCCCGGCTCGGGCACCCCGGAGTACGGCAGCGGTCTGGCCGGCGCGGGCGGGCCCGGCACGGTCACCGCCGGTGGGCCGGGCACGCTCGGCCTCGGGGCCGGTGGCGTCGGCGGTGGCGCGGGTGGACTGAGCGCCGGTGGCGGCGGCTTCGGTGGCGGTGGCGCCGGCCTGGGTTCGGCCGGTGGGATCGGCGGCGGTGGGATCGGCGCGGCCGGCGGCATGGCCATGGGCGGCCTGCCCGGCATGGTCGGCGGTGGCAACGGCAAGGTTCCGCCGCTGACCAGCGCGGCCAGCGCGCTGAAGGCCGCGGCCGCGGCGGGCCCGGGCGGCGCGGCCGGTGCGCGTGGCGGGATGGCCGGCGCCGGAATGATGGGCGGCGGGATGATGGGCGGTCACGGCGGCGCCGGTCACGGCGGCGACGCGGCAGGGCACTCGTCATGGTTGACTGAGGACGACGATCCGTGGGGCACCGGTGACGGTGCGTCCCCGGGCATCCTGCGATGAGGACGGACGGATGAAGGTGCACGTCGGCGCGCTCCGGCCAGTGGCTGCCGGTCTGCTTGCCGGACTGATGCTGCTGGGCGCGGCCCAGCCGGCGGTCGCCGCTCCGCGTCGCGCCGAGCAGTGGTATCTGGACGAGCTGCGGATCGACAGGGCGCACCAGATCTCCACCGGCCGGGGCGTCGTCGTGGGCGTGGTGGACACCGGCGTCGACGCGGGGCACCCCGACATGCGGGGCCAGTTGCTGGCCGGGGGAAGCACCCGCGATTCCGGCGACGGGCGGCGCGACCCGGACGGTCACGGCACCCACATGGCGGGGATCATCGCGGCCAACGGGACCGGGGTGGTGGGCATCGCGCCCGACGCCCGGATCCTGCCCATCCGGAAGCCCGCCGGCGACGCGTTCACCTCGGACGACTCCGCGCGGGGCATCCGGATGGCTGTCGACGGCGGGGCGAAGGTGCTCAACCTGTCGTACGGCGGTGCCGGAGCCGTGGAGGAGGTCGAGGAGGCCGCGATCCGGTACGCGCTGGAGCGCGACGTGGTCGTGGTGGCCGCCGCAGGTAACGCCCGCCAGGCCGGCCCGGACGTCACCTCACCCGCCAAGATCCCCGGCGTGATCGCGGTGACCGGCACGGTCCGGGGCGGGGGGTTCTGGTCCGGATCGGCCTCGGGGCCGGAGGCGGTGATCGCCGCGCCCGGTGACGAGGTCTACAACATCGGACCGGACCGGGGCTACGGCTGGGGTGACGGCACCTCCGACGCCGCCGCCGTCGTCTCCGGCGTCGCGGCGTTGATCCGGTCGAAGTACCCGAAGCTGTCCGCGCCCGACGTGATCAACCGGATCATCCGCACCGCCCGGGACGCCGGCCCGCCCGGCCGCGACCCGCGGTTCGGCTTCGGACGGATCGACCCGGTGGCGGCGCTCACCGCCGACGTACCGGGGGTGTCGGCGAACCCGCTGCTCGGTGCCGCCGCGCCGAGCGCGTCAGCGCCACCGGCCGCCGCCGAGGACGACAACTTCGACGTGACGAAGTACGGCGACCGGGGCGGCCCCACCGACCAGCAGGTGATGGTCATCGGCATCGGTATCGCCGTGGCGCTCGTGGTGCTGCTGGCGCTCGTGGCGTTCCTGATCTGGAACCGCCGCCGTCACCGGCGCGAACTGGCCCGGGCCGGCGCGATCCCGGACGACGAACTGGACCGGCTGAACGGGCAGGGCCCACCGGTGCCCGCCGGCCACGCGGCCGCCCCGCCGCCCGGCTACGGCGCACCCGGCGGCTACCCGCCACCCGGCGCGCACCCCCAGCAGGGCGGGTATCCCCAGCAGGGCGGATATCCGCAGCCGGGCGGGTACCCCCAGCCCGGGGCGTACCCGCCGGGCGAGGGCGCCTACCCGCCCCAGGGGCAGGCCCACCACGCCCCACCCGGCCAGAGCCCCTACGCCCCACCCGGCCAGAGCCCCTACGCCCCACCCGGCGACAACCGTTCCTGACTCTTCCCGCTACCGCCCCGGCCCGAACCCGCACGCCGCGCGCCCACCCACACCCGTGCCTGCGCTTTCGCACCTGCACGTCCGCGCTCGCACCTGCACGCCCGCGCCCACCCACCCGGCACGCCCTCGGCCCGACGATCATGAAGTTAGCGGCACATTCGGAGATCGACTTCGCCGCTAACTTCATGATCAGCGGGGGCGAGCGCGGGCGAGGGCGCGGCGGGAGTAGGGCGAGGGCGGGCGCGGGCGGCGACGGCGGGGTTTGGGTGGGTTTGGGGTGGGTGGGGTGGCCCCGGGTGTGAGGCGTGGTGGGCGCTGCGTCAGGATGAGACCGATACGCAGGCACAGCCGAGGAGCTCACGATCGCCAGAAAGCCTCAACCCGAGGGCGGCCAGGCCCCCGTCGTCCAGCGGGTCCGTATCCGGTACGCCAAGCGTGGGCCGCTGCGGTTCACCTCGCACCGGGACTTCGCCCGGGCCTTCGAGCGCGCGCTGCGCCGGGCCGGCGTGCCGATCGCCTTCTCCCAGGGGTTCACCCCGCACCCGAAGATCTCGTACGCCTCGGCCGCTCCGACGGGTGTGGCGAGCGAGGCCGAGTACCTGGAGATCGGGCTCCGTGAGCCGGTCGACCCGGCGAAGCTGCGCGAAGCCCTCGACGGCGCCCTCTCGCCCGGGCTCGACGTGCTCGACGCGGTGGAGGCCACCGGGGGCAGCCTGGCCGACCGGATCGAGGCGTCGTACTGGCGCATCGAGTTGCCCGAGGTCGACCCGAAGGTGCTCGCGCAGGCGGTGGCGGCCTTCACCGCCGCCGACGAGATCCAGGTCGAGCGGATGACCAAGCAGGGGCGGCGTACGTTCGACGCCCGAGCAGCAGTGGTATCCATCGATGTGATGGCTCCGGCTGAGACGCCTTCCGGGGCGGCGGCCGTACCGTGTGCGATACTCGAACTGGTCGTGCGGCAGGTCACCCCGTCCGTTCGGCCCGATGACGTCCTGTCCGGCCTCCGCGCGGTGGCCGCCTTGGAGCCGCCGGTCACCCCGAAGGTGATCCGGCTGGCGCAGGGCACGCTGACCGCGCAGGGCGAGATCGTCGATCCGTTGGAAGCGGATCGCGACGGGGCAACCATCGGAGAGCGCTGACCGTCGGTCAACGCTCTGGCAGGCAGACTTCGGCGGTCGCGCGTTTGCGCGCCCGGCGGAAACACCTTTGCGGCAACCCTGCGTGGCAGCGCTCACCCGCGCCCGGGGCGGCCAGAACTGGAGAACGTCCATGCTCGAGAACGAGCCCGAGGGCGGCGAACGGACCGGCGCAGAGCCGACCGGGACGACCGCCGACAACGCCGCCACCGCCTCCGGCAGCGCCGCGAGCGCGACCCCGGCCGGCGCCGAGGGAGCCACCACGGAGGGCACCGTGGAGGGCGTCGCCGAGACCAAGCCGCCGGCCCGTAAGCGGGCCAGCCGCCGCAAGGCCGCTCCGCTGAACCAGCCGGAGCAGACCGACGCGCCGGTCGAGGCGTCCACCACGGTGACCGGCAGCGGCGAGTCGCCGCAGGCCGAGGTGTTCGCACCCATCGCAGGCGAGTTGGACACCGCGCCCAAGACCACCCGGCGGCGTCGTAAGGCGACGCCGGCGAAGGCGGTCGAGGAGCCGGTGGCCGCAGCCGGGGTGGAGGCCGCCTCGGAGGAGGTCGTGCCGCCGGTCAAGGTGACCCGGACCCGTCGCCGCAAGGCCACGCCGGCTGCCGAGACCGTCGCCCCGGACGAGACCGCCGCCGCGGGGCAGGCGCCCGCGGACGGCGTGATCGACGGGCCGGTGTCCGCGCCGGGTGGCGACCTGATCGCCGAGGGACGCGCCGACATCGACGGCGGCGAAGCAACCGGCCCGGGCGGGACCGCCACCGAAGAGACCGCCGGGACCGGCGGCCGGACCCGTACCCGCCGGCGCGCCGCCGCCAAGACCACCGCCGCCGGCGACGAGACCACCAGCGGGAGCAGGGCCGCCGCCGGTACGGCGAGCACCGGCGCTGCTGAGAGCATCGTCGAGGACGTCGAGGACGAGGACGCCGAGAGCGAGACCGGCGGGACCGTCGAGGACGCGAGCGCCGCTGCCGCGCGTACCCAGGAGGTCGACCTGGCCCGCAGCGGCGGCCCGGCGGACGCGACGGGCGTCGTGTCGACGGGCGCCGCCGTGCCGCGCGTGGCCGAGGAGCCGGCCGAGACGCCGCCGCCCACCAGCCGCCGCCGTCGTGCCGCGCTCTCCGCGCCGACCGTCCTGTTCATGGCGCCGCAGCCCGACGAGGCGCCGGCCGTCCAGGTGACGTACCCGGCGGCGGAGGAGCCGATCGAGGAAGCGGTCGAGACCGGCCGGCGCCGCCGTCGCGGCCGCCGTGAGGTCGAGCCGGTCGAGGCCGAGGTCGAGCCGGAGGTCACCGAGGAGGAGTCCGCCGCCGAGGCCGAGGAGGCCGTCGAGGGGGACGAGGACGACGAGACGGCCGCGGGCCGTCGTCGCCGTCGCCGGGGCCGCCGGGGGCGTGGCCGGGGCAAGGGCGGCGCGGACGAGGCCGACGACGAGGACGGCGAGGAGCCCGTCGCGGCCGAGACCGCCGAGGGTGAGGCCGAGGAGTCCGCGGAGGACGAGGAGGCCGAGGGCGAGGGGATGACCCGCCGCCGTCGCCGTCGTCGCCGCCGGGGCGCCGGGGAGGCGGACACCGCCGCCGAGGACGGTGTGCCGACCGTCGTCAAGATCCGTGAGCCGCGCAAACCGGTCGACGAGGTGCAGGGTGTCTCCGGCTCGACCCGGCTGGAGGCCAAGCGGCAGCGCCGCCGGGACGGCCGCGAGCAGCGGCGTACCCGCCCGCCGATCCTGAGCGAGTCGGAGTTCCTGGCCCGCCGCGAGGCGGTGGACCGGGTGATGGTGGTCCGCCAGCGCGGCGACCGCACCCAGATCGCCGTGCTCGAGGACGGCGTGCTCGTGGAGCACTACGTCACGCGGAACTCGTCCGGCACCATGGCCGGCAACGTCTACCTGGGCAAGGTCCAGAACGTCCTGCCCAGCATGGAGGCGGCCTTCGTCGACATCGGGCGCGGGCGCAACGCGGTCCTGTACGCCGGTGAGGTCAACTGGGACGCCACCGGCCTGGAGGGCCGGGCCCGCTCGATCGAGCAGGCGCTGCGCTCCGGCGACTCGGTGCTGGTGCAGGTGACCAAGGATCCGATCGGGCACAAGGGCGCGCGGCTGACCAGCCACATCGCGCTCTCCGGCCGGCACCTGGTCTACGTGCCGAACGGCAACGCCTCCGGGATCAGCCGCAAGCTGCCCGACACCGAGCGCAAGCGCCTGCGGGACGTGCTGAAGAAGCTGGTGCCGGACGGCGCCGGGGTGATCGTCCGGACCGCGGCCGAGGGCGCCAGCGAGGACGAGCTGGCGCGCGACGTCAAGCGGCTCCAGGCGCAGTGGGAGGACATCCAGGCCAAGGCGACCGAGGGTGGCGCCCCGGTGCTGCTCTACGAGGAGCCGGACCTGGTCATCCGCGTGGTCCGGGACCTCTTCAACGAGGACTTCCGCGAGCTGGTCATCGAGGGTGAGCCCGCGTACGACCTGGTCGAGTCGTACCTGTCGCACGTGTCGCCGGACCTGGTGGCGCGGCTGCGCCGGCACGCCGGGGTGGCGGACGTGTTCGCCGAGTACCGGATCGACGAGCAGATCCTCAAGGGGCTGGACCGGAAGGTCTTCCTCCCCTCGGGCGGCTCGCTGGTGATCGACCGCACCGAGGCGATGACTGTCGTCGACGTCAACACCGGCAAGTACACCGGCTCCGGGGGCAACCTGGAGGAGACGGTCACCCGCAACAACCTGGAGGCGGCCGAGGAGATCGTGCGTCAGCTGCGGCTGCGTGACCTCGGCGGCATCGTGGTGATCGACTTCATCGACATGGTGCTGGAGTCGAACCGGGAGCTGGTGCTGCGCCGGCTCACCGAGTGCCTCGGCCGGGACCGCACGAAGCACCAGGTCACCGAGATCACCTCGCTCGGCCTGGTGCAGATGACCCGTAAGCGCATCGGCGCGGGCCTGCTGGAGGCGTTCAGCGAGACCTGCGAGTGCTGCAAGGGCCGGGGCGTGATCATCCACACCGAGCCGGTGCCGGAGAAGCCGCGCGGCGGGGCGGGGGAGAAGGTCAAGGCGGTCGCCTCGGCTGTCACCGCACCGGCCGAGGAGAAGAGCGGCCGGCGCCGGGGCCGCAAGGCCGCCGCGGAGAAGCCGGCCGTGGAGGCCGCGCCGGAGGCCGCCGCCGCGCAGCCGCCGGCCGTCGAGCCGCCTGCCGCGCCGGCCGCCCCGGAGCGGGCCGTCGCCGAGGTGGTCGAGACCGACGACGACTACTACGACACCCAGGGCTACGACCTGTCCCGGTTCGAGACGGACACCCCGGCCGCCCCGGCGGTCGCGGACAGCCAGGAGGGCGACTCGGCCCGGCTGGCCGCCGCCGACGACCCGGACGCGATCGGTGACGGCGACAACGACGACGACAGCGGCGCCCCGCGCCGGCGGGCACGCCGTGGTGGCGCCCGGCGGCGTACGCGGCCGTGAGGCCGTAAGGTACTGACCTGCGCGAACAGGGCCCCCGCTCCGCCGCTACCAGGCGGGGCGGGGGCCCTGCCGTGCCCGTCGAGCCCGGCGGGCGGGCGCCGGACGGCAGCCCGGTTTGGGGGGCGGGCCGGGTATGGCGTACGCTTGCCTGCGGCGCACTTTGGTGTGCCGAGTTCCCGCGTGCCCGCGCTGCCGGTGTCACGGCTCCCGGCGAGACGCCGTGGGAACGACCGCGAACGGTGTGACAGCCGACTGCGGTGGAATAGACGCCAGTAGCCTCAACGACAGGGAGTCCGCCTCCGATGTACGCGATCGTCAAGACCGGCGGCAAGCAGTACAAGGTCGCCGAGGGCGACGTGATCGAGGTCGAGAAGCTCGCCGGTGCCCCCGGCGACGCGGTGAAGCTCACCGCGGTGCTCCTCGTCGACGGTGACGACCTGGTGACCGACGCGGCGAAGCTCGCGAAGGTCGCGGTGTCCGGCGAGATCGCCGCGCACACCAAGGGCCCGAAGATCCGGATCCACAAGTTCAAGAACAAGACCGGCTACCACAAGCGCCAGGGTCACCGCCAGCCGCTGACCCAGGTCAAGGTGACCGGCATCTCCAGCGGGAAGTAGGTCGTCCTCCAATGGCTCACAAAAAGGGTGCGTCCAGCTCGCGTAACGGCCGTGACTCCGCGGCCCAGCGGCTCGGCGTGAAGCGCTTCGGTGGTCAGGTCGTCAGCGCGGGTGAGATCCTCATCCGTCAGCGTGGCACCAAGTTCCACCCCGGTGACCTGGTCGGCCGTGGCGGCGACGACACGCTGTTCGCGCTGGCCGCCGGTTCGGTTCAGTTCGGCACCAAGCGCGGTCGCAAGACCGTCAGCATCGTGCCGCAGCAGTAGTTCTGTAAGCGTTGCGGGCCGCGGACCTCGAGTCCCGGCCCGCTTCGCTTTTCCCCGTGCGGGGCGGACCCCGCTGGAAGGATTGGCGTCGTGACGACGTTCGTTGACCGGGTCGTCCTGCACATGCAGGCCGGCGACGGCGGGCACGGCTGTGTCTCGATCCACCGGGAGAAGTTCAAGCCGTTCGGCGGGCCGGACGGCGGCAACGGCGGCCACGGCGGCAGCGTGTCGCTGGTGGTCGACCCGCAGGTCACCACGCTGCTCGACTTCCACTTCCGGCCGCACCTGAAGGCCGAGAACGGCAAGGGCGGCGCCGGCTCGAACCGGGACGGCGCCAACGGCCGCGACCTGCTCATCAAGGTGCCGAACGGCACCGTCGTGCAGAGCCTCGACGGCGAGGTGCTGGCCGACCTGGTCGGCGTCGGCACCACGTTCGAGGCGGCCCGGGGCGGCCGGGGCGGGCGCGGCAACGCCTCGCTGGCGAACGCCCGCCGCAAGGCGCCGGGCTTCGCCGAGCTGGGTGAGCCCGGCGACCGGCTCGACGTCGTGCTGGAGCTCAAGAGCGTCGCCGACGTGGGCCTGGTCGGCTTCCCGTCCGCGGGCAAGTCGTCGCTGATCTCGGTGATCTCCGCGGCCAAGCCGAAGATCGCCGACTACCCGTTCACCACGCTGGTGCCGAACCTGGGCGTGGTCCGGGTCGACAACCACACCTTCACCGTCGCCGACGTACCGGGCCTGATCCCGGGCGCGGCCAGCGGCAAGGGCCTGGGCCTGGAGTTCCTCCGCCACGTCGAGCGCTGCGCCGTGCTGGTGCACGTGATCGACACCGCGACGCTGGAGCCCGGCCGCGACCCGCTCGCCGACATCGACGCCATCGAGTCCGAGCTGTCCCAGTACGGCGGCCTGGCCGACCGGCCCCGGCTGGTCGCGCTCAACAAGGTCGACGTGCCGGACGGCAAGGACCTCGCCGACATCGTCCGCCCCGACCTGGAGGCCCGCGGCCTGCGCGTGTTCGACGTCTCCACGGCCACCCGGGAGGGCCTGCGCGAGCTGACGTACGCGATGGCGGAGCTGGTCGAGCAGGGTCGCCGCGCCGCCCCGCCGGCCGAGCCGACCCGGATCGTGATCCGCCCGAAGGCGGTCGACGACGCCGGCTTCACCATCGAGGCCGAGCCGGACGGCTCGTACACGGTGCGCGGCAGCCGGCCGGAGCGCTGGGTCAAGCAGACCAACTTCGACAACGACGAGGCGGTGGGTTACCTGGCCGACCGGCTGGCCCGCCTCGGCGTCGAGGAGAAGCTCGCGAAGGCCGGCGCGCAGGCCGGTGACCTGGTGCGCATCGGCGACCGGGAGTTCGACTGGCAGCCGACGCTCTACGCCGGCGTCGACTTCGTACCCGGTAACCGGGGCACCGACGTGCGGCTCGAGGAGAAGTCGAACCGTCCGTCGGCGTCCGATCGGCTGGCGGCCCGCAAGGCCCGCCGGGTCCGGCCGGAGGACGAGGTCGAGGCCGCGCCCGCGGCGGAGGCGGACGCCGAGTAGCCGTTTCCGGGTCGGTGGCGGGAAACCTGCGCGAAATCCGGCCGATCTAGCGTACGGACATGTTGATCGAGTCCCGTCCCGCCACCGATCCGGAGATCGCCGCGCTCGTCGTCGCCCAGCAGCGTGAGCTGCGCGACGCGGACGGCGGGCTGGACGGGCAGGTCACCGTCGTGCACACCGACATCCACTACCTGGCCGCCGTGGTGGGCGGCCGGGCGGTCGGCTGCGGTGGGCTCCAGGCGCTCGACGCCGGCACCGGCGAGCTGAAGCGGATGTACGTGCGGCCGGCGTTCCGCGGGCGGGGCATCGCCCGGCAGCTGCTCGTGGCGCTGGAGGAACTGGCGTTCCAGCAGGGGCACCGCACGGTGTGCCTGGAGACGGGCACCTACCTGCCGGCCGCGATCGGGCTCTACCGGTCCAGCGGCTACGAGCCGATCCCGGTCTACGGCGAGTACGTGGACAACCCGTACAGCGTCTGCTTCGCCAAGCGGCTGCCGGTGGCGGCCTGATCGGCGGCCTGACGCTCAGGCGCTCGTCTGCGCGTGCGGCGCGGTGACCGGCTTGGACTCCGGGCTGGCGTGCTGGCGCAGCACGATGCTGAGCAGGATCAGCACGCCGACGGCGAGGAACTCGCTCTGCCAGTTCTGCATCGACTGGAACCAGAAGTCGCTGGTGCCGAGGAACTGCCACGCGCTGATCGGGGCGGCGCCGCTCTCCAGCGCCTGCTCCTGGTTGTAGGCGGCCACACCGCCGAACAGGTGCCCCAGGAACGCTCCGCCGAAGATCATCAGCAGTGCTATGGCGAGGCTGTTGCGGTAGACCACGAGCGGCAGCCCGCCGGCGCGTACCGGCCACGGTGAATCGGGGCGGGCGTGGTCGCGGTTGTCCTCCGGCCGGTCCGTCTGGTCCTCCGGCTTCGACTCGGCCGAGCCCTTCTGCACCAGGTACGCGGTGAGCAGCACGTAGCCGCCCATCTGGAGGAACTCCGACTCCCAGTTCTCGAACACCGCCTCGGCGAAGTGCCCGGTACCGAGGTAGGCCCACCAGCTCAGCGGCTCGGCGCCGTACCGGCTCAGCTCCTCGTTGTGCACCTGCCAGCCGAACACGCTCTGCAGCAGCAGGAAGACCAGGAACGCGCCGAGCATGGCGACCGAGAGCATGTTGTCGCGCAACCACCGTGGCATCGCCGGACCTCCTCGACCCGCTCGCGCTTGCCCTCCTGCCCGGCGCCGGGGCGGGGCAAACGCCGCACCGGCGTGTCGCGCCTGGTCAGGGGCGGTCGAAGGGGGCCTCCACCCGGGTGCCGGTGCCGAGGTTGTTGTTGAGCAGCAGGCCGGCGGCGAGCATGCCGAACCCGAGGGCCAGGTGCAGCCAGTTGTCGGCGTCGTTCACCGGCACGAAGTTCACCGAGGTGTCCCTGTCGATGGCGAAGCCGTACAGCCACAGCACCAGGTAGAGCGCGCCGCCGCCGGCCAGGAAGACCCGCGCGCCGGCCAGCCGCCGGGCCATCACCAGACCGACCAGCCCGAACAGCAGGTGCAGCAGGTTGTGCAGCACCGACACCTGGAACACCCCGAGCAGTTTCGCCTCGGAGTGGTGCCCGGCGAACGTCATCTCGCCGTAGTTCGTGGTGATCCCGGGAATGAAGCCGAGCACGCCGATGAGCGCGAACAGGGCCGCCGCCGCGAGGGCGACCTTCTGCACCGCAGCCCGGGCGGGCGCGTGTTCGTGCAGGTCACGTGCCATCCCTGTCACCCCCGTGGAACTCGCCGCCGCCCGGGCGGGCGGGCACCTCATTGTCTGACCGGGGTGGGGCGCTCCCGCAGAGAATTCACGAATCAGGCATGGACCCGCCGACCTGGGGTAGGGCGATTGTCACGCGGAAACAAATCCGCGTACCCCCCGAAGACACCCGCTGGGAAACACGAGCGGAAGGGACACCATGACTCAGGATCTTTCCCCCAGTTCGGCCACGTACCAGTCGACGAACGGTGGTGGCGGCGTACGTGACCAGGCCCGCCAGGTCGGCTCCGACGCCGCGAGCGCGGGCGGCGCCGTCGCGCAGACCGCCAAGGAGCAGGGCCGGGAGGTGGTGGGCGAGGCCAAGCGGCAGGCCCGCGACCTCTACAGCGAGACCCGCAGCCAGGTCACCGCCCAGGCCGGTCAGCAGCAGCAGCGCGCCGCCAGCGGCCTGCGTTCGCTCGCCGACGAGATGCGCACCATGGCGCAGCAGGGCGGCGGCTCCGGGCCGGTCACCGAGCTGGCCCACCAGGCGGCCGAGCGGGTGCACGGCGTGGCCGGCTGGCTGGAGCAGCGCGAGCCGGGCGACCTGCTCAACGAGGTGAAGAGCTACGCCCGCCGCAACCCGGGCACGTTCCTCGTCGGCGCGGCGCTGCTCGGCGTGGTCGCCGGGCGGCTCACCCGCAACATCGCCGCGATCGGCGACGACAGCGCGACGCGGCCGGCGTACGACCCGGACCGCACCGCCGTCATCCCGACCGCGCGTGAGGTGCCGGACCAGGTGCCGCCGGGCGGCTACCTCGACCCGACGCCGGGCAGCTACGCCGAGCCGGACCCGGGCTACTCCGCGCCGGGCGCGACCTACCCGGGTGGCGGCGCCCCGAACACCTGGGCCGACCCGGCGGGTGGCACCGGTCAGCCTTTGCCGCCGCCGGAGCGCACCGACCCGCTGCCGGGTGTCCCGTCGACCGGCGCTCCCCGCCCGTGACCGGCCGCACCGGTAGAAGGGAGGCGACGGCATGACCGTACCCACGCAGGACCCCGGCTATCAGGCGGCGGGTGCCCCGCCCCACGCCGACGAGGTGCGCGGCAGCTCGCTCGGCGACCTGATGCGCCAGGTCACCACTGACCTGTCCACGCTGATGCGCCAGGAGGTCGAGCTGGCCAAGGCGGAGATCCGCCAGGAGGGCAAGAAGGCGGGCAAGGCCGCCGGACTGTTCGGCGGCGCCGGCTTCGGCGGCTACATGGTGGCGCTCTTCGTCTCGATCGCGATCTGGCAGTTCCTCGACAACGTGATGGACTCCGGGCTGGCCGCGCTGATCGTGGCCGTCGTCTGGGCCGCTGTCGCGGCGGTCCTGTACTCGATGGGCAAGAAGAACGCCGAGCGGATCCGCGGCCTGAAGCAGACAAACGACAGCGTGCAGCGCATCCCCGACGCGCTCAAGCCGCACCCGGAGGGAGTCATCCGATGAGCACCGATCCCGAGCAGATCCGCCGCGAGATCGAAGCCACCCGCAACAACCTCAGCTCGGACGTGGACGCCCTGGCGTACAAGGTCAGCCCGAGCCGCATCGTCGACGACCGCAAGCAGCGCGTCCGCAGCGCGCTGACGAACGTGAAGGACAAGGTGATGGGAACCGCTTCGGACCTCGGCCACAGCACCGGCCACGCCGCCCACTCGGTGGGCGACCACGCCTCCTCGATGGCGTCCACGGTGGGCGACAAGGCGCAGTCCGCCGCCGCCACGGTGAGCGACGCCGCGCACCGGGCGCCGCAGGTGGTGCGGCGCAAGTCCGAGGGCAACCCGATCGCCGCCGGGGTGATCGCCTTCGGTGTCGGCATGCTGGTCTCCTCGCTGATCCCAGCCACCCGCCGCGAGCAGCAGGTCGCCGCGCAGGTCAAGGAGAAGGCCGCCGAGCACGGCGGGGTGGTGAAGGAGAAGCTGGGCGAGGTCGCCGGTGAGCTGAAGGACGAGCTGCGCGAGCCGGCGCAGCACGCCGCCGAGTCGGTGAGGGCCACCGCGCAGGACGCCGCGCACACGGTCAAGGACGACGGCCGCGCCGCCGCCCAGGACGTCCGGCACAGCGCCGAGCAGGTGCGGTCCTGAAGGTCCGCGCCCTCGGTGGGGAAGGGCCCCTTCTTATCGCCCAGGCGATCAGAAGGGGCCCTTCCTCACACCTCGGCGCGCAGGGGCGGGAGCACCGCCCCGGTCTCGACCCACAGCACCAGATCGTCGGGGCGGCGGCGCGTCATCCGCCGGCGCAGGACACCTGTGGGGTGGGCCGCCGTCCGCAGCCGGGCGCCCGCGTAGGGCACCCCGCCGCGCAGCCGCCGGCCCACCGCCAGCCACGCGCACAGGCCGCGTTCCAGCACCCAGGCGGGCGCGGCCAGGCTCGTGTGCGCCGGGAAGACCCGGGCACCGCCCGCCCGTCGCCGGCCCAGCTCCGCCACGGCCACCGTCGCCAGCCCGGCGCGCAGCAGCAGCCCGGGCCGGCGGGTGGCGAGCGCGACAGCCGTCGCCGGCAGCACCGCCAGCGCGGCCAGCAGCCACACCGGCCGGGCCGTCTCGTCGTACGCCTGCCGGACGCGCTGCCCGAGGAAGTGCGCGACGGAGGGCGGTAGCCGCCGCACGTACAGCCACGCCGGGGTGGCGGTGCTGCCGCCGTACGCGCGCACGGTCCGGACCAGCTCCAGGTTCTCGAAGAGCACGTCGGGGTCGTAGCCGCCCATCGCCAGGAACGTGCTCCGCCGCACCCCGAGCGTGCCCGGCCAGTCGCCGCCGAACACGCGGGCCAGCAGCGTCCGGCCGGTGTCCCACCAGGCGTGCCAGGGCAGCGGGTCGAAGTGGTTCTGCGGCCGGACCAGGTCCACCCCGTCCAGCAGCTGGTGCACCGCGCACAGGGCCGCCCGGTCGTACCGGACGTCGTCGTCGGCGATCACCACGTGCTCGTGCCGGGCCAGCGCGACGCCGGTGAGCACGCCGAGCACCTTGCCGTTGCGCCCGCGCAGCGCCGGGTCCGGCGGCACGTGCCGGACCAGCCCGCGCCAGGCGTCGGCGTGCCGGGCGAACAGCTCCGGCGCCGATCCGTCGACCACCACCACGTCGACCCACCGGCTCAGCTCCCGCAGGTACCCGGTCAGCTCGTCCAGGCCGCCGTCGTCGTGGGCGCGCAGCGGCAGGACGTACGCCATCGGCAGCCGGACCGGCGCGGATGCGGCGCCCTCGTCGCGTGGCGGCGTGGCGGTCGGTCGGGTCATGTCGTCTCCCCTCGTGCCGGGTGACGCGACTTGCCCGGAATGCGGCTGCTGAAACCGTTTCGGGCGGGCTGTGTCGGGTAGCGCAGCCGGATACGGACGGTCCGAGTCGGGAGGAGACGTGATGCCCAGCAACGCGACGAGATGGGCGCTGGCCGGCGCCGCCGCGGTCACCGCGCTCGGAGTCACCCGGACGGTGGCCCGCCGACGGCACCGGCATCAGCCCGACCGGGAGGACGGCTGGTACGTGGTGCGCCGCGGGATCACCGTGAACCGGCCGATGGACGAGGTGATCGGCTTCTGGACCGACCGGGAACGGCTCGACCGAGGGCTGGCCGAGTGGGCCACGCTGGAGCAGCTCGACGCAAACCGGTGGCGCTGCGTGGCGGCCGACCCGGCCGGCGGCGGCACCGAGTGGCGGGCCGAGATCACCGTCGACGGGCCGGGCCGGCTGAGCTGGCGGGTCACCGACGGGCCGGTCGCCCAGCGCGGCCGGGTCGAGCTGGCCGCCGCCCCGCAGGACCGGGGCACCGAGATCCGGGCCGAGCTGCGGTGGCGCTCCGGTCCGATCCGGCGGGCGGTCGGCCTGGTCGGCGGCAGCGACCCGGACCTGGGGCTGCGCACCACGCTGCGCCGGATCAAGTCCCTTGTCGAGACCGGGCAGGTGCTGGACACCCGGCACGACCCGTCCGGGCGCAGCGCGCGGCAGGAACGGGCGACGGACAAGGTACGCGAGAAGCTGATGGCGGGAGGACGACCGTGAGGGCGTTGTGCTGGGAGGGCGTGGGCAAGCTCGCCGTGCGGGACGTGCCGGAGCCGACCGTCAGGTCCGGCGGCGACATCATCGTCAAGGTGCGCGCGAGCAGCGTCTGCGGATCCGACCTGCACCTGATCAACGGGTACCTGCCGGCCATGCGCGAGGGTGACATCCTCGGCCACGAGTTCATGGGCGAGGTGGTCGAGACCGGCCCGGACGTGCGGCGCATCTCCGTCGGCGACCGGGTGGTGGTCGGCTCGGTGGTGGCCTGCGGCTCGTGCTGGTACTGCCGCACCGAGCAGTTCTCGCTCTGCGACAACTCCAACCCGCAGCCGGTCTTCACCGAGAAGCTGTGGGGTCACTCGCCCGCCGGCATCCTCGGCTACTCGCACGCGGCCGGTGGCTACGCGGGCAGCCACGCCGAGTACATCCGGGTGCCGTTCGGCGACGTCGGCGCGTTCACCGTGCCGGACGGGGTGCCGGACGACTCGGTGGTGTTCGCCTCCGACGCGATGCCGACCGGCTGGATGGCGGCCGACTTCTGCAACCTCAAGGGTGGCGAGGTGGTCGCCGTCTGGGGCGCCGGCGGCGTCGGCCAGATGGCGGCCCGGTCCGCGCAGATCCTCGGCGCCGAGCGTGTCGTGGTCATCGACCGGCTGCCGGAACGGCTCGCCACCGCGGCGCAGCGCCTCGGCGTGGAGACGATCAACTACGCCGAGACCGACGTGCTGGAGGCGCTGCGGGAGATGACCGCCGGACGCGGCCCGGACGCCTGCATCGAGGCCGTCGGCATGGAGTCGCACGACGTCGGCCCGGTCTACGCGTACGACAAGGCCAAGCAGACGGTACGCGCGCAGACCGACCGGCCCACCTCGGTGCGGCAGGCGATCATGGCGGCCCGCAAGGGCGGCACGGTGAGCATCGTCGGCGTGTACGGCGGCCTGGTGGACAAGTTCCCGCTCGGCGCGGCCATGAACAAGGCCCTGGTGCTGCGGATGGGACAGATGCACGCCCAGCGCTACATCCCGATGCTGCTGGACCGGGTCGCGGCCGGCGAGATCGACCCCGGCTACCTGGCCACCCACCCGATGTCGCTGGAACAGGGCGCGCGGGGCTACGAGATCTTCGAGAAGAAGGAGGACGGCTGCCTGCGTACCGTGCTGCACCCGCAGGCCGCCTGACCACGGCAGGGGGTGCGCCCGGTTCAGCGCAGCGGGCGTACCCCACCGGCCGGGCGTGCGCCGTCGGCCGGGCGTACCCCGTCGAGCACCAGCCCGCCGGGCGGCAACGCCGGCATGGCGCCGAGGTCGAGCGCCAGGTCCTGCGGCGGTACGCGGTAGCTCATCGCGCCGGTCAGGTTCGTCACCGCCCGCTTCATCAGCTCGATCGTGATCCACTCACCGGCGCAGCGGTGGCCGGTGAAGTGGTCGCCGCCGCCCTGCGGGACCAGGCCGAACGGGTCGTCGCGCCAGCCGGCGAAGCGTTCCGGGCGGAACCGTTCCGGCTCCGGCCACACGTCGGGGTGGTGGTTCGTGCCGTACAGGTCGAGCAGCACCCGCCGGCCCTGCGGGAACGCGTACCCGCGCCACTGGAACGAGCGGCGGACCCGGGCCGCGGCGACCGGGAAGAACGGGTAGTAGCGGCGTACCTCCTGCACGAACTGCTCGGTCGCGGCGTCGTCGCCTGGTAGCCGGTCCCGCCAGTGCGGGTGGTCGTGCAGCGCCAGCGCGGCGAAGACCACGTACCGGTCCACCGCGACGGTGGGGCGCAGCACGTTCAGCAGTTCCACAGCGGCGATCCGGCGGGGCAGCGGCAGGCCCCGTTCGTCCCGGTGCCCGGCCACCACCGCCAGCGCGCTGCCCTCCGGGGCGGGCACCGCGCCCGCGCGTACCCGCTCGATCAGCTCGCCGGCCCAGCGTTGCGCGTGCCGGCGGCCGAGCCGTCCGCGCCAGTGCCGGGGGCCCACCGCGGCCGGCGCCTCGATCATGGCGTGCATCTCGGCGGTGCGGCGCGGCACGTCGGCCTCGGCCGGCGGCACCCCGGCCCAGGCCCAGACCGTACGGGTCAGGATCCGGCCCACCTCGTCGTAGAGCACCACCGGGCCGTTCTGCGCCCAGACCGGGATCCGGGCCCGCCACTGCTCGTCGAAGATCTCCCCGAGGCGGCGGATCGCAGCCGGCGTCATGATCGACATGAACATCGCCTTGCGGACCAGGTGGGCCTGCCCGTCGAGGCCCTGCACGCCGCCGACGCCGGTGAGCGTGCGCTGCCCGCGCATCGGCATGGCGCCGCGCCTGACGAACCGCTCCTCGTCGTAGAACAGCTCGGCGGCCTCCCGGCCGCGCAGGCAGATCGTCGGCTCCAGCAGCAGCCGGGTCTGGAAGACGTCGCTGCCGAGGCGGTCGCAGCGGGAGCCGACGAAGCGGTAGCCCTCCCGGAGGAACGCCAGCGTGCTGTCCGGGCTCCGGTCGCTCGGCATGGTGCTCATCTCGGCTGCTCCTGACGCGGTTCGGCGGCGCTGCCTACCTACCCGGGCCGGCGCGGCCGAACCCTCCATTCCAGCAGCTCCGGCCCCGTGGGGGAGGGGCCGGCCACGCGGGCGGGCGCTGGCCCCTCCCCGGGCGCGGAAAAGCTGGTTGGCTCGGGTTCGCGGACCGGCGGCGACCGGCCCGCAGCCCGCCGGCGCGACGTCCGGCGGGCGTCACCGACCACGGGGGAGGGCACCGATGCGTGACGACAGGGCGGCACGACGGCACCGCGAGGCACCGGCCCGGCTGCGCGGCGACGGCCGCGACGGGCCGCTGATCGGCACGCCCCGGCGCGCCGCCGCCCGCCCGCCGCGCTACTTCACCGTGCACCTGGGCTTCGCCGCGGCCGATCCGGCCGTCGCGCGGGAGCACGCCGTGGCGTACGCCGAAGCACTCGGCCTGCTCCGCCCGGAGCTGGCGCTCGGCGCGGCGGCGCTGTCCCCGGCGGACGCCTGGCACCGCGCCGAGCGGCTGTTCTGCGACGCCGCCGGGCCCGACGGCGAGCGCTGCGCCGACGTGGCCGGTCACCCCGGCTTCCACCACGCGCCCGGCCCGGGCGGGCTCGGCTGGGGCGACGGTGACTGAGGTGCGCTCAGTCCAGGTCGAACTCGCCGTCCTGGGCGCCCGCGACGAACGCGTCCCACTCGGCCTGGGTGAAGACCAGCACCGGTCCGTCCGGCTCGGCGGAGTTGCGCATACCGATCAGGTCGTCGACGAAGGCCACTTCGACCGCTCCCTCGGAGGTGTCGCCCTCAGCCCGCTGCCAAACCGCCCGGGAGAGGTCGAAATCGCCCTTGGGGTGCTGACCCATCGCTGCTCCTCCATCGCCATGCGTAACGAGACGGCCCGAGCGGACCTCATCGGGCAGGATAAGCGGATGCCGAGCCTCACCCGTGCAGAGGCGACCGCGCGCCGCGCGTCGATCACCGTCGAGTCCTACGATGTGGACCTCGACCTGACCGGCGACGCCGAGCGGTTCCGCTCCGCCGTCACCATCCGGTTCCGGGCCACCCCCGGCGCCGAGACCTTCGTCGACGTCAAGCCGCGCCGACTCCTCGCCGCCCGCCTCAACGGCCGTGACCTCGACCCGGCCCTGCTCGCCGGCGACCGGCTGCCGCTGACCGGCCTGGCCGAGGACAACACGCTCACCGTCGAGGCGGAGATGGCCTACTCCAACACCGGCGAGGGGCTGCACCGTTTCGTCGACCCGGCCGACGGCGAGACCTATCTCTACGCGATGTCCTTCCTGGACGACGGGCCGCGCATCTTCGCCGCGTTCGACCAGCCCGACCTGAAGGCGCCGGTGACGCTGACCGTCACCGCGCCGCCGGAGTGGACCGTCGCCGCCAACGGGCCGCTCGCCGACCGACCGGAACCCGGCCGCTGGGTGTTCGCCACCACCGAGCCGCTGGCCATCTACTTCGTCTCGCTGATCGCCGGGCCCTGGCACGTGCTGCGCGCCGAGCACGACGGCATCCCGCTCGGCCTCTACTGCCGGCGTTCGCTCGCCGCCCACCTGGACGCCGACGCCGACGAGATCTTCACCGTCACCCGGCAGTGTTTCGACCGCTTCCACGAGCTGTTCGCCGAGCGCTACCCGTTCGGCAAGTACGACCAGGCGTTCGTGCCCGAGTTCAACGCCGGCGCGATGGAGAACCCGGGCCTGGTCACGATCCGCGACGACTACGTCTTCCGCTCCGCTGTGACCGACACCCAGCGGGAGCTGCGTGCCACCACCATCGCCCACGAGATGGCGCACATGTGGTTCGGCGACCTGGTCACCATGAGCTGGTGGGACGACCTCTGGCTCAACGAGTCCTTCGCCGAATACCTCGGCACCCGGGTGACCGCCGAGGCGACCCGGTTCGACCGGGCGTGGACCACGTTCGCCAGCCGCCGCAAGGCCTGGGGCTACACCGCCGACCAGCGTCCCTCCACCCACCCGGTGGCGCCGGAGGAGGTGGCCGACGCCGCCCAGGCGCTGCTCAACTTCGACGGCATCTCGTACGCCAAGGGCGCCAGCGTGCTGCGCCAGCTCGTCGCCTGGCTCGGTGACGAGGCGTTCCTGGCCGGGCTGAACGCGCACTTCGCCGCGCACCGCTTCGGCAACGCGACGCTCGCCGACCTGCTGGCCGCCCTGGGTACGGCGAGCGGCCGCGACCTGGACGGCTGGGCGGAGCGCTGGCTGCGCCGCGCGCAGGTGAACACGCTGCGGGTCGACACCGCTGTGGACGCCGACGGGCGGTGGACCGACGTGGCGATCGTGCAGACCGCCCCGGCGAGCCACCCGGTGCTGCGGCCGCACCGCATCGGCGTCGCCCACCACACGGCGGACGGCCCGGCGTACCGGTTCGAGGTCGACCTCGACCCCGACGCCGACGGCGGCCGGACGCCGCTGCCCGAGCTGGTCGGGCGGCCCGCCACCGGGCTCGTGCTGCCGAACGCCGGTGACCTGACGTTCGCCAAGATCCGGCTTGACCCGGCCTCGGCGGACGCGGTGCCGCTGCTGCTGCCGGGGCTCGACGATTCGCTGGCCCGGGCGCTGCTCTGGGCCGAGACGCTGGACGCGGTCACCGACGGGGAGCGGCCCGCCGGCGCACTCGCCGGGCTGATCGCGGCGGCGCTGCCCGCCGAGACCGAGGTGACGATCGTCGAGGACGTGCTGCTGCTCAGCCGCCGGCTGATCGACCGCTACCTCGACCCGCTCGCCCGGGACGCGGCGCTGCTGCGGGTGGCGACCGCCTGCGCGGCGCTGCTCGACTCGGCGCCCGCGGGCGGCTCCCTGCAACTGGCGGCGGCGCGGGGTCTGATCGGCGCCACCACCGACACCGCCGTGCTGACCGGCTGGCTCGCCGGCAAGGACGTGCCGCCGGGGCTCGCGGTCGACGCCGACCTGCGCTGGGCGGTGCTGCGCCGGCTCGTGGTGCTCGGCGCGGCCGGAGCATCGGAGATCGACGCCGAGGCCGACGCGGACCGCAGCGCCACCGGCGCCGAGCAGGCCGCCGCGTGCCGGGCCGCGCTGCCCGACGCCGATGCGAAGCGGGCCGCGTGGGAGATCGTCACGCGCAGCACCGAGCTGTCGAACCGGCTGGTCGAGGCGACCGCCGAGGGCTTCTGGCAGCCCGAGCAGGCCGAGCTGACCGCCGGGTACGTGGAGCGCTACTTCACCGACATGCCGGCGGCGGCGCGGCTGCGTACCGCGTGGGTGGCCGACGCGGTCACCGTGGCCGCGTACCCCCGCTACGCCGTGTCGCAACCCACCCGGGAGATGGCCGCGGCGCTGCTGGCCCGCGACGACCTCACGCCCGGCCTGCGGCGATGGGTGACCGACCTGGACGACGACATGCGCCGGGCGCTGGTGGCCCGGACGGCGGTGGCCGCCGCGTCGGCCTGATCGGGGCACGCCGGGCGGGGCCACCCGCCCGGCGTGGCCGACCCCGCCCGGGCCCGCCCGCCGCGCGGCCTACGATCGCGGGGTGGAGGAAGACATCCGGCGGGTCGGCATCATGGGCGGCACGTTCGACCCGATCCACCACGGGCACCTGGTGGCGGCGAGCGAGGTGGCCGACCGGTTCGGCCTGGACGAGGTCGTCTTCGTGCCGACCGGGCAACCGTGGCAGAAGGCGGAGGAAGCGGTCACCCCGGCCGAGGACCGCTACCTCATGACGGTGATCGCCACCGCCTCCAACCCGCGTTTCCAGGTGAGCCGGGTCGACATCGACCGGGGCGGTCCCACCTACACCGTCGACACACTGCGCGACCTGCACGCCGAGTACGGCCCGAAGGCCCAGCTGTTCTTCATCACCGGCGCGGACGCCCTGGAGCGCATCCTCTCCTGGAAGGACCTGGACGAAGCGCTCGAACTGGCCCACTTCATCGGCGTGACCCGGCCCGGTTTCGAACTCACCGACAAGCACCTGCCGGCCGACTCGGTGAGCCTGGTGCAGGTGCCCGCGATGGCGATCTCCTCGACCGACTGCCGCGCGCGGGTCGCCCGGGGCGAGCCGGTGTGGTACCTGGTGCCCGACGGTGTGGTGCAGTACATCGCGAAACGGCGTCTTTACCAGCGGTGATTCGCCCCTATGTGTCCCGGTTCATGCCTGAAATCGACCAGAACTGACAAGTCGCCACACCGTCGGGTGTGAGACGCTTGGAGGGTCGCACGGTTGATCGAAGGAGAACGGTGACAGTTTCCGAACGCGCGCACGAGCTGGCGATGGCCGCCGCCCAGGCCGCGGCCGACAAGAAGGCACAGGACATCGTCATCATCGACGTGGGCGACCAGCTCGCGATCACCGACGCGTTCCTGCTGGCCGCCGCTCCGAACGAGCGTCAGGTGCTCGCCATCGTCGACGCCATCGAGGAGCGCCTGCTGGAGCTGCCGGAGAAGGCCAAGCCGGTGCGCCGCGAGGGCGAGCGGGGCGGCCGCTGGGTGCTGCTCGACTACGTCGACATCGTGGTCCACGTCCAGCACACCGAGGAGCGCGAGTTCTACGCCCTCGACCGGCTCTGGAAGGACTGCCCGCAGATCCCGTTCACCGATCGCGACCTGGCCGACTCGGCCGCCGGCACCGCCACCGCCGAATGACCCGCCTGATCGTCTGGCGGCACGGCAACACCGACTGGAACGCCGGAAGCCGCGTCCAGGGCCAGACCGACGTGCCGCTCAACGATCTCGGCCGGGAGCAGGCCCGCGCCGCCGCGCCGGTGCTGGCCGCGCTTCGCCCGGACGCGATCGTCGCCAGCGACCTGCGCCGGGCCGCCGACACCGCCGCCGCGCTCGCGGCGCTGACCGGGCTGCCGGTCCGCTCCGACGCCCGGCTGCGCGAACGGCACTTCGGCCAGTGGCAGGGCCTCACCCTGACCGAGGCGGCCGAGCGGTTCCCCGACGAGTACGCCCGCTGGCGGGCCGGCGATCCGGATCCCGGCGCCGGCATCGAGCCCCTGGGTGACCTGGGCGCCCGGCTCGGCGCCGGGTTCCAGGACGCGGCCGACCTCGCCGTCGGGGGCACCGTCGTGGTGACCACGCACGGCGGCGGCGCCCGGCAGGGCGTCGGGCACCTGCTCGGCTGGGATCACACGGTGCTGCGCAGCCTCGGCTCGCTGGCGAACTGCCACTGGACCGAACTGCGCCACGACGACGTGCGGGGCTGGCACCTGCGTGCCCACAACGTCGGCCTGATCACCCAGCCGGCGCTCACCGACGCCGTCTGACACCTCCGGCCCCGGCACGTCACAGCGTCATCGGCTAGCGTGCCGGTCATGCCCGTCGCGGTCGTCACCGACTCCACCGCCTACCTGCCCCCCGACCTGGTCCGCGCACGCGGGCTCACAGTCGTCCCGCTGACCGTCGTGCTCAACGGCGCGGAAGGGCTGGAGGGCGTCGAGACCTCCCCGGCCGACGCCACCCGCGCACTCGGCGGCCGGCGGGTCTCGGTGAGCACGTCCCGACCCGCGCCCGAACAGTTCGCGCAGGTCTACCGCACGCTGCTCGCCGAGGGCGCCGACGGCGTGGTGTCGGTGCACCTGTCCGCCGAGCTGTCCGGCACCGTCGAGGCCGCCCGGCTCGCCGCCGCCGAGGTCGGCGACGACCGCGTCACCGTCGTCGACAGCCGATCCACAGGCATGGGCCTCGGCTTCCCGGCGCTCGCCGCCGCCGCGGCCGCCGCGCGGGGCGACGACCTGACCGGGGTACGCGACGCGGCGCTGGACGCGGTCGCCCGGACCACCATCTACTTCTACGTCGACACGCTGGAGTTCCTGCGCCGGGGCGGCCGGATCAACGCGGCCGAGGCACTGCTCGGCACCGCCCTCTCGGTCAAGCCGATCATGCACATGCCTGATGGCGCGATCGTGGTCAAGGACAAGGTCCGTACCGCCAGCCGGGGCGTGGCACGCCTGGTCGACCTCGCCGTCGAGGCGGCAGGCGACGCCCCTGTGGACCTCGCCGTGCACCACCTCGCCGCGCCGCAACGGGCCGAGCAGTTGCTGACGGCGCTGACCGAGCGGCTGGGCGACCGCCTGCACGACACGTACGTCACCGAGGCCGGAGCCGTCGTCGCCGCCCACGCCGGACCCGGGCTGGCATGCGTGGTGGTCCACCGCCGCACGCCCTAGGGTGACCGGATGAACCCCCTGTCGTACGTCGTCACCGGCGGCGGGCGCGGCGTCGGACGGGCCGTCGTCGAACGGCTCGCCGCAGACGGCGGCACAGTGGTCGTGGTCGAGCGGGACACCAGCGCGCTGGACTGGCTGGCCCGCCATCCGCTCGCCGACCGGCTGCACGCCGTCACCGGGGACGCCGGCGACGAGGCGGTCACCGGCCGGGCCGCCGACCGCGCCGAGGCGCACGCGCCGCTGGCCGGCTGGGTCAACAACGCCGCCGTGTTCCGCGACGCCGACCTGCACCGCGCGCCCGCCAGCGAGGTCGTCGACCTGATCGCGCTCAACCTGCGCCCCGCCGTGGCCGGGGCCGCCACCGCCGTACGCCGGTTCCTGGCCGCGCGCACCGGCGGCGCGATCGTCAACGTCTCGTCCCACCAGGCCCGCCGGGCGGTGCCGGGTGCCCTGCCGTACGCCACCGCCAAGGCCGCGCTGGAGGGGCTGACCCGGGCGCTCGCCGTCGACTACGGTCCCCGCGGGATCCGCACCAACGCGGTCGCGCTCGGCTCCATCCACACCGAACGGCACGCCGCCTACCTGGCCGGACTCGACCCGGCCGGGGTGGAGCACGTCGACGCGGAGATGGCCCGGCTGCACCCGCTCGGCCGGATCGGGCGTACCGACGAGGTGGCCGACGTGGTCGCGTTCCTGCTCTCCGACCGCGCCTCGTTCGTCAACGGCGCGACGGTGCCGGTCGACGGGGGACGGGACGCGCTCGGCCTGGACCCGGAGGCACGCTGACATGACCACGCCCGCTGCCGGCGATCCCTCACCCGGGCCCACCTAGCAGAGTCGGGGCTTGATCGGGTGGCTGTCCACAGTGCCCGTGCCGTCCACAGGCGAGGGCTCACCAGCAGATGCGGGTCGAGTCGTCGCCGTAGCGTCCCGAGCCGTGCCAGACGACCAGGAGACGACGGTACGGCGGCGGCTCGCCCGGCTGTTCGGGTTCACGGATGCCGCTGCTGTTCCGCCGGTCCCCGCCGACAGCTTGGGCGAGTCGGGTAGAGCGGAGCGGTCCTCGCGGCGGCCGGGGCTGTCCCTGTCCGGGCCCGGCAGCGTGTCCGGCCTCGGCCGCGTCTCCGGGTCCGGCAGCGTGTCCGGTCTCGGGGAAGCCGGGGCGGTCTTCGGGGCCGGTGCCGTCGCCGGGCCCGTCCTCGGCGACACCTGGGCCGATCTCCGAGCTCGGCCCCGGCCTGCCACGGACGAGATCGAGCCGGTTCCCGGCCTGCGCCCCGGATTCCCAGAGCACGACAGCGGGCGGAAGCATCCGTTCGGGACCGAGCCGGCCTCCGCCGATCCGGACGCCGACGGCATAGGCGACGCTCCGGCAACCGAGCGCGGGCTCGCGGCGCGGCTGCTCGGCCCCGGGGCGTTCGATCCCGGCCGCCGGGGCGTACGCGCGCTCGCGGCGGTGGCCGCAGTGGTGGTCGTGGTGGCCGCCGTCTGGGCGTGGCGCGCGCGTCCCAGCGCCGAGCCCGTCCAGCCGGTCGCGGCGTCCTCCGCGGCGCCGGTGAGCGCGGCGACCGACACGGCTCCCGGTGCGCCCGTGTCGGCGGGCTCACCCGGTCAGGTGGTCGTCGCGCTCGCCGGCAAGGTCCGGCGTCCCGGCCTGGTGCGCCTCCCGGCCGGCGCGCGGGTGGCCGACGCGATCGAGGCGGCGGGCGGTGCGCTGCCCGGCGTCGACGTGGCGCTGCTCAACCCGGCCCGCAAGGTCACCGACGGGGAGCTGATCCTGGTCGGCGTCACCGCCCCACCCGGGCAGGCCGCACCAGGCCCGGCAGCCGGTGGTGGTGCGCCGGGCGGCTCGGCGGCACCCGCCGGACCGGTCAACCTGAACACCGCCACGCTGGCCCAGCTCGACGCGCTGCCGGGAGTCGGCCCGGTGCTCGCCCAGCGGATCCTCGACCACCGGGACCGCAACGGCGGGTTCCGGTCCGTGTCCGACCTGCGGCAGGTCGACGGCATCGGCGACGCCCGGTACGAGCAGCTCAAGGAACTGGTGACGGTGTGAGCCACCGACGAGGGCCGCGCCCGGGCATGGATCGCCCCGGCATCGCCGGTGAGAGCGCCGCAGGACGAGCCGGTGCTCGCGCGACCGGGCCGACTGGCGCTGCGGCGGGCGGCGAGCGCGGCCGAGGGCGTCCCGCGGCTCTCGACGGTGACGCGGCCGGCCGTGATGTGCCCGATCTGCGGCTGGCCGGGTTGGCGGTGGCGGCCTGGCTCGCCGCGCTGGCCGGGCTGCACCTCACCGTGCGGGTGACGGTGTGGGTGGCCGCCGTCGCCGCCGCGCTGGCTCTGCTCACGGGCCTGCACCTGGGCGGCGTGCTGGGCCGGCCGAGCGCGACGGCCCGCCGCTACGGCTGGATCGCGGTCGCCGTACTGCTCGGTGTGCTCTGCGGCGCGGCGGCCACCGGTGCGCGGGTCGCGGTCCGCGACGCCGCCCCGATCCGCGCGCTCGTCGCCGACGGTGCCCTGGTCACCGCCGAGCTGGTGCTGCGCGACGATCCCCGCCCGGTACGCGGCGCGCCCGGCCGGCAACCGATGCTGCTGGTCCGCGTGGATCTGGTCCGGCTCACCGGACCCGGCGGCGCCCGCGTCACCGGCCCGGTACGCGCGCTGGTGCTCGCCACCGACCCGGCCTGGCGTCCACTGCTCCCCGGCCAGCGGGTCACCAGCCGGGGAAGGCTGGCCGCCCCGCGCGGCGGAGACCTGACCGCCGCAGTGCTCTCCACCGCCGACCCGCCCACGCTGCGCGGCGACGCGTCGTGGCCGCAACGAGCGGCAGGGGTGCTGCGAGCCGGGCTGCAACGGGCGTGCGAGCCGTTGCCCGATGCGCCGGGCGGGCTGCTGCCGGGTCTGGTGGTGGGCGACACCAGCCGGCTGCTGCCGGAGGTGGAGGAGGACTTCCGGGCCACCGGGATGACGCATCTCAACGCGGTGTCCGGCTCCAACGTGGCGATCGTCGTCGGAGCGGTGCTGCTGCTGGCCCGCTGGGCGCGCGCTGGTCCGCGTACCGCCGCCGTGCTCTGCGTCCTCGCGCTCGTCGGGTTCGTCATCCTGGTGCGGCCCTCGCCGAGCGTGGTGCGTGCCGCAGCGATGGGCGCGATCGGGCTCGCCGCGCTCGCCGCCGGGCGGTCCCGGTCGGCGCTGCCCGCGCTCGCCGCCGCTGTCACCGGGCTGGTCCTGTACGACCCCGACCTCGCGGGCGATCCGGGTTTCGCGTTGTCGGTCTGCGCCACCGGGGGACTGCTGCTGCTCGCGCCGGGATGGCGGGACGCGTTGCGGCGCCGGGGCGTACCGGCCGGGCTGGCCGAGGCGCTCGCGGTGCCGGCCGCCGCGCAACTGGCCTGCGGCCCGGTGATCGCCGGGCTGTCCGCGACGGTGAGCCTGGTGGCGGTGCCGGCGAACCTGCTCGCGGTGCCGGCCGTCGCGCCGGCCACCGTGCTCGGCGTGCTGGCGGCGGTGCTGTCTCCCGTGTGGCCGGGCGGCGCGGAGTTCCTGGCCTGGCTGGCGAGTTGGCCGGCGCGGTGGCTGGTGGCGGTGGCCGCGTACGGGGCGGACCTGCCGGCCGGGAACCTGCCGTGGGCGGGCGGGGTGGCAGGGGCCCTGCTGCTGGCGGCGGTGAGCGTGGCCCTGCTGCTCGCCTTCCGGCGACGCCGGGCGCGGCGGCTGATCGCTGTCGTCGTGGTGGCGGTGGTGCTCGGCGCGGTGCCGATCCGGCTGCTCGCCTCGGGCTGGCCGCCGCGCGGCTGGGTGGTGGTGGCGTGCGCGGTGGGGCAGGGGGACGCGGTGGTGCTGCCGGTCGCCGCCGGCCGGGCCGTGGTGGTCGACGCCGGCCCGGAGCCGTCCGGCGTGGACGCCTGCCTGCGCCGTCTTCGCGTACGCGAGGTGCCGTTGCTGGTGGTCAGCCACTTCCACGTCGACCACGTCGGCGGCGTGGCCGGGGTGTTCCGGGGCCGGCGGGTGGGCGCGGTGGTGGGCCCGTCCTGGTCCGAGCCACCCTTCGGTGCCGCCCGGGTACGCGACGCGGCCCGCCGTTCCGGTGCGCCGCTGACCCCGGTGCAGGCGGGCTGGCGGTGGTCGGCGGGCGCGGTGGACCTGGTCGCGGTCGGGCCGCCGTACCCGCTGCGGGGAAGCCGGTCGGATCCGAACAACAACTCGCTGGTGCTGGCCGCCACCGTGGGCGGGGTACGGATCCTGCTCACCGGTGACGCCGAGACGGAGGAGCAGCGGGCGATGCTGGAGACCACACCGGCCGCCGCGATCCGGGCCGACGTGCTGAAGGTCGCCCACCACGGGTCCGCGTACCAGGCGCCGGAGTTCCTGGCCACGGTACGTCCGGCGGTGGCGCTGGTGAGCGTGGGCGTCGACAACGACTACGGGCATCCCAACGCCGGGCTGCTGGACCGGCTGACCCGGGCTGGTGCGCGGGTGTTGCGTACCGACACCGACGGGGACGTGGCGGCGGTCCGGGCGGGTGGTGGTCTCGCCGTGGTGAAGCGCGGCGCCGAGTCGGGACGGCCACGCTGAACCAGGGGGATCTTGTTGCGGTAGATGGGGAATCAAGTCAAATGTCTGGATTTGCGCTGTGTGCGGGCTGCGCCGTCACAGTCCCCGATGAGCAGGCCCGGCCGGGTCGGAGGGCGTGCGAGTATGGGCGACGTGACCCCCGCCGATCTGCCTCCTATTGTGCTCGTCCTCGGCGACGAGGAGCTGCTCGCCACGCGAGCGGTCACCGAAGCCGTCGCCCGGGCCCGCGAGGTCGACCCCGACGTGGACGTACGGGAGTACCAGGCCGGCACGCTCACCGTCGGCGAGATCGCCGAGATGCTCAGCCCGTCGCTGTTCGGCGGTCGCCGGGTGCTTGTGCTCCGCTCCGGACAGGACGCCCGTAAAGACCTGTCCACCGCGCTGCTGGCGTACGCGAAGAACCCCGACCCGGACGTGCAGCTCGTGGTGCTGCACCTGGGCGGGGCCAAGGGCAAGGCGTTCGCCGACGGCCTGCGGGCGGCGGGCGCCACCGTGGTGCCGGCGGTGAAGCTCAAGGGCGACCGGGAGCGGGCCGCCTTCGTGCGGGACGAGATCCGCCGCATCGGCGGCAAGTGCACGCCCGACGCGGCCGACGCCCTGGTCGCCGCCGTTGGGAACGACATGCGTGAGCTGGCCGCCGCCTGCTCGCAACTGGTCGCCGACACCGACGGGCGGATCGGCGCGGACACCGTCGCCCGGTACTACCGGGGGCGGGCCGAGGTCACCGGCTTCACCGTCGCCGACGCGACGATGATCGGCGACGTACCCGGCGCGCTGGAGGCGCTGCGGTGGGCGCTGCACGTCGGCGTCGACCCGGTGCCGATCGCCGACGCGCTGGCCGACGGCGTACGGACCGTGGCCCGGGTCGCCGCCGCCGGCCGGGGCAGCGCGTTCCAGCTGGCCAAGACGCTCGGCATGCCGGCCTGGAAGATCGAGAAGGCCCAGGTACGCGCCCGGGGCTGGACGCCCGAGGGCCTGGTCGAGGCGATGCGGGTGGCAGCCGAGTGCAACGCGGCGGTCAAGGGCGGCGCCGACGACCGGGCGTACGCGCTGGAGCGGGCCGTGTTCTCGGTGGCCGCGGCCCGGCAGGGCGGCGCCCGGTGACCCGAGCGTGGTCGACGGTGGCCACGGACGAGGAGCGGTACCGCCCGCTCTACGCCCGGGTGCTGGGACTGCGCTTCGTCAACCCGGGTGGGGTGCTCTGCTTCCTGTTCTTCGAGGGCGCGGTGGCGCTGGCCGTCCTGCTCGCGCTCGCCGAACTGGTGAGCTGGTGGGCGGTGCTCGTGCTGCCGGTCGCGGTCGCGGCGATGGTCAAGCTCAACGACGTGGTGGCCGAGATGGTCGTCCGCACCGCGGCGCAGGTGCCCGAGCAGGAGCGGGACCGCTTCCGCCGCCAGATGGAGCCGGTGGTCGGCCGGGCCCGGGTGCCCACGAGCGCCCGCGCGCTGCCGGGCGGCGCGGCGAGCATCGGGTCGCTGCCGCGGGCCGCGACGCCGCCGAGCGCCCGCGCGTGGCCGGGCGGCGCGACCACCGACTCCCGGGGCGTCCGTTACCACCACCCGCAACGCGCGACGTTCGACCACCCGAACGAGCAGTAGCGCCCATCGCGCTGGACCCTCCCGGCGCTCCGTGCTGCGCCCTCCGGACGCCCCGCGCCTTCCCGCCGGAGAGCCCGACCGCCGAAGACGCCGTCGGGGCCGGATCACCCCGCAGATCTTGGTACGAAATGGCCCCCAGAGGGGCCAAAATCGTCCAAGATCTTCGCGCGCGCGGCACGGCGCGATGCGCGGCGCGGGCAGCGCTACGCGAGCCGCTTCGGGGGAGTGCGGACAGCCGGAAGCCCCGTGGGCTCGTGGCCCCGGGGCTTCCGGTGGAATCTGTAGCGCTGGTCAGGCAGAGAACGAGGCGACGCGCTTGGCGATCGCCGACTTCCGGTTGGCCGCCTGGTTCGAGTGAATGACACCCTTGCTGGCAGCCTTGTCCAGCTTGCGGGTGGCCTCACGCATGAGCACGGTGGCCTTCTCGGTGTCGCCCGCCTCGGCAGCCTCGTGGAACTTCCGGATGGCGGTCTTCAGCGACGACTTGACCGACTTGTTACGCAGCCGGCGCTTCTCGTTCTGCCGGTTGCGCTTGATCTGGGACTTGATGTTCGCCACGCGACAGCCTCGTCTTGATAGCTCGGGTTGGTCTGCTTTCGCGCACGACGAGCATGCGTCATCGCCGCGCGAAAAGCCAGGCTACCAGGTCGGCCCCGGACGAGCCAAAACGCCTCCGCCCGGCCTGGTCGGGCGGCGCGCCACGTCGGGGAGATGGTGGGGTCAGGGCCCGTGGGATGCCGCCACCTCGCCGAACTGGTGTGGATCAAGGGGAAGGGGTGGGGCGGGCCCAGGACCAGCCCTGCCGCTCGGCCAGCCAGCCGAGCGCCTGCTCCCCGCTCCACCGCTGGTGGGCGCGCAGGTGCGGGGAGGCGTTCGACGGTCCGGCGGCGGCGCCGGTCAGGAAGTACCCGGCCAGTGCGGCGAGCGTCACGTCCAGCGCGTCGGCGGGCGCTCCCGCCGTCGTCGGGTGACCGGCGAACGCGGCGTCCGCGTCCAGGCCGCTGGCGTACGCGGTGAGCAGCAGCCCGGCCAGGTCGAACCAACCCGGCCCGTGGCAGAGCCAGGGCCAGTCGCACAGCCAGGCCCGCCCGTCGGAGTCGATCAGGAGGTTGTCCACCCGCAGGTCGCCGTGGGCCAGTCCGGGGACCGCGTCGGCGTACCCGGGCAGCCGCGACTCCAGCGCGACCAGCTCGGCCAGCGGGGCGCCGGTCGCCGGTTCGGGCAGTGGCTCGCGGCCGGCGGCCACCTCGCCCCACCAGAGGATGTCGTCGCGGGCCAGGTCCGCGAGGCGGGGGAGCCGGAGCGCGGCCAGCTCCGCGGGCGGCTCGGCGAGCGCGGCGGCGACTTCGGCGTACGTGGCGAGGGCGGCGTCCAGCTCGGCCGGCGCCCAGGGCAGCGCGGGGGTGTGCCCGTCGATCGCGTCGAGCGCGAGCGCGTACCAGCCGGACTCGGTGAGCGCCCAGCGCGGCCGGGGCACCGGCAGGCCGGCCGGGAGCCGGGCCAGAATCGCCGCCTCGTGGGCGTACCAGTCGACCAGGTGCCGTTGCCCGTCGAGCGCTGCCGCCTTGACGAACACGCGCCCCCCGGTGGGGCCGGTCAGCACGGCGGCGAAGCCGCTGGTGAATCCGCCGCCCGTCACCCGTACCGCCGCCGGTGGGCCGCCGATCCGGGCGGCCAGCGCGTCGCGCAGCCCGGCCGGCAGGTCGGCCCAGCCGGGCCGGACGGCTGTCGACCCGTACGGGACGGGCGGTGGGGAGATCGGGCGCACCGCACCATGCTGCCGCACCGGCGGCGCGCGGCGAACCGGCGCGTCGGTGGGCTCTGCCAGACTGCCCACCATGAGGACCGACGAGTTCTGGCAGTTGATCGACGACGCCCGCGCCGGCGCCGGGGGAGAGCCCGACGCGGTCGCAGCCCGGGCGGTCGCGCTGCTGGCCGAGCGCGACCCGGAGGAGATCGTCGGCTACGCCCACCACCAGCGGCGGGTGCTCGCCGCCTCCTACAAGGTCGACCTGTGGGGCGCGGCGTACCTGATCAACGGCGGCGCCTCGGACGACGGCTTCGAGTACTTCCGGGGCTGGCTGATGACGCAGGGGCGGGCGGTGTTCGCGCGGGCGGTCGGCGACCCGGACGCGCTGGCCGAGCTGCCGCAGGTCCGCGCCGCGGCGCTCAGCGGCGAGGAGTTCGAGTGCGAGCAGATGCTGGCGGTGCCGTGGGACGCGTACCGGAAGGCCACCGCGTCCGACCTGCCGGCCGAGCGTGACCCGGTTCCGGTGCCCGACCTGAACGACTTCTGGGACTTCGACGACGAGGAGGAGGCCCGCCGCCGCCTGCCGAGGCTGGCCGCTCTCTTCGTCGAGCCACCCGTGGAATAGCCGAGCCACCCGTGGAATAGCGGTGGAGTGAAGGGGGAGCCCGGGCGCGCGCCGGGCGACGTGGGACCATGGAGGGGGCCGGCGGCGCGCCGGCCCGCTCACGTCAGCCGACCAGAACGGACCGCTGTGCCACCGACGCTCGATCCCGGCGCGAACGCTCCTGGTGCCACCGACCCGGCGCGCATCCGGAACTTCTGCATCATCGCCCACATCGACCACGGGAAGTCGACCCTGGCCGACCGGATGTTGCAGCTCACCGGTGTGGTCGACCCCCGGCAGATGCGCGCGCAGTACCTGGACCGGATGGACATCGAGCGCGAGCGCGGCATCACCATCAAGAGCCAGGCCGTGCGGATGCCGTGGACGATCCGCGAGGGCGACCGGACCGGCGAGACAGCCGTGCTCAACATGATCGACACCCCGGGCCACGTGGACTTCACCTACGAGGTGTCCCGTTCGCTCGCCGCCTGCGAGGGCGCGATCCTGCTCGTCGACGCCGCGCAGGGCATCGAGGCGCAGACGCTCGCCAACCTCTACCTGGCGCTCGAGAACGACCTGCACATCATCCCGGTGCTCAACAAGATCGACCTGCCCGCCGCGCAGCCGGAGAAGTACGCCGAGGAGCTGGCCCACCTGATCGGCGGCGACCCGGCGGACTGCATCAGGGTCTCCGGCAAGACCGGCGAGGGCGTGCCCTACCTGCTGGACGAGATCGTCCGGCAGTTCGTGCCGCCGGTGGGCGAGGCCGAGTCGCCGGCCCGCGCGATGATCTTCGACTCGGTGTACGACGTCTACCGGGGCGTGGTCACGTACGTCCGGGTCATCGACGGCCGGATCTCCGCCCGGGACCGGATCAAGATGATGTCCACCGGCGCGGTCCACGAACTGCTGGAGATCGGCGTCATCTCGCCGGAGATGGTGAAGGCCGACGCGCTCGGCGTCGGCGAGGTGGGCTACCTGATCACCGGCGTGAAGGACGTGCGCCAGTCCCGGGTCGGTGACACGGTCACCATCAACGGCAACCCGGCCAAGGAGGCGCTCGGCGGTTACAAGGACCCGAAGCCGATGGTCTACTCGGGGCTCTACCCGATCGACGGCTCGGACTACCCGAACCTGCGCGAGGCGCTGGACAAGCTCAAGCTCAACGACGCCGCGCTCGTCTACGAGCCGGAGACCTCCGGCGCGCTGGGCTTCGGTTTCCGCTGCGGCTTCCTCGGCCTGCTGCACCTGGAGATCATCCGGGAGCGGCTGGAGCGGGAGTTCAACCTCGACCTGATCTCCACCGCGCCGAACGTGGTCTACCGGGCCATCCAGGAGGACGGCGAGGAGATCGTGGTCACCAACCCGAGCGAGTACCCGACCGGCAAGATCGCCGAGGTGTACGAGCCGACGGTGCGGGCCACGGTGCTGACCCCGAACGACTACGTCGGCGCGGTGATGGAGCTGTGCCAGGGCCGCCGGGGCAGCCTGCTCGGCATGGACTACCTCTCCGCCGACCGGGTGGAGCTGCGCTACACGCTGCCGCTGGCCGAGATCATCTTCGACTTCTTCGACCAGCTCAAGAGCCGCACCAAGGGTTACGCCTCGCTGGACTACGAGCCCTCCGGCGAGCAGGCGTCCGACCTGGTGAAGGTCGACATCCTGCTGCACGGTGAGCCGGTCGACGCGTTCAGCGCGATCGTGCACAAGGACAAGGCGTACACGTACGGCACGACGATCGCGGCGAAGCTGCGCACGCTGATCCCGCGCCAGCAGTTCGAGGTGCCGATCCAGGCGGCCATCGGCAGCCGGGTGATCGCCCGGGAGACCATCCGCGCGATCCGCAAGGACGTGCTCGCCAAGTGCTACGGCGGTGACATCAGCCGGAAGCGCAAGCTGCTGGAGAAGCAGAAGGAGGGCAAGAAGCGGATGAAGATGGTGGGCCGGGTGGAGGTCCCCCAGGAGGCGTTCATCGCGGCGCTGTCGTCCGACTCCGGCGACGGCAAGCCCGCCGGCAAGAAGTAGCCGCCAGAGCCCACGAACCGGCCGGCGTCCCCTCGCAGGGGCGCCGGCCGTTCGCGTACCCAGGAAATTTCCAGCTGCTGGCAGCGCTCCCACCTGCGGGTTCGTCCCGGCCTGGGGAGCCGCGGTCGATGCCGCCGGTTTCGGTTTTCGATGCGTCGGGCACTTAGCGGTCACGACAGCAACCGCACAGAACGTGCGAAATCGCTTTAGGAGGACCGACCGTGGAGTTCACCGTCTGGGGCATCATCACCGCGCTCGTCGTGGGTCTGATCGTCGGCGCGCTGGGCCGGCTGGTCGTGCCGGGCCGGCAGAACATGCCGATGTGGTTGCACATGGTGATTGGTGTCGGCGCGGCGCTGCTGGGCACCGTCCTGGCCCGCGCGCTCGGCATCGCCACGCAGACCGCCGGCATCGACTGGGCCGAGCTGGCCGTGCAGGTCGTGCTCGCCGCCATCGCCGTGGCCCTGGTGGCCGGTGTCGGCCGTCGCCGCAGCGTCTCGCGTTACTGATTCCCGCATCACGCGCCTCGACGGGCGCCCGGCCTCGCGGCCGGGCGCCCGTCGGCGTATTCGGCGCATTGAACCCCGTCGGTGTGCCGGGCCCGCCCGCCACGCCGGGTTTCGGGGAGAAGCACCAGGTCAGGGTACGTCTGCACAATTCGTCATCGGAGTCGGTTTGGATTTCCGGGCGGCCGGGAACTTAGCGATCACGACAGTAACCACACAAAAACGTGTGACCGGATCTTAAGGAGGAGGGCGACCATGGAGCTCACCGTTTGGGGCATCATCACGGCGCTGGTCGTTGGTCTGATCGTCGGCGCGCTGGGCCGGCTGGTCGTGCCGGGCCGGCAGAACATGCCGATGTGGCTGCACATGCTGATCGGCGTCGGCGCCGCGCTTCTGGGCACGATCGTGGCCCGGGCCTCCGGCTTCGCCGAGACCGCCGGTATCGACTGGCGCGAGCTGCTGCTGCAGGTGCTCTTCGCCGCGATCGGCGTGGCCCTGGTGGCCGGTGTCGGCCGTCGCCGCGGCGTCTCGCGCTACTGACCCCGCACCACGCGCCTCGACGGGCGCCCGGCCTCACCGGCCGGGCGCCCGTCGGCGTGTGCGGCCCTTGAACTGCCCGGACGGCATCGATGTCGGCCAGGCCTCCGGCTGCGATACGGTCGCCTGTGCCCTCCGTCACGAACACCCCCTGTTGTAAAGGAAATTTTCCTACTAAGGTGCGGCGGAGAAGGTTAGTGCCAAACGGCCCTGAGGGAGATATGGCGTGAACAGGTGGAAGCGGCTGGCTCCGGTCACCGCCATCGTGGCGTCGGCCGCGTTGGTGCTGACCGCGTGCGGTGGCTCCGGCGACGACGACAAGGCCGCCGACAACAGCAAGCTCACTGTGTGGATGATGGGTGAGGGCGGCGACGCCCAGACCACGTTCCTCGACAGCGTCGAGGCGGAGTTCAAGAAGAAGCACCCCGAGACCGACGTCGTGGTGCAGTACATCCCCTGGCTCGAGGCGCCGAAGAAGTTCCAGGCCGCGCTCGCCGGCGGGGAGGGCCCGGACGTCACCGAGCTGGGCAACACCGAGACCCAGGGCTGGGCCGCGCAGGAGGCCCTGGCCGACGTCTCGGACAAGTTCAACGGCTGGTCCGAGGGCAAGGACATCCTGCCCGACCTGGTCAAGAACGCCCAGCTCGACGGCAAGCAGTACGGCGTGCCGTGGTACGCCGGCGTGCGCGCCGTCTACTACCGCACCGACTGGTTCGCCGAGGCGGGCGTGAAGACGCCGACGAACTGGGACGAGATGGTCGCCGCCGCGAAGGCCGTGCAGGCCAAGAAGCCGGGCACCTACGGCATCGCCCTGCCCGGCAACTCCGAGCTGCCGTTCTACTCCTTCCTCTGGGGTGCCGGCGGGGAGATCGCGACGAAGGAGGGCGACAGCTGGAAGTCCGGCTACAACACCCCCGAGGCGCAGAAGGCGGTCAAGTTCTGGACCGACCTGGTGACAGTGCACAAGGTCGCCCCGCCGGCCGCCGCCGGGTGGAACGAGGTCGACGCCCGTACCCAGTTCGCCACCGGCAAGGCCGCCATGGCGTTCGCCGGTAGCTGGCAGGGCGGCGCGATGAAGAAGGACAACCCCGACATCGAGAAGGTGTGGGGCACGTTCCCGATCCCCGGCCCGGACGGCAAGCCCGCCCCGGCGTTCGCCGGCGGCTCCGACATCGCCATCTGGAAGGACAGCGAGCGGCAGGCGCTGGCCTGGGACTACATGACCGTGCTGCTGAGCAAGCAGAAGGACAAGGAGTTCGCCAGCAGCCTCGGCTTCTTCCCGGTCTACCAGGACCTGGTGAGCAGCGGCGACTACGCCAACGACAAGGTGATGGCCGCGTTCGCCACCGCCATCCAGAACACCAAGCTGACCCCGCTCACCCCGAAGTGGGTCGAGGTCAGCCGGACCAAGACGGTGACCCAGGCGATGAACAGCTCGGTCATCAAGGGCCAGAAGACGGTCGAGAAGGCCACCGCCGACGCGGCCACCGAGATGGAAAGCATCCTCAACGCCAAGTGACCACGCTGACCGAGGCCACCGGCGAGGCCGCCGCGCGGGAGACCCCCGCGCGGCGGCGCCGTCGCCGGGTGGACCACCTTCCGTACCTGCTCCTCCTGCCCTGCCTGGCGATCATCGCCGTGCTGCTGCTCTGGCCGCTCGGCCAGGTCGTGTGGATGTCCTTCCACAAGCTGGACAGCGTCCGGCAGCTGCGCGGCGACCGCGAGTGGCCGTGGGTCGGCCTGGCCAACTACGCGCAGATCCTCGGTGACCCGTTCTTCCGTACGGTGCTGCGCAACACGGTGCTGTTCGCGCTCGCCAACGTGGCGCTCACGATGATCCTCGGCACGCTGGTCGGGCTGCTGCTCAACCGCCTGGGCAAGAAGATGGCCACGTTCGTGGCGAGCTGCGTGATGCTCGCCTGGGCCACCCCGGCGCTGACCGGCACGATCGTCTGGAAGTGGATCTTCGACGACACGAGCGGCCTGGTCACCTGGCTGTTCAACAAGCTCCCGGACGGGCTGTCCACGGCCCTGTTCGGGCGCAGCGACTGGACCGGGTACGGCTGGTTCAACGACCCGCTGCTGTTCTTCGCCATCCTGACGCTCGTGGTGGTCTGGCACTCGTTCCCGTTCATCGCGGTGAGCGTGCTGGCCGGGCTCAAGAGCGTGCCGACGGAGTTGCAGGAGGCGGCCCGGGTCGACGGCGCCGGGCCGTGGAAGGTCTTCTGGTCGGTGACGTTCCCGGTCCTGCGGCCGGTCTTCGGCATCCTCGTGGTGCTCTCCACGATCTGGGACTTCAAGGTCTTCACCCAGCAGTTCGTGCTGGCCGGCGGCACCCAGGACCGGTCCACGTTCATGCTGTCGATCTACTCGTACGCGGAGGCGTTCTCGCCGCCGCCCAAGTACGGCCTCGGCTCGGCCATCGCGGTCATCCTCACCGTGATCCTGCTCGTGGTGACCGCCCTGTACGTCCGCATGGTGCTGCGGCAGGAGGACGAATGATGAAGAAGATCGCCCTCAACGGCGCGGGCCTGCTGGTCGCGCTCTTCGCCGCGTTCCCGGTCTACTGGATGGTGGCGACCTCGCTGAAGCCCAACCGGGAGATCTTCTCGTCCACGCCCCGGCCGGTGCCGGCGGAGCCGACGCTGGAGCACTACCGGGAGATCCTCACCGGCAACCTGATCCCGGGCGTCACGTTCGCCGACTTCTTCCTCAACAGCGCGCTCGTCGCGCTGGCGACGGTGCTGCTGAGCGGGCTGGTCGCGCTGCTCGCCGCGACGGCTGTGGCCCGGTTCCGGTTCAAGCTGCGCACCACGTTCCTGATCATGCTGCTGGTGGTGCAGATGATCCCGCTGGAGGCGCTGGTCATCCCGCTGTTCCTGATGATCCAGCGGCTCGGCCTCTACAACACGCTGCCCAGCCTGATCCTCACGTACCTCGGCTTCTCGCTGCCGTTCGCGGTCTGGATGCTGCGCGGCTTCGTCGCGGCGGTGCCGAAGGAACTGGAGGAGGCCGCCGCCATCGACGGCGCCAGCCGGGCCCAGACGTTCCGCAAGGTGCTGTTCCCGCTCGTCGCGCCCGGCCTGGTCGCCACCAGCATCTTCTCGTTCATCACCGCGTGGAACGAGCTGATCTTCGCGTTGACCTTCATCAACGACCAGCAGAAGTACACGCTGCCGGTGGCGATGACGTTCTTCTTCGGCCGGGACGACACCGCCTGGGGCTCGGTGATGGCGGCGTCCACGCTGTTCACCCTGCCGGTGATCGTCTTCTTCCTGCTGGTGCAGCGCCGGATGGTCTCCGGCCTGGTCGCCGGAGCCGTGAAGGGCTGACCCGGCCGGCCGGTCAGGCCGCGGCGAACACCTCGGCCCGCACCTCGGTGGCCGGGTCGCCCTTCACCCGGGCCCAGGAGCCCTGCTCGGCGGTCCACTCCAGGTTGCCGAAGCGGACCTTCTTCACGCCGTGGTCGTCGGCGTGCGAGACCAGCCAGTGCGCGTACCGCCAGCCGTTGCGGTCGTCGCCGGCCGGCACGGTGAGCGCGGTCAGGTCGGTCGCCGTGGGCAGCCGGGGCAGCCCCCAGTCCAGCGACAGGCTCTCCAGCACGGCGCTGGCGGCGGCCGGGCCGCGCATCGTCGGCGGCGAGGAGACGGTGCAGGCCACCGCGCCTGTCGCGTGGCCGAGCAGCGCCCGGGTGAGGACCTCCGACTCGTCCGCCCACTTCTCGTACGCCTCGGGGAACGCCGACCGCTGCACCCGCTGGGCGGCGTCGGTGACCCGCATCCGCTCCCAGCCCCTGACCTTCTTCAGCGCGGCGTAGAACTTGTTCGCCGCGTACCGCGGGTCCTGGACCTGCTCCGGGGTGCCCCAGCCCTGGCTCGGGCGCTGCTGGAACAGGCCGAGCGAGTCGCGGTCGCCGTGGGCGATGTTGCGCAGGTGCGACTCCTGGTACGCAGTCGCCAGCGCCACCACCACCGCCCGCTCGGGCATCCGGCGCTGCATGCCGATGGCCGCGATGGTGGCCGCGTTCGCCATCTGGTCGGCGCCGAGCACCACCTCGCCGTCCGCCTTCACGGTGCAGGTCCGGCTGGCCAGCGGCAACCGCAGGTGCTCGCCGAACTGCTTGGTCACGACATAGACCGCGAGCAGTGCCAGCACGCACACCGCCACCCCAGATGCCACGATCGCCGCTCGCGTCCGCACCCGCACCCCCTGTCCCGACAGTCCGACAAGCGTACGTCCCACCCGCACCGGCGCGTCTCGGCCGACCGGCGGGCCCCACCTCGGCCGCAATGGCTCCCGCGGGGCCCGCCGCGCACCTCAGTCTCCGGCGGGCACCCAGGCGGCGGGACGCTTCTCCCGGAACGCCATGACGCCCTCGCGTCCCTCGTCGGAGAGGAAGTACCCGGTCGACAGCGCGGCCAACTCGGCGATCTCGGCCCGCAGGTCGGTCCCGGCTGGCCGGCGCAGCAGCTCCTTCGCCCCGGCCAGCGCTCCCGGCGCGCCCTTCACCAGCGAGTCGCAGTAGCGCCCGACGGCGGCGTCCAGCTCGTCGGCCGGCACCGCGGCGGTGACCAGGCCGATCTCGGCGGCGCGGCGGCCGTCGAACGTGTCGCCGGTCAGGTACAGCTCGGCGGCGGCCCGCTGGCCCAGCCGGGGCAGCACGGTCGCCGAGATCACCGCCGGGATCACGCCGATCCGCACCTCGGTGAACGCGAAGGTCGCCTCCTGCGCGCAGACCGCCAGGTCGGCGGCGGCGATCAGGCCCAGCCCACCGGCCCGGGCCGGCCCGGCGACCTTCGCCACCACCGGCTTCGGGCACTCCCGCACCGCCACCAGCACGTCACCGAGCATCCCGGCGGGCACCGTGCCGCTGGCGTACGCGGCGGCGGTCTCCTTCAGGTCGGCGCCGGAGCAGAAGACCGGGCCGGTGTGGTCGAGCACGATCGCGCGTACCGCGTCGTCGGCGACCGCGTCGGCCAGCCCGGCCAGCAGCTGGGTCATCAGGGGCGTGGAGAGCGCGTTGCGATTGTGCGGGCTGTCCAGGGTGAGGGTGGTCACCCCACGGGCCGTGGCGACTCGCACGAGAGCGTCCGGAGAGGTCATGCCGGGCACACTAGTGGCCATGCCCGGCGTCCTTCCAGAAGGCGAACCCGTCCCGCGCGACGGATCGCTGCCCGCCACCGCCACTCGCGCCGTCGGCGCGCGCGGCTTCGGCGTGTACGTCCACGTGCCGTTCTGCGCCAGCCGGTGCGGTTACTGCGACTTCAACACGTACACCGCCTCGGAGCTGGGCGGCGGGGCGAGCCGGGAGACGTACGCCGACTCGGTGCTGGCCGAGCTGGCGCTGGCCGCGCGGGTGCTGGGCGACTCGCCGCCGCCCCGGGTCGACACCGTCTTCGTCGGCGGTGGCACGCCCACCCTGCTGCCCGCCGACGACCTGGCCCGGATCCTCGACGGCATCGACCGCGTCTGGGGGCTGGCCGCCGACGCCGAGGTGACCACCGAGGCCAATCCCGAGTCGGTGAGCCCGGAGTCGCTCAAGACGCTGCGGGCCGCCGGGTACACCCGGATCTCGCTCGGCATGCAGTCGGCCGCGCCGGGGGTGCTGGCGGTGCTGGACCGGCGGCACAGCGCGGGCCGGGCCACCGCCGCCGCGCTGGAGGCGCGCGACGCGGGATTCGAGCACGTGAACCTGGACCTGATCTACGGCACGCCGGGCGAGACCGCCGACGACTTCGCCGCCTCGCTGGCCCAGGTGGTCGACGCGGGCGTGGACCACGTCAGCGCGTACGCCCTGATCGTGGAGGACGGCACCCGGCTGGCCGCGCGGATGCGGCGCGGCGAGCTGCCGTACCCCTCCGACGACGTGGCGGCGGACCGCTACCTGGCCGCGGAGGCCGCGCTCGGCGAGGCCGGGTTCTCCTGGTACGAGGTGTCGAACTGGGCCCGCTCGGCGGCGGCTCGGTGCCGGCACAACCTGCTCTACTGGACCGGCGCCGACTGGTGGGGCCTGGGCCCGGGGGCGCACAGCCACGTCGGCGGCGTGCGCTGGTGGAACGTCAAGCACCCGAGCGCGTACGCGGCGCGGCTGGCCGAGGGTGCCTCGCCGGCGCTGGCCCGGGAGCGGCTCAGCCCCGAGGAGCAGCACATGGAGGACGTGATGCTGCGGGTGCGGCTCGCCTCCGGGCTGCCGCTGGACGTGCTGGACGAACCCGGCCGGGCGGGCGCCGAGCGGGCCCGGGACGCCGGGCTGCTCGACGTCGGAGCGTACGCGCGAGGGCTTGTGGTGCTGACGCTGCGCGGACGGCTGCTGGCCGACGCGGTGGTACGCGACCTGCTGCCGTGACCGGCACCGGCCGGCCGCCCCCTCGGCCGGCCGGCGGTGTCACTTGATGAAGTTGTAGGTCATCGGGTAGCGGTAGAGCACACCCTCGTTGGCCTTGACCCCGCCGATGATCCCGAAGATCAGCGGCACCAGCCAGACCAGCATCGGGACGAAGAACAGGATCCCGCAGGTGATGACCGTGATCACCCAGGCGAGCACGCTGGCGATGGTCCAGGTGATCTGGAAGTTCAGCGCCGCGACCGCGTGGGCGCGGACCGTCGGGGACTGCTGACCGCGGGTCATCATCGCGATCAGCGGGGCGACCCAGCCGAGCAGACCGCCACCGACGATGACGCCGGCGGCACCGCCGAAGTGCGCCACCAGGGCCCACGTCTTCTCGTCGTTGTTGGCGTACGAGGCCGGACCGTACCCGCCGCCGGCGGGGTAGCCGGGCGTGCCGCCCGGCGGGGGGTAACCACCCGGCGGGGGGTAGCCGCCGCCCGGGGGCGGGTAGCCGCCCGGGGGCGGATAGTCACCGGGCGGGGGATAGCCGCCGGCGCCCGGCGCCCCGGACAGTGGAGCGGTGGGCGGTTCGCTGCCCGGCGACGAGCCGTAGGGCGCCGACGGGTCGGGCTGGGGGCCGGAGTCCCCTGCCCCTGGAGGGCGAGGAGGTTCTGTCATGGTCGCCACGGTAGGGGCACCGGTCAACTCGCACCAGAGCGACACAGACCGACGATGACCGGCTGTTCGGCCCTGGTGGGCGGCGCTGTGTGGTGGGCCGCACCGCAGGTCCGTCAGGCGATCATCGCGTCGGCGGGGGTGCCGACGTAGACTGGCACTCGCTACAGTCGAGTGCCAGCCGCCCGGCGGATGCCGCGTGCCGGCCCGGCCGAGGTGCGTCAGGAGGTGGGGAATGGGTCTCGACGACCGCAAACTCGCCGTGCTGCGCGCGATCGTCGAGGACTACGTCGCCACGCAGGAACCGGTCGGCAGCAAGGCCCTGGTCGAGCGGCACCAGCTCGGCGTCTCCCCGGCCACCGTGCGCAACGACATGGCGGTGCTGGAGGAGGAGGGCTACATCCGGCAGCCGCACACCAGCGCCGGCCGGGTACCCACCGACCGCGGCTACCGCCTCTTCGTCGACCGGCTGTCCCGGGTCAAGCCGCTCAGCCCGGCCGAGCGCCGGGCGATCGAGCGCTTCCTGGTCGGCGCGGTCGACCTGGACGACGTGGTGCACCGCACGGTCCGGCTGCTCGCCCAGCTCACCCGTCAGGTGGCGGTGGTGCAGTACCCGAGCCTGGCCCGGTCCAAGGTGCGCCACCTGGAGCTGGTGCCGATCTCCACCACCCGGCTGATGGTCGTCATGATCGCCGACACCGGCCGGGTCGAGCAGCGGCTGGTCGAGCTGCCCGCCCCGGTGCCCGCCGACGACGTGACCGACCTGCGCCGGCTGGTGAACGAGAAGCTGGTCGGCAGCCAGCTCGCCGAGACGCCGCCGCTGGTGCAGGCGCTCGTCGACGAGTCGGCGCCGCACCTGCGCCCGGCCATGACCACGCTGTCCACCGTGCTGCTGGAGACGCTGGTGGAGCGGCACGAGGAACGCCTCGCGCTGGCCGGCCAGGCCAACCTCACCCGGGGCGGCCTGCTCGACTTCCAGGGCTCGCTGCGCCCCATCCTGGAGGCGCTCGAAGAAGAGGTCGTGCTGCTCAAGCTGATCGGCGAGACCGAGCCGAGCACCACCCGGGTGCTCATCGGCGACGAGAACGAATTCGACAACCTGCGGGCCGCCTCGGTGGTCAGCACCGGCTACGGACCGGGCAGCACGATCGTCGGTGGACTCGGCGTGCTCGGGCCGACCCGGATGGACTACCCCGGCAATATCGCCATGGTGAGGGCCGTGGCACGCTACGTGGGCGAACTGCTGGCCCAGAACTGACCAGTCAGGGCCGACGGCCGGTTCCGGCCGACGACCGGAGCGACGCGAGACGAACATGAGGACACCTAACGCAGTGGCCAGGGACTACTACGGCATTCTCGGCGTGAGCCGGGACGCCTCCGACGACGAGATCAAGCGCGCCTACCGCAAGCTGGCGCGGCAGTTCCACCCGGACGTCAATCCGGACCCGGAGGCCCAGGAGAAGTTCAAGGACATCAACGCCGCGTACGAGGTCCTCTCGGACGACCGGAAGCGGCAGATCGTCGACCTGGGCGGCGACCCGCTCGCCCCGGGCGGCGGTGGCATGGGCGGCCCGGGCGGTCCCGGCGGCGCCGGTCCGTTCGTCGGCTTCCAGGACATCATGGACGCGTTCTTCGGCGGCGCCGCGGGCGGCAGCCGAGGGCCGCGTCCGCGTACCCGCCCCGGCGCGGACGCGATCCTGCGCCTGGAACTGGACCTCAACGAGACCGCGTTCGGCGTCGAGGCGCCGATCACCGTCGACACCGCAGTGCTCTGCACCACCTGCTCCGGCGCCGGCACCGCCGCCGGCACCCACCTGGCCACCTGCGAGGCGTGCGGCGGCCGGGGCGAGGTGCAGTCGGTGCAGCGGACCTTCCTCGGTCAGGTGGTCTCCGCCCGGCCGTGCACCGTCTGCCAGGGCTACGGCACCACCATCCCGCACCCCTGCCCGACCTGCGCCGGTGACGGCCGGGTACGCACCCGCCGCTCGCTGACCGTCAAGATCCCGGCCGGGGTCGAGGACGGCATGCGGATCCGCCTGGCCCAGCAGGGCGAGGTCGGCCCGGGTGGCGGCACCGCCGGTGACCTCTACGTCGAGATCCACGAGCGGCCGCACGACGTCTACTCGCGCAAGGGCGACGACCTGCACTGCCGGGTCACGGTGCCGATGACCGCCGCCGCGCTCGGCACCCGGCTGACCATCAAGACGCTGGACAGCGAGGAGACGGTCGACGTCAAGCCCGGCACCCAGCCCGGCAGCACGCTGCGGCTGCGTGCCCGGGGCGTACCGCACCTGCGCGGCACCGGCCGGGGTGACCTCTACGTGCACCTGGACGTGCGTACCCCGACCAAGCTCGACGCCGACCAGGAGCGGATGCTGCGCGACTTCGCCAAGACCCGCGGCGAGGAGGTCGCCGAGCTGACCAAGCAGGGCGGCTTCTTCTCCCGGATGCGCGACGCCTTCAACGGGCACGCCTGAGGTGTCCGCGCCGCTGTTCCTGGTCGAGGCGCTGCCCACCGGTGACACGCTGACGCTGGACGGCCCGGAGGGCCACCACGCGGCCACCGTGCAGCGGCTGCGCGTCGGCGAGGAACTGGTGCTCGCCGACGGCCGGGGCGGCACCGCCGCCGCGGTGGTCACCGCCGTCGGCCGCGGCACGCTCGACCTGCGGGTCACGAGCCGGGGGTACGCGGACGCGCCGGTACCCCGGCTCGTCGTGGTGCAGGGCATCGCCAAGGGCGACCGGGGCGAACTCGCCGTGCAGGCGATGACCGAGGTCGGGGTGGACGAGATCGTGCCCTGGGCGGCGTCCCGCTCGGTGGCGCAGTGGCGCGGCGAGCGAGGCGCACGGGCCCGGCAGAAGTGGGTCGCGACCGCCCGCGAGGCGGCCAAGCAGGCCCGCCGCCCGTGGCTGCCGGTGGTGGCCGGCGCGCCGGACGAGTCCACCGCCTCGGTGGCCCGGCGGATCGCCGGTGCGGCCGGCGCGTTCGTGCTGCACGAGGGCGCGCAGGACCGGCTGACCACAGTGGACCTGCCGGCCGCCGGGGAGATCGTGCTGGTGGTCGGCCCGGAGGGCGGCATCGCCGACCACGAGCTGGCCGCGTTCGCCGAGGCGGGCGCCCGCACGGTCCGCCTGGGCCCGTCAGTCCTGCGCACGTCCACGGCAGGCGTGGCAGCCCTGACAGTCCTGGCCACCCGCCTGACCCACTGGTAACCCCGCCCGCCCCGCTGTCTTCCGCGCCCCCGCGCCCCCGCGCGCCGCGCCTCTCGCGCGCGATCTTGCAGTTAGGGCCCTCGCGGTGTCCCTTCAGCGCGATTTGTCAGGGCCAAGACTGCAAGATCGCGGAGTCGGGGGGTCGGGGGGAGGATGGGTCAGGAGCGGAGGTAGGAGGCGCCGTTCAGGTCGATGATGGTGCCTGCCGCCCACTCGGCCTCGGGGCTCGCCAGCCAGTGGACCGCCGCGGCGATCTCCTCCGGCCGGGCGACCCGGTGGAACGGGGACTGGGCGCGTACCGCCTCGCCCCGCTCGCTCTTCAGGTGCTCGTTCGTCATGTCGGTCTCGACGAAGCCGGGCGCCACGCACGCCACAGCGATGCCGTACGGCGCCAGGGCCACCGCCAGCGACTGGGCCATCGCGTTCATCCCGGCCTTGCTGGCCCCGTACGCCGGGTTGGCCGGCTCGCCCCGGAACGCGCCCCGGGACGAGACGTTGACGATCCGGCCCCCGCGTTCGCGCATGTGCTGCGCGGCGCACCAGGCGGCGTTCGCGGCGCCGACCAGGTTGGTGTCGAGCACCTCCCGCCACCGCGCCCGCCACTGTTCGTAGCTGCTCTCGAAGACCGGGTGCGGGGGATCGGCCGGCCCGAACACCCCGGCGTTGTTCACGAGTACGTCGAGGCCGCCGAGTCGCTGGGCCGCCTCGTCCACCATGGTCCGTACCGCGTCGGGGTCGGCCAGGTCGGCGCGGACCACGACGTGCCCGTCACCGGGCAGCTCGGCGCGCAGCCGCTCGGCCAGCTCGGCCGAGTCCCGGTGGTGGATCGCCACCCGGTCTCCACCTGCGGCGAACGCCCGCGCCACCGCCCGCCCGATGCCCCGCGAGGCCCCCGTCACCAGCACCGCCCGTCCCGACATGGCGGCCATCCTGCCGCACCGGGCCAGGCTGTTGAAAGGGCCCCTTCCCATACCGGAGGCGTTGAGCTGGGGCCCCTCCTTACACTGCTGCGATGGACTGCCTCTTCTGCCGGATCGTCGCCGGGGAGATTCCGGCCACCATCGTCCGCGAGACCGCCACCACCCTGGCCTTCCGGGACATCGACCCGAAGGCGCCCACGCACGTGCTGGTGATCCCCAAGGAGCACTACGCGGACGTGGCCACGCTGGCCCAGGGCGCGCCCGAGCTGGCCGGCGAGGTGCTCCAGACCGCCGCCGTGGTGGCGGAGGAGGAGGGCCTGACCGTGGACGGGTTCCGGCTGATGTTCAACACCGGCCCGTACGGCGGCCAGGAGGTCTTCCACGTGCACGCCCACCTGCTCGGTGGCGCGCCGCTCGGCCCGATGCTCTGCCGATGACCGACGTCTCCGACCGGCTCGCCCGGATGGTGCGCCAGGCGCAGGCCACCGGGCGGATCCCGGCGGTGTCGGCCGCCCTGCACCGGGCCGACCGGCCGCTCTGGACCTGCACCGTGGGCGACACCGGCAACGACACCCCGCTGGGGCCGGAGACGGTGTTCCGGATCGGCTCGGTCACCAAGACCTTCACCGCGGCGCTCGTCATGCAGTGCCGCGACGAGGGCCTGCTCGACCTGGACGACCCGATCGGGCGGCACCTCGACCTGCCCGCGCACGGCGACGCGACAGTACGCCGGCTGCTGTCACACACCGCCGGCCTGCAACGCGAGCCGCACGGCGACGTGTGGGACAGCCTGCGCGCCCCGGCCGTCGACGAGATGCTGGCCGACCTGGCCCGGGTCGAGCGGGTGCTGCCCACCAGCCGCCGCTTCCACTACTCCAACCTCGGCCTGGCGCTGCTCGGCGAGGCGGTCGCCCGGCTGCGCGGCGGCACCTGGGCCGAGGTGCTGGCCGACCGGGTGCTCGGCCCGCTCGGGCTGACCTCCACCGGCCCGCACCCGACCGAGCGCGCCGCGACCGGGTTCCTGGTCGACGCGTACTCCGACGAGGCCCACCCGGAACCACCCGCCGACTTCGGCGCGGTGGCCCCCGCCGCGCAGCTCTGGAGCACCGCGTCGGACATGGCCCGCTGGGCCGCGTTCCTGGCCGACCCGGCGGCGGTGGACCCGGACGGCGCGGTGCTCGCCGCGACGACTGTCGACGAGATGCGCTGGCCGCTCACCCCCACCGACGAGTCGGTCTGGTCGGCCGGCTTCGGGCTGGGGCTGATCCTGATCCCGCAGCCGGAGCGGGTGACCCACGTGGGCCACGACGGCGCGATGCCCGGATTCCTCGCCGCCGTGTACGGGCGGCGCGGCGGGCAGGGCACCGCCGGGGCGATGGGCGCCGCGGTGCTCGGCTCGTCCGGCACCGGCGTGGAGGTGTTCGACCTGTCACACCGGCTGCTGGCCGCCGCCGCCGAGCACGACCCGGCGGAGATCGAGCCGTGGCGTCCCGGCCCGCCCGCGCCGGACCACCTGCGCGGCGTGCTGGGCCGCTGGTGGGGCGAGGGCTTCGAGTACGTCTTCTCGTGGCACGACGGGACGCTGCGGGCGCGCGGCGCGGACGACCCGGCCGGGAAGCCGCCGGCGGTGTTCGCGCCGCTGCCGGACCGGCCGGACGTGTTCCGCACGGTCTCCGGCCGGGAGGTGGGGGAGCTGCTGCGGCTGACCCGCGACGAACGGGGCGTGGTGGTCCGGATGCACTGGGCGACCTACCGGTTCACCCGCACCCAGGAGACCTTCGACGGGTACGACTTCCGCGCCGGCGACTGACCGCCGGCCACCGGAAATGGGCGCGGTGCGTACGGTGCCGACCCGATACGATGGAGGTAACCGTACGCCGCGCCAGCAGGGCCCGGCGCCCGAGAAGCGGAGAGCAGGTGGCGCAGGGCCCGACGGCCCGACCTATGACCGGCACCCCACCTCCCGGCACGCCGCGTGTGCAGACCAGGATCACGGTCCCCGACCAGAAGATCATGGTGAACCTGCTCGGCGCGGGCGACGAGATCCTGCGGCTCGTCGAGCGCTCGATCGACAGTGACGTCCACGTCCGCGGCAACGAGATCACCATCACCGGCGCCCCCGCCGACAACGCCCTCGCCGAGCGCCTCTTCAGTGAGCTGCTCGAACTGATCGAGAAAGGCGAGACCCTGACCACAGACGCGGTACGGCGTACCGTCGGCATGCTCGAGCAGGGCGGCGCCGAGCGGCCCGCCGAGGTCCTGACGCTCAACATCCTCTCCCGGCGCGGTCGCACCATCCGTCCCAAGACGCTGGGGCAGAAGAAGTACGTCGACGCGATCGACGCCCACACCATCGTCTTCGGCATCGGCCCGGCGGGTACCGGCAAGACGTACCTGGCGATGGCGAAGGCCGTGCAGGCGCTCCAGGCCAAGCAGGTCAACCGGATCATCCTGACCCGGCCGGCGGTCGAGGCGGGGGAGCGGCTGGGCTTCCTGCCCGGCACCCTGAACGAGAAGATCGACCCCTACCTGCGCCCGCTCTACGACGCGCTGCACGACATGCTCGACCCGGAGACCATCCCGAAGCTGATGGCCGCCGGCACGATCGAGGTGGCGCCGCTGGCGTACATGCGCGGGCGGGCCCAGCCGTACGACGCCCGGGTGCTGACCCCGGAGGGCTTCCGGCCGTTCGGCTCGCTCCAGGTCGGTGACCTGGTCATCGGCTCGAACGGGACGCCCACACCGGTGATCGGCATCTACCCCCAGGGCCAGAAGCAGGTCTACCGGGTCACCACCCAGGACGGCGCGTCCACGCTCTGCTGCGGCGAGCACCTGTGGACCGTAGCCACGCCGGACGACAAGCGTCGCGGCCGGCGGCGCACGATCGAGACGCAGGAGATGATCGGCAAGGAGTGGCGAGGCCACACCCGTCGCTACGAACTCCCGCTCGTCGCGCCGGTGCAGATGGAGCCGCGGGCGGTTCCGCTCGACCCGTACGCGCTCGGGCTGCTGCTCGGCGACGGCACGATCTCGTCCCGCGCCACGCCGGCCTTCTGCACTGCCGATCCGGAGCTGGCGACCGCGCTGGAGGATGCGCTCGTCGACATCCAACTGGTTCGCAAGGGTGACTACGACTACGTCCTCCGGCACGTCAACGGGCACCGCGGCGGCGTGATCGTGGCGAACCCGGTGACGGTGGCCGTCCGCGAACTGGGGCTGGCCGGGGCCACCTCGGGCACGAAGTTCGTCCCCGAGGTCTACAAGAACAACAGCGTCGGCGTCCGGCTGGCGGTCCTGCAAGGGCTGCTGGACACCGACGGCGGGCCGGTCACCCAGGCCGGACGCACGTGCCGTGTGCAGTACTCGACCACGTCCCCCCGGTTGTGCGACGACGTGGTCCACCTGGTCGAGTCGCTCGGAGGGGTGGCCACGGCGCGGGTTCGTCCCGCCGAGGGACGCAAGCTCGGTCTGGCGAAAGGCCGGCCGGTTCCGTACCGGTCCGACGCCTACGTCGTGGAGATCCGGCTGCCCGCCGGTGTCGCGCCGTTCCGCCTGTCGCGCAAGCGCCGGCTCTACGACGAGCACGGCGGTGGCCGGCCGATGCGGTTCATCGACTCGATCACCCCGGCCGGGGTACGGGAGACGATGTGTATCCAGGTCGCGGCGGAGGACTCGCTCTACGTCACCGACGACTTCCTGGTGACCCACAACACCCTCAACGACGCGTTCATCATCCTGGACGAGGCGCAGAACACCACGCCCGAGCAGATGAAGATGTTCCTCACCCGGCTCGGCTTCGGCTCCAAGATCGTCGTCACCGGTGACGTCACCCAGGTGGACCTTCCCGGCGGGACGACCAGCGGCCTGCGGGTGGTCCGGGAGATCCTGAACAACGTCGAGGACGTGCACTTCGCCCAGCTCTCCAGCTCCGACGTGGTGCGCCACAAGCTGGTGGGCGACATCGTCGACGCGTACGCCCGCTGGGACGCCGAGCGGGAGAACCAGCAGGCGCAGAGCGTGCACGCCGTACCGGGGCGCACCGCCCAGGGCGGCCGGGCCGGCCGGCGCCGCTGACCCACCGGCGGAAGCCGTCACATCATCAGAGGAAGACAGTTGTCCATCGAGATCGCCAACGAGTCGGGTGTCGACGTCGACACCGACGCCGTGCTCGCCGTCGCGCGGCACGCCCTCGACGAGATGGGGGTCAACCCCCTCGCCGAGCTGTCCGTGCTGCTCGTCGACATCGAATACATGTCGGAGCTGAACCACCGCTGGATGGGTGGCGACGGCCCGACCGACGTCCTCGCCTTCCCCATGGACGAGGGCAGCGTCGACCACGGCCCGGGGGAGAGCAACCCGGCCGGCGGTGAGCCGGCCCTGCTCGGCGACATCGTGCTCTGCCCGGAGGTGGCGGCCAAGCAGGCCGCCGCGGCCGGGCACTCGGCCGCCGACGAGCTGCACCTGCTCACCGTGCACGGCGTGCTGCACCTGCTGGGCTACGACCACGCCGAGCCCGAGGAGGAGCGGGAGATGTTCGGTCTCCAGGCCCGGCTGCTGGCCAGCTGGCGGTCGACCCGGTCGCGGTGATGGACACCTTGGCGGCGGTCCGCACCCCCGCCGGTCTGCCTGATCTTCAACTCCTGGTCTTCGCCGCCGGGCTGGTGGTGCTCGCCGGCCTGATCGCGATGACCGAGGCGGCGCTCGCCGCGGTCTCGCCGGCCCGTGCCGCGGAACTGACCCGGGACGGTGCCCGCGGCGGGCGTGCCCTCCAGGCGGTCGCCGGTGACGTGGTCCGCCACCTGAACCTGCTGCTCCTGCTGCGTCTGCTGGCCGAGCTGACAGCCACCACGCTCGTCGCGCTGGTGGCCGTCGACACGTTCGGCGCGGGCTGGCGGGCGGCGCTGGTGACCGCGGGCGCGATGACGGTGGTGAGCTTCGTCGTGGTCGGTGTCGGCCCGCGCACGATCGGCCGTCAGCACGCGTACGCGGTCGGCCGCGCTGTCGCGCCGCTGGTGCGCTGGCTGGGCCGCGCGCTCAACCCGCTGGCGTCGCTGCTGATCCTGATCGGCAACGCGGTCACCCCCGGCAAGGGCTTCCGCGAGGGGCCCTTCGCGACCCAGGTGGAGCTGCGGGAGCTGGTCGACCTGGCCGAGCAGCGCGGTGTGGTGGAGCACGGCGAGCGTCAGATGATCCACTCGGTCTTCGCGCTCGGCGACACCATCGCCCGCGAGGTGATGGTGCCGCGTACCGAGATGGTGTGGATCGAGGAACGCAAGACGCTCGCGCAGGCGCTGGCGTTGTTCCTGCGCTCCGGTTTCTCCCGCATCCCGGTGATCGGCGAGAACGTCGACGACGTGCTCGGTGTGCTCTACCTCAAGGACCTGATCCGCCGGGTGCAGGGCGACCAGGGCGCCCGGCAGATGCCGGTGGCCGAGCTGATGCGCCCGGCCACGTTCGTGCCGGAGTCCAAGCCGGTGGACGACCTGCTCTCCGAGATGCAGGCGGCCCGCAACCACCTGGTCATCGTGGTCGACGAGTACGGCGGCACCGGCGGGCTGGTCACCATCGAGGACATCCTGGAGGAGATCGTCGGGGAGATCACCGACGAGTACGATGTCGAGCGCCCGCCGGTCGAGCACCTGCCTGACGGGGCCGTGCGGGTGACCGCGCGGCTGCCGGTGGAGAATCTGGGTGAGCTGTTCGACACCGAGCTGCCCACCGACGAGGTGGAGACGGTCGGTGGCCTGCTCGCCCAGGCGCTCGGCCGGGTGCCCATCCCGGGTGCCGAGGCCGAGGTGGCCGGCCTGCGGCTGGTGGCCGAGGGCACGACCGGCCGGCGCAACCGGATCGACACGGTTCTGGTGAGCCGGGTCGACCGGGGTGACGCGCCGGAGGGCACCAACCGCAGCGAGCCGCCCGATTCGCGTGGCGACAACAACCGTTCCGAGGAGAGGCAACCCGCCGATGCCTGAGTCACCCGCCGTACCGGCCGCCCTGCCCACCCCCGCCGACCCGGCCGAGCTGAGCGCCGAGGACGCCAAGCTCGTGATCCTGGCCCGGGGGGCGCGGAGCCGGGTGGCGGCCGTGGAGGGCGCCGCGGTCCGCGACCAGGACGGCCGGACGTACGCGGCGGCGAGCGTGGCGCTGCCGTCGCTGACCCTGACCGCGCTCCAGCTCGCGGTGGCCTCGGCGGTGGCGGCGGGCGCGAGCCGGCTGGAGGCCGCGGTGGTGGTGACCGAGGCGTCGACGCTGGACGGGGCCGGGCACGCCGCGGTGCGTGACCTGTCCGCCGACGCGCCGGTGCACGTGGCCGCGCCGGACGGCACCGTCCTCGGCACGGTGGTCGAGTGACAACGCCCGAGGCACGTCCCTACCGTGCCGGTTTCGCCTGTTTCGTCGGGCGGCCGAACGCGGGCAAGTCCACGCTCACCAACGCGATCGTCGGCACCAAGATCGCGATCACGTCGAACAAGCCGCAGACCACCCGGCACATCATCCGGGCGGTGCTGCACCGGCCGGAATCGCAACTCGTGCTTGTCGACACCCCGGGTCTGCACCGGCCTCGTACGCTGCTCGGCGAGCGCCTCAACGACCTGGTCCGGGAGACCTGGAGCGAGGTCGACGTGATCGGCCTGTGCGTGCCGGCGAACGAGCCGGTCGGCCGGGGCGACCGGTTCATCACCGGTGAGCTGGCCAGCCTCAAGGCAACGGTGCTGGCGGTGGTCACCAAGACCGACCTGGTCGACAAGAAGCGGCTGGCCGAGCAGTTGCTCGCGGTCAGTGAGCTGGGCGAGTTCGCCGACGTGGTGCCGGTCAGCGCGGTCTCCGGCCATCAGGTCGACACGCTCGTCGACGTGATGACCGGCTACCTTCCCGAGTCGCCGCAGCTCTACCCGGACGACATGCTCACCGACGACCCGGAGCAGGTGCTCGTGGCGGAGCTGGTCCGCGAGGCGGCGCTGGAGGGCGTACGCGACGAGCTGCCGCACTCCATCGCCGTGGTGGTCGAGGAGATGATCCCGGAGGGCAACCTCACCAAGATCTACGCCGACGTGTACGTGGAGCGCCCGAGCCAGAAGGCCATCGTCATCGGCCACCGGGGCAGCCGCCTCAAGCACGTGGGCACCACCGCCCGGCGGCAGATCGAGGAGTTGCTGGGCACGCGGGTCTACCTGGACCTGCACGTCCGCGTGGCGAAGGACTGGCAGCGCGACCCGAAGCAGTTGCGCAAGCTCGGCTTCTGACGGGCGGCCGGGGCAGGCCCGGCAGCGGATGATCAGGATCAGCCAGACCTATGGGACATCTCACTTTCCATAGGTGTTCTTGGCTGTTTCACAGTGTCCGGGAGCAGGGTAGGGACCATTGTCTCTGCCCCCGGACCCCGCCGTGAGCTGATGCGAAACCGCTATCTGGACCTGCTCCGCTTCCTGGCCATCCTGCGCGTCGTCACCTACCACGTCACCGGCTACGCCACGCTCACGCTGGTGTTCCCGGCGATGTCGGTGATGTTCGCCCTGGCCGGGTCGCTGATGGCGGCGTCACTCGACCGCAGCGGGGTACGCGCGGTCGGGCGCCGGCTGCGCCGCCTCCTGCCGTCGCTGTGGGTGGTCGCCGCGGTCTTCGTGCCGGCCATGCTGCTCACCGGACTGACGTTCAGCCCGAAGGTGCTGCTCTGGCTCTTCCCGATCAGCGACCCGCCGGCCAACTACTGGGGCGGGCTGGCGCTCAGCCCGATCTGGTACCTGCGGGACTACCTGTGGTTCGTCCTCGCCTCACCGTTCGTGCTCTGGCTGTTCCGCCGGGCGCCGCTGCCCACGCTCGCCGCCCCGTACCTGCTGCTCGTCGCGATCGAGGTGGGCGTCCTGGCGAACCCGCCGACGGTGCTGCGGGAGTTCGGCCTCTACTTCGGCGCCTGGCTGCTCGGCTTCGCCCACCACGACGGGATGCTGCGCCGGATGCGCAACCGGGTGCTGCTGCCGGTGGCCGCCGTGGTCGGCGCCGCCGGGCTGGCGTGGATCGTCACGCACCCGGGGCCGCGCGGATTCGACATCAACGACATCCCGCTGGGCAACGCGCTCTGGTCGGCCGCGTTCATCCTGGTGGCGATCGGCCGGGCGCCGGCCGGGGTGACCTGGGTCGACCGCGTGCCGGCGCTCGGCCGGGCGGTGACTGTGGTGAACCGGCGCGCGCTGACCATCTACCTCTGGCACATGCCGTTCGTGGTGCTCCTCACCCCGCTTGTCGGCCTGGTCGGCTGGTCGCCGCGCGACCCGGTGGGCCTGTGGCTGCGGGTGGGGCTGGTCTTCGCGCTCGTCGGCGTGGTGACGCTCATGGTCGGCTGGGTCGAGGACGTCGCCGCCCGGCGTACCCCCGAACTGGTCCCCGGCAAGCCGCGGCGGACCGTGGCCGACCGGGCGGCGGCCGCGCCGGCCAGCCCGGCCCCCGCCGGGGCGGAGGACGTGCTGGTGAGCGTCGGCGCCCGGGTGCCGGGCCCGCGCCGCCCGGTCGAGGACCCCGGCCGGGGAGACGGCGTCCCGGCGTCGCGGCGGGACGCGCCCGGCGGCGACTGAGCGACCACCGGGCGCGGCCCGCTCAACGGGTGCTGACCGTGACGTTGCCGCTGGTGGCGGACGCTTCGAGCGTCACCGACGCGGTCGGGTCGTCGGTGACGCGTACGTCGGTGTCGCCGGACGTCGCGGTGGCGCGCACCCGGTAGCGACCGGCCGGTACGGCGAGGTCGACGTCGCCGCTCGTGGCGTGCGCCCGGGCCGGAGCCGGCTGGTCCAGCTCGACGACGATGTTGCCGGAGGTGGTCTCCACGTCGACGGCGGAGGCGAGCCGGCGGGCCTCGATGTCGCCGGAGCGGGCCCGCAGCCGCACCGGAGCGGCCGCCTCGACGACCCGGATGTTGCCCGACGTGGTGGACGCGCGGACCTCGCCGGTGGCGCCCCTGATGGTCAGGTCGCCGGAGCTGAGCGTGAACTCGACGGTGCCCACGTCGGTGAGGTCCACGTTGCCCGAGCCGGTGCCGCCGCGGACCACCACGCCGGGCGGTGCGGTCACCTCCCAGGAGATGCTGCACCGGTGCCCGCAGTCGGTGGGCAGGACGAGTTCGTCGCCCTTGATCTCGTACCGGCTGGTCGGCTCGTCGCCCTGGTAGCGGACCACGCGCTTGACGCGTACCTGGTCGGCGGGGCCGTTGGCCCGCACCACGACGTCGCCGGCGCCGTCGTCGTCCACGGTGATCTTCGTGATCCTGGTCCGCTCGGTGTGGTCGTAGTCGAGCCGGCGGAACGAGAGGGTGTCACACCCGGCGAGGACGATGAGGGTGGTGGCCGCGGTGGCGGCCACCACACCACGTAGCCGGAAAGCGCCACGTAGCCGGAAAGCGCCACGTAGCCGGGGAGCGGTGCGGAGCGAAGCCATGGCCAGCACATTAGGTCCGGCCCGACGCCCGGCACATCGGGGATCGCCCGCCGGTCCACCCCGAGCCGACCCTGAGATCGCACCCGGAGGGAGAATGGCCTGATGGCCGGGTACCGCCGACAGCTCTACCGCGACGACGCGGTGGTGCTGCGTGTGCAGAAGCTGGGCGAGTCCGACCGCATCATCACGCTGTTCACCCGCCGGCACGGCCGGTTGCGCGCGGTGGCCCGAGGCGTGCGCCGCACCACGAGCCGGTTCGGCGCGCGGCTGGAGCCGTTCGGGCACGTCGACCTCCAGCTCGCCGGTGACCCCAAGGGCAACCAGGGCAGCTCGTTGCACACCGTCAGCCAGGTCGAGGCGATCGAGCTGTACGGCAAGCGGTTCCTCGGCGACTACCCCCGCTACACCGCGGCCAGCGCGATCGCCGAGACCGCCGAGCGGCTCACCCCGGTCGAGCGCGAGCCGTCGCTGCGGCTGTTCCAGCTCACCCTCGGCGCGATGAAGTCGCTCGCCCGGGGCGAGCACGCCACCACGCTGGTGCTCGACGCGTACCTGCTGCGCGGGATGGCGTTCGCCGGCTGGGCGCCGGCGCTCGCCGCCTGCGCCGTCTGCGGCGAGCCGGGCCGGCACCGCGCGTTCTCCGTACCGGCCGGCGGCGCCGTCTGCCCGGACTGCCGGCCCCCCGGCGCCGCCCACCCCGCGCCCGCCACGCTGGAGCTGATGTCCGCGCTGACCTCCGGCGACTGGGGGTACGCCGACGCCGCGGAGACCGGCGTACGCCGGGAGTGCAGCGGGCTGGTCGCGGCGCACCTCCAGTGGCATCTGGAGCGCGCGCTACGCTCGCTGCCGCTGGTCGACCGGGGTGCCCCGGCGGCCGGCGCGGTCCCGCCGCCCGGCGGCGCGGGGCCGGATGTGGTCCCGCCGCGCTCCGGCGCCGGGCCCGTCGCCGGTGTGAACAGGGAGATGACCGAGTGATCCGATCGACGAGGGCGACCCGCCGCGAGCCGGTGCCGCCGACCCCGCACCCCTCCGGCGCCCGTCCGCCGGCGCTGCCGCCCGCCGCGGTGCCCCGGCACGTCGCCATCGTGATGGACGGCAACGGCCGCTGGGCCAAGGAGCGCGGGCTGCCTCGCACCAAGGGGCACGAGCAGGGCGAGCACAGCCTGTTCGACGCCGTCGAGGGCGCGATCGAGATGGGGATCCCCTACCTGTCGGCGTACGCGTTCTCCACCGAGAACTGGCGGCGCTCGCCGGACGAGGTCCGCTTCCTGATGGGCTTCAACAGGGACGTCATCCGCCGCCGCCGCGACCAGCTCGTCGACCTGGGCGTCCGGGTGGTCTGGTCGGGCCGTGCCGGTCGGCTGTGGAAGAGCGTCATCTCCGAGTTGCAGACCGCCGAGGAGATGTCGCGCGGCAACTCGACGCTGACGCTGCAGTTCTGCGTCAACTACGGCGGCCAGGCGGAGATCGCCGACGCCGCCGCCGGGATCGCCCGCGACGTCGCGGCCGGCAGGCTCGACCCGGCCAAGGTGAACGAGAAGACGGTGGCGCGCTACCTCTACCACCCCGAGGTGCCCGAGGTCGACCTGTTCCTGCGCCCCTCCGGCGAGCAGCGCATCTCCAACTTCCTGCTCTGGCAGACCGCGTACGCCGAACTGGTCTACCTGGACACGCTCTGGCCCGACTTCGACCGCCGTCACCTCTGGTACGCCTGCGAGCTGTACGCCCAGCGCGACCGCCGCTTCGGCGGCGCCCTGCCCAACCCGGTCGCCCCGGGCGCCTGACGTCACGCTTACCGACGCGCCGCGCTGGGTACCGATACCGGTAGACAGCAAACGCGGAGGTGAACCACATGATTCAGAAGCGGATCGCGCAGTGGGCGGTCATGGCGGTCGCCGTGCCGCTGGCGGCGGCCGGCGCGCGCCGGCTCAGCCACACCCTGGAGGCCCGTCGTGGCCCGTCCGGGGTGAGCCGTCTGCTGACCAAGGGCGCCGACCTGATCCGGCCGCAGAAGGCCAAGCGTCGCCGGTTCTTCTGAACGCGATGTCCGGCCCTGGTGGCTGCGGCCGGTATCCGGCCCGAGCGTGACGCCCCGCATCCGGCTTTCCCGCCGGGCGCGGGGCGTTCCGCTCTACGATCGGCGCAGGGCGCGCCGCCGGGTGCGCGCCCGCCACGGGGGTGGAGGATGCGCGATCTCCGGTACGAGATGACTGCTGCCCTGGCCGCCGCCGACCTGGTGGAGCCGGCCCGCCGGGACGCCGTCGCCGCACTGTGCGCCGACGTCGCCCAGCGGTGGTGCGCCGACCTCGGGCACACCCCCGCCGTCCGCTCCGGTGAGATCGGCGAGCTGGCGGCGGGCGAGCCGGCCGCCGGCTGGGCGCCCGACCCGGACGGTCAGCGGGCCTGGTGACCCGTCCGGCCGGGCTCACGCCTCCACTTCGGAGCGGTCGCCCGCCCACAGCGTGTGGAACGAGCCGGCCCGGTCCACCCGGTGGTACGTGTGCGCGCCGAAGTCGTCCCGCAGCCCCTGGATCAGCGCGGCCGGCAGTCGCTGCGCCCGCAGCGCGTCGAAGTAGGCCAGCGACGACCCGAAGGCCGGGGCCGGTACGCCCGCCCGGGCCGCGTCGGCCACCACCCGTCGCCAGGCCGGTACGCCGGCGCTGACCCGCTTGGCGAACCAGGGCGCGACGAGCAGCGTCGACAGGTCCGGCTCCGCGTCGTACGCCTCCCGGATCCGGTCCAGGAAACCGGCCCGGATGATGCAGCCGCCCCGCCAGATGGTGGCCGTACCGCCCAGGTCGATGTCCCAGTCGTACTCCCGGCTGCCGGCCCGGATGTGGTCGAAGCCCTGCGCGTACGCGACGATCTTGCTGGCCAGCAGCGCGCGGCGCACGTCCTCGACGAACGTCTCCCGGTCGTCCACCTGCCACTTGTCGCCCGCGTCGGCGAACACCCGGCGGGCGGCCTCGCGCTGGTCGGCGTGCCCGGACAGCGACCGGGCGAACGTGGCCTCGGCGATGCCGGTGATCGGGATGCCGAGGTCGAGCGCGCTCTGCACGGTCCAGCGGCCGGTGCCCTTCTGCTCGGCCTGGTCGAGCACGATGTCCACGAACGCCTGGCCGGTCGCCGCGTCGGTGTGGCCGAGCACGTCGGCGGTGATCTCGATGAGGAACGACCCCAGCTCGCCGCCGTTCCACTCCCGGAAGATCTCCGCGATCTCCGCCGGGCTCGCCGACAGACCGGCCCGCAACAGGTCGTACGCCTCGGCGATGAGCTGCATGTCGGCGTACTCGATGCCGTTGTGCACCATCTTCACGAAGTGGCCCGCGCCGTCCGGCCCGATGTGCCGGCAGCAGGGCTCACCGTCCACCTGCGCGGCGATCTTCTCGAAGATCGGCCCCAGCTTGCGGTACGACTCGGCCGACCCGCCCGGCATGATGCTCGGGCCGAGCAGCGCGCCCTCCTCGCCGCCGGACACGCCGGTGCCGACGAAGTGCAGCCCGTGCTCGCGCAGCGCCTCCTCCCGGCGGCGGGTGTCGGCGAAGTGCGCGTTGCCGCAGTCGACGACGATGTCGCCCTCCTCCAGCAGCGGGACCAGCTCGTCGATCACCGCGTCGGTCGGCGCGCCGGCCTTCACCATCACGATCACCGCGCGGGGCCGCTCCAGCGAGCCGACGAAGTCCGCGAGCGACTCCGACGGCACGAACGTGCCCTCGTCGCCGTGCTCCGCGACCAGGCTGCGGGTACGTTCCGGCGACCGGTTGTGCACCGCCACGGCGAAGCCGTTGCGGGCCAGGTTCCGGGCCAGGTTGCGGCCCATCACCGCCAGACCGGTGACCCCGATCTGCGCCGTCGCCTGCTCTGCCATGCGTACCGCCACCTCTCGTTCGTGCTGCCGTGCTGCGACCGTATCGCGGTCGCCGGGGGAGCGGGCGGGGACGTCGACAGGGCGTGACCGGCGGGTGGCCGTGCGTCTTGCGCGGTAATTCGGATGCGGGGCGCCCCGCGGCGGGTTAGCGTTACGGCATGCGTAAGTGACGCCCCACCTCCGAGCCCGGTCCACCGCCTTCAGTGCCGTGGACCCGTCCTGCTCCGGGCGTCCGCATCCCTTCCCCGCCACCGTCGGTCGCGGTGTCTGTCGTGATCGGAACGCACCGGAGCCCTCGCTCGGCGCGTCCCGGTCGGCGCGCCCGCACGACAGGAGGCCCGCGAATGCCCGCGAAGCGCAATCCGAAGAAGTCCCGCAAGCAGTCCTCGCCGCAGGTGACCGCGCCGAACCTCGACGCGCTCACGGTGACGCCACCCGCGGTGGTGCTCCCCACGGAGCCGTCGGCGTCCGCCGCGTCCCCGGACACGGTGTCGCCCTCGGATTCTCTGGAGATCCCGGTCCTGCCGGGCGCGTCCGCGACGCCGCCCAGATCCGGCCCGCCGTCAGGGCGGCAGGCCCGGGTCACCGGGCGCAGCCAGCGCGCCGGCCAGACCCGGTTCTACGCCTTCCGCCGTAGCTGACAGACAGCCCCGCCACCGGGCAGGCCCCCCATCCGGGGCCTGCCCGGCCGTCCCCGAAGATCTTGGAAGATTCCGGCCCTCATAAGGGTCATTCCGTACCAAGATCTCGCCCGATCCTGGTTGATCATGAGGTTGGCGGCGGCAAAACGGGCAACCGGTGCCGTCAACTTCATGATCAACGGGGCGGGGGAGGGGGGAGGGGGGAGGGGGCGTGGGTCAGCCGATCAAGGGGCGGAAGGTGCCCAGGGCGATGCTTGCGGCCAGGGCGCCGCCTGCCAGCAGGGCGGCGCCCGCTACGAGCAGGGCGTCGGCGCGGGTGAAGCGCTGCGGGCGGGCCACGGTGCGTGGCGTACCCGCGTCGAAGCCCCGCGCGTCCATCGCCACCGCCAGCCGGGTACCCCGCCGGATCGCGCCCACCAGCAGCGTGAACGCGGTGGACGCGAACAGCCGCAGCTTCGCCACCGGGTTGCGGCCGGCGTCCACGCCGCGGGCCCGGCGGGCCATGCTGATCATCCGCCACTCCTGTTCCAGCAGCGGCACCATCCGGAACGCGGCGAGCGCCCCGATGGCGAACCGGGCGGGCGTCTTCGCGTTCTGGATCAGCGCGTCGGCCAGGTCCGTCGGGTCGGTGGTGGCGAACACGACGATGCCGGGCAGCGCCACGGCGAGCATCCGCAGCACCAGGCCCAGCGCCGTGACGAGGACGCCCTCGGTCACCAGGACCGGGCCGGCCTCCACCAGGACCCGGCCGGAGCGGTCGGCCGCGAAGAGCACCAGCGTGATCAGGATGCCGACGGCGCCGGCGAGCAGCGGCCAGGCCCGGCGGGCCAGCACCCGGTAGCGGACACCGAACAGCGGCAGCACCGCGAGTTCGACGGCGATCGCGATGGCCGGTGCGACCGGGTCGAGCGTCGCCACCAGGATCAGGGTGAAGACCAGCGCGGCGGCCAGCTTCGCCACCGGGTTGCGCCGGGCCAGCGGAGCGCCGGGCGCGGCGACCGGTTCGAGGCCGATCACGTGACCACCCCGTCGGGGGCGCGGCGCAGGGTGAGTGTCCGGTCGGCCAGCGCGGCGACGAAGTCCTCGTCGTGGGTCACCGTGACCACGCCGTGCCCGGCGTCGCGCAGCTCGGCGAGCAGGTCGACCAGCTCCAGCCAGGTCCGCCGGTCCTGGCCGAACGTGGGCTCGTCGCAGATCAGCAGGCGGGGCGCGGTGGCCAGGGCCGTCGCCACGCTCAGCCGCCGCGCCTCCCCACCCGAGAGGGTGTACGGGTTGGCGCCGGCCAGCCGGTCCAGCCGCAACCGGTGCAGCAGCTCGTCGACGGTGGCGGTGACCGCCGACTCGGGCCGGCCGGTGCGGCGCGGGCCGAGCGCCAGCTCGTCGCGGACCGTGGCGGTGACGAACTGGTGTTCCGGGTCCTGGAACACCGAACCGATCCGGCGTACCAGCGCTGGCGCCCGCCAGCGGTGCGGGGGAGTACGCGCGTCCCGCCCGGCGAGTTCCGCCGACGCGGTGACGGCGCCCGTGCCGGGCTTCAGCAGGCCGCCCAGGAGCAGCGCCAGTGTGGACTTGCCGGCCCCGTTGGGGCCGAGGACGGCGAGCGCCTCGCCGGCGCGTACCCGAAGATCGGTGGGGTTGAGTCGCGGCGGCAGGCCGAGCCGCTCCGCGGAGAGCAGCACGTCGCCGGGCGGCGTGGTGGCGTGCCGGGGTGGCGCGACGTGGCCGGGTACCCAGACCCCGGCGGCGGCCAGCGCGTCGCCGTGCGCGGCGAAGACCGCGTCGGGCGGCCCGTCGGCGCGTACCCCGCCGCCGGGTTCCAGCACCACGACGCGGTCGACCAGCGGCAGCGCCTCGGTGACCCGGTGCTCGACCAGGACCATCGTGGTGTCCGGGTCGAGCGCGTTCGCGACGGCCCGGCGGATCAGGGTGGCGCCGGCCGGGTCGAGGTTGGCGGTGGGCTCGTCGAGCAGCAGCAGCCCGGGGCGCAGCGCGAGCGTGCCGGCCAGCGCCAGCCGCTGCTGCTCGCCGCCGCTGAGCGCGGCGGTGGGGCGGTCCCTGTCGTACGGGAAGCCGGCCCGCTGCAGCGCCTCGTCGACGCGGGGCCAGATCTCCCCGGCGGGTACGCCACGGTTCTCCAGCCCGAACGCCACGTCGTCGCCGGAGCGGGCCATGACGAGCTGGGACTCCGGATCCTGGAAGACGATGCCGACGCGCTCGCGGGCCTTGCGCGGGTCCAGCCCGTCGATCTCGACGGTGCCCTCCTGCTCGCCGGAGTCCTCCGGCAGCAGCCCGGCCAGCGCCGCAAGCAGCGTGCTCTTACCGGCGCCGGAGGGTCCGAGCAGCAGCACCCGCTCGCCGCTCTCCACGCGCAGATCCACCCCGCGCAGAGCCCAGCGTTTCCGTCCCCCGTGCCGCCACCCGAACCCCCGCAGCACCACAGCGCTCACCGCCCACCCACCCCCTCTCCCTCTCGCGGCCCAGCCTGCGTGATCAAGGAGTTCGCGTCCGGAAAACCGTGCCCGGCGGACGCAAACTCCTTGATCACCGGGGCGGTGGGGGTGGGGAGGGAGGGCTAGACCAGGGCTCGGTCGCGGCCGGCGGGGAAGCGGTCCAGCACGCCGGTGTTCGCCAGCGCGCGGGTGAGGACGTGCGCGCCCAGACCGGCGACGATCGTGGCGCTGACGATCGTGATCAGCGCGTACGGCAGGCGGTAGGAGGCGAAGTCGTACGCCTTGTTCCAGTAGACGAAGTCGAAGATCGCCGCGCCGAGACCGGTCAGCGCACCGGCCAGCACCGCCACCGGCAGGCGGAACGAGCGGTACCGGAACGCGGCGAAGGCCAGCTCGGCGCCGATGCCCTGCATCAGGCCCTGGAGGATCACGATGCTCGCCCACTGGCTGCCCAGCAGGGCGGAGATGATCGCGGCCACCGTCTCGCAGTACAGCGCGGCGCCCGGCTTGCGGATGATCAGACCGGCGAGCACCGCCGGGATCAGCCACACGCCGTAGAGCACGGCCTGTGCCGGCGGGAAGAAGGCGAACGCCGCGTCGGTGGCGCTCCAGAGCAGGCCCCAGGCCCAGAACACGACGCCGAAGGCGACGGCGATGACCGAGGCGACGACGATGTCGACGGTACGCCAGCGGTTGCTGTCGGTGTGGTTCATGGTTGGCTCCCAGTTCGTCGAGGTGAACCAGGAGAAGACGCACGCCGCGCCCGGTGGTCACCGGACGGCGACGCGGCTGGAGGTCGACCGAACTCCCTGCGCTGGCATTACCCAGATCAGGTTCGAGGGTCTGCGGGCATCGGCCCGCACTCTCAGCGCTGTGCGCTCCCCTGTCGGATGTGAAGTTGTCTCGTCGCAGACGCTAGCACCGACCACGGCCCCCGGCCCAGCAGGGCGAGTGTCGGTATGGTGGCGATCATGCTGGTGGATGCGCGGGGACTGACGTTCGAGGTACGCGCCGGCGGCCCCGAGGGCGGTGATCCGGTCCTGCTGCTGCACGGCTTTCCGCAGCACTCCGGCGAGTGGGACGCGGTCACGCCCGCGCTGCACGCCGCCGGGCTGCGCACGTACGCGCTCGACCAGCGCGGCTACTCGCCCGGCGCGCGTCCGGCGGACGTGGGGGCGTACCGGATTCCGGAGCTGGTGGCCGACGCGGCGGCGGTGCTCGACGCACTCGGGGTGACCGGCGCGCACGTGGTCGGCCACGACTGGGGCGCGATCGTGGCGTGGGGCCTCGCGGCGGCGCACCCGGAGCGGGTGCGGACGCTGACCGCGGTGTCGGTGCCGCACCCGGCCGCGATGGGCCACGCGCTCGCCACCGACCCGCGGCAGAAGGTCAAGTCCGCCTACATCGCGTTGTTCCGCAAGCCCGGTACGGCGGAGAAGGTGCTGCTGGCGTGGAACGGCGCCACGCTGCGCAAGCTGCTCAGCGGTGTGGGAGACGCCGGCGCGGTGGCCCGGTACGCCGAGCCGATGCGCGAGCCGGGCGCGTTGACGGCGGCGCTGAACTGGTACCGCGCGATGACCGGTGCGGACATGAAGGCGGTCGCCCCGGTCGGGGTGCCGACCACGTTCGTGTGGAGCGACAAGGACGTGGCGATCGGCCGGACGGCCGCGCAGGCGTGCGCCGCGCACGTCACCGGTGACTACCGGTTCGTGGAGCTGTCCGGCGTCAGCCACTGGATTCCGGACGAGGCGCCCGGCCCGCTGGCCGAGGCGATCCTCGCCCGGTGCGCAGGAACGGAGGAGGCATGACGGTGAGCGCCGAGGCGTACCTGGCGGTGGTGACCGAGACGATCGGCCGGGTCGCCGCCGAGCAGCGGCAGAACGTGGCCGACGCGGCCGACCTGATCGCGGCGGCGCTGCGCGCCGACGGTGTGGTGCACGCGTTCGGCACCGGGCACTCCGAGGCGCTGGCCATGGAGATCGCCGGCCGGGCCGGCGGGCTGGTGCCCACCAACCGGATCGCGCTGCGTGATCTGGTGCTGATCGGCGGCGACCCGGCCGACGTGCTCGGCCCGAAGCTGGAACGCGACCCGGCGGTGGCGCACCGCCTCTACGAGCTGGCGCCGATCCGGCCGCAGGACGTGTTCGTGCTGGCCTCGAACTCGGGCGTGAACGGGGCGATGGTCGAGTTCGCGTCCATCGTGAAGGAACGCGGGCACGGCTTGGTGGCGATCACCTCGGCGCAGCACTCGGCGCGGATGACGTCGCGGCACCCGTCCGGCCGCAAGCTCGCCGACTTCGCCGACGTCGTGCTGGACAACGGCGCCCCGTACGGCGACGCCACGCTGCCGCTGCCGGGCGGCGGCGCGGTCGGCGCGGTCTCCTCGATCACCGCGGCGTTGCTCGCCCAGCAGATCGTCGCCGAGGTGGTGGCCCGGCTGGTCGCGGCGGGGCAGCGCCCGCCGGTCTACCTGTCCGCGAACATCACCGGCGGCGACGAGCACAACGCCGAGCTGGAGGCACGGTACGCGGGCCGGATCCGCCGCGGTTCCTGAACCGGTTTCGTGATCATCCGTACGGGGCACAGGCGCTCCTGCCGGTGGGCGTTCACCCGCTGGCGGTGCCGTCTCCGGGGAGGTCCGCGAGTGTCCAAGGAATCCGAGAAGCAGCGCTGGCAGCGCAACTTCGCCGATCTGTTGCAGGAGCTGCGGGTCGCGCAGACCGGTGTGCAGATCCTCTTCGCCTTCCTGCTGACGCTGCCGTTCAGCGCCGGGTTCGACCGGACCACCGAGTTCCAGCGGGACGTCTACATCCTGGCGCTGCTGACCGCCGCCGCGTCCGCCGCGATGATCATCTCGCCGGTCGCGTTCCACCGGGCGCTGTTCCGGCAGGGGCGCAAGCCGGAGCTGGTCCGGTTCGCCCACCGGATGGCCACCGGCGGCCTGTTCTTCATGCTGATCGCGATGGTCAGCTCGGTCCTGCTGGTCAGCGACTTCGTGCTGGACCGGCCGATCGCGTTCCTGCTCAGCGCGCTCACCGGCCTCTGGTTCCTGATCTTCTGGGCGATCCTGCCGTTCAGCCGGCGCAACTGGGGTGAGGACGACATCGACGACGAGGACGACAATCCGCAGTCGCTCACCGACTGACCGTCCGCCAAATCGGGCGTGCACGGGGCGCTACCCCTGGGTAACACCCGGGGGTAGCGTCGTTTTCGTCGAACGCGTCGACGCAGCCGGACCGCGAGGAGGCAGCCGTGACCACGACACAGAACAGCCGGCCCGAGTCACCAGACGGCGCGGGGCCGCTGCCCACCGAGGCGGGCCAGGTCTCCGAGAAGGAGGCCCGCCAGGTCGCCGAGGCGGCCCGCGAGTCGGCCTGGGACCGGCCCAGCTTCGGCAAGGAGTTGTTCCTCGGCCGGTTCCGGCTCGACCTGATCGACCCGTGGCCCCGCCCCGACCCGGCCGAGGTGGCTCGCGCTGACGAGTTCCTCGGCGCGCTGCGCACGTACCTGACGTCCGAGGTGGACGGCGAGGCGATCGAGCGGGACGCGCGCATCCCCGACGAGGTGTTCCACGGTCTGGCCGGGCTCGGCACGTTCGGCATGAAGATCGACCGGAAGTACGGCGGGCTGGGGCTGAGCAACCTGCACTACTGCCGGGCGCTGATGCTCGTCGGCTCGGTGAACCCGGCGGTCAGCGCGCTGCTCTCCGCGCACCAGTCGATCGGCGTGCCGCAGCCGCTGAAGATGTTCGGCACGCCCGAGCAGAAGGACCTGTTCCTGCCCCGGCTCGCCGCCGGTGAGGTCTCCGCGTTCCTGCTCACCGAGCCGGACGTCGGCTCCGACCCGGCCCGGCTCGCCACCACCGCCGAGCCGACGGCGGACGGCACCGGCTACCGGCTCAACGGGGTGAAGCTCTGGGCCACCAACGGCACGCTCGCCACGCTGCTGGTGGTGATGGCCCGGGTGCCGGCCGGTGAGGGGCGGCGCGGCGGTATCACCGCGTTCGTGGTGGAGGGCGACAGCGACGGCATCACCGTGGAGCGGCGCAACTCCTTCGTCGGGCTGCGCGGCCTGGAGAACAGCCTCACCCGGTTCCACGACGTGTTCGTGCCGAAGGAGAACGTGATCGGCGGCGAGGGCAAGGGCCTCAAGATCGCGCTGACCACGTTGAACACCGGCCGGCTCTCGCTGCCGGCCATGTGCGTCGGGGCCGGCAAGTGGGCGCTCAACGTGGCCCGCGAGTGGGCGGCGGACCGGGTCCAGTGGGGCCGCCCGGTGGGCGAGCACGAGGCGGTGGCGAAGAAGCTGTCCTTCATCGCCGCCACCACGTACGGCATGGAGTCGATGCTCGACCTGTCCTGCATGCTCGCCGACGACGACCGCAACGACATCCGGATCGAGGCGGCGCTGGTCAAGCTCTACGCCAGCGAGATGGCCTGGCGGATCGCCGACGAACTCATCCAGATCCGCGGTGGCCGCGGCTACGAGACGGCCGACTCGCTCGCCGCCCGCGGGGAACGGCCGGCCGCCGTCGAGCAGCTCCTGCGCGACCTGCGGATCAACCGCATCTTCGAGGGATCCACCGAGATCATGCACCTGCTGATCGCCCGCGAGGCCGTCGACGCGCACCTGTCCGTGGCGGGCGACATCATCGACCCCGACGCCGGGCTGGGCCGCAAGGCGAGGGCGGGCGCGCGGGCCGGCGCCTTCTACGCGAAGTGGCTGCCCACGCTCGCCGTCGGCAAGGGGCAGACGCCCGGGGCGTACCAGGAGTTCGGGCCGCTGGCCGGGCACCTGCGCCACGTCGAGCGGACCTCCCGCAAGCTGGCCCGGTCGACGTTCTACGCGATGTCCCGGTGGCAGGGGAAGATGGAGCGCAAGCAGGCGTTCCTCGGCCGGGTGGTGGACATCGGCGCGGAGCTGTTCGCGATGAGCGCGGTCTGCGTCCGGGCTTACGCCGAGCGCGACGCGCACCCGGAGAACGTCGAGCTGGCCGACCTGTTCTGCCGTCAGGCGCGGCTGCGCGTCGACGAGCTGTTCACCGGCCTGTGGTCGAACACCGACTCGGTCGACGTGGCCGCCGCCAGGCGGATCGTCGCCGGCCGGTACGCCTCGGTGGAGGAGGGCGTGGTCACCCCGCCCGCCGACCTGCCCTGGGTGGCCCGCTGGGAACCGGGGCCGTCCACCGAGCAGGACGTCCGCCGTCGCATCCCGCCCGCCGGCTGACCGGACCACCGGGCGGTCGTGCCGCCCGGACGGCCGCCGAGTGCGGCCGCCGGGCGGTCAGCGCGCGATCGCCCAGGCCAGGATGCCGGCCAGGATCAGGCCGTTGAGGCCGGCCAGCACCAGGTACGCCGACGGCGGGATCTTGCGGCCCTTGCGGACGAAACTCACCAGCACGGCCGCGTACGCCAGCAGCAGCACGGCGACGACGATCAGGAAGTACAGCACCGGCACACCTTACCGGCCGCCGCGTAGCCCCAGTTCGCGCAGCTCCAGCGCGGCGAGCGCGTCGACTGTCGCGTCGTCGCCGCGCCGCCACGCCTCGGCGACGTCGGGCGCGATCCGGGTCAGCTTCGACAGCGGCTGACCCGCCAGCGCGCGCAGCGCCAGCAGGTCCCGGCCGGCCGGGACGCCCGCCAGGGCCTTCGCCGCGCCGGCCCGGCGCATCCAGCGCAGGCGCAGCGGCAGCCAGCCGAACAGCACCAGGCCGAGCGGGAACACCAGCACCGCGACGGTCAGCCCGAGCGCGAGCTGCCCGACCAGCTCCTGCTGGTCGCGGCCCGCCTCGGCGACCGCGCGGGCGGCGTCGGCGGCGCGGGTGAACGGCGCGGTCAGCTCGTCGCCGACGATCGGCACCCGGCCGACCTTGCCGCCGGCCTCGGCCAGGTTGTCGGCGAGACCACCGCCGGCCCCCTCCAGCTTCTGCCCGGGTACGGCGAGCTTCTCGACCACGTCGTGCAGCCACAGCGCGAAGCGGATCGCCGCGTACACCCAGACGACCACGAGCAGGTCGGTGAGGAACTGGCGGACGGCGATGGGAAAACGGTCGGCGTAGATCTTCACGCCGGACAGCGTCCCACGCCGCGGGCGCGTCGGCACCTGGCCGATTTCCCGCTCAGTGCGACCCTTCACCGGCGTGACTGACCGCGTCCGCCACGATGTGCGCGACGTGGTCGTCGACCAGCGCGTACGCGATCTCCCGGCCGCGCCGCGACCCGCGCACCACCCCGGCGCCGCGCAGCACCCGCAGGTGCTGGGAGACCAGCGGCTGGGGCGCGCCGAGCTTCTCGACCAGCTCGTGCACGCAGCGTTCGCCCTCGGCCAGCTCGCTGACGATCGCGAGCCGGATCGGGGCCGAGAGGGCGCGCAGCAGGTCACCCGCACCCTCGAAGGCGTCGTACCCGTTCGTGCCGGTCACCCTGTAACGGTAACCAATCCCAGCTGCGTCGGCGGGCAGGGCCTCACCGCAGCAGCACCTCGTGCTCGACCGGCTCGGGCGGCGGCGTGGCCCGGTCGGCCCGCACCCGCCGCCGCAGCGCCCGCACACCGGCCGCCGCGAGCGCGACCAGCAGGAACGAGCCGATCGCCACGAGCACCACCGACGCGCCGGGCGCGGTGTCGGCGGTGGCGGCCACCCAGACCCCGGTGCCGGCCGCGAACAGGCCCAGCGCCATGGCCGCCGTCATGGTGGAGCGGAAGCCCCGGGTCACCTGCTGCGCGGTCGCCACCGGCACCACCATCAGCGCGCTGATCAGCAGCACCCCGACCGCCCGCATCGCGATGGTCACAGTGACCGCGGTACCGACCGCGATGACCAGGTTCAGCGTCCGCACCGGCAGGCCGGACACCCGGGCGTACTCCTCGTCGTGGCACACCGCGAACAGCGCCGGGCGCAACACGAGCATGGTCACCAGCAGCACCACGCCGAGCACGCCGATGGTGATCAGGTCGGTGCGGGAGGTGGTGGTCAGCGACCCGAACAGGTACGCGTTGAGCGACCCGCTGCTGGCGTCGGAGAGCCCGACCAGCATCACGCCACCGGCGATGCCGCCGTAGAACAGCAACGCCAGCGCCAGGTCACCGGAGGTGCGCCCGTACGCGCGGACCAGCTCGATCACCACCGCGCCGAGCGTCGCGGCGATCACCGCCACCAGCACGGGGGAGCGGTTGAGCAGCAGTCCCGCGCCGACGCCGGTGAGCGCCACGTGCCCGAGCCCGTCGCCGATCAGCGCCAGCCGCCGCTGCACCAGGTAGATGCCGAGCGCCGGGGCGGCCAGCCCGATGATCAGCGCGCCGACCAGGGCGCGGAGCATGAAGTCGTACTGGAAGAGATCCATCTCAGATGCCTGTCCAGAGCCGGGCGGGCTCCTCGTCGCAGTGCGGGTGCACGTGCTCGTGGTCCGGGTCGGCGTGGTGGCCGGCCGGTTCGGGCACCGCGCCGTCGTGGGCGATCCCGCCCTGGTGCACCACCACGGCCCGGCTGATCAGCGGGCGCAGCGGGCCCAGCTCGTGCGCGACGAGCAGCACCGTGCCGCCGCCGTCGCGGAACGCGCGCAGCGCCCCGGCGAACGCCTCCTGGCTGGCCGCGTCCACCCCGGCGGTCGGCTCGTCGAGCACCAGCAGCTCCGGCCCGCCGGCCAGCGCGCGGGCGATCAGGGTGCGCTGCTGCTGGCCGCCGGAGAGCGTGGACACCGGGTCACCGGCCCGGTCGGCGAGCCCGACCGCGTCCAGCGCCGCCGACACCGCCTCCCGGTCCGCCCGCCCGGCCGGACGCAGCACGCCCCGGCGGGCCAGCCGCCCGGACGCCACCACCTCGCGCACTGTGGCTGGCACTCCGCTGCCCGCGCCGAGCCGCTGCGGCACGTACCCGATGCGGTGCCACTGCCGGAAGCGGCGCTGCGGCGTGCCGAACAGGGCGACCGACCCGGCGCCGACCGGCACCAGGCCGAGCGCGGCGCGCACGAGCGTCGACTTGCCGGAGCCGTTGGCGCCGAGCACGGCGACCACCTCTCCGGCGGTCACTGTCAACGAGACGTCACGCAGCACCGGGCGGCCGTCGTAGCCGACTGTGGCGTGCGCGATCTCGATCACGGGTGAGGTCATGAACAGTCCAGAGCGGTTCGCAGGGTCTGCAGGTTGGTGCGCATCGCGGAGAGGTAGTCGCCGTCGGCGGGCGGACCCTCCAGCGGGTCCAGGACCGCCGTCTTCGCCCCGACCTCACGCGCGATGGTCTCGGCGACCTTCGGGCTGACAAGCGTCTCAAAGAAGATCGTGCCGGCCTGGTGCTCCCGGGCCTCCTCGGCGACCTCGGCGAGGCGCTTCGGGGACGGCTCGGACTCCGGGGTGAGCCCGCTGATGCCGATCTGCTCCAGCCGGTAGCGCTCGGTCAGGTAGCCGAACGCGGTGTGACTGGTCACGATCTCCCTGCGCTGGCAGGTGCGCAGGCCGTCGGCGTACTCGGTGTCCAGCTTCGTCAGCTCGGTGCGCAGCGCGCCGGCGCGGGCGGTGTAGTCGGCGGCGTGGTCCGGGTCGGCCTTGCCGAGCCGCTCGGCGAGCTTGTCGCCGATGGTGGCCAGCCGGGTCGGGTCGAGCCAGACGTGCGGGTCCTTGCCGCCGCCCTCCTCGGCGTGCCCGGCCTCGCCCTCGTGGTCGTGGTCGTGGCCACCGGCGGCGGCGTCCAGCAGCGGCGTCACGCCCGCCACGTCGAACGCGCGGTCGCCGCCGTTCTGCTCCACCGCCTCGTCCACCGCCGGCTGGAAGCCGCTGAGGTAGACGACCACGTCGGCGTCGACGACCTGGCCGACCTGCCGCGGGTTGAGTTCCAGGTCGTGCGGCTCGGCGCCGGGCTTGGTCAGGTTGCTGACCGCGACCGTGTCGCCGCCGATCCGCTCGGCCAGGAACTGGAGCGGGTAGAACGCGGCCACCACGTCGACCCTGCCCGGCTCGCTCGCGCCGCCTGTGCCGTCCGCGCAGGCGGTCAGACCGGCGGTGGCGAGCAGGGCGGTGGCTGCGGCGGTCAGGATGCGGCGCGGTGCACGAACGGTCATGGGCTCAACTGTCCGCGACAACGAAAACTATTGTCAAAAACGCATGATTGCATGTCAGCGCAGGTCAGCTCGGCTTCGTCAGGTCAGCCGACCATGAGCTTCGCCAGCGCCACCGCGATCAACAAGGTCACCATCACCAGCCGGAGCATCCGGGTCGCCGGGGCCTGCACCGGCCAGGTGACCGACATCAGCCAGACCAGCCCGCCGGCCAGCACGAGCAGCAGGACGCCGCCCGCCGGGCCGGGCGCGAAGAGGCCGACAAGCACCAGGGCCAGCGCGGCCAGGAACACCGCCGTCGGGTTGAGCCGTGCCAACCGGGACAGCACGGGACTCTGCGTACGCTGCATGCCACAAACTCTACGAGGAGGAACGCCGTGCTGGTCACCAACCGGTTCGTGGTGGAAGCCGAAATGGTGGACGAGTTCACCCGTGCGGCGCACGCCGCGCTGACCGCGCTCGCCGCCCGCCCCGGCTACCTGCGCGGTGAACTGCTGCGGGCGCTCGACGATCCGGACCACTGGCTCCTGGTCACCGAGTGGGAGTCGGTCGGTGCGTACCGGCGGGCGCTCGGCGGATTCGACGTCAAGGTCACCGCCGTGCCGCTGCTCGCCCGATCGGTGGACGAGCCGTCGGCGTACGAGACGCTCGCCGGCGCCGCCCCCGAAGGGGAGATCGTCGTCGTCGCCAGCGATCGTGCCGCACGTCCGTATCGCTGAGTGCCGGGGCACTACCCTGGCGCGTATGACCGCTCCCGGACCGGCCGCGCCACCCCCGCCATCCGTTCCGCCCGCGCTGCCGGCGGACCCCGGGGTGCCCGCGCCGCCGCAGGGGCCCGGCGCCACGCCGCCGTTCGCCGCCCCACCCACCGAGGGCGGGCGGACCCGGCTCTGGCTCGGCCTCGGCGCGGGCGCGCTCGCCGTGCTGATCTGCTGCGGCGGGGGCGGCGCGGCGGTGGTGGGTCTGGCGGTGAGCAACGCCCAGGCGATCGGCGAGCAGGGCCGGGCGGTCACGAACGACTACTACCAGGCGCTCGTGGCGCGGGAGTGGTCCAAGGCGTACGACACGCTCTGCGACGACATCCGCCGACGCGAGCCCCGGCGGGAGTTCGAGCGGCGGGTGGCCACCGAGCCGCAGATCTCCGGCTACCGGGTGGGCGAGGTCGACCTCACCACGCTCACCGTGCCGGTGGACGTCACGCTCGTCGGCGGCCGGCGGGAGGCGCAGACCGTGACGCTGGCGGCGGACCAGCAGACGGGCGGCGTGGAGGTCTGCGGGGTGAGCTGACCGGCCCCCGGTATTCTGCTGGGCTCGGGACGGACACGGTCGTACCGTTGTCCCGAACAGCCCGGTTTTATCCATCTCAACCGCGCCGACCGCCAGCCGGCGTAGGAGGAAACATGCCAGCCGACCGTATCGACGCCGTCACCAGCCTCGCCAAGCGCCGGGGCTTCGTCTTTCCCTCCAGCGAGATCTACGGGGGCACCCGGTCGGCGTGGGACTACGGTCCGCTCGGCGTCGAGCTGAAGGAGAACGTCCGCCGGCAGTGGTGGCGGACCATGGTGCAGCAGCGCGACGACGTCGTCGGCCTCGACTCGGCGGTCATCCTGGCCCGCAAGGTCTGGGAGGCCAGCGGCCACATCGCCGAGTTCGTCGACCCGCTCACCGAGTGCCAGTCCTGCCACAAGCGGTTCCGGGCCGACCACCTGGAAGAGGCGTACGAGGCCAAGCACGGCAAGCCGCTGACCTCGCTGACGGAGCTGAACTGCCCCAACTGCGGCAACAAGGGCACCTTCACCGAGCCGAAGATGTTCAACGGCCTGATGAAGACCTACCTGGGCCCGGTGGAGAGCGACGAGGGCATGCACTACCTGCGCCCGGAGACCGCCCAGGGCATCTTCGTCAACTACAAGAACGTGGAGACGGTCGCCCGCAAGAAGCCGCCGTTCGGCATCGCGCAGACCGGCAAGTCGTTCCGCAACGAGATCACCCCCGGCAACTTCATCTTCCGGACCCGCGAGTTCGAGCAGATGGAGATGGAGTTCTTCGTCGAGCCCGGCACCGACGAGCAGTGGCACGAGTACTGGCTCTCCGAGCGCTGGAACTGGTACCTCGACCTCGGCCTGTCCGAGGAGAACCTGCGCTTCTACGAGCACCCCAAGGAGAAGCTCTCCCACTACTCGAAGCGCACCGTCGACATCGAGTACCGGTTCCGGTTCGGCGGCAGCGAGTTCGCCGAGCTGGAGGGCATCGCCAACCGCACCGACTTCGACCTGTCCACGCACAGCAAGCACTCCGGCGTCGACCTGTCGTACTTCGACCAGGGCAAGGGCGAGCGCTGGATGCCGTACGTGATCGAGCCGGCCGCCGGCCTCACCCGCGCGGTGCTGGCGTTCCTGCTGGAGGCGTACGACGAGGACGAGGCGCCGAACACCAAGGGCGGCGTGGACAAGCGCACCGTCATGCGGTTCGACCCGCGACTGGCCCCGGTCAAGGTCGCCGTGCTGCCGCTGTCGCGCAACGAGGCGCTGTCGCCGAAGGCCAAGCAGCTCGCCACCGACCTGCGCAAGCGCTGGGTGGTCGAGTTCGACGACTCGCAGGCGATCGGCCGCCGCTACCGCCGGCAGGACGAGATCGGCACGCCGTTCTGCGTCACCGTCGACTTCGACACGCTCGACGACAACGCGGTGACGGTCCGGAACCGGGACACCATGGCCCAGGAGCGCGTCTCGCTGGACCAGGTCGAGCGCTACCTGATCGAGCGCCTGCCCGGCTGCTGACGTCGCACGACGAGGGGCGCCGTCGCCGACGGCGCCCCTCGTCGCGTCTCCGGCGCGGGACGACAGGTCGACGTGTCTGAATCCCGCGAGCCTGGTGTCGTTAGCCGGCGGGAGCACCGGGTAGCAGATCCCTCAGCGGCAGCGGAGGGGGCGAGATGCGGCAGGCGACCACCGGACCGTCCGTCACCCCGGCGCCCGCCGTGGTGGCGCATCGGTGGCCCACCGCGCTGGTCCTGGCCAGCGCCATGTTCCTGGTGCTGTTCGACAGCCTGGCGGTGGCCACCGCGCTGCCGCGCATCGGCGACGAGTTCCGCCTCGACCCGGGCCGCCTCCAGTGGGTCGTGACGCTGTACTCACTGAGCATCGGCGGCCTGCTGCTGCTCGGAGGCCGGCTCTGCGACCTGTGGGGGCGACGCCGGCTGATCGTCGTCAGCCTCGCGCTCGCCACTCTCGGCTCGGCCCTGGCCGGGCTGGCGACCGCGCTGCTCCCGCTGCTGATCGGGCGGGTGCTGCAGGGTGCCGGCGCGGCCCTCGCCATCCCGGCGACACTGGCGTCGGCGGCCACGTACTTCCCCGACGAGCCGTGGCGCAGCCGGGTGTTCGCGGTGGTCGCCGCCGCCGCGAACACGGCCGGTCTGGCCGGGGCGATCGTCGGCGGCCTGATCACCTCGCACCTGGGCTGGCGCTGGGTCTTCCTGGCCACCGTGCCGGTCGGACTGGTGGCGATGGTGGCGGCCCGGCTGCTGCTGCCGGCGAGCCGGCCCGGCCCGGGCGGCCGGCAGCGGCTGGACCTCGCCGGGGCGGTCCTCGCCACCGGCATGCTGCTCGCGCTGATCTTCGGTGCCAACCGGATCGCCGAGTCGGGTCCGGACCCGGTCGCGCTCGGCGCGGTCGCCGCCTCCGGAGTGCTGCTGTTCCTGCTGGTGCGCGTCGAGCGGCGGGTGGCCGATCCGCTGGTCCGGCCGTCCCTGCTCCGGTCGCGCCCGCTGGTCGCCGGTTGCCTCGCCTTCGCCGCCCACTCGGCCGCGTACGCGGTGGTGGTGGTCGTGGGCAGTCTCTACCTCCAGGAGGTCCACGGCCTGTCCCCGGCGGGCGCCGGGCTGGTGCTGGCCCCGGTGCTGCTCGGCGCGCTGGTCAGTGCCGCTCCGGCGGGTGCGCTGATCCGCCGGAGCGGCGCGCGGCGGGTCGTCACGGTGGCGCTGGCCCTGTGCGCGGTCACGCTCGCGCTGGTGGCGGTCAGCGCGGGCGGCCCGCTGATCCTCGTGACGACGATCCTGGTCGCCTGGGGGCTCAGCGCCGGTCCGATCTACGTCGGGCTGACCCGGGTGTGTGTCGGTGACGCTCCGCCGGGCGACCAGGGAACGGCCTCGGCGGTCTTCGAGTCGACCACCCACGTGGCCGGGGCGATCTCCGTGGCGGTCTTCCTCACGCTGCTCGCCGCCGGGGTCGGCTACGGCGTCGTGCAGTTCGTCGGCGCCGTGGCGGGCGGGCTGGGTGTCCTCGCACTGCTGCTGATCATGCCGGCGAGGGAGCCCGGGACCACGCGGTCGACCGAGCCGCATCGGGTGGCGGCCCGGTAGGCGTCGATACCCGAGAACCCCTCCCTACACTGGTCAGGTGACTGCTCCGACCCTGCCTGCGTTGACCATCGGCCCGCACCGGGTGTGGCCGCCGGTGGTGCTCGCGCCGATGGCCGGGATCACCAACGTCGGCTTCCGCCGGCTCTGCCGTGAGCAGGGCGGCGGCATCTACGTCTGCGAGATGATCACCACTCGGGCGCTCGTCGAGCGGAACCCGAAGACGCTGCGCATGATCGCCTTCGGTGCCGAGGAGCAGCCCCGCAGCCTCCAGCTCTACGGCACCGACCCGGAGATCACCGCCGCCGCCGTACGCATCGTGGTCGAGCGCGACCTGGCCGACCACATCGACCTCAACTTCGGCTGCCCGGTGCCCAAGGTGACCCGCAAGGGCGGCGGCTCGGCCCTGCCGTGGCGCCGCCGGCTGTTCGCCCGGCTGGTCAAGGCCGCGGTGGACGCCGCGTCACCCGCCGGGGTGCCGGTCACCGTCAAGATGCGCAAGGGCATCGACGACGACCACCTGACGTACGTCGAGGCGGGGCTGGCGGCCCAGGACGCGGGCGTCGCGGCGGTCGCCCTGCACGGGCGTACGGCCGCGCAGCGCTACTCCGGCACCGCCGACTGGGACGCGATCGCCACGCTCAAGTCGGCGCTCGACGTGCCGGTGCTCGGCAACGGCGACATCTGGGAGGCCGACGACGCGCTGCGGATGGTCGCGCACACCGGCGTCGACGGCGTGGTGATCGGGCGCGGCTGCCTGGGCCGGCCGTGGCTGTTCGCCGACCTGGAGGCCGCGTTCAACGGGAGCGCCGAGCGGCGGCTGCCCAGCCTCGGCGAGGTGGCGGTGACCATGCGCCGGCACGCCGAGCTGCTGGTGGAGCAGTTCGTGGCGGGCGCGCGCAACCCGGCCCGGGGCGAGCGGGACGGCTGCACCGACTTCCGCAAGCACGTCGCCTGGTACCTGAAGGGCTTCCCGATCGGCAGCGAACTGCGCCGCTCGCTCGCCATGATCGAGAGCCTGGCGCAGCTCGACGACCTGCTCGGCAAGCTCGACCCGGCCGTACCCTTCCCGGTGGAGAACCTCGGCCAGCCGCGCGGCCGCACCAACTCCCCGGGCAAGGTCTTCCTGCCGGACGGCTGGCTGGCCAGCCGCGACGACGACACCCCGCCGGACGGCGCCGAGCTGGACGACTCCGGCGGCTGAGAGACGCCGAAGGGCCCGACCCCGTTCGGGGTCGGGCCCTTCGCTGTGCCGATGTGTCAGGAGCTGTAGCCGCGGCTGGCGATCCAGTGCGCCAGGGCGTCCACGTCCATGCGGTACGAGGCCTGGTTCGGGTTCGCCGAGTCGGCGATCGTCACGACCTTGCCGCCGTCGCGGTAGCCGACCACGCTGATGTAGTGGCCACCCTCGAACGAGTGGGTGTTGCCGTCGGTGTCGGTCGCGGTGCCGGCGATGTTCGCCACCACGGCCCGGCCGTCGTCCACCGTGCGCACCACGTCGGCGCGCAGCTTCTCCACCTTCTCACCGGCCTTGTCCACCGGGATCTCGGTCGACTTGTAGACGTCCTTGCCGGTCTCCTTGTTCAGCACCGGGGTGATGTCGTTGATGGAGTTGGTGCCGTCCTCGGTGGTGCCCATCTCCTCGGCCATGGCGTGCACGTCGATGTTCTTGCCCTGCACGCTCAGCGCGTTACGGGCCGCAGCCGGGCCACAGAAGTAGAAGTTCGGCTGCGCCTCGTAGCGCACGCCCAGCTCACGCTCGCCGTGCTTGCGGTCGTTGGTGACGACCTGGGCGGCGCGCTCGGCCGGGGTGGCCTGGGCGGCGATGGCGGGGCCGGCGATGCCACCAGCGGTGGCGGCGATACCGGCGACGGTCAGAGCGGTCTTGCGCAGCAGAGTGGTAGCCATGATCAGTTGCCTCTCTGTCGGGGGTACGCGGCGATGGGGGATGCCGCGAATAAAGATCAGGTGGCCCGGATGTGCGTCGGGCCGGTGGCTCGCTCGGGCGGCCAGGGGGGTGGCCTGCTCCGGCGGCTCGGGGATGTAACGACCGGGGGTCCGGGGTCATTCCCGGGGGCGCTGTCCGGCGATGGGGCCGGCTCGGCGGGCGCTGTCGGCCTGCTCGGCGGCCCGGTGATGTAACGACCGGCGTCCCGGCCTGATTCCCGGCCCGAGGGGGCGGGCGGTCGGCGGGTGCGGCGCGGTCTGCCATGTACAACGCCCCGCGCCCACCCCCGATTCCACCCCACCGGTGACCCCGACCACCCCGATTCCGGACACCGACCCCATCAGGGCCGCCGCCGACCCCAACCCCCGCCCGCCCCCGCCGCAGCCACCCGGCCACCCCGTTGATCAAGGAGTTTGTGTCCGTCTGAGGCCGTGCGCCGGACACAAACTCCTTGATCACCGATCCGGTGGGGGAGTGAGCCGCGTGGGGTGCCCGATGTCGGGTTCGTGGGTGGGTGAGCTTCGAGATCTTGGTAGATCGGCGCCCTCTGGGGGCGGGCGGTTTCGTACCAAGATCTCGGGCGCTCGGGAGGAGCGCGCGCCGGCGAGGGGCGGCTGGACGTCACCGGCCCGTGGATGATCGACGGGGTTGGGCGACGCCTGTGCGGTCAGGGGGTGGTGGGGGTGGGGGTGGGCTGGGTGGGGATCTGGGGTGCGGTGGTGGGCCAGGGGATGTCGGGGGACTGGTGGAAGGTGATGCCGGCGGTGGACCAGCGCGGGCCGTGGCCGGCGAGCCGGCTGCGGAACCGGGACCAGTCGTGCGTCTCGCGCGGTGACCAGCCGAGTTCGGCGACGGCGGGCAGGCGCGGGAAGAGCATGAACTCGACCTCGGCGATCGTCGTGACCGACTCGGTCCACAGCGGCGCCTCCACCCCCAGCACCGCCTCGGCCGGTACACCCCGCACGTGAGTGGCCGGATCCCACTCGTACGCCCGGCGTACGTCGATCAGACCGGCCCAGTCGTGTCCGATCGGGGTGTCCGGGGCGTACTTCATGTCCAGGTACGCGTGGTTGCCGGGGGAGAGGATCAGCCGGGCGCCGCGGCGTACCGCGTCGGCGGTCTCCGGGTCGTCCCCGTTCGTGCCCCACCACTGCAGGACGCGCCCGTCGACGTGCTCGGCCGGGGCGAGCTGGTGCCAGCCGACGACGGTCTTGCCGGTGGCGGCGACCAGCCGCTGCGCCCGCGCCACGAACGCGCGGTAGCTGTCGGCCGGCACCTTGAACGCCTCGTCGCCGCCGAGGTGCAGCCACGGCCCGGGCGTCAGCGCGGCCACCTCGCCGACCACGTCCGCGACGAAGGCGTACGTCCGCTCGTCGGCGGGGTCGACGAAGCTGAACCCGACCTCGGTGCCGGTGTACGGCGGCGGCGCGACCTTGCCGGGCGCCAGTTCGGGGTACGCGACCAGCGCCGCGTTGGTGTGACCTGGCAGGTCGACCTCGGGCACCACAGTGACGTGACGGCGGGCGGCGTACGCGACGATGCGGCGGTAGTCGTCACGGGTGTACCAGCCGCCAGGGCCGCCGCCGACAGCTGTCGTGCCGCCGACCTCGGCGAGCCGGGGCCAGGAGTCGACGGCGATCCGCCAGCCCTGGTCGTCGGTGAGGTGCAGGTGCAGGTGGTTGAGCTTGTAGCGGGCCAGGTGGTCGATCACCCGCAGTACGTCCTCCACCGGGAAGAAGTGGCGGGCGACGTCGAGCATGGCGCCCCGGTAGGGGAAGCGCGGCCGGTCGACGATCGTGCCGCCGGGTACCGCCCAGCGCGCGGCGACAGCGGCCGGGTTCTCGATCGGCGCGGGTAGCAGCTGCCGCAGCGTCTGTGCGCCGTGGAACAGCCCGGCCGGGGCGGCGGCGGTGATCCGCACGCCGCCGGCGGTCACGTCGAGGCGGTAGCCCTCGTCGCCGAGCCGCACGTCGCCCGACCCGCCAGAGCCGTCCGGCCCGCCAGAGCCGTCCGGCCCGCCAGAGCCGTCCGGCCCGCCGGAGCCGCCGGAGCCGCCGGAGCCGCCGGAGCCGTCGGACCCGTCCGACCCGCCGGGCCCGGTGGAAGCCGCCGCGGACAGCGTGAGCGTCAGCGGGCCGCCCTCGGTGGTGCCGGTGACCGGGAGCGGGAAGCCGGTGGCCGGGCGCAGCCAGCCGGCGAGCTGCTCGGCCACGTCCCGCCCGGCGGGGCTGACCCGCAGCACCGCGTCCGCGCTCAGCGTGAAGTCACCCGCCGGGTCGGGGCGCACCTGCTCGGGCGCCGGCACCACGTCGTCGAGCCTGATCGGCGCCGGCCCGGCGAGCACCCCGGCGGCCCGGCCCGCGGCGACCCGGGCCAGCTCGGCGGAGGACGCCGCCACACCGGGCAGGCCGTCGGCGGGCGCCGCTACACCGGGCAGGCCGGCGGGAGACGCCGCCGCGCTAGCCGGGGCGGGCGCGCCGGGCGAGGCCCCATCCGGCGGCGGCAGGTCGGCGGAAGGGCTGGTGGGAGGGGTGTCGGTCGGCTCCGGCCCGGTCTCCGGGGCGGCGGGGTTTGTCGGCACGGCGACGGCTCCGAGGGTGTATTCGCGCGGGATATGGCAAAGGTCAGGTTCCGCGAGATGCAGTGACGTCAAGAGTACGAGGGGAAGCGGAATTGCGTGATCGTGCTCGTGGAAGCGTTCCCAAAAACCCGTACGAACGCGGATTGTGGTGACCGTTGTGCCGAAAGTCACCGAACGCTCCCAGGTTTCTCGAAACTCGCCTAGCCTTCGCCCCACCGACGCTGACGAGCCGGGATTACCGGTGGTCACTACCGGGGTATGTCCGAACTGAACCTTCGTTAAGTGTCAATGGCGCGCGTGGGAGGCTCTGGTGGCAGCGCACGATCCGGTCGAGCAGAAGTACGTCTACGACTTCGCCGAGGGCAACAAGGATCTCAAGGATCTGCTCGGCGGCAAGGGGGCCAACCTGGCCGAGATGACGAATCTCGGCCTGCCGGTTCCGCCCGGCTTCACGATCACCACAGAGGCCTGCAAGGCGTACCTGACGACCGGGCGCGAGCCGGACGGCCTGGCCGCGCAGATCGAGGCGCACCTGGAGTCCCTGGAGCGCGAGATGGGCCGGCGCCTCGGCGACCCGGACGACCCGCTGCTGGTCTCGGTCCGCTCCGGCGCCAAGTTCTCCATGCCGGGCATGATGGAGACCGTCCTCAACGTGGGCCTCAACGACCGCAGCGTGATCGGCCTCAGCAACCAGGCGGGTGGGAACGACAGGTTCGCCTGGGACTCGTACCGGCGGCTGATCCAGATGTTCGGCAAGACCGTCTGCGAGGTGCCGGGCGAGGAGTTCGAGCACGCGCTCGACGAGATCAAGGGCGCCAAGGGTACGCACAACGACCTCGACCTGGACGCCGACGACCTGCGCGGGCTGGTCGACGCGTACAAGAAGATCTTCGCCAAGCACACCGGCCGCGAGTTCCCGCAGGAGCCGCGCGAGCAGCTCGACCTCGCCATCCGCGCGGTCTTCGAGTCGTGGAACGCGGAGCGGGCGGTGCTCTACCGCCGGCAGGAGCGCATCCCGGCCGACCTGGGCACCGCCGTCAACGTGGTGACGATGGTCTTCGGCAACCTCGGTCCCGACTCCGGAACCGGCGTCGCGTTCACCCGCGACCCGGGCAGCGGCGCGCAGGGCATCTACGGCGACTACCTCGCCAACGCCCAGGGCGAGGACGTGGTGGCCGGCATCCGCAACACGGTGCCGTTGCAGGAGCTGGAGCAGCTCGACAAGACCTCCTACGACCAGCTGCTCGGCATCATGGCCCGGCTGGAGGAGCACTACAAGGACCTCTGCGACATCGAGTTCACCATCGAGCGCGGCAAGCTCTGGATGCTCCAGACCCGCGTCGGCAAGCGCACCGCCGCCGCCGCGTTCGTCATCGCCGGGCAGCTCGTCGACGAGGGCCTGATCGACCTGGACGAGGCGCTGCACCGGGTCAACGGAGCGCAGCTCGCCCAGTTGATGTTCCCGCGCTTCCAGCTCGACCACGAGTTCGAGGCGGTCGCCAAGGGCATCGGCGCCTCCCCTGGTGCGGCGTCCGGCAAGGTCGTCTTCACCTCGGCCCGCGCGGTCGAGCTGGCCGCCGAGGGGGAGTCGGTGATCCTGGTCCGCCGGGAGACCAACCCGGACGACCTCAACGGCATGATCGCCGCCCAGGGCATCCTCACCTCCCGGGGCGGCAAGACCAGCCACGCCGCCGTGGTGGCCCGCGGCATGGGCAAGACCTGCGTCTCCGGCGCCGACGAGCTGGACGTGAACGTGCCGGCGAAGAAGTTCACAGTGGGCGGCCACGTGGTGAACGAGGGCGACGTGGTCTCGATCGACGGCACCACCGGCAAGGTCTACCTCGGCGAGGTGCCGGTCATGCCGTCCGAGGTGGTGCAGTACTTCGAGGGCGAACTCGACCCGGAGAACATCGACGACGCGCTGGTCCGCGCCGTACACCGGATCATGACGCACGCCGACGCCGCGCGGCGGCTGCGGGTCCGCACGAACGCCGACACCGGCGCGGACGCGGCCCGGGCGCGGCGCTTCGGCGCCGAGGGCATCGGCCTGTGCCGCACTGAGCACATGTTCCTCGGCGACCGGCGCGAGCTGGTCGAGCGGCTCATCCTGGCCTCCGGGGAACGGGAGCGGGAGGACGCGCTCGCCGCGCTGCTGCCGCTGCAGCGGGCCGACTTCATCGAGATCTTCCGCGAGATGGACGGCCTGCCGGTCACCGTGCGGCTGATCGACCCGCCGCTGCACGAGTTCCTGCCCCCGCTGGAGCAGCTCGCGGTGAACGTCGCGGTCGCCCAGGAGCGCGGCGAGGACGTCGCGAAGGAGGAGGCGCTGCTCGCCGCAGTGCGGCGGATGCACGAGGAGAACCCGATGCTGGGCCTGCGTGGCGTCCGGCTCGGCCTGGTCATCCCGGGCCTGTTCGCCATGCAGGTCCGCGCGATCGCGGAGGCCGCCGTCGCGGTCGTCCGCGACGGCGGCACGGCCTGCCCGGAGATCATGGTGCCGCTGGTCGGGGCCGTGCAGGAGCTGGAGACGGTACGCGCCGAGGCCGAGCGGATCATCGCCGAGGTGGTCGGGGACAGCGGCGTCGAGGTGCTGATCGGCACGATGATCGAGGTGCCCCGGGCGGCGCTGACCGCCGGGCAGATCGCCGAGGCGGCCGAGTTCTTCTCCTTCGGCACCAACGACCTGACCCAGATGGGCTGGGGCTTCTCCCGCGACGACGTGGAGGGCGCGTTCTTCTGGCGTTACCTGGAGCTGGGCATCTTCGGCATCTCGCCGTTCGAGTCGATCGACACCGACGGCGTCGGCCGGCTGGTGCGCATCGCCGCCGAGGAGGGCCGGGCGGCCCGTCCGGGGCTGAAGCTCGGCGTCTGCGGCGAGCACGGCGGTGACCCGGACTCGGTGCACTTCTTCCACGAGGTCGGGCTGGACTACGTCTCCTGCTCGCCGTTCCGGGTGCCGGTGGCCCGGCTGGAGGCGGGCCGCGCGGCCATCACCACCACGGGTTCGGACTCCCGCTGAGGAGGGCGCGGGGTCGCCGGTGCTCGGCGGCGGCCCCGCGTACCGCCCGGCGCGCCTTTCCGGTCTCCTCGGCGTAACCTGAGCTTCCGCCGCGTGTCGATCAGGAGGGGTGTCCACATGACCGCCGTCTGGGAGAACCTGGTAGTCGACGCCCGGGATCCGTCCCGGCTCGCCAGTTGGTGGGCGGAGGCCCTCGGCTATCAGGTGATCACCGACAAGCCGGACGAGGTGGAGATCCGCCGGACTCCCGACACGCTGCCCGGTCTCGTCTTCGTCCCGGTCGCCGGGCCGAAGGAGGGGAAGAACCGGCTGCACATCGACCTGCGCCCGGCCGACATGGAGGCCGAGGTGGAGCGCCTCGTCGACATGGGCGCCCGGCACGTCGACATCGGCCAGGGAGACGTGGAGTGGACGGTGCTCGCCGACCCGGAGGGCAACGAGTTCTGCGTTCTGCGCCAACGCGGCAACGGTGACCGGGGCTGACGACGCGGCGCGGCTGGTCGACGAGGCGCCCAAGGACACCGGGTACGGCCGCTCGCCGTTCGAGCGGGACCGCGCCCGCGTGCTGCACTCGGCGGCGTTCCGCCGGCTCGCCGCGAAGACGCAGGTGCACACCGCCGGCACGAACGACTTTCTGCGTACCCGGCTGACCCACTCGCTGGAGGTCGCGCAGATCGCCCGCGAGATGGGCGCCCGGCTGGGCTGCGACCCGGACGTGGTGGACACCGCCGGGCTGGCCCACGACCTGGGTCACCCGCCGTTCGGGCACAACGGCGAGTACGCGCTGGACGAGCTGGCCGCCGCCTGCGGCGGTTTCGAGGGCAACGCGCAGACGCTGCGGGTGCTCACCCGGCTGGAGGCCAAGGTGTTCACCCCGGACGGGCGTTCGGCAGGGCTGAACCTGACCCGGGCCGCGCTGGACGCGGTGAGCAAGTACCCGTGGCCGCGCCGGCCCGGTGAGCGCAAGTTCGGCGTGTACGCCGACGACCACCAGGTCTTCGACTGGCTGCGCGAGGGCGCCCCGCCCGGTGCGCGGCGCTGCCTGGAGGCCCAGGTGATGGACTGGGCCGACGACGTGGCGTACTCGGTGCACGACGTCGAGGACGGCATCCACGGCGGGTACGTCGACCTGCGCCCGCTGCTGGCCGGCGCGGACGAGCGGCGGGCGCTCTGCGCCGACGTGGCCGCCACCTACTCCGGTGAGGCGCCGGAGGACCTGGGCGAGGTGCTCGCCGGCCTGCTGGCCGATCCGGTGCTCGCCCCGCTGGCCGCGTACGACGGCAGCCACCGCGCGCTCGCCGCGTTGAAGGCCACCACGAGCGTGCTCACCGGCCGGTTCGTCGCCGGCGTGGTGGCCGCCACCGAGCAGCGCCACGGTCCCGGCCCGCACCGCCGCTACGAGGCCGACCTGGTGGTGCCGCGCCGGATCCGGGCGCAGTGTGCGCTGCTCAAGGGCATCGCCCTGCGGTACGTGATGCGCCGCCCCGGCGCCGAGGACCGCTACGGGCGGCAGCGCGACGTGCTGGCCGGGCTGGTGGCGGCGCTGCTGGACCGGGCGCCGGACGCGCTCGACCCGGTGTTCGCGCCGCTGTGGCGGGACGCGGCGGACGACGCCGCGCGGCTGCGGGTGGTGATCGACCAGGTGGCCTCGCTCACCGATCCGGCCGCGCTGGCCTGGCACGCCCGCCTGGTGTCGCCGAGCTGACCGGATCGCCCCTGCGGAGCTTAGGCTAGCCTAAGCGGCATGACGGATCGTCCGAAGAAGCTCACCGCCGCCACGGTCGTCCGGACCACGCGGCCCACCCCGCACCTGATCCGCCTCGTGCTGGGCGGTCCGGAGCTGGCCGGGCTGCCGGTGGGGGCGTACACCGACCACTACGTGAAGTTCGTCTTCCCGCCGGCCGGGGTGACCTACCCGTACCCGGTCGACCTGGCGACGATCAAGCGGGAGTTCCCGGCGGAGCAGTGGCCGCGCCTGCGCGCGTACACCGTCCGGGCCTGGGACGCCGCGGCGGGTGAGATGACGGTGGACGTGGTGCACCACGGCGACGAGGGTGTGGCCGGGCCGTGGGCGGCGGCGCTGCGTCCCGGCGACCGGGTGTTGTTCACCGGGCCGGGCGGCGCGTACGCGCCGGACCCGGCCGCCGACTGGCATCTGCTGGCGGGCGACGAGAGCGCGCTGCCGGCCATCGCCGCCGCCCTGGAGCGGCTGCCGGCGGGCGCGTCGGCGAAGGTGTACGTCGAGGTCGGCGGTCCGGCCGACGAGCTGCCCCTGGCCGGCGCGGGCGAGGTCGAGGTGCGCTGGCTGCACCGTGACGGGCGCCCGTACGGCGCGCCGCTGGTCGAGGCGGTCCGGGCGCTGGAGTTCCCGCCCGGCCGGGTGCACGCGTTCGTGCACGGTGAGGCCGGCGCGGTGAAGGAGCTGCGGCGGCTGCTGCGCGTGGAGCGCGGCGTGCCGCGGGGTGACCTGTCCATCTCCGGCTACTGGCGGCGTGGCATGGACGACGAGGGCTGGCGGTCCACCAAGCCGGCCTGGAACGCCGCGGTGGAGGCCGAGGAGGCCGCCGCCGTCGTGTCCTGACGACTCACCGCGCGTTCCCGCGGTGAGCGGGCGTACCCCGGAATGTAGTAGAGGTGCTACATTCCGAGGCATGACTGCGGTCGAACTTCCCGGGGCCGTCGCGTCCCCCCGACCGCCCGACGAGGATCTCGTCCTCGACGTGCGGGATCTGCGTATGCGCTACGGCGCCGTCGACGTGCTGCACGGCGTCGACCTGACCGCCCGGCGGGGCGAGGTGGTGGCGCTGCTCGGGCCCAACGGCGCCGGCAAGACCACCACCATCGAGATCCTCGAAGGCTTCCGGCTGCCCTCGGCCGGCACGGTGCGCGTGCTCGGCACCGACCCGGCCCGCGGCGACGAACGGTGGCGCGCACGGCTCGGCGTGGTGCTGCAGTCCTGGCGCGACCACGGCAAGTGGCGGGTGCGGGAGCTGCTCGCGCACCTCGGCGACTTCTACGCGCCGTACGCCACCGACCGGATCCCGCGCCCGTGGCCGGTCGACGAGCTGCTGGAGACGGTGGGCCTCAGCGCGCACGCCGGCAGCCGGGTGTCCCGGCTCTCCGGTGGTCAGCGTCGCCGGCTCGACGTCGCTGTCGGCATCGTCGGCCGCCCCGAACTGCTGTTCCTCGACGAGCCCACTGTCGGCTTCGACCCGGCCGCCCGGCGCGAGTTCCACGAGCTGGTGCACCGCCTGGCCGACCTGGACGAGACCACCATCGTGCTGACCACGCACGACCTGGCCGAGGCGGAGAAGCTGGCCGACCGCATCCTCATCCTGGCCGGCGGCCGGATCATCGCCGAGGGGTCGCCCGACCAGCTCGCCCGGCGCGTCGCGGGGGACGCCGAGGTGCGCTGGACCCGCGACGGCGAGCGGTACGTGCACGCCACCGCCGACGCCACCGCGTTCCTGCGCGACCTGCTCCGCGAGCACGGCGACCGGATACGCGAGCTGGAGGTCCGCCGGGCCAGCCTGGAGGACGCGTACCTGGCGCTGGTGCACGAGGAGGAGACCGGCATCCGTACCGGCCGGGCCGAGCGGGTGTGGCAGCAGGAGGCGAACCGATGAACCCGACCACCAACGCGCTACGGGCCGGGCTGCGGCGCGGCGTGATCGAGCTGCGCGCGACGTTCACCAACGGCCAGGATCTCTGGACCTACTTCTTCCCCACGGTGGTGCTGCTGATCGCCGTGTTCTGGATGCGCGGCTCGACGGTGCCCGGCACCGACTTCTCCCTCGGTGCCCGTACGCTGCCCAGCGCGCTCGGCATGGGCCTGCTCTTCGGCGGCCTGCTCGGACTGGCCAACCAGCTCGTCATCGACCGGGAGGACGGCACGCTGCTGCGCGCCAAGGCCATCCCGGACGGCATGCTCGGCTACCTGGTCGGCAAGATCGTGCTGGTCTCGGCGGTCGCGCTGATCGGCGTGGTCATCCAGCTCACGCCCGGGCTGTTCTTCCTCGACGGGCTGCGGCTCGGCGACCCCGGCGCCTGGCTCACGCTGGCCTGGGTGGTGCCGCTCGGGCTGGTGGCGACGCTGCCGCTGGGCGCGGTGATCGGCTCGCTGGTGGAGAACCCGCGCAACATGGGCCTGGTGGTGATGCCGATCTTCGGTCTCATCGCGCTGTCCGGCATCTTCTACCCGATCAACGGCCTGCCCGGCTGGCTCCAGGGCGTCGCCCAGGTCTTCCCGCTCTACTGGCTAGGCTTGGGCATGCGCTCGGCGCTGCTCCCCGGCGACCTCGCGGCCGTCGAACTCGGCGGCTCCTGGCGGCACCTGGAGACGGTCGGCGTGCTCGGCGCCTGGGCGGTGCTCGGGCTCGTGCTGGCCCCGGTGGTGCTGCGCCGGATGGCCCGCCGGGAGTCCGGCTCGCGGGTCGCGGCCCGCCGGGAGCGGGCCATGCAGCGGGTCGGATGAGAGGGCGTCGATGAGCGAGACCGTGCACAACCGCATCGCGGTGCTGCGCGCCGAACGGGGCATCTCCCGCCGGCACCTGGCCGACGCGCTCGGTGTGCACTACCAGACCGTCGGTTACCTGGAACGCGGCGAGTTCCGGCCCAGCCTGCACCTGGCGCTGCGCATCGCCGCGTACTTCGAGGTGCCGGTCGAGGTGGTCTTCTCCATCGAGCCGTTCCCGCGCATCGGCGACCCCGCGGCGGCCCGCTCGGCCTGAGCCGGGGGGACGGGCGTGGCCGGCCACACGCCCGTCCCCCCGGCCGCCGGAACGTCGGTCCGGCAGGGCAGGATGTACGCCGAGGGGGTGGCGGTCATGGCGGGGCGGATCCGGGACGAGGACATCGCGCTGGTCCGCGAGCGCACCGCCATCGCGGACGTCATCTCCGAGGTGGTGACGCTCAAGTCGGCCGGCGGCGGCAACCTCAAGGGGCTCTGCCCGTTCCACGACGAGAAGAGTCCGTCGTTCAACGTCTCGCCCGCCCGCAACGTGTTCTACTGCTTCGGCTGCGGGGTCGGCGGCGACGCGATCAAGTTCCTGATGGACGCCGAGCACCTCAGCTTCGTCGAGTCCGTCGAGCGGCTGGCCGCCCGCGCCGGCATCCAGTTGCGCTACGTCGAGGACGACAGGTCCGCGCCGCGTACCCGGCCGCAGCAGGGGCAGCGGCAGCGTCTGGTGGCCGCGCACGCCGCCGCCGTCGAGTTCTACCGGGCCCAGCTCACCACCGCCGGCGCCCGCCCGGCCCGCGAGTTCCTCGCCGGGCGCGGCTTCGACCGGGCCGCCGCCGAGCGGTACGGCTGCGGCTTCGCCCCCGACGGGTGGGACCTGCTCACCAGGCACCTGCGTCAGCAGGGCTTCACCCACGACGAGCTGGTCACCGGCGGGCTGTCCCGCCCGGCCCGTTCCGGCTCGCTGATCGACCGGTTCCGCCGCCGCCTGATGTGGCCGATCCGGGACATCACCGGCGACGTGATCGGCTTCGGCGCCCGCAAGCTCTTCGACGACGACGACGGCCCGAAATACCTCAACACCCCCGAGACGCCGATCTACAAGAAGTCGCACGTGCTCTACGGCATCGACCAGGCCAAACGGGAGATCGCCAAGCAGGGCAAGGTGGTGGTGGTCGAGGGCTACACCGACGTGATGGCCTGCCACCTCGCCGACGTGCCGACGGCGGTGGCGACCTGCGGCACCGCGTTCGGCGGCGACCACATCTCGGTGCTGCGCCGGGTGCTGTTCGACAGCGACGAGCGGGCCGGGGAGATCATCTTCACCTTCGACGGTGACGCCGCCGGGCAGAAGGCAGCGCTGCGCGCCTTCGAGGACGACCAGCGCTTCGTCGGGCGTACGTTCATCGCGGTCAGCCCCGACAACATGGACCCGTGCGATCTGCGCCTGGCAAAGGGCGACCTGGCCGTACGCGACCTGGTGGCCCGCCGCGAGCCGCTCGTCGACTTCGCGCTCCGGCACGTGATCAACCGGTTCGACCTGGACACCGTCGACGGCCGGGTCGAGGCCATGCGCCGCGCCGCGCCGCTCGTGGCGAAGATCAAGGACCGGGAGAAGCGCCCGGAGTACGTCCGCAAACTCGCCGGCGACCTCGGCATGGAGATCGAGCCGGTGCAGCGCGCGGTGCTCGCCGCCGCGAACGGGCAACCGGCCCCCGGTACGCCCGCCGCGTCCGGGCGCCCCCGCCCCAATGCGCCCACCGTGGACAGCCCGCGATCCATGGTGGAGCGGGAGGCGCTGAAGCTGGCGTTGCAGGAGCCGGTCCTGGCCGGCCCGATGTTCGACGCGGTCGAGGCGACCGACTACCAGCACCCGGTGCACCTCGCGGTACGCGCCGCCGTCGCCGCGGCGGGCGGGGCGTCCGGCGCCACCGGCGGCGCGGTCTGGATCGAGCGGGTCCGCGACGCCTGCGACGACCTGGCCGGGCAGGCGCTGATCGGTGAACTGGCGGTGGAGCCGCTGCGCATCGACGGCGAGCCCGACCCGCGGTACGTCTCGATCACCATGGCCCGGCTCCAGTGGAGTTCGGTCACCGGCCGCATCCGTGACCTGAAGTCGAAGATCCAGCGAGTCAACCCGGTGAGCAACAAGGACGAGTACTTCGCCCTGTTCGGGGAACTGCTCTCGCTGGAACAGCACGCACGGGCACTGCGCGAGCAGGCCGCCGGAGGTTTGTGATGGGTCTGTTCAACCGCCGGCCGAAACTGCCCTCGGCGGACCGGCCGCCGCTGGCCGCCGACGAGCGCGTGCTCGCCTGGGCCGCCGCCGGCACCGGCGAGGGCGGCAACGACGGCGTGCTGGTGGCCAGCAACCGCGGGCTCTGGCTGCCCGGCCGGGTGGACCGCCTCGGCTGGCACGACATCCTCAAGGCGGTCTGGTCCGGCCGCGAACTCACCGTCACCCCGGCCGAGCCGGTCGCCGAGCGCGACGGCTACCTGGTGGTCGCGGACGGCCTCCCGGAGACGTACCTGCTCGTCGACCCGGGCGACCTGCCGCACCAGGTCCGGGCCCGGGTCACCGGCTCGGTGGCGTACACCTCGCACCACGAGGTGCCCGGCGGCTCCGGGCGGATCGCGGCCCGGCGGGTGCCCGGGGTCGACGGCCTGACCTGGACGGTCCGCTACGACCCGGGGACGCCCGCCGACGACGAGGCGGTGACCGCCGAGACCGCCCGGCTGGTCGCGGCGGCACGGGCCGCCACCACCCCCGCCGACGCCTGAGGCCGCGCCACGCCCGGAGTCACGCGGGGTCAGGCACGTGGGCGGGCGCCGTCGAGGAAGAGCGCGACGACCCGGGCGGGTCCGGTCTCGTCGGTGAGGTCGGCCGCGCGGGCCAGGTGCAGGAACGCGTTCATCAGGAACTCCGGTTCGCCGGTGACGGCGCCCTCGGCCCGGGCGTCGGCGAAGAACCGGGTCACCGGCGCCAGCATCAGGGCGACGTAGAGGCCCGAGACGTGCTCGCTGGTCCCGGCGGAGACGAGCGGCAGCGTGTCGTAGATGCGCTGCTCGAACGTGACCGCGCCGCGCTGACCGGCGGCGACGGCGGCGAGCGCGTGCAGCCGGTGCGGCACGTCGCCGGGGCCGGCCAGCGCCGCCGAGATCCGGGCGCCGACGTCGCGGATGTACCGCTCCGCCACCGCGATGTAGAGATCCTCCTTGCCACCGGGGAAGTGGTGGTAGATGGACGGCTTCTGGATGCCGACGCTGCGGCCCACGCCGACCAGGGAGATGCCCTGGTAGCCGGTCGCCGCGAGCTGCTCGGCGAAGGCGTCCATGATCTGGGTGCGGGTGTCGGCAGGGCTCATCGGGTCTTCCTCGCGTGGTGGAGGGCGAGGGCGCACGCCGCGGTCCCGGCGACGGCGAGGGTGACGATCGCCGCCACGCCGATCGGGGCCGCGGTGAGCGCCGCGTCGCCGCCGAGCTGGCGGGCGGTGTCGACGATATAGGTGAGCGGGTTGACCACGGCGATCACCCGCATCCAGCCGGCGAGTTCGTCGACCGGCGCGAACACGCCGGTGAAGAACGACAGGCCGAACACGGCGAGCGTGACCAGGTTGGTGGCCGACGCGGAGGCCGACCGGATCGCGAGCGCCGTGCTCAGCAGCGCGACACCGAGGCCCAGGGTCAGCATCAGCAGCAGCATCCCGGCGACGCCGGACCAGCTCGCCGGCCGGTAGCCGATCGCCGCGGCCCCGGCCACTGTCACCGCCATCTGGAGGACGACGGCGATCAGCGCGGCGACGACCGGGCCGACGAGGAACGGTGTCGTGGTGCCGTGGGCGAGCCGCAGACGGTCGAGGTATCCGCTGGCGAGGTCGCCCAGCACCAGCGTGCCGGCGGTGCCCGCGCCGGTGGCGACGCCGGTGAGCAGGATCAGCGGCAGCAGGAACGCGATGAAGCTCGTCCCGTCCAGGTAGGTGCTGCCGACGGCGTCGAGCTGCCCGGCGTAGACGAGCAGGAAGAACAGGGACTGGGCGACCGGGGCGACAAGCAGCGCGGGCGTACGGAGCACGGCACGGGTGGAACGTCTGATCGCCGCGAGGACGACAGGTGCCGGGGAGCGGCGGGGCGGGGTGACGGCGAGCGGGAGCACGGATCCGGGCCTTTCGGGGTGCGGTGGGGTCACGCCTCAGCGGGCGGCGAGGGCGACGAAGACGTCGTCGAGGGAGGGTTCGGCGAGGTGCAGCCGGGTGATGCCGGCGGCGGCGTCTCCCGCCTCGGTCAGGGCCTTCGCCAGGGCGCGCGGGTCGTCGGGCACGCTGAGGCGTACCCGGTCCGGGCGGTCGGCGTCGGCGCGGAACCCGGCCTCGGACGCGGCGGCGAACGCGGCTGCGGCGGCGGCGCCGGACAGGTCGAGCGTGAGCGTACGGGCGCCGACGCGCTGCTTCAGCGACGCCGGTGAGCCCTGGGCGACCACCCGGCCGTCCCGGAGCACCGCGATCTCGGTGGCGAGCACGTCCGCCTCGTGGAGATCCTGGGTCGAGATGAGTAGCGACGTGCCGGTCTGGTTGAGGCGGGTCAGCTCGGCCCAGAAGCCGATGCGCGCGAGCGGGTCCAGGCCGGTGGTCGGCTCGTCCAGGATCACCACGGCGGGCTCGGCGACGAGAGCCACGGCCAGGTCGAGCTTGCGGCGGGTGCCGCCGGACAGTTTGGCGACCCGGGTCGAGCGGTGCTCGCCCAGGCCGAACAGGTCGACCAGTTCCGGCGTACGGCGGGCCCGCTGCCGGCGTCCGAGCCCGAGCGCCACGGCGTGGAAGTCGAGCACCTCCGTGGGGGTGGCCAGCGGGTCCAGGGCGTTCGACTGCGGCGCGAGGCCGATCAGGCGCCGGGCCTCCCGCGCCTGCGTGACGGTGTCGAAGCCGCCGACGCGTACCGAGCCGGACGTCGGGGTGCGCAGCGTCGCGATGATCTCCAGCAGCGTGGACTTGCCGGCGCCGTTGTGGCCGAGAACGACGAACCGGCTGCCCGGCGCGACGGTCAGGTCGAGCGCGCGCAGGGCGTCGCGCGTCCGGTAGGTCTTGGTCAGGGCGGTGGCGAGCACGAGCGGCGTCATACCCATCACCCTACCGACCGGTCGGTAGGGAGTCGAATCCGGTTGTCGGCCCACCCGCCCGCCGTTAGCGTCGCGGCATGTTCGCCACCGACCGGGTCCGCCTGCGTCCGCCCACCCCCGACGACGCGCCGGACCTGTTCCGGCTGCACAGCGACCCGGAGCTGCACCTGGTCACCGACGACGAGCCGTTCCTGCCGCACCACGTCGGACACGTCCGGGCCCGGCTGGAGAAGCGCGCCGCCGAGCAGCCGGAGGCCGCCGCTCCGGTGTCGCTGCTGGCCGAGACCGTCGCCGACGGCACGTTCCTCGGCACCGGCGTGCTCTGGGGCATCAACGCCTTCAACGGGTACGCCCACCTCGGCATCACGCTGCTGCCCGAGGCGCGCGGCCAGGGCTACGGCACCGAGGTGATCCGGCTGCTCTGCCGGTACGGCTTCCGCAACCGCAACCTGCGCCGGCTGGAGATCGAGACGCTCGCCGGCAACACGGCCATGCGGCGTACCGCCGAGCGGTGCGGCTTCGTCCACGAGGGCACCCAGCGGGACCGCGAGTACGACGGCGACGGCTTCACCGACCTGGTGATCTACGGCCTGCTACGACGCGACTGGACGCCGTAGCGGGCGCGGCGCCGCCCCGGCGCGGACCGAGGCGGCACGGTCCCGCGCTCAGCCGGTGCGGTAGAACCGCTGCGCGCCCGGGTGCAACGGGATCGGGCGGGTCGCCGCGGCGCTGGACCGGTTGAAGTTCGCCGCCTCCGGGTGCACCTGGATCAACTCGCCCTGCCAGGTGAACAGCACCCGGGTCAGGTCGTACGCCAGCTGGTCCGGCATGTCCGCCCCCACCAGGATCACGTTCGCCACCGTGATGGTCGGCGTCGGCTCGGGTGTCCCGTACACCTCCTTCGGCAGCGTCGCCGTGGTGTAGACAGCGCCGAAGCGGGCGCTCAACGGCTCGATCAGCTCGTCGATCGGCAGCAGCCGGAATGTGCCCGGCGCGGACGAGAGCAGATCCTTGACACCGGGGGTGGGCAGACCGCCGGAGAAGAACATGGCGTCCAGGCCCTTCGCCCGCATCCGCTTGACCGTCTCCGGCAGCGACAGGTTGAACCGCTGGATGTCCCGGTTCGGGTCGATGCCACCGGCGGTGAGCAGGCGCCCGGCGATGATGTCGGTGCCGGACTTCGGCGAACCGGTGGAGATGCGTTTGCCGCGCAGGTCGGCGAAGCTGCGGATCTTGCCGTCGGCCCGGACGATGACGTGGGTGTAGTTGCTGTAGACCCGGGCCAGCGCCCGTACCGGCTGCGGCTGCTTGTCGAACGCCCCGCGCCCGTCGACCGCGTCCGCCGCCGTGTCGGCCAGGCTGAACGCGATCTCCATGTCGCCGCTCGCCACCCGGGTGATGTTCTCCACCGACGCGCCGGTCGGCTCGGCCCGCGCCTCGTACCCGGGCAGATGACGGGTGATCAGGTCGGCGTACCCGCCGCCGAGCTGGTAGTAGACGCCTGTGGTGTTGCCGGTGGCCAGGAAGATCCGCCCGCCGTGCCACGCCTCCGGCGCGGAGTCCTCGGCCGCGCACCCGGCCACCAGCACCGCCGACATCAGCGCGGCGGTCAGCCGCAGCGCGCGGCCGGTCACCGGCGGACCGCCGGTTCCAGCGCCTCCGCCACCCGCTGCACCAGCGTCGCCGTCTCGTAGCCGATCTGGCCCAGGTCGCAGCCGGGCGCGGCCAGCACGCCGAGCAGCGCCCGCTCACCCACCGCCATCACCAGCATCACCCCGCCGTCCATGTCCACGATCTGCTGGCGTACCCGGCCGGCCGACATCAGCCGGGCCGCGCCCACGGTCAGGCTCGCCAGCCCGCTGATCACCGCCGAGAGCTGGTCGACCTGGTCGGGGGCAAGGTCCGGCGAGGACGCCAGCCGCAACCCGTCCTCGGAGACCGCGAGCGCGTGCGAGACGTCCGGCACCTGCTCGGCGAAGTTCGCCAGCAGCCAGTCCAGTCCGGTGGTGGACGGTGAGGTCATGGTCTTCTCCCGTTGGGTGTGGTGTTCGGGGCACGGCGGGTTGCGCTGGCCACCCCCTCGGCGAGGGCGGACAGCCGGGCACGTACCACTTCGGGGTCGAGCAGGTCGGTAGCCGGCGGCGGCGCGGTGGTGTCCGGCATCGGCTCGGGCAGGTGGCCGCCCACCTGCCGCCGGGGCAGCCCGGCGGCGGTGGTCGGGACGGGCGTCGGCGGCACGCTCACCGGCCGGATCCGGGCCGTGCTCGGCGCCAGCAGCGCGCCACCCGGCGTGCGGACCGCGGCGACGCCGCGCACCGGCCCGACGGTCGTGGCGCTGGTGACGAGGCTGCGGCCGGCGGCCGGCCCGGACTTGAACCAGGCCGCGGCGCGCGGCCGCCGCTCGGCGGCCGGCCGGGACGCCACCGACTCGACCCGGGTCAGCACCGATTCCGGTACGTCGACCTGCGCCACAGTCCCGGTACCGGGGTTGTGCAACTGCACCCGGATCCCGTGCCGGGCGGCCAGGTGGGCCACCACGTGCAGGCCCATGCTGCCCGCCGCCGCGCTGGACAGGGTGGCCGGCGCGGCCAGCCGCTCGTTGATCTCGGTCAGCCGGCTCTCGCTGACGCCGATGCCCTGGTCGCGGACGCGCAGCACCAGCCCGTCGACGGTGCGCCGGCCGTCGACAAGCACCCGGGCCTCGGGTGGCGAGTAGACGGTGGCGTTCTCCAGCAGCTCGGCCAGCAGGTGCACCAGGTTGCCGGCCGCCGTGCCGTGCACCGCCGCGGTCGGCACGTCGATCTCCACCCGCGGGTAGTCCTCGATCTCGGAGGCCGCCGCCCGCACCACGTCGTCCAGCAGCAACGCGCCCTCGTGCCCGCGTCCGGGTTCGCCACCGGCGAGCACCAGCAGGTTCTCCCCGTTGCGGCGCAACCGGGCGGCGAGGTGGTCCAGCGCGAACAGCCGGGCCAGCGCGTCCGGGTCGGTCTCCTCGCGCTCGAAGTCGTCGAGCAGCCGCAGCTGCCGGGTGATGAGCGTCCGGATGCGCCGGGCCAGCGCCTCCGCCATCCGGGTCACGTCCAGCCGCAACTCGGCCTGCTGACCGGCCAGCCGCAACGCGGCCCGGTTCACCGTGTCGAACGCCTCGGCGACCTGCGCCACCTCGTCCCGGCCCCGCCTGATCCCGTCGGTCATCCGGGTCGCCGGGCCCTCCGCCGGGGTCCGCTCGCCCGCCGCGATCGCGGTGATCCGTTCCGGCAGCTCCCGGTTCGCCATGGTCAGCGCGGCCACCCGCAGCCGGCGCAACCGGCGGCTCGTACGGACCGCCAGCAGCACGGCGGTGACGAGCGAGCCGAGCGCGACGGTGCTCGTCGCACCGGCGGTCAGCACCGCACGCAACCGGGCCGCCCCGGCCAGGTCCGCCGCGTCCCGGTCCAGCCCGTCGGTCAGGTCCCGGCCGAGCAGGTTGTACCGGCGGATCGCGCCGCTCTGCGCCACGTACCAGGCGTCGCCGTCGGTCTTCAACGCGTCCGGCGCGCCGTCGGAGTCGAGCACGGCGTCCCGCATCCGCCGCGCGGTGGTCACGTCGGCGCCGTCGACCAGCCGGTACCAGGCCCTGCTCGCCGGGCCGGAGGCGATCCGCAGGAACTCGGCCTGCCGCTGCTCCCGGGCACCCCGCAGCCGGCCCAGCCGGGCCAGCTCGCCGCGTTCCAGTCCACCCCTGACGAACACCGCCCGCAGCAGGTCGCGTTCCAGCGCCGACAGGTGCTCCTGGGCGGCCACCGCTGCCACCTCGCGCGCCTGGTTGGCCAGCTCGGCGTCGCGGAGCTGGCTCGGCAGCGCGTCCGCCACCGCGAGCAGCGACTCCACGAGCGACACGTACGCCGGGTCGCCGCGATCACCGGCCAGTGCCAGGTCCCGCGTCGGCGCGAGCTGCGCCAGGCGCCCGCCCACGTCGTCGAGCACGCCGCCCAGATCCGGGGCGGCCCGGCGCGCGTCACCCTGCGCCGAGCGGTAGCGCTCCACCGCAGTGTCCACCCGGCGGCGCTGCGCGTCCACGAGCGGGCGGCCGGACGTACCGCCGCGCTGGCGCAACGCGGCCGTCTCGCCCAGTTCGCGTTCCAGCTCGTGCACCAGCCGTACGGTCGCGGTGGCGGTGCCGGCCAGCACGCGGGCCCGGTCGGCGTCGGTGGACGCGTCGAGCGCGGCGCCGGTCTGCGCCGCCCCCAGCACGACCAGGCCGGCGGTGGCCACCAGGATCGGGGCCAGCAGTTGGACGCGGACCGAGCGGAGGCGTCCGGTGCGGTCCGCGGAGCGGTGATGCCGGCGTACGCGAGCCGGGTGGGGCAGCGGCACGGGGGTCTCCGGGTCGGGTCGGTGGGCCGGGCCCGGACGCACGTCCGGGCCCGGCCCGTTCGGGTCAGCTCGCGCCGAGGTCGCTCAGCGCCCGCTCCGCGCCCCGGTGCAGCGGCACCGGGTCGGTCTTGCGGGCGTTGCCCAGCTCGATGCCCTTCGCCGCCGGGTTGGCCTGGGCCAGCGCGTCCTTGGAGTCGAACACCGTCCGGGTGATCGCGCAGGCCACGTCGGCGTCCAGGTTGTCCCGCACCAGCAGCACGTTCGGCACCACGATGGTGGGCACGTCGGCCGGGGTCCGGTAGATGTCCTTGCCGATGGTGCCCGCCTGGTACGCCGGGTTCAGCTCGGCCATCTTCGGCAGCAGCGGGCTGATGTCGACGAACTTGACCTTGTCGCCGGACGTGGTGAACAGGTCGGTGACCCCGCCGGTCGGCACGCCGCCGGACCAGAAGAAGCCGTCGATGCTGCCGTCCTTCATGCCGTCGACGGTCTTGGTCAGGTCCAGCCGCTGCGCCTGGATGTCCTTGGCCGGGTCCAGCCCGGCGGCGGTGAGCAGCCGGTTGGCGATGACCTCGGTACCGGACTTCGGCGAGCCGGTGGAGATCTTCTTGCCCTTCATGTCGGCCACCGACGTGATCCCCGCGTCGGCGCGGACCACCACCTGCGTGTAGTTGTCGTAGATCCGGGCCAGCGCCTTCACCGGCTGCGGCGAGCTGAAGCTCCCCTTGCCCTGCACCGCGTTGACAGCGGTGTCGAACAGCGAGAACGCCACGTCGTACTGGCCGGCGACGAGCTGCTCGACGTTCTGCACCGAGGCGCCGGTCTCGGCGGCCGTCCCGGTGAGCTTGCCGTCGGTGGTCTTGCTCAGCTCACCGGCGAGCGCGTTGCCGACCACGTAGTAGACGCCGGTGGCGTTTCCGGTGGCGATGCCGACCCGGGTGTCCTTGGTGACCTTGCAGCTGACCTCGCGGGCGGCGTCGTCCTTCGCCGCGCCGTCCTGACGGCCCCCGCAGCCGGCGGCACCGGCGGCGACCAGGACCAGTGCCCCGACACCCGCCACTATCCTCGCGTCGATCCGTCCCACTCTCTCTCCTCCCCAAGGTCCACGGATTCTTCGGCCGCCGGGCGGCCGGGGTGTCCGGCGGCGCCACGTCGGACGTACACGCCCGCGACCGCGAGCGCGGCGAGCGCCGCGCCGATCGCCATGGGCAGTGGTTCCAGCCAGAGCAGCACCAGCCCGGCGATCGCGCCGACGATCCGCTCCGGCACGCCGGCCGGGCCCACGCCGGGTAGCCAGCCGCCGGCCGCGACCGCCAGCACCGCGACGCCCAGCGCCGACACCAGACCGGCCGTCACGATCCGTCCGGGCCCGCCGATGCCGAGCAGCCCGAGGCCGGTCGGCGTGATGACGAAGGCCAGCGGGATCAGGTACGCCGGCAGCGCGTACCGCAGGGTCTGCCACATGGTCGGCACCAGCCGGCCGCCGGTGACCGCGGCGGCGGCGACGGCGGCGAGCGCGGTCGGCGGCGAGACCTCGGACAGCACCGCGAAGTAGAAGACGAACATGGCCGCGGCGGGTGCTTCGACGCCCAGGTTCAGCAGCGCCGGGCCGATGATCACCCAGCCGATGACGAACGAGGCGGTGACCGGCACCGCGAGGCCGAGCAGGCTGAGCGCGACGGCGGCGAGCACCGCGGTCAGCGCCAGCACCACCGCCGGCTCCGAGCTGACCGCCTGCGCGCCGTCGATCAGCAGCGCGGCGGCCTGCGGCCCGAGGCCGGTCTTCGTGGTGGTGGCGGTGATGATGCCGGCCGCGGCGCAGACGGCGCTCACCGCGAGCACCCCGCGTACGCCGTCGCGCAGCGCCGTCACCAGCCGGGCCGGCGTGAGCCGGTGCCGGCGGTCCAGGAAGGACAGCACCGCGGCGACCGCGGTGGCGATGACCACCGCGCGCATCGCCGACGCGCCGAGCGCCAGCACCACGATGATCACGAGAAGCGAGAGGAAGTGGTAGCCGAAGCGGGCCAGCAGCCGCCACGCCGAGCCGGTGTCGATGACCACCGGGCGGACGCCGGAGCGCCGGGCATCGATCTCGACGGAGAGCAGGATGCCCAGGTAGTAGAGGATCGTCGGCACCGTGGCCCAGCCGAGCACCTGGAGGTAGGACACGCCCAGGTACTCGGCGATGATGAACGCGGCGGCGCCCAGCGTCGGCGGCGACAGGATCGCCCCCACACCGGCGGCGGCGAGCATGCCGCCCGCCCGCTCGGCCGGGTAGCCGGCGCGGCGCAGGATCGGCCACGTCACCGCGCCGATGCTGACGGTGGTGGCGGCGCCGGAGCCGGAGACCGTGCCGAGCAGGAAACCCGAGGCGACTGCGGTACGCCCGGCGGCCGTCCGGGAGCGGCGGAACGCGGCGGCGGACAGCTCCACGAAGAACCGGCCCGCGCCGGACAGGTCGAGCACCGCGCCGTAGATCGTGAACAGCACGATGTACGAGGCGGCCACGTCCAGCGGGGTGCCGTAGAAGCCGCTGTCGGAGTTGTAGAACGCGTCCACGAGCTGCCCGAAGTCGAGCCCCGCGTGCGCCACCGGCCAGGACTGCGGCAGCAGCCCGCCGTAGTAGCCGTACCCGAGGAACAGCACGCACACCGCGGGCAGGATCCATCCGGTGGTACGCCGGCACGCCTCCAGCAGCAGAAGCAGCAGCCCGGTGCCGAACGCCACGTCCAGCGGATCCAGCAGGCCCTGCCGGTCCAGGAAGGCGTCGTACCCGCCGCCACCGGCACCGATCGTGACCGGCAGCACCGGGTAGAGGCAGACGACGAGCGCCGCGAGGGCCAGCAACCAGTCCACGGGCGTAGGCCCGCGCCGGTCGTCCACGTCGGCCGCGTCGGCCTTGGCGCGTCGCAGCCGCACCCCCGAGGGGTACGCGAGGAACACCATCGGCAGGACGCCGGCCAGGAAGAAGATGAGGTAGTACTTGCTGCCCTGGGCCAGCGGGAAGAACACCTGCCAGAGCGTCAGCAGTCCGACCGCGACGGTGACGCCGGTGAAGAGAAGCCCGATCGGACCGGCGAGCACCCGTCCCGGTTTCTCCTCCTCGAACCGGGCCGCCAGTTCACGGGCGTCCTTCGTCTGGTCCGGGCTCGCGTCCTTGTCGCGGGTCTCGTTCTCGCCCTTGTCGCGGGTCTTGCTCTCGCCCGCGGTGTGGTGCTCGCCTGCGGTGTGGTGCGCTGCTCGGCTGTGGTGGTGTGTCTCGCCCGGCCCGTCGTCGGCCCACTCGGGCCCGGCGACGCTTCCATCGTCCGGCGGCAGCGACACCACCTCGGCATCCACGTCGGACCCCGGTCGTCCGCCGGACGGCGGCCGGGGTTTGGGGGGAGTCGCGTCGGAGGGGCGAACGGGCGGCACGAGGGGGCACGATACGCGAATAGCGCGCATGTTGGGAACATTGCCGATCATGATTGCAATGAGTGACGGAATGGAGCTTCGCTCACTCGCGGCACATATTTCTTGAAACTGTTTCGCAATGATGGGAGGCGGTCTCTCTCGGCTCTCTCCCGATATCGCTTACAACGATGAAGAATGGGCGCGCCCGTGATGCTTGTCGTCACGCAACGTGTCCACTCAGGTGGGTGCGTCCTCCGTGGTGGCTCGCGTCGGCGGCGCCCGTCGCGCCGTGTCGCGCGCGCTCGTGCGCACCGCGCTCACTCGGCGGGGAATTGGCCGGAGAGCGTGTTCGCCGGCTCGCGTTTCCACGATCATCTCCACTTCGCCGAGGTGGTGGCATCGGAAGACGAATCACGCGTCACTTCAGCGCCCCGACCGTCGCCGTCCGTACGCGGCGCTCTCGCTTCCGCGCGCGCCGGTGGCTGACCCTCGGTGAGTGGAACGCCATGGGTGCTTCCGGCCCCGTTTGACACCCATGACGTTCCACTCGTCGTGACGGTCGTCGAGATGGTGGCGATCGGTGGTCGCGGCGGAGCGGCGGCTCGCCCGGATTTCGGGCGGGGTGCGGTGGGGTGCCGGTGGGAGCGCTGCCCCCGCCGCCTTTTGCTCTGCATCCGTCGGCGCACATGGTTACGGAGCGTGTCTGCCGCGCGTATGGGTGCAGAGCAAAGGCGGCGAGCGGGGTGAAGGTGCCGACGAGGGAGGCGACGGCAGGGCGCGGGCAGTGGAGAGCGGGTGGGTGCGGGCGGCGACGGCCGGGCAGGGCTCGGCCGGGGAACGGGCCGGCAGGGAAGGGGTGGGGACCAGTCGCCGGCGGTCGAGTGGCCGGTTTGCGGGTGCGGTGGTTATCGCTGCCCTCGTCAGGGCATGTCGTGCGGGACGACATGACGACGAGGAGGTGCCATGGCCGCCCGCGACGACGCCCACGACGTCCACGAGGACACCCGCGACGGGCGTGAGGACGCCCCCACCACGCGCGACGACGCCCGCGCCGGGCACGACCGGCCCGACGGGCGGAAGCACGCCGGGCCGGTGGGGCCGGACGACGGGCCGGACAGCCCGACCGACCTGTCGGCCACGGGCTGGATGGCGACCCTCAAGCGGACCGTGCGGGAGTTCCAGGACGACAGCCTGACCGACTGGGCCGCCGCGCTCACCTACTACGGCGTGCTCTCCATCTTCCCGGGCGTCCTGGTGCTGATCTCGGTGCTCGGCCTGCTCGGCGACCGGGCCACCGAGGGGGTACGGGACACCGTCGGGCAGGCGGTGCCGGAGGAGAACATCCGCCGCATCATCGAGAGCGCCATCGACCAGGCGGGCCAGTCCGGCGGGCTGGCGAGCATCGCGGCGATCATCGGTCTGGTGGCGGCGTTCTGGTCGGCGTCCGGCTACGTCGCCGCGTTCATGCGCGCCTCGAACAGCATCTACGACGTGCCGGAGGGGCGGCCGATCTGGAAGACGCTGCCGGTACGCCTCGGCGTGACCGCGGTGATCGGCGTGATGCTGCTGATCAGCGCCGTGATCGTGGTGTTCACCGGTGGGCTGGCCGAGCAGGCCGGTAACGCGATCGGGCTGGGCGAGACCGCCGTGACGGTGTGGAACATCGCCAAGTGGCCGGTGCTCCTGGTGCTGGTGAGCCTGATGTTCGCGATCCTCTACTGGGCCTCGCCGAACGCCCGGCACGGCGGCTTCCGCTGGGTCAGCCCCGGCGGCGTGCTCGCGGTGGTGCTCTGGCTGGTGGTCTCCGGCCTGTTCGCGCTCTACGTGAGCAACTTCGGCTCGTACAACAAGACGTACGGCGCCGTGGCCGGCGTGATCATCTTCCTGGTGTGGCTGTGGCTGAGCAACGTCGCCATCCTGCTGGGTGCCGAGTTCGACGCCGAGTTGGAGCGCAGCCGCGCCATCGCGGCCGGGCACCCGGCCGACGAGGAGCCCTACGTGGAACTGCGCGACGACCGCAAGCTGCGCAAGAAGGGCCGCGCGCCCTCCCGCTGACCCGAGATCGCGACGCCCCGCCCGGAAGTCACACGGGCGGGGCGTCGCGTTTTCATGATCCGGAACTCGCTTTTGTTCGTATGGACAAAAGTTTGCATCAGGCGTGCCGAAGGTATGGACATGCGGCCCGGAAGGCTCCTACTGTGTCGGACACAACACACAACGCCGTCGTCGATGAGACGGACTTCCGATGCGGAGGTGACTGCCGGTGCGGACGGTCGACCCCCTGCACGTACGGCTTCTGCGACTGCTCCGCGACGAGGGCGCGGTGTCCCGCGCCGAACTCGGCGACCGGCTCCAGATGCCCCGTCCGCGCCTGCTCGCCGAGCTGGAACGCCTGGTCTCCCTCGGATACGTGGCCGAGGCCGGGCTGGCCGCCTCCCGGGGCGGGCGGCGCTCCACCCTCGTCGAACTGAGCCCGCACCTACGCTTCGCCGCCGTCGACCTGGGCGCCAGCTCGATCGACGTGGAGGTGGTGAACGGCCGGCTGGAGACGGTGGCCGCCTACACCGAGGCCGCCGACATCCGCTCCGGCCCGAAGGTGACGCTCCAGCGGGTTAACGAGCTGCTGCACAAGGCCAAGGTGGACGGCGCGTACGAGCGGCTCGATGCGGTGGGTATCGGCGTACCGGGGCCGGTCAGCTTCCGCGACGGCGTGCCGGTCTCCCCGCCGATCATGCCCGGCTGGGACCGGTTCCCGGTCCGCGAGCTGCTCACCCGTGAGCACGGCTGCCCGGCGGTGGTCGACAACGACGTCAACATCATGGCGATCGGCGAGCGGCACGGGGGCGTGGCCCACTCCGTCGACGACTTCCTCTTCATCAAGATCGGTACCGGCATCGGCTGCGGCATCTACCTGCACGGCGAGGTCTACCGGGGCACCGACGGCTGCGCCGGGGACATCGGCCACATCCAGGTCGACCCGAACGGTCCGATGTGCAGTTGCGGCAACCTCGGCTGCCTGGAGGCGGTGTTCAGCGGCGCCGCGCTGGCCCGGGAGGCGACGGTCGCGGCCCGCACCGAGGTGTCCCCGGCGCTGGCCGAGCGGCTGACCGCCCGGGGCGTGGTGACCGCGCTGGACGTGGCGCAGGGGGCGATCGAGGGGGACGTCACCTGCATCCAGCTCATCCGCGACGGCGGCCGGCGGGTCGGCAGCGTACTGGCCGGGCTGGTCAGCTTCACCAACCCGTCGATGATCGTGATCGGCGGCGGGCTCGCCCAGCTCGGGCACATCCTGCTGGCCGAGATCCGCAGCGTGGTCTACCGCCGCTCGCTGCCGCTCGCCACCGGCAACCTGCCCGTCGTCCTGTCCGAGCTGGGCCCGCGCGCCGGCGTCGCCGGCGCGGCGGTGCTGGCGAGTGACCTCGCATTCGGGGAGGCAGCGTGAGCGCGAGGAGTGAGCCGGTGTTGCGAGCCCCGCAGTCGCGAACGGAGGCGGGCTCGGTGAGCGCGAGGAGTGAGCCGGTGTTGCGAGCCCCGCAGTCGCGAACGGAGGCGGGCTCGGTGAGCGCGAGGAGTGAGCCGGTGTTGCGAGCCCCGCAGTCGCGAACGAAAGGCGGTGCAGCGTGAGCGCGATCGGACAGCCCGAGGCCCGGCCGCTCGTCGAGGCGCCCGCCGACGCCGTCGCGGGCGAGGTGGTCCTGCGCCTCACCGACGTCGTCAAGACGTTCCCGGGGGTACGCGCGCTCGACGGCGTGCAACTGGAGGTGCGGGCCGGTGAGGTGCACTGCCTGCTGGGGCAGAACGGCGCCGGCAAGTCCACGCTCATCAAGGTGCTGGCCGGGGTGCACCGGCCGGACTCCGGCGAGGTGCTCTGGCGCGGCGAGCCGGCCTCGTTCGCCAACCCGCAGGCCGCCATGCGCGCCGGCATCGCCACCATCTACCAGGAACTCGACCTGGTCGACGACCTGTCGGTGGCGGAGAACGCGTTCCTCGGCCACGAGCCGCGCCGGTTCGGCTTCGTCCGGCGGGGGCACATGGCCCGGCGTACCCGGCAGATCCTGGCCCGGCTCGGCCACGCGGAGATCCCGCCGGGACGGCTGGTGCGGCACCTGCCCGCCGCCGGCAAGCAGATCGTCAGCATGGCCCGGGCGCTGTCCCACGAGGCGCGGCTGATCATCATGGACGAGCCGAGCGCGGTGCTGGCTCACGACGAGGTGGCGAACCTGTTCCGGATCATCCGGGAACTCACCGCGCAGGGCATCGCGGTCATCTACATCTCGCACCGGCTGGAGGAGATCCGCGAGATCGGCGACCGGGTCACCGTACTCAAGGACGGCCGGACCACGGCGGCGAGCCTGCCGGCCCGCGAGACACCGACCCGCGACCTGGTCGCCCGGATGACCGGGCGGACCATCGAGTACGTCTTCCCGCAGCGCCCGGCCGACCACGGGGGTGGCGCGGAGCTGTTGCGGGTGGACGGGCTGACCCGGCCCGGCGAGTTCGCCGATGTCTCGCTCGGGGTCCGGGCGGGAGAGATCGTCGGCATCGCCGGGCTGGTCGGCTCGGGCCGGTCGGAGCTGCTGGAGACCATCTTCGGCGCGCGCCGGGCGCACGCCGGTACGGTCCGGGTGGACGGCCGCGCGCTGCGTCCCGGCAGTGTGGGCGCGGCGGTACGGGCCGGGATGGGCATGGCGCCGGAGGAGCGCAAGAGCCAGGCGCTGCTGCTCGGCGAACCGATCTACCGCAACGTCACGCTCGCCACGTTCAGCAGGTACGCCCGCCTCGGCTTCACCGACACCGGACGGGAACGCGCCGAGGCGGACCGGATCGCCGCGTCGCTGGAGCTGCGGCCCCGGGACGTACGCCGGCCGGTGCGCACGCTGTCCGGCGGCAACCAGCAGAAGGTGGTGGTGGGGCGGTGGCTGCTCGGTGACACCCGGCTGCTGCTGCTCGACGAGCCGACCCGGGGCGTGGACGTGGGCGCCCGCGCGGAGCTGTATCAGGTGATCCGCGATCTGGCCGCCCGTGGCGTCGGGGTGCTGCTGGTCTCCAGCGAGGTGCCCGAGGTGCTGGGCCTGGCCGACCGGGTGCTGGTGATGCGGGAGGGCCGGGTGGTCCGCGAGGCCCCGGCCGGCGAACTGGACGAGAACACCGTGCTCGACCTCGTCATGGCGGGGTCCCTCATGGAAGGCGCACCGGCATGAGCGAGCGACAGCGAGCGAATCATCGACACAGCGCCAGAGAGTCTCGTGCCGGCGCCGCGCGAAGCGGGGCGGCGGCATGAGCGAAGTGACGGAATCCGCCCTGCCCGCGCAGTCGCCGCCGGTGGAGCGGACGGAGACCGCGAAGGTCGACGCGCCGGCGAAGCTCTCCTGGTGGCGCGGCGACGGCGGGGAGGGCGCCAAGCGCAACCTCGGCCTGCTCGCCGTCCTCGTCGTACTGGTGGTCATCGGCATCCTGACCCGCCCCGACCTCTACGGCGACCCGAACTGGGTGTGGGGCAACACGCTCACCATCCTCAAGCTCGCCTCGGTGGTCGGCGTGGTCACCGTCGGCATGACGTTCGTGATCATCGGCGGGGGCATCGACCTGTCGGTCGGCGCGATCGTCGCGCTCGCCGGGGTCTGGTGCACCACAGTGGCGACGCAGAGCTACGGCGCGGGCGGCATGATCTTCACCGCGCTCACCGTCGGGCTCGCCGTCGGCGTGGTGAACGGGCTGCTCGTGTCGTACGGGCGGCTGGTGCCGTTCATCGCCACGCTCGCCATGCTCGTCGCCGCGCGAGGGCTGGCGGCGGAGATCTCCGACAAGCAGACCCAGGTGTCGGGCAACACGTTCATCAACGGCATCGCCAGCACGAACGTGCTCGGCATCCCGCTGCTGGTCTACATCCTGGTGGCGGTGGTGGCGGCCGGCTGGGTGCTGCTGAACCGGACCACGTTCGGCCGCCGTACGGTGGCGGTCGGCGGCAACCCGGAGGCGGCCCGGCTCGCCGGCATCAACGTCCGCCGGCACACCGTGCTCCTCTACGCGCTGTCCGGCCTGTGCTGCGGCATCGCCGCGGTCATGCTGACCGCGCAGGCCACCTCCGCGCAGGCGGCGATGGCCAACCTCTACGAGCTGGACGCGATCGCCGCCGCGATCATCGGCGGCACGCTGCTCAGCGGCGGGCGGGGAACGATCATCGGCTCCCTGCTCGGGGTGATCATCTTCTCCACCATCACCAACCTGTTCGCCATCAACAACCTGTCCGCCGAGGCCCAGAACATGGTCAAGGGCGGCATCATCGTCGCCGCCGTCCTGGTCCAGCAGGTGCAGTTCGGCAGCCTCACCCAGTTCCTCGCCCGCAACCGGGCCACCACCACCTGACCCCACGCGCACATCCCGGCTGCCGTCGTACCGACGGTGGTCCGGCCCGCCACACCCGAAACCACCCCACCACCTCATCCCAGGAGGCGTCATGAGAACACCGCGCCCTGACCTGTCCCGCCGCCGGCTGCTCTTCGGCGGGGCCGCCGTCTCCGCCGGGGTGCTGCTCGCCGGCTGCACCAGCAACGAGCAGAGCCCGACCGAGGCGCAGACCAAGGCGGCCGGTTCCGGCGCCAACACCGAGACGGGCAAGAAGGTGAGCATCGGCTTCTCCGCCCCCGCCGCCGACCACGGCTGGATCGCCGCCATCACCAACAACGCCAAGGCGCAGGCCGGGGCGTACCAGGACGTGGAGCTGAAGTCGGTCGAGGCCGGCGCGGACGCGGCGGCCCAGCGGGCGGCGCTGTCCACGCTGATCTCGCAGAAGCCCGACGTGATCGTGCTGCTGCCGCACGACGGCAAGGAACTCAACGCGTTCGGCCTGGAGGCGATGAAGGCCGGCATCCCGGTGGTGAACCTGGACCGGGCCTTCCCGGACGCGCGCGCCTACCGCCTGCAGATCAAGGGCGACAACTACGGCATGGGGGTGGCCGCCGCCACCTACATCGCCGAGCAGCTCAAGGCCAAGGGCGTGAGCAACCCGGTGATCGGCGAGATCCCCGGCATCGAGTCGCTGGAGCTGACCCAGGAACGGTCGAAGGGGTTCGCCGACACGCTCGCCTCGTACGGGTTCAAGGTCGCCAACCGGCGGCCCGCGGAGTTCACTGTGGACTCCGGGCAGCAGGCCGCCACCGGTCTGTTCCAGGCGCTGCCGAAGATCGACGCGGTCTGGAACCACGACGACGACCAGGGCATCGGCGTGCTCGCGGCGGTCAACCAGGCCAACCGCAAGGAATTCCTCATGGTCGGCGGCGCCGGCTCCAAGAAGGCCATGGAGGACATCGCCGCCGACAACACCGTCCTCAAGGCCACAGTCACCTACAGCCCGTCGATGGCCTCCTCGGCCATCTCCCTGGCCCGCCTGATCGGCCAGGGCAAGGGCATGTCCGACCTGGTCGAACTCCAGGTACCGAAGGAGATCGTGCTCGCCTCCGAGACGATCACCAAGGAGAACGCGAGCGACTACCTGAAGCTCGGGTTCTGACACACGGGGGGAGACCCACCTTGTCCAGTCACGACAGCATCCTGCGGGTCGGCATGGTCGGCTACGCGTTCATGGGCGCCGCGCACTCCCAGGCGTGGCGCACCGTGAACCGGGTGTTCGACCTGCCGGCGCGGGTGCGGATGACGCTCGTCTGCGGCCGCGACGAGCCGAAGGTGGCCGAGGCCGCCGACCGGCTCGGCTGGGACGGCTACACCACCGACTGGCGGCGGCTCGTCGAGTCCGACGAGATCGACGTGGTCGACATCTGCACGCCGGGGGACAGCCACCGCGAGATCGCACTCGCCGCGCTCGCCGCGGGCAAGCACGTGCTGTGCGAGAAGCCGCTCGCGAACAGCGTCGCCGAGGCCCGCGAGATGACCGAGGCCGCGGCCCGGGCCCGCGAGTCCGGGGTACGCGCGATGTGCGGCTTCAACTACCGGCGGGTGCCCGCTGTCGCCCTGATGCGGCAGCTGGTGGCCGACGGGCGGATCGGCGAGATCCGGCACGTCCGGGCGACCTACCTCCAGGACTGGATCGTCGACCCGCAGTTCCCGCTGGTGTGGCGGTTGCAGAAGGACAGGGCGGGCTCCGGCGCGCTCGGTGACATCGGCGCGCACATCATCGACCTGACCCAGTACGTCACGGGTCAGCTCGTCACCGGGGTCAGCGCGCTCACCGAGACGTTCGTGCGTCAGCGGCCGCTCGTCGCCGGGTCGAGCGGCCTGGCCGCGCAGGCCGACGGCAACGGCAGCGCCATGGGCCAGGTGACAGTTGACGACGCGGCGGTGTTCGTGGCCCGGCTCGACGGGGGAGCGCTGGCCACGTACGAGGCGACCCGGTTCGCCACCGGCCGCAAGAACGCCCTGCGGGTCGAGATCAACGGCTCGCGCGGCAGCGTCGTGTTCGACCTGGAACGCCTCAACGAACTGGAGTTCCTGGACGCCACCCGCCCCACCGCCGAGCAGGGCTTCAGCCGGATCCTGGTGACCGAGCCGGACCACCCGTACCTGGGTGCGTGGTGGCCGCCCGGCCACATCATCGGCTACGAGCACTCCTTCACCCACCAGGCACGCGACTTCGTCGAGGCGGTCGCCACCGGCGCCGACCCGGCCCCGTCGTTCGCCGACGCGTTGCAGGTCCAGCTCGTGCTCGACGCGGTGACCCGCTCGGCCGAGCGGGCCGCCTGGACGGAGGTGGAGCCCGCCCTGGCCGAAGCTTCCGCCTGACCCGAGGCGGCCCTGCGGGGCCCGCCCGACACTCACCGGCGCCGGCCGGCGAGGGCCCGCCGCGGTTGCGCCCCGCGGCGGGGACGAGGCCGGCTCCGGGAGCGTGCCGCCGGTGTCCGCCGGCACGACCAGCACGGCCCTCCGGTGCGGCCGGACCGGGATTCCCCGGCCGCACCGGCGGACCGGCCTTACCTGGGGAGGTAGCGCGAATGCGTACGGGTGTCTGGCTGGTGGGTGCGCGCGGCTCGGTCGCCACCACCGCCGTGGTCGGGGGACTGGCCCTGCGGGCCGGGCTCACCGCGCCGACCGGCTGCGTGACCGAGCTGCCCGACCTGCGCGGGCCCGCCCTGCCGGGCTTCGCCGATCTCGTCTTCGGCGGCCACGACGTGGTCGCCACCCCGCTCACCAAACGCGCCGAGGCGCTCGCCGCCGCCGGCGTGCTGCCCGCCCGGCTGGCCGACGCCGTGGCGCCCGACCTGGCCGGCGTCGAGGCGGCGCTGCGGCCCGCGCCGACCGAGGGCGACCAGGGCGAACGGATCGCCGCAGTGGTGCGCGACCTGACCGACTTCCGCACCCGGCACGGGCTGGACCGGGTGGTGGTGGTCAACGTCGCCGCCACCGAACCGGCGCCCGCGCCGCATCCGGCCCACGACGACCTGGCCGCGCTTCGCGAGGCGCTTTCCGGCCCGGCCGACGTGCTGCCGCCCAGCTCCGGATACGCGTACGCGGCGTTCACCGCGGGGTGTGCGTACGTGGACTTCACCCCGTCCACCGGCGCCCGGCTGCCGGCCCTGGCCGCGCTGGCCGCCGAACGCGGACTGCCGTACGCCGGGCACGACGGCAAGACCGGCGAGACGCTGCTCAAGTCGGTGCTCGCGCCGATGTTCGCGATGCGGCACCTGGCCGTGCGCTCCTGGTCCGGCACGAACCTGCTGGGCGGCGGCGACGGCGCCACGCTCGCCGACCCGGCCGCCAACGCGGCGAAGGTGGGCAGCAAACAACGGGTGCTCGCCGAGACGCTCGGCTACCTGCCGCAGGGCCACACCCGGATCGAGTACGTCGAGGAACTCGGCGACTTCAAGACCGCCTGGGACCTGGTCACATTCGCCGGTTTCCTGGGCACCGGCATGCGGATGGAGTTCACCTGGCACGGCTGCGACTCGGCGCTGGCCGCGCCGCTCGTGCTGGACCTGGCCCGGCTCACCGCCGCCGCGCACGCCGCCGGCCGCCACGGTCCGCTGACCGAGCTGGCGTTCTTCTTCAAGGATCCGCTCGGCGCGACCGGTCACGCGCTCGGTGACCAGTGGACGGTGCTGCGGGACTTCGCCGCCGCTCTGCACGCCCGGGTGACGCCGTGACCCGCCTGGCCGACCTGGCCGAGCTGGTGCGGGCGCCCGCCGCGCTCTCCGTACCGGGGGACGTGCTGTCCGGCGCGGCGGCGGCCGGTGCGCTCGGCCCGCGGACACCGGCGCTGGCCGGCGCGTCGGTGCTGCTCTACTGGGCCGGGATGGCCGCCAACGACTGGGCGGACCGGCGGCTGGACGCGGTCGAGCGGCCGGAACGCCCGATCCCGTCTGGGCGGGTGCGCCCGTCGGTGGCGCTCGGCGTCGCGTCCGGCCTGACCGCCGCCGGGCTCGCCGTCGCCACCGCCGCCGGGGGCCGCCGCGCGGCAGCGGTCGCGCTCCCACTCGCGGCCACCATCTGGGGGTACGACCTGCGCGCCAAGAACACCGCCGCCGGCCCGGCGGTGATGGCCGCCTGCCGAGGGCTGGACGTGCTGCTCGGCGCGTCCGGCGGCCGGGTGGTCCGGGCGCTTCCCGCAGCGCTGACAGTCGCCGCGCACACCTGGACCGTGACCGCGCTGTCCCGCCGCGAGGTGACCGGCGCGGACCGGCGGCTGCCGGGCCTCACGCTCGCCGGCACCGCGCTGATCGCGCTCACCACCCCGGCCCGGCCCACGCCACCCGCCACCGCCGCTCACACCGGCCGCGCCGCCCGGCTCGGGGAGCTGGTGCCGGCGGTGCTCGCCGCCGGGTACGCCGCCCGCTACGGCCGGGCGCAGGCCCGGGTGCTCGCCGACCCGTCACCGGCCCGGGTGCGGGCCGCCGTGGGTGCCGGGATCACCGGGCTGCCCGCGTTGCAGGGCGCGCTGACCGCCCGCGCCGGGGCCCGGCTGCTCGGCCTCGCCGTGGCCGGCGCCGCCCCGCTCGGCCGCCGCCTGGCCCGACTGATCTCCCCGACATGACAACCGAACCGCTGCCCGGGCCGGGCGGGCTGCGCTTCGGGTACGGCACCAACGGCTTCGCCAACCACCGGCTCGGCGACGCGCTGGCGGTGCTCGCCGACCTCGGGTACGTGGGCGTCGCGCTCACCCTCGACCACGACCACCTGGACCCGTTCGCCCCCGGCCTGGCCCGCCGCGTCGCCGCCGTCCGCCGCCGGCTGGACGCGCTCGGGCTCGCGGTGGTGGTCGAGACCGGCGCCCGGTATCTGCTCGACCGGTGGCACAAGCACGCGCCGACGCTGCTGCACGACGACCCGGCCCGGCGGGTGGAGTTCCTGCGCCGGGCCGTCCGCATCGGCGCCGACCTGGGCGCGGAGGCGGTCTCCTTCTGGGCCGGCGTACGCCCGCCCGGCGTACCACCCGACGTCGCCGCCGACCGCCTGGTCGCGGGCTGCGCGACCGTCTGCGCCGAGGCGGCGGAGGCGGGCGTACCGCTGGGCTTCGAACCGGAGCCGGGCATGTTCGTCGAGGACATCGCCGGGTGGTGGCGGCTGCGCGAGGCGCTCGGCGCGCCACCAGGCTTCGGCATCACGCTCGACATCGGGCACTGCCGCTGCCTGGAGCCGCTGCCGGTGCCGCAGTGCGTGCCGGCGGTCGCCGAGCACCTGGTCAACGTGCAGATCGACGACATGCGCCGGGGTGTGCACGAGCACCTGGAGTTCGGCACCGGCGAGATCGACTTCCCGCCGGTGCTGCAAGCCCTGGCCGACGCCGGCTACTGCGGGCTGGTGGCCGTGGAGCTGCCCCGTCACTCACACGCCGCACCGGCCGTCGCCGCCCGCTCACTGGACTTCCTGCGCGCCGCCGCCTCGAGCGGCGAGGGGCGGTGACCCACCACCTTCCACCCGGCAGAGGGGAGACGGCATGACACCCGACCGACTGCGCGCCGCGCTTCGGGGCGTACCCGATCCGCAGTGGCTGGACGCGGCGCTGCGCCGCGTCGCTACCGAACCCACGGCGATCGGGCGGTTCTTCGCCGCCGCCGCCCGGCGGTGCGGCCGCCTGCCGCTGCCCGACCCGCCGGGCTGGACGGCGGACGAAGCGGCCCGGGCGCTGCTGCTGACCGCGTTGCCGCACGGCCACGCCGCCGCCGCGGAGACGCTCTACCGGCAGGGCGACGCCGCCGAGAAACGTGCGGTGCTGCGCGCGTTGCCGCTGCTGCCGATCGGCGCGGAGTGCGTGCCGCTGCTGCACGACGCGACCCGCACCAACGACACCCGGCTGGTCGCCGCCGCGCTCGGCCCGTACGCCCGGCACCTGGAGCAGGCGACCTGGCGGCAGGCGGTGCTCAAGTGCGTGTTCACCGGCGTGCCGCTGGCGGTGGTCGACGGCCTGCCGGAGCGGTCCGACGGCGAGCTGGCCCGGATGCTCGCCGCGTTCGCCGCCGAACGGCACGCCGCCGGCCGCGACATGCCCGCCGACGCGTCCGACCTGCTGCGCCGGCTGACCATCCCCACCACGGAGGCGTGACATGCGCATCTTCGACCCGCACATCCACATGACGTCCCGCACCACCGACGACTACGAGCGGATGGCCGCCGCCGGTGTCCGCGCGGTGGTCGAGCCGGCGTTCTGGCTGGGCCAGCCGCGTACCAGCGTGGACAGCTTCGTGGACTACTTCGACTCGCTGATCGGGTGGGAGCCGTTCCGGGCCGGCCAGTTCGGCATCCGGCACCACGCCACAGTGGCGCTGAACCCGAAGGAGGCGAACGACCCGCGCTGCCGCCCGGTGCTGGACCTGCTGCCCCGCTACCTGGACAAGGACGGCGTGGTGGCGGTCGGCGAGATTGGCTACGACGCGATGACGCCGGCCGAGGACGCGGCGCTGGCCGGGCAGCTCGCCCTGGCCGTCGCGCACGACCTGCCCGCGCTGGTGCACACGCCGCACCGGGACAAGGCGCGCGGCGTCGAGCGGACGCTCGCCGTGGTCGCCGAGTCGGGCATCGCGCCCGGGCGGGTGCTCGTCGACCACCTCAACGAGGTGACCGTCGAGCTGGTCCGCGACACCGGCTGCTGGCTGGGTTTCTCGATCTACCCGGAGACGAAGATGTCGCCGCCGCGGATGGTGGAGCTGCTGAAGCGGTACGGCACCGAGCGGATGCTGGTGAACTCGGCGGCCGACTGGGGCCGGTCGGATCCGCTGCTGACCCGGGCCACCGGGGAGGCGATGCTGCTGGCCGGGTTCGACGCCGACGACGTGGACCGGGTGCTGTGGCGCAACCCGGTGGAGTTCTACGGCCAGTCCGGCCGGCTCGACCTGACCGACCTGGAGGACTCGTCGGCCACGTTCGCCGGCAACTCGATCCTGCGGGGAGGCGCGTAATGCGGCTGCGTCACGCCGACGGCACGACCGTCCACCTCGGCTACTGCACGAACGTGCACCCGGCCGAGGACCTGCCGGGCGTCGTCGCCCAGCTCGACACGTACGCGGTCGCGGTCCGCCGGGCGCTCGGCGCCGACCGGCTCGGGCTCGGGCTCTGGCTGGCCGCGCCGGTGGCCGCCGCGCTCGCCGCCGACCCGCCGGCCCGGCGCCGGCTGCGCCACGAGCTGACGGTACGCGGGCTGGAGGTGGTCACGCTCAACGGCTTCCCGTACGCCGCGTTCCAGGCCCCTGTGGTCAAGGGCGCGGTGTACCACCCGGACTGGACCACGCCGCAACGGCCGGCGTACACGCTGGACCTGGCCCGGGTGCTCGCCGACCTGCTGCCCGACGACGCCGTCCGGGGCTCGATCTCGACGCTGCCGATCGCCTGGCGCACCCCGTGGGATTCCGGGCGGGCCGCCACCGCCCGGCGTCGCCTGGACGCGCTGGCCGAGGGCCTGGCCGCCGTGCAGCGGGAGACCGGCCGGGTGATCCGGGTCGGCTTCGAACCGGAACCGGGCTGTCTGGTGGAGTCGACGGGACAAGCACGCGAGGTATTCTCAGACATGGATACCGACCGGCTCGGGATCTGCCTGGATCTCGCGCACCTGGCGTGTGCCTGGGAGCAGCCGGCGGATGCCCTGGCCGGACTGCGTGCCGCCGGTCTCCCTGTGGTGAAGGTCCAGGTGTCCGCAGCGGTCGAGGCGCCCGACCCGCCCGCCGCGAGCGCGGCGCTGCGCCGGTTCGTCGAACCGCGCTTCCTGCACCAGACGCGGGCCGCCGGTTGCGCCGGCGCCGCCGATCCGGCCGATCCGGCGTACGCGGCCGACGACCTCGACGCCGCACTCGACGCGCGGCTACCAGGGGCGTGGCGGGTGCACTACCACGTGCCGTTGCACGCCCCGCCCGAGCCGCCGCTGCGCTCCACGGTCCCGGTGCTGCGCGAGGCGCTGGCCGCGTTGTACGCCGGTCCGGTCGCCGGCTGCGACCACCTCGACGTCGAGACGTACACCTGGGGGGTGCTGCCGGAGGCGCGGCGGCCGCGCGGCGACGCGGAGCTGGCCGCCGGCATCGCCGCCGAGCTGGCGTTCGCCCGCGACGAGCTGACCGCGCTCGGCCTGGCCCCGACGGTGGGGGTCGCCGTGAGCGCGAGGAGTGAGCCGGTCCTGCGAGCCCCGCAGTCGCGAACGAAGGCCGGCACCGCATGAGCCGGCGGCTCGTGGTGCTCGACGTGGTCGGGCTGACGCCACGGCTGCTGGCGCACATGCCCCGGCTGCGCGCGGTGGCCGAGGCCGGGTTCGCCGCCGAACTGGGCACCGTGCTGCCGGCGGTGACCTGCTCGGCGCAGTCCACGTTCCTCACCGGCGAGCTGCCCGCCGGGCACGGCGTGGTGGGCAACGGCTGGTACTTCCGCGACCTGGGCGAGGTGCTGCTCTGGCGGCAGCACCACGGGCTCGTCGGCGGCGAGAAGGTCTGGCAGGCGGCCCGCCGCGTCGAGCCGGGCTACCGGGTGGCGAACGTCTGCTGGTGGTACGCGATGGGCGCGGACGTGGACTGGACGGTCACGCCGCGCCCGGTCTACCACGCCGACGGCCGCAAGGAGCCGGACTGCTGGACCGACCCACCCGAGCTGCGGGACTCGCTCACCGGCGCGCTCGGCACGTTCCCGCTGTTCAGCTACTGGGGTCCGGGCGCCGGGCTGTCGTCCTCGGCGTGGATCAGCCGGGCCGCCCAGCGCATCCTCACCGACCACGCCCCCGACCTGACCCTCGTCTACCTGCCGCACCTGGACTACGACCTGCAACGCTTCGGCCCGTCCGGCCCGCAGGCAGCCGCCGCGGCAGCGGAGCTGGACACCGTGCTCGGCCCGCTGCTCGACGCCGCGCGCGACCAGGGAGCCACAGTGGTGGCGTTGTCCGAGTACGGCATCACCGACGTGTCCCGCCCGGTGGACGTGAACCGGATGCTGCGCGCCGAAGGGCTGTTGCGGGTCTACACCCAGGCCGGGATGGAATACCTCGACCCGTGGACGTCACGGGCGTTCGCGGTGGCCGACCACCAGGTGGCGCACGTCTACGTCAGGGATCCGGCGGACGTGCCGGCGGTGGCGAAGCTCTGCGCGTCGCTGCCGGGCGTGGCCGAGGTCCTCGACGCCGCCGGGCAGGCCGGGTACGGGCTGGATCATCCCCGCTCGGGTGAGCTGGTGCTGGTGGCCGAGCCGGACGCCTGGTTCACGTACTACTACTGGCTCGACGACGCGCGGGCACCCGACTTCGCCCGGCTGGTGGAGATCCACCGCAAGCCCGGCTACGACCCGGCCGAGCTGTTCTTCGACCCGGCCGCGCCGGGTGCGGCGAAGCGCCGCGCGGCGGTGGCGCTGGCCCGCAAGAAGCTCGGGCTGCGCTACCTGATGTCCGTGGTGGGGCTGGACGCGGGCGCGCGTGCGGTACGTGGTTCACACGGGCGCCTGCCCGCCGACCCGGCGGACGGCCCGGTGCTGCTCTGCTCCGACCGGGCCGCGATCCGGCCCCGGCTGGAGGCCACCGATGTGAAGGCGTTGCTGCTCGAACTCGCCGGACTGGCCAGGGAGGCACCATGACCGTAACCGTCGCACCGACCGATCCGGCCCTGCTGCGGGGCCGCTTCGACGCCGCGCTAGCCGCGTTCCTGGACGCGAGAGAGCCGGATCGGCCGGACGACGGTACGGGGGCCGTCCACACTGCTCTGCGCTGGTTCGTCCTGGCCGGCGGCAAGCGGATGCGCCCGCTGTTCTGCTACTGGGGCTGGCGGGGGTTCGGCGGCCCGGACGCCGCGCCGATCGTGGTCGCCGCGGCGTCGCTGGAGCTGTTCCACGCGTTCGCGCTGATCCACGACGACATCGTGGACCGCAGCGACCGCCGCCGGGGCGCGCCGACGCTGCACCGGTTCTTCGCCGCGCTGCACGCCGCGTCCGGCTGGCCGGGCGACCCGGCGGCGTACGGGCGGCAGGCGGCGCTGCTCTGCGGCGACCTCTGCGCCACCTGGTCGGCGCAGATGTTCCACGGGTGCGGGTTGCCGCCGGAGCGGCTGCGCCGGGGGCACGTGCTGCTGGCCCGGATGCGCTCGGAGGTGATCGCGGGGGAGTACCTGGACGTGGTCGGGGCGGCCGGGGACGGCTCGGTGGCGAGCGCGCTCACCGTGGTACGGCTGAAGACGGCCCGCTACACGGTGACCCGCCCGGTGCAGATCGGCGCCGCGCTCGCCGGGGCGGCACCGGAGGAGGTGGCCGCGCTGGCCGGCTTCGGCGACCCGCTCGGGGACGCGTTCCAGCTCCGCGACGACCTGCTCGGCGTCTTCGGCGATCCGGCGGTGACCGGCAAGTCCAACCTGGACGACCTGCGCGAGGGCAAGCCGACGGTGCTGCTGGCGCTGGCCCGGGCGTCCGCCTCCCGGGCCGGCGCGGCCCGGCTGGGGGAGCTGGTCGGCGATCCCGGCCTCGGCCAGGCGGGCGCGGCCGAGGTGCGGGGCATCGTCGAGGAGTCCGGCGCCCGGGAGGCGGTGGAGCGGATGATCCGCACCCGGGCCGACGCGGCGCTTGTCGCGCTGGAGGCGTTGCCGCTGGCGGAACCGGCGCGACGGGTGCTGGCGGCGCTCGCGGAGCGGGCGGTCGACCGCCACGAGTGACACCTACTTTTGTCGCTGAGCGCCGAAAGTCAAAGCCGATCGATCAGAAGCTATGGACAGGCTGATCGAAAGGTCTTAATGTCGTGCACAGCACAACGCTGTTTCGCCGAGGTGATCGCCCCGCACCAGATCGCCCCGCACCGCCCGCCTCGGCGAGGTGACCACCGGTCCCGACCGGAGGTCGCGGCCCGCCGACCTCCCGGCGGGCCGGCGCAGCATCCCCCTGCTCGGCATCCGGCGCGACGCGCGCCCGGTCCTGGCTGCGCGCGTCAGGAAGGGACAGCACAGCATGTCCAGCCACCACCACCCCCGTGTCCGACGACCGTTCGCCGCTGCCGCAGCGCTGCTGCTCGCGGCCACCGCCGGCACCGTCACAGTGGCCGCGGCGTCCGTCCCGGCGTCCGCCCACCCGATCTCGGCGAGCGACTTCCAGCAGGTCGAACTCGCCCGCGGTGTCGCCGAGACCGGCGAACCGATGTCGCTCGCGGTGCTGCCCGACCGGTCGGTCCTGCACACCGCCCGCAACGGCACGCTGCGCCGCACCGACGCGGCCGGCGCCACCACAGTCATCGGCACGCTGCCTGTCTACACGCACGACGAGGAAGGGCTCCAGGGCGTCGGCGTCGACCCCGGCTTCGCCTCCAACCGGCACATCTACCTCTACTACGCGCCGCCGCTGTCCACCCCGGCCGGCGACGCGCCCGCCACCGGCACCGACTTCTCCGCCTGGCAGGGCGTCAACCGGCTCTCCCGGTTCACGCTCAACGCCGACTTCACGCTCAACCAGGCCAGCAAGGTCGACGTGCTCGACGTACCGGCCGACCGGGGGCTGTGCTGCCACGTCGGCGGCGACATCGACTTCGACGCGGCGGGCAACCTCTACCTGTCCACCGGCGACGACACCAACCCGTTCGACTCGGCCGGCTACGCGCCGATCGACGAGCGCACCAACCGCAACCCCGGGTACGACGCGCAGCGCAGCGCCGGCAACACAAACGACCTGCGGGGCAAGATCCTGCGGATCAAGGTGAACGCCAACGGCACGTACTCGATCCCGGCCGGCAACCTCTTCGCGCCCGGCACCGCGCGGACCCGCCCGGAGATCTACGCGATGGGCTTCCGCAACCCGTTCCGGATCAGCGTCGACAAGGCCACCGGCGTCGTCTACGTGGGCGACTACGGGCCGGACGCCGGCACCACCACGGCCCGCGGCCCGTCCGGGCAGGTCGAGTTCAACCGGGTGACCGGGCCCGGCAACTACGGCTGGCCGTACTGCACCGGCACCAACACCGCCGCCGAGACGTACGCCGAGTGGGACTTCGCCGCCGGCACCGCCGGCCCGAAGTTCAACTGCACCGGCGGGCCGACGAACAACTCGTTCCGCAACACCGGCCTGGCCACGCTGCCGGCGGCGAAGCCGTCCTGGATCCGCTACGCCGGTGACGCCGGCAGCCCGCCCGAGTTCGGCGGCGGCTCCGAGTCGCCGATGGGCGGCCCGGTCTACCGGTACGACGCGGCGAACCCGTCCACCACGAAGTTCCCGCAGTCGTTCGACGGGCAGTTCTTCGCCACCGAGTTCGGCCGGGGCTGGATCAAGCCGATCCACGTCAACTCGGACGGCTCACCCGGCACCATCGACAGCTTCCCGTGGACCGGCAAGCAGGTGATGGACTCGGCGTTCGGCCCGGACGGCGCGTACTACGTGCTCGACTACGGCACCGGCTACTTCAACGGCGACGCCAACTCGGCGCTGTACCGCTTCGACTACCTGGGCGGCGCCAACCGCGCCCCGGTGGCCCGCGCCGCCGCCGACCGGACGTCCGGCGCCGCGCCGCTCGCAGTCGCCTTCTCCTCAGCCGGCTCGTCCGACCCGGAGGGCGGCGCGCTGACGTACGCCTGGACGTTCGGCGACGGCGGCACCTCCACCGCGGCAAACCCGTCGCACACCTACACCGCCAACGGCAGGTACACCGCCACGCTCACGGTGCGCGACCCGCAGGGTGCGACCGGCACCGCCAGCGTGACGATCACCGTGGGCAACACCGCCCCGACAGTGGTCATCGAGACGCCCGGCAACGGCAAGCTGTTCTCCTTCGGCGACACCGTGCCGTTCCGGATCACCGTCACCGACCCGGAGGACGCCACGATCGACTGCACGAAGGTCAAGATGACCTACGTGCTCGGCCACGACCAGCACGGCCACCAGATCACCTCGGCGACCGGCTGCACCGGCTCGATCGCCGTACCCGTCGACGGTGAGCACGACGACGCGGCGAACATCTTCGCCGTCTTCGACGCCGAGTACACCGACTCCGGCGGCCTCACCACGCACACCCAGCACACGCTCCAGCCCCGGCACCGGCAGGCCGAGCACTTCAAGACCTCGTCCGGGATCAACACGTTCGACAAGGCCACCGCCGAGGGCGGCAAGACCGTCGGCGACATCCACAACGGGGACTGGATCGCGTTCCAGCCGTACCTGCTCGCCGACGCCACCGGGTTCACCGCCCGGGTGTCGTCCGCCGGAGCCGGCGGCACGCTCCAGGTGCGGGCCGGCTCGGCCACCGGCACCGTGCTCGGCTCGGCCACCGTCCCGGTCACCGGCGCCTGGGACACGTTCGCCACCGTCACCGGCACGATCGCCAACCCGCCGGCCGGCACCACCACGCTCTACCTGACGTTCGCCGGGGGCACCGGGGCGCTCTACGACCTGGACGCGTTCACGCTCACCACGTCGGCCGTGCGCACCGGCCCGGTGAAGGGCCTGGCCGGCAAGTGCCTGGACGTGCGCAACGCCGCCACCGCCGACGGCACCCAGATCCAGCTCTACACCTGCAACGGCACGACGGCGCAGTCGTGGACCGTGACGCCGAACGCCGCGGTGAAGGCGCTCGGCAAGTGCCTGGACGTCTCCGGCGGCGCCAGCGCTGACGGCACCAAGATCCAGCTCTACACGTGCAACGGCACCGGCGCGCAGAACTGGTCCGCGCAGGCCGACGGGACGCTGCGCAACCCGCAGTCGGGCAAGTGCCTGGACGTGTCCGGCAACAACTCGGCCGACGGCACGGCGGTGCACCTGTGGGCCTGCACCGGCGCGGCGAACCAGCGCTGGACCCTGCCGTGAGGATGAAGGAGGACCAGATGAAACTCGTGCGTACCGCACTGGGGGCGGTGACCGCCGTCCTCGCCACCATCGCCTGCACCGTTCCCGCGAGCCCGGCGGCCGCCGCCGACGCCCCCTACGACGTGCTCGTCTTCTCCAAGACCGCCGGCTTCCGCCACGACTCCATCGCGGTCGGCACGCAGGCCGTACGCGAGCTGGGCGCGGCGAACAACTTCACCGTCACCGCGACCGAGGACGCCGCCCAGTTCACCACCACCGACCTGGCCCGCTTCGAGGCGGTGATCTTCCTCAACACCACGGGGGACGTCCTCAACGCCAGCCAGCAGTCGGCGTTCGAGGCGTACATCGCCGCCGGCGGCGGGTACGTCGGCGTGCACTCCGCCGCCGACACCGAGTACGACTGGCCGTTCTACGGCAACCTCGTCGGCGCCTGGTTCGCCTCCCACCCGGCCATCCAGCCGGCCACCGTGAAGGTGGAGGACCGGGCGCACGCCGCCACCGCGCACCTGCCGCAGCGGTGGAACCGCACCGACGAGTGGTACGACTACCGCACCAACGCCCGCTCCACCGCACACGTGCTGGCCAGCCTGGACGAGTCCACGTACTCCGGCGGCTCGATGGGCGGCGACCACCCGCACGCCTGGTGCAAGACGTACAGCGGCGGCCGGTCCTTCTACACCGGCGGCGGCCACACCCAGGCGTCGTACGCCGACGCGGCGTTCCGGGCGCACCTGCTCGGCGGCATCCGCTACGCGGCCGGGCGCACGAAGGCCGACTGCCGGCCGGAGACCGGCTACACCGCGCTCTACAACGGCGGCACCACCGGCTGGTCGCAGGCCGGGCCGGGCAGCTTCACCAACGCCGACGCCACGCTCACCTCGGTCGGCGGCATGGGTCTCTACTGGTACAGCGCGAAGCAGTTCACCAACTACTCGCTGAAGCTGGACTGGCGGCTGGCCGGCGACGACAACTCGGGCGTGTTCGTCGGCTTCCCGCCGTCGAGCGACCCGAACTCGGCGGTGAACAACGGCTACGAGATCCAGATCGACCCCACCGACGCGGCCGACCGGACCACCGGCGCGATCTACGGCTTCAAGTCCGCCGACCTGGCGGCCCGGGACGCGGCCCTGAACCCGGCGGGAGAGTGGAACACCTACGAGATCCTGGTCGAGTCCGAGCGGCTCCAGGTCTTCCTCAACGGCGTGCGCATCAACGACTTCACCAACACCGACCCGGTGCGGTCGCTCGCCGGGCACGTCGGCATCCAGAACCACGGCACCGGCGACGACGTGTCGTTCCGCAACATCCGGATCAAGGAACTCGGCGGCACGCCGCCGCCGACCGGCAACACCACCGTCCAGGCCGAGGCGTTCGGTTCGGCGAGCGGCGTCAGCGCGTACCCCAAGGCCGGCGCCAACGGCGGCCAGACCCTGGGGTACGTGGACCCGGGCGACTGGGCCGCGTACCCGGGGCTGGACCTCACCGGTGTGACGTCGCTGCGCGCCCGGGTGGTGTCCGGCGGGCCGGGCGGCACGCTCCAGGTGCGGACCGGATCGCCGACCGGTCCGGTGCTCGGCCAGGTGGCGGTGCCGAACACCGGCAGCTGGACCACGTTCGCCGACGTGAGCACCGCGCTCACCGGCGTGCCGTCCGGTACGCAGACGGTCCACCTGACGTTCACCGGCAGCGGCTCCGGGCTGTTCGACGTCGACGACTTCACGCTGGTCCGCTCGACCGGCACCGGCGGTACGGGCCCGGTCAAGGGCCTGGCCGGCAAGTGCCTGGACGTGCGCAGCGGATCGTCGGCCGACGGCACCCAGATCCAGCTCTACACCTGCAACGGCTCGTCGGCGCAGTCGTGGACGGTCACGCCGAACGGGCCGGTGAAGGCGCTCGGCAAGTGCCTGGACGTGTCGGGTGGCGGCAGCGCGGACGGCACGAAGATCCAGCTCTACACGTGCAACGGCACGGGCGCGCAGAACTGGTCCGCGCAGGCGGACGGGACGGTGCGTAACCCGCAGTCGGGCAAGTGCCTGGACGTGTCCGGCAACAACTCCGCCGACGGCACGGCGGTGCACCTGTGGACCTGCACGGGTGCGGCGAACCAGCGCTGGACCCTGCCCTGACGGAGGCCATAGAGTGGAGGCGGCGACCGCGAGGTGGCCGGTGACCCGGCGGGAGGCGCAACCCGCCCGGGAGCAGACGCTCCGGCGTCCACCGGTTCCCACGCGCCGCCGCCTCCGGTCGTCCTCGCCCCGGTCCGCGACGGAATCCCCCATCACCACAGGGGAGAAGGACAATGGCGCGACCCATCACGCTCTTCACCGGCCAGTGGGCCGATCTGCCGTTCGACGAGGTCTGCCGGCTCGCCGCCGAGTGGGGCTACGACGGGCTGGAGATCGCCTGCTGGGGCGACCACTTCGAGGTGGACAAGGCGCTCGCCGACGACTCGTACGTGGAGCGCAAGCGGGCCACCCTCGCCAAGCACAACCTTCAGGTGTTCGCCGTCTCCAACCACCTGGTCGGGCAGGCCGTCTGCGACCACCCGATCGACGAGCGGCACCAGGACATCCTGCCGGCCCGGATCTGGGGCGACGGCGAGCCGGAGGGGGTGCGGCAGCGGGCCGCCGAGGAGATCAAGGACACCGCGCGGGCGGCGGCGAAGCTCGGCGTGAACACCGTCGTCGGCTTCACCGGCTCGTCCATCTGGCACACGGTGGCGATGTTCCCGCCGGTGCCGCCGGCCATGATCGAGCGCGGCTACCAGGACTTCGCCGACAGGTGGAACCCGATCCTGGACGTGTTCGACGAGGTGGGGGTGCGGTTCGCGCACGAGGTGCACCCGAGTGAGATCGCCTACGACTACTGGACCACCAAGCGCACGCTGGAGGCGATCGGGCACCGGGAGGCGTTCGGGCTCAACTGGGATCCGTCGCACTTCGTCTGGCAGGAACTGGACCCGGTGAACTTCATCTTCGACTTCGCCGACCGGATCTACCACGTGGACTGCAAGGACGCGAAGGTCCGTACCGGCGACGGGCGGCGCGGCCGGCTCTCCTCCCACCTGCCCTGGGCCGACCTGCGGCGCGGTTGGGACTTCGTCTCCACCGGCCACGGCGACGTGCCGTGGGAGGACTGCTTCCGGGCGCTCAACGCGATCGGCTACGACGGCCCGATCTCGATCGAGTGGGAGGACGCCGGCATGGACCGCCTGGTCGGCGCGCCGGAGGCGCTCCAGTTCGTCCGCCGCCTGGCGTTCGACGCCCCGAGCGCCGCCTTCGACGCCGCCTTCAGCAGCAGCGACTGACCCCCGCCCTCGCCCTCTCCCCCCCCCCCCCCCCCCCCCCCCCGCGATCTTGCAGTTGCGGCCCTCCCGAAACGGGAATAAGCGGCATCACGCGGGCCGCAAGTGCAAGATCGGCGGGGTGGGAGGGGTGGGGGTGGGGTCAGCGGGCGGCGTAGACCTGGTCGCTGACCAGGTGGGCCGCGCCTACCAGGCCGGCGGTGTCGCCTAGGTCGGACAGGACGATCGGCATGCTGCCGGTGGCCAGCGGCGTGGAACGCCGGTAGACGACGCCCCGGATCTCCGCGAGCAGGACCGGCCCGATCCCGGCCGGCGCGCCACCGATGATGACGATGGCCGGGTTGACGAAGCTGACCAGCCCGACCAGCACCCGCCCGAGCCGGCGGGCGGCGTCGCGCACCAGCGTCTGCGCCGCCGGGTCGCCCTCGGTGGCCGTCGCCGCCACGTCGGCCACCGACAGCGTCCCGGCCGCAGCCAGCCGGTCCGCCAGCGCCGTCGAGCGCCCGGCCCGCGCGGCGCTCACCGCCTCGCGCACCAGTGCGACATCCCCGCAGTACGCCTCGACGCACCCGTTGTTGCCGCAGCCGCAGAGCGGCCCGTCCTCGGTGAGCTGGAAATGGCCGATGTCGCCGGCCCCGCTGGCCGCGCCCCGGTAGAGCGCGCCGGCGAGCACCAGCCCGCAGCCGATCGCCTCGCCCAGCTTGACGTAGAGGAAGTCGTCGAACGGCCGGCCGGTGCCGGCGTGCCGCTCGCCGAGGGCCATCGCGTTGGCGTCGTTGTCCACCTGCACCGGGCAGCCCAGCTCGGCGGCGAGCGTGTCGCGTACCGGGAAGCGGTGCCAGCCGGGCAGGGCCGGCGCGGACACCGGCGAGCCGTCGCGGACCTCGACCGGCGCGGGCAGCGCGACGCCGACGCCGGTGAGCGAGGACAGTCCCGCCTCGACGCGCAGCTTGCCGAGCAGTTCGACGATACGCCCGACCACCACGTCCGGGCCGAGCCGGACGTCCACCGGCTCGTCGTGCCGGGCGAGCGGGTTCAGTTCGCCGTCGGTGAGCGCGACCCGCAGGACGCCGTCGCCGACGAGCACCGCACCGAACCGGACCTGCGCGCCGACGCGCAGCAGCGACGAGCGGCGTCCTCCCCGGGACGCGGCCGGGCCGGCGCTCTCCACCAGGCCGAGCGTGGTCAGCCGGTCGACCTCGGCGGCGAACCGGGCGCGGGGCAGGCCGAGGAGGTCGGCCAGTTCGACCCGGGAGCGGGGGCCGTCGTCGCGCAGCAGGCGCAGCAGTCGCGCCTGATCCGCCGTCTCCGGTCCGACCATCGGCATGTGGTCACCTCCCCACGGAGAATGTGCCACATCGCCGCCCGCGCACACGGGAGCGGGCCGGTCACCCGGAGGTGACCGGCCCGCAGCCCGCTGCTGTCAGAGCGTGTTGCCGGTGCTGGACGGCTTGGTGCTCGTGCCGGTGGTGGTCGAGCCGGACGCGCTGGTCGAGCCCGTCCCGTTGGCGCTGCGGCTGCCGACCGCGGCCGGCGTGCCGGCGAACGGCTTGTCGGCGTCGGTCATGCCCGGCTTGCCACCGTTGGTGGCGAGCTTCTCACCGAGCTTGGTCTGCCCCAGCTTGTCCTTGCCCTCCGAGTAGAGCCGGTTCGCCTGGGCCTGCGCGACCCCGGCCGCCTCCTGGACGGTCGGGTGGTCGAGCACCTTGCGCCCGCGGACCACCAGCTCCTCGTACTTCTCCCGGCCGGCACGGGCGCCCAGGACGAATCCCGCAGCCAGCCCGCCAAGAAACATGATCTTTCCGCGCATGGCGGCTCCTTCCGTACCTGACGCTCTCGCCGGTTTCCGCCAGCTCGGCGGAATGACCGTCTCGCGCCTGCGTTCTCTGTCGACGGCTAACTACCCATCCTGCTCTCCGCTCATGCCTCCCTGTGCCGAGATGACGATTTGTCCGTAATCCTGGCGCGTCAGCCGGTCCGGTCCTCCTCCGGTAACCCCCTGGCGCACCACCCCTCGATGTCCTGTACTCTTGTCCCCGTCGCACGGAGCGGAGAGATCCGAACCGAGCGGTGCACGGTCCCCTGTAGCTCAATTGGCAGAGCAGCCGGCTGTTAACCGGCAGGTTATTGGTTCGAGTCCAATCGGGGGAGCTTCGCTCCACGTCACGCCCGTCGGTAGATCCGGCGGGCGTTCGTCGTTGCTGCATCCCCTCGCGGTGCCCGGGCTGCCGGGTTTCCGCCCCCGAGTCCTCGTTCGCCCGGCAGGATGGTCGGCGTCGACTTAGACTCCCGCTGCGTCGATTCATGCGTCGATTCGAGGACGGTGGAGATGGCCGCAGGACGCAGCCGCTGGACCGCGACGCTGATCGCGGTGGCGGTGGTGCTCGGCTGGCTGATCGTCGGCGGCATCGCCGGCCCCTACTCCGGCAAGCTCGGCGAGGTCTCCACCAACGACAACGCCTCCTTCCTGCCGGCCGACGCCGAGGCCACCCGGGCGCAGGACCTGGCCGGCGGATTCGTCGACCGGGAGACCACCCCGGCACTCGTGGTCTACGAACGACCCGGCGGCCTCACCCCGGCCGACCAGCAGCGCATCCAGGCCGACGCGGACCGCTTCGCCGAGGTGCCGGGCGTGGTCGGCCCGCTCCCGCCACCGGTCGTCAGCCAGGACGAGCAGGCCGCCCAGGTGATCGTGCCGATCGACAGCGCCGAGGGCGAACAGATCCGGTCCGTGGTGGAACGCCTGCGCGACATCGCCGGCCCGGACCGCGACGGGCTCACCGTCGACGTGGCCGGACCCGCAGGGCTGCTCGGCGACCTGATCGAGGTGTTCGGCGCGATCGACGGGCCGCTGCTGCTGGTCACGCTCACAGTGGTGCTGGTCATCCTGCTCGTCGTCTACCGCAGCCCGGTCCTCTGGATCTTCCCGCTGCTGGCCGCCGGGATGTCGTACTCGCTCGCCGCCGTCTTCGTCTACCTGCTCGCCGACCACGACATCGTCAAGCTCAACGGGCAGGCACAGGGCATCCTCACCGTGCTCGTCTTCGGCGCCGGCACCGACTACGCGCTGCTGCTCATCGCCCGCTACCGGGAGGAACTGCACCGGCACGAGCGCCCCTGGGACGCGATGCGGACCGCCTGGAAGGGCGCCGCCCCCGCCATCGTCGCCTCCGGCGCCACGGTCATCGTCAGCCTGCTCTGCCTGCTGCTGTCCAGCCTCAACTCCAACCGCGCGCTCGGCCCGGTCAGCGCCGTCGGGATCGCCGCCACGCTGCTGGTGATGCTCACCTTCCTGCCCGCGCTGCTGGTCCTCGGCGGCCGCTGGGCGTTCTGGCCCCGGCGACCCCGCTACGACCAGGCCGACCCGCGCACCGAACACGGCATCTGGGGGCGGATCGCCGGCTTCGTGGCGCGCCGCGCGCGTACCGTCTGGGTCGTCACCGCCGTGGTGCTCGCCGCCCTCGCGATCGGGGTGACCCAGCTCGGCGCCACCACGCTCGGCCAGTCCCAGCTGTTCACCCAGCGCACCGACTCGGTGGCCGGGCAGGAGGTCATCGACAGGCACTTCCCGGCCGGCACCGGCAGCCCCGCCACCATCTTCACCAACCAGGCCACCGCGCGGCAGGTCGCCCAGGTGGCGCAGGGCGTACCGGGAGTCGCCTCGGTGCTGCCGCTCGGCGAGCGGGGCGAGAACGCGCCGCCCGACCCGAACGCGCCCCCCAAGGTGGTCGACGGGCGGGTGCAGCTCAACGTCACGCTCGCCGACCCGCCGGACAGCAACGGCGCCGAACGCACCATCCGCGACCTGCGCGAGGCGGTGCACCGGGTACCCGGCGCCGACGCCGTGGTCGGCGGCTTCACCGCGATCAACGTGGACACCGCCGACGCCTCGGTACGCGACCGCGACGTGATCATCCCGGTGGTGCTGCTGGTCATCGCGGTCATCCTGGCCCTGCTGCTGCGCGCCCTGGTCGCCCCGGTGCTGCTGATCGCCACAGTGGTGCTGTCGTTCCTGGCCACGCTGGGCCTGTGCGCGCTGCTGTTCCGGTACGTCTTCGACTTCCCCGGCGTCGACCAGTCGTTCCCGCTGTTCGCGTTCGTGTTCCTGGTCGCGCTCGGCATCGACTACAACATCTTCCTGATGAGCCGGGTCCGCGAGGAGTCGGTCCGCCGCGGCACCCGCGCCGGTGTGCTCGCCGGACTGGCCGTCACCGGCGGCGTCATCACCTCCGCCGGCATCGTGCTCGCCGCCACGTTCTCCGCACTCGCCGTCCTGCCGCTCGTGGTGCTCGTCGAGCTGGGCGTGGCGGTCGCCGTCGGCGTCCTGCTCGACACCATCGTGGTCCGCTCGCTGCTGGTGCCCGCGCTCGCGTACGACATCGGGCCGAAGATCTGGTGGCCGGGCCGTTTGTCGCGGTCGCACCGCGAGGGCGACCGGGCCGGGGCGGGGGTGGACCGTGCCTGACACGGACGTGGTGATCGTCGGCGGCGGCCTGGCCGGCCTCGCCGCCGCCCGGCGGCTGCACCGCGCCGGCGTGCCGTGGCGGCTGCTGGAGGCGGGCGACCGGCTCGGCGGGCGGGTCGCCACCGACCGCGTCGACGGGTTCCTGCTCGACCGGGGGTTCCAGGTGCTCAACACCGCGTACCCGCGGCTCACCGGCCTGGTCGACGTCGGCGCTCTCACGATGGGCTGGTTCACCTCCGGCGTGCTGGTGCGCCGCGGCGACCGGCTGGAACGCCTGGTCAACCCGCTGCGCGAACCCACCGGCGCACCCGGCACGCTCACCGCCGGCATCGGATCGCTGACCGACCGGTTGCGGTTCGCCACGCTCGCCGCCGGCTACGCCACGGTGCCGGTCGGGCGGCTGCTCGACACGCCCGAGACCAGCGCCGAGAAGGCGCTGCGCCGGGCCGGCCTCTCCGACGCGATCATCGAGGAACTGCTCCGGCCGTTCCTGTCCGGCGTGCTGCTCGACCGCGAGCTGGCCACCTCCAGCCACGTCCTCGCGGTCGTCATGCGCTCCTTCGCCCGCGGCCGGATCGGCCTGCCGGCCGACGGGATGCAGGCGCTGCCGAGGGCGCTCGCCGCGCCCCTGCCCGCCGAGCTGATCGAGCTGAACACCCCGGTCACCGAGGTCGCGCTCGGCCGGGTCCGCACCCCGTCCGGCGAGATCACCTGCCGCGCCGTCGTGGTCGCGGTGGACCCGCCCGCGGCGGCCACGCTGCTGCCAGGGCTGCCGAGGGTACGCATGCACGCCTACACCACCTACTACCACCGCACCGACACGGCGCCGCTGGACGAGCCGATCCTGCTGCTCGAGGGTGACCGGCGCGAACTGATCGCCAACACGGTGGTGGTGAGCCGGGCCGCGCCCACGTACGCGCCGGACGGCCAGCACCTGGTCGCCACCTCGGTGGTCGGCCCGCAGGCCCCTCCCGAACCGGTGATCCGGCGCGAACTGGACCGCCTCTACGGCCGCCCCACCGCCGACTGGACCCACCTCACCACAGTCGCCGTGCCCGACGCGCTCCCGGCCGCACCGCCGCCACAGGGCCGGCTGCGCAAGCCGGTGGCGCTCGGCGACGGCCTGTACGTGGCCGGCGACCACCGCGACAGCCCGTCCATCCAGGGCGCGCTCGCCAGCGGATGGCGTACGGTCGGCGCGGTCTTCGCGCAGTTGCGGCGCGGGTGAGCCATCGGCGGGTAGCGCGTTGTTATCCTCGCGTTGCCCATCGTGCTGTCGCGGCCGTGTTTCCGCCCGGTAGGTGGTGGTCCGCGCAGCGATCGGCGGGTTACGATCCGGCGCGGTCACGGGGCGGTAGCTCAGCCGGTTAGAGCAGGGGACTCATAATCCCTCGGTCGCGGGTTCGAACCCCGCCCGCCCCACCAGTTGTTTTCCCTGGTCAGCCCTGCTGCCGGCGGTCGGGGCCGATCGCGTCGAGGTCCGGTCCGACGCTCTCAGTCCGCACTGAGTCCGGAGCAGCGCGACCCGCCGGACGACGGAAGTTGTCGTTACGCAACACCTCCCCGGCCGGGGACATGAACACCATCTCGCCACCGGAACTCGGCCGGCGATCTGCGCGGCGATCGGCTCGACCAGGAAGCGGGGAGCGGCACCGACCGGCGTTGGTGCGTCTAGCCCGTGTTTCATAAGGCCCGGAGGTACTGGTTGATGGCGGCGATGGTCAGGGTGGCTTCGTAGCGGACGGCGAGTTTGTCGTAGCGGGTGGCCATGGCGCGGTGTTGTTTGAGCTGGTTGATGCCGCACTCCACGGCGTGGCGTCGGCGGTAGGTCTCAGGGTTGAAGGCGGGTGGCCGGCCGCCGCGGGAGCCTTTGGCGCGGCGGTGGGCGTCTTGGTCGGTCTTGCTCGGGATGCAGGCCTTGATTCCGCGTCGGCGCAGGTAGGCGCGGTTGGCCCTGGACGTGTAGGCCCGGTCCGCGAGGACCTGCTGCGGGCGGGTCCGGGGCCGGCCGGGACCGCAGCGGGTGACGCGGATGCGGTCGAGGACCGTGGTGAATTGCGGGCTGTCACCGCGATGTCCGGCCGTGACGACGGTGGCCAGGACCTTACGGCCCTGTTCGCAGGCGAGATGGGTCTTGGTGGTCCATCCGCCTCGCGAACGGCCCAGCGCATGATCGGCAGGCTCGGCGTAGATCCCGCCGGGTGGTTCTTTCTGCTGGTCGCCGTTACGGCGGGCGCCGGCGGCGTGTTGATGGGCGCGGCTGATCGTGGAGTCGACGCTGACGGTCCAGTCGATGCGCCCGGCCGCGTCGGCTGCGGCTTGCAGCCCTGCGAGGATGCGGGCCCAGGTGCCATCACGTTGCCAGCGGCGGAACCATCGATACAGCGTCTGCCATGGGGCGTAGTTCGCGGGTACGTCACGCCAGGGCGCACCGGTGCGTACCCGCCACCGTATGCCGTCGATGATCTGTCGTCTGGTCCACTTGCACGGTCTTCCCCGCGACGATTCCGCAGGCAGCAAAGGGTGCAGGTGCTGCCACTGGATGTCGCTGAGGTCATGCCGCGCCGCCGCCGCTAGGCTGGCCACGAGGTCTCCGGTATTCAGGTTTGCTTGGTCGCTTACCCACTTACCGGAGACCTCTTCAGCAATCGATCACCGCCACGCCGTGACCTCACCCGGCCCACGCCCACTTACGAAACACGGGCTACGGCGTGCCGAACACCGCCCGACCGTTGACCTCGGTCACCTCAAACTGACGCTGCACGTCCCAAAAAGCCGGCGGAGAACATCAGCGCCGAGCTCACTCCCATGAGCGCCGGCACGGGCAGTGGAGGGAAGCCGCTGCCGATTGCGATCGCTACCCCGAGTGCCCAGAGGATCAGCCCCATGACCTCTTCCTCTAATCCCAAGGCCGCAGGTTCGACTCCTGGCCAGGCACATAGGTACTTCCCTTCGGACATCAAGGGCGGTTGATACACTCCGCGCCCATGGAGAAGCGCTACGCCGTAGCCGCCCTGTCTCTCGCCACGCTTCTCACCGGCTGCACCAGCGATGCGTCACATGACGAGCAGATGGAATACCTACGCACGATGGCTCAGCGTGGGGCCGAACTGCATGCCGTGGAGAAGAGCCGGCCATCGGGATCCCCCGGCGACGCGGAAGAGTGCTCCGACGCCTATGACAATGTCTACGGTGGACTCGACGGCCACGACGCGCCCCACGTCGGGAGCTACGACGAAAAAGTAGCCTTGGTGAAGGAAGGCCGGCGTTTGTTCATGGGGAGCTGCATCAACGGTACGCCGTCGCCGGTACAGGGAGCTTCACGTGAGCGCCAGCGGCAGACCTCTCAGGACGGAACCTGGGCAAGCCTGAGCACGTATTCGAAGCCGCGTTTCTGCGCGGGCGAATCCACCATTGGCAGGATCAGTGCTGGTATGCCGGCGGAAACCGATCCGCCGTCGCCGGCGGGATGATCACCGACCATCAGGGTCTGGCCCGGTGCGGCATGGAGGGCTTCGAGGGCGGCGCCCCAGATCCGAGGGTCCGGTTTGACGAAGCCGACCTCGTAGGACAGTACGAACGCATCGACATGGCCGTCGAGTCCGTGCCGCGCAAAGCATTTGCGGATGTCCCAGCCGACGTTGCTGACGACGCCGATGCGAACACCGCTGTCACGCAATGCGGACAGGGTGGCGACGGTGTCGGCGTACGGCTCGATCGCTTCGGCGTGTGTTTCGTGCAAGGCCGATGCCAGCGCCCGGTCCACCCCAGGGATCTGTCCCAGCACGGCGAGGATCGCCCGATCCCAGACTCGCGGATCCAGATCTCGGGCGATGTGGGCCGGATCCGTGGCCGTCTCCCGCAACAGTCCCGCGAAGTCGCCGGCAATGCGGTGCGCCTCGCCGGCAGCCAATGTCCGGTCGATCGATGCCGCCGCGTTGCCCACCCAGCGCTCCGAGTCCCTGGCGAACAGAGTCCAGGCGAAGTCGAACAGTACAGTCGTCACCGGCGTGGCGGTCATCGCATCACCCTAGATAAATACGATGAGTTCTGTGGGCCGCGACGCAGTGAGTCCGCCAGCCCTTCTGCCCCGCCACGCGAAACGCCCTACTCAGCCGCACTACCAGTACCTGCCGCAGTCCGGCTCGAGCTTGTCGACGGCGTTCTCCAGGTCGCCTGTGTCGCTCGCCATCTTCACGATCGCTTCCGCATATTCGAGCTTGGGCTTGATCGAGCGGACCTCGACGTCCTTCCGGCCTGCGGCCATGGTGAGCACCTGGAACTTCTTCCGCAGCGTGCGGTCGGTCTGCTCGCCGGCCACCCGGTTCGCCACCGCCTCGAGGTTGACCAATCGGGTGGACGCCTCCGCCCGGGCGTTGACGAGTTCGGCCTCCACTGTCGAACTGGCGGCGACCCCGACCAGGATGATCAGGCCGGCGATGGCCTTCTCCAACGGACCCTTGACGGCGGTGCAGGCCGCCTTGTTGCTGGTGGTAGCCACTTGCGTGGCCTTCTTGGTCGTGGTCGTAGCCGCGGGGGCCGTCGAGGACCGTGAGATGCCCGAGGACCGAGGGGTCGGCGAGGTTTCGGGTGCACGGGTCGGTGTGGCCGTCGGCACCGTGGGCGTGGGGATGGGCGACTCCGCAGCGATGGGTGACTCCGTGGAGGTGCTCGCCGCCACGGCCGTGGGCGTGCTCGGCATCTCGTCGGCGTGGCCACACGCCGAGGCCGTGAGCAGCATCGCAGCGACCGTCACGCAGAGCCCGAGCCGTCGTACCCTCACGTCGTATCCCATCTCGCGATCTTGCGGGAGCGTGACGATACATGGCGGACGCAGTGGCGACCATCAACCGGCTGGACCGGCCGCCCGGGGCAATCACTTTTCGCTGTAGCAGTAGGCCGTCCGCCCCGGTCATTCCGCTGCGGTGCGAGTGGAACTCGGCCAGCCGGGCCGTTGAACCGCCCCTCTGCATGTCCATTTGAGGTCGAGAGCGTTGCTCTGAAGTTCCAGGACCACTGAGGGATCGTGCGCCCTCGTCGCTTCGACCTTGTCGGCCTTCTTCAGGAGCACCGAACCTTTGAAGTCAAAACCATCGACGCCGGACCGCTTTGCCGCTTCGGCGATCGGGCGCATCGTCGCCGGTTCGCCGTGGGTGCCGTTCTTCACCACCTCGTTGATCTGCTCGCACACCCAGGCGGCCAAGGCGACGCCCTCCAGGGCGGGATGCGAGGCGGGAGCCGTGGTGCCACCCGACGAGGGCTCTGGCGAAGGGCTGTCGCCCTGGCAGCCTGACACGGCGAGGACCACGGCGACGGCGAGAAACGCGGGGTGTATGCGCAGCACCGGCAGATGATAGATCGACTTCGCTGACGGTCGCCGCCTGTCTTCCCAATCGCAACTCGCGTCGGCATGCTGGCCCGATGAAGAACCTGCACGCGTCGGTGCCGCTTGCCCTGCACCTGTATTGCAGGGTCGACGTGCTGGTGACCGATGCTGAGGCTCTTGCCGATCACGCAGTCGCCGAGCTGCGAGAGGCGGAGATCGACTGGTCTGCGGAAGACGACGACCTCGAATCGGCGGTGGGAGAGCTGCGCGGCAGCATCGCCGACTCGCTCGGGGCGGTAGCGGACATCAGCCGCCTGATCGAGGGCATCCCGGGAGTCGAGTTCCGAGGCGGTTGGTGCCGGGCCGAGCCGGGGCCGCCGCGGGAGATCCCCGTACCCGGAAGCCGGTAAGCGCCTGAGTCTGCCGGCGGGCGATCCGCCAGCCGGTCCGGCAAGAACCTGGCGGACGAGCGGTGGTGCGGCGGGTTCCTCCGCAGGATCGTAGGCGGGGTTCGCTGCTGCCAGGGGGCGGCGGACAGATGTGCCGCGGCCTATGGTTGCCGCGTGAACAGACGCCTGTGGGTGGTGTCGGCGCTGGCCGTGACCGCGCTGCTCGCCGTACCGGTGACCGTTGTCGGCGTCCACGTGACCCACCCTCGGAACGAGGACGGATACCTGGCGCACCTCAAGCAGTACGGCGACCGGCAGAACGACAGGCCGCTGGCGGTGTTGCCGCCGACCGCGGACCTGGTCGCCGAGGGCGACGCGGCGTGCGACTGGTTGCGCGAGCAGCCGTACGCGCTGTGGCGGCACGATCCGGAGTACCGCGAGCTTGTCGTCTACGAGCGCTACGTCCGGCAGGTCGAGAACCGCCTGCCGACCTGGGGCGACGAGCTGCCCGACCGGCGATCGGTGACGGGAGCCGCGTGGACCCACCTGTGTCCGGCCGAGTGGGAACTACGCCAGCCCCGCCGCAACCCCTTCGCCCCCAAGCCGGACTGAACGAGCGTCCCGTCCTCCCGCGTGCCGCGCTGCACTGATCTTGGAGTTGCGGCACCTCGCAATAGCCGCGTGCGGGACATCCGAGGCGCCACAACTCCAAGATCGACGAGAAGGCCGCGTGAGGCGGGCGGTCAGAGCCCGCGGCTCGTGGCCATCCAGGCGGTGGCGAAGTCGACCAGGGTGCGCTGACGCATCAGCCGGGCCGTCGCGCTGCCGACCCGGCCGGTCGTTGCGCCGCCTGTCGCCTCGAAGTCGGTGCCCAGCCGGTCGAAGTCGTCCTCGTCGGTGACGACGTCTGTCCACGTGGTCCACCGGCTCGTGCCGTCCGGCAGCCGTACCGCCGAGCCTGTCACCGCCCGCGGCGGCGAAGCCTGCCGCCATTCCGCCAGGTGCAGCGAGGTGTTGGAGCTGTGGTCGCAGCCGAGCAGCAGCACCTTGCCGTCGAGCCGGTACACCGCACCGAGCGGGGAGTGCTCGCCCAGCGCGTCGTCGAGGCGGTGCCCCTCCACGATGTCGGCGGCGTGCGCGCCGAGCGCGGCGAAGGACACCTGCGGGTGGTCGCTGCGGCGGGCGCCCGGCCAGGTGCGTACCGTCTCGGCGACCGCGCCCATCCACCGGCTCGGCGTGCGGGCCGGGTCGAAGCCGGGCGTCTGTTCGCGGATGACTGGCCACCACGCCTCGGGTACGGGCGGATGCCGCCACCCGGCCGGGTCCGTGTTGTCTGGCGTGTGCGTCGGCACGACGAGGGTGCCCTCCGGTCCGAGCGCGTCGAGTAGCGCCCAGATCACCGCCTCGGTGCCACCGGCGACGAACCCGAGACTCCGGTACGACGAGTGCAGCAGCAGGACGTCACCCGAAGCAACGCCGAGGGCGCGCAGGTCGTACGCGAGCGAGCTGACGGTGTGCGGTGCGGCCTGGTCCACGCGGCGCAGTGTAGGCGGGGCCGAGCCTGGACCGGGGACGGTGCCGGCGCCCGCGGAAACTGTTTCGCCGATCCCGGGATAGCGGCGACACCCCCACGCGTCTGTCACTGGTGAACGAGAAGACGAGGGTGGTGCGGTGGACGAGGACGAGCGGGCGGTGCTGGCCGAGTTCGTGGCGAGCCGTGCCCCGGCGCTGATACGGGTCGCCTACCTGCTCACCGGTGACCGCAGCAGCGCCGAGGATCTGCTCCAGTCGGCGCTGTCGAAGGTCATCCCGAAGTGGCGGAGCATCCGGCACGCCGACCCGGAGGGCTACCTCCGTGCCGTCATGTACCGGGAGCAGGTGAGCTGGTGGCGGCGGTTGCGCCGTCGTCGGGAGTCCCCGGCCGGCGTGCGGGAGCCGGTGGTGGCCGACCCGGCCGGCGGTACGGATCTCCGGCTGGCGTTGCGGGCGGCGCTGTGGGAGTTGCCGCCGGCGCAGCGCACCGTCGTGGTCCTGCGCTACTACGAGGACCTGCCGGAGGCCCAGGTCGCCGAACTGCTGGGCTGCTCGGTCGGGACGGTACGCAGCCGGACCCACCGGGCGGTCACCCGACTGCGTCAGATCCTGCCGGACAGCGAGCTTCTGGAGATGCGGCGATGAGTGATCCGTTCGAAGGTCTGCTCCGCTCCACCCTCACCGACATCGCCGAGGAGGCACCGACTGTGCAGGACTCATTGACCAGGGCGGAACGGCGCGTGCGTAACCGCCGACGCAATACGGTGGCGGCAGGTGCGGCGGGCATCCTGGCGGTGCTGGTGATCGGCGCGCCGTTCGCCTACGCCAGCCGCGGCGACGATCCGGTGATCTCGCCGCAGCCGGGCACGAGCGCCCCGCAGCCGGACCGGACCGAGCCCGTTCCGCCCCCGCCGGGCCTGGCGTCGCCCGTCCCGGTCGGCCCGGACGGCCGACGAGTGCCGGACGGCGCCGACCCGACTCGCCCGGGCGCGCCGTCGCCCGTCCCGGATTCGCCGGGCGCGCCGTCGCCCGTCCCGGTCGACCCGGACCCGAGCATGCCGGCCAGTCCGGTCCCGGCTCCGCCGGGCGTGCGGTCGGACAACCCCCTCGGCCCGTCGCCGAGCCCCGTCAGGCGCTGATCGACGCGCACTATCCGATCGGATCGGTGCCGAGAGCTGGGTCCGCGCCGATGGTGGCGGGCCCAGCACTGCTGCCGATCCGGACCGGATTGACACGCGGGGCGGTCGGCGGGGGAGAGTCGGGCATGAGCTTTCCGCTGTCGACGCCACCCGCCGTTCCCGCCGGCACGCTCACCACCGGCCCGCAGCCCACGCTGTTCGCGGCCGACGGCCTGGTCCTGCGCCCCTGGGAGGACGAGGACGCACCGGCCGTGCTGTCCGCGTACCGGGATCCGGAGATCCGCCGCTGGCACACCCGGCGGCCCGCGTCGCAGGAGCAGGTCCTGGAGTGGTTCGCACACTTCCGCCGTGCCTGGCGGCAGGCGACGGGCGCGAGCTGGGCGGTGACGCGCGACGGCGCAGTGGTGGGTCGCATGGTGCTGGGCGGGGTGGACCTCGACGACGGCGTGGCCGGGTGCGCGTACTGGGTGGTTCCGGCCGCCCGCGGCGCGGGTGTGGCCTCCGGCGCGTTGCGGGCGCTGAGCGCGTGGGCGCTCGGCGACGGCCGGCTGCACCGGCTCTGGCTGGACCACTCGACCGGCAACGTCGCGTCGTGCCGGGTCGCGGTCAAGGCCGGGTTCCGGCTGGAGGGCACCAAGCGCAGCGCTGCCGTGCACGACGACGGACGGCACGACATGCACCTGCACGCCCGCGTCCGCGGGGACGACTGACGGCTCACGACTGCGCGGCGGCCACCTCCCGGATGCGCCGCAGCGCCTCCGCGCGGTCCATCCCGGTCGCCTGCAGGATGTCGCTCGCCGCGGTCCGGACCTGTCCCACGATCACCGTGCCGGACAGTCCGGTCCCGGCGAGCTCCGCGCGCGTCGCCGCCGCCACCGCGTTCAGCGCGTGACGGCGGGCGTCCTCCGGGCCCCGGTCCGCGAGAACCTCCTCCTGTACGGCGTGCACCGCGGCGCCGAGCGCCTCCACGGCGTCCGGCAGGCTCTCCGGTATCGGCTCCCCGTCCTCGATCAGCACGACGGCCCGCCGGGCCAGTACGCGGGTGTTCCAGACCGCCTGGTCCACGTCCGGCGCGCTGAGCTGGTAGTGCCGGACGGAACGCCGCCTCGGCCACCGCGCCGGGGCGAGGTCGACGGTCTCCTTCGCGCCGCCGAACACGTCCCAGAACCGGCCCAGGTCCGCGCCGATCGCCTGCGACCGGCTCAGCGACCGGTCGGCCAGGTCGTGGTCGCGTCGCCGTAGCGCGGCGGCGGTCGCGGCGAGCTGGTCGGCGAGCTGGCGCAGCGTCGGCGCGGCCACCCGCCGCATGACCCGCAGCGGGTTGATCGGCACCAGAAGCAGCGTCACCACCAGTCCCACGCCGCCGCCGATCAGCGCGTCGACGAAGCGGGGGAACTCCAGCGTGTGCCGGGAGGAGGAGAGCGCGCCGAGCAGCACCGCCGTACCGCTGGCGTTGCCCACGATCCCGCCCCGCGTACTCAATGCCAGCGCGACCAGGACGGACGCCGCGACGATCACGCCGGTCTGCCACACGCCGGCGCCGACGGCGCCGATCAGCAGGTCCGACACGATGATGCCGAGCGTCACCCCGGTGAGCAGTTCGACGGTGTTGGAGAGGCGTCGTCCGAACGACGAGGTGATCACCGCGACCGCGGCGGCCGGGGCGAAGATCGGGCTCGGCATGCCGGTGAGCCAGCGCGCGACGGCCCAGGCCAGCGCCGCCGCCAGTCCGGCCTGCACGGCGAGTACGGACTTGATCCGCAACTGTTGCATCCGGTCCCGCCCGGCGGCCCGGCCGCGCTCGTTCACGCGCTCCCACGCCTCGTCGAACCGTTCCGCGTCCAGGCCGGCGCGCCGCGACGACCCCCGCCGGCCGCCGCGCCCCTCACGCTGCCCGGTCACCGCCGGCGGCTACCCGCAAAAGCCGCCGCCATTCCCGGCCTCCGCCGGGGTCAGCCGCCCGGTTCGAGGTACGCGGCCAGGTGCGCCAGCGAGGACGCGATGCCCTCCTCGTGCACCGTCTGGTCGATGCCCGGCGGCACGCCGGTGGCGGTGACCGTCACAGCGGTGCCGTCGCCTGCCGCCGCGAGGTGCCAGGTCATGGTCATGGTGCCCGCGTACGCGGGGTCGTCGGCCTGGAACACGGCGGTCTGCACGACCCGACGCGCCGGTACGAGTTCGGCGAACCCGACATCGACCACGTCGGTGGCGTCCGACGTCTTACCAGGGCTGCCGGCCGGGTCGAGGTAGGTGAGCACCATCCGGAAGCCGCCGCCCGGCCGTGGATCCCAGCGCTCGATCCGCCCGCGCATCCCGTCCGGCGGCAACCACGCCTCCAGGGCGGCCCGGTCGACGAGCGCGTCGTACACCGCCCCCGGTGACGCGGCGATCGTCCTGCTGCCCCGATCGATCCTGCTCACCCCCCCAACCCTAGGCCCGCGCCCTCCCGCCAGCGGGAGCGGGGCGCGCCCGGTACGCTGCCGCGAATGCCGGTACGACAGCACCTCGACGACTCGCTGCTGCTCGATGAGGGCGACACGCCGCTGGCCCGGATGCGGCTGCGGGACGACGACGGCACCGCGGTCGCGGCCGACGTCCGGCCGCTGTCCGAGGCGCCGCTCACCCGGCTCGTCGCGCAGGTGCGGCGCCACCTGGCCGGGCACCGGCTGGAGACGCCGGACGAGGCGCTGGCGGCGGCCCTGGTGGCCGACGGGCTGACGCTGGACCGGGCCGCCACCGACATGCGGCACGACCTGATCGACGTACCCGAACCGGTGGCGCTGCCGGACGGCTGGTCGCTCGGCGCCCCCGGCTGGGACGACGACCTCGCCGCAGGGCTGGACGCGGCGTACGGCCCGGACCACCCAGACGGCCGCTGGCAGCCGAGCGACACCGACGAGGTACGGGCCATGTTCGACACCGGCGAGCCGGTTCCGCCCCTGGTGCCCGCCTCGGCCCGGCTGGTCGACCCGGACGGCCGCAGCGCCGGGCACGTGCTGTGCGCCGGGCCGGTGCCGTGGACCGACGACGACTGCGTCTGGATCCTCAACCTGGGTGTGGCGCCCCGCGCACAGCGCCGCGGGTTCGGCCGGGCGCTGCTCGTCCACGCGTTGCGCGGCGCGCGCGAGGTCGGGCTGCCGTCAGTCGGCCTGTCGGTGGTCGACGGCAACCCGGCCCGCCGCATGTACGACGCCGCCGGCTTCCGCGTCCTCACCCGGGTGCTCACGGTCCGCATCCCCGACGCGTAGCCCGTCCACGGTCGTGTCGGCGTCGGGTCGGCGGGGGATGAGAGAGTGACACGGTGCGGGTGGGGATCCTCGGGCCGCTTGAGGTCCGCGACGGCGATCGGCCGGTCGACGTCGCCGGGGCGCGGCTGCGGGTGCTGCTGATCCGTCTCGCCCTGGACCCGGGCCGGCCGGTGAGCGTGCCCGCGCTGGCCGAGGCGCTCTGGGGTGACGAGCCGCCGACCGACACCGCCAACGCGGTGCAGACGCTCGTGTCCCGGCTGCGCCGGGCGGTGCCCGGGCTCGCGATACGCAGCAGCCCGGCGGGCTACCGGCTCGACCTCGACCCGGACGACGTGGACGCCGGGCGGTTCGAGCGGCTGACCCGGCAGGGGCGGGCGGCGCTTCGTGACGGGGACGCGGCGGCGGCGCGTACGACGTTGCGTGACGCGCTGGCGTTGTGGCGGGGGCCGGCGCTGGCCGAGGTCGTCGACGCGCCGTACGCGGCGGCAGCGGTGGCGCGGCTGGCGGAACTGCGGCTCACCGCGCAGGAGGACCGGATCGAGGCGGAGCTGCGGACCGGGCGGCCGGAGCTGCTCGTCGCCGAGCTGGACGAGCTGACCGCCGCGCATCCGCTGCGGGAGCGGCTGGCCGAACTGCACCTGCGCACGCTCGCCGCCGCCGGGCGGCCCGCCGAGGCGCTCGCCGCGTACGAGCGGATCCGGCAGCGGCTCGCCGACGAGCTGGGCGTGGACCCGTCGCCGCAGTTGCGGGCCGCGCATCTGGAACTGCTGCGCGGCGAGGCGGCCCCGCCGCAGCCGACGGCCGTGACGCGGGGCAACCTGCGGACCGCGCTCACCACGTTCGTCGGGCGCGACGAGGACCTGCGGCGGCTCACCGGACTGCTCGCCGGCAACCGGCTGGTCACCCTGCTCGGGCCGGGCGGAGCGGGCAAGACGCGGCTGGCGAGCGTGGCGGCGGGCCGGCTCGCCGACGGCGTACCCGGCGGGGCCTGGCTGGTCGAGCTGGCGCCGATCACCGACCCGGCGGACGTACCACGGGCCGTGCTCGACACGCTGGGCCGCCGGGACCGGACGCTGGAACCGGTACGCCCGCCGGCCCGCGACACGCTCGGCCGCCTGGTGGAGACGATCGCCACCGACGAGACGCTGATCGTGCTGGACAACTGCGAACACGTCGTCGAGGCCGCCGCCCGGCTCGCCGAGGAGCTGCTCGGCCGCTGCCCGGGACTGCGCGTGCTGGCCACTTCGCGGGAGCCGCTGGGCATCGTCGGTGAGGCGCTGGACCCCGTACCCCCGTTGCGCCTGCCCCCGGCGGACGCGACGCCGGGCGACGCGCTCGCGTACCCGTCGGTGCAGTTGCTGCGCGACCGGGCCGCCGCCGTGCGGCCCGGGTTCCTGGTGACCGGCGACAACGTGGCGGCCGTGGTGGAGGTCTGCCGGCGGCTCGACGGCCTGCCGCTGGCCATCGAACTGGCCGCCGCGCGGCTGCGGACGCTGTCGCCGCAGCAGGTCGCGGCCGGGCTGGACGACCGGTTCCGGCTGCTGACCGGCGGCAGCCGCACCGCGCTGCCCCGGCACCGCACGCTGCGGGCGGTGGTGGACTGGAGCTGGGGGCTGCTCACCGACGACGAGCGACGGCTCGCCGAACGGCTCGCGGTCTTCCCGGCGTCGGTCACCGCCGAGTCGGCGGCCGGCGTCGCCGGCCCGGCCGCCGCCGCGCTGCTCGACGCGCTCGTGGACAAGTCGCTGCTCCAGGTCGTCGGGGACGGGCGGTTCCGGATGCTGGAGACCATCCGGGAGTACGGGCTGGAACGGCTCGCCGCCGCCGGGGCGGTGGCCGGGGCGCGCGCCGCGCACGCGGCGTACTTCCGGGAGCTGGTCCGGACCGCGGAGCCGCACCTGCGGACGGCCGGTCAGCTGCCGTGGCTGCGCCTGCTGGAGGCGGAACGGGAGAACATCGTCGGCGCGCTGCACTACGCGTGCGACGCCGGTGACGCCGACACCGCGCTGCGGATCGGCGCGGGGCTGGCGTTGCCGCTGGTGATCTGGGGCGACGACGGCGGCATCGGCGGTGACGTGCTGGCCCGCGCGCTGGCGCTGCCCGGCCCGGCTCCGGCGGAGGAGCGGGCGGTGGTGCTCGCCATCCGCATCGGCGCGGAGCTGGCACGCGGCGAGCAGGGGCCGACGCCGGAGCAGATCGCCGAGCTGACCACGATCCTGCGGGCGGCGGAGGGGACCAAGCATCCGATCGTGGGGCTGCTCGCACCGATGCTGTCGATCTTCGGCGACGACACGGCGGCCGGGATCGCGGCGATCGACCGGGCGCGCGGGCATCCCGACCCGTGGACCGACGGCACGTTGCTGGGGATACGCGGCAAGTTCAAGGAGAACGACGGCGACGCCGAGGGCATGCTCCGCGACCTCACCGACGCCGCCGCGGAGCTGCGCGCGGTCGGTGAGCGGATGAGCCTGTCGCACGTGCTCAGCGAGTACGCGGACGCGCTCACCAAACGCGGCGACTTCGACGCGGCGACCGAGGCGCTGGAGGAGTCGGTGCGGCTGGCCCGGGAACTCAACCCGGCCTCGGAGCCGGGCTTCCAGCTGATCTGGCTCGCGGCCATCCGGGCCCGCTCCGGCGACGTGGCCGGCGCGAAGGCCGAACTGCGCCGGTTCGTGACCGACCGGGACGGCCGGGACGGCGCGTTCGGGCTGATGATGCTCGGCAGCATCGCCCGCTCCGACGGCTCGCTGGACGAAGCCGAGGAGTGTCTCGCCGAGGCGATGCGCCGGCAGGCCGAGACGCCGCTCGTCGCCCCGCAGTTCCGTGGCCTGCTGCTGTCCGAGATGGGCCATCTGGCGCTGGCCCGCGGCGACCTGCCGGGTGCGCGCCGGCACCTCGACGAGGCGACCACGCGGGCCCTCGCCGCCCGGGACATGCCGGTGGTCGCGATCGTCACTGTCGGCTGGGTGGCGTTGGCGGTGGCGGAGGGCCGGTACGAGCGGGCCGCCGAACTGCTCGGCGTCTCCGACTCGCTGCGCGGCCGGCCCGACCGCTCCAACCCGGACGCGCAGCGTCTCGCCGAGCGGCTGCGCGCCGAGCTGGGTGAGGACGGGTACGCCGCCGCGTACGCCCGGGGTAACGGCCGTAGCCGGGCCGACGCCCTGGCGTTCGTGGGCGGCGACCCGGCTCGGTGATCGGCGTGCCGTCCGGTCAGGCGCGGCGGCGGTAGGCGCGGACGGCGAGCGGCGCGAACACCGCGATGATCGCCACGGTCCAGAGCAGCGACCGGGTCACCGGCCCGGCCACCGGGCCACCGATCATCAGGCCCCGGGCCGCCTCCATCACGTCGGCGACCGGGTTGACCCCGACCCACCACTGCAACCAGCCGGGCAGCGTGTCCGTCGGCACCATCATGTTGGTGCCGAAGGTCAGCGGGAACAGCAGCAGGAACGCCGTGCCCTGCACCGCGCCCGGGCTGCGCATCAGCACCCCGAGCAGCACGCCGATCCAGCTGACCGCGAACGCGAACGCGATGGTGAGCAGGCACGCGGCGAGCGCGGACAGCGGATCGGTGCCGATCCGGAAGCCGAGCGCATAGCCGAACCCCAGCAGCACCACGATGGAGACCACGAACCGGACCAGGTCACCGACCACGGAGCCGACGAGCGGCGCGGACCGGGCGATGGGCAGACTGCGGAACCTGTCGAACACGCCCTTCTCGACGTCGGTGTTGAGGCTGACGCCCGTCGCGATGGACGCGAACAACACGGTCTGCACCATGATCGCGGGAAGCAGGAACTGGAGGTACTCGTGCTGCGAGCCGGCGACCGCGCCGCCGAGCAGGTAGACGAAGATCAGCACGAAGACGATCGGCTGGAGCGTGACGTCCAGCAGCTGCTCCGGCGTCCGGACCGTCTTGACCAGGCTGCGGCCGGCCAGCGCCAGACTGTGCCGGGCCATCCCGAACGGACGGACCGCGGTGTGGGCGGCGGCGGGCCGGGACGGCGTCGCCGCCGTACGAGTGGTCGTGGTCATGCCGCCACCTCCGTGGGCTCCTCGGCGCCGTGGCCGGTCAACGTGAAGAACACCTCGTCGAGGCTGGGCAGCCGCAACGCCAGCTCGACCACTCCGATGCCGGCGTCGTCGAGCCGGCGGACCACGGCGGTGAACGTGGCGTCGCTGTCCACCGGCACGGTGAGCAGCCCCGGCCGGGGCAGCTCGGGATCGGTCCCGGTGCTGGCGCGCAGGATCTCGGCGACCGCGCCGATCCGGCCCGGATCAGTCGGCCGGACCACGATCGTCTGACTGCCGGCGATCCGCTTCAGCTCGCCCGGCGTACCGTGCGCGATCACCCGGCCGTGGTCGATCACCGAGATCTCGTCGGCGAGCGCGTCGGCCTCGTCCAGGTACTGCGTGGTCAGCAGCACCGTCGACCCGTCGTCGACCAGCGAGCGGACCACGCCCCACATCTCCTCCCGCTTGGCCGGGTCCAGGCCGGTCGTCGGCTCGTCCAGGTAGATCACCTCCGGCCGGCCGACCAGGCTCGCGGCCAGGTCGAGGCGGCGGCGCATGCCACCGGAGTACGTCTTGGCCGGGCGCCCGGCCGCGTCGGTCAGGCCGAACCAGGCGAGCAGCTCCGCCGCCCGCGCCCGCGCCTCACGGCGGTTCAGGTCGAGCAGCCGGCCGATCAGCACCAGGTTCTGCGTGCCGGTCAGGTCCTCGTCGACCGAGGCGTACTGGCCGGTCAGCCCGATCAACCGGCGTACCCGGGCGGCGTCGGTGACCACGTCGTGGCCGCCGACAGTGGCGCGCCCCTCGTCCGGGCGCAACAGTGTGGCGAGGATCCGTACCGCTGTGGTCTTGCCGGCGCCGTTGGGCCCCAGCACCCCCAGCACGGTCCCGCGGCGTGCGGCGAGGTCGATCCCGGCCAGCGCGGTGGTCGTACCGAACCGCTTGACCAGGCCCTCCGCCTCGAATGCGTAACTCATGACGCCGACGATGGCCGGGCCCGCTGGCACCGGGCGCACACGCCGCGCACACCGCCGTGTGCGCGGCAGCGGAATCGAGTACGCGTGCTCATTCGCCCGGCCCGCCGGCCGGGCAGGATCGAAGGCGTGACGACGAGACGTACGCTGCTCGGCGGTCTGCTCCTGGCGCTGGCCACCGCCGGTGCCTGGGTGGCCTGGCTGAGCTGGGAATCCGGCTGGACCGTGGACCCGCAGACCGGCGACATGAGCGGGCCGTACGCGGTCTGGCAGGTCGCCGCCGCGGTGCTGACCCTGGGCGCGCTGGCCGCAGCGGGCGGCTGGTGGCTGAACATCTGGCTGGTGGCGACGGTGATGACAGTGGCGTTCACCGTCCCGTGGGCGGTGCACGCCGCCTCGACCGACGACACCGGCCTGTGGGCGGTCGGGGCGGCGCTGGTGGCGATCGGCACGACCATCGGGACGACGCTGGTCGGCGGCGCCGCCGGGTGGCTGCGCCGCCGGACCGCGTGACGGCCGTCGTCAGCCGCGGTTCAGGCGTTCGGCGTACGCGTCGCGCAGCTCCGCCCAGCCGAAGTCCTTCGCCTCCGCGCCCCGGATCGGGCCGACCGGGTCGCCGTCGAGCAGATGGGCGGCGACGTCGAGGCAGAGGTGCCAGCCGGCAGCAGTCGTCGGGGCGAGGTCGGGCCGGGCGACCCGGTGCCGCAGCGTGAGCGTGGTGCCGTCGCCGGTAGGGGCCAGCTCCCAGCGGAGCAGGTCGTCGCCCCAGGTGTACTCCAGCAGGTGCGGCCGGTCCGCGCGCAGCACCCGGGCCGGCGCCGGGTGGGTCTGCTCGCCGTCGACGGTGCTGAGCACGGCGTCACCGGTGCGGCCCAGGTCGCGGTCGGCCAGGAACGGCGCCCACGCGGCGAGCTGATCCGGGTCGGTGAGCGCGGCCCACACCGTCTCCGGCGGGTGCCGCAGGTCGCGGACGAAGACCAGGTCCCACCTGTCGTTCGCGGGTTCCAGCTCCACCCGGGCGAGCGGGCCGGGACGGAACGTGTCGCGGTCCATCTGTCACTCCTGACTGTCGAGATGGCGTTCCAGGGCGTCGAGATGCGCGGTCCACATCGACCGGTACGGCCCGAGCCAGTCGTCCACGGCCCGCAGCGGCGCCACGTCGACCCGGTAGATCCGCCGCTGCGCCGCCGTACGGCAGGTGACCAGGCCGGCGTCGCGGAGCACCCGCAGGTGCTTGGAGACCGCCGGCTGGCTCATGCCCAGCGCGTCCACCAGTTCGCCGACGCTGCTCTCCGCCCGGCGCAGCCGGTCCAGGATGCGGCGGCGGGAGGGTTCGGCCAGCACGGTGAAGGCGTCGACGGTCACCCTTGCAATATGCCCCATCGGTTATATGCCTGGCAAGGAACGACAGGTCGCGCTGCCCCGGCCCGGCGGGCTCCATATGCTCGGGGGATGGAACTGCGGATCTTCACCGAGCCCCAGCAGGGCGCCACATACGACCAGCTCCTCGCCGTGGCCCGCCGCGCGGAGGAGACCGGCTTCGCCGCGTTCTTCCGCTCCGACCACTACCTGAAGATGGGCTCGGTGAGCGGCGAACCCGGCCCGACCGACGCGTGGACCACGCTCGCCGGGCTGGCCCGCGACACCACCCGGATCCGGCTCGGCACGCTGATGACGGCCGCCACGTTCCGGCTACCCGGCCCGCTGGCGATCACCGTGGCGCAGGTCGACCAGATGAGCGGCGGCCGGGTCGAGCTGGGCATCGGCACCGGCTGGTACGCCGAGGAGCACTCCGCGTACGGCATCCCGTTCCCGTCGCTGGGGGAGCGGTTCGACCGGCTGGAGGAGCAGCTCGCCGTCATCACCGGGCTCTGGTCCACCCCGGACGGCGCCACGTTCGACTTCCCAGGCACGTACTACCCGGTCAGCGACTCGCCCGCGCTACCAAAGCCGGTGCAGCGCCCCCGCCCGCCGATCCTGCTCGGCGGCATGGGCCCGAAGCGCACGCCCCGCCTGGCCGCCCGGTACGCCGACGAGTTCAACCTGCCGTTCGCCTCGGTCGAGGACACCGTCGCGCAGTTCGGGCGGGTACGCGACGCGTGCGCCGCGATCGACCGCGACCCGTCCACGATGACCTGGTCCAACGCGCTCGTGCTCTGTTGCGGCCGCAACGAGGCCGAGATGAAGCGCCGCGCCGAGGCGATCGGGCGCGACCCGGCCGAGCTGCGCGCGAACGGCGCCGCCGGCACGCCCGCCGAGGTGGTCGAGACGCTCGGCCGGTACGCCGAGGCGGGCAGCTCGCGCGCCTACCTCCAGGTGCTGGACCTGACCGACCTGGACCACCTGGAGCTGGTAGCCGCCGAGGTGATGCCCCAGGTCTGACCCGGCGCGCCCGGCCGCCCCGGGCCGCCCCGTCGATCTTGGAGTTGTGGCACCTGACAAGCCTCGCTTGAGCGACAATCCGGGCGCCACAACTCCAAGATCGACGAGCCGGGGCGGGCCGAGCCGGGGCGGCGGACGGGTCAGGTCGCGGTGGCGCGGCGGACGGTGTCGAGGCGGCCGTCGCGGTCGCTGTCCAGGTACGTCACGTCGGGCACACCGTCGCCGTCCAGGTCGACCTGCACCACGTCGGCCACGCCGTCGCCGTCCAGGTCCGTCACCACCTCGACAGAACCGTCCAGGTGCCGGGTCACGATCGACCGGCCGGACGCCTGGCGTGGCGGCGGCCCCGGATGGGGCACCGGGTCCGGCTCGGGCTCCGGCGTGGGCCCCGGCACCGGCGCGGTCGCGGCGGGCGTCACCCCTACAGCGGCAGGCGTCGCCCCCGCAGCGGCGGGCTCCGCAGCGGCTGGCGGCATCTCCGCAACGTCGGGGTCCACGCCGGTCGGGTCGATCTCCTCCTCCGACGGGTACACGTCGCCGCGGAGGCTCGGGTCGCGGTAGCTGCTCATCCCGCCAGGATTCCCGCCGAGTGGCCGGGGCAACCCTGCCGGCGCATGATGGCGCATGATGCAGCGCATGACGGACACCAACTGGGCCGGAAACGTCAGCTGGTCGGCGCGTACCCGATCGCGGCCGACCTCGACCGACGAGCTGCGCCGGCTGGTCGCGGAGGCCGACCTGGTCCGGGCCGTCGGCACCGGCCACTCGTTCAACCGGCTCGGCGACACCACCGGCGTCCAGGTCGCGCTGGACGGCCTGCCACCCGCCGTCGCGCTCGACCCCGACCGCGGCGCCGTCACCGTCGCGGCCGGTGTCCGCTACGGCGACCTGGCCACCGCGCTCCAGGCAAAGGGGTACGCGCTGGCGAACCTCGCCTCGCTGCCGCACATCTCGGTGGCCGGCTCGGTAGCCACCGCCACGCACGGCTCCGGCGCGCGGAACCGCAACCTGGCCGCCGCCGTCGCCGCGCTGGAACTGGTCACCGCCGACGGCGACCTGATCACCGTCGACCGCAGTGACCCGCGCTTCGCCGGGATGGTGGTCAACCTGGGCGCGCTGGGCGTGGTCACCCGGCTCACGCTCGACGTGGTGCCCACGTACGAGATCCGGCAGTACGTCCGCCTCGGCCTGCCCCGCGCGGCGCTGGACGAGGCGCTCGACGCCGCGTACAGCGTCAGCGTCTTCACCTCGTGGCGCTCGGAGCGCTTCGACCAGGTGTGGGTGAAGCAGTACGCCGACCAGGCCCCGCCGCCCGCCGACTGGCTGGACACGGTGGCCGCCGACTCGCCCCGGCACCCGGTGCCCGGCATGTCACCGGAGCACTGCACCGCACAGCTCGGCGAGCCGGGGCCGTGGCACGAGCGGCTGCCGCACTTCCGGCTCGGCTTCACCCCGAGCAGCGGCGACGAGTTGCAGTCCGAGTGGCACGTGGCCCGCAGCGACGCGTCGGCGGCGCTCGCCGCGCTCGACCCGGTCGCCGACCGGATCGCCGCCGTGCTCCAGATCTGCGAGCTGCGGACGGTCGCCGCCGACGAGCTGTGGCTGAGCCCGAACTTCCGGCGCGAGTCGCTGGCGCTGCACTTCACCTGGATCGGCGACCCGGTGGCTGTGGCGCCGGTGCTGGCCGAGGTGGAGGAGCGGCTCGCCCCGTTCGCGCCGCGCCCGCACTGGGGCAAGCTGTTCGAGCGCGATCCCGCCGCCGCGTACCCCCGGCACGCCGACTTCGCCGCGCTGCTGCGCGAGTTCGACCCGAAGGGGAAGTTCCGCACCGCCGAGATGGACCGCTACTTCCCCCGGGACTGATTTACCGCCCGGCGGGCGTCTGCTGGCGCAGGCTGCCACGCTGGACGGCGCGGCTGATGTCGCTGGGCGAGACGATGCCGACAAGTTGGTCGTCGACCACCACGAGCGCCCGGCCGTCGGTGCACTCGTTGAGCCGGGGGAGCAGGTCGGTGAGCTGCTCCTCCGGGCGGGCGAGCACCAGTTCGTCGGCCCGGCAGGACACCTCGGCCAGCGTGGTCGAGGCGCGGCGGTCCGCCGCGATGCCGCGTACCCGATCGAGCGTGACCAGACCGACCGGCCTGCCGTCGACGGTGAGCGGCAGCGCCGAGTGCCGGTACGCGAAGAGGTAGTGGTCGACGAAGTCGGCCACGGTGAGGTCACCGGACGCGGTCTGCGGCTGCGCCGTCATCACGTCGCCGACCCGGATGCCGCGCAGCGCGTCGCCCATCCGGGCGGCGCGTTCCTCCTGGCCGGCGGCGCCGAGCAGGAACCAGCCGATCAGCGCCAGCCACAGCCCGCCGAACCCGGCGCCGGTGAAGAACCGCCACAGTCCCAGCCCGATCAGCACCACGCCGAGCACCCAGCCCGCGCGGGCCGCCACCACGGAAGCCTTGGTCCGGTCGCCGGTGAACTTCCAGACCGCCGCGCGCAGCAGCCGCCCGCCGTCCAGCGGGGCGGCCGGCAGCACGTTGAAGATCGCCAGCAGTACGTTGATGCCCGCCAGCCACGCCAGCGCGCCGAGCAGCAGCCCGTGCCCGCCCGCGGCGGCGACCGCCACCGCGATCGCCGCGAAGACCACGCCGATGATCAGGCTGACCAGCGGCCCGACCCCGGCGATCCGCAGTTCGGCGCCCGGGTCCTTCGCCTCGCCCTTCAGCTCGGCCACGCCGCCGAACAGCCACAGCGTGATGCCCTCGACCTCGATGCCGTTGCGCTTGGCGACCACCGCGTGCGCCACCTCGTGGGCGAGCAGGCCGAGGAAGAAGACCACAGCGGCGGCCAGGCCGGCCGCGAAGTAGGCGACGGGGGAGTGACCGGGGTACGAGGATGGGAACAGGCTTGCCGACAGCGCCCACGCGATCAGCACGAAGATGACCAGGACACTCCAGTTGACGCCGACCGGTACGCCGGCGATCCGACCCAGACGGAAACTCGCCCTCATGTTCCCGTCATACCCGGCGCAGACACCCCCACACCAGCGTGTGGGACCGGACACGCGCTGCGCGGGTGCGTCACAACCATCGGGTCAGATGGTGACGACGATCTTCCCCGCCGGGTGCCCGTCCCGGAGGTGCCGGATCGCGTCCGCCGCCTGGCTCAGGGGATAAGTGCGGTCGACCGCCGGGGTGAGCGCCCCCGATTCGATGAGGGTCCCCAGCTCCCTCAGGTCCTCGGTCCGCTCAACCGCACTCACGCTGCGCAGCCGTTGACCGACGAGCAGGGACAGCAGCGGCGCGCGGAACATCTGCCGGTCGTAGCCGCTGAGCACCGGACCCTTGGTGTACGAGCCGCCGACGAGCGCCAGTGTCCCGTGTGGGGTGAGGGCGCGCCGCAGGAGTGCGAACGACCGGTCGCCGCCGGTGTCGATGACCACGTCGTAGATCGGTCCGTCGCGGTCGACCTCCTCGCTTGTGTAGTCGAGGACGTCGTCGGCGCCGAGGGAACGTACGAACGCGGCCCTGGCCGGCGTGCAGACGGCTGTGACCGTCGCCCCGTACGCCTTGGCGATCTGCACGGCGTGCGACCCGACACCACCGGACGCGCCGATGACCAGCACGCGGTGTCCCCGGCGCACCGCGCCGCTGTCGCGGACCGCGCGAAGCGCCGTCATCCCGGAGACCGGCGCGGCGGCGGCCTGCGCGAACGACACGTTTGCCGGCTTACGGGCCAGCCGCCGTTCCGGCGCGCTCGCGAACTCGGCGTACGAGCCGCGCAGACAGGTGCCGAACACCTCGTCGCCGGGCCGGAACCGGGTCACCCGGGCGCCGACCGCGGCCACCACCCCGGCCAGGTCCCGGCCGCGCACCGGAACCCGAGGCCGACGCAGCCCGCTGGCCAGCCGCGCCAGATAGGGACGGCCGGTCATGAAGATCCAGACTCCGGGGTCGACGCCGGCGGCGCGGACCTGGACGAGAACGTCCTCATCGCCCACGGCCGGCGTGTCGATGTCGCGAAGGTGGAGCCCGTCGGCTGGGCCGTAGCTGTCCTGGACGATGGCCTTCACAGTGTCGCCTCCTCGGGGTACTGGAACACGTCGTCGATGCGTACGCCGAACACTCGGGCGATCTTGAACGCCATCTCCAGCGACGGCGAGTAGCGACTCTGCTCGATGGCGATGACGGTCTGCCGGGTCACGCCAATCCGGTCGGCGAGTTCGGCCTGGGTCATCTCGTCGTGTGCGAAGCGCAGTGCGCGGATGCTGTTCGTGACACGGGTCGGCTTCACCACTGCGGGACACCCCTGCGGTAGACGATCACCTTGGCCAGGGAGCCGACCGCCGCGGACAGGAAGAAGCACAGGTAGATAACGTTGGCGATCCAGAACCAGTCCCACTCGGCCAGCGCCATCAGCATCGCCGACACCGCGCCGAGGGCAACGAACGCCTGGCCGACGTGGTCGCCGAGCCGTCCGATCTCCCGATCGCGTACGTCCCTGACCCGGGAAGCGTGCGGGTTCACCACGCCCACCCCGATCTCGGCCACGATGTTCGCGACGACGGCCCCGCCGATCGTCCACAGCAGAACAGCCGCGTACGGGGTGGCGGTGAGCGGCCCGCCGTCGGCCTTGTCCAGGACGACGGCGGCATAGACGGAATATCCCACCACGCTGACCACCAGCATGATCCAGGCTCGCTTCTCCTCGTGCGTCACGGCCGCCTCCCTTGTAAAGAATCCTTGACATGCTCATGGTATGACGACTTTGACACCATGTCTAGAAACTTTTACACCGGAGGCGATCCCTCGCCCGATGGCAAGGGGTCGATAATGATCAGCCAATGTCGATGCAGGTCGGCCCGGGTCTCCCCGAAGATCAAGCTCAGTTGGTCGGATGACCCGACGAGCTTTCACCGCTGCGGCGGGCCTCTATGCGGTAGTGGTGGTGTGCTGCGCGTTGTTCTGGCCCGAGCGGGTTCCGCTGCATTTCGGCTTCGGGCTGGGCGCTGACTCGTACGGGTCGAAGTGGGCCGGTGTGGCTCTGGCCGCGTCGATCGGCTGCTCGATGGTCGCGCTGTTCGCGGGCTGTGCCTGGATCGCCGGGCGAATCGACCTGGACCTCGTCATCGTGCGGCACGCGGAGTTCTGGAAGGCGCTCGAGAACGAGCAGCGGCTACGTCGCATGCTGGCCGACGACATGTACCAGGTGGGCGCGGCAACCCTCGTGCTGCTCGCCGGGGTCTTCGGGTTCGTCACCGAGGCCGCCGTCACCGGGCGGCACGAGTTGTCCTGGTGGGCCGTCGTGCTGTTGGCCGGCTATCTCGCCTACCTCGCGGGCTGGACCGGCTGGCTGCTGACGGGCCGTTACCGCGTTGACCGTCCTTAGCGCTTCCAGGCCGGTCGCGGCGACCCGTCAGCGGCTCAGCGTCTCGTTCTTGACGGCCCGGATGAAGGCGGCCCAACTGCTCCGCTGGAAGGCGAGGACCGGGCCGGTGCTGTTCTTGCTGTCGCGTAGCCCGACCAGGCCGGGCAGGTTGTCGGCGACCTCGACGCAGTCTCCGCCGTTGTTGCTGCGGGTCGACTTGCGCCAGACGGCACCGGTCAGGTCAGGCACGGGAGTACTCCTCTGCGACTTGCTGGATCAAAGTCTTCGATCGGGACTCGTTGAGGGCGCGGCTCGCCATGTCGGTCCAGATGGCATCGTAGGCGGCGACCTCATGGGGCTTGTCGAGGTACATCGCCCCGGTCGCGGCCTCCAGGTAAGCCACAGGCGGTTCAATCTCCTTCCCGCTGCCGTCCCGAGGAAAGTTCATGATCGAGAAGGCTCCGGCCATTGCCCCGGCGTGAAGGCCAGAAGAAAAAGTCAGCACCTGCACGGTCACGTTCGGTAGTTCGGCAGCCTTCAAGATCTGGCTCAGTTGCTCGGCCATGATCGTGGCGCTACCGACGGGCCGGCGCAAGACCGCCTCGTTCATTATTACGCTCAGTTGCGGAGCCGAGAAGCGGGTGAGAAGCCCTTGCCGTTCGATTCGGAGTTGGACCGCGCGCTGCCGCTCGTCGCTGTCGCTGGCGTCGATCGAGCCACCCGGCATCTTGAAGACCTGCTCGGCGTAGGCGCGGGTCTGGAACAGGCCAGGAACCAGTTCGGGCTGGTACTTACGGATGTCGGCGGCGGCGGCTTCAAGGCCGATGTAGAGCTGGAACCAGCGCGGCAGGCCCGAGCCGATGTAGTCGTGCCACCAGTTCTTGTTCTCCCGCGTGGCCGATGCCATCGCGAGGACCAGTTCGGTGTCGTCCTCGGAAGCTCCGTAGAGCCTGAGCATCTCCTTGACGTCGGCGGCACGGAAGCGGACGTTCTCGGCACCGCTCTCGATGCGATAGAGGGTCGCCCGCGCCCGGTCGAGTTCCTCGGCGGCCTTCTCCATCGTCAGCCCGGCAGCCTTACGAAGGGATTCGAGCTTCCTGCCGAGCTGCCGCCGAAGCATCGTTGATCCCGTTACGGCCTGTGACACCCCTGCCTCCGATGGTCAGGTAGCGGTTGACGCGTGTTCGCTCAATTTAACGCCTCCGATGTATCAGAAACAATAGACACGTCACGCTGGGTTCTATCAATGATGTCAGGCGCTGCTAATACGCCGTTTGTTAGACGTTGCATTTGATCTGATGCGGTGTTTCACTGCCTCTGCGACCACTGTGGAGTTCTCCCTGCTCAGTGGTCATATGAGCCCTGCTGACGTACTGCTGGTTGAAGGCTGCGGTGGCAGGTGCCGGGGTGGGTCCGCCGGTGCGGGGCGGGCCGGCGGGCCCGCCCTTCCACGGTTCGATCTCGATGGTGAGAGGCAGGTCTTGTCATGCGCGTCTTCCTCCGGCGGGTCCGAGGTCGCCGGCGGTCGGTCCTCGGATCGACCTGCTACCGCTCGTCGGCCTACCGTCCGTTGCGCCCCTGGCAGGTGCGCGAGCGGAGCTTCCGACCGACCCCGCTGGGACGGCGCGGGCTCGACCCGCAGGAGGTGCGGGAGTTCCTCGACCGCGTCGCCGGTGACCTGGCCGCTGTCTACGACGCGCTGGCGCAGAGCCGCCGGGAGACGGACCGAATCAAGAACGCGCTGCGCCGCTGGCAGTCGGAGCAGGCCCGGGCGCGCAACGAACGGGGGTACGACAGGTGACCGAGCGCTGGGTGATCCACCTGCCGGTCGTCGTCAACGACCTGCTCTCCGCTCAGCGGCTGGCCCGGGTGGTGGCGCACTGGACCCACGTCCTGCCACAGACCGAGCCCGGCGGCACCACTGTCTCGGCGGAGGACGACCAGAACGTCCGGCACTGGGTGTTCTGCGACCGGTTGCTGCCCGGTGGGCAGCGGTGTCTGCTCCGGCCCGGACACGACGGTGAGTGCTCCCGGCGGTTCCGGCCGCGATGAGCGCCCGGCGGGGTCAGCGCCGTCCAGGGGCCTCGGAGACCACTGTCGGGGAGAACTCGTTCGCCGCCTCGACCGCCCACTCCAGCGCGAAGTCCGCCTCCTCCTCCCAGCCCGGTTCGCCGCCGACGAAGTGCGACCGGCCGGGGAACTCCCGGTAGCCGGTGAGCGCCGTGGAACTCCGGTAGAGGTTGGCGATGCTGGTAGCAAGCGACGCGGGCACCACGTGGTCCTCGCCGCCCGCGGTGATCAGCAGCGGGGCGCGGTCGCTGCGCTTCTTGTCGATCTCGGTGGCCGAGTTCGGGTCCAGGTTGGCGAACGCGGCCTCGAACAGCACGTGCCCGGCGCCCGGTACGGCGTAGCGCTCCCAGGCCGCGTCGGACTGCTCCTGGCTGATGGTGTTGCCGAAGGCGTACCGGAAGTCCTCCGGGGTGAACGGCACGGCGCGGTGCCGGTTGGCCGGGTTGTGCAGGATGGAGTACCCGGAGCGCAGCGTGCTGGGCGGCAGCTTGAGCACGCCCCGTACCGGTGCCGGGTGCACGGCGACCACCGCCGCGCCGAGGTGGCGGTCCGCCAGCAACTGGGCGATCAGGCCGCCGAACGAGTGGCCCATGATGATCGGCGGGCGCGGCAGGTCCCTGATGATCGCCTCGTAGTGGTCGGCGATGTCGGCGATGCGCTGCGCGGCGATCGGCGCCGGGTCGGCCCGCAGTTCCTCCACCTCGCGGTCCATGCCGGGCCAGGCGGGCGTGAGCACCTGGAAGCCGCGCGCGGCGTACCGCTGCGCCCAGTGCTCCCAGCTCCGCGAGGTCATCCAGAGCCCGTGGATGAGCACGATCGTGTCGACCCGTCCCGTCGGTGCGCTCATGTCTAGTCTCCCCGTTCCGCCGCTGGACGGCCCGCGCGTACCCGGACTGGGCGCCGGCAATCCTGTCTGATCGAACGGACGGGAAACGGGCGGGTGACCCGGATGATCAGCGTCCTGAGTCGACTGTCAGGATGACGGCATGACGGTCAGACTTGCCGACAGGGTCGCCCTGGTGACGGGCGGGAGCCGGGGAATCGGCGCCGCCGTCGTGCGCCGGCTGGCCGAGGACGGCATCCACGTCGCGTTCACCTACCGCACCGCGGAGGACAGCGCGAAGTCCGTGGTGGCCGAGATCGAGGCGTACGGGCGGACCGGCCTGGCGATCAACGCGGACAGCACCGACGCGACGGCCGTGGTCGGCGCCGTGGAGCGGACCGTCGCCGAGTTGGGGCGGTTGGACATCCTGGTCAACAACGCCGGGGTGTTCGCGGGTGGGCCGATCGAGTCGGTCAGCCTCGACGCCCTGGACCGGGCGATCGCGGTGAACGTGCGCGGGGTCTACCTCGCCACCCAGGCGGCGGTACGCCACATGGGTGCGGGTGGGCGGATCGTCAACATCGGCAGCAGCTTCGCCAGCCGTGTCCCGGCTCCCGGGGTGAGCGCGTACGCGATGACCAAGAGCGCCGTGAACGGGCTGACCCGGGCGCTCGCCCGCGAACTCGGTCCGCGTGGGATCACCGTCAACCTGATCCTGCCCGGCTCGACCGACACCGACATGAACCCGGCGGACAGCGCGGGCGCGGACGGGCAGCGGTCGCACATCGCCCTCGGCCGGTACGCCGATCCGGACGACGTGGCGGCGACTGTCAGTCACCTGGTGGGCGTCGGCGGACGGCACATCACCGGCGCGTCGATCGCGGTCGACGGCGGCGCGACGGCCTGAGCGGCTCCCGAGCGCCCGGCGTCGGCGGTGTGACCGCCTGACAAATGTCACGGCCGGAAGGTGACTGCCGCTCCGGGGAAGCGGACACCGTGGGCCGGAGCATCGTGGGCATGACCGAACCCGCACCGGCCGTGGACTTGGCCGGACTCACCAAGACCTTCGGCCCGGTGACCGCCGTCGACGGGCTCGACCTGCGGATCGCCCCCGGCGAGGTGGTGGCGTTCCTCGGCCCCAACGGCGCCGGCAAGACCACCACCGTCGACATGCTGCTCGGCCTGGCCCGCCCGGACGCCGGCACGGTCCGCCTGTTCGGCGGCGACCCGGCGGACGCCGTCCGGCTCGGCCGGGTCGCCGCCGTGATGCAGACCGGCGGCCTGCTCAAGGACCTCACCGTCGCCGAGACGGTACGGATGACCGCGCACTTCTACGGCCACACCCGGCCGGTGACCGAGGTGCTGGAGCGCGCCGGCATCGCCGGGATCGCCGACCGGGCGGTGGGCAAGTGCTCGGGCGGTCAGCAGCAGCGCCTGCGGTTCGCGCTCGCGTTGCTGCCCGACCCGGACCTGATGGTGCTGGACGAGCCGACCACCGGCATGGACGTCGAGGGCCGGCGCGACTTCTGGCAGGCGATCCGGGCCGACGCCCGCTCCGGCCGGACCGTCCTGTTCGCCACCCACTACCTGGACGAGGCCGACGCGTACGCGGACCGGATCGTGCTGATCCGCCAGGGCCGCGTGGTCGCCGACGGCACCACCGCCGAGATCAAGAACCTGGCCGCCGGCCGGGTCGTGCGGGCCACGCTGCCCGGCGCCGACCAGGCCGCGCTCGCCGCGCTGCCGGGCGTCCGGTCGGTCGAGGTACGCGGCGACGTGGTGCTCGTGCACAGCGAGGACTCCGACGTGGTGGCCCGGCACCTGCTGACCTGCACCGGCGCCCGGGACCTGGAGATCACCTCACGCAACCTCGAGGACGCGTTCCTCACCCTGACCGCCTCCGCCTGAACCGACCCTCGGGGAGTCCTGCCATGACCGCCACGACCTCGTCCACCACCGGCACCCGCGCGGCCGACCGCCGCCCGCCCGCGCTCGGCGGTTTCTGCGCGCCGGTACTCGGCATCGAGATACGCCGGGTGCTGCGCAACCGTCGTACCCTGCTGTTCATCCTGGTCATGCCGGCCGTGTTCTTCCTGCTGTTCGGGCTGCCCACGCGCGGGGAGAAGCTGGACAACGGGCTGCCGGTCACCGGCTGGATCATGATCAGCCTGGCCGTGTACGCGGCCATGGTCGCTACCACCAGCGCCGGCGCGGCCGTCGCCACCGAACGCGCGCTGGGCTGGAGCCGGCAACTGCGGCTCACTCCGCTGCGGCCCGCCGCGTACGTGGCGACGAAGGTGGCCACCGCGATGGTGCTCGGCCTGCTCGGCGTCCTCGTCGAGTTCGCCGTCGGCGCCGCATCGGGGGTCCGGCTGCCGGCGCACGTCTGGGTGGAGTCCGGCCTGACCGCCTGGATCGGCGCGCTCGTGTTCGCCGCGTTCGGGCTGTTCGTCGGCTACCTCGCCCCGGCCGAGAACGTCATGCAGTTCATGGGCCCGGCACTGGCGATCCTGGCCATGCTGGGCGGCCTGTTCGTCCCGCTGGAGTTGCTGCCCGACGTGATGCAGCAGATCGCCACGTTCACCCCGGTGTACGGGGTCGGTCAGCTCGCCCGCGCGCCGCTGACCGGCACCGGGGTTGACTGGGCGGCGGTGGCGAACGTGACCGCCTGGACCGTGTTCTTCGGCCTCGGCGCGGCCCGGCTGTTCCGCCGGGACACCACACGCGTCTGAGCGAGGTCTAGCGTGATCGGCGTGACGTCACCGCCCGTACCGGCCCGGCCGGTGAACCGCCACTGGCGGTTCACCGGCTGGCTGCTGGCGGCGGTCTGGCTGTTCTTCCTCAACATCCCGTTCACCACCGCACTGCACCAGCCGCAGGTGTGGCGGCGGCTGATCGGGATCGGCTCGCTCGTCGCGTTCGCCGTGGCGTACGTGCTGATCTTCGAGTGGTCGCGGGCCCGCCGGCAGCGCCACCAGCCGGTACCGCCCGGCCGGGCCCGGCTGCTGATCGCCGTGCTGCTCGCACTCGGACTCGCCGGGATCCCCGGCACCGGCGGCGACTGGCTGACCACACTGGTCTTCGTGGCGGCAGCCGCGGTGTTCCTGCTGCCGTCGGTGGAGGCGCTGGTCGTGGTGGTGCTGGCCGCGGCGGCGCCGCCGGTGACCGCGCGTCTGGTGCCCGGCTGGGAGCACGAGAGCACGCTGGTCTTCGCGGTGCTGCTCGCCTCGTTCGCGATGTTCGGGGTGAGCCGGCTGGCCCAGCGCAACGGCGAACTCCAGGCCGCCCAGCAGGAGATCCGACGGCTGGCGGTGGCCGAGGAACGCGCCCGCGCCGCCCGGGACCTGCACGACATCCTCGGGCACTCGCTCACAGTGGTGGCGGTCAAGGCCGAGCTGGCCGGGCGGCTGATGGAGCTGGACCCGGCCCGCGCCGCCGCCGAGATCGCCGACGTGGAGCGGCTGGCCCGGGAGGCGTTGGCGGACGTGCGGGGCACCGTCGGGGCGTACCGCGGGGTGGATCTGGCCTCCGAACTGGCCGGCGCCCGGTCGGCGCTCGCCGCCGCGGGCGTCGTCGCGGAGCTGCCGGAGTCGGTGCCGCCGCTGCCGGCGGACCGCGACGAGTTGTTCGGCTGGGCGGTCCGCGAGGGGGTGACGAACGTGGTGCGGCACAGCGGCGCCCGGCGGTGCGTCATCCGGGTGGAGCCGTCGGCGGTGGAGGTACGCGACGACGGCCGGGGTCCGGCGGACCAGCGGGGTACGGCCGGACACGGGCTGGCCGGGCTGCGGGAGCGGGCCCGGCGGCTGGACGCGACGGTGACGGTGGCGCGGCCGGACGACGGGCGTGGTTTCCTGCTCCGGGTGACGGTGCCCGGGGCGGTTGCGGACGGAGGGGCGCACCTGTGACCGAGCCGATCAGGCTGCTGCTCGCCGACGACCAGGCGCTGGTCCGGGGCGCGCTGGCCGCGCTGCTGTCGCTGGAGCCGGACCTCACAGTGGTGGCCGAGGTGAGCCGCGGCGACGAGGTGGTGCCGGAGGCGCTGCGCACCGGCCCGGACGTGGCGCTGCTCGACGTGGAGATGCCGGGCCTGGACGGGGTGGCCGCGACCGCCGCGCTGCGGGCCGCGCTGCCGTCCTGCCGGGTGCTCGTGGTGACCACGTTCGGGCGTCCCGGCTACCTGCGCCGGGCGATGGAGGCGGGCGCGAACGGCTTCGTGGTCAAGGACACCCCGGCCCGGCAGCTCGCCGACGCGGTCCGCCGGGTGCACGCCGGGCTGCGGGTGGTCGACCCGGCGCTCGCCGCCGAGACGCTCGCCACCGGGCCGAGTCCGCTCACCGAGCGGGAGACCGAGGTGCTGCGTACGGCGCGCGGCGGCGGCACGGTGGCCGAGCTGGCGGCGACGTTGCACCTGTCCGAGGGGACCGTCCGCAATCATCTCTCCGCCGCGATCGGCAAGACCGGCGCCCGCAACCGGGCCGACGCGGTGCGGGTGGCGGAGGCGAACGGCTGGCTGCTGGGCTGAGCCCGGTCAGGGCAGGCGGTCCACCACCACGAAGGCGGTGCCCGGCTCGACCTCGGTCAGCAGCAGGCGCTGGGCGCTGCGGGTCAGCCGGATGCAGCCGTTCGTGACGTTCTTGCCGAGCGTGTCGTCGTTGTACCAGCTGTGCAGTCCGATGTGGGCCCCGCGCAGCCCGGTCGGCACCGCGCCCGGGTCGTCGGGGATCGCGCCGAGGGCGAAGATGTCGACGCCGCCGTAGACGGCCTCCGGGGGCGGGGTGCGGCCCAGCACGAACGTACGGCCCAGCGGGGTGAGCTGCCCGGACATGCCGAGGCTGACCGGCCAGGTGCGCATCGCCCGCCCGTCCCGGCTCCAGGTGAGGCGGTGGGTGCGCCGCTCCACCACGATCTGGTCGCGCAGCACCACGGTGGTCCAGCCACCCGACGGCAGCCAGGCGATGGTGCGGTTCGCCGACGGCAGCAGCACCGCCGTCCAGCCGGAGCGACGGTCGACGATCGGCACCGTCAGCCGTACGCCGCTGATGGTCGGCGCGAGGAACGCCAGCGGACGGCCGCCCGGTGCGTCGTAGGCGGCCACGTTCCGGTTCGGGCGCAACCCCTCGCTCAGCGGGCGGGTGTCGGCCGGGTCCGGGTCGGGCGGGAAGCCGCGCGGCGCCGGGTCGTAGGTGACCACCGGCAGGTCGTCCGGTGCCGGCGCGGCGGGCGGCACCGACTCCACCGGCGACGGGCTCGGCGCGGCGGTCGTGGCCGGGGGCGCGGCGGCGGGCGGCGCCGCCTGGCGCGCGGGCGTGGCGGTGAGCGCGCGGCCGACCAGCAGCGCGGTGACGAGCAGCAGCGGTACGGCGAGCGCGGCGATCAGCCAGCCGGGAGGCCGGCGCGTGGTGAACCGGTCGAACAGCACGAAAACGACTGTAACCGACCGGAAGCCCCCGTACCCGGTACTACGGGTACGGGGGCTCCGCGGCCGGGTGGCTCAGCTCAGCTTCGCGCCGATGTGGATGGCGATCCCGTCGTGCGCGGGGACGTTCGCGGCGAACCAGCCGGACGAGTCCACGGTGATCACCGGACCGCTGCACGAGCCGTTGCCGAACGTGCCGTGGATGACGTCGCAGTAGCGGCCCGCCGGCAGCCCGGTGTAGTACGACCGGCCGTTCACCGCGCTGTCCTCGTCGTTGATCGTCAGGTAGCCCTTGCCGGTACGGCTGAACGCGATGTGCTGGTAGCCGTTGTCGTACCAGTTGGAGACGCCGGCGCCCTCGGTGGCGTTGCGGAAGCCGACCATGTTGGCGATGACCGGCCAGCGGTGCTCGCACTCCCAGCCCGAGTAGCAGGTGACGTTGGTGATCCGGTTGCTGCCGTCGGCGGGCGGGCCCTGGTCCCGGCCGCTGTAGGTGAAGCTCGACATCACCGCCGGGGTGCCGTACGGCCAGGCGAGCATGAACGCGTTCGCCAGCGCGTACGTGCCCCGGTTGCGGTAGGTCAGCACGCCGCCCTCGCGCTGGGTGTCGTGGTTGTCGGTGAAGACCACCGCCTTCGCGCTCGACAGGTAGCCCCAGGACTCGCCGAAGGTCTTCAGGTACGCGAGCCGCTCGTTGGTGAACATCCGGGCCAGGTCCTTGCCGTACCGGAACTCGTGCACGTCGCCGTTGCCGGTGTACTCGGTCGGCTGGATCGGCTCGCCGGCGCCGTAGATGACCTCCTGCACCAGGTACGCGCTGCGGGACAGCTTGGCCTTGATCGCGGCGATGTCGGCGGCCGGCATGTGCTTGCTGCCGTCGAGGCGGAAGCCGTCGACGCCGAGCGAGAGCAGGTCGTTGAGGTACGCGGCCAGCCGGCCGCGCACGTACTCCGACTCGGTCTTGAGGTCGGCGAGGTTGACCAGCTCGCAGTTCTGCACCTCGTACCGGTCGTTGTAGTTGGCGATGTCGTTGTTGCCGTTGCGGCCGCAGTAGTGGAAGTCCTGCGCCGAGTAGACGCCCGGGTAGTTGTAGTGCCCGTACGACGAGCCGGCCCAGCCGGTGCCGCCGTTCTCCTGCCCGGACATGTGGTTGACCACCGCGTCGACGATCACCTTGACGCCTGCGGCGTGACACGTGTTCACCATGGACTGGAACTGCGCGCGGGTGCCCTTGCGGGACTCGATCCGGTAGCTGACCGGCTGGTACGACACCCACCACTGGTTGCTGTTGACGTGCTCCTGCGGCGGGGACACCTGCACGTAGCCGTAGCCCTTCGGGCCCAGCGTGCTGGTGCACTCGGCGGCCACCGAGGTCCAGTTCCACTCGAAGAGCTGGACGATGACCTTCTTGGCGCCGGGGGTGGCGGCGGCGGCCGGGGGTGCCGCCGCGGTGAGGGGGACGAGCAGGCTCGCGGCCAGACTCAGGGCGAGCGCGGCGGCGCGGCATCGGCGTCGATGCATCAGGACTCCTGCGGGGTGCGGGGGATGCGGGGGAGTGGAGCCTGTTTCAGTGCTGGCTTCTTGCAAGTCAACCTGAAATTTTGCGGCAAGGTTACGAGCCTGTTGCAAAGTCTGTCAACGCATGGGCATCCGTCGTTGCGTCAGGCGCTACACGCGCGTCCGGGCTGGACGGTTCGAGAATCCGGCCGAGAAATTCGCCACCGGAGGTGATCCGTCCGCGCCGTCCCTCCGTACCTGAGTGGGGAGCAGGGTCGGCCGGTGGGGGCGCCGCCGCGAGACGATCGAGGAGCAGATGGCCCGGGCACAGCAGAACGAGAAGGCGACGACCGTCCGGACCACCAGCACCAGCCGTGGTGCCCGGACGATGTCGAAGTCCGCGATGGTGGCACTGACCGCCTCCGCGCTCGGCCTCGCATGGGCGGGTGTGGAGCTGGCCGGTGCCGGCGGCGTCATGTACTCGTACGGATTCTTCTTCACCGAGTTCTTCGCCGGGGTGGTCGCCCTGGTCTCGCTCAGCATCACAGTGATGCTGGGCCTGCTCGCCACCGACCGCCTGGTGCTGCTCATCCGGCACCGCGTGCTGCTCCAGTCGGCGCACCGGGCCACCGGCGTGCTCGGCGTGGCGGGGCTGGTCTTCCACGTCATCACCAAGGTCGCGATCGGCCGGGCCGGGCCGACCGACGCCGTGGTGCCGTTCCTCAGCGGCAGCGGCCTCTACGTCGGACTGGGGACCGTCGCCGCGCTGCTGATGGTGGGCGTGCTCTGGACCGGCATCATCCGGGTCCGGTTCGCCGGGGTCGGCCCGAAGTGGTTCTGGCGCGCGCTGCACTCGATGGCGTACGTGTCCTGGCCGTTCGCGCTCGTGCACGGCCTCAACGCCGGCCGTCCGGCCGCCGCCTGGGTGGTGCTGAGCTACCTCGCCTGCGTGGTGCTCGTGGTGATGGCGCTGCTGGTGCGCGTCTCGGTCCACCTCGGCAAGCGCAGCCGCGAGCAGCACCAGGCGGTCGCGCTCAACAAGGCGATGGCCGGCAAGGGCGAGGAGCGTACCGGCGTGTTCGCCGCGCTCACCCGCAAGAAGGCCGCCGACAAGGAGGACAAGGGCGCCGGCCGGGGCCGCTGGGCCGAGGCGACCGCCACCTGGACCGCACCGGCCGGCACCGCCCGGCGGCGCGATCCGGAGCGGTTCGCCGTACCCGTGGTGCCGGAACCCGGATCGCTGCGCGAGCCGGTCCGCGCGGCCGCCGCCCGGCGGCGCGACGAGGAGCGCGAGCCCGTCGTCCGCGCCCGGGACGAGGAGACGGCGCCGGCCCGCCGAACCGACGGCGAGCGGCCCCGCCGCCGTCGCCGCGACGACGAGGAACGCGTGACCCGCCGCTCCCGGACCGGGGAGCGGGTGAGCCGCCGGTCCCGCGACGACGAAGACCTGGTCGCCCGGTACTCGGCGCCGCCGGAGAGCGGCGGCCGGCACTCGGCGCCGCCGGACACCGGCGGCCGCCACTCCGCACCCCCGGACAGCAGCCGGTACGCCACGGCGGCCGAGGTGGCCCGCTACTCCGCGCCGCCGCGCGCGATTGACGAGCCGGAGGAGCCGTGGGACAGCCCACGCCGCTGGGAGACCCGCCCGGTCTCCGGTGAGCCGATCTCGGCCGGCCCCATCTCCGGCACCCCGGTCACGGCAGAACCGCTCAGCGGATCCGGCCGCCGCTACCGGGACGAGGAGGAGGTGCCGGAGGAGCCGGACTACTGGCGCCCGCCGGCCCGCTACGCCGCCGACGAGGCGTTCGTCGACGACACCCCGACGCTCGTCGACCTCGCCTCCCGCCGGGCGATGCGCGCGGGCAAGGAGAGCCGGTCCAGCCGCCGCAAGCGGGCCGACGCGGACGCGGTCGACGGCGCGTACTGGGCCGGGCTGCGGGGTGAGGCCCGGTGAAGCGCACGACGGTCCCGCCGGTCGCCTGTGTCGGCGAACCCCGCCTGACCGCCGGGTTCGCCGAGTTCGGCCGGCTCGACCTGCTGGCCCACGAGGAGGTGCACGGCCCGATCGGCCCGATGGAACCGGCGGCGCTGCTGCGGCTCGCCGAGGCCATCGACCTCAAGGGCAAGGGCGGCGCGGGCTTCCCGTTCGCCCGCAAGCTGCGCGCGGTGCTGGAGTCCTGCGAGCGGCAGGACCTCGGTGCCGTGGTGGTCGTCAACGCCACCGAGGGCGAACCGGCGAGCTGGAAGGACAAGGTGCTGCTCACCCGCGCCCCGCACCTCATCCTCGACGGCGCCGCGCTCGCCGCGTTCGCGCTCGACGCCGAGGAGATCGTGATCGGAGTGGCCGACGACGACGTGGGCCGGCCCTCGCTGACCGAGGCGCTGCAGGAACGGCGGATGCCGGTGCCCACCACGATCGTCACCGTGCCGCACCGGTTCATCTCCGGTGAGGGCGGCGCGCTGGTCAACGGCATCAACGGACTGCCGCACATCCCGCCCGGCACGAAGAAGCGGTCCAGCGACTCCGGCGTCGGCGGGCTGCCCACGCTGCTGTCCAACGCCGAGACGTACTCCCAGCTCGCCGTCGCCGCCCGGATCGGCCCGTACGAGTACGCCGCGCTCGGCACCGACGACGAGCCGGGCACCGTGCTGCTCACCGTCACCGGGTCGGCGAAGCGCCCCGCCGTGGTGGAGTGCGCCGCCGGCACCCCGCTGCGCGAGATCCTCGACCTGTGCGAGGTGCCGCCCGGCCCGGGCATCCTGATGGGCGGCTACCACGGCAAGTGGATCACCGCGGCGGCCGCCGAGCGGGCCGAGGTGTCCCGCAAGGGGCTCACCGCCGTGGGCGGCACGCTCGGCGCCGGCATCATCGTGCCGCTCGGCGCCGACACCTGCCCGCTCGGCGAGGCCGCGCAGGTGGTGCGGTACCTGGCGGGCGAGTCCGCGGGGCAGTGCGGCCCGTGCAAGATGGGCCTGCCCGACCTGGCCCGCTCGGTCGACCTCGCGGTCTCCGGCAGCGCACCGGTCGAGCTGGTCCGCGCCGCGGCCGGCGACGTCAAGGGACGCGGCGCGTGCAGCCACCCGGACGGCACCGCCCGGTTCGCACTGTCCGCCATGGAGGTGTTCGCCGACGACCTGCGGCTGCACGCCACCGGCGAGGGCTGCGGCAAGCGGGTCAAGGGCATGATGGGCCTGCCCGGCGCGCCCGACGGCAACCCGCAGAAGCTCACCCTGGACTGGTCGCGCTGCGACGGGCACGGGCTGTGCGCGCACGTGGTGCCGGACTTCATCCGGCTCGACGGCAACGGGTACCCGGCGTTCCCACCCACCCCGGTGCCGACGTGGCTGCGCGAGGGCGCGCTCAAGGCGGTAAAGGTCTGTCCCGAACTCGCGCTCCGCCTGGTCCGGGCCGAGTAGAACCCAGGAGCCGCCGATGCGTACCGCCGTTCGTGTGACAGCCGCCGCCGTCCTGGCCGCCACGCTCGCCGCCACGACCGCCTGCGCCGCCGGGCCCGAGCCCGGCACCCGCGCCGGAGCGGTCGCGCCGGCGCCCCCGGCCGCCGCGTCCCCGTCCGGGTCGACGTCCGGGCCGGCGTCCGCGTCACCGGCCGCGGTGCCGGCCGCGCTGTCGTTCACCGGCAAGACCCTCGACGGTACGGCGTTCGACGCCGCCGCCCTGGCCGGGCGGCCGGTCGTGCTCTGGTTCTGGGCGCCCTGGTGCGCCACCTGCGCCAGCCAGGCGTGGACGGTGGCCGAGATCGCCCCCACCTACCGCGACACCGTCCCCATCGTCGGCGTCGCCGGGCTGGGCGAGCAGAAGGCCATGAAGTCGTTCGTCACCGAGTTCGACCTGGGCGGCACGACACAGATCGACGACCGGGCGGGCGCGCTGTGGCGCCGGTTCAAGGTGGCCGAGCAGAGCACGTTCGTCGTCCTGGACCGCACCGGCCGGGTCGTCCACCAGGGATTCCTGGACGGCGAGGCACTGACCCGGCAGGTCGAGACGCTGGCCCGGGGATGACCGGCGCGCTGCTGCTCGCGCTGACCGCGGGCATGCTCGGCGCGGTCAACCCGTGCGGCTTCGCGATGCTGCCCGCGTACCTGTCACTGCTCGTCGCCGGCCCCGGCGGCGGGCGCGGCGCGGTCGGCCGCGCGCTCACCGCGACGGCCGGGCTCACCCTCGGGTACGTGCTGGTGTTCGGCGCGTTCGGGCTGGCCCTGGCACCGGCGGCGGACTGGCTGCGGCCCCGGCTGCCGTGGCTGACGGTGACGCTCGGCGTGCTGCTGGCGCTGGCCGGATGCTGGCTGCTCGCCGGCCGGAAGCTGCCCGCACCGCGCCCGCTGCGCGTCGCGCCCCGGCTCACCCGCACCTGGCCGTCCATGGCGCTGTTCGGCGCGGCGTACGCGCTGACGTCGCTGACCTGCGCGATCGCGCCGTTCCTGGCGATCGTGGTGACAAGCCTGCGGGCCGGGTCGCCGCTGCGCGGGCTGGCGCTGTTCGGGGCGTACGCGCTGGGGATGGCGCTCGTGGTCGGCGTGGCCGCGCTCGCCGTGGCGCTGCTGCGCGGCCGGGTCGTGGCGCGGCTGCGCGGTGCGGGCGCGTGGGTGCCCCGGCTGAGCGGCCTGGTGCTGCTGGTAGCGGGCGGTTACGTCGCCTGGTACGGCTGGTACGAGGTACGTCTCGCCCAGGGCCGCTACGACGCCTTCACCGACCCGATCATCCGCACCGCCGCCCGCATCCAGCAGTCCGTGGTGAGCGCCGTCGACACCCTGGGCCCCGCCCTCCTAGCCGCGCTGCTCCTAGCCGCCCTCGCCGTCTCCCGCGCCCGCCCCCGCCCCCGCGCCCACCCTCGCTCCCGCTCCCTCTCCCGCGATCTTGCAGTTGGTGCCCGGGCAGAAGGGGTGAAGCGGACTGCCGGCGGGCCGGAAGTGCAAGATCGCGGGGGAGCGGCGGGCGAGGCGGGGACGGCGGGGGAGCGGGTCAGCGCGGGGTGAGGCGGTTGGTGCCGAGCTTGTCGCGGAGGACCTCCGGGACCACCACCGAGCCGTCGGGCTGCTGGTGCTGCTCCAGGATGGCCGGGAACAGGCGGCTGGTGGCCAGCGCCGAACCGTTGAGCGTGTGCACGAAACGGGTCTGCTTCGCGCCCGGCTCGCGGTAGCGGATCGCCGCCCGGCGGGCCTGGTAGTCGCCGGCCCAGGAGACCGACGACACCTCCTTGTACTTGCCGGTGCTCGGCATCCACACCTCGACGTCGAGCGTCTTCTTCATCGAGGCGCTCGCGTCACCGGCGGCGAGCAGGCTGGTCTGGAAGTGCAGACCGAGCTTGCCGACCAGGCCTTCGACGTGCCCGACCATCGCCTCCAGCGCCTCGCCCGCCTGCTCCGGCAGCGTGAACTGGAAGATTTCCACCTTGTTGAACTGGTGGCCGCGTACGGTGCCGCGCTCGTCGGAGTGCGAACCGGCCGCCTCACGCCGATAGCACGGCGTGTACGCGAACGCCTTCAACGGCAGCTTCGGCGTCTCCAGGATCTCGTCCTGGTACGCGCCGAGGATCGCCGTCTCCGCCGTGGGCAGCAGGAACTGGCCGCGCGAGGACGACTGCTTGTCGATGTGGTAGACGTCGTCGTGGAACTTCGGGAACTGCCCGGCGGCGAAACCGGCGCTGTCCAGCAGCAGGTGCGGCGGGAGCAGGAACTCGTAGCCGGCCTGGATGTTCTGCTCGATCAGCCAGTTCACCAGCGCCCACTCGAGCCGGGCGCCCAGACCGGTGTACATCCAGAAGCCCGAGCCGCCGAGCTTGACGCCCCGCTCGTGGTCGACCAGGCCGAGCGCGCGGCTCAGCTCCACGTGGTCGCGTACCTTCTCGATGGCCGGCGCCTCGCCGAACGTGCGCACCACCCGGTTGGCCTCCTTGCCGCCGGGGACCACGTCGTCGGCGGGCAGGTTCGGCAGCTCGCTCATCGCCGAGCGGAGCCGGGACTGCACCTCGTCGAGCTGGGACTCCAGCTCCGCGAGCTGCTTGCGCTCGGCCTCCGGGGCGACCGGCTGCGGCGTGCCGCCGGACCGTTTCGCCTCCGCGTACGCGCGCGCCTCGGCCTTGCGGCGCTGCCGCTCGGCGTCGATCTCCGTGATCAGGGCGCGTCGTTCCTGGTCGAGCCGCTGGATGTCGTCCAGCGCCCGGGTGACCTCGGCGGGATCCAGACGCTTCGCCAGCGCGGTCGCCACCGCCTCGCGATCCTTCCGGATCAACTCCATGTCGAGCATGCTGCTCGTACGCCTCCGTCCAGGCAGTCAGGTGGGACCTCCAGATGCTACCGTCGCGTCCCCGCCGCCCCGGCCCGGCCCGCGCAGCCCGCCGCCGCGAGGCCCTTTCTGGTGACGGTGCCTGGTGGCGATGCCGTCGGCAGGCGGTGCTCACGTTGCGTGATGGTGCTCCGGTGTCCGCGCCGCCCCGCTGCGGCTCGCCGGTTCGCTGACCTGGTCAATCTCGCGGATCCGCTCTCCGGCGCACATGCCCCTCCGGCGACTTTGCTCTGCAGCCACCGACGCGGCGTTAGACGGAGCGTCAGCGTCGCGCCGATGGCTGCAGAGCAAAGTGCGCGAGGGGTGAAGCACCCGGGAGGGCGGCGACGTCACGCACGGTCACGGATGGCTGCCGCGGAGCGCTGCCGGCGCCGGCAGCGGCGCGCGGAACGTCAGAGGCGTACCGGCATCAGGACCGAGAAGGCGTGCGCGTCGTCGGGCCGCCGCACGGCCAGCGGGGCGATCGGGCCGTCCAGTTCCAGGACGAGCTGGCCGTCGCCGGACCCCAGGGCGTCCAGCAGGTACTCCCGGTTGACCGCCACGCGAAGCGCATCCGCAGCGTCGCCCACGCCGTTCGGATCGACCAGGCGCAGCTCGCCCCGGCCGTCCAGGCCGAGCGCCACCACCTCGTGCTCGACGCCCTCGTGCGCGCGGTGACAGACCGGGACGCCGTCGGCGGTGAGCGCCGCGCGCAGCGCCGCGCCGTCGAACGGGATCCGGTACGCGGGTACGTCGCCGAGCTGCGCCCGCAGCAGCCGCCGGTAGTCCGGGAAGTCGAACGGCAGCGGCACCGAGGTCAGCGGCCGGCCCGCCACCGTGACGGTCACCCGGCCGGTGGCGACGACTACCTCGGCGGAATCGGCGCCGTCGAGGTCCAGCAGCGCCCGCAGCTCGTCGACGGCGGCCACCGGCAGCAGCGCGCTCACCGGCGGGCCGTCGACGGTGCCCCCGACCCGGCACACGGCGAGCCGGTGCCGGTCGGTGGCGACCAGCCGGACACCGTCCGGCTCGACCTCCACCAGCACGCCGGACAGCACCGGCAGGCCGGGGTCGGCGCCGACGGCGAAGCGTACGGCGTCCACGGCGGCGGCGAGGTCGGTGCGGGACAGCACGAGGCGGGTGGTCACGATGGTCTCCTCCGGGTCGATCAGGCTACGGATCCGGGAGAGTTCGCGACGCGCGTCGGCCAGGCCGTCCTCCAGGCGGCGCAGGTGCGCGTCCAGCAGCCGGTGCACCTCGGCCGGACGGTGCCGGTTCCGCAGCGCCTCGGCGATGCCGGCCAGCGGCATCCCGACCCGGCGCAGCCCGGCCACCAGCCGGGCCGGGTCCACCTGCTCCTCGGTGTACCAGCGGTAGCCGGTCACCGGGTCCACCCGGGCCGGGGCCAGCACCCCGGAACGGTCGTAGAACCGCAGCGCGCTGACCGTCAACCCGCTGGCCCGGGCCAGTTCGCCGATGCTGCGAAGCTCGCTCTCCACGGCCGTCATCCTGTGACCTCAAGCAGGTCGAGGGTCAACCTCACGCCGGCAGCGTGCGGAACGTGATGCCGGCGTTTACCAGCCGGTCCAGCAGCGCGTCACCCATCGCGGCGACCGGCGTGACCTGCCCGGCGGTCTCCGGCAGGTCGTCGAAGGCCAGGCAGAGCGCCGACTCGGCGAGCATCTTGGCCGTCTCGTCGTACCCCGGGTCGCCGCCGGCCACCTCGGTCACCACCCGCCGGCCGCCGCCGGTGCCCACGAACCGCACCCGGAACCACGACTTCGCCCGCTGCTCGGCGGTCGGGCCCTGCCCGGAGGCGAGCCGCCCGAGCAGCCACCGCCGCGTCGGCGCCACCTTCACCAGCCCCACCACACCGGCCAGCCCGACGCCGGCGACGAGCACCGTGGGCAGCCGCTTCATCGCGGCGAAGTGCCGGTAGCGGAAGTCCGGGCCGTACTCCGGGCGGGCCGCCGCGGACCGGCGGACCACCTGCGGGTCGATGGTGGGCAGCGGCACCGCCCACTGGCCGAACTCGCGTACCCGGCCGACCTTGCCCGGCACCGCGCGGACCCGGCGTCCGTCCGGGCCGGGCTCCATCGCCCGGCGGGCCCGCGCCGCGCGGCTCATCTCACCGGTACGGGAGAACGCGGTGAGCGCCGAGTGATACGTCCCGGCGGAGAACCGGCCACCGGCCCGGACGTAGCCGTCCACGGCGATCGGCACGTCCGCGGGCAGTTGCTTGACTGTGTACCAGACGCCCAGGTCGTGCGGGATCGAGTCGAAGCCGCAGGCGTGCACCAGCCGTGCCCCGGTGCGCACCGCCTCGGCGTGGTGCCGCACGTACATCAGGTCCACGAACTCCGGCTCACCGGTGATGTCGAGGTAGTCGGTGCCGGCCGCGGCGCACGCGGCCACCAGCGGCTCACCGTGGTGCACGTACGGGCCGACGGTCGTGGCTACCACCCGGGCGCTCTCCGCCACCGCCCGCAGCGACGCCGGGTCGGTCACGTCGGCGGTGAGCAGCGGCAGCTCGGCCAGGACCGGGTCGACCGCGGCCAGCCGGTCCCGTACCGCTGCCAGCTTGTCCGGGTTACGCCCGGCGAGTGCCCAGCGCAGCCGGTCCGGCGCGTGCCGGGCCAGGTAGTCGGCGGTCAGCCCGCCGGTGAAGCCGGTGGCGCCGAACAGGACGAGGTCGTACGGACGGTCTGCGCGCATCCGCCGAGTGTGCCATCCACGGCGCTCACCTTCACGGCGTGAAGACCACCCGGACGCAGCCGTCGGCCCGGTCCCGGAACAACGCGTACCCCTCGGCGCCGCGCTCCAGCGGCATCCGGTGCGTGGCCAGGTGCTCGGTGACCAGCTCGTCGCGGGCCATCCGGTCCAGCAGCGCCGGGATCGCGGCACTGCCCCGGCGCCGGGCGGCGCGGACGGCGAGCCCCTTGTCGGCGAACGCGCCGAGCGGGAACCGGTCCACGAATCCGGGCCGGGCGCCGAGCACCACCACCACGCCGCCCTTGCGGCAGGCGTGCACCGCCTCGCGCAGCGCCGCACCGCCGTCCGGCTCGGCGATCGGCCACCGGCCCGGCACGGCCGGCACCCCGGAGGCGTCGACGCACACGTCCGGTCCCCGGCCGCCACTGCGTTCGCGCAGCTCGGCGAGCACGTCCACGTACCTGTGGTTGAGCGCCTCCACGCCGTCGTGCCCGGTGACCATCCGCAGCCGGTCGTCCCGGTCGTCGACCACCACCACCCGGTCCGCGCCCCGGGCCACCGCCGCGTCTGCGGTGAGCTGGCCGACCGCGCCCGCGCCCCACACCGCCACCACGTCGCCGGGGGCGACCTCGCCCAGTTCGGCGCCGTACCAGCCGGCCGGCGCGGCGTCGGCGGCGAACACCGCCCGGTCGTCGCTCACCGACTCCGGCACGGCGAACGCGCCCACGTCGGCGTACGGCACCCGCACGTACTCGGCGTGGCCACCGGCGAAGCCGCCCAGCCGGGCCGGGCGGCCGTACCCGCCGGCGGGCGGCTGCCCCCACTCCGGCTCGGCCGCCACGCCGCTCGTGCCGTTGTCGCAGCACGCCGGCAGCCCTTGCCGGCAGAACCAGCACGCCCCGCAGGCCACCGCCGTGCCCACCACCACCCGGTCGGCGACCCGGTGCCGGCGTACCTCCGGACCGACCTCGACCACGTCGCCGAGGAACTCGCGTCCGAGCACCTCCCCGGCGGACGCCTCGGGCACCTGCCCACCGAGAAGCGGCAGGTCGGCGCCGCAGGTCGTGCTGCGCCGGACCCGGACGATCATGTCCTGGGCGTTGCGCAGCTCCGGGTCCGGGACGCGGCGCACCTCGACGAGGCCGGCTCCGGCCCAGCAGAGCGCCCTCACGTCGCGGTCCCCGGCCGGTCCAGCGGCGAACGGTCCGCCCGCAGCACCTCGCCGGTCTCCAGGAGTTGCTTGGTCTGCCGCAGCACGTGGCGCAGGAACCGGCCCGGGTCGTCGCCGACCAGGTGCGCGGCGAACCCCGGGAGCGTGCACTCCCCGCCCAGCGGGCGGACCGCCAGCTCCGTGCCGCGCCCGCCCGGTGCCGGTCGGGCCCACAGCTCGACCGCGCCGTCGAGGCGGCGCAGCGGCTCGGGCCACCGCCCGGCCGGGAGCACCTGCTCGGGCGCCCCGGCGATGGTCACCACCTGCCACCGGCCCGGCCGAGTGTCGGCGCCGGACCGCCGCGCCCGGCGGCGGGCCAGCACCCGTACGCCCGCCGGAGCCAGCACCCGTGCCCCCGCCAGCGCCAGCGCGCCCGCCGCGAGCCGTCCGCTCCGCGCCACCTGACCTCCCGCCGTCCCGGGCGGCCGCCACCCGGCCGCCGCCCCGCGTGCCTACAGGGTGCGCGGCGCCCGGGTGAGCGGGGTTCGCCCGGAAGGGGTGAACCGGCGCGGTGCGGGTAACCGCTGCCCGCACCGACGGGGGGAGGGACGCATGCCGGAGGAGGCAGACCAGGTCGTCACCGCACCGAGCGGCACAAGCGACATCACCGGTACGCCCGATCTGCTCACCACCGTCCTCGATTCGCCCGATGTCGCCGGTGGTGCGCTGCCGGGCGGCCCGCCGTTGCTGGCGTCCCGGTTGACGCCGCCCGTGCCGCCCGAGCCGGTCCTGCTGCGTCCGCGGCTGCTGGACCGGCTGGAACAGGGCGCGTCCGGGCCGGTGACGCTCGTCTGCGCGCCGGCCGGCTGGGGCAAGACCACGCTGCTGTCGACCTGGGCGCAGGGGGAGCGGGACGGGCCGGCGCCGGCCTGGGTGACGGTGGCCGAGGGGGAGACCACCCGGCGGCTCTGGGGCTACCTCGCGGCGGCCCTGCGTACCGCCGCCGCCGACGACCCGGACGACGGGCCGCCGCCGGTGCCGGACGGACCGCCCCGGCCCGAGCAGCTCGAAACGCTCGCCGCCGCGCTCGCCGCCCGGGAACGGCCCGTGCTGCTGGTCCTGGACGACCTGCACCGGGTCACCGACCCGGCCGCCCTGACCGGGCTGGAGTTCCTGCTCCGGCACTCCGACGGCCGGTTGCGGCTGGTGGCGGGCGCGCGCGGCGAACCACCGCTGGCGCTGCACCGCTGGCGGCTGGCCGGTGAGCTGACCGTGATCGGCGCCGACGACCTGGCGTTCACCGCCGACGAGGTGGCCGACCTGCTCGTCGCGCACGGCGTGGCCGTACCCGCCCCGGCCGTGGGCCGGCTGGCCGAACGCACCAGCGGCTGGCCGGCCGGGCTGCGCTTCGCCGCGCTCGCGCTCGGCGACGGCGCCGACCCGGCCCGCGCGGTGGAACGGTTCGCCGGTGACCAGCCGGACGTCGCCGCGTACCTGCGGGACGAGGTGCTGGCCCCGCTGGAACCGGCGACCCGCGACGTCCTGCGCCGCGTGGCGGTGGCCGTCGCGGTCCACGCCGATCTGGCCGCCGCGCTGACCGGGCGGCCCGACGCCGGGCACCTGCTCGCCGAGGCGGCCCGGGAGGGCGGTTTCCTGCACCGGGACGGCGGCAGCCCGCAGTGGTACCGGCCGCACCCGCTGCTGGCCGACGTGCTGCGCGACGAGCTGGACCGGCTGCCCGCCGACGAGGTGCGGGAGCTGCACCGGCGGGCGGCCGGGTGGTACGGCACCCACGACCGTCCGGCCGAGGCGCTGCGGCACGCGCTTCTCGCCGGTGAGTGGGCCGACGCCACCGAGCTGCTCGTCACCCGCTGGCCCGAGCTGGCGCCGGACGAGCCGGCCGCCGTACCGGCCCCACCCGAGCCGCCCGCCGAGGCCGTCCGCCGGGATCCGGAGCTGGCGCTCGCCGCCGCCGCCGAGCGGGCGTACGCCGGGGATCCGGCCACCGCCGGCGCGCAGATGCGGCGGGCCCTCGCCGACGCCGCCGGCCTGCCCGCGCCGCGCCGCGACCGGTTCGGCCGGCTGGCCGCCGCCGTGGAGCTGAGCCTCGCCCGGCTCGGCGGCGACCACGAGGAGGTACGCCGGGCCGCCGACCGCCTGCTGGACACCGGCCCGGCGCAGGAGTCCCCGGGCCCGGACGACGGAGCCGGCGATCCCCGCGCCGGGTCGGCCGAGCGGGACGACGTGCGCGCGGTGGCCGGCGCCGCGCACGGGCTGGTCGCGCTGGCCGAGGGGGAGCTGTCCACCGCCCGGGACCGGTTCGCCACGGCGCGGGAGGCGGCGCGGCGGGCCGGGCGGCCGCGTACCGAACTGCTCTGCGTCAGCCGCTCGGCGCTGCTGGAGGCGGCCCGGGGCGCGTTGCGGACCGCCGAGGAGCTGGCCCGGGAGGCGCTGGCGATGCCGCCGTGTCAGGGCTGGTCGTCGCGGTCGGACTGCGGCTACGCGTACCTGGCGCTGGCGTTCGTGGACTGGCAGCGGGACCGGCCGGCGGAGGCCACGGCCCACCTGGCGCTCGCCGGGCCGGCCGGCGCGGAGCCGGGCGGCGCGGCGCTCACCGCGCTGTGCCGGGCCGGGCTGCTGGCCGACGGCGGTGACCCGGGCGGCGCGCTGCGCACGCTCGCCGAGGCGCGGACCGCCGCGCCCGGCCCGGAGCTGGGCGCGTGGCTCGCCGCCGACGAGGCGCAGGTACGCGCCGTCGTCGGTGACGTCGACGGCGCCCGGGCGCTGCTCGACGCGGCGGGCGACGGGCCGGCGCCGGCGCTGGCGGACGCGCGGCTGCGGTGGCGTGCCGGTGACGCCCGCGCGGCCGAGCGGGCGCTGCCCGACTGGACCGGGTCCGGCGCTGCGGACTGGCCGCTGCCGGTGCGGCTGGGCGCCGGGTTGCTCGACGCGGCGCTCGCCGACGCCTCCGGTGACGCCCGGCGCGCCGGGCGGCTGCTGGAGGAGGTGCTGGCGCTCGCCGAGCCGGACGGCTTCCGGCGCGTCTTCACCCGCGCCGACCCGGGGGTGCGGGACCTGCTCGCCGCGCGCCTGGACTCGGGCACCGCGTACTGGGCCACGGTGAGCGAGCTGGTGCGGGGCGTGGACGCGCAACCGGTGGCCGCGACTGCCGACGGTCCGGCCCGGACGCTCGACGAGCCGCTCACCGAGCGGGAGCTGACCATCCTGCGCTATCTCCAGAGCATCCTGTCCAACGTGGAGATCGCCGCCGAGCTGTCGTTGTCGGTCAACACGGTGAAGACGCACGTGCGCAACATCTACCGCAAGCTCGACGCGACCCGCCGGCGGGACGCCGTCCGGCGGGCGCGCGAGCTGCGGCTGATCTGACCGTCAGCCGTCGTCGGTGGCGGCGTCCACCACTGCCAGCAGTTCGGCCAGGTCGTAGCCGCCGTCGTGCCGGACGTCGTTGACGAACAAGGTCGGCGTGCCGTTGACGCCGCTGCGGATGCCGCCGACGAAGTCCTGTCGGACCCGGTCGGCGTACTCCTGCCGGCCGACCTCCGCGGCGATCTCCTCCGGCGACAGGCCGATCTGCTCGACGCCCAGCGACAGGTGTACCGGGTCGAGCTGGTCCTGGTGCTGGTAGAGCCAGTCGTACATCTCCCAGAACCGGCCCCGGGCGGCGGCGGCCTCGGCGGTCTCCGCGGCGCTCTCCGCGTACGGGTGGACGTTGGTGATCGGGAAGTGCCGGTACGCCAGCCGCACCATGTCGGCCCGCTGGCGCAGCACCTCGGCCAGGTTCGGGTACGCGGCGCCGCAGAACCGGCACTGGAAGTCGCCGTACTCGACGATGGTGACCGGCGCGTCCACCGGCCCGCGGACATGGTCTCGGTCGGTCACCGGGATCCGCAGCCGCGCGGTGGTGACCTGAAGTGGCGTGGTCATCCGGCACTCACCCCGCCGATCCCAGTCCAGCCGTGCGGGTAGAAGGCCAGCACCACCAGCCCGTTCGGATCACTCATGCCGCCCACGATGCCCGCGGCCCGGGTGAGGCGGGCTCACCCGGGCGGGGTGGTTCCCCGTCATCGCACGGCGAGGTGGTTGCGCACCTCCCGGATGCCTGGCGCGTTCCACACCACCCGCTCGATCTCCTCGCGTTCGCCGGGCGAGTGGACCCGCCCGTCCAGCAGCACCGTGTCGCCGTGCACCCGCACGTCGACCTCCTCGGCCTCGGTGGCGCGGTTGCGGGCCAGCGCGTCGACGATCCGCTCGGCCAGGTCACCGCCGTCGGCGCGCACCGCGGGGCGTACCGCGATGCCGTTGCTCACCCCGCACACGCCGGTCAGCCGGGCGACCGAGCGTTCGGCGGCCCGCCGCTGGTACTCCCACTCGACCTCGCCGTGCAGCGTGACCCAGCCGTCGGCCACCGTCACCTGCAACGCCTCGATCGGCACGAACGCGTCCCACTCCAGCGCCCGTACGGCCGCGACGGCGATCTCCGGGTCCTCCCGCCCGGCCGCGGTGTCGATCCGGACGGCGAGGTCGTTGGCGACCGCGCGGACCCGGGCGACCCGGTGCGCGGCCCGTTCGGCGGCCCACTTCTTGGCGTAGCTGTCGACCCGGCCGGTGAGCGTCACCACGCCCTCGGTGACAGTCACCCCGATCTCGTCCGCGCCGACCCGCGGTTCCCAGGTCAGCTCGTCGAGCACGGCGGACTGGATGTCCCGGTCGGTACGGGTGATCGTGTCGGTGGTCATCCGGCTCTCCCTCCCGTCGGTCGCGGCGCGGGCACGTGGTCCCGCACCCGCGATCCTGCGTCCGCCCCGGGTGAACGGCCCTCACCCGCTGCGGGTGAGGCAGCAGGACGGCCGCCCCCGGGAGGTCCCGGGAGCGGCCGTCGTCGTGTCGTACGGGCGGGTCAGCCGTCCAGGCCGGCCGGCGAGTTCGGCCGGTCCACGTCCACGAACTCGATCTCGTCCGCGGCGCGGTCCCGGCTGCCCGCGGCGCGCGCCGCGGTGCCGGCGGCCCAGCCGATCGCCGCGCCGGTGAGCGCCGCCGCGATCAGCAGCGTCCAGGGCAGGGCGGGCCGGCGGCCGGCGAGCGCGTCGAAGGCGAGGGACGCCCGGCGGCGTGCCTCGTCGGCGGCGGAGCCGACCAGGTCGGTGGCGTCGTCGGCCAGGCCGGAGGAGCTGCGGCGGGCGGTCCGGGTGGCGTCGCGCACGCTGTCGCCGGCGGAACCGACGGCGGAGAGCAGGTTCTGCCACGCCTGGTCGGCGACCCGCTCGGCCTTGCCCCGGCGGTCCAGCAGGTTGGATCCGAACATCGTTCTACCTCCTCGGGTGCCGAAGGCCGGCGGCCACTTCGGACTCCGGTGTCCATCCGGCGGGTTCACTGTCTCGGGCAGTGCCCCACCGGCGCCCGCGGCAAACCACGCGGTGGTTCCCGGCCTGCGAGCAGCGAACGGGACGAACCACCCGAACGCGCCGGGACCGGTGCCGACGGGACGTGCGTGCGCCCGCTACCCTGGTCGGCGGATCGGCGGGCCCGCCCGGTCGCACGGTTGGCCGCGACCCGCCATACAGGGGAAACTGGAACCCGGAGGTTCGGATTGGGTACGTCCAGGTGTGCCCAGTTCGCGAATTGCTCATCCCGGGGGGTGGCGACCGGGCCGTTGGAGGAATACTCTCGGTCGCGGCCCGCGTACTGATGAGGCGCCCGTCATGGGCGAGTGGAGGTGCTCGCGTGAGCCTGTCGATCGTGAAGTCGGTGCGGCCGGGTGGTGTCGTCCAGATCGCGCCCCGTGGGGAGATCGACGTCGACACCGCGTACGAGGTGCGGGAAGCGATCGCCGAGGTGCTCGCGAAGGGCCGTCCGTCCCGGATCGAGCTGAACATGCGGCTTGTCACGTTCATCGACTCGGTCGGCATCAGCGCCATGGTCGCGGGCTTCCAGACCTGCGAGGTCAGCGGCGTCAAGCTCGTGGTCATCGAGCCGAGCCGGTTCGTGCACCGGCAGCTCTGGGTGACCGGCCTGCTCGGCCTGTTCGGCGCGCCCGAGCCGTGGTTCGCCGACGACACCCCCGAGGTGCTGCCCGGCGCTTGAGCGCCGTTCACACCCCCTGCGGCCAGGGGACCTTCTACCCGTTGCCAGTCCGGCGTCGGTACGGGACGATCGTCGCGACGCACGACGGCGAGGGGGCCCGCTTGCAGAGCAGCGACAGCTTCAGCTACACCGTGCAGGCCCGGTGCACCCGGGCCGAAGCGGTGGCCCTGCTGGGTGACCTGAGTCGCCAGGGCGAGCTGCATCCGCTGATCGTCCGGGTCCGGAAGCTGCCGGCCCGGCCGGGCGCGCTGGCCAGCTACGCGATCACGGACCGGCTGCAACTCGGCCCGCTGCACTTCCCGGTCACGTACCAGGCGGACGTGCTCGTCGCCAGCGAGGACGAGGTCGTCACAGTGGCGCGGCAGCAACCCGCGACGACCGTCCGCAACCACACCCGCCTGCGCGACGAGCCGGACGGCACGGTACGCATCGACGTGGAGATCACGCTCACCGCGCCGGCACCGCTGTTCGGGTACGCGTTCCGCCAGGCCCGGGCTGCTCACCTGGGCCTGGCGGCGCGTCTCGGCGCGACCCTGGAGGGCCGACCGGCCTGATCCGGCCGACCCTCTCAGGCGTGGCTCAGTACACCGACAGGTGCACGTGGTTGGTGTGGTCGCTGGACGGGTCGCCGTTGCCGCCGCTGTACGACTTCCACCCGCTGCTGGGCAGCCAGATCTGCTTGAACCAGATCACGTAGAGCACGGCGAGCGGGTCGGCGTTGCGCACGAAGTACGCGGCCAGGTTGTTGCCGTACGTCCGGTCACCGCCGGAGGCGACGCCGCCGAAGCCGTCCTTCTGCGCGGCGAAGTCGCAGGCCCGCCCCTTCGGATGCTCACCCGAGCCGCTCGGCCGGTGGCACGAGACGTACCTGGTGAAGCCGGCCGCCTTGGCCTGTTGCAGCGCGTGCAGCGTGCGCGGCGTGATGCAGCCGTCCGCCGGGGTGGGGTCGTTGACGCTGCACGACTCCGACGGCCAGGAGCCGTCCGAGTTGCGCGGCGCCGGCTTCGCGTTCTTGCTGGAGGTGCCCTGGACGCTGCCACCGCCGCTGCTGCTGCGCGAGGCCCGGTCGTTCGCCACCTCAAGGGCGCGCTCGGCCTGCTCCTTGCGCTTGGCCATCACCGTCACCTGCTTGCGCTGCTCGCGGATCTCCCCGTCGAGCTGGGCGCGGGTGCGGGTGGCCTCATCGCGGGTGGCGATCAGGTCGCGCAGCGTACGGTCCTCGTGCGCGGCGACCTGCTCCAGCGCGGCGGCCCGGTCCATGAAGCCCTCCGGGCTGCTGCTGCCGAGCAGCGCCCCGGCGGTGCCCAGGCGGCCGTTGCGGTACGCCACCGCGGCGATCTCGCCGACCTTGGCGTCGCGGACGGCAAGCTCGGCGCCGACCGTCTTGAGCTGGTCGTTGAGCTGTTTCTGGCGGGTCACCGACCGGTTCAGCGCGGCCTTCGCCTCCAGCCAGCCCTTGCTGGCCGCGTCGAGCTGGGCGCGCAGTTCCGGCGTGCCGCCCTCGTCGTCGCCGCCGGGCGCGGCGGCGAGCAGGCCGGTCACCGGCGCCGCGGAGGCGGGGGAGACCGGAACGGTCGCGACGCCGAGGGTCAGCGTCGCGACGAGCAGGGCCGCCAACCGGGCGGCCGTCCGTCGTACAGGTGCCACTGGGGGCATTCACACGTCCTTCCGTCAACGCCGACCGGGTTAGCTGACGGGTTCGGGACGGAAGATCCCTACCGCTGACGCGGATGCACCCCACGTACGTGGTTCCCCGGCTCGTCCCTGCGGACGATTAGGCGACGGCCGCCCCACCGGGGCCGGGTGGCGTCCGCGGGTGCGGCCGCGACCGAGACTACCGGCGCTGCCCGGGCGCGGCTCCGTCGAGCAGCGCCACTAGGCGGGGCAAAACCGGCATAAGACTACATTAGCCACAGTGATTTAAGTGTGTCCTAATCACCACTCGGTCTGTCCGCACACTCCGGCCGACGCTCCGGGTTCGACCTGCAACGTGGCGTGATCGATGGAGAAGTCCTCGTGCAGGGCGGCCCGCGCGGCGGCCAGCACCCCGGCCGGGTCCACACCCGGGTCGGTGGTCAGGTGCGCCGAGGCCACCTCCATGCCCGAGGTGAGCGTCCAGACGTGCAGGTCGTGCACCTCGGCCACGCCCGGTACGGCGGCCAGCCGGTCGTGCACGGCGGTGACCTGGAGGTGCTCCGGCGCGGCCTGCACCAGGATGCGCAGCGCGGCCCGGCCGAGCCGCCAGGTGCGCGGCAGGATGAACAGGCCGATCCCGACGGCGACCAGCGGGTCCGCCCACCACCAGTCGGTCACCGCGATGACCAGCGCGGCGGCGATCACGCCGAGCGAGCCCAGCAGGTCGCCGAGCACCTCCAGGTACGCCCCGCGCAGGTTGATGCTCTCCTTCGACCCGGCGCGCAGCAGCGCGAACGCGACGATGTTGGCGAGCAGGCCGAGCACCGCCACCACGAGCATCGGGCCGGCCAGCACCTCCGGCGGCTCGCCGAACCGGCGTACCGCCTCGACCAGGACGTAGATCGCGACGGCACCGAGCAGTACGGCATTGGCGAGGGCGGCGAGCACCTCCAGCCGGTAGAGCCCGAACGTGCGCTGCGGGTCGGTGCCGGCGCGGCGGGTGGCGGTGATCGCGGCCAGCGCCATGCCGATGCCGAGGACGTCGGTGAACATGTGCCCGGCGTCGGAGAGCAGTGCCAGCGACCCGGTCGTGAACGCGGCCACCGCCTCGACCACCATCAGGGCGGCGAGCAGCGCGAAGGCGGCCCAGAGGCGGCCCCGGTGGCGGTGCGCCGCGTTGGTCACCGCGCCGCTGTGGTCATGACCTGCGCCCACGCCAACACCCTTCCTGCCCCGTACCGGCCAGGCCCAATGTATGTTCACATCGCTATGTATGCAACTGAACTGTGGGTGACGGCGGGGCCGGTCACCCCACCGGGTCGAGCGTGGTGAGGCGCTGGGTCGCCCGGGACAGCGCCACGTAGAGCGTGCGCACACCCGATCCCGGGTCGGCCCGGATCTCGCTCGGCGCCACCAGCACCACGCCGTCGTACTCCATGCCCTTGGCCTGGAGGCTGGTCACCACCTGGAGGCGGCCCGCGCCGAGCCCGCCCAGCCAGCCCGCCACCTCGTCCCGGCGCGGCACCGGCGTGATCACGCCGACGGTGCCCTCCACCTGCGCGAGCAGCGCCTCGGCCGCCTCGACGGTGGCCGCCGGCAGGTCGGCGGCGGGCACCGTGCGCTCGATCGGCGGCACGCCGGTGGACCGCACCGCGTCGGGCAGCGGCAGGTCCGGGTAGAGCCGGCGGATCTCCGCCGCCGCCACCGCGAAGATCTCCGCCGAGTTGCGGTAGTTGGTGGTCAGCTCGTAGCGGTGCCGCTTTCGCCGGCCGAGCGCCTGGTCACGGGCCCGGTCCAGCTCCTGCGGGTCGCCGGTCCAGGCGGTCTGCGCCGGGTCACCGACCACCGTCCAGGACGCCAGCCGCCCGCGCCGGCCGACCATCCGCCACTGCATCGGCGAGACGTCCTGCGACTCGTCCACCACCACGTGCGCGTAGTCGCGGTAGTCGTCCGGACGCTCCCGCGCCGCCGCGCGGGCGGCACGCTGCCGGTCGGCGTACGTGCTCAGCTCGCGCACGCCACCGGCGAGCTGGTACGGGTCGCGCTTGGGCCGGGCCCGCTGCACCGGCTTGCCGAGCAGCGCGTCCAGCTCGTCCAGCAGCGCGATGTCGGCCACCGTCAGGCCCTCGGTCGCCAGCGTCCGGTACGCGTCGCCGAGCAGCCGGATCTCCGCCGAGGAGAGGATCCCCCCGGCGTAGCGGCGCAGCCGGTCCGGGCGGGCCAGCCAGTCCAGCACGTGCCGCGGGTGCAGCCGGGGCCACCACGCCTTGAGGAACTCGCGGAACTCGGGCCGCTCGATGATCTCGTCCTCGAACGCGGGCTGCTCCGGCAGGCGTCCCACCCGCAGCGTGCGGGCCTGCGTGTAGAGCGCGGCGAGCACCGCGTCGAACGCCGCCCGGCGTACCTCGTTGCGGCGCGCCCCACGGGCGAGCGTCCGGTCCCGGATCGCGTCCAGCGCGGGACGTTCCAGGCGCAGCAGTTCGCCCCGGTAGAGCAGGCGCAGCTCGGCGGGGGAGTCCGGCACCGCGTCGCGTACCGCGCGTTCCAGCACCCGGCGCATCCGCAGCGACCCCTTCACCGCCGCCACGTCCGGCGGGTCGGTCCGGGACGCGGACAGGCCGGGGAACAGCGAGCCCAGCGAGTGCAGCGTGGCGGTCTCCTCGCCCAGCGACGGCAGCACCGAGGCGATGTACTCGACGAACACACCGGACGGTCCGACCACCAGGATGCCGCCGCCGGCGTACCGGGCCCGGTCGGAGTAGAGCAGGTACGCGGCCCGGTGCAGCGCCACCGCCGTCTTCCCGGTGCCGGGGCCGCCGGAGACGATCGTGACGCCGTTGCCGGGGGAACGGATCGCCTCGTCCTGCTCGCGCTGGATGGTGGCGACGATGTCGCGCATGCCCCGGCCGGTGGCCCGGGACAGCGTGGCCAGCAGCGCCCCGTCACCGACCACCGCCATGTCCGGCGGCGCGGCCTCCGGGTCCAGCAGGTCGTCCTCGATCCGGGTGACCTTCTCCGACGCGGACTGGATCGTGCGCCGGCGCACCACGCCGCGCGGCTCGGCGGGCGTGGCCTGGTAGAACGCGGCGGCGGCGGGTGCCCGCCAGTCCACCACCAGCGTCTCCGCGTCCACGCCCCGCACACCGAGACGGCCGACGTGCAGCACCTGCCCGGTACGCAGGTCCAGCCGCCCGAACACCAGCCCCTCGTGCTCGGCGTCCAGCACGTGCCGGCGCTGGGCGGCGTGGAAGACCATCGCGTCCCGCTCGACCAGCGCGCCGAAGTTGCCGACCCGGGCCAGCCGGTAGCCCTCCCGCTCGGCGTCGGCCGCCGACCGGCGCAGTTCGGCCAGCCGGGCGTACACCCGGTCGAGGTGGCGCTGCTCGGCGGCGATCTCCCGGTCCAGCGTGGTCTGGTCGGTCAACGCGGATGCTCCTGTGTTCGGAGGGCACGACGGGCTGAATGAGGGTACGGGCCGCCGGCAACCGGCACGCCGGGGCATGCCGCGCACGTGGCGTACGTCAGTGCCGCTCGCGAGCCGGAGACGCTCAGAGGCGGGTCGCCGGGCGCTCGGCCAGCACCCGGTCCAGCACGCCGGCGAGGGCCGCGTTCACCTCGTCGGGGCGCTCCATCATCAGCATGTGCCCGGCACCCGGGCAGACCGTCAGCTCCGTGGTGGGCAGCGCCGCCGCGATCGACTCGGCGCAGGGCGGCGGCGTGAGCCGGTCCCGGTCCCCGACCAGCGCGGCGGCCGGCAGCCCGCCGAGCGCGGCGAGCGTCTCCAGCCGGTGCTGGGCGCCGATCGAGGCGCGGAAACCGCCGATCGAGCGCAGCGTGGCCCGGGCCACCGCGGAGGTGACCAGCCGGATGTCAGCCGGGTCGCAGCGGTCGCCGAACAGCATCCAGCGGATGCTCGGGCGCAGCGCGCGCAGCAGCGCGTGCGGGGGCCGCCAGCCGCCGCAGCGGGCCAGCACCCCGGCGCCTGTCGTCTCGGCCAGCCGGATCAGCCGGGTGATCCGGGGGGAGAGGCCGTACGCGGTGTGCGTGTGCCCCTCGGCGGTGGTGGAGACGAAGACCAGACCGGCGGTACGCGCGGCGAACCGGTCGGGGTGGCGGTGGGCGTACTCCATCACCGTCATCCCGCCCATCGAGTGCCCGACCAGGACGATCGGGCCGGACGGGACGATCTCGTCGATCACCGCCGCCAGGTCGTCACCGAGCTGGGCGAGGGTGGCGTCGCGCAGCGCCAGGCAGCTCGACCGGCCGTGGCCGCGCGCGTCGTAGGTGACCAGGCGGACCCGGCCGCCGAAGCGTTCCCGCAGCTCGGCGACCTGACGGTGCCAGCTGCGCCCGTCCAGCGTCCAGCCGTGCAGCAGGACGGCGGTGACCTCGGCGTCGACCGGCCCGGTGACGCTGACGTGCAGGCGTACGTCGTCGGGGAGCCGCAGTTCCAGGTCCGGCATCGTCCACCTCCCGGGCCCGCCGGTGTGTGTCCACCGGATGACCCGGCGGTGACACCGGCGTTACCCGCCATGAGACCACGGCAACCGGCCCGGAGAGAAGATTCCGGTCCGGCCCCACGGCGTCGGATCGGTGACCAGGCTGGGAGGTATGCCGTCCACCAGTCCGCGCACCGCGCTGGCCGAGCTGCTCGCCGGCAACCGCCGCTTCGTCAGCGGCCAGCCGGTGCACGGGCACGACGTCACCGCCGCCGCGGCGGTGGCCTCCGGCGACCAGCAGCCGTACGCGGTGGTGCTGGGCTGTATCGACTCCCGCGTGCCGTTGGAGGCGATCTTCGACCAGACGTTCGGTTCGATCTGCGTGATCCGTACCGGCGGGCACGTGCTGGACCGGGCCGTCCGGGGTTCGATCGAGTACGTGGTGGAGCAGCTCGGCGTACGCCTGGTGATGGTGCTGGGGCACGAGCGCTGCGGCGCGGTCGGCTCCACGGTCGAGGCGCTGCGCACCGGGCGGCGGCCCGGTGGCGACCTGGCGTACGTGGTGGACCGGATCGCCCCGGCGGTGACCGACGTCGGGGTGGACGACCCGGACGCGCATCCGCTGGCGATCCGCCGCCACGTCCGGCGCACGGTGGCCGCGTTGCGCCGCGACGACCGGCTGGCCGGGCCGGTGGAGGCGGGTGAGCTGGCAGTGGAGGGCGCGCTCTACGACCTGGCCACCGGCGAGGTGACGCTGCTGCCGCAGGAGCAGACGCGAAACCGCCCGCCGGGGTGATCCCGGCGGGCGGTCGCGGTGGTGCGGGTGAGGGTGCTCAGCCCTCGAAGACGCCGGCCTCGACCAGGCGCTTCTCGGTGGCGTCCCAGCCGTGGCCCGGGTGGGCGGCGGCCAGGCCGTTGATCTCGGCGCGGATCTTGGCGGCGTGGCCGGCGGCGGCCAGCACGCGGATCTCCTCGACGAAGGCGTCGGAGTCGGTGCGCAGGTGCGCGGTCTTGCCGTTGGTCAGGTTGCGCACGTAGGCGTGCTTGCCGCCGTTGAGCGGGATCAGGTACTTGAACTCGCCCAGCACGCTGAGGGCGCCACCCTGGCCAGCCTGGCCGGCCCGGACGGACGCGCGCGCGGTCTTAGAGGTGTTGCTCGCCACGGAGGTACTCCTTGCAGACGTACGGTGGGGACGGAAGCCGTCCGGGGGCTGTATGCGGATGACGCCCGGGTGGGCGCCGGCCCGCGAAGATGTACGGCGGCACAGAACCGCCCAGAGAACTGTACACGACCACGACACCTGGCTGGTCGTCGCGGCGTCAGAGGGCATAACCGGGTCCGCCACCCGGGTATTTCCCGCTCCGGGGCCCGGCGAATTTTCCGATTCGCTGGCGCACCACCAGTCACTCGGGTCATCATGTGTGCCAGGTACCACTCGGTAGGACGAGGTCGTAGGGGAAGACGCACCTCGGCTCACCGGGAGGTCACCGTGCCAACGCGTGGCGTCGTATACGTCCACTCGACCCCGCTCGCCGTGTGCTCGCACGTCGAGTGGGCGATCGCGCGCGTCCTCGCCGCGCCGGTCAACCTGCACTGGACGGCGCAGCCCGTCGATCCGGGCGCCCGTCGCGCCGAGTGCGGCTGGACCGGCAGCCCGGGGACCGGCGCGGAGCTGGCCGCTGCCCTCCGGCAGTGGCCCATGATCCGTTTCGAGGTCACCGAGGAACCCAGTCCCGGCGTCGACGGCGAGCGCTTCATGTACGTACCGGGCCGGGGCCTGTTCCGGGCCGCTGTCGGCGCGGCCGGCGACATCCAGCTCGGCGAGGACCGACTCCGCAGCCTGATGGCCGCCGCGCGCGGCCCGGAGGCGCTGGCCCACGCCCTGGACAAGGCGCTCGGCACCGCCTGGGACGCCGAGCTGGAGCCCTACCGGTACGCCGGCGACGGCGCGCCGGTGACGCTGCTCACCCGGGTCGGGTGACGGCGGCCGAGTTGCCCCGATACGGTGGGCCGCGTGTCGATTTCCCCGCGGCGCTCCGCCGTCGCGCTCGCCGCACTGACCGCGCTGCTCGTCTCCGGGTGCTCGGACGGGCCGGACCGGCCCCGGCCCGCCCCGACGAGCCCGGCGCCGTCGTCGGCCGCCCCCGCGCCGAGTGACCCGCCGGCCGCCGATCCGGCCGCCCGCGCGGCCGCGCTCGTCGGCACGCTGAGCGACGAGGACCTGGTCGGGCAGGTGCTGATGCCGTACGCCTACGGCAGCTCCGCCACCCAGGTGTCAGCCGGCTCGGCGGCCGGGAACCGGGCGCTCGCCGGCGTCGACACCCCCGCCGAGATGGTGGCGAAGTACCGGCTCGGCGGGCTGATCCTGGTCGGCTTCAGCGCCGACGACCCCACCTCGGGCAACCAGGCCACCACGAACGTGGACAACCCCGAGCAGGTTCGGGCGCTCACCGACGGGCTGCGCGCCGCCGCCGGCAAGCTGCCCGCCGGCGCCGCGCCGTTCCTGATCGGCACCGACCAGGAGTACGGCGTGGTCACCCGGATCACCGACGGGGTGACGCTGCTGCCCAGCCCGCTCGCCGCCGGCGCCGCCGGGAACCCGGCGCTGACCGAGGCCGCCTGGCGGGCCGCCGGGGCCGAGCTGGCCGCGATGGGCATCAACCTCGACTTCGCGCCGGTCGCCGACGTGCTGGCGACCCGCAGCGCGGTGATCGGCTCCCGCTCCTTCGGCGCCGACCCGGCGACCGCGTCCCCGCAGGTGGCCGGCGCGGTCCGCGGCCTGCAGGCCGAGGGCGTCGGCGCCGCCGTCAAGCACTTCCCCGGGCACGGCCTGAGCGCCGAGGACTCGCACACCGAACTTCCAGTGATCAAGCAGTCCCGCGCCGAGCTGGACCGCCTCGCGTTCCCGCCGTTCCGGTCCGGCATCGGCGCCGGGGCCATGGCGGTGATGTCGGCCCACCTGGACGTCAAGGCCGTCGACCCGGGCACCCCCGCGACGTTCTCCCGCAAGCTGCTCACCGACGTGCTGCGCGGCCAGCTCGGCTTCCAGGGCGTGGTGATCACCGACGGGATGAACATGGCCCCGGCGAAGAAGTGGTCGCCGGGCGAGGCCGCCGTACGCGCGCTCAACGCCGGCAACGACCTCATCCTGATGCCCCCGAACGTCACCCAGGCGTACGACGGGCTGCGCGCCGCGCTCAAGGACGGCTCGCTGCCCCGCGCCCGCCTGGTCGAGGCGGTCACCCGGGTGCTGACCATGAAGTTCCGGCTGGCCGGGCGGGACACCCCGGCGCTGTCCACGCTCGACGGCGCCGCCCACCGCAAGGCCGCCGACGACCTGGCCACCGCCGCGGTGACGGTGCTGCGCGGCAAGTGCGGCGGCGCGGTGCCCGGCCCGGTGAGCGTGACCTCCTCCGGTGGCCGGGAGCGCACCCGCAAGCTGCTGACCGAAGCGCTCACCGCGGCCGGGGTCAAGGTGGTGCCCTCCGGTGGCACCGTGGTGCACCTGGTCGGGTACGGCGACGGCGCGAAGGACCTGAGCGCCGGCGCCGCCGTGACGGTGGCGATGGACACGCCGTACGTGCTGTCCGGGGCGAAGTCCCCGACTCTGATGGCGACCTACTCGTCCACCCGGGCCTCGATGACCGGGCTCGCCGCGGTGCTCGCCGGCAAGGCCCGCCCGGCCGGCCGCTCCCCGGTGCCGGTCTCCGGCCTGCCCGCCACGACCTGCCGTACCTGACCGCCGCCGTAACTCGGATGCGGCCCGGGGCGGCCGGCTGGCAGGGTGGCGCCCATGGGAGAGGCGGCACAGGGATTCCGGTACGTCGAACGCGCCGACGGCACGGTGGTCATCACGCATCACGGCCGGGTCGCCGGCACGTTGCGCGGTGGCCGGGCCGCGCAGTTCCTGGCCGAGGTCGGCGACGACCCGCAGCTGGCCATGGCGCGGTGGACCGGCAACTACCGGCGGGGCAACGAGCGGACCGCCCGGCAGCACCCCCGCAACCGCGGCTGAGAGGCGCGGAAGGGCCCCTACTCCGACGGAGTAGGGGCCCTTCCGCGCATCCGATCAGGGGCGGGTGAAGACCAGCGCCACGTTGTGCCCGCCGAAGCCGAACGCGTTGTTCAGCGCCGCCGGGATCTCCATGTGACGCGCCTTGTGCGCGGCGACGTCCAGCGTCAGGCCCTCGTCCGGGTCGTCCAGGTTGATCGTCGGCGGGATCACGCCGTCCCGGATGGCCAGGATGGTGGCGATCGACTCCAGCGCGCCGGCCGCGCCGAGCAGGTGCCCGGTCATCGACTTCGTGGCGGTGAGCACCGGGTGGTCGCCGACCGCCTGACGCAGCGCGCCGATCTCCAGCATGTCCCCGACCGGGGTGGAGGTGGCGTGCGCGTTGACGTGCACGATGTCGGTACGGGCCACGTCCGCGTCGGCGACCGCCCGGGCGATGGCGCGGATGGCGCCCTCACCCTCGGCGTGCGGCTGCACGATGTCGTACGCGTCCGAGGTGATCCCCGCACCGGCCAGGCGCGCGTACACCCGGGCGCCCCGGGCGGCGGCGTGGTCGGCGCGCTCCAGGATCACCACGCCCGCGCCCTCACCGAGGACGAAGCCGTCGCGACCGGAGTCCCACGGCCGGGAGGCCCGCTCCGGCTCGTCGTTGCGGGTCGACATGGCCCGCATCGAGCTGAAGCCGGCGATCGGCAGCGGGTGGATGACCGCTTCGGTGCCGCCGGCCACCACCACGTCGGCCCGGCCGGCGCGGATGATGTCCAGGCCCAGCGCGATCGCCTCCGCGCCGGTCGCGCAGGCGCTGGCCACGGTGTGGACGCCGGCCTTGGCGCCCAGCTCCAGACCGACCCAGGCGGCCGGGCCGTTCGGCATCAGCATCGGGATGGTGTGCGGGGAGACCCGCCGCGGTCCGGACGCCTCCAGGATGTCGTCCTGGGCGAGCAGGGTGGTGGCGCCGCCGATGCCCGAGCCCACGCTGACCGCCAGGCGCTCCGGATCCGGCGCGGCCTCGTCCAGACCGGCGTCGGCCCACGCCTGCTTGGCGGCGATGATGGCGATCGCCTCCGAGCGGTCCAGCCGGCGCAGCTTCACCCGGTCCAGCACCTCGGACGGGTCGACCGCCAGTTCGGCGGCGATCCGTACGGGCAGTTGCGCGGCCCACTCCTGGGTGAGCGCACTCACCCCGGAGCGGCCGGCGAGCATGGCGTCCCAGGTCGACGCGACGTCCCCGCCGAGCGGGGTCGTCGCGCCGAGCCCGGTGACGACGACGTCGGGACGACTCATGATCAGGACTGCGCCTCGATGTAGCTGACCGCGTCCCCGACGGTCTTGAGGTTCTGCACCTCGTTGTCCGGGATCTTGACGCCGAACTTCTCCTCGGCCGCCACCACGACCTCGACCATGGAGAGCGAGTCGACGTCGAGGTCGTCGGTGAAGGACTTCCCCTCGGCCACGTCGTCCGGGTTCACCCCGGCAACCTCTTCGAGGATCTCGGCGAGGCCGGCGGTGATCTCGTCACGGGTCATTGCGGTTGGTTCCTCTCATCGGGGGTTCCGGTGACCGGCGTCGCCGGTCACGCACCTCGGCGCGTTCGCGCCCGAGGGGGTCTCAGGGGCAGCGCACGACCTGACCGGCGTAGGTCAGGCCGCCGCCGAAGCCGAACAGCAGCACCGGGGCGCCCGAGGGCACCTCGCGGCGCTCGACCAGCTTCGACAGGGCCAGCGGGATGCTCGCCGCCGACGTGTTGCCGGACTCGACGATGTCCTTGGCGATGATCGCGTCCGGGATGTTCAGCCGCTTGGCGATGCCGTCGATGATCCGGGCGTTGGCCTGGTGCGGCACGAACGCGGCCAGCTCCGACGGGTCCACCCCGGCGCGCTCGCACGCCTGCAGCGCGAGCGGGGCCAGCGCGGTGGTGGCCCAGCGGAACACCGACTGGCCCTCCTGGGTGATGTACGGCTGCCAGCCCTCGATCCGGACCGCGTCGCTCTTCTCCGGGGCGGAACCCCAGACCACCGGCCCGATCCCGGCCGGCTCGTCGTCGGCGGTCGCGCTGACCACCGCCGCCCCGGCGCCGTCACCGAAGATGATGCAGGTCGAGCGGTCGGTCCAGTCGGTGAACTCGGAGAGCTTCTCCGCGCCGATGACGATCGCGTTGCGCGCCGCGCCGGCCCGGATCGCGTGGTCGACGGTGCCCAGCGCGTACGCGAAGCCGGAGCAGGCGGTGTTGAGGTCGTACGCCCCGGGCGCGTTGATGCCCAGCTTGGCCGCGACCCGGCAGGCCACGTTGGGGCTGCGGTCCACGGACGTGCAGGTCGCCACCACGACCAGGTCGATGTCGGCGGCGGTCAGCCCGGCGTTGGCGAGCGCCTTGCCGGCGGCGGCGGCGGCCATGTCGGCCACCGTCTCGTCGCCCGCGATCCGCCGGGTGACGATGCCGACCCGGTCCCGGATCCACTCGTCGTTGGTGTCGACCATCTGGGCGATCTCGTCGTTCGTGACGACGCGGGAGGGCTGGTAGTGCCCCATCGCGACGATCCGGCTGCCGGCCATTTAGTGCGTTCCTCCGATACGGACGAGGGGCTGGCCCGGTGCGACCGGGTCGTCGTGGTGCGCGAGCCACTCGACGAGCGGCCCGTTGTCGTGTGCGGTCACCTCGACCGGTCCCCGGCCGGTGGTGACGTGGCCGAGGACCTCACCGGCGCGTACCTCGGCGCCCTCGGCCGGTCCGGCCGACAGGTCGAGGCGCCCGGCGGCGGGGGAGACGACCACCCGGAACGACGGCGCGGTCGGGCGGGCGGCGAGGCCGGCGTGCCGGGCGATCAGGCGGCGCGCGGCGGGCAGGTCGGCCGGGGTGTTCAGGGTGACGATCTCGGGTGCGCCCTCGCCCTTGAGCTCCCGCTTGACCAGCCCGGCGAGCGTGCCGGCGGGCGGCAGCTCGATCACGCCGGTGACGCCGAGGTCGGCCAGCGTGCGCATGCACAGGTCCCAGCGGACCGGGGCGGTCACCTGCCGGACCAGCCGGCGTACCGTCTCCGGGCCGTGCCCGACCGGTGCGCCGTCGAGGTTGGACAGCAGGATCCGGGCCGGGCCGGAGGCCGGGACACCGGCGGCGACCGCGGCGAGCGCGGTCTCGGCCGGCGCCATGTACGGCGTGTGGAACGCGCCCGCCACCTGGAGCCGGATGACCCGGGTGCGTGTGGGCGGCTCGGCGGCCAGCTTGTCCAGCGCGTCGACCGCGCCGGCGGCGACGATCTGACCGGCGCCGTTGCGGTTGGCCGGGTGCAGCCCGTGCGACTGAAGCGCGGCGAGCACCTCGTCCGGGTCGCCGCCGAGCACGGCGGCCATCCCGGTCGGCTCCAGCGCGCAGGCGGCGGCCATCTCCCGCCCGCGTACGCCGGCGAGCGTCACGGCGGCCTCGGCCGGGAGCACCCCGGCCAGCGCGGCGGCGCCCAGTTCACCGACGCTGTGCCCGGCGACCAGCCCCACGTCGCGCATTGGCAAATGCTCGGCGGCGAGCAGCGCGGCGGCGACCAGCAGCGGCTGGGTGCGGGCGGTGTCCTTGATCTCGTCCGCGTCCGCCCGGGTGCCCAGGTGGATCAGATCCACCCCGGCGAGCGCCGACCACCAGCGCAGACGCGCCTCGGCGCCGGGGAGGTCGAGCCACGGCGCGAGGAAGCCGGGCTTCTGTGAACCCTGTCCGGGAGAGAGTACGGCGAGCACGTGTACGACTCTGACGGATCCCGGCGTGCCGCGCTGTAACGTACGGCACCAAACCACACTAGAACCTTTAGAGGAATCCTACAAAGATCGTCGGAGGTCATCGCCTGTCGGAGACCGCCGGCACCACCGGGTCGAGGCGTCCCACCGTCAGCGCGACCTGCAGCGCGAACGCGTCGCGCGGGGCCAGTGGGGAGAAACCGGTCACCTCGGCGATCCGCTTCAGCCGGTAGCGCACGGTGTTCGGGTGCACGAACAGCGCCCGGGCGGCGCTCTCCAGCGTGCCGCCGGCGGCGAAGAACGCGTCGAGCGTCTCCAGCAGCTCACCGCCGGAGCGGGCCAGTGCCGCGTACACGTCGTGGCGCAACCGGCGGCGGGCCTCGGTGTCCCCGGCCAGCGCGCGTTCCGGGAGCAGCTCGTCGGCGGCGACCGGGCACGGCGCGGTCGGCCAGGCCGGCGCGGCCCGGAACCCGGCCAGCGCGGCCCGCGCCGACTCGGTGGCCTCGTCCAGGCTGGGCACCGCCGGGCCGACCACCACCGGCCCCTCACCGAAGGCGGTACGCAGCTTCTCCGTGGCCGCCACCGGATCGGCCGCCCCGCCCAGCACGATGACCAGGCGGTCGCCGTGCACGCCGCCGATCACCTCGACGCCGATCCGCCGGGCCTGCCGGTAGACGGTGTGCAGCACGGCCGCCACCTCGCCGCCGGGGGAGCGGCCCACCGCCACCGCCACCGGCGGCGCGTCCGTCCAGCCCAGCGCGGCGGCCCGGCTGGCCAGCACGTCCGGGGAGTCGCCCCGCAGCAGCGCGTCGACAAGCAGCGCCTGCAACCGGGCGTCCCAGGAGCCGCGGCTCTCGGCGGCCCGGGCGTACACCCGCGCGGCGGCGAACGCGATCTCCCGGGAGAAGCGCAGTACCGCCTCCCGCAGCGACTGTTCCTCGCCCGGTACGGCCAGGTCCGACACCTGCTCCTCGACCACGTCGATGGTCACCTTGATCAGCGCCACGGTCTGCTGGAGGCTGATCGAGCGGGCCAGTGCCTGCGGCGCGGCGGCGAAGACCTCGTCCGACACCTCCTGGGTGCGGTCGGTGGCGCCGCCGCCCTGGCGCAGCCACTGCACCAGGGAGCGCACGCCGGCCTGGGCGACGAGCATGACCCAGGAGCGCTGGTCGGCGGGCAGCTCGCGGAACCACGGCAGCGTCTCGTCCATCCGGGCCACGCTGGCGGTCGCCAGGCCGCCCGCCGCCCGTTCGATGCGGCGCAGCGTCGCCGACGTCTCCGTTCCGCCCGGTTCGCTCACCGCACCAGCCTGACACGGCGTGACCAGCGGATCCACTTCGAGGCGGCGGGCCCGCGGTGGCGTGACGATCTCCACCGGTACGCGCTGACGATCTCGTCCGGCCGGGCCAGTACGGTGTCAGGGCACGCCGGGCCAGACTCCGGCCGGGCGGGCGAGAGCGACGCGTGAGGGGGGCCGGGATGGCGCAGGGGGAGGCCGAGCACGGTTGCGCCCAGGGTGAAGCCTGCCGGCGCGGCCACGACCAGCCGGCGACTGCCACACACCCGCGCCGGCCGTGCCTGAACCAGCAGGGCGAGCAGCCGGCCGGCCGGGCGCCGGAGCGCGCCGAGGACGAGTCGGGTGTGCCCCGGCAGCGGGCGGCGGAGCCGGCGCACCCGGCCGACGAGGAACCGGTCGACCGGAGTTGCCGCAGTGATCTCGCGGGCTGGGCGGGCGCCCACCGTCACGGCGCGGTACGCCCGCGCAACCGCACCGTCCGCCGGGAGCGCCCGCCGCGCCGCTGGTGCTGACGCGCCGCCCGATGCGGCTCAGCGGGTGCGGCGGCGGACCAGCAGCGCGATGCCGGCCAGCCCGGCGGTGATGACGAGCACGATGCCCACGTTGAGCAGCAGCAGCCGCTGGAGTTCGCCGAGCGCGGTGTCGATGTTCTGCACCGGGTCGAGCGCCTCCTCCGGAAGCACCCGCTCGCCGCCGCCGATGCCGCCGGCGAGCGTGTCGAACTGCGCCGGCATCGGCACGCCCACCGAGCGCAGCGTCTCGGGCATGTTGAGCCGGCCGAAGAACCAGCCGGCGCGGGTGCTGCTCAGGTCCGGCTGCTTGCCCGGCCGGTAGATCCGGGGACCGCCCTTGGCCAGCGGGAACAGGTCGTAGGTGCGCTGCGGGCCGGCGGCGGCGAGCACCACCACCGTGTACTTCGGACCGAGATCCTTGGCGGCCGGGCCGCGCAGCTGACCGGTCGTGCCGAGCCACTTGACCTGGTCGACCACCAGGTTGACCTCGTTCGGACTGACGTCGGCGCGCAGCTGCAACGGCGCGTCGAGCCGCTCGCCGGTGATGTCGACGCCGGTCGGGGCCGGCTTGGGCTTCGGCGCGGCCTGAACCGCTGCCGTGCCGGCCAGGGCCAGCGTGCACGCCAGGGCCGCCACGCTCCCGGTCACGGCGACGAGCAACCGTCTCACCCTTCGGACCATCGCCGCCTCCTCGCCCCGTTCGATGGCTGGCTTCCGCTGCAGGTCACACTGGACCGGTGTCCACCACAAAGACTCCGCAGAACGGCGCTCGGTTGCAGCTGGTGGAAGAGTATTTGGAACTATCTGCGAGCTGAGACCGACCAATGAGCGGTCGATGATCATCGGCCGGATCCTACCCGGACGGAGGGAACCATGGGGGGCAGGGTCGCCCGTGTGACACGTACCTGGATGGTCGTGCTCGGGGTGGTGGCGGCGTTCGCGCTGCTGCCGGCCGCGCCAGCCGCCGCGCACAACTCGCTGACCGGCAGCGATCCGCGCGACGGGGCCCGGCTGGCCGCCGCGCCGGAGCGGATCGAGCTGCGGTTCCTCGCCACGCCGAAGGAGGCGACCACCGAGGTCACCGTCACCGGCCCGGACAACGTGGCCGCGACCGGCGGCGCGCCGACCTTCTCCGGCAAGCGCGTGATCGTGCCGTTCCGTCCGGGCGCGGCGGGCCTCTACATCGTCACCTACCGGCTGGCCTCCGACGACGGGCACCCGATCAAGGGGGAGGTCCGGTTCACCCTGACCACCGGCACGCCGGCCGAGTCGCCGTCGGCGACGGTGCCGCCCACCAGCGCCGCACCGACCGCCGCGCCCACCAGCGCCGCGCCGTCTCCAGCGAGCCCGACCCCGGCCGCCGCCGGGGCGGACGACGACGGGGGTACGGGCTGGCTGTGGGCGGCCGGGGCCGTGGTGGTGCTGGCCGCGCTGGGCGGCGGACTGCTGCTGCGCCGCCGCGCCGCCCGGCGCTGAGCGGCTCAGACCAGGCGTACGCGGGCGGCGCGCAGCCGGGTCAGCGTGCGGTCGCGACCGAGCACCTCAAGCGACTCGAACAGCGGCAGGCCGACGGTGCGCCCGGTGACAGCGACGCGTACCGGCGCCTGCGCCTTGCCGAGCTTCAGCCCGCGCTCCGCGCCGACCGCCTCCAGCGTGGCCTTCAGCGACTCGGCGTCCCAGGACTCCAGCGCCTCGAACGCGACGATCGCCGCGTCCAGCAGGTCGGCGGCGCCCTCCTTCATCGCCTTGGCCCAGGCCGCCTCGTCGATCAGCGGGTCGGCCAGGAACAGGAAGTCGACGTTCGGCACGATCTCGCTGAGCACCGCGATCCGGGTCTGCGCCAGCGGGGCCACCGCCGCGAACGCGGCCGGGTCGAACTCGTCGGGCTGCCACGGCGGCGGGGCGATGGTCTCGGTGCCGGTGAGCCACGGCCGGCACGCCTCGACGAAGTCCGCCACCGGCAGCGCCCGGATGTAGTCGCCGTTGAACGCGCGCAGCTTCTTCTCGTCGAAGAACGCCGGGGACGGGTTGACCTCGTCCAGCCGGAACTCCTCCTCGATCACCGACCAGGGCACGATCTCCCGGTCGCCCGAGGGTGCCCAGCCCAGCAGCATCAGGTAGTTGCGCATCGCGTCGGCGAGGTAGCCCTCGTCCCGGTACGCCTCCAGCGCGACCTTGTCCCGCCGCTTGGACAGCTTCTGCCGCTTCTCGTTCACCACCACCGGCACGTGCGCCCAGATCGGCGGCTTGACGCCGAGCGCGTCCCACAGCAGTTGCTGCTTCGGGGTGTTCGGCAGGTGCTCCTCGGCCCGGATCACGTGGGTGATCCCCATGCTCATGTCGTCGACCACGTTCGCCAGCAGGAACACCGGGGAGCCGTCGCCGCGGGCGATGACGAAGTCCTCGATCAGCTTGTTCTCGAACGTCGGCTCGCCGCGGACCAGGTCGACCACCACTGTCTCGCCCTCGTCGGGCGTACGGAAGCGCAGCGCCCGGCCCTCGCCCGGCTCCAGGCCGCGGTCCCGGCAGAAGCCGTCGTAGCCGCGCTGCTGCGGCCCGGTACGCGCCTGCACGTCCTCGCGGGTGCAGTCGCAGTAGTAGGCCCGGCCGCCCTCGTACAGCCGCTGCGCGGCGGCCCGGTGCTCGCCCGCGTAGGAGGACTGGAAGTACGGGCCCTCGTAGCTGCCCCGGGCGATGCCGATCCAGTCGAGCGCGGAGAGGATGCCCTCGGTCCACTCGGGCCGGTTACGTGCCGCGTCGGTGTCCTCGATGCGCAGCACGAACACCCCGCCCTGCTGCTTGGCGAAGATCCAGTTCTGCAGCGCCGACCGGGCGCCGCCGACGTGGAACATACCGGTCGGGGAAGGGGCGAAGCGTACACGTACCGTCACGCCCCCCAGCCTACGGCGGACCGCGACGGGTTTCCGGCAGGGGGCCGGGTCAGGGCACCGACTTGATCTTCACGACCAGGGCGCTGCCGAGCAGGGTGACCGCCGCGGTGACCGCGTACAGCGTCGGGTAGCCGCCGAGGTGCACCACGATCGGCGCGGACAGCGCCGGCCCGAGCACCTGCGGCGCCGAGTTGGCGATGTTGATCACGCCGAGGTCCTTGGCCCGGTCGGTGGCCGCGGGCAGCACCTGGGTGATCAGCGCGGCGTCCACCGACAGGTAGACGCCGTACCCGGCGCCGAGCAGCAGCGCCGCGACGATCGCCATCGGCCAGGTGGGCGCCACCGCCAGCAGCGTCGCCGCCACCGCCATGATCAGCCCGGAGGTGATCACGAAGACCTTGCGCCGGCCGGAGCGGTCGGACATGCGCCCGGCGACCACGGCGGTGAGCATCATGCCCAGCGTGTAGAGCAGGATCAGCACCAGCAGGGAGCCCTCGGGGTCGGCCACCCGTACCCCGTCGGTGAGGAAGTAGAGCAGGTAGAGCGTGCCCAGCGCGTTTCCGGTCTGCACCAGGAACCGGGTGAACCAGGCCCAGGCGAAGTCGGGGTGGCGGCGCGGGCTGATCCACATCGAGGCGAACAGGGACCGCAGCCGCAGCGGGGAGCGGTGCTCCCGGGGCAGGTGGTCGTCCTGGGTCAGCAGCGCGAACGGCAGCGACAGCAGCAGCACGGCGAGCGCGATCGCCGCGTACCCGGCGGCGTTGCCGGTGACCACGGCGGTGACCAGCACCGCGCCGAGCACCAGGCCCAGCGCCTGCGGGATGCCCACCCAGCCGGACACGCCGCCGCGCTGCGCCACCGGCACCCGGTCCGGGATCGCGGCGGTGAGGCTCGCCAGCATCGCGTTGAAGCAGACCTGCGCCGCCACCCAGGCGACCGCCACCCCGGCGATGGTGTTCTGCCGGGCCAGCAGCACCAGGGCGAGCGCGCCGATCACCGCGCCGAGCGCGGTCCAGACGTGTCGGCGGCCGAAGTGGCGGTTGGCCAGCCGCAGCGAGGTGCGGTCGGACAGCGCCCCGGCGAGCGGGTTCGCCAGCACCGCGGCGAGCGCGCCGATGCCGGTGACCACCGCCAGCATGGCCTCCTTGTCGGCCGGGGCGATCCGTTCCACCTGCTGCGGCAGCAGCACCTGGATCGGGGTGAAGAACGCCATCCAGACGCCCAGGTTGGCCGCGAAGATCAGCGCGATCCAGCCGCGCCGCACCGGCACGGTCGGCTCCGCGAGCGCCGCCGGCAGCGACGCCGGCGTCGGGTTCATCGTGGTCACCGCCGGACCAGATCCCGGAACCAGGTGTACGACGACTTCGGCGTCCGCCGCTGCGTGTCGAAGTCGACGTGCACCAGGCCGAACCGCTTGGTGAAGCCTTCGGCCCACTCCCAGTTGTCCAGCAGGGACCAGACGAAGTACCCGGTCACCGGCACGCCCCCGGCCATCGCCTCGCGCACCGCGCGGATGTGCCCGTCCAGGTACGCGATCCGCTCCGGGTCGTGCACCCGGCCGTCGGCGTCCGGCGCGTCGTCGTACGCGCAGCCGCTCTCGGTGACCTGGATCGGCGGCAGCGCGTCGCCGTACCGCTCGTGCAGGAGGAGCAGCAGCTCGCGCAGGCCGTCCGGGGCCACCGGCCAGTCGAACGCGGTACGCGGGTAGCCCTCCAGCGGCACGATCTCGAACGGCAGCGGCGAGTCCGCCTCGGGCGCCCGGATGCCGGTCGGGTTGTAGTAGTTCACGCCGAGCACGTCGATCGGGGCGGCGATGACGTCCAGGTCGCCGTCGCGCACCACGCCCGGGTCGGGGCCGAGCGCGTCCGGGTAGCCGCGTCCGAGCAGCGGATCGGTGAACAGCCGGTTGTGCAGCGCGTCGTACGCCGCGGCGGCGGCCCGGTCCGCGTCGGTGTCGCCGGCCAGGCGCACCGGGGAGTAGTTGTTGGCGATCGCCACCGGGGACGTGCTGCGGGCGCGCAGCGCGGCGACCGCGAGGCCGTGCCCGAGGAGCTGGTGGTGGGCCACCGGGAAGGCGTCGAACAGCAGCGTCCGGCCCGGCGCGTGCTCGCCCATGCCGTGACCGAGGCTCATGTGGATGAACGGCTCGTTGAGCGTGATCCAGAGCTTCACCCGGTCGCCGAGGCGGGCCGCGGTCAGGTCGGCGTACTCGGCGAAGCGGGCGGCGGTGTCCCGGTTGAGCCAGCCGCCGGCATCCTCCAGCGCCTGTGGCAGGTCCCAGTGGAACAGCGTGGCGACCGGGTCCACACCGGCGGCGAGCAGTCCGTCCACCAGCCGGTCGTAGAAGTCCAGCCCGGCGGCGTTCGCCGGGCCGGTGCCCGCCGGCTGGATCCGGGGCCAGGCGATCGAGAACCGGTACGCGGACACCCCCAGCCCGGCCAGCAGCGCGGTGTCCTCGGCGTACCTGTGGTAGTGGTCGCACGCCTGGTCGCCGGTGCTGCCGTCGGCGATCCGGCCCGGGTCGTGGGCGAACGTGTCCCAGATGGACGGACCGCGTCCGTCGACCGAGGTCGCGCCCTCGATCTGGTACGCGGAGGTGGAGACCCCCCAGCGGAAGCCGGCGGGGAACTCGGGCATCGGCGCGGTCGTCAAGTCACCCTCCAGAACGTGAAGCGTGCTCGCGACTCTAGGGCTCCGCGGACCGGCGCGCCATAGGCCGAGATGACTGGGTGGCGCAAGGGAGTTCGGCGTGTCTTTTCCGAACCCGTCCGCTTAAGTCCGATTTACACATAGAGTGCCAAATATCGCGGATGTGATTTAAGTGGGGGAAAGATACTCATGATCCTCGTGGAACGAAGTGCGCACGTGGCGGCGCCGGTGGATGTGGTCTGGGACGTCGTGCAGCGCGCCGAGCAGCTGCCGGCCTGGCTGGCGGGAGTCCGCGCGGCCGAGGTCCTGTCCGGGGAGGGATTCGGGCGGCGGCAGTTGGTCCAGGCCGGACGCGGCGCCGCGCACGAGGCCGAGGTGATCGCCTTCCAGGAGCCGACCTTGATCGGCTGGCGCGAACGCGCGAAGGGTGCCGGCGCCCGGGCCGAGGCGCGCACCGAGATCTACGTCCAGCTGACCCCGGACGAGGAGGGCGGCGGCACCGTCGTACGCCTGATCGTCGTGCGGTGGCCCGCCGGACCCGTCAAGGCGGCCCTGCTCCGGCTCGGCCTGCGCCGGGTCGGCGCCGACCTGGAGGACTCGCTGGCCCGGCTGACCGACCTGGCCGCCGTCGGCTGACCGAGCCCGTCCCGGCGTCGCCCGCGATGGTGACGGCCCGGCGTTCCCGCCAGGGACGCCGGGCCGTCGTCGCATCGGGGGACGAGAAGGGCCCGGCGCGCCTGGCGCCGGGCCCTTCTCGCGTGACGGGTACTAGCTGTCGCCGCCGGTCTCGCCGACCGGGGCGGCGTTGACGTCGTCCAGCGCGTACTTGCGGGCCGCGTCGGCCGGCACGTGGGCCGGCACCACGCCGCGCAGCGCGAGCTGGCGCAGCGTGGCGACCGCCACCGACTCGGCGTCCACGTGGAAGTGGCGGCGCAGCGCGTGCCGCGTGTCCGACATGCCGAACCCGTCGGTGCCGAGCGAGGTGTAGTCCCCGGGTACCCAGCGGGCGATCAGGTCCGGTACCGCGCGCATCCAGTCGCTCACCGCGACCTTCGGCCCGTCGGCGTCGGCCAGCTTCCGCGCGATGTACGGCACCCGCGGCTCCTCGCCCGGGTTGAGCAGGTTGTGCTCCTCGCACTCCACCGCGTCGCGGCGCAGCTCGGTCCAGGACGTCACCGACCACACGTCGGCGGACACGCCCCAATCCTCGGCGAGCAGCTGCTGGGCCTTGAGCGCCCACTGCATGCCGGTGCCGGAGGCGAGGATGTTCGCCTTCGGCGCGTCGTCGCCGACCTGCGGCGCGGGGGAGTAGCGGTGGATGCCCTTGACGATGCCCTCGACGTCCACGCCCTCCGGCTCGGCCGGCTGGAAGATCGGCTCGTTGTAGACGGTGAGGTAGTAGAAGATGTTCTCCTGCGCCTCGCCGTACATCCGGTGCAGGCCGTTCTCCACGATGTGCGCCAGTTCGAAGGCGAACGCCGCGTCGTAGGAGACCACCGCCGGGTTGGTGGCGGCGAGCAGCAGCGAGTGACCGTCCTCGTGCTGGAGGCCCTCACCGTTGAGCGTGGTCCGGCCGGCGGTCGCGCCGAGCACGAAGCCCCGCGCCATCTGGTCCGCCGCCGCCCAGAACCCGTCGCCGGTGCGCTGGAAGCCGAACATCGAGTAGAAGATGTACAGCGGGATCATCGGCTCGCCGTGGGTGGCGTACGCCGTGCCCGCGGCGGTGAAGGAGGCCACCGACCCGGCCTCGTTGATCCCCTCGTGCAGGATCTGGCCGGTCGTCGACTCCTTGTAGGACAGGAACAGCTCCCGGTCCACCGAGGTGTAGCGCTGGCCGTGCGGCGAGTAGATCTTCTGGGTCGGGAACAGCGAGTCCATACCGAAGGTGCGGGCCTCGTCCGGGATGATCGGCACCCAGCGCTTGCCGAACTCCTTGTCCTTCATGATGTCCTTGAGCAGGCGGACGAACGCCATCGTGGTGGCGACCTTCTGCTTGCCCGACCCGCGCTTGACGTCGGAGAACCGCTCGGTGCCCGGGATGGCCAGCGTCTTGCGCGCGGTGCTGCGGGTGGGCAGGTAGCCGCCGAGCTGCTGACGCCGGTCCTTCAGGTACGCGATCTCGTCGGACTTCTCGCCCGGGGTGTAGTACGGCGGGAGGTACGGGTTCTCCTCCAGCTGCTTGTCCGGGATGTCCAGGTAGAGGCGGTCGCGGAAGAGCTTCAGATCCTCCAGCGTCAGCTTCTTCATCTGGTGCGTGGCGTTGCGGCCCTCGAAGTGCGAGCCGAGCGTCCAGCCCTTGATCGTCTTGGCGAGGATCACCGTCGGCTGGCCGGTGTGCTCCATCGCCGCCTTGTAGGCCGCGTAGAGCTTGCGGTAGTCGTGGCCGCCCCGCTTGAGGTTCCAGATCTCGTCGTCGGACAGGTGCTCGACCATCTTGCGGGTCCGCGGGTCGCGGCCGAAGAAGTGCTCCCGCACGTACGCCCCGGACTCCGCCTTGTAGGTCTGGTAGTCACCGTCGGGCGTGGTGTTCATGAGGTTGACCAGCGCGCCGTCGGTGTCCGCGGCGAGCAGCGGGTCCCACTCCCGGCCCCAGACCACCTTGATGACGTTCCAGCCGGCGCCCCGGAAGAACGCCTCCAGCTCCTGCATGACCTTGCCGTTGCCGCGGACCGGCCCGTCCAGGCGCTGGAGGTTGCAGTTGATCACGAAGGTGAGGTTGTCCAGCTCCTCGCGGGCGGCCACGCCGATCGCGCCGAGCGACTCGACCTCGTCCATCTCGCCGTCGCCCAGGAACGCCCAGACGTGCTGCTGGGAGGTGTCCTTGATGCCGCGGTGCTGCAGGTAGCGGTTGAACCGTGCCTGGTAGATGGCATTCAGCGGGCCGAGACCCATCGAGACGGTGGGGAACTCCCAGAAGTCCGGCATCAGCCGCGGGTGCGGGTACGACGGCAGCCCGCCGCCGGGGTGCGACAGCTCCTGCCGGAACCCGTCGAGCTGGTTCTCGCTGAGCCGGCCCTCCAGGAACGCCCGCGCGTACATGCCGGGGGAGGCGTGACCCTGGTAGAAGATCTGGTCGCCGCCGCCGGGGTGGTTCTTGCCCCGGAAGAAGTGGTTGAAGCCCACCTCGTAGAGGGACGCCGAGCTGGCGAACGTCGAGATGTGGCCGCCGACGCCGATCTCCGGGCGCTGCGCCCGGTGCACCAGCATCGCGGCGTTCCACCTGATGTACGCCCGCAGCCGCCGCTCGACGTGCTCGTCACCCGGGAACCACGGTTCGCGCTCCGGCGGGATCGTGTTGATGTAGTCGGTGGTGGTCAGTGACGGCACCCCGACCTGCCGCTCGCGGGCCCGCTCCAGCAGGCGCAGCATGACGTACCGGGCTCGCTTTGTCCCGCGCTCGTCGATGACACCGTCGAGTGACTCGACCCATTCGCTGGTCTCTTCAGGGTCGATGTCCGGAAGCTGGCTCGGCAGACCAGCGGTGATCACCGGGCGCTTGCGTTCCGTAGCCACAGGCGTTCCCTCGGTTTCGTGTGGGATAGGTCTCTAGCGCCATCCTGCCCCCTGGTGGCGCGTGTCGTCACCTCTCCCACCCCCAGACGCGACGCTGAACACAGGTACCCATCAGTAACTTTGCGCGATCACCGGATGCGCTATCGGCGGGCGGGGCGGCGAACCGGGCACTGCGGCAGAATGCGCCGTATGCGCAGTGAGGTGATCACCGTCCGGACCGGCTCCCGTCCGACCGTCCGGGACATCACGAGCGAGGCCGAACGGTTCGTGTCCGGCGCCGGGGACGGGCTGCTGCACGTCTTCGTCCCGCACGCCACCGCCGGGCTGGCGATCATCGAGACCGGCGCCGGGTCCGACGACGACCTGCTGCGGGCGCTCGACGACCTGCTCCCCACCGACGACAGGTGGCGGCACCGGCACGGCTCGCCCGGGCACGGCCGCGACCACGTGCTGCCGGCGTTCGTGCCGCCGTACGCGACGCTGCCGGTGCTCGGCGGGCGGCTCCAGCTCGGCACCTGGCAGTCGATCTGCCTGGTCGACACCAACGGCGACAACCCCGACCGCCAGGTGCGCTTCTCGTTCCTGGCCGGCTGACCGGCCGGACCGGGCGCCCCGCGCCCGGCCCGGCCGCGCCGTCACGGGCGGACCGTCTCCGCCTCCACCGTCTGCCGGCCCTGGTCGACGCCGGGGGCGGCGGTGCGCGCCGCGGCCGGCGGCCGGTCGTACGTCAGGTTCAACCCGGGTACGCGGTCCTCGATCACGAACCGGGCCCGGGTGTACGCGGGCGCGTCCGGCCGGCTCACGTACGGCAGCACGTCGAAGTCGGCGGTCAGCTCGGTCGGGGTGATCGTGGTGCGCACGTACCCCCGAAGGTTGTTCTGGAAGCGCAGGTGCGGGTTGAACGCCAGCCACGGGTGCGAGCCGGTCGGCGAGTCCGCGCCGTCGCCGGTCGAGGTGATCGACGAGCAGACCAGCTCGCTGCCGACGGTGCGCGAGGTCGGGTCCGCGTAGTCCAGCTTCAGGTCGCTGGCCCAGTGCGCGTGCACGTCGCCGGTGAGCACCACCGGGTTGCGCACTCCGGCGGCCGTCCAGCCCCGGGTGATCCGGTCCCGGGAGGCCACGTACCCGTCCCAGGCGTCCATGCTCGTCACCGTGAGCGGGCCGGAGTTGTTGTCCCGCTGGGCGAAGAACACCTGCTGGCCGAGCAGGTCCCAGCGGGCCTCGGAACGGCGGAAGCCGTCCAGCAGCCACGCCTCCTGGGCGGCGCCGGTGATCGAGCGGGCCGGGTCGGAGGCGTCAGCGCAGCTCTTGTAGCCGTCGCCGCACGCCTGGTCGTCCCGGTACTGCCGGGTGTCGAGCATGTGGAAGGTGGCCAGCCGGCCCCAGCGCACCCGCCGGTAGAGCTGCATGTCGATGCCGCGCGGGATCGAGGTGCGGCGCAGCGGCATGTTCTCGTAGTACGCCTGGAACGCCGCGGCCCGCCGGGCGAGGAAGTCCGGGTCGGGCGCCTCGGGCACCTCGTCGGCCCAGTTGTTCTCCACCTCGTGGTCGTCGAAGACCACCACCCAGGGCGCGACGGCGTGCGCCGCCTGGAGGTCGGTGTCGGTCTTGTACTGGGCGTGCCGCTGCCGGTAGTTCGCCAGCGTGCGGGTCTCCGGGCCCTCGTGGTCGCGCGGGTTGCCCCCGGGGACGGTGTAGGTGTCCCTGGCGTACTCGTACTGGTAGTCGCCGAGGTGCAGGATCAGCTCCGGCTCGGTCTCGGCCAGCCGCCGGTACGCGGTGAAGTAGCCGTGCTCGTACTGCGAGCAGGAGGCGAAGGCCATCGCGAGGGCGGACGGCATCAGCCACGGCGCCGGCGCGGTGCGGGTGCGCCCGGCCGGGGACAGCCAGCGCTCCGCCCGGAACCGGTAGTAGTACTCCCGTCCGGGCAGCAGGCCGCCCAGCTCGACGTGCACGCTGTGCGCCGACTCCGGCCGGGCCAGGACCACGCCCCGGCGCACCACGTGCCGGAAGCGCTCGTCGGCGGCGACCTCCCAGGCCACCGGCACGGCCCGCGACGGCATGCCGCCCAGGCCGTCCTCGGCCAGCGGCTCCGGCGCCAGCCGGGTCCAGAGCACGAAGCCCTCGTGGTCGGGGTCGCCGGAGGCCACGCCGAGCGTGAACGGGTCGCGGCGCAGCGGGCCGGGCGACGCGGCGGCCGCGACCGGCAGGCCGGCTGCCGCGCCGGCGGCGCCGAGCGCCGCGCCGCTGAGCAGGATGGTACGTCGGGACAGAGCCACGGTTTTCCTCCCCGGAGTCCGGTTCGTCGACTCCGGGAAGCCTCACGGACGTCGATGGACAGAAGGTGACGCGCGGACGACCGGGCGGGAATTTCCGCCGAACAGCGCTTCATGATCGGCAATCGGTTGCATGAGGTGCCTGACCGTTCGGATGATCGAAGATCGACTTCGCCATAACATGAACGGATGGCGCATTCCACCGTTCCCACCGCCCGTGACCGGGCCGGCCTGGCCGGGGAGACCGTGCGCCGGATCCTGCACGTCGCCGCCGCGATGCGGCACCACCAGCACGAGGGGATCGCGGCACTGGGCCTCACCCCGGCGGTCGCCCGGGCGCTGCACGAGCTGGACCCGGACCGCCCGCTCCCGGCCCGCGACCTCGCCGAGCAACTCGGCTGCGACAGGTCCAACGTCACCGGCCTGGCCGACAAGCTGGAGCAGGCCGGGCTGGTGGAACGGCGCACCGACCCGGCCGACCGGCGGCAGAAGGCGCTCGTGGTGACCGGGCGGGGGCGGCAGGTACGCGACCGGGTCCGCCAGGTGATGTCGGACTCCCGACTCCTCGACGCCCTGAGCACCGACGAACTGGCCACACTGCGGGACCTGGTGCTCAAGGTGTCCGACGGAGGCTGCCCGCAGGAGTGTGGGCAGGTCTGAGCCACGCCGGGCGGAACGTGTCCGAGTGGGCGAGGCGGGCCCGAGTCGGTAATGCTGTCCGCGTGACCACCCCGCACGATCTCGACGACCGGCTCCGAGCCGAACTGGCCGCGCTCGGGGCGCCCGACCAGCGGCGCGACCTGGGCGAACCGCTGCCCGACGGCGGTGCGTTGACCGGGGCGCAGGCGCTGGCCCTGTTCGACGCGCAGCTGACCAGCCGGCTGCTCGACCTGGCCGGCCGGTGGCTGTCCGGCTTCGGTGAGGGGTACTACACGATCGAGTCGGCCGGTCACGAGGGCGACGCCGCGGTGGCAGCCGCGCTGCGGCCGACCGACCCCGCGCTGCTGCACGCCCGCTCCGGCGCGTTCTACTGCCTGCGCGCCGCCCAGGCCGCCGGCACCTTCCCCGCCGCCTCACCCACCACTCCGGAACCGGGAAGATCTTGGAGCGAAAGTGCCCCTATGGGGGCCGTTTCCTACCAAGATCTCGACGCTGACCCGGGGGAGACGGAGGCGGCGAGCCTTCCCGTGGGCGCCGGGATCGTCGTGGACGCGGACGGGGACGCGACTGTCGTCGTACCCGATCTGCCGCAGCCCTCGCCCGACGACGCGTTCGCGGCGGCGGCGCGCGACGTGCTGCGCGGCCTCGTCGCCTCCGCCGAGGAACCCGCAGCCGGCGGGCGGGCGAAGGTCTTCGGCCGCGCCGACCTGGCGGTCGTGCCGACCACCTCGACCGCCGGCTCGCACCTGCCACGCGCCGTCGGCCTGGGGCTGGCGCTGGAGCGGCTGCGCCGCGACGCGCGGCCCGCCGACGGCGAGGCCGAGGCGGCGCCCTGGCCCGCCGACGCCGTGGTGGTCTGCGCCTTCGACGACGGCGCGGCCGACCACGCCACGGCCACCGCCGCGCTGAACACGACCGGCTGGTACGACCACACCGGCCTGCGCATCCCGGTGCTGTTCGTCTGCGCGGACAGCGGCGCCTCCGCCGAGGGCTGGGTGGCCGCCACGCTGCGGGCCCGGCCCGGCATCAGGTACTTCGCCGCCGACGGCACGGACGTGGCCGCGACCTACCGGGTCGCGGCGGAGGCGGCGGAGTGGGTACGCCGGCAGCGCCGGCCCGCCGTGCTGCACCTGAGCGCGGTCCGCCTGATGGAGCAGGGTGACGGCGACGCGGCCCGCGACCCGCTGCTGGCCACCGCGCGGCTGCTGGTGACCTCCGGGTACGCCAGTGGCGAGGAACTGCTCGCCCGCTACGACGAGCGGGGCTGGCAGTTGCGCCGCGTCGCCGAGGAGGTGCTGGACGAGCCGAAGCTCGCCTCCCCGGTCGAGATCGTGCGGGAGCTGGCCCCGCGCCGGCCGGTGCGGGTGTCCCGCGCGGTCGCCGAGGCGGCGGCACACGCGGCCGGGCCGGGCGCCGGAGCGCGGGCGGAGGCGTTCGGCGGCAAGCCGCCGGAGCTGACCGGCCCGCTCACGCTGGCGCAGAGCATCAACGCCGCGCTCGCCGACGGCATGCTCGACCACCCCGGGACGGCGGTGTTCGGCCACGACGTGGCAACCCGCGGCGGGCTGCACGGGGTGACCGAAGGGCTGCGGGACCGGTTCGGGGCGGCGCGCGTGTTCGACACGCTGCCGGACGCGACCTCGATCCTCGGGCTCGGGCTGGGCGCCGGGCTGGCCGGTCTGCTGCCGGTGCCCGAGATCCGCCACCTGACGCTGCTGCACGGTGCCGAGGACCAGCTCCGCGGCGAGGCGGCCACCATGCGGTTCCTGTCGCGGGGCGCGTTCCGCAACCCGATGGTGGTGCGGGTGCCCGGCCTGGCGAGCCCGGATGGACTCGGCGGCCACGACCGTGACGACGATTCGCTGGGGGCGCTGCGGGACGTACCGGGGCTTGTGGTGGCCGTGCCGGCCCGGCCGGACGACGCCGCGCCGATGCTGCGGACCTGCCTGGCGGCGGCCCGGGTGGACGGCAGCGTCTGCGTGTTCGTGGAGCCGATCGCGCTCTACCACGTGCGGGACCTGTACACGGACGGTGACGACGAGTGGGCCGCCGAGTACGCCGAGCCGGGCGCCTGGGCGGACCGGCACGTGCCGATCGGGCGGGCCCGCGTGTACGGGATCGGCTCCGCCGAGGATCTCACCATCATCACGTTCGGTAACGGGGTGCGGATGTCGCTGCGCGCCGCGGCCACGCTCGCCGAGGAGGGCGTGGGCAGCCGGGTGGTGGACCTGCGCTGGCTGGCACCGCTGCCGGTGGCCGACATCATCAGGGAGTCCTCGGCGACCGGCCGGGTGCTGGTGGTGGACGAGACGCGGCGAACCGGCGGGGTGGGCGAGGGCGTGCTGTCCGCGCTCGTCGACACCGGGTACGTGGGTGCCGCACGCCGCGTAGCCGCGCTTGACTCGTTTGTACCATTAGGTCCGGCTGCCCGTCAGGTACTGGTCTCCGCGGAAGCCATCACCCAGGGTGCCCGTACGCTGCTGGCACGGTAAATTCCGTTCCACCCGGTGCGCCACTTGCGCGGCGAGCCGCAACTGTGTGGACTGAGCCCGACGGTGTCACCCGACGCCACGAGCAGGGATAGATGAGGAGGCACTCGACAGTGAGCGCGACCGCTGGCCAGGCCGACGGGGTACGCAGCCTGGCGGACCGGTTCGGTATCGAGCCGGGCATGGTCGTCATGGAGATGGGCTACGACGACGACGTCGACACCGATCTCCGGGACGCCCTGACCGACCGCTGTGGGGAACTCGTCGACGAGGACACCGACGAGGTGGTCGACGCGGTTCTGGTCTGGCACCGCGACGGCGACGGTGACCTGTTCGAGCTCCTCGTCGACGCCCTCGGGCCGCTCGCGGACAACGGCGTGGTCTGGCTCCTGACCCCGAAGGCCGGCCGCGACGGTCACGTCGAGCCGAGCGAGGTCGCGGAGAGCGCGCAGACCGCCGGGCTCCAGCAGACCTCCACCATCAACGCCGGCCGCGACTGGAGCGGTGCCCGCCTCGTCATGCGTCGCGGGTCCAAGAGCAAGAAGTAGGGCGCGCCGCACACCCGGCGACCGAGGTCGCCGGGTGTGGCAGGCTGATCATCTCCAGACCCGATCCCGAGGGAGCACGCATGCCCATCGAGGTTGGCGCCGAGGCGCCCGACTTCCTGCTCAAGGACCAGAACAACCAGGAGGTCCGGCTCTCCGACTTCCGCGGTAGCAAGACCGTGCTGCTGGTCTTCTACCCGCTCGCCTTCACCGGCATCTGCCAGGGCGAGTTGTGCGAGGTGCGGGACAACCTCAACGAGTACGTCAACGACGACGTCCAGGTACTGACCGTCAGCGTCGACTCCGTGTACGCCCACAAGATCTGGGCCGACCGGGAGGGCTACCGGTTCCCGCTGCTGTCCGACTTCTGGCCGCACGGCGCGGTGGCGCAGGCGTACGGCGTCTTCAACGACGTCGCGGGCATCGCCAACCGGGGCACCTTCGTCATCGACAAGGCCGGCGTGGTCCGGTTCGCCGAGATGAACATGCCCGGCGAGGCGCGCGACCAGCAGGGCTGGCGCAAGGCGCTGGCCGAGGCCGTCGCCGCCTGAGTCCCACACCCCAGGCACGTCGTTGCGCGGGGCCGGAGGCGGGCAGGTAAGCTGGCCGCTCCGGCCCGCCGTACGGGCGTTCCGGGCGCGTAGCTCAGTGGGAGAGCACTCGCCTTACAAGCGAGGGGTCGCAGGTTCGAAACCTGCCGCGCCCACCATCTTTCAGCAGCGAGATCCGCCCAGTCAGCATCACGAAGACCTCGTTCTCGGCAAGATCCGCGATGCTGGTCGAGGTGCCGCATGACGCGGGACCATGGTGCTCTCCTCTCGCCTTGGTGAGCGATCATGGGTGACGTGCAGGATACGGTCGCCGTAGCGCTGGTCACATCTGTGTCAACTCTGGCCGCAGCCAGCATCTCCGGCCTGATCGGAGTCTGGGCCTCCCGTCGCCAGGTCGCGGGCCAGCTCGCCGCCGCTCGTGAGGAACGATCGGAACAGCGGGCAACATCAACGGCTCAGCTCGCCGGGACTCCTACGTCGGCTTCCTCAGTGCGTGTGACAGGGCGTATCGACGCCTCTGAGCGTCCCTCGGTAGCTCTGAGGGCGATCTGCGCGGCGACTTGGGCGGGAGTCAGGTGCGTGGTGTCGACGATCTCGGCCTCGGCATGCAGCCACGTGCGGGCCGCCTCGGCGTAGGGCTGAAGGTACTTGAGGCGGAACGGAGACGGAATGGAGTGTTCCCCCTCGATACGGCTGCGGAGGGTGTCTTGGTCGGCGTGGAGGACGAAATGCCTGACCGGGATGGCATGTTGGGCGAGGCCCGTACTGATCTCCTTCCAGTACTGCTCGACCAGGACAGTCATCGGCACTACGAGCGAGCCGCCGGTGTAGTCGAGAACACGGCGGGCGGTCTCGACGACGAGCTGCCGCCACGGCGGCCAGTGCTGGAAGTTGTCAGTCGCGGGCAGTCCTGGCGTGATGTCCATGAGAGCCTCGCCGACCTTCTCGGCGTCGAACACTCGCGAATCCGGGATCAGCTGCTGCACGAGCATGCTGGTCGTCGTCTTGCCCACGCCGTGAGTGCCGTTGAGCCATACGATCACGGGCAACACTAACGCGAGTGAGCAGCCGGACGACCTCCGCAGACCGGTACGCGATCCGCACGGCACAGCCGGTCCTGCTTTGAACGTCGACATCAGCTCGGGCAGCGGGTGCCGATGCCGGCGGGGAGGCTCGGTCCTAACCGGGCGCGGGGACGGTCCTGACGATTGCCGTTGCCAGGGACGTCGCCTTCTCCTGAGCGATTGCGGTGACGTCGGTGGCGGTGCTCAGTTTGGGCGGCCAGAAGGTGAGCGCCTCGACACTGATGAGCAGCGAGCCGTGCGCGAAGATCAGCCGCGCGTTGCCCGGCAGGAACGGCATTCCTTCCGCGCTTTCCGGGTTCACCCGGCTCACCGTCGCCGTGGTCAGCCGCGCGCTCGTCGATCCGATGGTCATCGTGCGTGCGCCCCACCGGGCGGTGGCCATCCCGATGTTGAGTCGGAAATCCTTACTGGGGCAACGTGCGGTGCGCGCCGTACGCGCGGCCGCAGCGGCCGCCGAGGCATCGCGCAGACCGATCACCGTGACGTTCAGAAGGGTTCTCGGGGGCTGGACGTCGACGAAGATCCCTACGGGATTGACCTCCAGGCCCGCGCCCCACACCTGATCGAACTCCAACCCGCCCCCGTTCGACCGGTCGGGGTCGGCAATGAGCAGGTCGCAGGGTTCATAGGGCTCGCCGACCTCGATCGTGCGCTCCCGGATGTCGTCGCCGACATCGGCCCGCTCGACCAGCTGGCGAATCGTCGCCATCAGCGCCTCCTGCTCGGTGGGCGATGCCGACGGTGCGGGATCCACTGAGGGTGCCGGAGGCGGTGGCGGGTCGGCTCGTGTGACGCAGCCGGCAAGGCCCAGTACCACCAGTACGCCGGCGACGAAGGATCCGCCGCGAACCCGATCGACAAGCCTCATGAGTCCCCGCTTCCACTCGGGGTGCAGCATATGGCTCATCACGTGCGGCGTTTGCCCGTGCCGTCCCCGGCGAAGGTTCCGTCATCTGAAGCGCGGTAGAAGCGCGGACCGTCTGTGATCTACCGGAGAGGTCAGGAACTCCAGCCGCCCACGCCGCCGCTGCCGGTGTTGCTGCCGTCCGTGCGATTCCGATGGTCGTCGAGCCGGCGGCGTGCCTCGGTGGATGCCCGGAGGTCACGTATCCGCCGGCCGTCCACGCGTGTCTGCCGACGACGACGCAGCAGGCCGACGACGAACACGGCGACCGCGATGACGAGTACGAGGATCACCCAGCGCATGTCGACCTCCCGGGTCATATGCCTGCCCCCAGTGTCCGCAGCCGGTCAAGGGCTCGATCCCTCCCAATCACCGCTGTAGGCGAGACTCGCGGGAGCCGCTCAGGCCGGATGGTCGCGCAGGAACGACTGCGCGGCCGCCTTCGTGGCCGCTCCCGCCTTCTCCGTCTGGTCGTACGTCGCGCCCCATGCGACGTACGGCTCCAGGAAGCGATCGGCCACGGGTCGCAGCTCCGGTGACTGGGATTCGGCCGCCTGGCAGTAGATCTCGTGCGCCAGGTCCTCGGCGTCGCCCTCTCCCGCAACGATGCTCGCCGCTGCCTGACGCATGAGGTGCAGCCGAGCGCCGCGCTCGTCCGGCACCGGCGAGCCCGGTTCGTCCATCGCCAACCGGACGGCGAGGTCGCGCAGGTGCTCCACGCCCGAGAGGCTAGGCGATGTACGGGGGCAGCGTCGGCCGTCGCGGTGCGGTGTGGTGACGGGTCAACGGATGCCCGCGGCGTGGAGGCGCCGGGTGGCGTCCGGGTCGATGCTGGTCCGCACGAGCGAACCGGGCGCATCCGCGGAACCGGTACTGAACGCGCTCACCACCAGCACGACGGACAGGACCGGCATGAACAGCGTCCGGACCAGCATGGCCCAGCACGCCTTGACGCCGATCCGGCTGCCGTCCTTGACCCGCACGAGCTGTGTGCCGGTGAGGACCGCGCCGAGCGCGCGACCGTTGCCGTAGCAGAGGCCGTAGAGAACCGGCACCAGAACGAACAACGCGAGCACCGCCCCGGCGAGGGCACCGCCGGAGAGGGTCACCGCCCGGTCCACCACGGACAGGGCGACGACACCTACCGCGACAGCGAACAGGCACACCACGAAGTCGATGAGCCAGGACATGCCCTGCGCCATCGTGCCGGCCTTGACATACAGCGTGCCGTTGCCGAACATCGCGATCCGCTTGGCCTTCCGGGCACCGAGCACGTGCTCTGCCTGCGCCTGGGCGGCCTCCAGTCGGGTCAACGGCCGGCCCGTGGCGCGGACTGTCACAGCGCTCTCCTGTTGTCGTCGCGAGCACGATGTGCGCCTCGCCTGGGTGCGGACACCCTGCCGTGCCGCATTCCGCTGCAGAGTAGTCGACACGAGCACTGTTCATGTCCACCAGTCGAGGCGATGGTGCGGCGTCTCTACGTCGCTGACGTGTTGTACCGGTCCAGCGTCGCCTTGGAGGTCGACGCGTCGCGGAAGACGAGCTCCCACGGGCCGGTGTTCACGTCCATGTCCTTGCCGAATCCGACCCACTTCCCGGCCATCCGTCGGCCCGTCGGCTCAGCCAGGAGCTGGATCGCCCCGTGATAGCGGGCGCCCCGGTAGTAGCCGGCCGGGTCGGTCTGCTCCACCCACGTGCCGGTGATGACGGCACCGTCCACGGTCAGGTCCAGCGACAGAGATGAGGAAGCCGATCCGGGCAGGCTGCGCGCCGTCAGCCTGTCGCCGTGCTGCAGCAGGACGACGAAGTGCTGTCCGGCGAAGGACTCCTCCCGTCCGCTGGAGTAGTACTGGTAGCGGCTGAGCCATACGCCCTCGTACGACCTGTGGGCCGTGGCGGGCTTGGGCGTCGGCGTCGGCGTGGCCAGGCTCGATACGGGTGAGGTCAGGTCGTGGCCACCGTGTTTGTCGTCGGCCACGTGCCCGCCGGGCACCGCGGCGAAGCCGAGCAGTGAGATGGGCAGGCCGGTGACGACCTCCAGCGCGCGGGCGTAGACGGGGCGCGGTGCGGCGATCGCACCGGACTCCCATCGCTGGACGAGTCGCTTGTTGGCGTCGTTGGGCTCGCCGACGCGGTGGCCGGCGGCTTGGAGCGCGCGGGCGAAGTCGTCCTGGCTCATGCGCATTCCGGTGCGGACGCCGCGCAGAACCGTGTTGGGGGCGGTCATGCCCGCCACGATAGTGCTATGTCGCCTAAATGTCGTCACCTATGTGGTCGGATTGTCGGCTCTTGTGCCGTCGCGATCGGTGACACCTGCACGTCACTGTGGACCGGCAGCGCTGAGAGGGCACATGTTTTCCCTGGCGGAGGTGGAGATGTCGAGCACTGGCGACGAACCGTCGATGAGCCGGAGCGATCTGATCCACGCGGTGAACCGAGGGGCGACAGAGAGGCGACATGTCGCCGCTGCTGAGGCGGCTCGTGGCGAGGGCGTCGGTGGGCTCAGGACCGCACTGTCCCGGTACGGGATTCCATTGCTCCTGCGGCGGCTCGTCGGTCGGTACCTTTCGTCGTCGGCGGTGTCCGGCTTCGGTGAGCGCCTCCAGGCCCGGGAGCAGGAGATCGCCCGGCGACGCTTGCTGGACCAGGCGCGAGGCGGACAACGGTCCCCGGACGGCGGCGCCTCGCGGGAGCGCCGCGTCTCGTACGACGCGTATCTGTCCGCCGCCGCGCTGACGTTCGCGCGGCGGCATCGGCCGGTCTGGTGCTGGCGGCGGTGGAGACGGGTCTGCCGGTGCGGCGCCGACCTGCCCTGTCATTCGCGGCACCGGATTCCGATCAACCGTGGTCACTGGCCGCAGGGGAGTGACGAGTGATCGGCGGGCCGGAGGAGACGATCCTCGCGGTTCACGTCCGGGGACTCGACGGCATGTGTGCCGGGTGCCGGGCGTGGTGGGCGCGGCTCACGCCGTACCCCTGCTGGCAGGTGGAATGGGCGACCAGCCGGCAGGCGCGGGCGGTCACCGCGCGATTCCTGGAGGGCGCGCGGTGACCACCCACGGCCCGGTCATGCCGATCTGGCACTGCGGCGGCTGCGACCTGACCTGGCCGTGCCCGACGCGGAGGCGGGAGCTGCGGGCGGAGTACGCCGGTGCGCCGGTGTCGCTGGCCCTCTACCTCGGCGCCTACCTTGTGCAGGCCTCCGTGGACATGCCCTGGGCGCCTGCCGGCGCACTGCACCGCCGCTTCGTCGGGTGGACCCGGGAAGCCGGTCCGCACGAGCGATATGACTGAGGGGCATACATGTGCCTCTCAGTCATATCGCTCGAGGCATCAACCTTCCGGCAGGCGTGACCCTGGGTGACCGGAGGGCCCGGCGTCGCCGGCCGTGAGCGGCAGCGTGGGCCAGGCCGCCAGGTCGTGGAGCATCTGGCGGTCGTGGGTGGCGACGACCACCGCGGCCCTGGTCGTCAGCAGGGCGGCGGTGAGGTCGTCGACCAGCGGCGCGGACAGGTGGTTCGTGGGTTCGTCGAGGATCAGCAGGTCGGGACGTTCGGCCAGGCGCAGCGCCAGGTTCAGCCGCCGTTGCTGCCCGTGCGACATCCGGCCGACCGGGGTACGCCGGGCCTCGGCGTCGAGCAGGTTCGTCGCGCCCAGCGGCAGAGGTGTGCCGGAGCCGAGGCGCCCGGTGGAGCGCAAGCGGCCCACGTGCTGCTCGTACAGGTCGTGGGCGAGCATCAGGGGCGGCCAGTCGGGCACCTCCTGACCGAGGTACGCCACCCGCGCCCCGGACGGGTGACGGACCTCGCCGGTCGACGGCGCGAGGTCGCCGGCCAGCACGGAGAGCAGCGTCGACTTGCCCGCGCCGTTGGGCCCGGTCACCAGCAGGCGGTCCCCGCCGTCGAGCGTGAGCGTGACCCGGGTACGCAGACGCCCGGTCACCGTCACGTCGTGGCACCGCAGGATCGGCAGTCCGGCCCGGGTGTCCAGCGGCGGCCAGCGCAGTGGCTGTGGTGGCTCCGGGACGGTGATCCGGTGCTCGTCGAGCGCCTCCTGCCGGCGTCGCAGCGCCTGGACCAGGCCGGGGGCGCGGGACTGGCGCTGGTGCTTGCCGTGGCCCTTTTCCGGACGCCAGCCGGTGCTGAGCCGGCCCTGCGCCTCCCGTACCGCGTCGGCCAGCCGCTGGTGCTCGGCCTGCTGCGCCTCGTGGTCGCGTACCCAGTGCGCGAAGTCGCGGCGGCGCCCGTCCTGCCAGGCCGCGTAGTCCCCGGCGTAGCGGCGCGGGCGGCCGTCCGCGCTGGGGTCGAGGTCGAGGAACTCCGTGGCCACGTCCCGCAGCAGGGCGCGGTCGTGGGTCACCAGCACCACGCCGCCCGGATGCTCGCGCAGCCGCGCGGTGAGGAAGGCCAGGCTGGCCGCGTCGAGGTGGTTGGTCGGCTCGTCCAGCATCAGCAGGTCGACCCGGGCCCCGAGCAGGCACGCCAGCCGGACCCGGTAGCGCTGGCCGACGGACAGCGTCGCCAGCGGGCGCTCCCGGTCCGGGCAGGCGTCGAGACCGGCCAGCGCCACGTCGACGCGCCGCTGCGCGTCCCAGGCGTCCAGCCGGGTCGCCGCGTCGAGTGCTGCCGCGTACGCGTCGTCCGCGCCCGCCCGGCCCTCGGCCAGCGCGTCGGCGGCGTCGTCCAGCGCCCGCAGCGCGCGTTCGGACTCCCGGACCGCTTCGTGGACGAGCGTGCCCACCGTCTCGCCGTGGCGCGCCTCCAGGTTCTGCCGCGCGACGCCGATCGTGCCCAGCCGTTCCACGGTGCCCTGATCGGGCACGAGGATGCCGGCCAGCACGTGGAGCAGTGTGGTCTTGCCGCGGCCGTTCTCGCCGACGACCGCCAGTCGGGATCCGGCGGAGACGGTCACGCCGACGTCGGACAGCACGACCCGGCCGCCGCGGACGACGCGGACGCCGTCGGCCCGGACGTGCGCCCGGTGCCCGGCGGGCAGCGAGACGCCTGAGGTGGATGGGGATGAGAAAACGTGGTCGAGGTTGTTCACAGTCCGCTCTCGGCTCGTCGTGGAGCCGGGCAGCGCGAGGACACCGCCCGGCGGGAACGCCAGGACGGCGGAGCAGAGCTGGTACGTCAGAAGAAACCGGTCACCCTGCCGCCGTCAGCGGAGGGACCAGGGCTTCATGACGGCGGCGTGGAACCTCATGCGGTGAAGGCTACCCGGCGCCGGGCCGGAGATCACCGGAGTTACCGGCGGAGGCGGGCGTCGGCCTCGGCGTCGAGCAGGTCGTTCACCGCCAGCGCCGAGTTGATCAGCGCGAGGTGGCTGAACGCCTGCGGGTAGTTGCCGATCTGCTCACCGGTGGAGGCGATCTCCTCGGCGTAGAGGCCGAGGTGGTTGCTGAAGGTGAACATCTTCTCCAGGGTGAGCCGGGCGTCGTCCAGCCGGCCGGAGCGGGCCAGCGCCTCGACGTACCAGAAGGTGCACATGTTGAACGTGCCCTCGTGGCCGGGCAGCCCGTCGGGGGAGTGCAGCGGGTCGTACCGGTGGACCAGGCTGTCCGAGACGAGATCCCGCTCGATCGACTCCAGCGTGGACAGCCAGAGCGGGTCGCTGGGCGTGACGAAGCCGACCGCCGGCATGTAGAGCAGCGCGGCGTCGAGCACGTTCTCGTCGTACGCCTGCACGAAGCTGCCGCGTTCCCGGTGGAAACCGCGGGCCATGACCTGGTTGTAGATCCGGTTGCGCTGCTCGGTCCAGCAGCTCATGTCCCCGGGCCGTCCGGTGCGGTTGGCCAGCCGGATGGCGCGGTCCAGCGCCACCCAGGACATCACCCGGCCGAACGTGTAGTTGCGGGGGTGGTGCCGGCTCTCCCAGATCCCGGCGTCGCGCTTGTCCCAGTTGTGGCAGAGCCAGTCGATCAGGCGCACGGTGCTCTTCCACACCTGGTGCGACACCCGGATGCCCTGCTCGTCGGCGAGGTGCATGGCGTAGAGCGCCTCGCCGTGGATGTCGAGCTGGAGCTGGTCGGCGGCACCGTTCCCGATGCGTACCGGGCGGGAGCCCCGGTATCCCTCCAGGTGGTCGAGCACCTCCTCGTGCAGGTCCGAGGAGCCGTCCACCCGGTACATGATCTTCAGCGGGTCCTGGTGGTCGCCGGCTTCGCGGATGCGCTCGTCCAGCCAGTTCATGTACCGGCTGACCTCCTCGGTGAACCCGAGGCCGAGCAGCGCGTGCACCGAGAACGAGGTGTCGCGTACCCAGGTGTAGCGGTAGTCCCAGTTGCGGGTGCCGCCGACCAGCTCCGGCAACGCGGCGGTCGGCGCGGCGATCATCGCGCCGGTCGGCGCGTACGTCATGAGTTTGAGCGTGATGGCCGAGCGTTCGACCATCTCCCGCCAGCGCCCGGTGTAGCGGGAGCGTTCGACCCAGCGCCGCCAGTAGTCCCGGGTCCACTCGAACATGCCCTGGACCTCTTCCGGCGGGATGATCCGGGGTTCGTCGCTGCCCGTCTCCAGGATCACCCCGCCGGTGTCGCCCTCCTTCAGCGTGCCGTAGGCGATCAGGTCGCCGTCCTCCATGCGGATCTCGCCGGTCTGGGCCCAGAGCTGCCGTACCGGGTCGATCGGGTTGAAGGTGAGCGTCGCCGACGGGCTGCGGAACAGGTAGCCGTTGCGGTGCCGCTCCACCTCGTGGCGCTCGCGGGCGTAGTCGAACCGCGGCCGGCACTCCACCCGGAAACGCATGCTGCCGCGCACCATGGTGACCATGCGGACCAGGCGGTGCGAGTCGGTGACCCGCTCGCCGGTGACGGGCATGAAGTCCATCACCTCGGCGACGCCGTCCGCGCTGATGAACCGGGTGATCAGGATCGGTGTGCCGGGCAGGTAGAGCTGCTTGGTGACGTACCGGACCTCGTGCGGGGCGATCTGGAAGAAGCCGCCCTTCTCCTTGTCCAGCAGCGCCGCGAAGATGCTCGGCGAGTCGAAGCGCGGCGCGCAGAACCAGTCGATCGTTCCGTCACAGGTCACCAGCGCGGCGGTCTGCAGGTCGCCGATGAGCCCGTGATCCTCGATCGCCGGATAGCCCTTCACATCGCCCCCCAGGTTCCGACTGCCCTCTCCGACTCAACCTAGGGGAAGAATTGTCAGGTTAGGGGTGATTCGTGGTCACCCACCCGCCCGCGCGCCACGGTGCGCCGCGACCGCCCGCTGGGTCTCCGCCTGCACCAGATCCGCGTTGATCATCGCCGCAGTCCAGGCGCCCGCCGCCGCGGCGGCGCCGACCTGCGCCGACAGGTTCGTCACGTTGCCCGCGACCCACACCCCAGGCACATCGGTACGCCCCGACTCGTCGGCCGGCAGGTACTCGCCCATCCCGCTGGGGTGCGGTTGCGGGCGCAGGCCCAGCCCGGCCAGGAACCCGGCGCGCGCCACCATCCGGGGCGCGACGGTGAGCACCTCGCGGTCGACGGTGCGGCCGTCGCGCAGGCGTACCCCGGTCAGCCGGTCCCCGGCCGTCTCGACGGCCGCGATCTCGCCCTCGACCACCGGCACGCCGCGCGCGGCGAGCTGCTCGGCCTGCTCGTCGGTGAGCGGCGGCGCGGTGTGCCGCAGGTAGACCACGTCGTCGCTCCACTGCCGGAACAGCAGCGTCTGGTGCACCGACATCGGGCCGCTGCCGATCACCCCGATCGGCCGCTCGCGCACCTCCCAGCCGTGGCAGTACGGGCAGTGCACCACGTCCCGTCCCCAGCGCTCGCGCAGGCCGGGCACCTCGGGCAGCTCGTCGACCAGGCCGGTGGCGACCAGCACGTGCCCGGCGCGCACCCGGCGGCCGTCGGCGAGCGCCACCGCGAACCCGTCGCCGTCGCGGTCCACCGTCTCGACCCGGCCCTCGGTCAGGTGCCCGCCGTAGCGGCGCACCTCGTCCCGGCCGCGCGCCAGCAGCTCGGCCGGCGGCACGCCGTCGTGCCCCAGCAGGGCGTGCACGCCGTCGGCGGGCGCGTTGCGGGGCTCGCCCCCGTCCACCACCAGCACCGACCGGCGTGCCCGGGCCAGCATGAGCGCGCCGTTGAGCCCGGCCGCGCCGCCGCCGATCACCAGTACCTCGTAGTTCTCGGTCATCGTGACCACCTCCGCGACCAGATTGCGGCGAGGTCCGGCAGAACTGCAAACTCTGTTGCTGATGTGGCAAACTGGTGAGCATGGACGACGACCTCGACCAGGCCCTCGACGCGGTCGGCCCCCGGCTGCGCGCGCTGCGCCGCGAGCGGGAGACCACACTCACCGACCTCTCCGCCGCCACCGGCATCTCGGTGAGCACGCTGTCCCGGCTGGAGTCCGGCGGTCGCAAGCCCACGCTGGAGCTGCTGCTCCCGCTGGCCCGCGCGCACGGCGTCACGCTCGACGAACTGGTCGGCGCCCCGCCCACCGGCGACCCGCGCGTCCACCTGCGGCCGGTCGCCGCGTTCGGGATGACCATGCTGCCGCTCACCCGCCGCGCCGGCGGCATCCAGGCGTACAAGCTGATCATCCCGGCCGGCGGGCGGTCCGAGCCCGAGCCGAAGACCCACGAGGGGTACGAGTGGGTCTACGTGCTCAACGGGCGGCTGCGGCTCGTGCTCGGCGAGCACGACCTGGTGCTCGAACCCGGTGAGGCGGCCGAGTTCGACACCCGCGTACCCCACTGGTTCGGCCGCGCCGACAGCGAGGGGGTGGAGTTCCTCAGCCTCTTCGGCAGCCAGGGCGAACGCGCCCACCTGCGCGCCCGCCCCCGCGCGTCCCGCTGAGCGGCGTCCGCGAACGCGCCCGCCACGGCGCCGGGGGCGCGACGATCGGCGGGTGACCTATGCGGACGTCGGCGGGCTGCGGATCTGGTACGAGGAGCACGGCACCGGCAGGCCGCTGGTCCTGCTGCACGGCGGATACGGGTCGACGGAGACGTTCGCGCCGGTCCGGCAGGCGCTCGCCGCGCGTCGCCGGCTGATCGCCGTGGACCTGCGGGGCCACGGCCGCACCGGCGGTCTGGACCGGCCGCTGCGGTACGAGTCGATGGCCGACGACGTCGCCGGGCTGCTGCGTCACCTCGGCCTGCCGCGCGCCGACGTGCTCGGCTACTCGCTCGGCGGCGGGGTGGCCCTGCGTACCGCGATCCAGCACCCCGCCCTGGTCCGCCGCCTGGTGCTCGTCTCCACGCCGTTCCGGCGCAGCGGCTGGTACCCGGAGCCGCTCGCCGCGATGTCCGCCCACGACGAGCGCGCCGCCGAACGCATGCGCGGCACCCCGCCGTACGAGCGGTACGCGCGGGTCGCGCCCCGCCCGCAGGACTGGCCGCTGCTCTGGACCCGCAGCGGGGACCTGCTGCGGCGGGACTACGACTGGTCCGCCGAGGTGGCCGCGCTGCCGATGCCGGTGCTGCTGGTCTTCGCCGACGCGGACGAGATCCCGGTGAGCCACGCGGCGGAGTTCTTCGGCCTGCTCGGCAGCGGTCACCGGGACGCTGGCGGCGACGGCGCCGCCCGGCCCGCGTCCCGGCTCGCGGTGCTGCCGGGGCTCACCCACTACGACGTGGTGGCCTCACCCGCGCTGCCGGCCGCGGTGCTGCCGTTCCTCACCCATCCGGCGCGCGCCCCCGGCTGACTCACCCCCACGAGCGCCGGGGCGTCGGCGCGCGCCGCCGTGCGCGGGCGCAGCAGCGCGTACGCGAGCACGACGGCGACCACCACGAGTCCCGCGCCGACCGCGAACGCCGCGTGGAAACCGCTGGTCAGGGCGGCGGCCCGGTCGTCGCCGAGCGCGACCCGGTCCGTGGTACGGGCGGCGGCCAGCGTGGACAGCACCGCGACGCCGAACGCCATGCCGAGTTGCTGGGTGGTGTTGAACAGCCCGGAGGCGAGACCGGCGTCCTCGGCGCGGGCGGCGGACATGCCGAGCGCGGTGAGCGCCGGCAGCACCAGCCCGAACCCGCCGGCGAGCAGCATCACCGGGAGCACGTCGGGCAGGTAGCGGCCGTCCGCAGGCACCCGGGCCAGCAGCGCGAACATGGCGGCGAGCAGCGTGAGCCCGGCGATCAGCACGGCCCGCTCGCCGAAGCGGGCGTTGAGCCGGGCCGAGACGCCGAGCGACACCGCGCCGATGACCACGGCGGCCGGGAGCAGCGCCAGCCCGGTGCGGGTGGCGTCGTAGCCGAGCACCTGCTGGAGGTAGAGCGTGACGAGGACCTGGAACGCGAACGTCGCGGCCACGGTGAGGATCTGCACCACGTTCGCCACGGCGACGCCGCGCGAGCGCAGGAGCCGCAGCGGCATGAGCGGGCGGCGCGCGGTGGCCTGCCGGGCCACGAACCCGGCGACCAGTGCGGCGGCCAGCGCGCCGCGGCCGAGCGTGTGCGCCGACGTCGCGCCGTACCGCTCGATCGTGACCACCGTGTAGATGCCCAGCACCAGCCCGGCGGTGACCAGCAGCGCGCCCGCCACGTCGGCTCCGGCGGCCAGGCCCAGGCCCCGGTCCGCAGGCAGCGTACGGACCGCGAGCGCGATCGTCGCCAGGCCGATCGGCAGGTTGATCAGGAAGATCCAGTGCCAGCCCAGCGCGTCGGTGAGCAGGCCGCCGGCGACCTGGCCGATGGCCGCGCCGGCGGCGCCGGTGAACGCGAACACGGCGAAGGCCCGCGCCCGCCCGGCGGCGTCGGGGAAGAGCGTGACCAGGATGCCGAGGCTCACCGCTGTGGCCGCCGCGCTGCCGACGCCCTGGAGGAAGCGGGCCGCGACGAGCGTGGCGCTGTTCGCCGCCACCCCGGCCAGCACGGAGGCGGCGGTGAACAGCGCGGTGCCGCCGAGGAACATCGTACGGCGACCGATCAGGTCGCCGAGCCGGCCGGCGAGCAGGAGCAGGCTGCCGAACGCGATCAGGTACGCGTTCACCACCCAGCTCAGACCGGCGGGGGAGAAGCGCAGGTCGCGCTGGATGGCCGGCATCGCCACGGTGACGATGCTGCCGTCGAGGATGGTCATCAGGGCGCCGGTGGCGAGCACGCCGAGGGCGAGCCGCCGGGAGCGGGGAGCGGACATGGAGTCCTCCTGTCGAGAGGTGCGACAGGAGAGACCGTAACGGATAGTTCCGTTACAGACAATCTATTGAGGGACTATTGACGGGCCCGGCGGGCCGGCTTCGGACTCTGCACCGGCGTGGCCAGGTGGCCTGCGGCCAGGCGTTCCAGCGCGCGCAGGAAGACCTTCCGCTCGTCGTCCGGCAGGCTCGCCAGCGCCTCGGCGTGCACCCGGTCGACGATCTCCTGGCTGCGCGCGGCGACCCGGGCGCCCTCCTCGGTGACCGCGATGATGCGCGCCCGCCGGTCCGTACGCGACGGACGCCGCTCGGCCAGCCCGGCCTGCTCCAGCGCGTCCACCGTCACCACCATCGTCGTCTTGTCCATGTCGCCCATCTCGGCGAGCTGGATCTGCGTACGCTCCTCGGGCAGCGCGTGCGCGAGCACGCAGTGCATCCGTGCGGTCAGCCCGATCTCGGCGAGCGCCGCCGCCACCCGGGTACGCAACACGTGGCTGGTGTGGTCGAGTAGGTACGACAGGTCCGGGCTGCTCATCCGCCCAGCGTACCGATGATTCCGTGGCGGATGATCCGGCTCGGACCCGGTCCTGGCCCGGATACGATCTTGTGGAGATGTCGTCGGTGAGAGAGGTTGGGTGCGGTGAGCGACGAGCATGGCAGGCAAGTGGTGGTGGGTTACGACGGGTCTCCGGCCGCTAGCGCCGCCATCGAGGTGGGGGCGCTGCTGTTCCCCGGCGCGCACGCGTGGATCGGGCATCTGTGGACGCCTCCGTTCGCCAGCGAGGAACTGCGCAAGCGGCTCTGGACCGGCACCCGCAACATCAACGTGTTCGTGGAGGCGATCGAGCGCGAGGGCGGCCGGGAGGCCGACCGGATGACTGCGGTCGGCGTGATGCTGGGCCGGGCCGCCGGCTGGGACGCCGAGCCGCTCGTGTGCCGCAGCTACGGCGGTGAAGGACTCCGGCTCGCCGAGCTGGCCGACGAGAAGCAGGCCGACGTGCTGCTGCTCGGCTCGCGGGGCCTCGGCGGCGCCCGCGCGGTGCTCGGTAGCGTCTCCGACATGGCCGTGCACTACAGCCCGCGTCCCGTACTGGTCGTGCCGCACCCGCTGCTGACCGACGAGTACGACGCGCTCGCCGCCGGGCCGGTGGTGGTCGGCTGGGACGCCTCGGCCGGATCCGAGGCCGCGCTCGCCGCCGCCCGCCGCCTCTTCCCCGAGCGGGAGATCGTCCTGGCCGCCGTCGACGGCGACGAGGGGGACACGCCGGAGACCGTCGACGGGCAGCCGGTGACCACGGTGCGCGTCCGCGCCGGCGGCGGTGCTCCCGGCCGCGCGGTGGCCGACGCACTCTCCGCCGTCGCCACCGAACGCAAGGCGAGCCTGGTCGTGGTGGGCTCCCGTGGCCGCACGGCGGTCCGCAAGATCCTGCTCGGCAGCGTCGCCATGGCCACGCTGCACCGCGCCCACCGGCCGGTGATGGTGGTGCCGCAGAGCCCGGTCCGCGAGGCCGAGTAACCCTCCGCGCCGACCTCACGGGTGTCTCCCCGGCCGGGGAGACACCCGTGGCGTTCCACCCGCGTCACCGACGCGCGCGGCGCAGCCGCCGGTACGCCACCAGGCCGCCGAGCGCCAGCGCCACCAGACCCGCCCCCCACCACACCCGGCCGCCGGGTCCCGACGGCGGATCGGCCTCGCGGACCCGGCCGGCGCGTACCACCGAGTCCGCCACGTCGACGGCGAGCACCTGGTCCGGCGCGGTGAGCACGGTGACCGGCGCGGCGGCACCAGGCGTCAGGGCCAGGACCCGGATCGACCGCACGTTGCCGTACGCGGTCCGCTGGTCCATCGCCAAGCTGTCTGCGTACCAGCTCGGCGCGCTCGGCTCGGGCCGGTACGCGACCACCCACGCGCTCCCGTCCGGCAGCCAGCCGAGCAGCCGGATCGCCGTCACGCCCGAGACGGCAGCCAGCGGGGGCGCGGGCAGCTCCCGGCCGTCGGTGTCGACCCGGCGCAGCCGCCACCGGTCGGCGGCCACCTCGTGCCCGACCAGCGCCAGCGAGCCGTCGGGCAGCCAGGCCCCCTTGCCGGCGAGCGCGGTGTCGGGCGGCAACGCGAACGAGGAGATCTGCCGCCCGTCCGCGCTGCTCACGAGGACCTTCGTGCCGACCTGGTAGGCCAGCCGTGACCCGTCGGCGGCGAACGCCACCGGCGAGCCGAATCCCGGTACCTGCGTGGTCTCCAGCAGGCGGACCGCCCGGCCGGTGTCCAGCCGCACCAGGCTGAGCGTGTTGACGTACGAGCTGCGCTCCGGATCCGCTGGAGTCGTGTCCACGACCGCCAGCGCCGACCCGTCCGGCGCCCACCCGGCCGGCGCCGTCCCCACACTGCCCGGCCGAGGGCTGGGCAACCGCCGGACCGTGCCGCCGGCCAGGTCGATCACGTCCACACCGGGGCTGGTGGGCGACCCGTTCGGCACCGCGAGGAACCGCCCGTCGGGGGAGAGCAGCACCCCCTCCCCGGCCGGCACCTCGAAGCCCACCGTCCACGTCCGGTACCGGTCCGCGTCCGCCCCGACGATGCCGACAGCGCCGTTCTCGTCGAACAGGCCGGTCAGCCCGCGCGCCTGCCCGCTGAACACCACCGACGCCGGGCCGAGCGCGGGCCGGTCGGTGGCCCGCAACGCGCCGACCTGGGGCAGCCCGAGCCGGTCCGGCAGCGCCGCCCCGCCCGCGCCCGCCGGCGCGGTCCGGCCGTCCCCGCGTACCGTCAGCGGCACTGCTGCCACCAGCGCGAGCACCGCCGTGACCACCGCGGCGGTCCGCCACCGCGTGCGCCGCGCGGTCCGCACCGCCCGGTCGTGCACCGGGTACGCGGGCACCCCGGCCGCCGCCTCCCGCAACGCCTCCCGCAGCCGTACGCTCACCGCTCGCTCCTTTCCGGAGTCCGCTCCAGAAGCTCGGGGACCAGATCGCGGAGCCGGCGTACGGCGTCGTGCCCGTGCCGCTTCACGGTGCCCACCGAGCAGCCCAGCACCTCGGCCACCTGCGCCTCGGTCAAATCCTCGTAGTACCGCAGCACCACCACGGCCCGCTGCCGCGCGGTGAGCCGCCGCAGCGCCGCCACCACGCTCAGCCGCAACGCCGTCTCGTCGGTGTGGTCGCCGCCGCCGCGCTCGGCCGGCGTCGCGTCCAGCCGCTCGGCCACCCGCCGGCGGCGCCACCAGGAGACCTGCTGGTGGTACATGACCCGGCGCACGTACGCCTCCGGATCCCCCTCCCGGATCCGCCGCCAGTGGCGGTAGCTGCGGGCCAGCGCGCTCTGCAACAGATCCTCGGCGAGCTGGTGATCACCGGTCAGCAGGTACGCGGTCCGCGACAACGCGGGTGACCGCTGCACCACGAACTCGCGGAACGACTCCGACATGCCCACCCCCTCACCCGCAATGAACGCCGGTCGGGCCCAGGATGGTTGAGACGGCCGTCCCTTCGGCGGGCGCTGGCACCCGTCGATGTGCGGGAACTATCCTCGGGCCACGAGCCAGTCGCCATCCGACGGAGTTGTCGATGCTGAAAGGTCTGGCAGCAGACCGGCACGCGCAGGGGGACAGCCGCCGGCTCAACCTCGGCGCGTTGCTGCGGCGCGTCCACCTGACCGGCCCGGTCACCCGCGTCGAGCTGGCCGACTGGATGGGCGTCAACCGCAGCACGGTCATGGCGCTCACCGCGGAACTGGCGGCGGCCGGCCTGGTCCGCGAGGTGACGGCGGGTGGCAGCGGCCGGGCCGGGCGTCCCTCGCGTGTGGTGCGTCCCGCCTCCGACACCGTCTACGTCCTCGCCTTCGACATCGCCGTGGACCGGCTCGTGGCCGCCCGCGTCGGGCTCGGCGGTGTGGTGGCGGCGCGGCTGGAGGCGGAACGGCCACGGGCCGGGGCCGACCTCGACTCCGTGGTCTCGGTGCTCGCCGACTTCGGGCGGGCCCTGCACCACGCCGCGCCACCCGGATCGGTCTGCGTCGGCGTGGGCGCCTCCTACTGCGGCATGATCCGGCCGGGCGACGGGATGGTCCGCTTCGGACCGGACATGGGGTGGGTGGACCAGGCGTTCGGCGCCGAGCTGGCCCGGCGGCTCGATCTTGGCCTGCCCGTCCTGGTCGGCAACGAGGCGCACCTCGGGGCGCTGGCCGAGCATCAGCGCGGGGCCGGCGTCGGCGTGCAGAACCTCGTCTACCTGCACGGTGACGTGGGTGTCGGCGGCGGGATCATCGTGGGCGGGGAACTGCTCGACGGCGACGGCGGGTACGCCTCCGAGGTCGGGCACATGCTCGTGAACCCGTACCAGGGGCGGCCCTGCGGCTGCGGCTCGCGCGGGTGCCTGGAGGCCGAGGTCGGTGAGCGGGCGCTGCTCGACGTCGCGGGTCGCCCGGCGCGGGAGAAGGGGCGCGAGGCGGTACGCGGGGTGGTCGCCGCCGCCGCTCAGGGGGAACCTGCGGCGCAGGAGGCACTGCGGCACATCGGTGACTGGCTGGGCATCGGCGTGGCGAACGTGATCAACCTGTTCAACCCCGGCGTGGTGATCTTCGGAGGCACGCTCCAGGAGGTCTTCCCCGCGTCGGCCGCCCACGTCCGCAGCCGGATCGCCGCCAACGTGCTGCCCATCTCCCGCGACAAGGCCCGCCTGCGCGTGTCCGCACTCGGCTACGACGCGACGTTGATCGGCGCCGCCGAACTGGGCTTCTCCCCGTTGTTCGCCGACCCCCTGGGCACCCCCACGCGGGGGTAGCCCTCTGCGCCCGGTGATCTTGCAGTTTCGGCCCTGACAAAGCGCGCCGAAAGGGACATCCCGAGGACAGCAACTGCAAGATCGCCGGGGCGGGGCGGGGCGGGGCGGGGCGGGGCGGGGCGGGGCGGGGCGGGGGCGGGCGGGCGGGGGTCAGGGCTTCAGGCGGTGGGTCAGCCACGGGAGCAGGGACTCGCCCTGGAGGCGCTGGAACGCGCGCACGGTCGGGATGCCGGGTGGTGGGGGCTGGCGGGCGCCGTCGAGGAAGAACCCGGTGAGCCCGGCCAGCACGCCGGTCAGGTCGGCCGGGTCCACGCCTGCGGTCAGCGGCTGGGTGGCCAGCAGCGCGTCCGGGTCGTGTCCGCCGTACACCTGCACGTTGGCGACGGTGAGCAGCGTGTCCAGCCAGGCCGGCCCGCGACAGGCCCAGGGCCAGTCGACGACGGTGACCGACCCGTCCGGGCCGAGCAGCAGGTTGTCGGCGCGGACGTCGACGTGGCAGAGCGTGTCGCCGGCGAGCGCGGCCAGACCCCGGTCGGCGGCGGCGCACAGTTCGGGCAGGTGGGACCGGGCCCACGGGTCGAGGTCGGCCGGCGGGTCGGCCGCGAGGCGCCGCCAGCCGCCGAAGTCGTGTGCGAGCCGTTCGGCGGCGGTGGGGGTGGGCGCGGCGGCCGGCGCCGGGGTGAGCGCGCCGGCCATCGTCTCCAGCGTGGACAGCACGGCGGTCAGCTCGTCGGCCCGCCACGGCGTGACCGGGTGCCGGCCCTCCACGTCGGTGAAGACGAGCGCGATCCAGTCGCCGTCGTCGTAGCTGCCCAGCAGCCGGGGCGCGGGCGTGTCCGGCGGCAGGGCGGTGGCGATGCGGGCCTCGGCGCGGTGCAGGTCGGGACTGCGGTCGTTCTGCGCCGGGCTGACCACCTTGACGAAGGCCCGGCCACCGCCTGCGGTACGGACGCGGTCGGCGGTGCCGGGGGAGAAGCCGCCCGACTGGGACCGCGCCGCCACCACCCGGTCGCCGAGGACGGCCTCGACGCCGTCGCGGACGTGTGCGGGCAGTTCGTGCCAGTGCAGCCGGGTCTTCGTCACCGCTCCACGGTGCGTGCCGCCCGCCGTCCGGGGCAACCGGGTTAATCGTTGCGCGTGTAGTGCAGGACGACCACGCCGGCGTCGAACGGGCGCGCCGAGGTGAGCGTGAGCCGGCGCGGATCGAAGCCGCTGTCGACGAGCTTGATGCCACTGCCGACGACCACCGGGTTGAGCTTGACCACCAGCTCGTCGATCTCGTCGAGGAGCTGACCGGCGAGCTGCCCGCCGCCGCAGAGCCAGATGTCACGCCCGGGCCGGGTCTTCAGCTCGCGGACGAGGGTGGCCGGGTCGCCGTCGACGACGTGCACGTCCGGGTAGTCGGCAGGGGGCAGGGAGCGGCTGAACACGTACTGCTCCAGGTGGGCGTACGGGCTGGTGACGCCGATCTTCAGACCCGGCTCGTAGCTGCCGCGACCCATCAGCACCGTGTCGAAGCGACCGCTGGGCGGGGAGTCGATGCCGAGCTGGGCGTGGGCGAACGTGGGCAGCGTCTGGGGCCACTCGGCCACCAGGTGGGGCGCCAGGTCGGGCGTCAGTGGAAGGAAGTCGAACGACCCGTCGGGCGCGGCGATGAAGCCGTCGAGGGTACTGGCGACGAAGTACACGAGCTTGCGCAAACCGGCTCCGATGTCCGAGGTGATCCACGACGGCTGTCGTGGTTCGGCGATGAATCTACAACACCTGTCGTAGTTGTTGCTAGTGTGTTCGCGTGGCCAGGAATCCGGAACGCCGTACCCTGCTCGCCGACGCCGGGCTGCGGGTGCTCGCCGACGCGGGCGCGCGGGGGCTGACCCACCGGGCGGTCGACGCCGAGGCGGGCGTACCCACCGGCACCACCTCGAACTACTTCCCGTCCCGCGCGTCGCTGCTCGCCGGTCTGGCCGAACGCATCTTCGACCGGATCGCGCCCGACCCGGCCGTCCTGGCTGACCTCGGCAGCCGCGAGCCGTCACTCGCGCTGATGACCGACTACCTGCGCGACATCGTCGCCCGCACCACCCGCGAGCCGGGCCTCACCCGGGCACTGTTCGAGCTGCGGCTGGAGGCCGCGCGCCGCCCGGAGCTGCGGGCCGCGCTCGGCGGCGTGCTGCGCCGGGGGTACGCCGACGACGTCGCCCACCACACCGCCGCCGGGCTACCGGGCGGGGCGTACGAGGTGGCGCTGCTGCACTACGCGGTCGACGGGCTCCTGCTCGACCTGCTCACCACCTCGATCGACGCCGGGTTCGACACCGATCAGGTGGTCTCCACCCTCGTCTCCCGTCTGGTCGGCGACGCCACCCGTTGAGCCTCCTCGCCGTGCGTTAACCCGGGGCGGCCAGCGGGAACGCTGGCGCGGACGCCCCTGGGAAGGAGCAACGGATGAGGGAACGCACCGGACTGACCATCGGCGTGCTCGGGTCCTACGGCGGTCGCAACCTCGGCGACGAGGCGATCCTCACGGGTCTGCTGGACGATCTGCGCCGCCACGAGCCCCATGCCCGGATCATCGTCTTCTCCCGCAACCCGGCGCACACCGCGCTGGCCCACCCCGAGGTCGAGGCGGTGCCGTGGGAGGGCGTCAGCCGGGTCGATTCGTCCCCGGTGCTCAACCAGCTCGACCTGCTCATCCTCGGCGGCGGCGGGATCCTCTACGACAAGGAGGCCCGGCGCTACCTGCGGGTGGTCCGGGTCGCCCAGGAGCGAGGACTGCCGCTGATCACGTACGCGGTGGGGGTCGGCCCGCTCACCGACACGCTGGACAGCGGCATGGTCCGCGAGACGCTGGCGCAGGCCGTCGAGGTGACAGTGCGCGACCAGGAGTCGCGGATGGTGCTGGAGGAGGCCGGCCTGGTCAACCCGATCACCGTCACCGCCGACCCGGCGTTCCTGCTCGAACCGGAGGAGTTCCGCCAGCAGTGGCTGCGTGAGGAGGGCGTACCGGCCGGGTCCCGGCTGGTCGGGCTGAGCGTGCGCGAGCCGGGCCGGGCCGCCGAGCGGCTCGACGTGGACGGCTACCATCGCCTGCTCGCCCAGATCGGTGACTTCCTGGTGCACCGGATCGACGCGTACGTGCTGTTCGTGCCGATGGAACGCGACGACATCCGGCACTCCCACGGCGTGCTGTCGCACATGACCGCCGCCGACCGGGGCCGGATCCTGCACGGTGACTACCGTCCGGCGCAGATCCTCGGCCTGATGCGCCACTTCGACCTCGCGGTCGGCATGCGCCTGCACTTCCTGATCTTCGCGGCCATGATGGGCACGCCGTTCCTGCCGCTGCCGTACGCCGGAAAGGTCTTCGACCTGGCCCAGCGGCTCGGTGTGCCGGCGCTGCGCGGCGTGGAACGCGAGGTGGAGGGCCCGTTGCTGGCCGAGGTGGACCGGCTGTGGGACGAGCGGGAGGCCCGGGCCGACGCGACCGCGCGCCGGGTCGCGGAGGTGTGCGAGCAGGCGCGCGGCACGTCGCAGGTGACCCGCAGCGTGCTGGACAGCATCCGCGCCCGCACGCTGACACACGCGCTGTGAGCCGGGCCGTCAGACCGCCGGGCCGCGCCAGGCGTAGACCCACTCCCGGCCCGGCTGGTCGTCCGACTCCAGCTCGTAGATCTGCGCCTCCGCGAGCCCCTTCGACCCGAGGTGGTGGTGGGTCAGCGGCGGGCGGCCGTTGACGTCCAGCTCGACGGTGACGGTCTCGCCGTCGGCCGCGCCGCCCACCAGGGGGATCTGCACCGTGGAAGCCATGCGCCCATCCTGCCCCGGCCGGCCCGCCCGCGCAGGGGATCACGCGGGGCAGCGGGGCGGGCACACCACGTACTAGGGTCCGGAAATGGCGCACCCGACGATCGATCCGACACTCGGTCCGGTCCTCGCCCGCACGGGCGACGAACGGGCGATCCTCGACGCGTTCCTCGACTTCCACCGGGCCACAGTGCTGCGCAAGGTGCGCGGCCTGACCGACGCCGACGCCGGCCGGCGTCTGGTGCCCTCGCTGACCACCCTGGCCGGGCTGCTCAAGCACCTGACGGTGGTCGAGGGCAACTGGTTCCGCCGCCTGTTCGCTCCCGAGCCGGGCGACGTCTACGTCACCTCCCAGGCCGACGCCGACGCCAGCTTCACGCTGCGCGCCGGCGAGACGGTCGAGACGCTCGTAGCCGCGTACGAGGCGGCCTGCGACGAGTCCCGCCGGGTCGCCGCCCGCTTCGACCTCGACCACGTGGTGCCGCACCCACAGCTCGGCGAGGTGTCGCTGCGCTGGGTGCTGGTGCACCTGATCGAGGAGACCGCCCGGCACGCCGGGCACGCCGACATCCTGCGCGAGCTGACCGACGGCGAGACCGGCGCGATCTGACGGGTCACTCGCGGGGCAGCAGCCCGTCCGGATACTCCATCCCGTCGTGGGTGCAGGCGGCGGCCGCCACCCGGGCGGCGTACCGGGCCGCGTCGAGGACGCCCGCGCCGCGCAGCCGGGCGGCGATCACCCCGGCCGCGAACGCGTCCCCGGCGCCGTTGGTGTCCACGACCGGCCCGGGCGGGGTGGCAGCGGGCACGTGTGTCGGCGGCACGCCGGGGGCGTGCAGCGTCGCGCCCGCCGCCCCGGCGGTGACGAGTACCGTGCGCGGCGCCAGCTCGGCCGCCTCCTTCGCGGCCCGCTCGCCGAGCCGCGTGTCGCTGACGAAGACCAGGTCCGCGATCCGGGCGAACGGGCGGTGGTAGTCGTTCTCGCCGTCCCAGTCGTGCAGGTCGGTGGAGACCGACGTGGCGGTGCGCAGCATCGCCAGCGAGTCCCGGGCCCAATCCATGATCGACAGGTGGACGTGGGTCGCCTCGGCGACGAGCGCGGCGAGCTCCGCCTCGCCGAACGGCGCCGGCCCCGACCAGGGACGCGGGTCGTGCAGCGACATCCGCCGCCCGGCCGGATCGACCAGGTTCACCGAGCGGCGGGTACCGGCCGGCGCGTCCGCGAGCGTGGTCCGGATCGAGGTACGCGCCAGCGCCGCCCGCACCACGTCCCCGGCCGGGTCGGCGCCCAGCACGTCCACGAGCGCCACCCGCAGGCCGAGCGCGTGCGCCGCCAGCGCGACCCCGGCGCCGGTGTTGCCGATCCGCAGGTCGATCGGGGGCACCAGCAGCGAGTCGGCGACGGGCGGCGGCAGGGCGGGCACCCGGGCACGGACGTCGACGCCGAGCCCGCCGATCACGAGAAGGTCGACCATGGCGCCGACGATAGCGGTGCCCGGCGGCCTATCCTGACTCCCCGGGCGCCGTCTTCCGGCCCCGGCGTCGGCGAGGGGGAGCAGTGCTGGTCATCCACGGGTTGTGGCTGCCCGGCGCCGGGCTCGCCCTGTGGGCCGAGGACAGCACACTCCCGGCCCGCGCGCCCCGCCGCCCCGGCCGCGTCCCGCGCGAGCGCCCGCACCCGTTCGCCGCCGACCACGCCACGCTGGCCGCCGCGCTCGGGGTGCCGGGCGAGCCGATCTCCGTACTGCTGGACCTGCCGACCCGGGCCGGCTCGCCGCTGGACTCGCCGGAACTGGTCCGGGCCACCGTCGGGGAACCGGTCCGCGGCCCGGTCACCCGCGCCGGATGGCGCGCTCCCGCCCTGGGGTACGCCCCGGACGACGCGTACGCGCTGCTGCGCGCCCCGATGCCGGGCCCGGTCGGGGCGAGCCTGCGTCACCTGTGCGAGCTGGCCGACTTCGCCGCCGACCTGGTCGTACGCGGCCGGCTGCTGCCGGTCGTGCTCGAGGCGTACCCCGGTGGTGTGCCCGACGGAGGATCGGCCGCGACCGGCGGGCGGACCTCGGCGCGGCGGTCACCGGCGGCCTCGGGCGCGGCCGGTGCGGCCTCGGGTGTCGCGGGGGCCGGGCGGCGGCTGCGGGTCGTGAGGGCGGACGACGTGGCGACCGGGTTGGCGCTCTGGCGGCCGCTGCTGACCGGCATCGACGCGGCCTGGGCGCGCGACCTGGCGATGGCGTTGCCACCGGCGGCCCGCGCCGCCCGGGAGTGGCGACCGGAGCCGCCGGGTGCGCCGGGCGGCGCGGTGGAGGACGCGTGGGGCGGGCGGGCCGGCGACATCGGGGCCGGTGAGCTGGTCGCGGAGACGCTGGACGCGCTCGTCGACGCCGCCGCCCGGGTGGCGCTGGCCGACACCCGGCTGCACCGGGGGATGCGCCCGGTCGGCGCGGTGCCGCGCTGGCTGGCCGCGCTCACCGGCCCGGAGCGCGCCTTCCCGGCCGAGCCGGACGCGCTGGCGACGCTGCGCGACGAGCTGGACGCCTGGCAGCGCGACGCCGCGGGCGGCGCGGTACGGGCCACTTTCCGCCTCGTCGAGCCGGCCGTCGACCCGGTCGCCGAACTGGTCGAGGACGCCGTCTGGCGGGTCGAGTTCGGCCTGCACCCGGCCGACGAGCCGGGGCTCGTGGTGGACGCCGCGCACATCTGGCAGCGGCCCGCGCCGGCGCTCGCCGCCCGGGGCGTGGAACCGCAGGAGACGCTCCTGGCCGAGCTGGGCCGGGCCAGCCGGCTGTGGCCCGAGGTGGACGCCGCGCTGCGTACCGCCGCGCCCGAGGGCATGGAGCTGGACGCCGAGGGCGCGCACCGGTTCCTGCGCGAGGGCGCGCCGGTGCTGCACGCGGCCGGGTTCGGGGTGCTGCTGCCGTCGTGGTGGCGGCGCTCCTCGTCCCGGCTGGGGGCGCGGTTGCGGGCACGCAGCCGTACCGCGCCGGGTGCTGTCGCCACCACCGCCGGGAAGCTGGGGCTGGACGCGCTCGTCGACTACCGCTGGGAGCTGGCGCTCGGCGACGAGCCGCTCACCGCCGAGGAACTGGCGTCGCTGGCCGACCTGAAGTCGCCGCTGGTCCGGCTGCGCGGCCGGTGGGTCGAGCTGGACCCGCAGCGGCTGGAGGCCGGGCTGAAACTGCTGCGGTCCTCCGGCGAGCTGACGGTGGCCGACCTGCTCCGGATGGGACTGTCCGGTGACGACAGTGCCGGTGAGCTGCCGGTGCTGGACGTGGTAGCCGACGGCGCGCTCGGCGACCTGCTCGCCGGTGAGGCGGAACGGCGGCTCACCCCGGCCGACCCGCCGCCGGGCTTCACCGGGACGCTGCGGCCGTACCAGCGGCGCGGGCTGGCCTGGCTGGCGTTCCTCCAGTCGCTCGGGCTCGGCGGGATCCTCGCCGACGACATGGGCCTCGGCAAGACCGTGCAACTGCTCGCGCTGCTCGCCGGTGACCCGCCCGAGGCCGGGCCCACGCTGCTGGTCTGCCCGATGTCGCTCGTCGGCAACTGGCAGCGGGAGGCGGCGAAGTTCGCGCCCGGGCTGCGGGTCCACGTGCACCACGGCGCCGAGCGCGCCCGCGGCGAGGGCTTCGCCGCCGCGGTGGGCGAGGCGGACCTGGTGCTCACCACCTACTCGGTGGCCGCCCGGGACGCGTTCGAGCTCGCAGGCGTCGACTGGCACCGGGTGGTGGTGGACGAGGCGCAGGCGATCAAGAACGCCGCGACCCGACAGGCCGAGGCGGTCCGGTCACTGCCCGCGCGGCACCGGGTCGCGGTCACCGGTACGCCTGTGGAGAACCGGCTCGCCGACCTCTGGTCGATCATGCAGTTCGCGAATCCGGGGCTGCTCGGGCCGGCCGCGACGTTCCGCAAGCGCTTCGCCGAACCGATCGAGCGGCACGGCGACGCCGAGGTGGCCGAGCGGCTGCGCCGGATCACCGGACCGTTCGTGCTGCGCCGCCTCAAGACCGACCCGACGATCATCACCGACCTGCCGGAGAAGCTGGAGATGGAGGTGGTCTGCAACCTCACCGCCGAGCAGGCCGCGCTCTACCAGGCCGTGGTCGACGACATGATGGCGAAGATCGAGTCCAGCGACGGCATCGAGCGGCGCGGACTGGTGCTGGCCACCATGACCCGCCTCAAGCAGGTCTGCAACCATCCCGCCCAGCTGCTGCACGACGGCTCCGCGCTGGACGGCCGGTCCGGCAAGCTGGAACGCCTCGACGAGATCGTCGACGAGGTGCTCGCGGCGGAGGAGAAGGCGCTGCTGTTCACCCAGTACGCCGAGTTCGGCGGCATGCTGCGCGGGCACCTGTCGGCGCGTACCGGCCGGGAGGTGCTGCTGTTGCACGGCGGGGTCGGCAAGGCCGAACGGGACGCCATGGTGACCCGGTTCCAGACGCCGCAGGGGCCGCCGCTGTTCGTCCTCTCACTCAAGGCCGGCGGCACCGGACTCACCCTGACCGCCGCCAACCACGTGGTGCACGTGGACCGGTGGTGGAACCCCGCAGTCGAGGACCAGGCCACCGACCGGGCGTTCCGCATCGGACAGCGCCGCCGCGTGCAGGTACGCAAGTTCGTCTGCGCCGGCACCGTCGAGGAGAAGGTGGCCGCGATGATCGCCGACAAGCGCAGCCTGGCCCGGTCGGTGGTGGGCAGCGGCGAGCAGTGGGTCACCGAGCTGTCCACCGACACGCTGCGCGACCTGTTCCGGCTGGAGTCCGGGGCGGTGGTCGAGTGAGCCCATTCAACCGGTTCGACGACTACGGTCCGCCGGTACGCGTCGAGGGCGGCCTGCGGGCACGCAGCACCCGGGGCGCGATCGGGCAGTCCTGGTGGTCCCGGCGGTTCGTGGAGGTACTGGAGTCGTTCGCGCTCGGCTCCCGGCTCACCCGCGGCCGGGCGTACGCGCGCCGGGGCCAGGTGCTCCGGCTGGACGTGTCACCGGGCGAGGTCACCGCCGAGGTGCAGGGCTCCCGGCCACGGCCCTACCCGGTGCGGATCGGGCTGGCCGCGTACCCGGAGGAGACGTGGCGGCGGATCGAGGCCGAGCTGGCCGGGCAGGCGTTCTTCAGCGCCCGGCTGCTCGCCGGTGACCTGCCGGCCGAACTGGAGGAGCTGTTCGCCGACGCGGGCGCGCCGCTGTTCCCGGCCGAGATCGGCGAGCTGGACCAGCGCTGCGGCTGCCCCGACTTCGCGGTGCCGTGCAAACACCTGGCGGCCACGTTCTACCTGCTCGCAGAGGCGTTCGACGCGGACCCGTTCCACCTGCTGCACTGGCGTGGCCGGTCCCGCGCCGAGCTGCTGGACCGGCTGCGTATGCTGCGCGGCGCCGACGCCGGTGGCTCAGGCGGAGCCGGCGGTGCGGGCGCGGAGCCGGCCCCGGGTGCCGGGCCGGAGTCGGGCGCCGGGCCGGAGCCGGCCGGGACGACCGGTGTGCCGGTGGTCGGCGCGGCGCGGGCCCTGGCCGGGTTGCCGCCGGTCGAGGCGGACGCCGAACCGGACCGGTTCTGGCTGTCGCCAGTGGCGCTGCCGGACCGTCCGCCCACGCTCGCCACTGGCCCGGAGCTGCTGCTGCGCCAGCTCGGTTCACCCGGTGCCGGGATCGGCGGGCCGGGCCTGGCCGAGCGGCTGCGCCGGGCGTACCGGGAGTTCAGCCGCGGCGAAGCCGAGTCCCCCAGGGCGGCCGACGGCGGGGAACGGTAGCGTCCCCGCGGCTACAGCAACCGGCGGCGAAAGCGCCACATCACTGCGGCGTTGGCGACGAGCACCACCGCGCAGATCGCCCCGGCGAGCCGTCCGACGAGCACTGTCATCGCCGGCAGCGACGCCCACAGCACGATCGTCAACAGCATCATGTACCGGCCCCGGCGGCCTTTGATCCGGCTGTCCAACCGGGCGAAGAATCGTGGATCACTCTCCCGTAGCTGGCGGGTGATCTGTTCGAACCTGCGCTGATCCTCTTGGCTGAGCATGGCGGTGCCTTCCCCTCACGGCTTCAGCGGTTCGGCGGCATACCCGGATCGGAGGCCGGTCACGCGCCGCCGCTGCCGCTGTTTCGCCGGACCGGACAGGCGGAACGCGGTTCTCAGCGCAGGCTTATCCGTACCTTAAGTTTCGGTGAGGCGGTGAACGCTCCCGGCGGCGTCGCCGGGGTGCGAAACCTCGCATCCGGTCGGTGCGCGCCCGGGTCGGCCCTGCTCCGGAGGTCGCCGCGCCCCCACCGCCCCGCCGGGTCCTCTGCGGCGGGCCTGAGCACCGTCTTAAGTGCGCTCACGAGCGCGTTCGGCGCGCCTTGAGCGGCCGGGACGGCATGGCTACTTTCCCGTAGGCAACTTCTCCGGCAACCGTCGCCGCCCCTGCGCCACCCGACCCCCATCGGGTGGCAGGCGTGCCGGCGCTCGAAGAAAACGGGATAGGTACATGGCCGACCTGAACGTGCCACCGCGTCGACCCCGGGACGACCGCGGCTGGGACGGATACCAGCACCCCCATCCGGACGGGTACCGCGACCCGCACGCCGCGCCGCACCCCGGCGCCCACCCCGCCCAGGGCCCCCAGTGGGTCGGGCCGAACGGCTTCGCCCCCGCCGCGCCGGCCCCCGCCGGCTACCCCCAGTCCGGCGGCTACGCCCAGCCCGGCGGCGGGTACGGCCCGCCGCCCGGCGGTGGACTGCCCGACCTGGACGACGACGGCGACGAGGCCCCGAAGCGGGGCCGCCGCCGGGCGCTCGCCACCCTCGGCGGTGCCGTGGTGGTCGCCGGTGGCGCCGCCCTGGCCATGTCCCCGCAGGTGCGCGGCCTGTTCAGTGACGCGCCGGCCGGTGACGCCACCGGCACGGTGACCACCGACGGCAACGCGGCCCGGCCCAGCGGCCAGCAGCCGAGCACGGTACGGACCTACACCGAGCAGAACGAGAGCTACATGGGCTCCCGGGCCGGCGAGGCGCTCAAGCGCAACGCGCCGTCCGGTGGCCGGCTCTACGGCAGCCCGGCGGCCGCCGCCGAGGCGACCAAGGTGACGGTGAAGACGGTCCTCGCGAAGGACCCGATCCGGCACCTCGCGACCCGCACCACGTTCGCCGCCACCCCCAAGGTGATGGCCGACATCAAGCGGCTCGGCATCGACGACTGGCTGCGCCAGCAGCTCGAACCGGAGAAGATCGCCCCGACGAAGGCCGAGCTGAAGCTGGCCGAGCTGCAGTCGCTCAAGCTCAGCCCGGCGCAGCTGCGCGACCAGCGCGAGCAGCTCAACGAGAAGGGCGTCGACCCGGCCCGCGAGACGGTGGACGCCACCATCGCCCGGCAGATCTGGTCGGACCGGCAGCTGTTCGAGGTGATGGTCGACTTCTGGAACGACTTCCTGCACGTCGCCGCCGACTTCGACGGCGGGGAGAACTACCGCAACGCGTTCGACCGGGACGTCATCCGCAAGCACGCGCTGGGCAGCTACCCGGAGATGCTCGTCGCCGCGAACAAGCACCCGGCGCTGCTGCTCTACCTGAACCAGGTCGACTCGCGCAAGGACGCGGTGAACGAGAACCTGGCCCGGGAGAACCTGGAGCTGTACTCGGTCGGCGTCGACGGCGGCTACACCGAGAAGGACGTCCGCCAGGCCGCGCTGCTCCAGACCGGACGCGGTGTCGCCGACGGCAAGTACAAGTTCTTCGCTGAGCGGCACTACCTCGGCAAGGTGAAGATCCTCGGGTTCAGCCACGCCAACAACTCGGACGACCCGGTGGCCGCCGACAAGGTCATCGACTCGTACATCCGCTACATCGCGATGCACCCGTCGACCGCGCGGTACGTGGCACAGAACCTCGCCACCCGGTTCGTCTCCGACACCCCGCCGAAGTCCGTGGTGGACCGGCTCGCGAAGGCGTACACCACGAACAAGGGGCAGATCCGGCCGGTGCTGGCGACGCTGTTCAGCTCCTCGGAGTTCTGGGCCGCGATCGGCCAGAAGGTACGCCGCCCGATGGAGTACCTGGTCGCCACGTACCGGGTGCTCGGCGTCTCGCCGGACGCGGCCCCCGGCTTCACCGGCGACAACCGGCGCACCCCGTTCGCGCAGGGCCTGCGGCAGATCCAGGACAAGATGCGCGAACTCGGCCAGTACCCGATGGGCAAGCCCACCCCGGACGGCTACGCCGACGTCTACCTGGCCTGGACCTCGGCCGGGACGATGATCGACGGCTGGAACGAGGCCGGTGACCTGATCGGCGGCTGGCGCAAGCAGTTCACCTTCGTCAAGCCGGAGAAGCTGGTCGCGAAGCCGCCCGCCACCGCCGGGGCGTACGTGGACGCGCTGGCCCAGCGGCTGGTGCAGCAGAAGCTCAGCGCCAAGGAGAAGAAGCTCGTGCTCGCCGTCGCAGGTGTGGCCGAGAGCGCCAAGGTCGACGCCACCTTCAACGGGGCCATCGCCGCTGTCGCGCGGACGATCCTCGCGTCCCCCCAGCACCACCTCCGGTGAGGCATTCGATGGAGATGACCGTGAACCCGTACCCCCTGCACCCCGAATGCCCCGACCTGCGGCGGCTGGCCGACAACCCGGCCGAGGCGCTGCTGCGCGCGGAGGCGGACATCGTCGCGGCCGAGAACGCGGCCGAGACCGACCGGTACCGCCGGCTGGAGGAGATCGAGGAGGCGCAGCAGGACGGCCGGGGCGTCACCCGGCGTACCTTCGTCGCCGGCGCCGGCGCCGCCGCGACCGCGACCGCGCTCGCGACGGCACAGTTCGTCACCACCTCGGCGTCGTTCGCCGCGACCAAGACCGGCACGCTGATCCACGTCTTCCTCTACGGCGGGCTCGACGGGCTGAGCCTTGTCGCACCGGCCGACGACCCGGTGCTCGCCAAGGCGCGCCCCGACCTGCTGCTCGGTGACGACTCGCTGGCGCTGGCCCGCGGCTTCAAGCTGACCAGCGCGTTCGCGCCGCTGGAGAAGTGGCTCAAGGCCGGGCAGCTCGGCTTCGTGCCGGCCGTGTCCGACCCGCGGCTGTCCCGCAGCCATTTCCAGGCCGCCGACGCCTGCAACCTGGGCGGCCTGCCCGGCGAGACCGGCGGCCGGGGCTGGCTGGACAGCCTGGTCGACTCGCTCGGCAAGGGCACCGCGTTCCGCAGCGTCGGCATCGGCAGCACGCTGCCCCGCTCGCTCGTCGGCGTGAACGGCGCGATCTCCCTCAACAGCGTCGGCGACCTGCGGCTCAACGGCGACGACAAGTTCCGCGCGGCCACCGAGAAGGCGATCCGCGGCCTGTTCACCGGCATCAACCACCCGGTCGAGGAGGCGGTGATCGAGGGCATGGGCGCGCTCGCCACCGCCCAGAAGCTCGCCGCCAAGCCGTACTCCGCCGCCGAAGGCGTCGAGTACCAGGGCGTCGGGAACGCGTTCAAGCAGCTCGCCCAGCTCATCAAGGGCGGCGCGAACGTGCGGGTGGCGACGGTGGGCATGGGCGGCTACGACACCCACGAGAACCAGGGCACCCGCGAGGGCGGCCAGCTCTGGCGGCGGCTCAACGAACTCGCAGGCGCGATGGCCGCGTTCTTCACCGACCTGGGCGACCGGGCGGCGGACGTGACCATCATGGTGTCCAGCGAGTTCGGCCGCCGGGTCGGCTCCAACGGCGGCGGCACCGACCACGGGCACGGCGGCGTGGTCACCGTGCTGTCCGGCCGCAAGCTGGCCGGTTCGCTGCTCGGCACCTGGAACGGGCTGGACAAGCTGGACAGCGGCGACGTGCCGGAATACAACAACATGTTCAACGTCTACGGATCGGTCGCGCAGGGCCGCTTCGGCCTGACCACCGCCCAGGTGGACAAGGTCTTCCCCCGGCAGAAGTTCACCCCGGTCAAGATCTACGCGTGACGTACCAGGACATCCGCGCCGCCGGCCGTCGTACCGGGCATCCCGCCCCGTACGGCGGCCGTCCGGCTGCCCCCGTACCCCCGGGTCGTCCGCGCCGCGGACCCGGCGGCCGGCGTGCGCTCGCGGTGGTCTTCTGGCTGGGCCTGGTCGCCGCGGTCGGACCGTGGTGGCTGGACACCCCGTCCGGATCGCTCGCCGACACCGCCGACCTGCTCACCGCGGGCGGCCGGATCACCGGGCTGATCGCCGGCTACCTGCTGCTGGTGCAGGTGCTGATGATGAGCCGGCTCGGCGTGCTGGAACGCGCGCTCGGCGGTGAGCGGATCTCCCGGGTGCACCGTGACCTCGGCGCGACGCTGCTGGTGGCGGTGCTCGCGCACATGTCGCTGCTGGTGGTCGGCTACTCCCGGCAGGAACGCAAGACGGTGCTCGGTGAGGTCGGCGCGCTGCTGACCAACTACGAGGACATGGTCACCGCGTTCCTCGCCGCGGGCATCCTGGTCGCCGTCGCGTTCACCGCGGTACGCGCCGTGCGGCGCCGCCTGCCGTACGAGCTGTGGCACCTGCTGCACGCCGCCAGCTACCTCACGCTGCTGCTCGGGTACGCGCACCAGTTCAGCAACGGCGCGCAGCTCTACGAACCCGGCCCGGTACGGACCGGCTGGATCGCCGCGTACCTGCTGGTCGTGGCCGCGCTGGTGTGGGGCCGGATGCTCGCGCCGCTGGTGTTCAACCTGCGGCACCGGCTCCGCGTCGCCGACGTGGTGGCGGAGAGCCCGGACACCGTCTCGGTCTACCTGACCGGGCAGCGGCTCAACCAGATCGACCTGCTCGGCGGGCAGTTCTTCCGCTGGCGCTTCCTCAACCCCGGCTGCTGGTGGCAGTCGCACCCGTTCTCCGTCTCCGCCGCCGCCAACGACAGGTGGCTGCGGATCACCGTCAAGGTCGTCGGCGGGTACACCGCCGAACTGCGCGACCTCACGCCCGGCACCCGGGTCTGGGCGCAGGGCCCCTCCGGCACGTTCACCGCCGCGCACCGCACCCGGGAACGGGCGCTGCTCATCGCCGGGGGCAGCGGCATCGCGCCGCTGCGGGCGATGCTGGAGGAGCTGCCGCCCGGCGCGGCGCTGATCTACCGGGCGCGTACCCCCGCCGACGTGCTGCTGCACCAGGAGCTGGACTGGCTCGCGCAGGCCCGCCAGACCTCCGTCTGGTACGTCGTCGGCCGCCGCGACGACCCCGGCCCCCGCCAGGTGATGAACCCCGAGGGCCTGCGCCGGCTCGTGCCCGACCTGACCCGCCGCGACGTCTACCTGTGCGGCCCCGGCGGCCTGGTCGACGAGGCGGTCGCCGCGCTGCGGGCGGCGGGCGTGCCCCGCCGCCAGATCCACCTGACCGCGTTCGAGCTGTAGGAGAGGCACCGCCATGCGTCGCGCGATGCTCGCGATCACCGGACTGGCCGCCGGCACCACCGCACTGGTGGTGCTCAAGGGCGCGCCGGGCGCCGGGCAGGCCGGAGCGGACGTACCGGCCGCGCTGGCCCCGGTCGCCCCCGACGGCTCGGCCGCGCCCGAACCGCCGTCGCCCACCGGCTCCGCGCCCGGCGACGTCACCCCGTCGCCGCGCGCCTCGTCGAAGCCCACCCCGAAGCCGTCCGCCGACCGCAGCGCGGCCAGCCGCGGCGGCACCCGCACCCGCACCACGCCGGCCGCGCCCCGGACCACCACCAGCGCGCCGAAGGTCACCACCCGCACGGTGACCGGGCCGTCGGTCACCTACGAGTACGGCTCGCTCCAGGTCCGGATCACGCTCAGCGGCAGCCGGATCGTCGACGCCACCGCGATCGGACTGCCGCTGGGCGGGCAGTCCGGGCAGCGCAGCGACGACGTGCAGGCCCGCTACAGCGGCACCTCCGGCGAGGTGGTGGCCCGGCAGAGCGCCAACCTGAGCACCGTGTCCGGGGCCACCTACACCAGCACCGCGTACAAGCAGTCGTTGCAGGCCGCGCTGGACAAGGCGTGACCGTGCCGGTTCGTGCCGGTGCCGCCGCCGTCGTCGGTCCCGGTCCGTCCGCCCGGCGCGGCCTGCGCCGGGTCGAACACGTCATGGGTACGGCGATCAGCCTCGACCTGGCCGACGACCTGCCCGCGTCCACGCTGCACGAGCTGGCCGAGGACACGTTCGGCTGGCTGCGCGAGGTGGACGCGCGGTTCAGCACGTACCGCGACGACAGTGAGGTGTGCCGGCTGGACCGGGGCGAACTGCGGGCCGCGGACGCCTCCGCCGACCTGCGGGCCGTGCTGGCCGCCTGCGCCGACCTGTGGACCGCCACCGACGGGTTCTTCGACGCGTACGCGACCGGGCGCCTCGATCCGTCCGGTTACGTGAAGGGCTGGGCGGCGCAGGTCGCCTCGGACCGGCTGGTCGCCGCGGGCGCGCCGAACCACTGTGTGAACGCGGGCGGCGACGTGCGGGTACGCGGCCACGACGCGGCCGGCGAGCCGTGGCGGATCGGGGTGCGGCATCCGTGGGACGTGGCGGCGATCTGTCTGGTGCTGACCGGCACCGACCTGGCAGTCGCCACCTCGGGCGTGTACGAGCGCGGCCACCACGTGCTGGACCCGCGCCGGGGCGTACCGGCGACGGGTTTGCGCTCGGTGACTGTGGTCGGCCCGGATCTGGGCGTAGCGGATGCGTACGCGACAGCCGCGGTGGCGATGGGCGAACCGGGCCTGGCGTGGCTGGACCGCCTACCGTCCCCCTGGCAGCACGCCGTGGTAACGGACGAAGCCCACCAGCATCACTCCCGCACCCTGCCCACTCTGCCCGTCCTCCCCACCTGATCCCCGCCCGGCCCGCCTCTGTGCGGTGATCAAGGGGTTTGTGTCCTTCGGGGCGTGCTGGGGGGACACAAAGTCCTTGATCAACCGGCGGTGGGCGGGGGCGCGGGCGACGAGGGAGAGGGGAGGCAGGAGTGGGTCAGCGGAGGGGGCGGTGGAGGATGGCGGGGCGGGAACCGGTGGGGCGAGGACGGCCGGGGCGGACGCCCAAGGGGCGCGTGAAGGCCCACGGGTGCAGGCGGCGGCGGGGCCGCGCCGGCTCGGTACCGCCGGTGTGGCGGGCAGCGTCGTCCCTGGACATGGTCAAACCCCCGCTCTGGCGCGCACGCGCCCTCGCCAGGTTCAACGACTCCGGTGCCGGTGAGGTCGCTGTCGGCCACCCGTCCGGGTCACCGGACCGACCATGATCAGGAGATGACGTCAGCGGCCGCGGCGGGGCAGCGGGAGATGGCCGGGCAGCAGTTCCGCGCCGAACGTGACGCCTGCCGCGCGTAACGCGGCGATCAGCGCGTTCTGCACCAGGTACGAGTCGGGTAGCTGCCACCGGGCCTGCTCGGGCGCGACCACCCAGCGCACCGTCCCCTCGGGCAGCCGGGTCGGCGGCGCCGGGACCCACGAGCCGGGTCCGTGGCGTACCACGTGGAAGCAGTGCTCCAGCTCGGGCCGCAGCGGGTCGCCGGGGCGTACCAGGAACATCCAGCGGCCGGTCGGGGTGACCAGCGCGGGCCCGCGTACGCCGAACCCGGCCGGATGGGTGGCGACCGCGTCCAGGACCTGCCGGCCCAGGTGGGCGGCGACCTCCAGGACGTCGAAGGCGTGGCCGGTGGGCAGCAGGATGCCGTGCGGGCGGCTGCGCCACCAGGTGGCCACCCGGGCCGGGTCGGCGCTGGCGGCGTGTTCCCAGTCCTCCAGCGCCGGGTGGCAGCCCACAGTGGGACAGCCGGCCCGGCCGCACACGAACCGGCTGTTCGCCAGGCAGGCGCCGGGGGTGACCGGCCAGCCGTGCAGCGCGTACCGCACCGCGACGCGCCGCAGCCGGACCCGTTCCAGCGGCGAGAGGTGAGCGACGCGCGGTCGGACGTTCCTCCACATGTCTGTCGTCCCCTCTGGTCCCGCCGAACCGTCCACAAGCCCGAACCGTCCACAAGCCACACGTCGAGAGCCGTCACTGCCGTAACCCACGCTCGTTGAGGTGACTAACGGTCGGTGCAACTTGCACGAAAACTACGAGAACTGGCTGGACGGTGGACGCACAACCTGTGCGATCGGCGCGAGCCTGAGGGACGTGGGGGGACCGGCCGGCGCCGTGAGGGGGAGGGAGCGGGAATGGACGAACTGCCCATAGGCCGGCGGGTGGCGTACTGGCGGAGCCGCCGCAAGATGTCCCAGCAGGTCTTCGCCGACCGGCTCGGCAAGTCCAAGAGCTGGGTGGACAAGGTGGAGCGCGGCGTCCGCCGGCTGGACAAGTTCTCCGTGCTCTACGAGATCGCCGACATCCTCCAGATCGACGTGCAGTTGCTGCACGGCAAGGATCCGGAACGGCGTACCGACGCGCTCAACTGCATCGACCAGGTCGAGGTGGAGGAGATCCGCACCGCCCTGGAGCGGTACGACTCGATGAGCGCCTACTTCGACGCGGCGCCCTACCCCCCGCCGCTGGCCGACATGCGCAAGGCCGTGAACCACGCCTGGCTCACCTACCAGTACGGCCGCTACGGCATGCTCACCCGCGCCCTGCCCAAGCTGCTGCGCGACGCCCAGGCGGCGGACGCCGGCTACGCCGCCGGCGACCAGGTACGCGAGGCCGCCCACCTGCTCGGGCAGGTCTACCAGATCGCCTCCTCGGTGCTGCGCAAGCTCGGCGAGTGCGACCTCGCCTGGCTCGCCGCCGACCGGTCGATGGCGGTGGCCCAGCGCGCCGACGACCCGCTGCTGGCCGGCATCGCCACCACGCGCGTCTGCAACGCGCTCGTCGCGATGGGCCGCCCCCGCCCGGCGCTGGAGCTCAACGTCCGCATCGCGGGCCGGCTCGCGCCCGGCGGCGACAACGACGTCCGGCCGGAACGGCTCTCGGTGTACGGGATGCTGCTGCTCCAGGGCGCGATGGCGGCCGCCCGGATCGGTGACTCGGCGACAGTGGACGACCTGCTCGCGGGCGCCGGTGAGGCGGCCACCATGCTCGGCGGCGACCACAACCACTACTGGACCTCGTTCGGTCCGACCAACCTGGAGCTGCACCGCGCGGCGGCGGCGGTCGAACTGGGCGACGGCGGCCGGGCGGTGGAGACCCACATGCGGCTGGCCGAGCCCGCGTTCAACGCGCTGCTGCCGGAGCGGCGTGCGCACCACCTGCTCGACCTGGCCCGGGGCTACTCCCAGATCGGTGACGTCGCCAACGCCGGGGACATGCTGCTGCGCGGTGACCGGCTCGCGCCGTCGGAGATCCGGTGCCGGCCGATAGCCCACGAGTTGATGTCCGAGATTCTCCGTCGCACACGTGGTGCGCCGCCTCCGCCGATCGCGGAGTTGGCTGAGCACATGGGAGTCGGAGTATGAGCGGTCCGGAGACCGCCAACGGGCACCGGCGGGTGCTCTACGTCATCGCCTGCGGTTCGCCGCTGGCCCGTCACGTCGGCCGGCTGGTCGACCTCGCCCAGCGGGAGGGCTGGACGGTCTGCGTGGTCACCACGCCGGACGGCGCGAAGTTCGTCGACCGGGCGGAGCTGGCCCGGCAGACCGGCCACCCGGTGCGTACGCACTACAAGAACCCGGGTGACCCGGACGTGCTGCCCCCGGCCGACGCCATGCTGGTGTGCCCGGCCACCGTCAACACGATCAACAAGTGGGCGGTCGGCATCACCGACACCCTGGCGCTCGGGCTGCTGGTCGAGGCGCAGGGGATGGGGGTGCCGATCGCTGCCGTCCCGTACACGAACGAGGCGATGGCCGCGCACCCGGCGTTCCGGGCCAGCCTCGACCGGCTCGGGCAGTGGGGCGTCCGGGTGGTGTTCGGCGACCACGTCGTACGCCTGCACCCGCCCGGCACGGGGGACCGGCGCGCGGACGCCTTCCCCTGGGACGCCGGCCTGGCCGCCCTGCGCGGCGCGGACCGGCCGGTCGCCCCGGTCGGCTGAGAGGCGCGATGGGTACGGCCCTCGGCGGACGCCGGGGGCCGCGCCCGGCGGCGGTCGGCGTGTACCGGCCCGGACGCCGGTAAGCTGGCCGCCCGTGAGTACAACCGTCGCCGACGTGGTGGCCGCGCTGGACCGCCGTTATCCGCCCGCCTGGGCCGAGGAGTGGGACCGGGTCGGCCTGGTGCTGGGCGAGCCCGACCACCCGGTACGCCGGGTCGCCTGCGTGGTGGACGTGGTCCCGGAGACCGTGGACGAGGCGCTCGACGCCGGCGCGGACATGATCGTCGCGCACCATCCGCTGCTGCTGCGCGGCGTCTCCTCGGTGGCCGCCACCACGTACAAGGGCCGGATCGTGCACCGGTTGATCAAGGCGGACGTCGCCCTGCACGTGGCGCACACGAACGCCGACGTGGCCGATCCCGGCGTGTCCGACGCGCTCGCCGCCCGGTTCGGGCTGACCGGGCTGCGCCCGCTGCACCCGCCCCGCCCCGGCTCGCCCGCCGCCGGGCCCGGCCGGGGCATCGGCCGCATCGGTGAGCTGCCCACCCCGATGACGCTCGCCGAGCTGACCCGGCTGGCCGCCGCCGTGCTCCCGGTCACCGCCTGGGGAGTTCGCGCCGCCGGGGATCCCGGGCGTATGGTTCGTACCCTCGCCGTCAGCGGCGGCTCGGGGGACGGCTTCCTCGCCGAGGCGACCGCGGCCGGGGTGGACGCGTTCCTCACCGCGGACCTGCGCCACCACCCGGCCGGGGAACACCTCGCCGCCGGTGGCCCGGCGCTGCTGGACGCCGCCCACTGGGCGACGGAGCGACCCTGGCTGGACGACCTGGCCGCCTACCTGGCCGCCGAGCTGGACGTCGAGACCGTGGTGTCCGACCTGGACACCGACCCGTGGACCGTGCACGCCGCCGCGCCCCGGCCGGACGACAAGGAGCCCCGACGTGAAGGCTGACCCGAAGGTGCAGCGCCGCCTGCTCGACCTCCAGGCGATCGACACCGCGCTGGCCCAGCTCGCGCACCGCCGCCGCACCCTGCCGGAGCGTGCCGAGCTGGAGGCCCTGGCGCGTGAGCTGTCCGCGCTGGAGGACGAGCGGGTCCGCGCCCAGGTGGCAGTCGACGACCTGGATCGGGACATCGCCCGGATCGAGAAGGACGTCGACCAGGTGCGGGCGCGTAAGAGCAAGGACGAGGCCCGGCTGGCTTCGGGCAGCGGCCCGGCCCGCGAGCTGGAGGCGATCCAGCACGAGCTGGTCTCGCTGAACCGCCGGCAGAGCGACCTGGAGGACGCCGAGCTGGAGCTGATGGAGCAGCGGGAGACCGCGCAGGGCGTGCTCGACGGCATCGAGAGCCGGCTCGCGGAGGCCCGTGAGCGCCGCGCCGCGACCGAGCAGCGCCGCGACGACACCATGGCGGAGATCGCCAAGGAGGAGGAGTTCAAGCGCACCTCCCGCCAGCCGCTCGCCGGTGATCTCCCGTCGGACCTGGTCGGCCTCTACGACAAGATCCGTGAGGACACCGGCCTGGGTGCCGCGCTGCTGACCGGTGGCCGCTGCGGCGGCTGCCGGCTGGAGCTGTCCGGCGCCGACCTGGCCCGGATCCGCAAGGCCGACCCGGACGACGTGGTGCGCTGCGAGGAGTGCCGGCGGATCATGGTCCGGACCAACGAGTCGGGGCTGTAACCGCCGTGGCGGTGCGCGCGGTCGTGATCGAGGCCGACGGCGGCTCCCGGGGCAACCCCGGCCCGGCCGGTTACGGCGCGGTGGTCCGGGATCCGGAGACCGGTGAGGTGCTGGCCGAGCGGTCCGAGTCGATCGGTACCGCGACGAACAACGTGGCCGAGTACCGGGGCCTGATCGCCGGGCTGGAGGCCGCCGCCGAGCTGGGCGCGGCCGAGGTCGAGGCGCGGATGGACTCCAAGCTGGTGGTCGAGCAGATGTGCGGCCGCTGGCAGATCAAGCACCCCGGGCTGCGGCCGCTCGCCGCCCAGGCGGCCGGGCTGGTCAGCCGCTTCGCCGCCGTACGGTTCACCTGGGTGCCCCGCGAGCGCAACCGGCACGCCGACGCGCTCGCCAACGCGGCCATGGACGCCGCCGCGGCGGGCGTCGCGCCGGGCACCCCGACGGCCGACGTGCGGGAGGCGGCGGTCGTGCGCGCCACCGGCACCGACCCGGCCACCACGCCCGCCTCCTGGGAGCCGCGCCCGACCGAGGAGGCCACCCGGCTGATCCTGGTGCGGCACGGCGAGACCGAACGCACCGTGCAGAAGCGCTACTCCGGCCGGGGCGACGTGCCGCTCACCGAGCGCGGCCGGGCCCAGGCCCGGGCCACCGCCGCCCGGGTGGCCGCGCTGGCCCCGTCCGTCGCGGCAGTGGTCAGCTCCCCGCTGTCGAGGTGTACGGCCACCGCCGAGGCGGTCGCCGCGCAGGTCGGCAACCCGCCGGTACGCACCGACGACGACCTGATCGAGTGCGACTTCGGCGTCTGGGAGGGGCACACGTTCGCCGAGGTACGCGAGGGCTGGGCGGCCGAGCTGGACGCCTGGCTCGCCTCCACCCGGGTCGCTCCGCCCCGGGGCGAGTCGTTCGTGACTGTGGCCGAGCGGACCGGGCGGGCCGTCGACCGGCTGCGGTCGGCGTACCCGGGGGAGACGGTCGTGGTGGTCTCCCACGTCTCGCCGATCAAGCTGGTGCTGCGCGACGCGCTCGCCGCCGGCGATGCGTTCCTGCACCGGCTCTACCTGGACACGGCCGGTATCTCGGTGCTGGACCTGTACCCGGACGGCGGCGTCGCGGTCCGCTCGGTGAACGACACCTCCCACCTCACGGACGTCTGACGGCCGCTCGGCGCATGCCGGCGGCCGTTCGGCGCATCGACATCACCCGATCGGACGTGACCCCTGTCACAGGGTCGTAGCCTCCGGCCGTCACATGGCCCGCTACGAATGCCCGGAGGGGTGTCACATGTCCGCACCGGAACCGGAGGCGCTCGACACGGCGCGATCCAGGGCGAAGGACAAGAGTCCCTGGAACTGGTTGCTCTTCATCCCGATCGTGGTGCCGCTGATCCCGGCACTGTTCAACGCCGACTCGCCCCGGCTGTTCGGCTTCCCGCGCTTCTACTGGCTGCAACTGGCCTGGATCCTGCTCGGCGTCGGCACCACCACGCTGGTCTACCAGATGACCAAGAAGCGGGGTGACCACTGATGTGGCGGGACCACCTCACCGAGATCATCGTCTTCACGCTGCTGTTCCTGCTGGTCAGCGCCATGGGTTTCGTGGCCGCCCGGTGGCGCAGACCAAAGGACATGGCCCACCTGGACGAGTGGGGACTGGGCGGGCGCAGCTTCGGCGGCTGGATCACCTGGTTCCTGGTCGGTGGTGACCTCTACACCGCGTACACGTTCGTCGCGGTGCCGGCGCTGATCTTCGGGGCCGGTGCGGCGGGCTTCTTCGCGGTGCCGTACACGATCGTCATCTATCCGCTGGTGTTCCTGGTGCTGTGCCGGCTCTGGTCGGTCTCGCACCGGCACGGGTTCGTCACCCCGGCCGACTTCGTCCGCAACCGGTTCGGCTCGCCGATCCTGGCGCTGCTGGTCGCGATCACCGGCATCGTCGCCACCATGCCGTACATCGCGCTGCAACTGGTCGGCATCGAGGCGGTGCTCAAGACCATGGGCGTCACCGGGGACAGCGCGCTGGCCCGGCACCTGCCGATCATCATCGCGTTCGCGATCCTGGCCGCGTACACGTACCAGTCGGGGCTGCGCGCGCCGGCGCTGATCGCGTTCGTCAAGGACTCGCTGATCTACATCGTGATCCTGGTCGCGGTGATCTGGCTGCCGTACAAGCTCGGCGGCTGGGGCGCCATCTTCGACGCGGCCGACGCGAAGTTCCAGGCGTCACCCGCGCCCGGCGACGGCATCCTGCTCAACCAGAACAACCAGATCCAGTACGTGACGCTGGCGTTCGGTTCGGCGCTGGCGCTGTTCCTCTACCCGCACAGCATCACCGGCGTGCTGGCGAGCCGGAACCGCGACGTGATCAAGCGGAACATGTCCGCGTTGCCCGCGTACAGCCTGCTGCTGGGGCTGATCGCGCTGCTCGGCTACATGGCCATCGCGGCGAACGTGAAGCCGCTGCCCGGCGCGAAGGGGGGCACGACGGACGGCAACACCGTGGTGCCGCTGCTGTTCGACCAGCAGTTCCCGGACTGGTTCGCCGGGGTGGCGTACGCGGCCATCGGCATCGGCGCGCTGGTCCCCGCGGCGATCATGTCGATCGCGGCGGCGAACCTGTTCACCCGCAACATCTACAAGGAGTACCTGAAGCGGGACGCCAGCCCGGCGCAGGAGGCGAACGTCTCGAAGATCACCTCGCTGGTGGTGAAGGTCGGCGCGGTGGCCTGCATCGTCTTCCTCGACCCGCAGTTCTCCATCGACCTGCAGCTCATCGGCGGCGTGATCATCCTGCAGACGCTGCCGGCGGTGGCGCTGGGCCTCTACACCCGCTGGTTCCACAGGGGCGCGCTGATCGCCGGCTGGGCGGCCGGCATGGGTCTGGGGATGTGGATGCTCTACCAGATCGGCAACCCGGCGACCGGGAAGAAGCACTTCGCCGGCTCGGCGTTCCCGCTGGAGAAGTTCGGCTTCGACACGCCGAAGACCATCTACGTGGGCATCGTGGCGGTGCTGGTGAACCTGGTGGTGGCCGCGCTGGTCACGCTGGTGCTGCGCGCCGCGAAGGTGGCCGACGGCCCGGACGGCACCACGCCGGACGACTACTTCGCCGACGAGGGCGACCCGCGCGTCACGCCCGGTGCCGACCGCGACGCGGACTCCGCGCGCGAGCCGGTGGCGTAACCGGGGCGGGCCCTCGTCCGTCGGGCGGGGGCCCGCGACGCGCCTCAGCGGCGGCGGTTGCGTGCGTCGAGCGCCTCGTTGAGGCGGTGCAACATGTCCGCCAGCGTCTCCCGGTCCGCCTCGGGCCAGGCGGCGAGGATGTCGCCGTACAGCCGGGTGCGGGCCGCCCGGACGGCGGCCATCCGCTGGAGCCCGGCCGCCGTCGCGGAGATCACCGTGCCGCGTCCGTCGGCCGGGTCGGGGGTACGTGAGATCAGCCCGTCGCGCTGGAGCGCGGAGACCTGCCGCGTGACGGTCGAGCCGTCCAGGTTCAGCCGCGCGGCGAGCGCCGACACGTTCTGCGGGCCGGCCGCGTCGAGGTGCCGCAGGATCACGTACGCGGCGCGGTCCAGCAGCCGGTGCTCCATCGTGCCGGTGCCGCGGCGGGTGGCCTCACCCAGGCGCATCAGCAGCGCGACCTCGGTTTCGATCCGGCCGAGGGTCATCTCGGCGTCGTGGACGTCCTCGCTCATAGCTGTATGATACAAGAAAAATACCTGTACGATACAGCTATCTGGGAGGTTGCGGAGTGGATCGCCGATCCGAGCCCAACCGCAGTGCCATCTACGCCACCACGCTCGTGGCGTTCCTCGCCATCGCCGGCATCGCCGTGGTCGACCCGATCCTGCCCGCCATCGGCGAGGCCATCGGCGTCACCGCCTGGCAGGTCGAGCTGCTCTTCACCGCGTACATCGCGGTCATGGCCGTCGGCATGATCCCGGCGACGCTCGCCAGCGGGCGGTTCGGTTTCAAGCCGGTGCTCGTCACCGGCGTCTCCGTGGTCGGCCTGGCCGCCATCCTCGCCTCGTTCAGCAACGACATCGTGCAGCTCTCCGTGCTGCGCGGCGTCTGGGGCCTCGGCAACGCGATGTTCTTCGCCACCGCCATGGTGGTCCTGGTCAACCTGGCGAACGACAGGGAATGGGTGGTCGGCCTGTTCGAGACCGCCCTCGGGCTCGGCTTCGCGGTCGGCCCGCTGATCGGCGGCCTGCTCGGCGAGGTCAGCTGGCGGCTGCCGTTCTTCGTCTGCGGCGTGTTCATGGTGCTGGCGCTCGGCGTCGCCGCCCGCAAGCTGCGCGAACCGGCGAACAAGCAACAGCCGGTACGCCTCGGCCAGATCTTCGCCACCTACCGCAAACCCGCGTTCGTGACGCTGTGCGTGGTCACCGCCGCGTACAACTTCGTCTTCTTCGTCGTGCTCGGCTACACGCCGCTGTTCCTGCGCCTCGACGTCATCCCGCTGGGCCTCGCGTTCACCGGCTGGGGCCTCGGCCTGGCCGCCGGCATCCTGCTGATCGGGCACCGGCTGGCCCACCGCATCGGCGCGGTGCAGACCGTCGGCGTCGCCCTGCTCGGCCTGCTGGTCTGCATGGTCCTGTTCGCCACCTCCACCGGCACCGCCATGTCGCTCGTCGTCCTCGTCGTCGCCGGCCTGTTCATGGGCCTCGCCAACGCCAACCTGACCGACCTGGCGCTCGGGCTCGGCTCCGCCGACCGGCGCGTCGCCACCGGCGCGTTCAACCTGGTCCGCTGGGGCGCCGCCGCGCCCGCGCCGATCATCTCCGGCAAGCTGGCCGAGCACAGCCTCGCGCTGCCGTTCTGGGTCGGCTTCGGGGTGCTCGCCGCCGGCGTGCTCGCGTACCTCGCGTTCGGTCACCTGATGGCGGCCGGCTACGGCGAACGGGTCATCTGGAACCGGGCGGCCCGCCGCGCCGAGCACGCCCCGGAGGAGCCGGTGGGGGAGGCGTACTGACCGCTCGTCGTCAGTTCAGCGCGCGCGACAGCAGGTAGAGACCGATGGTGGTGCCGAACACCACGATGACGGTCTTCAACACCACCTGCGGAAGCCGGCGGGCCAGCCGCGCACCCGCGTACCCGCCGAACAGGGTGGCCGGCGCGACCACCGCGACGGCTGCCCAGTTCACCGGGCCGAACAGGGCGAACACCACCAGCGTGGTCAGCCCCACCACCGCCGAGAGCAGGTTCTTCACCGCCGACACCCGGGCCAGCGTCGCGTCGAGCACCAGCGCCAACCCTGCCACCAGCATCACCCCGAGGGCCGCGCCGAAGTAGCCGCCGTACACCGTGCCGAGCGCGACCATGGTCTGCACCGTGACGGTACGGCGGCGCGCGCCCAACCGTTCCGGATGGCCGACCAACCGGCGCAGCGGGCCTTGGAACGCGAGTACGGCGGTAGCGCCCAGCACGAGAAACGGCACCACCAGCTCGAACGCGCGCGCCGGAGTCGCCAGCAGTAGCGCGCACCCGGCGATCGTGCCGAGTACCGCGGTGGGCAGCAGCGACCACAGCTCCCGCCCGCGCGGCAGGTCCACCCGGCTGCCCGCCACGCTCGCCACGTACCCGGGGAAGACCGACACCGAGTTGGAGACGTTCGCCGCCACCGGCGGCAGGCCGGTGGCGATCATCGCCGGGAACGTGATCAGGGAGCCCCCACCGGCTACCGCGTTGACAGTGCCTGCGGCGAGACCGGCGGCGAGCAGGAGCGCGGCGTCGGAGAGATCCATGGTCCCCCGAGGCTAGTCGGTCCGGATCCCGGGCCGGGTAGTGGCCGGGCGGGCGTGCGCACCATGGCGGACCGGGGTGGAAATGGGCGCGGCGGGTGCGTCGTTAGGATGAGGGTGCGACGGACGAGTCGACCGGGCGGTCGCGTCGACGGGCTCCGGCCCGTCGCCGAGGAACGTCCGGACTCCACAGGGCAGGGTGGTTGCTAACGGCAACCCGGGGTGACCCGCGGGACAGTGCCACAGAAAACAGACCGCCGGCCCGTCACGGGACGGTAAGGGTGAAACGGTGGGGTAAGAGCCCACCAGCACCCCGGGTGACCGGGGTGGCTCGGTAAACCCCACCCGGAGCAAGGCCAAGAAAGGGCCGTCACCGCAAGATGACGACCCGCGCAGACGCTTGAGGGCTGCCCGCCCGATGTCTGCGGGTAGGCCGCTGGAGCCTGCCGGCAACGGCAGGCCGAGATGGATGGCCGCCGCCGGTGCGCCTACGGGCGTGCCGGGCACAGAATCCGGCGTACAGGTCGACTCGTCCGTCGCCCACCAGCTCAGAGCCACCGGCGCTACAACTCGCGCCACTCTCCTGCGCGGCGAGCATCGCCCGTACTGACGAACTCCTCGAGGACCTGCCAGGCGCGTTCGAGGTCGAGAACGACGTCTGCGGTGAACTCGACCGGGTCGTCCAGCACCAGCACTTCCGCATCGGTGCCCGCGGGCTCATCGGCCGCCAGCAGGGACGCGGCGTCCTCGTCCGTTATCAGATGGACGACCGCCGCGGACCCCGCGAACCCGAGCGTCAGCACCGGGAATGCGGCGTCGCCCCGCACTTCGAGGTAGCCGCGCCCCTGGGCACGCAGATCATCGAACCGCTCGATCAGACCGGCGACGTCCGACCGCTCCGTCGGCACGAACCTCCCTGACGTGAGAGACGTGGCACTCCACGAAACGTTCACCCGCCCAGCCTCCTTGACGACCATGGCTATGGCTCCGGGCGGCCGCCGAATTCGGAGGAGCGCGCCCTGGCGCAGGGGCTAACATCGGCTACCCGTCGTCACCGTAGCGGCGGCTCGGGGAGGAGTCGGCGATGGCGGACGTATCGGTCGATGTGCCGTCGCCCCTGCGTAAGTGCATCGCCTTCTGCGAGGTCGAGTGCGTTCTCGGGTGCTGCGGGATCGATGCCGTCTCCACCGACCCCGACCTGATCGGGGCCTGGTGCCGTCAGGTGGACCAGGACGCGGTGATCGAGGCTCGGCTTCAGCTGGCCGAGCTGATCGAGGTGGTCGAGAACCGCTCCCGTTGCATCACGTCGGACTTCCTGAATCACCGCACACATGACGAGGCCGCACGGCGTGAGCTGCTGGCCTTCTTGGCCGCGCTCGGCGCGGGACTGGCGGCTGGCGACGCGCCCTGAGTGGTCGAGGCTGTCGAGCCGACCTCGGGATCGCTGGTGAGAAGCGCGTCGACGTTCGACCTCGAACCAGGTCACTCGTCCCGCAGCGGCGGGGGAAGCGATGCTTCACCCCTCAGTACCAGGTCGGCCAGCTCGACACGTTCCGGATGGAGGAGGTCGTCGCGGAGCGGGTGGCTCGGTACGTTGATGCACCGTTGACCCGCCACCGCTTCACAGACCGGGCACTGGAGGAACAGGCCGCATTGCGGCACAAGCTCGCCGCCCTGGGCGAGCGCACCCCGGCCGATCTTGACGATCGCCCGGTACAGGTCTTCGTCCTGATGCCGGGCGGCGCCGGCTGCCACCTCCCGCATGCCCTCCCAGAACAGTTCTGCGGCCCGCGGCTCGTCGATGTCGATACGCATGATCGGGAGTACCCGCCCTCGGCGCGGTGGAACATCTCCGGCCGGACCTTGCGATGATCCGGTGATGACCTCCTACGTGTCCCACACCACCGTGGACTGTGCCGACGCCTACGCCCTGTCCCGCTGGTGGGCATCGGTCCTCGACTACCGCGAGGACCCGGACGACCCGAACGAGCCGGGCCACGAGGAGTGCATGATCTACTCGCGGGACGGGCAGCACCGCCTGCTCTTCATCGAGGTACCGGACGCGAAGCAGGTCAAGAACCGCATCCACCTCGACCTGCGCCCGGCCGAGGGGACGCGCGACGAGGAACTGGCACGGCTGACCAGGCTGGGCGCGGCAGTGGTGGCCGACCGGCGTGAGCCCGACGGCACCGGCTGGGTGGTGCTCGCCGACCCAGAGGGCAACGAGTTCTGCATCCTCCGCAGCGACGCCGAGGTGGCCGCCACGCAACCGTGACAGCGCCAAGAATGCCTCGGTGCAGCGGCAGGCTGTCCGGCTCGTAGGGACGCGGTCGTCCCGTGGTGGGGTGGTGACAACGACGCAAGCCTCTGGCACGTACAGCGCAGACAGACGGACACCGCGCCCGGCTGGAGCCGGGCGCGGTGTCGGATCGTGCTGTCAGATGATGGGGCTGAAGCCACTCCAGTTGGTGCCGATCTGCCGGTTGTCGCTGTACGGCACGCCGTCGCGTCCGATGTTGTTGGAGAAGAGCCAGAGGGTGCCGTCGGGCTTGCGCGCCACGAGGTCGGTGAAGCCGTCGCCGGTCACGTCCGCGCCGACAAGGGTGTCGAAGCCACTCCAGTTGGTGCCGATCTGCCGGTTGTCGCTGTACGGCACGCCGTCGCGTCCGATGTTGTTGGAGAAGAGCCAGAGGGTGCCGTCGGGCTTGCGCGCCACGAGGTCGGTGAAGCCGTCGCCGGTCACGTCCGCGCCGACAAGGGTGTCGAAGCCACTCCAGTTGGTGCCGATCTGCCGGTTGTCGCTGAATGGCACGCCGTCGCGTCCGATGTTGTTGGAGAAGAGCCAGAGGGTGCCGTCGGGCTTGCGCGCCACGAGGTCGGTGAAGCCGTCGCCGGTCACGTCCGCGCCGATGATCCGGTCGAAGTTGCCCCAACCGCTGCCGATCTGCCGGTTGTCGTTGAACGGCACGCCGTCGCGCTCGATGTTGTTGGAGAACAGCCAGAGGGTGCCGTCGGGCTTGCGCGCCACCAGGTCGGAGTAGCCGTCGCCGGTCACGTCCGCGTTCACCACGTAGTTGAAGTTGCCCCAGCTGCTGCCGACCTGCCGCGTCGCGACGTACGGGGTGCCGTCGTCCCGCACGAAATTGTTGGCGAACAGCCAGAGGGTGCCGTCGGGCTTGCGCGCCACCAGGTCGTGGAAGGAGTCACCGGTCACGCTGTGCCCGACGGCCTTCTCAACGATCACCGCCCCGGCGCCGATGCCGGCAGGGGAGATGTACCCGTCGATGTCGACATTGGTGCGGGAGTAGCTGGCCCGGCTGACCTTGCTCGCGTAGTTGTCGGAGCTGCCCTGGTTGCCGCCGATCGTGTTGACCTGGGTGCTGCTGGCGCTTGTGACGATCGCGACGTGATCGATGGGCTTCGGGTCGCTGGAACTGTGGTTCCAGTCGAAGACGATGGCGTCACCCGGCTGGGGGGTGTACCCGCTCGACCGGGAGTGATAGAGCCCTCGCGCTTGGCCGTAGGACTTGAACGACTGCGCCCAGGAGTCGAGGCCGCTGACGTCGGAGACGCCCGACGTCCGCCAGACCCAGCGGGCGAACTCCGCACACCATTCGATGCCGCAGCTGTTCAGGTAGCCGGGATTGCAGCCCGTGCGGCCGATCTGCCCAGCGGCGACGCTGACGATCTGCTCCCGCGTGGTGGCGGCCCCCGCGGGCGGCGCCATCAGAGCGACGCCGCCGGTTAGGGCGAGCGCGGTGACGGCGGCGGCACGGGCGGGCCGCCGGACGGCACGGCGGAGGGTCGCGAGCGAGGTGCCGATCGTGGCACCGATCCTGGTGCCGGTCTTGAGGATGATGCGTTGGTCAGACATTCCTGTGGCCCTCTTTCAGAAGTGGGGTCGAATTCTGGAGAAGCAATCTCGATGAACCGGAATGGTCAGACGATTCGCCAGCCGCGCAGAGCGGACGAACCGGTGAGCACTTTGTGCACCACGATCCGGAGGGCCTTCATTGCCCATTCCGCGTCGTCGGTGTCCAGGAAGGCGAGGATGTCCGCTCGGCCGGGCCCGGCTCGGACGCGGATGTGCTCGACTTCCTCTCCCCGCCCGGCGTACGCATAGATGAGGTCGCGCAGGCATGTGGGGTCCACGGTGGAGGCACCGTCGAGCGCTGCGATGCGCACGTGCGCCGCCACCATCACACCCCGCCCTCGGGCTGCGTGGACTGCCCGGGCGCCCAGCCGAACCCCTCGCTCAAGGTGGGGGATGCCATGACGATCCGCTCGCTGGCGACCCAGCCGAATCCCTCACTCAGCGCCGTCCCCGCGTCGTGACCGCTGGCCAGCGCGGCGGCGGTGGCCAGTGCTAGCGAGGTGAGGATGATAAAGCGCCGAGCTTTATGAGTACATGCAAGCATGGCAATACCCTTTCGATTGCTGCTGCCAGCGGAATACTGGGAGGGAAGTCGCACCCGGCGGGTTGTCCTCGCCGTTGAACAAATCATTGCGAGCAGCTCGGAGGTTGTCATCACTTTCGACCTGGCGCGAGGCCGCCGGGCGGGATCACGCCAGCGTGGAACGGGGTCGCAGGACCGGCCCTCGGTAGGGCAGAATGCGAACGCGGATTACTCGGGGGAGGCACGGTGTTCGATCTGCTCGGGCTCTCGGCGCAGCACGAGACGGTCTATCGCGCGATGCTGCAGCACCCCGATCTGAATGTTGCCGGCCTGGCGCGCCATCTGGCGGTCACTGCAGCCGAGGTGCGTGAGGCGCTGGACAACCTCGCCGAGCTCGCGCTGATCAGGCTCGATGCCGATGGCGGTCACGCCCATGCCGTACGGCCGCAGGCCGGACTGTCGGCGCTACTCGCCAAGGTCGAGGCCGAGGTGGCCGTTCGGCAGCGTCAGGTGGAGGCGACCAGGGCGGCGATCGCCGCCGTCGCCACCGTGCACGACCACCACAACCGGGCGGCGGAGGGCCGTGTCCTGGACGGAGTCGACGCCGTCCGCGAGCGTCTCAGCGAGCTGGCCCGCACTGCTCGCACCGAGTGCCTGTCGTTCAGCACCGGCGGTGCGCAGCACCCGGACACGATGAAGGCCGAGGCCCCGCTCAACCAGACGGCCCTGGAACGCGGCGTCCACATTCGCAACGTCTACCAGGACAGCCTGCGCAACGACCCCGCCACCCTCGCTCACGCGCGGTGGATGGCGAGCCTGGGCAGCCAGTCCCGCACGACCCCGACGCTCCCAATGCGGATGGTCGTCGTGGATCGAGAGACCGCGCTGGTGCCCATCGACACTGACGACCCCCGGCAGGGGGCGCTGGAGGTACGGAGCCGTGGCGTCATCGCCGGTCTCGTCGCGCTCTTCGAGCAGGTCTGGCGCACCGCGACCCCCTTCGGGGAGACGGCGACACCGGACGCGGAGGGACTGACGACACCCGAACGCGAGCTTATGCGGCTGCTCGCAGCCGGGCACACCGACGAATCGGCCGCGCGCAAGCTGGCCATTTCGGTGCGCAGCGTGCAGCGCATGATGACGTCGCTCACCGTGCGACTGGGCGCCTCCAGCCGCTTCCAGGCAGGCGTCCAGGCCAGCCGTTGCGGCTGGGTCTGACGACCGTCCCCGGTCCGGGCGTGCCTGTGGAGCTCGAAAGTGGGCCTACAGCCGCTGACGTTCGCGGCCCTGCCCGGGCGGCAGCACGGACCCGCGCACGTCCGACCGGTGTGGGACGCTGCGGGGGTGATCGAGCTTGCGGACATCCAGGCGGCCGCCGACCGGATCGCCGACGTCGTCGTACACACTCCGACTCTGCCCAGCCCGGGACTGACCGAGCTGCTCGGCGTACCGGTCACCGCCAAGCTGGAGTTGCTGCAACGTACCGGCTCGTTCAAGGCCCGTGGTGCGGCGGCGAAGCTGCTCGCGCTCGACGACGCGGAGCGGGCGGCCGGGGTGGTAGCGGTCAGCGGCGGCAACCACGGCATCGCGGTCGCGGTGATGGCCGGCGCGCTCGGGGTGGCGGCGACAGTGGTCATGCCCCGCACGGCACCGGCGCGGGCGGTCGAGGTGGCCCGTGCGGCCGGGGCGGACGTGCGGCTGACCGAGGACATGGCCGGCGCGTTCGCGCTGATGAACCGGCTGCGGGACGAGGGCGTGACGCTGCTGCACCCGTTCGACGACCCGATCGTGCTCGCGGGGCAGGGCACTGTCGGGCTGGAACTGGCCGACGACGCCAGTGAGCTGACCGACGTGCTGGTCAGCATCGGCGGGGGCGCGCTGATCTCGGGCGTTGCGGCGGCGCTGCGGGCGCGCCGGCCGGGGGTACGCGTCTGGGGCGTCGAGACCGAGGGCGCGCAGGCGATGTCGCAGGCGCTGGCGAAGGGCGGCCCGGTCGAGGTGCCGCTGTCGTCGATCGTCACCACGCTCAGCGCGCCGAGTGTCTCGCAGCTCACCTACGACCATGTGACCGCACTGGTCAGCGACGTCCTCGTGGTCTCCGACGCCGAGGCGGTGCGGGGCACGCTGGAGTTGGCCGAGCACGCCAAGGTGTGGGCCGAGCCCGCCGCCGGGTGCCTGCTGCCCGCCGCCCGCCGTGTGGTCGAGCGGGTGGGCGCCGACGCCCGGGTCGGCCTGGTGGTCTGCGGCGGCAACGCCACAGTCGCCGACGTGACCGCGTGGGCCGGCCGCTTCGGCCTCTGACCCCGCGCCGCGACCGCCGCGCCAAGCGCGTGACCGCGCCCCGCGACCTCCGCGCCACCCGAGCGGCAGAAGCCGGGGGTACGCCGGCCGCCTCCGGTCCGGACGGGTGGGACCGGGACGACCGGCGTACGTCAGGACGTGGCCGGGCTGACGCCGTCGAGTAGTTCGGCGAGCCGGCCCGCGGTGGTCGGAGCGTGCAGGTGCAGCCGCGCCACGTTGATGCTGTCCGTGCCGATCACGGCGAGCAGCGCCTGCCCGTTGATCGCGTACACGCTGAGGTAGCCGCCCGCGTTGCGCACCGTGGACTGCTGGAAGTCGCCCTGCCCGAGCCGGAGCCCGACCTGACGGCCGAGTCCGTACGTGGTGGCGGCGAGCGCGGCCAGGTCGTCCGGGTCGGCGCCGTTCTGCAGGTTGTGCGTGACGAGCAGGCCGTCGACGCCGCCGAGGACGCAGCCGTGCACGCCGGGGATCTGCAACCGCAGCGCGGAGAGTTCCTGGCCGATGGCCGGGTACGGCAGTGCCGGGTTGCCGGCCAGCGACCGCGGAAGCGCCTGTGGTGGCGGCAGGGTGCCGGCCTGGGCGCGCGTACGGCGGGGGAGGTCGTCCACCCGGCTCACAGTTCCAGGCTCTCCTCGATCGTGCGCAGTTGGTGCCGCGCCATCGCGAGGTTGGCCCGGCTCTTGCTGACCATCAGGTAGAGGAACAGTCCCTTGCCGGTGCGGTTGCTCAGCGGGCGGATCAGGTGGTACTGGCTGCCGAGCGTGATCAGGATGTCCTCGATCTCGTCGTCGAGCTTGAGCATCTCGATGGTGCGCAGCTTGGCGCGTACGACGTCGGTGTTGCCGGCGGCGGCGACGGTCAGGTCGATCTCGCCGGTGCCGCCGGCGACGCCGAGGGTCATGCCACTGGTGTAGTCGACGAGCGCGGCCCCGATCGCGCCGTCGATGTTCATCGCGTTCTTCAGCGCGACGTCAAGGTTGCCCACGATTTCTCTCCCCAGCTCGGGTCGCTGTCCGCTGGAAGCGCGACAGCGGATTCGTCCGTCGAGGCTCGCATATGGAGTCGCGGCCTGCATCCGGGCCGCTGGTGATCCACCTGAGCGGTCCCCGCCGGACCGGCCTCCGGTCCCGGCAAACGGACCGCGCCGTCCCATTGCCGATCACCGTTTGTCCTGCTACGACGGTGCAACCACCCTATGTAGAGTTCCGATAGAGTAGGCCCGTGCGACTGACCATTCCGGTGGCGAAGGTGCTCTCGGCGCTGCTCGCCGAGCCCGAGGCGCCGCGCTACGGCCTCGACCTGATGCGGCTCACCGGCCTGCCCAGCGGGACGCTCTACCCGGTGCTGCACCGCCTCCAGGAAGCGGGCTGGCTCGCCGCCGACTGGGAGGACGTCGACCCGGTCGCCGCCGGCCGCCCGGCCCGCCGCTACTACCGCCTCACCGGCGAGGGCATCCGGTCGGCCCGGCTGGCGCTGGCCGAGTTGCGTGCCCTCGTACCCTCCGAACGTGCCGGCGGCGCGGACCCGGCCGGGGCGCCGGCGTGGTGACTCGGTGGGTGGCGGCGCTGCTGCTGCGGGTCGCGGTACGCCGGTGGCCGGCGGAGCTGCGCGCCGACCTGGCCCGCGAGTGGGCCGCCGAGCTGCACGAGCTGGCCCGCACCGGGCAGCGGTGGGTGATGCTCCGGTTCGCCGCGAGCCTGGCGGCGCGCCGGGCGGCCGCGCCACTGACCGGGCGGGCCGGGTCGCGGCGGCTGGGGCGTACCGCAGGGGTGTTGTTGCTCGCGCCGTCGGCCTGCGTCGCGGTCCTCGTGGTCGCGGCCGCGGTGACGGGCGTGGCCCACGGGTGGCTGGAGATGCGCGTGCCGTGGGCCGCCGCCGCGCAGCTGCCGGCCTGGTCGGCGCTCACCGCGCTGCTCGGCACGGCGCTCGCGCTCGTCGTGACCCGGGCCGCGCGCCGGACCGTACGCGTCAGGGCGTTGCCCACCGCGCTCGGCGTGGTGCTGCCGGTCGCCGCGACGGTGACCGCGACGCTGGCGCTGCTCGCCGCCCGGGGCGAGAGCCAGGTGTGGGAGACGGTGCCCGGGCTGCTGCTCTGGCTGGCGCTGCTGACGGCGGCGCTCTGGGCCGCCGGGGCGCTGGCGCGGAAGGGCCGGGTCCGCCTCGCGTGGTCGGCCGGGCTGCTCGGCGCGCTGGTGGCGGCCGACGCGGCGGTGATCCTCGCGGTGGTCACCTCGATCCCGGCCACCGCGCCGGTGGCGGACGGTCTGCCGCCGGACGCGGTGGACCGGATCTCCGCACCGCTCTGGCTGTTCACCTGCTGGACCGACTCGTCGTTCGGGCTGCCCCGGCCGACCGGTTGGGAACGGTTCCTCATCACCGACCGGGTGCTCGTCGAGCCGATGTTCCACCTGGCCTGCACGCCCTACGCCCTGGCGTACGCGATCGCGGCGGCCCGCCCGGCGCCCGCCCCCGTACCCGGTCCGGAGCCCGTCCCGGCACCTGCCTGAGCGTCAGGCGTTCCAGCTCAGCGCCCGGCCGGCCCGCTCGTAGTGCCGGGCCAGCTCGGCGTCGATCCGCGCGGCCCGTGCCTCGGTGAGCGTCACCGCCGGATCCTGCCAGGGCCGCGCGCCGAGCATCCGGTGCCGCAGGCCGGTCGGCGGGTGGGTGGCGAACAGCGAGGCGTCCTCCCGGACGGTGAGCTGGCGTTCCAGCGACAGCCGCTCGGCGGCGGCGTCCAGCGCGCGTCCCGTCTCCACCCGCCAGGTGTCCGGCCCGTGGCCGCCGCGTACCGCGTTGCGCACCGCGGTGGCCACCGAGTCGGTCCGCAGCAGCGTATCCAGCAGCCGGGTCGCGCCCGACGTGCCGCCGGCGCGGGCGGCCATCTCGTCGGCCAGGTACTCGGCCCGCTGGCTCTCCCGCAGCGCGGTCGCGACGAGCACCACGTGCCCGGCGAACAGCAGCCGCGACAGCGTCCAGGACGCCAGGTTCCCGAGCCACTCGCCGACCATCACCAGCACCCCGCCGCCGTCGGACCCGCCCCGGGGCCGGAACAGGTCGGCGGCGTTGCCGAGCATGGTCAGCGCCGGCTGGGTCACCGGCCCCCGGCGGACGTCGCCGTTGACGAAGTGGCCCAGCTCGTGACCGAGCAGCGCGACCCGCGCCGGGCCGTCCAGGGCACCCCACAGCGGCAGCCCGAGACCGAGCACGCGCCGCCGGCGCAGCCCGACCGACGTCGCGTACGCGTTGATGCCGTCGTCGACGCCGATCACGTGCGGCATCGGCGCGCCCACCGCCGTCGCCACCTCCCGGACCAGGGCGTGCAGCTCCGGCGCCTCCCGTTCGGTGAGCACGTCCAGGTCCCGGTCGAGCCGGCCGAAACGCGGCCGCAGCGCCACCGCGAGCGCGATCAGCGCCACGCCGCCGACCACCGCGAGGTTCGGGAAGGGGTACGCGAACAGCAGCCACACCCCGGCCACCGCGATCCCGGCCACGCCGAGCAGGAGAAGTACCGAGATGGCGGCGACGAGAACGCCGGTGAACCCCGGCCCGGTCGGCTCCAGCGACCGGCCGAGCAGGGCGGCGTACTGCCGGCGGGTGAGCCGCGCGGCGAGCCGGTGGGTCCGCCTGTCGACAGGCGACCAGCCGAACTCCGGCGGCTGGCGGCGCGCGTCGTAGGTGTCGAGGTTCCAGTCGCACCCGGCGCACCAGGGCAACGCCCCGTCCAGCGACACCGGTGTCGCGCCGCATCGCGGACAGGCCCCCGTGCCCGTCGTCGTGGTGATCACGAGCGCCGATCCTGTCCGTTCCCCACCCGCGCCGGTACCGGCCGTTCGGACGAGTGCGGGCATCTCCGGGTCTTCCGCCGTTCCCCGCCACAACCGCCCCGACCAGGTCTAATGTGGAGAAGGCCGTGACTATTTGTGCCGTTCCGGTGGCGGCCGGGCGGTTCCCGGTGCACAGTGATCGCATGAGCGACGACGGAAGTGGTGGGCACTACTACTGGTGCACGCGACACCACCGGGTCGAGACCGATGCCGACGTGTGCCCCGCCAAGCACGTTCTCGGACCGTACGCCTCAGCCGCCGACGCGGACAACGCCCTGCAGACAGTGCGGGATCGTAACGACGCGTGGGACGCCGAGGACGCCCGTTGGGCCGGGGAGGGCCGCTAGACGGCGCGGGAGGGCCCGCGTCGAGGTGATCCGTGCTCCGCGAGGGCGAGAGCACGTCCCCAGGAAAGGGAACCGAGATGGCCGAAGCACAGCAGGCCACCCGCCCGGCCGCGAAACGGACGACCGCGAAGAGGACCGCCGCGGGCAGGACGACGACGGTCACCAAGGCGTCGCCGAACGCCTCGGGCGCCGGCGCCGGACGGACACCGGCAAAGAAGGCGGCGGCAAAGAAGGCGGCCGCCAGGAAGGTCGTGTCGGCGGCGCGCAAGGCGCCGGCCACCAAGACCACCACCAGCAGGACGACGGCGAAGAAGACCGCCGCTCGTACGGCGCCGGCCGGCCGGGCCACCGCCAAGACCGCGCCGGCGAAGAAGACCACCGCGAAGAAGACGACAGCAACCAAGAAGACGGCGCCGGCGAAGAAGACCACGGCGGCCAAGAAGACCACCGCGGCCAAGAAGACCACGGCGGCCCGGAAGACCACGACGGCCCGGACCACCGCCACCGCGAAGAAGGCGCCGGCCCGCAAGACGACGGCGGCGAAGAAGACGACGGCGGCCAAGAAGACCACCGGCGCGCGGAAGGTCACCTCGGCGGCGAAGAAGACCACCGCCGCGGCGAAGAAGGCGCCCGCGAAGAAGACCACCGCCTCGACGCGTCCCACGGCGCGCAAGGCGGCGGCGAAGAAGGCGCCCGCCCGCAAGACCACCACCGCGCGCAAGACCACCACGGCGGCGAAGAAGACCACCGCCGCGAAGAAGGCGCCGGCCCGCAAGAGCACCGCCGCCAAGAGCACCACCGCACGTAAGGCGCCGGCCCGCCGCGCCTGACGCCGCGGACACTGCTCCCTCCCGGGGAGCGGAACGTGCGGGGCGCTGTCAGGATTGACCGCGTGGTGATCCGACGCGTACTGGCGCCCCGTATCGACTTCGGCGCGCTGCGCCGCGAGCTGGGACTGCCCGAGAGCTTCCCGGCCGCGGCGCAGCGCGAGGCCGACCTGGCGGCCGCCGCGCCGCCACCCGCAGTCGCCGACCGGACCGACATCCCGTTCGTCACCGTCGACCCGGCGACCTCGCGCGACCTCGACCAGGCCATGCACCTCACCCGCCGTCCCGGCGGCGGCTACCGCGTCCGGTACGCCATCGCGGACGTGCTGACCCACGTACGCCTCGGCGGTGACCTGGAGGCCGAGACGTGGCGCCGGGGTCAGACCGTCTACCTGCCCGACGGCAACGTGCCGCTGCACCCGCACACGCTCAGCGAGGGAGCGGCCAGCCTGCTGCCCGACGCCGACCGGGCCGCCGTGCTCTGGACCGTCGACCTGGACGCCGACGGCGGCACCGTCGCGGTCACCCTGGAGCGGGCGCTGGTGCGCAGCCGGGCCAAGCTCGACTACGGCGGCGTGCAGCGCGACGCCGACGCCGGCCGGCTGCCCGAGCCGATCGCCCTGCTGCCCGAGATCGGGGCGCTGCTCACCGCGCGGGGCCTGAGCCGGGGCGCGATCAACCTGCCGCTGCCGGAGCAGGACGTCGAGCCCGACGGCGACGGGTGGCGGCTGGTGCTGCGCGGCCCCGGCGCGATGGAGGAGCACAACGCGCAGATCTCGCTGCTGACCGGGATGGCCGCCGCCGACATCATGCTGGCCGGCCGGATCGGGCTGCTGCGCACCATGCCCCGGCCCCGGCCCGAGGCGGTCGAGCGGCTGCGGCTCGCCGCCGGACCGCTCGGCGTGCCCTGGCCGGACGGCACCCCGGTGGGTCAGGTGCTCGACGGGCTGGACACCTCCCAGCCCCGGGTGGCCGCCTTCGTCGACCAGGCCGCCGAGCTGATGCGCGGCGCCGTGTACACCGCCTTCGACGGGGAACTGCCCGAGCAGCCCGGGCACGGTGGGGTGGCGGCCGCGTACGCGCACGTCACGGCGCCGCTGCGACGGCTGGCCGACCGCTACGCCACCGAGGTCTGCCTGGCGCTGCACGAGGGCCGCGAGGTGCCCGAGCAGGTCCGGGCCGCGCTGCCGAAGCTGCCCGAGGTGATGGCCGCGACCGACCGCACGGCGGGCGCCGCCACCCGGGGCGCCGTGGAGCTGGCCGAGGCGGTGCTGCTCGCACACCGGGTGGGGGAGACGTTCGAGGCGGCGGTGCTCGACGTGGACGAACCGCGCCCGGCGGGCAACGGCCGCCCCGGCCGCCCGCCCGGCGGCACCATCGCGCTCGACGAGCCGCCGGTGCGCGCCCGCTGCACCGGCGAGCTGCCGCTGGGCGAACGCGTCCGGGTACGGCTCACCGCCGCCGACCCGGCCCAGCGCCGGGTCGCCTTCGAACGGGCGTGACCAGCGCGGCCATTGTCACAGCATCGGGATGCACCGCACGTGCCCCCGCTTTGCGAGGATGAGCCCATGGCTTACGACGCGACCACGCTGCCCGACGTCTCCGGGCTGACCGTCGGCATCATCGGTGGCACCGGCGACCAGGGACGGGGTCTCGCCTACCGGTTCGCCCGGGCCGGGCAGACCGTGCTGATCGGCTCCCGCACCGCGGAGCGGGCCACCCAGGCCGCCGCCGAGATCGCCGCCCTGCCGCACGTACCGGAGGGTGCCGTCGTCTCCGGCGGCGACAACGAGGACGTCGCCCGGCGCAGCGACGTGGTGATCGTGGCGGTGCCGTGGGACGGGCACGCGGCCACCGTCGCCGCGCTCGCCGGACCGCTGGCCGGCAAGATCGTGGTGGACTGCGTCAACCCGCTCGGCTTCGACAAGCAGGGCCCGTACGCGCTTCCCGTCGCCGAGGGCAGCGCCGTGCAGCAGGCCGCCGCGCTGCTGCCCGAGTCCCGGGTCTGCGCCGCGTTCAACCACGTCAGCGCGCCGCTGCTGGCCGACCCGGAGATCGACCGGATCGACCTGGACGTGCTGATCTGCACCGAGGACCGGGAACTCGTGGGCGTCGTGGGCGCGCTGGCCGCGCGGATCCCCGGCATGCGGGGCATCTACGCCGGGCGGCTGCGCAACGCCCACCAGATCGAGGCGTTCACCGCCAACCTGATCGCGATCAACAAGCGCTACAAGGCGCACGCCGGCATCCGCGTCACCGACCTCTGACGAGCGCGGCGGGAGCGGGCCGGCGCCGGCTCCCGCCGTACCGCCTCAGAACGTGTGCTCGGCCGCCGGGAACTCGCCGCCGCGTACCTCGTCGGCGAACCGGCGGGTGGCGTCGGTGAGCGCGCCCGCCAGGTCGGCGTAGCGCTTCACGAAGCGCGGCGCCCGGCCGGTCCGCAGCCCGGCCATGTCCTGCCAGACCAGCACCTGCCCGTCGGTGTCCGGGCCGGCCCCGATGCCGACGGTGGGGATGGTCAGCTCGGCGGTGACCCGCTTGGCCACCTCACCCGGCACCATCTCCAGCACCACCGCGAACGCGCCCGCCCCGGCCACCGCCCGCGCGTCGGCGAGCACCTCCTCGGCGGCCTCGCCCCGGCCCTGCACCCGGTAGCCGCCCAGCGTGTGCTCGCTCTGCGGGGTGAAGCCGATGTGCGCCATCACCGGGATGCCGGCGCCGGTGATCGCCTCGATCTGGGCGGCGCAGCGCCGCCCGCCCTCCAGCTTCACCGCGTGGCAGCCGCCCTCCTTCATGAACCGCACCGCGGTGCGCAGCGCCTGCGCCGGCCCCTCCTCGTACGAGCCGAACGGCAGGTCACCGACGATCAGCGAGTGCTTCGTGGCCCGTACGACGGCGCGTACCAGCGGCAGCAGCTCCTCGGCGGTCACCGGCAGCGTGGTCTCGTAGCCGAAGACGTTGTTCGCCGCCGAGTCGCCGACCAGCAGCACCGGGATCCCCGCCTGGTCGAAGATCGAGGCCGTGTACTGGTCGTACGAGGTCAGCATCGCCCACCGCTCGCCGCGCTCCTTGGCGGCGATCAGGTCGCGGGTGCGTACCCGCCGGGTGGCCGGCCCGCCGTAGAGGGCGGTCACCTCGGCCGGGGTGGACTCCACCATGACAATCTCCTTCCTCGAGGCCGCGCACGCGGTCCCCGGGTTCCCCGCGATCGTCGCACCGGGCGGCGGGCCGCGGGCAGGTCGGAGTGGAGGATGTCACTCCCCCGGCCGGGGGAGCGGTCAGCCGTCCTCGCGCCACCGGTTGGTGATCGGCAGCCGCCGGTCCCGCCCGAACGCCTTCATGGAGATCTTGGTGCCGGGCGCGGACTGCCGTCGCTTGTACTCGGCGGTATCCACCATCCGCAGCACCTTGTCCACCACGGCCGGGTCGTGACCGGACTCGATCAGGCCGTCGCGGCCCAGGTCACCGTCGACGTAGCCGATCAGGATCGGGTCGAGCACGTCGTAGTCGGGCAGCGTGTCGCTGTCGAGCTGGCCGGGACTCAGCTCGGCCGACGGCGGCTTGCCGATCGAGTTCTCCGGGATCGGCGGGGTCTGCCCGCGCCGCGCCGCGTCCGCGTTGCGCCACTTCGCCAGCCGCCACACGAGCGTCTTCCAGACGTCCTTGACCGGGTTGTAGCCGCCCACCGAGTCGCCGTAGAGCGTGGAGTAACCCACCGCCAGCTCGCTCTTGTTGCCGGTGGTGAGCACCAGGTGGCCCTCCTGGTTCGACAGCGCCATGAGGATGACGCCGCGTACCCGGGCCTGGAGGTTCTCCACCGCCACCCCGGACAGCGACATGTTCGCCAGGAACGTGTCCACCATCGGCTGGATCGGCTCGACCCGGTAGTCCAGGCCGGTGCGCTTCGCCAGGTCCTCGGCGTCGGTGCGGGAGTGCTCGGAGGAGTGCTGGCTGGGCATCGAGACGCCGACGACCCGCTCCGGGCCCACGGCGTCCACCGCGATGGCCGCCGCGACCGCCGAGTCGATGCCGCCGGACAGGCCGAGCACCACCGAGGGGAAGCGGTTCTTGTCGATGTAGTCGCGCAGGCCCAGCACCAGCGCGTGCCACACCTCGGCCTCGTCGGCGACCGGCTCGATGATGCCGCCGTCCGCCGCCGGGCCGGTCGGCGCGGCCGGGATCGCCGGGATGTCGTGGCGGGCCACGCGCATCCCGTCGCTCAGCGCGCCGGTCCCGCCGGGTGCACCTGCCGCCGCCGGCAGCTCCAGGTCGTGCACCAGCAGGTGCTCGACGAACTGCGGGGCCCGGGTCAGCAGCGTGCCGTCCGCGGCGACGATCATCGAGTCGCCGTCGTAGACCAGCTCGTCCTGGCCGCCGACCATGTTCACGTACGCGATGGCCGCCCCGGCCTCGGCGGCGCGCCGGCGTACCAGCGGCAGCCGCACGTCGTCCTTGTTCAGCTCGTACGGCGAGCCGTTGATGCTCAGCACCAGCCCGACGCCGGCCTCCCGGGCCACCGCGAACGGGCCGCCGGCCTGCCACAGGTCCTCGCAGATGGTCAGCGCCACGTCCACCCCGCCCACGCGCACCACAGTCAGCGTGTCGCCGGGGACGAAGTAGCGGTCCTCGTCGAAGACGCCGTAGTTGGGCAGGTGGTGCTTGAAGTAGGTGGCCACGACCTCGCCCCGGTGCAGCACCGCCGCCGCGTTGCGGGCGCCCCGGCCCGGCTGGGCGTCGGAGCTGACCTGCGGCGGGCCGTCCGCGTCCAGGTAGCCGACCAGGACCGGCAGCTCACCGAGGCCGTCAGCGGCCAGGTCGGCGGCGAGCCGGTGCAGCGCGGCGCGGGACGCGGCCACGAACGAGCGGCGGAACACCAGGTCCTCGACCGGGTAACCGGTGAGCATCAGCTCGGGGAACAGGACGAGCTGGGCGCCGGCGTCGGCGGCCTGACGGGTCCACGAGCGGACCAGGCCGGCGTTGCCGGCGAGGTCGCCTACCGTCGGGTTGACCTGGCACAGGGCGAGACGCAGGGTGGGCATGTCCTCATCTTCCCCCAGGCCTCCCGGCCGAATCCGACCGGTTGCGGCAGACGGGCACCGCGGCCCCGCGTGTCCCAGCCCGGTGGACACGGCGGGACGGCCGGCCGGGGAGGGCGTAACGTCGGCGTAACGAGCCCGGTGGAGACTGGGCGGTCAGGCCGGGCCGGCCCGACCGGTGCGGACGTACGTGTCACGAGGGGTGGAAGTGGACCGTCAGCAGGAGTTCGTCCTCCGTACGCTGGAAGAGCGGGACATCCGTTTCGTCCGGCTGTGGTTCACCGATGTGCTCGGCACGCTCAAGAGCGTCTCGGTGGCCCCCGCGGAACTGGAGGCGGCCTTCGACGAGGGCATCGGTTTCGACGGCTCCGCGATCGAGGGCTTCGCCCGGGTCTTCGAGTCGGACATGGTCGCGATGCCGGACCCGACGACGTTCCAGGTCTTCCCGTTCGAGGGCGGCGTCAGCGGCGAGAGCGCCCGGATGTTCTGCGACATCTCGCTGCCGGACGGCAGCCCGTCCTGGGCCGACCCGCGGCACGTGCTGCGCCGCATGCTCTCCCGGGCCGCGGACAAGGGCTTCACCTTCTACACCCACCCGGAGATCGAGTTCTTCCTGCTGGAGAACGGCCCGCAGGACGGCTCGGTGCCGATCCCGGTGGACACCGGCGGCTACTTCGAGCACACCACGCACGCCGTGGCGCGGGACTTCCGCCGCCAGGCGGTGCTGGCGCTGGAGCGGATCGGCATCTCGGTGGAGTACAGCCACCACGAGGTCGCCCCCGGCCAGCAGGAGATCGACCTGCGCTACGCCGACGCGCTCACCACCGCCGACAACATCATGACGTTCCGGCACGTGGTGAAGGAGGTGGCGCTCTCCACCGGCGTGCAGGCCAGCTTCATGCCGAAGCCGTTCACCGACCAGCCCGGCAACGGCATGCACACCCACCTGTCGCTGTTCGAGGGGGAGCGCAACGCGTTCCACGACGCCGGCGACCCGATGAAGCTGTCCAAGGTCGCCAAGTCGTTCATCGCCGGGCTGCTCACCCACGCCCGGGAGTACACCGCGGTGACCAACCAGTGGGTCAACTCGTACAAGCGGCTGTTCCCGCAGGCGCTGCCGGACCGGATCACCGAGAGCCCGGCGTACGTCTGCTGGGGTCACCTGAACCGGTCCGCGCTGGTGCGGGTGCCGGCGTACGGCAAGCCGAACTCGGCCCGCGTCGAGGTCCGCTCGCTGGACTCCGCGACCAACCCCTACCTGGCGTTCGCGGTGATGCTCGGCGCCGGTCTCAAGGGCATCGAGGAGGGCTACGAGCTGCCCCCGGGCGCCGAGGACGACGTCTGGTCGCTGAGCAGCGCCGAGCGCCGCGCCATGGGGTACGAGGCGCTGCCGGAGAACCTGGCCGAGGCGATCGACGTGATGGCCGGTTCCGAGCTGGTCGCCGAGGTGCTCGGCGAGCACGTCTTCGACTTCTTCCTGCGCAACAAACGCTCCGAGTGGGAGCAGTACCGCCGCGAGGTCACCCCGTACGAGCGGCAGCGCTACCTCTCGCTCTAGATCACGCTGGCGCGGTGCCGCTATCGTCTGCGGCACCGCCCCGGCACCACCGCCGGGCGGCGTGAGCCGGGGAGGCGTTGGTGCTGGGAGATCTGCTCGACGGGGCGTGGCAGAGCATCGTGTTCGGGATCGTCGGGGTCGCCCTGATGGCCGCCGGATTCCTGCTCGTCGACCTGCTCACCCCGGGCAAGCTGCGGGAGCTGATCTGGGTGCGCCGCAACGGCAACGCCGCGCTGCTGCTCGCCGCCAACCAGCTCGGCATCGCCGGCATCGTCTTCACCGCCGTGCTGACCAGCTACAGCTCGTTCACCAAGGGGCTCGCGTCCACTGTGGTGTTCGGGCTGGTGGGCCTGCTGGTGATGGCGCTGGCGTTCCTGGTGCTGGACCTGCTCACCCCGGGCAGGCTGGGCGACGTCATCGCCGCCGACGAGCCGCACCCGGCGGCCCGGGTCAGCGCCGCCACCCACTTCGGCGCCGCGCTGATCGTCTGCGCCTGCATCGCCTGAGGGTGTCGTACCCCCGGGTTAGCGTCCGGGGGTGAATCGCACCGACCGCCTCTACGCCCTGGTCGAGGAGCTGCGGGCGGTCTCGCCGCGCCCGCGCAGCGCGACCTGGCTGGCCCGCCGCTTCGAGGTGAGCACCCGCACCGTCGAGCGCGACATCTCCGCGTTGCAGGCCGCCGGGGTGCCGATCTGGGCCGAGCCGGGCCGCACCGGCGGCTACGTGGTCGACCGGGCGCGCACGTTGCCGCCGGTCAACCTGACACCGGCCGAGGCGGTGGCGATGGCCGTCGCGCTGCACCGGCTCGGCGGCTCACCGTTCGCCCCGGCGGCCGGCGCCGCGCTGCGCAAGCTGGTCGCGGTGATGCCGCCCGCCGCGGTGGCCGAGGCGCACCGGCTCGCCGGCCGGGTGCACCTGGTCGGCGACGGGCCGGGCACGCCCGTTCCGGCCGCCGTCGCCGACGCGGTCGCCGCCGGGCGGGTGCTGCGCCTGCGGTACGCCGACCGCGGCGGCGCCGATTCGGCGCGCGACGTGGAGCCGCTGGCCTACCTGGGTAACTCGGTGCACTGGTACCTGGTCGCCTGGTGCCGGCTGCGCGACGGTCTGCGCTGCTTCCGCACCGACCGGATCGTGTCGGTGCACCCGCTGGCCGAGCCGGTGACCCGGGAGTTGCGTCCCGGCGACCTCGACGTGCCGGTCGACCGGGTGCGCCCGCTCACCCTGGTCTGATCCGGGTGGAAACACCGACAGGACGCTGTCGTGGCCCGGTACGAGGCTGAATCCTGACGACGCCGGCCGACCGCCGGCGCGAACCTCAGGAGGATGTATGTCCAGCACGCCCGTGACCTGGTTCGAGATCGGCTCCGACCGCCCGGACGAGGTACAGCGGTTCTACTCCGAGCTGTTCGGCTGGAGTTTCGAGGAGCAGAGCGGCCCGTACCGGCAGACGGCGGCCGGCGGGCAGCGGGGGATCGGCGGCGCGGTCCGGGACACCGACGCCGGCAACTACGCGATCTTCTACGCCGAGGTGGCGGACGTGGCGGAGACCTGCCGCCGGGCGGAGGCGACCGGCGGGACCGTTCTGACGGCGCCGGTGACCACGCCGATCGGACTCGTACGCGCCCTGCTGCGCGACCCGTCGGGCAACCTGCTCGGCGTCTTCACCCCGCCCGCCGAGGGCTGAGCGCGCGCCCTTGCTCCCGGCCCGGCCGTTCGCCGGCCGGGAGCAAGTCGTTGCGGGCGGTGCAGTCCGTTACGTCCGTGTCTACGGTGAACCCCTGGTTCCAGGGAATCGAAGCTGGTAACTTCCTGGCACCACGCGTCGCAAGTTCTTGCAACGCCTTCATCCCCTTGCGCCCGCCGTGCGGGCGTGGGTGTCAGGAGAGCGCCATGAGGGGCACCACCACCAACCGCCGCCGGTGGGGAGCGCTCGCGCTCGCCGTCGGTGTGCTCGCCGCGCTGCTGCCGTTCACCGCCGCCGCGGCGGCCGACACCGTCACCGTCTACTACCAGTCACCGGCCGCCTGGGGCGCGTCCGTCAACATCCACTACGGCGTGGACGGGCAGGGCTGGACGGCCGTGCCCGGCGTGCCGATGGACACCGCCTGCGCCGGCTGGCGCCGCAAGACCGTCGACCTGGGCACCGCCGCCGGGCTCCAGGTCGTCTTCACAAACGGCAGCGGCGTCTGGGACAACAACAACGGCGCCAACTACCGCCTCGGCGCCGGCACCGTGACCGTCGCCGCCGGCCGGATCGGCACGGGCGACCCGTGCGCCACCCCGTCGCCGTCCGGCACCCCGACCGCGAGCCCGTCCGCCACTGTCGCGCCGAGCCCGACGCCGGGGAACACCGCCGAGGTCTGGTACCACCTCGCGCCGCGCGGCTGGGCCGCCGCGAACCTGCACTACCGGCCCACCGGCGGCGCCTGGACCACCGCGCCGGGCGTCGTCATGGAGACGCGCTGCGCCGGCTGGGCCCGCCGGATCGTCGACCTCGGCGCGGCCACCGGCCTGACCGCCGCGTTCAACAACACCGCCGGGACCTGGGACAACAACGGCGGCGTGGACTACACCCTGGGCGTGGGACGCAGTGTCGTCGACAACGGCCGGGTCACCGCCGCCGCCGCGGACCCGTGCGCGCCGGCCACCCCGGACACCACCCCGCCGTCCACGCCGGGCGGCCTCACCGCCGTCGCCGACGGGCTGGCGGTCACGCTGACCTGGACCGCCGCCACCGACGACCGGGGCGTCACCGGGTACGAGCTGACCCGCACCGGGGGAGCCGGCGGCACCACGGTCACCAGCACCACCACCCGGCACGTCGCGTACGACCTGCGGCCGGGCACCGCGTACACCTGGACCGTGCGGGCCCTGGACGCGGCCGGCAACCGGTCGGCGGCGAGCGCGCCCGCCTCCGCGACCACCGGCACCCCGCAGACCGGCGGCGCCCCGCTCGGCGGCGACCCGCGCGAGGACACCATCTACTTCGTGATGACCGCCCGGTTCGCCGACGGCGATCCCACGAACAACCGCGGCGGCAGCCAGCACGTCGCCTCCGGCAACGCGGCCAACGACGACCCGATGTTCCGGGGCGACTTCAAGGGGCTGGTCGACAAGCTCGACTACATCAAGGCGCTCGGCTTCTCAGCGCTCTGGATCACCCCGGTCGTGCTCAACCGGTCCGACTACGACTTCCACGGCTCCACGGCTGGGATTTCTACCGGGTGGACCCGCGGCTGGAGAGCGCCGGCGCCTCCTACCAGGACCTGATCAACGCCGCGCACGCCAAGGGCATCAAGATCTTCCAGGACGTGGTCTACAACCACAGCTCCCGGTGGGGCGCCAAGGGCCTGTTCACGCCCACCGTCTACGGCACCCGCGACGAGCAGTGGAAGTGGTACTACGACCAGCCGCAGGCCGGCCGGGAGTACGACCCGACGGTCGAGGCGACCGGGAACGACCCGGCGCTCACCCCGGCGCAGAACGCCAAGGCCAAGGGCCGGCCGTACAACGGCGACGTGTGGTCGTCCGCCGCGCCCGCCGGCAACCAGTGCCTGAACTGGGGTACGCCGACCGGCGGGCGCAGCCCCGAGGGCTACACGCTCCACCAGTGCCAGTGGCCCACCCCGACCAGCAAGCTCTTCCCGGCCGACAAGTACCACCAGTGCTGGATCGGCAACTGGGAGGGCGAGGACTCGCGCAGTTGCTGGCTGCACGAGGACCTGGCCGACTTCAACACCGAGAACGCCGCCGTGCAGCAGTACCTGATCGACGCGTACAACAGGTTCATCGACATGGGCGTGGACGGCTTCCGCATCGACACCGCCGTGCACATCCCCCGGGTCACCTGGAACCGGCGCTTCCTGCCCGCCATCCAGCAGCACGCGGTCGCCCGGTTCGGCGAGAAGGGCAAGGACTTCTACGTCTTCGGCGAGGTCGCCGCGTTCGTCAACGACAAGTGGAACCGCGGCTCGGTCAACCACTCCGCGCAGTTCTTCACCTGGAAGGAGCGCAAGGAGTACAGCCCGGACGACGTCCGCGCCGCGATCGAGCAGTACGACCACGAGCAGCTGCTCGGCCCGAACGGGCAACCGACCACCGACAACGCGTTCCTGCGCGGCAACACGTACCACGCGCCGGACCACTCGCAGTTCTCCGGCATGAACGTCATCGACATGCGGATGCACATGAACTTCTCCGACGCCGGCAACGCGTTCGGCAACGGGAAGGACTCCGACGACAGCTACAACGACGCGACGTACAACGTGGTCTACGTCGACAGCCACGACTACGGGCCGAACAAGTCCTCCACCCGGTACACCGGCGGCACCGACGCCTGGGCGGAGAACATGAGCCTGATGTGGACGTTCCGCGGCATCCCGACGCTCTACTACGGCTCGGAGATCGAGTTCCGCAAGGGCGCCCGGATCGACTGCGGGCCGAGCTGTCCGCTCGACACCACCGGCCGGGCCTACTACGGCGACCACCTGGCCGGCAGCGTCACCGCGAGCGACTTCGGGGTGGTCGGCTCGGCCGGCGGGGCGGTGGCCACCACGCTCGCGCAGCCGCTGGTGAAGCACGTGCAGCGGCTCAACCTGATCCGGCGGGCAGTGCCGGCGTTGCAGAAGGGGCAGTACTCGACCGAGGGCGTGAGCGGCGCGATGGCGTACAAGCGGCGCTTCACCCAGGGCGCGGTGGACAGCTTCGCGCTGGTCACCGTGTCCGGCGGCGCCACGTTCCGCGGGGTGCCGAACGGCCGGTACGTGGACGCGGTCACCGGTGACGTGAAGACGGTCACCGACGGCACGCTCACCGCCCCGGCCGGCGGCAAGGGCAACCTCCGGGTCTACGTGCTCGACCTCCCCGGCAACCCGGCGCCGGGCAGGATCGGCGTGGACGGGCCGTACCTGCGCTGAGACGGGCGCGGCGGGGTGGTGGTGCGAGTGCACCACCACCCCGCCGCGGTCCGAGGGGATCAGGCGTGGGTGGCCCCGCCGGGCGCCGGCCAGGAGGAGGGAACGGCCGGTGAGGGGCGGCGGGGTCACCGCGTCACTTGCCGCCCTGGCCCTCCTGCTCGGCCTCGGCGCCCTGGTCGGCCTTGCCCTCCGGACCGCCCTTGTCGCCACCCTTGCCGTGGTGGCCGGGCGTGCCGTCCGGGCCGCCCTTGCCCGGACCCGGGAACACGCCCGCCTCGGCGGCCTTGAGCACCGCGTCGGCCTGCTCCTGGGTGAGCTTGCCGTCGGTGACGGCCTGGTCCAGCCGCTCCTTCAGCGCGGCCTGCCGGTCCTCGGTCGACGGCCGCTCCGGCCGCTCCGGGCGGTCGCCCTGGCGCTGCTCGTGCAGCTTCTCCAGCGCCGCGGTGACCTTGTCGGTCGAGACGCCCAGCTCCTTGGCGAGAGCCTCGGCGAACTCGGCCTGCCGGTCGGCGTGCTTCTGGCGGCGGTCGTCACCCTGGTCGGTGGTGCTGCTGGCGCTCGAAGACGGGTTCGGGCTCTTGTCGTCGGCGAGCGCCACCGTCGGGGCGGCGATCCCGACGCCGAGCACGCCGGCAGCGGCCAGGCCGGCCAGCAGGTGCTTCTTCGACATCGTGCGGATCATGCGATTCTCCTGTTCGGTGGTGGTGCGATGACGTCACCGACAGTGGTCGCCGGAACTGAGGACCACCCGTGGCGAACCTGTCAGCGAGCTGGCAATCCCGTCCGAAAGGCCCGAATTATTCGTGTTGCCGGGGCGCCGGAGCGCCCGCGAGGCTGGGCGAAACCCGACGAAAGGCCACTCCATGACACAGCCCGCCATCCGCGAGATCCCGCTCACCGGGCCGGGCTCCGGGCCGTACTCGATCACGGTCGGGCCCGACGTGGCGCTCTGGCTGGCGCTGGCCGGCTCCGGCGGCGTCGCCCGGCTCGGCCTCGACGGTGAGGTACGGACCTACCGCGACGACCCGCCCGGCAGCCGCCCGCTGATCATCGTCGGCGGCCCCGACGGCGCGCTCTGGTACACCCGCTCGGGCGACGACCGGCTCGGCCGGATCACCGTCGGCGGCGAGACCGGCTCGGTGGCGCTGCCCCCCGGCTGCGGCCCCTGCGGGCTGGCGGTGGGTGCGGACGGCGCGCTCTGGTACGCCGGCATGAGCGACGACACGGTCGGCCGGGTGAGCGTCGACGGGGAGGTGGCCTCCTTCCCGCTGCCGGTGGACAAGGGCTTCCCGTCGATGCTGGCGGCCGGGCCGGACGACGCGCTCTGGCTCACGCTCAACCAGGCGAACGCGATCGCCCGGGTCGGCCTGGACGGGACGGTGGCAGTGCATCCGCTGCCCACCGAGGCGGCGGGGCCGGTCGGCATCACCCGCGGCGGTGACGGCGCGCTCTGGTTCGTGGAGATCGTCGCCGGGCAACTCGGCCGGATCACGCCGGAGGGACGGATCGACGAGTTCCCGCTGCCGGACCGGGAGGCGCGCCCGCACGCGATCGTCGCCGACCCGGCCGGTGGCTGCTGGTTCACCGAGTGGGGCGCCAACCGCATCGGCCACATCGACCCCGACGGCCACATCACCGGCCACGCCCTGCCCACGCCGGCGTCGGAACCCCACGGCCTGACGGTCACCCCCGACGGCGCGGTCTGGGCGGCCTTGGAGATTGGCGCTGTGGCCCACCTCACGCCCTCGACGCGTTGATCATGAGGTTGGCGGCAGTTGTGGATCTCTGAACTGCCGCCAACCTCATGATCGCCGGGGTGGGCCTCAGCCTTGGCGGACGGCGGCGGTCACCGTCAGGGTGCCTGTGGTGGCGTCCAGGGTGGCGGGGGTACCCACCGGGACGGTGAGCTGGCCGGGGCCGTGGCCGATCGGCAGGCCGCCGAGGACCGGCACGCCGAGGTCGCTGAGGCGGTCGGTGAGCACGTCCACGACCGTGGTGTCCCAGCCGTCCGCGCACTCGGTGAACTGGCCGACAGCCACCCCGGCGATCCCGTCCAGCGCGCCGCAGCGGCGCAGGTGGGTGAGCATCCGGTCGATCTTGTACGGCGGCTCCTGCACCTCCTCGACCAGCAGGATCGCCCCGGTCAGGTCGGGCATGTCCGGCGTGCCGATGGACGCGGTGATCAGGCACAGGTTGCCGCCGATCAGCCGGCCCTCGGCCCGCCCGGGCACCCGCACCGGGAACGTCTCCTCCGCCTCGGCCGCCGCCACCGTCACCGGCTCGGCGCTGGTCAGAGCGGCGTGCAGCGACTCCGCCGAGCGGAGCGGCGTGCGCTCGTCCCGCCACGCGGCGCCCGGCCCGTGCACCCCGGCCAGCCGGGCGCCCCGCCAGAGCGCGAAATGCAACGCGGTGATGTCGGAGAACCCGGCCACCACCTTCGGATCCCGGCGTACCGCCGCCATGTCGATCAGGTCGACCACCCGCTGCGCGCCGTAACCGCCCCGGGTACAGATCACCCCGCGGATCTCCGGGTCGGCGAACGCCGCGTTCAGGTCCGCGGCCCGCAGCGCGTCGTCGCCGGCCAGGTAACCCCGCCTGGCGTACGCGTTCGGCGCGGGCACCGGCCGCAGCCCCCAGCCGGTGAGCAGCTCGATGCCGCGGGCCACCCGTTCGGGACGGGTCGGCCCGGACGGGGACACCAGCATCACCGCGTCGCCGGGACGCAGGGCCGGTGGGCGCAGGCAGTCGTCAGGCACGATCGGAGCCTAGGGCCTGCCGGACCGTGCCCTGTCGGGCGCACCGGTTAGCCTCGACGTCGTGGCGACCGCGCTGGTGATCGAGAACGACCCGACCGACGACCTCCGCCGCCTGGGGGAGTGGCTCACCGAAGGGGGCCTTGAGCTGCGCGTGCTGCGTCCGCACGCCGGTGACCCGCTCCCCGACGACCTGGAGGGGTACGCCGCGCTCGTGGTGCTCGGCGGCGACCAGCAGGCATACCCGGGGTCCGACGGGGCTCCCGGCGCGCCCTGGTTCCCGGCGCTGGAAGGGCTGCTGCGCAAGGCGGTCCGCCGGCGCGTGCCCACGCTCGCGGTCTGCCTCGGCGCGCAACTGCTCGCCACCGCGCACGCCGGCCGGGTCGAACGCAGCCCGTCCGGTCCGGAGGTCGGGCCGGCGCTCGTCGGGCGGCGCGACGCCGCCGAGAACGACCCGCTGTTCCGGTACGTGCCGCTGATGCCCGACGTCCTCCAGTGGCACGCCGACGAGATCACCGAGCTGCCGCACGGCGCGACGCTGCTCGCCGCGTCCACCCGCTACCCGCACCAGGCGTTCCGCCTCGGCGACCGGGCCTGGGGCCTGCAGTTCCACATCGAGTGCGACACCGCGATGATCGCCGAGTGGTCCCGCGACTCCGCGGTGCTGGCCGAGCTGGGCTACGACCCGGAGCTGGTGGTGGCCGCCTGCGACCGGGTGATGGCCGACGTCGAGGAGGCGTGGCAGCCGTTCGCGATCCGGTTCGCCGCGCTCGCGCTCGGCGAACTCGGCGACGACAACCCGCGCCGCAGCCTGCCGCTGCTCGGGGCCTGACGGTGACCCGGCCGGCCCGTGGGCGCCTGGCCCGCTACGGATTCGCCGAGGGTGACGGCGCCACCCGCGCCGCGGACCTGCTCGGCCCGGACGGGCTCGCCCTGTGGCGGCCCGACACCCAGGAACCCGCCGACGAAGGCGCTGCCGAACTGCTCGCCGCGCTGTCCCGTGCCGCCGACCCGGACCTGGCCCTGCGTCAGCTGCACCGGCTGGTCGAGTCCGAGCGGCGCTCCGGCGACGAGGTGGCCGTACGCGACGCCCTGGCCGCCGACCCCGGGCTGCGCCGCCGGCTGATCGCGGTGCTCGGCGCCTCGTCCGCGCTCGGCGACCACCTGGTCGCCAACCCCGGGCAGTGGGCGGTGCTGGCGACCGAGCCGGACGGGCTCGCCCCCACCGCGGACGGGCGGCTCGACCTGGGCGTCGCCGCCCGGCTCACCACCATGACCGGCGCGGTCCCGCTGCTGCGGCAGGCGTACCGGCTCGCGCTGCTGCGGATCGCGGCGGCCGACCTGACCGGCGGGCGCGGCCTGGAGCAGACCATGGCGGCGCTGTCCGGGCTGGCCGACGCCACGCTGGCCGCCGCCTACGACATCGCCGCCGACGAGCTGCCCGAGGGCACGCCGCGCCCCCGCCTCGCAGTGGTGGCGATGGGCAAGTGCGGTGGCGACGAGCTGAACTACGTCTCCGACGTCGATGTCATCTTCGTCTCCGCCACCGACGACGACCTGCCCGCCGCGACCCAGATCGCCACCCGGCTGATCCAGATCTGCGGGCTGGTGGCCTGGCCGGTCGACGCGGCGCTGCGACCCGAGGGCAACCGGGGGCCGCTGGTCCGCACGCTCGCCAGTCACCTCGCCTACTACAAGCGCTGGGCCCGCACCTGGGAGTTCCAGGCGCTGCTCAAGGCCCGCCCGGCCGCCGGCGACCTGGAGCTCGCAAAGGAGTGGATCGACGCGCTGGCCCCGCTCGTGTGGACCGCCGCCGAACGCCCCGAGGCGGTCGAGGACGTCCGGTCCATGCGCCGCAGGATCCTCGACAACGTGCCGCCGAAGGAGCTGGAACGCGAGATCAAGCGCGGTCCGGGCGGGCTGCGCGACATCGAGTTCGCCGTCCAGTTGCTCCAGCTCGTGCACGGCCGGGGCGACGAGTCGCTGCGGGTGCCCGGCACCGTGCCGGCGCTGCGCGCGCTCGTCGCCGGCGGCTACGTGGGCCGCGCCGACGGGGAGGCGCTCCTGCGCGGCTACCGCTTCCTGCGCGCCGTCGAACACCGGCTCCAGCTCCAGGCCCTGCGCCGTACCCACACCGTGCCGACCGAACCGGCCGCGCTGCGCTGGCTCGCCGCCGCGCTCGGCTACGTGGCCACGCCGGGCCGCAGCGCCGTCGAGGAGTTCCGCGCCGAGTGGGTCACCCACGCCACCGAGGTACGCCGGCTGCACGCCAAACTGCTCTACCGGCCGCTGCTCGAATCCGTGGCCCGCGTACCGGCCGAAGGGCTGCGCCTCACGCCCGAGGCGGCCCGGCACCGGCTGGAGGTGCTCGGCTTCGCTGATCCGGCCGGCGCGCTGCGGCACCTCCAGGCGCTCACCGGCGGCGTCAGCCGGACCGCCGCCATCCAGCGCACGCTGCTGCCGGTGCTGCTCGACGAGTTCGCCGACGCCCCCGAACCGGACCGCGGCCTGCTCAACTACCGGCAGGTCTCCGACAAGCTCGGCAGCACCCCCTGGTACCTGCGCCTGCTGCGCGACTCCGGCCCGGTCGCGCGCCGGCTGGCCCGGGTGCTGTCCTCGTCCCGGTACGCGGCCGACATGCTGGCCCGCGAACCGGAGGCGCTGCGGCTGCTCGCCGAGGACAGCGAACTGACCCCGCGTCCGCGCGAGACGCTGGTCGAGGGGTTCGCCGCCGCCGTCGCCCGGCACGACGACCCGGTCGAGGCGATCCGGGCGGTCCGCGCGCTGCGCCGCCGGGAACTGGTCCGGATCGCCGCCGCCGACGTGCTCAGCCACGCCGGCTCGCTCGCCCCGCTCACCCCGCGCCCGGTCGGCGGCGGGGAACGACGGCCCACAGTGGTGGACGTGACGGCTGTCGGCACCGCGTTGTCCCACGTCGCCGACGCCACGCTGGCCGCCGCGCTGCGCGCCGCCCGTACCGTCCACCCCGGACCGCCCGGTCTGCGCTTCGCGGTGATCGGCATGGGCCGGCTCGGCGGGTACGAGTCGAACTACCTCTCCGACGCCGACGTGCTGTTCGTCTACGACCCGCCGCCCGGGGGCGAGGAGAGCGCGGCGAGCGCCGCCGCGCACGCGATCGCCGAGGAGCTGCGCCGGCTGCTGTCCGCGCCCGCCCCCGACCCGCCGCTGGGCGTCGACGCCGACCTGCGTCCGGAGGGCCGGCAGGGCCCGCTGGTGCGCAGCCTGGCCGCGTACGCGCAGTACTACGCGCGCTGGTCCCGGGTGTGGGAGGCGCAGGCGCTGCTGCGGGCCCGGTTCGTCTGCGGCGACGCCGACCTGGGCGCCGAGTTCGAGGCCATGATCGAGCCGGTGCGCTACCCGGCCGAAGGGCTGAGCCGCGAGCAGGTGGTCGAGATCCGCCGGATCAAGGCGCGGGTGGAGACCGAGCGGCTGCCCCGCGGCGCCGACCCGGCCACCCACACCAAGCTGGGCCGGGGCGGGCTGGCCGACGTCGAGTGGGCGGTGCAGTTGCTCCAGCTCCGGTACGCCGGTCAGGTGCCCGCCCTGCGCGGCACCCGTACGCTCGATGCCCTCGCCGCCGCCCGCGACGCCGGGCTGCTCGATCCGTCCGACGCCGCCGAGCTGGCGGCCGGCTGGACGCTCGCAGCCGAGGTGCGCGACGCGCTGATGCTGGTACGCGGCCGGGCCGGGGACCAGTTGCCCCGGCACGGGGTGGAGCTGGCCGGGGTGGTGCGGCTGCTGGGGCGCGAGGACCAGGGCGAGTTCCTCGACGAGTACCTGCGCACCGGCCGCCACTCCCGCACAGTCGTCCAGCGAATCCTGGAGTCCCCCCTCTAACCCCACCCCCTCCCACCCCGCCCTCCCTCGGCGTTGATCTTGCACTTGCCGCCCCGACGAAAGGGGCATTTCCGGCTCTCAAGGGGCCGAAACCGCAAGATCGACGGGGACAGGAGGGCGGGGGCGGGGCAGGGCGGGGCGGGTGGGTCAGCTTGTGAGGGTGTAGGTGCCGGCTCGGGGGACCGTCACGGTGGTCCACTTGCCGTCTCGGGTGACCTCGGCGCCGCCGTCGACGGTGAGCCAGCGGTCGTGGCGTACCTGGATCGGGATCGGGCCGGGGGCGGGGGCGCGGAACGTGATCGAGGCGCCGTCCTGGCGGACCAGCTCACCAGGCGCGCCGACCAGCGGCGTGGGCTCGGCTACCGCGTACAGCTTCCAGTGCCGGTCCGACCAGACCTCGGTCAGGTACGGCTGGCCCGCCTCCACCAGCTTCGCCTCCGACGACCCCACCCAGGAGAACTCGGCGTCGGGCACCGCCACGTACTGCACCGCGTTGTCGGCCAGCCAGTCCCGGTAGGTGATCGAGGTCAGCGGGATGCCGGTGCCGTCCGCGCCGGGCACCGTGGTGAAGAACAGCGCGTTGCGGTCAATGTCGGCCTGCCGCAGCCAGCCCCGGGCCAGCGGTACGTCCCCCATGTGGGCCGCCTCCCAGTAGTTGCGGGTCGGCGGCACCTCCACCCGCCCGGTGAGCCCGCGCCGGGCCAGCTCCGCGCGCAGTGGAGTGAAGTACGCCGGGTCGGCCGTCGGGTCGTCGGCGCTGCGCAGGTCGGCGGTGACCACCGGCGGCTGCCACCAGCAGACCACCGCCAGCAGCGCGGCCAGCCCGGCCGCGCCGGCGACCCGGGAGCGCCGACCGGCGGCGCGGAGCCGATCGGACACCGGGGCGGGGAGTGTCGCGGTGGCGGCCAGCACCGGCAGCGCGAACATCACCACCAGGCGGGTGGCGTTCAGCCCGACCGGGGTGTGCAGCAGCGCCGACGCCAGCACCCCGGCCGCGGACAGCAGCGCGCCCACCCGCACCGGCCGGTACGCCACGAGAGCCGCCACCACCAGGCTCGTCACCACGGCGTGCACGGTGTCGGCCGTGCTGATGTTCATCCAGCCGCCCTCGCCGAACAGCAGCCCGGTCACGGCGAGCGGCGCGGCGGCCGGTACGGCGAGCAGCAGGCCGTCGGCGTACCGGCGGGTCAGCAGCAGCGCGACGCCGGCGAGCCCGACGAACAGCCCGGCCACCGGGCTGGCCGCCGAGGCCAGCAGCGCGGCGGCGCCGGCGGCGACGAGCCGGGTGCGGCGGGCGGGGACGGTGAGCGCGAGCAGCGCGGCCAGGCCGAACGCGACGCCGAGGGCGTACGTGACCCGGCCGGACACCAGGTTGCCGGCGATCGTGACCACGCCGACCAGGCTGCCGAGCAGCGGGCGGGGCACCCGGGTGCGCGCCAGCAGGGCGGCGAACGCGGTGGCGGAGGCGAGCAGGGCGAGCGCGCCGGTGACGCGTACCCCGAGCAGTGCCATCAGCGGCGGCGAGACGAGGCTGTAGCCCCACGGGTGCACGCCGCCGTACCAGCGCAGGTCGACCAGGGCGGCCCCGTGCTCGGCGAAGAACCCGGCGCGGGCGACCTGCGCGGACAGGTCCGAGCCGGTGGCCGGCAGGGCGAGGTAGAGCACGGCGAGGACGAGCGCCGACACGGCGGAGACCGCCACCACCCGACCGCCCCGCATGCCCACCTCCTGATCGCGAACCACCGTACTGGCAGCATGTCGGACGTGCCTCACCACCTCTCGCGCTGGATCGGCCTGGCGGGTTCGGTGCTGCTCGCCGTGGCCGCGTTCCTCGGCGGCGCCCTGCCCGACGGCGAGTTGCGTCCCACCCCGGTCAGCATCTGGCAGGGCCCGAACGGGCCGCTGATCATCGGGTTGTGGCTGGTCGGCACCGCGCTGCTGGCGTGGGCCTGGTGGTCGCTGCGGGATCGGGTGCCGTCGTCCCGGTGGGTGCTGGTCACCGTCGCGCTGTGGCTGCTGCCGATGCTGGTCGCGCCGCCGCTGGGCAGCCGCGACGTGTACGCGTACGCCTGCCAGGGCGCCAGCTTCTCGGCCGGGATCAACCCCTACGAGCAGGGCGTGTCCGCGCTGCCCTGTCCCTGGCTGGACACCATCTCCTACATCTGGCGGGACACCCCGGCGCCGTACGGGCCGCTGTTCGTGCTGCTCGCCGGCGCGGTGGTGGAGGCCACCGGCTCGCTGCTCGCCGCCGTCGCGCTGTTCCGGGTGCTCGCCGTGGCCGGGGTGGCGCTCACCGCGTGGGCGCTGCCGGTGCTGGCCCGCCGCTGCGGGGTGCCGCCACGGCGGGCGCTCTGGCTGGCACTGGCGAGCCCGCTGGTGCCCGTGCACCTGGTGTCCGGCGCGCACAACGACGCGCTGATGATCGGCCTGCTCGTGGCCGGGCTGGCCGTGGTGGCCGCCCGGCCGGGCCGGCCCGGACCGCTGCTCGCCGGTGGGGCGCTGCTCGGACTGGCCGCCGCCGTCAAGATCACTGCGCTGGTCGTGATGCCGTTCGCCGCGCTGGCCGCGATCGTCGGGGCGTACCGGATCAGGACGCTGGTGCGGGACGGCGGGTGGGTGGTCGGCGGCGCGCTCGCCGCGCTCGCCGCCGTGACCCTCGCCTCCGGGCTGGGGCTGGGGTTCGTCGGCGGGCTGGAACAGGGCGGGCTGGTGGTGGCCTGGACCTCGCCGCCGACGGCGGTGGGGCAGACCGTCGGTTACCTGCTGGCGCCGTTCGGCGTGCACGTCGACGCGCTGCCGGTGACCCGGGCGATCGGCATGGTCGTGCTGGTCGCCGTGCTGATCTGGCTCTGGCTCCGGTCGTTCCGTCGCGGTGAGCCGTTCTGGCACGCCGGACTGGCGCTCACCGCCACCGTCGCACTCTCCCCGCTGTTCCACCCCTGGTACTGGCTGTGGCCGCTGGCCGTGCTCGCCGCCACCGCGCACCGCACGCTCTGGTTCTCGATCGTCACCGTGGTGTCGTCGTTCCTGGTGCTGGCCGACGGCACCGGTTTACCCCGGTACACCAAGATGCCCGGTGCGCCCTTGATGACCCTGTTCGTGATCGGGGTGGTCGTGTGGTTGGTACGGTCGGCTCGCAAGGGCCGGCAGCCGGTTCCCGTGGACTGAGGAGTGTGCCGGTGAGCGAGCCCGACGGACCCGTCCGGCCGATCGCCGCCGGTCTCGCCCGCTACGCCGGCCTCGCCGGTGCCGTGCTGCTCACCGTCGCCGGATGGCTCGGCGGCGCGCTACCCCGCACGCCACCGCGCGGCACGCTCGCCGCGATCTGGGCCGCACCGCACGGGCCGGTGACGCTCGGCTGCTGGCTGGCCGGGACGCTGCTGCTGGTAGGCGCCTGGTGGTCGCTGCGGTGGGGCGCACCGTCCGGCCGGTGGGCGTACGTGACCGCCGGGCTCTGGTCGCTGCCACTGCTCGCCGCGCCGCCGATCGGCAGCCGCGACGTCTACTCGTACGCCTGCCAGGGCTGGACGTGGACGCAGGGGCTCAGCCCGTACCGGGTGGGGGTCGCCGCGGCCGGCTGCCCGTGGACCGACTCGGTGTCGCCGATCTGGCGGGACACCCCGGCGCCGTACGGGCCGTTCTTCGTGCTGCTGGCCGGGCTCGCCGTCCTCGCCGGTGGCGGCCTGATCGGGACGATCGTGGCGCTGCGCCTGGTCGCGGTGGCCGGGGTGCTGCTGGCCGCGCTCTGCCTGCCCGGCCTGGCCCGCGCCGCCGGGGTGCCCACCCGCCGCGCCGCCTGGCTGGTGCTCGCGTGCCCGCTGGTCGGGATCCACCTGGTGGCCGGCGCGCACAACGACGCGCTCGCGCTCGGACTGCTCCTGCTCGGCCTGCTGGTGCTGGTCCGCCTGCCGGGCAAGCCGCGCGCGCTGCTGGTGGCCGGGGTGCTGCTCGGCCTGGCCGTGGCGGTGAAGGCGGTCGCCGTCGTGGCGCTGCCGTTCGCGGCGCTCGCCGCCGTGCTCGGCCGCTACACCTGGCGGGCGCTGCTGCGCGACGGCGGGCAGCTGGCCGCGTCGGTGCTCGGCACGCTGCTGGTCGTCTCGCTCGCCACCGGGCTCGGGCTGGGCTGGGTGGAGGGGCTCGGCCACAGCGGCGACTCGCAGCAGTGGACGTCCCCGCCCACAGCCGTCGGGTTCGTGATCGACTACGCCGGTGAGCTGGCCGGGCGGCGGCCGGCGGCGGTGCCGGTGGCCCGGACGGTCGCGCTGGTGCTGCTGGCCGGGACGCTCGTCGCGCTCTGGTGGCGGGCGTGGACGGCGCTGCGGCGGCTCAACGACGCCCGGCAGCGGGTGGCCCGGCTGACGCTGGCCCGCCCCCGGGTGGCGCTGCTCGGCGCGGGGCTGGCGTTCGCCGCCACGGTGCTGCTCGCCCCGGTCTTCCACCCCTGGTACGCGATCTGGCCGCTGACAGTGCTCGCGGTCGCGGCGGTGCCGCTGGCCCGGCAGGTCTGGTTCGTGGCGCCCTGCGCGGTCGCCTCGGCGCTCACCCTGCCGGACGGATCCAACCTGGCCCGGTTCAGCAAGGCTCCGGGCGCGGTGCTGATGACGGTGCTGGTGGTGGTCGTCGCAGTCGTCGGTATCCGGTCCGCGCTGCGCCGACGGGCCGCGTGAAACGGCCGGGCCGGCTCCGCGATGGCGGAGCCGGCCCGGCCGGTGCTGACGAGCGTGCTCAGCAGTCGAAGTACATCGCGAACTCGTGCGGGGTCGGGCGCAGACGCACCGGGTCGACCTCGTTGGCCCGCTTCCAGTCGACCCAGGTGGAGATCAGGTCCGGCGTGAACACGCCGCCGTCGAGCAGGTAGTCGTGGTCGGCCTCGAGCGCGTTGAGCACCTCCGGCAGCGAACCCGGCACCTGCTTCACGTCGCCCCACTCCTCCGGCGGGAGGTCGTAGAGGTCCTTGTCGATCGGCGCCGGCGGCTCGATCTTGTTCTTGATGCCGTCCAGGCCGGCCATCATCATGGCCGAGAACGCCAGGTACGGGTTGCTCGACGGGTCCGGCACCCGGAACTCGACGCGCTTGGCCTTCGGGTTGCTGCCGGTCACCGGGATGCGGGTGCAGGCGGAGCGGTTGCGCTGGGAGTAGACCAGGTTGACCGGCGCCTCGAAGCCCGGCACCAGACGACGGTAGGAGTTCACCGTCGGGTTGGTGAAGGCCAGCAGCGAGGGAGCGTGGTGGAGCAGGCCGCCGATGTACCAGCGGGCGGTGTCGGACAGGCCGGCGTAGCCGGTCTCGTCGTAGAACAGCGGCTCGCCGCCGCGCCAGAGGCTCTGGTGGGTGTGCATGCCGGAGCCGTTGTCACCGAACAGCGGCTTGGGCATGAACGTGGCGGTCTTGCCGGCGGCCCAGGTCTCGTTCTTGACGATGTACTTGAACAGCTGGAGCTGGTCGGCGGCGTGCAGCAGGGTGGAGAACTTGTAGTTGATCTCCGACTGGCCCGCGGTGCCGACCTCGTGGTGCGACCGCTCGACGGTGAAGCCGCCGTCGACGAGGCGCCGCACGATCCGGTCGCGCAGGTCGGCGTAGTGGTCCACCGGCGGCACCGGGAAGTAGCCGCCCTTGTAGGCGGTCTTGTAGCCGCGGTTGCCGCCCTCCTCGATCCGGCCGCTGTTCCAGGCGCCCTCGATCGAGTCGATGTAGTAGAACGACTGGTGCGCCGAGGTCTCGTGGCGGATGGAGTCGAAGATGTAGAACTCCGCCTCGGCGCCGAAGTAGGCGGTGTCGGCGATGCCGCTGGCGGCGAGGTACGCCTCGGCCTTCTTCGCGACGTTGCGGGGGTCGCGGGAGTACGCCTCGCGGGTGAACGGGTCGTGGATGAAGAAGTTCAGCGCGAGCGTCTTCTGGGCCCGGAACGGGTCGATGAAGGCGGTGGCGACGTCCGGCAGCAGGAGCATGTCGGACTCGTGGATGGCCTGGAAGCCGCGGATCGAGGATCCGTCGAAGGCGAGGCCGTCGGTGAAGACGCTGTCGTCGAACGACTCGACCGGCAGGTTGAAGTGCTGCATCACGCCGGGCAGGTCACAGAAACGTACGTCGACGAACTTCACGTCCTCGTTGGCGAGGTATCGCAGGAGTTCCTCGGAATTGGCGAACACACGTCCTCCTGGCAGGTCCACTCCGGTAGCTGGCTACTGGCGACGCTATGGCCGGGGGGTTGCCCGGCCGTGTCTCGTCTGTTTCCGCCGTGTTACGTCGCTTGCGGAGCGTCATCCCGGCACACTCTGATGCCGAATGTCGTATTTTTCGTCAGGGGTCGCGGCGGCGCTACCCTGGCCGCTGTGACCGATACCGCCGCCACACCGGTGCCGCCCGCCACCGACCCCGCGTTCACCCCGCCCAGTCTCGGCCGCCGCTTCGGCGCCCTGATCATCGACTGGGTGCTGTGCCTGATGGTCGCCCGGGCCTTCTCCGATCCGGTCCGCGACGGCTGGCCGCCGGTCCTGGTGCTGATCCTGGAGTACGGCTTCTTCATCGGCCTGTTCGCCCAGACCCCCGGCATGTACCTGACCCGGCTGCGCTGCGTGTCCTGGGCCGACGGCGGCCGGATCGGGCTGCTTCGCGGACTGCTGCGCGGATTCCTGCTGGCCCTCGTGGTGCCGGCCCTGCTGATGGACGAGCACCGGCGCGGCCTGCACGACCGGCTCGCCGGGTCGGTCGTCACCGACGCCCCGCGCCGCTGACCCGCACGAGAAAGGAGCCGGCCCCGCACGGGACCGGCTCCTTTCCGCGTACGCCGGACGTCAGCGACCCCGGGTCTGCCGGAACGCGCCACGCGCCGGCCGCATGTTCTTCGGGATCGCGCCCTTGGGCATCTGCGGCCGCGCGGTGAGCGCCTTGAGCCGCTTGTCGAGCGCGTTGACGTCCTTCGGAGACAGGGCACGCGGCAGCCGCATCAGCGTCATCCGCAGCTTGCGGACCGGCAGCTCACCCTCGCCCTGCCCGATCACGTAGTCGTGCAGCGGGGCGGTGCCGATCACCTTCGCCAGGCGGCGCTTCTCCTGGCCGAGCAGGCCGCGGACGCGCTGCGGGTTGCCCTCGGCCAGCAGGATCACGCCCTGCCGGCCCACCACCAGGTGCACCATGTCCATCTGGGTGGTGGAGCTGACCGCCGGGGTGACCCGCCAGTCGCCGCGCATGCTCTCCATGATCTGCGCCGCCGCGCCCGGCTGCCCCTCGGCGGCGTTCATCATCGCCTTGTTCGAGCGCAGGTTGAGCACGATCAGCACGGCCAGCAGGGCGAGCAGGATGCCGATCGGCAACCAGATCCAGCCCCAGGCGATCACCGCGACCACGGTGAGCGCGAGCGGGATCAGCACCGCCGCCGCGGTCAGCGGCGCGAACCACTTGTCCTGCTTGGCGGTGAACCGGAACACCATCCCGATCTGCTTCAGCCGCTGGCCGAACGAGACCTTCTCCTGGGGCTTTGCCATACCGCAGAGTCTAGTGGTCGGCGCGCACCCCGTTGATCCGTGGCCGCCCCCTGCGCCAGGGCTGAGTACCTTACCGCCGCGCCGTCCCGAATCGGCCCGCCGGTAAGGAGGCCGGACGGGGAGAAGATCAGGCGGCGTACCCATGCCCCGGGGGCACCTTCGCGCGGAGAGTCGATCTCGACAGGGACACACCGCACGACAGGGAGATCCGAGATGTTCGGCAACGACGCAGACCTCATCCTCAGCATCCACCGCAGCCACGCCGCCGAGCTGCAGGCCGACGCGGCCCAGGACCGGCTCGCCCGGTCGCTGCCACGGCGGCACCCGCGCGGCTGGCTCAGCCGCCGGCAGCACAGCGCCCGCACCACCGACGCCCGCCGGTGACCGCACCGGCGGCCGTCGCCGGGCTCGCCGGCGCGGCCGGTGCCGTGGGGAAGTACGCCGGTCCGGCCGTCACGGGGGCGGCCGGACCGGGGGCCATTCGCGGTCCGATCGGCCCGGTCGGGGCGTCGGAGGGCCGTGGCATGCTCGACGGCGTGACCGTACGCGCCGCCAGCACCGTCCTCGTCGGCCGCCGGCCCGAGCTGGCCGCGCTCGGCGACGCGCTGGCCCGGTCCCGGACCGGCGAGCCCGCGACGGTGCTCGTCGGCGGCGAGGCGGGCGTCGGAAAGACCCGGCTGCTGGAGGAGTTCGGCACACAGGTGGACGCCGCCGGCGCGCGCCTGCTCGTCGGCCAGTGCCTGGAGCTGGGCGAGGCCGGCCTGCCGTTCGCCCCGTTCGCCGCCGCGCTGCGCGACGTGCTGCGCCACGACGGGCCGGCCGCCTTCGCCGGCTACGAGGCGGAGTTCGCCCGGCTGCTGCCGGAACTCGCCCGGATGCCCGCAGGCGTCGCCGCGCCCGCCGGACCGGCCCTCGCCGACACCCCGCGCGGCTACCTGTTCGACCTGGTCGCCGACCTGTTCCGGCGGATCGCCGAGGAACGCCCGCTGGTGCTGGTGATCGAGGACCTGCACTGGGCCGACCGGTCCACCCGGGATCTGATCGGCTTCCTGGTGCGGGCCGCCCGCGCCACCCGCCTGCTGGTGGTCTGCACGTACCGCACCGACGAGCTGCACCGCGGGCACCCGCTGCGGCCGTTCCTCGCCGAGCTGGACCGGGTCCGCGGCGTGGACCGGATCGAGCTGGGCCGCCTCGACCGTGACGGCACCGCCGCCGTACTGGCCGACCTGCTCGGCATCGAACAGATCGCCCGGACCGTCGACGAGGTGCACGAACGCACCCAGGGCAACCCGTTCTTCATCGAGGAACTGGCCGCCGCCGGTGGCCCGGTCGGCTGCGCGGCCATCCCGGAGACGCTGCGCGACCTGCTGCTGGCCCGCGTCGACCGGCTGCCCGAGCCGGCCCAGCGGGTGCTGCGGATCGCCGCCGCCGGCGGCACCCGCTTCGCCCACCAGCTCCTCGCCGAGGTGGCCGGCCTGCCCGAGGCCGAACTGGAGGACGCGCTACGCGCCGCCGTCGCCGGGCAGCTCGTGGTGGCCGACCCGGACGGCGACTACGAGTTCCGGCACGCGCTGGTCCGCGAGGCCGTGCACGACGACCTGCTGCCCGGCGAGCACGCGCGGCTGCACGCCCGGTACGCCGCCGCGATCGAGGCCCAGCCGCACCTCGTCGCCGCCGGTCGCGCGCCGGCCGAGATCGCCCACCACTGGTACGCGGCACACGACCACCCGCGCGCGCTCACCACGGCCCGGGTCGCCGCCGAGGCGGCGGCCGAACGGTACGCGTACGCCGAGCAGAGCCGGCTGCTGGAGCGCGTCCTCGAACTGTGGGAGCAGGTGCCCGACGCCGGCGACCGGCTCGGCATGGACCACCTGCGGGTGCTGGAGGACACGCTCACCGCGGCGGTGACCGCCGGTGACCTCAGCCGGGCGCTCACGCTCACCCGGGCGGCGCTGGCCGAGGTCGACTCCGACGCCGAACCGCTGCGCGCCGCGCGCCTGCTCGACCACCGGGGCCGGCTGTTCGCGCTGCTCGGCAAGAGCGACGGCGCGACCGAGCTGCGCGAGGCGTACCGGCTGGCGGCGGGCGCGCCGCACGGCCCGGAACGGCTCGGCGTGCTCGCCGACATCGCGTCGCACCTGATGAAGGTCGACCCTCGGGAGGCCGCCTCGGTCGCCACCGAGGCCGCGGCCGGCGCGTCCGAGGTCGGCACCGACCTGGTGCTGCTGCCCACCCGGATCGCCCTGCTGCACCGCATCGACGGCACGCCGGAGCTGGGGCTGGCCGAGCTGCGCCGGGTGGAGGCGCGGGCCCGGACGGCCGACGACTCGTGGGCCCTGGTCAGCGCACTGGTCTTCCTCTCCGACGTGCTCTACGAGCTGGGCCGCTACGACGAGTCGGAACAGGCGGCCGCGGCCGGGGTGAGCGAGGCGCGCCGGGTCGGCATCAGCCGCTCGATCGGGGCGTACCTGCTGTCGAACCGGGCCGAGGCGCTGATCGCGCTGGGCCGCTGGGACGAGGCGGACGCGACCTGCGCCGAGGCGGCCCGGATCGACCCGCCCGGCGTGTCCGGGCTGCACTGGCTGCAACTGCGCGCCGGGCTCCACCTGGCCCGCGCCCATCCGGGCGCGGACGAGGTGGTCGGGCGGGCGCTGGCGTTCCTCGGCCGGCCGTACCTCTGGCCGAACCACCGGCTGCCGCTGCACGAGCTGCGCGTGGAGGCCGCGCTCGCCGCCGACGACAAGCTGGAGGCGGTACGCGCGGCGCGCGCCGCCCTGGCCGACGCGCACCTGGCCGACCTGCCGCGTGAGGGCTGGCCGCTGCTGAACGCGCTGGCGCGTACCGCCGCCGTCAGCGGGGACGCGACGCTCGCCGCCGAGGTGTCGGCGGTGGCCGCCGCGCTGCCCGCCCGGCACCCGGCCGAGCACGCCCACGCGGCCCACGTCACCGCCGTCCTGACCGGGCTCGGCCCCGCCGCTCCCGCCGAGGCGCTCGCCGCGTGGCGGGAGGCCGTGGCGGCGTGGCGGGCGGCCGGGCAGCCGTACCCGCTGGGCCGGGCGCTGCTCGGGCTGGCCGAAGCGGCCGCAGCGGCGGGCGAGCGGGACGAGGTCGCCGCCGCGGTACGGGAGACGGCCGAGCTGGCCGCCCGGCTGGGTGCCACCCCGCTGGGCGAGCAGGCGGCGACGCTTGCCCGCCGGGTGGGGCTGCGGGGCACCGGGCGACCCGGGCCGGACCTGCTGACCAGCCGGGAGCAGGAGGTGCTGCGGCTGGTCGCCGAGGGGCACAGCAACAGCCGGATCGCCGAGCGCCTGTTCATCTCGCCGAAGACGGCGAGCGTGCACGTGTCCCGGATCATCGCCAAGCTCGACGTGACCAACCGGGTGGAGGCCGCCGCGCTGGCGCACCGTCTGGGCCTGCTCGACCGGCCGTCAGCCGCTCCGGCCCAGCGCCGCGCCAGGTAGCGCGCCGGACCGGGCCGGGCCCGGGTCAGCGGCGCGGCAGGTAGATCCGCCAGCCGGCCACGGTGACGACATCGAGCGCCCCCGATTCGGCGCCGACGCGCTCGTCCAGCCGCGCGGCCAGCGGCGAGCCGGCCTGCGCCACCCACGCCGCGTCCGGGTCGGCGGCCACCTCCCGCCGGTACGCGGGCAGCCTGTCGAAACCGGGGGTCAGGTCGTCGTCGACCACGGCGCAGACCACGTTCTCGCCGGTCGCGTAGGTGAGCCGGTTGCACGTCCAGTAGCCGCCGCGGACGTTCCGCACGTCGAGCGCGCCGAGCGTGTCCACGAGCGACCGGTGCCGGTCGGCCTCGGCGTGCACGTCGGGCGCGGTCCGCACCACGTCCACAGTGGCCGCCATGCCGGTACCGAGCACTCCCGCGAGCACCGCCAGTGCTCCGAATCCCGCCACCTCGGCGAGCTGGCGCCGCCCGGTGAGCCGGTGTGCGGCGAACGGGCGGGCGGCCTGCCACAGTGGCCAGAGCAGGGCCGGTACGGCGACCGCCAGGCACGACAGGTAGCGGCTGCTCTCGATCGGCGTCTGCCCGGCCGCGTTGCTCACCGCGTACGCGGCGAGCACACCCGCCGCGCCGCCGAGCAGCGCGAGCCGCACCCCGGCCGACGCCCGCTCCGGTGAGCCCGGCCCTCCGGAGGTACGGCGGAGGGTGCGCCACGCAGTGAGCGCGGCGAGCACCAGCAGCACCGGGAACGCGACGGCCCACCAGAGCTGCCAGGTGGCGCACCGGCCGGGGGAGCAGAAGCCCATCGCCAGCGGCGGCCCGAGGACCAGCGCGCCGTGCAGCCGGTCCGCCCAGTCCGCTGGTGTGCCCGTGCCACCGGCCGCCAGTACCGCGGCCACCGGGTTGCGGCCGTGCCGGATGCTGTCCGCGAGCATCGGCGCCGCGCCCAGCAGCAGCGCAGCGGCCAGCACCAGGCCGGCCCGGCCGCCCAGTTCCCGCCACCGGCGGGCCACGAGCAGCGCGCCGAGCGCCAGCACGTACGGCAGGATCAGCGGGTCCACCCAGAGCAGCACCCCGGAGATCAGCCCCCAGGCCGCCCAGCGGGGCAGCCGCGCGCCCGCCCCGGTCACGCACAGCCCGACCGTCAGCAGCGCCAGCGCGGCACCGGCCGAGTTCAGCTCCGGATAGCCGCCACCGGCGATGAGCTGGTTCTTCACCACCCGGTCCGCGCCGAGCGCCAGCACGGCGACGACGAGCAGGGCGTACCAGCGGTCACCGCCGAGCCGCCGGGTCAGCCGCCAGGACAGCAGCAGGAACAACGCGTACAACGCGAGCGTGGGCAGCCGCAGCACGAGCACCGACGGTCCGGCCAGCGCGACCAGCGGCGCGGCCAGGTACGCCTCCAGCGTGCCCATGTACGCCTGGCCGTAGAACCACACCGGGAAGCCGTCACCGCGGGCGATGTGCAGGGCGGCCAGCCCCATCGTCGCCTCGTCGCTGTTGGTGGGCGGCACGTCGGCGAACAGCAGCGCCAGCCGGTAGCCCACACCGGCGAACCCGACGAGCAGGGCGAGCAGCGTCGGCAACGGCGGCCGCCGGGGCGTACGAGGGCGCACGGCTTCGCGTGGCTCCTCGCGTACCCCGGCGGTCATGCCTGTGATCATGGCATCCGGCGGGCGGCCGGCGGCGGGTGACGCGGTGGTCGGCCGGCCTCAGCCGGCGACGGTGACCTCCCGGCGGGCGTCGAGCGCCTGCTGGTAGAGGCGGCCCGCGCGGTACGACGAGCGGACCAGGGGACCGCTCATCACGCCCGCGAAGCCGATCTCCTCGGCCTCCTCGCGCAGCTCGACGAACTCCTCCGGCTTGACCCAGCGGGTCACCGGGTGGTGCCGGGGGGAGGGGCGCAGGTACTGGGTGATGGTGATCAGCTCGCAGCCCGCCTCGTGCAGGTCGCGCAGCGCCTGGGACACCTCGGCGCGCTCCTCGCCCATGCCGAGGATCAGGTTGCTCTTGGTGACCAGGCCGTCGGCCCGCGCCTGGCGGATCACGTCCAGCGAACGCTCGTAGCGGAACGCCGGGCGGATCCGCTTGAAGATGCGCGGCACCGTCTCCACGTTGTGGGCCAGCACCTCGGGCCGCGAGCCGAAGACCTCGGCGAGCTGCTCGGGGACGGCGTTGAAGTCGGGGATCAGCAACTCGACACCGCAGCCTGACTGCAGCGCGTGGATCTGCCGGACCGTCTCGGCGTAGAGCCAGGCCCCGCCGTCGGGCAGGTCGTCGCGGGCGACACCGGTGATGGTCGCGTAGCGCAGGCCCATCGCGGCGACCGACTCGGCGACGCGCCGCGGCTCGTCGGCGTCGAACTCGGCCGGCTTGCCGGTGTCGATCTGGCAGAAGTCGCAGCGCCGGGTGCACTGGTCACCACCGATGAGGAAGGTGGCCTCCCGGTCCTCCCAGCACTCGTAGATGTTGGGGCAACCGGCCTCCTGGCACACGGTGTGCAGCCCTTCGCGCGAGACGAGCCCGCGCAACTGGGTGTACTCCGGGCCCATCTTGGCCTTGACCTTGATCCACGGCGGCTTGCGCTCGATCGGCGTCTCGGCGTTGCGCGCCTCGATCCGCAGCATCCGCCGCCCCTCCGGGGCGACAGTCGCGGTGCGCGCTGGCTGCTCAGTCGTCGGCGCGGATTGCTCGATCGTCACAAAACCGAGCGTACGCCGGTCGGCGCCGGTCGATGAACGAGGGCGACGGCCGTCACGCCGGAATGGCTGTGACACCGGACACCAGGGGCGAAAAAACCCGGTCACAGCGCGGCGCGTGCGGTGCTAGCGTGCCGGCAGAGCTGTGACGGAGCCGAGTAACGGACCGATCCGCCAGTCGAGAGAGCCGCCGGTTGCTGCGAGGCGGTCTGGCGCCGGTCCGCGAAGACCCTCCCGAGCTGCGGGAAGAACGGCGTTTCGCGCCCAGTAGAGCCCGCCCGGCCGGCCCCGGTGAAAAGGCGACGAACGAGGCTCCCGCCCAGGCGGGGGCGAAGGTGTGGTGGCACCGCGAGGTTCCCGCTCGCCCACACCTCCCTGGGGATCGCGTTGCGATTGGTCAAGGAGGTAGTCGTCGTGCAACGCATCCTGTCCACAGAACTCCCCGCCCATGTGGGCGCCACCGTACGGCTCGCCGGCTGGGTCCACCGCCGCCGGCTGCTCAAGTCGGTGGCCTTCCTGATCGTCCGCGACGCCGCCGGGCTCGCCCAGGTGGTGGTCGCCGCACCCGCCGTGCGGGAGCAGGTCGAGGCGCTCACCGAGGAGACGGTCGTCGAGGTGGTCGGCACGGTGGTCGCGAACGCCGCCGCGCCCGCCGGGGTCGAGGTCGTCGAGCCGACGGTACGTCCGCTCGGGCCACCCGCCGTCCCGCCCCCGTTCGACCTGTACCGGCCGGTGCTCACCGCCACCCTGCCGACCCAGCTCGACCATGCGCCGGTCGCGCTGCGGCACCCGGTCCGCTCCGCCGCGCTGCGGATCTCGGCGGCGGCCGTGTCCGGCTTCCGGGCCACGCTCGACGGGCAGGGCTTCGTCGAGGTGCACACGCCGAAGGTGGTCGCCTCGTCCACCGAGAGCGGGGCGAACGTGTTCGCGCTGGACTGGTTCGGGCGGCCCGCCTACCTGGCGCAGTCGCCGCAGTTCTACAAGCAGCTCATGGTCGGCGTCTTCGAGCGGGTGTACGAGGTGGGGCCGGTGTTCCGCGCCGAGCCGCACGACACGGTGCGCCATTTGGCCCAGTACACGTCGCTCGACGTGGAGCTGGGCTTCGTGGCCGACCACCGGGACGTGATGGCGGTGCTGCGGGAGACCCTGGCCGGGATGGTGGGGACGGTCGGCGAGCGGGCCGGTGGCGCGCTGGCGACGCTCGGCGTGACGGTGCCGGAGGTGCCGGCCGAGATCCCGGCGGTGCACTTCACCGACGCGCTGACGATCGCCGGAGCGCCGGCCGACGAACCCGACCTGGCGCCGGCGCACGAGCGGGCGCTGGGGGAGTGGGCGCTCCGCGAGCACGGCAGCGACTTCCTCTTCGTCACCGGCTACCCGATGGCGAAACGCCCGTTCTACACCCACCCGGACCCGGCCCGGCCCGCGTACTCCAACGGTTTCGACCTGCTGTTCCGGGGCGTGGAGCTGGTGACCGGCGGGCAGCGGCTGCACCGGCACGGCGACTACCTGGCCGCCCTGGCGGCGCGCGGCGAGCCGGTGGAGCCGTACGCCGGGTACGTGGACGCGTTCCGGCACGGCATGCCGCCGCACGGCGGTTTCGCGATCGGGCTGGAGCGGTTCGTCGCCCGGCTCACGGGCGCGGCGAACGTCCGGGAGGTGACCGCCTTCCCGCGCGACCTGCACCGTCTCACGCCCTGACGGCTGCGCCCTCGCGCGGCTCCCTCCCCGCCGGTCCCGGCGGCGGACTCGCTCTCTGCCGGTCCCGGTGGCGGGGCGCGGGCTCGCCATCGGGACCGTCGGTCTCGCGCCGCCCTCCCGAATCGGCTCGGATCTGCCACTGAGCGTGACGAGAGGTCGCTCAGTCCCGTGATCACGCTCAGTGAGGGTTGTTCGGGGTGGTCGGGATGCCCTCGAGGCCGGCGGATTGCGCTGAGCTGGGGTTATGGCGGACAGCCCTCGGGAGGGAGGGAAGGGTGTTTGAGCCCTTTGCTCTGCAGCCAAGGACGCAGCAGTTGACCAGGAGTGACCGTTGCGGATCCGGCTGCAGAGCAAAGTCGGCGGGAGGCCACATGCTGCGGGCGCGGCATCGTCACTCGCCGTGACCGACGGCAAAGGTGGGCCCTGGGCGGACGGCGATCCGGACCGGTCGGCCACCGCGCCGCCGAGCGGTCAGGCCGGGCCGAGCAGGTCCCACGGGTTGCCGGCGATGTCGCGGAAGACCGCGACCCGGCCGTACGGCTCGGTGCGGGGCGGCCGGACGAACTCGACGCCCGCGTCGACCATCCGGCGGTACACCGCCTCGAAGTCGTCGACCTGGAGGAAGAAGCCCACCCGGCCGTGGGTCTGGTCGCCCACGGCACCGGCCTGGTGCTCGCCGTCGGCGCGGGCCAGCAGCAGGCCGGTGCCGCCGCCCGGCGGGCGGACGACCACCCAGCGCTTGGGCCGGCCGTCGTTCGTCAGCGACGGCTTGTCCTCGGCCAGCTCGAACCCGAGCACCTCGGTGAAGAAGGCGATCGCGGGGTCGTACTCGGCCACGACGAGCGTGACCAGGTCGAGCCGCACCGGGCTCAGACCTGCGTCAGCGTCGGCAGGTGCCGCTCGACCACCGGCAGCACGTCGGCGACGGTGATCGGCCGGCCCAGCTCGGCGGTCAGCGAGGTGACCCCGGCGTCGCGGATGCCGCAGGGCACGATCCGGTCGAAGAAGCCCAGGTCGCAGTCGCAGTTGATGGAGAAGCCGTGCAGCGTGACGCCGCGGGCCACCCGGATGCCGATGGCGGCGACCTTGCGGGCCGGGCCCCGGTCGTCCTCCGGCACCCACACGCCGCTGCGTCCCTCGACCCGGCCGGCGGACAGCCCGAACTCGGCGCAGACGTCGATCAGGAGCTGCTCGGTGCGCCGGACGTACGCGACCACGTCGACCGGGTCGGGCAGCCGGACGATCGGGTAGCCGACGAGCTGCCCCGGACCGTGCCAGGTGATCTTGCCGCCGCGGTCCACGTCCACCACCGGGGTGCCGTCCATCGGGCGGTCCCACGGCTCGGTGCGCTTGCCGGCGGTGTAGACGCTGGGGTGCTCCAGCAGCAGCACCGTATCGCCCTGCTCGCCGGCCACCACCGCCTCGTGCAGCCGGCGCTGCTCGTCCCAGGCGGCCTGGTAGTCGAGCAGGCCGGCGCGGACGGCGGTCAACCCGGAAGTCGTCACGCTCACCCGTCCAGCCTAGTCCCGCCCCCGGGAACCGGACCCGTGAGCCTCGTCGCCATCGGGTCGAGGCGGCGGTCAGACCGGCACCCGCCACAGCCAGACATCCTCCACCCGCTCGGGCGGGCCGAGCAGCGCGGTGGCGGTGCGCCGCAGCGCCTCCTCGTCGACGTCGAACTTCGCGCCGTGCACCCGGTCCGGGAGCACCACCGCCTGGACCCCCCAGTAGCGCAGGTCCGCCCGGGACTCGCGGATGCTGCCGTCGGTGATGATCGGCACCAGCCCGGTACGGCCCGCCTGATCCATCAGCGAGTCGAAGGTGCGCGGCACCGGGCCGATCCGGCCCCGGCCCTCCGGCCCGCCCGGCCCGAGGAAGAAGCCGGACGGGATCCGGAACTCACCCTGCCGGTGGGCGAGCGCGTACGCCTGCCAGCGCTGCCCGTCCGGGTAGACGTCCACGGTCAGCGGCAGCGGCGTCAGCACCCCGTCGGGCGGGACGTAGCGCTGCCAGGCGCCGCTGGTGATGAACTGCGGGATCGGCTCGCGGACGCTGGTCAGCAGCGGCGTGGGCACCAGCGGCAGCAGCGCCGCGGCGAAGCCCAGCGCCCACGCGAGCCCGCTCACCCGGCGCCGGGGCGGCCGGGCACGCAGCGAGTCGATCGCGTACGCCAGCAGCAGGCCGATGACCGGCGCGACCACGAGCGCCAGCCGGGACGGCAACGCCGCGTTGATCACCGGCAGGTTGTCCAGCACCCCGAACGGCAGCGTCTGGTCGAACCGGCGGCCGTTCCACTTCACCGTCGGCCCCCACGACAGCACCGCGAAGACCACTGCGGTCACGCCGAGCGCCGCGAGGGTGGCCCGGAACGCGCGGTCCGCGCGCCGCCACAGCAGCGCGAAGCAGGCGACGGCGAGCAGGAGCAGCGGTACGCCGAAGAACGAGTTCTCCTCTGTCGGGTTGGGCGCCAGCGAGGTGCCCCACCCGGCCCAGCCGGCCAGCGACCGGCGCGGGTAGGACCCGTACGCGGCGATGTCCTCGGAGTGGATCAACGGGTCGAATCCGGTGCCGTGGAACCGTTGCGGTCCGAGGAAGTGCAGCCAGAGCGGGTACGCCAGCAGCGCCCCCGCGACGAGCGCTGTCACGCCCAGCCCGGCCGCCATCCGGGGCAACGCGGCGCGTACCTCGGACCGGCGCGCCGGGTGCAGCGCCCACACCACGAGGAACACGCCGAGCGCCAGCGCGGTGAAGAACAGCCCTTCGGCGGCGATCGAGAACGCGACAGCCACCAGCAGGCCGAGCACGATCCCGCCGGTGACGGCCCGGCCCGGCCGGCGCAGCCGGAACACGCCCCAGATCAGCAGCGGCACCAGCCAGCCCGCGGTCCAGTTCAGGTGCGCGTTGGCGTGCGACACCATCGCCGGGCAGAAGGCGATGAACAGCGCCCCCACCCCGGCGGCCAGCCGGCTGCGGACCAGGTGCCGGCTGAGCAGCCAGTACCAGGCCACCGCCGTCGCGGCCAGGTTGAGCGTGAGGATCACCAGGAACGTCGCGGGCGGCCCGATCAGGTACGTCAGCGGCGCGAACACCGCCGCGTACACGGTGATCGAGGTGTTCACCGCGAGGTTCACCCCGTCCGGGACGTTGATCAAGGTGGTGTACAGCGGGTTCTGCCCGTGGGTCAGCGCGTGCCCGCCGAACGCCAGCAGCCACTCGAACAGCGCCTGGTCGCTGGAGTTGACGGTGATCGCGCGGCTGTTCGGATCCCGCCACAGGCCACTCGTCACCCAGAGGGCCAGGGCCAGCGCGGCGAGCGTGACCAGCAGGTCGGCGCGCCGGTCGCGGACGCGCGTCGGCGCCGGGCCGGCGGCCGGGGACGGGGAGGAGGGCACGCAGCGGACGTTACCAACCGGACCTGGGCAGACCGCCCGGACACGGAACTCGCCGCACACTTCGGTGGTCGTGAATGTGTGAGCGGCGGCCATTCCGGTGTGACGAAACGCGGCCGTAACGTCTCGGCAACTCGGAGGTGACTCAGTTCACATTCCACGATCGGGAGGTCCCCGTGCCCCGCTCCTCATCCCTCATCGCCCGCGTCGCCGGGGCGGCGGCCGGGGTCGTGCTGGCCGCGGCCACCGCGCTGGTCGCCGCCGTTCCCGCCCAGGCCGCCTCGCTGACCCAGGTCACCGGGTTCGGCTCCAACCCCGGCAACCTGGCCATGTACGCGTACCGCCCGGACGGCCTGCCCGCCGGCGCGCCCGCCGTGGTGCTGCTGCACGGCTGCGTGCAGAACGCCTCGACCTACGTCACCAACTCCGGCTGGCAGAAGTACGCCGACCAGTGGAAGTTCACGCTCATCGCGCCGCAGCAGCCCAGCGGTAACAACGCCAACTCCTGCTTCAACTGGTTCGAGACCGGTGACACCGCACGCGGCCAGGGCGAGGCGCTGTCGATCAAGCAGATGGTGGACTACGCCAAGACCACCTACGGCACCGACGGCGCCCGCGTCTACGTCAGCGGCCTCTCCGCGGGCGGCGCGATGAGCGCGGCCATGCTCGCCGCCTACCCCGACGTCTTCGCCGCCGGCTCGATCATCGCCGGCATCCCGTACCGCTGCGCCACCAGCACCGTCACCGCGTTCAGCTGCATGAACCCGGGGGTGGACAAGACCCCGGCGCAGTGGGGCGACCTGGTCCGCGGCGCGTACGCCGGGTACACCGGCAAGCGCCCACGGGTGGCGATCTGGCACGGCACCAGCGACACCACGGTGGCGACCGCGAACGCCGCCGAGTCGCGGGACCAGTGGACGAACGTGCTGGGCGTGTCGACCACCCCGACCAGCACGTCCACGCTGCCGGCCGGCACCGGCCTGGAGGTCTACGGCGCCGACCAGGTCCGCCTCTACCGGGTCTCCGGGATGGGCCACGGCACCCCCGTCGACCCGGGTACGGGCGCGGACCAGTGCGGCACTGCCGGGGCGTACTTCCTGGACACCATCTGTTCGACGTACCGGGACGCGGTCTTCTTCGGGCTCGGCGGTGGTGGCGCCTCGCCGAGCCCGACCCCGACGGCCACCGCGTCACCCACCCAGACGGCCTCGCCCACGCCGACCGCCTCGCCCACGCCGACCAGCGCGCCGGTCTGCGTCACCGCCAGCAACTACGCACACGTGGTGGCCGGGCGGGCCTACCAGTCCGGCGGGTACGCCTACGCGCTCGGCAGCGGGCAGCGGATGGGCCTCTACAACACCTTCTACACGAGCACGCTGAAGCAGACCGGGCCCGCGTACTGGGTGATCGGCTGCTGATCCGCCGCGCCGCCCTCGCCCGCTCACTCGGTGAGGGCGGCGCGCAGCGCGCCCGCCAGGTCGGGGTGGACCCACGGGAACCCGGCCTTGTCGAGCACGGCGGGCAGCACCCGCGCGCTGGTCAGCGCCTCCTGCGCGAAACCGCCGAGCGCCACCTTCAGCGCCACCGCCGGGATCGGCATGATCGCCGGGCGGTGCAGCTGGCGGGCCAGCTCCCTGGTGAACTCGGCGTTGGTGACCGGCGCCGGGCCGACCACGTTCACCGCGCCGGCGATGCCGTCGCGGGCCAGCAGGAACTTCGCGGCGTCGAGCCAGTCCCGCATCGAGATCCACGGCAGCCACTGCCGCCCGTTGCCCAGCTTGCCGCCGACGCCGAGGCGGAACGGCAGCAGCTGCGGCTTGAGCAGGCCGCCGTCGCGGTGCAGCGGCAGTCCGGTACGCAGGCGCACCACCCGTACGCCCGCGTCCTCGGCCGGGCGGGTCGCGGCCTCCCAGACCCGGCAGACGTCGGCGAGGAACCCCTCACCCGCAGGCGCCTCCTCGGTGACCGCCCGGTCGCCGGTGTTGCCGTACCAGCCGACGGCGGAGGAGTTCAGCAGCACCGCGGGCCGGTCGGCGGCGGGCAGGCCGGCGATCGTGATGGCGAGCGTGGTGGTGCTGTCCACCCGGCTGGTCCGGATCAGCTTCCGGTACTCGTCGTTCCAGCGCTTGTCACCCACCCCGGCGCCGGCCAGGTTCACCACCGCGTCGGCGTCGGCGACGCACTGCGGGTCGAGCTGCGCGGCGGAGGGGTTCCACTGCCGTTCGACGGGGGTGCGCGGCGGGCGGCGGACCAGGCGGGTGACCTGGTGGCCGTCCGCGGTGAGGCAGTCGACCAGTCGGGTGCCGAGGAAACCGGACGCGCCGGCCATGAGGATCCGCATGCTCACATCTTCGAGTACGCGGCGCGATTCGGATGCGTGGAGCGAAATCACTCACTCGTCACGCCCGCCGGTCACGCGCCGACGGCCGGCCTCAGCCGGTCGGCCTGCTGACCGGATGCACTGTGATCAGACCGTCGAGCCCGAGGAAGTCGGCGGGGTTCGTGGTGTAGAGGGGAAGCGCGTTGGCGTGTGCGACGGAGGCGATCATCAGGTCCGCTACCCGGCGCCGCGTTCCCCGCCCGGCGGCGAGCACCGCCGCCGAGACCAGGCCGAAGGCCCGCGCCGCCTCGGCGTCGAACGGGAGCGGCTCGAACGTGGCCTCGACGTGCTGCAGGACGCTCATCCGGCGGGCGCGCTCGCGCGGATCGTCGGTGTGATGTGGACCGGCCGAGAGTTCGGCAAGCGTGACCGCGCTGATGACCATCTCGTCGGGCAGTTCCGCCCCGTCGAGTCCGCCCAGATGGATGACGATGTTGGTGTCGATCAGACCCCGCACGGGGAGGTCACCAGTCACGGCTGGGCAGATCCTGGTCGATGGCGGCGTCGAGGTCGGACCGGAAGCGGGCCTCGTCCAACAGGGGTGCGCTGGCGAAGGCCGCGAGAACCTCGGCTCGCGGCACGAACGTGCGGCGCCGGATCGGGATCAACCGCCCGATCGGCGTGCCGTTGCGAGTGATGGTGAAGGACTCTCCGCGCTCCACTCCGCGCATGATGGCACCGGAGTCGTTGCGCAGCTCGCGTTGGGTGATCTCGCGATGAGCGTGCTCGGCCACACCGGCAGTCTACCGCCTGTGTGCTACGAAGTGCTACAGAGCTGCGGTGTGGCTGCCGGTGCGGTCGAGCGGGTCAGGCGTCGGCGGGGGCGGTGCGCAGGTCGGCGAGCAGGCGCTCCACCTCGGCGAACGCGTCCTCCGGCAGCGGCCCGTACGCCAGCGCTCCCAGGTTCTCCTCGGCCTGCGCGACGGTGCGGCAACCGGGGATCGGCAGCGTGTGCGGGCTGCGGGCGAGCAGCCAGCCCAGCGCGCCCTGGGCGAGCGTGCGGCCGTCGGCGGTCAGCGCCTCACGGACCCGGGCCACCCGCTCGGCCCACTCGGCGCGCGGCACGCCGCCGGTGAACCAGTCCAGCCACTCCGGTGCCACGCCGCGCACGTCGTCGTCGCCCCGGGCCGTGGGCGCGTCCTGGTACTTCGCGGTGAGCAGGCCCATCGCCAGCGGCCCCCGGTTCAGGGCGGCCAGGTCGAACTCCGCGCACACCGCGAGCATGGCCGCGTTGTCCCGCAGCACCGACTGGTCGTGCTGGACCGCCGCGCAGTGCGGTCCGGCCTCGGCGAAGGCGCGCGCCGAGGCGGGGTCGTCGGTGCTCCAGCCGTACGCCCGGATCTTCCCCTGGGTGACCAGGTCCTCCAGCGTGCCGACGAGGTCAAGTGCCTGCGGTACCGGCAGGCCGCCCAGGTGGAGCTGGTAGAGGTCGACGTGGTCGGTGCCGAGCCGGCGCAGCGAACCCTCCAGGCTGCGCCGCGCGTACTCGGGGCTGGCGTCCTCGCCGAGCGCCTGCCGGGTCTCCTCGTCGGTGGGGTAGCCGAACTTGGTCGCGATGACCGCCCGGTCCCGGCGGCCAGCGAGCGCGCGCCCGAGTACCCGCTCGCTGTGCCCGGCGCCGTAGTTGCTGGAGGTGTCGAACAGCGTCGCGCCCAGATCGAGAGCCCGGTGGACGGTGCGCACCGACTCGTCGTCGTCCACCTCGCCCCAGCCGAGCGGTTGGGTGCCGTCCCAGAGCGGGCCGCCGATCGCCCAGCAACCCATGCCGATCGCGCTGACCTCGATGCCGCTGCGGCCCAGCCGTCGTGTCGTCGTCATGCGCCCAGTGTTCACTTTCGAGTGTGCTCGAAGTCCAGCTCTTTTCCCGCCAGCCGGGGCAGGAGCGGGGCGAGCGCGTCGACGGCTCCGGCGCGTACCACGAAGCGGGTGACACCCCAGCGGCGCCGGTGCCCGGCCACCGCCGCGACGATCTCGTCGGGCGTGCCGGCCAGCACGAACGGGGTGGCCAGCACCTCCGCGGGGGTGAGCCCGGTCTCGGCGGCCGTCCCGGCGGCGGCCGCCTCCGCGTCGTCGGTGACGGCGACGTGCTGGACCAGCGCCTCCAGGACCGGCGGTGTGTCCCGGCCGGCCGCTCCGGCCGCCACGTGCGCGAGCTGCGCCTCGATCTGGTCGGCCCGCCACCGGACGGTGTGCTGGTGGCCGTCGGGCAGCGTCCGGCCCAGGCCGGCCAGGCCGACCACGTCGGCGTGCCTCCCGGCCCAGCGCAGCAGCGTCGAGTTGGAAGCGCCGACGGTCAGCGGGATCCGGTCCTGGACCGGGCGGGGCCGGTCGAGTCGTGCCGCGTACGTCGTCAGGTCCTCGGTGTCCACGGTGACCTCGTCGCCGGCCAGCAGCGCCCGTACCGCCTCGGTCACCGCGACGCAGCGGCGGACCCGGCCGGCGACGTCCGGGCGCTCGCGCCCGACGGCCCGCCACTCCGCCGGCGTGTGGCCCGCGCCGACGCCGAACCGGGCCCGCCCGCCGGAGACCACGTCGAGCGTGGCCACGTCGGCGGCGAGCAGGATCGGTTCGCGGACGCCGGCGTTGGAGACGTACGAGCCGAGCCCCAGCGTGCTGGTCACCGCCGCCGCGGCGGCGAGCGCGACGAACGGCGACGCGCAGTCGCCGGGGTGGTCGGCCGCGAACAGCGCGTCGAAGCCGGCCGCCTCGACGGTACGGGCCAGCTCGGTCCAGCTCGCCGCGTCGGTGGGTTGGGCCTGCACGGAGAAGGTCGCCATCGCCTCAGCATCGGCGCGCACGCGGCGGCGGGCCACCCCGTACGCGCCGATTCTGCCGACGGCCGAACCTCACACCGCGTCGAGGCGGGCCAGGTCGGCGGGGGAGAGGCGCAGCGCGGCGGCGGCGATGTTCTGCTCCAGGTGCGCCGGGTTGCCGGTGCCGGGGATGGCCAGCACGTTCGGGCCCCGGGCCAGCGTCCAGGCCAGCCGGACCTGGGCCGCCGTCACACCGTGCTCCCGGGCCACCGCGTGCACCTCCGGGCGCTCCTCGCCGGTGGCGCCGGCCTCCCGGCCGCTGGTGACGATGGAGAAGAACGGCACGAACGCGGTGCCGTGCGCCGCGCAGTCCCGGATCAGCTCGTCGTGCGTACGGCGGTAGCCCAGGCCGTACGAGTTCTGCACGCACACCACCGGGGCGATGGCGCGGGCCTCGGCGACCTGGTGCGGGCGTACCGCGGAGACGCCCAGGTGCCGGATCAGCCCGGCGTCGCGCAGCTCGGCCAGCGCGCCGAAGTGCTCGGACAGCGGCTCCGGGCCGTGCACCCGCAGGTTCACCACGTCCAGGTGGTCGCGGCCGAGCTGGCGCAGGTTCTCCTCCACCTGCCCGCGCAACTGGTCCGGGCGGGCCGCCGGCAGCCACTGCCCGGACGGGTCCTTGCCGGGCCCGACCTTGGTCACGATGACCAGATCGTCGGAGTACGGCGACAGTGCCCGGTTGATCAGCTCGTTGGCCGAGCGCAGCGGCGAGAAGTAGAACGCGGCCGTGTCGATGTGGTTGACGCCCAGCTCGACGGCGCGGCGCAGCACGGCGACGGCCCGGTCCCGGTCGCTCGGGCTGCCGTCGGCGTTCGCGGTCAGCCGCATGGCGCCCAGGCCCATCCGGTTGACGGTCAGGTCGCCGAACTGCCAGGTGCCGGCCGCGCCGGCGTGGACGGTGTCGATGGTCATGCGATCCCCGTATCCCTCGTCTGCGGCCCCGGTGCGGGGCCGACAGGTATCACGAGGGCGGCGGGCAGGTGGTTCACCCGTTCTCGTCGCGGTCCTCGGGTTGCTCGTGCCAACGGGCCCGCCAGGCCGCCTCGTGCGCCTCGTGGCTGGTGCGCTCCTCGAAGACCAGCTTGCGCAGTGCCTGCCGGCCCTCGGCGAAGACGATCACCTCGACGGCCACCATACCCACGGTGATCGCGGTCAGCATGCCCAGCGCGGCCAGCCCCGGCACCCGCTCCGCGACCGGGATGGTCACGCCCAGCAGCAGCACCGTGCCGACCCGGGTCCAGCTCACCGTGCGCAGGGTGCGGAGCTGGAACAACATGTTGCCGCAGAGGTAGCAGATCACGCCGCCGAACAGCAGCGGCACGCCCGGGCCGTGCGCCGGTTCGCTCGGCGGCACGTTCGGGTCGGCGATCCCGTGCACGATCGTCTCGGCGCCGAGCGCGAACAGGATGATGCCCGCGATCATCGGCAGGAACAGGTACGCGTACGCGTCCCGGGCCATCGCCACCCGGGGGCCGTCCTGCGCGGCGTGCAACGCGATCCGGGCGGCCGGCCCGACCATGTCGTAGTGCGCCCACCAGAGCGCGGCGGTGAAGAAGATGCCGAGCACCGCCGCCGCCACGGCCGGCCAGGTGGGCGGCTGGCCGAGCAGGTTGCTGCCGACGCCGACGGAGATGACCGACTCGCCCAGCGCGATGATCAGGATGAGGTCGTACCGCTCGGTCCAGTGCTCGGCGGACGAGACGCCCCAGCCCCAGGTGCCGGCGATCATGCCGCTGCCGTACTGGAGCAGGATGACCCCGCCCCACAGCACGTCCCGGAGCACCGCCGCGGAGAACAGGTCGTCGATTCTCGGCGGCAGCAGCGCGGCGACCAGCAGCAGCGCGGTGCTGCCGATCAGTTCCGGGCCGAACCGGAGGAGTTGCCGACGCTCGTTCGGGCTGTCCCGGACCGCGTGCCGGTACAGCAGCAGGTGGATCAACCGCAGGACGGTGTAGCTGAGCGCCGCGACCATCGGCCCGGCCTCGTTGCCGCGCGGGTCGCGGAACGCGTGCGGCAGGGACAGCGCGAACGTGAACAGCGCGGCCATGCCGACTGTCATGAGCACCGGGACGAAGCCCTCGCCGAGGCGTACCCGGGTGGCCACCACGCTGTGCACCACCCACGACCACCAGAGCACGGCGAGGACCAGCAGCGCGTGCAGCAGCGCCCCGCCGGTCACCTGGAGCGCGGTGGCCCGGGTGATGATGAAGAACGAGAAGACGAAGACCAGGTCGAAGAAGATCTCGAACCGGTCGACCCGGGCACCGGGGGCCACCGGCACCGCCGGTCCCAGGCGTCCGCGCCACCCGTACGAGCCCACCGGCCGAGTCTGTCAGCGCAGGTCGGGCCGGGTGGCCGATTCGGTCAGCCCGGCCGGTGGCGCAGGCCGTCCATCAGCAAGTCGAGCAGGCGTCCGGCCTGGGCGCGCTGGTCCGGTTCGCCCGCCACCAGGGAGACCCCGCTGAGGCTGGCGAGCACGTCGGCGGCGGCCACGTCGGCGCGTACGACACCCGCGGCGGCGCCCGCCGCGAGCAGCGCCCCGAGCGCGGCGAGCAGCAGGTCGCGGCTCTGCGCGTACGGGTTGGCGCCGGAGGCGATCACCAGCCGCAGCGCGTCGGCCATGCCCCGCTTGGTGGCGAGGTAGTCGACGAACCGGTCCATCCAGGCGCGCAGCGCCGCGTCGGCGGGCTGGGCCGCGAGCAGCGCCGGGGCGGCGTCGCAGAGCTTCTCCAGCTCGTTGCGGTACGCCGCCTCGATCAGCGCCTCCCGGCTGGGGAAGTGGCGGTAGAGCGTGCCGATGCCGACGCCGGCCTCCTTGGCGACCCGGTCCAGCGTTACCTCCGGGCCGTCCTGGGAAAACGCCTGGACCGCGGCGTCCAGCAGCCGCTGCCGGTTGCGCAGCGCGTCCGCGCGCAGCTGTCGGTCGGGCACGGGCTCTCCTCCCTCGACCGGGTCGCCGGCCCGGCACGATGGTAACCGGAGTGCCCTCCGGTTATGCTGGCGGAGTAACGGAGGATCCTCCGCTTCTCATAGTAGCGGGCGGACATCGGTCCGCGTCGCCGTCGACAAGGATGGACCATGACCAGCTCGACACCCGTCACCACCCCGTTCTCCGCCGAGACCACAGCCCTGGAGGTGGTCCGCGACCTGGACCTCACAGGCCGGCGGGCCGTCGTCACCGGCGGCGCCTCCGGGATCGGCGTGGAGACCGCCCGGGCGCTCGCCGCCGCCGGAGCGGACGTCACCCTCGCCGTCCGCAACACCGAGGCCGGGCAGCGCGCCGCCGACGACATCACCGGCACCACCGGCAACGACCGGATCCTGGTCGCGCCGCTCGACCTCGCCGACCTCGCCTCGGTGGCCTCGTTCGTCCGAACCTGGGACGGGCCGCTGCACATGCTCGTCGACAACGCCGGGATCATGGCCTCGCCCGAGATGCGCACCGAGCAGGGCTGGGAGATGCAGTTCGCGACCAACCACCTCGGGCACTTCGCGCTCGCCACCGGGCTGCGCCCGGCGCTCGCCGCGGCCGACGGCGCGCGGATCGTCTCGGTCAGCTCGGCCGCGCACCTGCGCTCACCAGTGGTGTTCTCCGACATCCACTTCCGGCAGCGGCCGTACGACCCGTGGCTGGCGTACGGGCAGTCCAAGACCGCGAACGTGCTCTTCGCGGTGGAGGCGACCCGCCGCTGGGCGGACGACGGCGTCTACACCAACGCGCTGATGCCCGGTGCGATCCGGACCAACCTCCAGCGCTACATCAGCGAGGAGGAGTTGGCGCGGATGCGCAGCGGCAACGCGGCCGCCTTCAAGACCTCGGAACAGGGCGCCGCGACCTCGGTGCTGGTCGCCACCTCGCCGCTGCTCGACGGCGTCGGCGGCCGGTACTTCGAGGACTGCCAGGAGGCCGGCCCGAACCAGCCGGGCACCCGCACCGGCTGGGCCGCGTACGCCCGGGACCCGGAGGCCGCCGAGCAGCTCTGGACCGTCTCCGAGGCGCACCTGCGCGGCTGACCCGCGGAAACGAGGAAGGGGGCGCGCGGCATGTCGCCGCGCGCCCCCTCGCCGTCTCGGATCTACAGACCCAGCTCGGCCTCGAAGTTGCCGCCCTCCAGCCGCTCCTTCACCGCGGTGAGGAAGCGGGCCGCGTCGGCGCCGTCGATCAGCCGGTGGTCGTACGACATGGCCAGGTAGACCATCGACCGGATCGCCACGACCTCGCCCAGCTCCGGGTCGTTGACCACGACCGGGCGCTTCACCACGGCACCCGTGCCGAGCATCGCCGACTGCGGCGACGGCACGATCGGGGTGTCGAACAGCGCGCCCCGGCTGCCGGTGTTGGTGAGCGTGAACGTCGCCCCGGCCATCTCGTCCGGGGTGATCTTGTTGGCCCGGGTGCGCTCGGCCAGGTCGGCGATCCGCTTCGCGATGCCGCCCATGTTGAGGTCACCGGCGTTGTGGATGACCGGTACGAGCAGCCCGCGCTCGGTGTCCACCGCGATGCCCAGGTGCTCCGCGGCCGGGTACGTGATCGTCCCGCCGTCCAGGTCCATGCTGGCCTGGATGATCGGGTACGTCTGGAGCGCCTCGATCGCGGCCAGCGCGAAGAACGGCAGGAAGGACAGCTTCACGCCGTGCTTGGCCTGGAACGAGTCCTTGGCCCGCGCCCGCAGCCTGGCGACCTTGGTGACGTCGACCTCGACGACGGTGGTCAGCTGCGCCGTCTCGTGCAGCGACTGCTGCATCCGCTTGGCGATGGTGGCGCGGATCCGCGGCAGCTTCTCCGTGGTGCCCCGCTTGGCGCTCGGCTCCGGCTTGGCGGCCGGCTTGGCCGGGGCCTCGGCCTTGGCGGCCGGTGCGGCGGCGGCCGGCTCCGGCTTGGCGGCCTTCGCCTTCTCGGCCGCCTCCAGCACGTCCTGCTTACGGATGCGGCCACCCACGCCGGTGCCCTTGATCGAGCCCAGGTCCACGCCGTGCTCGGCGGCGAGCTTGCGCACCAGCGGCGTCACGTACCCGGCGGCGTCCTCGCCGTACTCGGCCGGAACGCTCGGGCGCTGCGCGGCGGCCGGCGCGGCCGGCTGGGCCGCCGCCTCGGCCTTGGCCGGCTGCGCGGCCTGCTCCGCCTCGGCGGCCGGCTCGTTGTAGGACGCGCCCGGCGTGGGCTCCTCGACCTTGGGCTCCGGCTTCGGCTCCGGCTTGGGCTCGGGCTTCGCCTCGGCCTTCGGCTCCGGCTTGGGCTCGGGCTTCGCCTCCGCCTTCGCGGGCGCGGGCGCGGCGCCGGCCACCCCGACGATCGCCAGCACGGCGCCGACGTCGGCGGTCTCGTCCTCGGCGACCTTGATCTCCTGCAGCGTGCCGGCGACCGGCGACGGGATCTCGGTGTCGACCTTGTCGGTGGAGACCTCCAGCAGCGGCTCGTCCACCTCGACGGTCTCGCCGACCTGCTTGAGCCAGCGGGTGACGGTGCCCTCGGTGACGCTCTCACCCAGGGCCGGCATGGTCACCGGCGTGCCCTCGCCCGACGGCGCGGCGGGCTCGGCCGGCTCCTCGACGGCCGGCTGCTCGGCTTCGGCGCCCGGCTCGGCGGCGGCCTCCTCGGCCTGCTCCGGCTCGGGGCCGGTGCCCTCGGCGGCGGCCGTCGGCTCGGTGGCCGGCTCGGCCTCCTCGGTGGGAGCCGCGCCCGCGTCCTCGCCCTCGCCAGCGATGACCGCCAGCTCGCTGCCGACCTCGGCGGTCTCGTCCTCGCCGACCACGATCCGGCTCAGCACGCCCGCCGCGGGGGACGGGATCTCGGTGTCGACCTTGTCGGTCGACACCTCGAGCAGGGGCTCGTCGACCTCGACGGTGTCACCCTCCTGCTTGAGCCAGCGCGTGACGGTGCCCTCGGTGACGCTCTCGCCGAGCCGGGGCATGGTGACCGATACCGGCATGTTCTCCAGACTCCTTCATTCCCCTGGTGGGATCATCGCCCGTCGCCGGACGCCGCGGTTGTCGTGTCAGGCGTGCGCGTGCAGCGGCTTGCCGGCCAGGGCCAGGTGCGCCTCGCCCAGAGCCTCGTTCTGCGTCGGGTGGGCGTGCACGAGCTGCGCCACCTCGGCCGGGTACGCCTCCCAGTTGTAGATGAGCTGCGCCTCGCCGATCAGCTCACCGACCCGGGCGCCGACCATGTGCACGCCGACCACCGGGCCGTCGTCCACCCGGACCAGCTTCACGTGGCCGGCGGTCTTGAGGATCTGGCTCTTGCCGTTGCCGCCCAGGTTGTAGTTGTAGGTCTTGATCTTGTCGGCGCCGTACTGCTCCTTGGCCTTCGCCTCGGTCAGGCCGACCGACGCAAGCTCCGGGTCGCAGTAGGTGACGCGCGGGATGCCGGCCTCGTCGATCACGGCCGGGTTCTTCCCGGCGATCTCCTCGGCGACGAAGATGCCCTGCTGGAAGCCGCGGTGCGCGAGCTGCAGGCCGGGCACGATGTCGCCGACCGCGTAGACGTTCGGCACGCTGGTGCGCAGCCGCTCGTCGGTCAGCACGTAGCCGCGGTCCATCTTGACGCCCTGCTCCTCGTAGCCGAGGCCGGCGGTGTTCGGGCCGCGGCCCACGGCGACCAGCAGCAGCTCGGCCTCGACCGTGTCGCCGCCGGAGATGGTCAGCTTCACGCCCTTGTCGGTCTTCTCGACCTTCTCGAACGGCTTGCCGACCTTGAAGTTGATCTTCCGCTTGCGGAACGCCCGCTCCAGCGCCTTCGACGACTCCTCGTCCTCGGCGGCGACCAGGCGGGGCAGCGCCTCGACGATGGTCACGTCCACGCCGAAGGACTTCCAGACGCTGGCGAACTCGACGCCGATCACGCCGCCGCCGAGGACGATCGCCGACGACGGGACGCGGTCCAGGGTCAGGGCGTGGTCGCTGGTGATGATCCGCTCACCGTCGACGTCCAGGCCGGGCAGGCTCTTCGCGTACGAGCCGGAGGCCAGCACGACGTTGCGGCCGGTGTAGCGCTTGCCGTCCACCTCGACGACGTTCTTGCCGACCAGCTTGCCCGCGCCGGCCACGAAGGTGATCTTCTTGCTGCTGCCCACCAGGCCCTGGAGGCCCTTGTACAGGCGGGAGATCACGCCGTCCTTGTACGAGTTGACCGCCTTCATGTCGATGCCGACCAGCTCGGCCTTCACGCCGAACTGCTCGGACTCGCGGGTCTGGTCGGCGATCTCGGCGGCGTGCAGCAGCGCCTTGGTCGGGATGCACCCGTTGTGCAGGCAGGTCCCGCCCAGCTTGCTCTTCTCGATGAGGGCGACGGAGAGGTCCAGCTGGGCGGCACGCAGCGCCGCCGCGTAGCCGCCGCTACCACCTCCGAGGATGACGATGTCGAAGGTCGTGTCGTTCGGCTCGCTCACATCCAACTCCCAGGTCGCGTCACTGCATCGGGGGTTACGGCGGAGTAACAGGCACACCCCACCTCGGTCATCTTGTCACCACCACGGACCGGGCGCGTACCGAGGTGCCCAACGACACGTCGGTGACACGTACCCTTGGCACCGTCTTCGATGACGGCTTGGGGGAGGAGTGGATTCGGTGGGGCTGTTCCGACGACGCAAGCGGGCGGCCCCGGCGAGCCGCGACCGCGCCGCCGACCGCGCCGATCTGGACCATCTGGAGAACTTCGTCCGGACCCGCAAGGGCGTCGAGGCGTACATCGAGCCCCGTACGACGGTCACCGAGACCACGATCATGCTGATCGCCGACGACGGCGAGTGGACCCGGCGGCGTGTCGGCGGGCCGGACGAGGCCCGCCGCTGGGCGCACCGGATCGCCATTCCGATCTACGACGTGCGGCTGATGGGCTATCCGCAGCGGATGCGCGACTACAACGAGCGCCGCAAGCGCCGCCCCGAGCTGTTCTGAGACCACGCGAAAGGGGCCCCCGGCGTCGCCGGAGGCCCCTCGTCGTACGCGTCGGTCAGCCGTTGGTGGCGACGTCCTCGACCAGGTGCACGAGCGTACGCACCGGCACGCCGGTGCCGCCCTTGGTCCAGTAGCCGGTCGCCTCACCCGAGTGGTAGCCCGGACCGGCGATGTCGATGTGCGCCCACGCCACGTCGTCGGTGACGAACTCGCGCAGGAACACGCCGCCCTGCAGCATGTGCCCGGCCCGGTCCATCCCGGCGTTGACCTGCGAGATGTCCGCGACGTCCGACTCCATGCCCTTGCGCACGTCGTCCGGCAGCGGCATCGGCCAGGCCGGCTCGCCGGTCGCGTCACCGGCCACCCGCACCCGCTCGCACAGCTCCGGGGTGCCCATCACACCGGCGATCCGCTTGCCCAGCGCGATCACCTGGCCGCCGGTCAGCGTGGAGGTCTCGAACAGGTAGTCCGCGCCGTCCGCGCAGGCCCGCGCCATCGCGTCGGCCAGCACCATCCGGCCCTCGGCGTCGGTGTTGAGCACCTCCACCTTCTTGCCGTTGAACATGCTGATCACGTCGCCCGGCCGGTAGCTGGTGCCCGACGGCATGTTCTCCGCCATCGGCAGGTAGCCGGTGACGGTCACCGACGGCTTGAGCGCCGCGACCGCCAGCATGGCCGCGCCGACCGCCGCCGCGCCCGCCATGTCCGACTTCATCTCCCACATGCCCTGCGCCGGCTTGATCGAGATGCCGCCGGTGTCGAACGTGATGCCCTTGCCGACCAGCGCGACCCGCTTGCCGTTGCCGCCGCCCTCGGGCGTGTAGGTGAGCTTCACCAGCCGCGGCGGGGCCTCGGAGCCCTGGCCGACGGCGAGGATGCCGCCGTAGCCGCCGGCCTTCAGCGCCGCCTCGTCCAGCACCTCGACCTCCAGCCCCGCCTCGCGGGCGGCGGCGGAGACGACGTCGGCGAACGCCGGGGGACGCAGCTCGTTCGGGGCGGTGTTCACCCAGTCCCGGCTGGTCCGCACCGCGCCGGCCACGGCCTGCGCCCGCGCGATCTCGGCCTGGGCGGTCGCGTCGGCCGCGTCCGGCACCGCCACCAGCACCTCGGCCACCGGCTCACGCCGGGCCGGCTGCGGCTTGGTCTTGTAGCCGGCGAACCGGTAGCCGCCCAGCAGCGCGCCCTCGGCGACCGCGCGCAGCGCGGCCGGGGCGTCGGCGTCGTCGGGCAGCGGCAGGGCCAGCGCGACGCGCGGGGCGCCGGCCAGCGCCCGCACCGCGGCACCGGCGGCCCGGCGCAGCGACTCCGGGGCCGGGGCGGCGCCCGAGGGCTCCGGGCCGAGGCCGACGGCCACGACCAGCGGGGCGGTCACGGTGCCCAGCGTGGCTAGCTTGATCACCTCGCCCGGGCCACCTGTCGCGCCGAGCAGGGCCAGCGTCTCGGTCAGCTTTCCGTCGAACGCGGCGGCGATGCTCTCCCCGCCGGTCGCCAGCAGCAGGGCGTGGGCGGATGCGCCGCTGCCCGGCTCGGTGGTCTGGCTGTGCACGCCGATCACGATCGCGTCGACGGCGAGTTCGGCGGGGTCGGTGTCGACCAGGCTGAGGGTGGTGCGGGGCGATGTCACGAAAGCTACTCCGGGCGGGCCGGGCCGGCCGCGTCGTCGCGTACCGGCGATGAAGGTGTCTCCGGCGGCAACCTACCCGCCGGGAGGCGTGGCTGTCCCGCCGATGCGTGCCGACGGGATCCCGCCGATGCTAACCACAGCGGTCCGGGCCGGTAAGTTGCCACCCATGACCGAGGTGACCTCCGACGCCGCCGAGACCCGGCTGCGCCGCTCCCCGCTGCACGAGCGGCACACCGCGCTCGGCGCGAAGTTCGCCCCCTTCGGGGGCTGGCAGATGCCCCTCGAATACGCCGGTGGCGGCGTGCTCAAGGAGCACACGGCCGTCCGCGAGGGCGTCGGCGTGTTCGACGTCTCGCACCTGGGCAAGATCCGGGTCACCGGGCCGGGCGCGGCGGACTTCGTCAACGCCTGCCTCACCAACGACCTCGGGCGGATCGCCCCCGGTCAGGCGCAGTACACGCTCTGCTGCGACGACGCCACCGGCGGCGTGGTGGACGACATCATCGCCTACCTGCATGCCGACGACCACGTCTTCCTGATCCCCAACGCCGCGAACACCGCCGAGGTGGCCCGCCGGCTGCGCGCCGCCGCGCCCGCGGGCGTCACCGTCACCGACGAGCACGAGGCGTACGCGGTGCTCGCCGTCCAGGGACCGCGCTCGGCGGACCTGCTGGGCGCGCTCGGCCTGCCCACCGGGCACGACTACATGAGTTTCTCCACCGCCACGCTCGACGGGGTGGAGCTGACCGTGTGCCGCACCGGCTACACCGGCGAGCTGGGCTACGAGCTGGTCGTCCCGGCCGAGCACGCGGTCGCCGTCTGGGACGCGCTCTTCGCCGCCGCCGACGACGTACGCGCCTGCGGCCTGGCCGCCCGGGACACGCTGCGCACCGAGATGGGCTACCCGCTGCACGGGCAGGACCTGTCCCCGGAGATCACCCCGGTGCAGGGCCGCTCCGGCTGGGCGGTGGGCTGGGACAAGCCGGCGTTCTGGGGCCGCGACGCGCTGCGCGCCGAGAAGGCCGCCGGCCCGGCCCGTACGCTGCGCGGCCTCACCGCCGTCGACCGGGCCATCCCGCGCCCCGGCATGGCCGTGTACGCGGGCGACCGCCAGGTCGGCACCGTCACCAGCGGCACGTTCAGCCCGACGCTCAAGCACGGCGTCGCGCTGGCGCTCGTCGACACCAACCCGAGGCTGGCCGACGGCGACGAGCTGGAGGTGGACATCCGGGGCCGCCGCGCCCGGATGCGCCTGACCAGGCCGCCGTTCGTCAAGCCCTCGGTGCGCTGAGCCGCGCGGGTCAGTCCTCGCCGCGCTCCCCGGCGTCGAGGACTGCCTGCGTCCAGCCGCCCTCCAGCACGCCGGTGCCGTCCAGCACGGCCCAGTCGACCACGTCCGACGCCTCCACCACCACCGGCGAGCCGATCCGCACGCTCGGGTCGGTGTTGGCGTCGCTGGCGCTCGCGCCGACGATCCGTTCCGGGGTGTCCCACGAGGTCACCCCGGCCCAGACGTACTCGGGGCCGTCGTCGCCGGGCAGGCCGTACTTGACCACGAGCTGGCTCTCCTCGGGCAGCCGCCCGGCCAGGAACCGGGCCCGGATGTCGCCGAGCGCCTCCCGGGCGGTCTCCACCGCGCGGCTCATCGCGTCCCCGGTGCGGGTGTAGCGCACGTCCGGCTGGATGCCGTTGAACAGCGTCGCGCAGGCGGCGGCGAAGTAGCGGCCGGGCGGACCCGGATGCCCGGGCGGCGGGTTCAGGCTGAGGAACGAGTCGGCGTCCGGGTCGGTGGCCGGGTCCAGCTCCAGCCGCAGCAGCACCGGCGCGGTCGCGCCGTGCTGCTCCGGATTGCCGTACGCCACCGCGATGTCGTGCCCGGTCACCGTGGCCAGCACGGGAAGCTGCACGAACGCCGGCACCTCCTCACCGGCCAGCCCGTCGGTCCAGTCCCGCAGCAGCCGCCGGGCCGCGCCGGTCATCACCGCGCCCCACGCCCGGGTCAGGTGGTCCGGTACGCCCTGCGCCTGCAACTCCAGCAGCCCGAACCGGCGCAGCCCTTTCGTGGTGAACCACAGCCCGTCGGAGTCCGAGGAGTAGGGCACCAGCACCCAGTCGACAAGCCGGATCCGGCCCTGCTCGTCGGGCAGCGAGCGCAGCGCCGCCGCCGGGTCGAGGAACTGGAGCCCGAAGACGTCCACCACGTCCCCGCCGACCGTCTCGGCGACCGCGGCGGCGACCGCGCGGGCGGCCCACTCGTGCGCGGGCGGCCAGCCCGGCCGGTACTCGGCCTGCACCACCACGAGGTGGGTGGCGGCGGCCAGCCGGGCCAGCTGCTCCTCGGTGGCGCCGAACGCGGTGAGCAGGTCCGGCGGCAGCTCGGGGAACTCGTCGACGGTGCGGGTGTCCACCGTCATCAGCGGGCTGTCGAGCATCTGCCGGGCCAGCCCGTGGACCGGTTCGGCGAGCCGGCCGGCCAGCCCTTCCACAGCGGTCTTCGGGCTCACCTTGGGCAGCCCGGTGATCGGTACCAGGTACGTCGCGTCGAGCGACTCGGGCACCGGTACCGGCAGGAAGTCGTCCGTGATGAGCATGCCGTCCCCCTCGACCGCGCCGGTGCACTCGCCCCGAACGCTACCCGCCCGGACCGGTGACGCTCAGCCGGTCAGCACCAGTCCCAGGTAGGACAGCGTGGTGACGATCTCCACGAGCGCTCCGAGCACGTCGCCGGTGATGCCGCCGAAGCGGCGTACCAGGTGCCGCAGCAGCCCGGCCGCGACGGCGAGCGCGCCGAGCACGGCGAGCGGCCCCTGCCACGGACGGTCCGGCACCGCAGGCACGGCCGCCAGCGCGACGGCGACCGCGCCGAGCGCCAGCGCGCCCCAACCGACAGTGCCGGCGACGAGCGCGCCCAGGCCCTCCGGCCGGGCCGCCGGCACGCCGCGCCGGCAGGCCAGGCCGACGGCGAGCCGCCCGGCCGCGGTGGCCGCGACCACGGCGGCGAACGCGGCGAGCGCGTCCCGGCCGGCCAGCTCCGCGAGCACCGCGCTCTGGAGCAGGAGTACGACCACCAGCGCGACCACCCCGAACGGGCCGACGTCCGGCTGCTTCATGATCTCCAGCGCGGCCGGACCACGCCGGTACGAGCCGAGCGCGTCCACGGTGTCGGCCAGCCCGTCCAGGTGCAGGCCCCGGGTGAGCAGCGCGCCCAGCCCTACGGTGACCACCGCGGCGACGAGCGGTGGCGCGAGCGCGCCGGTGAGCAGCAGCACCCCGCCGAGTACGGCACCGAGCAGCGCGCCGACCAGCGGGGCGAGCGCCATCGCGGTACCGGCGGCGGACCGGTCGACCCGCCCGGCGCGTACCGGGAGGGTGGTGAACGTGGTGAGCGCCAGCCGGATGCCGTCGGCGAGCCGCGCCTCAGTCGGCACGTCGGCCGGGGGAGACCGGCTCGTCGGACCCGATCGTGGTCGGTCCCGGCCCGGCCGGCTCCGGCTCGGCGAAGTCCGGTTCGGCCCCGCCGCCGGTCCGGTCGTCGTCGCTGTCGTCGCTGCCGGTGCCGGTGCCGGTGCCGGTGCCGGGGCTGGTGCGGTCGCCGGCGGCGTCGTCGGTGTCGCTGTCGTCGGGGCCGCCCAGCGACGGGTGCACCGGCAGCGTGGCGGCGAGCGTCAGCGCGGAGCGCAGCAGCGGCAGCGCGGCCAGCGCAGTCGCCCCCTCGCCCAGGTCGAGCCGCAGGTCCACCAGCGGGGTCAGGCCGAGCACGTCGGCGGCGAGCCGCACGCCCGGACGGCCGCCGTGGTCGGGCAGCAGGCACCAGTGCCGGGCCTGCCCGGCCAGGTCGCGGCTGACCATGGCGGCGGCGGTGCCGACCGGCCCGTCCAGCAGCACCGGCACCCTGCGGGCGGTGACGCCCAGCAGCACGCCGGTGGCCAGCGCGATGTCGCCGCCACCCAGCTCGGCCAGCACGTCCTTGGCCTCCCGGGCGGAGCGCCGGGTGCGGTGCAGCGCGTCCCGCACCGCCGCGCAGCGGATCATCCAGGCGGTGTCGTCGATCTCGCCCTGCTCGGTGACCACCCGGCCGAGCACCGTCGGCGGCTCCGCGCCAGCGGTGGCCGCGAGCACCGCCGCGGCGGCGGCCTCGGCGCCCGCGCCGCACGCGGCGAGCACCAGCAGCTGCACCCCGGCGTCGGCGGCCTGCTCGGCGAGCCGCCAGCCGTAGCGCAGCGCCGCCTCGACCTCGTCGGCGGGCAGGGCCGGACCGTCCTCCATCGGCGCCGAGACGGGCGCCTCGACGATCTGCAGGCCGGCCCGGTTCTCGGCGGCGAGCCGGGCCAGCGCGCCCCGGCCGGCCCGGGCCTGCCGGGCGCGGCGGGCCGACTCACCGGGCGTCGCGCCGGCCGACGCGCCGCCCTCGTGGTCGCCCCGGATCAGCAGTACGCGCACCGAGTCCCACGGACGCGGCGTCGAGGTGCCCTGGGTGGCGGCCGCGAAGCCGACCACCTGCTCCAGCACGCCGAGACCGGCGCCGGGGATGTCGAGGGTGGCGAGCCGGTCGACCGCCTGCGGTCCGGTGTAGTCGTCGGGCATCGGCAGTTCCATGCCCGGCTGGATGACCAGGCCGGTGGCGATCATCGGCAGCGCCATGGTGGGTGCGGCCCAGTCGCCCGTACCGGGCTCGTCGGACGTGGCCGGGGCGGGCACCGGGGCAGCGGCCGGGGTGAGCACCTCGGGCAGCGTCACGTCCCCGGCACCGAGGTCGGCCGGTACGGCCTGGGCCGGCGCGGTCTGGTTCGGTGCGGTCTGGTTCGGTGCGGCCCGGTTCGGTGCGGGCTGGGGTGCCGCGGTCCAGGGTGCTGCGGCGTAGGGCGCTGCGGTCTGGGCCGCTGCGGTCTGGGGTGCTGCGGTCTGGGGTGCCGTGGGCTGGGGCGCGACGGCGCGGCCGGGCTCGGCCTCGGGCGACGTGGCGTCGGGCGGCACGGCGTGCGCGGGGGCCGGGGTGGCCGGCTTCAGCCAGGCGGTCTGACCGGCGACGACGAGCGCGACCGCGTCGCACGCGTCGGCGACCGCGCGGTTGGTCGCGCCCAGCGCGTCGGTGAACGCCCGGCCCAGCGGCGTGGTGGGCACCAGCGACAGGCCCACCTCGGGGCTGACCAGCACCAGCCGGGCGGTGCTGGACCGCACCGCCTCGGCCAGCTCGGCGATCGTCGCGGTGTCGTCAGCGGGCTGGTGGGCCGGGTCGAGCAGCACCGTCACCCAGCCGCCCAGGTCGTCCACGAGCAGCGTCTCGTTCGGCCCGGCGGCGGCGATCACCTCGACCAGCCGGCCCGGGTCCGCAGCGGTCTCCTCGGTGCTCCAGCTCCCCGGCCGGCGGGCGCGGTGCGCCGCGAGGCGGGTCGCCCACTCGGTGTCCTCCGGATCGCCGGCCGGGGCGGTGGCCACGTACCGGACCGTGGGCGCGTCGGCGACCAGTGACTCGGCGAACTCGGACTTGCCGGAGCGGATACCGCCGAGCACCAGGAGGGTGTGCCACCCGTCAACGGACATGCCCGTACCTTAGTTCGCCCGCCCGCGTTCCGGGCAGCTCGCCCCTCCCCGCCGCCGTCCCGCCCGCGCCCCGCCCGCTCCCCGCCGCCGATCTTGCGCTTGCGGTCCCCGGGATGCCGGGAATGCCCGCTGTGTCGGGGCGGCAACCGCAAGATCGACGGTGCGGTGGGCGGGGCAGGTCGGCATGATCCATGTGGTGGCGGGCCGTCGTCGGCGGGGCCGACTAGGCTTGCGGAGGTTTGGCGTCCCACGGGACGACGGCGGCGAGGGGAGACGCGGCATGGCGTGGAGCTGGCGGTACGAGGGCACGAACGGCGACGCGGCCGACGGGCCGGCCGAGTCGTTCCCGAGCCAGGCGGACGCCGAGTCGTGGATCGGCCAGACCTGGCGGGAGCTCGCGGCATCCGGCGTCACCACAGTCGTGCTGGTCGAGGACGACCGGGTGGACTACCGGATGAGCCTGCAACCCCCGGCCGAATGACGGGCTACGACCGCCCGGGCGAGCCGCTGATCCTCGGCGTGCCCCGGGCGGCGTTCCGGCCCAGCCCGATCTTCCTGGCCCTGGTGGCGCTGTTCGTCGCCGCCGGGGTGATGACCTGGAACCGGTACGGCAACGTCGGCTTCGACGTGTTCCTCTTCGTCGTGTCCGGCTGGCTGGTCTCGCTGTGCCTGCACGAGTACGCGCACGCCGTGGTCGCGTACCGGTCCGGTGACCGGGACATCGCGCACCGCGGCTATCTCACGCTCAACCCGCTGAAGTACACCAGCCCGCTGCTGTCGATCGTGCTGCCGGTGGTCGTGGTGCTGCTCGGCGGCATCGGCCTGCCCGGCGGCGCGGTCTGGGTGGACCGGCACGCGATCCCCGGCCGGCTGCGGCACACGCTGGTCAGCCTGGCCGGTCCGGCCACCAACGTGCTGTTCACGCTGGTGCTGGTCGCGGCGGTGGCGTGGGGGCCGGAACTGGGCGGGCCGCTGGAGTTCTGGGCCGGCGTCGGGCTGCTCGCGTTCCTCCAGCTCACCGCCAGCGTGCTCAACCTGCTGCCGGTGCCCGGCCTGGACGGCGGCAACATGCTCCAGCCCTGGCTCAGCCCCGCCTACCGGCGGATGTACGACCTGTTCGCCCCGTACGGCTTCATTCTGCTCTTCGCGCTGCTGTGGAGCCCGCAGATCAACCGGGCGTTCTTCGGCGCGGTCTTCGCCGTCGGCGACGCGCTCGGCCTGCCGCGCGAGCTGTACCAGATCGGCTACGCCCTGATCCGCTTCTGGGAGTAGCCGGCCCGGCCGTTCCCGGGCCGGTGCGAGCCGGCCCGGGAACGACGCGAGGTCACGGGCGCTGAGCCGGGCTCTCGGTCTTCGCCGGGTCCCGCTCGGTGACCGGCTCGACGATCTCGTCGATCGCCTTGAGCAGGTCGGCGTCGAGCTTCACGCCCGCCGCCTTCACGTTGTCGTGCACCTGCTCCGGCCGGGACGCGCCGATGATCGCCGACGAGACGTTCGGGTTCTGCAGCACCCAGGCGACGGCGAGCTGCGGCATGGTCAGCCCGGCCTGCTCGGCCAGCGGCTTGAGCCGCTGCACCCGGGTGAGCACGTCGTCGGTCATGAACCGGGCGATGAACCCGGCACCGGACTTCTCATCGGTCGCGCGGGAGCCGGCGGGCGGCGGCTGGCCCGGCAGGTACTTGCCGGACAGCACACCCTGGGCCATCGGCGACCAGACGATCTGGCCGATGCCCAGCTCCTCGCTGGTGGGGACCACCTCGGTCTCGATGACCCGCCACAGCATCGAGTACTGCGGCTGGTTCGAGATCAGCGGGATGCGCAGCTCACGGGCCAGCGCGTGCGCCTCACGCAGCTGGGACGCCTTCCACTCGGAGACGCCGATGTAGTGCGCCTTGCCGGAGCGGACGACGTCGGCGAAGGCCTCCATCGTCTCCTCCAGCGGAGTGCTGTAGTCGTAGCGGTGGGCCTGGTAGAGGTCCACGTGGTCGGTCTGGAGGCGGCGCAGCGAGCCGTCGATCGACTCCATGATGTGCTTGCGGGACAGACCCCTGTCGTTGCGGCCGGGACCGGTCGGCCAGTAGACCTTGGTGAAGATCTCCAGCCCTTCGCGACGCTCGCCCTTGAGCGCGCGGCCGAGCACCGACTCGGCGCGGGTGCCCGCGTACACGTCGGCGGTGTCGAAGGTGGTGATGCCGCTGTCGATCGCGGCGCGGACGCACGCGACCGCCGCGTCCTCCTCGACCTGCGAGCCGTGGGTGATCCAGTTGCCGTACGAGATCTCGCTGACCATCAGGCCGGAGCGGCCCAGGTGACGGAATTCCATGCTCCCGACCCTAGACCCGCCCGGGTCAGAGCACCGGGCTGGCGTCGGCGAGCAGCCGGTCGATCTCCGCGACCACCGCCGCGCGGCCCGGGTGCACCGGGTCGATGAGCGGCTCGCCGCGCCGGTCCAGCGCGCCCCACCGGCCCGACTCGGCGGCGACCAGGAACGCCACCGGGTGCACCACCACCGTCGGGTACGCCGGTGGCACCACCACCCGGCCGGCCCGGTCCACCACGCCCCGGCGGCCGGCCAGCTCGACCACCGCCAGTCCGTCGGCGGTGAACCCGTCGACCTCGCGCCCGTCCACCAGCGGCGTGCCGAGGCGGTGGTACCGGGTCGGCACCACCACCTCGCCGGTCAGGTCCACCGCGCCCCAGCCGCCGTTCTGCCGTACCGCCGCCAGGCCGTTGCGGAACGGCCTGGCCTCCTCGTACCCGGGCGGGATCTTCACGATGTTCATCCGGTCGACGGCCATCCACCGGCTCTTGCCGTCCATCGACACCCAGGACAGCCCTTCCGAGAAGGGCACCACCGCCCGGTAGCCGTTGTTCGCCTCGATCAGCGCCGCGCCGGACGTGTCGATCAGCGCCCACCGGGACGCCTCCGGCCGCCGTACCCAGGCCAGTCCCTCGTGGAACGGCTGCGCCTCGGCGTACCGGTGCGCGATGACCATCTCGCCGTCGGCGTCCGCGTACCCCCAGAGCTGATGCTCCTCGTCGAACGTCGGCATCGGCGGACGCGGCGTGCCGAGCACCTCCTCGGGCCGGCGCGGCGCGGGCCCGAAGCCATCGGCGGCGGCCCGCTCCGCGACCGCGTCCAGCGCGACCTCGACCCGGGCGTTGAGCTGCGCGTCCTCGCCGTGACGCAGGTCCAGCGCCCGCTCGAAGTGCAGGCACGCCTCGGTCAGCCGGCCCTGGTCGAAGCAGCACCGCCCGGCGTGCTCGTGCAGCAGCGCACGCAGCCGGTCCGGCAGCTCCGGCGAGTTCGCCTCGGCGAAGAGCCGGTCCGCCTCGGCGTGGTCACCCCGCCACCGCAGCGCCTCGGCGAGGCGCGCGCGGGCCAGCGCGGTCCGCCGGAACTCGCCGGTGGCCTCCGCGTACGTGACGGCCAGCCGCGCGTCCCCGAGCGCGTCGTTCAGGTCACCGAGGATCCGCGACGCCACCGCGCGCAGGCTCAGCAGCCGGGCCCGGCTGCGGTTGTCGAGCGTGGTGTCCAGCTTGCCGGTCAGCCCGTCCCGGATCACCCGCAGCTGCGCCGGGTCGGGGGCCCGCTCGCGCAGCGTCAGCGGATCCAGTTCCCAGCCGACCGCGGCGAGGGCCTGCTCCGGGTCGACAGGAGGCGGCGGCTCGGCGTCCGCCGCAGGTTCGGTGTCCGTCGCCGGCGCGGCGCCGTCGTGGGTTCCGACTTCGGGGGTACGCCGATCCGGCGCGTCGTCGTCGGTGTGGTCGGTGCTGTCGGTGTGCTCGGCGCTGCCGGCGCTGCCGGCGTGTTCGGCGTCGTGCTCGGTGCCGGTCGGGGTCGGTTCGGCGTCCTCGGCCTGTGCTTGCGCCAGTTGCGGGGGCGCGGCAGCGCCGGCGTCCGCATCGGCGAACGTGTCGACCGGCTCCGGGGTGGACGGTGTGAGCGCGGAGCGGCCGGTGCCGTCGGCCGCCGCTGGTTCCTGGGCTGTGCCGTCGGCGACGGTCTCGCGCGTCGTCTCGTCGGCGGTGGTCTCCGGTGCCGCGCCGTCCTGCCGGGTCTCGGTGGTGCCGGAGGTGGCGACATCGTTCGGAGTGCGCTCCGGCGCGGGACTGGACCGCTCGGGTGCGGCAGTCATCGCGTTGTGCGGCTCGGGCTCGGGTTCGGCGGGCGGGCCGGCGGGTGCGGGGACGCTGGTGTCCGCCGTCGTAGGCTCGGCCGCCGGGGTGAGCGGCGTATCCACGGGTGCGGCCGGTGAACCGGTGGTCGTCGCGGCATCGGCCGGTGCGCCGGCAGTTGACGCGACAGCTCCTCCGGACCGGGCACGGCGGGCATCGGCGTCGTCCACGCCGGACGCGGTGACGACCGGTGCGGGTGCGGGTGCGGGGGCCGGCGCCGGTTCAGGCGCGGGTGCGGGTGCCAGTTCGGGTGCCGGTGGTGCGTCGAGGGTGCCCGCGGGTTCGCTGGTGCTGGTGCTGGTGCTGGTGCTGGTGCTGGTGCTGGTGCCGGTGCCGGTGCCGGTGCCGGTGCTGGTGCTGGTGGGCGCGGGCGCGTCGGCAGTGGACGCCGGTGCTGGACCGGCGCTCGAATCGGGCATGGTGAGCACGGCAGCGCCTGCCGGCACCACGGCATCGAGTTCCGGATTCTTCCTCGCGTCCGCTGCGTTCGTCTCCGCTGCGGCCGTTGCGGCTTCCGGCCCCTTCGCCGCCGTTTCCGAGGCCCTCGCCACAGCCGGGGACTCGTCGTCAACGGTCGGGTGCGTGCCCAGCGCTGGCCCGCCGAGCGATGCCGCCGACGTCTCGGCAGACGGCACCCCACCGCGCTCGCCACCCAGCGGCGCGATCGAGTCCTGGCCGGGCAGAGATCTTGGTACGAAAGGGCCCCCAGAGGGGCCGAAATCGTCCAAGATCTCCGGCGGTTTCGGGGCTTCGGCGGACTGGTTCGGGCGGAACCATGCCTCGGCGCCGGGGGACGGCGAAGGTGTCTTCTCCGCCGGTCGGCCGTTCGCCGACGGCGTGTCGCTCCGGTCAGAGGACGCGTCGGCTCCGAGGCGGTCCGCGCCCTGTACGGGCCGGGTGTCCGCGTCAGCTTCCGGAGGGACGATGTCCGTAGTGGACGTGGCTTCCACGTCCGCTTCGGCATCGGGCCGGCTTCCGTCCGAGCGGGACTCGGGCCGGGTGCCTGCACCGGCTCCCCGGTTGCCCTCCTTCACTGGGGCGTGCACACCGGTCTCGGGCTGGCCGGTGCCCGTGGTCGGCGTGGCCTGGGTGACCGTCCGGGGCGGCGTCGTCTCGGCGTGCGCGTCGACCGCTCGACGGTCGGCATCTGTGCCAGGCGTAGTCGGGGTGCCGGGCATGGTTCGGAGATGCGGGTCGGCTACCGGGCGATCGATCTCCCTGTCCGGGACCGCGCGGGCGTTCGTGTCGGGCGTCGCTCCGGAGTACGCGCCGGACACGGGACCGTTGGTGCCAGTGCCAGTGCCAGTGCCAGTGCCAGTGCCAGTGCCAGTGCCCGTGGCCGGCTCGGGTCGGGTGCCCGCTCGGGGCGTCGCTCCGGCGTCGGCTTCGGGGCGGTTGGCGTCCGTGTGCGGAACGGGACGGGCGCCCGTGCCTGCCGTGGGCCGAGCCGCCTGTGCTTCCGGGTCGGCGGGGCGCGTCGCCGGGACGACCGGTGGTGGCGTGGTCGGCCGGGCCGGGGCAGGGCCCGGATAGGTGGGCGGCGCGGGACGAGCCGGCGCGGCCTGGGTCGGCTGGACGGGACCGGCCGGAGGAAGTCCCTGACGTTCCTCGGTCCGGTCCTGGGGCGGCGTGGGGCGGACGGCCTCCGCGCTTCGCTCCGCTCGTCCGGTGCCGGTCGGAGCCGGTGCATCGCCGCCGGGCGTGCCGACAACCGGCGCGGCGGGAGCGACCCAGCCGGAAACCGGTGCGCTCGACCCCGGACCCGCGGAAGCGGGCGCGCCGGGCGTGGGGCCGGAGGGCACGCGGGGCGCGGGACCGGAAGGCCTGTCCGACGTCGGGGCCGAGGGCGCGTCCGACCTGTGGCCCGAGGGCACGGCGGGCGAGGGCTCGTCGCGGACGGGGACGGCCGGTGCGGAACCGCCGTCGGCCACGTGCCGGTCGGGCTCGGGCACCGGCGGACGGGTCGCGTCGTACCGGCCCGGCGTCGGTGTCTGGTGCTGCTCGTCCGTACCGGCTGGTGGCACGGGCCGCAGCGGGGCCTGGCCGGTGGACGGCGAGCCGTCGCCGGGGCGCGCGGGCGTGCGCGGTGACGACAGCGGATCCGGTACCGCCGGGGCAGGGCGGGAACGGTCGTCGGCGTGCGGGTGTCCGGTCGGCCCGGCTGCGGCTGCGCTCCGGCCGTCGGCGCCTCGGACCGGATGAGCATCGGGCCATTGCCCAGGCCGCGCCGTCCCCGGTGCGTCCCGCGGCGTCCGGCGCTCGTCCGGCCGCGCCGTCCGGGATTCGTCGGAACGCGCGCCCGCCTGATCCGGCGAGGTCGTCCGAGGCTCGTCCGGGCGTGCGGCCACCTGATCCGGTGACGCCGTCCGAGAGACGTCCAGGCGTGCGGGCGCCTGATCGCGCGATGCCGTCTGGGGCTTGTCCGGGCGTGCGGCCACCTGATCCGGCGATGCCGTCCGGGAGGTGTCGGAGCGCAGGGCCGTCTGATCCGGCGGTGCTGTCCGCGAGGCGTCGGAGCGCGCGGCCGCCTGGTCCGGGGTGTCCGGACGGCGCTCGTCGGGCCGTACCGGCCACTGCTGCGGCCGGGACTCGGGACGCGCGGCGGCCTCGTCCGGCCGGCGACGGTCCTGCTCCGGCTGCGACCGGCCGGTCTCGGGGCGCGTCGGGGCGGTGGGCGGCCGGGTGGCGTGGGTGCGCGGACCGGTGCCGTCGGGCTGGGCGCCCGCACCGGCAGGCCGAGCGTCGCGGGGGTCCGGACGGACGGGACCGCCCTGCTCGGGACGGCGCGCGTCGGGGCGTGGACCGTCGGCGGGCGGCATCGGGTGCCGGGGCGGTACCGGCCGCTCCGCGGGTGGGCGGTGCCGCTCGTCCGGCCGGTACGCATCGGACTCCGGCCGGGGGCGGGGCTCGATGACGGGCCACTCGCCCTGGTGCGGGCGAGGGCGGTCGGCTGGCGGGCGCTGCCAACGCTGGTCGGCGCCCGGCCGCGCCGGGGCGGACGCTTGCGGGTCAGCCGGACGGTGTCCCTGCGCGCCGTACCGGTCGGGCTCGCTCTGCGGCGCGGGCCGCCCGTTCTCGGGTGCCCGGCGCTGGGTCTCCGGGTACGCGGCGGCCTCGCGGCCCGGCGCACGGTCGTCCCACCGGCCACCGGCCGGGTCGCGCCGGTCCGCCGGGGGACGTGGGCCGGGCTCGCGCCAGCCGTCACGCGCGGGCTCACGCCGGCCGTCGTGGCCCGAACCGCCCCAACCGGGGCCGCCGTGGCCCGGCTCGTTCCAGCCTGCTTCGCGCCGGCCGTCGCGAGCCGGATCGGCCCAGCCTGGCTCACGCCGGCCCGGCTCGACCCGGCCGGCAGCGCTCCGCTCCGACGGCGGCACGGCCTCGTCACGCCCGTCGACGCCGGGACCGCGCCGACCCCGGGCGGGATCGACCTGTGACGGCTCCGGGAAGGGGCCGCGACGTCCGTCGGGCAGGGGGTCACGACGTGCGGCGGGGGAGTGGTCACGCCGAGCGTCGGGTGCCGCGTCCCACCTGTCGCCGGAAGCCGCCGGACGGCTGTCGGCCGGGGCGCGCCTGCCGTCCGCCGGGCGATCGGCCCGGTGCGGAGCCTCGTTCGGCTCCGGCATCCAGCCCGGCTGGGCGGCCCGACGGGGTGGGCCGTCGGGGTGTACCCAGCGTTGGTCGAGCCGCTCCGGCGGCGGACCGGGGTGGTGGGGCCGGCGGCCGTCCGCGCCGGGGCCGTCCGGATGCCCGCGCCGCTCGTCCGGCCCGGCGGGGCGCTGCCCGCCGGGACCGGCGGAACCGATCGGGTACGCCCCGCGCGAGGCACCCGGCCCGTCCAGGTACGTGCCGCGTGGTCCCGCCGCCCCGTCTGAATGCCCGCCGCGCGGTCCTGCCGGGCTGGTCGGGTACGCGCCGCGCGGACCGGCCGGACTGACCGGGTACGCGTCCGGGCCGGCGCGGTGCGCGTCGCGCGGGCCGGCCGGGCTGACCGGGTCCGCCCACCGTGGACGAGCGGGACCGGTCGGAGGCGCATCGCGCGGACCGGCACCGACGGGGTATGCGCCGCGCGGACCGGCGGGGCTGACCGGCTCACCGCCGCGCGGACCGACCGGACCGACCCGCTCACCGCCGCGCGGACCGACGCGCTCACTATCGCGTGGACCGGCCGGACTGACGGGGTACGTGCCGCGCGGACCGGCGGGACTGACGGGCTCACCGCCGCGCGGGCCGGCGGGACTGACCGGGTAACCGCCGGCCGGGCTGACCGGATAACCACCGGCCGGGCTCACCGGGCGCCCGCCCTCGTGCCCCGTGGGCCGAGGGCCGGCGGGGCTCACCGGGTACGTGTCCTCGTCCGGCGCGGGACTGACCGGGCGTACCTCGGCGCGGCCGACCACGGCGCGCGGACGCGGCGTCAGGTTCTCGATGCCGATGTCACCCGGGTAGCGCTGCCCGGGGAACTGCGGCTGCCACTCGTGGGTGGGCTCGGCGGCCCAGGCCGGTTCGGCCGGCTCGCGCCAGCTGCCCCAGCCGCTCATCGGCAACCCCTCCGGCCGCTCGCGCGGGACGGCCCCGGGGCCGGCTCGCGTCGCTCGCTCACGGCGGTGTCACCTCATTGGAAATTCTCGCGCTGGGGCGCCGGACGTGCCGGTACAGTCGCCCGGTCCAGCACGTCGTGGCTGCGGAAGGAGGGTAACGGCGTGGGCTCGGTCACCGCCACTGTGGCACCACCCACCGGCGCACACGTTACCCCATGGTTTCGGACATTCGGCGCGATCGCGGCGGCCGGGTTCCGGCGGCACGCGACCTACCGTCAGGCCGCTGTGGCAGGGCTGTGCACCAACACCGTGTTCGGCTTCCTGCGGTGCTACATCTTCCTCGCGGCGACGGGTGCGGCGGGCACGGCGGCCGGCTACGACAGGGCGCAGCTCGCCACGTTCGTCTGGGCCGGCCAGGGTCTGCTGGCGGTGATCGCGATCTGGGGCTGGACCGACCTGGCCGACCGGATCCGTACCGGCGAGGTCGCCGCCGACCTGCTGCGGCCGGTGCATCCGGTGACCAGCTACCTCGCCACCGACCTGGGCCGGGCCGGGTTCGCGTCGCTGGCCCGGCTGGTGCCGCCGCTGGTGATCGGCCCGTTCTTCTTCGCGGTGTACGTGCCCCGGCACTGGGCCACGGTGCCGCTGTTCCTGCTCTCCGCGCTGCTCGCGGTGGTGGTCTGCTTCGGCTGCCGCTACCTGGTCAACGCGACCGCGTACTGGCTGCAGGACGTCCGGGGGCCGATGATCCTGTGGACGCTCGGTTCGGGCGTGCTGGCCGGGCTCTACTTCCCGCTGGGCTTCCTGCCCGGCCCGCTGGAAGCGGTCCTGCGGTACGCCACGCCGTTCCCCAGCATCCTCCAGGTGCCGCTGGACGTGCTCGTCGAGCGGGAGCCGATGGCCACCGGTCTCACCCTGGTCGCGGTGCAGGCCGGCTGGGCGGTGCTGCTGCTGGCGCTGTGCCGGCTGGTGCAGCGCCGCGCCGAGCGCCGCCTGGTGGTCCAGGGTGGCTGAGGGCGGCAGCGCGCCCAGGGTGGCTGAGCGCGGCAGCGCGCCCAGGGTGGTTGACCTGGCTGAACTGCGCGCGTACCGGGCGCTGCTGGGTGCGCAGGCGCGCTCGCAGGCGGCGTACCGCACGTCGTTCGTGGTGGACCTGGTCGGCAACGTGGGCGCGACGGTGTTCGACGTGGTCACCGTCCTGGTGATCTTCGGCGTGACGCGGGAGCTGGGCGGCTTCACGCTGCGCGAGACGCTCGTCGTGGTCGGCCTGTCGTCGTGCGGCTTCGCCACCGCCGACCTGCTGGTCGGCAACATCGAACGGCTTCCCCGGTACGTGCGCACCGGTCTCTTCGACGCCGTGCTGGTCCGCCCGCTCGGGGCGCTGCCGCAACTGCTGCTGATGGACCTGCCGCTGCGCAAGCTGTCCCGGGCCGTGTTCGGGCTGGCAGTGCTGCTGTTCGCGCTCGTCTCGGCCGGCATCGACTGGACACCGGGGCGGGTCGCGCTGGCGGTGGTCGCCCCGCTGGCCGCCGTGGTCTTCTTCGGCTCGGTCTTCGTGCTGACCGCGACCGTGTCGTTCTACTGGGTCGACTCGGGCGAGCTGGCGAACGCGGTCACCTACGGCGGGCGCGACTTCACCTCGTACCCGATCACCGTGTACGGCGGGTGGTTCCGCGCGCTGTTCGCGTACGGGATGGGGTTCGCCTTCGTCAGCTACCACCCGGCGCTGGCGCTGCTGGGCCGCGCCGACCCGCTCGGCCTGCCGCCCTGGACGGGCTGGGCCGCGCCGGGCGTCGCGGTGGTCGCCGCGGCGCTGGCCGCCCTGGCCTGGCGCGTCGGGGTCCGTCACTACCGGAGTACGGGGTCATGAGCGTCATCGAGATGGACGGTCTGCGCAAGGAGTTCACGGTCCGGGTGAAGGCCGGTCCGCTGCGGCGCGAGAAGCGGACGGTGACCGCCGTCGACGGGGTCGACCTGCGGGTGGAGCGCGGCGAGATGCTCGGCTACATCGGCCCGAACGGCGCCGGGAAGTCGACCACGCTGAAGATGCTCACCGGCGTGCTGACGCCGTCGGCGGGGCGGGCCCGGGTGTGCGGGCTGCGCCCGGTGGCCGACCGGACCCGGCTGGCGCTGCGCATCGGGGTGGTGTTCGGGCAGCGCTCGCAGCTCTGGTGGGACCTGCCGCTGCGGGACTCGTTCGACCTGCTGCGGCACGTCTACCGGGTGCCGGCCGGCGAGCACGCGTCCCGGCTGGCGCGCTGCCGGGAGCTGCTCGACCTGGACGGGTTCCTGGACACCCCGGTCCGGCAGCTCTCGCTGGGTCAGCGGATGCGCGGCGAGCTGACCGCGGCGCTGCTGCACGGCCCGGAGGTGCTGTTCCTGGACGAGCCGACGATCGGCCTGGACGTGGTGAGCAAGCAGGCGGTACGCGGTTTCCTGGCCGAGCTGGGCCGGGCCGGGGACACCACGCTCGTGCTGACCACGCACGACCTGGCCGACATCGAGCGGCTGTGCCGGCGGCTCGTGGTGATCGACCACGGGCGGGTGGTGCACGACGGGTCGATCGCCGAGCTGCACCGCCGGTACGGCTCGCGCCGGATGGTGGTCGCCGAGCTGGACGCGGCGCTGCCCGAGCCGCCGGTGCTGCCCGGCGCGCCGGTGCAGCGGGTGGAGGCGGACGGGCGGCGGCTGGTCTTCGCGCTGGAACGGGCGAGCGTCGCCGAGGTGGTGGCCGGGCTGGCCGGCCTGACCACGCTGCGGGACATCTCAATCGTGGAGCCGGACATCGAGGAGGTGGTGACCCGGCTCTACCGGGCGCCGTCCGCGGTCACGGGTGCTCCATGACGAGTACGGCGAAGGTGCCGGGGGCCAGCGCCTCGTACCGGTGCGGGGTGTCGCCCGGGAAGGTGGCGTAGTCGCCCGGCTCCAGCTCGACCAGGTCGGTCTCGGGGCCGACGCGCATCCGTCCGGCGGCCACCACGACGTGTTCGACGCTGCGCGGGGTGTGCGCCTCGGCGAGCCGGACCGCGCCGGGTTCCAGCTCCATCACGTAGACGTCGCGCCGGGCGTGCGGCGCCCCGGCGGCGAGCAGGGTGGCCGAGAAGTCGGCGTGCTCGGACCGGATCCGGGGCCCCTGCCCGGCCCGGACCACCCGGACCGCGGCGGTGGGCGGTTCGACCAGGCGGCTGAACGGTACGTCCAGCGCCACGCCGAGCGCCCAGAGCGTCTCCACGCTGGGGTTGCCGGACCCGGACTCCAACTGGGACAGGGTGGACTTGGCGATCCCGGCGCGGCGGGCCAGCTCGGTGAGCGACAGGCCCGCCCGTTCGCGCTCGCGGCGCAGCGCGGCGGCGATGGTGGCGAGCGGGGGAGCGGGGTCGATCGCCATATGTTCGCTCCATCGGTCGTTTTGTTCGGTTTGACGAACCAGCGTGCTCCGTTCAGGATAATGGACATGCGTACGGCATACCGAACGGGCGACGCCCGGGTGCTCCGCGACGTCGCCGCCATCGGCGCGGCGATGCTCGCCGTGGGCGCGTCGTTCGGTGCCGTGGCGGTGGCCGCCGGCCTGCCCGTCTGGGCCACGCTCGCCATGTCCGCGGTCGTCTACGCCGGTGGCGCCCAGTTCATGGCAGTGGGCCTCGTCGCGGTCGGCAGCCCGCTCGCGGCGGTCTTCGCCGGCCTGCTCCTCAACGCCCGGCACCTGCCGTTCGGCCTGGCCCTCGGCGCTGCGCTCGGCGCCCGGCGCTGGCAGCGGCTGCTCGGCAGCCACCTGATGACCGACGAGGCGACCGCGTTCGCGCTGGCCCGCCCGGCCGGTCCGCAGCGGCGCCGGGCGTTCTGGCTCGCCGGGGTGCTGCTGTTCCTGGCCTGGAACGCCGGCACCGCGCTCGGTGTGCTCGCCGGCGGCGCCGCGGGCGACCCGGCAACGCTGGGACTCGACGCCGCGTTCCCCGCCGGGCTGGCCGCCCTGCTGCTGCCCAGCCTGCGCGACCGGGAGACCCGCCGGGTGGCGCTCCTCGGCGCCGGCCTCGCCGTGCTGGCCACCCCACTGCTGCCGGCCGGACTGCCGGTGCTGCTCGCGCTCGCTGCGCTGGCCCTGCCGCTGCTGGCCCGCCGCCGGCTACCCGCCGCGCCGTCCGATGTGACGGCCGCGTCGCCCGATCCGAACGCCGCGCCGGACGGGACCGCTGACGAGGCGGCTGATGGCCGGAGCGTACGGGCCGGGGAGGTCTCGTGCTGATCGCCGTGATCCTCGCGCTGGCCGCCGGCACCTACGGGTTCCGGGTCGCCGGGGTGCTGCTGCGGGACCGGCTCGACCTGCCCGAATGGGCCCGGCACCTGCTGCCGGTCGGCGCCGCCACGCTGCTCGCCGCGCTCGCCGCCACCGCGGCGCTCACCGAGGCCGGAGGCTTCGCCGGCTACGCCCGGCCCGCCGGGGTGCTCGTCGGCCTGCTGCTCGCCTGGCGCCGGGCGCCGTTCGTGCTGGTCGTGGTCGCGGCGGCGGCCACCACAGCGGTGCTGCGCCTGCTCGGGGTGGACTGAGGCCGGTCCTCGCACGAGAACGGCCCCTCACCGCCGGGGCGGGAGGGGCCGAGCCGGGGCCGGTCCGGTCAGACCTTGTCGCCGATGTTCACCCGGGGCGCGGGAGCGCGCATCCGGCGGAACGTGATCGACCGCATGATCGCGTAGAAGTAGAGCGAGCCGAGCTTCTCGGTGCTCTTCGGGAAGCGCTCGCGGACCAGCCGCTTGATCTTCCGGGAGATCAGGATCGAGTCGATCAGCACGCCGAGCGCCAGCGCGCCCCAGAGCACGTTCGACAGCAGCCGCACGATCGGCGGCATGGCCTGGTTGGAGCCGAACAGCACGATCAGCGCGCCGCCGAAGAACCAGGTGCCGATCGTACGGCGGGAGTCGACCACGTTACGGGCCAGCAGCCGCTCGGGGCCCCGGTCACGCGGGCCGCCCTCGCGGCGGAACTCGGCGGCGGCCTCGGCGCGGGCGGCGCGACGCTGCGCGCGGGCCTCCTCCTTGGTCAGCGGCTTCGCCGGCGCGGTCGGCCGGCGACCGGCGACCGGGCGCTTCGGCGTGACCAGCCCGAGTTCCTTCTTGCTGGGCGTGTAGCCCCGGGGGCGGTCGGCGGACTCCTCGTCGGTCGTCACCGTGGTGACGGACTCCTCGACGAGGTCGGCGGGCTTGCGGCGAAACAGCGACGGCACGCGGCAAGGGTAGCCAACCGGCCGCGCCCGGTGCACATCACGGGTGCACCGGGCGCGGCCGGGGGAATGAACGGGACGGTCAGGGACGCTCGACGTGCGCGCCGAGGTCGGCCAGCTTGGCCTCGAAGTCCTCGTAGCCGCGGTTGATCAGGTCCACGCCGTACACCCGGGAGGTGCCCTCGGCGGCCAGCGCCGCGATCAGGTGGCTGAACCCGGCACGCAGGTCCGGGATGACCAGGTCGGCGGCGTGCAGCTTGCTCGGTCCGGCGATCACCGCGGAGTGCTTGAAGTTGCGCCGGCCGAAGCGGCACGGGGTGCCGCCGAGGCAGTCCCGGTAGACCTGGATGTTGGCGCCCATCGTGTTCAGCGCCTCGGTGTAGCCGAGCCGCTGCTCGTAGACCGTCTCGTGGACGATCGACAGGCCCCGGGCCTGGGTGAGCGCGACCACCAGCGGCTGCTGCCAGTCGGTCATGAAACCGGGGTGTACGTCGGTCTCCAGCGCCACCGCGTTCAGCTCGCCGCCCGGGTGCCAGAACCGGATGCCGCCCTCCTGGCCCGGGCTGCCGCCGCGCGGCGGGCGCAGGTCGGTGACCTCGTACTCGCCGCCGACCGACCGGAAGATGTTCAGGAAGGTCATCATGTCGGCCTGCTGGGCACCCAGCACCTCGACGTGACCGCGGGTGGCGAGCGCCGCCGCCGCCCAGCTGGCCGCCTCGATCCGGTCCGGGATCGGCCGGTGGGTGTAGCCGTGCAGCTTCTTGACGCCCTGGATCTCGATCACCCGGTCGGTGTGGACCTTGATGATCGCGCCCATCTTCTGCAGCACGCAGATGAGGTCGATGATCTCCGGCTCGACCGCCGCGTTGCGCAGCTCGGTGACGCCCTCGGCCATCACCGCGGTGAGCAGCACCTGCTCGGTGGCGCCCACGCTCGGGTACGGCAGCGCGAACTTCGTGCCGTGCAGCCCGTTGGGCGCGGACAGGTGCAGGCCCTCCGGCGTCTTCTCGACGGTGGCGCCGAACTCGCGCAGCGCCTGGAGGTGGAAGTCGATCGGGCGCGGGCCGATGTGGCAGCCGCCCAGGTCGGGGATGAAGGCGTGGCCGAGCCGGTGCAGCAGCGGGCCGCAGAACAGGATCGGGATCCGGCTGGACCCGGCGTGCACGTTGATCTGGTCGGTGCTGGCGCTCTCGACGTTCGAGGGGTCGAAGACGAGTTCGCCCTCCTCCACGCCGTCGCTGACCTTGACGCCGTGCAGGCCGAGCAGACCGCGCACCACCTCGACGTCACGGATACGCGGCACGTCGAACAGCCGGCTCGGTGTGTCGCCCAGCAGGGCGGCCACCATCGCCTTGGACACCAGGTTCTTCGCGCCGCGCACGCGGATCCGCCCTTCAAGCGGAGTGCCTCCGTGTACGACCAGGACGTCGTCGGTCAACGCAACCTCCAGCGCGTTGGGTGCTGCCGTGTCTAGTGATGGGTGCACGAAGTTCATCGCTACCCGGAACGCGGTCATGGGAAAACGGGCCGCGTGTGTCGTCGCCCCGGCAGCATAGCCCTCCGTGACGGGAATGGAATCGGTCACATCGCCAGCGAGGGCACGAACCGGGGTGTCCGGTGCGTTTCCGTGCCAGCGGGGTCACCGACGGTGATCAGGCTCCCGGAAGGGCGAGCATCTGGTCCAGCGCCGACCGGGCGTGTCGGGCGGTTTCCGGGTCCACCGTGATCTGGTTGACCACGCGCCCGGCGACCAGCTCCTCCAGCGCCCAGACCAGGTGCGGCAGGTCGATCCGGTTCATCGTCGAGCAGTAGCAGACCGCCCGGTCGAGGAACATGATCTGCTTGTCCGGGTGGGCCAGGGCGAGCCGGCGCACCAGGTTCAGCTCGGTGCCGACCGCCCACGCCGAGCCGGCCGGAGCCGCCTCGATGGTCTTGATGATGAACTCGGTCGAGCCGACCAGATCGGCGGCGTTCACCACCTCGTGGCGGCACTCCGGGTGCACCAGCACGTTCACGCCGGGCACCCGCTCGCGGACGTCGTTGACGCTGTCGAGCGTGAACCGGCCGTGCACCGAGCAGTGACCGCGCCACAAAATCATCTTCGCGTCCCGCAGCTGCTCCGGGGTCAGCCCGCCGTTCGGCTTGTGCGGGTCGTAGAGCACGCAGTCGTCGAGCGAGAAGCCCATCTCCAGCACCGCGGTGTTGCGGCCGAGGTGCTGGTCGGGCAGGAACAGCACCTTGCGGCCCTGCTCGAAGGCCCAGTCCAGGGCTCGCTTGGCGTTCGACGAGGTGCAGACCACGCCGCCGTTGCGGCCGACGAAGCCCTTGATGTCCGCCGAGGAGTTCATGTAGGTCACCGGCACGGTCTCGGCCGCGATGCCCAGGTCGGTGAGCGTGTCCCACGCGGCCTCGACCTGCGACAGCACCGCCATGTCGGCCATCGAGCAGCCGGCGGCGAGGTCGGGCAGGATCACCTTCTGCGCGTCCGAGGTGAGGATGTCCGCGCTCTCCGCCATGAAGTGCACGCCGCAGAAGACGATGTACTCCGCGTCCGGGCGGGCCGCGGCCTCCCGGGCCAGCTTGAACGAGTCGCCCGTCACGTCGGCGAACTGGATCACCTCGTCGCGCTGGTAGTGGTGGCCCAGGACGAACACCTTCGTGCCGAGCGCGGCCTTCGCGGCGGCGGCGCGGGCCACCAGGTCGGGGTCGCTCGGCGCGGGGAGATCACCCGGACACTCCACGCCACGTTCGGTGGCGGGGTCGCTGCCGCGGCCGAGGAGCAGCAGCGCCGTGGCGGTGTTGGACGGCTCAACCCAGGTCGAAGTCACGACCCCATGGTCCCACAGCGCGACCACCGCGCAGCCGTCCCCGATGTGGCCTGCCACACTGCTGCGCATGCGCGTGCTGCTCTGTCCGGACAAGTTCGCCGGCACGCTGCCGGCCCCCGACGTGGCCGCCGCGGTGGCCGACGGCTGGCGTGACGTCGCCCCCGGCGACGACCTGCTGGCCCGGCCACTCGCCGACGGCGGGCCGGGGTTCGTCGACGTGCTCGCCGGGGCGCTCGGCGGGCGCCGGGTGCCGGTGCCCACGGTCGACCCGCTGGGCCGCCCGGCCGCCGGTGAGATCCTGCTCACCGACGACGGCACGGCGTACCTGGAGAGCGCGCAGGCGTGCGGACTGCACCTGCTCACCGCCGCCGAACGCGACCCGAAGGCCACCACCTCGTACGGGCTGGGGCTGCTCGTCGCCGCCGCGGTCGAGGCGGGCGCGCGCACCGTGGTGGTGGGGCTGGGCGGCTCGGCCACCAACGACGGCGGCGCCGGGATGCTCGTCCCGCTGGGCGTCACGCCGCTGGACGGCGCCGGGCGGGCCCTGCCGTACGGCGGCGCGGCGCTGGCCGAGGTGGCCGCGCTCGACGGGGAGCCCCGGCTGCGCGGCGCCACGCTCGTCGCCGCCACCGACGTAGACAACCCGCTGCTCGGGCTGCACGGCGCGAGCAGCGTGTTCGGCCCGCAGAAGGGTGCCGACCGGGCCGACGTGCTGCTGCTGGACGCCGCGCTGACCCGCTGGGCGGAGGTGCTGACGCAGCGGCTGCCCGGCTGCCCGTCCGGGCTGGGAGCGCTGCCCGGCGGCGGCGCCGCGGGCGGCCTCGGCGCGGCGGTGCTGGCGCTCGGCGGCCGGTGCGAATCGGGCATCGGCCTGGTCACCCGCGCGGTGAAACTGGACGCCGCGCTCGACGCCGCCGACCTGGTGATCACCGGCGAGGGCTCGTTCGACCACCAGTCGCTGCGCGGCAAGGTGGTCGCCGGTGTGGCCGGGGCCGCCCGGGACCGGGGCGTGCCCTGCGTGGTGCTGGCGGGACGGGTGAGCACCGGACGACGGGAGGCCGCGGCGGCCGGCGTCACCGAGGCGTACAGCCTGGTCGAGCACTTCGGCGGCGAGGAGCGCGGGGGAGTGGACGCGGCGATGACCCGTCCGGCCGAAGGGCTGCGCGCGCTCGGCGCCCGCCTCGCCCGGCAGTGGAGCCGCTGACCGGTTCCGCTGGTCACGCCGCCGGGTGGCGGCGCCGGAGGCGGCGTACGATCGAAAGACGGACCACACCGGGAATCACTGGCGGACGTGCGGCGTTGGCCAGGACGTCCGGACCTCATACCGCGCAGGGAGACTTCCACGTGACCACGCCAGCGCAGACCGAGTCGACCGAGGCCAAGGCCCCCAGCACCGTCGTCCTCACCGACGTCGCGGCGCAGAAGGTCAAGGCCCTGATCGAGCAGGAGGGCCGCGACGACCTGCGGCTCCGGGTCGCCGTGCAGCCGGGTGGCTGCTCCGGCCTGCGGTACCAGCTGTTCTTCGACGAGCGCTCGCTCGACGGTGACGTCGTCACCGACTTCGACGGTGTCGAGGTCGTCGTCGACCGGATGAGCGCCCCCTACCTGGCCGGCGCCACCATCGACTTCGCCGACCGGATCGACGCCCAGGGCTTCACCATCGACAACCCGAACGCGGGCAACTCCTGCGCCTGCGGCGACTCCTTCAGCTGAGTCGGCGGACCGACCGGAAGCGGCGGGTCGCCCCGAGTGGGGCGGCCCGCCGCTTCGTCGTACCCCCGGGGTGTGACGCCCGGATGTGCGCCGATCGACCGGTTGGCGACCGACCGCCGTCCGGCCGGTCCGGGGGCCGGTAGGCTGACCGCGCCGTGCTCCCGACCCCGAGGGTTGACATGAAGATCGCCGTGACCGGCTCGATCGCGACCGACCACCTGATGAGCTTCCCCGGCCGCTTCGCCGACCAGCTCATCGCCGACCAGCTCGACAAGGTCTCGCTGTCCTTCCTCGTCGACGAACTGGTGCTCCGGCGTGGCGGCACCGCGGCGAACATCGCCTTCGGCATGGCCCAGCTCGGCCTGCGCCCGGTGCTGCTCGGCGCGGTCGGCGCCGACTTCGCCGACTACCGCTCCTGGCTGGAGCGCCACGGCGTCGACTGCGACTCGGTGCACGTCAGCGAGATCGCGCACACGGCACGCTTCGTCTGCACCACCGACACCGACATGTGCCAGATCGCCTCCTTCTACGCCGGGGCGATGAGCGAGGCCCGCAACATCGAGCTGGCCCCGGTGGCGCAGCGCCTCGGCGGGCTGGACCTGGTGCTGGTCAGCGCCAACGACCCCGCCGCGATGATCCGGCACTCCGGCGAGTGCCGGGACCGCGGCTACGCCTTCGTCGCCGACCCGTCGCAGCAGCTCGCCCGGATGGACGGGGCGGACGTGCTCGGCCTGGTCGAGGGCGCCGACTACCTGATGACCAACGAGTACGAGAAGTCGCTGCTGCAGAGCAAGGCCGGCCTCACCGACGAGCAGTTGCTGGACCGGGTCAAGGTGCGGGTCACCACGCTGGGCAAGCAGGGTGTGGAGATCGCCGGCCGGGAGATCGGCACGATCCGGGTGCCGATCGCGCGGGAGATCCAGGCGGTCGACCCGACCGGTGTCGGCGACGGCTTCCGGGCCGGTTTCTTCGCCGCGCTCGACTGGGGCGTCGGGCTGGAGCGCGCGGCCCAGGTCGGCTGCCTGCTGGCCACGCTCGTGCTGGAGAACTTCGGCGGCCAGGAGTACGAGGTCCGCCGCGACCTGTTCGTGAAGCGACTCGCCGAGTCGTACGGTGACGCGGCCGCCGAGGACGTCCGGCCGCACCTGCTGTGACCGGCCCGGCCGGCGGGGTGGACCCGGAGGTCCGCCCCGGCACCGGCGGCCCGGTCCTCGTCGCGTTCGCCGGGCTGCCGGGTGTGGGCAAGACCACCCTGGCCGCCCGCGTCGGCGCCGCCCTGCGCGCCCCGGTCCTGCCGGTCGACCCGGTCGAGCGGGCCCTGCACCGCTACGGCCTCACCGGCGACGTACCCGGGATGGCCGCCTACGGCGCGGTCGCCGGGCTGGCCGAGGTGCAGCTCGGCCTGGGGCTCAGCGTGGTGGTCGACGCGGTGAACCCGGTCGCCAGCGCCCGGGGGCTCTGGCACGACGTGGCCGAACGGGCCGGCGTGCCGCTGCGGGTGATCGAGGTGCACTGCGGCGACGAGGAGGAGCACCGCCGCCGCGTCGAGGCCCGCCCGCCCGAGGAGCACGGCACCTGGGAGCAGACGCTGCGCCGCCGGGCCGAGTACGAGCCGCTGATCGGCCCGCGCCTGGTGGTCGACACCGCCGTGGCGGCCGACCCGCTGCCGGGCATCCTCGCGTACCTGCGCTAGCCGCTCACCCGGACGTCGTAGGCGGGCCCCGGGTGCGCGGCGAGGAACTCGTGGCCGCGCATCCGGCACCACGCCGGGATGTCGACAGCCGCCGCCGGGTCGTCGGCCAGCACCCGCACCACCGCGCCGGCCGGCAGGCCGGGCACCAGCCGGGCGAGATTGATCACCGGCAGCGGGCAGCGCTGACCCCGGCAGTCCAGCACCTCGTCCGGCTCGCTCCTCGCGTTCACAGGTCCGTCACCCCCGCCTCCGCCCGCAGGTCCGCCACGATCCCGGGCAGCTCGGCCAGGAACCGCTCCACGTCCGCCTCGGTCGTCTCCCGGTGCAGCGACACCCGGACGTTGCCGTGCGACAACACCCCCATCGCCTCCAGCACGTGTGACGGGCGCACCGTCGACGAGGTGCACGACGAGCCGGAGGACACCGCGAACCCGCGCCGGTCCAGCGCGTGCAGCAACGCCTCGCCGTCCACGTACAGGCAGGAGAACGTCACCAGGTGCGGCAACCGGTCCACCGGGTCGCCGACCACCTCCACGTCCGGCACCTCGGCCGCCACCCGCGCCCGGATCCGGTCCACCAGCGGGCCCAGCCGGGCCGCCTCGGCCGCCGCGTCGGCCGCCGCCGCGCGCAGGCTCGCCGCCGCCGCCACCACCGCCGGCAGGTTCACCACCCCGGGGGTACGCCCCGACTCCCGCTCGTCGGCCGGGTACGGCGACTCCCAGCGGGTGCCCTTGCGCACCACGAGCAGCCCGACGCCGGGCGGCCCGCCCCACTTGTGTGCGCTGGCGCTCAGCACCGACCAGCCCGCCGGCAGCGGCGCCCGGCCGGCCAGCTGCGCCGCGTCCACGTACAGCGGCACGCCCGCCTCGGCGCACAGCTCCGCCGCCGCGGGCACCGGCTGCACCGTGCCCACCTCGTGACTGGCCCCGATCAGCGCCGCGAGGGCCACGCCGGGCGCGGCCACCGCCGCCGCCCAGGCGTCCAGGTCCAGCCGGCCCGACCGGTCCACGGGTACGGACACCGCCGCGCCGCCGGCCGCCGTGTGCCGCTGGGCGGCGTGCAGCACCGCCGAGTGCTCGATCGCCGAGTGCACCAGCGTCGCCCCCGCCCGCCGCCGCCCGGCCAGGCCGCCGAGTACTGCGGCGTGCGCTGCCGCCGTACCGCTGGGGGTGAAGGACAGCTCGTCGGCGCGGACGCCGAGCGTCTGCGCGGCGGCCTCCCGCGCGGCGTCGAGGAGCTGACGGGCCCGGCGGGCCGCCGAGTAGAGCCGGGCCGGGTCGGCCCAGCCGTCGTCCAGGGCGGCCAGCATCGCCTGCCGCGCGACCGGATGTAGCGGCGCCGCGGTGGCGGCGTCCAGGTAGACCGGGGAGGCGCTCATGGGGTTCCACGCTATCGCCCGGTTACGCCCAAGATCCCCCCGATGGGGGTGGACAGCGACCCCAAGACGGCCTGGCCGGTCATGGTCGAGTAATCTGCGACCGTCGGTGACGCCTTTGCCGTCGGTGTCAAGGAGAACAACCGCCGCGGCGCGCTAGGGAGGCAGGACCAGGTGGTCGCAAGGAGTTCGGAGGTACGGCGCTCGGCCGTACGGCACAGCGCTTCCCCGGGGGCCGGTGGACGCCGGCGGCGTGGTGCTGGTCGAATCGCCGGGCTCGGTCTCGGCGCGGCGGCGCTGCTGGTCTCGCTCACCGGCTGTGACGTCGGTAAGACGTTCGGCGGGTTCGGCTGGCCGCAGGGCGGCATCACGCCCGAGTCGCACCGCATGTACGACCTGTGGATCGCGTCCTGCATCGCGGCGCTCGCCGTCGGCGTGTTCGTGTGGGGCCTGATCTTCTGGTGCGTGGTCCGCTACCGCAAGCGCGGCAACGAGCTGCCGGTGCAGACCCGCTACAACCTGCCGATGGAGTTCCTCTACACCATCGCGCCGATCCTCGTGGTCTCCGTGCTCTTCTACTACACGGCGGTCGTGCAGACCGACGTGAACAAGCAGTCGAAGAACCCGGACGTCACCGTCGAGGTCGTCGCGTTCAAGTGGAACTGGCAGTTCAACTACCGCGACGGCCAGGGCCCCGAGGCCAACACCGTCGCCTCGGTGCTCGGCACCAGCGAGGTCATCCCGGTGCTGGTGCTGCCCAGCGGCCGCTCGATCCGCTTCGAGGAGACCAGCCGCGACGTCATCCACTCGTTCTGGGTGCCGGAGCTGCTGTTCAAGCGGGACGTCATGCCGGGCAACGTGCGCAACACGTTCGAGGTCTCCAGCATCGACCAGGAGGGCGCGTTCGTCGGCCGCTGCGCCGAGCTGTGCGGCAGCTACCACGCCTTCATGAACTTCGAGCTGCGGGTCGTCTCGCCGGAGAAGTACGACCAGTTCCTGGCGGCCAAGAAGGCCGGCAAGTCGACCCAGGAGGCGCTCGGCGCAATCGGTGAGCCGGAGTACGCCACCGAGACGAAGCCGTTCGACACCCGGCGTGACGTGAACAACTTCAACCCGTCCGACGCGTCGGCCGGCGCGGGAAGCTGAGGGGTTCGGCATGAAGACCGAGTGGAAGATCTTCCTGACCATCGCCACGTTCCTCCTCGGCGCGACGATCCTCTACGGCGCCTGGACGTACGCCGACAGCGGCGGCCACGTCGAGTGGATCGGCACGGTGGCGCTGCTGCTGTCCTTCCTGCTCTGCGCCATGTGTGGCGGCTTCTTCTGGTTCGTCTCCCGCCGTATCGACCTGCGTCCCGAGGACCGGCCGGACGGCGAGATCGCCGACGGCGCCGGTGAGGTCGGCTTCTTCAGCCCGGGCAGCTACTGGCCGTTCGGGCTGGCGCTGGCCGCCGCGATCGCCGGTCTCGGCCTGGTGTTCTGGCAGTTCTGGCTGCTGGGACTGGGCCTGGTGGCGGTCGTGTTCGCCACCTGCGGGCTGCTGTTCGAGTACTACTCGGGCACCCGCCGCACCGCCGAGCACTGACAGACCCACCGCCACAGGCCCGCGCCCCGTCCCCGGGGCCGCGGGCCTGTCGCGTCCCACCCCTCGCGCTCGATCGTCCCTGCGCCCGCTCCGGGTTCTCACCCCCGGGTCTCTCTCCGTCGATCATGAAGTTAGCGGCATTGGCGGTCCCTTTTGTCCCCGTCAACTTCATGATCGACGCCCGCGTGGCCGGGATCTTGGACCTTGGTGCGCTCCGGGCGAGGACTGTCCAGCGCCTTCGGAGGGCGGCAGCGCGGTGAGCGGGTCGGGTGGGGCGATCGGCCGGCCGGCCGGTCTCGTGGCCCGGCTTCCGCACCGGCTCCCATGATCCGCGGCCGCTTGTGGGGCCCCATCCGAGTCCACCTCGTTGATCAAGGAGTTTGTGTCATCTCGACCCGCCCCTGGTGACACAAACTCCTTGATCAACCCTTGGTTGGGGGAGTGGGGGCGGGGCGGGGCCGCTAGGGGGGGGGCAGGTCGGCTTGGTCCGGTCTCGCCAGACGCGGCCAGTCATGCTCGTTGTGGTCGCGGAGCGGTTCAGCCGGGCTCCACGTTCGACGCCGCCTGGTCATCCGGCAGCGGCGGCCGGCCCAGCGCACCTCACCCGACCTGCCCCGCCCACCGAGGCCCGCTCAGCACCGCGCGCCCACCCCACCTCACGCTGACCAGCGGTGATCAAGGAGTTTGTGGCGGAGCGGATCTCGCCGGAGGACACAAACTCCTTGATCAACGGCCCGAGGGGCCGGGCGGACGGCCAGGAGGAACCAGAGAGAGGCGGGGGTCAGGCGGCCTGGGGGTGGGACGGTCGGCGGGGAGCGCGGCGGTTCGCCAGGCGGGTCTCGCGGAACGTGAACGTGGCGATCACCACTGCCGAACCGCAACCGGTGCAGATCAGCTCCGGGCAGTCGCCGCCGTGCCCGTCGCCGCACGGCGGCGCCTCGAACAGCACGACGCCCTCGCAGGTGTCACAGTGCAGCTCGCGGTCAGACACGGGTGGCTCCTCTCGCTCCGGGCACCGGCCGGGGCGAAGAAGCCGCCGACCGGTGGACCGAAGACCGAAAACGGATAGACCGAAAACGGAAAATAACTCCCGTGTAGTTTGGCACGCGGGTACGACAACACCCGCGCCAGGCCGCCGTCAGGCGGTGCGCGCCACCTCGAGCCAGCGCTCCAGCGCTGCCGCCGCGGCACCGGAGTCGACCGCCTCGGCGGCCCGGTTCAGGTTGGCCCGCAGCACCTCGTGCAGGTCACCGTCGAGCGGCCCCTGGGTGGCAAGCGCGACGGCGGCGTTGACCAGCACCGCGTCCCGTACCGGGCCGGTCTCGCCGGCGAGCAGGCGGCGGACCACGTCGGCGTTGTAGACCGCGTCCCCGCCGCGCAGGTCGGCCAGGGTGGCCCGGGGCACGCCGAGGTCCGTCGCGTCCAGCACGGCCTCCGTGACGGTGCCCTGCTGCGCCACCCAGACCCGGGTGGGTGCGCCGGTGCTGAACTCGTCCAGGCCGTCCTCGCCGCGTACCACGATCGCGGAGTCACCACGGGCCGCGAAGACGGCGGCCATCACCGGGGCCATCCGCTTGTCGAAGCAGCCCACCGCGCCCGCGCGGGGCCGCGCCGGGTTGGTCAGCGGGCCGAGGAAGTTGAACGCGGTGGGTACGCCGATCTCGCGCCGGACCGGGCCGGTGTGGCGCATGCCGGGGTGGAAGCGGGCGGCGAAGCAGAAGCCGATGCCGGCCTCGGTGACGCAGCGGGCCACCTGCTCGGGCGCCAGGTCGAGGGGTACGCCGAGTTGCTCCAGCACGTCGGCGGTGCCGCAGGAGGAGGAGGCGGCCCGGTTGCCGTGCTTGACCACGCGGACCCCGGCCCCGGCGACCACCAGCGCCGCCATGGTGGAGATGTTCACCGTGTGCGCGAGGTCGCCGCCGGTGCCGACCACGTCCAGCGCGCTCGCGCGTACGTCCTCGGGCAGGTGCACCGGCACCGCGCGGGTCAGCATGGCCTCGACCAGGCCGCCCAGCTCGGCGGGGGTCTCACCCTTGGTGCGCAGCGCCACGGCGAACCCGGCGATCTGCGCCGGGGTGGCCGAGCCGGCCATGATCTCGCCCATCGCCCACGCGGTGTCGGCGGTGGAGAGCTCCTCGCCGCGCAGCAGCGCGTTGAGCAGAAGCGGCCAGGTCCGTTCGCCCATGGCGGGCCTCCCGAGCGGCGTGAGGATTGCGGTTGGGGCGCGCCACGGCCGCGTCGCCGTGGCGCGCGAAGACCGGAGGGGTCAGGCCGCGGCGTGCGTGCGGCGCAGCAGCTCCGCCACGGTGCTGCCGGCGACCATCGGGTCCAGCGGGTGGGTCAGCGTGGCGTCGACCTCGGCGTACGCGGCCAGCCAGCGGTCGGCGGCGCGGGCGAGCACCACGCAGGTCGGGGGCGCGTCGTCCCGGTCGTCCTTGATCTGGCGGGCGATGCCGATGCCGCCGCCGGGGCTCGCCTCGCCGTCGAGCAGCATCAGGTCGATCTCGTAGTCGTCGACCAGCCGGATGCAGGCGTTGTACTCGTCGGCCTCGACGAACTCGATCTCGAGCCCGGGCGCCGGCCGGGTGCCCACGGCGAGCCGCATCCGGTCGCGGACCTTCGGGTCGTCGCTGTAGAGCAGGACGGTGCAAAGACGATCGCTCATCGTGACGTGGCTCCCACCTCGTAGCTGCCCGCTGATCGTAGCGGTCGTCACATCCGGGCTGTCGCCCCGCCCGGGCGCGCTCGGCGCGTACCCCGGAACGGGCCGTCAGGCGCTGGTCTCCGCGGCGCGCTGGCGGGCCTCCTGGCGGTCCAGCTCGCGGTCGAGCCGCCGGGCCTCGCGCTCGGACTGCTTGACCCACTGGACGACCAGGACGGCGAGCATGGTGACGCTGACGAACTCGCCGCCGGCCCACAGGATGCCGCCCGCGACCACCTGGTCGTTCCAGGGGTTGGACCAGGACAGGTTGAGCGACGGGTACCAGTCGCCGCCGAACAGCGTGGTGCTCTGCATGATGGTCAGGCCGAGGACCGTGTGGAACGGCACCGAGAGCAGCATGAGCAGCGCACGGCCGGGGTACGGCCAGCGGCCGGGCAGCGGGTCCAGGCCGAGCAGCGGCCAGAAGAAGACGCAGCCGGTGGCGATGAAGTGCGCGTGGACCAGCTCGTGCGCCCACTCGTGGCGCAGGGTGAACTCGTAGAGGTCGGTGAAGTACAGCGCGAACGGGTTCACCACGAAGATGGCGAACGCCACAAGCGGGAAGCTGTAGATCCGGATCACCTTGCTGTGCACGATCGCGAGCAGCCGCTTGCGGGGCCGTACCGGCAGCGTGCGCAGCGCCAGCGTCACCGGCGCGCCGAGCGCCAGGAAGATCGGCGCGATCATGGACAGCACCATGTGCTGGACCATGTGCACCGAGAGCAGGGCGGTGTCGTACGCGCCGAGGCCGGTGAGCGTGACCAGGGCGATGCCGCCGAGGCCGGGGCCGAGGAACGACACGGTACGGATGACCGGCCAGCGGTCGCCCCGCAGCCGCAGCCGGTGCACCCCGTAGAGGTAGAGGCCGGCGGCCAGGACGATGCCCAGCGTGAGCCAGCTGTCCAGCCGGGTCTCGGTGAGGACCCGGGTCACGGTGAACGGCGGCGGGGCGCCCTCGCCTCCCGCCGCCAGCGTCGCCGGAACAGCCGAGGTGACGGCGCGGATCTGATCGACGTGCAGCACGCTTTTCAGGGTAGGTCAGGCGAAGCGGACCTCCACTATCGGGCCACGGAAGGGACCGGTTTGGCACCCCGCTGATCGTCGGTCCCGGTCAGGGGCAATAATGACCGCGTGACTGCGGCCCCAGCCATTGACAAGAGCCGGATCCACTCCCTGACCCGACCCAACATGGTCAGCGTCGGGACGATCGTGTGGCTCTCCAGCGAACTCATGTTCTTCGCGGCGCTGTTCGCGATGTACTTCTCCATCCGCGCGGCTGCGCCGGAGCAGTGGGAGAAGCACACCGAGGTGCTGAACATCCCGTACGCGACCACGTTCACGGTGATCCTGGTGCTCTCCTCGATCACCTGCCAGATCGGCGTGTTCGCGGCCGAGCGCGGTGACGTCCACGCTCTGCGCCGGTGGTTCACGATCACCTTCGTGATGGGTCTGATCTTCGTGCTCGGTCAGCTGAACGAGTACCGGACCCTGGTGCACGAGGGTGTGAAGATCAACGAAGACGGTTACGGGTCGATGTTCTACCTCACCACCGGCTTCCACGGTCTGCACGTGACCGGCGGCCTCATCGCCTTCGTGATCTTCATGATCCGTACCACGATGGGCCGGTTCACCCCCGCCCAGGCGACCTCGGCGATCGTCGTGTCCTACTACTGGCACTTCGTGGACGTCGTGTGGATCGCGCTCTACGCCATGATCTACTGGCTCCAGTGATCTTGGCGCGTCACGAACCGCGCCGCTGCTCCGTCCCCTGAGACAAGGTCCAACCGGTTAAGGACACAGGTCATGACTTCTGACAACGACCGCCGACGCGGTCTGCTCGCGCGGCTGCGCGGGCGGCCCGTAGTGCGCAGCAGGGGCCGCCGCCGGCTGGGCGCCGCGGTCCGGCTGTTCGCCGCGCTGATGCTGGCCGGCGGTGCCTACACCGTCTTCGCCCCCGGCGTGCAGGCGCAGGACAACCCTCCGTTGACCGCCGCAGGCAACGAGGGCAAGGCGCTGTTCGACGTGAGCTGTGTGACCTGTCACGGTCGCAACGCCCAGGGCGTCGAGGGCCGCGGTCCGAGCCTGATCGGCGTCGGAGCGGCCTCGGTCGAGTTCCAGGTCAGCAGCGGTCGCATGCCGATGGCCCGGCAGGAGGCCCAGGCCATGCGCAAGCCGCCGCAGTTCACCGACGAGCAGGTGCGCCAGCTCGGGCAGTACATCCAGGAGCTCGGCGGCGGCCCGGAGGTGCCCAACGGGGACCTGCGTGAGGGCGCCAACCTGTCCACCGGTGGTGAGCTGTTCCGGATCAACTGCTCGCAGTGCCACGCCTTCAGCGGCGGCGGCGGCGCGCTGTCCTCCGGCAAGTACGCGCCGAGCCTGGCACCGGCCAGCGACCGGCAGATCTACGCCGCGATGCTGAGCGGCCCGCAGAACATGCCGGTGTTCGGCGACAACCAGATCACGCCCGAGGAGAAGGCGGACATCATCGCCTACATCCAGGAGACGCTGAAGCACGACGGCGACCCGGGCGGCTTCAACCTGGGCCGCTACGGCCCGTCGACCGAGGGTCTCGCGATCTTCCTGGTCGGCATCGTCGCGCTGGTCTTCGCGAGCCTGTGGATCGCGGGCAAGTCGTGACCGGACGGATCAATGCTTCCAGTGCTGTGGCGCCGGCCCCCGGCGTCACCCGTAGCGAGGTGACGGCATGAGCACCCACACCGAGCACCAGGCCCCGCAGGGCCCGGAGCCGCTCGACGTGAACGACCCCCGGCTCTCCCGGTTCGACATCGTCCAGGAGGGCGCGCGGCGGGACGACATCGAGATCGTCCACTACGAGCCGCAGGTGGTCCCGGGCAGCAAGGCCGAGCGCCGGCTGACCCGCACGGTCGCCCTGATGTTCCTGCTGACCGGCGTCTTCGCGACCGCCTTCCTGGTGGTCTACATCTGGTGGCCGTGGCAGTGGGAGCCGGGTACCGGCGGCGACAAGCTCTACACGCCGCTGCTCGGCGTGACGCTGGGCCTCGCGCTGCTGGGCATCGGCTTCGGCATCCTGACCTGGGGCAAGAAGCTGCTGCCCAAGGAGGTCTCGATCCAGGACCGGCACGACCAGGCCGACGACCCGGAGGGTCGCAAGATCACCGGCGAGACCATGCTCTACCTGGCCGACGAGATGGGCGTACGCCGCCGGCCGCTGCTGGGCATCTCGCTGCTGGCCGGCCTCGCGCCGGTGGGCGCGGTGGCCGCGGCCCCGCTGATCGGTGGCCTGATCGAGCAGCCGCACAAGAACAACCAGATGTTCACCACCGGCTTCCAGCCGGCCGAGGGCGGCAAGAAGATCCGGCTGATCCGTGAGGACGGCCGCCCGATCCGCCCGGCCGACGTCAGCGTCGGCGGCCAGCTCACCGTGTTCCCGGGCATCGACGGCGGCGTCAGCAACCTGCACGCCGACTCGCCCACCCTGCTCATCCACCTGCGGGAGGACGACGCGCAGAAGTCGCGCGCCGCGAACGAGCGCAAGGGCCACGGCGACTACATGTGGGGCAACTACGTCGCGTTCTCCAAGATCTGCACGCACGCGGGCTGCCCGGCCAGCCTCTACGAGCAGCAGACCAACCGCCTGCTCTGCCCCTGCCACCAGTCGCAGTTCCTCATCACCGACAACGCCAAGCCGATCTTCGGCCCGGCGAACCGGCCGCTGCCGCAGCTGCCGATCGAGGTGGACGAGGAGGGCTTCTTCGTGGCGAAGTCCGACTACACCGAGACCATCGGTCCCGACTTCTGGGAGCGGCCATGAAGCGCCGAAAGTTTGATGCGGCCGCGCTGCCGGCCAAGAGCGCGCGGGCGGTGGACGACCGCTTCCAGGTGGCCACGCCCCTGCGCAAGCTGCTGAACAAGGTCTTCCCCGACCACTGGTCGTTCCTGCTCGGCGAGATCGCGCTGTTCTCGTTCATCGTCCTGCTGCTCACCGGCGTCTTCCTGACGTTCTTCTTCGAGCCGGCGATGACCGAGGTCATCTACAACGGCAGCTACGCGCCGCTGCGGGGCACCCCGATGTCGGCCGCCTACGCCTCCAGCCTGGACATCTCGTTCGATGTCCGGGGTGGTCTGATCATGCGGCAGATGCACCACTGGTCGGCCCTGCTGTTCATGGCCGCGATCGTGGTCCACATGCTGCGGGTCTTCTTCACCGGCGCGTTCCGCAAGCCGCGTGAGACCAACTGGATCATCGGCTCGCTGCTGTTCTGGGTCGGCTTCCTGGCCGGCTTCACCGGCTACTCGCTGCCGGACGACGGCCTGTCCGGCACCGGTCTGCGGATCGCCTCCGCGATCATCCTGTCGATCCCGGTGATCGGTTCCTGGGTCAGCTCGTCGATCTTCGGCGGGGAGTTCCCCGGCACCATCATCATCAGCCGCTTCTTCATCGCCCACGTGCTGCTCGTCCCGGGCCTGCTGGTGGCGCTGATCAGCGTGCACCTCGGCCTGGTGTTCAAGCAGAAGCACACCCAGTGGCCCGGCCCCGGCCGGACCAACGAGAACGTGGTCGGCGAGCGGATGTTCCCGCGCTACGCGCTCAAGCAGGGCGGCTTCTTCATGGTCGTCTTCGGCGTGATCGCGCTGATGGGTGGCCTGTTCCAGATCAACCCGATCTGGCTGTTCGGCCCGTACGAGGCGTGGGTGGTCTCGGCCGCCAGCCAGCCCGACTGGTACGTCATGTTCCTCGACGGCTCGACCCGGCTCATGCCGGGCTGGGAGATCCACATCCCGATCGGCAACGGGTACGTCATCCCACCGTTGTTCTGGCCGACCGTGGTGCTACCCGGAATCCTGGTCGGCCTGTCCACGATGTATCCGTTCCTGGAGGCGCGCCGCCTCAAGGACTACAAGCACCACAACCTGCTCCAGCGGCCCCGGGACGTTCCGGCCCGGACCGCCGTGGGCGCCATGGCGCTCGCCTTCTACATCGTGCTGACCCTCTCTGGCGCCAACGACGTCATCGCGGACAAGTTCCACATCAGCCTGAACGCGATGACCTGGGCCGGCCGGATCGGCCTGCTGATCCTGCCGCCGATCGCGTACTACATCACGTATCGGATCTGCCTGGGTCTGCAGCAGCACGACCGGGAGGTGCTGGCCCACGGCGTGGAGACCGGCATCATCAAGCGGCTGCCCGACGGCCGGTTCGTCGAGGTCCACCAGCCGCTCACCTCGGCCGACGGCCACGACGGTCACCCGCCGGCGCTGGACTACGTCGGCTGGGTGGTGCCGAAGAAGATGAACCGGCTCGGTGCCCTCGGCCCGGCGATCCGGGGCTTCTTCTACCCGATCGAGAAGCCGGCCGAGGCGCCGGTCTCGCCGGGGCACCCGCCGGTCGAGGCCCGGCCGGAGCGGGAGGAGATCGGCAGCGGAGAGAGCCGTCGCTGACCCTCCCCGGTACGACTGACAGTGGCGCCCGCCGGATCATCCGGCGGGCGCCACTGCCGTTTCCGCCCCGGTCGTCCCGTTCCCTCCCGCGCACGCTCGGAGGCCGGTGCGCCGACGGCCGTCGCCCCCGACACGGACGGGTGGAATCGCAGGAATAACCCCGGTCAGCCGGGTATCCGTGCGGTCCGACGTCTCATGGGGGAGGAACGAATGTTGGGAATCAAACGCCTGGGCCTGCTGGCCGCGCTGGTGGTCGTGGGGCTGGCGCCCGCCGCCGCGGCGCAGGCGGCGGCACAGCCGTCGACGCAGGACACGCAGTACCTGCAGGCGGTGCACCAGGTCAACCTGTTCGAGATCACCGCCGGTAACCTGGCCCAGCAGAAGGGTCAGAACCAGCAGGTCAAGGACCTGGGCAAGATGTTCGTGACGGACCACACCCAGCTGGACCAGACGGTGCAGTCGACCGCGCAGCAGCTCAACGTGCAGTTGCCGGCCGACCCGACCGCCGACCAGCAGAAGGTCCTGGACAAGCTGAACAACCTCAGCGGGGCCGAGTTCGACAAGGCGTGGGTGACCGCGCAGCTCGCCGGCCACGTCCAGGCGATCCAGGCCACCCAGACCGAGATCTCGCAGGGCTCGGAGCAGTCGGTGGTGCAGATCGCGCAGGACGCGCTACCGGTCCTCCAGGCGCACTACGACGCGCTCGTGGCCCTGGCCCAGACCCTGGGCGTCCCGGTTCCGCAGACCAGCGCCAGCGGCACGCCCAGCCCGGGCGGCACCACGTCCCCGGGTGGCACCGAGTCGCCGGCTCCGGGCGGCACCGAGACCGAGGAGCCTGCTCCGGGCACCACGGAGACCCCGGTGCCCAGCCAGAGCTGACGTACCGCACGGTCGACGGTGGCCGGTCCGCCCGCGAGGGCAGGCCGGTCACCGGCTCGTGTCAGTCGGCGTTCGCCAGCCCGATCGCGAACGCCTCCTCCAGGTCGTGCTGCGAGTAGGCGCGGAACGCGATGTGCGACTCGGTGTTGAGCACGCCCGGCACCTTCGAGATGCTGCCGGCGATGACCTGGGCGATCTGCTCGAACTCCCGGACCCGGACCATGGCGATCAGGTCGACGTGCCCGGCCACCGAGTAGACCTCGCTGACGCCGGGCAGGTTGGCCAGGTTCTCGGCCACCTCGGGGATGGAGTCGGTGGCGCAGTCGATCAGCACGATCGCGGTGATCACGGGACGGTTCTCCGTTCGTCGGCGACGAGGCCCATGCTAGAGCCCGCGCCCCTCACCGCGCCGCCGGGACGGTCAGGTCGCCCCCGGCCCGGATCATCTCGCGCAGGCGTTCCCCGGCCGCGACGCTCGCGCCAGGCCACACCACCGACCGGTCCACGTCGCCGTGCACCAGCGCCCCGGCGCCGACCACCGAGCCGGTGACCCGGCCGGTCACCGTAGCCGCCGGGTCCACCAGCCCGTCCGGTCCGGCCGCGTGCAGGTTGGCGGCCAGGTAGTCGGCCGGGGTGCCGGTGTCGTAGAACGTGCCCCGGTAGGGCACGACGGTGAGCGCCCCGGCGGCCTCCGCGGGCCGCCACACCGTCCGGACCAGGTCGCCGAACGTGGCCGGCAGGTCGCGGACCAGCCGCCACGGCAGCAGCGAGAAACCCACGAACTCGTGGCCGTCGAAGGTCCCGGGGGCGTGCGGGTCGTCGGCGGGCCGGCCGAGCAGGCGTACGCCGTGCCCGTCCCACCCGTCCAGCAGCGCGGCGATGTCCGGCCCGGGCGGGGCCTGCGGGTCGGCCAGGTACGCGTCGGCGTTGCCGACCAGCACGCCCCGGCCGTCGATCCAGTCCCGCAGCCGGCCCACGCCCCCGGCGGTGCCCAGTGGAGCGTCCGGCTCGACCGACAGGTGGGCCCGGCCGCCGACCCGCGCGACCACCTGGTCGCCCAGGTAACAGGCGTTCACCGCGACCCGCTCCGGGCCGGTGAGGCCGAGCCCGGCCAGCCGGGCCAGCGCCCGGTCCAGCAGCGGGACGTTCCCGACCGGGCAGAGCGCCTTGGGTACCCGCTCGGTGAGCGGGCGCAGCCGGGTGCCCTCGCCCGCGGCAAGCACCACCGCGCACACCTCGACCCCGGGTGCCGCGGTGCCCGCGTACGGGGTGCTCACGCGGCCGGTGGGTGCTCGCCGGCGCGCGGGCCGATGCCGTAGTACCCGAGCAGGTTGGCGGTGGCGCGGCTGAGCCGGGGCAGGTCGTCGAGCGGGTGGAAGGCGGCCTCGAACACCTCCGCGCCGTCCACCTTCAGCTCGGTGGTCGACGCCGGCACCTCGGCCTCGAAGACCACGTCGACCCAGCCCTTGGCGTGCACCACCGCGTTCGGCACCGCCGGGCGCAGCGCGTCGGGGGACAGGCGGACGCCGGACTCCTCGTACAGCTCGCGGGCGGCGCCGACCACCGGGGCCTCGCCGCGTTGCAGCAGCCCGGCCGGCAGCGTCCAGCTGTAGCCGGGCGGCTGGCGCAGCAGCAGGATCCGGCCCGCGCCGGTGGCCTCCGTGTCCTTGACCAGCGTGACCGCGCCGACGATGTACTTCGGTACGGCCAGCCGGACCAGCCGCCGCCGCAGCGGGACCGGAAGCCGGTAGAAGATCTGGTAGCCGAGGGCCCGTCCGGTGGCACGCGCGCGGGGGATCATGTCGTCCAGGCTAGTGGTCCCGGCGCGGACCGGCTCCGTCTACTGCCTGTGGTCGACCAGATCGATCAACTGCTGGACCACCGTGTCCGGCTCGACGGTGCGGTCGAAGACCGCCACCAGCAGTGTCTCCAGGTCGGGGTAGCCCAGTTCCTCGGACAGCCGCAGCAGCGGCAGGTCGCTGGCCAGGCCCCGGTTGTGCTTGCGCAACGCCAGGCCGATCGAGGCCCGGCCGAGCCGGACCTTGTCGGCGATCGAGATGCCCGGCTCGGTGTGCTCGGCGAACCAGCGGTTGATCTGCATCTGGGCGTGCGGGGACTTCACGAAGCCCAGCCACTCCCGGCGCGGACCGCGCGGGGCCACGTCCGCCTCGAAGCCGCTCTCCGCGTCGTTCTCGGTGAAGATCTCCACCACGTCGCCCTCCTCCAGTTCGGAGGAGAGCGGCGCGAGCCGGCCGTTGATCCGGGCGGCCAGGCAGTGGTCGCCGCGCTCGGTGCCCAGCTCGTACGCGAGGTCGACAGGGGTCGCCCCGGCCGGCAGCACGACCTGCCGTCCGTCGGCCACCACCTGGATCTGCGCCTCGGACAGGTCACAGCGCAGCGACTCCATGAACTGGGCCGGGTCGACGGTCTCCTGCTCCCAGTCGAGCACCCGGCGCAGCCAGGCCAGCTCGTCCGCCCGGTCGGCGCCCCGGCCCGCGGCCCGGGGGAACCGGTAGTGGGCGGCCACGCCGTACTCCGCGGAGCGGTGCATCTCGGTGGTGCGGATCAGCACCTCGACGGTGCGGTCCTGCGGACCGCAGACGCTCGTGTGCAGGGACCGGTAGAGGTTGTTCTTCGGGGAGGCGATGAAGTCCTTGAACCGGCCCGGCACCGGTCGCCACAGCCCGTGCACGGCGCCCAGCGCGGCGTAACAGTCGGTCGCCGGACCGTCCACCACGATCGCGATGCGGGGCAGGTCGAACGGGGCGGCGTGGTCGCCGGCGACGGTGTCCTTCCAGATCGAGTAGAGGTGCCGGGGGCGGGGGGAGACGTCGGCGTCGACCCGGTTGCGGCGCAACGCCGCCCGGGTGCGGGCCACCACGTCGGTCAGGTAGGCGTCCCAGCCGGGCCGGTCGTGCACGAACCGGGCGATCCGCGCGTGCTCCTCCGGCCGCAGGTGCAGCAGCACCACGTCGTCCAGTTCGCGTTTGAGCGTCTGGATGCCGAGCCGGTCGCAGAGCGGGACCAGCACCTCCTGGGTCTTGCGGGCGATCCGCTCCCGGGAGGCGGCCGAGCGGACGCCGAGCGTCCGCATGTTGTGCAGCCGGTCGGCCAGCTTGATCACCAGCACCCGGACGTCCTTGCCGGCTGCCACGATCATCTTGCGGACGGTCTCCGCCTCGGCGGCCTTGCCGTAGAACGCCTTGTCGAACTTGGTCACGCCGTCGACCAGGTGGGCGACCTCACGGCCGAAGTCCTCCTGGAGCGCCTGGAGCGTGTAGCGGGTGTCCTCCACCGTGTCGTGCAGCAGCGCGGCGACCAGCGTGATGGTGTCCATGCCGAGGTCGGCGCAGATCTGCGCCACCGCCAGCGGATGGGTGATGTACGGCTCGCCGCTCTTGCGGAACTGGCCGCGGTGCATGTTCTCGGCGATCGTGTAGGCCCGGCGCAGCACCGAGGCGTCGGCGCTCGCGTGGATGCCGCGATGGGCGCGGACCAGTGTGGTGACCGGGTCGCCGTCGGCAGTGGGCCAGGTGAGCAGGGAACGCAGGCGGCGGGTGAGCGGTAGTTCGCCCTGGGTCGGGAGCGCGCCACCCAGGGCGGCGCCGTGTCCGGCGTCGACGTCCACCTGGGACACCTCCTCACCCCGGCCCTCGGCCACCGGGAACCGGCGACCGGGAGCAGAGCCCGCGAATCGGGCAGGTCTGCACTCCTTTAACAGACTAAGGGAGCCGAGGTAGTCCGATCGGTCAGTTGGTCATGAGCGTTCGGTCGAGAGTTTGGCGGATCCGCCGTTCTCCGCCTTCGTCAGCAGGTCGCGGAAACGCCCCGCGCCGGCCACCGGGGAGGCCCACCCGTCTGTCGTCTCGACCAGCCGGGTCTCCGGTCGTTCCAACCAGGACAGGATCCGCTCGGTCTCCTCGGCGGTGGCGGCCGGCACCGGGCCGTGCCCGGGCAGCACCGTCTCGGCGGTGGCCCGGATCGCCGCGATCGTGGGTCGCGGGTGGACACCCGGCGGGGACACCCCGGCCCCGGCGAGCCGGCCGTGCCGCACCAGCGCCAGCTCCCAGCCGCCCCGGGCCGCCGGGCGGGCGGCGGCCAGCTCGGCGATGCCGGTCAACGCGGCCAGCCGCTGCATCCGGACCGTCGCGCGTAGCACCGCCACGAGCCGGCCGCGCACCACCGCCGCCTCCTCGTACCGCCGGGCGGCCGACAGCACCTCGATGCGGGCGAGCAGCGCGTCCACCACCACACCGGGGTCGTTGCTGGTGGCGGTGCGGAACGGGGTCGCCGCTGCGTCGTCGTACTCCTCGGGGGTGATCCGGTGCTCGCAGGGCGCCGGGCAGCGACCCAGCTCGGCCAGCGCGCAGGCCGGCATGGTGGTGCGCCGGGAGAGCCGGTGCGTGCACTGCCGCAGCGGCACCGCGTCGTGGAAGCCGGCGGCGGCCAGCTCCGCCGCCTGCCGGGACCGGAACGGCCCCAGGTAGGCCGTGTCGGTGGGCGCGATGTCGCGCACGATCGACAACCGGGGGTACGCCTCGTCGGTGAGCTTCAGCCACACCTGGCGCTCCGGATACTTCGACCTGCGGTTGTACGGCGGCGCGTGCGCCGCGATCAGCCGCAGCTCGCGGACCTCCGCCTCCAGCGAGTGGGCGCACTCGACCGCCTCCACCCGCTCGGCGGCGGCGAGCATCTCGGAGATCCGGGCCCGCTTCTCCGCGGCGGTGAAGTAGCTGCGGACCCGGGTGGCGATGTCGCCGGAGGTGCCGACGTAGAGCGGCCGGTCGTCGGCGGCCCGGAAGATGTAGACGCCCGGCACCTTGGGCAGCCCGTCGGCGAGGTGCCGCTTGCGGCGCTGGGTGGGGGTGACCGCGCGGGCGAACTCGATCGCCTCGCCGACCGTGCCGACCCGGTGCCCGCCGAGGCGGCCGATCAGCCCGTGCAGCACGTCGACGGTGGCCTTGGCGTCGTCGAGCGCCCGGTGGGTGGGCTGGGTCGCGGTGCGGAAGTAGGCGGCCAGCGTGCCCAGCTTGCGGTTGGGCACCTCGTCGCGGGTGAGCACCCGCCGGGCCAGCGCGGCCGTGTCCAGCACGCGGGGGTTGGGCCAGCGGTAGCCGTGCTTCGCGCAGGCCGCCTTGAGGAAACCCACGTCGTACGGCGCGTTGTGGGCGACGAGCACGGCGTCGCTGACGAACTCCAGGAAGCTCGGCAGCACCTGCTCGATCGGCGGGGCGGGCAGCAGCATGGCCTGGGTGATGCCGGTGAGCACGGTGATGAACGGCGGGATCGGCACGCCCGGGTTGACGAGCGTGGCGAGCACGCCCAGCTCCTCGCCGCCGCGCACCTTCACCGCGCCGATCTCGGTGATCCCGCCGCCGTCGGGAGCGCCGCCGGTGGTCTCCAGGTCGACCACCACGAAGGTGGTCGCGTAGAGCGGCAGCGCCGGGTCGACGCCGCTGCCCGCCGGGTCCAGGCCGGCCAGCGACTCCTGGACGTACTCCGCTCGTGTCACCCGCGGGACGCTAGCGGCACGGTCCGACACTCCCGTCACTGCGGCCCCAGGAGATACCACGGGGGTACGATGAGAGATCGGCTCACTCACCGGGCGGTGGGCCCGTTCGGGGTGGGAGACTTGCCTCATGCCCCTCAGCGAGCCGTACGACGACCACTCCTCCGTGGAGGAGCCGGTGGTCGGCGTGCCCGCCGATGAGGACGCGCCGCCCGCGATCGAGCCCGAGCCCGTGCTGCCCGAGCCGGTCCGCCAGCGGATCGTCACGCTGACCGCCGCCGTGCTGCCCGGCCTGCCCGCCGACGAGGTGCCGGTGCCGCTGCGGCGGGTCGCGAAGTTCGCCCCCAACCGTCGCGCCCGCCTCGGCGCGCCCGCGATCGCCGCCCAGCTCACCGCCGACCCGCTGTTCCGGCAGCGGATCACCGCCCGGGTGCTCGCCGACGCCGGCGACCTCGGCGCGGCGGTGGTCGACGGCACCGCGCCGGCCGCCGCCGACCCGGTCGAGGTGGCCGCCCTGGCCTACCTGGCCCGGCCCCGCGGCTGGCGGGAACTCATCGACGCCAGCGGCGAGGCGGTACGCGCCGAGGCGGACAGCGCGGTCGTGGCCGAGCTGGTCCGCGAGGCCGAACAGCGGGCCGCCCGCGCCGAGCACGACCGGGCGGTGGCCCGGGTCGAGGCGGAGAAGCTGCGCGACGAGCTGGCCCGGGTCCGGGAGGAACTGGGTCAGCTCCGCGAGGAGGCCCGCCAGCTGACCCGTACCCTGCGGGAGACCCAGGCCCGCGAGCGCAAGGCCACCGAGATGCTCGCCACCGAGCGGGGACGTGCGGCCCGCGCCGCCGCCGACGCGGACGCCGAACTGCGCCGCGCCCGGGCCCGGCTGGCCGAGGCGGAGGCCGCCGCCGGTGTGGCCCGGGCCAGCGCCAAGGAGGCCCGCTCGGTCGACGACGCGCGGCTGTGGCTGCTGCTGGAGACGATCGGCCAGGCCGCCGTGGGGCTGCGCCGCGAGCTGGCGCTCGACCCGGTGGACAAGCTCCCGGCCGACTTCGTCGCCGACGCGTTCGCCGAGCAGCCGGGCGCCGCGCAGGCCGGCCCGTCGACGCGGGCCCGCGACACCGACGACCCGGCCCGCCTCGACCAGTTGCTCGCGCTGCCGCGGGCGCACCTCGTGGTGGACGGCTACAACGTGACGAAGCGCGGCTTCGGCGAGATGTCGCTGGAGCAGCAGCGCAAGCGGCTGATCACCGGGCTGGGCGGGATCGCGGCGCAGACCGGGGACGAGGTCACCGTCGTCTTCGACGGCGCCGAGCGGATCCACGGCCTGCCCCCGGCGCCGCGTGGCGTGCGGGTGCTGTTCTCCCGCAAGGGCGAGACCGCCGACGAGCTGATCCGCCGGCTGGTCCGCGCCGAGCCGGCCGGGCGACCGGTGGTCGTGGTCTCCTCCGACCGCGAGGTCGCCGACGGGGTACGCCGGCACGGCGCGTACCCGCTGGGCGCCGACTCGCTGCTGCGGCGCCTGGCGCGGTCCTGAGCCCGTTCTTCCGGCCGCTTGCTTCCTGCCGCTTGATCGACTCCAGTTCGGGGACGTGGCGGGGTCGCGCGCGTGCTGATCGCGCCACTTCGGCGTACTGGTTCGTTTTCGCGGCGGCTGCTGCCTCGATGTCCGGTTCTGTCGTACCCGAGCGTTAGCGTCGTGGTGACCGACGGTGGTGGCTCCTTCCCCGGCCGCCACCGGCGACCCGTCAGGAGGCGTTGATGCTGATCGACTGCGACACCTGCGGCAACCGTGGCGCCGGCTGCTCCGGCTGCCTGGTGACCGCCCTGTTCGACTCCGGCCCGGCCGACCTCGGCCCGGCCGAGCACCGGGCGATCGAGGTGTTCGCGCGGGCCGGATTCGACGTGGAGGTGCTGCCGTCCCCATCGGCTGCGACACGGGCGCCGGCGCCCCGCCGTGGCGGCCGTCGCCGGATCGCCTGACGCTGCCTGCCTGCCTGCCCGGGCTGTGTCGGCCCTGAGCCCTGTCGACCGTCTGCTGCCCGGTCCCGGTGCCGTGCCGTGCCGTGCCGTGCCGTGCCTGAGCCTTGCCCGACTGATGCCGGGTCGCGCGTCGGGCACGGCGGTCCCGATCGAGGGCCGGGCAATAGGATGGGCGGTCACGGCGGGAGGGGAGCGGCATGACGCGGACGCGGCACGACGGCGGGGTGGGTCGGTGACCCCGCGCGCCTGGGCGCTGCTGACCCTGGGCGGCCTGGTGGTCGCGCTGCTCGTGGCGGTGGCGCTGCTTGTGCCGTGGAGCCGCCCGCCGGCGCCCCGCGCCGACCAGCTCGCGGCACTGCGTGACCTCCCGGCCGAGCAGGTGACCCGGGGCCGGGCCTTCCACGGTGCGCTGCGCCCGGCGGCCTGGTCGGCGCTGGCGGTAGGGCTGGTGGTGGCGCTGCTGCTCGGGCTGACCCCGCTGGGCGGGCGCCTGGTCGAACTGGTCGGCCGGCCCTTCGGCGGGCACTGGATCGCGCAGGCCGTGCTCGGCGGGCTCGCCGTCATGTTCCTCGCCGACCTGCTCACGCTGCCATTCGCGGCCTGGCGCCGCACCGTGCTGGTCCGCTACGGGCTGAGCACCCAGAGCTGGGGCGGCTGGGCCGTCGACCTGCTCAAGTCGTACGCGGTCAGCGCGGTGATCGGCGCGCTGGTCCTGCTCGGCTTCTACACGGTGGTTCGGCTCGCCCCGCGCTGGTGGTGGGCGTTCGGCGCGGCCGGCGCGGCGGCCCTGGTGGTGGTGCTGTCGTTCGTGCTGCCGGTGCTGGTCGAGCCGGTGTTCAACCGGTTCACCCCGATGGAGCCGGGTCCGCTGCGCACCGAGCTGACCGCGATGGCCGCCCGCGACGGCGTACCGGTGCGCGACGTGCTCGTCGCCGACGCGTCCCGGCGCACCACAGCGGTGAACGCGTACGTCTCCGGGCTCGGCCCGACCCGGCGGGTGGTCGTCTACGACACGCTGCTGCGGGAGGCGGAACCGGCCGAGGTGACCAGCGTGGTCGCCCACGAGCTGGGGCACGCCAAGGACCGGGACGTGTGGACCGGCACGGTGCTCGGCGCGCTCGGCGCCGCCGCCGCGGTGGTGGCGCTCTACCTGATCGGTTCGTGGACGCCGCTGCTGCGGCTCGCCGGCGTCGACTCGATCGCCCAGCCGCGGGCGTTCCCGCTGCTGATCGCGCTGGTCACGGTCGCCGGGCTGCTCGCCACCCCGGCGCAGGCGCTCGTCTCGCGCCGGATCGAGGCCCGCGCCGACGCCCACGCGCTGGCCCTCACCGGCGACCCGGCGACGTTCGAGGCGATGCAGCGACGACTGGCCGGGGTCAACATGGCCGACCCGGACCCGCCGCGCTGGGAGCGCCTCTGGTCGGCGACCCACCCGTCCACCGTGGAGCGGATGGCCGCCGCCCGCGCCTACGCCAGGGAGTCCGGCCGATGAGCCGCACCTTGCTGATCACCAACGACTTCCCGCCGCGCCCCGGCGGCATCCAGTCGTTCGTCCACAACCTCGCCGTGCGCCAGCAGCCCGGCTCGGTGGTGGTGTACGCGTCGAGCTGGCGCGGCGCGGAGAAGTTCGACGCCGACCAGCCGTTCGAGGTGGTCCGGGAGCGGACCCGGGTGCTGCTGCCCACCCCGCTGATCGCCCGGCGGGCGGCGCGGCTGGCGCGCGCGTACGACTGCGACACCGTCTGGTTCGGCGCGGCGGCCCCGCTGGGGCTGCTCGCCGCGGGCCTGCGGCGACGGGCCGGGATCCGCCGGGCGGTGGCGCTGACCCACGGCCACGAGGTCGGCTGGGCGGCGCTCCCAGGCGCCCGGTCGGCGCTGCGCCGGATCGGGCGGGGCGTGGACGTGACCACCTACCTCGGCGAGTACACCCGGGCGCGGCTGGCCCGCGTGCTGGACGGGGTGACCGAGCTGCGGCGGCTCGCGCCCGGCGTGGACGTGGACACCTACCACCCGGACGTCGACGGCGGGCGGGTCCGGTCACGGCTCGGGCTGTCCGACCGGCCGGTGGTGGTGTGCGTGTCGCGGCTGGTGCCCCGCAAGGGCCAGGACATGCTGATCCGCGCGCTGCCGGAGATCCGCCGCCGGGTGCCGGACGCCGCGCTGCTCGTGGTCGGCGGCGGCCCGTACCGCTCGACGCTGGAGAAGCTGGCCCGGCAGACCGGGCTGGAACGCGACGTGGTCTTCACCGGCTCGGTGCCCTCGGCCGAGCTGCCCGCCCACTACGCGGCCGGCGACGTGTACGCGATGCCGTGCCGCACCCGCAACCGGGGCCTGGACGTGGAGGGCCTCGGGATCGTCTACCTGGAGGCGAGCGCGACCGGGTTGCCGGTGGTGGCCGGAGACTCCGGCGGCGCGCCGGACGCGGTCCGCGAGGGGGAGACCGGGTACGTGGTCGGCGGCCGGGACGTGGCCCAGCTCGCCGACCGGGTGGCCACGCTGCTCGCCGACCGGGATCTGGCCCGGCAGTTCGGCGCCGCCGGGCGCGCCTGGGTGGAGCGGGAGTGGCGCTGGGAGACGCAGGCGCAGCGGATGGCCGCCCTGCTGGCCGGCTGACCGCGCGCCGGCCGGGCCGGGAGGCCGCGTGCCGGCCGGGTCAGGAAGGCCGGGTCAGGGCGACGGCCGCGTCAAGAGGCCGCGTCGACGTGGGCGGGCACCCGGCCCAGGTGCGGCGCGGCCGGCCCGGGACGGCCGAAGTGCCAGCCCTGCCCGGCGTCGCAGCCGATCGCGCGCAGCCGGTCCGCCTGGTCGGCCGTCTCCACGCCCTCGGCGGTGACGGTGAGGTCCAGCGCGTGCGCCAGCGACACGAGCGAGGCGAGGATCCGCTCGTCGGTGCCGCTGCCCGGCGCGCGCAGGCCGGTCACGAACTCGCCCGCCACCTTCAGCTCGTCGACCGGCAGGTCCCGCAGGTACGCGAGGTTGCAGTAACCGGTGCCGAAGTCGTCGATGGCGACCCGGACACCGAGGTCGCCGAGCACCCGCAGGGCGCGCACCGGCTCGACCACCGTGCTCATCATGGTGCTCTCGGTGATCTCCAGTTGCAGCCGGCCCGGCGGCAGGCCGGTGCGCCCGAGCACGCCACGTACCTCGGTCACCAGGTCGGTGCGGTGCAACTGCCGGACGGCGAGGTTGACGCTGACGAACGGCGCGTCGCCGTCCGTGCCCGGCCAGGTGCCCGCCTCACGGCACGCCTCGGCAAGCACCCAGCTGCCGAGCCGGACGATCAGCCCGGTCTCCTCGGCCAGCGGGATGAAGCTGTCCGGCCGCAGCACACCCAGCTCCGGGTGACGCCAGCGCACCAGCGCCTCCATGCCGAGCACCCGCCCGTCGCGCAACGACGTCAGCGGCTGGTAGTCGAGGTAGAACTCGCCCCGGTCCAGCGCGGCGGGGATCGCCGCGGACAGCGCGTACCGGGCCAGGTCGCGGCGGTTGCGGTCGGCGTCGAACAGCGACCAGCGGGCCCCGCCGGCGGCCTTGGCCCAGTGCAGCGTGCTGTCGGCCGCGCGCATCAGGTCCATCGGCGAGGTGCCCGCGACCGGGCGTTCCACGATGCCGATGCTCGCGGACACGGTCAGCTCGTGGCCGTCGACGAGCGCCGGTTCGCGTACCGCGGCAAGGGCCGCCTCGGCGACCTTCACCGCGTCGTCGGTGCCGGCGGTGCGTTCGACCAGGATCACGAACTCGTCGCCGCCGAGCCGGGCGACCAGGTGTTCGCCGAGCGCCAGGTGCAGGCGCTGCGCCACCGTCACCAGCAGCGAGTCGCCGACCTGGTGGCCGAGGGAGTCGTTGACGACCTTGAACCGGTCCAGGTCGAGGAAGCAGACGCCGACCCGGTCGGCGCCCCGGCCCGGCGCGGTGATCGCGGCGGTCAGCCGTTCGGTGAACAGGGTGCGGTTCGGCAGGCCGGTGAGCGGGTCGTGGGTGGCCTGGTGCCGGAACCGGGCCTCGCTGTCGCGCAGCGCCCGTTCCGCCTGCGCACGGGCCATCATGGCGGCGCGGCGGATGGACTCCTGCTCGTCCAGCGTGCGGTCGCGCAGGGCGCGGGCGTACCCGGTGGCGACGGTGGCGAGCAGCCGGGCCATCCGGTCCTCGACGTCGTCGACGACCAGGTCGAGGTCGCGGACCAGGCGCAGCTGGATCACCTCGACGGTGCGGCCCAGCCCTTCCGCGGAGGCGATGTGCGCCTGCACCAGCTCCGCGCCGACCTGCTGGCCGATCCGCAGGTCGAACGGTTCGGCGCGCAGCGCCTGGGCCAGCCGGTCGGTGAGCCGTTGCAGCATCTCCTCCAGCTGCGACTGGGTCATCGGCAGGTAGCTGGTGCCGGACACCGCCTTGGCCCAGGCCCGGGCGAACACGCCGGGCCTGCTGCGGACCGCGTCGTCACCCACCGAGCCGCCCGACCCCGCCCATGAAGACGGCCCGCTCGGCGTTCTCCGCCTGGTCGGGGGAGTCCGGCCGCCACTGCGGCACCCACACCACGCCCGGGTCGACCAGCTCGAAGCCGTCGAACAGCGCGGTCATCTCGGCCCGGCTGCGGATCCAGAGCTGGCTGTCGGTGCGCCGGTAGACCCGCTCCGCCTCGGCCCGTTCGCCGGTGCCGGCGCGGCCGTCCTCGCTGGCCTGGGAGAGCACCAGGTGGCTGCCGGGCGCCAGCGCCCCGCGCAGCGTCCGCAGGATCTCCTCCGGGCGGTCGGCGTCCGGGATGAAGTGCAGCACCGCCACGATCATCACGGCGACCGGCCGGGTGAAGTCCAGCAGCCGGGTGACCTCCGGGTGGGCCAGGATCGCCTCCGGGTTGCGCAGGTCCTCCTGGAGCACCGCGGCATGCGCGTTGCCGGCCAGGATCTCCTGGCTGTGCGCCACCGCCACCGGGTCCACGTCGACGTAGACCACGCGCGACTCCGGATCGATCCGCTGCGCGATCTCGTGCACGTTGCCGACGGTCGGGATGCCGGAACCGATGTCGAGCAACTGGCGGATGCCGGCCTGGGCGAGGTACTGCACCGCCCGGCGCAGGAACGCGCGGTTGGCCTGCGCCATCAGCGGCGCCTCCGGCACCGCCTCCACCATCGCGCGGGCGGCCGCCCGGTCGGCCGCGAAGTTGTGCGAGCCGCCGAGGTAGTAGTCGTACATGCGGGCGACGCTGGGGCGCTCGATGTCGATCGTCTCGGGTGCCCAGTCCGGCCGCTGCATGTCCTGCCCCTCGGGTGTCGGCGACACGCGGTCGTCACCGCCGCGCGGATCACCCGGGTATTCTGCCCCTCCGCCGTCGCGCTGCAAAGACCGCCGTCACTGCGCGTCCGGCCGCTCACCGTCAGCGACCAGCCGGGGCCGGAAACGCCGAGAGGCCCGCGTCCGTGGCGGACGGGGCCTCTTCGGCGGTACGCGTCAGAACTTCGGCGCGTCCGGGGCCTCCAGCAGCCCCAGCCGCAGCGCCGTCATCAGCGCCTGCGCCCGGTTGGCGGCGCCCAGCTTCTCGTAGAGCTTGGAGATGTGCGTCTTGGCGGTCGACTCGCTGACGAACAGCTGCTTGGCGATGCCGGCCACGCTCATGCCGTCGGCGAGCAGCCGCAGCACCTGGCCCTCACGGGGGGACAGCTGCGGGCCGGACGGCGCCAGCCGGCGCTTCATCGCCTCAGCCAGGTCGGCGGCGGTGAACGCGCTGGGGGAGGAGGCGGCGTGCCGGGCGGCGGCCACCACCTCGTCGGCCGGGGCGGTCTTGGGCACGAACGCGCTCGCACCCGCCTCCAGGGCGCCGAAGAGCTGGTCGTCACCGGCGTACATGGTGAGCACGACGATGCCCATGGACGCGCTGGACTTGCGCAGGGCGCGGGTGGCCTCCAGGCCGCTGCCGTCGGGCAGGCGGAGGTCCATGATCACCACGTCTGGCTGGAGCGCGCCGGCCTGGCGCACGCCCTCCGCCGCGGTGGCCGCCTCGCCCACGACCTCGAACTGACGGTCGCGCTCGAACGCGTGACGCAGCCCCTTGCGGATGAGGTCGTGGTCGTCGACCAGGAGAACCTTGGTACGGGTGGCCGGTGTCGGACTGCTGGTCATCCTCGGGTTACTCCCCTTCTGCTGCTGCGGCGCTGCCGCGCACCTTATCGCGCCGGGGCGACGAACCGAGCACCACCGCCACAGTCGTCCCACTCGGCTGCCGCGGCCTGATCTCCAACCGGCCTCGGATACGTTCCGCCCTCTCGGCCATGATCGCAAGGCCATAGTGCCCGTCCGGGCGCTGGTCACCGATGCCGTGACCGTCATCCGACACTTCGATTCGGGTGTACGGGGGATCCACCTCGCACGTGACCCACAGGTTCGACGCGCCGGCGTGCTTGCGCGCGTTCGTCACCGCCTCCTGCGCGATGCGCAGCAACTCGGCCTCGGTGGCGGCCGGGAGCCGGGCGGTGGACTCGTCCAGCGACAGGTGCACCCGCAGGCCGCCGGACGCGCCGACGGTGCGGGCGTACTCGGCGATGGCGGCGGCCAGGCCACCGTGCCGGTCCACCTCGCTGCGCAGCTCGAACAGGCTCAGCCGCAGCTCGGTGATCACCCGGGTGACCTCCTGGCGCAGCGTGCGCAGCGACTCGGCGGTCTCCTCGGCGTCCTCGTGCACGGTGGCGAGCGCGTTGTCGATGCCGTACCCGACCATGACCAACTCCTGGGCGACCCCGTCGTGGATCTCCCGGGCCAGCCTCTGCCGCTCCTCGTTCGTCGCCAGCGAGCGCACCTCGTCGAAGAGCAGCGCCGCCTCCAGCCGCAGCGCCGCCGGGCCGGTCAGCGCCGTCACCCGGGACACCACGGGCGGCGGGTACGCGGCGGCGGTATCCGCCTCGATCACCACCAGGCCGACAGTGCGTACGCCCGCCACCAGGGGGACGATCAGCGCGGAGACCTCACCGGAGTGCCGGGACCGGGCCTGCGAGCGGGCCGAGACGGTCGGCTGCTGGCTGGCCCAGGCGTCGGCGATGGCCGAGTCGGCGTCGAGCGTGGTCTCCCAGTCGACCCGGTCCGCGCCGATCTGCGCGAGCACCACGAGCCGGCCGCCGCCGCTGGCGGACAGCACCGCGCCGCGGTCGGTCTTGGCGACCACCCGCAGCTCCTCCAGCAGGTGCTCGGAGATGCCGCCCGGGTCCAGGGTGGCGCCGGGCAGCTGGCGGGCGACCGTACGCAGCTGGGTGAGCAGGCGGGTCGCCTCGGCGTACGGCTGGGGTTTGCCCTCGCCGCGCACCCGCATGACGCGCTGGAGCGTGCCGGCGGTGTAGAGGCCGAGCCCGGCGAGGATCAGCCACTGCGCGCAGACCGCGAGGTAGCCGACCTGGCCGAGCTGCGGCCCGCCGTCCACCTGGGTGAACGCGGCGCTGGCCAGCAGCGTCGCCGCCGCCACCGCGAGCAGCGCGGCGCCCTCGCGGAACCGGCGGCTCAGCGCGGTCACGGTGACCGGCACGGCGAGGTACGGCAGCACCGCCGAGGCCCCCACCCCGCCGGTCACGCCGGACAGGTGGGTGTCGGCGGCGACCTGGCTGGCGGCCAGCCCGAGCACCAGCACCTCGGCGAAGCGGCTGATCGGGGCGAGCAGCCGGTGTTGGGGGGCGAGCACGGCGGGCAGGCCGGCGACGCCCAGCAGCGCGATCCACCAGAGCTGGGTGGCGTCGCGGGTGGCGAACAGGGTCAGGGCGGCGACCAGCGCGAGGAGGACCGCGCGAGCCGCCGCCGCGAGGGGTTGCGTCGACGGCTGGCGGGATGTGGAGGCGGGCACGTGACGGATGGTAGTCAGCCCCGGTAGATCTCGGCGATCTCCGAGGCGTACGTCTTGTGCACGACCTGACGCTTGACCTTCAGCGACGGGGTCAGCTCGCCGGTGGTCTCGGTGAAGTCCTGCGGCAGGATCCGGAACACCTTGATCGCCTCGGCCTTGGAGACCGCCTGGTTGGCCTGGTCGACCGCGGACTGCACCTCGGCGCGCAGCGCCGCGTCGTCGCGCAGCTCGGCCATGCTCGTGGTCTCCGGGCGCCCCTGCCCGGCCAGCCACTTCGGCAGCGCCTCCTCGTCGATGGTGACCAGCGCGGCGATGAACGGCTGCCGGTCGCCGACCACCACGCACTGGCTGATCAGCGGGTGCGCCCGTACCTGGTCCTCCAGCACCGCCGGGGCGACGTTCTTGCCGCCGGCGGTCACGATGATCTCCTTCTTGCGGCCGGTGATGCTCAGGTAGCCGTCGTCGTCCAGGTGCCCGAGGTCGCCGGTGCGGAACCAGCCGTCGGTGGTGATCGCCTCGGCGGTGGCCGCGTCGTTGTGCCAGTAGCCCTGGAAGACGATGTCGCCGGCGATGAGGACCTCGCCGTCGTCGTCGATCCGGATGGTGACGCCGGGCAGCGGGCGGCCGACGGTGCCGATCCGGGTTCCGGTGGGCAGGTTGGCGGCGGCGGCCGGCGAGGTCTCGGTGAGGCCGTACCCCTCGCAGATGGTCACCCCGACGCCGCGGAAGAAGTGCCCGAGCCGCGCGCCCAGCGGCGCGCCGCCGGAGATGGCGTCGCGGCACCGGCCGCCCATCGCCGCCCGCAGCTTGCGGTAGACCAGCTTGTCGAAGAGGGCGTGCTGGGCGCGCAGGCCCAGGCCGGGACCGCCGGGCAGCTCCTGCGCCTCGCTCCACGCGATGGCGACCTTCTCCGCGCGGTCGAAGATCTTGCCCTTGCCCTCGGCCTCGGCCTTCTGCCGCGCGCCGTTGTAGACCTTCTCGAAGACCCGGGGTACGGAGAGCACGAACGTCGGCTTGAAGTCCTGCAGCTCGGCGACCAGGTTCTTGGTGTCCGCGCAGTGCGCCATCGTGGCCCGGGCGTGCACCACGCCGACCTGGATGAGCCGGGCGAAGGCGTGCGCGAGCGGCAGGAACAGCAGGGTGGAGGCGCCCTGGCGGAACAGGTTCGGCAGCACCGGCACCGCGTTGGCGATGTCGGAGTAGATGTTGCGGTGGGTCAGCACGCAGCCCTTGGGCCGGCCGGTGGTGCCGCTGGTGTAGATGATCGTGGCGACGTCGTCGGCCTTGAGCAGCGAGCGGCGGGTCTCCACCTCGGCCCGGTCCACCGACGCGCCGGCGGCGACCAGGTCGTCGACGGCGCCCAGGTCGATCTGCCAGACCTCGCGCAACTCGGGCAGGCGGTCCCGGACGCCGGCGACCATGGTGGCGTGCGCGGTGCTCTCCACCACGACGGCGACGGCGCCGGAGTCGCCGAGGATCCAGGCGGCCTGCTCGGCGCTGGACGTCTCGTAGATCGGCACGGTGACCGCGCCGGCCGCCCAGATCGCGTAGTCGAACAGGGTCCACTCGTAGCGGGTGCGGCTCATCAGGCCGACCCGGTCGCCGGGGGAGACGCCGGCGGCGATCAGGCCCTGCGCCACCGCCACGACCTCGTCGCGGAACTGGCGGCAGGTGACATCCTCGCGCGCGTCCGTTCCCGCGCCGGGGCGGACGAACTGCACGGTGTCCGGGGCGACCTCGGCGTTTTCCCAGACCGGGTCGGTCAGGTTGGCCGCGTCGCCGACGGTGACGATCGGCGGGACGGAGAACTCGCGCACCTGCACTCCCTCGTGCTCTACCGGCGGGGGCCGGCCTGGTCGGCTCTGTCGAAACCTACCCGCACACCCCGGGGGGTCTGCCAGGGAGGTTGCCCGCCCGGCTGGTGGGACGCCGTCCGGCGGGTGGAGCGGGACCGGCCGGGAGGTGGCCGGGTAGCCTCCCCCCATGGCGGACTCCTCCACCCAGTCGATCATCATCGGCGCGTCACCGGACCGGGTGGCGGCCGTCATCTGCGACTTCCCGAGTTATCCCGAGTGGGCCGAGGCGGTTCGCCGGGCCGAGGTGATCGAGGAGTACGAGGACGGTTACGCCAGCCAGGTCCGGTTCACGCTCGACGCGGGCGTGATGGCCGACGAGTACGTGCTGGCCTACGAGTACGCCGAGGACATCTCCCGGATCGAGTGGCACCTGGTCGCCCCGTCGAAGATGCAGCGCTCCCAGCGCGGGTCGTACGACCTGGTGGGCAACCCGGACGGGACGACCACGGTGACGTACACCCTTGAGGTGGAGCTGTCCGTGGCGATGCTCGGCATGTTCCGCCGCAAGGCCGAGAAAATGATCATGGACGCGGCGTTGAAGCAGCTCAAGCGCCGGGTAGAAGCACCCGGTGCGGCGCAATGATCCGACCGTCGTCCCGGTAGTCACGCTGGAGGAGCCGAACCATGGGCACCACTGATCCGGGTTCGGCCCGGGAAGAGGCCGAGCGCCTCGTCGCCACCCTGCTCGCCGGCGCGAGGATGGCCGCCGCCGCACCCGGCTCCGGTGCCTGGGGTCCGCTCGGTGGGATCCTCTCCGGTGTCCTCGGTCACACCCCGCCCGGCGCCGGCCCCGCTCCGGAGACGCCCGCGCCCGCCGGTTTCGCCACCGGCTCGCCGGAATGCTGTGTCTGTCCCGTCTGTCGCGGTATCGCCGCGTTGCGCGACCCGAGTCCGGAATTCGCCGAGCGGCTCGCCACCGGCGCCGGGGACCTGGCGGCCGGGGTGGCGAGCCTGCTGCGCGCGTTCACCCCCGCCGAGCCGGCGCGGACCGCCGACGACGGCACCGCCGCGCCGGACGGATCCGGGGACCACGTGTGGCGCGAGGCGACCCGTACCGGGCATGATTCTCAGCCGGCACCCGAGCAGGACGTGTGGTCCGCCGCCACCCGTGGGGAGGGCGCGGCCGATTCGGGTGCCACCGCCGACGCCGCCGGGCCGCCGGAGCCGGACACGAGCCGGACACCGGCCGGCCGTCCCGTGGTGCCCGCCTCGCGGGCGTCCGGAGAGGTGGGCGCGGACGCACCAGGCGACGGGGCCTGACCACCGGACATCCCGGGACCGTACGGCCGGTTCGGCCGGTCCCCGGGCAGCACAGCAGAGGGGAGTGGCAGCGGTGACGCTGACCATCGGAGTCGACGTCGGTGGCACGAAGGTGGCCGGCGGTGTCGTGGACGACGCCGGCACGGTACTCGTGCAGACGCGACGGGACACCCCCGCCGACGACGTGGCCAAGACCCGCGACGTCATCATCGAGGTGGTCACCGAACTGGCCGCCGGTCACGCCGTGGAGGCGGTCGGCATCGGCGCCGCCGGCTGGATCGACGCCTCCCGCTCCACCGTGCTGTTCGCCCCGAACCTGGCCTGGCGGGACGAGCCGCTGCGCACGTACGTCGGCGACGCCACCGGCCTGCCGGTGATCGTGGAGAACGACGGGAACGTGGCCGCCTGGGCGGAGTTCCGCTACGGCGCGGCCCGCGACGCCGACGACTCGATGGTCATGTTCACCATCGGCACCGGCGTCGGCGGCGGCATCGTGCTCGGCGGTGGCCTGGTCCGCGGCGCCAACGGCATCGCCGCCGAACTGGGCCACATGCTCACCGTGCCGGACGGCCACCAGTGCGGCTGCGGCCGGCTGGGCTGCATCGAGCAGTACGCCAGCGGCAGCGCCCTGGTCCGCTTCGCCCGCGCCGCCGCCCGGCAGGAGCCGCACCGCGCGGCCGCGTTGCTGGAGCTGGCCGGGGGCGAGGCCGAGACGATCACCGGCCCGATGGTGACCGCCGCCGCGAAGGGCGGCGACCCGGTCTCCACCGAGGCGTTCGCCCAGGTCGGCCGCTGGCTCGGCACCAGCCTCGCCGACATGGCGCAGATCCTCGACCCGCAGGTGCTGGTGGTGGGCGGCGGCGTGATCGACGCCGGTGACCTGCTGCTCGGCCCCACCCGGCGGTCGTTCGCCGACGCGCTGGCCCAGCGCAGCCGCCTGCCCGTCGCCGAGGTCCGCCCGGCCGAGCTGGGCAACACCGCCGGCGTGATCGGCGCCGCCGACCTGGCCCGGCGGATCTGACATGACTGACGCGGGTGTGCCGCTGCGTGTCGTGTCGTACAACATCCACAGCCAGCGCGACGACACCGCCGCGCTGGCCGAGGTGGTCCGTGCGGCCGCGCCGGACGTGGTGATCGTCCAGGAGGGACCGCGCCGGTTCCGGTGGCGGCAGAAGACCGCCGCGCTGGCCGAGTCGTTCGGCATGGTGGTGGCGGCCGGTGGCCTGCCGTCGCTGGGCAACGTGCTGCTGACCAGCCTGCGGCTGCGGGTCGTCGACACCAGCTGCCAGCGGTACCCGCTGACGCCGGGACGGCACATGCGCGGCGCCGCGTACGCGCACTGCCGGGTGGGCGGCGTCGACGTGCTGCTGGCCGGCTCGCACCTGTCCACCGACCCGGCCGAGCGGCCGGCCCAGGCGGCGGCGTTCAAGCGCGAGCTGGACGCCTCCACGCTGCCCGTGGTGGCCGGCGCCGACGTCAACGAGGGCCCGGACGGGCCGGCCTGGCAGACGCTCGCCGAGGGACTGACCGACACGGCGCTCGCCGCCGACCGCGCCGACCGGCACACGTTCTCCTGCGCCGACCCGCGCCGCCGCATCGACGCGCTGTTCGTCGACCCCCGGATCACCGTGGTCGACTACGACGTGGTGGACACCCCGGCGGCCCGCCGGGCCAGCGACCACTTCCCGGTCCTGGTCGACCTGCTGCTGCCCACCGCCTGACCGGCACGGACCGCCGGGCCGTGACGCACCGTCAGGTGCCGGCGGCCGGCGAGCCAACCGCTTCGCCGCCTTTGCTCTGCCGCCATATACGCATCAGCTACCCGCCGTGACCGGCGGGCCGCGTCCCGGGCGGACGGCCGTGAGACATCGGCGCAGCTCCCGGCGGCGCTGCGTCCGTGGCTGCAGAGCAAAGGGCGAAAGAGTGTACGCCTCCGGCGCGGCCGGTCCACTCACGCTCGGTGACCGAACCGGCGGTGACGCTGCGTCAGGAGGACCGGGCGGGTGGGCGGCGCCGGATCCGGTGGCTGGACAACGGCGGGCATTCTCGGCAGGATTTCGCTCCGACCCGGCACGCGTGCCGCACAAAGGAGAATTCCCGGTGTCCTCCTCCACCGACCTCGGCCGCCCCGATCCGGACCGGACGGACGTCCCGGTCCGCGACGACCGCCCGGTCTCCGACCGGGGTGACACGGTCTGCGTCATCGGCGCCGGCGCCAGCGGCCTGACCGCCGTGAAGAACCTCCGCGAGGCCGGCTTCGGCGTGGACTGCTACGAGCGGGAGACGGGCGTCGGCGGCGCCTGGAACTGGCGGCACGACCGCAGCCCGGTGTACGGCAGCACGCACCTGATCTCGTCCCGGCCGTTCACCCAGTTCCCCGACTTCCCGATGCCCGACGACTGGCCGGACTACCCGCACCACAGCCAGCTGCTGTCCTACTTCGAGCGGTACGCCGACCACTTCGACCTGCGCCAGCACGTCTGGTTCGGCACCGAGGTGGTCCGCATCGAGCCGGTCGAGGGGGACCGCTGGGACGTGACGACGCGCAGCACCGGCGGCTACGGCCCCGAGCGCACCTCCCGGTACGCCGCGGTGGTGCTCGCCAACGGCCACAACTGGTCGCCGAAGCTGCCCCGCTACGAGGGGCTGGAGGAGTTCCGCGGCGAGGTCATGCACGCCTCGTCCTACAAGGACCCGGCGCAGCTGCGCGGCAAGCGGGTGCTCGTGGTCGGCGCCGGCAACACCGGCTGCGACATCGCGGTCGAGGCGGCGCAGCAGGCGTCGCACTGCTGGCACTCCACCCGCCGTGGCTACTGGTACGCCCCGAAGTACGTCCTCGGCCGCCCCGCCGACCAGGTCAACGACACGCTGCTGGCGCTGCGGGTGCCGCTGCGCGTACGGCAGTGGCTCTACCACTGGACGCTGCGGCTGACCGTCGGCGACCTGACCCGGTTCGGCATGCCCAAGCCGGACCACCGGGTCTACGAGACGCACCCGATCGCCAACAGCCAGCTCGTCTACTACGTCGGCCACGGCGAGATCACGCCGGTGCCGGACGTGGCCCGGTTCGACGACCGCGCGGTGGAGCTGACCGACGGCCGGCGGATCGACCCGGAACTGGTCGTCTTCGCCACCGGCTACCTGCCGCGCTTCGAGTTCCTCAAGGGCCGGGTGCTCGGCGACGAGGACGGCTCCGGGCGGCCCCGGCTGTGGCTCAACGCGTTCACCGCCGGTCATCCCACTCTCGCCGTGGTCGGCCTGGTGCAGCCGGACTCCGGCATCTTCCCGATCTCGCACTGGCAGAGCGTGCTGTTCGCCCGGCTGCTCACGCTGCGCGCCACCCGGCCGGAGCGGGCCGCCGCGTTCGACCGCAAGGTCCGGGAGGGTCTGGGCGAGCGGTACTCGGCGAAGGTCAAGGACAGCACCCGGCACTGGTTCGAGGTCGGGCACGCCGACTACCTGCGCGCGCTCCAGCGGGCGCTGCACGAGCTGGAGGGCACCAAATGACGGCCGAGCGGGTGCGGGTGGTCCGGTCCTGGGAGTGGGCCCGGCCGGAACGGCCCGCCCGCCGGGAGGTGCTCGCCGCCCTGCCGGAGCGGGAGGAGGCGAAGCCGCCGCTGCTGTTCGTGCCCGGGTTCGGGCACGGCGCGTGGGCGTTCGCCGAGCACTGGCTGGGGCACGCCGCCGGTCGCGGCTTCCCGGCGTACGCGCTGAGCCTGCGCGGGCACGGCGAGAGCGAGCCGGCGCCGGAGGCGACGCTGCGGTCGTACACCCATGACGTGACGCAGGTGGCGGCGAGCCTGCCGCGGCAGGCGGTGCTGGTGGGGCACGGCGCCGGCGCCCGGGTCGTGGCGCACGCGATGGCCCGCTACCCGGCGCGGGCCGCGGTGCTGGTGGCGCCGGTGCTCGGCGGCTGGGCGACGTTCGGCACGGCGTTGCGGCGCAACCCGGTCGGCACGGTGCCGGCGGTGTTCGGTGCCGGGCTGCGGCTCAACCGGCGGCAGTTGTTCAGCCGGGAGCTGCCGGACGCCGACGCGCGGCGGCACCTGGCCCGGCTGGGCCGGGCCGGGCGGCGGGCGCAGTGGCAGCTGCTGACCGGCCGGTCCCCGGAGCCGGCGGTGGGCCGCCCGCCGGTGCTGGTGCTCGGCAGCCCGGACGACCGGGTGCTGCCGGCGACGGCGCTGACCAGGGCCGCCCGGCGGTACGCCTCGGCGCCGCTGCTGTTCCCCGGCATGGGGCACGACCTGATGCTCGACGCCCGCTGGCGGGAGCCGATCGACGCGATCCTGGACTGGCTGGACAAGGACCCGGCGCCCGCCCATGGGTGAGCGCCGGGGCTCCGGTCACCTGGCGGCGGGGCGGCGGCCGACGAGCGTTCCGCTCTCCTCCAGCGCGCTGAGGTAGGACGCCGCCCAGGCGTGGATGTCGTTGTGGGCCAGGTGGTCGCGCATCGCGCGCATCCGGGTCTCGACGTCCTCCGGGCCGGCGCGCAGCGCGGCCAGCAGCCCCTGTTTGAGGCCGTCGAGGTCGTGCGGGTTGACCAGGTACGCCTGCTCCAGTTCGGAGGCGGCGCCGGCGAACTCGCTCAGCAGCAGCGCGCCGGTGCCGTCGACGCGGGCCGCCACGTACTCCTTGGCGACCAGGTTCATGCCGTCGCGCAGCGGCGTCACCGCCATCACGTCCGCGACCCGGTAGAGCGCCACCAGTTCGGCGCGGTCGAACGGCTGGGTGAGGTAGTGGATCGCCGGTTCGCCGACCCGGCCGAACTCACCGTTGATCCGGCCGACCTGGTGCTCCACCCGGTCGCGCAGGATCTGGTACTGCGCCACCCGGTCGCGGCTGGGCACCGCCACCTGGACCAGCACCGTGTCGCGGACCTTGATGTCGCCGTTGGCGAGCAGCTCCCGGTACGCCTTGAGGCGCTGCTCGATGCCCTTCGTGTAGTCCATCCGGTCGACGCTGAGGATCACGTGCTCGGGCCGGCCGAGGTCCTGCCGCAGCCGGCGGGCCCGCTCGGCGACCTCGGGGCGGGCGGCGAGCGCGGACACCTCGGCGGTGTCGATCGCGACCGGGAAGGCGCCGATGCGCACCACCCGGCCGTCCACGCCGATCCGCCGGTCGGTGGCGGGCAGGCCGAGCACCTTGGCGGCGAGCTGGGCGAAGTTGTGCGCTGCCTGGGCGCGCTGGAAGCCGACCAGGTCGGCGCCGAGCATGCCGCGCAGCAGCTCGGCCCGGCGGGGCAGCTGCATGAACAGTTCCGGTGGCGGGAACGGCACGTGCAGGAAGAACCCGATCCGCAGGTCGGGGCGCAGGTCGCGGAGCAGGCCCGGCACCAGCTGGAGGTGGTAGTCCTGCACCCAGACCAGGCCGCCCGGCTCGGCCACCTGGGCCGCGGCCTCGGCGAACCGCTGGTTGACCCGCTGGTACGCCTCCCACCAGCGGCGGTGGTACTCCGGCTGCTCCACGGCGTCGTGGTAGAGCGGCCAGAGGGTGGCGTTGGCGAAGCCCTCGTAGTGGTCGCGGAAGTCCTCGGCGCTCAGCGGCACGGTGTGCATGCGCACGCCGTCCACATCCGGCAGCTCGGGCGCGGGACCGGTGCCGCCGGCCCAGCCCACCCAGGTGGCGGGTGTCTGCCGGAGCAGCGGGTGCAGGGCGCTCACCAGGCCGCCGGGGCTGCGGCGCCACTCGAAGGCGCCGTCGGGCGCCACGCTGTCGTCGATGGGGAGGCGGTTGGCCACCACCACGAGGGGGCTCTGTCGCATCTCGGGCAATCCGCTCAGCAGGGGACCGGCGACCCGGAAGGAGACGCAAGCCGGACAGCCGGTGCGGGACGTGACGTTCAGCCTATTCCTACTGACTGTAAGTTACACGCTTGTTACGCCCCGGCCCAGGGCGGGCGGCGTCCCGGCATCCGGGCAGCGCCCGGCGACGGGTGTCAGACGACCGCGCCGTCGTCCGGGTCGTGGTCGTCCCGGTCGCCCGGACGCAGCCGCCAGATCAGCATCACGAAACCGGCCAAGATGCCGGTGAAGCCGAGCAGCGTGACCACCGACGGGTCGACCAGCGACACCACGGTGGGGGACAGGAACAGCAGGAAGCCGAGCACGATGCAGGCCACGCCGAGCACCGCGTACTTGGAGAAGCGGGGCAGCGGGGGCGGCGGAGGCGGGGTGTAGTGATCCTCGTCCGACGCCTCGTCGGGCAGGTTCGCCCCGAACGTGTCCAGGCCGTCGAGCAGCGAGGGCTCGTCGTGGCGGTCCCGGCTGAGCGAGACGCCGGAGACGTCCGCGGCGTACGGCAGCCGGCACACGTCGGTGGCGGTCGGGCCGGCGGGCTCCTCGGCCCGGCCGCCCGCTGCGGTGCCCGGCGCCGGTGGGTCGTCCACGTCCTCGGCGGCGGGCCAGGGGTGGCTGCCGGCGCTCGGCGCGGTGTGGAAACCGGCGACGATCTTCGCCCACTCGGCCTCGATGTCCGGCTCGTCGGCGCGCGGCGGGTCACCCGCGCCCTCGTCGGCGAGCTGGGTCAGGTAGTCGCGGGCGGTGGTCAGGTGCGACCTGTCGACGTAGAGCCGGTCGACCGGGCGGGCCGGAACGGTGGTGGTGCGGGTCACCGGGTTCAGGTCGGCCGAGGGCTGGAGGTAGGCCGCGATGCCACCGGCGGCGAGCACGTCGAGCAGGTGCTCGCCGACGCGTGGATCGACGTCGCCCGCGACCGCGTACTCGGCCGCGTCGAGCCCGTTGTCCCGTCGTCCCCGACGGGGCCCGCCCCCTGACACCGGACACCCCCTTCGCCGATCCCTGCCCGTGCCCTGAATCGTGACACGTCGGCACCCGGTTCCGGGAGTGCGTTGTGGCGTGCCGCTCGTCGTTCGTACCCTCTTCCCGGACTCCCGTGGACGCCACCGGCGCCCGCGGGGCCACGCGGCGACCCGTCCGCCGCCACCGACACGGGAAGGACGCCGGTGCTGTACTGGCTGCTGAAGTACGTCGTTCTCGGCCCGCTGCTGAGGCTGATCTTCCGTCCGCAGGTGGAAGGGCTGGAGCACGTTCCGGCCACCGGCCCGGTGATCCTGGCGAGCAACCACCTCTCCTTCTCGGATTCGATCTTCACACCGCTGATCGTCAAGCGAAAAGTCACCTTCATCGCGAAAGCCGAATACTTCACCGGTAAGGGCCTCAAGGGCCGGCTCACCAAGATGTTCTTCGTCGGCTCCGGCACCATCCCGGTCGACCGCTCCGGCGGGCGGGCCGCCCGCGCCGCCCTCGACACCCAGCTCTCCGTGCTGCGCGCCGGCGGCATCGCCGGGATCTACCCCGAGGGCACCCGCTCGCCGGACGGCCGGCTCTACCGGGGCAAGACCGGCGTGGCCCGGCTGGCGCTGGAGAGCGGCGCCCCGGTCGTGCCGATGGCCATGCTCAACTCCGACGCGATCCAGCCCACCGGCCAGATCATCCCGAACCCGGGCCGGGTGCGGATCCGCTTCGGCCCGCCGCTGGACTTCTCCCGCTACGCCGGGATGGCCGGCGACCGGTTCGTCGAGCGGGCGGTCACCGACGAGATCATGTACGAGCTGATGGAGCTGTCCGGCCGCGAGTACGTCGACACGTACGCGCAGAAGGCCAAGAGCGCCCCGGCACGGCAGCCGCTCCCGGCCTGACCCTCAGCCCACCCCGGCGATCCGGAGCAGCCCGGTGGCGGCGTGCCGGCCGGCGAACGCGCGTACCCGGTCCAGCGTCGCCGCCGCGGCCGGCGGATCCGCCTCGGTCAACGGCCCCACCGCCAGCGCGGACGCGATCATCTGGTCGGTGACGTCGGTCATCTCCGCGTACCCCTCGGCCGCGGTGGTGAGCAGCCGGCCCGCCCGCGCGGCGTCGCCGTCGCCCCGGGCCAGCGCCGCCTCGGCCGACCGCCCGGCGGCCCGCGCCCAGCGGGTGGTCCGCGGCGAGCGTGCCAGCAGGTCGCGCACCAGCACCGCGGCGTCGCCGCCGAGCAGCGCGGCGACGTGGCCGACCGCCGGCACCCACTCGGCGAACGGGATCATCCGGGTCTGCCGCCAGTCCTCGTCCAGCTCGGACAGCAGCGCCACCGCCTCGTCCCGGCGGCCCTGCACCGCGCGGCAGAGCGCGGCGTGCGCCAGCGTGGAGCGCAGCACGCGCTGGAAGCCGCTGCGTCGGGCCGCCACGAGCGCCTGGTCCACCAGGTCCTCGCCGGTGCCCGGGCCGGCCGGGTCGTCGCCGAGCGCCCGGATCCAGCCGGACACGGCCACGATGTGCAGGTCCCACTCGTCGGTCGGGCGCCGCGTCGACCCCTCGGCCATCCGCAGCGCCGACGTCCAGTCCCCGCTGTAGTACGACCGGGCCCACTGGTCGCTGAAGCTCACCGTCAGGGCGTGCTCGCCGGCCAGGTCCAGTGAGCGCTGCTCGTCGACCAGCCGGGCCGAGCCGGTCAGGTCACCCTCCTCCTGCAGCACCCAGGCCAGGTTGTGCACCGCGCGGCGTCGGCTGGTCAGCCGCTCCACCCGGCACTCCTCGGTCACCTCGGCCAGTTCGGCGTACGCCTCCTCGGCGCCGGCCTGGTAGCGGACCACGGCGAGCGTGATGCGCGCGTTCGCCCGGGCCTCGCGCAGCCCCAGCCGCTCGGCCAGCTCGGCGGCGGTACGCGCGGCCACGCACGCCGGCTCGGTCTCCGCGTCGAGCATGTGCGCCCGGGCCAGCTCCAGCAGCACGCCCACCTTGTCCTCGCTGTCCGGCAGCGTGGCGTGCAGCCCGATCGCCCGGTCCAGGCAGCGCATCAGCTCCGAACGGTCGGCCCGCGCGAAGGCCGCCGTGGCCAGCAGCCGCCACGCCTTCGCCGCGCCGGGCCGGTCACCGGCGCCGGTCAGCCGGTCGGCCAGGGTGGTGAGCAGCGCCGTCCCGCCGCCGTCGAGGAAGCCGTCACGGTCCCGGTAGAACGCCAGCTCGGCCCGGAACAGTTCGAGTGCCGGGTCCGGGCCGCACTCCACGCTCAACGCGCGGTCCACGAGCGTGGCGGCGGTCTCCAGCGCGTGCAGGTCGTACGCCCGGCGCGCGGCCCGGTGCAGCGCGGACCGGGTCGCGGCGGCGTGCGGTGCCTGGTCCAGCCCGACGGTACGGGCGATCTCGTGCGCCGCCCACCTGTGGTTGGCCAGCACCTCGGCCAGGTCGTGCTGCCGGCCGTCGGCGAGCTGCTCCAGCCAGTCGGCGGTGCGCTGGTGCCGGGCGACCCGCTCGGCCCGGGGCAGCCGCTGATAGCAGACGTCCCGGACCAGCACGTGCCGGAAGCGGTACTCCGCCTGACCGGGCATGGTCGAGACGGGCAGCTCGTAGACGAGGTCACGCCGCTGGAGGTGGTGCAGCGCGCGCTCGACCCACTCCACCGGGCGGCCGAGCGCCAGCGCCACCGGAGCGGCCCAGAACTGCACGCCGACCACCGACGCGGCCTGGAGCACCGCGCGGTCGGCCGGGTCGAGCAGGTCCAGCCGGTTGGCGATGACCGCCTGCACGGTACGCGGCATCCCGGCGCCGCCGGCCGGGTCGACGAGCGCCAGCCCGGCCGCCCGCTCGGCCAGCCCGCCGTCGAGCAGCATCCGCGCGTACTCCTGGGCGTAGAGCGGGTTGCCGTCGGCGAACTCGATCAGCGGCGCGCGCGCCTCCTGCGGCAGCGTGGCCTGACCGAGCAGCAGCGAGTAGAGCGTGTCGATGTCGCCGTCGTGCATCGGCGGCACCGAGATGGACATCGCCCCGCTGATCGTGCCGGTCCAGGCCGGGTGCCGCTCGCGCAGCTCCGGCCGGGCGGTCGCGACGACGAGCAGCGGCACGTTGCGGGCCGCCGCGCCGAGCTGCTCGACGAAGGACAGCATCGCCTCGTCGGCCCAGTGCATGTCCTCGAAGACGAGCACCGTGGGACCGGTCGCGGCCAGGGTGAGCAGGAACCGCCGCCACGCCGCCTCGGTCTCGGCCGAGGTGAGCCGTTCCCCGGAGACGCCGACGAGCGGGCCGAGCGCCTCGGCCAGCCGTACCGCGTGCGGGTCGGCGAGGCGGCCCAGTCGCTCGCGCAGCCGGTCCCGGCTGGCGGCCGGGTCGTCCGCTCCGGTCAGCCCGGCCCAGCTCCGGACGATGTCGGCCAGTGCCGCGTAGGTGACGTTCTCGCCGAACGGCGGGCACTGACCGGTCAGCCAGGTGACCCGGGTGCCGGGCAGGCTGGCGGCGTGCCGGGCCAGCTCGCGCAGCAGCCGGCTCTTGCCCACCCCGGCCGGGCCGAAAACGGTGAGCAGCTGCGAGGTGCGCTCGGTGAGCGTGCGGTGCAGCGCGCTGACCAGCAGGCCCCGCTCGTGGTCCCGGTCGACCATCGGGGTCAGCTCGGCGGTCTGCCCGTCGCGCCGGGGCCGCGCCCGCACGGCCAGCCAGATCCGGCTCACCGCCGAGCGGCCGCGCAACGTCACCGGCGGCTGGTCGTCGTACTCCATCTCGCGCCGGGTGGCCGCCCAGGTGCTCTCGTCGACCACCACGCCGCCGACCGGGGCCAGCCCCTGCAACCGGCTGGCGGTGTTCACCACGTCGCCGGTGACGAACGCCTGGCCGCCGTCGCGCGCCGCGGCCAGGTCGACCAGGGCCTCGCCGGTGGCGATGCCGACCCGGAACCCGAGCGGCGGGTGCGGGCCGGCCGGCTGCCGGGCCAGGCTGCGTTGCAGCTCCAGCCCGGCGCGTACGCAGCGCAGCGCGTCGTTGTCGGTGGCGACCGGCGCGCCGAACAGCGCCATGACCGCGTCGCCGATGTACTTCTCCACCACGCCGCCGTACTGGTGCACCAGCCGGCGCACCGTGGCGAAGTAGACCTGCTGCAGGCTGCGGGCCTGCTCCGGGTCGGCCCGCTCGGCGTACGTCGTGAAGTCGACGATGTCGATGAAGAGCACGCTCACCTGGCGGCGGTCCTCCTGCACGGTGACCGCGTGGTCGCGCAGCGGCTGACCGCAGTTGGTGCAGAAGTTGGCGCCGGTGTCGTTGGCGTGGCCGCAGCCCGGGCAGGAAGCTGCCAGCGGGCGACCGCACCCACCGCAGAAACGGTCGTCCGGCCCGGCGGTCCGGGCGCAGTGTCCACAGGTGAGGTCGATGTCCGGCTCCGTACGCGTGAGGTCCCCAGTGTCCCGCGCGGCCGCGCAGTCGGGTACCCGACGGGTCGGCGGGACGTCACGGCTGTTCGGCCGGGTCTAGTCTCCCCTAGCAGGAAGTCCCGTCGACAGGGAGTTTGCCGTGCACGTCCGGCTGTCCGCCTCATGGACCGATCCACGGGGGACGGTGTGGGCCGTCGGCGACACGGTCGACGTGGACGCCGTAACCCTCGCCGAACTGGAGGAAAAAGGCATGGTGGAGCAGCCCGCGGGTAGCGGATCGACCGAGACCACGACCACCACGACGACCCCGCCGAAGAAGACCGACCCGTCGAAGATCGGCCCGGGTCCGAGCTCGCCCCCGGCCGACACCAAGGACGACTGACCGGCGTACGACGAACGCGGCGGGGGCCGGCGGGACGACCGCCGGCCCCCGCCGTCGTCGTGTCAGCGGTCGTTCATGCCGGCCCGGCGGCGCAGCGCGGCCACGTCGGTGACCACGATGCGGCGTCCCTCGGTGCGCAGCCAGCCCCGGCTGGCGAACGAGCCGATGGCCTGGTTGACGCTCTGCCGGGAACCGCCCGCCATCTCGGCGAGCTGGCTCTGGTTCAGCTCGATGGTGATCATCGGGGCCTGGCTCTCGCCGGCGAGCCGGACCAGCGTCTTGGCCACCCGGCCGGGCAGGTCGAGGAAGACGTGGTCGGCGTTCTGCTCGGTGAGCCGGCGGATCAGCTGGCCCAGCGAGCGCATCACCGCGTCCAGGATGCGCGGGTTGGAGTGCACCAGCTCCATGAACGCGGGCCGGGACAACGCCAGCGCGGCGCAGTCCTCGATCGCCTCGGCCGACGCCGAGCGGGTGGAGGCGTCCAACAGGGACACCTCGCCGAGCACGTCCGGGGGTCGGATCACCGACAGCACCGCGCGTTCGCCGGTCGGGGCGGTGCGGAACACCGCCACCGCGCCCCGGCGCAGCACGATCAGCGACTCGCCGGGGTCGTTCTCGACGAAGAGCAGCTGGCCCTTGCGGTACGTGCGCGGTACGGCCGCGGCGATGACACGCTGCCGCACCTCCGGCTCGAGCCCGGCGAACATCTCCACACCCGTGAGCGCGTCACCCGGCTCCGGCAGGCGAGACTCCACGGCTCAACCCCTCCCCGGTCAGAAGTCACGACTCGCACACCGGGTGAAGCTGTCATTCCCGGTACGAGGCAGCTCAACCGGTTCGGCGCCCGACGGCGGTACACATCAGATCATGACGCTCTCGTCGCGTGCTGTACACCCCCGGAAACACTTCCGTGACCATGCCCGGCCGCCGCCGGCACGCCCGCCGACCTCGGCGGACGCCCCGGCGACCGGTGCGTGCCGGTGATGGGCGAGGATGGGGGCGATGGTCTACCGCTATTTCTACGACTGCGAATTCATCGAGGACGGCCGCATCGTCGACCTGGTGTCGATCGGCGTCGTCGACGAGTACGGCCGCGAGTTCTACGCGGTCTCCACCGAGTTCGACGACTCCCGGGCGGTGCCCTGGGTGCGGCGCAACGTGCTGGACAAGCTCCCGTCGCCGGCCGACCGGGCCTGGCGCTCCCGGGAGCGCATCCGCGACGACCTGCACGAGTTCCTGCTGGAGCCGGTGCGGGACCGGCCGGGCGAGCAGCTGGAGCTGTGGGCCTGGTACGCCGCGTACGACCACGTCGTGCTGGCCCAGCTCTGGGGCGCGATGCCGGCGCTGCCCCGGGAGATCCCCCGCTTCACCAAGGAGCTGCGCCAGCTCTGGGACGACCGGGGCCGCCCCCGGCTGCCGGACGCCGAGGCCGACCGGCACGACGCGCTCGTCGACGCGCGGCACAACCTGGCGCGGTGGCGGGCGATGACGGCGCGGGAGGTTTGACCGGTTCCGCCCAGGGCACGGGAGCGGCATCTACGCCGATCCGAGACAGGAGTGCCCCATGAGCCATGAGCCGACCAATGCCGCGGACGCCCGCCGCCGGGTCACCGAGCTGATCAGGGACGCCCGGATCTGCCTGCTCACCACCACCGGCGTGGACGGGCGTCTGATCAGCCGCCCGATGGGGTTGCAGGAGGCGGACTTCGACGGCGACCTGTGGTTCTTCGCCTACGCCGACTCGGCGAAGGTGCGGCAGATCCGGGTCAACCCGCAGGTGAACGTCGGTTTCTCCGACCAGCGCCACCACGCCTGGGTGTCGGTGGCCGGCACCGCCACCGAGGAGTGGGACCCGGACCGGGCGAAGGAGCTGTGGAGCCCGGTGCTGAAGGCGTGGTTCCCGGACGGGCTGGACACGCCCGGGATCACGTTGATCAAGGTGCACGCCGGGTCGGCGGAGTACTGGGACTCGCCCGGCAGCACCGTGGTCAACCTGCTCGGCTTCGCCAAGGCGGCGGTGACCGGCAAGCCGCCGAAGGCGGGGGAGAACCACGAGGTCAGCTACTGACGGGTAGCCCGTCCGCCGTCCGGAACGGCCCGGGGTGCGGTGTCGACGTACACCTGCGCCGACTACAGTGCGCAGTGACGGCCCGCCCCGGGCCGGCAACGGCGCCGATGGTCTGATCTGACACATATCCTGGGGCTTATCCGGGCTTCACCTGATGCTCCAGGAGGATGAGCAGATCATGCGTATCGGCGTGCTCACCGGCGGCGGCGACTGCCCAGGTCTCAACGCGGTGATTCGGGCGGTGGTCCGCAAGGGCGTCGCCACCTACGGTCACGAGTTCGTGGGCTTCCGGGACGGCTGGAAGGGCCCGCTCGAGGGCCTGACCAAGCCGCTCGGCATCGCCGAGGTGCGTGGCATCCTGCCGCGCGGCGGCACCATCCTCGGCTCGTCCCGCACCAACCCGTTCAAGATCGAGAACGGCGTGGAGCGGATCAAGGACAACCTCGCCGCCCAGGGCGTGGACGCGCTGATCGCGATCGGCGGCGAGGACACGCTCGGCGTCGCCACCAAGCTGCACGAGCTGGGCGTCAACGTCATCGGTGTGCCGAAGACGATCGACAACGACCTCGGTGCGACCGACTACACGTTCGGCTTCGACACCGCCGTCAACATCGCCATGGAGGCGATCGACCGGCTGCACACCACAGCGGAGAGCCACCACCGCACCCTGGTGGTCGAGGTCATGGGCCGGCACGCCGGCTGGATCGCCCTGCACGCCGGTCTCGCCGGTGGCGCCAACGTGATCCTGCTGCCGGAGCGGCAGTTCGACGTCGAGCAGGTCGCCGGCTACGTCGAGAAGCGCTTCCAGCACCAGTACGCCCCGATCGTCGTGGTCGCCGAGGGCGCCCAGCCGCTCGACGGCCAGATGGTGCTGCACAACCAGGAGCTGGACGCGTTCGGTCACGTCCGTCTCGGCGGCATCGGCCAGTGGCTGGCCGAGCAGCTGGAGGCGAAGACCGGCAAGGAGGCCCGCACCGTGGTGCTCGGCCACATCCAGCGCGGTGGCACGCCGACCGCGTTCGACCGGGTGCTGGCCACCCGGCTCGGCCTGCACGCGATCGACGCCGCGCACGAGGGCGACTGGGGCAAGATGGTCGCGATGCAGAGCACGGACATCGTCCGCGTCCCGCTCGCCGACGCCACCCGCGAGCTGAAGACCGTGCCGCTGGAGCGGTACGCCGAGGCCGAGGTCTTCTTCGGCAGCTGATCGACGGCGCACGGGCGTGGCGGGCCGGCGACCCGGCCCGCCACGCCGTGCCCACGTGACCCGGGAAGGGGTACGGCTGATGGCACGCGAGGTGCACACGGTCGCGGTGATCGGCGCCGGCAAGATCGGTGAGCTGATGCTCTCCGGGCTGCTGCGTTCCGGCTGGCCGGTGGAGCGGCTGCTCGCCACCGCGCGGCGGCCGGCGCGGGCGCGGGAACTGGCCGACCGCTACGGCGTACGGGTGGTGGACAACCTCACCGCGGTGACCGAGGCCGAGGTGCTGGCCGTGTCGGTCAAGCCGCAGGACGCCGCCGCGCTGCTGGACGAGATCGGCCCGAAGGTGCCGGCCGACAAGCTGGTCATCTCGCTCTGCGCCGGTCTGCCGACCGCGTTCTTCAACCGCCGGCTGCCCGAGGGCACCCCCGTGGTCCGGGTGATGACGAACACCCCGGCGCTCGTCGACGAGGCGATGAGCGCGATCTCGGCGGGCGCGTACGCCACCGGCGAGCACCTGGCGCTGGCGGAGGAGATGTTCTCCCCGCTCGGCGCCACCGTTCGGGTGCCCGAGTCGCAGCAGGACGCGGTCACCGCGCTCTCCGGATCCGGTCCGGCCTACTTCTACCTGCTGGTCGAGGCGATGATCGACGCGGGCATCCTGCTCGGCCTGCCGCGTCAGGTGGCGCACGAGCTGATCGTGCAGACCGCGATCGGCTCGGCGGTGATGCTGCGTGACTCCGGGGAGCACCCGGTGAAGCTGCGCGAGGCGGTCACCTCGCCCGCGGGCACCACCATCTCGGCGATCCGCGAGCTGGAGAACCACGGCGTACGCGCGGCCATGCTGGCGGCGCTGGAGGCGGCCCGGGACCGGGCGCGGGAACTCGCCGCCCAGGCGGACTGACGCTCAGCCGGGCCGCGACGCCGGTCCCGGCCGCCGGTGCCGGCGGAGCAGCAGGATCAGCACGGCCAGCGCGAGCGTCCCCCACAGCGGCACCCAGCGGGGCCGGTGCTGGGCGAGCGTGCCGACCGCGCCGCCGACGCTGTAGCTGACCAGGGCGAGCAGCCCGAGCAGGGTGCCCCGCCGGGCCCGGCCCCGGCCGGCGGTGGGGCCGAGCAGCCAGCGGGCGGCCCGCTCACCGGTCTTGGTCGTGGTGTCCGACTGGTACGTGATCGGCGTCGCGATGCCCGCGGTCCGGCTCGCCAGGGTGGTGAGGCTGCCCATGGCGACCGCGCCCGCGGCGGCGAGCAGCACCCGCGCGGCGGTCCCGTCCCGGCCGTACGCGAGCGCCAGGTTGAGCACGGCCCAGACGATCATGGCGGCCTCGGTGACCGCGATGTCGACGAGCGGCGCAGCCTCCGGCCGGGTGCGGCGGCGGAGCAGGTCGACCAGTCCGGCGGCGGTGGCGAACGCGACGATCGAGGCCGCGGAGACCGGCCACGTGGGATGCCTGCCGGCCGGTCCCATGCCGAGGAAGATGGCGTTTCCGGACTGGTTGGCGACGAACGCGCCGTACCGCAGGAACGCGAAGGCGTCCAGCGCGCCGGCGGTGACGACGGCGAGTACGAGCGCCGCGAGCGGGTGGCGGAACTCGCGGTAGGAGTCCGCGGGGCCGTACGGCGTCGACCGGTTCACCCTTCCCCCGTCCGTGTGCTGGAGCGACCACGGCAGCGTCCGGGAGTTCCGCTGTCGGACCGCTCCGGCGAACCTACTATATGTCGGATATGTAGGTTTTCGGCCGTTTCGGTGGGCGGTCGCCGGCGGACGGGGTGACATGGCGGCGAGCGGACGCGCGGCCGGTCGACCGCCCCGCCACAACCTCGTGGCGATCGTGTCGATCGTCGTCCTCTCCGGCGCGTTCTTCGGCTACAACCAGGGCGTCATCAGCGGCGCGCTGCACGACATCCGGCACACGTTCGACGTGGACACCTTCGAGGTGGAGGTGGCGGCGAGCTGGGTGACGCTCGGCGCGCTGGCCGGCGCGCTCGCCGGTGGCCACCTCGCCGACCGGATCGGCCGGCGGGGCGCGCTGTGGGTCGCCGCCGGGGCGTACGTCGTCGGCACGATCGTGCAGGCCGCGGCGCCGACCATCGGCGCGCTGCTCGGCGCGCGGCTGCTGCTCGGCGTGGGCATCGGCGTGGCCTCGGTCGCCGGGCCCATGTTCGCGGCCGAGGCGGCGCCGGAACGGATCCGCGGCGGCCTGCTCGCGGTCTATCAGTTCTCGACCACCTTCGCGATCTTCATCGGCTATCTGGCGGACGAGCTGTTCACCGGCGGCGAGTCGTGGCGCTACCTGCTCGGCGCGGCGGTCGTGCTGGGCGTGGCGCTGATCCTGGTGACAGTGGTGGTGCCGGACTCGGCGGTCTGGTACCTCAAGCGGGGCGACCGGCGCCGGGCCCGGGAGTCGCTGTGCCGGACCGTTCCCGAACAGCGGGTGGAGCAGCGCCTCGGCGAGATCGAGAAGAGTCTGCACGGCCGCAGGGCGAGCTGGCGGGAGCTGCTGTCACCGCAGTGGCGGCGTCCGCTCGCGCTGGGCGTCGGGCTGGCGCTGTTCCAGCAGACGACAGGGATCAACGGCATCATCTACTACGCCGACTCGATCTTCTCGGCGGCTGGATTCCGTACCCCGGAGGCGCAGCTCTCCGCGACCACCTGGGCGATCGGCGCGGTGGACGCGGCGTTCGCGCTCGTCGCCGTGGGCCTGCTCGACCGCGTCGGCCGCCGGCCGCTGCTGCTTGTCGGCCTGGCCGGGATGGCGGTCTCGCTCGCCGTGGTGAGCGTCAGCTTCCTCGGTGCGGGCGGCGGGCGCGGCGACGGCCGGATCACCACCTCGGGCATGTTCCTGCTGGTCGGCGTGGTCTTCTTCGTCGCGTTCTACGCGGTGTCGATCGGCCCGGGCGCGTGGACCGTGATCAACGAGATCTATCCCGGTCCGATCCGCGGCCGGTGCGTGGCGATCGCGTCCGCGACCCACTGGGGCACCGAGTACCTGATCACGCAGTTCTTCCTGAGCCTGCTCGACGCGCTCGGCCGGTCGGGCGTGTTCGCGCTCTTCGCCGGGCTGTGCGTGCTCGGCTTCCTGTTCGTCCGGCGCTACCTGCCGGAGACCAAGGGCCGGACGCTGGAGCAGATCCAGCAGATGTGGGTCGCCGACTACGGCCGGCGCGAGCGGGCGCACACCGGTTCCTGAAATCTCCCGGAACGACTGCGAGCGGACCAAAGCGCTCCTACCGTGACGGAATAGCTGAAACCGTACAGAAGGTGCGGACGAAGGGATCGCGAAGTGCATCTCACGCCGAAGGAATTCGACAAGCTGACGATCCACTCGTTGGCGATGGTCGCGAACGCCCGCAAGGCGCGCGGGGTCAAGCTCAACCACCCCGAGGCCGTGGCGGTCATCTGCGCCGCGGCGCTCGAAGGCGCGCGCGAGGGCAAGACCGTCGAGGAGGTCATGAACGACGCGAGCCACGTGCTCACTGCCGACGACGTGATCCCCGGCGTGGCGGACATGATCCCGATGCTCCAGGTCGAAGCGGTCTTCACCGACGGGTCACGGCTGATCACCGTCCACTCACCCATCCAGTAGAGCAGCGACCGGAGGCCGCGGTCTCCGGCAGAGCGGGGGCGACATGGCGAAGCAACACCCGGGACCGAACTCCAAGCACCTTCGGCCCATCGGCGGCTACAAGCTCAGCGACCAACCTCTGGAACTCAACGCCGGGCGGCCGGTGACCGAGGTGGTCGTGCACAACACCGGTGACCGGCCCATCCAGGTCGGCTCCCACTTCCACTTCTTCGAGGCCAACCGCTTCCTGGAGTTCGACCGCCCGTCGGCGTTCGGCAAACGGCTGAACATCCCGGCCACGACCTCGATCCGGTTCGAGCCCGGCGACCGCAAGACCGTCCAGCTCGTCCCGTACGGGGGTTCCCAGCGGGTGTACGGCTTCAACGGCCTGGTCCAGGGCTGGACCGGCGACGGACCGATCCCCGGCTACCGGCCGGACCGGGAAGAGGCGCTCCACCAGGCCCAGACGCGCGGCTTCAAGACCACGTCGCAGCAGCAGGACCAGGGCAAGGGCCAGGACCAAGGCAAGGGCAAGGGCAAGTAGCCCGGCCACTCTCAGACGCGCCAGAGCTGGAGCGATAACGCATGAGTCAGATCTCACGGCAGGAATACGCCGGAATGTACGGCCCGACCACGGGCGACCAGATCCGGCTGGGTGACACCGACCTCTACATCGAGATCGAGAAGGACCTGCGGGTCCTCGGTGACGAGGTCATGTACGGCGGCGGCAAGACCCTGCGCGACGGCATGGGCAGCGCCAGTCAGGCCACGAGCGCCGAGGGCGTGGTGGACCTGGTGATCACCAACGTGACCGTCGTGGACGCGCTGCTCGGCGTGGTCAAGGCGGACGTGGGGATCAAGGACGGCAGGATCGCCGGGATCGGCAAGGCCGGCAACCCCAACATCATGGACGGGGTGACCCCGGGCCTGGTGACCGGTCCGGGCACCGACGCGATCTCCGGCGAGCACCTGATCCTGACCGCCGGCGGCATCGACGCGCACGTCCACCTGGTCACCCCGCAGCAGGTGTACGCGGCGCTCAGCAACGGCGTCACCACCCTGTGGGGCGGCGGCACCGGGCCGACCGACAGCACCAACGGCGTCACCATCACGCCCGGTCCCTGGAACATCCACAACATGATGCGGTCGTTCGAGAACCTGCCGATCAACATCGGCCTGCTGGGCAAGGGCAACAGCAGCGGCCGGGCGCCGCTCGTCGAGCAGATCATGGCCGGGGTGCCCAGCTTCAAGATCCACGAGGACTGGGGTGCGCCGCCCGCGGTGATCCGGTCCTGCCTCGCCGTCGCCGACGAGTACGACGTCCAGATCAGCATCCACACCGACACGCTCAACGAGAGCGGCTACATCGAGGACAGCATCGCCGCCTTCGAGGGCCGGACCATCCACACCTTCCACACCGAGGGCGCCGGCGGCGGGCACGCGCCGGACATCATCAAGGTCGCCGGCCAGATGAACGTGCTGCCCGCCTCGACCACGCCGACGGTGCCGTACGGCATCAACAGCCAGTCCGAGCTGTACGACATGATCATGGTCTGTCACAACTTCAACCCGAAGGTGCCCTCGGACGTCGCCTTCGTGGAGAGCCGGATCCGCACCGAGACCATCGCCGCCGAGGACGTGCTCCTCGACGAGGGCGTCATCTCGATGATGCAGAGCGACTCGCAGGCCATGGGCCGGGTGGGGGAGACCTGGCTGCGGACCGTCCAGCTCGCCGGGCAGATGAAGAACGTCCGCGGCAAGCTGGCCGAGGACTCCGACGCCAACGACAACTTCCGCGTCCTGCGCTACGTCGCCAAGATGACCATCAACCCGGCCATCACCCAGGGCGTCTCGCACGTCATCGGCTCGGTCAGCCCGGGCAAGCTCGCCGACCTGGTGCTCTGGGAGCCCGCGTTCTTCGGCACGAAGCCGAAGATGGTGCTCAAGGGCGGCATGATCGCCTGGTCGATCATGGGCGACCCGAACGCGTCGCTGCCCACCCCGCAGCCGGTCTACTACCGGCCCATGTTCGGCGCCACCGGTTCCCAGGTCGCCAAGAACTGCGTGACGTTCGTGTCCCGGGCCGCGCACGAGGCGGGTGTGGCCGAACAGCTCGGCCTGCAACGGCAGGTCATGCCGGTCTACGGCTGCCGCAACCTGACCAAGCGCGACATGGTGCGCAACGACCGTACGCCGAAGCTCGAAGTCGACCCGGAGACCTTCGCCGTGAAGATGGACGGCGTGCACGCGACAGTGCCGGCGGCCAAGAACCTCCCCCTCAGCCAGCTCTACTTCTTCAGCTGACCCGGCGCGGCACCCGCCCCCGGCCGGGCCGGCGGCGGGGTCGCGTGAAAGGAGAACACATGCTCGTCGAAACGGTACTCGGCAACGTGAACGAGCCGGCCTGGACCGAGCGGCTCCGGGAGGCCAAGGTCGACGACCTGGTCCTCGACCAGTGGGACGCCCAGAAGAGCCGGCTGCGCCGGACCACGAGCCTCGGCACCGAACTGGCGCTGTCCCTGGCCCGCGGCGTACGGCTGCGCGACGGCGACGTGCTCGCGTGGGACGACGCCACAGCGACCGCGGTGGTGGCCCGGATCGCGCTCGGCGAGGTGATGGTCGTGCACCTCGACACGCTGCACGGGGAGTCCCTGGACATGGTGATCCGCTCGGCCGTCGAACTCGGCCACGCGATCGGCAACCAGCACTGGCCGGCGGTGGTGAAGGGCACCAAGATGTACGTCCCGCTGACTGTGGACCGCAAGGTCATGGACTCGGTGATGCGGACCCACGCGTTCACCGGTCTCACCCACGAGTTCATCCCCGGCACCGAGATCATCGCGTACCTGGCCCCGCACGAGTCGCGGCGGCTGTTCGGCGGGGCCGACTCGACCCCGCACACGCACCTGCCCGCCGACCTGAACTGAGGGCCGGGGTGTCCACGGTGACCGAGGCCCTGAAGCTGCTCCAGTTCGGCGACTCGGTCTTCCCGGTCGGCGCCTTCTCCTTCTCCAACGGGCTGGAGACGGCGGTCGAGCAGGGCGCGGTGCACGACCGGGCCACGTTGCAGGAGTTCGTGCGTACCGTCACCCGCGCGGCCGCCACCGGTGACGGGGTGGCGCTGCTCGTGGCGCACCGCGCCGCCCGCGCCGGCGACCTCGACCGGATCCGGGCGGCCGACGAGGCCGTACACCTGCGCAAGATCAATGAGGAGACGCGGACCATGACGGTCCGCATGGGGCGCAAGCTGGCCGAGGCCGCCGAACGGGTGGTGGGGGAGTCCCTGCTGCGCAAGCGCGTCGCGGAGAGCGGCGCCGGCGTCCCGGTCACCTACCCGGTCGCGCTCGGCGTGCTCTTCGCCGAACTCGGCGTGGGGGAGGCGGACGCGTTCGCCGCCCACCAGTACGGCGCGGCCTCCATGGTGCTCGGCGCGGCGGTCCGGCTGATGCGGGTGGACCACCTCGACACCCAGTCGATTCTCTTCGCGGTCAACGAGCGGGTCGGCGAGGACTACGAGGAGGTGCGGACCGCCGGGCTCGACGACATGCAGAGCTTCGCGCCGCACCTCGACGTGCTGGCCGGCGCGCACCAGCACGCACACGTACGGATGTTCATGAGCTGAGCGCTCCCGCTCACCACCTGAAGGGCTCTTCGAAATGAAATCAGCGAGTCGGATCGGCGTCGGCGGCCCCGTGGGCAGCGGCAAGACGGCCATCATCGAGGCCGTCGTGCCCCGCCTGGTCGAGCAGGGCCTGCGCATCCTCGTCATCACCAACGACGTGGTCACCACCGAGGACGCCAAGCACGTCCGCCGCGCCCTGACCGGCGTGCTGGTGGAGGAACGCATCGTCGGCGTGGAGACCGGCGCCTGCCCGCACACCGCCGTTCGCGAGGACCCCAGCATGAACCTCGCCGCGGTCGAGGACATGGAGGCGCGGTTCCCGGACAGCGACGTCGTGCTCATCGAGAGCGGCGGCGACAACCTCACGCTCACCTTCAGCCCTGCGCTCGTCGACTACTTCATCTACGTGATCGACGTGGCGGCCGGTGACAAGATCCCGCGCAAGAACGGCCCGGGTATCTCCAAGTCCGACATCCTCGTGATCAACAAGACCGACCTGGCCCCGTACGTCGACGCCGACCTGGACGTGATGGGCCGCGACGCCGAGCTGATGCGCGGCGGCAAGCCGTTCGTGTTCACCAACTGCAAGACCGGCGAGGGTATCGACGACCTGGTGGATCTGGTCCGCCGCAACGCGCTGTTCGACGCCGAAGTCCTCGCATGACCACTCTGGACTCCGTCCGGGAACTCGCGCCGTACCAGGACCAGCCGGCGCAGTTGCCGGCCGCCGCGAACGGCAAGGTGGGCATCCTCCGGCTGGGGTTCGAGCGGCGTGAGGACCGGACCATCATGCGCGACGTCTTCCGGCAGTCCCCGCTGCTGGTGCAGCGCGCGCTGTACTGGGACGAGGAGATGCCGGGCCTGCCCTGCGTCATGATCCTCACCACCTCCGGCGGCGTGCTCCAGGGCGACCGGCTGCGGATGGACGTCGACCTGGGACCGGGCGCGCAGGCGCACCTGGTCACCCAGGCCGCCACCAAGATCCAGGAGATGGACGCCAACTACGGCACCCAGACCCAGAGCTTCACCCTGGCCGAGGACGCCTACCTGGAGTTCCTGCCCGAACCGGTGATCCCGTTCCGGCGCAGCCGGTTCGTCTCCGACACCGTGGTCCGGCTGCCGGAGACCGCCACCATGCTGTACGCCGAGGTGCTCCAGCCCGGCCGCAAGTACTACCGCGACGGCGAGATCTTCGCGTACGACCTGTTCTCCACCACGCTGCGGGCGCAGCGGCCCGACGGACGCCCGCTGTTCGTGGAGAAGTTCGTCATCACTCCCGGCCGGTTCCCGGTGACGCGGATCGGCATGATGGACCGCTTCCACGTCTTCGGCAACGTCGTGCTGCTCACCGACCCGGGCCGGGCGGCCCGGGTCTTCGAGCGGACCGCGACGCCGGTGTGGGACGAGCAGACGCCGCTGGCCACCGCTGTGAGCCGGCTGCCGAACGACGCCGGACTGGTGTTCAAGGTGCTGGGTCAGGAGACCGAACCGGTCCGCGCCGCGGTACGCGCGTTCTGCGTCGCCGCCCGCGAAGAGGTGACCGGCTGCACCTTCCCGCCGGTCTTCAGCTGGCGTTGAGGCGAGGAGAACAGCGACATGGCCGACATCGGACGAGGCTGGCGCCACCTGGCCGACCGGAACCCACTGGTCCGGTTCGTCGACTCCTGCCTGCGCGGCGCCGCGCAGGTGGTGCTCCAGAACAATCCGCTCAGCGGCCTGCTCATCCTGATCGCGCTCGCCTGGGGCGCGTTCGAGAACGGGGCGCCCCGGGTGTTCGGCGGCGGCGTGCTCGGCCTGGTCGTGGGCACCGCGACCGCGCTGGCGCTACGGGTCGACATGTCCAGCTGGCGCAAGGGTCTGTTCGGCTTCAGCCCGCTGCTGACCGGCCTCGCGGTGCCCACGTTCCTCGACCAGCGTCCGCTGATGTGGCTCTACCTCGTGCTCGGCGCGATCGGCACGGTGGTGGTCACGCTCGCCCTCAACGCCGTCTTCAAACGCTGGAACCTGACCGCCTACACGTTCCCGTTCGTGCTCACGACGTGGTTCCTGCTGATGGCGGCGTACCAGTTCGACAGGTTCACGGTGCTCACCAAGCTGACGCCGACGTTCCCCGGTGAGGGATCGCCGGCTGGCGGCACGTTCGACTGGGGCCTCGTTCCGACGTTCTTCAAGGGCGTGTCCCAGGTCTACCTGATCGAGAGCTGGGTCACCGGCCTGCTCATCCTCGTCGCCCTGCTGATCAACTCCCGGTGGTCGGCGCTGTTCGCGGTGATCGGCGCCGTCGGCGCGACACTGCTGGCGCTCTGGTTCGGCGCCGACGGCGCGTCCCTGGACAAGGGGTTGTTCGCCTTCAACGCGGTGCTGACCGCGATCGTGGTGGGCGCCGTGGCGCACCGTCCCGGCGCGCTGGTCACCGTCTACACGCTGTTCGGCATCGCGCTGACGCTGTTCGTGCAGATGGCGCTGACCACCATGCTCACTCCGCTCGGCATCCCGGTGCTGACCGGGCCGTTCAACATCGCCACCTGGCTGTTGCTGCTGCCGGACCGGCACTTCGCACCGGTGCCCAACCACGAACGGGTCAAGGACACCGTGATGCACACCGTCCGCGACTCCGTCCACCTGCGAGAGAAGGAGGGAAACCGTGTCCGCTCCGAACGCGGGTGACACCGCCTGGGTGCTCGTCTGCGCCGGCCTCGTCCTGTTCATGACACCGGGGCTCGCCGCGTTCTACGGCGGCATGGTCCGCACCCGCAACGTCCTGGCGATGCTGCAACAGAACATGATCGCGCTGGGCGTGGTCAGCCTGACCTGGGTGCTCGTCGGCTACACCATCGCCTTCGGCGACGACGCCGGCAGCGGACTCTTCGGCAACCTGGAACTGTTCGGGCTCACCGACCTGAAGGTGCCGCCCGCACCCAACCTGCACGTCGTCGACGGCCGGATCACCATCCCGACGCTGGCGTTCGTGCTGTTCCAGATGATGTTCGCGGTGATCACACCCGCGCTCGTCACCGGCGCCACCGCCAGCCGGCTGCGCTTCGGCGGCTGGGTGCTGTTCCTCGCGGTCTGGTCGGTAGTGGTCTACGCGCCGATCGCGCACTGGCTCTGGCACCCCGGCGGATGGCTCGCCAAGTTCGGCACCCAGGACTGGGCCGGCGGGCTCGTCGTGCACGCCAGCGCCGGCGCCGCCGTCCTCGCCGTCCTGCTCGTCGTCGGCCGACGACGGGACTGGCCGCACACCGCCGCACCACCGAACTCGATCCCGCTGACCATCGTCGGCGCTGGCATCCTCTGGTTCGGCTGGTTCGGCTTCAACGGCGGCGACGGCCTCCAGGCCAACGGCCTGGCCGCCCAGGCCGTCCTCAACACACACCTGGCCGCCGCCGCGGCGATGCTCGTCTGGCTGGCGCTGGAACGCGTCACCGACGGACACAGCACCGTCGTGGGCGCGGTCTCCGGCGCGGTGGCGGGGCTCGCGACGGTCACCCCGACCGCCGGGTACGTCAACGCGGCCTCGGCCGTCGCGATCGGCGCGCTGGCCGGCCTGGTCTGCCACTTCGCGCTGAAACTGAAGTACCTGCTGCGCCTCGACGACGCGCTCGACGTGCTCGCCGTGCACTTCGTCGGCGGCATGCTCGGCACGCTCCTGCTCGGCCTGTTCGGCAACCGCGGGGTCAACCCGCTCGGCGCCGACGGGCTGTTCCTCGGCGGCGGAGGCGGCCTGCTGTGGCGCCAGCTCGTCGGCGTGGTGAGCGTGGTCGCGTTCTCCTTCGTCCTGACCTGGCTGATCGCCGCCGGGGTGCAGGCGCTCATCGGCCTGCGTGTGCCGCCGGCCGACCAGGAACGCCTGGACCAGGCGCAGCAGGGCGCCGACGCGTACCACCTGGGCGGCGTCACCAGCCTGACCGCGCCGGGCGCGCCCCGGCGCCGTACCGCCGCGGCGCCGGCCGGCGAGCCGTCCGTGCCGCACGGCCAGCGGGTACGGGTCATCACCGCGCTGCTGGAACCGGACCCGGCCGCGAACAGCGCCGACCTGCGCGACGCGCTGCTGCGCGCGGGCGCGCTCTCGGTCATCGTCAGCGACGCCGCCGTGGCGACCACGACGCCGCAGGCGAGCCTGCTGCCGCGTGGCTACTGGCAGGACCAGCCGCTGTCGGCCCGGCTGCGCGTCACCGTGTTGGTGGGTGCGGACGGGGTGGGGGCGGTGCTGGACGAGCTGGACCGGATGGGCGCCCGCCGGAGCGACACGTTCGTGCAGGAGGCGGAACGCGTCCAATCCTGACAACGGCCCCGGCGCTGATGCCGGAGGAATTCATTACATCACCCCGTTACCTGTGTAGCATTGCTCCGGTGGAGCGAGAGACGGAGGCTGATTCGTTGCCGGGGTCGTTGCCGGCGACCTTCAGCTACTCCGAGGCTCTCGGTGCCGGTCTGACGCGATGGCGGCTGTATCGGCTTCGTGACGAAGGTCTGATCGAATCCCTGGGCCGCGGGCTCTACCGGCGCCACGACGCTGAGGCCGCCGACATCGATCTCATCGAACTCGCGAGCCGCGCTCCGCTTTCCACCCTGTGCCTGACCAGCGCCCTGGCTCATCACGGCCTCACCGATGAGATCCCCTCCCGCATCGACGTCGCGCTGCCGCGCGGGCGCCATCGGCCCACGACCGTCGCGCCGGTCGCCTGGCACGTGTTCGATCCGTCCACCTTCGAGCTCGGACGCAGCCATCTGCCACTCGATGCCGAGACCTCCATCGGCATCTACGGCCCCGAGCGGAGCATCGTCGACGCGTTTCGCCTCCGGCACCGGGAGGGGAGGGATCTGGCGTACACGGCTTTGCGGCGTTGGCTGGGAGGTCGCGGCGCGGCACCGGCCAACCTGCTTGCGATGGCGCGACACTTTCCCAAGGCCGAACGACCGCTCCGAGAGGCATTGGAGATCCTGCTGTGACAGTGCGCCCGACCCGGGCCAGCGTGGGCGGCCGCGCGTACCTCGACCTGCAACGGCTCGCGAGGCGCACCGGCCGTCCCACGGACGAGCTGCACCAGGTCTACGCGCTGGAGGGTTTTCTCGCCCGTCTGGCCCAGTCGCCGTACGCGAACAAGCTCGTCCTCAAGGGTGGTGTCCTGCTCGCTGCGTACGCCGCCCGCAGGCCGACCCGGGATGTGGATCTCCAAGGACGGTGGATCTCCAACGATGCCGATCACGTGCTCGACATCGTCCGTAGCATCGCCGTCCTGGACGTCGACGACGGGTTGACGCTTGACGCCGCCGGCGCGACGGCGGAAACCATCAGGGACGACGACGCCTACAGCGGTGTACGGGTCAACCTCACCGGCCGTCTCGCCGCTGCCCGTCTGGCCCTGCACATCGATGTCAATGTCGGCGACCCGATCTGGCCGGACCCGCAGCCGGTCAAACTGCCGCGCCTGCTCGACGGCGAGATCGTGGTGACCGGCTATCCGCTGCCCATGGTGTACGCGGAGAAGCTGGTGACGGCGTTGCAGCGCGGCGTGGCGAACACACGCTGGCGAGACTTCGCCGACGTCTATCTGTTGTCCGGCGGCCACGATGTCGACGGCGACGAGATGGTCACAGCTGTGCAGCGCGTGGCCGCGTACCGAGCCGTGCCGCTCGGTCCCCTGACTCAGGTGCTCGACGGCTACGCGGCGATCGCGCAGGGGCGGTGGGCGGTCTGGCGTCGCAAGCATCGGCTCGATGATCGGCTCCCGCCGAGCTTCGACGATGTGCTGGCCCGTACCTGTGCGCTCGCTGATCCTGTCTTCTCCGGGCGTGCCGGTGGCCGGACCTGGGTCGCATCGGCATCGGACTGGACCCGGCCGTGACACAGCCCGAGACGTCGTCGGTCTGGTGGGCGGTCGTGCCGCATACTGGCCCGGTGTTCACTCTCGCCCAGGCGCGACACCTGGTGGCCACGCTGCGGCCGCGCGTCGACGAGCTGATCCGGCTGCGGGCCGACCTGGCCGAGCTGCGTGTCGATTTGGCCGACCACGGCGTCAGCGCGCTCGGCGGGCTCGCCGAGGTGAAGGCCCTGGAGGCGCGGCTGCACGTGGTGGTGGACGAGTTCCACCAGCACGACATCGCGGTCAAGGGGATCGCCCCGGTACTGCTCGACTTCCCTGGTGAGCGTGACGGCCGGGCGGTGCTCTGGTGCTGGCTGGAGGGGGACACCGACATCCGGTGGTACCACCGGGTCGAGTGCGGGTTCGCCGGCCGCCGTCCGGTCTGAGCCGGCCCGTGGGTGACGCGCGCCGGGCGGTGCCGTCCGACGCCGACGAGCTGGTCCGGCTGCGCGGGCTGATGCTCGCCGGCACGAGCGGGTCGTCGGCGTCTCCAACGTCAGCACCGATCCGGCGTACCGGTGGCGCGGACACAGCCGAGCCTGCCTGACCGCCCTGCCGGCCCGCCGATGCGCCTGACGTTCCCGGCGGAACAATCCTTCATCCCGGTCCGCGAAACCGGCAACGATTTGTAGGCGTAAGTCGCTATGCGCGCCGGCCCGCAAATCGGTGATCTTCCATGCGCTGTGATCTTATTGATATCTATCTCTCACCACCACTTCACGCCCCCAGGAGTGCGACGTGCGGAGATCCCGTCTTGCCACCCTCGCCCTGGCCCTGGCCGCCTCGGTCGGGGTCACTCTGTCTCTGGCCGCCCCCGCCCAGGCGGCCCCGTCCGACCGCTACGTCGCGCTCGGCGACTCGTACGCCTCCGGCGTCGGCGCCGACAGCTACACGTCCGAGAGCGGAAACTGCCTACGCAGTACGAACGCCTATCCGGCGCTCTACAACACCAACATCAAGCCCGCGTCGTACCGTTCGGTCGCCTGCTCCGGCGCCACCACGGCGGACGTCATCAACAGCCAGCTCTCCGCGCTCTCCTCGACCACCACGCTGGTCAGCGTCACGGTGGGCGGCAACGACGTCGGCTTCGCCAACATCATGAGCACCTGCGTGCTCCAGGGGGAGACCCAGTGCGTGGCGGCCGTGCAGTCCGCCATGAACGTGGCCCGCACCTCGATGCCGGGCCGCCTCGCCAACGTCTACAACGGCATCAAGAGCCGCTCGCCCTCGGCCCGCGTCGTGGTGGTCGGCTACCCGGTCTTCTACCAGCTCGGCACCACCTGCGTCGGGCTCAGCGCGACGTCCCGGGCGAAGATCAACGAAGGTATCAACCTGCTCGACGACATCACCCGTACGGCCGCCGTCTCGGCCGGCTTCACCTTCGCCGACGTGCGTTCCATCTTCGTCGGCCACCAGCTGTGCAGCTACGGGACCAAGTGGCTGCACGCGCTGAACGTGCTGAGCCTGAGCAAGTCGTACCACCCGACGGCCGCGGGGCAGTCCGGCGGCTACTACCCGGTCTTCCGGGCCGCCGCCGGCTGACCCGGTCCACGGCAGCGGCACGCCTCCCTCGGGGGCGTGCCGCTGCGCCGTGCCCGGCGGCGGGCGCGCCCGTCAGGCCGGCAGGACCTTCTCGATCGCCGCGCGCAGCTCGGGGTCCTCGGGCGTGACCTGCGGGCCGAACCGGGCGGCCACCGTGCCGTCCGGCGCGACGAGGAACTTCTCGAAGTTCCAGCGCACGTCACCGGTGTGCCCCTCGGCGTCCGGCGTGGACACCAGCTCCGCGTAGAGCGGGTGCCGGTCCGGCCCGTTGACGTCGACCTTCTCCGTCAGCGGGAACGTCACGCCGTAGTTGACCTGGCAGAACTCCCCGATCTCGGCGGCGCTGCCCGGCTCCTGGCCGGCGAACTGGTTGCACGGCACGCCGAGCACGGTCAGCCCGCGTCCGGCGTACGTGTCGGCGAGTTCCTGAAGGCCCGCGTACTGCGGGGTGAGGCCGCAGCGGGAGGCCACATTGACCACGAGCAGGGCGCGGCCGCGGTAGCTGCCGAGGTCGGCCGGGCCGCCGGTGAGGGCGTCGATCTGGACGTCGAAAACGGTCATGGGACGAGGCTACGGGCCTTCGCGCCCACCGTCCCGCGCCACCCGTGAAATCGATGCATCGACATCTTGACTAAGTGGTGACGGCGTGAGTAGCGTCTCAGCAATCAATTTGGAAAGTTTCCTAACTATTGGAGGGACGCCGTATGAAGAGATCGCTCCGCCGGGCCCTGTGGGCCACCGGCGCCGTGGTCGCGCTCGCGGTCGCCGCGGTGCCCATGACCACCGCGTCGGCTGCCGGCAGCGTCACCGCCACGTTCGCCAAGGTGCAGGACTGGGGGACCGGCCACGAGGGACGGGTGACAGTCACCAACGGCACCAGCTCCACCGTCAACGGCTGGCGCATCGAGTTCACGCTGCCCTCCGGCACCTCGATCAGCAGCTCCTGGGACGCCGACATCACCCGCAGCGGTGACCGCTACGTGGCGGTCAACAAGAGCTGGGCGTCGACGCTCGCCCCCGGCGCCAGCTTCAGCTGGGGCTACAACGGCACCGGCGCGTACAAGGCGCCGGTGAGCTGCACGATCAACGGCGGCTCCTGCACCGGCGGCGGCACGCCGACGACCACCGCCCCGACCACGGCGCCGCCGACCACCGCGCCGCCGACCACCGCGCCGCCCACCACGGCGCCGCCGACGACGGCACCGCCCACCACGCAGCCGCCCACCACGCCGCCGCCCGGCGGCAAGAAGGTCGTCGGCTACTTCGCCGAGTGGGGCGTCTACGCCCGCAACTACCACGTCAAGAACATCCACACGAGCGGCTCGGCCGCCAAGCTGACCCACATCCTGTACGCCTTCGGCAACACCACCGGCGGCCGCTGCAGCATCGGGGACAGCTACGCCGACTACGAGAAGGCGTACACCGCGGCGGACAGCGTCGACGGCGTCGCCGACACCTGGGACCAGCCGCTGCGCGGCAGCTTCAACCAGCTGCGCAAGCTGAAGAAGATGTACCCGAACCTGAAGGTGCTCTGGTCCTTCGGCGGCTGGACCTGGTCCGGCGGCTTCACCCAGGCCGCGCAGAACCCGGCCGCGTTCGCCGACTCCTGCTACTCGCTGGTCAAGGACCCGCGCTGGGCGGACGTCTTCGACGGCATCGACGTCGACTGGGAGTACCCGAACGCCTGCGGCCTCCAGTGCGACAGCAGCGGCCCGAACGCGTTCAAGAACGTGGTCTCGGCCCTGCGGAGCAAGTTCGGCTCCAGCTTCCTGGTCACCGCGGCGATCACCGCCGACGGCAGCAACGGCGGCAAGATCGACGCCACCGACTACGCCGGCGCCGCGAACAACCTCAACTGGCTGATGCCGATGACGTACGACTACTTCGGCGCCTTCAACGCGCAGGGGCCGACCGCGCCGCACTCGCCGCTCTACTCCTACGCCGGCATCCCGCAGCAGGGCTTCTGGTCGGACGCGGCGATCCAGAAGCTCAAGTCCAAGGGCGTACCGTCCAGCAAGCTGCTGCTCGGAGTCGGGTTCTACGGACGCGGCTGGACCGGCGTGACCCAGGCCGCACCCGGCGGCAGCGCCACCGGCGCGGCGCCGGGCACCTACGAGGCCGGCATCGAGGACTACAAGGTGCTCAAGAACAGCTGCCCGGCCACCGGCACCGTCGGCGGCACGGCGTACGCCAAGTGCGGCAGCAACTGGTGGAGCTACGACACCCCGTCGACCATCGGCGGGAAGATGAGCTACGCCAACAGCCAGGGCCTCGGTGGCGCGTTCTTCTGGGAGCTCTCCGGTGACACCAGCAACGGTGAGCTGATCGGCGCCATCAAGGGCGGTCTCGGCTGAGCCGAGTGCCGACGCACCACCCACCCGGCGGGGAGGGGCCGCACCGGCCCCTCCCCGCCCGCGTGCCGTCCTGGCCGAGCGCGCCGATCCGGGTCAGGATGGGGAGTCACCCGGCCGCGCGGGCCGGGTGTGGCACACTCGCCGCTCGACGAGTCCACGCGACGGGAGGACAGATGGGTCGCAGCCACCGGGACCGGTTCGCCGGGCTCGCCCTCCTCGCGCTCCTGCCCGCGGCGCTGGCCGCCTGCGGCTCGGGCGGCCAGGACGGCGGAGACACCCCGCCCAGCGGGAAGGCGCCGGCCGAGGAGGCGGCGGCCAAGAGCCGCGAGCGCGTGCAGGCGTACCTGGACGCGCTCACCGCCCGCGACGCCGCCGCCGGCCGCAGCCAGCTCTGCGCGCCCATGCACGCCGCCTTCGACTCCGCCGCCACCGGTCCGAACGGCGACTTCGCCGACCACTTCACGGTGCCCGAGGCGACGATCACCGAGGTCCGCTCCGGTCCGAACGGCCAGGAGGTCAGCGCCTCGATCACCGTTGCCGCCGGCTCACGCAAGGCCGCCCGGTCGCTGCTGTTCACCGTCACCCGTAACGGGGCGGACTGGTGCATCTCCGGCGAGGCGCCCGGCGAGCGCGCGGTCGAGCCGAGCGCCGACCCGGCAGGGCCGCCGCCGGCGCGGCCGCCCTCGCCGGTGCCCTCCCAGTGACCGGAACCATCCCCCTCGGCGGCGAGTGATCGCGACGGTCGCCGTACGCTTTCCTTCATGCGCCATGAGTGGCATCAGCTGAGTCACCCCGCCGTGGGCAGCCCTGGTCTGCAGACCAGCCGCCCGACCGCCGACTCCGCCGAGGACGCGGCCCTCGGCCTCGACCGATGGCGGGAGCTGCCACGCGCGCAGACCCCGCCCTGGGACGACCCGGCCCAGGTCGCCGAGGTCTGCCGGGTGCTGGACACGGTGCCGTCGGTGGTCGCGCCCTACGAGGTCGACCAGTTGCGGCAGCGGCTCGCGCTGGTCTGCGAAGGCAAGGCGTTCCTGCTCCAGGGCGGTGACTGCGCGGAGACCTTCGCCGACAACACCGAGAGCCACCTGCTCGCCAACGCCCGCACGCTGCTCCAGATGGCCATCGTGCTCACCTACGGCGCGTCGCTGCCGGTGGTCAAGGTCGCCCGGGTCGCCGGCCAGTACACCAAGCCCCGGTCCCTGCCGACCGACGCCCGAGGGCTGCCCGCCTACCGCGGCGACATGATCAATTCCCTGGAGGCCACGCCGGAGGCGCGGGTCGCCGACCCGCAGCGCATGATCCGGGCGTACGCCAACTCGGCCGCCGCGATGAACATGCTCCGGGCGTACCTGGCCGGCGGGCTGGCCGACCTGCACGCCGTGCACGACTGGAACAAGGACTTCGTCCGGCGGTCCCCGGCCGGCGAGCGCTACGACGCGATCGCCCGCGAGATCGACAGGGCGCTGGCCTTCATCCGGGCCTGCGGGATGACCGACGACGAGGCGCTGCGCACCGTCACGCTGCACTGCTCGCACGAGGCGCTGGCGCTGGAGTACGACCGGGCGCTGACCCGGATCTCCAACGGCAAGGCGTACGGCCTGTCCGGGCACTTCCTCTGGATCGGTGAGCGGACCCGGCAGATCGACGGCGCGCACATCGACTTCATCTCCCGCATCGCCAACCCGATCGGCGTCAAGCTCGGCCCGACGACCACCCCCGACGAGGCGATCGAGCTCTGCGAGAAGCTCAACCCGGACAACATCCCCGGCCGGCTCACGCTGATCAGCCGGATGGGCAACCACCGGGTCCGGGACGCGCTGCCCCCGATCGTCGCCAAGGTCACCGCCGCCGGCGCCAAGGTCGTCTGGCAGTGCGACCCGATGCACGGCAACACGCACGAGTCCTCGAACGGCTACAAGACCCGGCACTTCGACCGGATCGTGGACGAGGTGCTCGGCTACTTCGAGGTGCACCGCGGCCTGGACACCCACCCGGGTGGGCTGCACGTCGAGCTGACCGGCGAGGACGTCACCGAGTGCCTCGGCGGCGCCCAGGGCATCGAGGACCTCGACCTGCCCGACCGGTACGAGACCGCCTGCGACCCCCGGCTGAACACCCAGCAGTCGCTGGAGTTGGCGTTCCTGGTGGCGGAGATGCTCCGTGGCTGACGCGAGGAGTGAGCTTGCGAGCCCCGCAGTCGGCAGCCGAAGGAGGCACAGTGGCTGACGCGAGGAGTGAGCTTGCGAGCCCCGAACTGATCGATCTGCGGACGGACACCGTGACCCGGCCGACGCCGGGGATGCGGGCGGCGATGACCGCCGCCGAGGTGGGCGACGACGTCTACGGCGAGGACCCGACGGTCACCGCGCTGGAGACCGAGGTGGCCGCGCTGTTCGGCCACGAGGCGGCGCTGTTCGCCCCGAGCGGCTCGATGGCCAACCAGATCGCGCTCCAGTTGCACGTACCGCCCGGCGACGAGCTGCTCTGCGACGCCGACGCGCACGTGGTCACGTACGAGGTCGGTGCCGCCGCCGCGTACGGCGGGATCTCCTCGCGGACCTGGCCCGCGGTGGGCGCGGAGCTGGACCCCGACGTGGTGGCCGGGATGATCCGGCCGGACGGCTACTTCGCGGTGCCCACGCGGGCGATCGCCGTGGAGCAGACCCACAACCGGGGCGGCGGCGGGGTGATCCCGCTGCCGACGCTGCGGCGGATGCGTGAGGTCGCCGACGAGCACGGGGTGGCCCTGCACTGCGACGGCGCGCGGATCTGGCACGCGCACGTGGCCGACGGGGTGCCGCTGGCCGAGTACGGCGTGCTGTTCGACACGCTCTCGGTGTGCCTCTCCAAGGGCCTCGGCGCGCCGGTCGGCTCGCTCGTGGTGGGCAGCGCGGAGAAGATCGCCCGGGCGCGGTTCCTGCGCAAGCGGATGGGCGGCGGCATGCGGCAGGTCGGCATCCTGGCCGCGGCCGGCCGGTACGCGCTGGCGCACCACGTCGGGCGGCTCGCCGACGACCACGTGAAGGCGGCCCGGCTGGCCGAGGCGGTCGCACCGCACGGGGTGCTCGCGACGGCGGTGCGGACCAACATCGTGCCGCTGGACCTGACCAAGCACCCGCTGGACGCGCACGCGCTGGCGGCGGCCGCGCGGGCGGAGGGGCTGCTGATCTCGGTGCTCGGCCCGCGTACCGCCCGGCTGGTCACCCACCTGGATGTCACCGACGCGCAGATCGACCGCGCCGCCACCGTCCTGAACACCGCCCTGCGCGCCTGACCGCGCCTCACCGCCTCACCCTTGCCTCGTTGATCAAGGAGTTCGTGTCCTAATCCGCGCCGTGGCGGGACACAAACTCCTTGATCACTGCGGTCATGCGGGGGAGAGAGGGCCCGGGTGCGGGACCGTCAGGGGTGGAGGCGCTTCAGGGTGGCTATGTCGGCGGCGTGGCCGACGTGCTTCTCCGTGGGGGTCTCCACCAGCACGGGCACGCCGGCCGTTGCCGGATGCCGCATCAGCTCGGCGAACGCCGGCTCACCGATGGTGCCCTTGCCGATGTTCTCGTGCCGGTCCCGGGTGGAACCGCACAGGTCCTTCGAGTCGTTCGCGTGCACCAGCCGCAGCCGGTCCGCGCCCACAGTGGCGACCAGCGTGTCGAGCGTGGCGGTCATGCCGCCCTCGGCGGCCAGGTCGTGACCGGCCGCCCAGGCGTGACAGGTGTCGAAGCAGACCCCGAGCATCGGGTGCCGGTCGACCGCGTCCAGGTAGGGGCCGAGGTGTTCGACCCGGGACGCCAGTGACCGGCCGCCCCCGGCGCTCGGCTCGACCAGCAGCATCGGCCCGCCGGTGGCCGCGACCTCGTCGAGCAGCGGGAGCAGCGCCTCCCGGACCTGCCGCAGGGCCGCCTCGGCGTGACCGGCGTCGACGGCGCTGCCGGCGTGGAACACCACACCCTCGGCGCCGATCGCCCGGCCCCGGCGCAGCGCGTGCGCCAGGGTCTCGGCCGACCGGGTCACGGTCGCCGGGGTGGGGGAGCCGAGGTTCACCAGCAGCGACGCGTGGATGAACACGGGCAGGCCGCGCTCGCCGCACCCGTCGCGGAACGACGCGTCCTGCGCCGGGTCGCCGGCTGGCAGCGCCCAGCCCCGCGAGTTCGAGACGTAGACCTGCACCACCTCGGACCCGGCCGCGTCCGCGTACGGCAGGGCCGCCCGGGCCAGGCCGCCGGAGGTGGGGGTGTGCGACCCCACCCGGCGGCGGCCGTCACATCCGCTCACAGGCACGTCACCGTGATCGTCGTACCCGGCGGCACCGGCGTGTTCTCGGCCGGGTTCTGGATCCGGACGATGCCGTTCGGGTTGAGCTGGACGTTGACCGGGAAGCCCTGGCTCTCCAGCGTCTGCTTGGCCTGCTGGCAGGGCATGTCGATCACCCGGGGCACGGCCACCTGCGGCGGGCCCTTGCTGATCTCCAGCTTGACCTGGGTGCCCTTCTCCACGCCGGTGCCGTCGGCCGGGCTCTGGCCGAGGATCTCGTCCTTCGGCTTGTCGGAGTCCTTGACGTTCTCCACCGGCTTCAGCCCGAGCTGCGCGAGGATGGTGCGCGCCTCGGTGAGGCTCTTGCCGACCAGGTTGGGCACCGTCACCGGCGCGCGACCCTTGCTGAGGATCACCGTCACCTTCGCCCCGGGCTTGACCACTGTGCCCACCTTCGGGTCGGTGGCCAGCACCACACCCGCCGGCAGGGCGTCGTCGTACCGGGAGGAGCCCTTGGCCACGACCAGGTTGACGCCCTCCAGCTCGGCCTGGGCCAGCGCGTAGTCCTTGCCCACCACGTCCGGCACCGGCAGCCGCTCCGGACCGAGCGACAGGGTCAGCGTGATCGTGCCGCCCTTGACGATCCGCGCGGCCGAGCCGGGATCCTGCCCGAGCACCATGTCCTTGGGGACGTTCTCGTCGTAGCGCGGTGCGGCGTACCGCAGCGTGAAGCCGCCGCGCTCGGCCCGCGCCTCCGCGTCGGCCTTGGTCAGGCTCACCAGCTGCGGCGCGACCGTGTAGCGGCCCACGCCGAACCACCAGCCACCCCCGGCGGCGACCAGGCCGAGCACCACGACCACCGCGGCGACGGCCAGCCGTCCGCGCGGCGAGCCCATGATCCGGGTACGCAGGGCGGCGAACCCGGTCCCCGGAACGTCCTCCTCGACGGCGCGGCGCCGGTGCGGGCGCTGCGCGGCACCGCTCTCGGGCAGCCGGGCCCACGCCGGGCGCTCGACCGGCTGGAGCGCGGCCACCATCTGGGTCGGCTGGCTCAGGACCGCGGTGTCGTCACTGAGCTGCGGCAGCACGGTGGTGTGCGCCTGCGGGTCGCCCAGCTGGTCGCGGACCGCCTGCACCTCGCTCAGCAGCGCCGCGGCGTCGGCCGGGCGGCCGGCCGGATCCCGCCGGGTGGCCCGGGCGACGAGCGCGTCGAGGGCCGGCGGCAGCGTCGGCACCAGCGTCGACGGCGCCGGTACGTCCCGGTCGACGTGCTGCCACGCGACCTCCACCGGACGGTCGCCGTCGTAGGGCACCCGGCCGGTGAGCATCTCGAACAGCACGATGCCGGCCGAGTAGACGTCGGTGCGCGGGTCCGCGTGGCCCTGGGTGACCAGCTCCGGCGCCACGTACGCCACGGTCGCCATGAGCTGGTTGCCGTTCTCGTCCTCGGCGCTGGCCTCGACGGCCCGGGCCAGCCCGAAGTCGGCCACCTTGACCACGCTGTCGACCAGGTTGCGGCTGCCGCCGGTGGGCACCTCGGCGACCAGCACGTTCTCCGGCTTGACGTCGCGGTGCACCAGGCCGGCCCGGTGGGCGGCGGCGAGCGCGGCGAGCATCTGCTCGGTGATCGCGAGTGCCTCGTCCGGGTTCAGCCGGCGGCGTTCGGCGAGCACGTCGCGCAGCGTGCGGCCGCGGACGTACTCCATCACCAGGTACGGCAGGCCGGCGTGGATGCCCTGGTCGTAGACCGCCACCACGTTCGGGTGGGTGAGCCGGGCGATCGTCTTCGCCTCGTCGGTGAAGCGTTCGACGAAGCCGGCCATCCGGGCCCGGGCCTGCGGCGCCTGGGTCGGGTGAATGATCTTGACCGCCACGGTGCGCTCCAGGCGCTCGTCGGTGGCGGTGTACACGGTCGCCATGCCGCCACGGGCGACGCGCCCGCGAATGCGGTAGCGCCCCTCGATCAGCGAGCCCAGCAACGTGTCGGCGACCTGTGTGTCCATCGGCAGGCAGTCTATGTGTCGGAAGGGTGAAGGTAGAACAGGATGCTACCGCCGGGTTGCGACACGGGGGGACCGCCACGGTGCGGGGTGCCGCGCGCCGCGCCCGGCGGGCACGTGGCAGGGTGGTCGGGTGACCGATTCCGTACCCGCCGAGACCGGCCCCGACCTGGCCGGACCGGCCGACCCGGCCGGCTGGCTGACGCTGCCCGACGTGGCCGAGCGCCTGGACCTGTCGATCAGCAAGGTGCACCAGATGATCCGCGACCGCGAACTGATCGCGGTGCGCCGCGACGGCGTCCGCCGGATCCCGGCCGACCTGGTGGCCAACCGCACCGTGCTCAAGCATCTGCCCGGCGTGCTCAACCTGCTCGCCGACGCCGGGTACGACGACGAGGAGGCGCTGCGCTGGCTCTACCGGGAGGACCCCAGTCTTCCCGGTACCCCCGCCGTAGCCCTCGGCGGCGACCTGGCCCGCGAGGTCAAACGCCGAGCCCAGGCCGTCGCCTTCTAACCCTCCCACCCTCCCGTCTTCGTCGATCATGAAGTTGGCGGCACGATCGGAGATCGACTTCGCCGCCAACTTCATGATCGACGCCACGCCACATGACAGGGGTCAGGCGGGGCGGCGGGTGGCGGCGATGGCCAGGTCGACCAGGGCCTGGCGGGCCTCGGTGTCCAGGTCGACAGCGGTGAGCGCGGCCAGGGCGCTATCGGTGAGCGCGGCGATGTGCCGCTCGGCCCGCTCCAGCGCGCCGCTGCTGGTGATCAGCTCGCGCAGCCGGTCCACCCCGGCCGCGTCCAGGTCCGGTACGCCGAGCCCGGCCAGCAGCGCCTCCCGGCCGGCCGGGTCGAGCGTCTCCAGGGCCGCCGCCACCAGGTACGTCCGCTTGCCCTCGCGCAGGTCGTCGCCGGCCGGCTTGCCGGTGCGCTCCGGGTCGCCGAACACCCCCAGCACGTCGTCGCGGAGCTGGAACGCCTCACCCAGCGGCAGCCCGTACGCCGAGTAGGCGGCGTGCACCTCGGGCGGCGCGCCGGCCAGCGCGGCGCCCAGCAGCAGCGGACGTTCGACCGTGTACTTCGCCGACTTGTACCGGGCCACCTTCGCGGCCCGGTCCAGCGAGGTGTCCCCGGTGGCCTGGGTCAGCACGTCCAGGTACTGCCCGACGGTCACCTCGGTGCGCATCTCGTCGAAGACCGGCCGGGCCCGGGCCACGGTGGCCGGCGGCAGACCGGAGGAGTGCAGCAGCTCGTCGGACCAGACCAGGCACAGGTCGCCCAGCAGGATCGCCGCGGCGTCGCCGAAGGAGTCCGCGTCGCCGCCCCAGCCGGCCGTACGGTGCCGGGCGGCGAACCGCCTGTGCATCGCCGGCTCGCCCCGCCGGGTGTCCGACCGGTCCATCAGGTCGTCGTGGATCAGCGCGCTGGCCTGCACGAACTCCAGCGCCGCCAGGGTGGCGACGACCTGGTCGGAGTCGACCCCGCCGGCGCCCCGGTAACCCCAGTAGCCGAACGCCGGGCGCAGCCGCTTGCCGCCGCCCAGCACGAACGCCTCGATCGCCTCGGCGACGGGCAGCAGGCCGTCGTCGACGGCGGTCAGCCAGCCGCGCTGGCCGGCGAGGAACTCGGTGAGCGCCTTGTCGATCCGCTGGCGCAGGCCGGCACGGTCGACGGGGGAAACGGGAGCAGCGTGGGTCACGCCACGACGCTAGCGGTTCACACCCGTTCGCGCCGTGCCCGGCGTCCCGGCGTGCCTCGTGGCTCACCTGCCCGGACGGTCGCGCAGGTGGCGCGGCACGCCGGACGGCAGGTACGGGCGGGCCGCGGTGACCAGTCGCGCGTACCCCCGGGTGGCCGGCACGGGCGGCGCGTGCGCCAGGCCGCGACGGAACGCGGTGAGCTGGCCCACGGCCCGGGCGGACCCGGACCGGACCGCGTCGAGCAGCGCCTCGCCGGCCACCGCGCACGCCTCGGGCACCGTGCCCAGGCCCAGGTGGCCGCGGGCCAGCCAGCCGCCGTAGACGGCCGACCGGCGCGGGCGGCCCGGCGCGCCCACCACCGGCGTCAGCAGCGGTACGGCGGCGGCCGGGCGGTCCAGCGCGACGAGCGTGCGCCCGGTCATCGCCGCCAGTTCGGCCGCGTCGAGCCAGTAGAGCCAGGGCGGCTCCCGGCCGGGCTCCGGCGTGCCCGCCCGATCCGCCCCGGCCAGCGCCTGATCGGCGGCGCGGGGACGCCCGGCGAGCGCGGCGGCGAGCGCCACCCGGTGCAGCAGCAGCGCCCGCAGACCGGGCGTGGCGGTGACGCGGGCGGCGGCGTACCCGATCCGGGCCAGGACCAGCGCGCCGGCCGGGTCGCCGGCGTCGGCCAGCAGGTGACTGGCCGACGCGAGCACGTGCCCGGCCAGCGGCGGCTGCCCGGCGGCCACCGCCGCCCGCAGCGCCAGCCGGTACGCGACCAGGCCACCGCCGGGGTCGCCGGCGTCGGCGGCCAGCCAGCCGGCGAGCTGCGCCGACTCGGCGAGCGCGGGCAGCATCGCGCGCCGGCCGGCGGGCCCGGCGCGCCGGTAGCCGCGGACCGCGTGCCGCAGCCGCCGGGCGCCGTGCCCGGCGAGGTCGCCGCCGCCGAGCAGGTCGTCCCAGCGCCGCAGCGTGGCGAGCGTCACCCGATCCGCCGGGTGACCACGACCGGCGGGCTCGTCCGGCCCGCGCGGGACGCCGAGCGACAAGGTCTCGTCCGCCGGCGGGCGCCCGTCGTCCCGCCCGGGACGGCCGTGCCGCGGCGGCGCGGCGGCGAACGGAGCGGCCAGCGTGCGGCCGCCCGGGTCGGCCGCCCAGCGGTACGCGAGCGTGAGCAGGGCCAGCCGGGCGCGGGAGCCGGCCGGGTCGACGATCGCGGGCGCCACGCCCAGCCGGCGGCTGCGGGCGGCGGCCCCGGCCAGCACGTCGCCCGGCACCCCCAGGACAGTCGCCAGCCAGGCGGACCAGAAGTCGCCGGGAAGCCGCAGCTGGCGCTCCCAGCGGGACACCTCGTTGCGGGTCAGCGTGGGCACGCCCGAGGCGGCGCAGAGCTCGTCGGCCAGCCGCTGCTGGCTCCAGCCACGGGCGGCCCGCAACTCGGCCAGCAGCGGCCCGAGCAGGCGCGGGCCCGGCGGCGGGGACGGGATCATCGGAACCTCCGGGGCGACGGCGCGGATGGCGACGCGGACGCCCGGCCAGTGGTGGCGCCGGCGCGTCGCCGTCGTGGCGACCCCCGCGCGGGCCCCCGGAACGGCCGTCGGCCGCCCCACCGCGCTGCCGCATTTCTACCCCCGGGGTACGACGTCGCGCCGGGACAGGTGTTCGCGGGCTGGGAAGATTCCCGATGCGGCGTGCCGTCCCGGTTACAGTCGGTCCGTGGCGCTCGGTCTTCCCTCGGTCCTTCCCAATCCCCAGCCGGCCATCGGGGAGCTGATCCGTGACGGCCGCCCCACGTTCTCCTTCGAGTTCTTCCCGCCGAAGACACCGGCCGGGGAGAAGCTGCTCTGGCAGGCCATCCGTGAGCTGGAGTCGCTGCGGCCCTCGTTCGTGTCGATCACCTACGGCGCGGGCGGCTCGACCCGCGACACCACGGTGGCGGTGACCGAACGGATCGCCACCGAGACGACGCTGCTGCCGATGGCGCACCTGACCGCGGTGAACCACTCGGTCGCCGAGCTGCGGCACGTGATCGGCCGGCTGGCCTCGGTCGGGGTGCGCAACGTGCTGGCCGTGCGGGGCGACCCGCCGGGCGACCCGGGCGGCGAGTGGATCGCCCACCCCGAGGGCGTCCGGTACGCCGAGGACCTGGTCCGGCTGGTCCGCGACAGCGGCGACTTCAGCGTCGGCGTGGCCGCGTTCCCGTACAAGCACCCGCGCTCGCCGGACGTGGACAGCGACACCGCGCACTTCGTCCGCAAGTGCCGGGCCGGCGCGGAGTTCGCGATCACCCAGATGTTCTTCGACGCCGACGACTACCTGCGCCTGCGCGACCGGGTGGCCGCCGCGGGCTGCGACACCCCGATCCTGGCCGGGGTGATGCCGGTGACCCAGATCGGCACCATCGAACGCTCGGTACAGCTGTCCGGCGCGCCGTTCCCGCCCGCGCTGGCCGAGCGGTTCGAGCGGGTGGCCGACGACCCGGAGGCGGTACGCCGCCTCGGCGTCGAACAGGCGAGCGAGATGTGCGAGAAGCTGCTCGACGAGGGCGTGCCGGGGATCCACTTCATCACCCTCAACCGGTCCACTGCGACCCGGGAGGTGTGGCAGCGGCTGCGCGCCGCCGCACGGGTGTGACCACCCGCCACACGAACCCCGCGCCGTGCTTCTACGGTTGATCCGTGGTGGGCACACAGCTGAACTGGGACCAGTACGCGACCGCGTGGGCGCGGCTGCACGGCGGCTTCGATCCGCGTACCGCCGCGCCGGTGGTGCGTGCCTGGCTGCGCTTCGCCTACCACGTGGGCTACGTGCTGGGCCGGCTGCGCGTCGGCCCCACCCCGGTGACCGTGTTCGGGGTGCTGCTCTGCTTCTGCGTACCCCTGTTCGTGGAGCGGCCCGGCAACGGACCGTTCCTGGGCGCGTTGTTCGTGCTGCTGGCGGCGGTGGCCGACAGCGTCGACGGCGCGGTGGCGGTCGCGACCGGCCGCACCACGCGGCTGGGCTACGTGTACGACTCGGTCGCCGACCGGCTCGGCGAGGTGGCCTGGCTGGTCGCGTTCTGGCTGCTCGGCGCGCCGGGCGCGCTGGTCGCGGCGGCCGGTGGGCTGTCCTGGCTGCACGAGTACGTGCGGGCGCGCGCGGTCTCGGCGGGGATGCGGGAGATCGGCGCGGTGACGGTGGGGGAGCGGCCCACCCGGGTCTGCGTGGCGCTGGTCGGGCTGCTGGTCGCCGGGCTCACCGGGCTGATCGACGCCGACCTGACCGCCGGCACCATCACCATGGCCACCACTGTCTGGGTGCTGCTCGCCGGGTTCGGCCTCGGCCAGTTGCTCTCCGCCGTCCGCCGCGCCCTGGTCGACGCCGGCTGACCGCCGCGCGCCCCTGCGGCGGTCAGCGACACCTCACCAGGCCGGGCCGACCGCCTCGGCGACGATCTCCGCGGACAACGTGACCATGGGCAGCCCGCCGCCCGGGTGACTGGAGCCGCCGACCAGCCAGAGCCCGGCGACCGGGCCCCGGTTGGCCGGGCGCAGCAGCCCGCCCGCGGTGCCGTAGATCGCCCCGCCCGGCGCGCCGGTGGCCGCGTCCAGGTCGGCCGGGGTACGGATCTCCCGGAACACCAGCCGGTCCCGCACGTCGGCGCCGCGCTCGGCCAGCACGTCCAGGATCCGGTCCGCGTACGCCTCGGCCAGGCCCGGCCGCCGCCAGTTCACCGCGCTCGCGGCGGTGCCGTGCCGGGGCGCGTTGACGAGCACGAACCACGCCTCGTGGCCGTCCGGGCGGACCGCCGGGTCGTCGGCGGCGGTGACGAACACGGTCGGGTCGGGCGCCGGCCGGGCCCGCACCCCGCGACCCGGGTCGCCGAACACGGCGTCGAACTCGGCGTCGTAGTCGCGGGGGAAGAACACGGTGTGGTGGGCCAGCCCGGAGTCGCCGCGTACGCCCAGCAGCAGCACGAACCCGGCCAGGCTGCGGTCGGTGAGCGCGGCCAGCCGGCGCGGGTCGGGCAGCAGGTCCCGGTAGAGGGTGAGCGCGTCCACGTTCGCCACCACCACGTCAGCCGGAACCGGCGCGGCCATCCCCGCCACGCGTACCCCGTGCACCCGCCCGCCCGCGGCGTCGATCCGGGTGACTGTGGCGTCGGTGCGCATCACCACGCCCAGGTCCAGGCAGCGCGACAGCAGCGCGTCGGCGAGCGTGCCCAGCCCGCCGCGCAGGTACCAGCCGCCGTACGCCAGCTCGGCGTAGGGGACGGCGACGAGCGCGGCCGGGGCGCGGCGCGGGTCGGCGCCGGTGTACGTGGCGTACCGGTCCAGCAGCATCCGCATCCGCGGGTCGGACAGGTGACGGCGGCCCAGCCCGCGCAGGCTGCGGCCGGGGCCGATGGCGGCCAGGTCGCCCAGCCGCCAGGCCAGCGCGGCCAGGTCGCGGGGCGAGTCGACGGTACGGCGCAGGATGTCCCGGTGCGAGGCCGCCCACACCCGGCCGGCGCGCCGCCACAGCCCGCGCCAGTCGGCGGCGGACCGGTCCCCGAACGCGGCGCCGATCCGGGCGGCGAACTCGTCCGGGTCGGCGCAGGAGTCGAGCGCCTGCCCGCCGCCGGGGAAGACGTGTCGCACGATCGGGTCCAGCGGGACCAGGTCGAGGTATTCGTCGAGCTTCGCCCCGGTCGCCTCGAACAGGTCGTGGAAGACCTGCGGCAGGGTGAACAGGCTCGGCCCGGTGTCGAAGTGCCACACCCCCTCCGGGGTGTGGTGGGCGTACCGGCCGAGCTTCCCCCCGACCGTGCCGGCCCGTTCGAGGACGGTGACCTCGTGCCCGGTGACCGCGAGCCGGGCGGCGGTGGCGAGCCCGCCCACCCCGGCGCCGATGACCACGATGCGCGCCATGGCGTGCCCCTCCTAGGTGACCGGGCGACCCCGCCAGGTGAGCCGGTGTCGCTTCCGCAGATGGTACGACCGGACGGTCAGCCAACCGAGGACCACGACCGACACGGGGTGGCCCAGCGCGTCGGGCCACGCCCGCCCGCCGGTGGCGCGGGCGCTGACCACCCGCCCGGCGACCCCGGCCAGGTAGGCCAGGAACGCCACGGCGGCCACCGCCGGCGCGCCGGCGAGCAGCGCCCCGGCGGCCAGCAGCGGCGGCGCGACGTAGAGCGCGACCAGCAGCGCCAGCACGGCCGCCGCGGCGGCGGGGTGCCCGAACGTCGCCCACAGCGACTTCGTGTAGCCGTCGCGCAGCTGCGGCCAGGTGTCGTACATCCGGCAGGACGCCAGCCGGGACCCGTCGGCGAGCGCGATCCGCCCGCCGGCCCGCTTCACCGCCCGGGCCAGCTCGATGTCCTCCAGCACCTTGTCGGGCACCGCCGCGTGCCCGCCGGCCCGCAGGTAGCCGGCCCGGTCCACGACCAGGAACTGCCCGCCCGCCGCGGCCAGCGACGGCCGCCGCGAGCGTTCCATCGCGCGCAGTGGCAGGAACGTCAGCCACAACCACTGCAACAACGGCTGCACCAGCCGGTCCGCCGCCGTCCGCACCACGATCCGGGGGTACGGCGACAGCAGCGCCGCGTCGGCCGCGCGCAACTCGGTCACCGCCGCCGCCACCGCGTCCGGGGTGAGCACCACGTCCGCGTCGACGAAGGCCAGCACCGCCGGTTCCGGGGCGGTCCGGGTGGCGAGCTGCCAGCAGGCGTGCGGCTTGCCCAGCCAGCCCGGCGGCGGGGCGACGCCGGTGAGCAGCGTGAGGCGGGGGTCGTCGCCTGCCACCGCGCGGACCACGTCGGCGGTGCCGTCGGTCGAGCCGTCGTCGAGCACCACGATCCGCAGGTCCGGCACGCCGCGCTGGGCCAGCAGCGCGCGCAGGCACGGGGTGACCCGTTCGGCCTCGTCGCGCAGCGGCAGCAGCACCGCCACCGGCTCGGTCACCTCGGCCGGGCCGGCGGCCGGGCGGCGCAGCCAGGCGAACGCGTTGACGAGCGTGTGCCCGGTGAGCGCGGCGACCGCCACGGCCAGCGCGAGGGCGGCGATCATGCCGGGGCGTCGACGCGCGGCGCCGGCTCCGGCGTGCCGGCCCGGCCACGCCGGCGGGCCCGCCACAGCGTCACCGCCAGCGGCACCGCCGCCACCGCCATCCCGGCCGCGCCCCACAGCGCCGACGCGGGCAGCCGCAGGAACACCGCGTGCGCCAGCACGCTGGAGGCGTACGTCCAGAGGTAGAGCGCGAACATCGGGGCGTCGCGGCCGTCGACCCGGTCCGCCGACGGCCCGGCGAGCGGGCGCAGCGCGACGGCGAGCAGTACCGCGAAGCCCAGCCAGCCCAGGTAGTTGCTGACCGGGATGCCGGGCAGCCCGGGCAGTGCCGGGGTGGCGTCGAGCCAGGTCCAGTAGCCCTCGGCCACCATCTGCGGGTCGAGGAACAGGTCCCAGGCGGCCAGCCCGACCGCCGAGAGCGCGATCCGGGCGGCCCGGGAACGGACCAGCCGGATCGCGGTGAGCCAGGCCGGCCAGGCCATCCAGGTCCAGGCGAGCGGGATGATCAGCGGTACCCCGGCCAGCTTCGGGCCCAGCTCGCCGGAGTAGTCGTAGCTGCCGAACGGGAATCCGGTGGCCACGCCGATCGCCTCCACCGCGAACCCGCCGCCGGTGACGACAGCGACCAGCGCGGCGGCGGTGCGGACGCCCCGGGTGAGCAGCGCGTGGCCGACCGAGAGCAGCCAGCCGAGCACCACTGTGGCCACCGTGAGCCCGGCCCGGGTCGCGCCGCCGGTGAGCGGGTAGCAGATCTGGGCGAGCACCAGCACGGCCAGCAGCGCCCAGGGCAGCCGGGCCCTCACGACGCTTCCGGTTCGCGGCTGCGGTGCTCGCAGGACCGGCTCACTCCTCGCGCTCATGACCCGTCCGGCGGGGGCAGTGGCAGGTCCCGGCCGAGCACGCCGAACGGCCGCTCGTCGCCGGGGAAGTGGAAGTGCCGCAGGACGTCGACGAAGCCGAATCGGCGGTACAGCCGCCAGGCCCGGGACTTCTCCTCGTCGGCCTCCGGCGTGGACAGCAGCGTGGTGTCGCCCTCGGCCACGGCGAGCAGCGCGCGCAACTGGCGGGCGCCCAGGCCGTGCCCCTGCGCGGGCGGGCGGACGTGCAGCTCGACCACCTCGAACGGGTGGGCCAGCCAGCGCTGCCGGGCCTGCGCGTTCAGCGCCCGGTGCACCTGGTCGTGCCACCACTGCCCGGTGGCGCCCCGGTAGCCGTACCCGAAACCGGCCAGGTGTCCCTCGCTGGTCAGGCTGGCGACGGCGCGGAAGCCGGGCCGTCGCACGTGGGTGGCGATGTAGCCGCGGCGGGCCTCCAGCAGGTCGGGCCGGTAGCCCATCGCCTCGCCGTAGACGGCCACCACGTCGTCCAGCCGCCGGACCAGGTCGTCCGGTGTCCACCGCACCAGCCTCATGCGTGCCCTCTCGCCGTCTCCGGGGCGCCCTCGGCGGCCCAGCCCAGCACCGTACGGTCGCCGACCACGTCGCCCACCGCGAACCGCGCGAACAGTTCCTCCGCGTACCAGCCCTCGGTGGGGGTGCGGGTGATCGCGGCGCGGTGCTCCGGGGAACGGTACGCGAACGCGACCAGGTCCGCCGGTTCGCGCCACACGCTCACCGTGCCCTGCCAGCCCAGCGGCGCCTCACCGACGCCGAACCGGGCGAGCAGTCCGGGCGCGGCGTGCAGCGCGCCGGCGACCGGCGGGATCGCCCGCCAGAACGTGGCCGCCCGGCGGGTCCGCAGCCGGGCCCGGGTCAGCGCCAGCACCGGCCCGGTGACCCGCCCACCCGGCGGCGCGCCGAACGGCTCCCGGCCGGACCACCGGCCGCGGCTGGTCAGCGGGCGCAGGTCGACCCGTACCGCGGCGCGGGCGATCCGGGCCCAGGAGCGGGCGACCGGGGAGGCGTCGAAGCCGGCCGCGTCGGCGGGGGAGTCCCACACCACGAGCGCGGCCCACCGGGTCAGGTCGGCGTCGCCGGGGCCGAAGCCGGTGCCGGTCCCGGTGCCGAGCAGCTTGGCGAAGCGGACGCCGGGCAGGCGGCGCAGCCGGGCCGGGTGGGTGGCCATCCGGCCCAGCACACCGGGTACGGCCCGGCGGGGCACACGCCACACGTGCAGCGTGACGAGTCCGGGGTTCACGCCACCTCGGCCGGGGTGCCGGCGGTGATCCGCAGCAGTTCCGCGTACGTGGTGGGGAACACCGCCCGGGGTACGCCGCCGGCGGCCCACACCTCGTCGTACCCGGCCAGTGCGGTGTCCACGACGGTGCGCAGCGGAGCGGGGTGGCCGACCGGTGCGACGCCGCCGATCACCTGCCCGGTGTGCCGCTTGACGAACTCCGGGGTGGCCCGGCGCAGGTGGGTCACGCCCAGCGTGGCGGCCAGCCCGGCGGTGTCCACCCGGTGCGCGCCGGAGGTGAGCACCAGCAGCGGCGCGTCGTCCGCGTCGAAGATCAGCGAGTTGGCGATGGCGCCGACGGCGACACCGAGCGCCTCGGCCGCCGCGGCGGCGGTGTGCACCGCGTCGGGCAGCAGTCGGACGAGGCTGGCCTCGCCCGATCCGTTCCGCGCGCCCGCGTCGTCGAGCGCGCGCTGCACCGCCTGCACGTTCGGGTGTGGCTGCATGTACCCATTCTTCCCCCACCCCGGGACGGCCCCGCCGGGGGCCGTCGCCCTCCCGTGCGTCCCCGGCGCGTCACACGTTGCGTTTTCGTCGGTGGGGAGGTGTACTGTCAGGGTAGTTAGAACGAGTGTTCGATTCGGCTTGAGCGGCAAGCGGCTCAGCTCCCCGGCTGGCCCGCTCCGCTTCGAGCCGGTCGCGCACTCGTCGAACGCTCCGGAAGCGGTGTTTCGCGGCACCGGCTTCCGGGAGGTGCGGCACCGCGGGCCGCACCGGGTCTCGGACAGTCGCGAGTCCGGGCCCGTCAGGCAGGTCGTCGCCCGCCGCCCACGACCCCCGGGCGGCGGGCGACGGACCCGCCGGCACGCCGGCCGGGTGTGGGTGTGGGGAAGCGTCCACATCCGGCCGGCCGCCACCTGAAAGGTGCGTCTTCCTCCGCACCGACCGCTCCGGGCGACCGGGCGACGTTCCCCGTCGCGCGACCGCCCGCCCCGGCCACACGCGGAGGAGAGACCCATGCCGACCAGTCCGGCCCAGGCGCCCACGGTGCCCGCGCACGTGCTGCCGCACCGCACCCCCGCCCAGTTGCTCGCGGTGGCCCGCGACGGGCTGGCCGAGGCCGCCCGCACCCGACCCGACGGCCTCCGGTACGCCGCCGCCCACCTCGCGGCGCTGCGCGCCGCCGCCGCCGTGCTCGCCGCCCGGGCCCGTCCCGCGCCCACCCGCCGGCACCGGATCACCAGCGTCTGGGTGCTGCTCGTCACCGTCGCCCCCGAGCTGGACGAGTGGGCCGCCTACTTCGCCGCCGGCGCGAGCAAGCGGGCCGCCGCCGAGGCCGGCATCCCCCGCGTGGTCACCGCCCGCGAGGCCGACGACCTGCTGCGCGCCGCCGAGGAGTTCGTGACGGTGGTGGAGACCGCGCTCGGCCTGGCCCACCAGCCGGCGCTCGACGGACTGCCCCGCCCGCTGCGGCTCGGCGCCTCCGACTCCCCGCCCCGGCCCGGAGCAGCCGCCGCCTGATTCGTGGCGCCCGGCCACCACCGGCGGGACCCCGGGTGGCCGGGCGCCGCACCCTCGGCACACGCGTGCCGCGCACGACACGATCCACAGCACCATCCACGGGCGGGCCCGTGGCGAAACACGACGGGGGGTTGGTCCGATGGCGGGCCGCATGGTGGTCGGTTCCGCCGCCCTGGCCGATCTGGTCCGTCCGGCGAGCGCGCCCGACCCGGCCGGCGGTCACCGGGTGCTGCCCGTCCGGGCCGAACTGACCGGGCTGCTGCCCAACCGCGGCCTGCGGCGTGGCAGCACCGTCGCGGTCGGCGCCGGCCAGCCCCGGCGCAGCGGCGCCACCTCGCTGATCCTCGCGCTGCTCGCCGAGGCGTCCCGGGCCGGCTCGTGGTGCGCGGTGGTGGGTGTACCCACCTTCGGGGCCGGCGCCGCCGCCGAGGCGGGCATCGCCCTGGACCGGCTGGCCCTGGTGCCCGACCCCGGGCCGGAGTGGCCCACAGTGGTCGCCGCGCTCATCGACGGGGTCGACGTGGTGGTCACCGCCGTGCCGGCCACCGTCTCCGCCTCGGTCGCCACCCGGCTGGCCGCCCGCGCCCGGCAGCGCGGAAGCGTGCTCGTCCCGTACGGGCGGTGGGACGGCGCGGACGTCACGCTCCAGGTGGTCCGGGGCGTCTGGCAGGGGCTCGGCGCCGGTCGCGGGCGGCTGCGCCGCCGTGAGGTGACCGTCTCGGCCCGGGGCCGGGGTGCCGCCGCCCGCCCCAAGGAGATCAAGGTGTGGCTGCCCGGCGACGAGCTGACCCGGGTGATCCCCCGCTCGGCCGGGCTCGGCGTCCCGCCCGCCGCGCCGTCGCGCCGGCTGCGCGTGGTCGCCCCACCCGCCCGTACGCTCGCCGCGGCCGGTCCGGCGTGAGCGGCGAACCGCAGCGGACGCTGCTGCTCTGGTGCCCGGACTGGCCGGTCCTCGCCGCCGAGATCGTCGACGGGGTGCCCGCCACCGACCCGGTCGTGGTGCTGCACGCCAACCGGGTGATCGCCTGCTCCGAGCGGGCCCGCGCCGAGGGCATCCGGCGCGGGTTGCGCCGCCGCGAGGCGCAGGGGCGCTGCCCGCACCTGACGGTGGTCGACCACGACCCCGGGCGGGACGTGCGCGCGTTCGAGCCGGTGGTGGCCGCCGTGGAGGAGGTGGTCGCCGGCGTCGAGGTGATCCGGCCCGGCGCCTGCGCCACGGCGGCCCGGGGGCCGAGCCGCTACCTCGGCGGCGAGGAGGCGGCGGCCGAGCGGGTCGTGGAGCACGTCGCGCAGAGCTGTGCGGTGGAGAGCCAGGCCGGCATCGCCGACGGGGTGTTCGCGGCCGGGCTGGCCGCCCGGGAGGGCCGGATCGTGGTCCCCGGCGGCACCCGCGAGTTCCTGGCCGCCCGGCCGGTCGAGGCGCTCGGCCGGCCCGCGCTGGCCGACCTGCTGCGCCGGCTCGGCGTCCGTACCCTCGGCGACTTCGCGGCGCTGCCGGCCGGGGACGTGCTGGCCCGGTTCGGTTTCGACGGGGCGCTGGCGCACCGGCTCGCCGGTGGCCGGGACGACCGTCCGCTGGCGGTCCGGCAGCCGCCCGCCGACCTGACCGTCACCGCCGACTACGACGAGCCGGTCGACCGGGTCGACGCCGCCGCGTTCGCCGCCCGCATGCTCGCCGAGCGGCTGCACGAGCGGCTGGCCGGCTACGGCCTGGCCTGCACCCGCCTCGGCATCGAGGCGGTCACCGCGCACGGTCAGGAGCTGCACCGGGTCTGGCGGCACGACGGTCTGCTCACCGCCGCGGCCATCGCCGACCGGGTCCGATGGCAGCTCGACGGCTGGCTCTCCGGCAGCAACGGCCGGGGCGGGGCGCGTCCGGCCCGGCCCACCGCCGGGATCGTCCGGTTGCGGCTGGTGCCCGACGGGGTGCTCGCCCAGGCGGGCCTGCAACCCGGGCTGTGGGGGGAGACCGGTGAGGAGCGGGAGCGGGCGCACCGCGCGCTGAGCCGGGTGCAGGGCATCCTCGGTCCCGAGGCGGTGGTCACCGCCGTGCTCGGCGGCGGGCGGTCCCCGGCCGACCAGGTGCGCCTGGTCCCGTGGGGCGACGAGCGGGTGCCCGCACGTCCCGGCCCGCCACCCCTGCCGCCCGCCGCTCCCGCTCCGGGTGCCGCGTCCGCCTCGGTCGTCGTACCGGCTGGGGGTGGTGCGGGGCGGCGGGCCGGGCGGGGCCGGGCGGTGGCCGAGCCGCCGTGGCCGGGGCGGATTCCGCCGCCGTCACCGGCCGTGGTGCTCCCCACCCCGTTGCCGGCCGACGTGCGCGACGCGGCCGGGGAACCGGTCGTGGTGAGCGCGCGGCTGGCGGTCAGCGCGGCGCCGGCCCGGCTCACCGTCGGCGACGGGCGCCCGGCCGAGATCACCGGCTGGGCCGGCCCGTGGCCGGTGGACGAGCGCTGGTGGGCGCCGGCCGAGGCGCGCCGCCGGGCCCGGTTCCAGGTGTGCCTGGCCGACGGCGCCGCCCTGCTGCTCGCGGTCGAGGGCGGGCAGTGGCTGGTGGAGGCGATCTATGACTGAGCGCCGGGAGAGATCTTGGTACGAAAGTGTCCCTCGGGGGGCCGTTTCGTACCAAGATCTCGGGCGGTCGGGTGCCGGGCGAGGCCGATGAGCTTCCACAACCCGAAGATGCCGTGGTCAAAGCTGGAGCAGGTGCTCTCCGGGCGGGCCAAGGGCGAGCGGCACCTGCACGTGGTCGACCCGCTCGCTGTCGACGCCGACGGCGGCGACTCCCCGGCCTGGAGCCGCAAGCGGCAGGAATACCGGCCGCCGGAGCTGGCCCGCCCGGACGGCGTGGTGCCGTACGCGGAGCTGCACGCGCACTCCAACTTCAGCTTCCTCGACGGGGCCAGCCACCCGGAGGAACTGGCCGAGGAGGCGGCCCGGCTCGGGCTCACCGCGCTCGCCGTCACCGACCACGACGGTTTCTACGGCGTGGTGCGCTTCGCCGAGGCGGCCCGCGCGCTGCGGCTGCCGACGATCTTCGGCGCGGAGCTGTCCCTCGGGCTGCCCGGCCCGCAGAACGGCGAACCGGACCCGCTCGGCCGGCACCTGCTGGTGCTCGCGCACGGCCACGAGGGGTACGCGCGCCTGGCCGCCACCATCTCCCGGGCCCAGCTACGCGGCGGGGAGAAGGGCCGCCCGGTCTACGGCGAGCTGGAGGAGATCGCCGACGAGTTGCGCGATCACGTGCTGGTGCTCACCGGCTGCCGCAAGGGGCACGTGCCCGCGGCGCTGCTCACCGAGGGCGTCGACGCGGCGGCCCGGGAACTGGACCGGCTCACCGCGCTGTTCGGCGCGGAGACGGTGGCGGTGGAGCTGACCGACCACGGCCACCCGGTCGACGCCGACCGCAACGACGCGCTCGCCGACCTGGCCGCCGCGGCCGGGCTGCCCACCGTCGCCACGAACAACGTGCACTACGCCACCCCGGGACGGCGTCGGCTGGCCACCACCGTCGCCGCGGTCCGGGCCCGGCGCAGCCTCGACGAGATCGACGGCTGGCTGCCCGCCGCGGCCACCGCCCACCTGCGCAGCGGCGCGGAGATGGCGGCGCGGTTCGCCGCGTACCCGGGCGCTGTGGCACGGGCCGCCGAGTACGGCGCGGAACTCGCCTTCGACCTTCAGCTCGTGGCACCGAGGCTGCCGGCGTACCCGGTGCCGCCCGGGCACACCGAGATGAGCTGGCTGCGCCGGCTGACCATGGACGGCGCCCGCGAGCGCTACGGCCCGCCCGAGGCGCACCCGGAGGCGTACGCGCAGCTGGAACACGAGCTGCGGATGATCGAAGACCTCGGTTTCCCCGGCTACTTCCTGGTGGTCTACGACATCGTCGCGTTCTGCCGCGCGCAGGACATCTACTGCCAGGGCCGGGGCTCGGCGGCCAACTCGGCGGTCTGCTACGCGCTGCGCATCACCAACGTGGACGCGGTCCGGCACCGGCTGCTGTTCGAGCGGTTCCTCGCCCCGGAACGCGACGGCCCGCCCGACATCGACGTGGACATCGAGTCCGACCGCCGGGAGGAGGTGATCCAGCACGTCTACGCCCGCTACGGCCGGGAGCACACCGCCCAGGTCGCCAACGTCATCTCGTACCGGCCCCGGTCGGCGGTGCGGGACGTGGCGAAGGCGTTCGGCTTCTCACCCGGCCAGCAGGACGCCTGGAGCAAGCAGATCGACAGGTGGGGCTCGGTCGCCGCGGTCGACGTGGCGGACATCCCCGAGCAGGTGGTCGCGTACGCCAACGAGCTGCAGACGTTCCCCCGGCACCTGGGCATCCACTCCGGCGGCATGGTGATCTGCGACCGGCCGGTGATCGAGGTGTGCCCGGTGGAGTGGGGCCGGATGCCCGGCCGCAGCGTGCTCCAGTGGGACAAGGACGACTGCGCGGCCGTCGGCCTGGTCAAGTTCGACCTGCTCGGTCTCGGCATGCTCTCGGCGCTGCACTACGGCTACGACCTGATCGGCTCCAGCCTCGACCTCGGCGACATGGACCTGGACGACCCCGAGGTCTACGACATGCTCTGCCGGGCCGACTCGGTGGGCGTGTTCCAGGTGGAGAGCCGCGCCCAGATGGCCACGCTGCCCCGGCTCAAGCCGCGCGAGTTCTACGACCTGGTGGTGGAGGTGGCGCTGATCCGGCCCGGCCCGATCCAGGGCGGCTCGGTGCACCCGTACATCAGGCGCAAGAACGGCCAGGAGCCGGTCACGTACGCGCACCCGCTGATGCGCAACGCGCTGGAGAAGACGCTCGGCGTACCGCTGTTCCAGGAGCAGCTCATGCAGCTCGCCATCGACCTGGCCGGGTTCGACGCGGCCGGCGCCGACCAGTTGCGCCGGGCCATGGGGGCGAAGCGGTCGGTGGAACGGATGGCGCAGATCGCCGACCGGCTCTACGCCGGGATGGCCGAGCGGGGCATCAGCGGCGAACTGGCCGACGACGTGTACCGCAAGCTCACCGCGTTCGCCAGCTACGGCTTCCCGGAGAGCCACGCGATGAGCTTCGCCTACCTGGTGTACGCCAGCTCGTGGCTCAAGCGCTACCACCCCGGCCCGTTCCTGGCCGCGCTGCTCAACGCCCAGCCGATGGGCTTCTACTCGCCGCAGACGCTCGCCGACGACGCCCGCCGGCACGGCGTCGAGGTGCGCCGGCCGGACATCAACGCCAGCGGCGCCAAGGCGGTGCTGGAGTCCACCCCGCAGACCCGGTGGGGCAGCGTGCCGGGCGAGCCGCCGCACGCCTGGGGGCTGGGCGGCCCGGCGGTACGGCTCGGGCTGGGCAGCGTCCGTACCCTCGGCGAGGACGTGGCCGAGCGGATCGAGGCGGAACGCGCCGCGCACGGGCCGTACCGGGACATGCCGGACCTGGCCCGCCGCGTCGGTCTCACCGCCGCGCAGCTGGAGGCGCTGGCCACCGCCGACGCGTTCGCCTGTTTCGGGCTGACCCGGCGGCAGGCCCTCTGGGCCGCCGGCGCGGCGGCCCAGGACCGGCCCGGCCGGCTGCCCGGCACGGTGACCGGCGCGGACCCGCCCACCCTGCCCGGCATGGCCGCGGTGGACCGTCTGGTCGCCGACGTCTGGGCCACCGGCCTGTCCCCGGAGAGCCACCCGGCCCGGTTCATCCGGGACCGCCTCGACGAACTGGGCGCGGTGCCGATCGCCCGCCTCGGCCAGGTGCCTCCCGGGCAGCGGATCCGGGTCGGCGGGATCGTCACCCACCGGCAGCGTCCGGCGACCGCCGGCGGCGTCACGTTCCTCAACCTGGAGGACGAGACCGGGATGCTCAATGTCACTTGCTCCCCGGGGTTGTGGCAGAGATACCGTCGAGTCGCCCGCACCAGTGGAGCACTTGTGGTGCGGGGCCGGCTGCAGCGGCACGAGGGCGTCACGAACCTCACCGCGGACCGGCTGGACGCGATCGAGCCCCCCGTCACACCGGCATCCAGGGATTTCCGTTGATGGAGTGATCCACATTACGGTTTCTCCGAGCCGGAGGCGGGAGACTCCCGACGCGGGTGGGCAGAGTGGCCCACCCGGGGTATGGGGGATGAACCGATGACCTTTCACCGCACGAACGCCGGTGGCGTGGCGAACGCCCGACGGACCCGCCTCGGCGCCGACTGGGCACCCACCCACGAGGCCGAGCCGCGGGAATACCAGGTGACCGACGGCCCGGTGGCCAACCACCAGCGCTCCCGCGCCGAGGACGACCCCGCCGGCGGCGGCGAGTCCTGAACCCGGGCCGGGGGGTGACTAGGCTCGGCGCGTGGAGCAGATCCGAACCCTCACCCCCCGCACCGCCGTCATCTGGTCGGTGCTCCGGGCCGAGCTGGACCGGCGGGCCGGCGAACGACTCTCCGTGCTCGACGTCGGCGGCGGGACCGGCGGCTTCGCCGTCCCGCTCGCCGAGGCCGGTCACCGGGTCACCGTGGTCGACGCCAGCCCCGACGCGCTCGCCGCGCTGACCCGCCGGGCCGCCGAGGCCGGGGTCGCCGATCGGGTACGCGCGACGCAGGGCGACGCCGACGCGCTCACCGGACTCGTCGAACCGGCCACCGTGGACCTGGTGCTCTGTCACTCCGTCCTCGAGGTGGTCGACGACCCGGAACCCGTGATGTCCGCGCTGGTCACCGCGTTGCGGCCGGGTGGCGCGGCGAGCGTACTCGTCGCCGGCCGGGCCGCCGCCGTGTTCGGCCGGGCGATGAACGGGCAACTGGACGCCGCCGCCGCGCTCGCCGCCGACCCGCACGGCACCACCGGCCGCCGGGACACGCTGCGCCGCCGCTACGACGCCGCCGACGCGAGCGCGCTGCTCACCGCCGCCGGCCTCGTCGTGGAGGAGATCCACGGGGTACGCGTGCTCGCCGACCTTCTCCCGGCCGCGGTGGCCGACGGCCAGCAGGCCGCCCTGGTCGAGCTGGAGCGCGCGCTCGCCGCCCGGTCCCCGTACCGGGATCTCGCCGCCCAGCTGCACCTGTTCGCCCGCCGCCCGGCATGACCGGTCCGGCTTCCGGCCCGACGCCCGGCCCGGCTCCCGGCCCGCTGGACCGGGTGGCGCCGCGCTACGACGGCGGCGCCCTGACCGACGTGCTGCCCAGCGCGCTGGCGCTGCTCGGCGTACCGGGCGCGGCCGACCGGCTCGGCCTGACCCCGCGCCTGGCCGGGGTACGCCGGATCGCGGTGCTGCTCGTCGACGGCCTCGGCTGGTACCAGATCCCCACCGCCGCCCCGTACGCCCCGACGCTCGCCGGCCTGACCGCCACCGCCGGCCGGCCGCTCACCACCGGCTTCCCGTCCACCACCCCGACCAGCCTGGTCAGCCTCGGCACCGGCACCGGGTCCGGCGCGCACGGCGTGCTCGGCTTCACGGTCCGGGTGCCCGGCACCGACCGGGTGCTCAACCACATCGACTGGACCGGCGACCCGGACCCGGCGAGCTGGCAGCCGGTGCCCACCTGGTACCAGCGGGCGCGCGCCGCCGGGGTCGCGGTGACGGTGGTCAGCCGTCCCGAGTTCGCCGGCAGCGGCCTCACGCTCGCCGCCAACCGGGGCGGCGACTACCGGGGCGCAGCGGGCGTCGACGCGCTCGCCGCCCGGATGCTGGCGGCGCTTGCCGCCGGGGACGGGCCCGCACTGGTCTCCGGCTACCACCCCGACCTGGACCGGCACGGGCACCTCAGCGGCGTGGACTCCGCGCCCTGGCGGACCGCCGCCGCCGAGGTGGACGTCCTGCTGGCCCGGCTCGTCGACGGGCTGCCGCCGGACGCCGCGCTGCTGGTCACCGCCGACCACGGCCAGCTCGACGTGCCCGCCGCGCACCGGATCGACCTGGACACCGACCCCCGGCTGCGGACCGGGGTACGGGTGGTCGCCGGTGAGCCCCGGGTCCGCTACCTGCACGTCGAGCCGGGCGCCGAAGCCGACGTGGTGGCCGCCTGGACCGAGGTGCTGGGCCCGGCCGCGCAGGTGCTGACCAGCGCCGAGGCGGTGGCGACCGGCTGGTTCGGGCCGGTGCCCGAGGCACACCTGACCCGGATCGGCGACGTGGTGGTGGTCTGCCGGGACACGTACGCGGTGGTCGCCACCCGCTCCGAACCGCCGATGGCGTCGCGGCTGGTGGCGTACCACGGCGCGGACACCGCCGCCGAGATGACGGTCCCGCTGCTGGTGGTCCGGGGCTGACCCCGGTTCGTCCGTGCTGGTGCGCCGGTGGCCGCGGGTCGGCCCCGCCTCGTGCGGGGTCGGCGGGCGGTGGGGTTGTCGGACCGGCGGGCTAGCCTGCTGGCATGGGCCGCAGCCAGTCGTTGCCCCGAGGCGGTGACCCGCGCTTCGGGCCGGACGCCGACGACACCGGCTGCACCATCCTGCACGTCGACATGGACGCGTTCTACGCCTCGGTGGAGGTGCGCCGCCGCCCCGAGCTGCGCGGCCGGCCGGTGGTGGTGGGCGGCGTCGGCCCGCGTGGCGTGGTCAGCTCCGCCAGCTACGAGGCCCGGCGGTACGGCGTCCGCAGCGCGATGCCCACCGCCCGCGCCCGCGCGCTCTGCCCCGGCGCGGTCTACCTCCCGCCCGACTTCACCGCCTACACCGAGGCGTCGCGGGCGGTCATGCGGATCTTCCGGGACGTCACGCCGCTGGTCGAGCCGCTGTCGCTGGACGAGGCGTTCCTCGACGTGGCGGGCGCCCGACGGCTGTTCGGCCGGCCCGCCGACATCGCCGCGCTGATCCGCCGCCGGGTCGCCGAGGAACAGCGGCTGACCTGTTCGGTCGGGGTGGGGCCGAGCAAGTTCGTGGCGAAGCTCGGCTCCACCCGGGCCAAGCCCGACGGCCTGCTCGTGGTCCCGGCCGCACAGGTGCTGGAGTTCCTGCACCCGCTGCCGGTGTCCGCGCTGTGGGGCGTGGGGGAGCGGTCCGCGGACGCGCTGCGCCGCCTCGGCCTGCGCACCGTACGCGACCTCGCCGAAGCGCCGGCCGGCCTGCTGCGCCGGGCGGTGGGCGAGGCGTCCGCCGCCCACCTGCACGAGCTGGCCTGGGGGCGTGACCCGCGTGGCGTCACGCCCGAGCAGGTGGAGAAGTCGATCGGCGCTGAGGTCACGTTCGACACCGACGTGACCGACCCGGACGAGATCCGGCGGTCCCTGCTCGCGCTCGCCGACAAGGCCGGCGCTCGGCTGCGGGCGGCCGGGCAGGTGGGCCGTACCGTGTCGCTCAAGGTCCGTTTCGCCGACTTCCGGACGATCAGCCGCTCCCGCACGCTCGCCGTGCCCACCGACACCGCCCGGGAGATGTTCGACACGGCCTGGGCACTGTGGGCCGCGCTCGCCCCGGGCGAGCCGGTTCGGCTGGTCGGGGTCCGGATGGAAGGTCTCGCCCCCGCCGGGCAGACCCCGCAGCAGCTCACCCTCGGTGCACCCGAACGCGGCTGGCGCGAGGCGGAGGCGGCGGCCGACGCGGCGGCCGCCCGATTCGGGCGGTCCGTCATAGGTCCGGCCAGTCTTCTCGGCCGCCGTGATACACGACAAGTCGAAAAACCGACCCGGCCGTAGGTCGTCCCGCTTTCCGACGCGCGGGGGCCCTCGTAGACTTGCGGGTAAGCAGCCGGTTGGCTGCCACGGTCTGTCGGCCCGCCCGGGCCGACCAACGTGACCGGGGAGGAGTGCCGTGCCGCTCTCGGAGCACGAGCAGCGGCTGTTCGAGCAGATCGAGCGGTCGCTTGCCGAGGACCCCAAGTTCGCCTCGGCCGTGCGCGCCAGCGACCCGCGTTTCCACGCGCGGCGTCGCGTGCTCGTCGCTGCCGGCGTGGTCGTCGCTGGTCTGGCCCTGTTGATCTACGGTGCCGTGATCAAGATTCCCGCGGTGGCCGTGGCGGGTTTCGTCGTCATGCTGGCCTCGTTGGGCTACGCGGTGCAGTCGCACCGCCGATCCCAGTCGCCCGACCTGCACGTGGTCGGCGGCACAACGAGCCGGCGTCGTCCCCGTGGCCGCAGTGGTGGTGGTCGCCGGGGCTCCTTCCTCGATCGGATGGAGGACCGCTGGCGGCAGCGCCCGGAGGGCCACCGCTGACCGCGTCCCGCCCCTGACCCGGGCGGGAAACCGGCGGCGCCTCCGTAACAGGCCGGCGAGCGCCGCCGGGGCGTCCTGCTGCCGGTCGCCGGGCAGCGCGGGCGAGGGCCCGCGCTCAGTCATGCCCGCAATCGACCCCACCGCCCCGCCGTCCCGCCACTCACCGTCCCGCCACTCGGCGCGCCCCGCGGTCCGCCTCCTCTGCACACCGCCCGCGCCTCCGTCAGCACCTGATGCCCGGGTCGCTCCACACGACCAGGCATGCGCACCGCGCCCGGGTCGCCCCGCACGTAAGCTGCGCACCGTGCCCGGGTCGCGGCAGAGCAGCTCCCCGTCGCGCCCGAGCCTCCCCGCCGCTCACCAGCAGGCAGCCACACCCGCCCTCCCGCGCGATCTTGCACTTTCGGCCCGAGCGGAGCCCCGAATGTCCCATTCGCCCGGGCACAAAGTGCAAGATCGTCGAGGCGGGGGTGGCGTGCCCAGCTCACCTGATCAGCCATGCTCGCCCGGCAGGCGGGATGCGCTGCCCATATCCCGGGAGCCCGTAGATCTTGGTAGGAAAGCGCCCCTATGGGGGCCATTTCGTACCAAGATCTCGTGCGTGCCCGGCCCAGAAGCGGTGATCAAGGAGTTTGTGTTCTCAGCGGGGCTGGATTTGGACACAAACTCCTTGATCAACGCCGTGGGGGCGGGCGGGGGACGGGGAGGGCAGGGGGCGGGAGGGGGCGGGCGGGTGGGTTAGCGGGTGGGTTAGCGGGTGGGGCGGTGGGCCAGGAGGCGGCGCGGGCTCCAGCGGGTCATCTGCTGCCGGACCTGGCCGCTCGTGGTCACCACCTTTGCCGACTGCTCGGCCAGGGCGGTGCGCCAACGCTGCAGCACCGACGGGGGCAGCAGCGCGGCCAGCAGCCGGGTACGGCGATCAGCGCCCGCCGCCAGCGCGCCCCGGACCGTACGCAGCGCCGGCTGCAGCTCCGCGTCGGTCAGCGGGTCACGGGCGTAGCGGGCGCGTTCCTCGGCGCGGCCGAGCAGGCGTACCCCGGTCGCGGCGTCTCCCCGCTCGGCGAGCGCCTCCCGGGCCAGCCGCTCGGCGGTGGCCCGTGGGGTCTCCGTGCGGTCCACCCGGACGTGGAAGTCGACGAGCGTGTCGAGCAGTTCGTCCCAGGCGGCGTGCGCGTCGGCGCGGGCCGCCTCGGCGTCCACGCCGACGACGACCGGCCGCGTCTCGCCGCGCTGACCCGGCACGGGCAGTGCGGTGGCCGCGGGCGGGACCGCCCGGACGCGCCGGCGGCGGCGCAGCGCGGAGCGGCGCAGGGCCGGTACGGCGAGCAGCGCCAGCAGCGCCAGCGCACCGGCCAGCCACCACGGCCAGACCGGGCTCTCCTCGGCCGGGCCGCCCTGGTTCAGCGTCAGGCCCTGGTCGGTGTCCTTGTCCAGCCGGTCCGCCTCGTTCGGCCCGGCCGACGGGCCGGCCGCGTCGGGCGCGCTGGTGCTGCCGGCCGACGGGGTGACCTCCTCGGGGGCGTCGATGTCCGGCGCCCAGGCCGAGCGGACCGAGCCGGGCACGGCCGCCGCCGGGGTGGCGTCGAACGGAACCCAGCCGATGCCGCTGAAGTGGACCTCGGTCCAGGCGTGCAGGTTGCGGTTGGTCAGCACGTACGTGCCGTTGTCGGCCTTGCTGCCGTTGGTGAACCCGACGGCGACCCGGGCGGGGATGCCGGCGGACCGGACCAGCCAGGCCATCGCCGCGGCGTACTGCTGGCAGTAGCCGACCTTGGTGGCGAGGAAGTCGGTGATGTCCTCGCCGCTGCTGCCGTTGCGGGTGGACAGCGCGTAGGCGAAGCCGTTGTCGACGGAGAAGTAGTCGTAGATCGCCCGGACCTTCTCGTAGTCGCCCGACTTGCCCTTGACCAGCTGCGCGACCAGTTCCTCGACGGCCGGGACGGACGGCCGCTCGGTCTGCTGCCGCATCAGGATGCTGTCCGAGGGCATCGGCGGGGCCGCGCGCAGCGCCGCCGGGCTGAAGGTGGACCGGACGTAGTCGAACGAGTAGCTCTTGCCGCGGGCGTTGTCCCGGTTGGAGAAGACGACCTGCTGGTTCGTGTCGTACAGCCAGTTGCCGTTGAGGTCTTCGGTCTTGACCGGCTCGGTGTAGACCGGCAGCAACGGCATGTTCAGGTTCTTCGTCACCTCGACGGTGGCGCGGTAGCGCTGCCGGTCGACGCCGCGCGGGGCGTCCTCCCGCGGCTCGGACAGCGAACGGGCGACCGACTTCCCGGTCGGCACGCGTGCCTGGAAGCCGCTCGGCCGCAGGTCGTCCACCACGCCCAGGCGCAGGTAGAACGGGGTGGTCTCGTTGGTGCTGACCTTGACCAGCTCGATTTCCTCGCTCTGGTTGAGCTGGCCGCTGAGCGCCGCGAACAGGTCGACCCGGCCCGAGCTGCCGCCCTGGCCCGGGCGCCCGTTGCCCTCGCCGGGCCCGGCGCCGACGTTGTTCAGCAGCCCGCCGGTCATCCCGGGCACGGCGAGCGGCAACGCCACCGCCACGATCACGCCGACCACGGCGAGCCGCCGTCCGGCCGCGGCGAGCGGGGACGCCTCCCAGACGTCCACGTCACGGCCCTCGCCGGTGAACCGGCGGCCGAACCGGCGTACCCGGTCGACGTTGTCGGTGACCAGCAGCCAGAGGTAACCGGCGGCGCCGACCACGAACGGGGTGGCCGGGACGCTGTCGACGTAGACCGCGACCGGCACCGAGTAGATGGCGAGCATCGGCAGGCCGGCCAGCGCCGGACGGCGCAACCCGACCGCGAGCACGTCCACCACCACCGCGACCGCGCCGATGCCGAGCACCGCGAGGAACAGCAGCGAGTCGACGTCCGGCACCTTCACGCCGTACGAGCGCATGTCCTGCAACGACGTCTGCAGCAGGTCGCCGAAGTGGGCGAACGTCGCAGGGGTCGGTACGAACGCGAGCAGTTCGGTGCCGCCGGGGAAGACCCACGTCAGGCCCAGTGTCAGCCCGGCCAGCATGGCCAGCACCTGCCCCCACAGCGGCATCCGGCCCAGCCGGCTCAACGCGGCCGAGCCGGCCACCACGGCGACCACGACGGCGGCCTGGATCAGCCAGGTCCAGCGTTCGAAGATCGCCGACAGCGGGGCCGCCGCCAGCAGCGTCGCCGCCGCGGCGACGAACCCGATGTTGCGGTGCGGGGTCACAGGACCATCCCTCCGGTCATCGTCGTCCGCCGGCCACCGTCTCGGCCATGGCCGCCCGCAGCGCGAAGCCCTGCGAGCCTCGCCCGGCCTGCGGCCACAGCATCGGCAGGCGGGTGCCGTGCTCCACCCCGATGACCCGCCAGCCGCTCTGCAGCAGCGCGAGCGCGGCGGCGCCGTGCGCCCGCTCCGCCTCGGTCCGGGCGTTCGGGGGCAGGTTGAGCCAGGTGTTGCTGTCGAGCAGGAACGCCACGCAGGTGGCCCCGTTGCCGCGCAGCCCGGCCAGCAGTTCCGCCTCGGCGGTGCCGAGCGTGCCGAGCAGCGCGATGATCAGACCGCCGTCGGCGCGCTGCCGCACCTGCTGCACCAGCGTGGTGATCTCGCCGCGCCGGTCCAGGTGCACGTCGGCGAGGTGGTCGAGCAGCAGTCCCTCGCCGCCGGCCTCGGTGGCCCCGACGTCGGCGCCGTTGCCGGTGACCAGCCGCAGCTTGTAGCCGGCCTCGCGCAGGTGCACGGCGATGCTGGCGGCGGCCGAGACCGCCCACTCGAAGCTGGCCGTCGGGCCCTCGCCCCGGTGCGCGGCGGCGCGGGTGTCGAGCACCACCGTCGCGCGGCTCTCCCACGGCTGTTCCTCGCGGCGCACCATCAGCTCACCGGTGCGGGCGGTGGACTTCCAGTGCACCCGGCGCAGGTCGTCGCCCCTCCGGTACTCCCGGGTGGCGGCGTCGTCCTCGCCGTGCACCGCCACCGAGCGGGCCCGGCTGTCGCCGCTGCCGGCGTACTCACCGGGCAGCCGGACCGACGGCAGCGGGGTGACCTGCGGGATCACCGTGAGGTGGTCGGTGCTGGGGAACGACCGGGTCAGCTCGCACAGGCCGAACGGGTCGGTCAGCCGGATCACCAGCGGCCCCACCTCGTAGCGGCCGCGCACGTCCGCGCGGACCGTGTACGCCACGGAGCTGGCCTGGTGCGCGCCGAGCCGCTCCAGCACCACCCGGGGCCGGCTGCCCAGCGCGTACGGCAGGCGGTCCTCCAGCAGCAGCGTGCCGGTGGGCAGCCGGGACAGGTTCTGCAGCCGCAGCACCACCCGGGAGCTGGCGCCGACCGGCACCCGGTGCGGCTCCAGCGACCTGTTGCAGGCCAGCTTGTACCGGCTGCGTCCGACGTACGCGGCGGCCAGCAGCGGCAGCACGGCGAGCAGCACCGCCACCCGGAGCAGGTCCTTCTCGCCCAGGATGCCCGCGGAGATCGCCGCGGCCACCGCGGCCGCCAGGAAGGAGCGGCCGCGGGTGGTCAGCCCACGAAGGCCGTCACGCACGTCACGGCCTCCGCGGCTCGTACGGCCCGCGGCCGTTGCCGCCGCCGCCGGGCCGGGTGTCGTACGGCGAGCGCTGCCGGTCGTGCGGGAGCGGCAGGCGGTGCACCAGCTCGGAGACGATCGCGTCGGTGGTACGCCGGGCCAGCTGCGCGTCCGCGGTCGGGATGATCCGGTGCGCCAGCACCGGCACCGCGAGGACCTGGAGGTCGTCCGGCAGGACGTAGTCGCGGCCCTCCAGCGCGGCCACCGCGCGGGCGGTGCGCAGCAGCTGGAGCGTGGCCCGCGGGGACGCGCCCAGGCGCAGGTCGGGCGCCTCCCGGGTGGCGGTGACCAGGTCGATCGCGTACTGCTTGACCGCGTCGGCGACGTGCACCTGCCGGACGTGGCCGATCAGCCGGCGGACGGTGGCCGCGTCGGAGACGGCCCGCAGCCCTGGCAGCGGGTCGACGCCCCCGTGCCCGTCGAGCATGGCCAGCTCGGCGCGCGGGTCCGGGTAGCCCATCGCGATGCGGGCGGTGAACCGGTCGCGTTGCGCCTCGGGCAGCGGGTAGGTGCCCTCCATCTCGATCGGGTTCTGCGTCGCGATCACCATGAACGGCGTCTGCAACTGGTAGGTGACCCCGTCGACGGTGACCTGCCGCTCCTCCATGCACTCCAGCAACGCCGACTGGGTCTTCGGCGAGGCCCGGTTGATCTCGTCGCCGACCACCAGGTTGGCGAAGACCGCGCCGGGGCGGAACTCGAAGTCGTGCGTCTCCTGGTTGTAGACGCTGACGCCGGTGACGTCGCTGGGAAGCAGGTCGGGGGTGAACTGGATCCGCCGGACCGAGCAGTCGATGGACCGGGCCATCGCCTTGGCGAGCTTGGTCTTGCCGACGCCGGGCACGTCCTCGATGAGCAGGTGACCCTCGGCCAGCAGCACCGCCAGGGCGAGCCGGACGGTGGCGGTCTTGCCCTCGATGACCTGCTCGATGTTGGCCACGATGGCCTCGCTGGCGGCGCGGAACTCGTCGTGCGGCAGCAGACCGCCCACCTCGTCCCAGGTCTGTTGTGTCACGGGCCTCCTCCTCGTCGCCTGGACGGCAGCTCTTTATAGAGCACCTGGACCCGCCGTTGGGTTCGCGACGCCGAGCCTCGTCTGCCGCAGAAATCTCATTGGTATCTCAGGCTAACCATGTTTGTCGTTACTGCCGACTCCCGCAGGTGGTCGGTCGGTTACGCCCGGAATATTCGCCGGACCGGGGGACCGGCCGCCGCGGGTGGAACGGGCGCGCCGCCGCCGAGGGGTGCGAGGTACACTGCCTGCATGGCCGGGTTCTTCCTGCTTCTTACCGAGCCGTGTTGATGCGCTGAACGCGCGACAGCACGGCCGCCCCTCCTGCGCGAGGGGCTTTTTTGTGCCCGCAGCAGACCGCCCACAATTTTTTCGAATCGATCCGCGCCGAGGAGACGCCATGAGTGAGGCAGCCGCACCGGCGACCGACATCCCCCCGTTCCGGTACACCGCCGCCCTGGCCGACGAGATCGAGCACCGCTGGCAGGACACCTGGGCGCGGGAGGGCACCTTCCACGCGCCGAACCCGGTCGGTCCGCTGGCCGACCCGGGCCACCCGCGCGCGGGCGCCGAGAAGCTGTACGTGCTGGACATGTTCCCGTACCCGTCCGGCGCCGGCCTGCACGTCGGCCACCCGCTGGGCTACATCGGCACCGACTGCTACGCCCGCTACCAGCGGATGGCCGGGCGCAACGTGCTGCACGCGATGGGCTTCGACGCGTTCGGCCTGCCCGCCGAGCAGTACGCGGTGCAGACCGGCACCCACCCCCGGACCACCACCGAGGCCAACATCGAGCGGTACCGGGAGCAGCTGCGCCGGCTGGGTCTGGGCCACGACGAGCGGCGGTCGGTGGCGACCATCGACACCGAGTTCTACCGCTGGACGCAGTGGATCTTCCTGCAGGTCTTCAACTCCTGGTACGACGCGGACGCGAAGAAGGCCCGGCCGATCGCCGAGCTGATCGCCGAGTTCGAGGGCGGCACCCGCGCCACCCCGGACGGGCGTCCGTGGGCCGAGCTGTCCGTGGGGGAGCGGCGGCGCATCGTCGACGACCACCGCCTGGCGTACGTCTCGCAGGCGCCGGTGAACTGGTGCCCAGGACTGGGCACCGTGCTGGCCAACGAGGAGGTCACCGCCGACGGCCGCTCCGAGCGCGGCAACTTCCCGGTCTTCAAGCGCAACCTGAAGCAGTGGATGATGCGGATCACCGCGTACGGGGACCGGCTGCTGGAGGACCTGGACACACTGGACTGGCCGGAGCCGATCAAGCTGCAGCAGCGCAACTGGATCGGCCGGTCGACCGGCGCGCACATCGACTTCCCGACCGACGCGGCCCCCGTGCGGGTGTTCACCACCCGGCCGGACACCGTCTTCGGCGCCACCTACATGGTGCTGGCGCCCGAGCACGAGCTGGTCGACGTGCTGACGCCGGCCGCCTGGCCGGAGGGGACGAAGGACGCCTGGACCGGCGGGCACGCCGGCCCGCGTGAGGCCGTCGAGGCGTACCGGAAGGCCGCCGCGGCCAAGACGGACGTGGAGCGGCAGGCGGACAGCAAGGAGAAGACCGGCGTCTTCGTCGGCGCCTACGCCACCAATCCGGTGACCGGCGGGCAGATCCCGATCTTCATCGCCGACTACGTGCTGGCCGGGTACGGCACCGGCGCGATCATGGCGGTGCCCGCGCAGGACGAGCGGGACTGGGACTTCGCCGAGGTCTTCGAGCTGCCGATCGTGCGGACCGTGCAGCCGCCGGAGGGCTTCGACGGCAAGGCGTACACCGGTGACGGCCCGGCGATCAACAGCGCCGCGCCGGAGCGCGGCATCGACCTGGACGGCCTGGGCGTCACCGACGCCAAGGCCCGGATCATCGAGTGGCTGGAGGCCAACGGGCACGGCGCCGGCGCGGTCACCTGGCGGCTGCGCGACTGGCTGTTCTCCCGGCAGCGCTACTGGGGCGAGCCGTTCCCGATCGTGTACGACGAGACCGGTGCGCCGATCGCGCTGCCGGAGTCGATGCTGCCGGTCGAGCTGCCCGAGGTGGAGGACTTCTCGCCGAAGACGTTCGACCCGGAGGACGCCGACAGCAACCCGGAGACCCCGCTGTCGCGGCGGCGCGACTGGGTGGAGGTGGAGCTGGACCTGGGCGACGGGCCCAAGCGCTACACCCGCGAGACCAACGTGATGCCGCAGTGGGCCGGCTCCTGCTGGTACGAGCTGCGCTACCTGGACCCGACGGACTCGCAGCGCTTCGCCGACCCGGCGAACGAGGCGTACTGGATGGGTCCGCGCCGCGACGGCGACTGCGGGGGCACCGACCTGTACGTCGGCGGTGCCGAGCACGCCGTGCTGCACCTGCTGTACGCGCGCTTCTGGCACAAGGTGCTGTACGACCTGGGCCACGTGTCGTCGTTCGAGCCGTTCCGCCGCCTGTTCAACCAGGGCATGATCCAGGCGTACGCGTTCGTCGACCCGCGCGGCGCCTACGTGCCCGCCGAGGAGGTCGTCGAGGTCGACGGCCGCTGGTTCCACGGCGAGACCGAGGTGCGGCGCGAGTACGGCAAGATGGGCAAGTCGCTGAAGAACGTGGTCACCCCGGACGACATGTGCGCGGCGTACGGCGCCGACACGTTCCGGGTGTACGAGATGTCGATGGGCCCGCTGGAGGTGTCCCGCCCGTGGGAGACCCGGGCCGTGGTCGGCTCGTACCGGTTCCTGCAGCGGGTCTGGCGCACCGTCGTCGACGAGCAGACCGGTGAGCTGCGCGTCACCGACGAGCCGGCCGACGAGGCGACCCGGCGGCTGCTGCACAAGGCGATCGACGGGGTCCGCGCCGACATGGACGGGATCCGGTTCAACACCGCCATCGCCAAGCTGATCGAGCTGACCAACGGCCTGACCCGGCTGGCGCGTACGCCGCGCGAGGTGGCCGAGCCGCTGGTGCTGATGGTCGCCCCGTTCGCCCCGCACATGGCCGAGGAGCTGTGGCGCAAGCTGGGTCACGACACCTCGCTGACGTACGCGGACTTCCCGGTCGCCGACCCGGCCCTGCTGGTGGCCGAGTTGGTCACGTACCCGGTGCAGGTCAACGGCAAGGTCCGGGGCCGGGTCGAGGTGCCCGCCGACGCGTCCGAGGACGTGGTCCGCGCGGCCGCACTGGAGGCGGTCGCCGGCACGCTGGGCGGCAAGGAGCCCCGCAAGGTGATCGTGGTGAAGGGCCGGATGGTCTCGGTCGTCGCCTGACCCGGGTCGGTGGGCGTGTCCACATCGGGGCACGCCCACCGCCGGTCAGAGTGCGCGGCGTCGCCGCTCGGCCCGCCACCAGCGGTGGATGATCAGCACACTGGCGATCAGGCCGAGGCTGGCCGGCGCGGCCGCGTACCAGTTGATCGAACCGGGACTTGTCGCGGCGGCGCCGATCGCCGCGTAGCCGACGGCCGTCGGGGCGGAGGCGATCACGCTGCCGGCCAGGAACGGCAGGATCCGGGCGGCGGTGGTGCCGTAGCCGTAGCTGACCAGGCCGAACCCGGCGATCGGCAGCAGCCGCACGGTGACCACGCCGAAGACGCTCTGCCGGGCGAACCAGCCGTCGAGGCGGGCCAGCCGGCCGCGGACCCGCTCGGCGACGAACTCGCGGCCCAGCACCCGGCCCACTGTGAAGCCGATGGCCGCCGCGAGCAGCGCCGCGCCGAGCGCGTACGCGGCGCCCTGGACCGGGCCGAAGATCGCGCCTGCGGCCAGCGTGACGAACGTCCGCGGCACCAGCGCCACCAGCAGCAGCGCGCCGCCGATCACCGCTGCGGGCGGGCCGTAATCGCCGAGCGAGTCGGCGAGCCGGGGCAGGTCGGCCGGGTCCGGCCGGGGCACCAGCAGCAGCGTCACGCCGAACCCGGCGAGCAGCAGCAGGAGCAGCCCGAACCGGCGCGCCGAGGGCTGCCGCAGCAACCCGGCGAGCCGGCGGGCCACCGGTCGCCGCCCCGGCCGGGCGGCGTCGGTCACGGCCTCGGGGCGGCGGCCACCGCGGTGCGGCGCTCGGAGCGGAGGCGGTCGGCCCAGGTGTCGTCGAGCGGGGGGAGCTGGTGGATGCCGGTCGCCCAGCGCAGCAGCAGGTCGGCCAGGTCGGGGTTGCGGGCCAGCGCCGGGCCGTGCGAGTAGGTGCCGAGCAGCTTGCCCCGCCACGCGCCCTCGGTGGCGCCGTCGTTGCCGACCCCGGTGGTGACCCGGGCCAGCGGGGACACGCCCGGGCCGAGGTGGGTGCGGCCGCCGTGGTTCTCGAACCCGGACAGGTGCGGGATGCCCAGCCGTGGGTCGACCTCGCCGGCCAGCTCGCCCACGGCCCGGGTGGGGCCGCGGTCGGAGGAGAGGTCGAGCAGCTCCAGGCCGGCGCAGCGGGTGCCCTTGGCGAAGAAGGAGGTGCCGAGCAGTTGGTAGCCGGCGCAGACGCCGAACACCACCGAACCCTGGGCCACCGCCCGGTGCAGGCCGCCGTCGGCGATCAGGCGCTGGGCGCCGAGCGCCTGCGGGCCGTCCTCGCCGCCACCGATCAAATAGATGTCGGCGGTGGCGGGCAGCCGCTGGTCGGAGCGGACCTCCAGCACCTCGACCGGCATGCCGCGCAGCTGGGCCCGGCGGGCCAGGATCAGCGCGTTGCCCCGGTCGCCGTAGGTGGACAGCAGGTCGGGATAGATCCAGACGATGCGCAGGCTCTCAGTTGACACGGTCCAGCTCCGCTCGGATGTCCTGGAAGGCGGTGTAGTTGGCGATGACCTCCAGCCGGCCCGGCGGCACCGCGCGGACGGCCTCGTCGAAGCTGCGGACGTGCTGGAACGGCACCCCGTTGACCTCCAGCCGCACCGCCAGGTCGTACGCCCGGTCGCCGGTGATCAGCACCTGCCGGCCGGTCAGCGGGGAGAAGTCCACGTCGAACAGCCAGGAGGTGTCCAGCCCGTCGGGGTCGCGGGCGTTGATGGACAGCAGTGTCGGCGCGACGTCAGCCATGTCGAACGCCTCCAGCCAGCTCGCCGGGTTCTTCGCCAGCAGCAGCCGGATGTTGCGCCCGTCGCGGTCGACCTGGGCGTAGCGGCCGGCCACCGAGGTGACGGTGCCGAGCCGGGACACCGCGTCCACCGGGCGTACGCCGAACTCGGCGGCGACGGCCAGCGCGGTGGCCGCGTTGCCGAGGTTGACCTTGCCGGGGAGCTGGAGCCGGATCTTGTGCCAGGCGCCGGTGGGGTCGAGCACGCCGTCGTCCTCGACCGTCCAGTTCGGCTCGGGGCGGCGCAGCGGGCAGCCGGTGCACCACCACTGCTCGCCGGAGCGCTGAATGGTGGAGCCGCACTCGGGGCAGACCCAGGAGTCGTCGTGCCAGCGCTGCCCGGCGCTGAACCAGGTGACGTGCGGCGGCACGTGGCCCTGGGCCGGGTCGGCCGGCGGGCAGGCGGCCCACACCACCATCGGGTCGTCGGCGTTGGCGACCACCCGCACCCGCGGGTGCCGGACCAGGGCGGCGCGCCAGAGCTGCGCCATCATGGCGACCTCCTTGGCGCGGTCGAGCTGGTCGCGGGAGAGGTTGAGCAGCGCCACCACGTGCGGCTCGGTCGCCTCCAGCACCTGGGCGAGGTAGTGCTCGTCCACCTCCAGCACCGCGTACGGCGTGCTGCCGGCCTTTGCCAGCGCCGAGGTGTGGCCGGTGGGCATGTTCGCGCCGAAGGAGTTGGTGGCGACCCGGCCCAGCACGCCGACCGCGGCGGTGGTGAGCCGGGTGGTGGTGGTCTTGCCGTTGGTGCCGGACACCAGGGCGATGGCCCGCCCGGCCGAGAGGTGGGCGAGCAGGTCCGGGTCGATCTTGAGGCCGATCCAGCCGCCGATCACCGAACCGTCGCCACGGCCCGCGGCCCGCGACAGCGCCGCGGCGGTGCGCGACACGGAGCTGGCCACCTTTGCCCGCAAGGGCATCTTCGCGTCCGTCACGCGAGCGAGGTTACCGGACCGCCACCTCCACCAGATCGCCGCCGACGGCGAACCGTTCGGCCGGGGACGGCCCGGCGGACGGGCGGAGCGCGCGGGGCCGGACGGCGGCGGTCGATGTCGGGTAGCGGACGGTGTGGGGCGCGCCCCACCCCCTCCACTCCGCCCCACCCGCGTTGACGTGCGGTTTTGCGCGCGGAAACGCCACGCCGCGCGGGCGATTCTGGTTGCAGGTGGAGGGAAGTGGAGTAGAGTGGGGCGCGATGGTGAGGCCGGGAGGGCCACACCGGCCCGGGGGGTCAGCGGCGCCGCGAACGCCGCTCAGGGCGAGGGGGTTGGGCCGATGTTCCTCGGCACCCACACTCCGCGCCTGGACGACAAAGGCCGGTTGATCCTGCCGGCGAAGTTCCGGGACGAACTGGCGGGGGGTGTCGTGATCACCAAAGGGCAGGAGCGCTGCCTCTACGTCTTCCCGATGCCCGAGTTCCAGCGGATCGCGGACCAGTTGCGCGCGCAGCCGATGACGAGCAAGGCGGCCCGGGCCTACAGCCGGGTCTTCTTCGCCAGCGCGCACGACGAGGTGCCGGACAAGCAGGGGCGGGTCACGATTCCCGGTCACCTGCGGTCGTACGCGGCACTGGACCGGGATCTGGTCGTGATCGGAGCGAGCACCCGGGTGGAGATCTGGGACAGGGCGGCCTGGGAGGCCTACCTCGCGGAGAGCGAAGACGACTTCGCCGACATCGAGGAGGGGGTGCTGCCCGGCGGTCTGTAGGGCGTGACGGCGCCCGACGTACTGCGAGATCTCCAGCCGCTTTCGAGTTCCTGGCACCCCTTCCCCGGTGCCAGGCGCACGATCCGACACGGAGGGCCGCGGCCTCCGGCGGGCGGGAGCGGATGGGGATCTGGCGGTATGGCGAGGCGTCGTGGCGACGACGGACACGTGACGGAACGGTTGGCGAACGGGGTGGGGGTCGAGATGGGGGAGCTACGCGGCACGCACGTGCCGGTGCTGCTCGAGCGGTGTCTCGAGCTGCTGGCCCCCGCACTGGGCCGGCCCGGTCGCACCGTGCACGTCGACGCCACGCTCGGCCTGGCCGGGCACGCCGAGGCGGTGCTCTCGGCGCATCCGGACACGGTGCTGATCGGCCTGGACCGGGACACCGAGGCGCTCGCCCACGCGCGGGTCCGCCTGGCCCGGTTCGCCGACCGGATCCACCTGGAGCACGCCGTCTACGACGAGCTGCCCGAGGTGCTCGACCGGCTCGGTTACCCGGCGATCGACGGGGTGCTGTTCGACCTCGGCGTCTCGTCCCTGCAACTGGACGCGCCCGACCGCGGGTTCGCGTACGCGCAGGACGCGCCGCTGGACATGCGGATGGACCAGACCCGGGGGGTGACCGCCGAAGAGGTCGTAAACACCTACTCCCACCCGGACCTGGCCCGCCTGCTGCGGGTGTACGGCGAGGAGAAGTTCGCCGGGAAGATCGCCTCGGCGATCATCCGGGAACGGGAGCGCGACCGGATCACGTCCTCGGCCCGGCTGGCCGAGCTGGTCCGGGACGCCATTCCGGCACCGGCCCGACGAACCGGTGGACACCCGGCAAAGAGAACGTTTCAGGCTTTACGGATCGAGGTAAACAGAGAACTGGCAGCGCTGGAGACGGCGCTGCCGGCTGCTCTGGACAAGCTCACCGTGGGCGGCCGCATGGTGGTCCTGTCCTACCACTCGCTGGAGGACCGGCTCACCAAGCAGGCGCTCGCCGATCGGGTCCGCAGTAAGGGCCCGATCGACCTCCCGGTCGAACTGCCCGGGTCGGGCCCGACGTTCCGGCTGTTGAGCCGGGGCGCCGAGCTGCCCGGGGAGGCGGAGGTGGCCGCGAACCCGCGTGCCGCCTCGGTGCGGCTGCGGGCCGCGGAACGGCTCGACCCGGAGGCGGCCCGGCAGGGGCGTACCGACCGCGAACGGTACCGCCGCCGGGTGAAGGCGATGCACCAACCGGGGACGGGGTCACCGGGGTCCGGCGAGGACCCGCGGTCGGCCCCGGGGGACGCGAACGGGACGGACGAGGAGGGGGAGGGGACATGAACGTCGAGAAGCGCGACGGCCGGGGAGCCGTCGGGCAGCGCGCACCGCGGTCGGGGGGCCGGACCGCGGCGCAGCGCACCACGCGGGACACGACCGCGACCGACCGCCGGGAGCAGGCTCGCGCCCGGGGGGCGCGCGAGTTTCCGACGCAGGGCAGCGCCGCGCTGCGGCCGGCCGAGCGTACCCGGGTCACCGGTGCGCCCGCGCCGCGTCTGCGGGTCGCCCCGCCGGCGCCGATCCGGGTGCCGCGGGCGCCGTTCGTCGCGCTGATCCTGGTGCTGGTGGTCGGCGGGGTGCTGGGCATCCTGGCGGTCAACACCAAGATCAACGAGAACGCGTTCAAGCTGGAGAAGCTGCAGCAGCAGCAGGCCAAGCTGGACGTGGACGAGCAGGAGCTGAAGAAGGAGATCGCCGAGCAGAAGGCGCCCGGCAACCTGACCGCCAACGCCCGGCGGCTCGGCCTGGTCGAGTCCGAGGACCCGGCCTACATCCGGCTGCCGGACGGCCAGACCATCGGGGTGCCGCACCCCGCGCAGGGCGCCCCGTCGGTCACCAGCCGGCAGGGCAACGGAGGCTGAGCGATGCCGCCGAGATCGGATGATCCGCGCCGGGACGCCAATGGCTCCCGGCGCGGATCGTCGCGGGGGTCGGAGCCGCGCGAGCCGGGCCTCGGCGGGATCTCCGACGCCCGGGCGTACACCCCGCGCGGGCGGACCGTGCGCGAGGGCGGCGGCGCCGAGCAACGGCGTACCCCCCGGAGCAACCGGTCCGGCGACCCGTTCCGGCCCGCGTTGCAGGTGCTCGACGGCGGCCGCGCCGGCCGGGCCGGCACGCGTGAGCCCGCCACCGACGGCGCCCGGTCCGGCCGCCGGTCCACCGCCGCGGGCGGCCGGGCCGGCGTGGTGCGGACCGTCTCGTCCCGGCCGGTCCGGGAACCGTTCGACGACGACGAGGACGCGCCGCCGCCGCGCCGCCGGTCCCAGCCGCGCCGCCCGGCCGCGCAACCCCGCCGGCCGGTACGCAAGCCGCGCCGGCCGCCGCGACTGGGCGACCCGCGCCGGCGGCTGCGGCTCGGCACCGTGCTGGCGCTGGCGCTGTTCGCCAGCATCGGCGTGCGGCTGGTCTACCTCCAGACCGTGGACACCCCGGCGTACGCCGACGGCGGCCTGCCCAACCGGCTCGCCGTGGTCGAGCTGCCGGCCCCGCGCGGGGCGATCCTCGACCGCGGCGGCGAGCCGCTGGCGCACAGCGTCGAGGCCCGGTACGTGTTCGCCGACCCGACCCGGGTCAAGGACCGGTTCGCCACCGCGCGCCTGCTCTCCCCGCTGCTCGGCGTGCCCGTGTCCGACCTGGCCGAGAAGATGCGCAAGCGCACCCTGCCCGGCACCGACACCCCGTTGCAGTTCGTCTACCTGGCCCGCGGCGTGGAGATCGGCACCGCGAAGAAGATCATGGCGCTCGACCTGGCCGGCATCAACGTGCACCGCGACGAGCGGCGCGAGGTGCCCGGCGGTGACCTGGCCGCCAACCTGATCGGCTTCGTCAGCCAGGACATGAACGGCCTGGAAGGGCTGGAGGCCAAGTACGACGACGTGCTGCGCGGGCAGGCCGGCAAGCGGACCTACGAGGTGGGCCTCGGTGACCTGGCCGCGCCCATCCCGGGCGGCTACAGCCGCACCACCCAGCCGCAGCCGGGCAGCTCGCTCAAGCTCACCGTCGACCGGGACCTCCAGTTCATGACGCAACGCATCCTGGCGAAGCAGACGGCCAAGGTGAAGGGCAGCGTCGGCGCCGCGGTGATCATCGAGGTGCCGAGCGGCGAGGTGCTGGCGCAGGCCAGCCAGCCGACGTACGACGCGGCCAACCCCACCAAGGTCGGCTCCCCGGCGGACCGGGACGACGCGGCCACCACGTTCGTGGTCGACCCCGGCTCGATCCACAAGGCGATCACCTACGGCGCGGCGCTCCAGGAGGGCGTGATCACGCCGGACACCAGGTTCCCGGTCTCGGACACGATCGTCCGGGGCGGCGTCACCTTCCGCGACACCCACCCGGCCGGCGGCCGCACCATGAGCATCCCCGGCATGCTCGCCTTCTCGTCGAACGTCGGCACCATCGAGATCGCCGAGGAGCTGGGCAAGGACCGGCTGTTCGACTACCAGAAGCGGTTCGGGCTGGGCGCGGCGACCGGTGAGGGCATGCCCGGCGAGGCGTCCGGCCGGCTGCTCCCGCCGGACCAGTGGAGCGGCTCGGCGTACGGGTCGGTGCCGATCGGGCACAGCGTGGACGCCACGCCGCTGCAGATGGCCGCCGCGTACGCCACCATCGCCAACAACGGCACGTACGTGCAGCCGCACCTGGTCAAGGAGACCATCGGCGCGGATGGCAAGCGCAGCCCCGCCGCGGCGCCCACCACCCGATCGGTGCTCAGCCCGGCCAACGCGGCGGCACTGCGTCAGATGATGGAGGCGGTCACCACTGTCGACGGCCCGGACGGCCCGGCGACCGGGCTGGCCGCGGCCGTGCCCGGCTACCGGGTGGCCGGCAAGACCGGCACCGGGCTGCGCTACGACGGCGGCAAGCAGCAGCCCGGCGAGGTCGGCTCGTTCATCGGCATGGCCCCGGCGGAGAACCCCCGGTACGTCGTCGCGGTGTTCGTGTGGAGCCCCGGCGGCGGGGGCGGCGCGGTCGCCGCGCCCGCGTTCCGGGAGATGATGGGCTTCACTCTCCGCCACTACCGGGTGCCGCCGTCGCTCACCAACAAGTCCCCGAAGTTCGAGGTCTTTCCGCGCTGAGCGGGGACGGCGGGACATCATCGGTGAGTGGCGACGAACCACCGGGGCGGCTGTGCGGTCGGAACCGGACGACCGGGTAGGGTCTGACGCCGTGCCCGGCAATCCACGTCCCACAACCGTGCGTCCCGTACGGCTCGGCGACCTCGCCGCCCGCGTGGCGGCGACCCCGCCGGAGGAGGCCGACGAACCGGCCGTCACCGGCGTGACCCACGCCTCCCAGGAGGTACGCCCCGGCGACCTGTACGCCGCCCTGCCCGGCGCCCGGCGCCACGGCGCGGAGTTCGCCGCGGCCGCCGCCGAGGCGGGCGCGGTGGCCCTGCTGACCGACCCGGCCGGCGCGGCGCTCGCCGCCGGCACCGGCCTGCCCGTGCTCGTCGTCGACGACCCGCGCGACGCGCTCGGCGAGGTGGCCGCGACCGTCTACGGCGACCCGACCGCCGGCCTGACCGTGATCGGGGTGACCGGCACCGCCGGCAAGACCTCCACCAGCTACCTGGTCGAGTCGGGGCTGCGCGCCGCCGGGCACGTCACCGGCCTGATCGGCACCGTGGAGACCCGCCTCGGCGACCTGGTGATCGACAGCGTCCGGACCACCCCGGAGGCCACCGACCTGCACGCCATGCTCGCGGTGGCCCGCGAGCACGGGGTGGACACGGTGGTCATGGAGGTGTCCAGCCACGCCCTCGCCATGGGCCGGGTCGGCGGCGTCCGGTTCGACGTCGGCGGCTACACCAACTTCGGCTCCGACCACCTGGACTTCCACGCCGACGAGGCGGACTACTTCGCGGCCAAGGCCAAGCTGTTCGACGGCCGCTGCCGGGTCGAGGTGCTCAACCACGACGACCCGGCGCTGCGCCCGCTGTACAAGCCGGGCACCGTCACCTACTCGGCGGCCGGTGACCCGGACGCCACCTGGTGGGCCGAGGGCATCGACGGCGAGGGGTACGCGCAGCGGTTCACGCTGCACGGCCCGGACGGGCTGACGCTGCCCACCGGCGTGGCGCTGCCCGGCCGGCACAACGTGGCGAACGCGCTGCTGGCGGTCGCCCTGCTGGTCGCCGCCGGGGTGGACCCGGAGACCGCGGCGCGCGGCGTGGCCGCCTGCGGTGGCGTGCCCGGCCGGCTGGAACTGGTCAGCGGCGACGCCCCGGTACGCGGGGTGGTCGACTACGCGCACAAGGCCAACGCGATCGAGGCGGTGCTCACCGCGCTGCGCGGCCTGACCGAGGGCCGGCTGATCTGCGTGCTGGGCGCCGGCGGCGACCGGGACCGGGGCAAGCGGCCGGTGATGGGCGGCGTGGCCGCGCGCGGCGCCGACGTGGTGCTGGTGACCGACGACAACCCGCGGACCGAGGACCCGGCCGCGATCCGGGCCGAGGTGCTGGCCGGCGCGTACGCCGCCGCGACCCCGGCCCGCGTCATCGAGGTGCCCGGGCGGCGGGCGGCGATCGAGGAGGCGGTCCGGGTGGCCGAACCGGGTGACGTGGTGGCGGTGCTTGGTAAGGGCCAGGAACGCGGCCAGGAGATCGGCGGCGAGGTGCTGCCGTTCGACGACCGGGTGGAGCTGGCGGCGGCGCTGCGCGCCCGCTTCGGTGACCTGGTGGGTCAGCGGTGATCCCGCTGACGCTGGCCGAGGTGGCCGCCGCCGTCGACGGCCGGCTCGTCGGCGCCGACCCGGACGCCCGGGTCACCGGCACCGTCGAGTTCGACTCCCGCAAGGTGAACCAGGGCGGGCTGTTCGTGGCCTTCCCCGGCGAGCGCGTGGACGGCCACGACTACGCGGCCGGCGCGATCTCGGCCGGCGCGGTGGCGGTGCTCGGCACCCGGGAGGTGCCGGGCGTGCCGATGGTGCTCGTCGGCGACGCGCTCGACGCGATGGGCCGGCTGGCCCGCGCGGTGGTGGACCGGCTGCCCGGGCTGACGGTGATCGGGCTGACCGGCTCGTCCGGCAAGACCACCACCAAGGACCTGATCGCCCAGCTCGCGGTCCGGCTCGGCCCGACGGTGGCGCCGCCCGGCTCGTTCAACAACGAACTGGGGCACCCGTACACGGCGTTGCAGGCCACCCCGGAGACCCGCTACCTGGTGATGGAGAAGGGCGCCCGCGGGGTCGGGCACGTCCGCTACCTGTGCGAGGTCGTGCCGCCGCGGATCTCCGTGGTGCTCAACGTCGGCGTGGCGCACCTGGGCGAGTTCGGCTCGGTGGAGACCATCGCGCTCGCCAAGGGCGAACTGGTCGAGGCGCTGCCCGACGACGGGCTGGCGGTGCTCAACGCCGACGACCCGCGGGTCGACGCGATGGCGTCGCGTACCCGCGCCCGGGTGGTGCGCTACGGCGAGTCGGAGCGCGCCGACGTGCGGGCCGTGGACGTGACTGTCGACGGCCGGGGACGACCCTCGTACACCCTGGTCACGCCGGAGGGCAGCGCGCCCGTGCGGCTCGGGCTCACCGGCCGGCACCAGGTCTCCAACTCGCTCGCCGCCGCGGCGGTCGGCCGGGAGCTGGGCCTGCCGCTGCCCGACCTGGCGGCGGCGCTGAACGAACTGGGCCTGGTCTCGACCCGCCGGATGGACGTCTTCGAGCGTCCCGACGGGGTGACCGTGATCGACGACTCGTACAACGCCAACCCGGCGTCCACCGGCGTGGCGCTGCGGGCGTTGGCCAGCATGCGCGGCGACGGGCGTACCGTCGCGGTGCTCGGCTACATGGCCGAGCTGGGTGACTTCGAACTTCAGGGGCATCAGCAGGTCGGCCGGCTCGCGGCCGAACTGGGAGTGGACCGGCTGCTCGTGGTGGGCGAGCCGGCGGCGCCGATCCACGAGGGCGCGACAGCGGTAGGTAATTGGGGAGGAGAGTCGGTGCTGCTCACCGATCAGGCGGCGGCCGTCGAGGTGCTGCGGAGCGAGCTGCGTCCAGGGGACGTGGTGCTGGTGAAGGGCTCCCGGTACCGGACCTGGGAGGTGGCCGACGCGTTGCGCGCGGACGCCCGTGAGGGTGCGACGGAGGGCGGCGCCGCATGAGGGCGGTCATCGTCGCCATCGGGGTCGCGTTCCTGATCTCGCTGTTCTGCACCCCGATCGCGATCAAGGTGTTCGCCCGGCTGAAGGCCGGCCAGCCGATCCGATCGAATCTCGGGCTCGCCAGCAACGAGGGCAAGAAGGGCACGCCGACGATGGGCGGCGTGGTCTTCATCCTGGCCACGGTCATCGCGTACGTCGCCGGGCACCTGGCCCTGACCACGCTGCCGGACGCGCAGATCGCCCAGGTCGAGCCGACCATCACGGCGCTGGTGCTGCTGGGGCTGATGGTGTTCTCCGGCGCGGTCGGCTTCATCGACGACTTCCTGAAGGTGCGCAAGCGGCACAGCGGCGGCCTCAACAAGCGGGGCAAGCTGGCCGGGCAGATCCTGGTCGGTGCCGTGTTCGGCGCGGTGGCCGTCTACTTCCCGTCCAGCATGACCGACGCCGGCGGCAACGCCACGAACACCGAGACGGTGGGCAGCACCACGCTGAGCTTCATCCGGGACATCCCGGCGCTGGAGATCGGCAAGATCGGCGCGGTGATCGTCATCATCATGGTGGTCATGGCGGCCACCAACGGCGTCAACCTCACCGACGGCCTGGACGGCCTGGCCACCGGCGCCTCGGTGATGGTGCTGGCGGCGTACGCGCTGATCGCGTTCTGGCAGTACCGGCACTGGTGCGCCGACCCGAACTACACCGAGTCGTACTGCTACGCCGTGCGCGACCCGCTGGAGATCGCGCTGATCGCCGGCGCGGCGGCCGGCGCCTGCGTGGGCTTCCTGTGGTGGAACACGTCCCCGGCGCGGATCTTCATGGGCGACACCGGCGCGCTCGGGCTGGGCGGCCTGATCGCCGGCATGGCGATGTCCACCCGCACCATCCTGCTGCTGCCGATCCTGGGCGGCCTCTTCGTGATCATCACGATGTCCGTGGTCATCCAGATCATCTCCTTCCGTACCACCGGCAAGCGCGTGTTCCGGATGTCGCCGTTGCAGCACCACTTCGAGCTGGCGGGCTGGAGCGAGGTCAACATCGTGGTCCGGTTCTGGATCATCGCCGGTATCGGTGTGGCCATCGCGCTGGGCCTGTTCTACAGCGAGTTCCTCGCCGCGGTCAGCTGACCGCACCACCGCGTCACGGCGGGGCTCCCGATTGTCACCGGAGCCCCGCCGTCTCACGTTCCGACACGCCGACCGGGCGGTTGCGCCACGGGCGGGCGGGCCGAACGGCCATGATGGGCCTGTGGGGGAGGGACGAGACATCCAGGTGACCAGCGACCCGCCGACCCGCCGTGCCCCGGCTGCCACGCCACCGGCCGACCCGCCGGCGGCGCGCTGGGATCCGGCCGGTGGCCTGGCCGCGCTGCGCGGCCTGCTGGCCCGGCCGCTGGCCTCGTACTACCTGCTGCTGTCCAGCGCCGGCCTGCTGCTGCTGATCGGCCTCACCATGGTCTTCTCCGCCACGAGCGTGAAGGACTTCGCCGAGGGCGGCGACGCGTCCGCGTCGCTGACCAAGCAGGCCGTGTTCGCGGTGATCGGCATCGGCGCGTTCTGGGCCTGCCAGCGGCTGCCCGCGCGCACGTTCCGGGCGGTCAGCCGCCCGGCGCTCGGCGTGGCGGTGGCGCTGCTGCTCACGCTCAACCTGCTCGTCGCGCTGAACTCGCTGTTCGGGGTGACCTCGATCGGGCCGCTGAAGGCCGAACTGCTGTGGCTCTCCCTCGGCCCGATCTCGCTGCAACCGGTCGAGGTGGCGAAGTTCGCGCTGGTGCTGTGGGCGGCGCACGTGCTGGCCCGCAAGGGCGCCGCGCTGGGCTGGTGGAAGGAACTGGCCACGCCGCTGTTCCCGGTGGTGGGCCTGCTGTTCGTGCTCGTCGGCTACAACGACCTGGGCAGCATGCTCTGCCTGCTGGCGCTGGTGGTCGGGATGCTCTGGGCGGCGGGCGTACGGGCCCGCGTCTTCGCCGCGCTGTCCACGATCGGCCTGGCCGGCGTCGGCCTGCTGGTGGCCGCCGCCTCCCTCGGCGCCGGCTCCGGCTCTAGGGACGCCGACAACTACCGGCTCGGCCGCCTCACCATGTGGCTCGACCCGCCGGACCCGAAGACCTGCTTCGAGCAGCAGCTCGACTACTGCTACCAGCTCGTGCAGGCCCGCTACGCGATCGGCAACGGCGGCTGGTTCGGCGTCGGCCTGGGCCAGAGCTCGCTGAAGTGGAACTACCTGCCCGAGGCGCACAACGACTTCATCTTCGCCATCGTCGCCGAGGAACTGGGCGTGGTCGGCTGCACAGTGGTGCTGACGCTGTTCGCCGTGCTCGCGTACACCGGCATGCGGATCGCCCGCCGGGTCGAGGACCCGTTCCGCCGGCTCGCCGCCGCCGGCGTGACCGCCTGGCTGGTCGGCCAGGCCGTCATCAACATCGGTGGCGTGACCGGCCTGCTGCCGCTGACCGGCGTACCGCTGCCGTTCATCTCCGACGGCGGCAGCGCCCTGGTGGTGACGCTCGCCGCCATCGGCATGCTCGCCTCGTTCGCCCGCGCCGAGCCGGATGCGGCGCGAGCGCTGCATGCCCGTCCGCCCGCCCGATGGGTCCGACTAGTGTGGGCCCCGTTGCCGCCGCTTCCCGGCCGGCGCCGCCGACCGGCGCCGCCCCCGGCCGACCGAGGGTCCGTGCCCCGGTCCCGTCAGCGGCGGCAGGACGACCAGGCCGCGCCGCGCGGCGCCCGGTCCGACCGGGCGCGCGCCGGCGCGGCGAGCGAGAGGAGACGCTGATGGGTCCGCTGCGTTCGGTGGTGCTCTGCGGAGGGGGTACGGGCGGGCACATCTACCCGCTGCTCGCCTTCGCCGACTGCCTGCGCCGACACGACCCGAGCGTCCGGATCACCTGTCTGGGCACACCCAAGGGGCTGGAGAACGAGCTGATCCCGCCGGCCGGCTACGACCTGCGGCAGATCCCGGCCTACCAGCTGCCCCGGTCGGTCAACATGAGCCTGGTGCGTACCCCGGACCGGATGTGGAAGGCGGCGCGCGCGGCGGGCAAGGTGATCGACGAGGTCCAGGCCGACGCCGTGGTCGGCTTCGGCGGGTACGTCTCGGTGCCGGGTTACCTGGCCGCGTGGCGGCGGGAGCTGCCCATCGTCATCCACGAGGTGAACGTGCCGCCGGGCGTGGCGAACCGGCTCGGGATGAAGTTCACCAAGAACGTCGCGGTGGGCTTCCCGCACCAGCCGGCCCAGGCCGAGGCGCTGCGCGACGCCCGGGTGGTCGGTGTGCCGCTGCGCCGGGGCATCGCCGGGCTGGACCGGGCCGCGCTGCGTGACGCCGCCCGCGCCCACTTCGGACTCCGTCCCGACCTGCCGGTGCTGTTCGTCGCCGGTGGTTCGCAGGGTGCCCGCTCGATCAACCTGGCCGTCTCCGGCGCGGCGAAGGAGCTGGCCCGCAACGGTGTGCAGGTGCTGCACGTCATCGGCGCCCGTAACGAGCCGGTCTCCGTGCCCACCGACCTGCCGGTGCCGTACGTCACGCTGCCGTACCTGTCCGAGATGGAGCTGGGCTACGCCGCGGCCGACCTGATGCTGGCCCGGGGCGGCGCGATGACCTGCGCCGAGGTGGCCGCGATCGGCCTGCCCACCGTCTACGTGCCGTACCCGCACAGCAACCAGGAGCAGAAGCGCAACGCGCTGCCGGTGGTGGAGGCGGGTGGCGGTCTGCTCGTCGACGACGCCGAGATGACCCCGGCCTGGGTGGAGCGGACGGTGATCCCGCTGATCCGCGACCCGCAGCGGCTGTACGCGATGGGCGCCGCCGCCGCCGGGTACGGCCGCCGCGACGGCGACGTGGCGCTGCTGAACTTCGTCTACGAGGCGGTGGCCCGCTGATGAGGGACACCGCGACGGGAAGGTACGTCTGATGAACACCGCGCAGTTCACGCCCGCCGGCACCATGACGGCGGAGGACCTGGGCCGGATCCACCTGATCGGGGTGGGCGGGGTCGGGATGGCCGGGCTGGCCCGGCTGTTCCTCACCCGGGGCCTGCCGGTCTCCGGCAGCGAGCTGCGGGAGTGGCCGTCGCTGGCCGGCCTGCGGGCGCTGGGCGGCACCATCCACTCCACCCACGAGGCGTCCAACCTCGACGGGGTGGACACGGTGGTCTACTCCTCGGCGATCCCGCAGGACCACCTGGAGATGGTCGAGGCGCGCCGGCGTGGGCTGCGGGTGCTGCACCGCTCCGAGGCGCTCGCCGCGGCGATGACCGGCCGCCGCACGGTGGCGGTGGCCGGCACCCACGGCAAGACGTCCACCACCTCGATGGTCACCATGGTGCTCCAGCAGGCCGGCACCGACCCGTCGTTCGTGATCGGCGGCGAGATCTCCGAGGTGGGTTCCGGCGCGCACCACGGCACCGGCGAGCACTTCGTGGTCGAGGCGGACGAGAGCGACCGCTCCTTCCTCATCTACCGCCCGTTCGTGTCGATCATCACGAACATCGAGGCGGACCACCTCAACACCTACGGCGACCTGGCCACCCTGGAGGCGGCGTTCGCCGAGTTCGCCCGGCTCACCGACCCGGCCGGCTTCGTCATCGCCTGCGCCGACGACGCGGGCGGGCGCCGGCTGGCCGAGACGCTGCGCGCCGAGGGCCGCCGGGTCTGGACGTACGGCGAGTCCGCCGACGCGGACCTGCGGATGAGCGAGGTCGTCTCGTCCGCGCACGGGGTGCGCTACCAGGCCGAGGTCGAGGGCCGGCCGCTGGGCGAGATCCGGCTGCCCGTACCGGGCCGGCACATGGCGCTCAACAGCGCCGCCGCGGTGCTCGCCGCGTACCTGCTGGAACTGCCGGTGGCCGCGGCGGAGGCCGCGCTCGGCGCGTTCCCCGGCGTGCGGCGGCGCTTCGAGCGCAAGGGCGCGGCGGACGGCGTGCTGGTCTACGACGAGTACGCCTACCACCCGACCTCGATGACGCTGGCGTTGCAGACGCTGCGCGAGGTGGCCGGGGACGGCCGGCTGATCGTGGTGTTCCAGCCGTACCGGCTCTACCGGACCCGGGACAACCAGGCGGAGATCGCCGCCGCGCTGGGCATCGCCGACGAGGTGGTGCTGCTGGAGGTCTTCGGCCCCGGTGAGACGCGCCGCCCCGGCGAGGGCTCGGCCGCGCTGATCCAGGAGGTGCCGCTGCCGGCCGAGCGGAAGGTGTTCGTCGAGTCGTGGGACGACGTGCCGGCCGAGGTGGCCCGGCGCGCGCGCACCGGCGACGTGGTGGTGACCATGGGCGCGCCGCCGATCTCGCTGATGGGTGACCAGTTGCTCGACGCCCTGCTCGCCCGCTCCGCCGAGGGCACGGGGCTCGGCGCCGGCGTCGACCCGGACGGCGCGGCGACCCCGGCCGGATGAGTCCCGGTCCGGCCCGCGGCCGTACCCCCGGACCGGACGGCGGCGCCGGGCGGCGCAGCCCGGCCCGGCGCTGGCAGCTCGTGCGGGCGAACGCGGACGCGGTGCCGCCGTCGACCCGCCGGTTCATGGCCCGGGCCCGGCAGCGGCGGATGCGCGCCGCGCTGCCGTGGGCGGTCGCCGCGGCGGTGCTCGCCGTCGCGGGCCTGGTGGCGTGGACGGTGCTGGGCACCGGCCTGTTCGGCGTCCGCGAGGTACGGGTGGTCGGCGCGCGGCTGGTCACGCCGGTGCAGATCCGCGACGCCGCGGCGGTGCCGGACAACGAGCCGCTGGCCCGGGTGGACCTGGACGCGACAGCGCGCAAGGTCGGCACGCTGCCGCCGGTGGCGAGCGCCACTGTGGAACGGGAGTGGCCGGGCACGCTGGTGATCCGGGTGCGGGAGCGCACCGCGGTGGCGGCGGTGCCGCAGGGCGACGGCTTCGTGGTGGTCGACGGTTCGGGCGTGGTCTTCCAGCGCCTGGACCGGGCGCCGGACGGGTTGCCGCAGGTCCGGGTGGCCCGGCCGGGCCCCGACGACCCGGGTACGCGGGCCGGGCTGGCGGTGCTGGCGGCGCTGGGGGAGAAGCTGCGCGCGGAGCTGGTAGCGGTGGACGTGGCCGGCCTGGCCCGGATCACGCTGCTGCTGCGCGGCGAGCGTCAGGTGTTCTGGGGTGACGCCTCCCGGGGCACCGACAAGTCGACAGTGGCGACCGCTCTGCTGAGCCGTAAGGCGGACCGGATCGACGTCAGCGCGCCGGACGTGGTCACGTTCGAGTGACCCGAGGCTCAGTGGGTAGGCGCTGTGTCCCCTGTCGCTCGGTCGGCGACACGCCGGAACAGGTCCTTGGCTCCTGGCGCGGCGGCGCATACGTTGCCCCGAAGAGATCAGTGGTTGACATAACTCTAAGCCTCTAGTAGAGGGTGAGGGTTCAGCCGTCGGAGGCCACGGGGGAGTGTCCGGCCGCTGATCCGGCCAAGCCGTGTGGGGTCGGCCCATGCCAATCTCGAAGGGAAAGGACCGGAGATGACACCTCCGCACAACTACCTGGCGGTCATCAAGGTCGTCGGCATCGGGGGCGGCGGCGTCAACGCCGTCAACCGGATGATCGAGGTTGGGCTCAAGGGCGTCGAGTTCATCGCGATCAACACCGACGCGCAGGCGTTGCTGATGAGCGACGCGGACGTCAAGCTCGACGTGGGCCGGGAGCTGACCCGGGGACTCGGCGCGGGCGCCAACCCGGACGTCGGCAAGAACGCCGCCGAGGACCACCGCGACGAGATCGAAGAGGTCCTCAAGGGCGCCGACATGGTGTTCGTCACCTGCGGCGAGGGCGGCGGCACCGGCACCGGCGGCGCGCCGGTCGTGGCGAACATCGCCCGCAAGCTCGGCGCGCTCACCATCGGTGTGGTCACCCGGCCGTTCTCGTTCGAGGGCAAGCGCCGGCAGGTCCAGGCCGAGGCGGGCATCGAGGAGCTGCGCAACCAGTGCGACACGCTCATCGTGATCCCGAACGACCGCCTGCTCGCGCTCGGCGACCGCAACATCTCCATGATGGACGCGTTCCGCACCGCCGACCAGGTGCTCCTCTCCGGTGTCCAGGGCATCACCGACCTGATCACCACGCCGGGTCTGATCAACCTGGACTTCGCCGACGTGAAGAGCGTGATGAGCGGCGCCGGCAGCGCGCTCATGGGCATCGGCAGCGCCCGGGGCGAGAACCGCGCCGTCGAGGCGGCCGAGGCGGCCATCTCCAGCCCGCTGCTGGAGCAGAGCATGGACGGCGCGCGCGGCGTACTGCTCTCCATCGCCGGTGGGTCGGACCTCGGCCTGTTCGAGATCAACGACGCGGCGCAGCTGGTCACCGACGCGGCCCACCCGGACGCGAACATCATCTTCGGCGCGGTCATCGACGACGCGCTCGGCGACGAGGTGCGGGTGACCGTGATCGCGGCGGGCTTCGACGGGGGCACGCCGGCGTACAAGGCGGTCGAGCCGCCGCGCAAGAGCAACCAGAACCCGCCGGCCCAGCCGAACGCTCCGGTGAGCCCGCCGGCCACCATGCCGGCGCCGCAGCAGCCGTCGCGCCGGGTGCTGTTCGACGACGTCGACGTGCCCGACTTCCTCAAGAACGGGTCCTGAGCCGCGCCGATGACGGAGTCACAGACGGCGGTGCGGCCCGAACGGCGTGCCGAGCTGGCGGCCGGGCTGGCCCGGGTGCGGGCCCGCATCGCCGACGCCTGCGCGGCCGCCGGGCGGCCGCGCGACGAGGTCACCCTGGTCGCGGTGACCAAGACGTACCCGGCGGCGGACGTGGTCGCGCTGGCCGGGCTCGGCGTGACCGACGTCGGGGAGAACCGCGACCAGGAGGCGGCGCCGAAGGCGGAGGCGGTGGCAGACGCCGGTGCCGCGCCGCGCTGGCACTTCATCGGCCAGTTGCAGCGCAACAAGGCCCGCTCGGTGGTCCGGTACGCCGACGTGGTCCAGTCGGTGGACAGCGTCCGGCTGGCCGCCGCGCTGGACGCCGCCGCGGGCGCGGTCCGGGACCGGCCGCTGGACGTGCTGGTGCAGGTGAGCATCGACGGCGACCCGGCCCGGGGCGGGGCGCTGCCGGGCGCGGCCGACCCGCAGCGCGGGCTCGACCCGGTGGCCGCGGCGGTGGCCGGGGCCGGCGGGCTGCGGCTGGCGGGCCTGATGGCGGTGGCGCCGCTGGGCTGGGAGCCGGACCGGGCGTTCGCCCGGCTGGCCGAGGTGGCGGAGGCGTTGCGGGCCGACCATCCGGGCGCGACGGTGCTGTCGGCGGGGATGAGCGGCGACCTGGAGAGCGCGATCGGGCACGGCGCGACACATGTCCGTGTCGGCAGCGCGTTGCTCGGAATGCGCCCTGCGCTGCGGTAGCCTCACCACGACGGAAGCAAATTACATCAGTGTTGTTCAGGACGGCGTTCCCGTAGCCGGGGGCCGTGACGGGCGGACCGCGAACCGCGCGTCAGGGGATTGCCGATCCGGTCCGGTGGGCATGATCGTCCACTCGTGATCAAGCGACACGGCACGGGGGCGCGTGCCGCACGGCGGACGGAAGGGCGCGGGGATGGGTGCACTGCGCAAGGCGGGGGTCTGGCTCGGTCTCGTCGAGGAGGACGACGAGCGGGCGTACGAGGACGGTGGCTACGACAAGGGTGGCTACCGGGACTCGTCGCGCTACCGGTCGAGCCGGTACGCCGAGGAGTTCGCCGACGAGGACGACGACGAGGCCGAGGAGCCGCCGACGACGCGCGGCCGGCTCGGCGAGCGGGGCCGGCTGTCCGAGCGCGCCTCCAGCCGCGCCGTCGACGTCGACCGGGCCGAGACCGAGCGGCCGGAGCGGGCCGAGCGGTCCAGCGTGCGGTCGATCACCCGGTCCTCCGGCGGTGACACGTCTGGTGCCCTGACCTACCACACCCGGGACAATCTCGCCCTCGCGCCGCAGGCCCAGCCGCGCGAGCGGGAGCGCGTGGCGCCGGAGGACGAGCAGCGCTACCAGATCACCACGCTGCACCCGACCACGTACCGCGAGGCGCGGACCATCGGCGAGCACTTCCGGGACGGCGTACCGGTCATCATCAACCTCACCGAGATGGACGAGGCGGACGCCCGCCGGCTTGTCGACTTCGCCGCCGGGCTCGCGTTCGGCCTGCGCGGTACGATCGAGCGCGTGACCAACCGGGTGTTCCTGCTCTCACCGGCCAACGTCCAGGTCACCGCGGAGGACAAGGCCAAGATCGCTGAGGGCGGCTTCTTCAGCCTGAGCTGAGCCGCACGACCGAGGGACGTCGCCTGCCGTGTTGTCGATCCTGTTCCAGGTGCTCTACCTGCTGCTGTACATCTTCCTGATTGTCCTATTGGCGCGATTTGTTCTTGGGGCGGTGCTGGCCTATGGTCGCCGCTGGCAACCGGGACGGGGAGCGTCGGCGGGACTGGAAGTCGTGTGGAGCGTCACTGATCCGCCCCTGCGAGCGTTGAGGCGTGTGATCCCGCCACTGCGAATTGGTACCGTGAGCATCGACCTGGCCTCCCTTGTGCTCCTGGTTATCCTGTTCGTGCTGATGGAGTTCGTGTTTAGGCGCCTGATCTTCGCGTTTGCCTGACCAGAGCGCTTTCGCGGCCGCAACTGACCCGAGGAGTTTCGATGCCGCTGACCCCGGCCGACGTTCACAACGTCGCCTTCAAAAAGCCGCCGATCGGCAAGCGGGGGTATGACGAGGAGGAGGTCGACGCCTTCCTGGACGAGGTCGAGCGCGAGCTGGCCCGTCTGATCGAGGAGAACAACGAGCTGCGCGCCCAGGTGGAGCGCGGCGGTCGGGGTGGCGCTCCCGCCGGCCCCGGCGGTGACGCCCGCCTCGCGGCGGAGCTCAACGACGTCAAGGCCCAGCTCGACCGGGTGCAGCGCGACAAGGCGGCCGCCGAGCAGGCGGCCCGCGCGATGCAGGCCGAGCTGGAGCAGGTCCGCGCGCAGGGCGGCCCGGCCGGCGTGACCGGTGACGGCGAGCAGCAGGCGCTGCGGGTGCTCATGATGGCCCAGCGCACCGCCGACGACCACGTCTCCGACGCCCGTCGCGAGGCCGACCAGCTGCTCTCCGAGGCCCGTTCGAAGGCCGAGGAGGTCACCCGGGAGGCGCGCGCCAAGGCCGACGCCCTGGAGCGGGACGCCCGCCAGCGGCACCAGGAGGCCATGGGCGGCCTGGACGCCAAGCGCACCGCGCTGCAGAAGCACATCGAGGAGCTCAAGCAGTTCGAGCGCGAGTACCGCACCCGCCTCAAGGCGTACCTGGAGAGCCAGCTGCGTGACCTCGACGGTCGCGGCCAGGGCCTCGAGGTCGAGATGAACCGCGCCGAGGGCACCCGTGCCACAGGCAGCAACGGTCTCGCCGCGGCCGGCCTCGCCGGCTCCTACGGCGGTGGCCGCGCGGGCTCGCTCGAGTCCGGCCGCTGATCCCGCGTCGGTGGCCGTCCCCGTGACGGCCACCGACCGCCCAGACCGACACGACGCGGCCGGGGGTGAGCCGTGGTAGCCGCCAGCATCCTGCTCATCCTCGTCGCGGTCGTGCTGCTGATCGCCGGGCTCGCCGGCGGATCCAGCCTCCTGCTCATCGTCTCGATCGCGGCCAGCCTGCTGTCCGCCGTCGCCTTCGTCGCGTTCGCCCGCCAGGCCGCCGCGGCGAGGGCCACGGCCGGCCGGGAGACCGGACCGCGACCGCGGACCGCGCACACCGTCCCGTCCCCGGACGAGCCGGTGAGCCCGGTCCCGCACCACACGTCCACGGTCGGCGCCGGTGGATCCGGGTGGCGGCAACCGCCCGGATCGCCGGTGACCGAGCCGGACGACGCCCCGCCGCCGGCCGCGTACTCGCCGCCGGCCGAGCCGTTCGACACCGGGCCGTACGAGCCCGCCGCCGGGCCGTACGAGGCCGGGCCGTACACGCCGGCGTTCGACGCCGAAGCCGGGCCGTACACACACGCGTTCGAGGCCGAGCCCGCCGCCGCGCCGTACACGTCCGCGCTCGACGCCGAGCCCGCCGGGCGGTACGCCGCGCCGGCGGACGCGGCGACGCTGGACGCGGACCCGGTGGTCGCGGACGCGGTGCCCTACTCGCCGCCCGGCCCGCGCGTGCCGGAGACCGCCCGGCCCACCTCGCCCGCGCCGGGCGAGGCGTTCGACGGCGACCCGCCCGCCGAGTACCTCTCCGCCGGTGACGTCGCCCGGCTGGTCCGGCTGCCGGGCGACGTGCTGGTGGTCGACGGCCATCCCCGCTTCCACCTGCCCGGCTGCCCGCACCTGGTGGGCCGGGAGGACGAACCGCTGCCGGTCGCCGAGGCGGTCGCGCTGGGCTTCACCCCGTGCGCGCACTGCGAGGCCGCCACCACCCTGCTCGCCGAGGCCCGGCCGCGCTGACCATGACGATCGCGGACGACACACTCACCGTCGCGGTGCGGGTGAAGCCCGGGGCGTCCCGCGCCCGGGTGGGCGGGCGGTTCGACGGGCCGTACGGTCCCGCGCTCGTCGTCGCCGTGCACGCGCCGGCGGTGGACGGCCGCGCCACCGAAGCGGCCCGGCGCGCGCTCGCCGACGCGCTCGGTGTCCGCCCGGCGACCGTGTCGCTGCGGTCCGGAGCGGCCAGCCGGGACAAGCTGTTCCTGGTCGAGCGCCCGCACGACGGGCTGCCCGAGGTGCTGCGCCGGCTGCGCGACGGCAGCACCGCGTGAGGTCCGGCCGGACCGGCCGACGATGACGCCGGGGCTCGACGCCGCGCTGCTCGTGGGCGCCGCCGTGCTGCTGGTCGCGGTGGGCGCGGTGCGGTTCTCCACCCGGCTCGGCGTACCGAGCCTGCTGGTCTACCTGGCGCTCGGCGTGCTGCTCGGCGAGGCCGGCCTGGGCATCCGGTTCGACGACGTCGAGCTGACCCGGGTGCTCGGCTTCTGCGCGCTCATCGTGATCATCGCGGAGGGCGGGCTGACCGCGCGGTGGAGCACGCTGCGGCCGGTGCTGGGCCTGGCCGCGGCGCTGTCCACGGTCGGCGTCGTGGTCAGCATCGTGGTCGTCGGCGTGGTGGTGCACCTGCTGCTCGGCCTGGACTGGCGGCTGTCGCTGCTCTACGGCGCGGTGCTCTCCTCCACCGACGCGGCGGCCGTGTTCGCCACGCTGCGCCGGCTGCGCCTGCCGCCCCGGCTGGTGGCCGCGCTGGAGGCCGAGTCGGGGGTGAACGACGCCCCGGCCGTGCTGCTGGTGCTGCTGCTGTCCCGCGCCGGGGTCGAGGCCGCCCACCCCTGGTGGTACGAGGTGCTGCTGCTCGGCTACGAGCTGAGCGCCGGCGCGGCGGTCGGGGTCGGCGCGGGCCTGGCCGGCCGGTACGCGCTGCGCCGGGCCGCGCTGCCGTCGGCCGGCCTGTACCCGATCGCGGTGGTCGGCTTCACGGTGCTGGCGTACGCGGCCGGCTCGGTGCTGCACGCCTCGGGTTTCCTCGCCGTGTACGTCGCGGGCGTGCTGCTCGGCAACTCCCGGCTGCCGCACCGCCAGGCGATCCTCGGGTTCGCCGACGGGCTGGCCTGGCTGGCCCAGATCGGCCTGTTCGTGCTGCTCGGGCTGCTGGTCTCGCCGAGCCGGCTGGACTCGGCGGTGCTGCCGGCCGTGATCACCGGGCTGGCGCTGCTGCTGCTCGCCCGGCCGCTGTCGGTGGCGGTCTCCGCGCTGCCGTTCCGGGTGAACCTGCGCGAGCAGGTGTTCCTGTCCTGGGCCGGGCTGCGCGGCGCGGTGCCGGTCGTGCTGGCGACCATCCCGCTGTCGCTGCACGTGCCGGGGGCGGACCGCCTGTTCGACGCCGTCTTCGTCCTGGTGGTGATCTTCACGTTGCTCCAGGCCGGGACGCTGGCGCCGGCGGCCCGGCGGCTGGGCGTGACCGCGCCGGCCGAGGCGAGCGAGATCCTGCTGGAGACCGCCCCGCTGGAACGGATGCGGGCCGACCTGCTCCAGCTGGAGGTGCCGGCCGGGTCGCGGCTGGCCGGGGTGCACGTGGACGAGCTGCGGCTGCCGGTCGGCGCCGCGGTGACGCTCGTGCTGCGTGACGGGGTCGGTTTCGTGCCGGGCGCTGACACCCGGCTCAAGGTCGGGGACAGCCTGCTCATCGTCGCCACCGCCGGAGTACGGGACGAAACCGAGCGGCGGCTGCGGGCGGTGAGCCGCCGGGGCCGGTTGGCGAGGTGGTTCGGGGAGTACGGCGAGGAGACGGCCCGCTGATCTGCTACCGTTCCTTTTGCCCCGATTGGTGGCAGTCCGGGGCGGATACGTGGGACGACGGTGCGGCACGTTGTCGGACGCCTGTACGTTCCGTATTCTTGCCAACCTCCGGAGTGCACGGCGGGCCCGCTCGCCGTGCACCCTTCCGTACGCGGACGACGCCGACGACGGCGTCCCGCCCACGCACCGCTGACCGCCGCTCCGCGCGGCTGAGGGAGCTGACGATGGCGAAGCCAGCCGACACCAGGACCGCCGGTCGCAAGCCGGTGGCGAAGGCCACCCGCAGCGCGGCGGAGACCGAGAAGATCCGGGCCGCCCTGGCGGCACGGCGGGACGAGCTGAACGCCGAGTACGATCAGACGCTGAGCGAGATCACCGAGCTGCAGCGCGACCGGCTGACCGACTCGGCCGGGGACGACCAGGCCGACACCGGGACCAAGACGTTCGAGCGGGAGCAGGAGATCTCTCTCGCCAACAGCATCAAGGAACGGATCACGCAGGTCGAGCGCGCGCTGGAGCGCCTCGACGAGGGTGGCTACGGCTGGTGCGAGCGGTGCGGCAACCCGATCCCGGTGGAGCGGCTCGCCGCGTTCCCGTCGGCCACCCTCTGCGTGACGTGCAAGCAGCTGGAGGAGCGGCGCTGATCACCGCTCCCCGGCGGCCGTACGGCAGACGGTGACCGCACCGTCTCGCGAGCGTCGATGGGGAGCAGATGACCGCAGCACCGCCCGCCGGGGCCGGCACCACCGAGTCGGGCGCCGGCGCGCCCCGCCGTAAGGCCATCGGCCTGCTGCTCGGCGTGTCCCTGTTCTCGCTGCTGGCGGATCTTGGTACGAAGCAGCTCGCGCTCGCCGAGCTGACCGGCCGGGAACCGGTGTCGCTGCTCGGCGGCGCGGTCTATTTCAGCCTCACCCGCAACAGCGGCGCGGCCTGGAGCATCGGCTCCGACCACACCTGGGTCTTCCCGATCATCACGTTCGTGGTGATCGGGTGGATCACCTGGATGGCGCTGCGGCTGCGCTCGCTGCCGTGGGCGGTGTCGCTGGGCCTGGTGCTGGGCGGCGCGCTGGGCAACCTGATCGACCGGATCTTCCGCGCGCCCGGCCACTTCGTCGGCCACGTGGTCGACATGATCAGCCTGTTCGACCCGTACGGCCAGGTCTGGCCGGTGTTCAACCTGGCCGACAGCTCGCTGGTGTGCGGCGTGGTGCTCGCGGTCTTCCTGGAGCTGACCGGCCGGCAGCGCGACGGCTCCCGGCTGCGCGACGAGAAGCGCGACGACACCGCCCCGGCCGAGCAGCGGGAGAGCGCGTGACCTCCGCCTTCGCCGCCGGCGGCGACACCCGTTCCCTGCCCGTGCCCGACGGCCTCGACGGCATGCGCCTGGACCAGGCCGTGTCCCGCCTGTTCGGGCTCTCCCGCACCGCCGCCGCCGGCCTGATCGACGCCGGTGACGCGCTCGTCGACGGCGTGGCCCGGCCCAACTCGCACAAGGTCAAGGCGGGCTCGTGGCTGGAGGTCACGCTGCCCGCGCCGGCCGCGCCCCCCGCGGTGGTGCCGCAGGCCGTGCCCGGCCTGACCGTGGTGTACGCCGACGACGACATCGTGGTGGTCGACAAGCCGGTCGGGGTGGCGGCGCACCCGAGCCCGGGCTGGACCGGCCCCACAGTGATCGGCGGGCTGGCCGGCATCGGTCACCGGATCTCCACCAGCGGTGCCGCCGAGCGGCAGGGCGTGGTGCACCGGCTCGACGTGGGCACCACCGGGATCATGGCGGTGGCCAAGAGCGAGCGCGCGTACACCGCGCTGAAGCGGGCGTTCAAGTACCGCGAGGTGGAGAAGCGCTACCACGCCGTGGTGCAGGGCCACCCGGATCCGCTGCGCGGCACCATCGACGCGCCGATCGACAGGCACCCGCACCACGACTACCGCTGGGCGGTGGTCTCCGGCGGCAAGCCGAGCATCACCCACTACGACACGCTCGAGGCGTTCCCCGCCGCCAGTCTGCTCGACGTGCGGCTGGAGACCGGGCGTACGCACCAGATCCGGGTGCATTTCTCCAGCATGCGGCACCCCTGTGTGGGCGACCTGACCTACGGCGCGGACCCGACGCTGTCGGCCCGGCTGGGGCTGTCCCGGCAGTGGCTGCACGCCCGCTCGCTGAGCTTCGCGCACCCGGGCACCGGCGACGAGGTGACGTTCGTCAGCGAGTACCCGGACGACCTGGCCCGGGCGCTGGAGATCCTGCGCGACTGACGTGAGCGACGATCCCGCGCCGCCGCGCCGGTCCCGGTCCGCCGCGCTGACCTGGGTCGCGCTGGCCTGCGCGTTCGTGGTGCTGGTGGTGGCCGTGGCGCAGCGGCGGGACCGCCCGGTGAGCGACCGCACCGTGGGCGAGGTGACGAGGGTCGGCGTGACCGACGGCGCGAGCATCCCGGCGTACCTGCGCGCCGCCGGGGACGAACTGGCCCGCCTCGACGCGCCGGACGGCTACGCGCTGGTGTCGTTCGACGGCTACCTGACCCCGGCGCGGGCCGCCGCCGCGCTGGACGGCACGCGGGTCTCGGCGGTGGTGGCGCGGGTGCCGCTGCCCGGCCGGCAGACCGAGATCGTCCGGATCGCGGCGCTGCGGCTGCCGCAGGACGTGGTGGCCGGCATGGCCGGCGTCGCGACGCGCAAGGACCGGGAGGCCGCTGACTACCGCTCCCGGGCCGCCTCGACCACCGCCGATCCGGAACTGCGCCGGGTGTACGACAGCGGCGCCGACGTCGCCGCCCGCGAGGCGGAGGCCTACCGGACCGGCTGCGCCTGCGTCTACGCCGCGGTCGTGAGCGCCGCGCCGGACGTCCTGCGCGCGCTCGCCGGGCGTCCGGGCGTCCGGGTGGTGGACCCGGCGCCGGAGGTGAGCCGCCTGGACCGGACCGTGTTCACCCCGCCGCTGCCCGAGCAGCGCGACGTGGTCCGGCCGCCGGCCGACACCGAACCGGCCGAGGCAGGCGGAATGGGCGATTCGTCGGAAGCCGCACGGACGGTGAGCGGACCTTCACCCACCGCCCCCGCGCCCGCCGCCGGCTCCGGGACGCCCAATCCCGCTCCCACCTCCTGAGACATCGGGGTACGCGGCGACCCGGCCGATCCCATGGTGCGGCGGGCCGCCGGGCGATGTGCGGCGCGGGGAGTGGTCCGAATAGGGTTTCGTTCGTAGCCTGTCAGGCGGAGATCGATGGGCTGGGGGAGGGCGAATCCTTGGACGGCAGCGAGACCGGCTGGGGTCGGCAGGGCGAGCCGGCACCGCGGTGGCGGGCGCTGCTCGACCGGGCCCGGCTCGGCGGTCGCGGCGCGGAGCACGCCGACCCCGACCGGCACGTCGAGGAGCAACCGGCGCCGCCGCCCGACCCGCTGCCCCGTCGTGGCGCGGGCGCCGGGTGGACCGGGCGCGCCACCGCCGTCGGCCGCGCCCCCGACGGGTCGTACGGCGCCGAGCCCGGTTACCGGGCCGAGGCCACGTTCCGGGTCGACCCGGCCTTCCGCGCCGATCCCCGGCACGACGGCGAGCCCGCCTACCGGGCCGAACCGGCGTACCGCAGCGATCCGGAGCCGTCCTGGCGCGCCGGGCAGCCCTACCCGCCCGACCCGTCCTGGCGCGCCGACCCGTCGTTCGCGCCCGAGCAGCCCCTCACCGCCGAGCCGCGCCCGGAGCCGTCCTGGCGGCCCGACCCGGCCCGTCCGGAGCCGCGCGGCCGGGCCGAGGCGCCGGCGGAGTCCCGGTACTCCCTTCTGGACGGCGGCTACCGGCCCGCGCCGCCCCCGCCCGAGTCCCGCTACGCGCTGCTCGACCGGGGCCGCTACCGGCCGGACACGCCGCCCGCCCCGGAGCCGGTGGTGCCCGCGCCCCGCCGTCCGCTGGAGGGCCGCTCCGGCCGGGTCGACGCGGCCCAGGTGCAGTGGCGCGCCCCGGAGACGGACCCGGAACTGGAACGGGCGACCAGCGTGCTGCGCCGCGAGCTGGGCACCCCGCGGGTGCTCGCCTTCGCCAACCCCAAGGGCGGGGTGCACAAGACCACCGCGACGGTGCTCGCCGCCGCGACGGTGGGCAGCGTCCGTGGCCGCGGCGTGCTCGCCTGGGACGACAACGAGCTGCGCGGCACGCTCGGTCTGCGGGCCGGAAGCGCCCGGCACGCCCGCACCATCCGGCACCTGATCCACGACCTGGCGCAGATCGAGATCCTCGAGGGCAACACGCTGCTGTCGCACCTCGACGACTACCTGCGGCACGCCTCCGACGGCTCGTACGACGTGCTGGCCGGCGAGGAGAGCCCGCGCTTCGCCCAGCGGCTCGACCAGTTCACCGTCAAGCGGGTGCTGGAGCTGCTGCGCCGCACCCACGAGGTGGTCTGCGTGGACACCGGCAACAACGTGGAGAGCCCGAACTGGCGCACCGTCATGCAGGCCGCCGACCAGCTCGTGGTGACCACCGTGCCGCGCGAGGACGCGGCGTTCAGCGCGGACTGGATGCTCGACCTGCTGCACGAGGTGGGCATGGGCGAGCTGGTTGACAACGCGGTCACGCTGATCTCCTGCCCCACGCCGGGGCGTACCTCGTTGCAGGACGACCTGGAACGGCACTTCGCCACCCGGACCCGGGCGGTCGCCGTGGTGCCCTACGACCCGGCGCTGGAGACCGGCTCCTCGATCGAGTACCACCAGCTCCAGGCCGAGACCCGCAACGCCTGGCTCAAGGCGGCAGCGGTGATGCTGGAACCGTTCGCGCGCTGAGCGGCGACCACCGCCCCGCGCCGTGCCCGGGCCTGAGAGGATCAACGGGTGAGTCCGGACACCCCTGAGCCCGAGCGGGCGCGCGAGCGCACCGACGGCATCGACGCGCGCACCGGCGACGCGTGGCCCGAGCGCGAGCAGCCGCCCGGCTGGCCCGGCGGCCTGCCGGTACCCGCCGGCACACCGGTCACCGCGCCCGGCGCCGACCCGCTCGCCGGATACCCGGGCGTGGTGGCGGAGCTACCCGGCGCCGGCGCCACCCGATCAGGCCGCCCGCTGCTCACCGCGCTCGGCGTGGTCGCGCTGCTCACCGCGCTCGGCGCGCCGCTGGGCCTGCTGTGGGCGTGGGCGGCGCCCGCCACCCCGGTCCGGCAGACCCCCGCCGGCACGGTCTACGCGACCACGCAGCCGGAGCAGCCGATCGCCGCGGACGGCTGGTTCAGCCTCCTGACGCTCGGCTTCGGCGTGCTCGCCGCGATCGCCCTGTGGATCCTGCTGCGGCGTCGGCGCGGCCCGGCCGGCCTGCTCGCGGTGACGCTCGGCGGTCTCGGCGCGGCGGTGGTGGCCTGGCAGGTCGGCCGCCGGATCGGGCTGTCGACGTTCCAGCGGCTGGTGGAGACCGCGCCGCCGGGCACCGCCTTCACCAAGCCCGTCGACCTGCGCGCCGGCGGCGTCGACTGGTACGGCCCGCTGCCGGTGCCGCACGGGAACCTGCTGCTCGCCGCGTTCGGCGCCGCCGTCACGTACACGCTGCTGGCGGGCTGGTCGCGGTGGCCGTCGCTGCGGCCGGAGCCGGAGTCCGACGCGGCCTGGCCGCCGCCCCCGCCCGGGTTCAGTTCGGCGCCGGGGGACCAGCCAGCTCGCTGAGCGGCACCGGCACCGCGCGCACCTGGCGCAGCAACGCCGTCTCCCGGTTGAGCAGGCGCAGCTCGGCGCGCAGCCGCCCGGCCGTGTCGTCGACGGCGAGCAGCCGCTGCCGGTCGGCGACGGTCAGCGCGGCGGTCGCGGCGACCAGGTGCGACAGGACCGTCGGATCCTCCGGCAGCTGCTCGGTGATCTCCTGCTGGTCCGGCCGGATCAGGCCCAGATATTGCCGGAACACCGAGATCACCCGGGCCGCCAGCAGGTCGGAGACCTCGTCCGGGCCGTCCGGCTCGGGCAGCCACTCCACCTCGGCGGTCAGGTACGGCTCGGCGGAGGCGTCCACCTCGGCGACCCGGAACCGCCGCCGCCCGACCGTGACGATGTCGAAGCCGCCATCGGCCAGCTCGGTGACCTGCCGCAGCTCGGCGGTGCAGCCGACCTCGTGCAGCGTGACGTCGCCGCCGGCCGGCCCGGAACGCCCCGGCGGCCCGGCCGGCGCGACCTCCCAGCCGGCCTGGATCGCCACCACGCCGAACTCGCGCGGCGCGCCCTCGGGCAGCCCCACGAGGTGGCGCACCAGCGCCTTGTAGCGCTCCTCGAAGATGTGCAGCGGAAGGACCAGCCCGGGGAAGAGGACGGTCCCGAGCGGGAACACCGGCAGCCGTGCGCTCACGTGATCGAGCGTATCGCCAACCCGCCCGCCCGCGCGTGTCCCGGCTCACCGTCCCGGCGTGCGGGCGGGCCCGGCCGGTGACACCGGCGGCGGCCTAGACTCGCAGGCGTGCTGAATCGGATCGACCTGCGCGGCGGGACCCGTGACCCGCGCCGCCTGCTGCCCCGTGCCCAGCTCGACGTCTCCGTGGCGGTCGAGCGGATCCGCCCGCTCGTGGAGGCGGTCCGGGACCATGGGTACCCGGCGATCCGGGAGGCGAGCGAACGGTTCGACGGCGTCTCGCCGGAGCGGCTGCGGGTGCCGGCCGAGACGATCCGCGCCGCCGAGGACGAGCTGGACCCGCAGGTCCGCGCCGCGCTGCTGGAGTCGATCACCCGGGCCCGCAAGGTCCACGCCGACCAGCGCCGCACCGACCACACCACGACTGTGGTGCCCGGTGGCACGGTGACCGAGCGGTGGGTGCCTGTCGACCGGGTCGGTCTGTACGTCCCCGGCGGCCTGGCCATGTACCCGTCGACGGTGGTGATGAACGTGGTCCCGGCCCAGGCGGCCGGGGTGCGCTCGCTGGTGGTGGTGAGCCCGCCGCAGAAGGACAACGACGGCCTGCCGGACCGCCGGGTCCTCGCGGCCTGCGCGCTGCTCGGCGTGGACGAGGTGTACGCGGTCGGCGGCGCCCAGGCGGTCGCCATGCTCGCGTACGGCGCGGGCGTCGACCCGGGCGGCGACGAGCGCTGCGAGCCGGTCGACATGATCACCGGCCCGGGCAACATCTGGGTCACCGCCGCGAAGCGGCTGCTGCGCGGCGTGGTCGGCATCGACGCCGAGGCCGGCCCGACCGAGATCGCGATCCTGGCCGACGACACGGCCGACCCGGCGCACGTCGCCGCCGACCTGATCAGCCAGGCCGAGCACGACCCGCTCGCCGCGAGCGTGCTCGTCACCCCGTCCACCGCGCTGGCCGACGCGGTCGACGCCGAGCTGGCCCGGCAGGCGCCGGCGGCCAAGCACGCCGAGCGGATCGGCACCGCGCTGCGCGGCGAGCAGAGCGGCGTCGTCCTGGTCGACGACCTGGAGGCGGGCCTGCGGGTGGTCGACGCGTACGCGGCCGAGCACCTGGAGATCCAGACCGAGAACGCCCGCGAGTGGGCGCTGCGGGTGCGCAACGCCGGAGCGGTGTTCGTGGGCGCCTGGTCGCCGGTGTCGCTCGGCGACTACTGCGCGGGCTCCAACCACGTGCTGCCCACCGGCGGTTGCGCCCGGCACTCCTCCGGCCTGTCCGTGCAGTCCTTCCTGCGCGGCGTGCACCTGATCGAATACACGCAGGACGCGCTGCGCGAGGTGGCCCCGCACGTGGTCACCCTGGCGACCGTGGAGGACCTGCCCGCGCACGGCCAGGCGGTCAGCGTCCGGTTCCCCGAGGGCGGCGCGTCGTGACCACGCTCGACGACCTGCCGATCCGCGACGACCTGCGTGGGCGGACGCCGTACGGCGCCCCGCAGCTCGACGTGCCGGTGCGGCTGAACACCAACGAGAACTCCTACCCGGTGCCCGAGCCGGTGGTCGAGGCGATCGGCAAGGCGGTCGCCGCCGAGTTGCGCGACCTCAACCGCTACCCGGACCGGGACGCGGTGGCGCTGCGCGCCGACCTGGCCGCGTACCTCGGTCACGGGCTCACCGCCGACCACGTGTGGGCGGCGAACGGCTCCAACGAGATCCAGCAGCAGCTGCTCCAGGCGTTCGCCGGTCCCGGGCGCACCGCGCTCGGCTTCACCCCGGCGTACTCGATGCACCCGCTGCTGGCGCTCGGCACCGGCACCCGGTGGGTGCCCGCCCGGCGCGGCGCGGACTTCGGGCTCACCGCCGGCGAGGCGGTGGCCCAGGTCCGCGAGCACCGGCCGGACGTGGTGTTCCTCTGCTCGCCGAACAACCCGACAGGCACCGCGCTCGACCCGGCCGTGGTCGCCGCCGTGCTCGACGAGGCGCCAGGCATGGTGATCGTGGACGAGGCGTACGCCGAGTTCGCCCGGCCCGGCACGGTGAGCGCGCTGGCGGTGCTCCCGGGTCACCCGCGGCTGGTGGTGACCCGCACCATGAGCAAGGCGTTCGGCTTCGCCGGCGGGCGGCTCGGCTACCTGGCCGCCGACCCGGCGGTGGTGGACGCGGTGCAGCTGGTCCGGCTGCCGTACCACCTGTCCGCGCTCACCCAGGCCGCCGCCCGCGCGGCGCTGGCGCACCGGGACGCCCTGCTCGGCACCGTGGCCGCGATCATGCGGCAGCGGGACCGGATCGTCGCCGAGCTGCGCGCCCGGGGTCACCGGGTGGCCGACAGCGACGCCAACTTCGTGCTGTTCGCCGTCGAGGGGGACCAGGCGGTGGCCTGGCGTACCCTGCTCGATGCCGGCGTGCTGGTGCGCGACGTCGGCCTGCCCGGCTGGCTGCGCGTCACCGCCGGTACCCCGACCGAGACCGACGCCTTCCTCACCGCGATGGAGACAGTTTCATGAGCCGGATCGCCCGGATCGAGCGGGTCACAAGCGAGACGAAGGTGCTCGTCGAGATCGACCTCGACGGCACCGGCAAGGCCGACATCGAGACCGGCGTCGGCTTCTACGACCACATGCTCAACCAGATCGCCCGGCACGGCGGCTTCGACCTGACCGTGCACACCGTCGGCGACCTGGAGATCGACGCGCACCACACGATGGAGGACACCGCGCTCGCGCTGGGCGCCGCGTTCGACCGGGCGCTGGGGGACAAGGCCGGCATCCGGCGGTACGGCTCGGCCACCGTCCCGATGGACGAGGTGCTGGTCCGGGCCGCCGTCGACCTGTCCGGCCGCCCGTACGTGGTGCACGACGAGCCGGCGCTGGCCCCGTACATCGGTCCGGTCTACCCGACCAGCATGACCCGGCACATCTGGGAGTCGTTCGGCCAGTCGGCCCGGATCACGCTGCACGTGGACGTGCTGCGCGCGGCCCGGCCCGGCGGCCACCCGGACGCCCACCACGTGGTCGAGGCGCAGTTCAAGGCCGTCTCCCGCGCGCTGCGCGAGGCCACCGCGATCGACCCGCGTAATGCTGGTGTGGTGCCGTCGACGAAGGGCGCACTCTGATGAGCGCGAGGAACGCAGCGCAGCGGAGTCCCGCAGTCGCGAATGGAAGGCGGCTCTGATGAAGGTGCTGCCCACCCTTCTGTTGATCGTGGCCGGCCTGCTGGTCGGCGGGACGTGGTCGCTGCTCAAGCAGGGCGCGCCGCGCGCCGCCGTGGTGATCACCGGCCTGCTGGCCCTGCTGGCGACCGCCGCCGGGGTGCTCTGGCTGCTGCCGGGGGAGAGCTGATGGCACGGGTGGTGGTGCTCGACTACGGCTCGGGCAACCTGCGGTCGGCCGAGCGCGCGGTGGCGCGGGCCGGCGCCGACGTGACTGTCACCGACGACCTGGACGCCGCCGCGTCCGCGGACGGCCTGGTGGTGCCGGGCGTGGGTGCGTTCGCCGCGTGCATGGCCGGGATCGAGGCGCTGGGCGCCGGGCCGGTCATCGCCGACCGGGTCGCCGCCGGGCGGCCGGTGCTGGGCATCTGCGTCGGCATGCAGATCCTCTTCGGGCACGGCGAGGAGCACGGCGTGGTCACCAAGGGGCTGGGGCTGCTGCCCGGCGGGGTGACCCGGCTGCCCGCGCGGCGGCTGCCGCACATGGGCTGGAACACCGTGCGGCCGCCGGCCGGCTCGACGCTGTTCGCCGGGCTGCCCGAGGGCACCCGGTTCTACTTCGTCCACTCCTACGGGGTGACCGACCCGGCGGCGCTGACCGAGGCGGGCGCCACGGTGACCACCGCGCACCACGGCGCGGACTTCGTCGCGGCGGTGGAGCGGGGGCCGCTCTCGGCCGCGCAGTTCCACCCGGAGAAGTCCGCCGATGCCGGGGCCGCGCTGCTGCGCAACTGGCTCGGCACGCTGTGACCGGACCGGTCCGGGGCACGCGGGCAGGGCGTCCGCGAGTGTTCGCGTGAGCAAGGAGCGGGCCCGCCGCCGCGCGGCGCGCGAGGCCGAGCAGGAGCGGGCGCGCGCCGTCCGCGCCCGCCGGGTGGCACGCCGGGAACGGCGTCGTTCCCTGGTACGCCGGTTGACGCCGCCGCTGCGGCGCGGCCGTACCGGCCGGCTGCGCCGGCACACCCGCCGTGAGCGGGCGACGATCCTGGTGCTCACCGCGGTGGCGGTGGTCGCCATCTGGAGTCTGGTGGACGACCTCGCGCTGCGGCTGGTGCTGGTCGTGTTGTTGTTGCTGGTCCTGCCCGCGATCGTGGTGATCGCGCTGGACCGTCGTTGAGGATCCGAGGAGAGAAGCGTTGAGCCTCACCCTGTTGCCCGCCGTGGACGTCGCCGACGGCCAGGCCGTTCGGCTCGTGCAGGGCGCCGCCGGTAGCGAGACCGCGTACGGCGACCCGCTGGACGCGGCTCTGGCCTGGCAGTCCGACGGTGCGGAGTGGATCCACCTGGTCGACCTGGACGCCGCGTTCGGGCGGGGCTCCAACGCCGCGCTGCTCGCCGAGGTGGTCGGCAAGCTGGACGTGAAGGTGGAGCTGTCCGGCGGTATCCGCGACGACGAGTCGCTGCGGGCGGCGCTCGGCACCGGGGCGGCCCGGGTCAACATCGGCACCGCCGCGCTGGAGGACCCGCAGTGGTGCGACCGGATCTGCGGCGAGTACGGCGACCGCGTGGCGATCGGGCTGGACGTGCGCGGCCGTACCCTGTCGGCGCGTGGCTGGACCCGCGACGGCGGTGACCTGTACGAGGTGCTGGCCCGGCTGGACGCCGCGGGCGCGGCGCGGTACGTGGTCACCGACATCACCAAGGACGGCACGATGCGCGGGCCGAACCTGGACCTGCTGCGTGAGGTGTGCGCCCGCACCGACGCCCCGGTGATCGCCTCCGGTGGTGTGTCCACGCTGGACGACCTGCGGGCGCTCGCCACGCTGGAGCCGGTGGGGGTGGAGGGCGTGATCGCCGGCAAGGCGCTCTACGCGGGCGCGTTCACCGTCGCCGAGGCGCTGGCGACGCTGCGGGCCGGCGCGTGACGGCGGAGCCGTCCGCCGACGCCGGGGTGGTGACCCGGCTCGGCTCGGGCGGCCCGTGGGAGGCGCTGTACGGCTACTCGCGAGTGGTCCGGGCCGGTTCGCTGGCGATCACCGCTGGCTGCACCTCCACCGTGGACGGCCGGGTGGCGCACGCGGGTGACGCGGCGGCGCAGACCGCGCAGGCGATCCGGATCGGCCTGGACGCGCTGGCCGAGGTCGGCGCCGGGCCGGGGGACGTGGTGCGGACCCGGATGTACGTGACGGACCGGATCTACGCCGACGAGGTGGGCCGGGCGCACAACGCGGTGTTCGGCCCGGTGCGTCCGGTCGCCACGATGGTGGTGGTGGCCGGGTTGATCGACCCGGATCTCCTGGTCGAGGTCGAGATGGAGGCGTACCTCCCGGAGCGCTGACCGGTGCCCGGGTGACCGGCGCCGTCCCGCTCCGCGCCCCGATAAGTTGTGCACAACTTAATTGCACGCTACCGTTCTGGGCGTGACCGATGATCTGGTACTGCGCCGGCAGGTGTGCTTCGCGCTCTACGCGGCGTCGCGCGCCCTGACCGACGTCTACCGGCCCATCCTCGACGAGCACGGCCTGACCTACCCGCAGTACCTGGTGCTGCTGGTGCTCTGGGAGCGCGACGACGACGCCCCCACGGTCTCCGAGCTCGGCGCCGCGCTCCGGCTCGACTCCGGCACCCTCTCCCCGCTGCTCAAGCGGCTGGAGGCGGCCGGTCTGGTGGTGCGTACCCGCTCGGCGGCGGATGAGCGCCGGGTCGAGGTGGGCCTCACCGGCCGGGGCCGGGCGCTGCGGGAGCGGATGGGTGACGTGCCGCGCCGGGTGGCCACCGCCACCGGGCTCTCCGAGGACGAACTGGTCTTCCTCCACGGCATCCTCACCCGGGTCACCGAGACGATCCACCGACAGAAGGAGCAGTGACATGCAGGTGCTCTACACCGCCTCCGCCCGCGCCACCGGCGACGGCCGCGACGGTCACGTCCGGACCTCCGACGGCACGGTCGAGCTGGACCTCGCCGTACCGAAGGAGATGGGTGGCGCCGGCGGCGCGGCCAACCCGGAGCAGCTCTTCGCGGCCGGCTACGCGGCCTGCTTCCACTCCGCGCTGCGCGTGGTGGCCCGCCAGGCCAAGGCGGACGTCTCCGGCTCCGTCGTCGAGGCCGAGGTGGGCATCGGCCCGAACGGCAGCGGCGGTTACGGTCTGGCCGTGACGCTCGTGGTGGACCTGCCCGCGGTCGAGCGCGCGGCCGCCGAGCAGCTCGTTGACGCGGCCCACCAGGTCTGCCCCTATTCCAACGCGACCCGTGGCAACGTCGAGGTGACCCGTACGGTCCGCGAGGCCCTGTGAGCACGAGGAGTGCAGCGCAGCGGAGCCCCGCAGTGCGAACCGAGGAGGTCTGGTGAGCGAGGCGAGCGTCAACAGGGAGATCCACCTGGCGTCCCGGCCGGAGGGCTGGCCGACGCCGGAGAACTTCCGGCTGGTCACCACCGAGGTGCCGACGCCGGGCCCGGGACAGGTGGTGGTCCGCAACCGGTTCATGTCCGTCGACCCGTACATGCGCGGGCGGATGAACGACGTCAAGTCGTACGTGCCGCCGTTCGCGCTCGACGCCCCGCTGGACGGCGGCGCGATCGGTGAGGTCGTGGCCGGCGAGGCCGGCGGCGTCAAGCCCGGCGACACGGTGCTGCACGGGCTCGGCTGGCGCGAGTACGCGCTGGTGGACGCCCGAGGCGTGCGCAAGGTCGACCCCGACCTGGCGCCGGTGACCGCGTACCTGGGCGTGCTCGGCATGACCGGGCTGACCGCGTACGCCGGGCTCCTGGACGTGGCGGCGATGAAGCCGGGGGAGACCGTGTTCGTCTCCGGCGCGGCCGGCGCGGTGGGCAGCATGGTCGGCCAGATCGCGAAGCTGCGCGGCGCCGGCCGGGTGATCGGCAGCGCCGGCTCCCCGGCGAAGGTGGAACGGCTCACCGCGCTGGGCTTCGACGCCGCCTTCGACTACCACGACGGCCCGGTGTCCAAGCAGCTCAAGGCCGCCGCCCCGGACGGCGTCGACGTGTACTTCGACAACGTCGGCGGCGACCACCTGGAGGCCGCGATCGGGGCGATGAACCTGCACGGCCGGGCCGCCATCTGCGGCATGATCGCGCAGTACAACGCCACCGAGCCGCCCGCCGCGCCGCGCAACCTGGCGCTGGTGATCGGCAAGCGGCTGACGCTGCGCGGCTTCCTCGTCGGTGACCACGGTCACCTGCGGGAGCAGTTCGTGCAGGAGGTGGCGGGCTGGCTGCGCGAGGGCCGGCTGTCGTACGACGAGACGATCGTCGACGGCATCGAGCAGGCTCCCGAGGCGTTCCTCGGCCTGCTGCGCGGCGAGAACCTCGGCAAGATGCTGGTCCGTCTCTGACCGGCGCGGACGCGCACCACAGCGGGCGGTGGTGACCGGCCTCACCGGCGGGTCACCACCGCCCGCGCGTTCGTTAGGCTCGGGGCATGACGGTGGCGGTACGGGTCATCCCGTGTCTGGACGTGGACGCCGGGCGCGTGGTCAAGGGGGTCAACTTCCTCGACCTGCGCGACGCCGGCGACCCGGTGGAGCTGGCGGCGGCGTACGACCGGGCCGGCGCGGACGAGCTGACCTTCCTCGACGTCACCGCCTCGTCCAGCGACCGGGGCACCATGCTCGACGTGGTGCGGCGTACCGCCGAGTCGGTCTTCATCCCGCTCACCGTGGGCGGTGGCGTCCGTCGGGTCGCCGACGTCGACACGCTGCTGCGCGCCGGGGCGGACAAGGTCGGCGTGAACACCGCCGCCATCGCCCGGCCGGAGCTGATCGCCGAGATCGCCGACCGGTTCGGCCGGCAGGTCCTGGTGCTCTCGCTGGACGTGCGCCGCGCACCGGCCGGCACGACGCCGAGCGGCTTCGAGGTGACCACGCACGGCGGTCGCCGGGGCACCGGGCTGGACGCGGTCGAGTGGGCGGCGCGCGGCGCCGAGCTGGGCGCGGGCGAGATCCTGCTCAACTCGATGGACGCCGACGGCACCAAGGCCGGGTTCGACCTGCCGCTGATCCAGGCGGTCCGCGAGGTGGTCGACGTGCCGGTGATCGCCAGCGGCGGCGCGGGCGAGGTGGCCCACTTCCCGCCGGCCGTCGGCGCCGGGGCGGACGCGGTGCTCGCGGCGAGCGTCTTCCACTTCGGCGAACTCACCGTCGGCGAGGTCAAGGACGCGTTGCGCGGCGCCGGGCACCCGGTGCGCTGAGCCGGCGCTCATTGCCGGCCGGAGTGCCCCTCGGGGGAGCGGCGCGGCATCGGGATCGACCGGACCACGTACTCCTGCACGGCGGCGGCGTGGTCGTCCTCGCCGAGGTGCCACTCGGACTCGGCGGGCGGGTGCCGCCGGGTCAGTACGCCCTGCACCGTGTCCACAGTGGTGCCGAGCCCGGCGCTGGGCCGGGTGCGCCAGAGCCGCTCACCGTCCGGGGTGACCCGGAACCAGCCGTCGGCGACGCTGACCAGGCCCGCCCCGACCAGCCGCCGGACCGCGCCCTCCACCTCGTGCCGTTCCGGGATGGCCTGGTTGAGGTGGTCGGCGGTGGAGAGGACGTCGGCCAGCCGTACGCCTTCGGGGCGGCGTGTCGCGGCGGCCCGCCGGTGCCGGCCGGCACCACTGGCGATGACAAGCGCGACGAAGATCCAGGCGTCGCTCCAACGCCATCCGTTCTCCCCCATGCAGGAATGATGCCCGGCCGCGACGGCGGAGGAAACACCTGGTTTCCCGGTTGTGTGTCGTCGCAGCTCAGCGCGTTGCGGGTCGGACCGGGCCGTGGCGGTCGGCCCGGCCGTGGTCACGTAGCGTAGGCGCCGGCCGCCGGTCGTGCGGGCAGCGCGAAGACCGGGATGAAGAACTGGGCCAGCGGGCCGATGGTCAGTGCGTACGCCACGGTGCCGAGGCCGACGGTGCCGCCGAGCAGCCAGCCGAGCGCCAGCACGGTGACCTCGATGACGGTGCGGACCAGCCGGACCGAGAACCGGGGGTGGCGGGCGACGAAGCCGGTCATCAGCCCGTCGCGCGGGCCGGGGCCGAGCCCGGCGCCCAGGTAGAGGCCGGTGGCGGCGCCGTTGGCGACGATCCCGGCGACGAGCAGCGCGACCCGGGCCGGCATGCCCTCCCCGGGCGGCAGCACGGCCAGGGTGGCGTCGACGACCAGTCCGATCACCACGACGTTGCTGACCGTGCCGAGGCCGGGCCGCTGCCGCAGCGGGATCCAGAGCAGCAGCACGAGGGCGCCGACGGCGATGGTGACGGTCCCGAAGGACAGGCCGGTCTGCCGGGCCAGCCCCTGGTGGAACACGTCCCACGGGTCCAGCCCCAGCTCCGAGCGGATCATCAGCGCCATGCTCACGCCGTAGAGGACCAGCCCGGCGTAGAGCTGGGTGAGCCGTCGCGCCGGCCGGTGCCGGAGATTGCCAAGCTGTGCCATGCATGCCACCCTAGGGGCCAATCGTGGTCCTCAAGCGTGCCAATTTCGGGGGTGTGGCTATGACCAGTCAGGTGCGCGGCGTCCAATTGGCGCGGCTCCTCGGCCAGTGGCACGCACTGCCGGGCCGCCGGCGCAGCCCCGACTACGCCGCGCTCGCCGGCGCCGTCCGCGGGTTGCTCGCCGACGGGCGGCTGCCCCTCGGGGTACGCCTGCCGGCCGAGCGGGAACTGGCCGAGGCGCTGCGGATCAGCCGGACCACTGTCACCGCCGCGTACCGGGAACTGCGGGAGAGTGGCCACCTGGCCAGCCGCCGGGGCGCGGGGAGCTGGACCATGCTGCCCGGCGGGCACCGGGTGGCCAGCACCGGGCTCTGGACGCCGCTGGACGACCGCGACATGATCGACCTCGGCGTGGCCGCGCTGTCCGCGCCACCGCAGCTCGTCCCGGCCGCCCGGGCCGCGGCCGAGGACCTGCCCCGCTACCTCGGCGGCGCCGGCTACCACCCGACCGGCATCATCGAGCTGCGCGAGGCGGTGGCCCGCGCGTATACCGACCGGGGCCTGCCCACCAGCCCGGAGCAGATCATGGTCACCAGCGGCACCCAGCACGCGCTGGACCTGGTGCTGCGGCTGGCCCTGTCGCCCGGCGGCGGCGTGCTCGTCGAGTCGCCCACCTACCCCAACGCGCTGGCCGCGCTGTCCGCCCGGCGGGCCCGGATCGCCACCCACGGCCTGTCCGACGAGGGCTGGGACGCCGAACTGCTGCTCGGCAGCCTCCGGCAGACCCGGCCGAAGCTCGCGTACGTGATCCCCGAGTTCCAGAACCCGACCGGCCACCTGATGGCCGCCGACCTGCGCGAGCGGCTGGTCGGCACGGCCCACGCGGCCGGCACCGACCTGGTGGTCGACGAGTCCTTCGTCGACCTGCCGCTGGACGACACCACGCTGCCGCCGCCGGTGGCCGTCTTCGACAGGCACTCCCGGGTGATCAGCATCGGCGGCATGAGCAAGCCCTACTGGGGCGGGCTGCGGATCGGCTGGGTCCGCGCCTCCGCGCCCCAGGTGCAGCGGCTCGCCGCGGCCCGGGTCGGGGTGGACATGGCCAGCCCGGTGCTCGACCAGCTCGTCGCTGTGCACCTGCTCACCGAGGCGCCGGCCATCGTGGCGGCCCGCCGGGCCCAGCTCGTCGCCCAGCGGGACGCCCTGGTCGCGGCGCTCGCCGACCGGCTGCCCGACTGGCGGGTACGCGTGCCGAGCGGCGGCGTCACGCTCTGGGCCGAGCTGGACGGTCCGATCTCCAGCGCGCTGGCCCGCGCGGCCGAGGAGGTCGGCGTACGGCTGGCGCCCGGACCCCGGTTCGGCCTGGACGGGACGCTGGAGCGCTTCCTGCGGCTGCCCTTCACGCTGCCCGCCGACGAGCTGGTGGAGGCGGTCGGGCGGCTCGCGGCGGTCCGCTACGACCTGGACCGCACCAGCCGCCCGCAGTGGCGCGAGCCGAGCGTCATCGCCTGACCCGGCCCGGCTGCCCGATCCGGTGGTGATCGGCCCGAAGCGCGGCTCCGGACGGGCGGGTGCCCGCAGACTGCCCGAGTGGGGAACGGGAGGGGAGTCCGGTGGTCGTGGACGGTGCGGCGCAGCGCGCCGGGCTCCCGGACCACCCGGCTGGAGCTCTTCTACGACCTGGTCTTCGTCTTCGCGTTCCTGAGCGTCACCACACTCACCGCCACGGTGCTCACGCCGGTCAACCTCTACCGCTTCCTGCTGGTGCTGGCGTTGCTCTGGTGGTCGTGGACCGGCTTCGCCCGGATGGGCAACGCGTTCCGCGCCGACCAGGGGATGCTGCCGCTGGTCGGCTTCGTCACCGTGGCAGCGACGTTCCTGCTCGTGCTCAGCGTGCCCAGCGCGTTCGCCAACCGCGGCGGCTGGCTGCCCGGGCCGCTGGTCTTCGCCGGGTGCTACTTCGTGATCCGCACCGCACAGCTCACCGTGTTCGCGTGGGCCGACCGCGCCGACCCGGCCCGGCGCCGAGGGCTGCGGCTGCGCTTCGTGGCCCCGATCGTGGCCACGGTGCTGCTGGTCGTCGCCGGCACCCTGCCCGGCCGGGTGCCGGAGGAACGGTTCGCGGTGTGGCTGCAACTGGCGCTCTGGACGACGGCGCTGGTCGTCGAGTACGTCGCCGGGACGACCCTGGGCCAGCAGTGGTGGGTGGTGCTCTCGGCCGGGCACTGGGCGGAACGGCACGCGCTGATCGTGCTCGTCGCACTCGGCGAGTCGATCATCGCGCTCGGGCTCGGTCCGAAGCGCGGGCTGCCGCTCACCGGCCCGGTGGTGATCGCCGCGTTGCTCGGCATCACGATCGTGGCGGCGCTGTGGTGGGCGTACTTCGACACGCTGGCGTTCGCGATGGAACAGGCCCTGCACCACGCCCGGGACCGGGCCGCACGGCTGCGGCTGGCCCGCACCGCCTACACGTTCCTGCACCTGCCGATGGTCGCCGGGATCATCCTCTACGCGCTCGGCCTCAAGGACCTGCTGGCCGAGGCCGTAGAGCCCAACACGCCCTCCTGGGGGCTGCCGCTGGGCGACTTTTGGGGCTCGATCCTCTTCGGCGGAGTCGCGTTGCACCTGCTCAGCGTCGCCGGGTGCTGGTGGGTGGCCCTGCGCGAGGTCCACTGGCGGCTGCTGGTCACGGTGGCGGCGCTGGCCGTGGCCGGCCCGTTCGTGTTCCGCATCCCGGAGCTGATCGCGCTGATGGCGCTGGCGGTGCTCACCTGCGCCGGCATCGCCTGGGAGACGCGGGGCGAGGACGGCCACCGGCGCCGGGTACGCGAACTCGCGCTGGAGGAGCAGATCGCCGCCGAGGCCGAGCAGAGCCACTGGCGGCAGCAGCACCTGTGAACGGCGCGCGGCCGTGCCCCGGGACGGTGGGGCACGGCCGGCGCGACGGTACGGCGGTGCGGGCTACAGCTCGGCGAGCGTGCCCTCGTACATCTTGTCGATCTCGGAGGCGAAGTTCGTCTCCACGCTGCGGCGCTTGATCTTCAGCGACGGCGTGACCTCGCCGTCCTCGATGGTGAGGTCGCGAGGGAGGATCGACACCTTCTTGATCGTCTCCCAGCGGTTGAGCTTGGCGTTCAGCTCGGCGACGTATCCCTCGACCATCTCCCGCGCCTGCGGTGAGGTGACGATCGTGGTGTAGTCGCTGCCCTCCAGCGAGGTACCGGCGGCCCAGCCCTTGATCGCGTCCGGGTCCAGCGTGACGAGCATGGTGCAGTAGTTGCGCGCCTGCCCGATCACCACCGCCTGCGAGGTGTACGGGCACACCGCCTTGAACATGCCCTCGATGTGCGACGGCGCGACGTACTTGCCGCCGGACGTCTTGACCAGGTCCTTCTTCCGGTCGGTGATGCGCAGGTAGCCGTCGGCGTCGAGCGTGCCGATGTCGCCGGTGCGGAAGAAGCCGTCCTCGGTGAACGCGGCGGCGGTCTCCTCGGGCAGGTTGTGGTAGCCGCGCATGACCGGCTTGCCGCGCAGCAGGACCTCACCGTCGGTGTCGATCCGGCACTCCAGGTCGCCCATGGCCCGGCCCACGCTGCCGATCTTCAACCCGTCCGGCGGGTTCACGAACGCGCCCGCGCTGGTCTCGGTCAGGCCGTAGCCCTCGGAGATGGGCAGGTTGGCGGCGGCGAAGAAGGTGGCGATCTCCTTGCTCAGCGGCGCCGCGCCGGAGACCAGCACCCGCATCCGGCCGCCGAGCCGGGCCTGGAGCTTGCTGAACACGAGCTTCTCGGCCAGCGCGTACTTCATCCGCAGCCCGGCCGGGACCGGCTTGCCGGCCTGCTCCAGAGCGACCTTCTCCTTGCCGACCCCGACGCCCCAGGCGAAGATCTTGGCCTTGGCCCCGCCCGCGCCCTGCGCGGTGGTGACCGCCTTGTTGTAGACCTTCTCGAAGACCCGGGGCGCGCCGCACATGAGCGTCGGCTGCACCACGCCGAGCAGGTCGACGAGCTTGTCCACCCGGCCGTCGACGTACGTGGGCAGGCCGACGTGGGTGGCGCCGCAGAGCAGCGTCTTGCCGAACGAGTGCGACAGCGGCAGCCACAGGTACTGCAGGTCGTCGACGCGCAGCAGGCCCAGCTCGGCCTGCGCCACGCCCTCCCAGCACCAGCCGCCGTGCAGCAGCTCTACGCCCTTCGGGCGGCCGGTGGTGCCCGAGGTGTAGATCAGCGTGGCCAGGTGGTCCGGGCCGATGCCGGCGACGAGCATGTCGATCAGGTCCGGCTCGGCGCTCAGCGCGGCGGCGCCGCGCTCCTCCAGTTCGGCCAGGGTGAGCTGCGGGATGGCCGCCGCCGGGTCGGGCGCGCCGTCGAAGAGCACCACGTGGGTCAGCGCGGGCAGGTCCGCCCCGGCGATCTTCGCCGCCTGGGCCTGGTTCTCCGCGAACAGCACCTTCGAGCCGGAGTCGGCGATGATGTAGACCGCGTCCTCGGGCTCGGTGGTGGGGTAGACGGTGGTGGTGGCACCACCGGCGCACATGATGCCGAAGTCGGCGAGCACCCAGTCCAGGCGCGTGTTGGCCAGGATCGCCACCGGGTTCTCCAGGCCGACACCGAGCCCGTGCAGCCCGGCGGCGATCGCCTTGGCGCGCTGCCCGACCTGCTCCCACGTCAGCCAGACCGGGCCCGAGTCGTCGGGAGCGGGGTGGGCGAAGGCGTGCCGGTCGGGGGAGTCCGCCACGCGCTTGAGGAACATGTCGGGTACGGAACGGTACGGTACATCGAGAGCCATCGCTGTAGCCGCCTTCAGGGGTGGAGGGACGTGACGGGGGTCACGCCGGTCTGCGGTTACCGAAGGGTATTGCGTGCACCCGGCCAGCGGCTAGCCCCGATCGGTCGAGTCGTCAGCGGTCCCGCCTGCTGGAACCGGTCAGGCGTACCGGCCGGCCGCGCGGGACCAGTCGTACGTGGCCCGGATCCAGTCCCGGCGGGTGTCCAGGAAGACCCGCATCCCCTCGTCGGCCACCGCGCTCAGCGCCGCGTCCCGCTCCGCGTACGTGGCGAGGGCCGTGTTGAACCGGTCCGCCGCCGCGTACAGCGCCGCCGTCTCGTCCTGCCCGGTCTCGCCCGCGATCGTGGTGACCAGGTTGTGCGCCTCCGGGGCGGCGCCCCGCTCCTTGCCGTAGGAGAACAGGTCGTTGCACCAGCAGACCAAATCCGTGGCCAGCGCGTCCAGCGCGGTGAGCGCCGGCGCGACCCGCTGGTCGGCCCGGGGCGCGGACGGGCGGGCCAGGTCGGTCACCGTGAAGCTGGGGCGCACGCCGCCGGTGTGTCGGCGCATCTGCGTGTACTCGGCCACCCCCGGCACCCGGTGGCGCTCCCGGTTGGCGGCCTCCCAGAGCAGCGCCAGCAGGTACTCCCGCAACTGGCTGACCAGGCGCAGCAGGTGGGTCGGCCGGCCCCGGCCGCGGGCCCGGCGGCACAGGTCGTGCAGCGCGAGGGCGATCGCACCGCCGTCGGCGGGCGCGGGCGCCTCCGGGTCGCCGTGCCGGTCGAGCACCGCCAGCAGCGCGGCCAGCGTGGGCGCCAGCAGCGTGGGCGTCGCGCCGAGCCCGTCGTCGTCACAGGCGTCGTCCATCACGAACAGCCAGTTGATCAGGTCGGTGAGCATCCGCAGCCCGGACGGCGACGCCTCGGGACAGGCGCGCGCGGCCAGCTCCGCGGCGTGCGCGCCTTCCAGGCGCCGGCGCCCGGCCTGGTCCTTCACCAGGCCGAAGTCTCGTACCCAGGCGGCGCTCTCCGCGGCCGCCACGTCGACGGCGGCGTGCCGCCGGGAGGGAAAAGGCGGCTCGTGCAGTGCCGAGAGGGCGAAGTCGCGCATCGTCGTCCCCTGTCCGCCGCCCCGCGGGGTCGGGCCGGTGCGCAGGAGCGTACGGGAGGACGTAACCGTTATCGAAGCCGGTCCGTCCACTTTCCACGGTGTGCGAGCGACCGGCTACACGCCCTCGGTCAGAGTCCCAGCTCGGCCGTGCGCAGGCGCTCGGCGCGGTCGGCCGGACCGTCCACCTGGACCCGGGCCACCCGCTGCCGTCCGGTGAGGAACAGCACCAGCTCGCCCGGCGCGCCGACCAGCCGCAGCCGTTCGCCGCCACCGCCGGCCCGCAGCTCGCCGTACCCCGGGGCCTGCACCAGCACCTCGGCCGGGAACCGCCGCAGCGCCATCCGGGCCAGCAGGGACACCCGCTTCCACAGCACCGCCTGCTGCCCGGCCGGCAGATCGCGCGGGTGCCAGCCCGGGCGGGCGCGCCGCACGTCCTCGTGGTGGATGAAGAACTCCATCCCGTTGGCGAGTTCGTCGGTGAGCGGGTTGCTCACCGGGCTCCACACCGGGGGACGGCGCACCCGGGCGATCAGGTCGGCGTACGGCCCGGCGGCGATCCGCTTGCGGACCGACTCGCCGTAGCCGCGCAGCGGCGGCAGCAGGATGCCGCCCGCCGCGTCCGGCCGGCGCTCCCGCACCAGCAGGTGCGCCGCCAGGTCACGGGTCGACCACCCCTCGTTCACAGTCGGTGCGTCCGGTCCCAGTTCCAGCATCAGGTCGGCGAGCGCCTCGCGCTCCGCTCGGGCGTACCGCGGCATGGCCCGATCGTAGGCCGGTCCCGGCCGATCGGCGCGCCACGCCCGGCGGGATCGGACCGCCGGACCGCTCCCGGCCGTCGTCCGCCCAGCTCCGGTGGGAACGTGACGGCGAACATATCCGGGCCGGGTCGGCGGGACCGGCCCCGAGCGGTAAGGATGGGGGAGAAAACTGCGGCTTACGGCGGGGGAGAGCGTGGCGAGCGGGACAAGTCGGGACGTGCTCGGCAGAGGGCTACGGGTGCTCGGCCGGGCCATCCGGGAACAGCCACGGATCTTCGCGGTCGCGGTCAGCGGCAGCGTGCTGTTCGGCCTCCTGGTGATCGCCAGCGCGTACGTGGTCGGCGCGGTGGTCGGCGACGTGGTCGTGCCGGCCGTGGAGCGCGGCGAGGTGGCCGGCGGGGCGCTGGCGCTCGCCGCGACCGCGCTGTTCGGCATCAGCGTGCTGCGGGTCGTCGGCATCTTCGGCCGCCGCCTCGGCGCCGGTTACATGCAGTACCGGCTCCAGGCCGCCTACCGCCGCCGGGTCACCCGCCGCTACCTGGACCTGCCGCTCTCCTGGCACCACCGCAACTCCACCGGCACGCTGCTGTCGAACGCCAACTCCGACGTGGAGGCGGCCTGGTACCCGATCGCGCCGCTGCCGTTCGCGGTCGGCACGCTGGTGATGCTCGTCGGCGCGGTGGCCTCGCTGTTCTTCACCGACTGGGCGCTGGCCCTGGTCGGCCTCGCGGTGTTCCCGGCGCTGTTCGCGCTCAACGTGGTCTACTCCCGCCGGATGGCGCCCCGGCAGGCCCGGGCGCAGCGGCTGCGGGCCGAGGTCAGCGGCATCGCGCACGAGAGCTTCGACGGCGCGCTGGTGGTCAAGACGATGGGCCGCGAGGCCCAGGAGACGGCCCGCTTCGCCTCTCGCGCCGGTGAGCTGCGCGACGCGCTGATCTCGGTCGGCCGGCTGCGCGGCGTGTTCGACCCGATGCTGGAGACGCTGCCCAGCCTCGGCACGCTCGCCGTGCTGGTGGTCGGCGCGATCCGGTACCGGCAGGGCGCGATCAGCGTGACCGAGCTGGTCAGCGTCGCGTTCCTGTTCACCGTGCTGGCCTTCCCGGTACGCGCCATCGGCTGGGTGCTCGCCGAGCTGCCGCGCAGCGTCGCCGGCTGGGACCGGGTCCGCCGGGTGCTCGACGCGACAGGTGAGATGCCGTACGGCACCACGACACTCGACCCGGCCACCCGCGAGCCCGCCACGCTCGGCTTCGACGACGTGCACTTCGCGTACGAGCCGGCCGAGGCGCACCTGCCCGGCGCGCAGGTGCTCGGCGAGGTCACGTTCACCGTGCCGGCCGGCAAGACCGTCGCCCTGGTGGGCCCCACCGGCGCGGGTAAGTCGACGATCGCGTCGCTCGCCGTGCGCCTGGTCGACCCGGGCGCCGGGCGGGTCACGCTGGACGGTGTGGACGTGCGGGAGCTGACCGCCGCCTCGCTCGCCGGCACGGTGGCGCTGGTGGCGCAGGTGCCGTTCGTCTTCGACGACACGGTCCGGGCCAACATCGCGCTCGACCGCGCCGGCATCGGCGACGACGAGGTGTGGGCGGCGCTGCGGCTGGCCGAGGCGGACGGCTTCGTGGCCGCGCTGCCGGACGGGCTGGACACCATGGTCGGCGAGCGGGGCACGTCGCTGTCCGGCGGCCAGCGCCAGCGGCTCACGCTGGCCCGGGCGCTCGCCGGGCGGCCCCGGCTGCTGGTGCTCGACGACGCCACGAGCGCCGTCGACCCGCGGGTCGAGGCGGCCATCCTGGCCGGGCTGCGCGCGCCCACCGACGGCGGCGCGCCGGCGTCGATCCTGGTGGTGGCGTACCGCCGGGCCACCATCGCGCTCGCCGACGAGGTGATCTACGTGGAGCAGGGCCGGGTGGTCGCCCGCGGCACCCACACCGAGCTGCTGGCCACCGTGCCCGGCTACGCCGACCTGGTCACCGCGTACGAGCAGGCCGAGCAGGAACGCGAGCAGAATCGGACGTACGACGAGGTCACCCCGTTGACCTCGGGCCTGGAGATCGAGGTGGACCGGTGAGTACGACCACGGGGGAGAACACCGAGAGCACCGAGGAGACCACCTGGCGGACGCTGCGGCGCGGCCTGGCGCTCTCCCCGGAGCTGCGCACCGGCCTCGCCGGCACGCTGGCGCTGGCGCTTGTCTACATGATCGGCCGGGTGGCCGTGCCGGTGGCGGTGCAACGCGGCATCGACCACGGCATCGTCGGCGGGCTCGACCTGAACGTCATCTCGCTCACCGTGGCGATCACCGCCGGGGTGCTGGTGGTCACCACCGCCTGCGGCTACCTGATGATGCGCCGCCTGTTCACGGTCAGCGAGACGGCGCTGGCCGGGGTGCGCACCCGGGCGTTCCGGCACGTGCACGACCTGTCCATGCTGCACCAGCAGTCCGAGCGGCGCGGCTCGCTCGTCTCCCGGGTGACCAGCGACGTCGACCAGATCACCCAGTTCCTGCAGTGGGGCGGCGTGATCCTGATCGTCAACCTGGGCCAGCTACTGGTGACCACCGCCGTGATGCTCGCGTACTCCTGGCAGTTGACGCTCGTGGTGCTCGTCGCGTTCGCGCCCGCGGTGCTGGTGATCCGGCAGTTGCAGCGCCGCCTCGCCGGGGCGTACGGGCTGGTGCGGCAGCGCACCGGCACGCTGCTCGGCGCGATCGGCGAGAGCGTGGTGGGCGCGCCGGTGATCCGGGCGTACGGCATCGCCGGGCGCACCGCGCGGCGGCTGGACACGGCCATCGACGGGCAGCGGGTGGCCCAGCAGCGGGCCATCCGGATCAGCATCATGGGCAGCTCGGTGGGGGAGCTGGCGGCCGGGCTGGCACTGGCCGGCGTGGTGGTGGTCGGGGTCAGCCTGGGCGTGGACGGCACGCTGACGGTCGGCCAGCTCACCGCGTTCCTGTTCCTGGTCACGCTGTTCATCCAGCCGGTGCAGATCGCCACCGAGGTCCTCAACGAGGCGCAGAACGCGATCGCCGGCTGGCGCCGGGTGCTGGACGTGCTGGACGTCTCCCCGGACGTGGCCGACCCGGGCGAGCAGGGCCGGGAGCTGCCGCCGGGGCCGCTGGACGCCCGGTTCGCCGGCGTGACGTTCGCCTACCCGGGCGGGCCGCCGGTGCTGCACGACGTGACGCTGGACATCCCGGCCAAGAGCCGGGTGGCGGTGGTGGGCGAGACCGGGAGCGGCAAGACCACGTTCGCCAAGCTGCTCACCCGGCTGATGGACCCGACCGAGGGCGCGGTGCTGCTCTCCGGCGTCGACCTGCGGCAGGTGCGCTTCGACTCGCTGCGCTCCCGGGTGGTGATGGTGCCGCAGGACGGCTTCCTGTTCGACGCCACGGTCGGGGAGAACGTCCGCTTCGCCCGCCCCGACCTGACCGACGAGCGGCTCACCGCCGCCTTCGCCGAGCTGGGCCTCTCCGACTGGCTGGACGGGCTGCCGTCCGGGCTGGACACGCCGGTCGGCGAGCGCGGGGAGGCGCTGAGCGTCGGCGAGCGGCAGCTCGTCGCGCTCGCCCGGGCGTACGTCGCGGATCCGGACCTGCTGGTGCTGGACGAGGCGACGAGCGCCGTCGACCCGGCCACCGAGGTCCGCCTGCAACGGACGCTCGACGCGGTGACCCGGGGCCGGACCACGCTCGCCATCGCCCACCGGCTGTCCACCGCGCAGGCGGCGGACGAGGTGATCGTGGTGGACCGGGGCCGGATCGTGCAGCGCGGCCCGCACGACGAGCTGGTCCGCGACGCCGACTCGGTGTACGCCCTGCTGTACGCCTCCTGGCTGGAACAGACCCGGTGACCGGTCAGCGGGAGTAGAACTCCACCACCAGCTGCTCGTCGCACACCACCGGCACCTCGTGCCGGGCCGGTTCGCGTACCAGCGTGGCGCGCAGCTCGGCCGGCTGCGCCGACAGGTACGGCCAGGGCTGCGCGTCGGCGTGCGCCCCGGCGGCGGCGAGCTGGAACGGCGGCAGCGCGCGGCTGCGCTCGCGTACGCCGACCACCTGGCCGGGCCGCAGCCGGTACGACGGCCGGTCGACCTTGCGCCCGTCCACGGTGATGTGGCCGTGTGCGACGAGCTGGCGGGCCTGGTAGATGCTGCGCGCCAGCCCGGCCCGCAGCACCACCGCGTCGAGGCGCCGCTCCAGCAGCGCGACGAGCGTCTCGCCGGTCTTGCCGGCGCCCCGGGCGGCCTCGTCGAACAGGCGGCGCAGCTGGGCCTCGCTGACGTTGTACTGGTGGCGCAGCCGCTGCTTCTCCAGCAGCCGCACCTGGTAGTCGGAGGTGGTGCGGCGGGACCGGCCGTGCACGCCCGGGGGATAGGGGCGCCGCTCGAAGTACCGCACGCACTTGCGGGTCAGCGGGATACCGAGGGCGCGGGAGATCCGTGCCTTGGGCCGGGGGTGGTTCACGTCGACGTCTCCGATCGTCTAGCCTACTTCTTAGGTAAGCCTAACCTATCTTGAGGAGGTCGGGATCATGCGGCCCAGCCCGGCGGAGATCGTGCGAACCCTTGTCGCGGGCCGGTTGCCCGCCCTCGTCCACCTGGCCCGGCACCCCGGCCCGCACCAGGTCCGGCACGCCGTCGACCCGGACGGGCGGGTGCTGCTGCTCGTACCCGTGGTCAGTGACCTCGCCGCGGCGCTCGTGCCGCCGGCGGGCGACGCCGACGTGGCCACCGTGCTCGACGTGCTCGACCTGCCGCCCGCGGCCGGGGCGCCCTCGCTCGGCCGGGCCTGGGTGTCCGGCTGGGCCGAGCGGCTGGACGGGGACGAGGCGCGCGACGCGGCAGTCGACTTCGCCGCCACCGACCCGGCCGGCGACCTGCTCGACGTGGGCAGCCGGTTCCACCTGCACCGCTTCGAGGTGGCCGAGGCCCGCTGGGAACGCGCCGGGCGCGTGCGCCGGGTCGACCCGGAGGCGTTCGCGGAGGCCGCGCCGGACCCGCTGCACCCGGTCGAGGCCGACCTCCTCGCGGACCTGGCCGACCACCACGCCGAGCAGGTCGGCGACTACCTGCGGCGGCGGCTGGACCTGCCCGGCGACCAGATCCCCCGGGTGGTGCGGATCGACAGGTACGGCCTGCTGGTCGCACACGGACGGCCCGGCGCGACCCGGCGGGCCCGGATCGCCTTCCCCCGGCCGGTCGCCGACGTGGCGGAGCTGTCCCGTCTGCTGCACCCGATGCTCTGCCCCCGCGCCGTCGCCTGAGCCGGCCGGCGCGCCCGGCTCAGGTGATGTCGCCGGTGAGGTACCGCTGGACCGTCGGGCCGATGGCTGCCACCAGCGTCGCCGGCTCGGCGGTGGCGACCGCGTCGAGGCGGAGCACGTACCGCATCATGGCCAGCCCGGCAAGCTGCGTGGCGACCAGCCCGCCGCGCAGCGCGCGCTGCGCCGGGTCGACGTCGAGCTGGTCGAGCACCCGGCGCAGCACCTGCGTGACCAGGAACTCGCGCAGCAGGCGCGCGGTCCAGTCGTTGCTGACGGCCGAGCGCAGCAGCGCCACCGCGGCGGTGCCGGTGGGGGAGTCCCAGACCTCCAGGAACACCCGGACCATCCGCTCGCCGAGCGCGTCCGGGCCGCCGGCGAGCACCGCCGGCAGCAGCCGTCCCGGGTCGGCCGGGAAGGCCGTCGCGGCCCGGAACAGCTCCTCCTTGCCGCCGAAGTAGTGGTGCACGAGCGCCGGGTCCACTCCGGCCGCGGCGGCGATGGCCCGGATGGACGCGGCGTCGAACCCGCGCTCGGCGAACGCCTCCCGGGCCGCGGCGAGGATCGCCTCGCGGGTGTCCGGAGTGCCGGGCCGCCGCCCGGTGCGCCGCGCGTTCACCCGCTGCGCCGGCGCAGCGTCGCGGCGGCCAGCACCAGCGCCGCCACCGCCGCCCCGGCCACGACCGCCACGTCCCGCCACATCGTCCCGGTCGGTTCGGCGTGCGCGCCGACCTCCTGCAACGCCTCGACCGCGTACGACAGCGGCAGCGCGTCGCTGATCGCCTGGAGCCAGCCGGCCATCTGGTTGCGCGGCACGAACAGGCCGCACAGCAGCAGTTGCGGCGCCACCACCACCGGCATGAACTGGACCGCCTGGAACTCGGTGCGGGCGAACGCCGAGCAGAACAGCCCGAGCGCCACCGCGAGCACCGCGTTCACCCCGGCGATCAGCACGACCAGCCACGCGCTGCCCGCGGTCTCCAGCCCGAACACCCGGTACGCAACGACCGAGGCGACAGTGGACTGGAGCACTCCGGCCAGGCCGAACGCGATGCCGTACCCGAACAGCAGGTCGAGCTTGCCCAGCGGCGTGGTGAGCAGGCGCTCCAGCGTGCCCGTGGTGCGCTCGCGGAGCATGGCGATGCTGGTCACGAGGAACATGATGATGAACGGGAAGAAGCCCAGCATGATCAGGGCCACCCGGTCGAACGTGCTCGGCCCGCCGGGCGGGGCAGGCTGGTCGACGTACATGTAGTAGACGAGCGTGAGCAGCACCGACGGCACCACCACGAGCAGCGCCACGGTCCGCCGGTCGTGCCGGAGCTGGCGCAGGATGCGCCCGGTGGTGGCGGCCAGGATCCGTCCGTTCATCGCGCCTCTCCCTCGGCGTCGCGGATCAGGCGCAGGAACGCCTCCTCCAGGTCGTCGGTCCCGGTGGCGGCGCGGACCGCGGCCGGGGTGTCGTCGGCGACCAGCCGGCCCTCGCGGATCAGCAGCAGCCGGTCGCAGCGGGCGGCCTCGTCCATCACGTGGCTGGACACCAGCAGCGTGGTGCCGTTCGCGGCCATGGCGTGGAACCGGGCCCACAGGTCGGCCCGCAGCACCGGGTCCTGGCCGACAGTCGGTTCGTCGAGGATCACCAGTTCGGGTTCGCCGACGAGCGCGCAGGCGAGCGAGGCGCGGCTGCGCTGACCGCCGGAGAGTGTGCCGACGAGCTGGTCGGCCGCCTCGGCGAGGCCGACGTCGGCCACCGCGCGGTCGGCCTCGGCGCGGCCCCGGCCCTGGAGCACCGCGAAGTAGCGGGCGTTCTCCCGTACCGTCAGGTCGGCGTAGACGCTCGGCGCCTGGGTCAGGTAGCCCACGCGGCGGCGCAGGTCGGCCGAGCCGGCCGGGCGGCCGAGCACGTCGACGGTGCCGGAACCGACCGTCTGCACGCCGACCACCGCGCGCATCAGCGTGGTCTTGCCGCTGCCGCTGGGCCCGAGCAGCCCGGTCACCGTGCCCCGGGGCACCTCGCAGCTGATGCCGTGCAGCACCCGCCGCCCGCCCCGATCGACCACCAGCTCGCGGACCGACACCGCGTCGTCCATGCTCGCCTCCATCAATTCATCACCCGTTGAACTCAACGGTAGGTGAATTCCGTCGGCAGGGCAATGAAAGACTTGACTTCGAGTGCGCTCGAACTGGAAGCCTGGAGGGCGTGGACATCAGCACGCGGGAGATGAGCCTCACCGTGGGTGAGGCGGCGGAACGGGTCGGCCTGACCACCTACACGCTGCGCTGGTACGAGCAGGAGGGCCTGGTGGGCCGCGTCGGGCGGGACTCGTCCGGCCGAAGGCGCTACACCGAGTCCGACGTCAACTGGCTGTTCCTGCTCACCCGGCTGCGCCGCACCGGGATGCCGGTGCGCGACATGCGCCGCTATGCCGAGCTGGCCCGGCACGGCGACAGCACGCTGGGCGCGCGGCGGGCGCTGTTCGAGGCGCACCGGGCCCGGGTGCTGGCCCGGATGGCCGAGCTGGAGGAGGACCTGAAGGTCCTCGAACACAAGATCGACGCGTACCGCCGGGCGGAGGAGGAGTCGGGCTGACCACCCCGATGGCGGACAGGGAGTCCGGCACCGGAAGATCGGATCTCGGCACCATGACGCCGTGGGTCCAGCTCCGTTGTCCGAAACCGGGTTCCTCGACGACTGGGCCGCCCGACTCCGGCAGGTCGCGGACCGGCCGGTCGTCGGGATCATGCTGCGCGGCAGCCACGCCCGGCGGGCCGCCACCGAGCACAGCGACGTCGACGTGGACGTGCTCGTCGCCGCCGACGACGGACGCGCCGCCGCCGGAGCCCGGCAGCCCACGTCCCGCCGCGGTACCCCGTACGCGGCCCGGCGGGCGTACCTGGCCGAGTTCGGCGGTCGCCTCGTGCACGTGTCGGTGGCCGCCCGCGACATCCGCTCCTGGGTGCGCCGCCTGGGCCAGCCCGCCGACTGGGCGTTCGGGCTCCCGGTCACCGCGCCCGCCCGGCTGCTCTGGGCCGCGCCGGAATGGCGCCGCCGGATCGACCTGCCGGTGCTCTGCCAGCCCGCCGACGAGCCGCGCCTGGAGGAACTGATCGCGACGCTGGGCAAGGTCGCCGCGGCCCGCGAGGCCGACGACCCGGCCGGGGTCCGGCTCGCCGCGGCCGACCTGGCCCGGCTCTGCCCCTCGGTGCTGCGGCCGGCCAACCCCTCGGTACGCGTGGTGTCCCGCCGGGCCGCCCTGACCGCCGCGCTGGACCTGCCGGTCGCCCCGCCCGGCTACCGCGACGACATGCTGCTCTGCCTCGGCTCGCGCCCCGGCGACCCGGCCGAGGTCGGCGCCGCCGCCGGACGGCTGGTCACCGGCATCCTCCCGCTGATCCGTCCGTACGCCGACGAGATCGCCGCCACCCACGGCGCGGACCTGGCCGAGGCGCTCGCCGACGGCCGGGTGGACCGCTACCTCGCCCAGCTGGGCCGGGCGCTGGGGCCGGTGACGCCCGCCTCCCGGGACACGTCGGCGGTCCCCGGGCCGCGTGCGGGAGAATGGTCAACCGTGCCCGCCCCTGACGCGCCGCTGACCGGCGCCCCCACTCCCGGCCCGGCCCGGCCGTCCCGGCTCGACCCGGCCATCGCGGCCCGGCTCCGCCGCACCCCGGACGGCCTGGTCGCCGCCGTGGTCCGCGCCCACGACACGGGCGAGGTGCTGATGGTCGCCTGGATGGACGACGAGGCGCTGCACCGCACGCTCACCACCGGCCGGGCCACATACTGGTCGCGCAGCCGCGGCGAGTACTGGGTCAAGGGCGCCACCTCCGGCAACCACCAGTACGTGCGCTCGGTGGCGCTCGACTGCGACGGCGACGCGCTGCTGGTCAGCGTCGAGCAGGTCGGCGCGGCCTGCCACACCGGGCAGCGCACCTGCTTCTTCACCGAACTGCCGGTCGGCTCCCCGGAGGTGACCCCGTGACCGACGGCACCGTCAGCCCGGACCGGACCACCTTCGCCGGCCTGGCCGCCCGCTGGCGGGTCGTGCCGGTGACCCGGCGGCTGCTCGCCGACGCGGAGACGCCGGTCGGGGTCTACCGCAAGCTGGCCGGCGGTCCCGGCACGTTCCTGCTGGAGTCCGCCGAGCAGGGCGTCGGCTCGGCCGGCACCGCGTGGTCGCGCTACTCGTTCATCGGCGTCCGCAGCAGCGCCACGCTGACCGAGCGCGACGGCGCGGCGCGCTGGACCGGCACCCCGCCCGCCGGCGTGCACACCGGCGGCGACCCGGTCACCGTGCTGCGGGAGACCGTCGCCGCGCTCGCCGGGCCGGGCTGGGATCCGGCCGGTGACATGCCGCCGCTGACCGGTGGCCTGGTCGGCTACCTCGCCTACGACCTGGTCCGCCGCTTCGAGCGCCTGCCCGAGCTCACCGAGGACGAGCTGGACGTGCCCGAGCTGGGCATGATGCTCGCGACCGACCTGGTGGTCCTCGACCACTACGAGGGCTCGGCGATCCTGGTCGCCAACGCGGTGCTGCCGCCGCTCGACGACCCCGACCGGGCGGAGCTCGTCGAGGCCGCGTACCACCACGCCGTCGGCCGCCTCGACGCGATGACCAGCGCGCTGTCCCGACCGATTCCGCCCATGGTCTCGACGGTGGACCGGCCCGGCGTCGGCGAGGTGGTCAGCCGTACCCCCGAGGGCGGCTACCCGAAGGCGGTGGAGACGGCCAAGGAGGCGATCCGGGCCGGCGAGTGCTTCCAGATCGTGCTCAGCCAGCGCTTCGAACGCCCCACCGACGCCGACCCGCTCGACGTCTACCGGGTGCTGCGCACCACCAACCCCAGCCCGTACATGTACCTGCTGCGCTTCGACGGCTTCGACATCGTCGGCTCGTCACCGGAGGCGCACCTCAAGGTCAGCGCCGGGCCGGACGGGCGGCGGCGGGCCCTGCTGCATCCGATCGCCGGCACCCGCCCGCGCGGCGGCTCCCCGGACGGCGACGCGAGGCTCGCCGCCGAACTGCTCGCCGACCCCAAGGAACGCGCCGAGCACGTGATGCTCGTCGACCTGGGCCGCAACGACCTGGGCCGGGTGTGCCGGCCGGGCACCGTCGAGGTGCCCGAGTTCGCCACCATCGAGCGGTACAGCCACGTCATGCACATCGTCTCCACAGTCGTCGGCGAGCTGCGCGACGACCGCACCGCGTTCGACGCGCTGGCCGCGACGTTCCCCGCCGGGACGCTCAGCGGCGCGCCCAAGGTGCGGGCCATGGAGATCATCGAGGAGCTGGAGCCGGTCCGGCGCGGCGTCTACGGCGGCACCGTCGGCTACTTCGCCTTCGGCGGCGACCTGGACATGGCCATCGCGATCCGTACCGCGCTGATCCGCGACGGCCGCGCCTACGTGCAGGCCGGCGCCGGGATCGTGGCCGATTCCGACCCCGCCGCCGAGGACCGGGAGACGCGCAGCAAGGCCGCCGCCGTGCTCGCCGCCATCGCGGCCGCCGAGACGCTGCGGGCCGCCCGGTGAGCGCGCCCGGCACCACCGCGCCGGCGGCCCGCGGGCGGCGCGAACTCGCGTACGCGGTGCTGCTCTGCCTGGCCGGCGCGGGCCTGGCCTGCTGGGCGGTGACCCGGACCTGGGCGGTGGAGGCGACCGCCCGGGGGTCGCTGCCGTCCGGGCGGGCCGAGCGCACCGGTACGGAGCTGCTGCCGTGGGTGCTGGCGCTGACCTACGTGGGACTCGCCGGCGGTGGCGCGGTGCTCGCCACCCGGGGCCGGCTGCGCCGGCTGCTGGGTGTGCTGCTGGCCGGTGTCGGCCTGGCGGTGGCGGTCGGCGGCGGGGTCGGCCTGACCGAGGCCGGGGTGAGCCGGCAGTGGCCGGCGCTGGTGCTCGCCGGTGGCCTGGCCCTGGCGGCCGGTGGCGCGTTCACCGCCCTGCGCGGCGACGGCTGGCCGGCGATGGGCGCCCGGTACGAGCGGCGGTCCGCTCCGGCGGACGAGCCCGGCCGGCCGGCGGTCGAACGTGGCACCCGGGACGCGTGGGACGCGCTGGACCGGGGCGAGGACCCGACGGTCAGCTGACCGGCTGCGCCTCGCGGGCGTCGCGCCGCTGCCGGGCCGCGGCCCGCGCGGCGGCCAGCTCGGCCACCAGCCGCTCCAGCTCACGGCGCTGGGCGGCGCGGGCCCGGTCGGCGCAGACGGCCTCCCAGGCGTTGCCGCGGGCGGTACGCATGCGGCCGTCGCCGGCCACCGCGCGTTCGAGCGTGTCCACCACGCCGACGGCGAGGGAGGCGACGGTACGGGAGATGGTGGTCAAGCCGATGGTCTGGGTCGGCCCGTTGGCGCTCATGGTCACCCCATACGAGATCGTTGGCGACGGTCGGCAGCCGCCGGCGTCGAGTGTGCCCGACGACGATGCTTCCGGGCGGACGTTTCGCCGCCGTGAAGCACAGGTCAACGCTGTCGCACCGGGGACGACCTGGGCAGGGCCGGAGGTCCTTGAGCTTGGTCACAGCCCGCCGCCGGAACCCGTCCTGCGGGCCCGGAACGATCGTGGTGAGATAGGGGATGGGTGACGGTCGATGCCAGCGGTGGCGCTGCGTGACATGGCGTTCACCGGAAGTCGGCCATCATGCCACAGCCCATGTCGTGAGGTGCGCCATACCCCCCGGCACTCGTCGCCAGGTGGCGCCCCCTAGCATCGGCCCATGACGCCCGGAGAGGGGAGTCCGTTGGTGACTGCTGAGCATGCGCACGCGGAGGGGGACGACGCCGGAGCGGCGCCGTCCGCAGGGGTGCTCGACGAGATCCTGGCCGGCGTGCGGGAGGACGTCGCCCGGCGCCAGGAGCAGGTTCCGCTGGAGCGGATCCGTGAGCTGGCCGCCGCCGCGCCGCCACCGCTCGACGCCTACGCGGCCCTGCGCCGCCCCGGCGTGGCCGTGATCGCCGAGGTGAAGCGCTCGTCGCCGTCCAAGGGGCGGCTGGCCGAGATCGCCGACCCGGCCGACCTGGCCGGCGACTACGCGGCCGGTGGCGCGCGGGCGATCAGTGTGCTCACCGAGGGCCGCTGGTTCGGCGGGTCGCTCGACGACCTGGCCGCCGTGCGGGCCGCGGTGAACGTGCCGGTGCTGCGCAAGGACTTCGTGGTCTCCAGCTACCAGGTGCACGAGGCCCGCGCGCACGGCGCCGACCTGGTGCTGCTGATCGTCGCCGCGCTCGAGCAGAACGCGCTGGTCGGGCTGCTGGAGCGGATCGAGTCGCTCGGCATGACCGCGCTGGTCGAGGTGCACACCGAGGAGGAGGCGGACCGCGCCCTGGAGGCCGGCGCGCAGGTCATCGGCGTGAACGCCCGCGACCTGCGTACCCTGGAGGTCGACCGCTCGGTGTTCGAGCGGATCGCGCCCGGCCTGCCGAGCAGCGTCGTCAAGATCGCCGAGTCCGGGGTGCGCGGTCCGCACGACCTGATCCGGTACGCCTCCGCCGGCGCCGACGCCGTGCTGGTGGGCGAGGGCCTGGTCACCCAGAAGAGCCCGCGCGAAGCGGTGGCCGAGCTGGTCAACGCCGGTAACCACCCGGCCACGCCCCGCCCGGTGCGCTGAGCCGCCGGGCACCCGACCCGAGAGGACGCCCGCGATGAGCGCCGCACCCGCAACCGGCCAGGTCCCCGACTCCGCCGGTCACTTCGGCCGGTTCGGCGGCCGGTTCGTCCCCGAGGCGCTCGTCGCCGCGCTCGACGAGCTGGACGCGGCGTACCGGAAGGCGATGGGCGACGAGGACTTCCTCGCCGAGTTCGACGCGCTGCTGCGCGACTACGCCGGCACGCCCTCGATGCTCTACGAGGCCCGGCGGTTCTCCGCGCAGATCGGCGCGCGGGTCCTGCTCAAGCGCGAGGACCTCAACCACACCGGCGCCCACAAGGTCCGCAACGTGCTGGGCCAGGCGCTGCTCACCAGGCGGATGGGCAAGCGGCGGGTCATCGCGGAGACCGGCGCCGGCCAGCACGGCGTCGCCACCGCCACCGCCGCCGCCCTGTTCGACCTGGAATGCGTGGTCTACATGGGCCAGGTGGACACCGAGCGGCAGGCGCTCAACGTGGCCCGGATGCGGATGCTCGGCGCCACCGTCGTCCCGGTGACCACCGGCTCGCGCACGCTCAAGGACGCGATGAACGAGGCGATGCGGGACTGGGTCGCCAACGTCGAGGACACCCACTACCTGATCGGCACCGCCGCCGGGCCGCACCCGTTCCCGGAGATGGTCCGCGACTTCGTGCGCGGCATCGGCGAGGAGGCGCGCCGGCAGTGCCTGGACCTGACCGGCGCGCTGCCGGACGCGGTCGCGGCCTGCGTCGGCGGCGGCTCCAACGCGCTGGGCATCTTCCACGCGTTCGTGCCGGACGCCGGGGTGCGGCTCTACGGCTTCGAGGCCGGCGGCGAGGGCGTCGACACCGGGCGGCACGCCGCCAGCATCACCGGCGGCTCGTCCGGCGTGCTGCACGGCACCCGCACGTACGTCCTCCAGGACGCCGACGGGCAGACCATCGAGTCGCACTCGATCTCGGCCGGCCTGGACTACCCGGGCGTCGGGCCGGAGCACGCCTGGCTGCACGACACCGGCCGGGCCACCTACCTGCCGGTCGACGACGCCGACGCGATGGCCGCGTTCGAGCTGCTCTGCCGCACCGAGGGCGTGATCCCGGCGATCGAGAGCGCGCACGCGCTCGCCGGCGCCCGCGCCATCGCCCCCCGGCTCGCCGAGGAGCTGGGCCGGGAGCCGGTGATCGTGGTCAACCTGTCCGGGCGGGGCGACAAGGACGTGCACACCGCCGGCGCGTACTTCGGCATCCTCGACAAGGAGTGACAGCGTGAGCCGCATCGGGGTCGCCTTCGACAAGGCGCGGGCGGACGGGCGGGCGGTGCTGGTCGGCTGCATGCCGGCGGGCTTCCCGACCGTCGAGGGCAGCATCGCCGCCATGAAGGCCATGGTCGAGGCGGGCGTGGACGTCATCGAGGTGGAGATCCCGTACTCCGACCCGGTGATGGACGGGCCGGTCATCCAGAAGGCGAGCGACATCGCGCTCGCCGGCGGTGTCCGCGTCGCGGACGCGCTGCGCGTGGTCGAGGCGGTCGCCGCGACCGGGGCGAGCGTGGTCACCATGACCTACTGGAACCCGATCGAGCAGTACGGCGTGGACGCGTTCGCCCGCGACATGGCCGCCGCCGGCGGCACCGGCCTGATCACGCCGGACCTGATCCCGGACGAGGCCGCCGAGTGGCTGGCCGCCTCCGACGCGCACGGCTTGGACCGCACGTTCCTGGTCTCGCCTTCGTCGACCGACGCGCGGCTGCGGATGACCGCCGAGCACTGCCGCGGCTTCGTCTACGCCACCGCGATCATGGGCGTCACCGGCGCCCGGGCGCAGACCTCCGAGGCGGCGCCGATCCTGGTCTCCCGGCTGCGCGAGGTCACCGACATCCCGGTCGGCGTCGGGCTGGGCGTGGGCACCGGCGCGCAGGCCGCCACCGTCGCCGGGTACGCCGACGCGGTGATCGTGGGCAGCGCGCTGGTCCGCTGCGTGCTGGACGCGCCGGACCAGGCCGCCGGCCTGACCGCCCTGCGCACGCTCAGCGCCGAACTGGCCGAGGGCGTCCGCAACCCCGCTCGCTGACGGCCGGCTCGCCATGGCCTTGATCGACTCGATCATGCGCGAGCGCGACCCGGCCGCCCGAGATCTTGGTACGAAACGGCCCTCACAGGGGCCGAAACCTACCAAGATCTTGAAGGCGTTCCGCGTGAGCGGGAGGGTGGTCAGCGGCTACTGCTGTCGGCCTGCTCGGATGCGCGCTGGCCGGGCGGCCCGTCGCCGGGCGGTCCGTCGCCGGGTGGCGTGAGCGCGTCGGCGGCGGTCGTGTGCCGCAGCACGCCGGCGCGGCCGGCGAGCGCGTCCGCGACCGCCGCGCGCGTGGTGGGGGTCAGCACGCCGGGCAACCCCTCCGCGGACCACCACTCCACCAGGCATCCGGCCACCGGATCGCCCGCGGGCTTGACGCCGGCCGGCTCCGCGCGGAACACGTGCACCAGCACGTCCGGCCGCCCGCCGCAGCGCCCGGCCGGCGGCGCGGGCGCCTGGGGGTCGGTGACCCGGTAGAGGCCGACCAGGTCAGCCGGCTCCACCGCCCAGCCGGTCTCGGCGCGGACCGCCCGGACGACGGCGTCCGCCGGGCTCTCGTCGTGACGCAGCCGCCCGCCCGGCAGGCCCCAGCGCCGGGCCCCCTCGGACCGGCGGCAGAGCAGCAGCCGGCCGGAGGCGTCGGTGACGACAGCGGCGACCGCCCAGGTGAGCGGGCTCATGGACAAACAGCCTACGACCGTGCAAACCAGAAGTCATCCGACCCGCGCGGCAGGCGGCCCGGGGTGCCGCACACACAGTCCGCACCGGTACCGTGTGCACCCGTGACCCTCGCCCCGATGACCCCACTGGCGGCCATGCCCAGCCCCAGCACCGCCGTCTGGCAGCTCGGTCCGGTTCCGATCCGGGCGTACGCGCTCTGCATCATCCTCGGCATCGTGGTGGCCTGCGTGGTCACCGAGTACCGGCTGCGCCGCCGCGGTGTGGCGCCGGGCGCGGTGCTCGACATCGCCGTCTGGGCCGTGCCGGCGGGCATCATCGGCGCGCGGATCTACCACGTGATCACCTCGCCGGAGAAATACTTCGGCGCCGGCGGCGAGCCGATCAAGGCGCTCTACATCTGGGAGGGCGGCCTCGGCATCTGGGGCGCGGTGGCCGGTGGCGCGGTCGGCGCGTGGCTCGCCGCGCGGCAGCTCGGCATCCCGTTCACCGTGATCGCCGACGCGCTGGCGCCGGGCCTGCCCCTGGCGCAGGCCGTCGGCCGGCTGGGCAACTGGTTCAACAACGAGCTGTACGGCGGGCGGACCACGCTGCCGTGGGGCCTGGAAGTGCACGTCATGGACCCGGACAACCCGGGTCACGCGCTGCGCGACGACGCCGGCAACCCGGTGCTCCAGCCCGGGCTCTACCACCCGACGTTCCTCTACGAGGCGCTCTGGAACGTCGGCGTCGCCGCGCTGGTGCTGTTCCTCGACCGTCGTCTGCGGCTCGGCCGCGGCCGGGCGTTCGCGCTCTACGTGATGGGCTACACGGCGGGCCGGTTCTGGATCGAGCTGATGCGCACCGACGAGGCGAACCTGATCCTCGGCGTACGCCTCAACGTCTGGACCGCCGCGCTGGTCTTCCTCGGCGCGCTCGCCTACTTCATCCGGGTCCGCGGTCCCCGCGAATACCTGGTGCCGGTGGGCGAGCCGGCCCCCGCCGCCGGCCCGGCCGGTGACGTGTCCCAGGTCGACCTGTCCGCCCGGGAGGCCGCCGCGCGGCCGGCCGCGCCCGAGGGCTACCGGGTGGTGACCGAGGAACAGTTCGAGGCGTACCGGAAGACCGGCGAGCTGCCCCCGGAGCCGGCGGCAGACGACGAACCGGCACGGGCCGAGTCCGCCGCCGACGACGCGACGAGCCGCACGGACGACGACGGCGCGACGGCCGAGCGGACGGACGGGGACGACACCGAGGACGACACGGACCCGGAACGGGCGGACTCCGAGCGGACGAACGCCGGCCGGGCCGACGGCGGGCGCCCGGCGGACCGGGACAGCTGAGCGGGGGAGCCATGCGCAGCGCGGTGGTGGTCGGCGCCGGCCTCGGCGGAATGGCGGCGGCCGGTGTGCTGGCCCGTTCGGGCTGGCAGGTCACGCTGCTGGAACGCGCCGACCGGGTCCGCCCGGAGGCGACCGCCGTGGTGCTCTGGCCCAACGGGGTACGCGCGCTGCGCGCCCTCGGGCTGGGCGACGGGCTGGACGCGATCGCCACCCCGCTGCCCGACGGCGGCGTGCGCCGCCCCGACGGGCACTGGCTGGTGCAGGCCCGGTCCACGCCGGCCGAGCGGATGCCGGTGGTGGTGCACCGGGAGGACCTGCACGACGCGCTCATCGCCGGTCTGGGTGACCGGGTCGAGCTGCGTACCGGCGTGACAGTGCGGACGGTGCGCGCGGCGTCGGGCGAGCGTCCGGCGGTGGGCGACGGCCGGCACACCTACGAGGCGGACCTGGTGGTGGCCGCCGACGGCACCGACAGCGAGATCCGCCGGCACCTCGCCCCGGAGACCGCCGTGGTCAGTTCCGGTTGTGCGGCCTGGCGGGCGGTGATCCCCTGGTACCGGGCCCCGCAGCTACCCGACGACCAGCCCGTGCACGGCGAGACGCTCGGCGCCGGGTACCGCTTCCTGGCCGCCTCGCTCGGCGAGCGGGGCACCGCGGGCGCCTCCCGCCGGGGCGGCGTCTACTGGGTCGCCACCGCCGCCGGCGCGCCCCGCCCGGAGCCACCGGAGATCCAGCTCGCGCTGCTCAAGCGCTGGTTCGCGGGCTGGCCGGCGCCGATCGGCACGCTGCTGGAGGCGACCGACCCGGAGGACGTGGTCCAGCAGGAGATCCGCGAGCTGCGGCCGCTACCGAAGGCGTACGGCTTCCCGGCCGGCCCGGGTGGCGTGGTGCTGCTCGGCGACGCCGCGCACGCCATGCCGCCGCACCTGGGGCAGGGCGCCTGCCTGGCGTTCGAGGACGCGGCGACGCTGGCCGGGCTGCTGCGGGAGTCGCGGCTGCCGGATGCGGTGACCGCGTACGACAGGTTGCGTCGCCCCCGCGCGGCCACGATGGTCCGGCAGACCCGGCGGATGTCGGCGGTTCTGCAGGCCCGGGGCCGGCTGGCGCTGCGCGCCCGGGACGCCGCGCTGGGCACGATCAGCCCGCGCCTGCGCAACACCGCCGCCGCGGCGGCCGCCGCCTGGCAGCCGCCGTCCTGACCGTCCGCGTGCGGCCCGTCCGCGTGCGGCCGTCCCTCGGGCGGCACGGCTCGCCGACGGCCCGGCCCGCAGCCGGCGCGGTCCCCGGGCGACCGGCCCGCCCGACAGCCGGGTCGGCACTCAGATGACCGCGGCGGGCTCGGCGATGCAGGCGGTGCCGATCCGGCGGAATCCGACCCGCAGGTAGACACGGGCGATGTCCTCGCTGCCGGCGCTCAGGAAGATCAGGTCGGTGCCGGCGGCGCGTAGTTCCCGCGCGAGCGTGGCGGTCACCGCCGCGCCCAGCCCGCGCTGCCGCGCGGACGGCAGCGTGGCCACCCCGGCGATCTCCGCCACGTCGTCGACCCGCATCGCCATCCCGCTGGCGAGTGCGCTCTCCTCGGGCGCCTCGGCGAGCACCGAGATGCGCCGGCCGTCGGCGACCCGCGTCGCCTCCTCCTCCAGCGCCGCCACGTCCAGCTGGGCGAGGGCGGCGTCCCGCTCGGTCGGTCCGGCGTCGCCGCGCGCGGTGCCACCGTTGGCGAAGCCGACCGCCGCGACCGCCCGGCGCAGCGCGATGTCCGCCGCGAAGCCGGGGTCGCCGGGGTCCAGCACCCGCACCGGTACGTCGCTGAACGTCCCCGGGTCGGGCAGCCGCCCCGGCTCCAGCAGCATCAGCGGCGCCTCCAGCACGCTGAGCCCGGCCGAGCGGGCCACCGCCAGCAGGTCGGGCTGGTGCTCGTGCACCCACTCGAACGCCTCGGGCAGACCCAGTTCGCGCTGCCGGGCGCGGACCGCCGTCACGTCGGCGAGCGTGGGCGCGTCGGTGGCGTCGAGCCGGGGCCGGGCGTAGAACGGCCATCCGGCGCCGTCCCGGACGAACAGCACCAGGGCGCCGTGATCCTCGGTCCGGGCCCCGTCGCGGGGCACCGCGTCGTAGAACCGCTCCAACCGGTCGAGTACGTCAGCGCGTGCGAGATCCACCGCGCGAGACTACACGTCCCAGCATCTGGAAGTGTGATCAATCTGAACTGGCCTTGCGCCGGAAGCCCTAACGTAGACTCAATAAACCGCAGAGGGCCGACGTCGTCCCCATCATGATCCATCCTGAGTGACGACAGGAGGCCCGGTGGCCTTTCCGTACCCTCACAGCCCGCAGTCGGCCCCGCGGACGACCGGGCTCTACGACCCCGCGTACGAGCACGACGCCTGCGGCGTGGCCTTCGTGGCCGACCTGCACGGGCGGCGCTCGCACCAGGTCGTCGCGAACGGCCTCGGGGCGCTGTGCCGGCTGGACCACCGGGGCGCCCGGGGCGCGGAGCACAACACCGGGGACGGCGCCGGCATCATGATCCAGGTGCCGGACGCGTTCCTGCGCGCCACCGTCGACTTCCCGCTGCCCCCGGCCGGCCAGTACGCCACCGGCCTGGTGTTCCTGCCCGACGACGACGCGGCCGAGGCCCGCGCCCGCCAGGTGGTGGACAAGTACGCGCTGGTCGAGGGCGCGGACGTGCTCGGCTGGCGCGAGGTGCCGACCGACCCGTCCGGCCTGGGGGAGACCGCGCTCGCGGCGATGCCCCGGGTCCGGCAGTTGTTCGTGGCCGCGCATCGGCTGACCGACTCGCCGGCCGGCCCGGCCGGCTCCCCGCTGACCGGGCTGGACCTGGACCGGGTGGCGTTCTGCCTGCGCAAGCAGGTCGAGCGGGAGACCGCCGAGCGGGGCGTGCCGGCGTACTTCCCGTCGCTGTCCGGCCGCACCATGGTGTGGAAGGGCATGCTCACCCCGGACCAGCTCCCGGCGTTCTATCCGGAGCTGACCGACGAGCGGGTGGTCAGCGCCATCGCGCTGGTGCACTCCCGCTTCTCCACGAACACGTTCCCGTCCTGGCCGCTGGCGCACCCGTACCGGTTCATCGCGCACAACGGCGAGATCAACACGATCCGCGGCAACCGCAACTGGATGCAGGCCCGCGAGGCGCTGCTGCGCAGCCCGAGCATCCCCGGCAACATCCGCCGGGTCTTCCCGGTGTGCACCCCGGCGGCGTCCGACTCGGCCAACTTCGACGAGGTGCTCGAACTGCTGCACCTGGCCGGGCGGAGCCTGCCGCACGCGGTGCTCATGATGATCCCCGAGGCGTGGGAGAACGACCCGGACATGCGCGCCGACAAGCGCGCGTTCTACCGCTTCCACGCCAGCCTGATGGAGCCGTGGGACGGCCCGGCGTCCGTCGCGTTCACCGACGGCGAGATCGTCGGCGCGGTGCTGGACCGCAACGGCCTGCGCCCGGGACGCTGGTGGCACACCGCCGACGGCCTGGTGGTGCTGGGTAGCGAGGCGGGCGTGCTCGACCTGGACCCGGCCACTGTGGTCGCCAAGGGCCGGCTCCAGCCGGGCAAGATGTTCCTGGTCGACACCGTCAACGGCCGGATCGTCTCCGACGACGAGATCAAGACCGAGCTGGCCGCCGAGCAGCCGTACCAGGAGTGGCTGCACGCCGGCCTGATCGAGCTGGACGACCTGCCGCCGCGCGAGCACACCGTCTACACCCACGACTCGGTACGCCGCCGCCAGCAGACGTTCGGCTACACCGAGGAGGAGCTGAAGATCCTGCTCGGCCCGATGGCCCGCAGCGGCGCCGAGCCGATCGGCTCGATGGGCACCGACACGCCGATCGCTCCGCTGTCCACCCGGCCGCGGCTGCTCTACGACTACTTCCATCAGCTCTTCGCGCAGGTCACCAACCCGCCGCTGGACGCCATCCGGGAGGAGCTGGTGACCAGCCTGGCGTCCACCATCGGGCCGGAGGGCAACCTGCTGGACCCGGGCCCGGCGAGCTGCCGGCAGATCGTGCTGCCGTACCCGGTGATCGACAACGACGAGCTGGCCAAGATCCTGTCCATCGACGAGGACGGCGACCTGCCCGGCTTCAAGGCGGTCCGGGTCTCCGGGCTCTACCGCCTGCGCGACGGCGGCGCCGGCATCAAGGCGCGGCTGACCGAGATCTGCCGGCACGTCTCCGAGGCGATCGAGGACGGCGTCCGCATCCTGGTGCTCTCCGACCGGGACTCCAACGCCGACCTGGCGCCGATCCCGTCGCTGCTGCTCACCGCCGCGGTGCACCAGCACCTGGTCCGCGAGCAGACCCGCACCCAGGTGGCGCTGATCGTCGAGTCCGGTGACTGCCGCGAGGTGCACCACGCGGCGGTGCTGATCGGGTACGGCGCGGCGGCGGTCAACCCGTACCTGGCCTTCGAGTCGGTGGAGGACATGATCTCCACCGGCGTGCTGGCCGGCGTGGATCGGGTCAAGGCGGTCCGCAACTACGTCAAGGCGCTCGGCAAGGGCGTCCTGAAGATCATGTCCAAGATGGGCATCTCGACCGTGTCGTCCTACTGCGGCGCGCAGGTCTTCGAGGCGGTCGGCCTGGACACCCGCCTGGTCCACAGGTACTTCCGCGGCACGCCGAGCACCATCGGCGGCATCGGCCTGAACGAGATCCACGCCGAGGTGGCGGCCCGGCACGCGCGGGCCTGGCCGGCGCCCGGCGCGCAGGCCACCGACCGGCTGGAGGTCGGCGGCGAGTACCAGTGGCGCCGCGAGGGCGAGCTGCACCTGTTCAACCCGGAGACCGTCTTCCTGCTCCAGCACGCCACCCGCAGCCGCCAGTACGACGTGTTCCGGCAGTACACCGCCAAGGTCGACGAGCTGGCCGCGCAGGCGGGCTCGCTGCGCGGGCTGTTCCGGCTGCGCACCGGCGTACGCCCGGCGGTGCCGCTGGACGAGGTCGAGCCGGCCACCGAGATCGTCAAGCGCTTCGCCACCGGCGCCATGTCGTACGGGTCGATCTCGGCGGAGGCGCACGAGACCCTCGCCATCGCGATGAACCGGCTCGGCGGCAAGTCCAACACCGGCGAGGGCGGCGAGGACGTCGAGCGGCTGCACGACCCGGCGCGGCGCTCCGCGGTCAAGCAGATCGCCAGCGGCCGGTTCGGCGTGACCAGCGAATACCTCGTCAACGCCGACGACCTCCAGATCAAGATGGCGCAGGGCGCGAAGCCCGGCGAGGGCGGGCAGCTACCCGGCAACAAGGTCTGGCCGTGGATCGCCCGGACCCGGCACGCCACCCCCGGTGTCGGCCTGATCTCCCCGCCGCCGCACCACGACATCTACTCCATCGAGGACCTGGCCCAGCTCGTCCACGACCTGAAGTGCGTCAACCCGGCCGCCCGGGTGCACGTCAAGCTGGTCAGCGAGGTGGGCGTGGGCACCGTCGCGGCGGGCGTGGCCAAGCTCAAGGCCGACGTCATCCTGATCTCCGGGCACGACGGCGGCACCGGCGCGTCCCCGCTCAACTCGCTCAAGCACGCCGGCACCCCGTGGGAGATGGGCCTGGCCGAGGCGCAGCAGACGCTGCTGCTCAACAAGCTGCGCGACCGGGTGACGGTGCAGGTCGACGGCCAGCTCAAGACCGGCCGGGACGTGCTGATCGCGGCGCTGCTGGGCGCCGAGGAGTTCGGCTTCGCCACCGCGCCGCTGATCGTCGAGGGCTGCGTGATGATGCGGGTGTGCCATCTGGACACCTGTCCGGTCGGCATCGCCACCCAGAACCCGGTGCTGCGCGAGCGCTTCACCGGCCGCCCCGAGTTCGTGGAGAACTTCTTCCTCTTCCTGGCCGAGGAGGTCCGCGGCTACCTGGCCGAGCTGGGCTTCCGCAGCATCGACGAGGCGATCGGCCACACCGAGCTGCTCGACGTGGCCGGCGCGATCGACCACTGGAAGGGCCACGGGCTCGACCTGAGCCGGGTGCTGCACCTGCCGGAGCTGCCCGAGGGCGCGGCCCGCCGGGGCGTACGCGCCCAGGACCACGGCCTCGACGCGGCGCTGGACAACCGGCTCATCGAGCTGGCCGGGCCGGCGTTGCGCGACAGTACCCCGGTCCGGGTCGAGGTCGAGGTCCGCAACGAGCACCGCAGCGTCGGCGCGATGCTCGGCGGCGAGGTGACCCGCCGCTTCGGCGGCGACGGGCTGCCCGACGACACGATCGAGTTCCGGCTGCGCGGCACCGCCGGCCAGTCGTTCGGCGCGTTCCTGCCGCGCGGGGTCACGCTGCGCCTGTACGGCGACGCCAACGACTACGTCGGCAAGGGACTGTCCGGCGGCCGGATCGTGGTCCGGCCGGACGCCGACGCGCCGTTCGTCGGCGTGGACGCCACGCCGGGCCGCCGCGCCGAGGACCAGATCATCGCCGGCAACACCATCCTGTACGGCGCCACCGGCGGCGAGGTGTACCTGCGCGGCCGGGTGGGGGAGCGGTTCGCGGTGCGCAACTCCGGCGCGGTCGCGGTGGTCGAGGGCCTCGGCGACCACGGCTGCGAGTACATGACCGGCGGCACCGTCGTGGTGCTCGGGCCGACCGGGCGCAACTTCGCCGCCGGCATGTCCGGTGGCACCGCGTTCGTGCACCGGCTCGACCAGCGGCTGGTGAACGCCGAGCTGGTCGACCTGTCGCCGCTGCGCGACGAGGAACGCGACCGGCTGCACGAGCTGGTCCAGCGGCACTTCGCCGAGACGGACTCGGCGGTCGCCGAGGACCTGCTCAAGCGCTGGCCGCAGGCGGTGGAGGAGTTCACCGCGGTGGTGCCCCGGGACTACCGCCGGGTCATGGAGATCATGCGGGCCGCCGAAGCCGCCGGCCGAGACGTCGACGACGCGGTGATGAGTGCCCTCTCTCCCGCGCCGGTACCGCCCGCGCCCCGGGCGGTCGCCCAGGAGGTGGCTCGTGCCTGACCCGAACGGTTTCCTGCGCTACGACCGGCGGCTGCCGGCCCGCCGTCCCGTGCCGGTGCGCATCTCCGACTGGCGCGAGGTCTACCCGCCGGCCGGTGAGGAGCTGATCCGCGAGCAGGCCACCCGCTGCATGGACTGCGGCATCCCGTTCTGCCACGACGGCTGCCCGCTGGGCAACCGCATCCCGGACTGGAACGACCTGGTCCGCACCGGCAACTGGGACGCCGCGGTGGACTCGCTGCACGCCACCAACAACTTCCCCGAGTTCACCGGCCGGCTCTGCCCGGCGCCGTGCGAGGCGGCCTGCGTGCTCGGCCTCGGCGGCCAGCAGCCGGTCACCATCAAGCAGGTCGAGGTGGAGATCGCCGACGCGGCCGTGGCCCGCGACGGCCTGCGGCCCCGGCCCGCCTCCGCCCCGACCGGCCGGTCGGTCGCGGTGGTCGGCTCCGGCCCGGCCGGGCTGGCCGCCGCGCAGCAGCTCGCCCGCGCCGGTCACGCGGTCACCGTGTACGAGCGCGACGACGCGATCGGCGGCCTGCTCCGCTACGGCATCCCCGACTTCAAGCTGGAGAAGCAGCACATCGACAAGCGGCTGGCCCAGCTCACCGCCGAGGGTGTGCGGTTCCGGACCGGTGTCGACGTCGGCGTCGACGTGACCGCCGAGCAGTTGCGCGCGGAGCACGACGCGGTGCTGCTGGCCTGCGGCGCGTTGCAGGGCCGGGACACCCCGGAGACGCCCGGCCGGGCGCTGCGCGGCGTGCACCAGGCGATGGCGCATCTGGTCGCCGCGAACCGGGTGGTGGCCGCCGCCGGGAACGGGCGGCCCGCGCTCGCCACGCTGCCCGACGGTACGCCGATCGACGCCGCCGGCAAGCACGTGGTGATCATCGGTGGTGGCGACACCGCCGCCGACTGCCTCGGTGTGGCGCACCGGCAGGGCGCGGCCGGCGTCCACCAGCTCGACCTCTACCCGGTGCCGCCCACGGAGCGCGACGCGGCCCGGGACCCGTGGCCGACCTGGCCGTGGGTGCTGCGCAACTACCCGGCGCACGAGGAGGGCGGCCAGCGTGTGTTCGCCGTCGCCGTGCAGGAGTTCGTGGACGACGGCACCGGTCAGGTCCGCGCGGTCCGGATCGCCGAGGTGACCGTGGAGAAGGTGGACGGTCGCCGCATCGTCACCCCGCTGCCCGGCTCCGAGCGGGAGATCCCGGCCGACCTGGTGCTGCTCGCCATCGGTTTCGAGGGCACCGAGGAACAGCCGCTGCTGGCCCAGTTCGGGGTGACCCGCAACGGCCGGGGCGCGATCGACTCCGGCCCCGACTGGCAGGCCGCCGACGGTGTCTTCGTCGCCGGTGACATGCACCGGGGGGCCTCGCTGATCGTCTGGGCGATCGCCGAGGGACGCGCCGCCGCGGCGGCGATCCACGCGTACCTGGGCGGGGTGGGCGAGTTGCCCGCCCCGGTCGACCCGGCCCGCCAGCCGCTCGCCGCGCGCTGACCCCGCGCCGGCCGGGCCGCCCCCGTCGCGGGGGAGCGGCCCGGCCGGCGCCGGTCAGCGGCCGAGCAGGTCGTGCGCGGCCCGGATCTTCGCCCACGAGGCCGGCTGCGCCGGTGCGGCTGTCGTCCGCGCGGCGCCGGCCACGGCGGGCCGGCCGGGGGTGAACAGCCAGGTGGTGAACACCGCGTCGAGGTCCCGTCCGGAGATCCGCTCGGCGAGCGCCTGGAACTGCGCGACGGTGCCGTTGCCGTACTGCCGCTTGGCCGTCCAGGTGCGCAGGACGCGGAAGAACGCGGCGTCGCCCACGGCGAGCCGGATCTGGTGCAGCGCCATCGCACCCCGGTCGTAGACGGCGGCGTCGAAGATCCCGCTCGGGCCCGGGGCGCCGGGGCGCACCTGCCAGAACTCGGAGTCGGCCGGGTAGCTGTCGTAGGTGAAGTCGAACAGCTCCTGCGCGGTGCCCTCGCCCTGTTCCTCCGACCAGAGCCACTCGGCGTACGACGCGAAGCCCTCGTTCAGCCAGATGTGCCGCCAGTCCGCCACCGACACCGAGTCGCCGAACCACTGGTGGGCGTTCTCGTGCACCACCACGTACGTGTTGGCGCCGCGCCGCCAGAAGCCGGGGCCGTACACCGGACGGGTCTGCGTCTCCAGGGCGAAGCCGATGCCGTCGACCGGCCCGGCCACGCCGCCCTGCGCCTCGAACGGGTACGGGCCGAACAGCCCGCTCTCCCAGTCGACGATCTCGGCGGTGCGTTCGATGCTGGCCCGCGCGGCCGGCAGGCGCTCGCCGAGCGTGGTGCTGTACGCGTTCACCACCGGCTGCCCGTTCGGCGCGGTGCCGGTGACGATGTCGTACTGCCCGATCGCGAGGAACGCCTGGTACGTGGCACCGGGCTTGACGCTGCGCCAGCTCCACCGGGTGCGGTTGCCGGCCTCGGGCAGCGGGTCGCGCGGCTGCACGCCGTTGCTGATCACCTCGACGCCGGTCGGCACCGACACCGAGATGTCCCAGGTGGCCTTGTCCTTCGGGTGGTCGTTGCTCGGGTACCACCACCAGGCCGACTCGGGCTCGTTGACGGCGAGCGCCCCGTCGGCGGTACGGGTCCACGCGGTGTAGCCGTAGACGGTGGTCTGCGACGGCACGCCCGCGTACCTCACCACGACGGTGAGCTGCTGGCCCTTCGTCAGCGGCCGGGCCGGGGTGATCACCAGCTCGTGGTCGCCGGCCCGGGCGAACCCGGCAGCCCACCCGTTCACCCGCACCGACTCGACGTCGAGGGCGAAGTCCAGGTTGAACCGCGACAGGTCCTTCGTGGCGGTGGCGAGGATCGTGGTGGTGCCGCTGAGCCGGTCGGTGGCCGGCTCGTAGCGCAGCCGTATGTCGTAGTGGCCGACGTCGTAGCCGCCGTTGCCGTAGTCGGGGAAGTAGCTGTCGCCCAGCCCGGGGCCACCCGGCGTCGGGGTGGCCGCCGCGGGTTGCGGCCGGCCCCATCCGGTGGGGGCGGCCTGGCCGGGGGCACCGGTCACTGTGGTGCCGGCCGTGGTGAGGGTCAGGGCGGCGATGGCCGCCGTGAGTGCGCGTCGCACGGTGGGACTCCCTCCGTCGGGTGTCGTCACCGTCAAACTAATCGACACATGTGAACGTATCTGTCCTGTCCGGCCGATCGGGGCTATTCAATTTCGACGAATGTTTCGATAGCATTACCGACCAGTAACAGCACCGATCCCTCGGCCACGCGCGCGGTCAACGGGCTCCACCACCCCTGCCCCGTGGAGGCTCTGCCATGCCCCGTCGCGTCCGTACCGCGTTCGCCGCCCTCCTGGCGGCCGTACTCGGCGCCGTGCTCCTGCCCGGCGCCGCCCGGGCGGCCACCGTCAACTACGTCGCCCTCGGCGACTCCTACTCCTCCGGGGTCGGCGCCGGCCCGTACGACCTGTCCACCTGCCTGCGCAGCCAGAAGTCGTACGCCCCGCTCTGGGCCACCGCCCATTCGGTCACCAGCTTCAAGTTCCCGGCCTGCGGCGGCGCGGTCACCGCCGACGTGCTGGCCAACCAGGTCGGCCAGCTCAGCAGCAGCACCACGCTGGTCACCATCACCATCGGCGGCAACGACGCCGGCTTCGCCGACGTGATGACCAGTTGCCGCTTCGGCAGCACGTCCAGTTGCGAGAGCGCGGTGAACGAGTCGAAGGCGTTCGCCACCGCCACGCTGCCCGCCCGGCTCGACGCCACGTACACCGCGATCCGCAACCGGGCCCCGAACGCCCGGCTGGTGGTGCTCGGCTACCCGCGGCTGTTCGAGACCGGCTCCTGTGGACTGCTCGCCATGAGCAGCTACAAGCGCACCATCCTCAACCAGGCCGCCGACACGCTCAACGGCGTCATCTCCGGCCGGGCCGCCGCCGCCGGGGGCACCTTCGTCGACGCGCGGCCGTTCTTCGCCGGGCACGGCGTGTGCGCCGCCGAGCCGTGGATCCGCGACGTCAGCGGCGTCATCGAGGCGTACCACCCGAACGCCAACGGCTACCGCTACGGCTACCTGGCCGCGCTGACCGCCGCCATCGGCTGATCCGCACGCGAGGAGGGCCCCGCTCGGCACCCGTCCGTCGAGCGGGGCCCCGCCGTGCCGGGTTGCATCGAACGTCGACAATGGTGCGACACCGCATGTGACCCGGAGGTGACCATGCGTGAGCCGGCGACCCGGCCGCGGCCGGTCCGCGAGCAACTCCCGGCCGGCGGCCCGGAACTGCTCACCCTGCTGGCCCGGCTGCTGCGGCGTCCACGCCGCGGTGACCGCCGGCTCCCGCTGCTCTGGCTAGTCCGGCCCACCGGGGACGGCGCGATCGCGGCCCTGCTACGGCGTTTCGCGGCGCGCCGGGCCGGGCGGCGGGTACCGCACGCCGTGCTGGACCTGACCGGCCGCCCGGCCGGCGACGACGTCGCGGCCGTGCTGCGCGAACTGCACCGGCAACTCTCCGTGGAGGCGTTCGGCGCGCCCCGGCTGCGGTTCCGGCACTACCCGCTGGCCGACTGGCTGATGCACCAGACGCTCGCCGTGGACCTGGACGCCGCCGACAGCGGCCGGGCCGCGCTGGTCCGCCGGCTGCGGGACTGGCGGGGACGGCGGACCGGTGACGACCCCCAGGTCGGCGGCGACTCCGGCCTCGGCGCCGCGCTGCACCTGCTGCTCTGGCTGCTGTGGCGGGCCGTGCCCGGCGTCGTGTTCCGGATCGCCGTCTCCGGCCGGGTGCCGCTCGTCGGACGGCAGTACCGCTGGTTCATGCGCCAGCAGTACCTGGCGCCCCGGCAGTCGGTGACGTTCCTCGGCTTCGCCGAGCGGCTCACCGCCGGCTGGCGCGACGGCGAACACCCGGCCCAGGTGGAGAAGCTGCTGCTGCACGCGTTCCTGGAGGACCTGCGCCTCGCGTACCGGCGGCGGTTCTGGCGGCCCGGGGACTGGCGCCGCACCGCCTATCCGGTGCTGGTGCTCGACGGCGCGCGGCCGGACAACGTCGGGCACACGCTGGTCCGGCTCGTCGACGAGGTGCGCAACGAGACCGGCCGCAACGACCCGCTGCTCGTCGTCGCGGTCGCCGCCGACCCGCCGCCGGAACCGGCCGCGGCCCGGCCGCTGGCCGAGGCCGAGGAGGCGTACGAGGAGTGGGCCGAGGCGCTGCCGGAGAACCGCCGGCTGCGTCGCTCCGGCGCCTGGCTGATGCTGCTGGAGGCGGACGACCGGGACGTCGACGCCCCGGTGGGAGGCGTCCCGCCGGCCCTTGTCGCGCCCGACCCGCCCTGGTGGGCGCGGCGGTTCCTGCCCGCCGCGGTGGCCCTGGCGCTCGTCGCCGGGCTGGGCGTGTGGGCGCACGGGCGGTGGGCGCCGGACTGCCGTCCCTGGCCCACCGACCGGGTCACCGTCCGGCTCGTGGGAGGGGAGTGCGTCGGCTACAGCGACACCGCCGGGCAGGTCTTCAACAGCGAACCCGGGCAGGACCGGCTGCGCGCCGTGCAGCGGCGCATCTTCGCCCAGAACCGGGCCGCCGAGGAGGTGTGGCGGCGCAGCGAGCACCGCCGCCCCTACCTGACGCTTGTCTACCTGGGCAGCCTCACCGGCAACCGGACCCGCGCGGACGAGGAGTCCTACGTCTCCGAGCGGGAGGAACTGGAGGGCATGGCCACCGCCCAGTACGCCCTGCTCCAGGAGTCGGCGGCGGCGGACGACGCGGCGCTGCTGCACATCGTGGTGGCGAACGCCGGTCGGCAGATGCGGCACGCCGACGACGCGGTACGGATGCTGGAGGGGCTGGCCCGCGACGACCCCACAGTGCTCGGCGTGGTCGGGCTGGTGGACAGCCGCACCAGCACGGCGGCGGCGCTGCGCGAACTCAACCGGGTCGGCCTGCCGGTGCTCGCCCCCACGCTGTCGGCCGACCGGATGGACGCCAACTCCAGCCTCTACCTGGCCATGTCGGCGCCGAACCGGGACCAGACCCGGATGGTCGAGGCGTACGCCCGGCAGGTGCTGCGGGTGGGGGAGGCGCACGTCTACTGGACCACCGGCGAGGGCAGCTCGCTCACCGACGACCTCTACGTCGCCACCCTCGTCGACGGCCTGCGGGAACGCTTCGGCGACCGGATCACCCGGCTTGACGAATGGCGCAGCGGGCGGCGGCTCACCCAGGAGTGCGGCTACCCGGGGATGCTCTTCTTCGCCGGCCGCTGGTCGGAGTTCGACGGGTTCATGCGCGCGCTCAAGGAGTGCGGCGCGAACCCGCCCCGGCACCTGGTCGCCGACGACTCGGTGAACCGCTACATGGCCAACCCAGGGCTGCGCGCCAGCGCGCCGGGCAACCTGCCGGTCACGTACGTGTCGAAAGCAGCGCTGGCCACGTGCGCGTCGCTGCGGGCCGCGCAGGCCGGGCGCGACGACGCCCGGGGCAGTTTCCTCACCTGGATCGGCGCGGACGGCCTGCTCGACCCGCCCCGATGCCGCGCCGGGACCGGCCCGCCGGTCGGCGAGCGGGTCAGCCTGGCCTACGACGCCACCATGATGACGGTACGCGCGCTGGAGAGCCTCGCCGCCCGCCTGCGCCACGCCGACACCGGCCGCCGCTGGGAGCCCCGCTCGGTCAACCCGGTCGGGGTGCACGCCGAGGTGCTGCGGCAGAACGCCGCCGGCGGCTACCCGGGGGTCAGCGGCCTCATCCGGTACGCCCCGGACTCCGGCGAGCCGGTGGCGAAGCGGCTGGCGCTGCTCACCGTGGCGAAGGTGCCCGACGTGGACGCCGCCCCGGTCGAGGTGTTCCACTGCGGCGTGGCCGACACCGGCCCCGACCCCGGCTGCCGCGTCGCACCACGCTAGTGCGCAGCCGCCATTCGTGATCATGGTTGGGGTTCGAGGTTGCCGTGCTAGGCAGCCAGGGAGGCAAGGATCATTTCTCGCGCCGCTCGGACCGTAGCCGCGAAGGCGGCCGGCACCGCGGAGCCCCGCCCGGTACGCGCCGGGCGGGGCTCTCGTCTGCTCGTACCCCTTGAGGTCAGCGGGCCGGGACCAGCTCCGCGGCCGGCACCGGCGCCAGGTCCGGCACCGCCGGCCCGATCCGCCGCCGGGGCCACCGGCGGCGACCGGAGGGTACGGCGAGCGCGGCCAGCGCCGCGGCCACCGAGATGCCGGTGAGCAGCAGGAAGCCCGCCGTGAAACCGGCCTCCCGGGGCAGCCCGCTCGGCTGCGGATTCGCGGTGATCACGGCACTGGCGAGCGCCGCGCCGATCGCGCCGCCGATGGTACGGATGTTGGCGTTCATGCCGGTCGCCGCGCCGGTCTGCCCGGCCGGCACGTTCGCCACGATCAGGTTGGCCATCGAGGCGAACGCCAGCCCGATGCCGAGACCCACCAGACCGCCGGCGATACCGACCTGCCAGCGGGTGTCGTGCGCGACGGTCAGCATGGCGGCGGCCGCCACGTTGAACACCGCACCGGTGCTCAGCTGCGCCTTGGCGCTGAACCGGGACTGCAGGCGTCCGGCCAGCAGGCCGGCCACGAACATGCCGACGAGCATCGGCAGCATCAGCAGCCCGGCCTGGGTGACGCTGGCGCCGAAGCCGTAGCCGGCGCTGGTCGGGATCTGCGCGAACTGCGGCAGGAACGCGTAGACGGCGAACATCGAGGCGCCGTAGAGCAACCCGACGAGGTTCGTGGTCCAGACCGCCGGCAGGCGCATCATCCGCAGGTCGATCAGCGGATTCGCGGCCCAGGCCTCGGTCGTCAGCCAGGCGGCCGCGAGCACCGCGGCCAGCGTCAGCAGCCCGACCACCCGGCCGGATCCCCAGCCCCAGGCGGCGCCCTTGCTGACCGGCAGCAGCAGCGCCACCAGCCAGCCGGACAGGAGTACGGCGCTGAGCCAGTTGATCCGGCCTGGGGTGCGTACCGGCGAGCGCGGCACGAACCGGTGCGCGGCGAGCGCGGTCAGGCCGACCACCACCAGCGGGATCCAGAACAGCCACCGGTAGCCCAGGGTGGCCACGATCGGCCCGGCCAGCACCACGCCCAGCCCGCCGCCGACGGCGACGACCGCGGAGATCGAGGCCACCGCCGAGCTGACCCGGGCGGCCGGGAACTCGTCGCGGATGATGCCGAACGACAGCGGGAAGACGGCGCCGCCGATGCCCTGCACCACCCGGGCGGCGATCAGCACGCCGATGCTGGGGGCGACGGCTGCCAGCAGGCAGCCCAGCGCCAGCGCGGCGAGTGAGAAGACGAGCGTCTTCTCCTTGCCGACCATGTCGCCGATGCGGCCGACGATCGGCGTGAAGACGGACGCGGAGAGCAGGTACGCGGTGAGCACCCAGGTCACTGTGTTGGGCGAGGTGTGCAGGTCGTGCTGGATGGTGGGCAGCACCGGCGTGATCAGCGACTGGAGCATCGCGAAGAAGCCGGTGCCGGCGGCCAGCACGAGGAAGGTGATCCGGCGCGAGCCGCGCCGGGGTGAGTGGATCATGTGGGAGAACTCCCCGTTGTCGGTACGAGCGTGGTGGCCGCTCGCGCGTCGTGCGGCGGTGGCGGCCGGGTTGCGCTGGCGTTCAGCGGTCGGCGGGCATGGTGGGACCTCCCGGGTCCGTGTCGGGGGCGCGAGGATCGCGTGGCCGGATGGGCGGCCGGAGAGTCCGGAGTAAGCTATCCGGAGGGGTGGCTCCGGTCAGTAACCGGAGGCTTGCCTCCACTAACCTAGCGGAGGGGTGCCTCCGGTTGCAAGGCGAAAGGGGTGACGCGCGCCATGGCCGATGCCGACGTGACCGGCGAGGTCTTCGCGCGCCGCCCGAAGCGGGCCGACGCCCGCCGCAACTACGACGCGCTGATCGCCGCCGCCCGCGAGGTCTTCGGCGAGCACGGCGCGGGCGCGTCGCTGGAGGAGATCGCCCGCCGGGCGGGCGTGGGCATCGGCACGCTCTACCGCAACTTCCCGCAGCGGCGGGACCTGTTCGAGGCGGTCTACGTCGAGGAGGTGCGCGCGCTCAGCGCCTCCGCCGCCGACCTGTCCGACGAGCCGCCGTGGGACGCCCTGGTCGGCTGGCTGCACCGGTTCGTCGCCTACGTGGCCACCAAGCGGGCGCTGGCCGAGGAACTGGTGCACGACTCCGAGGTGTTCCGCAGCTGCCGCACCGAGATCTACGCGACCGGCGAGCCGCTGCTGCGCCGCGCCCAGGAGGCCGGGGCGGCCCGGCCGGACGCCGGCTTCGACGACGTGATTCGGCTGATCAGCGGCCTCGCCGCGTACCAGTTCCCGGACCCGGCCCAGCGGGACCGCGTCCTGGCCATCGCGCTGGACGGCCTGCGCCCGCCGGCGGGCATGAATTGATACGTCCGGCCGTTTGTTGACGTGACGCATCAAGGGCTGCTCTGTGCGGGAGGAAGTGGCGGGTGCGGCCGGGTTCAGCCGAACCCGCCACGCTCCGCGATCGCCGAGAGCGTCGCGCGGACAACCGTCGGCGCGGTCCAGTGCGCCGATCTTGCACTTTCGGGCGGCGAAATGCGGCTTATGCACCCATTCTTCGGGGCCGCAGGTGCAAGATCGCCGAGGAGAGGCGGATCGGCCGGCGGCTCCCGCCCGGGAACCGCCGGCCACCCGCTCAGCGGTGCCCGTTGCCCGGCCGCCCCCACGGTCCGGTGATCGCGAACACGTACCCCGGCGACTGGATGTTGGCGAATAACGTCTTCCCGTCCGCGCTGAACGTCGGCCCGGTGAACTCGCTGTCGTTGCGCTCGTTGCGCGCCAGCGGGTACGCCTTGCCCTGCTCGGTGACGCCGACCAGGTGCGACACGCCCTCGCCGTCCTCGGCCAGGATCACCCCGCCGTACGGGGAGACGGTGATGTTGTCCGGCCCGTCGTAGTTGCCGTGGTCGGCCTCCGGGTCGGTGTTCACCCCGAAGATGGTCTTCAGCGTGACGGTCTGCCGGCGCGGGTCGTAGAACCACACCTGTCCGTCGTGCTCGTTGGCGCTGCCGTCGTCGTGGCGGGCGTAGCTGGCCACGAAGTACGCGCCGCCGTCGCCCCACCACGCGCCCTCCAGCTTGCGGCTGCGGGTCACCTCGGCGTCGGTGAACTGCTTGCGTACGGACACGGTGCGGGCGTCGCGGTCGGGCACCTCGACCCACTGGACCCGGTAGCGGGTGCCGGGCGTGGTGGCCTCGGACAGGTCGGCCACGTGCGTGTCGCCGCGCAGGCAGCGCATCGCGGCGAGGCTGCCTGCGGTGCCGCCGTCGGGCCGCTGGGCGAGCGCCCGCAGTGCGCCCTTGCCGGCCCGGAAGCCGGGCGGCGGCGTCCACCGGAAGTACAGGCCGTTGGGCCCGCTCGCGTCCTCGGTCAGGTAGATCGAGTGCGTGTACGGGTCGACCGCCACCGCCTCGTGGGAGTACCGCCCGAGGAACGTCAGCGGCACCGGATCGGTGTTGGCGGACCTGTCGTACGGGTCGACCTCGAAGACGTACCCGTGGTCCTTCAGATACCGCCCGCCGGCCCGCTGCTCGGTCTCCTCGCAGGTCAGCCACGTGCCCCACGGGGTGATGCCACCGGCGCAGTTGTTGTGCGTGCCGGCCACGCTGACGTACTCGCGCAGCCGCCGCCCGTGCCGGTCCACCTCGATGGTGGTGGTGCCGCCGCGGGCACCCGGGTCGTAGGTGAGGCCGGGCAGCGCCGGCACCGGGTACGGCTCGTCGCCGCCGATCTCGTGGTTGTTCACCAGCACCGAGCCGTGCGGCCCGCGGAAGCAGCCGGTGCCGTCCGCGTCGCTCGGGGTGGGCTGCCCGGACTCCAGCAGCGTCGCGCCCGCCTGCGCGACGACGGTGTACGAGAAGCCGGGCGGCAGCGCCAGCAGGCCGGCCGGGTCCGGCACCAGGTCGCCGTAGCCGACGGCGGGGCGGCACGCGGGCCGGGCCGCCGCCGGTCCGGCGATCGCCTCCAGGCTGCCGGCCACCATGATGCCGAGTCCGCCGGCCACGCCGCCGCGCAGCAGGGACCGCCGGGGGAGAGGTGAGGTGGTCACGTCGTCGCCTTCCTGTGCGCACGATTGCCTGGGGGAAGGCAAACCGGGCCGGGGGAACGGCGGGCGGCGCGCCCGTCCGTAGCCGGGTGAACAGTGGACGAATCCCCGGTGCGGAGCGCCCCGTGCCGGTGCGGCGCGCGTCCGTTAGGGTTCCCTTCGATCGCAAACGTCGGAGGGCGGACGGTGGGCAGACTCGCGGCGGCGTACCGGCAGGCGGTCGATCGGCATCGGCGGGCGGTGCGGCACTGGGAGGCGGCCCGGCGGCTGCTGGGCGCCGCGGGCCCGGCGCCGGTGGGCAGCCCCGAGCTGGTCGCGCGGCTGGCCCGCCTCGGCGGTGAGCTGGCCGCCGCGGTGCCCGGCACGGCCCGCGTCGCGACCCACCCCGTTCCGGTACGCCTCGGCGCCGCGACCACTGTCGACGGCGCGTTCCCGGTGCTCGTGCCCGTGGGCGCGGGCGCGCACCTGGCCGTCGACGCGGACGCCCGTGACCCGCGCGTCGGCGAGCTGCTGCGGGCGGTGGTGGTACGGCTGCTGACCGCCGCTCCGGCCGGCACGATCCGGGTGGCCGGCATCGACCAGGCCGCCTTCGGCGCGGCGTTCCTGCCGCTGCGCCCACTCCAGGACGCCGGGGTGCTCGCCGCGGCGGCGACCACCGAGGCGGAGACGACGGCCCTGCTCGACCTGGCCGAGCGGCACGCCCGTACCGCCCAGCGATCAGCGCCGGAGGACCGTGAGCTGCTGGTGGTGGTCGCCGCGTCCGCGCCACCGCCCCGGGAACTGGCCCGGCTGGCCGCGCTCACCCACGCCGGCCCGGCCGCGGCCGTCTGCGTGCTGCTGGCCGGCCACCCACCGGCCGGGCCGAGCGCCGCGCCGCCGCTGGGTGCCACCACCCAGCTGCGCGTCACCGAGCGGTACACGCTCGTCGGCGACCCGCCGGGGCGCCCGTTCAGCACCGACGGCAGCGGGCTGGCCGCCCCGGTCGTGCTCGACGGCGACCCCTCGCACGCCACTGTCACCGCGCTGGCCCGCCGGTACGCCGAGGCCGCCGACCAGAACGGCGTCACGTTCACCGACCTGCTGCCCGCGCAGCGCTGGGCCGGGTCCGCCGCCTCCGGGCTGCGTACCGTGCTCGGCCGGGCCGGACGCCGTCCGCTGAGCGTGGCGTTCGACGACGCCACCCCGCACTGGCTGATCGGCGGGCGGACCGGCGCCGGCAAGACGGTCCTGCTGCTCGACGTGCTGTACGGGCTGGCCGCCCGCTACTCCCCAGCCGAGCTGCGGCTGATGCTGCTCGACTTCAAGGAGGGCGTCAGCTTCACCGAGTTCGTGCCCACCGACCGTGACCCGTCCTGGCTGCCGCACGCCGACGCGGTCGGCATCGAGTCCGACCGCGAGTACGGCGTGGCGGTGCTGCGCGAGCTGCGCGCCGAACTGGGCCGCCGCGCCGACCTGCTGAAGCGGCACGGTGTCAGCCGCCTGGCCGACCTGCCGCCCAACGCCCGGCCGCCCCGGATCGTCACCGTGGTCGACGAGTTCCACGTGCTGTTCGCCGGCAACGACGCGCTGGCCCGGCAGGCCGTCGACCTGATCGAGGAACTCGCCCGCAAGGGCCGCTCGTACGGCCTGCACCTGGTGCTGGCGAGCCAGAGCACCACCGGCGTCGAGGCGCTCTACGGCCGGGCCGAGGCGATCTTCGGGCAGTTCCCGCTGCGGATCGCGCTGCCAGGCGGCGACGCCGTACTGGATCCGCGCAACGACGCCGCACGCGGACTCACCGTCGGCACCGCAGTGGTGAACACCGGCGCGGGCGCGCCCGGCTCGGACGCCGAGGTGCGGTTCCCCGACGCGCACGCCGCCTCGGCCGACCTCGCCGCGCTGCGTCACGAGCTGCACGCGGCCCGACCGGCCGGGTCACGCCCGCCGGCCGTCTTCCGGGGACACGAGACGCCCCGGCTCACCGATGACCCCGCCTGGGCGGCGCTGACGCCCGGCGCCGACCCGCCGTACGCGCTCGTCGGCCGCGTGGTGGACGTCCCCGGCAGCCCGGCCGGGTTCGCGCTCGACGGAAGCCCCGGCCGGCACCTCGCGGTGGTCGGCACCGCCGCGGCCGGCGCGGACGTGCTCCGGTCGGCCACCCTGTCCCTGGCCCGCCAGCATGTACCCGGCACCGCCCGGTTCCTGTTCGCGCCGCTGGCGCCGGGCACCACGGACGCCGCCGACGACCTGGCCATGACGCTGGCCGCCGCCGGGCACCCGGTCCGGCGCCTCGACGCCGGCGCGCTGCGCGCCCAGCTCGCCGAGGCCGCGACCGGCGACGCCCCGGCCGCCGGGCGCACCTACCTGGTGGTGTTCGGGATGGACGCCGCCGCCACGACGCTGGCCGCCTCCGACCCGGCGACGTTCCGATCCGGGTACGACGACCTGCGCGCCGTGCTGCGCCAGGGCCCGTCGCGCGGGGTGCACGTGCTCGGCTGGTGGCGCGGGCTGCGCCGGCTCGCCGACGACCTCGGCGGCAGCGGTCACCGCGACGACGTGACCGGCCTGGTCGCGCTGAACGTCCCCGCCGCCGATCTGGGCCTGCACCTCGGCGCGCACGACCTGGCGTACGTCCCGCGCGACGGGCGCGCCCTGCTGGTCGACCGGCACGAGCACCGCACCGCGCTGATCGTGCCGTTCGCCGCCGGGAGTGATGTTCCATGAGTGGATTCGACGAGTACGCGGCGCTGCTGCGGGAGCTGTCCACCCGGCAGCGGGGCGGGGAGCGGGAGATCGCGGCCGAGGCGGAGCGCCGCCGCGGCCTCCAGTCCGCCGTCGACACGCTCGGGCAGCGGCTCACCGCCCAGGGCCAGCACCTGGACCGGCTCGGGCAGGCGATCGGCGTGCCGATGACGTCGGTACCGGCGGATGCGCCGGAGCCGGCGATGGCTGCCGGTGGGGGAGCGCCGGGTCCCGCGCCCGGACCGGGGGACGGGGTGCCCGGCGGCGCAGCCGACGCGCCGGGGCGGCCGGACGTCGGGACGTACCCCTCGGGGGGTGTTCCGGCGCCGCGGGCCGGCGACCCGGCGGCGGAGCTGGCGGCGGCGGGGCGGCTCGCCGAGGAGGCCGACGTGTTCGGGCAGCAGGCCGACGCGCTGGCCCGCACGCCGGTGCTGCTGCCCACCTGGTCGGCGGCGGCCCGGGCGGTGGTGGTGTACGCGGGCTGCGCGCTGGTCGGCTCGCTGCTGATGCTGATCGCGATAGTGGGTTCGTCGCTGCCGGTGACCGGGCTGGACCTGGTGGCGGCGCTGAGCTGCGCGGGTGTGCCGTTGATGTCCTTCGTGGCCGGTCAGGTGGTGCTCGCCCGCTGGGGCCGCCCGGCGGTGGAGGGCGACGCGCCCCCGGCCGGACGGTACGTGCCGCTCGGTTTCGTGATCTGCGCGCTGGTCTCCCCGTCCTTCTTCTGCCTCTACCTCCTCCTCTTCCGCCTCCTCCGCTGACCCTGTCCTCACTGCCCACCCGCCCGCTCCGTCGATCATGGAGTTTCGGCCCCTGGGCGGCGGTATTTGTGGCTTTCGGGCGGGCGGAAAGTGCAAGATCGCGAAGGCGGTGGGGTGGGGCGGGGCGGTAGGCTCGCGGGGTCGGTGAGCTGGGGGAGGGCGTGTGAGCGCGGCGGAGATCATCGCCAGGCTGGCGGCGGCGGCACAGAAGCTGGACGAGGCCAAGGCGCGCACCGCCGCTGCCGCTCAGGACGCGGCCGAGGCGCGGGCGCTGGTGGCGGGCGCGCTGGAGGGGGCCACGGCGGGGCCGCTGATCGGCGCCATCGACTCCTACCGGCAGGCGCTGGCGCAGGCCGCGCAGGGCGGGGAGCCGGCCCGGCAGCACGTGCAGGAGACCATCGCGAAGGTCCAGGCGCTGGGCAACTGAGCCCGGTCCGGCATGCCGGTTTGCGCTGAGGGCGCGACAAGGGTTACCGCCGCGTAACTTTCCATTGACGTGTGTGAAATCGGACACGCATCATCGTGTCCACGATCGATCGGATCCCACCCGTCCCCCCGGGTACGCCCGGGTGCCTCCCCCCGGAGGTGCAGCCCATGCTGCTCCGAACGATCCTGGCCGCCACCACCATCGCCGCCACCGTCCTGCTCGTCCCGGCCGCCGCCCAGGCCGCCACCGCCGAACCCGCCGCCCCGTCGCACGCGGCCACCGTCGCCACCGCCGCGCAACGGGCCGCCGCCGCGGCCGCCGACCCGGTGATCGTGGTCGGCGGCCTGAGTGGAATCTCCATCGCGTACGAGCCGATCGCCGCCCGGCTGCGCGCCGACGGCTACCGGGTCTCGATCTTCCAGTTGCCGAACCTCGGTCTCGGCGACATCCGCGAGTCCGCCCGGGCGTTGTCGTCCTACGTGGACCGGGTGCGCGCCGGCACCGGCGCGGCGCGCGTCGACCTGGTCGGCCACTCCGAGGGCGGCCTGGTCAGCCGCTGGTACGTCAAGTACCTCGGCGGCGCGGCCACCGTCGACCAGTACGTCAGCCTGGGCAGCCCGCAGTACGGCACCTACGTCGCCAACCTGGTCGCCTTCCTCGGGCTGGGCAGCTGCGCCGGGGTGATCGCCTGCCAGCAGATGACCATCGGGTCGAGCTTCCTCGCCGACCTCAACGCCGGGGACGACACCCCGGGCCCGGTGCGCTGGGCGACGGTGCGCACGTGGCAGGACGAGCTGGTCCGGCCGGTCGACAACGCCGTGCTCGCCGACGGCGCGACGAACATCCTGGTGCAGGCGTGGTGCCCGCTGCGGGTCGTCGGCCACCTCGGGCTGGTGCTGGACGGCACCACGTACACGGCGGTACGCCAGGTGCTCTCCGGCGCCCCGGTCCAGCCGAACTGCTTCGCGGTCTGAGCCACGTGCCCGGGGCCCGCCGCCGCGCGGTCCCGGGCACGTTCAGTCCGCGTCCCGTCCACTGATCACGTCGGCGGCCCGCCAGGCCAGCGCGGTCACCGGGGCGCTGGTCCAGCCCGCCACCATCACCGGCAGCACCGACGCGTCGACCACCCGCAGCCCGTCCACGCCGCGCACCCGCAACCGCGGATCCACCACGTGGTCGTCGCCGGTGCCCATCGCGCAGGTGCCGATCGCGTGGTAGCCGCAGTAGCCGCGCGCCACCGCCGCCTCGACGATCTCCGCGTCGGTGGTGGTCGCCGTCCCGGGCACCGTCTCGGCCTGGATGCGCTTCGCGATCGGGCCGGTGCCGAAGAACTCCCGCATCCGGCGGAACAGGTCCACCGCCACCCGCCGGTCGTGCTCGGTGGTGAGGTAGTTCGCCACGATGGCCGGCGGCGTACGCGGGTCCGCGTCGGTGATCGTCAGGCTGCCCTCGCTGTCCGGCCGGGTCACCGTGCCCAGGCACATCACGCCCGGCTCCCGTTCCAGCTCCAGCGCCCTGCCGGGGCGCGGTGGGGCGGCCGAGAACGGCGCCATCAGCAGGTGCGCGTCCGGGCGGTCCAGGTCGGGGCGGGACTTGAGGTGGGCCGCCACGTCCAGCACCGGCAGGGCGAGCGGGCCGCCCCCGGTGAGCAGCCAGCGCAGCGTGGCCCGGGCCTGCCCGAGCGGGCTGCCGATGGTCATGTTGTGGCCGCCGCGTTCGGCGAGGCGGTACTGGAGCACCATCGACCGGTGCTCGCGCAGCCCGGCGCCGACCCGGGGCCGGTCGAGCAGCACCGGCACCCCTGCGGCGCGCAGCGTGTCCGCCGGCCCGATGCCGGAGACCTGCAACAGGTGCGGGGTGGCCAGGGCGCCCGCGGCGAGGATCACCTCGCCCGCCGCTCGGTACGTGGCCTCCCCGCCGCCGCGCGCCACCCGTACACCGGTGGCCCGGCCGCCCTCGACGAGCACCCGCAGGACGACGGCGCCGACCTCGACTGTGAGGTTGGGCCGGCGCCGCACCGGGTGCAGGAACGCGTCCGCGGCGCTGACCCGGCGTCCGGCGCGGATCGTGGCGGTCGGGTAGCCGATCCGCTCGTCGTCGTGGGCGTCCAGGTCGTCGGCGTGGCGCCAGCCCAGCTCGGCGCCGGTCGCCACCATCTCCTCGGCGAGCGGGTCGGTGCCGGTGGCGATGGACAGCCGCACCGGGCCGCCGGTGCCCCGGTGCGGCGCGGGCCCGAGCGGGTGGTCCTCCAGCCGCGGGAACACCCGGCCCATGACCGACCAGCCCCAGCCCAGCGGTTCGAGGGCGTCCCAGTCCCGGGCCGCGCCGCGACTCCAGATCATGCCGTTCACCGACGTCGAGCCGCCGATCATCCGCCCGCGCTGCCAGATCTCCTGGCGGCCCGGCCCGGTGGTGGCCGGGTAGTGCCAGGCGGTGCGCTCGTCGTCCATCAGCCGGGAGAACGCCTTGGGCACCCGCACGTACGGGCTGCGGTCCCAGCCGCCCGCCTCCAGCAGCAGCACCCGCGTTCCCGGATCCTCGGTGAGCCGGTTGGCCAGCACGCATCCCGCCGCGCCGGCCCCCACGATGACGTAGTCGAATTCCTCCACAGGGGACCCCCGCTCATGAGAATCCCTCTGACAGTAGTTGTCCGGTCACATTCCGCGAAAGGGGCCGGTCGGCGGAGGCGCGGCGGCCGGCTCAGGCGGCCTTTGCCAGCGCCTCGAACTCGTCGTCGGTCAGCTCCACCCCGGCCGCCGCCACGTTCTCCTCCAGGTGCGCCACCGACGACGTACCCGGGATCGGCAGCATCACCGGCGACCGGCGCAGCAGCCAGGCCAGCGCGAGCTGCGCCGGGCTGGCGCCGTGCGCTGTCGAGATCGCGTCCAGCGGCCCGCCGGGGCGGGCCAGGTTGCCGGTGGCGATCGGGAACCACGGGATGAACGCCAGGTCGTGGCGCTCGCAGTGCTCCAGCACGTCCTCCGCGCCGCGGTCGGCCAGGTTGTAGAGGTTCTGCACGGACACGATCGGCGCGATCGCCCGGGCCGCCTCGATCTCCTCGACGCTGACCTGGGACAGCCCGATGTGCCGGATCTTGCCCTCCTGGCGCAGCAGCGCCAGCTCGCCGAGCTGGTCGGCCAGCGGCACCTTCGCGTCGATGCGGTGCAGCTGGTAGAGCGGGATGCAGTCCAGGCCCAGGTGGCGCAGGCTCAGCTCGCACTGCTGGCGCAGATACTCCGGGCGGCCCACCGGCCGCCAGTCGTCCGGGCCGGAGCGGGTCAGCCCGGCCTTCGTCGCGATGACCAGGTCGTCGGCGTACGGGTGCAGCGCCTCGCGGATCAGCAACTCGCTGACGAACGGCCCGTACGAGTCGGCGGTGTCGATGAACGTGACGCCCAGCTCGTACGCGCGGCGCAGCACCCGTACCGCCTCGGCCGGATCCTTCGGGTCACCCCACACACCGGGGCCGGTGAGCTGCATCGCCCCGTAGCCGAGGCGGTCGACCGGCAGGTCGCCACCGATCCGGTAGCTGCCCGACGCCTTGGCGGGCTGGGTGCTGGTGGCCATTCGCGGTCCTCCTGTGCTCGTTCGTACCTCGCGGGGCGGTGCTGCGCCCCGACCCCTGGACATTCCCCGAATCGTGGCGCCGAAGCACTGGCAGTTGCGGCGAGCGGGCCCGGCGCACCGGGCCGCCGTGGGAGGCTGGGCGGGACGGTGGTCAGGAGGTGCGCATGGCCGCGACGCCACGGCTCGACTTCGCGCTGGACACGTACGAGTGCATCGTGCTCTACCCGGGGCCCTCGGGACGGGCCCTGCCGGACGAGACCGTGCAACGGCTGCAGGCCGAGCACCTCCAGCACATGCGGGCGCTGCAACGGCGCGGCATCGTGCTCGTGGACGGGTCGGTCGACGGCCCGGCCCGCGAACCCGACCCGCCGATCGGTTTCGGCCTGGCCCGGACCGGCTCGGTGGACGACGTCCGCAGCGTCATGGAGGCCGACCCGGCGGTGCAGGCCGGGCTCTACCGGGTCGAGGTGCTCACCTTCCTCTGCCCGGCCGGCTCACTGGAGTTCCCGCTGGTCAAGACGGAGAGCTGAGGCGCGACGCCCGCCCCTCCGACGGCACCGATCGCTGCCGCGTACCCCCTGCCCGCCCACGGCCGGACGGCCGTGCGCGGCGGCCCCACAGTGCCCCCGGCCGGTCCGTGACGGGGAGCGGTACGATTTCTCACCGCGCGGTCGCCGATGCCCGCCACACGACGTTCCGGTGCGGTACGCCTACCGCCCGCCCACGCGGTTGACGCGCGTCGTTGGACAAATGTTCCGCAGTCCGCAAGGGGTCGGCCGGGAGGCCGATCCGGAGGAGAGACTAGCCTGATGGGCGTGACACGCCGCGCGAAGATCGTCTGCACTCTCGGCCCCGCAACCGCGTCCCCGGAGCGTATCCGCGGGCTCGTCGAGGCGGGCATGAACGTGGCGAGGCTCAACTTCAGCCACGGCAGTCACGCCGACCACGAATCGGTCTACCGGCTGGTCCGCGAGGCCGCCGAGGCGTCCGGGCGTCCGGTCGCCGTGCTCGCCGACCTCCAGGGCCCCAAGATCCGCCTCGGCCGGTTCGCCGACGGCCCGCACGAGTGGCGCACCGGCGACTCGGTCGTGATCACCGGCGACGACGTGGTGGGCACCAAGGAGCGGGTCTCCTGCACCTACCGCAAGCTGCCGCAGGAGGTGAAGGCGGGCGACCGGCTGCTGATCGACGACGGCCGGGTCGCGGTCGAGGTCAGCGACGTCACCGGCAACGACATCCGGTGCCTGGTCACCGAGGGCGGCCCGGTCTCCAACAACAAGGGCGTCTCCCTGCCGAACGTCGCGGTGAGCGTCCCGGCCCTGTCCGACAAGGACGCCGAGGATCTGCGCTTCGCCCTCGGCCTCGGCGTCGACCTGGTCGCGCTCTCCTTCGTCCGCTCGCCGGAGGACATCAAGCTCGTCCACTCGATCATGGACGAGGAGGGCGTGCGCCGCCCGGTCCTGGCCAAGGTCGAGAAGCCGGAGGCGGTCGACCACCTGGAGGCGATCGTGCTCTCCTTCGACGGGGTCATGGTCGCCCGCGGCGACCTCGGCGTCGAACTGCCGCTGGACCAGGTGCCGCTGGTGCAGAAGCGCGCCGTCCAGCTCTGCCGGGAGAACGCCAAGCCGGTCATCGTGGCCACCCAGATGCTCGACTCGATGATCGAGAACTCCCGCCCGACCCGCGCCGAGGCCTCCGACGTGGCGAACGCGGTGCTCGACGGCGCGGACGCGGTGATGCTCTCCGGCGAGACCAGCGTCGGCAAGTACCCGGTGCTCACCGTCAGCACCATGGCGAAGATCATCACCACCACCGAGGCCGGCTCGATCGCCGTCCCCCGGTTGCAGCACGACCCGCGTACGCACGGCGGCGCGCTCACCGTCGCCGCCTCGTCGATCGCCCGGGCCATCGGCGCCAAGGCCATGGTCGCGTTCTCACAGACCGGCGACACCGTCAAGCGGCTGGCCCGGCTGCACTGCGACCTGCCGCTGCTGGCGTTCACGCCGGTGCCGGAGGTGCGCAACCAGCTCGCGCTGTCCTGGGGCGTGGAGACGTTCCTGATGCCGTTCGTCCAGCACACCGACGACATGTTCCGCCAGGTCGACCAGGCGCTGCTCGGCCTCAACCGGGCCAACCCGGGCGACTACGTGGTGATCGTGGCGGGCAGCCCGCCCGGCACCCCGGGCTCCACCAACACGCTGCGCGTGCACCAGCTCGGTTCGCTCGTCGACGCGGCCTCGGCGCGAGCGCTCCAGTGAGTGCGAGGAGTGAGCCGGGTTTGCGAGCCCCGCAGTCGCGAACGAAGGTGACACAGTGAGTGGGGTGGCGACCGGGCAGGCGGCGGTCGACCAGCTGCTGGAGGTGCTCGACCTCGCCCGTACCGGGGAGATGACCTTCCGGGGGATGAGCCCGCAGGTGGGCCCGCAGCGGGTCTACGGCGGGCAGGTCGCCGGCCAGGCCCTGGTCGCGGCCGGCCGCACCGTCGACGCGGAGCGGGCCGTGCACTCCCTGCACGGCTACTTCGTGCGCCCCGGCGACCCGGCCGAGCCGATCGAGTACCAGGTGGAGAACGTCCGCGACGGCCGCTCCTTCTCGGTACGCCGCTCCGTGGCGTTGCAGCACGACAAGCCGATCTTCTTCATGTCGGCGTCGTTCCAGCGCCAGGAGGAAGGGCTGGACCACCACGCTCCGCTCCCGCCGGACGTACCCGGCCCGGACGACGTGCCGACCATGACCGACCGGCTCTCCCGCTACCCGGAGCGCCTGGGCATCTGGGGGATGATCCCGCGCCCGATCGACGTGCGCTACGTCGGCGAGCCCGGCTGGGTCCGCCCCGGCGACCGCCCGGCCGAACCGCACCAGCGGGTGTGGATGCGCCTGGACGGCAAGCTGCCGGACGATCCGCTGCTGCACGCGTGCGCCCTCACGTACGCCTCCGACCTGACGCTGCTGGACTCGGTGCTGTCGGTGCACGGCGAGGTGTGGGGCCCGGGCGGCGTGGTCGGCGCGAGCCTCGATCACGCGCTGTGGTTCCACAGGTCGTTCCGCGCCGACGAGTGGTTCCTGTACGACTGCTGGAGCCCGTCCGCATCGGGCGCCCGGGGCCTGGCCACGGGCCGGATGTTCACCACCGACGGCCGGCACATCGCCAGCGCCGTTCAGGAGGGGCTGCTGCGGCGCGTCGGCGACTGACCGTCCGGCCGGTGATCGCCCGGGCGCGGGTCGGGCGGCAGGTCCGCACCGCAGCGGACTAACCTGGCCGTATGCGTCTTTCCGCCCGGGTCGACTATGCCCTCCGCGCGGCCGCTGAGCTGGCCTCGGTCGCGGACGGGGGAAGCACCGGACGGAGCCGCCCGGTGACCGCCGAGCAGATCGCCCGCGCGCAGGACATCCCGCCGAAGTTCCTCGAGAGCATCCTGCTGCAACTGCGCCGGGGCGGCATCGTGCACGCCCAGCGTGGCCCCGAGGGCGGCTACTGGCTGGCCCGGCCGGCCGGGGAGATCTCCCTGGCCGAGGTGATCCGCGTCATCGACGGTCCACTCGCGCACGTGCGCGGGCAGCGCCCGGAACAGCTCGGCTACCAGGGCGCGGCACGCGCCTTGCAGGACGTCTGGATCGCGCTGCGGGCCAGCGAGCGGGAGATCCTCGAGCTGGTCACCATCGCCGACGTGGCCGCCGGCGCGCTGCCCGGCCGGGTCAACGAACTGGCCGCCGACCCGCGCGCCTGGAGCTGACCACACCGTCCGGCGTCTCCTACCAACCGGATGGGGGACTTGACCCGGGGTGCCCTCGTGCCGCATTGTCGACCAAGTCGATAGGAGATACCGAAAAGTCAGGGGGCGCTCGTGCGCAAGCTGCTGGTCCTCGCCCTCGTCGGGCTCGCCGCGCAACTCGTCGACGGCGCGCTCGGCATGGCGTACGGGCTGACCTCCTCCACGCTTCTCCTGTTCGCCGGCGTGGCACCGGCCGCGGCGTCCGCCTCGGTGCACCTGGCCGAGATCGGCACCACGCTCGCCGCCGGCGTCTCGCACTGGCGGTTCGGCAACGTCGACTGGCGCGTGGTCGGCCGCATCGCGCTCCCCGGCGCCATCGGCGCGTTCGCCGGTGCGACGTTCCTCAGCTCCATCTCCACCGAGGCGGCGGCACCGTGGATGGCCGCCATCCTGTTCACGCTCGGCGCGTACCTGCTCGTGCGGTTCTCCCGGCCGCTGCGCGCCAACCGCGCCGCCGGCCGGCTCCGTAGCCGCTTCCTCGCCCCGCTCGGCCTGGTCGCCGGCTTCGTCGACGCCACCGGCGGCGGTGGCTGGGGCCCGGTCGCCACCCCGGCCCTGCTCGTCTCCGGCCGGATGGAACCCCGCAAGGTCATCGGCTCGGTGGACACCTCCGAGTTCGTGGTGGCCGGCGCGGCCAGCATCGGCTTCCTCATCGGCCTGGGCTCCGAGGGCTTCCTGCTGCCCACAGTGGCCGCGCTCCTGGTCGGCGGCCTGATCGCCGCACCGATCGCGGCCTGGCTGGTCCGCATCGTCCCCGCCCAGTTGCTCGGCGCCGTGATCGGCGGCGTGATCGTGCTGACGAACGCCCGCACGTTGCTGAGCGCCGGCGGCGTGGGCGGCTCGGTGCCGGTCGTGGTGTACGTGCTGCTCGGCGCCGCCTGGCTGGTCGCCGTCGGGCTGGCGGTGCGCGCCCTGCGCCGTACCCGCCGGGCCCGCGCCACCGTCGAGGCGGCCCTCGCCGACGGCCCTGCTCCGGCGGGAGAGCCTGCCGCGCCGGCGGAGCAGGCGGAGTCCGCCAAGTCTGGCGAGTCCGCCGAGTCCGCGGAGTCGCGGAAGCTCGCCGCCGCCGTCGAAGGCTGAGCCCTCAGTCCTGCGCGGAGCGCGCCCCGCACCCGCGAGGGTGTTCCACGGCGTGTCGCCCTCGGCGACGCAAGTCCTCCAACCGATATGCCTCTCGGTCATATTCATGACTGGGAGGCATATCGGTTGTCGGCTGTCCGTTCTCGCCGCCCGACGTTCGCCGCGACTCTGCCGACCCGCCGACCCGCGACCCGCCGACCCGCCGACCCGCCGTGCTGCCGCCGTCGACGTGCCTGTCGCTGACTGCCACCGCGTCGGCCGCCACCGTGTCGGGACGGGGTGGAAGGCGCGTACGACGTGCTCGGTGAGGCCGGCGCTTGTGGGCGTGTCCGGCGGTGACCTAGGCTGACGGAGCGCGGAGCCGAATCATAGACGTCGATGTGTTGACGTCGCTCGTCGCGTCAGGGCACGAATTCGCCGGTCCGGGCAGGCCGGCGCTCGCCCGTGCCTGACCTCCGCGAAAGGCATTCCCCGTGCACCTCACCACCCCACGCCGCCGGATCGCGCTGCTCGCCGCGGCCTCGGCGGTCACCCTGTCGGCCGGCGCGCTCACCACGATGAACGCCGCGGCGGCGGCTGCCGCCTGCCGGGTCGACTACCGGATCACCAACCAGTGGAGCGGCGGCTTCGGCGCCGACGTGACAGTGACGAACCTCGGCGACCCGGTCAACGGCTGGACCCTCGGCTGGAGCTTCGCCGCCGGCCAGCAGGTCGTCCAGGCGTGGAACGCGACGGTCAGCCAGTCCGGCGCGCAGGTGAGCGCCCGCGACGCCGGCTACAACGCGGCCATCGGCACCGGCGGCACCGCGAACTTCGGCTTCAACGGCTCGTGGAACAACGCGTCGAACCCGGTCCCGGCCGCGTTCACGCTCAACGGCACCGCCTGCACCGGCGCACCGTCCACCAGCGCGCCACCGTCGACGCCACCACCGAGCACGCCGCCGCCCACCACACCGCCGCCCACCACCCCGCCACCGACCACACCCCCGCCCACCACGCCGCCGCCGACCACCCCGCCGGCCGGGGCGAAGCAGATGGAGGACCTCGACCGGGGGCTGATCAGCGTCCGCTCCGGCAGCGGGAACCTGGTCTCGTGGCGGCTGATCGGCACCGAGACCTCGGGTGTGGCGTTCAACCTGTACCGGGGTGGCACCAAGGTCAACGGCAGTCCGATCACCGGCGCCACCACGTACCTGGACAGCGGCGCGGCGGCCGGATCGGCGTACACCGTGCGGGCCGTGGTGAACGGCGCCGAGCAGGCGGCGTCCGCCCCGGCGCTCCAGTTCGCCAACGGTTACCTGGACGTGCCGATCCAGCCGCCGCCCGGCGGCACCACCCCGTCCGGGGAGGGCTACACCTACGCGGCGAACGACGCGAGCGTGGGTGACCTCGACGGCGACGGCCGCTACGAGTTCGTGCTCAAGTGGGACCCGTCGAACGCCAAGGACAACTCGCAGTCCGGCTACACCGGCAACGTCTACGTCGACGCGTACACGCTCACCGGCACCCGGCTGTGGCGCGTCGACCTGGGCCGTAACATCCGCGCCGGCGCCCACTACACCCAGTTCCAGGTGTACGACTACGACGGCGACGGGGACGCCGAGGTGGCCATGAAGACCGCCGACGGGACCCGCTCCGGCACCGGCCAGGTGATCGGGAACGGCTCGGCCGACCACCGCAACTCCAGCGGCTACGTGCTCGCCGGCCCGGAGTACCTGACCATGTTCGACGGCCGCACCGGCGCGGCGCTGTCCACTGTCGACTACGACCCGCCGCGCGGCACCGTCTCCTCCTGGGGCGACTCGTACGGCAACCGGGTCGACCGGTTCCTCGCCGGCACCGCGTACCTGGACGGGCAGCGCCCCTCGCTGATCATGGCGCGCGGCTACTACACCAGGGCCGTCGTCGCGGCCTGGGACTTCCGCGACGGGACTCTGCGCAAGCGCTGGACGTTCGACTCGAACGCCTCCGGCAACGGCGCCGCCGCCGGCCAGGGCAACCACCAGCTCTCCGTGGCCGACGTGGACAACGACGGCCGCCAGGAGATCGTGTACGGCGCCGCCACGATCGACGACAACGGCCGGCTGTTGTACTCCACCGGCAACGGCCACGGTGACGCGCTGCACGTCGGCGACCTCGACCCCTCCCGCTCCGGCCTGGAGGTGTTCAAGGTCGACGAGGACGGCAGCAAGCCCAGCTCCTGGATGGCCGACGCGCGTACCGGGCAGATCATCTGGCAGACCGCGCCGAGCGGTGACAACGGCCGCGGCGTCTCCGGCGACGTCTGGGCGGGCAGCCCGGGTGCCGAGTCCTGGTCGTCAGCCGTCGACGGGCTGCTCAACACCCGGGGCCAGAACGTCGGGCGCAAGCCGTCGTCGGCGAACTTCCTGATCTGGTGGGACGGCGACCCGGTCCGGGAGCTGCTCGACGCCACGAAGATCGACAAGTACGGCACCGGCGGCGAGACCCGGCTGCTCACCGGCAGCGGCGTCGCCTCGAACAACGGCACCAAGTCCACCCCGGCGCTCTCGGCGGACCTGCTCGGCGACTGGCGGGAGGAGGTCGTCTGGCGCACCTCCGACAGCACCGCGCTCCGGATCTACAGCACGCCGGTGACCACCGGCCTGCGGCTGCCGACGCTGATGCACGACCCGCAGTACCGGGTGGCGGTGGCCTGGCAGAACACCGCCTACAACCAGCCGCCGCACCCGGGCTTCCACCTGGGCGACGGCATGAGCACCCCGCCCGCGCCGAACATCTACCTGCGCTGAAACGGCAGGCACCGGGTCGCCGGCCGCGGAATCCGCTCCGCCGGCGACCCGGTGCACCACACCGCAGCATTCCCGACCCGTCCCGACCGGGAATGCCGTACCACCACCGGGGACAAAGTTATGCGTCCCACGCGACGGTGCGGTGACGTGGCTATGAAGAGCGTGTTTCAGCCCTCCCGGCGCAGCCCGCCCGCCACCTTCTCGGCGATCAGCTCGAACGAGCGGACCCGGTCCGCCACGTCGTACACCATCGTGGTGAGCATCAGCTCGTCCGCGCCGGTGCGCTCCAGCAACTCACCGAGCTGCCGGGCCACCGTCTCCGGCGAGCCGGTCGCCTGCCCGTCGCGGCGCTGGGCGACGAACTCCCGCTCGAACTCCGAGTACGGGTACGCCGCCGCCTCCTCCGGCGTGACCAGCGGCTCCGGCCGCCCCGACCGCAGCTTCAGGAACGACAGCCCGGACGGTCCGGCCAGCCACTCGGCCCGCTCGTCGGTCTCCGCACAGACCGCGTTGACCGCCACCATCGCGTACGGCCGGTCCAGCCACTGCGACGGCCGGAAGTTCTGCCGGTAGAGCTGCAACGCCGGAATCGTGTTCTGCGAGCTGAAGTGGTGCGCGAACGAGAACGGCAGCCCGAGCAGACCGGCCAGCTGCGCGCTGAACCCGCTCGACCCGAGCAGCCACACCTGCGGCGACTGGCCGCGGCCCGGCGTCGCGGTGATCGGGCCCGGCTCGGCTCCCGAGAAGTAGTTCATCAGGTCGGCCAGCTCACGCGGGAAGTGCTCCGCGGACAGGCCCTCCATGGTGCGGCGCAACGCCAGCGCGGTCACCTGGTCGGTGCCCGGCGCCCGGCCGATGCCCAGGTCGATCCGGCCCGGGTGCAGCGCCTCCAGGGTGCCGAACTGCTCGGCCACCACCAGCGGCGCGTGGTTGGGCAGCATCACCCCGCCCGAGCCGAGCCGGATCGTGCTGGTGTTCGCCGCCAGGTGCGCGAGCAGCACCGCAGGCGCGGAGCTCGCGATCGCGGGCATGTTGTGGTGCTCGGCCACCCAGAACCGGCGGTAGCCCAGCTCCTCGGTGCGGCGGGCCAGCTCCGTGGTGTACCGCAGCGCCTCACCGGCACTGCCGGTCGCCGCCACCGGGGCAAGATCAAGAACAGACATGGGTACGTCGATCACAGCGTGGTGCAACAGGCCACGTGCCGGAATTGTTCCGCCGGGTGCGCTACCCCATACCCCGGGCCTGCTCGAAGATCAGGCTGGTCTGCGTGTGCTGCACCGCCGGATCGACTGCGAGATGATCGAGGACGAAGTCCCGCAGCGCGTCGCCGGAGGCGGCCCGCACGTGCAGCACGTAGTCCTCCGCGCCCGCCACGTGGAACACCGACACCACCCCCGGCAGCCGCACCGACCGGGCCCGGAACGCGTCCACAGCGGCCCGCTCGTGCGCCGTCAACCGCACCGAGACCAGCGCCTGCAACGGCAGACCCACCGCCGCCGGGTCCACCTCGGCGTGGAACCCGCGGATCGCCCCGCACTCCCGCAGTGCCCGGGTACGCGTCAGACACGTCGACGGCGCCACCCCCACCCGCTCGGCCAGCGCGTTGTTCGGCAGCCGGCCGTCCGCGGCCAGCTCGGTGAGGATCGCGCGGTCGACGTCGTCCAGGCCGGCGAACGGCCGTACATCATTCGGTGCGGCAGGCATGTGACCATCCTTCACCGAATCACCGCCGGGCGAAAGCGTGATTGCCAGAATCTTGTTCGCTGCTATTGCCTCTGGCCGTCGTCATGTTCGACAGTTCCGGCATGACTTCCGTGGACACCGCAGCCGTACACGCCGGGCGCGCCGACCTCGCCGGGCTCGGCGTCCACGTCCCGCCGATCGACCTGTCCACCACCAACCCGCTGCCCTCGGTCGCCGGCGGCGGTGACGACTACGAAACGCTCGCCACCGGCGGCACCCTCCCAGCCGGCGGCAGCGCCGTCTACCAGCGCCTCTGGAACCCCACAGTGGCCCGGTTCGAGACCGCGCTCGCCCAGCTCGAAGGCACCGCCGAGGCCGTCGCCTTCGCCAGCGGCATGGCCGCGCTCACCGCCACCCTGCTCGCCGCCACCCGCGACGGCAAGCGTCACGTCGTCGCCGTCCGCCCCCTCTACGGCGGCACCGACCACGTCCTCGCCACCGGCCTGCTCGGCACGGAGGTCACCTGGGCCACCACCGCCGACGTGGCCGCCGCGATCCGCCCCGACACCGCCCTGGTCGTGGTCGAGACGCCGGCGAACCCCAGCCTCGACCTGGTCGACATCGCCGCGCTCGCCGACGCCGCCGGTGACGTCCCGCTGCTCGTCGACAACACCGTCGCCACCCCGGTGCTCCAGCAGCCCGCCCGCCACGGCGCCGCGCTCGTGCTGCACAGCGCCACCAAGAGCATCGGCGGCCACGGCGACGTCCTCGCCGGCGTCGTCGCCTGCGGGCCCGCGTGGGCCGCCCGGCTGCGCCAGGTCCGCGCCGTCACCGGCGCCGTCCTGCACCCGCTCGGCGCGTACCTGCTGCACCGCGGCATCCAGACCCTCCCGCTGCGCGTCCGCGCCCAGCAGGCCGGCGCGGAGAAGCTCGCCGCCTGGCTCGCCGGGCACCCCGCCGTCGAGCGCGTCCACCACCCCTCGCTGCACGACCCGGCCGGGCTGGTCGGCCGCCAGATGTCCGGCACCGGCAGCCTGCTCGCCTTCGAGGTACGCGGCGGCGCGCCCGCCGCGGCCGAGGTCGCCGGCGCCTGCGAGCTGATCACGCACGCCGTGTCGCTCGGCGGCGTCGACACGCTGATCCAGCACCCGGCCTCGCTCACCCACCGGCCGGTCGAGGGCGACGCGAAGCCCTGCGGCGGGCTGCTGCGCGTCTCGGTCGGCCTGGAGGACCCGGAGGACCTGCGGGCGGATCTCGCGCGGGCGCTGGCGCGGATCTGACGGCGGCCGGTCGCCCGCGTCCGCGGCGTCGTCGGGTCACGACTTCGGGCCGACGTGCCGGTCGAGGGCGGCGACCGCCTCCCGGCGGGCCACCGACAGGGAGTTGCGCCGGTTCATCCGCCAGGCGATGCCGAGCCGGTCGAGGGCCTGCTGGCAGAGGCCGATGATGTCGGCCGACTCGTTGTTGAACATGTAACGGGGATAGACGTACTCCTTGCCCCGCACGACGACCCGGTTGGCGAAGCGGCACCCGTCGGAGTGGAAGAGGCCGCGCAGGAAGTCGCCCGCCTGGGCCTCGACGATGGGGCGCTGCCAATCCGCGAGGACGATCGGACGCCGGTGCTTCCTACCGGGCCCGTGTTGCGGGAACAGGCACGGCCAGTGCCTGCCGTAGCTCTGCACGCTGACGCCGCCCGGATGCCGGACGCGCTGGACCTTCTCCGCCAGGACCCGTCGCATGGCGTCGTCGCACGCCTCGATCAGCCCGGGCCAGCTGTCACTGCAGGAGATCCGGAGCACCGGCACCCGCGCCCTGGTCACGAGATGCCCGTCGCCCAGGTAGAGCCCGAGGAGATAGGCGTAGGCCGCCGGGTCTGTCGGAACACAGACACCCTCGCGGCAGCGGAAACACCGCAGCGCGGTGCCGTGCTGCTTCGGCTCCGGCCGATCCCTGCACCAGTGCCAGACGGTGCGGTAGTTGAGGCCCACCGCGCGGGCCGCCTCCGCGACGGTGGCCCCGGACAGGAAGGCCTGACGTGCTCGCGCGCGTATCTCGGGTGGATGCACGCGGACATCTTCGAACGCGCGTACGACAGTTTCGGTGTCCCCGGTGGGACTCGAACCCACACTGTCGGAGGTTTGAGCTCCGTTTCTCTGCCGATTGGAATACGGGGACAGGCTCGCGCGACGCTCTCGCGTCGTGCCATAGGTTACCTACTACGCTAGGGGCGGCGACACCCGGCAGGGCGGGTGTCGGGCTCGAACCGGTGGGAGTGGCTCGTGGGCGAGATGCAGGCGGACGCCGAGCGCAAGCGCGTTCTGATCGCCGAGGACGAGGCGCTCATCCGGCTGGACCTGGCCGAGATGCTCGTCGAAGAGGGCTACGAGGTGGTCGGCGAGGCCGGTGACGGCGAGACCGCCGTCAAGCTCGCCGAGGAACTCAAGCCGGATCTGGTCATCCTCGACATCAAGATGCCGATCATGGACGGGCTGGCCGCCGCCGAGCGGATCGCCGGCGCGCGCATCGCCCCGGTGATCATCCTGACCGCGTTCAGCCAGCGTGACCTGGTGGAGCGGGCGCGGGCGGCGGGCGCGATGGCGTACCTGGTCAAGCCGTTCCAGAAGAGCGACCTGGTGCCGGCGGTGGAGATCGCGCTGTCCCGCTACTCCGAGATCGCCGCGCTGGAGTCGGAGGTCGCCGGCCTCACCGACCGGCTGGAGATCCGCAAGACCGTCGAGCGCGCCAAGGGTGCGCTGATGACCACGTACGGCATGACCGAGCCGCAGGCGTTCAAGTGGATCCAGCGCACCGCGATGGACCACCGGATGACCATGAAGGAGGTCGCCGAGCGGATCCTCGCCGAGACCGCCGGCGGCGCGGTGGAGCAGCCCACGCCCTGACCTCCCGGGGAGGCGTCCGATCGATAGGATCGGATCCATGTCTCCCGCGCGCGTCCGGCCGGCCCTCATCGCCGTCGCCGCCGCGCTGCTCCTGGCGGCCTGTCACGCCACGCCGCGACCGCTGCCCGAGCCCGCGCCGGTACGCCCGCAGTGGCAGTCCGTCGAGATGGCCCTTCCTGCCGGCGCCACCGGGCGTCCGGTCCTGCGCGACACCGCGCGGTGCGCCGGCCGGTGGTACGCGGTGGGCGGGCTGGCCGATCCGGCGGGGGAGACCCGCCCGGCTGCCTGGTCCTCATCGGACGGCGTGACCTGGTCGCCGATTCCGGTGCGCGCGCAGACGTTCTACGGCCGTCAGCACGTGCTCTACGCGGTGGCGTGCCGCGACGACGGGATGGCGGCGCTGGGCGCGAAGACCGGTGGCGTGCACGGCAATCCGCGTACCGGGACGTGGGTGTGGCGTCCGGGCGGGCCGTTGCGGGAGGTGCCGGCGGCGTTCGAGTTGTTCGGCGGCCCGCGCGCGGTGAGCGCGTCGCGGCCGGCGGCCGGGCCGGGCGGCTGGCTGGTGGCGGGGGCGCGCGCGGACGGCGCGGCGGTGTGGTCGTCGCCGGACGCCGAGGGGTTCGTGCTGCGCGAGGGCGTCGCGGAGCTGGCCGGCGACGGCCGGGGCCGGACGGCGGCGTACGACGTGGCGGCGGTGGGGTCGGGCTGGCTGGTGGTGGGGTCGTTGCTGCCGCCCGGCGGGACGGCCCGGACGCCGCTGTCGTGGTTCTCGGCCGACGGCCGGGTGTGGCGGCGGGTGGCTCTGCCGGTGCCGGCGGGGGCGGCCGGGGCGGCGGAGCGGGTGGTGTCGGCCGACGGCGGGCCGGTGGCGGTCGGCCCGGTGGGTGACCGCTTCGCGGTGTGGCGCGGGTGCGACGACTGCGGCTCGCCGTCCGCCGGTTCGGCGGGTGCGAACCAGGGGTGGCGGCGGGTAGGCGGGTTCGGCTCGGCGGGCCCGGGGGTGTCGTCGGTGGACGCGCTCGCGGCGTCCGGTGGGCGGCTCGTCGCGGTGACCGGGGACGGGGCTCAGCGACGGCTCTGGATGTCGCGTGACGGCGGGGCGTCGTGGCTTCCGGTGATCACGCCGGTGCCGGTGCCGGACGGTGGCGACGCGGCGCTGGCGGTGGCGGTCCGCGACGACCGGCTGCTCGTGGTCGCCGATGACGGGAAAACGTCCCGTGCCTGGTGGGGGGCGTTGCCGACCGTCGATCGGTAGCGGGTGGGGAGGAGATGGCTCGTTACCGAGGAATAGTCGGCGAAAGCCTTTGCCCGCCTTCGGTTCTTACGCCGATGGGCTTGAATCCGCCACGGCGTGTAACGGTTCGGTCAACCCCGCTTTCCAGGTCTTACGCCACCGCTCACGGTGGGATAACGTCCCGCCCCAGACCGGCGACGACGGTCTTGGTTCGTCCACCCCGCAAGGGCCAATCAGCGGCGGGTGGTTCGGATCATGGACGGAGGAGGGTTCGGGCCTTGAGGCAGAAGCTCGCACGCGTGATCGGCGGGGTCGCCATGCTGGCGCTCGTCGCCGGTGGTACCGCTTGTTCCAGCGGCAGCGACGATGAGGCGTCCGGGGGCAGCGCCTGCGGGAGCAAGATCGCTTTCTTCGGCGCGCTGACCGGTAGCTCGGCCGCGCTGGGCATCAACGAGAAGAACGGCGTCAAGCTGGCCGTCGACAAGTACAACAAGGAGAACGCCGACTGCAAGGTGGAGCTCGCCGAGCTCGACTCGCAGGGCAGCCCGGACCAGGCGCCGGGTCTGGCCCAGAAGGCGATCGACGACACCAAGATCCTGGGTGTCGTGGGTCCGGCCTACTCGGGCGAGTCCGAGGCCGCCGGCCCGCTGTTCAACGAGGCCGGCCTGGTCACCATCACCCCCTCCGCGACCCGTCCCAGCCTCGCCGAGCAGGGCTGGAAGACGTTCTTCCGCGCGGTCGGCAACGACCTGAGCCAGGGCCCCGCCGCCGGTAACTACATCAAGAACGTGATGAAGGCCGACCGGGTCTACGTCATCGACGACCAGTCCGCGTACGGCGCCGGCCTGGCCGACGAGGTCAAGAAGGTCCTCGGTGCCTCCGTCGTGGGCAGCGACAAGGTCCAGGGCGAGGGCAAGCAGACCGAGTTCTCCGGTGTTGTCACCAAGGTCAAGGCCGCCAACGTCAAGGCGGTCTTCTACGGCGGCTACTACCAGGAGGCCGGCCTGATCCGTAAGCAGCTCACCGCTGCCGGGGTCACCGCTCCGCTGGTCGCCGGTGACGGCGTGAACGACGGCGCGTACATCACCTCCGCCGGTGCGGCCGCCGCCGAGGGCACCATCCTCACCTGCCCCTGCGCTCCGTCCACCGAGGCCCGCGGCACCTTCGCCGCCGACTTCAAGGCGCTCAACGGCACCGAGCCGGGCACCTACAGCGACACCGCCTACGACGCGGCGAACATCCTGCTGGCGGGCATCAAGGCCGGCAAGAGCACCCGTGCCGACCTGCTGGAGTTCGTGAAGGGCTACAGCGGCGAGGGCGTTGCCGCCAGCTACAAGTTCGTCGAGGGCGGCGAGCTCGACCCGGCGCAGGTCAAGGTCTGGGCGTTCAAGGTGCAGGGCGGCAAGGTCGTCCCGGACCAGGAGATCCCCAAGTCCTGATCGTTCGATCGCTGGACTGGCGATTGAGTAGTGATCGCGGGTGCGGCCGGGAGCTGGCTCCCGGCCGCACCCTCTTTTTCTCTTGAGCGACGGAGCGTCCCTCCCTTGGACTTCGACGGATTGTTCTCCAACTTCGGGGAACTCACCACGACCGGCTTGACGCAGGGCGCCATCTACGCCCTGGTCGCGCTCGGCTACACGCTTGTGTACGGCGTGCTCAGGCTCATCAACTTCGCCCACTCCGAGGTCTTCATCGCCGGCGCGTTCGCCGCGATCTGGACCTGGAACGGCTTCGGACTCGACCAGAACTCGCAGGTCAGCGGCATCGGCTCGATCCTGTTCTACCTGCTGGTGGCGATGATCGTGGCGGCGATCGCCTCGGCGGGCACCGCGACGGTGATCGAACGGGTGGCGTACCGGCCGCTGCGCAAGCGCAACGCGCCGCCGCTGGCGTTCCTCATCACCGCCATCGGCGCCTCGATCGCCATCTCCGAGGCGTTCGGCGTCTACACCCGGCGGCGGCCGGAGGGTGCGCCGATCCTGGTCAGCTCGGAGCCGCTGTTCCACGTCGCCGGGGTGCCGATCGACGCGGTGCAGCTGCTCACGATCGGTTCCGCGCTGGTGATGATGTTCGCGCTGGACCAGTTCATCAACCGCAGCCGTACCGGCCGCGGCATCCGGGCGGTGGCCCAGGACGCCAACACGGCGGCGCTGATGGGCGTCAACAAGGACCGCATCATCCTGATGGTCTTCATCGCCGGTGGCACCATGGCCGGCGTCGCGGGCCTGCTGTACGACGTGCGGATCCAGACGCTCACGTACAGCGTCGGCTTCCTGCTGGGCCTCAAGGCGTTCACCGCGGCGGTGCTCGGCGGTATCGGCAACCTGCGCGGCGCGCTCGTCGGCGGGTTGCTGCTCGGCGTCGTGGAGAACTACGCCGCGGGCCTGTTCGGCAGTCAGTGGAAGGACTTCGCCGCGTTCGCGGTGCTCGTCGTCCTGCTGATGTTCCGGCCGACCGGTCTGCTCGGCGAATCACTGGGGAGGGCACGCGCATGACGACCACCATCGACCCGCCGGAGCGGCGGGAGACGGCGGCGGACAAGCTGCGGCAGGGCCGGCACGCGATCTCGGAGCGCTGGCACCACGCGCCGCGCTGGGTGCGCTGGGTGCTGCTGGTCGCGGTCATCGCGTTCTTCTACGCGCTGCCGAACAAGGAGTTCTACCAGTACCTCGGGCCGATCCCGACCCCGGGCGCGAACTTCACCCAGGTGATGTTCACGGTCTCGATCTACGTGCTGCTGGCGGTCGGGCTCAACATCGTGGTCGGCTTCGCCGGCCTGCTCGACCTCGGCTACTTCGGCTTCTTCGCCGTCGGCGCGTACACGGTAGCGGTGCTGACCTCGCCGAGCAGCGACCTCAAGACGCTGTGGCCGTGGCTGGCGGTGGTGCCGATCGCGATCGGCCTGACCATGGTCTCCGGCGTCATGCTCGGCACGCCGACGCTGCGCCTGCGCGGCGACTACCTGGCGCTGGTGACGCTCGGCTTCGCCGAGATGATCCGGATCGCGGCGGTCAGCTCCGAGTTCCTCAAGGGACAGCGCGGCTTCAACCAGATCCCGCACCCGCCCGGCGAGTACGCCGACGGCCGCCCGTGGTTCGGCGTGCTCGACGCCCGCCCGTACTACTGGCTGGTGCTCACGCTGATCATCCTGGTGGTGATCGGGGTGCGGAACCTGACCCACAGCCGGGTCGGCCGGGCCTGGATCTCGATCCGCGAGGACGAGGACGCCGCCCAGCTCATGGGCGTGCCGACGTTCAAGTTCAAGCTGTGGGCGTTCGCCTCCGGCGCGGCCATCGCCGGCCTGGCCGGTGCGCTGTTCGCCGGTAAGCAGAACTTCGTCAACTCGCAGAACTTCGAGCTGCTCAACTCGATCATCATCCTGGCCGCTGTCATCTTCGGCGGCTCGGGCAACATCGTCGGCGCGATCGTCGGCGGCGGCCTGGTGGCGTACATGATCGAGCGGTTCCGTGGCATCGAGCTGTTCGGCATCGAGCTGTACGAGTACCGGTTCCTCTTCTTCGGCCTGGTGCTCGTGGTGATGATGATCTTCCGGCCGCAGGGCCTGATCCCGAACCGGCGACGAGCGGCGGAGTTCAAGGACCGCCGCAAGGAGGTGATCGTCGGTGAGTGACACCGAGCAGACCCCGGCCGTTCCGGCCCAGGCGGCGGCCCCCGCCGTCGAGACGGTCGACAAGCGGGAGCCGTTGCTGGAGGTCGACCACGTCACGCTGCGCTTCGGCGGTGTGGTGGCCCTCAACGACGTGGACTTCACCCTCTACAAGGGTGAGATCCTCGGTCTGATCGGCCCGAACGGCGCCGGCAAGACCACCTGCTTCAACGCGATGACCGGCATCTACCAGCCCACCGAGGGGCAGATCCGGTTCCTGGGCCAGAAGATCAGTGGCAAGAAGCGCCACCAGATCACCCGGATGGGCATGGCCCGTACCTTCCAGAACATCCGTCTCTTCCCGGAGATGACCGCGCTGGAGAACGTCCAGGTCGGTGCGGACGCGCACCACAAGACCAGCGTGATCTCCGCTCTGCTGCGCCTGCCGCGGCACTGGAAGGAGGAGCGCGAGGGCCGGGAGAAGGCCGAGCGCCTGCTGGAGTTCGTCGGCATCAGCAACCGGATGCACGAGTTCGCCCGCAACCTGTCCTACGGCGAGCAGCGCCGGCTGGAGATCGCCCGCGCGCTGGCGACCGACCCGAAGCTGCTCTGCCTGGACGAGCCGGCCGCCGGCTTCAACCCGGCGGAGAAGGAGGAGCTGCTCCAGCTCATCCGGCAGATCCGGGACCAGGGCGTGACGGTGCTGCTGATCGAGCACGACATGCGCCTGGTGATGGGCGTGACCGACCGGATCGTGGTCCTGGAGTTCGGAAAGAAGATCGCCGAAGGGCTGCCCGCCGAGGTGCGGGACAACCCGAAGGTGGTCGCGGCGTACCTGGGGGTGCCGGACGATGCTGCTTGAGATCGAGGACGTGAGCCTGCTCTACGGGCGGATCCAGGCGCTGCACGGCATCAGCCTGACCGTGGACGAGGGGGAGATCGTCGCGCTGATCGGCGCGAACGGCGCCGGCAAGTCCACCACCATGCGGGCGATCTCCGGCATCCGGCCGGTCGCCTCCGGCAAGATCAAGTTTGCCGGTGAGGACATCACCAAGCTCCGGGCCGACCTGCGGGTGCGGCGCGGCCTGTGCCAGGCGCCCGAGGGCCGGGGCATCTTCCCCGGCATGTCGGTGCTGGAGAACCTGGACATGGGCGCGTACACCCGGCGCGACAAGGCCGGCATCGCGCAGGACCTGGCCCGGGTGCTGGACCTGTTCCCGCGGCTGGCCGAGCGGCGCAAGCAGCCCGGCGGCACGCTCTCCGGCGGTGAGCAGCAGATGCTCGCGGTCGGCCGGGCGCTGATGAGCCGGCCGAAGCTGCTGCTGCTCGACGAGCCGTCGATGGGTCTCGCGCCGATGCTGATCCAGCAGATCTTCACGATCATCACGGAGATCAACCAGCAGGGCACCACGATCCTGCTGGTGGAGCAGAACGCCCAGCAGGCGCTGGCGCGCGCCCACCGGGCGTACGTGCTGGAGACCGGCCGGATCGTCAAGAGCGGTTCCGGCGCGGACCTGCTGCACGACCCCTCGGTCAAAGAGGCTTACCTCGGCGTGGCCTGACCGACCCCTCGCAAAAGGAGTACAGCCATGTTCCACCCCAACCCCGGACGGCGGGCGGCGCTCGGCGTCGCCGGTGCGGCCGTCCTGCTGCTCTCCCTCGCCGCGTGCGGCGAGAAGGAGAACTCGGCCGAGCCGGGCTCCGGCCCGTCGGTGTCCGCCACGGCCGACTCCAACCTGGCCGCCAAGGTGCCGGACGCCATCAAGGCCGACGGCGTGATCAAGGTCGGCACCGACTCGACGTACGCCCCGGCCGAGTTCCTCGACGCCGACGGCAAGACCGTGGTCGGCTTCGACGTCGAGCTGTTCAACGCGGTGGCGCAGAAGCTGGGTCTCAAGGCCGAGTACGAGTCGGCGCCGTTCGACGCGATCCTGCCCGGTGTGGGTTCGGGCAAGTACGAGGTCGGCGTCTCGTCGTTCACCATCAACCCGGACCGTCTCAAGACCGTCAACATGGTGAGCTACTACTCGGCGGGCACCCAGTGGGCGACCAAGAAGGGCAACCCGGCCGGGGTCGACCCGGAGAACGCCTGCGGCAAGAAGATCGCCGTGCAGGTCGGTACGGTCCAGCTCGACGACATCACCGCCCGGTCGAAGAAGTGCACCGACGCCGGCAAGCCGGCCATCAAGATCGACCAGTACCAGGCGCAGAGCGACGCCACCGCCGCCGTGGGCAGCGGCAAGAACGACGCCATGCTGGCCGACTCCCCGGTCGGCGCGTACGCGGTGAAGCAGAGCAACGGCCAGCTGGAGGTGCTCGGCGACATCTACGAGTCGGCGCCGTACGGCTACGCGGTGAACAAGGACCAGCAGGCGTTCGCCGAGGTGCTCAAGGAGGCCGTGCAGGCGGTCATCGCCGACGGCAGCTACAAGGCCGCGCTCGCCAAGTGGGGTGTCGAGGGCGGCGCCATCACCAACGCTGAACTGAACCCGTCGGTCTGACCATGTCGGTCGACACATCCGGACGGGCACGGCCAGAACCGATCAAGGCCGTGCCCGTGCGGCACCCCGGGCGCTGGGTCGGCGTGGCGGTCATCGCCGTGCTGGTCGCGATGTTCGTGCACATGCTGGTCACGAACTCCGCGTTCCAGTGGTCGTTCATGGTGGACGAGATGTTCCGCCCGCCGATCATCGAAGGGCTCCGCGGCACCATCCTGCTGCTGATCACGTCGATGGTGATCGGTATCGGCCTGGGCATCGTCATCGCGATCATGCGGCTGTCGCCCAACCCGGTGCTGCGCGGCGTGGCCTGGGTGTACACCTGGTTCTTCCGGGCGGTGCCGCGGCTGGTGCTGGCGATCCTCTTCGGCAACCTCGGCATCCTCTGGTCGCGGCTGGAGTTCGGTCTGCCGTTCGACAGGCAGATCGGCGCCCTGTTCGGGTTGCACGACTTCGAGGCCCGGCTGTTCGGGTTCAGCGCGGTGGACATCCTGACCGGCTTCGTCGCCGGCATGCTGGCGCTGGGTCTGTCCGAGGCCGCGTACATGGCCGAGATTGTCCGGGCCGGCATCCAGTCGGTGGACGAGGGGCAGACCGAGGCGGCTCAGGCGCTGGGCATGAGCCGGGCGCAGATCCTGCGGCGGATCGTGTTGCCGCAGGCGATGCGGGTGATCATCCCGCCGACCGGGAACGAGACCATCGCGATGCTCAAGGACACCTCCCTGGTGGCCTTCGTGCCGGTGTCGATGGAGCTGTTCTTCCAGCTCAAGGCCGTCGGTTCCCGGACCTTCCAGCCCTTCCCGATGTACGTCGCCGCGACGTTGTGGTACCTGCTGCTGACCAGCGTCCTGCTGGTGGGGCAGTACTACCTGGAGCGGCACTACTCCAAGGGGTTCGGACGCAGTACGCGGGCCCGGCAGCGGCTACGAGGGCTTGCCGCGGAGAGCGGCAGCACCACGAGTGGGACGGCGCAATGACGGACATGACCGCTTCCCCGCAGACGCCGGCCGCCGAGTCCGGGCTGATGGTGCGGGCCGAGCAGGTGCACAAGTCGTTCGGGCCGCTGGAGGTGCTCAAGGGCATCGACCTGGAGGTCCGCTCCGGCGAGGTGTGCTGCCTGCTCGGGCCCTCCGGCTCCGGCAAGTCGACGTTCCTGCGCTGCATCAACCACCTGGAGAAGATCGACGCCGGCCGGATCCGGGTGGACGGCGACCTGATCGGCTACCGGGAGCGCGGCGGCAAGCTGTACGAGATGCGGGACAGGGACGTCGCCGCGCAGCGTCGTGCGATCGGCATGGTGTTCCAGCGGTTCAACCTGTTCCCGCACATGACGGTGCTCCAGAACGTCATGGAGGCGCCGGTGCTGCTGCGCCAGGTCAGGAAGGCGGAGGCCCGGGAGCACGCCGCGCAGCTGCTGGACCGGGTGGGGCTCGGTGACAAGCTCGGCGCGTACCCCGGTCAGCTCTCCGGCGGCCAGCAGCAGCGGGTGGCGATCGCCCGGGCGCTGGCCATGCGGCCGAAGCTGATGCTGTTCGACGAGCCGACCAGCGCGCTCGACCCGGAGCTGGTGGGCGAGGTGCTGGACACGATGAAGGACCTGGCCCGCGACGGCATGACGATGATCGTGGTGACCCACGAGATCGGTTTCGCCCGCGAGGTGGGCGACCACCTCGTGTTCATGGACGGCGGCGTGGTGGTCGAGCAGGGCGACCCGCGCGAGGTGATCTCGGCGCCCCAGCACGAGCGGACCAAGGCGTTCCTGGCCAAGGTTCTCTGACCTCGGCCTCCGGTGCGGCGCGCGCCGCACCGGAGGCCGGAGTTGTCGGGCGTACGGACTAGAGTCGCAGCCGTGACAGCTACGACGCCGCGCCTGCTCCTCGTCGACGGACATTCCCTGGCATACCGGGCGTTCTTCGCCCTGCCTGTGGAGAACTTCTCCACCACCACGGGGCAGCCGACGAACGCCGTCTACGGCTTCACCTCGATGCTGATCAACGTGCTGCGCGACGAGCAGCCGACGCACATCGTGGTCGCGTTCGACGTGTCCCGCCGCTCCTTCCGCACCGACAGGTACGCCGAGTACAAGGCCGGCCGCAGCGAGACCCCGACCGACTTCAAGGGCCAGGTCAGCCTGGTCAAGGAGGTCCTCGCCGCACTGCGCGTGCCGGTGGTCGAGAAGGAGGGCTACGAGGCCGACGACGTCATCGCCACGCTCGCCTGCCAGGCCCGCGACCAGGGCATGGACGTGCTGATCACCACCGGCGACCGGGACGCGTTCCAGCTCGTCGGCGAGCGGGTGACGGTGCTCTACCCGCGCAAGGGCGTCTCCGACCTGGCCCGGATGGACCCGGCCGCGGTCGAGGCGAAGTACGGCGTCACCCCGGACCGCTACCGCGACCTGGCCGCGCTGGTCGGCGAGACCAGCGACAACCTGCCGGGCGTGCCCGGCGTCGGCCCGAAGACCGCGGCCAAGTGGATCAATCTGTACGGCGGTGTCGAGGGCGTGGTGGCCCGCGCCGACGAGATCAAGGGCAAGGCCGGCGACAGCCTGCGCGAGCGGCTCGCCGACGTGATCCGCAACTACGAGATCAACTGCCTGGTCTCCGACCTGGAGCTGCCGGTCCGCCCCGAGGACGCCCGCTGGCAGGGCTGGGATCGCGAAGCGGTGCACCAGGTCTTCGACACGCTCCAGTTCCGCATCCTGCGTGACCGGCTCTACCAATACCTGGAAGCGGTCGAGCCGGAGGCCGAGGCGGGCTTCGACCTGGCGGGCGAGGTGCTCACCGAGCCGGGCGCGCTCGCGGGCTGGCTCGACACGCACGCCCCGGCGGGCGCACCGGTAGGCCTGGCGGTGACGCTCGACACCGGCCCCAACCGCCGGCACACCGCCACCGTGACCGCGATGGCGCTGGCCACCGCCGCCGGGGCGGGCGCCTGGTTCGACCCGAGCCGGCTGCACGCCGGCGACGAGGCCGCACTGGCCGGGTGGCTGGCCGACGCGGAGCGCCCGAAGGTGCTGCACGACAGCAAGCCGGCCGTACTGGCGTTCGCCGCGCACGGCTGGGAGCTGCACGGCATCGCCCGCGACACCCAGATCGCCGCCTACCTGGCCCGCCCCGACCAGCGCTCGTACGACCTGACCGACCTGGCGCTGCGCTACCTGCACCGGGAGCTGCGCGTCGACGCGCCGGAGACCGGTCAGCTCACCCTCGACGGGCTCGGCGACGAGGGCGTGGCCGAGCAGAACCTCATGCTCCAGGCCCGCGCCACGCTCGACCTGGCCGATGCGATCGACGCCGAGCTGTCCCGCGACGGCGAGCAGTCGGCCCGGCTGATGGCCGGCGTGGAGCTGCCGCTGATGCGGGTGCTCGCCACCATGGAGCGCACCGGCATCGCCGCCGACACCGACTACCTCTCCGAGCTGGAGGCGCACTTCGCCGCCGAGGTGAAGGCCGCCGCCCAGAGCGCGTACGAGGTGGTCGGCCGCGAGTTCAACCTCGGGTCGCCGAAGCAGTTGCAGGAGATCCTCTTCACCGAGATGGGCCTGCCCAAGACCAAGCGGATCAAGACCGGCTACACCACCGACGCCGACGCGCTCCAGTGGCTGTTCGCGCAGACCGAGCACCCGCTGCTGCACCACCTGCTGCGCCACCGCGACGTCGCGAAGCTCAAGTCGACTGTCGACGGGCTGCTCAAGTCCGTCTCCGACGACGGCCGGATCCACACCACGTTCAACCAGACGGTGGCGGCGACCGGGCGGCTGTCGTCGACCGAGCCGAATCTGCAGAACATCCCGATCCGCACCGAGGAGGGGCGGCGGATCCGGCGCGCGTTCGTGGTCGGTGAGGGCTACGAGTGCCTGCTCACCGCCGACTACAGCCAGATCGAGATGCGGATCATGGCGCACCTGTCGTCGGACGACGCGCTGATCGAGGCGTTCAACTCCGGGCACGACTTCCACGCCGCCACCGCGTCCTCGGTCTTCACCGTCGAGGTCGGCGACGTGACCGCCGACCAGCGCCGCAAGATCAAGGCGATGAACTACGGCCTGGCGTACGGGCTCAGCGCGTTCGGCCTGTCCCAGCAGCTCGGCATCAGCGCCGAGGAGGCGCGCGGGCTGATGGAGAACTACTTCGCCGGGTTCGGCGGGGTCCGTGACTACCTCCAGGAGGTGGTGGCCCGCGCCCGTCAGGACGGCTACACCTCCACCATCCTGGGCCGCCGCCGCTACCTGCCCGACCTGGTCAGCGACAACCGGCAGCGCCGGGAGATGGCCGAGCGGATGGCGCTCAACGCCCCGATCCAGGGTTCGGCGGCCGACATCATCAAGGTCGCGATGCTGCACGTCGACAGCGCGCTGCGCGACGCCGGGCTGCGCTCCCGGATGCTGCTGCAGGTGCACGACGAGCTGGTCTTCGAGGTCGCCCCGGGCGAGCGGGAGACGCTGGAGGCGTTGGTGCGCAAGCAGATGGGCGAGGCGTACCCGCTGTCGGTGCCGCTGGAGGTGTCGGTGGGCGAGGGCCACGACTGGAACAGCGCCGACCACTGACCCCGCCCCCGCCCCCACCGACGCCGGCCTCCACCCGGCCCGCAGGCCCCGGTGATCAAGGAGTTTGTGTCACGCCCGAGCCCGTTCGGGGACACGAACTCCTTGATCACTGGGGAAGAGACGGCGGCGAGCGCGACCCCGGCCAGCAGCGGCGGCACCGCCTCGCGATACGGCGCGACCGGGTCCGGCCACCTCGGGTCGGGCGCGGGCGGGATCAGGCGGATCAGCACGATCCCGGCCAGCGCCGGGATCCACCGGTGCCACATCGGTACGGTGCCGTCGTGGTCGGCGCTGTACCTGATGCCGGTGCCGCCGGTCAGCACCAGGAGGAGCGCCGCGACGGCGACGAGCCCGAGGCCCGCCAGGAGGATCACCCGTCCGGCGCGGGATGACGGCCGGCGGTCGGGACGTCTGTCGTCATCGCCGGCACGCTACCAACGCGCGGCGAACGGACCGGGCGGCTCAGCTCTTGAGTGGGTCGTGCCCCCAGTTCATCAGCGACCAGCGCCAGCGGGTGTCCCGGACGTCTCCGGACGGCCGCTGGGCCAGGTGGCGGTGGACGTACCCGATGACCTTGCGCATGTGCTTGTAGTCGGCGGCGGTGAGGTCGGCGCGCTTGCGGCGCAGCAGGTCGACGATGCGCCGGCCGGAGTCGTGGCCGACCGACTCACCGCCCTGGGTGCCCTTCTTGTGCCAGCCGACGTGCTTGGACTCCTCGGTCTCCAGCCAGCGGGTCAGCTCGCCCGGCTTCATGTTCACCGCGTCGGTGAACTCCCGGTACGTCTGCTGCGGGTCCTCAGCGCGACTCATGGCGAAGCACCTCCGGCCGGTGGGCGACGTCGCGGCCCGAGTCGTCGTTGGTGATCCGGTACTGCGGCTGCGCGGGCGAGGCGTTCACGGTGTGCCCGCGTACATGGGTGCGCTCGGTCAGCTTCTCCTTGACGACGCCGTACGCCCGGCCGCTGTGGCTGGCCCAGGAGACGTGGTCGCCGGCGCGGAACTCCTTCTCGGCCATGCGGCCCGGTTACCCGTGCCGGACACCGAGTAACGGTGTGGTCAGGGCCGGATCTCCGCGATCGGCAGCTTGATCGCGAAGGGCTCGGACAGCTCGATCACCTCGCTGCTGTCGTCCACCAGCTCGTACTGCCGCTCGCCGCCGGGGCCGATCCGGTCACCGAGGCGGTACGCGTAGAGGTGCACCGGGTCCTGCTCGATCCGCCAGTAGAACGGGATCCGCGCGGCGGCGTACTCGCCCGGCTTGGCGAACCGGTCGACGCGCCGGGTGCCGGGGGAGACGATCTCGACGGCCAGGACGACGTCCGCCGGTCGCAGGAGGGACCTGTCGCTCGGCAGCCCGGCGTGGTGGAGCAGCACATCCGGTTGCCGGCTGGTGTTCGGGCTGAGCCCGACCCCGATGGCCTGGGCGACCCGCAGCCCGGCGGGAGCGTGCGACCGCAGCCAGAGGCTGAGCAAGAGGGATATGTCCTGGTGGCCCAGGGTGGGGGAGGGTGTCACCTGGATGACTCCGTCGACGAGTTCGACGCGGGGGGCGTCGTCCGGCAGGGTGAGCAGATCCTCCAGCGTGTAGTCCGCACGCTGCTGCCGCATCGGGTCCGGACACCAGGGGCCAGGTGATGTCGGGATGGGCTCGGCGCTCATACGGCGAGCGTACCGCCGGAGGGCGTCCCGCACGTCGCACCGCGTGTCCGTTCCGCGTCAGCCCGTCGGCTTCTCCGCGACGAAGATCGCGGTGCCGGGGAACAGCCGGCCGCGCAGCGGGCTCCACTGCCCCCAGATCCCCTCGTGCCCGGCGGGCCACTCCGGCTCCACCAGGTCCAGCAGGCGGAACCCGGCGCCGACCAGCTCGCGGATCCGGTCGCCCAGGGTGCGGTGCTGCTCGACGTACGTGGCCACCCCGTGCTCGTCCTGCTCGACGTACGGGGAGCGGTCGAAGTACGAGTGCACGGCGGTCAGCCCGCCCTCGCCCGGGTCGTCCAGGAAGATCCAGCGCATCGGGTGGGTGACCGAGAAGACCCACCGGCCGCCGGGCCGCAGCACCCGGGCCACCTCGCGCATCGCCGCCGCCGAGTCGTCCACGAACGGGATCGCGCCGAACGCGGTGCAGACGGTGTCGAACGCGGCGTCGGCGAACGGCAGGGCGAGCGCGTCGGCCTGCACCAGCGGCACGCGTACCCCGGTGCGCCCGGCGGCCTCGGCGGCGTGCCGCAACATGCCGGCGGACAGGTCCAGCGCGACCGGCCGGGCGCCCTGGGCGGCGAGCCAGCGGGCGGCGGCGGCCGCCCCGGCGCCGAGTTCGAGGATCCGCCGCCCGGCGACGTCGCCGAGCAGCCGGGCGTCGGCCTCGCGCAGGCCCTCCGGACACCAGACGAAGTCGGCGTCGCCGAGGAACGCGCCGTGCTCGGCCTGGTACGCGTCGGCGTCGGTGTCCCACCATCCGCGGTTGGCGTGGCGGATCTCCCCGGCGTCGACCCGTCGGCGGGTCACCCTGTCGTCGTCCACGGGTTCACGCTAGGTCCGGCGGCCCGGACCCGGTGCGGTGGGGTGGTGGCTGGGGCAGATGTGACGGACGAGACAGCTGTGGCACCTTACCGCGCAAAATCTCCGCTTTCGCAGCGGATGAGTTCGCGCGGACCCGGGAGGGCTTGCACGCTGTGGTAATGCAGCGGGTAGGCTAGACGATGCGCTCGCGGATCGTGTGCCTCGGCAGGGAGCAGGTGCGCGGTCACCGGAGCCACTAATGATCTTCTCGCGTCGATCGTTCGGTGTGCCCGGCGACGGATCCGTTGGCGCGGCAGAGTCACCGCGACACCCATGCCCGCTGTGACAACCCATCCGACCGGAGCAACCGCCCACATGACGAGCAGCATCGAGGCCACCTCGAGCGCCAACAAGGTCACCCACGACGACCTCGGCTCTGAGGAAGCTTTCCTCGCCGCGATCGACGAGACCATCAAGTACTTCAACGACGGCGACATTGTCGAAGGCACCGTCGTCAAGGTCGATCGGGACGAGGTCCTGCTCGACATCGGCTACAAGACCGAGGGTGTCATCCCCTCTCGGGAGTTGTCGATCAAGCACGACGTGGACCCGGCCGAGGTCGTTTCGGTGGGTGACCACATCGAGGCCCTCGTCCTCCAGAAGGAGGACAAGGAGGGTCGGCTGATCCTCTCCAAGAAGCGGGCGCAGTACGAGCGGGCCTGGGGCACGATCGAGAAGATCAAGGACGAGGACGGCGTCGTCCGCGGTTCGGTCATCGAGGTCGTCAAGGGTGGTCTCATCCTCGACATCGGCCTGCGCGGCTTCCTGCCCGCGTCGCTCGTCGAGATGCGGCGTGTGCGTGACCTGCAGCCGTACGTCGGCCGCGAGCTCGAAGCCAAGATCATCGAGCTGGACAAGAACCGCAACAACGTGGTCCTGTCCCGCCGTGCCTGGCTGGAGCAGACGCAGTCCGAGGTGCGCACCGAGTTCCTCAACAAGCTCCAGAAGGGGCAGGTCCGCAAGGGCGTCGTCTCCTCGATCGTCAACTTCGGCGCGTTCGTCGACCTGGGCGGCGTGGACGGCCTCGTGCACGTCTCCGAGCTGTCCTGGAAGCACATCGACCACCCGTCCGAGGTCGTCGAGGTGGGCCAGGAGGTCGAGGTCGAGGTCCTGGACGTCGACCTGGACCGCGAGCGGGTCTCGCTGTCGCTGAAGGCGACGCAGGAGGACCCGTGGCGTCAGTTCGCCCGCACCCACGCGATCCAGCAGATCGTGCCGGGTAAGGTCACCAAGCTGGTGCCGTTCGGTGCGTTCGTCCGCGTGGACGACGGCATCGAGGGCCTGGTCCACATCTCCGAGCTGGCCGAGCGCCACGTGGAGATCCCGGAGCAGGTCGTGCAGGTCGGCTCCGAGGTCATGGTCAAGGTCATCGACATCGACCTGGAGCGCCGCCGGATCTCGCTGTCGCTCAAGCAGGCCAACGAGGGCTTCGTCGAGGGCGAGGAGCACTTCGACCCGACCCTCTACGGCATGGCCGCGACGTACGACGACCAGGGCAACTACATCTACCCGGAGGGCTTCGACCCGGAGACGGGCGAGTGGCTCGAGGGCTACGACAAGCAGCGCGAGACCTGGGAGCAGCAGTACGCCGAGGCGCGTCAGCGCTGGGAGGCCCACACCAAGCAGGTGCAGACCTCCCGCGCCGCCGACGCCGAGGCCGCTGCCAACCCGGCTCCGGCCACCACCGGCACCACCACCTCGACCTCGGCCCCGAGCCGTCAGGCCGAGGAGCCGGCCGGCACGCTCGCGACCGACGAGGCGCTCGCCGCGCTGCGGGAGAAGCTCGCCGGCGGCAAGTGACCGGACGCTGACGCCTGTTCGTCCCACCGGACGGACCGGCGACTGCCTCTGACGACGGGCCCCGTCCCCGCGTTCCGCACCAGCGGAGCGCCGGGGGCGGGGCCCGCGTCGTACGCCGGGCGGGTTTGGCATGCGGACTCCGGATCCGGTTGACTGTCCGGGTGCTGAAGGTGGGGCTGACCGGCGGAATCGGATCGGGCAAGAGCGCGGTGGCGAGCCGGCTCGCCACGCTGGGCGCGGTGGTCGTCGACTCGGACCGCATCGCCCGCGAGATCGTCGCGCCCGGCACCGACGGGCTGGCCGAGGTGGTCGCCGCCTTCTCCGACAAGGTTCTGGACGCCGACGGGGCGCTGGACCGGGCCGCCCTCGGCGCGCTGGTCTTCGGCGACGAGGCCGCCCGCCGCACGCTCGAAGGGATCACCCACCCCCGGGTACGCGCGCGCAGCGCCGAACTGGTCGCCGCCGCCCCCGCCGACGCGATCGTCGTCAACGACGTACCGCTGCTGGTCGAGGTGGGGCTCGCGCCCACGTACCACCTGGTGGCCGTGGTGCAGACGGCCGTGCCGACCCGGATGGCCCGGCTGACCCGCGACCGGGGGATGGCCCCGGCGGAGGCGCAGCGGCGCATCGCCGCGCAGGCCGACGACGCGACCCGCCGCGCGGTCGCCGACGTGCTGCTGACAAACGACGGCACGCTCGCCGAGCTGCACGCCGCCGTGGACACCCTCTGGCGGGACCGCCTGCTGCCCTACGAGCGCAACCTCCGCGAACGCCGCGCCGTCCCGCCCGACCCGGCGGCGCTCGCCGGACCGGACCCGACCTGGCCCGAGCAGTACGCCCGGCTGGCCGCCCGGATCCGCCACGCGGCCGGCGATGACATCCGGGTCGACCACGTCGGCTCCACCGCCGTGCCGGGGCTCGCCGCGCCGGACGTGATCGACATCCAGGTGACGGTGTCCTCCCTGGACGAGGCGGACGGGCCGCTCGCGCAGCGGCTGGCCGAGGCGGGTTTCCCGCGGCTGCCGGGCGAGTGGTGGGACGCCCCGCGGCAGCCGGAGCCGGTGCGCTGGCCCAAGCGGCTGCACGGCGGCGCGGACCCGGCGCGTCCGGTGCGCCTGCACCTGCGGGAGGCCGGTTCGCCCGGCTGGCGGTACGCGCTGCTGACGCGCGACCACCTGCGCGCCGACCCGGCACGGCGGGCCGACTACCTCCAGGTGAAGCGGGATCTGGCGGCGGCCGCGCCGGAGCACGTCACGTGGGGCACGGTGACCGATCCCTGGTTCGACGAGGAGCACCTGCGCGCGGAGGAGTGGGCCGCGCAGACCGGCTGGCGGCCCTGACCGGGCGGTAGGGATCGCGCCGGGCTCAGCGCGCCGTCGAGGCCGACGATCCGCCGCTGCCCGCCGTACGGCCGGGCGTGAGGTCGAGCCGGATCCACACGCCCGACCCGGCCCGCAGTTCCATCCGGTGCGGCAGGCCACCCCGGTCCAGCCACAGGCGGCGGCCGCCCGGCAGCTCGAACACGTCGACGGCCCGGTCGTCCAGCCGGTCCTCCCGGATCCGGACGGCGGTGCCGCCGGGCGCGCGCCGGGCCGTCCGCAGCGCCGCGTCGAGCAGCCGGTCCAGGTCGTCGCCGGGCGGCCGCGCGGGGGCGGCGAGCAGCGCGGCCGGCATCGGCGCCGGTGGCGTCGCGGGCCCGTCGGGGGACCGCTGCACCTCGGCCACCCGTCCCGGCCGGGCCCACCGGAGGGTGCGCCGGCCGCTGCCCTCCTCGGTCACCGCGAGGTACGCCGACGGGCTCGTCCAGTTGATCGTGCCGGTGGCCCGCAGGTTCGCCGACGGGCCGAGCGGAGCGGCCACCGTCACCGTCACGCCGCCCAGGGCCCGGAGCCGGGCGGGCAGCGCGGCCAGCCGGGCGACCTCGTCGTCGGTGGGCGCCCGGGGCTGCCCGGGCCGGCCGCCGAGGGCGTCCACCGGGTGCAGGGTGGGCCGGTCGGCGCGGGTCAGGTCCACGGTGACGGGCGTGCCGTCGGCCAGCCGGCCGGTGAGCCGGTGCAGCCGGGCGTCCGCGTCCACCCACAGGGTCGGCAGCGGGTCACCGGGCGGCGCGAGGGGCGCCTGGAGCACGTCCACCGGGACGCCGCCCACCTGGTCGCCGCGTAGCCACCGGCCGTCGGTGGCGGGCGGATCGACCCGGTCGGCGCCGAGCCCGATCAGCAGGTCGCGTACCGCGCCCAGGCCGTGCCCGCCGGCCGGGGAGCGCATCCGCCACCGGTCTGCCGGCGGCACCAGCGGCGGCCGGGCCGGGGTGGGGAGCGCGCCCGGGTCGGGCCGTACCAGCAGCGCGGACGCGGTGGCCTGCACCAGGCCCCGGTCGTCGCCCGCGCCCGGGCCGCCGACGTCCAGGTAGACCAGGGGGCGGGCCCAGTCGACCCAGCCGACGAGTTCGGTACGGGCGCCGTCGGCGCCGACGGTGACCCGGACACCGGCGCGTACGTCGCGCAGGTTGGTGACCCGCAGCGCGGCCACCCGGTCCGCCTCGGCGGCGGTCAGGGCACGTGTCGCCGGGGCGTCGTCGGTGCGGCCGGGCACCCAGGACGGCAGGGCGGCGACGAGCGCCGCGGCGGAGATCGCGGCTGCCGCCACGAGCGCGGCGAGCGCGATCCGGCGCCGGTCCGGCCCGTCCGGCGGGTCGTCGGCGCCGTCCAGTTCCGGGTCGCCGTCCGGCCGGGTGGTGCGCGGGGGACGGCGGCCGTCGAACAGGCCGGCCCGGCGGCGCCGACCGGCCACGGTGGCGGGCCGGGTCGGTGTGCTGGTGCGGCCGCGCCGGTGGCCGCGACCCGGTTCCCGGGGTACGGCCTGGTCGCCGTCGCCCCGCGCGGAGAGCCGGTGGGGGCGGCTGGCGCCGCGCTGGCGGCCCGGCTCGTCGGCGGGCGGGGGCGTGCCGGTGTCGGGCTCGCGACGCGGCCGGCGCTCGGGAGAGGTCCCCACGAGTGGAGAACGCGAGAGCGGGGTTTCGGTGACGAGCAGGGGCGCTCGCGGCGGCCGGTCAGCGCTGCGCGCGACCACCGTCGGCGCGCACGCCGGTCGTCCCGGGTGCTGCGGCCCTGGCGCCGGGGGCGACCGACCCCGCGTGGGGGGATCACCGGCCCGGTCGGCCGCCGCGAGCGGCCTACGGTACGAGGGTAGACCGGTGAGATGAGCCACACAATGGGAATATCGAAGCCGATCAGGGACGGTCCGTGGTCGTGGCCGGAAGTGTCGGACCGCGGGCGTACGGTTGGTGTCATGGCGCTCGACATTCCCCGGCTCGACGGCCGCTTCCAGGTCGTCAGTGAGTTCCAGCCGGCCGGTGACCAGCCGGCTGCCATCGACGAGCTTGAGCGTCGCGTGCGGCGCGGCGACCGCAACACGGTGCTGCTCGGCGCGACCGGCACGGGCAAGAGCGCCACCACGGCGTGGCTGGTCGAGCGGCTCCAGCGGCCGACCCTGGTGCTCGCGCCCAACAAGACCCTCGCGGCCCAGTTGGCGAAGGAGTTCGGCGAGCTGCTGCCGCAGAACGCGGTCGAATACTTCGTCTCCTACTACGACTACTACCAGCCCGAGGCGTACATCCCGCAGACCGACACCTACATCGAGAAGGACTCCTCGATCAACGAGGAGGTCGAGCGGCTGCGGCACTCGGCCACCATGTCGCTGCTCACCCGGCGGGACGTCATCGTCGTCGCCACCGTCTCGGCGATCTACGGCCTGGGCACGCCGGAGGAATACCTCGACCGGGCCGTGCGGGTCAAGGTCGGGCAGGAGCTGGACCGCGACCAGCTGCTGCGGCGGCTGGTCGACATTCAGTACACGCGCAACGACATGGCCTTCCAGCGCGGCACCTTCCGGGTCCGCGGCGACACGCTGGAGATCATCCCGGCGTACGAGGAGCTGGCGGTCCGGATCGAGCTGTTCGGTGACGAGATCGAGAAGCTCTACTACCTGAACCCGCTGACCGGTGACGTGGTCCGCGAGGTCGACAGCCTGATGATCTTCCCGGCCACGCACTACGCCGCCGGTCCGGAGCGGATGGAGCGGGCGATCCGCGACATCGAGGCCGAGCTGGGCGAGCGGCTGGCCGAGCTGGAGCGGCAGGGCAAGCTGCTGGAGGCCCAGCGACTGCGCATGCGCACCACCTACGACATCGAGATGATGCGCCAGGTGGGGTTCTGCTCCGGCATCGAGAACTACTCCATGCACATCGACGGCCGGCTGCCCGGCAGCCCGCCGCACTGCCTGCTCGACTACTTCCCCGACGACTTCCTCACAGTGGTCGACGAGTCGCACGTGACGATCCCGCAGATCGGCGGCATGTACGAGGGCGACGCCTCCCGCAAGCGGATGCTGGTCGACCACGGCTTCCGGCTGCCGAGCGCCGCCGACAACCGGCCGCTGCGCTTCGACGAGTTCCTGGAGCGGGTGGGCCAGATGGTCTACCTCTCCGCCACCCCCGGCCCGTGGGAGCTGGAGCAGGCCCAGGGTGAGTTCGTCGAGCAGGTGATCCGGCCCACCGGCCTGATCGACCCCGAGGTGGTTCTCAAGCCGACGAAGGGCCAGATCGACGACCTCATGCACGAGATCAAGCTGCGCACCGAGCGGGACGAGCGGGTGCTCGTCACCACGCTGACCAAGAAGATGGCCGAGGACCTCTCCGACTATCTGCTGGAGAACGGCATCCGGGTGCGCTACCTGCACTCCGAGGTCGACACGCTGCGCCGGGTCGAGCTGCTGCGCGAGCTGCGCAAGGGCGACTACGACGTGCTCGTCGGCATCAACCTGCTCCGGGAGGGTCTCGACCTGCCCGAGGTCTCCCTGGTGGCGATCCTCGACGCCGACAAGGAGGGCTTCCTGCGCAGCGGCCGGTCGCTGATCCAGACCATCGGCCGCGCGGCCCGTAACGTCTCCGGCCAGGTCCACATGTACGCCGACAAGATCACCCCGTCGATGGCGAGCGCCATCGACGAGACCAACCGGCGCCGGGCCAAGCAGATCGCGCACAACGAGGCCAACGGCATCAAGCCGGAGCCGCTGCGCAAGAAGATCCACGACATCCTCGACGACATCTACCGCGAGGCGGAGGACACCGAGAACAGCAACGTCGGCGGTGCCGTGCGGCAGCTGTCCCGGGGCAAGGCGCCGGTCAAGGAGACCCGCAGCCGCCGGGGCGCCGCGGCCACCCCGTCGCGGGAGGGGATGGCCCGGGCCGACCTGGCCAACCTCATCCAGGAACTCAACGACCAGATGCTCGCCGCCGCGCGGGAGCTGCAGTTCGAGCTGGCCGCGCGGATCCGCGACGAGGTCGCCGACCTCAAGAAGGAGCTGCGCGGGATGGACGCCGCAGGGGTCCGGTGACCGGCGCGACGGCCGGGGCGGCGCGATGCTGACCGAGGCCGTCGTCGGGCGCCCCGACCCGCGGCTGCGCCAGTGGGCGGACAGCTACCTCGGCTACCGCGAGGACGCGCCCGTCCCGCTGGTACGCCGGGAGGTGGCGGGCGCCTTCGTGGTGCTGATCCTCGGCTGGGGCGACCCCCTCGACGTGACCGACCCGCGTGCCCCCGGCCGGGGCGCGTCCGCCGCCAACGCCTTCCTGGCCGGCCCGTTCGACGGCTGGTGCGCCACCCGGACGGCCGGGACCGGCACCGGCGTGCAGGTGCTGCTGACCGCCCCGGCGGCCCGCCGCCTGCTCGGGCTGCCGCTGGCCGAGCTGACCAACCGGGTGGTGCCGCTCGACGCGGTGGCGGGCTGGCTGGCCCGGCTGCGCGACGAGCTGGCCGGCGAGCCGGGCTGGCCGGAACGCTTCGCCCGGCTCGACGCCGCCCTGGCCGCGCGGCTGGCGGCGACAGCGCCGCCGGACCCGCACCTGCTGGCGGCCTGGCGGCGCCTGGACGGCAGCGGGGGAGCGGTCGGCGTGGCCACGCTCGCCGGGGAGCTGGGCTGGTCCCGCCGACACCTGTCGGTACGGTTCCGGCGGGAGTTCGGCCTGCCGCCGAAGACGGTCGCCCGCCTGCTGCGCTTCGAGCGGGCGTACGCGAGCCTGGGCCGCACGCTGCTCACCGCGGACGCCGCCGTACCGGACGACGCCGGGTGGGCGGAGCGGGCCGCCCGGTGGGGCTACTACGACCAGTCGCACCTGATCCGGGAGTTCCGCGAGTTCGCCGGTGCCACCCCGGCCGCGCTGACCGGGCCCGGATCGCATTCGTCCAATCCGGCCTGACCGCCCCGGCGGCAGACTGACCGCCATGCGAAGCATCTATCCGGTCCTGCGGTATCCCGACGTGCGAGCCGCCGTCGACTTCCTCTGTTCCGCGTTCGGCTTCACCGTGCGCGAGGCCCACGAACTGCCCGACGGCACGATCGGCCACGCCGAGCTGGCGTACGGCGACGACCTGGTGATGCTCGGCCCGGGGCCGGCGCCGGGGTCCCGGCCCGCCGACGACGACTACCGCGTCTACGTGGCGATCGACGACGTCGACGCGCACCACGAGCGGGCCCGGGCGGCCGGGGCGGAGATCATCCGGGCGCCGTTCGACACCGACTACGGCTCCCGCGACTACGCCGCCCGCGACCTGGCCGGGCTGGTCTGGTCGTTCGGCACGTACCGCCCCTGAGCACGCCGCCCGCACGGTAGCGCTGTGTGGGCGAGGTATTGCCGAGCGTGACGGTGATGCGTACGCTCCCTCCCGGGAGGCGTGCATGCCGTTGTCAGCAAGTCCTGTGGTCCGGAGGGCGAGGCTCGGTGTGGAGCTGCGCCGGCTGCGTCGTCGCGAGTCGCTCACGCTCGAACAGGTCTGCGTCCGGCTGGGCTGGGCGTCCACGTCGAAGCTGTCCCGCATCGAGCTGGGGCAGAGCCGGCCCGACCTGGCCGACGTGCTCGACCTGCTCGACGTCTACGCGGTGCCGCCGCCGCAGCGTGACGAGCTGATCGTCATCGCCCGCGACGCGGCCACCGGCCGGGGCTGGTCCAAGGCGCTCGGCGAGATGGGGGAGCGCCAGCGGGCGTACGCCGAGCTGGAGGCGGGCGCGGAACGCATCGTGGAGTACCAGTGCGTGCTCGTGCCCGGCCTGCTCCAGACCCCGGCGTACGCCCGGTTGCGCGTGTCGGCCGGTGCGGCGCTGACCGGCGAGGTGGACGTGGAGGCCGACGTGCGCGCCCGTGTCGCACGCCAGGAACTGCTGATCCGGCCGGACCCGCCGCACTACACCGCCCTCGTCGACGAGCGCGTCTGCGACCCGGACGGCCTGCCCGCCGACGTGTGGCGCGACCAGATGCGGCACCTGCTCGCGCTCGCCGAACGGCCCCGCGTCACCGTCCGGGTGCTGCGGTCCGCGGCGTCGAGCGGCGACGGGCCGCACCCGCTGGCGCCGTTCTCGTACTACGCCTACCCCGACCCGGAGGACCCGCGCACCGTGCTGGTGGAGACGCTCACCACCGACCTGCGGCTGGTGGCCGAGGCGGACGTGGCCCACTACGAGCGGGTCATCGAGCGGCTGCTGGCCGCGGCGCTGCCGGCGGACGCCTCCGCCGAGCTGGTGGCCCGGCGGCTCGGCGCGGCGCCGGTGCCCCGGCAGCGCGATCCGCACGAGCTGGAGTGAGCCGCACGGCCCGCCGCCGGTGCGGCGCGACCACCGGGCCCGGCGCCCCCGATGCCCGTCGGGACCGATGGCCGCGCAGCGCGCAGGCTACGGCAGGGGTACGACAGTTCAGGCCGGCACGTCGATGAAGTGCTCGACCAGCGGCGGGCCGGCGAAGTGCGGGCCGATCAGTCCCCGCCACTGCGCGAACCGCTCGGTCTGGCGGAAGTTCACGTCGTGCGCCTCCACCGAGTCCCACTCGACGAGCAGCACGAACCGGGCGGGCGACTCCACGCCCCGGGTCATCCGCACGGAGCGGCAGCCTTCGGCGCCGGCGAGGATCGGCCGCGCCTGCGCGTAGGCGGCGGCGAACTCGTCCTCGTGTCCGGGCGTGACATCGATCAGCGCGACCTCAAGAACCATGCTGGCAGCCTGCCATGCCGGCCCGCCGCCGGTGCGTCCCGGGTGACATCCCGGCACCCCGCACAGGCACATGGCTAGCCTCCTAGGACGCGCTGCGGGACGTGAGCCGCGGCACGTCGAGACATCGACGGGTGGCCCGGAGATGCGCCACCCGGGTGCGATGGTGAACAATGGCGGCCGAGGAGGGGAGTATTCCCCCGCGACGGAGTCGTCAGCACGGAAGAGCGCCGGCACCCCCGGTGGCCCGACCCGGCTCCGTCGGTCGGAACCCGGCACGCGGGCTCCGGCGGAAGAGACCTCCGACAGTCACCCCTGTCAGCGTCGACGCACCCCGGCACCGCACCCGGGCGTACGGTGTGCCCGACGCAGCGTGTCTGCCGGAGGATGGATTTGAACGTGTCCGCATTGGTGTGGGCGGTAACGCTGATCGCGATGATCGCGGTCCTGCTCGCCGACCTGTTCATCATCGGCCGGCGGCCGCACGAGCCGAGCGTCCGCGAGTCCAGCCTGTGGGTGGGCTTCTACGTCGGCCTGGCGCTGCTCTTCGGCGTGGTCCTCTGGCTCACCGCGGGTGGGCGCGTGGCAGGGGAGTTCTACACCGGCTGGCTCACCGAGTACAGCCTCTCGGTGGACAACCTCTTCGTCTTCGTGATCATCATGGCCCGGTTCGGGGTGCCCCGGCAGTACCAGCAGAAGGTGCTGCTCGTCGGCATCATCCTGGCGCTGATCATGCGGGGTGGCTTCATCGCGGCCGGCGCGGCGCTGATCTCCCAGTTCTCCTGGGTGTTCTACATCTTCGGCGCGTTCCTCATCTACACCGCGGTGAACCTGGCCCGGCAGGGCGAGCCGGACGAGGACGAGTTCAGCGAGAACCTGCTGATCCGGTGGAGCCGCAAGGCGCTGCCGCTGTCCCGCGACTACGACGGGGCGCGGATGACCACCCACGAACACGGGCGGCGCCTGTTCACCCCGATGCTGATCGTGATGATCGCGATCGGCACCACCGACCTGATCTTCGCGCTGGACTCGATCCCGGCGATCTTCGGCATCACCCAGGAGCCGTACCTGGTCTTCACCGCCAACGTGTTCGCGCTGATGGGGCTGCGGCAGCTCTACTTCCTGCTCGGCGGTCTGCTGGACCGGCTCATCTACCTCAGCTACGGCCTCGCCGTGGTGCTCGGCTTCATCGGCGTCAAGCTGGTGCTGGAGGCGCTGGCCGAGAACAACCTGCCGTTCATCAACGGCGGCGAGCACGTGGCGTGGGCCCCGCACATCCCGATCTGGCTCTCGCTCACGGTCATCCTCGGCACCCTGGCCGTGGCCACGGCCGCCAGCCTGGCGAAGTCGTCGCGGGACCGGCGCCGGGAACTGACCCAGGCCCGCCGCTGACCCACCCGTACCGCCGGGGCGCTCCCATCCCGGGGGCGCCCCGCGGCGTGTCCGGGGTCAGACGCGGTGGGCGCCGACGAGGGTGGCGGTCCGGTCGGCGGGCAGCTCCTCCTCGACCACCCGGCGGGTCAGATAGCAGGCGTGCAGCATCCGGCGCCGGCCGCCGCGCGGCTCGGCCGACACGATCCCGACGTGGTGGATGCGCCGGCCGGGCCGGGCGAAGAAGTAGAGGTCGCCGGGGCGCTCGGCGTCCAGCGGCACCCGCGAGGTCGCCGCCGCCTGGTCGTCGGCGTCGCGGGGGAGCGTGATCCCGTACCGCCGCCAGGCCAGGTGCACCAGACCGGAGCAGTCGATGCCGTCGGTGGACATGCCGCCCCAGACGTAGACCAGGTCGCGCAGCCGCTCGGCGACCGCGAGCACCTTCTCGGCCTCCGGACGCTCGGCGGGCAGTGGCACCAGGTCGTCCTCGGGGGCCCAGAGCGGGTCGGCCCGCCCGGGTACGCGGACCGGTCGCGTGCCGTCCACCGCCGGCCCGGCCGGGGTGAGCCGGGTGCCGAGGACCACGCCGGTGAGCGCCGCGTCGCCGTCCGGCCCGGCGCGCAACGCGGTGTGGGCGACGTCGACGGTCAGCGGCCGGTCGGCGGCCGAACCGGTGCCGGCCGAACCGGAGCCGGAGCCGGAGCCGGCCGAACCGGTAACGGCTGGGACAGGACCGGACGTACCGGAGCCGGACGGACCGGAGCCGGACGGGCCGGGACCGGCCGGCCCGGCCGGAACGGTGCCGGACAGAGCGGGGCCGGCGGGGCCGGCGTCGGCCGGATGAGTGGAGGACGGGCCGGCGTCGGCGGGATCGGCCAGGTGGGCGGCCCGCAGCCAGCCCGGGTAGCCGTCCGCGCCGAGCTTCGCCGCGGGCTGGCCCAGCGCCACCACCCGCACCCAGCCGTCCGGCCGGGTCTCGGTGACGCGCACCGGCTCGCCGAGCAGCAGCTGGGTCAGGACGCAGTCACCGACGAGCTGGTCGCGGTCCATGCCGGCGACCCAGGCGGCGACGTCCGGAGAGCCGGCGAGGGCGGGGCAGTCGATCGGGCGTACCGCCTCGGGAGCGGTCCACAGGGTCGCCACCGGTACCCGTACGACGGCCCGGCGGCCGGGCTGAGGTGCCACGCGTACCCCTCTCTCCGGTGGTCGTCCGGGCGACCATATGAAAAATTCTGACGTTGCTCAACCACTTGTCTGAATTTTAGCTTCACGCAGGCCGGTGACCCCCAGGCCCGGAGCGTCCGGCAGCAGCACGCTCGCGCCCTCGTACCGGATGCCCCCGGTGACCGGCGACCAGGCCAGCCACCAGGCGGCGTCGAGGTCCGACACGGCGGTGGTGCCGGAGGCGGCGACCAGGCTGGCCGCGGCGCCGACCCCCACCGGGCCCTCCATCATCGAGCCGACGATGGTGCCCATGCCGTGCGCGGCGGCCAGGTCGAGCAGCGTGCGGGCCGGTTGCAGGCCGCCGCACTTGGCCAGCTTCACGTTGACCATGTCGGCGGCGCGCCGCCTGATCACCTCGACCAGGTCGCGCACGTCGAAGACGGACTCGTCGGCCAGGATCGGCAGGTCCACCCGGTCGCTGACCCAGGCCAGCCCGTCCAGGTCGCGGCGGTGCACAGGCTGCTCGACCAGCTCCACGTCGAGCCCCGCGTCCTCGATCGCGCGGATCACCCGCACCGCCTCCCGGGGCGTCCAGCCCTGGTTGGCGTCCAGTCGGATCCGCACGTCCGGGCCGACCGCGGCCCGCACCGCGCGGACCCGGTCCAGGTCGCCCCGGGCGTCCGTGCCGACCTTGAGCTTGAGCACGCTGAACCCCTCGGCGCCGCGCCGCGCCGCCGTCGCGGCCAGGTCGACCGCGTCACCGGCGGCCAGCGTGACGTCGGTCGGCACGCGCAGCGCCGTGCCACCGAGCAGACGCACCAGGGGTACGCCGAGCCGCCGCGCGGCCAGGTCGTGCAGCGCCACGTCGAGCGCCGCCTTCGCCGACTCGTTGCCCACCACCGCGCGGCGCACCAGCGCGCCTGCCGCCTGGAGGTCGTCGGCGTCGCGGCCGATCAGCAGCGGCGCGAGCAGTTCGCGTACGCACGCCTCGGCACCCGCCACCGACGCGCCGGTGACCTGCCAGACCTGCGGCGCCTCCCCGAAACCGGACCGGCCGTCGCCGTCGACCACCTCCACGACCAGCGTGTCCACGGTGGTGGTACGGCGCAGCGCGGTGACGAACGGGGTGTGTAAGGGGGCCGACAGACGGTGGGTGCGTACCGCGGCGATCGTCATGTGGGGCACCCTATAGCCAACTGGCGGCGAGCAGGGGAGGGCCGATGGCCGGGCGGGAATGGGAGCTGGTGGGCGCGCCGAACGCGCGTGACCTGGGTGGACTGCCGACGAGCGACGGGCGGCGGATACGGGCGGGGCGACTCATCCGCACGCCCGCGCTGGGCCGGCTCACCGACGAGGACCTGCCGGTGCTGGGCAAGCTCGGCCCGGCCTGCGTGGTGGACCTGCGCGACGTCCACGAGCAGGCGGTGGCCCCGCCGGACCGGCTGGTGGGCGAGCCCCGCACCGTGCACCTGCCGGTCTACGACGCGGCGCACCCGGTGTTCACGTATGTCTCGGCGGTGTTGCAGGGCCACGACCTGGACGCGTACGCGGCGCTGGCCCGCGAGGGCATGCCGGGGGCGATGACGGCGATCTACCGCTGGTTCGTCACCGGGGACTCGGCGCGGACCGGGTTCGGCGCGGCGGTGCGGCTCGCCGCCGAGGGCGCGAACCTGCCGCTGCTGTTCCACTGCTCGGCCGGCAAGGACCGCACCGGCTGGCTGTCGGTGGTGCTGCTGACCGCGCTGGGCGTGGAGGAGGAGGCGATCCGCGCCGACTACCTGGTGCACAACGAGCTGACTGAGAGCCTGCGCGAGGTGCTGCTGTCCGCGATGATCCAGCGCCGGCCGGACCTGGACCCGGCGGTGGCCCGGCCGCTGCTGGAGGTGCGCCCGGAGTACCTGGACGCCGCCTACGACGAGGTGCGCCGCGCGCACGGCTCGTTCGACGCGTACCTGCGCGACGGTCTGGGGGTGACCGAGGCGCACCGCGCCGCGCTGCGCGAGCGGCTGCTGGAGTAGCCGGGTCAGCCGGCCAGGTCGTGCCGCGCGGCCCAGACCCGCTCGGAGACGTGCGCGATCAGCCGGCACGCGTCGTCCTCGGCCTCGTCACCGTCCGCGCCGCCGTCGGCCAGCTCGGTGGTGGTGCAGACGACGATCGTGTACGGCGGCGCGTCGTCCGGGAACACCACGCCCGCGCCGTGGCGTACGCCGCGTACCCAGCCGTTCTTGTGCGCGATCCGGGTGCCGTCGGGCAGCCCGGCGGCCAGGTCCTCGCGGTGTTCCTGGGCGACGAGCACGTCGAGCATGGCGGCGCAGCCGGCCGGCGAGGCGAGCGGGCCGGGCCGGGTCGCGCCGAGCGCCAGCTCGCCGAGCACGGCGGCCAGGTCGGCGGCGGTGACCAGGTTGTCGATGCCGGAGTCGCGGGCGGCGAAGTCCTCGATGCCGCGGCCGGTGACGCTGTGCCGGGCACCGGCGAGCGCCCACGCCTGCGCCACCGCGGGCAGCCCCACCTGACCGATGCAGATGTTCGTGGCGAGGTTGCTGGACCGGATGATCATGCGTTCGGCGAGCCAGCGCAGCGGCGCCTCGCCGCCGACGCGGTCCCAGACCGCCTCGTCGTTGTCGTAGTCGCGGTCGTTGGCGAACCGGGGCGCGCCCGGCAGCGCGGAGTCGAACGAGTTGCGCACCGGCACCGGCGCGTCCAGGTCCAGCCGGCCGGCCTCGGCGGCGCGGAACAGCGCCACCAGCACGGCGAGCTTCATGGTGCTCGCCGCGTAGTGGGTGGCGTCGGCCCGCCGCGTCCACGTCGGCCGCGCGCCGGGGCGGCCCACGTACGCGGAGACGGTGCCGGGCACCCGGTCCAGGTGTGCGTCGAGGTCCTCCCAGGTCATGACCGCACCGTAGCGGATCTTCGTGGCGTACGCGGGGCAGCGGCGGGCCCGGGTGCGGGGCTAGCGTGCGGAGATGACGACCCCGTTGTACGACGACATCGCCGACTGGTACGAGGAGTACGCCAGCGAGACCTCGTCTGTCTACATGGACCGGGTCCGGTCGGTGCTGGCCGGCCTGCTGGGTGACGGCCCGGGCCGCTGTGTGGACCTGTGCTGCGGCACCGGGGCGCACGCGGCCGAGCTGAGGCGTCTCGGATGGACACCGGTGGGAGTGGACCTGTCCGGCGGGCAGCTGCGTCACGCCCGCGCCCGGCTGCCAGTGGCCCGGGCCGACGCGACGGCGTTGCCGCTGTCCACCGGCGGCGTACCGGCGGTGGTCTGCGTGCTCGCGCACACCGACATGCCGGACTATCCGGCGGCGGTCGCCGAGGCGGCGCGGGTGCTGGCGCCCGGCGGCCGCCTGGTGCACGTCGGGGTGCACCCGTGTTTCGTGGGCGCGTTCGCCGACCGGTCCGAGCCGGAGCGGATCGTGATCGACGGCGGGTACGCCTCGCGGGACCGCACGGTCCGCTCGTGGAACGCGACCGGGGTACGGGCGCGGGTCGGCGCGTGGCACCTGCCGCTGGCCGGCCTGCTGGACGCCGTGGCGGGGGCCGGCCTGCGGCTGACCCGGGTGGTCGAGTCCGGCTCCGGCCCGATCCCCGACGTCCTGGCCCTGGCGGCCACCAAACCCCACTGACCCCCGCCGCCTCGCGCGCCCGTTCCCGATTAACGGGATCCCGCGTCCGCACAACGAGACCCGCGGAGATCTTGGAAGACAAGCGCCCCCATAGGGGCCATTCCGTACCAAGATCTCGCGCGGGCAGGGGCGGGGAGCGGCGGGCAGTGGGCGGGGAAGGGGGGAGCCCGGTCCGCCTAGGGCGGGCCGGGCTCCGGGTGGGGCTGGTGAGCTGGTGGGTCAGCCGGCGTGCTTGCGGCGGGCGGCCATCCGGCCGCGCTGGGTCTGGTCCAGCACCACCTTGCGGATGCGCACCGCGGCCGGGGTGACCTCGACGCACTCGTCCTCGCGGCAGAACTCCAGGGCCTGCTCCAGGGACAGCTTGCGCGGCGGGATCAGCTTCTCGGTCTCGTCGGCGGTCGACGAGCGCATGTTGGTGAGCTTCTTCTCCTTGGTGATGTTGACGTCCATGTCGTCGGAGCGGGAGTTCTCGCCGACGATCATGCCCTCGTACACCTCGGTGCCCGGCTCGACGAAGAGCTGGCCGCGCTCCTGGAGGTTGGTCATCGCGAACGCGGTGACCGAACCGGCGCGGTCGGCGACCAGCGACCCGTTGTTGCGGGTACGCAGCTCGCCGAACCACGGCTCGTACGACTCGAACACGTGGTGCAGGATTCCGGTGCCGCGGGTCTCGGTGAGGAACTCGGTCCGGAAGCCGATCAGGCCGCGTGCCGGGACCAGCCACTCCATCCGGATCCAGCCGGTGCCGTGGTTGACCAGCTGCTCCATCCGGCCCTTGCGGGTGGCCAGGAGCTGGGTGATGGCGCCGAGGTATTCCTCCGGGGCGTCGATGGTCAGCCGCTCGACCGGCTCGCAGGTCTTGCCGTCGATCTCCTTGGTGACGACCTGCGGCTTGCCGACGGTCAGCTCGAAGGACTCGCGGCGCATCTGCTCGACCAGGATCGCCAGGGCCAGCTCGCCGCGGCCCTGCACCTCCCAGGCGTCCGGCCGCTCGGTGGGCAGCACCCGCAGCGAGACGTTGCCGACCAGCTCCTTGTCGAGCCGGTCCTTGACCATCCGTGCGGTGACCTTGGCGCCCTTGACCCGGCCGACCAGCGGCGAGGTGTTGGTGCCGATGGTCATCGAGATGGCCGGCTCGTCCACGGTGATCAGCGGCAGCGGCACCGGGTTCTCGGCGTCGGCGAGCGTCTCACCGATCATGATCTCCGGGATGCCGGCGACGGCGATGATGTCGCCCGGCCCGGCGGAGTCGGCCGGCTTGCGCTCCAGGCCCTCGGTCATCAGCAGCTCGGAGATGCGTACCCGCTGGGTGCTGCCGTCGGTGCGGCACCAGGCCACGGTCTGGCCCTTGCTGATGGTGCCCTGGCGGACCCGGCACAGCGCGAGCCGGCCCAGGAACGGCGAGGCGTCGAGGTTGGTGACGTGCGCCTGCAGCGGCGCGCCCTCGTCGTACGCGGGCGCGGGGATGGTGTCCAGCAGGGTGCGGAACAGCGGCTCCAGGTTGCTGCTGTCGTCCGGGACGGCGCCGTCGGCGGGCTGGGTCAGCGAGGCGATGCCGTCGCGGGCGCAGGCGTAGACGATCGGGAAGTCGATCTGCTCCTCGTCGGCGTCCAGGTCGAGGAACAGCTCGTACGTGTCGTCCACGACCTCCTTGATCCGGGCGTCCGGACGGTCCACCTTGTTGATCACCAGGATGATCGGCAGCCGCGCGCGCAGCGCCTTGCGGAGCACGAACCGGGTCTGCGGCAGGGGGCCCTCGCTGGCGTCGACCAGCAGCACCACACCGTCGACCATGGTCAGGCCGCGCTCGACCTCGCCGCCGAAGTCGGCGTGACCGGGGGTGTCGATGATGTTGATGGTGACGGGCTCCGAGCCGTCCGCCGGCATGTACCGCACGCCGGTGTTCTTGGCGAGGATGGTGATGCCCTTCTCGCGCTCGAGGTCCATCGAGTCCATGACCCGCTCGGTGTTCTCACCGCGGGCGCCGTAGGCGCCGGCCTGCCGCAACATGGCGTCGACCAGGGTCGTCTTGCCGTGGTCGACGTGGGCGATGATGGCGACGTTGCGGAGGTCGGTGCGTAGCTGCATACCCTCCATACTCCTGTCTGCGGTTGCCGGGGCACGCCTCGGGGTCACCCCGAGACAACCCGGATCTGCGTCGAAAGTGCTGTGCCGACCGTTCCAGCGACTGGCATGCTGACACCCGTGCGGGGTGCCCGATGCCTGACCTGCTGAGCTGGCTGCAGGAGCTGCCGCCCCTGCTGATCTACGTGGCCGCCGCGGCGATCGTCGCGGCGGAGACCGCGGTGATCGTCGGGCTGCTGATGCCCGGCGAGGCGACCCTGCTTCTGGTCGGCTTCCTAGCGTACGCGGGGACGCTGCGCCTCGCGCCCGTGCTGGTGGCGATGACCGCCGCCGCCGTGATCGGAGACACACTCGCGTGGCGGGCCGGCCGCCGGTACGGCCCCCGTCTGCGTGCCTCGGGGGTGGGTGCCCGGATCGGCGCGCACCGGTGGCGGCGGGCCGACTCGCTGCTGGAGCGCCTCGGTGGCCGGGGTGTGCTCGCCGCCCGCTGGATCGCGTTCGCCCGCACGCTGGCGCCCCGGCTGGCCGGGTCGGCGGGCATGCCGTACCGGCGGTTCGCGCCGTGGAACCTGGCCGGGGTGGCGAGCTGGGTCGGCGCGTCGGTGCTGGCCGGCTACCTCGCCGGTGAGTCGTACGAGCGGGTGTCGAAGCTGCTCGGCCGGGCCACCGGCGCGGTGCTGGCCCTGCTGCTGTGCCTGCTCGCCGTGGTGCTCGCCGGCCGCTGGCTGGGCCGCAACCCGGACCCGGTACGCGCGCTGGCGGCACGGGCCGCCGCGTTGCCGCCGCTGCGCTGGCTGCGGGCCCGGTACGGGGTGCTGTTCTTCCTGGTCGCCATGCGGGTCGGCCCGGCCTGGACGCTGCTGATCAACCTGGCGCTGGGGCTGGCGCTGCTGTTCGTCGGCGGGCTGGCCGTGGCGGTCCTGCTGGAGGCGGTGGTCGCGCAGAGCGGGCTGTACGTCCTCGACGGGCTGGTCGCCGACTGGTTCGCCGCCCGGCGTACCCCCGGGGTGGTCGACACGGCGCTGCTGGCGGTGTCGGTGCTGCGCGGCTGGGTGCTGATCGCCGCGGTGGCGGTGGTGGCCGCCGTGGTGGCCCGGCGCGGCCGGGCCTGGCGGGCGGACCCGCTCGGGGTGCTGGGCACCGTCGGCGCCGCCATGCCGCTGGTGTTGCTCGTCGTCGTGGCGGACCTGACCGGCCCGGGCGGCCCGGACCGCCCCGGTGACCTGTTCCCGACGCAGAACGCGGTGGTGACCGCGAGCTTCGGCACGCTCGCCTGGCTGCTGTCGCGCGGCGCCCGCTGGCCGGTGGGCGCGGCGGTCTGGACGGTCGCGTCGGCGGGCGTGGTCACTGTCAGCGGCGCGCGGCTCTACCTGGGCTTCAGCACGGCGAGCGGCACCGTCACGGCGGTCCTGCTGGGCGTCGCCTGGACCACGGTGTTCGTGGTGGCGTGGGCGACCCGGGACCGCCTGGCCGACCGGGACGAGCGACCGGCGGGCGCGGACCGGGAGGGGCGGTCCGCCGGCGCGGAGCCGGACGAGGGGCCGGCCGACGCGGTGGCGGGGGAGTCGCCGCCCCGGCCCCGGGGCCGCCGGTCCGCGTTCCGGGTACCCCCCGGACCTGTCGATCCTTGCTAGGGTGCGCCGACGGGGGACGACGGGGAGGTCCGATGCGGCGAGGACTCGGCCGGTGGGCCGTGACGGTGGTGGCACTGGTCGCGGCGGCCACGCTCACGGCGTGCGGCGAGGAGGAACGGCCGGTCCGGGAGGTCGCTGCGGACCTGCCCACGGCGGCCCCGGCGGACCAGCCGCAGGAGGCGCCGGCCGACGCGCCGAGCGAGGAGCCACCGGCGGTCGCGGCGATGGGCGGCCGGCCCAGCCCGAGCGCGTCGGCGAAACCGAAGCCGCGGGCCAAGCCGTCCCGCACGACCACGGCGCCGCTGGCCCGGCCGAAGCCGCCGACCGAGACCCAGGTGCCACCGGCGCCGCCGAAGCCGGTGGACGACGGCTGCAAGCCGAGCTACCGGGGCACCAAGGCCAGTCAGAGTCAGGTGAAGGCGGCGCTCGCCGACGCGGCGGCGCGGACCTACTGGCCGACGTCGGCGCCGGACATCCGCATCCCGTCGGCGCTGCTGAAGGCCACCGCCTGGCAGGAGAGCGGGTGGCAGTCCAACATCGTCGCCTGTGACGGCGGGGTCGGGCTGATGCAGGTCATGCCGGCCACGGCGGCGTGGATGAACCAGCGCTTCGGCCAGTCCTACGACATCGACGCCTACCGGGACAACGCCTACCTGGGCGGCACCTACCTGGCCTGGCTGACCAAGTACATCGGCGACATGTACTTCGAGTCCGACTACCGGCTCGACGCCTCACTGTGCACGAGTGAGCTGAACTCCTGCCTGCTCAACGCCGTGATCGCGGCCTACAACTACGGGCACGGCGCGGTGGCTCGGGAGGACCAGCCGCTGACCATCCCGAACCCGCAGTACGTGCGCAACGTGCGGGCGCTGATGACCGAGTGCGAGTGCCTGAGCTTCTGATCGACCGGACGGACGGGCGGGGGCCGGCGTGCGCTCCGGCCCCCGCCCGTCCGGTCAGTCCCGCGCGGCGACCGGCTCGGCCGGCGTCGTGGCGGGCGCGTCGGCGTCCCGGTTGATCCGGCCGGGCCACCAGAACCGGTCGCCGAGCAGGAACGCCAGCGCCGGCACCAGCACCGTCCGGACCAGCAGCGTGTCCAGCAGTACGCCGATGCAGACGATGATGCCGATCTGCGTGAGCGTGATCAGCGGCAGCACGCCGAGCACCGCGAACACCGCCGCCAGCAGGATGCCCGCGCTGGTGATCACGCCGCCGGTGACCCGCAGCGCCGACAGCATGCCGTCGCGGGTGCCGGTGCGGCGCGCGTCCTCCCGGGCCCGGGTGACCAGGAAGATGTTGTAGTCGACGCCGAGCGCCACCAGGAACACGAACGCGAGCAGCAGCACCCCGCTGTCCAGCGCCGGGAAGTCCAGCACGTGGTCGAAGAGCAGCCAGGCCGCGCCGAGGCTGGCGAAGAACGAGCCGATGACGGTGAGCACCAGCAGCAGCGGCGCCAGGATCCCGCGCAGCAGCAGCACCAGCACCGCGCCGACCAGCAGCAGGATGAGCGGCAGGATCAGCTGGAGATCCTTGGTGTTTGCCTCGTTCGAGTCGTAGGTCGCCGCGACCGAGCCACCGACCAGCGCGCCGTCGGGGGCGTCCGCGCCCTCCACCGCGGGCGGGGCGGAGTCCGGTACGGCGGCCACGGCGTCGCGCAGCGCCACCACGGCCCGGTCGGAGGCGGCGCTGCCCGGCTCGGCGGTGAGCACCACGTCGATCTGGGCGACCCGGTCCCCGGCGGCGCCGGGCCGGGCCGAGGCGACCCCGTCGACGCCGCTCGCCGCGGCGAGAACGGCCTGGGCGGCCTGCGGGGTGGTGAGCACCGCGACCGGCTGGGTGCTGCCGGCCGGGAACGCCCGGGCGAGCGTCTCGGCTCCGGCGACCGCCTCGGGCTTCTCGCTGAACTGCTCGGTCTCGGACAGCCCGGTGCGGATGCCCAGGCCGCCGAGGGCGAGGCCGGCGAGCAGCAGGACGGCGAGCGCGGCGACCGGCAGCGGCCGGCGGACCACCATCTCGCCGAGGCGGCCCCAGATCCGGCCCTCGCGGGCGGCGCTGCCGACGCGGGGGACGAACGGCCAGAACAGGCCCCGGCCGAACAGCAGCAGGGCGGCGGGGAGCACGAACAGCGCGGAGAGCATGGCGAGGATCACACCGGTGGCGCAGGCCAGGGCGAGCGCCCGGTTGGTCTCCTGCTCGGACAGCAGCAGCGTGAGCACGCCGAGGACGACGGTGCTGCCGCTGGCCAGGATCGGCTCGGCGGTGCGGCGCAGCGCCGAGCGCATGGCGGCGAACCGGTCCTCCTCGCGGCGCAGTTCCTCCCGGTAGCGGGCGATGAGCAGCAGCGCGTAGTTGGTGGCGGCGCCGAACACCAGCACGCTGGCGATGCCGGTGACCTGCCCGCTGGGCAGGTAGATGCCGAACGCCGGGACGAGGGACTCGACCACGCGCAGCGTGATCTGCTCGGTGGCGCCCACCACCAGCAGCGGCACCAGCCACAGGAACGGGCTGCGGTAGGTGACGAGCAGCAGCACCGCCACCACGGCGGCGGTGACCAGCAGCAGCGTGGTGTCCGCGCCCTGGAACACCTTGCCCAGGTCGGCGGTGAACGCGGGGCCGCCGGTGACCTCGACGGTCAGCTCGCCGGGCAGGTCACCGACCGCCTCGCGGAGCTTCTCCACCTCGTCGACCACCGCCGACGGGCCGCCCTCGGTGGACAGCGGCACCGCGACCAGCGCCACAGTGCCGTCCGGGGAGACCTGGGCGGGGGAGACCCGCCCGCCGGCGGCGAGCGCGCTCAACTCGCCGCCGAGGCCGTCGAGCACGCTGCGGTCGGCCCCGCTCAGCGGGGCCTGGTCGGCGCGGCTGACCACCACCAGTGCGGTCTGGGCGTCCTTGGAGGGCAACTGCTCCTGGAGCCGCTCGACCTGCGTCGACTGCCACTCCACGGACAGGCCGGTGTCGGAGACGGGCGCCGGATTGTCCGGCTTCGGAAGCCCGAAGGCGACCACACCGACGACGAGTGCGGCGGCCAGCGTGAGCCAGGCGGCCAGCCGGCCCCGGACGACGCGGGTGAACAGAGACATCTGATGCCCTCACATATTGGTCGCGGGGGATTCTCTCTTAACGAGTATCTTGATTAGCGAGATTATCCGGGGTGGTTCTATGCTGCAACCGGAACTGTTCGACAGGGGGTGGCGGCAAGCGGTGGCGGCGCACAGGATGTATCGGCGACGCGACGACCCACGCGGTCGCATGGTCGCCGACATCACAAACGACCTGCGGCGCTACTCGGTCGACGCGCAGCACATCGGGCACGCGTTCGCCGGGCTGCACGGGCTCAACGCCACCGACCTGTACGCCCTGATCGCGGTCATGGAGGCCGAGCTGGTGGGCGACCCGATCACCCCCGGCCGGCTCGGCGAGGCGCTCAACCTCTCCTCCGGCTCGGTGACCGCGCTCGTCGACCGGCTGGAGCGCGGCGGCCACATCCGGCGCGACCGGGACACCGCCGATCGCCGCAAGATCCTCCTGCACTACGCCGACCGGGGCGCCACGCTGGCGCAGAGCTTCTTCGGGCCGCTGGGCCGCCGTACCGACGAGGTGATGGACCGCTTCAGCGACGACGAGCTGGCCGTGGTGCACCGGTTCATGGCCGAGATGGTGCACTCCATGCGTACCCACCGGGACGAGATCCGCGCCGCGCCCCGCCGGGGCGCCGGGTCCGGAGACGCCTGACCGTGCGGCTCGTCACCCGGGCGGCCACCGCGGCGCTGCGACTGCCCGCCGCCCGCACCGGGCGGGTCGCCGTCACCCGGGACATCCCGGTCCGGGTACGCGACGGAGTGACGCTGCGCACCGACCACTACGCGCCCGCCCTGCCCGCCGCGCCGTGCGTGCTGATCCGCACCCCGTACGGGCGGGGCGGACCGGTCCGGCTGCTGGGCCGCCTGATCGCCGAGCGGGGCTTCCACGTGGTGATCCAGTCGTGCCGCGGCACGTTCGGCTCCGGCGGCGAGTTCGCGCCGCTGGTGCACGAGCGCGACGACGGTCTCGACACGCTCGACTGGCTGCGCCGCCAGCGGTGGTGGACCGGCGCGTTCGGCATGTTCGGCGCCAGCTACCAGGGCTTCGTGCAGTGGGCGCTCGCCGCCGAGGCGGGCGACGAGCTGCGCGCGATGGTCGCCGTGGTGACCGCGTCGGGCACCCGCGACTCGACGTACGCGGGGGAGTCGTTCGCCCTCGACACGGTGCTCACCTGGGCCGAGCTGCTCCAGGCGCAGACTGTGCCCTGGCTGGCCCGGCAGTGGGAACTCAAGCGCGGTCAGCCCCGCCTCGCCCGGGCCCTGGCGCACCTGCCGCTGGCCGAGGCCGACCGGGTCGCCACCGGCGTGACGGTGCCGTTCTTCCAGGAGTGGCTGCGCCACCACACGCCCGGCGCCGACTACTGGAGTACCCGGGTCTTCGGCGACCGGATCAGCGAGGTCCGGGCCCCGGTGGCGATGGTCAGCGGCTGGCAGGACATCTTCCTGCCGGCCCAGCTCGACGACTACGCCCGCCTGCGGGCCGCCGGGACGCGGACCCGCCTGGTCGTCGGGCCGTGGACGCACGGCAGCCCGGGGCTGCTCCTGGCATCGCTGCGGGAAGGCCTGGACTGGCTCGACACCCACCTGGCCGGGCGGCCCGGGCCGGACCGCGCGCCGGTACGGGTGCACGTCGGCGGCGACGGCGGCGGCTGGCGCGACCTGCCGGACTGGCCGCCACCGGCCACACCCGCCCGATGGCACCTGCGATCCGCCGGCGGGCTGGCCCCGGAGCCGCAGGAGCACGGCGCGCCGGACCGGATCTGGTACGACCCGGCCGACCCCACCCCGTCGCTCGGCGGCCCGCTGCTGGTGGCCCAGCGGGCCGGCGCGGTGGACAACCGGCCGGTCGAGGCGCGCCCGGACGTGCTCACCTACACCAGCGAGCCGCTGCGCGACCCGGTCGAGGTGGCCGGACCGGTGCGCGCCGAGATCCACCTGCGTAGCGAACTGTCGTACCTGGACGTCTTCGTGCGTCTGTGCGACGTGGACCGGCGCGGGCGCTCGTGGAACGTCTGCGACGGCCTGGTCCGCGTCGAGCCCGGCCGGTTCCCGCGCGATCCGTCCGGAGTGGTCACCGTCCCGGTCACGCTCTGGCCCACGGCGTACCGCTTCGCGCCCGGGCACCGGCTGCGCGTGCAGGTCTCCGGTGGCGCCCACCCGCGCTACGCGCGCAACCCCGGCACCGGGGAGCCGCTCGGCACCGCTGTGACCCTCCGTGCTGGGTGGCGAGAGATCCTCCACGATCGCGAGCATCCCTCGGCACTGGTGCTGCCGCTCGTGCCGGCACCGTCCACAGCGGGCTGATAGTTCAAAAAACCGCTCCTGAGCTGGGCACTTCTGCCTAACCGTGGTTAAGCTCGGAGCAAGTGCCCGGTGCCGTGCAGCTATCCGGCGGGGCGCGTCCGCGGATCGCACGTCATCACGCGGTGTGATTGTCGTGCCCTCGCCGGTCATCGATCGGAAGGGGATCTGCCATGACGTCGGCCCCGGCGAACCTGCTGGCCGTCCGGAATCTCTTACTCACCTACCTCAACGTCGACAAGAACGCCGTACGCGCCGACGACCTGGAGCCGGCGGAGGTCGGCATCGTCGGCGACGTCAACCACCGCGGCGGTTACCACTGCGGCTCCGACCGGGTCGTCACGAACGACTACTCGGTGGTGGAGTCCAGCCGGGACCGGTCCGGGCTCACGCTGTACGCGTCGGCGCTGGACGTCGGCACGTTCTCCGTCCGCTCCGGCGGCGGCACGCACAACCTGCGGACGTTCTCCGCCTGGATGGTGGCGCAGTGCGTGGCGAACGCGGCCGACACCCGGGACATCCGGGAGATCATCTACTCCCCGGACGGGCGGACCGTACGCCGCTGGGACCGGCTGGGACGGCGCACCGGCGGCGACAGCAGCCACCTGTTCCACACCCACTTCAGCTTCTTCCGCGACTCCACGAAGGCGGGCCGGGACCAGACCCCGCTGTTCCGCCGCTACCTGACCGCGATCGGGATGATCGCCGTCGCGAAACCGGAGGACGACATGGAACAGACCGACAAGCTCATCCGCGACACCGGCGCCAAGAACCGAACCGTCGGCGACGTCCTGGCCGACCTGCAGAACCTGCGCAACTGGCTCATCTCGCCGGTCAACACCACCGGCCTGGTCAACCCGCCCATGCCGAACTCGCCGTTGCAGCAGATGCTGGCGATGCTGCGCGCCTGGCCGGCGCTGGTGGCGCAGGTGAACGAGCTGTCCGGCAAGGACTTCACCGACGAGGAGCAGATCGTCTCCGGGGTGCTGGCCGGGCTGCCGCCGGAGAAGATCGCCGAGGCCATCCCGCCGCAGATCGCCCGGGACGTCGCCGACGAACTCTCCCGGCGGCTGACCGCCTGACCGTCCGGCGCCGCGGCCGTCGCGTCGCGGCGTCGCGGTCCCTCCTGATCAGCAAGAAATATTGCGCAACAGCTCTTGCGAATATCAGACTCGCCGCATGGAACAGCCCTCCGTCCGGCAGGTCACCGACTCGCGGGTGCTCGCCGCGCTCGCCCACCCCCTGCGCCGCCGGCTCATGGACGTCCTCAAGGTGTACGGCCCGTGCACCGTCGGCATGCTCGCCGAGCACACCGGCCAGGCGCCGGCGAACGTGAGCCACCACCTCAAGGTGCTCGCCGCCGCCGACCTTCTGGTCGAGGCGCCCGAGCTGGCCCGCGACCGCCGGGAACGCTGGTGGCGGCTGCGCGACCGCGGGGTGCGCTGGTCCACCAGCGACTTCGACGACGACCCGGCGGCCCGGGTGGTGGCCGACGCGGCCGGCTCGCTCAACCTGGAGCGGCACGCCGAGCTGGTCCGCGCCTGGCACGCCGCCCCCGACGAGGCGCACGCCGCGTGGGGCGAGGGGCCGTTCAGCACCGACAAGTGGCTGCACCTGACCCCGGACGAGCTGGCCGAACTCAGCCGCGAGGTGATCGCGCTGTTCGCCAGGTGGGCCGACCGGCCGGCCGAGGACGGGCAGCGCCGCGAGCCGGTCTTCGTGTTCGCCCACGGCGTCCCGGGCCGGCCGTGACCGCTTCCGCGCGCACGTCCGGGCCGGTCGAGGCGCCGCCCGGGCGGCTGTTCCGGCACCGCGACTTCCGGCTGCTCTGGGCCGGTCACACGGTCAGCGCCGTGGGCAGCAACATGACCGCCGTGGCGCTGCCGCTGGTCGCGGTAGCGGTGCTCGACGCGACCACGTTCCAGGTGGCGGTGCTCACCGCCGCGGCCTGGATGCCGTGGCTGCTCGCCGGTCTGCCGGTCGGGGCGTGGGTCGACCGGGTCCGCCGCCGGCCCGTGATGATCGCCGCCGACGTCGCCGCCGCGGCGCTGTTCGCGAGCGTGCCGGTGGCCGCCCTGGCCGGACTGCTCACCGTCGGGCACCTGCTGATCGTGGCGCTCGGCGCCGGCCTGGCCCGGGTCTTCTTCGAGACCGCCGACCAGGTCTACCTGCCCACGCTGCTGCGTCCCGAGCAGGTGCCCGAGGCCAACGCGCGGCTGCACGCCACCCAGACGGCGAGCTACCTGGTCGGGCCGGGACTGGCCGGTCTGGTCGCCCAGCTGGTCGGCGCGGTGACCGCGGTGGCGCTGGACGCGTTCAGCTTCCTGCTGTCCGCGCTGTGCCTGCGCCGCATCCGCGCGGACGAACCCCGCCCGCACCGTCCGGCCGGGTCGACGTCGCTGCGCCGCGAGGTCGCCGCCGGGCTGCGGTTCGTCGTCCGCGACCCGTACCTGCGGGTCCTGACGGTCTTCGGGGCGGCGAGCAACATCGGGCTCACCGGCTACCAGGCGGTGCTCGTGGTGTTCCTGGTCCGCACGGCCGACCTTCCGGCGGGCCTCGTCGGCCTCCTGATCGGACTCGCCAGCCTCGGCGGCGTGATCGGCGCCGCGCTCGCCGCGCGCCTGGCCCGCCGGCTCGGCAGTGCCCGTACGCTGCTGGTCGCCGGTGCCCTGACCGGCCCGCCCGCGCTGCTCATCCCGCTGGCCGGGCCCGGCGCGCGTACGGCGTGGCTGGTGCTCGGCGGCGTGCTGGTGAGCCTCGGCGTCGCCGTCGGCAACGTGGTGAAGGGCAGCTTCCGGCAGACGTACACGCCGCACCGGCTGCTCGGCCGGGTGACGGTGAGCATGCAGCTGCTCAACTACGGCACCGTTCCGCTGGCCGCGCTGCTCGCCGGGGCGCTGGGCGCGGTGTGGGGGCCGGGCGGCGCGATCCGGGCGATGACCGCCTGGCTGGCGCTGACCCCGCTGATCCTGCTGGCCGGGCCACTACGGAAACGGCGCGACCTGCCGGCCGCGCCGTCCTGAGGATGCACTGCGGCGGCGGTCGGACCCGACCGCCGCCACCGGCACGCGTTACATCGGACGAACGTTGTCCGCCTGCGGGCCCTTCTGCCCCTGGGTCACCTCGAACTCGACCTTCTGACCCTCGTTCAGCTCGCGGTAGCCACTGCTCTGGATGGCCGAGTAGTGGACGAACACGTCCGGGCCTCCGCCGTCCTGCTCGATGAAGCCGAAGCCCTTTTCCGAGTTGAACCACTTGACCGTGCCGGTTGCCATGCGTCTCTCCCTGTTCAATGCGGGCGAGCATCGGCTCCGCGGCCGGTGATCGCCCTGTACCACCCCGACAGTAACCGTCCGGACCGGAATCCGCTGCCGGAAGCGCGCGGCGCGCCCGTGAATACGTGCGGGAGGGGAAAAAGACCCCGCCGTCGGGCGGGGCGCGGCATGCTTGCCCCGATGAGCAGGCAGACGGCTCTGGCCGACCTGGAGCAGGAGATCGCGGCGCCCGGCGCGGGGCCGGACCGCCTGCGCCTGGTCGGTACGCCGTTCGTGCCGGAGGTGCGCCTGTACCTGGCCGAGGACGCCATCCTGTGGTGGGCTCGGATGGAGGCCGCCGCCGGGCGGTCGCTGCCGCCGCCGTACTGGGCGTCGGTGTGGGCCGGTGGGCAGGCGCTCGCCCGGCACCTGCTGGACCACCCGGAGCTGGCCGCCGGACGGCGGGTGCTCGACCTGGGCGCCGGATCGGGGCTGGTCGCCATCGCCGCCGCGCTCGCCGGCGCCGACGAGGTGGTCGCCAACGACATCGACCCGTACGCGGTGGCCGCGGTCACCGTCAACGCGCGGGCCAACCGGGTCCGGGTGACAGCCGACGGCGCCGACCTGCTCGACGGGGTGGCGGGCGCCGACCTGCTGGTGGCAGGGGACGCGCTCTACGACGCGGGGCTGGCCGCCCGGGTCCTGCCCTACCTGCGGCGCTGCGCCGCACACGGCGTGCAGGTGCTGGTCGGCGACCCGGACCGGGGCCACCTGCCGCCGGACGGGCTGGAACTGGTGGCCAGCTATCCGGTGCCGACCACCGAACCGTCCGTCGACTCCCCGGTGCGCCGGGTGCAGGTGCTGCGCCCCCGCTGACCCGCCTGACCCTAGGGGTCTCCCCGGCCGGGTGTCGGGGACCACTGGGGGATCATGCCCGATGTGCCGGCGTGCCGGCGCCGCATAGCGTGCAGCTCATGAACGAAATCGTGGCCGCCGCCGGTGAGCTGCCCACCACCCTGCTGATGGGGCTGCTCGGCGTGGTCATGCTCGCCGACGCCGTACCCCTGATCGGGGTGCTGGTGCCCGGCGACGCCGCGGTCCTCGCGGCGGTCGGCGCGGGTCGTCCGGCCGGTGGGGCGCTCACCGTCGCGGCGGTGGTAGCGGGCTGCCTGGCCGGCTGGTCGCTGAGCTTCTTCGCCGGCCGGCGCTGGGGCGGGCGGCTGCGGGACAGCCGGGTGGGCGGCTGGATCGGCGAGTCCCGCTGGGCCGCCGCCGAGACGCTGCTGCACCGCGGCGGCGGACGGATCGTGCTGGTGGCGCCGTTCCTGCCGGTGTTCAACGCGTTGCTGCCGCTGGCCGCGGGCGGGCTGCGGATGTCGTACCGGCGGTTCCTGGTCTGCGCGGCGGCCGGGGCCACCGCGTGGGCCGGGCTCTACGTGGCGCTGGGGCTCGCCGCGCGGGCGCTGACCGGCCTGCTGCCCGCGGCGCTGAACCCCACGGTGCTGACCATGGCGGTCGGGCTGCTGCTGGCCGGCCCGGTGCTGCTCGCCACCCGGCGGCGGCTGCGGGCGGTCACCGGCTGACCGCGCCCGGCCCGGCCGTCACGGGGGAGGCCGGACCGGGCGTGCTCACCAGCCGCGGGCGCGCCACTGCGGCACCGCGGGCCGCTCGGCGCCGATGGTGCTGTCCTTGCCGTGGCCGGGGTAGAACCAGGTGTCGTCCGGCAGCCGGTCGAAGAGCTTGGCCTCGACGTCGTCGATGAGCCGGCCGAAGCGCTCCGGGTCCTGGTCGGTATTGCCGACGCCACCCGGGAAGAGCGAGTCACCGGTGAAGAGGTGCGGGGTGCCGGCCGGGTCGCGGTAGAGCAGCGCGATCGAGCCCGGCGTGTGCCCCCGCAGGTGGATGACCTCCAGCGCGCAGTCACCGACCGGCACCGTGTCGCCGTCGGCGAGCCGCTCGGCCTCGATGGGCAGGCCCTCGGCGTCGTCGGCGTGCACCAGCGCGCGCGCCCCGGTCTTTGCCACCACCTCCTCCAGCGCGACCCAGTGGTCCATGTGCTGGTGCGTGGTCACCACGGCGGCCAGCCCGCCGTCGCCGACCAGCTCCAGCAGGCGCGGCGCCTCGTTCGCGGCGTCGATCAGCACCTGTTCGCCGGTGGCGTTGCAGCGCAGCAGATAGGCGTTGTTGTCCATCGGGCCCACCGACAGCTTGGTGACGGTGAGCCGGTCGAGCTCGCGCACGGCCGGCGGACCGCCGGGCGTGACGTCTCCGGTGTAGGTCATGACGATGTTCAGATCCATTCCGGTGGGTTCGGCAGAGGACCGTCGGGTTCGACGGTGAGCAGCTCGCCCGCGCCCCGGCCGGTCAGCCAGGCGGCGAGTTCCGGCGCGGGGCCGGTGACCGTGGGCGCCCCCCCGGGGTCACCCACGACGAGTTCGGACGCCGCGCCGTCGAAACGCAGCACCATGGCCGGCGCGGCCGGGTTGCCGGCCAGCCCGGTCACCACCTCGTGCAGCAGCCGCTGGGCGAACGCGTCCGGCCAGTCCGCGGGCCGGTAACCGGCCGCCAGGTCGACGTGGTGCACCTCGACCTCGCGCAGCCGGCCCCAGACCAGCATCGCCGCCGGCCACGGGCCGCGACGGGTCTGCACCGTGGCGCCCCAGGCGTCGACGGGCATCGCCGCGACCGCCGTGTCGAAGCGCTGGCCGCTGCGGCGTACGTCGTCCAGCAGGTCGGCCGGGCCGCGCCCGGCGCCGGCGTCGATGTCGTCGGCGCGGGCCTGCGCCGAGGCGTACATCGGGATCTCCTCGCCGGTGCGCGCCGAGGTGAGCAGGTTGACGAACCCGTCGGCGTTGCGGGCCAGGTGGGTGAGCACGTGCGCGCGGGACCAGCCCGGCAGCAGGGAGGGCGCCGCGACGTCCGCGGCGGTCAGGCCGGACACGGTACGCAGCAGCCGGTCGTTCGCCTCGGCCAGCGGGCCGGTCAGCAGCAGGGGGTCGGCGGTCATCGCGTTCTCACCCGTCCGACCCTAGCGGGCCGGACCGGGCCGTGCCCGGGGGGAAATCGCTTTCGGCGCGTCGGCGCGGCACCTACCGTCGGGGCCGACGACATCGGACCGGCGCCGCACGCGCCGGGGTCCACGTCGTCGCGAACGCGGCACCGGGAGTCGGAGAGGAGGTGGTGTGCATGCCGGTCGCAGCGCGTGTGTTCCGCCGTACCTCCCCTCGACACCGATGAGGACATCATGACTCTCGATCTGACCGCCCTCGGCTGGGACGCCGGCTGGGCGGCCCATCTCGACCGGCGCGCCGGCCACCGTCACGGGCGGGTCGCCCGGGTGGACCGGGGCGTCTGCACCGTGCTGTGCCCGCAGGGGCCGGTGCGGGCCAGCCTCGGCGGCGGTGTGCTGTCCGCCGCCGCCCGCGACCTGACCGCACTGCCCTGCGCGGGTGACTGGGTGCTGCTGTCCACCTGGCCGGACGGCCCGGTCACGGTGGAGGTGGTGCTGCCGCGGCGGACCGCGCTGGTGCGGCGCACCGCGGGCAAGGACTCCAGCGGCCAGGTGCTGGCCGCCAACCTCGACGCCGCCGCGGTGGTCGAGCCGGTGCACCCGGAACCGGACGCCGCGCGGATCGAACGGCTGCTCTCCCTGGTGCACGAATCCGGGGCGGAGCCGCTCGTCGTGCTCACCAAGGCCGACCTGGCCGCCGACCCGGCGGCGGTGGCCCGGCAACTGGCCGACCTCGCGCCGGGGGTGCCGGTGCTGCCGGTCAGCGCCGAGCGGGGCACCGGCCTGGCGCCGCTGCGCCGCCACGTCGCCGCGGGCCGCACGCTCGGCCTGCTCGGCCCCTCCGGGGCCGGCAAGTCGAGCCTGGTCAACGCGCTGGCCGGGGCGGACGTGATGCGTACCCAGGCGATCCGCCGGGTCGACGGCAAGGGCCGGCACACCACCACCTGGCGGTCGCTGGTGCCGCTGCCGGGTGGGGGAGCGGTGCTGGACACCCCCGGTGTACGGGCGGTCGGCCTGCTCGACGGCGCGGCCGGGCTGGACCGGGCGTTCGCCGACATCACCGAGCTGGCCGCCGGCTGCCGGTACGCCGACTGCGCCCACGACGCCGAGCCGGGCTGCGCGGTGCGGGCCGCGCTGGACGACGGCGAGCTGCCGGTGCGCCGCTGGGAGAGCTGGCGGCGGCTGCAGCGGGAGATCGAGCACGAGGGCGGTCGCCGCGCGGCCCGGCTGGCGGCCGAACGGCGGGGCGGATGGCGGGCCGGGCGGCGACGTACCGGACGTCCGGCGACCCCGCCCACTCCTGGGGCATTCTGAGCCGGCCCGGGCCGGTCGGGTGGACCTGCGTGGTTCCCGCCCGACCGGCCTGAGCTGGGGGAATGTTCGCGCGACGGAAGTTGTCATACGTCGGGGCTAGAGTTGCCGGGGCGTCTCCTCTGCGCCCCCGACAAGCTGTGAAAACCACCCAGACCCGGCGTCTGGTGCACAGATCCGCCTCATATTCTTCTTCCGGGAGCACACGCACCGTGGCCGACCGACTGATCATCCGTGGCGCGCGCGAGCACAACCTGCGTGACGTCAGTCTCGACCTGCCCCGGGACGCCCTGATCGTCTTCACCGGGCTGTCCGGATCGGGCAAGTCGAGCCTGGCGTTCGACACCATCTTCGCCGAGGGGCAGCGCCGCTACGTCGAGTCGCTGTCGTCGTACGCCCGGCAGTTCCTCGGCCAGATGGACAAGCCCGACGTCGACTTCATCGAGGGCCTCAGTCCCGCCGTCTCCATCGACCAGAAGTCCACCTCCCGCAACCCGCGCTCCACCGTCGGCACCATCACCGAGGTCTACGACTACCTCCGCCTGCTGTTCGCCCGCATCGGCGAGCCGCACTGCCCGATCTGCGGCGAGCGGATCTCCAAGCAGAGCCCGCAGCAGATCGTCGACCGGGTCCTGGCCATGGCCGAGGGCACCCGGTTCATGGTGCTCGCGCCGGTGGTGCGCGGCCGCAAGGGCGAGTACGTCGACCTGTTCGCCGAACTCCAGGCCAAGGGCTACGCCCGGGCCCGGGTCGACGGCGTGGTGCACCCGCTGACCGAGCCGCCGAAGCTCAAGAAGCAGGAGAAGCACACCATCGAGGTGGTGATCGACCGGCTCAGCGTCAAGCCGAGCGCCAAGCAGCGGCTGACCGACTCGGTCGAGGCCGCGCTCGGTCTCTCCGGCGGCCTGGTGCTGCTCGACTTCGTCGACCTGCCGGAGGACGACCCGGCCCGGGAGCGCCGCTACTCCGAACACCTGGCCTGCCCGAACGACCACCCGCTCGCCATCGAGGACCTGGAACCCCGGGTCTTCTCCTTCAACGCCCCGTACGGCGCCTGCCCGGAGTGCACCGGCCTCGGCACCAAGAAGGAGGTGGACCCGGAGCTGGTCATCCCCGACCCGGAGCGCACGCTGCGCGAGGGCGCGATCCAGCCCTGGGCCACCGGGCACAACCTCGAATACTTCCTGCGGCTGCTGGAGGCGCTCGGCGAGGCCGAGCACTTCGACATCGACACCCCGTGGCGGGCGCTGCCGTCGCGGGCGCAGAAGACGATCCTGCACGGCTCCGACGACCAGGTGCACGTGCGCTACCGCAACAAGTACGGCCGCGAGCGCTCCTACTACACCGGCTTCGAGGGCGTGGTGCAGTGGATCGAGCGCCGGCACACCGACACCGAGTCGGAGTGGTCCCGGGACAAGTACGAGGGCTACATGCGGGACGTGCCCTGCGCGGCCTGCGGCGGCACCCGGCTCAAGCCGGAGGTGCTCGCGGTCACCCTGGCCGGCAAGAGCATCGCCGAGGTCTGCAACCTCTCCGTCGGCGAGGCGGCGGACCTGCTCGCCGGCATCGAGCTGACCGACCGGCAGAAGATGATCGCCGAGCGCGTGCTCAAGGAGATCAACGCCCGGCTCAAGTTCCTGCTCGACGTCGGCCTGGACTACCTCTCGCTGGACCGCCCGGCCGGCACGCTCTCCGGCGGCGAGGCCCAGCGCATCCGGCTGGCCACCCAGATCGGCTCCGGCCTGGTCGGCGTGCTCTACGTGCTCGACGAGCCGTCGATCGGCCTGCACCAGCGCGACAACCACCGGCTCATCGAGACGCTGCTGCGGCTGCGCGGGCTCGGCAACACGCTGATCGTGGTCGAGCACGACGAGGACACCATCCGGGTGGCGGACTGGATCGTCGACATCGGCCCGGGTGCGGGCGAGCACGGCGGCAAGATCGTGCACAGCGGGTCGGTGCCGGCACTGCTCGACAACACCGAGTCGGTCACCGGGGCGTACCTGGCCGGGCGCAAGGCCATCCCGACGCCGGCCAGCCGCCGGCCGCAGACGCCGGGCCGGGAGCTGGTGGTGCACGGCGCGCGCGAGCACAACCTGCGCAACCTCACCGTGAGCTTCCCGCTCGGCCAGCTCATCGCGGTCACCGGCGTCAGCGGCTCGGGCAAGTCGACGCTCGTCAACGACATCCTCTACACCGTGCTCGCCAACCAGATCAACGGCGCCCGGCTGGTGCCCGGCCGGCACACCCGGATCACCGGCCTGGAGAACGTGGACAAGGTCGTCGGCGTGGACCAGTCGCCGATCGGGCGGACGCCGCGCTCCAACCCGGCCACCTACACCGGGGTCTGGGACCACATCCGCAAGCTCTTCGCCGAGACCACCGAGGCGAAGGTCCGGGGGTACGGCCCGGGCCGGTTCTCGTTCAACGTCAAGGGTGGGCGCTGCGAGGCGTGCTCCGGCGACGGCACCATCAAGATCGAGATGAACTTCCTGCCGGACGTCTACGTTCCCTGCGAGGTGTGCAAGGGCGCGCGTTACAACCGCGAGACGCTCGAGGTGCACTACAAGGGCAAGACGGTCGCCGAGGTGCTGGACATGCCGATCGAGGAGGCGGCCGAGTTCTTCTCCGCCATCCCGGCCATCCACAGGCACCTCCGGACGCTCGTCGACGTCGGCCTCGGCTACGTCCGCCTCGGCCAGCCCGCGCCGACGCTCTCCGGCGGTGAGGCGCAGCGTGTCAAGCTCGCCTCCGAGCTGCAGAAACGCTCCACCGGCCGCACCGTCTACGTGCTCGACGAGCCGACCACCGGCCTGCACTTCGAGGACATCCGCAAGCTCCTGATGGTGCTGGAGGGCCTGGTCGACAAGGGCAACACGGTCATCACCATCGAGCACAACCTCGACGTGATCAAGACGGCCGACTGGCTCATCGACATGGGGCCCGAGGGCGGCCACCGGGGCGGCACCGTCATCGCCACCGGCACGCCGGAGGAGGTCGCCGAGGTGGCGGACAGCCACACCGGGCAGTTCCTGCGGCCGATCCTCAAGCTCGACGGCGAGGCCAAGGGCGCCAAGGCGGCCACCACCCGGGCGGCCAAGGCCAACGGCAGCGCCAAGCCGCGGACCCGCAAGGTCCCCGCCGGGGCGCGCTGACCAATCCGGTACGCGTTCACGCAGGCCGGGCCGTCGGTGCCCGGTCTGTGACGCGCCAGTATGAACCGTGCCGCACGCTGGTGCGTGTTTCCGCAGTAAGCCGAGAGAAAGGCCGGATATGAGTGATGATCAGGCGCTGACCCGACCGGTCACCCAGAGCCGCCGTACCCTGCTCGCCGGAGCCGGAGCGATCGGCGCGGCCGTGGTGCTCGCGGGCTGCGGCAGCGACGACGACGCGTCCCCCGGGCTGGCACCGACCAGCGGCGGCCCGCCCGGCGCCACCGCGACCGGCGACGCGGGCGGCGGCGACCGGGACGGCAGCAGCGCGCTGGCGCGCACCTCGGACATCCCGGTCGGCGGTGGCGCCGTCTTCGCCAGCCAGGGCGTGGTGATCACCCAGCCCGAGGCCGGCCAGTTCAAGGCGTTCGACCCGATCTGCACGCACCAGCGCTGCCCGGTGTCGAACGTCGACGGCGGCACGATCAACTGCACCTGCCACAACAGCCGGTTCTCGATCACTGACGGCTCGGTGAAGGGCGGTCCGGCCACCAAGCCGCTCGCGCCGAAGGAGATCAAGGTCGACGGCGACCAGATCAAGCTGGCCTGACCCGTTCCGCGCCCCCGCCGGCCGGTCGTCGGCGGGGGCGCGGCGACGGTCGCGTGTCAGAGGTGCGGACTAGGCTTGACGCCGTGGCTGACCCCTCGACCTACCGTCCTGCGCCCGGCACCATCCCGGAGTCGCCAGGGGTCTACCGCTTCCGTGACGGCACCGGCCGGGTGATCTACGTCGGCAAGGCGCGCAACCTGCGCAGCCGGCTCAACTCCTACTTCGCCGACCCGGTCGGCCTGCACCAGCGCACCCGGCAGATGGTGTTCACCGCCGAGTCGGTCGACTGGATCACCGTCGCCACCGAGGTCGAGGCGCTCCAGCAGGAATACACCTGGATCAAGCAGTACGACCCCCGGTTCAACGTCCGCTACCGCGACGACAAGTCGTATCCCTATCTCGCGGTCACGCTCGACGAGGAATACCCCCGGTTGCAGGTGATGCGCGGGGTGAAGCGCAAGGGCGTGCGCTACTTCGGGCCGTACTCGCACGCCTGGGCCATCCGCGAGACGCTCGACCTGCTGCTGCGGGTCTTCCCGGCGCGGACCTGCTCGTCCGGGGTGTTCAAGCGGGCCGGCCAGGTCGGCCGGCCCTGCCTGCTCGGTTACATCGGCAAGTGCTCGGCGCCGTGCGTCGGCAGCGTCAGCGCCGAACAGCACCGGGAGATCGTCGACGGCTTCTGCGACTTCATGGCCGGCCGCACCGACAGCATGGTCCGGCGGCTGGAGAAGGAGATGCTCGACGCCAGCGAGCAGCTGGAGTTCGAGCGGGCCGCCCGGCTGCGCGACGACGTCGCGGCGCTGCGCCGGGCGATGGAGAAGCAGACGGTGGTGCTCGGCGACGGCACCGACGCCGACGTGGTCGCGTTCGCCGACGACCCGCTCGAAGCCGCCGTGCAGGTCTTCCACGTCCGAGGCGGCCGGGTGCGCGGCCAGCGCGGCTGGGTGGTGGAGAAGACCGAGGAGCTGACCACCGGTGACCTCGTGCACCACTTCTGCACCCAGGTGTACGGCGGCGAGCAGGGCGAGACCGACGTGCCCCGCGAGCTGCTCGTCCCCGAGCTACCGGGCGACGCCGACGCGCTCGCCGACTGGCTCACCGCCCGCCGGGGCAGCCGGGTGTCGCTGCGGGTGCCCCAGCGCGGCGACAAGCGGTCACTGCTGGAGACGGTCGAGCGCAACGCCAAGGACGCGCTGGCCCGGCACAAACTCAAGCGGGCAGGTGACCTGACCACCCGCAGCCAGGCGCTCGACGAGATCGCCGACGCGCTCGCCATGAACACCTCACCGCTGCGCATCGAGTGCTTCGACGTGTCCCAGATCCAGGGCACCGACGTGGTCGCCAGCATGGTCGTGTTCGAGGACGGGCTGCCCCGCAAGAGCGAATACCGCCGGTTCATCGTGCGCGGCGCCACCGACGACCTGTCGGCCATGTCCGAGGTGCTGCGCAGGCGCTTCGCCCGCTACCTCGACGCCCGCGCCGAGACCGGTGAGCTGGGCGAGGAGACCGCGTCCGACCCCGACCGGCCCGGCATCGACCCGACCACCGGGCGGCCGCGCAAGTTCGCGTACCCGCCGCAGCTCGTCGTGGTCGACGGTGGTCCGCCCCAGGTCGCCGCCGCCGCGAAGGCGCTCGCCGAGCTGGGCATCGACGACGTGGCGCTGTGCGGGCTGGCGAAGCGGCTGGAGGAGGTCTGGCTGCCCGACGACGAGTTCCCGGTGATCCTGCCGCGCACCTCCGAGGCGCTCTACCTGCTGCAGCGGGTCCGCGACGAGGCGCACCGCTTCGCCATCACGTTCCACAGGCAGCGGCGCTCCAAGCGGATGACCGAATCCGCGCTGGACAACGTCCCCGGCCTCGGCGAGGTACGCCGCAAGGCGCTGCTGCGGCACTTCGGCTCGCTGAAGCGGCTGTCGTCCGCCACCGTGGAGGAGATCACCGAGGTGCCCGGGGTGGGCAGGCGTACGGCCGAGGCGATCCTGGCCGCGCTGGACGCCTCCACCACCACCGAAGCCGCCCCCCGTCCCTGACCCGTTCCCCGCTCCTGCCCGTTGCCCAGCTCGCCGGCGGGCCCGAGTGGAACACCATGGGTGTCTCCGCCCGCTTTTGACACCCATGACGTTCCACCGACGGCACGGGTCCTGCTGGGCGGAACCGTCATCCTGCTCCGTGGAAGGGTTCCGAAGGTGGTTTGGCGTGGGTTGTGTCGCCATGCGGGGGCGGGTGACCCGTCGGCCCCGCCCTCGGCCCCGGCCCCCGCCCTCGGCCCCGGCCCCGGCTCCCGCGATCTTGCACTTTGGGCCCCGAAGATGCCCGTTTCACGAGGCTTGTCCGGCACCAAACTGCAAGATCGCGCGCGGCAGGGGTGGATCTTGTTGCAGGAGCCGGGATCGGGGAGCCCATGCACCCGGGGATGGGTGGTTTGGTGAGCGGTGTCCGGTTCGCTGGGTTGGCTGGGCTGTGGTCGGTGCCATCGTCAGCGTGGAATCGGGGGCGGGCGCGGGGCGTTGTACATGGCTGACCGCCGAGGCACCGGGTCGAGCGCCCATCACCGGCCCGCCAGGCACCCCGAGCGGATCGCCAGGTCAGGGAATGACCCCGGGCCGGTCGTCGTTACATCCCCGAGCCGCGGACAGCAGGCCCCCAGGCCGCCCGCGCGCCAGCCCTATCGACGGGCACCCCCAAGACTTTCCCCCTTCTCGCGGCGTCCCCTTCGCCGCGTTTCCCCCACTCAGGGAGGCAACCATCATGGCTACCACTCTGCTGCGTAAGACCGTTCTGACCGCTGCCGGTATCGCCGCCACCGCCGGAGGCATCGCCGGCCCCGCGATCGCCGCCCACGCCGCCCCCACCACCAGCACCACCAGCGTGGTGGCGGACCGCAAGGGCCACGGCGAGCGGGAACTCGACGTCCGCTACGAAGCCCAGCCCAACTTCTACTTCTGCGGCCCCGCCGCCGCCCGCAACGCCCTGAGCGTGCAGGGCAAGAACATCGACGTGCACGCCATGGCCAAGGAGATGGGCACCACCGAGGCCGGCACCAACAGCATCAACGACATCACCCCCGTGCTGAACAAGGAGACCGGCGCCAAGGACGCCTACAAGTCGGTCGAGATCAGCACCCCCAAGGCCGACGACAAGCAGACCGACAAGCTCCGCGCCGACGTCGTCAAGACCGTCGACGCCGGCCGGGCCGTGGTCGCCAACATCGCCGGCACCGCCACCGACACCGACGGCACCACCCACTCCTTCGAAGGCGGCCACTACATCAGCGTCATCGGCTACCGCGACAACGGCAACACCGTCACCATCGCCGACAGCGCCAACCCCAACACCGCCACCTACCGGATGAGCATCGACAACCTCGCCGACTGGATCGCCACCCGCGGCTACAGCACCAGCTAAGCAAAACCGCCGCCCCCACGGCTGCCGAGCAAGGGCGATAGCACGCACACCGGAAGGGCCCGACCCCCACCACGGGGTCGGGCCCTTCCTCGTGCGTCAGGACTCGGCGAGGACGGCCAGGATCGCCTCGCCGTACTTGGCGAGCTTGTTCTCGCCGACCCCGTTGAACCGGGACAGCTCGGCGAGGGAGGTGGGCGGCTCGGCGGCGATCTGCCGCAGCGTCGCGTCGTGGAAGATGACGTACGCCGGGACGCCCTGTTCCTTGGCGGTGGCCGCGCGCCACGCGCGGAGCCGCTCGAAGACGGGCGCGGCGGCGGGGGAGAGGTCGGCGACCACAGTGGCCGCGCCCCGCGGCTTGGCGGACCGTCCGGCCGGGCGCTCCGGCTCCTTGCGCAGCGTGACGGTACGGCGGCGGCCGAGCACGTCAGCGCTGGCGTCGGTCAGCGCCAGCGTGCCGTAGTCGCCCTCGACCGCGAGCAGCCCTTCGGCCAGCAGTTGCCGCACCACCCCACGCCACTCGGCCTCGCGCAGCTCGGTGCCGATGCCGAAGGTGCTGAGCGCGTCGTGGCCGTACTGGTCGATCTTGTCGGTGTGCTTGCCGAGCAGGATGTCGATGCTGTGCCCGGCGCCGAACCGCTGGTTGCGTTCGCGGTCGAGCCGGAAGACGGTGGACAGCAGCTTCTGCGCGGCGACGGTGCCGTCCCAGGACTCCGGCGGTTCGAGGCAGGTGTCGCAGTTGCCGCAGTCGGCCACGCCGGTCTCGCCGAAGTATTCGAGCAGCTGGGAGCGGCGGCAGCGGACCGTCTCGCAGAGCGCCAGCATGGCGTCCAGGTGGGCGGCGAGGTTGCGCCGGTGCGCCAGGTCGGCCTCCGACGTCTCGATCATCTTGCGCTGCTGGACGACGTCCTGGAGCCCGTACGCCAGCCAGGCCGTGGACGGCAGCCCGTCGCGCCCGGCGCGGCCGGTCTCCTGGTAGTAGCCCTCCACCGACTTCGGCAGATCGAGGTGGGCGACGAAGCGGACGTCGGGCTTGTCGATGCCCATGCCGAACGCGATGGTGGCGACCATGACCAGGCCGTCCTCGCGCAGGAAGCGCTGCTGGTTGGCGGCGCGGGTCGAGGCGTCCAGCCCGGCGTGGTACGGCAGCGCGGGGATGCCGTTGGCGACCAGGAACTCGGCGGTCTTCTCCACCGAGGCGCGGGACAGGCAGTAGACGATGCCGGCGTCGCCGGGGTGCTCGTCGCGCAGCAGGCTCAGCAACTGCTTGCGCGGCTCCCGCTTGGGCACGATCCGGTACTGGATGTTGGGCCGGTCGAAGCTGGCCACGAAGTGCCGGGCCTCGGTGAGCCGCAGCCGGGTGGCGATCTCGGTGCGCGTGGCCCGGGTCGCGGTGGCGGTCAGCGCGATGCGCGGTACGTCCGGCCAGCGCTCGTGCAGCATCGACAGGTTGAGGTAGTCGGGGCGGAAGTCGTGCCCCCACTGCGACACGCAGTGCGCCTCGTCGATCGCGAACAGCGCGATCCGGCCGCGTTCCAGCAGGCCGAGCGTGGACCGCACGGCGAGCCCTTCCGGGGCCAGATAGAGCAGGTCCAGCTCGCCGGCGACGTAGGCCGCCTCGACCCGGCGCCGCTGCGCGGGATCCTGGGTCGAGTTGAGGAAGCCGGCCCGGACGCCGACCGCTGTGAGCGCGTCGACCTGGTCCTGCATGAGCGCGATGAGCGGCGAGACGACCACCGCCACGCCGTCGCGGACCAGCGCGGGGATCTGGTAGCACAGCGACTTGCCGCCACCGGTGGGCATGAGCACCAGCGCGTCGCCGCCTGTCACCACGTGCTCGACGACCTCCTGCTGGAAGCCGCGGAAGGCGTCGTACCCGAAGACCCGCCGCAACACGTCGAGCGCGTCGCCGGCCGGTGCGGAGGTGGTCCGCTCGTCGGTGGGGGAGACCATCCGCGCAGTCTACGAGCGTCCCCCGACACCGCCCGTCCCGGCGAGCCGTGCTGGGGCCGCCGACATGTTCCGGTCGTCACCCCGTGGAATCCCGGGCCGGGTCGCAGCCGTTAGAGTCGCTGATTGACCATGCGCGGCCGACCGGCCGCGGCGCCACGGCTGGGGGTAGCGGGTGAGCGAGGCGCGTACAGCGGGTGACCTGGGACGGACCGAGGGGGAGACGGCGCCGGCCGAGTCGGACACCTCCCTGGTGGTGGTGACCGGCCTGTCCGGCGGCGGGCGCAGCACTGTGGCGCGGGCGCTGGAGAACGTCGGCTACTACGTGGTCGACAACCTGCCGCAGGCGCTGCTGCTCGACATGGCCGAGCTGGCGTTCAAGGCCGGCGGCGCGGCCCGGCGTACGGCGATGGTGCTGGACGTGCGCTCGCGCGCGTTCTCCACCGACCTGGCCGGGGCGATCCGCGAGCTGCGTGAGCGCGGCTTCCAGCCCCGGGTGGTCTTCGTCGACGCCGACGACGAGGTGCTGATCCGCCGGTTCGAGAGCGTGCGCCGCTCGCACCCGTTGCAGGGCGACGGGCGGCTGGCCGACGGCATCGCTGTCGAGCGGACGCTGCTGGAGGAGGCCCGCGAGCAGGCCGACGTGATCATCGACACCAGCCACCTGAACGTGAACCAGCTGCGGCGCCGGGTCGAGGAGCTGTTCGGCGGCGAGGACGCCCGCCGGCTGCGGATCACCGTGATCTCGTTCGGCTTCAAGTACGGTCTGCCACCGGACGCCGACTTCGTGATGGACGCCCGGTTCCTGCCGAACCCGTACTGGGTGCCGGAGCTGCGTGAGCACACCGGCCGCGAGGAGGCGGTGAGCGCGTACGTGCTGGGCCAGGAGGGCGCCGACGCGTTCGTGGCCGGCTACGCCGACCTGGTCAACGCCACCACCGCCGGGTTCGAGCGGGAGGGCAAGCGCTACCTGACCGTGGCGGTCGGCTGCACCGGCGGCAAGCACCGCAGCGTTGCCATCGCCGAGGAGCTGGCCTCCCGGCTGCGTCACTCCGGCATCGCCGCGAACGCCCAGCACCGGGACCTGGGGCGGGAGTGACCCCGACCAGGGTGGTCGCCTTCGGCGGCGGGCACGGGCTCTCGGCGTCGCTGCGGGCGCTGCGTCACTGCGTACCCGAACTGGACCTGGACATCACCGCGGTGGTCACCGTCGGTGACGACGGCGGCTCCAGCGGCCGCCTGCGCGCCGAGCGCGGCGGCCTGCCGCCGGGCGACCTGCGGCAGGCGCTCGTCGCGCTGGCCGGTGACCACCCGGCCACCCGGCGCAGCGCGGCGTTGTTCCAGCACCGCTTCGCCGCCGCCGTGCCGCCGGCGCCGACGATCGCCGCGCCGGTACCGGTTGCGGTGGGCGACTCGCTCGCCGGCCACGCGGTCGGCAACCTGCTGCTGCACGGGCTCACCGAGCTGCTCGGCGACCCGGTGGCGGCGCTCGACCACGCCGGGGCGATGCTCGGCGCGGTGGGGCGGGTGCTGCCGATGTCCCGCCAGCCGGTGGGCATCGAGGCCCGGGTCCGCGGCGCCGACCCGGAGCACCCGGACGAGGTGTCCACGGTGCGCGGCCAGCACCAGGTCGCGGTCACCCCGGGCACCGTCGAGTCGCTGCGGCTCAGCCCGTCCGCGCCGGCCGCGTGCGCCGAGGCGGTGACGGCGGTACGCGCCGCGGACTGGCTGATCTTCGGGCCGGGCAGCTGGTACACGAGCGTGCTGCCGCACCTGCTGGTGCCGGGGCTGGCCGACGCGATCGTGTCCAGCCCGGCGCGGCGGCTGGTGACGCTCAACCTGGTGGCCGAGAAGGAGACCTCGGGGCTCTCCCTGCCCGACCATCTGGACACCCTGCGGCGCTATCTGCCCGAGCTGAAGGTGGACCGGGTGCTCGCCGACTCCACGGCGGTGGGTGATCCCGCGGCGGTCGAACGTGCGGCAGAATCGCTGGGTGCCCGGCTGGTCCTCGCTCCCGTCGCCGTCCTGGACGGCACGCCCCGTCATGATCCAGCCGCCCTGGGCGCCGCGCTGGTGCCTGTCCTGCGCGCCGATCGTTAGACACGTACGTAATCACCGGCGACACGCCGGAACCGGTCCGTGAGGGGGCGCACTATGGCGATGACGGCTGCGGTCAAGGACGAGCTGAGTCGGGTCGACGTGCCCAAGCCCTGCTGTCGGCGGGCGGAGATGGCCGCCCTGCTGCGTTTCGCCGGCGGCCTGCACATCGTGTCGGGCCGCGTGGTGGTCGAGGCGGAGCTGGACACCGGCGCGGTCGCGCGCCGGCTGCGGCGGGAGATCGCCGAGGTGTACGGCTACCCGAGCGAGATCCACGTGCTCGCCTCCGGCGGGCTGCGCAAGGGCAGCCACTTCATCGTGCGGGTGGTCAAGGACGGCGAGGCGCTCGCCCGGCAGACCGGCCTGCTCGACGTGCGGGGCCGCCCGGTGCGCGGCCTGCCGCCGCACGTGGTGGCCGCGAACGTCTGCTGTGCCGTGTCGGCCTGGCGGGGCGCGTTCATGGCGCACGGGTCGCTCACCGAGCCGGGCCGCTCCAGCGCGCTGGAGATCACCTGCCCCGGCCCGGAGTCGGCGCTGGCGCTGGTCGGCGCCGCCCGCCGCATCGGCATCACCGCCAAGAACCGCGAGGTGCGCGGCGTGGACCGGGTGGTGGTCAAGGACGGCGACGCGATCGCCGCGCTGCTCACCCGCATAGGCGCGCACTCCAGCGTGCTGGCCTGGGAGGAGCGGAGGGTACGCCGGGAGGTGCGCGCCACCGCGAACCGGCTGGCCAACTTCGACGACGCCAACCTGCGCCGTTCCGCCCGTGCCGCGGTGGCCGCCGCCGCCCGGGTGACCCGCGCGCTGGAGATCCTCGCCGACGACGCGCCGAACCACCTGACCTCGGCCGGGCGGCTGCGCCTGGAGCACCGTCAGGCCTCGCTGGAGGAACTGGGCGCGCTCGCCGAGCCGCCGCTGACCAAGGACGCCATCGCCGGCCGGATCCGCCGGCTGCTCGCGCTGGCCGACAAGCGTGCCCGTGACCTGGGAATCCCGGATACGGAAGCGGCAGTCACGCCGGACATGCTCGTGGTCTGATAGGACTCGGGCGGCAGCGCACCGCGAGCGGGATCACCACCCGCCGCAGCGCGACGCCGCGCGCTCGGATATGGTCGCTGCGTACGGCAAGGGGGCCGGAACAGGCGCTCCTCGCCGTGCTCACCGCCTCGGGCGGTCAGGTCTCCGGGACCGCGGCGGGGTGGCCGAGATGACATGTCGACGGCCGGCTCCAACGGTCGGCGCACACACCTCCGCCGGCCCCGGTCTGGCGCCGGCGGACCAGAACGCGAGGAGATGGGACCTGTGACCATCCGGGTTGGCATCAACGGCTTCGGCCGGATCGGCCGCAACTTCTTCCGGGCAGTGCTGGCGTCCGGCGCTGACATCGAGGTCGTGGCGGTCAACGACCTGACCGACAACGCGACGCTCGCCCACCTTGTCAAGTACGACAGCATCCTGGGCCGCCTCCCGCACGAGGTGAAGGCCACCGCCGACGAGATCACCGTGGGCGGCAAGACCATCAAGGCGTACGCCGAGAAGGACCCGGCGAAGCTGCCGTGGGGCGAGGTCGGCGCCGACGTGGTCATCGAGTCCACCGGCTTCTTCACCGACGGCACCAAGGCGAAGGCGCACCTCGACGGCGGGGCCAAGAAGGTCATCATCTCCGCGCCGGCGAAGAACGAGGACGTCACCGTGGTCATGGGCGTCAACCAGGACCAGTACGACCCGGCCAAGCACAACATCATCTCGAACGCCTCCTGCACCACCAACTGCCTCGCGCCGATGGCGAAGGTCCTGCAGGACACGTTCGGCATCAAGCAGGGTCTGATGACCACCATCCACGCGTACACGCAGGACCAGAACCTGCAGGACGCGCCGCACAAGGACCTGCGCCGGGCCCGGGCCGCCGCGCTCAACATCGTGCCGACCTCGACCGGCGCCGCGAAGGCGATCGGCCTGGTGCTGCCGGAGCTGAAGGGCAAGCTGGACGGCTACGCGCTGCGCGTGCCGATCCCGACCGGCTCGGCCACCGACCTGACCGTCGAGGTCGGCCGGGAGACCACTGTGGACGAGGTGAACGCCGCGCTCAAGGCTGCCGCCGAGGGCCCGCTGCGGGGCATCCTCACCTACAACGAGGACCCGATCGTCTCCGCCGACATCGTGACCGACCCGGCGTCGTGCATCTTCGACGCGCCGCTGACCAAGGTGATCGGCAACCAGGTCAAGGTCGTCGGCTGGTACGACAACGAGTGGGGCTACTCGAACCGCCTGGTCGACCTGGTCAAGCTGGTGGGTCAGTCGCTGTGACGATCCGCAACCTCGACGACCTGCTCGCCGAGGGGGTGTCGGGTCGGCGCGTGCTGGTGCGCGCCGACCTGAACGTCCCGCTCGACAAGCAGACCGGGGAGATCACTGACGACGGCCGGATCCGGGCCGTTCTGCCGACGCTGAGCGCGCTGGTGCAGGCCGGCGCGAAGGTGGTCGTCTGCTCGCACCTGGGCCGCCCGAAGGGCGCGCCGGACCCGCAGTTCAGCCTCCGCCCGGTCGCCGGGCGGCTCGGTGAGCTGCTCGGCGCTCCGGTGCACTTCGCCGAGGACACCGTCGGCGACTCGGCGCGGTCCACCGTGGCCGGCCTGGCCGACGGCCAGGTGGCGCTGCTGGAGAACCTGCGCTTCAACAAGGGCGAGACCAGCAAGGACGACGCCGAGCGGGGCGCGTTCGCCGACCAGCTCGCCGCGTTCGGCGACGCCTACGTGGACGACGCGTTCGGCGCGGTGCACCGCAAGCACGCCAGCGTGCACGACGTACCGGCCCGGCTGCCGCATTACGCGGGCCGGCTGGTGCTGCGCGAGGTCGAGGTGCTCAGCCGCCTCACCGGCGAGCCGGAGCGGCCGTACGTGGTGGTGCTGGGCGGCTCGAAGGTCTCGGACAAGCTCGCCGTGATCGAGGCGCTGCTGCCGACCGTGGACCGGCTGCTCATCGGCGGCGGCATGTGCTTCACCTTCCTCAAGGCCCAGGGCCACGAGGTGGGCACGTCGCTGCTGGAGAAGGACATGGTCGAGACCTGCCGCAACCTGATGGAGCGCGCGCCGGGCAAGATCATGCTCCCGGTCGACGTGGTGGTGGCCGACGCGTTCGCGCCGGACGCCGCGCACGACACCGTGCCGGCCGACGGCATCCCGAGCCACCGGCTGGGCCTGGACATCGGCCCGGAGACGGTGGCCGGTTTCGCCGCCGCGCTGTCGCAGGCGAAGACCGTCTTCTGGAACGGCCCGATGGGCGTGTTCGAGATGGCGGCGTTCGCCAACGGCACCCGGGGTGTGGCCGAGGCGATCACCAAGGCCGACGCGTTCAGCGTGGTCGGCGGCGGCGACTCGGCCGCGGCGGTGCGCGCGCTGGGCCTGGACGAGTCCTCGTTCGGGCACATCTCCACCGGTGGTGGCGCCTCCCTGGAATACCTGGAGGGCAAGACCCTCCCCGGCATCGCGGCCCTGGAGAACTGAATGGCGAGCACGACCCGCCGGCCGCTGATGGCCGGCAACTGGAAGATGAACCTGAACCACCTCGAGGCCAACCTGCTGGTGCAGAAGCTGGCCGCGAGCCTGAACGAGAAGCAGCTCACCGACGTCGAGTGCGTGGTGCTGCCGCCCTTCACCGATCTGCGTACCGTGCAGACCGCGGTGGACGGCGACAAGCTGCTGATCGGCTACGGCGCGCAGGACCTGTCGCCGCACCCGTCCGGCGCGTACACCGGTGACATCGCCGGGCCGATGCTGGCCAAGCTGGGCTGCGGTTACGTGGTGGTCGGGCACTCCGAGCGGCGGCAGTACCACCACGAGGACGACGCGCTCGTCAACGCGAAGGTGTCGGCGGCGCTGGCGAACGGGCTCACCCCGATCCTCTGCATCGGCGAGGGCCTGGAGGTCCGGGAGCAGTCGGGTCAGGTGCGGCACTGCTGCGACCAGCTCGACGGCGCGCTGAAGGGGCTCACCGCCGAGCAGGTCACCAAGGTCGTCGTGGCGTACGAGCCGGTCTGGGCGATCGGCACCGGCAAGACGGCGACCCCGGACGACGCCCAGGAGGTCTGCGGCGCGGTGCGTAAGCGCATCGCCGAGACCTACGACGAGGGCACCGCCGAGCAGGTCCGGATCCTGTACGGCGGGTCGGTCAAGGCGTCGAACGTCGCCGCGATCATGGCGCAGCCGGACGTGGACGGGGCTCTGGTCGGGGGCGCCAGCCTGGACGCGGAGGAGTTCGCGCAGATCTGCCGGTTCCCGGAGCACATCACCCGCTGATCGCTCGCTATCCTTGACGCTGCCCGTCCACCGGTCGGTGCCGCAGTGCCCGACAGGTCCGGGCAGTGATCGCAACGAGAGGACTGACCCCCGCCATGCCGATCTGGTTCGCCTACACGATGATCACGTTGCTGGTCATCACGAGCGTCCTGCTCACCCTGCTGATCCTCCTGCACCGCGGTAAGGGCGGCGGGTTGTCGAGCATGTTCGGCGGCGGCGTCAGCTCCAGCCTGGCCGGTTCGTCGGTGGCCGAGAAGAACCTCGACCGCTACACCGTTCTGGTGGGAATCGTCTGGTTCGCGTGCATCGTCGGGCTCGGACTCTGGCTGCGGCTGCAGATGGCCAGCGGCACCTGAGTCGGCGCTGAGAAGCGTACAATCTGCGCGCGGTCCGTCACGGACCGCGCGCAGTTTTGTTTCTCCGCACGTCGCCCGTCGCCCACCCCCTCCGGCGGCGGTCCCCTCCGACGACAGGGAGCGAGCAACCGTGCCCAGCAACAACGTCATCCGCGGCACCCGGATCGGGTCCGCCCCCGAGCGGTTCGACCAGCGGGTGGAGCCCGCGCCGCGCCGCCCGGTCGTCTACTGGTGCCGCCACGGGCACCGGGTCGAGTTCCTGATCGCCGCCGAGGCCGAGACGCCCGCGACCTGGGAGTGCCCCCGCTGCGGCGAGCCGGCCGGCCCCGACCCGGGCGACCCGCCGGGCCGCCAGCGGGCCGAGCCGTACAAGACCCACCTGGCGTACGTGCAGGAGCGGCGCACGCCGGAGGAGGGGGAGGCGCTGCTCGCCGAGGCCCTCGACGCGCTGCGGCGTCGCCGCGGCCGCGCCTGAGCCGGCCGTGGAGGGCCCGTCCGGGCCCTCCACAGCGGCTCAGCGGAGGCTGCGCAGGCGGGGCGGCACGTTGGCCGCCGCGGCCCGGTCGAGCAGCCAGAGGGTACGGGAGACGCCCCGCACCCCGGCGGCAGGAAGCTGCACCGGCCCGGCCCCGGCCAGCGCCATGCCCACCGCCCCGGCCTTGTCCGCCCCGGCGGCGATCAGCCAGACCTCCTCGGCCGTGTTGATCGTCGGCAGCGTCAGCGTGGTCCGCACCGGCGGCGGCTTCGGGCTGCCCCGTACCGCGCTGACCGGCCGGTTGTCGTGGTGCACCGGGTGCTCCGGGAACACCGAGGCCACGTGCCCGTCCTCGCCGACGCCGAGCATCAGCACGTCGAAGTGCGGCACGATCGCGTTCCCGGGCCGGGCGGCGGCGGCCAGCTCCCGCGCGTACCCGGCGGCAGCCGCCTCCGGGTCGTCACCGGCGGGGCCGTCCGACGCCGGCATCGGGTGCACCCGGGCCGGGTCCAGCGGCACCGTGTCCAGCAGCGCCGCCCGCGCCTGCGTCTCGTTGCGCTCCGGGTCGCCGGCGGGCAGGAACCGCTCGTCGCCCCACCACACGTCGACCCGGGCCCAGTCGACGGCGTCCCGGGCGGGTAGCTGCCCGATCGCCCGGTACACCGCCGCGGCGATCCGCCCGCCGGTCAGCACCACCGACGCCTGGCCGCGCTCGGCCTGCGCGTCGAGCAGCTTCACCACCAGCCGGGCCGCCACCGCCTGCGCCAGCAGGTCGGGGTCGGCGTGTACGGCGACACTCGCCTCAGTCATCCGTCGAGCCCTCGTGTTCCGACCGCCCACCGGCGGTCACCTGTGCCTCTGACCGCCCGGTCCGGGCGGTCACTCGTTCGCGGTCGCGCCCGCGTGCGCGGTCACGCCGGCCTCGGCCCGCTGGGCGGTGGCCGGATCCTTCCACACGTGCACCCGCTGGGCCGGACGCTGGTCGAGCCCGGTGATCCCGGCCGCAGCGCCGAGCGCCTCCGCGTACACCTGGTCGGCGTCGAGGCGGCGCAGCTCCTCGGCCAGCTCGTCACCGAGCGGCCGGCGCACCAGCGGCAGCGTGCGGTCCTCCTGGCCGGTACGCCGGAACACCGCGATGCTGTCGTCCCGGGTGAGCGTCAGCTCGTCGCCGTTGGCGCAGCGCAGCTGCACCTGACGCATCCGCGGGAACTCCTCGGTGGCGGTCAGGATCGGGTCGATGCCGAGCCGGGCGTTGAGCCAGCCGCGCATCAGCGCCGCCGTCGGGTCCGACGGGGGAGCCACCACGCTCGCCTCGGTGACCCGGGCCTGGGTGGTGTCGAACGCGCCCGCCACGAGCGTGCGCCACGGGGTGATCCGGGTCCACGCCAGGTCGGTGTCGCCCGGCGCGTAGTCGCGGGCCCGCTGCCGCAGCGCGGCGATCGGGTCGGCGGCCTGCGCCGAGTCGGTGATCCGCCGGTCCGCGACCACACCGAGGAAGTCGGTGGCGATCTCCTCCGGCGGCTCGCCGTGCCACCACGTGACCACGGGTACGTCCGGCACCAGCAGCGGCATCACCACGGACTCGGCGTGCAGGGCGAGCCGCCCGTACATCCGGGTGACCACCGCCTCGCACGGCCCGAGCCGGCCACCCACGACGATCTCCGCGTCCAGCCGGTTGCGGTCCCGCTCGACGTCGGAGCGGACCACCACGAGCAGGCGGCACGGGTGGGCCGCCGCGGCGATGGTGGCCGCCGCCTCGGCCTCGCGTACCCGCTTCTCGTCCACCACCACGATCAGCGTGAGCGCCATGCCACTGGCCACCCCGCCCGCGCTGCGCCGTTCCGCGGCCAGCGCCTTGACCACCTCGTTGCCGGTGGTGTCCCACAGCCCGATCATGCTCTTCTCCAAGCCCGGCCCTCGCGGGCCAGCATCTCGTCGGCGGCCCGGGGCCCCCACTCACCGGCGCGGTACGGCTCCGGGGTCGTGCCCGCCCAGGCGTGCTCCAGCGGGTCGACGACCTGCCAGCTCTGCTCCACCTCGGCGGCGTCCGGGAACAGCGTCCGGTCGCCGATCAGCACGTCCAGCACCAGCCGCTCGTACGCCTCGGGGCTGGACTCGGTGAACGCCTCGCCGTACTGGAAGTCCATCGCGATGTCGCGGACCTCCATCGTGGTGCCCGGCACCTTGGAGCCGAACTTCAGCACCACGCCCTCGTCCGGCTGCACCCGGATGACGAGCTGGTTGGGGCCGAGGGACTCCATGTCGGCGGCGTCGAACGGCAGGTGCGGCGCCTTCTTGAACATGATGGCCACCTCGGTGACCCGCCGGGGCAGCCGCTTGCCGGCCCGGATGTAGAACGGCACGCCGGCCCAGCGGCGGTTCTGGATGCCCAGCTTCACCGCCACGTACGTCTCGGTGGTGGAGCCCTCCGGGACGCCCTCCTCCTCCAGGTAGCCCTTGGCCCGCTCGCCGCCCACCCAGCCGGGCAGGTACTGGCCGCGCACGGTGTCCTCGGAGACGTCGTGCGGCACGGTGATCGCCTTGAGCACCTTGAGCTTCTCGGCCCGGATCTCGTCGGCGTCGAAGCTCGTCGGCTCCTCCATGGCGACCAGGGCGAGCAGCTGGAGCAGGTGGTTCTGGAGCACGTCGCGGGCGGTGCCGACCGAGTCGTAGAACGCCGCGCGGGTGCCGATGCCGACGTCCTCGGCCATGGTGATCTGCACCGAGTCGACGTACTTGGAGTTCCACAGCGGCTCGAACAGGTTGTTCGCGAAGCGCAGCGCCAGGATGTTCTGGACCGTCTCCTTGCCCAGGTAGTGGTCGATCCGGAACACGTCCTGGCGGGTGAAGACGTCGTCGACGAGGTCGTTGAGCGCCTTGGCCGAGGGCAGGTCGTTGCCGAACGGCTTCTCCACCACCACGCGCCGCCAGCCGCCGGACTTGGCGTTGTCCGCCATGCCGGTGCGGGCGAGCTGCTTGAGTACCACCGGGAAGGCCGCCGGGGGGATGGAGAAGTAGAAGGCGGCGTTGCCGGGGATGCCGTGCGAGTCGCGCAGCTCGTCGAGCGTGGCGGCGAGGTGGTCGAACGCGGCGTCGTCGTCGAACGAGCCGCCGACGAACTTGATGTTGCCGGCGAGCCGGGCCCACACCTCCTCCCGCCACGGGGTACGGGCGTGCTTCTTGGCCGCGTCGTGCGCCACCGACTCGAAGTCGCCGTCGCCCCAGTCCCGGCGGGCGAAGCCCAGCACCACGAAGCCGGGCGGCAGGAGCCCTCGGTTGGCCAGGTCGTAGACCGCCGGCAGCAGCTTCTTGCGGGCCAGGTCGCCGGTCACCCCGAAGATCACCAGGGCACACGGCTCGGGGATCCGGGGCAGCCGCCGGTCCTGCGGATCGCGCAGCGGGTTCACCGGGCCACCTCCTCCTGCGTCTCGGTCCGCTGATTCCAGGTCATTGATCGTCACGTGCGTGTCCGTCCGGCCGTTTCCAGGAGCTGGGCGGCACCCGCCGCCCGCTCGGTCAAGTGCAGGCGCAGCACCGGTCGCTCCCGGCCGGCCAGGGCCCGCCGGTCGCCGGCGGCCTGGGCCGCCTGGAGCTGCGCGAAGGTGTACGGACGACCGGGCACTTCCAGATCATCGGTGACCGCACCGGTGATCTGGAGATGCCGGCCGTGCGGGTCGGTGTGTTCGGCCCGGCGCGGTCCCCAGCCGAAGGTGACCGGCCGCCCGGCGGCCCGCGCCAGCAGCGGGCGCAGCCCGGCGACCGCCGCGTCGGCGTGCCGGTCGAGGTACGCGGTCACCACGAGGTGCTCCCGATCGTCCAGCCCGTCGAGCAGCCAGCGCAGCGCGCCGGTCAGGTCGGCCGGCGCGCCGCCCGGGGCGTACACCTCGATCGCGCCCTCGACCGACGACGGCGGCCCGCTCTCCGGCGCCGCGTCGTCGTCCGCCGGGTCCGGCGACGCGGCGAACGGGTCGGTCCGCAGCGTCACCGCGGCGGTCGCGGCGGCGTAGGCCCAGGTGAGCAGGTGTGCGCCGAGCGGACCGTTGACCGCGACGTCGGCGGCCACGCCCGGTCCGACACCGGCGCCGAGGGCGCCGCCGAGACCGACCGTGAGCACGCCCGGACCGGTGGCGCCGGGGGAGTCGGGGAACTCCGCCACCACCGGCAGCAGACGTCCACCGGTGGCGTCGGCGAGCAGCGCGCCCGCCCAGCGGCCCAGGCCGTCGAGGCCGGTGCCGTCGGATACCAGCGCGATCGTGTCCCGGCCGGTGCCGGGCGCCGCGCCCAGGGCCGCGCCGAGCGCCAGGGCCGGGTTGTCCCGATCCCGGTCGAGCGCGCCGGTGAGCGCCTCGGCCTCGTCCAGCACCTCGGCCACCGGCGCGCCGGCCAGCGCCGCCGCGACCAGACCGGACGCGGTGAGCGCGGCCCACGGCCCGGCCACGCCGGGCTCGGCCGGGATGACCATCGCGCCCAGCTCGTCGGCGCGCGCCGCGAGTTCCGAGCCGGGCTCGGTGACCACCACGACGTGCCGGGCGGCATCCGGGCCCTCGTCCGCCCACGCCTGCCGGTAGACCCGCAGGTGGGCGTCGGTGGTCCGGTCGAGGCCGCGCCGGGCGGCGAGCACCAGGAGGGTACGCGCCGGGCGGTCGGCGAGCGCGGCCCGGACCGGTCCCGGGTCGGCGGTGTCGAGCACTGTCAGCGGCCGGCCCAGGCACTCGGCCAGCACCTCCGCGGCGAGCGTGTCGTCGCGGGCGCCGGCCAGCACCACGTGGTCCAGGTCGCCCAGCTCGGCGGCCAGTTCGGCGAGCTGGGGGAGCAGGTCCCGGCTGCGCCGGTGGGCGTGCAGCCAGCCCAGCCGGTCGAGGGCCGCCGACTCGGCGGCGGGCCCCCAGAGGGCCGGGTCGGCGGCGGCGAGCCGGGCCGGGACGTCGTGGGAGACGAGCGTGGCGCGGGTGGCCGCACCGAGGGCGTCGGCCCCGCGCACGGCCAGACCGGCGGCCATGTCCGCCCGCCCGGCCAGCAGGTCACTCACCGCGCCACCTCGGCTCGCTCAAGGCAGACCACCTCACCCGGTCCACGGTACGGCGCGACGCGTCCCGGGGCCCGGCCCCGGGACGCGTCGGACGCCGTCGGTCACGCGTTGCCGCCGGCCTGCTGCGCCGCCTGCGCGTTCTTCCCGGCGGCCCGGTGCGGGCTGCCCGAGCCCTTGGCCGCCTCGGCGAGGGACTTCTTGACCCCCTCCAGCAGCTCCACCCAGCTCGCCTCGAACTTCTCCACGCCCTCGCGCTCCAGCGTGGCGATCACGTCGGACAGGTCCACGCCCACCGCCAGCAGGTCGTCGAAGACCTGGCGGGCGTCGTCGTACGCGACGGTGACGGTGTCCGCCTTCGTCTCGCCGTGCTCGGCGTAGGCGTGGATGACCGGCTCCGGCATGGTGTTGACGGTGCCGGGCGCGATCAGCTCCTCGACGTAGATGACGTCCCGGTAGTCCGGGTTCTTCGTCGAGGTGGAGGCCCACAGCGGGCGCTGCGGGTGGGCGCCCGCGTCGGCCAGCTTCTGCCAGCGCGCCGAGGAGAACACCTCGCTGTAGCGCTCGTACGCCAGCCGGGCGTTGGCGACAGCGGCCTTGCCGCGCAGCGCCTTGGCCTGGTCGGAGCCGATCTTCTCCAGCCGCTTGTCCACCTCGGTGTCGACCCGGGAGACGAAGAACGAGGCGACCGAGCCGATCTTCGACAGGTCGTGCCCGTTGGCCTTCGCCTGCTCCAGGCCGGCCAGGAAGGCGTCCATCACCTGCGAGTACCGGTCCAGGCCGAAGATCAGCGTGACGTTGACGCTGATCCCCTCGGCCAGGGTCGCGGTGATCGCGGGCAGGCCCTCCTCGGTGGCCGGGATCTTGATGAACAGGTTCGGCCGGTCGACCAGCCACCACAGCGCCTTGGCCTCGGCGACGGTCTTCGCCGCGTCGTGCGCCGAGCGCGGGTCCACCTCGATCGACACCCGGCCGTCCACGCCGCCGCTGACGTCGTACGAGGGGCGCATCACGTCGCAGGCCCACCGCACGTCGTACGTGGTGAGCATGCGGACCGCCTCCTCGACGTCCACGCCGCGTACGGCGAGGTCACGAAGCTGCCAGTCGTACTCGTCGGCGTCGCTCAACGCCTTCGCGAAGATCGTCGGGTTGGTGGTCACCCCGGCTACGTGGCTCTCCCGGCGCAGCTTGTCCAGCCCGCCGGAAGTCAGCCGTACCCGGGAGAGATCGTCGAGCCAGATCGCCACACCGGCGCCCTGGAGCTCCTTCAGCCTGTCCGTCATGCCGTCCACGCTCCCCTCAGTTGCCGGTCGTGAAACCGGTGATGTCGCCCACCCGGGTCAGCGCCGCGTGCGCGGCGGCCACGATCCGGTCGGGGGTGAACCCGAACTGCTCGAAGAGCACGGTGTGCGGCGCGCTGGCGCCGTAGTGCTCGATGCTCACGCACTCGCCGCTGTCGCCGACGATCGCGCGCCACGACATCGCGATGCCCGCCTCCACGCTCACCCGTGCCTTTACCCCGCGAGGCAGCACCGACTCCCGGTACGCCTCGTCCTGGGCGAAGAACCACTCCTGGCAGGGCATGGACACGACCCGGGTGGGGGTGCCGTCGGCCTCCAGCCGCTCCCGCGCGGTGAGGCAGAGCTGCACCTCCGAGCCGGTGCCGACGATGATCACCTGCGGCTTGCCGTTCGACGCCTCGGCCAGCACGTACCCGCCCTTGGCGACGCCCTCGGCGCCGCCCAGGTCGGTGCGGTCGAACGTCGGCAGCGCCTGGCGGCTGAGCGCCAGCGCGGTCGGCCGGTCGGTGTGCTCCAGCGCCTGCCGCCACGCCCAGACCGTCTCGTTGGCGTCGGCCGGGCGGACCACGTCCAGGCCGGGGATGGCGCGCAGCGCGGTCAGGTGCTCGATCGGCTGGTGCGTCGGGCCGTCCTCGCCGAGGCCGATCGAGTCGTGCGTCCAGACGTACGTCACCGGCAGCTTCATCAGCGCGGCCAGCCGTACCGCCGGGCGCATGTAGTCGCTGAACACCAGGAAGGTGCCGCCGTACGGGCGGGTGCCGCCGTGCAGGGCGATGCCGTTGAGGATCGAGCCCATGGCGTGCTCGCGGATGCCGAAGTGCAGCGTGCGGCCGTACTCGTCACCCGGGAAGTCCTTGGTGGCGTGCGCGGCCGGGACGAACGACGGCTCGCCCTTCATCGTGGTGTTGTTGCTCTCGGCCAGGTCGGCCGAGCCGCCCCACAGCTCCGGCAGCACCGGCGCCAGGGCCTCCAGGATCTTGCCGGAGGCGGCCCGGGTGGCGACGCCCTTGGCGTCCGCCGGGAAGGTCGGCAGCGCGTCGGTCCAGCCGGTCGGCAGCGTACGGGTGGCCATCCGGTCCCACAGCGCCTTGCGCTCCGGGTTGGCCTGCGCCCAGGCGTCGAACCCGGTGGTCCACTCGGCCTGCTCCTGCGCGCCGCGCTCCAGCACCTGACGGGCGTGCTTGAGCACCTCCTCGTCGACCTCGAAGGTGCGCTGCGGGTCGAAGCCGAGGATCTCCTTGGTGGCCTTCACCTCGTCCGCGCCGAGCGCCGAGCCGTGGATCTTGCCGGTGTTCTTCTTGTTCGGCGCGGGCCAGCCGATGATGGTGCGCAGCGCGATGAACGACGGCCGGCCGGTCTCCGACTTGGCGGCCAGCAGCGCCTGGTACAGCGCCTCCACGTCCTCGTGGTAGTCGCCCTGGTCAGCGTCGCCGCGGCGCCAGTCGACGGTCTGCACGTGCCAGCCGTACGCCTCGTAGCGGGCCGCCACGTCCTCGCTCTTGGCGATGCGGGTGTCGTCCTCGATCGAGATCTCGTTGTCGTCGTAGATCACGCAGAGGTTGCCGAGCTGCTGGTGACCGGCGAGCGCGCTGGCCTCGTGGGTGATGCCCTCCTCGATGTCACCGTCGGAGGCGATGCACCAGATGTCGTGCCGGAACGGCGAGTCGGCGCGGTCCGGCTCGGGGTCGAACAGGCCGCGCTCGCGGCGGGCCGCCATCGCCATGCCGACCGCGTTGCCGAGGCCCTGGCCGAGCGGACCGGTGGTGGTCTCCACGCCCGGGGTGTGGCCGTGCTCCGGGTGACCCGGGGTGAGCGAGCCCCACTGGCGCAGCGCCTTGAGGTCGTCCAGCGCCAGCGGGTAGCCGGAGAGGAAGAGCTGGATGTAGAGCGTCAGGCTGGAGTGCCCGGCCGACAGCACGAACCGGTCGCGCCCGGCCCAGTTCGGGTCGGCGGGGTTGTGCCGCATGACCCGGTTGAAGAGCAGGTACGCCACCGGGGCGAGGCTCATCGCCGTCCCCGGGTGGCCGTTGCCGGATTTCTCCACGGCGTCCATGGCCAGCACGCGGACCGTGTCGACGGCCCTGCGGTCGAGGTCGGACCAGTTGAGAGCGGGAAGCTCGGGTCGGTTGGCAGCCACGATGGTTGTGCTCCTCGGCAGATGGGCGGAACCCTCACTGATGACCCTATCGAGCGGTGCTAAACGTCCGCCCGGGGATCTCAGCATGCTGTTCTGTACGGATCGCGGACGTCCGGTCGTTCAACCCCAGGTGTGACGGCTCGCACCGTTGCCGGGTCCACGGGGCAGCGAAAACGACGCCGCGTAGTGTGTGGGGCGGTGTGTGGACCCGCAGCGGTCCGGGCCGAACGACCTCCCCTGCCGATGCCGGAAGGTGGCAATCCGTGAGCATGATCACCGAGCGCCCCGTCAGCAACCCTGCCGGGCAGTCGCCGGTGGGCGCGGTGGCGGAGGCGCCGGCGAGCGGCCGGCGGGACGTACGCGCCGTGGTGGCGGCGTACGTGACGCTGACCAAGCCGCGGATCGTCGAGCTGCTGCTGGTCACCACCGTGCCGGCGATGATGCTGGCCCACGGCGGGATGCCGTCGCTGTGGCTGGTCGCCGTGGTGCTGGTCGGCGGGTCGCTCGCGGCCGGCGCGGCGAGCGTCATCAACTGCTACATCGACCGCGACATCGACCAGCTCATGCGGCGCACCAAGCGCCGCCCGCTGCCCGCGCACACCGTGTCGCCGCGCAGCGCGCTGGTCTTCGGTCTGGTGCTGGCGGCCGTCTCGGTGGCGCTGATGGCGGTGGCGACGAACTGGCTGGCGACGGTGCTGACGCTGGCCGCGATCGCCTACTACGACCTGGTCTACACGCTGTGGCTGAAGCGGACCACGGCCGCCAACACGTTCTGGGGCGGCATCTGCGGCGCCGCGCCGGTGCTGATCGGCTGGGCCGCTGTCACCGGCACGCTGGCGCCGGCCGCGTGGGCCCTGTTCGCTGTCGTCTTCTTCTGGCAGATGCCGCACTTCTACGCGCTGGCCATCAAGTACAAGGCCGACTACGCCCGCGCCGGGGTGCCGATGCTGCCGGTGGTGGCCTCGGTCCGGCGGGTGAACGCGGAGATCATCGGCTTCTCCTGGCTGACGGTGCTCTCCTCGCTGGCGGTGTGGCCGCTCGGGATGAGCCCGATCTACGGCGTCACCGCGCTCGTGGTCGGCGGGATCTTCCTCGTCGAGGCGCACAAGCTGTGCCGGCGCGCGACGCGCGGCGAGGCGGTCAAGCCGATGCGGCTGTTCCACTGGTCGACCACGTACCTCACGATCCTCTTCGCGGCCGTCGCGCTCGACGCGCTGCTTTGACCCGCCCGTCCGGCGGTTCATCAGAAATTTTTTTCGGGCTTCCCCGGACGTGTTCAACCCGGACAGATTGTGACGATCCCGCCCGTCCGCTTCGCCCAGATATAAGCGACATGTACGGGCAAATTACCTGTGGTTCTTCTTAAACCGATGGGTAATTGGCATCACATTCAGTTCATGGTTCTCGCACATCCGGGTGGAACTCTGCTTAGGCTTCGCGTCATGGCAGATGGTTCCGATACGACGCTGACGGCTGACAAGACCGCCGAGCAGGCCCCCCACGGCCTGGTCGCGGGCATCAAGTCGTTCGCCGCCGGACACGGCGGCGCGAAGGCGGTCATCGAGTACGTCGGCAAGCGCGGCGCACGGATCGTCCTCGTGGGTTCCGACGGGGTATGGGCGGACCAGTTCGCCGACGGCACGGACGTCGCGCGGCAGGCCTGCGCCAAGGCCGGGGTCGACGTCGAGAACGCCTGGGAGCGTGAACTGATGGACCAGATGCGTCCGAGCAACGACCTGTGGCGGTCGATGGCCCGGCGCACGATGGCCCGTTGACATATACCGAATGACCAACCACCACCAGTCGACCCGGGGGAGACCCCGGGTCGCTTTCGTCACCTGCGCCGAGCTGCCCGACCTCGACCCGGACGACCGGCTCGCGCTCGCCCCGCTCGCCGCCCGCGGCGTCACCGCCGAGATCGCCGTCTGGGACGACCCGGCAGTCGACTGGTCCGGGTACGACCTGGTCGTGCTCCGCTCCCCGTGGGACTACGCCCTGCGCCGGGACGAGTTCGTGGCCTGGGCGCGTACCGTGCCGGCCCTGGTCAACCCGGCCGACGTGGTCGCCTGGAACACCGACAAGCGCTACCTGTCCGAGCTGTCCACCGCCGGAGTGCCCACCGTGCCGACCGAGTGGGTCGAGCCCGGGCAGGCGTGGACGCCGCCGTCCGGGGGCGAGTACGTGATCAAGCCGGCCGTCAGCGCCGGCAGCCAGGACACCGGCCGCTACGACCTGACCGACCCGGAGCACCGCGAGCTGGCGCCGGCCCACGTGCGGCGGCTCTCCGACGCCGGGCGGGTCACCATGGTCCAGCCGTACCTCGACGCGGTGGACACCGCCGGGGAGACCGCCCTGCTGTTCCTGGCCGGGCCCGGCGGCCTGGCGTTCAGCCACGCGATCCGCAAGGGTCCGATGCTGACCGGGCCGGACCTGGGCGAGGCCGCGCTCTACAAGGAGGAGCGGATCGGCGCCCGCGTCGCCACGGCGGCGCAGCGCGCGGTGGCCGAGAAGGTGCTCGCGGTGGTGCCCGGCGGCCCGGACCGCCTGCTCTACGCCCGGGTCGACCTGATCCCCGGCCCGGACGGCGAGCCCGTGCTGGTCGAGCTGGAGCTGACCGAGCCGAGCCTGTTCGTCGGGTACGCCGACGGCGCCCCGGACCGGCTCGCCGACGCGGTGCTCACCCACCTGGCTCGCCGCTGAGGCCGCCGGCCGGGTGACCGCCGCGGCGGCCCGCCCCGGCGCAGGCGCGACGCTCAGTCGCGGTCGCTGTGGTTACGTGCCCAGCGGCCGCCGATCGGCGGCGTGTCCAGCCGCAGCGCGGCCTCGGTGCCGGCCAGGTCGTTGTCCTCGAACGCGCAGGACACGCAGCTGCCCGCCTCGGTGACCCAGATGCCGTACGCCTGGGTGTCGGCGTCCCGGTGCCAGATCCGGTTGCCGCGCACGGTGGCCGAGTCGAACGGCGCGGCGATCGTGATGCCGCCGCACGCCGGCGGAGCATCAGGCAGCTCGTACGCCGTGCCGGGCCCCGGCGTGGCGGCGCTCCAGCCGGTGGAGCCGTCCGGGCGTACCTCGGCCAGGGAGAGCCGGTCGGCGCTGTTGTCGGACACCACGGCGTCGCGGGAGCCGACCCGGACCACCTTGCCCCGGTGCCCGCCCGCGGGCCAGTCCGCGTTGCCGTCGGTGACCTCGCGCGGGCCGTAGCGCACCGCGTCGCCGGAGCCGGAGTGGGCCGGGGCGGAGCGGCGGCCGTTGTCCCGGATCCGGTTGCCGATGATCGACGTGTCAAGCATCGGCCGGTCGATCCGGATGCCGTCCAGCGCGTTCTCCCGGATGTCGTTGTCCTGGATCACCACGTCGGCCGCCGCGCCCCGGTAGCCGTGGCCCAGGTCGTGCTCGTGGTAGCCGAAACCGCCGTTGCGGCTGATCCGGTTGCCCTGCACCGCGTACGGGCCGGGGGTGTTGCCCATGCTGATGCCGTCGCCCACGTTGGCGTCGATCACGCAGCCGGTGAGCAGGCCGCCGCGCCCGGCCACCCCGGCGGTGCCGTTGCCGGACACGTCGAAGCCGGCCTCCAGGTTGTTCGTCATGGTGCAGCCGGAGACGATCAGCCCGTCCGCGCCCCAGTCGGAGATGCCGAACCGGTTGGCCTGGCTGTGGCAGCCGATGATCCGGATGCCGCGCGGCGGGGTCCAGTAGTCCTTCTGCAGCTCCAGGAAGATGCCGTTGGTGCCGTTGCCGATGGTGGTGCAGTTGGCGATGGTGAGGCGCTCCACGTCACCCCAGCCGCCGATGCCGACGCCGATGCCGGCACCGCCCATCTGGTCCTCGTTGTCCAGGCGGCCGCACCCCACCGTCACCACCCCGTCGATCAGGCTGTCCTGGAGGAAGTCGCAGCCCAGGCCGGTGGCGCCGGTGTGGTGGATGTAGAGGTTGCGGAACACGCCGCGCACCACGTACTGCAGGCCCAGCCCTTTGGCCAGGTAGTCGTAGGCGGTCTGGGCCACGCCGGAGCCGTCGATCTCGAAGTCGGCGAACGTGCAGTCGGTGATGTGCCGGTCCCGGTCCGCGCCGTGCTGCACGGTGGTCCAGAAGGCGAGCGGGACCGGCGCGCTGCGGTTGCCCTCGTTGCTGAGCAGGAAGCGCGTCGCCGCCGGCCCGGCGCCGAGCAGCGAGACGCCGCTGCGCCAGACGGTCCCGGCGTCGCGGATCGAGTACAGGCCGGGCGGGCAGTAGATCACCCGGGCCCGGCCGTCGGCGTCGTACCCGGCGCCGAGGCGGTCCACCAGCGCCGCCAGGGCGGGCTGGTCGTTGGTGACCCCGTCGCCGGTGAGGCCGTACTCGCGGGCGTCGCACCACAGCGGCGCGCCGGCGACCGGGGTCAGCCGTTGCGGGGTGGTGGTGGAGAGGCTCTTGCGCGACACGGGGAGCTCCCCTCGGGCGACGGTCGGTGGCCCGGACCGCTTTCCCGCTCCCGCCGCCCGGTAACGCCCGCGCTCAGGCGGCGGCGCCCACCCGTTGCGCGGCGGGCGCGGCCGGGGCCTCCGGGGCGGCCGGCAGCCGCTCCCGGGTCGCCCAGAGCACGCCGAGGGTGGCCAGCAGCACCAGGCAGGAGCCGAGCATGTGGGCGCCGACCAGCACGGCGGGCAGGTGGGTGAAGTACTGGACGAAGCCGATCACGCCCTGGCCCAGTTCGACCGCGATCAGCACCGCGGCGGCCCGGGCCGCCCGCGCCGCGCCGACCGCCCGGAACGCGAAGTACAGCGCCACCGACAGGCCGATCAGCAGGAAGACGCCGTCGGCGTGCACCTGGGAGATCGCCGCCGGGTCCAGGCCGTTGCGGGCCGCGCCGTGGTCGCCGGCGTGCGGTCCGCTGCCGGTCACCCACGTGCCGACCACCAGCACCGACGCGCTCACCGCCATGGTGATCCAGGCGAGCGTACGCAGCGGCGCCGGCACGGTCGGCGCCACCGGCCCGTCCGGGTCCTTGATGCGCCGCCAGAGCGCGTACGCGACCGCGATCACCGCCATCGAGGCGAGGAAGTGCAGCCCGACCACCCACGGGTTGAGGTTGGTGAGCACGGTGATGCCACCGATGATCGCCTGGGCCGGGATGCCGAACAGCACGCCCACGGCCAGCGGCAGCGTCCCGCGGCGGCGGGGGCGGTGCGCCAGCACGGCCAGCACCACGGCGAGCGCGATGATCCCGACCGCGAAGGTGAGCAGCCGGTTGCCGAACTCGATCACCCCGTACACGCCCATCTCGGGCGTGGTGGTGTAGGAGTCCTCGGTGCACCGGGGCCAGGTGGGGCAGCCGAGGCCGGAGGCGGTGAGCCGGACGGCCCCGCCGGTGACCACGATCGCGACGTTCGCGATGATCGAGGCGAGCGCGAGGCGGCGCAGCAGCGTGGCGGAGACCGGAAACCGGACGGATCGCTTCACGAAGCGAATCCTACGCACCGTAGTTGATCCCGATCGGGTGACTCCGGCACCCCGGTGGTCGGAATCACCGGACCCCGGGTTTGCGGGCCCCCAGCGAATTACGTAACGTTGCTGTTGTGAAAAACGCGGCGGCGCTCTCCCGAACGCCGGTGACCGGTCCGGTCGCCGGTGGTTCGCGCGCACGTCGCGGCGTACGGTCCGGCGAGCGGGAGACCGCTCCGGCCGACCTGTCGACCCGCGACCGGGTCACCCAGCTGCTGCTGGAGCGTGGTCCCACCACCGCCGCGCAGCTCGGCTCGGCGCTCGGCCTGAGCCCGGCCGCGATCCGCCGCCACCTCGACGCGATGCTCGCCGACGGTGACGTGATCGCCCGCGACCAGACCGTCCGCGGCAGCCGCGGGCGCGGCCGTCCGGCGAAGGTCTTCGCGCTCACCGAGGCGGGCCGCGGCCGCTGCGGCACCCACCACTACGACAACATGGCCACCGCCGCGCTGCGGTGGATCGCCCGCACCGGCGGCACCGAGGCGGTCGCGGCGTTCGCGGCCGAGCAGGTCTCCGCGCTGGAGGCCCGCTGCCGGTCGGCCATGGAGGACGCCGGAGACGCCCCGCTCGCGCGGGCGGAGGCGCTCGCCGGCGCGCTGACCGCCGAGGGTTACGCTGCCAACGCGTCCACGATCGCCTCCGGCGGCCAGCTCTGCCAGCACCACTGCCCGGTGGCGCACGTGGCCGCCGAGTTCCCTCAGCTGTGCGAGGCCGAGACCGAAGTGATCTCCCGTCTGGTCGGCACTCACGTACAGCGCCTGGCCACCATCGCGCACGGCGACGGCGTGTGCACCACGCACATTCCCGCCCAGTCCGGTTCCACCGTCACCACTGTGAGGACAGATAGATGACCGAGCAGATCGTCCAGCCCCTGACCCAGGAGGAACAGCTCGCGGCCCTCGGCCGGTACGAGTACGGCTGGGCCGACCCCGACGTCGCCGGGGCGTCCGCCCAGCGCGGCCTCAGCGAGGCGGTGGTGCGGGACATCTCGGCCAAGAAGAACGAGCCGGCCTGGATGCTCGACCTGCGGCTCAAGGGCCTGCGGCTGTTCGGCCGCAAGCCGATGCCGAACTGGGGCGCCGACCTCACCGGGATCGACTTCGACAACATCAAGTACTTCGTGCGGTCCACCGAGAAGCAGGCCACCTCCTGGGAGGAGCTGCCCGAGGACATCAAGAACACCTACGACAAGCTCGGCATCCCGGAGGCGGAGAAGCAGCGCCTGGTCGCCGGTGTCGCGGCGCAGTACGAGTCCGAGGTGGTCTACCACCAGATCCGTGAGGACCTGGAGGAGCAGGGTGTCGTCTTCCTGGACACGGACACCGCGCTCAAGGAGCACGAGGACCTGTTCAAGGAGTACTTCGGCACGGTGATCCCGGTCGGCGACAACAAGTTCGCCGCGCTGAACACCTCCGTCTGGTCCGGTGGCTCGTTCATCTACGTGCCGAAGGGCGTGCACGTGGACATCCCGCTGCAGGCCTACTTCCGGATCAACACGGAGAACATGGGCCAGTTCGAGCGGACGCTGATCATCGTCGACGAGGGCGCGTACGTGCACTACGTCGAGGGCTGCACCGCGCCCATCTACTCCTCCGACTCGCTGCACAGCGCCGTCGTGGAGATCATCGTCAAGAAGAACGCCCGGTGCCGGTACACGACCATCCAGAACTGGTCGAACAACGTCTACAACCTGGTCACCAAGCGCGCCGTGTGCCACGAGGGCGCGACCATGGAGTGGGTCGACGGCAACATCGGCTCCAAGGTCACCATGAAGTACCCGGCGGTCTACATGACCGGCGAGCACGCCAAGGGCGAGGTGCTCTCGGTCGCGATGGCCGGCGAGGGCCAGCACCAGGACGCCGGCGCCAAGATGGTGCACGCCGCGCCGCACACCTCCTCGACCATCGTGTCGAAGTCGATCGCCCGGGGCGGCGGCCGCACCTCGTACCGCGGTCTGGTGCAGGTGCTGGAGGGCTCGACCAGCAGCAAGAGCACGGTCAAGTGCGACGCGCTCCTGGTCGACACGATCTCCCGCTCGGACACCTACCCGTACGTCGACATCCGCGAGGACGACGTGTCGATGGGGCACGAGGCGACCGTCTCCAAGGTCAGCGAGGACCAGCTCTTCTACCTGATGAGCCGGGGCCTGAGCGAGGACGAGGCGATGGCGATGATCGTGCGCGGCTTCATCGAGCCGATCGCCAAGGAGCTCCCGATGGAGTACGCGCTGGAGCTCAACCGCCTGATCGAGCTGCAGATGGAGGGCGCGGTCGGCTGACGCCGCCCGCCCTCCGCCTCACCTGACACCTCGTCGCAGAACAGACCAAGGAAGAGATGACTACCCAGGCTTCCGCACCGCCCACGACCAAGTCGCAGGCGCTCCGCTCGTACGACGTCGCCGACTTCCCGGCCCTGACCGGCCTGGAGGAGGAGTGGCGCTTCACCCCGCTCAAGCGCCTGCGCGGCCTGACCGGGTCGGCGCAGGGCGCGACCGGCACGGTCCGGCACGAGTACGGTGACCTGCCCGAGGGCGTCACCGTCGACCGGATCGGCCGGGACGACCCCCGGATGGGCAGCGTGCTCACCCCGTTCGACCGGGTCAGCGCGCTCGCGTACGGCGGGGCCGACGGCGCGCTGCTGGTGCGCGTCGACCGCGACGCGGTGGTGGAGCAGCCGGTGCGCCTGCGGGTGGTCGGCGAGAACGCCGAGGCGCTCGCCTTCGGCCACACGTTCGTCGAGGTGGACCGGTTCGCCGAGGCCACCGTGGTGATCGAGCACGTCGGCTCGGCCACGCTTGCCGACAACGTCGAGGTGACTGTGGGCGACGGGGCGAAGCTGACCCTGGTCACCGTCGCCGACTGGGCCGACGACGCGGTGCAGGCGCAGCACCTCAAGGTGCGGCTGGGCCGCGACGCCCGGATCCTGCACGTGCAGGTCAGCCTCGGCGGCGACCTGGTCCGGCAGTACACGTCGGTGGAGTACACCCAGCGCGGCGGCGAGGCCGAGCTGTACGGCGTCTACTTCGCCGACTCCGGCCAGCACCTGGAGCACCGGCAGCTGGTCGACCACACCGTGCCGGACTGCCGCAGCAACGTCGGCTACCGGGGCGCGCTGCAGGGCGACGACGCGCACACGGTCTGGGTCGGCGACGTGCTGATCCGCGCCGAGGCGACGGGCACCGACACGTACGAGATCAACCGGAACCTGCTGCTCACCGACGGCGCGCGGGCCGACTCCGTACCCAACCTGGAGATCGAGACCGGCGAGATCGCCGGCGCCGGGCACGCCAGCGCGACCGGCCGGTTCGACGACGAGCAGCTGTTCTACCTGATGGCCCGGGGCATCCCGGAGGCCGAGGCGCGGCGCCTGGTGGTGCGCGGCTTCTTCGCCGAGCTGATCAACAAGATCCCGGTCGAGGACCTGCGCGAGCGCCTCGGTGACGCCATCGAGGCCCGGCTGGCGAAGGCCGGCGCCTGATGCTCAAGATCTGCTCCACCGAGGACGTGCCGAAGGGCACCGCGATCAGCGCCGACGTGGACGGCGTGCAGGTCGCGATCGTGCACGGCGAGGACGACGTGTTCTACGCGGTGCACGACGAGTGCTCGCACGCCGCCGTGGCGCTGTCCGAGGGCGAGGTCGAGGGCTGCACGCTGGAATGCTGGCTGCACGGATCCCGTTTCGACCTGCGTACCGGTGAGCCCACCGGGCTGCCCGCGACCGAACCCGTACCCGTCTATCCCGTCGAAGTCCGCGACGGCGACATCTACCTTTCCGTGGACGGCGACGGCCGTCCGCTGCCGAGCAATGGAGTGACCCGCTGATGAGCACCCTGGAGATCCGCGACCTGAAGGTGTCGGTCAAGCTGCCCGAGGGTGAGCTCAAGCCGATCCTGCACGGGGTCGACCTGACCGTGCGCTCCGGTGAGACGCACGCCATCATGGGCCCGAACGGCTCCGGCAAGTCCACGCTGGCGTACTCGATCGCCGGTCACCCGAAGTACGAGATCACCGGCGGCGAGGTGACCCTCGACGGCGAGGACGTGCTGTCCATGTCCGTCGACGAGCGGGCCCGCGCCGGCCTCTTCCTGGCCATGCAGTACCCGGTCGAGGTCCCCGGCGTGTCGGTGGCCAACTTCCTGCGTACCGCCAAGACCGCCATCGACGGCGAGGCGCCGAAGCTGCGCACCTGGGCCGGCGAGCTGCGCGGCGCCATGGAGAAGCTCCAGATGGACCCGGCGTTCGCCCAGCGCAACGTCAACGAGGGCTTCTCCGGCGGCGAGAAGAAGCGGCACGAGATCGTGCAGCTGGAGCTGCTCAAGCCGAAGATGGCGATCCTCGACGAGACCGACTCCGGTCTGGACGTGGACGCGCTGCGCGTGGTCAGCGAGGGCGTGAACCGGGTGCGCGACACCGGCGACACCGGCCTGCTGCTGATCACCCACTACACGCGCATCCTGCGCTACATCAAGCCCGACTTCGTGCACGTCTTCGTGGCCGGCCGGATCGTCGAGCAGGGCGGCCGGGAGCTGGCCGACAAGCTCGAGGAAGAGGGCTACGAGCGGTACGCCGCCGGGGCCGGCGCGGCGCGGGCCTGAGACTCGACATGACCTCGATGGCCATCCCGGCGGGCATGCCGCAGTACGACGACGTGCCCCGCTTCGACGTGGCGAAGGTGCGGGCCGACTTCCCGATCCTCGACCGGGAGGTCAACGGTCACCCGCTCGTCTACCTGGACAGCGCCAACACCTCGCACAAGCCGCGGCAGGTGCTCGACGTGCTCGCCGAGCACTACGCGCTGCACAACGCCAACGTGTCGCGCTCGGTGCACACGCTGGGCACCGAGGCGACCGAGGCGTACGAGGGCGCGCGGGCGAAGATCGCCGCGTTCATCAACGCGCCGAGCGTGGACGAGGTGGTGTTCACCAAGAACTCCACCGAGGCGATCAACCTCGTGGCGTACGCGTTCTCCAACGCCTCGCTGCGCGCGGACGGCGACCCGCGGTTCCGGCTGGGCCCCGGCGACGAGATCGTGATCTCCGAGATGGAGCACCACTCGAACATCGTCCCGTGGCAGCTGCTGGCGGAGCGTACCGGCGCGACGCTGCGCTGGTTCCCGGTCACCGACCAGGGCCGGCTCGACGAGTCCGGCCTGGACGACCTGGTCACCGAGCGGACGAAGATCGTCTCGCTGGTGCACATGTCGAACATCCTCGGCACCGTCAACGCCACCGCGCGGATCACCGCGCGGGTCCGCGAGGTCGGCGCGCTGCTGCTGCTCGACTGCTCGCAGTCGGTGCCGCACCTGCCGATGGACGTGGTCGACTACGACGCCGACTTCATCGTCTTCACCGGGCACAAGATGTGCGGCCCGACCGGCATCGGCGTGCTCTGGGGCCGGGGCGAGCTGCTCGCCGCGATGCCCCCGGTGATGGGCGGCGGCTCGATGATCGAGACGGTGACGATGGCGGGCTCGACGTTCGCCGCACCGCCGGCCCGGTTCGAGGCGGGCACCCCGCCGATCGCCGAGGCGGTGGCGCTCGGCGCGGCGGTGGACTACCTCACCGCGATCGGCATGCCGGCTGTTCAGTGGCACGAGAAGGAGCTGACGGCGTACGCGCTCGACGCCCTCGCCACCGTGCCGGACTTGCGGATCTTCGGCCCGACGGTGCCGGTGGGCCGGGGCGGGACGATCTCGTTCGCGCTCGGTGACGTGCACCCGCACGACGTCGGGCAGGTGCTCGACTCGCTCGGCGTGCAGGTGCGGGTGGGGCACCACTGCGCCAAGCCGGTGTGCACCCGGTTCGGGGTGCCGGCCATGACGCGGGCGTCGTTCTACCTCTACACCACCACCGCGGAGATCGACGCCCTGGTGGCGGGTCTGGAGCGGGTGCGGAAGGTGTTCCAGTGATGCAGCTCGAATCCCTCTACCAGGAGATCATCCTGGACCACTACAAGCACCCGCACGGCCGTGGCCTGCGGGACGCGACGGACCCGGCCGTCCGGGTCGGCGAGGCGCACCACGTCAACCCGACCTGCGGCGACGAGATCACCGTGCGGGTGGCGACCGACGGCAGCGTGTTCACCGACATCTCGTACGACGGGATGGGCTGCTCGATCAGCCAGGCGTCGGCGAGCATCCTGCACGAGCTGCTGCGCGGCAAGGCCGCGAGCGACGCCGCCGTGGTGCACGAGGCGTTCGTGGAGTTGATGTCCGGGCGGGGCCAGGTCACGCCGGACGAGGACGTGCTCGGAGACGGGGTGGCGTTCGCGGGTGTCGCGCGCTACCCGGCCCGGGTCAAGTGCGCGCTGTTGTCGTGGATGGCGTTCAAGGACGCCGCGGCACGCGCCGGGGTGGGCGTGAGCCCGGAGGTGAAGGCATGAGCGACGAGAACATGACCTCGGAGACCGGCGCGGTGGCCACCGACGGCACCGTTGCCGGTGGCGCGGCCGCGGGTGGGGCGTCGCCGGCCGGCGGCAAGGCCGCGATCGGTGACATCGAGGAGGCGATGAAGGACGTCGTCGACCCCGAGCTGGGCATCAACGTGGTCGACCTCGGCCTGGTGTACGGCGTCCACGTCGACGACGAGAACGTCGCCACCCTGGACATGACGCTGACCTCGGCGGCCTGCCCGCTGACCGACGTCATCGAGGACCAGGCGCGGCAGGCGCTGACCACCGGTCCCGGCGGCGGCCTGGTCAACGACATCCGGATCAACTGGGTCTGGCTGCCGCCGTGGGGCCCCGACAAGATCACCGACGAGGGGCGCGACCAGCTCCGCTCGCTCGGCTTCAACGTCTGACCGTTCTCGCGGTCACCGCCACGGGCGCGACACCCCAACCAGGGGTGCCGCGCCCGCAGCGTCTCCCGGCCTTGCCCGCTCCCAGCTGCTGAGACTTCGCGTCCACCCGCCCCGAGCCGGACCTGACCGCGCCGCACGGTCCCGGCCACCCGCACACCCCTACCCGTCGATCTTGCACATCCTGCCCGGGCGGAGCGGACATTCCGACCATCTCCAGGGCCGCAAGTGCAAGATCGCGAGGGCGAAGGAGGGGAGGGATGAGGTGGAAATGGGTCGCGGGGTGGGGGAGTGGGGCGCAGGATGAGCGGGTGATCGAGGCGTGCCCGAAGCAGGCTCCTGTCCGTGCGGCCACCGCCGCGCGTCGACAGCGCACCCTGCCCTCGGCCGCCTCGACCCATCATTCGTCGTCGTGACCGGGGCGTTCCTGGCCGGCCTGGTCGCCGGCTACGGCGTCGCCATTCCGGTCGGCGCGATCGCGATCCTCATTCTCGGACTCAGCGCCCGTACCTCGTTCCGGGTCGGTGCGGCTGCGGCGCTCGGCGTGGCCACCGCCGACGGGCTCTACGCTGCCGTGGCGGCGCTCGGCGGGGCCGCGGTGGCGAGCGGGCTCGCGCCGTTCGCGGGTCCGCTGCGGCTGGTCGCCGCGGGAGTGCTGCTGGTTCTCGCCTGCCTCACCGCCCGGCGCGCGCTGCGTCCACCAGCCACAACGCACCCGCCGAGCCCGTCGGCCACCACGCACCCGTCGGGCACGACGCAGGAGCCGGGCGCGCGGGGTGGCCTGGACACGCCGGTGCGGGCGTTCGGCGCGGTTCTCGCGCTGACCCTGCTCAACCCGGCCACTGTGGTCTACTTCGTGGCGCTCGTCCTCGGCCGGGGTGACGTGCTCGACTCCGGCGCGCCGGCCGCTGCCGCCTTCACCCTCGGCGTGTTCCTCGCCTCGGCGAGCTGGCAGGTGCTGATCGCCGGGGGCGGCTCGCTGATCGGCCGGGCCCTCACCGGCCCCCGGGGGCGGCGGGTCACCGCGCTGCTGTCCAGCGTCATCATCGCCGCTCTCGCCGTCGCCACGGTGCTCGGCGTGTGACCGACGTGGACACGACCATGTGTCGGGCCGATTGCGGACCGGTTCATGACCCGTTACCCGCGGATCGGCCGAACCGGCAGTCGCGGCTGACGGAAGGCACCGTTCCGGTCCCGCGTCCGACCACAGGTGTCCTCGGCCGTCAGGTCGGCCGTCTCCGCTGTGCGAAGCGCGGATCCCGCAGGCCGGGACGACCCGGATCACCGTCCAGGTAGAACCACATCGTCTTTGCGGGTGATGTTCGGGCTCGCGAGTGGTCCTAGGGTCACGGAACAATCCGTGGACCGTTCACGTACGTCCGGTCATCCCCGCCGGTCGTGCGTCAGTCCACACTCGACCGAACAGGGAGAAGACTTGAGGATCACCCTCGGGCGCCCGCCGCGCGACCGGCAACCCGCCGGACGACCTCGGCGCGGACGGACCGCTGCCCTCCTCGTCGCCGCGCTGGCCGCGGCGACGCTTCCCGTTCTCGCGGCGCCCGCGCCCGCCTCCGCCGCACCCGGCGTCCACGGACCGTGGCAGAAGGTGGACGGCAAGCCGGCCGCCACCAAGGCGGGGCGCAAGGCCGCCGTCAAGGCCAAGCGGCTGACCGTGTACAAGCTGGACCGCGGCACCATGCAGGGCCTGCTGGACAAGGCGCCGGCCGAGAAGCGCGTGGCGGTGGCCCGCGTGGCGAAGCAGGTGGTGTCGCTGCCCGCTCCGGACGGCACGTTCCAGCGCTTCGAGCTGGTCGACTCGCCGGTCATGGAGGCCGGCCTGGCCGCGAAGCACCCGGAGATCACCACGTACGCCGGCAAGGGCCTGGACGACCCGGCGGCGACCATCCGCGCGGACCTCACCCCGCTCGGGTTCCACGCCTCGGTCCGGTCGGCCAAGGGCAACTGGTACATCGACCCGTACTACCAGCGCGACCAGAGCCTGTACGCGAGCTACTTCGCCCGCGACCTGGAGCACCCGGAGGGCGAGTTCGTCGAGCGTGAGGACGTCACGCAGGAGGCGCACGCCCTGGCCGAGGAGATCGCCGAGGCGGAGGTCCCGGCCGGGCCGCTGGTGAAGCTGCGCACCTACCGGGTGGCGCTGGTGACCGACCCGTCGTACGCCACCTACTTCGGCGCGGAGAACGTCACCGCCGCGAAGGTGACGCTGATGAACCGGGTCACCCAGATCTACGAGGACGAGACCGCGATCCGGCTCGTCCTGATCAACGACACCGACAAGACCAACCTGAACACGCCGGCCCTGGCCACCGAGCCGAACGGCCCGTGCGGCGCGGCGGCCTGCTTCACGCCGGCGCAGCTCACCTCGTGCGGCAGCGGCACGCTCAGCCGGAACCGGATCGTGCTCGGCCAGCTGGTCGGCGCGAGCAACTACGACGTGGGCCACATCGGCCTGGGCGTCAACGGCGGCGGCGTGGCGAGCCTCGGCGTGATCGGCGGCAACGGCAAGGCGCAGGGCTGCACCGGCCTGCCGACGCCGGTCGGCGACTTCTACGCGGTCGACTACGTCTCGCACGAGATGGGTCACCAGTTCGCCGGCAACCACACCTTCAACGGCACCCAGTACAACTGCTCGGGCGGCAACCGCAGCGCGGCCAACTCGTACGAGCCGGGCAGCGGTTCGTCGATCATGGCGTACGCGGGCATCTGCCAGCAGGACAACCTCCAGCCGCACAGCGACCCGTACTGGTCGCACCGCAGCTACACCGAGATCACCAACTACGTCACCTCGAACCGTCCGGCGATCAACGAGGTGCAGAACGTCTCGCTGTACGGGTTCGACGCCGACGGTGACTCGTTCACCGTCCGCTACGCGGGCGCCGACTCGGCGCCGATCGTGCGGGGCGTCAACTACACCACCGCCGGCATCAAGGCCGCCATCGAGGGCATCGCCGGCTGGCCGGCCGGCGCGACCGTCACGGTGGCCGCGTTCGGTGGCAGCGGCGCGCTCAACGACAACGGTTTCCAGGTGACCTTCGGCGGCACGCTGGCGACCACGAACGTGGCGTCGCTGGAGCTGACGAACGCCTCCGGCGCCTCCGGCTTCGTCGGCGAGACGGCCAAGGGCGGCGCCATCGACAACGGCGGCTGGCTGGTCGAGGAGACCACCAACCACGCCCCGGTGGTCACCGTGCCGGACACCGTCACCATCCCGGTGCGTACGCCGTTCGCGCTGACCGGCAGCGCCACCGACGCCGACGGCGACACCGTCACGTACCTGTGGGAGCAGAACGACAGGGGCGCCACGACCGGTACCGCGCTGACGAACAACACCAAGGTCAACGGTCCGCTGTTCCGGGTGTTCGGCGAGGCGGCGATCGTGTCGCCGACCGACACGCTGAAGTACCACTCGCCGGGTCTGAACTCGGTCACCACCGACTCGACCCGGGTCTTCCCGGACATGAGGCAGATCCTGGCCGGCAACACCAACGCCGCCACCGGCGCCTGCCCGGCGGCCCCGGCACCGCCGGCCACCGGTGGCGCGTCGAACGTGCCGGCCGAGCTGGTGGACTGCTACTCCGAGTTCCTGCCCACCCGCGACTGGGTCGGCATGGCCGGCGACCGGACCCTGCACTTCAAGCTCACCGCCCGGGACGGGCGGCTGGGTGGCGGCGGCATCGGCAGCGCCGACGTCGCCGTGATGCTGGCGCCGGATGCGGGCCCGTTCCTGGTGACCTCGCAGGACACCGCCGCCGTCCTGGACGGCGGCTCGACCCAGACCGTGACGTGGGACGTCGCCGGCACCGACGTGGCACCGGTGAACGCCGCGCAGGTGAAGATCTCGCTGTCCGCCGACGGCGGACTGACCTTCCCGTACGTGCTGGCGGAGCAGACCGCCAACACCGGCTCGGCGACGGTGACGCTGCCGAACGTGGCGACCGAGAAGGCCCGGATCAAGATCGAGGCGGTCGGCAACGTCTTCTTCGACGTCAACGACGCCGACTTCACCATCCGGTCCGCCCCGGCCGTCACCAGCACCGCCCCGGACGGCGTGCGCGTGCAGTACAGCGACGCGCTCTCGCCCGCCGTCACGGTCACCGCCACCGACGGCGACACCGCCGGCGCGGACCTGACCGCTGCGGCCACCGGGCTGCCCGCCGGCCTGTCCCTGGCCGTCGCGAGCACCTCCGCGACCGACGCCCGCCCGGGTACGCGTACCTGGACGGTCGCCGGCACCACCACGGCGGCCCCGGGCGACTACCCGGTCACCGTGACCGTCTCCGACGGCTCCGGGCTGACCGGCGGCACCTCGTTCACGATCACCGTCGCCGCCGAGGACGCGGCGGTCAGCTGGGCCGGTGACACGCTGGTGAACACGGCGACCGGCGGCGCGTCCGGCCAGGCCCTGCTGCGGGCCGTGCTCCGGGATAGCTCGGTGCTGCCCGGCGCCACGGACACCACAGCGGGTGACATCCGTACCGCCACGGTCACCTTCACCGAGGACGGCGTGACGCTGTGCACCGCCGTGCCGGCCCTGCTCGGCACGGCCACCACCGCCGCGTCCGCGGCGTGCACGGCCACCCTGCCGAAGGGCACGCACACCGTCACCGCGACGGTAGGCGGCAACTACACGGGCAGCACCACCGCCCAGGTGACTGTCGCCGTCTCCGACGGCGGGTTCCTCACCGGCGGCGGCGAGTTCACCGCCACCCGTTCGGCGGGGACCTACCCGGCGGACGTGAACTCCACAGTCGAGGTGGAGCTGAACGCGAAGCCGGGCAAGGCGAACAAGCCCGCCACGGGCAAGGCCGAGGTCGAGTTCCGCTCCGGCGGGAAGTCGTACACGATCAAGGCCGACACGGTCGACGCGCTGGGCATCACCTCGGCGGGCCGTACCGCCCAGGTGCGCTACCAGGCCGCCCTGTACGACAACAAGGGCAAGCTGGTGGCCGCCGGCCTGACCCTGGTGGTGACGGTGACCGACCGGGGCGCCCCCGGTAGGAACGACACCGTCGGGGTCACGCTGTGGAAGGGCGGCGCCCTGCTCCTCTCGTCCGACTGGACGGGCGGCGCGACCGCCGAGGTGAAGCTGAAGGGCGGCAACCTCACCGTCCACTGATCCACGCGGTAGGCGCGGGAGGGCACCGGTCACGGTGTCCTCCCGCGTTGCGTACCCCGGCCCGACGATGGCGTACCGTCGGGCCATGAGCAGCCGACCCGCCGCCGGGGGTGGCCGGTGGGTCGAGGTCGACCCCGGCCGCGTCGCCCGCTGGGTCGAGGGTTTCACCGGCCGGCACGGCCCGCCGGTGACGACCGTCCAGGAGTACGGGCTCCTGCTCACCGCCCCGGACGGCGCCACCGCCGAACTGCACACCCCACCCGGCGCGAGCGCGTCGGCGGACGTACCCGGATTCGTCGCCTCCGCTACGGCGGCCCGCCGGCTCGGTCTGCTGCTGGCCCGCAAGGGCGCTGTGGCGGTCGGCGTCGCCGACGGCACCGACCTGGTGGTCTCCAAGGTGGACACCCGGTACGTGCAGGGGCGTACCGCGGCCGGCGGCTGGTCCCAGCAGCGGTTCGCCCGGCGGCGCGACAACCAGGCGAAGGCCGCCCTGGGCGACGCGGCCGAGCTGGCCGTACGCCTGCTGTTGCCGGAGGCGGGCACGCTGGCGGCGCTGGTGTGCGGCGGCGACCGGCGCGCGGTGGACACGGTCCTGACCGACCGGCGGCTGGCCCCGCTCGCGGCGCTGCGCGCGCCGCGCCTGCTCGACGTGCCGGAACCGCGGCACGCGGTGCTGGTGGCCGCGGTCGCCGCCGCCCGGGCGGTCCACATCCTGGTCCGCTGAACAGGAAAGATCACCTCAAGACGGCGCAATCCCGCTCCTCGATGATGCATCGAATCGGCTCGATGCATATGGTCGGGGTCACGAAGCGGCGGGTCTCCGGGCGACCCGCAGGGCCCGCTTCGCCTCCGCCATCACGCGCCGACATCGTTGGGAGAGAACAACTTCATGAGCGGATATCAGGACGGCCGGCTGCGGGCCCGGTGGCGCCGTGCGACGAGGCTCCTCGTCGCGGCGGCGGCGATGAGCGCCGGAAGCCTCGTGCTCACCGCCGCGCTCACGGCCGGTACGGCGAACGCGAGCCCGGTGCAGCGCGCCGCGCTCGCCGCGCCCACGGTCACCAGCGTCACCGCGGGCGGCGCGCACACGTGCGCGATCAGCACCGACGGGGGACTGTGGTGCTGGGGCTCGAACTACGGCGGCCAGCTCGGCGACGGGACCACCACGAACCGCGGCACCCCGGCCCGGGTCGGCACCGCCACCTGGACGAACGTCGACGCCGGCACCGGGCACACCTGCGCGGTCCGCACCGACGGGACGCTGTGGTGCTGGGGCTCGAACTTCCGGGGCCAGCTCGGCGACGGGAGCACCACCAGCCGCAGCGCCCCGGTGCAGGTCGGCACCGCCACCACCTGGGCCCGAGTCGACGCCGGGCCCTCGCACACCTGCGGGATCCGCACCGACGGCACGCTCTGGTGCTGGGGATTCAACCGGACCGCGCAGCTCGGCGTCGGCGCCTCGCCGTACGTCGCGAACAGCCCGTTGCAGGTCGGCACGGCTACCGACTGGGTGAGCGTCTCGACCGGCTTCGGGCACACCTGCGGTATCCGGACCGGCGGCACGCTCTGGTGCTGGGGGTCCAGCTCGGACGGCCAGCTCGGACTGGGCAACCTGGCGCCCCAGACCGCGCCCGCGCAGGTCGGCACCGCGACCGGGTGGACCGGCGTCGCGGCCGGGTACGCGCACACCTGCGGGGTCCGCTCCGGCGCGCTGTGGTGCTGGGGGGAGAACGGATACGGGCAGCTCGGCGTGAGCGGCACCTACCGGACCGCGCCGGTGCAGATCGGCACCGTCACCACGTGGAGCCGGATCGCCGCCAGCAGCGACACGTCCTGCGCGTCGCGTACCGACGGCAGCCTGTGGTGCTGGGGCAAGAACTCGGCCGGCCAGGTGGGCGACGGCAGCACCACCCACCGGTCCGCGCCCGCCCAGGCCGGTACGGCCACCACCTGGACCGGCGGCCTCGCGGTCACCGACCACGGCTGCGGCATCCGTACCGACGGCGGCCTGTGGTGCTGGGGTGACAACAGCGGTGGTCAGCTCGGCGACGGCACCACCGTCAACCGGTCCACGCCGGGTCAGGTGACCCTGCCGGCCTGACCGGCCCCGGACACGACAGCGGCCCCGCACCGCCGGTCTGCGGCGGTGCGGGGCCGCTGCGCCGGGCTGCTACTGGCCCGAACCGAAGGTGTCGCAGGACTTCGGGTCACCGGTGGTGAAGCCCTTGGTGAACCACTGCTTGCGCTGCTCCGAGCTGCCGTGGGTGAACTCGTCCGGGTTCACCGGCCGGCCGGACCGCTGCTGGATCGCGTCGTCGCCGATCTTCTCGGCGGTGTCGATGGCCTGCGAGATGTCCTGCTCGGTGATGCTCGTGAAGATCTTCTGGCCCTTGTCGTCGGCCGTGCCGGTGGCGTTCTTCGCCCACGCCCCGGCGTAGCAGTCGGCCTGCAGCTCCAGCTTCACCGAGAGCGCGTTCGCGCTCTGCGGGTCGCGCTGCTGCTGGCGGCGCATCTGCGCCTCGGTGCCGAGCAGGTCCTGCACGTGGTGGCCGTACTCGTGGGCCAGCACGTACGGCTGGGCGAACTCGCCCTCGGCGCCGAGCTGGTCGGCGAGCAGCTTGTAGAAGGTGAGGTCGATGTAGACCAGGTCGTCGGCCGGGCAGTAGAACGGGCCCACGCCCGAGTCGGCGGCGCCGCAGGCGGTGCTCACGTTCTGGCTGAAGAACACCGTCTTCGACGGCCGGTACTGCTCGCCGAACGCCTCCGGCATGGCGGTACGCCAGTACGCCTGGATCGAGTTGACGTAGAGCGCGTTGCGGCAGTCGAGCTGCTTCAGCGCGTCCTGCGCCGAGCACTTCTGCTCCAGCGAGGTGTTGTCGCCCTGCTCGGAACCGCCGCCGTTGGTGGCGGCGTTGAGGCCGAACCCGCCGCCCACCAGGGCGACCAGGACGGCGATGATGATGCCCACGATCCCGCCCCGGCCGCCGCCGATCGGGATCGGAATGCCCATCCCGCCGCCTCCGCCGGACCCTCGCCGGTCGTCCACCTGGCTGGTGTCGACCCGCGCGTTCTCGTTCAGCTCCATGTTGACCCCGATCACCGATGTGTCCGTATGTGATGGTTGCGGTACCGGACCGGGTCCGGACGGCGGTCTCCGTACCCGATGATCTTGCACGGTAATCCGGCGGAGAGGGCCCTCGGGGCCCGGTACACTTGCCCCCGTGCTGCGCTGCGAAGGCTGAACGGCCCCGCGCCGACGGGAAATCACCACCCGCCGGCGCTTTCGCGTGCCCTGAGTCAGCCCTTCCGGACCCGAGAGCGAGTACTCCGAGATGATCACTGCCACCGGCCTGGAACTGCGTGCCGGTTCCCGGATCCTGCTGTCCGACACCACCCTGCGGGTGCAGCCGGGCGACCGGATCGGCCTGGTCGGCCGCAACGGCGCCGGCAAGACCACCACGCTCAAGGTGCTCGCCGGAGAGGGGCAGCCGTACGGCGGCCAGATCGACCGGCGCAGCGCCATCGGCTACCTGCCGCAGGACCCGCGTACCGGTGACCTGGACGTCACCGGCCGGGACCGGGTGCTCTCCGCCCGCGGCCTGGACGTGCTCATGGCGCAGATGAAGGAGCTCGAAAACAAGCTCGCCGAGGGCGCCGACGACGAGCGGCTGGTCCGCCGCTACGGCGCGCTGGAGGACCAGTTCGCCTCGCTCGGCGGCTACGCGGCCGAGGCCGAGGCGGCCCGGATCTGCGCCAACCTCGGCCTGCCCGACCGGGCCCTGGCGCAGACCATCGGCACCCTCTCCGGCGGTCAGCGCCGCCGCATCGAGCTGGCCCGGATCCTGTTCCGCGACGCCGGCGAGAACGGCGGCGGCATCCTGCTGCTCGACGAGCCCACGAACCACCTCGACGCCGACTCGATCACCTGGCTGCGCGGCTTCCTCGCCAACCACAAGGGCGGCCTGATCGTGATCTCCCACGACGCCTCGCTGCTGGAGGCGGTGGTCAACAAGGTCTGGTTCCTGGACGCCACCCGGTCCGTCGTCGACACGTACAACCTGGGCTGGAAGGCGTACCTGGAGGCCCGCGAGACCGACGAGCGGCGCCGCCGCCGGGAGCGCGCAAACGCCGAGAAGAAGGCCGGCGCGCTGATGGCGCAGGCGGACAAGATGCGGGCCAAGGCCACCAAGACCGTCGCCGCGCAGAACATGGCCCGGCGCGCCGAGCGCCTGCTCTCCGGCCTGGACGAGGTCCGCGTCGCGGACAAGGTCGCGAAGGTGCGGTTCCCGAGCCCTGCGCCGTGCGGCAAGACGCCGCTGACCGCGACCGGCCTGTCGAAGTCGTACGGGTCGCTGGAGATCTTCACCGACGTGAACGTGGCGGTGGACCGGGGTTCCCGGGTGGCCATCCTCGGCCTCAACGGCGCCGGCAAGACCACACTGCTGCGGATGCTCGGCGGGCTGCTGGAGCCGGACACCGGCGAGGTACGCCCCGGGCACGGGCTGCGGCTGGGCTACTACGCCCAGGAGCACGAGACGCTCGACGTGGACCGGACGATCCTGGAGCACATGCGCAGCGCCGCGTCCGACCAGACCGACACCGATCTGCGCAAGATCCTCGGCGCGTTCCTGTTCTCCGGCGAGGACGTGGACAAGCCGGCCGGTGTGCTCTCCGGCGGCGAGAAGACCCGGCTGGCGCTGGCCACGCTGGTCTGCTCCGGCGCCAACGTGCTGCTGCTGGACGAGCCGACGAACAACCTCGACCCGGTCAGCCGCGAGCAGGTGCTCGACGCGATCGCCCGCTACCCCGGCGCGATCGTGCTGGTCACGCACGACCCGGGCGCGGTCACCGCGCTCAAGCCGGACCGCGCCATCCTGCTGCCCGACGGCGACGAGGACGCCTGGTCCGACGACCTGCTGGAGCTGGTAGAGCTGGCCTGACGCCGACCGCCCCTTTTCCTTGCCGGTCGATCATGAGGTTGACGGCACTTCTGGAGATCCAGATCGCCGTCAACTTCATGATCGACGGGGTGGGTCCCGGCGGGGTGGGGTCGGCGGGACGGCGGGCGGTCAGGTCAGGAGGGCGGCCAGGTGGGGGAGGACGCCGGAGGTGAGCAGGATGGTCGCGCCGATGGCGATGAAGATCGCCGGGACCAGCCAGTGGCCGGCGCGGCCGACCAGCGCCACCACCCGGGGGTGCCCGCCGAGCGCGGCGGCGACCGCGCACCACACGGCCACCAGCACGGCGAACACCAGCAACCAGATCAGCCCGGTGACCGGGTCGAGGGCGCGGAACACCGGCACGTAGACGGCGATGTTGTCGGCGCCGTTCGCGATCGTCACCCCGGCGACGCCGAGCAGGCTGCCGACCACCGCCGGCGGTTCGTCGTCGTCGCGCCGGGTCAGCAGCGCCCGGACGCCGAGCGCGACCGGCAGCAGTCCGAGCAGGCCGGGCCACGGATCCGGCACCACGAGCAGCCCGGCGGCGGCCACCACCGCGACCGCGACGAGCGCGCCGATGCCCGCGTACTGCCCGGCGACGATCTGCCAGGGCCGGGGACGCCCGGTGTGCCGGGCGGCCACAAAGAGAACCGTGAGCACGACGATGTCGTCGAGGTTGGTGGCGGCGAAGACACCTGCCGCACCCGCAGCGGCCGTGATCACGTCAAGCACCCCGGGCACGATACCGCCGCCCGCGCACCCGTCATCCGCATGATCCACACCAGCTCGCCGACGTGGAGGTGTCCGAAGCGCGGCGATGCAGCCACTTCGCCGAAGTGGTGTCGACGGGTTCGTCCGGCGGGCCGGTACGGATCAGCCGGCCGGAAGGATCACTCTATCGGGAAGCTGACATTGCGTAGCGTGTCGGTTGGCGAATAGTTGATATCTGGCGCATGATCGTCCGAGGCGGTCTAATAGGTGGGACCGTATCCGAACCGCACAGTCTGGGACGTGAGGAATCAGCATGGCAGCCACCGGCACAGCCACCAGCACTGAGAAGGGTCGCCGGATCGTCGGGGCCGAGCGTCAGACGCTCGCCAAAGACCTGGTAAAGCGGTACACCGGCGGAGAGAGCATCCGTGCTCTGGCGGCCTCGACCGGCCGCTCCTACGGGTTCATCCACCGGGTGCTCACCGAGTCCGGGGTGCAGCTGCGGCAGCGCGGCGGTGCCCGGCGCCGGAAGAAGGCGTGATCCGCCCCCCAGCGTCGTCCATCAGCGCGTTCCGGGGCGTCCGGTGACCGCCGAGACGACCGGAGTGCGCTTCGACTGCGACGGGCCGGTCGCGACGGTGACGTTGTGCCGGCCCGACGTGCTCAACGCTCAGACCCCGGCGATGTGGCGCGCCATGAGCGACTTCTCCCGGGACCTGCCCGGCGACGTGCGCGTCGTCGTCGTACGCGGAGAGGGGCGCGCGTTCTCCGCGGGCCTGGACCTGGCGGTCGCCGGTGCGACCGGGCCGGGCTCCTTCGCCGAGCTGGCCGCGTTGCCGGAGGCGGAGTGCGCCGACCGGATCGCCGAGTACCAGGGCGGTTTCACCTGGCTGCACCGGCCGGACGTGGTGTCCGTCGCCGCGGTGCAGGGCCACGCCATCGGCGCCGGCTTCCAGCTCGCGCTGGCCTGTGACATGCGGGTGCTCGCCACCGACGCGAAGCTCTCGATGGCCGAGGTGACCCTCGGCCTGGTTCCCGACCTGGCCGGCACGCGCCGCCTGGTCGAGCTGGTCGGCTACTCCCGGGCGCTGGAGATCTGCGCCACCGGCCGGCGGATGGACGCCGCCGAGGCGGACCGGATCGGCCTGGCCACGCTCGTGGTGCCGAACGACGAGCTGGACGGCGCCGTGCGTGATCTCTCCGCCGGGCTGCTCGCCAACAACCGGGACGCGATCATCGAGATCAAGGCGCTGCTCGCGGGCGCGGCCGACCGTTCGCACGCCGAGCAGCAGCGCGCCGAGCGGGAGGCGCAGACCCGGCGGATCCGGGACCTGGCCGGGCGGGGCGAATAGCCGGTACGGCGATTTCGTAAGGACCGTTCGGGAAGATGTGGGTTACTCGCGAGGTTGTCACAGGCGTCGGGAGAATGGACTCCGACGGTTCATGCTGCCCCGACGACCCGGAGGTGACGAGTGTCCCACCCGATGGCCGGCGGCGGCATGGGCGGCTGGAGCATGCTCCGGTCGCTGCGCAACCGCGACGAGGTCTCCGCCCACGAGCTCAAGCGCGGCACCGCCCGGCGGATCGTCGCGTTCGCCCAGCCCTACCGGCGCGACATCGTCGTCTTCCTGATCACCGTGATCATCGCCGCGGTGATCGGCGTGGCCACGCCGCTACTCGCCGGCGACGTCATCGACGCGATCGCCGGCGGCGGCGCGGACGCCCGCTCGACGGTCGTCCGGCTCGCCCTGATCATCGCCGCGCTCGCCGTGGCCGACGCGCTGTTCTCCCTGGTCCAGCGGTGGTATTCGGCCCGCATCGGCGAGGGCATAATCCTCGACCTGCGCACCCGGGTGTACGACCACGTCCAGCGGATGCCGCTGCAGTTCTTCACCCGCACCCAGACCGGCGCCCTGGTCAGCCGGCTCAACAACGACGTGCTCGGCGCCCAGCGGGCGTTCACCTCGACGCTGTCCGGCGTGGTCAGCAACGTCATCCAGCTCGTGCTCACCGCCGGGGCGATGCTCGTGCTGTCCTGGCAGATCACCGTGCTGGCGCTGGTGCTGCTGCCGATCTTCATCATCCCGGCCCGCCGGGTCGGCCGGCGCCTGGCCGAGATCACCCGCGAGTCGTACAACCTCGACGCCAAGATGAACGCCACGATGACCGAGCGCTTCGGCGTCGCGGGCGCGCTCCTGGTCAAGCTGTTCGGCGCGCCGGAGGTGGAGGCCGACCGGTTCGCCCGCCGGGCCGAGCGGGTACGCGACATCGGCATCCAGTCCGCGATGTACTCGCGGACGTTCTTCGTGGCGATGCTGCTCGTCGCGTCGCTGGCCCAGGCGCTGACGTACGGCGTCGGCGGCTGGCTGGCGGTCACCGGTGCGGTCAGCGCCGGCACCGTGGTCAAGCTGGCGCTGCTGCTGACCCGCCTCTACGGCCCGCTGACCGCGCTGTCCAACGTCCGGGTCGACGTGATGAGCGCGCTCGTCTCCTTCGACCGGGTCTTCGAGGTGCTCGACCTGCGTCCGTCCATCGCCGAGAAGCCCGACGCGGTGCCGGTGCCGCGCGGCAACGGCCGGGTCGAGTTCCGTGACGTGCGCTTCCGCTACCCGAGCGCCGCCGAGGTGTCGCTGGCGTCCCTGGAGGAGGTCTCGACCCTCGACCGGACGGTGAACGAGCCGGTGCTCCGGGGCGTCTCGTTCGCCGTCGATCCGGGTCAGATGGTGGCCCTGGTCGGCCCCTCCGGCGCCGGCAAGTCGACGCTGTCCATGCTGATCTCCCGGATCTACGACGTCAGCGACGGCCAGGTGCTGGTCGGCGGCGTCGACGTACGGGACGCGACGCTCGCCTCCCTGCGCGACGAGATAGGCGTGGTCACCCAGGACTCGCACCTGTTCCACGAGACGATCCGGGAGAACCTGCGCTACGCCAAGCCCGACGCCACGGACGACGAGATCTGGGCGGCGCTGGCCGGCGCGCAGGTCGCCGACCTGGTCCGGGCACTGCCGGACGGGCTCGACACGACGGTCGGCGAGCGGGGCTACCGCTTCTCCGGCGGCGAGAAGCAGCGCATCGCCATCGCGCGGCTGCTGCTCAAGGCCCCGTCGATCGTGATCCTCGACGAGGCCACCGCCCACCTCGACTCGGAGAGCGAGGCGGCGGTGCAGCGGGCGTTGTCGGTGGCGCTGACCGGCCGTACCGCGCTGGTGATCGCGCACCGGCTCTCCACAGTGCGCGACGCCGACCAGATCCTCGTGCTCGACGAGGGCCGGATCGTGGAGCGCGGCCGGCACGACGAGCTGGTGGCGGTCGGCGGCCTGTACGCCGAGCTGTACCGCACCCAGTTCGCGGTCACCGACTCACCCGCGCCCCACACCGAGGCCGAGCAGCCCGAGCCGGTCGTGACCACGGTGCCGATGGGCACCTACGTCGCCCACGAGGCCATGCCCCCGGCCGCCGCCAACTAGCCCGCGGCGACCGCGGCGCGCAGCTCGGCGAACGCGGCGCCGAGCGTCTCCGGCGTGAAGTGGGCGTTCAGGCCGCTCGGGTTGGGCAGCACCCAGAGCCGGGCCGCCGCGAGCGTCTCCGGCTGCGGTCCGAAACCGGCCTTCGGCCGGGCGAACCCGATCCGGTACGCGGTCACCCCGACCACCGCCACCCAGCGCGGCCGGTAGTGCTCGACCTTCGCGGTGAGCGTGGCGGCGCCGTCGACCAGTTCATTGGCGGTCAGCTCGTCGGCGCGGGCGCTGGCCCGGGCCACCATGTTGGTGATGCCGAGGCCCAGTGCCGGAAGCGTGTCCTGTTCGCTGGGGTGCAGCAGGCGCGGCGTGAAGCCGCCCCGGTGCAGGGCGGGCCAGAACCGGTTGCCCGGGCGGGCGAAGTGCCAGCCGGTGGCCGCCGACCACAGGCCCGGGTTGATGCCGACGAACAGCACGTCCAGGCCGGGCGCGATCACGTCGGGCAGCAGCCGGTCGGCCGCTGCGGCGAGCTGCTCGCGGCTGGGCCGGGGGTGGCGGCGGGCGGGCGTGCCCGGTCCGGGCGCGGCCTCGGGCCGCCCACCGCCCGGCCGCCGTCGATCGCTCACCGGCCCACCGTCCCCGGTGACCGGCCCGCCGCGGGAAGCCCGACCACCGCAGCCACCGTCACAGCCCGCGCAGCGCGCCGCCGTCGACCGGGACGGTGATCCCGGTGACGTACCCGGCGGCGGGGGAGAGCAGGAACGCGGCCACCCTGCCGAACTCCGCCGGGTCGCCGATGCGCCCGAGCGGGATCGCCGCCTCGGCCTGCGCACGGGCCCGCTCCGGATCGCCGGAACCGGCAAGCAGCTCCCGGTTGCGGTCGGTCATGATCCGTCCCGGCAGCAGGCTGACCACGCGGACGCCGCGCGGGCCGAACTCGTCGGCCATGTCCTTGGCCACGCCTGCCAGGCCCGGCCGCAGGCCGTTGGAGATGCCGAGCCCTGGTAGCGGTCCGCGTACCGAGGTGGACAGCACCAGCCCGATCGCGCCGCCGTCGGTGAGTGCCCCGGCCACCGTGCGGGCGAGCCGGACGCTGCCCAGGAAGACCGTCTCGAACGACTCCCGCCACTGCTCGTCGCTGACGGTGGCGGCGGTGCCGGGCGGTGGGCCGCCGACCGAGATCAGCGCGCCGTCGAGGCGGCCGAAGTGTTCGCGGGCGGCGGCGACGAGCCGCTCCGGGGTGGCGGGGTCGGCGAGGTCGGCGGTCAGCCCGATCGCCCGCGGCGGGTCACCGAGCGCCTCGATCGCGGCGGCCACCCGTTCCGGGGTACGCGCGGAGATGACCACCCGGGCGCCGTCGGCGACGAGGTGTTCGGCGGTGGCGAAGCCGAGGCCGCCGGAGGCGCCGGTGAGCACGTACACCCGGTCGGCGAGTCCGAGATCCATGCACCGATCCTGCCGTACCGGCGGGTGCCTGTCAGCGCGGGGCGGGCCGCACCAGGCGTACCCGGCCGGCGACCTGAACCGCGACGGCACCGCCGACGCGGGCGAGGGCCGGCAGCCGGCGTGGCCGGGGCGGGCGGTGACCGTCGTAGCGGCTCGCGGACTCCCGCGCGGCCAGCTCCTCCGCGCCCAGCGGCGGCAGCGCGTCCCGGTCGCGGAGGTCGCGGGCGAGATCCCAGCCGTCGCGCATCGACCCGTTCGTGGGACGGCCGTCGGCCCAGGTGGTGAACGCTTCCGGCCAGTCCGGTCCGAGGCCGGCGGCGAGCAGCGGCCAGTGCCGGGCCACGTCCCCGGCCCGTTTGCGCAGCAGCGCCCGGCGGGCCGCCTCGACCGGGGCCGGGGCGAAGCCGGGCGGCAGCGGTCCACCGGCGACGAGCGCCGCGACCAGCTCGGCCTGCCGGGCCGCCAGGTCGCCGTTCATGTGACCACCGGGTGGCCGGACGCGGCGGCCAGCGCGTCCAGCTCGCCGCGCAGCTCGGCGGCGGGCGGGTAGTGCCCGTCGCGTTCCAGCAGCAGCGCGGGCGGCCGGCGCCGGGCGCACAGCTCGCGGACCAGGTCGAGCACGGCCTCGGGCACCGGGTCCGTGTGCGTGTCGTGGTAGAAGCCGCCGTGTTCGGCACCGCCCGCGACGTGCACGTAGGCGATGCGTTCCAGCGGCAGCCGGTCCAGCAGCGCGGCCGGGTCGCCGCCCCGGTTGCGGGCGTTGGCGTGCACGTTAGCCACGTCGAGCAGTAGCAGCGCGTCGGTGGCGTCGAGGATCTCGGTGAGGAAGTTGGCCTCGTCCAGCTCGTCGTCCGGCCAGTCGAACAGTGTCGCGATCGGCTCCAGGGCCAGCGGCACCGGCAGCTCCGCCTGCGTCCGCCGCACGTTCGCCACCACCGCCGCGACCGCCTCCCGGCTGCGCGGCAGCGGCAGCAGGTGACCGGCCTCCAGGCCGCCGGCCCGCACGAACGCGATGTGCTCGCTCACCAGCGGCGCGTCCAGGGCCGCGGCCACCCCGGCCAGGTGCGCCACCCGGGCCGGGTCGACAGGCTCCGCGCCGCCGAGGGACAGCCGCACCCCGTGGGGTACGACGTCGACGCCGCGTCCGCGCAGCTCGGCGAGCCCGTCCGGGAGCGGCCCGGCCGGGGCGATCGCCTCCGCGACCACCTCGACGAACCGCAGCCCCGGCAGCTCGGCCACGAACCCGGCGATCTCGGGGCGCCAGCCGATGCCGACGCCGGACGGGCCGCTCATCCGCCGCACCCGCCTCCGCCGCAGCCACCGCCTCCGCCGCACGAGCTGCCGCCGCCGCACGAACTGCCGCCGCCGGCGGTCGCCCCGCCGCCGCAGGAGGTGCCGGAGCTCGCGCCGCCTGCGTTGCCCATCGCCTGACGCTGGATCTCGGCCTGCTCCGCGAAGCCCGGATCCATGGTCCAGAGCGTGGCGGTGCCGAACAGCGCCACGCCCAGCGCCACGTCCGTCGGGCCGTACATGGAGTACGCGGGCCCGGCGGCCGGCCGCAGGCGACCATGCCGGCGGCGCATGTCGTCGAGCGCGGCGGTGGCCGCCCGGGTACGCCACGGCACGCGGTTGAGCAGCACGAACGCGAGGCCGAGCGGGAACAGGCTGAGCAGCAGCCAGCCGGTGGGCCGGTCGTTGAGCAGCCCGGAGACCGCGCGCACGATGCCGATCGCCAGCAGGGCCCCGATCAGCAGCGCGCCGCGCCGCAGCGTCCGGCGCCGCTCCTGGTCCAGGGCGAGGCCCCGGTGGACCAGGCCGTCGCGCAGCTCGTCGAGCGCGCGCCGCACCCATTCGTCGGCGCCCAGCTCCCGGGTCCGCAGACCGCGGCTCGCCGCGTGGTGGACCGCGCGGTCCAGCGGGGTTGCCCAGGTCGGCAGCGGGCCACCGGTGGTGAGCCGCCGGTCGGGCCGTACGCCGACCGCGCCCGCGTGGCGCAGACCGCCGAGCGCGGCCCAGACGGCGAGCTGGTCACCGCCGTTGAGGTAGGCGACCTGCTGCGGACCCAGGTCGCCGTACGCGGTCACCGGCGTGCCCGCCAGCATGCGCCGCCGGTACACGATCGCACCGATGACCAGGACGACGGCGAGCAGGAGGTACCAGCGCAGGAAGACGGGGCCGGGGATGCCCCAGGTGTCGGAGGGGGTCATCGTCTGCTCCTGTCGCGAGGAGGGGTCGCGGCTCATTGTGGAGCAGGCGCGCCAGAGTCGATCTCCTGGAGCGGGGTAGTTACCGGACCGAGACCGGCGCCGGTTCAGTGCCGGCGGACGGCCTCCTCGACCAGGTCGAGCACCCGGGCCAGGTCGCCGGCCGGACGGCCCATCGCCAGGTGCAGCACCAGCCCGTCGTAGGCCAGCTCCAGGAACTGGGCGAGTACGTCGATCGGCACGTCGTCGCGGAGGACGCCGGCTTCGCGCTGGCGCAGCAGGCGCTCCCGGGTGGCACCGGCGATGGCCTCGGAACGCTCCGCCCAGCGCTTGGCGAAGGCGGGGTCGGTGCGCAGCCGGCGGGAGACCTCCAGCTGGCTGCCGAGCCAGCCGGTGGTGTCCGGCGAGACGGCCCGGGCCAGCAGGTCGCGCATGACCTGCACGAGGCCGTTGCGGGCCACCGTCTCCACCATCGCGGCGGCGTCGTCCTCGGCAACGGCGAGGAAGAGGGAGTCCTTGTCCCGGAAGTGGTGGAAGATCGCGCCCCGGGACAGGCCGGTGGCCTCCTCCAGCCGCCGTACGGTGGCGCCCTCGTAGCCGTGCCGGGCGAAACACGCCCGCGCCGCCGCGAGGATCTCCTGTCGGCGCGCGTCGAGCTGGTCCTGACTTACTCTGGGCACGAACGGATCGTCGCAGGTGGAACCGGCTGATGCAAACCGTACGTACGGCTTGAGATGCTCCGACGCTTGATCATCTGGCGCCGCCTGGTGGTTACGATCGGCGGGTGACCGCCCTTCCCGCGCGCCCGCTCACCGTCGCCGCCGTCCAGGCCCAGCCCGTCCCCGGCGACGTCGCCGGCAACGCCCGCGCCGCCGCCCGCCTCGTCGGCCGGGTCGAGGGAGCCCGCGTCGTGGTGCTGCCCGAGCTGTTCCTGCCGGCGTACCACCCGCCGACGCTCGGCGCCGATCCGGAGGGCACGGACGTGGCAGCCGACGCCGACGGCCGGGTGAGCGACGCCCGGCTGGACCCCCTGCGCTCCGCCGCCGCCGACGCGAGGGCCGCGGTGGTGATCGGCGCCGCCGTCCGCCACCCCGACCGGCGGCGCACCATCTCCTCGCTCGTCGTGGACCCGGCCGGCACGGTCACCGCCGCGTACGACAAGCAGCAGCTCTGGAGCGGCGAGCGAGAGCTGTTCGACGCCGGCCGCCGGGGCGCGACGCTCGAGGTCGACACGTGGCGGCTGGGACTGGGGGTCTGCTACGACGGCTGCTTCCCGGAGCACGCGCGGGCCGCCGCCGGCGACGGCGCGCACGGCTACCTCTGCCCGAGCGGCTACCTGGCCGGCTCGGCGCACCGCCGCGACCTCTACTACGCGGCCCGGGCGCTGGACAACACCATGTACGTGGTGTTCGCCAACGCGGTCGGCGGTGCCGACCCGTGGCGCTTCAACGGCGGCGCGGCGGTGTACGACCCGGAGGGCCGGCCGCTGGCCCGGGGCGCCGACACCGGCGAGGACGTGCTGGTGGCCGCGCTGGACCCGGACGCGCTGGCCGCCACCCGCGCGGCGCACACGATGCTGCTGGACCGTCCGCTCGACGCCGGGGCGGCTCGCGCCGTCCTCGTGGCCTGATCGCCGTGGCGGGGCCCTCGGCCCTGTCGGTGCTCCGGCCGTTCCCGTAGGGTGCCCAGGTGCCGTTGCTCCTGCTCGATCTGGACAACACCCTGCTGGACCGCGACGGGCCGTTCCGCGCCTGGGGAGAACGCTTCCTGGACGGCATCGGCGCGCCGCCGGCCGACCTCGACTGGTTGGTGTCCGTGGACGCGGACGGGCTGACCAACAGGTGGGACGTGGCGGATGCGATCCGCGACCGGTACGCGCTGCGCATCCCCTCGATCGACCTGGTCGACGAGCTGCACGACGGGGTCGTGGCCCACATGCGGCTGGACCCGTTGGTGGCCTGCGCGCTGCGGATCGCGGCCGACGCGGGCTGGGTGCCGGTGGTGGTCACCAACGGCGCGTCCCGTCAACAGGACGCCAAGATCCGCAAGACCGGCCTGGACCGGTACGTCGCCGACTGGGTGATCTCCGAGGAGGCGGGCGTCAGCAAACCGAACCCGAGGATCTTCGCGCTCGCCGCCCAGCGGGCCCGGATGCCGCTGCGCGGCGCGTGGGTGGTGGGCGACAGCCCGGAGGCGGACATCGGCGGCGCGACGGCGGTGGGCCTGCCCAGCGTCTGGCTGCACCGGGGACGCCGCTGGTCCGATCCGAGGTTCGCGCCCACCCGGATCGAGGACGGGCTGATCGCCGCCGTCGCGGCCGTCCTGGCCGGCTGACGGCGCTCGGCGGCGCGGGCCGGCGGACAGCGCGGCGGCACGGTGGCGCACCGTGCGGAAAATCCGTTGACCCGCCCCGGGCGGGGCACGAGCATGGTGCCGCGCGAGTGCGCAGCCGGGTGTGCCCGGTCGAGGAGAGGGGGTCGGTCATGGCCGTTTTCGCAGGGTCGTGCCACCTGCCTCCACCAGCCTCGATCGAAGGACAGATCCACCCGTGCGCGATCACGACATCCCGGCGCCGCAGCGCCGTGGCCGCGGCAAGAGCCGCTTCGACGACGACGAACCCGACTTCCTGAAGCGGGGGCGGCGTACCCCGCCGACCCTCACCGACCCGGACGCCGAGCCCGAGGCGGAGGACGCCTGGTCCTCCTGGGACCAGGCCGTCCACGGCCCCGAGCCGCACCCGGAGTGGCTGGTCACCGAACTGGCCGCCCGGGACACCGAGCTCGGGGTGCTCAAGACCGGCAAGGAGGCGGACGTCCACCTGGTCCGCCGCGCCGTGCCGGGTACCGACCGCGGCTGCCTGCTGGCGGTCAAGCGCTACCGCGACGCCCAGCACCGGCTGTTCCACCGCGACGCCGGTTACCTGGAGGGCCGCCGGGTACGCCGGTCCCGTGAGATGCGGGCGATGACCGGCCGCACCGCGTTCGGCCGGCAGATGATCGCCGGGCAGTGGGCGGCGGCCGAGTTCGCCGCGTTGTCCCAGCTCTGGGAGATCGGGGCCGCCTCCGGGCGGATCGCCGTGCCCTACCCGGTGCAGCTGCTCGGCACCGAGTTGATGCTGGAGTTCGTCGGCGACGCCGAGGCGGGGGAGGCCGCGCCGCGGCTGGCCCAGGTCCGGCCCGGCGACGACGAGCTGCGCGACCTGTGGGACCAGCTCGTGGAGGCGCTGACGGTGCTCGCCCGGGCCGGGTACGCACACGGCGACCTGTCCCCGTACAACCTGCTGGTGCACGCGGGCCGGCTGGTGATGATCGACCTGCCGCAGGTGGTCGACGTGGTGGCGAACCCGCAGGGGGCCGACTTCCTGGCCCGCGACGTGCGGGTGGTGGCCGCCTGGTTCACCGCGCGCGGGATGCCCGAGACGGTGACCGACCCGGTGGCGCTGACCGAGGCGCTGCTGCGGGAGGCGGGCGTCCGCTGACCGGCCGGCGTCCCGGGCGGGAGACCGCCCGGGACGCCGGTCCGGGTCACTGGAGGTAGCGCTCGACCTCGGGCACCGGGCGCTCGCCCTGGGCGTCCGGGTCGCCGTGTGCCTGGCGGGCGGCCCGGCGGCGGCGCAGCAGGTCCCAGCACTGGTCCAGGGACTCCTCCAGCGCGCGCAGCCGCTCCCGCGCCTCGTCGTCGGTGCCGGCCTCGTGCTGCTGCGCGTCGGCACGCAGCCGGTGCTCCTCGTCGACGAGTTCCGAGATCCGGCTCAGGATGGTCTTGTCGTCCATGCCCGAAGCTTGGCACAGCGGACGGGCCCGCGCCCGCGTTCTGCCGCCGTCCGCCAGAGGTGAGCGTTGCTCGCTCTCCGCAACGGCCACTGTGTACGCGAGTGACGCATATCCCACGGGCTCCATTCTCGACAAAGAGATTGTTGTTACGTGAAATATCCTCCGACCTGCCTTTTGATCTGCGGCTCAGGATGGCATGCTCGCGAGCAACGTCACGGGTCGATACGGAGTCGCGACCCTGAGTCAACCGAGGGAGCGTTCAGGTGCCCGAACCGACGGACACACCGAGGCCCACCGGCCGACCCCGAACCGTGCCGCTGCGGCAGATCCTGCCGGCGGTGCTCCGCGACCCCGCCCGGGCACTCATCGACATCGGTAACCGTACCGAAGGCGAACTGGTCCGGCTCAACCTCGGCTCGTTCCGCCCCTACCTGGTCACCCACCCCAAGCACGTGCAGCACGTCCTGCGTGACCGGGCGGACAACTACGAACGGGCCGGTGACGGGCTGTTCTGGCGCCCGGTCAAGCGGCTGTTCGGCGAGGGGATCCTCGGCGAGGGGCAGATCTGGTCGGCCAGCCGCCGGATGCTCCAGCCGATGTTCACCGCCAAGCGGGTCGAGGCGCTTGTCGACGGGATGGCCGACGCGATCCGCGACGCGGTGGCGGAACTGGACGAGCCGGCCCGCGCCGGCCAGCCGGTCGACATCGGCGTGGAGCAGGCGCGCATCGTCAGCCGGGCGATCATGAAGGTGCTCTTCGCCGACCGGATCTCGGTGCCGGACGCGATGCGCGTGATCGAGGCGCAGGACCGGATCGCCACCGCCGTCATCCCCCGGATCATCGTGCCGTTCGCGCCGCTGTCCCTGCCGATGCCCGGCGACCGCACGTTCGCCCGCGCCGTCCGCATCGTCGACGACGTGCTGGTGCCGATCGTCCGCGAGACGCGGGAGTCCGCCGACCAGGGCGACGACGTCATCTCGACGCTCTGGCAGGCCCGCACCGACGACGGGCGGCAGCTCGACGAGCGGCAGGTCCGCAACGACACAGTGGCGATGTTCGCCGCCACCACCGAGACCACCATCAACGTGCTGACCTGGGCCTGGCCGCACCTGGACCAGCACCCCGAGGTGGCCGAGCGGCTCTACGCCGAGATCGACGAGGTGGTCGGCGGCGAGCCGGTACGCCGTGAGCACCTGAGCCGGCTCACGTACACCCGGATGGTGCTGGACGAGCTGCTGCGGCTCTACCCGATCGGGTGGATCATCCCGCGCCGCGCGGTCGCCGGGGACGTCATCGACGGCGTGCCGATCGAGCCCGGCGCCACGATGGCGGTCAGCCCGCTGATCACCCAGCGGATGCGGCAGTTCTGGGACCGCCCGGACGAGTTCGACCCGGAACGGTTCCGCCCCGAGCGGGTCCGCACCCGCCACCGCTACGCCCACTTCCCGTTCGGCGGCGGGCCGCACCAGTGCCTCGGCATGTACCTGTTCTATCTGGAGGCCCAGCTCATCCTCGCCACCATGCTCAGCCGCTACCGGTTCCGGCTGCACCGCCCCGGCGTACCCGGACTGCGGCTGGCCGCGGCCCTGCGGCCGCGCGAACGGGTCGAGCTGACGCTCGTCGCCGCCGGGCGGACGGAGCCGGCATGACCGACGGGCCGACACCCGATCCGCTTACGGTCGCCGCGGAGCAGGGCCGGGTCTGCGCGCTCGCCGCGCAGGGCCAGCGCGGCCTGCGCAGGGCCGCCGCAGCGCACCCCGAGCTGTTCCCCGGCGACCCGTTCGACGCGACGCTGTTCAGCAGCATCGCGCAGGCGATGGCGTTCAGCGCCCCCTGGCACACCGCCGCCGAACTCGCGGTGACAAACCGTGCGGTGCTCTGGGGCTTCGCCGTCGACTGGCTGGTCGACCACCAGGCCACCAGCCGGGCCGAGGTCGACCGGATCACCGCCGTCTGCCTGGACGTGCTCGACGGCGGCGAGTCCGCCGACCCGCTGGGCCGGTTCCTCGCCGAGCTGCGCGACGACGTCGCCGCCGCGCCCGCCTATCCGGCGCTGCGCGGTCTCTGGCGGGACACGATGGCCCGCACGCTCGACGCGATGGCCCGCGAGTGGGACTGGCGGCACACCGGCCGCCCCACGCTCGCCGACTACCTGGCAAACGCCGACAACCTCGCCGCCACGGTGGTGAACGTGGCGCACTGGATCCACACCGGATCGGTGTCCGACGCCGCCACGCTGGCGCGGCTGATCGAGGTCGGCGACGAGGTCCAGCGGGCCCTGCGCCTGGTGAACGACCTCGGCACCCACCGCCGCGACGCCGAGTCCGGCGACCTCAACGCGTTGCTGCTGGTGGACGACCCGGCCGAGGTCGAGCGGCGTTTCGCCGAGCAGGTCGACCACTGCCGCGTCCTGCTGGCGAAGCTGGCCGGCGAGGTGCCGCGGGAGGCCGACTTCCTGTCCCGGCAGCTCGGCTTCACCACCGGCTTCTACCGGAACACCGACTTCTGGGGCGTGCGGTGACGCTCACCGCCGGATCGGTGCCCGCCACCCGGTCCGGGACCACGCACGACCTGATCACCGCGCTCGGCGGCGAACCGGAGGGGCAGACGTCACCGTCGGTCTACGAGACCGGACGGCTGGTCGCGCTCGCGCCCTGGCTCGACGGCCACGACCGGCGCGTGGCCTGGCTGCTGGACCGGCAGCGTCCGGACGGCGGGTGGGGCGGCCCCGGCGGGTACGCGCTGGTCCCGACGCTCAGCGCGGTCGAGGCGCTGCTCGCCGTGCTGCACCGCGACGGGCCGTCCGCCGCGCCCGCCGACGCCGCGCGCCGGGGACTGACGTACCTGACCGGCGCGCTGCGCGACGGCACCCCGCCGGACCTGCCGGCCACCGACCTGATCGTGCCGGCGCTGCTGACCGCCGTGGATCGGCACCTCGACGGCCCGGCCGGGCCGCCACCCGGGCTGGCCGAGTGGGCCGGCCGGCCCCGCCTGCCGCTGCCGGCCGGTCTCGACCCGGCCCGCCTGACCCGGGTACGCGGACTGCTCGCCACCGGACGGCCGGTGCCGGAGAAGCTGGCGCACGCGCTGGAGGTGGCGGGCGAACTGGCGTACCGCGCTCCCGGCGTGCGCCCCTCGGCCAGCGGCGCGATCGGCGCCTCACCCGCCGCCACCGCCGCCTGGCTGGGCGGCCCGGAACCCGGCCCCGCACTGGACTACCTGAACGCTGTGGCCCGGCCCGGCCCGGTGCCCTGCGCGAGCCCGATCACCGTGTTCGAGCGGGCCTGGGTGCTCGGCATCCTGGTCCGGGCCGGCGTGCCGGTCGGCGCGCCCGAGCCGGTGCTGACCGAGCTGCGCGCCGCGGTCGGACCGTCCGGCGCGGCCACCGCGCCCGGCCTGCCCGCCGACGCCGACACCACGGCGGTCACGCTCTACGCGCTGGCCCGGCTCGGCCGCGCACCCGGCGTCGCGGCGCTGGACGGGTTCGACACCGGACGGCACTTCTGCACCTGGCCGGGGGAGGACGGCGCGTCGCTGACCACCAACGCGCACGTGCTCGACGCCCTCGGCGAGCAGCCGAGCGCACCAGGCGTCACCGGCGCCCGGCGCCGGGTCACCGAGTGGCTGCTGGAACGGCAGGCGCCGGACGGGCGGTGGGAGGACCGCTGGCACGCCTCGCCGTACTACGCCACGTACGCGGTGCTGCTGGCGCTGGCCGACCACGCGCCGGACGGCGCGGCGCGTACCGCCGTCGAACGCGGGGTGGCCTGGCTGCTGGACACGCAGCGCCCGGACGGCTCCTGGGGACGGTGGGACGGCACCGCCGAGGAGACCGCGTACGGGGTGCTCGCCCTGGCCGACGCGGGCCGGCCCGGTGACCCCCGGATCACGTCGGCGCTGGCGCGGGGGCGTCGTCGACTGTCCGAGCTGGACGGATGCGACGGTGAACCGGCACTATGGCACGACAAGGACCTCTACCGCCCGACGCGGATCGTGCGCGCCGCGGTGCTGGCGGCCTCCGGCCGTGCCGGGGCGGCCCGGTCCGGGGCCGCACCTACCATGATCAGGATCGCTTGAATGAGGTTCACGACGGCTGCTAGCGTGCGCCGGAGTCGATCGGATTTCGGACCGACCGAAGACCGGGCCAGGACGGTGTGATGGGTTCCCGCAGTACGAATCTCCGTACGAAGATCATCGCGCTGCTGGCGTCGCTGACCGCGCTCTGGGCGTTCGCCGCGTGGGTGACCGTACGGGACGGATTCAACCTGCTCGGCGTGCAGACGCTGAACGCGCGTGTCTTCGAGCCGAGCGACCCGCTGCTGCAGCAGTTGCAGGCCGAACGCCGGCTGTCGCTGCGCTACCTCGGTGAGTCCGACCCCGGCCGGCTGCAGGAGCTGGAGGCCCAGCGCGCGCGTACCGACGAGACCGCCACCACGCTGTGGCGCTCGGTGCGGGACTGGCGCACCGAGATCCCGGCCAGCGAGGAGCTGATGCAGCGGCTCGACGAGCTGAAGACCGAACTGGACCAGCTCGGCCAGATCCGCGCCGACGTCAGCCGCAAGACCATCGACCGGACCACCACGCTCATCGCGTACGACGAGGCGGTCGACGGGATCTTCGCGGTGTTCGACGCCCTCGGCGGCCTCGACGACGACGAGATCGCCAAGGACACCGCCGCGCTGATCGACCTCAACCGGTCCCGGGAGCTGCTGTCCCAACAGGACGCGCTGCTCACCGGTGCGATAGCGGCCAACCGGATCACCGTCGGCGAGCAGACCGCGTTCGCCCGCCTGGTCGGCGCGCAGTGGTTCCTCGCCGACCGCACCGCCCGCGAACTCGCCCCCGGCGACCGTGCCCGCTTCGAGCGGATGGTCGAGGGCGAGGCGTTCCAGCAGCTCCGCACGCTCCAGGACCAGGTGCTCGCGGCCAAGGGCGCCGAGGTGCGCCCGCCGGTGACCGCCGCGGCGTGGCAGGCCGCCGCCGAGAAGGCGATGGCCGACCTGCGCGAGGTCATCCTCGCCGGCGGTGAGGACATCGTGTCCCGGGCCACGCCGGTCGCGGTGGGCGTCATCGTACGGCTGGTGCTCGCCGCCGGTCTCGGCCTGATCGCCGTCATCGCCTCCGTGGTCGTCTCGATCACCACGGCCCGGGCGCTCGTCCGCCAGCTCGAACGGCTCCGCGAGGCCGCCTTCAAGCTGGCCCACGAACGCCTGCCGAGCGTGGTGGACCGGCTGGGCCGCGGCGAGGAGGTGGACGTCGCCCGCGAGGCGCCACCCCTGCAGTTCGGCGACGACGAGATCGGTCAGGTGGGCAAGGCGTTCAACGTCGTGCAGGAGACCGCCGTCCGGACCGCCGTCGAGCAGGCCGAGCTGCGCCGCAGCGTCCGCGACGTGTTCCTGAGCCTGGCCCGGCGCACCCAGGCGCTCGTGCACCGGCAGCTGACGCTGCTGGACGCGATGGAACGGCGCGAGCACGACGCCGAGGAGCTGGAGGACCTGTTCCGGGTCGACCACCTGGCCACCCGGATGCGGCGCAACGCGGAGAACCTGATCGTGCTGTCCGGCTCGACGCCGGGCCGGGCCTGGCGGCGCAACGTCCCCATGGTCGACGTGGTGCGCGGCGCGGTCGCCGAGGTCGAGGACTACACCCGGGTCACCGTGCGCCCGCTCGGCGAGGTGTCGCTCACCGGCCGTGCCGTCGGTGACGTGATCCACCTGCTGGCCGAGCTGATCGAGAACGGGCTCTCGTTCTCCCCGCCGCAGACCACTGTGGAGGTACGCGGTCAGCTGGTGGCGAACGGCTTCGCCATCGAGATCGAGGACCGCGGCCTCGGCATGAGCGCCGACGAGCTGGCCGCCGCCAACGCGCGCATCGTGGACCGGTCCGAGCTGAACCTCGCCGACGCCGCCCGGCTCGGCCTGTTCGTGGTCAGCCGGCTCACCGAGCGGCACGGCGTCAAGGTGCAGCTCAAGGAGTCCGCGTACGGCGGGACCACGGCTGTGGTGCTGATCCCGCGTGAACTGATCACCGCCGACGGCGCCGACGAGGCCGACGCCCTGCCCGCACCCGGGACGGCCCTGCCCGTGGCGCCCGCGCCGGACCCGGCGCGGAGCACGCCGGCCGGCCACGGCGACGGTCCGGCGACCCCGTCCGGCCCGGACGGCGCCGCCGAACCGGACCAGCCGGCCGAGCCCGCCCCGCAGGTGCCGGAGCCGGTGACGCAGGCGCCCCGGCTGACCCCCTCCGGGCTGCCGGCGCGTACCCGCAAGCGGCAGCCCGCGGTGGCGGGGCCCACCACGGAGCTGGCAGTGGTGGAGCGGCGGCCGGCCGGCACGACGGACGCGGCGGAGGCGTCGCCGGCGACGGAGCCGGACACCGAGGCGGAGACGGCGCCGGTCACCGACGCGGGACTGCCGGTCCGGGTACGCCAGGCCAGCCTCGCGCCGGAGCTGCGGCACGACCAGACCGCGGCGGACGACGACGCCGCCGACGACACGGCGCGTGCACCGGAGCAGGTGCGCCGGATGATGAGCTCCTACCAGAGCGGCACCCGACGCGGCCGTACCGATGCCGCGCGCCTGCTCGGCGGAGCGCAGGGGGCCGGCGGTGGGCCGGCCGACGCGGACGAGCAGGTTACCTGACCGGGACGTCGACGCGACGGAAACCGGAAGCTGACGGCACACCAGCCGGGAAGATGAGGACGACGAGTGGCGCAGAAGACGGCTTCGAGCGCGGATCTGACGTGGCTGCTGGATGACCTGGTCGGCCGGGTCAAGCAGGCGGAGCACGCCGTGGCGCTCTCCACCGACGGACTGTTGATGGCCTCGTCCCGCGGATTGAGCCGGGACGACGGCGAGCACCTGGCGGCGATGGCGGCGGGCATCCAGAGCCTGGCCCGCGGCGCGGGCAAGCGGTTCGGTGGCGGACAGGTACAGCAGACCATCATCGAGATGCAGTCCTCCTTCCTGTTCGTCACCGCGGCCGGGCGCAACGCCTGCCTGGCGGTGCTGGCCTCGGAGGACGCGGACGTCGGCCTGATCGCGTACGAGATGGCCATGCTCGTCACCCGGGTCGGCCGGTTCGTCGCGTCACCGACCCGGGAACAGCCCCTCGGCGAGACCGCGGCACGATGACCGGCCGGGGGGACTCCGCGGAGCAGGAGTGGGTGGACGACCACGCCGGCCCGGTGGTGCGCCCGTACGCGGTGACCGGAGGCCGGGCCCGCCCGGTCACCGGCACGTTCGACCTGATCTCGCTGGTCACCTCGACCCGCACCGATGTCGGGTCGGAGTCCGGGCTGGGCCCGGAGCACGTGGCGATCGTCGGCCTCTGCCAGCGGATCCTCTCCGTGGCCGAGATCGCCGCCCATCTCGACCTGCCGGTGGGCACGGTCCGGGTCCTCCTCGGAGACCTGGCCGCCCGCAGCCTGGTACAGGTACGCGAGCCGCGCGCGACCACCGCCGGCCTTCCCGACGAGCACGTTTTCGAGGCGGTAATCAATGGACTACGGGCGCTCTGAGCGGCCGGCGGGCGCCGCGCCGCTGCCCACCGCGATCAAGATCCTGATCGCGGGCGGGTTCGGCGTCGGCAAGACCACAATGGTCGGCGCGGTCAGCGAGACCCGGCCCTTGCGGACCGAGGAGGTGCTGACCGAGACCGGCATCGGCATCGACGACCTGTCCGGCATCGAGGAGAAGTCGACCACCACCGTGGCGATGGACTTCGGCCGCATCACCATCAGCGACGACCTGGTGCTCTACCTGTTCGGCACGCCCGGGCAGGACCGGTTCTGGTTCGTCTGGGACGAGCTGGCACTCGGCGCGCTCGGCGCGGTGGTGCTCGCCGACACCCGCCGGCTGGCCGACTGCTTCCCGTCGATCGACTACTTCGAGGGACGCGGTACGCCCTTCGTGGTGGCGGTGAACTGCTTCGAGGGCGCCAAGACGTTCCGTCTCGACGAGGTGCAGGCCGCGCTCGACCTGGACCCGGGCGTACCGGTGGTGCTGTGCGACGCGCGCAAGCGGGAGTCGGCCAAGGAGGTGCTGATCACGCTGCTGGAGCACGCCATGAAGCTGCGGGAGGCGCGCCGCCGCGCCGCCGAGGACTGAGCGGTCACAACATCGACGGGGGAGTGGCGATGGCCGAGGTGACGGTCCGGGCGATGAACCCGGACGAGTTCGACAGATGGCAGGACGAGCTGGCCGCCGGGTACGCGCGGGAGCACGTCACGGCCGGCAACTGGACGCCCGAGGAGGCGCTCGACCGGGCCCGGGAGGCCACCGCCGGCTTCCTGCCGCAGGGCATGGCCACGCCCGGCATGCTGTTCCTGGTCGGCGAGCTGGCCGACGGCTCACCGGTCGGCTGGCTGTGGATCGGCCTGACCCACCCGCGCGGTCTCGCCGACTGCGCGTTCCTCTACGACATCGAGGTGGCCGCCGGGCAGCGGGGCCGGGGCCTCGGACGGGCGCTGCTCGCGGCCGGGGAGCGGGCGGCCCGGGAGCACGGCGCCCAGGCGCTGGAGCTGAACGTCTTCGGCGCCAACGAGACGGCACGCAAGCTGTACGCGACGTCCGGCTACCGGGTGGTCACCCAGCAGATGCGCAAGGATCTGGCCTAGCTCGGCCGCTACAGGCGGGTGGCGGTGCGGACCAGCCCGGCCAGCGCCCGGGACCGGCTGTGCGGCGGCCACGCGATCACAGTGGTCACCGCCGGCGCGTCCGGCACCGGCACGGCGGTCATGTCCGGCCACAGCAGCGACCGGCACGACTCCGGCAGCAGCACCGCGGTACGCCCGAGCGCGACGAGCTGGAGCAGTTGGGAGTGGTCCCGCACCTCGGGGCCCGGCCCGTCCGGGTAGGTGCCGTCGCGCAGCGGCCAGCGCGGCAGCGGCAGGCCGGGCAGCGTCTCGACGTCGGCCATCCGCAGCTGGGACCGCCCGGCCAGCGGATGCCCCGCCGGCAGGACCACCACCTGCTGTTCCGTCACCAGCTCCTCGGTGTCCAGCCCGGTGGTCGAGTCGAACGGCAGGTGCAGCAGCGCCACGTCGGCCCGCCCGTCGCGCAGCAGCCGTTCCTGTTCGCCGATGCCGGACAGCAGCACCTCCACCCGGACCGCGTCCGGCTCGGCGGCGTACGCGTCGAGCAGTTTCGGCAGCAGCTCGCTCGACGCACCCGCCTTCGTCGCCAGCACCAACCCGGCGCCGCCGTTCGCGACCTCACCGGCACGGCGGGTACGGCGGTCGGCGGCGTCCACCGCGTCCAGGGCCGCCCGGCCCTCGCGGAGCAGCACCGACCCGGCCGAGGTGAGCGCGACGCGGCGGCTGTCCCGTTCCAGCAGCGTCACGCCGAGGCGCCGTTCGAGCTGGCGGATCGCCCGCGACAGCGGCGGCTGGGCGATGCCGAGGCGGCGTGCGGCGCGGCCGAAGTGCAGTTCCTCGGCGACCGCGACGAAGTAGCGAAGCTCCCGCGTCTCCATCCCGCCACCGTACCGCCGGATCGATACCCGGCGGGTATCGCCCGCTACCGAGGTGGTGTTGGAGGCCCGCCCGCCGCGCGGACAGGATCGAGACCATGAGCGAACGGACGATCGCGCTGGTGACCGGCGCGAACAAGGGAATCGGGTACGAGATCGCGGCCGGCCTGGGCGCGCTCGGCTGGCGGGTGGGCGTCGGCGCCCGGGACGGGCAGCGGCTCGCGGAGGCGGTGGCGAAGCTGCGCGCCGGTGGTGTGGACGCGTTCGGCGTACCGCTGGACGTGACCGACGACGCGAGCGTGACCGCCGCCGCCCGGCTGCTGGAGACGGAGGCCGGCGGCCTGGACGTGCTCGTCAACAACGCGGGCGTGACGGGTGGCGTGCCCCAGCACCCGGGTGACGTGGACGTCGCGACCATCAGGGCCGCCGTCGAGGTGAACGTGATCGGGGTGGTCCGGGTGACCGAGGCGATGCTGCCGTTGCTGCGCCGCTCGGCCTCGCCGCGGATCGTCAACATGTCCAGCGGCGTCGGCTCGCTGACCCGGCAGAGCGCCTCCACCGGCGAGGACCAGACCGGTCCGCTGTCGGTGGCGTACGCGCCGTCGAAGAGCATGCTCAACGCGGTGACCATCCAGTACGCGCGGGCGCTCGCCGGCACGGGCATCCTGGTGAACGCCGGCTGCCCGGGGTTCACCGCGACCGATCTGAACGGCTTCCGGGGCGTGCGGACGCCGCAGCAGGGCGCGGCGATCGGAATCCGGCTGGCGACGCTGCCGGACGACGGGCCGACCGGCGGCTACTTCGAGGACGCGGGCACGATCCCGTGGTGAGCGGCGCTCGTCAGCACCACATGACCGGGTTGCCGGTCGCCACCGACGCCGCGCACAGCCGGCGCAGCGGCTCCACGATGTAGGCGAAGTCGCCGCCCGACCGGCTCCGGGTCCGCACCGCGAGCCGTTCGGGCGGCGGCTCGCCGTGCTCGCCCACCGGCCGCATCGCCACCACCGTCCGCGTCCCGCCGGCGGTGAACTCCACCCGGTCGCCGGGCAGCGGCCGCTGGCCGAACCGGACGGCCCGGAACAGCGTGACCGGCGGGTCGGCGCGGTCGAGGACGAAGAAGCCGTCCGGATCGACCCCGGCCTGGAAGCCCGGGCCGAACATGAACACCCCGTGGTAGCTCTCGACGTACTGCATCAGCACCCGGCCGGTCGCCTCGTCGATCAGCTCCACCTCGTCGGTGATCCGGTCGGTGCGCGCGAACGCGTCCAGCTCGGCGAGCGCCACCGCCGCCTGGTCGGCCGGCAGCGAGCCGCCGTTGAGGTTCGGCAGCGCGGTGGCGAGCGTCGGGAAGCGCTCCGGGCCGGCGGCGCGTAGCGCCTGCTGGAACAGCCGCACACCGGCCCAGTTGGACACGTGCTCGCTCGCCTGCTCCATTGCCTTGTGCGGGCACGCCTCCGCCTGCCAGGCGTCGAACGTGCGGTGCGCGGCCTCGTTGCCCTCCCACGGCCGCAACAACGCGAGACAGCCCTCCTCGTCGATGCCGACCGGTTCGACCGGGCACGGGGTGGCGAGGCCGTCCTGCCAGCACCGGCAGTACACGAACGCGTCGAGTCCCACGCCGGCACGCTACCGGCGCCCGGCCGTCGGCGCGTACCCGTTTCCGGCGGCTCGTCTCCAGCGGCTCGTTTCCGGCGGGTCAGGTGACGGCGAGCAGCACGGCGTCGCCGCTCGCCGCCGCGTCGCGGTAGAAGTCGCGCAGCGCGGTGAAGTAGGGCAGCAGGTAGCCGTCGAACTCGTCGTCGCCGTCGTCCCAGATGTGCGGGTAGATCTCGGCCTCCGACATGGCCGCCGGGTCGAAGCGGGCCCGCAGTGTCGCGTCGTCCACCGCGTCGAGCCCGGCGGCCACGGCGCGCACGGCGTCGGGCATGAGCAGCCGGGCCGGGCCCATGCCGAGGTCCGGCCCGATCGGGTCGCCCCCGATGATCGCCGGGCCGGCGTCGCCCCGGACCTCGTACGTGGTGCCGTTCAGCAGGTAGTGCAGGCCGTGCCACGCCTTGTCGAGGTCGAGTTCGTCCGGACCGCCGTCGAACAGCGTGCCGACCGTGTCCGGGTCGGCCAGCACCGTCGCCAGCTCCTCGCCGGACAGCCGGCGTGCGGTGAACACCATGCCCATGTGGTCGTCTCCCGGAGTGTCGGTCGGAATCGGCGGCAGCGTAACGCGGGCGTCCGACAGCGTGCCATCATCGGCGCATGGCCTCGGAGTCCCGGCACCTCAGCGTCCACATCGACCGTCCGGTCGCGGAGGTCTACTCCTTCGCCGCCAACCCGGCGAACCTGCCCCGCTGGGCCCCGGGCCTCGGCGGCTCGGTCGTGCTCGTCGACGGCCACTGGTACGTGGACACACCCGAAGGGCGGGCGCGGCTGACGTTCGCCCCGGCCAACGAGTACGGCGTGCTCGACCACGAGGTGCTGACGCCGTCGGGCGAGACGGTCTACGTGCCGCTGCGCGCCATCGCCGACGGGGACGCCACCGAGGTGGTGTTCAGCCTGCGGCGGATGCCCGGCATGAGCGACGTGGACTTCGACCGGGACACCGCGCTCGTCGAGGCGGACCTGGCCCGGCTCAAGGCCGTGCTGGAGAGCGCCGCCGGCTGAGAGCGACCGCGGCGTCCATTACGAGTCGCGGGAAGCGGCCCGGGAAGAGGTCTGGCACCAGGGCCGGTGACCCGCTGGGAATGGGAATTGCGCATTCGATTCCGGCGAACGTAGATCCGGCGGACGCAATTCGGTGAATCAGTCGCCGATCGCGTCCCGCATTCGTTCCCTCGTCCAGTATGCGGACGGATCGGTGGCGCCGGGGCTCGGATTGTGCGTCGCGACCACCGGGCCGGGCGGCGCCGGTCGCCGCGCGCCCCCGTCGCGCGCCGCGACGACCACGACGGCCGCGGCCACGGCGAGCGCCGCGACGGCGGCCGCGCCGAGCAGCACACGATGTGACATGTCGCCTCCTCCGGGGCCGGGTGCCGGTCCGACTGGCACCGGTCCGCCTGGTGCGCCGGGCGGCACACCAGGCGGACGTCGTTCACCAGGTGTCGTTCGCGTACGTGTTGTAGAGCGTCCCCACCACCGCGGCGGAGAAGTACGGCGAGCCGTTCGTGTTCGAGCCGCTCGAGTAACTCATCACCCCATGCACGTCACCACGTCTGGTGGTGTTGTCGTAGCTGTAGTACCACGGGCCGCCGCTCGAACCGCCCCCGAAGCCGCAGTTCATCTCGATCCGGTTGCTGCCCGCGTCCCTCGACGTGCCCGAGCAGACCCACTGGATCTCGCCGCTGTCCTTGTTGCTCGGGTAGCCGAAGATGTCGTAGTGGTACGCCCGGCCACCGCCGGTGAGCAGCCCGTTCGCGCCGACCGCGTCCACGATCGACCGGCTGCCGTAGACGAGCGCGACGGCCACGTCGTACTGCCGCTCACGGGTGCTGATCCAGCCGCTGGGCACCGCGAGCGTGGACCAGTCCCAGGTGCCGTACGGCTGCGCGCCGTTGCGGTACGACGGCACGAACATCCAGTTCGCGGTGTGCCAGTCCCGGCCCGGCCCGTCGTGCACGCAGTGCGCGGCGGTGAAGACCATGTTGCGCGCCGGGCTGTTCACCACGCTCGCCGAGCAGTAGTGGCCCAGGCCGTCGGTCGAACTGGTGTAGAAGATCTTCCCCACCGTGATCGACTCGTTGAGCTGGGTGCCGAAGCCGCTGCCGTCCTTCGGCGCCACCGCCTCCGCGAAGCGCCGCACCCGCTCCGCCGTGGGACTCTGGGTGACCGGGCCGGCGGACTTCTCCACCTCGTCGGCAGGAGTGGCCGCCGCCATGCGCTCGGCCGTCCAGTAGGACCTGGCCTGCGAGGACGACCCCGCCTTGCGCTCGATCGACGTGACAGCGGCCGGAGCGGCCGTGCCTGCGGTGGTGCCGGTGCCGGCCAGCGCCGGAGTGCCGGCGAGGATCGCCGGCAGGATCAGGGCCGGCAGGGCCAGAAGTTTGATCGTCGTCTTCATGAAATCCTTCCCAGTGTTCGATTCCCGGATCGAAACTGGAGCGCCCCCGTTGTTCATCGCGATGCCGGCAACGTATCGACGGTATTCGGAGCGTGTCAACGAATCATGGACGTCGATTGTTTGCAGTGTCGGATGTGCGATCGGGGGCGATGGAATTCATCGAATAGCAATTTCTCAATGCGTGGGATGGGCGAAAGGGTGGCCCTTTCGGCCCGCTCAGCGGCGGGTCGACGTCACGAACCGGGTCCACGCGGCCGGGGTGAAGGTGAGCACCGGCCCGGCCGGGTCCTTTGAGTCGCGGACGCCGACCACACCGGGCAGGTTGCCGGCGACCTCGACGCAGTCGCCGCCGTTGCCGCCGCTGCGGGTGCTCTTGCGCCACCGGGCGCCGCTCAGGTCCATGCCGCCGCCACTTCCCTCAGCAGTTCCAGGGTCCGCGCGCGGGGAAGCGCCTCGCCCCGGATACGTTCCCACCGACGCTCCAGGGTAGCAATCTCCGAGGGCTGCTCGATGATCTGCGCGCGGGCCTGGCTGTCCACATGCGCCACCCGGTTGCCGTCGCGCAGCTCCGCGATGACGAACGGCCCGTCCAGCCCGGGATAGGTCGGCGTGTCCACCGGCACCACGTGGAGCTGCACGTTCGGCAGCTCGGCGCAGGCGAGCAGGTGGGCCACCTGCGCGGCCATCAGCGCCCGGTCGCCGGCGGCGGCGCGGCGCAGCACCTGCTCGTCGAGCACCACGACGTACAGCGGCCCGCGCGGCCGGGTGAGGATGCCCTGCCGGTCCAGCCGGGCGGTGACCAGGTCGGTGACTTCGTCGGCGGTCAGCGGCTGGCCGATGAACGTGGCCCGGGCGTACGCCTCGGTCTGCAACAGGCCCGGCACCCACGCCAGTTGGAAGGCTCGCAGCGCGACCGCCTCGCGTTCGATGTCCACCCACGGCCGGAACCAGACGGGCTCGCGGCGGCGGACCGCGTCCGGCCAGAGCGCCTCGATCGGCTGGCCCAGCAGGTTCGCCACAGTCGCGCGGTGCCGGCTCTGCGGGATGTGCCCGGGGTTCGCCCACCGGGCCACCGTCTTCGGGTGCAGGCCGAGCCGCTCCGCCAGGCTCTCGGCGGTGTGGCCGGCGCCCGCCAGCGCGGTGACGAAGGCGTGGTTCATGCCCATTCCTCCCCGGAGCAAAAGAACCGTCCGAAGGAGATTACACAACGCTGTGTGATTGTTCGGGCACCCTCGGCACGGTGGAGGCATGACCGAACCGACACCCACATCGGCGTACCCCCGGGTGGTGCTGCCGCTGACCGGCCACCGCGCGTGCGGTCCGGCCTGGCGCTGCGACCGCTGCGGCGAGCCCTGGCCGTGCCCGACCCTGCGGGCCGCGCCCACCGACGCGGCCCGCCGCGCCACGATGATCCCCGAGTTCTCCCGGCTCACCCGGCAGGCCATCCGCGACCTGCGCGGCCGCCCCGACGGCCCGGACCCGATCGCGATCGTGCGGCGCTTCCTGTGGTTCCTGCCGCTCACCGACTCCGAGGCACGCGCCGTCGCGCTCCGCCTGCGATGACGACGGTACGACGAGGGCCGCTCCCCGCCGGAGCGGGAAGCGGCCCTGTGTCAGTCGTACGCGAATCAGCTCGCGATCATGCGGCGCAGCACGTACTGCAGGATGCCGCCGTGCCGGTAGTAGTCCGCCTCACCCGGGGTGTCGATGCGGACCACGGCGTCGAACTCCACACCGGTGTCGGTGGTGACCTTCACCGTGCGCGGGGTCTCGCCGTCGTTCAGCGCGGTGACGCCGCTGATCGAGAACGTCTCGGTGCCGGTCAGGCCCAGCGACTCGGCGGTCTCGCCGCCCGGGAACTGCAGCGGCAGCACGCCCATGCCGATCAGGTTCGAGCGGTGGATCCGCTCGTACGACTCGGCGATGACCGCCTTCACGCCCAGCAGCATGGTGCCCTTTGCGGCCCAGTCACGCGACGAGCCCGAGCCGTACTCCTTGCCGGCCAGGATGACCAGCGGGACGCCCGCCTCCTGGTACGCCATTGAGGCGTCGTAGATCGAGGACTGCTCGCCGGTCAGGTGGTTGACGGTGAAGCCGCCCTCGACGCCCGGGACGAGCTGGTTGCGCAGCCGGATGTTGGCGAACGTGCCCCGGATCATCACCTCGTGGTTGCCCCGGCGGGAGCCGTACGAGTTGAACTCGTGCCGGGCCACGCCGTGCTCGGCCAGGTACTTACCGGCGGGGGAGTCCGCCTTGATCGAACCGGCCGGGGAGATGTGGTCGGTGGTCACCGAGTCGCCCAGCTTCGCCAGCACCCGCGCGTCGGCGATGTCCTGCACCGGGGCCGGCTCCTGCTGCATGCCCTCGAAGTACGGGGGCTTGCGCACGTAGGTCGACTCGCCGTCCCAGGAGAACGTGTCACCGGTCGGGGTCGGCAGCGACTGCCAGCGCTCGTCACCGGCGAACACGTCGGCGTACGCGGCGCTGAAGCCGGTCGCGCCGATCGCGGAGGCGATGACGTCCTGGATCTCGGCGCTGTTCGGCCAGATCTCCCGCAGGAACACCGGGTTGCCCTGGGCGTCCTCGCCGATCGGCTCGTTTGCCAGGTCGATGTCCATGGTGCCGGCGAGCGCGTACGCGACCACCAGCGGCGGGGACGCCAGGTAGTTCATCTTGACGTCCGGGTTGATCCGGCCCTCGAAGTTGCGGTTGCCGGACAGCACCGACACGACGGCCAGGTCGCCCTCGTTGACGGCGGCGGAGACCTCCTCCGGCAGGGGGCCGGAGTTGCCGATGCAGGTGGTGCAGCCGTAGCCGACCAGGTTGAAGCCGAGCTTGTCCAGGTACGGCGTGAGGCCGGCGCGGTCGTAGTAGTCCATGACGACCTTCGAGCCCGGCGCCAGGGTGGTCTTCACCCACGGCTTGCGGGCCAGGCCCTTCTCCACCGCGTTGCGGGCCAGCAGCGCGGCGCCGATCATCACCTGCGGGTTCGAGGTGTTGGTGCAGGAGGTGATCGCGGCGATCACCACGGCGCCGTGGTCCAGCTCGTACTCGACGCCGTCGGCGCTGGTCACGCGTACCGGATTGCTGGCCCGGCCGCCCGCGCCCACCGCGGCGGTCTCCAGGTCGCGCGGCGCGTCCGCCGGGTCGTTCACGCCGTTGGCGGGGGAGTCGCTGGCCGGGAAGGACTCGGCCGACGCCTCGTCGGCCGGGCCGTCGGCGCCGAACGGCTTCTCCTGCTGCGGCACGCCCGGCTTGCGGCCCGGGTCGCCGCCGGTCTCGTCGGCGGCCACGTAGTCGCTGAGCGCGGCGCGGAACAGCGTCTTGGCGCTGCCCAGCGGCACCCGGTCCTGCGGGCGCTTCGGGCCGGCCAGCGACGGCTCGATGGTGCCGAGGTCCAGCTCCAGGCGCTCGGAGTACTCCGGCTCGCGCTCCGGGTCGTGCCAGAGGCCCTGCTCCTTGGCGTACGCCTCGACCAGCGCCACCTGAGACGCGTCGCGGCCGGTCAGCTCCAGGTAGCGGACGGTCTCGGCGTCGATCGGGAAGATCGCCACGGTCGAGCCGTACTCCGGCGACATGTTGCCGATGGTGGCGCGGTTGGCGAGCGGCACCGCGCTCACACCCGGGCCGTAGAACTCGACGAACTTGCCCACCACGCCGTGCTTGCGCAGCATCTCGGTGATGGTCAGCACCAGGTCGGTGGCGGTGGTGCCGGCCGGCATCTCACCGGAGAGCTTGAAGCCGACGACGCGGGGGATCAGCATGCTGACCGGCTGGCCGAGCATCGCGGCCTCGGCCTCGATGCCGCCGACGCCCCAGCCCAGCACGCCCAGGCCGTTGACCATGGTGGTGTGCGAGTCGGTGCCGACGACCGTGTCCGGGTACGCCTGGCCGTTGCGCTCCATGATCGTACGAGCCAGGTACTCGATGTTGACCTGGTGCACGATGCCGGTGCCCGGCGGGACGACCTTGAACTCGTTGAACGCGGTCTGGCCCCAGCGCAGGAACTGGTAGCGCTCCTTGTTGCGCTCGTACTCCAGCTCGACGTTGCGCTCGAAGGCGTCCTCGCGGCCGAACAGGTCGGCGATGACCGAGTGGTCGATGACCAGCTCGGCCGGAGCGAGGGGGTTGACCTTGGTGGCGTCGCCGCCCAGGTCACGGACCGCCTCGCGCATGGTGGCCAGGTCGACCACGCAGGGCACGCCGGTGAAGTCCTGCATCAGCACCCGGGCCGGGGTGAACTGGATCTCCACGCTCGGGTCGGCGGTGGCGTCCCACGCGCCGAGCTGCTGGATGTGGTCGGCGGTGATGTTCGCGCCGTCCTCGGTCCGCAGCAGGTTCTCCAGCAGGATCTTCAAGCTGTAGGGCAGCCGCTCGTGGCCCTCCACCTTGTCGATCCTGAAAATCTCGTAGCTCGCGTCTCCGACGCGTAGCTGGGTCTTCGCACCGAAGGTGTCGAGGCTCGCCACGTCGTACTCCTTCACACCAGCGACCGTGAGTAGTCCTGAGCAGTTTGTCGCACCGACCGGTGCGCCGCCGTGGTTAGGCGACACTTACCTGCGTCGGTCTCTACAAAACCGTACGTCCGTCTTGCTATTCACGCAACCTCGTGCCACGCTGCGGGACGAGGAGGTGCCCCCATGATCCATCACGTCCTGCTCGCCTGCCCGCGCGGCTCCGAGGACGCGTCCCGCTCCTTCTACACCGGCCTGCTCGGCCTCACCGAGAAGCCCAAGCCCCCGGCCCTCGCCGCCCGCGGTGGTTGCTGGTTCACCGGGTACGACGCCGAACTGCACCTGGGCGTCGAGGACGACTTCCGCCCCGCCCGCAAGGCACACCCCGCGCTGCTGCGCACCGACCTGGACGAGCTGGCCGCCCGCCTGGACGCCGCCGGGCACACGGTTACCTGGGGCGACGACGAGATTCCCGGCATGCGGCGGTTCCACACGTACGACCCGCACGGCAACCGGCTGGAGTTCCTGGCCCCCGCGGGGTGACCGGGCGCGGGTAGGGTCGGCTGGTGGTCGACGTACAGCACTGGCTCGCCGCCCTCCCACCGGGCCTCATCTGCCTGCTCGTGGGCGTGGTGATCGGCGTGGAGAGCATGGGCATCCCGCTGCCCGGCGAGATCGTGCTGGTCAGCGCCGCCCTGCTCGCCGCCACCGGCGTCGTCGGGCCCGAGTGGGTGGCCGCCGCCGCGGCCACCGGCGCCATCCTCGGCGACTCCATCGGGTACGCCGTGGGCCGGCGCGGCGGCCGTCCACTGCTGGAACGCCTCGGCCGGCGCTTCCCGAAACACCTCGGCCCGGCACACCTGGCCCGCGCCGAGCTGAGCTTCGCCCGGCACGGCGTGTGGGCGGTGTTCTTCGGGCGGTTCGTCGCGCTGCTGCGCATCCTCGCCGGGCCGCTGGCCGGGGCGCTGCGCGTGCCGTACCGCCGGTTCCTGGTCGCCAACGCCGCGGGCGGGCTGGTGTGGGCGTTCGGCACCACCTACCTGCTGTTCTACGTGGGGCAGGCCGCCGAGCACTGGCTCAAGGACATCTCCTGGGCCGGGCTGGTGCTGGCCGTGCTGGCCGGCGTGGTCAGCACCGCGTGGCTGCGCCGCCGGGCCAAGCGCCTACACGTGCCCGAGCCTTCCGGCCAGCCCACCCCGGTCCCCGCCGCCGACCGCTGACCCCCGCCCCCAGCGCCTTCCCTCGCCCCTGCCCCCTGCCCCGGCCTGCCCTCGCCCCTGCGCCGCCGCCCTCGCCTGGTCCCGCTCTCGCCTGGCCCCGCTCTCGCCCGGCCCGGCACTCGCCCTTGCGCTGCCCGCCCCCACCAGGCCCCGCCTCACCCTTGCGCTGCCCGCCCCCATCCGCATCGTTGATCAAGGAGTTTGTGTCCTACAGCGGCTTTCGCAGTGACACAAACTCCTTGATCACCGATGCGGGTGGGCGGGCAGGCGAGCGGGGCGGGGTCACGGTGGACCGGCCAGCCGGACCGACCCGACCACTCCAGAGCGTCGATCATGAAGTTGGCGGCGACAAAGCAGACAGGAAACGCCGTCAACTTCATGATCGACGGGGCGGGGCGCGTGCCGACGAGGGCCTGCCGACGAGGGCGGGCGCGTGCCGGTGGTCAGGGGGCGGTGAGCAGGGTGAGCAGGGTGTCGCGGGCGGTGCGGACGGCGGCGCGGGACTCCTCGGTGTGGTCCAGCGCGTCGAATCCGTGCTGTCCGTTCGGCACGTCCACCATGCACAGCGGGATGCCTCGCCGCCGCGCGACAGCCGTGAACGCCTCGATCGTCGGGGCGACCTCGGGCCGCTCCCGCCCGGCCCGGGTCAGCACGAGCGTCGGCCGTGCCGCACCCTCCGCCTGCGCGGCGTCGACGTTCGCGCCGTCGGGAGAGGTCGTGCTCGGCCGAGTGGGGTCAACGCTGGCGTTGTTCGCGGAGGTCGCGTCCGGCTGCGGGGCGGTGACGTGCTCCCCGCTGGGAGATGCCGCCTCCGGGCGCGGGGCGTTGACGCCGGCGTCGTCGGGGGAGGTCGTGCCCGACGGAGCGGCGGCGTCCTGATCCGCGGGCAGGTCGAGGGCGTCGATCGGGCGGAAACGCGGGTCCACCGGCGGCCATCCGGGCAGCGGCGCCAGCAGCGGATACGTCGCGGCCACGCCGCGCAGCCAGGCGGGCGGGTCGCGGAGCCAGTCGCCGAGCAGCAGGCCGGCACCGGAGAAGAACCAGAGGCCGAGCCGGTCGGCGTCGACGCGCGGGTCGGCGCGGAGCAGTTCGGCGGCGGCGGCCACCCGGGCGGCGACCGTGTACAGGTCGTCCGGGCTCGCCACGGTGAGCCGGGGGATCGCGGCCAGCACGCCCGCCTCGGCGAGCAGTGCGCCGTAGCCCCGGTAGAGCGGCCAGTCCCGCGCGTCGGGAGCTTCGGGCGGCCCCGGTACGCCGTGCACGACGACGACCGCGGGATGCCGGCCGTCGCCGGCGGGTACGTGCAGGTCGACGTCGCCGTGCCGCTCCACGGCGGCAGGTGGGGGATCGAGGACGAACGGGCTCTCCCAGAAAACGGTTCCCATCATGGCGATGGTAGGAGAATCCGCCGCCCGCGACTGTCCGGTCAGGACGGCGACGATGCCTTGGCGTGCCGTTCGCGCAGCCGGTCCCGGATCTCCTCCGGGGTGTACGCCCGGCGCCGCCGTTCGGCGCGCGCCACCACCACGCCGGTCGCCGCGACGCCGGCGAGACCCGCGAGACCGAGTACCTTCCACCACCGCATCCGTTGCCGCATCCGCATAGGGTAGTCCTCCATGAGCATCAGCCTGGACGAGGCCGTGGAGCTGACCCGCACCGGCGATCTGTGGGTGTTCCGCGGACGCAGCGTGCCCGACCGGGCCATCCAGCTCACCACGAACAGCCCGGTGAACCACGTGGGCATGGCCGTGGTGCTCGACGACATGCCGCCGCTGATGTGGCACGCCGAGCTGGGCCGTTCGCTGCCGGACATGTGGACCGGTACGCACCAGCGCGGCGTGCAGCTGCACGACCTGCGCGACGCGGTCTGCGTCTGGGGCAACCGGTACGGCCAGCGGGGCTGGTTGCGCCAGCTCGAACCACCGGCGGACACCGCGATGGAGGAGGCGGTGCTGCGTACCGTGGCGCGCCTGGACGGGACGCCGTTCCCGTCCACCGCGCAGCTCGCCTGGCGGTGGGCCCGGGGCCGGCTGCCGCACCCGCGCCGCCTGAGCCTCGGTGGCCTTCGGGGCAGGACCGGCGACCGGAACCAGATCGGCATCCTGAGCCGGATCATCGACAGGGGCGAGACCGGCCGCCAGGGCAGGGCCGGCGATGCAGGCGACAGGCGCGGGGCTGGCGATACCAGCGACACCAGCAGGACCGGCGACACCAGCAGGACCGGCGACACCAGCAGAGAGAACGCGGCGGCGCTGGAGACGGCGTACTGCGCCGAGGTGGTCGCGGTGACCTACGAGGCGATGGGACTGCTGCCCGAGGGGCGACGGCCCAACTGGTACGACCCGGGGCGGTTCTGGAGCGGCGACGACCTGGCCCTCAGCGGCGGCGCGCGCCTCGGCGCCGAGATCGAGGTGCGGATCCCGCCGCGCTGAGGAAGGTTTGCCGCGAGCGCGCGCCGGTAATGAGGAGCGTCGTGACGGCTTCCACCGACCTCGACACGCTCACCGACTTCTTCGACCGGTACGGCGTGGCGCTGACCACCGCCGACGTGCCGGCCATCGCCGGCTGCTACGCCCTGCCCGGGCTAGTGGTCGCCGACACCTACAGCTTCTCGTTCACCTCGCCCGCGGCGGTGGCACTCAGTTTCGTCGGCGCCGCACCTGACTACCAGGAGCGGGAACTCGTCGCGGCGAACGCGCAGATCGAGGACGTGCAGCAGATCTCGGCGCTGCTCACCGAGGTGGCGGTGCGCTGGGAGTTCCTGGACAGCCAGGGCGGCGCGGTCCCCGGCGAGCGCTACCGCTACCTGCTGCGCACCACCGAGGACGGACCGGTGATCTGCACCGTCATCCGTACCGCCTGATCGTGGTGGTGCGGCGGCCGGCCCGCGTGGCCGGCCGCCGCACCTACTGACGTCAGCGGTGGTGGGCGCCGGCCCAGCGGTCGGCCTCGGGGGCCGGGTGCAGGCCGGGCTCGTGCAGGCCCTCCTCGGTGACCTGGCCGATCCGGCGGTACGTCTCCGGGCGGCTGGTGCGCAGGATCGCGCCCCAGATCAGGCCGAGTACGCCCGCCGCCACCGGGATCGCCGGGAGCAGCCACTTCAGGTAGCTCGCCGTGTCGGGGGCGAGCAGCGCGTCGAAGTTGAACAGCAGCACCAGCAGCACGGCGGTGAGCAGGATCGTGCCGAGCGCCGGGGCGATCGTCCGCTGCCACGCGCTCTCCGGGCCGGGACGTCCCCGGAAGAAGCCCACCACGGAGGCCGAGGTGAGCGTCATCAGCAGCACGACGCCGACAGCGGCGGCGCCGGACAGCCAGGTGAACAGGTCGATGACCGGGTCGCGGCCGGTCATCGCGAACGCCAGGAACACCACCACGGCGAGGACGCTCTGCACGAGTGAGCCCGCGACCGGCGCGCCGCTGCGGCTGGAGGTGGCGCCGAGGAAGCCCGGCAGGACCCGCTCCCGGCCCAGCGCGAACAGGTAGCGCGCCACGCCGTTGTGGAACGACAGCAGGGCGGCGAGCACGCTGGTGATGAACAGGACGTTGGCGATGTCGGCGACGACAGCGCCGGTGTACTGGTCGAGTGCGCCGAAGATGATGCCCGGACCCGCCTCGGCACTCGCTGCCGGGGCGTTCTCCGGACCGGTGAGCACGGTGAGCGCCCAGGCGGAGAAGGCGTAGAACAGGCCGGTGAACGCGACGGCGATGTAGGTGGCCCGGGCCACGGTGCGCCGCGGGTCCTTGACCTCCTCGCTGTAGATGGCGCCGCTCTCGAAGCCGGTGAAGGAGGCGATGGTGAACGCGAGCACCGCGCCGAAGCCGGCGCCGAACAGGTGGCCGGGGCTGATGCCGGCGGTGGTGACGGTGCCGCCGTCGGGGTTGGCGAAGGCGACCAGGTCGAAGATCAGTACGGCCACGCACTCGAGGATGAGCAGCACGGCGAGGACCGTGGCGTTGAGGTCGATGCGCAGCACGCCGAGCGCGCCGATGAACACCCAGGCCAGCAGCGCCCAGACCCACCAGTCGAGGCTGATGCCGGTCTTGGCGTCCATGAAGTCGCCCAGGATCGCACCGAGCAGGCCGTACAGACCGATCTGGATCGCGTTGTACGCCGCGAGCGCGACCGCCGAGCCGGCCACCCCGCCGGCCCGGCCGAGGCCGTTGGCGATGTACGCGTAGAACGCGCCCGCGTTGGCGACGTACCGGCTCATCGCGGCGTAGCCGGTGGCGAAGACGGCGAGCACGGCGGCCAGCAGCACGTATCCGAGCGCGGCGCCGATGTTGCCGCTGACCGCGTACATGGTGGTGACACCGCCGCCGAGAACGGTCAGCGGGGCGGACGCGGCGACGGTGAAGAAGACGAGGTGAGCGGTGCCGAGACGACCGCGGCGCAGCCCACCGTCGGAGAAGAACGGATCGGAGGACAAGGCTTCTCCAGGGGAGGGGGTGAAGGGATTGATGTGTCTACTTCGGAACAACCTGAAGCAGGGTATTGGTGATCACGTATCGTGACAACCCCGCTTCGATATCGATTGGGGTGCGCCTGAACGGCCGGAATTGAGCTGTGCGTGGTCATGCCGTACCGTCCCGTGTCGACGATCACGGCCACCGTTCGAGGATGGACCATGACCTACCCCGGGGCGCAGGCCACTTACCGGCTTGCGGATGCGCTGTTCCTTATCGGACACGACGAGTTCACCGGCAAGCCACACGTCGCGGTCGACCGGCTGGAGTGCGGGCTGGCCGGCGCCGCGCTCGCCGAGCTGATGTTCGAGGGCCGGATCGCCCTCGACGGAGGGGGGATCGCCGCCGTCGATCCGCGGCTGTGGCAGGAGCCGCTCACCGACCTGCTGATCACCGAGATCCTGCGCCGCGAGGGGGCGCATCCGGCCCGGCTGTGGATCCGCTACCTGCGGACCCAGCTCAACATCAACGAGCGGGTGGGCACCCGGCTGGTCACCGCCGGCGTGCTCCGTCGTGAGCAGGGCAAACTGATCGGCCGGACGGTGCGCTGGCCGGCCATCGACCCGAACCAGGCGGCCTCGCCGCGGGTGCGGCTGACCGCGATGCTGATGCACTCGTCCCCGGCCGAGCTGGACCCGGGGACGCTGCTGCTGGCGACGCTCGCCGAGGCGGTCGGTCTGGCCGCGCACATCTTCGACCCGCAGGTGGCAGCGCGGATGCGCGACTGCCGCCGGTTCCTGCCGGCTCAGCTCGAGGGGCTGCTCGCCGCCGTCGTGGGCGCGCTCGACGTCACCACCACGACGGTACGGCGGTGACGTCCCGCCCCGGACCGAGCCGGGGCGGGACGGTACGGGTCAGGAAGGGTCGCGCCACATCGGGTAGAGGCTGGGGCCCTCCGGCAGGTCCAGCGTGACCGGACGGCGCCGGAATCCGAGCCGCTCGTAGAGCGCGGCGTTGCGCGGCGAACTGGCCTCCAGGTACGCGGCCGTACCGGCCTGATCCAGCTCGGCCAGCTTGTTACGCAGCAGCGCCGACCCGACGCCCTTGCCGTGATGGTCCGGGTGCACCGCGATGAAGGGCAGGTACCAGTGCGGCTCACCCGGGTGCCGGGCGCTCATCATCTCGTCGAGCGTGCCGAACCGCTTCATGGCCTCCGCGCCGATCGCGGTCTCCATCCCGTCGAACTCGCCGCCGTCCTCGGCGTCGTGTCCCTCGCCGGTGGGCAGCCAGAGCGTGGCACCCAGGCCGTCGCCGGCGATGTGCACCTCACCGGTGCGCAGCGCCAGCGCGACGAACGGTCCGAAGAAGGCGGGATGGACCCGGGCGCGGTGGTCGTCGGCCGGGAAGACCCAGCCGCTCACCGGATCCCGCATGAACGCCTCGGCGAGGATCGCGGTCACGACGGCGGCATCCGCCGTGGACGCCCGCCGGATGTTGCCCTGCCACTCAGTCACTGGCCAACCGTCCTACCGGCTCGACGAGCCATTGTGGTCATTGATCGGCGTGCAAGGTATCAGGTGTCCCCGCCGCATGGCAGGCCCCCGATCGCGGGCGCTCGCCGCGACCCGGTCCGTGTGGCTACGCTGGCCCGGACCCCGACAGGAGGACCATGTCCCGCACGCGCCGCCCCGGTCCGCAGCCCGGAGCCGCCATGACCTCGTCCCCCTGGATCCTCGTCGCCGCCGGCGTGGTCGTCATGGTGGTCCTGCTGGTGGTGGCGCTCGGTTCGGTGCGGGGCCGCAGCACGTTCCCGGCGGCCGGCCCGGCGGATCCGCCGATGTCGCTGCCGGGCATGCCGCTGACCCCCACGGCGGCCGGCGCCACCGGCCCGTCGCCGGTCTCCGCCACCGCTGCGGTGGTGCCGGGCCTGTCGCCCCGGTCCACCGTGGTGCCGGCCCGGCCGACGCCTGCCGCGCCGACCTCCAGCCCTCGGGGCGTGGCCCGGCCGGTGCTGCCCCCGCCGCCTCCGCCGCCGTCGGCGGTGACCGGCCGGTACAGCGTGCCGAGCGTCTTCGACGGCGGCTTCATCGGCGAGGTGCTGCTCGTCAACACCGCGCGTACGCCGCAGGGCTGGACGGTCCGCGCGACGTTCCCCGGTGGCCGGCTGGTCACCGCCTGGGTCGAGGGCGCCGAGCAGGGCGTGTTCGGCTTCGACAACGGCGTCCTCACCTACCGCAGCGGGTTCGACCTGGCCCCCGGGCAGTCCCTGCCGGTGCGGTTCCACATCGAGCGGGCCGGTACCCGGCCGGTGAGCTGCACCGTCGACCGATCGCCCTGCGCCGAGCGGTAGATCCGGCGGCCCGGACCGGGCCGGCGGATACGTCTCCTCTTGCAAGGTGTCTGCTTTATTGCGGCAGTGTTTGCAAGGTATTGCAGAATGTTTCGGCAAGGGCTAGCGTGCGGGCGAATCAGCGACCAGAGAAAGGCCGTCGATGAAACCGCCGCCGATATCCCCCAAGGCGCTGCTCGCCCTGGTCACCTCCCTCGTACTCACTCTCGTCGGCGTGCCGGTGGCCCTCCACCAGCTCGGCGCCGACGCCACCGGCACGGCCGCCACCCCCGACGTCCTGGCCGCCGGCAACGCTCCGCAGTGGAACCGTGAGCCGTCCGCCGACGCGCTGCTCAAGGCCGGCACCGGCACCGCGAAGGCCGAGCAGTTCTACTTCGTCCTGCCGGACCGGTTCGCCAACGGCGACAAGCGCAACGACACCGGCGGCCTCACCGGCGGCCGGCTCACCACCGGTCTCGACCCGGCCGACAAGGGCTTCTACCACGGCGGCGACCTCAAGGGCCTGATCGACCGGATGGACTACATCCAAGGGCTCGGCACCACCGCCATCTGGCTCGCGCCGATCTTCAAGAACCGCCCGGTGCAGGGCACCGGCGCGGACGTCTCGGCCGGCTACCACGGCTACTGGATCACCGACTTCACCCAGGTCGACCCGCACTTCGGTACCAACGCCGAGCTGAAGAAGCTGGTCGACCTGGCCCACCGCCGGGGCATCAAGGTCTACCTCGACATCATCGTCAATCACACCGCCGACGTCATCCGGTACGCCGAGGACAAGTACGGCTACGTGGACAAGAAGACCGCGCCCTACCGCGACGCGCAGGGGCGTCCCTTCGAGGACCGCAACTACGCCGACGGCACCCGCAGGTTCCCGGCGGTGAACTCGACGTCGTTCCCGTACACCCCGGTGTTCGCCACCCCGGCCGACGCGAAGGTCAAGGTACCGGCGTGGCTGAACGACCCGACCATGTACCACAACCGCGGTGACTCCACCTTCGCCGGGGAGAACAGCGAGTACGGCGACTTCTTCGGCCTCGACGACCTGTGGACCGAGCGTCCCGAGGTGGTCCGCGGCATGACCGACATCTACGCCCAGTGGATCGGCAAGGCCGGCGTGGACGGGTTCCGCCTCGACACGGTCAAGCACGCCAACCTCGACTTCTGGCCGCAGTTCGCGCGCGGTATCGACGCCGCCGCCGCGAAGGCCGGCAAGAAGGACTTCTTCATGTTCGGCGAGGTCTACAGCGCCGAGCAGGAGATCCAGTCCACCTACGTGCGGCAGGGCGGACTGCCCGCCACGCTCGACTTCTCGTTCCAGGAGGCGGCACGCGGGTACGCCGCCGCCGACGGCTCGGCCAAGACGCTCGCCGACGTGTACGCCAAGGACGACCTGTACTCCGCGCGGGACACGAACGCCAACCGGCTCACCACGTTCCTGGGCAACCACGACATGGGCCGGATCGGCTCGTTCGTCGCCGCCGCCGGCGGTGACGACACCACCCAGCTGAACCGCAGCCGGCTCGCCCACCAGCTCATGTTCCTCACCCGCGGCCAGCCGGTCGTCTACTCCGGCGACGAGCAGGGCTTCACCGGGCCGGGCGGCGACAAGGACGCCCGGCAGGACATGTTCGCCTCGCGGACCGCCGACTACCTCGACGACGACCTGATCGGCACCACCCGCACCCACGCCGCCGACCAGTACGACACCCGCCACCCGCTCTACCGGACCATCGCCGAGCTGGGCGAGCTGCGGACGGCGCACCCGGCGCTGCGCGACGGCGTGCAGGTGACCCGGTACGCGGCCGACGGGCCGGGCGTCTTCGCGTTCTCCCGCGTCCTGCCCGCCGACCGGATCGAGTACGTGGCGGCGGTGAACAACGCCGCGACCCCGCAGACTGTCACCGTGGACACCTGGTCGGCCGGCGCCCGCTTCACCGGCGTGTACGGCGGCGCCGCGGACGCGACGGCCGGCGCGGACGGCAAGCTGAGCGTCACCGTGCCGGCCATGTCGGCGCTGGTGCTCAAGGCCGGCCGGGCGATCCCGCAGGCCGGGGCGCCGACGATCACGATCACCGAGCCGGGCGACGCCCCGGTCCCCGGCAAGGCCGCCGTCACCGCCCAGGTGACCGGCGACCCGCTCGCCACCGTCACGATCGCCGCCCGGGTCGCGGGCGGCAAGTGGACGCTGCTCGGCACCGCGCACCGCGCGCCGTACACCGTGCACCACGACCTGACCGGCCTGCCCGGCGGCACCCGCGTGGAGTACAAGGCGGTGGTCCGCGACGGCAAGGGCCGCACCGCCACCGCCCGCGCCACCGGCACCGTCGGCACCCCCGCCCAGGGCGCGTCGCGGGACTGGGCGATCGTGCACTACCAGCGCCCGGCCGGCGGGTACGACGACTGGCGGCTCTACGCCTGGGGCGACATCGACCCGGCGTACGTGACGCAGTGGCCCGCCGGGCAGCCGTTCGCCGGTGAGGACTCGTACGGCCGGTTCGCCTGGGTCAAGCTCAAGCCCGGCGCGAAGACCGTCGGCTTCCTCGTGATCGACGGCGACGGCTACAAGGACGTCGCGAACGACCGCACCATCGACGTGACTGCGACCGGCGAGGTCTGGGTCAAGCAGGGCGACCCGGCGGTCTACCCGACGCGGCAGGCCGCCACCGGCGAACCCGACCCGCCCGTCGCCCAGGACACCGCGCTGATCCACTGGCGCAAGGCCGACGGGAACTACGACGGCTGGGGCCTGCACCTGTGGGACGGCGCGGCGACCCCGACCGACTGGGCCGCCCCGCTCAAGCCGGAGAAGATCGACGCGTACGGCGCGGTGTTCCGGGTGCCCCTCGCCGCCGGGGCGACCGGGCTGAGCTACATCATCCACCGAGGCGACGAGAAGGATCAGCCCGAGGACCAGCGGCTCGACTTCGCCGGCGCCGGGCGCGAGGTGTGGCTGCTCGCCGGTGTGAAGGGGCGGCTGCTGCCGACCACCACGTCCGGCGCCGCGAAGGATCTCGACCTGACCAAGCAGAAGGCGCAGTGGATCGACAGGTCCACAGTGGCGTGGGCGACCGGGCCGACCGACGGCAGGCGGTACGCGCTGGCAGTCGCCCCGGCCGGTGGGATCGGCCTCGCCGACGGTGAGCTGACCGGCACGTACACCACCATCGGACTGCGGGCGCAGCGCAACGGGCTGACCGAGGCGCAACGGCAGGCGTACCCCCATCTCTGGGCCTCGCGCGCCTTCTCGCTGGACCGCGCCGACCTGGCCAGGGTGCCGGCGGCGCTGCGCGGCCAGATCGTGGTGACCGAGCGGGACGCCGAGGGCGCGCTGCTCGCCGCCACCGGCGTGCAGATCCCCGGCGTGCTCGACGACGTCTACGCGGCGGCGACCGGCGCGAAGCTCGGCCCGACGTTCGCCGGCCGGGTGCCCACCCTGGCGGTGTGGGCGCCGACCGCGCGGACCGTGTCGCTGGAGCTGTTCGACTCGCCCACGGCCCAGCCGACCAGCGTGGCGATGCGCCGCGACGACCGCACCGGCGTCTGGTCGGTCCGCGGCACGAAGGCGTGGAACGGCCGCTACTACCGCTACCGGGTGCAGGCTTGGCAGCCGGCCACGCAGAAGATGGTCACCGCGTCGGTGACCGACCCGTACTCGGTGGCGCTCGCGGCGGACTCCACGCACAGCCAGATCGTCGACCTGACCGACCCGGCGCTCGCGCCGGCCGGCTGGGCGAACCTGCGCAAGCCGGCCGCCCCGCCGGCGTCGAAGGTCCAGATCTCCGAGCTGTCGGTACGGGACTTCTCCATCGCCGACACCACGGTTCCCGCCGACCGGCGAGGCACCTACCTGGCGTTCACCGACCCGGACAGCGCCGGCATGAAGCACCTGCGCAAGCTCGGCGACGCCGGGGTCAACCACCTGCACCTGCTGCCGGCCTTCGACTTCGCCACCATCCCGGAGAAGCGGGCCGACCAGGCCCGGCCGAACTGCGACCTGGCCGCGCTGCCGCCGGCCTCCGACGAGCAGCAGAAGTGCGTGGCGGCCGTCGCCGGCACCGACGGCTACAACTGGGGGTACGACCCGCTGCACTACACGGTGCCCGAGGGCGGGTACGCCACCGACCCGAACGGCGCGAAGCGCACCACCGAGTTCCGCCAGATGGTCGCCGGGGTGAACAAGGCCGGCCTGCGGGTGGTCATGGACGTGGTCTACAACCACACCTCCGCCGCCGGCGCCGACCCGAAGTCGGTGCTCGACCAGGTGGTGCCGGGCTACTACCACCGGCTGCTGGAGGACGGCACCGTCGCCAACTCCACCTGCTGCGCCAACACCGCGCCGGAGCACGCCATGATGGGCAAGCTCGTGGTGGACTCGCTGGTGACCTGGGCCAAGGCGTACAAGGTGGACGGGTTCCGGTTCGACCTGATGGGCCACCACCCGAAGGCGAACATCCTGGCCGTACGGGCCGCGCTGGACAAGCTCACGCTCGCCCGCGACGGCGTGGACGGCCGGAAGATTCTGCTGTACGGCGAGGGCTGGAACTTCGGCGAGGTCGCCGACGACGCCCGGTTCACGCAGGCCACCCAGGCCAACATGGCCGGCACCGGCGTCGGCACGTTCAACGACCGGCTCCGCGACGCGGTGCGCGGCGGCGGCCCGTTCGACACCAACCCGCGGGTGCAGGGCTTCGCCTCCGGCCTCTACACCGACCCCAACGGCGACGACGTGAACGGTTCGGCCGCCGAGCAGCGGGCCCGGCTGCTGCACCAGCACGACCTGATCAAGGTGGGGCTGACCGGGAACCTGCGCGGCTACCGGTTCACCGACTCCACCGGCAAGCGGGTCACCGGGGCCCAGGTCGACTACAACGGCGCCCCGGCCGGGTACACCGCCGCGCCGGGCGAGGCGGTCACCTACGTCGACGCGCACGACAACGAGATCCTGTACGACGCGCTGGCGTACAAGCTGCCGCAGGGGACCTCGGCGCAGGACCGGGCCCGGATGCAGGTGCTCGCGCTGGCGACCACCGCGCTCGGGCAGGGCGCCGGGTTCGTGACCACCGGCTCCGAGCGGCTGCGTTCGAAGTCGCTGGACCGCAACTCGTACAACTCCGGTGACTGGTTCAACCAGATCCGGTGGGACTGCGCCCAGGGCAACGGGTTCGGCGCCGGACTGCCGCCGGAGGCCGACAACAAGGACAAGTGGTCGTACGCGAAGCCGCTGCTTGCCGATCCGTCGCTGGTGCCGGACTGCGCGGCGATCGACCTGGCCGACGCCCGGTACGCGGAGCTGCTGCGCGTGCGCCGGTCCTCGCCGGTGTTCGGGCTCGACACCGCCGAGCAGGTGCAGAAGCGGGTGGCGTTCCCGCTGTCCGGAACGACTGAGACCCCGGGCGTGCTCACCATGACCCTCGACGCGCGAGGGCTGGACGGGACGTGGAAGTCGGTGACAGTCGTCTTCAACGCCACGCCGGAGACGGCGAAGCAGACGGTCACCGGGCTGCGCGGGGCGAACGTGGCACTGCACCCGGTGCTGCGGAACTCGGCCGACCCGGCGCTGCGTACCGCGTCGTTCGACCGGGCCGCAGGCACGTTCACGGTGCCCGCGCGCAGCGTGGCGGTGTTCGTCCAGAGCTGACCGACACGGCGAAACCGGCCCCCTGCCACGTCACGTGGCAGGGGGCCGGTCGCGTACCCCGGGCCGTCAGGTCAGTTGAAGCAGTCCTCGACGGTGTTGGCGCAGTTGGTGGGGTCGTTGTTGCTGATGAGGGACTTGTCGTCGAGCTTGACGCGTCCTTCGTTGTTGAGGACGCCGCCGGCGACCCGGTGGAGCTTGCTGGAGTCGGTGGCGGTGTTCTTGGTGACGTGGGTCTTGGTGAGGGTGATCTTCGCCTTGTTGTTGAAGATGCCGCCGCCGTTGAGGGCGGTGTTGCCCTTGATGTCGGTGTCGCGGATGGTGAGGGTGGCGTTGTCGTCCTTGTCGTGGTCGCGGGCGAGGAAGCCGTCCTCGATCTTGATGAGCCACTCACCGTTGAAGATGCCGCCGCCGAAGCGGTTGGCGGTGTTGTCGACGATCTTGCTGTCGGCGATCGTGGCGCTGGCGTGCTCCTTGTTCTCCGGGTAGCCCCAGTGCTTGCCGCCGGTGACCACCACACCGCCGCCGTCGCCGTCGGCGTGGTTCTTGGCGACGTGGACCTTCTCCAGGAGCAGGTCCGTGTTCTCGGCGTACACGCCGCCACCGTTCTCGCAGGCGGTGTTGCCCGTGATCGCGGTGAAGGAGACCGTGACGGTGCCGCCGCTGCTGAACAGACCGCCACCGTTCTTGCCGGCGCGGTTGTCCGACAGGCTGGACTTGACGCCGTCCTTGCCGTGGTCGGAACCGAAGATCTCGACGATGCCGGCCTCGTGGTGCTTGCCCTTCGGGTCGTAGCCCTTCGGCGCGGCGGAGGCCGCCGGGCCGTGCCCACCGGACAGGCCGCTGCCGTTGGCGATGCCGCCGCCGTTGCCGCCTGCGGTGTTGTCGTCGACGTGGGTCTCCTCGACCTTGAGGATGCCCTCGTTGTAGACGCCGCCGCCGTCGCCCTGGGCGTGGTTGTCGATGACCTTGCTCTCCTTGAGCCAGGTGCGGCCGTAGTTGGCGATGGCGCCGCCGTCGCCCTCGGCGTTGTTGTCGACCAGCTTCACGTTGTCCAGGTAGGCGCTGCCGCCACGCTCGACGAGCAGCGCGCCGCCGTCACCCTCGACCCGCTTGTCGTCGTCCTTGCCGCCGTTCATGCCGTCGGCGACGGGCGTGACAGCGACGGCAGTGGTCGCCGCGGCCGGAGCCGCGACAGCCGGAGCGGCCGGGGCCGCCACCGCCGGGGCGGCGGCCGGCGGCTGGCCGCCACCGGGAGCCCCGCCACCGGGAGCCCCGCCACCGGGAGCCCCGCCACCGGGAGCCCCGCCACCGGGAGCCCCGCCGCCGGGGTACTTGAACTCGTTGGCGTTTCCGCCCTTGATGGTGAGGTCCTTGAGGGTGAGGTCGCCGCCGTCGACGACGCGGAAGATGCGGAAGGTGTCTTCGGCGTCGCGCTTGATGGTGGAGTTGTTGCCCTTGATGGTGACGTCCTGCTTGATCTCGGGCAGGGCGGAGCCGAACTTGCGGTCCTTGACGCCGAGTTCGTAGGTGCAGTTCTCGGCGAGCTTGATGGTGCCGCCGTGGTCGCGGTTGGCCAGTTCGAGGGCGTCGATCAGGGCGTCGTCCTTGCAGGGGACCTCGCGGGTCTTGCCGTGGTCGTCCTTGCCCCACTCGCCCTTGTCCGGGCCCCACTCGCCACGGTCGCGGCCTTCCTGGCCACGGTCCTTGCCGTCCTTGCCGTACCCGTCCTTGTCGTAGCCGTCGCGGCCGTACTCGCCCTCGGCGCCCTTGTCGCCCTTGTCGCCGTGGTCGTCGCTGAGCTGCTGCGTGGTCGACCACTTGACGTCGGCGAGCCGGTGCGGGCCGGTGGCCCCGGTGGTCGCATAGGCCACGCCGGCGAGGCTGACCGCTCCGGTCAGGCCCACAACGCCGGTGGCGAGCCACATCCGGCGACGCCGGAGCGGGGAGATGGTCTTGCTGGTGGCGTCATCGTTATTGCGAAGGTAGTTGGACATCGGAGCTCTCTGCCCTCTCCTTGTACCTGACAAGGTCGCTTCGCCCTGGCGAGGCGGCCTTCGCTACAAATCGGTTGTAGCTGCTGAAGATGACCGTATGAGAACCTTCTTCGCCTCGCGGTCATATACGAAAAAAACCCGCATAAGGGTGCGGGTGGGATGGGCGGGCGCAGTGCGGCCCGGACGCCCCGGCGGGGGACACCGCGGCCAGTCGGGCCGCTCCCGGGGGTGGGAGCCCTCCGCACGCCGTCCACGGCGCGAGGAGGGCCCCCGGTTATGTGGTGGTTCGATCAGTTGAAGCAGTCCTCGACGGTGTTGGCGCAGTTGGTGGGGTCGTTGTTGCTGATGAGGGACTTGTCGTCGAGCTTGACGCGTCCTTCGTTGTTGAGGACGCCGCCGGCGACCCGGTGGAGCTTGCTGGAGTCGGTGGCGGTGTTCTTGGTGACGTGGGTCTTGGTGAGGGTGATCTTCGCCTTGTTGTTGAAGATGCCGCCGCCGTTGAGGGCGGTGTTGCCCTTGATGTCGGTGTCGCGGATGGTGAGGGTGGCGTTGTCGTCCTTGTCGTGGTCGCGGGCGAGGAAGCCGTCCTCGATCTTGATGAGCCACTCACCGTTGAAGATGCCGCCGCCGAACCGGCCGGCGGTGTTGTCCACGACGGCGCTGTCGGCGATCGTGGCGCTCCCCGCGAGGCCGTCCTTCTCGGCGCCGTTGCCGGCCCAGTCCCGGCCACCGGTCGTCACCACGCCGCCACCGTCGCCGTCGGCGTGGTTGCCCGCCACGTGGACCTTCTCCAGGAGCAGGTCCGTGTTCTCGGCGTACACGCCGCCACCGTTCTCGCAGGCGACGTTGCCGCCGATCGCGGTGAACGAGACGGTGACCCAGCCGCCGCTGCTGAACAGACCGCCACCGTTGTGGCCGGCCCGGTTGTGGCTCAGCGTGCTCAGCGAGGCGTCCTTGCCCTCGTGCGCCCCGATGATCTCGACGGTGCCGGCGCGGTGCTTGCCGTGCTCGCCCTTGTCGCCCTTGCCGGGCTTCGCGGCCGAGGCCAGGTCGACCGGCCCGCCGTGGTGCTCACCGCCGCCGTTGGCGATGCCGCCGCCGTTGCCGCCTGCGGTGTTGTCGTCGACGTGGGTCTCCTCGACCTTGAGGATGCCCTCGTTGTAGACGCCGCCGCCGTCGCCCTGGGCGTGGTTGTCGACGACCTTGCTCTCCTTGAGCCAGGTGCGGCCGTAGTTGGCGATGGCGCCGCCGTCGCCCTCGGCGTTGTTGTCGACGAGCTTCACGTTGTCCAGGTGCGCGCTGCCGCCACGCTCGACCAGGAGCGCGCCGCCGTCACCCTCGAACCGCTTGTCGTCGTCCTTGCCGTCCGGGACGAGCGCCGTCGGCGCCGGGCCACCGCCGCCGGGGTACTTGAATTCGTTGGCGTTTCCGCCCTTGATGGTGAGGTCCTTGAGGGTGAGGTCGCCGCCGTCGACGACGCGGAAGATGCGGAAGGTGTCTTCGGCGTCGCGCTTGATGGTGGAGTTGTTGCCCTTGATGGTGACGTCCTGCTTGATCTCGGGCAGGGCGGAGCCGAACTTGCGGTCCTTGACGCCGAGTTCGTAGGTGCAGTTCTCGGCGAGCTTGATGGTGCCGCCGTGGTCGCGGTTGGCCAGTTCGAGGGCGTCGATCAGGGCGTCGTCCTTGCAGGGGACCTCGCGGGTCTTGCCGTGGTCGTCCTTGCCGTCCTTGCCCCACTCGCCCTTGTCCGGGCCCCACTCGCCACGGTCCTTGCCGTCCTTGCCGTACCCGTCCTCGCCCTTCTCGCCGCCCTTGCCGTCCTCGGCGCGGGAGTCGTCGCCGGCGTTCTGCGGCGCGGCGGCGTGGTTGTCCGCCACCGGTTCGGTGCCGGACTTGTCGTCGCGGGCGGCGAGACCGCCGAGTGCCGCCAGTCCGACGACGCCGGTCAGCCCGGCCACGCCGGTGGCGACCCAGAGCGCCCGCCGTTTGCTCGTCCGCGGCGGGGGCGCCATCGGAGCGCCGCCGTCGGGTGTCGTTACGTCATTCGACATGAGAGCCCTTTCGGTTCTTCCCAAACGGGTCGCACCGCCCCAGGCCGGGCGACCAGCTACAAACCGGTTGTAGCCTCTGATCAGCACCGTATGAGAAGGTTCCTCGCGAGGAAGACGTATCCGAAAAAAGCCCGCATTCCTCCCACGAACGGCGGTCGGTGACCAACCACGTCAGGGGGACCGCAACGGCCCAGACGGCGGCGGGCCCCACCACCCGCCGTCGAGGCGCGGTGATGGGGCCCGAAGGAGTTCGCGGCCGCGGGGATCAGCCGGGCAGGCGGGGGCCCGCCTCACGCTGCTCGGCCAGCCAGGTCTCCACCTCGGCGGAGGCGCGCGGCAGCCCGGCCGACAGGTTCACCGGGCCGTCGGCGGTGACCAGGATGTCGTCCTCGATCCGCACGCCGATGCCCCGCAGCTCCTCCGGGACCAGCTCGTCCTCCGGCTGGAAGTAGAGCCCCGGCTCGACGGTGAGCACGTACCCCTCGCCGAGCGGCCCCTCGCGGTAGGTCTCCTTGCGCGCGTTGGCGCAGTCGTGCACGTCGATGCCGAGCATGTGGCTGGTGCCGTGCAGCGTCCACCGCCGGTAGACCGTGGAGGCCGGATCCATCGCCTCGTCCACGCTCACCGGCAGCAGTCCGAGATCCTTCAGCGCCTCGGCCAGCACCCGCATCGAGGCCAGGTGCACGTCCCGGAACGCCACGCCCGGCCGGCACATCTCGATGCCGGCCTGCTGCGCGGCGTACACCGCGTCGTAGACCTGACGCTGCAACGGCGTGAACCGGCCGTCGACAGGGAGCACCCGGGTCACGTCGGCCGTGTAGAGGTTGCGGTTCTCCACGCCCATGTCCATCAGCAGCAGCTCACCCGGACGGGTCGCGCCGTGGTTGTGCACCCAGTGCAGGATCGTGGCGTGCTCGCCGGCCCCGACGATCGAGCCGTAGCCGACGTCGTTGCCGTCGTGCCGGGCGCGCAGGGCGAAGACACCCTCCAGCAGCCGCTCGGAGACCCCGCGGTCGGCCGGCAGCGCCCGGGCCACGTCCTCGAAGCCGCGCACCGTGGCGTCGCAGGCCTCCTGGAGCTGCGCGATCTCCCACTCGTCCTTGACCAGCTTCAGCTCGGCGATCGTGATCGCCAGCTCCCGGTCGCGGCCGGGCTGCCCCTCGGCGCGCGCGCCGTCGTACTGACGCACCGCCGCGTCCACCCGGGCGTCGAAACCGCGGAGCACCCGGGTACGCCCCGGAGCCAGGTCGGCCAGCGCCGCGTCCAGCTCGCTCAGGTCGGCCGTCGGCAGGCCCAGCTCGGTGGACTTCTCCCGCAGCGTCGGCCGGCGGCCCACCCACAGCTCACCGTGGCGGCTGCGGAAGAACTCGTCGGTCACCCGCGACGACCGGGGCCGCATGAACAGCGTGGCCTCGCCGCCCGGCCGCAGCACGAGGACGCTGTCCGGCTCCAGGTCGCCGGTCAGGTACGCGAAGTCGCTGCCCGGCCGGAACCGGTGCTCGGTGTCGTTGGCGCGTACCTTCTCGTTGCCGGTGGGGATGACCAGCGTCTCGCCCGGGAATGCCTCGGCCAGCGCGGCCCGCCGCTTGGCGTGATTGGGCACCTCCGCGCGCGGGGTGACCGGCAGTTCGGTGTCCCGCCAGCCCTGCCGCATGAACGACAGGAACGCCTCCGGGAAATCCGGGTCGTGCGACTCCGTGCCGTCCGCCGCCTTGCCCTGCCCGGTCCGCTCCTCGGCCATGATCCGCCCCTCCCTGAGCCTCGTCGCTGGTCCCGACGGTACCGCGCGCACGACAGCGGGAGGTGCCTGCGGTGCCGCGACGGCGGCTTCCGGCGCGTGGAAAGATGGCGGCCATGTGCGGACTCCTGGCCTTCTTCAGCGCGCGCGGCGACGCCGCCGCCCACCGCGACCACATCGCCGGCGCACTGGAGTGCCTGCACCACCGTGGCCCGGACGAGACAGGGGTCGAGGTGGTCGGCGACGCCTCCGGCCGGTACGCGGACGGCGTGTTCGCGCACAAGCGCCTGGCGATCATCGACGTGGCGCTGAGCCACGAGCCCCTGCCGTACGCGGGCGGGCGGTACCTGCTCACCTTCAACGGCGAGATCTACAACTACATCGAGCTGCGCGAGGAGCTGATCCGCGACTACGGCGCCCAGTTCGCCACGAACGGCGACGGCGAGGTGATCGTCGCCGGCTACCACTACTGGGGTGAGCAGGTGCTCACCAAGCTGCGCGGCATGTTCGCGTTCGTGATCTGGGACCGGCAGGAGCGGCGGGCCTTCGGCGCGCGGGACTACTTCGGCATCAAGCCGCTGCACTACCTGGAGACACAGGACGGCCTCTACCTCGCCTCGGAGAAGAAGGCGCTGCTGCCGTTCGCGCACTCGGCGTACCAGGGCGACGCGGGTATCGACACCGCGAACCTGAGCCACTACCTGACGCTGCAGTACGTGCCCGAGCCGGGCACCCTGCACAAGGGGATCAGCCGGATCGGCTCGGGGGAGTACCTGACCTGGACCCCGGGTGGCCGGATCGAGGTGCGCCGCTGGTACCGCCCGGTGTTCCGCCCGGCCCCGGTCTCCGACGAGCAGCGGCTCTACCACGACATCCGGGAGACGCTGCGCGAGAGCGTCCGGATGCACATGCGCTCGGACGTGCCGGTCGGCTCGTTCCTGTCCAGCGGCATCGACTCCACGGCTGTGGTGGCGCTGGCCCGCGAGTTCAACCCGAACATCCTCACCTTCACCGTCGGGTACGACGTGCCCGGCTACTCCGAGATCGACGTGGCCCAGGACTCGGCCCGGCACCTCGACGTGACCACGATCCCGACCAAGATCGGGCCGCAGGACATGATCGACGCGCTGCCGAAGATCGTCTGGCACCTGGACGACCCGGTCGCCGACCCGGCGCTGGTGCCGCTGTACTTCGTGGCGAAGAAGGCCGCCGAGCACGTCACGGTGGTGCTCTCCGGTGAGGGCGCGGACGAGTTCTTCGGCGGCTACACCATCTACCGGGAGCCGCTGTCGCTCAACGCGGTGAACAGCCTGCCCGACGGCGTGCAGAAGGGCCTGCGCGCGGTGTCCAAGGCGATCCCGCAGGGCGTCAAGGGCAAGAGCTTCCTGGAACGCGGCACCACCCCGATCGAGGAGCGCTACTACGGCAACGCCCGGATGTTCACCGAGGAGGAGAAGCAGCACCTGCTGCGCCGCTACGACCCCTCGGTGCGCTACACGGACGTGACCGCGCCGATCTACGCCGAGTGCACCGAGCTGGACGACGTCACCAAGATGCAGTACGTCGACCTCTACACCTGGCTGCGCGGCGACATCCTGGTCAAGGCCGACCGGATCTCGATGGCGCACTCGCTGGAGGTGCGGGTGCCGTTCCTGGACCGGGAGGTGTTCAACGTCGCCGCCGGCATCCCGGTCGACCTGAAGCTGCCGCCGCGCTCCGAGGCCACCAAGTACGCGATGCGCCAGGCGCTGCAGGGCGTCGTGCCGCCGGCCATCGTGAACCGCAAGAAGCTGGGCTTCCCGACCCCGACCCGGGTCTGGCTGCGCGGCGAGATGTACGAGTGGGCGCGGCACGTGCTGTCCACCTCGGGCGCGGGTGACCTGATCGACCTGTCGTACGCGATGCGCCTGCTGGAGGAGCACAAGCGGGAGGAGGCGGACCACTCCCGCAAGGTGTGGACCGTGCTGATCTTCTGCATCTGGCACGCCATCTTCGTGGCCAAGACGCTCGACCCGGGCATCCAGCGCAACCAGTCCGCGCTGCTCACCAAGCCGGTCGTCGGCAGCATGGTCCGCTGACCCGAGCGTGACGAGGAAGGGCCCCCGGGGTGTTCCCCCGGGGCCCTTCCCGTTACGGGGTCACCTGCCGGTGCAGGTGACCGTCGGCAGGGAGTTGGTGCCGGAGAAGTTCGCGGTGAAGCCGAACGTCGTGGTGCCCTCCGGCGGGACGCTGCCGTTGTAGGCGGCGTTGGAGACGCTCACCGACGCCCCGCTGCCGCTCAACGTGCCGTTCCACACCTGGTTGATGGTCTGGCCGCTGGGCCAGGTCCAGTTCGCGGTCCACCCGGAGTACGTCCGGGTGCTGTGGTTCATGATCGTCACTTCGCCCTGGAAGCCGCCACCCCAGGCGGTGACCACCTTGTACACCGCCATGCAGGAGCCGGCCGGCATGGTCGGGCTGGTCGTCACCGGCGGAGGTGAGGTCGGCGGCGCGGTCGTCGGCGGCGCGGTCGTCGGCGGCGCGGTGGTCGGCGGCGCGGTCGTCGGGGGGTTGCTGCCGCCCGAGCCGATCCCGGTCACCTCGCCGTTGCCGCCGTCGAACGTCACGTCCGAGCAGCCGAAGAAGTTCTCCTGGCTGTCCGAGCGGACCCAGCGCGAGTAGATGATGTGCCGGCCGCTCTTGTTCGACGGCAGGTTGCCGGTGAAGTAGTAGTGACCGTCGTTGGTGCCCACAGCGCCGCGCTGCGGCGGGTTGGTCACCTGCAGGAACGGCTGCTCCTCCAGGTCGCTCCAGGCCAGCGGCCGGTTCGGGCTCCAGCTGTCCTTGGTCACGTAGAAGTAGAACGTGCCCGGGTGGTGGGCCCAGTTGCTGTACCGGAACTCGATCGACCGGCCCGCCGTCAGGTGGGTGATCGGCCAGTCGTTGCGCGCCGCGTCGTACCCGCTGAAGCCGGGGTTGCCGCCGCTGCACAGCTTGCCGTCGGGGATGAACCCGACGGTCCGCCCGCCGGCGTCGGAGCGCAGCACGCTGAACCAGTTGTACAGCGAGTTCGCCCCGCTCTCGGCCACCGCCGACGAGCAGGCGGGGTTGTTCGGCCGGATCTCACCGGTTCCGGTGAGGCCGTCCTTCCAGCACAGGTAGGTGCGGGCGCCCGGCGTCATGGCCGCGCCGTGCGCGGCCGCCGGTCCGGAGTTGGTGGCCAGGGCGAACGCGCCCAGGGCCAGGGTGGCGGCCGCGGTGAGCAACGCGGCCGTACGGGATCGGTGCACGGGGATCTCCTGACTCGCGGAGCGTGGCCCGGTTCGGCCCGCCCCGCTGCGACGAGCGGATGCGACGATCGCGGTGCCCGCGCCCGGTCGGCGTGCGGCCGGGGCCGTCTGCGGGCGCGCACCGCTTGCGGTCCGTTGCCACGGACCGTGGATGCCCTCGCGTCGGATCGACCCGGCGGCCGGCGACGCGGCAGCCCCCCGCGTCGGTACCCGGCATCGCCATCCCACCACGTCCGCACGCCGCCCGCAATAGGCGGCGCTCGATGCCCGGGTCCAGGCGCGCGGTGGCACCGGCATGCGACAGGATCGGGGGAGGACGACGAGGGGAGCCAGGATGGGGTACGCGGTGGTGCTCGGCGAGGCGCTGGTGGACCTGCTCGACGCCGAGCACGACGGAGAACCCGTCTACCGGCAGGCGATCGGCGGCGGCCCGCTCAACGTGGCGGTGGCGATCGCCCGGCTCGGCGGAGACGCGCGGTTCGTCGGGTCGCTCGGCGACGACGCGCTGGCCGGACGGATCCGCGCGTTCCTCACCGGCGCCGGTGTGGACGTGAGCGGGACGGTGACGGTGCCGGCGCCCACAGCGCTCGCCGTGGCCACGTTCGCCGGCGCGGAGCCGGACTTCCGCTTCTACGGCGAACCCCGCTCGTACGCGCTGCTCGGCCCGGACGACCTGGACGTGGCGCTGGTCGAGGGCGCGGACGTGCTCTACTGCGGCTCGATCGTGCTGCTCGACCCGCCGGTACTGGCCGCCGCCCGGCGCGCCTGGTCGATAGCGGGCGCGCTGCGGGTGTTCGACCCGAACGTACGGCCCCGACTGCTCACCGCCCCGGGCGCGCTGGACGGGCTGCGGGCGGTGGTCGCCGAGTTCGCCGCCGCCGCGCACCTGGTCAAGCTCAGCAGCGCCGACGCGCGGCTGCTCTACCCGGACGAGCCGGTCGAGGGCGTCGCCGCGTACCTGCGGGAACTCGGTGCGAGCACGGTCGTGGTCACGCTCGGCGCGGACGGCGCCCTGGTCGCCGCCGGCGACGACGTGGTGCGGGTACCCGCACCGAAGGTGGACGCGGTGGACGCCACCGGCGCGGGCGACTCGGTGATGGGCGCGCTGGTGGCCGACCTGCTGGCCGCCGGTGAGCCGCTCGACCCGGCCGGGTGGCGGGAGCGGGTCGCGTTCGCGCTGCGGGTGGCGGCGGTGGTGTGCGAGTCACCGGGCGGCGCCACCGCCATGCCCACCCGCACCGCCGTCGCCACCCGCTTCCCGTGACCCGTCCGCCCCGTGCTCAGGCGCGGGGACGGGCCAGCGTCACGACGGCGGTCAGCGACAGGAACGCGGCGCCGGCCAGCACCACCGCCATCGGCAGCGCGCTGCCCTCGCCGCCGAGCCCGACAAGCGGCGCGGCGAGCGCGCCCACCACCGACTGGATGCCGCCCATCAGCGCGGCGGCGGTGCCCGCGTGCCGGGCGTGCGCGTCCAGCGCCAGCGCGGTGCTGTTCGGCATCACCATGCCGAGCGAGCCGACGAAGGCGAACAGCGCCACCGCCGTCACGGCCAGGCTTCCGGCCAGCGCGCCGCTCAGCACACCGACCGCGGTGACCAGGCCGACCACCAGCGTGGTGACCAGCAGCCGGCGCGGCGCGAACCGGTCGAGCAGCCGGGCGTTCGCCTGCCCGACCGCCACCAGGGCGAGCGCGTTGACGCCGAAGATCACGCTGAACACGGCGGCGGAGACGCCGAAGACGTCCTGGAACACGAACGACGACCCGGAGATGTACGCGAACAGCCCGGCGAACGCGAAGCCCTGCGTCAGCGCGTACCCGAGGTAGACCCGGTCGGCGAGCAGCGACCGCATGGTCCGGACGGTGGCCCCCAGGCCGCCGGTGCTGCGGCGCTCGGGCGGCAGCGTCTCCGGCAGGCGCAGCGCGACGGCGACGGCGAGCACCGCCCCGATGACGGCGAGCGCCACGAAGACGGCCCGCCACGAGCCGAACCGCAGTACCAGGCTGCCCACGCCCGGCGCCGCCACCGGCGCCACGCCGAAGACCAGGGTGAGCCGGGAGAAGTACTTCGCGGCGTCCCGTCCCGAGTAGAGGTCGCGGACCACCGCGCGGGCGACCACCACGCCCATGCCGCCGGCGACGCCCTGGGCGAACCGCGCGGCGGCCAGCAGCGGGGCGTTCGGCGCCGCGGCGCACGCCAGCGCCAGCACGGTGTACGCGACCACGCCGACCAGCACCGGACGCCGGCGCCCCCAGCGGTCACTGAGTGGCCCGGTGACGAGCTGACCCAGGGCGAGACCGATCAGGCAGGTGGTCAGCGAGAGCTGGATGCCGGCCTGGTCGGCGCCGAGGTCGCGGGTCATGGCCGGGAACGCCGGCAGGTACATGTCCAGCGACAGCGGGCCGATCGCGGTGAGCGTGCCGAGCAGCACCAGCAGCGTCACGCCGCCGGTGGACGCGGTGCGGTCGGCGGCCGGGCGCGCGGCGGTCGGCGCGGCGTTGCTCACGAGTGGGTACCCCCTGGATCCGGTGCGTCCGGGTACCTTACATCTGTAGTCAGAACTATTGCGATGTGAGGCGGGTGACTCCGTGGCGACGAACGAGCAGGTCGCGCGCGTCGGAGCGGTGGTGGGGGAGCTGCACCGCCTCCTGCGCCGCCGGACCGGGGCGCGGGTCGGACGCGATCCGCTGCCCGAGGCGCAGGTGGAGTTGCTCCTGCTGGTCCGGGAGACGCCCGGGATCAGCGGCAAGGAGGTGGCCCGGCGTCTCTGCACCGCGCCCAACACGGTGAGCACGCTGGTCCGCGACCTCACCGACGCCGGGCTGCTGGCCCGTGACCGCGACCCCGATGACCGCCGCGTGCTGCGGCTGCGCGTGACCGAGGCCGCCCGGGCCCGGATGGCCGACTACGAGACCAACCGCGCCGCACTGCTCGACGAGGCGCTGGCCGAGCTGGAGCCGCCGGCACGGACGGCGATCCTGGCCGCCGCCCCGCACCTCGACGCGCTGCTCGGTGCCCTGCGGGGACATGCCCGCCCCGGGCCGGCCCCCGGAAACCCGGTGGCCGCGGCGCCGGCCCGCCCCGCATGATCACCGGATGGCCCTGCACCAGGACGAGATACCCGTGGACGAGCAGGTCGTCCGGGCGCTGCTGACCGCACAGCGCCCCGAGTGGGCCGCGCTGCCGCTGACCCCGGCCGGCGCCGGGACCGACAACACGATGTACCGGCTCGGCGCCGACCTGCTCGTCCGCCTGCCGCGCACCGCCGAGAAGGCCGGCGCCCTGCGCAAGGAACAGCGGTGGCTGCCCCGGCTCGCGCCGCTGCTGCCGTACCGGGTGCCGGAACCGGTGTACGCCGGCGTCCCGGCCGACGCCTTCCCGCTGCCGTGGTCGGTGCAGCGGTGGATACCCGGCGACGAGGTCCGGTCCGGCACGGTCGAGGACTGGACCGCCCTCGGCGCCGACCTGGCCGTGTTCGTCCGGCGCCTGCACGCGACCGACCTGCTCGGCGCGACCCGCGCGGGCCCGCTCAGCGGCTACCGCGGCGGCAGCCTCCGTCCCTGCGACACCTGGATCTCCGCGGCGCTCGACGACTGCCGGAACCTGATCGGCGACGAGGCGGACGTCGACACCCTGGTCCGGCTCTGGCGCGACGCCCTCACCCTGCCCGAACCCGCCGGGCCGCACGTCTGGCTGCACGGTGACCTCAAGCCCACCAACCTGCTGGTGCACGACGGCCGGCTGCGGGCGGTCATCGACTTCGGTGGCCTGACAGTCGGGCACCCCGACGCCGAACACGCGCCGACCTGGGACCTTCCGCCGCAGGCCCGGCACGCCTACCGGGAGGCGCTCGGCGTGGACGATGTGACCTGGGCGCGGGCCCGCGCCTGGGCGCTCGGCGTGGCGGCCAGTGGCGTCTCCTACTACTGGGACACGTTCCCGGCGTTCGTCGCCGAGTGCCGCAACCGCCTCCGGGAGATCCTGGCCGACGCCGGCTGAACCCGGCCGCCGGTCAGGCCGTGCCGTCCAGCTCCGCGTAGCCGCGGCGGGCAGCGATCAGGCCCGGCCGGGCGCCGAACGGCGACTCGGCCGCCACCCGCTCCGGCGGGGCGCTGCCGGTGTGCCCGGCGCGGATCAGCCACGCCTGCCGCGCGAGCTGCGCGTGCTGCTCGCGGACGAAGTCCGCGCCGACCGGCTCGCCGTGGCCGGGCACCACCACCGTCGTGGGCGTGGTCAGTCGCAGCAGGTCGGCCAGCGCGTCCGGCCACTTCAGGGGGTACGACTCCTCGAACGCCGGCGGTCCGCTCTGCTCCACCAGATCGCCCGCGACCAGCACGTCCGCGTCGGGTACGTGCACCACCAGGTCGGCGTCGGTGTGCCCGTGCCCGGGATGGCGCAGCACCACCCGCCGGCCGCCGACGTCGAGCACCGTCTCCTCGTGCACCTCGTGCGTCGGCGCCCGCAGCTCGGTTCGCGCCAGCTCCTCGGCCAGCGCCGGGTGCCCGGCACGCATCTCCTCGTACGCGGCGCGGCGCACCGCGTCGGACCGGTCCCGCAGCGCCGCCGCGGCCTGGGCCTGCGCGTAGATCGCGGTGTCCGGCCCGGCCAGCGTGGCGTTGCCGAAGCAGTGGTCGAAGTGGTGGTGCGTGTTCACGATCGTCCACGGGTACGGCGTCACCGCCCGCGCCGCCTCCGCCAGCTCCCGGGCCTGCCCGGCGGTGGAGAGCGTGTCCACCAGCAGCGCCGCGCCGTCACCCACCACCAGCACGACGTTCACCGCGAGCGTCGGCTCACGCAGCACGTGCACCCCGGCGGCGACCTCGGAGAACCCGGCGGTCATGACTGGCGCACGGCCCGCTCGACGAAGCGCTGCCGGTCGACGAGCACCCGCTCGACCCGGCCCTGCGCCGCCACGGTGGGCCCGTCGGTGACTGTCACGTCGAAGACGAGCCGCTTCCCGTCGACCTTCACCAGCTCGGCGTGGGCGGCCACGGTACGACCGACCGGCGTGGCCGCGCGGTGCTCCAGCTCCACCCGGACGCCGACAGTGGTCGACCCGGACGGCATCCGGGTCGCGGTGGCGGCCACCGTCGCCGCCTCGGCCAGCGCCAGCACCCGGGGTGTGCCGAGCACCGGCACGTCCCCCGAGCCGACCGCCTGCGCGGTGTCGGCGTCGGTCACGGTGAGCTCGACCCGGGCGGTCAGGCCCGGCGTGAAGGGCGACTCCGGCTGCTCCTGCATGCGGCCGAGCCTAGTGCAGCCGGCCCGCGGCCGTCCGGCGTCCGAGCCGCCACCGGTCCGGTCGTCACCGCCCGCCCGCATGCCCGCCGGTCGCCCGCCGTTAACCTTGTCCGCGATGGCCGAGCTGACACAATCTCCGACCCCCGCCCCCGACGCGACCACCGAATCGCCCGACGGTGGGCGCCGCCGTGTGATCGCGATGACCATCTGGGGCGTCGCCTTCGTCGTCGCCTGGCTCGCCATCGGCCTGCCCACCGACCCGGCGTACGCGTTCCTGTGGATCTGGGCCGGCACGATCGCGTGGAACTCGGCCCGCCCGTGGCGCAGCCACCTGCGGTTCGCCCGGGACTGGATCCCGGTCGTGCTGCTGCTGGCCGCGTACAACCTGTCCCGGGGGTTCGCCGACAACGGCGCCACCCCGCACGCGATGGAACTGATCGTCGCCGACCGCTTCCTCACCGGATGGCTCACCGGCGGCGAGGTGCCGACGATCTGGCTCCAGGAGCGCCTGTACGACGCGTCCGAGGTGCGCTGGTGGGACGTGCTGGTGAGCTGGATCTACTTCTCGCACTTCGTGGCGACGTTCGCCGCCGCCGCGGTGCTGTGGATGCGCAACCGGCGGCGCTGGATCGCGTACATGTCCCGCTGGGGCTTCCTGTGCGCGGCCGGCCTGGTCACCTACTTCGCCTACCCGGCCGCGCCGCCGTGGTGGGCGGCGCAGAACGGCCTGCTCACCGAGGTCGCGCGGATCTCCACCCGGGGGTGGAAGGAGATCGGCATGCACGGCGCGGGCAACCTGCTCAACGCCGGGCAGATCGCCTCCAACCCGGTGGCCGCGATGCCGTCGCTGCACACCGCGTTCGCGCTGTTCGTGGTGCTGTTCTTCATGCGGTCGGTGCGGAAGCGCTGGTGGCCGCTGATGCTGGCGTACCCGCTGGCCATGACGTTCACGCTGATGTACAGCGGCGAGCACTACCTGATCGACGTGCTGGTCGGCTGGGCGTACGTGGGCATGACGTTCCTGGTGGTCGGCCTGGCCGAGCGCTGGTGGGCGGCGCGGCAGGCCCGGCGGGCCGGTGAGCCCGCCGTCGCCGCAGGCGAGCCGTCCGCCGACGGCGCCGCCGCCGACCTCCCGGACGGCGCCGCCGCCGATCGGGACGCGGTGCCCGCCGAGCGCCGGTAGTCCCGCACCACCGCCGTCACGGGCGGCCGGGCCGTTGCCGCGCCGCCGTGGTTCGCCGCGCCGCCCGTCGTGGCGTCGCGGCCGCCGAGGTCAGCGGCCGCTGTCGGTACGGCGGGCGGCGCGCGACCGCTCGGTCAGCTCAGCCGCCAGCTCCCACGCGTCGGCCAGATCCCGGTCGACGGCCGCCGCCCCGGCCCCACCGGCGGTGTCCGCGTGCACGGTGGCCAGCCGCAGCAGCCGCTGCACCGGGCCCCGCGTGACCCGCACACTCTGGATCCGGGCGTACGGCACCAGCGTCAACCGGCGGGTCAGCAGCCCGGAGCGGGCCACGAAGACCCGCTCGTCGAGGCCGGCGCCGACCACCTTGCGGCTCAGCGGTCGCAGCCACCGTGCCCGCGACGGGGGTGGCGTGGCGGGCAGCGCGTCCAGCCGTACGCCGGGCAGCACCTCCGCCACGACCATTGCGCCGGTGCCCGCGTCGCCGACCGGCAGCAGCCGGTCCGGGCGGTTGCGGTCGTCCGGCTCACCGGCCGAGTAGCCGGCCACCTCCAGCCGCAGCCGCAGCCACCCCTTCATTCGCCACAGCAGCGGCCAGGTCGCCCGCACCGTCTGCACCCGGTGCAGCGGTACGGTCTGCATCCGCGTCTCCAGCAGCCCGTTGTGCACGCGCAGCGTGCCGTCGTCCCGGTCGAGCCGGAAGCTCCAGTCGTCGAGCACGCGGCGGATCGGTTGCAGCACCACACCGGCCATCGCGGTGAGCGTGCTCGCCACGGCGATGAACGACCACGAGCCCTCGGAGAGGAACTGGGCGCCGACGAACACCAGACCCAGCGGCAGCAGGAACGCCTGCGGCGTGAGCAACTGGCTGACCAGCAGGTCCTGGTTGCGGACGGCGTGCAGCCGGCGCCCCTCCGGCACCGGCGCGACCGGCGCGCCGGGCTCGGCCACCGCAACCGGCGCCGGGGCGGAGCGACCGGCGACAGCGAGCAGCCGCTGCCGCAGCGCGGTCGCCTCGGCCACGCTGAGGTATGCGAGCGGCGCCTCGGTCTTGCCCCCGCCGACCACCTCCAGCCGCAGCTCGGCCAGGCCGGTGAGCTGGGCCAGCAGCGGCCGGACCACCTCCACCGCCTGCAACCGCTCCAGCGGGATGGCCCGGGTACGCCGCCACAGCAGGCCCTCGTAGACCCGCAGCTCGCGGCCCACCAGGTGGTAGCCGGTGTTCCACCAGCTCACCACCGACAGCACGGTGGCGCCGAGCACGAAGACGGTGACCAGCACCGCGAACCAGCCGAACCCGACCCGCGACAGCGTCGACCAGGAGAGCCCGGCGATCACCACGACCAGCGACTTCGCGCCGTGCAGCGCCGGGCTGAGCGGATGCAGCCGCTGCCGGGGCTCCTCGCCGCCGGGCGGTCCGGCCGCCGGACCCCACGGTCCCGGGTACGGCGGCAGCGGCGCGGGCCACGGGCCGGGCGCCGCGTCGGGTCCGGCGGGTGGCCCGTAGCCGGGTGCCGCCGAGCCGGGCTGCCCGAAGCCGGGTGGCGGTGCGTACCCGTGCGGCGGCCCGTACCCGGTCGGAGGTCCGTAGGCGGGCGGCGGCCCGTAACCCGGCGCCGGCGGCCACGGATACCCGTTGGCCGGCTGCCCCGGCGCGGCGGGTGGCCCCTGATCAGACGACTGCCCGGGCCCGGGCGCCAGTCCCGGCGCGGGCTGCTGAGCCGGAGCCGGCGGCTGCGCCGCGTCGGCCGGCGCGGGCGGGCCGGGGGTCGGCTCCGGCCGGTCGTCGGGGGGCGGCGGGGCGCCGGAGTCGCTCCGTTCGCTCACAGGCCCTCCGCCCGGTCCTCGCCCAGCGCGGTCAGCCGGTCGCGCAGCCGGGACGCCTCGGCCGGGCGCAGGCCGGGCACCCGGGCGTCGCTCGCGGCGGCGGCCGTATGCAATTGCACGGTGGCGAGGTCGAACGCGCGCTCCAGCGGACCGGCGCTCACATCGACGAACTGCATCCGCGAGTACGGCACGATGGACAACCGCCGCACCAGCAGGCCGTGGCGCACGAGCAGATCGTCGTCGCGCTCGGCGTACCCCCAGGCGCGGACCGCGCGCACGATGGTGACGGACCGCCAGACGCCCAGCAGCAGCGCCACGCCGACGGCGGCGCCGAGCAGCCAGTGCCCGGACAGCGCCCAGGCAACGCCGAGCACCACGAGCGCCACCGCCAGCCCGATGCCGAGCCGGATCAGCTCCACCCAGATCAGGTCGCGGGAGATCGGCTGCCAGCGGACCGTGTCCGGCCAGGGCTCCAGCGCGCTGCGCGAGGCGGGCGGGAGGCCGGCGGGGCCGTCACCGCTCACCGGGAGGACCTGCGGTGCTCGCCGCCGGTACGGGCTCGGGTCATCTGCTCGCTCACGCTTCGAGCGTAGGCGATCAGGGAAGCGGGACCACCTCGCGGAGGAAGCCGCGTGCCTCGAGGAAGTCACCGAGTGAGCCGCGGTGCTCCGGGCAGGCCAGCCAGGTCTTGCGCCGGTCCGGCGCGTGCAGGCGGGGATTGTGCCAGCGGAGCTGGAAGGCGGCGGGCGCGCGACACCCCCGCGCCGAGCAGATCAGCGTCTCGTCCGGGGTGGTGGGAGTCGTCACCGGGGCGAGTCTAGAGGCCGCACGCCGGGAGTTTTAGCGCCGGGCGGCCACGGGGGGAGCCGCCCGGCGACGGGGTGAATCGTACACACTGCGGACCCCTTGTTGTCCACCCGTGTTCAGCGTTTCCCGCGCGGCGGGACGGTGTGGTGGGACGGCGCGGCGAAAATCGTGCCTCTCCCACCCTCGGCTCTCAGCGAGGCATGACAGTCTTGATACGCACCACGCCACGACGACGACCCTGCTGTGGAGGACCGGTGGCCCAGCCGACCACACCCGACGTGCCGAACCCGACCGAGGCGGCGCCGGACGCGCCGCCCCCGGCGGGCACCACCCCGGCCCAGGACGCCACGCTGCTGGAGCGGGCGCTGTTCGAGACCAAGCGGGTGATCGTCGGCCAGGATCGGATGGTCGAGCGGATGTTCGTCGCGCTGCTGGCCCGGGGGCACTGCCTGCTGGAGGGCGTGCCGGGTGTGGCCAAGACGCTCGCCGTGGAGACCCTGGCCCGGGTCGTCGGCGGCTCGTTCGCCCGGGTCCAGTTCACCCCCGACCTGGTGCCCGCCGACATCATGGGCACCCGGATCTACCGGCAGTCCAGCGAGAAGTTCGACGTCGAGCTGGGCCCGGTCTTCGTCAACTTCCTGCTCGCCGACGAGATCAACCGCGCGCCCGCCAAGGTGCAGTCGGCGCTGCTGGAGGTGATGAGCGAGCGGCAGGTCTCCATCGGCGGCGAGAGCCACCGGGTGCCGGACCCGTTCCTGGTCATGGCCACCCAGAACCCGATCGAGCAGGAGGGCGTCTACCCGCTGCCGGAGGCGCAGCGGGACCGGTTCCTCATGAAGATCGTCGTGGGATACCCGACGGACGCCGAGGAGCGCGAGATCGTCTACCGGATGGGCGTGGCCCCGCCCGAGCCGGCCCGGGTGTTCGACACCCCGGACCTGGTCGCCCTCCAGCACAAGGCCGACCAGGTGTTCGTGCACAACGCGCTCGTCGACTACGCGGTCCGGCTGGTGCTCGCCACGCGGGCGCCGGCCGAGCACGGCATGCCCGACGTCGCCCAGCTCATCCAGTACGGCGCCAGCCCGCGCGCCTCGCTCGGCCTGGTCCGGGCCACCCGCGCGCTGGCGCTGCTGCGCGGCCGGGACTACGCGCTGCCGCAGGACGTGCAGGACATCGCGCCGGACATCCTGCGCCACCGGCTGGTGCTCAGCTACGACGCGCTCGCCGACGACGTACCGGCCGACCACATCGTGCACCGGGTGATGTCGACCATCCCGCTGCCCGCCGTCGCGCCCCGCCAGCAGGCCACACCGCCGCCACCGGCCGTCCCGCACAACGGATGGCCCGGGCAGCGGCCGTGACCTCGCCCACCCCGCTGAGCGCCGCCGGCGACCGCTCCGGGGCCGTGCTGGCCCGGCTCCAGCTCATGGTCACCCGGAAGCTGGACGGGCTGCTCCAGGGCGACTACGCCGGGCTGCTGCCCGGACCGGGCAGCGAGGCGGGGGAGTCCCGGGAGTACCGGCCCGGCGACGACGTGCGCCGGATGGACTGGCCGGTCACCGCCCGCACCACCATGCCGCACGTCCGGCGTACGGTGGCCGACCGTGAACTGGAGACCTGGCTGGCTGTCGACATGTCGGCCAGCCTGGACTTCGGCACCGGGCGGTGGCTCAAGCGGGACGTGGCGGTGGCCGCGGTCGCCGCGCTGGCCCACCTGACCGTGCGGGGCGGCAACCGGATCGGCGCCGTCGTCGGCACCGGCGGGGCCGGTGGACCGGGGACGATGCTGCGGCTGCCCGCCCGCTCCGGCCGCAAGGAGGCCCAGGGGCTGCTGCGGGCGGTGGCGGGCGCCGAGATCCGGCCCGGCCGCAGCGACCTCGGCGCGCTCGTCGACATGCTCAACCGGCCGCCCCGGCGGCGCGGCGTCGCGGTGGTGATCTCCGACTTCCTCGCGCCGCCGCAGCAGTGGGGCCGGCCGCTGCGTAAGCTGCGGGTCCGCCACGACGTGCTCGCCGTCGAGGTGGTCGATCCGCGGGAACTGGAACTGCCCGACGTGGGGGTGCTGCCGGTGGTCGACCCGGAGAGCGGGGAACTGCACGAGGTGCAGACCGCCGACCCGGGCCTGCGCCGCCGGTACGCCGAGGCGGCGGCCGCCCAGCGCGGGGCGATCGCCGCCGAGCTGCGCGCCGCGGGCGCGGCCCACCTGCGTCTGCGTACCGACCGAGACTGGCTGCTGGACATGGTGCGTTTCGTCGCCGCGCAGCGGCACGCCCGCACCCGAGGGACGACTCGATGATCCGTTTTCTGCAACCGTGGTGGCTGCTCGCCGTGCTGCCGGTGCTCGCCCTCGCCGCCGCGTACGTCTGGCGGCAACTGCACCGCAGGCAGTACGCGCTGCGGTTCACCAACGTCGACCTGCTGCGTACCGTCGCGCCCAAGGGACTGGGCTGGCGGCGGCACGTCGCGGCGACCGCGTTCCTGCTCTGCCTGCTGGTGCTGGCGACCGGGCTGGCCCGCCCGGCGATCGACACCCGCGAGCCGCTGGAGCGGGCCACCGTGATGCTCGCCATCGACGTGTCGTTGTCGATGCAGGCCGACGACGTGTCGCCGAACCGCCTGGAGGCGGCGCAGGAGGCGGCGAAGCAGTTCGTCGGCGAGCTGCCGGAGAGCTACAACCTGGGGCTCGTCTCGTTCGCCAAGTCGGCGAACGTGCTGGTGCCGCCGACGAAGGACCGGGCCGCCGTCACCACCGCGATCGACGGGCTGGTGCTGGCCGAGGCGACCGCCACCGGCGAGGCGGTCTTCACCTGCCTGGAGGCGATCCGCTCGGTGCCGGCCGACGGCGCCGCCGGCATCCCGCCGGCCCGGATCGTGCTGCTGTCCGACGGCTACCGCACGTCGGGCCGCTCGGTCGAGGAGGCCGCCGCGGCGGCGCAGGCGGCGAACGTGCCGGTGTCCACCATCGCGTTCGGCACCGACTCGGGGCAGGTCGACATCGGCGGGCAGCTCCAGCGGGTGCCGGTGGACCGCACCGCGCTGTCCCAGCTCGCGGAGACCACGCAGGGCTTCTTCTACGAGGCCGCGTCGGCCAGCGAACTGAAGCAGGTCTACCAGGACATGGGCAGCTCGATCGGCTACCGGACCGAGCCGCGCGAGATCACCCAGTGGTACGCGGGGATCGCGTTGCTGCTGGCGCTGTGCGCGGGCGGGCTGAGTCTGCTCTGGACGTCCCGGCTGGTGTGAGCCGGAACCGGCCGGCGGTGGTCAGTGACCGCCGCCGGCCAGCACGAACAGGACGGCCACCCAGACGGCGGCGAGGGTGAAGCCCAGTGGGGCGACGTAACGGCTCATGGGTGTGCTCCGTGGCGACGGTCGGCCCGGTGCGGGCCGTGGGGGGTCGGGGCGTACGCGCACGAAGTCGTGACCGGGTGCTCCGCCGCGCGGCAGGCCACACCCGGCGTGCTTGCCGGGAAGCGGATGCGGTGCGGAGGGCGGGAAGCGGGTCAGCCGCGTCGACCGAGCCGTGGCTCAGCGGGGCTGACGATGGGCCCGGCCACGACTGGGAGGATCGCTATCTCGCACAGCGATCACCTCCTGTAGTCGGCGGGGCCCGGCGCGGGCACAGACCGGCCCGCAGACGCGATCATCGTACACCGGGGGTGTGGGTGTCGCGCGCGCGGCCGCCGGTCCCGCGGACCCCGGTTGGAGCGGCGCTGTGACCTGCGCGGGTTAGCGCTTACCTGTCGGTAACCCCTAGGCTCCGACCGACCGAGAGATCACTGGAGCAGAGGGGGATCCGTGGCCCGAACCGTGCTGGTGACCGGCGGGAACCGGGGGATCGGCCTGGCCATCGCGCAGGCGTTCGCCAAGCAGGGCGACCGGGTGGCCGTCACCTACCGCAGCGGCGAGGCCCCGGACGGCCTGTTCGGCGTGCGGTGTGACGTGACCGACGCCGAGTCGGTCGACGCCGCGTTCACCACGATCGAGGCCGAACTCGGCCCGGTGGAGGTGCTCGTCGCCAACGCCGGCATCACCGACGACACGCTGATCATGCGGATGTCCGAGGAGCAGTTCGCCCGCGTCCTCGACACCAACCTGACCGGCTCGTTCCGGGTCGCCAAGCGGGCCTCGACGAAGATGCTCCGCGGCCGCTGGGGGCGGATGATCTTCATCTCCTCGGTGGTCGGTCTCTCCGGCGGCGCGGGCCAGGTCAACTACGCGGCCAGCAAGGCCGGCCTGGTCGGCGTGGCCCGCTCGATCACCCGCGAGCTGGGCGCCCGCAACATCACCGCGAACGTGGTGGCACCCGGCTTCATCGACACCGACATGACCGCCGGCCTGCCCGAGGAGCGCAAGGCGGAGATCCGCAAGTCGATCCCGGCCGGGCGGATGGCCACCCCGGACGAGGTCGCCGGTGTCGTCACCTGGCTCGCCTCGGACGCGGCCGGATACGTCACCGGCGCCGTCATCCCGGTCGACGGCGGCCTCGGCATGGGTCACTGAGCAGAGCACGGAGGAGACACGCAATGTCCGGACTTCTCGCCGGTAAGCGGCTGCTTGTCACAGGCGTCATCACCGACGCGTCGATCGCCTTCTCGGTGGCGAAGCTCGCCCAGGAGAACGGCGCCCAGGTCGTGCTCACCGGCTACGGCCGGCTCTCCCTGGTGGAGCGGATCGCCAAGCGGCTGCCCGAGCCGGCGCCCGTGATCGAGCTGGACGTCACGAACGAGGAGCACCTGGCCGGGCTCGCCGACAAGGTGCGCGAGCACGTCGACGGCCTCGACGGCGTGGTGCACTCGATCGGGTTCGCCCCGCAGAGCTGCCTCGGCGGCGGCTTCCTCGACGCCCCCTGGGCGGACGTGGCCACCGCGCTCCAGGTCTCCACCTACTCGTACAAGTCCCTCGCGATGGCCGCGCTGCCGCTGATGTCCGCCGGTGGCGCCGTGGTGGGCCTCACGTTCGACGCCACCAAGGCGTGGCCGGTCTACGACTGGATGGGCGTGGCCAAGGCCGGGCTGGAGTCCGCCTCCCGCTACCTGGCGCTGCACCTGGGCAAGCAGGGCATCCGCAGCAACCTCGTCGCCGCCGGCCCGCTGCGCACCATCGCGGCCAAGTCCATCCCCGGCTTCGACCAGTTCGAGGACGCCTGGACCGAGCGGGCACCGCTGGGCTGGAGCCTCACCGACCAGGAGCCCGCCGCGCGGGCCTGCCTGGCGCTGCTGTCCGACTGGTTCCCGGCCACCACCGGCGAGATCGTCCACGTCGACGGCGGCTACCACGCCATCGGCGCCTGACACCCGGACCCGGGGTGGCCGCCGCGCCGCCCCGGGCCGCGAGGGACAATGGTCCCCATGGCGTACGACGCGTTGGTGCTGGTCTCCTTCGGCGGTCCGGAGCGGCCCGAGGACGTTCTCCCGTTCCTGCAGAACGTGACCCGGGGGCGGGGGGTGCCGCCGGACCGGCTGGCCGAGGTCGCCGAGCACTACCTGCACTTCGGCGGGGTGTCGCCGATCAACCAGCAGTGCCGTGACCTGCTCGCGGCGATCCGCGAGGACTTCGCCGCCAACGGCGTCGACCTGCCGGTCTACTGGGGCAACCGCAACTGGGATCCGATGCTCGCCGACACGGTGGCGCGGATGCGCGACGACGGGATCACCCGGGCGCTGGCGTTCGTCACCAGCGCCTACGGCGGCTACTCGTCCTGCCGGCAGTACCAGGAGGACATCGCCTCGGCCCGCGCCGCTGTCGGCCCGGACGCCCCGCTGATCGAGAAGCTGCGTCAGTTCTGGGACCACCCCGGCTTCATCGAGCCGCACGCCGACGCGGTCCGTGCCGCGCTGGCCCAGCTCGACCCGGCGAAGCGGGACAGCACCCGGCTGGTCTTCACCGCGCACTCCGTACCGATGTCGGCGGCCGCCAGCGCCGGGCCGCACGGCGGCCGCTACACCGCCCAACTCGAGGAGGTCGCCCGGCTGGTGCACGCGGCGGCCGCACCCGACCTGGCGTACGACCTGGTCTGGCAGAGCCGGTCCGGGCCGCCGCAGGTGCCGTGGCTGGAGCCGGACGTCAACGACCACCTGGCCACGCTGCCCGAGCAGGGTGTGACCAGCGTGGTGGTCAGCCCGATCGGCTTCGTCTCCGACCACCTGGAAGTGGTGTGGGACCTGGACACCGAGGCGCTGGAGACGGCCAAGCAGCTCGGCCTGGACTTCGTCCGGGCCGGCACGCCCGGGGTCGACCCGCGGTTCGTGGCGATGGTCCGCGAGCTGGTGCTGGAGCGCACCGCCCCGGACGGGGAGCGGCTGCGCCGCCGTCTCGGCGAACTGCCGGCCTGGGACACCTGCCCGGCGCTGTGCTGCGTGCCCCCGGCCCGCCGGCCCTGAGCCCGACCCGACGACACCCCTGGGGACGACACGATGCTTGACCGCAAGCCGGTGCAGAGCTGGCTCACCGACATGGACGGCGTGCTGGTGCACGAGGGGCAGCCGGTGCCCGGCGCCCCGGAGTTCGTCAAGAAGCTGCGCGCCTCGGGCAAGCCGTTCCTGGTGCTGACGAACAACTCCATCTACACCCCGCGCGACCTGCAGGCCCGGCTGGCCCGGATGGGGCTGGACGTGCCGGAGGAGGCGATCTGGTCGTCCGCGCTGGCCACCGCCCAGTTCCTGGCCGACCAGCGGCCGGGCGGCACCGCGTACGTCATCGGTGAGGCCGGCCTGACCACGGCGCTGCACGCGGTGGGGTACGTGCTCAGCGACTTCGCCCCGGACTACGTGGTGCTGGGGGAGACGCGCACCTACAGCTTCGAGGCGATAACCAAGGCGATCCGGCTGATCAACGACGGCGCGCGATTCATCTGCACCAACCCGGACGCCACCGGCCCGTCGATGGAGGGTGCGCTGCCGGCGGCCGGCTCGGTGGCGGCGATGATCTCGAAGGCGACAGGTGTCGACCCGTACTTCGTCGGCAAGCCCAACCCGATGATGATGCGCTCGGCGCTGAACACCATCGACGCGCACTCCGAGTCGACCGCGATGATCGGCGACCGGATGGACACCGACATCCTGTGCGGCCTGGAGGCCGGACTGGAGACGATCCTGGTGCTCACCGGCATCAGCAGCCGGACCGAGGCCGAGCGGTACCCGTACCGTCCGTCGCGGATCGTCGACTCGGTGGCCGACCTGATCGACGAGGTCTGAGCCGGGGGTCTGCGGCTCTAGAGTCGCAGCGGCGCGTTGCAGGCGGCCACCAGGGCCTGCCGGCACGCGGTGGTCAGCGGCCGCAGTGCCGCGTCCCGCTGCTGCGCCTCGTAGGTGTTGACCGCGCCGCCGGGCGCGCTCTCCCCGGCCAGCGCGAGCACCCGATCCAGTACGGCGGCGCGGGCGAACAGGCGGCGGGCGCGCGGGTCGAAGCCGGGCGGCAGGTCGGTGGCGCCGTCCGGCCGGCGCAGCGCGGCGAGCGCCCCGGCGAGTTCGGGCCGCCACTGCGCGACGTCCAGCCGGGTCAGCGTGGCGGTGGTCTCGGCGAGCACGGCGGCCAGTTCGGCCTCGGCCTCCGCCGCACCGGGCGTGGTGAGGGACGCCTTCGGCGCGTCCGCCGGCAGCGGATGGACGCGCCAGAGCACCGTCTCCCAGGTCATCCCCGAGCCGGACGTGTGCGTACGGACCTCGGGCACCAGCCCCATCCCGCTCGCCACCACAGCCTCGCCCGCCACCAGCGCCGCCCCGGCGAACGCGCCCGGACCGGGCAGGCCGCGCGGGTCACCGGGCGCGGGCAGCACCAGGCGGATGTCGTCGGGTGAATGCTTGGCGAGGCTGGGCAGCGCCTCCCGCAGCGACACGTCGGTCCAGGTGCCGGGGGCGTCGGCGACGAGGTGCTCCTCGTCGCCGGCGACGGCGTCGGCCACCTCGTCGAAGGGCACCAGACCGGCTCGCCAGGCACGCACCCAGGCGACGAACCGGCTCGACCGGCGCGGAGCCAGTGTGGCCGCGCCCGTTGCGGGGGAGGACATGCGGAAAGGGTACGTGCTCCGCGCCGCTGCTGTCTCGGCTGCCGCTCCGGCGGCGCGACCTGGCCCCAACTACCCCCTTCGCACCGTTTCGTGCCGACGGATGACGGCCCGGTCGGCGCGTCGCCGAGCGACACGCCGGGGTCCTGGTTAGCGTCAGCGGCATGGCGGGGCGATACGACGGGGACGTGCTGGCCGGCGACTGGCGACGACGGAAGGTCACCCCCGAGGTCGACGCCGAACCCGACCTGGTGGTCGAGGACGCCGACTCCGGGTTCTGCGGCGCCGTGGTCGGCTTCGACTCCGGCGCTGTCGTGCTGGAGGACCGGCACGGGCGGCGGCGCAACTTCCCGCTGCTGCCCGCCGCTTTCCTGCTCGACGGCAGGCCGGTCACGCTGCGACGCCCGGCCCGCGCGCCGGTGCCCGCCGCGCGCCGCCGTACCGCGTCCGGGTCGATCGCTGTGGACGGCGTACGGGCGCAGGTCGCCAAGGCCAGCCGGATCTGGGTCGAGGGCGTGCACGACGCCGCGCTGGTCGAGCGGATCTGGGGCGACGACCTGCGCGTCGAAGGCGTGGTGGTGGAACCGCTGGACGGCATCGACGCGCTCGCCGACGAGGTACGCGCGTTCGCGCCCGGCCCGGGTCGCCGCCTCGGTGTGCTCGTCGACCACCTCGTACCCGGCTCGAAGGAGAGCCGCATCGTGGCCCGGGTGAACTCGCCGCACGTGCTGGTGACCGGTCACCCGTACGTCGACGTGTGGCAGGCGGTACGCCCGGCCGCGCTCGGCATCGCGGCGTGGCCCGTGGTCCCGCCCGGACAGCCCTGGAAGGAGGGCGTCTGCGCGGCGCTCGGGGTGGGTGAGCCGGCGGACATGTGGCGGCACATCCTGTCCCGGGTGGACAGTTTCGCCGACGTGGAGACGCCGCTGATCAACGCGATGGAGCGCCTGATCGATTTCGTCACCGAGCCTGGGTGAGTGGTCGCTCTCCGGGCTGTGGTCGCGGTTGGTGTCCGGGGGTGACCGTGCCCGGCTCCGGGCGGTCAGGCTTGATCCCTGCGCCGGTCACGGTCGCCCCCGGACCCGCCGTGCACCACCTCCGCCCGCCCCGACCCCCCGTCCCCGTCCCCGGTCGTCCTCGCCTGGTTGATCAAGGAGTTTGTGGGCATATCGGAGATCAACGCCGACACAAACTCCTTGATCACCGGGGTGGGGTGGCGGGGGCGCGTTGATCTTGCAGGTGTGGTCCGTTTGGATCGGGCATATGGGGCGAAGTGAGGGCCGCAAGTGCAAGATCGGCGGGGGCGAGGGCGAGGGCGGGGACGAGGGCGGGGGGCGGGCAGCGGGGTTATGGGGCCTGGTCGGGGGAGCGGGTCAGGACGAAAGTCGCTATGTCGAGGGCTGTCGGGGTGCCGGAACCGTCGCGGATCACCGTGAGGATCTCGCCGTCCTGGGAGCCGGAGCGGCCCCGCCACCGGTCCGGGCCCTCCGGGGTGAACCGGAGCAGCGGCCTGCCCACCTGACCGCCGACCAGGTCACCGGCGGCGTCGACGCGGAACTCGTACTCGCCGCCCATCCACCACCAGCGGCCGGTCAGCGCGGCCACGTCGGCGGCGGGCGGGTCGGCCGGGCGCCAGGGCGCGGGCGCGGCCGGTTCGGCGTCCAGCACCAGCGTGAGCGCCTCGCGGCCGAGCGCGCCGATGTGGTGGCCGCGCAGCCCGTACGAGTTGGCGAAGTTGACCACGGCGGTGCGGGTGGGCCGGTGCACGGCCAGGCCGGCGACGTACCCGGGCATGGAGCCGCCGTGCCCCACGTACACCCGGTCGCCGACCCGGTAGAGCTCGATGCCGAGGCCGTGCCCGCCGGTCCACGAGTCCAGGTCGTTGATGACCACGGGGGCGCACATCTCGGTGAGTGTGGCGGGGGAGAGCAGCGCCGGGTCCGGGTCGGCCAGGAACGCCGCCCAGCGGCCCAGGTCCTCGACCGTCGACCAGAGTTGCCCGGCCGGGGCCATCGCCCCGGTGTCGGTACGCGGCTCCTCCCGCAGCGTCTCGTGCCAGGGGTGGACGATGTAGCCGTTGGCGTACGGCTCGGTGGGGTGGTACGTGGTGCGGCGCATGCCCAGCGGCGCCAGCAGCCGCTCGGTCAGCAGGTCCGCCCACGGGGTGCCGGTGATCCGTTCCAGCACGGCGCCGAGCAGCCCGTACGCCAGGTTCGAGTAGTGGTAGACGAAGTGCGGCGGATAGGCGATCTTGTCCGGTGTCAGCCCGGCCAGCAGCGTGTCCAGGTCCATGCCCTCGGCGCGTTCCCACCAGTCGCCGTCCGGCTCGCGTTGCAGGCCGCCGACGTGGCCGAGCAACTGGCGCACCGTCACCGCGCCGACCGGGGTGCCGGGCAGGTGGGCGTCGAGCGGGTCGTCCAGCGCCAGCCGCCCGGCGTCGCGCTGCTGCATCACCAGCACCGCGGTCATGGTCTTGGTGATCGAGCCGACCCGGTACTGCAGGTCGCCGTCCGGGCGGGGCGTCTCACCGGCGACCGCGAGGTGCGCCAGCCGGCCGTCGCGGACCACGCCGAGGGCGAGCGAGGGGCCCCGCCCCTCGGCTTGGGCCCGGGCGACCAGCAGGTCCACCTGACGCGCGGTCTCGGGCAGCAGGGGCATGTCGTCCTCCTCGTCGGCCGGCGGCGCGGTACGCCGTGCCGAGCCTAGCGATCATGACAGTTCGATGACACGTGCGTTGACGTGTCAGGATTGTTCTCGTGGACGCCGTCTTCTGGATCGTTCTGGGTGTGGTATTAGCGGTCGCCGAGATCTTCACGACGACGCTCTTCCTGATCATGTTCGGGGTCGGGGCGTTCGCCGCCGCCGGCGCCGCGGCGCTCGGTGCGCCGGTGGCGCTCCAGGCGGTGATCTTCGCGGTGGTGTCGGCGCTGTCGGTGGCGGTGGTCCGTCCGGTGGTCCGGCGGCACGCCCGGCCGGCGCTGGAGACCGGTGAGCAGCCGTTCGGGGTCGAGGCGCTGGAAGGGGCCACCGCTGTGGTCCTGGAGCCGGTCGACGCCGACCGGGGCATGGTCAAGATCGATGGTGAGCTGTGGACGGCCCGTTCGTACGACGCGACGCGCACGTACGCCGAGGGTGAGCGGGTGCAGGTGATCAAGGTCCGGGGCGCTACCGCCCTGGTATGGCAGGACGACATTTCCACCCCGGGCGAGCTGCCCGAAGCGAAAAGGTGAACGGTATGGAGTTTCTGGCGATCCTGATGATCGCGGTGGCGTTGATCGGTGTGGTGACGCTGTTCAAGGCGGTACGGATCGTGCCGCAGCAGCGTCAGGACGTGGTGGAGCGGCTCGGCCGGTACAAGCGCACGCTGAACCCGGGCCTCAACCTGCTGGTGCCGTTCGTCGACGCGGTGCGTACCAAGGTCGACATGCGCGAGCAGGTGGTCAGCTTCCCGCCCCAGCCGGTGATCACCTCCGACAACCTGGTCGTCTCGATCGACACGGTTCTCTACTTCAAGGTGGTCGACTCGGTTCGCGCCACCTACGAGATCTCCAACTTCCTCCAGGCCATCGAGCAGCTCACCGTCACCACGCTGCGTAACGTGATCGGCTCGCTCGACCTGGAGCGCGCGCTGACCAGCCGCGAGGAGATCAACCGGCACCTGTCCGGCGTGCTGGACGAGACCACCGGCCGCTGGGGCATCAAGGTGACCCGGGTCGAGATCAAGGCGATCGAGCCGCCGCCGAGCATCCGCGACTCGATGGAGAAGCAGATGCGCGCCGAGCGGGACCGCCGTGCCGCGATCCTCAACGCCGAGGGGCACAAGCAGTCGCAGATCCTCACCGCCGAGGGTGAGAAGCAGGCCGCGGTGCTGCGCGCCGACGGTGACCGGCAGGCCCGGATCCTCCAGGCGGAGGGCCAGGCGAAGGCGATCCGTACCGTCTTCGACGCGATCCACACCGCCAACCCGAGCCAGAAGGTGCTGGCCTACCAGTACCTCCAGGCGCTGCCGCAGATCGCCAACGGCACTGCGAACAAGGTCTGGATCGTGCCGACCGAGCTGACCAAGGCCCTGGAGGGCATGGGTGGCGCGCTGGGCGGTCTGGCCAACATGGTCGGCGACCAGCCATCGCCGGAGGCCGCCAAGAGCGCCGGCGAGGTCGAGCGGGAGGCCGCCGAGGCCGCCGAGGCCGCGGCCATCGCCGCCCAGGAGATCCACAACGAGGTACGCGTGGCCGAGGCGCAGGCCACCGGCGGCAACACCCCGCAGGGTCTGCCGGCGCCGGAGCCGGTGTCGCCGGCCAGCCTCGTGAACGACCCGGCGGACCAGCGCGAGCGGGGCTGACCGGCAAATCCGAGAATCCCTCATACGGCGCTCCGGCGGCTGCCACCATCGGTTTCAGGACGGGTGGTGAGCAGGGCCGGAGCGCCGTTGCGCGTCCCGGGCCGCCCGCGGCGCGAACGAGGTGAGGCATGAAGGACCCGGCCAACCGGCTGTTCTCCCGTACCCCGGTCCCCGGCGCGCACGACCCCGCCGGGCCGATCGGCTCCCGGCGTACCGGAGGGGGTTTCGGGGTCCTGCCGTTCGTCTCCGAACCCGGCCCCGGTGCGCCGGCCACCGACGCGACCTGGGCCTGGTCGATCCGCCGGTTCGCCCGCGCGGCGGTCTGGCTGCTGCCGGCGTACGCGGTCCTCTACGGCCTGGTGGCGATGGCCAGCGACGGCGGCGTGGGCAACGACCCGTACCCGGCCGACGGCCGGCCGCTCTACCTGGTCGGCTGGGTCGCAGCGGTGTGGCTCGGGCTGCTCGCCCTGCTCGCGCTCACCGGCCTGCTCGCCGCCACCCGCTGCCGCCGCGTCGCACTGGCCGGGCTGCTGGCGAGCATCGGCGGGATGGTGCTGATGCTGCCGTTCGCCGGGCTGGCCGAGCAGACACCGGTGTTCGGCGTGACCGCGCGGGGCATCGTGCTGTTCGGCGCCACCCTCTACAGCGTGGGCTGGTTCCTCACCGGCTGGTCGGTCGCCCGGTCCGGGATGTTCTCCTACGGCGACGGGACGATGCTGATGATCGCCGCCCCGCTGCTCGGGCTCGGCGGCGCGCTGATCGGCTCGCTCCAGACGTTCGGTGCGATCTTCGTGCTGGTCTCCGGCATCGGCATCGGCTACCGCAGCGGCCGCCTGGTGCCCGAGACGATCGCCCTGGACGCCGCGGCGGCCAGCGTCGCCGCCGCACCGGTGCCACCCGCGTCACCGAAGGGCCCACTCGGGGCGGGCTGACCGTTTCTCGGCTGGGCGGTCGCCGTGAAGTAACTGACAGTTGCCTGGCGAGGTGGCCGGTAGGCGGCTTTCGTGGCAATCCTTGCGTCCATGCCGTCTCCCAGGTCGCCGCTGTCGCGGCTGTTCACCGTGCTGCTGGCCGGCCTGCTCGCCGGGCTCGTCCTCGCGCTCGCCGCGCTTCCCGGCGGCCTGCTCGGCGGGTTCGCCGCCCGGGCCGCGCTCGGCGCGTACGCGGACCTGCCCGACGCGCTGCGCACCCCCGTGCAGCCGCAGCGCTCCTACCTCTACGCCAACGACGGCACCACGCTGATCACCACGTTCTACGACGTGAACCGCACCGACGTGCCGCTGGCCGAGATCGCCCCGGTGATGCGGCAGGCGATCATCGCGGCCGAGGACCGGCGGTTCTACTCGCACGGCGGCGCTGACCTGCGCGGCATCGCCCGCGCGCTGGTGGCGAACGTCAAGGGCGGCGGCACCGAGCAGGGCGGCTCCACGCTGACCATGCAGTACGTCCGCAACGTGCTCAAGACCGACCCGAACCGCACCCCGGAGGAGCGGCAGGCGGCCACCGAGCAGACCGTCGGGCGCAAGCTCCAGGAGATCCGGTACGCGAACGCGCTGGAGCAGTCGCTGTCGAAGGACGAGATCCTCAACCGTTACCTCAACATCGCGTACTTCGGTTCCGGCGCGTACGGCGTCGCCGCCGCGAGCCAGCGCTACTTCGGCAAGGCCCCGGGCGACCTGACGCTGGGCGAGGCGGCGCTGCTCGCCGGCCTGGTCCAGTCGCCCGACGCGTACAGCCCGATCGACGGCGACAAGGACCAGGCGCTGACCCGCCGGGGGTACGTGCTCGACGCCATGGCCGAGACCGGCGCGATCACCGCGCAGCAGGCCGCCGCCGCGAAGGCCGAGCCGCTGAAGCTGCGCCCGACCGCCCAGCCCAACGGCTGCACCGCCACCGCCCAGGGCCACGACGACTGGGGCTTCTTCTGCGACTACCTGCGCCGCTGGTGGGTCACCCAGCCGGCCTTCGGCAGCACCCCCGAGGAGCGCGAGCAGGCGCTGCGCCGGGGCGGCTACCGGGTCGTCACCACGCTGGACCCGAAGATCCAGGAGACCGCGCAGGAGCAGGCCACCAAGGTCTACGGGTACGGCAACAAGCGGGCGCTGCCGATCGCGGCGGTCGAGCCCGGCACCGGCCGGGTGCTCGCCATGGCGGTGAACCGGCACTACAGCCTCGACGCCAACCCGGACGGGCAGGCCAACCACCCGAACACGGTCAACCCGCTGATCTCCGGTGGCGCCAGCGTCGACGGCTACCAGGCCGGCTCGACGTTCAAGATGTTCACCATGCTGGCCGCGCTCGAGGCCGGCAAGCCGCTGTCCACCGGCTTCGACGCCCCGAGCAGGCTGCCCACCCGGTACGCCTCGGACGACGAGGGCAACTGCGACGGCACGTGGTGCCCGGCGAACGCCAACCCGCAGTGGATGGACGGCTACCGGATGATGTGGGACGGCTTCGGCCGGTCCGTCAACACGTACTTCGTCTGGCTGGCCGAGCAGGTCGGCGAGGACAAGGTGGTGGAGATGGCCCAGCGCCTCGGCATCACCTTCCGGGCCGACTCCGATGCCGCGTTCGCCCGCGACAACGCCGCCAACTGGGGCGCGTTCACGCTCGGCGTGGCCGCCACGACCCCGCTGGACCTGGCGAACGCGTACGCCACGGTGGCCGCCGAGGGCACGTACTGCACGCCGCTGCCGGTGGTCTCGGTGACCGCGCCCGACGGCGACGCCGTCGACGTGGCGCAGCCGTCCTGCAAGCGGGTGCTCGACCCGGACGTGGCCCGTGCCGCCACCGACGCGGCCCGCTGCCCGGTCGGTCAGCAGTCCGCGTTCGAGCAGTGCAACGGCGGTACCGCCACCGCCGTCGACCGGATCGTCGGCCGCCCGGTGGCCGGCAAGACCGGCAGCTCGGAGCGCAACGCCACCGAGACGTTCGTCGGCTACACCCCGCAGGTCGCGGTCGCCGGCATCGCCGCCAACCCGGACGACGTCAACGACCTGGTCGGCTCCGCCGTGCAGGCGAAGGTGATCGACGCGGTGGCCCGGACCATCAAGACGGCGCTCACCGGCAAGCCGGTGGCCGGCTTCACCGCGCCGAGCCGGGCGCTGGTCGGCGACCCGCAGCGCCCGCAGCCGCCCCGGCGGACCGAGCCGGACCGCCGCGAGCAGCGCCAGGACAGCGAGCTGCCCTCCGACGTGCTGCGCTGGCTGCGCGGCCGCGGGTAACGGCCCTTTCACCGCACCGCCGCGTCGAGGGCGGCGGCCACCTCGTCCGGGGTGCCGTCGCCGTCGAGCGTGACGAACGAGCCGAACTCCGGCAGCGCCCGGTACGCGCCGTCCAGCGCGCGCAGGTGCGCCAGCTCCTCGGTGTCGATGCCCCGCGCGGCCACCCGCCGCTGCGCCACCTCGGGCGAGGTGGCCAGGAAGCACACCACCGCCGGGCGCGGGAAGACCGCGTAGACGGCGCGCACCACGTGCCGTCCCCGGTCGCCCCGGGCCGCCATGATCACGTCCTGGCACCAGGTCCACCGGTCCAGCACCGCCACCCGTCCGGTCAGGCGGGCCACCGCGACGGTCCGGGCCATCGCCGCCGCGCGCACCGTCGCCTCCAGGACCGGATAGACGGTACGGCCGAACAGCGCCACCCCGTCGGCGCGGCCGAGCGCCCGGGCCAGCCGGTTCCACAGCGGCCGCCCACCGGCGTTCTCGAAGTACCGCGCCCGGACACCCCGCTCACACAGCCGCGCCGCGAGCGCCCTGGCCTGGGTGGTCTTGCCGGAGCCGTCCACGCCGATCAGCGCGATCATCACCGGGCGGCCCACAGCCCCGGACGCTAACGCACCCGGACAACCATGCGCGCGACGTGTCGGATCCGGTCCGGCGGCTCCGACCCACAGGTGAGCGCGCCCGGCCGGGACGCGCCGCAACGCGGAGGAACACATCATGGGCAACGTCATCTACGGGGTGCACACGTCGGTCGACGGCTTCATCGAGGGCCCGAACGGCGAGTTCGACTGGCCGGAGATGGGGGAGGAGCTGTCCGCGTACTCGATCGGGCTGGCCGAGCGGGCCGACGCCTTCGTCTACGGGCGGCGGGTGTGGGAGATGATGTCCTCCTACTGGCCGCAGGTCGAGTCGATCTCCGACCACCCGCACGACCTGGCGTTCGCGCCGATCTGGCGGCGTACCCCGAAGGTCGTGGTCTCCCGCACGCTCGCCGAGGCCTCCCACGGCGCCGTGGTGGTCGGCGGCGGCGACCTGGCGAAGGAGTTCGCCGAGGTCCGCGAGCGGTTCCCCGGCGACCTGCTGGTCACCGGCGGCACCGGCGCGGCGACGGCGCTGGCCGCGCTCGGGCTCGTCGACACCTACGAGGTGATCGTGCACCCGGTGGTGCTCGGCGGCGGACGGCAGGTGCTGCCCGACCTGGCCCGCCAGAGCCTGCGGCTGGTCGAGACACGTCAGTTCGACGGACGGTCGGTGCTGCTGCGCTACGCGCGGGCCTGACGCCTCAGCGGCCCCGGCGGCGGGGCCGGTACGTGGCGAGCGCGGCCGGTACGCCGCGCCGCACGATGCCGGCCCGGTCGCTGTCCCCGCGCAGCACCGCGGCGGCGGTCTTGCGGGCCTGCTCGGCGGTGAAGTGCGGCGGCAGCATCAGCTCGGCCGGGTCCACCACCGCGTTGACCACCACCGGGCGGTCCGCGTCGAGCACCCGCTGCCACAGGCCGTCCACCCGGTCGGGGGAGTCGACCAGCTCGCCGCCGAGGCCCAGCACCTCGGCCCACCTGTGGTACGCCACGTCCGGCAGGTCCTGGCTGTCCGGGAACATCGGCGTGCCCTCGCCGGACCGCTGTTCCCAGCTGACGAAAGCGAGATCCCGGTTGTTGAGCACCAGCACCACGAACCGGGGATCGGACCACTCCCGCCAGTACCTCGCCACCGTGATCAGCTCGTTGACGCCGTTCATCTGCATCGCCCCGTCGCCGAGCAGCGCGATCACCGGGCGGTCCGGGTGGGCGAACTTCGCCGCCAGCGCGTACGGCATGCCGCCGCCCATGGACAGCAGCGTGCCGGAGAGGCTGGCCAGCATGCCGGGGCGGACCCGTACGTGCCGGGCGTACCAGGCGGTGGCGGTGCCGCAGTCCACGGCGAGCATGGCGTCGCCTGGTAGCGCGTCGTCGAGCGTGGTGAACAGCGACTGCGGGTTGACCGGGTCGGCCGGCTGGGCGGCGACCTCGCGCTGCGAGGCCCGCCACTTGCCGGTGGCGTCGGCGAGGGTGGCCCGCCAGGCGGTCGGGCCCGGCCCCGGGCCCAGTTCCTTGAGCAGGGCGCGCAGCGTCGGCCCGGCGTCGCCGGTCAGGTTCACCTCGGTCGGGTAGCGCAATCCCATCCGGCTGCCGTCGATGTCGATCTGCACCGCCCGGGCCTGGCCCTCCGGGGGATAGAACTCGGAGTAGGGCATCTGGCTGCCGATGATCAGCAGCCTGTCGCACTCGCGCATGAGCTGCCCGCTCGGGCGGCTGCCGAGCAGGCCGATCGCGCCCGTCACCCAGGGCTGCCGGTGGTCGACGGCGGTGAAGCCGAGCAGCGCGGTGGCGACCCCGGCGCCGAGCCGGTCGGCGATGCGGCGTACCTCGTCCTCGGCGCCCAGCGCGCCCTGCCCGACGAGCATCGCCACCCGCTCGCCGCCGCGCAGCACCTCGGCCGCGCGGCGCACGTCGGCCTCCGGCGGCACCGTCGGCTCGCTGCTCGGCACCGCGCTGGTGTGGTAGTAGCCGTGGGCGTGCGGCGGGTGCGGCACCGCCGGCAGGTCCTGGACGTCGGAGGGCAGGACCAGGGCGGTCACGGTACGCCGGGCCAGCGCCGTGCGGCAGGCCCGGTCGACCAGGTGCCGGGCCTGCGACGGGTCGTCGAGCTGGGCCAGGAAGGCCGACGCCACGTCCTTGTAGAGCGCGAGCAGGTCCACCTCCTGGTAGTAGCCGCCGCCCTCGGCGGGCAGCGCGGTGTGCCCGAGCAGCGCCACCACCGGCTGGTGGTCGAGCTTCGCGTCGTAGAGGCCGTTGAGGGCGTGGATCGCGCCCGGGCCGCTGGTCACCACCACGCAGCCGAGCGGGCCGCCGCCGTACTTGACGTGCGCGCCGGCCGCGAACCCGGCCGTCTCCTCGTGCCGGACCTGGATGAACCGGGCCCGCCCCTCGGCCCGTTGCAGCGCCGAGGTCATGCCGTTGATCCCGTCGCCCGGGTAGCCGTAGTAGCGGTGCACGCCCCACTCGGCGAGCCGGGCCACCAGGTAGTCGGCGACTGTGGCGTCGCGGGGGAGGTTGCCGTCGTGCTCCGTGCCCATCCTGGTCCCTCCGTCGCCGTCGGCCTCCCGGCTTGCTTCCCCGCCGGGGACGCCGGAAACCCGGCCCGCGCCGGAGCGGCCCGGCGGGCCGGGCAGAATCGCCTGGTGCCCGTCCACGAGATCACCGACCCCGACGACGACCGGATCGCCGACTACCGCGCGCTCACCGACGTGGAGCTGCGTACCCGCTGGGAACCGCCGCACGGGCTGTTCATCGCCGAGGGGGAGCTGGTGCTGCGGCGGGCGCTGCGGGCCGGCTACCCGGCCCGGTCGTACCTGGTCGACGCCAAGCGGGTGGACCAGCTCGCCGACCTGGACACCGGTGACGCGCCGGTGTACGCGGCCACGCCGGACGTGCTCCAGCGCGCCACCGGCTTCCACGTGCACCGGGGCGTGCTCGCGTCGTTCCACCGCAAGCCGCTGCGCTCCGCCGGCGAGGTGCTCGCCGCCGCCCGGCGGGTGGTGATCCTGGAGGACGTCAACAACCACACGAACCTGGGCGCGATCTTCCGGGGCGCCGCCGCGCTCGGCGTCGACGCGGTGCTGCTGTCCCCGACCTGCGCCGACCCGCTGTACCGGCGCAGCGTACGGGTCAGCATGGGCGAGGTGTTCGCGGTGCCGTACGCCAAGCTCGACAGCTGGCCCGACGGGCTGGACCAGGTCCGGGCGGCCGGGTTCACGGTGCTCGCGATGACGCCAGCGCCTGACGCCGTACCCATGCAGCGGCTGACCCCGGCGCAGCGCGAGCGGGCGGCGTTGCTGCTCGGGGCGGAGGGGCCGGGGCTGACCGCGGCGGCGCAGGCCGCCAGCGACGTGCGGGTGGTGATCCCGATGCGGCGCGGCGTGGACTCGCTGAACGTGGCGGCCGCCGCGGCGGTGGCGTTCTGGGAGCTGGGGCGGGAGGACGCGCTCTGACGACCCGCCCTCCCGACCGGCTTGCATGACCATGCGACAGCGTGCATAATCTTCCTTGTGTCCAAGGTTCTCACCTCCCTGCCCATCGGCGAACGTGTCGGCATCGCCTTCTCTGGCGGCCTCGACACCTCGGTAGCCGTCGCGTGGATGCGCGACAAGGGCGCCGTCCCCTGCGCCTACACCGCTGACATCGGCCAGTACGACGAGCCCGACATCGCCTCGGTGCCCGGCCGCGCGCTCAGCTACGGCGCCGAGGTCGCCCGCCTCGTCGACTGCCGCGCCGCCCTGGTCGAGGAAGGGCTGGCGGCGCTGACCTGCGGCGCCTTCCACATCCGCTCCGGCGGACGGGCCTACTTCAACACCACGCCGCTGGGCCGCGCCGTGACCGGCACGCTGCTGGTCCGCGCGATGATTGCCGACGACGTGCAGATCTGGGGCGACGGCTCGACGTTCAAGGGCAACGACATCGAGCGGTTCTACCGGTACGGCCTGCTGGCGAACCCGCAGCTGCGGATCTACAAGCCGTGGCTGGACACCGACTTCGTCACCGAGCTGGGCGGCCGCACCGAGATGTCGGAGTGGCTGCTGGAGCGCGGCCTGCCCTACCGGGACAGCACCGAGAAGGCGTACTCCACCGACGCCAACATCTGGGGTGCCACCCACGAGGCCAAGACCCTCGAACACCTGGACACCGGCATCGAGACGGTCGAGCCGATCATGGGCGTGAAGTTCTGGGACCCGTCCGTGGAGATCCCGACCGAGGACGTCACCATCGGCTTCGACCAGGGCCGCCCGGTGACGATCAACGGCAAGGAGTTCGGCAGCGCCGTCGACCTGGTGCTGGAGGCCAACGCCATCGGCGGCCGGCACGGCCTGGGCATGTCCGACCAGATCGAGAACCGGATCATCGAGGCCAAGAGCCGCGGCATCTACGAGGCCCCCGGCATGGCGCTGCTGCACGCCGCCTACGAGCGGCTCGTCAACGCCATCCACAACGAGGACACGCTCGCGAACTACCACAACGAGGGCCGCCGCCTCGGCCGCCTCATGTACGAGGGCCGCTGGCTGGACCCGCAGGCGCTGATGCTGCGCGAGTCGCTGCAGCGCTGGGTCGGCACGGCGGTCACCGGCGAGGTCACGCTGCGGCTGCGCCGGGGCGAGGACTATTCGATCCTCGACACCACCGGCCCGGCGTTCAGCTACCACCCGGACAAGCTGTCGATGGAGCGCACCCAGGACTCGGCGTTCGGCCCGGCCGACCGGATCGGCCAGCTCACCATGCGCAACCTCGACATCGCCGACTCCCGGGCCAAGCTGGAGCAGTACGCCTCCGTCGGCATGGTCGGCGGCGGCACCCCGCAGCGGATCGTCGGCGCCGCCCAGGCGGCCTCGACCGGGCTCATCGGCGCCATGCCGCAGGGCGGCGCGGAAGCCATCGCGTCCCGGGGCGTCCCCACCGCCGAGGACGAGGCGCTCGACCGGGCCGCGATGGAGTTCGGCGTCGACTGATCGCCATCCCTCGTTCCGTCCGTCCGCCCGCCGGTCCCCGCCTTCTCGGCGGGCCGGCGGGCGGTGTGGCTTTCGGCAACGGTGGTGACGCAGGGTAGCGTGTCGCCCGTGTTCCCTACCGTGCGTGAGGTGCTGGACCTGGTGCCCGTGCGCCACGGCGCGCCGCGCCTGGTCGCCGGGAACGCCGGACTGGACCGGTCGGTGCGCTGGGTGCACATCGCCGAGGTACCCGACATCGCCACCCTCCTCGGCGGCGGGGAACTGGTCCTCACCACCGGGATCGGCCTGCCCGGCGACGACGCCGGGCTCCGCGAGTTCATCGGCGCCCTGGCCGACGTCGGCGTCTCCGGGCTGGCGGTCGAACTGGGCCGCCGCTACGTCAGCGGAGTCCCACGCGTGATGGCCGCCGCCGCCGAACGACGCGGCCTGCCCCTGATCGAGCTGCGCCGGGGCACCCCGTTCGTCCGCATCACCGAGGCGGTGCACGCGCTGATCGTCGACGCCCAGCTCACCGAGCTGCGCGCCACCGAGGAGATCCACCAGCGGTTCACCGAACTGTCCGTGGAGGGCGCCGAACCGGCCGAGGTGCTGCGGCAGGCCGCCGAACTGGCCGGCTGCCCGATGGTGCTGGAGAACCTGTCCCGGCAGGTGCTCGCGTACGACCCGGCGGGGGAGAACGCCCAACTGCTGCTGGACGGCTGGGAACGGCACTCGCGGCAGATCCGCCCGCCCGGGCGCACCGCGTACGACCCGGACAGCGGGTGGCTCGTCACCACCGTCGGCGCCCGGGGGCAGGACTGGGGACGCCTGCTGCTGCGCTGGCCGGCGACCGAGTCCACCCCGCCGACCCGGCTGACCATCCTGATCGAACGGGCCGCCTCCACGCTGGCCCTGGGCCGGCTGATCCGGCGCGACGCCGAGGGCCTGGAACGGCAGATCCACCGCACGCTGCTGACCGCCCTGATCGACCACACCCGCCCGGTGGACGAGGTGGCGCTGCGCGCCAAGGCGCTCGGCGTCGTCCTGGACCGCCGCCACCTGGTCGGCGTCGTGGTCCGCCACCGCGCCGACGAGCCGTCCGGCGACGCGGGCGCCCCCGACGACGAGCCCGCCGCCCGCCGGGGCGCGCGCCGCGACACCGACGCCGAAGGCCCGGAAGCCGGACCGGCCCGGTTGCGCGACCTCGCCGAGGCGGTCAGCCAGGCCGTCCGGGACGCCAAGCTCACCGCGCTGACCAGCCCGCTCGACGATCAGGCCGTGGGCGCGCTGCTGGCGCTCCCCGACCCGGCCGCCGAGGAGAAGGCACTGTCCGCGTTCGCCGCGGCGTTGCGCCGGGTACGCCTCGACGCCGCCCCCGCCCGCCCTCCGGCGTCCCGCCCGTCGGAGTCGCCTGACCGTCCCGCCGGACGGGCCGTCGCGTCGGGGAGCGCGCGGCCGGTCGACGCGCCGCCCCGGGCCGCGATCGTGGTGGCGGCCGGGTCCGGTGTGAGCAGCCTGCGCGAGGCACGCCGGTCGCTGATCGAGGCGCGGCAGGTCGCCGAGGCGGCCCGGCGGGATCCCCGGGATCTGCCCTGCTACCGGCTGCCGCACGTGGGGCTGGCCGGGCTGCTGCACCTGTTACGCGACGAGCCCCGGTTGCAGACGTTCGTCGAGCGCGAGCTGGGGCCGCTGCTCGCCTACGACGCCCAGCACCCGCGGGAGCAGTTGCTCGGCACGCTGCGGGCGTACCTGGAGCAGGGGCGGAACAAGTCGGCCGGCGCCGCCGCCGCGCACCTGTCCCGGCCGGCGTTCTACGAGCGGCTGGCCCGCATCGGCCGCATCCTCGACGCCGACCTCGACTCGGTCGACAGGTGCCTGTCCCTGCACGTGGCCCTGCTGGCCCTAGACGCCATCCGCACCCCCTGACCCGCCCCGCCCTCCCGGGCTGTCCCGCGCTGTCCCGCGTCGATCTTGGAGTTGTGGCGCCCGGAATGGCCCGCAAGCGAGGTATGCGCGGTGCCACAACTCCAAGATCGATGACGTGTGGACGGTCAGGTCAGGGCGGTGAGGGTCTTGGCGTAGGGGGCGGGGACGTAGTTGTCGCCGCCGGGGGTGAACACGTCGGAGGTGGCCGCCGCCTGCCAGGCGGTGTCGGGCAGCGCCGCGACCAGGGCGCGTACCACAGGGGCGTCGCGCCACTGGTCCTGCTGGGCGAGCAGGCTCAGCGCGACCACCGACTCCTCCACCTCGCCCACGCACTCGAACGGCTTGTGCCCGTCGATGCCGAGCAGCTCCCGGTAGCCGGGGATCTGGGACTCGTCGGCCAGCAGGTCACCGCCGAAGATGCCGGTCAGCCGCTCCCGGGGCATGAACGGCGCCATGGCCAGGAACACGAACCGGCACTTCGGGCAGTCGCGGCACCAGCGCTCGCTCGCGTCGCGCAGCTTGAACGCGGCGTTGCAGCTGGTCACCACCGCGTCGTACCGGTCGATCTCGGCGAACAGCCGGGCGATGTGCAGCTCGGACAGGGAGCGCAGCAACGAGAAGTACGGCTCGGTGAGCCCGGCGTGCTCGGCCAGCGCGGCGCGCAGCAGCCCTTCCGCCTCGACGCCCTTCGACCACTGGTGGTTGATCTCGTGGCCGTTCCAGATCAGGTTCGGGTCGGACGCGGAACGCTCGTTGGACATCACCACCGGGCCGAGCCCGTGCAGGACGGCGGTGGCCACGGCGATCAGCGAGTTGATCGCGGTGACCGGGATGTGCCCGTTGCGCGCTCCGGCGGCGTTCAGCTCGAACAGCACCGGGTCCAGCCGCCGCCGGGCGGCCAGCGGCACCAGGTCCGACGCCTCGTTCACCGACACGATCACGTGGTTCGGGTTGACCGAGAACGGCACCGGGTCGAGGCCGGCGCGGCGCAGCGCCTCCAGCGTGACGATGGAGTCCTTGCCGCCGCCGACAGCCGACAGCGGACGACGGTCGGAGTTGTCCACCTGCACCGCCGGGTCCACGGTGCCGGACGGCACCTCGGGACGCAGTTCCAGCACGTGCGGCAGGTCGTTGCGGTACGCGTACTCGGCGAGGCCCTTGGTGTAGACGGCGGTGACCAGCTCGACGGCGGCGGCGCCCAGCGGCGCGGGCAGCACCAGCCGGGGCGGCGCGGCGGCCTTGTAGTAGCTGACGCCGGCGACCACGTGCAGCAGCTCCAGCACCCGGGACAGGGTGGCAGCTGTGGCGTCGGGGACCGGCTCGGCCGGCAGCGGAAGCGTGATCACCTCGGTGAACCGCTGCTCGCCGTCGGGACCGGTCAGGGCGTAGTCGAACAGGACCTCACCGGTGGCGAAGTCGATCGAGTAGGACGGGAAGGTGAAGGCGTCCATCCGCCGCAGCTGCTCGTTGGGCACACGCCATACTAGGCCCTGGTTCGTCCGTCCGTGTCCGGCTGGGCCGGACCCTGCCCGCCGTCGACCGAGTCCGAGGAGAGCCCGTGCGCCTGTCTGATCTGCGCGGACGTCATGTCGCCGTCTGGGGTGCCGGCCGCGAGGGCCGGGCCGCGGTGACCGCGATCGCCGCGCACGGGCCGGCCGGCCTGGTCGTCGTCGACGACAGCGCCAACTTCCTCACCCTGCCCTGGGACGGTCCGCTGGCCGCCGCCGCGCCGCTCGTCACCGGCGAGGAGGGCTTCGAACGCCTCGCCGCCGCCGACGTGGTGGTCCGCTCGCCGGGCGTGCCGAACACCCACCCGTGGATGGTGGAGCTGCGCCGCCGGTCCGTGCCCGTCACGCAGGGCAGCGCGCTGTGGATGGCCGACCACGCGGACCGGACCGTCGGGGTGACCGGCAGCAAGGGCAAGAGCACCACGTCCAGCCTGATCAGTCACCTGCTCACCGCGATGGACCGGCCGAACGTGTTCGGCGGCAACATCGGGGTGCCGCTGCTGGACCTGCCCGAGGCGGAGCTGTACGTGCTGGAGCTGTCCAGCTACCAGTGCTCCGACCTGACCGACTCGCCGCGCGTGGCGGTGGTGACCGCGCTGTTCCCGGAGCACCTGGACGCGCACGGCGGTGAGCGGGAGTACTACCGGGACAAGCTGAACCTGATCGCGCACGGCCCGCACGCCGTCGTGGTCAACGGCGCCGACCCGCGGCTGGCGGCGGAGCTGGGCGACCGGGCGGCGGTACGGGCCGGCTCGCCGGACACCACGCACGTCGCCACCGGGCCGGACGGCACCCGGTGGTTCCACCTGCGGGACACGCCGCTGTTCCCGCGTGCCGTGCTGCCGCTGGTCGGGCGGCACAACGAGGGCAACCTCTGCGTCGCGCTCGCCGTGCTGGACGCGCTCGGCGTCGACGTGGTGGCGCGCAAGGACAGCCTCGCCGTGGCGGTCGCCGAGTTCCAGGGCCTGGCGCACCGGCTCACCGAGATCGCCGACCCGTCCGGGCTCACGTTCGTCGACGACACGCTCGCCACCAGCCCGTACGCGGCCATGCACGCGATCGACGCGTACGAGGGACGGCCGTTGACGGTGATCGTCGGCGGCGCCGACCGAGGGCTGGACTACAGCCCGCTGCGCGCGCACCTGGCCGGCCGGGAGATCACCGTGATCGGCGTACCGGACAGCGGCCCCCGCATCGTGGAGGCGCTGTCCGGACTGCCGTCGGTGCGTACCGAACTGGCCGACGACCTGGTCGCCGCCGTCGGGCTGTCCCGCAAGCTCACCCCGGCCGGCGGGGTGGTGCTGCTGTCCCCGGCCGCGCCGAGCTACGGCAGGTTCCGCAACTTCGAGCACCGCTCCGAGGTGTTCGCGCAGGCGGTCGCGGACACCGCCCGCTGAGTCAGCCGCGCTCCGCCCGCGTGTGCCGCGGCGGCCCCGGCTCGGCCGACAGGAGCGCGTCGAGCGACTCGGTGGGCGCCGAGCCGTCCACCGGCTCGCGCGGCCCGGGCGTCGTGCCGACGGACGTCGTGTCGGCGGGCGTCGCGCCAGCGAGCGTCGTGTCCGCGGACGTCGTCTCGGCAGACGTCGCGTCGGCGGGTGCCGCGGCCGGGCCGGCGTGCGTCGCCCGCCGCTTGACCGGCGTCCAGGCGAACGCGAGCGCGCCGCCGACGAGCGCCAGCAGCATGCCGATCAGGAACCCGCCCAGGTTCGAGGTGAGCCAGGAGACCAGCCCGAGCACGAGGGAGAGCACCGCGTAGAAGACGCGTTGCTGCGGCGTGGTGATCAGCAGCACGCCGCAGATCACCAGGACCAGGGGGACCAGGTACGCGGCCAGCCCCTGCGGCCCGACGTGCAGCAGCACCCCGAGCGGCGCCCGCAGCGTCACGAGCATCTCCGCGCCGCCGAGCGCGATGAGCAGCCCGGCGGTGAACGGCCGCGCCCGGCGCCAGCGCCGCCAGCGTGTCCGGACGCCGGCGGCGGGCGCCGAGTGCTGTCCCGCGCTCACCTCAGCACCCTTCGGAGCTGAAGCCCATGCGCAGGTTGGGCAGCGTGAAGACGGCGGCGGTGGTGGCGTAGTTGTTCTGCCGCAGGTTGGTGATGGTCACGGTGTCGGCCTGCTGGGCGAACACGCCCGGGTTGCCCTTGACCCCGGGGACCTTGTCGACGGTGCTGGCGTCCTGCCCGACGTCGATGTTCTTGAAGGAGGCGTTGCCGGCGATCTCGTCGCCGTCGACCACGAGCGTGCGGGCGGAGACGGGCTTGCCGGAATTGCCGGCGGTGATCCGCAGGTTGGTCCCGCCCAGATTGATGCTCTGGCAGAGATTGGTCAGCTCGGCCTTGTCGATCGCCGAGACGATCACGAGCACCTGGCCGCCGGTGTCGCCCTGGTTGGGGCTGTCCGGGATCATCTGGTCGAGCGTGGCGAACTGCTCGAACCCGGTGCCCTCCAGTTTGTCGGCGGTGACCGTGAACGGCATGCCCGAGATGGCGAACTGCGCGCCGAGCACACCCTGCGCGGTCAGCACCACCATGCCGGCCGCGCCGGCCGCCACGGCGCCGAACGTGACGGCGAACCGGCGCCAGCGTACGCCGCTCCGCGGTTGATCGGTCTCGACCTGATCGATCTGCTCCGACATGCCGGCCCCTTTCGAGATCAATTCATCTGCGACGATGTGAATGGGCTTCGCAAGATGTTCGCGCCGAGGGGCGCAGGCCGAAGTTACCGCTGAGTAAAGGGGCGGTCAACTGCCTGTAGCAGATCGTTGGGCGGCATTTGCCAAAAGCGGCCAAAGTGAAAAACCGCTGCGGTTTCCGACCGCTCAGGGCTGGCCGGGTGCGCAGGGCGCGGTGGTGGCGGGGCCGTCGTCCGTCCCCGCCGCCCGCGCCACGCGGCCCGCCTCACGCGGGCCGAGGAACGGCGCGGTCGCCGCGAACGTGAGCGCCGGCAGCAGCAGCGGCAGCTCGTCGGCCCGGCCCTGCGCCACCCGCTCACGGATGGTGGCGTGGATGCCGCCGACCACTATGGACAGCAGCGCGTCCCGGTCCACGCCGGCCGGATCCGGCCCGGCGCCGGCGAAGAACCGGCGGAAGCTGCTCAGCAGCGCGTCGCGCTCCCGGCGGGCGTCCGGGCCGGCCGCGTCCACCTCGACCAGCGCCATCCGGGCGAAGGCGGGCACGCTCGCCAGCACGTCGAGCAGCGTGCGCAGCGCCGCCCGGGCGGCGTGTGGCCAGTCCGGGCCGGCGTCGCGGTAGGCGTCCTCCATCAGGTGCGACACCACCGCGATGCCGTGCCGGTACGCGGCCAGGAACGCGTCCTGCTTGCCGCTGAACAGCGCGTAGAACGCGGGCCGGGTGACCCCTGCGGCGTGGCAGATGTCGCTGACCCGGGCGTTGTCGTACCCCCGGCTGGCGACCTCCCGGACCAGGCCGTCGAAGAGCCGGTCGCGCTGGGTCGCCGCCACCTCCTCGGCCGGCACGCGGCGCGGGCCGCGCTTGATGGCGCGGTCCGGGTCGCGGCCGTGGCGGGCGCCCGGCAGGGGTACGGGCGCCGGCGACGGCGGGCTCGGGACTGTCACTCATCGACCTTTCTTGATGCGTTGACTTTACGACCCTCCGGGGTTTATAACTTTCGACACGCTCAGTTCACGTCTCGTCACCGCTGGTGATCTCTCCTGATCGGTCACCCGAACGCGTCGAAGGAGGGCCGGATGGCTGCCATTATCGCCGCGCGGACCCGTCCCCCCAAGGCCGGAGAGACCCAGGTGACGCGGCGACGCCGCACTGCGCCACGCCGCCCGGCCCGCTGAGGCCGCAACGGCGCACCACCACCCGCGACGGCCCGATCCCGGCCGCCGCACCCACCGGCTCCGTCCACCCCGGACGCCGCCGGCACCGTTTCCTGTCCCACCGCCGGAAGGAACAACCATGCCCAGGTACGGACGCATCGGCGCGGGCCTCGCCGCCCTGGCGCTGCTGACCGGTCTGGTCGGCGCCGCCCCCGCCACCGCCGCACCCACCACCTCGCTCGCCAGCGCCGTGCTGACCTACCCGACCGCCGCCGGCACCGCCGTGTCGGTGGGCGACGTCATCCAGGCCAGCCTGCGCAGCGGCACCAACGCCACGTTCTACTCCTCGACCAGCGGCACCACCGGCATCAAGTGCGCCGCGTCCAGCTTCAGCGCCAAGGTACTGACCAACCCGACCGCACCCGGAACCGCGACCGAGAGCCTCACCGCGCAGTCGTTCACCAGCTGCACCACGAACGTCTTCGGCACCACCGGCGTGCAGAGCGTCACCGTCAACAACCTGCCCTACACCACGTCGGTGACCAGTGCCGGCGTGGTCACCATCTCCGGCACGGCCGCGGCACCGATCCAGAGCACCGTCGTGCTCAACTCGCTGCTCGGCGCGATCACCTGCGTCTACCGCACCAGCACGAACACGCTGACCGGTACGGCGTCGAACGCCACCAACTCGATCAGCTTCACCAACCAGGTCCTGACCAAGTTCTCCGGCCCGTCGCTGTGCTTCGGCACCGCGTACTTCACCGCCTCGTACTCGCCGGTGAAGGACACCAGCAAGACCGGCAGCCCGGCGGTCTACGTCAACTGACACCCGGCTCTCGGGCCGGTGCGCGGCGGTTCGCCGGGCACCGGCCCGGACGCCGGTTCAGCCTGCCGTCAGCGTCGCGTGCAGCGCGCGCATCGACCGCAGCGCCGACCGGATCTCCTGGAGGTAGCGGCCCGGCGTCAGGGTCGGCTCCGGTACGGCGACAGCGGCGCGCGCGGCCGGGTCCACGCCGACCGTCTCGATGCCGCACCGGTACGGCACGGCGAGCGTCCGCAGCGCGTCGCAGTGCTGGAACGGTACGTAGATCGGGGCGGTCACCATCAGCACCGGGTCGTCCGCGCGCAGCCGCACGTGCTCGGCCCAGAACCGCTGCGTGTCGGCGGTGTGCGCGCGACGGTGATCCGGTTCGCTGGACGGGGCGGCGAGCACCCGTACCGGGGGCAGCCCGGCCGGCCGGTAGGTGCGCGAGGACCACGCCCGGTGCGGATGACCGGCCGGTTCGCCGCGCTCGTCGTCCGGCGCGTCCACCCCGAACGCCAGCCGTACCCCGGCGTCGAGGACGTCCACCTCGGTGACGCAGCCGGACAGGCCGGCCGCGTCGAGCGTGCGGGACTCGGCCGCCGACAGCGGCCGGAAGCTGCCGAGCACGGCCACCTCGCCGGTCACCTCGGCCGCCGTCCGGGCCAGCATCGCCGCGTACGCGGTGCGCCGCAGGCAGGCGTGCGCCAGCCCGCCGAGCACCAGCAGGTGCGCGTACCCGGATCGGGCCGGCGCGGCGGCGCGGACCAGGCCCAGCGTGGCGGCGGCGCTCAGCACCAGTCCGGCGGTGGCCGGGTCGAACGCCGGTTCCCGGGCGTCCGGGCGTTCCCGTCCCTGCCGGAAGTCCCAGCGGCGGGCGGAGAACGCGTCCAGCCCGGCCAGCACGGCTGCCAGGTCGCCGTCGGGCCAGTCGCCGCCGAAGTGCGCCACGAGCTGCCGCACCGGCGCCGACTCCACCCAGGACCGGACCCCGGCGAGGAGTTGTGCCCGCGTCGTCCCCGCCGCGCCGCCCGGCAACGTCACCTGATCCGTCCGCACCCGGCGGATGCTACCGCCGGGCGTCGGCCGGACCCGGCGGCGCGCGGGACACGGCGGCCCTTGTCCCTGCCCCGGCCGTGGTGGGAACGTGCGGGGATCCACCTCCGCTGAAGGGTGCGCCGATGACCTCCGACGACCTGCTGGCCCGGCACCGGGCCGTGCTCCCGTCCTGGATGCCGCTCTACTACGCCGAACCGCTCGAACTCGTCGCCGGCTCCGGGCGCCGGGTCACCGACGCGACCGGCCGGACCTATCTGGACTTCTTCGGCGGGGTGCTGACCACGATGGTCGGCCACGACATCCCGGAGATCCGGGAGGCGGTCGAACGGCAGATGCGGACCGGGCTCGTGCACACCTCGACGCTCTACCTGATCCGGCAGCAGGTCGACCTGGCCGAGAAGATCGCCCGGCTCTCCGGCATCCCAGACGCCCGCGTCTTCTTCACCAACTCCGGCACCGAGGCGAACGAGGCGGCGCTGCTCGTCGCCACCAACCACCGGCGCTCGCACCAGATCCTCGCGGTGCGCAACAGCTACCACGGCCGGTCGTACGCGACGATGGGCGTCACCGGCAACCGCGGCTGGTCGGCAAGCTCGCTCAACCCGTTGCAGGTGGCCTGGCTGCACTCCGGGGAACGGCTGCGCGGGCTGCTGGCCCGGCTCGACGCCGCCGACCGGGTCGACGCGGCGGTCGAGGACCTGCGCGAGGTGCTCGCCACCCAGACCGCCGGCGACGTGGCCTGCCTGATCGCCGAGCCGGTCCAGGGCGTCGGCGGCTTCGTGCACGGCCCGGACGGGCTCTTCGCCGCCTGGAAGAAGGTGCTCGACGAGCACGGCATCCTGCTGATCAGCGACGAGGTGCAGACCGGGTGGGGCCGTACCGGCGAGCACTTCTGGGGCTACCAGGCGCACGGCGTGACGCCGGACCTGCTCACCTTCGCCAAGGGCATCGGCAACGGGTTCGCGCTCGCCGGGGTGGTCGGCCGGGCCGAGGTGCTGGAGTCGGTGCCGGCGATCAGCTTCTCCACGTTCGGCGGCAACCCGGTCTCCACCGCCGCCGGCAACGCGGTGCTCGACTACCTGCTCGACCACGACCTCCAGGGCAACGCCGCCCGGGTCGGCGCGATCCTCGGCGACGGCCTGCGCGCGGCGGTCGCCGGACTGGACCAGGTCGCCGAGGTACGCGGCAAGGGCCTGATGCTCGCCGTCGAGTTCGTCCACCCGGGCACCGTGGAGCCGGACGCGGCGCTGACCACCCGCGTCTTCGAGGCGTGCCGGGCCGGCGGCCTGCTGGTGGGCAAGGGCGGCCTGCACGGCAACGTGATCCGGATGGGCCCGCCGCTGACGCTCACCGAGGACGAGGCCCGGGAGGGCCTGGCGATCATGGCCGACGCGATCCGCGCCTCGATCGAGGCGTGACCGTCAACCCGGCCGGCGCCGTCCCGCCCGTCCGGACCTGAGCAGCCGCAGCAGACCCGCCCCGGCCAGGTACGCCACCAGCGCCGGGGCGGGCAGGCCCAGCGGTTCCGACGCCGCCTTGGGCGCGAGGCTGTTCAGCAGCAGGCCGACCAGCACGCCCGCGTACCCGGCGACGGCCAGACCGGCGCGCAGCCGCCGGCCGCCCGCCCCGGCCGGCCCGGTCGCGGGCGGGCGGCGGGTGCGGGCCTCGACCGGACCGAAGACGGCGACCAGCACGGCCAGCACCGCGGCCAGCGCGAGCAGCCACGGTACGCGCCACGCCCACCAGGCCGCCGAACCGACCGGGGGAGTGGGCAGCACGCCTAGCGCGTCCAGCAGGCCGACGAGCAGCACCGCGGCGGTCAGGTGCCAGAGGAAGAGCGTGAGCACCACGGCGTTTACCGCGAGCACCGCCTGCCAGGGGCCGGACCGGCGCAGCCAGCGCCCGGCCGGGCGTCTCAGCAGCAGGATCAGGCCGAGCTGGGCGACGGCCGCGGCCATCAGTGCCACGCTCGGCGGCGCCGCGTTGTCCAGCCGCTCGCCCGGCACGTGGAGCATCGCCACCGGGTACGGCCCGGCCACCGTGAGCAGCACCAGCGCGACCAGACCGCCGCCGAGCAGGAGCGCGCCGGCCCGGCGGGACAGCGGCAGCCGACGGCGGAACAGGCCCCGGGGCCCGGCGCCGGTCGCGTCGGCGGGGTGGGTGTCCGCCCGGGCGGCGTCGTACCAGGCGAACCCGACCTGGTGGACGGCCAGCCAGCCGAACAGGTAGTTGCCGTCGGCGAGCGCGGCCGGGCCGAGGAGCCGGCCGAGGTCGCCGAGCGCGACGAGCACCACGAGCGCCGTCGGCACGGCGAGCCCGAACCGGCGGTGCAGCGCGTACATCGGCGGGGTCAGCGCCACCACCGCGACGTAGGCGACCAGGAACCACAGCGGGATGGTGGCGAACCAGGCAACGGTGCGCACCTGCGCCGGGTCGGCGCCGCGCAGCGTGGCGATCCCCGCTCCCGCGGCCAGGACCAGCAGCAACACGGTGGTGGGGCGGATCAGCCGGGCGCTGCGGTCGACCAGCCATCCGGCCGCCGACCCGCCCCGGCGCCGGCGGGCGGCCAGCGAGGCGGCGTTGGCGTAGCCGCCGACCAGGAAGAACACCGGCATCACCTGGGCCACCCAGGTCAGCGGCCAGGCCCAGCGCAGCTCCCCCAGCGCGGAGTGGCCGGCGGGGCGGCCGTGGTCGTACCCGATGACCGTGACACCCCAGTGGCCGAGCACGACCATGGTGATGGCCAGCGCCCGGAGCAGGTCGATGTAGCGCTCCCGCCCCGGCGGCGTGCGTTGCGCGAGCTGCCGCAGGCGGCGCATGGGCTCAGGCTAGGCCAGCCGGGCCCGACCGGTACGGATAACGGATCGGTCGAGAGGTCTTGTGGTCCCCGTCGCACTGTCGTAGAAATTCTTCATTGGAAATGCGTCTTGTGAAGACAAGCGACAGGGTGCTCACCGCGCGTACCCGGACCGAGGAGATGCGATGAACAGGCGTGAGATCCTACGGCGCAGCGCCGCCGCCGGTCTGCTGGCCACCCCCGCCGCCGGGCTGCTCGCCGGCTGCGCCACGTCGGGTGGGGGCGACGAGGGCGACAAGGGCGCGTACAAGGGCACCAAGAGCGAGCAGAACCCGCTCGGCGTGGCCGAGGACGCCCCGCTGGAGGTGGTGATCTTCAACGGCGGGTTCGGGGAGGACTACGCCAAGGCTCACGAGGCCATGTACAAGGAGCGCTACCCGAAGGCGGAGATCAAGCACTCGGCCACCGCGGAGATCAGCAAGACGCTCCAGCCCCGCTTCGTCGACGGCAGCCCGCCCGACGTGGTCAACAACTCCGGCGCCGGCCAGATCGACTTCAACGGCCTGGTCTCCCAGAACGCGCTCGCCGACCTGGGCGAGCTGCTCGCCGCGCCGAGCCTCGACACGCCCGGTAAGACGGTCAAGGACACCCTGCTGCCCGGCACCGTCGAGGTCGGCTCCTACGACGGCCGGTTCCTGGTGCTCAACTACACCTACACGGTGTACGGCATCTGGCACTCCACCAAGCTGTTCGCCGACCGCGGCTGGGAGGACGCCAAGACCTGGGACGACCACATCGCGCTCTGCCGCCGGATCAAGGCCGCGGGCATCGCCCCCTGGACGTACGCCGGTGTGCACCCCCGCTACATGAGCTGGCCGCTGATCTCCACCGCGATCAAGCTCGGCGGCCCGTCCGTGGCGCTGGCGATCGACAACCTGGAGCCGAACGCCTGGAAGTCGGACGCCATGAAGACCGCCGCCGACGCCTGGCACCAGATCGTCAAGGACAAGTTCATCCTCGACGGCTCCCCGGGCCTGGACCACAAGCAGTCGCAGACCGCCTGGTGCCAGGGCAAGGCCGCGTTCATCTCCTGCGGATCCTGGCTGGAGAGCGAGCAGAAGGACGTCACGCCGGCCGGCTTCAACATGACGGTCGCGCCGACGCCGAGCCTGGGCAGCGGCGACAAGCTGCCGTACGAGGCGATCCGCGGCACCGCCGGCGAGCCGTTCATGGTGCCCGCGAAGGCCAAGAACGTCGCCGGTGGCCTGGAGTACTTCCGCACCATGCTGTCCCGCAAGGGAGCGCAGGACTTCACCAAGAAGGTCGCCAGCCTGCCCGTCGTCGCCGGTGCCACCGAGGGCATCGACCTGCCGTACGGGCTCAGCACCGTGGTCAAGGCGCTCGACGCGTCCGGGGCCAACGGCTTCAACTGGGTCTACAACAACTACTACCGCAAGCTGGAGCGCAACCTGGTCGACGCGGCCTGCGGCGAGTTCTTCAGCGGCCGGATCTCCCCGGCCGAGTTCCTCGACCAGTGCCAGAAGGGTGCCGACTCGATCGCTCAGGACAGCTCGGTCAAGAAGTACAAGCGGTCCGCGTGATGCGACAGGGCCGCCTCCCCCTGATCCTCACGTTCCTCCTGCCACCACTGGCGTTGTACGGCATCTTCGTGCTGTCGCCGTACCTCCAGGCTTTTCAGATCTCCACCACCGACTGGATGGGCTACTCCGCGCAGGCCGACCCGGTCGGCATGGCGAACTTCCGCACGCTGCTGCACGACGGGTACGTGTGGAATGCGTTGAAGAACAACGCGATCCTGCTCGCCGTGGTGCCGGTGGTGACGATCGGGCTGGGCCTGTTCTTCGCGAGCATGCTCACCATGGGCGGCCGCAAGGGCCGGGCCGGTGTGACCGGGGTGCGCGGCACCTCGGTCTACCGGCTCGTCTACTTCTTCCCGCAGGTGCTCTCGGTGGTGATCATCGCGCTGCTCTGGAAGGAGATCTACAGTCCGACGAGTGGCCTGCTCAACGGCGCCCTGCGCGCCGTCGGGCTGGCCACCCCGGCCTGGCTCGGCGACCCGCGCTTCGCGTTCTGGTGCGTGCTGGCGGTGATGGTGTGGAGCAACGTCGGCTTCTACGTGGTGCTGTTCGGCGCCGCCATGCAGGCCATCCCGCGTGACATCTACGAGGCGGTGCTGCTCGACGGCGCGTCCCGCACCACCATGCTGCGGAAGATCACCATTCCGCTGCTCTGGGACACCATCCAGGTGGCCTGGATCTACCTCGCCATCGCCGCGCTGGACGGCTTCATCCTGGTCCAGCTCATGACGAACGGCGGCCCGAACTTCTCCTCCGACGTGATCGGGCTGCGGATGTACGACACGTCGTTCGGCAGCGAGAACAAGTTCGGGTACGCCTCGGCGATCGGCGTGGCGATGTTCTTCCTGACCCTCTCGGTGGCGGTGCTGGCGCTGCGCACCGCCCGGCGTGATCGGATCGAGTACTCGTGACCACAACCGATCCCGGTACGACGACCGCCGGCACCGCCCGCCCGGACGGCGCCGCTCGACCGGCCGACCGGCCGCCGCGCCGCGAGCTGGGCGTCGCGAACGTCTTCTCGCACGGCTTCCTGCTGCTCTGGGCCGCCATGACCGTGCTGCCGCTGGCCTGGATGGTGCTCAGCTCGCTCAAGACCAACGGCGAGATCGTCGCCGAGCCGTGGGGGCTGCCCGAGGCGCTGCGCTTCGACAACTGGACGCGCGCCTGGACCACCGCCCACATCGGCCGCTTCTTCTTCAACAGCCTGGTCGTGGTGGCCGGCTCGCTGAGCCTGACCATGCTGCTCGGCGCCACCGCCGCGTACGTCTTCGCGCGCTACGAGTTCCGCGGCCGGCAGGTCGTCTACTACCTGTTCGTCGGCGGCATGATGTTCCCGGTCTTCCTGGCGCTGGTGCCGCTGTTCTTCGTGGTCCGCAGCGTCGGCATGCTCGGTACCTGGCCGGGCCTGATCCTGGTCTACACCGCGTACTCGCTGCCGTTCACCGTGTTCTTCCTGACCGCGTTCTTCCGGACGCTGCCGACGTCGGTGGCGGAGGCAGCGCTGATCGATGGATGCGGGCACTTCCGGCTGTTCTTCCGGGTGATGCTGCCGATGGCGCGACCGGGATTGATCAGTGTCGGGATCTTCAACTTCCTCAGCCACTGGAACCAGTTCCTGCTGCCCCAGGTGCTGCTGCCCGGTGACGGGCAGGACCGGATGCTCGCCCAGGGGCTGAGTTCGCTCGCGGTGAGCCAGGGCTACGCCGGTGACTACGCCCAGTTGTTCGCCGGCCTGACCATCGCGGTGCTCCCGGTGCTCGTCGTGTACGTGGCGTTCCAGCGCCAGGTCCAGTCCGGACTGACCGCCGGGCAGCTCAAGTAAGGTGGTTGCCACAGGCAACGGGACAGTGGAGAAGATCGAGCTGACCTAGGGTGAGCCGGCACGCTCATCTATCGACAGGAATCTCATGTTCTTCCTCCTCTACACACTGTTGCTGATGCTCGGCGGCATCGCGATGGTCGTCGTCGGCGCGGTCGTCAAGGAACAGGGGACCGGCTCCCGGATCCTCAACGTGGTGATCGGCCTGGCCTTCTTCGGGTACGGCTTCTACCTGCTGTTCCTCTTCGACGGCGACAGCTACCGGATCTTCTTCTACGTCTTCGTGCTGCCGATCCTGCTGATCGTGCGCGCGGTGAAGGCGCGCAAGGAGGCCCGCGAGCAGGCCGCGGCGCAGCAGTTCGCGGGTGGGCAGCAGTTCGCGGGCGCGCCGTCGTTCCCGGGTGGGCAGCAGTACCCGGGTGGGCCGCAGCAGCCGGGCACGTACCCGGCGGCGGGGCACGGTCAGCCCGCCCCCTACGGCGCCGCGCCGCAGGCCCACCCCGGGCAGGCGGCTCCGCAGGGCTGGCACCCGAACCAGCCGGCGCCGCAGAGCTGGCACCCGAACCAGCCGGCGCCGCAGGGCACCCCGCCGCAGGCCCACCCCGGCCAGCCGGCCCCGCAGGGCTGGCAGCAGGCTCAGCCGAACTCCCCAGACCGATACTGATCGGCCTCGCACCGGCGCGCCCCGCCGGAGCCACGCGGCGAGTGGAACGTCATGGGTGTCAAACGGGCGTCATGACACCCATGACGTTCCACCCAGCGGGGGAGCGCCACCAGCGGGCGGCGCGGGTCACGCGGGTGGGGGCACCAGACGGGTGTGCAGTGCCGCCGGGTCGGTCACCTCGGGCAGGTCGCGGGCGGCGAGCCAGGCCGCGGCGGCCGCACCGTCCCCGGCGCTGTGCCGCGGCGCGTCCGGCCACCGGTCGGCCAGTTCCGCGCGTACCGCGCCGGCCAGCGGGGTGTCGCCGGTGAGCAGCCCGCCGCCGAGCACCACCGGATCGGCCGCGCCGGGCGGGCGGATGCGGGACACGCTCTCCGCCAGCAGTGCCGCGGCCTCGGCGATCAGCGCGACCGCCGCGGGCTCCCCGTCCCGTGCCGACGACACCACGAGCGGCGCGAGCCGGGCCAGTTCCACAGGCGGCCGCCGGGTTACCGCCTGCACCACGGCTCCGGCCGTCGCCCGCGGCTGAGCGTCCACAGCGGTCGTGCCGGTCAGTTCCGCCAGTACCCGGCGTCCCAGCTCACCTGGGGTCTCCGCGCGGTCCAGGTCGGTCAGCAGCCGGCGGACCGCCTCGCGGCCGAGCCAGAACCCGGAGCCCGCGTCGCCGAGCAGCCAGCCGTGGCCGTCGGCGGTGCGGTCCAGCCGCAGGTCGCGTACCTGGGCGGCGATCGCACCGGTGCCGGCGACGAGCACCGTGCCGTCCGGTGCGGCGGTGCCGGAGGCGTAGGCGACCAGCGCGTCGCCGTGCACGGCGTACGGGCACCGTAGCCCCGCCTCGGCCCACGCCCGGTCGAACGCGTCCCGGCCGTGCGGGTCGGCCAGGAGGCGGCCGGCCCCCGCGAGGCCGATGACGCCGGCGCGTACCCGATGGGGGTCGATGCCGGCGAGCGCCGCGCGCAGGGCGGCGAGCAGCTCGGCGGCGGCCCGGTCGGCGCCGTGGCTGGTGGGGTTGCCGCCGCCGGCGCGGCCGGCGCCCAGGCGGGTGCCGTCGAGGCTCAGCGCGGTCGCGCGGGTGGAGGTGCCCCCGACGTCGAGGCCGACCACGACGGTGTCCGACATGGTCCCCATGCTGGTCGGCCGCGTCTCCGGGCGCAAGATCGTGCCGGTGCGGCAGGTAACAGTTTGAAAACTTCGCCCACGCCCTTGACACGGAGGGGCCTTCAGTAAGAACTTTTACCACTAACAGTTAACACTCTTTTCCGAAAGGCGCCCGCCGATGGCCGAGCACGAGGTGGAGACTTCCGCGGCGACCGCGGTGGTCGATGCCGGTCCGGCCGACCGGCTGGGCGCCGACGGGGTGCTGGCCCGGGTCCGGGCCGGCACGGGGGAGCTGACCGGGGCGCTGCGCCGGGTCGCTGAGCACGTACTCAGCGATCCGGAGGCGGCCGCCCGGGCCACCATCGTCGAGCTGGCCGAGCGCAGCGGCACGTCACCGGCGACCATCACCCGGTTCTGCCGGGCGATGGGCTTCGAGGGCTACGCCGACCTGCGGCTTGGCATCGCCGCCGAGACCGGTCGGGCCCGCTCGGCCGGTTGGACCGTCGACATCGGACGGGAGATCCAGCCCGGAGACCCGCTGTCCCGGGTGCTCGACCAGATCATGGCCGCCGACACGCGGGCCATGCACGACACCGCCGCGCTGCTCGACCTGGCCGAGGTGGAACGCGCGGCGGTCGCCATCGCCGGGGCCAGCCGGGTGAACATCTTCGGGGCCAGCGGCAGCGCGCTCGTCGGCGAGGAGATGCAGTTCAGCCTGCACCGCATCGGCGTCGCCGCGTGGGCCTGGAGCGACGTGCACGAGGGCCTCGCCAGCGCCGCGCTGCTGGGCGCCGGGGACGTCGCGCTCGGCATCTCGCACACCGGGCAGACCCGGGAGACGATCGAGCTGCTCGCCGAGGCCGGCAGCCGCGGTGCCACCACCGTCGCGCTCACCGGCTTCCCCCGCTCGCCGCTGGCCGAGCTGGCCGACATCGTGCTGGTCACCGCCAGCCAGGCCACCACGTTCCGGCCGGACGCGCTCTCCGCCCGGCACCCGCAGCTCGTCGTGCTCGACCTGCTCTACATCGCGGTGGCGCAGCGCACCCACGACCGCGCCCACGCGGCCTTCCGGCGTACCGCCCAGGCCGTCGACGGGCACAAGGCCGCGAAGGGGGCCCTCTCATGATCAGTGCCCAGAGGTACGCCGACGCGGTCCGCCCGGTGCTCGACCGGCTGGTGGACAGCCAGGCCGTGGCGGTCGACCGGGCAGCCGACCTGATCGCGTCCGGTCTGCGCGCCGGCGGCGTCCTCCAGGCGTTCGGCGCCGGCCACTCGGAGGCGTTCGCCGCCGAACTGGTCGCCCGGGCCGGCGGCCTGGTCCCCGCCAACCGGCTCTCCCTGCACGACCTCGTGCTCCACGGCGACGCGCCCCGCGACGTGCTCGCCGACCCGAAGCTGGAACGCGACCCGGCCGTGGCGCACCAGCTGTACGCCCTGGCGGCGCCGCAGCCGGGGGACGTGTTCGTGGTCGCCTCGCAGTCCGGCATCAACGGCTCGGTGGTCGAGCTGGCGACGCTCGTCAAGCGCGGCGGCCACCCGTTGATCGCTGTCACCTCGGTCGAGCACACCGCCCGGGTAGCTCCTCGGCACCCCTCCGGGCACCGGCTCGCCGACCTCGCCGACGTCGTGCTGGACAACGGCGCGCCGTACGGCGACGCACTGCTGCCGCTCGAGGGCGGCGGCGCGGTCTGTGCGGTCTCCTCGGTCACCGCGGCGCTGCTGGCGCAGCTGCTGACCGCCGAGGTCGTACGACGGTTCCACCAGGCCGGAGAGGTACCCCCTGTCTACCTCTCCGCCAACGTCCCCGGTGGGGACGAGCACAACCTCGCCCTCGAGTCGCGGTACGCCGGGCGCCTCCGGCGGACCGCCTGACCCGACCCACAAGGAGAGACAAGATGTCGGTTTCCCCCGAGAAGTTCGGCGACGTCAGCCGTCGGACCCTGCTGCGGCGCGCCGCGGCGGCCGGTCTGCTGGCCGTACCGGCGGCGGGTCTGCTGAGCGCGTGCGCCGGCAGCGAGCCGAGCAAGTCCGACGGCGGCGGCGCGGCCAAGAGCAAGGACAACCCGTTCGGCGTCAAGGACGGCAGCGCGGTCAAGGTGGTCGTCTTCAACGGCGGCCTGGGCGACCAGTGGGCCAAGGAAGACAAGGTCATCTTCAACGCCAAGCACCCGAACATCACGGTCAACATGTCTTCGACCCAGAAGATCAAGACCGAAGAGCAGCCCAAGATGGCGACGCAGCCGAGCGACCTGGTGATGAACTCGGGCGCCGACATGATGGACCGCAGCACGCTGATCAACGAGGGCGCGATCGAGCCGCTGGACGACCTGCTCACCGCGCCGGCCTGGGACAGCGAGGGGACGGTGGCCGACAGCCTGCTGCCGGGCACTGTCGCCGACGGTACGCAGAACGGCAAGTTCTACGTCGTGAACGTGGCGTACACGGTGTGGGGCAACTGGTACAACGCCGCCCTGTTCAAGAAGGAGGGCTGGACGGCGCCGACCACCTGGGACGAGTTCTTCGCGCTCGCGCCGAAGATCAAGGCCAAGGGCATGGCGCCGTACGTGCACGACGCGGTGCACGGCTACTACCCGCGCTGGGCGCTGTTCGCCAGCATCTGGAAGGCCGTCGGCAAGCAGGCAGTCGTCGACATCGACAACCTGAAGGACGGCGCCTGGAAGGCCGACGGCATCGTCGCGGCGCTGGAGCCGTGGGAGAAGCTGGTCAAGGACAAGCTGCTGCTGCCGGGCAAGCTCGACCACACCCAGTCGCAGCAGGCGTTCCTGGACGGCAAGGCGGCCTTCATCCAGGTCGGCACCTGGCTGAAGAACGAGATGGCCGCGACCATCCCGCCGGGCTTCGAGATGACCATCTCCGACTACTGGAGCAAGAGCGGGGACAAGGCCGCCAAGGACGTCTTCGCCTCCTCCGGCGAGGGCTTCGTGGTGCCGAGCAAGGCGCCGAACAAGGAGGCCGCGAAGGAGTTCCTGCGGGCCATCCTCTCCAAGGCCGGTTCGGCGAAGTTCGCCGAGCTGACCAAGTCGCTGGCCTCCACCAAGGGCTCCGGCGACAACGTCCAGGACACCGCGCTGGCGTCGGCGAACTCGCTGATGAAGAACGGCAGCTCGGACCTGATCTCGGTGAAGTTCCCGGATTTCTACGCCGACCTGGACAAGGAGAGCCAGAACCTCTCCGAGGAGCTGATGGCCGGCCGTCTGACCGCGCAGCAGTTCGTCGACAAGATGCAGGCGGCCGCCGACAAGGTCGCCAAGGACTCGTCGATCAAGAAGCAGACCCGCACCGCCTGATCACCGCGAGGAAGTGAGTCCAATGCGGCACGGAGTCGCGCGTTTCGTCACGGGCTTCCTGGCCCTGCCCGTCGCGCTGTACCTGTTCTACGTGGTGTGGCCGTTCGCCCAGGCGGCGGGATACTCGCTGACCGACTGGGGCGGGTACTCCGATTCCCAGCGCTTCGTCGGGCTGGACAACTACGTCCGGCTGTTCTCCGACGAGCTGATCCGGAAGGCGTTCTGGCACAACGTGTTCTTCCTGGTCACCGTGCCGCTGTTCACGATCGCGCTGGCCCTGTTCCTCGCGTTCCTGCTCAACGTGGGCGGACGCGAGGACAGGGCCGGCATCCGCGGAGTCTTCGGCTCCGGGATCTACAAGGTCATCTTCTTCTTCCCGCAGGTGCTGTCGCTGGTGGTCATCGCCGTCATGTGGCAGCAGATCTACCGCACCGACGGGCAGGGCCTGATCAACGGCCTGCTCATCAAGATCGGGCTGGTCGACGCGGACAACCCGATCGCCTTCACCGCCGACCCGGAGCCGTTCCTCGGCGTGCCGGCGGTGCTCTGGTGGCTGCTGTTCATCGCGGTGTGGAGCGGCGCCGGCTTCTACATGGTGCTGTTCTCCGCCGCGATGCAGTCGATCCCGAAGGACATCTACGAGGCCGCGATCCTCGACGGCGCGGGCCGGTTCCACACGTTCTTCCGGGTGACGCTGCCGCTGCTGCGGGACAGCATCTCGGTCGCCTGGGTCTACCTGGGTTTCATCGCGCTGGACATGTACGCGCTGGTCTTCGTCATGACGCCGAGTCAGGGCGGGCCGAACCACGCCAGCGAGATCTTCGCCTCGGTGATCCAGTTCAACGCCTTCCAGAAGGGCCAGTTCGGTTACGCCTGCGCGATCGCCGTCGCGCTGGCCATCTTCACCATCCTGCTGGCCGCGCTCCAGCTGAGGATCACCCGCCGTGAGCGGATCGAGTACTGAGGAGGTCTGGACGATGAGCACTGTGACCCACACCTCCGGCCCGGCCCGGTCCGACACGGCACCGCCGGACCGGCCGCCCGCGGACCGGCGGGCGAAGGACGTCGGCAACGGCTTCGGCGGCCGGATCTTCAACGGCTTCTCGCACCTGTTCCTCGCGGTCTGGGCGATCATGGTGGTCTACCCGCTGCTGTGGGTGGTGATGTCGGCGCTCAAGACCGACTCCGAGGTGATCCGCGAGCCGCTGTCGCTGATCCCCGACGCCCTGCAGTGGGACAACTTCGCCCGCGCCTGGACCGCCGGGATCGACAGCTTCTTCCTGAACACGCTGCTCGTGCTCGTGTTCAGCGTGACGCTGACGATGCTGCTGGGCTCGATGGCCGCGTACGCCCTGGCGCGCTACGAGTTCCGCGGCAACCGGCTGATCTACTGGATGTTCCTGTCCGGGCTGACGCTGCCGATCTACCTGGCCGCGGTGCCGCTGTTCAAGGGCGTCTACAACACCGGGGTGAGCCTCCCGCTGCTCGGCCCGAACAAGCACCTCATGCTGATCCTGGTCTACGTGGCCTGGTCGCTGTCGTTCACGATCTTCTTCATGCACTCGTTCTTCCGGACGCTGCCCGACTCGATCGCCGAGGCGGCCCAGGTCGACGGGGCCTCGCACACCCGCACGTTCTTCAGCGTGATGCTGCCGATGGCCAAGCCGGGCCTGATCAGCATCGGCATCTTCAACGTGCTCGGTCAGTGGAACCAGTGGTACCTGCCGACGCTGCTCATGCAGTCGGTGTCCGGCGAGCCGAAGAACCAGGTGATCGCCCAGGGTCTGATCGAGCTGTCGGTCAACCAGGGCTACAAGTCCGACTGGTCCGGACTCTTCGCCGGGGTGACCATGGCGATGCTGCCGGTGCTGATCGTGTACATCGTCTTCCAGCGCCAGGTGCAGTCCGGCCTCACCGCCGGCGTCGGCAAGTAGCGCTCGGGGCCCCGGCTCGACGAGCCGGGGCCCCGGCCTGTCGGTGGCGCCGGGCAGAATGCGTCCGTGCTGGTGGCGGTGGTGGCGGACGAGCGGGGCGGCGGCGTGCTGCAACCGCTGCACGCCGACGGCACCCCGTCCGGCCCGGCCGAGGAGGTGGCCGACCTGGCCGCCGCCGTGGCCGTCCGGGAGGCCGCCGGGCGTCCCCGCTGGATCTGGGCCGCCTGGGCGGGCGTCTACCCGGCGCTGCTGCGCGCCGGGGTGCGCCTCGACCGCTGCCACGACGTCGAACTGACCGAGGCGCTGCTGCTCGGGCACGCGGGCCGGTGGGGCGAGCCCCGCGCGCTGCCCGCCGCCTGGGCCCGGGTCACCGGCGCGCCGGTCCCGCCGGACCCGGCGCCCCGCCCGCCGGAGCCGCCGGGCCACGCCCAGGCCGCGCTCTTCGAGCCGCCGTCGGGCCCGCCCGGTCCGGGCATCACGGCGTTGACCCGGGTGTACGCCGACCAGCTCGCCCGGATCGCCGCGACCACCCATCCCGGCCGGTTCCGGCTGCTGGTGGCCGCCGAGTCGGCGGGCGCACTGGTGGCGGCCGAGATGGGCGCGGCCGGTCTGCCGTGGCGTGCCGACGTGCACGACGCGATCCTGGCCGACCTGCTCGGCGAGCCGTCCCCGGTCGGCGGGCCGCCGCGCCGGCTGGCCGAGTTGCAGGCCCGGATCGCTGACGCGTTCGGCGTACGCCAGGTGCACGCCGACTCGCCCGCGGAGCTGTTGCGGGCGTTCGCCCGCGCGGGCGTGGACCTGCCGAACACGCGCGCCTGGGTGCTGCGCGGGGTGGAGCATCCGGCGGCGCCGCTGGTCCTGGAGTACAAGGAGTTGTACCGGATCTGGACGGCGCACGGCTGGGCCTGGCGCGACGCCTGGGTGTCCGGCGGGCGGTTCCACCCGGAGTACGTACCGGGCGGCGTGGTGTCCGGCCGGTGGGCGACCCGGGGCGGCGGGGCGTTGCAGATCCCGAAGGTGATCCGGCGGGCGGTGGTGGCGGACCCGGGCTGGACGTTCGTGGTCGCGGACGCGGGGCAGCTCGAACCGCGTGTGCTCGCGGCGGTGTCCGGCGACGAGCGGCTGGCCGCGGCGGGCGGCGCGGGTGACCTGTACGCCGCGCTGGCCCGGGACGCGTTCGCCGGTGACCGGGCGAAGGCCAAGGTGGCCCTGCTCGGGGCGATGTACGGGCAGACCGGCGGCGCGGCCGTGCCGGCGCTGGCGGTGCTGCGGAAGAACTACCCGACCGCGTTCGGCCACGTCGAGGCGGCGGCGCGTACCGGGGAGGCGGGCGGGCTGGTCCGGTCGTGGCTGGGGCGTACCTGCCCGCCCGGGTCGGCGGGGTTCGCCGAGGGGGAGGAGCCGATGCCGGACGGCGGGGCCGATCCGCACAGCCCGTCGGCCCGGGCGGCCCGGTCGCGGGGTCGCTTCACCCGCAACTTCGTCATCCAGGCGACCGCCGCCGAGTGGGCCTCCACGCTGCTGGCGACGCTGCGTACCGAGCTGGCCGGCTCGGAGGCGGAGCTGGTCTTCTTCCAGCACGACGAGGTGATGGTGCACTGCCCGGCCGGGCAGGCGGCGGCGGTCGACGAGGCGGTCACCGCCGCCGGCGCGCGTGCCACCCGGCTGCTGTTCGGCGACACCCCGGTCCGGTTCCCGCTCGACCTGTCCACTGTCGACTGCTACGCGGACGCGGCATAGTCACGCAATTTTCCGTTTTGCCCCGCTACTTGCGCCAGGCCGTGCTCGTTGGGCCCGGTGTGCGTACGACGGGACGGACCGGGCGGCTGTGCCCGGTCCGTCCCCTGATCGAGGGGGCACCGCTGAACCGGATCGCTGCAATGATCATCGCCGCCGGTGGCGGCCGCCGCATCGGCGGACCCGAAGCGCTGCTGCACCAGGGCGAGAAGCCGCTGGTCAGCCAGATGATCGACACGATGGCCGAGGCGGGCTGCGCACAGGTCGTGGTCGTCCTGGGCGCGGCGGCCGAGCAGGTGCGGCAGACCACCGACCTGACCGGCGCCACAGTGGTGGTCAACCGCGCCTGGGGCACCGGTGTGGGCTCCTCGATCCGGGCCGGTCTCGCCGCGCTCACCGACGACGACATCGAGGCGGTCGTCGTGGTGCCTGTGGACATGCCCGGGCTCACCGCGGCGGCGGTCCGCCGGGTCACCGCGCTGCCGTACCCGGACGTGCTGGTCTGCGCCACCTACGACGGGCTGCGCGGCTACCCGATGCTGTTCGGCCGCCGGCACTGGTCCGGCATCGCCACTCTGGCCAGCGCCGACGTGGGGGCGCGGCCGTACCTGCTGGCGCACAAGGATCAGATCGTCGACATCGCCTGCGACGCGGTGGCCGACGGCAGCCGGATCGACAGTCCGGAGCTGATGGCGCTCTACGGCCTGTCCATCCCCGAACAGCGCGTCGGCGCCTGAGCCGCGCCCCGCTGTCGGACCCGGATGCCACGATGCGGTCATGGCCTACGACGAGGACCTGGCGAACCGGGTACGGGAACGCCTCGGGCGTGAGCCCGGCATCACCGAGCGGCGCATGTTCGGCGGCCTGGCGATGATGCTGCGCGGCAACATGGCGGTGGTCGTGCGCGACCCGGATCTGACCCGCTGGGTCGACAGGGGCGTCCGTTTCGCGCGCACCCTCCCGGCGAAGTAGCGCCACAGCGGGGGAAATCCGGCTGCGCGCCCGGGCCGCCCGGCCTACGCTCCTGACCTGCCGCCGACGACGGCGGCGGATCGGAGACGGGCGGATGGCGGTTCACCTCTACGCGGTCAGCCTCGACGCGGGCGACCCGCTGCGGCTCGCGCGGTTCTGGTCCGGGGTGCTCGGCCGGGAGATCCTCGACGACCCGCGCGAGGGCGTGGCGCTGGGCGGCGACGCCCACAGCGAGTTCCGCATCCGGTTCCTGCCCGGCGCTGCGCCGAAGACGGTGCAGAACCGGGTCCACTTCGACCTGACCAGCGCGTCGCCGCAGGCCCAGCGGGACACCGTCGACCGGGCGCTGACGCTGGGCGGGCGGCACATCGACATCGGCCAGGGGCCGGACGACGACCAGGTGGTGCTCGCCGACCCGGAGGGCAACGAGTTCTGCGTCATCGAGGCGGGCAACACCTTCCTCGCCGGCTGCGGCCCGGTCGGCGCTGTCAACTGCGACGGCACCCGGGCGGCAGGCCTCTTCTGGAGCGAGGCGCTGGGCTGGCCGCTGGTCTGGGACCAGGACGAGGAGACCGCGATCCAGTCGCCGCGCGGGGGCGCGAAGGTCACCTGGAGCGGCCCGCCGCTGATGCCCACCGGCGGGCGGGACCGCGTACACCTGGACCTGGTCGCGGACGGTGACCGGGACGCGGAGATCGACCGGCTGCTGGCGCTCGGCGCGACCCGGGCCGGTACGGGTAAACACACCGCCGACGACGTGGTGCTGGCCGACCCGGACGGCACCGAGTTCTGCCTGCTGGCACCCCGCTGAGGCGGGTGCGGCCCGGGGGACCGCACCCGCACCGATCAGCGCAGCCGCAGGCTCGGCTCCAGCGTGACCTCGAACAGCCGGTCCCACGGCAGCTCGACCCGCACCGCCGTGATTCGGTCCAGCGTCGCGGTGAACGTCTTGCGTCCGCGTACCCCGAGCACCAGGTCGTGCCCGGCGAAGTGGTCGGCGAAGTACCGCTCGGTCAGCGGCACCAGCCGGTCGCGTACCCAGCCGTCGAAGTAGCGCTTCTGCTCGGCGGTCAGCGCCAGCGGATCCCAGCCCTGGGCGCGGGCGTGCGCGTACGCCTCGACCTGCACCACGTTCTTCCACGGGTCGTCCTTGACGAACCGGTAGAGCAGGTACTCGGCGTGCGCCTGGGCCGGCCCGCGCAGCTCCGGTACGCCGAAGCCGCTGCCGGACGAGCGCAGGTACGCCCACCGCGCGGTGCCGTGCGCGAGCGCCAGCCCGAGCGCGTTGCCGCCGGTGTTCCACCCCGAGTACGACAGCAGCGCCGGCAGGTCCAGGCGCGCCTCCATCCGGGACACCAGGTCGTGGTCGCCCTTGTTGACGATCAGCGGGTCCACCACGATCACCGGGGTGCCGGCGGCCAGCAGCTCACCGATGCGGCCGACGAACGCGTCCAGGTCGGCGGCCCGCTGCCCGGCCGCCGCCGAGGGGGTGTTCACCGCGAGGACGATGTCCGCGTCGCCGGTCACCACCCGGCCGCCCACCGAGGTGACGTGCCGGCGGATGTTCTCCGCGAACGGGATGCCCTCCAGCGCGGCGGTCCAGCCCTCGCCGGACACTCCGGCGTACTCCACCCGGTAGGTGGGCACGGCGCCGGCGGCGACGATCCGCGCGACGAGCAGCGCGTTGACCTCGTCGGCGCCGGGGAAGATCTCCACCCGGTCGCCGACGCCGAGCCGCGCCACCAGCGCCTCCAGCTCGACCCGCTCGGCGCGGGCCAGGCCGACCGGCGCGGTGTCGTCCTCGGAGAGCACCAGGTGGCTGATCGTCCCGTCCGCGACCCACTCCACCATCAGCCGGTTGACCTGGTGGTTGCGTGCCCGCGCGGCCAGGTAGTCCTCGACCACGGCGTCCGGGATACGCGCCCGCACGGCGTCGAGCTGGCCGCGCAGCGACTCCTGGCCCAGGTTGACCACCTGGTCGTACAGCTTGGCCCACTGGACCAGCAGGTCGCGGTAGTTGTCCAGGTCGGTGCCGGTGCTGGTGATCGCGAGCCGCTGGATCGTGTCGTGCACCTCGATCACCGCGTCCGACCGGCGTGCGCGCAGCCGCCGGATCGCCTCCAGGTTGCGCAACGCGTCGGCCAGGGCCGGTGCGGCGGTACGCGAGGCGATCAGGCCCCCGTACGCGAGCATGCTCACCGAGATCACGTACCCGTCGACGCCGTCGGTGCCGTCGAGCCAGCGGGCGATGCCGGCGCCGTCACCGGGGGTGAAGAAACGGCCCAGCAGGTTCCGCGGCGGCAGCAGCACCTCGGCGTCGGCGCTCGCACCGGTCATCTCGGCGCAGTACGTGTTGACCGGCCGGTCGTCCAGCGGCACCAGCGCCACGCTCGGTCGCCGGCCGGCGGGCCGGGCGAACGCGGGGCCGCCGAGGGCGACGGTGGCCAGGCCGGCCGCGCCGGTGGCCGCAAGAAGGGTTCTTCTCTTCATCGATGCTCCCTTTTCTCCGGCGCGCTCGCCGCCCGGGGGGTGGCCGGAACCAGCCGGCGGGTGATCCACAGCGGTGAGGTGACGGCGTTGCCCATCACCACCGCGTGGGCGCCCGCCTCGAAGGCCCGGCTGATCTGCTCCGTGGTCCGGTAGCGCCCTTCGGCGATCACCGGTACGGGCAGCAGCGCGGCGAGTCGCGCCACGAGCCCGAGGTCGGGCCCGTCGATCGGTGGGCCGGCCGGCGTGTAGCCGGACAGCGTGGTGGCGACCGCGTCCGCGCCGGCCTCGACGGCGGCGACGCCCTCGGCCACCGTGGCGACGTCGGCCAGGACCAGCGCGTCGCTCTGCTCGTGCACCGCGCGGACGGTGTCGGCGAAGGTCCGGCCGTCGGGCCGGGGACGGTCGGTGGCGTCCACCGCCACGACGTGCGACCCGGCCCGCGCCGCTTCGAGGGCGTGCCCGGCGGTCGGGGTGATGAACACGCCCTGCGTGCCGTGCTTGTACAACCCGATCACCGGCACGTCGACGGCGGCGCGTACCGCCCGCACGTCGTCGGGGCCGTTGACCCGGACCGCCACCGCGCCGCCGCGCACCACGGCGGCGGCCACGCGGGCCTGGACGTACGGGTCGCGCATCGGGTCGTCCGGGTCGTCGGGCAGGGGCTGGCAGGACACGACCAGCCCGCCTGCGAGTTCGTCCAGGACACTCACGTGCTTGTTCCTCCGTCGTGGTGGATCGGTGCGGTGGCGAGCCGGGCGGCGCCGACCACCACCGCGTCGGCGCCCAGCGCCGCGGGAAGCAGCGGCACGTGCGCCCAGCCGCCGGGTAGCTCCGCCCGGTAGGCGGCCGTGGCGGCGGGGAGCACTGTGGCGGCGGCGCCGCCGGCGACCACCACCGCGTCCGGGTCGAGCAGGGCGACCAGCCCGGCCAGGGCCGCGCCGAGCGCGGCGCCGGCCCGGTCGACGACCTGCCGGGCGGTCGCGTCACCGGCCGCCGCGCGTCGCGCCACCTCCCGGCCGGTGACCGGGTCACCGCCGGTGAGCGCGTACGCGGCGGCCAGGCCGGTGCCGGAGGCGATCGCCTCCAGGTGCCCGTACCGGCCGCAGCCGCAGCGCAGCCGGTGCGCGCCTGGGACCGGCAGGTGCCCGAGCTGGCCGGCCGCGCCCCGGGCGCCGCCCTCGACCCGCCCGTCGTTGACGATCGCGCCGCCCAGCCCGGTGCCGACGGCGGCCAGCAGCACGTGCCCCCGGCCCCGTCCGGCGCCGGCCCAGCACTCGCCGAGCGCCGCCGCGGCGACGTCGTTGGTGACGCGCACCGGCCGGCCCAGCCGCGCGGCCAGCTCGTCGGCGACCGGGGTGCCGGCCCATCCGGGCAGGCTGCCGGTCGCGTACCGGATGGCGCCGGTCGCCGGGTCGACGGTGCCCGCGGTGCCCACCCCGACCGGCCCGGGGCCGGCGGTAGCGAGCAGGTCCGCGGCCAGGCCGGCGGCGGTGTTCAGCACCGCGGCCGAACCGCCGCGCGCGGGGGTGGGCGCCTCGCGGCGGCCGAGCACCCGCGCGTCGGGACCGACCAGGGCGGCGGCGGTCTTGGTGCCGCCGATGTCGATCCCGACGACCTGCTCGGTCATCCCTTCAGACCGGTGTGCGCGAGGCCCTCGACGAACTGCTTCTGCGCGATGACGAACACCGCCAGCACCGGCAGCGCGGTCATCGACGCCGCCGCGAGCTGGACGTCCCACATCGGACCGCCGTACGCGTCGACGAACTGGGTGAGCGCCTGCGGCAGGGTGAACTTGTCCGGCGAGGAGAGGAACACGATCGGTTCCAGGTACAGGTTCCAGCTGTGCAGGAACGTGAAGATGGCCACCGCGCCGAGCGCGGGCCGGGACAGCGGCAGCGCGATCTTCCAGAACGTGGCGAAGCGTCCCAGCCCGTCGACCCGCGCCGCCTCCTCCAGCTCTCCGGGGAGGCTGATGAAGAACTGCCGCATGATGAACGTCGCCAGCACGCTCGGCGCCCCGAAGATCGGCACCAGGATCAGCGGCCAGTGGGTGTCGATCAGGTCGAGCTTGAAGAACATCTGGAACAGCGGCACGATCGTCACCTCGCTCGGGATGAGCAGGCCCGCGAGGACGACCAGGAACAGCACGTTCTGTCCCCGGAACCGGATCCGCGCGAACGCGTACCCGGCCAGCGACGCCACGGCCAGCGTGCCGACGGTGACCAGCAGCGCGATGTAGAGGCTGTTCAGGTACTGCTGCCCGAACGGCTGCAGCTCGAACACCCGCCGGTACGCGTCCAGCCGCGGATCGGTCGGCAGCAGCTGCGGCGGGAAGGAGAAGATGTCCGCCACCGGCTTCAGCGACGAGGTGACCATCCACCAGGTGGGGAACACGAACGGGACGGCCAGGACCATCAGCACCCCGTAGAGCACCAGCTTGGTCCGCCGGGACAGGTCACGATTCATGGAAGACCCACCTCTTGCGCATCTGCCACTGCAGCACCGTCAGCGCGAGCACGATGACGAACAGCAGGATCGACAGCGTCGCGCCGTAGCCGAAGTGATGGAACTGGAAGGCCTGCTGGTAGAGGTAGTAGACGAGCACCGTGGTCGAGGTGCCGGGCCCACCCTGGGTGAGCACCGCGATCTGCGCGAAGACCTGCAGCGAGCCGACCACCGTGATGATCGACGTGAGCATGATCGTCGGGCTGATCAGCGGCACGGTGATCCGCCAGAACTGGCGCATCCGGCTCGCGCCGTCCACCTCGGCGGCCTCGTACAGCTCGGCCGGCACGCCCTGCAGGGCGGCCAGGAACAGCACCATGTTCAGGCCGACGTTCTTGAACACCTGCACGACGATCACCGACAGCATCGCCGTGCCCTCGCCGCGCAGCCAGTTGGGGCCGTCGACGCCGATCGTGTCGAGCAGGCCGTTGATGCCGCCGTTGTCCTGCAGCAGGAAGCCCCAGACGATGGTCCACGCGACCAGCGAGACCACCACGGGGGAGAAGAACAGGGTGCGGAACACGATGGTCCCGCGCAGCCTCTGGTTGAGCAGGACGGCCAGCAGCAACGCCAGGCCGAGGTTGAGCACGACCAGGCCGACCGAGAACAGGCCGGTCGACCGCAGCACCGGGCCCAGGTTGGGGTCGTCGGCCAGCGCGGCGTAGTTGTCGGTGCCGATGTAGTCGAAGCTGCCGGCCAGCACGTTCCACTCGTGCAGGCTGTACCAGACCACGAGGACCAGCGGCAGGATCACGAAGACCACGCTGCCGAGCAGCTGCGGGGTGATGAACAGGTATCCGGTGAGCTGGTCCCGGCGGCGGGTGGTCCAGAACGGCCGGGCCCGGCCCGGGGCGGGCCCGGCAGCAGCCGGGCCCACCCTGGTGTCCGTCTGGGTCATGATCCTCGGCCCTACTTCGCCAGCAGCGGCTGGATCTTGGCGCAGACGCCGTCGAGTACGCTCTTGACGTCCGCGTCCGCCTTCCACAGCGGGTCGAGCGCGGCGCGCACCTGCTGGCTCAGCTCGGCCTGCCCGGAGTGGCTGGGCTTGACAGTGCCGTTGGTGATGCCGTCGATGACGACCTTCTGCAGCTGCTCCGGCTTGAGCTTCGGGTTCGTCTTGGCCAGCGTCTCGGCGGTCAGCTGGGACTGCCGCGGCGGCGGGAAGAACTGGGCCAGCTTCGCCGAGTTGGTGGGGTTGGTGAAGAAGGCCAGGAAGTCGGCGGCCTGCTCGGCGTGCGGGCTCTTCTTCATCACGCCGATGCCGGCCTGGCCGACCACCGCGTACGGGCCCTTCGGGCCGGCCGGCAGCGGGACCAGGTCCCAGTCGAAGCCGTTCTCCTTCAGCAGCGAGGCACGGGAGATCTGGGTGACGGTCATGGCCGCGTCACCGGCGAAGAAGTCGGCGGTCGTGCCCGGACCGGGCAGCGCCTTGCCGGTGAAGATCGCCTTGTGCAGCGTGGTCATCGCCTCGACCATCTCCGGGCTGTTGAACCCGCAGGTGCGGCCGTCCTCGCTCCACGCCTGGGCGCCCCAGCCGGTCCAGAACGTGGCCAGGTTGTCCCAGCCCTTGTAGTCGAAGTCGCGGACCACGAGCCCGGCCTTGCCCGACTTCGCTGCGGTGGCGCCGGCCGCGGCCAGCGCGGTGTCCCAGTTCCACTGCCCGGCCGCGATCAGCTCGGCCGGGGTCTTCTGCCCGGCCTTCTTGAGCATGTCGTTGTTGACGAACACGCCGAACGGCGAGGTCGAGAACGGGTACGCGAAGAGCTTCCCGTCGTTCTGCCACAGCTTCAGCGTGGCGGGGGACAGGTCGTCGTACTGGTAGCCGTCGGCCTTCTTCAGCGTGTCGTCGAGCGGGCTCAGCGCGCCGGAGGCGACGAAGTCCGGAGCCGAGTTCTCGAAGATCCACGCGAGGTCCGGCGCGTTGCCGCCGGCGATCTGCGTGGTCAGCGTCGTGGTGTAGTTCTCGAACGGCAGCGGGTCGAACTTGATCTCCGCGACGTCCGGATTGTTCTTGCGGTACTCGTCGGCGATCTCGTTGAACAGCTTGAGGTGCGCCTCGTTCGCCGACCAGACGGTCATCCGCAGGCTCGCCGGACCGTCGTCCTTGGCGTCGCCGCCACCGCCGCAGGCGGTCAGGGCGAGCACACCGGTCATGGTCGCCGCGACCAGGCCGGACAGTCTTCCGTATCTCACTTTCTTCTCCTCACCGGGGGTTCAGTAGCCCGCGATCTGCGGCCAGCGGCATTCCACGCCGGCGGCCGAGATGCGGTCCGTGAATTCGGCCAGCAGGCGGGGGGTGCCGCGGACCGCGCGCGGGGACTCGCCCCGCGCAAGGCAGAAGTCGGCCAGCAGGCCGGCGACCTCACCGACGTTCCACTCGACCGGGTGCAGTCGGTAGCTGCCGTTGGTGATGTGCGTGGTACCGATGTTCTTGCCGGCCGGCAGCAGGTTCTCCATCCGCTGCGGGATGAGCGCGCCGAGCGGGATCTCGAACGGGCAGGAGCCGACGTCGATGTAGTTGTCGCCGCCGGTCGACGGGTGCAGGTCGATGCGGTACATGCCGACGCCGATCGAGTCGGGGTAGCTCACCGCGCCGTGCTCGCCGCGTACGGCCAGGGAGAGGTCCTGCTCGACCACCGTGTACTCGGCGCGGATGCGGCGCGACTCCCGGATGTAGGGCGCCTGCGCCAGTCCGTCGGGGCTGCCGGTCACGTCGCCGCGCAGCCGCAGCCCCGGGTAGCCGGTGCCGCCGTCGGGGCGGGGCGCCTCGGTCTGCAACCAGTACAGGACGGAGTACGACAGCTCGCGCGCCTGGGACAGGTGCCAGGACGCGTTCGGCACGTCGATGACCGGGCCCTCGAAGTAGTCGATCATCGGCCAGTTGACGAGCGTGATGTCGCTGCCGTACGCGCCGTCGACGAAGTTGCGCCGCGCGGCGATGCGCCGGAACGTCCACAGGTTGCCGTCGCCCGGGTTGAGCCGCTGGTCGGCGTTGACGCCCAGCGGGTCGTCGTCCGGGTTCGGCGTGAAGCTGCGCTCGACGATCTCCAGCGTGCGCGGGTGCGGCGACCGCCAGGACAGCAGCCGGTCGCCCCAGAAGTCCGGCTTGTAGTCGCGCCAGAAGTCGTAGCCGGCGGGCCGGTCGATGGTGTGGTCGCCGTCGACGTGGTCCAGCGCGAAGCAGACGGACACCGCCTGCATGTTCAGCGGCTGGGCCTCGGCGGGCGCGCTCGGCTCACCGGTCTGCGCCTGCGACTCGAACCCGGTCACGTACTCGGTGCCGGTCAGCGGCAGCAGCTCACCGGTCTCGGTGGCGTCCAGGACGTACGGTGCCTCCACCTCGATCCGCTCGCCGCGGTCCCGATGGGCGAGCGTCACGCCGGTGACCCGGTCGCCGTCGGTCTCGGCCGCGACCGGCCGGTACGGCTGGAGCACCGTCAGCCGACCGGACCCCCGGTACGGCGCGAGCATCTGCTCCAGGACCGCGACCGCGACCCGGGGCTCGTGGCAGAGCCGGCTCACCCAGCCGGCGCCCGGGTTCAGGTCGGTCCACGCCCGGGACCGCTCGGTCAGCGGGTAGTGGCGGCGGTAGTAGTCGCGGATGCCGTCGCGCAACTCCCGGTAGCTCGCGGTGGCGCCGAACTGCTCGATCCAGGAGTGCTCGTCCGGCGGGACCGCCTGGCTGGTGAGCTGCCCGCCGAGCCAGTCGAACTCCTCGGTCAGGATGACGGACCGGCCGGCACGGGCCGCGGCCAGCGCCGCGGCGACACCGCCCAGTCCGCCCCCGACGACGAGGACGTCCGCACGCATTAGTACCACTTGCTTCCTTCCAGTTGCGCGGCCGGGCGTGTCAGCGCCGGTCGGCCGCCGATCCAGGGACGCCGAGGGTGTCGCCCTCGACGAGTTCGCAGGGCAGGAGCCGTTGCTGGAGGCCGCCGGCGCTGCCGTCGATGACGCCGGTCAGCACCTCGACGGCCTGGCGGCCCATCTCCTCGCGCGGGATGCGGAACCCGGTGAACGTGATGTCGGTGGGCACCGGGACGGTCGGGTCGCCGAGGGTCACGACGGACAGGTCACCGGGCACCGTCAGCCCCTTGCGGCGGGCGGCCGTCTCCAGCGCCACGGCGGTGGCGAAGTCCTCCACGAAGGCGACGGTGCTGCCGTCGGCCCGCAGGTCGTCCACTGTGGCGTCGGCGGTCTCCGCCGTCGCGGTGATCTGGCGGGCGCTGTCCGCGCCGGTCGCGCCGGCGTGGAAACCGCTGCGCCGGTCGTGCGAGGACTCGGCCGAGGTGCCCATGCCCACGTACGTCAGGCGCCGGTGCCCCAGCTCCACCGCCCGCTCGGCCAGCCGGTGGACCGCGCTGGCGTAGTCGGCGCCGACGTAGGGCACCGGGCCGCCGGCGTCGTCGCGGCGCCCGACGGCGACGTAGGGGAACCCGTCGCGGTTGAGCCGGAGCAGCTCCGCGCCGTCGATCTCCCGGCCGAGCAGGATGCAGCCGTCGGCCAGCCGCAGCCGGTTGTCCTGGTGGAAGATGCGCCGCCGGCCGTCCACCACCGGGGCGCTGGTGAACAGCAGCAGGTCGCAGCCGACCCGTTCGGCGTACTCCTCGATGCCGAGCAGGAACGGGTGGAAGAAGTCCCGGCTGCCGCTGGGGAAGGCCGGCTCGTAGGTGAAGACACCGATGATCCGGTTGAACCCGGAGGCGAGGCGGCGGGCGGCCGGGTCGGCGGCGTATCCCGTCTCGGCGATGACCTGCAACACCCGGTCCCGTGTCTCCGGCGCGATCCGGACGTCGGCGTCGGTGCGGTTGTTGAGCACCAGCGACACGGTCGCCTGGCTGACGCCGGCCATGCGCGCGATGTCACGCTGGGTGACACGCCTGGGGGGAGGGGTCACGTCGGTCCTTCCACTTCCGCTAATGCGTATTAGCGATCGGGTCGGGATGGAGCCTCTCTGCTCTCCCGGCGTGCTGTCAAGGGGTGGCGGGAAGATTTCCGTTCGATGAACTCCCTGATGTAATGCGGATTAGCAGCCGTGCCCGCCGCTGTCCGGCGGCCGATCGGGCGGGGATCTTGACAAGGGCCAACCGGGCGCGCGACAGTAGGCGGACCTCGGCACTAATGCGCATTAGCGTGTCGTCGGTCGCCCGCGCGGGCGACCGATGACGCCTGCTTCCCTACCCAGAGTGATGCCGGGTGCGGCCTCTGCCCGGCGCCACCCCGAGCGCTACCGTTCCCATGGGACGGTCGTCGCGCCGTCCGCACGGGGGAGGGCACAACGTGGGCACCACTGTCGCTCGTCATCTCGCCGGAGCCGCTGCGGCGTGGCTCGTCGTCGTCGCGGAGGCGGTCGCCGGCTACCTCGGCCTGCTGGCGTACGCGCTGGTCACCGGCGCCGACCCGGGCGGCCCGCTGGCCGGGCCGCTGCTGGTGCTGATCGCGGCGCTGCTCGGTGTGGCCGCGCCGCCGCTGCTGTTCGCGCCGGCCGTCGCGCTCGGTGAGGCAGCGGGGCGGCGGCGGGCCGGTCCGGCGCTCGCGTACGCCGGGCTCGTCGCGGTCGTGCTGGCCGCCGGGTACGCCGCCGCGACGGCGGTCGCCACGGACGTGCCCGGCGCTCGGCTGCCGCTGGTGGCCGGGATCGCCGCGCTGCTGGCCCTCCCGCCGACGGCGGCGTACGCGCTCACCGCCCGCGGCGTGGGCCGGACCGCCCGGCTGATCCGCGCCCGGGCGGCCACCGCCCGCCCGATGCGCGCCGAGGCGGGCTGACCTACATCTGGATGTCGAAGCGCTGCAGCACCGACGGGGCGACCAGCCCCACCGCGGCCAGGACGGACAGGATCGTCATCGCGGTGCGCAGCACCACCGTCTCGGCCTTGCTGCCGGTCCGCAGGGCGATCTTGTTGGGCAGGCCGATCATCGTCCACATCCGGCGTTTGATCGGGATGGGCCACAGGATCGGCACCCCGGCCCGGGTGATCATGTCGCCGAGGATGTGTACGAAACAGCCCACCCCGACCGCGAGCCCGATCATCGGATAGCCCCGGTCGCCGGGCAGGTTGGCGAACGTGAACCAGGCCGCGGCGGCGGACACCAGCGTGACCACCACCCAGCCGGCGCGCTCGGCCCACTGGTCGAACAGCCCGCGCAGCGCCAGGCCGATCATGAAGAAGAGGATGCCGACCACCGCCCACTTGCCGTAGTGGGCGCACAGCGCGGTGGTGCCCCAGCCGACGAGCACGGTGAACGGGATGGTGTGGGTCAGCGTGCGGTGCCCGTTGTTGCGGCGCGGGTCCTTGCTGAGCTTGGTGGCGTAGTAGACGCCGAGCGAGATCTTCTCCATCACCTCGGCGACGAAGAGGCTGACCACGCCGAAGGTGCGGGCCACGGTGGCGCCGCCCTGGTTGCGGGTGACCTTCCCGGACAGGTCCAGGTCGGGAAAGAGTGCCCCGCCGGCGCAGACCGCGGTGCCCACCGCCAGGGCCAGCGGTGTCTGGTGGTAGTCCGCGAACTGGGCCATCGCCCAGGAGCCGGTCAGCCACACCGCCGCGCCCGAGAGCGCGTGGGACGGTCCCATCATCTCGGCTCGCCCTTCCCGAAGATCTTGATCCACAAAAACTACGCCACTGTAGTCAGCCCGTGCGACAGCGGGGCATCAGCCGGACGGTCCACTGGGGAAGTGGTGTCCGCCGCGCCGCATCAGCCCGCGGTACGGGTGGGCCGGACCGTGCCGAGGCTCGCGCGGATGACGGCGAACTGCTTCGAGGCGGCGGGCCAGTCGGCGTCGGAGGTGGTCCAGCCGAGCGTCCAGCCGGCCCGCTCGCCGGGCAGGACGCGCAACGCGCGCATCCGTTCCCCGTACGGCGCGGTCCAGCGGCACTCCCACGCCGCGCCCGGGCCGTCGGACTCCAGCCGGACCTTCTGGTAGTGCGGCAGCCGGCCGGCCGAGGTGAGGTCCCGCTCGGACGACTTCAGCCGGCCCACCGGATCACCGCCCGGGTACGGCTCGACGCCCAGGATGCGCCGCGTCTCCGGGTCCTGGAAGCAGGTGGTGTCACCGGAGCGCAGTTGCAGCCAGCCGGCGGGCAGGGCGATACGGAAGCCGCCGGTGTCGGCGGGCCAGACCCAGCCGGCCGGAACGGTCACCGGCGGGTCGTCAGGTGGCGGTCCCTTGCGGACCGGCGTGCCGGCCACGTCGGGCCGGACGCAGGGGAACGGCGGAGGCGGCACGCCCGGCCCGGGCGGACGGTCCCAGGGGCGGGCGACGGCCTCGGTGGAACTGCCCGCCTGCGGCGCATCGTCGCGGCCACCGGTGATCGCCAGCGCGGTGCCCACCCCGGTCGCCACCGCCAGCAGCACGGCGCCCAGCACGAGTCCCCAGCGGTGCAGCGGGTTCCCGTCACCGGAGGTGAGCGGGGGATCGGCGGGGCGGGGGACGCCGGCGGGCCGGGGCGGGGCCGGGTGAACCGCGCCGCTGTCGACAGGCCCGCTGTGGGCGACCGGCTGAGGCTTGGCGACCGGCGCGGCGCCGGGGCCGACGATGTGCACCGGGCTGAGGGCGTCGGCGCGGGGCGCCGACTCGGGGCCGCCCGGGCTGCCCGGGTCGACGAAGCTGGTGAGGACGGTGGGGCCGAGGCTGATCGGGCCCGGGCGGGCCGGCCCGCCCCGGGAGGGCTCGGCGGTCGCGGCCTGCTCCGGCTCGCCCGCATGGCTGCGTTCCGGTTCACCGGGCCGGGCGCTCTCCGGGGGTGCCGCCCGGCCCACAGCGGCCGAGCGGCCGACCGCACCCGAGCCGCCGTCCCTCGCCGGGCCACCGGCGGCGGGCGGGCCGTCGGCCACGGGGGCCCACCGGCCGTTCTCGGGCCTCCGGCCGCCTGCGGACCGCCGCCCGGGCCGCCCGCGCCCGCGCCTCCGAGGGCTCCCGAGCCGCCGACCGCGCCCGAGCCGCCGTTCGCGTCCGGACGGAGGTTCCCCTCCGCGCGGCCGATCGGCGACGAGGACGCGCCGGCGTCCGTGCGCCCGAGCGCGCCCGAGCGGCCGGCCGGACCGCCGGTGTCCGCGCGGGCGGCCGGACCGGCGGCGTCGGCCACCTCGCCGCTCGGTGGCGCGCGGTCGCCCTCGGCGGGCGGGGCCCACTCGCTGCGCTTCGCCGCCCGGCTCCACGCGCGGGCGGCGGCGGCCGGTGGCATCAGGTCCGGGTAGATGCCGCCCGTGGCCGCCGGGTTCCCCGGTGACCCCGGCTCGTCACCCGCCGCGTCGGCCTCGCGTCCGGCGGCCGGCCGCTCGGCCGGCGGCGCGGTGGCGCGGCCCGCCGATCCGGCGGCCTCCGCGTCGACCTCCGACACCGCGGCGACGCCGAGCAGGCGGGCCGTCTCGCGGTGACCCAGGCGGGTACGCGGGTCGCGCCGCAGCAGCCCGGTCAGCACCGGCGTCAGCGGGCCGGCGTGCGGGGCCGGGTCGGGCGGCCGGGTGGCGAGCGCGGCGAGCGTGGCCATCGCGGTGCTGCGGGCGTACGGGGAGCGGCCCTCCACCGCGGCGTGCAGCGTGGCGCCGAGCGACCACATGTCCGCCTCGACGCTCGACACGCCCTCGGCGGCCCGCTCCGGAGCCACGTACTGGGGGGAGCCGAGGACCAGGCCGGGCCGGGTCATCGCGCCGTCGCCGCCCTGGAACACGGCCAGCCCGAAGTCGGTGAGCAGCACCCGCCCGTCCCGGGCCAGCAGCACGTTCGCGGGCTTCACGTCCCGGTGCAGCACCCCGGCGTCGTGCGCGGCGCGCAGCGCGGCGAGCACCGACAGGCCGATCTCGGCGGCCCGGCCGGGCGGCAGCGGACCGTCGGTCTCGATGATCTCCTGGAGCGAGCGCGACGGGACGTACTCCATGATCAGCCAGGGTTCGCCCTGGACCCGGACCACGTCGTAGACCCGCACCACGTTGGGGTGGTTGAGCCGCGCGGACGTCCGCGCCTCGCGCAGCGTACGGGCGCGCAGCTCGTCCTGCTCGTTCTCGGCGAGCCAGTTCGGCGGCACGACCTGCTTCACCGCGACCTCGCGCTGCAGCTCCTCGTCGCGCGCCCGCCAGACCTGGCCCATCCCGCCGCGGCCGACCAGTTCGAGCAGGCGGTACCGCCCCGCGATCACTACCTCCCGCACCGCACTCCTCACCGCTGGTCAGTGGTCCACAATAGCCAACGGATCGGACGGTACCTATCGCATGTCAGCGCTAACTTGCCGCGCCGGCGAGCAGGTTCCCCTCCGGGACGGCGATCGGGGACCGGTCGCCGGCCAGCAGGGCGGTGGCCCGGCGGGCCTGGAACGCGTCGTGGTCGCGGCGGGCGGTGGCGTAGGCGGCGGCGGTCCGGGCGGCGATCGCCGACCACGTGTAGCGCCGGCTGACCATGCTGCGCGCCTCACGCGCCACCCGCCGGGCGAACACCTCGTCGCCGAGCAGCCGGTCGACGGCGCCGGCCAGCGCGTCCGGGTCGCCGTGCGGGAACGTCACACCGGTCACCCCGGGCTCGACGATCTCGGCCAGCCCGCCGGTACGCGCCACAGCGAGCGGCGCGCCGGCCGCAGCCGCCTCCAGCGCGATCATGCCGAACGGCTCGTAGAGGCTGGGGATCACCGTGGCGTCGGTGGCGGCGAGCACCGCGGGAAGCTGGGTGGCGTCCATGAAACCCGCGAACCGGACCGTGTCCCCGAGGTGCAGCCGCCGCGCCTGGTCGACCAGCTCGTCCCGGTACGGCCCGTCGCCGGCGATCACCACCCGCAGGCCGGGGTGCCGCTTCGCCAGGTGCGGCACGGCGTGCACCAGGTGCTGCACGCCCTTCTCGTAGACCAGGCGGCCCGCGTACCCGACGAGCGGCCCGCCCGCGGCGAAGCGCGCCCGGGCGGAGGCGACCGCGTGCGGCCGGGCCCGCCAGGCCCGGTCGTCGACGCCGTTGGCGACCACGTCGATGCGCCCGGCCGGTACGCCGAACAGCCGCGCCACCTGGTCGCGCATGTACCCGGAGCAGGCGATCACCCGGCCGGAGGCGTTGCTCAGCCAGTGCTCGACACCGTGGATGGTGCGGTTCATCTCCTCCGGCAGCCAGCCCTGGTGCCGGCCCGCCTCGGTGGCGTGGATGGTGGTCACCAGCGGCACGTCCAGGTGCTCGGCCAGCGTGACGGCGGTGTGCGCGACCAGCCAGTCGTGGGCGTGGATCACGTCGTAGGTGCCGGACGAGGCGGCGCGCAGCGCGGCCCGGGTCAGCGTGTGGTTGAACGCCATCGTCCAGGCCAGCAGCGAGCCGGTGGCGAGCGGGAACCGGACCGGGTCCTCGGCGGCGCGGACGACGCGCACGCCGTCGGCGTACTCCTCCAGGGGAGCGCCCTCGGCGTGGCGGGTGACGACTGTGACCTCGTGCCCGGCGGCGGCAAGCGCCACTGACAGCGCGTGGACGTGGCGGCCGAGGCCACCGACGAGCACCGGCGGGTACTCCCAGGAGAGCAGCAGCACCCGCAGGCGCCGGGCGGGCTGGATGTCGATCACTTCGGCGTCAGCTGACACGCGGCCCCCTTTGAGTTGTGGCGTCCCCACCCCGGCGGCGGCGTCGCCGCGGTGTCCGGTGGGGTCGGCACCCATCCTGCCCAGGGGTCGATAACCGGCGGCGACGCGCCGGTTGCCGGTCTGTAACGCGTTACCGGCGCATCCGCCGCGCGCGCAGCAGCTCGGCCACCGACCACGCCTGGAACGGGCAGCCGGTGGCCGCGTGCGGCGCCGCGCCGTCGGCGGTCTCGCTCACCGAGCCCAGGCCGTCCTCGGCGAGGTGGCCCACCAGACCCACGAGCAGGTCGTCGGTGGGCAGCCCGGCCCGGCGGTACGCGTCCAGCAGCGGCCCGGTCAGCCACGGCCAGACGGTGCCCTGGTGGTACGCGGAGTCCCGCTCGGCGGGCCCGCCCCGGTGCCGGCCGGTGTAGCCGGGGGAGTCCGGGGCGAGACTGCGCGGGCCGAGCGGGGTGAACAGCGCCTCGGTGATCCGGCGCAGCGCGGCCTCGTCCGGCTCCAGCGGCGCGTGCGGCAGCGACCAGGCGAGCAGCTGGTTGGGGCGCAGCAGATCGTCGTCGTGGTGCGCGGCCCCGCCCAGCGGGTACGCGGGCGCCGGCGCGTCCACCACGTCGTGCAGCCAGCCGGCCGGGGCGGGGAAGCGCTCCCGGAACGCGGCGGTGGCCCGGTGGTGCAGGGTGTGCAGCGCGGCGGCGTCGCGTCCGGCCAGCTCGGTCAGCTCGGCGAGCCCGGCCAGCCCGTTGATCCACAGCGCGTTCACCTCGACCGGTTTGCCGGTACGCGGGGTCACCGGCACGCCGTACACCCGGGCGTCCATCCAGGTGAGGGCCACGTCCGGCGGGCCGCCCTGGGCCAGGAGCCCGTCGGCCGGGTCGACGCCGATGCCGTACCGGGTGCCCGCGACGTGCGCCTCGACCACGGCGTGCAGCGCGGGCAGCAGCTCGTGGCCCAGGTCGGTGTCGCCGGTGACGGTGACGTGCCGGTGCACGGCGTGCAGGAACCACAGCGTCGCGTCGACGGTGTTGTACTCGACCCGGCCGGTGTCGGCGGTGTTCGCCAGCATGCCCTCGTTCAGCGTGGCCGCGTACGCCCGCAGCAGGTCCCGGCCCTCGTCGGCCCGGTTCGTGCACAGGAACAGGCCCTCGTAGGAGATCATCGTGTCCCGGGACCAGGCCCCGAACCAGGGGTATCCGGCGACCACGTCCGGGCCGGTGGCGGTGCGTACCACGAACGCGTCGGCGGCGAGCGCGAGCGTCGCCTCGACCGCGTCGCCGGGCTTCGCCGCCGCCACCACCGCGCGGCTGCGCCGCCGGGCCGCCTCGACCACGGCGGTCGCCGGCGGCGGCTCCTCGGCCAGGTCGTCCGCCCAGGCCAGCACCGACACCGTCGCGCCCGGCTCGTCGAGCGCGCCGGTGAACCGGCCCGCGTACCAGAGGTCCTCGTCCGGGTGCAGGCCGCGCTCGGCCTCGGTCCGGTGGCGCACCCCGTGCCACCACTGCCCCTCCGGCGTCCAGTCCGGCCCGGCCAGGCGGTACGCGCCGTCGACCACCGCGCCGCCGGCCGCCGGTTCCAGCCGGGGCGCCGGGCCGTCGGCGCGCCGCTCGCCGTGCGCGTCGCGCCAGGTGCAGGCCGCCGCCAGGTCCAGCCGTACGGGGCCGCCGGAGATCAGCCGGTGCACCACCGCGACGCAGGAGCGGCCGTACGTCATGGCGATCTCCCGCTCGATCACCACGTCGCCGACGCGCCACCGCCAGCGCGGCACCCCGTCGGCCAGGTCGAAGTGCTCCAGCAGCTCGAAGCCGCGCGGGTCGACCACGCCCGAGGACCACTCGTGCGCGCCGAGGCGGACCTGCCGCCCCGACGGCAGCGTCACCGCCGGGTCGAGGCTCACGAGTCCCACCTTGCGGGACGCGGGCGTGTCACCGGCCACCACGAGCAGCCCGTGGTACCGGCGGGTACGCAGCCCGGCGACGGTGCCCATGGCGTACCCGCCGCGCCCGTCCGTGACCAGCCATTCCCGCGCGGCGGCGGCGGACAGCTCGCCGCAGACCCGCGGCCCGAAACGGATGTCGATCAACTTTCCTCCACCGGCAGCGAGGTGTGACATGCCACGGCGACAATGGCCGCTGTGGAGAAGTACCCCGGCGGCGTCGAAGATGTGCCAGTGATCACCGACCGGTCGACCTCCGCGTCCCCCGACCCCGAGCGGCACCGGCTCGCCCAGGCCGACGCCGGGGAGCAGGACTGGCGCGCATGGGGCCCCTATCTGTCCGAGCGGGCGTGGGGGACCGTCCGGGAGGACTACAGCGAACACGGCACGGCGTGGGACTACTTCCCCCACGACCACGCGCGGTCCCGAGCGTACCGGTGGAACGAGGACGGCATGGCGGGCGTCTGCGACGACCGGCAGACGTTCTGCTTCGCCCTCGCGCTGTGGAACGGGCGCGACCCGATCCTCAAGGAGCGGATGTTCGGCCTCGGCGGCGACGGCGGCAACCACGGGGAGGACGTCAAGGAGTACTGGTGGTACCTCGACAGCACCCCGACGCACTCCTTCATGCGCTGGCGCTACCACTACCCGCAGGCCGCGTTCCCGTACGACGAGCTGGTCGCGGTGAACGCGCTGCGCGGCCGGGACGACACCGAGTACGAGCTGGTCGACACCGGCATCTTCGACGACGACAGGTACTGGGCGGTGACAGTCGACTACGCCAAGGCGTCCCCGGTCGACATGTGCGTGCTGGTCACCGTGGCGAACCGGGGCGACCGGGACGCGACGCTGCACGTGCTGCCCACGCTGTGGTTCCGCAACACCTGGGCGTGGGGCCTGCCCGGCACCGACCGGATGCCGAAGCTGGCCGGCGAGGAGGCCGGGGCGCGGGGCGGCGCCCGCCTCGTCGGTGACCACTGGGTGCTCGGCCAGATCCTGCTGGAGGGCGACGGCGACCCGGTGCCGCTGCTGTGCGACAACGAGACGAACGCCGAGCGGCTCTGGGGGCTGCCCGGGCGGTCGGCGTACCCGAAGGACGGCATCAACGACCACGTCGTGGCCGGCGCCGCCACCGTCAACCCGGACCGCACCGGCACCAAGGGCGCACTGCACTACGTGCTCGACGTGCCGGCCGGTGAGCAGCGTCAGATCCGGCTGCGGCTGACCCGTACCGCGCCGCCGCCGGCCGCCGCGCCGCCCGCCCCGGCCGACCTGGGCGACGGGTTCGACACCGTGCTCTGGGCGCGCCGGGCCGAGGCGAACCGGTTCTTCGACACCGTCATCCCGGCCGCCGCCACCGCCGACGAGGCGCTGGTGGCCCGCCAGGCCATCGCCGGGCTGATGTGGGGCAAGCAGTTCTACCACTTCGACGTCGAGCGCTGGCTCGCCGGCGACCCCGGCTCCGCGCCGCCGCCGGCCGGCCGCCGGCACGGGCGCAACAGCGCCTGGTGGCACATGAACAGCTTCGACGTGATCTCCATGCCGGACCCGTGGGAGTACCCCTGGTACGCCGCCTGGGACCTGGCCTTCCACTGCGTCACCATCGCCCGGGTCGACCCGGGCTTCGCCAAGGAGCAGATCCTGCTGCTGCTGCGCGAGTGGTACCTGCACCCCAACGGGCAGATCCCGGCGTACGAGTGGGCGTTCGGGGACGTGAACCCGCCGGTGCACGCCTGGGCGGCGCTGAAGGTCTTCGAGATCGACGGCTCCCGCGACCACGAGTTCCTCGCCCGGGTGATGCACAAGCTGCTGCTCAACTTCACCTGGTGGGTCAACCGGAAGGACACCGGCGGCAACAACGTCTTCGAGGGCGGCTTCCTCGGGCTGGACAACGTCGGCCCGTTCGACCGCTCGGCCGCGCTGCCCGTGGCCGGCGTGCTGGAGCAGTCCGACGGCACCGGCTGGATGGCCATGTACGCGCTCAACCTGCTCGACATGGCGATCGTGCTGGCCGAGCACGACCGCGCGTACGTGGACACCGCCACCAAGTTCTTCGAGCACTTCGCGTACATCGCCGCCGCGGCGTACCACCAGGGGCTGTGGGACGCCGAGGACGCGTTCTTCTACGACGTGCTGCGGCTGGCCGACGGGACGAAGGTGCCGCTGAAGGTGCGCTCGGTGGTCGGGCTGCTGCCGCTCGCAGCCGTCACCCGGCTGACCGCCCGGACCATGCGCCGCCTGCCCGAGCTGGGCGCGCGGTTGCGCTGGTTCCTCACCAACCGCCCGGAGTACGCGGAGGTGATCGGCGCCCGCCGGATCGGGCCGGACGGCCGCCAGCAGCGGCTGCTGTCGATGGTCGCCCCGGACCAGGTGGTACGGCTGCTGGCCCGGATGCTCGACACCGACGAGTTCCTCTCCGAGTACGGGCTGCGCACGCTGTCCCGGGCCCACCTGGACAAGCCGTTCACCGTCACGCTCGGCGGGCAGGAGTTCAGCGTCGGCTACGAGCCGGCCGAGTCGACCAGCGGCCTGTTCGGCGGCAACTCCAACTGGCGCGGCCCGATCTGGATGCCGACGAACTTCCTGCTGATCAGCGCGCTGCGCGACTACGCGGCGTTCTTCGGCGACGACCTCCAGGTCGAGTACCCGACCCGGTCCGGGGTGAAGCGCTCGCTCGACGAGATCGCCGACGACCTGTCCGCGCGGCTGATCTCGCTGTTCACCCGCGACGGCTGGGGGCGGCGGCCGATCTACGGGGCCGCGCAGCTGTTCCAGACGCACCCGGACTGGCGCGACCTGATCTGCTTCCCGGAGTACTTCCACGGCGACAACGGCGCCGGCCTCGGCGCCTGGCACCAGACCGGCTGGACCGCGCTGGTCGCCGACCTGATCCTCACCCTGCGCCGCTGACGCGGCCGACCCTCACCCCTGCGCCGCTGACGCGTGGGGCGCGACGGGAGTACCGCCGCGCCCCGCCCGCTCACGGCAGCGGCAGGAACGCCAGCCGGGCGTGGTACTCGCCGGCCACCGTCACCGTGTCGCTGCCGACCCACAGACCACGGTCGGTGGCGTACAGCTCGCCGGTGCCCACCCCGCGGTCCTTCGTCGGGTTCCACGGCAGCGCCTTACCCGTGGTCGGGTGGATCGCCCCGATGCCCGGCCGGGACACCGCGCCCGGACCGGCCGAGTTGCGGCCCTGCGGGTTGTCCAGCCAGCGCTGGTGCCCGCCGACGTAGACCGCCGCGCCGGTCACCGCCACCGACAGCAGCGTGTCGCCGCCGGTGTAGTTGGCCCAGGTCGGCTGCTTGCCGCCGGTGGCCGTACCGAACTCGAACCGCGCCGCGGTGTCGCAGAGCGTGCCCGGGAAGGCCGCGCCGGTGGTGACCACCGCGAACCAGGTGCCGTCCGGGGAGATGTCCACCCCGCGCAGGTACGACGGCATCGACCGCGCGCACTGCGGCTGGTAGCGGTCGGTGGCCCAGCCGGAGAGCGTGGCGCCCGTGCCGGACAGGTTCGCCACCGCGAGCTGGTGCCGGGCCACACCCGCCACCGTGCTGAAGTTGCCCGCGAACACCAGCCGGGTGCCGTCGGCGGAGACGTCCAGCGCCTCGACCTTCACCGGCGCGGTGGCACCGGACGTGGTCTTGCGCGGGCCGGCCAGGTTCAGGTTGACCGACGCGTCGGCCGCCCCGGTGGTGGCGTTCACCGCCGCCAGGGCACGCCGGGTCACTCCGCCGACGGTCTGGAACGCGCCGCCGACGATCAGCCGGTTGCCGACCAGGCGCATGTCGTTCACCTGGTTGTTCAGCGCCGGTGTGGTGAAACCGGCGACCCGGGCGCCGGTGGCCGCGTCGATCCGGGCCAGCCGGGACGCCGCCGTGCCGTTGACAGTGGTGAACGCGCCGCCGATGTAGAGCGAGCGGCCGTCCGGCGCGGCGGCGAGCGCCTTGACCGCGCCGTTGACCTGGGGCCGGAACGTGGTGTCGATCCGGCCGGTGGTCGCGTCCAGCGCCACCAGCCGGGGCATCGCCAGCTGGGCCGACTGGCCGGCGTTGCGCACCTTGGTGAACGTGCCGGCGACGTACACGCGGTTGCCGATCTGGAGGATGCGGTGGACGGTGCCGTCCAGCGCGTGCGGCGTCCAGTCGACCGGGTTGGTGCCGACCACTGTGGTGTGTGAGGCGTTGACGGCCAGTGCCGGGGATCCCGGCAGCGCCGCGCCCGCGACGGCGAGCGTCGCGGCCACCGCGACGGCGGCGCGCCGCCGTCGCCGTCGTCCAGGTGGATGATCGGGTGAGATCGTCATGGCCGAAGCATGCCGTCGGACCAGGGATTCCGCAGTCGGGTAGCCGCCGGTAACGGGCCGCCGACCGGATAATCCGCGTGGCCCGTCCGGCGACCGGGCAGTACGGTGTGCGAGGTCCGCGAGGGGGAGGGGGACACGATGCCGTCGCGCCGGGACGCCGCCGTGCTGGTCTTCGACGCCGACGACACGCTCTGGGAGAACAACGTTTTGTTCGAGCGCGTCATCGACGACTTCCTCACCTGGCTGGATCACCCCACGCTGGACCGGACCCGGATCCGCGCGGTGCTCGACGACATCGAGCGCGCCAACGCCGTCGCGCACGGCTACGGCAGCAAGGTCTTCCTGCGCAGTCTCGGCGAGTGCCTGGAGAAGCTGCGCGAGCGGCCGGCCACCGCGCGGGAGCGCGCCGAGATCGAGCAGCTCGCCGCGGCGCTGGTCGGGCACCAGGTGGAGCTGATGCCGGGCGTGGCCGAGACGCTCGACGACCTGGCCGGCCGGCACGAGCTGCTGCTGCTGACCAAGGGCGAGCGGGAGGAGCAGCAGCGCAAGCTGGACGCCTGCGGGCTGCTGCACCACTTCCGGGCCGCGCACATCGTCCCGGAGAAGGACGCCGACACCTACCGCTGGCTGGCCCGCGAACACGCCTTCGACCCGGCGGCCGCCTGGATGATCGGCAACTCACCGCGCTCGGACATCCTGCCCGCCCGGGCCGCCGGGATGAACGCGGTCTTCATCCCGAACGAGAACACCTGGGTCCTGGAGCACGACGAGCTGGACCCGTCCGACCAGCGGGTGATCCGGCTGGCCGCGTTCCCCGACCTGGTCCATCACTTCTGAGCGGGCCGGTAACGTCCGGGAGGTGCCGCTGACCTTCCCGTCGCACCTGGCGCCGGTACTGCCGCTGAAACAGTGGCGGCCGGGCTGGTTCGACGGGGTGGCGCTGTGCACCGGCGCGGTGGCGCCGGACGTCGCGTACCTGTTCGCCGGTACGGCAGCGGCCCGGGACCTGCGGACGCACACGCTCGGCGGCCTGCTCTGGTGGTGCCTGCCGGTCGCCCTCGTGTACGCCTGGGTGGTGCGCAGGGTGGTCGCCGGCATCGCAGTGCACCTGCCCGGGCAGCGGTTGTTCGGCTGGCCCTGGTACGTGACGCTGGCCCGGGTGCGCCACCCCTGGCAGGTGACCGTCTGCTCGGCGCTCATCGGCGCGTTCAGCCACGTGGCGTGGGACCGGGTCAGCGACAGCGACCGGCTGCCCCGGCTGCTGGGGATCGCCGACTTCCACGCCGTGACCGGCGTGTACTGGTACCGCTTCGTGGACGTGGTGGCCGGTCTCGCCGGCGGGCTGCTGGTGGTCGTCCTGGCCGTGCACGAGGCCCGCCGCGGGCTGCGGGCGGGCGGCGTACCCGAATCCGCGCCGGAGGCGAACCCGAACGTGTTCTGGCGGGTGGCGCTGGCGGTCACCGGGCTCGGCGCGCTGCTGATGCCCGCGCTGCCGGCCGCGGGCGTCCCCGCCCCGGCGGGTGTACGGGCGCTGCACGTGGCCGCGCTGGCGCTCGTCGCCGGTGCCGTCGCGGCCCGGACCGTGCCGCCGCGGCAGGCCGGGCGCAGTCCGCGTCTCGAAGTCGAACAGCGCGAAACCGGCTGACCCCGTTACGCCGACATGCCGCAATTCGGCATAGACATCAATCACAAGCGCGGTCGCCGGTCATCGCTTGTCCGGCCTGCGCGGACGCGCCTAACCTGAGCCGGCGCCCACGTCTCGTCGGGGTGAGACGGGGGGCGCACCGGAGTCCGGTGGTAAGAGCACCGTGGAGCTGAGTGCGGGCATACCGGCTCGCCGCGCGGAGCCCGGCGGAAGGCGTCGTGCCACGCCTGCCGTGTTCCCGTGGCGCAGACCGCTACCGAACCGGACGGCCGGGGTCAGGACCGGGGAGTTGCGGACCCGGTCCTGACCCGTCCGGCCCCTGCCGCCGTGCCGTTCGCGCTCGGCACCTCTCGCGATCGATGCGCCGCCCGCCGTCGGCGGGACGGTTCTGCCTGCTCGGGGCCCGGTCGCCCGCACTCCCGGCACCGGCCGCGAAGTAGCTGACAAATAGCCGAGCGTGTATGTGGTGTTCCTAGCCTTCACCCGTCCTGTCACCGGAGCTGACCGGAGGGTAACGGGTGAGACGACCATCGAAAGGCGCCCTGATCGGGGGCCTGGCGCTGGCCATGGTGGCCACGCTGGGCGGTGCCGCGGTCCTGCCGGACCGCGACCCCGCCGCGACGGAGCAGGCCGCGCCGAGCGGGAAGAACGACGACAGCGGACTGCTGGACCGGCTCGGCGGCGCCGCGCGTGGCCTGGTCGCCGGTGGTGGTCACCGCGCCAGACCCGAGGTGGTCAGCGCCGGGCTCTACCGCACCGACAAGCCCGCCGCCGGCCGGAAGTGGCCGGCGCAGAAGCGGGTCAAGGAGCTGACCGGCCGGCGGACCGAGAACGCCAAGATCTACCAGCTGTCCGACGGGCGGTTGCAGGCGGAGATCTCCGCCACGCCGCTGCACTACCGCGACAGCAGGGGCAAGTGGCAGCCCATCGACACCACGGTCCGTCCGGTGGGCGGGTCCGGCTACGTGCAGGGCAACCGGACCAACGCCTACACCAGCCTCTTCGGCGACAGCTCGGACGACCTCGTGCGCTTCGAGCGGGACGGCCGCGCGATCGAACTGGGCCTGGCCGGCGCCGCGGAGAAGGTCAGCCCGAAGGTGTCGGGCTCCACGGTGACGTACCCGGGGCTGGCCGGTGGCGCGGACGTGGTCTACGACGTGACCAGCACCGCGTTGAAGGAGAAGATCGTCCTGCGGCAGCCGCCGGCCGGTCCGGTATCCTACACCTTCACGCTGGAGACGGCGGGCCTGACCGCGCAGCAGCGCGACGACGGATCGATCGCGTTCGTCGGCCGCGACGGCGGCGCTCCGGTGTTCGTCATGCCGGCGCCCTTCATGTACGACAACAAGGACGACAAGTCCTCCCCGCACGGCAAGGTGTGGTCGGACAAGGTCACCCAGAAGGTGACCCGGTCGGGTGACACGTCGGCCGTCACGATCACCGCCGACGCGGGCTGGCTGGCCGACCGGTCCCGGGTCTACCCGGTGGTGATCGACCCGACGATCAAGTTGCAGCCGGTGCCCACCGACGCGCAGGACGTGCAGATCTACTCCGGCGCCACGACCACCAACTACAACGACACCTACCAGCTGAAGGTCGGCACGGACGCGTCGAACGCGTACCGCACGCTGGTCAAGTTCGACGTCGGCTCGATCCCGCGGAACACGCCGATCGACGACGCGCAGCTGCAGATGTACTACTCGCAGACCCACCACGCGTGGGGCTTCGACGTGGCCATGGAGGCCCGCAAGGTCACCCAGCCGTGGACCGAGAGCACCGCGACCTGGGCGAACATGAACGCCAACATGGCCGCCCAGCCGGCCGGCAACATGGTCACGCAGGACGACGGCGACGCCGGCACCTCGGTGTCCGGCACCTGGTCGTACTCGACGAACACGGCGCTGACCGGGCTGGCCGTCAACGGCGACTACCGCTTCAACAACGACGCCGCCACCGGCAACACCCACACCTGGGTGCCGACCATCACCGAGGCCGGCAACTACCAGGTCGAGGTCCACTACGTCTCGGAGTCGGACCGGCCGACGAACGCGCCTTACACGGTGCACTACAACGGCGGGTCGAAGACGTACACCGTCGACCAGACCGGCAGCGCGCGCGGCGAGTGGAAGACCCTCGGCGTGCACCCGTTCGCGGCCGGCACCACCGGCAAGGTCGTCCTCGGCGACGTGTCGGGCAAGTCGGTGATCGCCGACGCGGTGCGGTTCACCAAGTGGGGGGCGGCCACCAAGAAGGCCTCGGTCTCCAACACGTGGAGTTCCTTCCCGGTCCGCAACGTCGTGCAGGACTGGGTCAACGGAACGTCGGCCAACCACGGCTTCATGGTGAAGGCGGTCGACGAGGCGGCGAAGGGCCGAGGCGGCCCGATCTACGAGGCCTCCGAGTACGCGTACAACAACGCCCGCCGGGACTACAACCTGCCGAAGCTGGTCATCACGTACGGCCGGCCGGGCGTGGCGGTCAGCCCACCGACGACGCTCACCGCCACCGGCGCGGTGCTGGACTGGCCCGCGTACGTCGACCCGTCGTCGTCGACGGCGGACGACGCGGTGGAGTACCAGGTGCACCGCAGCATCTACCAGAACTTCACCCCGTCGGCGGCGACCCTGATCGCCCCGGTGTCCACCAGCACCCGCACGTACCAGGACACCACGGCGATCCCGACGGCGGCGGACAACACCGACCCGCTGGCGCGGAAGTTCTACTACTACATGGTCGCGGTGAAGACCCGCGACGGGCAGGTCGTGGCCGGGCCCACCCAGTCGGCGATCCTGCCGAAGGCGGGCCAGATCACCCGGATCTACCGCACCGGCACCACCGACACCACGCTCTCCCAGGCCCGCCCGACGGAGAACGTGGACGTCTACGACGGTGACCCGTACGTCAGCCCGGGCAACAACTCGTCCTACTACGGCGACACCCGCGGCCTGGTGAAGTTCCCGGCGCTGACCGGCATCCCGGCGAACGCCAAGGTCGTCGACGCCGACCTGCGGCTGTACAACAGTGGGCTCTACCCGGGCACCGACACCGACGAGTACGTCGACGTCCACAAGCTGACCCGGAACTTCACCGAGACCGGCGCGACGTGGAACACCTACGACGGCACCAACGCGTGGACCACCGCCGGCGGTGACTACGACACCTCGTGGAAGGCAAGCTTCAACCAGTTCACGAACGACCCCAAGTGGGCCTCCTGGGACGTGACCCCGGCGGCCGACGGCTGGGTCAAGGACTCGACGAAGAACTTCGGCCTGCTGCTGCGGCAGCGCGACGAGGCGAACCAGACCGCGCGGGCGGTGCTGCTGTCGTCCGAGGCGCCGGAGCCGCTGCTGCGGCCCACGCTGGAGGTCACCTACCTGGAGCAGACCGCGGAGTCGACGTACTACGCGGCCTCGACGCCGGCGCTGGCGACCGCCGACTCGACGTACACGGTGCCGGTGACGCTGTCGAACCCGACGCTCACGGCGTGGAACCCGACCGACTGGGAACTGGCTTACGACTGGAAGCGGGCCGACGGGGTCACCGACGGCGCCGACGCCGCCTACGAGCTGCGGACCGCACTGCCGAAGAGCGTCCCGGCCGGCGGCACCGTCGACGTCGCCGCGCAGGTGAAGACGCCGCCGTCGTCCACCGAGGGCAACGAGCGCACCGACTACGTGCTCCAGTGGGACCTGCGCAACAAGCTCACCGGCAAGAAGCTGTCGGAGACCGCGTCGATCCCGGCGCTGCCGCAGAACATCTCCGTCGAGGAGCCGACCTCCGACCAGCTCGGCCTGGAGAAGTTCTACTCGTACGCGGGGAAGAACACCGGCGCCGGCGGCACCCTGATGAACAACCTGTACTCCGGCAACTCGGTCTGGTCGTACAACGCGTTCAACAACCCGTCCCGGGGCCTGTCGACGTTCGTGCGGATGTCCTACAACTCGCTGGACACCACCGACACGGTGGCCGGGTACGGCTGGTCGCTGCAGGCGTCGTCGATGATGCGCCTCGGCGCCCCGCTGGACTTCCACCCCAACCCGAACCCCACCAAGGTCACCCTGACCGACGGCGACGGCACCAGCCACCGGTTCACCTGGGACGCGACCGCGAACGAGTGGAAGAGCCCGAAGGGCGTGCACCTCTACCTGCAGAAGTACGGCAGCGTGGACTGCAAGCCCAACACCGACGAGCCGAAGGCGTGGGTGCTCACCCGGCCGGACCGGACGCAGTTCTTCTACGACTGCGAGGGCTTCCTGTCGAGCGTCGTCGACAACAACGGCAACGAGATGCTCTTCACCTACGAGGAGCGCAAGTCCAACAACAAGCCGACGAAGTTCCTGCGGTACATCACCGATCCGACCGGCCGGACCACCCTGACCATCGACTACTACGCCAAGGGCCAGACGTACGACTACATCAACGACACCACCTGGACGCGGGTCTCCGGGGCGACGAATCTGACCAACCCGAAGATCATCGACCACATCTCGCAGATCACCGACGTCTCGGGACGCAAGCTCACGTTCACCTACACCGACAAGGGCCTGCTCGGTGAGCTGATCGACGGGGCCGGGTCGACGAACGGCACGCCGAAGACGTTCAAGTTCGCCTACGACATGACCCAGGGCAACAAGAACGTCAAGCTGGTCAAGGTCACCGACCCGCGGGGCAACGCGACCGGCGTGGTCTACAACTACCCGCAGACCGGGGACGACCCGAAGTTCCACTGGACCACGAAGTCCTACACCGACCGGCTCACCCACCTGACCCAGTTCGGCTACGTGGACCCGGACGGCCCGCAGGGCGGCAACATCAACGCCACGGTCACCGACGCGGAGAACCACGCCTCCCAGTACCTGCTGGACGGCTACGGCCGGGCGTACCAGGTCACGAACGCCAAGAACGAGGTCACCAAGACCGGCTGGGACGACGACCACAACGTCATCCGGCTGGAGGAGGCGAACACCGCGGTCTCCACCTGGGCGTTCGACCCGAAGACCGGCTACCCGACCCAGATCCGGGACGCGGAGGCGGTCAGGAACGGCTGGCCGGGCACCGTGCTGACCTACCAGCGTCAGCTCAACGGCTACGTGGCCGAGGTGGTCAGCAAGACCAGTTCCGAGGGCCGCAAGTGGACCTTCACGTACACCGGTGAGGGCGACATCGCGACGGTCACCGACCCGGTCGGCAACACCACGCCGGCCGACGGCGACTACACGAGCGTCAACACCTACGACGAGTGGGGCCAGCTGCTCAGCGCCCGGGACGCCAACGGCAACACCACGGCGTACGGCCCGTTCCACCCGAGCGGGTACCCGACGACCGTCACGGACGCGGGCACCGGCAAGTCGTACTTCACCTACGACGACCGGGGCAACGTCACCGAGGTCAAGAACGGCAAGAACGCCAAGGTCACCCAGGCGTACGACACGTTCGGCCGGCCGACCATCAAGGTGGAGCCGATGGACGCGGCGAGCAACCGCTTCATCACCACCAAGGCCCCGGTGTACGACCCGAACGACAACATCACCACCGCGTACGCCGCGAACGGTGCCGTGTCGACCTCCGTCTACGACAAGGCGGACCAGGTCGTCGAGACGCTCGCCCCGACGGACGAGACGGGCGACCCGGAACGCAAGACGACCACGACGTACGACAAGGTCGGCAACGTCCTCACCGTCACCGAGCCGCAGGGCAACCTGACCTCGACTGTGGGCGACTACACCACGACCACGAAGTACGACGCGATCTACCAGCCGATCGAGGTCACCAACGGCCTCGGCCAGAAGGTGAAGTCCGACTACGACAACGTCGGCAACGTCACGGTCCTGTACGACGCGAAGAAGACCGCCAGCGCGGCGGACGACTTCACCACGAAGTACGAGTACGACCTGAACCGCCGGGTCGTGAAGACCACTGACGCGGCGGGCAAGTTCACCACCGCCCGCTACGACAAGGACGGCCTGACGCTCGGCACCACCGACGCCGACGGCAACGAGTCGCTGGCGACGTACGACGCCCGTGGCGCGCTGGTGGAGTCGAAGGTGCCGCACAGCAAGGACGGCTCCGGCACCGTCACCTACCGCACCACGAAGTACGAGTACGACCAGGTCGGCAACCAGACGAAGCTGATCACCCCGCGCGGGGTGGACACCACCGACGACGCCGACGACTTCTCCGTGGTGACCGTCTACGACGCGCTCAACCGCAAGAAGGAGGAGTGGTCGTCCTACGACAAGGACGACAGCCGCTACGACACGCCCGACAAGACCTTCTACAGCTACGACGAGATCGGCAACCTGACGAAGGTCAGCGCGCCCCCGTCGGACGGGCAGACGGTCCGCAACGACACCGAGTACACCTACTACGACAACGGGTGGACCAGGACGTCCAAGGACCCGTGGGACATCGTCAACTCCTACGACTACAACGACCTGGGCCAGCAGACAAAGAACACGCTGAGCTCGGCCGGCGGGTCGACCACGCGGACGATGACCTGGCAGTACTACCAGTCCGGCAACGAGAAGGGACGGTCGGAGGACGGCCTGCCGGTCGGCAAGGACGTGGTCCTGGTCGACAACACCGACTCCCACAACACCGCCTCGCAGGGCACCTGGAGCAACGGGACCGCCACCGGGCAGTGGGGCTACGACGTCTCCACCGCTCCGGCCGGCAGCGGGTCGGCGCAGTTCAACTGGCAGCTGACCATCCCGCGCGACGGCACGTACGAGGTGTTCGTCCGGCACCCGCAGGTCACCGGCGCCGCGACGGACGCGAAGTTCACAGTCACCCACGACGGCGGCAGCGTCACGAAGACGGTGAACCAGACGCAGAACCCCGGCGCTTGGATCAGCCTGGGCAGCTACTCCTTCAAGGAGGAGGGCGTCCAGAAGATCACCGTCACCGACCAGGCGACCGGCAAGGTGCTGGCCGACGCGGTCAAGCTGGTGCGGGACAACTCCGCCGACGTCGACAACGAGCGCAAGGAGTTCACCTACCGGTACAACCCGAACGGGATGATGGTCGAGGTCAAGGACCTCAGCCCGGGCGCGAAGATCGGCCGGTACGACATCGCGTACGACCAGCTCAACCAGATCTCCACGGTGAAGGAGTTCGCCGGGCTCGACGACACGAGCGCGAAGAACACCACGGCGCTGACCTACGACGACAACGGCAACCCGCTCACCTCGACCCATGACCTCACCTGGTCGAAGATCGAGTACGACCCGCGGGACATGGTCGCCAAGGTCACCAACGCCGACTCGCCGACGGCCGGCAACCAGCAGGTCTCGACGTTCACCTACACCAACCGCGGGCAGGTGCTCAAGCAGACCAAGCCCAACGGCAACACGGTGGACTTCGAGTACTACCTCGACGGCGCCACCAAGCGTCAACTGGAGAAGACCTCCGGCGGGGCCACAGTCGCCGAGCACAACCTCCAGTACCAGGCCAACGGGCACCCGTCGCGGGACGTGCTGAAGCTGATGAACGCCGACAACTCGTCGGACTACATCGACAACACGTACGTCTTCAGCTACGACCCGCAGGACCGGATCGCCAAGCTGGACAAGACCGGCGACAGCACCTCGACGGAGACCTACACCTACGACGCCAACGGCAACACGGTGTCGCAGACCGTCGGGGGGACGACGAGCACCAGCAAGTACGACCGGAACCGGCTGCACTCGACCACCACGGCGGGTGTGACCTCGACGTACAACTACGACCCGCTGGGGCGCCTCGACACGGTGTCGGTCGGTGGCCAGCGGGCGCAGAAGTACTACTACGACGGCTTCGACCGGACCGCGAAGACCACCGCGGGCGTCGGCGCCAACGCCAAGTCGACGACCTACGTGTACGACCCGTTCGACCGGACGGTGTCGCAGACGACGGCCGGCAAGACCACCCTGTTCACGTACCTGGGGATGGACAACCAGGTGCTGCGCGAGGAGGTCGCGGGCAAGGCGACGAAGTCGTACCAGTACGCGCCGTGGGGTCAGCAGCTGACCCAGATCAAGCACAAGGACGACGGGGCGCGGGAGTACTCGCAGTTCATCTACCGGCCGCGTGGTGACGTCATCGGCATCACGAAGGAGGACGGCAAGACCCGGGCGACGTACGGATACACCGCCTACGGCAAGGACGACTCGTCGCAGTTCACCGGTGTGGACAAGCCGGGTGCGCAGCCGGAGGGGGAGGAGCCGTACAACGCGTTCCGGTTCAACGCCTCCCGGTGGGACGCGGGTTCGGGCACGTACGACATGGGGTTCCGCAACTACGACCCGGGTCTGAACCGGTTCCTGACGCGGGACACCTACGGCGGCGCGATGGCGGACATGGCGCTGGGGATGGATCCGTTCACCGGTAACCGGTACGCATTCGCCGGCGGGAACCCGATCAGCTTCATCGAGCTGGACGGGCACCTGTTCGGGATGTCGTGGTCGGACATCGGCCACGCCACCCTGGACGTGGTCGGCATGGTGCCGGTGGTCGGTGAGGTAGCCGACGTCGCCAACGGCATCTGGTACGCGGCCGAGGGCAACTACGTCGACGCGGCGTTGTCGATGGCCTCGGCGATCCCGCTGGCGGGCAACGCGGTGGCGGCGGCGAAGCTCGCCAAGACCGGCAAGAAGATCGCCGACGGCATCGACACCGCCAACGACGTCAAGAAGGGCGTCGAGGCGACCACCGACGCCTCCAAGGCGTTGCCCACCAACACACCGAAGCCGAAGACCGAGACCCCGGCGAAGCCGACCAAGTGCAACAGCTTCGTCCCGGGCACCAGGGTGCTGCTGGCCGACGGCTCGACCAAGGCGATCGAGGACGTGAAGGTCGGGGACCGGGTCCTCGCCCCCGACGTCGAGTCGGGCGACCGGCAGAGCCGTCCGGTTACCCAGCTCATCCGGGGCGACGGGGTCAAGAAGCTTGTCACCATCGTCGTGGACACCGACGGCACCTCCGGCGACAAGACCAGCACCATCGTGGCCACTGACGGTCACCGGTTCTACCTGCCGGACTCCGGGGTCTGGGTCACCGCCGGCCAGCTCAAGGCCGGCGCCTGGCTCCAGACATCGTCGGGCACCTGGGTCCAGATCTCTGCCATCCGGCACAAGACCCAGGTCCAGCGAGTACACAACTTCACCGTCGACGGACAGCACACCTACTACGTCCTCGCCGGCGAAACCCCCGTACTCGCCCACAACGACGCCTGTCCGACCGCCGACGAGATGCGCACCGAACTGCGAAACTCACCGGACGGCGACTCGGTTGATGTCGTTGCCAAGTTGGACATCGATGGAAAGTCCTATTACGGTGTCAACGGTCATGGTCAGAACTATCCGGAGCTCCCGGGCATGAACCCGAACTCCCTGACCCATGCCGAGACGGATGCCATGATGCAGGCGGCCAATGCCGGTCACCGCGGTGGTTCAGCAACCCTCACCACGGCGGGCTGGTTCGGCAAGAACCGTGACACACCCGCGTATCCGTGTTCCTACTGCAGGTCCAGCCTGGCGGCCTTGGCTAGAAACATGGATCTCGACACGCTCCACGTCAACGGTCCGAACGGCTACGTCGGCATATACACCAAGGCGACTGACAGGTATCGAACCGTGACATGGGGATCCAACCCGAACCCTCGGAAGCGGAGTTGACGCAAGGGTGAGCTTCATGAAGGCCGTCACCACCGGTTCGTGGGATCCGCAGCGGACGCTGGGGTTGTGCCGCGCCTTCATGGATGAGTGGATGGGTGGGGTCGAGGCCGGCGATGGCTTATCGGCTGCCGAGTTGGAGGCTGCCGAGCGCGCTCTCGGATTCTCGATCCCACCCCTCCTCCGGGATTTCCACGGTTTGTTGGGGAAAAGACAGGACGCCTTGCGGCTGCAGGACCCGATGTTGAGACCTGGCGAGTTCTACCTGGACGGTCCCGACATCCTGGTAATTCGCGAAGAGAATCAGGGAAGCGTGCTATGGGGTTTTCCCTGTGAGGGCGGCCTGGATTCCGAGATGAAGTGGAAGGACGTCCATAGCGGTTCGGCGGCTCGCTGGCGTGACTACGGTCAACCACTCTCCGCGTTTTTACTCGAAGCCGTCATCGGTGAAAGCATGTTCAGCGAATCGGTGCACACCGTCTACGGCTACCTGGATGAGGCGCGCTACCGCTCCCTGTCCGAATCGTTCAAACCCCTTGTCATTCCACCGCACGTCTACTGGCCCAAGCCGGAAGGCCCGCGAATGAGGTGGTACGGCGACGAGGATGTCCTGGTCCGCGAGGAGGGCAACAACTCTGTCTGGGCGATGGGACAGACTCCGGATGTGCAGGGGTTCATGTCGGGGCGGATCCCGGCCGACTGGGAGTGGTTGGACCTGTGAGTGACGAGGCAGCCGAGCCGACGTCGTCCCGGTGACCCGATCCGCGTCGGCGCGACCTGTGCGGTTGGATCGGGGTCGCGACGGAGAGCGGTGACGTCGGCGCCTACCACGTAGAGTGTGGTACAGGCGAGGTGGTGTACGTGGATGCTCTCGCTACGAGTGAATTACATGTGAACGCCTCACCTGAGCTCTTCGCAGATTGTTTGAGACTGTTCGAGTCGAAGATTGGCGACGCCATGAACGGCTCGGACGATCCTGACCCTGAGCAGCTCGCGGAGCTGCTGAAAGCTGATATTTCGCGCATTGACAGCTCGGCGCTGGCGGGCGACTCCGGATTCTGGCGCTCGCTCCTCGACGATGTTGCGATCGGCGACCAGCCGGAGCTGTCTTACACGTGGGTCGAATCAAGCACTTGATGGCGGACGCTGTCTCGGAAATCCTCGTGTCGGCTGGGATGGTTGCCCGGATCAGTTCTGACGACCTGGCCCCGGCAGTTGTCGAGGTCCTGCCCTCTTGACCGGAATTGACAGTCCACCTGCTTTCATCCGTGGCTTACTCGCAACTGGCCAGTGAAGCCCTGGCAGCCGACGTGACACGCTCTGCGGGCTGCCGGCCGGGTGGGAGTGCGTCGGCGATGGGGGAGCGCTCGATGGCGGCACGGAACAGCGCCTTCAGGATCGAAGCCCGGACCGGCCGTCGCCTGCTCGGCGTGGTGGAACGTTGCCAGACCGAAGACATCGCCGACCTGCTCGCCGGAGAGGGCGCAGACGCCATTCGGGACAGGGCTCGACGTGAGGGCCGAGAGCGCATGGAGCTGCTGTACGCACACTCGTACCGGTGACCCGAGGCGCACCAGGCGGGCGGTATGTACGCTGCGGATGCCGGGTACCGCGACGGCGCCGAGACCTCCGTGGACCGGAACGGACGGCCTCGGCCTCCCGTCACCCGGCGTGATCAACCCGAAGCGTCCTCAGCGGTATTTCTGTTACCTCGACACACCGCCAACCATATTGACATTCATCACGCTTAATTGTCCGGTTCGACCCTTGTTGGCCGCGAAGTGGGCGCTTAGCGTGGGCGGCGCGTCTAGGGTATACGGGGAGCGGCGCGATGGAACTTCAGATTCGGCTTCTGGGCACGGTGGAGCTGTGCGTCGACGGCGAGACCGTCACGCCCGGCGCGGCGAAGAGACGGGCCGTCCTGGCCGGGTTGGCGATCGAGGCGAACCACTCGGTCTCCCTGCCCCGGCTGGCCCGGATGGTCTGGTCCGACCACCCGCCGACGTCCGCCACCGCGAACCTCCGTACCCACGCCGCCGGCCTGCGGCGCACGGTGGGCGACCGGCTGGTCGCCCGCCCGCAGGCGTACGAGCTGCGGCTCGCGCCGCACGAGCTGGACGTGACCGAGTTCCAGCGGCTGGCGGCGCAGGGGCGGTCGCTGCTCGCGTCGGCCGATCCGGCCGGCGCGATCGACACGCTGAGCTCCGCCCTGGCCTGGTGGCGGGGCCCGTCCGGCGACGGCCTGCCCCGGGGCACCGCGCTGGACAACCGGTGGGCCGCCCTCGACGAGCAGCGGCTCCAGGTCTTCGAGGAACTGGCCGAGGCGCGGCTGGCCGCCGGTGAACACGCCCACCTCCTCGCCGACCTGCGCGCGCACCTGGCCGCGCATCCGCTGCGGGAACGGGCCTGGGAGCACCTGATGCTCGCCCTCTACCGGTGTGGGGACGTGCCGGCCGCGCTCACCGTCTACCGGGACGCCCGAGCCGTCCTCGACGAGCAGCTCGGCCTCGAACCCGGCGCGGAACTGGCCCGGCTGCACCGGGCGATGCTGGACCGGGCGCCGGAGCTGTCGTACGTCGAGCCGGGAAGCGCTGTCGTGACCGCCTCGGTGCCGGTCGCGGACCTTCGTCCCGCCGTCGGCTGGACCGTGCCGCGGGAGCTGCCGGCGGACCCGCTCACCTACGTCGCGCGTACCGGGGAGACCGCCGACGTGGTGGCGGCGGTGACTGCCGAGACCTCGGCCGCGGTGGTCGTCACCGGCGCCCCGGGCAGCGGCAAGACCACCCTCGCGGTACGCGCCGGGCACGCCGTGTCCGCCCTGTTCCCCGACGGGCAGGTCTTCGTGGACCTCGGTTACCGGACCTCGGTGACGGCGGGGGAGGTGCTGGCCCGGGTGCTGCGCGCGCTCGGCGTGCCGGCCGCGGACGTCCCCGAGAGGACCGACGAGCGGGCCGGCTGGTTCCGCTCGCTGGTGGCCGGCCGCCGGCTGCTGCTCGTCGTCGACGGGGTCACCCGGGCGGCGCAGGTGCGCCCGCTGCTGCCCGCCGGTCCCGGCCCGGCGCTGATCACCGTGGCGCAGCGGCACCTCGGCAGCCTGGACGGCGTACGCCGGGTGGCGCTGCGTCCGGTCGGGAGCGCGCAGGCCCGCGACCTGCTGGCCACGCTCGCCGGGCCGGAGCGGCTGGCCGCCGAGCCGGCGGCCACCGCCGACCTGGTGCGGATCTGCGGTGGCTCGCTGCTGGCCCTGCGCATCGCCGGCGCCCGGCTGGGCCGGCGGTCCGGCGCGTCGGTGTCCACTCTCGTCGCCGAGCTCGGCGACGGGCGGGGCCGGCTGGACCTGCTGGCCTACGAGGACCTGTCGGTACGGGCGAGCCTGGCCACCGGCGTGGCGGTGGTCCGCTCCGACGACGAGCTGGCCGGCCGGATGCTCGAACTGCTCGCCGCGCGGCCGGGCACGCCGGTGCACACCGCGGCGGATCAGCTCGGCGTCTCCCCGCAGCGGGTGCACCGCGCCCTGGACGACCTGGTCGACGCGCACCTGGCGCAGCGCGACCGGCACGGCGACTACCGGCTGCCGACGCTGGTGAGCGACTACGCCGCCGAACTGGCCGCGGTGGGCCACGTGTCCGTCCGCGAGGCGGCCGAGCAGCGGTTCGACCCGCGCGCCGCCTGAGGGCCGAGACCGGCGCGGAATCGGGGCGGGACGCCTCTGGTGCGTGAGCCGGTCACGGAGCGACACTGAGTCATGACTCCTCAGCGCGTACCGCTGCTCGCCGGCCTGGTCGTGCTGTTCGCGGCGGCCTGCACGGCGACCGGCCACGACGGCGCGTCCCCGGCGCCCACCCCGACGATCGCGGCGGCGTCCGCGCCGGCCGCCACCGGGACGCCGGAGGCCACGCCCACCCCGCCGGTGCCCACCGAGGCCGAGCCGGCCGCCGGGTCCTGGCACGCCACCTGGGGCTGGGCGGTGCCCGGCGGCCCGGTCCGGGTGGCCCATCGGGTACGGGTGCCGGTCGCCCCGCCGCCCGGGGAGCCGCTGCCCGTCCTGGTGGCGATCGACGTCGGCGACCACCCGGTGGAGGGGTTCAGCCGGATCACGTTCGCCTTCCGCGGACCCACACCGTCCTACGAGGTCGCCTACGTGCCGCAGGTGGTGACCGAGGGCCGCGGGGCGCCGGTCACGCTGCCCGGCACCGCGTACCTGTCGGTGCGGTTCGACCCGGCCCAGGCGCACGACGCCCGTGGCGGCGGGACGGCGGACCTGCCACCGGCGGCGATCCGCTTCCCGACGCTGCGCGGATGGGCGGTGGCCGGCGACTACGAGGGGCACCTCAGCTTCGGGCTCGGCCTGCGGCCGCCCGACGGCGGCCGGCTTCCGGTGCGGCTGGGGGAGGCCGACCGCCCGGACGGCACCCACGTCGTCTTGGTCGACGTCCGGCGGAGCTGACGCGGGCCCGCGTCAGCGGTCGATGACCCTGTTGTTCTCGTCGATGCCGTGGGTGCGCCAGTAGACGTCCCACTCGTCGTCGACGTACTTCGGCACCTTGCCCTCCGGGTAGCGCACGTACGGCGGGGACGGCTCCTCGCCGTCCGGCACGCAGGAACTGCCGCCCTGCGGGCCGACCGCGATCACCGGGTACTCGTCGCTGCCGCAGATGCTCTGCCGCAGGGAACAACCGGTGGTCGCCATCAGCCCGGTCAGTCCGAGCACGGCAAGAACGATCATGATTCGAGTTCGCACGGGGAGAATTCTCGCCGCCCCGGGCGGACCCGCCATCGGTACGCGTACTCAATTCCCGTGCCGGCGCGGGCTCAGGTCAGCTCGCCCCGCACGATCGCCACCGCCACCCGGCAGAACTCGTCCATGTCCGGCTGGAAGCCGGCCGCGATGTCCGGGTGCAGGCCGGAGCGGGTCTCGTCGAGCAACCGACGGCAGACGTCCTCCACCGGCTCGCCGGCGTAGCCGGCGCGGACCCGGTCGGCGGCCGCCTGCAGGGCCGACGTCAGCTGATCCTCCAGCGGGCCGCGCAGCTTCTGCTGCACCGGATCGAGCCCGCTCGGGTCGAGCGTGACATGTGGCTCCGACATCGGCACTCCCTTCGTCGGCGTCCGCGGTACCCCACCGCGGACGTCGGTCAAACCATCGTCGGTACGGCCGACACCCGGACCAGATACGAGAACTCCTCCGCCGGCTCCTCGACGTACGACAGCCGGCGGATCTGCCGGTCGTCGGACCAGAGCGCGACGTCGACCAGCACCCCGAGGTGGGCGAGACCGATGGAGGAGACCCGCTTCTTGTCCTGGAGCACCGCGCACACGCCACCCAGCAGCGTGCTGGCGTCGGAGGTGCGGTGCCCGGGCGGACAGCGCAGGGTCAGGTCCACCTCGACCGGACCGGTCAGCGGGGTCCACCCGGTGCGCTGGGCCGCCGTGCAGGCGGCCTGGAGCAGGGTGCGGACCCTCGTCGCCTGCCGGTGCCCGGCGGCGAAGATCGACAGGGCCTCGGTCTTGACCGGGGGCAGGCCGCTCACCTCGAACGTCAGGGCGAGAGCGCGGGTGTCCTGCACGACGGCACCTCCTCGGGGGAATCCTGCCCAACCGGGGAACGCGCGCACGGCACTTCCCGTCAGAACCAACCGATCGGGCGGGCGATGGGGGACGGCCGGAGGCGCATCGGCGTCGACGGCGACGCGCCGGCTACGGAGCCAGCCCCACGCTAGTGCAGACCGCTGACGCTGGGTAGCCTCGCCGTTTCACTACGTGGGACGACGTGTCGATCGTCCCGGCCGGTTCGTGCCGTCGCCGTCACATGTCCGTGATGTTTCGCTCCGTCGCAGCTCGGGCACGTTCAGCCGCACGACACGCCCGGGGCGTCGGGCGATCGGGCCGATGCCCCGGTCGTCTCGCCGTGCACCGGGGCACGGGTCACCCCCCGGTTCTTCGCCGAAGAGAGGGGGAGGGTGATGACGACAGTCCCCGACACGGCCGCACGGCGGCCGGCCGGACGCACGGCGGCGGCAGCCGCCGCGCTGGCGTTGGTGGCCCCGCTGGCCGCCTGCGGATCCGGCGGCGACGGCGGCGTCCCCACGATCAACCTGTACTACCCGCCGGAGCAGAACCTGCAGAAGGTCGTCGACACCTGCAACACGCAGGCGCAGGGGCGGTACCGGATCGACTACCGGGTGCTGCCGCGCGAGGCCGACGAGCAGCGGGTGCAGATGGTGCGGCGGCTCGCCGCGCAGGACAGCGGGATGGACGTGCTCGGCCTGGACGTCACGTGGACCCAGGAGTTCGCCAGCGCCAAGTGGATCCGGGAGTGGACCGGCCAGGACAAGGCCGAGGTCGAGCAGGGCACGCTGGCCGGCCCGCTGGACACCGCCCGGTACGAGGACAAGCTCTACGCCGCGCCCAAGAACACCAACGTGCAGCTGCTCTGGTACCGGTCCGACCTGGTGTCGCAGCCGCCGAAGACCTGGGACGAGATGATCTCGGCCGCCCAGCAGCTCAAGGAGCAGGGCAAGCCGTACCAGGTGCTGACCATGGGCGCCCAGTACGAGGGCCTGGTGGTGCTCTACAACACGCTCGCCGAGAGCGCCGGCGGCAAGATCCTCAGCGACGACGGCAAGAAGGCGGAGATGGACGCCGGCGCGGTCCGCGCGCTCGACCAGCTCCAGAAGTTCGCCACGTCGGGCGTGACCTCGCCGTCGTTCAGCAACGCGCTGGAGGACCCGGTGCGGCTGGAGTTCCAGTCCGGCAAGGGCGCGTTCCAGGTGAACTGGCCGTTCGTCTATCCGGCGCTCCAGGAGGCCAACCCCGACCTGGCGAAGAACGTGAAGTGGGCCCGGGTGCCGGGCATCGACCCGGGCACCCCCAGCAAGGTCACCATCGGCGGGGTCAACCTGGCGGTCAGCACCTACTCGAAGCACCCGGAGGAGTCGTTCGAGGCGGCCCGCTGCCTGCGCAACGCCGAGAACCAGAAGTTCTCCGCCGTCAACGACGGCGTGCCGCCCACCATCGAGGCCGTCTACGACGACCCGGAGATGACCGAGGCGTACCCGATGAAGGAGACCATCCTGGAGGAGCTGAAGGAGCCGGCGGTGCGGCCGCTGACCCCCGCCTACCAGAGCATCTCCACGGTGATGTCGGCGATCCTGTCGCCGCCGTCGGCGATCCGGCCCGAGCAGACCGCTGACGAGCTGCGCAAGGCGATCTCCGACGCGCTGGAGTCCAAGGGGGTTCTGCCATGAGCGTGAACGCCACCCCGGCCGGCGCGCAGGCCGCCGCCGAGGCCGAGGCCGAGCAGCCCGGCGGCCGGCACGCCGCCGTACCGGAGCAGCGGTCCCGGCGCGGCTCCCGCGCCCCGCTGAGTGACAACAAGCGCGCCGAGCGGCGCCTCGGCCTGCTGCTGTGCGCGCCGGCGGCGCTGGTCATGGTGCTGGTCACCGCGTACCCGATCCTGTACTCGGTCTGGCTGTCACTGCAGCGCTTCGACCTGCGCTTCCCCGACGAGCGGCAGTTCGTCGGCCTGGAGAACTACGTCACCGTGCTGACGAACGACTTCTGGTGGACCGCGTTCGGGGTGACCGCGCTGATCACCGTGGTCACCGTCGCGGTCGAGCTGGTGCTCGGCATGGGCCTGGCGCTGATCATGCACCGGACGCTCGTCGGCCGCGGCATCGTCCGCACTGCCGCGCTGATCCCGTACGGCATCGTCACGGTGGTCGCCGCGTTCTCCTGGCGGTACGCCTGGACGCCTGGCACCGGCTACCTGGCGAATCTGTTCGACGGCAGCGCCCCGCTGACCGAGCGGGCCAGCTCGCTGGCGATCATCATGCTGGCGGAGATCTGGAAGACCACCCCGTTCATGGCGCTGCTGCTGATGGCCGGGCTGGCGCTGGTGCCGGAGGACCTGCTCAAGGCGGCCTCCACCGACGGCGCGACGGCGTGGCAGCGGTTCACCAAGGTGATGCTGCCGGTGATGAAGCCGGCCATCCTGGTCGCGCTGTTGTTCCGCACGCTCGACGCGTTCCGGGTCTTCGACAACATCTTCGTGCTCACCAACGGCGGCAACGAGACGTCGTCGGTGTCGATGCTCGCCTACAACAACCTGATCCGGGGCCTGAACCTCGGCATCGGCTCCACGATGTCGGTGCTGATCTTCATCACCGTGGCGATCATCGCCTTCGTGTTCGTGAAGCTGTTCGGCACCGCTGCCCCGGGCAGCGACGATGGGGAGAGGCGCTGACATGGCAGTGGAAACCACCACGCGGGCGAAGGTGCGCTGGGGCCTGCTGGACGTCGTGGTCGTCGTCTTCGCGCTGGTCCCCGTACTCTGGATCGCCTCGCTGTCGTTCAAGACCCCGGCCACGCTCACCGACGGCAAGTTCTGGCCGCGCGAGTGGACGCTGGACAACTACCGGACCATCTTCGACACCGACCAGTTCGTCCGGGCCCTGGTCAACTCCATCGGCATCGCGCTGATCGCCACCGCGATCGCCGTGGTGCTCGGGACGATGGCCGCGTACGCGATCTCCCGGCTCGACTTCCCCGGCAAGAAGCTGCTGGTCGGCGTCTCGCTGCTGATCGCGATGTTCCCGCAGGTGTCGCTGGTGTCGCCGCTGTTCGAGATCGAGCGGCAGCTCGGGCTGTTCGACACCTGGCCCGGGCTGATCCTGCCGTACATCACGTTCGCGCTGCCGCTGGCGATCTACACGCTGTCGGCGTTCTTCAAGCAGATCCCGTGGGACCTGGAGAAGGCGGCGAAGATGGACGGCGCCACCCAGGGGCAGGCGTTCCGGCGGGTGATCGCCCCGCTGGCCGCGCCCGGCGTGTTCACCACGGCGATCCTGGTCTTCATCTTCTGCTGGAACGACTTCCTGTTCGCGATCACGCTCACCTCGACCGAGCGGTCCCGCACGGTCCCGGTGGCGCTGCAGTTCTTCACCGGCGAGTCGCAGTTCGAGGACCCCACCGGGGCGATCTGCGCCGCCGCCGTGGTGATCACCGTGCCGATCATCCTGTTCGTGCTCTTCTTCCAGCGCCGCATCGTCTCCGGTCTGACCTCCGGCGCAGTCAAGGGATAGGTGGTAGCAATGGCCGACATCGTGCTGGACAAGGTGAGCAAGCGGTTCCCGGACGGGACCACCGCCGTACAGGACGTCGACCTGGAGATCGCCGACGGCGAGTTCGTCATCCTGGTCGGCCCGTCCGGCTGCGGGAAGTCCACCACGCTCAACATGATCGCCGGGCTGGAGGACATCAGCTCCGGTGAGCTGCGCATCGGCGGCGAGCGGGTCAACGACAAGGCGCCCCGGGACCGCGACATCGCGATGGTCTTCCAGTCGTACGCGCTCTACCCGAACATGACGGTGCGGGAGAACATGGCGTTCCCGCTGCGGCTGGCGAAGATGGACAAGGAGACCATCAACCAGAAGGTCGACGAGGCGGCGAAGGTGCTGGAGCTGACCGCGCTGCTGGACCGCAGGCCGGCCAACCTGTCCGGCGGCCAGCGGCAGCGGGTGGCGATGGGCCGGGCGATCGTCCGCCAGCCCAAGGCGTTCCTGATGGACGAGCCGCTGTCGAACCTGGACGCCAAGCTGCGGGTGCAGATGCGCACCGTGGTGTCGCGGCTGCAGAAGCAGCTCGGCACCACCACCGTCTACGTCACCCACGACCAGACCGAGGCGATGACGCTCGGCGACCGGGTGGTCATCATGCGGGGCGGCGCGGTGCAGCAGGTCGGGCCGCCGCAGGAGCTGTACGACCACCCGCGCAACCTGTTCGTCGCCGGGTTCATCGGCTCGCCCTCGATGAACTTCGTGCACGCCGTCGTGGAGGACGGCCGGCTGCGGACCGCGCTCGGTGATGTGCCGGTCGGCGACCGGATCCGCCGCGAGCTGGAAGGCGGCGACGCGCCCCGGGAGCTGATCCTGGGCATCCGCCCGGAGCACTTCGAGGACGCGGCGCTGATCGACGACGAGACCCGCCGCCGGGGCATGGAGTTCGAGGCGCCTGTCGACATCGTCGAGTCGATGGGCTCGGACAAGTACGTCTACTTCACCGTCGAGGGGGAGCGGGCCACCGCCGCCGAGCTGGAGGAGCTGGCCGCCGACACGGGTGCGGCGGACTTCGCCGGCGCCGGGTCGAACCTGGTCACCCGGCTGTCGGCGGAGTCGCCGGTACGCGAGGGCGAGTCGCGCCGGGTGTGGTTCAACCTGGAGAAGATCCACCTGTTCGACCCGGGCAGCGGCCGCAACCTGACGCTGCACGAGGGCCGCTCGGCTGGCGCGCTTGCCGACTGATCCCGGACGCGCCCGAGGGCCGGTGGCATGTGCGCCGCCGGCCCTCGGCCTGCCCGCCGGAGGGGAACGGCAGGACCCGCGCCGTCACCAGGAGTGGCGCAGCTCCAGGCCCAGGAAGCGGGCGTAGGCGGTCAGAGCGGCGTCGACCCGGGCGCGCAGCGCGGCGTCGAACGGCACGAGATGCTGCACCTTCACGGTCACCGCCTTCGCGCCCAGCGTCCGCGTCCAGGTGCCGGCCACGCGCCCGCCCCGCACCACAGTCGACCGGAACACCCCGTTGTTGCCGGGGACCACGGCGGCGGCATGCGCCGGGTCGAGCATCAGCGAGCGGTCCTTGAAGCCGAGCAGGTATTCGTCGAAGCCGGGCAGCGTGTGCAGGTCGTCGATCGGCGCGCGGGGCGCGTCGAGCAGTGCGGCGTCGACCACCGCGGGCTCGCCGTCGACCTCGACCGGGGCGAGCAGGTCACCGGCCAGCGTGATGGCCCGGGTCGCGTCGGTGACGGTCAGGCCGGTCCACCGGGCCAGCTCGTGCCGGCTCACCGGGCCGTGGCCGCGCACGTAGCGGTGCGCCAGCATCGCCAGCGCCTCGTCGCGCTCCGGGCGGTGCGGATCGGGCGCCCACTCGTCGAGCAGCGCGAACGTCTGCTCGGTGCCGACGTGCGGCGCGATGCAGGTGACGCCGCGCTGGCTGGCGTACCAGAGCAGGTGGTAGCCGCGCTGCCCGTCGGTGGCCAGCCCGGCGGCGCGCAGCGCCGCCACGCACTCGGCGCGGGAGAGCCGGCCACCGCCGGCCAGCGCCGCACCCAGCACCTCACCGGCCCGTTCGCCGTCGGCGACGGTCAGCCCGAGCTGCCGCCACCGCCCGGCGATGCCGGTCAGCGTCCGCACCCCGGTCAGCTCCAGCATCCACCGCGCGTCGCGCGCCGGGACCAGGTGCACGGTGCCGCGCATCGGCCAGGTGCGCAGGGCCTCGCGCCGCTCCAGCGCCGCGCGGACGTCGTCCTGGGTGGTGCCGGGAAGGCGTACGCCGAGCGACCACAGCCCGCTCGCGGCGTCCTGCGCCTGCATGGCGCCGAACCACTCGACCACGTCGGCGACGCCCCGCGGGCGGGCGGTGGGGTGCGGGCGCAACAGCAGGCCGGTCATGCGCAGCGCGAGCGCCTCGGCGCGGTTGAGGCGTACGGTCACGGGCGTCAGCGTAGGCCCGGGGTACGACAGCGCGGCCCCTGATCGCGCTGCGCCGGCGGCGCTGCCGACATCAGCGCGATCCCCCGTTCAGGTTCCCGGCGCGGGGGCGGCCGCTGCGGCCGGCGCCGGTCCGATCAGCATCCCGTGTGAGCTGGACCGGGACAGCGGCTGCCGGCGGAACTTGCGCAAATCTTGAGCCATGCTCAGTCCAGGCGCCGGTGCATGACCAGCAGATCGACGTACCCCCGGGTGGGGTGCCGGAAGCCCTCCGGCACCCGGCCGATCACCTCGAAGCCCAGCGACCGCCACAGCTCGACGGCCCGGGTGTTCGTCGCCACCACGGCGTTGAACTGCATGGCCCGGTAGCCGTCGGCCCGGGCCGCGTCGAGCACGTACGCCGCCAGCGCGCGGCCGACGCCGCGCCCGGCGGCGGCCGGGGCGACCATGAACGAGGCGTTCGCCACGTGGTCGCCGGGACCGCCCTGGTTCGGCGCCAGCTTGGCCGAGCCGAGCGTCGCGCCGTCTGGCGCCACCGCGACCATCGTCCGCGCCGGCGCCGGCGGCATCCAGAGCCTGCGGGCCTGCTCCTCCGTGACGTCGCGGGGCCAGGTGTACGTCTCGCCGGCCGCGACGATCTCGCGGAGGAAAGGCCAGATCAGCGGCCAGTCGGCGGGCGTGGCGGTGCGGATCTCCACCCGGAGAGCATGCCATGCCCGGAGTTTGACGGGACAAGTAACGGGTAGTCGCCGGAGCTGACCCGAAACGAGGAGGGAACGTCTGATGGATGGCCAGGTCAAGGTCGCGGTGATCTATTACAGCGCGACCGGCATCACCTACCAGATGGCGCAGGCGGCGGTCGAGGCGGCGGGGGAGGCCGGCGCCGAGGTGCGTCTGCGCAAGGTACGTGAGCTGGCGCCCGACGAGGCGATCCGCTCCAACTCCGGCTGGCAGGCGCACCGGCTGGAGACCCAGGACGTGATGGAGGCGCAGCCGGACGACCTGTCCTGGGCCGACGTGATCATCATGGGTTCGCCGACCCGGTACGGCATGATCGCCGCCCAGCTCAAGCAGTTCATCGACACCACCGGCCCGCTCTGGGCGGCCGGCGCGCTCGCCGACAAGGTCTACAGCGGGTTCACCTCGACCGCCACGTCGCACGGCGGCCAGGAGGCGACGCTGCTGTCGCTGTACACGGTCTTCTACCACTGGGGCGGCATCGTGGTGACCCCCGGCTACACCGACCCGAGCCAGTTCGTCGCCGGCAACCCGTACGGCGCCTCGCACACCAGCAACAACGGTGAGGTCGCCCCGGACCACGTGGCGCTGGCCGCCACCGCGCTGACCGCCAAGCGGGCCGTGCTCATGGGTGCCGCGCTGAAGCGGGGCATGGCCGGCTGACCCGACTGGCGACCGGTGGCCGGGCGGGGGCTCTCGAACCCGCCCGGACCACCGGTCGCCAGTGCCCTACCCGCGATCGGCCGCTCCATGCGCGCTCAGCGCCGGCCGGTCGAGCAGATGCCCGAGCAGGTCCGCCAGGACCCTCGTGCCGTCCTGGCTCAGCACCGACTCCGGGTGGAACTGCACCCCGGCGAAGCCCGCGCCGCGCAGCGCGTGCACCGCGCCGTCGGCCGGATCCCGGGACACCTCGACCGGGCCGTACGGTCCGGCGACCCGGTCGGCGTCGGCGCGGGCGGTGAAGCTGGCGTAGAACCCGACCCGCCGCGTCGTTCCGAACACCGGCACGTCCCGCGGCAACCCCTGGTACGGCGCGTCCCGGCGGTGCAGCGGCAGACCCAGCAGCCCGGCGAGCAACTGGTGGCCCAGGCACACCGCGAGCGTCGGCCGGCCGGACGCGAGCAGCTCGGTCAGCAGCGCCCGCAGCGCCACCATCTTCGGCGCGGTCGCGTCCCGCGGGTCACCCGGGCCGGGGCCGACCACCACCAGGTCGTAGCCGTCCAGCGGGCCCGGGTCCGGCCAGTCCCGCCGGGTCACCGCCAGGCCCAGCGCGCCGAGCTGGTGGGCGAGCATGCCGGTGAACGTGTCCTCGCCGTCGACGATCAGCGCCCGGCGTCCGGCCAGCCCGCGTAGCGCGAGCGCCCCCGGTTCCCGCTGCTCCAGCCAGAACCGGGCCAGCGGGGCGTTGCGGGCGGCCAGCGCGGCGCGTACCTCCGGGTCGTCGGCGTACCGGACGGCCGGTTCGGTGGCCGAGCGCGGCGCGTCCGGGCCGAGACCCAGCGCGGCCAGCACCCCGGCGGCCTTGGCGTGCGTCTCGGCGACCTCCCCGGCGGTGGTCGAGTGCCGGACCAGCGTGGCGCCGACCGGCACGCGCAGCGCGCCCTCGGGCGAGATCTCGGCGGTACGGATCAGGATCGGCGCGTCCAGCGTCTGCCGGCCCTGCTCGTCGCGGCCGAGCAGCGCGAGCACCCCGGCGTAGTAGCGCCGGCCGGCGCGCTCGTGCCGGGCGATCACCCGGCAGGCGTTCTCCATCGGGCTGCCGGTGACCGTCGGCGCAAACATGGTCTCCCGCAGCACGTCGCGCACGTCCCGGGAGCAGCGCCCGGCCAGCAGGTACTCGGTGTGCGCCAGGTGCGCCATCTCCTTCAGGTACGGCCCGACCACCTGGCCGCCGCGCTCGGCGACCACGGCCATCATCTTCAGCTCCTCGTCGAGCACCATGTACAGCTCCTCCACCTCCTTCTCCTCGTGCAGGAAGCGCAGCAGCTCAGCCCGGTCGACGGTCCCGCCCCGGTGCCGGAACGTTCCGCTGATCGGGTTCATCTCGACCAGCCCGTCGGCGACGCTGACGTGCCGCTCGGGGCTGGCGCCGACCAGGATCCGGGTGCCGGTGTGCACCAGGAACGTCCAGTACGCGCCCCGTTCGCGCAGCAGCAGCCGGCGCAGCGCGGCCAGGCCCGCGGCGAGCGGGTCGCCCTGCACGGTGGCGCGCATGGTGCGGTGGATGACGAAGTTCGCGCCCTCGCCGCGGCCGATCTCGTCGGCAAGCACCCGTTCCACGATCGCCGCGTACTCGTCGTCGGCGATGTCGAAGCCCGCGTCGCGGGTGCGCACCTCGGCGTCGGGCAGGTCGTCGAGCAGGTCGGCCAGCGGTATCCGCCGGTGCTCCTCGACCGTCAGGAACTCCAGCGGCAACCCGTCGTCGACGCACTCGAATCCGCGTTCGGTGACCTGCCGGAACGGCACCAGGGCCAGCGTGTGCGGACCCGTGCCGTGCTCGGGCAGCGGCAGGTCGGCGAGCAGGCCGGCGGTGCGTACCGGGCCGGTGAACAGGTCGACGTGGTCGGCGCCCTCGCGGCGGACGAGCGCGAACGGGCCGGGGTCGCGGCCGGCGGCGACGGCGGCGAGCGGGTCGGACGGGCGGGTCATCGGGTCTCCTCGGTGGGCCGGTGGCCGCCGGTGAAGGCGACCCGGGATGCCGGGAGAGACCGGCGGCCGCCTCGTCGGGCGGCCGCGTGGGAAAGCTACGCGCGGGGATGGGCCGCCGGGTCGGCGGGCCACCAGCAGGACAGGTGCGCGGGCATGACGGTCACTGTACGCGATCGGCGGGAGCCCGGGGAACCCGATCGCGCGGCACCGGGTACGGATCTTGGCGTGGCCGCCGGTCCCGCCGGGTAGGTTGACCGGCGATGGACATTCTCGCTCTGGACCTGGGCACCTCCTCGGTGCGCGGCCTGGTGCTCGACGCGGACGCGGTGCCGCGCCCGGGCGCGCTGGCCCGGCGCCGGGTGCCCCTGGTCACCGGCGACGACGGCAGCGGGACGCTCGACGGTGCGGCCTACCTGGCGTGCCTGATCGAGTGCGTGGACGAGCTGGCCGCCGGTGGGTACCTGCGGGACGTCGACCTGGTGGCGACCTCCGCGCAGTGGCACTCGGTGCTGCCGCTGGCCGCCGACGGCACACCGTCGGGGCCGGTGCTGACCTGGCTGGACACCCGGCCGGAGCCGCTTCCCGGTGCGACCGGGCCGGCCGACCCGGACGACTTCCACAGGCGTACCGGCACGTGGTGGCACCGCTGCTACTGGTCGGTGCGGCTGCCCTGGCTGCGCGAGCGCGTCGACGGGGCCGCCCGCTTCACCGGGCTCGCCGAGTACGCGCTCGGCACGCTGCTCGACGATGCGCCGATGTCCATCTCGCTGGCCTCCGGCACCGGGCTGCTCGACCTGCGGCGCCTGGACTGGGATCCGGAGGCGTGCGAGCTGGCCGGCGTACGCCCGGATCAGATGCTGCGGCTGGCCCCGGACGGCTGGCACGGCCGGCTGAACGCGGCGTACGCACGGCGCTGGCCGCAGCTGGCCGGCGCGCGGTGGGCGCCGCCGGTCGGCGACGGCGCGGCCGCGAACGTCGGCTCGGGCTGCGTCGACCCGACCCGCGCGGCGGTGACCGTCGGCACCTCGGCGGCGGTCCGCATGATCCAGGCGGTGCCGGCGGGCGCGGAGCCGCCGCCGCTGCCGGAGCAGCTCTGGCGGTACCGGGTCGACCACAACCACGTGGTCACCGGCGCGGCGTACTCCAGTGGCGGCAACCTGTTCGCCTGGGCGGCGCGCGAGCTGCGGCTGCCGGAGGGCCGGGAGCTGGAGGCGGCGCTCGACCATTCGGCCGGCTCGGTGCGCGCCAATCCCCGCTTCGGCGGCGACCGGCCACCGGGCACCGCCCCGGCGGGCTCGGGGGAGCTGCGCGGGCTGAGCTTCGGCACCACAGCCGTGGACATCCTGGCCGGGCTGATGAGCGGCCTGTGCCGGCTCGTCGCCGACGACCTGACGCTGCTGGAGGCCGGTATCGGCGAGCCGATGGAGGTGGTCCTCGGCGGCGGGGCGCTGACCGCCTCGCCGTGGTGGCGCGGGGCGTTCCTCGACGTGCTCGCGCCCCGCCGGGTGTGCTGGCAACGCAACCCGGAGATCGGCGCGACCGGCGCCGCGCTCATCGCGCTCGGCCGGGTCGCGGAGGCGGACGACATCGCCGGGATCGGCCGGACGGACGAGGCCGCCTCGCACGCGTGACCGTCCACCCGAGGCGCTGACCGTCCTGGTCATGCCGTCCGGGCGGCCGTTGACAGCGACCGACGGCCTGATTGGATGGACTCCGCTCCCCGACGTGGTGGGGCGGGACGAGGAGGCAACCGTGGGCGCAGGTCCCGACCCGGTTCGCGGCGCGGCCCCTCAGCCGCACCGGCGGCGCTCCGGGTTCCGGCTGCGGGACTGGCGGATGGGCACCAAGCTCGCCACGGTGCTGGTGATCCCGTCGCTGGCGTTCCTGGTCCTGGCCGGCATCCAGACCCGGGGCCTGGTCGGGCAGACCACCACGCTGAGCGCCTTCGCCGAGCAGGTCGGCATCGGCCGGCAGATCTCCACCGCGGTGGACCGGCTCCAGCACGAGCGGGACCGCACCGCCGGTGAACTGGCCGCGCTGCGCCGCGCGGGCACCGGCGCCGACCGGGACGCCGCTGTGGCCGCGCTCCGGCCCCTTCAGGAGGCCACCGACCGCGCAATGGCCGAGCTGCGGGACGCGGCCGCGCCGCTGGCCGACGCCGACGCCGCCTGGCGGGTGTCCTACTCCGAGGCGCTCGAGGCGTACGACCAGGTGGTGAACATCCGCGCGGCGGTGGCGCCGGCCGTGCTGTCCAGCGACACCGTGCTGAGCAACTACCACAGGTCCGTCGCGGCGCTGCTGAACCTGCTGGCCGAGCCGACGCCCGGCAGCGGCCGGCAGGAGCTGACCGAGGCGGTGCTGCGGTACGTGCAGATCTCCCGGGTCAAGGAGCTGTCGTCGCGCATCCGCGCGGAGCTCTACGCCGCCGCCCGGGCCGGCCGGTACGAGGCCGACGACCAGGTGACCCTCAGCGACCTGCGGGCCCAGCAGCTCACCGCGCTGGGCGCGTTCCGGGTCGCGGCGACCGCCGACCAGATCCGCCGCTACGACCGCACCTCGGTCGACCCGGCGTTCGTCGCGGCCACCCGGATGGAGGAGCGCACGCTGCCCGGCGGCGGCGACGCGAAGCCGGCCCTGCTCGACGCGACCCAGTGGTGGGCGGCCAGCGAGCAGCGGCAGGAACTGTTCCGCCAGTTGGAGAGCGACATCGTCGCCGACGCGGTACGCCAGGCCGACGACGCCAGCGCCCGCCAGCTGCGCGACACGCTGCTGGTGGCCGGCGCGATCGCCACGGTGCTCCTGTCCGCGGTGCTGATCTCGCTGCTGGTCGGCCGGTCGGTGGCCCGCGGCATGCGGCAGCTGCGCGGCCAGGCGCTGCGGATCGCGCAGGTGGACCTGCCGCTGACGCTGCAACGGCTGCGCACTGTGGACCGGCCGATCGGCACGATCGACGTACCGCCCGCGGTGATCGACTCGCAGGACGAGATCGGCGAGCTGGCGGAGGCGTTCGTGGCGGTGCACCGCAGCGCCGTCGACGTCGCTGTGGAGCAGGCGATGATGCGGCGCAACGTCAACGCCATGTTCGTCAACCTGGCCCGGCGCAGCCAGGTCCTCGTCGAGCGGCAGCTGGAGCTGCTCGACGACCTCGAACGCGAGGAGAGCGACCCGGACCAGCTGGAGAACCTGTTCAAGCTCGACCACCTGGCCGCCCGTATGCGCCGTAACGACGAGAGCCTGCTGGTGCTCGCCGGCACCGAGTCGACCCGGCGGTGGAACCGTCCGGTGGGCCTGGGCGCGGTGCTGCTGGCCGCGAGCGCGGAGATCGAGCAGTACCAGCGGGTGCGCCACGAGAACCGGACCGACCTGCACGTCGTCGGGCACGCGGTGGGCGACCTGGTGCACCTGTTCGCGGAGCTGCTGGAGAACGCCACCGCCTTCTCCCGTCCGGACACCGCGGTGCGGGTGGTGGTCGAGCCGGACGGCCGGGGCGCGCTCGTGCAGATCGTCGACGAAGGGCTGGGCATGAGCCCGTCGGCGCTGGCCGAGGCGAACGTGGTGCTCGCCGAGCCGCCGGCCGCCGACGTGTCGGCCTCGGAACGGATGGGCCTTTTCGTGGTGAGCCACCTCAGCGCCCGGCACGGCGTACGGGTGCGGTTGAGCGCCGGCCGGGAGGGCCTGGTGGCGCGGGTGCGGATCCCGGTCGAGCTGCTGGCCGAGGCGCCCGCGCCGGAGGCGGGCCAGCCGGCGCCGGGCCGGCTCGTGCGCGGGCCGGAGCCGCAGATGCTCACCGGTCCGGTCGCCTCGTCCGGCGCGCTCGCCGCGGCCACCGCCGAACTGCCGGTGGCCGGCTGGCGCCCGGCGCCGGGACGGCCCGCCGCGCTGCCGGTGTCCCCGCTGACCGGCCGGCCGCTCGGCGACGGCACGGACGCCGGGGCCGCCCCGCCGCCGGCCGCCGCGCCGGTGCCCGCGCCGCGTCCCCGCCCGGGACGGGCCGAGGACGTGCTGACCCCGGACGCCGGTGCGGCGGGCGGCGGGTGGTTCAGCCGGCAGGGCCCGGGCTCGTCCGCGCTGGGTGTGACGCCGGCGCCGGCGGCGACGCCGGTGACCGGAGGGACGAACGAGCGGGGCCTGCCGGTACGCGTGCCGATGGCCCAGCTCTCCTCGGCCGCCCCGGCCGACCGTCCGGTGGTGCGGCACGAGCCGGACCCGGAGGCGGTCGGCGGCATGCTGTCGCGCCTCTACAGCGGGGTACGGCGGGCCGAGGCCGAGGAGACCACCGAGATGTACCTGCCGCGCGATGAAGGAGGACGACGACAGTGACGACGTTGAGCCAGGAGGCACGCGACCTGAGCTGGCTGGTGAACGCGTTCGCGGAGCGCGTTCCCGGGGTGGCGCACGCGGTGGTGGTGTCCTCCGACGGGCTCCTGGTGGCGATCTCGGCGCACCTGCCGCGCGACCACGCGGACAAGCTCGCCGCGGTGACATCCGGCCTGATGAGCATCACCGCCGGCGCGGCCCAGATGTTCGACGGTGACGTCGTCAAGCAGACGGTGGTCGAGATGGGGCGCGGCTACTTCCTGGTGATGCAGATCCGGGACGGCTCGATCCTGGCCACGCTGGCCGGGGCGGACGCGGACATCGGCGTGGTCGGCTACGAGATGGCGCGGCTGGCCAAGCAGGCGGGCGAGATGCTCACCCCGGCGCTGCGCGCCGAACTCCAGCAGGCGCTGCCGCGCTGATCCGCAGCCGACGCTAGCCGCGCTGATCCCTCGGCGGCGCTACCCGCGCTGATCCGCCCGGCGTGCGTCCGGCCGGCACACCGCCGGCCGGACGCGCGCCGTTCACAGGCCGTTGCGGCGGATCACGTCGCGGTACCAGTGGGCGCTGCGCTTGAGCACCCGGCGCTGGCTCGCGTAGTCCACGTAGACCAGGCCCCAGCGCTGCTCGTACCCCTCGGCCCACTCGAAGTTGTCCAGCAGCGACCAGACGTGGTAGCTCTCCAGCGGCACCCCGTCGCCGACGGCCCGGTGGGCGGCGGCGAAGTGGTCGCGCAGGAAGGCGACCCGCCCGGCGTCGTCGACGGTGCCGTCCGGGCCGGGCACGTCGGGGCAGGGCAGGCCGTTCTCGGTGATGGTGATCGGCACCCGGCCGTAGTCGCGGGTGACCCGGGTCAGGATGTCGTACATGCCCTCCGGGTAGATCTGCTGCCACTCCGCCTCGGAGGTGGGCCACTTGCGGACCGTGTCGCGGGCGCCGGTGACGTAGAGCGGCGTGTAGTACTGCACGGCGAGCAGGTCGACCGGGCTGGAGATGATCTTCAGGTCGCCGTCGCGGACGCCGCGGACCATCCGGCTGTCCGGGCCGAGGTCGTCCAGGACGTCCTGCGGGTACGCCCCCTTGAAGATCGAGTCGAGGTAGAGGCGGTTCTCGTAGCCGTCGTGGAGCCGGGTCGCGGCGGCCGACTCGGCGGAGTCGTCGGCCGGGTAGCAGGGGTGCAGGTTGAGCGCCGGGCCGATCCGGCCGGTGAGGCCGGAGGCGCGCAGCGCCTGCACGGCGAGGCCGTGGGCGAGCTGGAGGTGGTGGGCGACCAGGTACGCCGCGTCCTCGTCGCGGATGCCCGGCGCGTGGTGGCCCCAGATGTAGCCGTTCTGCACCACCGTCTTCGGCTCGTTGACGGTCAGCCAGACCGGCACCCGGTCGCCGAGGGCGCGGAACACCACGTCGGCGTACTCGGCGAAGCGCTCGGCGGTGTCCCGGTTCTCCCAGCCGCCGGCGTCCTGCAGGGCCTGGGGGAGGTCCCAGTGGAACAGCGTGGCCATCGGCGCGATGTCGCGCTCGTGCAGCCCGTCCACCAGCCGGCGGTAGAAGTCGAGGCCGCGCTGGTTGGGGCGGCCGGAGCCGTCGGCCTGGATGCGCGGCCAGGAGATGGAGAACCGGTAGCTGCGCAGTCCCAGGTCGCGCATCAGGTCCAGATCCTGCGCGTACCGGTGGTAGTGGTCGGCCGCGACGTCGCCGGTGTCGCCGTTGCGGATCCGGCCCGGCGTGTGGCTGAAGGTGTCCCAGACGGACTCACCCCGCCCGTCCTCCTTGGCGGCCCCCTCGATCTGGTACGCCGAGGTCGCCGCACCCCAGGCGAAGCCGTCGGGGAAGCGCAGCCCGCGGTCCGGCTCCGGGTCGGTGGTGCGCTCGGGCGGGCTGTCGCAGCCGCCGAGCGCGACTGTCGACGCGGCGATCCCGGCCGCGGTGGCGCCGGCGAGCCCGGTCCGGGCCGCGCCGGCCGCGGTCGCGGACAGGGCGGCGCGGCGGAGCAGGCGCCGTCGGGTGAGTAACGACATGAGGTTTCTCCTCGGAGTGACGGGCCGCCCTGGGCCGGGAGCGCTCCCATCATAGCCAGGGAGCGGCCGGCCCCGATCCGGCGGTCGCGGCGAGGTGCGGCGCGGCCGGCGGGCGGCCGGAAAGTGGGTGGGCGGGGGCGTCGCTCGGGAACGTCGCTCGCGGCGGCGTGAGCGGCGAGGGGTGGGGTGGATAGCGAGAAAGGCCGTCCGGGTGGCGTGTCACGCCTGTCCCGTCGGCCTCTTTTGCCGTCGACAACGGGGGTTTAGTGTGGGGACGGGGGAGGGCAACCCCCGTCCCCACCGATGGTGCACACACGCACGAAGTGGAATTGGCGTCCGTCGTGCGCGTCGCGCGGGAGCCGGGCCACGCGAGTGGCTCTGGTTCCACCTCCCTCCGTTTGGCGGGTGACGGCCGGCGGCGGCGTCCGGGCTGGTCCGCCGTCGGCCTCTGGGCCGACGCGCCGGGCACGGGTGCACCCGGCGATCCAGTACTTGTATCACCGTCGATGGAAGCGCTCCCATCGGCGATGCTGCGACTGTAACGCCCGTCACGGGTTTGGAAAAGCCCCTAAACGAGATCGAAACATGGAAGCGCGTATCTGCGCTGGCCGTTGTGGTGGGAGCGCTTCCATGTCACACTCTCGTCACGCCACGCGGAGCCAGTGAACGCGAGCGCGGGCCGCCGAGGGCACCCGGTGACGAACCGGTGCGGCGCCCCGATCCCCGGCACGGCCGGGACGACCACCTTTCCGGACGCCTCCGTCCCCCCGCGTACGCCCCGTCGACGCGTGGAGGCGCCCCGCCGGGGCCCCACGGTCCCGGCCCGGTCCGAGGAGACACCGCCCACATGAGACTTCTGGCCAGACGTCGCCGTACGGCGATGGTCGCCGCCGCCGCCCTCGTCATAGGCGGGGTGGCCCTGCCCGCGGGCGCCGCCCAGGCCGCACCCGCCTGCGACGTGACCTATGCGACGAGCGACTGGAACAACGGGTTCACCGCCACCGTCACCATCAAGAACCTGGGCGACGCGCTGAACAACTGGTCGCTGAAGTTCGCCTTCCCGAACAGCAGCCAGCGCGTGGTTCAGGGCTGGTCGGCCCGATGGAGCCAGTCCGGCAGCGAGGTCACCGCGACGAACGAGTCGTGGAACGGCAGCCTGCCCACCGGCGCGTCCACCAGCATCGGCTTCAACGGCAGCTACAGCGGCAGCAACCCGAAGCCCACCGCGTTCACCCTCAACGGGGTCGCGTGCAACGGCGCGCAGACCAACCAGCCGCCGACGGTCTCCCTGAGCGTGCCGTCCGGCCCGTTCGAGGCGCCGGCCGACGTCCCGTTGACCGCGACCGCGAGCGACCCCGACGGCACCATCAGCAAGGTCGAGTTCTACCGCAACGGCCTGCTGGTCAACACCGACACCACCGCGCCGTACGGCTACGACCTGCTCGACCTGCCGGCGGGCAGCTACACCGTGCAGGCCAAGGCGTACGACAACGCGGGCGGCAGCGCCGTCTCGGAGAAGTCGTTCACCGTCACCGCGGCGAGCGGCCCGAAGCTGGTCGCCAGCCCGTCGGCGGTCACCGTGGCCGAGGGCGGCAGCGCCACGGTCCGGTACACGCTCAGCGCGGCGCCCACGGCCAACGTGCCGGTGACCCTCGCCGTCACCGGTGACAGCGACATCACGGTCTCGCCGTCCACGCTGACGCTCACGTCGAGCAACTGGAGCACCGGCGTCACCGCCACGGTCTCCGCCGCGGAGGACTCCGACACGGTCGGCGGCACCGCGACGATCACCGCGTCGGCCACCGGCTACGCCCCGATCTCCGTCGTCGCCACCGAGGCGGACAACGACACCCCGGGCGGCGACAACGCCTACATCAAGAAGTTCCTCGACCAGTACGGCAAGATCAAGAACTCGGGTTACTTCAGCCCCGAGGGCGTGCCGTACCACTCGATCGAGACGCTGATCGTCGAGGCGCCCGACCACGGCCACGAGACCACCTCGGAGGCGTTCAGCTTCTGGCTCTGGCTGGAGGCGCAGTACGGCCGGGTCACCCAGAACTGGGCCCCGTTCAACAACGCCTGGACGGTGATGGAAAAATATATTATTCCGAATCATTCAGACCAGGCGACAGCCGGCTCGCCCGGCACCCCGCAGTACGCCGCCGAGCACAACCTGCCCAGCCAGTACCCGTCGGCGCTGGAGGCCAGCGTCCCGGTCGGCCAGGACCCGCTGCGCTCGGAGCTGCAGTCCACCTACGGCACCGGTGACATCTACGGCATGCACTGGCTGCTCGACGTGGACAACACCTACGGCTACGGCCGCTGCGGCGACGGCACCACCCGGCCCGCGTACATCAACACCTTCCAGCGGGGCACCCAGGAGTCGGTGTGGGAGACCGTGCCGCAGCCGTCCTGCGACACGTTCAAGCACGGCGGCCCGAACGGCTACCTGGACCTGTTCGTCAAGGAGTCCAGCGCCCCGGCCAAGCAGTGGAAGTACACCAACGCGCCGGACGCCGACGCGCGTGCCGTCCAGGCCGCCTACTGGGCGCTGACCTGGGCCAAGGCGCAGGGCAAGCAGGCCGACGTGGCGGCCACCGTGGCGAAGGCCGCCAAGATGGGCGACTACCTGCGCTACGCGCTGTTCGACAAGTACTTCAAGAAGATCGGCAACTGCGTCGGGGCGTCCACCTGCCCGGCCGGCAGCGGCCGTGACTCGGCGCACTACCTGCTCTCCTGGTACTACGCCTGGGGTGGCGCGTACGACGCCTCGCAGAACTGGTCGTGGCGGATCGGCTCCAGCCACAGCCACTTCGGCTACCAGAACCCGTTCGCGGCCTGGGCCATGACCAACGTCGCGGAGCTGAAGCCGAAGTCGCCGACCGCGGTCTCCGACTGGCAGAAGAGCCTCGACCGGCAGCTGGAGTTCTACACCTGGCTCCAGTCCGCCGAGGGCGGCATCGCCGGTGGCGCCACCAACAGCTGGGACGGCAGCTACGCCCAGCCGCCGGCCGGCACCGCCACCTTCTACGGCATGTACTACGACGTCGACCCGGTCTACAACGACCCGCCGTCGAACCAGTGGTTCGGCATGCAGGCCTGGTCGATGCAGCGCATCGCCGAGCTGTACCTGGAGACCGGCAACGCGAAGGCCAAGGCGCTGCTGGACAAGTGGGTGCCGTGGGCCATCGCGAACACCACTGTCGGCACCAACTGGTCGATCCCGTCGGACATGAAGTGGACCGGCCAGCCGGCGAACTGGAACCCGAGCAGCCCGCAGCCGAACACCAACCTGCACGTCGAGGTGACGGTCAAGGGTCAGGACGTCGGCGTCGCCGGCGCCTACGCCCGCACGCTCATCGCGTACGCGGCCAAGTCCGGCAACACCGCGGCGAAGAACACCGCCAAGGGCCTGCTGGACGCGCTCTCGGCGTCCGCCGACAGCAAGGGCGTCTCGACGCCGGAGAAGCGCGGCGACTACAAGCGCTTCGACGACGTCTACAACGCCGCCGACGGCCAGGGTCTCTACATCCCCAACGGCTGGACCGGGAAGATGCCCAACGGCGACGCGATCGCCCCGGGCAAGAGCTTCCTGGACATCCGCTCGTTCTACAAGAACGACCCGGACTGGCCGAAGGTGCAGGCGTACCTGGACGGCGGTCCCGAGCCGGTCTTCAACTACCACCGGTTCTGGGCACAGGCGGACATCGCCATGGCGTACGCCGACTACGGCACCTACTTCCCGCAAGGGTGAGGTGACCCCTCCTCCGCGGGCGGGTGCGAACCCGCCCGCGGAGGAGGCCGACCCGGCCGATGGGGGAACGGAGCGGCCGGGTCGGCGAAACGGCCTGACGCCCACGGTCAGGCCGGGTGGGCCGGCCGTCCGGCCGACGCAGCGGACCGGCCGGCCCACCACTCCGCCCGGCGACGACCCATGGCGCGAAAAGGCACGGAAAAATCAGCGGTCCACGGGATCACATCCGGGCCGTGGACGGAGTAACGTATTTGACGGAGAGGCCGCTCCCCCCGTGGCGGCCTCTCCATTACTCTGTGCGCGCCGCCACACCGTCGGTGCCCGCCGGATCCACCGGGTGCCGCAGCCCCGGATGCCCGGCCGGCAGCGAGCGCCGGATCACCACCCAGCTACCCGCCAGCGCGGCCGCGATCAGCGGCCAGGTCAGCGCCGCCCGCGCCACCGTCAGCGCGACCACGTGCCCGTACAGCCACAGCGGCACGAACACCGCGACCCGCAGCACGTAGGTGGCCGCCCACACCCAGCTGGCCCGGCCGTACGCCCGCAGCAGCGCCGGATCGCGCCGCCACCGGGTCCGCTGCCCCAGCGCCGTGCCGACCACCACACCCAGCAGCGGCCACCGCACCACGATGCTCACCGCCCAGGCCAGCGCGCTCGCCGTGTTGGCGACGATCTGGAGCAGGAAGAAGTCGGCGGCCCGGCCGGTGCGCAACGCGATGAGCGCTGCCACGCAGACCGCGAGCAGACCGACCAGCACCGAGCGGGGACGATCGCCGCGCCGCCACCGCCAGCCGGCCACCGCCGTGCCGGTCAGCACCGCCGCGAGCACGCCGCCGCCGAGACCGCCGAGCACCCAGCCGAGCCCGAACGCCAGTGGCGGAAGCGTCGCGTCCACCGCCCCGCGCCGGCCGCCGAGCAGGTCGGCCAGCGACTCCGGCCGCGGCCCGCCGTCCGGTTGCCGCTGTGGCGTGCCGGTCACGCGCCACCTCCTCGAAATCGCCCGCCCCACCGTACGCCGCCGCCGCTGGCGCTCCGCCGCGCGCCGGAGCGTGCCTACCGTTAAGTTGTCCGGGTGCGGGAGACGGCGAGGGGTTGGACGGCGGTCTGGTTGGTCGTACTGGCCCTGATCCAGACAGCCGCGTTCGGGCTGGTGTGGCGCTTCGCCGTGCACACCGAACTGGGCCAGTGGCTGGACACGGTGGCGCTCACCGGCAACCGGATCGGCCAGGACCGCATAGACGGTCCGGTGGACACACTCCTCAACGCCATGTCGGTGGTGTCGCTGCTGGCCGCGACCGCCGTGATCGGCTTCATCGCGCTGATCCGGGGGCGCAAGGCGCTCGCCGTCACCGCGACGCTGCTCATCGCCGGCGCGAACGTGACCACGCAGTTGCTCAAGTACTACCTGGTCCGGCCCGACTTCGGCATCGACCCGGAACGGGCCGCCGCCGGCAACAGCCTGCCCAGCGGGCACACCGCCGTGGCGGCCTCGGTGGCGATCGCGCTGATCCTGGTGCTGCCGCGCAAGCTGCGGGTCGCCGGGGCGTTCCTCGGCGCCGGGTACGCCGCCGCCGCCGGTGTCGCCACGCTCTCCGCCGGCTGGCACCGGCCCAGCGACGCGGTCGCCGCGTACCTGGTGGTCGGCGCCTGGGCCGCCGCCGCCGGACTGGTGCTGCTGTTCTTCCAGCGGGAGCAGGCCGTGGTCGAGCCGGGCGACGCGCACCGGGTGGCCGGCGCCGTGCTCGGCGGCATCGGCGTGGTGGCCCTGCTGGCCTCCGCGGTGGCGCTGTCCTGGCTGGTGGACCGCTCCACCATCCCCGTCGAGAGCCTCGGCCGCCGTCCGCTGTTCATCGGGTACGCGGGCAGCGCGGCCGGCATCGCCGGCACGATCGCGGTGGTGGCGGCGCTGGTGCTGGTCGTGGTGCACCGGCTGGTGCCCCGCTGGAAGGGCTGACGCCGGTGCGGGCCGTACGGGAGGCGTTCCGGGCCGAGTGCGAGCGCCTGGAACGGGTGCTGCGCGACCTGGACGACGCGGCGCTGGACCGGCCCACCCCGTGCCCGCCCTGGCGGGTACGCGACCTGATCGCGCACGTGAGCACCGGAGCCGGTCGCCTGGCCCTGATGCTCGCCGAACCCGCGCCGCCCCGCGCCGAGGTCGACGCCGCCGCCTACTTCGGCGCGGCCAAGTTCAGCCCGCCGGTCGACCGGGACCGCATCGACTCCGCCCGGCGGGCGGCGCGGGAGCACCCGGGTGCGGCCGAGGTGGCCGACGAGTTCGCCCGGGCCTGGCGCGCCACCGACGAGGCGGTCGCCGCCGCGCCGCCCGGCCGGATGGTACGCACCCGCCACGGTGACGCGATGGCGCTGCCGGAGTTCCTCCGTACCCGCGTGGTGGAGGTCGCGGTGCACGGCCTGGACCTGGCCGACGCGCTGGACCGGTCGCCGTGGCTGACCCCGGCCGCGGCGGACGTGGTGGCCGGCGTGCTCACCGGCGGCGTGCCGGTGCCGCCCGGACTGGGCTGGGACGCGCTCACCGTGCTGCGCAAGGCCACCGGGCGGCTGCCGCTGACCGGCGACGAGCGCGCCGAGCTGACGCGGGCCGGCATCGGCCGGCTGGCCTTCGGCGGCTGACCTCAGCGCCCGGCGCACCGCCGCAGGTGCTCCAGCACGATCGGATCGATCCGGCCGGGCACGAAGCGTTCCTCCAGGTTCTCCAGACCGGTCCAGGCGGCCAGCGCGTCGTCCAGGCCGCCCGGGCCGACCGGGTGCCCGGTGGCGGCGAGCAGCTCCGCCACCTCGGCGGCGAGCGGACCGGTGAGGTCCCGCAGCGTCGCCGGGTCGGGGCGGCCGAACAGCATGTGGTGGATGCCGAGCAGACGGCGCAGCTCGGCGACCGGGTCGTCGTGGTCGTCCACGCGCAGGTCCACCAGCTCGTCGCCGGTGCCGGCGTAGCCGCCGTGGCGCTGCACCACGAGTATCGCGGCGCTCTGCCGGCCGCGCCGGTCGCCGCCGGCCGCGTCACCGGCGGTGAGCGCGGCCAGCATGCGCTGCGGGAACGGCAGGTCGTCGCGGGCCAGCCAGGCGTCGCGCAGCGCGTCGATCACCTGCGGGCCGGTCAGGATGTTGCCCTGCGCAGCCCAGCCGTCGCCGGCTTGCCCGCCGGCCCACGGGTGGCAGCGCGGCCCGGTCCAGGTGGCCCCGTCGCCGGTCGCCCCGACCACGGCGAGCTGCCTGTCGTCGCGGCCGGGATCGGCGGCGACCAGCCCGGCCACCGCGTCGCCGGCGGTGACGCCGGTACGCAGCAGCGCGAGCGCCTGCGCCCGGTAGGCGAGGTTGGCGTGCGCCTGGGTGGCGACCGCGCCCACCAGCGCCTCGGCCGCAGGCACCAGCGCCCCGGCGGCGAGGAACCGGCTGGCCACCGCCACCCCGTACAGGCGCCCGTCGGCGGAGCGGGCGACGAGCGAGAAGGTCACGCGCGGATCGTAGCCCGGTCGCGGTGTCCGGCACCGGCGTCGCCGCTCAGAACGGCGTCGCCGCCTCCTCCGGCGGGCGGCCCCAGGCGCGGCGCGCGTCGGCCACCGCCACCGCCGTCAGGACCACCGCGGCGAGGATCGCCGCGACCAGCGGCGCGAGGCGCACCAGCAGCGGTACGGGCAGCAGCAGCGCGGCGATCCCCACCAGCCTCGACGGGGAGATACGGCCGAACACCTCGTACTCGAAGCGGGCCCGGCCGGCCAGGAACACGGCCGGCCCGCCGAGGACCACGGCCATCCACGGCAGCTCGCGCAGCGCGGCCGGCTCGGCGGTCCTCACCGCCGGGCCCCGTCCCCGGTCCGACTCATGCGGCAGTCGTAACACTCCTTCCCGGCGCCCCGGTGCGGATCACCCATATCTGCCTGGATCTTGCTCCGGGCGGTGCCGGACGGGCACCATCGACGGGTGACGAACAGATGGGGCATGACAGTGCCGCTGGGCGGTATCCCGCTCGCCGACCACGCCGCCGTCTACGCGGCCCTGGACGACGCCGGGTTCACCGACGTGTGGTCGTCGGAGGTGGCCGGCGCCGACGCGTTCACCCCGCTGGCCCTGGCCGCCGCCTGGTCGCCGAGGCTGCGGCTGGGCACCGCGATCACGCCGGTGTTCACCAGAGGGCCGGGACTGCTCGCGATGAGCGCCGCCGCGCTGGCCGAGGCCGCGCCGGGCCGGTTCGCGCTCGGCGTCGGCGCCTCGTCGCCGGTGCTGGTGCGGGACTGGAACGCGATCGAGTTCGACGAGCCGTTCAAGCGGACCCGGGACGTGCTGCGGTTCCTGCGGGCCGCGTTGCGCGGCGAGACCGTCGACGGCGCGTTCGACACGTTCGCCGTCCGGCGGTTCGCGCTGGAACGGCCGCCCAGCGTGCCGCCGCCGGTCCTGCTGGCCGCGCTGCGCCCCGGCATGCTGCGCCTGGCCGCCGCCGAGGCCGACGGGGTGATCCTCAACTGGCTGGCCGCCGACGACGTGCCGACGGCGCTGGCCGAGGTGGGCGAGCGCCGGCCCGGCTTCGACGTGGCCGCCCGCATCTTCGTCTGCCCCACCGAGGACACCGCGTACGCCCGCGCGCTGGGCCGCCGCATGATCACCGGCTACCTGACGGTGCCCGCGTACGCCGCCTTCCACAGGTGGCTGGGCCGCCAGGACTCGCTCGGCCCGATGTGGGAGGCGTGGGCCGCGGGGGACCGGCGGGGCGCCTCCGCCGCCGTACCGGACGAGGTGGTCGACGCGCTGGTGCTGCACGGCTCGCCCGAGCAGTGCGTGGCGGCCGTCCGCCGGTACGCCGACAACGGCGTCGACGTGCCGGTCATCGCGGTGCTGCCCACGCCGGAGATCACCGAGGGCGGCGCGGCGGCCTGGATGGACCTGCTGCCCCGGCTCGGCCCCGGAAAGGCGGCCTGAGATGAACCTGACCGACCGGGTGGTGGTGATCACCGGCGGGGCCGGCGGGATCGGAGCGGCGCTCGGCCGCCGGTTCGCCGCCGAGGGCGCCGCCGCGATCGTCCTGGCCGACCTGGCCGCCGACGCGGCCCGCGCCGCAGCCGACGCGATCGGCCCGGTGGCCAGCGGCGTCGGGCTCGACGTCACGGACGAGGCGGCGGTACGCGCGCTCGTCGAGGAGACCGAGCGCCGCCACGGCCGGATCGACCTGTTCTGCGCCAACGCCGGCGTGGCCACCGGCGGCGGCATCGACGCGCCCGACGCGGACTGGGACCGGGCCTGGCGGGTGAACGTGCTCGGGCACCTGCACAGCGCCCGCGCGGCGCTGCCGGGAATGCTCCGCCGGGGCCAGGGGCACCTGCTGCTCACCTGCTCGGCGGCGGGTGTGCTCACGGCGGTCGGCGACGCCCCGTACACCGCCACCAAGCACGCCGCCGTGGGTCTCGCCGAGTGGCTGGCGATCACCTACCGGGACGCCGGTATCCGGGTCAGCGCGCTGTGCCCGCAGGGCGTGGACACCCCGATGCTCGCCGACGGCCTCGCCGAGGGGCACCTGGGCGCCCGGGTGATCGCCGCGTCCGGGTCGATCCTCACACCGGACCAGGTCGCCGACGCTGTCGTCGCCGGGCTGGCCGACGAGCGGTTCCTGATCCTGCCGCACCCGGAGGTGGCCGACTACGCCCGTCGCCGCGCCGAGGACCCGGACGGCTGGCAGGCCGGGCTGCGCAAGCTCGTCCGCAAGCTGCGCGCCGCCGACCGCTGAGCCCGGCCGTCGCGGCGGTTGCCCCGGGACTGGCCGGCAGCACCGCGACAGCGGACCACGCCTCGCCGGTCCGGTCAGCGGCGCCACCGCAGCGGCCCCGGGTGGACCGTCCACAACAACCGGCCCCACCGCGAGCGGGCCGAGCGCAGCGCGTCGCCGAAGCCCTGACTCAGCCGCGCGGCCCGCTCCGCCTGTTCCGGCGTGACACTGCCCGGCGCGAAGCCCGCCTGGTTGAGCAGGGCGGCCAGCTCGTCGACCGCCGCCTCGTCCGGGCCGCCGCCCGCCGCGCCGTCCCCGGGCCGGTCCGTCGGTCCGGCCGCGCCCTCTCCGGACCGCGCCGCGCGGGCCTCGGCGAGCGTGCGGCGGGCCCGCTCGGCCACCTCCGCCGCCGCCAGATCCGGCCCGGCCGGGTGCCCGGCCAGCCGCAGCGCGTCGGTCAGCTCCCGCCACGCGCCCGCGACCCGCTCGCCCGGGTCGGCTGCGTCCAGACGGGAGCGGGTCAACCGGCGGCGCGCCGCGTACAGGGCGGCCAGCACCGCGCCGACCAGCAACGCCAGCCCGCCGACGCCGCCACCGACCAGCACCGGCGTCCCGAGCCCGCCCTCGGCCCGGCCGGGCGCGGGCGCGGCGGCCGGGGGAGTGGCGCTCGGCTCCTCGGTGGGCGCCGGCACCTCCGACGGCGGCGGATCCTCCGGCTGCGGCCGGAAGTCCTCCTCCACCGGGCGGGGCTCCTCATCCGGACGGGGCATCGGGTCGAACGGCACCCAGCCGACACCGTCGAACAGCACCTCCGGCCAGGCGTACGCGTCGGCGGCCCGTACCGGACCGTCGCCCTTGGGCTCGAACCCGACCACCACCCGGGTGGGCAGCCCGGCGAGGCGGCCGAGCACCGCGAACGCGGCGGCGAACTGCTCCGACGTGCCCCGCTGCCCGCCGCCGTTACGCGGTCCGAACAGGAAGAACGCCAGGTTCGGGTACGCGTGCCCGCTGGGCGCGTCGGCTGTCACCCGGTAGTGCTCGGCCAGGAACGTGGCGATCGCGTCGGCGCGCGCGTACGGGGCGCCGTTCGACTCGGCGAGCTGGGTGGCGAGCCGGCGCACCGGCTCCGGCGCCCCGTCGGCCACCCGCAGCACCCGGGCCACCTCGTCACCGGCGGGCACGTTCGCCGTGGGCAGCAGGTTCGCATCCGGGCGCTCCCGCACCGACGACACCTCGTACCGCAGGCCGGGCGCGAGCCCTTCCGGCCGGATCAGCGTTCCGGTCGCCGGGTCGTACGCCACCCGCGCGCCCGTCACCTCGCGCGGCGTGGGCACCGCCGGCAGCAGCCGCCCGGTCAGGTCGCCGACGGTGATCTCCTGGCGCACCTCGTCGGTGGCCGCGTCCGGGGCCGGCTCGGCGGCGGGCAGGATCCGCCCCGCGTTGCGGTACGTGGCGCCGACCCGCCAGGTCACCCCGTCGTAGTCGCTGAGCACCGCCAGCCGGATCCGCGGCGACCCGTCCCCGGCCGCGCCCCCCGTGGTGCGCACGTCGAGCAGCCGCTGGTCCGGGTTCAGCGCCCACCCGGAGATCCGGATCAGCGGGTTCTCGTCCAGCGACTCCACCCGGGGCGGCTCCACGTAGCGGCGCGGGTCGACCGGCCGCTCGTCGACCTGGGCGGCCACCACCGGGGCGAGCAGCGCCGCCAGCGCCACCACCACGGCGAGCCCGGCCGCGCTCGCCGCCACCAGGCGCAGCCGTACCGCCGCGCGTACCGCTGGGGTCAGACCGGCGACCGGATCGGCTGCGGGGCCGTCGCGGCGCCCGGGCGTCGCCAGGCCGGCCGCCGCGACGGCCGCGAACAGCACCGTCGGGCCGATCGCCGGATCCGCGTTCGGCCCGACCACGTAGAGCGCGCCGGCGTAGAGCAGCGCCGGCGGCAGGTAGCCCAGCAGCACCCGCCCGGCGCGCAGCGCCACCTCGGCGGCGGTCAGCCCGGCCAGCCACGCCGCGACCACCGGCACCAGCACCGTGTCCGGGGCCGGCTCGACCGGGATCATCGCGGTGAGCAGCCGGGGGATCGCGTTGCGGGCCGCGTCGGCGGCCACCTCGCCGAGCCCGCCCGGCAGCGCCGCGTGCGCGGCGGCCAGCCGCAGCGACAGCAGCGTCCACCCGGTCAGCGCGGCCACCGACAGCGGCGCCACCAGCCAGGACGGCAGCCGCCGCGCGGCCACGCTGACCAGCACCGACCCGACGGCCGCGCCGGCCATGAGCCGGGTCAGCAGCGGGTCCGCGTACACCCGGCCCAGCACCACGCCGGAGAGCGCGACCAGCACGATCAGCGCGGCCGGGACCGGCGCGGCCCGCAACGCCCGGGCCGCGCGCTCCGCCGCCGTTTCGCTCCGCGGTGGCGTCACCACCGGCGGACCCCGTCCCACTCGGCGGCGAACGCCGCGCCGTCCGCGGCGTCCAGGACCGTGAGGCCCGCCGCGCCGGCCGCCGTCGGCCCGTCCGCGCCGAACATCCCCACCACCACCGACGGGTACGCGCCGCGCAGCGCGCCGACGTGCCCCAGGTCGTCGCGGCCGCCCGGCCCGGTCAGGAAGACGAGCGTGTCGCCGAGCCGGTCCCGGCGCAGCCGCCCGGTCGCGGCGGGCAGCACGTCCGGCCCGGCGTCCGCCAGCTCCACCGCGGCGAGCCGGTCCAGCGGCCCGGCCGCGCCGGCGGGCTCCACCTCGGCCGGTACGACGAGCAGCAGGTGCACCGGCAGGTCCTCCCGCACCGCGGCGGCCACCACCGACGCCGCCGCCTCGCACGCCGACTCGAACGACTCCGCGACACCGCCCGCCCGGTCCGGGTGCGCGGACGCACGGTTGTCCAGCACCACCACCAGGCGCGGCAGGCTGGTGTCCACGTTCTCCCGCACCATCAGCTCACCCACCCGGGCGCTGGTACGCCAGTGCACGCGGCGCAACTCGTCACCCACCACGTACTCCCGCAACGAGTCGAACGTGATCGACCCGTGCGGCACGCTGTCGGTGCGCCCGTCCAGGCTGCGCCCGGCGCCGGTGGGCACCGCGGAGAGCGGGTGGATGCGCGGGTGCACCCACACCGGCACCGTGCCGCCGTAGCCGCGCGCCAGCGCCACCAGGCCCAGCGGATCCCGGCGCACCACCCGCAGCGGCCCCACCGGCACCACCCCACGGCGATGCGTCGGCACGTCGTACCGCACCACAGTGTCCCGGCCCGGACGCAACCGCAGCAGCGGCACCGGCACCAACGCGCCCGCGCAGCGGTCCTCGGCCACCAGGTTCGCCGCCCGCAGCCGGCCGGTGTTGCGCACCGTCAGCTCCATCGCCGCCGGCTCACCCCGGGCCACCCGATCCGGATCGGCCCGCCGCTGAACGCTCAGCCGGGGCCGCCAGGCCGCGTTCACCACGGCGTAGCCGACCGCCACGCCGGCCGCCGCGCCGAGCACCGTCAGTTCCGGGTACGCGTAGCGGAACCCCACGCCGAGCAGCACCAGGGCGGCGACGAGCAGCCCGATGCCACGGGCGGTGATCCCCACGCTCAGCCGTGCACCGCTGTGGCCTGGCCCGACGGCAGCGGCACCGGCACCGACGCGACCGCCTGACGCAGCACCTCGGCGGGCGTGACACCACGCACCTGCGCGTCCGGGGTGAGCAGCATCCGGTGCGCGAACACCGGCTCGACGAGCGCCTTCAGGTCCTCCGGCATGATCCAGCCCCGGCCGTCGATCAGCGCGTACGCGCACGCCGCCCGGGTCAGCGCGATCACCCCGCGCGGGCTCACCCCGACCCGCACCTGCGGATGGGTACGCGTCGCCGCGGCCAGCCGCACCGCGTACGCGTAGAGCGGCTCGGCGATGTGCACCCGCCGGGCCATCTTCACCATCTCGCCCACGGTCGCGGTGTCGGTGACGGCGGTCAGCGAGTCGGGGGAGCGGACCGTGGCGCCGCGCAGCACCTCCACCTCGACCGCCTCGTCCGGGTAGCCGACCGACAGCTTCACCAGGAACCGGTCGAGCTGCGCCTCGGGCAGCCGGTACGTGCCGTCCATCTCCACCGGGTTCTGCGTGGCCACCACCAGGAACGGTTGCGGCACCGGGTGCCGTACACCGTCCACCGTGACCGTCCGCTCCTCCATCACCTCCAGCAGCGCCGACTGGGTCTTCGGCGACGCCCGGTTGATCTCGTCGGCGATCACGATGTTGGCGAACACCGGCCCCGGGTGGAACTCGAAGCCCCGGCTCGCCTGGTTGAAGATGGTCACCCCTGACACGTCGGAGGGCAGCAGGTCCGGCGTGAACTGGATGCGCCGCCACTGCCCCTTCACGGTCGCCGCGATCGCCCGCGCCAGCGTGGTCTTGCCGACGCCTGGTACGTCCTCCAGCAGCACGTGCCCCTGCGCGAACAGCGCGGTCAGCGCCAGCCGCACCACCTGCGGCTTACCCAGCACGACCGCGTTGACGTTGTCGGCCAGCCGGGCGGCCAGGGCGGCGAAGCCCTGCACCTCCGGCTGGCTCAGCGGTTCGTGCGTGTTCACGGATGCGCCTCTCGGACGGTGCGGTCAGCAGGTGGGCAGGACGCCGAGGTCGTCGCCGCCCTCCAGGTTGAGCCAGGCCCACGGGATGTACGTCTTGCCCTTGTACTCCACCTGGACCCACCAGGTGCTCTGCTTGTTGTTGTTGTAGATCCAGGCGTCCACGTCCTCGCCCTTCACCTTGCAGTACGTGCGCAGCCGGTGGCCGTCCGGCACCCAGCCGGCCTGCCGGTCGTTGTCCTGCCTCGGCACCTCGAAGATCTCGTTGCCGTTGCGGCCCGGCACGTCCTTGTCGCAGTACGTCCGCTGGTCGCCGTCCGGACCGTTCTTGCAGGTGGCGACGCCGAACACCGGGTCGGTGGTCTGCGCGCGGGAAGCGGTGCCCTTACCGGCGGCGTTGCTCGCGGTCAGCGTCACCGTATACGCGGTACCCGGCGTCAGCCCGGTCACCCGCAGGCTGGAACAGCTTCCGCTCGCCGTCTTCCCGCCGGTCGCCGCCGTGCAGGAGGCGCGGCCGCCGCCCGCGTCCACAGTGAACGTCACAGTCACCGACGTGGCGTCCGCCGATGAGCCGGTCACCGTGATCCGGGGCTCGGCCACCGTCCGCGCGGTGGTGCTCGCCTCCGGTCCCGACCCGGCCTCGTTCACCGCCCTGACCTTCACCGTCACGTTCTGCCCGTTGCCCAGGCCACCCACAGTGGCCTGCACGTCGGTCACCTCGACCGACTTCCCGGCCGCCTCCACCAGGTACTTCGTCACCGGGCGGCCGTTGTCCACCGCCGGGGACCACTGCACCGCGATCGTGCCCGGCTGGTCGGCGACTGTGGACGCCCGCAGCTCCGTCGGCGCCTTCGGCGTGGTGAACGGCACCACCGTGTTGCTCACCGGCGACGCCTTCGACCCCGCGCCCTTCTCGCTCACCGCGGTCACCGTGAACGCGTACTGGGTGCCGTACTCCAGTTGCCCGGCCGGCACCACCAGCTCCGTCTTCGCCGACTCGCCGGCCGGGGCGCTCGCGCCGGCCGAGGTCGCCGTCACCGCGTACTTCGCGATCTTGTTGCCCTGGCCGTCGGCCTCGGGCCAGCTCACCTGCACCGTGCCGTCCGGCCGTGCCTCGGCGGTCACCGACGCCGGCGGGTCCGGCACCTCGGCCGTCGGCACCACCGGGTTGCTGCGCCGCGCCGGACCCTCACCCTTGGCGTTCACCGCGTGCACCGAGAACGTGTACGTCTCACCGTTGGTCAGACCCGTGATCTCCAGCGCACGCTGGTTCGCGCCGACCTGGTGGGTCTGACCGGCGCCCTCCACCACGTACCGGGTGATCTCGGCGCCGTTGGACGCGGCGGCCTGCCAGCTCACCCGCGCCGACGCGTCACCCGCGGCGGCGGTGACCGACTTCGGTGCACCCGGCTTGGACACCTTCGGCTTCTTCGGCGGGGGCGGCGGCGGAGCCACCGGCGGCGGGTCGCCGCCCAGCACGTCGTTGGCGTACTTGTCGACCTCACGCACCTGGTTACGGTCGTCGACCACCTGCGCGGTGGACGAGTTCGGCGGGTTGATGAACAGGTGGTTCTCGCGCACCTCCAGCTCGACCGGGCCGGGCCGGCCGGAGCCCTTGACGGTCTGCACGAGCTGACCCTCGCCGTCGAAGGCGTACACCGTGCCGGTGGTCTCGTCGGCGCAGTAGAACCGGCCCGCCCATGCCACCGCCGGGCTGAGCCGGGCGCCGGTGCCGGGCACCGTGAACCGCTTCACCTCGCGGCTGTCCCGCACCACGTGCACCGACCTGTCACCGGGGACCGTGACCGGCACCTGCGGCCCGCTGGTACGCGTCGGCAGATTCCCCGGCGCGCTCATGCTCAGCTCCGCCCGCTGCGTCTGCCCGCCGACCACTGTGACCAGCGACGCCGAGGTGCGGTCCAGCACCGCGACACCCTCGTCCAGCGTGGACACCACCAGCTCGTGCGCCGGCTCAGCCACGTCGTACGTCTCGACCCGCTTCGGGCTGAGCCCCGCGGGCGGCGCGTCACCCGGCGTCTCCGGCAGCTCGGCGGCGGTCACCGCCGAGACGGTGCCCTCGCTCGGCACCGCGACCCACAGTTTGCCGGCGCCGTCGAACGTGCCGCCGGTGATGCCCGGCGGGTAGCGCACCGGCTCGCCCACCGGCGTCAGCGCCCGCGGGTCGAGCTGCCGGACGATGCCCTGCACCGCGTCCACCACGAACGCCGCGTCCTCGTGCAGCGCCACGCTCACCCCGAACCCCGGCGCGGTCGGCGTCGTGGCGGTGATCTGCAACGTCGCCAGGTCCAGCGAGCTGACCTGCCCGGTGTTGAGGTCGCGCAGGATCAGCAGCCGGTCGGTCTGGGCCACCTGCATCTGGTGCCGCCGCCCACCCGGCACCTCCATCCGGGTGTCGATCCGCGCGGTGACGCCGTTGACCCGGGCCAGCTCGCTGCGGGTGGTGCTCCACAACCAGGAGGACGCGTCGAAGCTCGCCACCGCGTTGTCGGCCGCGCCCAGCCCGAGCACCGTCAGGCCCATCGCGGCCAGCAGCGCGGCCACCGTGCCGATGGTCACCAGCCCGCCGCGCATCCGCGACCGTGGACGGGCCGGCTCCGGCCCGGTGCCCGTGACGTCCTCGATGGTGGTCACTGCCGGCTGCCTCCCCGTGTCGGTGCGGGAGAACCGCCGAGCACGGCGGACCCTCCCCAGAGCCGGGAGCCATCATAGGTGCCGTGCGGAGCCGGTGAAACCCGCACCGTCCTCCTGTGGACACCGAGCGTGTCGTCTCAGTTCGGCGTGCCGCCGCCCTCCCGGTCCGTGCAGACCTGACCCGAGGTGGCGTACGAGTCGGTCGAATAGACAGCCAGCACCGTGAAGCAGTAGTCCAGCTTCGCGCTCAGCCCGTTCACCGTGTACCGGGTCTGCCCGGCGTCCACAGTAGCCATCACCCCGAGCTTCTGCCCGGCCCGGCCACCCGCCACCACGAACGGCACCCCGCCGTTCGTCGGGTCGGTCCAGGTCACCGTCACGGTGGTGGTGTCGTCGCGCAGCTTCAGGTCCCCCGGCGGCGGCCCGGCCACCTTCGGCGACGCGGCGCCGGACGCGGGCACCGGGGCAGGCGGCGGCGCCGCCTCCCGGTTCAGCAACACCACGCCGACGCCGACCGCCGCCACCACCGCGAGCACCGCACCCCCGACCACAAGGGCCAGCACCGTCCGGTTGCGGCCCGGCCGCTCCGGCTCCATCGGGTACGCGTCCCGCGGCTGGACCGGCGGCGGCTGGTGGAACATCGGCGGGGTCGCCGGCCAGGCGCTCTGCTCCGGCTGGGCCGGCGGCTCCGGTCGCGTGGACTCGGGGAAGTCCAGCAGGTCCTCGTAGATCGTCATCTGCCGGTTCGGCTCCGGCGCGTCCTGCTCCGGTTCGCCTGCCGCGTCGACGGGTGCCGGCTCGTCCTCGTCCGGCTCGGGCCGGGTGGGCCGGTCGACCGGCTGGGACGGGGCGGCGCTGCTCCATGGCGGCGCGACCATGCCCCACGGCGGTACGGAGGAACCGCTGACGGGTGCCGCGCTGACCGGTGCCGCGGGTGGTCCGCTGACGGGCGGCGGATAGGTGCCGGGGGGCGCGCTCACCGGTGGGTGCCCGGCGGGCGGCGCGCTGATCGGCGGCGGGTAGCCGGGTGCGGGTGGCCCGCTGATCGGCGGGCCGGGCGGCGCGCTGACGGGTGGTGCAGGTGGTGCACCGGTCAGCGACGGGTAGCCGGGTGCGGGTGGTGCGCTGATCGGCGGCGGATAGGTGGGTGCGGGTCCGCCAGCCGGTGGCGGGTAGCCCACTGCTGGTGCGGCGCTGACCGGTGCGGCGCTGACCGGTGCGGCGCTGACCGGTGCGGCGCTGACCGGCGCGGGGGGCGGGCCGCTCACTGGTGGCGGGTAGCCGCTCGCCGGAACCCCGCTGACCGGGTAACCGGCCGGTCCGCTCACCGGCTGTCCGGGAGGGCCGCTGACCGGGTGCGTGGGCGGCGCGCTGACCGGCGACGTCGAGGGTGAGCCGACGGGCGGTGCGCTGATGGGTGCTGGGTTGACGGGCGTGGCGCTGGTGGGCGGCGCGCTGATGTGGGGTGCGGCGGGCAGCGGTGCTCCGCCTGCCGGAGGCGCACCGGCGTCGGGCGTGCCGAGGGGGCCCGACGCGCCTGCGGAGGGGGCGCCCGGATGCTTCACGCTCGCGGCGGCGTCGGTGACCGGTGCACCACCCGAGCCGCCTCCACTCGTACCCGACGTGCTCACCGGCGGTCCGCTGACCGGGGACGTGCTCACCGGCGGTGCGCTCGCTGCGAGCGGCGCGATCATTCCGGATGAGCCGGCCGAGGGCGTGTCAGCAGGGGATTCGCTGGCCGGTGGTGCACTGACCGAGGGCTCGCCGGTGGAGGTGGTCGCTGCGGCCTCTGCCGATGCGTCGCGCGCTGCCTTTGCGGCGTTGCGTTCCGCCTCCTCCTCCAGCAGCGGGCCGATCTGCTGCACCTGAATCGTCGGCTTGTCCCAGCCCGGTCCACCGGGGACGGGCGGCACAGTAGTGGCGCTGGGCCCGCCCGTTTCGGTATCGGCCGGGTCCGTACCAGCCGCGCGGTCCGTATCGGCCGCCCGGTTCGTATCGAGGGGTGGGGGAGCGGGGACGGCCTCGGTCGTCGGTGTTGCCCGTGAGGCCTGCGCCGGTCGGGGCGCCACGGGGGCCCCGGGGGGTGCCGCTGGGGTGGCAGTGGCCGCCGCGGATTCCGCCACCGGCCGGGAAGCCGGCGCCGGAGGCGCCGTCGAGCCCGCAGTGGTGCCCGGTGGCGGGGCGGACGGGGTCGACCCCGGCGCGGGGACCGGCGGGACGACCGGAACGGCCGGCGGCGGTGGCAGGACACCGCGCTCCATCGACGGCACGCGCGGCGCCGGCGGGAGGACGGTCGGAGGCGGCGGTGGTGGCAGGACTCCCGCCGATGGCGTCCGTGACGCCGGCGGGGTGCCTCCGGTGGAGGGCGGCGTCTCGACGACCGGCGTTGCGGGCGGGGGCGGGATGACCGGCGGAGGCGGTAGCGGAGACGCGCCGACTGTCCCGGGCATCTGTGAGGGCGGCGTAACCGCCTTGCCCGGCGTCTGCGGCGAGACGCCGACAGTGCCGGACGTCTGCGGCGGGGCGCCAACGGTGCCGGGTGTCTGCGGCGGGGCGCCGGCAGTGCCGAGCGTCTGCGGGGACGGTAGCTGTCTCCCAGCGGTGCCCGGTACCGGCGGAGGTGGGACCGGAGGCGCGCCGGCCGCGCTCGGTGGTGGCGGGACCGGACGTGCGGGGGCGGACGGCACTGAGACGGGCGCGACATGCGCTGCGGCGGCCGAGGACGCCGGGCCCGGCATCGGAGGCACCGCCGGCCTCGCGGGCACCGGCGCGCCGGCCGTGGGTGCCGTCGTCGGCGTTCCCGGCGTTCCCGGCGTTCCCGGCGTTCGCGGTGTTCCCGGCGTTGCCGCCGGGGCTCCGGAGGTCGGCGAGGGCGCGGACATGCCGGAGGCCGCCGGGTGCGGGGGTGCGCCAGCCGGGGCGCGGGGCGGTACCGGCGTCACGCCGGGAACGACGGCCGGGCGACCGTAGGTTCCCGGCGGAAGCGGGGTGGCACCTGGAGCCGGTGGAACCGCGGTCACGCCCTGAGCCGGCGGTACCGGGGTGACACCGTGGGCCGGGGGCACCGGGCGGACGCCGGGAGTCTGCGGGGCGGCCCCGGCAGACGGCGGTGTCGCTGGTGCGGTGGGTTCGACGGGCACTACCGGGAACCGGGAGGTGGCCTCCTCCGTGATCGGCGCGAACCGGGTCGTCGCCTCTGAGGCAGCCGGCGAGGGCGGCGCCCACGGACTCGCGGGTCCGCTCGGCCCGGCGCCGGGAGGCTGGTGCGGCGGGGCAGGCGCCACCGGGGGCGGAGGAATGATCGGCGCGGACTGAGGTGGCTGCCCGGCGTGGGACGCATGCGGTGCCGGGCCCGGGCGGGGAGCCCACTGCGAGCCGGGTACCGGCGGACTCGCGGCGGGCGCACCCGGGGCGACGGGCCGGGGCGGTGCCGGAGCGTGCGGGTGCGGCGGTGGGACAGGGCGCAGCGAGACCGTGGGCTCGGACACTCCGTGCCCGGGGTACCCGGAGGAGGCGGGACCAGGTTGGCCGGGCCGGACCGGGCCGGGGCTCCCCGGCAGTGCCGGATCGACATGTCCGGGCACTGACGGCTGGGGGTGCCCGGGTCGGCCCGCAGTCAGGTACCCGGGCGGGGGCGGAGCGGGGTGCGGTGCGGCAGCGGCGGCGGAGCCGCCGGGGGAGGAGCCATAGCCCGCGGGAGCGGCGGCGGAGCCGCCGAGGTACTGGCGGGCTGCGCGTACCGCGGGGTGGTCCGGACCGAGCACGGCGGACCCGGCGGTCGCCACGCGGCTGTAGTTGCGGCGGGCCTCGTGCCGGTTGCCCAACTCCTCGGACACCCCGGCGAGGTCGAAGCTGAGCGCGAGCATCAGCGGGTCGGCCTCGCCGCGGCGGCGCTCGCCGGCCGCGTAGGCCTCTTCGAGTACGCGCCGGGCGGAGGCCGGGTCGTCGGCCTCGCGGTGCAGCCGGGCCAGCAGGTGACCGGTGGCCAGGACGTCCTGGTGGTCCTCGCCGTACGCCGGGCGGGCCGCGATGATCGCGTCGGCGAGCAGGCGGCGGGCGCTTGTCAGGTCACCCGCGGCGCGCAGTGCGAGGGCCTGGTGTTGAGTGGCGATCAACGGGGAGGGGTGGGACACGTGAGCAATGCTGCCCGGAATCGCCTGTTGCGCGCTACCCACCCGATCGTTGTGGCCGCTGACCTGCGCAAACGTGCCGCGCTGGAGCTGATGTGCATGATCGTTCCGGGCCGTGTACAGTAATGCCCCGTGCGGCCCGCCAGGCCGACCGATGCGCTGAGTAGCTCACATTGGTCGACCGGGTAGGCTGGTATGTGCAGGTCCGGGTGGCGGAATGGCAGACGCGCTAGCTTGAGGTGCTAGTGCCCGTATAGGGCGTGGGGGTTCAAGTCCCCCCTCGGACACTCCCGCGTAGCAACCGTGCGACGTTGGACGTTCAGGTGGTCAAGCATGCTTGACCACCTGATTTCACTCTCTGTTACCGCCGTTGGTGCCAGCCTCGTCGTTCGGCGAGGTGGGTCATGACAGACCGGCCAATCGATTCGGTGATCCCGGCGGTGGTTCCATCAGGCGGGCTCAAGATCCGCGGCGACTCGCGTACCGCGATGAAGCGACCACCTCTGCCGCTGGCGCGACTGGCTCCTACTCGTGACAGCAGCACGGTGTATGGGCTGGCGACTCTTGATGTGCACGGCCGCGTCGCTGATCGGCCGGTGATGATCGCTCTCGGCTGGGCTCCCGGCCTCAGGCTGGGCATCAGGGAAAGCAGCGGCCTGATCATCGTCGACCCTGACCCGCGCGGCGTGTTCCAGGTGACGAAAGAGGGCCACGTGCGGTTGCCCGCGGTGGTCCGCCAGTGGTGCGGGCTGACAGTCGGCGATCGGGTGCTGCTGGCGGCCGATCCGAAGGCCGGACGCCTCGTGCTTCACCCGCCGGCCTCGCTGGACGCGGTGGTCGCCCGAGTGCACGCCGAGGCGTTCGCGGGCGGTGAGTCGTGAGCAGCGTGGCGGGCAAGGCCGAACTGGAGGCCGCTCGGTTGTTGCTATCGCGGATGGGCATCTCTCCAGCGGATCTGGTGGCGGCGACGTCCGATCGTCCGCCGGCTCCGACGTTCGCGGAGTATGTGCCGGTGGTTGCCGCTGCGGTGAGTGCTGGGACGCGGCGGGCGTACGGGTCGTACTGGAAGCGCGTGGTGGAGCAGTGGGGCCAGCGGCGTATCGATGAGCCGACACCATCGGAGATCGAGCGGCTTGCGGAGTACGTCAAGACGCATGTGGTGGCCCGCCGCAACGCGCGGGGCGGGCGCAGCGCGGCGGAGCATCTGATCGCGGCGCTGCGATGCCTGTACCGGCGGGCGGTCGCCGACGGGCTCCTGTCCGAGGCCGAGAACCCGGCGTTGAAGGTGGCGAAGCCACGGCGGCTGCCGAGCACCCGGCGGGCATTGGCGGACACCCGGTTGGCGGAGATCAACGAGGTAGCGGCGTCCACGGGTGACGACCCGGCGTTAGACAGTCTGCTTCTGCGGTTGCACACCGAGACGGCGTGCCGCCGGGGTGGGGCCCTAGCTTTGCGGCCGGTCGACCTGGACCCGGACCAGTGCCTGATCCTGCTGCGGGAGAAGGGTGAGACGGTGCGGTGGCAGCCGGTGTCGCCCACACTCATGCGGTACCTGCAGCGGCACGCCGAGCAGCGGCACGCCACCGAGATGGGACCGTTGTTCCGGTACCGCAGCGGCCAGCCGATCACCTACCGGCGGTACGACCACCTGTGGGTGCGCATCGGTGAGCACCTGCCGTGGGTGCACGCGCAGCAGATCAGCACGCACTGGCTACGGCATACCACGTTGACCTGGGTGGAGCGCAACTTCGGCTACGCCATCGCCCGGGCCTATGCCGGTCACTCCGCCAGTGGGGGAGATGCCGGAACCACCGCCACCTACGTACGCGCAACTATCCACGAGGTTGCTGCCGCGCTGGCGGCACTTACCGGTGAGCCACATCCGCTGGCGTAGTGGGGTGTTGGGGCGGGCCCTGTCCTAGGCGGACTGGGTCCGCCCCAAACGATTGGAGTGGGCCCTCCGGTAGGCGCTCGCCGTCGTACAGCGCGGTTACGGTGACGGCTATGGGCTTTCCGCAGGTGCCGGGTCCTCGGCGGTCCGCCGAGGATGACGCTGACCAGGCCTTGTCGTTTGCCATCGGACTGGACGACGCGTCACCGGAGCGGGTCGCTGCGGTGGCCGCTGTGCTCGTCAATACTTGGCAGGCGGATTCGGGTCGGTTTGCGGCGGCGGCCGCGGTGTGCCGACGCCGGCAGGGCGAGGGGGACGAGGATGTTTGGGGGGAGACTGCGAACCTTCTGGACCGGGCCCTGCGCATAGTCCACGACGCCGGTGCCGACAACGACGATGATGCTCGGGTCCGGCTCCTCGGACAACTCTTCCCGGATCCAGGGCCCTTCCGGTGGGACACGGCGCGACGCCGCGATCCTGTGTGGTGGCTGCGCCGCCTGGCGGCACTGCGCGTCCGCGCGGTCCACCTACCAGCCGGCGCGCCTGCCGGGTTCCAGCGGCTGGTCCTTCGTCGGGGCCTGCTCGTCGTCGGTCAGGTCGACTTTCAGGTGTGCCAGGGGTGTCGGCGTGGCTACCTGCGGAAGATCAGCGTTGATGGGGCCGCCAAAGGCTATGGGATCGGCACCCGCGCCGTGCTCAAGCTCTATCGGCGGTACCCGGGCCTCACCTGGTACACGACCACTCAGTACGACACCGCTGGGACGTTTTGGCAGAAGGTCGCGCGGCGAACGGATGGGGCTTTTACCGAGAACCACGACGGCGCGTGCGAGCACATGAAGATCGACCGACGGGGCTGACCCACATGTCGGCATAGCTCAGCTGTTGCGGTGACCATAAACCTTGGCCGGGTTGGCACCAAGGCAGGAGTCGTCACGCTGTCCCTCATGGGCCAACGTGACAACCGGGAGTCTGATGTCCGACGGCTCCTCGACGATTTGTGCATCAAGCTGGGCTTCTGCCTGCCACCCGAGGAGAGCCAACGGCTTCGCGAGTCCCCTCCGGGTGAGGTGGACAGCTTCACTGATGGGGTCTTCGAGGCCGAGGGAATGGGCGACATGAGGTACACGGACCTCCGCCGTCAGGTACGAGGGGTCGTCGATCAGTACATGAGGCGATGGGTAGGGACCGAGGATCAAGCAGCCGGAGGTCAGACCCGGTGAACGTTCGTGGTCACCGCACTATGCAGGGGATCCGCCGGCCCGCGGTTTTCGGCGACGGTGCGGTGGGTTGGTGCGCGATGAGGTTGTTCGGCTCCAGCCAGACCTCGTGTGAGGCTCTACGTCGCTGACCTGCTCGGACGCGGGATATCCACAGGGAAGCACCAGGTGGGGTGGACGAGGCGCGGCCGATTGTCGGAGGCTTCCCGCATGGAGTTCCCGGAAGCAGCCACCATCCTGAGTGCGCGTCTCGCCGCTGGCGGTGACAGCCTCGCCGCCGCCGGTGCCGTCCACCTGGCCATCGAAGCCTGGAAGCACTTGGGCGGGGTTGATCCCGCGTGGGACCGCCTCGGACTGGAGGTCCTGGACGTCCGCAGCCGCCTTTACGAGGACGACGTCGTCGTGGACGCGGCTGCCCCGGACGCCGACGGGCCCGAGGTGCGGGCTGCGGTGAGGGATCTCATTGAGCACCTTGCCCAGCACCACGATCGCCGTGCCGTCGCCGAGGATGGGCTGGCTCAACGGCTCGACCACGACGCGGCCGCCCAGCAACTACGCCGGGCGGCAGCGGCCCTGGCATGACGGTCGGCTTCTGGTACGAGGAGGCGCAGCGGGCGATGCGGGCGGCCACTGCGGCGGTGACCAGACGCCGTGCGGGGACCGCTGGGGAGATCAACGGTCTGGTGGGTGCCCGGTCGGACCTCTATCACCAGCTGGCCAGGGTGACGGAGCTGCTGGTCGGTGGTCGTCCGGTGGCGGAGGTGCCGGACAAGGCGGCTGCCGCGCTGGTTCTCGGGCGGCATGGGCAGAGCCTGACCCGGTTCTATGTGGGGTTGCGGGCCGCCGCAGTGGTGAACGAGCGGCTACCGCCAGCACCGGAGGTCTCCGATGGCGCGGCACGGTCGCTGCGCCGGGCCGCTGACGCGATTGGCGTCATGGGTGACATCATCGCCGGTCACGTTCCACCCGGGCGGCGTCCCGATACGCCAGAGGGGATCGCTATCCGTGCCGGGGGCGGTGTCCAGGGAGGGCTTGGTGATATTGCCCGGCTCGCCGTGGATGCCGTGCGGCTCGACGGCCGCCTTCCCGCTTGGCTGGACCGGGGTGGACCTCTGGCGCAGACGTACAGGCCGGCGGCGGAGGCAGCCAGATGGACGAGCGGCAGCCGGTTGAGCGCCGTCGCCAAGGAGCTGGTCGCGGCCGCGAAGGCTCAGCCCGACCTACGTGAGCTTGATATCGCCCGGTCGCCGCTGCATCCGGCACCGGCGGTGGACACCGTCGATGCGGCGATCGCAGCGGTCCGCGCTGCGCGAACCTGGCTGTGGCTTCACCCCGCCCAGGTCACGGGAGTGCACCTTCAGGTCGGGACGCAGCTCGGCCTGGCGGCGCACGTCCTCACGGCCGACGGATCCCTGGCGATGACCGGGGGTTGGCGGCAGGCGGCGATCGCCGCTGCCGAGCTACGCGCGGCACCGGCGGCCGGCCCGGCCCAGGACACCGTCGCCGAGATGGGCGAGGCCCTGCGGTGGGCCCGCTCGCTGCTGGGCCCTGCAGCAGCCCGGGGGCACATGCAGCATCGGGGGAGGGACGCCGCGCGGCTCGGCAGCGAGATGTTGCTGATGGCCGCCGCCCTCCACCGAGGCCTACGCACGGCGACGCAGCGGCGGAATCTGTTCGTTCGAGGGGATGCCATCCTCGAGCGTCCCGCCGGTTCGCTGGTCTACCGAGCCGCTCCCCATTGGCGGCCCGCAACAGCCGACGATGACCTTGTGCGCGACCTCAGCCGGGCGTTGTGGCAGATTGTCGGGTCCGGCGCCGAGGGTGATCCGGCGAGCATGGTCGCTCATGTGCTTGCCCAACCGCCTCGCCCGCGAGCGGTGAGCCCAGCAGCCGCAGAGAGCCGCAGTCCGAAGCCGGATGTGCTGCCGGACGACCGGGCGCGCCCGGGTCCCAGGCAGGGAGAGGGTAGGCAACCAAACCCGGCTGGCGCCGAAACCTTGGCTGCGGTGTCGGGCAGGGAGGCGGTTGAAGATGGCGGAGTGCCGTTGTCGGGCGAGATTCTGATCGACTAAGGGACGTCTCGTAACCCCGGTGTCTGTCTAGTCAGGACGATCGGTCAGGATCCCTGGGTGCAGGTGATCACCGCAGCCAACCCTGACTGGATCTTCCCGTTCACTGGGCTGCAGCCCGCCCAGTTCTGCAAGCTGGTCCGGCTGGTCGCCGAACGCGGCGGGGACGGCATCGCCGACGGCCGGCCGGGTCGGCAGTGGGCCCTGGATCTCGCCGATCGGGTGCTGCTGGTCGCCACCTACTGGCGCACGAACCTGACCATGCGGCAGATCGGCCCGCTGTTCGGGGTGTCGCACTCCGCAGCGCACCGGGTCATCGACACCCTCGCGCCGCTGCTGGCCCTGGCGCCGGTGCGTAAACGGCCGGTCGAGCAGATCGCCATCGTCGACGGCACCCTGATCCCCACCCGCGATCACCGCCTGGCAGCCCGGAGCAAGAACTACCGGTACTCAACGAACCTGCAGGTCGCCATCGACGCCTCCACCCGCCTGGTCATCGCCGTCGGCGACCCGCAGCCCGGCAACCGCAACGACACCATCGTCTACCGCACCTCCGGCATTGCCGAGAAGCTGGACGGGCGGCCGGTGATGGCCGACGGCGGCTACCGCGGCAACCCCGAGGTGATCATGCCGTACCGCAAGCCCACCGACGGCAGCACACTGCCGGACTGGAAGGAAGCCCTCAACATCGAACACCGCACCGTCCGAGCAGGGGTCGAACACGCCCTGGCCAGGATGAAGTGCTTCAAGATCCTGCGCGACTACCGCCGCGCCGCCCACACATTGACCGACGCCGCTTCCGGCATCGCCAACCTCCACAACATCATCCTCGCCGGCTGACCACCGGCCCCATCCCACGCAACGCCTTCACCCAGTTACGAGACGTCCCTTAGAGTCCCGGCCGGGACTGTAAAACGAACGGTGTAACTCCTGATCAAGGAGCAGCACCTGATGTCTGATGGATCGACGATCGCCGTGGATACTGCCGCGGTGGCGAAGAACGTGCCGGGGCAACCGGCGGAGGGTCTCGACGCGGAGCTGGTCGGCCAGCTGGTGGAGCAGGCCCGTGCGGCGGGTCTGCAGCTGACCGGTGACGGCGGTTTGCTGCAGCAGCTGACGAAGCGTGTCCTGGAGTCAGCCCTGGAAGGTGAGATCACCGATCACCTGGGCTATGACAAGGGCGACCCGGCGGGCAAGAACGGCGGGAACTCCCGCAACGGTGTGCGGGCCAAGACGGTGCTGACGGACGTCGGCCCGGTCGAGATTGAGGTGCCGCGTGACCGCGACGGGTCGTTCACACCGCAGATTGTGCGCAAGCGCCAGCGTCGGTTGTCCGGCGTTGACGACATGGTTATCTCGCTGTCGGCCAAAGGCCTGACGACCGGGGAGATCCAGGCCCACCTGGCGGAGGTGTATGGCGCCGACGTGTCACGGCAGACGATCTCAACGATCACCGACAAGGTCGTCGAGGGGATGACCGAGTGGCAGAACCGGCCCCTGGACCCGGTCTACCCGGTGATCTTCCTCGATGCAGTGCACGTGAAGATCCGCGACGGGAAGGTCGCCAACCGGCCCATCTACCTGGCCCTGGCCGTCACCGTCGAGGGCACCCGCGACATCCTCGGTCTGTGGGCCGGCGATGGCGGCGAGGGCGCCAAGTTCTGGCTGCAGGTCCTCACCGAGCTCAAGAACCGGGGCGTCGCGGACGCGTGCATGGTGGTCTGCGACGGGCTCAAGGGCCTGCCGGATGCGATCGGTGAGGTGTGGCCGGAAGCGGTGGTGCAGACCTGCGTGATTCATCTGCTGCGGGCGTCGTTCCGGTATGCCGGCCGGCAGCACTGGGACGCCATCGCCAAGGCTCTCAAGCCCGTCTACACCGCGCCGACCGAGTCGGCTGCCCGAGCCCGGTTCGCCGAGTTCACCGAAGCCTGGGGCGGGAAGTATCCGGCGATCGTCAGGTTGTGGGAGCAGGCGTGGGCGGAGTTCGTGCCGTTCCTGGCCTTCGACGCCGAGATCCGCACCGTCGTCTGCTCCACCAACGCCATCGAAAGCGTCAACGCCCGCATCCGCCGGGCCGTCCGCGCCCGTGGGCACTTCCCGAACGAGGCAGCCGCGCTCAAGTGCGTCTACCTCGCGGTGATGAGCCTGGACCCGACCGGGCAGGGCCGCCGGCGGTGGACCATGCGCTGGAAACCAGCCCTGAACGCCTTCGACATCGCCTTCGAAGGACGCCTCTCCGCAGGCCGTAAGTAACCGTCAACAACCCGAGTTACACCGTTCGTTTGACAGACCCGACCCTGACAGCAACGCCGAACCGGCAGACCAGCTGCTGGCCCGCCGCGACCACCTGCACACCTTGCTCCTGACCGACCTCATCGCCTTCGAGCTTCGCGCCCTCGACAGCACCGGGGCACCGCTGCCCCAGATGCGTCCCGACGCGATGATGGTGAGGAAACGGGTGCGACACGCGGTACGCGCCGCTGCTCCCGCACTGCGCCGGCTCAGCTTCGCCCTCCCTGCCGCCGACGATCCGATGGCGCTGGCCCGCCGCCTGATCGCGCTGACCGCCATCGATCGCACCGCAGCTGACCGGCTGATCCTGCGGACCACGATGCCGCCGGTCGAGCGCGTCCACGACGAGTACCTGTTTATCCGGGTCCTGCAAGCCTTCGAGTCCACCCTCGCACTGCTCGCCGTGGACCTCACCGCGGCCATCACCGCCGTGGACGAAGAACGTCTGCCCGCGGCCGGCACGCGCCTGTCCTTCGCGGCCTCGCTCCTGCGCGAGACCGCACCGCTGTGGTCGCTGCTGGCCACCATGCAACCGGAGGCGTTCCACGCCTTCCGCGTCTACACCGACGGGGCAAGCGCCATCCAGTCCCGCGCCTACAAGCTGGTCGAATCGCTGTGCCGCACACCCGACCCGCAGCGTCTGAACTCGGTGGCGTACCTGTCCGTGCCCGACGTGTACGCCCGCGTCAGCAACGGACAGCGCAGTCTCGACGACGCCCTGGACGCCATCCGCGCCGACCATCGAGCTCTCGCGCAAACGCCCATTCTGGCCGACGGGATGCGGCAGTTCGCCGCCGCCGTGCACCAGTGGCGGCGCACCCACTACCGCCTCGCCGTACGAATGCTCGGCACCGAACGACCAGGCACCGGCGCCACACCGGGAACCCCGTACCTCCTCCACGGCCGCGACCAGCAGGTCTTCCGCAACCGCGACGTCCACGATCCTGAGGAGCGGTGACCGATGACTGCGCCATCGACTGTGCGCCGACGGGCGGGCATGCCCCACGATCAGGTGCCAACCCAAGCCCACGCCTTCCTCCGCCAACGGCACAACGAGTTAGGGATGCCCGGCCTCGCGCGCCGCTGGCGAGAAGTGCGCGCCGAAATCCGCGCGAACGGGACGTGGCGGCCGACCTACGACGAGCTGACCTACGCGGCCCGGGTGGCCTGGCGCAACTCCGGCCGCTGCATCGGCCGACTGCGCTGGCCCAGCCTCATCGTTCGCGACCGCCGCCACATCATCACCCTGCACGATGTGGGCCGAGAACTCGCCGCTCACCTCGACGAGGCCACCAACGGCGGACGGGTCCGCTCCGTCATCACCGTCCTCGCACCCGCCACACACACCAGCCCGCCACCGGCGCGCATCATCAGCCCGCAGCTGGCCCGCTACGCGGCTTGGCCCAGTAGAGACGGCGTCCTCGGTGACCCCGCCAACCTGGCCTTGACCAGCCTGGCCACCGACCTCGGCTGGTCAGGACCCACTCGGCGCAGCCCGTTCGACCTCCTGCCCTGGATCGCCGCCACCGCCGACGGGGGACTGCACCTCCTGCCGGCCGACCCAGCGCACATCCTCGAGGTGCCGATCCACCACCCCGATCACCCGTGGATCGCTGATCTCGAACTGCGCTGGCCCGCGGTACCCGTCATCAGCAACATGACGCTCACCTTCGGCGGCCTGCAGTTCCCCGCCCCGTTCAGCGGCACCTTCATGGCCTCCGAGATCGCCACCCGCAACCTCGCCGACGAAAACCGCTACCACAAACTCCCCGCCATCATCGCCGGCCTGGGCCTCGACGACCGCGACCGGCTGCGCGCCGACAAAGCCCTGCTCACCCTGCACGAAGCCGTGCTGCACAGCTTCGAAGCCGCCGGCGTGTCCATCACCGACCACCACCGCGAAAGCCGGGCCTTCGCCCGCTTCGCGCAGCACGAGGAAGCAGCCGGCCGTGTCGTGGTCGGTGACTGGAGCTGGCTCAACTCCTACCCGATGACACCCCAGGACCCCTCCTGGAGCCGCTACTACAACACCGGCCAACCCACCCCGGTTCTTCTTCCGGACCCGTACTGCCTCGCCCTCACCGCTGGCCACCGCAGGCCCGGCCATGAACCCTCACCGCGTCAGCGGGCTGACGTCCCCCCGGCCGCTGCCGCCACACCCAACCACGCAAGGGAGGACACGTGTCCACACGCACACCCGCCAAGGCACACCGGCGACTGACCCGCCTGGCCGCGGCAGTTGTCACTCTGGCAGCCGTCACCGCCAGTCTCGTCGGCGTCTCCGGTGGGCCCGCCCAGGCCGCCGGCTGCCGCGCCGCGCCCTACAGCGCCAAGTTCGGCGCCGCCGACGCCTTCATGCAGTACAACGGCGTGGAGATCATCAGCTACCCCAAATACCCCAGCTACTACCGCACCACCAGCCAATGCAAGGACATCCAGGTCCGCAACACCGGCAACGGCAAGGACTACGGCCCGTTCGACGCCTGCATCAACTTCTACGGACGCGCCACCTGCAACTACTGGACGCACGTGCCCGTCGGCCAGTGGCGCAACCTCGCCACCAACGTCAAGGACGGCACCAAGTTCTACGTCTGGGTCCGCATCGACCTGGGCAAGTACTACGGATTCACTGCCGTCGGCGACTGGTGAGCCAAGCTTGGGGCCCGCGCTTGCGCGGGCCCCAAGCTCCCGTACCGCCAGTAGTCGCTCAAAGGAAGCGTGCTGCATCGATGCGATGAGACCTGAGAGATCGGTTCCTGAGCAGGTCACCCACATCCTAGGATGCCCAGGGGATGTGACCTCCTCGAATCAGCAATTTGGCGGCTGAGGTCGCCGATAACCAGATTCAGTGATCTAGTACGGCAGCCGCCGTTTGAGATGTCGCTGGTGGGGCCGGGTAGACGAGGTGCGGCCACCGCGTGATCGTCTGTCTGCTGTGGACATAACTTCAGATCTGGCGGTGGCCGCGTGCCACAGCGTAAACCCTGCCCGGTGGCGGCAGGTTCTGGCCGGGGTGTGCGAGGCGTTCGCGGGACGGTTCGGGCGGGTCGAGCCGCGGCGCACGGCGACGGCGTTCGTGGCCGGGCTGCTCTCGGATGTCGAGGTCAAGACGTGTTGGCAGTTGGCGGAGCAGGCCGGGCATGCCCGGCCGGACGCGATGCAGAGGCTGTTGTATCGGGCGGTGTGGGACGCCGACGCCGTCCGCGACGATCTGCGCGACGTGGTCGTGGCCCGGTTCGGCGACTCGGACGCGGTGTTGGTCGTCGACGAGACCGGGGACCTGAAGAAGGGCACGCATTCGGTCGGGGTGCAACGCCAGTACACCGGCACCGCCGGCAGGATCGAGAACGCGCAGGTAGGGGTGTTCTGCGGCTACGCCAGCCGGCACGGGCACACGCTGATCGACCGCCGGGTCTACCTGCCGGTGTCGTGGACCGATGACCGGGACAGATGCCAGGCCGCCGGGGTTCCCGATGAGGTCGTCTTCGCCACGAAGTCCGAGCTGGCCGCCGACATGATCACCGCTGCGGTCGACGCCGGCGTCCCCGCCGCGTGGGCGGCTGCGGACGAGGCCTACGGCAACAGCAGCGTCTTCCGCGCTCACCTGCGCGAACACCGCCTGGGCTATGTCCTGGGCGTCTCCCGCAGTCACCTGGTCCCTCTCGACGGCGGCAAGACTCGGGTGCGGGCTGACCGGGTCGCCGCCGACCTACCGGCCTCGGTGTGGCAGCGCCGCAGCGCAGGCGCCGGGTCGAAAGGGCCACGCTTCTACGACTGGGCCTGGCTCGACGACGTCTGCACCGATGCCGACCCCGACGACGGCGGCCACCACAGCCTCCTGATCCGCCGCAACACCACCACCGGCGAGCTGGCCTTCTACCGCTGCTGGACCCCGCAACAGGCCACTCTTGCCCAACTCGTGCGGGTCGCGGGCATCCGCTGGACAGTCGAGGAAAGCTTCCAAGCCGCCAAGGGCCAGGTCGGCCTCGACCAGCACCAGGTCCGCCGCTGGGACTCCTGGCACCGCTTCACCACCCTGGCCCTGGCCGCCCTCGCCGTTCTGGCGATCTGCGCCGCCGACGCCGACGACGACTCCACCGACACAGGACTGATCAAGCTGACCGTCAACGAGACCCGCCGGCTGATCAACACCCTCGTACTCCGCCCGATCCGCGACCTCACCCACCGTCTGCGCTGGTCAGACTGGCGCCGCCGCCATCAAGCCCGAGCCCGCCAAGCCCACTACGCCCGACGCCTCAACCTCGAACTCCAGCCATGATCCCGAACGGCGGCTGCCGTACTAAGGGACGTCTCGTAACCCCGGTGTCTGTCTAGTCAGGACGATCGGTCAGGATCCCTGGGTGCAGGTGATCACCGCAGCCAACCCTGACTGGATCTTCCCGTTCACTGGGCTGCAGCCCGCCCAGTTCTGCAAGCTGGTCCGGCTGGTCGCCGAACGCGGCGGGGACGGCATCGCCGACGGCCGGCCGGGTCGGCAGTGGGCCCTGGATCTCGCCGATCGGGTGCTGCTGGTCGCCACCTACTGGCGCACGAACCTGACCATGCGGCAGATCGGCCCGCTGTTCGGGGTGTCGCACTCCGCAGCGCACCGGGTCATCGACACCCTCGCGCCGCTGCTGGCCCTGGCGCCGGTGCGTAAACGGCCGGTCGAGCAGATCGCCATCGTCGACGGCACCCTGATCCCCACCCGCGATCACCGCCTGGCAGCCCGGAGCAAGAACTACCGGTACTCAACGAACCTGCAGGTCGCCATCGACGCCTCCACCCGCCTGGTCATCGCCGTCGGCGACCCGCAGCCCGGCAACCGCAACGACACCATCGTCTACCGCACCTCCGGCATTGCCGAGAAGCTGGACGGGCGGCCGGTGATGGCCGACGGCGGCTACCGCGGCAACCCCGAGGTGATCATGCCGTACCGCAAGCCCACCGACGGCAGCACACTGCCGGACTGGAAGGAAGCCCTCAACATCGAACACCGCACCGTCCGAGCAGGGGTCGAACACGCCCTGGCCAGGATGAAGTGCTTCAAGATCCTGCGCGACTACCGCCGCGCCGCCCACACATTGACCGACGCCGCTTCCGGCATCGCCAACCTCCACAACATCATCCTCGCCGGCTGACCACCGGCCCCATCCCACGCAACGCCTTCACCCAGTTACGAGACGTCCCTTAGGACGTCTTAGAAGGCGTGTTCCTGCCGCGGGCACGGAAATCCTCGCCCGCTCGCTGCCAAGTCCGGGCCAGTCACACCTCATCAGTGCATGACGTCACCTAGGCCAGCAATGCCAGGCGACCAGAGAAGCAGCGCCTGAACAGCGCACGTGAGCGCAGCGTGGATCGGAGCGTCGAGCCGGGTCCAGCGTGCCTCCTATGGAGCGTGGCGGAGTGCTGATCGGCTGAGTCGCCTTCGTTGCAAGCTCTGCTGGTCCAGTCGATGTTCCGTCCACGGCGGACTCTTGGAGAAAACTGGAACTTGCTGGAACGCGTGGAAGCGGCTACGGTGTGTCCGTGGCTGAATCTCTCGACGATCTCGAGGCGCGCATCGACGAGCTGCGCACAGCCGTGCGTCGTGCCCTGATGGCCGGTGATCGGGCCGAGGCGCGGCGTCTGCGATCCGACCTTCGTCAGGCGGAGGTGCAGTGGGATGACGCGCTTCTGGCGATCGAACCGGAAAAGCTGGCTTCGCAACCGCGGACCGAGCCGCAGGACGCCGGGAGCCTGCTGTCGATTCGTGACCAGGTCCACCAGGCCTTGACGTTCCTGGGCGTCCCGGCGGCGCCGAAGCTCATCGTCGCCCTGCACCAGGCGGTCTTCGCTGGAGCCTTGAACGGGCAGCAGCTGACGAGCCTTCGCCGAGACGAGGAAAGATCCTTCAAGACGGCGCCGTGGGCTCGGCCGTACTACTTGTGTGCGGCCCTGACCGCTGACCGGCTCTCGCCTGCCCGCGGTCTCCTGGCTGTCTCCACCTGGCCGCTTTCCACCCGTATCGTCGGGCCGCTGAGTCCCAGGGTTCACTTTCTGACCTCGGCGATCCGTATCGCCGAGCACCTGAGCCACCCGGACTGGGCGACTCTGCCCGCCCGGCGTCTGTTGTGGCAGTTCGCCGCCAACATCCCCGGCGGTGCCACCTCATTCGACACGACGAGGCCGGACGCCGTGCGGCGTGCGGCGCAGGCCGAGCTGGAAGTTCATCGTGACGCAGACCTGTCGCAGCGCGAAGCGGCAGCCCGGCGCGCCGTCGACCAGCTCGACGATCTTCACCAGCTGTTCGGCGCCGCTCTCAAGGTGGCGTCGCATGCTGCGAGCGACACCTGATCTTGAATCCGCACTTCCCACGCGAAGGAAGAGCACGTGAAAGAACTGACGGCGCGTCTTGACGCGCTGCGGGGGGACACTGAACCACAGAGCCTCGACGCCAGGGCTATCTCGTCGATTGTCGGCAACCCGGGCTGCGGCCGCCGGAATCTGCTGGATGCAGCCGGTATCGACAAGGACGAGCTGGCCCGAGCCATCCGGCACCCGATGTACGCCAAGCCGTCGCGGATGGTGCTTGCCCGAGGCGCCCAGTTCGAAGCCCAGGTCAAGGCGAGTGGCGGTGCGCAGCTGCTGACGTTGCTGCGGGAGGACATCGGGCTATCCATTCCGGAAGCCGAACACGAGGACTTGAAGACCATCGGCGGCAACGAGGGCAAGCTAGCCCGGTACCGCAACACGGTTCAGCGGCTGACCGCTGTGGCCCGCTCGGCGCAGGATGGCGGGACGCTGTTCGACCACCCGTACTTGAAGATCACGGTCGCGGGTTACGACGTCTTCCTCGAGCCCGATCTGGTGGCTGTGAAGTCGGGCGGGAAGTTCTACATCGTCGAGGTCAAGTCGTTCTCGGTGATCGACGGCCAGGCGCCTGCGGCCGCGGTGGAAGGCGCAGAGTTGCAGGCTGCGGTCTACGTCTACGCCCTTCGGGAACTGCTTCGTTCCCACGGGTTCGACGAGGACCTGGTGGCGGACGAGGCGATCTTCGTGTGCCCGCAGAACTTTATCAACAAGCCGTTCGCGGCCCGGGTCAACGTCCGGAACCAGGTCGCGGCGGTCCGGCGGATGCTGATGCGGATGCATGACCTCGACACGATTCTGTCGAACCTGCCGGCAGGGTTGACGTTCGCTCTGCGTGGCCCGGCCGGTTCCCGCTCCGCCGAGGAGCTGAAGGCGGGCCTGCGTCTGGTGCCGGCACGCTACGCACCGTCGTGCCTGGACACCTGTGAGATGGCGCGGTTCTGCCGCTCCGAGGAACAAGGTTCCACGGCGGTGCTCGGCCGGCAGGTCCGTGAGGAGCTGGCGCTGGACACGATCGGTGAGGTCGTCGGTCTGGCTCGCGGTACGCGCCTTCCTGGCCTGGACCAGGTCGAACAAGCTGAGTTGCTGCGGCGGGCCCAACAGTATCGGGACGAGTTGCTCGGGAGCTTGATGTGAGCCTGCTGACGTCCCTGGCCCGCGCCCATGCCAGCGACCAGGCGGTGGCGCAGCGCCTGACGACTGTCCGGCATCTGCATGTGAGCAGTGAGCCGCTGGTGTTCGTGCCGTTGGCGATGGCGGGCGAGGCCCACGCCCCGCTCGCCGTCATGATTGGCACCAGCCCTGATACACCGGAGCTGTTGACGGTTGCGCAGCCCCGGAACCGTGACCAGCAGGTTGCCTTCGCCTATGAGCTGGCCAAGATCTTCGCCGCCTACATCACGCCGCGCACGAACCGGCGTCTTCCGGTGCGCGCCGGCGCGTCCGGCGTGCAGTACCGGTGCGCGGACGCACCGCAGGTCTGGGTGCCGAACCGTGCCGGCGTCGAGTTCATCCGGATCCTCGGGCGCTCCACCCGCTTGCGAAGGAGTACAGGCGAGTGGGCCGTGCCACGCAACATCCCGGTCATGGGTAAATGGCTGACGTTCCTCGCCGACCGTGCTGAATACGCCGGCTCCGCCATGCTGGTCGCGGCGACCGACGCGCTGACCCTGCATTGGGCAACCGGGCAGAGCACCGAGGAGGACCAGCATCTTCCCGCTGTACTCGGCTGGATCGCGCCGCCACCCGGGATGACCGGGCGGGATGCCGCGCGTGCCTGCGAAAATCCGTTGAAGGTACCGCCTGCCGGACCTGCCACGGATCCGTCGTTCGACAACGGCATCCTCGAGCCGCTGCTCGCCGCCTACCACCAGGCGGCGAGCCCGGCGGCGTCGCGCATCGCCGAGGACAAGATCCGCAAGGAGTTGCGAAAGCAGCTCGACGGCACCTGGCATCGGATGTGGCAGGCGATCACCCTGTTGCGTGACCCTAGTCTTCCGGCCGGTGCTCATGTCGGTGTTCGCTGGGAACGGGACCTTGACGCTTTCACGCAGGCCGCCGACTGGATCGCGACCAGCCCTGGGACGCAGCCCAAACGTGACTCAGCGGTGTACGCCGCCCGGCGCCTGTACTGGTTGGAACGGGCCCAGCAGCAGTATGACGCGGAGCGCGCCTTCGACGACCCGATGGTGATGGCCGAGGCTCGGATGATCGGTGAGGCGTTCGTCGGTACCGTCATCGCCGCCGTCCCGAACCGGCGGGTCGGCAGGAGCCTGCGGCCGCTGATCACCGTATCGACCACCGACGCGATCAGCCTCGCCGCCGGCGAGAGCGGTCTGCGCCGGCCTGAGTTGCTGGACCAGAAGACCACGGTCGTCTCGGTGACTCGTGACGGCGACACGGTGATGGTCGAGCTGGAACTTCGCGAGGGCATGGGCAGCGGGCGTGAACCACGGCCCGGCACCGTCCCCGCCGTAGGGGACTCCGTGTGCTACAGCCTCTTCAAGGACGACTACCGCCGGGCGCCGACGCTGCCGCGCAAGGAGGACACCCCGTGGACTCATGGCGGCCCGCCCAAGCCTTACCTGCCGACGGAGCAGGATGCCCAGGAGCCGTGGTCATGACCGTCACCTATGTCCCGCCCACCGCGGTCCTCGACGTACTTCGGTTATTGACCGAGGGTCCGCAACCTGGCGTGGTGCTCAACTCACCCCCCGGAGCTGGCAAGAGCACCGCCGTCACCTACATGGCTCACCACCTGGCCCGGCACGGCGACCAGGTGCGCGTCGTCGCACAAACCAACTCCCAAGTCGACGATCTCGTCGCCAAGATCGCCGCCGTGGATCCGGGGATCACCGTCGGCCGATACACCGCCTACGGCTACCCGGTGCCGGCCACCCTCGCCGCCTCCAACATCCTGATTGCGAACCGGTTCCCCGATCTGCGTCAGGCAGCCATCGTGGTTGCCACCGCAGCGAAGTGGCTCGACCCCGTCATCACCGAGCGCGGGCCGTGGGCGATCATCGACGAGGCGTACCAGATGCGTTCGGACACCCTGTTGCGACTCGCTTCGACGTTCGAACGGGCTGCGTTCGTCGGCGACCCTGGGCAACTCGACCCGTTCTCCGTCGTCAACGTCGACCGATGGACCGGCCTGGCCTGGAGCCCGCTGCAGAGCGCGGTGGCCGCCATGCTCGCTAACAATCCGGACATCCCGGAACGGCAGCTGCCGCGCTCGTGGCGGCTTGCCCCTCACACCGCGATCCCGGTGTCGGACGCCTTCTATCCGTTCGCACCCTTCGAATCCGCGCCCGAACAGGGCGCGCGGGAGATGTGGCTGCCGACCCGCAGCCTCGGCAATAGCCCCGCTGACCGGGCGATCGAACATGCCGCAGCCAACGGCTGGGCCTTCTACCAACTGCCGCGCCGGCACACGGTGCGCACCGACGCTGAAGCGGTCGCCGCGGTCGTTGCGCTCGCTGTGCGTGTTCTCGAGCGCGGCACGATGCTCCGCGATGAACGCCACCCCGATGGTGCCAGGGTGACGGCAGACCGAGTGACGATCGGTGTGGCACACCGCGACCAGATGGCTGCCATCAAAAGCGGGCTGGCCGAGACCGCTTATCCGAACATCCGCGTCGACACCGCGAACCGGCTGCAGGGCAGCGAGTACGACATCGTCATCGTGCTACATCCGCTGTCCGGCCGCCGCGACGCCACGGCGTTCCACCTCGAATCCGGGCGGCTGTGCGTCCTGACCTCACGGCACCGGCATGCCTGCATCGTGGTCGCCCGCGACGGCATCTCCGACCTGCTGGACGCCCACCCGTCCGCCGACCCCGTGCCCTTTAACACGCAACCGCGCTTTCCCAACGGCTGGGAAGCCAACCAGGCCCTGCTTGAACATCTCATTGCCCACCGCATCCGGGCCCTCTGAGCTCACCCCTGGCACCGTTCTGGCCGGCCCTTGTCGGGTTCACAATGCCGGTCCTCCCACCGATCGCAGCCACTGACGACGAAGAGGTCGCACGTGAAAGTACTGCACACCTCCGACTGGCACCTCGGACGTACCACCTATGGCCACTCCCGGGCGAGCGACCACGAAGCGGTGCTCGCCGAGATCACCGAAATCGCTGCCGCCACCCGCCCCGACCTGATTCTCAACACGGGTGACTTGTTCGACATGCAGCGGCCACCGCTGCACTCGCTCAAACTGGCCACCAGCACGCTGCACAACCTCGCCGAGATCGCTCCAGTCGTGGTCGTCTGCGGCAACCACGACTCGGCTGCATACCTGCACTGGCTGCACGACCTGCTCAGCCGGTCCGCGCCGATCCACTTCGTCACCAGCCACGACAACGCCGTCGGTGAAGTCCTGCGGTTACCAGCCGGCGAGCAGGCGATTCACGTCGCCGCACTGCCGTTCATCAGCGCCAACCGCATCGTCAACGTCTTCGACGAACCCGGCCAGCGGCGCATCACCTACGCCGGACACATCGCCGGCTTGCAGCAGCGCCTCATGCGCGAGCTCAGAGACGGGTTCGACGCGTCCCGCGACGTGAGCGTGTTTGCCGCACATCAGTACATCGCCGGCGCCATCCCGTCGCGGACCGAGAACCCCAGCCACACCTGCGACTTCTACGCCACCGATCCACAGCACCTGCCGGTGGTCACCTACGCGGCGTTCGGTCACATCCACAAACCGCAGCCACTGCCGACCACCAGCGTAACGGGCTGCTACGCAGGCTCACCCCTGCAGCTTGACTTCGGTGAGGTCGGCGAGGACAAGAGCGTCGTCGTCGCGACGCTGCAGCCCGGCCAAGGCGCCGTCCTTGAACGAATTCCGCTAAAGCGCGGCCGCCGGCTGCACTACATCACCGGAACGCTCGACGAGATCCGCACCACGGCGGCCTCCGTGACCACGGACATCTGCCTGGTTACGGTCAACACCGAAAACCACATCGACAACCTGGCCGGCCAGATCCGCGGCCTGCTGCCTGAGGCCACCATCGCCGATCTACGGGAGAACGCCGCCGACCGCAGGCTCGAACTGCTCGCCCCTGTCGACGACGCCACCGACGTCGACACCACGACGTTGTTCAGCGAATACCTCGCCACCCGCGGTGTCCAAGGCGTCTCGGCGCAACAGGTTCTTCAGCTTTTCAGCACCCTGCTGCCGCACGCCAGCGAACACGAACCACCCGAGCTGCCGGAAGAGCAGCTACTGGCGGCCGACCCCGAGATCGCCTTCCCGCTGCCGGCAACCAGCACGGCCACCATCGGAGGGGCGGCATGAGACCACAGACATTGAGCCATTTTCATCGTGACGGCGCAGGTCACGGGCGGTGTGGGAGGCCGGTGTCCAGGTAGGACGAGGCTCCCGGTAAGACAGCAATCGACCAAGATCAGATGCCCCAACCGGGAGCCTCGCTGTGCTGTCTTACCCTGCCGCGATTCCGTTGTCCACCCGCAGCCTGAACCACCTCGCCGCCCTCATCCGAACCCGCCGCCAGCAGCAACGGTCTCGGTGGCGACGCCTCGACCCCGGCCGGCAAGCCCTGCTCGCCCTGGCCCACCTGCGCAACGGCGACACCTACACCCGCCTGGCCGCCGGATTCGACATCGGCGTCACGACCGCCTGGCGTTATGTCCGCGAGGCCATCGACCTGCTCGCCGCGACCGCCGACGACCTGGCCACGGCCATGACCAGGATCCGTCTGCTCGCCTACGCAATCCTCGACGGCACCCTGATCCCGATCGACCGGGTCGCCAACCAGAAGCCGTACTACTCCGGAAAACACAAGCGTCACGGCGTGAACGTGCAGGTCATCGCCGACGCGGCCGGGCGTCTCGTCTGGGCCTCGGCCGCGCTGCCCGCCTCGACGCACGACCTGACCGCCGCCCGCACCCACGGCATCATCGACGCCCTGGCCAGCACCGACGTGATGACCTTCGCGGACAAGGGCTATCAAGGCGCCCCCGGCAGCGTGCGCACCCCGTTCAAGCGGCGCCGCTTCCGGCCGAAGCTGTCACGCCGGCAGAAGGCCGTCAACCGAGCGCACGCGAAGATCCGCGCCCGCGGCGAACGCGCGATCGCCACCCTCAAGACCTGGAAAATCCTGGTCAAGCTGCGCTGCTGCCCACGCCGAGCGACCGCGATCGTGCAGGCCATCCTCGTCCTGCACCGCGTCGAAGCCGACCGCTACGCAGGATGAAAATGGCTCATTGACCTTCTGCGGCCTGGGCACGTACACCGCGAAGCAGACCATTGACTTCACCGATAAGCGCTTCATCGCGATAGTCGGCGACACCGGCGCCGGGAAATCGACGATTCTGGAAGCGATCTGCTACGCCCTCTACAACCGATGCACCTACGCTGCCACCGCATCCCCGTTGATCGCCGACGGCGGTGACGGCACCCTCGCCGTCGAACTCACGTTCACCGTCGGCAGCCGCCGATGGCAGGTATCACGGTCCGTCAGCCGGCACACCGCCACGTCAGTGCACCGGCTGACCTGCCTCGACACCGGCGCCCTAACCACCGGGGCCAGGCAGGTCACCGCAGAGATCCGGCGGATTGTCGGGCTCGACTGCGACACCTTTCTACGTGCCGTGGTCCTGCCCCAAGGCCGCTTCCAGGAACTGCTGCGCATGAGCGACCGTGACCGAGGCAAAGTCCTCGACTCCGTCCTCGGTCTCGAGCAACTGGGCCAGGTCCGCGAGCACGCCCGAACCCTTCAGGCGCGGCTCAAGGACCGGCTCAACGAGTACCAGCTGCACCGCAGGAGGTTCCTCGACGACCCGGCCGCGGCGCTGGCCGCCGCGGCCGAACAGCACAGCGTGCAGCAGCAGGGCCTGGAACATCTCCAGAATGCTCGGGCCGCCATCGCTGATGCGCGTGCCGAACAGCGACGAGCCGCCGGGGCGGCCAGCACGCTGACCCAGCTGAAGGAATCCCTGGCGGCCGCAGTTCCTGCCGGCGCCGCCGACCAGCTACACGCCTTGGCGTTGCAGGCTCAAACGCTCAACGGCCAGCGCGCCGACATCAACCAACTGACCCACCAACTGCAGATCGAGCAAGACCTCCTGCAAGGTCAGCTCACACAGGCCGAGCAGTACGGCGGGAATGTGGCCGGCACCGCCACGACGATCAACACTCTGAAATACCTCGCCGAACAGCTACCCCAGCAGCGGAAACGCCACCGGCAGTTTACGGAGAACGCCGCAGCCCTTGCCGTCGAGCAGCTCCGGCTACAAGGCGTGCAACAGAGCCTGGCCGATCTTGAGCCAGCCGTCGCGGCGGCCAACAAGACGCATGCAGACGCGGAAACGGCGTTCAAACGAGCCCAGGATCGGCAGCACAAGGCCGTCGAACGACTGAGGATCTGGCGCGGAGCCGCCGCAGACCTAGAGAAGGCACGCGCAGAACTCGCCACGACGGAAGAGGCTCTCGGCACCGCCATAGCCAAGGCAAGAGAAGCGGCGGGTATCGCAGAAGAGGCCGAGCACAACCGGAGCGAGAGCGAACAAACGCACCGCGCGCTGCTGAAGGCGAACGCCGCAGCGCACGCCGCCGCGGACCTCGAACCCGGCGCGGCATGCCTCATCTGTACTCGTCCCCTGCCTGCCGACTTCACGGCACCGATCGCACCCGACCTCACCGCCGCCGACGACGCCCACAAGAAAGCCCGAGTCCGGGCGGAGAAGACGGGTCGGGCGGCCGCCGTAGCGGCCGCCCGGGTGGAAACCCTGGAACGAGACAACCTGCCTGCCGCGCAGCAGAGCGTGACCACAGCCGAGAGCCTGCTCAGTGAAGCGCTGATCAGCCTCCAGGAAGTCGTTGGAGACGCCGACCTGTCGGGAACCGACGAGCAGATCCTCAAACTGGTCACCGATGACGCTGCCAAAGCGCAGCAAGACGTCGAGCGCGCCGGAAAGATTCGCGACGACACCCGCGATACCGCGACCGCCGCCAGAACCGAATTCGTCACCCTCTCAGAGGCCCACGCCAAGCGCATGTCTGCCCATCAGGAGCAGGAACGCGACAACGTCGCCTTGCGCCAATCGATCGACGAGGCGGCCAGCCGCCTACCCGCCCGCTTCACTCTCGCCACACCCCTGGACGTCGCGGAAGTCCAGCAACAGAAGGCAGCAGCCGAAGCCCATCAGCGACTCCTTCAGGAGCTGGCCGGCCGACGGACCGGCGCCGAACAAGCGCTCGCCGGCCTGCGCTCGCGGAGCGCGGCGCTGGAGACGACCTACGCCAAGAAAATCACCAAGCCGGCGGCGACGCTGCGAGACAAGCTCTTGACCCTGGCGCAGCGGGTTAACGACGCCGCAGGGGCATTCGGACTCGAAGAACCGGCGGCCGCGCCCGCCGCGCACGTAGACCTGGACACGCAGGCGCACTGGGCTGCTGATCTTCTCGCTCAGGCAAAGGAACTCCTCGGCATCTGCGCCGCAAAAATCGACGAACAGCAGCGTGCCGAGAAGGCTGCCGGAGAGGCCATCGGCCTTGCCTGCCATACGGCTGGTGCCGCCGGCGAAGAAGACCTCGAGCAGCAATACCTTGCCGCCCACGGTACGGTCCAGAACCTGAAAAGACAGATCGAGCGCGCCCGGGAGGAACTCCCCGTGGTGAACGCGTTGCAGGAGCGGATTGATGCTGCGGCTGGCACAGTCGATGTTCTTGCGCAACTGTCGGTAGTGCTGGCCGAGGGCAAGTTCATCGCTGACGCTGTCAGCCGGCGCCTCCAAGCGCTGCTTCGCCAGGCAAGCGAGATCCTGCTCTCGATCTCCGGTGGCCGCTACAGGTTCGCGGCCGACTTCCGGATCATCGATATGGACACCATGGCTGCCCGAGATGTTAAGACGCTCTCCGGCGGCGAAACCTTCCTCGCCAGCCTCGCCCTGGCGCTCGCCGTAGTCGAACTCGCCAGCCGTGCGACCGGCCACGTCGAAGCGCTCTTCCTCGACGAGGGCTTCGGCACCCTTGACATCACCTTCCTGCGCGATGCCCTCAATACGCTGACCGACCACAGCACAACCGGCCGGCTGGTCACGGTGATCAGCCACATGCGTTCCATCACCGAGAACGCTGAACATGTACTAGGCCCTGTGTCATAAGTGCCGTTCGAGTCTCCGGAGCCAGACGTCGATCATGCTGATGGTGGCGGTGGCTTCGTACCGCACGGCGAGCTTGTCGTAGCGGGTGGCCACGGCGCGGTGTTGTTTGAGTAGGTTGATGCCGCACTCCACGGCGTGACGCTGCCGGTATGCGCTGGGGTCGAAGGCGGGTGGTCGGCCACCCGCCGAGCCCTTCTTGCGCCGGTTCGCGGCCTGGTCGGCCTTGACCGGGATGACGCAGCCGATGCCACGCCGCCGCAGGTAGCTCCGGTTGGCCTTGCTGCTGTAAGCCTTGTCGGCCAGGACCTGCCCCGGCCGGCACCGAGGACGGCCGACGCCGAGGCGAGGCACCCGGATGCGCTGCAGCACGGTGGTGAACTGCGGGCTGTCGCCTCGCTGCCCACCGGTGATGACGAACGCCAGCACCATACGGCCCTGCTCACAGGCCAGGTGCAGCTTGGTCGTCAGACCGCCCCGGGACCGGCCCAACGCGTGATCGGCCGGCTCGACAGCGCCGCTGCCGCCCGGCGGCTCGACCTGCGTATGACTGTCGCGGCGGGCACCGGCGGCGTGCTGATGCGCCCGCGCGATCGTGGAGTCCACGCTCACGTCCCAGGTGATCAACCCGAACGCGTCGGCCCTACCCTGCAATCCGGCCAAGATTCGCGCCCACACACCGGCCCGCTGCCAACGCCGGTACAGCCCGTACACCGTCCGCCAATGCCCGTAGCAGTCCGGCACGTCCCGCCACGGCGCACCCGTACGGACCCGCCACCTGATCCCGTCAATGAGCTGCCGCTTGCTCCACTTCGGCGGCCGACCTGCCTTCTTCGGTCGGGGCAGCAGCGGCTCCAACACCGCCCACTGCGCGTCGCTCAGGTCGAACCGCCTCGTCACCGCTACGCTGGCCACGAGGTCTCCGTGCAGATGGTTGTCTTGGTCGATAACCCATCTACCGGAGACCTCACCGCATATCGATCACCGACACGCTCGACCGGTCAACCCGATCCCAGCAGCCGACCACTTATGACACAGGGCCTAGTCGTGGAGAAGTCCCTGACAACTAGTCACGCCCACTGGGCCGACGCCTCGGAACGAGAGAGGATCATCAACGATGACCTTGGTCGTGGCCTGCTTGAATAGGCTGACAGGGCGCCAAGCTGGCCACGCAAAGGCTCCAGACCGAGATGATGCGCGAGTACCACGGTTGCGGGCGTGGCCTCTCGTGGCGACGCGGCAGTGTGATCTGGCTGAGCGGGGGAGGACTGTGTTGTCGATGGCAATGCACAATCCTCCGTTGACCCGGAGCGTACTGGTAGTAACCCCCGCGTGCGGTCAGCTACGCCGGCCACGGCGGTCCCGGGCACATGCCGTCGATCAGCCGAGGCCTGAGGACGCAGCTCCAAGCGGCTCGCGGCCGGCGAGAACCTTAACCGCCGAGGCCACCGGCATCCCGGAGGCGCCGACGATCACTTCAGCCCGCCCCGGCACCCGATCCAAGGGGGGCAACGGAGGCACCAACTGGTGACCGAGATCGCAGAGCTGCCATTTGAGGAGCACGCTGCTGATTCTGCCGTGCTTGCGCTGTACCGGCAGGTGTTCGCCGTTCTGGCCCGTGACGCGAACCAGATGGTCGACGACCCGGCGCTCGTCCGCGTCGACGAGCTGATCCTGAACGCATTCGCGTCCGCGGGCCCGGCCGGCTTGACGGTGGAGCAGGTGATCGCTGCGTTCGGAGACACCTCGCCCGTCGCGGTCCGGCGCCGGTTCGAGGTGCTGCGCTCCTATCGTGCGATTACCAAAGTCAACGAGCGACCGAACGAGATGTTCTACCAGGCGGCGTTCGCGCCGTACGTGATGCTGCTGTTCCTGCGCCGGCTGGCGCAGACCGGCGGCCTCGGCGAGCTGCACCAGATGCTGTCGATCGCCCGCCTCTCGATCGAGGACGCCGATACCACCCTCGAGCAGGCCCAAGCGCAGCTGCAGGACCTGGCGAACGTGTTCCGGCTGCTGGCGAACCCCATCATGCAGATGGCGAAGTCCGGGACGGTCGAATCGTTGCGAAGCTCGGCGCAGCCGATGCTCGGCAACAGCGAACTCATCGACAAGGCGACCGTCTTCCACAACCTGGCGACGGAGAAGTGGCCGCAGCTGTTGCCAGAGTGCACGCAGCTGCGGATGGCGTTGGCCGCGTATCGGGACGCGGTGAACGCCGCGGCGCGGCGACTGATCGACCGGGCCGGCCGAACCCGGGCGTTGGGGCTGTTGCCAGCGGAGAAGTGGCGCAGCTTCGCCCGCGACGCCACCGGCGACGAGCTTGCGGCCGCGCTGGACGGGTTGCTGTTCGACGCGCCGAATCCGCACTTCACCGTTGACGACCTGCTCGACGCGGTCGAAGAAGGGTTGCGGACCGACACGGGGCGGACACCGCCGCCTCGGCCGCGGATTGACGATGAACCAGGCCCTGAACAGGTCGGTGCCGATATGGAGGCGGAACTGCTTGCCACTCGGGCGGAGGAGCTGCTGGCCGGCCGCGACGAGGTCACCGTCGCCGAGCTGTTGGACACTGCCGGGGATTGGGCGGCCAGCCGTCGGGTGCTGTCGGACTTGACCGCGATCGGCTTGCGACCCGAGCTGCCTTACCTGCTGACCTGGGGGGACGGGCTGCGGATCAACGTGGTCGGAGACCTGACCTGGATCACCGACGGCTGGTTCAGGCGCCGGACACCGGCGGAGGCGCCGGCGTGAACGAACACGACACCGCACTGTGGTGGGCGAAGATCCGCTCCGGCGGCCCGCAACAGGCACCCGCGGGCAGCCCATCCCCAGCAGGGATGCGGCGCCTGGTCGAGCCGGACGCCCAGTCAGTGTGGTTCCTGCCGAACCTGCCGCCAAGTGCTGCGCCGGAGGTCCTCGCCGAGTACCGACAGGAACCGGCGACGCTACAGGATTCGGCCGGCACGCTACGAGTGTTCGCCGCCTGCCTGCGCTGCTGCTGGCCGGACCCGGGCACCGACTTGTGGCCGGGCCAGCCGGCCGATCTTACTGACGTCGACCAGGTGCTACAGCAGCTGACCCCGGGCCGGGACCGGGCCAGCCGGCGCAAGCTGCTGTCCGCCAGCCTGCGCCGGCTGGAAGCGTCCCGGTGGGTGCTGCAGACGGCCGACCGGGTCCGGCTGGGGCCTCGCGTCACCGGGTGGGGGTCGCTGGAGCTGTCCACGCTCCGGGAACTGTGGCGGATGATCCCCGACCCCCAGCCGAAGTCTGACCCAGGCGGAGGGGAGGCGCCGTGAACCGCAACCAGAACCCGCTGTTCGACTCCGTCCTTGCGACCCTGACCGACCGGCAGCGCGAACACGTCGAAGCGGCGTACGCCCTGCTGGAGCACAGCCGCGAACCCGTCCACCGGCAGGAACTGCACGCGTTGCAGGACCCGACCAGCCGGGACCGACTCGAGCAACTGCTGCGCCACACCGGCCGGGTCCTCGTCCAGGTCGACGGGCTGCGGTTCACCTCCGGATATGACGACACAGTTGCCGCGCAGCTCACCGCCGCCGGCTGGCAGCCACTGACCACCGTCGAGCGAGCCGTGCTCGCTCTCGTGCTCATCTACTCGGTCGCGATCGCCCGCAGCGAGGAACGCCTCGCTCCCGACACCTGGACGAGCCCGTACCCGACCACCGAGGCCGACATCCTGAAGGCCAGCAAACTCCCGGCGGTCGCCGCAAAAGCCGCAGCGAGCAAACTCGTCGCCGCCGGGCTGCTCACCCGGGTCCGCGACCGCGCCGACGCCGAAGGTGGATACGTGCCCGGCCCGCAACTGTTGCGCCTGACCCCGGCCGCTCGGGCCCGGCTGCAGGAACAGTTGATCCTCGCCGCCGCCCCGAACCATCCGCTCGCCGCCGCAATCCGTGAACGCCGCAACCGCACCGCCAGCAGGGAGAACATTCGTTGACCGCAGCAGGTAACCCCGTCGACGACGGCGCCACCGACATCGTCGGACCGCGGGTCCTCGCCGGCATCCAAATGATCAATATCTCCCGGCTGTCGACCCACCCGGTCCCGATCACCTCCCGCGGCCTGATCACCATCGCCGGCCAAGGACCGTCGGACTCCAACGGCGCTGGAAAGTCGTCGTTCATCGCCGGCCTCAGCCTGCTGCACGCCGACGAGCAGTGGCGGCTGCAATCCGGCGCGCAGGCAGCCGCCGAACTGCTGTTCACCGCCGAACTCGCCGGGCAGGAAGTCGTCCACGCGAACGCCGACCACGGCTACATCGTCGGCGTGTTCGTCCCGCCCACCGCCCGGGCGCTCGCCGAACTTGAGGCGGACGTGCTGACGGTGTGGCTGCGGATCAACCGGCAGGCGCCCCACGTCGAACTGCGATGGAAGCCGCAGCTGCACGTCGCGTACGGTGCCAGCGAAAACGACCGGGCCGGCAGCGCCGACGGCTTGTGGGACGAGTTACCGCGCAGCAACGGTCGTACCGACATCCGGGCGAACAAACTCGCCCGCACCCTGTATGGGCAGACCGTGCGATGCGTGTCGTTCCTGTCCACGTCGGTGCGAGCCAGCCCTACAGCGAACCTGCTGGCCCAGCCACTGAACGAGCTGACCCCGGAGCGGATTTTCGATGCGATCGGTGCGCTGACCGGCCTGACCCGCGAGATCGACGACGAACAGGCGGCCCGGCAGAATCAGTACCAAGCCGCGCTCGCCGCGAACACCGCGAAGGAAGAGTACGAGCGGTGGGACGAGCGGGTCACCGTCACCGAAGACATGATCCGGGCCCGCGAAGCAGCCCGTACGGTAAAGGCCGACGCGCTCGACAGTTGGCGGTCGCGGTGCGCCCGCTACCTCGTCGACGGTGTCGCCACGGACGCGGAGCTGCGGCATGACATCACTCAGCTCGAAGCCAAACGCAAAGAGCTCCAAGCAGCCATCGACGCTGCCGACGTCAAAGTCGGTCAACTTACTGACGACAAGGCGTTCGACGAGAGCTACCGGCAGCGGGTGAAGGCGTACAACGACATCGACGCCGAGGTGAACAGTCTACGGAAAGAACAGACCGGTTACGTCGCCCAGGTCGAGCTCCTCACCACACGTAGCCGCGCTTTGCGGGAGAAGGCGGTCGTCGCGGACGGTCGGACCGTCGCCCAGGCCGAGCATGAGCTCCGCGACGCCAACGCCGCGGTCGACCGCGCGCAACGCCGCAAAGGCATCACCGAACAAGCCGTCAAGGACGCACGTAAGGCGCTGGCCGCCGCAGAACGCGGCGAGGACGTCGCGGTCGCCCAGGTGCAGGCGCTGCGCGCGGCTGGCTTCACCGAGGCCGTCCCGCTTGTCGACGTGGTCAGTCTCACCGACGAGCAGCGCCCTGTCTGGGAAGCACGGCTGCTGCCGTATCGGCATGCGGTCGTCGTCACCGATGCGACTGCCGCCCAGGCGGCGCTCACCGACGTCCCCGGCTCGCTGCTCGTCGAAGCTGACCCGGACGGATTCGCGGGTGGCCCAGACCTGCCAGCGGCGGCGAACGCGGTGGTGACCGTGGCCCGGTTCCTGACCGCTCTGCGGGACCGTGCCGGCACCGGTGGACTGATCGACACGGCCGCCGGGGTGCATGGTATTGCTGGGTACGCAGAAGCCATGACCGGCCGCGCCGGCCGGATTCAGGCTGCCCGTGACGCCCTCACCGCCGCGTCCGCTGACGACGGTGAGGCGGACGACAGCGTTCGGGACGCGCAGCGGGCCAAGAAGCGTGCTGATGGGCGGGTCGAGGGAGCCAAGGCGGCGCTCGAGGCCGACGAGATCGACTCCCAGGTCGGGAAGTTACGGAAGAAGAACGCGAAGATCGATGAGGAGCTGGACGAACTCGCTGCCCCACATGCCCATGCGAAGAAGGCTTACCTGACGGCGCTTTCGGAGAAGAGCGGCCGCAACGAGCGGATCGCCGCCGCGAAAGCGGAGAAGGAACGGTTGAGCCGGGACCTGCAGCAGAACCAGGATCAGTGGCAGGCGAAAATCGACGCGCGGGCGGAGTTGGACCTGCCACGTCGGCAGGAAGCGTGGGCGGGCACCTTCGCGTCCGCGGAACAGCACCTGCTCACCCTCACCGAAACGGAGCAGAAACGCGGTGTCGCCGAATGGGACGACCTGTGTGCAGGGCAGACCGACCGGCTGCAGCAGGCGTGTTTCCCGCCGGGCACCCCGGACGAGCAGCTGCCGGAGGAGCTGAAAGTCGTCGACCAGCAGCGCCGCGACCGCCGGCTCAGCGCCTACATCCGGCTCATCCCGCAGGTACTGCGGATCATCGGCCAGCACCTCGACGACCTTGAAAGCATCGACCGGCAGCAACTCGACGAGATCAGCGCCGAACGGGAACGACTCACCGGGACGCTGCAGAGCGCCGAAGACCACCTGAGGGAGGCCCAACTCGCGGCGACCGCAGTGCGAGCCACCCTCGCGAAGGCCATCAAAGCCAAGCTGAAGCAGGTTTCTGACGAGTTCGACGCCCTCGACCAGGCGTATGGCGGGTACGGCGGCGCCCTCGACTTCCCCGAACCAGAACCACCAGCAGACCCGCAGAAGCCTTGGCAGTGGGCGATCACCCCACGGTGGCGACGCGGCGAAGGGAAACCACTGTCGTCGTACCAGCTGCGCGGCAACACCGCCCAGATGGACGACAAAGCCGTCAAACTCGTCTGCGCGGCCGCGCTTGCCGGCTCGCAGGACCGGCCGCTGCTGCTCGTCCTCGACGAACTCGGACGCAACCTCGGCTCTGCGCACCGCCGTGACGCGGTCGCCCTGTTCGAGAACATCGGCCGGGACCGGGCGATCAGCGTCGTCGGCGCCCTGCAGGACGACATGGAACGGTACGCCGTCGGCTCCTCCAGCCTGTACATCAAGCTACGGCGAACCTCGGACGCATACGCCTACAACCAGGCACCCGTCGTCGTCGGCAGCGAGTCCGAAACAGCCCGCGTCGAGCTGCTCAGCATGTGGATGACCTCCTACCGCGGGGAGACACAAGCGTGACGATCCCAGGCGGCTCCGCATCCGACAACGCCGTCCCGGACGCAGAACCGGATCGTGAAATCGTGCTGACCTGGATCACTGACTATCCCGGACTGGTCGTGTACGCGCCGCTACCAGCCAGTGGCCGGTATCCACGCGACCGGAACGGCGACCCGTACTACCGCAGCGTGCGGCTGCGGGCCGAAAACCCCGGTCAGCCGCCGCGCCGGCCCGCCGGCCTGCTTTCCGACACCGACTGGGCGTGGATGACCCGCAGCGAACACGCCTGGCGGCAGGTCGCCGACAAGTTCGGCGCCCAAGCCGAGACGATCGTGTTCGCCCTCGCCCGGGCCGCGTGCGTCACCATCGGCTACGACCTGAAAGGCAGCCGGCCAGCACCGAGTCCGAAGCGGGTGTACCCGCACCCCGACCTCTCTGCCGCAGAGAAGTACCGCCGCGCAGTCCGCCGCGACCAGCGGTCCACCCTGCAGTCCCGCGCCGCCGAACTCGCCGCCGACCTGCGCGATGAATGGCCCGGCGTCGCCCAAGCCCTGCACACCACCGAACACCCGGACCGGCTCGGCTGGGCAGTCACCGCCGCAACCGATCTGACCGCCGGCGTCGTCCACAACTCCGTCCGCGCCTTCGTGCAAACCCACGCGGGAAGCACCAAAGCCCGCGATGACGTTCAGCGGCTGCTGACCGAGCTCGGATTCGAACCCGACGCCCTCGCTGCACTCGGCCTATCCCGCAGCCCATACATCGGCATCGGCGGCCCGGTCCGGCTGCAGGTCTCAGATGCCGTCATCGATCTTTCCCCGCTGCCTGGCCCGCATGACATCCGGCTCAGCCCTCAGCACACGATCTCCATCGACATACGCCGCGGGACGGGGCCGCTTCTGATCATCGAAAACCGGCAGGCCGCCGAAACGCTATGCGATATCGACGCGGGCGTGCCGGTCATTTGGTGCCACGGCCAGCCACCAGAGCCCGTCCTCAACCTGATTGCCGAAGCAGCAGTGCAGGCCTCGTCAACACTGATCTGCACCGACGCCGACCTTGGCGGAGTGCGTATCGCCGCGAGAATCCACGACCACCTCGCCGCAGAGTTGACAGTCCACGTCATCGACGTCGGCGCTGCACGGCACCAACCCGGCCGGGCTTTCTCCGCTCACAGCCGGGCACATCTGGAACCGTTCGCGACCCGGAACGATCAGATCGGAGCCTTTGCCCGCAACTGCCTGGATCGTGGCTACGCCATCGAACAGGAGGCGACCGTGAAAGCAGCGCTGACCGAAGCACTGGATCGGATTCGACGAAACTGACGGCGGCGCAGCCCGCAGTGCAGTCACTCGATGCGAATCGATCGACGACGGCACGAAGCCACTCGCCCACTCGCTCCACACCCACAACATCCTGCCGCAGATGGCTACAGCCGCCATGGCTGGCGTCGGTGGAGGGTCTGTGGATCTAAAGGTGTTTCCGGCCTGACCTGCCGGGCGTTGTGCCTGGTGAGGAGGGTGCCGTGATGACCGCGACACTGAACGACCAGACCGGACGTAAGAAGCGGCCCGAGCCGTCGGCGGAGGCGAAGGCTGCCGCTGAGCTGGTCCGGGCCGCGAAGGAACAAGGGCTGTCGCTGACCGGCCCGGATGGACTGTTGAAGCAGTTGACCAAGACGGTCCTGGAGACCGCGCTGAACGAGGAGATGACCGAGCACCTCGGCTATGCCAAACACGACCAGGCCGGGGCCGGGTCGGGCAACGTCCGCAACGGGACTCGGTCGAAGACGGTGCTGACCGAAGCCAACGGCCCGGTGCAGATCGACGTGCCTCGGGACCGGGCTGGCACGTTCGAGCCGCAGATCGTGCGCAAGCGGCAGCGCCGGTTGTCGGGGGTCGATGAGGTCGTGTTGTCGTTGTATGCCAAAGGGTTGACGACCGGGGAGATCTCGGCGCACTTCGCGGAGATCTACGGTGCGTCGGTCAGCAAGGAGACGATCTCCCGGATCACCGACAAGGTGATCGAGGAGATGACCGACTGGTCGCACCGCCCGTTGGACGAGATCTACGCCGCCGTGTTCATCGACGCCATCGTGGTCAAGGTCCGCGACGGGCAGGTCGCCAATCGGCCCTTCTACGCCGCGATCGGGGTCACCCTCGACGGCGACAAAGACATCCTCGGCCTGTGGGCCGGCGCCGGTGGTGAGGGCGCGAAGTTCTGGATGAGCGTGCTGACCGACCTGCGCAACCGCGGCGTCAAGGACGTGTTCTTCCTCGTCTGCGACGGCCTGAAAGGGCTGCCGGAGGTCGTCACGAACGTCTGGCCCCGAACCGTGGTGCAGACGTGCATCATCCATCTGATCCGCAACACGTTCCGCCTCACCTCCCGCAAGTACTGGGACGAGCTGAAACGCGACATCAAACCGATCTACACCGCCGTCAACGCTCAAGTGGCCAGGGCGGCGTTCGACGATCTAGCCGAGAAGTGGGGCGGCCGGTATCCGGCGGTGATCCGACTGTGGGACAACGCCTGGGCCGAGTTCATCCCGTTCCTCGACTACGACCTGGAGATCCGCACCGTCATCTGTTCCACGAACGCGATCGAGTCGCTCAACGCCCGCTACCGGCGGGCCGTGAAGGCCCGCGGCCACTTCCCGAACGAGCAGGCCGCGTTGAAGTGTCTGTACCTGGTGACCCGGTCCCTGGACCCCACCGGAGCAGGCAGAACCCGATGGACGATGCGCTGGAAACCCGCCCTGAACGCCTTCGCCATCACCTTCAGCGACCGCTTCCCCGCCGCTGAAACCTACTAACCAAGATCGCCGGAAACACCCTTAGCGAGACAGGCCCTCGGTGGAACGCAGGGCAAGGTGACCTGACCAAAGGCTCCGCATCGTGCCGTAGCGTGGGGACAGCAAATTAGAGGGACTTCCCCCGGCGATCCATGCTTGTGGTCTAGTGTTACGCAACGTAGTTCGCTACTGTTGGCGCATGAACACCCATTTCGAATATGGGTGCTACGTAGACGTGTCTCGGACACGTTAACCCCCACGGGTGTCAGCGATGGCGTTCGGTGGGGTTTCCGCTGTTCGGCGCTGATGCGGTATCGCTTGCGGTCGATAAGTCGGCGTGGGGGTTGGGATCGAATGGATGCCCAGCGCGCCGCCGATGGCGCAGCTGACCAGGGCATCGTGTTCAAGTAGGGCGTCAACCACTGCGTGGGGGTCGGTGTGCGGCATGCCGAGGTGTTCGGCGAGCTGCCGGATGGCCTTGGCTTCGTGGATGTAGACAATGCGTGGCCGGGTGGTGCCGGCCGGGACCGCGCTGCGGAAACCGTGACGGCACCGGTAGGCGGCGTGGCTGTTGACCCAGTGCGAGTCGAGGATCCGGCCGCACTCCTGGCAGCGGATCAGTCCGGTGAGTAGGTAGCGTCCGCTCGACCCGTCGGCGGGTGCCGGCAGGGCGTTGGTCTGCTGTGCGGCGACGAAATCGTGTTCGCTGACCAGCGGCGGATGCGCAAGGTCCCGGGAGATGACCCACTGTTGCATCAGGTTCCAGCGGCGTACCTCCGATTGACCGAGCAGGTCATCGGCGGCGTCGAGGGGGCCGCGGTCGGTGTGCTGCCGGTTCCAGACCTGCCGGCCGGTGTAGCGAGGGTTGGCCAGGATCGATGCCACCGTGCGTAGCGTCCATCCGGCGCCGCTGCGGTGCCGGTTTCGGCCGGGGTCGACGCTGGACGGGCAGGGCACGTGCCGGTCGTTGAGGTCGCGGGCGATTCCGGCGACGCTGCGCCCGGTGAGGCGCTGGGCGAACATCCACTGGACATGCGGAGCGGTGGCAGGGTCGGGTTCCAGCCGGTGGGCCACGCGTCCCCACTTGGCGTGGGCCCGGTTCGGGTGCGGTCCTGCCGCGACCAGTCGGTAACCGTACGGTGGTCGGCCGCCGAGGTGGCGGCCTTGCTCGATGACCTGGGCCCGCATGGCGGCCTTGGCGCGGAACCGCGAGCGTTGGACCTCTCGTTTGGAATGCACGCCGAGCAGGGCCAGCAGCGACAGGTGAAGGTCGTTGCTGGCGTCGACCGGGCCGTTGAGCTCGGGCAGCCACAGCTCGACGCCGTAGAGTTTGAACAGCGGCGCGAGGTCGCGGAACTGGTTGCCGTAGAAGGCTCGTTCGAACTCTCCTATTACCACCGCGTCGAATCCGCGGTCGGGGTCGGCGAGGGCTGCCAGCAGTCGCGCGGCTTGCGGGCGGCGCGGCCAGGGCAACTGCCGGGAATGGCCTACGTCGAAGAATTCGGCCACGATGACGCCTCGGCCGTCGATCACGTCTTCGGCGAAGTCGCGCTGCCAGCGCGCCGACGACAGCTGGTCCTGGAATTCCCGGGTCGACATCCGGCCGTAGAACGCGAAGCGGATGCCCAGGGGATGTGGTGTTATCGGGCGCCGCTTCCGTGGGCGGCGTCGCCGGTTCGGCTGCCGTATCCACCAGCCGAGCAGGTCGGGGGCGTCGAGCTTCGCCGAGTCCTGCACCAGGACCTCCCACACTGAGGTTTGCAGTTACTCATCTCGATATTGGTGGACAACGACGCAGGGGTTGGCTGGACTCGGCCCCGCACACAGACCTGTTGGCTCGACTGGTAGGGCAACCGCCGGTCGAGTGGGGCGCGTTCTGTCGATCTCGTAGTGGTTGAAGATCCTTATGATCACCCGTGGCACATGCCCGGTCACGGTCGATCTTGGTCTTGTCCAGGGGAGGACGCGGTCTTCGCCGACCTCTCGGGGAGGCAAGCCGATCGACACCGCCATCGGCCTTGCGTGCGTAGCCCATGAATGTGTGCCTATGCGGTGTCACCGCACGGTGAGCGGAGGCCTTGACGAAATCTTGACGGTACGCCGCATCGGTCGTTGAGACGCCGGTCGGAGCATGAATGGCGTAAGGCACGGAAGCGAGGTAGGGAGACGGCGATGATGGGCTACGGCTGGGGTATGGGGATGGGCGGTTGGATCTTCATGGCCCTGTTCTGGATCGTGGTTGTCGGGCTGATCGTCTGGGGCGTCGGCGTTCTGCTGCCCCGGGGCCGTTCGGAGCAGGGTGGCCGGCCGGAGCGGCCGGAGGAGATCCTCGACCGTCGGTTCGCCCTCGGCGAGATCGACGTCGAGCAGTACCGGCGGGCACGCGAGGACCTGGCGGCGGCCCGTTCGGCCCGGAGGTGAGGACGATGAGGCACAAGCGGGCGGCGCTGGCCGCGGCGATCGTCGCGGCGGTGACAGCGGTGACCACCGGGGCAGCCTGGGCGGCGGCCGATCCATCACCCCCGAACTGGAACATGATGGGCGGCCACTCCGGCCCCGGCATGATGAGCGGCGCAAGCATGATGGGCGGTTCCTACGGCCTGGCCGGTGACGGGCAGCGGGTGGAGTCGCTGGACCAGGCCCGTCAACGCGGGGCCGCGTTCGCCGACCGGCTCGGTCTGCGCGTCGGTGAGACGATGCAGTTCGCCAACGGCTACTACGCGGAACTGACCACAGCAGCGGGGCGCGGTGCCACGGAGGTGCTGATCGATCCGGGCAGTGGTGGGGTCAGCGTCGAGTACGGTCCGGCGATGATGTGGAACACCGGCTACGGGATGCACGCCCGCGCGACGACCGGGGCGGCGCGGGTGTCGGCGGCCGAAGCCACCACCATCGCCCAGCGCTGGCTCGACCGGCAGGGGAGGGGACTGGTTGCCGGCGAGGCCGATGAGTTCCCCGGGTACTACACCCTGCACACGCTGCGGGACGGAAGGCCGGTCGGGATGATGTCGGTGAACGCGTACACCGGCGCGGTGTGGGATCACACGTGGCACGGGACGTTCGTCACCATGAGCGAGGAATAGGTGCCATGCGGGTTGACGGGGTGGAGCCGGGCGCCGGGGGCGCCCGGTTCCGCGCGCTGGTGGTCGACGACGAGCCACCCCTGGTGCAGGTCGTCTCCGGCTACCTGACCCGGGAGGGCTTCGACGTGGTCACCGCCGCAGACGGCAACGCCGCCGTGGAGTCGGCCCGCGACACCGAGCCGGACGTGATCGTGCTGGACCTGATGCTGCCCGGTATCGACGGCGTCGAGGTGTGCCGGCGTGTCCGGGCGTTCAGCGACGCGTACATCATCATGCTCACCGCCAAGAGCGACGAGGTGGACAAGTTGGTGGGGTTGTCGGTCGGGGCCGATGACTACCTGACGAAGCCATTCTCACCCCGGGAGCTGGTCGCCCGGGTGCGCGCCATGCTTCGCCGCCCGCGTACGCCTTCGGCCGTACCGGAGACCCAGGTCCGCCGATTCGGCGACCTGGAGATCGACGTGGCCGGGCGGGAGGTCCGCGTGCGCGGCCAGGATGTTGAGCTGACGCGCACCGAATTCGACCTGCTCGACGCGCTCAGCGCGCAGCCCCGGGTGGCGTTCAGCCGGCGGCAGTTGCTGGACCATGTCTGGGGCGGCGACTGGTACGGCGACGAGCACGTCATCGACGTGCACGTCGGTAACCTGCGTCGCAAGCTCGACGACGACGCCACCCAGCCGCGCTACGTCCGCACCGTCCGTGGCGTCGGCTACCGGATGGGTCCGGGCTGATGCGGCCCGGACTGCGAACCGACCGGCTCTCGACCCGGCTGTTCATCGCGCAGTCGCTGATCGTGGCTGCCGGGGCGGTCACCCTGGTGCTGGTGGCGTTCGCCGTCGCGCCGGCCCTGTTCCGCAGTCACCTGCACCGCATGATGGGCATGTCCGCCGGCATGACCCAGGATCTCGAGTCCGCCCTGATCGCCACGCTGCTCGTCGCGCTCGGTGTGGCGGTTGGCGCCGCTCTGGTGACGTCGTTGGCGGTGAGCTGGTTCATCACGCGGCGGTTGGCCGGTCCGCTGTCCGAACTCTCCGGAGTCGCGACCCGCGTCGCCGACGGTGACTACGACGCGCGGATGCCGCCGAGCCGGCTGGGAGCGGAGCTCGCCGCGGTGGATGACGCGTTCAACCGGATGGCCGCCACGCTGCAGAACACCGAACGGCGCCGGCTGGAGCTGCTCGCCGACCTCGCACACGAGCTGCGTACCCCGATCGCCACCGTCGACAGCTTCCTCGAGGGCATCGAGGACGGTGTCATCCCCGCCATCCCGGATACGTGGCGGACGCTTCGCGATCAGACCAGGCGGCTGGACCGCCTGGCCGATGATATCCACGGCCTCTCGCGGGCGGAGGAACGCCGGGCCGACCTGCGGGTCGAGCCGCTGGACGTCGACGTGGTCGTTGACGAGGCGGTTCGCGCCGCAGCCGCCGGTTACGCAGACAAGGGCGTCGTCCTCGAACACCGGGCCGGTCCCGCGCCGGCGCGGGCGCTCGCCGACCCCGACCGGCTGCGCGAGATCCTCGACAACCTGCTCGGCAACGCGCTCCGCCACACTCCCACCGGCGGAAGCGTCACGATCACCACCAGCTCCAGCGCCAGAGAGGCGGCCATCGCGGTCGCCGACACCGGCGAGGGCATCGCCGCCGAGCACCTGCCACACGTGTTCGATCGGTTCTACCGGGCCGACCCGGCCCGCAGCCGGACTACCGGGGGTAGCGGCATCGGGCTGACCATCGCCCGCGCCCTGGCCCAGGCCCACAGCGGCCGGCTCTCGGCCGCCAGCGCCGGCATCGGAGCCGGTGCCACCTTCACCCTCACCCTGCCCGCAATGCCGGCCCGCTGAGTTGCCGGCACGCAGGCGGGGGAAGCATGTGACGTGCGCCCGATCACACGTACGCGGGGATGCGGTCGGGTGCGTCTCCCACGCGACCGACGCCCCGCCCCTACTGAAGCCCGGGCCCGTTCTTCAGCGAATCTTCATGGTCTTCGGACGGGTCTTCCGCCGACTTCGCGTCATTGTTGGTGGGGGCGGAAGGTCACCCTGAACCCTGCCAGGACAGGGGCCCTCGGCCAGCAAGTTGATCAACGATGAGAAGGTGGACGCAGCCGATGAGCAGGACGTCGCAGCCGACGCGACCGAGCAGCAGATCCGGCTCCGCGCGTAAGGCGCAAGCCGGCGAGCCGCAGTCCGGGCCGACCCGGAAGATCGTCGTGACGGCGCTGGCCGCGCTGGCCGTCCTCTCCGCCGTGGTGGTGTTCGTCCTGCGGGACCAGGGCTCCTCGGCTGACCACGGCGCGGCGGGTACCGGGCACGACGGGTTCGGGCACGTGCACGGGGTTGCGACCGACCCGGGCAGCGGGGCCCTGTACGTCGCCACCCACGTCGGGCTGTTCCGCGTCGACGACGCGCACACCGCCGTGCGGGTATCGAAGGACGCCCTGGACCTGATGGGCTTCACCGTGGTCGGCCCCGGGCATTTCCTGGCCTCCGGCCACTCCGAGGACGGCCCGGCCAACGTAGGTCTGATCGAGTCGACCGACGGTGGGGTGACCTGGCGGGCGAAGTCGCTTTCCGGCGCGGCGGACTTCCACGGGCTGCAGGCCGCCCACGGCTCGGTGTACGGCTACAACTCCACGGATGGTGCGTTCATGGTGAGCGTCGACCAGCGGACCTGGGAGCAGCGGTCCCGGGTGGCGATGGGGGAGTTCGCGGTCAGCCCGACCGATGCGCAGAGCATCCTCGCGGTGGGGCGCGACGGGCTGCAGCGCTCCACCGACGGCGGCCGGAGCTGGCAGACGGTCGCGGGCGCTCCCGCTGTCGGCCTACTCGCCTGGGACCGCACCGGCGTGTGGGGGGTGGCCCAGGACGGAGCGATCTGGTCCTCGACCGATGGCGGGCAGCAGTGGCAGCGCCGCGGAGCGGTGCCGGGGCAGCCGCACAGCATCGCCACCGACAAGGGCACGCTCTTCGCCGCGCTCGCCGGTGACCGGGTCGTCGCCACCACCGACGCGGGCGCCACCTGGACCGACCGGTACGTGCCGCAGTGAGGTCGCCGGGCCGCTACCGTGGCCACAGCGGGTGCTCGCTGGCACTCAGGGTCCGGCGACGGCCGGCAGGTCGGTACGCCGGCAGAGTTGGTGCAGGTCACCTATCTTCGCCACCATGAGTGACGACGAGAAGCAGCGCCGCGTCTGGGACCGGCACGCCGCCGGCTACGACCGGCAGATGGCCTTCATCGAACGCCGCTTCCTGCGCGACACCCGGGAGTGGATCTGCCGGCAGGCCACCGGCGCCACCCTCGAGGTCGCCATCGGCACGGGGCGAAATCTGCCCTACTACCCGGACAGCGTACGGATCACCGGGGTCGAGTTGAGCCCGAGGATGTTGGAGATTGCGGGCCGGCGGGCCACCGAACTGGGCCGGGAGGTCGACCTGCGGCCCGGTACCGCCCACGACTTGGACTTTCCCGATGCCACCTTCGACACCGTCGTCTGCACCCTCTCACTCTGCGCCATCCCGGACGACCACCGCGCGGTCGAGGAGATGATCCGGGTCCTGCGCCCCGGCGGTCTGCTCCTGCTGGCCGACCATGTGGTCGGCGCCAATCGTCCCGTTCGGGCGATTCAACGCCTCATCGAACTGGTCAGCGTTCCGGCGGCCGGTGAGCATTTCCGGCGGCGTCCCATCCGTGACGTGGCCGCGGCCGGTCTGCACATCGAGCAGCATCAGCGCTTCGCCGCTGGTGTGATCGAACGCCTCGCAGCCAGTAAGCCGGCCGGCACGTGAGGGAGATTCCCGCCCTGCCCAACTTGTCCGTCGAGGGGTTCCGCCCTGACCAGCAAGGGTGCCAGCGGCGGCCTCAGCCGGTCAGGGAGATCGACACCTGCTGGCCTCCGCCGATGGTCTGCGGCGGCTGTCTCGCCACGTGAACGGTGACCGGTGCCGCGTTGCAGGGTGAGGCGATGAGGGCGAGGGCGCTGCCGGTGGCCGTGACGTGCAGCTGGTGGCCGCGGTAGGTGATCAGGGTGTGCAGCCGGGTGATCTCGTGCGGTAGGCGGGGGTTGAACCAGAGGGCGTCCTGCCGGGTCTCGATTCCCAGGTAGCAGCGTTCGGCCAGGTCGAGGGTTCCGGCCATGGCGCCGAGGTGGATGCCCTCCCGGGTGGTGCCGCCCTGGGTGTCGCGGATGTCGGCGGCCAACGCGTCGGTGAAGTTTCCGAAGGAGGCGGTCCGGTTGGTGCGGGCCTGCACCCAGGCGTGCACCACCCTGCTCAACGTCGATCCGTGGCTCGCCCGGTGCAGGTAGAAGCCGGCGGTGCGGGGCAGGGCCTCCGGTGGCCAGTGGTACCCCAGGCCGGCGAGCAGCTCGCGCAGTTCCTCGGCGGAGAGCAGGTAGAGCAGCATGAGCACGTCCGCCTGCTTGCCGATGCGGTAGCGGTTGGGGGAGTCCCCTTCGGCGGCGAGGATGAGGTCGAGCCGGCCGATGTTCCCGTACCGGCGGCGGTAGGCGTCGAGGTCGAGTTCCGCGAGGTCGGCGTAGCCGTCGAACTGGCTGATGATCCGGTCGTCGTGCCACGGCACGTACATCCTGGTGGTGATCTCGGCCCACCGCGCCAGCTCGCCGTCGTCGATGCCGAGCCGGTCGGGCAGGCTCGTGCCGTCTCGGCAGGCCAGCAGGTCGACCACCGCGAGGGCCTGGCGTAGCAGCCACACCGTCATCACGTTGGTGTAGGCGTTGTTGTCCAGGCCGGGTGCCTCGCGGTCGGGGTAGCCGTCGTGGAACTCGTCCGGGCCCATCACGCCGGTGATCTCGTACCGTCCGGTGCGCGGGTTGCGCCGCGCCAGGTCGGCGAAGAACCGGGCCGTCTCCAGGATCAGCTCCCCGCCATGCGTACGCAGGAAGTCCAGGTCCCCGGTGGCCTGGTGGTACTGCCACACCGAGTACGCGACCGCCAGGCCGACGTGCCGTTGCCGCGCCGACCGGTCCCGCATCCACCGGCCGGTACGGGTGTTGAACAGCTCCCTCGGCGTCTCCTCCCGGCCGTCGCTGCCGGACTGCCACGGGAACATCGCCCCCCGGCAGCCGATCGCGGCCGCGGCCCGCCGCGCGGCGTCGAGGCGACGCCACCGGTAGAGCAGCAGCGCGCGGCTGGCCTCGGGCAGGTGCAGCGCCAGCACCCGGTGGACGAAAACCTCGTCCCAGAAGACGTGACCCCGGTACCCCTCGCCGTGCAGGCCGCGCGCACCGACGCCGGCGTCGAGGTCGGTGACGTTCGGCGAGGTGGCGACCAGCAGGTGGAAGGTGTGCAGGTTGAGCTCCAGCGATGGCCAGGGATGGTCCGTGTGCAGCTCGATGTGGCTGCGTTCCCACAGCCGCCGCCACGCGCGGACCTGCTCACCGAGCAGTTCGGCGAAGGAGCCGGCCCGGGCCGCCGCGTCCCGGGACGCGGCGGCAGGTTCCGTGACCGCCCGGTCCTGGGAGGTGTGGTGGGCGGCGATCTTCTCCACGCGCAGCGGCTGGCCCGCGCGCACCGCGACCGTCCAGGTCTCCTGCGGACGACCGGGCAGCATGTCCACGCGCCGTTGTGCGTCCACGCGGACGCCGGCTTGGAACAGCCGGGTACGCACGGCGGTCGCGACCTCGACCCGGGACTGGGTCGTGCTGACCCGCAGCCACAGTCCGTCGTCGCCGTCTCGTCCCTGCCCGTCCGGGCGCAGGTGCCGGCCGGCCAGCGGCCCGTACTCGGCGACCTGCCGGTTGGCGACCCGACCGTCGATGCCCGAGCGCACCTGCAGCGTGCCCGACCAATTCTCCGGCACCAGCGTGGTCTCCAACGCGGACAGGTGCGGCGTCGCCATCGAGACGAGCATGCGCGACATCATGGTGGTGGCTCGGCCCGAACCGTCGACATGCCGGTAGCGGCGGTGCAGCACCCCGGCTCGCAGGTCGAGCGTCTGCCGGTGCTCGCTGACGCCGCGCGCGTCCGGTCTCACCCACCGCTCTCCGGGCCGTCGCCAGCGCAGCGTCAGCCAGTTCGGCAGGTTGACCAGGCTCTCGTCCTCATGGACGTGCTCATGCAGTCGCGTCCGCAGCCGGTTGAAGATCGCAGCGGCGTAGGTGCCCGGGTAGTGGCTGCGGCCGGCATCGGCCTCCGGTGCCGCGCCGCGGGTGGCCAGGTAGCCGTTGCCGATCGTGCACAGCGTCTCGCGGATCCCCTCCGTCGCGAGGTCGACGCCGGTGTAGTCGAGAAGCCAGCCGGCGTGCTCGGCGCCGGCCGTCGACGCCGGCTGCCACCATCGGCGTCGCATCGCCTGTTCGTCGACCGTCACGTACGCCAGACCGCGCAGCACCGGTTCCGCGCCGTGCGCCCGCAGTTCGGCCGCTGCCCAGGCCCCGCCGTACGCGATACCCACGACCAGCCCGAACCCGCCGCGACAGGCGGCCTGCACCCCCGCCGGCGCGCAATGCACCACCGCGGTTCGCGCCGGATGCACCCCGAGCAGCCTTGCCGCCTGCAGCAGGACCGCCGGGTCCGGCAGCCGCGCCGTAACCTCCTGGCCGTCTAGCACGAGGTCGGTCAGCTGGTCGATGCCGAATCCGTTGCCAGGCCGGCCGATGACTCCGGACGTCAGCCCCGACCGGCGCAGCGACCCGAGCAGGCTCTGCGCCTCCGCGACCATCACCGCAGTCGGCGGCCCCCAGGTGGCCGGTGGGTTGTGCTCCGACACCGCTGCCAGGTCGAACAGGACCGCGTCGAGACGTTCGAGGGGCAGGCGAAACCTGTCAGCACCGCAGCTGTCTCGCGCGTCGATGCCACTGTCGCCGCAAGTAGTCACCACCCGCCTCCACGAGCCTTCGGGTGAGGAGGCCCGCCCGGCAGGAGCCGCAGACCTTCCAGCGAGACCCTATCCGTGGCCAGGCCAGCCAGCGGCGGAATCGCTGAGATCCCACCGGCGCGCCGTCGCACCCGCGATGGTGAAGACCTGGGGCGTCGGCGCAGCGCCGCCCCAGCCGCTGATGTGCCGGGGCGGTGAGCGTGGCACCCGGCGGCCGCAGACAGGTTTCGGGAGGCGAGGCAGGTGCACCACGGCGGCGGGCAGCCCGGCCATGCCTGCGGCGGCGCCGGGACGCACCCGCAGCACGACAAGCACGCCGGCCACACCCCCGAGATGTTCCGCAGCCGGTTCTGGGTGTGTCTGGCGCTGACCATCCCGGTCGTCCTCACCAGCCGTCTAATCATGGACTGGCTGGGTTACTCGCTGGACTTCCCCGGTGTTTTGTGGGTTGGTCCGGTGCTCGGGTCGGTGGTGTTCTTCTACGGCGGTTGGCCGTTCCTCGTCGGCGCGGTCCGCGAGGTCCGCGACCGCGCCCCCGGCATGATGCTGCTGATCGGGATGGCCATCACCGTGGCGTACGTCGCCTCCGCGGCGACGAGTGTCGGCCTGTTCCGCCTGGACTTCTGGTGGGAGCTCGCCGCCCTGGTCACGATCATGCTGTTCGGCCACTGGCAGGAGATGAAAGCCATCGGCCAAGCCCGGGGGGCCCTGGCCGCGCTGGCCGCCCTGCTGCCCGATGAGGCCGAGCGGGTCGGCCCGGGCGGAGCCGTCGAGCGGGTGGCGGCGGCCGAGTTGCGGGTCGGCGACAGGGCGCTGGTCCGCCCCGGTGGACGCGTGCCCGCTGACGGGCACGTCGTCGAGGGCGGCGCCGAGCTGGACGAATCGATGATCACCGGCGAGTCGCGGCCGGTCCCACGTCGGGTGGGGGACCGGGTGGTCGCCGGCACCGTGGCCACCGACTCGGCGATCCGCGTCCAGGTCGACGCGGTGGGGGAGGACACCGCCCTGGCCGGCATCCAACGGCTGGTCGCGCAGGCGCAGGCAGCCGGTGGGCGGGCGCAGGCGCTGGCCGACCGGTTCGCCGCGTGGCTGTTCTACATCGCCACCGCCACCGCGCTGCTCAGCCTGATCGTCTGGTCCGCGCTCGGCCGGGTCGACCAGGCCGTCGTCCGTACCATCACCGTGCTGGTGATCTCCTGCCCACACGCCCTCGGCCTGGCGATCCCACTGGTCATCGCCCTGTCGACCAGCGTGGCGGCCAACTCCGGGATCCTGGTCAAGGACCGTCTCGCCCTGGAACGGATGCGCACCGTCGACGCGGTCCTGATCGACAAGACCGGCACCCTGACCAAAGGCCAGCACACCGTCACCGGCGTCGCCGCCGCCGACGGCACCAACGAGGACGAGGTGCTGCGCCTGGCCGCCGGAGTTGAGGCCGACAGCGAGCATCCCCTCGCCCGGGCCATCGTCGCCGCCGCCCAACGAGTCGGACCGGCAAGCGGCTCGGAGTTCCGGTCGCTGCCCGGCCGCGGGGTGCAGGCCACCGTGGCCGGGGCGGCATACGCGGTGGGCGGCCCGGCCCTGCTGCGGGAACTGCACGCCGACGTCCCTGCCGAACTGCGCCAGGCCGAGCAGGCGTGGTCGGCGCGCGGCGCCGCCGTGCTCTACCTGGCCCGCCTCGACGGCCCGCCCCAGCTGCTCGGCGCGCTGGCGCTCGAGGACGAGGTACGCCCGGAGGCCCGACAGGCCATCGCCGAGCTGCGCCAACTCGGAATTCGGAAGATCGCGATGATCACCGGTGACGCCCGCCCGGTCGCCGACGCGGTCGCCGCCGATCTCGGTTTCCGTCCCGGCGAGGACGAGGTCTTCGCCGAGGTGCTACCCGCCGACAAGGACGAGATCGTCGCCGGCCTGCAACAGCGCGGCCACCGGGTGGCGATGGTCGGCGACGGCGTCAACGACGCCCCCGCCCTCGCCCGCGCGGACGTCGGACTGGCCATCGGCGCCGGCACCGACGTGGCCATCGAATCCGTCGGCGTCGTCCTCGCCTCCTCCGACCCGCGTGGCATCTCCGCCACCGCCCGCCTGTCCAAGGCGTCCTACCGCAAAATGGTCCAGAACCTCGTCTGGGCCGCCGGCTACAACGTGGTGGCCATCCCCGTCGCCGCGGGCGTCTTCGCTTGGGCCGGTGTGGCACTCAGCCCGGCCGCCGCCGCCGTGCTCATGTCCGCCTCGACCATCGTCGTCGCCCTCAACGCCCAGACGCTGCGCTGGGTGCACCTCACACCACAGGACCACTGAAGACGCATGTCAGTCCTGTCAGTCGCTGGCGCTGGCAACGGTCGCCCCGCTGACCGTCACGGCGCGGTAGGGACGCGTCCGGGGGAGGTTGAGGGCCCAACCGGACCTCGGTCGTCCTCAGTGCCGACCCAGTCAGTAGCGGTCCTTGAGGATCTTCTTCATCTGTGTGATCTCTTCCTCCTGTGACTTCACGATCTGGTCGCAGAGCTCGATGATCTCGGGGTCGGTGATATCTGATTCCTGGCAGACCAGCACGGCCCGGGAGTGGTGCGGGATCATCGACTTCAAGAAGCCCTCGTTACCCACGAACGGCTCGGTGCGCACGGCAGCGAATCCGCCGATGAAGACAGCAGCGAACGCGATGTACAGCATGATGTTGAGACGCTTGTTGGTGAACATGCTGCTCATGACGCCCATCATGATCACGCCCATGATCGACACCATGATCAGTGACATGTAGAAGTTGCTCAGGTTGAGGTAGAAGTCGCCGAAGCGGCGGATCTGCGACAGGGTCAGGACGAACATGACGACCAGACTCACCGCCAGGACGACACCGAACCGAACATAGTTCTGCTTCATCGCTCCTCCGGAGTGGACAGCGTGGTGAGCATCGGGCAAGGGCCCTCAGTACCCGGGTAGACCAGATCCAACCGACGCAACTCTCACCACGCTTCGTCGAGGCGTCCCACCAGCGGATGACATCTTCTGGGTGAGGACGCATCGGGCGGGCATGGGTCCTAACGTGCGGGGGTGGACAGCGTTCACCTGCCCCGCCGGCTGCTGCTCGCCGGACTCGGCTCAGCTGCAGTGGCAGCCGTTGCCGGCTGCGAGTCGCACCGCGCCACATCCTCGACGCCCCGGCCAACGAGCAGCCCACGGCCGACCGGCGCATCGCGCGGAGCCGGGGCGGCGCTGCGGCGAAAGATCGCCAGCCTGCTCGTGGTCGGCTTTCGCGGCGCCCAAGCCCCGAACTGGATCATCAAGGCGGTGCGGGACGGTCTGGGCGGTGTGATCCTCTTCGACCAGGACCTGGAGAGCAAGTCGGTGCGTAACATCCGCTCGCCCGAGCAGGTTACGGGCCTGGTGAATACCCTGAAAAGCGCCTCGCCCGGCCGGCTCATCGTCTCCATCGACCAGGAAGGTGGCCGTACCGCCCGCCTCAACCCGAGCAACGGCTTCCCGGCGACCAGGTCGGAGGCCGAGATCGGCGCGGAGAACTCCACGTCGGCGACCGGCGACTGGGCGCGAGGACTGGTGGCGGGGCTGACGCGGATCGGGGTCAACCTGAACTACGCCCCGGTCGTCGACCTGAACATCAACCCCGACAGCAGGGCTATCGGCAAGCTGGGTCGCAGCTTCTCGGCCGACCCGGACGTGGTCGTCAGCAACGCCACGGAGGAGATCCAGGCGCACCGGGCGGCTGGTGTGAAAACCTGCCTGAAGCATTTTCCCGGATCGGGTAGCGCCGCCGGAAACACCGATTTCGAGGTCGTCGACGTCAGCGACACCTGGCAGGTAAAGGAACTCGAACCGTTCCAACGGCTGATCCAGGCCGGCCTCGCCGACTCCGTCATGGCCGCCCACGTGCTGAACAAGCAGCTCGACCCGGCGTACCCGGCGTCGCTGTCAGCCGCGACCGTGACCGATCTGCTGCGCGGCCGGCTCGGCTGGCGCGGGCCGGTGGTCAGCGACGACATGCAGGCGGTCGCCATCACCGACCGGTACGGTGCCGCCGAGGCGGTCGCCCTGGCGTTGCAGGCCGGCCTCGACCTGCTCGTCTTCGCCAACCAGCAGGTACACAACGAGAGAGTCGTCGAGGAAACAGTCGACACGATCACCAATCTCGTCCGGGCCGGGCGCATCACCGAGGACCGCATCGACCAGTCCGTCGCGCGAGTGGATTCCCTCCGCCCGAAACGCTGACCGAGGTGCTCCGGGCACGCTCCAACCCGTGTGCGTGCTCGCGGCACAACATGCGTCGGCTACTACCTCATGATAGTAGAAGTGGGTGAGGAGACGGCTGGATCGGCAGACGCCGGACCCGACGATGGGCTTGTCACGTGCCGGGTGAGGGTCCGGTAAGGCAGGGCACCCTCTGATTTCGGCCCAAGATCTCGCACAGTGCCTGACGGCGAGCGGCGAAGGGAGACAGCACCGGCCGGCGGGGCCCCGGATGGCCGAGCGCTCGGTGAGCAGCTTGGGAGTCAGCAGCGCGGAGGGAAGCGGAATGTACGCAGGGGCAGCGAGCATGGCCTTGGTGGCCGCGCTCATTGTCGGCGGTCTGTACCTGGCCCACCGGGCTTTGGCGATCGCTGCCTCACCGCTGGGGAGCGTGCCCTTCCAGTCCGGGTGGCAGCCTGAGGAGCACGCGTTGTCGCGCTACCACGTTCGGTGGTACCTGGCCACGCTGCTCTTTCTCGCGTTCGACGTGGAGATGCTGTTCATGTACCCGTGGTCGGTGGTCGTCGCCCGGCTCGGGGCCACAGCGATCGTCGAGATGTTCGTCTTCCTCGGGGGAGTCTTCCTTGCGGTGCTGTGGGCCTGGCGGGAAGGCGCGCTGCGATGGGTCTGAGCGACGCGGTGAGTCGGCTCGCCGTCCGGCACGCGCACGTGCTTGTAGCAGAGGCGCCGGGGCACTGGGTGACCCGGGCCGCGGTCGAGCGCCACGTCCTGGCGCGCGGCTGGCGGCTGGCTTTGTCCCCGGCAGAGGCCGACATCCTGGCCGTCTGCGGCCCACCGCCCTCGCAGCTGGCGGAGCCGCTGCACCGGCTGTGGGAGCAGATGCCCGGCCCGCGGGCTCGCATCGATGTCGAATCCCCGCATGCCGTCCCGCCCGCCCTCGTCCTAGCGCAGGAAGATCTGCTCGACCTCAACCGGCAGCGGACCGACAGCCAGGACCGGTCATCCGGCCACACCGCGATCGGCCATGCCCACACCGGCGACCAGCTGCCCCACGAACGGCACGCGCCACAGGAGCACGCCGACCACACCCCGGAGCGCCGCCATGGCGGCGGACAGCAGGACGAGGCGGCCCATGAGCCGCACGCCGACCACGGCAACGGCGCCGACTCCGCGGGAAGCCAGGAACGTCCACACCGCGCAGCGCCGGCGCATGAGGGGCACGGCCACGTCGGCCACGAGGAACCGCCACGCGGCGGCGGTGAGCACGCCGACGACGACGGCGGCCAGGGGCATGGCGATCACGGCCACACCGAGCATGGCGACCACGACCAGAAGGCGGCCCGTGGGCAGGCGGGTCATGGTGGTGGTGCGGCGCACCCCGGGCACGAGGACCTGCCCTCTGAGGGCCACGGCGACATGAGCCATGCCGGGCACGCCGCCCACGCCGATTCTGAAGACGTCCATCACAAGGGGATGGGGCAGTCTTCCCACGGCGCAATGACGCACGAGGGCCACGGCGGAATGGAGCATGGCGGCATGGCCCACGGCGGCATGGAGCACGGGGGTATGGACATGGCCCCCGGCGGTATCCCGCTCGCCTCCGGCGGTGAGGACCGCGACGGCTTGGAGATGGACTTCCTGCACCTGCGACTTGGCCCGGTCCTGGCGTACTGGCCGGCGGGCCTCGTCCTGCGGTGCACCCTTCAGGGTGATGTCATCGTCGATGCGGAGACCAGCCTCGTCACCGCGACCGATCCCGCCGCCGAGCCGGAGCGCCGGTACGCGCCGGAGGACCTGCGCCGGTTCGCCGCCAGACGCTGCGACAACGCCGCCAGCCTCCTGGGCCTCGCCGGCTGGGGTGATGCCGCCTCCCGCGCTCGGCGTATCCGTGACGCCCTGCTGTTCACCGATGACCGTGACGGGCCAGCAGGGGAACTCGAACGGCTGCGCCGCGTGGTCGGCCGGTCGTGGTGGCTGCGGCGCTCACTGCACCGCATCGGGCCACTGGATGCGGACGACCTCGCCCGCCGGGGTCTGCCGGCCACCATGGCAGGCGACGTGCGTGACCGGCTGCTGGCCATGCTCAATCACGCGGCGAACAGTATCGGCGGCCAGCGGCCCGCTGGCTCGTCGCTCGGCGTACCCGTCGACGCGATCCCTGATCTCGTACGCGGGTGGGACCTCGCCACCGCCCGCCTCATCGTCGCCAGCCTCGACCTCGACCCCCTCGTCACGGACCGCGAGGTGAGTCATGCCTGACGTCACCGTGCTCCCCGCCGGCTGGGCGCTGGCCGCCGCAGCACTGCTCGGACTGTTGGCGGCCGCGGCCGCCGCCTTTGACGGGTTCCTGGCCTCATGGGCATCCGGCGCAAGCTCCTCAGGGCTGAGTCAGCCGTTCGGTGAGGTGGCCCGGCTGATGCGCCAGCGGCGGCGGACCACGGTAGCGGGGGACAGCCTGCTGTGGCGTATCGGCGGGGCGGGACTGCTGTTCATGGCGTTGATGATCATCACGGTGGTGCCGCTGGGGCGGTGGACGCTGTTCAACCTCGATGTGGGGGTGATCTGGTTCAACGCCATGGACGTTCTGGCGTGGGCGTTCGTGTGGCTGACCGGCTGGGGTGCCAACTCGGCCCACTCCCTGATCGGCGGTTACCGGTTCCTCGCCCACGGCCTGGCCTACGAACTGCCGCTGATGTTCGCGCTCGTGGCACCCGCAGTAGGTGCGTCGAGCCTGAACGTCGGGACGATCGCCGCCGCCCAGCAGGGCCTCTGGTTCGTCGTCTGGATGCCGGTGGCCTTCCTCGTCTTCTGCCTGGGCGTCCTCGCGATCGCCGTCTGGGGACCCTTCTCCCCGGCCCTCGGCGCCGACGTGGCCGGCGGTGTGACCGCCGAACTGTCCGGCGTCGACCGGCTGCTGTTTCAGGGTGGCCGGTACGCGCTGCTCGCCGCCGGGGCCGCGTTCGCGGTGCCGATGTTCCTCGGCGGCGGCGCCGGCCCGCTGCTGCCCGACTGGGCCTGGGTGCTGATCAAGACCCTTGCCCTGCTGGCCGCATTGGTGTGGCTGCGCCGCCGCCTGCCCGCGGTACGACCGGACGTGTTCATGGAGGTCGGGTGGATCGTGCTGCTGCCCGCGGTGCTGCTGCAGGACCTGGTCGTCGCGGTCGTCGCCGTAGGGAGGGGCTGAGGTGGTCACCCACGTCGTGTTCTGGGCCCTGGCGGTTGTCGCCGTGCTCGCCGGCGCTGCGGTGTTCGTCGTCGACTCGATGGCCCGCGCCAGCTACGCGCTCGCCGTGTCGTTCATCGCCGTCGGTCTGCAGGTGCTGCTGATGCAGCAGAACTACGTCGGGGTGGTGACGATCCTGATGATGGTCATGGAGATGGCCGTCATGGCGGTCTACATGGTCATGTTCATGGGCATGAACCCGGCGCTGATGCCGATGAGCATGGTCCACGACAACCGGCACGCCCTGGCGGTGTCCATCGGCGTGTTCGTCCTGCTGGCCGCCGGGGTGCTGCTCGTGCCGTGGCCCACGCGGCGCGGTGCCCCGCCCGTCGACGTCACCGAGGCGTTGGGGGAGGAATTGATGGGTCCGAAGATGCTGGTCATGACCGGCGTTGGGGCGGTCATGGCGGTGACCATCGTCGCCGGCGTGGTCCTCGCCGCCCACCGGACCCGCTACGACCGGTTCGGCGACGACCTGCGCCGGCGACCGGCCGACGACCCGCAGCCCGGAGGGGTCGGCCGATGACCCTGCAGACCGTGCTGCTCGTCGCGGCCGCGCTGTTCAGCGTCGGCCTCTACGGCGCCCTGTCCCAGCAGGTCGTCGTCATGGTGATGATGGGGCTGGAGCTGATGCTCAACGGTCTCATCCTGGCCGGCGCCGGATTCTGGTGGTTCCTCGCCCCGCACCCGTCCGGGCAGGTCCTGCTGCTGGTCATCATCACGGCGATGACCGTCGAGATGGCGATGGGCTTCGCCGTGGCCACCCACCTGCACCGGGTACGCCGCACCGACATGACCGACATGGCCGCGGACCTGTCCCGATGAACGGGCTTGCGCAGGCGGCGCTCTGGTCACTGGTGGCCCTACCGGCTGGCGTCGGCGCGTTGCTCGCGTTCGACCGGCGGGCTGACCGGCTCGCGGCACCCGTCGCGCTCACCGTTGCCACCGGGTCGGTGGCCCTGTCGGCGGTGGTCGGGGTGGCCCGGCCGCGGGTGGCGGCGCCGTTCCTCGCCGGCACCGAGTTCGCGCTCGCCGTCGACGGGCTCGCCGCCCTGGTGCTGCCGATGTTGACGGTGGTCACCCTGCTCGTGCTACTCGCCGCAGCAGGGGAGATCCGCCGCTCCCGGGCCCGCTTCCACGGCCTGATGCTGCTCTTCGCCGCCTCCGTCGCGCTCACCGCCACCGCGGCGACGCTGCCCACCCTGCTGTTCGCCTGGGAGATCATGGGCGCCGCCTCGTACGCCCTGATTGGGTTCTGGTGGCGCGACTCCGACCGGGTGTCCGCAGGCCTGACCGCGTTCGTCACCACGCGCGCCGCCGACCTGGGCCTCTACCTCGCCGCCGGCGCGGCCCTCGCGGGCGGCGCCGGTCTGGCGTTGCGCGATTTGCCCGACAGCAGCCCCGGCTGGCGGCACCTCATCGCCGCCGGGATGCTCATCGCCGCGCTGGGCAAGGCCGCGCAACTGCCCTTCTCGTTCTGGCTTTCTCGGGCGATGGCCGGCCCGAGCCCGGTCAGCGCGCTGCTGCACTCCGCGGCCATGGTCGCCATGGGCGGTTACCTGCTGCTGCGCGTCGAGCCGCTGCTGGCCACGACCGGGTGGGCGGGCCCGGCCACCATGTGGGCCGGAGCGGTGACGGCGCTCCTGCTGGGGGCGGTGGCGGTCGCCCAGCGGGACCTCAAGCAACTCCTCGCCGCCTCCACCTCCGCCCAGCTTGGTTTCGTGGTGCTAGCCGCCGGGGCCGGCGGGATCGCGGGCGGCGCGACGCACCTGATCGCGCACGCCGCCACCAAGGCCTTGCTCTTCCTCGCGGCCGGAGCTTGGCTGACGGCGCTGGGCACCAAGCAGCTCGCCGGGCTGCGCGGGGTCGTCGCTCGGTGGCCGTGGGTCGGGTGGACGGCAACCGTCGGTGCGCTCGCGCTCGCGGGGATGGCGCCGCTGTCGCTGTGGGCGACCAAGGACGAGGTCCTCGCGGCGGCCCTCGAGCAGTCGCCGTGGCTCTACGCGGTGGGGTTGGCCGCGTCGGCGCTCTCCGCCGCCTACGCGGGGAAGGTGCTGGTGGTCATCTGGCGGCGGGTCCCCCCGACCAGCAGGCCGACGTCGACGCCCACCGGGACGAGGAGGAGACGGCCACCAGGCGGGTCGGCGTCCTACAGCAGGCGCCGCTGGTCGCGCTCGCGATCGGTGCGGGGTTCGCTGGCCTGCTGGCTCTGCCACCGGTCGGCGCCACGGTCGCGCGGACCGTCGGGCAGCCGGAGAAGTTCCACGTGTCGCTGCCGGAGCTTGGGGTGTCGGCGGTGATCGCACTGGTCGTCGTCCTGGCGGTCGCCCGCCGCCCGATCCCCGAGCCGCGCTGGGCGCTGCACTGGCTCGGGCTGGAGCCCGCAGCACGAGTCCTGGTCGTCCGACCGACGCTGCGCTGCGCCGAGGCGTTGGCCCGTTTCGACGACCGGGTCTTGGACCGGGCCGCGGTAGCCCTGGCGCGCACGGTGCTGAGCCTGTCCCGCCGGGCCGGCTCGTTCGACGACCGGGTCCTCGACCGGGGCGTCGAATTCGCCTCGGCCCGGACGCTACGGATGGCCGCTCGGGCCGGCCGGGCCGACGACCGGTGGCTCGACGGGGCGGTGGAGGCGTTCGCCGCCGGGATGCGCCGGCTCGGGCAGTTCGCGCGCCGGCCGCAGACCGGACAGCTCTACCAGTACTACCTACAGGCCGTCGTGGTGCTCCTCGTCGGTGTCGTCGTCCTCGTGGTGTTGGGGTGAACCCGTGCTCAGCGTGATTGTCTTCCTTCCCCTGTTCGCAGCGGTGGCACTGGTCGCGCTGCCGCGGCTGGGAGACACCGCGGCGCGCTGGACCTGGATCGCCGTGACCGCCGTCGATCTCGCGTTGATCGCCGTCGTCTGGTGGCGTTACCACACCCCGCCGACCGGTGAGCTCGCCTTCGCCGAGCGGGCGGCGTGGATTCCCGGCGTGAACAGCAGCTACCACATCGGTGTGGACGGGCTCTCGCTGCCGCTGGTGGTGATGACCGCCGTGATCTTCCTGGCCTGCGCGGTGTACGCACTGCACGAGCGACACCGGCCCCGAGGGCAGGCGGCGCTGTTTCTGTTCCTGCAGAGCGTCAGCCTCGGTCTGTTCGTCGCCGCCGACCTGGTCCTGTTCTTCGTCTTCTTCGATCTGTCCATCGTCGGCATGTACTTTGTCATCGCCGGCTGGGGCCATGGCAACCGGGCACACTCGGCGCTGAAGTTCTTCCTCTACACCTTCCTCGGCTCCCTCGCGTTGCTGGTTGGGTTCATCGGCCTGTACGTCGCTGCCGCCCCGCACACGTTCGACATGCCGGAACTCGTCGCCACGCCGCCGTTGCAGGGCCGGCCGGTCGCGGGTGGGCTGGTGCTGGCGGCGATCCTGCTCGGTCTGGCGGTGAAGACGCCGACCGTGCCCTTCCACACCTGGCTGCCGCCGGCACACACCGACGCACCGGCCGTCGGCTCGGCGGTCCTCGCCGGGGTGCTGCTGAAGATGGGCACCTACGGCTTCGTCCGCATCGCCATGCCGATGCTCCCGCAGGCGTGGAGGGCGTGGGCCTGGGTGGTCGTCGTCGTCGGCGTCGTGTCGGTGCTCTACGGGGCGCTCGTCGCGCTGGCCCAGTCCAACGTCAAACGCATGATCGCGTACACGTCGGTCAACCACATGGGCTACATCGTCCTCGCCGTCGGCGTGGCCGGCCTGGTCGCCGCCGACACCGCCCAGGCTCGCGGCGTGGCGGTCGTCGGGGCGGTCACCCAGATGGTCAGCCACGGCCTGATCACCGCGGCGCTGTTCCTGCTCGCCGGCGTCCTGCGGGACCGCGCCGGCACCTACGACATGCGTGACTTCGGCGGGCTCGGCGCGCCCGCGCCGACCTTCGCCGCGCTGTTCGCCGTGGGTGCGTTCGCCTCCCTCGGCCTGCCCGCCTTCTCCGGCTTCATCGCCGAGTTCCAGATCTTCACCGGCAGCGTCGCCGCGGCACCGGTCACCGCCGTCGCCGTGCTCGGCATCCTGATCACCGCGGCGCTGTTCCTCCGCGCGCTGCAACGCGTCTTCACCGGCGACACCACCGGCAGGTCCATCGGGTTCACCGACCTGCGCGCCCGCGAACTCTGGTCGGTCGGGCCGCTGCTGCTGCTGTCCCTGCTGATTGGGGTGCTGCCGCGCCCGCTGCTCGACGTCATCGAACCGGCAGCCCACGCCGTCGTCGGCCTGCTCGGGCGGTGACCGGTGGAAACGGAGATGATGCGACCGCTGCTGCTGGTCCCCGAGATGCTGCTCGCCGGCGGCGCCCTCGCCGCTCTGATCGGCGGTTCCTTCGTCCCCCGCCACCGGCAGTGGATCATCCGGATCTTCACCGCCGTCGTGCTCGTCGCCACGATCGTCGTCGCCGCGATCCAGTTGGGCGAGCCGGCGACGAGCGCCTTTGACAACTCGTTCGCCGTCGACACGGCCACCGGGATCGCCCGCATCCTCGCGGCGTCCGGCACCCTGCTCATCCTGGCGATCGCGGCCGACGAGATCTCCGGTACCGCGCGGGAGAGCGAAACCTACAGCCTGCTCCTGTTCTCCACCGCCGGCGCGGTGCTGCTGGCCGGGGCGAACGACCTGCTCGCCCTCGCCGTCGGGTTCCTGCTCGCCAGCATCCCGCTCTACGCGCTGATCGGTCTTGCCCACACCGCTGCCGGCGCCGAAGCCGCGCTGAAGACGTACCTGTTGGGAGCCTTGTTCGGGATCCTGCTCCTGCTGGGCGTCACCGTGCTGACCGGCCTGTCCGGCACCACCACCTATCCCGAACTTTCGCAGCGCCTGCCGGACATGCCCCGCGGGGCGGTCGCGGTCGCTGCGGTGGCTCTCCTCGCAGGGCTGATGTTCAAGGCCGGCGGCGTACCCGCGCATTTCTGGGTGCCCGACGCCGCGCAGGGCACCTCCGCCACCGCGGCGACGTTCCTGACCACCGTTCCGAAGATCGGCGCGCTGATCGCCGTCTTCCGACTCGCCGGCGTCCTTCCCACCTCCGTGTCCTGGGCGGTCGCGGTGGCTGTCGTGGCAGCCGTCAGCATGACCCTGGGAAACCTGGCCGCCTACTGGCAATCGGACCCACGCCGGCTGCTCGGCTGGTCCACCGTCAGCCAGGTCGGGTTCCTGCTCGTGCCCATCGTGGCCATTGGACGAAGCGACCTGGCACTGCCGTCGCTGCTGCTGTACCTGGCCGGCTACACGGTGACGAACATCGCCGCGTTCGCGGTCACCGCCGCCCTTCCGGAGCACCGCGACCTCACCGACTTCCGGGGCCTGGCCTACCGGCGGCCGGGGCTCGCCGCGGCCCTGCTGGTCGCCCTCCTCGGCCTGGTGGGCACCCCGCCGACGGCGGTGTTCGTCGGCAAGCTCACCACCGCGACCGCCGCCTGGGACGGCGAGTACGCCTGGCTCGCCGTCGTCGTGTTCGTCAACAGTGTGCTCAGCCTCTTCTACTACCTGCGCTGGATCGTTCCCGTGTACCGAGAGCCCGGCGACTCGGCGGTGACCTCCGAGGCCGTCCTGCGGCGCGTCACGGCGCGGACGGCCATCCTCGCGTCGGCCGTCAGCCTGGCGCTGGGGCTGGTGGCCGGACCGCTCTGGTACGTGGTCAGCCGCTAGCCCTCGGTGACACTTTGGCTGCTCGGGCCGTCCCCTCTTCAACTATCGGCCAATAGTAGGTAAGGATGTGGGCGAACCCGCCGCGGGTGGGGCCGCTACCGCGCAGCCCCGCCCGCTTCCCAAGGCCAGAAGGAGTCCGTGCTGGTGGCATCCCTGCCCCTTCGCCGTCCCCCCGCGAGCCACCCGCCCGTCCGTCGCGGCGGGCTGGCCCGCCGTGCACTCGTCCTGCTCGCGGCCGCTGCGCTCGGCGCCGGGCTCCTGGCGGCACCGGTCCACGCCGCGCCCTCGGCGGACGAGATCGAAGCGCAGATCGACAAGCAGTGGGAACAACTCGAGCCCACCATCGAAGGCTTCAACAAGGTGCGGGCCCAGCTGAAGGTCAACCAGAAGAAGGCGGCGGACCTCGAGAAGAAGATGGCCCCGCTGGAACTGGAGTCCGCGCTGGCGATGAACCGGGTCGGCGCTATCGCCGCCCGGTACTATGTGCGGGGCCCCTCGCAGGAACTGGGTGCCCTTCTGGTGAGCACCAAGCCTGGGACCCTCGCCGAACAGTTGGTGATCCTCGACCGGCTTGCGGCCCAGCAGCACCAGGAAATCGCCGGTGTGCTGGCTGTCCGCGACCGGTACCAGGCGCAGAAGAAGAAGCTGGACGAGCTGATCGCCGCGGAGGTCAAGCAGCAGGACGAGTTGGCGGCGAAGAAGAAGCAGATCGACGCCGAGATCAAACGCCTGACCGCGTCGCTGCCGAAGACGACGGTGAAGGTAACGGGCTGCCCCACTATCAGCGGCGTGGTCAGCAGCGCCGCGCAGACGGCGATCCGCGTCGCCTGCCAGCAGGTCGGCGACCCGTACGTCTGGGGGGCCGACGGCCCGGACGCTTTCGACTGTTCTGGGCTCACCCAGTACGCCTACAAGGCCGCGGGTATCTCGCTCACTCACTTCACCGGCGCGCAGTGGAACGAGGGTCGGCCGGTGTCCCGGGCCGACGCCCGCCCCGGCGACCTGATCTTCTTCTTCAGCGACCTGCACCACATGGGGCTGTACCTGGGTAACGGCCTGATGGTGCACGCGCCGCGGGCCGGTAAGCCGGTCAACGTCCTGAGCATCACCTACATGCCGGTCGCCGGCTTCCGCCGCGTCACCTGAACCGTCGGTCGATGACAGGAGGCTCCCATGGCCGAAGGCCGCGGGAGCCTCCTGTCACCCCGGGGGATAGGTCAGGCTGTTACTCCTGGTACGCCAGGTTGATCATCATGCCGGTCTCGGCGTGGTAGATGTTGTGGCAGTGGGTCATCCACTGGCCCGGGTTGGTCGCGTCGAACTCGACCGCGACGGTCTGCTTCGGCACCACGATCACCGTGTCCTTGCGGACGCCGGTGTCGGTGACGGCGAACGTGTGGCCGTGCACGTGCATGGGGTGGAACATCGTGCTTTGGTTGACGAACTCCAGCCGCACCCGCTCGCCCTGGCCGACCAGCAGCGGGTCGAGCTTGTCGGTGGTGGTGCCGTTGATGGTCCACCGGTAGGGCATCATCGAGCCGCCCAGTTCCAGGCGGTGCACCCGATCGGCCTTGCGGCGCTCCAGTTTGACGGCGTCGGCAGGGCTCAGGCCGCCGGTGAGCAGCACTCGGAGGTCCAGCTCCGCAGGGTGGACAGTCGCGGCCGGCGGGCTGCCGGCGCCGGTGCGGACCACGGCCACGCCTTGGCCGCTCTTGCCTTCGGCGACCGCGACCAGGGGAAAGACGCCGTCGCCGAGGTCCACGGTGACGTCCGCCCGTTCCCCCATGCCGAGCACCAGGGCGTCGCAGGTGGTGGGGGTGACGGGGAAGCCGTCGGTGTGGGTGACGGTGAGACGGTGGCCGCCGAGGGCGATCCGGAACGCGGTGTCGGAGGCGGCGTTGACGAGGCGGATCCGCACCCGCTGGCGCGGTCGACCGGTCAACGTCACCGGGGCGTCCGGTGCCCTGCCGTTGATCAGATAGTGCGGGTAGACCACGTCTCCTGCCCCACCTAGCAGGGGCGAGGTCATGCTCTCCATGCCGCCCATCGACATGCCGCTCATGCCGCCGTGCTCCATGCCGGCCATGCCGTTCATGCCGGCCATGTCGTCGTGGCCGCCCATCGACTGCAGCGACGCCAACACGTCGTCGGGTGTGCGGCCGGTGCCGTCGACCCAGTCGTCGAGCACCACGATCCACTCCTGGTCGTACCGGCCGGCCTCGTGCGGGTCGTCGACCACGAGCACACCGTAGAGAGCGCGGTCGAGCTGGACTCCCGAGTGCGGGTGGTAGAAGTAGGTGCCCGGGTCAGGGGCGGTGAACTCGTAGGTGTGCGTTCCGCCCGCAGCGATCGACCGCTGGGTCACTCCGGGCACGCCGTCCATGTCGTTGCGCAGCGCGACGCCGTGCCAGTGCACGCTCGTCTCGGTGGCCAGACCGTTGGCCACCTCGACGCGGAGCACGTCGCCGGCCCGCGCGCGCAGCAGCGGACCCGGCGCGGAATCCTGGTAGCCCCAGGTCTGCACCTGCCGGCCGCCGAGGTCGAGGGTGACCGGGCGCGGGTTGAGCCTCGCGGACACGGTGCGGGCGCCGGCCCGCCGTCGCGCTGCCTCGGTCCGGGCCACCAGGTCCCCGCCCGGAGCCACGAGACGGGGGTCGAACAGCCCGCCGGCCCAGGCGGCGGCGCCGGCCGTGCCGGCGATACCGACCGTGCCGGCGATTCCGGCCAGCAGTCGTCGGCGGGTGAGGGTGGGGGACATGGCTGCTCCTTCGGCTGCGAGGAACCCTGTCTGCAGCCTGACCTTCGCCGCGGGCCGACGGCCACGTCGCACGGCTTTCTTCAGTGAATCTTCATGAGCGATCGCCGGTGACCTGGGTCCGCCCGGCCTGACCGGCAGGGCAGGATTGGCCCATGGGTGTACGTGTGCTGGTGGTCGACGACGAGCGCAGCCTGGCCAAGGTCGTCGCCAGCTATCTGGAGCGCGACGGTCACGAGGTGAGCTGCGTCTTCGACGGCCGGTCGGCGGTCGCGGCCGCCCGGCGGGACCGGCCCGACGTGGTGGTGCTGGACCTCGCCCTGCCGGGCCTGGACGGCATCGAGGTCTGCCGCCAGATCCGCACGTTCACCGACTGCTACGTGGTCATGCTCACCGCCCGCAGCGAGGAGGTCGACAAGCTCATCGGCCTCGGCGTCGGCGCGGACGACTACCTGACCAAGCCGTTCAGCCCGCGCGAACTCGTCGCCCGGATCCGCGCCATGCTGCGCCGTCCCCGCGCCGCCGTGGCCCCGGCCGCGGAGCAGTCGACCCGGACGGTCGGCGGGCTGCGGGTCGACCTGGCCGGCCGTGAGGTGTACGTCGACGAGCAGCCCGTGGAACTCACCCGGACGGAGTTCGACCTGCTTGCCGCGTTGTCCGCGCAGCCGGACACGGCGCTGCGCCGCCGGCAGCTCATCGACGCGGTGTGGGGTGCCGACTGGGTCGGCGACGAGCACCTCGTCGATGTGCACATCGCCCACCTGCGCCGCAAGCTCGGCGACGATCCCGCCGGGCCCCGGTTCATCCGCACCGTCCGCGGCATCGGCTACCGGATGGGGCGGGGATGAGACGACAACTGGGACTGCCGGGCCGGCTTCTCGCCGCCCAGGCCCTCGTGGTGCTGGTCGGCGCGGGAACCCTCGGCCTGGTGGCGGCCGTGGTCGGGCCGGCGATCTTCCGGAGCCATCTGAGGCGGGTGACCGGTCCGGTCGACCCCGGGACCGCTCATCACGTCGAGCAGGCGTACGCCTCGGCCAGCGCCCTCGCCCTGGGGGTCGCGATCGCCGTATCGCTGCTCGCCGCCCTCGCCGTCAGCGCCTACCTGGCTCGCCGCCTTGCCCGACCGGTCACCCAGTTGGCGACCGCCGCCGCGGACGTCAGCCGGGGCGACTACGCGGCACGGGTCAACGGTCCCGGCCTCGGTCCGGAGTTCGACACGGTCGCCGCCGCCTTCAACACGATGGCCGCCCGGCTGGCCGACGCGGAGGCGACCCGCCGCCGTCTGCTGGCCGACCTCGGCCACGAGCTGCGTACTCCGTTGGCCACCATCGAGGCGTACGTGGACGCGGCCGAGGACGGGATCGCGGTCGAGGGCGAGGACACCTGGACGGTGCTGCGGGCGCAGACCACCCGGCTGCGCCGTCTGGCCGAGGACGTCGTCGCGGTGTCCCGCGCAGAGGAGCACCAACTCGACCTGCGCCCCCGACCGGTCGCCGTCGGTGAGCTGGTCAGCGCTGCCGTGGCCGCCGCCCGGCCCCGGTACGCGGCGAAGGGCCTCACCCTGCACGAGCAGGTGGCACCGGACGTCGGAGTGGTCGACGCCGACCCGGTACGGATGGGGCAGGTGCTGGGCAACCTCCTCGACAACGCCCTGCGCCACACCCCACCGACCGGGCGCGTCAGCGTGCACGCCACCCGGGCTGCCGACGAGGTGCGCGTCAGCGTCACCGACACGGGAGACGGCATCGACGCGCGGCACCTGCCGCACGTCTTTGAACGCTTCTACCGGGCGGACGCCGCCCGGGACCGCGAGCACGGGGGATCGGGCATCGGGTTGGCCGTCGCCCGCGCTATCGTGACCCAACACGGCGGCAGGATCACCGCCGCCAGTGAGGGCCCCGGCCGGGGCGCGATGTTCACCGTCGCCCTGCCCGGCGCAGGGCCCGCCGCAGGCAGCTGACGAAGCGCGTGGGGGAGGCCCGTCAGCGCAACCCGTCCAGCCTGCGGCGGTACTCCTCGTCGTCCAGCTCGCCACGGGCGTAGCGCTCGGCCAGGATCCGCCGGGCGGAGTCGCCGTGGTCCGTCGCGCGTCGGCCGGTGCCGACCGTGAGCCAGACCGCCGCGACGATGATCACGGCCAGGACCAGCCAGCCGACCATCATCAGACCCATCGGCCAGAACCAACCGTTGCCATCATGCATGTGGGTCACGTCCTTTCCGCTGTCGGACCCTGCTGTTCTCCTGGACCTGACGGCGTCGCCGGCATACCCGTCGCCGCTGCCGGCTCACCTGACCGACGAATTCGTCTCCGACGGGCCGCGGCGCTCGCTGCCACCGGAGTGACCGCTGTGGTCACCGTGGCCGCCGTGCATGAACAGCATCATCAGCGGGCAGGCGAGCGCGAGCAGCCCGTACGCCACCGAACGTGCCGGCACGCCGATCGCCAGCGCCCCCGCGATGAGGATCACCAAGGCGGTCACGTACAACGGCAGATGTCGCCTCATCACCGGTCTCCTTTCTCGTAGCTCCCAAACCGAGCCTGCTCCCGGGTTCCGCCGGGCGGCAGCGCCTACCGGCCCCGGCCGTACGGTCGAAGGTCCTACCCCCTCCGGGTAGCGGTAACAGGAAGCGCTCAAGACCACGTACCAGCAGCCTTGCCCTATACCCCCTAGGGGTATATGTTCGAGGCGGAGGTGGACCTCATGACACGCCACGACACCCACCATGCCCCGCTCGCGACGGCACCCGAGCACCCGCACCCCGCTCACGGCCACGTCGCCGAGCGGCACGCAGATCACACGCCAGAGCGTCGCCCGCCGGATCAGCCCCAGCACCACGACCACCACGGGGGACACGGCGGCGGACACGACAAGCACGCCGGGCACGACCCGGAGCAGTTCCGGCGCAAGTTCTGGCTGAGCCTGGCGCTGACCGTGCCGATCGTCGCCACCAGCCACATGATCATGGACTGGTTCGGCTACACCCTCGACTTCCCCGGCATGACCTGGGTCGGGCCCGTCCTGGGGTCCCTGGTCTTCGCCTACGGCGGCTGGCCGTTCCTGGCCGGCGCCGTTCGGGAGGTCCGCGACCGGGCTCCCGGCATGATGCTGCTGATCGCGATGGCGATCACCGTCGCGTACGCCGCCTCGCTGGCCACGAGCCTGGGTGCGTTCAGCCTCGACTTCTGGTGGGAACTCGCCGCGCTGGTCACCATCATGTTGCTCGGGCACTGGCAGGAGATGAAGGCGATCGGGCAGGCCCAGGGCGCCCTGGCGGCCCTCGCCGCCCTGCTGCCCGACGACGCCGAACGCCTCGACGACGCCGGGCAGCCGCACCGGGTGCCCGCCGGCGACCTGCGCGTCGGCGACCTGGTCCTGGTCCGCTCCGGCGGCCGGGTTCCCGCCGACGGACGGATCGTCGACGGGGCCGCCGAACTCGACGAGTCCATGGTCACCGGCGAGTCCCGGCCCGTGCCCCGTACGGTCGGCGACAAGGTGGTCGCCGGCACCGTCGCCACCGACTCCACCCTGCGGGTCCGCGTCGACGCCGTCGGCGAGGACACCGCCCTGGCCGGCATCAGCCGGCTCGTCGCCCAGGCGCAGGCGTCCGCCGGCCGCGCGCAGGTGCTCGCCGACCGGTTCGCCGCCTGGCTGTTCTACCTCGCCACCGCCGCCGCGCTGATCACCTTCGGCACCTGGTGGGCACTGGGCGACGTCAACGAAGCCGTGGTCCGTACGGTGACGGTTCTGGTGATTGCCTGCCCGCACGCCCTCGGGCTGGCCATCCCGCTGGTCATCGCCCTGTCGACCGCGGTGTCGGCGAAGGCGGGCATCCTGGTCAAGGACCGCATGGCGCTCGAACGCATGCGTGGCGTGGACGCGGTGCTGTTCGACAAGACCGGCACCCTGACCAAGGGCGCCCACACCGTTACCGCCACCGCCGCCACCGCAGGGCTCACCGAGGACGAGGTGCTGCGGGTCGCCGGCGCGGTGGAGGCCGACAGTGAGCACCCGCTCGCCCGGGCCCTGGTGCGGGCAGCCCAGGGGCACGGTCTGATTGCCACGGCGCGGGACTTCCGCTCCCTGACCGGACGCGGCGTCCAGGCCGTGGTCGACGGCACCTCCTACGCGGTCGGCGGTCCGGCGCTGTTGCGGGAGCTCGATGCCACTGTGCCCGCCGACCTGGCGGACGCCAGCAGCCGGTGGTCGGCCCGCGGCGCGGCCGTCCTGCATCTGCTGCGGCTGCCGGCGGACGGCCGACCCGAAACGATCGGCGCGTTCGCGCTGGAGGACGAGGTCCGGCCGGAAGCCCGGGAGGCGATCACCGAGCTGCGGGAACAGGGCGTCAAGAAGATCGTGATGATCACCGGAGACGCCCGCCCGGTCGCCGAGGCGGTCGCCGCCGACCTGGGCTTCCGCCCCGGTGTGGACGAGGTGTTCGCCGAGGTGCTCCCGGCGGACAAGGACCGCGCGGTCGCCGACCTGCAGGCGCGGGGCCTGACGGTGGCCATGGTCGGCGACGGGGTCAACGACGCGCCCGCCCTGGCCCGCGCCGACGTCGGCATCGCGATCGGCGCCGGCACCGACGTGGCCATCGAATCCGCCGGTGTCGTCCTGGCCTCCTCCGACCCGCGCGGCGTCACCGGCGTGATCCGGCTGTCCCGCGCGTCCTACCGCAAGATGGTGCAGAACCTGGCCTGGGCGGCCGGCTACAACGTGGTCGCGATCCCCGTCGCGGCCGGCGCGCTGGCGTGGGCGGGCGTGGCGCTCAGCCCGGCGGTCGGCGCGGTGCTGATGTCCGCCTCCACCATCGTGGTGGCGCTCAACGCACAACTGCTCCGACGGGTCCGCCTCACCCCCGGACGCCGTTGAACGTCCCGCTCTGGCCCGGCCGGCTCGCCGCAGGCCGGGCCAGAGCCGTCACGAGGGATCCGGGCGGCGACACGGACCGCCGGTAGGCGACCGCGACGGCCAGGGACAGCACCACGATCCACCCGGAGGCCAGCACCAGCGCGCCGAGTTCGTCGAACCCCCGGGTCAGCGCGCCGTCGAGGAGAACCCTGACGCTGCCGTAGCCGGGAAGCGCCTTCGCCCAGGACGGCGGCTGGGAGCGCAGCATCGGGCTCTGGCTGATGCCGAGGTCGAGAAAGGGCAGCAGAAACGCCATGAACACCCCACCGACCCGGCCGAAGACCGGCGCGAGCAGCGCACCGACGAGCGCGTACGTGCCGGCGACCAGAAGGTTCCCGGCGGCGTACACCGGCCAGCGGACCGCGTCGAACACCGACGCCGTGGTGGCCAGCGACACCACCGTGGCCAGCAACGCCGCGGCGGCGAGCACCCCGAGCCGGCCGGCCAGCAACGCCGCCGGACGCAACCCCGCCAGGGCCGCGCGGCGGTCGCCGGCGCGGCTGTCCAACAGCGTGAACAGACCGGCCAACGCCGCCAGCGAGGCGACCGCGATGGGCGCCATCGTCGCCCCGTGCACCTCGGGCATCGGGTAACTCCCGGCCAGCCGCCGGCCGTGCTCCCGCACCGTCACCGTGATGGGCTGGTCGGGAGTGATCGCGTCCGCCAGCAGGATGAAGATCACCGGCACCGCGACGTAGAGCGCCCACAGGGCCGGATTGCGGCGGGCGTCGCGCCACGCCGCCCGGCCGGCGCCCGCAAGCTGGGCCCGCCACCCGCCCGGCCGCTGCCGGCGACGGGGCTGCCCGGCGCGGCGGGTACGCCGCACCGCGAGGGTCCAGGCGACCGCGACCGCCGCGACGGTCCACACCAGGGCCCAGCCGACGTCGCCGAGCCGGCCGGCGTGCCCCGACGGGAGATCCACCATCCACGAGGTGACGAAATGCGTCGGCAGTATCCGGGTGCCCACCCGCTCCTGGGCCCCCATCGCCGGGCCGAGAAAGACGTCCAGGATCCAGATCAACAGCACCACCACCGAGCCGTTGACCGGGTTGCTCACTAGCGTTCCCACGGCCGTGCCGATGGCGACGTAGATGACCGCCGCCATGAGTGTGCCGACCACCACGTGCCCCGGGCGGTCGATACCGGTCCGGAGCGCGAGTGTGACCAACGCGATCGCGCTGACCAGCACGGCCAGCGCCAGCCCGGTGAGAAGCCGGGCCGCGACCATGCGTGCCGGCCGCAGCCCGGCCAGCACCACCCGTTGGTCAGTGTCGCGGGTGGCGGCGCTCTGGAAGTACATGCCGATGCCGGCGAGGAACGCCGCCGACCACGCGGCGGTGGCGTTCTCGACCGCCGCGCCGCCGCGGCCGCCGAGAATCCGCGCGGCATCGGCCAGGGTGCCCGCCACCACCGCCACGAAGACCACGGGTACGACGACCAGCAGCAGCAGGTTCACCCGGTTGCGGGCGTAGTCGGCCAGGAACCGCCGCACGAACGCCAGGACGGTCGCCGGGATGCCACCCGGCCGTCCGTGATGGCCACGATCCGGTCGAAGCGCTCCTCGTCCACCACGAAGTGGCTGATGACCAGTGCGCTGCGGCCGGCCCGCCGGCGCTCGCCGACCAGGTCCCAGAACTTCTGGTACGTGTCCCAGTCGAAGCTCGCGTAGGGCTCGTCGAGCAGCATCAGTTCCGGGTCCGGCAGCAGGGCCAGTGCCAGGTTGAGCTTGGCGAGGGTTCCGCCGGAGAGCCGCTCGGCGCGGGTGCGGGCGTACCGGGGGAAGCCCAGTTGGTCATACAACGACTGCCGGGACCGCTCCGTCTCCTCCTCGGCCATGCCATAGGCGTGGCCGAACAGGTCGAAGTGCTCGTCGCAGGTCAGCCGCGGATACAGCTGCGGGCTCTGCGGGCAGTAGCCGATCCGTCCGCGGTGCGACACGGTCCCCGCGTCTGCGCGTAGCGCGCCGACCAGAATCTTCATCAGGGTGCTCTTGCCCGAGCCGTTCTCACCGATCACCCCGACCACCTGACCTGGCCCCAGGTCGAGATCCACCCCACGCAGCACGGGCAACGCCGCCGGAACGGTCCCCGACGGTAGGACTTGCGCAGGCCCCGGGCCGTCAGCACGGCCGTCCCCGGCGGCCGGTCGGCTGCGGATTCCTCACCGCCGGTCACAGGTCACCTCCGTGCGCACGGGGTGGTGGTGCGAGGGTTCGTACTGCCCCAGCTTAGGGGCGGTGGGGGAGGGGTACCGCCGTTACGCCGGGCCCGTCTGCAGCGGCTGCCACCGCGCACGGTGAGGGCGACGGGAGTGTCCCGGGTGGTTCCGCGCGCCTGCCCGGCATCCTGGTCTTCGTGGTGTGGGTCCCCTCGGCAGGGTGCCCATGCGTGCCATCTACTATGCGTGATTAGTAGACGCGTGTCGGGATCGCTCGTTCCTGCCCATCTCGGCACGTGTGCTCTCGTGACACACGAGGAGGTGGCGATGCGACAGGTGGCGGGTTACCCCCATCGCGCGACGCAGCGCGCGGCGACTCTGGCACTGGCCGGCGCCATCGGCGCGGCGGCGGCGTTCGTCCTTCGCTTCGATCCGACCGACCGGGTCGCCGACCCCACCGGCCCCTGCCTCTGGCACGCGATGACCGGCATCAACGGTCCGGGTTGCGGCGGCACCCGAATGTTCTACTACCTGCTGCACGGCGACCTCCTCGAAGCGGCCCGCCACCATCTGGCCGCTCTGATCGCCGTTCCCTTCCTTCTCTACGCGGGCATTCGCTGGGCCGGCGTCGCCTGGTTCGGGCGGGAGTTGCCTGCGCTGCGGTTGTCGCCACGCGTCTACTGGATCTATGGTGCCGCCTTCCTGCTCTACAGCACCGTGTTGCGCAACCTGCCGTGGCCACCGTTCAGCTGGTTCGACATCCCGAACCTGACCCCTTGATGCGGCGGCTTCAGACCTCGATCTCTGGCAGGCGGATTTGCACCGACTATCCTGGTACAGCATGAAAAGCGCGAAGGCGGGCGCGTCGGGCGGGCCGGAGCAGCGCGCGGCCCTGTGGCTGATGCTGCTCGTCGCACTGGCCTTCGGTGTTCTCGGCATGCACACCGTCGGCCACCATCCCAGCCTCAGGGGCTCCGGCGTCGAAAGCGCGATGGCGGACCTGCGGCACACACCCGTGGTGCCGGCAGGCGAGCAGAGCCTCAGCGGCTCGGACGGCCACGGTCGCGGCGTTGACGCATTCGCCGTATGTCTGGCGGTGCTCGGCGCGGCGGTCGTTCTCGCCTCCCTGTCGATGCTCCGGCGGTGCCGACGAGAACTGCCCGTATCCGCACGCGCCAGGCAGTGGACGTGGGGTCGAGGATGTGGCCCTCCGCCCCGACCTCCCCTCGGACTGCGGATGACCGCGGTGTCGGTCCTGCGGACATAGACCCTCGCGCGCCGCCAAGCCCCCATCACAGGACCGTCTGCCAACCACTAGCGACAAGGACCATTCACTCGATGAAGCGAACCATCCTGCGCCGGACTGCCCTTGCCGGTGTCGCCCTGTCCGCTCTGCTCGTCACTGCCGCCTGCGGCGGGGGCGACGACATGGCCGGCATGGACCATTCCAACAGCAGCCTGTCGACCGGCGCCTCGTCCGCAGCGAACGGCACGTTTAACGACGCAGACGTCATGTTTGCCCAGATGATGATTCCGCACCACCAGCAGGCCGTTGAGATGGCCGGCCTCGCTCCGAGCCGCGCGAAGGACCCGGAGCTGAAGGATCTGGCCGCCAAGATCAAGGCCGCCCAGGATCCCGAGATCACCACCATGAAGGGCTGGCTGACGGCGTGGGGGAAGCCCACGTCTCCGCCCAGCGGCCACAACATGCCGGGGATGTCGGCCTCGCCCGGGCATGACATGCCGGGGATGAATTCGGACATGCCGGGCATGATGTCCGACCAGGAGATGGCTGACCTCACGGCCGCCAAGGGCACTGACTTCGACAAGAAGTTCGCCCAAATGATGATCGCCCACCACAACGGCGCCATCGAGATGGCCAAGACCGAACAGGCCAACGGCAGCAACCCGGACGCCAAGGCTCTCGCCGCCAAGATCGCCGCAGACCAGGCGGCGGAGGTGCGGACCCTCCAGAAGATCCTCGACCGCCTGTAGGCGCGTACCTGTCCGGCCGGGCTCGAACTCTGGTTCGAGTCCGGCCGGTCCCTTTTCCGGCTGACCGCCCTGAATCCTGTGGCCGGGGCCTCACCTGCGGAATGCGGGAACCGGGCCGCCAGTTGGTCCTTAACCGCAGGCCGGAGCCGGACGCTCCGGGGTGTGCGTATCCCGGCTCGCAGGCGCGTGCCGAACCGAGAAGAGCGGCGAGTGGTCCGCGTGATCGCTGCGGCTCCCCGAGGAGAGGCGATACATGAACAACCCTGCCCGACGGTTTTCGGTCAGCAACACCCACAACTCCGCCGTGGTGAGGAAATGCGTGGCCGCGGCGGGAGTGGCTCTTGCCGGCATCGTCGCCGCAGGTCCGGCGACAGCTGCCTTTGCCAACCCGGCTGCTGCCGAGGCGACAGCCAGAGCAGCTTCCGGCAAACAGGTGAACGACTACACGTTCCAGGCGCAGCCCAACATCTACTACTGCGGTCCTGCCTCCACGCGGATCGCGCTGAGCGCGCAAGGAAAGATCGAAGACCAGGACAAGCTGGCGAGTGAACTTGGCACCACCTTCGCCGGCACCGCCTCGGCCTTCGAGATCACCCGAGTGCTCAACGACAGCCTGGGCGAGCGGGAGTACAAGACCGTGGAGATTCCCAACGAATCGGCCAGCGCCGACGAGGTGCACCGGCTCAGGGCCGACCTCACCAAGGCCATCGACGAGCAGCGCATCCCGGTGGTCAACGTCATCGGTGCCGCCGTGGGTGCCGAAGGCGTCACCCGATCCTTCCCCGTGGGGCACTACCTCACCGTGGTCGGCTACGACAGCGACGGGGGCCGTCTCAAGATCGCCGATCCCTGGCAGCCTGTCGGTGATGGCACCTACTGGATCTCGGCTGCGGACCTGGCGAACTGGTCCGCCTCGCGCGGCTACTCGGCCTGACCAGCACCGTGGGCCCCTCGCCGTTCTGGCGAGGGGCCACTGTGCGGCTCGGCGATCCGGCGACGGACCCCTCCACCGCGGTCGATCCGACGATCAGGCCCAGATCACGTGGGTGACGACCATGGTGCCGTCGGCGAAGTGCCGGACGTAGGTGGAGTGCCGGTCGGCGCGGGAGCCGCTGACCAGCGTGCCCCAGCACTCCGGGGAGTTGCCGACCGAGGCGCCTGCCGGCGCGGAGCCGACCGTGCTGGTCGAGTCGACGTGCGAGTAGATGGTGACCAGTTCGTCGTAGTCGTGCTGGTTGGGGTGCTGGTTGGTGCTCGGGTCGTTGGTGTAGTCCATGCAGGTGCCGAGGTTGGCGTTGTTGAAGTTCTCGTCCTGGTGGTCGAGGCCGAAGGTGTGGCCGACCTCCTGGCAGGTGACGAGGTTGCGCCACGCCGGGGTGTTGTACTGGGCGGTGTTGAAGTAGGTGTCGTTCAGCTTCACGGTGCCCTGGGTGATGTGGGTGCCGCCGGTGACCGAGATCGAGGCGATGCCGAGCCAGCCGTTGTTGCCGTAGGTGGAGTTGCACACCTCGACCCGACCGGCGGTGGCCTTGCAGGTCTTCGGGCTGACCGAGCCGGCCACGACGGTCGTTCCAGGACGGTGGACTTGCTCCAGTCGGCGGAGGCGCCGGACAGCGCCGAGTCCCACTGCGAGCTGACGTTGTCACCGAGCTTCAGGCTGAACGGGTTGGCGGTGCGAGCCCAGTGGTAGCCGCCCCAGCTGTGGTTGGCCTGGGCGGGCGACGGGAAGGCCAGCAGGGCGAGGGCGGCGGCACCGGCGGCGGCCAGCAGTTTATTGCGCATTCCAGCTCCTCTGGGAGTGCCGTGGAGGGTGGGTACGGCATCGACTCGGGTCACTTCATACGCCTGCCCTGGCGGGGGTGGAACCTTGCGGAACGCAACCTTTCCGCCGTCTGCAAATATGGACCATCGTCGAGGTCGTTCTGGCCGGGCCGCGCGCTCCTGAGGTATCGGGCCTCTGTGCTCGCCAGCCCTCACGGTCCCGGTGCGCCTTGCTGGCCTGGCGGGTCGCCCCGCGTACCCTTGCGGGCACGAAGGGAGCGCACGTGGCAGAGCTGGGCAGACTCGAGGCGGCGGTCATGGACGTCCTGTGGCGGGCCGGCCAACCTCTGCTGGTCAGAGAGGTCCTCGACGCACTGACCACCGACCGCGCTCTGGCCTACACGACGGTTCTCACCGTGCTCGACAACCTGCACCGCAAGGGTTGGGCGGCGCGTGCGAAGGATGGCAAGGCCTACCGTTATCGCCCAGCCGGCAGCCGGGAGGAAATCGCCGCTCGCACGCTGCGTCAGGTGCTCGAGACCAGCACGGACCCCGACCTGGTGCTTCTGCATTTCGCCAGGTCGGCCTCGGATCGGGAACTGCACATCATCAAGCAGGTGCTCCACGAGCGGGAGCCCGGGGCGTGAGCGTCGCGCTGGCACTGGTCGCCGGTGTCGTGGCCGCCGCCTGGTGGGGGCCCGTCGCGTTGCGATTCTGCTTCCGCCACGTTGCTGACCCGGTCGCCGTGCTGCTCGGCTGGCTCGGGCTGCTCGTCGCCGTGACGGCCACCTTCGGCGTCGCCGTCGCCGTGTTGCTCGCCCCGGGCGCTGCCCACGAGTGGGCACTGCATGACCTCGCCCGACTGTGTTGGCACTGGGCGCGGCCCAGCCGTCCCCCGGCCCTCGGCGAGGTCCTCGGCGGGGCGGGCGCTCTGGCCATGGTCGCGGCATTCACGAAGTTCGCCGCGTCCTGCGTCCGCCGCGCCCGGACGGCCGGTCGCGCCCGGCGCGTGCACGGGGATCTGCTGGCTCTCTCCGGCGGCGCGGCCGAGCCCGGTGACGGGGCGGTGCTGTGGATCCCACACCCCACCCCGTTGGCGTACAGCCTCGGCGGGGCCGGCGGGTTGACTGTGCTCGCCAGCTGTACCCGAGATCTGCCGGCGGATCAGCTCGCCGCGGTGCTGAGCCACGAGCGCGCCCATCTGCGCGAGCGCCACCACCTGCTGGTATCCGCCGTGGAAGGGCTTGCATCGGCCGTTCCCTGGCTGCCGCTGACGCGGGAAGCACCCGCCGCCGTCCGTCTGCTAGTCGAGCTGCGTGCGGACGCTGCGGCCGTCCGGGAGTGCGGCCATGCGGCCGTGCGCAATGCGCTCTTGAGCTTCGCTGGTGCGCCCCATCCGCCGTCCGCCCTGTCGATGGCCGGGGGAGAAGTGGGAGTCCGGTTGCAGCGGCTTCAGTCGCGTACCCCGCACGGCCGCAATCTTGCGACCCGGACCGCGTTCGCTGCGGCCGCCCTCGGGGCGCCCGTGGGCATCGGCATGCTCGCCGCGGTCCTCACCTGTCTCTAGACGGCCGCCGCGCACTCTGACGCGTGGGATGGAAGCGTCAGCCGGCGAGGCCACCGGTTTCATGGCCGCTGCTGGTCAGGTGGGCACGCAGTTGGTCGTCGGTGGGCTCGACCAGGAATTTGCCGTCCGGCCACACCAGGGTGGGAATGCGACGTTGCCCCTGCTGCAGGCCACGGATCAGGTCCGCCGCAGCCTGGTCCTCATCGACGTCGACGTACACGTACGGGATGCGGGCGGCGTCGAGCAGGGCGCGGCTGCGTCGCACGTCGGGACACCAGCCGGTGCCGTACACGACGAGCTCATCGGGGCGGGAACGATCGTTGACGGTCAACTCGGTCTCCTCGTCGCCGGGACGGATGGCAAGGCGGCATCCCTGGGCGCCAACCGGTGCCCCAGGGATGCGAGATGCCCCGCGGGTCAGTCCACGAGCTGGTAGCCGGCCCGCTGCACGACCGCGCGGACCTCGGCGGTGTCCAACGGGTTCTCGCTGAGAACGGTGATGGTGCCCGCGGCCACGTCGGCCTGGACGTCGGTCACGCCGGCGATCTCGGAGACGTGCCCGGTCACCTTCTTGGCGCAGCCGCCGCAGGTCATGCCGGACACCTGGTAGGTGCTCCGGGCGCCGCTGCCGGTGCCCTGGGCCGCCGGGGCGCTGTCGATCGTGATGGTGCCGCAGCCGCAGCTGGCTTCATTGCCGCACATGGGATCTCCTCGGTGTCGCAGACGATGGCGTGACGGTGCGCAAGGTCCGTCCGTCGACGGTCGGCTGTGCGCCGGCCCGCAGGCGTTTGAATATACCCCTCCCCGGTATGCCCCTCAAGACCTCGACCGATCCGTGTGCTTACCCTGGCATGTCATCCGGATCACTTGACGACAGGTACCGGTGGGGGGTACAAAATTGCCGCTACCCATACCCCCTAGGGGTAAGAAAAGGAGTGATCACGATGTCATCCGGATCGAAGCGCTGGTGGGCCCTCGGACTCATCGCCCTCGCCCAGTTCATGGTCATCATGGACACCTCGATCATCGGCGTCGCGCTACCACGCATACAGGCGGATCTGGGTTTCTCACCGGAGAGCCTGTCCTGGGTCTTCAACGCCTACGTCGTCGCGTTCGGCGGCCTGCTCCTGCTCGGCGGCCGGCTGTCCGACCTGTTCGGCGCCAAGCGGATGTTCGCCGCCGGCTGGGGTGTCCTGCTCATCGGCTCCGCCGCCGCGGGCCTGGCCGGCAGCGTCACGGTCGAACTGGCCGCCCGCGCCGTACAGGGAGCCGGTGCGGCGCTGATCGCCCCGTCGGCGCTGACGCTGCTGATGATGCTCTTCGGCGCCGAACCCAGGGAACTCACCCGGGCCCTCGCCCTCTACGGCGCGGCGGCACCCGCCGGTGGCACCGCGGGCGTCTTCCTCGGCGGCGTCATCACCGAATACCTCAGCTGGCCGTGGGTCTTCTACATCAACATTCCCATCGCCGCGCTCGCGCTGCTGGCCACCCCGGCCCTGATGCCCGCCGGCGGTACCCGCCGCGGTTCGCTGGACGTGCTCGGCGCCCTCACGGTCACCATCGGTCTCGGCGCCGCGGTGTACGGCATCGTCCGCGCCCCCGAGGTGGGCTGGGCCTCTGGGCAGACCTGGCTGGTGCTCGCCGGAGCCGTGGTCGCCCTCGCGGCGTTCGTCGCCATCCAGGCGGCCCGCCGGGAGCCGCTGATGCGGCTGTCGATCTTCCGGGCGCCGAACCTCGCCGCCGCCAACGTCGCCCAACTTCTGCTCGGTGCGGCGTGGATCCCGATGTGGTTCTTCCTCAACCTCTACCTGCAGCAGGTCCTCGGCTACAGCGCCTTCCCCAGCGGCGCGGCACTGCTGCCGATGACCATCCTCATCATGATCGGCATGATCGCGCTCGCCCCGCGCGCCATCGCCCGCTTCGGCCCGAAGCCCATGGTGGTCACCGGCCTCGCGGTCCTCGCCGTCGGACTCGGCTGGCTCGCGTTGGTCCGCCCCGACGGCAGCTTCACCGTTGACGTGCTGCCGGCCTCGCTGGTCGCGGCGCTGGGTATGTCGCTGGCGTTCATCCCGTCGCTCGGTACGGCGATCTCCAGCGCCCGCCCCGAGGAGGGCGGACTCGCCTCCGGCATCGTCAACACCGGCTACCAGGTCGGCTCCGCGCTCGGCCTGGCCGCGATGACCGCGGTCGCCTCCGCCGCCGGCGCCGACCGGCTCGGCGATCTGCCCGCCCTCACCGACGGATACTCCGCCGCCTTCGTCGGCGCCGGGATCATCGCCGCCGCAGGCGCCCTCACCGCCGGTCTCACCCTCCGCGCGGCCAAGCGACAGCCTGTTAACGAGGCCGAGACAGTACCCGCGGCCTGACCGAATCCATCAACCGCCTGTCTGACGCCGGTGGATGAGTCTGATCCCGACTGATCCACCGGCGCATTCATACGATCAGCGCCCGACCCACGCGAGGCGGCCCTGGCGGTGAGGTGCCCTCGACTCCTGTCACGCGCTGCTGCCGACTACGTCTCGGCGTTGACGAGGATCGCGGTGACCAGCACGACGGCGACCATCAGCAACGCCTCGACCAGGACAGTGCGGCGTAGCTGATAAGTGGCGTCCATCGCGCGGTCATCCAGCCTGGGCACGACGCGCCGGCTGTTGTACAGCCCGACGAGGGCAACAGCCGCCACCAGGGCGACCTTGACGAGAAGCACCCGCCCCCAGTCGGTGGTCACGAGATGGCCCGGCCGTTCCAGGATCAGCAGGGTCAACGCGACGCCAGCGACACCCGTGAGCGCTACCGCGGCGGTGGCCGGTATGGAGAATCGCACCGCCATTTCGGCGGCACCCGTCGGTACGCCGAGGCGGGCGCGGCTCAGCAACAGGGCAGCCAGGAGAAGAACTCCGCCGACCCACACCGCGGCGGCAATGGTGTGGGCGAAATCGGCCGCCACGACGACGGCCCGAGGTTCCGCGGTGACGGTGTGCCCATCGACCAGAAAGGAACCCAGCAGCAGTGCCACGGTGACCGCCATGAGCACAGGCCGCACCGGTCGCGCTCGCACCCGCTGAACGCCGTCGCCGGCCGCGCTGACGGCGGCAGCCGTCACCAGGTTCCGGGAGTCGGTGGGTATCGCTGCGACGGTCGGAACGGAGTGACGCCCGACCGCGTGCCGGCCCCGAATCAGCGCCGCTTCGAGTGAACCGGACACGAGCAGACCGGCCGCACCGGTGAGTCGCAGGACCAGGCCGGCGGCCACCGGTGTCTGGCTGAGGGCGGTCACCGACGAGGCGCTGGCCGCCGAGGCGAAGGTGCCCTGCTCGCTGAAGACCGCCGCGAGTGCAACCAGCTCAAAGGCCGCTCCAGCCGCCACCGCCAGCCCCGCCGTCCGCACCCAGATCTGCACCACCCGGATGTCACTGCGTGTGCCGACCAGTGTGGTCAACGCGAAGACAAGACCACCGACACCGAGCAGGATCGCCCCGTAGGAAAGCCAACGCCCGACGGCGCCGACAAACCGCACCGGCGCCTGTTCCGCGTCGGCGGTGTGGCCAACAGCGTGTCCTCCCGCGTGTGCCGACGGCGAAGCCGGGGGCACACCTGGCCCACCATGGCCGGCATGTCCGTGCGGGCTGGCTGTTGCCTGGGGTTTAGCGGCCGTTCCGGGCGTCGGGGGAGGCGAGGCCACCGTAAACGTGATGACACCCGTCAGGGGGTGGGCGTCCGGGGCCGCGACGCTCCATCGCAGCTTGAACGTGCCGGTGGTCAGGCGAGCGGTCGGGTGGACCAGCCACGTTCGGCCTCCGTCGGGCGTGTGGCTGGCGGCCGGTAGGCCGATGCCGTTGCCGTCGGAAAGCTTGAATCCCGCTCCTGTGGGCGTGCCGGCGGCGCTGAGCGTCAGCCGGATCTCCTGGACGGCGCCGTCGATCCGCGCGCCGTCGGCCGGAACGGCCCGGAGCAGCTTGAAATGTGCGGCCGCAGGGGAAGCGAACCCGAGGGCCACGATGAGGGCGGGAAACAGCGCCAGCCACACCCGAATTGCCCAGCGCGCGGCGCGACGTGCTGGCGACTGAGGACATGCGAGACCCGGCGATGCAGCAAGCAAGGTCAGGCCGCCCGGCGACGCCGCTGGAAAGGCACTGTTGATCCTTCCGCCAAGGAGGCGCGGGCCGGTGCCCACACATCGCTCCCACGTGGTGCGGTCGCCATCCTAGGTCAACTACTACCCGCCCTTAGTAGGGGCGGGTCAGCTTCGACGATCCAGAAAGTCAGGTTGGGGGAGAGCGCCAGCATGGTGGCATCGCCGACTCGCAACGGCGACGGACTGCGCCGGGAGTGGTGCGAGGCATTGCCGCGGTCCCGGTCAGCCGTGGTCGGGTCGCTCTGTGGCCCCGCGGTGACGGATTTTGAAGCGGGCCACCGCGATCAGCGCGACGATCATGCTCTCGTACGCGGTTCCCACTTGCTTCGCGCGGCGCGCGCCCAACCGTCGGCAGGGCGGCGATCCGGCCTTACGCCGCCCGCCGGGATTGGGTTGATTTTCGTCGAAGCCACGTCGACATTCGAACGTCGAGCTACCCGCGGTCTGCGCGGGCTGACTGCCGGGTGTCACGAGCGCCGCCAACTTCATCTCCATGAACGCCTGTGCGGTAACGGGGAGCTCGCACTGACTTGTGTCTGCGCGCGGCCTCGGCCCGTACCACCACTACCGCCGCTGCTGCCGGCCCGGGTTTGCTGAATTGTGACTGAAATTGGTGTGGGGCTACGTACGGCCGCCCAGGAAACGGCCATTCGGGTGAGTATGCGGCGATCGGCCAAGCAATTGAGCGCCAACAGCATTCCGATGTCCGGTTACGTCCCGAGGGTTCCGCTATAACTGCTCGTCCCATTGAGTGGCATGAGTAACTGGAGGTTCCGATCAGAGTAGCGATGTTCGAGGCTTATGCAGGTGGGAGCCCTTGGCATACGACGTACCCACCGGTAATGTCGGCGCGTCCGGTGCGGTTTCCGATCGCAAGTGGCGACGCCGCTCCGACCCGCCTAATCGTGATCTCATGAACCGGGGACCCAGGCAACACCGGGGTGAATCCGCGAGCCACGGCCCGCGGTAGGGCGTACTTCCCGCCCGAATCCGTCAGCTAACCCGGTAGGCGGCCACGGAAGGAGTGCCAGCCTCGTGCGAAACACCTCCCGATACTCCCCACGCCTCCACGGCATCGCGGTGCCGACACTCGCCTGACTGTGAGTCCCGGCAACTGCCCCCCAGCCCGGCCCACCGGGCGCTCCCCATCCCCGCGGCACCCCGCCCAGTCACAACGTGCGTGAGTTCCTCCGCGCGTCGGGCCGGCCTGTGCCGCTCCAGCCCGTGGAGGAACACATGAAGCACCACATGAAGCGTCAGCTGCGGCGTCTTGTGACCGAGCGCCCGTACAAGATCATCGCCGGCTCCGCCGCGGCGCTCGTGCTCGCCAGCGGCGTCGGCACGGCGCTGGCCGCCACCGATCACAACGCGCCCGTCCGCCAGGGGAACACCGCCGCCGGGCTGGCTCCGCGGCTCGGTGATGTCGCCACCCGCGGCGAGGCTCGCGTCGCCGCCGAGCCGTCGCCGTCAGCGAAGGACAGGGCCACGACCGACCCGGACGTGACCAAGAAGGCGAGGCCGAAGCCTCCGTCGACCAAGGTCCTCGACCACACCTACGAGGCGCAGACTGCCTACTGGAACTGCGGCCCGGCCGCTGTGCGCAACGCGCTCAGCGCGAGCGGCGTCGAGACCACCCAGGACGCGATGGTCGCCCCGCTGAACGCTGGCGAGAACGGCACCAACTCGGCGGAGGACACCACTCGCGGGCTCAACCAGATGGTCAAGGGCAACCCGTACCGGACGCACATGATCCCGGGCCAGGCCGCGACGCCGGCGCAGATCGACCAGCTCCAGGCCGACGTGGTCACCGCCATCACCGACGGCCGTGCCGTGGTCGCCAACACCGTCGGCTCCGCGACCGATACAGACGGCGGCTGGCACTCCTTCCCCGGCGGCCACTACATCGCCGTGGTCGGATATAAGGACGACGGCCGGACGGTGCGGATCGCCGACTCCGCCGACCCGAACATGGCCGCCTACTGGATGACCACCATCGACCTGGCGAACTGGATGGCCACCCGCGGCTACTCCGCCTGATCCCATCTCCGGCCCTCGGGCACCGGCTCGTTCGAGCCGGTGCCCGTCGCCTTTCGGTTCGCGCCCAGTAGCAGGCAGGACGGCACGTCGTGCGCCCTCTGGTATGGCTCAGCCGATCATCTTGTGCGGTCAGGTTAGGTGCCGCCCGACGCGGCGGGCAGGGGCGAACACGTACAGGTCCAGCATGCCGGGTGGGTTGGCCAGGCCGGGGCCGCCGGCGCGAAATCCGAACCAGCCCCTCTGTGGACTTTGGTGCGTCACCGATAACGGCATGACGCCGACACGGGAAACTCCATAGTGCCGCTCGCTGCTATAGGATTACGGCATGAGCACCCATGCTGAGCATGGGTGCCGTGACTTTGTGTCCGAATCCCTCGGACACAACATCTCCACATATTGATCATGGGTTGAACGGGCTCACTTGCCTGAGGCTCCTGTGGTCGGTGTACATCGTTCCTGATCGCAGATGATGCTGATCTTGTTTCTGTGCAGGAGCGCGGCCAGGTCATGCGGGTTCTGGGCGTCGCTGGCGAGGCCGGGATGTCCCATCAGTCGCGCGATGATGTGGTCTTCCCTGAGGTAGAGCATCTTGCGTCGGCCGTTGGTGGGCTGTTGGGTGCTGGTGTGGCCTTGGCGGCATCGGTAGCCCGGACGCTGGTTGATCCAGTGGGATTCCAGTCTTCGGCCGCATGGTGCGCAGCGCAGCAGGCCGGTGAACAGGTAGCGGCGGGCAGTCCCGTCGTGGCTGGCCACAACTGCACACCGTGCTGTTCGAGCAGGGGTGCCAGGTGCTGCAGCTGGTTGGCGGAGAATGCTCGTTCGTATTCGCCGACCACGATCGCGTCGAACCCACGGTGCGGATCGGGGAGCGCGGCCAGCAGCGCGGCGGCCTGCGGACGCTGCCGCCAGCCGCGGCGGCGCGAGCAGCCGGCATCGAAGTACTCGGCGACGATCAGCCCGTGACCGGCGACGAGTTCGCTGGCGCAGTCCCGCTGCCAGTGCCGGGACGTCACCCGGTCTTGATGCTCGATGGTCGACATCCGGCCGTAGAACGCAAACCGCAGACCACCCTGCCGCCGGACGCGCGGCTGCGCGCCGGCGTGCGGCTGGCTGTTGAGCCATCGGGTCATGGGATCCGCGGGATCGTCACTCTGGTGGTCCGACACGCCAACATTTCTACGAAGGATCTTCATGGTCGAGTCGGACAAAAAGTCCGCTGCGCTGGATGAAGGGCTGTCGGGCCGGAGCCGGTGGTAGCCGCCCGAACAAGGCGGTCCAGCTACGACCGCCCGATGCAGGCCGCGCCGACGAGTGGCCCACGGGACTTTCGAACGCGACGTGGTGACGCAGTGGTTCGCCGACCTTGAGATAAGCATCCGGGGCAGGACGGGAACCCGCACCCGCACGACGGCTGCGGCCGTGGAGTGTCGTAGTCTGCGCTGGTGACGTGGGACGGTCCGGCTGGTGCGATGCGCGGCTACCGCGCTGTCGCGGTGGCGGTCGTCGTCGCTGCGGTTCTGGTCCTGCACGCGCTGCAGTGCGCTAGGGGTCTGGACACTGCGACACCTTCGGCGGCTGCCAGTTCCACGACCTCCCTCGCTTCCTACGACGCGTCTGCGGCCCTGAACAGCCTCGCTGATGCCCTCGCCTCCGCCGATCCGGAGGCGACTGACGGGCATCATGCGCCGGCAGATGGCGGGAGCGTGGCCGTGACGGCCTGCCTGCTGTTGCTGGTGATCGGCGGCGCTGTCGTACTGGGGGCATTCCAGCGCTGGGTCCGCCGGCTACCTGTTGGCCGGGGGCTGCGTCACCGGCCGGTGAGCCGGCCTGTGACGGTCCGGCTGCTGTCACTGTTGTGCGTGTCGCGGGTGTAGAACCGGTTTGCGGTTGTGAGCCCGTGGCGGTCCACGCGTCCTGATACGTGGCCGGCTGAGTAGCCGTCGCGGGCCTTCGTTCCTGCCGAGTCTGCCAAACGTGGTCCTGGCCAGTCGGCCAGCAAGCTCGGCTGTCCCTTCGTCGGGTCTGAGGATGCCGTGAACGACACCGTCACTTACATGCTGGCCGTGCGCGGGTTGTGCTGCGACCGTGCGGAGAGCGCAGTACGGCGAATTTTGGAAGATCTGCCGGGGGTGCATCGGGCGCACGTGTCCGCAGCAGCGGGCCGCGCGGTGGTGGACGCCGACCCGGTCGTCGTCACCGCTCCCGTGCTGACCGCGGCGCTCGCCGCGTCCGGCTATCCGTCCCGGCTGGAATCGCTCTGATCTCCGGCCCGCCCGCCGCCTCCTGATCGGGGCGTGCGGTAGCGGGTTGACTCATTCGTGGAGAGTCGATGGCTGCTCTATCTGACAATCTGTTCACTCTTGCTCTCCTCGGCCACCTCACGGCCGTGATCGCCTTTGCCGCGGCCCAGGTGGCACCGCGGCGGGTTGCCGTACCGGTTCCTGCGACGGTGCCTGCGGCTGCCGTCCCGACGATGGCTGCCGTGTCGCGCCGGGTTGCCATCGGGCGCGTCGTCGGCCTGGGCGCGGTCGGGGCGGCCGCGGCGGCGCAGGCCGGCAGCCTGGTCGCCCGGGCGGCCGCGGCGGGGCGCGTGCCGTGGGGAAACATGTACGAGTTCATCGTGGCGGTGACCCTGGTCGGGGTGCTCGCCTGGCTGGTCCTGGCGGTCCGGCGCCCCGCGTTGCGGCCACTGGGCCTGTACGTCGCGGTGTGCGCGTTGGTGCTGCTCGCCGCGGCGGGCCTGCACGTGTACACGCCGGCGGGTCCGCTGGTACCGGCGTTGCAGTCGGTGTGGCTGGCGGTGCACGTCAGCGCCGCCGCAATCGCGTCCGGGTTGTTCCTGATCGGGTTCGTCGCTGCCGTGGCCCTGCTGCTACGGGCGCGTTATGAGCGACGGGGCACGCCGAGATCGGGGGATCTGCGTGACACCTTGGCGGCGCGGCTGCCCGCGATGGCGGTGTGGCGGCGGCTGTCGTTCCGGATGCACGGGGCGGGCTTCCTGGTGTGGACCTTCGCGGTGATGGCCGGAGCGGTGTGGGCGGAGGCGGCGTGGGGCCGCTTCTGGGGCTGGGACCCGAAGGAGACGTGGGCGTTCATCTCCTGGGTGGTGTATGCGGCCTACCTGCACGCGAACGCGACCGCGAGTGTGCGGGCCACCACCGCGGCGTGGGTGGCGGTGGTGGGCTGGGCGACGATGATGTTCAACCTGTTCGCGGTGAACCTGGTGATCTCTGGTCTGCACTCCTACGCGGGGGCCTGAGCCGTGGTCAGCCGCTACTTGACGGGGTTTGCGCCGCGGCCCGCGGCGGTTGTCGCACCTGCGTGCGGCGCGGAGCTCTCCTCGTCGTGCGGCGCGGCGGCGGCCGAGAGCAGCCGGGCGAACAGCTGGGCGGTGCGGGCGCCGGTCATGCCGGTGCCCGTGAACCGGTGGGTCACCCCGTTGACGTGTTCGATCGTGACGGTGATGCCGCCGTTGGCCTGCTCACTGCGGGCCGCGCTGATGTCCCGTACGTGGATGGCGGAGCCGGGGTGGCGCTCGGCGCGCCAGAGCAGCACTGCGGCGACGGCTGCACCGATGCCGCCGGCGATGATCAGGCCGACTGTCGCGGCGGTGGCCCACAGGCCGACGGCCGGGCCGATCGCGTGGCCGACACCGATGGAGATGGCAGCGAGGCCGAGGCCGAGCATCACCGCTCCGGCGGACCAGTGCAGCAGCCTCCGCCAGCGGGTGGCGGCGGGGGTGATCCACACCGTGGTGTCGTCGGAGCGGAGGCTGGCGGTCTCGCCGGAGTCGAGCGCAACGGGGAACACCTTCACGCCGCTACCGTACGTCACGCAGAGAGAGGGCGGACAACATGCCTGGCTTCCCGAGCGGCTATCGTCGGGGCGTGTCGCCCTGGCTTCGTCCCCGCTGGCTCGTTGGCCACGTGCTCGTCGGTGTGGTCGCGGTGGTGTTCCTGCGGCTGGGCTGGTGGCAGTGGCAACACGCGCGGCAGGGCAACACCCTCAGCTACGGGTACGCGTTGCAGTGGCCGCTTTTTGCCGCCTTCGGGGTCTTCTTCTGGGTCAAGGTGGTGCGCGAGCGGTTGAGCCACGCCGACGTCCGACGGCAGGGGGGCAGGCCGCAGGCAGCGGTGCCGTCGCTGGGTCACAGCTGGCGCTTCGAGCGCAGCGACCCGGACGGCGCGGCGCCGGCGCGGATGACGCCCGCCGCTGTGACGCAGACCGACGCCCAGGATCCGCAGGTGGCCGCCTACGAGGACATGCTGCGGTGGCTCAACGACGACCCCCGCCGGCACGTCTCGGACTACCCGGGCTTCCAGGACCGCTAGACCTCGACACCTCGAACGCGCCGCTGCCGGCACGGTCCCGTCGCACCGGCGTCGATGACGGCTGCCGGCTCAGGCAAATGCCGCCAGCGGTCTCCGCGGCGCCGAGCCTGCTGACAGATGTCCGCATCGACACCGTGCCGCCACCACCGCGCCGCTGCGCAGACAACCACCTGCGGCCGCGCCTGTGCGAAGGTCGTCACTCCAGTGCCGTGAGGCGTCCCGCCGGCGGCTCCCGCCACGCTGCTCTCCGGCTGCCCGCGGACGCGGCCGCGCCCGATAGGCAGCTCCTGGCGTCGGGCCTCGCCTCGACGACCATGCGTGGTTCTGCCGGCCGCTGCTCGTCGAAGTCACGCCTCGACCGTCGGTCGCGGCCCACGCGTGGGCGTCCTCGACCGGTGGCGGACGAGCGCCGCTGCGGTGTGCTTCCGCCCGGCCCGCCTTGCCAGCCGACCGGCATGGCTAGCGACGGCCCGTGCGGCCGAACACCCGACGTTGACCACGAGGACCAGGAGGGTCTGTGAACATGAGTACGCCGGCGACAGCCGGGCACGACGATCCGGCGGCCGGGGACGTGACGGTGCGGCCGAGGCGGATACGGCAGATCAGCCTGGGCGCCGCAGCGGTGATCCTGGCGATCAACGTGTACGCGGGGCTCACCTTGAGTGGAACCACCTCCAACGGGGGAAAACTGTTTCCCGCCGACCGGTGGGCAGTCATCGGGGTCGGGGTGTTATTCACCGGGCTGACCCTGCTGCCGTGGCGGCTGCGGGTGCAGGCCGACGTCGAGCGGGTGCGGGTGCGCAACCTGCTCGGTGATGTCACCGTGCCGTGGCAGGTGGTGGAGCGGGTTCGGTTCGACCGCAAGGCGGTGTGGGCGTCGCTGGATCTGGTCAACGGCGACGTGGTGCCGCTGCTGAGCGTGCAGGTGATCGACCACGCGGACGCCGTCGCTGCCGTCAGACGTCTGCGAACCCTGCTCGCCGCCGCCCGGGCCATGGATGCGGACGGGGCCGGTTCCGTGGCGCCACCCGCCGAGGGCGGGCCCGCCGTTGAAGGGGCGGCCCCTGCTGCGGGGGATCGATCCACCTCCAGTTGAGTTGCACTTATTGCAATGTGAGCATATGTTGGCTCGGTCGGTCGACAGGAGGGGCAGCCGGGCATGGGCGAGGGACACGACCACGGGCAGCAGATCATGCGCGCCGGTGAGAAGCACCGGGGCCGGTTGTGGGCGGCGTTCGCCCTGCTGGTCGCTTTCATGCTGGTCGAGGCGGTCGCGGCGTGGTTGACCGGTTCGCTGGCGCTGCTGTCGGATGCCGGGCACATGTTCACCGACGTGCTCGGCATCGGCATGGCGCTGGCGGCGATCACCGCAGCCAGCAAGGCCTCTCACGACGGGCAGCGCACATTCGGGTTGTATCGGATGGAGGTCCTCGCCGCGCTGGCCAACGCGGTGCTGCTGTTCGGCGTCGCCATCTACGTGCTGGTGGAAGCGGTGCGCCGCTTCTCCGCGCCGCACGAGGTGCTGGCCGGGCCGATGCTGGTCGTCGCGGTGGCCGGCCTGGTGGCCAACATCGCGGCATTCTTCCTGCTGCGTTCAGGCTCGGAGGAGAGCCTGAACGTGCGCGGCGCCTACCTTGAGGTGCTCGGCGACCTGTTCACCTCGGTCGGCGTCATCGTCGCCGCTGGAATCATCGCCCTGACCGACTGGTGGTACGCCGACCCGATCATCGCGGTGGCGGTGGGCCTGTTCATCCTGCCCCGCACCTACAAGCTGGGCCGGGCCGCGGTGCGGGTGCTGGTGCAGGCCGCCCCGCCGCACCTGGACGTCGCGCAGGTCCGCGACGCCCTGGCCGCGGTCGACGGCGTCGCCGACGTGCACGACCTGCACGTCTGGACCCTGACCTCGGGGATGGAGGTCGCGTCGGCGCATCTGATCCTCGCTCGCGACAGTGACCTGGCGGGGGTCCTGGCCGCGTCCCGGCAGGTGTTGCACGATCGGTTCTCCATCGAGCACGCGACCCTGCAGGCCGAGCCGCAGGGCGCCGACGGCGTCTGCGACGCAAGCGGTTGGTGATGGTTTGTGGGGAACTTTCCGCTGCCTCTGCGCGACTATCTGAGGAATGACCCGCTAGCTGGGAGTCCGGCCTTGACCCGCACGTACCGTTTCGTCCTGCCCGTCCGTGTTGCTGCTGCCCTCTGCGTGGCCACCGCCCTGCTCGTGCCGGCCACGCCGGCGTGGGCACACAACGCCCTGCGCGACTCGACGCCGGCCGCCAACGCCCGTCTGGCCGCCGCCCCGCAACAGATCGAGCTGATCTTCGTCGAACGGCTCGATCCGCGGTTCACGACCATCGCGGTCACCGCCCCGGGTGACGTTGCCGCCGTCGCCGGCAAGCCGGCCGTGTCGGGTACCCGCGCCACCCAGCCGCTCAAGTCTGACCTGCCCGCCGGCAGGTACACGGTGGCGTACCGGGTGGTGTCCGTCGACGGGCATCCGGTGCAGAGCTCCTACACGTTCACCGTCACCGCGTCGGCGTCCCCGCTCGCGGCATCCGCACCGCCGGCGTCGGCCCTCACCACACCGCCGTCGGTGCCGGCGACCACTGCCGCTTCCTCGGCCGCCGCCGCTGATGGCGCCCCGAGCATGGGGGTCGGGCTGGTGGCGGTGCTGCTCGCGCTCGTGGCGGCCGGGGCGGGTCTGCTGCTGTGGCGCAAGCGGGCGGCCCGGCGATGAGCATGCAGAGCGTCGTGCGGCGTCCGGTGCTGGTGCCCGTCGGCACTGTCCTCGTCGCGGCCGCGGTCGGAGCGGCGCTGTTGTGGTGGGGTGGCGGCGCGGTACCCCAGACGGTGCCGGGCCTGCCGGACCCGGGCCCGACCACCGCGTGGATCCTGCCGGCCGCCCGGTTGGGCATGCAGGTCGGTGCGGTCATCACCGTCGGGCTGCTGCTGGCCGTGGTGATGCTGTCGCCCCGCGACGACGAAGGTCGCCTGTCGGCCCTGGGCTACCGCCGCCTGCGCGCTGCGGCATTCAGTGCTGCCGCCTGGGCGGCGGCGTCCGCGGTGGCGGTCTGCTACACCCTGGTCGACCTGTTCGGGCTGCCCGCCGCCCAGGTGTTGTCCGTGCGGGCGGTGCTGCACTTCGCCCTCAGCGTGGCGCTCGGGCAGGCGCTGGCCCTCAGCGGCGTCCTCGCGTTGCTCGTGGCGCTGATCGCCGCCAGGAGCCTGCGTCCGGGCGGTGCCCTGGCGGCGTTGTGTATCGCGGTGGCGGCGACGATCCCGCCGGTGTTCACCGGGCACGCCGCCGGTTCCGGCAACCACCAGATCGCGGTGTCCGGGCAGCTGCTACACGTCATCCCGGTCACCCTGTGGGCGGGGGGTCTGTTCGCCCTGGCCGTCACCGCCCGCGGGTCGACCGCCGACCTGGCCGTCGCGGTGCGCCGGTTCTCGCCGCTCGCGCTGGCCTGCCTGGTCGTCGTCGGCGCCTCCGGCCTGGTGTCCGCCGCCACCCGCCTGTCCGCCCCGGCGGAGTTGCTGACCACCCGTTACGGGCAACTGCTGCTGGTCAAGATCGCGGCGCTCGCCGCGGTCGGGGTGGCCGGGCTGCTGCACCGCCGCCGTTCGATGCCCGCCCTGTGCGCGGGGCGGCGGCGTCCGTTCCTGCGGGTGGCGGTGGTGGAGACGCTGCTGTTCGCCGCCACCCTCGGCGCCGCCGTGGCGCTGTCGCGTACCCCCGCACCGCTCGGTGAGGTGGAGGAGGACTCGACGGCGGCCCTGCTCGGTTTCCCCATGCCGCCACCGTTGAGCATCGAGACCGTGGCGAGGCTGTGGCTGCCCGACCCGCTGATCATCGCCGCCGCGGTGGCCGCCGCCGGGCTGTACCTGGCCGGGGTGTGGCGACTGCGCCGCCGCGGTGACACGTGGCCGCCCGCCCGCACCGCGCTGTGGCTGGCCGGCTGCGCGGTGATCGTCATCGCCACGTCCAGCGGCCTGGCCCGTTACGGACCGGTGTTGTTCGCCGTGCACATGGTGCAGCACCTGCTGCTGATGATGGTCGCCCCGATCCTGCTGGTGCTCGCCGGGCCGGTCACCCTCGCCCTGCGCGCGCTGCCCCCGTCGACCGACCCCCGGTGGCCCGGCCCCCGTGAGTGGCTGCAGACCGCCCTGCACTCCCGGGTCTCCCGCGCGCTGACCCATCCAGTGGTCGCGCTGGCCCTGTACGTCGTGAGCCTGTACGTGCTCTACTTCACCGGCCTGTACGAGCTGGCGGTCCGTTCCCACGCCGCGCACCTGGCCATGATCGGCCACTTCCTCGGCGTCGGGTACCTGTTCTTCTGGACCGTGATCGGCATCGACCCCGCCCCCCGGCGGGTGCCACACCCGCTGAAGGCGATCCTGGTGCTGATCAGCATGGTGCTGCACGCCTTCCTCGGTGTGGCGCTCATGCAGTCGGGCGGCGTTCTCGCCGCCGACTGGTGGACCGCCCTCGCCCGTCCCTGGGGGCCCACTCCACTTCAGGACCAGCGCAACGCCGGCGGGGTCGCCTGGTCCTTCGGGGAACTGCCCACGGTCATCGTGCTCGGCGCCCTGATGCTGCAGTGGATCCGCGCCGACGAGCGGGAAGCCCGCCGCCGTGACCGCGCGGCCGACCGCGCCGAAGCGGAGGGCCGCGAGGACGACGAACTGGCCGCCTACAACCGCATGCTCGCCGGACTCGCCGAACGAGACCGGCAGGTTCCCCGGTGAACCGCCGCCCGCCGAATGCCGGTGCCGGGAACCGGCAGCGGGCGATCAACGACTACCTGTCGACGACGGCACACGAACGAGGCAGAAAGTTGGTTCGGATGAGACACCGATGGGCGATCGTCGCACTGGCCGTCACGGCCGCCACCGTCACGGCGGCCAGCCCCGCGTGGGCCCACACCGACGCGAAGCTGACGCCGGCGCGCGCGGGCGCCGCCAACGCCGTGCTGTCCGTCGACGCCGAGGCCGAGTCCCGCACCGCCGGCACCACCTCGGTGCAGGTCTACCTGCCCGAGGGCATCGCCGCGTCAGACATCACCCTGCTCAAGGCCCCGCCCGGCTGGAAACTGTCCACCACCACGCCGAACAGCTACACCGTCGCCGGACCGGCCGTCCCGGTCGGGCAGGACGCCGAACACCAGGTACGCGTGCGGCAGCTGCCCAACACTGCGCAGGTGTCGTTCAAGATCCTGCAGAAGTACAGCGACGGACGTATCGACCGGTGGATCGAGGTGCCCAGCTCCGCCAACCCGGAGCCGGCCAACCCCGCCCCGACCGTGAAACTCGCCGCCGCCCCGACCCCCAGCCCGACCGGCTCCGCCGTCGAGGCGAGCAGCCCGAGCGTCGCACCTGCCACCGACGCCCCGATCACCGATGGACCTGCCGCGAGCACTCAGCAGGACGCCGGTAACGGCGGGGTGTGGCTGGTCGTCGGGATCGTCCTGGCGCTGCTGGCCGCCGCCGGCATCGTGGTGTCGTTGCGGCGACACCGGCCCTGAGTGCGGCGACCTGGTCGGGCTCGGGCGCTGATGCCCTTCGTGGACACTTCCACCGATAGGATCCGTCCCGTGCCGGTGCGGTGGCGGGACCCGGTCAGTCGACGCGATGGCCTGCGTCTGCGCGAGCTGCTCTGCTTCCTCGTCGCCGCGGTCGTCGCGATGATCGCGGCCCACGGGACGCTCGACGTGGCCGCGGCGAGTGTCACTCACCCGTCCCCGTCCTCGACGGCCCTGCACGCCCAGCCCTGCCCGGACGAGCGGCCCGGCCACGTCACGCGCGCCTGCCCGGCGGAATCGCCCCGCACACTTCCCGTCGCCGAGCCTGCCAGCCCCACCCTGAGGTGCCCGCCCGTGCGGCCCTCAGGCGACCTACCGCATGTAGACCAGCGGCGCGTTTCTGCAACTGCTCGGCGGCGGTGTTCTTGAGCACGACTGAGCGGTGATTCTCGGCGGCTCTGATCCCGTGGCGATGACACCAGCAGCTACGTGCGCACTGGGACAGCTGCGGCTGAGCAGCGCCGGGGACAGCCGCTCACCACGGCACCGGGCATAGACAAGCCCGCCAGTGCCACTGGCGCTGGTGACCTGGCGCTTGCCAGTACGCGCTACAACCCGGCGAGGGTGTACAGCCCGAGGAACCCGACGAAGAACAGGGCGGCCGTCCACGGGGTCTCGGGGTGTTCGTGAGCCTCCACCAGAAGCTCTTCGGTGACCAGGTACAGCAGGGCAGCAGCACCGAAGGCCAGCACAGCGGCCAGGACCCCACGGCTGGCGCCGCCGAGCAGTGCCGCACCGCCGATCGCTCCTGCAGCGGTCGCCAGACCGAGCGCACTCGGAATCATGGCGGCCCGCACCCGGCCCGCACCTCGCTTGGCCAGTGCGGCGCTCACCGACAGGCCGAGGAACAGGACCTCCAGGGTGAGTGCGATCGTGAGGATGACGCCCTGGCTCTTTCCGAGGGTGACGCCCAAGCCGACGAGCAGGCCGTCTACGAGCAGGTCGACACCGACCGCGGCCAGCAGCCCGGCGGGGACACCGATGGGGCGGGTGGCCTCCACCCGGCGGGAGTAGGCCCCCAGAGCCAACAGCAGAACCACGCCGGCGGTGAACGCGCCCACCACGATCAGCAGGTGGCCTTCTCGGCGCAACTCCGGCAGCAGCTCGCCAGCGAGCGCGGCGAACACCACTCCGGCGGCGAAGTGCTGGATTCCGCTGGAGACCGCCGGGCCGGGAGTCCTCAACGTAGCGATCACCGCGCCTGTCACGGTGGCCACGACGGGAAAGGCCACCAGGATCGCTGCCGTGCCGACTACGTTCACAGGCGTCCTCTCCTGTCCTCGACCCAGAGCGCGAGGCGCCGTCAGGGCACCCTGGTGTTCGTGCCCGGCGATTGGTCGGCCAAACCAGCGCGGCTCGGTCCCACCGACTTTGAGCAGCTTCGGGAGGCGCGCTCGATGACGCGGCGGTCGTGATCGCTGCCGTCGTGGTGTCTGCGAGCATGGACTGTTCCGTAGCTGGTGGTCTGGAACAGGTGGAGGTGGGGGCATGGCGACGGATCTGGTCGGCGCCCTCGCCGGGGCGTCGTTGGCCGCGTTCGCGCTGGCCTGGATGTCGGCGGTGGCCGGCCCCGGCGGCGGTGTGCTGCTGCTGCCCGTGTTCACCGCGCTGTTCGGACTGCGGTGGCACTGACTCCCGCGACCCTGCTGGGCGCCTGGGTGGGCAAGAAGACCGTGGGGCGGATCAGCGACCGACTGTTCGTCGCCGTCGTGGGGGTTGGTCTGATCGCCGCCGGCGTGCTGTTTCTGGCCGGCTTCTGACGTCACCCGAGCCGGCTACTCCTCATCCGCGTCTCAGGTGAGGTGTTGCCGGACGCGGCGGGGCGGGGTGAACGCGTAGAGGTCGAGCACGCCGGGTGGGTCGGCCAGGCCGGGGCCGCCGGCGCGGATCCAGGCGGCGATGTCGTCGCTCGCGTCGGTGTCGTTGATCAGGCCGAGCCAGCCCGGTCGCCCGCCGGCGCGGCGGCCGGCGGGGAGGGCTGTACGACGATGACGTTGGCGTGCGCGCAGGTGTCGAGGCAGTCGCTGACCCGTACCACAGCGACGTCGGCGACTGCCGCTTGCAGCTGGGCCAGTTGCCCGGCGTGGTCGAACCCGGCGGAGGTGCCGCAGCAGCAGCCCTGGCAGACCGTGACGGTGCAACCGGCCGTCGCGCCGCCGTCCCGGCCGCGGCGGCTCACGGCGCCCCTTCGGTCTGGGCGCGTCGCCATGCGGAGGAGGCGAGTAGGCGTAGGCCGTTGAGGCCGACGATGACGGTGGAGCCTTCGTGCCCGGCGACACCCAGGGGGAGGGGTAGGTTGCCGAACAGGTCCCAGCAGACCAGCACGGTGATGAAGGGTGCCGGCGATGATCAGGTTCGCCGTGACGAGGCGGCGGGCGCGCCGGGACAGGGCGGTCGCGCTGGGCAGGGTGGCCAGGTCGTCGCGGACGAGGACGGCGTCGGCGCTGGAGGGCAAGGTCGGAGCCGCCGCGGCCCATGGCGACGCCGAGATTGGCGGCGGCGAGGGCGGGTGCGTCGTTGACGCCGTCGCCGACGAGCAGCACCCGCCGGCCGCTGGCCTGTACGGCGCGCACCTGGTCGACCTTGTCCTGCGGCAGCAGCCCGGCGTGCACGTCGGTGATCCCGGCCTCCGCCGCCAGGTGCCCGGCGGCGCCGGCGTTGTCACCGGTGAGCAGCATCGGCCTGGCCCCGGTGAGGCGGGTCAGCGCGATGACGGCGTCGGAGCGGATCCGGTCGGCCAGGGCAAGCACCCCGACGGGCGTCCCGTCGACGATCACCACCATGGCGGTGTGGCCGGTGGCCTGCGCGTCGGCGGCCACGGCCCGGGCCTGGGCCACGGCCATGGGCGTGAGCTCGTCGAGCAGGACCGGCCTGCCCACGGCCACCTGCCGGCCGTTGACCACCGCGCGTACGCCCCGGCCGGGCACGGACGTGAAGTCGGCCGCCGCCGGCACCGGCAGCCCGTGGTCCTGCGCCGCCGCGAGGACCGCGGCACCGACGGGGTGTTCGCCTGGCGTGCTCGGCCCCGGCGGCAAGCCGCAACACCTCCTCCGGGCGGGCGTCGCCGATGGGGTGGATGTCGACGACGCGGGGATGGCCTTCGGTGAGGGTGCCGGTCTTGTCGAACGCCACCCGCTCGGGGTCGGCGAGGTGTTCCATCACCACGGCGGACTTGACCAGGACGCCGTGGCGGCCGGCGAGGGCGATCGCGGACAGTAGCGGCGGCATCGTGGCGAGGACCACGGCGCACGGCGATGCCACGATCATGAACGTCATCGACCGCAACAGCGTCGAGCGCAGGTCGGCGCCGAAGAGCAGGGGTACGGCGAACAGCGCCAGGGTGGCGACGACCACCGCGATCGAGTACCGCTGTTCGACCTTCTCGATGAACAGCTGCGTCTTGGCCTTGGTCGCCGACGCCTGCTCCACCAGGGCGACGATGCGGGCGATCACGGACTCGCCCGCTTCACGGTGCACGCGTACGACGAGCGTGCCGGTGCCGTTGAGGGTGCCGGCGAACACCTCGTCGCCGACCGACTTGCCCGCAGGCAGCGGCTCCCCTGTGATGGTGGCCTGGTCCACCTCGCTGATGCCGTCGACGACGACCGCGTCGGCGCCGATGCGCACACCCGGGCGGACCCGCACATGGTCACCGAAGCGCAGCTCGACCGTGTCCACCACTGTCTCGCCGCCGTCGGGGTCCACCCGCGTCGCCTGCTCGGGCTGTGGATCCGGGTCGGGGCCGCCGTGGCCGTCCTCGCCGCCGGCGGCGCGGCCCTGTACGCCTGGCAGCGCCGACGCAGGGCCTGAAGGGCAGACCATCCCGTCATGCAGTCGGAACGGCAGGGCAGCGGCGGGGCGGATAGGATCTCCGCGATGAGACGCTGGCAGATGACCACGGCGCAGCGAGGCGACGGACGCCTCAGCCGCGTCGTCTGCCTGCTCCTGGTTGTCCTCGTGGCGCTGATCGCCGCCCACCCGGTCACCGGCGCCAGCGCGGCGCGCAGGCACACCCAACCGCTGGCCGGTGTCAGCGTGGCTCACCACGGCCAGGACTGTCCCCAGGACCGCCCCAGCCATGCTGAGCAGGCCTGCCCCACCCAGTCGTCGAGCACTACCCCGGTCACGGCCTCACTCATCCGGCCGTTGACTCTGACGAGCCGGCGACTGCCTCCGTTGCCCGCCGAGCGGATCCATCAGGATGACCCGGGGACCCATCTGTGTCCTCGCCTGACACAGTTGGCGGTGTCCCGCACGTAAGAGCCACTCCGCGTGGCATGGCTTCGGCGGCGCAGGCAGCCTGCCTCGCCGCCGCGAGCGGGAACCGGGTATCGCCATGGCTGTCGTGGCGGGCGACCGCCCCGGACAGGCACTGCCCGCGCTGGCCGGGTGTGCTTCCGGCCCCCGCATCCCCTGCCCGCGTCGCGTTCCTGAGCGGGTTAGGGCGATGGGTACGCGTCAGCCACCTGCTGCTCACCGGCTCCATTCGACTGGAGCCGTCCAGGAACATCGGCATGTCTTCCGCCCATCGGGCGCATCCCCCACTCCCACTAGTGAGAGGCATCGTGATGAGAGCTTCCAAGTCCTCTGCCCGTACCCGACCGGCGAAGGCCGTCGCGGTGCGCCCCGGCCGGCCGTGGGGCGTCATCGCCGTCGTCACGGCGGTGAGCGTGCTCGGCGTGGCGATCATCGGCTACGCCGCGGTCGCCACGTGGCAGGGCACCCGGCCCTGGGCGCAGCGTCTGACCGGCCTGTCCGGCGTGACGGATTACGCGTCGAAGAAGCCGGCGTGGCTGGCTAGTGAGCACAAGAGCGGCCCGCTGACCTACGAGGTGACCCCGTCGGTGGGTGGCAGCCACAACAGCGCGTGGCAGAACTGCACCGGCGACGTTTACGACGCGCCGATCGCCGCCGAGCACGCCACCCACAGCATGGAACACGGCGCGGTGTGGATCACCTACCGGTCCGACCTGCCCGCCGACGAGGTGCAGCGCCTGGCCGGGCGGGTCCGCGGCGTCGACTACATGCTGCTCAGCCCGCACGACAACCTCGACGCGCCGATCTCGCTACAGGCGTGGGGCTACCGCCTCACCGTCCCCTCCGCCGACGACGAGCGGATCGACGAGTTCATCCGCGCGGCCCGGGTCAACGCCGGACCCGAGCAGGGCGCGACGTGCTCGGGTGGGATCACCGCCACCGGCACGACGCCCCGTGACCTTGCCCCTCAGGGCCAGTAGGGGCCAGCCATGGACAACGCGCAAACACCCCCGCAACCCCAGCCGGACCCGCCGGCGAGTCGCCGCTGGTGGCCGCTCGTGGCCGCGGCCCTCGTCGTCTTCGCCGTCGGTGTCGCCGTGGGACTGCTCGTTCCGGCCGTGCGGGCACCCGGCGACACGTCCGCCGACGCCGGCTTCGCCCGGGACATGGCAACCCACCACGCCCAGGCCGTGGAGATGTCGATGATCGTGCACGCCCGTACCGACGATCCCGAGGTCGCCACCCTCGCCATGGACATCGCACTCACCCAACAGGCGCAGATCGGCATCATGCGGACCTGGCTGACCCAGTGGGGCCTGCCACCGACCGGCAGCCAACCGGCCATGGCCTGGATGAACGACATGAACGGCATGGACCACGGCGGTGCAGACGCGACCGGCGCCGCACCCATGCCGGGCATGGCGACCAAGGCCGAGATCACCCAGCTGCGCGAGACCACCGGCCGGAACCTGGACATCAGGTTCGCCGAGCTGATGATCCGCCACCACCGCGGCGGACTCGCCATGGTCGAGGCGATCCTGGCCGCAGAGCCCCGCCCGGAAGTCCGCGACCTGGCGGCGCGGATGCGCGCCGGCCAGCAGGCCGAGATCACCGCTTTGCAGAAGCTGCTGGACCGGCTGCACTCCACCGCCTCCACCGATGCGTCCACCAACTGACGCGTCGCTCGGCCCCGCCGCCCAGGCCGCCGGCGGGTACGCGCCTCGCCTCCGCCCGCACCCTGGCCACCTGGCTCGGTCCCGCATCAAAGTGGGCCATGGCTGGCGGGGCGTTGGCTGTCCTGCTGGCCGCCGGATACCGCCGGCGCGCGGCACTGATCCGTGCGCGAAACGCCCGCTTGGGCGGCATGGTGATGAACCGCTGACCGCCGGCCCGCCTCGGCGTGGTCGACGTACCGTCAGGACGTGGCCGGCGGTCCGACCGATTCCAACGGCGGAGTCCTGGTCAGCGTGCCCGGCCGCCGCGACGGGTTGGCGCGCAGGGGGAGGGAGCGGGTATGGCCAGCGCGCGGGTGCGGACGGCGCCTGGGCGCCGCGTCGAGCGGGCCCGGCGACCGCACGTTGCGCTGGCCGTCGTGCTGATCCTTGCCGGGGTGTTCGCTACCGGCGCCGGGCTCGGCAGCAACGGCAGCGGCAGCGGCCTGTTGGGCTGGTTGCCTTTCGTCGGTCAGCGGGGCAGCGCGGAGGCGTTGGGTCCGAGCCGGCCGGTGCGGATCAGCATTGACGCGATCAAGGTGAACGCGGCGGTGGGGCCGGTCGGCGTGGCGGCCGACGGGTCCATCGCCGTGCCCCCGCTGTAACGGGCCGACGACACCGGCTGGGCGACCTGCGTAAGGGCTCCCGCGTCGAGATCACTCGGGCTCACCGTTCGGTCGCGGTGTTCGCGGTCACCTCGGTCGAACGGTTCGACAAGAACCGCCTGCCCGCAGACCGGGTCTACGGCGGCGACGGCGGGCCCGGGCTCCGCCTGATCACCTGCGGCGGCGCGTGGATCGGCGGAAGCGTCGGCTACGCCGACAACACCATCGCCTTCGCCTCGCTGGTCGGCTCGCGCCAGCGCTGACCGAGCGGGGTCCCCGGGACCGGCCCGCCGTGGTGTGGCCCGGTCAGATGCTGATCTGGCCCGGCCCGACCGTGGCCCGTAGCCAGATCATCAGGTCGGTCCACGCTCCGGTGAGCAGCGCGAGCCCGATCGCGACGAGCAGCGCACCGCCGAGGCGGGTGACCCACCGGTGGTGGCGGCGCACGAAGCGGGTGAGGGTCAGCGTGCGCCGCAACCCGAGGCCGACGAGCAGGAACGGCAGGCCCAGGCCGGTGCAGTAGGCCAGGGCGAGGACGGTGGCCCTACCGGTGGTGGATTCCACCGCCGCCAGGCCCAGCACTGCGCCGAGGGTGGGGGACACGCACGGCGTCCAGGACAGGCCGAACGTCGCGCCGAGCACGGGTGCGCTGGCGATCCCGGCGGACGGGAGCCGGGTGGCGCGGACCTGCCGTTGCAGCAGCGGGAACGCCCCGAGGTAGCCGGCGCCGAGGAGCACGGTCAGCGTCCCGGCGGCGATCTCGATGGTGCGCGCGTTGGTCACCAGGGCGCGGCCGGCGGCGTTGAACGCCACGGCCACGGTGACGAACACGACGGCGAACCCGGCGATGAACCCGAGCGTGCCGGCCACGACCCGCGCCCGCGCCCGCCGCCGGGTCGCCACGGCGACAGCGCCGGCCGCCGGGGGCGGGGTGGGCTGCGCCGCGGCGTCGAGGTCGGTACCGGCTAGGCCGGTGACGTAGGACAGGTAGCCCGGCACCAATGGCAGGACGCAGGGGGATAGGAAACTCACCAGTCCCGCCGCGGCGGCGACGGCCATCGCGGCCAGGAGGGGCCCGGTCGCGGCGATGGCCGCGAACTGCTCGCCCATGTCAGCCGGCTCCGGCCGACGTGCGCGCCACGGAGTCCGGTTCCACCAGTCGCGGCATGTGTCCTCCCTCAGGTCGCGCTGGCTGCGCAACGGTCATCGTCTCACGCCGCTACTACCTTTCGTAGTATGGGGTGTGCCGTCCGCGCACTGGGACGGCTTGCCCCGCAGGGGACGCCGACCGGCCCGCCGCGCGGGTCGGCTGTTGCGGCGCGCCCGGACGCGGCCGGTGTCGCGCGCCCGTGGCCGTCAGATGCACAGCACCCTCCGTCGTGGTGGCGGCCGCGCAGGTCGTGGCGGCGATCCTGGATTCCTCCCTTCGCCGCAACCGGAGGATCTAGCCTGAATAACAGTCTTCTGGTCGGACGGCAGTGATCGATGAGCCTGTCCCCGCCGCACCCCCTGAGCCCGCCGCGCTGCTCGACCTTCCGCTGACCACGGTCGCGGTGGCGCTGCCAGTCGACCACCGCTCGGTGGCAAAGGTGAGGGAGGCGCGGTGGCAGGTGCCGGCGGCCGGGCGGCCGGCTCGGAGAGCACCCTGGAAGTCCAGCTTTCAGCGGTGCTGCCGGCCGCGCAGGACGAGCGGGATCAGTGCGTGCAGCGGCTGCGGGAGCGGCTGTCCGGGACACGGGGGCTGCGCGACGCGCACGTGCACGACCGCGACGGGCAGGCAGTGGTGTGCGTGCACTACGACCCCGTCGTGCTGCCGCTGGACCGGCTGCGTCGGGTGGTGTCTCAGACCGGCGCGCAGGTCAGCGACCGCTACCGGCATGCGTGGCTCCGGGTGACCGGGATGGACTGCGGTGACTGCTCTGCGAGCATCGAGCACGTCCTCACCCGCCAGAACGGGGTGCTGGCCGCCTCGGTTAGTTACGCCGCGGAGCGGCTGCGGGTGGAGTTCGACAGCGACGTCGTGTCGTTGGACGACCTGGTCCGTCTGGTGCGCGCCATGGGCTACGGCGTGGAGGTCCCGCGCCGGCGAGGGTGGGTGCGCACCCGCGCGGAGCTGCTGTTGGCGCTGGCCGCCGGCGTACTGCTCGCGATGGGCTTCGCCGGTGAGACGTTCCTCGACTGGCCCGCCACGGTTGTCGTGGTCGCGTACGGGCTGGCCTATCTGACCGGCGGATTCACCGCGGCACGGCACGCGGCGGCCGCCGCGGTGCGGCTACGGCTGCAGATCGACGCGCTGATGGTCGTCGCGGCCGTCGGCGCTGCGGTCGTCGGGGCCTGGGCCGAGGGCGCGCTGCTGCTGTTCCTGTTCAGCCTCGGCCACGCGCTCGAGCACCGGGCGATGGGCCGGGCCCGCCACGCGATCGAGGCACTCGGGACGATCACCCCGCACACCGCCAGGGTTCGCCGCGAGGGCACTGAGACCGAACTCGACGTGCGGGAGGTGCTGCGCGGCGACGTGGTCATCGTCCGGCCCGGCGAACGCGTACCGGTCGACGGCAGCGTGCGGGGCGGGCGGTCGACGGTCGACCAGAGCCCGATCACCGGCGAGAGCACTCCGGTCGACAAGGCGCCCGGCGCTGCGGTGTTCGCCGGCACGGTCAACCACGACGGCGTCCTGGAGGTCGAGGTGACCCGGCTGGCCGGGGAGTCCACCCTGGCCCGGGTGGTCACCATGGTGCAGGAGGCCCAGACCCAGAAGTCCCCCACCCAACGGCTCACCGAGCGCTTCACCGCGGTGTTCGTACCCGCCGTGCTGCTGCTGGCCGCGGCGGTCATCGCGGTGCCGCCGCTGCTGGGCTGGCTGACCTGGCAGGTGGCGTTCCTGCGCGGCATGGCGGTCCTGGTGGCCGCGTCGCCGTGCGCGCTGGCCATCGGCACGCCGGCGGCCGTGCTGTCGGGGATCGCTCGCGCCGCCCGAACGGGTGTGCTGGTCAAGGGCGGCGTGCACCTGGAGAACCTGGGCCGGGTCGACGCGATGGCCTTCGACAAGACCGGAACGCTCACCAGCGGGCACCCCGTTGTCACCGATGTCCGCCCCGCCGCCGGCGTCGACCCCGCGGCCCTGCTCAGCACGGCCGCCACCGTGGAGAGCCGGTCCACCCACCCCCTGGCCCGGGCTGTCGTGGCGGCGGCGCAGGGCCTGCCACTGGGCCGGGCAGGCGAGGTCACCATCGCCGCCGGGAAAGGGATCACGGCGGCCGTGGACGGCCGGCAGGTCCGGGTCGGCCGCCCCGGGTATGTCCTCCCGTCGGACCCGCCTGACGAGATCCGCGGTGCGGTCGCCGAACTGGAGGCCGCCGGCAGGACGGTCATCGCCGTCGACGCCGACGGGCACCTCCTCGGCGTGCTCGGGCTGGCGGACCAGCCCCGAGACGGCGCCAAACCCATGCTGCAGCAGCTACGGCGTCTCGGTGTCACGTCGCTGGTCCTGCTCACCGGCGACAACCCTCACGTCGCCGCGGATGTCGCCCGCAGCCTGAGCCTCACCGACTACCGTGCCGGGTTGCTGCCGGAAGACAAGGTCGACGCCATCGCCGGCCTGACCCGCCAGCATCGTGTGGTGGCCATGGTCGGCGACGGCGTCAACGACGCTCCCGCGCTTGCCCGCTCCACCATCGGCATCGCCATGGGCACCGCAGGAACGGACATCGCCCTCGAAACCGCCGATGTCGCCCTCATGGCCGACGACCTGAGCAAACTTCCCGCCGCCGTGGGGCTCGGCCGACGCTCCCGGCGGGTCATCCGCCAGAACCTCGCCGTCGCCCTGTGCGTCATCGCGGTCCTGCTACCCGCCGCCGTCCTTGGGATCGCCGGTATCGGCGCCGCCATCGTGGTCCACGAAGGCAGCACCCTGGCCGTTGTCGCCAACGCGCTGCGGCTGTTGCGATGAGATCAGGGCACTGACAGCACGAGAGTCGGTCGCGGTGACGGCGGACAGGGTTTGCCTGAAGCCCGGCCGGCCCGGACCCCGCAGCGAGCCCGTCAGGCCTATGGGTCACACCACGAGCCTCACCGTCTCGTAGCGCCGCATGTAATCGCCGTCGCCTACCTCTACGGCGACTCCCGGACGGCCCACTGGCACTCTCCTCCGGGCGCCTGATCCCGACATCAAGGACGTACCGAGCCGGAGACCTCAGGGGTGCCGGGACCCGTCGCCCGCGAACATCCGGACCTGCCCACCTGTCCCGGTGTCCGGTTTCGTCCGGTTACCGGGATCCCGGGCGGGCCGGCCCGCCCGGAATGCCGGCCGGGCGGCCGTGGTTATGACTCCCGTACGCCCGAGCACCCCCGCCCGGGCGTATCTCTTTGGGCGGCCCGCACCCCGATCTGCTGGCCGTCCTTTCCCCCAGGTGAAAGGTGAGCATCAATGACTACTGTTACTCGTTGGCTCCCGGCCATCACTCAGACTTCGGTTGTTCGTAAGGCCGCGCTCGGTGTCGCCGGGCTCGCGTTCGCCGGTGGCGCGATCGCCGGTCCCGCGACCGTGGCGCACGCCGCGCCGGTGTCGGCCGGCAAGCCGGCCACCGTGGCGCAGGAGCGTGACGGCGGCAAGGAGCTGGACTTCACGTACAAGTTCCAGGAGACCTACTTCTACTGCGCGCCGGCGGCGACCAAGATGGCGCTGTCCGCGCTCGGTAAGGACCTGAGCCAGGACGAGCTGGCCAAGAAGCTGGCCACCACCGAGGCGGGCACCAACTCCGCCATCGAGACCACCCGGGTGCTCAAGGAGGTCACCGGTAAGGACTACCGCACCGTCGAGATCCCCGGCCAGAAGGCCAGCAAGGCCGAGACCGACCGGCTGCGCAACGACGTCGTGCGCAACATCGACGGCAAGCGGCCGATGGTGGCCAACATCAAGGGCACCTCGGTCGACACCGACGGCCACGCTCACTCCTACGAGGGTGGGCACTACATCGCCGTGGTCGGCTACCGCGACGGCGGGAACACCGTGAAGATCGGTGACTCCTGGTCCGACGAGGGCCAGTACTGGATCAGCACCGACAAGCTGGCCAACTGGATCGCCTCCCGCGGCTACTCCGCCTGACCTGAGCGTGAACAACGATGGGGCCGGCCCGACAAGGGCCAGCCCCATCGTCGTATCCACCACCTCAGGTCTGCCGAAAGGAGACCAGGGTGCCGATGTTGGCGCGGGGCGGGCGCGCCATGTGCGGGGACCTACCGCAACGGCCCGGGCCGCGGTCTGACACGCGGTCACGCCGCGCGGACCGCCAGAGGGGTGCGCGGAGACCGGGATCTCGAAGTCGGGCCCGACGGCACCACCCGCAACGAGTTGCCGACCCGCCTGCAACGGCGCAGCGTCCCGCCGGAATGGAACCCGCGCCCCATCCGCGACGGCTGACCCGGAAAGGCGCAGATCTGCGCGACCCACCCACCGCCTGCCATTCGGCCGGAAATGCCTCCCGTAACTGGTTCCCGAATCAGCCGAAATTGCGCTCACATCGGTGCGGCGCGGCGAGAATGTGGCGAAGGGAAGCCATGAACGGGGGGACGCAGTATGCAGTTGAGGCGGCGATTGACGCTGATGGCCGCGACCATCGTGGCCACGCCACTGGTCCTGGCGGGGTGCACCGCCGACCGCACGCCCGGCGCACGACCCGCGGACGGGCGGGCGCCGGAGTTGACCGTGACACCCGCCGACCAGACGCGGGATCTGCCCATCACCGTCGAGGTGGGTACCGCCGTCAAGGGCGGGCGGATCACGGCTGTGCGGATCACCGACGACAGGGGGATACAGGTCAAGGTGGAGCCGCGTGAGGACGGGTCGGCGTGGGTGCCGAGCGCCCCGTTGCAGCCGATGCGCACCTACACCGCCGAGGTCGCCGCCACCGGCGACGCCGGGAAGAGCACTACCCGGAAAACCACCTTCACCACGATGCCGAAATCGTCAAAACCGGCGGTCACCAGCACGTTGTATTTCGCCGGAAACCAGACGTACGGCACGGCGATGCCGGTAACCGTCGCGTTCGACCCGCCCATTGCCAAAGAGGCCAGACCGGATGTGCAGCGCCGGTTGTTCGTGAAGACGGATCCGCCGCAGCCGGGGGCCTGGTCGTGGCTGGAGGACGGCAGTCAGGTCTATTACCGGGCGCCCGATTTCTGGCGGCCCGGCACAACGATCAGCGTCCGGGCCGGGCTGCAGGGCCTGCCGATCGGCAAGGACCGGATCGGCGATGCGGACCGGACCGCCACCTCCAAGATCGGCCGGCAGGTGGCGTTGGATGTCGACAACGCCACCAAGAAGATGTCGGTCTACCAGGACGGGAAGCTGATCCGCAAGATCCCGGTCAGCCTCGGCAAGCCGAGCACGCCGACCTCCAGCGGCAAAATGGTGATCATGGAGAAGCACCAGCAGACGACGTTCGACACCCGCGGCGAGCCGAACGGCGGCTACGTGGTCGACGTCGAGGACGCCCAGCGGCTCACCTGGGGCGGCGAGTTCATCCACGGGGCGCCGTGGTCGGAGGGCGACCAGGGCTACACCAACGTCTCGCACGGTTGCACCAACGTCTCAGCGGCCGCCGCGGACTGGCTGATGGGCATCACCCAGGTCGGTGACCTGGTCACGTTCAAGGGCACCGAGGTGCAGCTGCAGCCGGGCAACGGGTGGACGGCCTGGAACGTCAGCTGGGACGACTTCGTCAAGGGCAGCGCCCTGCCCGTACCGGCCGGGCTCCAGCCGGCGCAGGTCAGCCCGGCCAACCCGGGCGCCGTAGCCGGCGGATCACCCGCACCGGCGCCGTCCCTCTCCGGCGGCTGATCCGGGCCTACAGGACCGGTCCGCCACCCGGTGGGCCGGTCCTTTGCCGTACCCGCGGCGCGCGATCCAGCGGTACCGGGCCACGCCCGCAGCGACCACTCCGCCTGCCATGAGCGTTCGAAACGATGGAACTGGGCCGACGGGTGCGGTCCACCTTGGTATCCGCCATCACCTCAGGCCTGCCGCGACGAGACCAGGGTGGCGAAGACGATGACATTGTCGGTGTAGCTGCGTTTCTGCTCGTCGAAGGTCCCGCCGCAGGTGATCACCCGCAGGCTCGCCGTGTCCGACGGGCCGTACACCAGATCGGTGGGGAAGGCGTCCTTAGGATACGACTTCACCCCGTCGACCCGGAAGGTCACCTCGGTCCGGTCAACCCGGACCACCTGGATCATGTCGCCGGGCAGGAGCTCACCGAGGCGGAAGAACACTGCCGGACCGATCTTCGCCGAGTCGACGTGACCCATGATGACGGCGTTGCCGACCTCTCCGGGACTGGCGCCCAACTTGTACCAACCGGCATCCATCGCCTGCTCCAGCGGCGGCACCTGCACGGTGCCGTCCCCGTTGACGCCGAGGGCGAGGATGTCCGCCCGCACGCCGACGCGGTCGATGGTGATGCGGGTCGGCGCCGATCGGGCCAGGCCTCTGTGCTCCGCCGCGGCGCTTGGCTCGGATGAGGCATGGGGCGCATGCGGCGTGATGGTCGCGGGCGCGACGGCCGGCGGTGGCTGGGGAGGTGGGGATGAGGCGGAGGATCCCCTCAGTGCGGCACCGACTATGCCCGCGCCGGTCAACGCTGCCACCCCTGCCAGCGCCAGCGCGATTGTCGCCGCGACCCGCTGCGCCGACCTGCGCCGCGTGCCGTACACCCTGCCGGCGGATGCCGTGCCACCCGCTGCTGCCTCGCCACCCATACCCGCACGCTAGATGGTGCAAACGAGAACTATTGGTGGAAAACGGGCTCACGCACCGATGGGGGACGCCGGTCAGGTGGCGGCGGACGGTGACGGTGACGGTGGTCTGGTCGACGTCGCTGGCGCGCGCGGTGACCTTCAGCGTCCACTCACCCGCGGCGGGGAAGCGAACCTCGGCGCTGGCGTGGTGGGGTTCCGGCGTGTCGACCGGCACCGTGATCGGCTCGACGCCGGCGGCGGGCAGAGCGAGGCTGATGGCCCATTCCGCGACGGGCAGGGCCCTGGCCTGCGGGGTGTAGACGTAGATGTGCAGGCTGTTGGCCACATCCGCCCGCCGGGGTAGACATCGAACCACAGCATGTAGAGGCCGGTGGTGAGGGTCTGCGCGACGCTGTTGCGCGCAACCCGGGCGGCGTCGGTGCCGGCGACCCGTCCTGGTGAGGTCGTCTGCACCAGCACCGCGGTGAGCGCGAGGACCACCGCCGTGGCCGCGAGTTCGAGCCAGCGGCCCCGGCGAGCCGGCGGGGGCGGGTCGCCGCGGCGCGGCGGCGCACCCTCCGCCGCTGCCCGGCGGCGACAGCGAGGACCCCGGCCAGCCGTGCGGCCTTGCCGCAAAGCGGCCGCCCGTACGCGGTGTCGAGCAGCGCCGAGGGCGGCCCAGTTCGAGCGCGGCCTGGGCGACGCCGGCGGCGACGAGCCAGCAGACCGCGAGGGTCGCCCACCGTGACCAGGCCGGCAGGATCCGCGCGAGAACCCGCTCGTGGGTGCGGCGCGGCAGGAACACGGCCAGGGTGAACAGACTGCCAAGCCAGATGGTCACCCCGGCGAGATGGGCGGTGCCCACCGCGACGCTCACCGGCCGCAGGGGCGAGGCCACCGGGTGGCCCGCCAAGGGCCAGGTGGCCAGCGCGGCCAGTCCCACCAGCGCCAGCCCGGCGGTGTGCCAGCGGCCCGCGGCGCCGCGCAGGACGGCCGGTAGCAGCGTCGCCGCGGCGCCGAGCAGCGCCAGCCGCGCGGCGAGCACCGCCCCGACCACCGCTGGCGCCGACCGCCTCCAGGTCCCCGACCGTCAGCTCGCCGATCCTCGCCCCGACCATGTCCGCGGCCTGTCCCACCCAGGTGCCGGCCGGGGCCGCGGCGACCAGCCCCTGGTGAACGCCATGACGGTCGCCCCGCGGCGGGACAGCCGCCGGGGCCACATCGTGGCCACCAGCAACACCGGTCCGACCGCCAGGACCAGGCCCAGGTAGCTGGCGTACTTGGCCGCCGGCACGAGCACCCGCCCGGGCCGGTCGGCGCCGCCGGCACCCTGCGGCGCTGTCGCCGATGGCGCTCCTGCCGAGTAGGCGAAGCTGCCCGCGATCGGGTGGCTGTCGGCGGAGGCCACCCGGTAGCTCACCAGGTAGGTGCCCAGCGGCTTGTCCGGCACCCGCACCGGGATCCGCATCGTCGCGCCGTCGAGCACCGGCTCACCGTTGTTGATCATCTTGCCGTCCGGGCCGAGGACCTGCACGCGCCCGGCGACCGGAAACCCCGGTTCGCTGAAGGCCAGCACCACCTCCCGCGGCGCGTACCCGATGACCTCGTCGCGCACGGGCGACGTGGCGACCAGGGCGGCATGCGCGGCGCAGGGACTGGCTGGCGCCAGCGGCACGGCGAGAACGGCCAACATCAACCCGCGCCGGATCGCGGTTCGTGTACGCACGCCAGATGGTTCGGACGCCACTACCAGAAGGACCCGGCCGCCGTCCTCCCGTCCAGCTCGCCGTGGCCGCGGCCCGGCGACCCGCGCAGGCGCCGCGGACCGGCCTACCGGCTGCCGGCCAGCAGCACGGCGAGTTCCTCCGGCACGGGCATCGGCTGGGTCAGCGGCACCCGCGCCCGGCCGGTGTTCCCCTGCGGGTAGCGGCCGGTAGCTGAGCCCGGGCCCGCAACCGCCAGGCGGATTACCTGCCCTACCGCCTCGATGACGTCGCGCTCGCGCAGGGCGCGCCGCAGCATGACGGCGTGCACGACGGTGTGTGGCCAGGGCCACGGCTGGGACAGGATGTGGGCCCGCTCGGCCGCCCGCCACGCCGCCGCAGGGTCGGACGTGTGGCGGGCGGTGGCGAGTTCGGCGTCGAAGACCGCGCGGACGGTCGCCGGCATCTTCTGGAACATCACGCGGCGTCTGACGGGCAGCAGGTACAACCAGGCCGGCATCCGCACCCATCCGTGTCGGGGCCGGCGGCTGATGGGGTGGTCAGGGGCACGGTGCAGCAGGCGTCGCCGCGCCACGCCTCGCGGCCTTCCTTGACGGCGACGGCGGCGATGACCAGTGCGGCGATCGGGTCGGCCCAGGACCAGCCGAACAGGCTGTTGAGGCCGAGGCCCACCAGCAGGACCGCGGATAGGTAGGTGCACAGCAGGGTCTGCTTGGAGTCGGCGACCGCCGAGCGGGAGCCGAGTTCCCGACCGGCGCGGCGCTGCGCGTACGACAGACCCGGCATGACCGCCAGCGACACCACGGCGAGGACGATGCCGACCGGGGAGTGCTCGGCGTCGGCGCCGCCGAGCAGGGCACGGGCCGACTCGACGGTGACGTAGGCGGCCAGGGCGAAGAACGACACGGCGATGATCCGCAGCGCGGTCTTCTCCCGCGCCTCGGGGTCGCGGCCGGCGAACTGCCACGCGACCGCCGCCGCCGACGACACCTCGATGATCGAGTCGAGACCGAAGCCGACCAGGGCGGTCGACGAGGCGATCGTGCCGGCGCTGATCGCCACGACCGCCTCGATCAGGTTGTAGGTGATGGTCGCGGCGACCAGCAGCCTGACCCGCCGGGCGAGCACGGCCCGCCGGGCCGGGGACGGCTCGGCCGGCGCCTGGATCAACGGCAGGCTCATCAGCAGCACCCCTTGTCGTCGGTGTCTGGGCACGCCGCGGGGTCCACCGCCAGGACCAGGCCGAGCAGGTCACCCAGGGCGTGCGCCAGCCGCGCGTCGGCCAGTTCGTATCGGGTGCGCCGGCCCTGCGGCACCGTCACCACCAGGCCGCACCCTCGCAGACAGGTGAGATGGTTCGACAGGTTTTGCCGGGTCGTGCCCAGCAGCTCGGCCAGCTCCGCCGGATAGCCGGGCCCGTCGCGCAGCGCCAGCAGCAGCCGAGCCCGGGTCGGATCCGACAGGGCGTGGCCGAACCGGGCCAGCACCTGCCCGTACGTCAATGTCTCCACGGGCACGACAGTACACTCTTCGCTGTACTAACCGGTGAACGGCCCCCTGGGTAGTCATGTGGGCCGTTCCCAGGAAGCTGACAGCAAGTCGGTACAGCGCCCCCCGTATGGTCCGCGCGATGTCCCACCAGACCGTGGGACGTCATGTCGTTGGCTGATGAACAAGGACGTGGAATGACCAAGAACACCCGCCTGACCTTGGCGCTGATCGCGGCAGTGGTGCTTGTGGTCAGCGGGTTGCTGGCCGTCAACCGCACCGACGAGCCGCGCGCCGCTACCACGGCCGCCGGCGCCATCGACCCGGCTTTGCTGGTGCGCGAGGACAGCCACCGGCTGTCCACCGCCGCCGACGGCAAGGTGACCCTGGTGGAGTTCCTCGACTTCGAGTGCGAGTCCTGCGCCGCCGCCTACCCGGCGGTCAAGCAGGTCCTGGCCACCTACTCCGACCGCATCACCTTCGTGGTCCGGTACTTCCCGATCCCCAGCCACCCCAACGCCGAACTGGCCGCCCGCACCGCGCAGGCCGCCGCGAACCAGGGCCGCTTCCACGACATGTACACGCAGCTGTTCGACAACCAGACCCGCTGGGGACACAAGGAGCAGCCGCAAACCGATCTGTTCCTCGGCTACGCCCGCACCCTCGGACTGGACATGCAGCGGTTCCAGCGCGACCTCGACGACCCCGCCACCGCCGCCCGGGTGGCCAAGGACAAGACCGACGGCGAAGCCGTTGGCGTGCAGGGCACCCCGACGTTCTTCCTCAATGGCCGCCAGCTGACCGACCTGCGCACGCAGGACGACCTCGTCGCGGCCATCGACGCCGCCCTGGCCGAATGAGCACCGCCACCGTCGAACGGCGAAGCGAGCAGGACTCCTCGCGCGGGCGGTTCCTCGCTCGGGCCACGGCGTGGATCTGCGCCGTTGGCGGCGGCATCGGCATGCTGGCCGCAACCATCCTCACCGTCGAAAAGATCAACCTGCTCGCCCGGCCCGGCTACGTGCCCAGCTGCAGCATCAACCCGATCCTGTCCTGCGGCTCGGTCATGACCACACCCCAGGCCGAGGCGTTCGGCATCCCGAACCCACTGATCGGCATCGCCGGCTTCACCGCCGTCACCACCATCGGCGTCGCCCTGCTCGCCGGCGCATGCCTGCCCCGCTGGTTCTGGCTCGGCCTGCACGCCGGCGCCACCTTCGGCGTGGTCTTCGTGCACTGGCTCATCTACCAGAGCCTCTACGTCATCGGCGCCCTGTGCCCCTACTGCATGCTCGTCTGGGCCGTCACCATTCCGATCTTCCTCTACACCACCCTGCGCAACCTGCACGACTTCTCCGGCCCGCTCCCGGGGCCTGTGCGGGCGGCCGGGATCGCCGCTGCCGGCTACCACAGTCTCATCCTCACGGCCTGGTACGCGCTGATCCTGGCTGCGATCCTGGCCCGCTTCTGGGACTACTGGACAACGCTCATCTGATCCCTGCCGCAACGGACGGCAGGCAGGAGCACCAGCACCCGTAGCCCGGCCTGATACGTCACGGCGAGGAGTCATACGAACAGCGGCAGCTGCGCGTCACACAGGCTGCCTTTATCAGGTCGGGCCTCGCTGTTAGCCCCCTGCCCGCGTCCCAGGCAGTCATCGTTCATCGGCTTCTTCAAGGCTCCTTGACTGACACGGCAAATAGCTGGACGAGGAGAGGTTCCGTCTTGAAGGACAAGGATCTCGAAGGCGCCGAGCGTTCGCAGCTTTCGCGCCGTCAATTGGTGAAGTACGCCGGTGTCGGGGCGACCCTGGCGGCGGCGAGCCCGCTGGTGGGTGGCGGTGCGGCCTGGGCCAACGACGACCGCGAGGACGACAAGCGCGACAAGGGCGGGGAGTCCCGTAACCGGGTGTGGCGGGCCGGCGACCACCACATCCACTCGGAGTACAGCGGCGAGTTCGACACCTCGACGAACCCGCCGACGTTCCACAAGGGCGCCGACGCGGTGTACCCGATCGTCACCAACGCGATCATGGCGAAGAACTTCGGCCTGACCTGGGCGATGGTCACCGACCACGGCGGGCCGACCCACTCGAAGGTCAACCTGGAACAGGCCTACCCCGACCTGTTGCTGTCCCGCAAGCTCGTGCCCGACGTGCTGCAGTTCTGGGGCATGGAGTTCGACGCCCCGGCGATGGACCACCACACCCTGATGATCCCACGCCACGACGACGAGGCGCAGATGCTCTTCGACCTGGAGAGCAAGTTCGCCAAACGCGACCCGTTCCCCGCCGTCCCGGGCGGGGACACCGAGGCCAAGATGGTCGAGTTTCTTAAATACGCCAAGACCCTGCGGCAGAAGCCGTTGGTCATCGCGCACCACGCTTCCCGGTCGGCTCCCGGTTGGGGCGTGTGGGGGCAGGACACGCCGCACGAGTTCCGCAACGGCAACAACGCCGCGCCGGACATCTATGTCGGCTTCGAGGGCGCTCCCGGCCACCAGGCGGGCCCGCTCAACGGCGGCGCCCGGGGCGGCTACGGCAACCACCCGACCCACGGCGGCTACGATCAGATGACCGCTCGGGTTGGTGGGCTGTGGGACTCGCTGCTCGGTGAAGGGCGGCGCTGGTGGATCACCGCGACGTCGGACTCGCACGTGCACTGGACCCGCGGTGGTTCCGACTTCTGGCCGGGCGAGTACAGCAAGACGTACGTGCTGGCGCGGCAGGACTACGGCGACATCATGGACGGCCTGCGTAACGGCCGGATCTGGGTCACCACCGGCGACCTGATCACCAGCCTCGACCTCACCGCGAGGAGCCAGGGCAAGGACGCGGCGATGGGTGAGACCGTCACCGTGACCCGCCGCGACCGCACCGACGTCGAGATCGAGATCAAGTTCCGGCCGCTTAACGGCCAGAACCACAACGGCGACCGGCCCGAGGTCCGGCGGGTCGACCTGATCGTCGGGCAGATCACCGGCCCGTCCGCCAACCTCGACGCCGACACCAACCCCACCACCAAGGTCGTGGCCCGGTTCGGTCCCCGCGACTGGCGCAAGCAGGGCAACGACTACGTCGTCAAGCACACGCTGCGCAACGTGGACGGTGACATGTACGCCCGCGTCCGCGGCACCAACACCGACGAGGCCGAGCCGCTCGCCGACGGGCTCGAGAGCCCGTGGGAAGACCTGTGGTTCTACTCGAACCCGGTCTTCGTCCACGTCCGCTGAACCAGCCGGTCCTGAGCCTTGGCGGACCTACCGGGAGCGGCAACCAACACATGGCGCTGCTCGGAACCGTCCGACCGCCCAGCTCCTGCTTCCCCGACGTCCGTGCCTTCCGTCGCGTTTGCGACGGAAGGCACGGACGGCGCCCCTCTGCGGCCGCGCGTCCCGGTAGGACGGCGCGGCGCTGGGCGACCGCGACGGGGATCATGACGGCGAGGGCGACGACGTTGAGTCCGATGCCGACCAGCGACGTGTCGGGGCGTTCGGCGCCGATCAGGTCAGAGATGGACTTGTAGGTGACGTAGCCGGCCAGTGCGAGGAAGCTGCCGGCGATCAGCCGCAGCGCCGGCCGTTGTCGGGCGCGGGGTCCGGCGCGTAGTTGCCAGATGACGACGGCGGCGGCGAACACCTCGATGACCGAGTCGATGCCGAAGCCGATGAGTGCGATGGAGCCGGCGGCCAGGCCGGCAGTGACGGCGATGGCTCCTTCGATGATGTCCCAGACGACGATGAGCCAGGCGAGGCGCTGCCCCCGTCGGCGCAGCGCCTCCTCCCGGTTGGTCATCCGACGCTCACCGTCTCAGGGGCTGGGGTGGTGTCGGCGTCGGTGGTGGTGGTGAGGGGTGGGAGCGGGCGGGCGCGGCCGGCGCGGACGCCGTTGGCGATGATGATCACCTCGGCGATCTCGTGTACGAGGACGACGGCGGCCAAGCCGAGCACCCCGAGCAGGGCCAAGGGCATCAGGCCGATGACGACGGCGAGGGACAGGCCGACGTTCTGTAGCATGATCGACCGTGCCCGGCGGGCGTGGTCGAGGGCCTGGGGCAGGTGGCGCAGGTCCTCGCCCATGAGCGCGACATCGGCCGTTTCGATGGCCACGTCGGTGCCCATGGCGCCCATCGCGACGCCGAGGTCGGCGGTGGCCAGGGCGGGCGCGTCATTGACACCGTCACCGACCATCGCCGTGAGCCGCTGATCGCGGAGCTGCGCCACGATGCGGGCCTTGTCTTCGGGGCGCAGGTCGGCGTGCACCTCGGTGATGCCGGCCTGTTCGGCGAGGGCGGTGGCGGTGGCTTCGTTGTCGCCGGTGAGCATGGAGACGTGGTAGCCGCCGCGGCGTAGCCGGTCGATCACCTCGACGGCTTCCGGTCGAAGCTCGTCACGCACCGCGATCGCGCCGATCAGTCGGCCGTCGTCCTCGACGAGGACGGCGGTGGCGCCGGCCTGCTGCATGCCGGTGATGGTGTCGGCGAGCTCCCCGGGGTGCAGCCAGCCGGGTCGGCCGAGCCGGACGGTCCGGCCGTCGACGACGCCGGTGAGGCCGGCGCCGGTGATGGCTTCGACGTCGGTGGCCGGCCGGGGGGTGTCGACGGCGGCGAGGATCGCCCGGGCGAGGGGATGTTCGCTGCGCGCCTCCAACGCGGCGGCCAGGTCGAGGACCTGCTCGCGGGTGGCGCCGCCGGTCGCGGCGACGTCGATGACCGTCGGCCGGTTGCGCGTGAGGGTGCCGGTCTTGTCCAACGCCACACCCCGCACTGCGCCGAGCGCTTCGAGGGCGGCGCCGCCCTTGACGAGCACGCCGAGTTTGCTGGCGGCGCCGACGGCGGCGACCACGGTGACCGGCACGGAGATCGCCAGCGCGCACGGGGAGGCGGCGACTAGCACGACGAGGGCCCGCTCGATCCAGGTGGCGGGGTCTCCGAGCAGGCTACCCACGACCGCGATGAGCGCGGCGGCGATCATCACCCCGGGAACGAGGGGTTTGGCGATGCGGTCAGCGAGGCGCTGGCTGGCGCCCTTGCGGGCCTGTTCGGCCTCCACGATCCGCACGATCTTGGCGAGGGAGTTGTCCTCGGCGGTCGTGGTGACCTCGACCTCCAGTACCCCGGTGCCGTTGATCGACCCGGCGTACACCTCGCTGCCGGTGGCGGCTTCGACCGGTACGGATTCGCCGGTGATGGCGGAGACGTCGAGGGCGCTGCGGCCGGTGCGGATGATGCCGTCGGTGGCGATCCGCTCACCGGGCCGCACGATCATCAGGTCGCCGACGCGCAGCTCGGCCGGGGAGATGGTCAGCTCGGCGCCGTCGCGGCGGACGGTGGCCTGCGCGGGGACGAGGGCGAGCAGGGCGCGCAGGCCGCGGCGGGTGCGGGCCAGGGAGTACTCCTCCAGCCCTTCGCTGATGGAGTACAGGAAGGCCAGCATGGCGGCTTCGCCGACCTGACCGAGGATGACGGCGCCGACGGCGGCGATGGTCATCAGCGTGCCGACGCCGATCTTGCCCTTGGCGAGGCGGCGCAGCGTGGACGGCACGAACGTCCACGCGCCGACGGCGAGAGCGAGGGCCTGCAGGCCGATCTCCACCGGCCGCGGCGCGCCCGTCCACCCCGCGATGTAACCGGCCAGCAGCAGCACCCCGGCTACAGCGGCCGCACGGATCTCGGAGACATCCCACAGCCGTTCCGGTTCCCGTTCTTCGGCTTCACCTGTGCCGGTGGGCTTGTCGTCGCCGCAGCCGCACGCGTCGCTCATCGGGCACCTGCTCGTCGTGCGACGGCGGCAGGGGCGCTGCCGGGTCGAGGTGTGGCGGTCATGGTCACGGATCCTTTCCGAGATACGGGGGTTACAGGGATTTGATGAGGGCGGGGACGTGCCGGCGCTGCCGGATCAGCAGCGCGACGGCCAGGACGGTGTAGACGGCGGCGATCATGTAGCGGATGTTGGGTGAGGGCAGCACGAACTGGACGGCGAACAGGCCGAACAACAGCAGTGCTTCGGCGCGGGTCAGCCGCAGGTCGGCCAGGACGGCCACGCCGAGCAGGGTCTGGGCGGTGGTGAGCGCCAGCTCCTCGGTCTGCCGGGCGTCCAGCGGCAGCCCGGCGAACGTGCCGCCGCCGAGGTGGTACGCGGCGGGAAGGCAGGCGATCAGGAGGGTCCACTGGTTGAGTTTGGCTGCCAGCAGAGCACCCATGCCGTCGTCGGCGCGGCCGTGCAGCGCGAACGTGATCGCGACGATGACCTCCGGGGCTTCGGAGGCGATCGGGGCCAGCCACTGCACCAGCAGGAACTTGTCAATGCCCAGGTCGGCGCCGGCGGCGACCAGCGAGTCGCCGAACGGCTCTGCCGCGGCGAGGATGGTGACGCCGGCGGTGATGAACAGCGCGGTGACCAAGCCGCGGCGGCGGGCGGGCGGCTGCACGGCGACGGTGGCTGCGACGCCGGTCAGGTCCTCGTCGCCTTCGTCGTTGCCACGGATGCGCCACAGGTAGGCGGCGAACAGCCCTCCGAGCACCAGGGTGTCGTACCAGGCCAGCCGGCCGGTCAGCGGAATGACCAGGGCGTAGACGGTGGCGGCGGCGAGGAACACGATCTCGGTGCGCCGATGCGGCGCCAGGGTGACCCGGTCGCGCTCGCCGCGCTTCCCGTGGCGGCGCACCGCGAAGATCGCGAAGGCGACCAGCAGTGGCCACGCCACCCCGATGAGCAGTCGGTTGGCCCCGGTCATGTTCGCCGTGGCGTAGGCGGCGTAGGCCGGTTCGTGTCCGGCGGTGTAGGCGAAGTAGATGTCGACCGCGTACTCGGGCAGGATCGCCACCAGAGCCAGGATGGCCAGCGCGAGGCTGCCGGAGATGTCCACCCGTGCGGCCTCCGACGCCCACATCAGCAGCGCCACCGCGGCCAGCACCGCCGCGCCGAACACCACCATTGCCGCCACCGGCGCCAATTGCACGCCGGCCAGCCGCACAACCACCGCCGGGGCGGCGACGGCCAGGGCGATCCCGATACGGGCGGCGGCGCCCCGTCCGCTGACGGTCATTTCGATCTCAGCGCTCACCGCTCCCCCCGGCGATCCTCGAGCCCTGGATGTCGTCGGCTGCCCGGACAGTGACGGGCACGTTGCGCAGGCTTAGCCACACCGCGACCGCAACGCCGCAGATCAGGAAGGTGTCGGCCAGGTTGAACGTCGGCCACCAGTCCAGGTACAGGAAATCGACCACATGTCCTCGGCCCAGACCCGGAGACCGGAACAGCCGGTCGACCAGATTCCCGGCCGCTCCGCCTGCCACCAGGCCGAGCGCCACCGCCCACCCACGGTGGGTAACTCTGCGCCCATACCAGGCGATGCCCGCGATGACGGCCACCGTGACGACGGTGAAGACCGGAGTGATACCGGTACCGACCGAGAACGCCGCGCCCGGGTTGCGGGTCAGCCGCAGCGCCAACCCGGCGAACAGATCGACGCTGCGGCCCGGCAGCCACGCCGCGGCCGCGCTCTTGGACGCCACGTCCACCGCCAGCGCGGTCATCGCTGCCCCTGCCAGCCACGCCACCCGCTGCGGCGGGGCCTGCACAGCGGTCACTGGGCGCCGTCGCCGTAGGTGGGGCACAGCGCCACCGTCTCCCCGGTCGCGGCCAGCAGCGACTCGGCGGCCGACAGTACGGCCATCAGCTCCACGCGCGTCAGGAAGTAGAAGGACTGGCGACCGACCGCCCGATAGTCCACCAGGCCGCAGTCACGCAGGCAGGCCAGATGCGCCGACACCGTTGACTGCGCCCAACCCAGCTCCCGGACGAGATCCACCACCCGCGCCTCACCGTCGGCCAGCCGGCGAACGATCGCCAGGCGGGTCGGATCCGCAAGCCCGCGGAACAGTGCCGCAGCGGGGGCGAGAGTCTCTCGCTCCACCTGTTGTCTCATCGCCATGCGGCGATGCTAGCGCATTATTCGGGTTGGCATCGCGCGATCGCGATCACATCGTATCCACGTGATGCTGGCATGGATCTTTCGCGGATCCCCGGCATCGACAGCCGTGTCGTTCTTCGCGCTGGCCGCCTACGTCACGGTCGAGTCGGTGCGCGCGCTCGCCGGTGGCGGGGAAGCCGAGCACTCCACCGTGGGTTTGGTCCTGGCCGGCCTGTCGCTGCTCATCATGCCCGTGCTGTCTCATGCGCAGCGGCGGGCCGGGCGCGAGTTGGGTTCCCGGTCGGCGGTGGCCGACTCCAAGCAGACCCTGCTCTGTACCTACCTGTCGGCGGTACTGCTCGTCGGCCTGGGCTTCAACAGCCTGTTCGGCTGGTCATGGGCTGATCCCCTGGCCGCGCTGGTCATCGCCGCCGTTGCGATCAAGGAGGGGCGAGAGGCATGACGTGGGGACGCCTGCTGTGCGGTGCCGGTCAGCGGAGCGAACTCGCTTACTTTCCAGGCTGAGGGCGCCGGCGCCTGCGGGTGCAAGCCCGGCTGTGCCTGCTGCACGAGCGAGGCCAAGTGATCTTCCAGCGCATGCCCGAACCGGTAGGCGTCGTGTTCGACGCCGAGCTGTTCACCGCGCGCACCGCGACCGATTCCGCTGCCGCCTGGCGCGCAGCCGAACGCGCTCACATCCTGTCCCAGCCCTGGCCGTGGCGGCACACCGTCACCCACGCCGTGATGCTCAAACGAGCACCACGCGAGCGCGACGTGGTCGAAGCGGTGGGCCAGGCGGTCCGGCTCGCGGTGGCCGGCCCAGGATCAGCCGTCGGCCGCTACCCGGAAGGCAACACGGGACGGGCCCGCGTCCCCATCACCCAGCTGATGCGGGTGCCAGATGACTTGGCGGCCATCCTGTCGCACCGAGCTGAGTGACCAGGTGGGCAGAAGCTCCGGCCAGGCGGCTAGCTGGCCCGTGGGGCGTACATGATGACGGCGACTCCGACAAGGCAGATGGCTGCGCCGATGATGTCGTAGCGGTCGGGGTGGAACTTGTCGACGACCATGCCCCAGGCGAGAGAGCCGGCGACGAAGATGCCGCCGTAGGCGGCCAGGATGCGGCCGAAGTTCGCGTCGGGTTGGAAGGTGGCGACGAAGCCGTAGACCCCGAGTGCGATGACGCCGGCCGCGACCGAGAGCAGGCCCCGGTTTTCCCGCCAGCCCTGCCACACCAGCCAGGCGCCGCCGATCTCGGCGAGCGCGGCGAGCAGGAACAGCAGGATCGAGCGGGCTACCGTCACGCGTCCGACCGTAGCGTGACTACCTCGCGCTCGCGCTGGTCACTCTGCCCGCAGGAGCAGTTGCGGCCGGCGCAGCCGGTGGTGTGGCGGCGTTTGCTGGCCCACCACCAGGACAGGCCGGCGAGCACGGCCAGGGCGAGGGCGACGCCGGGCAGGAAACGGTTGGCCGCGGCCCAGCCGGCACCACCGAGGATTCCGGCGGCCAGCAGTGGCGGCAGCACGCAGCAGGCGGCGCAGGCGGCTCCCGCGAGTCCGGTCATGCCGGAGGGGAGCAGGCGGCGCAGCCGGTTAGCAGGTGTCGGCACGGTCGTTCCTTTCGGCGAGTTCAGCAAACGGCAGGGGGCAGCAGGCGCTGCCGGCGCAGGCGACCAGGTCGTCGCAGCCGGCCGAGATGGCGGCGCGCAGGGTGTCGCGGATGACGGATAGGTCGGCCAACTTCTGTTCCACCTCGGCGAGCTTGTCCTTGGCTCGTGCCTGGAGGCCGGTGTCGGGTCGACCGTTGTGCTGGTGTTGGCCGGCGGCGAGGAGGTCGGCGACCTCGTTGAGGGTGAAGCCTAGGCGTTGCGCGGTCTTGATGATCCGCAGCAGGGTGACCGTGTCGGACGGGTAGAGCCGATGCCCGCCGGGCGACCGCTGCGGGGAGGCGAGCAGCCCTCGGCGCTCGTAGTAGCGCAGGGTTTGCAGGTTGACCCCGGCCGCGTCGGCCAGCTGGCCGCTGCGCAGCCCTGATCCGCTCATCGCTGAACCCGGACAGCCCGCTGGGCTAGGGCATCAAGCACGTCGACGTGTGCTGCCGGTACTCGAACGTCCAGCGTCAGTGAGTTCAAGTCGGGTCGCGCGATGTCGAACGTGAAGAACGAGCAGCAAGACGATTCACGGGCTGCCAGATCCCGCGCCGTCTTTTCGACCTGCTCCGCGCCGTCGAGGTGCAACCGCAGATGCTGTGCCGACAACCGCTCGGCACCCCGCACCGCGTCCCGGAAGAACTGATCGAACTCGGCGAGCCGCAGCGGCCGTTCGGCGGTCGGCAGGGTGCAGGCATCTGGCACCCAGGAGTCATCCGTCGTGACATGTTGGTCGCTCATGCAACGACGGTAAGCCTGTACCTAGGTATCAGATGCAAGCCCTGGTTCAGGAGAAGGACCAGGCTGCCGGCAGGCCGTCGGACACGGCCAACCAACGATGACCATTGGGTCGGCAATTGCCACGGTTGAGAAGCGGCTTACCGGGCAGCGACGCCGGCTGGGCGCCCACGGGTGCATACCAGTGTCCCTGCTCCTCGACCACGGTGTCGCCACAGATCCGATCAGCCCGGGCATCATTTGATGAGGCAAGGCCTTGTCGGCGTGGTCGACGCGGCCGTGACCAGAACGGACGCCATTGTCGGCACCCGCAGGAGCGAAAGCCGGCCTTCGAGGGTGCCGGTCAGCGGGCCTTCTTCGTCGTCCGCTTGCGGGGCGGCGTCAGCAGGTCGGCGATCGCCGCGATCGCGGACGGCACCAGTCGGTAGTACGCCCAGACGCCGCGCTTCTCGCGCTCGATCAGGCCGGCCTCGGTGAGGATCCGCAGGTGATGACTCACGGCCGGCTGGGACAGACCAAGCGGCGCGGTGAGGTCACTCACGGACGCCTCGCCGTCGGGAGCGGACTGGATCAGACTGAGCAGTCGCAGCCGGGCCGGGTCGGCGAATGCCTTCAGCACTCCCGCGAGCCGCTCGGCATCGGCACGCTTGATCGGCTCGCCGGCAAGCGGCGAGACGGCAGGCGTAGCTGTTTTCGCAGTTGGCACGTCTTCCATCGTTGCACCAACACCATCGATAGGCCGCTGGAACCAGGACCCGGTCACCGTCAGGTTGCGGGTAGGGAGCCCTGTCGGCTCGTCCCGGCCGTGTCAGGGGCCGGATGGGCGGTGCCGGCGTCGGCCCAGCGTGACGTGGAACTTGGGCCACTCGGCATGATGATCCGCGGACGAAGGAGGTGCCGGGCGTGCCCGGATCGTGTGACGTGGTGGTCGTCGGGGGCGGGCAGGGTGGCCTGGCGGCGGGCTACTACCTGCGCCGTGCCGGTCTGGATTACGTCATCCTCGACGCCCAGTCTCAGCCGGGTGGCGCGTGGGGGCATGGCTGGGACTCGTTGCGGTTGTTCTCGCCGGCCGAGTACAGCCCGCTGCCGGGGTGGGGGATGCCTCGGCAGGAGGGCGAAGACTTCCCGACCGCCGGGCACGTCGTGGACTATCTGCGGGCGTACGAGCAGCGGTACGACCTGCGGGTGCGCCGGCCGGTCCGGGCACATGAGGTGCGGCGAGCCGGGGAGCGCCTGGCGGTGGAGACCGACGCTGGGAGATGGCTGGCCCGGTACGTCATCTCCGCCACCGGTACGTGGGAGTGCCCGTACGTGCCCGACATCCCGGGCCGTGAGGAGTTCGCCGGCCGGCAGCTGCACACGGTGAACTACGCCTCGCCGGAGGAGTTCCGGGGGCAGCGGGTCGTGATCGTCGGCGGAGGTAACTCCGCGGCGCAGATCCTGGCGGAGGTGTCCCGGGTCGCTGAAACCACCTGGGTCACCTTGCGGCCGGCGCGGTTCATGCCGGACACCGTCGATGGTCGGGTGCTGTTCGGTGTGGCCACCCGTAAGGCCGCCGGTGGTGCCGGTGGCGGCGTCAGCGACCTTGGGGACATCGTGATGGTGCCCAGCATCCGCGACGCGCGGGAGCGCGCGGTCCTGCACTCCCGTCCGATGTTCGTGCGGCTCACCGACCGCGGCGTGCGTTGGGCGGATGGCGCAGAGCAGCCCTGCGAGGCCGTCATCTGGTGTACAGGTTTCCAGCCCGACCTCGCCCACCTCGCGCCGCTGCTGCCCGGATGGCGGCAGGGGAAGGTGGCGGTCGAGGGCACCCGGTCAATGGACGAGGCCCGCCTTTACCTGCTTGGCTACGGCGATTGGACGGGGCCGGCGTCAGCCACGCTGGTGGGTGCCGGCCGCACAGCGAAAGCGACGGTCGCCGACATCGCCACTCGACTGCGCGCAGCTTAGCGTGCCTCTTGACAGGTCGGCTGCCCGCCGGCCGAGGTGGCGACGCGGCAAGCGGGAGTGCAGGCGAGCGACAACGACGGCGACGCGGAACCAGACGAGGGCCTGCAGCCGTCAGGGGAGGTCGGCGGTGCGGGCGCTGACCCATCGCTGCGCGGCCGTTTGCACGGCGTCCCAGGGGCTGCCCAGCGGCGGGGTGTAGGACAGGTCGAGGTCAGTGAGGGCGTCGACAGTCATGCGGTGGTGCAGGGCGCCGGCGTAGATGTCCACGCGGGTGGCGACTGCGGTGTCGCGGTGGCCGACGAGCTGGGCGCCGAGCAGCTGTCCGCTGCGCTGGTCGCCGGTGATCGCGATCGTGACCGGTTTGGCGCGCGGGTAGTAGGCCTTGTGATCGTCGACGCGGGCCACGTGCGTGGCGGGATCGAATCCGTGCTCTCGGGCATCGGCGTCGCGCAGACCGGTCCGGGCGGCTACGAGGTCGAAGACTTTGACCGCCTGGGTGCCCAGCGAGCCGGCGAACTGCCGGTCGCCGCCGGTGGCATTTTCTCCCGCCACGCGGCCCTGCTTGTGCGAGGTGCTGCCGAGCGGCAGGTACGTGTTCGTGTCCAGGAGCCGGTGGTAGGTGTGCACGCAGTCCCCGGCGGCGTAGACGTCCGGCACCCCCGTGCGCATGTGCCGGTCCACCGCAATCGCCCCGCGCACTCGGAGCCGGACGCCGGCGGTCTGCGCGAGCGCGGTGTCGGGCCGGACTCCGACGACGACAAGCACCACGTCGGTGATCTGGCTGAAGCTGCCGCTATCGCCGAGCTGGTTGGTGGAATGGCCGGTGACCTTCAGCCGGCCGCCCTCGCGTGCCACCTCAGTGACGGTGGTGTCGGTGACGACGCGCACGCCGTGGCGTGTCAGTTCGTCGGCGACCAGCGTCGCCAGCTGCGGGTCGACGGTTCCCAGCACCTGCGGGATCTGCTCGACCACGGTGACCTGCAGGCCTCGGGCGTGCAGGGCTTCGGCCATCTCCAGCCCGATGTAGCCCGCTCCCACGATCAGCGCGGATTCCGGGCCCCGCTGCAGCGTCTCGGCAAGGGAGAGGGTGTCGTCCATGGTGTGCAGCAGATGCACCCCGTCGGCCGGTGTGAGCTCGTGCAGGCCGGCGATCGGCGGGCGGACCGGGACGGCGCCGGTTCCGATGATGAGCCGGTCGTAGCGGAGCTCTTCGTCACGCCCGCCTGGCCCACTGACCGTGACGGTGCGGGACGTGGGATCGATGTGCCGGGCGCGGGTGTCCAGGAGTAGTCGCAATCCGGCGTGTTCGAGGTCGTCGCGTGTGCGGTGGGCAAGGTTCCGCCAGTCGGGCACGTCGCCGGAGATGTGGTACGGGATGCCGCAGATCGAGTAGTTGGGGAAGGCGTCGGCGGCGACCACAGTGGTCTCGACGGACGGGTCGACATGTCGGGCGCGTAGCCCGGCGCTGACGCCGGCATCGCTGCCACCGATGATCAGAATGTGGGTCATGATGCCTCTCCCATCGGCGGCCCTGGACGGGCATCTCACCGCTTAGGTTGCCTGCTTGGCCACGCTGCCCAACAGCAGCCAGCGGGTCGGGGGCGCTGGGGGTTGACTCTGCCGGGTCAGTCCTGCCGGACATCCGACCGGCAGGACTGACCGAGTTCAGGACGTGGCGGCGAGGTACCGCTCGGCGTCGAGGGCGGCGGCGCAGCCGGTGCCAGCGGCGGTGATGGCTTGCCGGTAGGTGTGGTCGACGAGGTCCCCGGCGGCGAAGACGCCGGGAATGTTGGTGCGGGTGCCGGGGGACTGCACGCGGACGTATCCCTCGTCGTCCAGGTCGACCTGGCCTCGGAACAGTTCGCTGCGAGGGTCGTGGCCGATGGCCACGAACACGCCGGTGACGTCAAGGACCGTGATCTCGCCGGTGTGGACGTTGCGCAGGCGCGCTCCGACGACGACACCGTCGTTGCCGATGATCTCCTCGACGACGCTGTTCCACACGATGCGGACCTTGTCGTTGGTGAGGGCGCGTTCGGCCATGATGCTGCTGGCGCGGAAGGTGTCGCGGCGGTGCACGATGGTGACGCTGCGGGCGAAGCGGGTGAGGAAGGTGGCTTCTTCCATGGCCGAGTCGCCGCCGCCGATGACCGCGATGTCCTGGTCGCGGAAGAAGAACCCGTCGCAGGTGGCGCAGGAGGAGACGCCATGCCCGAGGAGTTCCTGTTCGCCGGGGACGCCGAGGGGTCGCCAGGCGGACCCGGTGGCGAGGATGACAGCGTCGGCTCGATAGGCCTGCTCGCCCACGTACACGGTCTTCAGGCCAGGGCCGGTGAGTTCGACGCGGGTGACGTCGTCGGTGATGAACTGGGCGCCGAAGCGGTCGGCCTGCTTGCGAAGATTGTCCATCAACTCGGGGCCCATGATGCCGTCGGGGAAGCCGGGGAAGTTCTCCACCTCGGTGGTGGTCATCAGCGCGCCGCCGGACTGGACGCCCTCAATGACCAGGGGGGCGAGGTTGGCGCGGGCGGCGTAGAGGGCGGCGGTATATCCGGCGGGTCCGGAACCGATGATGATCAAACGGTGGGGGTCGGGCACGAGGGGCTCCTCGATCGGTCCGCCCGCCACCCCTGTAGGGGCGGCGGGCGGTGGGGTGGACTCGTCAGGTGGTGGGGGTGAGGTCGGCGAGGAGGTCCTCCACCCGGGTGCGGATCTCGTCACGGACGCGACGGACCATGTCCAGGCCCTGGCCGGCCGGGTCCTCGAGCTTCCAGTCCTCGTACCGCTTGCCGGGGAAGGCCGGGCAGACGTCGCCGCAGCCCATCGTGATGATCACGTCGGAGGCTTCGGCGGTGGCGTAGTCGAGGATCTTCGGCTTGTTGGCGGTGATGTCGATGCCGACCTCCCGCATCGCCTCGACGGCCACCGGGTTGATCTGGTCGGCGGGCTCGGAGCCGGCGGAGCGGACCTCGACGGCGTCGCCGCCGAGGTGGCGCAGCCAGCCGGCGGCCATCTGGGAACGGCCGGCGTTGTGCACGCAGACGAACAGGACGCTGGGCTTGGACATCAGATGCCTTCCTTGGAGTACACGTGGTCATAGGGCCGATTCACGGGCGTCTCGGCGCGGGGTGCAGGCAGGGACCGGTCTGGGGCGCTGCTGCGGTCGAGCAGGCGGTAGCGGCCGGCGGGACGCGGCGGGTTGAGCAGGCGGCGGTAACGCACCTCTGCCTCGCCGTGCTCCGGGTCGTGGTTGGTCATCGGCGGTGGTCCAGTGCCGGGTCGCGTTCCTCGGCAGGGACGACGACCTGGTCGGCGGCCCGCCCGGCGTCGGGGTAGAGCGCGGCGAGTAGGCCGACGCCGACCGCCAGCCCGACCAGTTGGGCGACGACGAACCCTGGGACGGAAGCGGGGGCGATGCCGGCGAACGTGTCGGTGAACGCACGGCCGATCGTCACCGCAGGGTTGGCGAACGAGGTCGACGAGGTGAACCAGTACGCCGCCCCGATGTAGGCGCCGACGGCGGCGGGAGCGACCGGCGCGCGGCCGGAGCGGGCGAGGGCGAAGATCAGCAGGATCAGGCCGGTGGTGGCGACGACCTCCCCGAGCCAGAGATGCCCGGCGGCCCGGTCCTTGCTCGACCAGGCCACGGCGGACAGGTCGAACATCAGGTTCGCCAGGATCGACCCGCCGATCGCCCCGAGGACCTGGGCGATGACATACCCGCCGAGTTCGCGCAGGGTCAGTCCGGTTCCGACGCGGCGGCCGAGGAACCAGTCGGCGGCGGACACCACGGGGTTGAAGTGGGCGCCGGAGACCGGACCGAAGATCAGGATCAGCGCGCCGAGGGCAAGAGCGGTGGCGACCGAGTTCTCCAGCAACTGGAGCCCGACGTCGCCGGGAGAGAGCGTGGCGGCCATGATGCCGGAGCCCACGACGGCGGTGACGAGCAGGGCAGTGCCGATGAACTCGGCCAGCAGACGCCGCCGGAGTGCGATGGTCATCAGTGTTTTCTCTCCCATGATCTGACTGTCCCCGACAATCGGGGCACAGCGGGTTATCGGGTGGCGGGAACGTCCAGTTCGTCGAGGAGCCGCCGGACCCGGCGCTCGATCTCGTCCCGGATCGGCCGCACATCGGCGACGCTGAGGCCCGCTGGGTCGTCGATGTCCCAGTTCTCGTAACGGGTACCGGGGAAGACTGGGCACGCGTCGCCGCACCCCATCGTGACGACCACGTCGGCGGCGCGGACCACTTCGTCGGTCCAGGGCTTGGGGAACTCCTCGGAGATGTCGATGCCGCGTTCGGCCATCGCGGCGATCGCCGAGGGGTTGATCTCGATGCCGGGTTCGCTACCGCCGGACCAGGCGACGGCGTGGTCGCCGGCGAGGTGGACGAAGAAGCCCAGGGCCATCTGGGAGCGGCCGGCGTTGTGGGTGCACAGGAACAGCACGACGGGACGGCCGTCGCGGTGGTGTCCCTCGACCCGTGCCAGGGCCCGCAACCGCTGGCGGGCGAAGCGCTCGGCGAGCAGGGGCAGGTAGTTCGGGATGCTGGCGGCGGTGGCGAACTGGTCGTAGCTGCTGTGCAGGAACCGCTTGATGGTCTCGGTGCCGTAGATGCCGTCGAACTCGGCGGCCAGCCGGGTTGCTGCGGTGTGCAGGGCGAGCTGCTGGTCGAGAGTGATCTCCTGTTGAATGCGGGCGCTGATGTCGGTCATCGGGTGCCTCTCAACATGGTGGTGGGGGCGAGGCGGTCGACGCGGTCGGCGAGGTCGGCGTAGGCCGCCTCGAACGCTTCGTCGGTGTCGATGCGGACCGGGTCCGGCACGGACCAGTGCAGGCGGGGGCGGACCGGTCCGGTGAGCTCTTCGTGGGCGTTGTCGCAGACGGCGATGACCAGGTCGTCGTCGCGGACGACGTCCTTGACGTGGGCGGTGCCGGTTGCATCGAGGTCGAGGGCGTGGCGGTGGGCCACGGCAAGCGCGCGGGGATGCACTCGGGTCGCAGGCTTGGTGCCGGCCGAGGCGGCTTCCCCATGGGTGCGCCGCTTCCACAGCGCCGCGGCCAGCTGGGAGCGGGCGGAGTTGTGGGTGCAGACAAAGACCACCCGTCCCACATCGGCCAGCGGGGGAGGGGTGAGGGCGGCCAAGGCTGCCGGCTGAAGTCGCAGGTAGGTGCGCCGCCGGTCGCCCTCGGACCGGCCGCGCTGGACGAGGCCGGCTTCGGTGAGCACCTTGACGTGGTGGGCGACGAGATTGGTCGGCATCTCGAGGGTGTGGGCGATCTCCCCGGGCGAGGCGTCGCCCTGGCTGAGCGCGTCCACGATCGCCAGGCGCGCAGGGTCGCCGAGTGCGGCGTGGACCCGTGCGCGCCCGGCCAGGGAAGCAAGCTCAGCGTTCATTGAGTCAACTATCGCTGAGTGATCTGTCGTTCGTCAAATGGGAGTGAGGGATAAGCCCGTCGGGGGCTTGGCGGCGCTCAGTCGACGGGCGGGTTCGATGATCAGGAGGGCGGCGAGGTGCGCATCGCGGTGGCGTGGCGCATCGTGACCAGGCTGCAGACGATCCGAGTGAGGCTAGCGGCGACGGCGAACGTGGCCAGTGACTTCGCCGGAATCTCTGACCGGAGGTGGCTCGCGATCACCGTGAGATCCCCGGCGAGCGCAAGGGCGGCGATGGTGATGGTCGCGGCGAGTGCGTGTTGTGGGCTTGCTTCGGGTAGCCAGCGCATGAGGCGACCGGTCGTGGCCACCGTCCCAGCGGCGGTGGCGATCGCGATGATGATCAGTGGGATGACGGGGATCGCGGCCAATAGGGCGACCAGGCCGGTGCGCCAGGGGTGGGGCTGCAGGAGCAGCAGCCACCAGATGCCCACGACAGGTCCGGTGGCGATGTACCAGGCGATGGTGCGCCGGGCGTAGGCGGTGGCCAGCTCCCCGGCGAAGGCCTCGGCGACCGCTTGCGGGGTGCCGAACTGGGCGATCGCGGCGGCGACCGCCTCACCTTGGGGTAGGCCGGCGGCGGTGCGGTCGGCGACGGCGTGGTGGAGTCCGTCGCGTAGTTCGGCGAGGATCTGCTCCCGACGCCGCCGTGGTCCACGCAGTCGTGCGGCGAGGTCGCCCAGGTAGGCGTCGAGAGGTGCTTCGCCTGCTCGGCTGGTCAGGCGGTCGTTGGCCATGCCCGCCCGCCCAGAACTGCAGTGACGGCGGTGGAGAAGTGGTCCCAGACTGCCCGCTGCTCACCGAGCGCGGCCTGTCCGGCCGGGGTGAGGTGGTAGGCGCGGCGGCGGCGGCCGCCGACGGTCTGCCAGTCACTGGCGATCAGGCCTGCGCGTTCGAGGCGGTGCAGCGCCGGGTAGACGGTGCCGGTCGGCAGGTCCAGTGCCCCGCCGCTGCTGTCTCGCAGGGCTTCGATGACGGCGTAGCCGTGCTGTGGCCCGGGTTCCAGGACCGCGAGCAGCAACGCATCGAGATGGCCTTTGAGCAGTTCCGGTCGCATCGGCAACACCTGTGGCTCCTCGTTCTTGCTGATGGCGGCCCAGCGGTTCTACTGTAGCGTCACAATACTTTGCGGTGCTACACATGGTGGTGGGTGATGAGCTCCAACCTCACGGTGGTGGACCTGGCCGAGGCGAGCGCGGTCGACCGGGCGCTGATCGGTGGAAAGGCGGCCGTGCTGGCGGACCTGACCGCAGCCCGGTTCTCGGTGCCGCCCGGGATTGTGGTCACCACCGGCGTCCTCGATGATCCGCAGCTTGACCGACGGCTCGCGGCCAGTGTCGAGGGCCTGGGCGGGGAGCGGTTCGCGGTGCGTTCGTCGGGAGCGGCCGAGGATCTACCGGATGCCTCGTACGCAGGCCTGTACGAGACGTACCTGAACGTGCCCGCCGACGGGCTGGGTGCGGCGGTGCGGCGATGCTTCGCCGCGGCGGCCAGCGAGCGGGTCACCGCCTACCACCAGCGGCGTGGCGGGGCGACGGCGGCGATGGCGGTGCTGGTGCAGGTGATGGTCGACCCGATTGTGGCCGGGGTGGCGTTCACCGCGCATCCGGTCACCGGCGACCGCGATCAGACGTTGGTGGCCGCCGTCGCGGGGTTGGGTGATCCGCTGGTGTCGGGTGTGACGACCGGCGAAGAGTGGACGGTCACCGCGAGTCGCACCGCGATGACCCGGTCCGGCCCCGGCGGTGGACGGGTCCTCACCGACGTCCAGGCCGACGCGGTCGCGGAGCTGTCGCGTCGGATCGCCGACCGGTACGACGGCCGCCCGCAGGACGTGGAGTGGGCCATCGACCGGGCGGGCCGTCTGTGGCTGCTGCAGGCCCGGCCGATGACTGCGGTGCCGGAGCCGGTGTCGTGGACGGCGCCGGGACCGGGGTTGTGGATGCGCAACTTCCGGCTCGGGGAATGGCTCCCCGAGGCCGTCACTCCGCTGTTCGCCAGCTGGCTGCTGCCGGTGCTCGAAGACGGGTATCTCGATGGGATGTACGGCAGCGTCGGGGTGCGAGTGCCGTTCCGGTACGCGCTGGTCAACGGCTGGTACTACAACGCCACACCAATCCCGTCACCAAAACTCCTCGCTGGGGTGCTGTGGCAGGGACGCTGGCGGGCCGCGAAGATCCTCTTCAACGCGTTGATCCGGGTCAGCCATGACCCGGATGCCGCCGACCGCGCCGTCCTGTCCGAACTGGAGCGGGCCTGGCGTGAACAACAACTGCCCGGCTATCGACGCCTCGTGGCCGCCGCGGAGGCGGAGGTCGACACGGCATCGCCTCGGCGATTGGCCGAGCTCGTCGACGCACTCGGGCGGGAAGCCGGGATCTACCTCTGGTATCTGGCGATCGTCGGCGGGTCGGCGTGGAAGATGGAAGCCTGCCTGACTCGCTTCGTCCGCCGGCATCTCATCGACGTGCTCCCCGACGATGAGGGCGGTGCGCAGGTGCTGTTGCGCGGGCTCCCCGGCGCCCAGCCGGTGGCCGGCGCGCACGCCGTACAGAGCGTCGACTGGTATCACCCGGTCGCCGGAGAACTGGCAACGGGCCGACCACCCCGAGCCGGGGACCGCTACCGCTCGCTTGCCGAACAGCGGATGGTTGCCGAACAACGCTGCCGAGCGACGCTGGCCGACCGCCCGCGGTTGCTGGCTGACTTCGACCGGCTGCTGAAGGTCAACCAGCGCTACGCCGTCATCCGGGAGGAGCAGGCGCGGGAGTTCACCCTCGCCTGGCCGGTCCTGCGGGCCTGCACCGCCCGCCTCGGGCGGCACCTGGTCAACCTGGGAGCTATCGAGCAGCCCGGAGACATCTACTTCTGCACGCGGGATGAAGTGAACAGCGGGATCGAAGGCGACCCCGGACAGCTGAGCGCCAGGGTTGCCGAGCGGCGCGCCCTCTGGCAGCGCCAACGCCGCCTGACCGCGCCGTTGACCCTGGGCCGTCCCGCGCGACTGATCGGCGACGTCATCGAACACGCGGTTCAACAGGCCCGCGGCACCACGGAGACCGCCGAGGGCGCCCTCGTCGGGCATCCCGCCTCGGCCGGCCGGGCCACCGGCGAAGTCGCCATCGTGCACGGACCTGAGGACTTCGACGGCTTCGCCGATGGTCAAGTGCTCGTCGCGAAGGCCACCGCCCCGGCATGGACACCGCTGTTCTCCCGCGCCGCCGCAGTGGTCACCGACGGCGGCACCCTAGCCGCACACGCCTCCCTGGTGGCCCGTGAGTACGGCATCCCCGCCGTCGTCGGCACCGGCGACGCCACCCAACGACTGCGCCCCGGGCAGCTCGTAACCGTCGACGGAACAGCCGGAACCATCACACTCCACACCTAACCTGTCATGCCTGCAGGTGCGGCATGCATGTCGGAGGGGGTGCGCGGCGTCCGGGCGGAGGGTGCTGGAGACCGCCGGGTCGCCGGTGGGCGACCTGGTCAGCAGCAGGTCGCCAGGTAAGACTGCAACTCCGCGAGGGCGGCGAGCGCGCCGTCCCGATCGGCCCGGTAGTACACGGTCTTCCCGTCGCGACGGGAGGTGACCACCCGTCCGCGTCGCAGCAGGGTCAACTGCTGCGACGCCGTGGCCTGGCTGATGCCCGTCCGCTCGGCCACCTCGCCCACCGACAGCTCGGCGCCCTGCGCGAACAGCATCATGATCCGCTGCCTGGTGGGGCTGCCCAAGGCCTTGAGGAACTCCTGCGTCTGCGGCGCCAGGCCCTCCGGGACTCCGGCCGCGCGCGCGGGCGGGGATGCCCCTGCGGGCTGTCCGGTGGCGTCGCTCATGGCCCTACCTTTCCCCACCATCGTCATATTGTCATTCAACAAAACGACGATATGATCGTGACATGACCACCCCATCCCAGCCAGTGATCATCGTCGGCGGCGGCCAGTCAGGCCTGGCCGCCGCCCGAGCCGCCCTGACCGCGGGCCTGCGGCCCGTTGTCCTGCAGGCGGGCAGCGAGCCGGTTGGCTCCTGGCCTGACTACTACGACAGCCTCACCCTCTTCTCGCCCGCCCTTTACAGCGCCCTGCCTGGCATGCGCTTCGACGGCGACCCGGACCGCTACCCCCGGCGCGACGAGGTCACGGCGTACCTGCGCCGGTACGCGCAGACCGTGGACGTCGACATCCGCACCCGCACCCGCGTCACGGCCGTGCACCCTCGCCGCGACGGGGGGTACCTCGTCCGCACTGACACCGGGGACGAGATGGCTGCGGTCGGCGTCGTCGCCGCCAGCGGATCGTTCGGCAACCCGTACCTGCCGACGCTGCCCGGCCAGGACGACTACGCCGGCGATCTCCGGCACGTCGCTCACTACCGCCGGCCGGAGGTGTACGCGGGCAAGCGGGTCATCGTCGTGGGTGCCGGCAACTCCGCCGTCCAGGTCGCCTACGAGATCGCCGGCCACGCCCGGGTCACGCTCGCCACCCGGGAACCCGTGCGCTTCCTGCCCCAACGCCTCGGCGGGCGGGACCTCCACCACTGGCTGCGGGTCACCGGCGCGGACCGCCTGCCACGCCGCGTCCTCACCCGACTTGTCCGACACGCCACCGTGCTCGACACCGGCGTATACCGCGACGCTCTCGCCTCCGGGCTGCTCTCCCGGCGGGACATGTTCACCGCCTTCACCCCTGAGGGCGTCATCTGGGCCGACGGCACGCCCGAGCCGGTCGACGCGGTCATCTTCGCCACCGGCTACCGCCCGGACCTCGCGTACCTCAAGCCCCTGGGCGCCCTCGACCATGGCGCGCCCCGGCACGTGGGCGGGATCTCCACCACCCATCCAGGGCTGATCTATCTCGGGTTGGAGTTCCAGCGATCCTTCGCCTCGAACACCCTGCGTGGCGTCGGTCCCGACGCCGCGCACGTCATGACTGCCCTCGCCGCTCACGTGTCCGGACGGCAAGGCCGGCAGCGGACAGCGGACGTCGCCTCGCACACGGGATCCGGCGCTCAACGCTGATCGCGTTGCGCGGTCGGCGCTGGTAGGTACGGGTTTGCCCGCGGCTTACGCCTGCGACGAGGGGGCGGGCTCGACCGACAGCAGGGCGGCGAGCTGGCGCAGGATTCCCGGGCGGGCGCGGTAGTAGACCCACGTGCCCCGCCGTTCGGCATCCACCAGGCCCGCTTCGCGCAGCGTCTTGAGGTGGTGCGAGATCGTTGGCCCGGTCAGGTCGAACGCCGGCGTCAGGTCGCACACGCACGCCTCCCCGCCCTCGGCGGAGGCGATCATCGACATCAGCTGCAGCCGCACCGGGTCGCCGAGGGCCTTGAACGCGGGAGCGAGCACCGCGGCCGTCTCGGCCGGAATCCGACGCTGCGCCAGCGGGGGGCAGCACGGCGTGTCGGCGTTGAGATCGATGACGGCGAGGGGCGCCTGTTGCTTTGACATGTCTCTAGGTTGACATCTCTCTAATCAACGTGCAACTCTCTGCTTAGACGGACGTCAAGACAGGCGTCTGGAGGAAGGGGACCCACCATGTTCGGCTCCACCCGCCGCTCATCCGCTCTTCGCGCTGGAGTCCGGTTCTGCGACTCCTGCGCTCAGGTGTCCACCGCCGACCAGCGTGCGCAGCGCCGCTACGACCGTGCCCGCACCACCGTCTACACGCTGATCAGCCCCCGCTGACGAGAGGACCTGTCATGAGCGACAACACCCAGACCACCGGCGGTTTCGCGGGCGACCCGGCCGCCGCCCTGCAGGTCACCGGCTCCGGCGCCTGCTGCGGCAGCCCCGCCCAGGCCGTGGGGTCCATCCTGCCGCCAATCGGCGAGGCCGCGAGCGCCGGCCCGTGCTGCGGCACCCAGGAAGCCGCGCAAGCGGCCGGCTCGTGCTGCGGCACGCAGGCCAAGGCCGACGCGGTGGCCGCGGGACAGGGGTGCTGCGGATGACCACCCCAGACGACCTCGCGGGCCTGCTCCGGGTAGTCAGCGCCGACCGGATGTCCGCGACCGTCGCCACCCTCGCCTCCGACCGCATGGCAGGACGGCGAGTCGGATCACCCGGCGGCGCGGCAGCCCGGGCGTGGCTCGTCGACGAGCTCACCGCTCTCGGCGCCACGGTCCGGACTGAGGAGTTCCCGGTCCGGGCGGTGCCGCAGGTGCACGAGGCGCCGACGGTCACCTGGGGCGGCGGGAGCAGCCCCATGCCGCTGGTATTCGGTCGCCAGGTCGCGATCCATTCCGCCTCCGCCGACGCCGCCGAGACCCGCCGCGGCCCGCTCGGCGTCGCCGGTGCCGACGACCCGGCCGGGCGGTGGCTCGTGGTGCCGGCGGAGATGAGCCTGTTCGACGCCTACCGGGACACCCGCGGCGCGGCCGGGCTGCTGATCCGCCGAGCCGTCGACGCCGACGGCTGGCAGTTCACCACCCTCGCCGGACCGGACCCGGGACCGCTGCCCGTCCTGACCCTCGACCCGGACACCCACCGCACCGTCCTCGCTGCGGCAACCGACAGCGCCAGCTGGTTCGCCGGCGCCACGCCGGTTCGCCGCGACGACGTCACCGGCACCAACATCCACGCCCGACTCCGGCAGACCGTCCCCGGCGGGGCGGAGCTGCTCCTGACCGCCCACTACGACGGCGTCGGCGACCACCCCGGGCTCCGCCAGCCCGGAGCGTCGGACAACGCCACCGGCGTCGCGGTGGTCCTCGAAGCCGCCCGCGTCCTCGGCCGCGGACTTCCCGACGGCGTCGGGCTCTGCGTCGCGCTGCTCGACGGTGAGGAGGTTGGCGCGCTCGGCTCGGCCCACCACGCCGCGCAGCTGCGCGACCAGGGCGCCGCGCCCCTGGTGGTCAACGTCGACGGAGCCGGCCGCCTGGATGGGGCGGCGGCGGTCGAGGCCGGCGGGCCCGCCCACCGCCTCCTGGCGCTGCTGGACCAGGCCGGCCGGCACACCGGCGTCCCACTCGCTGCGGGGCCGATGGCCTCGGACAACCGCCGCTACGGCGCAGCAGGCCTCGCCGCGGTCGGCATCGGTGCCGGGATGGGCGGCTACCACAGCCCCGCCGACACCCCTGACAAGGTCGACCCGGCCACCCTGGCCGCGATCGCCCGCCTCGTCGTCGCAACCGCCCACCTCACCGGGACGGCGCCTGCTAGGCTTTCATCGCCAATCGGCGATAAACGATAGAGGGAGTGGTGGTGGGCGAACTCCTCGACCGGGATACCGCGCAGACCTACGCCTCGTGGTTCCGGGCCCTGGCGGACCCGACCCGGGTGCAGATCGTGGAGTACCTGGCCCGGCATGCCCGGCCGATGAGCGTGGGGGAGATCGTCGCAGCTGTCGGGCTCGCCCAGTCCACCGTCTCCCAACACCTGAAGATCCTGACCGAGGTGCGGTTCGTGCTCGTCGAGCCGGTCGGCACCGCCCGCCACTACCGCATCAACGACGCATGCGTCGGCTGCTTCCCCTCCGCCGCCGACGTCGTCATGGGCCGACCCGCCCCCACCGTGAAAGGAGCCTGCTGATGGCCGACATCACCGTCCGCCCGATGACCTCGGACGACGCCGATCGTGTCCTCGCCATCTACCAGGCTGGCCTCGACGCCGGCAACGCCAGCTTCGAGACCACCGCCCCGACCTGGACAGCATTCGACGCGGCCAAGCTGCCGGACCACCGCCTCGTGGCCGTCGACGCGGACGACACCGTCCTCGGGTGGGTGGCGGTCTCGCCGACATCGAGCCGCGCGGTCTACGCCGGGGTGGTCGAGCACTCCGTCTACGTCGACCCCGCCGCCCAAGGCCGTGGCGTAGCCCGGCTGCTGCTGGACGCGCTGATCGCCTCCACCGAGGCCGCCGGCATCTGGACCATCCAGTCCGGAATCTTCCCCGAGAACACCGCCAGTCTCACCCTGCACCAGCGGGCCGGCTTCCGCGTCATCGGCACCCGCGAGCGGGTCGGCCGGCACCACGGCCGGTGGCGCGACGTCGTCCTGCTCGAGCGGCGCAGCCCCGTCATCTGAACCCCTTCGGCTCCGCCCGCCCCAGCACAACTGCACCTTCTTGATTCGACAGTTTTCAACACAGAGGAGTTTTCCGATGAGCATCCCGAACGAGCTGCCCGTCGTGGTGATCGGCGCGGGCCCGGTGGGTCTGGCCGCCGCCGCCCACCTGCACGAGCGTGGCCTGCCCTTCCTTGTTCTGGAGGCCGGTGACACCGCCGGCGCGGCGGTGCGGCAGTGGGGGCACGTGCGGGTGTTCTCCCCGTGGCGGTACAACGTCGACCCGGCCGCCCGCCGCCTGCTCGACGACGCCGGCTGGGTCGCCCCGGCCGAGGACGCGCTGCCCACCGGCGCGGAGCTGGTCGCCGACTACCTCCAGCCCCTCGCGGAGCTGCCGCAGCTCAAGCCGCACCTGCGCTACGGCGCGCGGGTGGAGGCGATCAGCCGCCTCGGCCTGGACCGGCTGCGCACCGCCGGCCGCGAGCAGACGCCGTTCCTGATCCGCCTCGCCGACGGTGACGAACTGCTGGCCCGCGCGGTCATTGACGCCTCCGGCACCTGGGGCACCCCCAACGTCCTCGGCGCCTCCGGCCTGCCCGCCCGTGGAGAGAAGGACGTGGCCGCGTACCTGGAGCACGCCCTGCCCGACGTACTCGGCGCCGACCGGGACCGGTTCGCCGGCCGGCACACCCTGGTCGTCGGCGCCGGCCACTCCGCCGCGAACACGCTGCTCTCCCTGGCCGAGCTGGCCGCCGCCGAGCCGGGCACGGAGGTGACCTGGGCGATCCGCTCGGCCAGCCCCGCCCGCACCTACGGCGGCGGCGACGCCGACGCGCTGCCCGCCCGCGGCGCGCTCGGCTCCCGGCTGCGCGAACACGTGGACGCCGGCCGGATCCGGCTGCTCACCGGCTTCTGCGTGCACGCGCTCACCCCGGCCGACGGCCGGGTCGCCGTCGTTGTCCGGCACGCCGACGGTAGCGAGGAGGAGGTGATCGTCGACCGGATCGTTGCCGCGACCGGCTTCCGCCCGGACCACTCGATCGCCGCCGAACTGCGCCTGGACCTGGACCCGGTCATGGGCGCCACCCGGGCTCTCGCCCCGCTGATCGATCCGAACGAGCACTCCTGCGGCACCGTCCCCCCGCACGGCGTCCACGAGCTCGGACACCCGGAGTCCGGCTACTACGCCGTCGGCATGAAGAGCTACGGGCGCGCGCCGACGTTCCTCATGGCCACCGGCTACGAGCAGGTCCGCTCCGTCGTCGCCGCCCTCGCCGGCGACTGGCAGGCGGCCCGGGACGTCCAGCTCGACCTGCCCGAAACCGGCGTCTGCAACAGCAACCCCGCCGAGGCGACCGGCACCGACAGCAGCTGCGGCCCCGCCCCGCAGCCGGCCGGGAAGGGGCTTGCCACGGGCATCGCCGGTGGGCTGCTGTCCGCCCCGCTGAGCCTCATCAGCCTCGACACCTCGACCAGCGGCCAGACCGGCGGCTGCTGCGCCAGCTGATGACCACCACCACGATGGCGCCCGCCGACCCCACCGTCGGCGGGCACCACCGGTGGCGCATCGTCGCCGCCCTCGCGATCACCTCGACCGTCGGCTACGGCACCATCTACTACGCCTACGCCGTGCTGCTCGGCCCGATGGCGACCAGCCTCGGCGCCTCGATCACCGCCGTCACCGGGGCGCTGACCGTCAGCGTCCTCGCCGGCGCGTTGATGGCCATCGCGGTCGGCAGGTGGCTCGACCGGCACGGCGGACGGGCCCTCATGACCCTCGGCTCGATCACCGCCACCGCGCTGCTGATCGCCTGGTCCCAGGTCCAGACCATCGGGCAGCTCTACGCCGTCATGATCGGTGTCGGGATCACCGGCGCGATGGTCCTCTACGAACCCGCCTTCGCCGTCATCGTCTCCTGGTTCACCCCCGACCGACGCCCCACCGCCCTGCTTGCGGTCACCGTCGTCGCCGGGTTCGCCAGCACGATCTTCATGCCACTCACCGGCTACCTGGTCGCCCACCTCGGCTGGCGCGGCGCGCTCCTCACGCTCGCCGCCGTCCACGGCGTAGTGACCGTGCCGCTGCACGCCCTCACCGTTCGCAAACCGCCGCACGTCACAGCGTCCAACCCCACGCTGCGAACGGCCCACGCCTCGCGGCGGACGGCGGCGCGCGCCGCGATGCGCGATCCCCGGTTCTGGATCCTCGCCGCCGCCCTCATCGCCCACGGCGCCGCCACCAGCACCATCGGCGTCCACCTGGTCAGCTACCTGACCAGCCGCGGCCACCCGGCTACTTACGCCGCCACCGCCGCCGGCCTCCTCGGCGTCCTGTCCGTCACCGGAAGACTCGTCCTCACCGCCGCCCGACGCCGACTCCCCGTCACCACCATCGTCGCTGGCGTCTTCGCCATCCAAGCAGTCGCCGTCCTCGCTATGCCCCTCGCCGCCGGAACCCGCGTCGGAGCCATCGTCACCGTCACCGGATTCGGGCTCGGCTTCGGCATCGCCAGCCTCGCCACCCCAGCACTCCTCGTCGACCGCTACGGCACCACCGCCTACGCCACCATCGCGGGACGACTCGCCGCCCCCGTCACCACCGCCAAAGCCGCCGCACCCCTGCTTGCCGCCACGCTCCTACCGCACGGCGGCTACCACCTCTTACTCGCCGCCGTCAGCACCGCATGCCTCCTCGCCGCCATCAGCATGCGCACCGTGGGGGAGGCCAGGACCGACAGCGGCGAGTACCGCAACCAGCCGGACTTACCGCGTCCAGGAACCCGCGTGGCTGCCGTGCCAGGGCCAGATTCAGCTCAAGCACCGGCAGATGGCGAGCGTGCAGAAGGCCGACACAACGACAGCCCGACGTCTACCCCAGGTCCCACGCGGTCCACGTGACGACCCATGGCCGCCCGGGTCGCGCGGCCGGAAGCGGCTGATCCCCGAAGAGAACTGCTCCTACCGCCTCGGCGGCTGCCTGCATCTCCGCCTCCGCGTCCCGCAGCGGATCACACACCACCAGCAGGAGATCGCCGTGAACGAGTGTCTGGGCGTGGTGGCCCGTCTGCTGCCTGATCAGCGACCGAATCTCCTTCCGAAGGACGGCAAGCTGGTCACCGGGGACCTGCCGGACCTCCGCGTGCCCGTGCTCACGCACCACGTCGCAGACCACCTGCGCGACGACCGGGACTCTGCGGTCGACCGCCGGCGCGGGGAACAGGCGGTCCATCAGCGTCAGACACCGTCGGCACGTCGGCGCGAACGCCGGCTCCCGGTACCTGCTCAGCGTCCCGCCGTCACCGCCGACCATCAGCGCCCAGACCCGCCCGCACATCGTCGTGTGCTCCCAGATCGGCTCCCGCAGCGCCTCGACGTCATAACGCCGCTGGACTGCCTCACGCTCACTGTCCCCGCCCGTGAGGTAGTGGTCGGGTACGGCGCTGCGGCCCTGCTCCAACGGCCCCTGCCGGCGCGCGAGGTGCACGGCCTCACCGCCGGCGACCGCCACGAGAAGCAGCACGGCCTCCCCGGCGGTGATGACGTTCGGTCCGTGCAGGCCGTCACGCATGCCAGCAGTATGCCCGCCCCCGTTTGATGCCGGGCGGCCACACGCGAGGCTTGGTCCGGCCTCCAGAGCCCGCTGCCGTCAAGCTCGTCGAGCACGTCGACGCGGGACCGCATCTGCCGTTGTCGCCGGCATGACACAAGCTTCCCGCCTGTACGGCGAACAGCTCGTCCGGCCGCTCGTTCCTGCCGCCATGCCCACCTGGCCCCGCCCGTGCCCGAGGCCGATGCCGGCACTGCCCGTTCACGTTCCTCCGCGGGTGTTCGCCGCCGCGCAGGACGTGCTGCTGGGGATGGCTGTCCCGTCGAGCTGCGGCCGGGTGACCGCACAACAGCTCCTGCACCCGTTGGGCTGGGAGCCGGGCCGCCGCCTCGACATCCAGCCACCTCAGGGGATGCTCGTCGTCGGCTCGGCCCACGACGGACGGCACCAGATAGGCAGCCGCGGTGAGCTGCCTCTACCGGCACCTGCGCGGCGGATGTGCGGGATCGAGCCCGGCTGGCCGGTGCTGCTCGCTGCTCTCGTCATCCACGACCTGCTCGTCGTGCACCCCGCCAGCACCGTCATCGGCGTCCTCGCCGACCTACACACTCGACTTGCGGGAGCTGGACATGCCCGCTGACGCCACCGCCGACGCCGCAGCGCGGCAGGTCTTGGCTCACCTCGGCGTTACCCTGACCGACCTCCAATCCCACACCGACGGCCCAGCCCCCCTGCCGACGATCGCCGAGTACCTACCCCGCGTCATCGCCGCAGCAGGCCCCGGCGCCCAACGCACCTACGGCACCTACTGGCAGCGCATGGCCGCCGTCTGGCGCGACCGACCGCTGGACGCCGTCGCGGCCAGCGACGTCGAGGCCATGACAGCAGATGACCATCACTGCCCGGTCGCGGCGTAACAGCCGCAACGGCCGGCACGCGGGCGAGCATGTCATCGCCGCCGCTCGCGCTTTCTACTCCCGGGCTGTTGCTGATGGTCTGATCGACGCGTCGGCCAGTCCCGCCCATCGTGTCGCCAAACCCCGCCGCCTCCCTAGCACCCGCCGTGCCCTGACGTCCTACGAGTTGGAGGAGATCAATGCGGTGGCACGGACCAGCGGCAATGACGTCATCCTCGACGCCCTCCTGCTACGCCTGCACACCGAAAGCGCCTGCCGGCGCGGCGGCGCCCTCGCCCTGCGGCTTGTTGATCTGGACCGCTCCAACGGCCTCGTGCGCCTGAACGAGAAGAGCGGCACCGTACGGTGGCAGCCGATCAGCCTCGGCCTCGCCGAGCACCTGCACGAACACGCCCGCGTCCGCGGCGCAGTTCTGCCCACCGACCAACTGTTGCGCTACCGCAACGGCCTGCCGATCAGCAGCCGCCGCTACGACCACCTGTGGAAACGCATCGGGGAACGCCTGCCCTGGGTCGTCGTGCACGGCATCTCCACCCACTGGCTGCGGCACACCACGCTCACCTGGGTGGAACGCCACTTCGGCTACGGGGTAGCCCGCGCCTACGCGGGTCACACCGACAGCCCAGCATCGTCCACCATTACCTACATCAAAGCCGATCTCCACGACGTGGCCGACGCGCTGTCGGCGATGACCGGACAGCCACACCCATTCGCAAAAACGAGCGAGACCCCGAACGGCCCGGCGACAGACACCCTGCCCTGATTAGCCTATGTGACCCACCCGGGCGGCGTGCTGGGGAATGGCTCCGCATCGCGCCGGGGTCTGTGGATCTAAAGGTGTTTCCGGCCTGACCTGCCGGGCGTTGTGCCTGGTGAGGAGGGTGCCGTGATGACCGCGACACTGAACGACCAGACCGGACGTAAGAAGCGGCCCGAGCCGTCGGCGGAGGCGAAGGCTGCCGCTGAGCTGGTCCGGGCCGCGAAGGAACAAGGGCTGTCGCTGACCGGCCCGGATGGACTGTTGAAGCAGTTGACCAAGACGGTCCTGGAGACCGCGCTGAACGAGGAGATGACCGAGCACCTCGGCTATGCCAAACACGACCAGGCCGGGGCCGGGTCGGGCAACGTCCGCAACGGGACTCGGTCGAAGACGGTGCTGACCGAAGCCAACGGCCCGGTGCAGATCGACGTGCCTCGGGACCGGGCTGGCACGTTCGAGCCGCAGATCGTGCGCAAGCGGCAGCGCCGGTTGTCGGGGGTCGATGAGGTCGTGTTGTCGTTGTATGCCAAAGGGTTGACGACCGGGGAGATCTCGGCGCACTTCGCGGAGATCTACGGTGCGTCGGTCAGCAAGGAGACGATCTCCCGGATCACCGACAAGGTGATCGAGGAGATGACCGACTGGTCGCACCGCCCGTTGGACGAGATCTACGCCGCCGTGTTCATCGACGCCATCGTGGTCAAGGTCCGCGACGGGCAGGTCGCCAATCGGCCCTTCTACGCCGCGATCGGGGTCACCCTCGACGGCGACAAAGACATCCTCGGCCTGTGGGCCGGCGCCGGTGGTGAGGGCGCGAAGTTCTGGATGAGCGTGCTGACCGACCTGCGCAACCGCGGCGTCAAGGACGTGTTCTTCCTCGTCTGCGACGGCCTGAAAGGGCTGCCGGAGGTCGTCACGAACGTCTGGCCCCGAACCGTGGTGCAGACGTGCATCATCCATCTGATCCGCAACACGTTCCGCCTCACCTCCCGCAAGTACTGGGACGAGCTGAAACGCGACATCAAACCGATCTACACCGCCGTCAACGCTCAAGTGGCCAGGGCGGCGTTCGACGATCTAGCCGAGAAGTGGGGCGGCCGGTATCCGGCGGTGATCCGACTGTGGGACAACGCCTGGGCCGAGTTCATCCCGTTCCTCGACTACGACCTGGAGATCCGCACCGTCATCTGTTCCACGAACGCGATCGAGTCGCTCAACGCCCGCTACCGGCGGGCCGTGAAGGCCCGCGGCCACTTCCCGAACGAGCAGGCCGCGTTGAAGTGTCTGTACCTGGTGACCCGGTCCCTGGACCCCACCGGAGCAGGCAGAACCCGATGGACGATGCGCTGGAAACCCGCCCTGAACGCCTTCGCCATCACCTTCAGCGACCGCTTCCCCGCCGCTGAAACCTACTAACCAAGATCGCCGGAAACACCCTTAGCGAGACAGGCCCTCGCGCCGAACGGCAATTTCAAGAACTCCGGATTCTTCGGCCGTATTGGTGCCAGCGCAGGCAGCAGAATTGATTGCATTAGTTGCGCCCTGGCGTGCTCGCGGGCAGCTCACGCCTGTAGTGTTACGCATCGTGAAGTGCTAGACTTAACGCATGAGCACCCGTTTGTATAACGGATGCTACATAGGAGTGTTCAGCTCCCCCCTCGGACACGAACCATTACCCCACGGTGCGCGTTGAGATCTACTTCAGCGCGCACCGTTTGCGTTTCCGGCTGGTAGTTCAGCCGGAGTCCGAGTTGCCGGTAGACCTCGGGTTTGTCGGCGGGGTCGGCGTCGCGGAGCACGGTGGTGATGTCGCCGAGCGCGTTCACCAGGGCCGTGATCTCTGCTCGGCTCAGCCGGCGCGGGGTGGCTCCCGCGATGGCCCGAAGTTCGGCTTCCGCGCGGGTGCGTTCGGCCTGGGTTTGGGCGATCCAGCCGGTGACTACTGCTGGGTCGGCGCCGGCATCGAGGGCGGCGCGGTAGCGCTCAAGCTTGGCGTCGCACTCGGTGATGATCGCTTGGGCTGCGGTGCCCGTTGTAGGCGGATGGTTCAGGGGTTGGGCGTCTGCCATCGCGGTGATCGTCTGCGCGATGCGGTGGGGCGCGAAGGCGGAGGCCAGCCAGGAGTCGAGCGGGTCGGTGAGCGCGTCCTCGCGCAGGTACACGTTGCGGGGGTGGGGAACCTGGTTGGCGAGGGCGTACTCCTGGGGGAAGCGGCAGCGGTAGTAGGCGTCGCCGTGGTTGTACTGGCCCTGCATGCGCCGGTCGCAGGCGGCGCAGTAGATGAGGCCCCGGAAGACGTACGGGTTGCGGGTGCGCTGCCGGACGTGTTGTCCACCGGTTCCCCGGCCCCGCCGGTGCAGGATGGCTTGGGCCTCTTCGAAGGTCGCGTCGTCGATGAGTGGTTCGTGGGTGATGTCCTTGGAGACCACCCACTTGTCGCGGGGGTTCCAGCGCATGACGCCGGTGTGGCCCATGGCCACGTCGTCGACGTCAAGCAGCACCTCGTCGGTGCGTTGCTTGTTCCAGACCTGCCGGCCGGTGTAGCGGGGGTTGGTGAGGATGACACGGACCGCGCTCTTGGACCAGGCGATTCCGCTGCGGTGGCGGTTGCGGGCGCGGTCGTGCGCTGACGGGCAGGGGACGTGATTGGCGGTGAGTCCCTCGGCGATGGCGAACAGGCCGATACCGGAGAGGAACTCGGCGAAGATCCGCCGGACGATCGGGGCGGTCTGCTCGTCGGGGATGAGGCCCTTGAGGTGTTTGCCGTCGGCGGCCTTGGCGGGGTTGGGGTGGGGTCCGAGGTCGCGCAGTGTGTAGCCATAGGGCGGTCGACCGCCGAGGTAGCGGCCCTCGAGCAGGGTCTGGGCGGCCATGGCAGTGCGGACGCGCAGCTTGATGCGGTTGCGTTCGCCTTTGCTCATGCCGCCGAAGACGGACATGACCAGCTCATGGGCCTCATTGTCGGGGTCGATCGGGCCGCCGATCTCGGGCACCCACAGTTCGACGCCGTAATGCGCGAACAGCGGCACCGTGAGACCGAACTGGTTGCCGTAGAAGGCGCGGTGAGGTTCACCGACCACGACGGCAGAGAAACCGCGCCGAGGGTCGCGCAGCGCCGCGAGAAGAAGGCTCGCCTGGACTCGCCGCTGCCAGGGGAGGGAGCGGCTCTGGCCGACGTCGAAGTACTCCGTGACGATGCGTCCACTGTGAGGCTGGATGAGTGTGGTTGCTCGGGTGAGTTGCCAGCTTCGGGACGATTCGGGGTCTTGGTTGTCCTCGGTCGACACCCGGCCGTAAAAGGCGAAGGGTTTCGGTGGAGGGGCGTTCATCGGTTCTCCTGGTTCGAGTTGTCGGTGCGGCGGTCGTTCGCGTGTCTGAGGAGCTTCAGCAGAGCGGCAGCGGCGCCGGGGTTCAACTCGGGTGGCTGCTCGGGTACTACCACGCTGGCGACGCTGGGCGGTGCGCTGCTGTCGATGGTCTCGACCGTCCATGAACGATCGTCTTCGCTCAGCTGGTCAAGTCCCTCGTCGGCCGGCGCGGCCGAATCCGGCTCTTGGTGATGTTCAGACTGGTGGTCGGGCGGCAGCGTCATGCGCCTCCGTCCGGCGGTCGCCCCGGCCGGCACACGCTGCGGTGGGCGTGCGCCGACCGCTCCTTGGCCTCCGTCAGCTCGCGGTGAGAGGGGGCGGACCGGAGGTCGAGGTCAGCATCGACCGCAAGGATGGGCGGGATCGTGGCGCTGTAGCTCGTAGCGCTGGTGACTCGGGCCGTGGCAGATGGGTGGGTTGTCATGGGAGATGTCCTCAGGGTTGGTCGGTGCCGGTTGCTCCGGCGGGCATGAAGAAGCGGCCGGTGCCGTGAGGCACCGGCCGCTCGTTGGGCAGCGGGGGCGTGACGTCTCTGCGGTCGTCAGGTTGGTTGGTGGCGGCCGTCGAGGTCGGTGGCAAGCGCATGGGGGCGTGGCTTGCTGTGCGCCCGGGTGGGCCAACCTGCTGCGAAGAGCACTCTCTTCACACCGAAGAGGTCACTGGTTCGATCCCAGTATCGCCCACCATGAATATAGGCAGGTAGGAAGCCCGTCACCGGATTCACCGGTAACGGGCTTCTCCGCTGTTGCCCCTTAAATTGGGAGCAGGTTGGGAGCAGGCAGCTCCCCGGCGCACCGACGCCAAGCTGGCATGGCAACCGCCTGGCTCATGTCACCCGTTGAAAGTCGAATACCAAAGCACGGCTGGTTCCACGCGGAAACAGCTCAGATGCTCAGGACCGACGTGCCGGGGCCCCGCGACCAGTCCGGCGCGCAGCCGTGCTGGAGCGGCAGCTTCGCCAGGACGTCGATGTGGACACAATGGCGTATTGCAGCCTGGGCTGTGACTGTGAGCTCGCCGTAGCCTCTGAGGAAGCCCGTACGTAGAGCCAGGCGCAGCGGCCAAATGCCGCCCGGAGGCGTATGGCACCGCGTGCGACCTTGCCGGCAGCAGCCTCCTGCGACGAATCCCGGCGGCGGCGACGCTTCTGCAGATCGTCGAGGAGAAGCTGTGGTCGGAGTTCTGGCGGCCGTCTACATCGCGCCCCGACTCGAACAACGCCGTTCGCTACGTCGGGAGCCAGGTCCGGTCGGGGCTTGCCAGGGTGGACGACCGTATCCAGGAGCATGTACGAGGCCGGTCGGGCCACACGCTGGACCCGTCTGATGGTGGTGCCGCTGATTCCGGACACCGAGGTGGCTCTCGTGGGCTGGGTCGAAGGACGCGTCGGCGCGGTGCTGCAGCCGTTGGACACGATGCGGCTGCCGCCATCAGGCCAGAAGGCCTGCGGGCTTCAGCCCGCCTCGGTAACGGAACGTCCGGGGTGGTTGGCTTCGTCCTTGACTGTGCGGCCGGCCACCCCGCCAAGCCGGAACGCCTCGGCGGATCGGACGGCTGGTCGAGCCAATGGCCCGGTGAACCTTCATCCGGTTGGCGCCTGGTCGTACATATGGGCGAGTGTCGCCCCTCTTCTTCAGCTCGCTGAGCGTTAGGGTGTCGAGCCGGACGCTCAGACGGCGGCGAATGATCACGGAGCGAGTGCTTTGACGTCAGCAACGGCACCAACGGAAAGCAGCCAGGCGGCATCGCCGGTGAGTGCGAAGCACGGACCGGCACGGTTCTGGGCTGTCGACCTCCACGTCCACACCCCAGCCTCGCGCGACGTCGACGTGCACACCTACGGCGCCACCGAGCCCCGGCAGATCGTCGACGCGGCGATCGCCGCCGGACTCCACGCGATCGCCGTGACCGACCACAACACGGCTGGCTGGTGCGACCGGATGGCCGAGGCCGCGCGCGACACGACGCTCGTGGTGCTGCCCGGTCTGGAACTCAGCACGGCCGAAGGGCATCTCCTCGCCATCTGGGAGGAGGGCACCCCGGCGCAGCATCTCGAGGACGTGCTCGTCGAACTCGGCGTTGTCCGCGCCGACCACGGTGACCTGCACAAGGCCCTGGACAAGGGCTTCGCCGACACCGCAAAGATCATTGCCGCCCGGGGCGGCATGGCGATCCCAGCGCACGCCGACCGGGAGAAGGGCCTGCTCCGCCTCGCCGTCGCCGACCGGATCAACCAGACGCTGCTCGACGACGCCATCAGCGCGGTCGAGATCGTCGACGTCACGGAGGCTGAGCGGATCAAGGCCCGGCTCGACCGCCGGCGCGATCTCGCGCTCGTCCGCAGCTCGGACACCACCGCACCCGGCGTGAGCTGGCATGTCCTGCGCGGCATCGGTCATCGCCGGACCTGGATCAAGGCGTCGCGGCCCGACCTGCGCGGCCTCCGGCACGCACTGGCGGATCCGGAGTTGCGTGTCCGCTTGGACGAGCCCGGAGCGCCGGAGCACACGGTGATCGAGTCGGTGACCGTGACTGGCGGGTTCCTCGACGGGCAGCAGTTCCAGTTCTCGTGTGACCTCAACTGCCTGCTCGGCGGGACCGGTGCCGGCAAGTCCCTGCTGATCGAGCTGGTCCGGTTCGCCCTCGACCAGCAGACCGACGCCGGCGACTTCCCCCAGGTCCGCAAAGAGGTCGACTCCCGGCTCAAGTACGCCCTCACCTCCGGCTCGACCGTCGAGGTCGTCCTCACTCGTGGCCACGCGCGGTGCCTCGTGCGCCGGGCGTACTTCGAGGACGGGTCCACCCAGCCGGAGTTCATCGGCGACACCGAGCAGCTAACCGGCCTGGCCGGCCGGATCGCGATCACCGGGTTCTCGCAGAGCGAGGTGATCGAGTACGCCCGAACGCCGGTCGGCCGGATGGCGCTCATCGACGCCGCGCTCGACCTGAACGAGTGCGAGATCCGCGAATCGGACGCGGTCGGCCGACTCAATGACAACGGCCGACTTATCGGCTCGCTGGAGTCCAAGATCGCACAGGCCCGCGCCAGGTTGGAGACCCTTCCAGACGTCGAAAAGCGGCTGGAGGAACTGTCTGGCCTGTTCGACGGCGAGACCATCAAGATGCAGGCAAAGTGGAGTGCCGAGAAGGCCCTCTTTGAGCCGGTCGTCGGTATCCCTGAACTGAAGATCAAGGCCCGGACCGACGGCGGGGACAAGTTCCGGGGCTCGGCCGCGATCGCCGACAATCAAGATCTTTACCAGCGAGTGCAGGCGGCGTACAAGCAGCTGCAGGAGGCGATCGAGGCGGCCAACGCGCAGGTGGCCCAGGTTCTGCTGGTGGTGAACAAGGAGCTGGTCGCCGTCCGGCAGGAGTGGCTTGAGCGGTATCGGAAGTTCGACCAGGAACTCGCCGAGGCGGTCAGTCAAATCGACGTCGACAACAAGGGCCTCGCCGCGCTGCGCACCCGGCTGGTGGAACTCCAGACGGAGAAGGCGAAGCTCGACGCCCAGCGGACCCAGCTCAACGACGAGTTCCTGCCGAACCTGGCCGCCGCCACGACCTATCGGGAAGAGTTGATCGCCGAGCTGCTCGAGGCGCGCAAAGCACGCCGTCGGCGGCGCGAAGAACGAATCAAGGCGCTCAACAAGCTGATGGGCGGCATCGTCCGGATCAAGATGCTCTCCGAGAACGACGACTCGGCCTATCTGGCGGACCTGACCGCCATCGCCAAGGGATCCCGGCTGCGCGCCCCGGTCCTCCAGCTGATCTGCGAGAAGACCCTGCCGGTAAAACTGGTCCGCTCGTTCCTCGCCGACGACGTCGACGGCGTGTGTACCGCCACCGGCGCCGAACGCAAGCACATCGAGACCCTGTTCGAGCACGTGCGGGAGAAAGGCATCATCGAGGACTTCCTACGGATGCAAACCCTCGACCTGCACGACGGCCTGTCCGTCGAGTTCCGCAAGCACGCTAACGACGGCTATGTGCCGATCGAGCGGCTCGCGCACGGCCAGAAGTGCACCGCCATCCTCATCATCGCCCTCGCCGACGGCAACGACCCTCTGATCATCGACCAGCCCGAGGACGCGCTCCACGCCCCGTGGATCGAGGAATACCTTGTCGCGAAACTGCGCGACTTGCGCGGTGGCCGGCAGTACATCTTCGCCACCCGCAGCCCCGGCCTCGTCGTCTCCGCCGATGCCGAAATGATCATCACTCTCACCTCCGACGCGAACAACGGCGTCGTCGAAGCCACCGGCTCCCTCGAACGCCACGACCTCAACGCCCTGACGCTCTACCACCTGGAAGGTGGTCCGGTGCCCTTCAAACGCCGAACCGTCAAGCTCGGCTCGTCGATGAACTAACGCTCGGCTACGTTGACAAACAGCGGGCGCAACGAGGGACTGCCGTAGGCAAGGGCGGCGGACGGTGCCCGAGGTCGCGGACTTCCACGACGCCGCCAGACGAAGTGCTCAGAACTCAGGTGCGAGAGGTTGGTACGGCAACCCGTCGACCTCGATACTGGCCGGATGGCGGAGTTGACCCGGTGGACGATTCACGGTGAGCGAGTGGTGGACGCACCCGGCGGGCGCAGTTGAGCATCGCGTCGGTGGAGCTGCCAGAAAGAGTCCGGTTCGAGCAGTACGTGATCCGTGCGCCCCGCTCAGCGATGGTCGCAGTTCTCGACGATCGGCAGCGCTTGCTTCTGATGCGACGACACCGCTTCGTCTTCGACCGCTGGGTCTGGGAGCTGCCGGGCGGCTATGTCGATGATCGCGAAGAGCCGGCGTTCTGCGCGGCCCGGGGAGGTCGGGGATGAGACCGGGTGGCGCCCGGGCGATGTCGAGCCGTTGTTGACCTTCCCCGCGGCGGGGCGCGGCGACCAAGCCGGCGCGATCGCGTCTGACACCGAAGCGCGGCGAGGCTTCGATCACGTCGCGTCGCCGGACGGCGAGGCTCAGAAGGAGGCCGAACGGACACGGCCGGCAGGGGGCTCGTCAGGGGCAGACCGGCGGATAGTAGGCCGAGGACGATAGTCACGACTTGGTCAGTCAGGTCACTGTCCAGTGAGCGGCGCCGCAGCCACGGTTGTCCACTGGTAGGTGCGGTGTTCTCGGCGCAGGGCGATGAGCGTTGCCTGTCGGATGGTAACCCGGGCGGGTTGCTGGTGGCGGAGGTCGTTGAGGCGGTCGCGGATCGGTTCGGCCGGTGCTTGTGAGCCGCTGTAGGCGATCGTGACGTGGGGGCGGAAACCTTCGGCGGCCTCCGGCACGGTCTGCCATACCGCGCCGATGGCCTCGCGGATGGTGGTGCGGAGTTGTTCGACGCGGTGCCAGGGACGCACGAGCAAGCCGACTCCTTCCGCGTCGGGGTCGACAGGGCCAAGTGACAGCTCCAGAGGCGGCAGTTTGGTGCAGCGTCGCTGGGTTTCGGCGACGATCGCCTCGATGTCGCTGTTGTTGACCTCGTCGGTGAAGCCGAGCCCTTGCATGGTCAGGTGCAGCCCGTCGAGCGGCACCAGGTCTAGTCCGGGCAAAGTGAGTTGGCGTTGCAGGTCGGTGACGAGGCGATGGAGTTCAGGCTGACGTTCGAAGGTGAGGTGCCATGTGTAGAACTGACGGCCGGCTCGCCAGCCCGGGCGCCAGTACCAGTGGTTGGTGAGTTCGGGCAGGTTCTGGTAGGCGGTCCAACGCTCGTGCAGGTTGGCCAGCTCCCGGCTGTTCATGGCAGCGATGGTAGAGCGGGCTGGGCGGCGGTACCGACCTGTGTGCGGTCGACGAGCATGTCGGCGACGTGCCGTAACGCCGGGTGATGGGCGAACGGCTGGGCGGTTGCGAGGAACTGGCGGGTACGTTGATGGACCGACTCGAAGCGCTGGTCCGCGGTGAGGGCGAGCGCTTCCTCTGCCAGCACGGCGGCCTGCTCCGGATCGGGGTCGCTGGCGTGCAGGTGTGCAGTGGCCAGGTCCAGGCGGCTTAGTGCTCGCGGGCCGGCGAGCTCTGCGGTGTCGAATGCCGTGATGGCGATGGCGAGGTGACTGGTGACCCCTGCGGTGCGGCCGAGCGCCAGGTAGGCGGTCGCCGCATTGGCCGCAGTCCTTGCCTGGCAGTACGGCCCGAGGGCAAGACTCGCGCTGACCTCCGAGCTGGCCGGGCGGTCGGACAGCATGGTGAATGCGCGGTCCACGGCGCGGTCGACGCCGTACCGGTCACCGAGGCGGGCGAGTGCCCGGGCCTGCCCGTTGATCGTTAGTCGGATGCGGTGTTCGCCGGTGCCGCTGCGCTGCAGACCGTCCTGGGCGTAGGCCAGCGCATCGTGATAGTCGCCGGTGTAGAAAGCGATCAGGCTTTGCGTGGCCCGCGTCCAGGCTTGCACCTCGGGCTGCTGGGCGGCCTCCGCGAGGTCGAACGCTTCGGCGGCGTAGGCGTGCGCCAAGCCGAACACGCCGAGGTCCAAGGCGAGCGCGCCGAGAAGTCCGGACAGGTGGGCGGCGACAGTGTAGAGCCGAGCACGTTGCGGTGGATGTTGCCTGCCTGCCATGAGTTGGTCGACGTAGACGCGTAGCGGTCGCATGCGTGCCATGAGTGCTGCCGGGGTGAGGCGTTCGTTGTCGGCGATCGCCTGCCGAACCTCCGATTCGACGTACGCCAGGCGGGCGTCATCGTCCGTGGAGGACTTCAGCGCCAGTCGACGGGCGTCAACACTGTCCTCGTATTCCCACAGAACAACGTCGTCATCCGCCTCCAGGCCATCGCGGCTGGAACTGGCGACAGATGCCACCGGCCCGGACGCAGCCCTGCCCTCCTGAATCGCCGACACGCGGCGTAGGCGGCGGTCTAGCTCGGTGATGCGATCGTACTCAGCGACGAGCGCGCCCCCGCTCCGCAGCGCTGTGTCGCAGCGCGACCAGAAAGTTCGGTCGGGATGTTGGTGACCGGTCTCGGTGTTCGCCACGGAACTGCGCCCGTACTGCACGAGCTGCGCAAACTCATGCTGGGTGTGGCCGCTGGCCCTTCGGAGCTGAGCCAGACGGCGACCGAGCGCACGGCGGGCGGTCCTGATCTCGTCGCTGTCAGCCACGCTACTCACTCCCATCCCCACGAGCACGGCGGATACAGCTTGTACCGAATTCGGCAACATAGCGTGATAGTTCCTCGGTCGCCGAGCAACATCAAGCCCGTCCGACAGCTGTACACCATCCATGGCCGCCTACCGCATTGGTCAGGTGCCCATTGTCCTGATCGATGCCTGCCGTTGGTCGCGTGGCGATGTCGGAATTCTGTCGGAGTTGCTGTGGTGTCTGGCGACAATGCTGGAGGTGGGCGATGGTGCTCTTGCCGACTCCGTTGGGCCTTTGATGACGATGAACGGGCTGATCACCCCTTGGCATCGGGGATTGGCAGCATTCGGCGGCCGTTCGGGCCGGCGACCGGGCGGGTGTACGTGTCGACGTAGCCGACACGCCAGCCGGACCCGACGACCACCGCGGAAGGGCAGCGTTGCTGCACCGTCCACAGGGAGTGCTTCACGATGAGTTTCCCAGTGGTAGTCGGGTGGCCCTGGTGGGCAGGGATGTTCCGAGCAGTTGTGCGGCCCCGTGGAGTTGTCGGAGCACGACCTGGGCGTGGCGCCGGTCGGTGTCGGGCCGGTGGTGGCCAGCGGCGGCAGTGGTGAGAAACCACCAGGCCGCCCAGACCCGGTGCCAACCCAGCGCCCACCGGGCGGCCGGAAGGCCGCCCCGGTCGGCTTCGGCGTCTGGGTGCCCGCCGGCAGCGACATAGGCGCGGATGAGCCGGGCGAGCAGACGGGGTTCGGGTGGCGTGCGGGTGCCGAACCAGGTAGCTAGGTCGAGCAGTCCTGGGCCGGTGAACGCTTTTGCCCAGTCGACGAGGCGGCATCCGGTGCGGCTGACGTGCAGCGAAGTGTGGTGGAACTCGCCGTGGCACAGCCCGAAGGGTGGCCGTTCGGCGCCATCGGCCCTGCGGCGTGCGACGGCGGCCAGCCGGTTCAGCGATTCCTCGATCGGTCTGGAGTCGGGGAAGCGTTCCTGTCGGCGGAGCGCGTTGAGCGCGTCGAGTGCTTGTCCGGGTAGCCGCGCCAGGCCCGCCTGGTCGAACACGGTCAGCCCGGTGATGTGGTCGAAGGCGTGGACCCGGCGGGCAGCGGCGGCGGCCTCCGCAGCGGTCGCCGCCCGGACCGGGCCGCCGAGGTCGTCCATCAGCATGCCCAGCGTCTCGGGGCGCTTCGCGTAGCCGTGGAGCACCGGCACTGCGGCGTCCCGCTCGTTGAGCGCCCGCAGCACGGCGGCCTCGCCGGTGAACGGCGCGGCGGCGACCTTGCAGACCACGCTGCTGCCGTCAGCGAAGAACAGCCGTTCAACGGCGGACAGCTCCCACTCCTGGATGGCCTGCCGCCCGGTCGGCACCCGACGCGCGCCGGTGAGCAGGTCACATCGCAGCTGCGCGACGAGGCGCTCATCGAGCCCGGGGGTGTTCACCGCGTACTCGCAGTGTGGATGCCGGTGGTGACCTGTTCGAGCTGGGCCAGGACGGCGTCGAGGTGCGCCGACATGCTGGTCGGCACCCGAGGTTGCGCCGCGTGTTGGAAGGCCCGGAAGTGCGGGAGCAGCGCGCACAGCACCGGCCGACGGGCGAAGAATCCGGTCACGTTCCCGGTTGCCCGGGCCCGTCGCAGCAGTGAGGTCAGCGCGACGATCTTGTCGGCGGTGGAGGCGAGCAGCACCGGTTGGTCATCGACACGGATGGGCGGATGGGGCCGGTCGAGGGCCTGGTGTTCGGCCTGGAGCGCGGCGATGATCCGGGCAATCTCAGGCCCGTATCGGGTGGTGAGGACCTGGTAGACGTCCGGCGAGGCCGGGGCAAGCTCGGGTGCGTCGTGAAGCAGCGCTGCCGCGATCACCTCGGGCGGCGGGGCGGCCACGTGGTCACCGATGGTCACCGCGACCCGGACCGCATGGGCCAGGGCCGGCCGGTCATCGATCGTGTGCCCCGCGCACCAGCCTCGGGCGTCGCGCAGGGCACGCTCGATGACGACGGGGCGGGGAGGCGACAAGACCGTCATACTCTGATACCTCCTGATTGCCGTACGATCGGCGCTATGTCCGGGCCGCTTCCGCACTGGTGCGAGCAGACCTGTGTCGTGTGTCCTGGGCAGCAGCTCGGGCCGGGCCAGTTCGACGTGGTCGACCGACCCGGGCCCGAGTTCGCCTACCGCCCGGATGTCGGCTGGCGGGCCACCGTCGACGGAGTCGCTGTGTGCGTCCACCCGTTCCGGGTGGGCCTTCCGCCCGGCCGTTACGCCTCGGCCGGGGCACCGGTCCCCGTTCAGGCGCCTCGACCAACGCCGACACCGCAGGCGCTGGAGTTGCCTGCCGATGTGGTGGATCTGGAAGGCTGGCTCGTCGCTGTGTTGCGGGACGCGCCCGCGGAGCAGATCTTCACCGCGGTGGCCCGCGCCGAGCGGTTGGCCGCCGAGCGGTTCGGCGCGAAACACGCAGTGGCGGCGCTGCGGCGGGTGCTGTCGGTGGAGCTGGCTGGCTAGCCGCTGACTGCCACGACCGTTTCCGGCTGGTCGAAGTCGAAGTCGTGGCTGCGCCCGTCGCGGCCGAGGCCGGCCGCCTGATAGTGGGCGTTGAGCAGGTCCAGGCGCCTTGTCACTTCGGCCGAGTCCAACCAGTACCGCAGCCGCTGCTCACCCCACCCCGCTGCGGCGTAGAACGCGTCGGTCACGCATCCACGGGTGTAGGTGAACTCCTCCAGCTCTGTCGCGTGCGGGAAGACCACGCCCAGGTCGGCCTGCATCCGGGACATCAGCGTGAACTGCGCCAGCACTGCGTGGATCATCTCGTCCACCGGCGCCGGCACCAGCAACTCGGCGGCCTGCTCGTCGCCGCCGGACAGCTCGAACACCGCAGCCTTGAGCGCGAGCACCCGCAGCGCCTCGACCAGCAGCGGACCAGCGTCGCGTTCCAGGGACCAGCGGCTGATCGCCGGGTAGCCGGTAAAGGTGGCCCAGCAGCTGGAGTACTTCATCGACGAGCCGTGCAGCCGGTCATACGCCGGGTGTGCTCGCATACGGTCGAGGATCTCGGCGGCCCGGCGGCCGACGTCTGCTACAGCCGGCATGGATCGACTGGTCATGGTGCATCCCTCCCTAGGGCAGTGGACACGCAGGAAACCGCTCGCCGCGCCGCGGCCAACGGCTCCGCACCACCTGCAGGGCCGCAGGCGGTGACATGGGCATCAAAAGCCGACAGCGCCAATGTCGAAAAGAGCCACCATCGGCTTTCGACATTTCTCTGACATTCCTGCCCGCATCAGTCGTCGCCGCGCGGTTGTCGGCAGATTGTCAGGACCGGCCGCCGAACCTGGCCGACACCGACCGAACTCGCCTTTAGTCGCTGTGTCCGGTGTCAGCGGCACCGCCGAGGTGTTACCGACCGGTCAGCCGAGTCGCCTTACTGAGGGAGAGTCAGTCGTGTCCATTGCCAGGATGCCACTGCTCCTGTCGATCACACCGGCCCTCGTGACGGTGACAGCGGCGCGATACAACGTGCGGACGAGGGTGATCAACAGCATGAACGTCCCGCTGGTACGAGGTGCGGAGTCTGTTCCCAACCGGCCGAACGGACGTGACGATTCTGCTCGCAGGGTACTCGGCTTGCAGGTTCCGAATGAGGCGGTGTTCTGCGCGACCGGCAACGACGTTCCCGTGCTGGCCGCGCTTCTGGCTCAGAATCTGTCGGCCGGATCGTCGGGTACGTGGCTGGTGCCTGACGCGGCCGTGCGCGATAGGGCTCTGCGTCGGTATGCCGAGTTCGTACTGATGTATGCGGTGCAGCACGGCCGGGTTGACACGACCGAGGATCGTGCCGCGGTCGCGGTGTGGTTTTCGCGGCTGGAGCCACCGCCGACCGGTGCGGGGTGGGGGTGTGAGCTGCGCCGGTTGCTCGGCCCATTCGCGGCGCGGTTCGCGGTGCTGCACGCGGTGGTGCCGCGTACGCCGCATCACTATCTGGCACAGTTCGCGGCCCGTCCTGCGGGGGCGGCGGCGAGGGCGTTGCTGGCGAGCTGTCACGGGGTCGTGGATGCCGAAGGGCTGCCGGCGTACACGCAGGTGTGCGGCAGCGAACCTCGCGAGAGCTTGTTTGGCCAGCTCGGCTACCTGCCGCGGTCACCGTTGCTGTTGGGGCCCGGTGGCCCGGTGCTGTGGCGGATGTACCGGCCGCGGCGCGGCGGTGAGCGGCGTGACGGCCTGCCCCGGCGTGTGCGGCTGCACCGGGCCGCAGCGCCTTTCGCCGGCGCAGGGCCGTCGGCGGCACCGCCGCTTCCAGGCCGGGTCGACACGACCTGACAGCCGTTTCGGCACCTGGATACACGGCTGCTGGCCTTCGGCCAGCGGGGCCTTTGCATACGCCTTTCCCCTCGATGCAAGGAGGCGATCCTCATGCTGTCTGCTACGACCCGTTGCCCGATCCGGCAACGACGGCCGAATGCTGGCCGGTGGCTGTTGGCGTGGCTCGCTGCTGCGCCTGCCGGTGCCGCCGCCGTCACGGACGCGGGAGCTGTGACGTCGCGCGAGTTCGTCTGGGGGTACGCGATCAGGCGGGAGTGGCCGGACGGCAGTCACGACTTGTTCGGGTTCGCGCCGGACGCCCGCGTCGCGCAGCGGCGGCTCGGTCGGGACCAGGACTACTGGCGGGGCGGCCCGGTACGGCCGGTGGCGGTGTACGTCGTGGCCGCGAGCACGGCCGACGTGGACGGTCACCCGGTGGACGGCTGCCGCCGCCCCGGCTGTCCCAACGTGCCGGAGCACTCGCGCTTTCCGGACTCCCCGGATCGGGGGCAGCGGTGAGGTCGACGCACGTGCAGGTGGCCCTCGCCCGGCGGACGTTGACTCCGTTCGGCCTGTGGGTGTTCGGGGCGGCGGCGTCGGCGCCGATGGTGGTGCTGGCAGGAGGCATCGTCGCCACGTACGCGACCACGGGGGTGGAGGCGTTGCCGCTGGTGTTCGTGCTGGTGGCCGGCGTCGTGGCGGTGCTCGCGGTCGGATACACGGCGATGGCCCGGCAGGTGGGGCACGCGGCGGCGTACTACGGCATCTTGGCGCACGGTCTGGGTCGTAGCTGGGGTGTGGCCGCCGGTCTGGTCGCCCTGATCGCGTACAACGCGATCCAGACGAGCCTGTTCGGGTTGTTCGGCGCGACGCTGGCCGGGCAGCTCGGCGGCGCGTGGTGGGTGTGGGCGGGCATCGCCGTGGCCGTGGTCGGGGTGGTAGGTGTGCGGGCGATCGTGCTGTCGACCCGCGTGCTGGCCGCCGTGCTGGCGGTATCCCTGCTGATCGTCACCGCGTTCACGCTGGCCGGTCTCGCGCAGCCGGCGGACGGCGGGTTGTCCTGGGAAGGCTTCGACGCCTCGAGCCTGGCGGTCAGCGGTATCGGCGGTGCGGTCGCCTTCTGCGTGGCCGCGTTCATGGGCACCGACGCGCCGGGCTCGTTCGTCGAAGAGGCCATCGACCGCCGGTCGGTCGGCCGGGCCACCATCGCCGCGGTGCTCGTCCTCGGCGGGGTGTATGCGGCAGCGGCGTGGGCGATGGGCATCGCCGCCGGTCCCCGATCCGTCGTCGACGTGGCTGCCGACCCTGCGGCGGGCCTGCCGTTGTCGGTGCTGGAGCGCCTGGGCGGCTGGTGGGTACCGCTCGCGCAGACGGTACTGATCTGCGCGGTCATCACGTCGATGCTGGCCTTCCATTCGGTCATCGCCCGGTATGTGTTCGCGATGGCCCGGGAAGGCGTGCTTCCTGCCGGGCTCGCAAGGACCGGCAGCGCGACTCGGGTCAGCGCGCCGCGCGGCGGTTCCCTGACGCAGACCGGCATCGCCGTCGTGGTGGTGGGCGGGTTCGCGTCATCCGGCGCGGACCCGGTCGCGGTGATGTTCACCTGGCTGTCGGCCTTGGGCGCGATGGGCTTGTTGTGCCTGCTCCTGGCCGCCTCGGTGGCGGCGGTGCGAGCACCGGCCGGCCTGCGAGGCCCGAAGGCCGGCGTGTGGGAATGGCGGCTCGCGCCCGTGATCGGTGTGGCGGGCGGGGTGGTGGTGCTGGCCTTGATGGTCGGCAACGTGGGCTCCCTGCTCGGTGCCCCGCCGGGGTCACGGGCGCCGCTGCTGCTGCCCGCGATCCTCGTCGCCACGGCCGTCGTGGGCGGGTTGTGGGCCGGGCAGGTGCGCCGGTCCCGTCCGGAGGTCTACGCCGGTATCGGCCGTGGCACACCGGCCACCCATGCCGTACCCGACGCCATCAACGTCTCCATCTGACAAGGGGCGCAAGCGATGAGGACTCACACGGCGATGACCCCGCCTGGCGGACGCTACGGCGTCGATCCCCTGCATCCCGGCTGGCGGCCGGAACCTCCTCCGGCGGCGCCACCGGGCCCGCGTGCCCCGGCTGTCGGCGCGCCGCCCGGCTACCACGGGCCGGGGGAGTACCACCGGCCGCCGCCGCCCCCGGCCCCTCCAACCTCGCCTGCGGCAGTACCCCCGCCGGACATGCCCACGGACCAGCCTGCGCCCGACGGAAACGAGGTGCCGGGACAAGCGCGGCGGTGGGCGGATCTGCGCGTGCAGGTTGCCTACCGGTGCAGGCGGCTCAACACCGGACACATGGTCGAGGCGGACCAGCGCCACGACACCCGTGAGGCGCTCGGCCCGCACGCTCTGATGCTGTTCTTCGTCTCCGAGGCACCGGCCGAGCCGCACGGCTACCTGCTGCACACCGCCTACCGGCTGTGGCTGGCCTCCCCGGAATCCGAGGACCTGCCCCGGCTCCTGGCCGACCTATCCGAGGTGGTCCGGACCAACATCGCCCGCGCCGCCTCCGCCGGACGGCGGTGGAATCCGCTCGGGCCGGACGCCTCGATGGTCAACGGCGGAGACATGAGCCCGCCGCCGAGCGCCACCTACGTCGGCGTCGGGGTCAGCACCCTCGACTCCGACCAGGGCCGCTGGCAGCAGGTCGCCCGCACCCTCCGGGACGGATCCGGCGGCCGGTACCTGTCGGCCTTCGACCTCAAGGGCCAGTGCTACGTGCTGCTGACCGACGGCACCGCCCTGCACCTGGACCGTGACCCCCAGGCCCGCATCGGCGTCGACGGGATCCGCTGCACCAAGACCCTCGACCCGGACCGGCCCGCCTACTGGCACAACCCGCACGCCAACCTCACGCAGCAGGGCGACGACGCCACCCGCGAGCTGTGGCGACGACTCGGCACGCTCCACCACACCCTCACCTCCCACCTGCACGGCGGGCGGCCGGCGTGACCCACACCCTGAGACTGGCCGCCGCCGCGGACCTGAGCCGCGCGCCGATCGACATCACGGCCGTGCTGGACCACCTCGTTCGCGAAGCCGACGCCACGGCGGCGACGAGCATCGGGTTCCCCGGCGCTGTGGACCTCGACCACACGGAGGTCATGACCCGCCTCGGCGGCAGGCTGTGGAACAACATCGGCGACCCCGCCGACGAGGGCGGAATCGCGCACACCCGGGCGCTGGAACGCGCGGTCATCACCTGGACAGCCGACCTGCTCGCCATGCCCGCAGACGACCGGTGGGGCTACGTCACCAGGGGCGGCACGGAAGGCACCCTGTCCGCCCTGCACGCCGCGCACCGGCGGAAACCGACGGCACGGATCTACTACTCAGCCGCCGCCCACTACTCCGTGGCCAAGGTGGTGCGCCTGCTCGGTGGGCACGGCATCCTGGTCCACGCGCGCCCCGATGGGGAGATGGACTACGCGCACCTCGCCGAGCAGCTCCACCGGCGGCGCCGCTTCCCGGCGATCGTCGTCGCGACCGCCGGCACCACCATGACCGAGGCGGTCGACGACACCAGCCGCATCCGCGCGGTCCTCGACGAGCATCACGCAGGCGGGCATCTGCACGTCGACGCGGCCCTGTCCGGCATCCCCCTGGCCCTCGACGGACGGCTGTCCCTCGATGACGCCAGCGGCATCGGCAGCGTCGCGATCAGCGGCCACAAGTTCTTCGGCACACCGACGCCGTGCGGCATCGTGCTCATCCGCGACCACCTACGCGCCGCCGGTTCCCGGGTGGCCTACACCGCCACGGCGGACACCACCATCACCGGCTCCCGCTGTGGCCTGTCGGCTGCGCTGTTGTGGCATGCCATCGCCGTTCACGGACGGGAAGGGCACCGGTGGCGGGCCAGCGAGGCCCGCCGGCTGGCTGCCTACACCGTCGAGCGGCTCAACGCTGTCGGCTGGCCCGCCTGGCGGCACCCGCACGCCTTCACCGTCGTCCTGCCCACCCCACCCGAGCACGTACGCCGAAAGTGGCTCCTGGCCACCGACGGCGACACCAGCCACCTCATCTGCATGCCCGGCATCACCCCCGGCCAGGTCGACGCCTTCGTCGCCGACATCGCCGCCACCCGCCCGCGAATCCGGCCGATCCCGCGACCGAGACCGGCGACGGCATCTCCCGCCAGCTCCCACGTGCGCTAACCACACCAGCACCAGCCACCCGACCGACGAAGGGCAACCATCATGACCACCGGATACGTCTTCCATCCCGAGTACCTGTGGCACGACACCGGCACCAGCGCCGGCCTGCTACCCGCCGACCCGACCGCCGGTGTCCAACCCGCCGTGCACGTCGAGAACCCTGACGCGAAGCGACGCGTCCACGAGCTGATCCACGCCTGCGGGCTGCTGGGCGAGCTGATGGTCATCGAGCCTCGCCGAGCCACCGTCGCCGAACTGACCCGCGTGCACACCGCCGCCTACGTCCAGCACATCAAGACCCAAAGCGACCTACGCGGCGGGGGAGGCGACGCCGGAGACGGCTTCTCGCCGGTCGGGCACGGCAGCTACGACATCGCCCGCCTCGCCGCCGGCGGGCTGATCGAACTCGTCACCGCCGCCGCCCACGGCGACATCACCAACGGCTACGCCCTGGTCCGACCACCCGGCCATCACGCCACCGCCAACCAGGGGATGGGTTTCTGCCTGTTCAACAACATCGCCGTCGCCGCCCGCCACGCCCAAGCCGAACTCGGGCTCGCCCGCGTCGCGGTCGTGGACTGGGACGCCCACCACGGCAACGGCACCCAGGCCATCTTCAACGACGACCCGAGCGTGCTCACCATCAGCCTGCACCAAGCCGGCTGCTTCCCACCCGACTCCGGATGGACCCACGAAAACGGCACCGGCGACGGCACCGGCTACGCCCTCAACGTGCCCCTACCACCCGGCAGCGGCCACGCCGCCTACCTGACCGCCATGCACCAGGTGGTTCTCCCGGCGCTGGACCGCTTCGCCCCCGACCTGATCCTGCTCGCCAACGGCTTCGACGCGAACGTCTTCGACCCCCTGGCACGCCAGATGCTCACCGCCGCCTCCTACCGAGAGATGACCCGCCTGCTCGTCGGCGCCGCGGACCGGCTCTGCCACGGCCGGCTCATCGCCGCCCACGAAGGCGGCTACAGCCCCTTCTACACCCCCTACTGCGCCCTGGCGTTCCTCGAAGAACTCACCGGCACCACCACCCACGTCACCGACCCCCTCGCCGCCGTCGTCGCCGGGTACACCGCCGAACCCTTCCTGCCCCACCAGCGCGAGGTGATTGCGGCAGCCGCACAGCTCGTCGAACGGATCAGCCCAGCCGCCACCAGCATCACCGGCTCCCGGTAAGGCAGCACCAGCACCTGACGCCACCGGCATCACCCGCCACGCCGACATCCGGAGGACGCCATGACAACCACGCTGCCGGCCCACGCCGGGCCGATACACCTACTACTGAACCCGAGCATTCACACGGTCCTGAACCGACTCGACATCCGCACCAACCAGCGGGTGCTGGACGTCGGCGCCACCGAGGAGACCACCACCCCCCTGGCCCGGCTCGTCGGCCGCTACGGGACCGTCACCGACATGCCCACCCCACGTACCACGACCGCAGCCGTGACCCGCCTGCAGTGACATGACAAGCCGACCAGCCGCCGCGCTCAGAGGGAAGGCGCAGCGACCGGGCCCTCGTGGCTGGCGGCAGCGGCTCTCCCGTCCCCGACCGCCGACCACCCCAACCAGCACGACGACAAAGGCAGCAAGAGAAAGGCAGGGCACGAGGTGCCACACCACATCCGGGCCGCGCGGTGGCGCGAACAGGACATCGTCGCCACGGTGATCGCCGAAGCCCTCCAACCCACTCCCATCGCCGCCTGGCTGATACCCGACCAGGAACAACGAGGCCGGGTCTTGGCCGACGTCGCCGCCATCTGGGTCGAACACGCCATGTTCTACGGCGACGTGCACATCACCAGCGACCTCACCGCCGCCACCGTCTGCTTCCACCAATACGGGCCTGTTCCACCACCGGCCGACTACGCCACGCGCCTCGCTACAGCCGCCGGCCCACACGCCGAGCGCTTTCGTCTCCTGGACGACATCATGGACAGCCGACAACCGACTACGGCGCACTACCACCTCGCCTTTCTGGCCGTGCGCCCCACGCACCAGCGGACCGGCCGAGGCCGGGCGCTGACGGAGCACCTGCGCTGCCGGCTCGACCTCATCGAACTGCCGTCCTGGACCCTCACCCTCCCCGCCGGGCAACACCTCCTCGCCCAGGCTGGCTACGACGCTGACCACGCGATCGCGCGCCCGGCCGAGGGCGTGACCATCCAACCGATGTGCCGTCGCCCCGGCCAGCGCGACCAGGTAGACCGGGTCCAGGGGCCGGTTCTGCCACTCGGTCATCCCCTCGACGACCTTGTCGGTGATCGTGGAGATCGTCTGCCGTGACACGCCGGCGCTATGCACCTCCGCCAGGTGGGCCTGGATCTCCCCGGTCGTCAGGCCTTTGGCCGACAGCGAGATGACCATGTCGTCAACGCCAGACAACCGGCGCTGGCGCTTGCGCACAATCTGCGGTTTGAACGACCCGTCGCGGTCACGCGGAACGTCGATCTCGACCGGGCCGACGTCGGTGAGCAGGGACTTGGTTCGTATACCGTTGCGGGAGTTCCCGCTGTTCTTGCCCGCCGCGTCGCCCTTGTCATAGCCCAGGTGATCGGTGACCTCACCCTCGAGCGCCGATTCCAGGACACGTTTCGTCAGCTGTTGCAGCAGCCCTCATCGCCGGTCAGCTGTAACTCAGCCGCACGAGCCTGCTCCACCAGCTGGGCGGCCAGCTCCCCGTCGACACCCTCCACCGACTGCCCCGGCACGTTCCTCGCCACCGCGGCAGTATCCACCGGCGATCGTCGATCCATCAGACATCAAGTGCTGCCCCTTGATCAGGAGTTACACCGTTCGTCTACAGACCCGGCTGCGTCCGCCCGGGGTGAGGCCCAGCGGACGCAGCGCTGCGCGAGGCCCGCGAAGAGACCGGACTGACGGGGTTCACCGCCGTGCGCAAGCTGGGGGAGATCGAGTACGACATCAGCGCGCTCCGCTTCGAGTTCCAACGTCGGCACGTCTTCGCGCTGGCGCTACACGGAGCGACGCCCGAACGACGGGCGAGCCAGGAAGACCACGACGGCGAGCAGGAGCCCACCCGCTTCGAGTGCTTCTGGACACCGTTACAGGCCGCCCACGTCCTGCAGTCCGGCCAAGGCGCCCTCGTAGGCCGATTGTTCGACTAATACGGCAGCCGCCGTTCGGGATCATGGCTGGAGTTCGAGGTTGAGGCGTCGGGTGTAGTGGGCTTGGCGGGCTCGGGCTTGATGCTGGCGCCGCCAGTCTGACCAGCGCAGACGGTGGGCGAGGTTGCTGAGCGGGCGGATGATGCAGGCGTTGATCAGGCGCCGGACCTCGTTGACGGTGAGCTTGATCAGTCCGGTGTCGGCCGGGTTGTGGTCGGCGGCGTCGGCGGCGCAGATCGCCAGGACGGCGAGGGCGGCCAGGGCGAGGGTGGTGAACCGGTGCCAGGAGTCCCAGCGGCGGACCTGGTGCTGGTCGAGACCGACCTGGCCCTTGGCAGCTTGGAAGCTCTCCTCAACCGTCCAGCGGATGCCCGCGACCCGCACGAGTTGGGCCAGGGTGGCCGGTTGCGGGGTCCAGCAGCGGTAGAAGGCCAGCTCACCGGTGGTGGTGTTGCGGCGGATCAGGAGGCTGTGGTGGCCGCCGTCGTCGGGGTCGGCGTCGGTGCAGACGTCGTCGAGCCAGGCCCAGTCGTAGAAGCGTGGCCCTTTCGACCCGGCACCGGCGCTGCGACGTTGCCACGCCGAGGCCGGCAGCTCGGCGGCGACCCGGTCAGCCCGAACCCGGGTCTTGCCGCCGTCGAGTGGGACCAGGTGGCTGCGGGACACGGCCAGGACATAACCCAGGCGGTGGTGGCGTAGGTGGGCACGGAAGACGCTGCTGTTGCCATAGGCCTCGTCCGCGGCCGCCCACCCGGCCGGGACGCCGGCGTCGACGGCCGCGGTGATCATGTCGGCGGCCAGCTCGGACTTCGTGGCGAAGGCGACCTCGTCGGGAACCCCGGCGGCCTGGCATCGGTCCCGGTCATCGGTCCACGACACCGGCAGGTAGACCCGGCGGTCGATCAGCGTGTGCCCATGCCGGCTGGCATAGCCGCAGAACACCCCCACCTGCGCATTCTCGATCCTGCCGGCGGTGCCGGTGTACTGGCGTTGCACTCCGATGGTGTGCACGCCCTTCTTCAGGTCCCCGGTCTCGTCCACGACCAGCACCGCGTCCGGATCACCGAACCGGCCCACGACCACCGCCCGCACATCGTCGCGGACCGCATCGGCATCCCACACCGCCCGAGACAACAACCGCTGCATCGCGTCCGGCCGGGCATGCCCGGCCCGCTCCGCCAACTGCCAGCACGTCTTGACCTCGATGTCGGCCAGCAGCCCTGTCACGAACGCCGTCGCCGTCCGACGCGGCTCGACCCGCCCGAAGCGTCCCGCGAACGCATCGCACACCCCGGTCAGGACTTGCCGCCACCGGTCTGGGTTTACGCTGTGGCACGCGGCCACCGCCAGATCTGAAGTCATGTCCACAGCAGACAGACGATCACGCGGTGGCCGCACCTCGTCTACCCGGCCCCACCAGCGACATCTCAAACGGCGGCTGCCGTACTAACCAGGATTCCCAACAGCGCCGATCGATCCCGTTCGCCGAAGTATTAAGGTTGTCGGGTGACGCGTGCGGACCCGGTTGATGACTTTCGTGCCGCGGTCGCGCAGTTGGCTGCCCTTGCCGACGAGGTGGCTGCCGAGCGTTCTCAGGAGGAGGTCCTCGAGGCTCTAACCGATCTTCGAGTCGCTGTGACTCGGGCGTACCGCGGGCGGCGTCCGCGATCGGAGTTCGGTGGGGCTCGTGGACGGATCCTCCGGCATCTGACGAAGCATCTGGGCGAATGGGTGGGTAGCGACGAGATAGCCGCCGTATCCGGCATCGGGGAGTGGGCTCGCCGGATACGTGAACTTCGGTGGGAAGACGGGTACGAAATCGAGGAGGGTCGCGGCCGCTACCGTCTACTCGCCGAGAGTCCCGACCTTGCTCGGCAGGCCCGTTTCCGTACGGTCACGTCGATTCGAGAAATGAACGGTCCGGTCGACGAGCGTGTGCTTACGCTACTCCGGTCGCTCGTGAGGACCGCCGTGACGGCGGACGAGTTGGACAGGGTCGCTCGCGGCAAGACCGGGGCGACCGTCGCCCGTCAGATCAGGAACCGTGACCTTCTGCCGATCGAGACGGACGCGGACGCCCCGGACTTGCGCGCTGGGGAGCACCGACTGGTGTCGATGCGGGAGGCGGATCTGCTGCATCCGTCACAGCGACTTTTCCCAGAGGACCTACGTCGGCAGGTCTTCCTCCGCGACAAGTTCACCTGCCGAACGTGCCGACGTGGACACCCCGGCGCGGACGCCCCGGCCGACGAGGTCTTCTACCTGGAGGTCTGCCATCTCGATGCGGCGCCCGACGCAGTGGTTGAGCTTTCCGCTGATCGTGTCGGCAGGCTCGCCCGGCTGGCGGCGAGTTGTAACGAGTGCATGGGCGCCACCGCACCTCCTTGGAGGTAGCGGTCCTCGGCTGCAGCCATCTCGCGACCGTTTCCCGTACGGGGTCGTCAACCGGCGGCGTAGTTGGCGGCGGCCGACTGCGCAGCTGCGACAGCGTCTTGGAAGTAGCCAGGCGTAACCCCGTCGCCGACCACCATAACGCGGTCCAAGAGAAGGTTCCCTCGCTCGCACGAGGTCTCGGCAACTAGGGCACAGCCGTGGCACGCGGCCAGGTTCATGCTCCCCAGGCCCTGGCCGCGGCTTTCGCGGCACAGCGGATCCGAGGAGCACCACGCTGCGTTCTCCAGAGCCGCGAACAGCGTCCTCGCCAGCCTCGGTGCCTCGCCCTGGCGGACCAGCCCGCCCAGGGTTCCCTCCGAGTCTCCGGCGGCGGTGTAGATGAGGACGCCGCACTCCGGCGAGCTATCGGTGGATGCGTAGACGCGCTCTCGAAGTGATGCGGCGGAGTAGCCGCAACTGAAGGCGAGCTGACGCATCAGTATGTGGGCGAGGGTGTGCAGGAGGATCATCCGTGGGGTCGCCACGGCGAACCTCGAGCCGATGGGCGAATCTCGCCGCCGGCGTTCGAGAATGAGTGCGCGATCGGCGATGGCCTCCAGCTGCTCCCATTCGGTGAGCCGCCTCTCGTTGAGGGTCAGCAGTATGCCCTCACCGAACGATTCGACGGCGGGGAGCCAGCGGGCACGTCCGCGGGGGCCCAGGTCGACGTCGACCATGTCGGCCTGTAGGTCATAGCGGCGGAAGCCGTGCAGAACTCGTATCTCGCGGAGTTTGTGTGCCAGAACGACATGCCCGACGGCGCTAGCCAGTGTCTGCTGCTCGGCGTCCGGGGCTTCGCCTAGGAAGGGCGTCGAGGAGATCAGAAAGGTCGGTATACCGACCTTCTCTCCGGGGTCCTCGAGCGCTTGCCTGAAGGCATGCCACTCGTCGGTGAGCAGGCCCTCACGTTCCCCGTTCGGGTTCCGTGCCTCGCCGGCGGTATTGCTCGCGACGCGGCGGACGAGTTCGACGCTGACGTTGAGGTTCTCGGAGATCAGGTTGACGAACATCTCGGCGTACGGCCCTGTAGGCGCCGATCTGAGGTCTTCGAAGTTCCGGTGCTGCCTGATCTCAGCTTCTTCGTTGCGAACGGGGATCGAGGGCTCGGGGATGTCGAGCGCCGTGGTGGTCTCGCTGAGCGTTACGTTAGTGGCTCCCCGCTGGAGGACTTCGAGACGCTCATCGCAGGAGTTGAAGTCGGGTTGCTGCCAGGGCTGCGATCCGGAGCACCGGACGTTGATCCGCGCCAACGCCCCGCGGGCGGTGAGATCGCCAAGGTCCCGCTCGGCTGTACAGGCGATGCAGCGGACGATTAGGCTTGCGAGCCCTTCCGACCTGCCGGCTCGAGTGAGGAACAACAGTTCCTGTGCCTTGCACCGCCGCTGCGCCTCGTCATGGGGTTCGGAATGAGCCCACCGCACCCAGGGCACATCCATGGCGTGACCGCGCTCGGCACCCACCACGACGAATCGCATCGGAACCATCGGCCCCTTGCAGTGTTTGCAGCGAGGCGGTTCTCCGGTCTCGTCGTGATGCCGCACCCGGTGCATCCGGCGGCAGTCCTGGCAGAACAGCCAGCTGGGGAAGCGTTCGTAGAGTACGCCCGGGGTGCGCTTGGACGGATACGACGGGACGCTCGGTGGGCTGCGCAGCTCGGCGACCCCGAGCCGTTCCTCCAATCGCCGCGAGACGATCCGCCGGGTCTCGTCGATCGGCCAGCGGCTGATGTCCGCCGCCATCAGTGACTCACCGAGGACGTCGAGGACGGCGCCGACACCGAACGGTGTGATCGTCTGACTCAATCGCGTGGTTCTCACAGGGCTTCTCCGATCACGACGACGCGGACGTTGCGGTCCACAGACCGCATCGAGCGCATCGTCTGCCAGGCGTCACGGCGTTCGCCGAATTCGCACAGCAGAACGGGATGGTCGTTGTCGCTACTGTCGTATCGCAGGTTCAACCCGAGGTCCTTGGCGCGATGGGCCTTGCGGTCCCATTCGTGTACAAGGCTCTGCACCTCGGCGGTCGTCTCGCCGATGGAGTCCGGTTCGCTGCGGGCGACGGCGTCGAGCAGGATGCGGACCGCCTTCTTGATGGACGGGTCGGCCGCCCGGAAGTCCCCTGCCTCATCGTTGGTCCGCAAGCCGGCACCGTGGCGGACCAGCATGACGAGTGCGGCGTGCAGGGAACGGTCACGGGAGGCCGGCGACCATGGGGTGACGCTGGTGGGCTCGACGTGGCGGTACAGCGACTCGTGGAAGGCCCGGAACGACTCGTAGTGAGACCGGTCACGGGGCTTGCCGGCGCGGAGCAACGTCACTACCAGACCGGGCACCTCGGAACGACCGACACGACTGGTGGCTTGAATGTATTCGGCGGTCGTCTTCGGTTGACCGTTCATGAGCATCAGCCCGAGTCTGCTGATGTCGATTCCGACGGACAGCATGTTGGTCGTCGCGGCCAGGTCGACGGCGTCGCCTTGATCGACGCGTCGCCCGAGGCGGGCCAAACCCTTGATTAAGGCGCTGGGAGGTACGTTGCTGGTGAGCTCGATGATGCCCCCACCGCGTACCCGTCGCGCCCTGGCACCGCGTTTGTCGGCCCTGCTCGTCAGCAGGGAGTCGATGTCGTCACGAACGATCGTGACTGTACGTCCGAGTTCTCGAAGGGAGTTGTGATAGGCGATGACGGTCCAGTAGGCGTCCAGATCTCTCGGGTCATCCGACACCAGCATCGGAGCTTCGAGCAGCGCCAGGCACGCCAACCCGGTGGCTCGCGACTGGGTGAAGGACTGGGGCATGAGCCCCACGTACATGCGTCCGGGCGACCCGAGGTCGGTGTGCGCGAAGTAGCTGTCGTCGGCGTCGAGCCCACTGGGCGGGAACAGCGCTACCGGGGAGCCGTAGAGGCGCTCTACCTGTTCTGGTGCGGACCTGATGGTCGCCGTCGATGCCACGACCTTAGGCTTGTCGCCGTTCCACCCGATGAGGCCGAGTATCGCGGACTCGTACAGGGCGACCGTGGTACCGAGCGGACCCGACAGCAGATGCAGCTCGTCTTGAATTACCAGGCCTGGTGGCGCGAAGGGCGAATCGTCACGTCCCAGGACGACGCCGGCGTCCTTGTGCCAGGGAAGTCCCGCGAACTTGTCGACCGTGGCGACTAGCAGGGTCGGCGGCTCGGCATAGATCTGCTGGTCGACGACCTTGACCGGCAGCTCCGTATGGAACGGACACTCCTCGTGGGGGCAGAACAGTTCGAAGGTGTGAGCGGTAGACCGCACCCCGTAGGCCGTCGGGTCGGTCGACCGGCGACGCGGAAACAGCGGCGTTGCGCACCACGGGCAGTCATTGATTTGAAACGGGTTGTCGGGCTCGGATGCTCGGCGCAGGGCGCGCGCCCTCTCATGAGCGACCTTGAAGCTGTTGGGGGTGGTTTCGCCGCCGAGCCATAGCCCGATCGAGAAACCGGGTGTTCCGCGCAGCTGTGGCTCGTGCTCACGAAGTTGCTCGAGTGCACAGATGAGCGTCGCGGCGCGTTGGAACTGCTGGGCCGTCAGCATCCGTAGCGTGTAGCGGGTGAGGACGGCGGTGCCGCCGCCTCGCTGGTCCAGGGTGAGCCTCCGGTGGATCATCTCGAAGGCGGCCAGGGCGAGGTATGCCTCTGTCTTGCCACCACCGGTCGGAAACCAGATCAGGTCGACGACGTCTCGATCCACGTGCCGAGGGCTGGCGGTGGAGGCCACGGTGAGCAGTTGGAAGGCCAGCTGAAACGGATACCAGGACGGTTCGGCCACGTCGTCGGGACGCTTCGCCAACTCCTGTCCGCGTCGGCCGGGCGATGTCTTGGCCTGTAGGGATTGCAGTATCTGTTCCCGCATGGCCTTGTTGGCCAGGCGGAAGGAGGTTAGTGCGACGGCACCGTCGTCGCTGGCGAGAAGTGCGACGCCCTCCCGCATCCTGTCGCGCGCGACCTCCATCCGACCCAACAGTCTGACGGCGGCTGCTGTATGACGTTGTGGCAGGTCGGTCGCCTCCGCTCGCCGTTCAAGGATCCAGGCGGAGTAGGCGTCGACGAACGCGTCGAGCTCGCCAGCGAGGGTCGCCGTGCTGACCGACTCGTCGGCGAGGAAGCGCAGACTCAACACGGACGATTCCCGTGACCCCGGTGAGACGCCCGGGACGATGCTGTGCGGCAGCATCTCCGTAGCCACCGCCGTGACCCCGGCGTCATCGCCGTCCCATGTCACCGAACAGCCGTGGCCGACGCCGTAGACACGTCGATGCCGATACATCAGCTGCAGTTCCTGGTCCTCCGGGTCATCGCTGAGAAGTGACATCGACGGGTAGGGACGCACTCGGCCACCCTCCACCTCGCATCGCAGGTGGACCTGGAAGAGACAGTCCTCGGTCGGCGGCGGCGAGTCCGCGTCGTCGTGGCGCGCGCGGTTCTCCACCGCGACCGTCACCAGCCAGGCGGCACCGAGCTGGCGCCAGACGGCTCTGAGCCTCGCGGCGCCGTCGAAGATCGTGACCGGCGCGGTACCCGGTTCGAACACCACCGACGGTTCGGCAAGTGGTCTGCGCGCCCAGCCCTCACCATCGGCCGTCTTCTCATATCGTGCTGCGGCGACGCGACAGTCGACCTGCGTGCCGTCATGAAGAAAGGAGACGGCGGCGGAGGCGGGGCGCCATGCGTTGGCTAGTTCGACGGGCTCGTCGAGGCCCTCTTCGTGGTCGTCGTCGCCCAGTATGCCGCCGTCCAGGTCCTGGGCGGCGGGCCCGCAGGGGAAGAGTGTGCCGACGAGATATGTGCGGTCCGGCCGGTTGGAGAGGATCTCCAGGTCGCCCTCCGCCGGCCCTTCGTACTGACGCCGTAGATGTGCGACCGTCTCGTCTCTAAGCTCGACGAACGTTCTCTGCCGTGTCATCGCAGGTTCTCCTGAGGCGCTGTGGTCAGCTGCTGCCAGGCCAGTGGGCCGACCGCGAGCCAGAGTGAGATTCGTGGTCGGGTCATCGCCACGTACAGGCGTGACCTGGCGGCCGGATCGGCCACCTCGTCGATGTCGACGACCAGCACGTGCTGCGCTTCGAGGCCTTTGAAGTCTTGGACGGTGGTGAGTCCAGCCACGCCCCTGTCGGAGGTCGTCGGGCCGGGACCGACGGGAGCGAGCTGGCCCGTTCGGAAGGCCTTGGTCCGTCGTGCGGCACTGTCCTCCGTGGAGTCACGCAGCGTGATGACGACCACCTCGGCCAGGTCGATCTCGTCGCGACGAAGCCTTCTCAGTCGGGCGTCCAGCAGGGCGGCGGTGTCGGCGTCCGTCGACGGTTGCTCGTACTCGACGGCCGGCCCTTCGCCGACCCTGGCGACGCCGAGGTCCGCACGTGTCATGAGTTGGGTCTGCGTCACGATCGCGGAGGTGTTGCGACAGTTGTATGGGAGTTGGTAGCGGCTCGCGCTAGCGGCGATCTCTCGATAGAGGTCGGGATCGAACGATCCGTGGATTCCCGTCTGGTTGTTTGGGTCACTGAACATGCGCCACCGGCCGGCGCGTAGGCCGCCGACGACGAGTTCGTCGAGCTGCAGGCAGTCGTCGAGGTTGAGGAGATCCTGGGCCTCGTCCACCACGAGCAGATCTGCGGGTCGGCGGCCCTTCACGTCCGCCCAGGCGGTGCAGTCGACGTCAGCGTCGCCGAGTGAGCGTCGCATGACCTCGACGACGCGCGGCGAGCGGCAGGTCAACAGCACCGAGGCACCGGAATGCGCGGCGCGACGCGCGGTCTCCACGGCGAGCAGCGTCTTTCCGGAGCCTGCACCACCGGTGCAGAAGATCCTGTCGTTGACCTCGCTGCCACGCAGCATGTCGTACTGCTCACGGGCGAGGTGCAGATAGTCGTTCTCGTATGTGGGGATCATGAGAGACAGACGTGGAATCCGGTCGAAGTCGGGCCGCAGGATCGCCAGCACCTCGTGGTAGTCGCCGCCCCGGACGGACCGGTGCGCCTTTGAACGCCAGAACGACAGGGCTGTCCGAAGTGCCCGTTCCAAGCCTGAAACGGTCATGGCTGCGGGGCCGATGTGTTCGGCGGGGTCCCACTCCAGGTCCGGGCCCAGTGCCTGATCGGGTGTCACGACGACCGCTCCGAAGGGGATTGTCAGTCCGGGAAGCCTGCGCGTGAGGTCGTTCTCCAAGGCGAACATCGCCGTCCGGGCCTGCTCGAAAGGCCCCTCGCGTCTCTCGCGTGACTCCCCGAAGCGGTCGGTGAAGCTCCAGATGCCGTTGCGGCGGGCGAGACGGCCGCCCTTGACCTCCAGAATCATGATCAGATCGGGGGTTACGATCAGGAAGTCGATCTCCGCCATTCGCTTGTACTCGTGGCGGGGCAGATGCAAGGAGTAGAAACAGGTGGCCGGTCGGCCGAGATCCACCTGTGCGAGCAGTCCGGCGACACGAGCCTCGGCTCTCGAGTCGATGTGCCCGAACCGTTCAGGGGCCGGGATCATCTTCACTCCGCATCACCGCCTCGGTAGCGCCACAGGTGGTCGAACTCCTTGTAGGCGAGCCTCTCCCCGAACACGTCGAAGGTGTCGGCGACGTTGACGACGTCACATTCGGGCTTCCCGCCGTTCTCCGGCCCGCGGAGGCCACGGCCCACCATCTGGATGTAGAGGTTCGGGCTGAAGGTGGGTCGGGCGATGTACAGGGCTCTGACGCCGGGTGCGTCGAAGCCCTGTGTGAGCACATTGCAGTTGGCGAGGACCCGCGTCTCGCGCGCGCGAAAGGATTCGATTGCCCTGCGCCGTTCCGGGGTCGGCGTCGAACCGCTGACCGCCCTGGAGGGGATCCCTTGCATGCGAAGCAGCGCGGACAGTGTCTGTGCGGCGAGAACGGACGACGTGAACACCAGGATCGGCCAGTCCGCGGGTTGAGCCACAATGTCTTCGACCAGCCGGAGGGTCCGATGGCGGTCCCCGCCGACGCGTTTGAGTAGATCCTTGGAGAGGTCCCCGAATGTCTCGAAATGCCGCTTATCGGCTGGATCGAAATCGTATTTGAAGCCCTTTATTACACGATGGCGGACGTTTGCCAGGACACCCATACGCTGGAGCTCGGCGTATGGGTCCCCACCGAGCCCGTTGTCGAGTTGCCGCCCGAGGAATCGGTTGACCAGCCGCTCGTTGGCGGCCGGACCCGTGCCGGCGAACGGCGTTGCGGTCAGGCCCAGCAGCGGCCGGGCGGTCTTGCGGTGATCGATACCCAGCCATCGCAGGGTCGCTGTGATGCCCTTCGCGATGGCCCCATGTGCTTCATCGACGACGACGATCGCGGCCTTCCTCAGCCATTCGTACTCGTCTCTGTCGCGGACCTTGTCGAGTTTCGCATCGGTCGCTACGACGACGCTGGCGTTATGGCCGGTGGCCGCGACCTCGTTGCGGCTCCAGAGGCGGCACAGCCGTAGCGGTTGGTTGCCGAATTGTCGCCAGACGGTCGTCCAGGTCTGCGCGGCCTGCTCGCAGAGTTCTTGACTCTGTGCGACCCAGAGGACCGGTCCGGTGACGTCTCCAGCGCAGATGGATCGGGTCAGCGCCTCGACTGTCACCCGGGTCTTACCGGCACCGGTGGGCAGGAACAGCAGCGCGCGGTCGGGCGCGACGCCGGGCCGGAGGAGTTCGCGGATCTGTTCCGCCAGTCTCTCCTGGTAGGGGTGTAGTGGTTTGAGGTCCGGAGGACCGAGAACGGTCGTATCGGCGTCGACTCCTCTGTCCCGTTCGCCCGCGAACTCCGCGGGGAACCCCAGCCTCCGCACGAACGCTACGGCGAGTGCGGATCCTGCCCAGGTGTCGGGCACATCCTCGTAGCCGAAATCCCTCAGTTCAGCACGCAGGGCATGCAGAACGTTGTCACCGTGGTAGTGCATCAGCAGGTCCGCGATCTGCCGGTCGCCGTCGGCGCCGTCGAGGAGTGGAACCGCATCGAGCAGTTCCTTCGGCAGTCGAAGCGTCAGTGTGCTCGCCGGTAGGAGCGCGAGGAGACGCTCCGCGTGGTCACGGGCTGCTCGCGACAGCGCGATCGCGGCCTGTATTCGCGCGCTCTCCGCTTCCAGGAGCACGCGCTTGATGGCCTGATCGTCGAGGCCCAGATCGAAGTGGCGGGAGAGATGACCGAGGAGCTCCTCGTCGTCGAGCGAGTCGTCGAAGTAGACGGAGTGGCCCGCCACCGCGAACGGCAGCGATGTGCTCTCCGTGCCGGCAGACAGGATGACCACTCGCTCGAGCGAGCCGCAGCTGATCAGGTCGAGACCGTCGAGCACGTCCGCGCCGTAGTCTCGCAGGCGGCGGAAGCGCTCCAGAAGTACGACGGGTGCTCCCGGCGACTCGGTCACGACCTCGATCCGCAGTATCGACGACGCGGATCGACAGCCCCAGCTCTCGATCAACGCCTGGGCGAGAGGTTGGTCGTCGACTGTGACGAACGGCAGTGACAGCTCCGAAAGCGCCCGGGCCTCGTCATCGGTGGCGGCGATCAGGAGCTGCTCGGGGGACACGGTTTCGTGGCCCATGCCCTTCACGGCCGGAACCTGATCGGGCACCTCGTCGTCGGGCAAACGTTCGAACGCATCGGCGACGAGGGCCCCGAGCTGGCGGTGGTCGCCGCCTGTGGGTCGCCGGCTAAGGAACTCGCGCCAGACGGCCTCCGGGAGGTCGGTCTTGCCAGGTATGCACTTCAGCCGAGCTGTGGCCTTCCAGGCCGCCACCGGCAGCATGGGGCTCAGCTCTTCGCAGTCGGGATGCAGTGACAGAGCCGCTGGCCGTGGTCCCCATGTGGTGTCGACCAAGCCGTACCTCTGAGCCGCCCACAGGTGGGGTGCTGTCACGGTTCTGGGCGGAAACCTCTTGCTGTTCGGATGGCGCAGGGTCCAGACGGCCGGGGTCTCCAGCTCAAGAAGGGCTCGAGTCCAGCGGACGCTGGATGTCTCGTCACCGGAATCGGTGAAGCCACGGAGAACGTGGAGAGGTGCGGGTCCTTCCTGTTCCTCGAAGTCGATCTCCGAGGCGTCCGGGCGACGCCCGGAAAGGGTTTCGAGATACGCGGAACGTTGCAGACGGCGGTACTCAAGCAGGGTCAGATCCGCCAGAACGGCGGGTGTGATCCTCGGCTGCGCGACGACGCCTATCGCCTGGAGAAGTCGGGGCGGTAAGTCGTGGAACTCGGTGTCGATCACGAGTGACGGCTTCATCGGATCGACCAGACCGGGCGACACGACGGTGCCTGCGTGCTGCCAGGAGTGGTCACGGCAACGCACCTTGAGCGTCATGCCCTTCATGAAGTGGTCCGAGAGTATCTTCTCGGCGTCGTGGATGCTCACGTGCAGGACGAGGGCCCAGAAGTCCTCCCACTGTTGCGCGGTCCATCGATTCGCCGCGGCGCCAGCTAAACGTCGCAGCTCGTGCGCGGGGTCGACGTCCTCGAATCCGATGGCGCGTAGGCTGTCCTCCACGCCAGGCCTGTCCAGTAGAGAGGGCCTGACCAGGCGGATGCCGGCGGCGGCGCTGAGCGAGTTCCCCCGCAGGTAGAGCCGATCAGTATGATCGAGTCGGTGTAATGTCCCGGTCACGTCGGGCATGATCGCGGCACGGCTCATCGCGCGTCTGACCGTCTCGTCGTCGATCGACATATAGACCTGCAATGCAGCGTCGCACTGCTCGTCGGTCCCGGCGGACACCAGACGCTCGAGCCACTCCGCAGCACCCAGCTCGTTTCGACTCGTTCGCCCGGCTTCGCCGCGCACCAGTCTGTACAGCCGCGCCCGGCGCGTCGCGTTGCGGAAACAAGCCGGATGAGGGCTACGCAACGGCCTACCGGATGCGGAGCTCCACAGTTCGAGTGACTCGACACCAATCCTGAGTTCGGCGCTGGGGTACTCGAGGTCGGTGGGAACTCTCAAGGTGCCTTCAGCGTCGGGCACACAAGTCGTCACCTCCGCCAGACGTGGCACCAGCTCGGTGAGCCGCCGGTCTCCGAAGTTGTCGAACTCCCGTCCTCGCGCTGGCATGTAGTCGAAGTGACGTGCAGGATCCGCGGCCGTGTGCAGATGAGGGATCGCGTTGACGATGAGCTCCGCGACGACCTCGAGCAGCTCCTCATTGAACCTGCCCGGCAGCATGTTCGTTCGATCATCGCTGATGTGCCACGGCGCGTTGTGGATGCCGCGTGCCGAGGTGGAGTCCTGGAGCGGAAAGTAGGCCCAGAACCGGCCCAGGGTCTGGGTGGTATCGAGCGGCACGGCATACGTGACCACGACCTCCGGCCGGCGGATCGCTTCGCTCACCTCTGAAAGCGCCAACTCGGACGGTCGGTGAGATTGATGCCATACCATCCAATCTGCGGGCCGTTCGTCACTGGAGGTAAGGCGCTGCCGGCTCCCTTCCTGAGGCACACAGGTGAAGATCTTCTGAGCATTGTCTGCCGATATCTCGAGCTCGGCCACGTATGGCGCAAAAAGGAGGAACTCCTTCGGGAAAACGCTAAGCTCCTGTTCCAGTCTGCTCGAGAGTCGCGTCAGAGGAAGTCGGACGACCGTCTCCGCCCACGTCCCGAGTTCCGCAAGAACAGGATCGGCGGCCATCTCAGCCTGGGCGTCAGCGTTGAAGGGGAGACGCAGTACCGGGTAGACCGATGCGTTCGGCGCCAGTTCTTCGAGACTTCTTCGTGCGATGTCGGCGCTGAACTTGAACGAAACCGACCGGCTCAGGATGGTCGGCGAGTCGCTTACCGCCAGCACCGACTTGAATCCGAGGCCGAAACGGCCCATGTCCTCGCCGCGCTTGTCACTGAGGTAGGCGTGGCAGACAGCCTCGAGGCCCCGCCGAGAGAACGGGGCGCCCTCGTTCGCGCAATACAGCACGTCGTCGCGCAGCAGCAGTACGACGCGGCCGCGCCGGCCGCCGCGGCGCAACGCGTCGGCTCCGTTCTGCACCAGCTCTAGAACCTGCCGATGCGCATATCCGCCGGTGCGGAAACTGTCTTCCTGGAGTCCATGTTCGTCGATGAGTCGAGGAGTCGATCTATACGAGCCCAACATGCTGGCACGCTGATCATCGATCCACCTTTGGAGGGTATTGTCCGGATTTTCCCAACCCGAGAGGTCCGCCACTGCGCCATTATGGTTGATAAGACGCCTGACAGTGATCCCTCGTCCGTGTCAATCCGTGACCGCCTCGACCGACTGTGTACTGCGGACTCGGTGCCAATGCCGCGACGCACCGCGGTCGCCCTTTCCGTGTCGGAGCAGTAGGGCGGGTGGACGTTCTGGGCTCAGATCGACCCTGCGTGTGCCCATTTTTTACGGGAACGACCGGTGCGTAGCGGAAGCTGGATGACGTTCATCCCGATCGTGATGTCCGACTGACCAGACACTGTTGCGCAAACCGACTGCAGGGGGTCCGCGGCTTCAGCGCCGCTCAGCCTGCGCCACGGAGTACCTCACCAGACCACCTGCTATCCCGTCCTCCTGTCCGGAAGTCGAGCCACGTCGATCGTCGGGTTCTCGGAACCACTTGACCCGACGGGCGCCAGCGGGCGTGATTCTCCCCAGAACGTTGTTGGGGTGCCGGTTAGCTAGCCGGTATCCATCCTGGAGGCGAGAGGAGAAGCAGTTGAGATCACGTACGCCGCGAAGCGCTACGTATCGCCGTCACCACCGCCGCCACTCGGGCGGCGGCATCGGCGGTGGTCTCGTGTTCCCAGATCCGGAGGACGGTCCAGCCGTGGGCCTCCAGGCGCTGGTTCGTGTCCGCGTCGCGGCGGCGGTTGCCGGCTATCTTCTGGGCCCAGAACTCCGCGTTGGTTTTGGCTACGGTGTGGTGCTCAGGGCAGCCGTGCCAGAAGCAGCCGTCGAGGAAGACCGCCAGTTTGAGCTTGGGAAACACCAGGTCGGCGGTGCGCCTTACCGTTTTGACGGGGCGGCGGTTCACGTAGTAGCGCAGGCCGAGGGCATGGACGGCGCGGCGCAGGGCCAGTTCGGGCTTGGTGTCGCGGCCGGTGTTGGCCTGCATCGACTTACGGACACCGATAGTCGACGCCCAGGATCCTTCGGACATGCGTTCTACCTCACCGGCGAGCCGGCCTTGTCGCGCCCGGGGAGCGAACTATGATGTCGCAGGTGAGCAACCGCCCGAGCATGATCGACCTCTTCGCGGGATGCGGCGGCATGACCGTCGGTTTCCATAATGAAGGCTTTCGTCCGATTCTCGCGGTCGAGTGGGATCGTGCTGCGGCCTCCACCTACGCGGCCAACTTCGGCAAGGAGCACACGCACTGTAGGGACATCGAGACTTTCGAGGATGACGAGATCCCGCCTGCGGACGTCATCATCGGCGGACCTCCATGCCAGGGCTTCTCCAACCTCGGGAGCAAGTCCGTGGACGACCCACGGAACAAGCTGTGGAAGCAGTATCTACGCTTCGTCACGATCGCGCGTCCGCAGGTGTTCGTGATTGAGAACGTGGAACGGTTCTCCCGTACGAGCGAGTTCCAGCTGCTGCTCGAGGAAGCCGAGCATGGCGTCCTCAAAGGTTACAACCTCACCCACGGGGTTCTCCTGGCGGCCGACTACGGCGTACCGCAGCGCCGGCCGCGGACCATCGTCATCGGTTCACGCGTCGGCGAGATCCCTCTGCCGGAGGCGACGCACGCCAAGGTGCCGACCACGAACCGGAAGCCGTGGAGGACGGTTCGGGACGCGATCGGCTGGGTGGACTGGTACCCGACCACCACTGAACTGCCAGAGAAGCACACCACATACTTCGAGCAGAGCATTCGGGGCGAGTTCCGAGGTACTGAGATTCACTTCGGACGTCAGCCGACGCCGATGTCGTTGGAGCGTTACGATCACGTCCCGCCCGGTGGTGGGCGATTCGATCTCCCGGACCACCTGCTGTCGAGGTGCTGGCGGGAGAAGAAGACGGGCACGACCGATGTCATGGGGCGGATGCGCTGGGATGCGCCTTCGTTGACCATCCGAACCGAGTTCTTCAAACCGGAGAAGGGCCAGTACCTTCATCCGCAGTGGGAGCTGGACCACCCGGACCGGCGGGTCAACCGTGTCATCACGCACTACGAGGCGTCGCTTCTGCAGGATTTCCCGAAGGACTATCAGTGGTGCGGGTCCAAGACCGAGATCGCCAAGCAGATCGGTAACGCTGTGCCCTCCGGGTTGGCCGCGGCCATCGCCAAGCACATCAAGGGCCGCCTGAGCTGAGTCCGCTCCGACATCGACGTGACGCACGTCCGGTGTTTGACCGCCTGTCGTCTGCTCTGACACCCTGCCCGGGTGTCGATCTTTCAGGGTGAGTTGTTCGGGGACGACGCGGACAACATCGCACTTCCTTTGACGCTTCGTGCCCATCGGACCCGGGTCCTGCCGGAACGCCCGTCGCCGAAGGGCAGGCCACGTCCCATGAGAGGTCCTGTCCGCAGCGGCACCGACGCACAGCCGCCTACCGAGGACGAGGATCCGGAGATCTGGGCCGTCCGGTCGGAGATCCTTACTCTCGATCCTTCCGGCGCGCGTATGGGCTATGCGATCCGGGAGGCGCTCGACCAGATCTACGACGGCCAGCGCACCGGGCGTTGGGACTACACCCAGCTCCACAAGACGGAGAAGACACACGTCGGCACGCTCGTCGAGATCTGGCTTCAGCGGGAGTTCAGATTCCACGACGGTGACGAGCTCGACTATCGGATCGCCGGGGTCGAGGTCGACTGCAAGTGGTCGCTGAACCTGTACGACTGGGAGATCCCACAGGAGATGTACAGTCGCGGGGACAAGATCGCCCTCGTGGTGTGGGCCAACGAGTACACCGCCCGCTGGGCCGCAGGGCTCATCCGTATCAACGAGGCGGTACTGCGGCGTCCAGGCAAGCAGCGCGACGGAAAGCGGCGGCTCAACGATCGCGGACGTGACCGCATCCTGTGGGTCTTCCCCGGAGCCGACCTGGTCAAGAATACTCTGCTACACATCAAGGACCCGAGGAAACTCGATCTCATCGCGTACGCCCCGAAGGGGCAGACGGCGGTCACGAACCTCTTCAGAGAGTTGACCGGCGAGCTGGTCAACCGAGCCACTGTGCTCACCGCCGCCCAGCAGGTCGACAGCGCGAAACGGGTACGCGACGCCCGTAAGCAGCTCCAGCCCAAAGGCATCGTGATCTTCGGCCACTACGCCCCTCACCCGCAGATGGCGGCGGACCTCGAACTCCCCGTACCCACGCTGGGCCGGTTCGTCAGCGTTCGCCTCCATCCTTGGAGGCCCGGCGACCCTGAGCCGTTCACCGAGATCGAGGGCGCGCGCTGGCGTCGCGCTCGAGAAGCTGATCCCATCGTGCAGGCACCGACCCTGCCCAAACAAGGGGAAGAGTGACGCAGCTCTCCTACGTCGGATCCTGCTCGGCCGCCACAGCTGACACGCGAAGACGTTGCCGGAAGGACGACCAGGAACCTGAGCATGGCCGACACTGGCACGCGCCAGCACCTGCCGCCAGCCAGTTCCAGGTCAGGGATGGTCCGCTCCGCCCCTGTCGCCGCCCGGCCGTGTAGCGTGCCACCGTGCCAGCCAGCTTCGTGACGGACCTCTGTGGATACCGGCTCTCCAAGGACAAGCAGACGATCACCCCGAGACCGAACACCTCGGATTCGAGTGACGAGTTGTCCGTGCAGCTCGGCAGGAAGCTGTTCGACATCCTCGGCGTGTCCCCCGATCAGCCCGACCCCGGCAAGAGCGGCGAGGAGCTGGGCGCGAAGGTGATCGAGGACCTGTCATCGCGGTTCAGCGCGCAGTTGGCTGTCAGCAGCGGCTCGGCGACGGGATTCCGGCAGTTCGCTCACCTGAAGGCCTTCGCGGAGTTCAAGAGCGAGGTGGAAAAGTCACCCCACCTGCCCATCGATGAGATCATCCAACACGTCGAGACGCTGCCGAGAGGCCATGCTCGATCGGAGATCCTTCGGCGACTGCGGAAGCTGCGCGGCAAGCTGCAGCAGCGTGAGGCACTGACTCAGCGCCTGCTGACGAACGCCCCAGAGGAGTCGTTACTCGGTCTGGATGTGACGGTGGCGGACGCGACGCAGCCGCAGCCACGGGAGCTACGCATAGCGCTGTCACTCAAATGGTCCCTCCGAACCGATCGGGCTCAGGACTGCCTCTCTCAAGGGGCCAAGCTCGCCACCCTGCGACGAGGCAAGATGCCTCATTACGGCGTGGTTACCATGGAACCGCGGCCGTACATGCTTGCCATCCTCTGCGATGGTTCCGGGGCGGTGGATTTCGTCTACCACCTCAATCTCGCCGCGCTCCAGGAGGCGGTCGAACAGCTCGCGCGGGAGCGTGGCGGTTCGGACCGCTGGAAGGGCCCTCGCACTCTCGATCGCCTTGTCAGCCAGGGCCGCCTTCGGGACTACGACGACCTCCTTAAGGAAACGGCCTCGGTCGCGGCCCAGATACACGTCGAGGGAGCCACAGCCGCAAAAGGACCGTGGAGCCATCCGACGCCACAGGCTTTGAGATCGCAAAAATGACTATGGCGCAAGCGCCAGCACGAGCAGGCCGGCCTTAGCTCATAGTGAAGACCAGCTCAAACGCATCCAGTACCGGCCCGACCTGCTCGATCAGGTCGTTTGGCCATGTGGCTTCCTGAAGCCCAGGTGCGTTGTCGACCTGAGCTAAGGCGTCGTGTGCGGCTGGACTGCCGCTACGTCGGCATCTCGCATGAGCGCAGTCATGCAGGCAGACGAGCTCGACGGCGGCACATTGGCGCAGCGGCGCCGACGGCGGTTGCCCAGCGGATCGGTGTCCTGAAGGCATGGCCGACTCTTCACAGTGGTGAGCATCGATGGACATGATGAGGTGAGACGGTCTCTATCCACGACCGTTCCCCCGAGGAGGCCCCATGCGACTCACCCGACGACGCACCACAAGCTCACTAGCCCGGCGTGCCCTGACCGGCGCGGCAGCCGTAGTCATCGGCGGCGCTGGCCTGGTCGCCGTCGACTCCTCGCCCGTCCTGGCAGCACCGCCCGGTATTCCGTCCAAGGCGAGCGCCCAGTCGCAGCTCAACGCTCTGACGGTCAAGAGCGAGGGGTCGACGAGTGGGTACTCCCGGGATCTGTTCCCGCACTGGATCACCATCAGCGGGGCCTGCAACACCCGCGAGACGGTCCTCAAACGTGACGGCACGTCCGTGGTCACCGACAGCAGCTGCGGGGCGACCTCGGGCCGCTGGTACAGCCCGTACGACGGCGCGACCTGGACCGCCGCCTCCGACGTCGACATCGATCACGTCGTGCCCCTCGCTGAGGCGTGGCGTTCAGGCGCCAGTGGCTGGACCACCAGCCGGCGGCAGAGTTTCGCCAACGACCTGACCCGCCCGCAGCTGATCGCCGTGACCGACAACGTCAACCAGGCCAAGGGTGACCAGGACCCGTCGACATGGCAGCCGCCGCTGTCGTCGTACCGGTGCACCTACAGCAAGATGTGGATCACCGTGAAGTACAACTGGGGGCTGAGCCTGCAGTCGTCGGAGAAGTCCGCCCTGCAGAGCATGCTGAACACCTGCAGCTCCTAGCCTTCCGCACCCCTCCGGGGCTGACCGCACGAGCGCCGACGCACGGCAACCCCTGAGCCATCCGTCATCGGCCCCGCCCGCGCGCCCGCGGACGGCGGCGCCGACGCGCTGGAGGGCGGGTCGCCACACGGGACCCGCCCTCCAGCACCCAGGCGCAATCGGATGAGGCGCAGGTGCCGCTGGCGGGGCGGTCACCCGGGTGCAACGACGGCACCGTCACGGGCCCACAGGGTGCTGCCGTCGGGCCAGACAACGGCCGGCTCGTCGACGCCGTGCAGCAGGCCGTCGCCGGTGAGTCGCAGAACGGTGGGGCGCTGCATCATCACGGCCACCCCGGATAGGGACCACCACGGCCCGGCCGCCAGCGCCACGTCACGGCATCCCTCCCACCCTGGGGTGGGTGCCGTGCCGAGCACCTGCTGGTAGGTGTCGATCGCGGCGAGGACAAGCCAGTCGGGGTAGAGGTTCCAGGCCGGATCGAAGAACCAGTCGCGAGGATTCAGGCAGTAACGGATCACGGCGCGTCCCTCGTCGTTGCGCTTCACGATCGTCTGCTCGTCGCTCCAGAACCAGGCGAATTGCATGATGTAGCTGCCGCTGAGGGTGCGGTCGACCGCCGCCCAGACCGGACCCAGCACCTGGTTATACACCTGCCGTACCGCTTGCAGCACCGGTGTGAGCGCGGATCGCTCGCCCTTGGTGACCGGGTTGCAGAGGTACCGGTGCTCCATCAGGTTGTAGCGGGCCTCGAAGCCGTCGTAGCGCTGCTCGCCGTAGTAGCCGTGCCATTCCATGAAGTCGTGGAAATCGCCGAAGGCGGTGAACTGGTCGTGGTCGCTGGTCTGCTCCCAGATCGGGGCTCGCGTTGCTGCCAGCGCATTGTTGAGGGCGTCGCGGCGGATCGAGGCGACCAGCGACGGGTGCCCGTCGTCGAGGAGCTGCCGCACCTGCTGCAGGGCCGCCGGGGGAGAGGGGCACCACAGGAACCGCGACGGCTCGGGATGCCCGGCGCTGCGGTAGGCGAGGCGGGCGGCTTCCTCCGCGCGCGCCTGGTCCGCGGGCTCGCAGGACAACGCCGCCTGCGTCCATCGGCTCGCCACGGCTTGTCCGTGCGCTGAGATCGGATTGGTGGAGTCATGCATGGTGTTCTCCTGACGGATCATCGATGGTGCGGCATGCCGTTGACGATGCCGCTGCAGGTCAAGTGGCCACGTGCGACCCAGAGGAACCAGGGCCGATCGTCAGTCCCGGCGTTCGCTGTTGTGACCGTGCTGGGCGCCGCGGCCGGTTGCGGTGAGTGATTCAGGGATGACGTGAATGAGATCTTCATGTTTGACTGACATCCATGCGATCGGGGCAGGCGCGGCTGGCGATCGACTACGGCAGCGCCGACACCACCGCCGTACTGGCATGGCCGGACGGCACCTGGACGCCGCTGCTCTTCGACGGCGAACCCGCCCTGCCCAGCGCCGTCCTCCTCAGCGAGGACGGCACCACCGTGACCGGCCACCACGCCTGGCGGGCCGCACCGGCCACACCGCACCGGTTCATCCCGCACCCCCGCCAACCCTCCGAGCAGCGCCTCACCGTCGCCGACACCGACGTCGACCCGCTCGATCTGGTCGCCGCGACCCTGCGCCACGTCGCCGAGCAAGCCCACCAGATTGCCGGCACCGGCATCGACGACGTGCGGCTGGTCGTCCCGGCAGGCTGGGGCCCGCGACGACGCACCTGGATGCGCCACGCCGCGCACCGCGCCGGCCTCCCACCACCACAGTTGATCGACGCGCCGACCGCCGTCGCCGGGCACCTGCTCGCCACCGGCCTGCAGCTGCCCGTCGGCGCCTACATCGCCGTCTGCGACGTCGGCGCCACCGCCGAAGTCAGCGTCCTGCGCCGCGGCCCCGCAGGCTTCGAAGTCCTCGCCACCCTCGCCGACCCGACCGCCGGCGGCACCGCCATCGACGACGCCCTCACCACCACACTCACCACCAGCCCACCCGGCGCCGACGGGCAACGATGGGCCATGGTCGCCAGCCTCCGCGCCGGCAAACACGCCCTGACCGACCATCCGGCCGTCACCGTGCCACTACCCGACGGGCCGGCCGTGGTGCTCCACACCGGCCTGCTCGACCAAGCCGCCCAACCCGTCCTGCACCGTATCGCCCACCTCACCACCGAAGCGATCACCGCCGCGGAACTCACACCCCGCGACCTCACCGGCGTCTACTGCGTCGGCGGCACCGCCCGCCTGCCCCTGCTGGCACAGACCCTCACCGACGCCGGCATCACCCCCACCCTCGTCGACCAGCCCACCCTGGCCGCAGCCCGAGGCGCCGCCGACGCAGGCACCACCACCACCGACCCCACCACGCCCGAAGAACCTCTACCGCCGGTACGGCGCGCCGCCGCGATCGCCCTCCCCGGCTTCGCCTCCCTCGCCCTGGTCTCCCAGTTCCTGCTCACACCCCAGTGGCGCGGCTCCCTCATGTACCGCGAAGCGGTCCTCAACTGGGGCGAGCTGACAATGGCCGCCGTCTTCGCCGTCATCGCCTGCCTCAGCGCCGGCACCGTCCTCGCCTCCACCATCGCCAACCGCACCACCACCCCGACCAGCCCCGGCATCCACACCGGAACCGGAATCCTCGCCGCAGCCTCCCTCGGCGTCGCCGTCAGCGGCATGTACGCCGTCGTCGGAAGCCTCTACGTCGGCTACCCCGTCAACGGCTTCCTGCGCTGGACACTGCTACCCATCACCCCGACCATCACCGCCGCCGCCGTCATGGCCCTCATCGCCGCCCGGCAATGGCGCACCCCCGCGGGCGGATGGTCAAGACTGCTCGCCTTCCCCACCGGCTCCGTGATCACCGCCGCTGCCGGAATGCTGCTCATCCAATACAGCCTGACCGCCGACCGGTGGCCCCACCTGATCCTCTGGATCGACCTCGCCGGCCGAGTCGGAGGCCTGCTCCTGGGCATCGGCACCGTCATGGCCGTCGTGTCCCAGCCGATCCTGCGCCTGATCCTCAGCGCACCCCTCGCCGTCATCACCGCCGCCCTGGTCTCCTGGCCCGCCTCCGGCATCCTCGGCGCCATCTACGCCATCGCCGTGACCACCTGGTGGCTACGCCAGATGTGGACCCACCTACTACGCCCCCACCGGCCGCCGCAATGACCCCACCAACCGGATACCCCCCCAACGCACGTGGGGGAGGAGCCGCGGTGAACGGGGCCCGGCGACTCGCAGGCGCTACCGTCGTCCTGGCCGTCCTGGCGATACCGCCGTGGCTGCTGACCACCCTCACCCGAGCGCACCTGCCCAGCTGGCCGACCAGCACGCAACTACGCGACTGGCTCACCGACCCGCTGACCCCGGCAACCCTCACCACAGGGCTCATCGCCGTGGCCTGGCTGCTGTGGCTCGGCATGACCTACACCGTCACCGTGACAGCCGCCCGCCGACTGCGCGCCGGCGCCCGATGGGTACGCCACCTGCCGCTACCCACCCCATGGCAGGCCGCCGCCACCAGCATCGCCGGCGCGGCGGCCCTCACCACCGCCCACACCCCCACCACCCAGCCGCCGAACCCACCGACACCAGTCACCGCCGACGAACTCCAGCACCCCTCCGCTACGCCCCAGACCGAGCAGGGCGGGGTGGTCGTGCCCGGCGGCTGGCTACCCGACGACACCGCCCACCACATCGCCGCCGCAGCGGCCCTGGTGTGGCTACGCCGCCGTCGCGCCCACCAACCCGGCCAACCCGACACCGACGCCACCGAGCTGACACCACTGCCCGCCACCGTCACCGCCGTCCAAGCAGCCATCGCCGACCAACCACTGCCACCAGCAGCCACCACAGGCGCCATGCCGGTGCCGCTGCCGCCGGCCGGCATACGTCTCGCCGGTGACGGGGCCGACCACGCCGCCCGAGGTCTACTCGTCACCCGGCTCCTCACCGCGCTGCGCGACCCGACCGACACGACCCCGGTGATCGTCACCAGCAACGCCCTTACCAGGCTCCTGCCCAGCGTCGCCGAGACCGCCGCCACCATCCCGGGCCTGCACGTCGTCGACACCCTCGACCATGCCGCCACCCTGCTACCTGCGTCCAGCACGTCGTCCACAGCCGACCACGGCATACCCAGCCTCGTCTTGACCGCCGGACCCGCGACGGCGGCACCGCTGAACCTCCCGGGCGCCCGTGTCGTCACCCTCGACGCCGCAGCACCAGTACCCAGCTGGCGCGTCGACTGCAACGGCCAAACCGTGGACCACCAGACCGGCCAACCACGGCCACGGATGTGTGTCCTCGACAGCACCGCCGCAGCGGACCTACTCGCCGTCCTGGCCCAACCCACCACCGCAGCACCCGACCCCGCCGCGTCCGCACCAGCCCGGCCGATCAACCGTGCACAGGCAAAGATCCCCCGCCAAGCCAACCGAATCTCACCGCCCACACCGCAGCGGCCCACCGAGGCCACAGCGACCGCTGTCCAGCTGCGGGTGCTCGGCCGCCCAGCGTTGCTCATCGACAGCAAAGAGGTCGCCATCCGCCGCAGCGCCGCCCTGCAAATCCTCGTCTTCCTCGCCGTGCACCCCGACGGCGCCACCACCACGCAACTCGTACAAGCCCTCTGGCCCGGCCTACCCGCCCACACCGTCACCGGCCGCCTCTACACCACCCTCAGCGACCTCCGCTCGACCATCCGCGCCACCACCGCCGACCATGTGGTTGTCCACACCGAGGACCGCTACCACCTCGACCCACGCACCGACGTGGACCTGTGGCGACTGCAAGCCGCCGCCCACCACAGCGCCACCACAGACGCACCTGGCAGCTGGAAGCCCGTGATCGACGCCTACACAGGAGACCTCGCCGCTGGCCACATCTGGCCGTGGATCGACCCACCCCGTGAGGCCACACGCCGCCTAGTGCTCGACGCTTACACCAACGCCGCGGCAGCACAAACCGACCCGCACGAGCGCCTGCGGCTGCTGCAAGCGGCGATCCGCATAGACCCCTACAACCAGCAGCTCCACCAGCTCACCGCCGACCAACTGAACGCCCTCGGCGACTCCGCCGCAGCCGCGGACCTTCTCCACACCCACCGGCAACGCCTGCGCCTCGCCGGCATCCTCGAGCGACCCATAAGCACTGCTCGCTAGACCCCGAGGAGGTCTACCGGTTGCGGCGGAAGAGTGGGCACCCAGATCGGGTACCGAACAGGGGTGCTTCGATGCCGTTGCTTCGCGGCGAACCGCGCTCGAGCGCGTTCCTTGATCGCGTGCCTCGATCGGGAATGTTGTCATACCGTGCGCCTACCCTGGCAGTCGTGGTTTCTGATTTCACCGCAGCGTGGGTGCCGTACCAGCTGGGCCGGGAGTTCGCCGCCGCTGCGGTAGCGGCGATGCGCTGGGCCGAGGATCAGGCCGCGCGGCGCGGCCTGCCCGCAGTGCTGGTCACCGACCGCAAGGGCGAGTACCACGGCGAGGCGCTGTTCGAGTCGTACCTCAACGGCCGGCACGCCTCGCCGCGCTCCCCACGCGTCAACGTGCGTCCGGGCGCGGTGATTGCCCACGTACCCACTCCCGGGGCGCTCGAGGTGGCCACCCGGCTGGCTCGTGGCAACGCCTTGGTCGTCGTCGAGCACCCCAGCCCCTGGCGGCTAGCCGGCTGGGCCGGCGTCGTTGGCGCGCTCGACCTCGACACCGGTGAGCCCACCACACTGGACCCGCAGCTGCACGAGCACCTGAACGAGTTGGTGCGCTACGGCAACAACGGCTACGCCCGCGGGTACGGCCGCGACGGCGCCCACCGGGTGCTTGCCGACATGGCCGGCGCGGGCCTGCTCGATCGCGACGTCGTGCTCAGCGCGCTGAGCGCTTACGACATCTCCCCGGCTGCCCAGCTGGTCATCAGCAGCCTGATCGACAAGGTCGCTCCGCTATTGAGCCACCGCTGAACTGCACAAACACCCGCCCAAAAAATCTTGAAGAAGGAGTGGCGGGTAATTGGGGTGGCCGCACATAGGAGAGGACGTCCGGTGGGTTCCTTCAGCGGACACACCGAACCGAGAAAGAGCCTCATGCACCCGGAAGCCGAGGAGCCGACGGACGAAGTGGCGGGATCGGAACTACAACGGGAACCGCCCCGCCGCGACGTCGCTGTCCCCGTTTCCTGGCTCGCCGACTTCGCCGACACCCGCGAAGATCACGACTTGGACGAGACTGTCCGCGCGCTGCGCCGGCGCGAACGCCTCTCCGAGGACGCCGACCTGGTCGACTGGCTGCGCCGGTCCGACTTCTCCGGCAGCGACTACGACCTGTTCGCCACCGAGCTGGCCCGCTACGGCTACGCCGTCACGGTGGCCTGGATCCGCAAGGGCGCCATCTTCGGCAAGTGCCGCGAACGCGGCGCCGGGCTGCCCGAGCCGCCGCCCGGAGCGCTCAACCGTCCCGACGTCGCCGAGGAACTCGCCAACGAGACCGTGGCCACCGCGCTGAGGTCCTTCCGCAACACGGTGCTGATCCCCGACCGCTGGAACCCCGCCCGCGGCGCTTCACTGAAGACGTTCTTCATCGGCCAATGCCTATTCCGCTTCCCGAACATCTACCGCGCATGGCTACGTACCGAGGTGCACCACCAGGAGCTGCTCGTCGATGAACTCGCCGTCTTCGATCAGCCCGCCACCGGCGGAGGGCCCGTTGACCCGGCCCAGCTCGTCGCGCTGCGCCAAGAGGTCGACGTCCTGCTCGCCGCCGCTCCGCCGCGCACCCGCACCATGATGGCGCTCATCTGGGCCGGCTACACCCAGGCCGAGGTCGCCGACCTGCTGAACCTCACCGAGAATGCCGTCCAGAAGGCGCTGTCCTACTACCGCACCCGACTGACCCGCCTGCCCGACCGCCAACCCGCTCAGACCCGAAGGGGGGCATGACCGCCCATGCCACAGCCCGCCCCGAACAACCCGCAATCATCCTCAGCAACCGCCAGGTCAGCGAAGTCGACCATCCAAGCCAAGATCGAGCGATCCTCGCTCGGCACCGCCGACGCCCGCGCAATGCGCGCCCGCACCTCCACCGCGACCGCCCGCGCCATCGTCGCCCGGGCAGCCGGCACCACGGCCCGGACCACCAGCCTCAGCCAAAAAACCGGTAGAAAGAGTGGCGGGTAATCAGCCCACCAGCACATACGCCTACGGCAAGAGCGGTCCAACCGAGACCGCCGAACCGAAGGAGATGATCCACATGGCTCGAGGCGGCTCCCGCAGCGTGTCCCGCAGCGCCGGCACCGGCCGGTTCGTCAGCAGCCGCACCGCGGCTCGCTCGCCGCGGACCACCACAACCGAGCGCGTCGGTCGTGGCACCAGCAACAACCAGACCGTCAACCGCAGCGCCAGCACCGGCCGGTTCGTCACCGCGGCCACTGCCGCCCGTCACCCGGGCACGACCATCACCCAGCGCGTCTAGTACGGCAGCCGCCGTTCGGGATCATGGCTGGAGTTCGAGGTTGAGGCGTCGGGTGTAGTGGGCTTGGCGGGCTCGGGCTTGATGCTGGCGCCGCCAGTCTGACCAGCGCAGACGGTGGGCGAGGTTGCTGAGCGGGCGGATGATGCAGGCGTTGATCAGGCGCCGGACCTCGTTGACGGTGAGCTTGATCAGTCCGGTGTCGGCCGGGTTGTGGTCGGCGGCGTCGGCGGCGCAGATCGCCAGGACGGCGAGGGCGGCCAGGGCGAGGGTGGTGAACCGGTGCCAGGAGTCCCAGCGGCGGACCTGGTGCTGGTCGAGACCGACCTGGCCCTTGGCAGCTTGGAAGCTCTCCTCAACCGTCCAGCGGATGCCCGCGACCCGCACGAGTTGGGCCAGGGTGGCCGGTTGCGGGGTCCAGCAGCGGTAGAAGGCCAGCTCACCGGTGGTGGTGTTGCGGCGGATCAGGAGGCTGTGGTGGCCGCCGTCGTCGGGGTCGGCGTCGGTGCAGACGTCGTCGAGCCAGGCCCAGTCGTAGAAGCGTGGCCCTTTCGACCCGGCGCCGGCGCTGCGACGTTGCCACGCCGAGGCCGGCAGCTCGGCGGCGACCCGGTCAGCCCGAACCCGGGTCTTGCCGCCGTCGAGTGGGACCAGGTGGCTGCGGGACACGGCCAGGACATAACCCAGGCGGTGGTGGCGTAGGTGGGCACGGAAGACGCTGCTGTTGCCATAGGCCTCGTCCGCGGCCGCCCACCCGGCCGGGACGCCGGCGTCGACGGCCGCGGTGATCATGTCGGCGGCCAGCTCGGACTTCGTGGCGAAGGCGACCTCGTCGGGAACCCCGGCGGCCTGGCATCGGTCCCGGTCATCGGTCCACGACACCGGCAGGTAGACCCGGCGGTCGATCAGCGTGTGCCCATGCCGGCTGGCATAGCCGCAGAACACCCCCACCTGCGCATTCTCGATCCTGCCGGCGGTGCCGGTGTACTGGCGTTGCACTCCGATGGTGTGGACGCCCTTCTTCAGGTCCCCGGTCTCGTCCACGACCAGCACCGCGTCCGGATCACCGAACCGGCCCACGACCACCGCCCGCACATCGTCGCGGACCGCATCGGCATCCCACACCGCCCGAGACAACAACCGCTGCATCGCGTCCGGCCGGGCATGCCCGGCCCGCTCCGCCAACTGCCAGCACGTCTTGACCTCGATGTCGGCCAGCAGCCCTGTCACGAACGCCGTCGCCGTCCGACGCGGCTCGACCCGCCCGAAGCGTCCCGCGAACGCATCGCACACCCCGGTCAGGACTTGCCGCCACCGGTCTGGGTTTACGCTGTGGCACGCGGCCACCGCCAGATCTGAAGTCATGTCCACAGCAGACAGACGATCACGCGGTGGCCGCACCTCGTCTACCCGGCCCCACCAGCGACATCTCAAACGGCGGCTGCCGTACTAGCGCGAAACCCCAACTGGCCGAGGCCCTCCCCCCATCTGGGCAGAGGGCCTCGGTCAGTTTGTTCTCGGCAGCTGGTAGCCGCGTAACGTTGGCCGAGGCGTTGGGCGGCGCGGCAGCGTAAGGGGTGCGCCAGAACTGGTATCGACGCGTAGTTTCCAAACCCGGTCCACAGTCCTCGACGCCGCTGAGCGCCCGCACCGCCGACCGAGAGCAACGCCAGTCCCCGGCCACCATGAACGATGTTCTACTTGAACTCGGGGTACGCGGCTGCTTGGGCTTCGATGTCGTGCCACTGCCGACTGACGAGCGCAAGCTCGGCTTCATGAGATCGTTCGAATTCCGCAACCGATGGGGCTACGGCGTTGAGCGCTGCCTCGTATGCCGGCTGTCGGCAGTCGGCATCCAGACGTGCGGCTGCCCGTTCCGTCTGTACAACGGCAGACCAGTTTGAACTCGGCGCTTGGCCAGGCGTCGGCGGCTGAGCGTCTCCCATGCGTGTCAGGACCAGCTTGACCAGCTCGTCGTGGCTGTTGACCTTGAAGCCACCCTGGGCCATGCAGGTTGGGTACTGTTTGCCAGCAGCTTTTACCACGGCTGCCTTGGACGCGTCCGTCAGCATCTGGTTGTACTTCTCGGCTAAGGAGTGGTAGCTCGACGGAAAGTTGACCTCAGGGGTGTTGCGTGGGATGCAGGTGGTGAGGCTTTGTTGGAACTTCTCCTGGTCTTCCGGATCTAGGTTGCGATAGCTGGCGCTCGGCCCTGTATCGCCCTTGTTCGGGCCTTTCAATTCGGCGGTGTCGGTGATTCCCAGACGATCTTCGTTGATGGGGGCCAACCACTGTCCTGTGCCGATTCCCATGTGAATGACTGTGCGTCCGCGATATGGGTCCAGGAAGGGCGGGGGTTCGTAGGTGAAGCCTGCGTCTTTCATGCAGTCGCGAATGCCGTCTTGGTACGCGTGGTATTGCAGAACTTCGCCGGCCGTGCGTTGTCTGGGTGTTCCGCCGATTCGTTGGGACAGGAGGTCCAGCCGTTCGGATGTGACGGCAGGGTCGGCGGCGACCTGTTCGGCCGGCCGCGCGCAGCTCGCGACGGAGGTGATCAGCAGAAGGCCGATCATGGGGGATGCCAGAGTTGATCGACTCCGAGTAGTCATTCTCCGCAAGGTCATCACCTTAGCAATTCGGATTCGTGGGCGGGCCGCCAGTCCAATATTCTACGCCGCTCGATGTCCGCTTCCAGTATCGGATCGAGCAGTTGTACTGATTCATCACCACGTTGATGCTCGCGATCGATATCGTTGATCCCGCTGCATTAACAAGGTGTGACGTTGAGGTGGTGTTGTTGTTGGGGCCGTATGCGCCGCCGGCCTTCTGCATTCCTGCGACCGAGTTGCTTTCCGTCACAACGTCCCCGTACATCGAGTAGTTGCTTACGCATGTCCGTGCACCTCTGGAGTCGTAATGACTCGAACCCTCGGGCGTGGTCCAGTCGAACCAGGAGTCTAGACAGTAGCCGGATGGGAGGTTCGCGCTGAGGATCGCGTTCACATACATTTTCTTGGTAGAGGAACTCCAGTACTGCTGCGACTGGCGGTGGCTCGTGTAAACGTTCTGGGTGGAATTCCCTGACGGCACGTTCGCGTAACCCGCCGTGGGGGCGATGGTCAATGTCAGGGCAGCGCCCAGGGATGCGGCCACACCCGCCCGCAGGCCAACTCGCATTGATCCTCCTTCGATATCGAGGGATGCGATTCTATCGGAGGGTCTGACTGCGGTCGGTGCCCGACCGTCAATAATCAACTAAGCTTGCATATCCGGCATACCGCCTCATCTTGGCCCAGCGGCGTGCACGGCGCTGAGGCGTGTCGCGGCGACACCTTCGGCGACGAGGAACTCGGTGAGCGCATCGACTGGTAAACCCACCTTGGCCACCTGCGCGGCACAACCCACGGCATCAACTACAAGCTCGTCGGCCCCTTGGCCGCCAAAGCCCTGCTCCCGCGCCAAGCGAAGAAGCACACGATCCAGCCTCCCGAAGGCGGCGGCGAAGGAGTGTGCATATCGAGTGCTGGGCACAAGCGGCATCGGGTCCAGGATGCAGCATCTGACTAAACGTCGCACCGGAACACGCCCCCGGCTTCCTGCGCAACGTGAATACGCCGACCCGCCACCCGAAGGCGTTGAGGCTAACCCTCGCACGACTCGGCGCCCGTTGTTACCAAAGCTCTCGTAAACCGACGAGCGCCCCATGATTGATGGGCCCAGGATCCGTCAACGCTCGCTGACTTGCTGTTGTGAGGCCGTGTCAGGTGCAGTGAGGTGCCGTGAGCTGCGGGCCTGCCCTCCGCGCCGTGCTCGGGTCATAGCGTCACGACATCGCCCCCACCAGCAGCCCTGTTGAGTGTCGACGGCGAGCAGGAGGAGCGAAGGTGACATCCCCAGGAGCCCGCACCGCCGCAGTCACCACCAGCGTCCTGTCCACCTCCGCCATCACGGTCGTCATGGTGATGCACAGCGGTTGGACTCCGCATCTGCCGGCGCCGGCCACCATGCGGCAGTGGATAGCCGATCCGATGAGCAGCGGCGTCGTCGCTGTGCTCGCCGCATCCGCGGCAGTCACGCTCTGGCTGCTGCTGGCCACTGCTGTCCTTACCCATGGGTACGCGTCGCTGGCCCGCCGGCTGCGCCGGGCACCCGCTCTACGCCTTCCCGGTCCGGTCCAGGGCCTTACTGCGGCGCTGCTCGGCGCGACCGCCGTCACCACCGCTACCGGCGCGGTCGCACACGCCGCTCCCGCGACCACCACGTCCGATGAACCAGCCGTGGCCGGACAAGCGACCGCGTCGCCCGCCTCCCACCGCCCAGCTGCGAGCCATCAGCCGGCCGCGCCGCCGCCCACCTACACCGTGCGCCGCGGCGACAGCCTGTGTGAGATCGCCGCCCGCACCCTCGGCGACGCCGACCGCTGGCCGGAAATCTTCGCCCTCAACCGGGGCGCCCGCTTCTCCCACGTCGGCGGCACCCTGCGCAACCCCGACCTCATCTACCCGGGCTGGGTTCTCCGCCTGCCAACCGACGCCACACACCGGAGCGACCAAACTTCACCGCGGCGCCACGAACGACAGCCCCATACCGAACCCGGACGCCCGGACACCCCTGCGCCACCCACGAAACCTGACTCCTCGGCCGGAACACCGACACCCACGACCACCACCACGACAGGCCCGACAGCACCCGCGACCGAACCACCCCCGGCAGGCCCCGACGTCACCGCGAGCGCACCGGGCACCGCCCGTGCGACTCCACCATCCCGCAGCGCCTCGCAACCGCCGGCACGCGATCCATTGCCCACACCCCACCAGTCCCCGGGCATCGACGTGCCGGGCGGCAGCTGGGTGGACATCGGCCTGGCTGCGGCGATCTGCGCAGCCGCCGCGCTGGTCTGGGCACACCGGCGTCGCCGCTACACCCCGCGCCCGCCCTCGACCGGTACCCACGTCGAGGGCCCCGACACGACCCCGATGCCGACCGTGGTCACGCAGATCCGCCGCCGGCTGCGCGGCGCCGCACCACGCACCGCCACACCCCCCACCACCGGCCACCAACGGCACGAACTCCACTCGTCCCCAGACCCCATCGGCGGGAATACCGGCCCGGACGTGGCCGCCCTCGACGGCGAAGACCACACCAGCGGCGACCCGATACCTGTGCCGCGCCCGGCCGTGCCGTCCCTGGCGCACCCACTGGCCGAGACCTGGCCGCCCGCAGGCCTCGGGCTCACCGGCCCCGGCGCCGACGCCGCTGCCCGCGGCTTCCTGACCGCCGCGCTCGCCGCCGGCGGCCTCGACGCCCCACACGAACGCACCCAGGTGGTGATGCCAGCGACAACCGCGACGACCCTCCTCGACACGGACACCACGACCCTGCCCCACACCCCGCGCCTGACGGTCACCACCACCGTCGAGCAGGCACTCGACCTCATCGAAGCGCAGATCCTGCACCGCAGCCGCCTCGCCGACGCCCACGACGCCGACACGGTGGCCGACCTGCGGACGCTCGATCCTGCGGGGAAGCCGCTGCCGCCGGTGCTGCTGCTGACTCATACCACCGCAGCCCGGCAGGACACCCGCATCGCCGCGCTGCTCACCCAAGGCACACGCCTGGACATCCACGGGGTGCTGCTCGGCGCATGGCCTGACGGTGACACCGTCGCCGTCGCCGCTGACGGCACCACAGCCCTCGCCGACGCCCGCACCGACCAGAGCGATCACCGAGTCCCAGTGGAGCGTCTGGCCGTGCTCACCTCGGCCGACACCCTCGCTCTGCTCCGCGTGCTCGCCGAGTCACATACCGGCCAACCACCGGCACCCATCGACGCCGCGCCGCAGCCAGACGACCGGCCACCGGCCACCGCGAACTCGACCGACGCCGGCCGCAGCGCCCCGGCCGAGACGCCGCGACCGGCCGCGACGCCCACCCCGACGACTGCCGGCACGTCACCCACCCCCGTCGAGGTCACCGGCCGCGACCCGGCCACCGCCCACCCCGACGCATCGGACGGGTCGACCGGCATCATCGACATCCGGCCCCATCGGATCGCCGAGACGCACGCCGCGGTCGACGCCGGTGGTCACGACACCGCACCCTCCGCAGAGCGGGCAAATGTGCCCCCCGCCGTGGACGGCGAGCAGCGGCAGCCCCGCCGCGTGCAGGTATCGGTGCTCGGCCCGCCCAGCATCACCGACGCCGCGTCCCATCCGCCGCTGCGCGCTAAGGCCCTCGAGCTACTCGTGTACCTGGCAGTCCACGACGGGGAAGCGACCGTGGACGCCATTCTGGATGACCTGCTGCCCGACGCCCCGACCAGCAAGGCACCTGGCCGGCTGTACACCTACGTGTCGAACCTCCGCGCCGTCCTGCGGCACACGGGCGGCCCAGGCGACCACCTCACCCACCCCCAGAACCGCTACACGCTCAACCCCGCCCTCGTCGACGTCGACCTGTGGCGGATGCGCGCGGCGATCCGCGACGCCGAACGCGCCACCGACCCGCAAGTTCGGGTCGCCGCGTTGCGGCGCGCCGTCAACAGCTACCGCGGGCACCTCGCCGACGGCGTCGACTACGAGTGGATCGAGCCCTACCGCGAGGCCGTACGGCAGCAAGCCCTCGACACCTACCTCGCGCTCGCCGACGCCCTCGCCGATCATCCCGCCCACCAGTTGACTGTGCTCGACGAGGCGATCCGCCACAGCCCCTACACCGAGGAGCTCTACCAGCACGCCATGCGCGCCCGCGCCGCCCTCGGCCAGACAGACGCGATCCGATCCCTGCGCCGAGCACTGACACGGGCTCTCGCAGAGATCGACGCCGAACCCCACGAAGACACCCTCGCCCTCGCCAACGAGCTCATCGCCGCCCAGCAGCGCCCCCACCCCCGACCGCAGGCGCAGCGTCAGATCCGCGACGAGGACGGAGCCACCGCATGACCGACATCTCCACGTCGCCGTCCTCGTACCTCGACCGTCCGAACGCGGCCAGCCGGGACCAGCTGGCCGGTCTACGGCCGCTGCGGTGGGCGGTGCGTGCCGTGCTCACCCTCGGCGTCGCCGCGTCGATCGCGGCGAACGTGCTGCACGCCCGACCGAACCTCATCAGCCAGCTGATCGCCGCCTGGCCGCCGCTGGCGCTGCTACTCACCGTGGAACTGATCTCCAGGGTGCCCAGCCACCGCAGGTCCCTGGCCGCCCTGCGGCTGCTGGCCACCGCCGCGATCGCCGGCATCGCCGGCTGGGTCAGCTACTGGCACATGGTCGGTGTCGCCGCCCGCTACGGCGAAATCGACGCCGGCGCCTCCTACCTGCTGCCGATCTCCGTGGACGGCCTTGTCGTCGTGGCCAGCATCAGCCTCGTGGAGATCACCGGAAGGATCCGCGCCGGCACCGGCCAGCCCATGCCCACGCAGCAGCCAGCGGCCCCTCAGGACCGGCCAGGGCACCCTGCCCCGAGGACCGGCGCCGACCGGACCACCAGGCGGCGAACGCCCCGCCTCACCGAAGCGGTCACCGAGACCAAACCAATGGCTACCTTCGCGTCGCCGGGCGCCGTGTCTACTCCGGCTTCACCGCGAGGCCAGGCCGCGAGCACACAAAGCGCCGGGTCGCCAGGCCGCCCACCCCGGCCCGACCGCGAGGACGTCCGTGGCGGTTCCGAGGAGTCCCGTGCAGCGGGCGGCCGCGCCGGAAGGACGCCGGCCGGCCGTGGGAGGACCGCAGCGACGATCCCCGCGGACCAGGACAGCGCAGCCCAGGTCGCTGCGGCCACTCCGGCTGCGGTGGCGTACTGGTATCAGCAGGATCCGTCGATGCATCCCGCGCAGATCGCCGAGCGGATCGGCAGATCCGAGCGCACCGTGCGCCGATACTGGCCGCCGGGCAAGCTACAGCGGGCCAATGCCCACCACCACGGCCCGCAACCGACCGTCCTCGGGCGTCCTAACCCTGACCCGCCCTCGATCTTGTAGAGACGCTTGATGTCTGTCCCCTCCTTGAGGAGGGTGCCGACGGGCCTGTAAAAGGTGTGCGCAGTGAGCCCAGGCCAAATCCTGTCGATCTTGTCATGGGGGAGTCAGGCAGGTTCTGGTGGTGCGGGCACGGTGGGGACTTGCTTAGATCACCGGCATGACGGACTGGTCCCAGCTCAGGCATGCCTACGGCGTGGCAGATGACGTCCCGGGTCTGTTGGCGAGGGCTGAACCGGACCCGCGCAGCCCGGTCTGGGACGAACTGTGGTCCCGGCTGTGCCACCAGGGCACGGTGTACCCGGCAAGCTTCCCGGCATTGTCAGTCCTGACGGAGATCGCGGGCCGCTGGTCGCCCGCGCAGCGGACGATGCCGCTGGCGCTGGCGGCTGACATCGTGTCCAGCGTGGATCAGCCCTACGGGGATCTCGACCCGCACGTTACTTATCCGTACGAAATCGCTCGACTGAGAGCGCTGACCGAGGAAGCGCTCCGAAGTGCCGGTCCCGATGACGACCCCAGCACCTACGTCTATATGTTGCAGGCGCTGCTAGCGTTCGAGGGTGTCGAGGTCTGGGGCAGACACCTCGACGGACTGAACAACGAGGAATACGAGGTGGCGTGCCCGCAATGCGATGAAGAGATCTTCGTCGCGTTCGGCCAGTACGGAACGTTTACCACGCTGGACAGCATGTACATGAACGACTCCGGCTCCAAGCGGCTGCTACTGCTGCCCGCTGATCCTGATGACTTGACGGGTGTCGGAAAACGCCTGCACGATCGCGCGATCGCCGACGACCATCCTGATATCGCCGAGAAGCTGACCTACGTGTTTGGCCGAGCGGACTGCCTGGCCTGCGGCGAGCGCTTCGGTGTTGAAGAGGCCATTACCGCCAGATGGTCCGGCTAGATCTTGTCGATCACCGTAGCCACATGATGGCGGCGATGAGAACCAGACAGGCGCGGTAGATGCTGGCGCGCTAGGCATAGCGGGTGTCCAGGTCACCCCAGTGTTCGGCTACGGCACCCTCGCCTACGCCTACGCGGTTCTCACCACGTACCTGGACCGGCTGTTTCTGTTGCAGGCGGAGACCGAGCGTCGCCGGTGCCCGTAACGGCGGGCATCTACAGACGAAGCCGCCCAGCGGGTGCTCGACGAACTCGCCGATCACGCGCTGGACTGCAGCGACTCATACGGTTGGCTGACCACCACGGCGGCGCCGATCGCGGACGACGGCGGTCGGGCGTCTCGGCTACAGCCGGCCGATCAGCGGCTGTGTCCGCGGGTCGAAGCGGTATCCGTCGTCCCAGGGGAATCGGCCCTGCTGGTCCGGCCACACCATCTGCTGGAGGCGGATGCGGTCGCGGCCGTAGCGGCTGATCGCCAGCCCGGGCAACAGTTCGTCTGTCGGCGGCCCGTCGATGATGATCGCGTCGTAGCCGGCGATGACGTCGCTGAGGCGTTGTCCGTGAGTGAACCGTTCGGCGTGGTCGTAGACCCGGCGAGCCAGGTCGTTGAGCAGACCGTGGGCGACCTCGGGTGGCAGCCCGGCGGTGAATCAGTTCGGGGTAGCCGTGGGCGGTGAGCCCGACGGTGTAGGCGAACGGGGCGGTGGTGACGGTGCCGTCGTCGGTGGGCAGGACGTACGTGACGGCCCAGCCGATGGTGTCGATGATCCGCTCTTGACGCCGGAGGAGCTCGTCGATGTCACGCATGGTCGCTATCTCCCAGGTAGTCGGGGGTGCGGGCGGGGTCGGGGTCGGGTGGCTCGACGTCGACGAAGCCCCAAAGGTGTTCCATGACCTGGAGTTGCCAGGTGCGGTAGCGGTCGGCGAAGCCGCGGCAGAGCGCGGGCGGGACCGGGCTGCCGGCGTAGGGCAGCGTCGAGTGGCAGATGATGTATCCCGCGTCGCCGCGCGCTTCGCGCACCATCTGCTGGAGCCGGCCGGGGGTGAGGTGCATCGGGTTGCCGGGCTTGAAGATGCAGGTGGCGCACTCGCGGGCGAGCCGGCGGGTCTTGCGCAGTTCCGGGTCGCCGACGCTGAGTCGGGGTGGCCGGCCGACGTCCGGTTCGTCGGCGGCGTCGAACATGTTGTCCATCGTCAGCTCCTTGTCGTTGCGGCACGGAACGTGCATGCGTAGGCGTGGGATGCGGGCCCGCTGAATGCGGATGCACAGAGTTCGGCGGTGCCGGTGTGGTCAGAGCCGGGCGCAGCCAGGTCAGCACCGTGTCGATGTCGGTGCGGCGGAGCCCGTCGTACGGGTCGACCGGATGGAGCAGGGTGGGTTCGCCCTCGGCGGTGCGCTGGTCGACGATGGTGGGGTCCTTGCCGCCGAACTCGTCGTCGAGGACCCCGAGTGGCCGCCGCGCGGCCCAGGCGTATTGAGGGCTGAGTTTGTTCTGGTGGCCGAAGCGGACCCCGCCGGCGTGGACGGGGACGTGCGGCCAGGTGGTCGGCAGGCCCAGCCGTGGCGCGATCCATGCGGCGGCGAGGTGGTTCCAGCTGGTGCACCACACCGGTTGGGCGTGCTCGGCCAGTTTCCGCAGCCAGGGCCCGTGGTCGGGGTTCAGCCAGACGGTGCCGGTGACGTGCCGGCCGTCGGGGGCGGGCCCGTTGTAGCGGTGCGGTCGGTAGCCGAGTGTCTCGGCGCGGCCGGGGTCGGCGGGGTTGAGGACGCCGTCGACGTCGATGGCCACGATCGGTGAGGACGCGGGGTGTGCCAGCGGTCGGGTGCTGGTCATGGCTGGGCCTGCTCGATGGTGATCGGGTGCAGGGGCACGGTGAGCCGGTCGGCGCTGCGGCCGGGTCCGTCGGCGGGTTGCCACGTGTCGGCGGCGGCGTGGTTGGGGAACGGGCCGACGGCGGCGAGCCTGCCGTCGGTGCGGTCGAGCAGCACGAGAACAGCGGCGCGGGCGTCGTCGAGCGCCGGCCGCAGAACGTGGGCGAGGTCGGGCGGGAGGTCGACCCAACCGGTGGCGGGTAGATCCGTGACGGCAGGGTCATGCAGCGGCACGGGCCTGGTCACGGCGAGCGTGGTGCTGTCGAGCGCGAGCGTGGCGGCGTGGGAGTGGGCTGCGTCGGCGCCGCTGGTGGGGCCGTGGGCGTCGAGATCGCCGCTGGTGTGGACGGCGAGCAGCGCGTGCGGGTCGCGGATCTCCAGGGAGTCGAGGACGGCGAGGGTGACGGTGTCTCCGGTGCGCATGTCGCGCAGGGTGAGCAGGACCGGCCGTCCGTCCGGGTCCCGGTTCCAGGTGATGGCGTCGAAGTGTTCGCTGGTGACGTCGCGCAGGCGCCGCCAGGCGCGGTTGTCGGTATCGAAGGGGTGTTCGTCGTCGGTGCCGTAACGCATGAGGAACTCCTTGTCGGGCAGCGTCGTAGCGGCATCCCGGGATCTGGATCGGTCGGGGCGCGATGCATGCACGCTTCGATGGCGCGGGATGGTCAAGTCGCCGGGGGCGGCAGCGATGCCGTTCGGCATCGGGCCCTCCGCGAGACGCGAGTGGGGCCGCCTGTGGCAGCCCCGCGTTCCAGGCCCGGTTGTCGCGGGTCGCGGTGCGCGGCGCTGCCCGGCAGCGGCCCGGGCAGCGCCGCGGCGCGGGGTGGGACTGGTCGGCTGCCGGCCGGGGGTTCAGGCCTGGGTGAGGGCGGTGACGGCGGCGTCGGCGATCGCCGCGATGGCCTCGGTCGGGTCGGTGACGGTCAGGGCGGTGGCGTGGGTGAAGGTGTGCCCCCAGATCTGGTCCGGGTCGGCCGGTTCGCCGTCGGTGGGCGGGTCGGCGGGGTGGAGCCACAGCACGGCGCAGCCGGCGCGGTGCAGGGTGGTGACGAGTTGCTGGCCGGCGGGGATGTCGTCGAGGTAGCCGTCGGAGACGACGGCGAGCATCCGCAGGGCGCGGCCGTGGCGTAGGTCGAGGAGTTGGTCGGCGACTTTGACCGCTTCCGGGAAGGTGGCGGTCGCCAGCTCGGTGCGCATGTGCAGCACCTGCCTCGGGTAGGTGCGTGGGGGTACCAGGACGGTGGTGCGGTCACCGAACCCGATGGTGGTGGTCGTCGCCTGCGCGCGGCGTGCCGCGTAGGCGAAGATCCACGCGGCCGACGACATCGCCTGCGTGTAGCGGGCCATCGACCCGGACAGGTCGACCAGGACAGCTAGATGCAGGCGGGGCTTCTCCGGAGGCAGGTGGGCGCGTTGCTGCCAGGGGGCGGCGGTCGGCATCTGCCCGGCGGCGGTTTGCGCGTCGGCGGTGATGGCGTGGCGGGTCCGCAGCCGACCGGGTGGGATCGGCGAGGGGCGCCGTCCGGGTTCGGGGTGGCGGGTGCGGGCCTGCCGCAGCCGGTTGGCGAGGTCGCGGGCCGCGCGGTGTTCCTGCTCGGTCGGGTCGGTGCGGTCCCATTCTGCTGGTGGGCTGTGTCGGTGGGCAAGCAGCGCCGCGGCGTACTCGGCCGGGGTGACGCCGGCGGCGACGGCGAGGTAGTCGACGAGGGCCGCGGCGAGGCGGCCGGGAAACAAGCCCGGGTCCGGTACGGGCGTGTCGTACTGCTGGTCGGGGTCGATGCCGAGGACCTGACACCACCGGCGGGCCAGGCAGATCATGGTGTCGGCGTCGGTGTCGTCGCAGGTGTGGGCCTCCCGCCAGATGTCGCGCAGCTGCCGCAGGCGCTTGCATCCGAGGACGCCGGTGACCGCGGCGCGGACGGGACGGACGTCTTTGCTGGTGACGATGCGGGCGTCGACGCGGGCCAGGAGCAGGGCGGCGAGTTGCCCGGCGTGCCACGCGTCGTCGACGGCCGCGCCGTTCGGGTCGAGGAGGGTTGTCACGACGTGGCGCAGCCATCGGCGGTCGCCGCGGCGGCGGCTGCGTTGGCGTCCTTCGGCCCGGGATTCCTCCAGCAGGTCAGCCACGGTGGCGAGGATCGGCGGGGTGCCGGGCGGGGTGGTCCAGCGGCTGTGCGCGGCGTGCGCGGCGCCGTGCACGAGCAGCCCGTAGCCGGTGGGCACGAGCCGCTTGTGCCGGGCCTTGGCCGGATCGGTGACATCAGGGCTGTCGGCGATGTAGGTGGCGTCGACCTCGATCCGGTTGAGGGCGGGGTAAAAGCACTCGGGTGCGTCCCCGGCCGCGCCGGGCGCGACGAGGACGGTGAGGTCGGTACGGCCGGTAAGCAGCGGAACGTGCTGGGTCCACGCCTGCGACCAGGCCCGCCAGTCGGCGGCACCGGCCGGCGGCGGCGGTGTGCCGGGGCGCAGGTGGGTGTGCGGGTGGGACACGGAATGGCTCCTTCCAGAAAAGGGGGCGGTCAGCGTTTGCCGAGGGCGAGCGCGGTGATGGGCGTGCCGGTGTGCCGGGACAGGGCGGCGGTGACGTCGTCGCGGGCGTCCTCCGGGGCGATGCCGGCCAGGTTCGCCAGGGCGGCGCTCATACCCAGCTGGTCGCGGACCTTCACGAAGCCGAGCAGTTCACGCAGCTGCGGCGCCCACACGGTCTTGCCGGCGGCGAGGTCGGCGTTGAGGTCGATCGCCGCGGCCACGACCGGCTTGGGGACGCCGAGCTGGCGGGCGAGGTCCCAGTCGGTGGTGACGTGCAGGTGGACGGTGAACCGGGAGGCCAGTGCCTCGGTGAGCACCGCGCCGTGCACGCCCGGGTTGTGGCCGGCGACGATGTAGAACCCGTCGACGGCTTCCACGGTTTCGTTGCCGTGTGCGGGGATGGTGACGGTGCCGCGGCCGTCCATGGCCGGGTACAGCACGGCCAGGACGCGGGGCGGGATGAGGGTGGCGTCGTCGACCAGCAGCACCCGCCCCTCCCGCATCGCGGTGACCAGGGGCCCGTGGACGAACTCGTAGCCGCCGCCGGGTACCGGGTTGTAGGAGCCGAGGAAGTCATCGACGACGGTGTCGCCGGTGCCGGCGACGGTCAGCAGGTCGGGGAACGCCGCCTCAACCATCGCGGTCTTGCCGGTGCCGGGCGGCCCGTACAGCAGCACCGGCACCTGCTGGGTGCGTAGCCGCCGTAGTTCCTCGACGTCCCAGCCCCGCCCGAGCCGCCGCGGGTGGTACAGCGTCCCGTTCGGTCGCGGCACCGGCGCGGGCCGGGACTGCCGCCCACCACCAGCGCTGCCGTGGGAGCGGGTGCGGGGTGCGGCGGGTGGGAGGGTGCCGGCGGCGTCGATGCCGGCCTGGGTGATCTGGAACCGGTGGTGCGGGTCGCGGTGGTGGGTTGCGTGCCCGGCGGCGGCCATCTTCTTCAGCGCCTCGAACACCGCCCCGGACGACGGTGCCCCGATCGCCCGGGTGATCTCGCCGACCTTGAGAATCTGGTCGGCGTGGTCGGCCAGGTGCAGGGCGACCTTGCGGTAGAGGTAGCCGGACCGGCCGGAGCCCGCGCCGGTGGTGGGAGTGGCGGTGCCGCTGGTCGGGGCCGGATCGTTCTGCGGTGAACCTGCCGGTGGGTGTGGTGTGGTCATGGGATTGCCTCGATTCGGGGTCGGGCCCGCGCACCCGTCTCCGGGTGCGCGGGCGGTGGGTACCGCACAGCGGAGACGGGCGGGGTCAACCCCTGCCGGCCCTCATCGGGGCCGGGCAGGTCGGCGACCCCACCCCTGGTGGTGCTGAAGGGTTACGGCGACACGTCAGGTCGCCGCTGGTACGTGCTGGTCGGTGTCGAGGCCGCGCGGGCGGTGTCGGCGCCGACGATGGAACCTCCGCCAGGCCAATCGATCAAGTCGAATGGGTGCGCGGGTGCGGGAGCGCCGGCTGACTACGTGTGCACCGTGGCAGCGGGAGGTGGTGCTGGCGGCGGGCTCGTGGTCAGTCGGCGCAGCCCCGTTCGCAGCCCTGCGGGTCGCACTGCTGTCCCTCGGCCACCCGGGCCAGAGCCAGCCCGTTGTCGCCGTCGAGGTCATCGTGGAACGGCCAGCCGAACCCGTCGGCGAACGCCTTGACCTTGGCCGCCCCGTACATCGGGTAGCCGGCGTGCTCCATCGCCGCCACGACGTCGTCGCGGCCGAGGAGCCAGGCGAGTTCACTCAGCTTGTCCATCGACCGGCTCGCCGAGTTGCCGCGGTGGTCGAGGATCGTCCCGATAGCGAATCGCAGGTAGTCCCGAGCGTAGGTTCTGTGGTCGACCCGCTGGGTCCACTCGCCCGGGTGTCGAGGGGCGACGACCTGGCGGGCATGGTCCAGGCCGAGTGCCTCCACGAGGACCTCCTCCCGGAAGCCGAAGATGTCCCCGCGGTTGGCGCGCAGAGCCCAGACCCGGGTGACGATCTCTTCTTGGGTGCGGATGGTCACTGGTTTCCTTCCTGTCGGCCCCAGCGGTTGTGACGGGGTATGTGTGAGGGCGTCGGCCTATGCCTTGTTGGTGTCGGGCAGGCCGCCGACGATCCGGTCGCAGGCGTACGGGTCGACGGCCTCCCAGCACCAGCTGCGGCCCATCACCACGTACCGGCCGTCCCCGTCGGCGGTGATGCGTTCGATGGCGTCCGGGTCGCCGGACAGGGCACGCTGGTCGGCGACGAGGACGTCGCCGTCGAAGGACAGACCGGCCAACGCTTCGTCGACCTGCCGGTCCAGGTCGCCGACCGGCACACCCTGCTCGCGCAGACTGTCGCGGTACTGGTCGCGGTGGCGCTGCTGGTCGGCGACGATCGCCTCGGCCACGTCGCGGGTGCAGGAGAACACCGCCCACCCGTTCCAGTAGTCGATCAGGGTGCCGACGAACCCGACCTCGATCCGGTCGTCGCCGTCGGGGCCGGTGGTGCGCGCCCAGTCGCCGGCGAACACACCGACACCGCCGATCCGGACCCGGTCGGGGTGCAGGTGGGACACATCCGTGCCGGTGGGGCTGGCCGCGAGATGACACAGTTCCGCGACGCGGTCGGTGACGGCGGTGTCGTAGGCGTCGCGGTATACGGTCATCGCCTCGTCGCGCTGCGGGATGCGCAGCCCGAACCAGCCCGCGCTGTCGCCGGTGGCGGCGGCAAACAGCTCCCACCCGGCGACGTCGACCGACTCTCCCGCCGAGGAGACGGATGGCAGGGCGTCGAGGACGGCAGGATCGCCGTCGTCGATGCCGACCAGGATCCGGCGCGCGGCCAGGCGGGTGTCACCGCCGGCCCGGGCGCCGATGGTGTCCTGCGCCCACCACTCGGCGGCGGTGCGTCCGGCCTCGGCGCCGGCGGCGCGCATCCGTTGCAGCGCGGCGGCCCATCCGGTGGCCTCGCCGACCACCCCGCCAGTGTGAGGCGGGGTGGTGGTGGCCGGTGCGATGCGATCGCCGGCGTCGAGGCACATCGCCAGCGTCGAGCCGCTGTCCCAGGTGACCTCCACGAGGTTCTGTCGCTGGTCGTGGCGGCGGACAGTGCCGGTGTCGCCGGGCCGCAGCAGGGTGTACGGGTCGTCGGTGTGGACCAGGGCGACACGCTGCCCGGCCTCGTAGCTGGTCATGGCGGTCTCCGATCGGTCGTCGGGGCCGGTGGACGGGGCGCCGTCGTCGGTGGCCGTGGACGGCGGGCGGTCGGCGCTCATCGGGTTTCGCCCGCCGTGTCGCCTGCCGTGGGGTTCTGCGGTGGCCAGGGCTTGCGGGTGACGTGATCGCCGAACATCGGGTCGCTGGCGACCGAGGAGCCGCAGCGGACGCAACTGGTGACGGTGTCGTAGCCGTAGCCGGCCATGGACGGCACCTCGACGTGGTCGATCTCGTCGACCGCGCCGCAGACGCTGCACACCGTCATCTCCGGACCGCCCCCGTCCTCGGCGGGCGCGGTGACGAACAGGTCCTCGACCGGGTCGAGGTGATGCGCGCTGTGCCGCAGCCAACGACCGTGGATCGTCGCCTCATACACCACCAGGCGCCGCTGCTCGAGGTGCAGCAGATACAGCCACTCCAGGGCCCCGCCGACGTCCTCGCGCAGCGCGCCCCGCCGAACGGTGGCGTCCTGAGCGACTACCGGGTAGCCCAGCCCGGGCACGGGCGGCTGCCGGTCCCAGCGCCGGGGCTTCGGGTTGACGGCGAGGGACCACCAGTCGTGGGCCAGCAGCGCGGCGGCCATAGCATTGGTGTTACGGCTGAACGTGTCGGTCCAGATCCGGCGCAACAGCGGAACCAGAACCTCCGGACTCTCACCGAACTGGACCAAGCGGGCGGTGTAACTGCCGCGGAACGCGGCGACACCGATGAGCGTGGGTGTGCTCACGGCCTTGTCCTCCTCAAGGGATGTGTGGATGGGTCGCGGCGGTCGTCCCCGCACGGGTCGACCGCCGGGCTGGGGCTAGATCACGGAGCCGCCGCCGGCATCCGCGATCGGGACTACTGATTCAGGGGCGCGCCGACGGACGCCATGAAGGCGACCGGGTCGACGGCCGTGCCGGAGGTGTGATCACCGAGGTGCACCTCGAAGTGCAGGTGCGGTCCGGACGAATGGCCCGAGCTGCCGGCGACGCCGATAACGTCACCGGCAGCGACCCGTTGACCCTCGGCGACGGAGGGGCGGGTGAGCATGTGGCAGTAGCGGGTGATCACCCCACCGGGGTGGTTGATGTCGACGTACCAGCCGCAGCCGCGGATCATGGCGGGGTCGCCGTCGCGGTCACAGCCCCAGTCCCGGCCAGTGCGAACGTCAACGGCGTTGCACCGCACGACGGAGACGGTGCCGGCGGACGCGGCGTGGATCGGGGTGCCCTTGCCCACGATCAGGTCGACGCCGTCGTGCCCGGGACGGCCCGAGGTGCGGAAACCGGAGCCGGCATCCCCCTGCACCGGCAGGGCCCAGCCCTGCGCGCTGACCGCCACGCCGCAGGCGGCCGGGCCGGCGCTGGCCCCGGTCAGGGCGGCGACGATCCTGGCGGCATCGGGTTCCCACCTGGCGTAGGCGTCCGGGTAGGCCGACCGCTGCACCCGTTGGGCGGCCTCGGTCAGTGGCATCGCCTGCCAGCCGTCGACGGCCTGCAACTTCTGGTAGAACTTCGTCGTCGCGTACCGCGGGTCGTGCAGTTGCTTGGGGGTGCCCCAGCCCTGGGAGGGGCGCTGTTGGAACAGGCCGACCGAGTCGCGGTCCCCACCAGAGATGTTGATCAGGGAGGACTCCTGCATCGCGGTGGCCACGGCGATGACCCAGCCGCGCGGCGGGACGCCGAGGCGCATGCCGACGGTGGTGATGGTGGCGGCGTTGCCAACCTGCTCGGCGTTCCAGTCACCGATCGGACCGATCCCACCCAAAGCAGGGCTGCGCGCGGCCGACGAAGCGGTGGGCGTGACGCTGGTAGCCGGCCCGCACGCGCCCGCCCCGCCGCCGAAGATCAAGGTGGTGGCCAGCCCGGAGCACAGCAGCAGGACACCGGTGACCGCGAGGGCGATCCCGGACAGCACGCGGGCGGTCATAACTGACTCCTTCGAGGCAGGGCCGGCAGCGGGCCGGGTCGCGAGGACGGTGAAGGCCGCGAGCCTGTAGAGCGGCGGCGCGCGGCCTTCGGGCGGGTGCAGGAATCAGCGGGCGAGGACGGCCACCTTCTCGCCGTGCAGCAAGGGCGCCCCGTCAGGGCCTTTGATGTGGGCGTTGATCCAGATGCGGTAGGGGTGGCCGTCGCGGTCGATGAGGCGTCGCCAGTGGCCGCGGACTTATCTGTAAGTTTTCGATCTTGAAGGGCGTCTTTGCAGTTCAGACACGTCGCGTACGCGTCCGCCACGAGTGACGTCGCCCTGGTGCTGGTCGGATCGGCGAGGGTGTAAAACGACTGCCATGAACGACGACGAGATGCCTGAGGGGTACTACCGCGGTTTCCGCGTCTGGGAGACGGGCGACGGGGATCTGCTTGCCGTGCGCCCGTTGGTGGCCGAGATGATCGGTGCGGGTGTTGTTGCCGCTGATTCTTCAGAGGCGTACTGGGCGGGCGGCGGCAACCAGCGCGCCCGGGACGTTCGTGGCGATGCGGTGAAGGTCGATGTGAAGCTTGCTTGGGTGCACCGGGCGGGCGTCCTCGGCGTGCCGCCACCGCCCGCAAGGACGCGGCAGTACGACCCGGAGCAGGTTCACGAAATCGCCCTCGTGCTCCTCGAACCCGAGCTCGAGATCGACCACGAGTACTTGCCCGACGGTGCGGTCACCTTCGCTGTCACGGGTCGCCCGCGTGCAGTGTTCCGGGTTCCGGTCGGCGATATGAACAGGGTGATGCGTCAGGACGGGAGATCACGAGCCAGGTGGCTGGTGAACCTCGTCGACATCGCGTCGTTCATCGTGCGTGGCTCCGTGCTGGAGATCGAGGGCACGGACCCGCTCCCGCAGGAGAAGGATTTCACCGGCAGCGATGGCTAGCTGGCGGCGTAGGCCTTCGACGTCGTCTCGGTGGGCGCGTTTCGCCGCTTGCAACTGCGTGGTGAGCACTCTGATGACGGTGCCCTCGCTGCTGTCGCTGTTGGTGTGCGATGGCCGGCCGGCGGGCCGTGGGCTTGCAGCATGGCGCGCGTGCTCGATGCGGGAACGCACGGTTTCGTTGCCGTAGAGGAAGTCCAGTGACAGTCCGCTTTCGCGGTGCACGGCGCGGAAGGTGATGGGCTGCCGGTCGCGCAGCATGCGTCGGATGGTTTTCTCGGCGTGCTGCTGGGCGCGTTGTGTGCGCGCTTTGGCGGCGGCCGTGAGCCGGTCGACGCGCTGCTGGCGGTCGGGTGGCATCCCAGTCATGGGCGCGGCTTCCGTGTGATCTCGATCGGCACCGGTGCTGCTGGCGCGACGCGGGCGCTGACACCGCCGCCTTGGAGGCTGTGTTGGTCTTCGGGGAGCTGGCCAAGGCGCTCGATGATGCGTTCGAGTGCGGTGATTTCTTGGAGGCGCTCGCGGAGCCAGACGTTGGAGTCGGCCATCGGCCGGCCGGTTCGTTGCTCGTGTTGGCGCTGCCGGTGCGCGATGAGCGTCCGGGTCCGCTCCAGGGTCTCCTGGTGCACCTCGATGAAGGACCGGTCCGTGGCGAACATCCCGCAGGTGTAGCAGGCGTTGCCCTTGTCGCACTGGCGGGCCGGTGGCAGCAGGCACAGCCCGTTGGGCAGGACCCGGTCGGTGCCGCGGTCCAGTTGGAGCAGGTCATACATGGTGGTGCGGTCCATCGGCACCTCCTGCCCGTCCGCGCCGATCTTGACCAGGGTCAGGAACGCCTGCTCGGCGGTCTCGTCGCGGATGGCCACGTATTGCATCGACATGGTCGGGGTGGTGTGGCCGAGGAAGCGTTGCAGCACGTGCACGGGGACGCCGGCGTTGGCGAAGTTGGTCGCCACGGTGTGGCGGAACTGGTGGGTGCGGGTCAACGGCAACGGCTGGTCGCGCTCGTCGTGGATGCGGGCCGCGTCGACGTACTGGCCCAGCGCCTCGTAGTAGTGGCCGGGACGGTAGGGCCGGTTGCCGTGGCGGTTCTGCCGGGGTGCGACGAACAGGTAGCGCGGCTGCTGCACGGGGCTGCCCTGCTCGGTCAGGAAGCGCCGCACCCAGTCCTGTTGCGCGTGGATGAGATCGACGCATTCCTGGTCCACGACGATCCGGTCGGCGCTGCCGTCGATCTTCGTCTGCTGGTAGCGCAGCCACGCAACTCCGCCCACTGGCTGGTCGTCGGAGTCGGTGTCGTCCGGCTGCGGGACGGGTGTGAGCAGTGGTAGGAGCGGATCGAAGTCCATCAGGGCGAGTTCGCTCATCCGCCGCCCGGTCTTGATCTGCAGGAGCAGCATGCGATACGCCTGTTCCTGTCCCAGCCCGGCGACCCTGAACTGCTGGCCGCGATGGGTGTAGGTGAACGTTTCGCACTCTGGCAGCGCGAGGACGGTGGCGCGGGACAGGATCGTCGCGATCTCCGCGTCGCTGTATGCCTTCTCCCCGGAGGTGATCTGGGCCCGGTTGCGGGCAACTTCGCCGCGGCGGGCGCACATGCGCCGAAACGCAGACGTGTGTTCGGCGCCGACTCGACCCCATGCGTCGACGCCCGTGAAGCGGCGCAGCTCGGCGGCGTTGTCCGCCGCGAACTCGAACAGCTGCGCCACATCGTTGAGCACGGCGTTGGCGCCAGGGACCCCGACGATGCGGGCCCGGCGTACGCCCCGGCCGACCGGGTCGCGGCAGAAGACCGCGAAGTCACGGGCGATGCCGTTGAGACTGGGTCGGTCGGCGCTCAGCAGCTCGACGTCGATGCCCCGCTCGGTCAGGAACACCACGAGCTTGCAAATGGAGTTGTGGCGTCCGACGGCGGTGCTGATGCGGATCAGGTCCCGGGTGATGCCGTCGGCCAGCCAGAGCCGGGTCGCCTCGCGCAGCCATGGTTGTCTGATCCGCAGCATGTTGACTTTCGACATCCACGGCTCGTGTGGGCGGCGCGGGATGCGTGGGTCCATGTCGGCGTCCCAAATCTCGGCCTGCCACCACTGGTCGGTGGCGTAGTGCAGCCAGACCATGCGCTGCAGCCGGGCTAGGAACTGCACGATCTGGTTCAGGCTGGTCTTCTCGGTCGCGCCCGAGCGGCGCCGCGTGGGGTTCGTCCAGCCTTCGTGTTCGCGGCGGTGCACGATCGCGTGCGCCCACTGTTGCGGAGTCAGGTCGACCAGCGAGGCCAAGCCGTACTGACGGGCTGCCCAACTGACCGCGGCGACGGTGCCGTTGAACACCATGCGGCTGACCACGCCACCGCTGGCGCAGACGGCGCTCAGCGCCCAGGCCAGTTCCTGACGAGCGCCGTGCGGCAGCGCCGGCCAGGTGTCCTCGGCTCGGCTGGTCCCGCCGACGTCGAGTTTGACCAGGCCGCTGCCGGCGGGCCACCCTGCCGGCATCTCCCACCAGCGGAGATCGGCGCCTGCGGCGAGTTTGTCCCGCTTGACCGGGTCCGCGTGCGCCGGCCTGTGCCGCATCTCGTCTTCCACCCACTGGGCGAACCGGGGCAGCGGCGCGGGAAGGTCACACACCGGCGGCAGCGTCGCAGCGGCCGTGCGCAGCGGACGCACGACGGCGCTCACGGCGCGACCGCCGCGGCGTCCCAGCCGCCGGCGAACGACTGCCACCCGGCCAGCGCCCGCAGCGCCGCGTCCTCGGTCACCCACCCATAGGTGTTGATGGTGGTCTGCACGTCGGCGTGTCCCATCCGCTGCTGGACCAGCGGCAGCGGCGCCCCGGACATCAGCAGCGCGGTGGCGTGCGTGTGGCGCAACCAGTGCGGGGTGAACCCGGCCGGGATGCGGTTACCCAGCCTGCGTTTGACGCGCCGCACTGTGTCGTAGACGGTCTCCGGGCGCACCGCGGCGAACAGCGGTTCCCGGTCCAGGTTGACGAACAGCCACCACTGGCCCAGGTTGTCCACCGCCTCGGCGCCGCCACGGTCGCAGACCTCCCACAGATAGTCCCCGTGCAGTGCCTCCAGCCGGTCCGAGACGTAGATGGTGCGGGAGCGCCACCCCTTCACCCGCTGCTGATGCGGATGCTCCCGCGGAGTCACCAACACGTACGGCGTGTCGCCCCGTCCGGCCACGAAGTCGTCGTGGAACAGGCACAACGCCTCGCCCAGTCGCACGCCCGTCTCCGCCAGCAGAGCGAACAGCAGCCGGTTGCGCAGCGATCCCCGCCACACGCCTGCGGCGGCATCCCACCAGGCGCAGGCGTCCAGGATCGCCTGAACCTGGACAGGGGTCAGCACCGGAGGCCGGTCCCGGCGCCGCTTGCGCAGCCGGAACACCGGCGCGCGCTGCGGACGCCGGGAGGACAGGTGGTGCAGCATGCCCTTGTGGGGCTGGCCCGCGCCGATCCGCCTGCGGGCGGTGCGATGCAGCACCAACGCTGGGCCCAAACCTTCTTCGGTCATGAACTCGTAGAAGGCGACCACCGCCGCCATCCGCAGGCCCACGGTGGCTTCGCCGCGCGTCGGCTCACGCCCGCCGGTTAGATCGACAACGTCCGGTGTGGTGCCGAAGCGCAGCCAGTGCACGAAGCGCGCCAAGTCGTCGCGACCGATCCGATCCCACCGCTGACCGGTCTGCCGCAGGAAGACGTCAAAGCACCCCAATGAGGTGGCGTAGGCCCGCACCGTGTTGGGCGCCGACACGACCCGGTGGTGCGCAAGGAACCGCTCGTACGCCTCATGCGGCAGCCCATCGGCCCCCAGCACCGTCCAGGTCACGCCACCGCCCGGTAGCAGCACCCGCTGCCCGAATGTGGTCACGCCGGGACAACTGTCACGGACGACTCCCAGATATGGCCGTACGCGACAGATCGCTGACGCCCTCGAGGATCGCTGTCACCCGTCGTCGCGGAGCCTCAAGATTCCCCTACGGATAAGCGGACAACGAACCGCACCCGGTAGTGCCACTTGGGCTCGCCGTCGGGCGGTTCGGCGAGAGGGCTGGTGCGGCGCAGCATGACCACGCGGGTGTCATGGCGGATGCTGGCCCGCACAGCGCGGCGGCGCGCCGCGCGGTCCAAGGGGGCGGCGGCGACGGTCGCGAGGGGTTGGGCCTGGATACGCCAGAAGGCATAGGCGACAGCGGCGCAGGCCCGCATCGCGGTCGTGGTCTCGTCAATACAGAACCGGCCGTCGGGCGCCGGTTCCCAGTCGCGGTCGTCCCCGTCGAGGACCGGCAGGTCGGGGCGGGGGTCAACGGGCCGGCCGATGGGGATCTCGGTGAAGTCGGTCAGCACATAGGGGCCGAATTGGCGGGCGAGGTCGGGCCGGTCAGCGAGCTGCGCACGACGGCGCACCGCCGCCGGGTCGTGCGCGTCGTGGTGGTCGGCCCAGCCGGCGATGGCCCAGAACGACCGACCGCTGCTGGTGTTGGTGGTGCGGGCCCAGGTGATCGCCCCGATCGAGGACACCTCGCCGCGGAGGTTGCGGTGGTAGATCGGTTCGGGAAGGAACAGCACCCCGCCGTCGTCGGGGGCGACGTCGGCGGGAAGCACCTCGCCGGTCAGGTCGAGGGCCGCCGCGGCGGCGGCGATGATCGCGGTCATCGCGGGGGCGATGACATACGGCTCGCCGAATCGCCACGGGTTGGCGGTAATGGCATGGACCGCGGTGAGGACCTTCGCCATGCCCGCCGAACTGGGGCTGGGGTGGTCGGCGAGACGGCTGCCGAAGAACGCCCGCAGGTACTGCGCCGCGAGCGGGCTGCGGTGATAGTCGACCATGCGGGCGCGCAGGTCCACGGCGGTGCGGGCGTAACCGGCGAGAGTGTCGTTCGGTAGGAAGTTCACTAGTTTTGCCTCCAGGGTGTGTGCTCAGGCGGCCAGCGCCGCCACGGGTAGACGCCGGTCAAGCCGGGATTCCGGCGGCACCGCGCCCGGTACGGATGCGGGCCGCATCACGGGTGCCGGCGAGTGGGCCGGGGTGAACCAGCCGGTCATGCGACGCGGCACGGCGGGAACTGGGGCGCGTCCGCGTGCGGCCCCGGCCGGACGCGGCGAAGGCGGCGAGGCGAAGGTGGTGGCGGCGCGGCGGGCGCGTTGTTCGGCCCGGCGGGCGGTGCGCAGCGCCCAGCAAGGGCCGTACTGCCCGCGGCACTGCAGGTTCGTGCAGGCGCCGTCGGGTCCCGGTTGGTGGGCGGCGGCGACGTCGACCGCGAGCCCCCAAAGAAGCCTGTCGGTGACGTCCACCGGTACAGAGGTGCGGTCGCTGAGATGCCGACTGCGGTCCTCGGAGTATGCGGGGTGTGCCATGGTGGGTGGCCCTTCGGTCGGCGGAACGCGGGCTTGCGCGGTCGCCGCCCAACTCGCGTCGGGTTCGGTGGGGATGCTGATCTCCGGACCGCGGACAACGACCAGCGCAGATCGACGCTCATCTCTTGATGAAGGTCAAGTCGTGTCGGATGGGGCGGAACGTTGCCCTGCCCAGCACGGCAGCGTGGGGTCGCTGCTCAGGTGGTCTACCCGGGGTCGAGGCGTACGCGGGTGGGACCGACGGTGATGAGCGGACTGCGGAAGACGCCACGCCAGGAGCGGCCGTTGTTGCGCCGGGTAGACGCGACCGGTGCCGGTGTCGCGCAGCACTACATACAGCTCGCCCGGAGGCAGCTTCCAGCCCACGCCGACGACGGTGACGAGGACGTCCGGATGCAGCGGCGCCTCGTGGGTCACGTATGAAGAAGCAGGGCCGGGGGATGGAAGCAGGCACAGTGAAAGACCTGCGCACGCAGACGGGTGCGAGGATCCTATGGCCGTTACGGGTCTCGAGAACTGACCGAAGTATCAGTTGACGGTTGCTTGCTGTATTGCCACCAGACGGACTTCGGCTGTACCAGACGTTCTCGGCTGCGGGACCGGCGTTGACGCGGGCCTCCGCTCCCGACTTCAGAAGTGCCGGTTCCAGCGGTCAACGAAGTAATAGATCATTACGCCGACGATCGAGATCCCCTGCAGTGCCGCGACGATGCCTACCACGACGGCCAACAGGGTCTGGATGGGCTGGGGCAACGCGTCGAAGAGGTCATCACCGACGTACATGCACGGCACAAGCACAAGCAGAACGACGAGCAACTGGATGATGACAACTAGGCCTGGCCGACCGTGCCCGTGGAACTCGTCTCCCCCGCTCGGATGCTCAAGTGCGGCCGCATCCTGCGGATCGACTACGTACTCCGCACCAGCGTCGTCGATCACCGTAACCGAGCTGTGGAAAGTGCCGTAGTCGGCGGCGAGGGCCTTGCCGAGGCGGTGACGGGCGCGGTGGACGTGGACCCGCGCGGTGGCATGGGCACAACCGAGGTATGTGGCAATCTCCTCGTCATCCCAATCCAGGATCAGCTTGAGGTAGGCGGCGACGCGTTGCTTATCGGGCAGCAAAGCCGTCTGGGCGAGCACGTCGTGAACCGTTAAGCGGTCGCTGCCGTCGTCTCCGTACAGCCACGGCATGCCGGGCGCGCCGATTCCTGAGGCCGCCGCCATCAGTTTCTTGCGCCTCACAAGCTTGACATGTTCCTTCGCCACCTTGCGTGAGGTCGTGCTGAAGAGCCAACCCGCCGTGTTCTCGATTAGCTCGTCGGTGCCCAAAAGGTCTATGAAGGCTTCCTGCACAATGGCTTCGACGTCTACATCGATGCTGGACATCCGACGACGAGAGGCCTGGCTCCCGGCAAATCGGACGAGCGGTTGCCAGTACGTGCCGAACAGTAGAACGAATAGATCGCGCTGCTCCGGAGCGAGCCCGAGGTCCTCGATCCGACCGTGCCACCGGACGGGCTCGGCTACGACTCGGTGGGACCCCGTGTCGTCACTGGCCACCCGGCACCTCCTTGCCTGCGGTCTGCGCACGCCAGCGGTCACCGAAATCTTCAACCGCGATGGAGATCCCGGGCGGCGCGCCAGCGGCCGCTGCGACCAGCTTGGCCCGTGCGGTGTAGACCATGTAGTACACGCTCGCGGTGGTCAAGGCAGTCACGGCCTGCAGGCCAATGCAGACAGCGACGTAGATAAGCGGCTCGGGCATCGCGGGATCCTCCATGCGGTTGGCTCGGTGCGTGGCACACCCTTCTGTGGCCACCGACGACTGAGCTGTTTACTGGCGTCCCCGAGTTCCTCCCCAACCCGTTCGGTCTGCCGCCAAGAGCGCAAATCGTCGCCCGATCGGCGGTATCAACCCGGACGCGATGCCCGGCTTAGGGTCCCGGCTGCGGTACGCGGTCAGCGGCGGCGTAGGTCCCGCAGGCGGGTACCTGGCGGCGGTCCGGTGTAGCCGGTGCCGGCGGTGGCACCGTAGACGCTGGCTCCGTTCCGTTTGGCCTGGTACATGGCGGTGTCGGCCTGGTGCAGCAGGGTGCGCGGGCCGACGCCGAGGGCGGCGGTGGCGTATCCGACGCTGGCACGCACGGCCAGCGCATGGTCGCCGAGGTCGACGGGGTGGCGGCCGACTGCCCGCCAGGCGGCGCGGGCGGCGGCGGCGACGTCGTCGGGGCCGCCGTCGACCAGCAGGGCGAACTCGTCGCCGGACAGGCGCGCGGCGAGGCGCACCGGTCCTCGCAGGGCGGTCAGCCGCCGGCCGACCTGGGTGAGGACGTCGTTGCCGGCCTCGTGGCCGAAGGTGTCGTTGACGGCTTTGAAGCCGTCGAGGTCGAGCAGGACGAGCCCGAACGGGGCATCGGCGCGTGTGGCGCGGGTGAGGGCGGCGAGCAGGGCCCGCCGATTCGGTAGGCCGGTGGTGTCGTCGTGGTCGGCGGCGTAGCGGGCGCGGGTCAGCGCCTGATGTTGGCGCCACAGCAGCGCTGCGGCGAGGGCGAGACCGGCGAGGACTCCACCGGCGGCGGTGACGATCGAGGTCAGGATGGGAGACACTTCGGACGCTCCTTCTGGAGTAAGGAGCACCGGGGGCGGGCGTGGTTCCGGGAAGTTCGACGCCCGCCTCCGGGCTACCGGCAGGGCGGGGTCGTTCAGGCGCTGGGGTCGGCGAGGGCGAACGTGGCGGGTTTCTCGGCGACCAGGACTACCCGCCCGGTTGCGACGAGCTTCACGGCGGCGTTGTGAACGGCGCCCGCGCTGGCCTTCTTCGCGCCGGTTCCCTCGTTGGCCCGGTCGACCAGCTTGCACAGCTCGCTGACCTTGTACTGCCGGCCGGGGTTGGCCTCGAGGACGTCGAGGATCGCGGCGCGCAGGGTGCCCGATGCCCGCCGGGTAAGGGCTTGCGCCGCCTCGCCCGTCGCCTGCGTGGTCGGCGGCGCGGCCGGTGCTTCCGTGAAGGGTTCACCCGTGTTGCTGTCAGTGGCCGTGCCGGCAGGCAGACCGTCTGGTAAGGCCGGTTCGGTGTCCGCATCGTTCGCTGCGGACGTCGCTCCGGTGGCCTGGCCGATGCTGTCGGCCGCGATTGGCACCTCGAGCTCGGCAGTCGAGCGGGCGTTGTCGTCGCCGTGCTCGGTGTCGGTGCCCTCGGCCTCAGCTGCCGCCTCGGCATCACCAGGAGCCGGCGATGCCGACTCCTGGGGGGCGTCCGGCTGCCCGTCGGCGGCAACCTCAACGGCTGGCCGATCGTCGCCGTCTTTGTCGTCAGCCTCCCCAGTGCCCTGCCTGTCGTCGCCGCTTGGCGCGTGATCGACGGAGGCACCGGGTGTGTAGGTGCCGCGGGTAGCGGGCTCCGCTGCGGGCTGACCGTGGTCGCCCTGTTCGGTATGCGCGCGGCCGGCGTCGGTCAGCCGCCACAGGGTGGGTCCGGTGTCGCTTCGCGTGGGCTCAGCCAGTCCCGCGCTCTCTAGGGTGCGCAGTTTCGGGGTGGTGGTGGAGTAGCCGAGGCCGGCCTCGGTGGCGATGGCAGCGGCGGCCGCTTCGCCGAGCCGGTGCAGCGCGGCGAGGACCTGCACGACGCTGGGCGCCAGTGGCGCTGGCACGGGCGTATCGGTGGTCGTACTCGTAGGGGTGCTGGTCATGGGCGCATGGCCCCCTTTCTCCTGCCGCCGGCAGGGGTCGGTGAGTGAGGCGCGCGCACTGATGCACGCTCCGGATCGGGTATGGATCAAGTCGTCTGCCCGAGATGTGGGACTCCGCCGGGCGGCGCACAGGGGCGCCGCCCGGGGATCGCACGCCAGGCGGCACGGCGACCGGGGTCAGTGGGCGGCGTGGTAGGCGTCGCGCACCGCGGCGGGGATGACGCCCCCGGTTCGTGGCCGGGGCAGGTTCAGTTCCTGCCAGTTGACCGTCCACCACCAGGTGCGGATCTCCTGGCTCTGGACGCGGCCGGTCGCGGTGCCGCGCTGGCGCCGCGCTGCCCGGGGCTGTTTCGGCAGGCGCCGCCCGGCCATGAGGAAAGGGCCGAACGCCGCGGCCATCCGGTCGAAGTTGCCGGCGGACAGGTCGATCTCGTAGGTGATGCCGTTGAAGGCGAACTGGTGGGTGGCGACGTCGTCGGTGGAGCCGTCAAGGTCGTCGACGAGAATCGCGGTGATCTTGGTGGCCATCGGGGCCACCTCCTTTCCTCTCAGGTGGGTTACCGGACGGGTCGGTGACTGCCGAGGCCGAGCTGCCGGCCGATGACGGGCCCGCGACGCACGGCGGCGACGGCGGCGGGCAGGTGTCGGCGTTGCCAGCCGTGCAGGGCGGCGGCGAGGTCAGCGCCGTACTTGCGGTGCTGGGCGAGGGCGGCGGCGAGCCCGGCAGCCTGCTCGATGCCGTTGTTGGCGCCGCGCGCGGTGTGCGGGCGCACGGGGGCGAGGGCGTCACCGAGCAGGACGGCATGACCGGCGCCGACCGGCCACACCATCCGCTTTGGTGGGGTGATGTCGAGGACCGGTACCGCCATCCGGGTGGTGGTGGCGTGCACGACGGCAGCGTGGCCGGCCGGGAGGAGCAGGCCCGCGCGGGTGTCGACGTGGGCACGGGCGGCGGGGCTGACGTGCCGGGGCAGGGCGAAGACCCGGCGGGTGGGGTCGGCGCCGAACCGCTGGGCGTACTCGGCGCGGGTGCAGTCGAGGTAGAAGGTCCAGTCGCAGCCGCCGGGTACCGGGGCGAGGTTGAACTGCACGCCCGGGCAGGGCTGCAATCGCAGGAAGTCCCGCAGCCCGGGCTGCGGGGTGATGCCGGCGATGCCGCGGTGGGCGACGTAGCCGGCGTAGCGCAGGGCCCGGTCGGGATCCAGCAGCCGGCGGCCGGTGGAGGACCGGCCGTCGGCGAACACGACCAGGTCGGCGGCGGCGGTGTGGCCATCGCGGAACCGCAGCACCGGCCGACCGGTCTGCTCGGCCAGGGCGGTGACCGTCATGCCGGTGTGCAGGACACCGGCGGGTAGGCGGCGGGTCAGCGCCTGGTGCAGCAGCGTCCAGGTGGTGTTCCGCCCCGGGTAGGTGCGCCGGATCGTCTCGGCCGGCCGGCGGTCGCGGACGGTCATCTGGACGATGGCCTCGGAGTCGTGGGCGACGAACTCGTGCTGGCCGATGCCGAGGCGGTCGAGCACGTCGAGGGCGGGGTGTTCCAGGCCGATGAGGCCGCCGCCCAGAGGCGCGGACGCCGGCGCGGCCTCGAAGACGGTGACGTCGTCGAATCCGGCGTGCAGCAACAGCAGCGCGGTGACCGGGCCGGTGATACTGCCGCCGATGACGGCGATGGTGGGCTGCCGGCCGGAGGACGGCCTGGTGGCGGATGTCATGAGCGGGCTTCCCTTCTGGGGTGCGGAAACCCGGGCACGGCCGTGCCCGGGTGCGCGCGAGTGCGCGGGGTGGCCGGGCATCGGCCAGGTGGTGCCAGTGAGAAGGCGGGTCAGCGGCGGTGGACCGCGGACACACAGGCCAGCTGCCTTGACGCGGCGGGCGGATGGAGGCTCGGAAGGCGCGGCGCCGGGCTGCGTCCGCTGGTGCGCGAGGTGCGACCGGGCGGGCAGCGCCGGGAAGGTGTGGCCTTGCCCGGTTACCGGCCGGGCGTGGTGAACGGAGGCGGCACGGGAAGGATCCGCCGGGCCCGCTGCAGCACCTCGTCGGCGACCGGGATCAGCGGTGTCGCGTCCGGGGGCGTGGCCGGCGTAGTCCGGTGCCAGCTACTACCGGGGCTGCTCGCGATGATCGTCCAGGTGAACAGCGGGGTGAGGACCTCGGCGACCGCCGTGCTCTGCGTGGCGTAGCTGTCGCGGCAGACCCGCACCCGCAGGACGTACCCGTCGCAGTGGTGCACCCGGGTCAGCTCGTAGGTGCCGTGGCCGCCCTGGTGGAACACCTCGTCAACGATCACCGCGACCGGCCCTCCGGGTCGGTGGCGCGGGTCGTCGCCTCGGACGCGACACGGTTCCAGGGCCACTGGTAGGCGCCGATGGCGTAGCAGCGGTTGGCATCCGGGACGACCCGGTCGTGCTCGACCCAGCGGCTGTCCAGGCCGTCGTCGACCTCCCACTCGACGGCGACCTCGTCGCCGTCGAACCGCAGCCGGGGATGCTCGCCGGGCATGTCACCGGGGTAGAGGGCGTTGAGGTGGGCGGCCATGCGCTGCACCGCGAACCGAGGGAAGCGGCACAGCAGCCCCGTGCGGGTGAGGGTGGTGTAGCCGGTGGCGACCATGGCGCGGTAGGCGCCGCCGCCGACCACGTCGCATGTCACGGGCGCCGGGGTCCAGGTGGCAAGCGGTGGGCTGAGGTCGCCGCGGCTGCGGGAGACGCGGTAGCGGTCGCCTGTGGTCTCGCTCGCCGGGTCCGGGTGCAGCCCGAACCAGTGCATCCGGTGGTGGCGGGCGTAGCGGAGCAGGTCGAGCAGATCCCGCCGGCCATCGCAATGTTCGGTTTGCAGGGGCAGGAATCCGTGCCCGTCGTCGGCGGGGACCGGGTTGCCGGTGGCGCCGGTGGCGGTGTGGGTCCAGGTTTCGGCGCGGACGCGGTGGTCGGCGCCGTCGGCGTCGTACCAGCGGGGGATGCCGTTGGAGGACAACCAGTCACCGTCGGCGTCGTGCGACCAGATGAGCGAGGCCTGGTCCCGGACGCCGGCCCGGTACTGCTGCCGGATCCTGCGGTGCGTGCCGGTGGCGGCGGCGTGTGCGGCGAGCGGCAGGACGTCGTCGACGCGGAACCACAGTCGCTCGGACATGGCGAGGAAACCTCCTGACAGTGGAAGAGGGAAGGGCTGGCCGCTTCGCTGGCCGGCTTGCGGGTCGCCCCGGCCCGGGGCGCCAGGCGGTGCGCACGGGGCCGGCACCGGATCCGCCTGCTCTGGCCGGGCAGCTGAGAGAGGCGGCTGCAGAGCGTGCGTGTGCTGCAGAGCGCCGGCCCTCGGCGCGGGTGCAACGGGGGTGGAGCCGGTCAGGGCTGGCGCCGACCGCAGGGGATGGGTCGTGGTGCCCGACCGGTTCCGGTGCGGTGGTGCTACAGGGCGACGGCGAGCAGCCGCTGGTCGGACTCGACGGTGTCGAGGTACCGCATCGCCTGCTCGAGGTAGGTCACCCGGTGGGTGAGGGCATCGCTCGCGGGTGCGAGCTTGTGCCCGTCCGCCGTGAGCAGGGCGTCGCCGCACACGGCGGTGGTGGCGCTGTAGTGCTGGTAGGCCATTGGGCCTGCCTGGAACATCTCCAGCTCCCCCAGGGCGAGGTGGGCGGCGCCGTAGCTGGCCGCGTTGTGCATCCGCATCGCGTTGACGCGGGCCTGGTGGTGGAAGTCCGCCTCGGCCCGCTCGCGCGGGTAACGGGCGGGATCCGCCAGGTGGCGGGCCAGCAGGGTCGGCCACGGGGTGGCGGGCCGGGTGCCGTGCACGACCCGCTGCCACACCTCGTGGCGGATGCCGGCGCCGACGCCGGCGGCGTGACGCATGGCGGCGAGGTCGAGCAGCTTGACCGGCCCTCCGGCGCAGTACACCGGACGTCCCTTCCGCGGTGCGACCAGGTCGCGCCGCTGCCACAGCCACATGTTCGGGATGGCCCAGAAGCGGGGCTGCAGGGTGCCGGACACGCCGAAGTGCCGGTCGAGCTGGGTGGCGGTCAGGGCCTGTGACGGCAGGCCGTCGGGCAGGCAGACGATCATGGTGTGGATCGTCGGGGTCGGCGTGACCACCGGGCTGGTGGGCGCCGTGGTGCTGGCGGTGGTGGCCGCAGGGGCCGGCTTGCGGCCCGGGCGGGGCGTCACCGTCGGCACGCGGGTGCCGTAGCGGCTCAGCGGAGTCGCGGCACCGTTGGTTGTGGTCATTCGGGGTTCCTCCTCCGGTTGGGGCGGGCTGTTGGGCACGCGGAAGCGGCCGGCCCACCGGGTACATGGGTCGGCTCACGGGACGAACAGGGGATGGGTGCAGCGGAGTGGCTGCTGGTGGCGCGGGTGGTGCGGGTGGCGCGGTGCGGCCTCGGGGTCGCCGCGTGGCGCGGGCGCCGACCGGCCGTGAAGGCGGGTGGGCGGAGCGCACCGTGGGTGCGACGGTGGTTCCCGAGGTGGGACCGGGCCGGGTGGAGCGTTATGTGGGTGAAGGTGGTGTCGATGACGGTAGCGGCCGAGTCTGTCAGCGCTGGCCACCGCCGGATCGTCAGCAGTGCGGTTGACCTGGGCCGTCAGACGCTTGCCTGATTCTGCGACTGGTTGGCGGCGCGCTTGTGAGACTTCGCCCGCCTTACCACCGCTGTGCATGTGTGGTCAGCCGAAGCTGCACGCTTCACGACTCTCGTCGGGTGCGGAGCTCTCAGCTGCCCGCAGGCGGGATGTCTCCTGGCAACAGCAGCCGGAGTTGCTCGGATGTCGGTGCCGGTATGTCGGCGAGCCGCTCAGCTTGCCGTTCGATCATGGCGCCGAACAGCTTCCGTGCGCCTCGCCCATTGCCGAAGTCCGGTTCGTGGACGGCCTCGGTGAGCCGCTCCAGCAGGGCTGCGCTGGTCGCCTTCGTCAGGTCGTACCCGTGCTGGCCGGCCAGCCCGCAGACGATGGCGAGCAGTTCGTCGGGGGTGTAGTCGACGAACTCGATGGTCTTGGTGAATCGTGAAGCAAGGCCGGGGTTGGTGGCCAGGGACCCTTCCATCTCGGCGGCGTACCCGGCGACGATCACCACGACCTGGTCCCGGTAGTCCTCGATCAGTTTGACCAGAGTGTCGATTGCCTCCAAGCCGAGGTCTGAGCTGGTGCCGAACTGGCGGGCGAGCGTGTAGGCCTCGTCTACGAAGAGCACGCCGCCAAGCGCCCGCTCGAACACCGCGGAGGTTTTCAGGGCGGTGCTGCCCAGGTATTCACCCACCAGGTCGACCCGGGCCACCTCGACGACCTGCCCTTTCGACAATATGCCGAGCTGGGCGAGCAGCCGCCCGTAGATGCGCGCGACGGTCGTCTTCCCGGTCCCCGGCGGGCCGGCGAAGACGAGATGCCGACTGAGTGGCGGTACCGGCAGGTTGGCACGCCGCCGCTGCTCATTGACCCGGATCAGGTTGACCAGCGTTCGTACCTCCCGCTTGACCGCGGCCAGTCCGATCATGGCGTCCAGTTCCGCCAGCGCCGCATTGACACTGGTAGCGACGTCAGCATCGGCCGAGCGACCGCCGTCGGCGTGATCCGGATCGTCGTCACGGTCGATGCCGCCGGCCGAATCAGGCGGCTCATGCGAGTTCTCAGGCGGATGGAAAGCGCGTACCGACACGAGCGGCCGGTCAGCCCCCCGCACCGGTTCGCCGGCGATGCTGACGAACTCGCACCCGTCGACCAGCACCGGAGCGTCGGAATCCACCTGGACGCCGTCCCCGCCGCAGTCGCGCACCACTCCTGCCCGCATGTCCAGCCGGGACTGATCCCGCAGCACCAATGCTGACCCAGTCGTGCCGGTGACGGTGCAGCGGTCGAGGCGTACGCTGGCCTGACCGGCCCCGACCACACCGACAACGCCGCCGGAAACCGTCGCGTCAGTGAGGCTGATCGAGATCTTCTCGGCCCCGACCACGCCCGCTGGCGCATCCTCTACCCGCACCGTCGTCCCGGTGAGCCGGCCGGAGCCCCCAGCGGCTATCCCGCTTTGTGACGCACCCCGAACAGTGGCGCTCTCGATGCGGACGTCCGCATCAACGGCGCCATCGAGCACGATCCCACCCTCACCGCCGCTGACCGTCAGGTCGGTGAAGGTCGGGCCAACGCCCTGCACCCGTACGCCGTACCGGGCCGGGTTCTCGATCTGGACGTTTGTGTATCGGCCGGCCGCGGCCTGGATCAGCAGTGCGTCGTCCCGTGCATCCCGCAGCACCGCACCGTTGATCTCTGGTGTTGCTCCGTTGACCGCGGCGACAGCGGGTAGTCGGCTGGCGGTGACGCTGCAATCGGAGAACGTGCCCTGCGCGCCGTTGACGTAGATCCCATTGCGGTCAACCCGTTCAATGCGACAACGGCGGACGTCTGGCTCGGCGCCGCCGGAGACCTCGACGCCGCAACCTTCCAGGTCCGTCAGCTCGCAGTCCTCGACCACTCCACCGGCCGATCCGCTGAACTGCAGCCCGCTGCCCCGGCCGCCGGAGATCCGGCACCGGCGTACCGTCGGGCGGGAACGGCCACTCGCCACCACGGCTGTTTGCCGTACGCCGATGAAGTGGCTGTCTTCTACTGTGCCACGTCCGCCCTCGAACGCCTCAAAACCCTGGCCGACATTCTGGACGTGGCAGTGGCGCACGATCGGCTGGCTATCCCGCTTAGACAACACCGCGTATTCGTCGAAGTCTGACAACCGGCAGTGTTCGACGACGCCGTTCGAGTCGATGAAGGCCACGCCGCGGCGCATCCCATCGAGATGGCAGTTGCGCAGGTGGGCCGCACCCCGCTCGCTGAGCACAGCGTTGGCCGCCTGCCCGGTGACGGTGCACGAATCCAAGGTCAGAGTTGCACCGACTGCCGAGACGGTCGCTGGCGCGCCGGAATTCCACGTCCGCAACACCAGACCCTGGAGCGTGACTACCCCACTCTCACAGGAGACCACAGGTGCGGCGTCGCGGTTCTCCACAGTCACCCAGGCTGGTGCGGCTGCACGGATAGTGACGGCTTTCGCGCGCACGTCGACCTGCCCGTCGTAGCGGCCCGGCTCCACGATGATCAGCGCGCCGTGGGGGGCAGCCGCTACCGCTGGCCCGATCTCGCGGTACGCGTTCGGCCGGGTCAGCGACACGACAAGCGTCGGTACCCCCATCACCATCGCCTTCCCCCGCGTCAAGCCACCGCCATGTAGGGCGGTAGACACGCCGGAAGCATAGATCTCTCATGACACCGGCCGAGCCTCGCTGGGCGACGTCCTGTTCTCTGGCCAAGGCCCCGCAGCCGGTAGAGACCCGGGCGGACACGTGACGGTCGGCTTGGCGAGGGGCCTACCCCCAGACCCCTGACCTCGTTCAGAAGCCACCTATGAATCAGTGGAGGCCGCTGAAGTCATCCGCGGTGTCGGGGAAGCGGTGCGGGTTGGTGGCCGGGTTGTCCGGGCCATGGTCGGACGGCAGCTCGTGCAGCCAGCGGCGCAGGCCGGGGCTGGTGGTGAGAGTCCAGGCGGGTCCGGCGGGGTGTTCGCTGTGGATCCCGGTGGCGACCGGCATGGCGGTCGGCACCCCGGCGAGGGCATCGAGGAGGTGCTGCTCGCGGCGACGGCCGGGAACGCGGAGAAGCACCGGATATCGCGGCCCGTAGCCGGCGAGCTGCTCGTAGCCGCGCAGCTTGCGCAGCACCGTGGCGAGGGGTTCGGTGCCGTTGTCGTGTTCGAGGAAGAACCCGACCTCCCGGCCGCCGGCCGCCCACACGCCGTGCCCGTCGGGCTGGATACCGGAGCGGGCGAACACTGCGGTGGCGTGCTGTTCGGACCACCAGCGGGCCAACGTCGCGTTGTCGTCGCCGCGGGAGTAGGCGGCCAGGTCGATGAACAGCTGGTTGGTGCCTAGAAGGTGGCGCAGCTTACGGCTGCCGATGATGCGTTCGGTGCGCTCGACGCTGGAGCGGGGGGCGCGAACGTCGGCCCGGTTGGGGTCGTTGAACGCGCTCGGATAGACCACGACGCCGAGCGGGCCGAGGGTGTAGAGGTACTGGCCGCTGCCAGTGGTGACGTCGACGAACCGGCTGACCGCCTCCATCTGATGCAGCCGGGCCAGGCGAAGCCGGGCGGAGCGACGGGAGGGGAACAGGGCCGCTGCGATCTGGTCGGTGGACAGCACATAGTGCTCGGCGAGCCAGCGCAGCAGGTGATGGTCACGGGCGGTGAGGCGACGCAGCCGGTCGAGACGAGCCCGGCGAGACAACGCGCGGGCAGGCGACGATGAGGCCGACGACGAACGGGAACCGGAGGTGTTGGCAGGCACGGTGGACGCTCCAAGCGGAAGAGGGAGTCCCTCCGAGGGAGGGTGTCGGAGTTCGGCGGGACGCTCACCGCAGCGGGTGACCGCCGACGAGCGGCACTGACAGACGGGCACGGCCCGATCCGTCAGCGCCGCGTAGTGATCGGTGGTGAAGGGCTGCTGAAGCCCTCGCGGAAAGGGCTGACCTGGCTCGGCGACCGACGTCGACCGATCTGTCGATCTCACCCCGGGCCGCGGTTCACGCGTCGGCCGCCGGGCCGGCCTTGCTCCGGGACCGGCGGGTGTCGTCGGGTCGGGCCGAGAATCGGTCGACGAGCTGGTCGATCGCGCTGGTGTCCTGCGCCGGCACCGCCTCGGCGGCGGCCTGCCGGATTGCTGTCGCCTCGCCCACGACCGGCTTCGGCGGCCGGGTCTTGAGGGTGAACGCCGGCGTCTGCCGCCCGCCGACGATCAGGCGGCCGACGGCGGTGTAGGCGTCCAGGTGGGTCAGGTCGTGCTCGTCGAGCTCGGGCAGTGTGTGCCTCGCCAGGACGCGGGCGTCCTCCGGGGCGACGGAGAAGTACAGCTTGTTGCGGGCGTTGGCCGACGCCGCCGCGAGGAGGTCCTTCGGGAACTGGGCCAGGTCCTGGTGCGCGAGGACCATCGACAGCCGGTACTTGCGCGCCTCGGCCAGCATCGAGTCGAGACTGTTGGCGAGGGTCAGGTAGTTCTGACACTCGTCGATGATCAGGGTGGCGTCGCGGCGCTTGTCCGCGGGCACGGCGGCGCGGGCGGTCGCGGCCTGCCACACCTGCGCCAGCACGAGAGAGCCGAGCAGCTTGCTGGTGTCCTCACCCAGCTGGCCCTTCGGGATGCGCACCAGCAGAGCCCCACCGTCGAGGACCTCGCCCATGTCGAAGCTGGAGCGGGGGTAGCGCATCGTGCGCTTGACGAAGTCCCGCAGCAGAAACGCCCGCAACCGCGCGAGGACGGGCCCGATGACCTGGGAGCGCAGGGCCGGATTGAGCTGGTCGTACCACTGCCAGAACCCGGACAGGCCGGCCGGGTCGTCCAGGCCGACGGTCATCGCCGACCGGAACTGCGCCGAGTTGAGCAGGGGCGGGATGTGCTGGAGGGTGACGTTGGCGTGCCGCAGCAGGGTCAGGCAGGCCACCCGCATGACGTCGTCCATCCGCGGCCCCCACGCCTTGGCGAAGATGGTCCCGAAGATCGACACGAGGTTGTCCACGACCAGGTCCGGGTCGGTGCCGGACAGCGGGTTGAGGGTGGGCGGGTTGGGCTGGTCGGGGTCGAACAGCACCACCCGCCCGGCGACGCTCGCGGGGAGCCGGTCGAGGATGTCGAGGACCATGTCGCCGTGCGGGTCGATGACCACGGTGCCCCGCCCGGCGGTGATGTCGTCGACGGCCATGTTGACCAGCAGGGTGGTCTTCCCGGAGCCCGTCGATCCGACCACATGCAGGTGATACCTCGCATCGGCGACGGGCAGGGCCACCGAGTGGCCACCGACTTCGGCGTCGCCGAGGACCTTCGTGCCTCGGCCGCCGGTCGGTACCGCCACGGGGGCGGGCATGGACTTCGCCCGTGCCCGATCCAGCCCCGGCACGGCCAGATCCCGCGGCAGGGCGGCCAGCACGGCCAGCTCGGGGGTGCAGGCCAGGAACCCTGCTCCAAGCCGCCGTGCGGCCAGCACGGCTACCGGTCGCCCCATGCGCGCCCGCCGCGTGAGCCGGTTGCGGCCGGCGTACACGGCGAACGACGAGGCCACCGCGTCCGCGATGCCCTGCAACCTGGCCCGGGGCCGGGAGCCGCCGCGGCGGTTGTTCTTCGCGACGGCGTAGCGGACGCCGATCGTCCACAGCGGGTGATTGGTCTTGTCGAGGATCGCCCGCACGTCCCGCTCCACCCCGGGATCTCTCCGGGGCGCCGCACCCGCCGACCCGGCCCGACTTCGTGCGGAGGATCCCGCCTGGAAGACCTCGATGAGCCACAGCAGCGGCCCGGCGGGATTCCCGACCGGCACGGCGGTCTTGCCGTCACGCAGCCGGCCCGCCGCGCGGCGGGCCCGCGCACCCCGCCGCAGGGTGGCGGGGCGGGCGAGGACCTGTACGCAGGCGTACTCGTCCGGCTTGAGCTGCGACCCCGCGGACATCAGCGCCCGCAGCGGGTCGTTGTCGTGATCAATGCGCAACGGCAGCCACTCGGCGGCCGCCGGCAGCAGCTGCCCGCCGACGGCGGCCGGTACGTCCAGTGGGATCGGCGGTGACGCCTGGTCGTCGGTGGTGCAGGCGGTGCCGGGCCAGGCGGCCCGCACGGCGGCCTCGACCGCTCCGGCCGGCACGCTGCCGGGCACCCAGATGCTGATGAGGAGCTGCCGGCCGGTCCAGGTGTACTGCCACACCACGTGCGGGCTGCCGTACAGCAGCCGGCGCGGGCGCGACGGGGTGAGCGTGCCGTGCAGGTTCGCCCACAGCGCGGCGGCGCTGTGCGGGTCGACCTCCGGTGGTGGAGCGACCGTGACCAGGCGGGCCCGGTCAGCGTGGCGACGATGCCGCCACCCGTCGAGCAGGTGGCGCCCGGCGACGGACGCGACCAGCAGGGCGGCGGCGACTGCCAGGAGCCACGGCCGGTCTACCACCCATTCGGCGGTGTGCAGAACCCAGCGCGCGGGCGCGTTCGGCGGGAGGATGACACCGGCGTCCGGCCCGGAAGGACTGGGTGCCGGCGGCGGCGATGCGACAAGGGGCGGTGTCACAGGTCCTCCTCCCCGTCGTCGAGGTCGGCGAGGTCGGACGGTGTGGTGGTTGCGAGAAGATGTTCGGCTTGCGAGGAGATCGACTCGAACGCGGTCCGGTTTGTGCCGGAGATCAGCAGGCCGTGCCCGACCCGGGCCGACAGCAGCATCCGTCGTTCTCCGGCGGTCAGGCCGAAGGCGTCGGCGACCTGGTCGATGGCCTGCGGGGCCTGCTTGAGCAGCACTTGCGTGGCCGCGTTCGAGATGACGGCGTGGCCGAGGTCGGTGCCGAGCACGTCGGCGACGTCTTGGGTGATGACCGACAGGCCGGCGTTGCGCTTGCGGCCGGCCTTGCTCATCTTGAACAGGAACCGGGCGCCTTCCCCGTCGCGCATCAGCAGCCACGCCTCGTCCACCACGACCAGCCGCCGGCCCTCCGGGCGGGATCCTTCGGGGGACCGCCGCCGATATTGGGGTGGGAGGTCGACCTGGCGCCAGATCTCGTCCAGCGCGAGCAGGGTGCCGACGGTGCGCAGTTCGTCCGGCAGGTGCCGCAGGCTCCAGACCACGAGGTGCCCGTCCGGGCGGGTCGTGGTCGGTGAGTCGAACAGGTCGGAGAACGAGCCGGCCACCCACGGCGCGAGCCGGGCGGCCAACTCGTGGGCGGCCGGGTTGTCGTCGTCCCGCAGTGTCGCGGCCAGATCCTTCAGCAGGGGTGCGGGCCGGTGGTGGGTGGCCGGGTCGGCGGTGATGCCCGCCTGCCGGTACACCTGCAGGATCGCCCGGTCCAGGGCGGCGCGCTCGGCAGGCGGCGGCACCTGCCCCACCAGCACCGCGATGAGGGTGTGGAGGAACAGGCCGCGGCGGGTGAGCACGTCCGGGCGGCCGTCTCCGGCCGGCAGATCCAGGGGGTTGATCTTCACGCCGGGTGCGCCGAGCCGCACGATGGTGCCGCCGACCGCGTCGGCGAGGCGCAGGTATTCGTCCTCGGGGTCGACGACGGCGACCTGCACCCCCTGGTAGAGCTGGCGGAGGATGTCGAGTTTGACGAAGTAGGACTTGCCGGCGCCGGAGCGGGCCAGGATCACGCTGTTGTGGTTCTCCTGCGCCCACCGGTCCCACCAGACGATGCCCTGGGAGTCCGGGTTGACCCCGTACAGCACCCCGCCGGTGGTGGCCGGGTCGCCGGGCAGCGGCGCGGGCAGGTCCGCCGACGCGAGCGGGAACGCGGCCGCCAGGGCTTGGGTGTCCATGGTGCGGCGCATCTGCAGGCTGTCGGTGGCAAGCGGCAGGGTGGTGGTCCAGCCGGGAAGGTGCCGCCACGTCGCGGGCTGCACCTCGATCAGGGTGGACGCGGCGGCGGCCTTCACCTGCGCGCACGCGTCGAGGAGTTCGGCTTCGGTGCGGGCGTGCACGGTCAGGTACAGGCCGACGCGGAACAGCTTCGCCGCCCCGCGGGCGAGGCGTTCGGCGAGGTCGGCGGCGTCGTCGGCGGCGGCCTCCACGTACGGGTCGGGCAACTTCCCTTTCTCGGCATCGGCCCGCCGGGACGACTCGAACCGGGCTCGCTGGTTGCGCAGCCGGGACGCCGCCACCGGGGCGGGGATCGGGTCGATGTGCAACGCGAGGTCGAGGCGGCCCGGCCAGGACAGCAGCGGCTCCAGCCACGCCGGCCCGACCTCGGCCGGATACCCGGTCACCACCAGCGTGGCGGCGTAGCCGTCCCCGACTCGCAGGAACCGGGGCGTGACCTCCACCGAAGCCGGTGCCACCGTCGCCGCCAGTCCTGCGGACGGCGGGCTGGCGCTGGGGTTGTCGTCGTTCGGGGCGCGTCGGCGCCTGACGAAGATCACGATGTCCTCCTGGTGCGTGGCCTCCTGACCGGAGGTCCGGTGATGGTGGTGTGGGGGGCGGCGAGTCCGCCGGGGCGGGGCGGCCGGTACGGGTCGGCGGCGGCGGCCAGGGCGGCGGTCGTCGCGTGGCCGTCGAGGGCGCGGGTGGTGACGCCCAGCCCGGACAGCGACCGGACCGTCTGGTCGGCGCGGCGCCGAGCGGCGTGCTCGCTGCGCTCGCCGCTGGTGGTGCGGGTGACGATGAGGATCTGCCGGCGCAGTGGGTCCCGCCGTTCGGCGAGGTCGTCGAGGAATCGGGCGTGGTCGGCCGCCGCGTCCGCGAGAGCCGGGTGCGGCATGGCGTCCGCCGCCTGGGCGAGGATGCGGGCGGCGGAGTGCAGGTCGACCGGCTGCGCCGACACCACGATCTGCGTCGGCGTCGACAGCGAGTTCAACCAGCGGCCGAAGGTGCTGACCAGGGCGGCCTGCTCGTCGGCGGTACGCAAAGCGAGGTTGACGCTGGTCGCCGCGACCATCGCCGCCTTCACCGCGCCGAGGCTGATCTCCCCGTGGTCGTCGATGGCGTCGGCGGGCAGGTTCAGCGGGGCCGGCAGCATCACCTTCGACGCCGGGGCCTGCACCCAGTCGGGTGTTTTCGCGGTGGTGTCGGTGGTGGACAGAGCGCGTGGTGCCCGGGAGTGGCGTACCGCGGAGGCCAGCCACATGTCCATGGGCAGTCCGTCGCGGCGGCCGACAGCGAGGCCGAACACCAGGCCGCCGAGGACGACCGCGGCGCCGAGTAGCACCGGTGCGGGCACGATCGCGTGGAGGGCGCGCCAGGCGCCGTAAAAGATGACGGCGGCGACGGCGAGGATCGCGAGTTGCCGGAATGTCAGCCCGTAGAGCACCTTGTCCGGCGCGTCCACGTCGGCGGGCATGCGGGCGGTGGCGGCCTGTTCGTCGCGGTGGTCGCGGTTCATCGGCGCACCGCCCCGACGCCGGGGATGCGCAGCCCGCGGGTGAGTTGCTGGACCACGACGACCCGCATGACCGCGCCGACCGGGTTGCCGCCGTGCCCGCCTGCGCCGCTGGTGGCGTAGCGGCGCATCAACCCCGGCACCTTGACTGTGGTCCACAGCAGGACCATCACGACGAACAGGTTGAGCACTCCGCCCGGTTCGGCCGGCAGGCCCAGCAGCGGCAGCATGGCGCTGGTGTCCAGCAGCATCCACTGGCCGGCGAACAGCACGAACGCCTGCACCACCGGGATCGCCAGCATGGCGACGTACGACCGCCACCACAGGCGGGCCACACCCTCTGTTTGGGGCAGGGCGTGGCAGGCCAGGGCGATCGGCGCGACCGCGGTGAGCACCAGCGCGAGCGCGAAGCGGACGATCACACTGCAAGCGGTGGCGGCGAGCAGGACAACGATGATCGCCAGGCAGACGACGAACAGCAGCCCGGCGCTCTGGTCCCGCGCGGCCATCAGGTGGGTCTTGACGGCGTCGAGGGCCCCGTCACCGTTGAAGTCTTGCGCGGTCAGGGCGGTGGTGAACGCGTTCGCGACCTCGATCAGCGTGCCGGCGATCAGCTGCGAGAAGTGGGCGGTGACGAACCCGACGACGCACCGCGGCAGGAGATCCTTCGCGGTGTAGCGGGCGCGTTCGTCACCGCCGGCGACCATGGTGAGAACGCCAGCGGTGACGAACGCCAGGACGAAGACGGTGTCGACGACCCAGACCGACCGTCCGGTGAGGGCCTGCACCTGCGGCAGGCTGGTGACGTCCGGGGTGATCAGCAGCGCGCGGGTGATCGCGGTGATGAGCCCGTTCAGGCAGTCCAGCAGCAGACCGGCGAACCAGTCGAGGATCTGGTTGAGCGCCCAGGCCATCGTCAGCCTCCGACGATTCCCTGAACGACCCTCAGCAGGACGGGCGCGAGCACGGCCAGGCCGTAGCCGATCAGAGCGTTCTTTAACGCGCCCTTGGCCTTGTCGACCTGGACGGGGTCGCCGCCGGCGGTGGCCCAGTACACCCCGGCCAGGACCAGGAACAGGGTGGCGACGGCGGCCAGGATGCCCATCACCCAGGCCTGCAGGTTGGCGATGACGGTGGGCAGGTCGTTGACGGCCAGGATGACCGGCTCACCGGCGTCGCCGTAGCCAGCGGCGGGCACGGCCAGCATCCCGAGGGCAGCCGCGGCGGGCGCGGCGACCCGGGCGACGCGGCGAAGCGTGGACAGCGCGATGGTCAGAGCACGAGAACGTGCCCACGACGTGGGGAACATGGATCGCTGCACCTCCCGCACCGGCTCAGGGCCGGCGCGATCGTCGAAACGGCGGTCGGGGAGCCGCCGCCGGGCGCGGGAGACACATGCCGGACAGGGGAGCGCGGTGAACCTCGGGAGGAGCTCGTCCTCCCGTTCGGGTCAGCGGCGATCGATGAGGTGTCAGCGCATCAACGTGGCGCGGCACCCGAGGCACCCGGTCCCGTGTCAGCCCTGTGTCCCGGCCCGACGGCGGGCGAAACCAAACCTCCGCATGACGCCGTGGTGACGCCGGAGGAGTTCCGCACCCTCAAACCGGCGTTTGTGAGCCCCGGCGAACACCTGCCTGTCCCACAGCGCTCCGACACGACCTCACAAACCTCTAGCGACCCTGGCCGGCACGCCTTTCCGGACGAGCATGCCGCCGGTGACGGAACCGCCTGTCGGTGTCGGTGCCGGGACCGCACAGCAGCCTCCTCGACCTTCCTGGGCGGGGGTGTGAGAGTCCCGACAGCCCGGCTCCGCAGCGGGTTACGGCGGTTCGCCGCCGTACCCGGGGGTGGGAGCCGGTCGCCGATGCGGCACGGCAGGCTCGCCGCACACGGTCGCGGGCCCGACCAGATGGTCGGGCCCGCGTGGGGGCGCTCTACGGGGGATGGCACCTCAGGCGGCTGCCAGCGTCACCCGCGCCGCGGCCGGTCGCGGACCAGCACCGCGGGCGGCCCGAATGTGTTGTCGTCGCTCGGCCGCCGCGGCGAGGTCCTCCTGCACCCGCGATGAGAGCACCTCGGTAAGGAACCCGGCGGCGAGCGCTTCGGCGATGCGCACGTCGATGCGTTCGACGCGCCGCCGCAGCGTGTCGACCTCCACGCCGAGCCGGGCGGCGATGGGTTCGATGGCCCGCCGGCCCAGCCGCAGGTCGATGTAGGGCTGCTCATCGCACTCATCGACGATGCCCAACTCGACGGCGCGGCGTACGAGTAGGTCCGGATGCCCGTAGGGCCGCTTCGGAGTACGCGGGCCGGTGACGTGCTCGAGGTCGTCCACCGGCACGGCCTCGGCGCCAGCACGCTGCCGCAGTTCATGGCCGGCCCGCCACGCGGCCATGCACAACGCCGCGTACGGCGCCGGTCGGGCCAGGTCAACCCGGTCGCGCAGCGCGGTCAGGAAACCGGTGAGGATCTCGGCGTCCAGGTCGTGGGCGTCGCCGGCCCAGCCGGTATGCAGCCGGCCGGCGTAGCGGCGCAGTGCCGGCATCGCCAGGGCGACCGCGGCGATGACCCAGGCTGGCCCGTCGAGGCGGGCGCGGCGGATCAGCTCCCGCCACACCACGTCCCGAACCGTGTAGGCGCGGGGATGCTCCAGCAGCCACTGCCGCAACGCCGGCAGCGCGATGACACCGCCGGGCAGACCGGTGTCATCAGCGAGCTGCCCGACAAGCGAATCGAGGTCCAGGGACAACGGGTTGGGGTCGCAGGTCAGGTCGGCGAACGCGGTGTCCACGGCGTCCAGAGGCGAGTCGGGCCAGCCGGTGGCGGAGGAGGTCATGTCAGGAACTCCCATGTCAGAGACGAATGTCGGGGACGGGCCGAAGCCGCGCAGTCGGCACGCCGGACCGCCATTGCGCCACCCCGGCCTCACGGACCCCTGACAACGCAGGCTGGCCGACATGGACACCGGGTCGACGCCATCAGGTGCCTCTCGCGACACCACCGCTCACTGACGATCGACGTCGACGTGCACGTTCTGATACGCCACGCTGACCTGCGCGCTGACACGACCAGAGACGGACGGACACGCTCCGCGGCGGCGGCCGGGGGAGAGGAGGCGCCACCCGCGCCGCGGGTCCGACGATGCCTCCCAGCCCGTCTCACAGTGCCTGACAGCGAACAGTGACAGACCGCGATCGGCTGGACGCCCCGCCTGTCGGCGGCCACGGGGCGTGGGGTGCGCCGGCATGCCAGGCTGACAGCGTCCGTCCGCCGGGCCGTGACGGTCTGACGAGCCGCCGTCCGAATGACAGCTCCGGAGCCGGTACCCTCGGTGGCGCCGCTGCTGTCCGGCGAAGTCGGACAGCGGTCTGACAATGCCGGCCAGCGCCCCGTGTCATTGGCGTACGCCGCTGGTGTGGCCGAGGTGGCCGTGACACTGGGCGGCGGACAAAACTGGAACGATCGACGGCTCTGGCAGCCTCCCGATATTGATCCGACCCATGGAGTCGGCGCCCGCGTGAACATCCCGGAGCCCCAGGACAGCTAAGCGGACGGGAACCGGCTGTCAAAGATTCGTGAGATCACCGTGAGAGGGGCAGGTGTTCGCCACAGCTGACAAACACCGGTTTGAGGGTGTCAGCGCACCACGGCGCGGCGCGGAGCCGACACCACATGAGCGAGCACACGCCGCAGCACCACACCCCGCATCCCGATTCCACCGTCGACACCGGCCCTGACGCTGAGGTCGACCCGACACCGACCGACCTGGTTGCCGGCGATCCGCCGGTACCGCTCACCGTCTGGCGCACCGCCCGCACCCCGGGAGACGCCGGACGCAGCATCGGCACCCGACTGGCCGGCCGCCTCATCGCCGCCTACAGCCGCCCCGGCGAAGCGGTCGTCGACCTCACCACCGACCACGCCCTCACCCAGGCCTGCGCGGCCGGAGCGCGCCGTCACCACCCCGCGTGGTTCACCGACACGTCCAGCCTGATCATCGGCCCGGGCGCCGCGGCCCCGCCTGCCGGCGCCACCGTCGGTACGGAACCGGGGGAGGAGGACGACGTGCCCGAGATGGGCGCCTGGTTCGGTGACGATCTCACCGACCCGCAACTGCACCCACCGACCGACACGGCGGCCGTCCCGCCACCCGACAACTCCCTGCAGCAGGCGACCAGTCTCGTGGTCGCCTGCTGGCCCCTGCACGAGCACGCCGCCGCCAACCGGGTCCGGCTGGCGTGGCTGCTGACCGCCTGCGCCGCGCTGCTGCAACCGGGCGGCTGCCTGATCCTCCTCGTCACCGTCCCGGCCGGCACCACCGCCAGCCCGGAAGACTTCTCCGGCGTGGTCCAGGCCGCCGCCGGCGTCGGACTGGGCTACCTGCAGCACCTCGTCGCCGTCACCGCCGACACCGACGGCGACGCCTTCGTCTACCACGTCACCGACGAGGAACTGCTCACCCTCACCACCACCGACCAGCGGTGGCAGATGGCGCACCTGCGAGTCCACGCGGACCTGATGGTCTTCAGCCAGGCCCAGAGCCGCGCCCCGCGTCGACGGGGCGGGCGCGAGGGCGGTGGTCGCCGTGGCTAAGCACCGCGCAGAAGCCGTCGGCGACCCCGACGAGCAGAGCACACCGACTGCCTCCTTCACCATCGACCCGATCGGAGGTCATCAGGCTGCTGCCGGCCCGGAGGGCCTGTCGGTGTGGGCGACCGCTCAGGCCACCGGCCCGGTCCAGCGCCGAGGCCGGTACGTCCGCGAGTCCGTGCAACACCCGGCACGGATGCTCCCCGCGATCGCCGCGCACGCCGTCACCGCCTACACCCAGCCGGGGGACCTGGTGCTCGACCCGATGTGCGGGATCGGCACCACCCTGGTCGAGGCGATCCACGCCGGCCGCGACGCGATCGGCGTGGAGTACGAGTCCCGCTGGTCCGACATCGCCGACGCCAACATCAAACACGCCCACACTCAGGGCGCGACCGGACGGGCCGGCGTCATCCGCGGCGACGCCACCAGCATCCTCTCGCTCGTACCCGGGGCCCTGACCGGGCAGGTCGCCCTCGTGGTGACCTCGCCGCCGTATGGGCCGACCGTGCACGGCCTGGTGCGGCCCGGCGCCGACGGCGTGGCGAAGTTCGACAACGCCTACAACGACGGCACGGACCGCGGGAACCTCGCCTACCGCGACCTCACCGGACTCGCCGACGGGTTCGCGCAGATCCTCGCCGGCTGCCACACCCTCCTACGCCCCGGTGGGGTCGTCGTCGTGACCGCTCGACCGTGGCGCAAGCACGGCGCACTGGTTGACCTTCCGTCGGCCGTCATCGGCGCCGGCATCCGGGCGGGCCTCACCCCCGTCGACCGATGCGTGGCGCTGCTCGCCGCCGTCCGCGACGGCGGGCTCGTCGCCCGGCCGTCGTTCTTTCAACTCCAGGCCGTCCGTAAGGCCCGGGCCGCCGGCACCCCCATGCACCTGATCGCGCACGAGGACGTTCTCGTGTTCATCAAGAGCCAGAGTTCCGGAAGTTCCCGCGAACCCAAGTGTTCTCACGGGGAACCCAAGGCGCGGTAGCGGGCTGCCTCATTCCCGTGCTGCCGCCCCGTGCGGCGCTGGGCGGGTCGGTCCGCCGCCCGTGGTAGAGACGTCACGGTGGGTGGGCTGACTCGGTTCCGTGCTGTCGCCCTGAGGGCTGACGAGGTCTTGTCATGTCGTCCGCCGCCGTGTCGACCTGCCGGCGTGACGTGGTTGAAGCTTGGTCCCTATCCCCCGATTGAGGCACGTTCGCCGGGTTTAGCCGCGGCGCCGCGGTCCCCACCAGGGCAGGATCGGAGGAAGATCACGCAGCGGGTTCTTGGGAGGCTTGGGCATCGGCGATTCGTCATCGTCGCCGTCCCACCGTCGACCGTACTGATCGGGCAGGTTCCCCCAGCCCCAGTACGGCGTCGGCTCCGTCGGGACGAAGCCGAGCTGTTCCAGCGGATCGATCCGCTGTTCATCGACCGTGCACAGGTGCGTCCAGTCGTCACCCATGTCGAAGACGTAAGCGAGCTGTTCACCTGGGGTGAGCCGGCTCAGCTTGGTCTTGTCGCTGTCGACAGCACCGTCCGTGGCCTCTTGCCAAACCTGGAACGAGCAGACCGGTGTCTCGTCGGCAAGGGTGAACAGGCGCAGGTGTGCCAGATCCCATCGGCCGAAAGCGTCATCGATCGCCGCGCCGAACTGCTCAAACGTATGCGTCCGCGCCGCCGCGAAGATCCGCCCTGGGCGGGGCCAGAAGTCCTCGCCACGGCCGGACACTAACTCAACCCGGATCGACATCCACGTCCGCGCCACCGCGCCGCCTCCGTCACCAGCTGCGCAAAGAACGCTACCGGCAGCACCTCCCTCGGAGACCGCCGGGGCCAGAAGCCCAAGCTTGACATTGCAGTGACAAGACATTTCCAAGGCCGGCAGACGCGCCGCCATCAGCGGTGTCCATAGCAATCTGTGGACAAGCGCCACCCACGCTGTTCGCGATCTTCGACCGCCCCTCGTGTTCGTGGAAAACGTCGCCGCCTCCGCGCACGCGGACTCGACGTCGTTCACGCTGACCTGGCCACGCTCGGGTACGAAACGAGGCGGCTATGCCTGTGCATCCGACGCCCCGCACCGACCGGACCAGTTGATCCTGCTCGCCACCGGCGGCGGGGAGCAGCTACTCGCGCTGCCCACCCGCTGCGCCCGCGAAGGTAAAGAATCCGAGCACCACCACGGCTGCTCGACATCACCGAACCCCCACTGCACCCGCCACCTCCCACCAACCCGACTCCCCAGCGACAGCAGAACCAACGGCCACCGAGTCGGCCCCGACCTCCGCCCCACCCTTTCCCAGGTCCTGCTGCCTACACCCCACGCCTCCTGATGCCAGAGGCACCGGCCACCACCGCACCGGCAGATCTGACCTGCGCACCACCGTCGCTCACCCCACCACCACGCTCGGCGCACCCCGCACCCACCCAACCCGGACAAGGCGGCCAACCCGTCCTCGCCACACCGTTCGTGGCATGGCTCATGGGACTGCCCAACCACTGGGTCGCCCACCCCCGGCACTCGCCCTACCTCGCACCGTCGCGCTACGGGTTCTCAGCAACGTTGTCGTCCCCGCCCAAGCAGCCGCCGCCCTCCGCCCTCCTGCTGTGCCGTCACCACTGACCACCCGCGGGCTCTTCGCGGGCCGACCAGACATCCGCCCGCGAAGAGCCCGCCCCACCCGCGCCTGCGAGGAGCTCACCGTGCGCGACAACCCGCCCCGCCCCCGACGACGCCCACCGCCGCCACCCACACCCGCCCGCGCGACGGGACACCACGACGAGCAGGAACCGCGCCTCTACACACCAGCCGAAGCCGCAGCGCTGCTGCGCATCCCGGAATCCTGGCTACGCCGCCGCGCCGGGCGCCGCCAGATCCCCTGCACCTTCCTCGGCAAACACCTGCGCTTCTCCGCCGCCGACCTCGCCGCCCTCATCGCCACCTCCGCAGAACCGGCCACCGGCCGCCGCACCCACCGACGCCGCCACCCGCCAGCACCGACTTGACCCAACCCGCGAAGTCACGCGTCCATCACCGACGCACGCACCCGCACCGAATGGAGTAACCCATGGCCTGGGTGGAACAACGCGGCACGAAGTTCCGCGTCCGCCTCCGCATGACCGACGGCACCGTCACCACCGACTCCACCCATGACCGGCGCGCCGACGCCGTCATCCGAGCCAAAGAAATCGACGTCGAAGTCGCCCGCGACACCTTCATCGACCCCCGCGGCGGACGGATCCCCCTCGCCGAATGGGTGCCCATCTGGGAATCTACCCACCAGGCATCCCCCGCGACCTGGGCCGCCTACCGAAGCCACCTACGACTGCACATCCTGCCCACCCTCGGCCCCCTGCCCCTGGCCGACATCCGCCGCCAACACATCAAGACCCTCGCCGTCGCCCTCGGCAAAAACCTCGCACCCCGATCCGTCGCCGACGTGATCATGGTCCTGTCCATGGTCCTACAAGAAGCCGTAGAAGACCGCCGGATCCCCTTCAACCCCTGCCGAGGAATCCGCATCCCCAAAGGCATCCGCGCCGAACGACCCCACGCCACCGCCGAACAAGTCGCCGCCATCGTCGCCCGCCAAACCCGAGCATCCGACGGCCTCATGATCCTCACCGCCGCCTACACCGGCATGCGCTGGGGCGAACTCGCCGGCCTGCACCGAGACAACCTCGACCTCACCCTCGGCAGCATCTACGTCCACCCCGACACCGGCGCCCTACACGAAGTCGAAGGCAAGCTGTACCTCGGCCCACCCAAGACCAACGACTCCGTCCGCCACATCCGCCTACCCCGCTTCCTCACCAACCTCCTCGCCACCCACCTCGCCGAACACCCCCACCACACCGTCTTCCCCGGCGCCCGCGGCTACCACCAACGCCGCTCCAACTTCAACCGCCGCGCGTGGACCCCCGCCCTCACCGGCGGCCCCCAGCGAGACATCCCGCCGATTCTTCCCGGGATGCACTTTCACGACCTGCGCCACACCCACAAGACCTGGCTGATCGAAGACGGCATCCCCGAGATCGCCCAGGCCCGACGGCTCGGCCACCGCCTCGCCGGCGTCAGAGGCATCTACAGCCACGTCACCGAACCCATGATCACCAACCTTGTTGATGCGCTGCAGCGACGCTGGGAGACAACCCATCCCGACCGCCCCAACAGCACGCTGCGGCATCTGCGACCCGTCGCTTGATCAGGCTGCTGGGGTGTTTCCGGCCTGACCTGCCGGGCGTTGTGCCTGGTGAGGAGGGTGCCGTGATGACCACGACACTGAACGACCAGACCGGACGCAGGAAGCGGCCCGAGCCGTCGGCGGAGGCGAAGGCCGCCACCGATCTGGTCCGGGCAGCCAAGGAACAAGGGCTGTCCCTGACCGGTCCGGACGGGCTGCTGAAGCAGCTGACCAAGACGGTCCTGGAGACCGCGCTGAACGAGGAGATGACCGAGCACCTCGGCTACGAAAAGCACGACCAACGACGTCGAGCTGAGAGCGCGACGTGACTGAGAGGGCGCAGCGAGCCGATTGGCTCGCGGCGCTCTCGTTGCCTGGCCGAGGAGGCGGCCACTACCGGCCCGTTGTGGTGCTGCTTGGTCGATGGCGGACCTGGGCTCGGCATGGCCTGAGACCTCAGCGACGACGACCTGGCCGCCGATGGTGGCGTCCTGGGGCATCCGGTGACGTAGGTCCACGCCCACCTATCAAGCCGACGTCGCTCCGTGGCGCAGCTTGCACGTTCGAGCCGAGTCCGCCAGCGATTAAGCCCAGGGCGTGAAGGTTCCGCGGTGCAGGACACGGCACGGCCGCGTGGTCAGGACCAGGGTTCTTCGCCTAGCAGGTCACGGCACGCTGCCTTCAGCTTCTGTTGAGCTTCGGTGACCCGGGCCTCGGCCTGCGTCATGTCCGCTTTGCCCTTGCTGCCCACGTCCAGGTCGCCGGCCTCCTGCACGGCCAGCACCAACTCCTTGCCGGCAGCGCTTATCGCGGGGTCTGTCGAGCGAGCAGCCCGGGTCGCGACACTGCCATTCAGGATCCAGCCGTGGTCATTCTCCTTCAACCGTTGCGCCAGCAAGATGCAGCCGCTGCGGCTGTACTGGTCAGGGCTGGGACGGCTTGCCTCCGGCTTGTCGTCGCTACAGGCGGAGAGAAAGAGGACGGCACCTAGCAGGCCCGCGGCGAGGAGTCGCTTCACCGGCGGAGCTTATCCCAGTGATCATGAGCCAGTGCTACGCGATGGATAGGCCAGCCTCATGGCCGCTCGCCCAGAGCCTCGCCGGACGAACTTGCATCGACGTGCAGCTCTAGATCCGCCATGGTGGAGTTGGTAGGGATTCCGGCAGTTGAGACCCGAATCTCACCAGCAGCCATCTGACCAGGGTCTCCTGCGCGCTGACCACTTCGGAAATACCGGAGAGGCTACCGTCCGCTGCTGGCAGCGGGTCTCGTCGACAGTCGGGCTCGCTGCCTGAGAGGTTCACGTTGTCATTGCATGGGTGGCCGTTCCGGAGCGGTACACGCTGCAGTCCCAGGCTGCGAATCGCATTCCGCCGGCTTCCCGGGTGCTTCAGTCGGTCGCCATGCCGAAATTTGGGTGCGCCTTGCGCAGGCGAAGGCTGGTGCCGTCGGAGGCGAGTTTCGCGGCGGCGAGGGTGGCCCATCCACTGGTGCTGGCGAACACCACACCAGCGAGGAGTACGGCGAAGCTGAGTATGACGACGACTGCGGTCAGGCTGCTCGACGGTGGCATGGCCGCGGAGAAGCCGATGACGGCGATGACACCCAGCAGGGCCACACCGATTCCGCCGAGCAGCCGTCGCAGGCGCTGGCGTGCGCAGGCCCGGCAGAAAGGCCAGTTCGGCACGGTGACGCGCTTCTGCACGATCGTGGCGACGATCGCGAAGGGCAGCACGCCGAGCAGGATGAGCAGGAACGACCAGGTAGGTGGGGTAGAGCGGAACAGCACGGGCTTTCGTCGGCTGGCGGGGGCGGCGTGTCTGACGCAGACGGGCGGCACACCGCCGGGTTGGCCGAGAGCGGCGACGGGAATGGTCGTCGGCAAGGCGGGGCTCCTGGGGAGCGGTCGGCGGGGCTATCGGCGGACAGTATGCACGACCTGCTAAGAGGTCGGTATTCGCTGGTGGACCGACGCTGCGGGCTACTCACGGTAGGTGAGATGGCTGCCGGTCCCGAAGCTTGTTGCCCGATTCGTCCTCACAACTTGTGAGGGATCTTTACATCTGTTGATCCGGGTCTCTACAGTTCGGCGACTTCATCACGTGATCAACGGGGGACCTGTGGTGACTGCTGCCCGACGTCGTGTCGGTTCGTTCTCGGCTGCTCGTCGACCGCGTCGGCGGTTGGCTTCGCTGCTGTCGATGGCGCTGGTGGCCGGCGTCGTGGTGGTGCCTTCTGCCGCCGCGTCGGCGGCCACGTCGAAGCCGAAGGCGCCGTTGACGGCCCGGGACGCGGGGGCGGCGTCGCGGCTGGCGGAGGAGACCGGTCAGCGGGTGGAGGTCGCCGCGGGGCGTTCGGAGTTGACGCAGGTTTTCGCGTTGCCGGATGGCGGTTTCCAGCAGGAGTCGGCGGTGGTGCCGCAGCGTGCGCGTCGCGCGGACGGGTCGTGGGCGCCCGTGGATCTGTCCCTGGCGCGGAGTGGTGACGGGTTGTGGCGGCCGGCGGTGTCGGTGGCGGACGTTCGCTTCTCGGCTGGTGGTAGCGGTCCGATGGTGACGTTGGTGCGTCGGGGCAAGAGTTTCAGCCTGTCGTGGCAGGGCGGCGCGTTGCCGTCCCCGACGATCGTCGGGGACTCGGCGACGTATCCGGGTGTGCTGCCGGATGTGGACCTGGTGGTGCGGGCCACGTGGACGGGTTTCTCGCATGTGCTGGTGGTGAAGAGCCCGCAGGCTGCGGCGAATCCGGCGCTGCGGCAGCTGCGCTTCGACGTCGGCGGTGACGCGCGGGCGGTGCGGGTCGGTGACGGGGAGCTGCGGGCGGTCGCCGGTGGTGAGGTGTTGGCGGAGTCGGCGGCGGCGACGATGTGGGACTCGACGCCCAGTTCCGCGCCGCGTCCGCAGACCGCTGGTCGCGCTGCCGTGGCAGCGGCGGAAGCGGGGCAGGAGGAGGAGTCGTCGCCGGTCGGTCCGGGGGACGCGGCGGTGACCGCGCCGGTGCGTACGGAGGTGACCAGCGGCGGTGATGTGGTGTTGCATCCAGATGAGGCGCTGCTGACCGGCCCAGGGGCGGTGTTTCCGGTGTTCATCGACCCGCCGTGGTCGACGGGTAAGAGCCGGTGGGCGTACGCGACGAACAACAACTCCACGAACTCTGATGTGAGCGTCGCCCGGGTCGGGAAGAACCCGGACACAGGGGTGCTGTACCGGTCGTTCTTCGACTTCCCGCTGCCTGGGGTGGCGAAGAAGTTCGTCAAGAAGGCGTACGTGCAGGCGACGGTCGACCACACCTGGTCGTGTGATGACACGATCAACTACCTGTGGCACGCGGGCCCGATCTCGTCCACGCCCCGCACGAAGTGGTCACCGACGATGAAGACGCCGGTGGAGAACGCCTACTCGCACGCTAACGAGGCCGGCGGCTGCAGCAGCATCCAGCCGGACATGACGGTGAACTTCGAGAGCACGGCGATTACGAACCTGATCCAGGACCACGCCGATCACTCCGCGCCCTACATCACGATGGCCCTGTGCGCGTGCGCGGCGGGTGGCAGCGGTGAGTCGACGCAGGAGCGGTGGAAGAAGTACCTGCCGAACTCGGTGAAGCTGATCGTGGACTACAGCTCCTACCCGGGGCAGCCGTACGGGCTGCAGACCACGGGGGCGGCTTGCACGTCGGGGGTGCGGTCGGTGATCGGCACGTTGACGCCCACGTTGTCGGCGGTGTTCCCGGACGCGGACGGTACGCAGGCGTTGACCACGAAGTGGGAGTGGTTGGAGATCCCGGCGTCGGGGACCTACAACGACAGCACCCCGCGCAAGCCCGCCCCGGCGGGGGCGTCGGTGCCGGCCGGTGGCCGGTCGACGACGGCGGCGTTGTCGGGGCTGGTCAACGGCAAGTCGTACGCGTTCCGGGCGATGGCCACCGACCCGGCCCCGTACAACCTGCCCAGCGTGTGGTCGGCGTGGTGCGAGTTCACCACCGACGTGAGTTACCCCGATGTGACCGCGACGGTGACCACGGTGCCGGCCGGGCCGGGGGAGAAGGGCGTGTTCACGCTGTCGTCGAACACGTCGACGGTGGTGAAGTTCCGCTACGGCTGGAGCTTCCCTCCCACGACGGAAATCACCGCGACGGGCGCCGGCGTCCGCACGGCGTCGGTGACCCTGACGGCACCGAAGTACGGCGAGAACATCCTGTACGTCTCGGCGATCAACTCGGCGCAGACGGAGGGGCAGGGGTCGGTGGCGTTCATCGTGGACCGGCCGGCGCCGCCGACGAACTGGTGGAAACTCGAACCGCGTCCAGGTGTCACCCAGACCCAGGCGCTGACCGACGAGCGGGCAGAAGCGACGATCACCACCCCGCTGGCCCCGACCGGGGTGACCTGGTCACCGAACCTGCGGATGCCGGGCGCGTCGAGCCCGGCCTTCAACGGATCGTCCTCGGCGTTGAATCACCACCAGTCGGTGGTGAACACGACGGAGTCGTTCAGTGTGGCCGCGTGGGTGCGTCTGTCGGCGCTGCCGGCCAGCGAGGACAACGTCGCGGTCAGCCAGGACGGCACGAGCGCCGCCGGGTTCCAGCTCGGTGTCCGGATGGCGGGGTCGCCGTTGACGCCGCGGTGGGCGTTCGTCATGAAGGACACCCCGGATCAGGCCAGCACCACCCGCTCCGCAGCTGCGGTCGCTGCGCTGACGTCGGCGGATGTGGGGAAGTGGACGCATCTCGCGGGGGTGTTCGACCGGCCGTCGGGCAAGATGCTGCTCTACGTCAACGGCACCCTGGTCGGTGACGCCGACCGGGCTGCCGCGCCGTGGGCGGCGACCGGGGTCTTCTCGATCGGCCGTGGTTTCAACGCTGCACCGGCGAAGTGGTTCACCGGTTCGATCGCCGACGTGCAGGTCTACGACCGGGTGCTCGTGGCGCAGGACTTCACCGGCAGCACCGCCACCGATGCCTACCCGTTCAACGAGCCCGGCATGGTCAGCGCCCCGCTGACCTCCGCCTGGAACTTCAGGGACGCCTACCCCTGCTACGAGGTCAGCTCCGACCCATCGTCACCGGCCTGCCAGGTCAACGAGGTAGGTAACCTCAGCCGACGCCTCGCCCTCACGGAGGGCAGCTGGGTCGGCTACGGCCAGCGCAACAAGGCACTCCTGCTGGATGGCACACACTTCGTCGAGGACCCGGGCGACCCGCACTACAACCAGGTGACCCAGGAGTACGGACACGCCCAGGACAACCTCGGCGACGAGGCCACCCCGAACTGGAGTGACGGGGCGGTAGTGCGCACCGACGCGTCGTTCACCGTCTCGGCATGGGCGCGGGTGGAGGCGGCGACCGGCCGGCAGACGATCCTGTCGCAGGACCACAGCTCCGGCTACAGCGGTTTCGACCTGCAGTTCCGTGACACCTCCGGCGGGCAGTGGGCCTTCACCGTCCGCGCCGGCGCGACCAACACCACCGCGATCACCACCGCCGCGACCGCCGCAGTCGATCCGATGGAATGGCACCAGCTGACCGGGGTGCTGGACGCCGAGCGCCGGCAGATCCGCCTCTATGTCGACGGGGAGCTAAAGGCCACTACGGCGATGGTCTCGGCGTGGCAGCGGTGGAACGCCACCGGCCCGTTCGTGGTCGGGCGTTCCGACCAGCCCATCGGGTTCACCGACTGGCTTACCGGCGGTGTCGACGACGTGGTCGCCTACCAGGGCGCGTTCACCGACGGCGGCGTGCGCGACCTCTACAACACGCAGGTCAACCAGACGGGCGAGGAGTGACCATGCCCGCCCACAAGCCTGTTCACCGCCACGATCAGAAGCCGGCGCCGCGCCGGAGGACCACCCGAGATGGGATGCTCACGGTGCCAACTCTGACCCGCCCCCGCCGGGGCCGTCTGCTGTCCACGACGCGTCGTCTGATCGCGGCGACGGTGACCGCAGTCCTCGGTGCCGGCGTTCTCGCCGTCCCTCCGGCGCAGGCTAAGCCCCGCCCGTCGCTGCCGAACGTGCGGCCGGAGAAGCTCGATTCCATCGGAGGCCCGGCGAAGCAGAAGGCGCTGCCAACCAAGGCGGCCAAGACCGCCGAGTGGGACAAGCCGGTGTGGCCGGCGCCGGGCCGCGCCCGGGCCACCCTGCCGGCGGCTATCGCCCGCGCCACCACCGCCGCTCCGGTACGCGCCGGCAGCCTGCCGGTGCGAGTTTCCCGCTCATCGACGCCCTCCGGCCGTGGGGTCACCGGCGTGGACGTCGAGGTCCACGACCGCGGGAAGAACCCCAGCGCGTGGCGTGATGGGCTGTTGCTGACCCTGCGCCCCGACGGTGCCACCGGGCCGGCGGACGTGAACGTCACCATCGACTACAAGCCGTTCCGTCACGCCTTCGGCGGCAACTGGTCCTCGCGGCTGAAACTGTGGACGCTCCCAGCGTGCGCCCTGACGACCCCGGCCGCATCCGAGTGCCGGGCCACGCCGGTCAAGTCCGTCAACTCCGTCGCGGACGGCACCGTGAGCGGGCGGGTGTCCGCAGCTCCGGCTGGGACGGTGATGGCCCTCGCTGCCGGGGCCGCTGGTGTTCAGGGTGACTACTCCGCCACGCCGCTGGCCGCGTCCGCCACTTGGTCGTCGGGCGGATCGACCGGCAACTTCACCTGGTCCTACGACATGCGGGTCCCGCCCGCGGCCGGTCTGGCGCCGAAGGTGTCGCTGGCCTACTCCTCGGGTGCTGTCGACGGGCGTTCCAGCGCGGAGAACAGCCAGCCGTCGTGGGTCGGTGAGGGCTTCGACTTCTCGCCCGGGTTCATCGAACGCAGCTATGTGCCGTGCAGCGAGGACATGGCTGGCTCGGCCAACAACACGGTGAAGACCGGCGACCTGTGCTGGCGGTCCTACAACGCCACCATGTCCCTCAACGGCGGCGGCAGCGAGCTGGTATTCGAGGCCGGTAAGGGCTGGCATTCTCGGGACGAGGACGGCTCGAAGATCGAGAAGCTGCCCGGGGCGAGCAACGGCGCCAACGGTGGCGAGCACTGGAAGGTCACCACGACCGACGGCACCCAGTACTTCTTCGGCCTGAACAACCCGCCCGGCCAGAGCGCCGCCACGAACTCCACCTGGACCGTCCCGGTGGCCGGCAACCACACCAACGAGCCCTGCAACGCCGGCACCTTCGCGGCCTCGTTCTGTACCCAGGCGTGGCGGTGGAACCTCGACTACGTCGTTGACCCCCGCGGCAACACCATGTCCTACTGGTACGCCCCGGAGACGAACCGGTACGGCAGAAACAACAAGGCCACCGACAAGGCCGTCTACACCCGCGGGGGCACGCTGAGCCGCATCGACTACGGCACCTGGGACCGCCCGACGGGCCGCTCGATCACCCCTACCGGGCAGGTCACCTTCACCGCCCTGGACCGCTGCGAGTCGAACTGCACCAATCACAGCCCCGGCGTCAGCTGGAAAGACGTCCCCTGGGACCAGGAATGCGCCTCCGGCGCCGCCGACTGCGGCACCAACAACACGCCCACCTTCTGGTCGACCAAGCGGTTGGCGAAGGTGACCACTCGGGTCTGGGACACCACCAAGACCACCCCCGCCTGGCAGGACGTCGACTCCTGGACGCTCACCCACACGTACCCGTCGGTCGGTGACGGCAGCGACTACGCCGGCATGTGGCTCGCCTCGATCGTGCACACCGGCCTGGTCAAGAACACCACCGCCACGGGCTCTACCGCCACCACTCCGGACAACCTCGACCCGGTCGTGATGCCGCCGGTGACGTTCGAACCCACGGCCCTGCAGAACCGGGTCCTCGCCTCGCACAACACCACGAACAACCGCAACCGGATCGGCAACATCATCACTGAGACCGGATCCAAGATCCAGGTCACCTACAGTGACCGTGAATGCACCTCCAGCAACCCGCCCAGCGCGCCGGAGACCAACACCAAACTCTGCTACCCCGTCATCGGCCCCGACCCCTACAACCCGGGCGGTTCCGACATCACCGAGTGGTGGCACAAGTACGTCGTCCGAAAGGTCTCCCAATCCGACATCCCAGCAGTCGTGGACGGCGTCGACTATCAGGCGCCGGTGCAGAACACCTTCTACGACTACCTCGGCGACCCGGCCTGGCACTACGCCGACGACGACGGACTCATCAAACCCAAGCGCAAGACCTGGAGCCAGTTCCGCGGCTACCGCACCGTCGAGACCCGCACCGGCGACGCCCCCCGGCAGACCCTGACCCGCACCACCTACCTACAGGGCATGCACGGCGACCGCCTCAACGTCTCCGGCGGCACCCGCACCGTCACCATCGGCGCCTCACTCGGAACCGAAACCGTCTACGACGAGGACCAGTTCGCCGGCATGATCCGCGAAAAGGTCGTCTACAACGGCACCACCAGCAAGCCGGTCAGCAAGACCGTCAACGTCCCCTGGCGCTCCCCGGAGACCGCGTCGCGCACCATCAACGGCGACACCGTCACCGCCCGCTTCGTGAACACCAAGACCACCTACCAGGCCATCGCGCTCGGCGTCGACGGCCAGGGCGGCTGGCGCACCACCCGCACCCAGTCGACGTTCAACGACACCTACGGCACCGTCGACCAGATCCAGGACGACGGCCAGTGGCCCACCACCGGCGACGAGCAGTGCACCGAGCTGACTTACAACCGCAACACCGGCGCGAACATCACCGGCACGGTCAAGCAGACCACCACCACCGCCCTGGCCTGCGGCACCGCACCGACCAGCACCGCGGACGTCATCTCCGACACCCGCAACAGCTACGACGGCGCCGCCAGCCCGAACACCGCACCCACGTACGGCGCGGTCACCAAGGTCGAAAAGCTCAAGGACTGGTCCCCGTCCGCCGGCACCACCTGGCAGACCACCGCGCAGAGCACCTACGACGCGTTCGGCCGCCTCGCGACCGCCACCGACGCGCGCGGTAACACCACCACGACCACATACACACCGGCCACCGGCCCGGTCGCCTCGATCAACACGTCGAGCCCCGACCCCAACGGAGGCGCCGCATGGACCACCAGCGTCACTAACGCCCCCTACTGGGGCGTCCCGGTCAAGACGACTGATCCCAACAGCCGGGTTAAGGACAGCACCTACGATCCTCTGGGCCGGGTCAGCAAGGTCTGGGGCGTCGGCTGGGACCGCAAGAACCGCGAATCCATCCCATCAGCCGCCTACACGTACTTCTACGCGCCGAACCGCGACGCCTACCCCTGGGTCCAGACCAGGACCGTCAACGCCGGCAACGGAATCCTGACCACCTACGAGATCTACGACGCGTTGCTGCGGCCCCGGCAGACCCAGTCCACCGGAGCCAACGGCGACCGGGTCATCACCGACACCATCTACGACAAGTCCGGACGAGTCGACGCCACCTACGGCGTCCACGGCAAGATCGGCGCACCGTCAGGAACCTTGTGGGGGCAGCCCGAGTGGTCGGTGCCGACCGTGAACCGCACGATCTACGACGACGCCTCCCGTCCCACCGCCAGCATCCTGCTCGGCACCGACGGGATCATCAACCAGGTCGAGAAGTGGCGCAGCACCACCACCTACCTCGGTGACCGCACCAGCGTCACCCCGCCCGCGGGCGGCACCCCCACCACCACCGTCACCGACGCCCGTGGCCGCACGGTCGAGCTGCGGCAGCACACCACCAGCCAGGGCGTCACCGGCGCCTACCAGAGCACCCGCTACACCTACAACCGCAAGGGCCAACTCGTCACCGTCGCTGACGCTGACGGCAACGAGTGGGTTTACACCTTCGACGTCAAGGGCCGCCGAACGTCGTCCAAGGACCCCGATAAGGGCACAATTAGCAGCACCTATACCGAGACCGACGACCTCGCCACCACTGAAGACGCCCGAGGTGAGGTACTCGCCTACGAGTACGACAACCTCGGCCGCAAGATCGGCCTCTACGACGACACCATCTCCCCCGCCACCAAACGGGCAAGCTGGAAGTTCGACAAGACCGACATCATGTTCGGCGGCGAAGCAGTCCGCGGTCAGCTCACCGAGACCACCCGCTTCGACCCGCCCGGATCCACCAACGCCTACAAAATCCGGTACCTCTCATTCACCAAGCGCTACCAGCCCGGCGCGGTGCACTACGTCATCCCCGCCACCGAGACCGGTCTGAACCTCACCTGGCAAATCGGCTACGGCTACCGGGAACAAGACGGCTCACCAGAAAGCGTCACCATGCCCGTCGCGGGTGACCTCACCGGCAGCGAAACGATCACCACCGGCTACAACTCCACCTCAGGCCTGCCCGTCACCCTCACCACCGGCTCCGCCTACGGCAACAGCTACGTCATCGGACAGCAGTACACCGCCTACGGCGAACCCACCCTGCTCACCCGCAAAAGCAGCGCCGGCAACTACGTCGAAGAGACCAACACCTACGACCTGACCACCCGCCGGCTCACCAACACCTACATCAAACCCGAAACCGCCACCGGCACCGTCTCCAACCGCACCTACAGCTACGACGACGCCGGCAACATCACCTCCATCGCCGACCAGCCCGCCGTCGGACCCACCGACACCCAATGCTTCAACCAGGACCCGCTCGGCCGGCTCACCAGCGCCTGGACCCCCAAGGCCGGCGTCGACTGCAAGACCACACCCACGACGGCCAACCTCGGCGGCCCCGCCCCCTACTGGCACGACTGGACCTTCGACAAGGTCGGCAATCGGCTCACCGAAACCGCCCACACCAGCGCCGGCGACACCAAACGCACCTACACCGTCCCCACCGGCGGCAAGAACGTCGTACGCCCCCACGCCGCCACCGCCGTCCTCACCGAAGCCCCCGGGCAGCCGGCCGTCACCAACGCCTACGCCTACGACGACGCAGGCAACACCACCTGCCGACCTGCTGGCGCCGCCGCTAACACCTGCCCCCCAGGCAACGCCTCGCAGAACCTGTCCTGGGACCCCGAAGGCCGCCTCACCAGCATCTCCGGCGACGCAGCCAGCGCCGGCAGCAACATCTACGACGCCGACGGCAACCGACTCCTACGCCGCGACGCCACCGGCACCACCCTCTACCTACCCGGCATGGACATCCGCTGGAACGGCACCACCCGCAACACCACCCGCTACTACACCTTCGCCGGCCAGCTCATCGCCTCCCGCACCGCCACCGCCCTCACCTGGCTCATCACCGACCACCAAGGCACCCAACACACCACCGTCAGCAACTCCGGCACACAAACCGTCACCCGCCGCTACCAAAACCCCTATGGCAACCCCCGCGGATCACAAATACCTTGGGCCAACCCTAAGGGCTTCGTCGGCGGCGACAACGACCCCACAGGACTCACTCACCTCGGCGCCCGCGAATACGATCCAGGACTCGGCCGATTCATCAGCGTCGACCCCATCATGGACCTCGCCGACCCGCAACAGTGGAACGCCTACGCCTACAGCAACAACAACCCCATCACCCTGTCTGACCCTAGTGGCCTCAAAGCCTGCGCCGACGATCGCTGCGGTGCTGGCGCCGACTATGAGAACCTGCAAGGCGACTATGTCACGGTGAATGGCAATAACGACGGCTGCAGCGGATCCTGTGGCGAGGACGACTGGGCTAGCGCGCGCAAGGTTCACCAGGCAAAAGCGGGCGGCGGCCTGAAGAACTGGCAAACAGCCAACTTGTGCCCATTCCAATGCCATATGTACCCGAATTCACCTCTGCTGCCGCCCCAGAAGCCGCAGGTGGTGCAGCCAAACGACCGTGGGCCGACTGGGCAGTGGATGTGTTTGGCGAAGCGATGCGTTAAAGGCTCCCCGCACATGCGCTGCGCCAGTTTCAACAACTGCGATAACGTATACGAGTTTATGGAGGACGGCGACTATAGATGCGCGAACTCGGTCCGGTGCATCTTTGAAAAGTTTCTAGGAGTTGTCGGCATTTCTTTGGTGATTGCCAATCCGGCGTTGGCTGCGTCAACTTTGCCTGTAACGGGCGGCGGCTCACTTGTGATCACTGCGTCGAATCCATCAGCGTCCGAACTTGCGGCTGCTTCCTATGCGGTCTCCCGTACTCGAGGTGTTGTCATTCTTCGTGATCCGGTGGGAACCAGGGCCGGTGGCTTCACGAGCGACCTTGTCATCGACGGAGCTAAGTGGGAGGTCTACAGCCCTACAAGTGCTAACGTGAAGGCGATTCTGACCAACGCTGCCAAGAAGCACTCGCAAGTGCACGGCGGAGGCGTCATCATTGATCTTACGAAGACCGGTCTGACGGCGGACCAGTTTCCGAACGCGACTTATCGAGTCAACAGCCTAATCAGGAGTTGGGGTCCCGACAAGCAAACAATGGTGGGTATTGAATTCATTGGGGGATGAAGTGGCCAAAATGAGATGCAAGTGTGGAACTGTGCTAAGGGATGACGATCCGGAGAACTCTATATTCTTAATCAAGGGTCGTGACTTCGATCTCGACCTGCAGGCCGTGGATCTTTTTGGCTTGGCCAAATTGGCATTGCAATGCCCTGTATGTCACCGACTTTGGATTTTTTGGGAGGAAGGCGAAGTGGGTAAGGAGTATCAAGAAGGGTCGCCGTGAATCAGGTGTTTCCGTGGGTTCAGCGGAGTCGGTTTGGTTGGCCCGTCAGGCTTATCGCCCGCAGGGGTCAGCCGGTTCGACGGGGGCCATGCCCCGTCGAACCGGCTGCTGGCGGTTCTCGCGCTGAGATTAGGGTAAGTAGGTTGGCGGCAGGCGCATGCACTGAACGCCGTTAAACAATTAGCCCTTTTCGTGATCGTGCTGGTCGCGGTGGGTGTGGGCCAGGGTCATTGCGTAGTTGGGTAGCTGCTGGTCACGGTGGTGATGAGGTCGTGAGGGCGGCGGTTGGCGCGTCGGGTTGCTCGGGCGATGTTGGTCTCGCCGTTGCCGCGGTGGAATCCGATGGCGGTGTTGCGCAGGACGGCTGCGACGGCGGGTCCGGTGCCGGTGCGGGCTCGGTGGGCGTCCTCGCCGAAGGTCACGTCGCGGACCCAGTGCAGCCGGTTCTCGATGTGCCATTCCAGGCGGGCCCACTCCTGCAGGTCAGCAGGCTGGGCGTGGGCGGCGGGCAGTGACGCCACCAGATAGATCGTCTCGCGGGTCCGCTTGCCCGCGATCGTGCGGGTGCGGGTGATCCGGACGGCCTGCTGGGCGTGGGGGAAGCCGATGCCACCGGGAGTCTGCACGGTCAGCGCCTTGATGGTGCGCGTCTCGCGGCGGCCGTGGCCGGTGTCGCGGTGCTGGTCCCCGACCGGCACCTGCGACCAGGGCAGCCGTTTGAGCTGGGCGTACAAGGTCGGCTGGTTGGCCTTGACCGACACGTACAGGTCCCCGCCGGCGGCGGCGACGGCTCGGGCGTGGGCGACCTGCGTGTGCAGGGCGTCGGCGACGATCACCACCCCGGCCAGGCTGCCCAGCCGCGCCGCGATCTGCTCCAGCAGCGGGGCGAACGCCGGAATCTCGTTCGACTTCGCCGCGACCTGGACCTGCGCCAGGACCACACCGGTCGACGTGTCGTAGGCCGACAGCAGATGGACCCGTCCCTCGGTCAGGACCGCGCCCCGCAGCACCTTGCCGTCCACGGCGATGACCCGCCGCACCGGCGCCGCAGCCACCGGCAGCCGGGAGCACAACCAGTCAGCCAGGACCGCCGTCAACGTCTCGGCGTCGACGCGGACCAGCAGCCGCCACACCGTGGTCAACACCGGAACACTGCCGGTGAACCCGAGCCGACCCCACGCCGGCGCATCAAGGTCATCGACCCAGTCGCCGATCGCAGCGAACGTACTGGCTCCGGCCATAACCGCACACACCGCGACCGCGAGCACGCTCGACAGTGGGTACCGGATCCCTCGCGGGTCACGCGGGTCAGGAACCCGCGCCAAGGCCTCCAGCAGGCCATACGCCTCACGATCAGCGGGCCGGGAGCCGGTCGGGGCAGGGGCAGGGGCATGATGACGGATCACGTCGATCAGCGATGATGACATACGCGGGTGTGGTCCCTCTCGGTGTCATGTTGTCTCAGCAACTCCATGATCACCGACGGACCACACCCGTTCCGCGTCACCCTCCACACAGGCCGACGCGCTACGACCCCCAGGTCAGACGCGCCTCAATGAGCCATTTTCATCGTGGGTAGCGGGCGTCCTCGGCGGCTTGGAGGACGAGGATGGCCTGGACGACCGGGGTGGCGCGGCGGGGGCAGCAGCGGAGTTTGGTCAGGATCTTCCACGTCTTGAGCGTGGCGACGGCGCGTTCGCCGAGGGCTCGGATCTTGGTGTGGTGCCGGTTGACGGACTTCTGCCGGCGGGACAGTCGGGTGCGGCGGCGTTTGAAGGGGGTCCAGATGGTGCCGCGGGCGCCTTGATAGCCCTTGTCCGCGAAGGTCAGCATGTTGGTGCTGGTCAGGGCGTCGATCAGGCCGTGGGTGCGGGCGGCGGTCAGGTCGTGGACGGCGCCGGGCAGGGCGGGTGAGGCCCAGACCAGCCGCCCGGCCGGGTCGGCCAGGACCTGCACGTTCACGCCGTGTCGCTTGTGCTTGCCGGAGTAGTAGGGCCGCTGGTCGGCGACCCGGTCGATCGGGATCAGCGTGCCGTCGAGGATCGCGTAGGCCAGCCGGGTGGCTCGACGCATCGCGGCGGTGAGGTCGTCGGCGCAGCCGGCGAGCAGGTCGGCGGCCTCGCGCAGGTAGCGCCCCACGGTGGCCACCGACACGGCGAAGCCGGCGGCCAGCCGGGTGAGGGTGTCGCCGTTGCGCAGGTGGGCCAGAGCCATCAGCGCCTGCTGCTGCGCCGGCAACCTGCGCCAACGACCGCCGAGCGTCCGGCGTCGGTCGCGGATCAGCTCGGTCGGGCGGGTCAGGCTACGCGTGGACAGCGGGATGCTGGCAGGATAGGTCAGCAACGAAGCTCCTGTGCTGGGCAGTGCGTCTTGGTCGACTGCTGTCCTACCGGGAGCTTCGTCCTATCCGGAGCATCGACACGCCCCTGCCTACCTGCTCAGGCCCCCTTGATCACGATGAAAATGGCTCAATGGCGCCCTTAGCGACCAGTCCTGTCATCAGCCTGACCTCGGCCCGTGTGGTTCGGTCGGCCTGTATTGGCTCCGTTGCAGAACCTCAGAGTCGGTCGGGGTGCGGCACCATTGAGCCATTTTCATCGTGACGGCGCAGGTCACGGGCGGTGTGGGAGGCCGGTGTCCAGGTAGGACGAGGCTCCCGGTAAGACAGCAATCGACCAAGATCAGATGCCCCAACCGGGAGCCTCGCTGTGCTGTCTTACCCTGCCGCGATTCCGTTGTCCACCCGCAGCCTGAACCACCTCGCCGCCCTCATCCGAACCCGCCGCCAGCAGCAACGGTCTCGGTGGCGACGCCTCGACCCCGGCCGGCAAGCCCTGCTCGCCCTGGCCCACCTGCGCAACGGCGACACCTACACCCGCCTGGCCGCCGGATTCGACATCGGCGTCACGACCGCCTGGCGTTATGTCCGCGAGGCCATCGACCTGCTCGCCGCGACCGCCGACGACCTGGCCACGGCCATGACCAGGATCCGTCTGCTCGCCTACGCAATCCTCGACGGCACCCTGATCCCGATCGACCGGGTCGCCAACCAGAAGCCGTACTACTCCGGAAAACACAAGCGTCACGGCGTGAACGTGCAGGTCATCGCCGACGCGGCCGGGCGTCTCGTCTGGGCCTCGGCCGCGCTGCCCGCCTCGACGCACGACCTGACCGCCGCCCGCACCCACGGCATCATCGACGCCCTGGCCAGCACCGACGTGATGACCTTCGCGGACAAGGGCTATCAAGGCGCCCCCGGCAGCGTGCGCACCCCGTTCAAGCGGCGCCGCTTCCGGCCGAAGCTGTCACGCCGGCAGAAGGCCGTCAACCGAGCGCACGCGAAGATCCGCGCCCGCGGCGAACGCGCGATCGCCACCCTCAAGACCTGGAAAATCCTGGTCAAGCTGCGCTGCTGCCCACGCCGAGCGACCGCGATCGTGCAGGCCATCCTCGTCCTGCACCGCGTCGAAGCCGACCGCTACGCAGGATGAAAATGGCTCATTAGTTGCTCCGCTATCAGGCGCACGAGCGGCACCTCCCGCGCGAGGCGCAGATCGTCCGTGTAGGGGCTGTAGCGTGTCGACGACGCCTTGCTGTGCGCGATTGCGTTACGGGTACGGTAGATGCGCTCAGCGACGCGGTCTGGCAGGTCGGGGCTGGATGCTCGCAAGTCCACGGAGTCGGCGTCGGCGAAAGGTACCGGGTTAGTCGAAAAGTGGTCGAGTGAACCCGGGAAGTAGCGCTCTAGGTCTGTCGCTACTTGCTGCACTTGGACCATGGTGCGCATCAGCGCCTTGATGGCATGCCGCTCGGTAAGCCGAATGTCCTGCTGGTCAACTCCCAGGTGACGCGCCGCATCTCTAGTGAAAGCTCGCAAGGCTGCCGCATCGCTCGGCATCCGGGCAGGTGGCGCCATTGCCGACACCTGCCCGGACAGCTCGCGGTACCAGGCATCCTCCATGAAGTACTCAAGGATGTGGTAGTAGCCCATGAAAGCGGAGAAGGCATCGTGGGCGGCTAGCGCGCGTAGGTATCGCAGGGCCAGCTCCTCATCGACGGGACTGACCGGTCCGTACAGAAGGTCGCCAGGGAGAACTGTCCGGGGCGGCGGCGCCGCCCGTTCGCCGGCATCCCCTGCTGCGATCGCCTCCACCGCAGCCGGGGCTCCGAAGTGCAGCTGCCGCATTATCAGCGGCTGTACATGCTGGCCATGCAGGTGGTTCACATCTTGGACGAGCCCAAGCACCAGGTCCGACTCGTAGGCCAATCGCGCACGGAAGGCAGTCATGGCATCTTCCAGTTGGCGGGCGCCGAGCGCGCGCCAAGCGGAGATGCGCAGGGAAACTATGGTCGGATCCGCAGCCTCGCGGAGCACTCGCCAGGCATGGATTCGGGCCTGGTCTCCTGGTCCGATTCCCTGCCGGGCCTCGCTCGCCAGCAGGAAGGCGTTGATCCGCTCGCGCTTGAACACATCTAGTCTCGCCAGCCCGCTCCGGCGTAGCGCGCATCTCAACAGCAGTGGCAGTGATGGCCTGCTGAGCCGCGCCTCGAACGACACATCGTTGGACCGCCAGGTGTACCTCATGTCACGGGACTGCCGTAGGCCTCGCAGCCAGGAGTTGGGCGTCTCCTCACGCACGAGAACCTCGAGGGACCGCTCGCCGGTGAGCTGCGTGTCGGGCCGGGAGCGCGAAGCGATCAGGGCATGCGCAACGCGATCGATTTCATCGAACGTCACCTCGACGTGCCATTCGCAAAGCGGCCGGTCGTCGGCGCCCATCCACGCCTCCCGGAGAGCGGCGTCGAGGTCCCGGTCGTCCGTGCCGCCACGTTGCATGGAGGCACCCAACTGGTACACCAACCGATCGTCGGCCTCTTCGACGGGCTCGTAGTCTGCGAGGAGCATAGAGAGGGCGGTACTGATCGCCACGCCGGTCGACTCCACGTCCGCAAGGCCGGCGAGAGGATCGAAGGGACCCGGCTTGCCGCTCTCAGGCGTGTCCACCTGCATATCCTGTCACCGAACCTGGACGGTCACTGGCCGGCCATGCCGCAGATTGCGTGCGCTGCGGCCATCCGGATCTGCCGCCGACCGTGCACGGCGCCTCAGGGTATCGATCCTGCTGAGCAGACGCGGTCTCCGCGCCGGGCACCCACCCCGACCTGCGCCCTCTCGTTTCCGCAGGTCAGAGCCGGTGCAGCGTCCTGCTTCACACAACTGCACTCAACGGCAGCGAACAGCAGTCAACGGCACTCAATATCGCCTGGTGGGGGAGTATCCGCAGGTCAGGTTGGTAAAGGGCTTGTTGCGGCTCGCACCTTACAGGTGGGTGCAGATTGGGTGCAGGTTGGCGAAGTGGTCACCGCACCCGAAATGCTCACCCATGCCGGACGGAGCGGATGACTTCACCTGCGGTGATGCGGGCAAGCGCCTGGCGTGACCTCCCAGAGAACACCGAAGTGGTCAGGGTGCGTCGCTCCCTTTCCTGCTGGTGCCGGCTGCCGTCGGGGATCCGTTGACGCCGGTCGAGAGGGCCCTGCCGTATCGACGTATGGCTCTGGCCCGCGCCGTGCTCGCGTCGATGTGAATCCGAGGGCTGAGACTCGAATCCCACCAGCAACGCGCTGACCAGCGCTTCCTGGGCGGTGACCTCTTCGGCGTGCCCGAAACCGTCAGCGCCAAAGACTCCGCCTCATGGGTCGGCGACATCCGCTCATGCCGATGGCAGCGCGTGTTGGACACTTCTTGGCATGGGTCTTGTGTCTGTGGATCAGCAGGGTCTGGGGCGGATCGTCCGGGAGTTCGGTGCCCGGTGGACGAGTGATGCCGCCGACATCGAGGCCTACCTGGCCGCACAGGTCTCCGACACGAGTCACCGAGAGGTCGTCGGCCCGTTGCTTGCCGCCAGTGGGGCCAGTGGTGTTGTCCGGGTCGGGGGTCGGGAGGTCGCGGCTTGGGGCGACCCGGACGTGCCTGAGATGGCGTTCAGCGTCACCAAGTCGGTCGTGTCCGTCGTGGCCGGCCTGGCCTTCGACGACGGGCTGTTGGTGCCGGACCAACCGGTCCGCCAGGTCGTTGACGTTCCTGAGTTCCACGGGCCGCACAACGAGCGGATCACCTGGCGTCATCTGCTGCAGCAGTCGAGCCAATGGGAGGGCGAGCTGTGGGGCAAGCCGGCGAGCGTTGACGCGCAGAGCTTCCGCGAGGGGACCGAGGTGCACGGCACGCCCCCGGGGGAGGGGTGGGCGTACAACGACGTGCGGATGAACCTCCTCGCGTACGCGCTGACGCTCCTGTTTCGCCGGTCGCTGCCGGACCTGCTGCGGGAGCGGGTCATGGACCCGATGGGCGCCTCCGACCGGTGGTCGTGGCACGGGTACCGGACGAGCGGCGTCGAGATCGACGGCCACTCCGTCGAGGTGGTCTCAGGCGGCGCGCACTGGGGCGGGGGCCTGTTTGTCCCAGCCCGGGACCTGGCCCTGATCGGGCAGCTCTTCCTGAACCGAGGGACCTGTGGCGGGACACGGCTGCTGAGCGCCGAATGGGTTGATCAGTCATGGGCCCCGTGCCCGGTCAAACCCGAATACGGCTATCTATGGTGGCTCAACGACGAACAGATCCCGTGGCCCGGGGCACCGGCGACCGGCCGCAGCGCCCGCGGCAACGGCGGACGGCACCTGCTGTGGGTCGATCCGGCCCGTGAGCTCGTCCTCGCCTCCCACTGGACCGAAGAACCGCTCGATCTGATCCGCGACGTCTCTAGCACCATCAGGAGCACCGGCTGACGAGGACTCAACGCCCGCTCATGCCGCGAAGCGCTCGTCACCGGAGTGCCGTCGGCGCCGTTCGCCAGCGTCCGGATGTTCCGACGGGCGTGCCCCGGTCGCGCCCTCGTTGAACCCTTGCATAGGCTGCGTCGCCATGGACGAGTCGCGCGGGTCAGGAGTCCTCCGTCATCAGTCGCTGCACGACGGGTTCGTACCGGCACAAGGGCCGCAGCAGGCCTTCGCCGACGCTATCGACCGACACATCGAGGAACACTTCGGGCCCGTCGAGTTCGTCTACCACGAGATCGCCTCGCACCTGGTCGGTGTGCATGTCTATGTCGTGGCTCCGACCGAAAAACGCCCGTACCGGACGCTGATCACTTCTGGGATGAGTGAGCTGCCGATGACGATCCCGGAGGGCCACGACATCAGCCCGTACGCCGAACTGATGCTCAGCTTGCCGGCAGACTGGCCGCTGGCCGAGGTGGCCGGGCTCGGTGACGAAACCGGGTGGCCGCTGCGGATCCTCAAGCAGGTAGCTCGGCTGCCGCACGAGTACGGGACCTGGATCGGCGAATGGCATTCCGTGCCGAACGGCGATCCCGCGCAGCCGTACGCTACGGACACCCCGTTCGCCGGGGTCGTCGTCACGCCGATGCTGCGGGTGCCGCCCGAGGCGCGGACGATCGACGTCGGCGGCGGCACGCGAATCGCGTTGCTCGCGTTGATCCCTCTGCACCCAAAGGAGATTGCAGTCAAGGTCGATCGCGGTACCGACGCACTCATCGAAGTCCTCGACCGCGGCCGCATCACCGAGTTGCTGGACCCGCGCCGGCCCTCGTACGCTTGATAGCTCGATCGGACGCGCTGACCAAGGTCACGTGCGCGTTTTTGCCGCTGATAGGCGCGGCATGTCGGAGCTTGTCGGATTGACAAGCGGGCCGTGGGAGCGGATCGGAAGCAGTTGAGCCCAACGGTGCTGAGCGGGCGTTGGCGTCACTAGGACGGCTTGAACAAGCGGCCACGGAGTCTAGTAGTTCCAGACGACCTGGTGGGCGTGGTCGTAGCAGTCCAGGAAGAACGGCTGGCCCAGCCGGGGATCGTTGGCCCCGTGCCGAGCGAAGCACGCCGCGGGCTGCCCATGCCGGCAGGTGTCGGCGGCCCTGCGGGCGAGGCAGGGAGCGGGGCGGCAGTCGCAGCGATGCCGGTTACGGAAGGTGTGGCCAGGGACGTGCCGGTGGTGGACCGGGCCGAAGGACGGGGCGGTGAAGGTGGCGAAGACGACCGGGTGCCGGCTAACCGATGCGGGGATGCCCTTTCCGCCGGTCAGTCCGCGACAGACGACTTGGTAGGCGTCGCCCTGGTAGACCCAGGCGCAGTCCGGGCACACCGACTCGCGGCGGTTGCCGCACGCCTTGTACAGCGTCCGGTCAGGCAGCTCGTCGGTGTGCATCTGGCCCGTGATGCGGCCGGTGTTCCGGTCGACGGCGGCGATGGTGCCGGTGAGGCGGACCGGGCGAGCACAGCCGCCGGCGGGGCGGGTGTGCTCCGCCCAGCCGGAGAACTCCGGCGTAGCGGCGCGGTGCAGGACCTGGGCGTCACGACCAGCGGCGAGGCCGGGGCGGTAGGTGGTGAAGATGGCTGTCTCCTCTTGCGGGGGTGGCAGGGACGGGAGACGAAGCACCACCAGCCGTGGACGCCTGTCCGCTGGTGGTGTTCGTCGTGTCTCCTGGCACCGCCGAGAGGGCGGCCGACGCCGGAGGGCGGAATCGTGGTCGTGCCACTTCCCGCCGATCGGTCATGTCCTTTCACGCTCGTGGACGTAATGGGCCGGCACGGGTGGGGAGCCTGGGATATCGGCATCCGGCGGGTCGCCGCAGGCTGCCCCCACCCGTGGAGATGTGCGAATCCGGGCAATCATGGACGGCAGGGAAGGCCGTGCTGGGCCGATCAACGGATTCAGAAACGGCACGGCGGCCGGTGCGATCGAGAGCCGGCGGGACGTGGCCCGCATCAGCGGCAGGAAGGCCGCTCGGCATCTCCGACGTCGAGTCCAGCGATCCGGCGGGAAGGCCGCGCTGGCGTGCTCGACGAGCGCCAGAGTAGCACCGGGTACTGACACGTCAACCCGTCGTGACCCCACTTCACCGACTTGGCATCTCACGTTTCTGCGGGTCAGCAGACGCACTCGAAGGACAAGCCGCTACTCGCTGGGGTCGCGATCCAGGCTGCTCGGATAGGGCCATGCCGCTGCGTCTCCGCCCAGGTATCGAACAGCGCTGCGGCGCGGAGCGGCCCAGTGGGAGCGAACTTGAACCCCGTGTCCTGGACGTCGAGCCGGTCCAGGCCGACCGAGCCGTCAAGGTCCGCTTGACGTAGCGGGCGGGACGGCGGCCCGCTCCCCAGGAGGGCGGGTCGGCGGCTTACGGGATGGCGGATGAGCCGAGCTTGCGCTCAGCCCGCGTCAACAACGCTGCTGGGCATTACAACTAGGGCGGCCCGCTGGCGGCCGGAGGAGGACAGATGCCCGAGGTCGCGGATGCGGACGGGCCCCACCGGACGATGCGCCCGGAACTTACAGGCGAGGGGTTGTGTAGGTCTGATCTACTGCCGAGGTGCGTGGTCATCGCCTCTACCTCGTTGTGCTCGCTGCGGGCGTGATGACGGCAGGGGCCGGCGGGAGCTGTAACGGGCTGCTCTACTGGGTGACATGCATGCCCGCCTCCTTCTGTCCGTCATGCTGGCGACCGCAGGCCTGATGGTGGCAGGGACCGGCCTCCTGGTCGCCTTGAGGTACATCGACCAGCCAGGACCGCTCAATGAGTTCATTCTTGGCGCGATTGGCGGGGGTATGTCCGGAGCAGGTATCCGCCGATGGAGGAAGCGCCACCGCTTGGGCATCGGGGCCGCCGCAAACAGCGTGGAACGTCGGCAACCAGCCACCAACGACGTCGAGCTGAGATGCGACGTGCCCTGACAGGCTCCAGCGAGCCGATTGGCTCGCGGCGCTCTCGTTGCGTGTCCGAATAGGCGGCCACTACCGGCCCGTTGTGGTGCTGCTTGGTCGATGGCGGGACTGGGCTCGGCATGACTGGGACCTCAGCGACGACGATCTGGCCGCCGATGGTGGCGTCCTGGGGCATCCGGTGACGTAGGTCCACGCCCACCTATCAAGCCGACGTCGCTCCGTGGCGCAGCTTGCACGTTCGAGCCGAGTCCGCCAGCGATTAAGCCCAGGGCGTGAAGGTTCCGCGGTGCAGGACACGGCACGGCCGCGTGGTCAGGACCAGGGTTCTTCGCCTAGCAGGTCACGGCACGCTGCCTTCAGCTTCTGTTGAGCTTCGGTGACCCGGGCCTCGGCCTGCGTCATGTCCGCTTTGCCCTTGCTGCCCACGTCCAGGTCGCCGGCCTCCTGCACGGCCAGCACCAACTCCTTGCCGGCAGCGCTTATCGCGGGGTCTGTCGAGCGAGCAGCCCGGGTCGCGACACTGCCATTCAGGATCCAGCCGTGGTCATTCTCCTTCAACCGTTGCGCCAGCAAGATGCAGCCGCTGCGGCTGTACTGGTCAGGGCTGGGACGGCTTGCCTCCGGCTTGTCGTCGCTACAGGCGGAGAGAAAGAGGACGGCACCTAGCAGGCCCGCGGCGAGGAGTCGCTTCACCGGCGGAGCTTATCCCAGTGATCATGAGCCAGTGCTACGCGATGGATAGGCCAGCCTCATGGCTGCTCGCCCAGCTCCTCGCCGGGACAACAAACTTGCATCGACGTGCAGCTCTAGATCCGTCCTGGTGGGAGTTGGTAGGGATCCGGCAGTTGAGACCCGAATCCCACTGGCAGCCATCTGACCAGGGGCTTCCTGGGCGGTGGCCTCTTCGGCGGGCCCGAAGTATCAGCGCCTGCGGCTAGGGTCCGTGGCGGGCGGTTTGCGCTCAGGCCGAGGCGGATGCCGACGGACTGGCCGTCTGGCATGACATCAGAGTTGGCCCTGCACGTGCTGGCCGTCGACGGTGCCGCCGGCTGGTCATATCCTCGCCGAATGAGGGACGAGGAGACCGCGGAGCTTGTCATCGATCGCTTGCTCCGAGCGTTGGCTGCGCAACTGGACGCGTCGGGGAGTCCGGCTCTGGCGGCCGGTGCGGTCGAGGCGCTCGTCGACTTGAGCGGAGCCCAGGCCGATGTCATTTTCGGCCAGGCGGGCCATTTGGTTCACTACGGCGCGGACACTGAACCGCTGAAGACTCTCATCGGTGCGATCACGGCCATCCAACGCGATGAGGCTCCGGCAGATGCTGTGGTCAAGCCGGGTGACGAGGTGCGACTCGTGGGTGAGGTGCCAGATAGTCTTGCTGGCTATGACGAGACGTGGCTCCGCGAGACTACGTTCGTCGTACGCTACGTCGGTAGGGACGCGATGGTCGGCCTGCAGTCGGACCTGATCGAGGATTACGTGATCGCGACGGTGCCGGCCGCCGGCGTGCAGCCTTTGTGAAGGGTGAGTATTCCGTAGCATCGCCGGACCCGCACCGGGACGGCTGTCGTCCATGCGTCCGGTGATACTTCGGCGACAACCCTGATGCCGGACACGCCGACGACGGCGACGTATGCCCGCCCATGCCTCAGACGACGCGCTACGCAGTGCCGCCACAATCCGATCGAGCGTGCTCTCGGTCGTGCCCAGTCAGCGCACATTCGACGTCTCGATGATGGTGGCCGTTCCTACCGTGGGCCGGCCCTCGTGCATGGTGATCGTCATGCCCGGCTGCAGGTGCCTCCAGAGGGCTGGGGACAGCGGGCCAAGGCGGACCGACCCGGTGGCGGCCGGCGGCAACGCCAGCGCCGACTCCACCCAGATGCGTGCCACGAGCAAATCGGGGTCGCCCGCGGCCGTGCGCCTGCCGATATCCCAGGGCGGTCGAAGGATGCCCTTGCCCGGGACCGGATTTTGTCGGCCACCTTCGGCGGGCGACAAAAGCCGCAACTCGGCGCGGACGATCCCATGGATGCTCTCCCACCGACCCCAGCGGCACCATGCCGCAGCATCAGAGAGCCCCATCACATCGGCGCTGTCGATCAGCAGATCCCACCGAACGGTCGGTGGTCGCCAACCCGTGTCAAGGTCCGCAAGGAGGTCGAGCGCGACCTCCCACTCGTCGTGGTCGAGGTACTCGCGGACGTCCACTCTCGTCACGCCGGCCTCGTTGGCGACGTCAGCCGGGACCATGGCCGCAGCCCGGGCGAGTAGTTCGGCAACCCGCACCTGGGGATTATTCAACGCCGCCGCGGCATCAGCGCTACGCCTCTCGCCGGCGCTCGGATGCGGCCCTAAAGCCGCCGGCAGCCCATTACCTTTTTGATCGTCCCCAGCCGGGGACTCCTCGGTCGCCCCCTGGCCCCTCCGGTCGCCGACGCGGGTGAAGGCAAGGCGTGGCGAGTGTCAACGCGGCCGAGTAGTTCACGGAGCTGGCGCGTGGGTGGCTTTTGCTGTGTCCGCCCGGCGGGGCGCTCGCCGGGTCATGCGAGTGCTTCCGTGGTGATCTCGGCCGGGGTGAGGGCGGCGTCGATGGAGGTCAGCTTGCCCAATGCGCGGTAGTGGTTGAGCGTGACTACTACGGATGGTCGGTAGGACTGCAGCCCCGCGTTGATGCGGTCGGGGCTGTCGTCGGGGCGCTGGAACAACTCGCCTCCGCAGCCGTCGCAGACGCCGGGGCGTGTGGGGGCGGCGAGCTCGGTGTGCCAGGTTCTGCCGCAGCCGCGGCATGTGCGACGGCCGGCCAGGCGGCGTAGGACCTCGGCGTCGGGTAGGACGAGGTCGATTGCCCGGTCGAGGGGTGTACCGAGGTCGGACAACAGGGCGTCGAGCGCCACCGCGGTCACGACATGGTTGGGGAAACCGTCGAGGACAAAGCCGCCGGCAACGTCAGGTTGGGTGAGGCGGCTGCGGACAATGGACAGGAGGACATGATCCGGTACGAGTTCACCAGCATTCATATGCTGCCGGGCCCGCAGCGCCGTCGGGGTGTTCGCCCGAATCTCGGCCTGGGCGGCGTTCGCCAGGCTGATGGAGGGAACGCCGAGACCCGCGGCAATGGCGCCGGCGACGGTCTCACGGCCGGAGCCGGGTGGTCCGAGAACAGCCAAGCGCACCCGCGCAGCCTATAGGTGCGGCAGTGGACGGCGACGGGCGTCGTGACGGTCGTCGCTGGGTACGGCTGCGATCGGTTCGGTGAGCTTGCCCGACGGATGCCCGGAGGCCGAGATTGGGGGAGCAGGATGGGAGCAGGCAGGTGCACTGAACGGCGCTGGACAGCGCCCAACGGCACTGAACGGCGCTCAACTGCACCCACCACGACCTGTAGGTATCTGTTTGCGCAGGTCAGAGTCGGTACAGCGTCCTGCTTCACACAACTGCACTCAACGGCACGAAACAGCATTCAACGGCACTCTATGTCGCCTGGTCGGGGAGTGTCCGCAGGTCAAGGCGGTAAGGACCTTGTGGTTGTTCATGCCTTGCAGGTAGGTGCAGACTGGGTGCAGCTTGGCGAAGTGGTCACCGTGTCCGAAGTGCTCACCGGCGTTGGGCGGATAGGGGCACCGTGGCCTGCGTCGACACTGACGAGCGAATGGCAGTGAACTCCCGGAGAACACCGAAGTGGTCATCGCCGGTTGCTCCCCGCCTGCCTGCTGTCGGCTGGTCAACCTGGGCTCGCCGACGCAAGCCGCCGGGACGATCCTGCATCGACGTGCGGCTCTAGATCCACCACGCCGGAGTTGGTAGGGATTCCGGCAGTTAAGACTCGAATCCCACTAGCAGCCATCTGACCAGGGCTTCCTGGGCGGTGACCTCTTCGGCGTGCCCGAAACCGTCAGCGCCGAGGACTCCGCCTCATGGGTCGGCGACATCCGCTCATGCCGATGAGCGTGCGTTGTCCGGGATATGAACGATCGGTAGACGCCTACAGCTGCGTCCGTGCCTCCTCCACCCACCGGAGAACACCCTGTGCATCGCAGGCCTCCGCGACCGCGCCCGCCTCCTCGACCAGGGCCATCGCATCGTCGCGTTGCCCCTCTCCGGCGGTCAGGTGGGCCAGCGCAAGCAAGCCCGCGGCGACGCCGGCTGAGAACCCGATCTCCCGGCGAAGCCGTACAGATTCCTCCAACTGCTCACGCGCCCTACTACCTGCTCCGGCGGCCATATCCGCAAAGCCGAGGTGCCGAACCGCATACGACAGCGTCAGCTTGTCACCGGCTTGCGTCGCCAGTTCGTACGACCGCGTGAGAGGCGGAACCGCGCCGTCATTGTCACGCCTGACCACTTGGTGGAAGGTGCCGACCCAGAACAGCGCCTCGGCCTCGCCGCGGACGTCGCCGAGCAGTTATACAGCTGCGCCGCACGCTCGAATAGCGCTAGCTCGTGTGGATCTTCGTTACCGTCCTCAAGGAACCGTGCATGAAGGATCCGGCCACGGGCCAGGGCGAGATCTGCCTCGACTCCGTCCAGTTCCCGCTGGGCGATCCCCAGCGCGTCGGCGTCGCCGCCGAAGACCGCTCGTTCGTAGAGCAGCCGGGCGTGTTCGATTCGTTGTTCACCGCTCATCGCCGCCCCGTCTCCCAGCCCTGCCTGCGGATTGCGTATCGCCCAACGCGGATGCCTCGTTGTTGCATCCGTGCGCGCGGAGCCTAGATTGCCCGGCGGGGCCTGGCCACCCTGGCCGAATGCTCGCTCATGCCGCCGAGCGGGCCTGGGCTGGCCGGTGTCACTTACCATCCGTAGCGGCTCCGCCAGCGGAACGGCCTGCCTGCCGAGGTCGAGGGCTCCAAGTTGCAAGACCCTTCCAAGGGTCCGAAGGCGTAAGGTCGCTGCCGTGGATCAGTGGCTTTCGGTGCTCGACGACCTTCTCGTGAGGCAGTTGCCGGCTGACGCTGACGTGCATCACGTCGATCTGCGGGTGAGCGAGGACTTCTGGGACTGCCAGACTCGCGATGAGATCTACGAACCTCGTTGCGCCGAGTTCGAGGCGGACCGTGATCGCTTTGCGCAGGCCATCACCATCCGGTATGGGTCGCCGCAGCCGAAAGATCTCATGCCGTACGTCTCTGGCAATCCGCCGCATGACGAGCCAGGCAGCTTGCTCTTCGACTACTTGGCCGGCTGGTTCTGCGAGGTCGACGTCTGGCAGGTTGGCGACCGCGGCATCATCGTCGAGGTCGGCCACTACGACAAAGAGCTACCGCTGCAGCTCATGCTCGTCGTAGGCGATATTGGAGACGGTCGGACAACCGTGCTGTAGCAGCATCCGAATCTGCCGCTGATAAGGCGCGGCATTCCTGAGCACGTCCGGTTGACGAGCGGACCGTAGGAGCGGGTCAGGAGCGACTGAGCCTCACGGTCGCTGGCCGGGCGCTGTTGCCAGCCAGGACCGCTCGGGTAAGCGGCCACGACCTACGACCTGTAGGACGGCTCATCCCAGCCTCGCTGCAGCAACCCGGTCACGGGCCCCGACCGGGGGAGCAGGTTGGGAGCAACAGGGTGCACGGAACGGCCCTCAACTGCACCGAACGGCATCCGGCTGCACGCAACTGCACCCACCCCTGCCTGCGGCTTCTCGTTTCCGCAGGTCGGAGTCGATGGGGCGTCCTGCTTCATACAACCCGAAGTGTCTGCGGCTCGGCATACGGGGGCCGACGGGCTGATCATTTAGGCCTATATTCGCCCTAGTGAAGTCGACGGGTTGGCGTAGATGGCTGCGGCGGGGGACGCGGGTTGACGCTTCGCTGCGCCAGGTCGGGGCAGTGGTCGATGAGGCGGTGGAGCTGTCGCGCGCTGGTCGTTTCGACGATGCGGTCGAGACGGGCCGTCGGGCTGTGGAGATGTTGTCTGGCTTGACAGCGCGGGACCGTGGCACGGTGCTGCCCACTCTCGTCCTGGCATGCACCAACCTGTCCTACTACTTGTCGGACGCTGGCCGGCCGGCGGAGGCGCTGGTGCGTGCGGAGGAGGCGGTCCGGCTAGCCCGGGAGCTTTACGCCATCGACCGCCGTCACGAGGAGCAGCTCGCGGAGGCCCTGGACGCGCTCGCCAGGCGACTTATGAGTTGTGGCCGAACGCCGGAGGCGCTGGCTGCCGGCGGTGAGGCGTTGGCGTTGATGGACGTATGTCCTGACGTGCTGCTGTCGCGGCTGCTTGAGGCCTACGCGATGGCGTTGGCGGCGACCGGCCAGCACGCCGAGGCGCTGCAGGTCAGCGACCGTGCCCTGCAGTTGCTGCGCGGGCTTGCTGTGGATCAACCGGTCGGCTCGCAGATGCACGACGCCCTGGGCAGGGTCTTGAGTCTGCACGCGAACCGGCTGTTCGAGGCAGGGCGGTGGGAGGAAGCGGTCGACGTCGGCGCCGAGACGGTCACACATCTCCGTGAGTCGATGACGGGCAGCCAGCCGCGGAGTCTGGCCTACCTGGCGACTGCTCTGAAGAACCAGGCGGTTTATGTGGCGGGAGTACGACGGACGGCGGAGGCTCTGGCGGCGGCCGCGGAGGCGGTCGAGCTGAGCCGTCAACTTGTCGCAGCCCAGCCCGAGGTGCATCAGCCGCTGCTTGCCTCGTGTCTGGACACGTACGGCGGGCGGCTCAGCGACATGGACCGGCAGGCGGAGGCTGCGGCCGCGACCGATGAGGCGGTGAAGCTGTATCGCGGACTGGCCGGTGCCGACCGGGCGGTATACCTGTCGAGGCTGGCCGAGGCGGTGGGCAACCAGGGAGCCGTCACCGAGGATCGACAGGCCAGCCTCGCCCTCACGACAGAGGCAGTGCAGCTGCGTCGGGAGCTCGTTGCTGACAACCGGGCCGGGCACCTGCGGGAGCTGGCGCTGTCGCTGTCGAACCTGGCTAACGGGCTGGCCAAGTCCGGCCGGCTCGATGAGGCCTTGGCCGTCGGCGAGGAAACCCTCGCACTGCAACGGGAGGTCGCGGCCGTCAACCGGCCTGCAATCCTGTCGCGACACGCGGAGATGCTGCGGCGGCAGGCGGTGTGGCTGGACGACGCAGGCCGTACGGTCGAGGCGCTGGCGCTCGGCGAGGAAGCGATCGCGGTCGCTCGCGAGGCCGTCGCCGGCAGCCGGGCCGCCAATCTCAAGGTCTTGTCGTATGCGCTGGAGGATCAGGCCGCACGGCTCGAGAAACTGTCCGGTCGGGGATCGCGGCAGACGCGACGGCCCGGGGGCACACCAAGCTTCAGCAAGAAGAAGGCGCGCCGTGCGCAGGCCATGTTGCGGGAGGCGCAGGAGCTGTGGGCGGAGTACCAGCAAGGCGCTTCGGCCTCCGGCTGAGCGACCCCACCGCGCGCGTCATCGCGTGGTGGTTCCGGAGCGGCCGTCCGGTGCGGTCGGGAAGATCCTGTCGGATCCGCTGCCTAGGGTCAGCGCATGTACTTCGTGTGCCGTTGGCGAGAGGGCTCTCCTCTCGGTAAGCGCGTGATCACCCTGCCTGATGCGACCGTGCTCGACTGGTTTCGCCGCGGCTGGAAGCACGACGACGCGAAGGAGTGGATCTACAGCGAGCTGGGCGGCGATGCGTACGGCTTGGAGTCGATCTTTGAGGCGGCCCGGGAGCGTAACCTGCCGCCGCCGGAGTCGGTGAACGAGCTGCGGCAGCTGCTGACCGAGTACCTGTGGGTGGAGAGCGACGACAAGGGCGACTTCATTCGGCTCGGTGAGCACGCCCTGAGGGTGCGTACCGATGACGACGAGGTGGATCTCGCGTACTACTTCGTCGATGACGACGCGGCGTCCGCCTCACCTGACCGGCTCGCGTTCCTCCTGCACGACACGTGGCCGCTGCCCACCGACGCAGGGAGGTCAGAGACCGTCTTCAGCCACAGCGTTCCAGTCCGCACCGTCCGGCTGGCCCCGCCCGGCACGGACTGCACCTTCTCGGTCCACTTGTGCTGGCAGTCGCCTGACCTATACCGGAACCTGGACTTGATCGGTGCCATCCAGTTTCCCGGCGTGAGCCTGCCGGACCTCGCCGCCCACCTGGCCGTCGATGGTCCCGGCAGCCACCGATGGCCACACGATGTCCGGCTGCTGCGGGCGCTTGTCGCTCCCGGGGAGCGCGATGTGGGTCGGGCGTTGGAGCGCTACGCCCAACTGCCCGGTTACGACCCGTCACCTGCCGGTCTCGACCGGATGCCTGGCCAGGAGACCGTTCACCGGGAGATAACCGACCTGCTGCACGCGGAGCGTCCCACCGAATCGCTGATACAGCTGGATACGCACATCGCGCAGGTCGCCCGATACATCGACGACTTCTTCGGTTTCGACCAGTGGATCCTGTTCGACAATCGGTGGGCGGCGACCCATCCCGACCTGGCACGCTCGCTGCTGCGCTACGCCGCTCACTGGGACCCCTACGAGAAATAGCTACGGGCGCGGGTCAATCGTCGAGGGGGGTTGCCGGGTGAACATTTCGTGGACTGCTACGTCCCCGACGACAGGGACCTTCGTCGCAGTGGAGCGCTCGGACATCGCTGGCCTCTTCGAGCGGTTCGATGAACTGCGGACCCAGGGGCGCGGGTACGTCGAAGTGCGGGCGGGCGACGTATTCCCTGTGCTCACGCTCGGGTTCACCGAGTCTGCGGCGGTCGTCCATCTCATGACGGACGAGAGCACCATGTCCCTGCTGGCCGCCGACGAACCGGCGAGCATGAATGCGCAGGTACTAGGCCCTGTGTCATAAGTGGTCGGCTGCTGGGATCGGGTTGACCGGTCGAGCGTGTCGGTGATCGATATGCGGTGAGGTCTCCGGTAGATGGGTTATCGACCAAGACAACCATCTGCACGGAGACCTCGTGGCCAGCGTAGCGGTGACGAGGCGGTTCGACCTGAGCGACGCGCAGTGGGCGGTGTTGGAGCCGCTGCTGCCCCGACCGAAGAAGGCAGGTCGGCCGCCGAAGTGGAGCAAGCGGCAGCTCATTGACGGGATCAGGTGGCGGGTCCGTACGGGTGCGCCGTGGCGGGACGTGCCGGACTGCTACGGGCATTGGCGGACGGTGTACGGGCTGTACCGGCGTTGGCAGCGGGCCGGTGTGTGGGCGCGAATCTTGGCCGGATTGCAGGGTAGGGCCGACGCGTTCGGGTTGATCACCTGGGACGTGAGCGTGGACTCCACGATCGCGCGGGCGCATCAGCACGCCGCCGGTGCCCGCCGCGACAGTCATACGCAGGTCGAGCCGCCGGGCGGCAGCGGCGCTGTCGAGCCGGCCGATCACGCGTTGGGCCGGTCCCGGGGCGGTCTGACGACCAAGCTGCACCTGGCCTGTGAGCAGGGCCGTATGGTGCTGGCGTTCGTCATCACCGGTGGGCAGCGAGGCGACAGCCCGCAGTTCACCACCGTGCTGCAGCGCATCCGGGTGCCTCGCCTCGGCGTCGGCCGTCCTCGGTGCCGGCCGGGGCAGGTCCTGGCCGACAAGGCTTACAGCAGCAAGGCCAACCGGAGCTACCTGCGGCGGCGTGGCATCGGCTGCGTCATCCCGGTCAAGGCCGACCAGGCCGCGAACCGGCGCAAGAAGGGCTCGGCGGGTGGCCGACCACCCGCCTTCGACCCCAGCGCATACCGGCAGCGTCACGCCGTGGAGTGCGGCATCAACCTACTCAAACAACACCGCGCCGTGGCCACCCGCTACGACAAGCTCGCCGTGCGGTACGAAGCCACCGCCACCATCAGCATGATCGACGTCTGGCTCCGGAGACTCGAACGGCACTTATGACACAGGGCCTAGTCCTGGACGACCTGGTCGAGTTCGCCGCGGACTTCGTTCTCGACCTCGAACGCGCATGGCAGGTCGTCGAGGAATTCGTCCGCACGGGCGCCCCTGGCCGGGCAGGAGCATGGCGCGAGTTGTAGTGACGGCCACGGCGGATTGCGTCCACGCGCCGGCGCAACGGCCAAGCCAGCACGAGATTGCTGAGCCCTTACTCAATCCGCTCTAGGCCGTCAAACGCCACCCAAAGATGCGCACGGTCCAGCAACAGGGCCAGCTAGCTGGGGTAGCGCGGTTAGGCGGGTGAACGCGGTGACAGCTCGGTGGCCCAACGTCAACTGGACGTGACCCCGGAATCTGAGAGATCGTGCGGCCACCCAGTGACGCGCTCGGCGGTGACGCCTCTAAGGTCGGCTCCGTTCCACCGTGCCCCAGTGACGTCTGTGCGTCCGTACTCCGGATCGTGCGTCATGACGTAGCTGAACCGGGCGTAGGACAGGTCGGTGTCGCGAAGGTCGGCGTCCCGCAGATCGCAGCCGGCGAAGCTGACACCGCGAAGGGACGCGCCCCGGAGGTCGGCGCCACGGAAGTCGCACAACTTGAACGAGTGCCCATCGAGGGTGCGCTGTCGAAGATCGCGACCGACGAACGATTGCCTCGTCGCGCGAGGCGGGGTGCTCACCCGCGAACCGTAGCGTGGCGGCCCGTTGCCGAACCAACGGTTTCTGTCCACTCACTTGCGGGGCATTCCGTAGCGCAGGACCGCCGCTTCGCCCGACGTAGTGACGCGCGGGCGTCAACCGGAGCCTGACCGTTAGTCGTAGAGCTCAGGCCGCCAAAGGGTCTCTTCTCTGCGATCCGCCTCCGGCGGAGCCTGAAGCAACGGATGGTTTCGTAACCGGCGGGGTCGCTTCCTGGTCAGACGGTGCCGCAATCGCTGGATGCTCTCAGGGACGCGGATACAGACCCAGAGCAGGGCCAGCGATGCTGCAAGAGTGAGCGAGCCGACGCAGATGAGGCTGCCAAGCGGACTCATCGGCGGCTCCTCGGTGACAGCGGGATAGAAATCGGCAAGCAGGCACGAGCATGATCAATCGTGCCACGGCACCGATGCTCCGGCAGTTGAGAACTGGCATCACACCACAGCATCTGACCGGGGGCTTCTGATCGGAGGGTGAGGCAGGATCGACCTCCGCCCGCCCTGGTGCCTGCGACAGTGACGATCTGCTCGTCGAGGCTGGGCGTGATCACCACTGGAACGTCTTCCACTCCCGCTGCGGAATGCACCCTTCGCTGGTGTCCCAGCAGCGATCAGCCCATGCCTTCGCCACCACCACGGGGCGGCTGAGCACAACATCGCCGGCTCGCTGCGCCCGCAGCAACACCCCCAGCTGAGGGCAGCACGGATCGGCGTGTTGCGAGTACCGCAATTCCATGTCGCGGGCCACGAGATAGTCATTGAACTCGTGCTCGAGGCGTGACGGTGTCTGCCCGACCAGCCGCATTCCCTGAAGGATCACCTGAGGGCCGCGCAGCGCGTTGAGCGCGATGCCGGCGAGCCCGATCGTTCCGTCGTAGTAGGTGGTAACCGCCGGCCCTGACAGCCCCGCATCAGGGTGGGGCTCCAGCCAGAAATCTGCCCACCCGTCATCGCCCGGGGTGCCCTGCCGGGTGGCAGCTGCGAGGACGCCCTGCACCGCTGATTGAACCTCGTCGTGCGTCATGCCGAACTCCATCGGGCCGACACGCTCGAAGGGCGTGAACGACCAGTGGAGCCGCTGTGACTCCAGCAGAACGTCCCACACGTCCGTCGCCATGTTCCCCTTCCCGGTGAAAACTGCCGCGTCCCACCTGCCAGCGACGCGACGACGAGGGCGAGGAGGGAGGCGTCTTTGGTGTCGTGTGATCAGCGGGGTAGGTCGTCGGGCGCGGGCAGGTCGAGCGTCGCGAGGAAGCGTGCTGTCTTGACCTCTACGTTGACGAGAGTCTCGTCGTACCAGACGTCCTCGTAGGCGGGTGCCAGAACGACGCCCCAACCTGGCGGAAGTGCAAGATACGGCACCAGCTCAGCGGTGTGCTCCTCCAGGTGCTCGACATGTAAGGGGGCGAAGAACGTGTCGTCATCCTGAGGGATCGCGGCCCCACGCCACACGAACCAGCCGTTGCTGTCGCCGACGATTGGATGCCGGAGGGCGTTGAGCGGCTCCAGCTCGCGTGGACGTGACAACGCGAAACCCACCGTCGTCCTCTGGCCCGGCGGCGATGGTTCGACCGCGAATCGTCGACACACGTCACGTTGTGCCGCCGAGACGCCGAAGGCCGGCAGGCGCCGGCGCCATTCGATCACGTCGCACATGATGTGGAGCCGACCCGCCAAGGGTCAACCGCAGTGCCGCACCGATGGCTCGGGACGGCAGCTTAGTGATCGGCGCGGCCGATGCAGCTGCGGGTTTCGCTCTCCTGTGCCGAACCTTGCTCGCCAGCCTCTGCTACGAGAATGTCAGACATCTCCAGTCGGGCAGCGATCGCCTGCTCGTTCGCAGGCGTCCGAGCATGAACTACCTGCGGCCTACCCGCCGGGGTGCCGTCCGTCCTGTCCGCAACGGGCGTTGCGGACAGGGCCGATCACCCGCTGCGGCCAACATCCGGCCCTGATGAGGTCCGCCCATCAAGCACTGAACCCTCCGCACAGGTAGAACAGGCTCACGACTAGTCCTACCGCCCAGCCGGTCACGAGGCCAAGGGATGACCTGCGGCCGAGCCGTCCAGACAACGCGACGTAACTGCCCAGTAACACCAGTTGGGCGATGCCGTATGCGGCGACGCCGAAGACAAGCGCCGCTAGTCTCCCGCCAGCGTCGAGGTCCGCGCTCGGGCCTCCACCAGCGGCGATGGCCAGGACAACCGTGACCCCGGTGGCAAGGGCCTGCCCAGCGAGGGCGACGACTGCTCCGGCAACCGTCGCTCTGGTGATCGTCACCACCGGAGCGTGGCACAGGTCGACCACCTCGAGTTGAGAGGATGGACGTTGACTGAAGATCTGCCATGGCGGAGTTGATGAAATTCCGGCAGTGGGGACTCGAATCCCGCCGGCGGACCTCTGAGCAGGGCTTCCTGTTCGGTGACCTCTTCGGCGCGCCCGAAGAGGCCGCGGCGCATTGACCGGTTGGACTGGACGGATCTTCGCTCACCCGAGGAATTGGGCCTCGGGCGCCAATCCTGTTGCGACGGCGTGACTGGCGATCAGGTCGCACTCGATCTCGAGCAGTTGGGTTGGCGAGCGGTCCGGCAAGCCTGCCCAGGAGCTTTCGAGGACTCCGCTGAACGCGGCGCGCTGCCGGTGGCTCTCAAGCTGGCTCTTGGCGGCATGAGCGGCCAGTCGGGCCTGGATCAGCCCTTGGCCGATGTACACCAGGCGCGTCTGGCCGGGTCGGCGGATCCGGTAGACGCCCACCATCGGCTCCGCTGGCGGCCGGGAACTCCAGGAGCTCCAGGGGAGCCGGGCCCAGTCACACGCCGTCGGGACCCGATCTTGGTCAAGGACTGGGCCCTGGTCGGCGGGGCGGGATGCGTGGGAGTCCCGGTAACCGCGTGCCCGGCGGCCTGCCCGCAGAAGCGCTGCGTTGTTGCCGGTGGACTTGACCCACCCGTCTGGCATGCGTCCGAAGTTGGCCGTCGGCGAGCGACCGAATCGCGCTCGGTGCTGGGCCAGCACCACACACTCCGCCAGCTTGCGTTCCCTGACGTCACCGGCGAACTCGGCGATGGAGAACTCGAACTCGGCGCCGTCGACGCTGCGTATGGCCCATAGGCAGGGTGCGGCTGTATGCGGGTCGCTGTACGGCATCTCATCGCGGTAGAGCACACTTAGCTGACTGAGTCGGCTTCGCAGCGCACCGGTCTGCCCGACGTAAGAGAGAGCGCGGTCGCCGATGCGCCTCACCTGGTACAGCCCCGCCCCTCGCGGCACCTGTAGGCGAGCGGCACGGTCGTCGAGCGGAAGCCAACCGCTCCAGGTGAGGGCCGGCGTGGTTCGGTTCGAACTCAACGTCGGCCGCCCGCATGGAAGTGGTCGAAGGTTCCTTGCACCTGCTGAATCCAGAACGCCTCCCGGGCCTGCTTCGAGGCACCCTTCTGAAGTACACACGCCGCCGCCCGACGCAGGATCTCGTTCTCCTGCTCCAACAGCTTGTTCCGCTTGCGCACCTCCCGCAGCTCCGCGGAGTCGCTGCTGGTAACCCCCGGACGGGCCCCCCTCCTCGATGTCGGCGAGCTTGAGGCAGCGGTGCAGACATGACTCGGAGATCCCGAAGTCCTTGGCGATCTGGGCGATGGGCGCCTCGCCCTTGCGGGCGACCGCGACCACGTCACGGCGGAACTCCGGTGGGAACGCTTTCGGCATGGCCGACATCCTTCCAGCGAGGAACGCATCCTCACAGGTCAGGAGTCAACCGAACCGGGGGCAGTCCCGCCGGTGCCGCGCTTGCCGATCGCCTTCCTTTCCGATGCGCTGGCCCCTTGGCCGGTACACGGCGATGATCGCCGTTTCGCGTAAGGTCCTCACATGCAACCGAGGGCGTTCGAGCAGCACATTGCCGTGTTCGGGGAGAGCGGTAGCGGAAAGACCGTCCTGCTCTCATCGTTCTACGGTGCCACGCAGGAGCCGCAGTATCTGAAGAGAAGCCTCTTCCACGTCCTGGCGGAAGACATCGGCCAGGGCAACCGGCTGCACAAGAACTACCTCGGCATGAAGGACGAGGCGACGCTGCCGCTCACCACCCGCTTCGCCGCCACGTCCTACGCCTTTAAAGTGCAGATGAAGGACGGATCAGATCCCGCGGCGGCGAAGTCCCGGCCGTTCGACGTGCTTCGGGTGGTCTGGCACGACTATCCGGGAGAGTGGTTCGAGCAGTCCGTGCAGAGCCCGGAGGAGGCCCAGCGCCGCGCCGACACCTTCCGGTCCCTACTGAGCTCGGACGTCGCCCTGCTGCTGGTGGATGGCCAGAAGCTGCTCGACAACGCGGGCGAGGAGGACCGGTACCTCAAGTCCCTGTTCAGCAATCTCCGCAACGGCGTGCTGTCGCTACGGGACGAGCTGATCGAGGACGGCAAGCCGCTTGCCCAGTTCCCCCGGATCTGGGTGATGGCGCTGTCGAAGGCCGACCTCCTGCCGGACATGGACGTGTACAGGTTCCGTGATCTGCTCGTCGCCAAGGCATGCGACGACCTCGAGCAGTTGCGCGAGGCGATCGCCGGACTGGTGGAGGGCCGCGAGGCGCTGTCTGTGGGCGAGGATTTCGTGCTGCTCTCGTCGGCGAAGTTCGAGCCGGGCAAGATCACGGTGACCGAGCGCGTCGGGTTGGATCTGATCTTGCCGCTGGCCGCCGTCCTGCCGTTCGAGCGTCATCACCGGTGGCACGAGTTGACACAGCTTCCAGCACGCCTGCTCGAGGGCCTTCTCGGTCGTGCCGACGATCTGGCACTCGCGTTGCTGGCCAAGACCAAACTGCCCGGCCCGCTGGGCCTACTGATGAATATCGTCGGTCCGGACCTCATCAGCAACGCGGCGAAACTGACGGGGGACAAGCTGCGGGCGGTCAATGCCGAGGCACTGTCCAAGAAGGAGTTTCTCTCGGCCACACTGACCGGCTTCCGGATGGATTTGGAGAAGGGCGAGGACAACCAGATCCTGCTCCGGAGCGTGCGATGAGCCTCATTTGGGCCACCCGCGGCCGAGTGTGGGGCTTCCGTTTCCTGCTCACCGGCGGGTTCCCGGACCCTCTTCCGGAGTACGAAGCCGCTTTCGTGGGTGCTGGTGACGCGCCGGAGATCTGCCACGCCGTCGGTGACAGGGTGGCGTTGCGCATCGCGGATCCGCTGGGGCGTCAGGACCAGTCGGGCCGACTGATCCCGCACGAGTTCGTCATCTGCGGCCCGCAGGCCGCAGAGATTCGCTCGGTGGCGGACGGCCTCGCGCTGGTGTGGCCGCAGGTGGCCGGGGAGTTCGAGCGAGTCTGGGAGATGCCCCGGCCACCTGTCTGAAGCCGATCGTGGACATCTCGGTGGCGCTGGAGCTCAGCGACACAACGTGTGCGAGGAGGTTGCGGAGCGGCTTCTGTTGGCGACGTCCGAGATTCGCGACATCATGAGCGACCGCGGTTACGACGACTGAAACGGGTTGTGGGAGGGAATAAGGATCGGTTGATCTACAGGAAGGTCCTGCTGTGAGCGACCAGAGCACCGCTAGGCAGACCATTGCCGTCGCGCCTCCGGCGGACGTGCGTCGCATCGACACCGAGTCCGATGCTCGCGATCTCGCTCACCGTGTGCTGACTCCCGGCCGACGTCGGTGGCCGGTCGTGGTGCTGACCATTTCCGCTGGTCAGCAGGAGCCGTTCGGGGATCCGCACGAGGTCAAGGACGCGGTCGGGGACTTGGCTGAGGTCGTGCTCATGCCCACGAGCGATGTCTCCTGGGCGTTCTCACGGGAGATGCCACCGGGGACGCAGGTGTACGGCGGCGCGGGACGCGTGTACCCGCTCGATCACGGCTGGGTTGCCGACCCGGCCAGTAGCAGGTTGCGGTTCGCCTATTCGCCGCAGGACCGGCGACGCATCACGGACCAGCTCATTCACGACGCGTTGGAAGCGGCGCTGACAGCCGGCCCGCTCGAGCCACGTACGAACCCGCGCCTGCAGCAGCGGTCAGGGACGGTGCAGGGCGTGATCGGGTCACGGGCGCTGGTCAGGTTGGACGACTCGTCGATGGCAACGGTGTGGGAGGAGCTGACCGTGCCCGGCGTCCCGTTGGAGCGACTGCTCGGCCGGGGGCAGCGCGTCACCGGCGTCTACGACCCCGTGTCGCGGCGACTGAATCTGCGCGAGGCACTGCTGTTCACCGACCCGTCGGTCGCATGGGCTGCGGTCGCAGAGGCTTACCAGATTGGTGACGTGGTCCTGGCGGACGTGGCTCAGGTCAGCGATGACGCAGTGAGCCTGCGGCTGCTGCCCGATGTTGTGGTGGACGTCAAAAGGGATGCGGTCACCTCCAATGCCAACGACACCTTGCGCGGCCTGTTTACCCCGGGGGAGATAGTCACCTGCCGAGTCGCCGAGAACAACCCTCTGCGCTTGCGCCTAGACGACGTCGACGACGAGGAGGCGCCGAAATCCGCGCCAAGTCTGCTTCCCGGTGGCCCTCCATGGCTATGCCTGCCCGAGCCTGAACCGCAGCCGTCCACCACCCCTGCCGCCCGTCCGACAAGCCAGTCCCCCAGCCCATCCCCGGTGCCGGACCCGCCCCGGCGCAGGCCGACACCCTTGGACGTGGAACCCCGCGGTCGGATCCCGGTGCCGAGACCCGTCGCGCCGCCGTCAATGGGTGGCGTGCCGGGCGGGGCAGACGGGCCACGGGTCATCCAGCTGCGCAACGAGTTGGCGGCAGAGAGGGCCACCCGGGAAGCGCTTGCCAGAGACCTTGCCGGCCTACGAGGTCGGGCGGCGGAGCTGGAGGACGAGTTGGCTCACGCTAACCGCGTCATCGAGCAGCTGCAGACCCGCTACCGGGGTGCGGACCTCGCCCGCCAGCGGGCGGTCAAGCAGCTCAGGAGCGCCCAGAGCCGCAACGAGCATGCACTGGGCATCGACGGGCCGGCGTTCCTCGACGCGGAGGAGCAGTTCCGGTTCGAGGTGTACTGCGAGTGGGTGCGACGGATTCCCCTGCTGAGAAAGCCAACAAGCCGCTCGCCGACTATCTGCTCGGTCCCGGCTTCCTCGAGTCCGTCGAGCAGTTGGCGGGCATTAGCCGGGCCAAGATCGTAGCCGTGGTGGTCGAGGTGCTCACCGACCAGGTGCAGCATCTGGCGGGCCGCGGTGTGCACCAGCTACGAGCCGGCGGCGCCGGCGGTCCGTATGTGCGTCGCGCTGACGGTGCAACCTGTTGGCGGGTGGCGCTGCAACAGGATGCGCCGGCGGCACGGCGGCTGCACTACTGGCGCACCCCCGACGGGTACGAGTTGTCCAGGGTGGCCGTCCACGACGACTACCGCCCATGAACGTGTTCTCCCCGCCGTGCGCCTATGGTGGGGCCGGCCAGCTGCGCGGTCGGCCACCGGGAACTGACAAGGAGTGCCGTGAACGAGGATGCTGTTTACGCCGCCGCCCGCAGAGTGATCGACGCGGGTCTGGCTGGTGACGGGTCGGCCTTCACCCCTGGCCGAGCCGTCTGGACAGTGGAAGCCGCCGACCAGCTGTATGCCAGGTTTGTTCAGCAGCCGGACGCGGGCAGGGGCAGCTTCGTCAGGAAGCTACAGGGGCAGCTTGCCGAAGCGCCCTCCATGGCGGTGCAGCTCATGGGCGAGCTGATCTACCTTCATCTGCTCCTGCCCCGTGACATCGGCGGCGTAGCGAAACGCGCCGTGATCAACGGGGCTCTGTCCTTGCTACCCGAGCCGGTCGCGATCCCCGCGGACCTCGACACGGTTCTCGACGCCGGCGTAGTCCGCGCCGGCACCGCCTACATGACGCAGCGGGACCGGCAGATCGCGTGGCTAGTGCGGCTTGTGCAGGCGTGGAAGCGCCTGCCGGCCGACCGCCAGCAGGCGGCCCTGCACGACCCGTGGGAGTTCAAGGACGTCCTGGACAGCATCCCGATCAACAGCGCCTACAGCCAACGCAACATCCTGCTGAACCTCGCGTTCCCCGACACCTTTCCACCGGTCGCGTCCCGGCGGCACAAGAAGCTGATCGTGGACGCCTTCCCTGACGAACTGCCCCATCAGAGCGGCGACATCGATCGGGACCTGGCGGACCTGCGGACAGTGCTGTCGGCCAAGGCCGGCACGCCGATTCACTTCTATCAACCACCCTGGGTCGACAGGTGGCGGCAGCAGACCGCGCCGGCTGGCGACGGCAAGGGACCGCGCGGCTGGCTAGTGCGAGGCGCGAAGGTGCACGGACACAACCTGATCGGCCATTGGCTCACCGAAGGGTTCTGCTCCATCGCCTACCCGGGGCTGCCCGAACTGAAGCCCGGCCTGTCGAAGGCGGAGCTCGACCAGCAGCTACGGGAGTCGCTGCCGGACTTCTCGCCGTCACAGCGCGGTCTCCACGTGGGGGTGCTCGACCGGTTCCTCAATCGGATGAGCGAGGGCGACATTATCGTCACCGTCGACGGGCCGAAGGTGTATGTCGGCAGCGTCACCGGACCCGCCACATGGGTGAACACGTCGCATCGCCGGCGGCCTCGGCCAGAGTCCAGCCGTTCTTGCTCGCCAGGGGCGACAGCAACCCGACCAGGTAGGTCAGCACCTGCCGGCGCGGCTCTGCGCGCCCGAATCGGTGCGCGAACCGCGCCAGCAGATCATCCAGACCTGCCCGCCAGCCCACGATCTCATCGATCAACACAAGTGCGACAGCTTGCCCGCCCCATGAGTGACCACAACAGACAGACGGTGCGACCACCTGACCCGTCGCACGAATAGCATCGACGCGCATAGTTGCAGGGCCAGTGCTGTCCCAGCGTCGATCACGCCGACGAGCTGCCGAAACCCACTGTCCGGCGAGATCGCCGTCCCGCGGCAGGACAGCCTGCCCGCCGTGACCTGAAGGCCCGCGTGATCGGCGCCAGCGCTCACCCGCGACGACGCGGTCCCCACCAGGGCAGGATCGAAGGAAGATCCCGCAGCAGGTTCTTGGGAGCCTTCGGCATCGGCGACTCGCCGTCGTCGCCATCCCACCGTCGCCCATACTGATCGGGAAGGTTCCCCCAACCCCAGTACGGCGTCGGCTCCGTCGGCACGAACCCGAGCTGATCCAGCGGATCAATCCGCTGCTCATCGACCGTGCACAGGTGCGCCCAGTCATCCCCCATGTCGAAGACGTAAGCCAGCTGTTCACCCGGGGTGAGCCGGCTCAGCTTGGTCGTGTCGCTGTCGACCGCACCATCCGGGGACTCTTCCCACACCCGGAACGAGCAGACCGGGGTCTCGTCGGCCAGGGTGAACAGCCGCAGGTGGGCCAGGTCCCACCGGGCGAAAGCGTCGTCGATCGCCGCACCGAGCTGCTCGAACGTGTGCGTCCGCGCTGCAGCGAAGATCCGCCCTGGGCGAGGCCAGAAGTCCTCGCCACGGCCGGACACCAACTCGACCCGAATCGACAACCACGTTCGCGCCACCGCACCGCCCCCTGCATCAAATGCCCAAACGACGCTACCGGCAGCATTGCCCCACAGGCCGCCGGGGTGGTCAGGATCGGAAGTTTGACATTGGAGCGACAGGACATCTCCAACGCCGGCAGACGCGCCGGCATCACCCTTGTCCACAGCAACCTGTGGACAAGCGTCGCTCACGCTGCTCGCGCTCTTCGACCGCCCCTCGTCTTGTGGAAACGTCGCCGCGGGCTGGTCGATGCGCTCAGCGCCGATGGGAGACCACGCACCCCGGACGCCGCGCTGCATGAGTTTCAGCGGGGCGGCGAACCGCCGGAGATATCCCTCGGCCGCCGGTGGTGGCGCGGATCGCCGCCTCCACTCCAAACTGCACCTCCTCGACGTCGGGGTCGAGTCGGGCGAGCCTGGGCAGGCCAACCTGTCGACCGGCACGATCAGCGGCGGAAGCAACGTCACCGCTCGGTCCTCGGCTGCCGGGCCAGCCGGGGCCACGGCGCCGGCCTTCGTGATGGCCTGCATGGCTACCGTCCGGTTGCGCCCCTGGCCGGCCAGGCAAAGGTCATCTGCTGGGTCTCAAGTTGCCGCGGCGGACAAGTGCGTTGGAATGCTGCTTGGCGGCCGGACCGGCAGCCCGACGTATCGAGGAAGTCGGCGGTGCCCGCAGTCCGCGGCCGTAGAACTAGCCGAACAATTTCTGGGCCTGCCGTGAGCGGCTAGCATGGCCCCGACCGGGATTCTCAGCAGCAGCAGGCCCGCGTCCACGGTGATCACCTCCTTTACCAGAGTCAGACGTTCGTCAGGGCGCTGTCAGGCGGGCATGAGCCTGTCCGGGGCGGCGGGCAGGTGGTCGTCATGCCCTGGCCGCGACGGCTGGTCAGGGACCCGTGATGTGTCGGTGTGCAGATCAGCAAGGATTTTGGCGCGGGCGAGATCGGTGGGCGAGATGATCCCGATGACCTGCCGGCGTTCGTTGACGACGACGGCCCGGTTTTCACCGGCGCGGTCATCGAGGCGGATGATCAGGTCAGCCAGGGGTTCGTCCGGGGCGGCGGTGACCACGTCCTGCGGGGCGACGGCGATGTCACCTAGCCGGGTCCACCAGCGCTGATCGGCCGGCACCGCGCGGATTCGGTTGAGTGTGACCAAGCCCGCCAGCCGCCCGTCGAGATCCACCAGCGGGTAGGTGGAAAACGGCCGCTGCAGCACCGTGTTCTCGATGAAGGCGGCCAGCCACGCCGACGGCACCGCGGTAACCGGGTCCGCTGTCATAACGTCCGCGGCGGTCATGCCGGTCAGCCGGTGGCTGGCTTCGGCGACGGTCTGTTCGGCGACGGCGGCCTCGGTCAGGAACAATCCGGCAAGCAGCAGCCACAGCCCGTCCAGGCTGGTCCCGGCGACGGCGACCGTGCAGCCCAGCGCCATCATGGTGATTCCGAGTCCTCGACCGGCTCGGCACGCGACCCGGATCGCCTTGATTGGGTCACCGCTAACGCGCCACACCAGCGCCTGCAGGATCCTGCCGCCGTCCAGCGGAGCCGCGGGAATCAGATGGATCACGGCCAGGGCCAGGTTGATGGCGGCCAGGTACCCGGCGATCGTCGCCGGCAGGCCCGGCACCGCGGTGCCGAGCAGAACGGCGCCGGCCGCGAATACGCCCGCCAGCGCCAGACTCGCGGCGGGTCCGGCCACGGCGGTTAGCAGATACGTACGGGGCGACGCCGCGATGCCGCGCAACTCGGCCAAGCGGCCGAAAACTCCCAGGCTGATCTGCTGCACGCCGACGCCCTGGGCGCGCGCCGCCCCTGCGTGGGCGAGTTCGTGGCCCAGCAGGCTGCTGGCGATCAGCAGCACGGTGCCGGCTGCAGCCAGCAAATAAGCCGCCAAGGGACGTCCGGGATGGGTGTGCGAGAAGCCGCCGAACGCCAGAACGACGCCCAGCACAGCGAGGACCGCGACGCTCGGCCAACGCATCCGCACGTCGATGCCGGCGACTTTGCCCAGGTGCAGCTGCGACGGCATGATGTCTCACTCCCTTCAACGAAAAACACGGCGGTCGGCCTCCCGGCCACCGCCCTGGACCAGCCGGCATGGCTTGCAGTGCCTCCGCGCGCGAGTGGCCGGGCGAGCCCACTCTCGGCTGGCGGCTGGGACCCCCCAACGACCCCAGGCGGTTAGCACTCCCATAATGAGAGTGCTAACACACCGAGGTGGGCGTCGGCAAGGCACCGGCTGGCCGCAGCCGGGTTGCCCGAGTGTTGAGCCATCCGTAGCGCACCTGATCCGGTCGTGCGGGGTCCCGATCGCTTCGGCAGCGGCCCCTATTGCACGGAGGACGCGCCCGTGGGTGACCTGCCTCCCGCGGGCGCGTCGACACGTCGTCGAGCCACACTGGCGGTCCGCCGTCGACGCGAATGAGCGCCGACGCGCATGCCGAGCAACGGGGTAGGCTGCGAAGCTTTCAACCCGGGCGCCCTTGGTTGGCAGCCTGCATCGCTGTTCGGCCCGCCCGCTGGCACGCCTGCGATGCCGGCGCCTGAGGCCGGCGCGGTTCGTCAGGCGCCTGCGGTACCTCCCCAGTCGATCGCCCCCCGCCGCCGGCCGGCGATTTGCGCGCGTCGCTGCTCAAGTTCGGCCTCGAGCGCCAGGACGCGCGGCACGTCGGCCAGGTTCACGCCAGCCCGGGCGAAGGCGCGAGGTCGTTGCTGCTGAAGCGGCGCATCCCCGTCGATGTGGCCCGGTGCAGCAGGCCGGCGCCTCGTACCTGTGCAGGGTGTCCGTGGCGACACCGGTCAGCTCAGTCGCCACGGAGATCGTACAGGCACTGATCAGGCCCGCTCAGTAGCTGGCGGTGATGGACTTGACAGCGATATGAGTTCGTTGTATCGGTAGAGCTAAGTTGAGTCAACCGCACTCAACTATGGGGCGGCCCGGCACCGTAATCCGGTGTCTCGGGTACAGAAGATTGGTGAGGGAGGAGATGGCCATGCTGATGCGCACCGACCCGTTCCGCGACATCGACCGCGTCTTCCAGCAGCTCGCCGGTACCACGAGCCGGCCGGCGGTGATGCACGTCGACGCCGCGCGCGAGGGTGACTGGTTCCACGTCTACTTCGATCTGCCTGGCGTCGACCCGGACTCGATTGACCTGACCGTCGAGCGCAACGTGCTGTCGGTGAAGGCGGAGCGTCAGCGTCCGCAGAAGGACGGCGTCGAGACTGTGATCGCCGAGCGGCAGATGGGTGTGTTCAGCCGGCAGCTGTTCCTCGGCGACACCCTGGACACCGACAGGCTCGAGGCCAGCTACGACAACGGTGTGCTGACCCTGCGCATCCCGGTGTCCGACAAGGCCAAGCCGCGAAAGATCAGCCTCGGCTCCGGCAGCGGCGGCCGAAAGCAGATCAAGGGCTGACCCGCAGCGCGGCACGGCCGCGAAGGCTTCACTCAAGAGCTTGCTCCTGGTCACCTCCGAAGCGGTCCGGTGCCCACCTGTGGCACCGGACCGCGACCAGCCCTGTCGGATGAGCAGAGTCTCAACTAAGAGGCGAGCCACAGTCCTTGCCAGGAGGAGACGATGAAGCTGCCGGCTGTTCGATCCACCCCGCCGCCCGTCGACACGTCCGTCGGGCCGGACCCGCTGCGCGAAATCGTGCAGTTGCACCAGCGCATGAACCAGCTGAGGAGCTCGATGCTCGGCACGGCACCGTTCGCCGCGATGGCGCAGGGATCGACACCGCTGGCTGACGTCAGCGAGACCGACGACGCCTACCTCGTGGAGATCGATGTTCCCGGCGTCGACCGCAAGAACCTCAACGTTGAGGTCGCCGCCAGCGAACTGCGCGTGAGCGGCGAGATCATCGAGAAGCAGAAGATCGGCTGGCTGCGGCACCGCACCCGCCGCGTCGGCCGGTTCGCCTACCGCGCCGACCTGCCCTGCGACATCGACACCGACCACGTCAGCGCCGATCTGGCCGACGGCGTGCTCACGGTGCGCGTGCCCAAGAGCGAGGCGGCCAAGGCGCGCCGGATCACAGTCAACGCGGGCTGACCCGCGGCACTTGCATCTACCGGCTGATTCGCCCCATAGAAGGAGGATGACCTGCGATGACGCCGACCCTGCAGCACACCACCACCCCCGTGACCGCCACCGCCCAGACGGTAATCGCGTCGTATCCGACGTACACCGACGCAGAGCAGGCCGTGGACCACCTGTCCGACCAGCACTTCCCGGTCGAGCACGTGGCCATCGTCGGACGCGGCCTGCACTTCTACGAACAGGTCCTCGGCCGGCGCACCCTCGCCAAGGCCGCCGGCTACCAGGCCGCCGGCGGCGCGATCCTGGGCGCGCTGTTCGGCTGGGTCCTCGGCGTGTTCGACCTCATCGACCCCCTCGTGTCCGGGCTGATGCTGGCCCTCTACGGGGCGATCGCCGGCGCAATCACCGGCGCGGTGCTTGGCGTGACCGCGCACGCGCTGCCCGGCGGACGCCGCGACTTCGCCTCGATCAGCGCGTTCCGCGCCGACAGCTACGACCTGCTCGTCGACGAATCCCATGCCGAGCAAGCTGCCCAGCGGCTCAACGCCGCAGGCACCCTGCACAGCTGATGGATCCCTTTTCGTGCCTCGGCCGTCACAGCGGTGGCCGAGGCAGCCTCACGAACGAAGGAGGTCAGTGCTCATGACGGGCACCACCAGCAAGCCCGCCTTGCACCGAGCCGTCACGGCGAACCGCACCGGCCGGTCACGCCGCCGCCCGCAGGTACCGGCCGACGTCTACCGCTGCGACGACCACTACGTCGTGCTGTGCGACCTGCCCGGACTGGACACCAGCACCCTCGACGTATGTGTCCAGGGCGCCACCATCAGTATCCGCGCCGAGCGCAGCGCCCCACCGCTGCACGGCGCCACCTGCGTCACCGGCGAACGCCCGGTCGGCCTGATCGAGCGGCACATCGACCTGGACCAACCCGCCGCTAGCACCGGCGTCACCGCCACCTACACCGACGGCGTGCTCACCCTCACCATCCCGATCGCGGCATCGCAACCGCGGCACCTGCACGACGGACGCTGGCCCGCCCACGTGCTGCACGCCGTCGCCTGACTTTCCCACCCACCACCACGGCTCCTGATCACCGCACCATGGCACGACCCATTTCCCGCCCTGGCCCAGGATTGTCGTCGCTGTACGTCTCCGACAGCGCCCGCACCCGCCGAGAGGTACCCGGCTGGCAACCGGCGGCGCTGACCGCGCTTGCTTGCACAGCGGCATTCATCGCATCGGCCGGCGACCTGCGCTCGCCGCACGTCAGCGCCCGGATGTTGTGCACCGCGGGCACCACCGTGTTCATCATCGCGGCCACCACCGCGGTGCTGCGCAGCGCCGCCTGGCTGCGCACGCGGGCGGCCGCGCGCATCGGCCAGACCCACGCCAGCGTTCTGCACATCACCGCCGTCGTGACCGGCGCCGCCACGACCGTCCTGACCACGATGAGCCTGCTCGCCGTACCGGTCGGGCAGCTCCTGCTCGGTGGCGCCCTCACCGGCGCCCTGCTCGGCATCGCCGGCCAGCAAACCCTGGCCAACCTCATCGCCGGCGTTGTCCTGCTGCTCACCCGCACCGTCGCCATCGGCGACCGTATCCGGCTGCACTCTGGCACCCTCGGCGGCACCTTCGAAGGCACCGTCACCGGAATCGGCCTTACCCACGTACACCTGCGCACGACCGACGCCCCACTGAGCATCCCCAACACCCAGATGCTCGCCGCCGCCATCGCCGTGCTCGACCCCCAAGCCGCCCTGCCCGCTACCCCCCTACGCCCAAAGCTGCGCAGCATCCGCCGCCGGCGCCGCCCCATGCGCGAACCTGCAACCGTCCGCACCACCCGCCTCATGCCCGCCGTCCACCCCAGCCGCCCGGACAGCACGGCGAGCGCTCGCTCGCCCGGCAGGATGCCGTGAACTGACCGGTAAACGCCACCCCGGCCGTCCGCCCCGCCGGCCCGATACTTCCCGGCAGGAATGTGACGCTCGGTCGTTGGAGCCCCACAGTCACGGCTGTGTGGTCCTCCAGTGCGAGGGCGAGAGATCGCCTAGGACTGGGGCATCGACCAGCCCCGGACCCGGCCGCTGAGAACGCGGTGAGTTGGCTGTGCTGGTTCCCGCGGCGGTGGCTCGATGCACGGCCTGGTGGACACTCCGAATCGTTCGGCGATGTCCCTTGACCGTGGATCCGGCAAGCACGTGTTGGAGGGCTCAGTACCGCCGTTCCATCACGCTCGTCTCCACCAAGACTCGGCAGAGCGTCACGCAGGTCCCGAGGCCGGACAGCCTCCGGGCTGACCGGGTGTGAGCCCTCTTGTGTGTTGGATCGAAGGCCGCCTGCGCCGTGGGCCGCTCGCGCCGCGGGACCTGGGCCGGGCCGAAGGAGATGGGCGGTGCTGGCCGGCTGCCGGGTCAGGCGGCGGGGGCATCAGCTGCGGGTCGCCGGACAGGGCGGCGCCGCCGGTGCCAGCCGCGTGCTTGCGGCTGATCGCCAGCTGGATCAGCGTGGCGGCGATCGGAGCGATCAGCAGCATTAAGGCGTGTTTTATAAGCCGGTCAGAGCCACTCGCAGATGATGGCGATGGTCAGGCTTGCCTGGAACCGGACGGCCAACTTGTCGTAACGGGTGGCCACGCCGCGGTGGCGCTTGAGCCGAGCGATGCCGTTCTCGACGGCATGTCGCATCCGGTACAGGTCTCGGTCGAACTTCGGCGGGCGCCCGCCGCGGCTGCCCTTGGCTTTGCGGTGGGCGTCCTGGTCGGTCTTGCTCGGGATGCACGCCTTGATTCCGCGCTTGCGCAGGTAGGCGCGGTTTCCGCGGCTGGTGTAGGCCTTGTCGGCCAGGACCAGGTCGGGGCAGGTGCGGGGCCGGCCCACCCCAAGGCGGGTCACCTTGATACGGCGCAGGACCGGGATGAACTGCGGGCTGTCACCACGGTGCCCGGCGGTCACCACCATCGATAGGACCTTCTGTCCCTGCTCACAGGCCAGATGCGTCTTGGTGGTCAAACCGCCGCGAGATCGTCCGAGGGCGTGATCGGCAGGTTCGTCGTGCACGCCGCCGGGTGACTCTTTCTGCGCGTGGCCGTCGGTGCGGGCGCCAGCGGCGTGCTGGTGGGCACGGCTGGTCATCGAGTCCACGCTGACCGTCCAGGTGATCCGGCCTTGCGCATCGCCGGCGGCCTGGGACGCGGCCAGGATCTTGTCCCAGGTGCCGTCGCGCTGCCAGCGACGGAACAGGCCGTAGACCGTCTGCCAGGGGCCGTACTCGGTCGGGACGTCACGCCAGGGCGACCCGATCCGGATCCGCCACCTGATCCCGTCGATGAGCTGCCGTTTCTCCCACTTCGGCGGTCGGCCCTTCACCGACGCGGCAGGCAGCAGCGCAGCAAGCCGCTGCCACTGAGCGTCGGTGAGGTCGTGCCGCCTCGTCACCGCTAAGGTGGCCACGAGGTCTCCGGTATGAAGTTCTTGCTTGGTCGCAGAACCAGATACCGGAGACCTCTTCAGTTGTCGATCACCGCCACGCCGCGACCTTCACCGGCCACTACGACTTCTGAAACACGCCTTAACAGCCCGCCGAGCAGACCAGGGGCAGGCTGCTCCTTATCGTCGCAGGCGCCGCCGGGCAGGAACCAGACCAGGTTGGCCAGCATGGTGATCATCCCGGCGAGGGCGGCGGCCACGCTGGAGATCAGGATGTCCTGGTGGTAGACGTGGGCCAGCTCGCGACCGAGCATGGCACGCAGTTCTCGAGGCTCAGCAGCGCCAGGATGCCTTCGGTGCCGTACACCGCCGACCGGCGGGGGTTGCGGCCGGCGGCAAACGCGTTCGGCTGCCGGCGGCCAGCTCGGCGACCACCGTGCAGCTGCGGTGCCTGCGGCCGGAGAGCGGTCACGCTCCCATGGCCCGCAGGGCGATGGTGTCGCAGGGGAAGTAGGCCACGGCGTTGACGGTCAGCGACATCAGGGCGGCGATGGACAGGCCGGGACCGCCGCCCAGGCCGGCCAACAGGGTCATCCCCGTCAACACGCCTAGCAGGGCGGTCCGGACGGTGTGGTGACGCCGGGCACAGCTCATCCCTCCTTCTCCACCTGTCACCGTGGACGAAATTCCAGGTGCCGCGCGGCATCTTCCGCCTACTCCGGTCGTCGCGGGCACGGGCTTGCCATCAGCAGCACCACTTGTGGCTGCGATCCGAATCCGGTCCGAGGCCAGGTACCGGGGCCGGTTGTCGCGGGGCACTCCTCACCGGTGCCCGGCGCCGCCGTACGGGTGCCCTCGAACGTTGGGTGCTCGGGTGGGCGCCCCGTACGGCGGCGCAGACGGCTCAGTCCTGTTCGGCCTGGAACATCCAGTACTGCTTCTCAAGGTCGGCGGCGATGGCGATGAGCAGGTCCTGGGTGACCGGGTCGGTGGAGGCAACCTCGTTGATCCGCTCGCGCAGCCCGGCGATGACCTTGGCGTAGGCGTCGATGAAGTAGGCCAGTACGTCGCGGTCGTGCTGCCAGCCGGCGGGTGCCAGGCTGAGCCGGCTTCCGGCCGCGACGGTGCCGGCCCGCCCGTCGGGGGCCACGCCGATCGCGGCGGCGCGTTCGGCGACGGTGTCGGCGTGCCGGCGGGCGGCCTCGACAACCTCGTCGAGGTGCAGGTGCAGGGCCCGGAAGCGGGGGCCGGTGACGGTCCAGTGGGCCTGCTTGGCGACCATGCCGAGATCGACCAGGTCAACCAGGGTCTGCTGCAGCGCGACGCCGGTGACGTCGCGAGCCTGCGGTTCGAGCACGGATTCGATGCGCGCCATCGTTCGTCGTCCTCCTCTGCTGTGCCGATCTGCCTATGTTCTACGCGGTGACCGGTCCGGTCGGGGTGGCCGGAGCCGGGCTGGGTACGCGGTGATGCGGCGCGCTGCCGGTCAGCCGCCGCACCGGCGTGCGCGGCCGGCTGCGGCCGGCGAACCCGCGAGTTCGGTCGCGGGCCGCCATGCTGCGTCCTGCGCCGTCCCTCGCCGGCTGGGCCTCGGTGCGCGGCGGCCAGGGATGGTGGCGACACGTCGGGGTGCACCAGCGGGTCGGGTAGCCGCGCCGGTTCAGCTCGGCCCGGGCGACGCTCATCCACTCCGGGGGCCCGTAGGGGCTGCCGGAGCCGCGAAGGTAGACGGGAAAGGTTTCATCGCCGTTGTAGCGGGGCTGTTCGTCATCGACGCACAGCTCCCGCAGCACGGCGGTGACCTGGCTGGTGGTGGCGGCGACGTGCAGCACCCACCGGTTGGTCACCGGTGGCGGGCTCTGGAGCCGCATTGTGATCACCTCCTCGAATGCTGTGCGATTGGGCCATCCCCTACAGGTCAGGCAGCCTGAGCGCCAGGCTGCGACGGGGTCTGCGGCGGAGTCCAGGTGACGGTCAACGCGCCGCCGGTGTGATCGACGACCACGGTGCTGCCGTCGACGACGTCGCCCGACAGCAGCGCCCGCCCGATGCGGGTCTCGACCTCGCGCTGCAGGTAGCGACGCAGCGGCCGGGCCCCGTAGACCGGGTCGAATCCTTCGGCGGCGATGTGCCGGCGCGCCGCCTCGGTGAGCTGCAGGTCCAACTGCCGATCCGCCAGCCGCCGGCGCAGATCGGCCACAAGCAGGTCGACGACCTTCTCGATCTCGGACAGGGTGAGCGGCTTGAACAGCACCACCTCGTCGATCCGGTTGAGGAATTCCGGCCGGAAATGGCGGCGCAGCTCGGTCATCACCGCGGTACGGGCGTCGTCCTTGATCTCCCCTTCGCCGGTGACGCCGGCGAGCAGGTACTGGGAGCCGATGTTCGAGGTCATCACCACGACGGTGTTGCGGAAGTCGACCGTGCGGCCCTGCGCGTCAGTGAGCCGGCCGTCGTCGAGCAACTGCAGCAGGGTGTTGAACACGTCCGGGTGGGCCTTTTCCACCTCGTCGAACAGCACCACGCTGTAGGGCTTCCGGCGTACGGCCTCCGTGAGCTGGCCACCCTCGTCGTAGCCGACGTAGCCGGGTGGGGCGCCGACGAGCCGGGAGACCGTATGGCGTTCCTGGTACTCGCTCATGTCCAGGCGGATCATGTTGTCCTCGGTATCGAACAGCGCCGCCGCCAGGGCCTTGGCGAGCTCGGTCTTGCCGACGCCGGTGGGGCCGAGGAACAGGAACGAGCCGATCGGCCGCCGCGGATCCTTTACGCCCGATCGGGCGCGGATGACCGCGTCCGCCACGAGCTGGACGGCTTCGTCCTGGCCGACGACGCGCTCGTGCAGGATCTCATCCAGGCGCAGCAACTTCTGCCGTTCCCCCTCAACGAGGCGGGAAACCGGAATCCCGGTCCACCGGGACACGATGCCCGCAATCTCCACGTCGGTGACCACCTCGCGCAGTAGCCGCCGCTTGCCCTGCTTGGCAGTCAGCCGTTCCTCCTCCGCCGCCAGGCGGCGCTCCAGTTCGGGGAGCTTGCCGTGGCGCAGCTCCGCGGCGCGATTGAGGTCGTAGGCGCGCTCGGCCGCCTGCGCCTCGTGACGGATCTGCTCGATCTCGGAGCGCAGCGCCTGGACCTTACGGATGGCCGACCGTTCGGCCTGCCACTGCGCCCGCATCGCGTCGGTGTCGGCGCGCAGGTCAGCCAGTTCTTTGCGCAGCTGATCCAGCCGCCCTCTAGAAGCAGGATCGTCCTCCTTCGCCAGCGCGGCTTCCTCGATTTCCAGGCGCATCAGCCGACGGCTGGCCGCGTCCAGCTCGGCCGGCTGGGAGTCGATCTCGGTGCGCAGCATGGCGCACGCCTCGTCGACCAGATCGATGGCCTTGTCCGGTAGGAACCGGTCGGAGATGTAGCGGTTCGACAAGGTGACGGCGGCGACGAGGGCGGCGTCCTGGACGCGCACGCCGTGGAACACCTCCAGCCGCTCACGCAGGCCCCGCAGGATGCTGATCGCGTCCTCCACGCTCGGTTCGTCGACCAGCACCGGCTGGAAACGGCGTTCCAGGGCGGCGTCCTTCTCGATGTGCTTGCGGTACTCGTCGAGGGTCGTCGCGCCGATCATGTGCAATTCGCCGCGCGCCAGCATGGGCTTGAGCATGTTGCCGGCGTCCATCGCCCCTTCGGCGGCGCCGGCACCGACGACGGTGTGCAGCTCGTCGACGAACAGCAGGATCCGCCCCTCGGCCGCGCGGACCTCGGACAGCACAGCCTTGAGCCGTTCCTCGAACTCACCGCGGTACTTCGCCCCGGCCACCAGGGAGCCCATGTCGAGGGCAAAGACGGTCTTGTCCCGCAGGCCTTCAGGCACGTCCCCGTGAGCGATGCGCTGAGCCAGGCCCTCGGCGATGGCGGTCTTGCCGACGCCGGGATCACCGATGAGAACCGGGTTGTTCTTGGTCTTGCGGGACAAGATCTGCACCACCCGGCGGATCTCGGTGTCGCGGCCGATGACCGGGTCGAGTTTGCCGGCGCGGGCGTCGGCGACCAGGTCGCGGCCGTACTTGTCCAGCGCCTCGTAGGCGACCTCGGGGTTGGCCGACGTGACGCGCTGGTTGCCGCGGACACCCGTCAGGGCAGTCAGGAGGCGGTCGCGGGTCAGGCCATGCTCCTTCAGCAGGCGGCCGGCCGCCGTGGCCGAGCCCTCCTCCACCAGAGCTAGCAGCAGGTGCTCGACGGACACGTACTCGTCCTTGAGTCGTTTGGCCTCTCGGTCCGCCGAGTCCATCAAGCGGGACAGGCGCTGGGTGACAAACACCCGGCCCGGTTCGACCCCAGGTCCGGATACCCGCGGGCGACGGCCCAGTTCGGCCTCGACGGTGGCGCGTACCCTGTCGGGGTCGGTGCCCGCCTGCGACACCAGGCGGGGGGCGAGGCCGTCGGCCTGGTCGAGCAGGGCGAGCAGGAGGTGCTCGCCGTCGACCTCCACGTGGCCGAAGCGCAGCGCCTTGGTCTGCGCGTCGTGCAGCGCCTCCTGCGACTTCTGCGTCAACCGGTTGGTATCCATCAGCTGATCACCTCCGATAGCCAGTCGGGCGGGCGCGCAGCGCCGCCTCCAACTCCTCGATGCGGTCCAGCAGGTCCAGCACCACGCCGACCGCGGTGTAGTTCAAGCCGAGTCCGGTACGCAGCCGCACGATCCGCGCGGCCCGCGCGACCTGCCCGACGGGAAGAAGTGCCGCACCGCCCGGGCCGGGGTCCGCGTCGAGAAGGCCGAGCGCGACCATCCGGGTGACCATGCCCGGATGCAGCCCGGTCGCCGCGGCGAACTGCTCCACCGTCAGACCCACTGAGGCGGCACGGCGGACGAGGGCGTAGCGGCTCATCGCCGGCCCCCTTCCGCCCCGACGCGTTGACCACGCGGATCGAACCCGGAGGTGGCGGCCAACTGCTGCCACAACTGCCGTTCCGCGTCACTGGGCTGCGGCGGCACGACGATCTTGACTTCGGCGTACAGGTCACCCGCCGGCCCCTTGGGGTTGGGCATGCCACGTCCTCGCAGCCGCAGCCGCCGCCCGGACGACGAGCCCCCCGGCACCTGCACCTGCACCGGCCCGCCGGGAGTCTCCACCGGCACGCTCGCCCCGAGCGCGGCCTCCCACGGCGCCACCAACAGGTCCACAGTGATGTCCCGGCCGTTGACGCGGTAGCGCGAGTGCGGGGCGAGCCGCACGACCAGATACAGGTCCCCGCGGGCGCCGTCGCCGACCCCGGAGGCACCCTGCCCGGCCAGGCGAATGCGCTGCCCGTCGGCGACACCGGCCGGGATGCTCACCTCGTAGCTGCGCGGCCCGGCCGCGGTCTGCAACGTGATCCGCCGCCGGCCGCCGGCGTAGGCGTCCTCCACCGACAGCGCCATCTCGGCCTCGGTGTCGGCACCGGGCGCCGACACGCGCGGCCCGCCGAAGCCGCCCGTTCCCGTGGTCCGCCCACCGAACAGACCACCGAGCAGATCCTCGAAATCCACCCCGGCGAACCCGGCGTCACCGAAGCCGGGACCGCCGGTGTTGACGTACACGCGCCGCCCGCCGCCACTGTTACCGCCGAACGAGCCGGCGCCGGGCACGGGGCCGTCGTAGCCTTCCGGGACCTGCCGCCACGCCTCGCCGAACCGGTCGTAGCGGGCGCGCTTCTTCTCGTCGGAGAGGACCTCGTAGGCCTCGTTGATCTGCTTGAACCGGTCCTCGGCGCCGGGGTCCTTGTTGATGTCTGGGTGGTACCTGCGGGCCAGCTTGCGGTAGGCGCGTTGGATGTCCTGCTGGCTGGCCGACCGGTTCACTCCCAGCACCTCGTAGTAGTCACCTGTCGTCGTGGCCACCGCTTCGCTCCCTTACTCCTCCTGCGACTCCCGCTCGGACTCGGATGCCTGAGCGACCGTGACGACCGCCGGGCGCACCAACATGCCGGCACCGTCGATCAAGCCGTGCCGGTGCACCTCGACCACGGTGCCCGACTCGACGCCCTCGGCGGCGGGCACGACCCTGGCCGCCTCGTGCCGGGCCGGATCGAACCGCTCACCCACCGGGCCGATGCGCCGGTATCCCAGCCCATCAAGGACTTCGAGGGCCTGGGCATGCACGGCCTGCACGCCGGTCAGGATCGCGGTCGGGTCAGCGCTCGCGTGCCGCAGGGCCAACTCCAGGTTGTCCAGCACCGGCAGGAACGCCGCGGCGGTGCGGGCACGCTCGGCGCGTGCCTGCTCGGCCAGTTGCCGCTCGAATCGCTTGCGCAGGTTGTCCAGCTCCGCCACCGCACGTCGCCACCGGTCCTCCAGCTCCGCCGCGCTCGGCCCCTGCCCGGCCGGGATGCCGGCCGGCGCCGTATGGGCGTCAGCCGGCACCCGCGGGTGCTCCTCGACGATCTGGCTATCCCCGTGGCCGGCCAGCGTGAGGGCCGGGTCGCGGTCCTCCGACCGCTGCCGGGTGGGGTTGTGCGCGCTGCTCATCTCGGTCACCTCCTCTCGCGGGCTCAGCTGGTCGGGGTGTAGTCGGCGTCGATCACGTCGTCCCCGCCGGCCGACCCGCTACCGCCCGGAGCGTTGCCGCCTGCCGGGCCGCTGCTGGCCGACTGAACGCCGGATTCAGCGGCGCCCGCACCACTCAGGCCGTGCAGCATCTGCTGCAGGTCCGCTGTCAGCGACCGGATCCGGTCCAGCGGGGCCTCCTCCTTGACCGCCTGCCGGGCGTCGCCGATGAGCATCTCGGCGCGGGCCTTATCGTGCACCGCCACCTGCTCGCCGAGCTCGGCGAGGCGCCGCTCGACCTGGTAGGCGGCCGAGTCAAGGCTGTTGCGGGCCTCGACGGCCTCGCGCAGCCGGACGTCGTCGGCGCGGTGGCGTTCGGCGTCGGCGACCATGCGCTGCACCTCGGACTCGTCCAGGGTGCCGCTACCGGAGATGGTGATCTTCTGTTCGGCGCCGGTGGCCTTGTCCTTCGCCGAGACGTTGAGGATGCCGTTGGCGTCGATGTCGAAGGTGACCTCGATCTGCGGTACCCCGCGCGGCGCCGGAGCGATGTTCTCCAACCGCAGCCGGCCCAGCACGCGGTTGTCGGCGGCCTTCTCCCGCTCGCCCTGCAGCACGACCACGTCCACGGCCGGCTGGTTGTCCTCCGCGGTCGTGAACGTTTCGCTGCGCCGGGTGGGAATAGTAGTGTTGCGCTCGATCAGCTTGGTCATCAGCCCGCCGAGGGTTTCCACACCGAGCGACAGCGGAGTGACGTCGAGCAGCAGCACATCGGAGACCTCGCCCTGCAACACCGCCGCCTGCACTGCGGCACCGAGCGCGACGACCTCGTCGGGGTTGACCGACATGTTCGGCTGCTTGCCGCCGGTCAGCCGCTTGACAAGGGCCTGCACGGCCGGGATACGGGTCGACCCGCCGACCAGGATCACCTCGTCCAGGTCGTCGGCGGAGACCTTCGCGTCGGCGAGGGCCTGCCGGACCGGGCCCATGCACCGCTCGACCAGGTCGGCGGTGAGCTGCTCGAACGTGGCCCGCGTGACGGTCGTGATCAGGTGCTTCGGGCCGGAGGCGTCGGCGGTGATGAACGGCAGGTTCACCTGCGTCTGCGCCACCGACGACAGCTCGACCTTCGCCTTCTCGGCCGCCTCGTACAGCCGCTGCAGCGCCTGCGGATCCTTGCGCAGGTCGATGCCGTTGTCGTTCTTGAACTGCTCGGCGAGGTGGTCGACGAGGCGGCGGTCGAAGTCGTCGCCACCGAGGTGGGTGTCACCGGCGGTGGAACGCACCTCCACCACACCGTCGCCCACATCGAGGATGGACACGTCGAAGGTGCCGCCGCCGAGGTCGAACACGAGCACCGTCTCGTGTCCCTTCTTGTCCAGGCCATATGCGAGGGCGGCGGCGGTGGGCTCGTTGATGATCCGCAGCACGTTCAGCCCGGCGATGCGGCCGGCGTCCTTGGTGGCCTGGCGCTGGGCGTCGTTGAAGTAGGCCGGCACGGTGATCACCGCGTCGGTGACCTTCTCACCCAGGTGCTTGGCCGCGTCGTCGGCCAGCTTGCGCAGGACCCCGGCGCTGATCTCCTCCGGCGCGTACTGCTTGCCCCGCACCGAGAACCGCACCGCGCCCTCCGGCCCATAGGTCACGTCGTAGGAAACCTGGTCGGCCTCGTTGGTGATCTCGTCGAAGCGGCGTCCGATGAACCGCTTCGCCGACGAGATCGTGCCCTTCGGGTTCAGCACCGCCTGCCGGCGGGCTAGCTGCCCGACGAGACGCTCACGGCTGTCGGTGAACGCGACCACCGACGGCGTGGTCCGCCCACCCTCGGCATTGGCGATCACCTGCGGCTGGCCGCCCTCGTACACGGCGATCACGGAGTTCGTGGTGCCCAAGTCGATACCTACGGCACGTCCCATGATCAACCTCCTTTCGCTCTGGGATGTGCACCGGCGAGTATCTGCCTGTATCCACTGATAGAACTTGAGCCCACCAGTGTCAACTCTACAAAGTCGTCCCCGGCCAGAAGGGGCGGGACTTGCACTCGCCTCCGCTGAGTGCTAATACCGGGGTAGCGCACCTGATCCGGTTGCGCAGGGTCGGGACCGGTTCGGCGATGGCCCAGAAGATCATCCGCGCCCGCGAGGGGCGATGAGCCCCTGCGGGCGCGCGACATGCCGCTTCGATCCGCACCTGGCGTCGGCAACCGTGCACATGACAGGGCTTCGCTGGCCGCAGCGTGGGCACATCCTGGGCGGTGCTTCAACCATTCTTCCGCGCCCCGTCTCGCGCGTGATCTCAGGACCGTCGGTGTGACCGCCTCGCCGTCCGGGCACGGAGGGCGTCGATTTCGGCGCGCATTGACGCCACCTCGGATTCCAGATCCAGGATGCGGCGCAGGCCGGCCAGGTTGATCCCCTCGCCGGACAAGGCGGCGGCGCGGCGCACGACGGCCAGGTCGTTGCTGCTGTACCGGCGCATCCCCCCGTCGGTGCGTCGCGGCCGCAGCAGCCCGGCCCGCTCGTACCTGCGCAGCGTGTGCGCGCCGATTCCGGTGAGCTCGGTCACCACCGAGATCGGGAACAGGCCCTCATCCGGTCCGACGGTGAACGACCCGTCAACCGCAGGGGTGGGAGTTGACAGCGGCATGAGTTGGTTGTATCCGTGGAATTAAGTTGAGTCAAGGAGGCTCAACTGCCGGGTGGTTTCCCCCGCTTGAGGCTTTGGTGAGGGAGGAGATGGCCATGCTGATGCGCACCGACCCGTTCCGCGACATCGACCGCGTCTTCCAGCAGCTCGCCGGTACCACGAGCCGGCCGGCGGTGATGCACGTCGACGCCGCGCGCGAGGGTGACTGGTTCCACGTCTACTTCGATCTGCCTGGCGTCGACCCGGACTCGATTGACCTGACCGTCGAGCGCAACGTGCTGTCGGTGAAGGCGGAGCGTCAGCGTCCGCAGAAGGACGGCGTCGAGACTGTGATCGCCGAGCGGCAGATGGGTGTGTTCAGCCGGCAGCTGTTCCTCGGCGACACCCTGGACACCGACAGGCTCGAGGCCAGCTACGACAACGGTGTGCTGACCCTGCGCATCCCGGTGTCCGACAAGGCCAAGCCGCGAAAGATCAGCCTCGGCTCCGGCAGCGGCGGCCGAAAGCAGATCAAGGGCTGACCCGCAGCGCGGCACGGCCGCGAAGGCTTCACTCAAGAGCTTGCTCCTGGGCACCTCCGAAGTGGCCCGGCACTTCAGACAGGGGGCGCCGGGCCGTGACCGGGATCCCGGCCCAGGCGAACCGTGAACCCCGACAGGCACCGAACTAACCGCATGGAGGAGAACAATGACGCTTCCCGTGCTTCGACCCACCCAGCTGCGGTCCGCCGAGAACGGCGGCGTCCTGGACCCGCTGCGCGAGATGGCGCAGCTTCACCAGCAGATGAGCCGGCTGATGAGCACCGTGCTCGGTGCGGACCCCGGTGCCGGGACGGCGCAGGGGTGGACGCCGCTGGCCGACGTCACCGAGACCGACCACGCGTACCTCGTCGACATCGAGGTCCCCGGGGTCAAGCGTAAGGACCTCACCGTGGAAGTCACCGGCGGCGAACTTCGGGTCGGCGGCGAAATCGTCGAGAAGGAGAAGGTCGGCTGGCTGCGCCACCGCAACCGCCGCGTCGGCCAGTTCGCCTACCGAACGTCGCTGCCCGGTGACATCGACGCCGAGCACATAACCGCGGACCTGGCCGACGGCGTGCTCACCGTGCGCGTGCCCAAGACCGAGACGGCCAAGCCGCGCCGGATCACCGTCAACGCCAGCTGATAGTACGTACCAAACCGGCCCATCGCCGACAATGCGAAGGAGGATGACCCGCGATGACGCCGACCTCCCGGCAGCCCACCGCTGCGCCCGCGCAGCGGGTCGTGGCCTCATATCCGACCTACACCGCTGCGGAGCAGGCGGTGGACTACTTGTCCGACCAGCGGTTCCCTGTCGAGCACGTGGCCATCGTCGGTCGAGGCCTGCACTCCTACGAGCAGGTCACCGGCCGCATGACCTGGGTCAAGGCCGCGGGCTACCAGGCGGCCGGCGGCGCCGTCCTGGGCGCGCTGCTCGGCTGGCTCCTGGGCCTGTTCGATTTGGTCAACCCCCTGGTCTCCGGGGCGCTGCTCGCCCTAAACGGGGTGATCGTCGGCGCCGTCCTTGGTGCCCTGCTGGGCCTCGTCGGACACGCTATGACCGGCGGCCGACGCGATTTCGCCTCCATCAGCGCATTCCGCGCCGACAGCTACGACCTGCTCGTCGAGGACGCCCACGCCGCGCAGGCTACCCAGATGCTGGCCGCGACTGGCGCCCCCAGCCGCACCTGAACCCTTCGATCCCCGGCCTCGGTCACCCAGGAGTGGCCGAGGCCGACCATGCTCCCCTTCACGAGGTGCCGCGAGGCCGGGCGGCGTAACGCCCAACCGGTGATACGCGCCTTTCGATGGTGGAAGGCTGGGGTGTGCGCTCTCCGCGATCGGGCGAGACTGCACACCCGCCCCCAGCGGCCCCGCCCGGCGCTCAACCTGACCACTGGCAGGACGCCGTCGAAGGACATCTCACCATGGCCAAGTCGTCGCCCCCCCCGGGTGCGGTCGGGTCGCCGCAGTGTGGTGGCCTTGCCGCCTGCGTGGAACCAGGCGCGCCGCCCGGTCCGGTCGCTGAGCAGCACTCACGCAACAAGACGCCTTCGACCACGTGCGCTTGTCGGGGCGGCCGTAAGTCGGGGCGTGGACGTTGCATGGCGGACCCCCGGATCCGGGCGACTGGCTGTCCGGCCCGATAAGTCGTCCGGCCGGGCGGTATGGGCCTCGCCAGACTTCCCGGGTGCCAGGCAAACCCGGCCTGGTCGCCCGGACGCCGGGATCAGGCCGGCTGGTGATGCGCCTCGAACCGCTCGCGGGTCAGGAACGCCAGCTGTGCCCGCTTGTCCGGCATGTCGATCTCGGAGGCGAATGTGAAGCCCTCGGTTCGCAGCCGTCGCAGCGCGGCCTCGTTGCGCACGTCCGGCTCGACCACGATGCGCTGCGCGGCGGGATCTCGCAGGAGGAAACGGGCCAGGGCCGGACCGACGGCAGTGGTAAGACCACGGGCGTAGCGCCGTGGCGGGTTGAGGAGCAGGTGCATCCCGACGTCACCGGGCTGAACGGGGTAGCGTTCACCGACCGGGTCCGCCTCGGGCTGGTAGGTCTGGAACAGCCCGACCGGTTCGCCGTCGAGCAGGATTAGGTACGCGTGATGGGTGTCCAGCCCGTCGAGGAAAGTGTAGATCTCGCGCACGTCGTCGAGGCTGTGTCCACCCATTCCCCAGAACGCGTTGCAGGGCAGGGTGACCCAGCCGTGCAGCAGCTCGGCGTGCTGGTCGGGGCGCACCGGTTCCAGCGTCAGGTCGCCGAGGTCGGGAATCTGTTCCTGGTAGATCACGATCGTGTCCTCCTTCGGGGGTTCCGGCGAGGGTGGGGTAGCGGTTCGGTGGGCGCGGGATCAGGTCGCCGACGGCCCAGTTGGCCCAGGCCTGCTGTGCGTCAGCAGACGCCGGAGACGCCCTGGACGCTGCGGGTATTCAGCCCTCGCAGTCGTATCGGCGAGGATCACCCGCCAGCCCTGGAGTGGCAGTTCCCCCAAGTGGTCAACTTAGGGTACCCTCACCTAACTAAGGTGGACCTTACATGGAGGGCTCGTGAAACGGAACTGGGAGGGCCTGGTGCTCAAGGCCATGGGGGGGCCGGGACTTCCGGCTCACCGTGCTGGGCACCGAGTCGGTCGATGGGCACTACCAGCGCCTGCTCCTTGACGACGGCGGGCTGCTGGCGGCCTGCGGCACGCACCCGACGATGTGGATCCGGCTCTGGTTCGACAACGACGGACGGGCCCACCAACGGGCCTACACGCTCGTCGATCCTGACCCGGCCACCGGGCGATTCACACTCGAGTTCGCCGTGCATGAGGGCTGCGCCGCCCGCTGGGCGACCACCGCGCGGGTGGGCGACACCATCGACGCGACCGTGCAGGGCAGTGCGTTCGCGCTGCCCGACCCGGTGCCCGAACACCTCTACCTGGTCGGCGACGCGGCCTCGCTGCCGGCGGTCAACAGCCTCCTCGACGCCGGCGCGGACATCCCGGCGACGGTCTGGCTCGAGTACGCCCACGAGGGCGAGAAGGCGCTGACCCTGCGCGCCCGCGCCCACCACGACGTGACGTGGGTGCGCCGCCGCGACGACGGCCGGCACCTGGTCGACACCGTCTGCACCGCGCTGCCCGCCGTAGGGACCGCGCACTACTGGGTGGCCTGTGAGGCGGCCAGCACTCGCGGCATCACCCGGCACCTGCGGCGCACGCTCGGTGTCGGCAAGCACCAGCTCACTACGGTCGCGTACTGGCGTGCCGCCTGATGGGCCGCCTCGGGACGCTCACCGCGCTCTACGTCACGCAGTATCTCGGCATCGGCTTCATCACGGTGGGGCTGACTGCGATCCTGCGCGACGGCGGCACCTCGCTGGACACCCTGGCGTTGCTGCAGGTGGTCGGCCTGATCTGGCCTGTCAAGTTCCTCTGGGCGCCGCTCCTCGACCGCTACGGCTCCCGGCGCCGCGGCCACTACCGCTCCTGGCTGCTGGTGCTCCAGGCCGTGATGGTGCTGACCCTGCTGGCGCTGCTGCCGTTCTCCCGGCCCGCGGACCAGCTGGGTCCGGTCATCGCCGTCTGCGCCGTGTTCGTGTTCTTCTCTGCGACCCAGGACATCGCCGTCGACGCGGTCGCGGTGCGGCTGCTGGCCGCGTCGGAGCGGGGCACCGGCAACGGCATCCAGGTGGCGGCCAGCTACCTGGGTAACCTGCTTGGCGGCGGCGTCTGCGTGCTGGTGTACGACCGCTTCGGCTGGGCTGCGGCGGTCGGCCTGCTGGCCGCGCTGACCGCGCTCGGGCTGCTTGTGGTGTGGCGGTTCCGGGAACCGGAGCGCACCGACCGGATCGTGCGCATCGGCACGGCCTACCGGGCGCTGGTGTCGGTGTTCGGGCAGCCCGGCTGCCGGTGGTGGACCTTCGGCGTGGTGCCGCTGGTGTACGTGGGCGCCGGCATGGCGTACGCGCTGGTGACGCCCGCACTGGTGGACGCCGGCTGGTCGCTGGGCCGGATCGGCGTGGTCACCGGAGTGGTGACCAGCGTGCCGGCGATCGCGGCCGGCCTGATCGCCGGTCTCGGGATCGGCCGCTTCGGGCGTGCTGGCGTGCTGGTGGCCGGCGGGGTCACTCTGGCTCTATCCACAGTGGCGTTGCTGCCGCTGATGAACGGCCGCGCGCCGCTCGGCGGCACGGTCGCCGCGCTCTGCTTCTTCCTGGCCGCGTACACGATCGCCAACGTGGTGCTCTACACGGTCAACATGGACTACTCCCGGCCAGGCAGCGGTGGCACCGACTTCACCGTGCTGTCGTCGTTCGGGCTGGTCTGCTCGTTCGTGGCCGCCTCGCTCGGGCTCGCCGCCGCCGACCGTTTCGGCTACCCGGCCGTTGCGCTGGCTTCGCTGGTGCTTGTCGCCGCCGGGGTGGCGGTGGGCGTGACGCACCAGCGCCGGTTCCCGCCGTCCGGGTCGACGATACGTGTGGCTCACTCCCAGACAGACTTGCTCGTCAGTTGAGGCTGCAGTCGCCGCGCATCCTGTCCGTACTACCGCTGGAAGCCGCATGAGTTCGATCGGAAGCCCGACCGGCACCGCGCCCGCCGCCACCGGCCGAGCCGCCACCGACGCCGCGTCTGCGGCGACGCGGGCCGCCGGCACCTCGGCCGAACCGCTCGGCCGTCTCGGATCGGCGCTGGTGCCGACACCGTGACGCTCGACCCCACGAGCGTCGGCCCGGCAGCCGGCGCTCTGCCGACCGCGAGCGCAGACGGTGCCGCCACGCCACCATTCGCCGTCCCGCACCGCTGGCTGATCCTGGCGGTGCTCTGCCTGGCCCAGCTCGTGGTGGTGCTGGACAACACGGTGCTGACCGTGGCCGTGCCGGTGCTCACGGTCGAGCTGGACGCGGGCACGGCCGACGTCCAGTGGATGATCAACGCGTACGCGCTGATGCTGTCCGGGCTGCTGCTGAGCGCCGGCAGCGCCGTCGACCGGTACGGGCGGCGACGGATGCTGCTGGTCGGGCTGGTGCTGTTCGGTCTCGGCTCGACGGCGGCCGGGCTCGCCCGCACTGCCGAGCAGTTGATCGCCGCGCGTGCCGGCATGGGAGTGGGCGGCGCGCTGCTCGCCACCGCCACCTTGGCCGTTGCCATGCAGGTCTTCGACGCCGCCGAGCGATCCCGGGCGATCGGCATCTGGGCGGCGACCAGCGCGCTGGGCTTCGCCGCCGGGCCACCGATCGGCGGATTCGTCCTGGCTCACCTGCCCTGGGGTGCGATCTTTCTGGTGAACGTCCCGATCGTGGTGGTCTGCCTGTTCGCCGGCCGGCTACTGGTCCCGGAATCGCGGGACCCGGCCGGTGGGCGCCTGGACCTGGTGGGGGTGACGCTGTCCACCGCCGGCCTGACCGCGATCGTCTGGGCGATCATCTCCGGTCCCGAGCGTGGGTGGGCGTCGGCGCCGGTGCTCGGCGTGGGCACGGCAGGAGTGTTGCTGCTGGCGCTGTTCGTCGGCTGGGAGCGGCGGTGCGCCCACCCCATGCTGGATATGCACTTCTTCCGGGACCGCCGCTTCGTCGGCGCGGTCTGCGGCGTCGTGCTGATCACGTTCGGCGCCACCGGGGCGCTGTTCCTGCTCACCCAGCAGCTTCAGTTCGTCCGCGGCTACCCGGCCTGGGAGGCGGGGCTGCGGATGGCACCGTTCGCGTTGTCCATCGTGGCGCTCAACGTCGGCGGCGTGGCCGCGCTGGCGATCCGCCGGCTCGGCCTGCCGGCTGCCATCGCGGTCGGCATGACCCTGCTGGCCGCCGGTCTTGCGCTGGTCACGCACGGTCCGTCCGAGGGCTACGCCACACTGCTGGCAGGGCTGCTGGTCATGGGTACGGGATGCGCGCTGGCGAACCCGGCCATCGTGGAGGCGGTGATGAGCGCGATCCCCACCCACAAGGCCGGTGCCGGAGCCGGTGTGGACGGCACCATGACCGAGGTTGGCAGCAGTCTGGGGGTGGCGGTGCTGGGCGCGGTGCTCAACGCCCGGTTCGGCGCGTTGCTGCCGGCTGCGCTGGCCGGCGCCGGCTCGTTCCCGGCCACGATGGCCGCCGCCGGCCCGGACCGGGAGGCGGTGACAACCGCCTTCGCCGAGGCGTTGCGGACCGGTCAGACGGTGGGTGCGGTCGCTGTCCTGGTCGGTGGCCTGGTTGCCGCCGCACTGCTGTGGCGTGCCGATCGGTTGGCACGCCGAGGGCCGGCGTCCGTCAATCTCCACAAAGCCACACATTTAGGGTAGGCTGCCCTAAATGCCGGTTCGGTCGAGGAGGTTCGATGCACCTTTACCTGACCGCGCTGAACCCCACCGACGCCGTCCTGGAGGGCTTCCTCCCGGCAGCGGACGCGCTCGGCCTTCCGACCACGGTGCTGACCGACCGGCCCGCCGAATGGCCAGCCGACGTGCCGGTGCGGCACTGCGCGGTCCGCGACCCGGCGGCGATCGTCGCGGCCACCACCGCCGAATCGCCCGCCGCGCTGCTGTCCAACAGCGACCACCTTCAGGAGGCGACCGCTGTCGCCGCCGGCAAGCTCGGCCTGCCGGGCAAGGACCCGGAGGCGGCTCGGCGCTGCAAGGACAAGGCCGCCATGCGCCGCGCGCTCGCCGCCGCCGGACTGGACCCGGTCCGGGCGATAACCCTCGACCCGGGTGCCACCCCTGCGGTCCCGGCCGACCTGTTCCCCGCCGTACTCAAGCCCCGCGACGGCGTGGCCAGCGAGGACGCCTACCTCGTGACCGACCGGCGCGAGCTGGCCGCACAGGTCACCGCAATCCGGCGGCGGCGGCCCGAGGTGGCCCTCATCGTCGAGGAGTACCTGGCCGGCGAGCTGCGCACCTACGACACGCTGGGCGACGGCGGATCGCGGACGGTGCTGGGTGGCTGGCGCACCGGCCTCGGCGCACCGCCGACCTTCACCGAGGTGAGCCTCGACTGGGCGCCTCCACCTCCCGCCCACGACGCAAGGCTCCGCGCGCTGCTCGACGCGCTCGGCGTCGGCTTCGGCGCCTGCCACACCGAGTACGTCGTGCGGCCGGACGGAATCCGGCTGATCGAGGTGAACGACCGGCTCATCGGTGACCGGATGGACCTGATCCTCACCGACCTGCTCGGCGTGCCCCTGTTCGCCCACGTCATCCGGCTGCACCTCGGCGAGCCACTGGCCGCGCTGGACCTGCCCGACCCGGCCGCCCTGCGCAGTTACGCCCGGGTCGAGTACGTCTGCGCCGACCGGTCCGGCCGGCTCACGGCGGCGCCCGGGCCCGTGGACACCGTCCACGACGGAGTGCGGCTGTCGTGCCGTCCGATGCGGGAGGTGGGCCGGGTCGCCGAGCACACCGGCACCAACCGCGACTACCTGGCCGCGCTGCACGGCATCGGACCCGACCCTGACACCGTCCGGGCCGCGCTCACCGCGTTCCGGGACGACCTGAGCTGGACGATCACCGGATGACCGACCACAGCGAGCAGCAGGTCTTCGTCCGGGTGCTCGACGCGCTGCTGCGCGAGGACCACATCGGCCTGCTCCAGCGCGGCCGGCTCACCGTGACCGGCCGGTGGGAGGTACCGCACGCCGGCGGCTTGCTGCGCATCCCGGTCCGCGCCGACGGTTTCCAGGCGACGCTGCGCTGCGCGACCGCCATGCTTGACGTCCGCGACACCGAGGGCCGCGAACGCCGGGTGGACACCCTCGACGCTCTGCTCGCGGTACTCGCCCCGGTCGACGACCCGGAGGCCGAGGCCGGCTGGCAGACGTTCACCGCCGAGTGCCACGCCGACCTGAGGGCCCGGCAGCTCGCTGCCTCGGGCCGGCCGACGGTGTTCACCGCCGTGGCCGCCGAACGGGTGACCACGCCGGCTGGCATGCCGGCGGCACTGCTCGACGACGTGCTCGCCGCGCACGCCGGTCATCCGGTCTACCCGACCGACCGCTGCCGGCACGGTCTCGGCGACGACGACCTGACCCAGTACGCCCCGGAGCACGCACCCCGCTTCGCGCTGCGCTGGCACGTCGCCCCCCGGACGGAGGTACGGCTCACCGGTCCGCTGCCGGCGTGGTGGCCGGCCGCGGACCGGGCCGACGACGTGCTACTGCCGGTGCACCCGCTCACCGCGGCGCGGCACGCGCTGCCGGTGACCGACCGGCCGGTGGTGACAGTGCGGCCCACACTCTCCATGCGCACGGTGGCGCTCGCAGACGACCCGTACACGCACCTGAAGCTACCGCTGCCCACCGCCACGCTGGGCGCGCGCAACCGGCGCGGCCTGCGGCCGGCCAACCTGGCCGACGGCGCGGCGGTGGCCGGGCTGCTCGACCGGACCGCTGCGGCCGAACCCGCCTTCGCGGGCCGGATCCGGCATGCCGACGAGCGCACCTTCGGTCACGTCGGCGACGACGACCGGCGGGCTTTCCTGCTCCGCCGGTTCCCCCGGGACCTGGCCAGCACCCGGGTGGTGCCGGTGGCGGCCCTCGCCGCGCCAGACCCGGAGTCCGGCACGGTGCTGGAGCGCATCGGCGGCGGCCGTCCACAGGCCGTGCTCGACGCCTACCTGGACCTGCTGCTCGACTGGCACGTCTGCCTGTGGCTCCGGTACGGCGTGGCGCTGGAGGCCCACCCGCAGAACATTCACCTGCTCCTCGCGCCGGACGGGACGGTCGGCCTGCTCTACAAGGACGACGACGGTGCCCGCCTCGACCCGCGCCACCGCGGCGCGGTGACACTGCGGGACGCACGGATGTGGGTCACTGACCCCGGCGAACTGGCCGACGTGTTCGTCACCATCACCCTTCACCTGGCCGCCGCTGCGCCGCTGCTGGCGCTGGCCGCCCGCGGGGTCCCGGTGCCGACGCCGGCCGCCGCGCTGACCCCGCGACTCATTGCGGCCCGGGACCGGTGGGGCGATGGCCTGGCGGCGCGGGAGTTCACCGAACGGGTGCTGCGCGCCGAACGGCTTCCGGTCAAGGCGATGGTCACCGCCGGCACCCTGCTACCGAAGCAGCGGCTCGGATGCGCCGACGTGAACAAGTTCTACCGGCACACCGGTCCGAACTATCTGCGGGAGACGCGATGACCAGCACCGGACTGCGCCCCCGGGCAGCCTGGCACACCCACCCTGCGGACCTGGCCGCCGCTCACGCCGTGTTCGGCTGCCTGGCCCGCGAGGTCGCCACCCCCGCCGACGTCACCATCACCGGCGACGTGGTGCAGGTCTGGCTGCCGTCCACCGGGGTGACACTACGCTGCACGGCGGCCCGGCTGTCCCCGGTCGGCACGCATCGCTACACCGGTCCGGTGCGCCACCGGCCCGACGGCGGCCCGTGGCGCGACCTGGACGCCGAAGGGCTGGCCAGTCTGGTCGCCGCGGAGCTGACCGCGCGCACCGGCCACAACAATCCCGAGTTCCTCGACCAGGTACGGGCCAGCCGGGACACGGTGGCCCACCTGCTGGCCGGGCGGCCGGCCGCCGACCTCAATCCCACGAGCGACCCGGCGATCGACGCCTACGTGGCGTCCGAGCAGTCGCTCGTCCTCGGCCACCCGCACCACCCCACCCCCAAGTGGCGCAGTGGCGACCCGGACGAATGGCAGGCGTACGCGCCGGAACTGCGCACCGAGTTCCGGCTGCACTGGCTGGCCGTGCCGGACGACCTGGTGGCCGAGGCCGGGCCGGTGGACCCGATGCTGGCCGCCCTGGAACCGCCGCGCCCACCGGCCGGGCACCGGGTGCTGCCGGTACACCCGTGGCAGGTGACGCTGGTGCCGCCGACGCATCCCCGGGTGCGCCGGCTCGGCCTGGCCGGGGCGCCGGTCCGCCCGACCGCGAGCGTCCGCACGCTCTACTCTCCCGACGCCGACCTGTTCGTCAAGACCAGCCTGCACGTGCGGATCACCAACTGCCTGCGCAAGAACGCGCGGTACGAGCTGACCGCCGCAGTCGCGCTGACCAGGCTGCTTGCCGGGATCCCGCTGTCCGACGGCGTGGCGATGCTCGCCGAACCCGCGTACCGGACCATCGACGCGGCCGGCGCGGACGAGGCGTACGGGACGATCCTGCGCACCGGCTTGCGCGCCCATCTGCGGCCCCAGCAGACCGCGGTGCTAGCGGCGGCGCTGGCCGCCGCGCCGCTATCCGCGGCAGACCCGGTGGCGTGGTGGCGGCGCTACGTCGGGCTGCTGGTGCCGGCCGTGCTGGATGCGTGGTTGCGGCACGGCGTGGTGCACGAGCCGCACCTCCAGAACGTCCTCGTGGTGCGCGACGCCGACGGCTGCCCGGTGCGAATGCTGCTGCGCGACCTGGAGGGGGTGAAGCTGGACATTAGCCGATGGACGAGCTGGCCACCGGGGTTGCCCCGGCAGGTCGGGTACGACGCCCTCCAGGCCCGCCAGCGCGTCGTCTACTGCCTGTTCGTCAACCACCTGGCCGGGATCAGCGGCGCTCTCGCCGACGCCCGGCCGGGCATCGAACCGGCCCTGTGGCGGGAGGTGCGGGACGTGGTCGCCGCGGTAGCCGCCGACCTGGGCGAGCCGCCCGAGCTGCGTGCCCTGCTGGCCGGTGAGCCGCTGGTGGCCAAGGCGAACCTGCTGGTGCGATGGCGGAGAGATGCGGACCGGGCAGCGCCGTTCGTGCCGGTGCCGAACCCTCTCGGCGGTCGCGCGTGACCCGGCCGGTCTATGTCCACGACCTCGATGCACTGGCCGGGCACGCCCGGGCGATCCGCGCCGCCTTGCCGCCGGAGGTCGAGCTGCTGTACGCGGTGAAGGCGAACCCGGAGCCGGACGTGCTGCGCACGCTGGCACCGGTCGTCGACGGCTTCGAGACCGCCAGCCGGGGCGAGTTGCGACGCCTCGCCCAGGTGCTGCCCGAGCGGGCGGCTGCCGCGTACGCCGGTCCGGGCAAGACCGACGCGGATCTGGCCGCGGCACTCGCCGCCGGGGTGGCCCGGATCCACGTGGAGTCCCCGGCCGAGCTGCGCCGCCTTGGCGCGCTGGCGGTCTCCGCCGAGGTGCGGGCGCGGGTGCTGCTGCGGGTGAACCTGCCACTGGAGGCGCCCGGGGCGAGCCTGGTGATGGGCGGGCGTCCCAGCCCGTTCGGAATGGACCCGGCTGAGGCGGTGGCCTGCGCCCGCCGTCCACCGGCCGGGGTCGAGGTGCGAGGCGTGCACGTCCACCTGGCCAGCGGACTGGACGCGCCGCTCGCCGCCATGGTGGCGGAAGCCGTGGTCCGCTGGTCGGTCAGCGAGGTCGGGGCCCGGGAGGTAGACGTCGGCGGTGGCATGGCAGTCGACTACGTGGACCCGGCAGCCCGCTTCGACTGGGCCAGCTACGGGCGGGCACTGGCCGGCGTGTGTGACGCGTATCCGGGGGTGCGGCTTCGCGTCGAGCCGGGCCGGTCGGTCACCGCCTACTGCGGGGCGTACCTGACCGAGGTGATCGACGTGAAACGCTCCTACGGCGAGTGGTTCGCAGTGGTCGCGGGCGGCACCCACCACCTTCGTACACCGGCGGCCAAGGGCCATGCGCAGCCGTTCACCGTGCACCAGCGGTACAGCGGTGACGGGCCGTGCACCGACGGCGGGCCGGTCACTGTAGTCGGGCAACTGTGCACACCGAAGGACGTGCTGTCCCGCACGACGCACGCCGGGCCGGTGGGCGTCCGCGACGTGCTGGTGTTCGCCATGGCCGGCGCGTACGCCTGGAACATCAGCCACCGCGACTTCCTGCTCCACGAGCCGCCGGATTTCCGTACCGGCGACCCGCACCGCGTCGCCGCCGAGTGGGGCGGCCGGCCGATGACAGGTCAGGACTTGGCGCGGTCATTCCGCCAGTAGCTTATAGACGCCAACCCGGCCGGCGGCACCCGGCGATCCGCGGCTTGGTGGAAGATGCGCGGGCTACTGCGATCACGGGCAGCGAATTTCGCGCTCACGTGCCGCGGGCGGGGTGACTGCCGGGCCGCGGTCTGGTCGTGCGGGCGAGCAGGTGCACGGACGACAGACTTAGGATGAGCAGGATCAGCGCCTCCCGCACCGGCAGCAGGATGGTCAGCGGAGCAAGCGCGGCGACCAACAGGGTCAGGGCCCGGGGGCGGGTCACGGTACGGCGTGCGCGCCGCCACACGAGGTGGTCGGTCAGCAGGAAGACGATTAGGCCGCACACGAGAATGACTTGCCCGGCCGGCGTCGCCGGGCCGAGCTGTCCGGGTATGGCCAACGATGTGCGCAGGCCGAAGGCGACCAGGACGAGGCCGACGACCAGGAACAGGTGTAGGTACGTGTAGGCGTCCCGGGCCAGAGTTCCACGTTGCCGCGGCGTGGTCAGCTCGGTGAACCGTTCGCCGATGACGACGTCGGTGCCGACGTAGGTCCACCAGAGGGCGGACAGCAGGAGAGCGCCGAGTGCTACGCAGAGGAGCGCGGGTCCGGAGGCGGGCAGGCCGGCGACGGCCATTCCGGTGGAGATCACCGCTTGGCCGAGCGCGATGAGGATGATGAGGTTGTAGCGGCCCATCCACCGGCTCACCTGACCGAGCTGCCAGTTGCGGGCTCCGGTGAGATAGCCGCTGCTCAGGTCGACGGCGATGCCGGCCACCCAGAGCGCTGTGCTCAGGGGTGTCGCCGGGCCGGTGGCCCCGCCGGCGAGCACGGCGCCCACCAGCAGTACGGCGGCGACACACGTCGGCGCGGCGGCTCGTATCACGGCCGTGGGCAGCGCGGTGTCTCGCCGGAGCGGGATCCAGAGCGCGGCGAGTTGCAGGACGCGCACCGCCACGTACGTGAGGACGACGATCGCGGGACCGGGCAACCCTCCGGGCACGTGACTGAACGCCTGTGGCGTGGCGATCCCGAGCATCAGGGTCAGGGTCACCTCAGTGAGCACGATCAACCGCCGGACGTTCGCCGACCCGCGTACCACAGTCGTGTACCAGGTGTGGTTGATCCAGGACCACCAGAGCAGGGCGAGGACGGCCAGCCCGTGGAACACGCCGGTCGCCCCCGGGTGCCGGGTCATGAGGACAGTGACCTGGATGAACGCGTACACGAACACGAGGTCCAGGAACAGGTCTTCCGGGGTGGCCTCGACCTCGCGCCCGGCCGTCACGGCGACCACCCGGTGCAGGCCGCGGTGACGCTTCCGGAGCACCGTCACATGCGCGAGCACCACGCAGACCAGGGCCCCGGCGAGGATCCCGAGCGATGCCACGGCCTCCACCGTGCGGGCCACCGGCGCCAGCAGCGCGACCAGGACGATGCCGAGTAGCGGACCCCGGCCGATTCGCCGGACCATGCGCCACTCGAACGCCACCAACCCGAGCAGGTACAGGACGACCCCGCCGTAGAGACTGAACAGAGCCGGGGCGTCCCACTTCTTTGCGGTGTCGATCTCGGTGGCGCCCAGCGCGTGCTTGAGCCCGAACGCCACCAGGATGAGCCCGGCGATCATCGGCAGGTGCAGGAGGGTGTACGCGTCGCGGGCCAGCCGGGACCGGGCGTGGTGGGGGACGGACTCCAGCGTCTGTTCCGCGTCGAGCGCCGCGATGTCGAAGTACGCCCACCAGAGGAACGCCACGACGAGGAGCGCGAGCCCGGAGCCGGCGAGCACGGACCAGGTGATCGCGGGTGTGCCGGCGAACCCCCGGCTCGTGCCGATCGAGATGATCGTCTCGCCCAAGGCGATCAGCATGATCAGGTTGTGCCGCTCTGCCCAGTGCCGCACCGACCTGAGCTGCCAACTGCCGGTGCCTGGAGCGCGCAGCCCGACGTAGTCGACGGCGGTCGCCACCGCGAAGAGCAGGATCTGCAGCAGCCCGGCGCTGCGTCCGGGTGCGAGGTGGCTGGGCAGCAGCGCCCCGCACAGCAGCAGGACGGCGCTGGCGGCCAGGGGTAGCCAGGCCTGCCGGGCGGGTGCGATCGACTGCTGCGTCGAGCGTCGCCGGCTCCGCATGATGATCAACAGCGACACGGCTCGGATGCTCAGAAAGCCGACGACGAAGACGAGAGGTGCGGAGAGCCCGGCGTGCCGGTCGACGAACACATCCGGAATCGCGACGGCGACCAGCAGGAGCGCGGTCGCAACCATGAACATGACGATTGGCAGGATCCCGCGGTCGAGCCGGACCAGGTTTCCGACCCAGGCGTACCCGGCCCAACTGCGCCACAGCAGCAGGAGCACGAGCCCGCCTTGGACCAGCGCGTCGAAGGCCGACCGCGCGGCCATGAGGCCGGCGACGTTCATGAAGGCGAAGACAAACACGAGATCGAGGAAGAGCTCGGCTCGCGTCACCCCGCCGTGCGTCGCGACCAGGGTTCGCCGGACGCCCAGCCCGGCTCCGGCCACCTCATCCTCTCCGCTGGTCACCCGACCACTGTTGCAACCTCTCATGCCGCCGACAGGTGAATCCGCGACCGTGCGACGACCTCGGCGTGGAACGAGCCCGGCCGGTCCGCGATCGCCGATGCCGACATCGCCCACGCCACGTGCGGCGGGGGCGATGACTCACGGCGCCGCCGACGCCTGGCCGCACTCCCCCCGGGGCAGAGGCAGGTGCCCTCGTGGTGATTCATCCCGTACGGCCAGCCGGTACGGCCTCGTCTGCCCCCGCGCTCGCGCGGTGGCCCAGTACGATAAGCGCTACGGCGAAGGCAGGTGCCCGTCCGGCTGGCCGACCTGCCGGACCAGCGGCCGGGCAGGTGCAGAGCCCTCGGTCCGTGCGTTCCGCGCCGCGCCGGTAGGGGCCAGGGCCAGCCGTCGGCGCCGGAGAGAGGCGACTACCTCGTCGGCGGCACCGACCATTCCACCCGGGGCGGTTCAGACCGGGTTCGACGGCGCGCATCCGCCGACCACGACTACCGCGACCCGGCCCATCTTCTAGCCCCTCGTCACCCTCTCGTCGCACGCAAGCACTCCGCTGCCGCGACGGCTTGCTGTCCCGCAGGACGGACACACCGATCACATCGGCTCATCGCCCCATAGGATGGACAACGGCGCTGGTGCGCCCCCCCGCCGCGCGAGTGGGGCGCCGTAAGAGGGAACCCGGTGCGAATCCGGGACTGCCCCGCAGCGGTGAGTGGGAACGACAGCCGTCAACGAAGCACTGGACCGTGAGGTCTGGGAAGCGACGGCCAGTAGGTGACCGGGTGGATCCGGTCGTGCCCGCGAGTCCGAAGACCTGCCCGCACTGCGCGTACCGCCGGTGCGCGCCGTCGGCGGCCTCCCGGGAGGGCCAGGGCGGAAAGCCGGTACGCGACAGCCGTACCCCGCCTTCCCCTTCCCCCGTGGCCGCCAGGCACCTCGAGGGAAGGACCACAGTGACAACCTCATTCGGGCAGAGCACAGTGCTCGGCTACCCCCACATCGGCGCGCACCGCGAGTTGAAGAAGGCGGTCGAGGCCTACTGGGCGGGCCGGATCGACGCCGAGGAGTTGGCGGCGACCTCTGCCGTGCTACGGGAGGAGGTCTGGCGGACGCTGCGCGACGCGCGCCTGGACGCGATCCCGTCCAACACGTTCTCCTACTACGATCACGTGCTGGACACGGCCGTCGCTGTCGGCGCGATCCCGCACCGGTTCGCCCGTCTCGGCCTCGGCGATCTCGACACCTACTTTGCGATGGCCCGGGGCGTCGATGCCGAGCCGGCGCTCGAACTGACGAAGTGGTTCGACACCAACTACCACTATCTGGTTCCCGAGATCGGCTCCGACACCGCCTTCGCGGCGAATCCCGACAAGGCGCTGCGCGAGTACCGCGAGGCCCGCGAGCTGGGAATCGACAGCCGGCCGGTGCTGGTCGGGCCGGCCACGTTCCTGCTGCTGGCCAAGCCCACCGAGACGGGCGGCGAACCGTTCGACCGGTTGACCGACCTGGTCGACGTGTACGCCGACATCCTGCGATCCCTGGCCGCGGCGGGCGTGCGATGGGTGCAGCTGGACGAACCCGCTTACGTCGCCGACCGGAGCGCCCCCGAGATCGACGCGCTGCGGGAGGCCTACACCCGGCTGTGCGCGGTGGAGCAGCGGCCGGCGATCTTCGTCGCCTCCTACTTCGGTGAGCTCGGTGACGCGCTGCCCGCCCTGCTCGACACGCCGGTCGAAGCGGTCGGTGTGGATCTGGTTGCCGGGCCCGGCAACCTGCGGCGGCTGGCCGGCGCGGGACCGCTGCGCGGCAAGACGATCGTCGCGGGCCTGGTCGACGGGCGCAACGTCTGGCGTACCGACCTGCGCGCCGCCGTGGCGGCCGGTGCCGCGGTGGCCGGGCTCGCCGACCACGTCGCCGTGTCCACCTCGTGCTCGCTGCTGCACGTGCCGGTGGACCTGTCCGCCGAGACCGCTCTCGACCCGGCGCTGCGTCAGCGGCTCGCCTTCGCTCGGCAGAAGGTTGATGAGGTCGTCCGGCTCGGCCGCGCGCTGCGCAACGGCACCACGTCCCTGCCCGAGCCGCTGCCGCCCACCCCCGCCACATGGCGCGACGACACCGTACGCGGCCGGCTCGCCGCACTGCGCGCCACGGATCGGCAGCGCGGCGCGTACCCGGAGCGAGCGGCGGCACAGCAGGCCCGGCTGAACCTACCGCCCCTGCCGACCACGACCATCGGATCGTTCCCGCAGACCGACGAGCTGCGCCGCGCGCGTGCCGAGCATCGGGCCGGCCGCCTCGACGACACCGCCTACACCCGGCGCATGCGGGCCGAGGTCGAGCACGTCGTCCGGCTCCAGGAGCGGCTGGGCCTGGACGTGCTCGTGCACGGCGAGCCGGAACGAAACGACATGGTCCAGTACTTCGGCGAGCAGTTGGACGGGTTCGCCGCCACCGAACACGGCTGGGTCCAGTCCTACGGCTCCCGATGCGTGCGTCCGCCCATCATCTACGGGGACGTGGCACGCAGGGCGCCGATGACCGTCAACTGGTCCACCTACGCGCAGTCGCTGACCGACCGGCCGGTCAAGGGCATGCTCACCGGCCCGGTCACCATCCTGGCCTGGTCGTTCGTCCGCAGCGACCAGCCACTGGCAGACACCGCGGACCAGGTCGCGCTCGCCCTGCGCGACGAGTGCCGCGATCTCGAGGCAGCCGGTATCCGGGTCATCCAGGTCGACGAGCCGGCGCTGCGTGAGACGCTGCCACTGCGCGGGGCGGACCAGAGGGCGTACCTGGACTGGGCAGTCGGGGCGTTCCGCCTGGCCACCTGCGGAGTCGCCGACGACACCCAGATCCACACCCATCTGTGCTACTCGGAGTTCGGGGAGGTGATCACGGCCATCGACGCCCTCGACGCCGACGTCACCAGCATCGAGGCATCCCGCTCCCGGATGGAGGTCCTCGACGACCTCGCCGCGATCGGATACCGCCGGGGTGTGGGGCCCGGCGTCTGGGACATCCACTCACCCCGGCTGCCGTCCCACGACGAGGTCGTCGGCGCGCTGCGCCGGGCCGCGGCCGCGGTGCCGGCCGAGCGGCTGTGGGTGAACCCCGACTGCGGCCTCAAGACGCGCGACTATTTCGAGGTCGAGGCATCCCTCCAGCAACTGATCGCCGCTGCGACCGAGCTGCGCGGACGCGGAGCCGCGGGCCGGGCGGAACGCCGCGCCGTTCCGCCCGGCCCGGACCCGGTTCAGCCCTTGAAGGGGTACGGGCTGAACGCGCTGCAGGTCTTCGGATGCTGGGTCGAGATCGGCGCGGCTAACGGCCAGTCCAGCGGTAACGCGCTCCGGGCGGCCGGTGCTTCCGTATTTGAGAGTTACCGCGGCCTGGCCGGCCGGGCAGCGCAGGCGCTGGCCACCGCCGCGATCGGGTCGTTCGTCGCCGGAACCATCGCCACCCTGCTGCTTGTGGTCATCACCCCGCCGGTGGTCCGGTTCGCGGTCAGCCTCGGCGCGCCGGACTACTTCGCCCTGATGCTGCTGTCGTTCGTCGCCGTCACCTCGGTGCTGGGCGCCTCCCGGGTACGCGGTTTCGCCTCGCCGCTGATCGGCCTGGTCATCGGAGTGGTGGGGATCGACAGGGTGACCGGTCAACAGCGGCTCACCTTCGGCGTGCCGCAGCTCGCAGACGGCATCGACGTGGTTGTGGTGGCTGTCGGGATCTTCGCCGTGGGCGAAGCACTCTGGATCGCCGCGCACCTCCGACGCCGTCCGGCCGAGGTGATCCCGGTCGGCCGGCCATGGATGGGCCGCGACGACTGGCGCCGGTCTTGGAAGCCCTGGCTGCGCGGCACCGCTTACGGATTCCCGTTCGGGGCGCTACCCGCGGGCGGCGCTGAGATACCCACGTTCCTGTCGTATGCCACCGAGAAGAAGTTGTCCAAGCACCGGGACGAGTTCGGCCGGGGAGCGATCGAAGGCGTCGCCGGCCCCGAGGCGGCCAACAACGCGTCCGCCGCCGGCACGCTGGTACCGATGCTCGCCATCGGCCTGCCCACCAACGCCACCGCCGCGGTGATGCTGGCCGCCTTCGAGCAGTACGGCATCCAACCCGGCCCGCTGCTCTTCGAGCGGGAGTCGGGTCTGGTCTGGACGCTCATCGCCAGCCTCTTCGTCGGGAATCTGCTGTTGCTGGTGCTGAATCTCCCGCTTGCGCCCGCCTGGGCGCGGCTGCTTCGGATTCCTAAGACGACGGTCTGCCGGTGTCTACAGGCCGACGACCTGCTTTCTCCTGCTGTCCCTCGTGGCGTGCCGGTCGCTTCGCGGGCTCGCTGCGATCGCTTGCCGAAGATCAGCTGGACGTTCTGGGCCCTGCGTGTGCAGGCTTACGCTGCCGGGAGTCGGGACCGAGTCACCCTTCCTCGCCGTCGAGCAGGTCGCGGCGCCACTCCGCGAATCGGCTACGGAGATCGTCCAGCGCTGGGCCGGTGATGCCGTACTGGGTGAAGTCGTCGGAGTCGAGCTGGGTGGCTTGTCCGAGGGCGTCGGCGAAGATGCGCGGGTCGAAGCCGCGGTCGGCGCGCTGCGCGAGGGTGAGGAGGGCTTCGCGGGTGTAGCGGCCGGATCGGAGGGTGGCGTCGATGTCGATGAAGTCACGGGCGAACGCTCGTCCGTAGAGTGCACCCATCTTGTTGGCGACCGCGTCGTCGGGGTGGAGGACGGGTCCGATCGCCATGAGGATTGGTTCGTTGGCGCGCCAGTCCACGCCGAGTTCGACCTTGGAAACCCGGGTGCCGTCGGTGACGGCCAGCCGGGCGAACGTGTCGTATTGCCGCTCGGTCTCGACGGTGAGGCCGTCGTTCCGGTAGGCGTGCACGACGGCGGTGACCGCGGCGGTGAACTCGTCGCGGCGGTCCCAAGCGGTGAACAGGTCGACGTCCTCACTGGGCCGCTCCAGCAGCCCGGCCGCCTGCACCGCGTAACCGCCGGCCAGTGCGAAGCCGTATCGATTGGCAGCCGCGAGCCCGGTACGGGCGAGGCGTTCGTGGAACGGGTCCACCGCTATGCCGCGTTGCTGCGTGTGGCGGCGAGTTCGGGGAAGGCTTCTTCCCAGCGCTGGCGAAGCTGGGGCGGCAGCCAGAGGGTGGGCCAGAGCTGCCGGAGGAGGTCGGCGTCGAGCCAGGTGTTCAGATCCTCGACGGTAGCGGCTTCGGTGAGGACCACCTTGTACATGCTGGCCAGGCGTGCGGGCCGGTTGAGGTCGTACTCGGCGTGCCCGGACCAGTCGAGATGACGCGGAAGCGTCACCGTGCCCGCGGTCGGGCCATGCAGATCGGCGAGAGTCGCGGCCACCACGTAGGGCTTCCGGTCGCCGTAGGGCCGGTAGTCCGCCGGCGGCTGGGGTGACGTCCTGCGTCGGCTGAGATTGGTCGCCCGCCGGACTTCCGGTCGTAGCGCCTGGCGGATCGTCTCCCGGCTGTACCCGGTGACCCGTTGCAGATCCACCGGCCGCCAGCCGGCGGCGTGGAACGCCCGCAGCTGCTCGTCCCGCTCGGTCAGCGCGGCGGCCCGCGTCGCCTCATACCGGGAGACGACCGCCTGCAGCTCATCCTCGGAGAACCGGCCCATGGCCCGTAAGCCTACCAGGCTAGGCCCAGCGCGCTTGGCTTACGTCGTAGCTCTGTAGCCGGCGGACCAGTCATGATGATCGCGATGGGATGTACTCATGTTCTGGTGAAGCCGAGGGCCCGGTATCCGGGCATGCGGCGTGGGAGTGAGGCGGCGAGGATTGGTGTGGCTGGGTCGTGGTAGTCGTGGGCTTCGGCGAGGTCCTTGCCGGGTGCGGCGCGGATGACGCGGCCGGCGCATTGGACGAGTAGGCCGTCGTAGGAGATCGGGCCGGCGAGGAAGAGGGTGTCGAGGGCGGGGGCGTCGAAGCCTTCACCGATGAACGGTGTGGTGCCGATGACAAGGAGGCCGTCGCCGGCCTTGGCGCCGTCGAGCCGGTCAACGATGGCCCGCCGTTCGCGGGTGCTCATCGCGCCCCGGAGCACGAGCGCCTGATGTCCGCGTGCGGCGAGTAGGGCGGTGAGTGCCTCGACCTGGGCGACCCGGCGGGTCAGCACGAGACAGTTGCGACCGCGTGTCAGGGCCGCGGCGACATCGTCGGCGATCTGGGTGTTGCGGGGCTCGTCGAGGGCCAGTTGCCGGTGTACCTCGGCGAGCGCGCCGGGCGCGTCAAGGTCGACGTCGCCGGCCTGGAATGTGGTCTCGTGGATGAACAGCGTCCGACGTGGTCCGGCGTCGGGGTGCATCGCTGCCGCGAGGGTGCCTTGTTCCTCGTCGGTCAGGGTGTGGCGGACGGGTCCGAGTTGCCAGGTGACGAGTTGGCCGAGGCCGTCGCGTCGGGTGGGGGTGGCGGTGAGGCCGAGCCAGAACTGCGCGGCGATCCGTTTGACCGAGTGCTCGTACGCTGCGGCGCCGAGGTGGTGGCATTCGTCGACGATGACGTGCCCGTACCCCTGGGTCAGGGTGGCGACGTCGTCGCGCCGGGCGAGGGAGGGCAGCAGCGCGATGTCTACCGTGCCGGTGAGCTTGCGTCGGCCGCCGCCGAGTTGGCCAGGCTTGATGTCGAGGAACTGTTGGATGCGGGTGCGCCACTGGTCGGCGAGGGCTTTGCGGTCGACGAGGACGAGGGTGGAGGTGTTGCGTTCGGCGATCACGGCGCAGGCCATGACGGTCTTGCCGGAGCCGGGTGGGGCTACCAGGATTCCGTCGTCGTGGGCGAGGAGAGCGCCGACCGCGTTGGCTTGCCTGCTGGTGAGTTCGGCGGTGCACGCGGCGTCGATCTCGGTCCCGGGGTTTCGTGCGTCCGTGACGGCCAGCCGGGATCCGGCGCGCTCGACGATCGTGGCGATGGTGTGCCGCAGTCCCCGCGGGAGCACCAGGCGATCATCGAGGGTGAGGTCGTAGCCCTGGATGAAGCGTGGGGTGTCCCAGGTGGACTTACGTAGCCGCTGCAGCTCGTAGAACTTCGGGTTGGCCATGGCGGCGGCGTGCTTGAATGTCGCCAGTGCGGCGGGGGTGAGCTGTCCGGTGTCGATGCTCAGCCCGGCACCGGCCTCCGCGTGGACCACCGGAGGCAGCGGAGGATGAACCTGCGTCGCGGCGGACCGGCTCATCGTGGCGACGTCGGCACCGGTGACGGCTTGCTTGGCCTGCCGGGCGACGTGTTCGGCGTCGCCGGGGCTGAGCCGGTCCAGCGTCGACAGGAACGCCCACTGGTCGGCGTACGGTTCGAGCGTGCCGAGGTCGAGGAAGGTAGTGAGTCCGTCCTTGCGGCGGCGTCCCTGCAGCGGTGCGGCGATGAGGTTGCCGAAGCCACCCTCGGGCAGCACGTCCTGGTTAGGGAACAGCCGGTCGTACGACCGAAGGTCCATCGACCCGCGCAGCACCATCGCCTCACGGAGAAGGACGGTGCCGAGGGACCGCGCGATGGCCGCGGGAACAGCGCCGGTGAAGAAGACCCACACGTGGGCTCCGCGACCCGACTGGGAGACCTCCAACGCGGCGGGCACCGCGCTGGCCCGTGCCGCCTTCACGTACGCGAGGGCGTCGAGCACCGCCGTCGGCCCGTCGAAGTCGGCCACGACGAAGTGGCAGGTGTTGCCGGGCATCAGCGGGTACAGGCCCATGAACACGTCGCCGACCAGATGCGCCGCGACGACCTCCGTCGTGCGGGGCAGGTAGGTGGCACCCCGCCGGTCCATACCCTTACGCCAACCGCCGGCGACCGCGGGCATCCGCCCGGCAGCGCCGGTACGGGCGTTGTCCCACCGCACGGCGTACACGTCGGCCCGGGCCCGGAACCGGTCGGCAAACAACGCCAGCTTGTCCCGGGTCGGCGAAGCCATGGTGACCAGCCCTGGCGGCTCCACCGGCGCGGACAACTGCTCCGGCGCCGCAGACGTGTCCTGGCCGCGCAGCTCCAGCAGACGCGCCAGCCGGGCGTTCTCCGCCCGTAACCGCTCCACCTCCCGCCGAAGATCGACGAACTCGGCCACCGAACCCATGCCGACCATCCTCGCGCATCAGGCGCCGAACACCTCGACACCGGTCCGCTATCCTCCGCCGATGGCATCGAAGGGCAACGCCACACTGGAGGCGATGATCGAGGAAGCCACCGCCGACACGGACGGTCACGAGGACCAGCGTGCCGGCCTGTTCGCCATGATCGAGGAGCATCTGGCGGTGCCGTTCACCACCACCGTCCTCGGCGTCGAGGTCACCATAGGCAAGATCGAGCTGGCCGCGGACAGCATCGCCGCGGTCTGCGCCCGAGGCCGCCACCGGCAGAGAATCGACCTCCTCGACCTGCCGCTACCCACCCCCGCGCCGACGGCGCCGCGTGGTAGGCCACGATGAGCGAGTACCAGTACTACGAGTTCACCGCCGTCGACCGTCCCCTCACCGGCCGCGAGCGGGCCGAGCTGCGGTCGCTGTCCACCCGGGCCGACATCACCGCCACCAGCCTCGTCAACACCTACGAGTGGGGCAACTTCAAGGGCGACCCTCGCAAGCTGATGGAACGGTACTTCGACGCGCACCTGTACCTGGCCAACTGGGGCACCCACCAGCTCATGCTCCGGCTACCGAAACACGTGCTCGACCCCGCCACAGCAGCCCAGTACTGCCAGGGTGACAGCGCATCCGCGTGGACCGCCGGCACGCACGTCATCATCGACCTCCACGACGAGGACGAGGACGGCACCGACGAGTGGGACCTCGACGGCCACGGCCTCCTCGCCTCCATCATCCCGGTCCGGGCCCGCCTCGCCGCCGGCGACCTGCGCCTGCTCTACCTCGCCTGGCTGCGCTGCGTACAGTCCGAGGACATCGCCGACGACGAGCCCGAACCGCCCGTCCCCGCCGGGCTGGACACCCTCGACGCGCCCCTCACCGCCGTCGCCGAGTTCCTGCGCATCGACCCCGACCTGATCGCGGCCGCGGCCGCCGGGTCGCCGCCGGACGCCTCCGGCGAACCGACCGCCGCACAACTACGGAAGTGGGTCGTCGGGCTACACGCCCGGGACAAGGACGCCATCCTGACCGACCTGATCACCAGCAGCGACAGCCAACTGCGCAACCGACTGCTGCGCCGCTACCGCGACGCACACCGCACTGATACGCCCACCCCGGCAGCCGCCCGTACCGCCGGTGAACTGCTCGCCACCGCTGCGGAGTTGCGCGCCCAGCGGGAACGACGGGACGCCGAGCAACGCGAACGCGACCGGATCCGCCGCGAACGGTCCGCCGCAGCAGCCCGGCAACGGCACCTCGACACCCTCGCAGTCGACCAACCCACCGCCTGGCAACGGGTCAACGAACTCATCGCCACAAAGAAACCCCGCGAGTACGACACCGCCGTACAACTCCTCGTCGACCTGCGCGACCTCGGCGAACGCGACGGAGACAGCACATCGTTCCAACACCGGCTGGCCGAGCTACGGGCGGCGCACGCCCGCAAGCCCAGCCCGCTCGAACGCCTCAACCTCGCAGGCCTCGACACCTGACGCCTGGTCCGCCGCCCGGTGGACTGGCCACCATCGCCTTCACGCGCTGCGGCTCTCGCGCCGGCGCCACGGCCTCAGACGTCGACCGTCGGCCTGCAACAGGGCCGGCGTGGGCGGCCATAGTGTGGTGTGAGGCATCAGGTACGGCCGTCGGACGAGGATCTGTGGTCCTCGATCACCGTCGGCGACGAGGCGGCGTTCGGTCGGCTCTTCGACCGATACTCCCGCCCGGTCTACAACCACGCGTTCCGGCTGACCGGCTCGTGGTCCACGGCCGAGGACGCGTGTCCACGAGATTCTCGACGCGACCGAGAGCGGCGGACCTCACCAGGCATGGCAGCGAAGAAGCGATCGGTCATCGGTGGTGTCGACACCCACCGGGACACCCACCACGCGGCGATGATCGACAGCACCGGCGGCCTGCTGGGCGACGCCGAGTTCCCCGCCACCAGCGACGGCTATGCGAATCTGCTCGCCTGGATGCGCTCCTTCGGCCGTCTGGGCGCAGTTGGTGTCGAGGGGACGGCAGCTACGGCGCTGGCCTCGCCCGCCACCTCACCAGCCGGAAGGTCACCGTGGTCGAGGTCGACCGCCCGGACCGCAGGACCCGACGGACCAAGGGCAAATCGACCCCATCGACGCCGTCGCTGCCGCCAGGGCTACCCTCGCCGGCACCGCCATGGGTACGCCCAAGACCCGCACCGGACCTGTCGAAGCGATCCGTGCCCTGCGAGTGGCCCGCCAAGGAGTGGTCAAGGCCCGCACGGCGGCGATCAACCAGATGCGCGGCCTGGTCGCCGCCGCCCCCGAGAGCCTGCGCGCACAGCTGAGCAAGGCCAGCGCCGCCGGGCTGGTCAGCCGCTGCGCCGCCCTCACCATCGATCCGACCAGGCTTAACGACCCGGAACAGGCCACCGCTACCGCACTGGCCGGACTCGCTCGACGGGTCACCGCGCTGACCGAGGAGATCACCACCCTCGATCGACAGCTGGCACCCCTGGTCCGCCAGGCCGCGCCCCGCACCAGCGCCCTGTTCGGCGTCGGCACCGATGTCGCAGCTCAACTGCTCACCACCGCCGGCGACAACCCCGACCGCCTCCGATCAGAAGCAGCACTGGCCCACCTCTGCGCCGCCGCACCCATCCCAGCCAGCTCCGGACGGGTGCGCCGCCACCGCCTCCACCGGGGAGGCGATCGCGGCGCCAACCACGCCCTGCACACCATCGCCCTCTGCCGCCTGCGCTACGACCCACGCACCCGCGCCTACCAGCAACGACGCATCACCGAAGGCCTTAGCAAACAAGAGATCCTGCGCTGCCTGAAGCGCTACATCGTCCGCGACGTCTACACCGCCCTACGCGCCGACTTCGCCGCCCTCGCCCCTTGACCTCCATAGGAGCATCGGGATGGCTCATTGATCCTTCTCGGCCTCTCGTGTCGACATGCGCAAATTCACACCCTTCCTGCTGGCTTGCCTGCCGCGTTTTGGTGGTTTCTGAACGGGTAGGCCGTGGCGGCTCGCCAGCGAGGTCAGGAGGAGCACATGGCGATTAATACGACGCGTGACCTGTTCATCTTCGAGCTAGGCATACTAGGTGAAATGGAGATATCCGGGCGGCGGGTTCTCGACTTCTTGGACCATCGAGTTAGTGACGATCTCGGGCAGATCGTACGGCGCACGCAACAGGAATGTGTGCAGTGGAATCACAACATCAACTCCTGCGCCAAGGCATTCGGCACCTCCCCGCTTTCAACCCGGTCCGACACTGTTGAAGGCATGTATGGGCGATTTGAAAGCTTTGTACGCACAAACCCCTCAGTCGACCTGGTTGATCAATTCGCAGTCGATACTCTGATTCAGTTCCTATACCTCACCATTGCGGCACACAAGACCCTTTTTGATTGGGCGGTTATTATGGGTGAGGCCCAGTGTGTGCAGTATCTACACGCCAACCTCGTCCAGAAGCAGGAGAGTGCGGCTGAAATTGAACGGTACGGCCACGAATTGGGCGTACGACTCCTAACCCCCGTCGCTCGGCCCGCGTGAGCTTACGTCGGGCACCACAGGGGCTACCAGCCTCCGGGGACAGGGAGGCTGGAAGGTCTGCAGCCGTCCGATGAGGAGGTCATCCTCTCGCTCTTGCCTGTGATCATCCTGTCCACATGCCGGCTAACTTGATCTTTAACCTGTGCGGCGTGGCCTCGGGTTATTCGAGGTCTTCGTTTTCTTCGTGCCGCCTTTCGGTTTTGTGCTGGTGGCGGCGGTGACGATGTGGACGTCGTGGCGGGCTGCCGGGTGGCGGTTGCGTTGTCCGGGTGGTCGGCCGGGTCCTGGCCGGGAGGGTTTCGGTGCGCGGGCGGGGTTGCCGGGAGCCTGTCGCACAGCTTTCGATCTTCAGCTGTCAAGAGGTCCTCTGTCTGGCATCGTGGCGGAAGATCTTGTTCAGGTTGTGCACCGCGCCGAGGAGTTTGATCTCGGTGTCGACGGCGGCGGTGCCGCGTTGGTGCACGCGGCGTCCGAACCGTTGGAACAGCTGGGCGAAGCCTGGTTCGACGAGGGCACCGCGGCGGGCGTAGAGCTGCCGGCCTTCGGCGGATGCCAGCCGGGCGGCCATGTCGCGGTGGCCGGCGGGGACGTTGTGCCCGGGTGGCGTGGTTGCGTGGGTCTGCTCGTACTCTTTGGTGATCGAGACCAGCAGCGGGAGATCGGCCAGGGCTGCGAAGTTCGCGGTGCTGGCGTAGCCGCTGTCGGCCAGCCACGCCGCGACGTCGCCGGTCAGTCCAGCGGCGGCGCAGTTGTGTTGAACATGTCTGATGACCGGGACGAGTGCGGTGGTGTCGGCAGGGTTGTCCTGCAGCTCGATCGCGAGGAGGACCTGGTTGCGTGCGCAGGCGATCTGCACGTTGTAGCCCTGCACGTATCCGCCGTGCTTGCCGAGCATGAGCCGCGATGCCGGATCGGTGAGCGAGGCCCTGGCCGCCGCGGACGGGATCGGTCGCGGGTTGAGCGCACGGTGCAATGCGGCCTGCGCCCGGGCGAGGCGGGCCTGCTGAGCAACGACCTTGGTCTTGGTCTCGATACTGACCGGCGGGCGCCCGACAGCGCGCCGCCGTCCCGCTGCCTGATCCTGCTGGGTCCGGCGGGCGTAGTCGGCCAGCCGCTGCTGCTGGCCGGCTGTGACCTCGGCCAGGCGCGCCTCGGCTCTGGCCACCATCCGTTGCGCGGCCTCGACCTTGATCCGGATCTCGCCCGCCGAGGGCAGTGAACGCTCGAACAGCTTGTCCCGGGCCAGCCGGGCCCGTGTCACGCGATCGCTGAGCTGCGACTGCCGCCGCAGACAGCTACCTGCGGCCGTGAGCCGATGGTGGCCGTCGGTAGCCGCTTCGTCCGTGTCCTGCGCCAGCTGGTCGAGTTGCGCCTCGCCGTCGGCGATGACGGTCTCCAAGGCGTCCAGGCTGCGGTTGGCTGAGCGTGCGGCGGCCGCGTGCATCGGTGAGCCGTCCACCGCCACGGCGGACAGGTCCACCAGCCCACGCCGGGCGCACAGCGCCAGGACCTGCACGAACAGCGCCTTCAGGCCCTCGCGGTGACGACGCAGGAACCGGGCGACGGTGGCATGATCAACCCGCTGGTTGCCGGTGATGATCCGGCAGCCCACATCGTCGAGGCAAGCGGCCTCGATCTTGCGCGTCGAGCGCACGCCTTTGCAGTAGCAGTACAGCACCAAGCTCAGCAGCACCTGTGGTGGATACGCCGCCGCGCCTTGGCCATCAGCGCGATAGCCCCGCAGGAACCCGGACAGGTCGAGCTCACCGACGACCTTCAGGACCTGCCAGCACAGATGCTGCGGCGGCAGCCACCCACGCACGTCATGCCTGATCGGCGCCGAGTCGTCCGGGCCGCAGGAGATGAAGTTGTATCCCACGGCACGACATGATCATCCACTGTAGGCGATAGACAGCAAGAACTCTTGACAGCCGAAGATTGAAAGCTGTGCGACAGGCTCCCGGCTTTGGTGCGTAGGTGTCGAAAGCCTCGGCGGACGCGGGCGGGCGTGAGTCGCTCGGGCGGGGCTGGGCGTTCCCATGGGCGGCGCAGGTCGCCGACGGCGCCTCGGGCGAGGCGTAGCTGGGTGTAGGCGGCCAGCACGAGCCAGGTCCAGCGGTCGGCGGCGTGCGGGTCGCGTAGTTTCGGGCTGGTCCAGCCCAGGGTTTGCTTGAGCATGCGGAAGGTGTGCTCGATGTCGAAGCGGCGCAGGAACGCCTGCCAGAGCAGGTCGACCTCGGCGTCGCTGGCGGCCGGCTGGGACCACCCGAGCCAGACCGGTTTCGCGGTGGCGCCGCTGGGCAGTCGGTCGACGGTCAGCAGGATCACGGTGCCTTCGATGATCGGTAGCGGGCCGTGTTGGGCGGTCCAGGCGGTGCGGTGGGTCAGTCTGGGGTGCAGCCGGTGCCAGGCCCGCGCGGTCGCGGTGCCGTAGAGACGGGTGTCGGTGGTCGTGGCCGCATCGGGGTCGCCCCAGCTGGCCGGGTCACCGAAGATGAACTCGCCGCCGTGCCTTCGTGGGCGGCCGGTGGTGGCGGGCAGCCGGGGTGGCGCGGGTCGGCGCAGCACCCGGTCGGACCGCATCCGCACCAACACCTGAACGGGCAGGTCGGCCAGCAGGAACGCCAGCCGGGGCCCGTCGTAGCCGGCGTCCGCGACGATCCACATGTCCGGATCACCAGGCTGCCACTGCCCGGCAGCGATCAGCCGCTGCACCACGTCCCGCAACTGCCCGGCGGTGACCGTGGCGGCGTCGTCGCCGGGCGCCAGCCGGCGGGCGTCCAACGGCGCGGTCCACGAGGTGCGCCCGGCCTCCAGGACGGTGACGAACGAGTACGGCCAGCCCGGAACCCCGATGTGGGTGTCCTTGCCGCGCCCGTAGGTGTGGCACAGCACCCGCTCCGGGCAGGTATGCGCCTCCGGCCGCAACCAGCACGTCACATCCACCGCCAGGACGACCCGCCCGTCCGCGGCCCGCGGCAGCGGCACCGCCGCCACCGCGGTCCGCAGCCGCTCGACGTCGATCCGGCCCCGGTTCAACGCCGCGTACAACGAGCCGTGACCGCGGCGATGCTCACCCACCAGCGACAACTCCACCAACGAGCGCACCGGCGCGTCACCGCACAACAGCGCGTCTGCCAGCTCGAACAACGCATCCCCACGAGCGGTCAGACAACGGTGGAACTCACGCCGAAACGCGGCCAGCCGCCCGACCGCGTCGAACGCTCCGCCATCGTGCACACTGATCACCAGACAGCCCTTGGTTTGCGATCTTCTTCCCTAGACAAGAGGAATGATCGATCAAGGGCTGTCCCCATGATCAGCCGGGGTCGATGCCGCCGCCCAGCAGGTTAAAGATCAAGTTCGACGTGGCCGTGGCGGGGTTGGCGTGTGCGGTGGCGCCCGCGGCGGTGGTGACGGCGGTGGCGCCGAGCAGCGCCGCGGTGAGGCCCTGGAGCGGGCCGGGAAGGCGGAGGCGTGCCGTCCAGCGCAGCCGGCGTGCCAGCGCGGCGTAGGCGTGGGCTCGCCCGCACTCCCGCCCGTTGCGTGGCAGAAGCCCGGCAGTGGCAGCACAGGCAGCGACGGCAGGTCGATCAGCGTCTGCCCGGCGTCCGCGTAGATGGTGTGTGGCGTTCCGCCGGCGGTCGTGCAGTAGGTGACAAATGATGTCGAGCCGGAGGCAACGCGCGGATGGCGAGGCTCACCCTTCGCGAGGCAGCATTCGACGCATACGTCGTAGCCGGTGATGCCGATGTCGACGGCCTCCGAGGCCACGAGTTCTGGTATGTCGAAGCCCTGACAATGGATGATCGAATCCGCGCCCATGGGGTGCCACAGGTACCTCGGGTGCGCCTCGTCTGTGGCGGCGAAGCGGCTGCCGACGACCTCGGCGACCGGACCGTACAGTCGGCTCGAGGAACCGGGGACGCGACTATCACTGCGGCTTGACATCCTCGTCGGTCTCGGCACGGTAGGGATCCTCGACAGCCTCGAAGTCACCATCGTCAGCAACATCTCCGGCCAGCTTGTCAAGCCGCGCAGCGGCATCCACATCACTCAGATCCAGGTCACTGGCTTTGGCGGCGCCAGCTGCGTCGCCGGCGCCTGCGCCAGCTCGCTGTCTTGGCCGATCTCCCTGCGGCACCTGCCCAGCACCGCCTATGCTGCGCCTTGTGGTGGCCGTGGACATCCCGATGCTCGGCGGCCCCGGCCCCGGCCCCGACCCCGGCTCCAGCCCCGCCGCCGAGCAGACCTTGACCGTCGAGGTCGACGAGGATGCGATGCCCGCAGCCGACCTCGACGCGTTCGTCGTCGAGGTCAGTGGCGCCTGGACAGCCGGCAGGGACCACTTGGAGCCCGTCGCTGGCGGAACCGGGCCACCGTGACTGTACGTCTACGTCGACCGATAAGGATCAGGCCGGGGTGTGTTGCCACCGGTGCGGGGGAAGCACACCCACCGTAACAAGAGGATCGACAAGCAGTATGACCGAAGCGACGTGGAGGCCCTATCCCGGGGTGCCGCAGCTTCCCGGTCGGCTGGCGCCGTGAGTGGGTTGACACGCTGGCGGGTTCCGGCGGCCGGCGGCGTGACGACGGCGGGTCGCACCGAGGTGCCGGGTGACCGCGACCGGGACGATCTTAGCGTTGCTCGTCGGCGGGGTCTTGCTGGTACCGGTCGCCGACCGGCTGCACCTGCCGCATCCGGTGCTGGTCACCGGGTGGGGCATGGCGTGGGCGCTGCTGCCCGGCGCGACGAATGTGCACCTTGACCCCGAAACCCTGCTCGGCCTTGTCCTGCCGCCGCTGCTGTACGCCGGCGCGCAGCGCACCTCGTGGCGGGAGTTCACCGCCCAGCTGCGGCCGATCCTGCTGCTCGCGGTCGTCCTGGTGATCCTCACCGCCGCCGCCGTGGCCGGCGCCGCCGCATCCATCCATCCCGCGCTGCCCCTCGGTGCCGCCGTCGTGCTCGGCGCGCTGGTCTCGCCGCCCGATGCCGCCGCCGCCACATCGGTCGCCGTCCGCCTCGGGCTGCCCCGCCGCCTGGTGACAATCTTGGAAGGGGAAGGACTGTTCAACGACGTCACCGCGTTGACCCTGTACCAGGTCACCGTCTACTCGGCGGTGCACGGCTCGCTCAGCCTGCCCGCCACCCTGGGCAGGCTCGCCTACTCCACGGTCCTGGCGCTCGCCGCCGGCCTCGGCATCGGATGGATCACCGGCCAGCTACTCGATCGGCTACCCACCGCCAGCGCGCGCCGGGCTGAGCCTGCTCGCTCCGTTCGCCGCCTACGTGCCCGCCGCGGCCGCGCACAGCTCCGGCGTGCTGGCCGTGCTCGCCACCGCGCTGTACCTCAGCCACACCCGCGCCTACACCGACGACGCCACCAGCCGCGTCACAGGCCGCGCGTTCTGGGGTGTCATCGAGCTGCTCGTCATTTGCGCCACCTTCGGGCTCGTCGGTCTCGAACTCACCAGCGTCATCCGTGCTGTCGGTCACCAAGCCGGCCGGCTCGTCGGCTACGCCGCCCTGATCTGCCTCATCGTCATCGTCGTGCGCGTTCTGTGGCTGGCCCCTCTCGCCGCGCTGACCCGCCGCCGCGCCCGCCCCAGGCCCGCCGGCGAACAGGTGCCCGCCTCCTGGCGGGACAGCCTGGTGCTGTCCTGGGCCGGCATGCGTGGGGTGGTCACGGTCGCCACCGCCCTCGCCCTGCCGCACCTCACCGCGGCCAACACCCCGTTCCCCGGCCGCGACCAGATTATCTTCGTCGCCGTCATCGTCGTGCTGGTCACCCTGATCGTGCAGGGCACCAGCCTGCCGTGGCTGATCACCTGGCTGCGCCTGCGCGTCGACCCGGCCGCTGAAAGCGCCGCCGACCGGCACGCCGCAACGATCGCCCTCGACGCCGCCGAAGCACGACTACGCGAACGACGCCACCAGCTCGACACCGAGACCGCCGATCTGGCCGCCCAAAGCTTCTACGCCGCCCTCGCCGACACCTTCCCCGAAGACGAAGACGTCAGCGACACCCAGCGAATCCAGCACCACAAACACGTCCGTGCCCTGGAGGTCGACCTGCTGCACGCCGCCCGCGAGGCCGTCGTGGACGCCCGCAACCACCACATCATCGATCCCGACGCCGCTGACCGCCTTATCCACCGCCTTGATTTGCGCTCCCTGACCACCAGTTGAAACCCGATGAGTCCGACACGTCTTTAGAGGACGTCGGGTAACCGGATGACTACTGAGCGAGAAGCTGCTCAACGTTGATACGTCGGGCGGCTTCGCGGTCGGTCGCGTTGTTCCACCGGACCGCCTGCGCGGCCATACGTATCGTCATGAATCGAATCATCGCTACCTTGATGATGGCCTCGGAGTTGACGGTCAACGGCTCGTACTCCCGGGCCAGACGCCGATCACGTACCAGCCAGCCGAACGTTCTCTCCACCACCAACCTACGCGGCAGGACCTTGAAGCCCTTGACATCGTCGGTGCGCCTGACGATCTCCGGCAGGATTCCGAGCACGAACTGGTTCTCGGCGAGCGGGTTTGGGCCCGCCATCGCGCTGCGCGCGCGAGGTCACCACCACGACTGGCTGTTGCAGGCCATCACCGGCGGCACTCCGTCCGGCGGTGCCGGTTTGTCACGGATCCTTCCAGGTACGCCGGGCCATGCCCAGCACCTCACAAAGCGGCGCTCTCAGGACAAATATCCCCGCACGGCTGGACCGGCTCCCGTGGTCCCGCTGGCACGTGCGGATCCTGATCGGTCTGGGTGTCGTGTGGATCCTGGACGGCCTCGAGGTGACGGTCGTCGGCAACCTCACCGGCGCGCTCGCGAAGCCGGGCAGCGGCATCCAGATCACGCAGAGCCAGGTCACCGGTTTCGGCGGCGCGATGTACGTCGCGGGTGCCTGCGCCGGGCGCTGTTCTGGGGCTGGCTGACCGACCTGTTCGGCCGGAAGAAACTGTTCATGATCACGCTGGCCGTCTACCTCGTGGCGACCGGACTGACCGCCTTCGCCTTCGAAGCCTGGTGGTTCTTCCTGTTCCGCTTCCTGACCGGCTTCGGCATCGGCGGCGAGTACTCGGCGATCAACTCCGCGATCGACGAACTGATCCCGGCCCGGCTGCGCGGCCGCATCGACATCGTCATCAACGGGACGTACTGGTTCGGGGCGATGGTGGGTGCCCTGTTGACGGTGCCGCTGCTCACCGCCTTCCCGGCATTCCTGGGCTGGCGGCTCGCGTTCGGCCTGGGCTTCGTCCTGGGGCTGGGGATCCTGCTGGTCCGCCGCACCGTGCCGGAGAGCCCGCGGTGGCTGTTCATCCACCGTCGCGAACGCGAGGCGGAGCAGGTGGTCACCCGCATCGAGCAGGAGGTCAAGAGCAGCACCGGCGCCGCACTATCGGAGCCCGACCGCTACGTGGTCGTACGGCAGCGCCGGACCATCGGCATCGCCACCATCGCCAGGGTCATGTTCACCCGCTACCCGAAGCGGACGATCCTCGGCTTCTCACTCTTCGTCGGCCAAGCCTTCCTCTTCAACTCGATCACCTTCTCCTTCGCCCAGATCCTGGAGACCTTCTTCAAGATCCCGTCCGGCCACACCGGCTACTACTACGCGTTGATCGCGTTCGGCAGCCTACTCGGACCGCTGGTGCTCTCCCGGCTGTTCGACACGGTCGGCCGACGAGCCATGATCTCCACTACTACCTGCTGTCCGGGGCGCTCCTTCTCGGCACCGCCGTGCTCTTCAATCGGGGCGTTCTCACCGCGACCACGTTGACCCCGTGCTGGTGCGTGGTGCTGTTCTTCGCCTCGGCGGGGGCAAGCTCCGCGCCTGACGGTGAGCGAAATCTTCCCGCTGGAGACCCGGGCGCTGGCCATCGCCTTCTTCTACGCCATCGGCACGGCGGCCGGCGGGACCGCCGGGCCGCTGCTGTTCGCCCGGTTGATCGGAACCGGTAAGCTCAGTGACACCGCGCTCGCCTTCACCATCGGCGGCAGCGTCATGGTGGCCGCCGGCGTGGTCGAACTGATCTTGGGGATCCGGGCCGAGCAGCGCAGCCTGGAAGACATCGCCGAACCGCTGACCGCGCGGGAAGCCAGGCAGTCCGGGGGAGGCGGCGGTCAGCCCTCGGCAGCACCGGCCTGATCGGGGAGGGGTCCGGCATCAGCGAATGATCGACGCGGAGACAGCGGACCGCGGACGCCGTGCGGCAGGATGGGCTGGTGAGCCACGCGCAGGACGCCGACGAGGCCATCAAAATCTGTCACGCAGGTCCCGAGACCGGACGCTTTCCGCGCTCGGGGGCGTCCCCCAAGGGCAGACAGAGGCTAATGGGAGCTGTCGGGTCAGCCGCTGGCCTACCCGACACCCGGTAGCCGCGGTGGGTGAGCACTCCCTCCGCCAGGGCCGATGGTGAGTTCTGGGGTCAGAACGTTGACCTTGCCGAAAACCTCGTCCGCCCAGGTGCAGCCGCTGTAAGCGGATCTCGACGGTGGCCGCAGGAGCAGGGTCCTCTCCCGACTGCCTCTCCCTCCCCCGGCATGATGATCGGCCTTGCTGCTTCGACTGGCCTATCTCGGTGTGACGGACGCGTTGGCGTTACTGCGGCTGCTTCCGATGGTGCCGGCGAGGGCGTCGGCGCAGCGTTGCACCATGCCGTCGCCGCCCCAGACGAAGATCAGCTCGGCCCCCTTGTTCAGCGCCTTGCGGACCTTCTTCGGGGCCTCGCGGCTCTTCGGCACCTCGTACCAGATGGGGTTCTCGACGCCCGCGCCCGGCCAGCTCCGCCCGCAGCTCGTCGAGGCCGCCGCCGAGGGTCTTCCCGCGGTGGGCGACGACCGCGACCGTGCCCATCCGGGCGGCGGCCACCCGCGGGGCGCCCACGGAGGTGCTCGTGCTCATGGCCGCCGGTGTTACTCAGCCGATCAGATCCGTACGCGTCGCCTGCCTCTCACCGCGGTGCCGGCGGCTATTTGTGCCACCCGGAAGGGGTGTTCTTGGCAGGAAGTACTCTCCGTGTCCTCCCGGTGTGCATAGGGTCAGGCGGTAACCCGTCCTCTGTACGTCGCGACGTGGGCGAGGAGCGCAGCGGGATGACGGTCGAGACCGCGGCGGTCGCCGCCTGATGCGCGCGGCGTTGATCATGCTGGCCACGCTGGTGGTGGCCGTGCTGCTGGACATCGGCACGCGCAGGCTCGTCCGTCGCGCCGACCACGGTCGCTACCGGTGGGTCCTGGGACCGCTGCGGAACGCCTGCCGCCGTCCGACGGCCGCCATGCTGCTCCTCACCGGGCTGTACCTCGCACTGCCGCCGAGGCCGATCGGATGGCTCGGCTACGTCCGACACGCCATCGGGCTGTTGCTCATCGGCAGCGTCGCCTGGCTGGTGATCAAGGCGTTGCACGTCGCCGAGGGCGTCACCTTCAGCCGGCTGCCGCCGGAGGTGGTCGCGGACCGCCGGATCCGGCGGGCCCGAACCCAGATCCGCCCCGTCCGACGCTTCACCTCGGCAGTGATCACGATCGTGGCCACCGGCCTGATCATGACCACCTTCGCGCCCATCCGCGCGTTCGGGATCTCCGTCCTAGGCTCGGCCGGCGTCGTCGGCGCGCTCATCGGCCTGTCCGCCCGGACCGTGCTGGGCAACGCGTTCGCCGGTATTCAGGTCGCCTTCTCGGACGGTCTGCACGTCGGCGACGTGGTGGTCATCGAGGGCGAGTGGGGCCGGGTCGAAGAGGTCAAGCTGACCAACGTGGTCGTCCGGCTGTGGGACGACCGGACGCTCATCCTGCCGACGACGTACTTCACCGAGCGCCCGTTCCAGAACTGGACCCGGCACGAGCCGCGGGTGGTCGGCAAGGTCCAGATCCACGTGGACCACACCGCCGACCTCGAGGACCTGCGCACGGAGACGCAACGGCTCGTCGAGTCCTCACCGCTGTGGGACCGGAGCCAGTGGGTACTGCAGATGGTCGACGCCACCGCAGCGAGCGTCGTGATCGAGGTGCAGGTCTCAGCCGCCGACGGCCCAGCGCCTGGGACCTCCGCTGCGACCTCCGCGAGGGCCTGATCCGCTACATCCGCGACAACCACCCTCAGTGGCTGCCCTGCACCCGCGGCGAGTACAAACCCTGGCCTCCCCACAAACCCGTAAAGGCCAACTCTGTGGGCGAAAGGTGCGTAGCGTTCAGGTGGGCCTGTGCCGAGACCCACCAGCCGACAGGAGTTATGAGATGTCACTCGACGCGTTCCGCATCCCCGGCGGCTCCTTGGACGACCTGATGAGCCGGTTCTTCGGGGGGGATCCCTTCGCGGGACGTCCGGTGGAGCGGGTCGACCTGTCCCGGCTGCTCTCCACCGAATCGCGGCAACTCCTGCAACGGGCAGCCGAGCAGGCTACGGAGTGGGGCAGTCCCTATCTCAACGTCGAGCACCTGCTGTGGGCCGCCACCCAGGCCGACCCCACCCGCCGGATGCTCGCCGCGAGCGGCGCCGACCCCGACGACCTGGCCCGCCAGATAGAGTCGGCCGTCCCCAAGGGCAGGCCACGCGAGGACACGCCTCCGCTCGCGCCGGCGGCGAAGCGCGCCCTGCTCGACGCGCACCGCGAGTCGCGACGGTCCGGCGCGACGTACATCGGCCCCGAACACCTCCTGCTCGGCATCGCCGCGAACCCGGAGACGACCGCGGGCCGGGCGTTGCGGGCGCTCGGTGGGGCCGTCACCGGGCCCACGCCGCCGGCGGGCGGTGCCGACGGGCGCGGGGCCAGCAGCACCCCCACCCTGGACCAGTACGGGCGGGACCTCACCGAGGACGCCCGGGCCGGTCGGCTCGATCCGGTCGTCGGCCGTGATGACGAGATCGACGACACGATCGAAGTGCTCTCCCGGCGTACGAAGAACAATCCGGTGCTCACCGGCGAGCCGGGCGTCGGCAAGACGGCGATCGTCGAGGGCATCGCGCAGCGCATCGTCAACGACGAGGTGCCCGAAACCCTGGCCAACCGGCGTGTGGTCGCACTCGACCTGTCCGGGATGGTGGCGGGCACCAAGTACCGCGGTGAGTTCGAAGAGCGCCTGAAGAACGTGATCCAGGAGGTGACGTCGGGCGAGGACGGGCTGATCCTCTTCATCGACGAACTGCACACCGTTGTCGGCGCGGGCGGCGGTGGCGAGGGGGCGATGGATGCCGGCAACATGCTCAAGCCCGCCCTGGCCCGCGGCGAACTGCACGTGGTCGGTGCGACGACACTGAACGAGTACCGTCGCTACATCGAGAAGGATCCTGCGCTGGAGCGCCGGTTCCAGCCGATCCTGGTGTCGGAGCCGAGCGTGGAGGACACCGTCGCGATCCTCAAGGGCATACGTGACCGGTACGAGGCGCACCATCAGGTGCGCTACACGGACGAAGCGCTGGACGCCGCGGCTGAACTGTCCCACCGTTACATCACCGACCGGTTTCTGCCGGACAAGGCCATCGACCTGCTCGACCAGGCGGGGGCCCGGGTCCGGCTTCGTTCCCGCACCCCGGCTCCGGACAAGAAGGAGATCGAAAGGCGGCTGTCCCAGCTGCGCCGGGAGAAGGACAGCGCGGTGGCGAACGAGGATTATCAACGCGCGGGTGCGCTGAAAGCCGAGATCGGTGCGGCAGAGCGGGATCTGGCGGCGGCGCAGGAGGGCACGCCTCCGGTGCCCGAGGTGCATATGAGCGACATCGCCGAGGTGGTCAGCCGCCGTACCGGTGTTCCCGTCACCCAGCTCACGGAGGTGGAGAAGCAGAGGCTGAGGCGCATCGAGGAGCAACTGCACGAGCGCGTGGTCGGCCAGCACGAGGCCGTACGGGCTGTGGCGGCCGCCGTACGCCGATCGCGTTCCGGGCTGAGTGACCCCCAGCGACCCGACGGGTCGTTCCTCTTCCTCGGACCCACCGGCGTCGGCAAGACTGAACTGGCCAGAGCCCTCGCCGCGGCGCTCTTCGGCGACGAGTCCAGCATGATCCGCTTCGACATGAGCGAGTTCCAGGAGCAGCACACGGTCAGCCGGCTGGTCGGAGCGCCCCCGGGCTACGTCGGGTACGAGGAGGCCGGTCAGCTCACCGAGGCGGTCCGGCGCCGGCCATACTCGGTGCTGCTCTTCGACGAGGTGGAGAAGGCGCATGCGGATGTGTTCAACGCGCTGCTGCAGGTGCTCGACGACGGTCGCCTCACCGACGCGCAGGGTCGCACGGTCGATTTCAGCAACACCATCCTGATCATGACGAGCAACATCGGCGCGGACCGCATTCTGGCCGCGCAGGCGGCAGGGCGTCCGGTCAACGACCAGCGCGAGGAACTGATGGGGCTGCTGGGGCAGCGGTTCCGGCCGGAGTTCCTCAACCGGATCGACGAGATCATCGTCTTCACCGGCCTGGACCGGGACCAGCTCCTTGAGATCACCGGCCTGCTGCTGGACCGCACCCGCCGTCGGTTGCACGCACAGAACATCAACCTCGAGATCAGCCCGGACGCCACGCAGTGGCTGGCCAACCGGGGCTACCAGCCCGAGTACGGGGCGCGGCCACTGCGGCGCAGCATCCAGCGCGAGTTGGAAGACCGGCTGTCGACCCTGCTGCTCGATGACGGGGCGAATCCGGGCGACACCATCGATGTCAATGTCGTCGGCGGCGAGCTCGACCTCTCGGTCCGGCCCGCCGCCGTACCGGCTGGCACGTGACACCCGACGAGCAGCTCGGCGAGCCGTCGCGGTGTGTCCCGGGGGCTCCACCCCGGCGAGTTGTTGCAGCAGATCATCCAAACCGCGGCCGTGCTGGGAGGGCTTGACGACGACGCCGGCGCAGGCCGGTCAGCCTGCGGGACAACCGCCCGGCCAACCCCTGTGCCTGAAGGACGTCTCCATCGGCCCCCAATGCGTAGAAGGCGCTGCGCCGCACGGGCGGCATCCGCTGCACCCCACTGAATGACGGCACCGTGAGCGCCGGACCGGTCGACGTGACGGTCAGTCGCTGACAACCGGCCGCCATCACCGGCTGGCCGTCTGGAGGCGGCCGGTGATCGTCCTCAGGCAGCGCCGACGTCGGTGGTGAAGGTCGCGAAGGCGAGCAGGCCGGAGTAGGCGGCCAGGCCGATGGTGAACCAGGTGAAGCTGGAGTGCCTTTCGGGGGCCAGTTCGTCGACGAAAATGTTGAGCAGGATCCCGCCACCCAGGAAGGCGGTGAGCACGTTCATCAGCACGCCGGTGGGCTGGACGGCGACCGCGGTCACCCAGCCGCCGGCGGCGCCGGCGACCAGGACGAGGCGCCACCCGGTGGTGAGGCTGACCGGGAAGTGCTCGGCCAGGACGCCGTCGGTGGCCAGCACGTGCAGCCCCATGGCGACGGCGAACAGCACCGCCGGCCCGAGCCCCGCGTCCAGCTTAGTCGCCAGGGTGTACGTGATCAGGCCGCTGTACAGGGCGAAGAAGCCGAGCTGGAACCCGAAGATCAGCCGGGTGGGCTCTTGCCGGCGCTGCTGCGAGCGGTGGGTGACACGTTCCAGGGCGTAGAACGTGAAGAAGCCGACCAGTGCGACGAGGAACAGCACGAATCCGCGGGCCGGGGTGGGCCTGATCTCCTCCTCCAGGACGTGGGCCACCGCCTGGTTGCCCTCCGCGAGGCGCGGCAGCAGGTAGAGGAACACGTACGCGGCGGCGATGCCGCCACCGAGGGACGTCGCCGCGTGGGTGGGCACCGGCAGTCTCCGGCGGATGGCCGGCGCGAGAAGGTGCAGGGCTCCCAGCGCCACCGCCGCCGCCAGCGCCGCCCACAGGCTGCCCGCCCGGGTGAGCGTCACCGGGGCGGTGGGTTGCCGGCGGCCGGCTTGGAGCGCTGGAAGATGCCGAACAGCCAGAGCAGGGAGGGCGCCAGCAGCAGCGCTCCGACCGCGAGGACGGCGAGCACCGTGGCGAGCACGGTGGGATCACCGGCCGCCTCGGTGACGGTCAGGTCGGGCGGCAGCAGGTCTGGGTACTGGGCAGCGCCCCAGGCCCAGAGGACGGCCGCGACCGCGAGGGCCGCGGTCACCCGCACCGCCCGGTAGCGGCCGGTGGCGATCAGCACCAGCGACCCGAGCCCCGCGGCGAACGAGAGGAGCACCAAGGCGAGCGCCCGGCCCCGAAGATCGGCGAAAAGGTCCGGCGCGTCGGCGGCGACGACGGCCAGCCCGGCCGCCGCGCCGACGCCCACCACTATGCCGGTGACCAGGGCGCGGCGGCGGAACTGGGCCACCAGGTCGGCGGCACCGGCGCGGCGCGCGTCGTGGATGAGGTAGACCGCGGCGAGGTACGCGCACACGCCGATCGCGAGCAGTCCGCCGTAGATGGAGGTGGGATTGAGCCAGCTGCGCCAGATGTCACCCTCGGCGATGCCGGGTGGGACGCGACCGGAGGCGACTGCGCCGACGATCGAGCCGAGGAAGAACGGGGTGGCCACCGAGGAGAGCGCGAAGGTGGCGCCGTAGAGGCGTTGCTCGGTGAGGGTGTGACTGGCCTTGCGGAAGGCGAAGGCCGCGCCACGACCGATGATGCCCAGCGCGGCCAGGGTCAGCGGGATGTAAAGGGTGGAGGCGAACGCGGCGAACGCGGGCGGAAAGGTGGTCCAGAACAGGGTGATCACCAGGATCAGCCAGACGTGGTTGGCCTCCCACACCGGGCCGATCGAGTGCGCGATCAGTTCCCGGCGGGCTGCGCCGCGGCGCGCCCCGCCGGCGAGGAGGTCCCAGATCCCGGCGCCGAAGTCCGCGCCGGCGAGCAGGGTGTAGAGCGTCAGACCGGCCAGCAGCACCCCGAGCAGGACGTCGACGACGGTCATCGGCCGCTGTCCACCGGTTCGGGTACGCCCTCCTGCGGAGCGACCGGCTCGTCGCGGTGGCAGGCCATCCGCCACAGAACCGCGACGGTGGCGACGGTGAGCACCGCGTAGACGGCGGCGACCAGGGCCAGGCCGGTGGCCAGGCCCGGCGCCGGATTTACCGCCTCGGCGGTGCGCAGCACGCCGTACACGATCCAGGGTTGCCGCCCGACCTCGGTGACGACCCAGCCGGCCTCGACCGCGACGGCGGCGGCGACCCCGGACAGGGCGGCGGCCCGCAGGAACCACGGCGAGCGCGGCGGACCCCGACGCCGCCACCACGCAAGCGCCCACCAGGCGGAAAGCGCTACCAGCCCGAAGCCGATGGCCACCATCAGCTGGAACGCCCACTTGACCACCGTCACCGGTGGCTCCTGATCGTCGGGCACCTGGTCCAGGCCCATGACCACGGCGTCCGGATCCCACCTGGCCAGCAGCGACAGGGCGTTGGGCACCTCGACTGCGTACCGCAGTTCCCCGTCGACGTAGACGCCGCCGAGCGAGAGCGGCGCGCCGGCCTCGGTGCGGGCCAGCCCCTCCATCGCGGCGAGCTTGGTGGGCTGGTACTCCGCGACGAAGTGCGCCGCCCAGTCGCCGACCACGACCTGCACCGGGGAGAGCACCGCAGCGACGGTGAACGGGATGGCGAAGCCGAGCCGGTGGTAGCGGTCCCGGCGGCCGCGCAGCAGGGCCACCGCGTAGACGCTGGCGATGCCGAAGCCGGTCACCATGAACGCCGCGACGATCATGTGCAGGGTCTGCGGCGGCGTCGCCGGGTTGAACATCGCCTGCCACGGCCTGACGTCGGTGACCTCGCCGGAGACCAGGTCGAAGCCGCGGGGCTGGTTCATCCAGGCGTTTGCCGACACCACGAAGAACGCGGACGCCACGCCCGCGACACAGACCGGCAGTCCGGAGAGCAGGTGCACCCGGGGTGGCACCCGGTCCCAGGCGTACAGGTAGATCCCGACGAAGATGGCCTCGACGAAGAACGCGATGCCCTCCATCGCGAACGGCAGGCCGATCACGTCGCCGAAGCGGCCCATCAGGCCGGGCCAGAGCAGCCCCATCTCGAACGACAGGATGGTCCCCGACACCGCGCCGACCGCGAACAGCACGCCCATCGCCTTGGCCCAGCGGTGCGCCAGCCGGGTGAAGGTCGGGTCCCCGGTGCGCAGACCGCGCCACTCGGCGAAGACGGTGACCGCCGGCATGCCGACGCCGAACGAGGCGATCACGATGTGCCAGCCCAGGGACAGGGCCATCTGCACCCGCGCCGCCATGAGGTCTCCCGGGGCGGCGTCCTGGGCGAGCAGGTCAACCAGCATCGGGTTCCCCACCTTCGTTGCGTGTCAGCCCTATGGTGGTCTAACGGCCCGGCTGCTGGTCGGCAACGCGAATGCCGCATCCCGGGCGCGGAATCAGGGCTTGTACTCGCTGCGGGTGCGGGGCAGCCACTGCGGGTGCTTCTCCCGCAGGTAGCGAACCATCGCCTCGCGCAGGTCGCAGCGGAGGTCCCAGGCGCTCGGCCCGTCGGCGGCGGACGCCTGGATCTGGATGACGACGGTCTGCGGGTTGGCATCGACCATCTGAAGCACCCACTGATGCCGGTCCCACAGCGGCGACGCCTCGATCAGGCGCTGCGCCTCGACGCGCAGGTCGTCCAGGTTGGCGGTGTGGTCGACGTGGATCTGGACCTTGCCGACCACCCGGGTCTCGTGTCGCGTCCAGTTCTGGAACGGGCGCTCGGTGAAGTAGGTCGTGGGCAGGATGAGCCGGCGGTCGTCCCAGAGCCGGATCACCACGTTAGTCAGTTTCACCTCCTCGACGCGACCCCACTCGCCGTCGATGACGAGCACGTCACCGATGTAGAGGCCGTCCGCGAAGGCGACCTGGATGCCGGCGAAGGCGTTGCCCAGCGCGGTCCGGGCGGACAGGCCGATCACGGCGCCGATCACACCGGCCGAGGTGAGCACCGAGATGCCGAACAGGCGTATCGGCTCGAAGGTGGTCATGATCAGACCGATCGCGACGATCGTGACCGCCGTCGAGGTCAACCGTCGCACCGGCCGGATCTGGGTGCGGGTGCGGCGGATCCGACGGTCGGCCATCACCCCGGCCGGCAGCCGGCTGAACGCCACGATCTCGGCGACGTGCAGCGCCCTGACCACCAGCAAGGCGACGCTGCCGATCAGCAGCAACAGGACGGCGTGCCGGCCCTCGCGCAGCCACCGGCCCGGCCCTCCCGGCAGCGCGGCGTAGAGGCCAGCGAGTAGCAGAACGGCGGTCGTCGGGCGGCGGCAGGCCTGGCGCAGCGGCGCCAGCAGCCATTTGTAGCGACCATGGGCGATCCGGTTGACGAGTACGCCGCTGAGCACGTCCACCAGCACGGCCGCCGCCACCGCGGCCAGCATGATCACCGCTCGGCCCATCAGCTGCCGTTCACCGCGATACCGATGGTCATTACTTCCGCTCCCGTCCGGGTCGTCCCCACGGCAGCGTGTCACGAGACGGCCGATCGCCGGGCGTACATCGCGACCGGCCGAAGTCCCCCGGCGGCCGCGGCACGCGGCGCCGCCGCCCGGGGCTCGGGTGGCGAGGAGGTCGCCCGTGATCATCCGCGCTAGCCGAATCCGCCGTGGGAGGCAAAAACCAGGCCGCGGTGCACACCTGGTACCCGGCCAAGTTCGGCGGAGGTCCGGTGGCGCCGTTGCGGACCGTCGCCGATGCCATTGCCACCTGGCCCGAGTACGCCACCGCCGTGGCCGTACGCCTCGACGCGCATGACCAGATCACGGTATGCGCGCCCCACGGCCCCGACGATCTGCTCGATGGGGTGTGGCGGCGCAACCCGGCCAGGGCCAGCGCGGAGATCTCCCGGCGGCGACTCGCCCGCCACCGCCCCACCGAACGCTGGCCTGGTGTCCGCGTCGTGATGTGACCCGGCGCTCGAAGCCCGCTGCCCGAGTCGACCTGCTAATCGCAGGGTGCCCCGTTGCGACATGTGAGTGCGTCTAAGGATGTCTCGTAACTCGGTGATGGCGTTGCCGCGCAACGGTTCCTGGATCAGCCGGCCAGGATGATGTTGTGGAGGTGGGCGATGCCGGATGCGGTGTCGGCCAATGTGTGGGCGGCGCGGCGGTAGTCGCGCAGGATCTTGAAGCATTTCATGCGGGCCAGGGCGTGTTCGACCTGCGCTCGGACCGAGCGATCCTGCTTGTTCAGGTCCGCCTTCCACTCGGGCAGATCACTGCCGTCAGCGGGCTTGCGGTACGGGATGATTACCTCAGGATTGCCGCGGTAGGCGCCGTCTGCCATGACCGGTCGGCCGGCCAGCTTTTAGAACTCCTAACCCCGATGATTCGCCGGTGACGGCCGCTTGTTCGACCAGGCCCGCAGCTATCGACCAATGTTGATGGAGTGCGTGGTCTGGGCGGGGGCGGCGGCGAGGTGCGTCTGTGGCAGCACCACGACGTGCTGACCTGCCAGGTCAGCGACAACGGGCCCGGGCTGGGCGAGATTGTCGTCGCGCTGCCGTCGCCTGATGGTTTCCGAGCGTCGGCAAGGTGTGACGCATCAGCTGACCGGCCACAGCCCTGGCCCGGTATGCGGTGACCAGGCGATCATGGCCGGAAAGCAGGCCCGGATGGCGCGCCCAGCTACCCAACGGCTGTCGAGACGGCACAGCGCAGCAGAGGAGTGGTATGTCTGACGAGCTCGGCGTGACAGGCACTCCCGCGTTCGTGCGCGGCTCACCGTGTGACGTCGCGGTGATCGGAGCGGGCATGGTCGGCTTGTCCACGGCCTGGTTCCTGCAGGAAGCCGGCGCACGGGTGACGGTCTACGAGCGTCATCACGCTGGCGCCGGCTCGTCGTGGGGCAACGCCGGCTGGCTGACCCCGGGGCTGACCGCCCCACTGCCGGAACCTGCGGTGCTGCGTTACGGTCTACGCGCGGTGCTCAGCGCCCGATCCCCGGTGTACCTGCCGCTGCGGGCCGACCGTGACCTGTGGCGTTTCCTGCTGTCGTTCGTGTTCTACAGCACCGCCCGGCGGTGGCGACGGGGCATGGCCGCCTACGTCCCCCTCAACGAGCGCTGCCTGGATGCCTTCGATGCCCTCGCGGCCGGCGGTGTGAGCGCCGTGACGACGCCGGCGGAACCCTTCCTGGCCTGCTTCGCCCGCGAGCGTGACAGCCGTGGGCTGCTGGACGAGCTGGAACAGATGGGCGACGCCGGTCAGGACGTCACCTTCCGCCCGGTGACCGGACAGGTGGTCCGATCGATGGAGCCCGTTCTGAGCGACCGGGTCGGTGCCGCCGTCCAGATTTTCGGGCAGCGGTACCTGAACCCTTCCGAGTTCATCCCGTCGCTGGCGGATGCGGTCCGGGCCCGCGGCGGCCGCATCCTCGACAACAGCGAGGTGACCGGTCTGCAGCCGGCAACCACGGACGTCCGCGTCACCGGCCCATTCGGGCAGCAGCGCCGCCATGACGCTGTGGTCATCGCCACCGGAGCGGCCTTCGGTGAGCTGGCGGCACGCTTCGGCGTACGTCGCCCGGTGCAGGCCGGGCGCGGCTACAGCTTCAGCGTGCCTGTCGAACGGATGCCCGCCGGCCCGCTGTACTTCCCGGCGCAGCGGGTCGCCTGTACTCCGTTGGGCAGCCGGTTGCGGGTAGCCGGGATGATGGAGTTCCGCCGGCCCGCCGACGAGTTGGACCCGCGACGCATCACCGCCGTCGTCGACGCGGTGCGGCCGTTGCTCAACGGGGTGAACCTTGATGACCGTCGCGACGAGTGGGTCGGTTCCCGGCCGTGCACTCCTGACGGCCTGCCGTTGATCGGCGCGACCGCCGCGCCGCGGGTGTTCGTCGCCGGTGGCCATGGCATGTGGGGCATCGTCCTGGGGCCGATCACCGGACAGTTGGTGGCCCAAGCGGTGCTCAAGGGTGAGGTGCCCGCGGAGCTGGCGCCGTTCGACCCGCTGCGCTAGCGGGTGCGTCAGCGCTGCCGAAGCCCCTGCCGAACGTCCGGAACGATCAATTCAAGGTGGTCCGATGCTGGTGGCGAGCTCTCGCTCGCACACCGTCACTGCGTTGGCGGCGTTCAAAGCTGTCCATCTCACGGCCCCGCGGCCGATCGCCGCAGTTTCCGACGGTTGCTCCTCGAGCAGGACGGCGACTGGGCAACGCAGCCCGCAGCCGTCGGGTCGAGACCCACGGCGAGCGAGGTAGTTCACGACACCCACCGATCGCCAGGGCGAAGCCGTTCGAGCTTCCGCCCTCTTGCTTCCCGAAGCACTTTCGGCCTCCCGACCAAAAAGCGGTACATGAGCGTCGACATCGAAGTATCCGATCAGGGCTGGCTCGCCGGCCTCCGTGCGTCGCTGAGCGAGGACTTCGCCGCCCAGACGACCGGCTCAAGGAACTGACGGAGATCTCGGCCGACACCGGCGACCCCGGCGAAGCACACAACCGGGCGGCACTGTTGACGGCCACCCGGCACAACCTCGAACAGATCACCGGTGCGCTGCGACGCATCGCCGAGGGCAGCTACGGCCGCTGCGAAAAATGCGGCGGCCTCATCCCCGCCGAACGGCTCGAAGTGCTACCGCATACCCGGTTCTGCGTCCCCTTCCAGCAGAAACACAAGGGCTGACGGAATGCCGCGGCAGCGGCCGCGCCGGCCTCGTCGCCGGCGCGGCCGCTGATCATGGCAGCACTCAGCCCCGTCACCCGGCAGCCGGATGGCGGGGCTGCCGAGTGGTTGTGACATCCACGTCGATGACGTCCAGGATGCCCAGCAGTCCCGCCAACGCGATCGCCTCGCTACGCGAGAGGGTCAGGCTGCAGGTGGCATCGGAATCGTCGCTGACGCCGTGGATCAGCTCGCGTCGACCGCCGGCGTAGTGGGTGACAACGCCGACCCGATGACCGGTGACGGTGGTGAATGCGTGGCACTCTCCGATGCCCGGCAGCGGTGTGAATTCGACGTCCATGACAAACTCCGGAAGAAGACGACCGCAACCGCGGCCGGGAAGTGGATACGGATGCGGGACCGGCCCACGTCAGCTCGTGAGTAGCCGGCGCAGGCCGGTGAGCGTGGCCAGCGGCGGTTCGGCGGGCATCGTGATGGAGCGGCCGGTCAGCGCGGCCAACCTCGCGGCGGCTCCGGCGGCGGTCGCACCACCACCGGTGAGCAGCAGCCGCCGCTGACCACCCCGCGGACGGTCGAGACGGCGCACACAGTCGGCGATCGCCGGGATCCGGTCGACGGATCCGGCGTCATCGACACGCTCCGCCGCGACGATGCTGCGGTCACAGATGCGTGCCACTTCGGTACGTCCGGATCCGATGTCCACCACGACCACGTCACCGCCCGGGTCAGGACGGCAGGCCAGAGCAGCCGCGAGTGGCTCCTCCACTGCATTGACCCGTCCGCCGACGGCACGGCGGACCGCGGCGACAAGCACGTTGCGCTGGCGCAGGGTCGCGGTCGCCGGCACACCGACCAGTACGGGATAGGCGGTGTCGGAAGGTAGGCGGAGATCGGCGGTCAGCAACCGGAGCAGGTGCACGCAGGCGAAGAAGTCGCGCACCACGCCGTTGCGCACCGGCCACGTGGCGGTCACACCGCGGGTCTGAGCGGTCAGCGCGGCTCGTCCGGCCACGTGCCGGTCGGTGCTGGGGCGGCAGAGCACCGTCGGTTCAGTGATCACCGTTCCAGCCTGCGGCGTCCACAGCCGGACGGTGGACGTTCCGAGGTCAAGGGCAAGGCACGACTGTACGCCCGGACGAGCGTAGGCGCCGGCGGTCAGCATGTCGTCCACCCGGGTACGTCGGGGACCAGGTGTCGAGGGCTAACGAAGGGAAGCGACGTCGCCGGCAGGTCAATGGGCATGCAGAAGCGAAAGTCATGAATGAAGGGTGGCATGGTGCTCCCAGCCGAGGGGCAGCGTCGTGTCCGACGCCGCGCAACGGGCGGCTTCAGGCGGTGAGCGTCCACGTCGGCGGGGCCCGGTCCGCCGACCACGCCGGTACACAGCCCGGGACCGCACGGCGGGTCAGCCGGAAGACGATGCACAACCCGATGTCCCGGGCGGTGGACACGACCAACACCAGCACAGCCCAGACGAGCAACGTCGGCACCGCAACTCGCCGGCCGACGCCCCCGAAGCCGCGCCCGTCATCCATGTCGGCCACCATAGCCGTCCAGAACAGGAAGGGCCACGACAGCACTCAAGCGGTCGACCGAGGTCTCGGTCATCCGGCCCGCACCGCAGCCAGTGACCGCGGGCCGGTTGCCGGGCATCGGCAACGAGCGCGACGAAGTTGCGCCGGATCCGACCGCTTTCACTGAGCTGTTCAGCGGCGACGACGGGATTCGGTAAACGCTTGTATCAATGGAAGTGATCGGTGTAACCGTGCCCGCGAACGTCCTCTCGTCCGACCAGCGCGCTGCCGGTATGTGTCGCTCTGCCCCGCAGACCGCGGTCGCGATTGGCCTCGGCAGCAGCTCGATCGGCGTCTGGGCGGCGCACCGCGGCACCATCAGCGCGCCGTGCGGGGACGCGTCTACCTCCGCCGGTTCTCTGATCCGGCGCGGCTGTATCGTCGACGCCGACGGCTGCGTGATCCTGCTGTCCCACTTGATCCGTCTTTTCAGCGAACCGGTGCCTCCGGCGGTGTCGTCGCGGCCTGCCGCCCGGTCCTAGCCGGCGAACACGACCAGACCGTGATGCGCCGCGTCGTCGAGACGGTCCTCGCACCCTCCCGCCTGGTGTTCATCGACACCGTGCGCGCCGCCGCGATCGGCTCGGGAGCAGCCGGCAGCCTGCTGGTCACCGACGTCGGAGCCCAGCTGACCGAGGTCGCCCTGCTGCACCACAGGCGGGTCGCAGCACGGCCGTGATCTCCGGAACCGACCCCCCGGCGGCGAAGCACGCCAACCGCCTGCCGCCGTACCGCCTCACACTCGCCCACCGCGCGGACAACCCACCTCATCGAAATGCCCCATCACCCGGGCCTGGGGTGATTAACGGTGACGACCACGCTGACAGGCCGAGTTGCAATGAACGAGTTGACCTTTCAAGATCCAGAACGGACCGTCCAGCGGTAACGGCGTTCCGGCCGTCCGGTGTTTCCGTACCTGAGTGTTACTGCGGCCCGGCCGACTACGGCGAAGTGTTCGAGGTAACGGCGGGCACTGACTCGGGAGATGCCGATCTGATGCGCACACTCGGCGGCGGAGAGGGTTCCCGCTTGCTTCCGGAGGATCTCCTCCACCAGTCCGGCAGTCTCTGGGCTGAGGCCGCGGGGGAGAGCGGACGAGCCGGTGATCGGGCTGCTCGACGTGAGCGCCCGGTCGATATCCCCCTGGTCGCAGACCATGCTCTTCGAGAGAGTGCTGCGCCGCGCGGCATACTGCTCGAGCCTGCCCCGCAGTTCCTCGAAGCTGAATGGTTTGAGAAGGTAGTTGACCGCGCCGTACCGCACCGCCCGGCGTACATTGTCGCTCTCCCGGGCAGCGCTGATAACGAGGACATCGCAGTCATGCCCGGCGGTGTGCAGCCTGGCGACCACGTCGAGGCCGAACATGTCCGGAAGGTACAAGTCGAGCAGCACCAGGTCTGGGCGCAACTGCTCCACCGCGGCGATTGCCTCTTCCCCGGTGCTCGCGGTTGCCACGACCCGGAAGTCTTCGAGCCGTTCGACGAAACCGCGATGGATCCGGGCCACCCTGAAGTCATCATCAACGATCAGCACGTCGATCACGGCCCTGCCTCCAGCGGGGCTACCGACATTCGCGCGGTGAACATCGCGCCCTCCTCGGTGTTCGTCACTGCGACCTCACCACCGCGGCGGTGACAGACCATGCGGGTGAGCGCGAGGCCGATACCCCGTTCACCGCCCTCTGCCGCTTTCGTCGTGAAACCGTGGGCGAACACTTCCTGCGCCAGTCGGGGAGCGATCCCCGGCCCCGAGTCGCGGACGACGATTTCGATCGATGCGGAATCCTGACGCAACTCGACTTCTACCCACTGGTTTCCGGCGCCCGGCCTGCCGTTGATGTCCGGGCAGGCGCCCGAGTCCGCGGGGGAGACATTCCGGCCTCCTGCGACGGCTTCGACGGCGTTGTCCACGAGGTTGCCCAACACCGTACCCACATCGGCTGATACCGCCATGTCCAGCCGGCCCAACCTGGTCCGCTCAGAGATCCGCAGTTCCACGCGGCGCTCGGCGGCGACCGCCGATTTGGCCGTGAGCAGAGCTGCCACCGCAGTGTCGTGGATCCGGCTCGTCACCGCGAGGTCCAGGGAGGCGCGATGCCGGCTGAGCGCCTCGACATACCGGACCACCTCCTCGTGCTCACCGATCTGGATCAGCCCGGAGATGGTGTGCAGCTGATTCGCGAACTCGTGTGTCTGTGCGCGCAGCGACTCAGTGGTACTGCGAAAGGAACCGATCTCCTGCTCCAGGCGGGCCAGCTCGGTCCGGTCCCGCAGTGTGGTGACCGAGCCGAGCCGCCGGCCGTCCTTGTTCACCCTCATCCGGCTCATCACGAGCACCCGGCCGCCCCGCACCACGACCTGGTCCCGCGTCTCCCGCGCGCTGCCCGCCCCCGTGAGTACGTCGCGTAGCCGGCCCTCGATCCGTAGCTCCGACAGGCTGCGGCCGAGGCAATGTTCGGGCAGGTCGAGCAATCGGCGGCCGACAGAGTTGACCAGCGTGACCCGGTGTTGCGGATCGAGCGCGATGACCCCTTCGGCTAGGCCGTGCAGCAGCGCTTCCCGGTGCTCTGCCAGACCGGCGATCTCCCGCGGTTCGAGGCCGAGGGTCTGCCGCTTGATGCGCCGGGCCAGCAGCCATGATCCGAGCACTCCGAGGGCGCTGGCTATGCCGAGGTAGGTGAAGAGGTAGGACGAAGCGCCGACCAGCCGTTGCCACCAGGACGGAAGTGCCTCGCCGACCATCACCACGCCCAGATGCCGCCCGAGGTTCTCCTTCTTGCGGTCGCCCAGGACCGGCACCTGCGCCACCAGCTCGCGTGCCCTGCCCACCGCCAGCTCACCGAACCAGCTCCGACCGCCGGCGACCCTCGGATCACCGAGCACCATGAGGCTGCCCACCAGCGTCGGGTTGGTGGAGGTGACTATCCGTCCGCTGTCATCGGCGACGCTGACGGTGGTCACGTTCGCCTGAACCGGCAGGTTCTGCACCAGGGACGCGATCGTCTCCCCGGGCGCCGGCCGGTCGAGGCGGTCCCGTAGCAGCGGGTTCCCGGCGAGTTGTTCGCCGAGGGCAGCGACACGGCGGCCTTCGACCCGGTTGAAGGTGGCCGCCGACTGCGCCAGCGACACGGCCGCCACCGCTGCGAGCACCACGACGATGATCGCGAGTTGGAGAGCGAGCAACTGCCCGGCGAGCGTACGACGCCGAGGCATGACCGCGACCACAAAGACCTCAACTTCCGCTGGTGACACAAGGCAGACGGGGAGCCTGCGCCGGGGTCATCATCTTGCCGCCGGTCTGAATCGAAACGGAAGAGAAACATGATGGCAACCAGAAGAAATGCGCTACTCGTGGGCGTCTCCGCAACCATGGCGGTCGCCCTGGTGGGCTGCGGCGCCACGGCAGAAGAGGGCGAGGCGGGCGCCGGCGGCGACGGCAAGCCGATCACCGGTCTACGCATCATGGTGCCGAACAGCCCCGGTGGCGGATACGACACCACGGCCCGCACGGCGGCGAAGGTGATGGAGGATGCCAAGATCGCCGCTGGCGTGCAGGTGTTCAACCTGCCCGGAGCAGGCGGCACGGTCGGACTGCAGCGCATCGTGAACGAGAAGGGCAACGGCAAGCTCGCGATGCAGATGGGGCTGGGAGTGGTCGGAGCCTCGTACACCTCGAAGTCGTCGGCCACTTTGACTGATACCACCCCGCTGGCCAAAATGATCGAGGAAGCAGGCGCGGTCGTCGTGCCGAAGAACTCGCCGTACCGGACGATCAACGACTTGGTCACGGCCTGGAAGGCCAACCCGAAGGGCCTCGCTGTCGGCGGCGGCTCGTCCCCCGGAGGCCCCGACCACCTGCTGCCGATGCAACTGGCCAAGACCATCGGCATTGACCCGCGACAGGTCAACTACATCTCGTACGACGGCGGGGGCGAGCTGCTGCCAGCCCTGCTCGGAGGCAAGGTGGCCTTCGGCGCAAGTGGGTTCGGGGAGTTCCTCGATCAGGTCGAGGCCGGGCAGCTCCGGGTTCTCGCGGTGACCAGCGAAGCGCCGGTCGACGCGCTACGGGAAGTACCGACGCTGAAGTCCGCAGGTATCGACCTCGTCTTCACCAACTGGCGGGGCATCGTCGCACCGCCCGGCATCAGCGACGCCGACAAGAAGCTGTGGATCGATGCGTTGACCAGGATGCACGACTCCGCCGAGTGGAAGACCGAACTCACCAAGCGGGGCTGGACCGACGCGTTCGTCACGGGCGATCAGTTCGCCGCCTTCCTCACCCAGCAGGACAGGTCGGTGGCTGACCTGCTCAAGCAACTCGGCCTGGCATGACCGGCCGGCCGAGCCGATCGGATCGGGACGGCGGTTCGCCGTCCCGGTTCCCGGCGTTGTCTGACATCCCGATCCAGCGCGCGCCTGAGCCGTCGGACGCGGCACGAGCGGACGACGCGCCGCGTTCCGCAGCGGATGCGTCGAAGCCGGACCGCGCACAGTACGTCGTCTGCGTCTTCCTGGCGCTGGTCGGGATCATGGTCGTCGTCGACGCGACCCAGATCGGTCAGGCGGTGAGCAGCACCGACCCGCTCGGCCCACGACCGGTGCCGATCCTGCTCGGCACGCTGCTCATGGCCGTCGCGGTGGTCTACGCCGTCGATGTGGCTCGTGGCGGCGTCGGCGAGCCGGAGGCCGGCGAGGACGTCGACCTGGCCACTCCTGTCGACTGGCGCACCGTCCTGCTTCTCCTCGCGGCGTTCCTGACCAACGCAGTGTTGATCGAGCCGCTCGGCTGGGTGATCAGTGGCTCGTTGCTCTTCTGGGGCACGGCGTTCGCGCTCGGCAGCCGCAGCCACGTCCGGAACCTGCTGATCGCCGTGGGGCTCTCGCTCATCACGTTCTACACATTCGCCATCGGGCTCGGCGTCAACCTGCCCGCCGGCGTGCTGCGAGGAATCCTGTAGATGCAGAACCTCCATTCGCTTCTCGACGGGTTCGCCCACGTGGCGACGCCGATGAACCTGCTCATCGCGCTTCTCGGTGTCACCATCGGCACCGCGGTCGGTGTACTACCGGGCATCGGCCCCGCGATGACAGTGGCGCTGCTGCTGCCTGTGACGTACGGCATGGAGCCCACCCAGGCCTTCATCATGTTCGCCGGCATCTTCTATGGCGGAATGTACGGCGGATCGACCACGTCGATCCTGCTCAACACTCCCGGTGAGTCCTCGTCGGTGGTGACCGCGATCGAGGGCAACAAGATGGCCAAGGCCGGCCGGGCAGCGCAGGCGCTGGCCACCGCCGCGATCGGGTCGTTCGTCGCCGGAACCATCGCCACCCTGCTGCTGGTGGTCATCACCCCGCCGGTGGTCCGGTTCGCGGTCAGCCTCGGCGCGCCGGACTACTTCGCCCTGATGCTGCTGTCGTTCGTCGCCGTCACCTCGGTGCTGGGCGCCTCCCGGGTACGCGGTTTCGCCTCGTTGCTGATCGGCCTGGTCATCGGAGTGGTGGGGATCGACAGGGTGACCGGTCAACAACGGCTCACCTTCGGCGTGCCGCAGCTCGCAGACGGCATCGACGTGGTTGTGGTGGCTGTCGGGATCTTCGCCGTGGGCGAAGCGCTCTGGATCGCCGCGCACCTCCGACGCCGTCCGGCCGAGGTGATCCCGGTCGGCCGGCCATGGATGGGCCGCGACGACTGGCGCCGGTCTTGGAAGCCCTGGCTGCGCGGCACCGCTTACGGATTCCCGTTCGGGGCGCTACCCGCGGGCGGCGCTGAGATACCCACGTTCCTGTCGTATGCCACCGAGAAGAAGTTGTCCAAGCACCGGGACGAGTTCGGCCGGGGAGCGATCGAAGGCGTCGCCGGCCCCGAGGCGGCCAACAACGCGTCCGCCGCCGGCACGCTGGTACCGATGCTCGCCATCGGCCTGCCCACCAACGCCACCGCCGCGGTGATGCTGGCCGCCTTCGAGCAGTACGGCATCCAACCCGGCCCGCTGCTCTTCGAGCGGGAGTCGGGTCTGGTCTGGACGCTCATCGCCAGCCTCTTCGTCGGGAACCTGCTGTTGCTGGTGCTGAATCTCCCGCTCGCGCCCGCCTGGGCGCGGCTGCTCCGGATTCCTCGACCGTATCTCTACGCCGGCATCCTCTTCTTCGCGTCTATGGGCGCGTACGCCGTCAACGCACAGCCGTTCGACCTTTTCCTGCTGCTCGTACTCGGCCTGCTCGGCTTCGGCCTGCGCCGGTTCGGGCTGCCGATCCTGCCGCTGATCGTCGGGGTGATCCTGGCTCCGCGCGCCGAACTGCAGGGCCGCCGGGCGTTGCAGCTGTCCGGTGGAGAGTGGCACGGGCTGCTGGGTGGCTGGGTGTCGGGTTTGATCTACACCACCGTGCTGGTGGTGCTCTTCTGGCCGTTGGTCCGGCGGTTCGTCCTCCGCCGGCGTGCAAGGATGGTGACAGGGTGACCGTTCTGGTGGGATACGTTCCATCCCCGATGGGAATGGCAGCCCTGCAGGCCGCGATCGGACAAGCGCGATTCCGCGACGAGCCGGTGCTCGTGGTGAACACCTCGCGGGGAGATGCCTACGTTGATCCCTGCTTCGCTCAGCAGCCCGACCTGGACGCGGTGACCCGCGAGCTGACCGCGTCCGGGGTACCGTTCGCGATCAGGCAGCTCATGCAGGGTCGGGACGCCGCCGAGGAGATAGCCGATCTCGCCGAGGCGCAGGACGTGTCGTTGGTAGTCATCGGAATCCGGCATCGAAGCCCGATCGGCAAGCTGATCCTGGGCTCGACCGCACAGGAGATCCTGCTCCGGGTCTCCTGCCCGGTCCTCGCGGTGAAGGCCGCGACGCCACGACGGATATCTCGGGCAGCGGGGCCGTCCCGCCGGCCTCTCCCCAGTGAGCCGTAGCCGCCGGGTCACCACCCCGAGCCCAATGACGGTTCATGAATGCTCGCGAAGCTTCCGCCCGCCATTGCCACCGAGACTGCGACGCTTTCTTGACGACATGCCCTCGCGCGAGGACGGGGGAGTAGCGACTACCCGGCCTGAACCCGGATGGATAGGGTGCACGCATGGATCTGGAAATCCGGCATCTGAGAGTCGTTTGCGCGATCGCCGATACCGGAAGCATCTCGAAAGCAGCATCCAGACTGGGGATCTCGCAGCCCTCCGTCACGACCCTGCTTCAGCGTGTCGAACGGATGGTCGGTCATCAGATATTCCAGCGCGGGCGCGGTGGCGCTCGATCCACCACCTTCGGAGAGCAGTTCCTCCAACGAGCCCGCCTATTGGTCGCCGAAATGGACGCGTTGAGGGGAAATATCGCCGGCCCGGCGGGCACGATCCGATTTGGATCGGTGCACATGCAGTGCGTCTCGTCTCTGTTCCATTGTCTGGAGACGAGCTTCCCGGATATCTCCTTCTCCATGTGCGTCGAGCCGTCCAGCCTGAGGCTCGCCCAGCGACTGGTGCACGGCGACCTCGATGTGGCGGTGCTGGCGATTGCGGAGTCCCATCAGATTCCACTCCCGCAGGAACTAGGTGAGCGGGTGCTCGCGTCGGCAATCCCGGTGTACGTCGCTGTCTCCAGCGCCCACCGGGCGGCGGGTCTTCGGGAGATCCCCCTGGAAGGGCTCAAAGAAGAGGCATGGATCAGGCCGCCCGGCGGAGAGGACGGTTCCCTGTCCGCCTTCTGGCAGGCGGCCCGCAAGGCAGGCTTCACCCCGCGAATCCAGTTCGACGTGCCCAGCGGCGGCGGGCGGCAGCTCGTCGGCTCCGGACGCGCCGTTCAGCTGGTGGAGCCGACCTCCCATGGCGGTCCGGGAGTCGCAGTCGTTCCCCTCGCCGGGGAACCGCTGCGCATGCACCTCACGCTCTGGTGGCATCGCCGTCGCATGAGTGCCGAACAGGCCGACCGCCTCTTCGAGGTTATCCTCGGCACCTACTCGACGTTCGCGATGGAGAGCCCCGTTTTCCAGCCGCGCTGGTCGAGGCACCCATCAGCTTGTCTGACGGCGCCTCGCGACGACGAACAGCACTCTCATCGACCAGCAAGCACGCCCCGGTGCGTGGAGGGATCGACGACCGCTATCCCGCCGAGGCGGCGGTCCGCTTGAGCCGATCGTGTGCGTCGTCGTAGGCGGTAGCAGGATGGGGGAGCACGTTGCCGAGGGCCGACCGCCCTGCCTGCGAGACGAGCTGATGAGCGTCCAGCATCTCCAGCCCCGCCAAGGATCCGACCCAGCTCACCAGATCCTGGTGAGCTATTCGATAGGCGTCATCGAGAGGACGGGCGCAGCCGATCGACATGAGATCGAGGTCGGTCTCCAACCGTGGCCAACTAATTTGCCATCCCTTGATCACCTCAATGGCGACAGTGGTGACGGTAGCGATCGCCACACCGGCCGGACAGGCCTGGCCGTGCCCCTGGCGAGCGTAGCCGTCACCGAGCGCAAGCATCGCCCCGTGAACGTTGACACCCAGGTACAGGGTCGCGCCCCGCACGCGCCTCGGGGATGTCGAGCTTCCCGCCGTAGAAATCAGGCACCATGGTGGACCGAGCCTCGAGTCTCCCGGGAGACACGCCTATGGTGCCGATAGTCGGCTCCAGCGGCAGGTCCACCGCATGGTCCGTTCTCGTCGGCTGGAACCGGACCGTCCAGCCCGACGATCTATCTCGTAGAACCAGACCCGCGCCTCGACCGGTGCGCCAAGCGCGAGCGCTCGCACACCGGATCCGAGCGCGCCGATGTGTGGAGGCGTGGACGACACCCCCCAGTCTCGCGCGGGAACGATCGAGACGATGTGGATGGCGAGTGTGTCACCGGGCTCGGCCTCCTCGATCAGGAAGGGTCCGGAGACCGGATTCAGATGCGGCGTCTCCAACATCCAGGACGACAGGTCGGACACACTGCGAAGCCGGCCACCGAAGCAGTCCTCGGTGTACACCTCCAGCACGTCACCGGAGCGCAGATGCGCGACTGGTATCCGACCCCCGAACGTGTAAGCGAGTTGTCGCTCGGCGGGCCGATGACCGGTCTTCCCCATGACATCACACTCGTCCCTCGTCATGCTGCTTCGTCTGGTAACGGCCCGCCGGACCACGTCCCTTGCCGCAACGCATCGCGGTCCTCCATGAAGTGCGCCGCGGCGCGGCCCAGAAACGATCGGCGATCAACGCGCCGCATCGCTCCCGGATGTCTGCGTGATCTGCTCCCGCGCCGGAACCGGTCGCAACGAGACTCCCCGCCCCCGAGCGGTGTGCAGGTATTTCGTGCCTGTCGAGCGCTCGCCCAGCTTGCGCCGCAGACGGGACAGCAGGACGTCGAGGGACGCCGCCGACGGCAGGCCCTCCGCGCGGATCCTCGTCCGTAGCTGCGACCGTGGCACCACCCGGCCGGGGTGCTCCGCAAGATAGGCGAGAAGCTCGAACTCGGTACGCGTCAGCGCCACGGGTCGTCCGTCCACTGAGACGCTGCGACCTGCCACATCGATGCGAAGAGCGCCGACCTCGGACGGCGCCGGAGGCGGTGCCGGCGGAACCCGGCGCAGCAGAGCGCGGACGGAGGCGTCAACCACCGCGGGTGGACACGGCTTCGGCAGGAATCCGTCTGCGCCGGCGCGCAGCATGCGGACGACGTCATCGTCGATACTCCTGATGCTGTGTGCCAGAACCGGGCGGCGGGACGCGACACACAGCAGGCGCATCAGCAGCAGCCCGTCCACCGCCGGCACGACCGGGTCTACGATCACGACATCCGGCCTCCGGTGGGTGTGGCAGGTCAGGTCGGACAGCGTCCGCCCGCTCTCATGGAGGGCGATCTCGGTGACCAGATGACCGAAGCGCGTCAACTGATCGCCGAGTAGCCGCCGATAGCGGTGGTCTTCGTCGATGAGCAAGATGGTCGCCATGGTTGCCGTCCGGTGTCTGAATCGTGGACACCTGGACGATCGCACGACCGGACCGCCCGCTTTCATGTCATCTGTCCATCACGTCGCCTGATCGATCCGACGACCCTCGACGCATCGCTCACAGGTTCCGGTTAGGCCCAGGCGGGCCACCCTGACCACCCGCTGTGGACTCGTTGTGGCCGCCGGAGCCGCCTGGCTAGCGTCCACCCCCCAAGCATCCATCGAAGTGCGTCAGCGCCTTTGCTGGATCACACCCTCGCCCACGAGGAGAGAGCATGTCTGGACACCCATTGCGGCGAAGACTAGGTCAGCTGTTCGGCGCGCTCACCGCGCTGACGCTCGCCTGCGGCATCATCGCGCCGCCGGCCGCCGCGAACACGGCGCGGCCCGTGCCACCCGGGCAGCAGGCCAGAAAGACCGATGCGGCACCGCCGGCAGCGGGCGATGCGACTGTTCGGGGCAAGGGCCGGGTAGACCATGTGAGCGAGCAGGCGCTCCCCGTACACAAGCGCCCGCCGCAGCCGGCCGCGAAGGACGCCGCCCGCGTCGACTACGACCGCCCCGCAACCGCGAAGCGACGCGCTCGGCCGTCGGACGCCGGGTCTCGCGCTGCCGCTGCCGCCTGCAGCCCCGCAGACTTCACCGGCCGAACGGGATCGGCGCTGGTCAGCCAGATCAAGGGATCCACTGTCGACTGCATCAACAGCCTGTTCAGCCTCTCCGGCAGCGATGCCTACAACGCCTTCCGCGAGGCGCAGATGGCAAGCGTCGCGTACGCCGTGCGGGACGGCTCGCCCGGCTACCCGGGTAACCCCTCCACCGGCATGCCCCAGCTCGTTCTCTACCTGCGGGCCGGCTACTACGTGCAGTGGTACGACACGAGCGTCGGAACGTACGGGCCGGCACTGCAGACCGCGATCCGCTCAGCGCTCGACGCCTTCTTCGCGAACGCACGCGCCTGGGACGTGACCGACGCCAACGGTGAAACCCTGGCGGAGGCGGTGACGCTCATCGACAGCGCACAGGAGAACGCCCGATACCTGTTCGTGGTGAACCGGCTCCTGACCGGCTTCAACTCGTCGTACACCTCGTCCTGGTACATGCTCAACGCGGTCAACAACGTCTACACGGTGCTGTTCCGAGGCCACCAGGTGCCCGCGTTCGTCTCCGCCGTGCAGGGCGACCGCACCGTGCTCGACAACCTGTACAACTTCGCCAACACCCACGCCGGTCTCCTCGGCACCGACAACGGCTACCTCACGTCGAACGCGGGCCGGGAACTCGGACGATTCCTGCAGCACGCCCCGCTCAAGCCCATCGCGCGGCCGATGGCGTCGGCGCTTCTCTCGCGAAGCAACATGACCGGCCCGACCGCGCCGCTCTGGGTCGGCGTCGCCGAGATGACCCAGGCATACGACGTCGCCAACTGCTCCTACTACACCACCTGCAACCTCTCCGCCCAGCTGACCAGCTCTGTCCTGACGATCAACTACACATGCAGCCCATCGATCAAGATCGTCGCGCAGGACATGACCTCGGCTGAACTGAGCCAGTCCTGCACCAGCATGAAGGGCCAGGACGCCTACTTCCACAGCCTGGTCGGGGACAGCGGGCCGGTGGCAGGCGATGTCAACACCGACATCGAGGTTGTCGTCTTCAACTCGAGCACCGACTACCAGACCTACGCGGGCGCTATCTACGGCATCGATACGAACAACGGTGGTATGTACCTGGAGGGCAACCCGTCGGACCCCAGCAACCAGGCAAGGTTCATCGCCTACGAAGCCGAGTGGGTCCGGCCGGCCTTCCAGATCTGGAACCTCAACCACGAGTACACCCACTACCTCGATGGCCGGTTCAACATGTACGGCGACTTCAGCGCCAACATCACCACACCTACCATCTGGTGGATCGAAGGCTTCGCCGAGTACGTCTCCTACTCCTACCGGAACGTCACCTACACCAGCGCCCAGAACCAGGCGGGCAACCACACCTATGCGCTGCGCACGCTGTTCGACACCACCTACAACAACGACCAGACGCGCATCTACAACTGGGGCTACCTGGCCGTGCGGTACATGATGCAGTCCCATCGGCCGGACATGACGACAGTGCTCGGATACTACCGATCGGGGGCATTCAACGCCGCCCGCACGTACCTCACCAGCACCATCGGCTCGCGCTACGACGCCGACTTCGACGCCTGGCTGACGCGCTGCGCGGCAGGGGATTGCGGCGGGGGCACCACGCCGCCCCCGACCAACCAGCCGCCGTCCGCCTCGTTCACCGTGGCGACCAGTGGGCTCACCGCCACCTTCACCGACCGGTCCACGGACGCCGACGGCAGCATCGCCTCACGGCAGTGGGCCTTCGGGGACGGGAGCACCTCGTCGACCGTCAACCCCAGCAAGACCTACGCTGCGGCCGGCACCTACACCGTCTCGCTGACGGTCACCGACAACCAGGGAGCGACCGCGAGATCGTCCCAGACCATCTCGGTCACGACGGGCGGCGGCACCACCATGCCGGAATGCGGCGGCACTGACACGCGTACCCTCGACCGCAACTGCCAGCGCAGCGGACGCTCCGCGACCGCGGGCAACTACGACTACCTGTACATCTACCTGCCCGCCGGCGTCAGCACCCTCACCATTGCCGCGGCCGGCGGCACAGGCAACTGCGATCTCTACTACAGTCCGTCGAGCTGGGCCACCACCAGCAACGCCACCCGCTCCTCCGCCGGGGCCGGCAACACCGAGTCGCTGGCCATCCCCAGCCCGGCCGCCGGGTACCACTACATCAGCCTCTACGGGAAGACCGCCTGCTCCGGCGCCACGGTGAGCACGCGCTACTGAACCCCATGTGATGGGTATGAGCGCGCCGCCCGGCGGGAGTCGCCGGGCGGCGCGCCCGCCTGGCCTGTGGCCACCGCGCCGCCTGCGGTCGCGTGCATAATCTCGGTCATGGGCATCGATGTGCGCCACCTGCGGGCGATCAGTGCCATCGCCGAGGCCGGAAGCGTGACCGGCGCCGCCGCCCGCCTGGGTCTGTCGCAGCCCGCGCTGACGGCCCAGGTGCATCGGATCGAGAAGACGGTCGGTGGGCCGCTGTTCGTCCGAAGCCGTACCGGTATGCAACCGACCGAACTCGGCAAGCAGGTGCTCCAGCGCGCCCGCGTCGTGCTGGCCGAGGTCGACGCGCTCGTCGAGGACTTCGGCGACCGGCACCCCAATCCGGGCCTGCTCCGACTCGGCACCGTCCACATCGCCTGCGCGGGCAGTATCGTACGTCATGTCGCGGAAGCGTTCCCGGATCCGGAGATCGCGCTGCAGATCGAGCCGTCCTCGCGCCTGTTGGTGGAGGCACTCACCCGGGGCCAGTTGGATGCCGCGTTGCTGGGCATCCTTGAGGGCTTCGAGATGCCGATCGGTCCCACGCTCACCAGCCGGCCACTGATCCCCCGTTACCCGATCTTCGTCGCCATGTCCGCCTCCCACCCGCAGTCCCACCACGAGCAGGTGCGGCTGGCCGACCTGAGAAACGAATCGTGGGTGTGCCCGCCGGGGCCGGACGACGGCTCACTTGCCTCGCTGCGACGGGCCTGCCGCGCTGCAGGTTTCGAGCCGAAGATCCGGTACGAAGCGCCGAGTGGCGCCGCGCACCCACTGGTGGCCGCCGGAGACGGTGTCCGGCTGGTCGACCCGACCTGGGCCCCGGCCGCCGGGACTCGGGTGCTGCCGCTGCGCGGGGAGCCGCAGTTGCTGGCCAGGCTGATGGTCGTCTGGCGGCGCGATGCGCTGACCTCTGCACAGAGCAGCACCCTGTTCCAGGCCATCACCCGGGCCTACCTGGATCACGTCAACGACAACGCTGCCTTCGCCCGATGGTGGCGGGCCAATCCCCACGCCCATCCCGCAGCGTCGTAGCGATCCGACGGCGATATATAGGCATCAGCTATGGGCAGGATGATGTTGACGCGGTATGTGCCGTCATCTAACCTGCGAATGGCCCACAACTACATAGACACCATTCGAACCTGCACGGGAGAGACTCCGTTCATTCGGAGCGCCGAAGGAGCAAACTCCCAAGAAACTCTCAGGCCCCATTACCGTGCAGGCGAGGTGACTCTGGAAAGCAGACGACCGTCGTCTCACCCACGGTGCAAGCCGCTGACGCAGCGGTGAAGCTCTCAGGTCAATGACAGAGCGGGAGGCAACCGACCGTTCGACGCCGCGTGCGTCGGGACGAGGAGCGCCCCCGTGCACCAGGATCCTGCGGCTCTGCTCCGCTCACCTCTGCATGCATCGCACATAGGACACGGAGCTCGGTTCACCGACTTCAGCGGCTGGCGGATGCCCCTTCGCTACGGAAGTGAGCTCGCTGAGCACCGCGCCGTACGCGAACAGGCCGGCCTCTTCGATCTCAGCCACATGGGTCAGCTCGAGGTGTCGGGGCCGGAGGCCCCGGCAGCACTGGACTACGCTCTGGTCGGGCACCTGTCCGCCGTACCGATCGGCGGCGCGCGCTACACCATGCTCTGCGACGCCGCCGGCGGGGTGCTGGACGACCTCGTTGCCTATCGCCTCGCATCGCACCGGTACCTGCTGGTCGTCAACGCCATCAACACACGCGTCGTACATGAGGCCATCAGGACCCGTTGTGCGGACTACGCGGCCTGGGCCGCCGACCGCACGAACGAGCGGGCGATCATCGCGGTGCAGGGGCCGCGCGCCGCCCCCATCGTGGAAGCCCTGACCGGTACGGGACTCACCCGGCTCCGCTACTACACCGTAGCGCTACTGGACATCGACGGTCGGCCAGCCGTCGTGGCTCGTGCCGGCTACACCGGCGAAGACGGCTTCGAACTGCTCGTACACGCCGAAGACGCGGTCCGCACGTGGGAAGCAGCGCTTGTGGCCGGTCGGCGTCACGGCTTGACGCCCACGGGGCTGGCGTGCCGCGACACCCTCCGCATCGAGGCTGGGATGCCGTTGTACGGCGCAGAGATCGGCCGTGACGTCACCCCGTTCGATGCCGGGCTGGGGCGGGTGGTGTCCTTCGTCAAACCAGGCGACTTCGTCGGACGAGCCGCGCTGGCCGAGGCCCACAAGAGCGGCGTCACCCGTCGGCTCGTCGGCCTCGTCGCGTCCGGGCAGAGAATTCCCCGAGCGGGCCAGCAGGTGGTGACGCTGACCGACGACGGCCATGGTGCTGATCCGGTCGGCCTCATCACAAGCGGCGCCCCGTCACCCACATTCAAACGACCGATCGCGATGGCCGGCATCCGTGCCGGCACCGGCGACAGCATCCGGCTGGCCGTGCAGATCCGGGGGACCACCGAGCCCGTCGAGATCGTCCCTCTTCCGTTCTACCGTCGTCCGCGGTGATCGCGGCCATTCCTTGCGAGGGTTCAGCGTCATGAACGTACCGGAACACCTGAAGTACAGCCTCAACCACGAGTGGGTCAACGACTCGGTTCAGCCGGCCGAAGTAGGCATCACCGCTTTCGCCGCCGAAGCGCTCGGTGATGTCATCTATGTGCAACTGCCCGAGCCGGGGAGCCACCTGACTGCCGGTGACGTGTGTGGAGAGGTCGAGTCCACGAAGTCGGTCGCGGAGCTGTACCTCCCGGTCAGCGGAGAGGTCGTCGCCGTCAACGAGGCGGTCATCGCCGATCCGGGCCTGATCGGCGTCGATCCGTACGGCAAAGGCTGGCTTCTGCGGGTCCGGTTGGCGCAGGTGCCTTCCCTGATGTCGCCGGACGAGTACCGCGCCTTCTCCAACGAGTCGCGGTAGGCCCCGATGGCAGCCTTCGACGATGATCTGGCCGACCTCGACCCCGTCGTCGCCGAGGCGATCGGCCGGGAGCTACGCCGCCAACACGAGACCTTGGGCATGATCGCCTCCGAGAATCTCGCGCCCCGAGCCGTGCTTCAGGCGCAGGGATCGGCCCTCACCAACAAGTACGCGGAGGGCTACCCGGGGCGGCGCTACTACAGCGGATGCGAGCATGTCGACGACATCGAGTGCCTGGCGATCGACCGGGCCAAGCGGCTGTTCGGTGCCACGTACGCGAACGTGCAGCCGCATTCCGGATCGCAGGCGAACGCCGCCGTGATGGCTGCTCTGCTCCAGCCGGGTGACACCATCCTCGGGCTCGACCTCGCTCACGGCGGTCATCTGACCCATGGCATGCGCATCAACTACTCGGGGCGGCTGTACCGGGCCGTGAGCTATCGCGTAGGCGCCGAAAACCACCTGATCGACATGGACGAGGTCGAAGAGCTGGCGCGCGAGCATCGGCCGAAGCTGCTCATCGCCGGCTGGTCGGCCTACCCTCGGACGCTCGATTTCGCCCGGTTCCGGCGGATCGCCGATCAGGTGGATGCATACCTGCTCGTGGACATGGCACATTTCGCCGGGTTGGTCGCGGCCGGTCTGCATCCCAACCCGGTGCCTCACGCCCATGTCGTCACCCTGACCACGCACAAGACCCTCGGCGGCCCCCGGGGCGGCACCATCCTCAGCGCGTACACCGATCTCGCGCGGAGGCTGGACTCTGCGGTCTTCCCGGGCCAGCAAGGCGGTCCGCTGGCGCATGTCGTGGCCGCGAAGGCGGTGGCCTTTCGGATCGCCGGAGAACCGCAGTTCCAGGATCAGCAGCGGCGTGCCCTGACCGGCGCGAAGATCGTTGCCGATCGTCTCGGCGCCGCCGAGGTCGCGAAGGCCGGCATCCGGGTGGTCAGCGGAGGCACCGACGTGCACCTGGTGCTGGTCGACCTGAGTCACGCGGATCTCGATGGCGCGCAGGCGGAGCGGCTGCTGCAAGGCGTCGGCATCACCGTCAACCGTAATGCCGTGCCGTTCGACCCCCGCCCGCCGATGGTGACCTCCGGGCTACGGATCGGCACCTCCGGTCTCGCCACCCGAGGATTCTCCGAAGCGGAGTTCATGGAGGTGGCCGACATCATCGCCGGTGCTCTGACTGGCAAGGAGGCTGACACGTCGCTACGCACGCGGGTGGCTCGCCTCGTCGATCGGTACCCCCTCCATCCCGGCCACACCTCCTGACCGTACGGGGAACCCGAGCTTCCGCGGGTGCTAGATCACTTCGTCACGCTCTGCTTCCTGAGGGCGACAACAGCCCCGAGAAAGGACCCCAATTGCCGAACAAGCTGTTGCTGATGGCGGCCGGCAGTCACCGACTCCGGAGAATCGTGGCCGGATCCCCCCTGACCCGGGGCGTGGTGCAACGATTCGTTGCCGGCGAGGTCAACGACGAGGCGATCGCAGTGGCGCGGCGCATCGTCGATTCCGGGATGCGGGTGACGATCGACCATCTCGGCGAAGGAACGACGACAGTCGAGCAGGCTGCCGCTGTACGCGACGCGTATCTCAGCCTGCTCTCCGCGACGCGGATGCCCGGTATGGCCGAGGTGTCGGTGAAACTGTCGGCGCTCGGTAGCGCGCTGCCCCACAACGGTCGCCGACACGCCTATCGGCTGACACGCGACATCTGTGCCGCTGCGGCTGCCGCCGACGCCACGGTGACCCTCGACATGGAGGATCACACCACGGTTGACCTGACGCTGGCCGTACTGGACGAACTGCGTACCGAATTTCCCTGGGTGGGCGTGGCGCTGCAGGCGTGCCTGCACCGTACCCCGGCGGACTGCCAGCGCCTCGCGTACGCAGGGAGCCGGGTGCGCCTGGTCAAGGGGAGCCTACGCGGAGCCGGCGTCGGTGGCCTTTACGCGACGGCGTCAGATCGACGAGGCATTCGACAGGTGCCTGCGGATCCTGATGCAGGGCCAGGGCTATCCCATGGTGGCGACCCACGACCCCCGCCTGATCGACAGCGCCATCGGACTCGCCCGCGCCGGTGGCCGGAGCACCACCGACTTCGAGGTCCAGATGCTGTACGGCATCCGCGCGAACGAGCAGACGCGGCTTGCGGGGGAGGGGTACCGCGTACGGGTTTATCTGCCGTATGGACAGGACTGGTACGCGTATTTCACCCGCAGGCTTGCCGAGAAGCCCGCGAACCTGCTCCTCCTGGCTCGATCCTTCAAGCCGGGCGCCGCCGACTGAGCGCGACGCGGAGCTTCCGGCATCGTTCGCCGCGGACCAGGCAGCCATGGGCGGTCACGCGGAACCGAAGACCGTCGTCCGTGGCGATGACAGGAGCATTGCGCCATGATCAGTGTTTTCGATCTTTTCAGCGTCGGTATCGGGCCGTCCAGCTCGCACACCGTCGGGCCGATGCGGGCCGCTCGTACGTTCGTGGCGGGCCTGAAGGCCGACGGGCAGCTCGCTGACGTGGCGCGCGTACGGGCGGAGCTGTTCGGCTCGCTCGGGGCGACCGGGCACGGGCACGGCAGTGACCGGGCGGTGCTGCTGGGGCTGGAGGGCGAGGTCCCGGAGACTGTCGACACCGACTCGGTCGGGCCGCGCGTGGAGCGGATCCGCACCCAGCGGCGGCTCGACCTGTTCGGCAGTCAGGGGATCGACTTCGACCCGGACACGGATCTGGTGCTGCACCGGCGGCGCTCGCTGCCGTACCACCCGAACGGGATGACGTTCGCGGCGTACGACGCGGCCGGGAACGAGGTGCGGACGCGCACGTACTACTCGGTCGGCGGCGGGTTCGTGGTGGACGAGGCGGCCGCCGGGGCGGACCGGATCAAGGCGGACACGACCCGGGTACGGCACCCGTTCCTCACCGGCGCGGAACTGCTCACTGTCACCTCGGAGACCGGCCTGTCGATCAGTGAGGTGATGCTCGCCAACGAGCTGGCCTGGCGCAGCGAGGCGGACGTGCGGGCGGGGCTGCTGGAGATCTGGCGGGTGATGCGCGAGTGCGTGGAGAACGGCTGCACCCGTGACGGCGTACTCCCGGGTGGGTTGAAGGTCCGGCGGCGCGCGGCGGAGATGCGGCGCGGCCTGGAGGCGGAGACCGGTAGCCAGGATCCGTTGCGCGCGATGGACTGGGTGACGTTGTTCGCGCTGGCGGTCAACGAGGAGAACGCGGCCGGCGGGCGGGTGGTCACCGCGCCGACGAACGGTGCCGCCGGGATCATCCCGGCCGTGTTGCACTACTACACCCGGTTCGTGCCGGGTGCCTCCGAGGAGGGCGTGGTCCGGTTCCTGCTCGCGGCGGGCGCGATCGGTGTGTTGTTCAAGGAGAACGCGTCGATCTCCGGGGCCGAGGTGGGCTGTCAGGGTGAGGTGGGTTCGGCGTGCTCGATGGCGGCGGCCGGGCTCGCCGAGGCGCTGGGCGGTACGCCGGAGCAGGTGGAGAACGCCGCCGAGATCGGTATGGAGCACAATCTGGGGCTGACCTGCGATCCGGTGGGTGGCCTGGTGCAGATTCCGTGCATCGAGCGCAACGCGGTGGCGAGCATCAAGGCGATCACCGCGGCCCGGCTGGCGTTGCGCGGCGACGGGGTGCACCACGTGTCGCTGGACAAGGTCATCAAGACCATGCGGGAGACCGGCGCGGACATGAAGGTCAAGTACAAGGAGACCGCGCGGGGCGGGCTCGCCGTCAACGTCATCGAATGCTGAGGGCACCTCCGCGCCGGCCGTGATTCGTCGTGCGCGAGATCAGTCGTCGCCGGCGAGGTCGGCAAGCATGATCGGCTGCATCAGCGTACGAGACGCATGTCCCTGAAGATCCACCGAACTCACCGGCCGGGCCGATTCTCGGGCGGTGAGGCATGCTGTGGCGTAACCACATGTTCGCCCCTGGCACCAGCCCATGCCGGCGCGGGTCAACAGCTTCGTGCCCCGGGCATCGCCCGCGGACAGTTCACGCACCGCCTGCCGAACAGCGCCTGCCGACACCTCCTCGCACCGGCAGACGAGCGTCTGGTCGTCACACAGGTCGGGCCAGAACGCCGGCACGGGATGAACCGCATGCAGAGCGGCCGCGAAACGACGCAGCCGACGCCGGATCCGCAGCAGCCTACTGCGCTCACCCGCACGCAGTGACCTCGCACGACCGAGAGACCGGGCGACCGCGTCCCCGGCGAGGTGCCCCTCCACGAGCGCCAGCTTCGCCCCGCCGACGCCGGTCACCTCGCCCGCTGCATACACGCCCGGTACCGAGGTCGCTTGATCAGGCCCGATCCTCACCACGAGACTGCCGTCGCGGTCCATGAATGTCTCGCATCCCAGGGCGACAGCCACCTCCACCTGCGGGGTGAAACCGAAGCCGACGGCGAGACCGTCGCAGCCGACGTGTCTCTCGCTGCCGGGCACCACCGAGCCCAGCGGGCTGATCGCCGCCACCGTCACCCCGGCGAGCTGATCGTCGCCGTGCGCGGCCACCACAGCCGTACGCCGCCGATACGGCACCCGGCGACGCAGCATCCGCCACCCGTACCGGCCTGCCTCGGTCAACTTGCTCGCTGCGCCGAGAACCGCACCGACGTGCCGTGCATACCGGACAGGGTCGTTCGCCTCGTACACGCCGACCACCGTGGCGCCGGCGTCGGCCAAGCCGGTCGCGACCGGCAACAGAAACGGTCCGGTACCCCCGACGACGACGCGGCGCGCGAACACCACCCCTTGACCCTTCAGCAGGGCCTGAGCTCCACCGGCGGTGACCACCCCCGGCAGATCCCAACCTGGGAAAGGGACAACCCGGTCATGCGCTCCGGTGGCGATGACGAGTCGCCGGCCGTACACGACCGTGGAGTGCGTGTGGACGGCGAACTGCGGACCGACGTCGTCGGGGCGAGACTCGACGAACCACACTGCCGCGTCCGGATGGTGATCGAGCTGGTCGAACCGTGCGCGCAGACCGGCGAACACCGCCCAGTCCGTGTGGCCGTGGGCGTCCGCACCGGGTCGGTGCCGCCAGTACTGTCCGCCGGGACGCGGCCCGGCATCCAGGACGGCCACCCGGCAGCCGGCATCGGCCGCCGTGACCGCCGCGCCCAGACCGGCCGGTCCTGCACCGATCACCACCAGGTCGTACGTGCTCATGTTCCCTCCCGCCGCTCGTCCTGAGGTTCGATCACGTCACCGCTGCGGGCGACCACCAGACAGGCCCGCTGCGACGGCACACCGTTGACCGTGACGAGACAGTCGAAGCACACGCCGATGCCGCAGAAGACCCCCCGGGGGCGCCCTTCGACGCGTGTGCTCCGCCAGGATCGGATCCCGGCGGCCAGAAGGGCCGCGGCGACGCTCTGCCGCCCGTCGTGAGGGATCCGGCGGCCGTCAAAGGTGAACATGGTGACGCTCCGGTGCGAACGGTCGTAGATCCACGTGCGGCCGGCGGTCGGTCAGCAGTGCGGCGATGGCGTGCCCGGTCGCCGGGGCGAGGCCGATACCGGCGCCCTCGTGGCCGGTGGCATGGTAGAGCCCTGGCACGTTCTTGTCCGCGCCGATGATCGGCAGGTGGTCCGGACTGTACGGCCGGAAACCCCGGTAGGCGCGGATCGCGGAGACGCCGGCCAGGATCGGGAACAGACGTATCGCAGCCGCTGCGAGCCCTCGCAGTGCCGGCAGAGACATCGCCGGGTCGAAGCCGACATGCTCCCGGCTGGACCCGATCAGGATCGTGCCGGCGCGAGTCCCCTCCACCACCGGGGAGATCTCCAGCCCAGCGGTGCTGCGCTCGACGTTCGCAACGTAACCGGCGGCGTAGACCTTGTGCCGCACGAGCTCTGGCAGCGGCTGGGTGACCAGGACGAAGCCACGTCGAGGCAGGATCGGCAGCTCGACGCCCGCCAACGCGGCGACTCTGCCAGCCCATACGCCGGCGGCGTTCACCACCCTGGTCGTTGACAGCAGGCCATGATCAGTCCGCACAGCTCGGATCCCCCCGGTGCCGTCCCGGAGCAGGCCGACGACGCAGGTGCCGGTCAGTACCGTTGCCCGGGCCGCACGGAGCAGGTGCGCGGCGGCGAGCATTGGCTGGACCTGCATGTCCTGGGGATAGTGCACCGCACCGACGAGATGGGGGGACAGGTGCGGCTCGTAGCCGGGCAACTCGTGCGAGGCGACGGCGTGCGCCTCGACGCCCGCAGCACGCTGACGGTCCGCGAACGCCGACAGTGTGTCGTGCTCTGACGCCGAGGCCACCACCAGTCCGCCCTTACGTTCCAGTTCGATCTGCGCATCGCCCATGGTCTCGCCCAGTTCGCGCCACAGGGCGACGGAATGAAGCGCCAGGCTGAGTTCCGGGCCGGGTGATTTGTCGGACAGGAGGATGTTGCCTTCGCCGGCCCCGGTGGTGCCGGACGCGACGCCGGCCCGGTCCACCACTGTCACCGTCAGGCCGGCCCGTGCGGCGTAGTAGGCGCAGGCGGCACCGGTCATCCCGGCGCCTATCACCACCACGTCCGCGCCGGCGTCGATCACGACGCCACCCGGTGCATCCACGCCTCGATCTCGTCGGGGCGTCGAGGTAGCCCGGAGGAGAGGACTCGACAGCCGTTGTCGGTGACGAGGACGTCCTCCTCGATCCGAATCCCGATTCCGCGCAGCTCAGCCGGAACCAACTCGTCGTCAGGCTGGAAGTAGAGGCCGGGCTCGACAGTGAGCACCTGGCCGGCGGCCAGCCGTCCGTGCAGGTAGCTGTCAGCGCGGGCAGCCGCGCAGTCGTGGACGTCCAGACCGAGCATGTGGCCTGACCCGCACAGCGTCCACCGCCGGTAGAGCCCGGACTTCTCGGTCAAGGCGCGTTCCGGCGGCACGGGCAGCACGCCCAGGTCGGCGAGGCCGTACGCCAGCACGGTCATCGCCGCCCGATGGAACGCACGCCAGTCGGCGCCCGGCTTGAGGCAGTCCAGAGCTGCGTCGTTCGCCTTCAGGCACAACTCGTAGAGATCGCGTTGCAGCGGACCGAACCGGCCGGACACCGGTAGAACACGAGTGATGTCTGCCGTGTAGAGCGACCTCGTCTCGGCGCCGGCGTCGAGCAGCAGCAGGTCCCCGTCGCGGACCGCGCCGTCGTTGTCGATCCAGTGCAAGGTGGCGGCGTGCGCACCGGCGGCCACGATCGAGTGGTATCCGACGTCGTTGCCCTCCAGGCGGGCCCGCTGCCAGAACACCCCCTCCAGGTAACGCTCGGACGTACGCTTCGCCATCGGCAAGGCACGCACCATGTCCTCGAAACCGCGGGTGGTGATGGCTACCGCCTCTTCCAGCTGGCCGATCTCCCAGTCGTCCTTGACCAGCCGCATCTCATCCAGTACCGCGGCGAATTCCAGGTCGCCCGGTCCCGCGGCGTCGGCCGTCAGGCCATCCACGTGCACGTCGACTCCACGCAGCACGCGGGTCGGAACGCCCCGTCCGGACAGGACCGACTCCAGCTCGGCCAGATGACGGGTCGTCACGGCCAGCCGCCGACGGCTCTCTCCCAATGTGGGCCGGCGTCCGGCCCACAGTTCCCCATACATCCGGTCACGGAAGAACTCGGGCGTGCTCCGGTCGGATCGAGGGCGAAGAAAGAGCACCTCCTCACCGTCCGGCTCGATGACCAGGACCCCGTCTGAGGACTGGTCGCCGGTCAGCCAGACATAGGCAGAATGCGGGCGGAACCGATAGTGCTGGTCGTTCGAACGCCTCTTGAAGCTTCCGGCCGGGACGACGAGCCGTTCCCCGGAGAAACGGCCGTGCAGCTGTCTCCGGCGTGCCGCCGCCCAGCCGGCGACCTCGTCGACCTGTGTGACGTGCCGCTCGCTGTCCGCCCACCCGGAGAGCATGAACTCCTCCAGCGCGGGGCTGACCGGCAGATCGTGACTACCGGTGTGCAGGTCGACCCGTTTCATGCGGCCTCCTCGGCGGGGCTGGGTGGGGGAGTGCAGAGGGTGATGGTGCGTAACGAGGTGTAGAAGTCCAGTGCGGCTGTGCCCTGTTCTCGAGGGCCCTGGCTGGACGCCTTCTCACCGCCGAACGGCGCGTGGAAATCGACTCCGGTAGTGGGCGTGTTGACCCGGATGAGGCCGGTGTCGATGGCCCGGACCACCTCGAACAACCGGCCGATGTCGCGGCCGTGGACGGACGTCACCAGCCCGTACCGAACGTGGTTGACCAGAGCGGCCGCGGCGGCCAGGTCCGGCACGGTGAAGATGCTGGCCAGCGGGCCGAACGTCTCCTCGCACGCGACCGGATGGCCGGGGTCGACCGAATCGAGCAGCACCGGCGCCACATAGAGGCCGTCAGCCGGGGACGCGAGACGAGTGAGAACCCGGCCTCCTGCCGCGCGGGCTGCCGCGACGCCGTCGAGAACCCGGCGGCGCGCGGCGTCGGTGATGACGGGACCGACTGCGACGCCGGCATCGGCCGGGTCGCCGACGCGTAGCCCCGCCACCGCGGCCACCAGGGCTTCGGTGAGCGCGGTGGCATCGCCCACCACGATGATTCGCCGGGTCGCGGTGCACTTCTGGCCCGCATATCCCATGGCGGCACCTGCCAGCATCGTGGCAGTGGTGGCAGGGTCGGCGTCCGGCAGCACGACCGCGGCGTTCTGTCCGCCCATCTCCGCCTGAACCGGCAGCCCGGCGCGAACGGCGGCGGCGGCGACACCCCTGCCGACCGTCGCGGAGCCGGTGAAGGACACGACGTCAGCCGCTTCGACGACGGCCTGTCCGGTGTCCGCACCTCCCGGCACCACATGGAGCAGATCGTCGGGCAGCAGCCCGTCGAACAGGCCCGCCAGCAACTCGCCGCAAGCCAGCGCCTCGGGTGACGGCTTGAGCAGCACTCCGTTACCAGTGGCGAGGGCCGGTGCAGCCTTCCACAGGGGGATGGCCAGTGGAAAGTTCCACGGCGTGATCAGACCAGCCACGCCCCGCGGCCGGCGTTCGGTGAACAGCAGTCCCGGCTGATTCGCCGGCAGCGTCGGCGCCAGCAGGTCGCCGATCGCCGCGAAGCAGGACTGGGCGTAGTAGTCGAGGATCGCAGCGGCCCGGCTGACCTCGGCGTTCGCCTCCACGACCGGCTTGCCCACTTCACGGACGATCAGGGCAGCCGCTTCGCCGGCCCGAGCCCGCAGCCGGTCCGCCGCCCCGCTCAGGGCCGCGGCGCGGCCGGACGGCTCCCGACGACGCCAGGCGTCCTGCGCGACACGGACCGAATCGGCGAGCTTTCGCACACCATCAGGAGTGACCGGGGTACGCTCCGCGACGACATCGTCCGGCTTCTGAGGAGAACGGCTCTGAATGGGGCTCACAACATGAATCCCGCCGGGAAAGGGTCCTCGGGGTCGAGGAAGAACTGGGCGGTACCGGTAAGCCACGCCCGCCCGGTGACTGTCGGCACCACCGCGGGCCGACCGGCGACGGTGGTCGTATTGACCAGCCGACCGGAAAACCGGCTGCCGATTATGGATTCGTTGACGAATTCCTGTCCGAGGGGGAGCAACCCGCGGGCGTGCAGCTGTGCCATCCTCGCCGACGTGCCGGTTCCACAAGGGGATCGGTCGAACCAGCCGGGATGGATGGCCATGGCGTGGCGTGACAACCGGGCGGTCGCCCCTTCCGCAGCCAGGTAGACGTGGTGGCATCCGGAGATGTGCGGCTGCTCGGGGTGCACGGGCCGAGCGGTGTCGTTCACGCCTCTCATGACACTGAGACCCACCTCCAGCAGCCGTTGTTTGTCCGTGCGATCCAGTCGCAGGCCCAGCTCCGGCAGGTCGACGATCGCATAGAAGTTGCCGCCGAACGCGAGGTCGTAACGGACGTGGCCGTAGCCGGGAATCTCGACCAGGGCGTCCTGTTCCACCAGGAAGGAAGGAACGTTCTGGATGGTGACAGCGGTGGCGCGGCCCTGCTCGATCTTGGCAGACGCCACCACCAGTCCGGCCGGCGTATCGAGGCGGATCGTGGTCACCGGCTCGGTGACCGGCACCATCCCGGTCTCCGCCAGTACGGTGGCCACACCGATCGCACCGTGTCCGCACATCGGCAGGCACCCCGACACCTCGATGAAGACCACACCGACATCGGCGTCCGGGCGGGTGGGCGGCTGGAGGATCGCACCTGACATGGCGGAGTGCCCGCGCGGCTCGTACATCAGAAACGTGCGCAGGTCATCGCGGTGGTTCGTCAGGTACTCCCGACGTTGCGCCATGGTGTCGCCCGGCAGGAGCGGCGCGCCTCCGGTCACCACCCGGGTGGGCATTCCCTCCGTGTGGGAGTCGACGACGTGAATGACGCGGCTGCTGCGCATCAGCGGTGCCCTGCCGCGAGCAGCCGTTCGGTCGTGGCACGGATGACCTCGGCGTCGGCGGGGGCCAGTGGCTGGCGCGGCTGGCGCGTGAAGCCACCGGGACGACCGGCGACATCCATGGAAAGCTTGATCGCCTGAACGAACTCAGTGCGCGAATCCCAACGGAGCAGCGGATGCAGTGCCCGGTAGAGGAGGACGGCCGTCCTGAGATCACCCGCCGTCGCGGCCTCGTAAAGACGAACGCAGCTCGCCGGAATGGCGTTCTGGTAACCGCCAATCCACCCCACCGCGCCCGCGATCAGGAATTCGAGCGCGACGTCGTCCGCGCCGGCGAGGATGTCGAGACCAGGCGCCGTCTCGGCGATCTGGTACGCCCGGCGGGCGTCGCCGCTGAACTCCTTGACCGCGACGATCAAACCTTCGTCGTGTAGACGCCGCAGCAGGTCGGGTGTCAGGTCCACCCTCGTGTCCATCGGATTGTTGTAGGCGACGATCGGTAGACCTGCCTTCGCCACCTCGCGGTAGTGGGCCAGCACTGCTGCCTCGTCAGCGCGGTACGTCGTCGGTGGCAGCAACATGACGGCCGGGCAGCCTTCCTCCGCAGCCTGCTCGGTCCAGCGCCGTGCCTCGTCGGCACCGTAGGCCGAGACGCCTGGTACGACGGCGAACCCATCAGGGGCGGCTTGCACCGCCGTTCGCACCACCGAAGCCCGTTCCTCGCTGCTGAGCGCCTGGTATTCACCGAGGGAACCGTTGGGGACAACGCCATGGCAGCCGTTGTCAGCGAGCCACCCGACATGTGCAGCGTAAGCATCGAAATCGATGCCCTGGTCGGCGTGGAACGGTAGAGCGGTCGCTACGAGAACCCCACGCCACGGCGCCATTTCCATGCGGCCTCCATCGGTAATATGTTACACAGCACCATAGTGGCTGCGCCCGCCCCGTCAAGAGGTGCAATCGGCCCGCCCCTGGCACGTTCGAGGTCAGTCGATGACGTGCGGAGGGCGTGACCGCATGCGATGGCGGGCCGGCTGCTGCCGGCGAGCACAGTAGGTGTGGCCCGAGGTGCCATGCTGGCGGTCGGGGGCGGCAGCATGGCATGTCGGACGTGCTAACAGAGCACGTTGGTCCTAGTCTTCACGACGGGCCGCCCAGATGCCTCGGACGTGCCGCAAGTGGTGCTGCATCAGGCCGACCACGGCCTCACGGTCACCCCCGGCGATGAGCTCGATCAACTCGAGATGCTCGTTCGCGGAGTCGACCAGCCCTCCACTCTCCACCAGCGCGTCGAGGCCGTACAAACGGGTGTGATTGCGCAGGTCGGCAACCGTCTCGACCAGCCGTTGATTCCCGGCGGCACGCAACAGTGTCAGGTGGAAGGCGTTGTCCGATTCGATGTACGCCACCAGGTCCCCACGTCCGGCAGCAGAAACGATGTTGTCCGCCAACCTCCGCAGTTCCCGCACCTGCGGTTCCGACAGTCTGCCTGTCTGGTCGGCCACCACCGGAATCTCGAGAAGCTCCCGAATCTGAGTGATTTCGTCCAGATCCCGCTCACTGAGGGCCTTGACGCGGAACCCCTTGTTCTTGACGATCGAGACCAAGCCCTCCTTGGCCAGGTCGAGGATCGCTTCGCGAACCGGCGTGGGCGAGACGCCGAAGCGTCCGGCAAGCATCGGGACGGAGTAGGTCGAATCCGGCCTCAAGCTGCCAGCCACGATAGCCGCGCGCAGGGCGTGCGCTACGTCCTCGCGTAGGCTCTGCCGACTCTGAAGCGGGTTCAGGTCCAGCGTGGATGCGGCAGCGCTCGCATCGCCAGTCCGCTGGTTGCCTTTCACAGTTGCATCCGCTCCGGTCCCGTCGAGCCAACCCTGAGAACAAGGCCGCCCCCCCGGGGGCCCGCCCTTCATCCCTGCTGACGGCGGCCCTGTCCCTCAGTGCCACTGTCAACCACCGCGCCGATCTCGGAGCCTACCCAGTGGGTATCGTCTCGACATCTACCGGGCGGCGGCCGGTGGGTCGCAGCCTGCTGGCGTCCCCCTCGGGCTTGCCGTGCCCGCGGGGCCGGGAGTGGGAACGGCTCAGTTTCGCTCCTGGCTGTGGCGGCCTGAACCGAGGCGGGCCGGCTCTGGTCGTACCCCGCGCCCGGCCCAGCAGACATGACCAGGAGGCCGTCGCAGGCGGGACCTGCTGGCCGACCTCGCCCTCGGGCTCGTCCGCGCAGACCGGCCAGTTCCCGGACGAAATGGCCGGGAACTCGCCCTGCTTCGGAGGCCGCCACGCCGTCTCCGTCCGGCTGACGGCGCGGGCCGCGGCGGAGCCGATGCCCGCGACCGCACGCTCCAGTGCATCGACCGACAGCGTCGGCGTGGTGAGGGCGATCGGGATCAGCTGGTCAGGTCGGCCCATTGGAAGCCGTTACGCAAGGGTTGTCCGCCGATGTGCGTTGCGGGGATGGGGGATCTGGTTGGCGAGGGCGTACTCCTGCGGGAAGCGGCAGCGGTAGTAGGCGTCGCCGTGGTTGTACTGGCCCTGCAGGCGACGGTCGCAGGCGGCGCAGTAGATGAGGCCGCGGAAGACGTACGGGTTGCGGGTTCCAGCCATGATGCCGGTGTGGGCCATGGCCACGTCGTCGACGACCCGGGTCACACCGTTCATTCGACGGACCCGGCCCTGACGAAGCGGTCAGTGGCCAGACCCGGCACCGGTCAGCCCGCACCGAGACCGTCAACCGGCGAGGCGGGCCAGGCCTCCCATCTTTACCGCGGTGAACACCGCGGCGGCCAGCGCCACGTCGGAGAGCAGCATCAGCCCGATGGCGTAGGAGCCCTGCGACCCGTACACCCAGCCCATGACCAGAGGTGGCACGAACCCGCCGAGCCCGCCGGCGGCCCCGACCAGCCCGGTGACCGCGCCCACCTGGTCGGCGGGGGCGACCTTGCCGACCAAGGCGAACACCGCGCCGCTGGCTGCGCCGAGCAGCACCGCCATGCCGAGCAGCGCGACCGTGGCGACCGGCATCAGGGCCGGCTGGAAGGCCTGCACGACGGCGAACCCGGCCACCCCGGCGAAGCACCACACCAGCACCGGCACGGGGTGCAGCCGGTCGGAGAGCCAGCCGCCCGCCGGGCGGGCCAGCACGGCGAGCACGACGAACCCGGCGGTCCGCAGCGCACCGTCCGCGGCGTCGAGCCCGTAGGCGGTGCGCAGGTACGCCGGCAGGTACACGCTGAAGGCCACGAACCCGCCGAACCCGACCGCGTACAGGAAGCACAGCTGCCAGGTGACGGTCAGCCGGGCGACGCCGGCGAGCCGCTGCCAGGCCGACCCGGTGGGCCGGGCCGGGCCCGGCGCGTCGCGCAGCAGCAAGAACGACAGCACCGCGTACGCCGCCAGGACCGCCGCGACCAGCAGAAACGGGGCCCGCTCCCCGTAGGTGTCGGCCAGCCGGACGGTGGTGAAGTTGGCGATCGCCGTGCCACCCATGCCGACACCGAACACGCCGATGGCGAAGCCGCGCCGGGCCGGCGGATACCAGCCGGACACCAGCGGGACGCCGACGGCGAAGGCGGTGCCGCCGATGCCGAGGAAGAAGCCGGTCACGATCAGCGCCGGGTAGGAGGAGACCGTGGTGAGGGTCAGCACCGGCACGATGGTGACGACGGTGACCAGCGGGAAGACTACCCGGGCCCCGTACCGGTCGGTGAGCGCGCCGACCGGGATGCGGCCCAGCGAGCCCACGATCACCGGCACCGCGACGAGCAGGGACTGCGCGGCGAAGCCGAGCCCCAGTCGTTCCTTGATGCCGGGGCCCAGCGGACCGAGCAGGGCCCATGCCCAGAAGTTCACCAGGAAACCGAGGGTGGCCACGGCTAGCTGGAGGGCGGCGCCGGAGGTGGCCTCGGGACGCCCGACCGGGGCGGTGGACCCGGCTTGGTCACGGATGCTGGTCATCGTTCAACTCCGTCAGGATTGTCGTGCTGCTGTCGCGGCGTCAAAGGGGAATGCGGCGGTCCGCTTCACCGGTACGAGCCTCGCTCGAGCCAACCCACCCCGGCAGGGCCGGAAGACCCGGCCAGGAGGACGTCCCCACCTGTCACGGCAGGGTGAGCAGACCGACCGGGGTGCCGGGACGCCAACCGGGCGGCACCACGGCCAGCGCGTCGGCGTCCGCCGCCGCGCCCAGGTATCCCGGGTGCGCCCCGTCGACCAGCCGCACGCCCCGCGCGCCGCGCCGGACCGGCACGATCCGGGTGTTCCGCTCGTCGAGGCGCAACGGATCGGTGAGGACGGCGGTGTCCAGATCGGCCGGCGGCCGTCCGGCCAGCCCGGTGAGCAGCGGGTCGATCAGGGTGAGCGCGGCGACCAGCGCCGCGTACGGGTTGCCCGGCAGGCCGACGATCCACTGGGCCCCGGCCTGGGCCAGGACCTGTGGGTGCCCGGGCCGGCACCGCACCCCGTCCACGTGCGCCACGGCCCCGAGGTGCCGCAGCGACGCGTGCAGCCCGTCCGCCGGGCCGACGGAGGACGCCCCGCAGACGACCGTCACGTCTGCTTCTCGCGTGCTGTCCGCGATCGCCTCGGCGAACCAGTCGGGCTGGTCGCCGACCATCCGAGGACCCAGGAGGTCCGCTCCCCAGGCGGACAGCAGCGGGGTCAGCATCGGGCCGATCGCGTCCCGGACCCTGCCCCACGGGGGACGGCCGGCGTGGATCACCTCGTCGCCGCTGATCACCAGGCGGGCCCGGGGTCGGGCCCGGACGGTGAGGTGGTCGAGGCCGACGCTCGCGGCCAGCCCCAGCACCGCCGGCGTGACCGGCGAACCCGTCGGCACCAGTTCCTGACCGCGGGCGGCGTACTCGCCCGCGCCCCGGATGTGCCGACGGTCGCCCGGCACCGCCCGCAGGACGTCACCGATCCGGTCGGCGATCTCGTAGGGCACGACCCGGTCCGCCCGGGCCGGGACGGGAGCGCCGGTGGCCACCTCTACGGCGGTCCCCTCGACCAGGGGCGCGACGGCGTGGGTGCGACCGGCCAGGATCCGGCCGACCACCCGCCACGGGCCCGGACCGCGCACCGCGTATCCGTCCATCGCGGAGTTGTCGAACCCGGGCAGCGGGACCGCCGCGACCAGTGGCGCCGCGAGGGTCCGGCCGGCGGCGGAGGCCAGCGGTACCGACTCCGCGGGCAGGGGAGCGGGGAGCCGGTGGGCCAGCGCCCGCGCCGCGGCCCACTCCGTCGCGGGTCGGGACGAATGGTGACTGTCGGTGTGGTGCGGTGCGATGGTCACCGGTGGTTCCTCCCTGCCGGGACGTCGGGCTGCCCGTTCGCCGGAGGCAGCCGGTGGCGGTCTCCGGGCGGTCGAGGCGGCGGTGGTCACCGGCGCGAGCGGGTCCGACCGCCGCGCGGGGTGGGCAGCCGGGGCGGCCCCTCCCATCCGGGGCGGGTCGGCCGCAGTCCGGGCCGGTCGTCGCGGCTGCGATAGACGACGTAGGGTCGGGTGGCGTAGCCGACCGGGGCGCTGAACGCATGGACGAGGCGGGTGAACGGCCAGAACGCGAAGAGCGCGAAGGCGGCCAGGATGTGGATCTGGAAGCCCACCGGGACGTCGGCCATGATCCCCGGATCCGGGCGGAGGTAGAACAGCGACCGGAACCACGGGGAGATGGTCTCCCGGTAGTCGTAGCCGGGGCCGGCGACGTTGGCCCGCACCGTGGCCCAGAGGCCCAGCACGATCACCCCCGCCAGCACCACGTACATCGCCTTGTCGTTGCGGGTGGTGGCGGCGAAGACCGGCCCGGTCAACCGGCGGCGGGCGATCAGGATGCCCAGCCCGATCAGGGTGCAGAAGCCGGCTACCGTGCCGATGAACACGGCCATGAGGTGGTAGGTGTGCTCGGTGACGCCGACCGCCTCGGTCCAGGACTTCGGGACCAACAGGCCACCGATGTGTCCGATCAGGACCATCAGTACTCCGAAGTGGAACAGTGGGCTGCCCCACCGCAGGATGCTGCTCTCGTAGAGCTGGGAGGATCGGGTCGTCCAGCCGAACTTGTCGTAGCGGTGGCGCCAGATCAGGCCGCCGACGAGGATCGCGATCGACAGGTACGGGTACACCACCCACAGCAGGATGTTCATCGGCGTCCTCCAGTCGTGTCGACCAGTCCGAATGGTTCGAGTCCGACCTGCTCCACCGGCGGCCCGATGCGGGCCAGCCGGGCGGCGGCGGCGATGTCCCCGGGCTGGGCGGGCGGCAGCATCTCCCGGACGGCGGCGACGGCCTGCCGGTACACCGACTTCTCCCGCGCCAGCGCCTCGACCAGCAGGTCGAGGCCGACGCGGTTCTCCCGCAGCAGCCGCCACCCGTCGTCGTCGGCGGCGGCCAGGTCGAGGACAGCGGGCAGGAAGTCGGGCAGCTCGCCGTCGACGACGGTCAGTCCGGCCGCCTTGTACGCGGCGGCGAAGTCGACCAGCGCCTCACCCCGGCGACGGGTGTCGCCGCAGGTGTAGTAGGTCAGGTGCAGGCAACAGCGGCGCCGGAAGTCGAACACCTCCACGTAGGCGGTCCGCAGGTCGACCGGCGCGTCGGCTTCCCGGTGGGCGACCACCTCGCGCAGCGGCCGGGCGACCTCGGCCGGCAGGCCGTCGAGCGCGGCCCGCACGGTGGGCAGCGCGGCGAGGACCTCCTCTTCGGGATAGCGCAGCAGCAGGGACGCCGCGCGGGCGGCCACCGCCCGCCAGGTCGGCTGGCTCACCGGTTACCTCCGTCGACGGGTGCGGATTCGTGGCTGCGGGGCGGGAAGAGACCCTTCGGGCTGCCCTTGCCGTCCCAGTTGAGCAGGTTGACCCGGCGGGGTTCGTCGCCCGGATCGGTGAAGCCCTCCGCGGTCTGCCGGTCGCGCAGCATGTGGAAGGTCTCCACCTGGACCGGCATCGGCGTGCCGGAGGACTCCCCGAAGGGCCCCTGGCCGTACGGGCCGCCGCCGCCCATCCCGGGGCCGCCCTCGTAATCGAGGCTGCACTCGGTGGCGATCTTCTCCAGCCGGTGCGCGTCCTCGGCGTGCGCGGCGGGGATGACGTACCGCTGCTCGTACTTGGCGATGGCGAGCAGCCGGTACATCTCGTCCATCTCCGCGCCGGTCATGCCGACCGCGGCGGCGATGGACTCGTCGCGCTCCTCGCCCAGGTTGATCCGGCGCTGGTAGGCGCGCATCGCGGCGAGCCGGTTCAGCACCCCGCGCACCGGCTCCGGGTCGCCGGCGGTGAAGAGCTCGGCGAGGTACTCCACCGGGATGCGCAGCGCGTCGATGGCCCCGAAGAGGTTGCCGGCCTCCTCCGCGTCGTGGCCGGTCTCGCGCAGCGCGTCGGCCACCGGCGACAGCGGCGGGATGTACCAGACCATCGGCATGGTCCGGTACTCCGGGTGCAGCGGCAGCGCCACCTCGTAGCGCATGATCAGGTCCCAGATCGGCGAGCGCTGCGCGGCGTCGATCCAGTCGTCCGGGATGCCGACCTCGCGGGCGGCGGCGACCACGGCCGGGTCGTGCGGGTCGAGGAAGACCGACCGCTGCGCGTCGTACAGGTCGTGTTCGTCGGCGATGGCGGCGGCCTCGGCGACGCGGTCGGCGTCGTAGAGCATCAGCCCGAGGTAGCGCAGCCGCCCCACGCAGGTCTCGGAGCAGATGGTGGGCTGGCCGATCTCGATGCGCGGGAAGCAGAAGGTGCACTTCTCGGCCTTGCCGGTGCGGTGGTTGAAGTAGACCTTCTTGTAGGGGCAGCCGGTCACGCACATCCGCCAGCCCCGGCAGCGGTCCTGGTCGACCAGCACGATGCCGTCCTCGGCCCGCTTGTAGATCGCCCCCGACGGGCAGGAGGCCGCGCAGGACGGGTTGAGGCAGTGCTCGCAGATGCGCGGCAGGAAGAACATGAAGGTCTTCTCGAACTCCTGCTTCACCTGGCCGGAGACCTTCGCCAGCACCGGGTCACCGGCGGCGATCTCGTTGCCGCCGGCGAGCGAGTCGTCCCAGTTGGCGCTCCAGGTGATCTTCGTATCCTGGCCGGTGAGCAGCGACTTCGGCCGGGCCACCGGGGTGTCCTCGCCGGCCGGCGCGTTGATCAGGTGCTCGTAGTCGTACGTCCACGGCTCGTAGTAGTCCTGCATGGATGGCAGCTTCGGGTTGGCGAAGATGCTGAACATCTTCTTCACCCGGCCACCGGAGCGTGGCTTGAGCTTGCCGGAGCGGGTCCGCACCCAGCCGCCCTGCCAGCGCTCCTGGTTCTCGTAGGTGCGCGGGTAGCCCTGCCCGGGGCGGGTCTCCACGTTGTTGAACCAGACGTACTCGACGCCGGAGCGGTTGGTCCACGCCTGCTTGCAGGTGACCGAGCAGGTGTGGCAGCCGATGCACTTGTCGAGGTTCATCACCATCGCCATCTGTGCCATGACCCGCATCAGTACTGCACCTCCTGGGAGCGGCGGCGGATCACGGTGACCTCGTCGCGTTGGTTGCCGGTCGGGCCGAGGTAGTTGAACGCGAAGGACAGCTGCGCGTACCCGCCGATGAGGTGGGTGGGCTTGACCAGCAGCCGGGTCAGCGAGTTGTGGATGCCGCCGCGCCGGCCGTTGGTCTCCGACTTGGGCACGTCGATCACCCGTTCCTGGGCGTGGTACATGTAGACCGTGCCCTCGGGCATCTTGTGCGTCACCACGGCCCGGCAGACCACCACGCCGTTGCGGTTGACCGCCTCGATCCACTCGTTGTCCCGGACGCCGATCTTCGCCGCGTCGGCCTCGCTCATCCACATCGTCGGTCCGCCCCGGGACAGCGTGAGCATGATCAGGTTGTCCTGGTACTCGGAGTGGATGGACCATTTCGAGTGCGGGGTGAGGTAGCGGACGGTGATCTCCAGCTCCCCGTTGCGGCCGAGTCGCGGTTCGCCGAAGAGCTTGTGCATGTCCAACGGCGGCCGGTAGATCGGCAGCGCCTCGCCGGCCTCGTGCATCCAGTCGTGGTCGAGGAAGAAGTGCTGCCGGCCGGTGAGCGTATGCCAGGGCTTGAGCCGCTCGGTGTTGATGGTGAACGGGGAGTAGCGGCGGCCGCCGTGCTCGCTGCCCGACCACTCCGGGCTGGTGATCACCGGCACCGGGCGGGACTGGGTGTCGGCGAAGGTGATCTGCTTGCCCTCGTGCTCGGCCGCCAGGTCCGCCAGGCGTACCCCGGTGCGCTTCTCCACGTCCCGGAAGCCCGCGGTGGCGACCCGCCCGTTGGTGGTGCCCGACAGCGCCAGGATCGCCTCGCAGGCGTGCGTGTCCTTCGCCAGCGACGGCCGCCCGTCCGCGGCGCCGCCGCGCACCTCACCGTTCTTGTGGCGCAGATACTCGACCTCCGGCCGCACGTCGACCGAGAAGCCCTTGCCGGTGGTGCCGAGGGTATCCATCAGCGGCCCGAGCGCGGCCATCTTGTCGGCGATCGCGCCGTAGTCCCGCTCGACCACCACCAGTTTCGGCATGGTCCGGCCCGGCACCGGGGTCTCCCCGGTCGCCGCCCAGTCGCGGACCCGGCCGTGCGGGGTCGCCATCGCGTCCGGGGTGTCGTGCAGCAGCGGCGCCGCGACCAGGTCCTTGCGTACGCCCAGCCGCGGCCCGGCGAGAGTGGAGAACGCCTTCGCGATGCCGTGTAAGGCGTCGAAGTCGGTCCGGGTCTGCCACGGCGGGTTGATCGCCGGGGTGAAGGCGTGCACGAACGGGTGCATGTCGGTACTGCTCAGGTCGTGCTTCTCGTACCAGGTGGCGGCGGGCAGCACGATGTCGGAGAAGAGCGTCGTGGAGGTCATCCGGAAGTCCAGGCTCAGCAGCAGGTCGAGCTTGCCCTCCGGGGCCTCCTCCCGCCAGGTCACGTCCTTGGGCCGCAACTCCTCCGGCGCCTCCTCGGCGCGCAGGTTCGCGTCGGTGCCGAGCAGGTGCCGCAGGAAGTACTCGTTGCCCTTGGCCGACGAGCCGAGCAGGTTGGCCCGCCAGACGGTCAGCACCCGTGGCCAGTTCTCCGGCGCGTCCGGGTCGGTGCAGGCGAACTTCACGTCGCCCTCGCCGAGCCGCTCGGCCACCCAGCCCGTCGGGTCGTCCGGCCGGGCGGCGAGGGCCTCGTCGGCCAGGTCGAGCGGGCTGCGGTCGAAGGTGGGCATCGACGGCATCCACCCCGAGCGGGCCGACTGGGCCAGCAGGTCCATGGTGTGCTTGCCGGCGAACGCGCCGGTGCCGGTGGGGGAGGAGACCACGTCGGCGGAGTAGGTGTCGTAGCGCCACTGGTCGGTGTGCACGTACCAGAAGGCGGTGCCGATCATCTGCCGGGGCGGGCGGACCCAGTCCAGGCCGAACGCGAGCTGCGCCCAGCCGGTCGCCGGGCGGCACTTCTCCTGCCCCACGTAGTGCGCCCAGCCGCCGCCGTTGACCCCCTGGCAGCCGGTGAGGGTGACCAGCGCCAGAATCGCCCGGTAGGTGGCGTCGGAATGGAACCAGTGGTTCGTGCCGGCGCCGAGCAGGATCATCGACCGTCCGCCGGAGCGGTCCGCGTTGTCGGCGAACTCCCGCGCCACCCGGGCCACCTGCGCCGCCGGCACCCCGGTGACCGGCTCCTGCCACGCCGGCGTGTACGGCGCCTCGACGTCGTCGTACCCGGTCGGCCACTGGCCCGGCAGGCCGTCGCGGCCCACCCCGTACTGGGCCAGCACCAGGTCGAAGACGCTGGTCACCAACTGGCCCCGCACCGTGCGGGTCGGCACGCCCCGGCGCAGCGCCTGCGGGGTGTCGGTGTCGAACCGAGGCAGCTCCACCTCCACCGCGTCGCCCGCCCCGAGGCAGGTCAGCGCCGGCTCCAGGTCGCCCAGGTCCAGGTTCCACTGGCCCTGCTGCTCGCCCCAACGGTGGCCGAGGCTGCCCCGCGGCACGGCGGGAGCGTCGGTGGCCGAGTCCCAGAGCACCGTCCGGAAGGCCGCCTCCTTGTCCGTCTCGCCCAGGTCGTCGGCGGTGAGGAACTTGCCCGGCCGGTACGCCCCGTCAGCACCCGGCTCCAGGGTGACCAGGAACGGCAGGTCGGTGAACCTGCGGACGTAGTCGACGAAGCGCGGGGTGCGCTGGTCGACGAAGAACTCCTTGAGGATGACGTGCCCCATCGCCATCGCCAGGGCGCCGTCGGTGCCCGGTTGGGCGGGCATCCACTCGTCGGCGAACTTGACGTTGTCGGCGAAGTCGGGGCTGACCACCACGACCTTCTGCCCCCGGTAGCGCGCCTCGGCCATCCAGTGTGCGTCCGGCGTGCGGGTCACCGGGACGTTGGAGCCCCACATGACGAAGTAGGAGGCGTCCCACCAGTCCCCGGACTCGGGCACGTCGGTCTGGTCGCCGAAGACCTGCGGGGAGGCCACCGGCAGGTCGGCATACCAGTCGTAGAACGACAGCATCGAGCCGCCGAGCAGGGACAGGAACCGGGCGCCGACGGCGTGCGACACCATCGACATGGCCGGGATGGGGGAGAAGCCGGCGACCCGGTCCGGGCCGTACTCGGCGATCGCGTGCACGTGCGCGGCGGCGACCATCTCCTGGGCCTCGTCCCAGGTGATCCGCACCAGGCCGCCCTTGCCGCGGGCCTTCTGGTAGCGGCGGCGTCGTTCCGGGTCGCCCTGGATGTCCGCCCACGCGGCCACCGGATCACCGAGGCGGCTTCTGGCCTCCCGGTACATCTCCACCAGCACGCCCCGCGCGTACGGGTAGCGGACCCGGGTGGGGGAGTAGGTGTACCAGGAGAAGGCGGCACCCCGGGGGCAGCCCCGAGGCTCGTACTCAGGCCGGTCCGGTCCGACGCTCGGGTAGTCGGTCTGCTGCTGCTCCCAGGTGATGATGCCGTCCTTGACGTACACCTTCCAGGAGCACGAGCCGGTGCAGTTCACTCCGTGCGTGGAGCGCACCACCTTGTCGTAGGACCAGCGGTCCCGGTAGAAGGCGTCCGCCTCCCGGCCGCCGATCTGGTGCAATGTCCGGCCGTCGGCGGAGACCTCGGCCCGGCGTACCAGGCCGCCCACCGCCAGCAGCGCCCGCCCCGCACTATCGGTGGCTCGCGACATACGCCTCATTCCTTCGATAGATGGCCGTACTGCCCCACGTTCTCGGCAGATGCGCCGGAGTGCAACCCCGAGCGAGGGCGTAATGGCCATGGTGCCGACGTACAACCTCGGGAAACCGGGCCGAAGGTCCCGAGATCATCGGCTTTGTACCTGCGGGTCCGTGGCGGGACTTCGGGCCCGGTCGGGCGGTCACCGGCGGGGCACGGAGCGGGGCCCGGCCGTCTCGGTGCCACCCTGACGGAGATCGCCGGGCAGGTCCGGGACCGGGGGCCACTGTGGAGCGTGCTCTTCCTGGTGCCGGCCGGGTGGGGCGCCGCGCTGGGCGGCCGCGACGCGGGCAGACCGAGGACGTGCTCGACGCCCTCTACGACCTCGGCGAGACCGTGCCGGTCGAGACCACCGAGGCGCACCGCCGGTAGCCGCGGGGCGGCGTCGGCAGCGGCCGACATCCGGGCCGCCTCACCTGGCTGCCGCCTCCGCCGGGGTGATCCGGTCCCAGGCCGGGATCGGCAGCGCGATCACCGCGGCCGGGAAGAGACCGTGCTCCTCGTTGTCGATGTGCCGGTGGAGCCGGTCCAGGGCGGCCAGCACTGCGGGCCAGTCCGGGTCGGCCCGGTCGACGCCGCCGAGCACGCCGTGGATGTCGTCGTGCTCCGCGCAGAGCTTCGCCACCGCCCCGGCCAGGCTGCCCTCGGCCCGCAGCTCCACGAAGAGGCCGTCCTCCTCAGTGGAGGTGTGCGGCATCAGCAGCGCCAGCAGCGCGTCCAGCGCCACCAGGGCGTCCGGGCCGGAGGCCCGCACCGCGCCGCGCAGCCGGCCGGCCGCGTTCGCGATCGCCTCGTGCTCGGCCGAGAGCCGGCCGATCAGCGGGAACTCCCGACAGCCGCAGTAGTTGCACACTTCGTCTCCTGACCACGAGGGTGGGCGACTCCATCGTGCGCACCGGCAACCTCCGTCAGCAGGGCCGGACGGCCCGGTACGCCGGGACGGCGGGCCCTGATCCCCACCGCCCTGGCACCGACAGACTGCTCAGACCGTCACCGGCCGGCGGGAGAGCCGGATCTGCCACACGTCCGGCCCGTCCTGCAGCCACTCGCTGGTCATGCCGTCGCCGTAGCGGGCTGCGACCTCGGCCAGCAGCGGGCGGGGTGCGTGCGGGGCGACCAGCACCAGCGCTCCACCGGCCGGCAGCGCCTCCAGCGCCGCCAGCACCCGCGCGTGGCGCTGGTCGTGCGGGAGCTGCCGGACGTCCAGCCGGGGATCGATGGTGAGGGTCGGGGCCGGCGCGTCGGCCGGTGCCCGGTCACCACCGCAGCCGCAGCCACCCCCGCCGCAACCGCCGCCATTCGAGCTTTCCGAGGAGCCGAGCAGATCGTGCATCCCCTCCAGCAACTTCGCCAGCGAGACGTCGGCCGCGTCCACCAGTAGCGGGACGACCAGGTCGTTCTCCTTGGCCAGGTGGACGGCGAAGAGCGCGGCGAGGGCGCGCGCGGTGCCGGCGAGGCGTACCGGCCGGTTGCCGGTCTCCAGCTCGGCGACCAGGCCGGTGATCGCCTGGTGCTCGTCGAGCATGCCCCGGACCAGCAGCGCACCCTCGGCCCGCTCACCGGCGGCGGCGTAGAGGGAGTCCTCCTCGGCGTGCGCGTGCGGCAGCAGTTCGTCGCGGAGCCATCGGAGCAGTTCGTCGCGGTGCCGGAGCGCGCCGGCGGCGTCACCCTGGTCGGCCGCGGTCAGCAGGTTTCCGACGTGCCGGTCGAGGTCGGCGGCGAGCTGGGCGTGGTGCCGGACGACGGCCTGCGCGGCCTCGCGGTCGGCCGGGGAGCGTAAGGCGGACATGGAACCCTCCAGGGTTTTGCGGGTGAATGACGTTGTAACGTTATCTAACGTGGAAACCCCGAGAACAGGGCCGGTCGGCGAGACCATCGACCCGCAGCGCCACCGGGCTCTCGGCACCGCCAGCCGGGCCTCGATCCTGGAGTTCGTGCGCGCCGCCGGCGTCGGCATGACGATCGCCGAGGTGGGGGAGCGGACGGGCCTGCACCTGTCCACCGCCCGCGCCCACCTCGACCGCCTGGTCGACGCCGGACTGTTGGTCAAGGCGCGGGCCAGTGGGGGCCAGCCCGGACGGCCGGCGTGGCGCTACCGGGTGGCCGTCGCGGAGGCCCCGGCCCCCGCGCCGTACCGGGCACTCGCCGCCGCCCTGCTCGACCACCTGTCGCGGCGGGGCCACGGAGACGTCCGGGCGGAGGCCACCCGCGCCGGCCAGGACTGGGGACGCCACCTCGCCGCCGCCACCCCGCCCGGCAGGGAGCCGGTCGATACGCTGCTCGACGTCCTGCGCGGGCTGGGCTTCAGTCCCCGCCGACACCGGACGGCCGACGGGGCGACCGAGATCCACCTGCACACCTGTCCCTTCCTGGAGCTGGTCAACCGCAACCCCGACGCGATCTGCGCCCTGCACGTCGGCGTGGTCCGCGGCACGCTCGAACACGCCGGTGCCTCACCGGCCGGCGCCATGCTCGAACCCTTCGGCGCACCCGACGCCTGCGTGGTGCGGCTGGCCCTGCCGAATATCACCGAAGAGCCGGCATGAACCCACGGCCGGTCGCCGTACGATGGCGTCTCCCCGTCCTCGCCGCGGGCGGCTTCGCCCTGGTGAGCGGTCTCTACGCCGCCCTGCTGCTGCTCGGCCTGCCGATGCCCGCGCCTCACGTCCCACTGGAGCAGGTGCACGGCCCGCTGATGGTGCTGGGCTTCGTCGGCACCCTGGTGGCGCTGGAACGCGCGGTGGCCCTCGGCACCCGGTGGGCCCTGCTCGCACCCGCCTGCTCCGGCGCCGGGGCGGTGCTCCTGGTGCTGACCGGGCCGAGCCTGCCCGGCCGGCTGCTGCTCATGCTCGCCTCGGTGCTGCTGCTGGTCTACCAGCGGCTGTGGTGGCGGCAGCCCGGCCCGGCGCTGCTGGCCCATGTCACCGGCGCGCTGAGCTGGTACGCCGCTACCCTGCTCTGGCTCGCCGGCCTCAGCGTGCCGGAGATCGTGCCCTGGCTGGCCACCTTCGTGGTGGCCACCATCGCCGGGGAGCGTCTGGAACTCGCTCACCTCACGCTGCCCCGGCACGGCGTCGGCTGGTTCCTCGCCGCCCTCGGCATGCTGACCGCCGGCGCCACCGCCGCCGCGCTCTGGCCCGCCGTCGGGGCGTACCTCTTCGGGGTCGGCCTGCTCGCGACGGTGGCCTGGCTGGTGGTCTGCGACGTCGCCCGCCGCACGGTGCGCGCCGTCGGCCTCCCCCGCTACGTCGCGGTCGGCCTGCTCACCGGGTACGCCTGGCTGGCGCTGGCCGGCCTGCTGTGGGCCGGCGCCGGGCCGGTCACCGGCGGCTCCCGTTACGACGCCGCCCTGCACCTGGTCTTCCTGGGCTTCACCATGTCGATGATCTTCGCGCACGCTCCAGTGATCCTGCCGGCTGTGCTTCGCCGCCCACTGCCCTACGGACCGTGGCTGTACGCCCCGCTCGCCCTGCTGCACACCACCCTGACGATCCGGGTCCTGGTCGGCGACGTGCTCGGCGTGCCGGCCGGGTGGCGCTGGGGCGGCGTCGGCAACGTCCTGGCGGTGCTCGGTTTCGTCGGCGGAGTGGTGGCCGCGTTGGTCCGCGCCGCCCGGCGGCGGACCCGGACGGCGGTCGTCCCGCCGGTCGTGCCGGCGGTGCGGTGATGGCCGGCACCCGCGGCGACTCCGCCCCGACCCCGCCCTCGGGCCCGAGGCCCGGGCCGACCGTCTCGGCAGTCGCGTCGGCCGGTCCCGCCGCCCCGGCCCTCGGCCCGGTGACCGCTCCGGCCGTGGCGGCGGGCCTTCGGCGGGCCGGTTGGCACCGTCGGGTCGCTGCGCTGCCGTTGGCCTACCTGGCCGGGCTGGTCGTGCTCGCCTTCGTCCATCCGTTCCTCCCCGCATGGCGCTGGACGGCCATCCACCTGCTGCTGCTCGGTGCGGTCAGCAACGCCGTCGTGGTGTGGAGCGCCCACTTCGCGGCCGCCGTGCTGCGTGCCCCCGCCCCGGACCGCCGCCGCGCCGAGGCGGCCCGGCTGGCCGCGCTCAACGTGGGCGTGCTGGCGGTCCTGACCGGCGGCACGGCCGACCGCCCCTGGCTGGGCGTGGCGGGCGCTACGCTGGTCTTCGTCGCGGTGACCGCCCACCTCGTCGCGCTCACCCGCCGGCTGCGCCGCGCCCTGCCGGCCCGGTTCTCCGTCACGGTGCGCTACTACCTGGCGGCGACCGTGGCCCTGCTCGCCGGCGTGCCGGTCGGCGCCGGGATGCTGGTGATCGACGACCCGCTGCGCCCCCGGCTGCTGCTGTTCCACGCGCACGTGAACCTGCTCGGCTGGGTGACGCTGACCGTCCTCGGGACTCTGCTGACGCTCTGGCCCACCGTGCTGCGTACCCGGATGGCCGACGGTGCGGTCCGCGCCGCCACCGTCGCGCTGCCGGTGGCGACGACCGGACTGGTCCTGCTGGGCGTCGGCCTGCTCGCCTGGTGGCGGGTGGTCGCCGCGGCCGGGCTGAGCCTGTTCGCCCTCGGCGCGCTGATCGCCCTGCGCCCCGCGCTGGCCGTCGCGCGCACCCGCCCCCCGTACGCGTTCGCGTCCTGGTCGCTCGCCGCGGCCGGCGGCTGGCTGATGGTCGCTCTCGCCGTGGACGCCGCGACGCTGCTGCCCCCTGCGGACCCGGCCGGCGCGGCCGACCGCTTCGGTGCGGTGCTGCTCCCGCTGCTGGTCGGCTTCGTCGCCCAGGTCCTCGTCGGAGCCCTGACCCACCTGCTGCCCGTGGTGCTCGGCGGCGGACCCGCGCCGGTGCGCCGCCGCGCCGCCCTGCTGGAGCGGCACGGCCCGCAGCGCGTCGCGATGACCAACGCCGCCCTGCTGGTCCTCGTCCTGCCCACCCCGCCGTTCGTCCGCATCACCACCTCACTGCTGGTCCTCGCCGCGCTGGTGCAGTTCCTCGTGCCGGCCGTGCGGGTCCTGCTCACCGCCCGGAGGTAACCCGTGTCCGCGCGCACCGAAGCCCCCGTGCCTCGCCCGCTCGGCGGAGCAGCCGTGGGTCTCTCCCTCGTCCTGGTCGCCGTCCTCGTCGGGGTCGCCGCCCAACGCGTCTCCGATGACGCACCCGTCCCCGCCGCCGCCACCGCCGTCACCCCGACCGGGCACACCACCACGGTCACAGTGGTCGCCGACGGCATGCGTTTCCACCCCGACCGGATCGACGTGCCCCGGGGCGATCGACTGGTCATCGAGCTGACCAACCGGGACAACCGCCGCCACGACCTCGTCCTGGCCTCCGGGGCGAGGACACCGCTGCTGACGCGGGACGGCGACGCCCGGCTGGACGCCGGCGTGATCGGGGCGACGGTGGAGGGCTGGTGCTCCCTGCCCGCCCACCGGCAGGCCGGCATGACACTGCGGATCGTCCCGACGGGGGCCACGGTGACCGCTCCGACAGGGACGGCCGTGGCGACGGAGGGAACGAGGCCGCGCCTCGATGCCCTGGCCGACCCTGGCGCGGCCTTCGTCGCCCGGGACGCCACCGCGCCGCCCGCGCCGCCCGGCCGGCTGCACCGGCGTGAGCTGCACGTCCGGGAAGTCGTCCGGGAGGTCGCGCCCGGGGTACGGCAGCGGCTGTGGACCTTCGACGGAACCGTGCCCGGCCCGGTGTTGCGCGGCCGGGTCGGCGACACCTTCGAGATCACCCTGGTCAACGACGGCACCCTGGACCACGGCATCGACTTCCACGCCGGTGCCGTCGCCCCGGACGAGGTGATGCGCCCGATCGACCCCGGGCAGCGGCTGACCTACCGGTTCACCGCGACCCGCGCCGGCATCTGGATGTACCACTGCTCGACCATGCCGATGCTGCACCACATCGGCAACGGGATGTACGGTGCGGTCATCGTCGACCCGCCCGACCTGCCCCGCGTCGATCGCGAGTACGTGCTCGTCCAGTCCGAGTTCTACCTCGGCCCGGACGGCGAGCCCGGCGACCTGGCCGCGATGCAGGCGGAGCGCCCCGACGCCGTCGTCTTCAACGGCTACCCCGCCCAGTACGCGCACCGTCCGCTGCCCGCCCGGGCCGGTGAACGGGTCCGAGTCTGGCTGCTCGACGCCGGCCCCAACCGAGACAGCTCGTTCCACATCGTCGGCGCCCAGTTCGACACCGTCTACCGGGAGGGGCACTGGGAGAACCGGCCGACCGACCCCGGCGGAGCCCAGGTGCTGTCCCTCACCCCGGCTGGCGGCGGCTTCGTGGAGACGGTCTTCCCCGCAGCCGGGCACTACCCGTTCGTCAGCCACGCCATGGTCGACGCCGAGCGCGGCGCCCGTGGCCTGTTCGAGGTCCGGTGACCACCATGAACACCGCTGTCGTAGCCGACCGCCCGGTAACGCGCCGCCGCCGCGTGCGCCAGTTCGTCCCACCCCAGCACGGCGCGTGGGCGATGCTCCTGCTGCCGTACACCGTGGGGGTGGCCTTGGCCGGCCCGCGCTGGCCGCACCTGCCGCTGCTCGGCGCCTGGCTGACCGGCTACCTGCTGTCGTATTACGCTTTCCAGGCGATCAAGAGCCGTCGGCCGAGCCGCTTTACCCCCCAGCTGCTGGTGTACGGCCTGTTGGCGGCGCCGCTCGCGGCGACTGTAGCGCTCGCCCGGCCCGCCGTCCTCTGGTACGCCCCGGGCTACGCCGCGCTGCTGGCGGTCAACGCCGGATACGCCTGGCATCGCCGGGAACGGGCACTGCTCAACGACTTGGCCTCGGTGGGGCAGAGCTGCCTGCTGGTCTTCGTCGCGGCGACCATCGCCGGTGTGTCCGTCACCCGGGTCACCCCGGCCTTCGCAGTGCTCCTGCTCTACTTGTTCGGCACTGTCCTCTATGTCAAGACGATGATCCGGCAACGCGGTGACAGTCGCTTCCTCCGTCTCTCCATCGGATACCACGCGCTCGGCCTGGCCGCCGTGGTCTGGCTGCTGGATGTGCTGCTCGGTCCGGTCTTCCTGCTGCTCCTGCTCCGGGCCGCGCTGCTGCCGGCACGCCGACTGCGCCCTGTGCAGGTCGGGATGATCGAGATCGGGTGCTGCCTGGTCGTTCTGGCCGGGGTGCTTGCGACGCTCTGACCGGCGCGCCTCCGTCCTCCGGAGTAGATGTTGTCGGGCAGCACGCTGAACGGGATCTTGACCTCGATCCGGTTACCGGTGTACGGCTCGCTGGTCACGACCGAGGCGATCTGGACGCCCGGCGAGCAGTTTCGCCAGCGCGTCGACGAACTGGCCCGTTGGCTCGTCACGTGCTGCCTCCTGCTCGACCCGCAGCGGATCGTGCTGGTCGGCAGGGTGGCGACCGAAGCCCAGCCGGCGGTGGTCTGAGCGGTACGCGGGGCGCGGCTAACCGGCGCCGACGCCAGCCAAGGCCGCTCGGGCAAGCGGCCACGATGTCTGACGAACGACCTGTAGGACGCCCGTTCCAGCCTGGCTGCAGCAACCCGGTCACGGGCCCGGGATTGGGGGAGCAGGTTGGGAGCAACAGGGTGCACTGAACGGCCCTCAACCGCACCGAACGGCACCCAAGGGTGCGCAACTGCACCCACCCCTGCCTGCGGCTTCTCGTTTCCGCAGGTCAAAGTCCGTGCGGCGTCCTGCTTCACACAACTGCACTCAACGGCAGTGAACAGCAGTCAACGGCACTCTATGTCGCCTGGTAGGGGAGCATCCGCAGCTCAAGGCGGTAAGGACCTTGTGAGTGTTCATGCCTTGCAGGTGGGTGCAGATTGGGTGCAGCGTGGCGAAGTGGTCACCGTGTCCGAAGTGCTCATTGGCTTTGGGCGGAGAGGGGACCGTGACCTGCGACGATGCTGGCGAGCGAGTGGCCTTGAGCTCCCAGAGAACACCGAAGTGGTCATCTCCTTGCTCCCCGCCTGCCTGCTGTCGGCTTCTTCGTCACGGGCTCGCTGATGCCAGCCGCCGGGACGATCCTGCATCGACGTGCGGCTCTAGATCCGCGATGGCGGAGTTGGTAGGGAATCCGGCAGTTGAGACTAGAATCCCACTGGCAGCCATCTGACCAGGGCTTCCTGGGCGGTGACATCTTCGGCGCGCCCGAAAGCGTCAGCACCGGCGGCTCCGCTTCATAGGCCGACGACGTCCGCTCATAGCCGTGAGCGGATGCTGGTTGGCGGTCGTGTTGCCCCGACCGGGATAGTTAGATCGTGCCGAACTTGGACTTCTATGCTGCAGAGGACGACTGGTCCGCGGTGCTCGAGGCCCTCTTCGATCTGGGCTTGTTCCGTGTCTTCGAGTCCGACTCGGAGCCGGACTGCGAGCTGCGGGAATTCTCGGCTGCCGCTGAAGTTGCTGCTGCTCCACGTGGACGGCACCTGGCGTTGTTCGTCGTCGGTTGCGGGCCGGTGCCTATAGCTAGTGCCGTGACCACGAACGTTCACGGTGTTGGGGTCAGGCTGCGCGGGTGGCGGGTTGGCCCCAGCGTCGTTGTCGTTCGCTGCGGATGCGGGCGCGTTCGCGGCGTTGGGCGGCGAGAACGTCGGGGTGGCGGGCGTTGGCGTTGCGCCAGCGCAGGTAGGCCTGCAGTTTCCGGGCCAGGACCGTGTGGTTGGGATGGTTCGAGCCGGCGATCACGAAGGTGCGCAGCGGCCCGAATTGGGCCTCGATCGGGTTGGCCCAGGAGGCGTAGGTCGGGGTGAAGCAGAGCTCGACCTTGTTCCGGGCCGCCCACCTGCGGATCTTCGAGCCCTTGTGCGCGGACAGGTTGTCCAGGATGACGTAGATCGGTGCCCCGTCGGGGCGGACGGCGCGGATCGACTTGAGTGCGGCGAGAGAGTTCGCGGCGCTCTTGCGACGTCGGACGACGCCCCAGAGTTGGTCGTCGCCGACGCTGTAGCAGCCGTGGAACTGCCGGACGCCGTGCAGCTTGTGGTAGTTCGCGGGCAGCCGGTGCGGATGGCCCGCGGGCGCCCACCCAGTGCCGGCCTGCGGGCGGATCACGAGGGGCCCGAACTCGTCGAAGGCGAACACCCGCTGCGGGAAGTGGCCGGTGACGTACTCGATGCGGGCGAGTTTGGTGTCCCGGTGCGGGTCGGTGGACTCCTTCCACGTCTTGGTCCGCTGGAAGGTGATCCGGTGCCGGTGCAGGATCTGCCGCAGTCGCTCCCGCCCGATGCGGATCCGTCGAACGGGGTGACCGCGCAGGTGGTCGGCGAGTTTGCGGATGCTCCAGCGGGTGAACGGTCGCCCCAGCTTCTCGGGGCGGGTGTTGGCCGTCTCGACGATGAACTGTTCTTCGTCAGGACTGATCTGGCGGGGACGGCCACCCGCCCACTGAGGGTCCAGGCTGGCCATCCCCATCTCGTTGAACCGATGGATGACCTGCCGGATCGTGTCCTCGTCAGCCTGGACCAGACGGGCGATCGCCGGCACGGTGTTCCCGCCAGCCGAGGCCAGCACGACCATCGCCCGCCGCAGTCGGATCGCCGAGCCGGTTCCCCGGCGGGTGATTCTGAGCAGCTGCTGACCCTCCTGGTCACTGAGCCGCCGCACGCGTACAAGATCTGCCACCGCCACAGCCTGACCGGCACAACGACGCCCCGCCGACAGGCCGCGCGGCGTGTCAACCAACACCGTGAACGTTCGTGGTCACGGCACTAGGCGGATCGACCTGCTTCCGGGCTTGCCGGGAGGCCCGACGTTCCGGTACTGCTGCGAAGGCTGGGGTCTAGTTCAGCTCTACTACGGCGGCCCCGTTGGGGCGCAGGAGGTGCGATGGAGCCATAGCAACCACAACTCGGAGAAGCGTGCCTCGGCGTGGGCGACCGCCGTGCCGCGACTCGGTGATCCCGCCGCATGGAACTGGGCAGCGGTCACAAGCGCCTCCGGCAGGCTAAATCGGGTGCTTCGCCGGATGGCTGTCAGCAAGATCGGCTCTCGCCCCGTGCTGCCGCACGCTGCGCAGTTCATCGCAGACGCCGGCTTGCGATACGAGTACGGCATGGGCATCCACGCCACCCCGCCCTACGGCACCCATTCGAGCCGATGACCGTCCTCATCTGCCGCTGGCCGCATGCCCGATCAGCATTCGCTCGTCCCGACGGTCGGAGCTGATGGCTCGGCTGCTTTCAGTCCTTGAGTGGATCCCAGTGGTTGCTGTAGCGCAGCAGTGATTGGTCCAGGTCGGGGTGAGCGGCCGCCCACACGGTGTCGAAGAGGAACCACTGCTGGTGCCCGAATGACTGGCCACAGTGCATGGTGACTTGGGCGAGATGTTCGTCGACCTTGATGCGCGATGCGTCGGGGCGTCGGCCGTCGACGTATCGGCCCATTGTGAGGAGCTTTATGGCTTCGCCGTGGGCGGCGCGCACATCATGTGAAGCCAAACCGTCACAGGTCAACCGGACGACGGCACAGCCGGCTGCCGGCCGGTGTGGGAGGACTTTCTGTACGTCTATCAAGGCGGCCCGCAACGGGCCGCACGCACCGCCGCCTCGGCGCGCGCCGGCCGCTGCCGCTGTCGCTCTGCGGCCGTCACGCCTGACGCCCGGCGGCCGGCGGAGAGCGGGACGCCGGAGGGCCGCCGCATACGGTAGCGCCGAGAGTGGTTAAGTTCGTGGGCCGGCAGCCGGCCGCGGCGCGCCCGAGCAGCGTGGCGCAGGGAAGGGCACGCCGGGTTCGCGCGGCGAGTCGCGGCGGCGGACCGGTTGCGGTCACTGCGCCTCCGGCGGGGGCGCAACGACTCCAGGATGGCCAGGGCTCCGTCGGCGTGTTGCGGTCCGTGGGGTGGTTGCGCAGGGCCATCCCGCCAGCCGACGGCCCGGGCGAGCCGAGCAGACCACCGCCGGGCCCGCCAGCGTCCGTGCGAGCCGTCAAGGTCCGCTTGACGTGGCGGGCCGGACGACGGCCCGCTTCCCAGGAGGGCGGGTCGGCGGCTTACGGGATGGCGGATGAGCCGAGCTTGCGCTGTGGCAGTAGCCGTCCGCTGGCTGGAAGGATGCGAGCGTGACGGGTGCGAGTGCGACGGTTGACAAGTTGGCGGCGATGGTCGGCTGGAACGGCAGATCTCCGTACCGCCCGGACTGGTCGTCGTTGCAGGTTGCCTTCGGTCACCAATTCCCGACGGATTTTCGGCAGTACGTGGAGCGTTTCCCTCCGGGCGCGTTCGACTTCGTTCAGGTGTTCCACCCGTACGGGTGGGACTACAGCGAGAGCCCCACGGTCTACGTCGAACAACTTCTAGCCCGTAACGACCTGGCCAATGACATCGAGGATTATTACAGGTTCGGCAACAATTTGGGCGAACTGTTCGCTTGGGGGACGGTCAACGGCGAATTTGAGCTTTGCTGGGAACTGACCAGCAAGCCCGCCGACACGTGGACGTGCGTGGTGGCCGACATTCGCGGCAGGACCGGGGAACGCTATCCAGGCGGCATGTTGGACCTACTGCTGGATGCTCTGGGCAGCACCGGAAGGATCAGCTCGCTGGACTACCTCCGTGAGGTCCTGCCAACCACCTTCGAGCCGTACTCGTAGCCCACGGATGAACGTGTGCACGCCGCACCCTGACGGGTGGCTAACTGGGTGTCGATCGAAAAGCACCGGGCTGGACGTTGGCGGACCGTAGCGGACAGCCAGCAGGGGCCGCTAGTTGCTCCAGGTCGGCAGGCACCGATGGTTCTTTCGAAACGAAGAGGTCATCGCAGCTCGAACGTGAAAAGCTCCTCGTGGCCAGCTTCTCGGTCCTCGGCCTCCACGGCTCGCAGGAGGCCGCAGATCCTTCCGAATCGCCCCGCTCCGAGATTCCTCTCACTGACCTGCCAGTCAATCCAGACCACGGCGACCGGGCGGGGAACATCCCTGCTCAGTCGATCCCACAGAGCATCCAGATTCGCACCGTAGTACGGCCCGAAGTCGAGAGCACGGGCCAGGTGAACCGCCCCGGATCTTGTAGAGACTCCACAGAACCCGGGGCGGTTCAACCCCGGTTGGCCCGACCGGTCGGCGTTGGGAGGCCCGTACCCGCCGCAACCCGAGCTCGAATAGCCGTCTCGACCTGACCTGGCATGACTGCATCGTGCATCCCCACTGGTTCGCGACGCCAAACACCCGAGGCGGTGAAGAAGGCAAAGGCGTCGCGCTCCGTCACGATGATCCACTGCACCACCGTGCGCGTGAGCGGTTTGGAAGACCTCGTTGAGCCGATCGAGTTCGCCCAGGGTCGGTTCTCGCCGCAGCCCGACTTCGATCTTGAAGTCGCCGTCCACGATCGCCACGTCGAGGCAGTCGAGCAGGTCCGCGGGGAGCCTGGTGATGACGAACTCGCGGAACGCGTCGGCGACCGTGGCCGTCATGTCGCCGCACCCGCAGGTCCCGCCATCGAGGACCGCACCGAGGTAGAAGGTACAGGGCGGGCACTCCGGCGCTTCGTTCGTCGCAACCCAGGTCTCACCGATGTGCACCAGGCTGGCCCCGGCCCCGTGGCGCCACTCTCGCACGCGTACGAAGAGGACAGGTGGCGGGTGGCTGTAGGTTTAGACTGGTGGGCCGCTGGAGGATTCGCTCGCTCTCCTTTGCTATTCCTTGATGACGAGGTCGACGGGCTCCACCCTGCTATTTGAGATGGCGGTTGGGCCGGAATGTGCGGGCTCGGCGACCGAAGACCTGCCCTGCAGACTCGCACCGATGCGCCCGTCGGCCTGCTGGTGGCCCCATCGAGGCTAGGTACGTGATTCGATCATGTGTTAGCGTCCGGCGTGCCGACTTCCAGACGGTGTGCTACCTAAGATCCGTCGCTTGGCCTTGGAGACCGGGATGACGTGGTGCCCTTCCTCGACCTGCTGCACCGTCGGGCGAGCGTCATAGGGCACCGTTTTGGATGGATTGGCAGACAGGAAGCCTGGCCTGGGTCGAGTTCCGTTGGCGCGGGGCAACTGTCCCTGGTTGTAGATCGAGGTGAGGGTGACATGCTGACACGGGTGATCGACCTTCAACCCGCCTGCGTCTCCACGCCGCTCTGCGGACGTAGCGGACGTCCTCGCCACGCTGTGCTGCCACCTGGCCCCTGCCGAGTGGCGGTCGGTGACTCCGGTCGTCGGCTCGACAGCCACGTGGAGCGATGACGGACGCCGCCGAAATGGACGCCACCACCGACCGTGACACCAGCGGTCTCGAGGACAGCCTGGCTCGTATCTGGGGCGACGTGCTCGGCGCTGGCCCGGTGGAGCGCGACGTCGACTTCATCGCGCTCGGCGGCAATTCGTTGCATGCGGCTCGTGTCACCGCCCGAGTACGTGCGCTTCTGGCCGCCGAGGTGACGGTGCGCGAGCTTTTCGAGTCCGGCACCGTCCGGTCTCTGGCCGAAAGGATCGCCGAGCGGCGTGCGTCCCGCAACTGCCGGGGAATACCACCGCTCGACGCCTTCCGGTCGTCTTCCGCGACCGATTCGAGCACCATGCCCTCACCCCAGCAGCGCCGACTGTGGTTCCTCGACCACCTGCACCCAGGCGCAGGTGTGGCGTACAACGTGCCCGCGGTCAGCCGCGTCCGTGGGCCGCTCGATCTGGCGGCGCTTCGCGCTGCGATCGACGATCTGGTGCGACGGCACTCTCAATTGCGGACCAGGTTCTTCCTCGAGCGCGACCGGCTGACAGCAGAGGCGACGGATGCCACCGTCGCAGTCGATCTGGTCGACGTGAGCGGACACGACGACCCGGTCGTTGAGGCGCACCGTCAGGTCGGGGCGCTGGCGATGCAACGCTTCGACCTCGGGTCGGCCCCGTTGCTACGCTGCGCCGTGTGGCGGCTCTCTGCCGACGACCATCTGGTGGCGCTCGTCTTCCATCACCTCGTCGCGGACGGCTGGACGGTGGACCTGGTGGACCGGGACCTCGCCATCGCTTACGCGGCCCGCACCAAGGGCCGGACCGCCCAGTTGCCCGACCTCGAACTCGATTACGCCGACTTCGCGCGCTGGCAGCATCACCTGGCAAGCTCCCCGCAGCTCACGGAAAGTCTGGACTACTGGCGTCGACAGCTCGCGGGCGTCAACCCCGTCCTCGAACTACCGACCGACCGACCGCGGCCGGCGATCCGTGCCCACTCGGGTCGGCGGCTGACCGTCCGGACGACCCCTGAGCTGGCTTCGACCGTCCGTGACCTGGCCTCTGGCACCGGCACCACCTGCTATGCCGTGTTCCTCGCCGCCCTCGCCGCCCACCTGCGGCGACTCACCGGCCGTAGGGATCTACTCGTCGCCACGCCCACCGCCGGAAGGCCGGACCCGCGGCTGGAGGACGTAGTGGGCTTTTTCGCCAACACCCTGCTGGTACGCCTCCGCCCCGGCGCGGGGACCTTCCGGGACCTGGTGTCGCGAACCCACGCGACCGTCCTCGACGGCCTCGACCGGCAGTACGTCCCCTTCGAGCAACTGGTCCGCGAGTTCGCCCCGCCGGGAGATCTCTCCCGCTCACCGCTGGCCCAGGTCGCCCTCGCCTACCAGGGGCCACGCCGCGAACGGGCGGAATTGGCTGGGGCTACGGTGGAGCCGGTCGAGGTGGACAACGGCACCGCGAAATTCGACCTCACGATCGAGGTGCACGAGGTCAGCCAGGGCTTCGAGCTGACCGCGGAGTATGACGTCGAGCTGTTCGGGCCCGAGCGCGCCGAGGCCATACTGGACGAGTTGCTCGCCCTGCTGGCCACGGCCGTCGCCCGGCCGGACATCGCCCTGGCGCAGCTCGTGGGCGACCGGCCCGCACCTCGACCTGCTCGTTCCGTCGACGACGGCCGCTGTCTGCACGAGCTCTTCGAGACGGTCGCCGCGCGAAGCCCTGAGTCGGTCGCCGTGGTGGACGGTGCCCGGCGCCTCACCTACCGCGAGCTGGATCGGGCCGCGAACCGCTTCGCCCACCGGCTGCGTCGCGCGGGTGTGGGACGAGAGCAGCTCGTGGCGCTGTGCGCGGAACGCTCGGTGGACCTGATCGTGGGGGTCCTGGCGATCCTCAAGGCCGGCGCCGGATACCTGCCGCTCGACCCCCGGCATCCTGCCGCGCGGCACCGGCTCACCCTGGACGACGCCGGCTGTGCCGTCCTCCTTGGCGACGCGGGGGCGTGCGACCCCCTCCGCGATGCCGTTCGGACCTTCCTCGACCTCGGCGATTCACCGGAGGACGAACCCGAGGAGGCTCCGCACACCGGCGTCCGCCCGCACGATGTCGCCTACGTCATCTACACCTCCGGCTCCACCGGCCGGCCCAAGGGGGTGGTGATCACTCACGGCAACGTCACCCGGCTTTTCTCTGCCACCGAGCGGGACTTCTCCTTCGGACCTGACGATGTCTGGACCCTTTTCCACTCCATCGCCTTTGACTTCTCGGTCTGGGAACTGTGGGGAGCGCTGCTGTACGGCGGGCGCCTCGTGGTGGTGTCCCACGAAGTAAGCCGTGACCCGACCGCGATGCTGGATCTCGTCCGTGGCGAGGGCGTCACGGTGATGAACCAGACGCCCACCGCCTTCCGCCAGCTCGCCGCCACAGCCGAGGACAGCGGTTACCCGAGCGTGAATCTGCGGCACATCATCTTCGGCGGTGAGGCGCTGGACCCGGCGAGCCTGCGGGGCTGGGTCGATGCGTACGGCACCGGCCGGCCCCATCTGATCAACATGTACGGCATCACCGAGACCACTGTGCACGTCACCATCCGGCCGATCGAGGAGACCGACCTCGACGGGGCGGTCAGCCCGATCGGCAGGCCGATCCCAGACTTGCGGGTCCACGTGCTCGACGAGCACATGCGCGAGGTGCCGGTCGGCGTCGAGGGCGAGATGTACGTCGGCGGGCCGGGCGTGGCCCGGGGCTACCTCAACCGCCCCGACCTGACCGCGGCACGCTTCGTCCCGGACCCCTTCGGCGCGCCCGGGGACAGGCTGTACCGCTCTGGTGATCTGGCGGTACGCGTCCCGGATGGCAGCCTCGAATACCGGGGACGAATCGACCAGCAGGTCAAACTGCACGGCTTCCGGATCGAGCTGGGCGAGATCGAGCGTGCCCTGCTCGACCAGCCCGGCGTTCGCACCGCCGCCTGCCTGCTGCGGGAGGACTGCCCCGGGCTGCCCCGCATCGTCGGCTACCTCGTCTCCCAGCCAGGGTGGTCGCTCGACACCGCCGCGATCCGCGCAGGGCTCGGGCAGCTCCTGCCCGCCCACATGGTGCCGGCCGTATTCGTGGAGTTGCCCGCCCTGCCGGTCACTGGCAACGGGAAATTGGACCGGAGGGCCCTTCCGGCCCCGGGCGCTGGGAGCAACAGCACGACGGTGGCCGCCGCGCCGCAGACACCGCAGGAGCATCGGCTGGCCAGGCTGTGGTCGGAAGCGCTGGGCGTCCCCCGGCCGGGCCGCGATGACAACTTCTTCGCGTTGGGTGGCGACTCCATCGTGGCCGTCCGGGTGGGCGCACTGGCACGCGCGGCCGGCCTGCCGGTCACCGTCGAGCAGATCTTTCTGCACCCCACGATCGCCGAACTCGCGACAGCCTGTCTGCAGGCCGTGGCGGCCGCCCCGCCACCGGCCACCGAACTCCCACTCCCCGCGGCGAACAGTCCTGCGGCGACCAGCCCCGCGCAGCACCTGCCGGCGGACGTCACGGATGCTTACCCCCTGGCCGCGATGCAGCTGGCCATCCTCTTCGAATGCGAGCTGGCCGAGTCGCCCGGCCTGTACCACGACCTGCTCAGCGTGCGGGTCAGCGGCCCGTTCGACCCGGCGGCCCTCGACGAGGCGCTCACGGCCGTCGCCGCACGTCACGACGTGCTGCGCACCTCGATCGACCTGGGGCGGTACCAGGAGCCGCTGCAACTGGTGCACCGTGCCCCACGGATCCCGGTGTCGGTGGAGTCGGTGGACAGTGAACTGGCGGACCCCGATGAGACGCCGGCCGAGGCGGTGCTGCGCGACTGGTGGCGACGCGAGCTGGCCGCCCCTTTCGACCTCACCGAGCCGCCGCTGCTCCGCTGCCACGTGCTGCGCCGCTCCGAGCGGCGCTTCCAGCTCTCCCTGTCGGTACACCACAGCTTGATCGACGGGTGGAGCTTCGCCCGGCTGATGACCGAGGTGCTGATCGAGTACGACCGGCTCCTCGGCGGGGTGGTCGATGAGGCCGTCCCTCCGCCGGTGTCGCGATACCGCGACTTCGTCGCAGCGGAGCAGGCGGCCGCGGCCGACCCGGCGGCGGAGCGCTTCTGGCGGGGGTACATGCGGGCCCACCCGGCGCCGGAACTGCCGGCTGCGCACGGGAGCCCATCGGCCCGCCGGGAACCGGTGGCCTTCCGCGGCCGGCTGGGCAGCGATCTCGACGCAGGCCTGCGTCGAGTCGCGGCCGCGGCCGGGCTGCCTGTGAAAAGTGTGTTCCTCGCCGCCCATCTCTGGGCGCTGGCGCGGCTCACCGGCCGTGCCGACGTGGTCACCGGCCTCCAGGTCAACGGCCGGCTCGAGGAGCCGGGGGCCGACCGCTCGCTTGGCCTGTTCCTGAACATCACCCCGTTGGGTCTGCATGTCGACGGCACGTGGGAGGAGCTCGCGCGGGCGGCTTTCGAGGCGGAACGTCTGGGGCAGCCCTACCGCCGTTTCCCGCTGGCCCAGATGCGTCAGCTGGCTGGGCGCAGCCCCTTCGAGGTGGTGTTCAACTACACCGACTTCCACGTCCTGCACGATCTCGACGCGCTCAAGCACGTCAGCACGGGGGACTGGTGGTCCGCCGACCGGCACAGCTTTCCGCTGATGGTCGAGGTAGTTCGGGAGCCGGACAGAGCCGGGCCGGAGATCGTCGTCAGCGCCGGCCTGGACAGCCCGCACGGCCCCACGGGGGCTGCGCTCGGAGGGCTGGTCGTGCAGGCGCTCGAGCGGATCGCGGCCGAGCCCGCCAGCGGCTGCCGGTACGTTTCCTGACCGCCTTCTCAGTGGCTTCTCCGGTCCTCGGGCGGGTTCGGCGATCTGGTCGGCCACATCGCCGGTTAGGCTGGATCACACCTTGGCATGCTCGATCGACCGGGTGAGATCGGTGAGGATGTCCCGCCCGGCCTCCCACAGGAAGAAGTGCCCGCCCGGTGCCAGGTTCACCCGGAACTCCCCGGTGGTGATCTCCCGCCAACGCTCGATGTCCGACGCGTCCAGGTCGGCGTCGTCCCGTCCCGCCCACGCGGTGATCGGGCAGGACAGGCGAGTGCGGTGCCGGTATCGGTAGGTGAAGACGGCAGTCAGGTCCGCTCGGGCGACGGGCAGGACGAGTTCGCGCAGCTCCTCGTCGGCCAGCACCCCGACGTGTGTGCCGCCGAGGTCGTAGAGCTCCTGCAGCAGCGCCTGGTCTGAGAGGCCACGGGGGTCGCTGCCTTGGACGGCCCGTACCTGCGGAGCGAGGCTGCCCGAGGCGACCAGCAGGTCCGCCCCACAGCCGTCGTTCTGCAGACGGTGAGCGACCTCGGCCGCGACGAGGGCGCCCATGCTGTGCCCGAAGAGCGCTAATGGCCGGCCGTCGCGGATCGCACGGACGGCGTCGGTGATTCGGTCGGCAAGGCGGTCGAGGCACGGCAACGGTTCCTCGTCCAGTAGGTTCTCCCGACCCGGGTACTGCACCCGTAGCACCTCCGCGCCGGCACCGGCGATCGACTGCCACCTCGCGAAGGCAGACGCCCCACCACCGGCGTGCGGAAAGGTGAGCAGCCGCAACCCGGCCGTGGGGAGCGGCCTGCCGACCAGCCAGTCACTCACGTTTGGCCACCCTCGCCCTGCCCCGCCTGTCGACCCTCGATGAAGGCGGCGAAGTCCGTGAGCACCGAGTTCCGCAGCAGGCCGCGCAGGGGGATGTCGGCGTCGAGGAGGTGACGGAGCCGGGCCACCGTACGCGTGGCCAGGAGGGAGTTGCCCCCGGCCTGGAAGAAGTCCTCGGTGGCGCTGACCCGGTCGAGGCCGAGCACCTCGCACCACACCCGGGCAACCTCCATTTCCACGATGGTTGCCGGGGCGACGAATCCGGCGGCGGCGGTGGTGGGGGCGACCGGCTCTGGGAGTGCCGCTCGGTCGACCTTGCCGTTGCCGGTCATCGGAACCCGGTCGATGACGACGACATGGTCCGGAACCATGTAGGGCGGCAGCCGCTCGGCGAGATACGTCCGCAGCTTTCCGACGTCGGGATCAGTGACCGGCAATGGGACCATGTAAACGTTCAACGTCGAGTTCTCCCCGCTGCCGCGGGTTGCCGCGATGGCCGTGTGCACGTCCGGATGCTCGGCGAGTACGGCCTCGATCTCGCCGAGCTCGATACGGAAGCCGCGGACCTTCACCTGGTTGTCTCTGCGGCCGAGGAACTCGATGGTGCCGTCCGCCCAGAACCGTGCCCGGTCGCCGGTGTCGTACATACGGGCGTCCGATCGGCCGACGAACGGGTCGGGAACGAACTTCTTGGCGGTCAGCAGCGGGTCGCCGTGGTATCCAACGGCCAGGCAGTTGCCCCCGATGAACAGGTTGCCCGGCATGCCGACCGACACCGGACGACGCTGGTCGTCGAGAATGTAGTACCGGGCGTTCCAGATAGGACGGCCGTAGGGAATGCTCGTCCAGTTCGGCTTCACCTCGCCCACTCGATGAAAGTTCGACCAGATCGCGGCCTCCGTCGCCCCGCCTAGAGCCACAACTTCGGCCCCCGGGAACGCTCCTCGGATCGTGTCCGGCAGGCTGAGCGGAACCCAGTCACCACTGAGGAAAACCAGTCGCAGCCGTGATGTGGCCACCGGCTCGCGCAGGGGAAGCAACTGCTCCACCTGTTGCAGCATGGCCGGCGCGCTGTCCCAGAAGGTGATGTCCTCGTGGTCGAGGATCGACAGCAGGCGGGCCGGCTCGGCAAGTTCGTCCTCGGACGCGACCCGGATGCTTCCACCGGCGGCCAGGATGCCGAAGATGTCGTAGACGGACAGGTCGAAGCTCAACGAGGTGACGAACAACAGCCGGTCCCGCGGGCCGACCTCGAACGTCTCGTTGACCCACCGGATCACGTTCACCACCGGCGCGTGCGTCATCACGACGCCCTTGGGCGTGCCGGTCGAGCCGGAGGTGAAGATGACGTAGGCGAGGTCCCCGTCACCGGCCAGGGCCTGTGGCCGGCCGTCACCAGCGTCGGCACGCGCGACGGTGAGCCAGGAATCCGTGGCAGTCACTCCGGCGTCGTTCTCGCCGACCAACAGAACGTGCCGCAGGTGAGGCAGCTCCGGACGCAGGGCGAGCACGGAGCCGAGTCGACCCGGCGTGGTCAGCACGACCCGGGCCCGGACGGCGTCGAGTATGGCCGCAACGCGGGCTGGCGGCAACGACACCTCGACCGGCACGTACGCCGCGCCGGCCTTGAGCACGCCCAGCAGCGCGGCCACGGCATCGGCGCCGCGGTGCAGGTGCACACCGACGTACGTGCCGGGGCCACACCCGTGTTGCTGGAGCGTGGCCGCGATCGCGTCGGCGGCAGCGTCGAGTTCCGCGTAGCTGACCGTCCGGCCCTGTTCCACCACGGCCGGCGCAGTGGGCGTCGCACGCGCTCGCCGTTCGACGAGCTCGTGGATGGTCGCACGGTCCTCGGTGGGCACGTCTGTGGCGTTCCAGTCGAACAGGACACGCCGGCGGTCCTCCTCAGGCATCCCGCACAGCGAGGCCACGGGCGCGTCCGGGTCGGCGGTGGCCAGAGCCACCAGCGTGTGGCGCAGATGGCCAGCGAGGCTCGCGCCGACATCCCCAACCAGCCGGTCCCGGTCGTAGCCGAGGGTCAGCGCGGGTTCCGCGCCCATTCGCAGGAGCACCTCGATCCGGTCGGGGTGGGCGGCGCCGGGTTGCTCCGTGCAGTCCGTCACGGCGAGGACCCGCACCAGCGCGGATCCGTCGTCCGCCGCAGGCACGGCGACGTCCGCTGCGGCCCGCAGGGCTTGGTCGAAGGCGCCCACCATCGCCGCGACCGTGGCCACCTCTTTGGCGTCCACGGCGATCCGGCGGCCATACTGCGCTCCGGGAGTGTCGGTGACGAACAGATCGACGGGCTCGCCGGGGGAGGTGTACTGGCTCAGCACCAGCGTCCAAGCCGCCGCCGCGAAGGCGGTGACCTCGGCGTCCAGCCGCTCGGCCGCGGCCAGCACGGCGTCGCGTTCCGCGGTGGCGAGCGGCCACCCTCGGGTGGTCGGCGCAGGCGCCCGTGTAGCGGACCGCTCGACGCAGAGCCTTCGGTCTGCCGCCGCGAGCCGTCCCGCCGACGCCGATCGATCCTCGAATTCCATGGTTCTATTCCCGTCACTCGACCGTGCGCCGTCGGCGGCCCACCGATCGGCCCCGTCAGCTACTCCTGATGATGTGCCGTGCACGCGTCACCTCCCTCCGGTGGCCACGGACCCCGACGGTCCGGTCGTCGCGACCGGACCGTCCGGTGCCGGCTCCAGGGGCGTGGTGTTCACCCGACGCACCCCGGGGACCAGAACCGTGCCAGCGCAGCCGGCGAAGACCAGCAATCCGGCGGCGAGCAGCGGAGCTGGCTCGCCCCACATTCCGGCGGCCAGCGGGGCCAGGGCGTAGCCGAGCGGCGTCGCGCCGAGCGAGACCAGCCAGTCGTATGAGGTCACCCGGGCGAGAACCTCCGGCGGGAACTGTGCCTGCACGACCGTCTGCCAGACCGGATTGAGGTATCCCAGGGCGGCCATCCCCACGCCGTAGGTGAGGATCACCAGGACGGCGGGCGCGGCGACGGCGAGCAGCACCAGCGGCACCGCGTAGCTGGCGAGCCCGAGGTTGGCCAGCAGCACGGGGCGCCGAGTGGTCACCCGCGCGGCGACGAGCGACCCCACCAGCATGCCGATCGCTCCGGCCTGGAGCATGGCAACCCACACACCTTCCCCGCCGAGTCGCTCCACGGCGACCGCCGGACCGATGGTCATCAGGACCGCCGCCGCACCGTTCCACACGCCGTGGGCGATCAGGCTGCTCCAGAACCAGTCGCGGCTGCGAACCTCGCGCCAGCCGTGCAGCAGGTCCGCGCCGACCGACCGCTTCGGCAGTGGGACGTGCGGCACCCGTACCGCAACCAGCATCAGGCCGCTGACCGCGAACGTCGCCGCGTCGAAGATGAACGCCCAGCCGGGGCCGGCCGACCAGATCAGGAACCCGGCCAGCGCGGGACCGACCAGCCGGCTGGTGTTGGCCGTGATGCCCATCAGTGCATTGGCCTGCTGCCGTTGGGCCGCCTCGACGGTGTTGGCGACCAATGGGGAGGCGGTGGGCATGGCGAACGCGCCGGCAGCCCCGACCACGACCGCGGCGATCGCGATGACGCTTAGCGAGGCATCGCCGAGCAGCTCGATCCCGACCAGGAGCTGCGCCCCGCACCGGACTACGTCGGCCGCGATGGCGACCCGCCGGGCGTCCGTCCGGTCGGCCAGCACACCGCCGAGCGGCATCAGCACCAGACGGGGCACCATCACGCAGGCCAGCACCAACGCGAGCGCCGAGGTGGATCCGGTGGCGCGCAGCACCGCGAGGGCCAGCGCGGTGGGTATGACCGCGTCGCCGACCGCCGACACCGTGCGGCCGAGGAACAGCAGCCGAAAGGATCGGGTACGCAGGGGATGGGCCACGAAGAACTCCTCGGGCGGTAGGGGTTGGAATCTCGGTCAGCGGGGGTCGAACGGCCCTGCGGCCGGGGACCGCCACCGTACGGGCGTGGCCAGCCGGCGAGGGCCTCGGGCCCGCCCGCCCCGCACCACCCCCACGACCCCGACCGTCATGCCTGCGTCCCATCCACCACGTGCCGGGCCGCCGCGCCCAGGTGCTCGTCGGGCCGACCGAACAACAGCTCCGACGCCCCGGCCCGGACCAGGTGCCAAGGCACCGGGCTCTCCGTCACGAAGCCCACGCTCCCGTGCACCTGCAGGCACTCCGCACTGACCCGCGAGTACGCCTCCGAACAGCACGCCTTCGCGAGGTGCGCCGCGTACCACGACAAGGCGCGATCCTCGTGGACCTCGGCAGCCCAGCGGACGGCTGCCGCAGCCGACTCCACCTCCAGCAGCATGTCCGCGCATCGGTGCCGGATCGCCTGGAACGTGCCGATCGGTTGGCCGAATTGGTGGCGCCGCTTCGCGTACTCGACACTCAGCTCAAGGCATCGACGCGCCCCGCCGGTCTGTTCCGCCGCCACCGCGAGCACTCCGCGGCGGCGAGCCGCGTCGACGGCGTCGGCGGCGTCACCTGTCCCGCCGATCAACCGGGCCGGGGTGGCGGCGAAGTCGACCCGCGCCCACCGACGCGTGCGATCAGCGCCGTCGGCCTGCTGGCGCATCGGGTGCCGGCCGTCCACCGCGAACAGTGACACCCCACCTTCGGCCCGGGCGGCGACCAGCAGGATGTCTGCGACGTGGCCGTCGAGAACTTCGACCTTGCGTCCGTCGAGCACGAAGGCGTCACCCACCCGGGTCGCCGTGGTCTGGACCGAGGCGACGCCCCACCCGCTGTCCTCCTCCGCCACCGCGAGGGTGACGATCGCCCCGTCGACGATCCGTGGCAGCAAATCCTGCCTCGCCTCCTCGTCATCGCCGGCGAGCAGGGCGGTGGTCGCCAGCACCGTGGCGAGATACGGCGCGCCCAGCAGGGCCGCGCCCATCTCCTCCAGCACCACCAGTTGCTCCCGGACCCCGAAGCCGTCGCCGCCGTACCGGGACGGCACGGCCAGGGCGGGCAGGCGCAGCTGTCGGGTGAGACGCTGCCAGACGTTACGGTCGTACCCCTCGGTGGTGGCCGCGAGTCGCCGCACGTCCGCGATCGTCGACTTCTCGCTCAGGAAGGCCCGCACGACCGCACGTAGTTCGTCCAGTTCATCCGTCGACGTGGTCAGCATCGAACCTCGCTCGCGGCCTCGGCCAGCACCATGTCCTGCAACCGCAGCAGCAGTGCGTCCCCCATCGCCTCCGGGCCTTCGACCTCACGCAGGGTGCACGTCATTGGCGCGCCGTCGTTGACCAACAAATAGCAGGGAAATCCGTTGTCGCGCCCCCGGGAGCCGGTCTCCAGCGTCCAAGGCTCGGCCATCGCACTGGAGGTGCGCCCTGGCGGCCCGCCGGGATGCGGGACGAAGTTGAAAAAGTACCGGAAGCCGCGCCCCACGCCGTTGTAGCCGTGTTCCCGTTCCAGGTCGGCGAGGGAGTCGACGTCGTAGCAGGCGTGGCGGTAGGTCGCCAGGCTCTCCGCGTTCATCCGCCGGGCCAGCTGCCCCAACGACTCCCCGGACTCGACTCGGGCCAGCATCGGGATCACCTGGTTCAGGCTGCTTACCAGGTTGCGCCAGCGCGGATTCAGCCGGTTGCCGGCGAACAGAGCGAGCAGCAAGGCGTCGTGGCCGACATGCTCGGCGAGGGCGCGGCAGAACGCCGCGTAGAGCACCGCCTGGGTCGACACCGCCAGGCGCGCGGTCAACTCGGCGACCGCCTCGGTCAGGGCCGTGGAGCGCAGCACGGTCCACCGTTTCGGCGTGCCGGCGGGGACGGCCGGCACGGGCGGCTGCGAAGCCGCTGACACCACCCGCTCCCAGTAGGACAGCGCCGAGGAACGGCGGGCCGCCCACCGGTCCGACCGCTGCTCCACCGCTATGTCACGGCAGCGCGGGGCCTCGTCCGTAGGCAGGTCACCGGTAAGCGCGCCGATCAGCTCCCGGCGCAGGATGGCGATGGACGCGGCGTCCGCCGTCATGTGGTGCACCGCCAGGGCCAGTCGGCGGGGGCGGCCGGCGCCCATGACCACTCGGACCCGCCACGGTCGCTCGACATCGAGGGCAAAGGGGGCCCGGGCCAGTTCCGCGGCAATCTCGTCGGCCCGTTCATCCGCGTCCGCGCCGAGGTCCACGATGTCCACCGGGACCCCATCGGCCTCGTGCACCACCTGCTCGACGCCGTGGGCGCCGCCGCGGGCGTATGTGGTGCGCAGCGACTCGTGGCGGCGTTCCAGCAGGTCGAGCGCATACCGGACGGCGCTGACCGGACGGTCCGCGGGCAACGGCCAACTGCCGTGCAGGATGGCAGAGGTCGCTCGCTCGGCCGGCAGATGCTCGATGGAGCGCCACGCCGATAGCTGCCCGAAGGTCAGTGGCGAGCGGCTCAGTTCCCGCACCGGATGCCTCCTTGATCCAGAACGCGCCCGGTCACCGGGTGCCGGACGGCTCGTGCGGGCCCGTCCGCCGGTGCTCCACCAGCGTCGCCATGTCCCGTACAGTCGCGAAGTTCTCCGGCACGATCTCCTCCGGGTTGATCTCGATCCGGTAGGTGTCCTCCATGAACCCGACGAGCTGCATGATCGCCAAGGAGTCCAGCAGGCCCTGATCGAGGAGGGGGAGGTCGTCGGTCACTGTGACCGCATGACCTCGCTGGTCCAGCTCCCTGGCCAGGAACGCACGAATCTGTTCGGAGACGGTCATTTGCACTCGCTCGCAATCTGCTGGTCGGTCAGGGCCCGACGGTCGGCCTTGCCGGTCGACGTCCTGGGCAGGTCGTCGCGGACGTCCAGTTCGTCCGGCACCATGTGCCGGGGGAGGAGCCTCTGGCAGTGCCGCCGCAGGTCCGACCGGGTGGTGCCGCCATCGACCACCAGGTGGGCCCGGATCCGGCTCGTACCCAGCTCGTGGGGAACGGCGGTGACAACCACCTCCACGACCCCCGGATGTCGCCGCAACGTCGCCTCGATCTCATCGAGCTCGATGCGGTGTCCCCGGCTCTTGATCTGGTTGTCGCGCCGGCCAAGGAACAGGTATGTGCCATCCGGCAGTCGCCTGGCGAGGTCGCCGGTCCGGTACACGGTCCCGTCACCATCGGCCGCGTCGGCGACGAAGCGTCGCGCGGTCGGCTGCGGGCTGCCCCAGTAGCCCCGAGCGACCGTCGGTCCCCGCACGCACAGCTCGCCGACGTCGGGGTCGTCCGACGATTCGTCGTAGGCCAGGAAGACCTCCGCTCCGGCTACGGCACGGCCGATCGGAATGTCCCGGTCGTCCTCGGGGAGCCCCGACAGCCAGTACGCCATGCAGACGTTGGTCTCCGTCGGCCCGTACAGGTTGCCGAACCGAGCGTGCGGCAGCTGCAGCATCAGGGCCCGGAGGAACCGCGTCGGGAAGACCTCCCCGGCGAACAGTACGAGACGCAGTCGCGGCAGGCCGTCCTCCCGCAAGCCTCCACGCTGGGCGAGTAGGGACAGCACCGACGGCACCGAGTACCACACGGTGATCCCCGTGTCCCGGATGAACCGAGCCAGCTGGACCGGAAAGAGCGAGGCCGCGGCCGGCACCAGCCAGGTCGACGCGCCGCTCGCGGCGGCGGCGAAGAGGTCGAACACCGACAGGTCGAAGTGGAACGGCGCGTGGCTGGACAACCGATCGGACTCGTTCAGGCCGGCCGCCCTGACAGCCCACTCGACGAACGCCATCGCGTTCCGATGCGTCAGCATCACACCCTTGGGCTGTCCCGTCGACCCCGAGGTGTAGAGAATGTAGGCCAGGTCCCGGTCCGTGATTGACACCTCCGGCGCGCTGCCGTCGTGATCCGACAGTACGGCCCGCGCGCAGTCGACGACCGTGACCCGCGGAGGCATCGGTTCCGCGGGCTTCACCTCGTCGAGCAGCACGAGCTTGCTCAGGGCGACGTCGGGATCGCCCAGCTGCGGCCACGAGTCCTGCTTCGCCGCACTGGTGCAGAGCAGCCGCATGTCGCAGTCCCGGACGATGAGGCTGGTCCGCGCCGGTGGCGCCTGCGGGTCGCAGGGCACGTAGCACGCGCCCGCCTTGAGGATTCCGTAGATGGCGACGACCGCCTCGACCGACTTGTCGAGCAGGATTCCGACGCGGTCGCCCGGCCGCACGTCGTGTGCCACGAGAGCCTGGGCCAGACGGCTGGACCACAGGTCGAGGTCGAGGTAGCTGTGCGTACGTCCCCGGTCGGCGAGCGCGGTGCGCTCCGGGTGACGCCGCGCCGAGGTGGCCAGCAGCTCGTGCAGAAGAGTGCTCACAGCCCGAGCCCTCGGGCCAGTGCGTCACGCTGCAGTTCGTTGGTGCCCGAATAAATGCGGCCGGCGACCGCGTCGTGTACGTCCCGGTCGGTCTCTGGGCTCACTCCGCCGCGAAGGGCGGCCTCCAGTTGCCGGGCGTCCCTGCTGTTCTGCGCGAACGCCTCACTGAGTTTGACCTTCACCAGGGCGGCGTCCGTGGCGTTCAGCCGCTGGCGGCCCAGACGCTCGGCCGTGCGGTACGCCAGCAGCCGGCTGGTGTGCAGGCGCATCGTCATTCGGGCCACGGTGTCGGCGGCCAGCTCAAGGCCCGGAGGTGGCCCGCCCCCCTCGGCCCGTCGCAGCTGGCGGGCAGCGCGTTCGATCTGTCGCTGCATCGTGCCGAGCGTGCTGGCGAGGATGCAGGCACGTTCCAGCTCGATGCCGGCGTTGAAGATGGCCATCCCCATGCCGACCCTGCCGAGTGTCGCCGCATCTGGCACGAAGCAGTCGGTGAAGTGGACCTCGCCGACGGGGGAGCCGTGCAGTCCCATCTTGTTGAGTGGCGCTCCGGTGGCGACCCCCGGCGTCGTGGCCTCCACCAGCAGGCAGACCAGGCCGAACGGGCCGCGCTCGCGACCGGTCGTGGCGAACACGAGGAACAGGCCCGCCACGGGGGCGTTGGTGATGAACGTCTTGCTGCCGTTGACCAGCCAGCCGCCGTCGACCCGCGCGGCCGTGGTGGTCAGGGCAAAGGCGTCCGAGCCGGTGGCCGGTTCGGTCATGGCGTACGCCCCGATCAGGCGTCCCGCGCACATGTCGGGCAGGTACCGGTGACGCTGCGCCGCGGTGCCGAAGCGCAGGATGCTCATGACGCACGGCCACAGGTGGGCCCCGATCGAGAAGAGCAGGCCGCTTTCCCGGCACGCGTAACCGAAAGCGTCGAACGCCACCGTGCTGGCCAGTAGGTCGGCCGCGTGCCCGCCGTGCTCGCGGGGGACAGGGAAACCGGTCAGCCCGAACTCCGCGCATCGCTCCCATCCGGTGCGGGAGAAGCCGCTGTCGTCTCCCGCTGGGGCAGCACCAAACTTGTCGCGGGCGAAGGCCACGGCGTCGGTCCACACCTGCTGGTGAGCGGGCGAGGCGAGAAGGTGAACGGGATCGAGGGGTACGGCGATGTGCATCAGTTCTGGTCCTTCGGCGAGTCCCGGTGGGCGAATCGATCGCGACGCGGGCTTGGGTCAGCCACCGGTGTGCGCGAGGCGGCCTCCGTCGCGCAGCGGCCACGCGGATCGGTGCCGGCACACGTCCCTCAGCGCCGCACCGGCGCGTGCCATTTGCGCTTCGTCGATGACCAGCGGCGCCAGCACTCGGACGACCGTCCGGTCTCCGTCGTTGGGGGCGAGGAGCACGCCAGCTCGCGCGGACGCCATCACGAAGTGGTCGGCCTGTTCTGCGGTGTGGAAACGGAGGCTCATCATCAGGCCCAACGAACGGACCTCCGTGATGAGGTCGTCGTGCTTCGCCAGTTCGGCCCCCAGCCTCCGCAACCAGTCGGTCACCCGCGCCAGGCTCGCTTCGACCAGGCCTGGCAACTCGTCGAGCGTGGCCGACGCCGCCGCGCACGAAAGCGGATGACCGGAGAAGGTCTGCGAGTGCAGGTACGGCTGCGCCTCCAGCGGGCTGGTCAACCGGGTCGTCGCGAGCAGGGCGGACAGGGGCGCCACCCCGCCGCCCAGCGACTTGCCGAACAGGACAGCGTCAGGATCGAGCCCGAGGGACAGTCCCAAGCTGAACTCCCCGCACCGCCAAAGGCCGGTCTGGATCTCGTCGACGATGACCATCGCCCCGGCGGCCCGAGCTGCGTCGGTCCACCGCCGTAGCAGCGCGCTCGGCAGCGCCTCGGCGGCCCCGCTGCCCTGCACGATCTCGATGATCACCGCAGCTGTCCGGTCGCCGATGGCGTCGCCGGTAGCCTCGCCACCGCTCGGATCGATGAAGGAGACCTCGCGCAGCAGCGAGGCGAGCCCTGTGTGATAGCGATCCGCGTCACTCACGGCGAGAGCGCCGAGCGTGCGACCGTGGAACCCGCTACGGAGTGCCACCACCTGCGTGCGGCCGGTGGTGACCCGGGCCAGCTTCAGCGCGGCCTCCACCACGTCGGCGCCGTTCGCGCCGAACCAGACCCGGTCCAGGCGGGACGGTCGCGCCAGCTGCACGAGCCGGCGCGCGAGCAACGCGGTGACCGGGTTGGCCAGTCCGCGGGGCGCGGCGGGCAGTTGGTCGCACTGCCGTTTGACGGCTGCCACGACCGCGGGGTGTCGGTGGCCGAGCACCGTCGCCGCCCAAGTGCCCAGGTCCACCGCTGTCCGCCCACTGTGCAGCCGCACCTCGGCACCGTTCGCGGAGGTCGCGTAGTCATTCGCACCCAAAAGCTTCTGCACGCCAGCGGTGCGCCGCACCAGATGGTCGCGGGAGGCGGAGAAGACCTCGGACGGCGATGGGTGCGGCACCTGCCCGACGGCGGCGCTGTCGGTATGCCGGGGAGAGGTGGCCGCCGCCATCTCACCGCCCACCGGGCACCGTCTCGCTCGTGTCGACGTAGGTCCGCCAGATGCTTTCCAGGGTGAAGAAGTGCGGCAGAAAATCCCCGGTCAGTTCGATTTCGCGGCCCATTCGGTCCTCGAGGAAGTAAATCACCTCGAGCAGGCCGACCGAGTCGAGATAGCCGTTCGCCCACAGGTGGGTGTCCGGATCCGGGTCCGGCATAACCTCGCCGGGCTTCAACTCCCGTAGCAGCGCCGTCAGGTCCGCGTAGAATCTCTCCTGGGTTGTGCCGGCGGCCTCAGAGCTCACGTCGGTCTCAATTCCGGGTCGGGGTGCGGTGGCCTGCGACCCATTCGTAGGCATCGTCGTCACGGACAAATCTTTCCAAGACCTCGCGCTCATGGTCAACCTCGTCGAGGTGGTCCGGCATCACCCTGTCGGCGTTTGTTCGTCGACCGTCAACCGAGAATGATGAAGTCTGTGAGCCAGGTTATAGGTAGTGTCCTCGTCGGAACTCGGCGCGCGATTGTCGGGCACAGCGTTGTCCACATGGTCCGCGAGCAGGCGCGCATCCGTCCCGGGCGGACGGCCCTGCGCACGTCCGGAACGACGTGCACGTTCGGTCAGCTGTGGGAGCGGGTCCGATCCGTGGCCGCCGCGCTGATCGATCAGGGAGTGGCGCCGGGTGATCTCGTGGCCGTGTGGGCGTCCCGGACGCCGGAGACGGTGGCGGCGATGCTGGCCGCCATGGCCGTGCGGGCCGCTTACCTACCACTCGAGCCGACGCATCCGGCGCAGCGGTCACGGGCGATCGTCGAGGTCGCCCGTCCACGTCTGCTTGTCGTCGACCGTACCGCCGTCCCGGTTGTCCCGGCCGACCTCGACGTGCCGGTCCTCGACCTCGCCGAGGCCGTGGCGTTGGCCGGCGTCGAACCGGGCCTGCCGATGGGTGAGGACGCCGCCTACGTCATCTTCACCTCTGGGTCGACGGGGGTCCCGAAGGGCGTGGTCGTGGAGCACCGTTCGCTGCTGAACTATGCCAACTGGTGCGCGGCCACGGTCGGTGCCGAGGGCGGTGCGGCGCTGATCAGCAGCCTGGCCTTCGACCTATCCATGACGGCGCTCTGGCCGCAGTTGGCAACCGGGCGTCCGGTCACGCTGTGCGGGGGAGTGTGGGACCACGAGGCGCTCTTCGGCCGTCGCCGGAGCCCTTTCGCGTACGTGAAGGTCACGCCGTCGATCCTGCGGTTCCTCGAACGCACCATGCGTCCCGACTACCGGCAGCTGGCCAGGACGCTGGTGTGCGGGGGAGAGGCACTCGACAGCAGCCTCGTCGATCAGTTGCGGGACCGGCTGCCCGGGGTCCGGATGATGAACCACTATGGTCCCACCGAGGCGACCATCGGCTGCTGCGCCCATGTCTTCGACGCGGGCTCGCCAGTCGGTGGTCGGGCGAGCCTGCCGATCGGTCGCCCCATCTGGAACACCCGCCTGTACGTCGTGGACGACAGCCTCGATCCGGTGCCCGCCGGTCGACCGGGGGAGCTGGTGATCGCCGGCGCCGGGGTGGCTCGGGGTTATCTGCACGACGTGTTACCGGGAGCGTTCCTCGACGAGTCGGCGCTCGGTGGCCCACCCGGCCGGGCGTACCGGACCGGGGACCAGGTGGAGGTCTTGCCGGACGGCAGTCTGCTCTACCTGGGGCGCCACGACGACCAGCTCAAGATCAGCGGATACCGGGTGGAGGGCGCGGAGCTGCGGCATCTGGCGCTGTCGGTGCCGGGAATCGCCGACGCCGCCGTCACGGTCGCGCCCGACCGTCCGGACGAACTCGAGGTGCATGTCGTTCTAGCCGACGGCGTGTCGGAGTCCGGGATTCAGCGGAAGGTGCAGCGGGCGATCGCAGCGCGGGTGCCCAGCGCGGTGGTGCCGAAGCGGGTGCGTGTGGTCGGCGAGCTGACGGTCAGCGTCAACGGCAAGCGGCAGCTGCCCGTGTGATGCCCGACAGCTGGGGCGCCGGTGCGCTGGCACCACCCGCAGGGCATTTGGTTTTAGCGCCAATCCGCGCGCCGCGGCCCGGGCCCTCGGTTCGTGCCCGGGCCGCCCCGGCGTTCATGGATGGGTCGCGGGCAGCAGGGCGGCGACGAAATCGCAGAGCGCCGCTGCCACACTGCCGGTCTCGAACATGGAGTCGACCCCGTCCACCAGAGTCACCTCGAACCGTCCCTCGTGGCGGTCGAGGACGCGACCGGCGAGATCGGCGCTGGCGAGGCGGAAGTCGCGGTGGTACGGCTCGTCCCGGCTGTAAACGACGCGGATCGGAATGCCAGCGGTGAGACAGCCACCGATGTCGCGAACCAGCCCCTCGTTGATCCACCCCGGGTGGGCCGGGATCGAACGGCCTGCGTCGGCCGGCCGCCGGGTGCGAGAGTCCCGGCCGGTGGCGAGCGATTCCCGGTGCCACGGCAGGGACACCAGACCGAGCCCGAGTAGACCCTTCAACTCCGCGGCGCAAGCCGTCCGAGCCCCCAGGCAGCCGCCTACCAGCACCTGGGCACTCAGCCCCATGCTGGCCAGCGCCGACCGGGCCGCGGCCAGATCGGTGGTACGTGGCCGCGTCAGGTCGAAGTCATGCACCTCGCCGGTGCTGTCCGCCACCCCGCGATAAGCGACCCGCAGCGAGGTGACGCCCAACGCCGCCAACCGGTCGGCGACCTCGCTCCACAGACCCACCGGACCACAGGCCGGGTGGTAACTGCCGCAGTTGAGCAAGACCGCCCCCAGTTCGGCCCGGTGCCCGGCGGGCTCGACCAGGATGCCGGCCAGTCGGTCCCCGCCCACGGGGACACCGACCGGTCGCCGCCGAGCGACGCCGACCAGCGTGCCGGCCCCGACGGCAAGGGTCGTCGGTGTGGCCCGGAGCTGGTCGGGTGCGGGGCCTGACGTGAGCCAGGCCACGGTCGTGGCCACCAGTTGACGGGTCACGTCGCAGCGTTCTTCGGGTTCGAAGCGTCGACGCTTCAACCACCAGTCGATGGCGCCGGGGACCACGCTGGGCTGCAGCCGGGATCCATGCGGCGCGGCGGCCAGCAGGTCGCGCAGCTCGGCCACGCCCCGAGGCAGCGTGCCGACGTGCAGTGAGCGCACCTCGCGCCGGCCGGGCGTCAGCAGCTCGGCCAGACGCGCCGCCCGGAGTTGCGCCACGAGCTCGGTGCCGAGCCGGAAGCCCAGAACCGTGAGTGGCCGCCCCGGCCCGGGGGACGGCGGTGCCGCGGCCGTGGGCCGGGACACCTGCCAAACGCGCTGAATCCGCTCCAGGCTCCTCAGGTAGTCCTCACCGCTGAGCACCGGCTCCCAGAGCACGAGCGGGCCGTCGGCGCCGGGGTGAAGGCCGGCCGCCACGAGGGCACCCAGACGTACCCCCACCGCGGCGATCTCGTCAATGCCGCTCCGAGCCCGCAGCAGGTCCGCCACCCGCCGCGCGTCGGCGGCCATCGAGGTCACGGTGAGCCGGTCGAAACTGCCGCCGCTGTCGCCGAGACCGCGGTAGTGGAACCGGGCGACGGCGAAGCCCCGGTTCGCCAACGCTCGTGCCAGCATCACCTCCCGCCGATAGTTCTTGGCGAACTCCCAGCCGATCCCACCGCAGACGAGCACCGCGCCGACGGGATCCTTCGGCAGGTGCAGGGCGGTGAACACGTCGTCGAGATAGCCCAGTTCCTCACGAATGGGGGACTCGGTGACGCATCCGGCCGGCCGCGCCGACGGGGTGCTCGGACGGTCAGCTCGGGTCGTACGTGGTGCCGTCAAAGTCGCCCCACAGGTTGGCCATGAGTTCCGGATGTTCGCTCTTCGGCCGCCGGCGGCGGGGCCAGTGGGCCGGGATCTCACCACGGCACGACGTGGACGCGTGCAGGTACCACTCGGCGCCCGGAAGGGCGCGGAGGTCCGCAGCGGCGTAGCGGATGGCCAGCGCCGCCCTGCGCCGCCCCGACGTGTTGGCGGCCGATCCGTGCAGAAGCAGGTCGGAGTGGATGGAGACCTGACCCGCCCGCATCGAGTTGACGTACGGCGTCACCGAGGCCGGGAGCATCGCTTCGCGCTTGAGCGTCCGGGTGCCGTCCAGGGGCTTCTGCTCGTGCGGAAGCGGGCCCGCCAGGTGGCTTCCAGGGACGAACTTGACGGCGGCGTTTCCCTCGTCCACATCGTCGATCGCCAGCCAAACCGTCACCGACGCGGAGTGGGTGAGCGGCCAGTAGATCACGTCCTGATGGAAGGGGACTTCCATCGGATCCCGCGGCGACTTGTAGAACAGGTGAGTGTTCCAGGCCACCAGGTCAGAGCCGAGAAGATCCTGCACGTAATCGAGGATCCGTGGTTCGTGAACGATGTCGTACAGGCCCCGGCAAACCACGTGGTAATTGATGATGGAATAGGCGTTTCGTTGGTCTGGTGCGTCCACCACCTTTGCCACGAGATCGTCAACGTAGTGGCCGATCTCGGTGATTTCCTCATTGTCGAAAACGTCTAGTGGGGAGAGGTATCCGTTCCGGTTGAACTGCTCGATCTGGTTGGTCTCCAGAGTGGCCGGCGATTCAACAGGAGCGAACCGGAACGCTAGTTTCCGGGGGTCGGATTCGGTGTCTATGATCAAGCGCCCGCCCTCGGTTTCCGGCCCTTGGGAAGCGGATCGCACCATCGAGTGGTTCACCCATTCGATCTTCATCAACCGAACGTTAATGGATGGCTGTCAGTGCCGGCAACGCGTCGCTCGCGTCTCGGGCCCCCGGGCCGAGGCCGCCGCTCGGCGCCTCGGTCTCGGCCGTCCGGATCGGCCGGCGGACCGGACGTCGCGAGGTGGCCTTCAGCGGCCGACCGTGCCGCGCCGATCGTGTGACCAGGGCGGCTGAACGGATCATGAGTTCCTCAGCCGTCCGCAGGGTCTTCTGTACAGTGGCGCGACGTCGTTAGAACGACAGCGACATGAACGGGGGAGCGATGGCCAGGATCAGGGAGATTCGCGAAGTGCCGGTGGAGAACCTGACAGTCGGTGAAGGGCAGGTTCGGCTCCGCAAGGTCGACGAGCAGCTCGACGATCTGGTGGACAGCATCCGGTTGCACGGACTGTTGGAGCCGATCGTCGTCTGTGAGGACCGCGATTGCGCGGACCGGTTCGAGATCCTGATGGGACAACGGAGGGTGTTGGCGCACCAGCGTCTGGGCCGATCGACGATCCTGGCTGCCATCATCGACCAGCCGGTCGACCTGGAGACCGCAAAGGCGCTCTCGTTGACCGAGAACCTCATCCGCCGAGACCTGGACAGCAAGGACATCATCGACGCGTGCACCGCCCTGTATCGCAAGTACGGCAGCGCCCGAGCGGTGGCGGATGAGACGGGAATTCCCTACGCGCAGGTGCTCCGGCACATCAAGTACGACCGGCTGGAACCACGACTGCGCCAGATGGTGGACTCCGGTGAGATCAGGATAGACGTCGCGCTGAAGGCGCAGGACACCGTGGCCAAGAGCGAGGGGCAGATCGACGCCCGGGAGGCCGCCGACCTGGCGGAGGCGCTGGCCACCATGACGGGCGCCGAGCGACGGCAGATCCTCCAGGCCAAACGGAACCACCCTCACGTGCCGGTGAAGAGTCTCATCGAGGAGTTCTGGAAGGCGGACGAGAAGGACCGTCAGATCGTGGTGACCATCCCTGCCAAGATACACAGCGCGTTGCAGGAGCAGGCCAGACAAATGGGGATCACCCAGGACCAGGCCGCCGCACGCCTGCTGACGGCCGGGCTGAAGGCCGCCGTCTGACGGGTCCCGTCGGTCCCCTGGCGCAGGTGGCCGCGGCTCACACGGTGAGACCGCGGCCAGCGAGATCCGCGGCCATCTGCTCCAGACCGTCAACCGCCACCCGGCCCTCCAACCAGTCCGCCAGTTCTCGCAGGCCCTGATCGAGGTCCGTCTCCGGCCGGTATCCCAGCAGCTCCTGTGCCACGGAGACGTCCGCGAAGCAGTGTCGGATGTCGCCTACCCGGTGGCGGCCCGTCACCTCGACGCCGAGCTCGGAGCGGTCGAGCACGGACGCCAGCCGGGTCGCCGCCTCCCGGACGCTGAGCGACCGCCCGCTGCCGATGTTGATCGCCCGGCCGACGGCACCAGGGGAGTCGAGCGCCAGCTCGAAGGCGCGTGCCGCATCGTGCACGTTGACGAAGTCACGCCGCTGATTGCCGTCCTCGAAGATCAGCGGCGCCCGTCCGTTCAGCAGCCGGGTGGCGAAGTTCGCGAGCACCCCGGTGTACGGGTTGGACAGGGCCTGGTAAGGGCCGTAGACGTTGAATAGCCGTAGGGCGGTGGTGGGGAGCTTGTACGTCTGCCCGAAGGTCAGGCACATCCGCTCCTGGTAATACTTGTCCAGCGCGTACGCGGAGTGGGCCCTCGGCGTCTTCGACTCCGGCGTGGCGACGGGCGTCAACGGTGCGCCGTCGGCTCCGACGGGATCCCAGCGACCGGCCTCCACCTGGACCCGGCTCCGCGTCACGTCGTCGTGGCACCGGCCGGCCACGTCGACGTAACGGCCCTCGCCATAGATGCTCATGCTCGATGCGACGAGTAGCCGCTCGACGGAGCTGTCCACGAGTTCCTGCAGCAGAGTGGCGGTGCCCAGGGCGTTGGTGCCGGAGTACTCCGCTAGGTCGTACATGCTCTGCGCCACGCCGACGCGGGCGGCGAGATGGATGACAGCATCGGCACCGCGCAGGGCGGACCGGACCGCCGCGGGGTCGCGGACGTCACCGACCACGAGTTCGGCGTCGGCCGGTAGGTACGAGGGACGCCCGGGTGCGTCGTGTACCTGCGGATGGAGGACGTCGAACAGCCGGACCGCGGTGCCGGCCGCGAGCAGCCTGGATGCCACATGCGCGCCGATGAATCCTGCACCACCGGTGATGAGCACGTGTCGCGGCATTAGCGGTCTCCGTAACGTGAGGTTCGACGGGGGTGGTGCGCGTCCGGCCGGCGTGTCGAGGCAGAGCGCGACACCGGGGGCCAGGACCGATACCGGGTCGACCGCCCAGAGCCTGGGATTCGCCGTCAGGCCCACGGCCGCGCTGACTGGGTGGAGGGGCCGGGCACGGTGGGCCGGTAGCAGAAAGGCTAGGCGTAGGAGACCCGGGCGGGAAGAGCAACGTGGATGCCCCGGCCGGTGTGAAGGTGGACGTATGCCGATGAGCATCCGCGCCTCCGATTGTTTTTAGCGCGACTTTCCGGCGGCACCATGAGCGTGCCGTGGTACCTGGTCCGCCCGTACGGTGGACGGCGACCATCAGCCACCGCGCGGGCCCTGGACCGTGCGTCCGTGAGGAGTGAGACGACGATGCGGGCTCTGTTCACGGTTGCCGACGGTGGATACAGCCACCTCTACCCGCTAGTCCCGCTAGCTCGGGACCTACGCGAGCGAGGCCACCAGGTGGCGGTCGCGGGACCGGCTCACCTGACCGCCCTCGCCGACGAGCTCGGCTTCCAGACCATCACCCTGTCCCGCGACCCGGCCCCGGTCCTCGACGTCGAGTCGTCGGCCGCGGCTACCCGGTCGCTGTCGCGGGCCCGCGCCGCGGTGGGCCGCTACCTGCGTGACGCGGTCCGCACCGTGCCTGAGCTGAGCGCCGCCGCCCGGGACTGGCAGGCGGACGTCCTGGTCCGGGAGACCGCGGCGTGGAGCGCCTGGCTGGTGGGCGACCGGGACGCACTGCCCGTCGCAGTCCTGGACTACGCACCCACTCCGCCTCGCCTGCTCGCGATGCTGCTGGGCGAGCTGTTCCAGCAGGCGCGGTCGGATGTGGGCCTGCCTCCGGACCCGACTCTCGGCTCCATGCACTGCTGGCTGCAACTCCTGGTGGGGCCGCCCCAATGGTTCCCGGCCCGCTCCCTGGGGCCCGCAACCCACATCCTCCAACCGCCGCCGGCTCTGTACGAGGAGTCCGAGATGCCGTCGTGGCTGGACGAACTCGACGGCTCTCGGCCCTGTGTGTACGTCACCCTCGGCACGATGTATGACCGCCGGCCGGGAGTCTTCGAGGCCATCTTCGCCGCCCTCGCCGACGAGCCGGTGCGGGTCGTCGCCACCACCGGGCCGCAGACGGACCCGGGGCGCATCGGGCACGTGCCGGCAAATGTGCGACTAGAACGATTCCTGCCGCAGGCGGTGGAGGCCGAGATCCTGAGCCGGACCGACGCCGTGGTCTGCCACGGTGGCTACGGCTCGATCCGCGCTGCGCTGCACCATGGCGTCCCCGTGGTGAGCATCCCGCTCGGCAACGCCGACGACCCCACCCGGCTGCCGGGCCTGGAAGCGATGGGCGCCGGGATCGTGGTGCGCGACACCGATCCGTCTCCGGCCCGGATCGCGGCGGCCCTGCGGCGTGTCCTCAAGGAACCGGACTACCGTGACGCCGCGCGAGAGGCCGCTGCGTCGATCGCCACCCTGCCCCCGTTCTCCCACGCGGCGTTGCTGGTGGAGCGCCTCGCCGCCGACCGCCGACCGGTCGGCGACGGCGTTTCGGCGGGCTTGCGGGCACCGTCTCGGTATTGAAGGGTGTGCAGGATCCGGCCCGCCGTGAACGGGCACTCCCGCGGCGGGTTCGTCAGACTCGATCCGACAGGAGCACCATGACCAGGGCTGAGGAACTCACCGAACTCGCCGAGCACTTCCGGGGGTCAGGCGGCACCTTCACGGCCTCCCCGCTCTACCGGGCGCTGTGCGAGGTCGTCGCCGACGACGAGCGGACCCTGGAGCTCCTGCTGCACCGGCGGCCGGGTCAGCAGCCGTCCTTCCTCCTCTTCGGCGCGGTGCATCATCTGTTGCTGAGTGGCGTCGAGCATGATCTTCGTGACTTCTACCCGTCGGTCGTCGGTACGCCGGCGCGTGACCCGGCGGCCGCCGGCCCGGTCTTTCTCGACTTCTGCCGCAGCCACCGCCCCCGGGTGGAGGAACTCATCGGCACCCGACTGGTGCAGTCCAACGTCGTACGTCGAGTCCTGGCTCTGCGCTTCGCCCTCGCGGCTCTGCGGGACGTCGTCGACGGCCCGGTGCATCTGGTCGAGGTCGGTGCGAGCGCCGGGTTCCACTTGCACGTCGACCGCTACCGCTACCGGCTCGGCGACCGGGTCTTCGGTGCCCCCGACGCACGGGTGACCGTGGAAAGCGAATGGCGGGGTGACGGAGCCGCGCCGGACCTCACCCACCTGCCGGAGATCGGTAGCCGGACGGGGGTCGACCTCCATCCGGTCGATGTCCTCGACCCCGATCAGCGGCGGTGGCTGCGGGCGTTGGTCTGGCCCGAGGACCGACCGTCCGCCGGCCTTCTCGACGCCGCGCTGGAGCAGGCGGTGGCCGAGCCGGTCCGGATCATCGCCGGTGACGCGATTGATGTCTGTCCGGACCTCGGCCGGCAGTTGCCCCCGGGCGAGGCTCGGCTGGTGTTCCACTCCGCGACCCGGATGCACGTGCCGGCGGAGCGGCGCGCCGCGTTCGACAAGGCGGTCGACTCGATCGAAGACGGCGGCCCCCTGTACCACCTATGGCTGGAGCCCGCCTTCGCTCCGCACCACGGGGAGGCCGCCGAGGAAGGCTGCCTGGCGTGGCACGGACCGGAGACCACCCGGCCGGTGAGCCTGGTGCGCGTCGACGGACACCTGCGCTGGATGGCGCCGCTGGACGGTCGGCCGTGACGGCGGAGGTGCTCGTCGTCGGAGCGGGGGTGGCGGGGCTCGCCCTGGCCGGTCACTTGCAGGACCGGGGGATCTCCGTCCAGGTCGTCGAGCGGGCCGCGCGTCTGCGTACCGCCCGGGCCGGGATCGTCCTGCACCCGAACGCACTGGCCAGCCTCGGGCGGCTCCGCGAGGACCTGGTCGCTCGCGGGGCCGCGCTTTCCCGCCAGGTGGCGATCGACCCCGACGGCCGGCGCAGCGAGGTGCGGTGGGATCTGGTCTGGGGGGAGCTGGGCCTGCCGCTCGCCGTCCACCGCCGGGTGCTGAGTGACCTGCTGTTCGCCGCCATCGCTCCCGGCACCGTCCGGTTCGGAACGGCCCCGACGTCCGTGGCGGAGGAGGACGACGGAGTTCAGGTCGGATTCGACGACGGGAGCACTGGGCGGTACCGCCTGGTGGCGGGCGCGGACGGCATCGGCTCCTGGGTGCGCGGCCGGCTGGCTCCGGGCATCGTTCCGGCCTACTCGGGACACACGTTCGTCAGGACCACCGTCGCCATGACCGAGCCCGAACGGTTGCGAGACTGGCATGTATGGCGGACGTCCCGATCCTTCCTCGGAGCCATGCCCGTGGGCGGCGATCGCGCTGCGGTCTTCCTGCAGTTGACCGCACCCGAGCCGTTGAGGCTGACACCCGAGCAGGCGCGACGGGAAGTCCTGGATGCGGTTCCCCGCCTGCCCGCGGAGGTGGGTCGCCTCTTCGAGACGTTCGTCCTCGACGATGAGGTGGTGGCCCGGCCGGCCGCCACGGTCACCGCGCCGCGAATGACGGGCGGCCGGTTGGCGCTGCTCGGCGACGCCGCCCGCGCCCTCTCCCCGGCGACCAGCCAGGGCGGCGGCATGGCGGTCGAGGACGCCGCCGTGCTGGCGGACGAGGTGGCCCGGCACGGTTGCGGCTCGGCGGCGTTGAGCGCCTACGAACGACGCCGTCGCCCGCGCGTCGACAGCTTCCTGCGCTCGGCCCATCGGCATCTGGTGCTGATGAGCGCCGTCCAGCACGACCCGGACCTGACCCGCCGGCAGTCGCACCATCAGGACGCCTCGTCCTGGTTCCGGCGGCTCTATATGCCACTCACGCCGATTCCCTGAGGTAGCGGGCCGGATCAGGCGTCGGCGTCAACCGTCTCCGGCTGGGGCACGCGCTGACGCGGCAGATCCCGCAGGGCGACGTACCGGCCCTGGTGATAGAGCAGCGGCCGCCCCGCGCCGTCGACCCGAGCGCGCGTCGGCCGAGCCAGCACGATCGCCTGGCCGCCCGCGATCACCCGTTCGATGACTCGGCACTCCAACCAGCCGAGCGCGCCGTCGATCAGCGGCACTCCGCTGAGGCCCCGGTGCCATCGCGCCGCCGAGAAGCGGTCGATCCCCCGGGCGGCGAAGGCGCGTGCCACGTCCACCTGCTCCTCCCGCAGCAGGTTCACCCCGACCTGGTCGGTCTGAGCGAGCTGCGACCAGCAGGAGCCGGCCAGATCCGAGCAGAAGGAGACGACCGGTGGACTCAGCGACACCGACGTGAGCGACGTCGCGGTGAAGCCGACCGGCGGGTCGGCCAGGACCGTGACCACGCTGACGCTGCAAGCCTGTTGGCGGAACAGCTCCCTCAGCGACTCGCCGGACACCGGCTGGCCATCCACGATGGGATCCTCCTGACTGATCGGTACTGTTCGGGCCGCACCGTGCGGAATCAGGGCGCGCGGCCGCGAGCTCCCGGGGGCAACTGGCGACGGCCGACGGACGGCAATCGCCGATGCCGTCGGAGGTGAGCATGAGGGGCCCAGGATCGGTGGGCCAGCGTATCGCCGCCGAGCCTGTTGCACACCCCGGTCCGGGGTCGACGCCCGACAGACGCGGTCGTGGTGGTGACCGGTCGGCGGGTACGCCGGGAGGTCGGCGGGTACGGGCCGCCCGCGGGCCGCTGGTGTTGACCTTGGCGGCCGGCTTGGGCAGGATGAACTCATTCGCGCGGCGCTGATCGATCGTTCAGCTGCTGACCGACAACTCAGTTGCTGATCGCTCGCCCAGCACCGCGAGTCGCTCCCGACACGGCCATCGTGGTCGGCAGCCCCGCTGTGCTGTCCGCGTTCGACGGCGCTGACTGATCGACGACGCCACCTGGTGTCGGTTCGGTCGAAACCGTGGGAGAAGAACATGCACACCCCTCTCGTCGCGCCCCGCTACGCGAAGCCGGCGCCGCTGCCGTCTCGCCGCGGTCCGATCGGTCGTCGCCCACAGGCCGGACGACGGCGCCCGTGCGACGTGGCCACCCCGCCGGCTCGGTCGCGTCCCGCGTAGTCGTTCAGGCCTGTCCGATCGACCGTAGCGGCCGGCGTGCCGCGCCGGTGGGGCCCGACAACGCCCCACCGGAGATCGCAGGAGGTTCCATGCCACGCGTCGGCCGTGCGTCCTTCGCCCAGGAACGACTCTTCTTCCTCGACCAGCTCGAACCAGGTGCGCCCGGCTATGTGGTGACGCTCGCGCTGCGCCTGACGGGCGAACTGGACCATGAGGCACTGCGGTCCACCTTCGAGGACCTCACGGACCGCCACGACGCGCTCCGCACCACCTACACCGTGCTTGACGGGGAACTGTGCCAGGTGGTACCCGAGTCGGCGCCGATCGACCTGGCCTTCCTCAGCCGCCCCGTAGCGGACCGAGCGGGCCAGGACGCGCAGGTGCGCGAGCTGGTCGCTGAGGAAGCCCGCCGTCCGTTCGTGTTGACCACCGGACCCGTCGCCCGCTACCGCGTGCTCTCCTGGTCCGGGTCGGAGCACGCGCTCGTCATCGTGGTGCACCACATCGCCTGCGACGGTTGGGCCCTGGGAATCCTCCTGCGGGACCTGGCGGCGTGCTATAACGCCCGTGTCGCCCTCGAACCGCTGCCCGTCGCCCCGGCCGGCTCCACGTTCACCCACGCGCAGGAGCAGCGCACCCGGTGGGAAGCCGGTAGCGCCGACGGCGTCGGGTACTGGCGGGACCACCTTGCCGACGCCCCCGTCCTGGACCTGCCGACGGACCGCCCCCGGCCGGCGGTGCTCACTGCCGAGGGTGCGGTGGTGACCCGGGACCTGGACCCCGCCCTCCTCGACCGGATCAGCGAGTACGGCCGCCGGCACGGCGCCAGCACCTTCATGGTGCTGCTGGCGGCGTACGGGCTGTTGCTGACCCGTCACGGGCGCCAACCCGAGGTGGTGGTCGGAGTGCCGGTGGCCAATCGGCTGGACGAGCGGGAGGACGAGACGGTCGGGTGCCTGGTCAACACCGTGCCGTTGCGGATCGACCTGGGCGACCGGCCCGATCTGCCCACTCTGCTGCGCCGGGTGCGGCAGACCACCCTGAACGGGTTCGCACACCAGGACGTGCCGTTCGAACGCATCGTCCGGGAGCTGGCGCCGGCCCGCGACCGCAGCCGCTCCCCACTGTTCCAGGCGTCGTTCACGCTGCAGAACTTCCGCGTCGACCTGCCCGACCTGCTCGGGCTGGCCGTCGAGGAGATCGACGTGGAGGTCGAGGCGGCAAAGTTCGACCTTGGGCTGACCGTCGACCTGTCGGGTGCGCGCCCCTTCGTCCGACTGGAGTACAGCACGCAGCTGTTCCGCCCACACACAGCCGAGGTACTGCTGCGTCACTTCCTGAACCTGCTCCGGCAACTGGCCGAGGGCGACGGCGAAGGGAATCCGCCCGGCCTCACCGACGACGCCGAGGCTCGGCGACTTCTCGCTCTCGGGCACCCCGACGCACCGCTGCCGGCCGATCCACCGACACCGCTGCTGGAACGGTTCGCCGACCACGCCCGGCGGCGGCCGGAGGCGGTCGCGATCCGGTACCGGGGCGCGGACGTCACGTACGGGGAGTTGAACGCCGAGGCGAGCCGACTGGCCGACCTGCTGCGCCGGCATAACGCTGGCCCGGGTGACCTGGTCGGCGTCGGCTTCGAACGATCACCAACGGTGGTGGCCGCGATCCTGGCCGTCTGGCAGGTGGGTGCCGCCTATCTGCCCCTGGACTCGAACTACCCCCGCGAGCGCCTACGCCTGATCGTCGATGACTCCCGCGTCGCACTGGTGTTCGTAGAACCGGCGACGCGGGACGTACTTGCCGACGCCGTCCAGGGCCGGCCCGTCCGGTTGGTGGACGTCGCCGGCGAGGGACTCGACCCCGCAGACCCGTTGGACACCGCCGGCCGGGACCGCCGCACGGACCTCGCGTACGTCATCTACACCTCCGGTTCCACCGGGGTGCCCAAGGGCGTGATGGTGCGCCGGTCGAGCGTGGACCTGCTGTTCGCGGCCAGCCCGGGCGGGCTGCACGTCACCGCCGAGGACGTCTGGCTGTGCGCCCACTCGTTCTCCTTCGACTTCTCCGTCTGGGAGGTGTGGGGGGCGTTGGCGTACGGCGGCCGGGTCGTGCTCGCCGAGCGCGCGGACCTGGTCGACCCCGCCCGCCTCGCCGCCCTGGTCGCGACCGAGCGGGTCACCGTCCTCAGCCAGACGCCCGGCGCGCTCTACCGGCTGTTGCCCGCCCTGCTAGACGGTCCGTCGCCGCAACTCGCCGGGTTACGTTACGTGGTCACCGGGGGAGAGGCGCTGAGCTGGCCCCGGCTGGCAGACCTGATGTCGAGGGCGCCGGAGAGCACCGCTCGCTTCGTCAACATGTACGGCATCACCGAGGGCACCGTCCACGTCACCGCGCGGCACGCCACTGTTCCCGAACTCGCGGCGGTCGCCGACGGCGACGTCGGCCGGCCCTTGCCATCCGGCCGCTGCCACGTCCTGGACGACTCCGGCCGGCCCGCAGGTCTGCTCGTACCTGGAGAGCTGTGGATCGGCGGTCCGCTGGTGGCAGCCGGATACCTCGGCAATCCGGAGCTGACCGCGGAACGGTTCGCGCCGGACCCCTACGAGGCCGGCGGCATCGTCTACCGCACCGGTGACCTGTGCCGTTGGGGCGCGGACGGCGAGCTGCTCTACCTGGGACGGGAGGACGGCCAGGTCCAGGTCCGCGGACACCGGGTGGAGTGCGCGGAGGTCGAGCACGCCCTCCTGCGCGATTCGGATGTCCGCGCGGCCGTCGTGCTCCTCGACGGGGCCGACCTCGTCGGCTTCGTCACCGTCACCGACGGTGTCGACCCCGCTCGCCTGACCCACCGGCTGCGCCGGGTGTTGCCGGCCTACATGGTGCCCACCCGGATCGTGGCGGTCGACGAGATCCCGCTGACCGCGCACGGGAAGGTCGACCGCGTGTCGCTGCTGGCCAAGTTCTGTACCCGGCCCGTGGCCGCCGCCCGGCCCGCGTCGCCCGAGCCGGTCGCCGGTCCGCTGCAACGCCGACTGCGGGCACTCTGGGCGGAGGTCCTCGGCCGCCAGGACTTCGACGTACGAGACAACTTCTTCGACGTCGGCGGCCACAGCTTCGCGCTCATGAGTCTGCAATCCCGGATGGCGGTCGAGGGCCTGGACGTGACCGTGACCGACCTCTTCCGGTTCGGGACCATCGAGGCCTGCGCCGCGTACCTGACCCGGACCCGGACCGCCGAAAGCCCGGCCGCCGCACCCGCCGACGACCGGGCCCTGCGCCGCCGCGACGCCATCCGCCAGATGGCCGCCGGCCGCGCTCGCCGGGCTGGCGGCGGGGACCACCCGGCAGCACCGTCCCCGGCACCCGCCGACTCGAGAGAGGCGTCATGACTCAGCAGGAAGCCCCGCTGTCCTTCGGACAGCAACGGCTCTGGTTCCTCGAGCAGCTCGTGCCGGGCAACACCGGATATGTGAACCAGGACGCCACCACCCTCGTCGGCGAGCTCGACGCGGATGCCCTCGACGGCGCCTTCCAGGTCGTCCTGGCCCGGCACGACGCCCTGCGCACCCGGTTCCGCCGCGACTCGGGAGACGGCAACCCCCGGCAGTGGGTAGAGCCGACGGCCCACCTCACGCTGGTCCGGCTGGCCCACCCGGAGGTGCCCGGACCCGACCGTGAGGCCCTGGTGCAGCGGTTCGCGCGCGCGGAAGCAGCCCGTCCCTTCGACCTCGCGTCGGAGCTGCCGCTGCGGTGCTACCTCATCCGCTGGGAGCCGACGGTGCACACGCTGCTCATCCTGGCGCACCACATCGTCGTCGACGGCTGGTCACTGATCAACCTGCGCCAGGAACTGGCCGCCGTGTACAACAGCCGCGTCGGCGGCGTCCCCGCCGCCCTGCCAGAGCTGCGCATGCAGTACCCGGACTTCGCGCGCTGGCAGCGCGCCGACATCACCGAGGGCCGGGCTGAGCAGGAACTCGAGTTCTGGCGAGGCTACCTGGACGGCGCGCCGGACGTTCTCGACCTGCCGACCGACCGTCCTCGCCCGGAAAAGCAGACGATGGCGGGGGAGATCCTCCACGTCAGCCTGCCACGTCCGGTGCTCGACCAGGTGCGGCACCTGGCCTCGACCACCCGGACGACGCCGTACATGGTGCTGACCTCGATGGTGGCGGTGGTGCTGCAGCGGTACACCGGCCAGCGCGACATCGTCATCGGCAGCCCGGTCGCCGGCCGGACCCGCCCGGAGTTCGAGCCGATGATCGGGCTGTTCCTGAACATGATCCCGCTACGGCTGACCGTCGAGCCCGAGGACACCGTCGCCGACCTGCTCAAGCGCACCCGCACCCGGGTACTGCGCGCACTCAGTCACCAGGACCTGCCATTCGAGCAGGTCGTCCAGGGACTGAACGTGACCCGCCGGCCGAACGTGTCGCCCATCTTCCAGGTCTCGGTCAGCGTCAACAACCTGCCGGACCAGCCGCTGGAACTGCACGGCCTGCGGGCCGAGAAGGTCAACATCGAGTTGCAGGGCGCCCGCTACGACCTGACCGCCGACTTCGCCGCCCTCGAGGACGGGCTCCGCCTGCGCCTGCAGTACAACTCGGACCTGTTCGACCGGACAACCGTGCGCCGCATGGTCGGACACCTCTCCACGGTCCTGGCGGCGGCCGCCCGCGAGCCCGGGCTGCCGGTCCGGCGGCTGCCGCTCGTGGCCGACGCTGAACGCGACGACCTGCTGCGCTTCTCCGCCCCCGCTGGATACACGCGTCCCGACGGCGTCGGACCGGAGGACGTGCTGGCGACCTTCGCGCGGCAGGTCGAGAAGCAGCCCGACGCCCAGGCGTTGTCCGGCCGCCACGGGACGATGACCTACCACCAGCTCGACGCGCAGTCCGACCGGATGGCCGCCGGTCTCCTCGCCGCGGGCGTACGCCCGGGCAGCGTCGTCGGCGTCCTGATGGACCGCTCACCCGAGCTGGTCGCGACGGTGCTGGGCATCTGGAAGGCCAACGGGGTGCTGCTGCCGCTGGACCAGCGGCAACCGGACTCGCGACTGGCGCACATGCTGCGCGAGACCGAGGCGGCGCTGCTGCTGGTCGACGACCGGGCGGCCGACCGGGGCGCCGCCCTCGCACCCGGACTCGCCCGCGCCTCGTACCGGGACATCAGCGCGGGCCCGGACGGGCCGGACCGGCCGGCGCCGCCGGACGACCTCGCCGCATACATCATGTACACCTCGGGCTCCACCGGGACGCCCAAGGGAGTGACCATCCAGCGGTCGGCGTTGGCCGGCTTCTGCGGCGCCGCCCTCGAGCTGGTCCGCCCTACGCCAGAGGACGTGGTACTCGCGGTCACCACGTTCTCGTTCGACATCTCCCTCCTGGAGTACCTCGTGCCGTTGCTCGCCGGGGCGTCGGTGCGCCTCCAGTCGGGCAGCGCGGCAGACGCGGCGGCGGTGCAGCAGTCCCTCACCGAGGAGCCCTGTGTGACCCTGGCGGGCGGCACGCCGACGGTTTGGAAGAACCTGCTCGGCGCCGGGGTGCGGCTCACCACGCGAGTGCGGCTCATGCTCGGCGGCGAGAGCATGCCGAAGGACCTCGGCCGGCAGCTTCTCGACCAGGGCATCGAGTTCTGGAACTTCTACGGCCCGACCGAGGCCACCGTGTACGTGACCGCCGCCCACCACCGGGGCCGGGCCGGCGGTGGGCCGGACTTCCCGTCCGCCGACGTCGGTGCGCCGTTCGGCGACAACGTCGTCTACGTCCTCGACGCCGGCCTGCATCTGTGCCCCCTCGGCATCGTGGGCGACGTGTACCTCGCCGGCCCGCAGCTCGCGCAGTGGTACCACGCCCGACCCGGTCAGACGGCGGAGCGGTTCGTCGCCGACCCGTACGGCCGGCCCGGTGACCGGATGTACCGCACCGGCGACCTCGGCCGGTGGTCACCGGCGGGGCATCTGCTGTTCGAGGGTCGAGCCGACTCGCAGGTGAAGATCCGCGGGTTCCGGGTCGAACTGGCCGAAATCGAGTTCCGGCTGCGTAGCCATCCGGGTGTGGACGAGGCTGTCGTCGGGGTCCGGGATCGGTCCGGCGTGCCCCAGCTCGTCGCCCGGCTGGCCGCCGCGACGCCGGTGCCACCGGAGGCCGGTGAGCTGCGCCGGTACCTCGCCGATCACCTGCCGGAGTACATGATTCCCGCAGTGATCACCTTCACCGACGCGCTTCCGGTGTCGATGAGCGGGAAGATCGACCGCAGGGCCGCCCTGGACCTGGAACCGGAGCCGGCGCAGCGTGCCGCGGTGGCGGATGTTCCAGCGTCCCCCGAGGAGGGACTGCTCTGCAACCTCTTCGTGGACCTGCTCGACCAGCCCGACGTCAGCGGTTCGGCAAGCTTCTTCGAGCTGGGCGGCAACTCGCTGCTGGCGGTCCAACTGGTGCTTCGCCTCCAGGACATCTTCCAGGTCAATCTGTCCGTCGCCGACATCTTCGCCGCGCCCACCCCGGCCGCCCTCGCCGAGCGGTTGGCCTCCGCGGACGCCCCGAAGGAGGCGGAGACGGTGCTGCCGCTGCGAACCACCGGGATGGCGGCGCCGATCATCTGCCTGCCGCCCCGCACCGGGCTTGGCTGGTGCTACGCGGGCCTGCTGCGGCACATCCCGCTGGAGTTCCCGGTCTACGGCCTGCAGTCGGCGGAGCTGGCCGCGGGTACGCAGGGCCAGCCCGTCGAGCAGTTGGTCGAGCGGTACCTGGAGGAGATCGAGGACCTGGTGCCGGTCGGACCGTGCATCCTGCTCGGCTGGTCCCTCGGCGGACTGCTGGCGGACGAGATCGCGCAGCGCCTGCGTGGGGCCGGGCGGGACGTACCCCTGGTCGTCCTCTACGACGCCGTCGCGCCCCTGTCGCCGAACGTCCCGGAGCACCCGGCCGGGTTGCTCTACTTCACCGCTGCCGACGCCGGGGCGGACGCGCTGTCCAGCGCCTGGGCGGCACGATTCGGCGGACCCGTCGAGATCGTCCCGACCGACGTGGCGCACCTGCGGATGTTCGACCGGGAGCCGCTGCGGGCCTCCGGGCCGCGGCTCACGGCACGGCTGCGGTCCCTGGCGGAAAGCACGGGCCGGTGACGGTGATGCGAAATCCATTCGAGTCCGAGAGGGACCTCATTGTGCTGATCAACCAGGCTCGTCAATGTTCCCTCTGGCCGGCCGAGCTGCCGCCGCCGCACGGTTGGACGCCGCGCCACGGGCCAGCGACCCGTGCCGAGTGCGTCGAGTACGTTGAGCAGGTCGCGGGGCGCCGCGGATGAACGCGCCCACCCCGCAGGAGACGCTGGCGGCGCGGGTCCGTCGCGCGGCCAAGGTTGCGGCCGCCGAGGCGGACACCGTCGACCAGGAAGGTCGGACGCCGGACGCCGCGATCGGTGCGCTACGCGAGGAACGGCTGCTCGCTCCGGGCCCCGGGGACGGCGGCAGGTGGTGGACCGCACGCGAGATCGCCGCCGTGTCGTCCGCGCTGGGCGGGGCGTGCGCCTCGACCGGGATGATCTGGGCGATGCATCAGGGACAGCTGCTGAGCATCGCCCGGCAGCCCACCGCCACCGACGAGCTGACCAAGTTCGTCGCTGGCACGTGGCAGGCCCAGCCGTTGATTGCGAGCCTCATGTCCGAACGCGGTGCGGCCGATCCCCGGCAGGGCAACGCCTTCTGCGACCGTTCGCCCGACGGCGGCCTCACCGTCGTCAAGGAGGTGTCGGTCTCCTCATATCTGGCGGTGGCGGACGCCGCGTTGGTGGTGGCGCGCCGCGACGCGGCCGCCCCGCTCTCGGACCAGGTGCTGGTGGTGGCCGATCGGGCCGGCATCGACATCGCCAATCCGGTGCCGTGGAACGCGATGGGCATGCGCGGCACCGCCAGCGGCGGGTGCCGGGCGACGGTGTCCAGCCGGGCGGACATGGTGCTCGCCGAGCCGTTCGCGGTGACCGGCGCGCAGGTGATGACTCCGCTGACCCATCTCGGCTGGGCCGGGTGCTGGTGGGGCATCGCGTCGGCCGCGGCCGACCGGGCCCGCCGCTTCCTACGCCGCCGGGCGTCGGGCGGTGCGAGCGATCTGCTCGCCGCGAAGACCGTCCGGCTCGGTCGGATCGCCCAGTCGTTGGACCAGTCGCGCGCGCAGATCAGGGCGTTCGCCGACGAGTACGACGCCGCGGCCGTGGCCGGCGTCCATCCGGCGGGGATGCCGCGCCGGGCGAACAACGTGCGCCTCGCGGTGGCCGAGCTCGCGTTCACCGCAGTGGTGGACGCGATCGAGCTGATCGGGGTGGACGCCTACCGCGAAGCCGAGTCGAGCAGGTTCAGCCTCAGCCGTCATCTGCGGGACGTCACCTCCGCCCGGGTCATGATCAGCAGCGACCGGATCAGGTTGGCCAACGGCACGCTGGCCCTGATGCCCGATGGGGACCTCGTGGACGAGTTGGACGGACGTGGATGAGCCGGTCGGGCGTGAGGCGCCGTCCGGGCGTGGGGAGGTGACATGACGGAGAGCGGCAGGATTGCCATCATCGGTATGGCGGTGCGGGTACCCGGCGCCGGAGCGGACCTCGACCGGTTCTGGGAGAACATCAGGACCGGCACGGAAAGCATCTCCTTCTTCGACGTCGACGAACTCGTCGCGCAGGGCGTCCCGGCGGAACGGGCGCTGGATCCACGGTTCGTCCCGGCCCGCGGCGTGCTGACGGACGTGGACCGCTTCGACGGTGCCCTGTTCGGCTATTCGCCGAGTGAGAGCGCGTTGATCGATCCTCAGCAGCGGATACTGCTCGAATGCGCGTGGGCGGCCCTGGAGCAGGCGGGCCACCCGCCGGTGGGGTCCGACCCGAACCGGACCGGGGTGTACCTGGGCACCGGCATGAACCTGTACATGCTGGACAACGTCCTGCCCAACGAACGGGCCGTGACGAACGCTGGTGGCCTGCAACTGGTGATCGGTGCGGACAAGGACTATGCCGCTACGCGGGTGGCGTACAAGCTGAACCTGCAGGGCCCGGGCGTCACTGTCCAGACGGCCTGCTCGACCTCCCTGGTCGCGGTCCACATGGCGGTGCAGTCCCTGCTGTCCTACGAGTCCGACCTCGCCCTGGCCGGTGGCGCCTCCGTCGCGCCCCCGTCCCGCCGCGGATACGTCCACGAGCCGGGCAGCATCCTCTCCCCGGACGGCCACTGCCGCGTCTTCGACGCTGCGGCCGAGGGCACGGTGGCCGGCGACGGCGTGGGCGTGGTGGTCCTCAAGCGGTACGACGACGCGGTCCGTGACGGCGACACCGTGCACGCGGTGATCGTGGGCTCGGCGGTGAACAACGACGGGGCGCGCAAGGCTGGCTTCACCGCCCCCGGTGCCAGCGGCCAGGCCGCCGTGGTGGCTGACGCGCTGGCCGTGGGCGGGATCCCGCCGGAGACGGTCGGGGTGATCGAGACCCACGGCACCGGCACCAGGCTGGGCGACCCCATCGAGGTCGCCGCGCTCTGCGAGGTCTTCGGCTCGGCGGCGCCGGACCGACCAGGGATCGCGCTGACCGCGCTCAAGTCGATCGTCGGTCATCTCGACGTCGCGGCCGGTGTGCTCGGCCTGGTCAAGACGGTGCTTGCGCTGAGGCACCGGACCATCCCGCCGGTCGCCCACTTCAAGAGCCCGAACGAGCTCCTGCACCTGGGGGACTCCCCGTTCTTCGTGCCGACCGAGGCCGTCCCGTGGCCCGAGGTCGACGGCGTCCGCCGCGCGGGCGTCAGCTCCTTCGGCATCGGCGGCACCAACGCCCACGTCGTCCTCGAGGAAGCGCCGCAGGTGCCATCGGCGGAGGCGGCAGACGGCCCGGAGCTGCTGCTCGTCTCGGCCCGGTCCCAGGCGGCCGCCGAGGCCGGTCTGCGTGCGCTGGGGACGGCCCTCGCAGCCGAGAAGCCCCCGGCGTTGGCCGACGTCGCGCACACGTTGCGGGTGGGCCGTACGCCCCTCTCCTGGCGCGCGGCGCTGGTCGCCGACACCGCTGCGGCGGCGGCGACCCGGCTGCCCCAGGCCGCCGTCCGCAAGGTCGAGGACGGCGCGACCGTGGTCTTCGCGTTCCCCGGCCAGGGCGCCCAACGCCCTGGCATGTTCCGGGCGAGTCATCGAGCCGACCCGGTGTACCGGGCCGTTTTCGACGATGCGGCCCGACGCGTCGCCGCTCTGTCCGGCCTCGACCTGCCCGCGCTGCTGCACAGCGAGGACCCGCTCGACGCGGCCACACTGGCCCAGACCCGAGTGGCCCAGCCTGCCCTGTTCGTCACCGAGCTCGCCGCCGCGCACAGCCTGCTCCGTCGGGGCGTCGTACCCTCCGCCATGCTCGGGCACAGTGTCGGTGAGCTGGTCGCGGCCTGCCTGGCCGGTGTCTTCGAGCTGGACGACGCACTCGCCGCGGTCGTCGAGCGAGGCCGGCTGATGCAACAGGCCGCACCTGGGGCGATGCTGTCGGTCTTCGCGCCGGTGGACACGGTCGCCCCGCTGCTGCCGGCGAACGTCGACATCGCGGCGCGCAACTCGCCCACCGTGACCGTCGTATCCGGGCCGGCGCCGGACCTCGACCAGCTGGCCGGTGTGCTGCGGGAGCGGGGTCTGTTGAGCCGTCGGCTGTCCACCTCGCACGCCTTCCACTCCCGCGCCATGCAGGACGCCGCCGACCGCTTCACCCGGTTCCTGAGCGGGTTCACGCTGCGGCCGCCGCGGCTACCCGTCCAGTCCACCGTTACCGGCCGGCCTCTCACCGACCGGGAGGCGGTCAGCCCCGAGTACTGGGGCCGCCAGTTGCGCCACACCGTCGACTTCAGCGCTGCCGTGACGGGGGTGCGCGACTCGCTCGCCCCGACGGCATGGCTCGAGGTGGGGCCGGGACGCGCGTTGCAGGTGCTCATCCGGGAGCACCTGCCGGCACCAGAGCAGGCCCGGGTCTGGGGCGTCAGCGGGGACGCCGCCGGCGACGATCACCGAGCGCTGCTCACTGTCGTGGGGCAGCTGTGGTCCGTCGGTGTCGGCGGGGCCTGGGATCCGGCGTACGCCGAGCGGCGCCGCCGGGCGCCGCTGCCGACGTACGCCTTCGACCGTACCCGCCACTGGCTCGATCCCGAGCGGTCGCCGACGGTGGCCGAACCGGTGGCCGTGCCGGCTGGCACGTACACCACGACTGAGGACGAGGGGATGAAGCAACCAGTCATGACAGCCGCCCCGTCGGTCACCACCGGCACGTCGGCCGGTGACGTCACCGGCACTCTTGAGCAGCTGTGGAAGGACGTGCTCGGCGTCGATCGTGTGGCTCCGGAGGACGACTTCTTCGAACTCGGCGGGCACTCCCTCGCCGCGCTGCGGCTGCGCGGCCGCATCCGCGACGGTCTAGGTGTGGAGGTCGAGCTGGACCAGCTGTTCGACGAGCCGACCTTCGGTGCGCTCGCCGCGTTCGTGGAGGCCGCCCCGGGCGCGGCACCGGCACCGGCACCGCCGCCGGTAACACCCGCCGTCGCGACGCGTCCAGTCGTCCAGTCGCCCGTAGCGGCGAGCAACGTGGCTGCTGCCCGGCGGCCGGGAGTGCCCAGTACCAGCATCTACTTCTTCTCTTCCCAGCAGGACGACTCGGGAGATGGTTACGGGCTGGTGCTGGACGCCGTCCGGCTCGCCGACCGGCTGGGCTTCGAGGCGGTCTGGAGCCCCGAACGCCACTTCCACAAGTTCGGCGGCCTGTACCCGAACCCCGCCGTGCTCAACGCCGCGCTGGCCACCGCCACCACCCGCATCGGGCTGCGCGCCGGAAGTGTCGTGCTGCCCCTGCACCACCCGTTGCGGCTGGTCGAGGACTGGAGCGTGGTGGACCGCCTTTCCGGTGGGCGGGTCGGCCTCTCCTTCGCGGCCGGCTTCCACCCGCTGGACTTCGTGCTGGCGCCGCACCGCTTCGCCGATCGGCGGCAGACCTTCCGCCGGGACGTCGAGCTGATCCGCCATTTGTGGCGGGGCGGCAGCCTGGACGACGTGGAGGCGGGGGCCGGTGACCGGGTCAGCGTGCGGCCGTACCCGGCCCGGGTCCAGGCCGAGCTTCCGGTCTGGCTGACCGCGTCGGCGAGCGACGAATCGTTCCAGCTCGCCGGTGAGGTCGGCGCCAACCTGCTGACCGCGCTGCTGGCGCTCACTCCCGAGCAGCTGACGGCGAAGATCGCCATATACCGCCGGGCCCGGGCGGAGCACGGCCACGACCCCGAAGCGGGCCGGGTCACGTTGATGGTCCACTCGTACGTGGGTGAGCCACACGAAGACGTTCGCGCCACCTGCGAGTCGCCCTTCCTCGACTACCTCCGCAGCCACACGGAGCTGTTGAGCAGCCTCAGCCGGGCGATGCCGGAGGAGGAACTCGATCTGCAGAACGCCTCGGAACGGGACCGGCAGGCGATCGTCCGCCGCTCGTACCGTGCCTTCTACGCCAGCAGGTCCCTTCTGGGCACGCCGGAGGTCGTGGCACAGCGCCTGCTGGACTTCGGACGGATGGGCGTTGACGAGGTTGCCGCCCTCATTGACTTCGGGCTGCCCGCCGACCGGGTGCTCCGCGGCGTGGAGCGCCTCGGCGCGGTTCGGGAACGGCTCGAGACGGAGGACTTCCACTCATGATCAGCCCATCCTTCCGCCGGCTGCTTGCCGCCACCGGCCTCTCCGACGCCGCCAACGGCGTGTTCTCCGTCGCGGCGGTCATCATCGCCTCGCAGGTCTCCCGCTCGCCGATGGTGGTGGGTGCGATCACGGTCGCCTCCACCCTGCCGTGGCTGGTGCTGGCGATCCCGGCCGGCATCCTGGTCGACTCGGTGGACCGCCGGCGTGCGATGACCGTCGCCAACGTCACCCGCGGCCTGCTGATGCTGCTGCTGGCCGCGCTGTTGACCTTGGACGTGCCGGTCGCCCTGCTGTTGGTGCTGATCGTCTTCGCGGTGGCGACCGTGCAGACCGTAGTGGACACCGCAGCCGAGACGCTCATCCCGGAGATGGTGCCTCCCGAGGACCTGACCCGGGCCAACGGTGCCATCTCCGTGTCGACCCGGATCTCCTACCAGTTCGCCGGTCCGCTGTTCGCCGGTGTGCTGGTCGGAGTGGCGATCGAGGCGCCCGCCTGGGCGGCCGGGGCCGCCTGCCTCGTCGCCGCCCTGCTGCTCGGCCGGATCAGCACTCCGTACCGGGTGCGGCAGGAGCCGGGCGAGCGTCAGCCGGTGCAGTTCCTGCACGGGCTCCGCACGATCGCCCGTCGACCGGTGCTCGGCACGATGGTCGGCGTCGGCGCCTTGACCACCCTGGCCAACGCCGCCTTCCACACCGTCTTCGTTCTCTACGCCATCGCCCCCGGACCGCTCGGCATGAGCCCCGGCACGTACGGGCTCGTCATCGGGATGATCGGCGTCGGTGCCGCGCTGGGATCCCTGCTGACCGCCCGTTTCGAGCGTCTCGTCGGCCAGGAGCATCTGCTGTGGCTGACCCGGGTCGGGTGGGCGACGGTGTTCGCGGCTCCGCTGGTGGTCAGCCAGGGGGTCTGGCTCGGCCTGGTCATGGCGCTGGGCAGTGTGTTCGGGGGCATGTGGTCCGTACAGGCGATGTCGGTGCGCCAGCGCACCGTCCCCGGGCACGAACGCGGCCAGATCGCCGGGGCCTCCCGGATGATGTCCTACGGCGCGACCCCGCTCGGCGCGGCGCTCGGCGGTGTGGCAGGCGGCCTCCTCGACACCAGGGTGATCTTCGTGCTGTGCGCCCTCACGTCGCTCGTGGCCATCGTGCCGATCCGCAGGTGGATGTCAGCCCCGGCGCTGCGGCGGGCGGAACTGCAGGCGGCGGCCGCGTGAGTGCGGAGCTCCTCGTCCCGCGGTCCGGTGATCGTCCCGCCGCCAGCGGTGGCCCCGACGACTGGTTGCCCGTCGTGGCGGAGTTGCTGGGCGTCGACGCCGCGCACCTGCGGGACCGGATCGACCGGGACTCCTTCGTCGGGCTCGGCGCCACGTCGCTGAACGCCATCGAACTGCTCGCGCTCGGCGAACGGGAGCTGCGACGCCGGGTGGACATCGCCCGACTACTGGGGACCGAGGCGCTTGGTGCCGTGCTGCGGGACGCGGAGGCGGTGCAGCCGGTGCCAACCGCCGCCCCGGTCGACGCGCCGACGGCGACCCGGCCCCTGCTGCCGGGGCAGCGCGCCATGCTCGCCGCGCACCTGGCCGGCGCGGATCGGGCCTACCACCTGCTGTTCAGCCTCGACTGTCCCGCGGAGCTCGACGAGCAGCGCGTCAGTGAGGCGGTCGACGCGCTGGTGGCACGACACGAGTCGCTGCGCACCATGTTCGTCGTCGAGAGCGGCGAGTCGGCCCGCGTCGTGCTCCCGGCAACCCACCGGCCCCGGCTGCTGCGGCAGGCGTTGCCGGACCAGGACGAGGCGCCGTGGCGCACTGTGCACGAGCAGTTGGCCACCGCGAGCCCCGACCTGCTCCAGCCGTACGTCCGCCCACCGGCGGTGTTCGTGCTGACCCGGGCCGGCCGCCGCAGCCTGCTGACCCTGCTCGTGCACCACGTCCTCGTGGACGGGTGGAGCATCGGCCTGCTTTGGCGCGAGCTGGCCGTGGCGCTCAGCGACGGGCCCGGCAGCGTCCGGTCGGCCGGTGGCCAGGCGGACCTGATCGGTGAGCGACTGCACGCCGTGACAGTGACGGGGGAGCTGCGCCGGGCGTCGGATCGGCTCGTCCGGCGTCTCGCGGACGCGCCGAGCACCCTCACGCTGCCCACTGATCGCGCCCGCCCCGGGCAGCCGGACGGGTCGGGATCCCGGTTGACCTTCACCCTCGACCCGTCCGTCGCGGAGGCGGTCGAGGGGGTGGCCCGCCGATGCGGGGTGACCGTCACCACCGTGGTCGCCGCCACCTGGGCGCTGGTCGTGTCGCGCCGCGCCGGCCAGCGCGACCTGCTGCTCGCCATGCCGTTCGCCGGCCGGTCGACCGCCGAGCTGGCCCGGGTCGTCGGGCTGGCCACCCGGGTGGTGCCGGTGCGGGCCCGGATCGACGACGCCGCGTCGGTCACGGAGCACGTACGGACCTTCGCCGCCGCGCTGCGCGAGGCCGGCGCGGACGCCGAGGTGCCCTTCGAGCGGCTGCTGACGGACCTCGGCGTGGCACCTGATCCGGCGCGCAGCCCGCTGACGCAGGTCGGGTTCGCCGCCCACCACGAGCTGGTGCCGGCCACGGTGACCGTCTCCGGACACCAGGCGACCGTGCGGGAGGGACACTGCCGCGGCGCCGCCTTCGACGCCATGCTGTACCTGCAGAGCTGGCAGCAGCGGCCCCGCCTGGCGCTGGAGTACGCCACCGCCGCGCTGGGACCGACCGAGGCGGCCGACCTGGTCGAGTCGTTCCGGGCCGGACTGGCCGAGGTGGTGCGGTCGACGGGGGAGCCCCTGGGCCGGGTGCGGACCATTTCCCCGGAGCAGCACGAGCTGCTGCCTCGGTGGGGCGGCGGAGCGCCGGTGCGGGTCAACGACGACGTGTGGCAGGCATTCGAGCGCCGGGCCCGGGCTCACCCCGACGCGGCGGCGGTCCGGGACTCCGACGCCGGCGTCGAGCTGACCTACGGGCAGCTGCACGAACACGCGGTAGCTCAATCGGTCCTGCTGCACGAGCACGGGGTCCGAGCCGGTGAACGGGTCGTCGTCGACCTTCCCCGCTCGGCCGCGGAGGCGGTCGCGGTCCTCGCAGTGCTCCGGTTGGGTGCGAGCTACGTGGCGGTGGAGGCGGCGCAGGCGCCGCGGGGCCGGGAGCAGGTTGTCTCCGCCGTGAAGGCCCGGGTGCGGATCGGCAGAGCGGACACGGCCGGCTGGCCTGCCACGGATCGTTGTCCACCCGTCGACCTGAGCGCCCCGGCCCGGCCGGCGGGCCACGAGGTACCGGCCGCCGCCCCGGATCCGTCGCGGCCGGTCTACGTCTCGTTCACCTCGGGGTCCACCGGTCTTCCCAAGGGGGTGGTGGTACCGCACCGCGGGGTGCTTCGGCTCGCGCGCGACGCGGATCTCTTCGCACCCGTGGAGCGGCCTCGGATGCTACGCCTCGCGCCGCTGGCCTTCGACGCGTCCACGCTGGAGCTTCTCGTTCCCCTGGTCCGCGGCGACGCCGTGGAGGTGTTTCCGGCGCGCGAACCGTCACCGGGCGCGCTGGCGGAGTTCCTGGCGGCGACACCGGTCACTCACGCCTGGTTGACCTCCGGGCTCTTCCACCTCGTCGCCGAGCACCGTCCGGAGGCGTTCCGTACCCTCCGGCAGCTGTTCACCGGTGGTGGAGTGGTGTCCGGCGCCCGGGTAGGCCAGGTGCTCCTGAGGTGCCCCGGCCTGCGGGTCAGCAACGGGTACGGGCCGACCGAGAACACCACGTTCACGACCGTCCACCACGTCGACACGCCCGACCGGGCGGAACCCGACCTGCCGATTGGCCGGCCGATCGCGGGCACCAGCCTATGGGTACGCGACGACGCGGGAGCTCCGGTCCCACCCGGCGGGGTGGGCGAGCTGTGCGTTTCCGGGTCGGGCCTGGCCGACGGCTATCTGGCGGACCCGGAGCGCACCGCCGAGGCGTTCGTGGCCTGTGACGGGGAGCGGTGCTACCGCACTGGTGACCTGGTGCGCTGGGACACCTCAGGCCTGCTGCGCTACCTGGGTCGCAACGACCGGCAGGTCAAGATCTCCGGACACCGAGTGGCGCTCGACGAGGTGGAGAATCTGATCAGGCGCCAGCCCGGTGTCTCCGACGCGGCGCTCTTCGTCAGCGACGACCACGGACGGACCCGGCTGACCGCCGCGGTGATCACTGAGGGAGGGAACGGCGACCTGGCGGCGCTGCGCGAGTGGGTCGAGCAGGAGTTGATGCCGCAGGCCCGCCCGCAGCGCTGGCTGCGGCTGGACGCCTTCCCCCTCACCCGCAACGGCAAGGTGGACCTCGGCGCCCTTGCCGCCCGGCCGCCCGCCGGTCCGGCCCCGGCGCCGCCGGCGACCGACACGGACGCGACACCGGCGGTGCCGAGCAGCGCCGACCCCGATCCCCTGGCACGGTACGAGGAGCTGGTCGGCGAGGCGTGGTCCACCGTGCTGGGCACCGACGACTTCGACTCCGACGAGGCGTTCTTCGATGTCGGTGGGGACTCGCTGCAACTCGCGCTCGTCCGCAACCAGCTGCGGGAGCGGCTGCCGGGGCGTGCGCTCCCGATGACCGATCTCTACCGGTTCCCGACCGTACGGGCACTCGCCGAACACCTGCGGGCGGCGGAAGGGAGGGCAGGATGACCGGGCCGACCACGGACATCGCCGTCGTTGGCCTGGCTGGCCGGTTTCCCGGCGCCGCCGACGTCTGGCGGTACTGGGACAACATCGAGGCGGGCCGGGACTGTGTCACGCGGCTGACCCCGGCAGACCTCGCCGAGGCTGCGGTGCAGACCGAACAGCGCGACGATCCCGCGTACGTGCCGGCCCGGGGGATCATCGCCGACGTCGACTGCTTCGACGCGGAGTTCTTTGGCATACCCGCCCGGGAGGCCGAACTGATGGACCCTCAGCACCGACTGCTCATGCAGACGTGCTGGGAGGCTCTCGAGAGCGCCGGGCTGACCACGGACCGACCGTTCGGCCGGGTGGCGCTCTTCGCCGGCGCCGGCCTCAACTACTACCTGCTCAACCAGGTGCTGCCCGCCACCGACGTCGTCGCCGCGCAGGGCCTGCTCGCGGTGGTTCTGGGCAATGAGAAGGACCATCTCGCGGCAAAGGTGGCGTACCGGCTCGACCTCGGCGGTCCCGCCGTGACAGTGCAGACCGCCTGCTCGACCTCGCTGGTGGCGGTACACCTGGCCTGTCAGAGCCTGCGCGCCGGGGACGCGGACGTGGCGCTTGCCGGTGGCGCCTGTGTCGCTGTTCCGCAGCGGGCCGGCTACCTGTACGAGGCAGGTGGCATTCTCTCCGCGCAGGGAACCTGCCGGCCCTTCGACGCCGCCGCCGGCGGCACGGTTCCCGGCAACGGCGTGGGCGTCGTGGTGCTCAAGCGGCTCACCGACGCGCGACGCGACGGTGACGAGGTGTACGCCGTCGTCCGGGGATCCGCCGTGAACAACGACGGCGGTGTGAAGGTCGGTTACACCGCTCCGGGGGTGACCGGCCAGGTCGACGTGCTCCGGCGGGCCTACCAGAACGCCGGGGTCAGCGCCGCGACCATCGACTACGTCGAAGCGCACGGCACCGCCACCGAGACGGGTGACGCGATCGAACTCGCCGCGTTGACCGAGGTGTTCAAGGAGCACGGCGTGGAAGCGGGGTCCTGCTCCCTCGGCTCGGTCAAGGCGAACATCGGCCACCTGGACGCGGCCGCGGGCGTGGCTGGCCTGATCAAGGCGGTCCTCGCGCTGCGTACCGGGCGGATCCCGCCGCTGGCCGGGCTGACCGCGGCCGGACACGGGCTCGACGACCCGTCCAGCGTCTTCGTCCTCGACCGGACGGCCCGGCCGTGGCCGTCCGCGGCGGATCGACCCCGCCGGGCCGCGGTGAGTTCGTTCGGCCTGGGCGGTACGAACGCGCACATCGTCCTGGAGGCGGCGCCCGCGCCGGATCGCTCTCGCACCGATGAGGAGGTGCCGGTGCTTCTGCCGGTGTCGGCGCGTAGCGCCACGGCGCTGGACGAGGCCCGGCAGCGACTCGCCCAGCACCTCCAGGCGCATCCGGACCTGGCGCTGCGCGACGTCGCCCGTACCCTGCAGGCGCACCGGCGCCACTTCCGGCACCGGCACACAGTGGCCGCCCGGACGACGGCGGAGGCAGCCAAGCAGCTCACCGCCGGCAGGTCGGGTCCACCGGCGGCCCGCCGGCCCCAGCTGGTCTTTCTCTTCCCCGGGCAGGGGGCTGAGCGCACCGGCATGGCCGCCGGGGCCTACGCCCGGTGGCCCGGATTCCGGGCGGATGTCGACCGGGGTGCGGAGGCACTGCTCCCGGTGCTCGGCGTCGACCTGCGTGACCTGCTGCTGAATCCGGGAGCCGGCGCCGACATCCACCGCACCGACCTCGCTCAACCGGCCCTGGTCCTGCACGGGTACGCCGTCGCCCGGCTGCTGATGTCCTGGGGCCTGCGTCCGGCGGCGCTGGTGGGGCACTCCGTCGGCGAGTACACCGCCGCCGCTGTGGCTCGGGAGATGGGATTCCTCGACACGCTGCGCCTGGTGGCCCGGCGTGGTGCCCTCATGCAGGCGACGGAGGAAGGCGCGATGGTCACGGCCCTGACCTCCGAGCCGACCGTCCGCGAGTTGATGGTCGACCTGGACCTGGACGTGGCCGCGGTCAACGGCCCCGACGTGATCGTCGTCTCCGGGGGGCCCGCGCCCGTGCTGTCCTTGGAGGATCGGCTGATGGCGGCGGGCGTTGCCTTCCGCCGGCTGCCGGCGCAGCGTGCGTTCCACAGCCGGCTGATGACTCCCGTCATGGACGAGCTGGCCCGGGCGGCGGCCGACACCCCGACCAGGGGCCGCCGGATCGCGGTGGTGGAGACCGTCGGCGGAACTCTCCTGCCGTCCGGGCAGGGTCGGGACGGCGGTTACTGGGCCCGCCAGGTCCTCGCGCCGGTGCGCTTCGCGGACGCGGTCCGCCGGGCGGTCGACTCCCCGGACACGGTTCTCGTGGAGGTGGGGCCGGGCACCGCACTCAGCGGCGCGGCCCGCCGGATCCCGAAGGCCCGGGAGCTGCCGATGGCCGCGATCCAGCCGGGTCTCCGCTCGCTTCCCGACGACGACCAGATCCTGGCCGCCGTGGGCCGGCTCTGGGCGGCCGGCGGTGGAGTGGACTGGGACGCCGTGGGTCCGTCGGAGGGACGCAGGGTGTGGTTGCCCGGCTATCCGTTCGCCCCGCAGCGGCACTGGCTGGCGGCGCCCACGCCGGTTCCTGGGCGGGAGTTCCCGCGGCCCGAACCGGCCCGTGAACCGACGGCCGCGCCCGCCGGTGCGGTACTCGCTCCGGACGAGGTGATTACCGAGGTGCTCGCCCTGTGGCGCGAGCTGCTCGGCGCCGGGAAGGTGACCGCGGACGCCGACTTCTTCGAGCTGGGCGGGGAGTCACTGCTGTTCATCCGGATGATCAACCGCGTCCAACGTCGGTACGACGTACGCCTGGACATGACGGCGCTCACCGCTATGGCCACCGTCGCCGCGGTGGCGGAAGCAGTGCGGTCGGCTCGCGCCCGCGGAGCGGGCGAGCCGTGACGGCGCGCGCGACGATTCTCAGCGGGCGCTGGGCTGGCGGCGCGCCAGCGCGGCCTCCGGTGTTGACCCTGGTGTGTGTTCCGCACGCCGGCGGCAGTCCCATCGTCTTCCACCGGTGGGTCGCCGCGCTCGCCGCCGACGGCGTGGCGGTACGCCCCGTGCTGTGGGACGCGATCGCCGAGAGCACCGGGGAGACCTGCGGGATCACCGCCCGGGCCGAGTCGCTCGCCGCGCAGGTCGGTCAGCTGCGCGGTCCGTGGGCGCTGCTCGGTCACAGCCTCGGCGCGCTGATCGCCACCGAGACGGTGCGGCACGTGGCACGCCGGGGCGGTCGGCTGCCCCGGCGGCTGGTTCTCTGCGGCGCCGCGGCGCCGGGCCACGGCGTCTCGGCGGCGCCCCTCGTGGCGGCGCCCGACAGCGACGTGATCGACTTCCTCCGGCTCCTCGGCGGCACGCCCGAAGAGGCGTTCACCGATCCGGACGTGCGCGCGATGCTACTGCAGCGGTTCCGCCGGGACCTGGCGTTGCTGAATGGTTACCAGCCCACCCTGGACGCGCCCCTGCCCTGCCCGGTCGCGGTGTACGGCGGCACCGTCGACCCGGCGGTGCCCGTCGCGGCCCTGGCCTCCTGGCTGGACCTGGCCCCCGACGCGCAGGTTCGGCTCTTCGAGGGTGGTCACTTCTTCCTCCATGACGATTTCGTCGCGGTCCGGGCCGCCCTGCTCGAGGACTGCCAGGTCGGGCACGCCGACAGGCCGGCGGGCGGGCACGGCGACCGACCGACGGCAGGGCCGCTCCGGACAGACTCCCCTGCAACCGTCCCGGAAGGTGTCCAGTGGAACTGTTGAACCCGTCCACGACCGACGTCCGACCGCGCCTGCTGGACCCGGAGTGCGCGGCCGGGTTGACCCTGCTGGCCCGGCGACACGGCCTGCGCCCGGAACAGGCGCTCGGCGCCGTGGGGGCCGCCCTCGCCTATCGGTTGACCCGGCGCCCGTCAGTCCCGGTGCATGTGGGGCGGAAGCGCTGGCGGGTGTTGCCGTTCAGCGACGACACCACCTTGGCGGCGGCGCTCGCCGCCGCCCCGACCCACTGGGACCTGCCGGTCGGGGAAACCGCCGTCGTGGTCGAGGCGGCAGCGGACGACAGTGGCCCGTCACCGGGCCTCGTGCTCCGCATCGGGGAGAGGGGGCAGGCCTGGCGGCTCCGCGTGCCCGGCGCCATGGTCGACGCCGCCCTGCTCGCCGACCGGCTGCGCCTGCTCATCGACTGCCTGGTGACGGCACCGGACCGGCCGCTGTCCGCCATCGATCCGGTGGGCCCTTCGGAACGGGCCCTGCTTGCGTCGTTCGCCGGCGCGCGGCGGCCGCTGCCGGAGGCGACCGTGCCTGAGCTGATCCGCCGGCAGGCGCTGGCCACGCCCGAGCGGATCGCCCTCCGCTGGGCCGACGGTGAGTTGACGTACGCGGACCATCTCGACCGGGCGGCCGAGATCGCCGGCAACCTGCGGGCCGCCGGGGTAGGCCGAGGCGACGTGGTCGGGCTCTGCGCCGAACGGTCCGCCGACAGCGTCGCCGCGGTGCTCGGCATCATGCTGGCCGGCGCGGCGTACCTCCCGCTGGAGGTGGGGCACCCGGCCTCGCGGCTCAGGGACATGCTGGAGACGGCCAAGGCGCGTACCGTGCTGGCCAGCGACGCCGGAGCGGCCGCTCTCCGCGACGCGGACCTGGCGTCGCTGATCCGGCTGACCGGTGGCGGGTGCGACGGGCCTGCGGTCGACTGGCGGCGGGCGGGCCCGGTCATCGATCCGCTCGACCCGGCGTACGTCCTGTTCACCTCAGGCTCGACCGGTCGACCTAAGGGTGTGCAGGTGCCGCACCAGGCCCTGGTGAACCGGTTGACCTGGATGCAGGACGCCTACCGGTTGGTTACCGACGACGTGGTGTTGCACAAGACCCCGGCGACCTTCGACGTGTCGCTCTGGGAACTGCTGTGGCCCTTCATGACCGGTGCCCGGTTGGTCGTCGCGCCGCCGGAGGCCCACCGGGACGCCACGGAGATCGTCGATCTGGTCCGCCGCGAACGGGTGACCACGGTGCACTTCGTGCCGGCCATGCTGGACCTCTTTCTCGCGGAGCCGGACGTGGGCGAGTGCCACTCGTTGGTACGGGTGATCTGCAGCGGTGAGGCGCTGGCGCCGAGCCTGGTGAACCGGCTGGCCGCCGTGTCGGACGCCGAGGTGCACAACCTGTACGGGCCGACAGAGGCGGCGATTGACGTGACTGCCTGGCGGTGTCGTCGGCCCGAGCCCGGTCCGGACGTGCCCATCGGTGCGCCGATTGCGAACGTGGTGGTGCACGTGCTCGATGACGCCGGGCGGCTGGCACCGGTCGGCGCGGTGGGGGAGATGTTTCTCGGGGGCGTCTGTCTCGCCACCGGCTACATCGGCAGCCCGGAGCTGACGGCGCAATCCTTCGTGCAGCGGGACGTCGACGGTGTGCGCCAGCGGTTGTACCGTACCGGCGACCTCGCCTGGTGGGACGCGGGCGGCAACCTGCATTTCGTCGGCCGGCGGGACAACCAGGTGAAGCTGCGCGGCCAGCGGGTGGAGCTGGGCGAGATCGAGGCCGTCCTCGGCGCTCATCCCGCGATCGGCGGCGCCGCGGTGACCCTGCACCGTCGGGGGACCGCAGGCCTTCTCGTGGGCTACTTCGTGCGGGCGTCGACAGGGTCCGACGAGGATCTCTCGGATGCGTCGCTGCGAGAGTACCTGTCTGACCGGCTGCCCGAGCACATGGTGCCGTCGCGGTACGTCGAGGTGTCCGCGATGCCGCTAACCACGAGCGGCAAGGTCGACCGGGCCGCGCTGCCGGAGCCGTCGGCGCGCCGCCGGGTCCGCTGAGACGCTTCCGCAGAGGCAGCGGCAGTGGCCCGGTGTTGCCGCGGCTGGTACGCGAGTGTCCGGCTCACGACCACCTCGGAGACGCCGGGGGCAGGCGCTGGACATGCCGCTGTCGCAGCGCCGGGCACGGCTGGAACAGCTGCTTGTCGATGCGCCGGCATCCGACGCGTAGTGCAGCCATCCGGGGGTGATCAATCAGGGTGCCGGCACCACCGTGAGGAACCCGTTGAGCGCTGCACGGTGGTGACGGGCGTTGAGACTACGCATCGACCGGCTCCTCCTGCTTGAGGACCACGGTGAGGTCCGGCGAGCGGGACAGGTGTCGCCGGACGACGTCGTCCAGCCGGTTCGCGGACACTTCGTCCAACCGGCGCGGCCACTCCTGGCGTTCGGACTCCGGCCGCAGGCCCAGGTCCTGCCAGTAACCGCTCAGGGTCAGGCGGGACTCTCCAGACGACCACAGCGTCCGCTGCTCGGCCACGGTGTGCGCGATAGCGGAGACCCGTTCGGTGGGACTGGGCGCCCAGCCGGTGACCAGGTCAGCGATGCGAGCCGTCGCCTCCTGCACGGTGATGCTGCCGCGAGGTCGTGCGGGGGTGGGCTCGGCGTGTGCTGCCGGAGCGTCGGTGCTCAACGGCAACGGAGAGATGACCGGTGCGGCGTTCGTCGAGGAGGCTGGTCTGCTGGACCTGCCCGTGGTGCTGACCAATTCGCATGCCGTCGTGCCGCCCATTGTGGCGTGATCGACTGGGTGGTGGCGAACCAGTCGGTCATCTCCTCGATCACCTTGTCGGTGATCCGGGAGATCGTCTCCTTGCTGACCGAAGCGCCGTAGATCTCGGCGAAGTGCGCCGAGATCTCCCCGGTCGTCAGGCCTTTGGCATACAGCGACAACACGACCTCGTCGACGCCCGACAGGCGGCGCTGCCGCTTCTTGACGATCTGGGGCTCGAAGGTGCCGGCCCGGTCGCGGGGCACGTCGATCTCGACATGACCAGTCGCCTCGGTCAGCACCGTCTTGGACCGGGTGCCGTTGCGGATGTTGCCCGACCCCGCACAGGCCGGACCGTGTTTCTCATAGCCCAGGTGCTCGGTCATCTCCTCGTTCAACGCGGTCTCGAGCACCGACTTGGTCAGCTGCTTGAGCAGCCCGTCCGGGCCGGTCAGCGACAAGCCCTGTTCCTTGGCCAGCCGGACCAGCTCGACGGCGGCCTGCTCCTCCGCCGACGGCTCAGGCCTCTTCTTCCGTGGAGTCACATCGTTCAGTGTCGCGGTCATCACGGCACCTTCCTCACCGGGTACTACGCCCGGCGGGTCAGGCCGGAAACACCGTTAGATCCACAGTCCCCGGCGACTGCCTGATGCGATGAAGGAGCGGGGCCTCCGCTCCTCGTGACCTCCCGGCGGGATGCTGGGAGTGCTCACGTCTACGACGAAGGAGGCCCCTGGTGGAAGGGTATGCGGGACAGCAGTTCGTGGGTATCGACCTGCACCGGCGCCGCTCGGTGATTGTGCGGATGACGGAGTCGGGTGAGGTGCTGGAGAGCGTGCGGATCGTCAACGACCCGGACCGGTTGGCCGACGTGGTCGCCCGGGCCGGGCAGACGCCGGAGGTGGTGCTGGAAGCCACCTACGGCTGGTACTGGGCGGTGGACGCGCTGCAGGCGGCCGGCGCGAGGGTGCATCTGGCGCACCCGTTGGGCGTCAAGGCATTCGAGTACCGGCGGGTGAAGAACGATGTCCGCGACGCCATCGACCTGGCCGATCTGCTGCGGATGGGTCGCCTCGCGCAGGGGTGGATCGCCCCGCCGGCGACGCGGGAGTTGCGGGAGTTGGTCCGTCACCGCGCCAAGCTCGTCGCCGTGCGCAGCCTGTGCAAGGCCGAGGTGCACGCCGTGCTGGCCAAGTGCGGCGTGCAGGTGCCGATGACCGTGGAGCTAACTGACGAGGCCCGCGGCCACATGATCCTGAAGCTCGGCACCAGCCGTTTCGAGTGCATCCTCGTACCGGACGTTGGTAACTTCGCCGCCCGTGGCCGGTACCGAGGTCCGGCGCGTACCCTCGACCGCTGGCTTGCCGAACTCAAGCGGCTGGCGATCGGCCGCCGTCCCGTGACGCTTCCCTTCAACTTCTCCGACCAGTGCACCGGGTGGCTGCGGGTCACTCGCATGACGGCCTGGTCGACGTGCAAGCGGGCTGGAGCTTGCTCGGCCAGTACGATTTCGAAGCCTCCAAGTTCCTCACCGCGGGGCGCTTCCCGCCCGACTTCACGCCGGTGCAGAACGCGAGAATTGAGCGCCCGCTGGTCGACATCATCGGAGCGGTCACTACCTGCCGGGACGAGCTGGCCCACCGTCTCGACCCGGACGGCACCATCACCGGCGAGCGGATCGGCGGAGATTGCTGAGCGGGCCGTCGGAGAACGACGCATGGGCAGCACCCGAGCGGTCTGATCTTGACGTCTCTCGCTGGCTGTCCAAGAGTGGCGAGATGACGTCGCGCGTGTGGCTTCACCAGGATGAGCACTTCCGCCCCGGGCGCGGAGCTGTTCCGCACCGAGCGGGAGGTGAACCTGTACTCGTACTCGGCCACGCACAGTCAGATGCTGTTGCGGTCGGACCGGATGCCCGACGTGTACGAACGGCTCCCGACGACCTTGGAGGTGCTGTTCAGTCCTGTCGAGGCGGTGCAGATCCAGGAGTTGTACCGCGGCCTGGTGATCTGGTGCGCGACCGAGGAGGAGGCCGCCCGGGTCTACGACGGCATCGCGGACTACTACGACCCTCGTCCGGAGTATCTACGGGTGCTTGTGCTAGCGAGCGAAGGGGTGACGGGTTACGTCGTCACCGGGGGCGTCGGATGGTGCGAGGGTGAGCTGTCGCCCATGCAGCCCTCGTTCTTCCACACGTTCGACGCTTACGACCCGCTCTGGCCGGTCACACCGCTTGCCGGGGTCGGCGGCGAGTTCGACATCGCCTCCCCACAGGAGGTGGCGCAGGCGTTCCTCACCGGGCTGCCTGAAGGAGAACGCCGTGAGCGATACCGCTACGTCCACGTGCTGACAGCAGTCACCGAGCGGGACGGCCGCCGTAGCCGACACAACCTCGGCGTCTTCCTCACTGAGACGGATGCCGAAGAGGCGATGCGAGTAGTCGAGCCTCACGCGGCGATGTGCTATGTCGAGCAGCTCCCGGCAGTGCTTTAGCAGGCCCGGCCGCCACAATCTGTTCTGAGAAGGGGCCTCGGGAGCGTTGTCTGGCCGAGGCTGAAGCAGCAAGGAGGCAGCGAAGGTCTCGACGGCGGGTGTGGATGGCTGTTGATGAACGGCGGGCAACAGACGGCCACTAGCGCTGCTCGGCATGGAGCCTCACTCATCAACAGGATGTACCCGGCTCCCTCCGACGGGATTCATACCGGCGGGGGCAGGGAGCGGCAGCGCGGGGCGACGTGACATCAATGACCGACATCAACGGTGGCATCGGCACCGCACCGGGTTGCTTGGCCGTCACCGAAGGTGACGGCCAACACGGCTTGAAGTGCATGCTGAATCGGCGTACGCCTCGGGGATCCGACGAGGCGGAGTCGGTAGGATTCCGGCAGCTGAGACTCGAATCCACCGGCAACCCTCTGACCAGGGCTTCCTGTCCGGTGACCTCTGGGGGCTCGAAGAGGTCACCGGAGCACCTAGACTTGTGTGAGCTTTAGGGTTTTGGCGATCGTCATCGGCGGTGGGGCATTGGTTCGTGTGGCCCCTCGGACACAAACGATAACCCCACGGTGTGCGCTGAGATCGACTTCAGCGCGCACCGTTTGCGTTTCCGGCTGGTAGTTCAGTCGGAGGCCGAGTTGTCGGTAGACCTCGGCTTTGTCGGCTGGGTCGGCGTTACGGAGCACGGTGGTGATGTCGCCGAGCGCGGTCACCAAGGTTGTGATCTCTCCTTGGCTCATCCTGCGCACGTTCGTGCCGATGAACGGATGTCGGCCGCTGTGCTCCCGGACATCCGACTGTCCGCCGCGGCATGATGATCGGCATGCGTTACCTGCTGCCTCACCCCGACGCCGTGGCCGACCTCAGCGATCTCGACGTCGGGCTTTACGACGGCACGCAACCCCTCCCAGAGAACCTGGACGACGTCGAGTTGTACGCAGTGCCGTACGGGATCATCGATCCGCGCCTGTGTGAGCCGATCACTCGGATGCCTCGGCTCAACGTTGTGCAGACAGTGACCGCTGGTTACGACCACGTCCTGCCATTCCTGCGGCCTGGTCTGACCCTGGCCAACGGCCGGGGTGTTCACGATGCGGCTACCGCCGAACTCGCCGTGGCGCTTACGCTCGCCGCCCGGCGCGGACTGCCGCAACTCGTTCGGGCGGGCGACGAGGGCCGCTGGGACCCGTACTGGTCGCGTGGACTAGCTGACGCCCGGGTCCTCATCATCGGCTACGGCTCGATCGGCGCCGCGATCGAACGCCGGCTCGCCGGGTTCGAGGTAGCCGTCAGCCGGGTGGCCCGGACTGCCCGCCCCGGGGTTCGGCCGATCTCGGAGATCGCGGACATGCTGCCGCACGCGGACGTCGTCATCCTTTCCGCACCGCTAACCCCGGAAACCGAAGGCATGGTGAACTCGGACTTCCTAGCCAAGATGGCCGACGGGGCCCTGCTGGTAAACGTGTCAAGGGGCCGAGTGGTGGACACCGACGCGCTGCTCACCGAACTCAGCAAAGGCCGGATGCACGCCGCCTTGGACGTTACAGAGCCCGAGCCGCTGCCCGCTGGTCACCCGCTGTGGTCCGCGCCGAATGTCCTTATCAGCCCGCACGTCGGCGGCCTGACCGCTGCGTTGTCACCCCGGGCTCGCCGCTTGTTGGTCAACCAGGTCCGGCGGCACGCAGCGGGCGAACCACTCGCGAACGTTGTCGTCGCGCCATGATCGCCCACTGCAGACGTCCGAGGTAGCGGCGACCCTCGCCCACGGGCACGTACCGCTGATGCTTCAGCCCAGGGCGGACGGGCCGGTCGAAACAGTGACCCAGGCTTGAAAGGTCAGACCCGGGTGTATGCCACGGCGCGCTGGGGCAGCCGGTGTTCGAAGCGAGGCTTCCTCTGGTGACGAAGCATGGGTGCAATTGACGCTGGGATCGGTCCAGGCGGCAGGCCAGATCGTGATGCCGGCCGGTCGCACTACGCCGGTGCCTCGCTGAAAGAACTCGTGCAGAGCGCTCGCCATCAGGTCAGGGCGCGCGGCATCGTGCACGGCTCTGGACTCGGCACTCGACGATGGGTCGTCGTGCAGACCATCGCCCTGCCGCACTGGTTCCGGCGCCTTCCGAATCCGCTGGGAGATCCGCGACGACATCCACGAAGCGTTCCTCACCCTCGCCTGCGCCGTCATCTGCTGGCGCCGACTCCAACGCTCAAAGAGTTAGGAGTTCCAAGTGCGGACCGACGGAGCGGATTCGGGTTTGTGACAACATCAACTCCCGGCTGGACATCGCGGCGAAACTACAGCTGGCTGTACCTCAGTTCCGGTAGTAGGAGGTATCAGCCCAGGCCGCCGCCACTCCTAGCATCGGACGGCATGAGATCAACGAGGGACCCGTCGAGACGGCGCGGCCCGCACGCCGAGACCGCCCCGACCGACTCGCCATACACCCGCGCATCGCCGACTTCGGGGGCATCGTCGTACGCGGTGCGCTTGGAGTCGGTGTCGAAGGAGTACGGGTCGGGGAAGAATGCGGTACGGGCTCTCGACGCGGTGACTGCCGACTTCCCGCGCGGCACGTTCACCGCCGTCATGGGCCCGTCCGGGTCCGGCAAGAGCACATTTCTGAACTGCGCGGCCGGTCTGGACCGGCCGACGTCGGGCCGGGTCATGCTGGGCGACACGGAACTGTCCAGCACGTCGGAGAGCGAGCTGACCGAACTGCGGCGCGACCGGATCGGGTTCATCTTCCAGGCGTACAACCTGCTGGGGGCGCTGACCGTCGAGGAGAACGTCACGCTGCCGCTGCGGCTGGCGGACCGGAAGGCCGACCAGGCGTTCCTGCGAAACGTGCTCGCCGCGGTCGGCCTCGGTGAGCATGTCACGCGGCGGCCGAGCGAACTTTCCGGCGGTCAGCAGCAGCGAGTCGCGGTCGCCCGCGCGCTGATCACCCACCCGGACGTGGTGGTCGCGGACGAGCCGACCGGCGCGCTGGATACCCGGTCCAGCAAGCAGGTTCTGGAACTGCTGCGACACGTCGTGGACGACATGGGGCAGACCGTGCTGATGGTCACCCACGACCCGGTCGCCGCCTCCTTCGCCGACTCGGTCGTGTTTCTCGCCGACGGCAGGATCGCGGGCGAGCTGACCCGACCCACTCCGGAGCAGGTTGCGTCGCACATGACGCACCTGGGCGAGTGGTGATCCGGCGCATCCGGCGGCTGGTCCACCTCGTGGTGCCGTACCGCAAAGATCTGTCGCTGGCGTGGAGCACGATCAAGGGGCGCAAGGGCGGTTTCGTCGGCTCCTTCCTCGCGATCGCCGCGGGCTCGGCAGTGATCACCGCATGCGGGATACTGTTGGTGTCCGGCCTCGGCACCGGCGTGACCCCCGAGCGCTACTCGGGCGCAGCGGTGGTCCTCGGCGCTGAGCAGTCGTTCTGGCTGGACGAGACCGCCGAGGTCCGCTACAGCGAGCGCGTCACGCTGCCCGCCGACAAGATCGCCGCCGTCGCTGCGGTGCCCGGTGTTCAGTCGGCCATCGGAGACGTCAACGTCGAGGTCAGCGTGCTGACCTCGAACGGCGACGCAGTGGCCGGCCCGGACGGCTTCCCGATGTTCGGACACGGCTGGTCCGCTGCGGCGCTCGCGCCGTTCCGAGTCCGCGAGGGCCGCGCACCCGCCGCGCCCGACGAAGTCGTGCTCGACGCCGACCTCGCCGCGCGCGGCGACATGTCGCTCGGCGCGACGGTTCGCCTCGTGGTCGGCTCGATCCCGTCGTCCTACCGCGTCGTGGGTATTGCCACCGCGCCGGGGGATGGGTTGGACCGGCAGTCCGCCGTGTTCGTCACCGACGATCAGGCGTCCAAGCTGTCCGGCCGTCCGGACCGGGTGGACGCCATCGGCGTGCTCGCCGCACCCGGTGTGACCCCTGAGCAGTTGGCCGAACGCATCACGGCCGCCGTGCCGGGCGTGGTGGCCCATACCGGCGCGGGACGCGGCGACGTGGAGTTCCTGGACGTAGGCGACGCCCGCAGCCTAGTAGTCGAGTCGGCCGCGTCGTTCGGCGGCACCATGGTGCTGATCGTGGTGTTCGTGGTGGCCAGCACTCTCGCCCTGTCGGTGCGGCAGCGGAGACGCGAACTGGCCGTGCTGCGGGCCATCGGCGCGACGCCAAAACAGATCCACCGGATGATCGGCGCCGAGATGACCCTCGTGTCGTCGGTCGGCGCCGTCGTCGGCGCGATGCCCGGTGTGGCGCTCGCGTTCGTGATGCGCGGCGTGTTCGTCCTCGCGGACGCGATGCCTCCGGACTTCCAGATGCGGGTGGGGTTGTTGCCCCTCCTGGCCGCGCTGGTGCTGTGCATGACCAGCGCCCGGCTCGCCGGCTGGCTGGTCGCGCGCCGGGTGGCCAAGGTCAGCCCGGTCGAGGCGATCGGAGACGCCACGGTCGAGCCCAAGAAACTCGGCTGGGTCCGGTTGACCATCGGCGTCCTACTCATCCCGCTCGGGCTGCTGCTGACCTTGGGCAACGTCGCGTCGCCGGGCGACTCGGCCGCCGACACCGCGGGGAGCGCGGTCCTGTTGTTCGTCGTGGCGCTCGGGTGTCTTGGACCCCTGCTGCTTCGCGGCACCATCGTGCTGTTCGGCTCGCGCCTGAACCGGCAGACCACGGCCGGCGGCTTCCTCGCCCAGGCCAACGCGCGGGCCAACTCGCAGCGGCTCAGCTCGGCCACCACACCGCTGGCCATGGGCGTAACCCTGGCCGCCGTGCAGGTGTTCGGCGCCTCCACGACGACCGCCGGAGCGCAGCACCAACTCGAGAACGGCCTGCGGGCCGACCACGTGCTGACCGCCTCGTCCGGTGCCGGTGTGTCTCCGGAGGTCGTAGACGCCGTGCGCGGCGTGCCCGGCGTCGCCGTGGCGACGCCGATGGCGCGGACGCAGGTGCTGTTGACATTCCCGTCCGAGGACAGCACCGCCACCAAGGTCTTCGCCGCCCAGGGCGTGGCACCCGAACGGCTCTCCGAAACCATGGACCTCGCGGTGGACCAGGGCGACATCGCCGACCTGCGGGGCGACGCGGTGGCGCTGAGCCGGGTCGTCGCGCAGACCGTCCGAGCGAAAGTCGGCGGGACGATCGAGCTCCGGCTCGGCGACGGCACGGTGGTCAAGCCACGGGTGGTGGCGATCTACGAGAACGGCCTGGGCTTCGGGGACGTCACCCTGCCCAACGACCTCGTCATCGCCCACACCACCGCGCGGGTGGTCACCGCAGTACTGATCAGATCGGTGCACGGGACCGACCCAGAGGCGCTCGTCGGCGCGCTACGTGGCGCCGTCGCACACTACCCCACGGTCCAGGTCGGCGACCGGCAGACGTTCCTGGCCGCACCCGGGTCCGGCGGCTCGGGTGACTGGGCGCTGAACCTGCTATTCCAGACGGTGCTGCTGGGCTACATCGCCATCGCCGTGGTGAACACCCTCGTGATGGCCACAGCGGCGCGAGTTCGCGAGTTCGCGATGCTGCGACTCATCGGCGCCAGCCGAGACCAGGTCCGCGCGATGATGAACGGCGAGGCCAGGATCGTGGTCTTTTCGGCGCTGCTGTTCGGCTTGCTGGCAACGATCCCACCGCTGATCGGCATCAGCCTCGGATTGACGAAGTCGTCCGTTCCCACGATTTCCCTCACCGGGCTCATGGCGATCGTGACGCTCACCATCGCACTCTCCTGGGTTGCGATCAGTATGGCCACCCGGTATGCGATGCGATCCGCGCCGGTCGACGCGATCGGCGGGCGCGAGTGAGCCGCTTGGCGGCGGCTCGCGAGTGATCGACGACGAAGACGGGGGTCAGGTTAGCGACCGCTCATCTGGCCCCCGGCGTTGAGGTAGGCGAGGACGGCGAGGACGCGGCGATGGCCGCTGTCGGTCACGGCGAGGCCGAGCTTGGCGAAGATGTTGCCGATGTGCTTGTGGACAGCGTTGTCGGTGATAACCAGCTGCGTTGCGATCGCGTTGTTGTCGTGACCCTGTGCCATTAATGCGAGCACCTCGCGTTCGCGTGGGGTGAGGGCGGCGATCGGGTCGCCGGCGCGTTGGACGAGCTGGGCGATGACCTCGGCATCCATCGCGGTACCACCGGCGGCGACGCGGCGCAGCGCGTCGACGAACCCGTCCACCCGGCTGACCCGGTCCTTCAGGAGATAGCCGACGCCACCTCCGGTGGTGGAGAGCAGTTCGGCGGCGTACTGCTGCTCGACATATTGCGACAACACCAGGACCGGCAGGCCGGGATGCTCCCGGCGGGCCTGCAGGGCGGCACGGATACCTTCGTCGCGAAACGACGGCGGCAGCCGGACATCGACAATTGTGACGTCGGGCCGGTGCTCCCGCACCGCAGTGAGGAAACCCGCCGCATCCTCGGCGACGGCGGCGATCTGGAAGCCCGCTCGGCCCAGCAGCAGTTCCAGCCCGGTGGACAGCAGCACGTTGTCTTCGGCGATCACCACCCGCACGGCAGTTCCACGGTGATGGCCGTCGGCCCGCCGGCCGGACTGTCGACCTCGACGGTGCCGTCGAGCGCGAGTACCCGGCGCCGTATCCCGGCGATGCCGGTGCCCCGCCGATCGTCGGCACCGCCGGTACCGTTGTCAGTGATCACCACCGACAACCGATCCGCCGTGCGGCTCACCCGTACGCCGGCCGCGGTCGCCTGGCTGTGTCTGGTGACGTTGGTGAGTGCCTCGGCGACGGTGAAGTAGACGACGGCCTCCACAGCCGGCGGGACCCGTTCGAGGTCGCCGATGTCCAGCCGGGTTGGCACGCCGCAGCCGGTGGCCACGGCGGTCAGGGCACCGTCGAGGCCCCGATCGGCGAGAATCGGCGGATAGACGGAGCGGATCACCTCGCGCAGTTCGGTCATCGCCTCTTCGGTTCCTTCGTGTGCCTCCCGGAGGAGTCCTTCCACAAACTGCTCGTCCCGCGGATTGTCGGAGAACGCCTGCCGGGCCACGGCCAGCCGCATCGCGATGGCCACCAGCCGGGCCTGGGTGCCGTCGTGCAGGTCGCGTTCGATCCGGCGCAGCTCCGCGCCGTGCGCGTCGAGCACGTCCGCTCGGGTGCGGGTCAACACGGCGACCCGTTCGGCGAGCTCGTCGTTCGTCGAGTGCGACAGCACCACCAGGCAAATTCGGGCGTGTGCGCGAGCGATCGGTGCGAAGCCCACGTACGCCAGCCCGGTGAGGAGGAGGATCTGCAGTGGACCGAGGGTGAGGGCTGTCGCCCAGCCGGTCACCGGAACGTCGATGAACAGCCGTGGCCGGTCCTCCGGCCTGAACGCCCACCACAGCGGTGTGGCGATCAAGGCGACGACGATGTTGCCCGTGCATAGCAGCGCGGGCAGGCCAAACACCACCCCGGTCAGCGCGTTCGCCGGCAGCCACAGCAGGGCGCGGGAGGTACGGACCGTGGCCGAATCGGCCCGTGCCCCGCCTCCTGTCGCGCGCAGAGCAGGACGCGATGCAAACGGCGCGCCGAGCAGCCGGCCGGCACGGTAGCGGTGCCAGTCCGCCCACAGCCGGGACGGCCCCGGGATGCACAGCAGCGGCAGCGCGAGCACCGTGGCGACCCCGGAGAGTAGCGAGCCCAGCAGGTAGAACCCGCAACGCCGCACCCACGCCCATCGTCCCCATCGCCGACTCGACGTCACAGGATGGCCTTTCCCTGTACCCGCCGAGGCAGCTCGCCTTGTTGACACCGCGTCAAGTCTGCCCGGTGGCCGCCGCCCGTGCCATGACAGGCAGCCGCCGGCCAGCCAGCGACGCAGCGGATCGGTGAGCGATTTGACGACGACCACAGCTCAAGCAGTTCGGCATCATCCACCGCGCTCAAGGTACAGAGCCAGCGAAACGCGCACACGCGTGCCACGATGCCGACATCAGCGCGTGCTTCTGCCGCAGTCCGTTGCCCGACCGACTCAGTGTGAGCATGGGAAATCGAACGCTGGCGCGCTCACCGCACGATATCGGCGCGGCTGGTGCTCCGACGTGTGTGTCTGGCGTACCTAGCGCTGCACTGGAAGCCGTACGCCGACAACCGTGCTGCGGTGCCCCGCTTGATCGGGGTGCCACGCTGCCGTGGGCTCCCTAAGGCGTGTTTCAGAAGTCGTAGTGGCCGGTGAAGGTCGCGGCGTGGCGGTGATCGACAACTGAAGAGGTCTCCGGTATCTGGTTCTGCGACCAAGCAAGAACTTCATACCGGAGACCTCGTGGCCACCTTAGCGGTGACGAGGCGGCACGACCTCACCGACGCTCAGTGGCAGCGGCTTGCTGCGCTGCTGCCTGCCGCGTCGGTGAAGGGCCGACCGCCGAAGTGGGAGAAACGGCAGCTCATCGACGGGATCAGGTGGCGGATCCGGATCGGGTCGCCCTGGCGTGACGTCCCGACCGAGTACGGCCCCTGGCAGACGGTCTACGGCCTGTTCCGTCGCTGGCAGCGCGACGGCACCTGGGACAAGATCCTGGCCGCGTCCCAGGCCGCCGGCGATGCGCAAGGCCGGATCACCTGGACGGTCAGCGTGGACTCGATGACCAGCCGTGCCCACCAGCACGCCGCTGGCGCCCGCACCGACGGCCACGCGCAGAAAGAGTCACCCGGCGGCGTGCACGACGAACCTGCCGATCACGCCCTCGGACGATCTCGCGGCGGTTTGACCACCAAGACGCATCTGGCCTGTGAGCAGGGACAGAAGGTCCTATCGATGGTGGTGACCGCCGGGCACCGTGGTGACAGCCCGCAGTTCATCCCGGTCCTGCGCCGTATCAAGGTGACCCGCCTTGGGGTGGGCCGGCCCCGCACCTGCCCCGACCTGGTCCTGGCCGACAAGGCCTACACCAGCCGCGGAAACCGCGCCTACCTGCGCAAGCGCGGAATCAAGGCGTGCATCCCGAGCAAGACCGACCAGGACGCCCACCGCAAAGCCAAGGGCAGCCGCGGCGGGCGCCCGCCGAAGTTCGACCGAGACCTGTACCGGATGCGACATGCCGTCGAGAACGGCATCGCTCGGCTCAAGCGCCACCGCGGCGTGGCCACCCGTTACGACAAGTTGGCCGTCCGGTTCCAGGCAAGCCTGACCATCGCCATCATCTGCGAGTGGCTCTGACCGGCTTATAAAACACGCCTTAGGTGGCCCCTTGCCGGTGAAAGTCATCGCGTCTGTCCTGGTCAATGCGTCGATGATGCCGTGTGTGCGGGCTGCGGTCGGGTCGTGGACCGCATCTCGGTGAAGCCGGACGAGGCGGCCGGTGGCGGCGGTCATGACCTGCACGTTCACGCCGTGTCACCGTTTGTGAGAAGTGACTCTGTGGGGATGGGACGGCGTGGAAGTCTCCTAGAGTGGTTGTTCGTGCTTTACGGCAGGTCGGCGGAGGTCAGCGCACTCGACGAGGTGATCGCGCGGGCTCGCGACGGCGTTGGTGGTGCGGTGGTGTTGCGGGGCGAGGCAGGCGTGGGCAAGACGGCCCTGCTCGACGCGGTGGCCGTGCGTGGCGGCGCGATGCGTGTGCTGCGGACCACCGGCGTCGAGGCTGAGACCGACCTCGCGTTCGCCGCGCTGCACCAGGTGCTGTGGCCGGTGACCGGCATGCTCGACGCGCTGCCCGAACCGCAGCACGACGCTGTGTGCGCGGCGCTGGGGCTCGCCGCGGACACTGCCGGCGACCGGTACCTGCTGGGCGCTGGCGTGCTCTCGCTGCTGGTCGAAGCCGCCGCGCCGGATGGGCTGATCTGTGTGGTCGACGACTTCCAGTGGATCGACCAGGCCTCGGCCGACGCACTGCTGTTCGCCGCCAGGCGGCTGGAGACCGAAAAGATCGCGATGTTGTTCGCCGTGCGCGGGGACGCTCCGGTCAAGGGTGTGCCTCTGACGGTGGAGGTGCGTGGCCTCCCCGGAGCCGCCGCAGCCGAGATGCTGGAGTCCCGCTGCGGTGTGCAGCCCTGTGTGGCGCGGGAACTCGTCACGCTGACCCGCGCGAACCCGCTCGCGCTGGGCGAGATAGCCGCCCGCCTGACACCTGCGCAACTCGCCGGCAGCGAACCGCTGCCCGACCCGCTGCCCGGTGGGACCCGACTGTTCGGCGACCGGGTGGCCGCGTTGTCCGCCTCCGCCCGGCTGCTCGCGCTGGTTGCCGCCGTGGAGGCTGACCTCGACCTGGTCCTGCGCGCCACCGACCGGTTGTCCGCCGAGCGGACGGTACTGCCCGGAGAGTACATGGGGACGTGGGCCGGGCGGATGGCGCTGGCCGAGCTGGAGGAGTCCGGGCTGGCCGAGCTTTCGGGTACGCGCGTGCGCTTCTGCCATCCGCTCATCCGGTCGGCGGTGCACGAGGCGGACACCCCGGCCAGGATCCGCCGGGTGCATGCCGTACTGGCGGAACTCACCGAGGGTGAGCGTCGCGCCTGGCACCTGGCCGGAGCCGCCATGGGCCAGGACGAGCGGGCCGCCACCGAGTTGGTGACCGCCGCGGAGCTGGCGCGCGACCGCGGTGGGTACGGCACCGCTGCCGCAGCCCTGGCCCGGGCCGCCGAGCTGACCCCCGAGCCGCGCACCCGTGCTGCCCGCCTGAAGGACGCCGCCGTCGCGGCCTGGCTTGGTGGTCGCCCCGGGCAGGCGGAGTCGCTGCTGGCCGAGGCCCGTGACCAGGCTGGCGCGGATGCCGGCCTCGCCGTGGAGATCGCCCAGCTCAAGGGCAGGTTTGAGCTGAACTCCGGCAACGCCGCTGAGGCCGTGCGGATCCTGGCGGCGGGCGACAGCCTGGAGATGCTGGCCGATGCCGCGGAGGCCGCTTCGTACGTCGGCGACACGGCGGCCATCATCGAGCTCGGGCGGAGGGCGGCAGGGCACCGCGAGGGATTCTTGCGGGACACGGTTGCCGGGATCGGTCTGGCGCTGGATGGCGACGCTGCCGGTCCGGGTCTGCTGCGGCGGGCGCTGGCGCGGGTCGGCGAGCTGGGGGAGGCGGCGGAGTACCTGTGGGCGGCGGCCGCGGCCAGCCATCTGGGCGAGTCGGATCTGGCGACCGAGATGGCCGAGCGGGCCGGACGGGTGGCCAGGATGTCGGGGATGACCGGGCAGCTGCCGGTCGTGCTGGAGTTCGTGGCGACGGCCGAGCGCATCGCCGGGCGGCTGGCAAGCAGCCAGGCCATCTCCGAGGAGGGCCTGGAACTGGCCCGCGAGGCCGGCTATGAGAACACTGTGGCCGCGCACCTGGCCAACCTGGCGGTCCTGGCGGCGCTGCGAGGCGAGGAGGAGATTTGTGAACGGCAGGCCCGCGAGGCGCTGGCCATCGCCATACCGCACCGGGTAGGTCTGCGGGCAGGGGTCGCCGCGTACGCGCTGGCGCTGCTCGACCTGTGCCTGGGACGCTACGCGACGGCGCATGACCGCTTCACGGCCATCGCCGAGGCGGGACCGGGTGTCGGGCATCCCACCGTGGTGTGGCGGACGGCGCCGGATCGCGTCGAGGCCGCCCTGGGCGCGGGCGACGAGGTGGGTGCGCGGGCGGCGCTCGAGGCGTACGAGCGATGGTCGGCGTACGCCGCGACGTCTGAGTCGCGCGCCCTGCTGGCCCGTTGCCGGGGCTTGGCCGAGTCGTCCGAGGACGCCTTCGGCGAGGCGTTGCGGCTGCACACCAATCCGTTCGAGGAGGCCAGGACGGCTCTACTGCTGGGTGAGCGCCTGCGCCGAGCGCAGCGGCCGGGCGACGCGCGGGCGCATCTGCGGATGGCGTGGGAGACGTTCGAGCGGGCAGGCGCGAAGCCGTGGGCGAGGCGCGCACAAGGTGAGCTGCGGGCGGCGGGCGAGAGCGGGCAGGCCCCGGGCTCGGCCGTGCTGGACGCGCTGACCCCGCAGGAGTTGCGCATCGCGGGCCTGGTCGCCGACGGGTTGTCGAGCAAGCAGATCGCCGCCCAGCTGTTCCTGAGCCCTCGCACGGTCGAGTACCACCTGTACAAGATCTACCCGAAGCTGGGCATCGGCTCCCGCACGGAACTGGCGCGACTAGTAGTTCTACAGAAGGCGCCCGCAGCGGAAGAGGACATGCTCTGAGACATGACTGAGGTGAACATCTGGAGTGAAGAGTTCGGCGCCGTAACAGATGCGCCGATCCTGTTGATCATGGGGTCGATGTCGCAGGGCGTTCTGTGGCCGGACGAGTTCGTCGGCCGCCTTGTCGCCGGAGGCCGCAGGGTGATCCGGTACGACCACCGTGACACCGGCATGTCGGGCACGGTCGACTTCGCGGCACAGCCGTACACGTGGAACGACATCAAGAACGACGTGTACCGCGTGCTGGACGCCCACGGCCTGGAGAGCGCCCACCTGGTCGGCCACTCGGCCGGCGGGCTGCTCGGCCAGTTCGTCGCGGTGGAGCAGCCGGAGCGGGTGCGCTCACTGACCGTCATCGCCTCCTCGCCGCTCGGCGGCGGTGAAGGTCAGGTGATCCTGCGGGCTCTGCTGAGGCAGCCGCAGCCCGAGGACAGCCTGCCCGAGCCGACGCCGGAGTTCGTGGCCTTCTACCGGGCGCTGATGACCGCCGCACCGCCCGAGGACCGGCGCACCCAGATCAACAGCATGATCGCCGAACAGCGCGTGCTGCACGGCACCGGGCTGCCGTTCGACGGGGACGCGGCGCGCCGGCTACAGGAACGAATCTACGACCGGGCCCGCGACCTGACGGCGGTGGCCAACCACCGGCTGGCCGCTGCGGCCAGCCCGGACTTCGAGCCGGTGGGCGTGCTGCACCAGCTGAAGGCGCCCACGCTGGTCATCGAGGGCAGCCACGAGCCGGTCAAGCCGGGTCACGGCGCGATCATCGCCGAGCAGATCCCGGGAGCGCGGCTGATGATCACGGCGGGCATGGGGCATACGCTTCCGCCGGAGGTGCACGAGGAACTGGCCGTCGCCATCCTCACGCACACCGCCGAGTGATAGCTCATCCGACTGCGCTGCTCCGGCAACCCGCTTCGACGTCCTGTCGCATGGACGAGATCCGCGGCCTGATCGACGAATAGTGCGGCCGAATTGACCGGTCTGCCGTTCCTTGCCGGAAAGAGACGATGCAAGTGTTCGATTACACTGTCCCAGCCGTTGAGGTAACTGACCTCACCCAGCGTTTCGGCGCTGTACTCGCCGTCGACCGGGTCAGCTTGAGCATCCCAGCGGGAATGTGTTACGGCATCGTCGGCCCGAACGGGGCCGGCAAGACCACCACGCTGACGGCCATGTGCGGGTTGCGGGAGCCGACCTCCGGCACGGTCAGGATCGCCGGTCATGACCTGCGAACCGATCGGCAAGCCGCGCTCGCCCAGCTCGGCATCATGATGGACGGGCTGTCGCTACCCGAACGGCTGACCGCCACCGAGGCGCTGCGGTACAGCGCCGGGCTGCGTGGGCTGGATGACAGCTGGCGGGTCCGCGCCGAGGACCTGCTGGAGATCCTTGGCCTCGACGCTGCTCCACGCGCGCTGATCGTGGAGTATTCCACCGGTATGCGCAAGAAGATCAATCTGGCGCTGGCGATGCTGCACCGCCCCCGGGTGCTGGTCCTCGACGAGCCGTTCGAGGCAATCGACCCGGTCTCGGCCCGCTCCATCGAACAGGTGCTCACACAGTACGTCGCCGCCGGCGGCACGGTGGTCATGTCGAGCCACATGATGGACTTCGTCGAACGCAACTGCCGCCGGGTGGCGTTGGTGGCCGGTGGCCGGGTGTTGGTCGAGGGGCCGGTAGACGAGGTGGCAGCGAACGGGACGCTCAACGAACGTTTCGTCGAGCTGGTCGGCGCCGATCCGGTCCGCCCGTTGAGGTGGCTGACATGACCCGAGCCCTGTTCGCGCTGAAGCTACGCCTGCTTCGCAACGGCCCGCACAACGAGCGCGGATTCAGCCTGGTCGCCGGTATGGCCCTGGCCGCGTTGGTGGTCGTCGGCGCAGCGGTGGCCAACCGCGGACTGCTCCACGAAGGCTGGATCGCCGTGGCGCTCACCGGATGGGGAGGCATGTGGCTGTTCGGCCCTCTGACCCAGCCCCGCCACGATCCGTCGGTCATCTCGCGCGACTGGTTACGCGGCTATCCGCTGCGGCCATGGCGCGCGGCTCGGGCTTTGTCCTGGACCGAGCTGCTGGGCGTCGGCCCGCTGGTTACGCTGACCTGTCTGTCGTCCCTGGTCGTGCTGGCCGCACCGGGCGGCCTGACGGCGGCCACGATCGGCGCGGTGGCGATGGTGGCACAGCTGTATCTGCTGGTCTGGGCGGGTAAGACGGTGGCGGTGATCGCGGCCTGGCTGTTGCAGACCCGGGCCGGGATGAGGCTGGCCGCCATCCAGACCGCCGTCATGCTCGCGCTGTCGTTCGCTGGCTGGGTGCCGATCGCGGCCTGGTTGCTGCCCCGCCTCGGTCAGAGCGACACCACCCTGGTCCTCCCTACCTTCGGGCAGCTACCCGCGCCGATCATCGACGTGCTCGCCCTCCTGCCCACGGGATGGGGGTACCGCGCCGCGATCGCCGCCCGTGACAACGCCGGGACGGAAACGGTCGTCGTGCCGCTGATGGCCCTCCTGGCCCTGGGTGCACTGCTGCACATGGGCTGGACCACCCTGACAGCGCGGGCCCTACGCCGCCCACCTCGCCTCGTGACGCCGCGACGCCCTCACGCACCGGGTCGTGGGCTGTCGCTTCCGTTCACGACGCCGCAGGTGTCCGCTGTCGTCTCGCGAGAGCTGGCCACCTGGTCGCGGGATCCCGCGCGCGGTGTGGAACTGCGTAGTGCCTGGCTGACCCCGCTGTTGATGGCGCTCATCATCGGGGTCACCGACTGGAGTTGGGCGCTGCCCCTCGTGGGTTCCGCTGCGGCGGTGTTCGGCGCGATGGTCGCGGTCAACACCTACGCCCTGGACGGCACGGCCCTGTGGCAGCTGCTCACCACACCGGGCGCCCTTCAGGCTGACGTACGCGGCCGGATGGCGGCATGGTTCTTGTTATTCGGCGTACCGTCGATCGTGCTGGCGGCCGTGTTGTGGGCCGTGACCCGCTCTCCGCTGGGCGTCGTCGCCATCAGCGGCGCCATCGCCGCAGCCGCAGTGGCCTGCGCCGTGGCACCGCTGATCGCGCTCCTGATGCCGGCTGTCGGCACCGATGCCCGCGATCGCCGCTACCCTGGACAACGAGCAGGCGATCCGACCGGTGGACAAATGACGATCTTCCCCGTGGTCCTGCTGGGCGCCATTCTCCCTGGCATCATCGGCACCACCACCGGGAGTCACTTGTGGACGCCGGTGCTCGCGGCCATCCTGCTAGCCGCGGTCAGCCTCTCCCTGACCCCCACCCTCACCGCGCGTCTGCTGCAGCGGCGAGGCGCCCGCCTGCTCGACGTGATGGTCTCCCGCGACGCTGCCCTGTTACAGAGGTTGAATCGTCAGGGTTAGATCACCGGCATGACGGACTGGTCCCAGCTCATGCATGCCTACGGCGTGGCAGATGAAGTGACCCCTATCGGCCGGACACCTCGATGTCTGTCGGGGACTCTCGGTGGATCTTCTCGTAGGTGTCGGGGCTGACGTTACCCAGCCGGCTGTGCCGTCGGCGAGGGTTGTAGAAGCCTTCGATGTAGGAGAAGACCTCCATTTCCAGTTCGTGCCTGCTGGGCCAGGCTCGGGTGTAGACCAGTTCGGTCTTGAGGGTGGCGAAGAACGTTTCGGCCATGGCGTTGTCGTAGCAGTCGGCGACTGAACCCATGGAGGCGAGGAGGCCGCAGGAGCGCAGGGTGCGGCCGAACTCGAACGACGTGTACTGCGTTCCCCGATCCGGGTGTGAATGAGCTGGTCACGGGCCGGCCGGCGATGCTGGATGGCCATGCCGGCCGAGTCGAGGATGAGCTCGTGGCGGCGCCTCGACGCGGGACGCCAGGCACTGCTCGCCCTGGCTCACCTGCGCAACGGTGATACCTACACCCGGCTGGCCGCCGGGTTCGCCGTCGGCGTGACCACCGCATGGCGGTACGTGCAGGAAGCGATAGCCCTGCTCGCGGCGGCCGCCGACGACCTGGCCACCGCCATGGACCGGATCCGCCGACTGGCATACGCGATCCTGGACGGCACCCTGATTCCGGTCGACCGGGTCGCCGACCAGAAGCCGTACTACTCCGGGAAACACAAGCACCACGGCGTAGACGTGCAGGTCATCGCTGCCAGGGTGCGGGCCGACCGAGCCGCTCGGCCCGCTCGAACAGCCCGCACCGGCGTCGGCGGGTCCGCCACGCGTCATGGCGAGACCCGTGGTGCCGGGCGAGCGGGCGAAACGCCTTGCCGCCGACCACCACATAAACGATGATCATTGACAGCTGTGCAGGTGCGAGCGGGCGAGCTGTGGAGGCTGTGGTGGTCGGCGGCGACTCTCCCCGCCGTGGCGCGGCGGAGCCGGACGTCGACGGTGTGGCGGCCCCGCTGCTGATCGGCCGCGAGGGGGAACTGGCCCGGCTGGAGCAGGTGCTCACCGACACCTCGGCGCTGGTGCTGGTCGAGGGTGAGGCCGGCGTCGGCAAGAGCCGGCTGCTGGAGGAGTTCCTCGCTTCCCCCGCCGGCGGTGTGCACTGCGCGCTGACGGCGGTCTGTCCGCCCGTGCGCGAGCCGTACACGTTGGGACCGATCGTCGAGGCGCTGCTTGCCACCGACGTCGGCACGGTGGCGGGCCTGGGCCTCAGCAGCCTGGCCGGTGCCCTGCGACCGCTGTTCCCGGAGTGGGCGGAGCACCTGCCGCCGACCCCCGAGCCGGCCGGGGACGCGAGCGCCGCCCGGCACCGGGTGCTCCGGGCCCTCGCCGAACTGCTCGACAGGCTCGGAGTGGGCCTGCTCGTCGTCGACGACGCACAGTGGTCTGACGACGCGACCCGGGAGTTCCTGCTGTTCCTGGCCGAGCGGCACGGCCAGGGGCCGAGCCTGGTGGTGGCCTACCGCCCGGAGGACCTGGTGGGGGACCCGTGGCTGCTGCGCCTGTCGGGACGCCTTCGGCCGCACCGCGCACGGCTGCGAGTCGTCCTCGATCCGCTCGACGAGCCCGGGACCGCGGCGCTCGCCTCGTCGATGCTGGCCAACCAGGAGGTCTCCGGCGAGTTCGCCCAGCACCTGCACGCCCGCACCGAAGGGGTGCCGCTCGCCGTCGAGGAGTGCGTGCGGCTGATGGCCCGACGCGGCGACCTCGTTCGTCGCGGCCAGGGCTGGAAGCGGCTTCCTCTGGACGAGATCGTGGTGCCCCCGACGGTGCGGGACACCGTGCTGGAGCACGCCGGCCGACTCGACGGCGCCACCCGGGCAGTGCTCCGAGCCGCCGCGGTCGTCGCCGATCCCATCGCCGAACACCTGCTGGCGCGGATCAGCGAACTGCCGCCGGCCGAGTTCGCCGCCGGCCTGGCCGAAGCCGTCGCCCGTCGCCTGCTGCACCGACGGGACCACCACAGGGTGTCCTTCCGCCACGTGCTGGCCGGCCGGGCCATCTACGACGCCATGGACGAACGGGACCGCCGTACGCTGCACGAGCGCGCGGGGCGGGTGCTCGAAACCGTGACCCCACGACCGCTGGCGCAGCTCGCGCGGCACTTCCGGCAGGTCGGCGACGGCGAGAGGTGGGGCAGGTACGCGGAACTCTCCGCGGACGTGGCGCTGCAGACCGGCGACGAGACGACCGCGGGCGCGCTGCTGCACGACGTGCTGACCAACGGCGACGTGCCCGCCGAGCAGATGTGCGCGCTGGTGGAGAAGGTGCCGTTCGGTTCCTTCACCGGCCCGTGCCGTCTGCGGGACCTCGCCGCCGCCGTGCGCCGGGTGCTCGACGTAGGTGTCCCGGATCCGGGGGTGGAGGCCAATCTCCGCTTCCAGCTCGCCCGGATCCTCAACGACATGGAGGAGTTCGACGAGGCGCACGCCGAGCTGGAGCGGGCGCTGCCGCACCTCGACCGTCGGCGTGCCTCGCCCGCCGTCGCCATGATGCTGCTGGGCTGGCCGCGCGGCCGCTCGCCGGCGGCCCGGCACCTGACCTGGCTGGACCGGGCGGCCGAGTTCGCGCGGTCGCTTGAGCCGTCGGACCGGCTACGGGTCGCGGCCGGCCGCGCGCCCGCCCTGCTGCAACTCGGTGACGAGCGCGGCTGGGCGGAGGCGGCGCAGATCCCGCAGACGGCCCGGACCGTCAGGGACCGCCGGATCATCACCGTCGGCTACCTCAACATCGGCGACGGGGCCATGCGGTGGGGGCGGTACGCGGAGGCCGACGGCTGGCTCGCCACCGCCCGTCGGCTCGCCGTCGAGTACGAGCAGGTCAGGATCAGGGAGCTCGTCGACTCCACCCGGTTGCACCTCGACTGGTTCACGGGCGCCTGGAACGGCCTCGCGGAGCGCGCTGCCACGATGGCGGACACCGACGATCTCCACCCGGTCAGCCGGGTCGAGCCGATCATGATCATTGGCCTGCTGCGCATGGCGGCCGGGGACCTCGTCCAGGCAGCGCGGGAGATCGAACGCGCGGTGGCGGGCGCCCGCGACGCCGGGGCCTGGGACACCGTCGCCGAGGCGGTGGCGACGTTGGTGCAGATCCGGCTGCGCGAGGGCCGGCCCGACGCGGCGTTGACGCTCTCCCGCGACCCGTGCGAGGTCGTCGCGGAGAAGGGGGTCTGGCTGTGGGGCACCGACGTGGTGCCCGCCCGCGTCCAGGCCCTGCTCGCCGTCGGAGCCACGGCACAGGCGCAGGACCTGGTCGACGCGTTCGCCCGAGGGCTGCCCGCCGGGCGGTTGCCGGCGCCGCGGGCCGCCGTGCTGGACTGCCGGGGCCTGCTCGCCGAGGCCGCGGGCGACCACGCCTCGGCCGCGGTCCTGTTCGGGCGGGCCGCCGCGGCCTGGGCGGCGCTTCCCCGGCCGTACGGCGCGGCGCTCTCCCGCGAGCGGCAGGCGGGGTGCCTGATCCGGGCCGGGGCCGTCCCGGAAGGGCTCGACCTGCTCGCCGACGTCCTCGATGGACTGTCGTCCCTGCCGGCGAGCCTCGACGTGGACCGCGTCGCCCGTACCCTGCGCGCGCACGGCCGCCAGGTGCCGCGCGTGTGGCGCGGCGGCCGGAAGGGCTACGGCCCCGACCTGTCGCCCCGCGAGCGGGAGGTCGTCGCCCTCGCGGCCGAGGGTCGGACGAACCGGGAGATCGCCGATGCCCTGCACCGCTCGCACCACACCGTGGCGAGCCAGATGAAGTCGGCGATGCGCAAGTTCGGAGTCTCCTCCCGGGCGGCGCTCACCGCACGGGCGATCGGCGCGGGGCTGGTCGCCGAGCCCGGCACGGGCGCGGGGGAGTGACTCCCCGCCGGCGGTCGCGGGTTGTTTCACTCACCTGAGGGATCGCAGCACCGTCTCGCGGTTGACCACGATGCTGGCATGCCGCATCGAGATGACCCGGACGAGGACGAGACGACGTCGCCGGAGACCGCCCGCCCCGCCGACACGCGCGTCGAGTCCCGTCCCGGGGGCGGACCGGGCGACGACACCGACGTCCGGACCGACGTCGCGGACGACGACCGATACCTGCCGCTGTGACCAGTCGCGGCCGCAGCCCTCACACCCCTCCCGGAGGAGAATCCCCCATGCGCCCAGCCCATCCGTCGAGACGAAGAATCGCGACCGTGGTGGTGGCCGCCGTGGCCACGGTGCTCGCACTGAACGGCGCCGCCACCGCGCTGCCCTCGACCGCCCCGGAGCCGACGGCAGCGGCCGCGAAGGCCAAGATCCGTCCACAGCTCCAGTCCCAGCTCGGCGCCCAGGAGTCCCCCGTGGACTTCTGGGTCTACTTCGACGCGAAGGCGGACCTGAGCGCGGCCCGGTCGATCCGGGACTGGAACGCGCGCGGTACGGCGGTGGCCAGGGCGCTGCGGCAGGCCGCCGACGAGAGCCAGCGGGCGGTACGCAGGGAACTCACCGCCTCCGGCGTAGCGCACCAGAGCTTCTGGGCGACGAACGCGATCAAGGTGACCGGCGACCAGGCCCTCGCCGAGCGGCTGGCCGCGAAGCCCGAGGTCAGCTCGCTGCTGCCGTCGTTCAAGGTCGCCCCGCCCCCGGTCACCAGGGGCGTCGGCCGGCAGGCGGTCGACGCGGTCGAGTGGGGCGTCGCCAACATCAACGCCGACGACGTGTGGGAGCAGTTCGGCGTACGCGGCGAGGACATCACGGTGGCATCGATCGACACCGGCGTCCAGTTCGACCATCCCGCCCTGGCGCGGCAGTACCGCGGCAACAAGGGCGACGGCGTGTTCGACCACAACTACAACTGGTTCGACGCGGCCGGCACCTGCGGGGGAGCGCCCTGCGACGGCGACGGGCACGGCACGCACACGATGGGCACGATGGTCGGCGACGACGGCGCCGAGAACCGGGTCGGGGTGGCGCCGAAGGCCCGATGGATCGCGGCAAACGGCTGCTGCCCGAGCGACGCCGCGCTGATCAGTTCGGGCCAGTGGCTGCTGGAGCCGACGGACCTCAACGGCCAGAACCCGGACGCCGGCAAGCGACCGCATGTCATCAACAACTCGTGGGGCACCACCACCCCGTCGGATGCGCCGTTCCTGGAGGACATCAGCCTGGCGTGGACCGCGTCGGGCATCTTCGGCGTGTGGGCCAACGGCAACAACGGGCCGGGCTGCCGGACGAGCGGCGCCCCGGGCAGCCGGAAGATCAACTACTCGGTCGGCGCGTACGACTCCGACCACACCATCGCGCCGTTCTCGTCGCGCGGGGCCGGCCAGGACGGCGAGATCAAGCCGAACGTCGCCGCGCCGGGCGTGAACGTCCGGTCGAGCATGCCGGGAAGCGCGTACGCCAGCCTCAACGGCACCTCGATGGCGGCCCCGCACGTCGCGGGCGCCGTCGCCCTGGTCTGGTCGGCGGCCACGTCGATGGTCGGTGACACCGAGGCCACCAGGTCCCTGCTGGACGGCACGGCCGTCGACAACCCGGACGGTCAGTGCGGCGGCACCGACGACGACAACAACGCCTTCGGCGAGGGGCGACTGGACGCGCTCGCCCTGATGAGGCAGGCGCCGCGCGGACCCACCGGCAGGATCGGCGGCACCGTCAGCGACGCCGGGACCTCGAAGCCGCTGCCCGGTGCCACCGTCACGATCACCGGCCCGGTCAGTCGTGAGGTGACCACCGACGCGGAGGGCGCCTACCAATCGGGTGCCCTTCCGTTGGGCAGCTACACGATCGGTGTACGCAAGTACGGCTACGCGGCCGGCACGACACAGGCGCAGGTCCGCGAGGGCGAAGCCGCCACCGTCGACGTCAGGCTGACCCCTCAGCCGATGAGCACGGTCAGCGGTACCGTGACCGACGGATCCGGGCACGGCTGGCCGTTGTACGCCAAGGTCGTCATCGACGGCTATCCACTCGGACCGGTCTTCACCGACCCGGTGACCGGCCGGTACAGCGTGCGGCTGCCCGGATCCGCGTCGTACACCATGCGGGTCACCGCCCAGTACCCCGGATACCGGGGCGCTCAGCGGACGTTCGAGCTGGGCGGGGCGGACCTGACCCAGGACGCGGCGCTGACCGTCGACGAGTCGAGCTGCACCGCCCCCGGCTACCGCTTCAGCGGCGTCGGCGAGGACTTCGACGACTGGACCGACACCGGCACGCGCGATGGCTGGCGAACCTCCGGCAGGCCGGGCTGGCGGTTCGACAATCCCGGCTACCGACCGGTGCCCGAGGGCGGTGACGGCAGGTTCGCCGTCGCCGACTCGACGGTCGGCGCCGGGAAGCGGTTCGACACCACCCTGACCTCTCCGGCGATCGACCTCTCCGGCGATGCCTCCCCGAAGCTCACCTTCCGCACGTCCTACTACCCGGACGACGCCAGCCAGCGGGCCGCCGTCGACGTGTCCACCGACGGCGGCCGGACCTGGAAGACGGTGTGGCGGCAGACCACCAGGCACGCGTTCGGCCAGGTCACGCTGCCGCTGCCGCAGGCGGCCAACCGTGCGGACGTCCGGATCAGGTTCCACTACCAGGGCCGCGACGCCTGGTGGTGGGCCGTCGACGACGTCTTCGTGGGCGACCGCGCCTGCCGGCCGGTCGAGGGCGGGCTGGTCGTCGGGTTCGTCACCGACCGCGACACCGGCGCGCCGGTCTTCGCGACCGTGTCCCGGACCGAACAGCCCGGGGACACCGGCACGGGCGTCACCACACCGGCGGACCCGGCACTCGGCGACGGCCTGTACTGGGTCTTCAGCTCCGCGACCGGCGGCACCGAATTCACCGCGCGCGCGTCCGGCTACCAGACCGGCACCGCGACGGTCCAGGTCCGCGCCGACGCGGTCGTGACCCGGGACTGGTCGCTGGCCCGGGCAGGTGGCTGACATGCCGGACGACGCCGTGCAGCGCGGTCCCACCAGCTCGCCCGACAAGGAGCCATTCGTGACCACACCAGGCAGCAACCCCCACCCCCGCAGACGCCGTCGGCTACGCCTGCTCGCCGCCGCCTCGGCCCTCCTGACCGTGCTGGCCGCGCCCGTCGCCGCCGCCGCCCGGCCCGACGAGCCGGCCGGGCGGGCCCCGGCGCCGGCCGGAGCCGCGGCCGAGGACGGCCTACGGGCGGTCTCGCTACCCGGGCTGACCAAGCCCACCTACAAGCTCACCCTGATCACCGGCGACGAGGTCACGCTGGCCCGGACCGGTGGCCGTTACACAGTCACCGCCGTCCCGTCGGCACGGGCCGACGGCACCCGCCCGACGATCGACGTCACCGTCCGGACGGGGCCGGGCGGAGCGGACACCATCCTCCACGCCGTGCCGAGCGACGCGCAGGCGCTGGTAGCCGGCGGCGTCGTCGACCGTAGGGTCTTCGACCTGGGCTGGCTCGCCGGCCAGTCGGAGCGTGGCGGCGGCAGCCCGCTCGCCGTCACCGTCAAGTACGGCGACCGGCTGGACAAGGCGGCGCTGGACAAGCGGGTGTCGGGCCTGCCCGGCGCGGAGACCACCGCGAGGCACCCGGACGACGGCTCGGTCGACCTGCGCGTCGAACCTCGCCGGGCCGCCGCCTTCTGGGCCGCCGTCACCGGCGAACAGCGGGGCGGGCTGAGCAGCTACCTCTTCGACCGGGCCACTCCGAAGCTCGCCGGCGGCGCGGTGGCGATCTGGCCCACCGGGCTCCGCTCGGCCAAGGCCGGACCGCAGACCGACACCGGGCAGCCGAAGTACCGGGTCACCCAGATCGTCAAGCGGCAAAAGGGCGAGCGGTTCTACTGCGACAGCCGCCTCATGACCATCTGCCCGCTCGGCGGATTCATGCTCGCCCAGGTCGCCGGAGCCGCGGTCGGGACCGGGTACGAGTCGGTCAGCGCGCGGTGCCTGGACCAGGATCCCTGCACCACGTTCGAGGTGACGTACGAGGTGCCGCCCGGCACCTACGAGTCCGGCGGTTACGCGACCTTCCGGATCGACGGCCGGGAGCAGCACCTCAACCTGGAACTGCCGGAGTTCGAGGTCGCCGGGGACACCACCATCACCCGCGACGGCGACGCGGCCCAGCAGATGACGGTCGGCACCCCGCGACCGACCGAGACGTTCGTCGGCTCCCGGATCACCTTCCGCACATTCAGCAACGGCGCCGGCGGTGGCGTCCTCAGCTTCACCGGCTACAGCAACTCCAGGTTCTGGGCCATCCCCAGCGCCCCGGTGACGGTCGGCACCTTCCACCTCGGGGTCAACTGGGTGCTCGGCAAGCCGATGCTGACCATGGCGGCCACCGCCCCCGAGCGGCTGGCGCTGACACCGACCCTGCCGATCGACTGGTACAAGCGCCCCGGCTTCGAGGTGGTGCGGTTCGACGGCCGGCAGACGGTCCAACTGGTCGACGGCGGGCTGGGGCGGGACGCCGACCTCCGGCGGATCGACGCCCGGGGCAAGCTCGTCCTGCTGCGCATCGACGCCGACAAGCCCGCCGGCGGGCAGTGCCGCGTGGGGCCCGCGCAGCTGACGCGGGCGCGGGCGGCGGGCGCGGTCGGCGTGCTCGTCGACCCGACCTCCACAGGCGGGCCGTGGGCCACCACGACCTGCCTGCTGCCGGTCGAGCCGGACTGGTGGTACCACGAGACGCAGGAGGCCGCCGACATCCCGTACGCCTCCATCCCGCTGGCACAGGCCGAGCGGCTGCGCGGCCTGCTGCGCCGCGGCCCGGTGAAGCTCGATGTGTCGGGCTACGACTCGGTCAGTCCGTACGTCTACGCGCTGCACGTCTACCAGGAGGGGCGGATCCCGGCCTCGCTACACACCGAGCTCACCGACCGGCAGCTCGCCACGGTCGACACCGCGCTCCACGGCACGCGGGCGGAGCCGGCCAGCATGATCTACTCGGCCTTCCGGCCGAACGAGACCGCAGTCGCCGGAGTCTTCCACGGCTACGTCACCGACAGCGTCCGGTTCACCACCTACCGCGGGCCGGTCTCGCCCGACCTCGTGCGGAACCAGTTCTACGAGCCCTCGGGTTCGCAGCCCGGCGTCCGCACCATCGACGTCATCGACCGGGCGGGACCGGCCACGGCGCGGTGGGCGGCGCGGCCCCTCGTGCCCGGGCCGCCGGAGCTGTCGCCCAAGATCTTCCGCACCCAACCCGGCAAGTGGGAGGGCGACTGGTCCACCGAGATCTGCGCCTTCTGCCGGCAGGGCGACACGTTCTACCCGATCACCTACCTGGTCTCCGGGACGGAGCCGGGACACCTCATCGGTTCGTACGTGTTCGAGCCGACGAACGTGCACATGTACGCCGACGACGGTCGGGAACTGCCCCAGGGCAGCTCCACCGTGTGGGGTCCCACCTACGAGCTTCCGGCCGCGCCCGGGCGCTACCGGATGACGGCCCGGACCGCCGACGGCAGGACCACGACGGAATGGCGGTTCACGTCCGCCACGCCGACGCGGAACGAGTCGCCGCAGGGGTTCAAGTGCGTCGAGGGATCGGGCCGGCCGTGCCACGCCGACCCGCTGCTGTTCCTGCGGTACGACGCGGGCGCTGACCTCGGCGACGCGGTGAGCGCACCCGGCCGGCACCAGATCAGGGTCGCCGCGTACCACCAGGTGCCCGCCGCGCCGGCGGTGAAGAGCCTGACGGTGGCCGTCAGCACCGACGGCGGGGTCACCTGGCGGCAGCTCCCGGCGACCGCCCGGGGCGGCGGAAACTACACCGTGAGCTACCAGGCCCCACGCCTGGCCGCCACCACGGGCACGGTCAGCATCAGGGCCAGGGCGGAGGACGCCGCCGGCAACACCGTCGAGCAGACCGTCCTCGACGCCTTCCGCCTCACCGCGCGCTGACGCGCTGTCGGATCCGCCGGGCACGTCGCGGACGTGCCCGGCGGGCCGGCACCCCCGGCCTCCAGCACGGTGACCGCCGACGACGAGTCCGGCCACGCAGCGCGCGGCCGGGCTCGTCGATCTGCTCGGCGGCCGGAGTGGCTATCGCCGCAGGTCGGGCCAGCGGCGGTGGGTCCATGCGCGCAACGCCCACTCGACGGGGCCGTACCGGAACCGCCGCATCCACCACGCGCTGGTCGCCACCTGCACCGCGAAGATCGTCAGTGCGATCAGCAGCGTCTGCGCGGGCGACGTGTGGCCGGCCAGGCTCAGCCCGACGCCGGTGAACACGAGCACGCAGAGGAGTGACTGGCCGAGATAGTTCGTCAACGCCATGCGTCCGGCGGGCGCCAGGGCGTCCGCGACGCGCGGTCGCCGGGTGAACAGGCGCAGCAGGGTCGCGGCGTAGGCCGCGGCGAGGAACGGCGCGGTGACGGCGCTGACCATCAGCCCGGTCATGCTCGCCGAGCCGCCGCCGACGGCGAACACGGCGGCGCCGGCGAGGCCGACCGGATAGCCGACCCGCTCGCAGCAGCGCAGCAGGTTCTCGTGGGTGGGTACGGTGGCGAGCATCCGGTGCCTGCCGGCGGCGAGGCCGACCAGGAACGCGGCGAAGGCCAACGGCCCCTGCACGGCGAGCGCGCCGAGCATTGCCGGCAATGAGCGCAGGTGCTCCAGGACGACGTCACCGAGCCCGCCGCGTAGGGCCTCCGTCGAACGCGCACCGGCGGCGATCGCGGCGGCCTCGTCCGGGACCACCGTGGCGCCGAGGACCGCGGCCAGACCGATCACGGTCGCGACCACGCCCACGATGACCGCCGCTGCGAGCAGGGCGGCGCGCGGTTCGGTCCGCCGAGCGGCGAGCAGCACGAGACCGAGCAACGCGTACGTGCTGAGGATGTCGCCGTGGTACAGCAGCACCGCGTGCAGCGCCCCGAGCACGAACAGCCCGGACAGCCGGCGCAGGAACGACGGGCCGAAGGGCAACCCACGCCGGGCCGCTGAGTCGAGTTGCAGGGTGAAGCTGTAGCCGAACAGGAATGAGAACAGCAGGTACGCCTTCATCGCGAACAGCAGTTCCGCCGCACCTGCGACCAGCCGGTCGACCGTGCCGTGCGCCGGATCGTCGACCAGGTGGAACTCGAATCCGGAGCTGAAGTACCACACGTTGGCCAGCAGGATGAACAGCAGCGCGATCCCGCGCAACGCGTCCACGACGTTGATCCGGGCGTCGTCGTTGTGGGCGGCCACACCGCGGGTGCGGCCCTGCCGGTCAGGTCGGAGCGCACTCATGACGCCGAGCCTCCCGCGACCACCACGAGGGGCACGCGCCGCCTCTTCGTCGCGGCATCTCGGTGGCCGTCGGCTCGGTGCCGTCGGCGAACATCCCCCGGGGCGAGGTCGACGGCGACGCCGTCGAGCGCGGCCGCCGGGTCGTCGTAGGTCCTACGCTCCGGGTCCAGCTGCACGAGATCAGTCATGGTGTACACCGTACGAGTGCACTACGAGGAGCAATAGTGAGGCTGTCCCCCGTATTCGCTCTCGGGGTATCGTCACTGCACTAGTGCACGGGAGGTTGCTGTGGAGGAACCGCCGTACCGCCGGATCGCCGCCGATCTCGCCGGCCGGATCGCGTCCGGCGAATTCGCCCCCGGAACGAGGATCCCGTCGACGAGGCAGCTCATAGCCGAGTACGGGGTGGCGATGGCGACCGCGACGAAGGTCCTGGCGACCCTGCGCGAGCGGGGTCTCGTCGAGCCCGTACGGGGCGTCGGCACCGTGGTGGCCGCCGCCGGTGTGGGCAGAGCACCCGGCCCGGACCGTACGCAGGTGGTCGCCACCGCCGTGGCCACCGCCGACGCCGAGGGGCTGCACGGCCTGTCGATGCGCCGGCTCGCCGGTCGGCTCGGCATCCCGACGATGGCGATCTACCGGTACGTGGCTGACCGGGACGAGCTGGTGATGTTCATGATCGACAAGGTCATGGCCGACAATCCGCCCCCGGCCCTCACCCCGGAGCGCGACGGCTGGCGGGCCTGCCTCGAGGCCATCGCCCGGCTGCAATGGGCGATGTACCGTCGGCACACCTGGCTGGCCGAGGCGGTCTCCTTCACCCGACCGCTGCCGGCCCCGCACGCGATGGTCCATACCGAATGGATGATGCGTGCCCTGGACGGACGCGGGCTCGACCTGAACGCACAGTTCACGGCGGCGGTGACGGTGGCCAACCACGTTCGCGGCACGGCGGTGAACCGGGCCGAGGAGGCGCAGGCCGAGCAGGACAGCGGCCTGACCGACGCCCAGTGGTTGGAGGCCCAGGAAGGACGCATCGGCGCGGTCCTGGCCGACGGGCGGCTCCCGCTGCTGGCCCGCTTCATCGCCGCCGACGACGGGGTCTGGAACCTGGACACACTCTTCGAGTTCGGCCTCCAGCGCCTCCTCGACGGCCTCGCCCCGCTCCTGCGGTGACGGCCTCCGCCTCGCGCGCGGCCACGACGACCACCGGGATCCGGGCGACCGGAACCTGCGGGTCACGTGCGGCTGGCGGCGCCGAACAGGTAGCGCAGCTCGTCCAGCATGACGACCAGCACGCCGACGGCCAGCGCGGCGACGCCGGCCAGGACCGCCTCGCCGGGGCGTACCGCACCGGCCGGTGCGAGCGCGCCGGCGACGGCACAGGCGACGAGGAACGCGTTGCGCCACACGTGGTGCCGGCCCAGGGGCGCGGCGGTGCGGCCGAAGCAGCGGCAGGTGCCGCCGCCGCGCCGCAGGTTCGCGACGATGGCGGCGCTGAAGGCGAGCAGCAGGGCGCCCGAGGCGAGGAACCCGGCCAGCGGGAACACCGCCAGCAGGACCACGGCGGTGAACTCGGCGGCGACCACGGCCGCGGCGAGCGGACCGGCGGGCCGGTAGCCCATGTCGCGCACGGAGCGCGTGAACTCGCGGTAGGCGTCGCGGCCGGAGACCTTCCCGACCGCCGCCGCCAGCAGGACCGTGCCGAGCAGCACCCGGCACCCGATCTCGACGTACATCTGTCATCGCCTCCCTCTGGCCACGCCGAGGACCGCCTCGGGTGGCACCGCCCCGAAATGCCGCGAGTCCTGGCTGTGGGTGTTGTCGCCCCGTACCGTCACGGCGCCGTCCGGTTCGACCCGGTGCACCCGTTTGACCATCCACGTCAGGTCCGAGGCGGGGACGACGTCGCGGGCCCGGAAGACGACGAGGTCACCGACGGCGGGCGCCCGGCCGACGCGGACGATGAGCCGGTCGCCGTCCCGCAGCGTCGGCGCCATGCTCTGCCCGCTTACCACCACGAGGCGCCAGCGGCGGCGCAGCCAGCCGGTCATGTCGCCGCCAGCCGATGGCCGTCGGCCCGGCGCCGGCGTCGGCGCGGCCGGCCGGTCATGTCGCCGCCAGCTGGTAGCCGTCCGCCTGGAGGCGGAAGAGCCGGGCGTACTCACCGTCGGCCGCCATCAGCTCGTCGTGCGTGCCCGACTCGACGACGCGCCCGGCGTCCAGCACGACGATGCGCCGCGCGTCGCGCAGGGTGCTGAGCCGGTGGGAGATCAGCAGCCCGGTGCGGCCGTGGCGGATCCGGGTCAGCGAGGCGTGCACGCGGGTCTCGGCGTCCGCGTCGAGCCCGGAGCTGGGCTCGTCCAGGATGAGCAGGTCGGCGTCGGCGCGCATCAGGGACCGGGCGAGTGCGACCCGCTGCCACTGCCCGCCGGAGAGCGTCACGCCGGGCTCGCCGTCCTGGCCGGCGAAGGTGCGGCTGAGCAGCGTGGCGTACCCGTGGGGGAGTGCGCGGAGGCGGTCGTGGATCTCGGCGCGCGCGGCGGCCTCGGCGACCTGCTCGGTCGTGTGCGGCAGCCGGCCGATGCCGACGTTCTCCTCGGCGGTGAGGTCGTAGCACATGAAGTCCTGGAACACCGCGCCCATCCGCCGGCGCACCGTCTCGATCCGCAGCTCGCGCAGGTCCACCCCGTCCCACGTGATCCGGCCGCGGTCCGGGTCGTAGAACCGGCAGAGCAGCTTGACCAGGGTGCTCTTGCCGGCCCCGTTGAGTCCGACGAGCCCGACGGCCTGCCCGGCGGTGATCGTGAGGTCGACGCCCCGCAGGACCCAAGGGCCGTCCTCGTCGTAGCGGAACCACACGTCCTCGAACCTGATCGCGGTGCGCAGCGGCGGCGCCGGCAGGGTCCCGTCGACCAGGTCGGTGGGGCTGTCGAGGACGGCGACGTAGTGCCGGAACAGCCGCATGGCGGCGCCGGCCTCGCCGAGCTGGGCGGCGATGCCGGCCAGGCCGCTGTGCGCCGCGGTGAACGCGGCCAGCAGGAGGGTGAGGTCGCCGAGGCTGAGCCGGCCACGGACCGTGGCGTTCACCGCGAACACCGTCGCGGTGAGGGTCACCGCGGCGCCGGCCAACGCCCAGCACGCCTGCACCGTCGTGGTGTGCCGGGCGGCGGCCAGCTCGATCCGGGCGGCCGAGCGCACCGCACCGGTGAGCCGGTCGTGGAAGAACCGGCCGAGGTGGTAGAGGCGCACCTCCCGGGCGGCGCGCAGGTCGGTCAGCACGGTCTGGAACAGGAACCGGGCCCGGAACAGGCTGGCGCTTTCCTCCACGGCCCGCGCGGTCCGCCGGGACAGTCGCAGTTGGATGAGGAAGTCGGGCACCGCCACGGCGAGCAGGAGCAGACCGGCCGGCGGCCAGAGGGACGTCAGGATCACGGCGAAGCCGCCGATGGTGACGACGTTCTGGGCCACGTCGACCGCGAACATGACGACCACGTACGGCGCCTGGGTGGCGGCCTGCTGGGCCAGCGCCAGCCGGTCGCGCAGGGCCGGCTGCTCGAACGGGCCCAGCCCGACGAAGGTGTTCAGTTTCCGGTACAGCCGCACGTCGGCGGCGATCGTGATCGCGTTCTGCAGGGCCGTGGTGAAGTATCCGGACACCCGGCTGGCGATCGCCGCCAGCGCGCCCAGGACGGCGATCGCCACGGCGTACCAGGTGGCGGTTGACGGGTCGGCCGAGCGGCCCCTGCCGACCTCGTCAAACAGCAGCTTGGTGAACCACGCGACGCCGATCGGGGGCGCCGCGCCGATGACGACGAGGGCGACCGTGGCGGCGAGCGCCCTGCGGTCCGCGCAGCCCAGTCGCAGGGCGGCTCGCAGCGTGGCCACGTCTCAGGCCAGGACCGGAAGCTGGTGGCTGGAGTTGACGACGACGCCGTCGACGACCGACAGCACGGCGGGGAAGCCCTTGACCCCGAACTCCTTCTCGGCCTGGTCCTCGTTGATGGTCGCCGTGTCGAAGTCGGCCAGGCGGGGCGCCATCTCCACCGTGTCCTCCGGCATGCCGATCATGAACACGAAGGTGTCGTGGCGGTAGCGCCGGGCGTCGACGGTGAGGGTGTCCAGGATGGTCTGGCACGGTGGACAGGTGGGGGTCAGCATGACCACCGTGCGCCGACCGGCGGTCAGGTCGACGTGCGGGAAGCCGGTGACCTCCAGGCCCGGGGCGGGCAGCACCTCGGGGGCGGCCCCGCCGTCGTGGGCGGTGGCGGTCTGCGTCTCCCGGAGTCGCCGGGCGAGGGCCAGGGTCAGGACGAGGTTGAGCACGGCGACCGCGCCGATCACGGCGATGGCGGCGTAGGCGAAACCCGGCATGGGAACTCCTCAGCGAGTCAGCGGGGGGTGGGGGCCGCGCCGGCGGCGCGGCCCCCGAGGATGAGCCAGGTCAGCAGACGCCGACCTTCTTGGTGTAGCAGATCGGCGACGACGTCGTGACCGAGCACACGCCGGTGCAGGACAGGGTGCTCCGCCGGTAGTAGCGGAAGTACGAACCGCCCGAGCAGTAGCCGTTGGACACCGCGCAGCACGACTGGCCGTGCTCCGGCACGCAGGCGCCGGCCACCTCGCGGCCGAGCACCTTGCTGAGCATCGCGTCGCCGACGCGGTTGATGAGCTTGGTCATGGCAGACCTCCTTGGTGGGTGACTGCCATCACTGTGCTGGGTGCCGCTGCGCGCGCCCTGCGCTCCTACTGCGCGCCGGCTGCGCTCCGCCAACGCGTCAGCGATTCGCGCAGGTCGTCGACGTACGCGGAGTCGAAGTGCTCGAAGATGCGCAGCGCCTCCTCGCCCAGCGCGACGGCCCGGTCGTGCCTGCCGAGGGTGGCCTGCGCCCGCGCGAGCAGGTGCAGCGAGTTCGCCAGCGGGAACGGCTGCCCGACGCCGCGCAGCATCGCCACCGAGCTCTCCAGCTCCACCACCGCCCGGTCCGCGTCGCCCTCCTCGAGGTGCGCCTTGCCGAGCAGCCGCCGGGAGATCGCCTCGCCCCACTCGTGACGCAGCTCGTGGAACGCCAGCACCGTACGCCGCAGCAGCCGCCGTGCCGCCTCGCCGTCGCCGGCCGCGAGGTGCGTCGCGGCCAGCGCCTGCTCGGCCGTGGTCACGCTCATCCGGTCGCCGAGCCGGCGCGCGGCGGCCACCGCCTGCCGAAGCTGCTCCACGGCCGGCGGCCACTGCTCGGCGTGCCGGTGCAGCAGCCCGATGGTCTCCCGCGCGAGCGCCTCGCCCCACAGGTCGCCGTCGTCGACGAAGACCCGCAGGGCCGCGGCGCAGGCGTCGAAGGCGAACGGGGAGGTGAGCCGGTACTGCCCGTGCTGCATACCGAGGGCCAGCAGCACGTGCCCGCCGACGCGGCCGACCGGCCAGTGCGCGGCGCACAGCCGCACCATCACCAGCAGTGCGGCGTCCGCCTCCCGCAACCTACCGAGGTGGCGGCAGCACAGCGAGTAGCCCTGCAGGGCGACGAGGCGGTGCGCCACCCACCGCCCGCGGCCGGCCCGCTGCGCCGCGCGCAGCAGCGGCACGGCTTCGGCGTGCCGGTTCAGCGACCGGTACGCCGTGCCCAGGTGCAGCCACAGCGACATCCGGGTCGCCGACGGCAGCTCGGCGTGGCGGTCGAGCACGGCGCGCAGACAGTCGACCAGCTCGGGCAGGTGTTGGCTGCGCATCGTCGCGAAGTTGCCCATCGTGCAGGCCAACCGCCCCGCCAGGTCGACGGCGCCCAGCCGCAGCAGATCCTGCACCGCCGCGACCAGGTTCTCCCGCTCCGCCTCGAACCAGTCGACGGCCTCCCAGGCGTCGAGCGCCGGCCCCGCGTCGGCCACCGGCAGGGCCCCGCAGGGCAGCGACGCGTCGGCCCGCTCGGCGTACGCGTGCAGCCGTGCGTACCAGGCGACGACCTCGTCGACGGGGACCTCGGTGCGTTCCCGGGCGACGAGCCTGACCAGGTCGTGCATGCGTACCCGGCCACTGGCGTCGTCGGTCAGCAGGTGGGCCCGGCACAGCTGCTCCAGCAGCGGCTCGGTGGTCTCGTCCCACATGCCGAAGCTGCGCAGCGACGTGCGACTGAGCACCGCGAGGAGCCGCGCGGCGGGCTGCGGCAGCCGCTCGAACCCGACGGTGAAGCTGCTGCGCACGTCGAGCCCGTCGAGGGAGAGTTCGTCGAGGCGGCGTCGCTCGTCGCGCAGCCGCTCGCGCAACCGCGCCACGGTCATCGCCTCCCGCTCGGCCAGCCGTACGCCGGCGATTCGCAACGCCAGCGGCAGGCGACCGCACAGCTCCACGACGTCGGCGGCGGCCCCGGCCTCCCGGTCGACCCGCTCGGCGCCGGCGAGCCCGGCCAGCAGGTCCAGGCCGTCGTCGATCGGCAGCACGTCGAGCGGGACGACCTCGGTACCCGCCAGCCCCGGCAGCGCCCCCGTGCTCGTGACGACAGCGCTGCCGCCGGGCGGCAGCAGCGGACGTACCTGCGCCGCGTCCGCCGCGCTGTCCAACATCACCAGCAAGGTCTGGTCGGCGAGCACGGAGCGGTACAGCGCCGCGCGCTCCTCGGCCGCCGCCGGGATGGCCTCGCCGGCCACGCCGAGGGCGCGCAGGAACGCGCCGAGCACCGTGCCGGGCCGCGCCGGTTCCGGGGTGTTGCCGCGCAGGTCCGCGTAGAGGCACCCCCCGGGGAAGCGGTGCCGGCTCTCGTGGGCCGCGCGCAGCGCCAGCGTGGTCTTGCCCGTTCCCGCCAGCCCGGTCACGACGATCACCTGGGCGACCCCGGCGACCGTCGGGGTGCGCCCCAGCAACGACAGCAGCAGCCCCAGCTCCTTCTCCCGCCCGACGAAGTCACCGGTGACTCCGGGAAGCTGGTTGGGGCGCACCCACGCCCGCGAGGGCGTCTCCTGCTCGCTGCCGAGGATCTCCCGGTGCAGTTGCCGCAGCTCCGGCCCCGGGTCGATGCCGTGCTCCTCCGCCAGCACCCGGACCCCGGCCCGGTACACGGCGAGCGCCTCCGCCTGTCGGCCGCTGCGGTGCAGGGCCACCATCAGCTGGCCGCGCAGCCGCTCCCGCAGGGGTCGGTCGCGGACCAGCGTGGTCAGCTCCGGCACGAGTTCCCGGTGCAGACCGAGCGAGAGCAGTGCCTCGGCGCGCAGCTCTGTCGCGTGCTCGCGCAGCTCACGAAGCCGATCGCGCTCGTACTCGACGAGCCGCGACCCGACGTCGACGAACGCCTCGTCGCGCCAGCGCGCCAGCGCCCGGTCGAGCAGCTCCACGGCGCGGCGGGGATCGGCGGTGGCCGCGGCGGCCCCTACCTCGGCGGCGAACTCCGCCGAGTCGACGACCGCCACGGGGTTCAGCTGGTAGCCGGGCGAGCGGGTGAGGATCAGCTCCGGCTTCGCGCCGCGGCGGACCGAGGCGACGACCGCCTGGACCCGGTTGCGCGCCCCCGTGGGCGGATCGTCCGGCCAGAGCCCGTCGATCAGGCGGTCGACGGAGACGATGCGCCCGTGGTGGGCCGCCAGGCTCGCGACGAGTGCCCGCTCCAGCGGGGCGAGCGACACGGCCACGCCGTCGACGCTCACCTCGATCCGCCCGAGGATGCCGATCCGATACCCACGCACCGCGCAAAGCTAGCGCGGTCTGCGCCCTTTGTGACCGGACGTCCGGGACGCCCTCGGCGCGGAAAGCGCTGGTCACGACGTTACGACGCGAAGATCGTGACCAGAGCCACTGCCGGCCCCGGTCGCGAGGTGGCCGGTCCGGCGCGGTCACCGCGACGCAACCCCCACGCACTGTGCCGACCGGGTGTCATGCCGGGTCGGCGTCCCGCGTACCGGTGCGGCGACAGGGTCGTAGCGCGAGCCGTCGTCGGGACGCCTTGCGGCGCCGGCGATCTTGGAGTTCGTCCACTGTGGGATGATGGCGGGCCGTGCGCGCGGTCTCCGCGCGCCAGAGCAATCGGAGGTACGGGTGCGCGGATCAGCGCGACGACTGGCCGTCTCGATCGTTGCCGCGACCGTCGCGGCGATGGGGCTCGCCTCGCCCGCTTGGGCGGCGACGAACCCGTTCACCGCGGCGCAGGCGTGCAACAACGACTTCGGTGGCTCGTGGGCCTACGCGAGTGACGGCCACCGGTCGATCAACGCCTCCGACGGCACGAAGGTGGGCGACGTCTACCTGTTGTACAACGGCGCGACCGGCTACAACTGCGTCGTCACCCTCAAGCGGGTGGCCGTCGGCTCGACGACCGGGCTGGCGGCGGGCATCCGGGTGGAGGGCGGTTCCTGGGTCGAGGACTCCGGGAACTACAAGTACTACGCCGCCATCCAGCGCTCCGCCGTCGACAAGTGCGTGATGTACCGCGGCGAGGTCATGTACTTCACCAGTTGGCAGGTCGCCGGCCGGTACAGCTGGGGCAACTGCGGCTGAGTTCCCGCGACGGGGCCGCCCCGGTTGTCGTCGTGGGGCCGCCGACGGCGGCGAGCCGCGTCTCGCCCGGCACCGATCCTGGCGGAGTCGTGGGCTGGTGGAGCGGCTGCTCACCCTGCTGCCCGAGGCAAGATCCAGGCCGCGTTCTCCGCCAAGGTCGTCGCCCCGCTGCTGCTGGCCAAGCACTTCGCCCCACGGATGCCTGCCGACGGATCGTTCCTGTTCTTCTCCGGCATAGTGGGCTGGCGGCCCAAGCCCGGCACCGTCGTCAAAGGTACTGCGAATGCTGCCCTGGTCGGGCTGGTCACTCACCTGGCCGTCGAGCTCGCGCCGCTGCGTATCAACGCCATCGCGCCCGGCATCACCGACTCTGGCACCTGGGACCGGCTACCGAACGAGCGTCGCCGTGCCTTGTACGACAGTGCCGCCGCGGCCTCCCTTGCAGGCAGGGTCGAGACGCTCGAGGACGTCACCGACACCGCCCTGTGGCTTTTGAGTGCGGGATGGGTAACGGGCGAGACGGTCCACGTCGACGGCGGCGCCCGACACCGCTGATCCTGCAGATCCCAGCCCGTATCCGGCACGCCCGCGTACGGCCCGTGATCAGCCGGGGCAGCAGGCGGGTGGTGCCGGCGTCCCAGAACACGGTCTCCAGCACAACTTCTCGCGGGGGCGCCGCAGCGCCACGCCGCCCACTACTGGTGACTACCACTGGGTCGGCTCCCGTGACGGGTTCAAGGTTTGCGCAAGGTCCTCGTCAAACCGGCGCCGCGAGACTCGAGGCACTCGGCACCACACCGAGGGGCCGAAGCGGGCGAAGCAGAGGAGTGCGACGGATGACACGAACCCTGGCGAGACGGACTCTGCTGCCGATGGCAGCAGCGCTGACCGCGATCCTGACCATCGCGAACCCGGCGGCGGCTGTCGACGACACCTGGCATCTCTACACGGCGGACATCAGGCTTGGTGGTGTGGTCGATTTCATCGACTACGGCCCCGGCGCGCCCGGCGGCGGCGACAACGACGACTACCTCCAGATCCGCGACCTCACCGCGGATGGTCACGGGGTGCAGGTCTGGGCCTGGCTGAACGGGAAGTACCTCGGCACGAAGTACAACGGCAACGGCGCGGGCAGTACGGTGATCTACGACCCGTACTCGATCTTTCCGAACAACGTGGCGAAGGGCGAGATCATCGGGCTCAAGATCTGCCTGGTCGACGGGGTCGACAACCTGATCTCGTCGACCTGCACAACGGACACCCGGGTCAGCGCAGATGGCTGACGACTCCTGATGAGAGCACCCTTTCCGTCGGAACGACGTGCAGGCATCCGTGCGGGATGGACGGAGGGTGGTTTTCGTAGCCGGGGGGTGTGATCCCTTACGGCTACTCGTCCGACGACGCCTGAGCCGGTCGGTCCCGACGACGGGTTGGAATCAGACGGTGTAGGCGGTCACCCCGCATCCCTTCCGGATGCGCGCTCGTGCCGCAGACGACGCCGTCCCGGTGTAGCCAATCCGGCCCACCACACCCGTGGTGGTCGGGACGCTCCCCCGATCGCCAGCCTGGCGACGTGCGGTGAACGGGCTGGCGGGCCATCAGAAGGGTTGGGCCGGCGCCGCCCCGCCGTGGAAGTGCGACGCGGGCGGTGCTGGCCCCGGGTGCCGGTCAGGTGTTGTGCAGGGTACTCCTCGCGCAGCGTGCGGGACGTGCCTGACGGGCTGTCGATGAAACCGGCGTCGATCGACGAGTCCACAGTCTCAGGTTCGAGGACAGCGGTCATTACTCCCCAACGCTCGTGGCATCGGTTGGTCGTCGCGCACACACCCCGACCCCGACCACGACGCCGGCACAGCTCGATCCCTCATGCCGAGCACACTGTTGCCCCCGCCGGTGGCGATCCTCTACGGTCGGCTGAAGCGGTGGGCGGTGCGGTCCGCATCCGACCGACACCGCCGGGAGCCCGTCGCGCGGGCCGGGATGGTGGAGTCCCGGACCACCCCATCGGCGGCGTCGCGGCGGTCGTGTGACTCCGGCTCGTACTCCGGGTGGTGCTGCCCGGCGCGGCTCCGCGCGGAGCCGACGGCGAGCGGGCCACGCCGATCCCCACCGGAGAATCCCGTGTTCCTCAGCCCGCACGAGCAGGACCGCCTGCTCGTCCACGTCGCGGCCGACGTCGCTCGCCGCCGCCGCGAACGCGGCCTGCGACTCAACTATCCCGAAGCCGTCGCGATCATCGTCGCCTTCCTGCTCGAAGGGGCCCGCGACGGACGGTCGGTGGTCGACCTCATGTCCGCCGGCCGGACGGTGCTCGGCCGCGAGGACGTCCAGGACGGCATCCCCGAGATGCTGAGGGAGGTGCAGGTGGAGGCGACGTTCCCGGACGGTACCAAGCTCGTGACGGTGCACCACCCGATCCCGTGATCCCCGGGGAGATCCTGCCGGCGGCCGGCACGGTCGAGATCAACGTGGGTCGGCCGGTGACCACGGTGGTCGTAGTAAACACCGCCGACCGTCCGGTGCAGGTCGGCTCGCACTACCACTTCGCCGAGGCCAACCCGGCCCTGACGTTCGACCGGGCGGTCGCCTGGGGGCAACGTCTCGCCGTTCCGGCGGGCACCTCGGTCCGGTTCGAGCCGGGCGTGAGCCGCACCGTCGAGCTGGTCCCGCTCGGCGGCGCACGCGTCGTACCAGGTCTCCGCGGCGAGTGCGCCGGGCCGCTGGACGAAGCGCCACCGACCACGCCGGAAACAGACGCGCCGACGAATGGGGCGCCGGCGAGCGGGGCGCCGACGACCGACGGGCCGGCGCGGTGAGCGCCGTGCGGCGGGACCGCTACATCGACCTGTACGGGCCGACCACCGGCGACCGCATCCGGCTGGCCGACACGAGCCTGCTGATCGAGGTGGAGACCGACCACTGCGTGGGCGGCGACGAGGCGGTCTTCGGCGGCGGGAAGGTGATCCGCGAGTCGATGGGCCAGTCGCGGGCGACCCGCGCCGAGGGCGCGCTCGACACCGTCATCACCGGTGCGGTGGTGCTCGACCACTGGGGCGTGGTCAAGGCCGACGTGGGTCTGCGCGACGGGCGGATCGTGGCGCTGGGCCGGGCCGGCAACCCGGACACCATGCCCGGCGTCCACCCCGAGCTGGTCATCGGCCCGGCCACCGAGGTCATCGCCGGGAACGGCCGGATCCTCACCGCCGGCGCCGTCGACACCCACGTGCACTTCATCTGCCCGGAGATCGTCACCGAGGCGCTGGCCAGTGGCATCACCACGCTCGTCGGCGGCGGCACCGGCCCGGCCGAGGGCACCCGGGCCACGACTGTCACCCCGAACGCCTGGCACCTGGCCCGCATGCACGAGGCGCTGGACACGCTGCCGGTCAACGTGCTGCTGCTCGGCAAGGGCAACACCGTCTCGCAGGAGGCGCTGTGGGAGCAGTTGCGCGCGGGCGCGGGCGGTTTCAAGCTGCACGAGGACTGGGGCACCACACCGGCGGCGATCGACGCCTGCCTGCGGGTGGCGGACGCCTCCGGGGTGCAGGTGTCCATCCACACCGACACCCTCAACGAGGCCGGTTTCGTGGCCGACACGCTGCGGGCGATCGCCGGCCGGGCCATCCACTCGTACCACACGGAGGGCGCGGGAGGCGGGCACGCGCCGGACATCATCACGGTGGCCGGCGAGCCCAACGTGCTGCCGTCGTCGACCAACCCGACCCGGCCGTACACCGCCAACACCCTCGCCGAGCACCTGGACATGCTGATGGTCTGCCACCATCTCAACCCGTCCGTGCCGGAGGACCTGGCCTTCGCCGAGAGCCGCATCCGACCGTCCACCATGGCCGCCGAGGACCTGCTGCACGACCTCGGCGCGATCTCCATCATCGGCTCCGACGCGCAGGCGATGGGCCGGGTGGGCGAGGTGATCCTGCGAACCTGGCAGAGCGCGCACGTCATGAAGGAGCGGGTCGGCGCGCTACCAGGCGACGGCGCGGCCGACAACCACCGGGCCCGCCGGTACGTGGCGAAGTACACCATCTGCGCGGCGATGGCGAACGGGCTGGACCGGGAGATCGGCTCGGTCGAGCCGGGCAAGCTGGCCGACCTGGTGCTGTGGGATCCGGCGTTCTTCGGCGTACGACCGCACCTGGTGCTCAAGGGCGGCATGATCGCGTACGCCCAGATGGGTGACGCCAACGCGTCCATCCCGACGCCGCAGCCGGTGCTGCCGCGCCCGATGTTCGGCGCGTACGGCGCCGCGGCGCCCGCAACCAGCCTGGCGTTCGTCGCGCCGGCCGCCCTCGACGCCGGGCTGCGCCTCGACGTGCGGCGACGGGTGGTGCCCGTCGCGGACGTGCGCTCGCGGGGCAAGGCCGACCTGCCGGAGAACGACGCGATGCCCCGGATCGAGGTGGACCCGGACACCTTCACCGTGCGGATCGACGGTCAGGTGGTGGAGCCGGACCCGGTGACACGCCTGCCCATGGCCCAGCGGTACTTCCTGTTCTGATGGCGACGTCGAGCCTGCTCCTGCTGCTGGCCGACGGCCGCTTCCCGGCCGGCGCGCACGCCCACTCCGGCGGCCTGGAGGCCGCCGTCGCCGCCGGCCGGGTCACCGACCTGGCCACGTTGGAGGCGTTCCTGGCCGGCCGCCTGGCCACCGCCGGGCTGGTCGGTGCGGCGTTCGCGGCGGCGGCACACCGGGCGGTGACCTCTGCCGGTTCCGCCGTACGCGGGTCCACGCTGGCGTTGCTCGACGCGGAGCTGGACGCCCGGACGGCGGCACCGGCGCTGCGTACGGTGTCCCGTCGCCAGGGACGGGCTCTGCTGCGCGCGGGCCGGGCCATCTGGCCGGAGGCGTCCTTCGACGACCTGCCCTCCACACCCGGCGGAGCGCACCAGCCGTTGGTGCTCGGGCTGCTCTGCGCCGCCGCCGGCCTGAGCCGCGCCGAGACCGCCACGGTCGCCGTCCACGCGACGGTGACCGGTGCGGCCAGTGCGGCCGTACGCCTGCTCGGCCTCGACCCGTACCGGGTCCAGGCCCTGCTGGTCGGTCTCACCGCCCGGTGCGACGGCACCGCCGCCGCGGCGGCCCGGGCCGCCGACGACCCACCCGAGCGGCTGCCCGCGGCGGCCGCGCCCCTTGCCGACATCCATGCCGAAGCTCATGCCACCTGGGAGGTGCGTCTCTTTGCGTCCTGACACCGTTGTGCCGACCGCTGCGCCCACTGCCGGCCGGAGTCCCGCCCCGCACGACGAGACCGTTCCGCACACGCACCCCGAACCAGGGGTGGACCCGCATCCGCCGCTGGCACTCCCCGGCCGGGCGCTGCGCGTCGGCATCGGCGGGCCGGTCGGGTCCGGCAAGACCGCCCTGGTGGCGGCCCTGTGCCGGGCGTTCGCCGGCGAGCTGCGACTCGGCGTGGTCACCAACGACATCTACACGACCGAGGACGCCGACTTCCTCAAGCGGGCCGGCGTGCTGGACCCGAACCGGATCCGCGCCGTGGAGACCGGCTGCTGCCCGCACACCGCCATCCGGGACGACATCGGGGCCAACCTCGACGCCGTGGACGAGCTGGCCGAGGCGGTCGGCCCGCTGGACCTGGTGCTGGTCGAGAGCGGCGGGGACAACCTGACCGCCACGTTCAGCCGGGGCCTGGTGGACCGGCAGATATTCGTGGTCGACGTGGCCGGCGGGGACAAGGTGCCGCGCAAGGGCGGACCCGGGGTGACGTCCGCCGACCTGCTCGTGATCAACAAGACCGACCTGGCCCCCATGGTGGGCGCGGACCTGGCCGTCATGGACCGGGACGCGCGGGCCCGGCGCGGCGACCTGCCGACCGTGTTCCTGTCGATCGTCGGCGACCCCGCGGCGGGGCAGGTCGCCGACTGGATCCGCCACGAACTGGCCCACCACGCGGCTCTGCACCCGATCGCAGCGCGGGTCGGCCCGGCCTGATGCGCGCGCACGCCCGGCTGGTGGCCCGGGCCGACGGCCGGGGCGGCACGGTCCTCACCGAGCTGCGCGGCGAGACGCCGCTGCTGCTGCGACAGACGCCCGGCAGCGGTCGTGTCGCGACCGTGTACGTCGTCGGCGGGGCGGCCGGCCCGCTCGCCGGCGACGACCTGCGGCTGGAGGTCGACGTGGGACCGGGGGCGGCGGTGCGGCTGCACACCGTCGCCGCCTCGGTCGCCCTGCCCGGCCGGCCCGGCGTCGCGTCGCGGATGGCGGTCCGCGCCGTGGTGCACGACGGCGGCGCACTGCACTGGCTGCCCGAGCAACTGGTCGCGGCGGCCGGCTGCGCCCACCTCGCCGAGTCCCGGGTCGAGCTGGCCGCCGGGGCGAGGCTGACCTGGCGCGACGAGGTGATCTGCGGCCGGTACGGCGAGGCGCCGGGCAGCGCTGTCGTCCACACCCGGGTCGACTACGACGGCCGGCCGCTGCTGCGCCAGTCGCTGGCAGTGGGACCGGGCGCGCCCGGCTGGGCCGGCCCCGCGGTGCTCGGCGGCGCGCCGGCCACCGGGTCGCTGCTGGTGGTGGATCCGTCGCTTCCCTCCGAGCCCGCGACGGTCGAGGGCACCCTCGCCCGGCTGCCCCTGGCGGGGGGGCCGGCGACACTGTGGACCGCCACCGCCCCCGACGCGCACACGCTTCGCGCCCACCTCGACGGCGAGCCGCTGCTCACCGAGGTGGAGTGAGACGAGGGTCAACGGCGAAGGCCGGCCGCATCGGCGTCGTCGCGGCGACCCGCCGGGTCGAGCCGGGCGATCAGGTCGGCGAGGTGGTCGAGCAGGACGGTGTCGGCCGGTACCCCCGCCTCGGCGAGGCTGGTCCGGACCCGCTCGTCGAGGCGGGCATGCTCGCGGCGGCCCCGGGTGGTCAGGTAGGCCCGGATACGCCGGCGGTCCAGCGGGTCGATCCGGCGGAACACCAGGTTGCGGTCGACGAGCTGGTCGACCAGCTTGGTGAGGGTGCCCGGCGGCAACGACGCCTCGGCGGACACCTCGCTCATCGGATGGCCCTGACCGTCGGCGAGCAGGCAGAGCACCCGCCACGCCTCGGTGGTCAGGTCGTCGTCGGCCAGAACGGCGGCCAGCCGGCGGGAGAGCAGCCGTTCGGCGCGGGTGAGCGAGCGCAGCAGATCGGCTGGCGCCCCGGGCACGTCTGACATGGAACTCCCTGGGCCGGTGGCCTTGTCATGGTAGCGACTCGTCCCGGTCCGTGGAGAGCTGTGGTTTTCCCACGTCGGCCGGGCAATCATGGGCTCATGTCCGCGCCGGCCCCGCCGTGGCTCACCGTCGATCGGGCCGTGGTCAGCATCGCGCTGGTGTATCCGATGCGCGGGCCGGCAGGAATGTTCGGCCCGACCTGCGAACTCTGCGCCCAGCTCGCGGTCGAGGAGATCAACGCCGGTGGCGGGGTGCTGGGCCGCGAGGTGCGGCTGGTGCCAATCGATGGTGGCGCCCCGCCGGCTGAGGTGGCCGCCCAGGTGGAGGCGCTGGTGTCGGTGGGCGCCGTGCAGGGCGTGACCGGCTGGCACATCTCCTCGGTGCGGCAGGCGATCGCACCCCGGGTCGCGCACCGCGTGCCGTACGTCTACACCGCCCTGTACGAGGGCGGTGAGCGTACCGAGGGGGTCTATCTGACCAGCGAGACGCCGGACGCCCAGCTGTGGCCCGCGATGCGGCTGCTCGCGGGGGAGCAGGGCGTGCGCCGCTGGTTCGTGGTCGGCAACGACTACGTGTGGCCCCGGCGCACCGCGCGGGCGGCCCAGCGGTACGCGCTGCGCGGCGGTGGCCGCGTGGTGGGGCAGGCGTTCCTGCCGTTGGAGACGCACGACTTCGACGACGTGTTGCGCCGGATCGAGCGCAGCGCGGCCGACGCGGTGGTGATGCTGCTCGTCGGCGCGGACGCGGTGCGGTTCAACCGGGCGTTCGGGCGTGCCGCGATGGATCAGCGCTGCCTGCGGCTGAGCACCCTGATGGACGAGAACATGCTGCTGGCCAGCGGGGCGGGCGCGACGCGGCGGCTCTACAGCACGGCGGGTTTCTTCGCCGGCCTCGTGACGCAGGAGAACCTCGACTTCCACGGCGAGTTCGCCCGCCGGTTCGGGGTGGAGGCGCCGCCGCTGGGCAGCCTGGGGGAGTCCTGCTACGAGGGCGTGATGCTGCTCGCCGCCCTGATCGGGCAGGCCCGCACGCTCGACGTACGGGCGATCGAGACGGCTGCCGACACGGTGGCGTACCACGGGCCGCGCGGTCGGCTGCAGCTGCGTCGACGGCACGTACGTCAGCGGATCTACCTGGCCGAGGCCGACGGTCTCGACTTCACAGTGCTCGCCCAGATCTGACCGTCCGATGCAGACCCTTGACACATCCACCCGGCCCGGCCCTAAGATACTTCCTGCGTGAAGTATCTACCCCCGGGGTGGATACCGCGAATGTCTGTCCACCGTCGGCGGAATCTGTTCGCCGACCATTGTGGTGGCAATTCTTCACCGAATTAGTCGCGGCTGAAACCGTCTGACGTGCGACGGTGTCGGCCGTTGTGGCATGCGTTCTCTCCGAGGTCCCGGGAAACAGTCAATTAAGGACTGGGAAACGTCCGCGCAATCATGTCGGTCAACGCTTTGCGTGCCCGTAGCCGATGCGATGACCATGCGCGACGTCCACCCGTCGACCTCGGCATCGCCAACTCCACCGGACCGCACCGACCGTCCTTTCGCTACTTGAGTGCACCGCAGGGAGATTAGATGTCAGTTCTTTGGGGCCGCCGCATCCTGGCGGGTGCCATGATCCTCGTCGCCGCGGCGGCCATGACCGCGTGCGGCAGCAAGACCAGTGACGAGGGCGGCGCGGCCGGCGTCACCGCCGACGTCTCCGGCGACACCGTCAAGGTGGGCCTGCTCAACTCGCTCTCCGGCACCATGGCGATCAGCGAGGTCACCGTCCGCGACTCCATCATGCTCGCCGTCGAGGAGATCAACGCGGCCGGCGGCGTCCTCGGCAAGAAGATCCAGCCGGTCGGGGAGGACGGCGCCTCGGACTGGCCCACCTTCGCGGAGAAGGCCGAGAAGCTCATCTCCGAGGATCGGGTCGCGGCCGTTTTCGGGTGCTGGACGTCGGCCAGCCGCAAGGCGGTCAAGCCGGTGTTCGAGAAGAACAAGGCGCTGCTGTTCTACCCGGTGCAGTACGAGGGTCTGGAACAGTCGCCCTACATCTTCTACACGGGCGCGACGACCAACCAACAGATCGTCCCCGGGCTCGACTACCTCAAGGCCCAGGGAACGAAATCGGTCTACCTGGTCGGCAGCGACTACGTCTTCCCGCGGACGGCCAACAAAATCATCAAGGCCTACGCGGCGGCGAACGGGATGACAGTGGTCGGCGAGGACTACGCGCCGCTCGGGTCCACCGAATTCGGCACGATCGTCAACAAGGTCAAGTCGTCCGGCGCGAAGGCGGTCTTCAACACGCTCAACGGCGACAGCAACGTGGCGTTCTTCAAGGAGTACAAGTCGGCCGGGCTGACCGCCGCCGCGATGCCTGTGGTGTCGGTGTCCATCGCCGAGGAGGAGGTCAAGAGCATCGGCACCCAGTACCTGGAGGGTCAGCTGACCGCCTGGAACTACTACCAGACCACGCCCGGCGCGGCGAACGGCAAGTTCGTGGCCGCGTACAAGGCGAAGTACGGCGCGGACAAGCCGACGAGCGACCCGATGGAGGCCGCCTACGTCAGCGTCTACCTGTGGAAGGCGATGGTCGAGAAGGCCGGCGCGTTCGACGTCGAGAAGGTCCGCGGCGCCTCCGACGGAATCACCTTCGACGCGCCGGAGGGCCTGGTCACCGTCGACGGCAAGACCCAGCACATCGCCAAGACCGCCCGCATCGGCAAGGTCGGCGCGGACGGCCTGATCACCGAGGTGTGGAACTCCGGCAAGCCGATCGCACCGGACCCGTACCTCAAGACCTATCCGTGGGCGAGCGGCCTGAGCTGACGACGCCGGCCCCGGGCGGGCACCGCGACGACGCGCCCCCGCCCGGGACCCCGACCAGCAGGACGGGAGTACCCACCGTGACAGTCCTCTTCGGTCAACTCTTCACCGGCATCAGCATCGGCGCGGTGCTGCTGCTCATCGCGCTCGGACTGGCGCTGACCTTCGGCCAGATGAACGTCATCAACATGGCGCACGGCGAGTTCATCATGGCCGGCGCCTACACCACGTACGTGCTGCAACAGAGCATCACCGGCGCCGGCCTGTCGCTGCTGGTCGCGCTGCCGGTGGCGTTCGTGGTCGCCGGCACGATGGGGGTGCTGCTGGAGGTCCTGCTGATCCGCCGGCTCTACGCCCGTCCCCTCGACACGCTGCTGGTCACCTGGGGCGTGTCCCTGATGCTGCAACAGCTCGCCCGGGACGTCTTCGGCAGTCCGAACGTGCAGACCCGCGCGCCGGACCTGCTCACCGGCAACGTAACCCTGCCCGGCGGCCTGACGGTCGCCAACAACCGGCTGTTCATCCTGGCCCTGGCCCTGGCCGCCGTCGCCGCCCTCACCCTGGCGCTGCGGTTCACCCCGTTGGGGCGCCGGATCCGCGCGGTCGTGCAGAACCGCGACCTCGCCGCGGTGTCCGGCATCCCCACCGCCCGGGTCGACCGGACCACCTTCTTTCTCGGCTCCGGCCTGGCCGGGCTCGCCGGGGTGGCGCTCACCCTTCTCGGCCCGATCGGCCCGACCATGGGCACCAACCTGATCATCGACGCCTTCCTGGTCGTCGTGGTCGGCGGGATCGGTCAGCTCAAGGGCAGCGTGATCGTCGCCTTCGCCCTCGGGGTCCTCCAGGCCACCGGGGAGTACCTCACGACCCTCAGCGTCGCCAAGGTGATCGTCTTCGTGGCGATCGTCGCGTTCCTCCAGTGGCGGCCACAGGGCCTGTTCACCCTGCGGACCAGGAGCCTCGCATGACCGCCGTGACACCCGCGCCGCCGAGCACCGCCGGCGCACCGGCCCCGGCCGACACCGCACCTGGAAGCCGGCCCGGTGGCCGGTCCCGGCTGCGCGCGGCGGCGGGGTTCGCGTTCGGCGCGGCGCTGCTGTTCGCCGTCGCGCCGCTGGCGCTGTCGGACTTCCGGCTGGCCCTGCTCGCCAAGTACCTCTGCGTCGCCATGGTGGCCGTCGGCATCGGCATCGCCTGGGGACGCGGCGGCATGCTCACCCTCGGCCAGGGCGTCTTCTTCGGCCTGGGCGGCTACGCGATGGCCATGCACCTCAAGCTCGCCGACGCGGGTCCCGGTGGGATGCCCGACTTCATGCAGCTGTACGGGCAGCTCGACGAACTGCCCGTCTGGTGGCGGCCGTTCGCCAGCCCGTGGTTCGCGCTGCCGGCCACGGTGCTGCTGCCGATGGCCGTCGCCTTCGGACTCGGCTCACTGGTGTTCCGCCGCCGGGTGCGGGGCGCGTACTTCGCCATCCTCAGCCAGGCGCTCGCCGCCGCCATGGTGATCCTGTTGATCGGCCAGCAGGGGACCACTGGTGGCACCAACGGGCTCACCGACATCCAGGGCTTCTTCGGTTACGACCTGGACGACCCGGTCAACCAGCGGATGGTCTACTTCATCATCGCCGGCGTCCTGCTCGCGCTGCTCGCGCTGGCCCGCCAGCTCATCCACAGCCGCTACGGGGAACTGCTGGTGGCGGTGCGTGACAGCGAGGAGCGGGTCCGTTTCCTCGGCTACGACCCGGCGTCGGTCAAGCTCGTCGCCTACGTGGTGGCGGCGGGCATGGCGGGCCTCGCCGGCGCGCTGTTCGTGCCGGCGGTGGGCATCATCTCGCCCGCCCTCATCGGCATCGTCCCGTCGATCGAGTTCGTCATCGGTGTGGCGGTGGGCGGCCGGGCCACGCTGCTCGGGCCGGTGCTCGGCGCGGTGGCGGTGGCCTGGGCGCGTACCGCCCTCTCCGAACGTTTCCCGGGCACCTGGACGTACCTGCAGGGTCTGCTCTTCGTGGTGGTCGTGGCGTTCCTTCCCGGCGGCCTGGCGTCGCTGTGGGCATTGGCCCGCCGCCGCGCCGAGCGGGCGGAGGTGCACCGATGAGCGGCGACCGGCTGGACGGGCTGTCCGTCCGTGACGTGCGGGTCAGCTTCGACGGCTTCACCGCGGTCGACGGCGTCTCGCTGGAGGTGCCCGCCGGTGACATCCGGTTCCTGATCGGGCCGAACGGTGCCGGCAAGACCACAGTGGTCGACGCGATCACCGGTCTGGTGCGGGCCACCGGCTCGGTGCGCTTCGGCGACCAGGAGCTGCTGGGCCGCCCGGTGCACCGGATCAGCCGGCTCGGCGTCGGCCGGACGTTCCAGACGTCGACGATCTTCGAGGAGCTGTCGGTCGTGCAGAACCTCGACATCGCCGCGGGCGCCCGCCGGAGCTGGGCCACCCTGGCCCGGCGCCGGCGGGGGATCCCCGACGAGGTGGCCGCCGCGCTGGAGACCATCGGGCTGACCGGCCGGGCCGACCAGCTCGCCGGCACGCTCGCGCACGGCCAGAAGCAGTGGCTGGAGATCGGCATGCTGCTGGTGCAGGACACGCGGCTGCTGCTGCTCGACGAGCCGGTCGCCGGGATGAGCCACGAGGAGCGCGACGCCACGGGCGTCCTGCTGGAGACGGTGAGCCGGGACCGCACGGTGGTGGTGATCGAGCACGACATGGACTTCCTGCGTCGCTTCGCGCGCACCGTCACCGTGCTGCACGCGGGGAAGGTGCTCAGCGAGGGCACTGTGGCGCAGGTCCAGGCGGATCCGCGCGTGCAGGAGGTCTACCTCGGCCACCCGGTGGACGCCGGGCCGGTCCCCAGCGGTCTGGAGGCATGATGCTGACCCTGCGTGGGGCGCACGCCGGATACGGGCGTTCCCGGGTGCTGCACGGTGTGGACCTCGCCGTCCCGCCCGACGGGGTGGCCGCGGTGCTCGGGCACAACGGCGCCGGTAAGAGCACCCTGCTGCGGGTCGCGGCAGGCCTGCTGCGACCGACCGCCGGCACCGTCGAGCTGGACGGCGAGGACGTCACGCGTCTCGCGCCGCACGAGCGGGTGGCGCGCGGCATGGCGTACGTCCCGCAGGGCCAGCAGTGCTTCCCGCACCTGACGGCGGCGGAGAACCTGCGCCTCGTCGCCGACGCCCGGCGCGACGGCCCGGTGGCGACGGCGGAGGTGCTGGACCTGTTCCCGGCGCTGCGTCCGCTGCTGCGGCGGCGGGCCGGGCTGCTCTCCGGTGGTCAGCGTCAGCAACTCGCCATCGCCCGCGCGTTGATCACCCGGCCGCGGCTGCTCATGCTCGACGAACCGACCGAGGGCATCCAGCCGTCGGTGGTCGCCGAGATCCAGGAGCGGATCGTCGAGCTGACCCGGCAGTCCGGCTTCAGCGTGCTGCTCGTCGAGCAGCACCTCGGGTTCGCGCTGCGGGTCGCGAACCGCTACCACGTCCTCGAATCCGGCCGGGTCACCTCGCACGGCGACGGGGGAGTCACGGCGGAGCGGGAGGTACGCGCGGCCCTCGCGGTCTGACCCGATACGCCGGTATCGATTTACATTGACAGCCGTCTTTACTAACATCGTGGCTGGGAGTCGCCATGCGCTGCTGGGCAGCAGTGCCGTCCACCCCTGGGACGGCTTGAACCGATCGGCGTCACCTTCTCCGGGGTGGGCACCCAGCGAGGGCCACTGGGCGCCGGCGCATCCACTGGAGCATCATGAAAATCTCACGGACAGCACGCCGTCTGGGACTGGGCGCGGTCGCAGTTCTCGTCGCGTCGTTCACGATGGTCGCCGTCAACCAGGCCGGTCCGGCCTCGGCGCACGGATCGGTCACCAACCCGCCGTCACGCAACTACGGATGTTACGAGCGCTGGGGCTCCGACCACCTCAACCCCACGATGGCCCAGACCGACCCGATGTGCTGGCAGGCGTGGCAGGCCAACCCGAACACCATGTGGAACTGGAACGGCCTCTACCGCGAGAACGTCGGCGGCAACCACCAGGCCGCCGTGCCGGACGGACAGCTGTGCAGCGGCGGCCGCACCCAGGGTGGCCTGTACGCCTCGCTCGACGCGGTCGGCGCGTGGACCGCGAAGCCGATGCCGAACAACTTCACCCTCACGCTGACCGACGGCGCCAAGCACGGCGCCGACTACATGTTGATCTACATCACGAAGCAGGGTTTCGACCCGACCACCCAGCCCCTCACCTGGAACAGCCTGGAACTGGTGCTCCGCACCGGCAGCTACCCGACCACCGGGCTCTACGAGGCGCAGGTGAACGCGGGCAACCGCACCGGGCGGCACGTCGTCTACACCATCTGGCAGGCGTCCCACCTCGACCAGCCGTACTACCTCTGCAGTGACGTGATCTTCGGCGGCGGCGGCAACCCGCCGCCGACGACCCCGCCGCCCACCACGCCGCCGCCCACCACGCCGCCGCCGACGACTCCGCCGCCCACCACGCCGCCGCCGGCCGGAAACGGTGCCTGCACCGCCACCTACCGCAAGACGAACGAGTGGTCCGGTGGGTTCGGCGCCGAGGTCACCGTCCGGGCCGGCAACGCCGCCATCTCCGGATGGACGGTGGCATGGACCTGGCCCAACGGCCAGAGCATCACCAACTCCTGGAACGCGACGGTGACGTCGAGCGGGTCGTCGGTCACCGCGTCGAACGTCGCCTACAACGGTTCCCTGAGTGCCAACGCCAGCACCAGCTTCGGCTTCAACGCCTCCTGGAACGGCACCAACTCCACACCCACCCTCACCTGCACCGCTCGGTAACAGCATCCGCGGTGGGGTGGCGCGGCACGCGCCACCCCACCGTCGGTGCCCTCCGCCACCATCAGGAACCGCGATGAGGTGAAGAACGATCATGACTTCCCGGGCAGGCGTCGGCGGCTGGTACCGAAGCCGCGTCGTGTGGATCGAGGTGTGCCTGCTGGCCGCGTCGATCGGTGTGGCCGCCGTGGTCACCTCGACCACCCCGAGGACGGACCCGGCAGATCTCCGCCGGCAGATCCTGGCCCGGATGCGTACGACCCTCGAGCAGGCGGACCCGGCACATCACCAGCACGCCGGGCACACCGCCCCACAGGTGCCGGCCGGAGAGCAGGCCGCGCCGGCGATCGTCTGCGGAGTCCATGTCTACGGCCACGAGCCCACCGGGGCCGCCACCCTGGCCGACGTCCGGACGGTCTACGGCTTCCACCTCTGCGGCGTCGCCGAACAGAAGCGCCACTGGGACGGGGCGGTCAAACTCGTCGGCCCGGTGATCATGGACATGACCACCCAGCCTCCCGGCATCAAGGTGGTCGAGGCGACCGCCGACGTCAGGTTCGTCGACCGGCTACGGGAGATGTTCCCCGACAAGTACGAGGCCCTGGCACTCAGGGAGGCGTTGCCCCCGTCGGAGATGGCCGACCTGCGGCGCCGGTACGACGCCGCCGCCGGCCTCTGACCACGCCGGGATCGGCGTTCAACGGACCGCCACCCCCGCGCGTGGCGCGGGGGTGGCTGTCGCGCTCGTTCACGCGCGCGGCGGGTCCAGGAAGCGTCGTGCCAGGTCGGCGAGGGTGTCGGCGGTGTTGTCGACGGGCGCGGTCGGCAGCACGATGTGGCTGACGACCAGTCGCGCGAGGGATTCGGCGCCGACGGTGACATCATCGGGCGACACCCGGGGCAGGTGCCTGTCCGCCCACTCCCTCAGCACCGTGACGGCGGCGGCCAGGGCCAGGTCGGCGCGGGTGGTCAGGTAGGGGAGCAGGGCGTCGGTGCCTCGGGCACTGTTGAGGACGGCTTTGACCAGCGGATCGGTCCCGGCTTGCGTCAACACGAACGTGACCGCGGCGTGGACGGCGGCTCGCACGTCGCTGCCGTGGGCGGACAACGCCTCCCGCACACCGTCCATGAAGCGGTCGATCTCGCGGTGTGCGATGGCTTCGCCCAGTCCGGCCTTGTTGGTGAACTCGTTGTAGAGCGTCTGCCTGCTCACGCCCACGCGGGCCGCCACGTCGGCCATTCGTACCGCGTCCCAGCCGCGGTCGATCGCCAGGTCGCGGCCGGCCGTGATGACCGCGTCACGCAGGTGCCGGCGGGCGGTGTGGCGATAAGGCGGAGGGGCGGCCATGGTGCGCCGAGTCTACCGACTGGACACGAGCGCCTTCGGTGTCCATTGAATTGACGTTGGGTCAGATATTGTCAAGCGTGGTTATCCGTGTGACAGTCGACGCAGCGCTCGACACTCCGGAGGCGGTACATGCAGACCTCGATCGATGCTCCAGCCGCCGGTTGGCGTGACGGCAAGAAGCACCTGTGGCCGCTGGCTCTCCTCGTGCCGGTGCTGCCGTTTCTGGCGTACGCGTTATGGCGGGCCGGCGCCGGACCCGCTGCCTGGTGGCTCACCCCGGCGGTGGTCTTCGGACTCATCCCGATCATCGACGTGCTGCTCGGTGACGACGGAGAGAACCCGCCCGACGACATCGCCCGGCGGTTGCAGGAGGTCCGCTACTACCGCTGGATCACGTTCCTGTTCCTGCCGGTGCAGTACGCCGCCCTGCTGCACGGAGCATGGGTCTGGACGCGTGGCGGCCTCGGTGTCGCCGGCGCCGCCGGCCTGGTCGCCACCATCGGGATCGTCAACGGATTGGCCATCAACACCGCACACGAGCTCGGCCACAAGCGCGAGACGGTCGAGCGGTGGTTGTCGAAGATCGCGCTCGCGCCCACCGGGTACGGCCATTTCTACGTCGAGCACAACCGCGGACACCATGTCCGTGTCGCCACACCGGAGGACCCGGCCAGCGCCAGGCTGGGGGAGAGCTTCTACTCGTTCTGGCCACGTACGGTCTGGGGCGGCCTCATCTCGGCTTGGCGGCTGGAGATCGGCCGCTTCCGGCTGCGGCACAGGAGCCCGTGGACGCTGCGTAACCACCTGCTCAACGCCGGGCTCATGACCGTCGTGCTCTTCGCCCTGCTGATCGCGGTGTTCGGGTGGCGGCTCGTGCCCTTCCTGCTCCTGCAGGCGATCGTCGGCTTCTCGCTGCTGGAAGCGGTCAACTACCTCGAGCACTACGGATTGTGCCGCCGGCGCACGGCCACCGGCCGCTTCGAGAGGGTCGACCCGCGGCACAGCTGGAACAGCGACCGCGTCGTCACCAACGTGTTCCTCTTCCAGCTACAACGCCACAGCGACCACCACGCCAACCCGCTGCGCCGCTACCAGACGCTGCGCAGCTTCGACGTCTCGCCGCGACTGCCCGGAGGCTACGCCTCGATGGTGTTGCTCGCTCTCGTCCCGCCGCTGTGGTACCGGGTGATGAACCCACGGGTTCTGGCGCACTACGGCGGCGACCTGAACCTCGCCAATCGCAACCCCCGCGCCGAGGCCCGGCTGCGTCGCCGCTACGGCCGGCCTGCAGCGGACACCACAGCGGTTCACGCCGCCTGACCCGACCCGGTGCAGGTCTGACGGCACCTCTCCCTGTCGAGGCGTAGGATTTCTGTTCCTGCACGGAACGGGGCTGTGCTCGGCCGGTCGCGCCGCTTCGGCCTCGCCGGGCGCCGTGGCGTCCGGGACGAAGGGTGGACATCCCGGATGCACCAGCGGATCCTGCTGCGAGCCCGCAAGGGCCCGTTCGACGTCGTCACCGCCGAGGAGACCTACGAGCGGGACTGGATCGGCAAGAACAGCGGCAACCTGGTCTTCAGTCACGCCGCGCACAAGCTGCTGGCCACCTCGACGGCGGAGATCACCCCGTCGCGGTTCCGGGCGGACCCGCGCGATGCCGACGAGATCAACGAGAAGTACGACGTCTTCGTGATCCCGCTGGCGAACGCGTTCCGCCGCGACTACGTGAACCGGTTGACGTCGATGACCCGGCTGATCGAGCGGCTCAAGATCCCGGTGGTGGTGCTCGGGGTCGGGGTGCAGACCGACGTGGACGGCGACCGGGAGTACCTGCGCCCGATCGACGAGCCGGTGACGGCGTTCTGCCGGGCGGTGCTGGACCGATCGCACAGCATCGGCGTACGCGGCGAGATCAGCGAGAGCTACCTGCGGACGCTGGGTTTCTCCGCCGTCGAGCAGATCGGCTGCCCGTCGATGTTCCTGCACGGCGACAGCCTCCGGGTCGAGAAGGCGAAGGCGACCCTGGACACCGAGGATCGGCTCGCGTTCGTCATCTCGCCGTACGTCCGCGCGTTGGCCCCGATCGTCCGGCACCACCACCAGCGCTACCCGAACCTGCGCTACGTGGCGCAAGGGCTGTACACCCTGGGCACCCTGCTCTACGGCGACGCGCCGACGTTGCGCGGCAAGACCGACGACATGCCGATCCACACCTCACACCCGCTCTTCGTCGAGGACAAGGTGCGGATGTTCATGGACCCGTGGCCCTGGATGGAGTATCTTTCCGGATTCGACTTCGCCTTCGGCACCCGGATCCACGGCACCATCACGGCGCTGATCTCCGGCACTCCCGGGTATCTCCTCGCACACGACTCGCGCACCCTGGAACTGGCCCGCTACTTCGACATCCCGCACCGCTTGATGCGCGACGTACCGGCCGACGTCGACGCCGCCCAGCTCTACGAGGAAGCCGACTACACGGCCCTGAACGAGGGCCACAAGGAGCGCTTCGCGCGGATCACCGCGTTCCTCGCCAAGCACGACCTCGGACTGTCGTTCGCCGACGGGGACAGCGCCACCCGCTTCGACGAGCAGGTCCGCCGAACCGTCTACCCGCCGGCGGTCCGGCCGGCCTCCGCCTACACCGCCGAGGAACTGCTGACGCGCATCCAGTGGCTGCGGGACGAGAACCGGACGCTGCAGCAGAAGCTCACGGCACGCCGCGCGCAGCCACTGCGCGACCAGGTCAAGCAGGCGGTGGGCAGCCGGGTCCGCCGGATGCTGTCGCGCTGACCGTCGTACGCCTGCGCAGGCTTCGCCGGCCGCGAATCGCGAGAACTCTTCTTATTTCCATCGACCGGCATTACGCTCTGGGCCAGCCCTGAGGTGCATCACATCGGAGGTTCCTATGAGGACGATGACCATCCGTCGCACGACTGCACTCCGTCTGGTGTCCGGCGCACGCCGGCTGTGGATCGAGTGGTGCTGGTAACTGCCGGCCCGGCGGGCGCTCCCGGGCGCCCGCCCCTGCGGCGCCGGGCCCTGCGGTGACGGACGGGGCGGAGCGCTACGACTGCCACCGCGACCACGGACCGTACGCCGGGGTCTCGGCCTTCCTCGGCCGCGTCGCCGCCGACCGGCCCCGCCTGGCGGCCCGGCACGCGGTCGAACTGCACGCGATCGCTCCCCGGCTCGATCCGGCGGCCCGGCCGGCCGCCGAGGAAGAGCCGATCCGTTTCCACCCGGCCCGCCGTACCGCCTGCCTGGCCTACGGCGCGGCGGAACTCGTGGCGGCCTGGGCCGGCACGCTCCGGCGGCCGGTGACCGTCCGGTTCGATCACGTCGCCAGCGCCGACGAGACGACAGCCGAACTGCTGGACGCGCTGGCCCGACGGCTCGGGCCGGCCCCGGTGCGCCTCGACCTGCGCGACGACGGTGCCCCCGACCCGGTGCCCGACGAGCGCACCCCGCAGGCGTTGCGGCGGGCCCTGGGCGACAGCCTGGCCCGCGGCTACTACCACCACGCGGCCCGGGTCGCCCGGCGCGGGCGGGCGGCGGTCACGCCCGACGGCGACCTGCGGCACTGGTGGGCGTTCACCACCGGCCTGGCCACCGCCCTGGCGGCCCTGAACCGGGCCCCCGAGGCGCTCGACCTCTACGACGAGGCGCGGGCCGCCACCGACGATCCGAAGATCACGATGTCGGCGGCGTACGCCACCGCCATGCTGCACGCCCGGCATCTGCCGCCGGCCGACCAGGACCCGGCGCTGGCCCGGCACTGGCTGGAGCGGGCGCTGTACCTCGCCGCCGAGCTGGCCGACCCACGCCAGCGGCTGGTGTCGACGGTCTTCTACGAGCAGGGCCTGGCGCTGCTGGACAGCCGGGCCGGCCGGCCCGACCGTGCGCTGCGGCTCGTCGACGACGGGCTGGCCCGGCTGACGGCCGCGCTCGGCCCCGGCGAACGCCCGCAGGACCTGGCCCGGCTGCGCCACAACCGGGCGCAGGTGCACCTCGCGCTGGGCGACCCGGCGCGGGCGCTGGCCGACCTGGACACCGTGATCGCCCATGACCCCGACAACTGCGAGTACTACGTGGACCGCGCCGCCCTCCACCGGGCGGCGGGCCGGACCCGAGCCGCGATCAGGGACTACGACGCCGCCATCCGGCTGGGGCCGCACCTGCCCGAGGCGTACTACAACCGGGCCGTGCTCCAGCAGGAGCGAGGCCGTCCCGAGCGGGCTCGCGCCGACCTGGAGCGGGTGCTCGCCATCGAACCGGGGCACCTCGACGCCCGGATCGCCCTGGTCAACCTGCACGTGGAGCGCGGCGCGCTGGACGCCGCCGAGGCGGGTGCGAGGGCCGGGCTGGCCGGTGCTCCGCAGGAGCCCGCGCTGCTGTGCACCCTGGGCCTGGTCCTCGCCGAGCGCGGCCGGCCCGCCGAGGCCGACGAACTGCTCACCCGGGCCCTGAGTGGGGACCCCGAGCTGGTGGAGGCGTGGACGAACCGGGCGGCCACCCGGTTCGAGCGCGGCGACGTGGCCGCCGCGCTCGCCGACCTGGACCGGGCGGTGGCGCTGTCGGAGGCTCCCGTGCCGCGCTACAACCGGGGTACGGCCCTGGCCCGGCTGGGCCGGTGGGACGAGGCGGCCCGCGACTTCGCCCAGGCGCTCGCCCAGCCCGGCCTGGACCGCGCCCTGCGCCGGGATCTGCGCGCGGAACTCACCAGGTGCCGCCGCGCGCTGGCCGTCTGACCCGGCCCGGCCGGGGAGCCGGCGCTCATCGTGCGCCGGCCCCGGTCCGGGGGAGGAAGCGGGTTCAGCAGCCCTGGCGGCGGCTGTAGATCTGGTGGCGCTCACCGGCCCATCCGATGTAGCCGACCGCCTCGACGCAGTAGTTCGCCGTACCGGTGACGGCGACCGGGCCGGCGTAATAGCTGAAGTCACCGGAATTGGTGTCCGCGCCGCCCGACCGGGTGCAGTGCGCGCCCTCGCCCGACCGCTCCGCGCAGCGGTAGATCTGCACGAAGGTGGGCGCCGACTTCCCGTACGCCGCGCCGCGGTGGTAGAAGCAGGCGCTGTTGGTGCCGCCGTTGCTGCTGTTGTAGTAGATCACCAGTTCACCGAGCCCGGACGACTGCACCTGGCTGTAGGTGATGGTCCCCGAGCAGGAGCCGGCCGCCTGGGCGGCAGGGGCGCCGACCGTCAGGCCCGCCGCGACGGTCACCAGCGCGGTCAGCGCCGAAAGCATGCGTTTCATGAACCTACCCACCCAATCCACAGTCGACTGTTCCGGAGTGGATCTTAATCAACCGGTGACCTTCGCCGTGGCCCTGATCCATAGGCAACCACCTATTGACAAACAATATTAACAATTGGACCCTGCTGAGAGAGCGCTCTCCCGTCCCCTGTCTCCCGCGAGGTGTCGCCATGCGTCTCCGAAGAAAGCTGCTCGCCGCCGCGTCCGCCCTGCTCGCCGGGCTCACCGGCGCCGTCGTCGCCACGCCCGCCCAGGCGGTCGGACCGGCGTTGCTGCCGGTCACCGTCACCAACACCACCGGCCGCAGCGACCCGGTCTACCTCTACGTCATCGGCGTCCAGCTGTCCTCCGGCCGGCTCGGCTACGTCACCTCCGGCGGCGCCTTCGTACCGTGGACCGGCGGGCAGCTCCCGCCGTCGCCCGCGCCGGACGTCTCCATACCGGGCCCCGGCAACGGCGGCAGCACCACGATCCAGTTCCCCCGCGGCTTCTCCGGCCGGGCCTACTTCTCCCTCGGGCAGAAGCTGAAGTTCTTCCTCACCCCGGACGGACTGGTGCAGCCCGCGCCCTGGGCGGCCGGTGACGCGAACCGCGACATCCTGTTCGACTGGAGCGAGTTCACCTACAACGACTCCGGGCTGTGGCTCAACAGCTCCCAGGTCGACATGTTCGCGATCCCGCACGCGGTCACCGTGACCGGTGCCAACGGCGTCACCAAGCGCACCGGCGACGTGGTGGCCAACGGACGCAACGCGGTCATCGACGGGATCCGGGCGCAGCCGGGCTGGGCCGGCACCGTCCACACCCGCTCCGACGGGACGGTGCTGCGCGTCCTGGCTCCGGGCAAGGCGGCCGGGGCCGGCCTGCTCAGCACCACGTACCTGGACTCGTACATCGCGTCCGCGTGGAACGCGTACACCACGAAGACCCTGACCGTGGCGCCCTTCGCCGACCAGCCCGCAATCCGGTACTACGGCCGTACCTCGGGCAATACCATGACCTTCACCAACGGCAGCGGCCAGGTCGTCGCCTCCTTCAACCGGCCCTCCTCGGCCAGCGTCTGGGGCTGCGACGGCGACCTGCCCGCGCCGAACGACCAGGTGGTCGGCCCGATCTCGCGTACACTCTGCGCCGCCCTCAACCGCGGCACGCTCGGCACCATCGACACCCAGCCCAGCACGAACGCCGCCGACTTCTACCGCAGCAACCCCACCAACCAGTACGCCCGCCTGATCCACGCCAACATGACCGACGGCCGGGCGTACGCGTTCGCCTTCGACGACGTCGGCGGATTCGAGTCGCTGGTGCACGACGGCGACCCCCGTTCGGCCGGACTGATCCTCAGCCCGTTCACCGGCGGTGGCGGCGGCACCCCGACCACCGGGGTGCCAGTGGTCAGCAACTGGAACAACAAGTGCATCGACGTGCCGAGCTCCAACTTCGTCGACCGCGCGCCGCTGCAGATGTGGAACTGCAACAACACCAACGCGCAGAAGTGGACGTTCAGCGGTACGGCGCTCAAGAGCCAGAACAACAAGTGCATGGACATCGACGCCGGGTCCACCGCGAACGGGGCGGCGGTGCAGCTCTACACCTGCAACGGCACCGGCGCCCAGCAGTTCACCCTGAACGCGGCCGGCGACCTGGTCAATCTCCAGGCCGGAAAGTGCGTCGACATCAAGGACTGGAACGGCAACGACGGCGCGAGGCTCCAGCTCTGGGACTGCGGGGGCACCGCCAACCAGAAGTGGCGCAAGGGCTGATCCGCCATGCGAACGGTGGCGGGGGCCGACCGCGAGTCGCTCCCGCCACCGGCAGGGCGACGGACGAGACGGCCGGTGACACGACGTCGCGCACCGAGGCGTCCATCGACGTTCATCCAACAGATCGATGTGCGTAAGCTCCGCCCGGTCAGATCTGGGGAACCTACCGAGGAGGTTCCATGGATCGTCGAGCAATGCTGCGGGCCGCGGTCGTCGGTGCGGGCGCTGTCGCGCTGCCGTTCACCGCGTGGTCGGCGGCGTACGGAGCCCCGGCGCAGAACGCGGCGGGGCCCTACGGTGGGCTCCAGCCCGCCGACGCCAACGGCATCCAGTTGCCGGCCGGCTTCACCAGCTCGGTCGTCGCGCGATCCCGTCGGACGGTGCCGGGGACGTCGTACACCTGGCACGACGCTCCGGACGGTGGCGCCGTGTTCCCGAACGGCACCGGCTGGATCTACGTGTCGAACTCGGAGGTGTCAGCCGGGGCGGGCGGCGGTGCCTCGCGCCTCGTCTTCGACTCCAGCGGTGCCGTGATCGGGGCGTCGCGGATCCTCTCCGGCACCAACAACAACTGCGCCGGCGGGAAGACGCCGTGGAACACGTGGCTCTCCTGCGAGGAGGTGTCCCTGGGCCGGGTCTTCGAGACGTACCCCCTCGGCGGGACCGCCGTGGCGCGTCCCGCGCTGGGACGGTTCAAGCACGAGGCGGCCGCGGCCGACCCGGTCCGCCGGGTCGTCTACCTGACCGAGGACGAGACCGACGGCAAGTTCTACCGGTTCGTGCCGACCACCTGGGGCGACCTCTCCGCCGGAACCCTCCAGGTCTTCCGCGCCGGTACGGCGACCTCCGGCACGTTCACCTGGGCCACGGTGCCCGATCCGGACGGCTCGCCCACCCCGACCCGGCAGCAGGTGTCCGGCGCGAAGACGTTCAACGGCGGCGAGGGCTGTCACTACGCGGATGACACCGTCTGGTTCACCACGAAGGGCGACAACCGCGTCTGGCAGGTCAACCTGGCTGCCGGCACGTACGAGCTCGCCTACGACGACAACCTGGTCAGTCCGGGCACCCCTCCGCTGACCGGGGTCGACAACATCACCGGATCCACTGCCGGTGACCTGTACGTCGCCGAGGACGGCGGGAACATGGAGATCTGCATGATCACGCCCGACGACAAGATCTCGGTCTTCCTGCGGATCACCGGACAGAGCGGTTCGGAGATCACCGGGCCGGCGTTCACCCCGGCCGGGGACCGGCTGTACTTCTCGTCGCAACGCGGCACGACCGGCTCGTCCTCCGGCGGCATCACCTACTGCGTCACCGGGCCGTTCCGCCGATGACCGGCTCGCGGCCCCGCTGACCGCGACCCCACGGTGAAGGACGCCCGGTGAAGAGCGGGCGTCCTTCGCCGGCGCGCCTCACCCGCACGCGCCGGGACGACGTCTCGGCGCCGGGATGTGAAACCGCCGGCTCCGCCGGCCGTCACGGCACGTGGCCGGCTCCTGGCGCATTGACATCGGCGCTCCGGCCACAGCAGACTGTCGCGACAACTGAACCACCGCGTGTACGTGCGGGGGAAGACCGGTCGAAATCCGGCGCTGGCCCGCAACGGTAGGCCGCCCAGAGAAAACTCTGCGGCGGCGAGCCCGAATACCCGTCGTACGCGTGCACCCGCTCCCCACCCGTCGTGGCCCACGGGTCGGAGTCCCGGTCGACGCGGCGTTGCCGCGGTCGTCCGGGCTTTCGACGACCGCCGGGCCGGAAAGGCGCTTCCGATGGTCGTCCGCCGAAGCCGGCACCGCCTGCTCGCGCTCCTGTGCGGCGTACTCGCCGCCCTCACCCTCACCACACCGGCCGTCGCCGCCCCCGAGCGCGCCGGCGTCACCCGCCCGGAGGCCGCCGGCGGCTGGCTCGCCCGGCAACTCGTCGACGGCGAACGCTTCGAGGCGGTCTTCGACGGTGTCGCCTACCCCGACCAGGGGCTGACCCTCGACGCCGTGTTCGCCTTCGCCGCCACCGGCGTCGCCGACGACCACGGCGCCGACGCGCTGGCCTGGGTCACCAGGCCCGACATCCGCGACGGCTACCTCGGCGACGGCGTCTCCGAGGCGTACGCGGGCGCGACCGCCAAGCTCGCCCTCGCCGTGCAGGTGCGCGGCGGCGACCCCACCGACGTCGGCGGGGTGGACCTGATCGCCCGGCTGCGCTCGCTCCAGACGCCGGCCGGCCGGTTCAGCGACCGGTCCGCGTACGGCGACTACAGCAACGCGTTCAGCCAGTCCTTCGCGCTGCTGGCGCTGGATCGTACGGCGGCCGGGGCGCCGCCGGCGGCGGCGGCCTGGCTGGCCGGCACCCGGTGCCCGGACGGCGGCTACCCGCTGCTGCCCGCGCAACCGGTCTGCACGTCCGACGTGGACGCCACCGCGCTCGTGACGCAGGCGCTGCGCGCCGCGGACCGTCCGGCCGACGCCGCCGCCGGGCTGCGCTGGCTGGTGTCCGTTCAGCGTGCCGACGGCGGCTTCGCCAACGCGGCCGGCACGCCGAACGCCAACAGCACCGGCCTCGCCGCGCAGGCCCTGCGCGACGGCCACCGGCCGCCGGCCTGGGCGCGGGCCCGGGCATTCCTCGCCGGGCTCCAGGTCGGCTGCGCCGGGGCGCCGGCCGACCGGGGCGCCGTCGACTTCGACGGCGGCGGCTTCGACCCGGCCACCGCACCCCGGGCCACCGCCCAGGCCGTCCTCGGTCTCACCGGGATCGGGTACGCCCGTCTGTCCGCCGCCGGCGCCGACCCCGGCGCACCGGCGCTCGCCTGCCCGTGAACCGCCTCGCCGCTCATCCGATCACAGGAGGATCCGTGTTCCGTCATCGTTCCACCGCCCGTAGCTGGTTGGCCGGCCTGCTGGCCGCCGTCGTGGCCGGCGTCGCGCTGACCGCAGTCGAACCCGCGCCCCGGGCGGCGCACGCCGCCGCCTGCGCCGGCACCTCGGGAGTCACGGTGGTCGTCGACTTCGCCGCGCTCGGCGGCGGCGTCCAGGTCGCCTGTGCGCCGGGCGATCCGGCCACCGGCCTGGCCGCGCTCCAGGCCGCCGGCTTCACCGTCACCGGCACGGCCCGCTGGGGCCTGGCCTTCGTCTGCCGGATCAACGGCAAGCCCACCGCCGCGACCGAGCCGTGCGTCAACACCCCGCCGGCCACCGCGTACTGGTCGTACTGGCATGCGTCCAGCGGCGGCTCCTGGTCCTACAGCACGTCGGGGGCGACCGGCTACAACCCCGCGCCGGGCAGTGTCGAGGGCTGGTCCTTCGGCGCCGGCGCCCCGCCGAGCATCGCCGCTCCCTAGGTGTGACCAGCGGCGCACCGGGTGCCGGCAGCTGCTCTGGCGTCGTCGCGCGCCCGGGCGGTACGGTGTCGGCACCCGGTGCGCCGGGCACACAACTGCATACGTCCCGTGTGGGGGGAAGCCGGTTCGAAGCCGGCGCTGACCCGCAACCGTGAGCGAGAGTCCCCCTTTCGCGAGCCGGAATGCCCCGCCCGGGACGAGCGGCTTCCACTGTCGAGGTCTACAGGGTGAAGTCCGGGCCGCCGAGGTCCGACCACCCCGCCCACCGCAGCACGCGGAGCGGGGTGTCCGTTTCTCGGGGTGCTTTCCGGAGGTTTCACCGACCGCTCTGCGAAAGGCACCCCTGATGCCCCTGTCCCGGCGTCTCACCACCGGTCTCGGTATGGCCACGGTGACGGCTCTCGCCGTGATCACCGGCGCCCCGCCGGCCGTTGTCGCGGCACCCGCCCCGGCCCACGTCACCGCCGCCCGCGACGCCGCGTCCTGGCTGGCCGGCGAGTTCACCGACGGTTCGCTGCCCGGCCCGTTCACCCCCGAGGACTGGGGGCTGACCATCGACGGCCTGGTCGCGCTGTCCGCCACCGGCGTCGACGCGCCGACCCGGCAGGCGGCGACCGCGCAGGTCGCCAGACACGTACGCTCCTACAACAGCTACGACGACTGGGGCATCGAGGGCTTCACCGACGGCGGGGCCACCGCCAAACTGCTCTACGCCGCAGTCGCCGCCGACGCGGACCCCACCGACTTCGGCGGCTACGACCTGCGGGCGGAAACCCTGTCGCTGATCGCCACGGCCGACGCCGGACACCAGCGGGGACGGATCACCAGCCGTACCACCGCCGACAGCGGCCCGGACGCCAGCAACACCTTCGACCAGTCCTTCGCCGTGCTCGGCCTGGCCCGCAGCGGCGACCTGCCACACGACACTGTGGACTTCCTGGTCCGGCAGCAGTGCGCGGCAGGTGGCTTCCGGCTCTACCCGGACGCCGCCGACGGGCCGTCGCCGTCCTGCGACGACCAACCCGGCGCCACCCTCGACGTCGACTCGACAGCGATGGCCGTGCAGGCGTTGCTGACCGCCGCCGAGGACGGCGCCACCGGCGCCAGCGCCGCCGCCCGCAAGGGCGCCGACTGGCTCGTCACCCAGCAGCACACCGACGGCTCCTTCGGCGGCTCCGGACCCACCACCGGCGCGAACTCCAACAGCACCGGCCTGGCCGGGCAGGCCCTCGCCGCCGCCGGCCGCGACGACGAGGCCGCCCGCGCGGCGAAGGCCCTGGCCGCGCTGCAGCTCACCACGGGCAACGGCGGGGCGGCCTCCGCCGACGCCGGCGCGATCGCCTACAACACCGACGGCTTCACGGCCGCCGCCGCGGCCGGGATCACCGACACCGACCGGGACCAGTGGCGCCGGGCCACCGCGCAGGCCCTGCTCGGGCTGGCCCAGGTCCCGCTGGGCCGGATCGGCCTCGACCCGCCGCCCACGCCGCACCCCACCCCGACCGGCACGGCCACGCCCACCGCGCCGTCCACGCCCACCGCGTCTCCCACGCTCACCACGTCGCCTCCACCGACCGGCACCGCCGGCCCGGCGCCGAGCGTGACCAGCCCTCCCGCGACACCCGCGCCCACGACCGCGGCGCCGACCACCGCAGCTCCGCCGAGCACGACCCCGGCCGCATCAGGGCTGGGCGGGCTGCCGACGACCGGCGCGGCGATCGGCAGCTACCTGCTGATCGCGCTGCTGCTGATCGGTGGCGGAGTGACACTGCTCGTGCTCGGCCGACGGCGGGCGGGATGAGCCTCCGCGCCGCCCGCGGCGCGCTGGCCGTCGCCCTGGTCACCGCCTGCACCACGATCGGACCGGGCAGTCCTGCGGTGGCCGCCGGGTCGGCCGGCTACTGCCCGGACGCCTCCGGGGTGACCGTCGTGGTGGACTTCCACGAACTCGGCGGCGGAACGGTGGTGCGCTGCGCCCCGGGCGCCCAGGCCACCGGCCTCGCGGCGCTCAAGAACGCGGGCTTCCCGATCACCGGAACCCTGCGCTGGGGTGAGGGGTTCATCTGCCGGATCGACGGCAAGCCGTCGGCCGCGACGGAGAAGTGCGTCGACACGCCGCCTGCGAGCGCCTACTGGTCGTACTGGCACGCCCCGAACGGCGGCAGCTGGACGTACAGCGACAAGGGTGTGCTCAACCGCAAGCCGGCGGCGGGCAGCTTCGAGGGCTGGTCGTTCTCCCTCAACCGCAACGCCGATGACGCGCCTCGTCCCGGCGTCGCGCCGAAACGCCCCGCCCCGCCACCGCCACCACCGCCGCCCCCTACGCCGCCGCCCACCGGCGGCGGGCCGGCGGCGCCACCACCGGCCGGAGGACCCGTCGTACCGCCGCCGGTCGCCGGTGGCCGGCCCGGCGAGCCCACCCGGCCGGCCGGCACCTCCGGCCCGCCGGCCGCCGTCAGCCCGCCGGCCTCCGCCGGCACGTCACCGACGGCCGGTACGCCGACCCTGGCGGCGACGCCGGGTGCCGCCACCGGCACGGCACCGCAGGGCTCCTCCGACGAGCCGGTGGTGACGGATGTCGCCGCGTCCCGTGACGACGACGGTCTGCCGCTGGGCACGATCGCCGGGGTGCTGCTGCTCGCCGTGCTCGCCACCGGCGCCCTGGTCGCGGCCCGACGACGGCGTGCCGGCGACCCGGATGACTGACGCCACGGTCACCGGGTCGCGGACGGCTGACGCCGGTCGTCTGCCGGGCCGGTGGCCGGTGTGGTGGCTACCCCGGGGGCTGCACCCGGGCGCATGGTGGCTGTGGGCGCTCGGCCTGGCCACCGCGGCCAGCCACACCACGAATCCGCTGCCGCTGGCCCTGCTCGTCGCGGTCGCCGGTCTGGTGGTGGTGCGCCGCCGGGGTGACGCGCCGTGGGCGTTGGCGTTCCGCATGTACGTCTGGCTCGGCGCGGTGATCGTCACGATGCGCGTCGTGTTCCGGATCGTGTTCGGCGGCGGCCAGGGCGAGCACATCCTGGTCCGGCTGCCGGAGATCCCGCTGCCCGAGTGGGCGGCGGGCATCCGCCTGTTCGGACCGGTCGCCGTCGAGCAGATCCTCGGTGGCTTCTACGACGGGCTGCGGCTGGCGACGATGCTGATCTGCCTCGGTGCCGCGAACGCCCTGGCCAACCCGAAACGGCTGCTCAAGGCCGTACCCGGAGCGCTGTACGCGGTCGGCACCGCCATCGTGGTCGCGTTGTCGGTCGCCCCGCAGCTGGTGGAGAGCGTGCTACGGGTGCGCCGGGCCCGTCGGCTGCGCGGTGCGTCCGGCCGGGGGATGCGGGCGCTGCGCGGGATCGCCCTGCCGGTGCTGGCCGACGCGTTGGACCGGTCCCTGGCCCTCGCGGCGGCGATGGACGCCCGTGGTTACGGCCGCACCGCGTCGGTGCCCGCCGGGCAGCGAACCGTCACCGGCGCGCTCGTCCTCGGCGGGCTGGTCGGCGTCTGCGCCGGCACCTACGGGCTGCTCGACACCGCCGCACCCGGCTACCTGGGGCTGCCGATACTCCTGGCCGGACTGACCGCCGCCGTGGTCGGCATGCTGCTGGCCGGCCGCCGGGTCCGCCGCAGCCGGTACCGACCGGACCGCTGGCGCCCGGCCGAACTGCTCGTGGCCGGCTGCGGGGTGGCCGCCGCGGCGCTGACCATGCTCGCCGGCTCGGTGGACCCGGAACTGCTCTACCCGCCGGTCAGCCCGCTCACCTGGCCCCAGCTGACCCCGCTGATGCTTCTCGCTGTCGGCGTCGCGGCGGCACCCGCCTGGCTGGCGCCGCCACCACCGCCGACGGCACGTGCCGGACGCCCGCCGGCGGTGGACCGGCCGATCCCCGTCACGGACGCGCCGGCAGACGGAGGACGCGCCGCGGCGGCGACGACACCGGGAGACCGTCCATGATCACCTTCGACCGGGTCACCGTCCACTACGCCGAGGGCGGCCCACCACCGTTGCGGGACGTGACGCTCCGCATCGAGGAGGGCGAACTCTGCCTGGTCGCGGGTCGTACCGGTGCCGGAAAGTCGACGCTGCTGCGGGCCATCAACGGTCTCGTCCCGCACTTCACCGGCGGCACCCTGTACGGCGCCGTCACCGTCGACGGCAGGGACACCCGCACGCACCCGCCGCGTGATCTCGCCGACGTCGTCGGCGTGGTCGGCCAGGACCCGCTGGCCGGCTTCGTCACCGACACCGTCGAGGAGGAACTGGCGTACGGGATGGAGCAGCTCGCCCTGTCACCCGCGGTGATGCGCAAGCGGGTGGAGGAGACGCTGGACCTGCTCGGCATCGCCGACCTGCGCGACCGGCCTCTGCGGACGCTGTCCGGCGGGCAGCAACAGCGGGTCGCCATCGGCGCGGTGCTCACCGCGCACCCCCGGGTGCTGGTGCTCGACGAACCCACCTCCGCGCTGGACCCCACCGCCGCGGAGGACGTGCTCGCCACCGTCACCCGGCTGGTGCACGACCTCGGAGTGACAGTGGTCCTGGCCGAGCACCGGCTGGAGCGCGTCCTGCAGTACGCCGACCGGCTGCTGTACCTGCCCGGCGACGGCCACGTCCACGACGGGACACCGGCGACCGGGCTGGCCCACATCGACATCGCGCCACCCCTGATCGAGCTGGGCCGCCTCGCCGGCTGGACACCGCTGCCGCTGTCGGTCCGTGACGCCCGCCGACGGGCGTCCGACCTCCGGCGCCGGCTCGCCGGCATGGAGCCGCCGCCGGTCCCGGCGGGCGCGGACACCGGTCCCACGCTGACCGCGCGGAAGATCGTCGTACGGTACCCGGGGACCGTCGCGGTGGCCGGCGTCGACCTCGATCTGCGCGCCGGCCGGGTCGTCGCGTTGATGGGCCGCAACGGATCCGGCAAGTCCAGCCTGCTCTGGGCGGTGCAGGGCAGCGGCCCCCGCCACGGCGGCACCGTCGCGGTGACCGGGCCGGAGGGCACCGTCGACCCGAAGGCCCTGCCTGCCGGTCAGGCCCGCCGGCACGTCGGCCTCGTCCCGCAGAACTCCGGCGACCTGCTCTACCTGGAGACCGTCGACGCGGAGTGCGCCCAGGCCGACCGGGAGACCGGCGTACCGGCCGGCACCTGCCGGGCGCTGGTGGACCAGATCGTCCCCGGACTGCCCGGCGACCGGCACCCCCGGGACCTGTCCGAGGGACAGCGGCTGGCCCTCGCGCTCGCCGTGCAGCTCACCGCCGCTCCGCCGGTGGTCCTGCTCGACGAGCCGACCCGCGGCCTGGACTACCACGCCAAGCGGCAGTTCACCGCCGTCGTCCGGATGCTGGCCGGCAGCGGCCGGGCCGTGGTGGTCGCCACCCACGACGTCGAACTCGTCGCCACTCTCGCCGACCGGGTGATCGTGATGGCCGAGGGGGAGATCGTCTCCGACGGCACCACCGCAGAGGTCATGCTCGCCTCGCCGGCGTTCGCGCCGCAGGTGGCCAAGGTCCTCGCCCCCGCGCCCTGGCTGACAGTGGAACAGGTCGCCGCCGCGCTCACCCCCACCAGGGCACCGGCATGAGCGTGCTGCGGGTCGCCCCGCGTACCGCTGTGGTGCTGACCCTCGCCTCGGCCGCCGCGCTGGCCACCTTCACCTGGCCCTTCTTCGTCCCCGCCGACCCGGAGACCACCGCCCGCACCGGCGAGGCGCCGCTGGTCTTCATCGTCATGCTGCCGGTACTCGTGGCACTCGTCCTCGCCGAACTCACCTCCGGCGGGATCGACAGCAAAGCCCTGGCGATGCTCGGCGTACTCGCGGCCGTCAACGCCGCCCTGCGCCCCCTGGGCGCGGGGACGGCGGGCATCGAGACGGTGTTCTTCCTGCTCGTCCTCGCCGGCAGGGTCTTCGGGCCCGGGTTCGGGTTCCTGCTCGGCGCCACGTCGCTGTTCGCCTCCGCTCTGCTCACCGCAGGCGTCGGGCCGTGGCTGCCGTTCCAGATGCTCTGCGCCGCATGGATCGGCCTCGGCGCCGGCCTGCTCCCGGCCCGGCTGCGCGGCCGGGCCGAGGTCGCGGTCCTGGCCGGGTACGGGGTGCTCGCCGCCTACGGCTACGGCCTGCTGATGAACCTGTGGTTCTGGCCGTTCAGCGTCGGCGCGGACACCCAGCTGTCCTACGTCGCCGGCGCCCCCGTCCTGGAGAATCTGCACCGCCTCGCCCTGTTCACCGCCGTCACCTCCACCTTCGGCTGGGACACCGGCCGCGCGATCACCACCGCCGTGGCGATCGTCCTCGCCGGTCCGGCCGTCCTCGCCGCGCTGCGCCGCGCCGTCCGGAGGGCCGCGTTCGGCGCGCCGGTCACCTTCGCCGCGGCGTCCGACCCGCCCGCGCCCCGGGCGGAGGGGGACGACGCGACGATGCCCGGCATCCCGCAGTCCTCCTCGCCGGCGACGGAGGGAGTCGGCTCACCGCGGACTTCGCGACCACCGGGCCTTCGGGTGGAGCGCCCGTGAGGAGATCGCCGGTCGCACCGGGCGCCTGCGGAGGGGCGGTCAGACGGTCGTACGCGACCACTGCTGGTTGGCGCCGGTGTTGCACGCGTACTGCTTGAGGACCACACCGTCAGCGGTCGATGCGGCCGGTACGTCCACGCACTTGCCGCTGTGTCGGGCCCGGAGCTGGAAGTAGCTGCCGCCTGTGACCATCTGGAACTGCTGGTTGGTGCCACTGCCACAGGTGTACTGGATCAGCTCGGCGCCGTCGGCGGTGGACGCGCTCACCACGTCGAGGCACTTCCCGCTGTTGCGGCTGACGAGGCGCCAGTAGCCGTTGCCGGCGTCCTGGAACTGCCACTGCTGCCACGCATTGCCGTTGTACGTGTACTGGCCGACGCGCGCGCCGTTGTCGGTGTTCGGTTGCTGGACGTCCATGGCCTTGCCGCTGTGCCGCACGGTTATCCGGTAGAACGTTTCCGTCGACGGCGGGGGCGTCGTGGGGCCACCCCCGATGGTGTCGCCCCACGCGTACCGGATCTGGTCGGCGCCGGAGGTGTTGCGGACGGTCAGGTTGAGGTCGGTGCCGCCGCCGCTGAGCGAGTACATCGAGTACCAGTCGTAGCCGATGGTGCCGGGCTTGCCGCCGAGCGCGGGCCAGTAGGTGCCGCCCATCCGGTTGTCGCGCATGACCTGGGCCATGGCGCGGATGTGACGCACGAAGTTGTCGGTGCTGTTCGCGTCGGCGTAGTTGCGGCCGTCGTTCATGGGCGCGCCGAACTCGGTGGCGACCGCCCGCGACGCGCAGTTGCCGAGGCGGGTCTGGATGTGGCTCCGGAAGGCGTCGTAGGTCATCTCGCCGTAGAAGAAGGCGTAGTGGTGGAACGACAGCAGCGTCGAGGCGAAGCGGGTGTCGTTGCAGACGTCCCGCAGGTCCTGGCTGAATCCGGTGCCCCCGATCAGCACCCGGCTGGGCACCGCCGAGTAGTGGTAGCTGAGCCAGTCGGCCGCGACGTTGCGCCACTCGGTCGAGCTGTAACCGTGCGGCTCGTTCATCGGTTCGAAGTAGACGTTGGGGTTCGAGCCGTACGTGTTGGTCACCGTGGACCACATCGCGTTCCACGCGGCGAGGTTCGTGATCCTGCCGCCGGAGGCGGCACCGTCCTCCCAGTAGGCGAGGATGACCTTGAACCCGCGGGCGGTGGCGGCGTCGATGGCGCCCCGGTAGGCATCCCACCACGCCGTCCCCACCGTGTGGGTGTTGATGGGCAGCCGGACGGTGTTGACTCCCATGGTGGAGGCCATGTCGTCGTAGAGGGCGTTGGCCTTCGCCCGTACCGTCGCGTTGCTGTCGGAGGAACTCAGACCCTGCACGACGAGGGGACCGGTGCTGAAGTTGTCACCCAGCACAGCCCAGTTCATGCCTCGGAACTGGTTCGTGGCGGCGACGGCCGGCGACGACATGACGACGACGCCGCCGACCATCGCCGTCACCGCGGCCGTCAGCGCGATCGGCAGCCGGCGGAGCGACCGCGTGCTCCGCGATCTGCTCGCTGGGCGGCGCCGCGACGACGTGATCCGCGTCAGGAATTGGTCGATCATCTGATCCAGCCTCTCTGGCTCCGGACATCAGGCTGATCGCCGAATCCGCTGCTGCCCGGCAGTGGTCCGGCCGTCCTAAGCCCTCTGGGAGTGGCCCCTGTTAGCGCTAACATCAATGCGTCGTGCGCATCCCAGGGCTTCAGGGCCGGGACGCGTCACGTCGACGCAGATATATGCCTTCTGGTTGTCAATGCGCGTTGCGAACAAGTGTTCGCGATCGCATCTGGAGTGTCAAGGCATCGACGTACATCGCCTTCGCGGTGGCCTCGGCCCGCCGCCCGCCATCGGGTGCGGCGACCAGACGCTCGGAGGGTGACGGCCTCCAGCTGCGCGGGCTGCACCCGCGATCGCGTATAGGGCTGCTTCCGCGGCGCGTTCGGCCCCGGGTCTGCGCGATCCAACTGGTGGCCAGCGCTGGGTCGGTTCCGGTATCGAGGGCGGGCCGGTCGCACTCCAGCTTGGCGTCGCACGCGGTGTTGTCATTTGGGCTGCTGCGGTGGTTGCCGGGCGGATGAGCTATGGGTTGGCGTCGGTCATCGCGATGATCGCCGTTTCGCGTAAGGTCCTCACATGCAACCGAGGGCGTTCGAGCAGCACATTGCCGTGTTCGGGGAGAGCGGTAGCGGAAAGACCGTCCTGCTCTCGTCGTTCTACGGCGGCACGCAGGAGCCGCAGTATCTGAAGAGAAGCCTCTTCCACGTCCTGGCGGAGGACATCGGCCAGGGTAACCGGCTGCACAAGAACTACCTCGGCATGAAGGACGAGGGAACGCTGCCGCTCACCACCCGCTTCGCCGCCACGTCCTACGCCTTTAAAGTGCAGATGAAGGACGGATCAGATCCCGCGGCGGCGAAGTCCCGGCCGTTCGACGTGCTGCGGGTGGTATGGCACGACTATCCGGGGGAGTGGTTCGAGCAGTCCGTGCAGAGTCCGGAGGAGGCTCAGCGCCGCGCCGACACCTTCCGGTCCCTACTGAGCTCGGACGTCGCCCTGCTGCTGGTGGATGGCCAGAAGCTGCTCGACAACGCGGGCGAGGAGGACCGGTACCTCAAGTCCCTGTTCAGCAATCTCCGAAATGGCGTGCTGTCGCTACGGGACGAGCTGATCGAGGACGGCAAGCCGCTTGCCCAGTTCCCCCGGATCTGGGTGATGGCGCTGTCGAAGGCCGACCTCCTTCCGGACATGGACGTGTACAGGTTCCGTGATCTGCTCGTGGCCAAGGCATGCGACGAGCTCGAGCAGTTGCGTGAGGCGATCGCCGGACTGGTGGAGGGCCGCGAGGCGCTGTCGGTGGGCGAGGATTTCGTGCTGCTCTCGTCGGCGAAGTTCGAGCCGGGCAGGATCACGGTGGCCGAGCGCGTCGGGTTGGATCTGATCTTGCCGCTGGCCGCCGTCCTGCCGTTCGAGCGTCATCACCGGTGGCACGAGTTGACACAGCTTCCAGCACGCCTGCTCGAGGGCCTTCTCGGTCGTGCCGACGATCTGGCACTCGCGTTGCTGGCCAAGACCAAACTGCCCGGCCCGCTGGGTCTGCTGATGAATATCGTCGGTCCGGACCTCATCAGCAACGCGGCGAAACTGACGGGGGACAAGCTGCGGGCGGTCAATGCCGAGGCACTGTCCAAGAAGGAGTTTCTCTCGGCCACACTGACCGGCTTCCGGATGGATTTGGAGAAGGGCGAGGACAACCAGATCCTGCTCCGGAGCGTGCGATGAGCCTCATTTGGGCCACCCGCGGCCGAGTGTGGGGCTTCCGTTTCCTGCTCACCGGCGGGTTCCCGGACCCTCTTCCGGAGTACGAAGCCGCTTTCGTGGGTGCTGGTGACGCGCCGGAGATCTGCCACGCCGTCGGTGACAGGGTGGCGTTGCGCATCGCGGATCCGCTGGGGCGTCAGGACCAGTCGGGCCGACTGATCCCGCACGAGTTCGTCATCTGCGGCCCGCAGGCCGCGGAGATTCGCTCGGTGGCGGACGGCCTCGCGCTGGTGTGGCCGCAGGTGGCCGGGGAGTTCGAGCGAGTCTGGGAGTTGCCTCGGCCGCCTGTCTGAAGCCGTTTGCGGGCATCTCGGTCGCGCCGGAGCTCAGCGATGTCGGCGCCCCGCGCCTGCGGGCTCGGGTCGACGTCGTGTTCCAATGACGCGCATGGTTCTCCAGCGGATCGCCGCCGGCCTCCTGTTGCTGATCGGGCTTCTGGCGATGGCGGCCACCTACACCTTCCCGTTCCTCGACGACCTCTCCGAACCGGCCGAGTCGGCGGTCGCGATCGGGGGCGCGGCGTGCCTGCTGGCAGGGGTCTGGCTCTGGTGGCGCAAGCCGGCGGACCGCTCGTCCGCGCCGTCGGCCGGCGACGGTGGGAGCCCGTGACGGAGGCGGCAGAGGACCGGCGTGCTCGGCGGGCGGTCCCGGCTCAGGCGTCGGATACTGAGCCGATGACCAACCCCGACCTCGATCCCGAGGTGTACCCGCCGATCGACCCCCGTGAGGACGTGCCGGACGACCCCGGCGAACTCCTCCCGGACACGCCCGGCGAACTGCCCGAGGCGCCGGTCGAGCCGATGCCCGACGACGGGGAGCCCGGGGGCGTACCCGAACCGGCCTGACCGGCCGGCACCGGGGCACCCGGCAGATCGACGATGATGGATAATTCTGTGGTGACCGGCGCGCCGACCGCAGGGGAGACCGGATGAGGATCGTCGACGCCCGGGTGATCGTGACCTGCCCCGGCCGCAACTTCGTGACCCTGAAGGTCGTCACCGACGCCGGCGTCACCGGCGTCGGCGACGCCACCCTCAACGGCCGGGAACTGGCCGTCGCGTCCTACCTGCGTGACCACGTCGTGCCGCTGCTGATCGGGCGCGACCCGGCCCGGATCGAGGACACCTGGCAGTACCTCTACCAGGGGTCGTACTGGCGGCGCGGGCCGGTCACGATGAGCGCCGTCGCCGCCGTGGACACCGCGCTGTGGGACATCAAGGGCAAGGTCGCCGGGCTGCCGGTCTACCAGCTGCTCGGCGGCCGGTCCCGCGAGGGCGTGACCGTGTACGGGCACGCGAACGGCGAAACAGTCGACGACGTGCTGACCGAGGTCGCCCGCTTCGTCGACCTGGGCTACCGCGCGGTGCGGGTGCAGTGCGGTGTGCCCGGCCTGCCCCGGACGTACGGCGTCAGCGCCGACAAGATGTTCTACGAGCCGGCCGACGCCGCGCTGCCGACCGAGACGACCTGGTCGACCGAGGCGTACCTGGCCCACGTGCCGAGCGTGTTCGCCCGGGTCCGCGAGGAGTTCGGGCCCACCCTCCGGCTGCTGCACGACGTGCACCACCGGCTCACCCCGATCGAGGCGGCGCGGCTCGGCAGGAGCCTGGAGCCGTACGCGCTGACCTGGATGGAGGATCCTGTCCCGGCGGACCTGCAGGAGGGTTTCCGGCTCATCCGGCAGCACACCACCACGCCGATCGCCGTCGGCGAGGTCTTCAGCAGCATCTGGGACGCCGCCCAGCTCATCCGGGAACAGCTCATCGACTACGTGCGTACCACTGTGGTCCACGCCGGCGGGATCACCCACCTGCGCCGCATCTTCGACCTCGCCGCGCTGCACCACGTCCGCAGCGGCTCGCACGGAGCCACCGACCTGTCCCCGGTCTGCATGGCCGCCGCGCTGCACCTGGACCTCGCCATCCCCAACTTCGGCCTGCAGGAGTACATGCGGCACACCGAGGCGACCGACGAGGTGTTCCCGCACGGCTACCACTACGACGGCGGCTACCTGCATCCGGCCGAGACTCCGGGGCTCGGTGTGGACATCGACGAGCAGGCCGCGGCCCGCTACCCGTACGCGCCGGCCTACCTCCCGGTGAACCGGCTGACGGACGGCACCGTGCACCCCTGGTGAGCGCGCCGGTTCAGTGGATGCGGCGACCGTGGGCGTCCGGCACCCCGGACTTGCGGAAGAAGTAGGTGTTGATCTGGTCCCGCCACTCGACGGCGCTGCGGAGCTGTTCGTCGAGGCGCTCGGCGACCCGGTCGTGGACGGCGGGGTCGACCGCCCCGGCGACGAGCCGCCACCGTTCCCGCATCGCCGCCACCTCCTCCACACCGGCGAAGTGCGTGTCGTAGATGTGCTGGATCACGGTACGGCCACTGTGCAGAACGTGCCGGTACGGGACGTGATGGAAGAACAGCAGCAGTTCGTCGGGGCAGCGCTCGCGTGACTCGTACACCTCCGACCACGGTGGCGGGTACTGGCCGGTGAACCCGGTCCCGGTCGCCCGGGTCCGGTCCACCCCGACACCGTCGCGGTCGGCGAAGTGGTACGTGCCCCACGGGGTGTACTCGTAGCCGTCCACGTCCGGGCCGTAGTGGTGACCGGGCCGCACCATGAAGCCGACGCCGAGCGGGGCGGTGTAGCGCTCGTAGGTGCGCCAGGAGTCGTCCATGACCGCGTGCATCGTCCCCCGCACCGCCTCCGGATCGCCGGTGGTGACCGGCAGCCAGGTCAGGTCGATCCACTCGTCGAGGATCGCGCCGGGATCCAGCAGCGGATCCCAGGCGAGCCGGCCGAAGGCGTACAGGTTCGCCTGCGCCAGCGGGTGCCCGGTCCAGAACGGGTCGTCGCCCACGTTGGCCACTGCCACCAGGCCGCCGCCGGTGCCCGCCCGCCCGGCCGCAACGTCGGCGATCGTGCCGCCGGCCGCGCCCCGGGGCCGGAACCGCAGCACCTCGCTCCACCAGGGTCCGAGGTAGCAGACGTGCCGCTGCTGGCCGGTGTACTCCTGCGTCGCCTGCACCTCCACCGCCAGCCGGGTGGCCGGCATCGCGGCGAGCACCGGGGACACCGGTTCGCGTGGCTGGAAGTCGATCGGGCCGAACTTCACCTGGAGGATCACGTTGTCGGCGAACCGCCCGTCCAGCGGCGCGAAGTGGTCGTGCGCGGCCCGGGCCCGGTCGGTCGACCGGTCCCGCCAGTCCTGGTGGTGGTCGTAGACGAACGCCCGCCAGCGCACCACGCCGCCGTGCGGGGCGAGCGCGTCGGCGAGCAGGTTCGCGCCGTCGGCGTGGTCGCGCCCGTACGCGAACGGGCCGGGCCGGCCCTCGGAGTCGGCCTTCACCAGATAGCCGCCGAAGTCGGGGATCCGCCGGTACACCCGCCGGGTGGCGGCGGCCCACCAGGCCCGTACCCGGTCGTCCAGCGGATCGGCGGTGGGCAGGCCGCCGAGGACCACCGGGGCGGCGAAGGTCACCGACAGATGCACCCGGATGCCGTACGGGCGGAGCACCTCGGCGATCTCCGCGACGTCGCCGAGCCGGTCGGTCAGCAGCCGCGCTTCGGTGTCGTGCACGTTGACGTTGTTCACCGTGACGGCGTTGACGCCGCAGGAGGCGAGCAGGCGTGCGTAGTCGCGGAGCCGGTCGGGCTCGTGCCGGGCGGCGCCGTCGCGCCAGAACAGGGAGCCGCCGGCGTAGCCCCGCTCGACCTGGCCCGACACCGGGTGTACGGCCACGTTGTCCCAGTGGTCGAGCATCCGCCGGTCCAGTGCCGGTCGGTGCCGCCGCGCCGGGAGGTCGTCGTCGAAGGCCGCCGCGCCGAGCCGGACCACGTGGAACATCCCGTACAGCAGGCCGGCCGGCGCGTCGGCCAGGACCACGGTCACGCCGTCCACCCGCGTCAGCAGGTACCCCTCGTCGCCGAGGGAGCCGTCACCGGTGCCGTTCACCGCCGGTGTCGCGCCGAGCCGGGCCGTCTCGGCCGCCGGGTTCGGCACCGGGCCGGCCCCGCGCAGGGCCAGCGCCAGGTCGGCGTCGACCTGCCACGGCGGACCGTGCCAGAGCCGCCCGCCGTACCGGGTGCAGGCCCGGCTCACCTCGTCGAGGACGGTGTCGACCAGCAGGCCGTCGCCGTGCACCAGCACCGGCCGGGAGCCGAGTTCGCGGAACGCCGCGGGCGGCAGCCAGGCGGCGTGCCAGGTCGACTCGCCGGCGTCGGCCGACGCCCGGCCGGTGACCGGGACGCTCATGCGGTGAACTCCGCCCGGATCTCGTCGATCATGGGGTCGCCGATCCGCAGCAGCGCCAGCACCAGCAGCGCGGCGAGCAGGGCGAGTACCGCCTCGGAGAACACCGCGGTGACGCCGGCGACGGCGGCCAGCAGGGCGACGTTGCCGACTGTGACGCCGGGCTTGCGCGCCACGTAGTAGACGGCGAGCCGGAGCACGTCGCGGGTGCGGAAGGTGAACAGTGAGACGATCACCAGCGCGTTGACCCCGACCAGGAGCACCCCCGCACCGACCACCACCAGCGGCACGGCCCACCAGCCGGGGACGGCGGCGGCGGGCAGGTTCGCCAGGTTGACGGCGATGACGGCCAGCCACAGCAGCGTCGGTGCCCAGACGCGCAGCACGCCCGGCAGGTTGGCCCGGTACGCCCGGAGGAACGTGGCGGCGGGACGGAGATCGGTCAGGTCGGGGCGTTGGTGCCGCAGCGTGTGCAGCGCGGCCGAGACGGCCGGACCGAGTGGCAGCGCGGCGGCGGCGACCAGCGGGAGGTTGCTGCTGTCGCGGTCGAGCAGCACGAGCACGACCAGGCCGGGCAGCATGCTCACCAGGAGCAGCAGTTCCACCACGAGCACTGTGTGGACCCTCGCGGCGGCCCGCGACAACGGCCCGTCGCCGAACTCCCGCAGCCCGCCGGCCGCGCCGGTCACTGCCGGTCCCCGGGCGGGTCGAGCAACCTGTCGTCCCACCACGGCGGGGTCTCGTCCACCACCGGCGTCAGTTCGGCCAGGGTCACCTCGTGCCGGGTGAGGACGAGGTCGAGGTCGGCCCGCCCGGCCGCGACCGGCAGGGCCCGATGGGTACGGGCCGGCTCGGCGGCCTCCCGCAACGCGTCGAGCTGCCGGGGCCGTGGCGAGTGCGGGCTGCCCATCTCCCGCCAGGCCGCCCAGACGTTGCCGGCGTCCTCGCCCACCGACGAGCGAAGCAGGAACGCCGACACGGTGCCCGGCGGGCCGATCGGCACCGACAGCGACACGGTGTGCCGCTCGGGTGCCGGCTCCCGGCCGGTGACGTCGACAGGGGCCCAGGCCAGCACCGCGACCCGGCCGTCGGGGTGCCGGGTGACGAGGTGGTCCGGTCCGCGTGCGAGCACCTCGTCGCCGAGCCGGGCCATGAACGCGTACAGGTGGTAGGTGGGTTTCTTGATCTGCCGGTGGGTGAGCAGGCCGAAGCCGCCGTGCAGCGGCGCGGTCGGCACCCCCTCCTCCTCGAACACGTCGCTGAAGGTCCAGTAGGAGAAGGAGTCCACCAGGTCCCCGCCGCCGGCCAGCACCGGGGCGAGGTAGGCGGCGTGGAAGGCCGTGTCGTGGATCGGGTTGTCCGGCCGGTAGGAGGAGTTGAACTCGGTGATGTGCACCGGGAGGTCGGCCAGCGCGGTGCCGGCCAGGTGCCGGCGGGGCGCGGCGAACTGCTCCAGCAGGTCCGCGGCCGGGGCCAGCGTCTGCCGGGTGCCGAACGGCAGGTGCCGGGCCGGGCCGGAGGTGTAGGCGTGCCGGCTGACGAAGTCGACAGGCACGTCGCGGTCGGTGACGAACTCGGCGAACGGCTTGAGCCACTCGTCGGCGCCGGGGGAGAGGGCCGGGCCGCCGACCTGGAGTGCCGTGTCGACGTCCTTGACGGCGTGCGCCGACACCTCGTACAGGCGGTGGTAGGCGTCCTGGTCGGCGCCCTGCCAGAACGCCGTCAGGTTGGGCTCGTTCCACACCTCGACGGGCCAGCCGCGCACCTCGTCGATGCCGTACCTGTCGACCAGGTGGGCCACCGTGGCGCGGACCAGGTCACCCCATTCGGTGTACGACCGGGGAGGCGTCACGTTGCCCCGCCACCAGAAGACCGTCTGGTCGCCGGAGGCGAGCGCCGAGGGCATGAACCCCAGCTCCACGAAGGGCCGGATGCCCATCGCGAGGTACGCGTCGACGACCTGGTCGACGTAGGTGAAGGCGTGCCGTACCCGGCGCTCGCCCTGGTACGAGTAGGGGCGGTGCACGCCGACGCCGTCGCTGAGCAGCCCGTGCCCGCGGATGTGCCGGAAGCCGATGTCCCGCTGCACCAGCGCCAGCGAGTCCTGATAGTCGCGTCGCAGGGCCAGGTCGAACCGGCCGGTGCCCACGCAGGTACGCCAGGCGTCGGTCAGCCGGCCGACGGGCCGTTCGGGTACGGTGCCGCGCATCGCCGGTCAGCCGTGGCTCTTGCGGTACCGCTCGTACGCCTTGTTGACCAGGTCGGTGTAGGCCTGCGCGTTCTTGCCCTTCAGCTCCGAGACGTAGGCGTCCCACTCGCTCAGCGGCCGCTGGCCGAGGGCGAACTTCAGCGTGTTCTGGGTGACGTGGTCCTTCAGCGCGGTCGCCCACAGCGTCGTCTGCTCCCGCTCCTCATCACTGAGCGGCGCCGGCGGCGGAGTCACCCAGGGCGCGGGCTTGCGCGCGTTCATCTCCTTCTGGAACTCCAGTTCCTCGGGCGAGAAGAACGACTGCACCAGGTCGAGCTTGCCGCCGTAGGCGAAGACGCCGTTGTAGAAGCCGAAGTCCTTCTGCAGATGCTTGCTGCCCTTGGGGTTGAGCCCGATGACGTTGACGTCCGGGGCGAGGCTGCGCTTGCCCGAGGCGTCCTTGGTGTACGTGGTTCCCTCGACGCCCCACTTGGCGAACTCCTGGCCGGCGTCGGAGTACCAGAGCCAGTCGACGAACTGCATCATGGCCACGAAGTTCTTGCCCTCCCGGGCCTTGCTGGAGATCATCACGCCGTTCTCCAGCCGGCTCGCCGCGTTGACCGGGCCGGCCGGCCCGATCGGGAAGAGGATCTTGCCGAGCCGGGCGTTCGGGTTGATCTTCGCGATGTCCGGGCGGTAGTCGTTCACCAGGGTCTGCGCGTTCGTGCTGATCACGAACGACTTGCCGCTGGCGAGCTTCTGCCGGGCCTGGTCGTCGGTCTGGGTGAACGTCTCCGGGTCGAGCAGCCCCTCGGCGACCAGCTTGTGGAGGTACTCCACCACCTGCCGGTAGCCGTCCGAGGCGCCGGTGAAGACGTACTTCCCGGCACCGGCGTCCCAGCTCGTCGGCTGGTAGTTCCAGCCGGCGCCGGGCAGGCCGTGCGCGAGGGCGAGCATGTTCAGCAGGTTGCCGGCCGGGTTGGGCTTGCCGAACCGGTCGGAGAACGGAATGACGTCCGGGTGGGCCGCCTTCATCGCCTTGAGCATGGCGTACACCTCGTCCCAGGTGGTCGGGGACGGGATCTTCAACTGCTCCAGCACGTCGGTGCGGACCGCGAGCGTGTAGTCCTGCCAGGGCTTCTCGTGCAGGCCGGGCAGCAGGTAGAACTTCCCGTCCTCCTGCCGCAGCGTATCCATCTCCGGCTGGAGTCCCCACCGCTCGATCTTGTCCTTGAAGTGCGGCATCAGGTCGAGGTAGTCGCTGACCGGCAGGATGGCGCCGGAGGAGACGTACGAGCTCTCCTGCGGGTGGTAGGTCTTCGGGATGATCAGCGGGGCGTCGCCGGAGCCGACCAGCACGCTGCGCTTCTGCTCGTAGTCGCTCAGCGGCACGGCGACCGGGTCCAGCTTGACGTTCGTCCGCCGGGCCAGCTCGGTCCAGAACAGCCACTCCGGCTTGAGCGGGTAGTTCGGGTGGTTGTTGTAGAGGATCGAGAACGTGACCGGCTCGGTGGCCTTGAACTGGTCACCGATGCCGTACTTCTCCATCGCGCCCGTACGGTTGCGGTCGAGGTCCTTCTTGTCCGGGGTGTCGTCGCCGCAACCCGCCAGGGCGACGACGGCGGCCGCGCCGCTGGCGAGCAGTACCTGGCGCCGGGACAGCTGGGCCATGGATTCTTCCTTCCGGTGGTGGGGGGCGGTGCGGGGGCGGCTATCCCTTCACGGCGCCGAGCATGATCCCGGAGACGAAATAGCGCTGGATGAAGGGATAGACCGCGAGGATCGGCAGGATCGTCAGCACGATGGTCACGGACTGAATGGTGGCGGCGGACTGGACGACGTCGCCGGCGCTGCCGAGGCCGCCGCCGGTCTGCGTGGCGTCGGTCGCGCCCGCGATGAGGTTGCGCAGATAGACGGTCACCGGGAGCAGGTCCTGGCGGTCCATGTAGAGGAACGCGGCGAACCAGGAGTTCCAGAACGAGACGGCGTAGAACAGCACCATCGTGGCGACCATCGCCTTCGACAGCGGCAGGACGATCCGCAGCAGCGTGCCGTACGTGTTCAGCCCGTCGACGGCGGCGGCCTCGTCCAGTTCGACCGGCAGGCTCTCGAAGAACGCCTTCATCACCAGCAGGTTGAACACGTTTATGGCGTTGGGCAGGGCGATCGCCCACACGGTGTTCTTCAGCCCGAGGCTGGTGACCAGGACATAGTTGGGGATCAGGCCGCCGGTGAAGAACATGGTGAACACGGCGATCCCGACCAGCGCGGTCCGGCCCCGCAGGTGCCGCTTCGACAGCACGTACGCGTAGCAGGTGGTCAGCACGACGGAGATGAGCGTGGCGACCACCGTGTAGAAGACGGTGTTGCGGTAGCTGATCCAGAACGTCGGGTCCGACGTCACCACGCGGTACGCGGTGAGGTTGAACCCGCGTGGCACGAGGTTCACCTCGCCCGCGACGATGTACGCGTTGTCGCTGAGCGAGCGGGCCACGATGGTGAGGAACGGATACAGGGTGACCACCACGACGCCGGTCAGCACGACGGCGTTGACGACCTGGAAGACCCGGTAGCCCGCTGTCGGCCGGGGGCCACGCGGCCGGACCGCCGGTACCCGCGTGCGGGCGCGCGTGCTCACCACAGGCTCGTCCCCACCGTGCGCCGGGAGATCGCGTTCGCCGACAGCACCAGCGTCAGCCCGATCACGGACTCGAACAGGCCGATCGCGGCGGCGTAGCTGAGGTTCCCGGAGACGATGCCCACCCGGTACAGGTAGGTCGAGATCACGTCCGCCGTCGGGTAGGTGAGGGGGTTGTACAGCAGCAGGATCTTCTCGAAGCCGACGGCCATGAAGGTGCCGATGTTGAGGATCAGCAGGGTGACCATCGTCGGCCGGATCCCCGGCAGCGTGACGTGCCAGGTCTGCCGCCACCGGTTGGCGCCGTCGATGCGGGCCGCCTCGTACAGGTCGCCGTCGACGGTGGTGAGCGCGGCGAGGTAGAGGATGGTGCCCCAGCCGACGGTCTGCCAGACCTCGGAGGAGACGTAGATCGTCCGGAACCACCCGGCCTGCTGCATGAACGGGACCGGCTCGCCGCCCACGGCACGCACCATCTGGTTCACCGTGCCGTCCACCGACAGCAGTTGGAGGACCATGGCGGCCACGATCACGATCGACAGGAAGTGCGGCAGGTAGGACACCGACTGGACGAACCGCTTCAGGGCGCGGTTGCGCACCTCGTTGAGCAGCAGCGCCAGCACGATCGGCAGCGGGAAGCAGAACACCAGCGTCAGCGCGCCCAGCACGAGCGTGTTGGTGAACACGCTCCAGAAGGTCGGGTCGGTGAAGAACAACCGGAAGTACCGCAGCCCGGTCCAGTACTCGCCGAAGATGCTGCCGCCCGGCTGGAAGCGCCGGAACGCGATCACGTTGCCGAGCATCGGCAGGTAGCGGAACGTCAGGAAGAACAGCAGCGGCAGGACGGCGAGCGAGTAGAGCTGCCAGTCCCGGCGCAGGGCCCGCCGCCAGGGCGTCCGACGACTGCGCGGGGTCGGGGCTGCCAAGCTCGTCCTCCCGCCTGACCGTCGGCCGGAACTTTCCGGTAATACGTCGTAAGCCTTTCGGAAATTTATGGGTATCGTTATCTTCGTGTCAAGAGCGTCGATTGATATCTCCCTCGACCGGCTCCGTCGCTACGCACCGGCCGTTGTCGAGCCCGCCGACTTCGACCGGTTCTGGCGCGCCACCCTCACCGCCGCCGCGGTCACCCCGGTGCTCGTCGACGTCCGTCCCGAACCCACCGACCTGCGGTTGGTCGACGTGTGGGACGTGACGTTCGCCGGGTACGCCGGCGAACCGGTCCGGGCCTGGTACACCCGTCCCGCGGGCGTACAGGCGCCGCTGCCGGCAGTGGTGGAGTACCCCGGCTACGGACGCGGCCGGGGCCTGCCGGGCGAGCGGCTCACCTGGCCGGTGGCCGGCTACGCCCACCTGCTGGTCGACAACCGGGGACAGGCCGGCCTGTACAGCCGAGGCGACACCCCGGACCCGCACGACGCGCCCGGCGGGCCCAGCCCCGCCACGCGGGGGATCCTGTCCCCGGACGACTACCACTACCGCCGCCTCATCACCGACGCGGTCCGCGCGATCGACGCCGTCCGCGTCCTGCCCGGGGTGGACCCGGCCCGCGTCGCCGCGGTGGGCAACAGCCAGGGCGGCGGGCTCGCGCTCGCGGCGGCGGGCCTCGTCGACGGCCTCGCCGCGCTCCTGGTCACCGCCCCGTTCCTGTGCGACATCCAGCGCGCCATCGAACTGACCGAGGCCTCCCCGTACGGCGAGATCGCCCGGTACCTGGCGGTGCACCGCGAGGCCGAGGAGCCGGTCCGGCGCACACTGTCCTACGTCGACGGCGTCACCTTCGCCCGGCGGGCCACCGCGCCGGCGCACTTCGGGATCGGCCTGCGGGACGACGTCTGCCCACCGAGCACCGGCTTCGCCGCCTACAACCAGTACGCCGCCGCCGGGTCGACCGCGCCGCTGCGCGAGATGCACACGTACCCGTTCAACGGCCACGAGGGCGGGGAGGCCGTCCACGTCCGGCGGCAGCTGCGCTGGCTCGACGCGGTGCTCCGTCCCGCCGTCCCGGAGCAGGCGTCGTGACGCCTGCGCGGGCACCGTCCGGAGCGACTGTCGTCCGTCCCTAGACTGCGCCGATGGATGCTGAATTCGCGGCCAACGCCGCGGCCACCGCCGCGATCTTCGGAGTCTTCGGGATCGCCTGGTTCGGCTGGGCGCAGGAGGCGCCGCCCAAGGCGTGGCGTCCGTGGCTCGGCGTCGGCTCGGTGCTGTCCCTGGCCGCAGCGATCGCCGGCGGCGTCGTCACGGTACGCACCTGGGACGAGGGCAGCTCCGTGGACGACAGGACGGGGCCGGTCTTCGGGGTGATCGTCCTGATCGAGGTGGTTCTCTGCGCCGCCGGCGCGATCTGGCTCCAGCGGACCGGCCGCACGTCCCTGGTTCCGGCCTGGATCGCCCTGATCGTCGGCCTGCACTTCTTCCCCCTGGCACCACTGCTGGGGTATCCGGCCCTCGCGATCTGGGCCGCGCTCGTCACCCTGGTCGCGGTCGTCAGCGTTGCCGTCGCCCGACGGTACGACCTCACCCCCAGCGCCGTCGTCGGTGCCGGCACCGGCGCGACCCTTCTGATCGGAGCGGCCACCGCGCTGGTGCACGCGCTCACCTAGGTGCACTGCCTGGCGCTGCTGGTCAGCCCGGGCAGGCCGGCTCGACCGGGCGGCGAGGATCCGTGATCGGCGACGCGACGCCCGCCCGGCGTTGGATGATGGCGTGAGTCGTCCATGCACGAGAGGCTGCGGTGAATGACCGAGCAATTGCGGGCGCGCCCGGCACGCGAGGTGCTCGACGAGCACCTGCGCCTGTCGAACGAGGGCCGGTTCGCCGAGGACATCGAGCGCAACGTGTCGCCGGACTGTCTTGTCCTCGATCGCAGGGGAGTGTTCCGGGGGCACGCCGGGGTGCGGAGACTGGCGCAGTGGCTGAGCGAGGAGCTTCCGGGCGCCCACTTCACCTACACGACAGTGCTGATCGAGGATCGGATCGGGTTCCTGGAGTGGACCGCTGACGCACCGGGCGCGCGGGTCCGCGACGGCGCCGACTCGTACGTCATCGAGGACGGCTGGATCGTCGCGCAGACCATTCACTACACGGTGGAACCGACCGCCGGAGCCTGAGCGGGTCCGAGCGCTCACTGGACCGGGACGAAGGTGGCGGCCAACACCCGCCAGTTGCCGTCCTCACGCACCCACAGCCGGGTGTAGCGCAACCGCGCGGACACGACGGCCCCGCCCTGAACCGCTTCCACCGCAGCGACCGTGCGGGTCACCCCGGTCTCACCGTCGTCCTGGACGTCGAGCGACTCCTCCACCAGGTCGGTGATCCGCAGGGCCCCCGAGCGGTAGCTCTCCAGATCGTCCTCCTTGGTGAAGACCGTGCCGTCCGGTCCGGCCCCCACGACCCGGGGGTGCAGAAGCGCGTCGAGGGACTTGACATCGGCGGCACGCTGAGCGGCTTGGAGCCGCCGTTCCGCAGCACGGAGATCCATCCACCGATCCTCTCCGGCGCCCCGCACCGCGACAAGCGGGTTAGCTCGCGGCAGAACGGCGACGCTGCGGCCCACACCCCTGTTCGGTGACATCTACTATCCCTGATCATGATCTCGACCGTGTGGCGGATACTCACCCGCCAGATCGACCTCAACCCCGCGCAGGACGACGCCGTGCTGCGCGAGGCGTGCACGCAGGCGCGGTACGGCTCCGACATCGGACCGGCCCGGAAGGCGCTGATCGCCACCCGGAACGACTACGACCGCCGGGCCCGGTACGTCCGTGTGCTGGCCGAATCGACAGCTCGTGGGCTGGGATCGCGGATCGACCGTACGACCGGTCGGGTCGACACCACGGACGCCTGGACCGATCGCTGGGTGTCGCGCGCGCCCGCGGATCCGGATGCCCAGCTCGTCCGTGCCCGTTCCCTGATGGCACGGGCGTGGGAGGTGCGCGGCGGCGACTGGGCCTCCAACGTACGTCGGGAGCAGTGGGCCGAGTTCCACCGCCTGCTGGACCTGGCCCGGCAGGTGAACGATGTCGCGATGCGGCTCGCACCGGACGACCCCACCCCGTGGGCGCACCGGCTCAATCTCATGATCGACGAGAGTGCGCCACTGGAGGACGTCGAGGAGACGTGGCGTGAGCTGACCAAGCGGGATCCCCGGCACCATCAGGGCCACGTCCTCCGGCTGACCTACCACTGCCGGAAGTGGAGCGGCTCGCACGAGGCGATGTTCGGCTTCGCCCGCTCGGTCGCCGCCACGGCGCCCACCGGCTCGCCACTACTCGTGCTGCCGGTTCGGGCCGCCGCGGAGTGGGCGCTGTGGGAGCAGGATCGCGAACCCCACGGTGGTACCGCCGACGAGATCGGCGAGCGGTGGCGACAGGATCCGGTCATGCAGGCGGATCTCGACAACGCGCTGAACCGGTGGTTCCACCAGCCGGCGACCCGGCACGCCGACTGGCTCGACGACGCGAACTTCCTGGCGTACGGGCTGGTGCGAACCGGCCGCGACGCTGAGGCCGCGCCGGTCTTCGCGTCGATCGGCCGGTACATGACCGACGTTCCGTGGGCCTGGTGGGGCGACGAGCGGCACGACGCCGTCTTCCTCCGAGCCCGCCGCCGCGCCCGCCGCGCTGCCTGACCTCCGGCGACGCCGTCGCGACCACAGTCGCTTCCCCCTCGGAGGAGCCGTTCTTACCACTCTCTTACGAGACCGCGCCCGGGCGCACACGCAGCGTCGCGGAGCGCGATGCTGAGGTCCGGCCACCGATCGGGGAAGAGGGGCATCATGGGATCACCGCTACGGTACGGGCTGTCGGTGGCGACAGCCTCCACTCTGGTGGCGGGCGCGCTGCTCCCGCCGGCCGCGCCGGTCGCCGCCGCGACTCCTTCGACGTGGACGGCGACGGTTCCCGTGCTGATCCACGAGAGCCGGCTGACCGACGTGGCCGCCACCGGCCCGGGCAACGCCTGGTCCGTCGGCTACCAGGCGTCCACCTACACGGGGTACTCGATCGACCAGCCGTACGCCCTGCTGCGGTGGAACGGGCGGGCGTGGACGGAGCGGCGGCTGCCGCACCAGGCGCACGTGCTGTACAAGGTGGACGCGGCGAGCGCCCGGGACGTCTGGACGGTGGGCGTCCGGCGCCTCGGTGAGTCTTACGCCGGGCACTTCGACGGCGCGACCTGGACGGCGCACGCGCCGTGGCCCGCTCCGGCGGGGACCTCGGAGCTGCTGGACGTGGCCGCGACCGGTGGCGGCCGGGCCGTGTTCGTCGGTCACGACGGCGGCCGGCCGCTGGTCGTCGAGGGTGACACCGGTCGGTTCGGCCGCGTCGCGGTGCCGGGGACGGAGGGACTCAACGGTGTCCTGCGGGCGGTCTCGCGTACCGCGGACGGTGGCGTGTTCGCCGCCGGTGAACGGTACGTCGCCGACGCGCCCTATCCCGAGCCGATGATCGCGCAGCGCGTCGGCGGGTCGTGGCGGGTGGCGCCGCTGCCGTCGATCCCGAGCGCCCGGCTGACCGGCGTGTGGGCCCGTTCGTCGACCGACGCCTGGGCGGTCGGCACCCAGGACTACGACTCCGCCCCCAGGCCGGTCATCCTGCACTGGGACGGCCGGACGTGGCAGCGGGTGGCCGGACCGGCGCCGGCCGGCTGGGTGTACGCGGTCGCCGGTGACGCTAACGGAAACGTCTGGATCAGCGGCACGAACCCGATCCCGCCGTACGTCGAGTACCCGGGCACGCTGTTGCTGCGCTACACCGGCGGGCGATGGAGCGTCGCGTACGGGCCGAAGGTCGACGGCAACGATCCGAGCCTGGACGCCCTGGCCAACATCCCGGGGACCTCGTCGTTCTGGGGGAGCGGCACGGTGTCGACGGCCGGGCTCCGCCTGACCGCCGTGATCGAGCGGACCAGGTGAGGGCGGGGGCGCGGTACGGCTCACGCCCCCGCCACCCCGGGAAGAACTACCGCCCGGAGGTGAGCACCGAGCGCGTCAGCGCGGTGAGCCCGGCATCCCAGCGCTCGTCGGGCCAGTCGCGAAGATGCTCGACGAGATCGCTGCGCACCGCGGCCAGCAAGGCGTGCGCGAGGAACGCCGCCGACTCGGCGCCCCGGGCCTCGGACACGATCGCGGTCAGCGTCGCGTGCCACTCCTCGTACGACTCGTTGCGATAGGGGCTTCCGCTTCCCGCGTTCTCCAGGGCCAGCGTGAGGACCCGGTTGGCCCGCTTGAACCGGACCAGCTCCCGCAGCAGGTGCACGGCCCGGTCCGCCGGCGAGTCGCCGGGCAGGCTCGCCGCGAGTGACGCCTGAAGCTGTTCGCCGCGGGCGCCGTAGAGGGCGCGGATGAGGCCCAGCCGGTCGCCGAAGTGGCGGAACAGCGTGCCCTTGCCCACGCCGGCAGCAGCGGCGACGTCGTCCATGGAGATCCGGTCGGGGTCGGTCGCCGTCTCGAACAGCCGGTCGGCCGCGGCGAGCACCGCCTCCCGATTCCGCGCTGCGTCAGCTCGCACTCCTGCCCCCTCTCGCAAACGGACCGCCGGTCCGCTATGGTGAAGCGGACCGGCCGTCCGCTTATCGTAGATCACCGCGGCGGCCCGCCGACAGGAAGGAACAGCAGTGCCGAGTACCGCCACCGATGTGTTCCACCAGGCCCTGGATCGTCTGCTCGCCAAGGACATGCCGGGCTTCATCGCCCTGTTCGCCGGCGACGCCGTCATGGAGTTCCCGTTCGCGCCGGCCGGGCGGCCCAGCCGGGTGGCCGGCCACGTCGTGCGCTACCGCGACTACTGGAACCCGCCGGCCGTGCGGGAACTGTTCGGCGAGGGGGTGCGGGCATGATCCTCGTCGTCGGAGGCACGGGAACGACGGGCCGGCTCGTCGCCGCGAGACTCGCCGCCGCCGGCCGCCGGGCCCGCGTCGCCAGCCGCCGGGCGTCCGCCGAGGGCGTCCGCTTCGACTGGTACGACCGCAGCACGCACGACACGGCGCTGGACGGTGTGACAGCGCTCTACCTGATCGCGCCCCTCGGCGACGCCGACCCGGCGCCGACCATGCTGCCGTTCCTGGACCTGGCCCGGCGCGCCCGGGTACGGCGGGCCGTCCTGCTCAGCTCGTCGGCGATCGAGGCCGGCACCCCGGGACTGGGCGAGGTGCAGGCCCAGCTCGGCGAGATGATCCCCGAGTGGGCGGTGCTGCGACCGTCCTGGTTCATGGAGAACTTCGTCGGCGACCATCCGCACGCCGCGAGCGCCCGGGACCGTGGCGAGATCGTCAGCGCCACCGGCGACGCCCGCGTGGGCTTCGTCGATCCGGCCGACATCGCCGAGGTGGCGGTGCGTGCCCTCACCGACCCGGCGCCCCACGACACCGAGCACGTCATCACCGGTCCCGAGCGGCTGAGCTACGCCGACGTCGCCGCCACGCTCACCGACCTCCTCGGCCGCCCGGTCCGGCACCGCGCGGTCGACGAGGACGCGCTCACCGCGTACCACGAGGCTCACGGCCTCGCGCCCGACTACGCCCGCTTCCTCGCGGGCCTGGACACGGCCGTCGCCGCGGGCTCGGAGGACCGGGTCACGACGACCGTCGCGGACGTCACCGGCCGGCCGCCCCGGACGTTCCGGGACTTCTGCCGCGACCGGCTGGCCGGGGTCCCGCGGACCGCGGACGCCTCGCCGGCCTGAGATCGACGCGCGGCCGGCGTCAGGACGGGTTCGGCTCGGTCCTGCTCGCGTCGGACAGCGGCGTGGACGAGGCTCTGCCGGGGGCCGGCTCGGCCCGGGCGGCCAGCGAACCCAGCAGGCGCAGGTTGTCGTGTGACGGGCTGCCGGGATCGGTGGTGTAGACGAACAGCGTCTGGTCCGGGTCGCCGGGCAGGGCGAGCGCCTCGTAGTGAAGAGTGATCGGCCCGACCGCCGGATGGTTCATCCGCTTCGTGCCGTGCGTGCGTTCGTGCACGTGACGGCCGTTCCACCAGGTCCGGAACTCCGGGCTCTTGATGCTCAACTCGCCGACCAGCTCGCTGAGCTGCGGATCGTCGGGATTGCGCCCGGCGTAGAGGCGCAGCGTGCCGACCACGTCGGCGGCCACCGTCGGCCAGTCCAGGAAGGCGTCGCGGGCGCCCGGGTCGAGGAAGACCCACCTGATGTAGGTGCGGTGCCTCGGCGGCAGGAGTGTCCAGTCGGTGAGGAGCGCGCGGGCGAGGGCGTTCGAGGCGAGCACGTCCGTACGGCGGCCGAGGATGAGCGCGGGGTGTTCGGTCATCGAGGCGAGCAGTTGGTGCATCGCCGGGCGTACCCGTTGGGCCGGCATCTGCCGGCTGCCGCGCCTCGCCGGCCGCGCGAGGTCGGCGAGGTGGGCGCGGGCGGCGGCGTCGAGCTGGAAGACCCGCGCCAGGGCGTCGACGACAGCTGTCGACGGGCTGGCGTGCCGGCCCTGTTCGAGGCGCGTGTAGTAGTCGACGCTCACGCCGGCGAGCATCGCCACCTCCTCACGGCGCAGTCCGCGGACCCGGCGTCCCTGCGACGTCGCGGCGATGCCGGCCGCCTCCGGAGTCAGGTCGGCCCGGCACTGACGGAGGAACCGCCCGAGGTCTGAGTGTCCCGCCATGACTCGATGATCCGCCGCGAACGCCGTCCGCGACACCGTCTGGGTGGGTACGCCGTTCCCAGGCAGCGCTGGGCTCGTCCGGCGGTGTTCTCGGACCTCCCCCGTACCCACGATGGAGTGGCGTCCCCGGCCGGGGACCGACGACACCGAGATCGGGAGTTCCCATGCCTTACCCCACCGCAGGTCCGGCCACGTGGTTCGTCACCGGCACGTCCCGCGGCATCGGCCTCGCACTGGTCACGCAGTTGCTGGAGCGGGGCGACAACGTCGCGGCGACGACCCGCTCGACCGAGCGGCTCGTCGCGGCCCTCGGGCCGGTCGACAGCGAGCGGCTGCTTCCCCTCGAACTCGACCTGACCGACGAGGCGGCGGTGACGGCGGCCGTCCGGGCCACCACCGACCGTTTCGGCGGGATCGACGTCGTGGTCAACAACGCCGGCTACGGCTTCCTCGGCGCGGTCGAGGAGGCAGGCGACGCCGAGGTCCGGACGATGTTCGAGGTGCAGGTCTTCGGCGTCTGGAACGTGCTCCGCGCGGCCCTGCCCGGCATGCGCGCCGCCCGCAGCGGCCACATCGTCAACGTGTCCTCGATCCTGGGGCTGACCGCCTTCCCCGGCTGGGGCCTCTACTGCTCGGCGAAGTACGCCCTGGAGGGCCTGTCGGACTCGCTCGCGGCCGAGGTCGCGCACCTCGGCATCAACGTCACCGTCGTGGAGCCCGGGTACACGCGTACCGACTTCCTGCGCCCCTCGTCGCTCGGCCTGCCGGCGACCACCACCGACGGCTACGAGGCGATCCGCGAGATGACCGAGGCGCACCTGGCCATGCCCGGCACCCAGCTCGGCGACCCGGTCAAGGCCGCGGCCGCCATCATCGAGGTGGCAGTGGGCGGCAAGGCCCCGCTGCACCAGGTGCTCGGCTCCGACTCCTACGACCTGGCCAAGGCCCGCGTGGCGACGTTGCTCGCCGACATCGAGGCAGGCCGCGAACTCGCGCTCACCACTGACGTCGACGACGCCTGACCGCTTCGTGGACGGGTCGCGCGCTGCCGCGCAGCCGGACAGCTCGGCGTCGATCCGGTGTTGTCGGAGCGCGTGGCTATCCTTTCGCGGTGTCGTACGCCGATCTCACCTCCGCACAGTGGAACGACCTCTCCGACAGCGCCGCCGACCGGCTGGCGCAGGACATCGCCGGCCGGCACGAGCTGACAGTGGCCGGTGTGGAGACCAGGGCGTACGCGGGGCGGTCGCACCGCACGGCGTTGTTCGACCGCGGCGGGATGCGGTTCGCGCTCGTACCCGGCGGCCGCCCGGCGCTCGGCTACGACGCGGCCCGGTTCCGGCCCGCCGCGCACCAGGCCGCCGACTACGCCGACAGCGCCGCCGAGTTCGGCCTCCCGTCGCTGACCGAGTTCGTCGACGCGATGACGTCGCCCGCCCGCGACGTCGACATGCCGGCGATGCTGGTCGCGGTGGACGCCTTCGACCCGTGCGAGGTTCCGCTGGCACCGGACGACCCCCGCGTGCGGGAGCTGGTCGCGTCGGCCGGGGGCCGGTTCGGCGGGGTGCGCACCTTCCGGTCGGGTGACGGGCTGACCGTGGCGTTCGACCGGGCCGGGCAGGTGGTGCGCGCCCGGGCGATCCGCGAGGTCTCGTACGACGACGCGATGGCCGGGCTGGCTGACCTCGGCCTGCGCACGACCACTCCGGACGAGTGGGAGTGGGCGTGTGGCGCCGGTGCGGTGACACTGTTCCGCTGGGGCGACGACTGCCCCGGCGACGGCTATCCGTACGACCACAGGACCGGCCCGCACCGGCAGGACAACCTCTGGGGCCTGGCGATCGGGCAGGACCCCTACCGGCACGAGGCGACGACCGAGCGCACCGTCGTGTGCGGTGGCGACGGCGGCGGTGCCACCTGCGGCGGCAGCGGCTTCTTCCTGGGCTGGCTCACCCTGGCGACCGCGTACCGCGACGAGGATTTCGGCCGGTGGGCCGCCTCCGACGACGGATACGCCGACGAGATCCTGACCCGGCCCGTCATCGAGCTGGGCTGAGGCCCGGATGGACGCCCGGACCGGCGAACCCTCCGGCGCGGCGGGCGATGGCTGATCGTCCGCTGCTGTTCCTGGACGTCGACGGGACGCTCCTGCCCTTCGGCGGCTCCGCCGGGCCGTCGGAGGACGGCGCCAACCCACTGCTGGCGGGTCTGGACGCCGGCCACGGCCGGCGGCTCGCCGCGTTGCCGTGCGATCTCGTGTGGGCCACGACCTGGATGCACGACGCCAACGAGGTGCTCGCGCCGCGGCTCGGCCTGCCTCCGCTGCCGGTCGTCGACTGGCCGGACGACGAGGACGACGGCGGTCGGCTGCACTGGAAGACGCGGCGGCTGGTCGAGTGGGCCGCCGGACGCCGGTTCGTCTGGCTGGACGACGAGATCACCGACGCCGACCGGAGGTGGGTGGCAGGGAACCACGGCGCGCCGGCGCTGCTGCACCGCGTTGATGCCCGCCGAGGCCTCACCGACGCGGATTACCGACTCGTCGCGCGATGGCTGAGGGGATAGGACCTGGGGTCAGCGTTCGCGCGCCCTAAGCGACCCGATCGCGTGGCAACGCCCGGGTGGGCAGCACCAGGACCTTCCCGTCCTCCTTCTCGACAAGGCCGATCTCGACATCGGGCAGATCCGACACGGACACGGTCTCCTCGGCCGCGAGCTGACGCAGGCGGCCCGGCCATTCGAGCAGGTTGTTGACCTCGCCCTGGGTCAGCAGGCGATCGGTGAAGCTCTTGGTGGGTGCCCGCAGCCGCAGGTCCGCGAGGGCGTCGAGGAGCGCGCGCAGTTCGTCCTGGAGTTCGTCCACGCTCCGCTGCTCGTCCTGCAGCATCGCGGTGAAGCGGCGGAAACTGAGTTCGGGCGACTTCTGGGCGTGCTCGACGGCTTGCAGCACCGCGACCCGTCGCTTCGTCGCGATGGCCAGTGAGGCCAGCCGGAGTTCGACGCGGAAGGCGCCGTCGGGCTTGTCGATCCCGGGGAAGGCCTTGATGAGGTCGGCGACCTCCACGCCGTCGGAGGAGAACGCCGCGACCTTCGCCCGCCATGCGCCCGCCCTGCGTCGGGCGGCGGCGATGGCGGTGTCGACGGTGTGTACGGCCGCGTCCAGCCCGAGAGAATGTCCCGCCTCACCCTTGTCGAGCAGGAGGGCGGTCGCCCGTTCGACGGCCGCCGTCGCGCCGTGGAGGCGGTCGCGTTCCGCGTCGAGGTTCTCGGCGGTCAGCTCCTCGAGAAGCTCGGTGACCCTCTCCATGGCCTTACGACGCTGCTCTTCGGCGTACACGCTCGCGGCGGTCGCCACGGCGAGCAGGATGAACGATGCCGCGGCGGTGACGATACCGGCGGTGGTCGCCGCCTTCGCGGTGCCGCTCACCGCCCCCGTGACGCCTGGCCGGGACGCGTCGGCCGCCACCGGTACGAAGGTGGCCTTCTGCACGATGCCCGTCTTGCCGAGGATGTCGCCATGGATGCCACCCGCGACGGCCTTGGACGGCATGGACCGGACGAGACCGTCACCGAGCTGCGAGGCCACCGACCTCGGCACCACCATGCGGTACAGCGTCTCCGTCGACCCTGCGGCGGCCGTCGCCGCGGACCCGGCGTTCGGCGTCTTCAGCAGCCGCCGGAGCTCCATCGCGAGCGGCGACGCGGCGTCGAGGAGCCGTCCGCCTCGGACGTCCGTCGCCGGCGGAAGCGGGTACGCCTCCACCGTGACGAGCGGCGTGTCGAGGAACGCGGCGAGCGCCTGCCGCAGCCCGGCCAGCCGCTCCGGTGACATGCCCTTGTGGTCCACGGGAAGCTCCGCCGCCCGCGAGATCTTCCCAGGCTCCGTCGCCAGGGTCCACACCGGCACGTGCTGATGGTCCGTCACGCCGTTCCGCCGTTCCTAGTCGTGGCGAGCGCCATGAGACTAGCCAGTGCGTCGCTGATCGGCAGACCCGTGTCCGCCTCCGGACACCGCCTGTCATGCTCGAAACGATGACCACCGAGCGCCCCCGCGGCTCCCGCCTCCCGCGCGTCCTGCTGATCGTCGGCGTCCTCGGGGCGCTCGCCGCCGTCGCGGCGATCGTGGTGCCGCTGGTGCGACCGCCCGGCCCACGACCGGACTTCCAGCTCCCGGTGGCGTGCGGCGAGACGTGGCGGCTGTCCACCTATCCGGGGCACGACGACTACGACGTCGACCTCTTCCCGACCTCGGGGGAGGCGTGGGGGAGGCCGGTGCTCGCCTCCGCCGACGGCACCGTCACCGTCGCGGGGATCAACGGCTCGCTGGGTGGCCGTACCCCGCAGGATCCGGACGGGCCGCGCGGGCGCGGCGGCGGCTACTGGGTCAAGATCGACCACGGTGGCAAGTGGGAGACGCAGTACCTGCACCTGCTCGAACCGCCGTCGGTGCAGGCCGGTCAGCGGGTCTCCCGGGGTGAGCAGCTCGGGCGGGTCGGCAGCACCGGGAACTCCGGCGCTCCGCACCTGCACTACGAGCAGCGCCGGGGCTGGGAGAAGGTGGAGACCCACTTCGACGGCGTGCCGTCCGGGATCACGTCCGACGACCGCGAGTACTCGGTGCGCCTGACGAGCGCGAACTGCGTGCCGCCGCGCCAGTGACCGGAGCGGTCAGCGTCCGTCGGTGGCCGATCCGGTGCGGCGGGCCTTCCCGATCAGGCCGAGGTGGGTGTGCTCGAAGCCCTCGCCCGTCTTGAGGCCGTAACCCAGGGCGCGGTCGACGGCGATGTGGAACACCCACGCGACGGCCAGGACGCCGAGCCAGTCGATCCGCTCGCCGGACGCGGCCGCCGCCACGGCCACCGCGCCGAGCGCCGCCGGCAGCGCGTACGAGTGCGCCAGGTTGTAGCAGACGGCGCCGACGCGCGGCCCGCGCAGGTAGCCGAGCATGGACAGGTCGAAGACGAGGAAGAGGGCGAGCAGCGACCACCACGGGTATCCGGCCGCGACGGTCACGACGACGGCGAGGACAGCGACGACGGCGGCCTCGACGCGCTGCGTCGTGACGGGGTTGAGCTGCGGCATCTCCCACCTCGATGTCGGTGCCGGGGACCGGCGCGGAGGCGGCCGGCTCGCGCCGTCGGCCTGCCCGGACAGCGTACGCAGGCGACCGCCGGCCGGTGCGTCGAGGTCACGGACGTACCACGGTGACGCCACGGCCGGTTACCATCCCGAGTCATGGCGAGATACGTCGCTCTGCTGCGCGCGGTGAACATCGGTGGCGCCAGTTCCATGGCGATGAAGGAGCTGAAGGAGGTCTTCGTCTCCTGCGGCTTCGACCAGGTGGCGACCTACATCCAGAGCGGCAACGTGGTGTTCGGCTGCCCGGAGACCGACGAGGCCGCGATCCTGGCCGAGATCGGCCGGGGCATCACGCGGCGGTGGGGCCGGGACGTGCCGGTGCTGCTGCGCAGCCTGGCCGAGCTGGATGCGATGATCGCCGCGAATCCCTATGTCGACGCGCAGACCGATCTGACGAAGCTGCTGGTGACGATGCTCAGCAGCGACCCCGGCGCGGACAAGCAGGCGGCGCTCGCGTCCCCGCCCGGCGAGACCGGGACGCTGACGCTCGTCGGCCGGGACGTGTTCGTGCACGTGCCCGACGGGTACGGGCGCAGCAAGCTCGGCAACGCCTTCGTGGAGAAGAAGACGGGTGTGGTCGGGACGACACGCAACTGGCGCTCGGTGCTGAAGCTGCGCGAGATGGCGGCGGCCTGACCCGGCGCCGGACGAGACGGTCGTCGAGGTGACGGTGCAGTTCCGGGTGCTGGGTCCGCCGGAGGTCGTCCGGAACGGCCGCGTGGTGCCCCTCGGCGGCCCGAAGCAGCAGGCACTGCTGGCCCTGTTCCTGCTGCGCCCGAACCGGTTCGTCGCCGCCGACTGGCTGGTCGACGCGCTCTGGGACGGACGGCCGCCGGCCAGCGCCCAGACGACGCTGCGCACGTACGTCGCCGGGCTGCGCCGGGCCGTGGAACCGCAACGGTCCCACCGCGAGCCGGCGCGCATCCTGCGCAGCCACCCCCGGGGGTACGAGCTGCGGGTGGACGCCGACGCGGTGGACGCGGTCCGGTTCGGCGCCCTGGTGGAGCGGGCGGCGGACGCGCTCGCGGCCGGGCGGCCGGAGTCCGCCGAACGGACGTACACCGAGGCGCTGGCGTTGTGGCGCGGTGAGCCGCTGGCCGGCGTGGCCGACCTGGCCGCGGTGCGTCCGGAGGCGGCCCGGCTGGCCGAGCTGCGGGTCAGCGCCGAGGAGGGGCGGTTGACAGCGGCCGTCGCCGCGGGCCGGCACGCGACACTGCTGCCGGAGCTGCGCCGGTTCGTGTCGGCGCATCCGCTGCGCGAGGGCGCCCGGGCGCAGTTGATGCTGACGCTGTACCGGTCGGGGCGGCAGACCGAGGCGCTCGCCGTCTTCGACGAGGGCCGCCGGATCCTGGCCGGCGAGTACGGGATCGACCCGGGGGAGCAGATCCGGGCGGCGCACCGGCTGATCCTGGAGCAGGCCGTACCGCAGGACGGGAGCAGCCCCGCGGACACCGGCGGCCCGGCGGCCGCCGGGACGGACCCGGAGCGGGACGACGGGCCGCTCGTGGGGCGGGACGCGGAGCTGGACCGGCTGCGGGAGGCGCTGGACGCGGCGACCGGGCAGGGCGGGCGGGTGCTGACGCTGGTGGGGGAAGCCGGCATCGGCAAGACCAGCCTCGCCGCGGCGCTCGGCACCCGGGCCGCCGCGGCCGGCGTCCCGGTGGTCTGGGGTCGCTGTCCCGACGTGGGGCAGGCGCCGCCGTTCTGGCTGTGGAGCCAGGTGGTACGCGCGCTCGTGGCGCTGCCGCACACCCGCGCCGCCGGCTCGGCGAGCCGGCTGGACGGGTTCGCCACGGGCACGCCGAGCGGACCGGGCGACGATCGCGGACTGGACCCCACGGCACGCTTCCAGGTGTACGAGGCGGTGGCGGACCTGGTGCACGCGGCGGCCCGGGAGCGCGGGCTGCTCGTCGTCCTCGACGACCTGCACGCCGCCGACCCGGACTCGCTGCTGTTGCTGCGGTTCCTCGCCACCGCCCTGCCCGTGTCCCGGGTGCTGGTGGTCGCCACGCTGCGGCCGTACGACGACGATCCGGCCCTGGTGGCGACCGTCGCCGAGCTGGCGCGCGGACGCGGCTTCGGTCAGGTCCGGCTCGCCGGGCTGGACGCCGCGGCGGTCGCCGACCTGGTCCGGGACCGCACCGGCGTGGCGCCGCCGGAGCCGCAGGTGACCCGGCTCGTCACCCGCACCGGCGGGAACCCGTTCTTCCTCACCGAGCTGCTGCGGTCCCGGACCGACGCGGGCGCCGACGCGGAGCTGCCGCCGAGCATCCGCGACACGGTACGGCTGCGGCTGGCCGGGCTGCCCGCTGCCACCCGGCGCTGCCTCGACCTGCTCAGCGTCGCCGGACACGACCTGGACCTGGCGGTGCTGGCGGCGGCGCTGGACAGTACGGCCGAGGCGGTCGCCGAGGACCTCGCACCGGCGTACCAGGCCGCGCTGGTGGTCGAGACCGGGCCGGGCGCGCTCGCGTTCCGCCATCCGCTGATCGCCGAGGTCACCTACGCCGAGCTGGTCCCGCCGCGCCGGGCCGCGCTGCACGCCCGGCTGGCCACCGCGTACGAGCGGACCGCGGGCACCGCACCGGCGGAGCTGGCCCACCACTACGGCGAGGCGATCGGGCTGGGCCACGGCGAGGACCACCTGCGGTGGTCGCTGCGCGCCGCCGACGACGCCACCCGCCGGGTCGCCTACGAGGACGCGCTCGGCCACCTGGAACGCGCCGCGCTCCGGCTCGCCCCGGCCGCGCGGGTGTCGCCCGACGCGGCGCACACCGAGCTGACCGTCCAGTTGCACCGCGCGTCCCTGCTCCAGATGACAGTGGGTGTGGGCAGCGACGCCGTCGACCGGGTCTGCGCCCGGGCCCGCGAGCTGCTGACGCTCGTCGGACCGGACGCGGACATCCGCCACGCGCTCTGGGCACTCGGTGAGCTGGCCGCCAACCGGGCCGAGTTCGCGATCTGCGCCGACCTCGCCGGGCGGCTCGTCCGGGCACCCGACGACGGCAGCGGGCTGATCGCCGTCGCCGGGGAGTACCTGCTGGGCGCGGTCGGCTACTTCACCGGCCGGCAGGCCGACGGCGAGCGGCGGCTCACCGCCGGGATCGAGCGGCTGCGCACCGTCGACCGGGCGCTGCTGCGCCGCGAGGTGGGCCGCCGTCCGGTGCTGGCCTGCCACAACTTCCGGGCGCTCGTACGCTCGATGCGCGGCGACCCGGCCGGCGCGTGGGCGGACATCGCCGCCGCCGAGGCCCTCGCCGAGGAACTCGACGACCCGTACGGCCGCGCCAACGCGGCGCTCTACGCGGCCTGGCTGGCGATGCAGGAACACGACGTGGCGGCGGCCGACGCGGCGGGCCGGCGATGCCGGGACATCGGGCGGGACACCGGCCTGCCGCACATGGCCGCTACCGGCGCGTACTTCCTGGAGTGGGCCGCGGCGCGCGGCGGCGACCACGGCCGGCTCGGCGCGATGCGCGCCGCCGCCGACGAGTTCTACCGGCCCGGACTGCGGTCCACCCGGACCATCACGCTGTGCGCGATGGCCGAGGCGTACCTGACCGCCGGCCGTCCGGAGACCGCGGCGACGCTGGCCGGGGAGGCCCTGGCGGTGGCGGACCGGGTCGGCGAGCGCGTCTTCGTCGCGGAGCTGCACCGGATCCGCGGCACGGCCCGGCGCGACCGCGCGGAGTGGGACCTCGGCGCACGGATCGCCGCCGACCAGGGCGCGGGCCTGCTGCTGCCCCGGTTCGCCGCCTTCTGACCGGTGTGGAGGCCCGCCTCCACGCCGTCTCCACACCACTTCCACAGCGGACTGGTGCCCTGACCGGTGCCGGACGGCGGAGAACCGTCCGGGACCACGTTCCGAAGGGGCACCACGATGGAATCAGTTCAGCCGCCGGCTCACCAGGAGGTCCAGGAGGTCGAGGTCGCCGTCATCGGCTGCGGGCCGGTGGGCGCGCTCACCGCCAACCTGCTCGGCGCCCGCGGCGTCACCACGCTGGTCGTGGAGCGCAGCGCCACGCCGCACGGCCAGCCGCGGGCCTTCTCCTGCGACGACGAGGCGTTGCGCATCTACCAGCAGGCGGGCCTGCTCGACGAGATACGCGACGAGACGATCGCGCCGCCGCTCGTCGAGTACGTCAACGGCGCGGGCCGGGTCTTCGCCCGGATGAGGCTGTCCGAGACGGACTTCGGATACGGGCACGCGCCCCTGCGCTTCTTCGACCAGCCGCGCCTGGAACACACGCTGCGCGCCGGGCTGGACCGCTTCCCGCACGTCCGGCTCGCGCTCGGCACCGAGCTGGTCGGCCTGACCCAGGACGAGGACGGCGTGACCGTGCTGCTGTCCGACGTGGTCACCGGGCAGCGGCGGGCAGTCCGCGCCCGGTACGTGCTCGGCTGCGACGGCGCCCGCAGCGCCACCCGCGCCGCCGTCCGGATCCCGCTGTCCGGGGCGAGCTACGCCGAGCCGTGGCTGGCCGTCTCCGGCGACGTGCCGCCCGACGCGGTACGGGTACCGGACACCACGTTCGTCTGCGACTGGCGGCGCCCGGCCTTCGTGTCCCCCGGGGCGGCCGGCAGCTACCGGATGGAGTTCATGCTGCGCCCGGGCGAGACCGAGGACGAGATGCGGCGGCCGGAGACCATCGCCGCGCTCGTCTCGCCGTACGTCGACCCGGACCGGTTCGCCGTCACCCGGGCGGTGGTCTACACCTTCCACCACCTCGTCGCACAGCGGTGGCGGGAGGGACGGGTGTTCCTGCTCGGCGACGCCGCCCACCAGATGCCCCCGTTCATGGGCCAGGGCCTGTGCAGCGGCCTGCGCGACGCGGCGAACCTGGCGTGGAAGCTGTCGCTGGTGCTGTCCGGCGCCGCCGGCCCCGCCGTGCTCGACACGTACGAGACCGAGCGGCGTCCGCACACCGTGGAGATGGCGCGGACGAGCGTCCGGCTGGGACGCGTCTTCCTGGCCCGCAACCGGTTCACCGCCGGGGTGCGCGACGCCGCGCTGCGGGCGGTCCAGACGATCCCCCGGGTACGGCGGTTCGTGGAACGGTTCGAGTTCAAGCCGGTGCCGGCGTACCGGCGGGGCCTGATGGCCGGCGGCCGTCGCGAGGGCGTGGTCGGGACCATGTTCCCCCAGCCGCGGGTCCTCGTCCCGGGCGCGCCCGGGGAGCGTCTGCTCGACGAGGTGCTCGGCGACGGTTTCGCCGTGCTCGGCCGCGCCGGCGTGGCCGACCCGCTCGGCGCGTGGCGACCGGGGCTGCCGGTGCGGTTCGTCGCGGTCCACCCGTCCGGCACGCCGCTCGCCGACCTGCCGGATCCGCCTGCCGGCCCACCGGTGACCGGCCGGCCGGACCGGGTCGACGTGGTGGACGCCGACGGGGTGCTCGGCGGGTGGCTGCGGCGGCACGGCGCCGACCTGGTGGTGCTGCGGCCGGACCGGTTCGTGTTCGCCCTGGTCACGGCCGGTGGCGTCGAGCAGGCCGCACGGGACCTGTCGGCCGCCCTCGGCGTACCGCCGGACGGAGGCCGGACCCGGGCGGACACCTCGGGACTCGCGGTGGCCCCGGCAGGGCCCTCGTCGTCGTGACCGCTCTCATCGGCAGCCGCGCCGATCTCCCGGGCCCGCCGTCGCGGGGTGCAGGCGCGCGGCCAGGGCCGCGGCGGTCAGCAGGCCGGCGGTGCCGAGCCGGCTCGGCGTCCACGGCCGCGCGCAATCGTCTTCCCGACTCGACCGCCCGATGTGGCCGGACGGGCAGGGGGTTGTCTTGCGCGCGGGCAGAAAGATCCGGCACGCCGTTGCGCCGCCCTGGCCCGCCGACCCTGTAGCCGGACGTCCCCGGGGACGAGACTCGTACCGGACCGGCGGTGCCCCGTGTGCGGCACCCGGCCCGGGCGGCCGTCTCCCGGTCGATCCGATCGAGACCTCCCACTCTCCTACGACGATCGTGCGTCGCCGTCCGGCCTCACGCCGGACGGTCGTGCGCGCGGAAAGGTGGCAGTGATGCGTTCACGAAGATCAGGCCGGTGGGCCGCCGCGACGGCGGCCGCTCTGGCGGTGGTCCTGCTCGGGCCCGGGGCGACGGTGCCCGGCGCCGCGGCACCGGTCCGGGTCGCCGGCCCGCCGGGAGCGGGCCTCGTCGCCGGCTGCGAGACGTTCGGGTTCACGGCCATGCCGGCGGTCGCCGGTGTCGCCGGGCCCCGTGACGTCGAGGCGGTCGACACCAACCAGAACGGCTTCGACGACCTGCTCGTCGCGTCGGCGAGCGGTGACGGCGACGTGCACCAGCTCATCGCCGTCGGCAACGGGACGTTCCGCACGTCGACGACGCCCGGCGGCCGGCCCGAGGTCTATCCCGTTTCGGGCACGCCGCGCCGCATCACCGTCGGCTACTTCAACCGGGACGCCAAACCGGACTTCGCCGCCGCCACCACAGAGGGGGTGAGCATGTGGTACGGCAACGCCGGTAGCGACCCGACGTTCGGTCCGGGCGGGCTCCTGCTGGACGGTCGTAGTGTGGCGGACGTCGCGGTGGCCGACTTCGACCGCGATCTGCGGCCCGACCTCGCCGCCGCCGACCCCCGGATCCAGTCCGATCCGGACGACGACCGGGTGCTGGTGTTCCGCAACCTCAACGGCACCTTCGACGAGCGGTTCCTCCTCGGCGACCAGCCGTCATACGTCAGCCCCTATTTCCTCGCCGCCGGCGACCTGACCGGTAACGGCGTGCCCGACGTGCTGCTCAGCAGCTACGGGCAGGGCACGGTCTCGGTGATCCGTGACGGCAAGAACAGCCCCGCGCCCCGGCTCGAAGGGCTGGGCGAGGCGTTGCAGCCGGCGATCGCCGACTTCGACCTCGACGGCCGGCTCGACGCGGCCGTCGCGATCCTCGGCGAGGACCGGATCCGGTTGTGGAGCGACTTCCGCGACCCGCCGTCCGGCGGCTTCCCGCCGGCGCCCCGGGAACTGCCGTCGCTGGATCTGGGGCCGCTGACCCCGGGACGCGAGGGCCCGCACGACGTGGACGTCGCCGACGTCAACCGGGACGGCCGCCCGGACCTGGTGGTGGTCGGCTACGCCAGCCGGGCGGTCTACGTCTTCCCGGGCCGTGGCGACGGCACGTTCGGCACCCCGGCCGTCCTGGCGGCGGGCAGCCGGCCGGTGCAGGCGGCAGTGGGCCGGTTCGACAACAACCAGTCCCTCGACGTGGCAGTCCTGGACGAGGTCGACAACACCCTGCGCGTCTACCTGAACACCTGCACCGCACCCGGGCCGAACCTGACGGTGAACGGGGTGGAGGCCACCCAGGTCATCCAGGACCTGGGCAACTCCGTCGACCTGGTCGCCGACCGCCGCACCGTCGTGCGGGCGTACGTCGGCACCGACGCACAGACGCCCGCGGTGACGGCCGCCCTGCACGGGTTCCGGGCCGACGGCACGTCGCTGGGCCCGCCGCTCGCCCCGGCGAACCCGGGCCGCCTGCTGGTGCCCGATCGGACGGTGCGACGCGGACAGCTGGGCGGCGGGTTCCTGTTCGAGCTGCCCACCGCGTGGACGAGCGAGGGCGAGGTCAGGCTACGAGTCGAGATCAACCCGGACCGCCGGGTCACCGAGCCCGACTACCTGGACAACGTGGCCGAGCGCACGGTGCGCTTCCAGGCGTCCGAACCGGTACGCGTCAAGCTGATCCGGCTCGGTTACCAGCGCGACGGGCAGACCGTGCTGCCTCCCGAGGCCGACCTGGACCGGGCCGAGTCGCTGCTGCGGCGGACCCTGCCGACGAGCCGGCTGGAGGTCACCCGCGCCGACTACCGCACCGACGAGCCGTTCCGCTGGATCGGCGACGACAGCTACTACCGCGACGCCTCGGACGCGCGCTCGGTGCTGAATAACTACCTGAACGCCACGGCGGGGACGCGGGAACCCGGCGTCCACCACCTCGTCATGGTGAACCGGAACCAGATGGGCGGCATCGCCGACGGCATCCCCGGATGGGTGGCGGTCGGCGGGTCGCACGATCCCACGATCATCCTGCACGAGCTGGGGCACCTGCTCGGCGCGCAGCACGTGGAGTGCACCGACGACCCCGACGACGAGACCGGGCGGCGAACCTATCCGTACCCGCGCGGCACCATCGGCGGGCCGGACCCGGCGAATCCCAGCTTCGCCGGCTACGACATCGGCGACTACTCGGTCGGGGCTCCGCGCCGGGTCGTCTGGGCGCCGGACACCAGCCCGCCGGTCGCCGACATGATGAGCTACTGCCGGAGCAAGTGGATCTCCGATGACCTGTGGCGGCTGTGGCGCAACCGCGTCCAGAACCCGCCCGCCCAGCAGGGCGCGACGGGTGACCTGCTGGCACTGTCCGGCGCCGTCGGCGACGGTGACGCCACCCTCACCGGGCAGCGGCTGACCCGCACCACCGACCGCCCGGCCACCACGCCCGGCCCGTACGCGCTGCGGCTGCTCGACGCCGCCGGGGCGACGCTCGCCGAGCACCCGTTCACCCCGGGGGCGGCCACCGAGCACGCCGCGACACGTCCCTTCCACGAGGTCGTCGACTTCGTCCCCGGCACCCGCCGGGTGACGCTCGTGGACACCCGCGCCGGGCGGAACCTCGCCACCCTCGCGGTCTCGGCGAACCCGCCCGTCGTGGCGCTGGCGGGCGAGGCGCCACCCGCGTCGGTACCGGCCGCCGGGCCGGTCACGGTGGGCTGGAACGCCGGCGACGCCGACGGCGGCCCGGTCACCGCGAGCGTCCTGTACAGCCCGGACGGGGCCGACGACTGGCGGGTGCTGGCAGCCGGGCTCACCGGGACGTCGTACACAGTGGACGCCGCGCAGCTCGCGGGCACCGGCGGCGCGGCCACCGGCCGGCTGCGGGTGCGGGTCACCGACGGGGTGAACACCGCCGACGCGACGAGCGGCCCGCTCACCGTCGCCGGCAAGAACCCGGCGGTACGGATCACCGCTCCGCTGGGCGGCACGTTCTTCGCCACCGGGCAGACGGTCACGCTCGCCGCGTCCGTCACCGACCCGGAACAGGGCGACCTGGACGGGCCGGCGGTGCGCTGGACCTCCGACCGCGACGGCGACCTCGGCACCGGCGCCACCCGTACCCCGGGTCAGCTCAGCGAGGGACGGCACGTCGTCACCGTCACCGCCACCGACGCCGACGGCCTGCGGGCCACCGCGCGTACCGAGGTGACTGTGGGCCGGGTCCTGCCGGCCGGTGGCCCGCCCACCGCCGACGCCGGACCGGACCGGGCCGCCGCCGAGGGCGACACCGTCACCCTCGACGCGACCCGGACCACGGATCCGGACGGCGACCCGGTGACCCTGTCCTGGGCGGTGCTCGCCCAGCCGGACCGTGGTGGGCTCGGCGGCGGCCTGCGGCTGGACGGCCCGGCCCGCACGCCGTCGTTCCGCGCCGACCGGGCCGGCACGTACCGGCTGGAACTGAGCGCCACCGACGCCCGCCACGGCACCACCACCGACACGGTGACCGTCACCGTGTCGAACCGGCCGGTCGAGGTGAGCCCGATCGCGCTCGACGAGGAGCTGCGGGTGGCCGGTCCGGTCACCGTGCGGGCCACGTTCACCGACCCGGGCGTGCCGGACACCCACCGGTGCGCCGTCGACTGGGACGGCGAGGGTCCGGCCCCGGCCACGCCCGGCGTGGTCAGCGAGGACCGCAACGAGGGCGGCTGCGTCGCCACCGGCGATCTGCGGCCCGGCGTGCACGTCGCGCGCCTCACCGTGACCGGCGACGACGGCGGAACCGGGCAGCAGACGGTACGGATCGTGGTCTACGACCCGTCGGACGTGACGGTCGCCGGCGCAGGTGCGATCGTCTCACCGGCGGGCGCGCTCAGCGCCGACGTGGCCGCCACCGGGCCGGGGGAGTTCGCCTTCGTCACGGGCCTGGTGAAGGGCTCACCCACGCCGTTCGGCGCGACCACCTTCCGGCTGCCGGGACGCGAGTTCACGTTCGCCGGTACGACACACGAGCGCCTGACCGTCGCCGGATCGGTGGGCCGGTACGGAGGTGAGGGCACGGTGAACGGCCGGCCGGGGTACGCGTACCAGCTCACGGTCGCCGACGCCCCGGACGGACGTGACGTGGACCGGTTCCGGATCAGGATCTGGGAGAGCGACGGAGGGCGCGTCGTCTACGACAGCGGCCGGGGCGCACCGGACGATCTCGACCCGGCGCACCTGCAACCGCTGAACCAGGGCCGCGTCGTGGTCGTCGGCTAGCCCGGTGTCCCTCCCGCCGTCCGCCACCGGCAAAGGGCGGACGGCGGGAGGGAGCACCCGTCACACCACGTCGGACACCCGGGTCAGGTTGGTCCGCTGCCAGTCGTGGTCGCCGAGCGGACGGGACAGCAACTGGATGTTGCCGTTCGCCGCCGTGTAGGTGATCTGGAGCCGGTCGCCGCCCAGCCACACCGACAGCACGCTGCGCCCCACCGGCGGCATCCCGTCGATCTGCACCCGCTCGGCCTGCCACGTGTCACCGTCGCCGGTCAGCTCCCACAGGCCGCCGTCGAAGTCGGCGAAGACCAGCAGCCAGCCGTCGGGCGCGCCGTCCGTGCCGGGCAGCCGCTGTACCGCCGACGCGCTGCACTCGGGCAGGCCGAGTTCCGCTGTCAGCGACCGGGTGTGCCAGGCGCCGTCGTCGCCGACGGCGTACATCCGGATGTCCTGCCGGTGGTCGAGGCCGAACACCCGGTGCCGCTCGCCGGCGCGGTGTTCGCCCCACACCGGCATCATGGTCAGCGGCAGCGGGTTCTCCGCCTGGGTGGCCCAGGTCAGCGAGATCTGCCCCCAGCCGTCCGGGCCCTCCCACAGCATCCGCAGGTGCTCCTCGGCGTCCCGGCAGACGATCACGTCGAGGCCGGTGACGCCGTCGACGTACCCGTAGGGCGTGCCGTCGGCCGCGACCGCGCCCGCCACCGACACGTCCTGCCAGACCCAGCCCTGCCCGGGCGCCTGGGACAGCCGGATCGTCCGGCCGTCGGTCGCGCTGTAGACGACCCGCTGGGTGTCGCCGTTGCGGTAGGCGTGCGGGCCGTACCGCACGGCGGGCGGGCCGCCGCTGTCCTGCGTCAGGTCACCCCACCACCACTGGCCCTGGTCGTACCAGATCTGGTGGACGTGGCCGCCGTCCCCGGCGTAGACGTACGACGGCACGCCGTCGTGGGCGAAGAACGGCGACGGGGCGGTGCCGCGGGCCATCCGGGGCGCGCCGACGTCCGCGGTGAGCCGCGTCCACGTCCACCCGTCGCCGTCCGGGTAGTGCACCACGAGGTGCCGCTCGCAGTCGGAGTACGCGACGTGGTCCACGCCGGGCAGCACCCGGATGCCGACGCCGTCGGTGAACGGCAGCCGCCCGTACATGGCGAACAGGCCGTTGCGGTCGTCGGACTTGGGCACCCGGTACCAGCTCGCGTTGCGGTGCATCACGTTGCCGCTCTTGCCGTGGTTGAGCCCGAACGCGTGGCCGATCTCGTGCGTGGCGACGTGCCGGAAGTCGGGCCCGTGCAGGTCGACGTCGAAGTACCCGTGCGCGTCCCAGTTGATCTTCCGGTTGAAGATGACCGGAAGCTGGCCGCCCGCGTCGGGCCAGCCGGGAGCGGCACCCCACTTGGTCACCGCGTAGACGGTCCGGAACCAGCCGGTGTCGTGGAAGACCGGGTCGTCGCCGACGGAGAAGACGATGTCCGCCTGCGCCGGGTCGAAGACGCGGGTGAACTCGAACGGCCCGTACCAGTTCTCGCCCAGCACCTCGCGCCACACGTCGAACGACACCTGGATCAGCTCGTGCCTCAGCGCGTCGGTGAACTCGTCGCGGGCGTACGGCATCGTCATGTCACCGAGGTGGTAGGTCAGGTTCGTGTGCCGGAAGTGGTGTCCCTCCAGGACGAAACTCGCCGCCGCCGGCCGGTCCGGGGTGCCGCAGCCGGGCGCGGTCAGATGGGCGGCGGTGACGGCGTCGGGCCGCCCGGTCACCGGCAGCCCGTGGAACGTCTGGTACGCCCGGATCGCCGCGCCCAGCCCGGCGGCGGGGGCGAACCCCGCCTCGGTGAGCAGCGTGGCGACCGCGTCCAGGGGCAGGTCCGCCACGTCCGGGCGGATCAGCGACACCGTGCCGTCCGCCACGTCGCCCACGTACGCGGTGCCGTCGGCGGTGACCGCCACCGCGTACGGGGCGTGGCCGGTGGTGATCGGGTCGAGCGTGCGCGGCGCGTACGGGTTTGTGGTGTCGACGAGCTGGGCGCCCTTGTCGGTCGCCAGCCAGGCCCGGGACAGCCCCGGCACGGCCGCGAGGTCGCGCACGCCGGCGGCGCTCACCACCGCGCCCAGCCGTGCGCCGGTGTCCGGATCGTGCACGCCGACCAGCGGGTGCACGGTGCCGCCGCCGAGCGAACCGAGGTAGATCATCCCGTCGTGCGCGACTGCCAGCTCGCCCGGCTGGAGGTGGGCGGGCTCGACCGGCGCCACGGTGAGCGTCCCGTCCGGGCGCAGCACGGCGAGCGCGTCGTCGGCCGGCACGAGGCCCTTGACGTACAGCGCCGCGTAGACGGTGCCGTCCGGTGCCACCGCGAGACGGTTCGGCGCCGACGGCAGCGCCACCACCCGCCGCTGGGTGGTGTCGGCCAGCTCGATGACGTGCAGGCGCCGGTGCGCCCAGTCGGCGACGTACAGCAGGTCGGCCACCGAATCCACGGCGATCGCGATCAGCCCGAAACCGATCGGGATGTCGGTGACCGTCCCGGTGGCCAGGTCGCACCGGGAGACGCTGTAGCTCTGCACCCCCCGGTTCATCACGTACGCCTGCCCGCGGCCGGGGTGCCAGGCCACCGCGCGGGGCTCGTGACCGACCGCGAGGGACGGCCGGACCGGGGCGAGGGTACGGGGATCGAGGACGTGCAGCCGCCCCGCGCCGGACGCGGGGTAGTGGGCGACGAGCAGCGTCGTGCCGGTGTCGGTGATGGCGTGCACCGAGCCGGGATCCCCGGCGGTGCCGAGGGCGACCTGGAGCTGAGGCGGTGGGGTGGGGGCGGGTGTGGTCATGACGTCCTCCACTGGACGTGAGTGCTTCGCGACCCACCGTAGGACTGTGCGTCTGACCTGCGGATTCTTCGTCGTTGATCCGGCAGTGTCGATGTGTGGGGCCTTGCCGAGATCCGTTCACGAGCGTAGGAAGAACACCACCGTCCGATGTCGAAGGAGACGCGCGTGCGCACACCCCGACGGCTCCGTCTCGCCGTGTCCGCGCTGGTGACCGCGTCGGCCGTGCTGCTCGGCTCCGGCGCCGCCGCGGCGCCGTCCGCGCCCCCGGCGCCGGCCGGGCAGCGGTCCTGCGACCCGATCGACCCGGCGGCCTGCCTGCTGCCGTTCCCCAACGACTACTTCACCGTGCCGGACCGCAGCACCCCGACCGGCAAACGCGTCCGGTTCGCGGCCTCCGCGATGCCCGCCAACGTGCGCGGCGTGCCGATCGACCCGGCGGAGTGGAACCGGCAGGACGGGTTCAGCCCCGGCTCGCCGATCCTGGCGCGCGTACCCGGCCTCGACGCCGCGCGGACCCGGATCGCGCCGGTCACCGACGTCGCGCGCTCGCTCGCGCCGGACGCGCCGATCGTCCTGCTCGACGCCCGCACCGGCAGGCGTACGCCGTACTGGGCCGAACTGGACGCGCACGCCGCCGGCAACCCGGACCGGCAGGCGCTGATCATCCGGCCGGCGGTGGCGCTGACCGAGGGCGCCCGGTACGTCGTCGGCCTGCGCGGCATGCGCGACGGCGACGGCGCGCTCATCCCGGCGCCGAAGGCGTTCCGCGCGTACGTCACCGGTGCCGGCGTGGACCGGCGTGACCCGCGCGCGCCCCAGATGAAGCGGATCCTCGCCGACCTGAGCCGGGCCGGCGTCAAGCGGCACAGTCTCTACCTGGCCTGGGACTTCACCGTCGCCAGCCGGCAGGGGCTGACCGGGCGGATGCTGGCGGTCCGGGACGGCGCGTTCGCCGCGCTCGGCCGCCGCGCGCCCTCGTTCACCGTCACCCAGGTCACCGACTACACGCCCGAGCAGGACCCGCTGATCGCCCGGCAGGTCACCGGCACCGTCGCCGTACCGTCCTATCTGACCGGCGACGGCGGGCCGGGCTCCCGGCTGCACTACGGGCCGCCCGGCGGCGACGGCACCCCGCCGACGCCGAACGCGCTGCCCACGCCGTCCGGCACGACGGTGGCGGCCGACTTCGTCTGCAACATCCCGCGCAGCGCGTCCGCCACGAGGCCCGCGCACCTCTCGCTCTACGGCCACGGCCTGCTCGGCCGGCCGACCGAGATCAACGCCGGCAACGTCAAGACCATGTCGCAGACGTACGACTTCACCTTCTGCGCGACGAGCTGGATCGGCATGGCCGCCGCCGACGTCCCGTACGTCGCCGGCGCGTTCACCGACCTCAGTGCCTTCCCCGCAGTGGCCGACCGGCTCCAGCAGAGCTTCCTGAACTTCCTGTTCCTGGGCCGGACGATGATCCACCGCAACGGGTTCGCCGCCCACCCGGCGTTCCGCGACGCCGCCGGGCGGCCGCTGATCGACGTGGCCGGCGGGCTGCACTACGACGGCAACAGCCAGGGCGGCATCAACGGCGGCGCGCTCACCGCCATCGCCCAGGACTGGACCCGCTCGGTGCTCGGCGTGCCCGCGATGAACTACTCCACGCTGCTGCAACGCAGCGTCGACTTCGCCCCGTTCCAGACCGTCATGGACGGCTACTACCCGGACCGGATCGACCAGCAGATCGTCTTCGGTCTGCTGCAGATGCTGTGGGACCGGTCCGAGGCCAACGGGTACGCCCAGCACATGACCGACCGGCCGCTGCCGCGTACCCCGGCGCACCGGGTGCTGATGCACGTGGCGTTCGGCGACCACCAGGTGTCGACCGTCGCGGCGGAGGTGCAGGCGCGCACCATCGGCGCCCGCCTGCACACCCCGGCGCTCGCCGACGGCTGGTCACCGGACGTGCGGCCGTTCTGGGGCATCGCGCCGATCCGCAGGTACCCGTACGCCGGGTCGGCGATGGTGGTGTGGAACAGCGGAGCCGCGTACGCGCCGCCGCCGACCAACCTGGCGCCCGCCGGACCGGAGTACGGCGAGGACTCGCACGAGTTCCCGCGCGCCCAGCCCGGCGCTCAGCGGCAGAAGGCGGTGTTCCTGCTCACCGGCAAGGTGATCGACGTCTGCGTGGGCGGCCCCTGTCCGTGACGCGCTCGGCCGGGCGGGCCGCGCGGCACGCCCCGAGCCGGACGAAGCCGGCGACCACGTCGGCAAGCGGCTGGTCGAGCACCAGCGCCGCCGGTGCTCCGCCGGCGCTGGTGCAGGGCCTGGTAGAGGCCCTCCTTGCCGGCGAAGTAGTAGGAGATGAGCTGCTGGTTGACGCCCGCGCGAGCGGCGATCGCGCCCGTGCGGGCGCCCGCGAAGCCGTGTTCGCCGAACTCGACGAGCGCCGCGTCCAGGATGCGCTCGCGCGTGCGCTCGGCGTCGCGTCTGCGCTGATCGCCGCCGGTGGCTCCGCGCTGCTGCCGGCGCAACTCCACCGGCGACCGGCTCGTCGGGGCCCCGAGGGGCGGGGGAGGAGGGCGATGGCGGCCGGACGGGGTGAGGGCCTGCCGCGTCCACCGTCGAGGTCGGGCCGCGCCACGCTCCTGGAACTGTTCTTCGACCTGGCCTTCGTGGTGGCTCTCGCCCGGGTCTCTCAACGCTTCGCGGCCCTGGGCGCCGACACCGGGTTCGGCGTCGCACGTGGTGACGGTCTCGCGGCCGGGCGCCGTCGCGGAGCCGATGAGACCGCGACCGGCCACACCAATGTCCTAGGACGCTCTAGGTGCTATGCCGACCGTCACAACGCGGAGAGCCGCCCCGAGGTCGTGGGCGTCGGCTCAGATGCGCACGCGCAGATGCGCTGGATCGCGGTCACGCCCCCGTGTACGCGAACGCGGCCCAGTACCTCGGATCGACGTAGGGGCGGTCGTCCGCCTGGCCGGGCGGCTCGACATCGGGCAGCAGGGCGGCCAGATCGGTCCTTGTGGCGGTACGAAGCCACCGCTGGGCACGGCTGAGCGCGACGGCGGGCTCGCAGCCCTCCTGGCACCACAGGCGATAGAACGTGATCATCAGATAGGTGGTGGCGAGATCGTCGACAGACCACGCGGTCGCGATCACCCCGGCGAACCCGATCTGGATCAAGGCTGAGGGCAGACCGACCGTCTCGTTGGGCAGGGCTGACCCGCTGCGGTTGGTCTGACAGGCGGACAGGACCGCCAGACGGCGGCGGCTCGGCTTCAAGGTCCGGCGTAGCTCCTGAAGTGTGACCTGCCGGTCCGCGAAGTACAGCCTGCTGTCCATGATCGAATCAGGGTCGACGCTGCCGTGGCAGGCGATGTGCCACACGGTGTGTTCGTCAGCTGCGGCATGGAACTCCGCCCACGTGCAGCCGTGCCGTGGCGATGTCGGCCTGCCGTTCCAGCTGCGGGTGATCTCGGCGGTCTCCCGGCCGACATACCGAAGGTGTTCGCCGAGGCTCGTGCCGTGCCCATCGGGTACGTCGATGGCGAGCAGTGTCTGCTCCGGGCCGGCGAGTTGCCGGACCGTGTTGCGGCATCGTCGCAAGCTCCGGACGTTCGGCGCGTACCGGATCGCCGAGAACTGTCCGACGTGACGCCACTCGGTGTCCTCGTCACCAGGGATGCCGGCCACGCCGGCGGCATGCAGCGGCAGGAGGCTGAGGAGGCCGACGGGCACCAGCGTGACCACCTGTCCCCTCGCGCTCCACAGGACGACGTTCCTCAGCCCTGCCTCCCAGAGTGTGCGAAGCGCCCCGGCCGTCCGATCGACGCTTCTCACTTCGAGCGGTTCGATGTCGCGGAGCCCGGGCAGGAGTGGGCTCGTCCGCAGAGCGACGGTGCGACCGGATGCCGTCCCGGTCCCGGCGGCCACGTCGCGGACCAGCTCGGCCACCGTGGCCCGGTCCAGTTTGGGCAGATCGACGTACTGCGGGTCGTGCCGTGCGGCGACCACGAGCGCGTACCCGCCGGCCTTCGCGGCGCCGAGGTAGACCAAGGCGCCGTCGTCGGTCTCGGCGGCGATGGTGTCGTAGTCGGCAAAAAGGGCGAGCGGGTCTGCTCCGGTCACCGCCGCGACGCGCCGGGCGACGTCACGGAGGTGCGACCACGACTGCCGTAAGTCGGGGGACGAGAGGCGCGTCCGATCGTCGAAGTCCTCGACGGCATGCCTGTACTCCTCCGCGAGGTCCGCCCGGCCGGCTGCTCGGAGGCGCTGGAGCACCGCCGCGTCGTCCCGGCCGATCACTTCGGTCAGTCCCACCGCCCGGCCGGTCTCCAGCGCGAGCACCGCCTCCCGGTAGCGTCCGGTGCGGGCCAGCCAGTATCCGGCCTCCTCGGCGTACTCCTGCGCGGCGGCGAGGACCCGCTGCTTCGCGCGTGCTCCGTACCGCGTGACGGCGTCCTGGGAGGCCAGATCCACCAGGTGCTGGTACGCCTCGGCGGCGTACTCGGGATCACCGGTGCCGACGGCCCACTCCGCCCATGCCACCGCCAGCCGGGCCCGCGCCGCAATGGTCCCGGTGACATGCATGGACTCGCGCCACGCGCCGTGCCGGTGCTCGTCGTTCGGAGTGTCGGCCAGCGCGTCCCGGGCGGACAGCGCCTCTTGAAGCAGTTGGCGATCATCCGCGTCAGGGTGGTGCCAGGGGCGGCACCGGCCACGGATCAGGCGCACCGCTTCGCGTATGTCGCCGTCGGCGGACGGAGCCCCGGACGACAGGGCCCGCCGCAACAGCAGCCTGGCCACAGCGGCGTCTGCGGTAGTGGTACGGCGCCACCAACGCAAGCCGGCGGCGCGGCCTGACCGGCACCATCCGATGCCCTCGTCGAGTCGATGCGGATGGCAGCCCGCCACGACCAGTCCGAGCGTGGCGAGGATCTGTGGTCGCAAGGCCCGAGAGAGCCTGTCCTCGGCTCGCGCGCCGCTCATCAGTTCCGCGACTGCCGCATCGAGGTCTCCGGTCAATACATTGCGTCGGCCCTGCAGCAGACGTACGAGACCCCTGCTGGAACCGGCGAGGTCGAGCCGGTCGATCAACTGATCGAGCGGCGCGGTGTCGTCGTGGGTCTCCGCCGTGGCGATGGCTGCTTCGGCGACAGCGAGGACGTGGTTCTCGTCGGTCAGGTCCTCGGCGGCGAGGTTCGCCGTGTCTCCCGTTGTCGCGTGCCTCGAGCGGAAGACACGCGGTGCCAGGACGGCCGGCATGCCCTCCACGAGAGCGGAGGCCGATGACCTGTTCCGTTCGAGAGTGGCACGAGTGTCGTGCAGCGCCCGTATCTCGGCGATGTGCCGAAGGTCGCGGTGATGGTCGTTCGTCAGGACGCCGGAGATGCGGTCCGCGAGGTCGCGTAGCGCGGTGAGCAGTGCGTTCTCCTGCGGGTGCCCGATCGAGGATTCGCGCTTCAACACCATCAGGCACATGGATACGTAGCCGCGAGCCGCCGTTCGTGTGCTGTTGTCCTCGTCCACGTTCCGGGTGTCGATGAACGGATGAACGCTCAGCAGGTCCTCTATCGCCAGGTCGAGGTCGTCGAACACGCTGGCGACCAGGACCAACTCGTGCAGCCTCCACGACGTGAGGTTGAAGCCTTCGGTGCTCTGCCACTGCGGCAGCCGGGCCTGACGGTGCGCCAGCCACGCCTGTCGAGCGGCGGCGGGGTCACCTCGTAGGTGCGCGTCCTTGTACGCCCAGACATGCCACTCGACTTCGGCCATCTGCCGCTGGTTGTCGTCCGGACCGTTGAGGTCGTGCCTGATCCGATGTCCCCTGGCCTCGTGCGCCCACGGTTCCTCGAAGGTCGCGTCGGTCCGCCTTCCGCACGTCGGGCACGGGTGCGGCCACGACCGGGGCGCCGGTACGTCGTTGGTCCAGCAGCCGTCGTGGCGGCACTCCCAACCCCGCACTTCCGCCTCGGGTGGCGCCAGGTATCCGTAGGAGGTACGTGGCGGGCGTCGTACCAACGCGGCTACCGTCCTCTTCGCGTCGCCGGCACCGACTGCCGGTCCTCGTCGCTCTACTGACGGACAGCTGTCCGTCAGCACCGGGCATGGCATTCTTCCGACGACCGCCCAGCTCGCCGTTTCCGGACGACATGGCGCGGTGGCTCGACCTCTTCGGCCGGTACTCGTTCGACGTGCACGGCAGCGGAATCGACGACAGCGGCATGTGGGACCGTTTCGGATCGCTGTACGAGTACGCGACCAGCGACCGCGAGGGCTTCCTGGCCGCCCTGGGCGACCTCGTCGCCGACGATGCGGGCGGTTTCGCGACCTTCGGTGCGGCCCGGCTCGTCTGGGAGATGTTCGGCGGGGACGCGCTGGCGATTCCCGCGGCGCTGCCGCTGATCGACGCGGGCATCGCCTTCAAGGCCTCACGAGGGCTTCCGGTATCCCTGCTCACCGGCTACGAGCAGCAACGGCTCCAGCAGATCCGCGCACAGCGCGGCTGAGTCCCAGCCGGCGACGACGTCATCCGATCGCAAGGAGGAAATGAACCGTGGAAGGACTAATCTGCTTCGGCATCGTGGCTGCACTGATCGGCTTCTTCGTCTGGCAGTTCATCGAGACGCGGAACGCCGTCGCGACCACGGTCGTCGACACCACGTGCGATCCCACCCAGGCGGTCGAGGCCGTACGAGAGGCGTTCGGCGGTCCCCGCAGCGTGCTGTGGACCGGCACGAGCGGCCCAGGAATGATCAACATGCGGCGACGTGGCTTCCGGGGTGGTGTCACAATGTCGATCGACATCGAACCACAACCGGGCGGGGGTTCCCGTGTGGAGATGTGGGCGTCGAGAACGGTCGAGTACATGGGGATCCTGGTGAACTTCGCCGGTGTGGTCAACCGGCGGAAGACCGTCATCGCGCGGCTGCTGGCCGACGCGGAGAGCGCGAGGGCCCAGGGCGGCGTCGGACAGTGACACCGGAGCCGTAGATCCCGTCGTTCGCGGAGGGCCTCCGGCCCTCCGCGAACGACGGCGTACTCGACCGGAGCGCCCGGCTGGTGCACCACCACCGCCGTGCATCGGGGAGCCGCGATGCTAGCCTGCCCGTCTGGTATGGACAGTCTTCTCGACCGGGTTCAAGAGTGGATCGATGACGGATGGTTCGGACGCCCGGCGTCCGCGGCACCACGCGACGTCCGGGACCACGCCCGTGACCGGCACCCGAGGTGGCCGCGGATGACGCGTACCGCACCGGCTGTCGTCCGGGCCTCGCTCGCCGCCGTCGTCGCGTCGGCGGTGCTCGCGCTGACGCCTCTTCCGGCGTCGGCGGCCCGCCCCGACGGCGACCCCGTCAAGTTCTACACGGTCGAGGCGGCCCACCAGGGCGAGCCGGAGAACCTCACCGAGATCGCGGAGCGGTTCCTGGGGGACGGCGCGCGAGCGGCCGAGCTGTTCGCGCTCAACAGCGGGCGGATCCAGCCGGACGGCGGCACCCTCACCGACGGCGCCCGGCTCCGGGCCGGCTGGGTGCTCGTGCTGCCGTGGGACGCGTACGGCAGCGAGGTCCGCCAGGGTGTGCCGCCGGCCGCGAAACCGGCGCCGGGTACGTCCACGCCGGACAAAGGGCAGCGCACCGCCGACGGTGACGCGGCCGCCCGCCCGCCGAAGGGGTGCCGCACCGTCACGACGTCGCGCGCCACGTCGTCGTGGGCCGGTCCGCGCGTCGCCGCCGACCAGGCGTGGGCGCACAGCCGGGGCCGGGACCAGCTCGTGGCAGTCGTCGACTCCGGCGTCGCCGGCGGCCTGGCCCCGCTTGCCGGCCGGGTGACGACCGGCGTCGACCGGGCGACCGGCGGCGCCCGCGGTGACACCGACTGTCTCGGCACCGGTACGGCGATGGCCGGGCTGATCGTGGCGCAGCCGGTGAAGGGGTCGACGGTGGCCGGCGTCGCGCCCGACGCGGCGGTCATGCCGGTCCGGGTGGCGGGCAAGACTGCCGGCGCCTCGGCCGCGGCGAGCGCGGCGGGCATCAGGGCGGCGGTCGGTTCCGGCGCCTCCGTCATCGCGGTCGGGCCGCAGGTGGACCTTGGGCAGACCGAGGTGGTGACCGCCGTCAACGAGGCGGTCGACGCGGGCGCGGTGGTCGTGGTGGGCGCCGCCGGTGAGCAGGAGCCGGCGGATCCGGACGTGCCGCTGCGCGACGCGGTGCTGCGCGTGGGCGGGATCGGGCCGGACGGGGACACTGCCGACAGCTACCGGTCCGGCGGCGTGGACGTGGTCGCGCCGGGCGTCGACGTGACAAGCCTCGGCATCACCGGCACCCGGCCGGTGACCGGCACCGGCACGCACCACGCCGTCGCGTACGTGGCGGGGCAGGTGGCGCTGATCCGGTCGGCGTACCCGGACCTCGACCCGGCGCAGGTCCGCAACCGGGTGCTGAAGACGGCGAAGACCACAGGCGGCGTCGCGCCGGAGATCGACCTGACCGCCTCCGTCACCGCAGTGCTGCCCGAGGAGGCGCCCCGGGCGCGGGCGGCCGAGCAGACGTCCGGCTCCACCGCAGGGATCGGCCGCCGGGCGGCGTTGCTGGCGCTCGCGGGGCTGGCGGCGCTCGCCGCCGTCCTGCTGGGCCTGCGCGCGCGCCGCCGGGCGGGAGCGGGCGACGGTGCCGGATCATCCGAGGCGGCACCGGGCGCCACGACTGCCGGGTCCGCAGGCGCGGTCCCGGTGGAACCCGCCGTGACCCGGGTGGATCCAGCAGTCCCCGAGGCGGCGCTCGCCGAGCAGGCCGGCCCCGACCGGGCCTACGCCGCCCCGGCATCCGCCCGGCCGGCCGTCGCCGCTGCCGAGGACACCGGGCCCGCCGACACCGGGTCGGCCGCCGCCGCCGTACCTGCTGGCACCGCCCCCGAGGACACCGTTCCGGGCGACACCGGGCCGGCCGTGACGGCGGCGGTGGCGGAGTTGAGCCGTGACCCCGCGCTGCGGCACCTGGCCGCCGACGAGGCGGGGATGGCGTACCTGGCGGAGACCCGGCCGGAGGCGCGCGAGAAGGCGCTGATCGGCCTGGTGCCGGGCATGGACGACGAGACGGTCGCCGCGCTGCCGGCGATGGTGACGGCGCTACCCGGCACCGACGAGCAGGAGCAGTCGCTCACCGGTGTCCTGGTGGACGTCCGGCGTCACCTGCGCGGCGACCCGCTGGCGCTGGACCGGGCGCTGGTGCGGGCCGGGAAGGTCCGGTGGCAGTCCCAGTACGAACTGGCCGAGCACGTGACGTCCTACGCGCGGCAGCATCCGGAGCTGGCGCGGCTCGCCACCGCCATCGCCGAGACCCGCTGGTCGGGCGGCGCCCAGGAGCCGGCGCGGGGCACCTGACCAGACCGGCGCGGGCCGGCCGGTCAGAGCACCACCAGTTCCTGGGCCAGCATGTCGGTCCACGTGCGGCGGGTGAAGTTGCAGCCGGTGTGCGCCACGAACTGCTCCAGGGTGCGTACCGGCCCGATGCCGAGCCGGTCCACCGGCGGGGTGTGCAGCATGTAGAGCACCCGGCGGCGGCTCAGCTCCTCGTAGCGGGCCCAGTCGTGCTCGACGTGGTCGCTCCAGTGTCGCGGCCGGTCCTGCCGGATGTAGTAGTGCCAGGTCAGCACCTCGGTGGGGTGGAACAGGTCGTAGCCCCACGTGAAGGCGCGCAGGGCCAGGGTGATCTCCTCGCCGTGGAAGTAGATGCCCGGGTCGTAGGGCACCTCGGTGACGAACGACCCGGGTGCGAAGAGGAACCCGGCGGCCAGGAACAGCGCCGGCTTGGGCGGTACGCCGGGCGCGGCACCCTCGATCAGGCGCTGGCCGAAGACCGGTACGCCGACGTTCGTCCAGTCGTTGACGACGATCTCGGCGGGCGCGCCCGCGCCGGTGAACTCCTGATCGGGCTCGTAGCTGGGCGGGTACGCGGTCAGGACCGGCTTCGCCGCTCCGGTCTCCCGCGCCATCCGGATCATCCGCACGTCCCAGTCCGGCGCGAACCGGGTGTGGCTGTCCACCTGCAACAGCCAGTCCTCGCCGCCATACCGCTGGAACGTCTTGTCCCGGGCCCAGCAGGCGCCGCGGCTGTCCCGGGCGTCGTACTCCTGCACGTCCACCTGCGGCAGGTCCCGGATGGCGGAGAGGTCCTCGTCGCCGAGGTGCTGCCAGCACACCGCGATGCGGACGTCCTCCGGGCGCGCCGCCTTGGCCAGGCAGTCCAGCACCGTCGGCACCAGTTCCCGGTCCCGGTACGACGCGATCGCCACGAAGATCGTCACGCGTCCGCCTCCGCCGGGACGAGGGCGTACGACTGGAACAGCAGCGCCAGCGCGCGGTGCTCGTCGGCCGGGTCGGTGGCCGGCAGCAGGTCGCCGCGCGACCGGATGTGGGCCAGCAGGTCCGGCTCGGGCGCCAGCCCGTACGCCTGGAGGTAGTAGGCGACGGACTCGGGCCAGAGCCAGCGCCCGTCGGTGCGGTAGGTCATCGGCACGACCCGCCCGCGTGCGGGCTCCACCACGTCGGGGCCGCGTGCGGTGGTGGCGAGCACCGGCGTGCCCGCGTCCAGGTACGCCGCCGCCCGTGCGAGATCGGTGCCGGACAGCCGCTCCCGGTCCGGCGCGAAGCGCGCACCGTCGTCGTCCACCTCGTCGAAGACGCGGGCGATCCGCAGCGGCTCGGTGTCCCGGCCGGCCCAGAGCAGCGCGCCGGACCGGCGGGCCGCCGCCGAATACGGCGGGAGCTTGTCGCCGGGGCGGTACACCTCGACCAGCGGCGCCGAGATCCAGGCCCCGGCGAGTGCCCGCATCACGGTCGCCGCCGTCGCGGCCTGCGGCCCGGTGGTCTCCAGCACGTAGACCGGCGCGGGCGGGATCACCGCGGCGGCCCACTCCGGGGCGATCCGCCATCCGCGCCACAGCGCCACCGCGCCGGGCTGCTGCCGGACCGCCGCGACCGCGACCCGGTCGGTGTCGTCCATCAGGCCGTCGCGGCCGGTGAGGTCGGTCAGCGGCGGCACCCGCCCACCGAAGACACGCGGATTCGGTACGGCGGACGCGAACGTGAACGGCAGGTCGACAGGTCCGGGCGGCTCGGGGAGGGACACCGTGCCGGTGTCGGCGAGCCGGAGCCGCGCCTCGGCGAGCATGGCGTCCGGCACCCGGCCACCGAGGTGCAGCAGCGCGGTGTGCAGCTCGTCCTGCTCCGTCATTCCCGGCCTCCTCGCGTCCTCGTCGGCGGGCGCATTCGACCACGCCGGCAGCCGGGAGCGCCGGGCCGCACGAGGGCTCGTGCCCGAGAAACACCGCGACCCGGGCCGTTCGTGCATCCGGTTAGAGCGCGCCCGCGCGTACCAGGGCGGCGAGTGCCCGGTGGACGGCGACCGCGCCGGCCGGCGCGGGTGGGTCGGCCCGGCACCGCCGCAGGTGCCGCAGCAGACCCTCGTCGGCAAGCGCGCCCTCGTCGAGCAGCCGGTCGGCCACGTCGGCCGGCCAGACCCAGGCGCCGTCGGTGCGCAGGTGCGCGGTCAGGGCGGGCGCCGACCGCAGGTGGGTGACGAACGCGGCGACCTCGTCGTCGTCGACCGGCAGCCGGGCGTCCCCGTCGACGGCCAGGCGTACCTCGCCGGGCGGCTGCGGGGCCCAGATCAGCGCGGACCGGGACCGGGCCGTCCACTGGTACGCGGGCAGCGGCAGGTCGGGCCGGTACACCTCGACCGGCGCGGCGTGCCCGGCGTCGGCGAGCGCCCGCTGTCCCCGGCCGGCGACGGCGGGCAGCTCGTCGTCGGGCACGATGGCCTCGACCAGGTAGACGCGCACGGCGTCGACGGTGCCGTCCGGCTCCCGAGTGATCCGCCAGCAGCGCCACACCCCGGTGGTGAGCGCCGGGTCCAGCACGTCGAGCAGCGCCCGGTCGAGGTCGTCCACGGTGCCACCGGCGGTCTCGTCCACCACCGGTGGCCCGGCCGTCGCGTACAGCGGCAGGTCGGCCGGCGGGAACGGGACGAACAGGGCCGCCGGGTCGGCGTCCACGTCCTCGTCCGCCGCCGGTCCGGGCAGCGGCGTCTGCGGGGGCAGCAGCGCGGCGAGCGCCGTGATCTCCGCCGCGGACTGCGGGAACGCGCCGAGCAGCCCGGCCGCGCAGGCGCCGTGGTCGCCGCGGGCGAGCAGGGCACGCAGGCCGGCGAGGTCGTCGTCCGGGATCCGGCCGGCGGCGCGCAGGCAGAGCAGGTGCAGCAGGCCCGTGCTCATCGCGTCACCGCCGTCTCGCGCAGGAACGCGGCGGCCAGCCGGGCGGGCGCCGGGCCGCCGGGGTTGACGAGCGCGTCACGGTCACCGGCAAGGGCGGCCAGTTCCGCCAGGTCGAGCAGCCGCCAGCCGGGCGCGGGCACCGGTGCCCGGTGGGGTTCGCCGGTCGCCACCACCACGCACCGCCCGTCGTCGGGGGCGTGGACGACGAGCGGCCGCCCGTCGCCGTTCACGGCCAGGTGCAGGCTGGACGCGCGTAGCACCGCCCGCAGGTGCGCCGGCTGCGCCGTACCGGCCGCGATCAGGCGCAGCAGGGCGTCGAGCGGGTCGGCGGGGGAGTCCGGGAAGTGCCGGCGGTAGTCCGGGTTGCGCCGGAACTCGCCCACCTCGCCGTCCTCGCCGACGTGCCACACCCCGAGGACCGCCTCGAACGGCGGCTCGTCGTCCTCTTCGTCTGCCGGCCACTCCGGGTCGAGCAGGAACACGAACTCGTCGTCGCTCATCCGCCCGTTTCCTCGTCCGCGTACCGGAGCGCGTGCCAGACGAGCGCGGCGGCCAGCCGTACCGGCTCGGGGCCGTCCGGGTCGACCAGGACGTCGATGCCGTCCGGCAGCAGTTCGGCCAGCTCGACCGCCTCGACCCGGCGCCACTCGGGCGCGAAGGTACGCGCGCGCTCCTCGTCTGTGGTCGCCACCGCCACGCACGGCTCGTCGTCGAAGGAGCGGACGACGAGTGGACGGCCGTCGCCGTTCATCGCGAGGTCGAGCCGGGAGCCGCGCAGCGCGGACTGCACCTGCTCGATCGTGGCGTCACCGCGCATCATCCGGCGCAGCAGCACGTCGAGCGGCTCGGCGCTGTCGGTCATGGTTCCTCCAGGTGGCGGCGGCCCGCCGCGGGGGCACGGCGGGCCGCCCGTCCGGGCTCAGGCGAACGGGTCCGGTGCGGCCGGGACCGGCACCGCCGGCAGACCCTCCCGTGTGGCGTACTCGTTGAGCCAGCGCTCCAGCGGCGGGCCGGACGGCGCCACCCACGGCTCGGCGCCGTTCTTCGGCACGACCAGCGGGCCCACCGCGAGCGCGTCCATGATGCTGCCGGTCTCGGTGGCCCGGACCGTGTTGAACGGGTAGACCCAGCACCACTCGTACTCGGCCGGTGCGTCCGGGGCGAGCAGCGTCAGCGGCTGCCCCGGGTTCTCCAGCCCGCGCAGCGCGGCCTGCGCCCGGTTGCGGGCGTCGTCGGCGTTCATCGGGTAGTCCTTCTCTGTCGATGGTGGTCGGACGGGTGCCCGCCCCGGCCGCCGTGACGGCCGGGGCGGGCGGCGGGTCACCGCCGGGGTACCGGAGCGGGGCGCGGTTCCGGCAGGGAACCGCCGGACGAGGTGGACACCGTGGCGCCGTTCGCCACCGGGCCGGCGGCGTCGTGCTCCAGCCGGACCTGCGGGCCGTCCTCGGCGGGGACGACCCGGCCCGCGGCGTCGTACGCGAAGCGCGTCACCGACTCGCCGGTGCGCCGTTCCACCACCCGGCCGAGCAGGTCGTACGTGTAGTGCGTGACCTCGCCGGCCGCGTCGGTGCGCTCGACGAGCTGCCCGGCGGCGTCGTAGACGTACCGCTGGGTGCGGCCGTCGAAGTCGGTCTCGGACACCATCCGGCCGTTCGGGTCGTACGTGTAGCTCCACGTCGCGCCCGCCGGGTTGGTGACACGGACCAGCCGCAGTTCGGTGTCGTACGCGTACTCGGTGCGGTTGCCCTCGTCGTCGATCTCGGCCGTGACCAGGTCGAACGCGCCGTACTCGCGGATCGTCCGGCGGCCGGCGGCGTCGGCCCACTCGACCAGGTTGCCCTCGGCGTCGTAGAGGAACTCCTCGACCGAGCCGTCCGGGTTCTCCCGCCAGGCCAGGTCACCCTCCAGCGTCCAGCCGAACTCGGTGAGACCGGTGTCGTCCTGGATGCTGAACAGGCGGCCGAGCGCGTCGTAGGTGTACTCGGTCTCGCCCTGCCCGGTGCTCACCGCGGTGATCTGCCGGGCCGGGTCGTGCACGACGGCGGTCGGTCCGACGTGGGTGGTGGTGCCCCGGCCGTCGGCGGCCGGCTGCTCGTACCGGACCACCTCACCGGAGGCGTCCACCTCGGCGATCAGCAGGCCGTCCGGGCCGAACTGGCGGTTGCGGGTGCTGCCGTCGAAGTCGGTCCAGGACACCGCGCGACCGAGTTCGTCGTACGTGGTGACGGACCGGCTGCCGTCCGGCCGGACGACCGCGACCAGCCGCCCGAGCGCGTCGTACTCGCTCGTGGTGGTGCGGCCAAGCGGGTCGGTCGTGGACCGCAGGCGGTACGCCTCGTCCCAGACGTTGCGCGTGGTCGCGCCGAGCGCGTCGGTCTCCGCGACCACCTGGAAGCGGTCGTTGAGGTCGTAGACGCGCACCGCGCCGAGCGAGTCGGTCACCACCGTGCGGCCCGGCTGGTAGTCGAACCGGTAGCGCAGGTAGCCGCCCCTGCCGTCGGTGGCGACGCACCGGCCGGCCTCGTCGTAGGTGTACGTGTACCACTCGCCGTTGCGGTCCTCCCAGCGCACCAGCCGCCCGTCGGCGTACGTGAAGCGCTCGGGGTCGCCCGAGGAGTTCGTCACCTCGATCAGGTCGAGGTCGGCGTCGTAGCCGAACTGCGACGCCGCCATCAGGTCACCGGCCGCGTTGGGCAGGGAGATCATTGTGACCAGCCCGGCGGACGAGGTGAACGCGATGGTGGCGCCGGTGGACGACAGCAGGTGCGTCGGCGTACCCCGGCGGTCGCGGTGGATCGTCCAGCGGACGCCGCCGTCGGTGACGTCGGTGAGCAGCGACTCGGTGCGCGACGCCGCGGCGAACAGCAGGCTGCGGCCGGACGTCGGATCGGTCAGCAGCCAGCCGCCGCCCACCAGCCGGCGCAGCGGCAGCGTCCGGCCGGTCTCCGGCTGCGCCACCTCGCCCTCGGCGGGTAGCGGGTAGGTGAGCAGCGAGCCGTCGGCGGCCAGGTACCGGACCTGCTCGCCGTCGACGATGATCCGCTGGTCCAGCGTGGAGGCCCAGGCGCGGCCGAAGGATCGGCCCCACCGGTAGTCGGAGCGGTACGTCCGCTCCAGCGTGAGCCCCGGCATGACCGCGTCGGTGTGGGTGAGGATCATCCGGCCGGTGGTGACGTCGATCGGGTCACCCACGGTCGGCGTCTCCGCGGTGGTCTTCGCCACCGCCTCCGGCGCCACACCGGCGAACGTCTCGGTGGTCGGCGAGAAGTCCGCCATGTCGACGTCGCTGTCGGCGTCGCGGACCGACGTCATGTCGACGTCGCTGTCGGCGTCGCGGACCGACGTCATGTCGACGTCGGAGTCACCGTCGCGGACGGAGGCCATGTCCGTGTCGGAGTCGGTGTCGCGGACCGAGGCCATGTCGACGTCGCTGCCGGGTGCCGGGTCGCTGGTCCGGATGACGACGACCGAGCCGTCGGGGGAGATCGACGGGAGCGTGGCGAGCCCGGGGACCTGGGCGTCCTCGAACGTGACCCGGCCCTGTCCGTCCTTCGACACGTTGATGACGTGTCCGACGGTCCCCGGACCACCGGGCCGCAGGCCGACGATCGCGGTGGTGCCGTTCGGCATGGCGCCGAGGGCCTCCATCAGGCCGCGGATGCTGCCGACCTCGTCCACACTGCGGCCCGGGTACCGCTTCATGACCTCGCCGATCTCCATCGGCTGGGTCTGCGCCGGCACCTGGGTGACCGCGCCGGTCTGCCGGTACGCGTCGACGGCCAGGGTGAGCGGCACACAGTCGACGTTGGCGGCGACGCTGCCGGCGTCCCGGTTGTCGTTGATCCGGCGCAGGTGGTCGCGGTCGACGGCGTTGAGCGTGCCGAGGTCCGCGTCCGTGTCGGCGGTGTCGCCGTGCAGGTTGGCGGCCAGCACCCGCAGCGTCGACCCGTCGTTCAACGTGTACTCGTACGACAGTTGGTCCCGGAACGAGTCGAGGATCCGGGCCTGCGCGTTCGGGTCGCCCTGCGCCGCCGTCAACTGGTCGGCGAGCGGGGTACGGAACGGGTCGGTGACCGGCGCGGCCGCGCCCCGGACGTCGGTGGTGCCGGTCTGCGGGCCCTGGAAGCCGTACCGGGGATCGCCGTGGCGCCCGCGACGGCTGCTGCCGCCCCGGCGCTCCGGGCTGCGTGACCTGTCGCTGCGCGGCGCGACTGTCACGATCCGGGCGTTCGACGAACTCGCCACCGGCGCGGGCGCGCCGGTGAACTCGGTCTCGGTGTAGTACGGGGCGGTGTCGGTGATCGCGTTGGGCCGCTGCCGCGGCATGATGCTCGCCACCGGGGGCCGGCTCTCGCGGGGCACGAACTCGTCGCCGGCGTATCCCGGCGCGGCCGGGGGGAACCACGACGGGATGTCGCGCCACTGGTCGGCGGCGTCCCGCCCGCGCTCGGCGTGGGCGATGTAGTCCAGCGCGATGGGCAGCGAGTTGACTTCCGACTCGTAGCCGCGGGCGTTCTCCGCGAAACTCACGATCCGGGCGAAGTCCCGCCCGGCCTCGGACTCGATCTGGTCGAGCCGGATCTGGCCGCGCAGATACCTGGCGATCTGGCTCGCCGTCCGCCGGCCGCCGCCGCGCTCCTCGGCGATCCGGTTGCCGAGGCCGATGTGCGTCCGCGTCACACCCCGGCGCGTGGTCGTGGTGGTGTTGTAGTAGTTGAGCGCGCCGACCAGCGGTTCGTTCTGGTGGCCGATCGCGTCCGACCGGACACCCGTGTAGGGCCGCGTGCCGATGTGCGGGAACACCGCTTCGCGGATCTCCTGGTAGCTCCGGGACGCGGCGGAGTTCGGATCCTGGAGGTCGGCCCGCGACGCCGGCGCGACGTCGTCGAACCACTGGCGGGCGTGATATCCGACGGCGCCGGCCGGGGTGGAGACCGGCGGCGGCGACGGCGTGTCGCGCATCCGCGTCTCGTACCGCAGCACCCGTCCGTGTTCGTCCAGGATGGCGACCTGCACCTGGAACGGCATGCCGTAGAGCGCGCTCGGCGGCGGCGGTGCCGCGTTCGTGGGCAGGCTGCTCGGCGTCTGGTCGGAGGGCGCGGCGAGCGCGGGCTCCACAGCGGCCAGCGGGTGCGGCGTGGTCGGGGCCGGTGTGCAACTGGTCAGGCCCAGCGGGTCGGCCACGGTCAGCGGGTCGCTGACGTACGCGGTCGGGTTCGGGCCGCCGGACAGGCCGAGCGGGTCGGGGCTGACGTACCGGCCGGTGGCCGGGTCGTAGTAGCGGAACCGGTTGTAGTGCAGGCCGGTCTCGGCGTCGACGTACTGACCGGGGAAGGCCAGCGGCGTCGCGGTCCGGTCCGCGCCGCGTCCCCACAGGTCGCCCCGCGACCACCAGCGCAGCCCGCCGCCCGGCTCGACCAGGTGGGTCGGGGTGCCGATGCCGTCGGTGATCACCGCGCGGAGCGTGCCGCCGTCGGTCTGCGCGACCGGCACCGGCGCGTCTGGGCGGTAGTCCCACGTGGTCGTCGTGGTGGCGCCGGCGGCGTCGCGGTGCGTCTGCTCCAGCATCAGGTCACCGGACCAGGCGAAGGACACCTCCTCCAGCACCCGGTCGCCGTCGCCGAGGCGCTGCTTGGCGATACGCCGGCCGAAGCCGTCGTAACGGTAGCGCCAGCGGTCGCCGCCGGGCGTGACGGCCAGGACCATCCGGTCCTCGGCGTCCCACTCGAAGCGCCACGCGCCCGCGTCGTCGACCCGGCCGGTGAGGCGGCCCTTCGCGTCGTAGGAGAACGTCGCGTCGTCGGAGCGCACGAGCATGGTGCCGGTGAACTCCCAGCGCCCGCCACCGGCGCCGACCAGGTTGCCGGCCTCGTCGTAGTCGTACCGCTGCGGGACCTCGCTGTCGACGGCCCGGATCCGGCCGGTGTCGTCGGCGGTGAAGGACTGGTCACCGGCGAGCGAGTCGGCGATCGCGGTGACCCGGTCGGCGGCGTCGTAGGTGTAGCGGCGCTCGGCGGCGTCGGCGATGTGCTGACCGGTGAGCCGCCCGGCCGCGTCGAAGGTCTGCCGCAGCGCGACCAGGCCGCCGACGGTCCGGCCGATCTCCCGGCCGGCGTCGTCGTGGGTGAAGCCGAGCAGGTGCTCCCCGGCGGTCAGGCTCTCCGGGCGGCCGGCGGCGTCGAACGTCCAGCGGCTCGACCGGCCCGACGGCGTGGTGCGCGCCTCGACCGCGCCGGAGGCGGTGTACGAGGTGCGCACCGTCCGGCCGTTGATCGTCTCGGACAGCACCCGGCCCTCGGCGTCGCGGGTGAACCGCACCTGCGCGTCCGGGCTGAGCACTGCTGCCACGTGGCCGTCGGCGTCGTACTCGACGCGGGTGACGGCGTCGCCGACCCGGCGTTCGACGACCCGGCCCCGCGCGTCCCAGCGGTAGCGGGTGACGGTGCCGGCGGCGTCGGTGTGCGCGACCAGCCGGCCCGCCTCGTCGTGCTCGTAGCGCTGGGTACGGCCGTCGAAGTCGGTCTGCCCGCACAGGCGGCCGGCCGCGTCGTACTCGTAGCGCCACGTCCGGCCCGCCGGATTCGTCACCCCGACGAGCCGTAGTTCCGTGTCGTACGTGAACTCGGTGCGGTTCCCCGCCTGATCCACCCGTGCCGTGGGTAGATCGAAGGGGCCGTACTCGAAGCTCACCGCCCTTCCTGATGCGTCGATGACGTCCACCAGATTCCCTTCACCGTCGTAGAACCACCGTTGCGTGGAGCCGTCCGGGCGGACCCGCCACGCGAGATCCCCCTCGGCGGTCCAGCCGTACGTCGTGACAGCGCCGTCCGGGTCCCGGGTCGCCCGGACCCGTCCGAGCGCGTCGAACTCGATGTCGTCCGCGTGCGCGGGCGGGCGCGGCGGGACCGGGTGGGTCGAGCCGTCCGGGAGCGTGAGCGTGCGCGCGTCGTGGTCGAAGCGGGTGACGCGACCGAGCGGGTCGGTGCGCGACAGCAGCCGGTGCGCCGCGTCCCACTCCTGCCGGACCGTCCCGCCCAGCGGGTCGACGATCGCGGTGACCAGGTGGCGCTCGTCGAACTCGTACCGGGTCACCCGGCCCAGCGAGTTCGTCACGTGCGTGACGCCGTCGTCGTACCGCAGGGAGTAGCGCAGGACGTCACCGCCGCCGCCGGCCCGCACGCAGCGGCCCGCCTCGTCGTAGTCGTAGCCGAACCACTCGCCGTTGCGGTCCTGCCAGCGCACGAGCCGGCCCGCCTCGTCGTAGCGCAGCCGCGTCCCGTGGCCGGAGGAGTTGCGGACCTCGACCAGGCGCCGCCGCTCGTCGTAGCCGAAGGAGGGCAGGTGGACGGTGCCGTCGGCGGCGCGGACGTGCGCGCCGACGACCAGGCCGCCGGCCAGGTGCGGCACCACGACGAGGCCGGACGCGGAGAGCAGCAGGTCTGGCGTGCCGTCGGCGGAGCGTTCGATCCGCCACCCGGTGCGGTCGGTGACCACGTCGGTGAGCCAGGAGTCGCCGTGGGCGTCGGCGGGCGCGAACAGCAGCGAGCGGCCCGGCTCGGTGAGCAGCCAGCCGCCGCCGGTCAGCCGGCGCAGCGGCCCGCCCGGGCCGGCGACCGGCAGCGCCTCGTCGCCCTCGGCCGGCATCGGGTACGTGTGGATGGAGCCGTCGGCGGCCAGGAACCGCGCGTACGTGTCGTCGGTGACGACGCGCTGGTCCAGCGTGGAGGCCCAGGTGGGGCCGAAGCAGCGGCCCCACCGGTAGTCGGAGCGGTGGGTCCGTTCCAGGGTGAGCCCCGGCAGCCGGGCGTCGACCTCGGTGTAGAGGACCCGGCCGGTGGTGACGTCGACCGGGTCGCCGACCACGGGCGCCTGCGCGGTGGGCGTCGCCACCTCGGCGGCGGGCACGTCCACCGGCGGGGCCGGGGCCGGTGGTGGCGGGGCCACCTCTGCCTCGTGCGCACGGTAGGCGTCCCACCAGGCGTTCTCGGCGTCCGTCAGGGCCCGCTCGGCAGCGGCGACGGCGTCCGGGTCCGCGTCGGCCCGGGAGGTCAGCCCGTCCAGGCGGGCCGCTGCGGTGGACAGCTTCTTCGCCGCGTCGGCGACGGCGAGCGCCGACGTACGCAGACCCGGGGGGAGGTCCCGGCCGGTGACGTCCCGGGCCGCCGCCTCGTCCAGCCGGACGACGAAGCCGCCGGGCACCCGGACCTCCGTGCCGGCCCGGTGCCTGCCGGCCGCGTCGCGGGAACGCGCGACGAAACGGAACTCGACGTCGTACTCGACCGCCGCGGTGAGCTTGTCGTCCGGGTCGGTGCGCCGGGCCGGCTTGCCGGTCGTGCTGGCCGAGACCTTGCCCTCGTCCTTCACCTGGGCGCCCGGGTCGGTCCGGTAGAGCTGCTGCTCGACCAGCGTGGCCGCGTTGACGGCGGCGAACTCCTGCCGCTCGCCCACAGTGCTCGCGCCGCCCGGATGGCCGACGCCGCCGACGACGAGCGGCCCGGCCGTCTTCAGCGCGAACGAACGTCCGGCGGTCTGCTCGTACTCGGTGTCCGCGGCGCGTTTCGCCGAGCCGCCGATCTTCACTGTGGCGTCCGCGCGCAGGAGCTTCGGGCGGGCCACCAGGCGGGCGTCGAGGAACAGGTCGCGGCCCAGCCCGGCCGGCATCGGCAGCGGGTACGCGCCGGTCAGCATCGCCGGCAGCGCCTTGATCCGGCTCACCGTCAGCGTGTCGCGCAGGGCCGCGTCGACGTCCCGGCCGGGTGCGGCGCCGGAGGCGACGAGCGCCTGCCGGGCCGCGTCGTGCAGGTCGGACAGGTCGACGAGGACGTCCTCGACGGCGAACCGGCCCGGCTCGGGCAGCCGGTCGAACCCGGCCTCCTCGCGCCATCGCCGCCGGCCCTCGTCGGTGGTCTGCCCGGCGGGAACCGGTGTGACCGGGCCGGACGTGGCCAGTTCCCGGCCCTCGGTCGCCGAGTACGTGGTGACGTCGTGGACCGCGTGGACCGACACGCCGCCCTCGGGCAGCCCGCGCCCGGTGACGGTGACGGTGAGGCGGACCGGCCCGCGGTACGTGGCCACCGGGCCGGAGACGGTCAGCGACTGCTCGTACGTGCGGGCGGTGCGCTCGATCGCCTTGGTGGCCCGGTTACCGAGGGCGGCGGTGCCGGTCAGGCCGGCGGCGACGGTGCCGGAGGCCGGGCCGTGCCCGGTGGTGCGGGTGGCGTCGTCCTGGACCCGGTCGGTCTCGGTGCCCTGCGCCCGCCCGGTCAGCGTGACCTGCGCCGCCGTCTGCGAGGTGGTACGGGTCTGCGCCTCGCCGACGACAGCGCGGTCGGTGACGGACAACTCGTCGACCAGGTCGATGCCGGTGAAGCTCGGCTCTCCCGCGGGCTCGGCGGTGAGCGTGACGTGGTACGTGGCGCCCCGGAACCGCCGCTCCAGCCGTACCGTCTCGCTCCGGCCGCCGTTGAGGGCGTCGGCCAGGTGCAGGTGGGCGGCGCCGAGGAAACCGGTGCTGCCGAGCCCTCGGATCGGGTCGTCCGGGCTGCGGTCCCGGGTGGGCGGCAGGATCGCCTGGGCGAGTTCCTCGCTCGACTCGCGGGCCAGGGCACGCCGCAGGTGCGGGATGCGGTCGGTGAGGTCGAGGTGGGTGGTGACGCCGCCGATGCCGAGGGACCGGTCCGGTCCGGCCCGGAACTCGGGTTGTGCCGCGTGGGCCGGTGCGCCGGGGCCGGCCGCGTCCTCGTTCTGCCGCTGCTGCGCCTCGCGTACCAGGTCGCGTTCCCGCTGCTGGTGCTCGGCCTGCTCGGCGCGCTCCTGATCCTGCTTCGCCAGCAGCGCGGCCGTGTCCGCTTCGTGCTTCGCGGCCAGCTCTTCGCGTTCCTGCTGCTGGGCGGGGCCGGCGTCCGGGCGGGCGTGCTGCCGCCGCAGCAGGTTCGCCAGTTCCGTGGCCTGTTCGCGCCTGAGCCGGGCGACCTGCTCGCGCTGGCCGGCGCGGAGCGTCTCGGTGTTCTCGGCGTGCCGCAGGTGCAGCCGCACGTCGGCGGTGCCGTGCCGGCGGGCACGGTCCCGGTCCTGGAGTCGCTTCAGCTCCGCCGGGGTCATCCGCATGACGACCGCGCCGGGCAGGGTGAGCCGCCGGCCGGCCCGCCGGGCCGGTGTGCCGGGCCAGCGGCCCAGCGGACGCAGGTTGCTGTCGTGGCGGGCCTCGGCGACCACCTCGGCCTCGACGTCCACCCGTACCAGCAGCTCGCGTTCGGCCCGGCCACCGCCGAGGCGCAGCTTGGAGACCCCGGAGGCGCTGCGCTCGCTGATCCGGCCCCACGCCCGCCGCCACGGCGTGACGGACAGGATGACGGCGCCGCCGGGCCGGCCGGTGCTGCCGCCGTGGTCGGCGACCGGCCCGCTGCCCGACGCGACGCCGGTGGCGGAGACGCTCAGCTCGACCGCGCGCGCGTGAGTGGTCTTGCGGGCGGTGCCGCTGGCGAAGGTCCGCTTGACGCGGGCGAACTCGGCGCCGTCGAGCACCGTCGGGTTGGTCGGGCGCAGCCGTACCCGCACGTCGGCGCGAGCGTCGGCGGCCCGGCGGCCGTGCCACAGGTTGCTCAGCGCCAGCGGGCGGCTGAACAGCTCGGCGTCACCGGTGAGGCGCTCGGGTGACAGCTCGTCGGCGATCACCGTGGAGATCAGGCCGTCCTCGGCGGCGTAGATGTCGTCCCGGGCGGCCTCGCGCAGCGTCTCGACCACTGCTTCCTGCAACCGGTCGGCGCCGACGAACGACTCCACCCGGCGTCCGTCGAGGTCGTGCGGCCCGCCGGTCATCCGGCTCAGCGGCGGCGGGTACGCCATGCTCTCCACGTCGCGGGGGACCGGGCTGGCCTCGGCGTCCGGGCGCTGCCGGGAGACGCGCGTCTCCGGCACGAGCATGCGCACGTCGAGGCGGTTCGTCCGGGGCCGCGTCTCGGACGCGGCGACGACGGCGGGCACACCCCGGCCGTACGCCCCGAACGACAGCTGCCGTCCCGCCTGGTTGACCCGCACCGTGGACCGGGTGCTCACGGTGAGGTCGAGGGTGGCGGCGAACTCGCGCAGCCGTACCTCAGTGGGTTTGCCCTCGTCGTCGAGCGCCGGTCCGTGGTCGCTCTCGGTGGACTGCCCGCCGGTGACGGCGCTCTCGTCGGTGGTGCCCCAGGTGAACGCGGCGCGCGGGCCGCCGAGCAGCGTCGACGCGGCCTGGCCGAGCGGGCCCAGGACGCGGGGCTCCAGGCTCAGCTCGGCCGACCGGCTGTCGTCGCGGGCGCTGGTCACCGTGGACCTGGCGGTCCGCTTGTCGGCGGTGCCGATCTTGTCGTGGCCGAGCAGGTCGCCGTCGGACACGTCGCGGAGGCTGCCCTGGACGGTCACCACGGTGACGTGGTCGTGGAACGTACCGGTGCGGATCAGCGGGATCTTCAGCCCGGGGCCGACGATCCGGTCCGCCAGGTGGCGCAACTGGTCGGGGGAGAGCTGGGTCCGCAGGTCCGTGTCGCGGCTCAGCGCGGCCTGGATCTCGGGGGTCAGCCCGTCGGCGAGCTGCGCGTCGCCGAAGTGCCGCAGCATCTCGTCGCGGGTGGCCAGGCGGAACCGGTCGTGGCCGGGCACCGACCGCACCGCCTCGGCGACCGTCTCGTACAGGCCCCGGTCGCCGACCCGGGTCAGGTACGCGCCACCGAACGACTCGCCCCGCTCGATGCGCGCCGGTGCGAAGTGGGTCCGGTCGGCGCCGCGCCGTCCGCGCCACTCCCGGCCGTCCGGGTCGAGGGCGGTGCCGGGCAGCCGGTCGCCGGTGGTCCACTGGAGCGCGTCGACGGAGCCGGACAGCATCCGCGGCGCGCGGCCCAGGACGCGCACCTGGACGCCGTACTCGACCCGGTAGCGGACGCCCGGCGCGGTGCCGGTCACCGTCTGCTTGCCGCCGGTCCGCTCGGCGATCGTCCGGGTGGCGCCACGCTCCCGGCCGCCGCCGATCCGCGGCCCGACGATCAGGCTCAGCGGCGCGGTGTCCACACCCGCGCCGGCGAGGCCCCACAGACCGAACGGCCGCTTGGTGGCGGCGGCGCTCGTGCTCTCGGCGGCGAGCGCGGACGTGTCGACGTGCGTGAGCCCGTCGACCCGCTCCACCTCCTCGACGCGCCGGGCGACCAGGCGGACCTCGACCTGCCGGGCGCGGCCCGGGAAGAACCGCCGCCAGCCGGTGCGGGCGGCGCGCGGCAGCGAACCCGACCGCACCCAGCCGTCGTGGGCGTTCGCCGGGTCGGTGACCACCATCGTCGGCAGGCTGCCGGAGAACGTCGCGTCGCTGAGCAGCTTCTGCATCACCGGGCGGCCGGGCGCGCCGATCCGCACGAGGTCGGCCATGCCGTCCTCGGCGAGGATCGCCTCCACCTGGTCGAAGAACGTGGCGTCCGGATCGGCCGGCCGGCTCCGGACGCTCTCCACCCCGAACCGGTCCGGCACCGGCGCGCCGAGCGCACGGTCCGCGGCGGCCGGCGCTGTCGCGTCCGCCGGCCGCAACCCCGTGTGTACGGCGAGAGCGACGGTGCCCGACGTCTCGACCGGGTCGACGGCGGGACGGCCGGGCCGCACGAGCCTGGCGACGAACCGGATCGGCACCGTCACCTCGGTCAGCCCGGTGACCTTGACCGTGGTGGTGGACGTGTAGGTGTCCTTGTGGTCGGCGGAGTGCTCGGTGACCGGCGCCGTCGGCACCGAGCCGCCGACGCCGACGACGACACCGGGCACCGCGGTGACAGTCACCTTCGGCTCGACCCGCCGGTCCCGGTTGTGGCGCAGCTTGTGGGTGAGGTTCTCCCGGGTCTTGGCGGTGACCTTGTGCGGGTCGTCGTGGGCCCGGTCCACTGTGAGCGCGTCCCAGTCGAGGACGGCGGTGACCCGCAGCTCCGCCGGGCGCCCGCCGATGGTCACCGGGTACGGGCGGCCCTCGCCGAGGAACTGATCCACGTCGTCGCGGCTGTCCGCCTCCACGGTGGCGACCACGTCGTCGGACAGGCCGGGGTCGAGGGTCCGCAGCGCCGCGCCGAGCGCCGCGTTCTCGGTGGCGCGTAACTGTTCGGCGAGGCCGAGGGTGCGGCTGTCCCGCAGGTACGACGCCAGGCCCCGGCGTACCGCGTCGGGCGACGGCAGCGGCGCGGCGGTCCCGGTGGCCGACGAGGTGGCCGTCCCGCCCTCTGTGGTCTCCCGCGCGGCGGCCTCCTCCGCGGCGGTCTCTCGTGCGGTGTCCCTCTCGGCGCTGGTCTCGCCCGGGGTGTCCTCCGTGGTGGTGGTCTCGGCCGCGGTGCCGTCCTCGTCGGTCGACCGGGTGGCCGGGCTGTCGGCCGGCGGGCTCGCCGGGTCGTCGGGCGTGCCGGGGCCGTCGTCGCTGTCGTGGACGCCGCTGCTGTCACCGTCGTCGCTGTCGCTGTCGTGCTCGCCGAAGCCGGCGAAGCCGCCGACGTCGTCGTCGCCGCCGTCGCCGAACAGGTCGAAGCCGCCGGAGTCGCTGCCGCCGTCGGAGTCGTCGTCGCCGCCGGTGTCGCTCGTCGAGGTCGTCGACGCTGCCACGTGGGGCGCGTAGGTGACGCGACCCGCCGGGTCGATCGTGCGGACCAGTTCCAGCCGGCCCCGCGGCCGGGCGCCGACCACCGGGTAGTCGCGCGGCGTCCCGGCCGGGTCGTCGTACACGACGAGGTGCACCTGGGTGCCGCGGGCGGCGGCGAACTCGACCACGTCGTGCGCGTTGGCGATGCGCTGCCGTTCGGCGTCGTCGACCGGCGTGTCGCGGCGTCGCTCCCCGGGGTCGGGGGCGAGCACGGCCCGGACGAAGTGGCCGTTGTCGTACGGGTTGCGCTGCCGCATCGCCGCGGCCTCGTCGAGACTCATCGTGTCCCGGCCGGCGTGCAGGGTGCTCATCCGCAGGGCGTCCGCGTCGCTCCCGGGCAGGCCGTCGGCGATCGCGTCGTAGAGGGACCCCGGTTGCCGGCCGAGCTCGCCACGGTCGGCGATGGCGGTGGCGGCGGCGAACTCCTGCTGGATGGTTCCGGAGTCGTTCGACGTCGCCACGAGGTGCGCGGCGACGAGGCGCTGGCTGTTCGGCAGGCCGACGGTCCGGGCCGGCCGCGCCGGGTCCAGGTCGGGATCGACCTCGGGCGGCCCGTCCGGCGCCGGGGCGGCCTCCGGCGCCGGGACGGAGACGGCGGTGACGTACCTGTTGTGTGGTTGCGCGCCGAGCTGCCGCAGCTGCTGCGGCGTGAGCGTCTCCTGCCACGTCCACGACGGGCCGGGCACCAGGTCGGTGGGCGCGGCGAACGGCTTCGGGGCGGCGACTGCGGGCTTGCGCAGTTCGGCCCGGTACTCCTTGAAGCCGGTGCCCTCGGTGTAGAACAGCTGCCGGTTGACGTTCGTCGGCACGGCGTGCGACTGCGGCAGGAAGTTGCCGACGGCGAAGTCGGCCGCGAGCCGGGACAGGTCGGTGGGCGTGGCGGCGCCCACGAAGTCCGTCATGAAGGCCAGGTCGCGGTCGGGATGCCTGTTGTTCTGCGAGTCGACCTGGACGTCGACGGTGAGGACGTCCGCCGGCAGGCCGGCCGGCGTCGCCGCGCCGTGGGCGACGGCCAGCTCCTCGCCGTACGCCTGGTGCAGGCTCTCGGCCAGCAGGAGGAACTCCGCGCCCGCCTCGCCGAACCGGACCTCGGGCCGGCCCAGGGTGAGCAGGCCGTCGACGAACAGGTTCGGCTCCGGCGAGTACGGCAGCATCGGGTGGACCGTGGCCTGCCGGTCCCGGGACCGCATGTCCTCGTCCACGGCGGTGGTGAAGTCCCGGACGAAGGCGTCCCGGCCGGCCTGCGTGTCGAGCTTGGCGAGGCCGTTGCGTAAGGCGGCCAGCTTCTGCCGCTCGGTCGTGCGTTCGGTGCCCGCGGGGAGGTCGGCGATCCTCGCCTGGTGGTCGCGTGCGCGTCGCTCCAGCCGCTCCCGGGTACGCCGGATCAGCTCCTCGGTGTCGCCGACACGGTAGCCGCCGGAGATCATCAAAGGGCGGGCCGGTGGCGCGTCCTGCGGTCCGGTCGACTCCGGGTCGAAGCGGGTCCGGCGGTCGATGCGGTCGAAGACGTGGGTGTCGTCGGCCGTCGTCCGGGCACCCCTGTCGAAGTCCTGGATCGACACGTACGGGTAGCGCCGGGCCTCGCCGTCCGGTCCGCCCTGCGCGAGGCCCTGGATCGCCGCCACCGTGTCGGGGTCGCGCAGCACCTGGTTGCGGGTCCGGCCGTACGGGAACTTGTCGTTCTTCGTCCCGACCGCGTAGCCGTTGACCGCCACCGGCACGTCGAGGCTCTCGGCGAGCCGGGCGGCCCGGGCGACCGCGTCCCGGAAGGCGAGGTCGGGCACCTCGGCGGTGGTGTTGACGCCGAAGACGAACGCGACGGTGGTGCCCGGGGCGAGTCCCTCGGTGATGGCGCGGACCACCTCGGGGATCTGGTCGACGTCGTCGGCGGGCAGCATCGAGTTGACGACGAACCCGATGGGCGCGCCGTCGTCCTTGAGGTCGGCCGTCTCCTGCCGGTAGTTGCCCGGACCGACGTCGCGGGTGTGCCGGGTCAGCTCGTCGAACCGCGCGTTGCGGCCGCCGGGCACCCGTACCGGCTGGAAGCGGACCGGCGCCGCCCGGGGCGGCAGCCCGCCACGGTCGGGCGAGAGCACGTCGCGTTGCTGACCGGCGATCCGGTGGACGTTGCGCGCCAGCAACCGCGGATCGTTGCCGGGCTGCCGCGTGGTGGTCGCCATCAGCGAGTTGTCGCCCTTGACGAAGGTGCCGTCCAGGGCGCGGTCCGCCACCGAGTACTCGTCGCGCAGACCGAGGAAGTGCCCGATCTCGTGCGCGAGGTCGAGGTCGGAGGAGTGCGTCGACCAGGTGGTCTGGGTGGTCGGTGACGGGGTGCCGTGCAGCGCCACGACGGCGTGCGCCTCGCTCGGCCGGGTCACGAACTCCACTGTGACGTTGAGCTGATCGGCGCCGATCCGGAAGCCCTGGTTGTAGATCGCGTCGACCGCGTCGCGTACCCGGGTCTCCACGTCCGGTCGGGCATCCGCCGCCGCGTCGTCCCGGGCGTCCAGGAAGACCTTGACCGTGAAGTCCTGCACGTTGCGGTCGCCGAGGTCCAGCACCCGATGGTCGTACGCGATGCGGTTGTCCACCGCGTCGAGGCGCAGGCGGGGCCGGTCGCCCGCCGGAACGGTCAGGCCGGCCTGCTCGTACGAGCGCGCGACCACCTCGGGCACGCGGGTGTCGGGATGGAGCCCACGATCGATGACGTCGTACGCGCTGGTGTTCGCGACCCGGCGCGGCGCGGTGTCCCGCTGCGCGGCCCGTGCCTGTGCGATCTCGTCGCGGGTCTTGGGCGCGGCGAGCCGGGGCGGCGGGACTCCCGGGACGCGCAAGGTGTTGTCGACCGGGGGAGCGCCCGGCGCGGCGTCCGTGCGCGGGCGGGCGTCCGGGTCCAGCGGCAGGCCGGTGACCGTGGCGAGGGCCTGATCGACCTGGTCGGAGCCGGTCTGGCCGAGGGCGTCCCGCCACCCGTCGAAGTACGTGCGGACACCGCCGCCGCCGTCGTCCTGGACGAAGTCCCGCACCGCGGTCGGATCACCGCCGTGCCGAAGGTACTCCGACGCGTTCACGAGCAGGTCGTGGCCGCCCCGGGCGGAGTCGTCGTTCCGGACCGACGCGGGCTCGTGATCCCACGGCCGGGTGTCACCCGCGGACCCGGTCACCGAGAGCGTGGGCTTGCCCGCCGTGAGCGCCTCCTGCCACGTGTTCGCGCCCTCGGTGACCACGAGCGTGGCCCGGCCCTGGAGCCCGGCCATCTGCTCCGGTGTGACACGGGGCAGCGCGGCGACGTGGACGTCGGTGTTGCTCGTGGTGAGGACACGCTTGTCGTTGCCGAGCACCAGGACGACGGTCTTCCGGTCGGGCCGGGCGGCGGCGGCCAGCCGGTCGACGACCTCCTGGTGCGGGGGAGTGTCAGGCGTGTCGCCGTAGTAGACGAGCACCACGTCGGTGGCGTCGTCGTCGACCACTGTCGCGAGGTCGTCGGCCCCGGGAATGCCGGTGGCGGTGATGACGTCCCGGGCGGGCGGCAGATCGGTGGGCTGCGGAGGGCGGTAGGCCGGCACCCCGGTCGAGGCCCGGTCGAGATCCGTGATCGTCCCGTCGGCGCTGCGGACCTGCCGGGGGAACTGGTCCCACAGGAACGGCTGGAGCGTGACGACGTCGTGGTCCCTGCCACCGGCGGCGTCGCGCAGCGGACCGGCCCACGCCTGCTGGAACCACTCCTGCTTCTGCTCCGCGGTCCACTCCGAGCCGTCGTCGTTCTTCGGTACGTCGACGGCCGGCAGCACGGTCAGCACGTCACCCTCGGGGAGCAGCCTGCTGCCGACCTCGTCCAGGCGCAGGCTCTGGGTGTGGTTCTGTTCGCGGATCTTCTTGTCCCGGAACTCCTCCTGCCGGGCCACCTGCCACGCCTTGGCCCGTGGCGCGCCGGGCCACTCCGTCGTCTTCCAGGCCACCTCACGCGTGCCGGGCGGCGCCTGCGGTCGCATGACGACGTCCATCCCACCGCGGTGGCCGGTCCACTCCCGGTGGAACAGGTCGTACGAGCCCGCCGGGGTCTCGAACTCCTGCTGCCGGCCGAGCTGCTCGGCGTAGTAGGGCGTCTTGTTGCCGGGATAGGTGAGCACGACCGTGCCCCGGTAGCCGGTGGCGGCCAGCCCGTCGAGCATCGCGATCGTCGCTGCCTGGTGGCCCAGACCGGGTGACCCCTGGTCCACGACGTGCACGACGTCGTACTTCTCGTTCAGCCTCTGGCCGACGGGGGTGGGCGAGGGCCTCGGGTCGCGGTGCCGCAGCGTGGCGGGTGAGAGGTCCGTCGGGGTCAGGTCGACGGCCTGAGTCGTGGGACCGGCCGACGGCGGTGGCGGCATGCCCGGCGGTGGTGGCGGTGGGAGCATGCCCGGCATACCGGGCGGAGGTGGCGGTGGTGGCGGCATGCCCGTCATGCCGGGCGGTGGTGGCGGTGGTGGAGGCGGGGCCGGGGCGCGGGACGGGATCTGCGGATGCGGACGCGGGTCCGGCGTCTGGTCGTGCGCCGTCTGCGGCACCGGCAGGTCGCGCACCGGGCCGGCGGTCAGCGCGGCGTCGTGGATCGTCGCCAGATCCTGCGCGGTGAGATAGCCGGTAGGCCCGGCCGAGGCCGCGGCCTGATCCGACGACGTCGGCAGGGCGCCGACCTCGAGGCCCATCACCCCCGGGCGGTCGACTGTCGTGAACAGGTGCTCGGAGGCCTGGTGACCCTCCTTCGCCCCCAGGTAGTGCATCACCTCGTGCACCATCACGGGCAGTCGGTCGCCGGTGTTCCACAGGTGCTGGTCGGTGCTGACCCCGGTCTCCGAGGTCACCTCGACCGGCGGGTTGCGCCGCGGGTCGGCCTGCCAGTCCCTGGTCATGCCGTCGCGCCACGGCGGGGTGTCGACGACCAGGTCGATGTGCAGCAGCCGGCCGTCGGGCAGCGTGTACCGGCCGTTGACCATGTCGTCGACGGTGCGCTGCACCGCCGCCGCGAAGTCCCGCAACTCCCGGGGGGACATCTGGTCGTTCTTCGAGACAAGATCCAGGTGTACGTCGAACGACCGGTAGTCCCTGCCGTCGGCGGTGAACTCCCGGGTGGTGAAGTCGATAGTCGTGATCTCGCCGCGCAGCAGGTGCGTGCCGGGGACGACGGTGTCCTTCCAGGGCACGTACCGTTCGGTGCGCAGCCGCTTCGGTTCCGCGCTCGCCTTGGCCTGCCGGAACTGCGGGCTCGGCTCGGCCCGGGTGGGCGCGAGAGGATCCGCGACGGCGAGTGGCGCTTGCACGCTTCGCGACCCGTCCGGCGTGGTTTCGGAGGTGTCGTCCCGCCCTGCCGTCGGTCCGTCCGGCGTCGGCGCGATGTCGACGGCGCTCGTGTCCGTGGCGTGGTCCGCCACCGTGTCGCGGCCGGTGGCGTCCACCGAGGCGTCCGAGTGGTCGTCGCCCGTCGTGGCGTCGGTGGTCGGGCGTGGTACCGCGACCGCCTGCTCCCCTGTGGACGGCGTGCCGACACCCGGATCGGTGGCCGGGGAGGCGACCACGGCCGGACCGTCGACTGAGATGCCGTCGACAGGCGCCAGTGGTGGCGGTGGTGCGGCCCCGGCGACGTCGCGTGGGGGAGCGGTCGGCTGGCCGCTGGTGGTCGAACTCGACGACGGCGCACCGGCGGTCGGTGTGCTCGTGGTCGACGTGCCGGTGCTCGGCACGTTGGTTGGTGGGCTGGTCGACGGCGTGCTCGTAGACGGCATGCCGGTGCCGGTGCTCGATGCGGCTGTGCTCGGCGTGGCGGTGGTCGGCGGTGCGGTGGTGCTCGCGGTGCCGGTGCTCGGTGTGGCTGTGCCAGGCGTGGTGGTTGTCGGTGTGCCTGCGCTCGGTGTGGCGGTGGACGGTGCGGGGCCGGACGGGACGGCCGCCGGATCGGCAGTGGTGGCGGGCGAGGTCGCGGGTGCCGGGGTGTGGACACCGGCTGTCCCGCCGCTCGACGTCGGAGTGTCGAAGCCGGGAAGTCCGCCGCCATAGGGCGCGGCGACGTCGGCGCCCGCTGCCGGGATGCCGGTCGTGGGCGTACCGGTGCCGGCGCTCGCCGGGCTGCCGCCCGGCGTACCCGTCGAGTCGGCGCGCGGGGTCGTGGCCTCGACGCCTGCGGCCGGGGCCGGCCCCGTGGCGACACCGCCGGCCCCACGTGGGTCGGCGCCGGTGCCCGGACCGGCCGTGCCGGGCCCGCTCGTGGTCTGACCTCCGACGCCGTCGGGGCTCGTGCTGCCGTTCGGTACGCCCGCTTGCGACCCGTCACGGACCTGACCACCGACGGTCTGACCATCCGCGGCTGGACCGCTCGCGGTCTGACCGCCCGGGGTTTGACCGCCGGGAGTCTGAGCACCGGAAGTCTGACCGCCCGGAGTCTGACCGCCCGAGGTCTGACCGCCCGCTGTCTGGCCCCCGGGCGGCTGGCTGCCCGGAGCGGTGCTTCCGGCGCTGCCCTGACCGGTACCCTGGCTGCCTGCGCCGTGGTCCCCGGAGCCCTGATGCGCCGGCCCTTGACTCCCGGCATCGCCCTGGCCCGACCCCTGACCGGCACCGCCTCCGGCGACCGGGCCGGCCGAGGGCTGCGGACCCGGGCCGCCGACCTGACTGCCCGGGCCGGCGGAGGAGCCGACGGGCGGGGGAACGGGTGGTCCGTCCACGGCCGTGGGCGGCGGCGTGGGAGCGGTCGTCGTGAGGTTCTTCGTCTCGATCGTCGGCGGTGGCGCACCGGCACCGGCGCCCGGACCGTAGCTCTGGCCGACCACTGTGGCGTAGTGGTGGGCCATCCCGCCGATCATCGACGAGCTCATGGTGGCCCACGGGTTGAAGCCGCCGCCGCCGACCATCATGGTGAACAGGCCCTCGAACAGCGTCTCGGCGAGCGCCGACAGGCCCTCCCGTGACAGGACGCTGTTGTTGATCTTCGGGAAGAACTTGCCGCCGATCATCTGCACGCCGCTGACGCCCGCGCCGATGAACGCGCCACCGGCGAACGCCATCGCCAGGTCCTTGTAGTCCAGGGACTTGCGGTTGCCCTCGATGATCTGCGTGACCTGGGCGGCGGCGCTCTGCCAGAGCTCCTCCAGGCCCTCCTGGAACGCCTCCCAGGCCAGCCGCATCAGCATGTTCCGCAGCCGTTGGCGGAACAGGCTGATCAGCGCCCCGACGATCTCCTGACCGATCTTGATCAGGGCGGGCACCGCCGCCGCGCCGAAGCCGGAGGCCAGCGCGATGGCGATCTCCACGACCTGGGTGAAGGCCGCGATGACGATGTTGTACTGCGTGTTCTCCGAGTCCAGCGCGAAGTTGTAGGCGGACCCGCCCAGCGCCAGCGCGATGTTGCCGCCGGCCGGCACGTTCTTGGTGATCCCGACCTGGTACTGCTGGAACGCGTCCATCGCCGGGCCGGACAGGCTCCCGGCCAGCCCGTAGCCGAGGTTGGCGGTCGCGCCCATCCCGTTGAGGATGGTGCTGCTGAGCGCGTACAGCTCGTCGCCCATGGCCCGCAGGGCGGTGGGATCGGCCTTCGGGTACTCCTCGCCGACGGCGACGAGGATCAGGTCGTACGCCCACTGCCACTGCGGGTCGTTGGGGATGTGGAAGTCGGGCATGTCCTACCGGGCGCGGGGTGGGTGGCTCAGGCGCCGGGGATGATCGGGGTGGGCGTGCCGTCCGGCGCGTAGCTCAGGTACAGCGGCTGGTAGCCGGGCACGGTCGGGTCCACGGCCGGGTTCTCCTTGACGACGAAGAACCGGCCCTGTCCGGGATCGATCGCCGTGCCGTCGGGTGTGGTGACGGGGGTGCCGGTCAGCGGGGTGATCGAGTCGTAGAGGTTCGCGTCCACCCGGGTGCTGCCGTCCTCGAACGGGTTGAGCGCGATCAGCCGGTACCCCTCGGGCAGCGGCCGGCCGCCGACGTACGCGGTCGCGTACTCCGGCCGGGCGAAGTAGGACGAGATGGCCGGAGTGGCGGCGGTGAGCGGGATCAGCGCCTCGGCGGGCTCCAGCGGCAGCAGCGGCGTGCCCTGCTGCTGCGGGAGGAGCCTGGCCCGCTCGGCGACCGGCTCACCGACCGCCAGGCGGCGGGACAGCAGATGGGGCCGGCGCGCCTCACCCTCCGCGGTGGGCTCCAGCACCGGGCCCGCCACCGCCCGCCGCGCGTACGTCGGGCCGTCCAGGCCGTCGAAGTCCTTGGCCATCTTCCGGCTGACGTCCAGGGCCGCCTCGTCCGCCTCCCGGTACGCCCGGCCGCTCTCCTTGAGGCCCTGGGCGGTGTAGTGCAGGGTGCCCTTGACGCCGCCGATGATCGCTTCGAGGTTGTCCAGGCCCTGCAGGAACTTCGTCGAGAACTGCTCGCCCATGTCGTCGTCGCCCCAGGCGTTCGCGTACCGGGCGCGCAGGGCGGTCAGCTGGCTGAGATAGGACTCGTAGAGCTGGACGTGCGACTCGTACGCCTTGCCGAGCCCTTCCACACCGTCCGGGTCGACCCACAGCCGCCCGCCGGGATTGTTGCTGATCATTCGGGCCCCCGGGTCAGGAGTTCCCGCACGCTCGTCACCATGCGGGGTTCCTTGGGCAGGAACGCGTCGGCCCCGGCCTGGCCCCGGACCAGCTTGTGGGCGTCCAGACCGTCCGGCAGCATCGGCGCCAGCACGTCGGCCGCCTGGTTCATGACCTGTTCCTTGGCGTCGGCGTAGGTGTCCAGGATGAGCCGGGTCAGGTCGGCGGTGGTGAGCCGCTTGTGGGCGCCGGAGGGGAACTGGATGTCGGTCAGCACACCGTTCTGGCCGACGGTGACGCTCACCTCGCGGCGCGGTGACGTCGCGGTGGCCGAGAGCGCGCTCATCCGGGCCTGCATCTCGGCGAGGCTGGTGCGCTGCCGCTCGTACTCCTGGAACAGGCCTTCGATGCGCTCGCTGTAGTTCACGACGGACCACTCCCTCGACGTCGCCGTCAAGTGAAGACGCCACGACCGTGGCGCCGGAACTCCGGCCGGGGATCAGTGCATGAAAGTGCAACCACTCTTCCCGGGCTGCCGGCCGGTGGCGGCGGTTACGGGGGCGCTGCCGTGCAATGTTGGGTGACGTTCGGACATGGTGGCGCGACCGGGTTGCCGCCGGGCACGGCCGCGGATCAACACTCTTCCCTGCCACCTTTCCCTGACACGAGGAGTCCGGCCGTGACGATGCCGACCGTCAGTACCACCGAAGAGGGTATGCAGCGGGCTGCCCAGGAGTTCTCCGACAAGGCCACCGCCTTCACCGGCCAGCTGCGCGCCGTGAACGGGCAGATGGCCGTCCTGATCTCCTCCTGGACCGGCCAGGCGTCGCAGGGCTTCAACCAGGCCATGGACAACTGGGAGAACGCGTTCCAGCGGGTGATCAACGAGCTGCTGAACATGCTCGAGGTCATGGGCGTGACCACCAAGGGCTACCAGACGGCCGAGGACGAGGCGTCGAGCGTCGCCAACTCCTTCGGCGCGGCCCTGCCGGGCATCTGAGCCGCACCCCGACCCCCGATCTCCCGAGAGGACTGACATGTCCAACTACACCTTCGACTTCGTGCAGGCAGACGCCGTGCTGACCGACATGAACCGCATCAACGGCCAGATCCAGTCGTCGCTGGAGGAGATGGAGCGCACGGTCGAGGCCAGCCTCGCCCAGTGGACCGGTGCCGCCCAGGAGCAGTACAAGGTCTCGAAGCTGGCCTGGAACCAGGCGGCCGACTCGATGGTCGGCTACCTGGAGCAGGCCCGGCAGACGCTGCTGCAGATCTCGGACAACTACGGCACCACCGAGCAGCGTCACGCCATGATCTGGAACGACGTCCGCGGCGGCTGACCCGCCGGACGGCCGCCGCGGACGCGGCGTGGCGGCCCGCGTCGTCCGTCCCCGGCCCGGTGAGCTAGACGACCCGGGCCGCTGGGGTCTGTGCCAACGTTCCGCCGTCGACACCCGAGTGGAGTGAGCTCCTTGGCCCGCATTGACTGGGGATACCCCAACGACAAAGCCATCAGCGCGATGAACGCCTACGGCATGGGCGACGCCGCCATCGGGAAGCCGGAGGGCACCACCCAGGCGGCGTACGACTCCTGGATGGCCTTCTACAACAAGCATCAGAACAGCCGCACCGGGGTGGATTTCGACAAGTGGAAGGACGAGGTCCGCGCCGAGCATCCGGAGTGGATCGAAGCCCGCGAGTGGTACGACAAGAACGTCCTCGACACCGACGGCTGGCGGAACCTCGTCAAGACGTACAAGGACAACATCACCGACCCGTCGAACGTGAAGCCGCCCGCGTTCACCGACAAGCCCGACTGGATCGACGAGGACAAGACCCCGACCGACTCGGGCTTCAAGCCGCCGGCGATCAACCCGACGTTCAAGGGTGACACCGCCTCGACCGGCGGCGTGGCGGTCAACACCGCCGCGCTGAAGTGGTTCGCCGAGGAGGTGCTGGGCAAGGTCACCGGTGCCGGGAACATCCTGCTCACCACTGCCGACCAGGTGGGCGCGATCGACCCGCGGCCCGGCGCCTTCGCCCGGGCCGAGGTGCTGCGGCAGGCGGTCGTCGGGGCGACCGCTCAGGACGGCGGCGTCAAGGGCGACATGAAGGACATGCTCGTCAACATGAACACCGCCCTACTCGCGGTGCGGACGGCCCTGCTGAAGATGGCCGTGGAGTACGACAACCTCGAAGAGCTGAACGCGCTGACCACCGACAAGCTCGGCGAGATCATGGGTGACTCCTTCAAGGGCCTGGACAACCTGAGCACCTACGGTCAGAAGATCATCAAGACCGACGGCAACTGACGCGGGCGGATCGGTCCGGCAGGTCGTGAAGAGGGACGGGGCATGGGGAACGGTCTCGGTGACAGCAAGCTCGACGGGTGGAACGACCCGGCGGAGCCGGAAGGAACCTTCCCGCCGAAGGTGATCCCCGTCGGCGACCTGTACGACTACCAGACCTGGGCGACCGAGACCCGGGGCTGGCGCAAGCTCAAGGCCGCGGTGAACGGCGGCGCCGCCGTGTTCAGCGAGGAAGGGCTGAAGTACGCGGCCAGCCGCGTCAACGTGGAGTCGGTGGTCGAGGCGGCCCGGGCCTTCCAGGCGACGCAGGATCTGCTGATCTGGCTCGAACAGACCATCCGCACCGCAGTCACCTCGATGGTCGGCGACGACAAGGCGTGGAAGGGGCCGGCGGCAAACGGGTTCCGCGACAAGATGAACTTCTACGCCGACCTGCTCGGCAAGCAGGCCGAGCACCTGGCCGGCGGCGCGGTTCCGGACTCCACCACGGCGGCCAACAGCATCAACTCCTCGACAAACGTCACGTCGCTGCCGTCGCAGCTCTACGACGCCGCCAACCACCTCTCCTGGGCCCAGCAGACGATCGCCTACCTGGACGGCGCCTGGGCGACGATCGCCTCCCAGAACGGCGTCGGCAGCGGCGACGGCCCGGTGCCGATCAGCGGCACCGAGTACGAGAAGCCGATGGCCCAGCAGATGGCCGAGGTCGTCCACACGGTCGCCGAGCAATACAAGATCACCACCGACAAGGCGGGGACGTCCGGGATCACCATGCCGCCGCCCAGCATCACCACGCCGACGATGCCGAACCTCACGATGCCGAACCTCACGACGCCGAACCTCACCACCCCGCCGACGGTGACCCCGCCGGGGTTCACCCCGCCCCCCGTCGGCGGCATCACCACGCCGGGGTTCACCACGCCGCCGAACATCACAGTGCCCACCATCACGCCGCCGAACCTGGCCGGCATCGGTGGTCCGGGCTCCGGCCAGGGGCCTGGCGCCATCACCCCGCCGTCGTTCTCCGGCCCCGGCGAGATCGGTGGTCCCACCCCCGGTGGCGGCAGCGGGTTGCCCGGCTTCGACGCGCCGGGCATCAACGGGCCGGGGGGCGTCGGCTTCCCGGGCGCCGGCGTACCGGGCGGTGGCGTGCCGGGCGGGGGCGGCCTGCCGGGCGGGCTCGGTCCCGGTGTCGTTCCGCCGGGCATCAAGCCGCCCGGCTCGGCCAACCTCGGCGGCGGCGCGGGCGGTGCCGGATCGGTCAAGCCGCCGTCGTTCTCCGGACCGGGTGAGGTGGGCGGCCCGAAGCCCGGGGCGGGCACGGGCACGGGAACAGGCATCGGCAAACCGGGCGGCGGGTTCACCGCGCCGAGCATCCCGGGATTCGGCCCACCCGGCGGCGCCGGCCCCGGCGCGGGCGGCAGCCCCGGGCTGCCGGAGAAACCGGACGCGAACGGGCTGCTCGGCAACAGCGACGACTTCGCCCCCGGGGCCGTCAACGGCGTGGACATCCCCGCGGCTCCGGGTGGCGCCGTGCCCGGTGGCGGCGGCTTCCAGTCACCGATGATGCCGGGCATGCCCGGCGCGGGCGCTCCCGGCGCCGGTGCCGGTGGCGGCTCCGGCGTCCCCGATGCACCGGATGCCAAGGGCCTGGTGGAGGGCGACGAGGCGGACTGGCGGTCACCCGGGTTCGACGGCGTGCAGGTTCCCGGCGCACCGGCCGGCGCCTCGTCCGGCGGCGCCGGGCTGGGCGCCGGCATCCCGCCCATGCCCGGCATGCCGGGGCCCGCCGGCGGCGCGACGAACCCCGGTGGGGCCGAGTCCCCCGACGCCCGGGGACTCGTCAGCGGCGACCCCGAGACCTGGGGCCCGGTGGGTGTGGACGCGGGCGTGCCGGACGGGTCGGGCGGCGCGCCGGCCGGTGGCGACGGGCTCGGCGTCGACGGCCCGCAGATCCCCGCCGCGCCCGTGGCCCCGGGCGTCGGCGTCGACTCGCCGGTCACGGCGCCGGCCGGCGCCGCGATGCCGATGATGCCGGGGGCGCCGGGTGCGCCGGGCGCCGGTGCGGGCGCGCCCGCCCGTGTGCCGGACGCGCCGGACGCCTCCGGACTGATCGAGGCGGACGCCGACGACTGGCGCCCGTCGACCCCCGACGCCGGTGCGCCGCAGGCGCCCACGGGAGCGGGCACCGGCGGCGCCGGACTGGTGGAGCCGGTCCCCGCCGTGCCGCCGAGCACCGGTGTGACGCTCCCGAGCACCGACGTGACGGCACCGGTCGCCGGTGTGGTGCCACCGATGGTCGGCCCGCCGGGCAGCAACGCGCCCGCCGGCACCACACCCCGTACCGCACCGGGCGCGTCGGATCTGATCCGTCCGGACCAGACCGACTGGACCCCGGCCCGACCGGAGGACTGCTCGCCGGAGACGGGCGACGGCACCGCAGCCGGTGGCACGGGCCTGGACGGTTCCGCACCGGTCGTGGACGCGTCCGGCCCGCAGCCGGGGCTCGGTGACGGCACGGCGGGTCTCGACGGTTCTGCGCCGGACACCGGTGTGCCCGGCTCGCAACCGGACGGTCCGGCCGTTGGCCTGGACCCGGGCGTGCCGGGGGCCGCCGTCGAGGAACCGGCCGCGCTTGACGTTCCGGCAGCACCCGTGTCCGGCATCGGTGGTACGCCGGGCGCACCCGCACCCGAGGTGATCGCACCGCCGACGGCGGTGGAGGTGCCGACCGTGGTCGACCTGTCCCCGGCGGTGGAACCGCCGTCACAGGCCGAGCCGCCCGCGGCGGTCGCACCGCCTCCAGCCGTCGCGTCGCCTCCGGCCGTCGTGCCGCCTCCAGCCGTCGCGTCGCCTCCGGCGGAGCCGGCGGTCGGCGGTGTCGTGGCGGCTCCGGTGATCGTCGGTCAGCCGGGCGTGCCCGGCGTGCCCGCCCAGCCGGGCCAGCCCGCTCAGCCCGGCCCGGCGGCGAACCCACCGGCCCTGGCAGCCGCGCCGAGCCAGCCCGCGCAGCCGAACCAGCCCGCGCAGCCGAACCAACCGGCCTCGCCGGGGGGCGGCAGTCCGGAGGGGACGCACCGGAAGGCCGGCGTCGCGGCTGCCGTGGCCGAGGGCGAGGTGGCGGTCGCGGTCCCCGGCGCGCTCGGCCTGGCTGGCGCCGCCGCCGTGGCCGGACTCGCCGGCCCCGGCCCGCAGGCGTCCGGCCGCGCGACGTCCGGCGCGGATCCCGACGACCCGGCCCGGGCCGGTACGGTGCGGTCCCGCTCCGATCGCGACGACGACCGCGAGCCCGGCGCCGGCCGGGAGCCCGCCGCCGGGCTGCGCGAGGACGACGCCGTCTGGGGCGGTGACCGTGCCCGGCCGGCGGCCGACGACCACGTGCCGCTGGTCCGGCCGGACGACGACCCCGACGACACGACGGGCTGGGACGACCTCAGCGACGCGGACTGGCTGACCGGTCCGTCAGCGGACGAGGGCAGGGAAGGGTGACCATGTCGGAGACACCACAGCCCCCGCGCGCCGTGTGGCGGCGGGTCGCGCCCGCGAAGGCGCCCCGGCCGGCGGACGGCACGTTCGACTTCTTCAGCGCCGACCTGGAGAAGATGCGCCGGTGTGGCGAGCCCGGCGTCAGCGACGCCGAGTTCACGATGTCGCTCGCCGAGGAGGAGAAGGCGGCGGCCGCCCGCGCCGAGGCGTTCTGGGCCGGGCAGGAGCGACGCCGCAGGGACGAGGAGGAGCGGGCGAAGAAGGAGAAGAAGCGTCAGGCCGAGGAGGACGACGACGTCAAGGTGGCCGAGCGCTACCGCAACGACCGCTACGCGGTGAAGCTGCTGCGCCAGGAGCGCACCGTCTGGGGCGGCGACGGCGCCGACGCGGGGACGCTCGGATGAGTACGGTCACCGTCAAGCGCCCGCCCCGCGCGCCGGGCCCGGAGGCGCCGGAAGGCTCGATCGAGCTCCAGGAGCCGCCGCTGATGGCGGAGGAGGCCCCGCTCGACTTCCGCTCGTTCGCGATGGTCGTGCCGATGGGCCTCGGCATGGGCGCGATGCTCGCCATGTTCGGCCTCTACAACCGCACCCCCGTGATGTACGTGATGGGCGGCGCGATGGCCGGCGGCATGCTGCTCATGGGCGTCATGCAGATCGGCCGCGCGGCCGCCGAGCGCAAGCGCAAGATGCGCGGCGAGCGGCGTGACTTCCTCCGCTACATCGGGCAGCTGCGCAAGCAGGCCCGCGAGGCGGCCGACCAGCAGCGCCGGCACGTGCTGTGGAACAACCCGCAGCCGGGCTGGCTGTGGTCGATCGCGATGGGCAGCCGGCTGTGGGAGCGCCGGCCCAGCCACGACGACTTCGGCCGGGTGCGGATCGGTCTCGGCCGGCAGACGGCGATGCTGAAGTTCAACCCGCCGTCCACCAAGCCGATCGAGGATCTCGAACCGCTGTCGTCGATCTCGCTGCGGCGGTTCTCCGAGGCGTACCGGACGGTGTCCGGCATCCCCACCTCCGTCGGCCTGCCGAGCTTCACCAGCGTCGAGTTCGAGGGCGCGATCGACCCGGCGATCGACCTGGCCCGCGCCATGGTGGCGCAGCTCGCCACGTTCCACGCCCCGGACGAGCTGCGGATCGCGGTGCTCGCCGCCGAGGTGCACCGGGGCCCGTGGGAATGGGTCAAGTGGCTGCCGCACAACGCGCACCCCACCGCGTACGACGCGGCCGGCCCGGTGCGGATGTTCGCCGGCAGCCACGACGCGCTGATGGACATGCTCGGCCCGGAGATCACCGACCGGGGCGACCACGACCGGGCCGTCAAGTCGACCACCAGCGAGCCGTTCCTGGTGATCGTCGCGCACCTGGTGGACCTGCCGGACAGCTCCCGCCTGCTCGGCGCGGGCATCCGCAACGTGGTGCTGCTCGACCTGACCGGCGCGATGCCCGGGGGCCCCAAGGTGCTGCGGCTGACAGTCACCGACGACGTCGTGGAGTTCCCGGCCGGCGCCACGACCGGTACGGCCACACGCGACGGTCTGGACCGGACCCAGTGCGAGGCGCTCGCCCGGATCATCGCGCCGAAGCGGACCAGCGGCACCCTGGAGGTCTCCGACGAGCCGCTGGACACCAGCTTCGAGCTGACCACGCTGCTCGGCATCCGCGACGCCATGACCTTCGACGTGCAGGCGCTGTGGCGTACGCGGACCCCGCAACGCAACCGCCTCATGGTGCCGATCGGCGTCACCGAGGAGGGCGAGGTCATCGAGCTGGACCTGAAGGAGTCCGCGCAGGGCGGCATGGGACCGCACGGCCTGCTCATCGGCGCCACCGGCTCGGGCAAGTCCGAGCTGCTGCGTACCCTCGTCTGCGGACTGGCCGCGACGCACAGCTCGGAGATCCTCAACCTGGTGCTGGTCGACTTCAAGGGCGGCGCCACGTTCCTCGGCATGGACAAGCTGCCGCACACCTCGGCGGTGATCACGAACCTGGCCGACGAGCTGCCGCTGGTCGACCGGATGCAGGACGCGCTCAACGGCGAGATGACCCGGCGGCAGGAGATGCTGCGCGCCAGCGGCTACGCCTCGCTGTTCGACTACGAGAAGGCGCGCGGCAACGGCGCCCAGCTCGTGCCCTTCCCGGTGCTGCTGATCATCGTGGACGAGTTCAGCGAGCTGCTGTCCAGCAAGAGCGAGTTCATGGACCTGTTCGTGTCCATCGGCCGGCTCGGCCGGTCGCTCGGCGTGCACCTGCTGCTCGCCTCCCAGCGCCTGGACGAGGGCCGGATCAACCGGGTCGAGGGGCACCTGTCGTACCGGCTGGCGCTGCGCACGTTCTCCTCGATGGAGTCGCGGTCGGTCATCGGCGTGGGCGCGGCGTACGAGCTGCCGCCCGAGCCGGGCAACGGCTACCTGAAGGTCGACACCACGAACCTGGTGCGCTTCAAGGCGGCGTACGTCTCGGGCGCGTACACCGGAAGTGGACGCTACGGCGGCGTCGCGGACGCCGGGGACGAGCCGGCCGCGGACGTGGTGCCGTTCACCACCCGGCAGGTCGCGGTGCGCCACGACCCCGGGCCGGAGCGCCCGGCCGAGCAGGTCGAGGAGCCCGCCGCCGACGCGAACGGGCCGAGCCTGGTCGAGGTGCTGCTGGACCGGCTCACCGGCTCGGGCCCGCCGGCCCGCCAGGTCTGGCTGCCGCCGTTGTCCAGTGCGCCCAGCCTGGACTCGCTCATGCCGAGCGTGCTGCCCGACCCGGTCCGCGGCATGACCATCGACGACCCGACCGTCCAGGGTGGCCTGCGGGTTCCGGTGGGCGTGGTGGACCGGCCCGCCGAGCAGCTGCGCGAGCTGCTGGTGGTCGACCTGAACGGTGCCGACGGCCACGTCGGCATCGCGGGCGCCCCGCAGAGCGGCAAGTCGACGCTGCTGCGCAGCCTGATCCTGGCGCTGTCGCTGGCGAACACGCCCCGCGAGGTGCAGTTCTACGGCCTCGACTTCGGCGGTGGCGGCCTCGCCTCGATCGCCGGCCTGCCGCACGTCGGCTCGATCGCGACCCGGATGGAACGCGACCGCGTAGTCCGGACGGTCGAGGAGGTCCTCCAGGTCATGGAGAAGCGGGAGGCCGAGTTCGCGCGGCACGGCCTCGACTCCATGTCCAGCTATCTCGCGAAGGTCGCCGAGGGGGTGATCGAGGACGGCTTCGGGCACGTCTTCCTGGTCATCGACGGCTGGTACACGATGAAGCAGGACTTCCAGGAGCTGGAGCAGAAGTTCCAGGAACTCGCCTCGCGTGGCCTGTCCTTCGGCGTGCACGTGATCGTCACCGCGACCCGCTGGTCGGAGCTGCGTACCTGGATGCGTGACCTGCTCGGCACGAAGCTGGAGCTGCGGCTCGGCGACGCGATGGAGTCCGAGCACGGCTCCCGCAAGGCGGCCACGGTGCCCAACCAGGTCGGCCGCGGCCTCACCGCCGGCGCGCTGCACTTCCTGGCCGCGCTGCCCCGGATGGACGGTAGCTCCGAGGTGGGCGACCTGGCCGAGGCGACCAAGTCGGTGGTCGAGGAGATCGGCACGTTCTGGCCCGGCCCGGCCGCCCCGCCGGTACGCATGCTCCCCGCGCACCTGATGGTCGAGACGCTGCCGCCGCCCGAGTCCGACTTCAAGTTCGTCATCGGGCAGGACGAGCAGCGTCTCGCCCCGGTCTGGCACGACTTCATGGCCACCCCGCACATGCTGGTCTTCGGCGACAGCGAGACCGGCAAGACCAACCTGCTCCGGCTCGTCCTGCGGTCCATCCAGCAGCACTACCCGCCGGAGCGGGCGAAGGTGGTGCTCGGCGACTCGCGCCGCGACCTGGACACCGCGATCGGCGCCGCGTACCAGGTGGGCTTCGCGTTCACCGGCGACAAGATGCACGAGCTGGCCGGCCAGGCGTCGGTCTCGATGAACCGGCGGATGCCCGGGGCGGACGTCTCGTCCGAGCGGATGCGCAAACGCGACTGGTGGGACGGGCCGGAGCTGTTCGTCATCGTCGACGACTACGACCTGATGACCAAGAGCACCGGGATGGGCTCGACGCTCGACCCGCTCCTGCCGTTGCTGGCCCAAGGCGCCTACATCGGCCTGCACGTGATCGTCGCGCGGAGCACCTCCGGCGCGATGCGGGCCATGATGGACCCGGTGATCCGGCGGATGTGGGAGCTGGGCACGCCCGCGACGCTCTTCTCCTACCCGAAGGAGGAGGGCAAGTTCCTCGGCGAGGCGAAGCCCCGCCAACTGCCGCCCGGGCGCGCCCAGCTCGTCACCCGGCGCGGCGTACGCCTGATGCAGACCGGTTTCGTGTCGGACACGGCCCGATGAGAGAGGCTCACTGGTGACCGCAGCGCTGAACGACCAACTGTGCCGGATCACGGTGATCGGGCCGGCCCGCCGGGCCGACCTGGCCGTACCGGCCCGGATGCCGGTGGCGAACCTCATGCCGCTGCTGGTGCGGCACACCACCGACCTGGCCCGGGTGCCCGACGGCGAGGTGCCCGACGAGTCGTGGGTGCTGCAACGCCTCGGCCAGGCGCCGTTCGAGCTCTCCGGCACGCCGGAGAGCCTGGACTGGCTGGAGGGCGAGGAACTGCACCTGCGCCCGGCGCAGGACCCGCTGCCCGAACTCGACTTCGACGACCTGGCCGAGGGCGTCGCCACGGTGGTCAACCGGCGGGCCGACAGGTGGCAGCCGGAGTATCGCCGGGTGCTGTTCCTGGTGCTCTCCCTGGTGGCGATGGGCCTGATCGCCGCCGTACTCGTGGACCGGGGCCCGGTGCTGCCCCAGGTGATCGCCGGCGCGGTGCTCGCGGCCGGGCTGTTCACCGCGGCGATCGTCAGCGCCCGCCAGCAGACCGACGGCGCGTTCCCGCTGCTGTTCGGCGGCGGCGCGGCGTTCTTCGCGGCGGTCGCCGCATCCAGCGCCGTCGACGGCGACCCGGACGGCGTGGCCTGGACCGCCGCCGCCGGGCTGGCCGCCGCCGTCGCGGTCGTCGGGGTGGCCGCGATCCTGCTGATCGCGCAGCGGACGGTCACACCGGTCATGCCGTTCGCCCCGCTGCTGATCGTCGCGCTGACCGCCGCGATGGTGGTGCTCGTCCTGCTGGCCGGCGACGGGTTCGCGCTCACCGCGCCGCAGGTGTCCGCGGTGGCGGTGTCGGTGATCCTGGTGCTGATCGTGATCGCGCCCCGGGCGGCGGTGAAGCTGGCCCGGCTGCGCGGACCGCAGCTACCGAAGACCGGCGCCGACATGTCGTACGACATCGAGCCGGAGGACTCCGACCTGGTCAAGTCGCGCGCCGACGAGGCGGACACCTACCTGACCGCCTGCATGACCGCGTCCGCGCTGGTCCTGCCGGTGCTGATGCACCACACCATGCGGGCGCCGGGCTGGTCCGGGTGGACGCTCGTGCTCGTGACATCGAGTGCAATCCTGTTGCGCTCGCGTACCTTCTTCGGTTTCTGGCAGCGGGTCGCCCTGGTCGCGGCCGGTACCGTCGGCTACCTCATGGTGGCCCTGATGTTCTCCGACAAGCTCGCCCCGACCGGCCGGTACGTCCTGCTCGGCGGGCTCGTCGCCCTTCTGGTGCCGCTGGTGATGGCCGCGCTGCGGCCGTGGCCGCGGCGCATGCTGCCGTTCTGGGAGTACACGGCCGGCGGGCTGGACGTCGCCACCGGCCTGGCCGTGCTGCCGGTGCTCGCCCAGGTGCTGGGGCTCTACGCCTGGGCCCGCGGACTCTTCGGGTAGCCGGCCGTGCAGACCCAGCGCGACCACGTCCACGCCCACCAGTTCATGATGGGCCGGTTGAGTTCCGCCCTGGTGCAGGGCGACCCGTCCACGGCGGAGATACCCGGGCAGCGTGCCGTCACCGGCCTGGCCTTCGGCGTGCTCATCAGCGTCCTGGTCGTGGCCGGGTTCGCCGTCTACGGCTGGATCGTGCCCGGCGGCAGCAAGGCGTACACCCGCAGCGGCGTGATCCTGGTGGAGAAGGAGAGCGGCAACCGGTACGTCTACCTCGACGGCGTGCTGCGCCCGACGCCGAACCTCACCTCGGCCATGCTGATCCAGGGCAGCGGCGCCACCGTGAAGCTCATCTCCCAGGAGTCGATCAAGGACGTTCCGCGCGGACCGTCGATCGGCATCGACGGCGCGCCGCAGTCGGTCGCCACCGGGTCGATGGTCGCCGGCCCGTGGCTGGCCTGCCTGCCCGGCTCGGTCACCGACGAACCCGGCTACCGGCTCGGCCTCAACCTCGACCCGCGCGCCGAGGCCGTCCCGCTGCCGGCCGACCGCTTCGCCGTCGTCCGCGCCGCCGACGACGGACCCACCTACCTGGTGACCGCCGGCCGCAGGCACCGGGTCGCCGACCCGGCGGTGCTCGTCGCGCTCGGCGCCACCACCACCCGCAAGGTGCCCGCACCACAGGACTGGCTCGACTTCCTGCCCGACGGGCCGGACCTGGCCCCGGCCACGATCCCCGGCGCGGGCCGCTCCGGGCGGGTCGGCGACCGGACGTACCCGATCGGCACGCTGTTCCGGCAGCGGCCCGACACCGGCGTCGAGCAGCTGCTGGTGCTGCGCCGCGACGGCCTCGCGCCGCTGAGCCGGACCGAGTTCCTGCTCGCCACCGCCACCTCCGGGGAGGAGCCGGTGGAGCTGAGCGCCGCCGGCCTCGCCGCGGCCCGGATGTCGGCGGACCGGTCACTGCTCACCCGGCTGCCCGACCTGACCGGCCTCACCCCGCAGGAACCCGGCCCGTACGCGCTGTGCCTGCGCCAGAGCCCGGTGGACGGGACACGGTTCGACAGCACCGCCGTGCTCGCCCCGCTGGCCCGCTCCGGCGTCCGCCCCGACGGCCGCGCGACGGTGCTCACCGCGCCCGGCAGCGGCATGGCGGTGCTCCCGGCTCCGGTTGGTTCGGGTGCGGCGCAACCCCTGCCCACGTACATCGCGGACGACGGAAAGGCGTACCCGATCGGCGACCAGGACGCGGTACGGGCGCTCAAGCTCGACCGGGTCGTGAACGTTCCCTTCCCGAGAGAACTGCTCGCGCTGGTGCCCCAGGGACCGGCGCTGAGCATGAGGGCCCTCGCGGCCGCAGAAGTGGGGTAGGTCGATCATGGCAACCCGGTTCCGGGACCTGTTCGGCGGCGGCAAGGACCGCCCCGAGGGCGTCGTCCAGCACACCGTCGGCAACGCCCTGGTGGTGCACGCCGAGGACGCCATCAGCCCGGAGGCCCAGTCGCTGGCGCTGTCCATGATCGAGGACGCGGAGAACGACGTGGTCGTGCTCGACCTCGGCGACGGCATGCCGATCAGCGCGTGGGAGTCGATGGCCGGGGTGCTGCCGCGCCGCCGCCGCGGCATCCGGCTCATCGCCTGCGGCCGGCACGGCAACTCCGCGGCGATGGCCGGTCAGTGGCTGGCCGAACGCCTCAACCGCACCGTCATCGCCCCGGACGGCGACCTGGTACGCGGCTCCGCCGGAACGCTGTTCGTCCACTCCGCCCCGGGCAGCGGCTGGGTACGGTTCCGGCCCGGCCGTCCGCCCGCCTGGGACGCCAAGCGCTACCCGACGCCGCGATGGGACCGGGCCGCGATCGACACCCGGCCGTCCAGCGCCACCGCCGAGATCGAACCGATCCCCGCCGGGGTCTGGATCCACAGCAACCGCGACCCGCAGGTGGTCGACCCGCAACGGCAGCGGCTCACCGCGTACGTGCCCTGCCGGGCCGAGACCATGACAGTGCTGCTGGGCTGCCCCGGCACGCCGCCGCTGTCGCTCGACGACGTGGTGCGCTTCTGGCGCGGACTCGACGAGGAGAACCGCCAGCGGGTGCGCTTCGTGCAGTTCGGCGAGGTCCGCATCCCCGAGGGCGAGGCGTTCGGCCAGGCGCTCGCCGACCTGCTGAACACCGACGTCACCTGCTACACCGGCGTACCGATCGGCAGCCCGCACCGGTACGAGATCCGTACCGTGCTGCCGGACGGCGCGTTCGGCTGGGCGCCGTACGCGCTCGAACTGTCCTACACGCCCCGGGCACACCCCAACTCGCGGGCCCGCCGGCCCGCCGTGCTCAGCCACCGCCCGCCGCTGCCCGGCGCCGAGGAGGTCGCGCCCCGGGTCTACTGGTTCGCCCCCGGCGCCGTGGTCGAGGTGGTGCAGACCGGTCTCTGGGTACGCTCCACCGTCGAGCCGAAGAACGCCGAGCAGGTCCGGTCCGCGATGCTCGACGCGGGCAGCGGCACGCTCGTCTTCGACGACACCGTCCACTCCACCGCCCACCGGATGCGGGAGCTGGCGCTCGACCTGGCCGCACGCGTCGACGGCATGGCGGGTACGAGTCGCGCGCTGATGCCGGCGTCGGTGCTGGTGCCCGGCGCGAAACCGGCCAGCCGGGCCGAGGTGGTCATCGACCTGGAAGCCGAGACGCGGGCGGTGGGCACGACCCTGCCGGTGCCCGCGTACATGGAGGCCGCCCCGCCCGCGCCTGTCGCACCGCCCGCGGCGGACAGCGTGGTGGTCGCCGCTCCCGCCCCGGTCCCGGCTCTCCCCGCCGACAGGGAGCAGGCACCCGCGTCACGGGCGTCCTCCGCGCCGCCGCTGCCTGCACCACCCGCGGTGCCGCTTCCGGTCGCGCCCGCACTGCCGCCGCCCCCGGTCGCGCCGCTCGTGTCCGACCTGCCCGACCTGCCCGAGCCGCCCTCGGCGCCGCTCGTGTCCGACCTGCCCGAGCCGCCCACGGTGTCGCTCGTGTCCGAGCTGCCGGCCCCGCCCGCGGTGCCACTGCCGGGCGCCCCGCCGGTCACCCCAGTGGTGGCCGTCCCCACGCCGCCGGTCGCCCCCGTCGAACCGGTCGCTCCCGCCGCGTCGGCCACCGCTGCCGGACCGGTCGCCTCGGTCGAGCCGACCACCCCCGTCACGCCCGTCGCATCGGCGGCACCGGCCGGGCCTGTCGCCGTCGGGCCGGGGAACGGGGCCTCGGCGGCACCCGCCGAGGACGCCGCACACGACCCGTACCCCGCGCCGCCCACCATGCCGGCGGGTTTCGGCGAGCCGGCGCCGCCGACCATGCCCGCCGGTTTCGGCCGGGCGCTCGCGACGCCGCCGGTGGCGGCCGGGCCGGTGGCGCCGCCGCCCCCGGTCGCGGCCCCGCCGTCGACGGCCGTCGACCTGCCTTCCGTCCCGCCCGCCGGGGCCGGTCCAGCGGACGCCGCCGAGCCCGCGAAGACCGCCGGGCCCGCCGGGCCCGCCGGGCAGGCCGGGCCGGCCGAACCGGCGGAGGACGCCGAGCCGTCCGAGGTGGCCGCCGAGGCGCGGGTGCAGCCGGTGCCCTCGGCCGGCGCGGGCGCGCTGCTGTCGGAGAGGAAGGGGCTCGCCGACGAGCGCGCCTGGCTGCGCCGCACGCTCAGCCGCGAGTTCGACGTGATGGCCAGCTCGGTGTCCCGGATCATGTCCGAGCACCCGGGCATGCAGGGCTCGGGTGTGTCCACCGAGGACGTGCTCGCCGACTCGGTCGCGCTGCGGCTCTACCTGACCGGCCGGGGACCGGGCGTCGACGCCGGCCTGCGCTCCGGCCGGAAGGGACCGCACGTGCCGTTCGCGCGTTGCGTGGTCGCCGGGGTGTCCCGGATGCCGTCGTTCCGGGGCACCACCGTCTACCGGCTGTCGCCGACCGACGGGGAGTGGGCGCTCTACCAGGACCGGCGGCTGGTCACCGACTGGAGCTTCGTCAACGCGCTGACCCAGCCGTGCGCGTCCGAGGACGGCGACACCGACGTGCTGATCTGGTCGATGACCGCCCGCCGGACCAGCCTGCTGGAGCCGGAGGGGGCCGAGCACGTCGAGGACCGGGTGCTGTTCCTGCCCGGTACGAACTTCAAGGTGCTGGACCTGCGCCGGCCCTCGGCGGGCGAGCGCGGCGCGGTCATGCTGCGGGAGATCGGCGCCAACGAGATCGACGACACCGGCCGGGTCGACTCCAACCGGGTGTCGCTGGACGAGCTGGCGATCACGTCGCTGCGGCGCAGCGTGGACCGCTGGGCCACGGCCGAGCCCCGGGTACGCATCGGCGCGGCGGCCCGCGGGCGTCTGCGGGTGCTGCCCGGGCTGGACCGGAAGGGATGACGCGGTGAGTCGGCAGGTTCTTGTGGTGGGCGACCGGAAGCCGGGGTCCTATCCGACGATCGGCTCCGCGCTGTCCCGGGCCGAGCCCGGCGCCACGATCGACGTCCACCCCGGCCGGTACGTCGAGAAGCTCGTGGTCGGTGACCGGGTGACGATCAGCGCGGCCCAGCCCGGCACCGTCGAGGTGCACGTGGAGGAGGGCAGCGTCCTCGTCGTCCGCGGCGAGGGCGCCCAGCTGCGCGGTATCACGCTCAGCAGCGCCGACACGACGCTGGCGGCGGTAGACGTGTACGCGGGCGAGGTGGCGCTCGACGACTGCCGGGTCAGCGGCGCCTCCTGGGTGACGCTGCTGGCCCGGATGCAGGGCACCGTCGCGCTGCGGGGCTGCGACGTGACCAGCTCGGCGGGCGCGGGCGTGGTGGTGATGTCGGCCGGGTCGAGCACGATCGAGGACACCGACGTCCACGACGTCGCCACGAGCAGCGTGGTGGCGGGGGAGCAGAGCGCGCTGACGCTGCGCCGGTGCCGCCTGCGGACGGCCGGTGCGAACAGCGTGTGTGTCGGCGGCGACGCCCGGCTCACCATCGAGCAGTGCGAGATCACCGGCGCCGGCAAGCCCGCCCTGGTGGTCGAGCAGCGTGCCTGGGCCCGCATCCGCGGCCTGTCCGTCACCGGCAGCGGCAACGTCGACGTCTTCGTCCGGGGCGAGGCGGACGCGCAGATCAGCGACTCGACGTTCACCGGCGCCGCGGTGCAGTCGGCGCACATCGCCGAGGGCGCGTCGCCGTCGTTCCGGAACTGCACGTTCGGCGGTGCCGGCCACACCGCCGTGCAGGTGCTCGGCGGTGGCCGGCCGACCTTCACCGACTGCACCGTCGAGGACGCGCCGGTGGGCATCGCCGTCAACGGCGGCGCGCCCCGGTTCCTCGGGCTGACCGTGCGGGGCACGCGCGACAACGTCGCCGTGCTCGCCGGTGAGTCGGCTGTCGTGCTCCAGCGGCTACGCGCCGAGATCACCACCGGCGGCGGGGTGCTGGTCCAGGACGGCGCCTCGCTGGAGGGCACCGACCTGGTGGTGGACGCGGGCGAGGCGACGGCGCTCGCGCTGACCGGCCCCGCGCGCGGCGTCGTCCACGAGGCCCGCCTCACCGGCACCGGCGCGGCCTGCGTCCGGGTCGGCGCCGGCGCCGACCTGACGCTGCGCGCGGCCCTGCTGCGCGGTTCCGGCGCGCTGGCCGAGGGCGACCTCCAGCTCGGGGACAGCGAGATCGTCGGCGCGGCCCGCGACGGCCTGCGGGTCACCGGGTCGGCGACCGTCACGCAGACCCGGGTGCGGGACGCCCGGGCCGACGGGATCGTCTTCGCGGCGGGCTCCCGGGGGTCGGTGAGCGACGGGGAGGTGCTCGGCAGCGGCGCGGCCGGCATCGGCGTGGACACCGTGGAGCCGGTAGCGCTCACCCGGTGCGTGGTGCGCGACAGCGGCGCCGAGGACGTCCGCCGCGCGCCCGGCGCCACAGTGACCACCGAGGCGCTGACGGTGGGCCGCCCGCAGGCCACGCCGGCGCCCGCCGGCCCGCCGGCCGCCGCGCCAGCCCCGGTCGCCGACGACGGGGGTACGGCGGAGGACGGCGCGGACGAGCTGAGCGAGCCGCTTCGCGAGCTGAACGGGCTGATCGGCCTGCGCGGGGTGAAGCAGGAGGTCACCGCGCTGATCAACCTGATCAAGATGTCGCAGGTCCGGCTCCAGATGGGCCTGCCGATGCCGCCGATGAGCCGGCACCTGGTCTTCGCCGGCCCGCCCGGCACCGGTAAGACCACAGTGGCCCGCCTGTACGGCTCGGTGCTCAAGGAGCTGGGCATCCTGTCCAAGGGCCACATGGTGGAGGCGGCGCGGGCCGACCTGGTGGGCCAGTACATCGGCTCCACCGCGATCAAGACGACCGAGCTGGTCACCAAGGCGCTCGGCGGCGTGCTCTTCATCGACGAGGCGTACACGTTGTCCAGCGGCTCGGGCGGCTCCGGGCCGGACTTCGGCCAGGAGGCCATCGACGCGCTGATGAAGATGATGGAGGACCACCGCGACGAACTGGTGGTGATCGTCGCGGGCTACTCCGAGCTGATGGAGCAGTTCCTCGCCTCCAACCCCGGCATGGCGTCCCGGTTCACCCGCACCATCGAGTTCCCGAACTACTCCGTCGAGGAACTCGTCACCATCACCTCGAACCTGGTCAGCAAGCACTACTACGAGCTGACCGACGACGCGGTGGAGGCGCTCACCGCCTACTTCACCCGGGTGCCGAAGAACGCCACGTTCGGCAACGGCCGGGTGGCCCGCAAGCTGTTCGAGGCGCTGATCAACAACCAGGCGTCGCGCCTGGCCACCACGCCGCCCACGAAGGACAACGAACTCAACCGGCTCACCGCCGCCGACGTCGAACCCGAGCTGGCGCTGCTGGAGGACCTGCCGGTCGAGCAGGGCGAGCAGCCCGACGCGGCGACCGACCCGACCGGCGCCATCAACGCGGCCCGCAGCTGGAAGCGGATCTGCGGCCTGGTCGGCGGGCAGCGGGTCAAGGAGGCGGCCGGGCAGACGCTGCTGCAGCTCTGCGAGGGACGCAACCGCCGGCGCGGCCCCGGCCGCACCGGCAACGTGCTGCTCGGCGGTCGGGCCGGCAGCGGCCGCAGCGAGTACGCCCGGCTGTACGCGGCATGCCTGTCGGAGCTGGGCCTGGTGCCGGTCGGGCAGCTGGTGCGGGTGAGCACGAGCCGGGAGCTGGCGCCGCAGTGGCCCGGCCAGGCCGGCAGTCTGGTGGACGCGGTCCTCGACGACGCGGCCGGTGGCGTGCTCCTGCTCGACTACGTCGACGACGCCTCCGGCGTCGCGCCGGAGATCGCCGAGGCGCTCGTGAACCGGATGCGCTCCCGGCTCGGTGATCCGGTGGTGGTGCTGACCGGCGAGGAGGCGGCCCTGGCGAGCCTGCGGGCAGCGGTGCCGGCGGTGAACGAGGTGTTCGGCCAGCAGTGGTCGGTGCCCGAGTTCAGCACCGACGAGCTGGCCGCGATCGTGCTGCGGCACCTGGTGCGGCGGGGCCACGAGGTGCCCGACGACGTGCGGGCCGCGCTGACGCAGCTGGCCGGCCGGCTGCCCGAGCGTACCGTCCACGCCGCCCACCAGTTCTCGCTCGCGCTGACCCGGCGCACCGGCTCCCGTACCCTCGCGCTCGCCGACCTGGCCGCGCCCGGCCCGGCGGCCGGCGAGCGGCTCGGCGGCCTGGCCGCCGTCGGCTGACCACCCGACCGTCCCCCACAGAAAGGCCCGGCATGCAGCCCGAGTCCAAACCGATCCCACCGTCGTTCCAGGAGTTCATGGAGAACGCGCAGCGCCTGGAGGACCAGATGCGCAACGCGCAGGCGGAGCTGGAGCGGGCGATCGTCACCGGCCGCTCGCAGGACGCCACAGTCGTGGTCATGGCGAGCGGCCTCGGCAAGGTCCAGGCCGTCCGGGTCGACCCACGGGTGTACGAGCAGCGTGACGCAGCGTCGTTGCAGACGGCGATCATGGAGGCGATCCAGGCCGCTGCCGCGAACGCCGGGACGCTCGCGACGGAGAAGATGGGCCCCGTCGAAATCAATCTTCACTGACTGAAAAAAGTCTGACCAGCGGTTATGGGAAGATCTTCACGGCTCGGCGCCCTCCGGAAAGAGAGTGTGGAGATTTCCTGAAGGACTCTCCATGAGACTGTCAGCCCCTACTGACAGTGATGGAGATGGCTGTGGAGCAAGTTGCCGTCTTTGTGCACGCGCCCGACCCGCTGACCCACACCGGCCTGACTGCCCACCTCCGGTCGCGCTCCGACATCACGCTGCTGGACAGCGCGGACCGGACGCGGGCGCAGGTCCTCGTCGTCGCCGCGGAGCGGCTCACCACCGACGTGATCGCGATGCTGCGCCTCGCGGCGACCGAGATCGGCGCCCCGGTCGTCCTGATCACCACCGAGGTCAGCGAACAGGAACTGCTGACCGCCGTGGAGTGCCGGGTCGTGGCGGTCCTGCCACGGGCGGCGGTCACCGCCGAACGCCTCGTGCACAGCGTCCGGGCGGCCGCCTCCGGCGGCGGCGTGCTGCCCCCGAACCTGGTGGGCGAGCTGCTCAAGCACATCGAACGGCTCCAGCGCGACGTGCTCAACCCCAACGGGCTCAACGCCTCCGGCCTGACCGCGCGCGAGATCGACGTGCTGCGGCTGATGGCCGAGGGCTTCGACACCAACGAGATCGCCGACGAGCTGCGCTACTCCGAACGCACGGTGAAGAACGTCATCTACGGCCTCAACCACCGGCTGAAGCTGCGCAACCGCTCGCACGCGGTGGCCTACGCCCTGCGCTCCGGCATGATCTGAGGTGATCACGCGCCACACCGTCGGCAACGCCCTGGTGCTGCACGCCAGCGAGCGGATCAGCACGGAGGCCCGTACGGTCGCGCTGTCGGTGGACCGGGATCCCGACAACGACATCGTGATCCTGGACCTGCAACACGAGCTGCCGTTCGACATCTGGGACACGGTCGCGACCGAGCTGCGCCGGCAGCGCCTGCGCCGGGGCATCCGGCTGGTGGTGTGCGGCGCCCGCCCGGAGACCGGGGCGCTCGCCGGCCAGTGGCTCTCCGACCGGCTGGGCCGGCCGGTGATCGCCCCGTTCGGACGGATGATCCCGGGCGCGGCGGGCCTGCTGTTCGTGCACGCCACGGACCTCGGCGGGTGGGTCTGCTACCGGCGCGGCCACACGCCGGTCTGGCAGTCCAAGCGCTATCCCGTACCGGCCTGGGATGGCGCCGCCGTCGACCACCTGACGATCAGCTCGACGTGCGCCGCCGAGCCGCTGCCCGGCGGCGTCTGGCTCCGGGAGAGCCGCGACGAGGCGGCCGTCGCCGTACACGGAAGCCACCTCACCTCGACGATGCCGTGCCTGCCGGACGCGATGCCGGTCCTGGTGGGCTGCCCCGGGACGGCGCCGCTGCGCCTCGACGACATCGCCCGGTTCTGGCGCGGCCTGGCGCCCGAGGGGCGCGAGCACGCCCGCTTCGTCCAGTACGGCCCGGTCGCGCTGCCGGACGGTGAGCCGTTCGGGCAGGCGCTGGCGGACCTGCTGCGCTGTCCGGTGCGGGTCTTCACCGGCGTGCCGAGCGGCCGTCCGGACGGCCCGGCCCTGTTCACAGTCGACGCCGACGGGCGGCCCGGCTGGCAGGTCTTCGCCGAGGAACTGGCCTACCGGCCCCGGGAGACGCTCGGGGCGAAGGCGGTGACGCCGCGCATCCTGCGCCACCGCGCGCCGCCGGAACTCGGCGAGCCGGTCGGCCCCCGCGTCTACCAGTACGCCCACGACGCGGTGGTCGAGGTGATCCCGTCCGGCCTCTGGCTGCGCGGCCCGGAGCCACCCCGGCACGCCGACCGGATCCGCGCGGTGCCGATGGACCCGGACCGCGTCCGGCTCGTCGTGGACGACCCGGCGCCGGCCGTGGCGGACCGCCACCGGGAACTGGCCGGTGACCTGGCGGAGCGGCTGGACCCGGCGACCCGCAAGCGGGCGGCGGTGCAGCCGTCCTCGCTCGTGGCGCCGGGACGCCCGGGGCTCTCGGCGCGCGGGATCGAGGCCGGGACCTACCGGCACACCACGGGTCACGCCGCCGGGCTGCCTCCCGCGCCGTCGGTGCCGGCGCCCGTCCCGGAGCCGGTGCCCGTCGTCGTGGCCGGCCCGCCCGCGCCGTCGGCGGGCGCGGCCGTTTCCGCAGCCGCCGTTCCCGCAGCCCCGCCGGACACGACCCTGCCGGACGGCTCCGGCCTTCCCGGCCCCGGGGCGGAGGCGGCCGGTCCTCACGATGCCGGGACGGACGTCTCCGAGCCTCCCGGTGCCGGGCCGGTCGCGGCCGGGCTTCACGTGGCCGGGCCGGACGTGTCCGGGCTTCACGGCATCGGGCCGGACGCGAACGGGCCGGATGCGGCGGCGCGGGTCGTGGCCGGGCCGGTGCTCGGCGGCGGCGCGGGCTGGGCGACCAGCCCGACGATGACGCTGCCGGTGCACCGCCCCGCACCGGCGCCCGTCCGCTTCCAGCGCACCCCCGGCGACGACGCGCGGGGCGTACGCCCGGGTCCCGACCTGGACGAGGAGCGGACCTGGTTCCGGCGGGCGTTCCGCCGGGAGATCGCCGCCGTCGCCGCCGAGGTGGCGGACGTGCTCGCCGCGCATCCGGCGCTCGCGGGCGGCGCCGACGCGGTGGAGTACGCGACAGCCGTCCGCCTCTACCTCTCCGCCGCCGGCGACGGCCTCGACCAGGCGCTGCGGTCCGCCGAGCCGGGCGGGCACGTGCCGTTCGCCAGGTGCGTGTCGGCGGGCGTACGCCGGTTGCCGGTGCACCGCGGCGTCGCGTACGCCGGCGCCGAGCTGACCACTGCGGACCTGCGGCGGATCGCGCAGCGCCGGGTGCTCACCGACTGGGGGTTCACCAACGCGCTCGCCGAGCCGCCCGCCGACCTGCCGGGCACGGTCGAGGTGCTGATCTGGTCGGCCACCGCGCGGCGCACTGCGGCGTTCGAGACCGGCGACGGCGTCCCGGCCCGTGTTCTCTTCCTGCCCGGTACGGCGTTCACGGTGCTCCAGGTGCAGGAGCCGGAGGCCGGTGCCCCCGCCCGGCTCCTGGTGCGGGAACTGGCGGTGGAGGAGCCGCCGGTCGACGGGCGGGTGCGCTTCGACGCCCTCGCTCTGGCCGCCCTGCGCCAGCACCTCGCGCGCCGGACCGGCCCGGGGACGCCTGTCCCGGCGTCCGCCGCCCGCCGGTTCGTGGGCGTTCCCGGGCTGCGTTGAGGCGCTACCGGTCGGGACTGTCGAGGAGGGCGGCGAGCGTCGTCCGCTGCGCCTGCGGGAGCCGAGGGGCCGCCAGGGCGCGGCGCAGCAGCTCCCGCGCCGGCTCCGGGGCCTGCCGGGACAGCTCGGCACCGTGCGCGACCAGCCAGCCCACCAGCCACTCGTCCACCTCCGGCGGCCCGGCGAGCAGGTGTCCGGCGACCCGGGTGACGGGACCGCCGTTGTCCGCGAGCGCCTGCGCCGCGTGCCGGTGCAGCGTCGGCCGCAGCGCGGCGGGGATGCTGCCGGCGAGCGCCCGCCGCAGCACCGGTTGCCGGAACGCCAGCTCGCTGCCCGCGTCCACGAGGACGTCGGCGGCGACCGCCTCCTCCAGGTCGGCCATCAGGTCGAACGGCGTGCGCCCGGTGACCGCCGCGACCTCGGCGACGGCGAACTCGTCGCCGAGCAGGGCGGCGTAGCGCAGCGCCTCCCGCGCGCCGGGGGAGAGGTGGTCGAGGCTGGCCCGCACGGTGTCCAGAAGCGACCGTGGCATCTCGTCGGCCCGCGCGTCGACCTCGGCGAGCCCGTCGACCACCCGTACCCCGTCCTCGGCCACGAGGCCGGTGACCAGTTCCCGGGCGTACAGCGGGTTGCCGGCGGCCAGCGGCGCCAGCGACCGCAGCGTGGCGCCGGGCGGCACGCCCATCGTCCGGCCGAAGATCTGCTCGATGTCCGACGGGGGCAGGGGAGTGAGCCGGATCAGGTGGCCGTCGCGGGTGCTCACCCCGCGCCGCAGCCGGGCCAGGTCGCGGCGGCCGGGCTCGGGCCGGGCGGTCGCGACGAGCAGCAGCGGCAGCCACCGGGTCAGCGCGGCCAGCCGCTCCCAGGCCAGCAGGCTCACCTCGTCGGCCCACTGGAGATGGTCGACGGCCAGCACCAGTGGGCCCTCGGCGGTCAGCCGGCGGACGCGGTCGAGCACCCGCTCGACGGCCGTCGCCGGGTCGTCGTGCGGCGCGTCCTCCAGGCGCAGCGCCCGGCGCATCAGGTGCAGCGGGATGCGGCTGCTGAGTTCCTCGGCGCTGCCGCGCACGACCCGGTGGCCCCGGGCCCGCGCCTCGTGCAGCGCCGTGTCGAGCAGCGCGGACTTGCCGATGCCCGGCTCGCCCTCGATCCACACGATCGCGCTGCGGCCCTCGCCCACCGCGTCCATCAGGTCGCGCAGCAGCGCCAGCTCGGCGTCGCGCCCGACCAGGCGTCCCCGTCGCGGTACGGGCGGCGCGGCCGGCGCCGCCACCCCTGCCGCCACCCCTGCCGGTGCCACCGGTACGGGCGGCGCCGGCTCGGCGAGGATGCGGCCCTGCAGCTCGCGCAGCGCCGGGCCGGGCTCGACGCCGAGTTCGTCCACGAGCACCCGGCGCGCCGCGTGGAAGACGTCCAGGGCCTCGGTGCCCCGGCCGGCCCGGTGCAGCGCGCACATCAGCAGCTCGTGGAACGGCTCGTGCAGCGGATGGTCACGGACCAGGGCGGTCAGGTCGGCGATCAGCGCATCGTCGCCGCCGCCGGTCAGGACCAGCCGGGCCCGCCGCTCCGCCGCGGCGATCCGCAGCTCGGTCAGGCGGTGCCGGTCGAGGTCGGCGAAGAGTCCGGTGACGTTCGCGTACGCCTCGCCCTGCCAGAGCGCGAGCGCCTCGTCGAGCAGGGCGACGGCCTGCCCGGGCCGCCCGGCGGCAGCCGGCTCCACCGCCGCCTCGCACAGCGCCTCGAACCGGTCGGCGTCCAGCGCGCCGGGTTCGAGGCGCAGCGTGTATCCGGCCCGGCCGGAACGCAGCAGCCCACCGGCCGGGCCCAGGGCGCGCCGCAGCCCGGAGACGTAGGTGTAGATGTTGCCCGCCGCGGCGCTCGGCGCCGACTCGCCCCACAGCGCCCGGATCAGCTCGGCGCGGGTGACCGGGCGGTTGGCGTTCGCGGCCAGCATCGCGAACAGGGCCCGCTGCCGGGCCGGTCCGAGGTCGATCTCGACTTCGCCGTTCCAAGCGCGTACCGGCCCCAGAACGGTGACGCGCAGTCTCCTCACCGCTGCCCGACGACCGCCGGGCCGACGTTCGCCGACGGCCCGTCCGGGGGGCCGGCGATCCGGTTCATCTCGGCGCGCGTGGCGGCGTCCCCGGTGTGCGCCGACACCCAGGTCGCCTCGGCGCCGGCGGGCAGGCCGCAGCGGTGCAGCACCCGGGCCAGTTCCGCGGTGAGCAGCTCGCGGGACGACGCGGAGAGGCCGGGCGAGGCGACGGCGTGGCGCAGCACCGCGATCGCGGGCGCGGGAGCGGCGGCGCCCAGCTGCGCGGCGTGCGCGGTCAGCCACTCCTGTACCCAGGCGTCGACCGGCACCGGTCCGGCCAGCAGCTGGCCCGCGACCCGGCCGAGGTCGCCGCCGGCCTCGGCGAGCCGCTGGGCGAACTGCCTGTGCATCAGCACCCGCAGCGCGGTCGGGATCGCGCCGCGCAGGACCCGGCGGATGACCGGATGTCGGAACCGCAGGCGGCGCCCGTCCTCGACGAGGATCCCGGCGGCCAGCGCCTCCTCCACCGCGGGTACGAGTTCCGGCGCCGACTTGCCGGTGACCGCGGCCAGGTCGGCCACCAGGTAGTTGTTGCCGAGGAACGCGATCGCCCGCAGCAACTGGCGGGTGTCGTCGGCGAGCGGCTGCAGGTGCCGGGAGACCGCGTCGGTCAGTTCCGGTCCGGGAGTGTCGGCGGTCCGGCCGTCGCGGTCGGCGAGGACGAGATGCCGCAGGTAGTACGGGTTCCCGGCGGCCGCGGCGACGAACGAGCGCACGGTGCCGGGGCCCGGGCCGGGTGGACGGGACCAGGCGCGGACCAGGCCGGTCGCGGTGTCGTCGTCGAGCGGGCCGAGGTCGACGAGCGTGGTGCCGTCGCGGGGCAGCACCCGGCGCAGGAGCCGTACCTCGTATCCGGCCGGGACCGGGCGGGCGGCGGAGACGAGCAGCAGCGGTAGCCGGGGGGTGAGCTTGTGCAGCGCGTGCCAGACCAGCAGCGACATGTCGTCGGCCCACTGGAGGTCGTCCAGGACCAGCAGCAGCGGCCGTTCGGCGCACCGCGCGACCACGAACCGCTGGACCGTGTCGATGACGGTCATGGTGGGGGGTGCCCCGCCGGTGCAGGCGTGCAGCGAGGCGGGCAGGCCGTCCGCGTCGTTGCCCAGGGACAGGCACTCCAGCACGATGCTCAACGGCATCCGGTACGCCAGTTCGTCGCCGACGGCCCAGCCGACCTGGACGCCGAGCGGCGCCGCGCCGCTGAGCCCTTCGGCCAGCAGCGCGGACTTGCCGATGCCCGCCTCGCCGCTGATCCACATGCTGCCGCCGCGTCCGCCGGCGAGGCCGGTGACCGCCGCGCGCAGCCGGGCCAGCGCGGCGGAACGGCCCCGGAAACCGGGGTGCCGGGCCGGGACCGGCCCCGGGCCGCGTACCGGGGCCGCGGTGGCGCCGGACAGCTGGTCGTGGATCTGCCGGACGGCGGCGGCGGGTTCGGTGCCCGACTCCTCGACCAGCCGGTCCCGCAGCGTGGCGTAGAGCGCGAGCGCCTCGGCGGTACGCCCCTGCGCGGCCAGCGCCCGCATCGCCACCGCGTACAGGCTCTCCCGGGCCGGGTGGCGGCCGACGAGCGCGAGCAGGCGGTCGACGACCTCGGCGCCGCGTCCGAGGCCCAGCATCAGGTCGGCCTGACGTTCCACTGTGGCCAGGTACAGCTCACCCAGCCGGATCCGATGGCCGGCGGCTCGCGGTCCCGGTACGCCGACGAGCGCCTCGTCTCCCCGCCACTCGGCCAGCGCGGCGTCCAGCGCGGCCAGTTCGCCCGTCGTGTCCCCGGTGGCGCGGGGCGCGCGGCTGCGTTCGCGGAGCCGCTCGAAGCGGTGCACGTCGACGGCGTCGGCGTCGAGGTGCAGCCGGTAGCTGCCGCCCTCGGAGGTGAGCACCCGGCCGGAGGACCACCTGTCACGGTCCGGTTCGAGCATGCGGCGCAGGGCGGAGACGTACGTGTAGAGGTTGCCGGTCGCGCTGGCCGGCGGATGGTCACCCCAGACCGCGGAGATCAGCTCGTCCCGGGACAGGCCCCGTTCCGGGGTGAGCGCCAGCGCGCTGAAGACGGCCCGGCGCTGCGCCGAGCGCAGCGGCAGTTCCCGCCCGGCGAACGTGATCCGGAGACTGCCCAGCAAGCGGATGTCGAAGCCACTGCACTGTGCCGTCATGCCGTCCTCGTGGTGACCGGATACCTGCCTCGGTGACAACCGTTCGGCGGAACCCTAGCCCAACCATCTACCATGTCAACTTCGTGTGGATGGCCGAAAAGCTTACGGCGCAGGGCTTTCCGGTGCGCGTCATGTTCGTCTAGGGCCGCCGCCGGTCGCGCTAGCAGGCAGTCTTCGCGACGCCGGCAGGGACCGTCCACGACGGACCGGGCGGGGGCCGGGCGTCCCGGCGAGACGATACTCACCTCGGGCGGGGCCGGCGTCCGGCGCCGGCCCCGCCGAGATGGTTCAGCTACCGGTGCAGGTGGCGGTGGCGCCGCCGCCGGTCCCGGTGCCCTGGAATCCGAAGGTGGTGCTCTGCCCCGCGCCGAGCCGTCCGTTGTAGCTCTGGTTCGCCACGGTGACGGTGCCGCTGGTGCCGCTGGGCACGCCGTTCCACAGCGAGCTGATCGCGGCGCCGCCGGGCAGGGTGAGCGTGACGCGCCAGCCGGTCAGCGCGGTGCTCCCCGCGGTCACCGTCACGTTGGCGACGAAGCCGCCGTTCCACTGGTCCTGGACGGCGTAGACGGCGGTGCAGGAGGCCCCGCCCGGCGGCGGCGTGGTCGGCGGCGGCGTGGTGGGCGGCGGGGTCGTCGGCGGGGGAGTGGTGGGCGGCGGGGCATCGAGCGTCAGGTTCTTCTGCTGGACGCTCCACTGCGTGCGGCACAGACCGCAGTCGGGGCCGACGAAGTTGGCGCCGGCACTGATGTCGCCCTTCAGGCGCCACTTGAGATAGAGCACCGCGACCCGGCCGAACTCGCCGCCGTCGGGTTGGTCGTACGTGCCGCCGTGCCCGACGTTCAGGTTGCCCATGAAGGCGGGTAGCCCGGCCGGCAGCTTGCCCCAGTCGTCCATCGCGTTCGGGTAGGCGATGTCGCTCGGGCCGCCGACGAAGTACGCGATCGGCTTGGTGAGCCGCCGCAGCTGGTAGTCGTCGGCGTCGTTGAGCAGGCCGCTGCTGAAGATGCCGGTGGTGGTGACGCGCGGGTCGTTCGAGACCGCGTACGCCTCCAGGCCGCCGCAGGAGAACCCGGCCACGGCGATCTTCGTGGTGTCGATCCGGTTGTAGTACTTGCTGCCCGAGCGGGAGTTCTCCGCCACCGCCCAGTCGATGGACTGGGTGAGCATCTGGGCGTTCGTCGAGCCGGAGCCGTTCGGCGCCCCGTTGGCGATGGCGAGGAAGCCGTGCGAGGCGATCTCGCGCAGGAAGGTGCCCTGCGACAGGCCGTTGGCCGAGCACGCGCCGTTGCCCCACACCAGGACGGGAAGGCGCTCGGACGGGAGCGTCTGGGGCCGGAAGATGGTGTGGTTGGGCAGGCTCGACGAGGTCTCGTAGTCGGCGGGGTAGGGCCCCGAGCCGCCGATCGCGGCGCCGGCGGGTGTGGCGCCGAGCGCCACGACCACGGAGGCGAGCGGGACGAGGGCGGCCGCCAGCCCGGCGTAGATCTTCGATCGTCTTCTCATGCGTCCTCCAGGGGACGTCGTCGACGGCGCTCCCTGGACGGTGGTGGTGGCGGTGTGCCGGCCACGTCGGTGTGGCGCCGCCGCGATGCGTCCCAGCGGAGGGACCGGCGGGAGCTTTGCAGTTACTATCACCGCCGTAACAAAATGTGTCAACACACGTCGGTCGATGTCCGTCACCGATTTGGTTGACAATTCAACCTTCCTGCGGCATCGTTTGCATCGATGCGCATCACTCCTGACGGGGTGGTAAACCGCCGCCCCCTCCTGGCCGCCCACCGTCCCTGGAGGACAGAATGCGCACGTCCACCATGCGAATCGCCGCCGGTCTCGCCGCCGCGGCCCTGACCGTCCCGCTGTTCGCCGCGCCCGCCGCCGCCGAGCCGGCGACGATGCCGAACCCCGACACGGGCCTGGTCTTCTACTCCAGCGATCCGCTCGCCGTGGTCGCCCGGCAGGCGGTGCCGGACGACCTGTGCCGCCCGTTCCCGGCCGACGCCGACTGGCTGCTCGGCTGGAGCGGCGGCTTCCAGAACGTCATCGGCTACCAGTCCGCCGACTGCAGCGGGCACGGTTACGGGCTCGGCCTCTTCCGGGGCTGGACGACGCGCGGCACCTTCGGCTCGTACAAGACGATCTGACCGACCCCCGCGACGCCGGTCCGCGGTGCGGCGAGCGCGGTGCGCCGCGGACCCCTCGCGCCACATGTCTTGCATAGCAAGGTATCTTGCGTCGCATGGACGGCGCACGTGAGCGGATCACCACGAACATCCGCAAGGGCGTGCTGGAGTACTGCGTGCTCGCGTTGCTCTCGCGACGCGACATGTACGGCCTGGAACTGGCCGAGTGGCTCGCGGTCCGCGGCCTGACCGCGAGCGAGGGCAGCCTGTATCCGCTGCTCGCCCGCATGCGGCAGGCGGGCACCGTGGAGACCCGGTGGGTGGCGCCCGAGCAGGGGCACGCCCGGCGGTACTACACGATCACCGATCAGGGCCGGGCGCACCTGCGGATGTTCGCGGCGGTGTGGCGGGAGATCCAGCCGCACGTGGACGAGCTGATAACGGAGGAGACATGAGCGACGACGGCCTCCCGGAGGCGGCGGAGACCTATCTGCGGGCCCTCGACGAGGAGTTGTCGGAGGTCCCGCCGGACGAGGCGCGCGAGATCGTCGCGGACGTCCGCGCGCACATCGCCGACGCGCTGGACAGCGGGCGCGACATCGCGGAGATCCTCGCCGGTCTCGGCGGACCACACACGGTGGCGGGCCAGGCGCGGGAGGAACTGGGCCTGCCGGTCCGGGACGGCGCGGAGCGGGCCGCCCGGATGCTGTCAGTGGTCGCGGTGGCGGCCGGCGTGCTGATCGCCGTGTGCGTGAGCTTCCTGCTGCCGTCCACGCTGCCGGTCGACCCGCTCGGCGCCGACCCCGGCGAGCAGGGCGTCGCCCGGCGGTTCGGCCCCGGCATCGCGATGCTCACGCTGCTGCCGGCGCTCCTCGCGGCCGCGCCGCTCGTGCTGCGGGGCCGGGCCCGCGGTCCGGCACGGTTCGCCGGCGCGGCGGTGCTGACGCTGCTCGCCTGCGCGTCCGGCGAGATCGGCCTGTACTACGTCCCGCTCGCGCTGGTGGCCGTCGCGGCGGCGCTCGTGCCGTGGGCGATGCGGCGAGGAGCCGGTGGACGGTGGTGGCGCTACCTGACCGGCGGCATCGTGGCGCTGCCCGGCGTGCTCGTGACCGTCGCGACCGCCGGTGGCTCGGTCGGCATCGGCTGGGCGGGTGCGGCGCTGTGGATCGCCGGACCCCTCGTCGCCGGCGCGCTGTGCGCGTACGGCATCCGGGCGGGGTACGCGGTGACCGCCCTGGCCGGCGCGCTCGTCATGATCTCCGCGATGGCCGAGCGCGGCTTCCTGTTCGCCGCGTTCTGGCTGTTCGGCGGGCTGTACCTGGCGATCGGCGCCGGCGCGTACGCCGCGTCGCAGGCCGCCGTCGGCGAACCGGCCGGCACGCCGGCACCGGCGCGACCCGCGCCGGCCCCCGGCGGCTGACCGGGGGCCGTGGCACCGGCCGGCTACGCGGCGGCCGCCTGTGGGTCGCCCGTGGCGTCGTGGGCCGCCATCGTCTCCTGCCGTGCCGGCTCCTCGCGCAGGATCGCGGCGTGCAGCCACGCGTCCGGGATGGCGAAACCGTCCACCAGCGTGCGCATGTACGGGCGTAGCTCCTTGAGCAGCCCGTTCACCACGCCGGTGATCGCCTTCGACCGGGCCGGGGTGAGCCGGCCGTGCTCCAGCAGCCAGCCCTTGTTCGCCTCGATGACGCTCAGCGCGTACAGGTCGCAGACCCGGGACAGCAGCTCCTTGACCGCCGGGTCGGCTGTCGCGTCGATGCCTGCGACGAACGCCTCCAGGGTCACCCGGTCGACGTGCGCGGCGGCGACGGCGAGGACGTGGTCCTGCACGTCGTTGAAGATGTCGAACGGACGGTCCTTCTTGGTGGAGGCGCCACCGCGCAGGCGGCGGACCGCGCTGTCCAGCAGGTGCTCCTCGCGGTCCTCGAACACCTTGAGCTGCCAGCCCCGGTCGGTCACGGCGACCTCGTCGTCCCGGCCGGGCACGGCGCCGACCAGCCGCGCGATGAGCGCCCGCGCGGCGGTGCGCTCCAGCACCATCTCGCGTACCTGCTCGGCGACGAAGGAGGCGCGCCCCCAGCCGTCCAGCGAGCCGAACTCGTCCCGGTAGCCGGTCAGCAGCCCCTTGGCGACGAGCTGGAGCAGGACCGTGTTGTCGCCCTCGAACGTGGTGAACACGTCGGTGTCGGCCTTGAGGCTGGGCAGCCGGTTCTCGGACAGGTAGCCGGCGCCGCCGCACGCCTCCCGGCACGCCTGGATGGTGCGTGTGGCGTGCCAGGTCTGCACCGCCTTGAGGCCGGCGGCACGGGACTCCAGCTCCCGCTGCCGGTGCTCGTCGACCGGCCCGTCGCCGCCCTGGATCTCGTCGAGCGCGGCGACCAGCTCGGTCTGGGCGAAGTGCAGCGCGTACGTGGTGGCCAGCGCCGGCAGCAGCTTGCGCTGGTGGGCCAGGTAGTCGTTGAGCAGCACCTCGCGGTCGCCGGCGCCGTCGCTGAACTGGCGGCGGATGTCGCCGTAGCGCACCGCGATGGCGAGTGCCGCCTTGGTGGCCGCCGACGCGGCGCCGCCCACGCTGACCCGGCCCCGCACCAGCGTGCCGAGCATGGTGAAGAAGCGGCGGGAGTCGTTCTCGATCGGGCTGGAGTACGTGCCGTCCTCGGCCACCTGCGCGTACCGGTCCAGCAGCATGTCCCGGGGCACCCGTACGTGGTCGAAGCTGAGCCGCCCGTTGTCGACGCCGAGCAGGCCGGCCTTGGGTCCGGCGTCGCCGATGGTCACGCCGGGCATCGGGTTGCCGTGCTCGTCGCGGATCGGCACCAGCCACGCGTGCACCCCGTGGCGGCGTCCGCCGGTGACGAGCTGGGCGAAGACCACAGCCATCCGCCCGTCCCGGGCCGCGTTGCCGATGTAGTCCTTGCGTGCCGCCTCGTGCGGCGTGTGCAGGTCGAAGGTCTGCGTCTGCGGGTCGTAGACGCAGGTGGTGCGCAGTTGCTGCACGTCCGAACCGTGGCCGGTCTCGGTCATCGCGAAGCAGCCGAAGATCCGTCCCTCGACGATGTCCCGGAGGTAGGCGTCGTGGTGCCGCTTCGTGCCGAGGGCGGCGACCGCGCCGCCGAACAGGCCCCACTGCACGCCGGCCTTCACCATGAGTGACAGGTCGACCTGCGCGAGCATCTCGGTGGCGACGATCGAGGCGCCGATGTCGGACCGGCCGCCGTACTCGGGCGGGAAGCCCGCGGCGATGCCCAGCTCGACCGGGAGTTCGCCGAGCAGCCGCGTGATCCGCTCGCGCGCCTGGTCGCCGGTCTCGCCGTAGACCGGGAGGAAGCGTTCGTCGAGGTGTTTGCGGTGGGCCTGGCGAACCTCGGCCCACGGTCCGTCGAGCGTCTCCTGAAGGCGGGCGATGTCGATTCGGCCGGACGCGTGATCGAGCATGGTCGCTCCTCGGGGCAGCGGACATATGGGTGCACTCTCGGCCTGATCAACATTACCGGCGGTCACCGTGCCCCGCTGGCGGAGGCCGTGGTGAGCCGTGCCACCCGGCTCGGCCACCCCGGCGGCTGAGGTTAGGCTGTCCTCACTTCGAGCACTGGAGGCAACCCCTCGTGTCCCCGCATCCCGCCGGCGGCGCCGTCACGGCCCGGTACGTGCTGCGTCAGGCGTTGCGCCGCCAGCGACGGCCGGTGCTGATCGGCGTGACGCTGCTCGGCCTGCACCAGGTCGCCGAGGCGCTCGTGCCGGTGGCGATCGGCCTCATCATCGACCGCGCCGTGGTGACCGGCGACCCGTGGGCGCTGGCGTACTCGGTCGCCGGCCTCGCGGCCCTGTTCGCCGTGCTCGCGTTCGCCTACCGCAACGGCGCCCGCCAGGCGTTCGCCGCGGTGGAGCGGGAGGCGCACCTGCTGCGGGTGGAGATCGCCGAGCGCGCGCTCGACCCGCGCGGGCACCGCTCCGGCCTGCGCGACGGCGAGATGCTCTCGGTCGCCGCCTCCGACGCCGAACTCTCCGCGCTCGTGGTGCGGGTGGCCGGATTCGGCGTCGCCGCGGTGACCGCGCTGACCGTCGCGGCGACCGCGCTGCTGGTCATCGACGTCCCCCTCGGACTCGGCGTGCTCGTCGGCGTACCGGTGCTGGTGCTGGTGCTGCAACGGATGGCGCCGCTGCTGTCCCGACGCAGCAGCTCCCAGCAGGAGGCCCTCGCCGAGACCACGGCGCTCGCCGTGGACCTCGTCTCCGGACTGCGCGTGCTGCGCGGCATCGGAGCCCAGCACCACGCCGCCGGCCGGTACGCCGCCGCCAGCCGCAACGCGCTCGCGGTGACGCTGCGCGCCGCCAACACCAAGGGACTGCACCTCGGGCTCACCACCGCCGCCAACGGCCTGTTCCTCGCCGCGGTCGCCGGGGTGGCCGGCTGGCTCGCCCTGCGCGGCCGGCTCACCATCGGCGAGCTGGTCACAGTGGTCGGACTCGCGCAGTTCGTGGCCGAGCCGGTGCAGACCATGGGCTGGTGCGTGCAACTGTTCGCGATGGCCCGCGCCTCCGCCGCCCGGGTGGCGCGAGTGCTCGGCGCCGAGCCGCTGACCCGGCCCGGCGACGCGCCCGCCCCGGCGCCCGCGGCCGGGCCACGGCTGGCCCTCGACGACGTCGGGCACGCCGGACTCGACGGGGTGAACCTGCGCGTCGGCCCCGGCGAGCTGGTGGGTGTGCTCGCGTACGACCCGGCCGACGCCGAGGCGCTGGTGGCGCTGCTGTCCGGGCGGGTGCCGCCGGACGTGCGCCGGGGCACCGTGCGTGTCGACGGCGTGCCCGCCGACGACCTGCACGTCGACGCGCTGCGCGGCACAGTACTCGTCGAACCGCACGACGTGACGCTGTTCGAGGGCACCGTGGCGGCGAACCTCGCCGCCGGCGCCCGTACCGATCAGGCGCGGCTGCACGCCGCCGTCCGCGCGGCCGCCGCCCAGGACGTGGTGGACGCGCACCCCGGCGGCCTCGACCACCGGCTCGTCGAGCGGGGCGCGAACCTCTCCGGTGGACAGCGCCAGCGGCTCGGGCTGGCCCGGGCGCTGCACGCCGACCCGCCCGTGCTGGTGCTGCACGACCCCACCACCGCCGTCGACGCGGCCACCGAGGCGCAGCTCGCCGACGGGCTGGCCGAAGCGCGCCGGGCGGCGCCCCGGGGCACGCTGCTGATCACCAGCAGCCCGGCCCTGCTGCGCATCACCGACCGGGTGGTGGTGATCGCCGAGGGCCGGGTAGCCGCCGAGGGACAACATGAGCGCCTGCTCGCCGAGGACCCCCGCTACCGCGAGGAGACGCTGCGGTGACCGCCGAACCGCGTACCCCCGGCCGGACGTTGCTGCCTGTCGCGTCCGCCCGCCAGACCTGGACCACGCTCGTCGCCCGGTTCCGCGACCGGCCCGGCCTCAGCGCCGCCGCGGCGACGGTGCTCGTCGCCGCCGCCACCGGCGGCCTGGTCGCACCCTGGGTGCTCGGCCGCCTGGTCGACGACGTCATCGCCGACGCTCCGGCCTCCCGGATCGCCGGCCGGGTGGCGGTGATCGCCGCCGCCGCAGTGCTCACCGGCCTGCTCACCGCGCTCGGTGCCGCGCTCGCGTCCCGGCTCGGCGAGACGGTGCTGGCCCGGCTGCGTGAGCGCGTCCTCGACCGGGCGCTGCATCTGCCGTCCGCGACGCTGGAGCGGGCCGGCACCGGCGACCTGCTGGCCCGCGTCGGCGACGACGTGGCGGTGGTGACGAACGTGATCGCGGTGAGCGGCCCGTCGTTCGTCGGCGCGCTGCTGTCGGTCGTGCTCACCGTGTTCGGGCTGGTCGCGCTGGACTGGCGGCTCGGCCTCGCCGGGCTGGTCGCCGCGCCCGCGTACGCGCTGGCGCTGCGCTGGTACCTGCGGCGCTCGATGCCGTACTACGCCCGCGAGCGGGTCGCCACCGGTGAGCGGACGCAGGCGATGGCCGGTGCGCTGCGCGGCGCGGCGACGGTGCGCGCGTACCGGACCGAGGACGCGCACGTGGCGGCGATCGCCGAGCGGTCCGGCCTGGCCCGTGACCTGTCGCTGGAGATCTTCAACCTGCACACCCGCTTCGGCCTGCGGATCAACAGGTCGGAGTTCCTCGGCCTGGCCGCGGTGCTCGTGGCCGGGTTCTTCCTGGTCCGCGACGACCTGGTCACTGTGGGCGCGGCGACCACCGCCGCGCTCTACTTCCACCGGCTGTTCAACCCGATCGGCCTGCTGCTGATGGAGTCCGACTCGGTGCTGCAGGCCGGCGCGAGCCTCGCCCGGCTGGTCGGCGTGGCGAACCTGCCCGACACCGGCCCGGCCACCGTGTCCGGCCCGGCCGCCCCGCCCGCCGGCCCGCGCGGCCCGGCCGCGCTGGACGTCACGGTGCGCCGGCACCACTACGACGACGGGCCGCTGGTGCTCGCCGACGTCGAGCTGCGCCTGGCGCCGGGGGAGCGGGTCGCGCTGGTCGGCGCCAGCGGCGCCGGCAAGAGCACGCTCGCCGGCATCGCCGCCGGGATCATCGCGCCCACCGACGGATCGGTACGCCTCGACGGCGCGCCGCTCACCGGTGCGGGCGAGGCCACCTCCCGGCGTGACGTGGCACTGGTCAGCCAGGAGGTGCACGTCTTCGCCGGGCCGCTGGCCGAGGACCTGCGCCTGGCCGCCCCGGACGCGACCGACGCCGAGCTGCTCGACGCGATGGAGCGGGTCGGCGCCACCACCTGGCTGCGTGCCCTGCCGGACGGGCTGGCGACGCCGGTGGGCGAGGGCGGCCACCGGCTCACCGCCGCGCAGGCCCAGCAGGTCGCCCTGGCCCGGCTGGTGCTCACCGCGCCCGCCGTCGCCGTGCTCGACGAGGCGACCGCCGAGGCGGGCAGCGCCGGGGCCCGCGACCTGGACCGGGCGGCGCTCGCGGCCACGCAGGGGCGGACCACGCTGATCGTGGCGCACCGGCTCAGCCAGGCGGTGAGCGCGGACCGGATCGTGGTGCTCGACCACGGCCGGATCGTGGAGCAGGGCACGCACGAGGAACTGCTCGCCGCCGACGGCCGGTACGGCCATCTCTGGCGTTCCTGGCGCGTCCCGGTATGATCACCGACCGCTCCACCGCCCAGGCGAGGTGACCATGACCGACCTGCCGACCCGCTTCGTGCTGTTCCCGGGGCGGCACCACCTGCTGACCCGGTTCCAGGCCGACTACCTGAGCCGGCTCGCCGGCGACGAGGCCACAGTGGTCTGGGCGGTGACGTCGGCCAACCACGAGAACACCCGGCGCAACCCCGTCGCGTACCACAGGCGGGAGGCCGCGATCGAGCGGTTCAGCGTGCTCACCGGGTTGCGCTCGCTGGCCGTACCGATCTTCGACACCGCGTACACCGACACGTTCGCCGAGGTGACGCTCAAGAGCATCGCGGTGGCCACCGGACTCGAACTCACCCCCGCCGACACGGTGGTGGCCTGCTCCACGCCGGAGGTCGCCAAGCTGTACGAGCGGCTCGGCTTCGCGATCGCGCAGGTCGAGGCCGACCCGGACCTGCCCGAGACCCCGGAACGGCCGTGGGACGTGCTGCTGCGCCTGGCCGCCGGCGACGAGACCTGGCGGACGCTCACCCACCCGGCGACGATCGACGTGTTCGAGCGCTACCGCCTGGTCGAGGCGATCCGGTCGGTGGTGAACGACCCGCTCGTCGGCGACGAGGGCGGCCTCACCGTCACCCGTGACTACCGCACCTACGTGGAGGCGTTCGCCTCGGCCGCGCACCGCAAGTGGGACTCGGTGCGCCGGTACGTGCAGCCCGGCCGCATCGTCGACATCGGCTGCGGCGCCGGCGCGGTCCTGGAACTGGCCGACCGGGAGTCCGCCCTGCGGGAGAGCGACCTGATCGGCGTGGAGGTGGCCCGCCACCTCTACCAGGAGTGCCTGCACAAGAAGGCGCAGGGCGTGTTCCGCAACGCCAACGTCTACTTCTTCCACCGCAACGTCCTCGGCGGCGCGGTGTTCAAGGACCGCTCTGTCGACACCACGCTCACCTTCGCGCTCACCCACGAGATCTGGTCGTACGGGCGGCAGCGGGAGTCGCTGCTCCAGTTCGCCCGCCGCATCCACGACCACACGGTGCCCGGCGGCGTCTGGATCAACAGCGACGTGTGCGGACCGGACGACCCCGGTCGGCCGGTGATCCTGCGGCTGACCACAGACGACGGCGACAACCCCGCCTCGCCCCGCCGTGACCTGGCCGACCTGACCTCGGCCGAGGTCCGGCGGTACGTCTCGGGACTGTCGACGCGGGCGCGGCTGGACCAGTTCGCCGTGGACTTCGCGTTCGGCTTCGCGTACGAGCCCCTGGCCGACGGCGCGGTCCGTCTCGGCCTGGGCGCGGCGATGGACTACCTGACCCGCAAGGACTACACCGACAACTGGCTGTCGGAGACGAAGGAGCAGTTCTGCGGCCTGAGCTTCGCCGACTGGACGGCGTTGCTCACCGAGGCAGGTTTCGAGATCGGCCCGGCCTCGGCGCCGGTCCGCAACGACTGGGTGATCGACAACCGGATCGCACCGGTCGCGTCCCTCACCGACCTGGACGGCCGGCCGCTGGAGTGGCCGACCACCCACGTCCTCACCGTTGCCCACCGTCCGCGCAACGCCTGACACCACAGCGCCGCCGGCCCGGCTGGATGCGGCCGGGCCGGCGGGCGCCTGTGGTGCGGCTCAGTGGCTCAGCGCGATCCGCACCGCCAGGACGATCAGGATCAGCCCGGTCAGCCGTTCGATCACCAGCAGCACCGACGGCCGCGTCAGCCAGGGCTGCAACCGGTCGATGAGCAGGATGTAGCAGGCCCACCAGAGCACGGCGAGGCCGATGAACGTGGCGGCCAGCACCGCCGTACGGGCCGCCGCGCCGTCGCCGGGCTTGACGAACTGCGGCACGAACGAGACGTAGAAGACGACCACCTTGACGTTCAGCAGTTGGCTGGTGACGCCCATGACGAACGAGCGCCGGGCCACGTGCGGCTCGTCGGCGGCCACCGTCTCCGGCGCGGCGGCAGGGCCGGTGCCCGCGTCCGGCCCGGGGCCGCCCGCGCCCACGGGGACCGGCTGCGCGGCCGGGGCCGTCGCCCGTCGTGGCCGGGTGGCCCAGAGGATGGTGCCGCCCAGGTAGAGCAGGTACAGCGCGCCGGCGACGCGCAGCACCGTGTAGAGCGTCGGCGAGGACACCAGCAGGGCGGACAGGCCGGCGGTGGCGAGCGAGGCGTGCACCAGCGCGGCGGCGAACAGCCCGGCCAGCACCACGAACCCGGCCCGCCGCCCGTACCGCACGGTCTGCCGGGTGACCAGGGCGAAGTCGACGCCCGGCACGATGATGATGAGCAGGCTCGCCGCGACGAAGCTGACGATCTGGATGTCAGACACGCTGCTCCTCCCTCGCCTCGGCGCGGGCCGGGGCGGCCTCCTCGATGACGGAGACGCCGCTGTCGCGGCGCGGCCCGTGCCGGCGCCACTGCTCGCGCAGCCGGATCCGGCCGTCCGGCAGCCGCTCGGGCCGCGACTCGCACTCGCCGACGACGATGCTGCCGTCGACGAGCACCTCCACGTACGCGAAACGCACCACGCCCCGCGCGTCGCAGGTGCCGGCGAGCCGGCCGTGCCGGACCGGGCCGCCGGAGATCTCCGCCCAGACCAGGTCGCCGCGCTGGTGGTAGTGCCCCCGCAGCGGGTCGGCGTCGCCGGCGTGGTCGACGGAGACGAAGATCCGGTCGTCGTAGTCGAATGACGTCATCGCACTCACGCCCATCGGGTGCTGAGGTAGTCGTCGCGGAACCGGCAGACGGTGCGGCCGGCGATCGAGTTGAGGATCATCGCGCTGCGGATCGGCAGGATGCTCAGGTTGGAGTCGACGAGCCCTTGGACGTACCGCCCCCGGTTCAGCACGAAGATCTTGTGGTCGTCGGCGTGCTTCCACCGGATCGAGTAGTCCGACTCGATGACCGGCTCACCGCGCTCGTCCAGGTCGATCAGCGCGGTCAGCTCCGGGTCGAAGGGCAGCGGCGCCTGCCGGCGTCCCGCCGCGACGACGAGGTTCACCGCCCGGTGCCGTTCCTCGCCGCTGCCGGCGGTCAGGCACTCCAGCTCGACCTCCCCGTCGAGCTGCCGGGCGCCGGTCACGGTACGGCTCGGCATGATCGTCACCGGGAACCGGCCGGTGCGCAGCCGCTCCTCGTAGTTGTGCTGGTAGACGCCGCGCAGCGTGCCGGGGGAGATGCCGTCGCTGGTCAGGATCTGACCGGAGACGAGCCGTTCCCGCACGTCCCGGGACAGGGTGAGGAACGCCTCCTGGTAGGCGGGCCGGTACAGGTCGTTCGCCGACGGGGAGTCCTCCAGCGGGGCGAACCACGACCGCCGTCCGATCCACCTGATGTCGCGGCACCCGCGGGCGAGCAGCGCCGCGACGCACTCCGCGCTGGTCTGGCCGCTGCCGATCACGATCCACGGCAGGTCCGGCTCGTCCGGCACCGTGGCGAGGCGCTGGTGCAGCTCGTCGGCGACGAACAGGTGCCGGGGGTCGAGGGCGTCCAGGAACTCCGGTACGAAGGGGACGGTTCCGCTGCCGAGCACCAGGTGCCGGGAGCGGGCGACCTCCGCACCGCCGCTGCGGCTGACCAGCGCGCCGTCGAACTCGACCCGGTCGACGCGGGTGCCGTACGTGATGCGCGGCAGCTGACCCGCCGCCCACACCAGGTACTGCTGGTACTCGATCCGGGGGATGGTGTCGAACCCGGCGCCCAGCAGGGCGTACACCCGGCCGGTGGTGACCAGGTAGTTGAGGAACGACAGCGGGTGGGTCGGGTCGTAGAGCGAGACCAGGTCCTTGACCCAGCCGGTCTGCATGCGGACGCCGCTGTGCAGCATCCCGTCGTGCCAGCCCGGCCGGTCGCGGGCCTCGAACAGCGCGATGTCGTGCGGCGCGAGGGTGTCGTACATCGCCGCGAGGCTCAGGTTCGCCGGCACGGCGCCGATTCCCACTGTGTGAAAGGTCTGCGTCATCAGTCTGCCTCTGTCTGGCCGTGGGGGACAGGGATCGCGGTTCGGGTGTTCAGCAGGGCGGTGGCGGCGAGCCGGCTGGCGGCCAGGACGGTCTTGGCGGCGCCGCCGCTGCCGCCGGTGAAGGTGTGCACCGCGCCGGCCACGTGGCGCAGGGCCAGGCCGGCGGGTTCGCTGTAGCAGTCGGCGGCGCTCACCGGCAGGCCGGCCGGTCGCGGGTCCAGGCCGGGCAGCCGCCGTGCCGCCACGGTCAGGACCCGTGCCGCCAGCGCGGCGTCCGGCTCGGGGGACGGCGGGGTCGACGTCCCACCTGTCGCTGGGCAGCCCGAGCAGCATCCGCCCCGGACCGGCCGGCCGGCCGTAGAGGCCGCTGGTCTCGTCCACGAAGCACGGCAGCTCGGCGCGGCCGGTGACGTGGTGGGCGTACTGGATGTGCTTGGTGCGCAGCGAGGCCGGCAGCCCGGCGGCGCGCAGCAGGCGCGGGGTCCAGGCGCCGGCGGCCACGACGACGAGGTCGCCGGTGAGCCGGCGGCCGTCGCGCAGCTCGACCACGCGGTCGTCGAGGCGGGCCACCGGTGTGGTCTCGGTCCGGCCGAGGCCACGCAGGACGGTCCGGCGCAGCCGGTCCGGGTCCAGGTAGCCGGCCCGGTCCTCCCAGATCCCCACCGTGCCGTCCGGGAGTCCGGCGAAGCCGAACCGGTCGGCGACCTCGGCCCGGGTGAGTATCTCGGCGCCGTCCACGCCGGCCGCCGGCCCGGCGTCGAGCAGGTAGAGCGAGCCGGTCCGCCGCCACCCCGCCGCTGTCGCGAGGGACGGATCGGCCAGCAGTTCGGCGAGGCTCGCGGCGGCGAGGGACCGGGCGGCCGGATCGGGCTCGAAGGCCCGCACCAGCCCGCCGGACGCGGCAGTCGCGTCGGCGGGCCGCCCGTCCGGACCGCCGCCGTGCGGACCGATCAGGACCGCGTCGGCGCCCGCGTCCCGCAGCCGCCGGGCGAGCAGGACGCCGCTCACGCCCGCGCCGACGACGAGCACGCGCGGCTCACCCATCCGAACCCGCCGGTTCCGCGCCGCCGACGACGCCGAGCAGCCGGGCCGCCCGCGTCGGCGCACCGGGGTACGCGGCCAGCGCCGCCCGGACCGCGGTGGCCGGGTCGAAGTGCTCCGGGCGCAGCGCCTGCTCGCCGCGGGTCAGCTCGGTGTCGGCGAGCACGCCGTCCAGGCCGGGTACGGCGCCGGCCAGGGTCGCGGCGTACCGGGCGGCGAACGCCTCGTACGCCTCCGGCCGGAAGTCGGACTCGTAGCTGTCCGGCCGGTCCCAGCTCAGGAACGCCCGGACCATCGCCGGGTCCTCGGTGGCCAGGAACTCGTGCGCCCAGATCGCGTGCTCGCGGCTGGTGGAGAACTTGGCGCCGGTGAGCCGGTAGAACTCGTTCACGACCAGCCCGGTCGGCCGGTCGGGCAGCCCGGCGGCCAGGTGCAGGGCCGGGATGAGCAGCGCGTAGTAGAACGCGTTGTCGACCCCGAGGAAGATCCACTGCTCGTCCACGTCCCGCCACGCGTCCAGGTACCCGGCCAGCGTGTCCGCGTCCGGCCGCAGGTGGCGGGCGGGCAGCACCAGGTTGGCCAGGGCCATCTCCGCCCAGACGTCGATGCGCAGGCCGTCGTCCCACTCGACGCCCCAGTCCGTCGGGTACGCCAGCGGCACCTCCGGCAGCCCACCGTCGAGGTACGAGGCGACGAGGCGCCGCAGCCGGGGCGGCAGCACCGCGCGGGACCAGAACTCGGCCAGCCGCTCCCGGTGCTCGTCGAGCCGCAGCACCGGGACCGTGCAGGTGACCGGTTCGGGTGCCGCGTCGCAGCAGGTCGACCGCGCACCGGCCAGGTTCGCGGCGGTGCAGAAGCCGCCGCAGCCCTCGCAGGTACCGCCGTTCGCGCCGGCGCCGCAGGCCGGGCAGCGCCCGGCGACCCGGACGTGGTGCAGGGTCCGCCGGCAGGCCGCGCACGCGCGCAGCGACACCGGGGCGACCTCCACCACCTTCGCCTCCACCAGTTCGGTGAGCAGGCTCGCCACCGCCCGGCGGTAGTCGGCGTCGGCCAGCGGGTCGGCCATGACGTCGTACCGGATGCGCGCGGCGCGCAGCGCGGCGTGGATCGACGAGCCGAAGTGGTCGACGGTGTCCGCGGGAGTCTCGCCCCGCGCCTCCGCCCGGGCGAGCACGTAGTTCTGGTGCGCGTCCAGGCCGCACTGGGTCACCACCCGCCGGCCGGCGGCGCGCAGCGCGCGGGCCGCGATGTCCCCGGCGACGTACGGGCCGCTGAGGTGCCCGAGGTGCAGCGGCCCGTTCGGCGTCGGTGGCGGCGTCACCACCAGCACCACGCCGGAGGCGGCGTCAGTCACGGCCGGCTCCGTCGTCCGCGCCGGGCTGCGCCGCGTCGTCGGGCTGCGCCGCGTCGTCGGGCCGGGGCATCCAGTAGATGCTGAGGATGGTGAGCGGCTGCTCCGGCGAGGGGTTGTGGATGACGTGGCGCTGCTCGGGTTCGAGCAGGATGACGCCGCCGGTCGGCACCTCGACCTTCTCGCCGCCCGCCTCGTAGATGGCCGTGCCGCGGGTCACCACGGCGAACTCGACCTCGGGGTGGATGTCCTCGCTGCTGCTGCCGCCGGGCGGGATCACGCACCACATGGCGTCGAACGGCAACGGGCCGAGATCGCGGTACTGCGTCCAGCGGCCGATCCGGATGCCGTACTCGTCGGTGAGTTCGGCGGTGTCGCTGACGTACCTTCGCATGTTCGTCCTCCTGGTCGGCGCGCTGCCCTCCGGGCCCGCGCCGGACGGATCTGAGGTTTGCGGAGAGTGACCGGAAGTGCTGCTTCTGCGACGCTGCACCGATGCCGGGAAGGGCCCGTCTCGTCGACCGTCGATTCGACTCCGGTCGATAGCGTCGGACCCACTGTGGACTTAACCTCGTCTGGCCAACAGGAGCTTCACCGGCAGATCACCGGCAATGTCGCTGCTGACTGCCCGCTCAGCGGTCGCGGCGTCGGTGGTCCACCGTCATGAATCCACCAGAACCGGTACGGAGACGACGCTGTGATCGGCTACATGGATACGTTGGGTCATGAAATAGCTACCGCCCGGCGACTGGCCAACCTGACACAGGAGGAGTTGGCCGCTCGTACCGGACTGAGCGTCCGGAGCATCCGCAACCTGGAGTCGTCGCGGGTGACCCGTCCGCGGCCCGCGACCGTCCGGCTGCTCCGCGAGGTCCTCGGCCTGCCCGCCCACCCGGCGCTGTCGGCCCGGATCCGCCCCATGCAACTGCCGCTGGAGATTCCCGGCTTCACCGGCCGTTCCGCCCAACTGCGGCAACTCGACCGGCTGCTCGACGGCGGACCGCGACGGATGTCGAGCGTGGTCGTGTGCGTCCTGTCCGGCCGGTCCGGCATCGGCAAGACGGCGCTGGCGCTGCGCTGGGCGCACCGGTCGGCGGCCCGGTTCGCCGACGGGGTGCTGCACGTCCAGCTCGGCGGCAGTGAACCGGGCAGAGCGGCGGTGCCGCCGGCGGAGGCGCTCGGCGGCCTCATCGAGGCGCTCGACGTACCCGGTGGCGTCCCGTGCGGACCTGCGGCGCGCACCGGGCTCTACCGCAGCGCGCTCGCCGGACGCCGGATGCTCATCGTGCTCGACGACGCCCGCGACGCCGACCAGGTGCGGCCGCTGCTGCCCGGCGTACCCGGCTGCATGGTGGTCGTGACCAGCCGGCACCGCCTCACCGGCCTGGTCGTCGGCGAGGCCGCGTGCCCGGTCGTGGTCGACGAGCTGGCCGCCGGTGAGGCGTGGGACCTGCTGGCGGCGCGCCTCGGCGAGCGTCGCCTCACCGCCGAGCGCGCGGCGGTACGGGAGATCATCGCGCACTGCGCCGGTGTGCCCCGGGCTCTCGCCGTGGTGGCCGCCCGCGCGGCCGTCCAGCCCCGGCTGCCGCTGGCGGAGGTGGCCCGCCAGCTCCGGTAGGCGGACCGGGGGCCGCCCGTCAGCCCTGGTCGGCGCGGGTGCCGGCGCGCGCGGCGACGTGCGCCGGCACCGGCGTCGCCGGCGGCAGCGCCGGGTCGGTCACCGGCTGCTCCCAGCGCGCGACAAGCGGCAGCTCGCCGGCCCAGAGCCCGAGGGCGGCGTCCGGGCTGTCGCCGTCGTCCGGCGGTCCGCTGCGCGTCTTGACCGACGCCTCGGCCAGCGGAAGCGCCAGCAGCGCGGTGGCCGCCAGTTCCCGCCGGTTCGGGCGGCGGGCGTGGTCCCACTGGCCGGGGGCGACGTGCTCGGTCAGCAGCCGCAGGCCGTACACCTTCTCCTCGGCGTCGGTCACCCACCGGGGCCGGCCGTAGATCATCGCGCTGCGGTAGTTGATCCCGTGCTCGAACACCGAGCGCGCCAGGACCAGCCCGTCGACCACGGTGACCGTCACGCAGACCTCGGCGTCGGTGGTGAGGCTCCGGCTGGCCACCGAGCCGTGCAGGTAGAGGTGCCTGTCGTCGAAGCCGTAGACGGTCGGCACCACCATCGGGCCGCCGTCGACGAGCACGCCGAGATGGCAGACGGAGGCGGCCCGGAGCACGTCGAACAGGGCGGCGCGGTCGTGGTGCCCTTTCTCCTTCATCCGGCGCAGGGTCGTACGCGGCGTCGCGGACAACCGCCCGTCGGTGTCGGTCATGACTGATCTCCTGTCGGCCCCGCCGTTTCTACCGGCTCGGGCCGCGCACCTCAAGGGTGCCGGCTCAGCGGACCTTCTTCGTCGGCCGTTTACGAGGCGGCGTCAGCAACTCGGCGATCGCCGAGATCGCGGACGGCACCAGGCGGTAGTACGCCCACACGCCCCGCTTCTCCCGCTCGATCAGACCGGCCTCGGTGAGGATCCGGAGGTGGTGGCTGACGGTCGGCTGGGAGAGACCGAGCGGCGCGGTGAGGTCGCTGACGGACGCCTCGCCCTCCGGCGCGGACTGGATCAGGCTGAGCAGGCGCAGCCGGGCCGGGTCGGCCAACGCCTTCAGGACGCCCGCGAGGCGTTCGGCGTCGGCACGCTTGATCGGCTCGCCGGTGAGCGGCGAGATGGCAGGGGTGGCAGTCTTCGCAGTTCCCACGCTTGCATCGTCGCACCAACGGCGGCCGCCCGCCGGTGCAATCAGGACCGGATCATCGTCGGTTGCCACTCCGGTGTCGACCGTGAGGGCGGATGTCAGGCGGTCGGGTGCAGCTCGGCGAGCAGCCGTTCCACCCGGGTACGGATCTCGTCCCGGATGGGGCGTACCGCGTCGACGCCCTTGCCCGCGGGGTCGTCGAGCTTCCAGTCCTCGTACCGCTTGCCCGGGAAGACGGGGCAGGCGTCACCGCAGCCCATGGTGACGATGACGTCCGAGGACTCCGCCGTCTCGTACTCCAGGAGCCTGGGGGTCTGGTCGGTGATGTCGACACCGACCTCCCGCATGGCCTCGACGGCGGCCGGGTTGACCTGGCCGGCGGGCGCGCTGCCGGCGGAGCGCACCTCGACGGTGTCGCCGGCGAGGTGGCGCAGCCACCCGGCGGCCATCTGGGAACGGCCGGCGTTGTGCACGCAGACGAACAGGACGCTGGGCTTGTCGCTCATCGGGTCTCCCTGATTCGGGTGGTTGCCGCGCGGCGTGCCGCGGCGCGGTGGATGCCGGTGACGGATCCGGGGCCGAGGCGTCTCACGGCCGGGTTCCCGGTGCGGGGAACAGGCGGGCGCGGGCCCACAGCGAGACGTAGACCAGGCCGACGAGGACCGGGACCTCGATCAGCGGGCCGACGACGCCGGCGAGGGCCTGGCCGGAGGCGATCCCGAAGGTGCCGATCGCGACCGCGATGGCCAGTTCGAAGTTGTTGCCCGCCGCGGTGAACGCCAGGGTGGTGGTGCGTTCGTAGTTCAGGCCGATGGCCCGGCCGAGCAGGTAGGAGCCGGCCCACATGAGGGCGAAGTAGGCCAGCAGCGGCAGAGCGATGCGGGCCACGTCGGCCGGTCGGTCGGTGATGGCCTCGCCCTGCAGGGCGAACAGCACGACGATGGTGAACAGCAGTCCGTACAGGGCGACGGGCCCGATCCTGGGCAGGAACCGCCGCTCGTACCAGTCGCGGCCCCTGGTGCGCTCGCCGAGGCGGCGGGAGAGGTAGCCGGCGAGCAGGGGGATGCCGAGGAAGACGAGCACGTTACCGGCGATGTCCCAGCCGGAGACCTCCAGCGCGGCGCCGTCCAGACCCAGCCAGCCCGGCAGCACCGACAGGTAGAACCAGCCGAGCAGGCCGAAGGCGAGGACCTGGAACACCGAGTTGACGGCGACGAGGACCGCTGCCGCCTCCCGGTCGCCGCAGGCCAGGTCGTTCCAGATGATGACCATCGCGATGCAGCGGGCCAGGCCGACGATGATCAGACCGGTGCGGTACTCCGGCTGGTCGGCCAGGAACACCCAGGCCAGGGCGAACATGACGGCGGGACCGACGATCCAGTTGAGGATCAGCGACGAGACCAGGAGGCGCCGGTCACCGGTGACGGTGTCGAGGCGGTCGTAGCGGACCTTGGCCAGGACCGGATACATCATGATCAGCAGGCCGAGGGCGATGGGCAGGGAGATGCCACCGACCTCGACGGCGCCGAGAGCCTCGTCCAGGCCGGGGACGATCCGGCCGAGCAGCAGACCGGCGACCATGGCCAGGCCGATCCACACCGGCAGGAACCGGTCGAGGCGCGACAGGCGTGCCACCACCGGCGGGGCGTGGTCGGCTGTGGTGGCGGTACTCATGGAGGCTCCAGTGGGTTGTCGGTGCCGGCGCGTACGCGCAGGGTGAGGCCGCGCCGGTGCGGGGCGGCTGCCTCGAGAGCCTGCGGGCCGAGGCGGTGGCAGGTGTGACGGTGATCGGACCGGCTCTCCGCGGGGTGTGGCGTGCGGCTACCGCTGCGCCGCGGCGGCCGGCTCGATCGACAGCAGGCCGGCGAGCTGGCGCAGGATCTGCGGCCGCGCGCGGTAGTAGACCCAGGTGCCCCGCCGCTCGGCGTCCACCAGGCCCGCCTCGCGCAACGTCTTGAGATGGTGGGAGATCGTCGGCCCGGTCAGGTCGAACGCCGGCGTCAGGTCGCACACGCACACCTCGCCGCCCTCGGCGGACGCGATCATCGACATCAGCTGCAGCCGTACCGGATCGCCGAGGGCCTTGAACGCGGGCGCGAGCACCGCCGCCGTCTCGGCCGGGACCCGGCGCTGCGCCAGCGAGGGGCAGCACGGCGCGTCGGCGTTGAGGTCGACGAGGGGAATCGGCGCCTGTTGCTTCGGCATGTCTCTAGGTTGACACCCATCTAATCAGCGCGCAAGCCCCTGTTTAGACCGACATCAAGACAGGGTGTCGCTGCGATGCGTTCAGTACGGAGCGGAAGCGGCGGGCTCGACGGCGAACCCGGCTGACCCGCGGCGCTCGTGAGCCTCCTCGATCCGGGCGGACGCGATCCGCCCCGGCGCCCTAGCCCGTGTTTCGTAAGTGGGCGTGGGCCGGGTGAGGTCACGGCGTGGCGGTGATCGATTGCTGAAGAGGTCTCCGGTAAGTGGGTAAGCGACCAAGCAAACCTGAATACCGGAGACCTCGTGGCCAGCCTAGCGGCGGCGGCGCGGCATGACCTCAGCGACATCCAGTGGCAGCACCTGCACCCTTTGCTGCCTGCGGAATCGTCGCGGGGAAGACCGTGCAAGTGGACCAGACGACAGATCATCGACGGCATACGGTGGCGGGTACGCACCGGTGCGCCCTGGCGTGACGTACCCGCGAACTACGCCCCATGGCAGACGCTGTATCGATGGTTCCGCCGCTGGCAACGTGATGGCACCTGGGCCCGCATCCTCGCAGGGCTGCAAGCCGCAGCCGACGCGGCCGGGCGCATCGACTGGACCGTCAGCGTCGACTCCACGATCAGCCGCGCCCATCAACACGCCGCCGGCGCCCGCCGTAACGGCGACCAGCAGAAAGAACCACCCGGCGGGATCTACGCCGAGCCTGCCGATCATGCGCTGGGCCGTTCGCGAGGCGGATGGACCACCAAGACCCATCTCGCCTGCGAACAGGGCCGTAAGGTCCTGGCCACCGTCGTCACGGCCGGACATCGCGGTGACAGCCCGCAATTCACCACGGTCCTCGACCGCATCCGCGTCACCCGCTGCGGTCCCGGCCGGCCCCGGACCCGCCCGCAGCAGGTCCTCGCGGACCGGGCCTACACGTCCAGGGCCAACCGCGCCTACCTGCGCCGACGCGGAATCAAGGCCTGCATCCCGAGCAAGACCGACCAAGACGCCCACCGCCGCGCCAAAGGCTCCCGCGGCGGCCGGCCACCCGCCTTCAACCCTGAGACCTACCGCCGACGCCACGCCGTGGAGTGCGGCATCAACCAGCTCAAACAACACCGCGCCATGGCCACCCGCTACGACAAACTCGCCGTCCGCTACGAAGCCACCCTGACCATCGCCGCCATCAACCAGTACCTCCGGGCCTTATGAAACACGGGCTAGGCGACAAGCGTCCGCAACGCCTCGGCGAGGCCGGCGCCGGCGGTGACCGGCCGGGTGAAGGACAACCGGGTGTCGGTGTGACCGTCCGGCCGCTCCGCGCGCAGCACGATGCCCTCGGCGTCGAGCGCCACCGGGACGATCCGCGTCGCGCCGGCGCCGCTGTCGACGAGCGTGCCGAGCCGGTCCAGGAGGTCGCTGTGGCAGCGGGCCAGGTGCGCGAGGTGGGCGGCCTCGTCGACGGCGATCGGGTCCGGGCGGGCGGCCCGGTACGTGCCGGGGTCCACCGCGACGGGCTGGGCGGCCCGGTCGAGGACGATCTCGTCCGGCGCGATCGCCCACAGCGCCACCGGCGGCAGGTCGAGCAGCGACATCACGGTGGCCGGGTCGCAGGCGTCGAGTGCGGCCGGGTCGAAGCGGCGGGCGGTGCCGAGGATCCGCAGCCGGGCGCGCACCCGCGAGCGTACGGCGACCGGCGCGAGGTGGGTCACGTCGAGGCGTACCGCACCGCTGTGGCCGCGCGCGGCCACCAGCAGGCCGCCGGTGCGGCTCATCGCGTCGACCGCGAGCACGATCGTGCCGTCGGGGAGGACAGCGTGGGCGGAGAGGAGGTCGGCGGTGGTGTCGCCGAGCGTCAGCCGCACCGAGGAGGCGGCGCTCAGCACGCACCGGGCGGAGACGGCGTCGCGGGGCGTGGAGGGGAGCGCCGACGGCCGGGCGGCGACCGGGGCGACGCCGGCCGACGGGGCCGGGCGCCCGGCGGGGTGCAACGCCATGTCTGTCTCCTCGGCCGGGAAGGGGTGAAGTCGGCCCAGGTCAGACGGTAGTAGGTAAGGCTTACCTGTGCAACGGCGGGTCGGATGCCGCACAGCCGTACGGGTCACGACGGTGACCGTCGTGACCCGTACGGGCGTGGTGTCCGGTTCGTCAGGCGGGCTGGTAGGTCAGGCAGTCGCTGACCGTGGCGCCCGGGCCGACCGTGATCGACTCGGCGGTGCAGGCGAGGTTGGTGTTGTACACGCACTCGGCCCGCGCGCAGGCGCCCACCGCGCCGGTGACCTCGGCGATCCCGCCGCTGAGCGAGGACTCGACGAACGTCGCGCAGGAGGCCGCGTCGGCGGACGCCGCCACGGTGATCGCGGGAGCGTGACAGCCGTTGTCGTTGAAGCTGCACGCGGTGGCGGCGCATTCACGTACCGGCGGAGACTGCAACAGGGTCTTCATGGTGCCTCCAAGTCATGCGGGCCGGCGGACACGAACAGCCGGCCTCGTGGTGCTCGAATGCCATCGGGTATTTGCCGTGCGGCCCGGTCCTCAAACCCGTCCGCCGTCAGTGAGGATCATGCTCACCTTAACAACGGAATGCGGGGTTGGCGGCCGTAAGTCGCCGTTTCCGCGCCGAGTCCCGGACCGGCGAAGATGAGCCTTACCTTGGTTAGGGAAGGCTTTCTTCCACACGGGGAGGCGTCCTTCTCCGCCCCGCTCCCGGCGCGGCGGGGCGGCCGGCGGCAGCGCCGGTGAGCAGCCACGACACAGGCCCGGCGTGTGCCGGGAGCGCCCCGGAACGGCGTGCGGGAATCGTCTCCGCCGACCGGACCGGAATCGAAACCGGGGCGCCGGATTCGAAATCGGCGGCGCCGATCAGCGGGCCGGGGACGGCGGCAGTTCGGCGGCGTTCGGATTACCCATTCCGTGGTCGCGCGCCCGGGCTATCGCCTCGGCGCGGCTGCCGAGACGGAGTTTGACCAGAATGGCGGAGACGTTGTTCCGTACGGTCTTGGCGCTCAGCCCGAGCCGGTGCGCGATGAGCGGGTTCGACAGGCCCCGGGCGAGCAGGCCGAGCACCTCGCGTTCCCGGTCGGTCAGCTCCGGGAACGGGCCGTCGGCGCGGGCGCCCAGCAGAGCGGCGGCGCGGTCGGCGAGCGGGCCGCCGAGGACCAGGTCGCCGCCGGCCACACCCCGGATGCCGCGCTCCACGTCCGCGGCCGAGGCCCCCTTGAGCACGTATCCACGCGCTCCGGCGCGTACCGCGGCGACGAGTGAGGCGTCGTCGTTGAGCATGGTCACCACCAGCACCCGGACCTCCGGGTGGTCACGGCTCAACGCCCGGGTGGCCTCGATCCCGGATCCCGGCCCGAGATGGAGGTCCATCAGCACCACGTCCGGCCTGGTGCTGTCGACCAGCACCCGGGCCTCGGACGCGTCGGCGGCCTCGCCGACGCACTCGATGCCGTCGAGCGTGTCCAGCAGCGCGCTCATGCCGAGCCGGAAGACCGGGTGGTCGTCCACCACGACGACGCGGATCGGGTGGTCGGTCACCGGCACTCCAGGGGGACGGTCAGGCAGACGGTGGTGCCGCGGGAGGGTGCCGGCCCGACGGTCAGCGTCGCGCCGACCGCCTGCGCCCGTTCCCGCATGGCGTGCAGGCCCACGCCGGGGCGGACCGGCCCGGCGGCCACGCCCCGGCCCTCGTCGGTGACGGTGACCCGGAGCAGGTCCGGTAGCCGGTCCAGCGACACCGTGCAGGTGTCCACCCCGGCGTGCCGGTGCACGTTGCGCACCGCCTCGGCGGTGACGCCGTACGCGGCGGTGGCGACCGGCTCCGGCAGCGGGTCCAGCGATGCGGGGGCGCGCATCACGATCCGCAGCCCGGCCCGCGCGTACTGGGTGCGCAGCAGGTCCAGGGCGGGACGCAGGCCGCCGTCGGCGAGCACCGGCGGCAGCAGCCCGTGCGCCAGCTCGCGTACCTCCGCCGCCCGTGCGGTCAGCTCCTCGGTCAGCCGGTCCAGCAGTTCCTCGGCCCGGTCCGGGTCGCGGCGCAGCAGGTTGCGGGTGGCGGCCAGGCCCAGCCCGATGCCGCTGAGCGCCGGCCCGAGGCCGTCGTGCAGGTCCCGGCGCAGCGAGCGGCGCTCCTCGTCGCGTACCTCCGCCAGCCGCTGCCGCGACCGGGCCAGGTCCCGGTTCGTGCCGGCGAGGTCCACCATCGCGGCGACCACCGGGGCGAGGACGGCGAGCGCCTCCCCGGCCCGGTCGTCCAGCAGCTCGCCGGGCCGGGGCCAGGCGTGCAGGTGGCCGACCAGCCGGTCGCCGCGGACCAGCGGCACGGTGACCGGCGGCCCGCCCTCGTGCGGCGGCGGCTGCGGCCCGTCCTCGGTGATCCGCACGTCGGCCAGCCGCAGTGCGGTGGCCACCGCCGCGCCGATGTCGGTCGTGCTGCCGCCGCTGCGCACCACCCGGTGCAGCAGGAGTTCGGGCGACTCGCCGTGCACGAGCCCGTCCACCCGTCGCTGCACGAGCGCGCGGACCGGCTGGAAGGCCGCCGCGATCACGCCGGTGACCAGCAGTTGCGGCAGCGGCGCGGCGTGCGGCAGCAGCCGATCGGACACGGCGACCGCCGCGCAGTAGGCGGCGATCACCGTCGCGGTCATCAGGTGCCAGACCAGGGTGCGCCGGACGGCCAGCCGCATGCCCCACAACTGCTGGCGCAGCACCACCACTGCCACCGCGGCGGGGAAGAACGCCTGGGAGGCGAGCATCAGCAGCGCGGGGACGGCCGGCGGCACCACCGCCGGCGGCAGGAGCGTGGCCAGGAAGGCCAGGGTGAGCAACGCGCTGCCCGCGGTCACCCAGCCGAGGCCGTTGCGCAGCGCGGGCTCCCCGCGCCGCCACCGCCACGCGACGCCGGCGGCGGCGAGCGCGCCGAGCCCGACCAGCGCGTACGGCAGGACGGGGGACAACGGTCGCAGCAGCGCGGCGCGGGCCTCGCGCAGTTCCGGCGTCAGCGGCACCACTCCCACCGGCGGCGGCGCGGTGGCGAGGACGGCCACCGTCAGCGCCACGTACCCCAGGCCGACCGCGACCGCGATCCGGTCGAGCCGGCCGGGCGGCCGCTCCGGCAGCAGCCAGGGCATGACCACGACGAGCGAGTAGAGGCCGGGCACCCAGGCCCACTGGTGCAGGGCGGTCAGCAGCGGCGGCCCGCCGACGGCGAGCTGCCACTGCGCGCAGCACGCGGCGAGCGCGCCGCCGAGCGCCGCCGCGCCGGCGATCCACCCCGGAAGCCGGCTGCCGCTGCGCCGGCGGCTCAGGATCAGCCATGCCGCCGCGCCGTAGACGACGCCGTCGAGCAGGTCGACGAGCGAGTAGAGCTGACCGGCGGTGAACGGGGGAGTCGCCACCGCCCAGCCGGCGACCGCGCCGAGCGTGAGCACGCCGGTGGCGACGAGGACGGCCCAGGCCGTTCGACGCGGAGTGAGGAGGTCGTCACGCATGTCGGGTCCACTGTGTCAGGCCGGGAGGTGTCGGGGGACCACCTGAACGGCGTGAGCCGGGTGGCGGGCCGGGCGGTACGCGGGCCCGCCGTACCGTTTCCGCGCCGGCGCGGCCCGCCGCCGTCACCCTGCGGGCGGCGGCGTCCCGGCGGCCAGGGGCGGATGTCCCGGTCCGGCCGGGACGGCGGGATCGGCCGTGCGGTGCGGCGACGGCGTCCCGGGCCGGACGGGATCGGCGTCCCTGGCGGCCCGGGACGCCGCGCCGGTTGACTGCCGGGCATGACCGACACCACGCCGGACCACATCCCGGCCCACGTCAAGAACTCCTACGTCAACTGCTCCGAGTACACCCGGGCGCCCCGGCTCACGCCGCCGCCCGCCGACGTCCGCGGCGGCGCCGTGGTGCTGTCGCTCCGCCCGGCCGCGCCGGCCGCTCCGCCCGTCGAGGTCACCCGGTGACGGTGGCCGCCGCGCCGGGCCTGCTCCCCGCCTGGCGGGAGTGGCTCGCCGAGAACCTGGCGATGGGCGTCGCCACCGGGCAGGCCCGCGCGGCGGCCGTCGCCGCCGGCGCGGACGCCGACGCCGTCGACGCGGAGCTGGCGGCGCTCGCCGGCCATCCGTACTTCGCCGTGTGCCGGCGGCTCGCGCTGCGCTACGACTGGATGGAGTCGGTGCTGGACACCTACCGGGTGCTGCGCGAGGACGACGGGGGCCGCGCCCTGGAGCGCCGGTCCGCCCCCGGCGCCGAGGAGTTCTTCGCCCGCTACTACTACGGCAACCGGCCGGTCGTGCTCGACGGCCTGATGGAGGACTGGCCCGCGCGGGACTGGACACCGGCCCGGATGGCCCGCAGGTGCCCGGACGCTGTCGTCGAGGTGATGACCGGCCGCGAGGCGAACCCCGACCACGCCTGGCAGTACGACAGGCACCGCACCACCATGCCGTTCGCGGACTACGTGGCGCTGCTGGACTCCGGCGCGCGGACGAACGACTACTACATGGTGCCGCGCAACGAGAACTGGAACGGCGCGCTGCGGGCGCTCGCCGCCGACGTGCGGCCGCCGGCGCACCTCGTCGACCCGGCCGGTGGCGGGCACCTGCTGCTGGGACCGGCCGGCACCGTCACGCCGTTGCACGTGGACAACAGCACCGTGCTGCTCTGCCAGGTGCTCGGCCGTAAGCACGTCCGGCTGGTGCCGTCGTACCAGCGGCATCTGGTCTATCCCCGCGGCGGGACGTTCAGCGCGGTGGACGCGGCGCGACCGGACCTCGACCGGCATCCCCGGTACGCCGAGGCGACGGTGCTGGAGACGGTGCTCGAACCGGGGCAGATGCTGCTGGTGCCGGTCGGCTGGTGGCACTGGGTGCACGCGCTGGACGTCAGCGCCACTGTCACGTTCCACCACTTCCGGGTGCCCGGCCGCAACCACAAGATGGCCACGCCGCCGGCGGCCGGTGCCGAGGCCGTGTAGCGAGCGTCACACTCCGGCCACAGTGGTCGGTCCGGCGCCGCCGGCACGGTCGGCCGGTCGGCCGGTCGCATCCACCGTCCGGGGGAGGTGCCCGTGGTACGACGGGCGCGGCCCGGTCCGCCGTTCATGTCCATCACCGCCGCCCGGGCAACCGTACGCGAAGAATTTTTTCGCCGGGTTGCCCGGCGCGGCGGCGCCCCGGGGAGGCCGCGACGCCCGGGCGCCCGCCCCCGCCGCCATCTGCGGCGATGCGTGAAAAGGCGTCCCTGAATGGGCGTCCGTTCTCGAAGATCCACGTCGAGTTGCCGTCCATCGATCATCGGCTTCCCGACAGGATGGGGTTTGCGAGAGCGTCGGACGGCGTTGCAGAATGAGTCCGTCCGGAGGTGTCGGGGGATCTGCGTCCGGAAACGAACTTAAGGATCGTAAAGGTCGCTTGGGAGTGATTCTGTGATCTCTCGTTTGTGGTCGTAGCGGGACCAAATCCGACATACGGCTACGTGGGATGGCGTCCAGCCAGGCCCTGCCCCTGATCAGTACGAGCGGTGGAATGGGTCGTGCATACGACCGATTTCCGCCTTGCCATGCATTTCGCCCGATGGGTGAATGAATGGGCATGGCGCTTCGGGATGTCTGACCGAATTGCGCGCCGACGCAATCGCATGCGTCGGTAATCGCTTGTCGCCTGCCGGTTTCCAGTCGAGGAGAATTCGAATTGCGCCAGCTAGAGAACTGTGTCCAGGTTGATTACTCTCCGTCGTTCTCCCAGCACCGCATGTGGTTCCTCGACCGGTTGGCCGGTGGTCGCGACACCGCGTACGTCACGACTCCGATGTGGCGGGTGCACGGCCGGCTCGACCGGGAACGGTTCCAGAAGGCGGTGGACACGGTGGTCGACCGGCACGACGCGCTGCGCGCCCGTTTCGTGGAACGCGACGGCATGCCCCGCGTCGTCCTGCCGCCGTCGGCCGACACCCCCGTCGACTGGCGCGCCGCCACCTCGGCCGCCGAGGTCGCCCGGGCGGCCGAGGCGGAGGCGGAGCGGCCGTTCGACCTGGCCACCGGACCGCTGCTGCGGGTCGTCGTCTGGACGCTCACCGACACCGAGCACGTGGTCCTGGCGGCGACGCACCACATCGCCTCCGACGGCTGGTCGGTCGGCCTGCTGGCTCGCGAGCTGGCCGCCGCGTACGCCGGGGAACCCCTGCCCGAGCTGCCCGTCCGGTACGTCGACTACGCCGAGCGGCAGCGCCGTGAGCTCGACGGCGACCGGCTCCGCGCCGACCTGGACTACTGGCGTGACCGGCTCGCCGGCCTGCCCGCGCTGACCCTGCCCACCGACCGGCCCGCGCCGGAGCGACCCTCGCACGCGGCGGCGACCACCGAGTTCGTCCTCGGCCCCGACCTGGTGGCCGGCCTGCACCGGGTCGGCCGGGAACACGGCGCCACGCTCTACATGACGCTGCTGGCCGCGTTCCAGGTGCTGCTGGGCCGGTGGAGCGGGCAGGACGACTTCGGCATCGGGTCCCCGGTGGCCGGCCGTGACCGGCCCGAGGTGGAGAACCTCATCGGACTGTTCGTCAACACGGTGGTCATGCGCGCCGACCTGAGTGGCGACCCGACGTTCGCCGAGCTGCTCGGCCGGGTCCGCGACGACGCCCTCGACGCGCTCGACCACCAGGAGGTCCCGTACGAGCGGGTGGTCCGCGAGTTGCGGCCCGAGCGGCCGGACACCGACTCGCTGATCGACGCCTGGTTCGCGATGCAGAACGTGCCGGGCGACGGCCCCTCGGCCGGACCGCTGCGCTTCACCGACTTCGAGACCGACCGCCCCAAGGCGCTGTTCGCGGTGTCGTTGTTCGCCCAGCCGCGCGGCGACGAACTCGCCATGACGCTGGTCTACCGGACGGATCTGTTCGATGCGGTGTCGATCGGTCGGTTGGTGGGTCGGTGTCGGGAGTTGTTGGTGGCGGTGGTGGCTGATCCGGGTGTGCGGGTTGGTGGGTTGGGGTTGCCGTCGGGGGAGCGGGGTGTGTTGCGGCGTTTCGGTGCGCCGGAGGTGGTGGGCCGGGTGGTGGATCCGGTGGTGGGGTTTGAGGAGCGGGTGCGGCGTGGTGTGGGTGCGGTGGCGGTGGTTGCTGCTGGTGGGGTGGTGTCGTACGGGGAGTTGAACGCGCGGGCTAATCGGGTGGCGTGGTGGTTGCGGGGCCGTGGTGTGGGTCCGGAGTCGCTGGTGGGTGTCCGGTTGCCGCGTGGGGTGGACATGCTCGCGGCGGTGTTGGGTGTGCTGAAGGCGGGTGGGGCGTATGTGCCGATCGACCCCTCCTGGCCGGCCGCCCGGGTCGACGTCGTCCGCGCGGACGCCGGGCTCGACATCCTGCTCGACGGCGAGCTGCCGGATGGCGGCCGTGACGACGACCCCGGTGTGCCGGTCGCGGACGGGCAGTTGGCGTATGTCATCTACACGTCGGGCTCGACCGGCCGGCCCAAGGGTGTCGGGGTGTCGCGGGCGGCGATGGCCGCGCACGTGTCCCGGATGCGACGCCGGTTCGGGCTCGGGCCGGCCGACCGGGTGCTCCAGTTCGCCGCCCTGGCCTTCGACGCCTCGATCGACCAGATCTTCCCCGCGCTGAGCTGCGGGGCCGCGCTGGTGCTGCCCGAGCACGGCCTGGTCGCCCCGGCCACCCTGCTGCCGCTGCTGGCCCGGCACGGCGTGACGCTGGCCAACCTGCCGCCGGCGTACTTCGGCGAACTGGTCGCCGAGCTGACCGAACGGGACGGCGAGGTACCGCGCGACCTGCGGCTGATGGTGCTCGGCGGCGACCGTGTCCGCCCCGACGACGTGGACCGTTTCGCGTCCCGGTGCCCCGACGTGACAGTGCTCAACGCGTACGGCCCGACCGAGACCACGGTCACCACGACGGTCGCCGACCTTCCGCCGGGCCTCACCGGCACGCCGTCGATCGGCCGGGCGGTGGGGGACCGCGCGTTGTACGTGCTGGACGGTTCGCTGGCCGAGGTGCCGGTGGGTGCGGTGGGCGAGTTGTTCGTCGGCGGCACGCAGTTGGCCCGGGGTTATCTGGGCCGGCCGGGCGCGACGGCGGAGCGGTTCGTGCCGGACCCGTTCGGTGATGAGCCGGGTGGCCGGCTGTACCGGACCGGGGACCTGGTGCGGTGGCGTGCGGACGGGCAACTCGAGTTCCGGGGCCGGGCCGACGGTCAGGTGAAGGTCCGCGGGTTCCGGGTCGAGGTGGGCGAGGTCGAGGCCCGCCTGCGGGAACACCCGGGCGTACGCGACGCGGTGGTGATCGCCTGGCAGGACCGCCTCGTCGCCTACCTGGGCGCGGACGGCGTGACCGCCGACGAGGTACGGCGGTGGCTGGGCGAGCGGCTGCCCGAGTTCATGGTGCCGGCGGTGGTGATCGTCCTCGACGAGCTGCCGCGCACCGTCGGCGGCAAGGTCGACCGGGACCGGCTCCCGGACCCGGAGGGCCACCGTCCGGAGGTGAGCGTGGGCTTCGAGGGCCCGCGTAACCCGACCGAGGAGGCGATCGCGGACGTCTGGCGGCAGGTGCTGCGCGTCGACCGGATCGGCATCCACGACGACTTCTTCGACCTGGGCGGCCACTCCCTGCTCGCCACCCTCGCGGTCGCCCGCCTGGTGAAGGCGCTCGACCGTCCCGTCGACGTGCGGACCTTCTTCGCCCACCCGACCATCGCCGAGTTCGCCGCCGCACTGCCCGCGTCCTCCGCCGGGGCCGCGCCCGCGATCACCCGGCTACGGCGCAGCGGCGACTTCCCGCTCTCGTTCGCGCAGGAGCGGATGTGGTTCCTGCACCGGCTGGAGCCCGACGCGCCCGACTACATGGCGGCGCTGGCCTGGCGGGTGGACGGACCGCTGCACCGGGACCGCCTCGACCGGGCGCTGCGGCAGCTCGTCGACCGGCACGAGTCGCTGCGGACCACCTTCCCGGTGGTCGGCACGCAGCCGGTGCAGCGGGTCGCCGCCGTCGGCGACGTGACCGCCGACTGGTACGACACCCGATCCGCCGCCGACCCGTACACCGAGGCGGTGGCGCAGGCCGAGCGGGAGCTGCACCGCCCGTTCGACCTGGCGTCCGGCCCGCTGTTCCGGGCCCTGGTCTGGCAGCTCGGGCCGGAGGACCACCTGCTCGTGCTGGCCATGCACCACATCGTCTCCGACGGCTGGTCGATGGGCGTGCTGGTACGCGAACTGGGCGCCGCCTACGCCGGGGAGTCGCTGCCGGAACTGCCGGTGCAGTACGCCGACTACGCCGGCTGGCAGCGCCGGGAACTCACCGGCGAGCGCCTCGACACCGAACTGGCCCACTGGCGCGAGCGGCTGGCCGGCCTGCCCGCGCTGGAACTGCCCACCGACCGGCCCCGGCCGGCCCGCCCGTCCTGGGCCGGCGCGACCCACGAGTTCACCCTGGACCCCGAACTGGTGGCCGCGCTGGAACGGATCGGCCGGGCGCACGGCGCCACGCTCTACATGACGCTGCTGGCCGCCTTCCAGGCGGTGCTGGCCCGCTGGACCGGGCAGGACGACTTCGGCGTCGGGGTGCCGGTGGCCGGGCGTACCCGGCCCGAGGTGGAGAACGTCATCGGCTTCTTCGTCAACACCCTGGTGATGCGCGCCGACCTGAGCGGCGACCCGACGTTCACCGAGCTGCTCGGCCGGGTCCGCGACCGGGCGCTGGACGCCTACCAGTACCAGGAGCTCCCCTTCGAGCGGGTGGTGGAGGAGCTGCGCCCCGACCGGGAGGCCGGCCGGTCCCCGCTGTTCCAGGCCATGTTCGACCTGGAGGTGCGCTCGATCGCGGCGCCCCGGCTCGGCGCCGCGCGGCTGCGTCCCGCCGAGATCCCGTTCGACGTTACCAAGTTCGACCTGATGGTCACCTTCACCACCGACCCCGGCGCGGCCGGCGGGTTCGTGCAGTACCGGACGGATCTGTTCGATGCGGTGTCGATCGGTCGGTTGGTGGGTCGGTGTCGGGAGTTGTTGGTGGCGGTGGTGGCTGATCCGGGTGTGCGGGTTGGTGGGTTGGGGTTGCCGTCGGGGGAGCGGGGTGTGTTGCGGCGTTTCGGTGCGCCGGAGGTGGTGGGCCGGGTGGTGGATCCGGTGGTGGGGTTTGAGGAGCGGGTGCGGCGTGGTGTGGGTGCGGTGGCGGTGGTTGCTGCTGGTGGGGTGGTGTCGTACGGGGAGTTGAACGCGCGGGCTAATCGGGTGGCGTGGTGGTTGCGGGGCCGTGGTGTGGGTCCGGAGTCGCTGGTGGGTGTCCGGTTGCCGCGTGGGGTGGACATGCTCGCGGCGGTGTTGGGTGTGCTGAAGGCGGGTGGGGCGTATGTGCCGATCGACCCGTCCTGGCCGGCGCAGCGGCGGGAGCTGCTGACCTCCGACCTCGGCGTGAGCGTGGTGCTGGACGGCGAGTTGCCGGACGGTGGCCGTGACGACGACCCGGGTGTGCCGGTGGACGGCGGCCAGTTGGCGTATGTGATCTACACGTCGGGCTCGACCGGCCGGCCCAAGGGTGTCGGGGTGTCGCGGGCGGCGATGGCCGCGCACGTGTCCCGGATGCGACGCCGGTTCGGGCTCGGCCCGGCCGACCGGGTGCTCCAGTTCGCCGCCCTGGCCTTCGACGCCTCCGTCGAGCAGATCTTCCCCGCGCTGAGCTGCGGGGCCGCGCTGGTGCTGCCCGAGCACGGCCTGGTCGCCCCGGCCCAGCTCGTCGCCGACGTGGAACGGCACCGGGTGACGGTGATGGAGGTCGTCCCCGGCTACCTCACCGAGCTGATCGCCGAGGTCACCGCCGACGGCACCTCCGCGCCCACCTGGAGCCCGGCCGCGCTGCGGCTGCTGGTACTCGGCGGGGACGAGGTACGCCCGGCCGACCTGGCCTGGTGGCGGCGGCACCACCCGGACGTCGCGGTGGTCAACACGTACGGCCCGACCGAGACCACGATCAGCGCCACCGTCTACGACGTGCCGTCCGCTGTGGACGGTGCGGTGCCGATCGGCCGGGCGGTGGGGGACCGCGCGTTGTACGTGCTGGACGGTTCGCTGGCCGAGGTGCCGGTGGGTGCGGTGGGCGAGTTGTTCGTCGGCGGCACGCAGTTGGCCCGGGGTTATCTGGGCCGGCCGGGCGCCACGGCGGAGCGGTTCGTGCCGGACCCGTTCGGTGATGAGCCGGGTGGCCGGCTGTACCGGACCGGGGACCTGGTGCGGTGGCGTGCGGACGGGCAGTTGGAGTTCCGCGGCCGGGCCGACGGCCAGGTGAAGGTCCGCGGCTTCCGGGTCGAGGTGGGCGAGGTCGAGGCCCGCCTGCGGGAACACCCGGGCGTACGCGACGCGGTCGTCATCGCCTGGCAGGACCGCCTCGTCGCCTACCTGGCCGGCGACGCGGTCTCAGTCGACGACCTGCGCGACCGGCTGAGCGAGCGGCTGCCCGAGTTCATGGTGCCGGCGGTGGTGATCGTCCTCGACGAGCTGCCGCGCACCGTCGGCGGCAAGGTCGACCGGGACCGGCTGCCCGACCCGGCCGGCTACCGGGCCGCGCCCGGCGCCGACACCGAACCGCCGCGTACGCCCACCGAGGAGGCGATCGCGGACGTCTGGCGGCAGGTGCTGCGCGTCGACCGGATCGGCATCCACGACAACTTCTTCCACCTGGGCGGCCACTCCCTGCTCGCCACCCGGGTCGCCATCCGGCTGCGCGCGGTCTTCGGCTGCGAGGTGGCCGTCCGCACCCTCTTCGAACAGCCCACCGTGGCGCGACTCGCGGTGGCAGTCGAGGACCGGCTGATGGCCGAGATCGCCGCGATGAGCGACGAGGACGTCGAGCAGGCACTGAAGGAGCAGCAGGCATGAGCACCATCCACGGCTTGGTCGAGGCGCAGGTCCGGCGGACCCCGGACGCGGTCGCCCTGGAGTTCGAGGGCGCGGAGCTGACCTACCGCGAGCTGGACCGGCGGGCGAACCGGCTCGCCCACGCCCTGCGCCGCCGCGGCGCCGGGCCCGAGACGGTCGTCGCCGTCGGCGCCCAGCGGTCCCTGGACCTGCTGGTCGTCCTGCTCGGCGTCCTCAAGAGCGGCGCGGCGTACCTGCCGCTGGACCTGGAGCTGCCCACCGACCGGCTGACCTACATGGCCGGTCAGGCCGGTGCGGTGGCAGTGGTCCGCGGCCCCGGCATGGACATCGACCTGGGCCTGCCCGGCCTGCCGGAACTGACTGTCGCCGACACCACGGACGAGTCCGCCGAGCCGTGCGACGTCGCCGTCGACGAGCGCAACGCCTGCTACGTCATGTACACCTCCGGCTCGACCGGGCGGCCCAAGGGCGTCGTCGTCGAGCACCGGGGCGTGGTCAACCGGCTGCGCTGGGGCCAGCACGAATACGGCATGACCTCCGACGAGCGGGTGCTGCAGAAGACCCCGTACGCCTTCGACGTGTCCGTGCACGAGCTGTTCTGGCCCCTGACCGTCGGCGCGCGGCTGATCCTCGCCCGGCCCGGCGGGCACCGGGACACCCGGTACCTGGTGGAGATCATCCGCAGCCGGGAGATCACCAGCGTGCACTTCATCCCGACCATGCTGGCGCTGTTCGTCGGCGAACCCGGCGTCGCCGGGTGCCACAGCCTGCGCCGCATCCTCGCCAGCGGCGAGGCGCTCCCCACCGACCTGCAGAACCGGGTGCTGCGCGTCCTGCCCGACGTCGAACTGCACAACCTGTACGGCCCGACCGAGGCGTCCATCGAGGTCAGCGCCTGGGCCTGCCGGCCGGAGTGGACCGGGGCGAGCGTGCCGATCGGCGCGGCCGTCGACAACACCCAGCTGCACATCCTCGACCCCGAGCTGCGTCCCGTGACCGGCGAGGACCCGGGAGAGCTGTACCTGGCCGGTGTGCAGCTCGCCCGCGGCTACGTCGGCCGGCCGGGCCTGACCGCCGAGCGTTTCCTGCCCGACCCGTACGGCGAGCCGGGCGGGCGGATGTACCGCAGCGGCGACCTGGCCGGCTGGCACCGCCCCGGCGTGGTCGACTACCTCGGCCGGGTCGACGAGCAGGTCAAGCTCGCCGGCAACCGGATCGAGCTGGGCGAGATCCAGGCGGTGCTCGACGACCAGCCCGGCGTACGCGCCTCGGTGGTGGTGGCCACCGGTGAGGCCGCCGAGAAGCGCCTCGTCGCCTACGTCGTCGGGGACCGTCTCGACGTCGGCGAGCTGCGGGACCGGCTGGCCGGACGGCTGCCCGGCTACATGGTGCCGTCGACGTTCGTGCCGCTGGCCGAGCTGCCGCTGACCCCGAGCGGCAAGCTGGACCGCAAGGCGCTGCCCGCCCCGGACCGCCCCGAGATGGCCGTGGCGTACCGGGCCCCGGAGAACCCGGTCCAGGAACGCCTCGCCAAGGTCTGGACCGACGTGTTCGGCGTCGCCCGGGTCGGCGTCGACGACACGTTCTTCGCCCTCGGCGGGCACTCCCTGCTGGCCGTACGGCTGATCGCCCGCCTGCGCGAGGAACTGGGCGTGGAGGTGTCGCTGCGCGACCTGTTCGAAGGACTGACCGTGTCCGGCCTGGCCGAGACCGTCGCGGACGCGCCCGCCACCGACCCGGCACCGGCACTGGTCGCCGGCGCCGACGACGCCCCGGCCGTGGCGTCGTTCGGCCAGGAGCGGCTGCTGTTCCTGCACCGCATCCACCCGGACAGCCCCAGCTACGTCATCCCGGTCGCCTGGCGGGTCGACGGGCACCTCGACGAGGACACGCTGCGCCGGGCCCTGCACCGGCTCGCCGCCCGGCACGACGCGCTGCGTACCCGCTTCGCCGGCGACACCCCTGTGGTGGACCCGGAGCCCACCGTGGCACTGACCCGGCTCGGCGCCGCCGCCTGGACCGACGAGGCGGCCGCCGCGCTGATCCGCGAGCCGTTCGACCTGGCGGCCGGGCCCCTGTGGCGCGCCACGCTGGTCCGCCTGCCCGGGCACGACGTGCTGCTGCTCGTGCTGCATCACCTGGTCGCCGACGGCTGGTCGCTCGGCGTCGTCGCGCGCGAGCTGGCCGAGTTGTACGCCGGCGCGACGCCGCCCGCGCCGCCGGTGCGCTACGCCGACTTCGCCCGCTGGCAGCGCGCCGACCTCCGCCCGGACCGCGTCGCCGCCGAACTGGACTGGTGGCGCGACACGCTCGACGGCGTACCCGCGCTGGAGCTGCCCACCGACCGGCCCCGCCCGGCGGTGCTCGGCGCGGACGGCGCCACCCACCGCTTCGCGTTGCCGGGCGACGCGCTGCCCCGGCTCGCCGCGCTGGCCCGGGAGCAGCGGACCACAGTACACACGGTCCTGCTGGCCGCGTTCCAGGCGCTGCTCGGACGGTGGAGCGGCCAGCACGACTTCGCCGTCGGCACCCCGGTCGCCGGCCGGACGCGCGGCGAGCTGGAGAACGTCGTCGGCTTCTTCGTCAACACGCTCGCGGTCCGCGCCGACCTGACCGGCGACCCCACGCTGGCCGAGCTGGTCGGGCGGGTCCGCGCGGCCACCCTGGGCGCCTACGACCACCAGGACGTGCCGTTCGAGCAGGTGGTCGCGCAGCTGCGGCCCGAGCGGGACCTCAGCCGCACCCCGGTCTACCAGACCATGTTCGCGCTGCGGGACACCTCGGTGACCGCGCTGCGGCTGCCCGGACGGACCGTGACCGAGCTGCCGCTGGGCTGGCGCACCGCCAAGTTCGACCTCACCCTCTTCGTCGACCAGGCGCCCGACGGCACCCTGACCGGCCTGTTCGAGTACGCCACCGACCTGTTCACCCCGGCCACCGTGGAGCGTCTCGCCGACGCGTACGCCCGGCTGCTCGACGCGCTGGCCGACGACCCCGGCACCCGGCTCGGTGACTGGCCGGCCGTCGACCCCGCCGAGTGGGACGCGCTGCGCGCGGCGGGCACCGCCGCGACACCGGAGCTGCCCGCCCGGCCGCTGCACCACCTCGTCGCCGACCGGGTCGCCACCGGCGGCGACCGTCCCGCGGTGGTCGACGGCCCGGTCGTGTGGACGTACGCCGAACTGGACCGGCAGGCGAACCGGCTGGCTCACCACCTGCTCGCCCTCGGCGTGGGCCCGGAGACCGTGGTGGCGGTCAGCCTTCCCCGCGGCGCCGGTCTGGTCCGCGCGCAGCTCGCCGTGCTCCGGGCCGGCGGCGCCTACCTGCCGCTGGACGCCGACCAGCCGGCCGGGCGCAGCCGGCACATGATCGCCGACACCGGCGCCACGGTGCTGGTCACCGCCGACGGGCACCACGACGGCGCGGGCCTGGACTGCCGCGTCGTGGACCTGGTCCGCGACGCCGCCGAGGTGGACCGGCGGCCGGCGACCGACCCGGCGATCCCGGTCGACCCGGAGCAGCTCGGTTACGTCGTCTACACCTCCGGCTCCACCGGCCGCCCCAAGGGCATCGGGATCACCCACCGCGGTCTGGTCCGCACCGTCCACGACGGCGGGTACCTGACCCTCGGGCCGGACGACCGGGTCGCCTTCGCTGCCAACCCGGTCTTCGACGCGGCCACCTTCGAGGTGTGGGCCACCCTGGTCGCCGGGGCGACACTCGTGGTCACCCCGCCCGACGTGGCGCTGTCCACCGCCGCCCTGGCCGCGCACCTGGCGCGGCACCGGGTCACCACGCTGTTCCTCACCACCGCGCTGTTCCACCAGGTCGCCCGGGAACGCCCGGACGTCCTGGGCGGCCTGCGGCACGTGCTGTTCGGCGGGGAGGCCGCCGACCCGGCCGCGGTGGACGGCCTGCTCGCCCACGGCGGCCCCGGCCGGCTGCTGCACATGTACGGCCCGGCCGAGTCCACCACCTTCGGCACCTGGCACCAGGTCACCGCGCCGGCCGGCGCGGGCAGCGTCCCGATCGGCCGGCCGATGCACCACACCACCGCGTACGTGGTGGACCCGGCGCTGCGGCCCGTCCCGGTCGGGGTGGTCGGTGAGCTGCTGCTCGGCGGCGCCGGGCTGGCCCGCGGTTACGTCGGCGCGCCCGCCCGCACCGCCGAGCGGTTCCTGCCGGACCCCTTCGGAGCGCTCGGTGGCCGGGTCTACCGCACCGGTGACCTGGTGCGCTGGACCGCCGACGGGGTGCTGGAGTTCGTCGGCCGGGCCGACGGCCAGGTGAAGGTCCGCGGGTTCCGGGTCGAGCCCGGCGAGATCGAGACGGCGGTCCGCCGCCACCCGGCGGTCCGCGACGCGGTGGTGCTCGCCCGCCCCGACCGGGCCGGCGTGCTCAGCCTGGTCGCGTACGTCGCCGCCGACCCGGCCGAACTGGGCGACCTGCGGGCCCACCTCGGACGGACGCTGCCGGCGTACCTGGTGCCGGCCGCCGTGGTGGTCCTCGACGAGCTGCCGCTGACCCGCAACGGCAAGGTCGACCGGGCCGCCCTGCCCGAACCGTCGTACGCCGCCGGGGCGGGCCGCCGCGAACCGGTCACGGAACTGGAGCGGCACCTCGCGGAGATCTTCACCGAGGTGCTCGGCGTCGCCGACCCGGGCATGGACGACGACTTCTTCGCCCTCGGCGGGCACTCGCTGCTGGCCATCAAGGTGGTCGGCGCGGTCGCCGCCCGCACCGGCCGGGAACTCACCTTCCGGGACCTGTTCACCGCCCGCAGCATCGCCGGGCTGGCCCGCCTGCTCGACGACGCCGAGCCGCTCGTCACCCCGATCGGCAGGGGCACCGCGACCACCGGGCTGCCCGTCTCCTTCGGACAGGAACGGCTGGTCTTCCTCGACCGGCTGGAGGGCGCCGGCCCGGCGTACACGATCCCGCTGGCCTGGCGGCTGACCGGACCGCTGGACGCCGACCGGCTGGCCGCCGCGCTCGACGCGCTCGTCGACCGGCACGAGTCGCTGCGTACCCGGTTCACGCTCGCCGACGGCGTGGTCCGCCAGGACGTGGTGCCCGGCTGGGACGGCCTGGACCGGCGCGTCGCCGCCACCGAGGCCGAGGCGGCGGACGCGCTGGCCCGGGAGGCCCGGCGGCCGTTCGCGCTGACCACCGGGCCGCTGTTCCGGGCCGTGCTGTGGCGCGCCGGTGACGTCCACCTGCTGCTGCTCGCCATGCACCACGCCGTCTCCGACGGCTGGTCGGCGGCGGTGCTGGTCCGGGAGCTGGAGGCCGGGTACGACGGGACGAAGGCGCCCCGGCCGCCGGTCCGCTACGCCGACTTCGCCGCCTGGCAGCGGCAGCGGCTCGCCGGTGACCGGCTGCGCGGGGAACTGGCCCACTGGCGGCAGCGGCTGGCCGGCCTGCCGACGCTGGAGCTGCCCACCGACCGGCCCCGGCCGGCGGTGCGCGACGGCGCCGGCGCGAGCGTCGGCTTCCGCGTCGAGCCGGACACCGTGGCCGCGCTGGAACGGCTCGGCGCCGCGCACGGCGCGACGCTGTTCATGACGCTGCTCGCCGCCTACCAGGTGCTGCTGGGCCGGTGGAGCGGCCAGAGCGACTTCGCTGTCGGCACGCCGGTGGCCGGGCGGGACCGGCCCGAGGTCCGCGACGTGGTCGGGTTCTTCCTCAACACGCTCGTGCTGCGGGCGGACCTGACCGGCCGTCCCACCTTCACCGAACTGCTCGGCCGGGTCCGCGACGACGCGCTGGCCGCGTACGAGCACCAGGAACTGCCGTTCGGGCGGCTGGTCGAGGAGCTGAGCCCGGACCGGGACCTGAGCCGTTCGCCGCTGTTCCAGGCGCTGTTCAGCTACAACGACTGGACGCTGGACACGCTGCGGCTCGGGTCCGCCGCCGGTGCCGCCCACCCGGTCGACCGGGGCGCGGCGAAGCTCGACCTGACCCTGGAGCTGGTGCACGGCCCGGACGGGCTGACCGGCTCGCTCGACTACACCACAGACATCTTCGACGCGGACACGATCCGGCGGATGGCCGGGGCGTACCAGCGGGTGCTGCGGGCCGTGGCCGCCGACCCGGCGGCCGGGATCGGCGACCTGCCGCTGGCCGACCCGGTCGCGCCGGCCGCGGTGACCCGGCCGGCCACGCCGTTCCGGTCGCTGCCCGACCGCATCGCAGACCAGGTACGCGCCACCCCGGACGCCACCGCGCTGGTCGGCCCCGGCGGCGAGCTGACCTACGCGGAGCTGGACCGGCGCGCCGACCAGCTGGCCCACCACCTGCGCACGCGGGGCGTCGGCCCGGAGGACCGGGTCGGCCTGCGGCTGCCCCGCGGCGTCGACACGGTGGTCGCCGTGCTCGGCGTCTGGAAGGCCGGGGCGGCGTTCGTCGGACTCGACCCGGACCTGCCGCCGCGCCGCCTGGCGCAGCTCGCCGACGACGCCGGGGTACGGCTGGTGCTCGACCCGGAGACGCTGGCCCGGAGCCGGGCCGACGTCCTGCCGGCCGACCCGCCGGCCGTCGCCGTCGACCCCGCCCGGCTCGCCTACCTGGTCTACACCTCCGGATCCACCGGACGACCCAAGGGTGTGCTGGCCGAGCACGGCGCGGTCACCGCGTACCTCGACACCATCCTGGCCCACTACCGGCTGGGCGCCGGCGACGTCGTCCTGCAACGGGCCTCGCCCGCCTTCGACGCGTTCCTGCGCGACTGCGTCGGCCCGCTCACCGTCGGCGCGACGGTCCTGATCGCCGAACGGTCCGACCTGTCCACGATCGCCACCGACCTGCCCGGCCGGCCCGCGCCGACCGCGCTGCTGAGCATGGTCCCGTCGCTGCTGCACCAGCTCCTCGACGCCGGAGACGTCGCCGCGGCGACGCTGCCCGCGCTGCGGCTGCTGGTGCTCAGCGGCGAGCCGTGCACCCCGGAGCTGCTCGCCAAGGTGCACACCGCGCTGCCCGCGCTGCGCCGGGTCGTCAACCAGTACGGCCCCACCGAGGCCACCGTCACCACCACTGTCGCCGACCTCGACCCGGGGACGCCCTGCGAGTCGGTCACCATCGGCGTGCCGATGCCCGGCACGTACGTGCGGGTGCTCGACGAGGCGATGCGCCCGGTGCCGGTGGGCGTCTTCGGCGAGGTGCACATCGGCGGCACCGGGGTCAGCCGCGGCTACCGCAACCGGCCCGGCCTGACCGCGGCGGCGTACCTGCCGGACCCGGCCGGACCGCCCGGCGCGCGGATGTACCGCACCGGCGACGCGGCCCGCCTGCTGGCGGACGGGACGCTGGAGTTCCGGGGCCGGCTGGACCGGCAGGTCAAGGTACGCGGCGTCCGGGTCGAACCGGCCGAGGTGGAGGCCGCCCTGGCCGCTCACCCCGGGGTCGGCGCGGCGGCCGTGGTGGCCCGCCCGGACGGACCGGACGGCTGGCGGCTCGCCGGCTACGCCCAGCGGATCCCGGGCGGCGGCGTCACCGAGGCGGACCTGCGCCGCCACCTGGAGGACCGCCTGCCGTACGCGATGATCCCGGCCGAGCTGCTGGTCCTCGACGCCCTGCCGCTGCTCGGAAACGGCAAGGTCGACCGGGCGGCGCTGCCGGAGATCCGGGCCGAGCGGCCCGCCGTGGACCGGGTGGCTCCGCGCACCGACACCGAGCGGGTCATCGCCGAGATCTGGGCCGAGCTGCTGGACCGGCCCGACGTCGGCGTCGAGGACGACTTCTTCGCCCTCGGCGGCCACTCACTCACCGCGCTGCGCGTCATCTCCCGGCTGCGCGACCGGCTGGCCGCCCCGCTGACCCTGCGCGCCTTCTTCGAAGCCCGCACCATCGCCCGGCTCGCCCGGAAACTGGAGGAGACCCGATGACCGCCCTCACCCCCGCCCAGCACGAGCTGCTCCGCCGGCGGCTCGCCGGAGCGGCCCCCGCGACCGCCCCGGCCGGGATCACCCGGGGCAGCGGCACCCGTGACCTGCCGGTCTCCTTCGGACAGGAACGCCTGGTCTTCCTCGACCGGCTCGACGGCGCCGGCGCGGCGTACACCATCCCGGTCGCGTGGCGGCTCACCGGGCCGCTGGACCGGGAGCGGCTCGACGCGGCGTTCGCGGCCCTGGTCCGGCGGCACGAGTCGCTGCGCACCCGGTTCACCGTCGTCGACGGGGTGGTCCGGCAGGACATCGTGGACGGCTGGGCGGGCGTCGACTGGCGGGTCGCCACCGACGCCGCCGAGGTCGCGGCGGCGGCCCGGGCGGCGGCGGGGGAGCCGTTCGACCTGGAGACCGGGCCGCTGTTCCGGGTCACCGGGTGGCGGCTCACGCCCACCGACCACGTGGTGCTGCTGACCCTGCACCACATCGTCGCCGACGGCTGGTCGATGGGCGTGCTGGTCCGCGACCTGGAGGCGTTCTACACCGGTGACCCGTCGCCCGAGCCGCCGGTGCGGTACGCCGACTACGCGGCCTGGCAGCGCCGCACCGCCACCGAGCAGCGCGTGGAGCGGGACCTCGCGTACTGGGCCGACCGGCTGGCCGGGCTGCCGCCGCTGGCGCTGCCCACCGACGGCGACCGCCCGGCCGGACGCTCCACCGCCGGGGCCACCTGCGACTTCACCGTCGGATCGGAGCTGGTGACCGCGCTGGAGCAGCTCGCCAAGGAGCGCGGCGCCACCCTGTACATGGTCCTGCTGGCGGCGTTCGAGGTCCTGCTGTCCCGGCTGTGCGGGCAGGTCGACTTCGGTGTCGGCACCCCGGTCGCCGGCCGGACCCGGCCGGAGGTCGAACAGGTCGTCGGTTTCTTCGTGAACACGCTCGTGCTGCGGGCCGACCTGGCCGGGAACCCGTCCTTCGGTGACCTGCTCGACCGGGTCCGCGCCGACGCCCTCGGCGCGTACGACCACCAGGAGACGCCGTTCGAGCGGGTCGTCGACCGGGTCGGCGCGGACCGCAGCCTCGACCGCACACCCCTGTTCCAGGCCATGTTCAGCCTCGACGACGACGCCGACGACCGCCCGGTACGCCTCGGCGCGGTCACCGGCGCGCGGTTCGACCTGGACCTCGACGCGGTCAAGTTCGACCTCATCCTGCAGACCGCGCGCCGCCCCGACGGGCTGGCCGCCGCCTTCTTCCACCGGGCCGACCTGTGGCGCCCGGAGACCACGCGGCGCTGGGCGGGGCAGTACCTGCGGCTGCTGGAACAGGCGGTCGCCCACCCGGACACCCCGCTGGCCGAGCTGGACCTGCTGCCCGCCGACGAACGGCACCTGATCGCCGGCTGGACCGCCCCGGTCCGCGAGTACCCCTCGCCGGACCTGCTGCACGAACGGTTCGCCCGCCACGTCGCCGCCGACCCGCACCGGGTCGCGGTGGTGGCGGGGGAGCAGCGGGTCGACTACGCCGGCCTGAACGCGCGGGCGAACCAGCTCGCGCACCGGCTCCGCGCGGCCGGCGTCGGGCCGGAGACGACAGTGGCGCTCTGCGTGCGCCGCGACGCCGACCTGGCCGTCGGCATCCTCGGCATCCTCAAGGCCGGCGGGACGTACGTGCCGCTGGACCCGGAGCACCCGCGGGACCGGCTCGCGTACGTGGTCGCCGACGCGGGCGTACGGCTGGCCGTCGTCTCACCGGAACTCGCCGACCGGGTGCCGGTGGCGCCGGCCGGGGTGCTGCGCCTGGACACGCTCGACGGTGAGCCGACGACGGATCCGGAGCCGGTCACCGACGCCGATCACCTCGCGTACGTCATCTACACCTCCGGCTCCACCGGCCGGCCCAAGGGCGTGGGTGTCGCGCACCGGCAGGTGGTCCGCCTCCTGGACTCCTGCGTGGACGCGCTCGACCTGCCGCCGGGCGGGGTGTGGAGCCTGTTCCACTCGTACGCCTTCGACTTCTCGGTCTGGGAGCTGTGGGGCGCGCTGACCCGGGGCGGCACCGTCGTGCTCGTCGACCGGGACACCGCCCGCGACCCGGAGCGGTTCGCCGGCCTGCTGGCGCGGGAGCGCGTGACCATGCTCAGCCAGACCCCGGGAGCGTTCCGCAACCTGCGCGCGGCGCTCGGCGACCGGCCGTTGGCCGACCTCGGCGTGCGGCACGTGGTGCTGGGCGGCGAGAAGCTCGACCTGCCCGAGCTGGACGGCTGGCTGGACGGCCCGGGCGCCGGCGTGCGGCTGGTGAACATGTACGGCATCACCGAGACCACCGTGCACGTCACCCACCGCCTGGTCACCGCCGCGGACCTGACCGGCGACGCCGTCTCCCCGATCGGGCGGGCCCTCGGCGACCTGACCGTGCACGTGCTGGACCGGCACCTGCGGCCGGTCCCGATCGGGGCCACCGGCGAGATGTACGTCGGTGGCGCCGGACTGGCCCGCGGCTACCTGGGCCGGCCGGGGCTGACCGCGGAGCGGTTCGTGCCGGACCCGTTCTCCACCGTTCCGGGGGCGCGGCTCTACCGCACCGGCGACCGGGCCCGCCACCTGCCCGGCGGCGAGCTGGAGTACCGGGGACGCGCCGACGACCAGGTGAAGATCCGGGGGCACCGGATCGAGCTGGGCGAGGTGGAGGCCGCGCTGCTGCGCCATCCCGCCGTCGCGCAGGCCGCCGTGGTGGCCCGGGGCGCCCGCAGCGGCGAGCACCGGCTGCACGCGTACCTGGTCGTCGGCGCCGGGCTGACCGGTGAGGAACTGCGGCGCTGGCTGCGCGACCGGCTGCCCGAGGCGATGGTGCCCGCCACGTTCACCGTGCTGCCGGCGCTGCCGCTGACCGCGAACGGCAAGGTGGACCGGCGGGCGCTGCCCGACGCCGGCGGGCCGGCGCTGGACACCACCCGCGAGCACGTCCCGCCGGCCACCCCCACCGAGCGGGCGCTGGCCGAGGTGTGGTGCGCCGCCCTCGGGGTGGACCGGATCGGCGTCACCGACCGGTTCTTCGACCTCGGCGGGGACTCGATCCTCGCGCTGCGCGTGGTGGGGCTCGCCGAGCGGCGCGGTCTCACCGTGGCGCTGCGCGACGTCTTCGCCCACCAGGCGCTCGGCGAGCTGGCCCGGGCCGTCGACGCCGCCGCCGCCGACGGCGACTCCGCCGCGGCCGGGCCGGTGGAGCCGTTCGCGATGGTCGCGCCGGCCGACCGGGACCGGCTGCCCGCCGGCCTGACGGACGCGTACCCGCTGACCCGGATGCAGCAGGGCATGCTCTACGAACTGCTCGCCGACGCCGGCAAGGGCGCGTACCACAACGTGACCAGCTTCCGGGTGCAGGAGCCGGCCGGGTTCGACGCCACCGCCATGCAGGCCGCTGCCGACGCGGTGGTCGACCGGTACGAGATCCTGCGCACCGGCTTCGACTGGAGCTCCTACGAGGAGCCGCTGCAACTGGTGCACGAGCGGGCCGCGCTGCCGGTCGGGGTGGACGACCTGCGCGGCCTGACCGGGGCGGAGCAGGCCCGGCGGGTCCGGGAGTACCTGCACGCCGAATCGGTGCGCTGGTTCGAACTGGCCGAGCCGCCGCTGATCCGGCTGCACGTGCACGTGCTGAACGACGCCGAGTACCGGCTCACCATCACCGACTGCCACGCCGTCCTGGACGGCTGGAGCCTGACCTCGCTCATCGCCGAGCTGGTCGACCGGCACCGCCGCGTGGTCACCGGCGCGGGCCCGGAGCCGGCCGCCGGTCCGGTGCCGCGCTTCGCCGAGTACGTGGCGCTGGAACGCGCCGCGGTGGACGACCCGGCGGCCCGGGCGTTCTGGGACGACATGGTGGAGCGGTTCCCGCCGGTACGGGTGCCCCGCTCGGTCGGCGCGGCGCCCGCCGACAAGTCGACGTGCGAGGTGGTACGCGACTACGCGCACCTGCGCGACGGCATCGACGCGCTGGCCGCCCGCGCCGGGGTGCCCCGCAAGACGGTCCTGTTCACCGCCTACTACCACCTGATGGGCCAGCTCGCCGACGGCGAGGCGTACTCGACCGGCTTCGCCACGAACGGGCGGCCCGAGCGGGCCGGCGCGGAGGGCATGCGCGGCCTGTTCCTCAACGTGGTGCCCTTCGGCGTCCGGTCGTCCGCGACGACCTGGCTCGGGCTGCTCCGGGACGTGTTCGCCGCCGAGCGGGACCTGCTGCCGCACCGCCGGTTCCCGCTCGCCGAGGTGCAGCGCGGCCGGTGGGCCGGTGAGGTGCTCGTCGACACCGCCTTCAACTACGTGCACTTCCACGCGCTGGGCAACGAGCACAAGCAGGAGATCGAGGAGATCGCCCGGACCAACTTCGGGCTGATGGTCACCACCGGCCCGCAGGGCGTGTCCGTCGAGGCCGACGCCGGGCGGATGTCGCCGGGGGAGGTGGAGCGGCTCGCCGACGCGTACTGCGCGCTGCTGGCCGCGATGGTCGCCGACCCGCAGGCGGCGCCGGGCGTGCCGGCCGCCGACGGCGCGACCCGGACCCCGGCCACGGCCGCCGCGGCGGACCCGCGCAGCGTGGTCGACGTGCTGGCCGCCCGGGTCGCCGCCGGGCCGGAGCGGGTCGCGCTGGCCCTCGACGGGACGACGCTGAGCTACGCCGAGCTGGACGCGCGGGCCAACCGCGTCGCGCACCACCTGCGGCGCCACGGCGCCGGTCCGGAGCGGGTCGTCGGGCTCTGCGCGGAACGGTCGGTGGACCTGATCGTCGGCATGCTCGGCATCCTCAAGTCCGGTGCGGCGTACCTGCCGCTGGACCCGCGCGACCCGCGCGCCCGCCTGGAGCTGCTCGCGGCGGACGCCGGGGCGGACCTGGTGCTGGCGCAGCCGGCCTGGCGGCACCAGGTGCCGGCCGGGGCCGCCACGGTGGTCACGCTGGCCGAGGAGACGTTCGCCGGGGAGCCGGCCGGGCCGCCGGTGCCGGGGCCGGACGCCGACAACGTGGCGTGCGTGCTCTACACCTCCGGTTCCACCGGGCGGCCCAAGGGCATCGCGGTGGCCCACCGGGCGATCGTGGACTCGTTGCTGGGGCAGGACTTCGTCCACCTCGGCCCGGACGAGACGGTGCTGCACCTGAGCAGCGTCAACTGGGACGCGGCGCTGTTCGAGATCTTCGGCCCGCTGCTGCACGGCGGCACCTGCGCGCTCTATCCGGCGCAACCGCTCACCCCGGCCGGCATCGTGGCCGCGATCCGCCGGCACGGCGTGACCACCGCGTTCCTCACCACCACCCTGTTCAACCTGGCGGTCGAGCAGGTGCCGGCGGAGCTGGGCGAGCTGCGGCAGATCGTCTTCGGCGGGGAGGCGGCGTCCGCGCCGCACTGCCGGGACCTGGCCGCGCGCTGGCCGCACCTGCGCCTGGTGAACGGGTACGGACCGGTCGAGACGATCTTCATCGTCACCGCGCACCAGGTCCGTGACCTGCCGGCGGACGCGGTCAGCGTGCCGATCGGCCGGCCGCTGGCCCGGACCACCGTGCTGGTGCTCGACGACGCGCTGCGCCCGGCGCCGGTCGGCGTGGCCGGCGAGATCTACCTGGGTGGCGACGCGCTGGCGCGCGGCTACGTCGGGCAGCCGGGGCTGACCGCCGACCGGTTCGTGCCGGACCCGGCCGGTGGCGGGCGGCGGCTCTACCGCACCGGCGACCGGGGACGTCTGCGGGCCGACGGCACGCTGGACTTCGGCGGCCGGGTCGACGGACAGGTCAAGATCCGCGGCCGGCGCATCGAGCTCGGCGAGATCGAGGCGGCGCTGTCGGCGCGTCCCGACGTGGCGATGGCGGCGGTGGCCGCCCGTGCCGACCAGCCCGGCGACGCCCGGCTCGTCGCGTACCTGGTGCCTGTCGCCGGGCTGGACCTGCCCGACGCCGACGTGCTGCGCCGCTGGCTGCGCGAGCGGCTGCCGGCCTACCTGGTGCCGTCCGCGTTCGTCGCGCTGGACGCGCTGCCGGTGACCGGCAACGGCAAGCTCGACCGGGCCGCGCTGCCGGAGCCGACGGCGGCGCCGGAACGCCCGTACGTGGAGCCGCGCACCGAGGTCGAGGCGACGCTGGCGAAGCTGTGGGCGGAGACGCTGCGGCTGGACCGGGTCGGCGTGCACGACGACTTCTTCGACCTCGGCGGGCATTCGCTGGCCATCGTGCGGCTCGCCGCCCGCGCCTGCGACCTGGGCCTGCCGGTCGGGGTGGCGGACCTGGTCGAGCACCCGACCGTCGCGACCCTGGCCACCGCGATCGCCGCCCGCGACCGCGGCCCGGAAGGAGCGGCGGTACGGTACGAGGGCGGCGTGGTGGTGACCCTGCGCGACGGCGACCCCGGCCTGCGTCCCCTGTGGTGCGTGCACCCCAGCGGCGGCAGCGTCGCCTGGTACCTGCCGCTGGCGCAGGCGCTGCCCGCCGGCCGGCCGGTGCGCGGCCTCCAGGCCCGGGGCATCGACGGCGGCGTCGACGCCGACACGATGACCGGCCTGGCCGACGACTACCTGCGGGAGCTGCGCGCGCACCAGCCGCACGGCCCGTACGCGCTGCTCGGCTGGTCGATGGGCGCCAACATCGCCCAGGAGATGGCGATCCGGCTGACCGCCGCCGGCGAGCGGGTGGACGTCCTGCTGCTGCTCGAACCGGCGGTGCCGGACGAGACCGGCATGTTCGCCGTCACCGAGGCGCTGGACCTGCTCGACCGGGCGGTCGCGATGCGCGCGGCGATCCGGGAGCTGACACCGGGCACCCCGGCCCGGCTCAGCCAGGAGCGTGAGCTGGTGGCCACGCTGCTGGCGGCCGGCGTCGACGAGTCCGAGGCGGCGCTGGGCGCCGACTGGCCGGTGGCGATGTGGACGGCGCTGCTGCGCGCCGCCGCCGGCTACCGCCCGCAGCCCTACCGCGGGCCGGCGCACCTGCTGGTCACCGCCGAGGCGGCCACCGCCGGACCGGGCCGCCCCTCGGTGGTCGCCGGGGAGAACGGGTCCGCCTACGAGCGGCGCTGCCGGGAGATGTTCCCGGACGCGCTCACCGTCCACCACCTGCCCGGCACCCACCGGAGCATGGTCACCGAACCGGGCGTGGCGGCCGTCGCCGCCCTCGCCGCCGAGCTGCTGGAGCGTACGGCATGAGCACCGCGATCCTGACCGACCGTTACCTGCTGGACGACGACCTCGTCGCCGACCCGTACCCGTACCTGGCCGCGCTGCGGGCCGCCGAGCCGGTGCACTGGAGCCCGGTGCACCGAGCCTGGCTGGTCACCGGGTACGAGCCCGCCGCGGCCTGCTACACGATGCCGGAGATCTCCGCGGACCGGATCAGCCCGATGCTGGCCCAGACGCCGCTGGAACTGCTCAGCCCCGAGGCGGCCCGGGCGTTCTCCATCATGGCGGGCTGGATGGTCTTCGTGGACCCGCCCGAGCACCGCCGGCTGCGCAGCGTCTTCCGCGGCGCGTTCGGGGCCCGGCAGGTGCGGCGCAACCGCCCGATGGTGCAGGAGGCGGTGAGCCGGCTGGCCGCCCGGGCCGGCGGCGGCGAGGGCGCCATCGACCTGGTGGCCGACTTCGCCCGCCCGCTCCCGGCGACCGTCGCCGCGGCCTGGATGGGCGTACCGGCCGAGGACACCGCGATGTTCCAGCGCTGGGCGATCGAGGTGGGCGACCTGGCCCTGGGCTCGGTGCAGTCGCCGGAGGAGCACGAGCGCTCGCAGCAGGCGCTGCTGGACCTGTTCGACTACCTGCGGGTGCTGGTGCGGGCCCGGCGGGCCGCGCCCCGCGAGGACCTGATCAGCGCGGCGCTCGCCAACGGCCTGGTGGGCGAGTCGGTGAGCGAGGACGAGTTCGTCGCCATGCTCACCCACGTGGCGTTCGCCGGCGGCGAGACCACCAGCAACCTGATCGCGGTCGGCACCTGGAACCTGCTGCGCCACCCCGGCCAGCTCGCCCTGCTGCGGGCCGAACCGGAGCTGGCCGCGGTGGCGGTGGAGGAACTGCTGCGCTTCGACGGGCCGTCCAAGATGTCCATCCGGCACGTCAAGGACGACGTCGAGCTGGCCGGGCAGCGGCTGCGCGCCGGCCAGCGGCTCTACGTGGTCACCGCCGGGGCGAACCGGGATCCGGCCCGCTTCGACCGCCCGGACGAGCTGGACCTGCGCCGGCATCCGAACCCGCACCTGGGGTTCGGGCAGGGCGGGCACTTCTGCCTGGGTGCCCCGCTGGCCCGGCTGGTTGCCGGCGCCGCGCTGACCGACCTGCTGGCCGCGGCGCCCGGCCTGGCGCTCGCCGGCACCGAGGTGCGGTGGCAGCCGTCGCTGCTCAACCGCAGCCTCGCCGCGCTGCCGGTCCGGCTCTGACACCCGCGGGCCACTCGGGCCCGCGCCGCACACCCCCCGGCCGCCCGGCCGGGATCCGTCCCAACCGAGGAACCGAACGAGAAGGAGAACGGCGATGGCCGTCGACGACGATGACCGCACCTACCGCGTCGTGATGAACCACGAGGAGCAGTACTCGATCTGGTTCGCCGACCGCGAGCTGCCGGCGGGCTGGACCGCCACCGGCTTCGAGGGCAACCGCGCGGACTGCCTCGCCCACATCGACGAGGTGTGGACCGACATGCGTCCCAAGAGCCTGCGCGAGCGGATGGCCGCCGCGCAGGGCTGAACCGCCCACCGGCCGGGGCGGGTCCGCACGGATCCGCCCCGGCCCGGCCGCCGGCCGGCGGCCACCCCTGTCCCATCCCGCTGACAACGAGGCGACGGTGATGAAGGTCTACTCCCACGAACGTCTGGCGCGGCTCGCCGGCGCGCGTGGCATGCCCGAGGAATACCTGCACGACCTGCGGGTCGTCTCCTCGGTGCTGCCGTTCAAGGTCAATCAGTACGTCGTGGACGAGCTCATCGACTGGTCCGCCGTCCCGGACGACCCCATCTTCCGGCTCACGTTCCCGCACCGGGACATGCTGCCGCCGGAGATCTTCGACCACCTGTCGGCGCTGCACCTGTCCGCCGCCGAGCCGGGTGTGATCCGCAAGGCGGCCCGCGACGCCCACGCCCGGCTCAACCCGAACCCGGGCGCCCAGCTCGAGGCGAACGTGCCGGCGCACCGGGGACGCCGGCTGCTCGGCGTGCAGCACAAGTACGCCGAGACGGTGCTGGTCTTCCCGTCCCAGGGGCAGACCTGTCACTCCTACTGCGGCTACTGCTTCCGCTGGGCGCAGTTCGTCGGCAACGCCGAGATCCGGCAGGCCGCCTCGGACGTCGGCGACGTGGTCGCGTACCTGGAGGACAGCCGGGGCGTCACCGACGTCCTGTTCACCGGCGGCGATCCGATGATCATGAGCGCGGCGGTGCTGGAGCGCTGGGTGTCGCCCCTGCTGGACCCGGCCCTCGACCACATCCGCACGCTGCGGTTCGGCACCAAGGCGCTGTCGTACTGGCCGGCCCGGTTCACCACCGACCCGGACGCCGACGACCTGCTGCGCCTCTTCGAGCGGATCACCGCCGCCGGCCGGCACGTCGCGGTGATGGCCCACTTCTCTCACCCCCGGGAACTGGCCACCGACGAGGTCCGCCGGGCGATCGCCCGGATCCGGGCCACCGGCGCGGTGATCCGGGCACAGGCGCCGCTGATCGCGCACGTCAACGACCGGGCGGGGGACTGGGCCACGATGTGGCAGCGCCTGGTGGAACTGGGCGTGATCCCGTACTACATGTTCGTGGAACGCGACACCGGCGCCCGCAGCTACTTCAGCCTGCCGCTCACCCGGGCCTGGCAGATCTACACCGACGCCGTCCGGTCGGTGTCCGGCCTGGCGCGGACGGCCCGGGGGCCGGTCATGTCGGCCGCCCCGGGCAAGGTGCTCGTGGACGGCGTCGTGCGCGTCGGCGGGACCGAGATGTTCAGCCTGCGTATGCTCCAGGCCCGCGACGCGGCCCACGTCGGCCGGCAGTTCTTCGCCCGGCACGACCCGGCGGCCGAGTGGTTCGACGACCTGCGTCCCGTCCCCGGCTCCTGGTGGCCGGCATGACCGCCGCCGCCGAACCGACCCTGACCGCGACCGACGAGGAACAGATGCCGACCGTCACCGATCCGCCGGTGACCGGGCCGGACCGCCCGGTCAGCCTCTGGCGCAACCGCGACTTCAACCTGCTCTGGATCAGCCAGTGCCTGTCCGACCTGGGCGCGGCGATGTCGAACCTGGCGATGCCGCTGCTGGTGCTCTTCCTCACCGGCTCGGCCGCGCAGGCCGGTCTGGTCGGCAGCCTGGGGCTGCTCACCACGCTGGCCTGCCGGCTGCCCGCCGGCGTCGTGGCCGACAGGTTCTCCCGCCGTACGCTGCTCGTGGTCTGCGACGTGGTCCGGCTGGTGGCGTACCTGGGGCTGGCCGGCGCGGTGCTCGCCGGGGTGGCCGGCCTGCCGATGATCATCGTGGTCACCGTGGTCGGCGCCGCCGCCAACGCGGTCTTCGGCACCGCGGAACACGCGGCGGTCCGCAACCTCGTGCCCGCCGAGCAGCTCACCACCGCTGTCGCGCGCAACGAGGCCCGCTCCTACGGAACCCAGCTCGCCGGGCCGCCGCTCGGTGGCCTGCTCTACGGGCTCGGCCGGTCCCTGCCGTTCGTCGGCAACGCCGTGTCCTATCTGCTCTCGCTGCTGGCGGTGCTGCTCATCCGCCGGCCGATGGAGCAGCCCCGCACCGAGCAGGCGCCGCAGTCCGGCGGCGCCGCGATGGCCGAGGGCATCCGGTTCGTGCTGGCCAACCCGTTCCTGCGGGCGCTGCTGGTGATCGCGGCGCCGCTGAACATGGCCTTCACCGGCATGATCTTCACGATCATCGTGGCCCTGGAGCGGGCCGGCACCGCCTCCGTGGTGGTCGGCCTGGCCAGCACGATCTTCGGCCTGGGCGGGTTCCTCGGCGCGCTGGCCGCGCCGGCGGTCCAGCGCTGGCTGCGGCTGCCGACCCTGGTGATCGTGCTGTGCTGGGCCACCACCGTCCTGATGGCGGCGAGCGCCCTGGTGCCGTCGAGCGTGCTCGCCGCGGTGCCGCTGGCGGCGGCGGTGTTCCTCGCGCCGACCGCCAACGCGGTGCTCTTCGGCTACCAGGCGGCGATCACGCCGGACCGGTTGCAGGGCCGGGTGGTCAGCGTCATCTTCCTGGCCGCCACCTCGGCCGCCGCCCTCGCCCCGGGACTGGCCGGGCTGCTGCTGGCCCGGTTCCCGGTGGCCGTGACCATGCTGGTCTTCGCCGGGCTCGTCGCGGTCTCGGCGGTGACCGCGACGCTGAGCAGCGGGATCCGGTCGATGAACACGCAGGAGTCGCGGTAACCGCACGGGCGCCCGCGGCCGGCGGCCCGCCGGGAGGCAGGATGGCCTCGGGCCGGCCGTCGGCCGGACGGAGGTGGGAGCGGCGTGATCGAGGGGTGGCACGGCTGGTTCGGCACGATCAACGGGGTCGTGCTGCTCACGGTGGCCGCGTTGCCGGCGGCCGCGCTGATGGTGTGGGTGCTGGCCCGCCGGCGTGGCGGCGGCGGTCCGGCGTGGCGGCGGTCGCTGGCCGAGGTGGGCATCGTCTACGGGACCGTGCCGTGGGTCTGGATGATCATGTTGCCGGGGGAGGGCGCCGGTGTGGTCCCCGGCCGGGTGAGCCTGGTGCCGCTACGGGACCTGCTCACCATCCTCGCGGGCGGGCCGCTGACGGTGACGGTCCAGATCGTCGGCAACCTGCTGGTGTTCGCGGCGCTCGGGTTCCTCGCCCCGCTGCGGTTCGCGGCGCTGGCGTCGGTGCCGCGGATCCTGGTGCTCGCGGCCGGCTGCTCGGCCGTGGTCGAGGTGGCGCAGTACGTCCTGCGGCTGGACCGGGTGTCCTCCGTCGACGACGTCCTGCTCAACACCGCCGGCGCCGGGCTGGCCGCGCTGGCGTCGCGCCGCTGGTGGCGCGAGCCGGCCGAGGTGTCACCGGCCGCCACCGGTCCGGCGCCGGTCCGCTGAGCGGGGTGCGGCGCGGGTCACGCGGACGGCACGATGGGCCGGGCCTGCCGGCCCGGCCCATCGCGTGCGTCAGATCGACGCGATCAGTGTCCGCTCAGCAGATCTTCTTCGACAGAGCGGTGGTGGCGCCGCCGTGCTCGTACGAGACGAGCAGCGAGGTGCCGGCCGGAAGCGACCCGCTCAGCGGCAGGACGAGCGTGCCGTCCTTGCGCAGCTCGGCCTTGGCGTCCGCCACGACCCGGGTGCCGTCCCAGAGGAAGGCCCGGGCGGTGCCGGCCTTCTTCACCTGCAGCTGCACGGACACCTTGCTCGCGCTGCGGGTGACCTTCTTGATCTTCACGGTGTTGTCCGCCAGCTTGGCGTAACCACCCGGTGCGACCCCGTCCGAGACGGACTGGAGCAGGGTCTGCGGCGAGTCCACGCTCAGCGCCGCGGTGTCGGGCATGATCGGAGCCTTCGGCGCCGACGGCTTCGCCGGCAGGTCCGGCAGGAGCGCGTTGCCCCAGCGCCACGGGTCGGCCCGCACGCCGCTCCAGGTCGACCAGCCGACCCGGGTCTGCGAGCTGAGGTCCTGCGTGTCCGAGTCGTTGACCAGGATGTTCAGGCCCATCCGGCTCGGGTCGATGGTGTCCGGCAGCACGCTGAACGGAATCTTGACCTCGATCCGGTAACCCGTGTACGGGTTGCTGGTCACCACGGAGGCGATCTCCACACCCGGCGCGGTCTCCGGGCCGCCCTGGTGGTTGTCCCGCTCCCGGGCGAAGCACGGCGGGTTCCCGTTGGCCGGGTCGTTCGTGGCCGGGAAGAGCGCCATGTTGAACACGGTGGAGGTGTTCGCCGAGTTGCCGCGCGGGTCGATGCCGAACTCGATGTTGTCGTTACGCCGCGGACGCTTGCAGTCCTCCGGCGGCAGGACGGTGCCGAGCACGTCGTCGGTGATGGTGAAGATGGCGTACAGGGCGTCGTCGGTGTGGGTGAGCTGGGCGGTGCCGGAGATGTCCGACGCCGGGGCGGCGGTGCCCTCCCAGCGGGTGGAGATGTCGATGACCTCGCCGGCGTACTCGTGGTCGTGACCGTGACCGTCCACAGTCGGCGCGGTGGCGGCCTTCGGGATCGTGGTGGTCGGCACCAGGTTGAACGCACCCGGCTCGCTCGCGCTGCCACCGGTGTAGCTGGTCTCGATCTGCACCCGGTAGGCGCCGTTGTCCGGGGCCCGGTTGGCCGTCGGCAGCGACGTGTCGGTGTTGGTCACGGTGAACGTCACCGAGGTGCTGGCGCCCGGCCGCAGGCCGCTGTACGGCACCTGCTGTTCGGCCACCGAGAAGCCGGCGGGGACGTTCAGCTTGACCGTGCCGGACTCGACCCGGGTGCCGTGGTTGGTCAGGTTGACCTTGACGCTGCGGGTGCCGCCGCTGGGGATGTTCAGCAGGGACTCGATGAGCGCGTCGAGCTGCTGGGTCTTGTTCCGCACGGTCCACGCGCGGAAGTCGGCGATCTCCTCCAGCGGCTCCAGGGTGCCGCGCACCGGCGCGGTGCCCTGAACCCGGGCGCTGCTGGTGCCGCTGCCGTCCTTCTTGCTGGTCAGCGTGGCGTCGATCTTGAAGCGGGTACCCACCTCGACCTGCGCGGGCGGGGTGACCGTGAAGGTCTTCACGACCTCCTTGCGCGGGGTCAGCGTGCCCACGTCGCCGTTGCCGCTGACGGTCCAGCCGGCCGGCACGCTCAGGGTGACCTTGGCGCCCGGGACGGCCTTCTCGGCGTACAGGACGGTGTCGACCTTGATGGGCTGGCCCGCGACGGCCTCCCAGGTGCGCGGACGCACGTGGACCTCGGTGCCCAGCGGCAGGCCGCCCGTGGCGCGCAGGGTGGCGCCCTGGAGCGCACCGGTGCCGGCGCCCACGTTCGGGGCCGGGTACGGGGTGCGGGTGTCGATCAGCGTCAGCCGGTTGCAGCCGATGGCGTCGGGGTTGGTCGTCGGGAAGGAGCTGTTGCCCCAGCCCTGCGACACGTACTCCCGGCGGGCCCAGGTCTGGACCGTGTTCCACCGGTTGCCGTCGTGGCGCGCCGACTCGTAGCCCTGCCAGGTGCCGAAGACGACCTCGCTGGCCTCGTTCGGCGTGAACGTGGTCTCGCAGGCGGGGCCGTTGGTGCCGGTGGTGCCGCTGCCGCCGGTCTGGAAGATCCGGGAGACCCGCCAGGGCTGGAGGCCCTCCTTCTTGATCTGCTCCGGGAACGCCTTCGGGTCGGCAGCCGCGTAGAAGGCCTCCACGGCCAGCATGGCCGCCTTCTGGTGGTTGCCGTGGTTGCCCTGCGTCGCCGAGGGGTTCATCGTGAGGATGACCTCGGGCTTGGTGGTCCGCAGGACCCGCACGATCCGGGACAGCGTCTCCTGGTGGCCCCAGACCTCCTCGGTCAGGGGAGCGCTGGCGGTGTACCAGAAGTCCAGCGCGTCCAGGTTGTAGATGTGCTCGACGCCGGCCCAGCCGACGGCCTTGCGCTCCTCGGCCTCCCGCAGGATGCCGAGCTCCGGGCCCTCCTCGAGACCGGTGGCGTTGCCGCCGCCCTCGCCGCGGGTGGTGGTGATGACGCCGGCCTTCATGCCGTGATACTCGTTCCAGTATCCGAGCATGCCGAGCTGGCCGGCCTCGTCGTCCGGGTGGGCGCCGATGAACATGATGTCCAGGTCGACCGGCTTGTCGGACTTCTTGGCCTGGGGCTTCGGTGATGCTTGCTGGGGGTTGGCCTGGGCCGGAGTGGCCAGGCCCAACGACAGCAGACCGCACATGGCGATCGCCGCGCTGGTGCGCCATCTCATGGGCATACCTCTTCGTCTCGAAGCGAGAGTGCTGCGGCTGGGGACGGTCGGCCCGGCACGGGCCGGCTGACACGGTGGCTCGTGCCGGGCCGTGTTGCAGACAGCTGTCCACAGAGGACCGTGAGGTCCTCGGGGGGTCGTGGTGCTCGACAACGGGATGGTGGTGCTCGCGCACCGTCACGGCGTGAGCGGTACGCACGGTGGCGACGTCGGTCCACCGGAAGGCCTTCGGGCCGTAACCTAGGGATCTTGCGGAGGCGTCGTCAATAGCCCTGGACGACTTTCTTCCTTATCCGAATAAACAATCGCCCCTGCTCAGGGCGATCACTGGGAGGCCGGCGGTGACCTGTGGACAGGCTATGTCCGGGTTTGGGGCCCCAATGTGGACCACAGGGCTCGTTTTTGCCTGCCATGTCGGGCTGGCCCCGGCCCGCCCCGCTTGTCGGCCGCCGAACTTTCCCTGGTCGGCGGACCGAGATCATCTCGTTACTTGACGGCAGAATTTTTTCTCACTAGGAAGAAAGTGTGTCTGACAAAGCCCCGACCAGCCCGGTCAGCCGTGAGCGGTCCCGTGAGATCAAGCGTCTCTCGGTGATCTTGGCCGCCCGGCAGGCCCGGCGGCTGTCCCGAGTCGACCTGGCCGAGATGACCGGCCTCTCGGCGGCCACGGTGACCGCGCTCGTGCGGGAACTCGTCGCCGAGGGCTACCTCATCGAACGCGGGCCCGGCGCGCCCACCACCGGCCGGCCCCGGGAGATGCTCGAGTTCAACCCCCGCGCCGAGCTCGTCGCGGCGGTGTCGCTGGAGCCACCACGGATCAGCTGCGAGATCGCCGACAGCGAGGGCGCGGTCATCGCGCACCGCGTCGCGCGGCTCGGCGCGAACGTGGTGGAGACCGTCTGCGAGTTCGTCCTCGACCTGGTCGGCGACAACCTGCCCTCGCTCCGCGGCGTCGCCATCGCGGTGCCCGGCGTGTCCAGCAACGGCGCGGTACGCCTCGCGCCGTCGGTCGGGCTGGTCGAGGCGTGGCCGATCGGCGAATCGGTGCAACGGCGGCTCGGCGTACCCGTGGTCGTCGACAACGACGTGAACCTCATGGCCGCCGGCGAGTGCGTGGCCGGCGCCGGTGCGGACGTGGCGAACCTGCTGCTGATTCACGTCGCCGACGGCATCGGCGCCGGCCTCGTGCTCGACGGCAAGGTCCGCCGCGGCGCCAGCGGAGCCGCCGGCGAGGTCGGCTTCCTGCCGCTGGGCGGCGCGACCGAGCGCCGCTACAGCGGCGTCGGCGAGTTCGAGGCCCGGTGGTCGGTCAACGCCATCGCGGAGCGGGTCGTCGCGCTCAACCCGGGCCGCCGGCCGGAGTCACCGGTACGGGAGCTGAGCGGGCTCGCCGCGACCTCGGCGCCCGCCCGCGAGTACCTCGACGAGGTCCTCGGCGCCTGGGCCGGGCTCATCCTCTCCTGCGCCTGCGTCGTCGATCCGGGGCTGGTGCTGCTCAGCGGCGCCGCGGCGGAACTCGACGACGCGGCCCTCGACCAGCTCCAGACCCTCGTCTCCGCCCGGACCCCGGCTCCCACCGAGGTGCGCCGGGCCACCCTCGGCGACCAGGCAGTGCTGCACGGAGCGATCAGCTACGCGCTCTCGGCAGCGGTGCCCCGCCCCTCGCTTCCCTGACCGAACCCGGCCCCCGACAACCCCCGACCCCGCACCCACCGCCCCGACCCACCACCCACCTCACCGAACGCCGTCGCGGCGACCCGCGTCCGTACCCACTGACGACAGGTCGCGGCGCGATGCGTCGCGCCCCGGTACGGCGCGACGCGCTGATCTTCCTTCCCCGCTTCCGATAGTTCCCCCGCACAATGGAGGTACCAATGAAACGTCGTTTGGCCCTGGCCGTCGCGTTCAGCGCGCTGCTGGCCGTGAGCGCGTGCGGCAGCAGCGACGACGACAAGGACACCGGCTCCTCCGGCTCCGCGTCGGCCGAGAAGGTCGTCATCTACAGCGCCCGCGACAAGTCGGTCACCGACTACGTCGTCGAGCAGTTCACGACCAAGAACCCCGAGTACAAGGGCAAGGTCGAGGTGCTCAACATGGGCGCCCAGGAGGTGCTCGAGCGGGTCCGCGCCGAGAAGGCCAACCCGCAGGCGTCGGTCTGGTGGGGCGGCACCCAGCAGGGTCTCGCCGCCGGCGCGTCCGAGGGCCTGCTGGAGTCCTGGCAGCCGTCGTTCGCCTCGAAGATCGACGCGCGGTACAAGGACGCCGAGGGCCGCTGGTTCGGCGAGATCCTGCTGCCCGAGGTCATCATGTACAACAACAAGGCGCTGACCCCGGAGACCGCGCCGAAGGACTGGGACGACCTGGTCGACCCGAAGTGGAAAGACAAGATCATCATCCGGGACGTGGCCGCCTCCGGCACCATGCGCTCGATCTACGCCTCGATGATCCAGCGCTTCACGGCCGACGGGTCCAACCCGCAGCCCGGCTACGACTGGCTGCGCAAGCTCGACGCCAACACCGTCGAGTACGCCGCCAACCCCAGCGACCTCTACCTGAAGATGTCGCGTGAGCAGGGCGTGGTCAGCGCCTGGAACCTCCAGGACATCCTGCTGCAGGCCAACGAGAAGATGCCTTTCGGCTACGTGATGCCGGCCTCCGGCGCGCCGGTGCTCGTCGACGGCGTGGCCGCGGTCAAGGGCGGCAACAGCGAGGGCGCGAAGAAGTTCCTCGAGTTCCTGTTCGACGACTCGCTGCGGGCCAGCCTGGCCAAGGACTACTTCCAGATCCCCGCTGTCGACATCGCCGAGAAGCCCGAGTGGCTGACCAAGCTCGACCTCAAGCCGATGGACGTCGACTGGAACGTGATCGGCAAGAACGAGACCGCCTGGATCACCCACTGGAACGCCCAGATCAAGGGCAAGGGCTAAGACGCTCGGAACCGGGCCGTGCTCCGGCACGGCCCGGCTTCGTCCTGGAAGGACCCACGAAATGATCGATGTCCGACTGACGGCGGTCAGTAAGCGCTTCGCCAAGTCGAGCGACTCCGCGGCGGTCGATGACGTCACCGTCACCATCGGGGCCGGCGAGTTCTTCACGCTGCTCGGGCCGAGCGGTTGTGGCAAGACGACGACGCTGCGCATGGTGGCCGGCTTCTACTTCCCGACCTCCGGTCACATCCACTTCGGCGACGACGACGTCACCCACTGGACGCCGAACAAGCGGGACACCGGCATGGTGTTCCAGAACTACGCCCTGTTCCCGCACATGACGGTGGCGCAGAACGTCGCGTACGGGCTCAAGGTCCGCCGGGTCTCGCGCGCCGAGCAGGCCCGCCGGGTCACCGAGGCGCTCGAACAGGTGCACCTCGCCGGGTACGGCGACCGGCGCATCGACGCGCTCTCCGGCGGCCAGCAGCAGCGCGTCGCGCTGGCGCGGGCCCTGGTGATCCGTCCCCGCACCATGCTGCTCGACGAGCCGCTGTCGAACCTCGACGCGAAGCTGCGCGAGGAGACCCGCGCCGAGATCCGGCGCATCCAGCGGGAGAGCGGCACCACCTCGATCTACGTCACGCACGACCAGGCCGAGGCGATGGCGATGTCGGACCGGATCGCCGTGATGGAGTCCGGACGGGTCCAGCAGGTCGGTACCCCGCACGAGGTCTACTACCAGCCCGCGAACGCGTTCGTGGCCCGGTTCATCGGACGCAGCAACGTGCTGAGCCTGCCGGTGACCGGCGCGGCGGAGCAGCGCGTCCACGTACGCCTGCCCGGCGGCGCCACCATCGAGATCGGCGCACCCGCCGGACACGGGCTCACCGAGGGTGACACCGCACTGGTCTCCGCCCGCCCCGAGCACATCGCGCTCGGCGGCGACGACGACACCGCGGCCATGCGCGGCCGGGTCAGCCACGTCGAGTTCACCGGCATGGCCACCCACGTCACCGTCGACGTCGACGGCGACGAGGTGATGGCCGCCCTGGTCGACGCGCCCGCCGGCATCCAGCTCGGCGACGTCGTGGGCCTGCGGCTCACACCGGAGCGACTCTGGGTGGTCAAGCCGTGACCGCTGCGACCCCGACCGCCCCCGGCTGGGCGGCGGCCCTCGGCCGGCGCCTGGCCGGCGGGGCGAACTCCCGATGGTTCCCCTACCTGCTGGTGCTGCCGCTGGTCCTGGTGCTGTGGGGCTTCGTCGTCCAGCCGATGTTCGCCACCTTCCGGGAGAGCGTCAGCGCCAACGGCACCGACAACTACCTCCAGTTCCTCTCCTCCTCCGGGGTGGCCCGCGAGTCGCTGTTCACCTCGCTGTTCATCTCGGCCGCGAGCGTGCTGCTCTGCGGCGTCGTCGGCGTGGCGATGGCGTTCCTGCTGAAGCGGTTCCACTTCCGCGGCCGGCGGCTCATCGAGGCGTTCATCCTGGTGCCGGCGGCCCTGCCGCCGCTGATCGGCGCCGTGTCCTTCCAGCTGCTCTACAGCAACATCGGCATCGTGCCGCGTGGCCTCCAGGCGCTGTTCGGCACCGACAAGCCGATCCTGGCCTTCGACGGCATCGCCGGCGTGCTGGTGGTGCACACGTTCACCATGTACCCGTTCTTCTACCTGGCCGCCTCCGCGGCGCTGGCCGGGATGGACCCCTCGGTCGAGGAGGCGGCGTACAACCTCGGCGCGGGCCGGGTACGCGTGTGGCGCACCGTCCTGCTGCCGATGCTCACCCCGGCGCTCATCTCGGCGTCGCTGCTGGTCTTCATGACGTCGCTGGCGTCCTACACCGCGCCACTGCTGTTCAACGTCAGCCAGACCATGACGATGCAGATCTACATCAACCGCACCAACGGCGATCTGCCGATGGCCTCGGCGTACGCCTCCGTGCTCGGCATCGTCTCGATCATCTTCCTGCTCGGCATGCGCTGGTACGAGGGGCGGCGCAACTACCAGTCGCAGTCCAAGGGCGTCTCGGCGGTCCGGCGGGAGATCACCAACCCGATCGGCCGCTGGCTCGCGCCGCTCGCCTCGGTGCTGGCCACCCTGGTCCTGCTCGCCCCGGTCGGCGCGATCGCGCTCGTCGCGTTCTCCGAGGACCGGTCCTGGACCACCGAGGTGCTGCCACCGACGTACACGTTCGAGAACTTCGTCACCATCTTCACCGACCCCAAGGCGTTCCAGCCGATCCTCAACTCGGTGCAGATGAGCCTGCTCGCGGTCGTGGGCTGCGTGGTGATCGGCGTGCTCATCGCGTACGCGGTGCGGCGGCTCACGTTCGTCGGACGCGGCCTGCTCGACGTGGCCGTGATGATCGCCTGGGCGCTGCCCGGCACGGTCGTGGCGATCAACCTGATCTCGGCGTTCAGCACCGGCAACGCGTTCAGCTTCGGGCAGGTGCTGGTCGGCACGTTCTGGATCCTGCCGCTCGCCTACTTCGTACGGTTCCTGCCGATCGTGTTCCGGTCCAGCTCCGCGACGCTGGCGCTGATCGACCCGTCGCTGGAGGACGCCGCCCGCAACCTGGGCGCCTCCTGGCTGCGCGCCTTCTACACCATCACCGTGCGGCTGATGCTGCCCGGCGTGCTCGCCGGCGCGCTGCTGGCGTTCGTGCACGGCGTCGGCGAGTTCGTCGCCTCGGTGCTCATCTACACCTCGTCGACGGTGCCGATCTCGGTCGCCATCAACAACCGCATGTACAGCTTCGAGCTGGGCACCGCGGCCGCGTACGGCATGCTCCAGGTGCTGCTCATCTTCGTGGTGATGTGGTTCTCCGGCCGGCTGGAGAGCAGCCGCACCGCGACCCGGAGGGCCGAGCAGTGGACGAACTGATCGAGCGGTGGCGGACCGGGGGAGGGCTGCTCCCGGTCACCCGGGTACCCGGGCACGCGTTCACCGCCGTGACCGAGGCGGCCGACCTGGCGGTGCTGCCGGTCGGCGCGGTCGAGTGGCACGGTCCGCACCTGCCGATCGGAACCGACCTGATCCTGGCCGAGGGCTTCGCCGGGGAACTGGCCACCGGGTCCGCCCGGGCGGTGCTGTTCCCGGCCACGCCGTACGCCGCCTGCCCGGGCCAGACCCGGCAGTGGCCGGGCACCGTGGCGCTGCGGCCGGAGATCGCTGTCGGCTACCTCGCCGACGTGCTCGCCGGCATCGTCGAGGCGGGCTTCACCCGGGTGCTCGTGGTCAACGGGCACGACGCCAACATGTCCACCGTCCGCGCGGCGATGGAGTGGGTGTCCGGCCGGCACCGGGCCAGCATGATGCTGGTGAACTGGTTCCAGCTCGTCGGCCCGGACGAGACCACCGAGATGTTCGGTGAGCTGCCGGCCCGGGGACACGGCGGCGCGTACGAGAGTTCCGCGGTGCTCGGCTTCGACCCGGCCGCGGTACGCCTGGACGCGGCACCGGACCTGCCGCCCAAGCCGAAACTTCCCACCCCGTACCCGTACGTGCTGGTGGAGTCGCGCCCCGACCCCTGGCAGGGCTGGTCGGGCCACGTCTCGCTGGCAGGTGAGGAGGCCGGCGGCCGGATCCGCGCCACCGCCGGCACCCGCCTGCGCGAGCTGGTCGGGGCGTGGCTCGCCGCGCCGCTGCCGGGGCCGCCCGGCGCCGACCGGCCCGACCAGCCGACCGGATGACAGTCACGCCCCAGGACCACGCACCACCTCGGGAGGCCTCCATGAGCCCGTCACTGACCGTCTACCAACAGCACCACCTGCGCGTCGTGTTCGACCACCACGTCGCCAACCTCTACCCGGCGATGGTCACGGCCAGCAAGGCCCACGTCGTCATGCTCGCCGAGCAGGGGCTGATTTCCGACGAGGCCGCCGCGACGATGCTGCGCGGCCTGGTCGCCCTCGCCGCGGACCGGCCCGAGGAACTGGAGTACGACGGCAGCGTCGAGGACGTGTACTACACGCTGGAGAAGCGCCTCGCCGCGGCGGCCGGCATCGAGGTGTCGCAGCTGAGCGTGCAGCTCGCGCGCAGCCGCAACGACCTCGACGCCGGCGTCTTCCGGATGGTGCTGCGCGACCAACTGCTCCAGGTGCTCGACGCGCTGCTGGCGACCGGCCGTACCGTGCTGGACCGCGCGGACCGGCACGCCGACGTGGTGATCACCGGCTACACGCACCGCCGCCCGGCCCAGCCGACGAGCATCGGGCACGTCTTCGCCGGCTACGCCGAGGCGCTCGCCGGCGAGGCCGCCGCGTACGCCGGCCTGCTGGACGAGATGAACCGCTCGCCGCTGGGCTCCTGCGCCTTCGCCGGCACCGACCTGGACATCTCGCCCCGCCGGCTGGCCGACCTGCTCGGCTTCGACCAGCTCATCGTCAACTCGTACGAGGCGGTGGCCGGCGCCGACCACCTGGTCCGGGTCGCCACGCTCAACGCGCAGGCGCTCGCCACCGGCGCCCGGCTCGCCCGTACCCTGATGGACTGGCTGAGCTGGGGCTGGGTGGTCACGCCCGGCGAGTTCACCCAGGGCAGCAGCATCATGCCGCAGAAGCGCAACCCGGTGGTGCTGGAACACCTCGTCTCGATGGCCGGCGCGGCCGCCGCCGACGCGGCGAGCGTACTCAACAACGTGGGCGCCGCCTGGTGGGAGGACTCGAACAACGCCACCACCGACGTGCAGTCCCGGCTCTGGGAGGGCGACGACCGGGCGTACCGGTTCTTCTCGCTGCTCGGCGGCCTGATCGAGAAGCTGGATCCGCAGCGCCCGCCGTCCGGCGAGGAGATCGTCGCCTCCGGCGCCACCACCACCGCGGCGGCCGACGCGCTGGCCCGCCGCGGCGTGCCGTTCCGGGGCGCCCACTCGCTGCTCGGCCGGCTGGTGCGCGGCGGCGCGCCGGCGACCTGGACCGAGGAGCTGGTCCGGTCCACCGCGGCCGACCTCGGTCTGGCGCTCGACGACGCCGCGGTACGGGACCTGCTGGCCGCCGCGGTCCGCCCCGAACTCGTGCTGCGCCGCGCCCAGGCCGACGGCCCCGGCGAGGCGGCCGTCCGGGACCAGGTCGGACGACTGTCTACAATGCTCGACGCGGTGCAGGAGCGGGCGCAGGCGTTGCGCGAGCGGCTGACCCGTGCCGACGCGGCTCTCGCCGAGGCGGTCGCGGCGAGGGTAGGCCCGTGACGGGGCGGCAGACGCAGCTGGCCGTGGTCGCGGACGTCGTGTCGCGGCGACCACGTGATCTGGACCGACGGCCCGAAGGGCGATCTGACATCACCATGGAACGACCGGCAAATCCGCGCCTGCTCGGCATCGACTTCGGCGGCACCAAGATGGCCATCGGCGTGGGCGACACCGACGGCCGGCTGCTCGTCTCCGAGCGCCTGCCCACGATCGCCGAGAAGGGCGCACAGCAGGCCCTCTCCCGGGCGCTGGACCGGGCGTGCGAACTCGCCGAGCAGACCGGCGGCACGATCGTCGCGGCCGGCATCGCCTCGCCCGGCGTCGTCCACGACGAGGGCATCGAACTGGCGCCGAACGTGCCCGGCTGGGAACAGTTGCGGCTGGGCGAGGCGGTCCGCGCCCACCTGAACCTGGCGCACGTGCGGGTGACGAACGACCTGAAGGCGGCGGCCTACGCCGAGCTGCGGCTCGGTGCGCTGCGCGACGCCGATCCGGGACTCGTCGTGGGGCTCGGCACCGGGGTGGCCGCGGCGGTGACGGTGAACGGCGAGGTGCTGCCGGGCCGCCACGGCGCGGCCGGCGAGATCGCCTACGGACTCACCGACCTCAGCTGGCCGCCCCGGCTGGAACCGATGCTGGAGGCGACGTTCTCCGGCCGGGCCCTGGACGAGCTGGCGCAGCGCCTCGGCGTGGACGGCCGGGCGGCCGGCCTGTGCGCGGCGGCGGAACAGCCCGGCCCGGTACGCGAGCAGCTCCGCCTGCGCGTCGACGAGCTGGCCCGCCAACTGGTCACCTGCTGCCTGCTGCTCGACCCGCAGCGGATCGTGCTGGTCGGCAGCGTCGCCGGCAACGATCTGGTCCGGGAGCTGCTGACCGAACGGCTCACCCACACGCTGCCGTACCCGCCGGAGGTCGTGCTGTCGGACTTCGCGCAGGACGCCGCGCTGCTCGGCGCGCTCGCCCTGGCCACCGAGGCCCAGCCCGCCGCGGTCTGACCACGACGGCGGCGCGCCGCCGCCGGCGGCGACCTCCGCGCGTCACCGGGCTCCGATCCGCCGTCGCGGGTCGGAGCCGGTGAGCGCGTCGCGGGTGGCCCGGGCGACCTCGGGGTCGTACCGGTCCCGTAGATCGGTGACGAGACGGTCGGCGGTGAGGTCGTACTCCTGCGTACCGGTGGCCGTGATGGCGTATGCGGCGACCTGGCATCCCACCGCGGCCGCGACGCGGGGCGGCAGTCCGCGGGTCACACCGGCGAGGAAGCCGGCACGGAAGGCGTCACCGGCGCCGGTCGGGTCGACGACCCGTGCGACAGGCACCGCGGCCACCGTCTCCGACCGGCCGTCGGCACGTATCCGCACGCCCTCCGGGCCGTGCGTGGTGAGCACCATGTCCACCATCGTGCTCAGCTCACCGTCCGAGACGCCGAGCTTGTCCAGCATCAGTCCGTGCTCGTACTCGTTGGTGAGCAGGTAGCGGGCGCCGGTGACGAACGCGGCGATCTGCTCGCCGGACATCACGGCGAGCTGCTGGGACGGATCGGCGGCGAACGGCACACCGAGCCGGCGGCAGGCCTCGGCGTGCCGGACCATGGCCGTCGGGTCGTCGGGGCCGATCGCCACCAGTCCGGTCTCGCCCGGCCGCACCACGGCGGCGAGGTCGATGTCGGCGGCCTCGGCCATCGCACCCGGATAGAACGACGCGATCTGGCACATGTCGTCGTCGGTGGTGCAGATGAACCGGGCGGTGTACGCGGTCCGGCTCTCCCGCACGGCGTCGCAGTCGACGCCGTGGCCCTCCAGCCAGGCCCGGTACTCGGCGAAGTCCGGCCCCACCGCGCCGACAAGCGTCGGGCGCAGGCCGAGCCGGGCCATGCCGTACGCGATGTTCGCCGCCACCCCGCCGCGCCGGACGGTGAGCCGGTCCACCAGGAACGACAGGGAGACGGTGTGCAGCCGGTCCGTGACGAGCTGGTCGGCGAACCGGCCCGCGAACCGCATCAGATGGTCGGTGGCGATCGAGCCCGTGACCACGACGTGGGCGCTCATGCGGCCGCGTTCTTCAGGTCCTGGGCGCGGTCGGTGCTCTCCCAGGTCAGTTCCGGCAGCTCCCGGCCGAAGTGGCCGTACGCGGCGGTCTGCTGGTAGATCGGGCGCAGCAGGTCCAGATCCCGGATGATCGCCGCGGGACGCAGGTCGAACACCTCCCGTACGGCCCGCTCGATCCGCCGCGTGTCCACGTTCTCGGTGCCGAACGTCTCCACCGACAGGGAGACCGGCTGTGCCTTGCCGATGGCGTACGCCACCTGGACCTCGCACCGCTCGGCCAGGCCGGCGGCGACCACGTTCTTGGCGACCCAGCGCATCGCGTACGCGGCCGACCGGTCGACCTTCGACGGGTCCTTGCCGGAGAACGCGCCGCCGCCGTGCCGGGCGTACCCGCCGTACGTGTCGACGATGATCTTCCGGCCGGTCAGGCCGGCGTCACCCATCGGGCCGCCGATCTCGAACCGCCCGGTCGGGTTGACCAGCAGCCGGTAACCCTCGGTCTCCAGGCCGAGGCCCTCCAGCTCCGGAGCGACGACGTGCTCCCGGACGTCGGGAGTGAGCAGGGCGTCGAGCGAGATGTCGGAGGCGTGTTGCGACGACACGACCACCGTGTCCAGGCGGACCGGGCGCAGCCCGTCGTACTCGATGGTGACCTGGGTCTTGCCGTCGGGACGCAGGTAGGGGATGACGCAGTCGCGGCGGGCGGTCGAGAGCCGCCGGGCCAGCCGGTGGGCCAGCGCGATCGGCAGCGGCATCAGCTCGGGCGTCTCGGAGCAGGCGAAGCCGAACATCATGCCCTGGTCGCCGGCGCCCTGCGCGTCCAGCAGGTGCGCCGAGTCGCCGTCGCGCAGTTCCAGCGCCTGGTCCACGCCCCGGGCGATGTCCGGCGACTGGGCACCGATGGACACGCTGACGCCGCAGGACGCGCCGTCGAAGCCCTTCTGCGACGAGTCGTAGCCGATCCGCAGGATGGTCTCCCGCACGATCGCCGGAATGTCCGCGTACGCCTTCGTGGTGACCTCGCCCGCGACGCACACCTGGCCGGTCGTGACGAGCGTCTCCACCGCGACGCGGCTGTGCGGGTCCTGGCGCAGCAGTGCGTCGAGGACACCGTCGCTGATCTGGTCAGCGATCTTGTCCGGATGGCCCTCCGTGACCGACTCGGAGGTGAACAGGCGGCTTGCCATACGGTCCTCCCTCAGGGACTGCGGTGCTCTGCTTCAGCGGTTCCCACCATTCGCGGTGGTCCCGATACCAGCGCACGGTCTCCGCCAGGCCGCGGCGCAGTGGCACCCGCGGCGTGTAGCCGAGCTCGTCGCGGATCTTCGACCAGTCCAGGGAGTACCGGCGATCGTGGCCCTTGCGGTCCGGGACGGCGACCACGTGGTGGTCCCCGCTCACGCCGCACGCCTCCAGCAGCATCCGGGTCAGCTCGCGGTTCGGCAGCTCCGCCGTGCCGCCGATGTGGTAGACCTCGCCTGCGCGGCCGTGCCGCCGGACCAGTTCGACACCCCGGACGTGGTCGTCGACGTGCACCCATTCGCGCACGTGCATGCCGTCGCCGTAGAGGGGTACCGGCCGGCCGTCCAGCAGGTTCGTCACGAACAGCGGGATCAGCTTCTCCGGATAGTGGTACGGGCCGTAGTTGTTCGTGCACCGGGTCACCCGGACGTCCAGGCCGTGGGTCCGGTGGTAGGCCAGCGCGATCAGGTCGGCGGCGGCCTTCGACGCCGAGTACGGCGACCGTGGCGCCAGCGGGCTCTCCTCGGTCCACGAGCCCTCGTCGACGGTGCCGTACACCTCGTCGGTGGACACCTGGACGAAGGTGCGCAGGCCGGCGTCGCAGGCCGCCTCGACGAGGTTCTGGGTGCCGAGCACGTTGGTGCGGACGAATTCGGCGCCGCCCTCGATGGAGCGGTCCACGTGCGACTCGGCGGCGAGGTGGACGATCTCGTCGTGCTCGCGGACCAGCGTCGACACCAGCTCCGGGTCGCAGACGTCGCCGTGGACGAAGCGGAACTCCGGCCGGTCGCGGACCGACGACAGGTTGGCCAGGTTGCCCGCGTACGTCAGCCGGTCCAGCACGGTGACCGTGACGTCGCCCGGTCCGTCCGGGCCGAGCAGCGTCCGCACGTAGTGCGAGCCGATGAAACCGGCGCCGCCGGTGACCAGCAGCCGGGTCGTCATCGCGTCCCCCCGTTCGGCCCGGAGTCCGTGGCCCGGAACCGCCCCGGCTCACCACGCAGCAGCACGAGCGGGCTGCCGTCCGGGCGGTGGCCGAACTCGCGCACCCGAGCCACCACGATGACGTGGTCGCCGGCCCGGTGCTCGGCGTAGGGCGTGCACTCCAGCCAGGCGACCGCGCCGGCCAGGACGGGCGCCCCGCCCGGCGACGGGTGCCAGGAACAGTCCGTGAACCGCTCCACCCCGGCCGTCGCGAACCGGCGGCACAGCTCGTGCTGCCCCGCCCCGAGCACGTTGACGCACCAGCACGACGCGGTCCGCAGCCGGGGCCAGGTGGTGCTGGTGTGCGCCACGCAGAAGGAGACGAGCGGGGGATCCAGTGAGACCGACGTGAACGAGCTGATCGAGAGCCCTGCCGGCGGCGCCACCCGCCCGTGACCGGTCACCACCACCACTCCGGTGGGGAAACTGCCGAGCATCCCGCGATAGGCGAGATGGTCCGGCGCGACGGTGGCAGCCATCTGTCCTCCCATCTCGATCGACCTGCGTCTCAGCCTCACCGGCTGGCCTAGAGGCTGGCTCGGCTCCGCCTGGAGCCTTCGCGGCGGGCCTTCCCTCCGTCCGTCGCGTCCGGTTGAATCGTGGTTCCTGCCAGGGATCGACGAGAAAGACCCGAATCTGCGGAGGGCTCATGAAGTTTCTGGTCACCGGTGCCACGGGAAACGTCGGGCGGGAGGTGGTCCGGCATCTGTGCGCGGCCGGCGTGCCGGTCCGCGCGTTGAGCCGCAACCCCGCCGCCGCCGATCTGCCACCCGAGGTGGAGGTGGTCCAGGGTGACCTCCTGCGGCCGGAGACGCTGGAGAAGGCTCTCGACGGCATCACCGCGATGCACCTGTTCCCGGAGCCCGAGACGGCGGCGGCGGTCGTCGACCTGGCGCGCCGGAAGGGTGTCCGGCGGATCGTGGTGCTCTCCACCGAGGCGGTCACCGACAACCCCGACGACGGCTACCACCGGGTGGTCGAGAAGGCCGTCGAGGACTCCGGTCTGGAGTGGACACACGTGCGCCCGGGTGAGTTCGCGTTGAACAAGCGCGACACCTGGTCGGCGGCGATCCGGTCGGGCACGGTGCGGTTGGCCTTCCCGGAGGCGAAGGGCGTGCCGATCCACGAGACCGACATCGGCGCGGTGGCGGCCACCGCGTTGCGTGAGGACGGCCACTCCGGCAAGGTCTACCGGCCGACGGCCGAGCAGACGACCACGCATCGGGAACAGGTGGAGGCGATCGCCGAGGCCGTCGGCAAGCCGGTGACGATCGAGGTCATCACGCCGGAGCAGGAGAAGGAGGACCTGCTCGGCATCGGCTGGCCGGACGACCTGGTCGAGTACATCCAGGCGTACCAGCGGCAGTGGACCGTCACCCCGCCGGAGGCCCGCACCGACGTCTCGACGGTGACCGGGCGCCCGGCCCGCACGTTCGCCGAGTGGGCGCGGGACCACGCCGACGACTTCCGCTGATCGCGCGTCGCCCGGGGCCGCCGTGCCGGCGGCCCCGAGCGACGGCTCAGCCCGCCAGGACGCGGCGCAGGTAGTAGCCGGTGTGCGAGTCCGTGGCGGCGATCTGCTCGGGGGTGCCGGCGGCGAGGAACCGCCCGCCCGCGTCGCCGCCCTCCGGCCCGAGGTCGACGACCCAGTCGGCGACCTTCGCCACGTCCAGGTTGTGGGTCACTGTCACCACCGTGTGACCCTTCGCCACCAGGTCGTGCAGCACGCCCATGAGCCGCTCGATGTCGCTGGTGTGCAGCCCGACGGTCGGCTCGTCGAGCAGGTACAGCGTGTGCCGGCCGGGCCGCCGGTGCAGTTCAGCGGCGAGCTTGATGCGTTGCGCCTCGCCGCCGGAGAGCGTGTTCGCCGGCTGCCCGATCCGGACGTAGCCGAGGCCGATGTCGCGCAGCACCCGCAATGGTCCGGTGATCGCCGGCTCGCCGACGAAGAACTCCGCCGCCTCGTCGATCGGCATCTCCAGCACCTCGGCGATGGTGCGTCCGCGGTAGTGCACCTGGAGGGTCTCCTCGTTGTACCGCCTGCCGTCACACACCGCGCACGGCAGGAACACGTCCGGCAGGAACGTCATCTCGATCTGGACGGTGCCGTCGCCACCGCAGGCCTCGCAGCGTCCGCCGGCCGAGTTGAACGAGAACCGGCCGGGCTTGAAGTCGCGTCGCCGCGCCTCCTCGGTCGCCGCGAACGCCTTGCGGATGGCGTCGAAGATGCCGGTGTACGTGGCCGGGGTGGACCGGCCGGACCGTCCGATCGGTGACTGGTCGACCCGGATGACCCGGTCGACGCGGGACAACCCGTCCACGCCGTCGTGGGGGAGCGGCTCCGGCGCCGAACCGCCCAGCGCGCGCTCGGCGGCCCGGTACAACGTCTGGTCGACCAGTGTGGACTTGCCCGAGCCGGACACCCCGCAGACCGCCACGAAGCAGCCGAGCGGGAAGGTCACGTCGATACCGGTCAGGTTGTTGCCCCGGGCGTTACGGACGACGACCTCATGGCCCGGCCGGGCGGTACGCCGGCGGCCGGGCACCGGGATGCCGCGCCGCCCGCTGACGTACCCGCCGGTCAGCGAGGACGGATCGGCGAACATCTCGTCCACCGATCCGGCGAAGATCAGCCCGCCGCCGGTCTCGCCCGCGCCCGGACCCATCTCGATCACGTGGTCGGCGGCGGCGATCGTGTCGTGGTCGTGCTCCACCACGATCAGCGTGTTGCCCTGGTCGCGCAGCTCGCGCAGGGTGGTGATGAGCTCGGCGGTGTCCTTCGGGTGCAGCCCGGCGGTCGGCTCGTCGAGGACGTACAGCAGTCCGAACAGCCGGCTGCCGAACTGGCTGGCGAGCCGGATGCGCTGCGCCTCGCCGCCGGAGAGCGTACGGGCCGGCCGGTTCAACGTCAGGTAACCCAGCCCCACCTCGGTGAGGGAGCGCAGCCGGTCCTTGATCTCGTCGACGGCCTGCGCGATCACCCGCCGGTCCCGTTCGTCGACGGTGAGGCCGTCGAAGAAGGTCCGCAGCGCGGTGATCGGCATGGCGGTCAGCTCGGCGATGGTCACGCCGTTCAGCCGGACCGCGAGCTGGCGGGGGACCAGCCGGCCGCCGCCGCAGCCGCCGCAGGTCACGTCGCGCATGAACGCCTGCAGGACGAGGCTGCCGCCCTCGATCCGGGTGCGCTCGTAACGCTGATGGATCCAGGGCACGACGCCGACCAGCGCGTTGCCGCCCACCTCGATGCGCTCGGCCCTGAGCAGCGTCTCGCGCAGCTCCGCCGGCAGGGTGCGCCAGGGCACGTCCATGCTGTGGCCGCGCCGGTCGAGATACTCGGCCAGCAGCCGCCGTTCGGCGTCGGCCCGGACCGGCTTGGTGAGTTTGGCCTCGGCGGTCCGGTTGGCCGGTGCCCGCCAGGGCGCCAGGGCGCCGTTGGCAAGCGAGCGGCCCTCGTCCGGCACGACCAAGTCGTCCTGCACCTCCAGCCGGCTGCCCAGACCGCCGCAGTCGGGGCACTGCCCGAAGGGGAGGTTGAACGAGAACGCCCGGCTGGCCATCTCGGGGATCTCGGTGTCGTGCCGGTCCGGGCACGCCCAGCCCTCGCCGGTCGACCGCAGCGGCGCGTCGCAGACCGTGCAGTGCGGCCGGCCCGCCTGCGCGTAGACCACCCGGACCAGGTCGTAGACCTCGGTGACCGTGCCCACGGTGGAACGAGGGCTGCGGGACGCCGATGTGCGCTGGTCCACCGCGACCGCGTTGCACAGCCCTTCGATACGGTCGACGTCGGGCTTGTCCATCGTGTCGAGGAACTGCCTGGCATATGTCGACATCGATTGCATCTGGCGGCGCTGCGCCTCCGCATAAATGGTGTCGAACGCGAGTGACGATTTACCGGAGCCCGATACCCCGGTGAAGACGACCAGTTGCCGGTGCGGTAGATCCACGTTCACGTCGCGCAGATTGTGTACCCGTGCCCCGCGGACGATGAGCCGGCTCGGCAGCGTCGTGCTCCTGTTTTCGGGCACAGTGATGCCCGGGTGCGAAACCACGGCGGAAGATCCCCTATCGGCTTGGCGTCGGTGGAGGTGCCCGACTCTAACCCGGATTCTTCGGGCCCGGCAACCGTGAAATGCAATTCGAGCGCGATTCCTGTCGCGAAATCCTTGACAGCAAGAATGGCATTTTGTCAAATGTGGACGCGCGTGGCCGGTGCCTCGTCCGCGATGGACATGACGTATCGGCCGTAGCCGGAGCTGGCCAGCCGGGCACCCAGCTCGCGGCAGGCCGCGGCGTCGATGTAGCCCATGCGCAGGGCCACCTCCTCCACGCAGGCGATCCGGATGCCCTGCCGCTCCTCGAGCGTGTGCACGTACTGCCCGGCCGAGAGCAACGCCTCCGGCGTGCCGGTGTCGAGCCAGGCGAACCCGCGGCCCAGATCGACGAGCCGCGCCGCGCCGCGCCGGATGTACTCCCGGTTCACGTCGGTGATCTCCAGCTCGCCACGGGCGGACGGGCGGAGGTTCTTCGCGATGTCGACGACCGCGTTGTCGTAGAAGTAGAGGCCGGTGATCGCGCGGTTGGACCGGGGCCTCGCCGGCTTCTCCTCGATCGAGACCAGGCGTCCGGCCGCGTCGACCTCGCCGACGCCGTACCGCTGCGGGTCGTGGACCCGGTAGCCGAACAGCACGCAGCCGCGCAGGTCCGCGGTGTGCCGGTGCAGCAGTTCGGTGAAGTTCGGACCGTGGAAGATGTTGTCCCCCAGCACCAGGGCGGCGTCGTCGTCGCCGACGTGGTCGGCGCCGATCACGAAGGCCTCGGCGAGCCCGTTCGGCTGGGGCTGGGCCGCGTAGTCGATCCGCAGGCCCAGATGGCCGCCGTCGCCGAGCAGACGGCGGAACGCCGGCAGGTCCACCGGCGTGGAGATGATCAGGATGTCCCGGATGCCGGCGAGCATGAGCACCGACAGCGGGTAGTAGATCATCGGCTTGTCGCCGACCGGCAGGAGCTGCTTGGACACCGCGAGGGTGGCCGGATGCAGCCGGCTGCCGGCGCCGCCGGCCAGGATGATGCCCTTCACGTCACCACCCCGCCCGGATCGTGTCGGCGATCTTCTCCCGGTCCTCGTCGCCGACCCACCAGCCGACCGGGACGCAGACCAGCCGCCGGTCGACGTCGTCGACGCCCGGCAGCGGCGCGGCGTACTTGCGGACGCACGTGTGCGCGTCGTTGCGCGCGTGCACCTGACTCACGGTGATCCCGGCCTCGGTCATCCGCCTGACGAAACCGGCCCGGTCCGCCACCTTCAGCGGATAGATCCAGAACGAGCTCTCCCGGTCGTCGCGCCGTTCGGTCAGCTCGACGCCCGCGACCCCGGCCAGCCGGCTGTCGTAGTACGCCGCGTTGGCCCGGTGCCGCGCCACCACCTCGTCGGAGTAGGCGAGGTTGGCCAGGCCGATGGCGGCGTTGATGTCGGTCATGTGGAACTTGTAGCCCCACTCGGTCACGTCCGGCGGCGTCCGCAGCCGGTCCACCGAGCGGTCGATGCCGAACCAGCGCAGCAGCGTGGCCCGGCGGTGCGACTCGTCGTCGGCGAGCGTGATCAGGCCGCCGTCACCGCAGGTGAGGTGCTTGACCGCCTGGAAACTGAAGACCGACACGTTGCCGTGGTTGCCCAGCGGCACACCCCGGTAGGTCGCGCCCCAGGCGTGTGCGCAGTCCTCGATCACCACCGGGCGTACGCCGTGCTCGGCCTCGGCCCGGTCCAGGACGGCGCGCAACCGGTCCAGGTCCACCGGGTAGCCGGCGAAGTGCACCACCATGATCGCTCGGGTGTTTCGGGTGATCTTGCCGGCCAGGTCGTCCAGGTCCACGTTGAGCGTGGCCGGGTCCACGTCCACCCAGCGGATGTCCAACCCGTTGGCCAGGATCGTCCAGTTGGTGGCCTCCATGGTCATCGGGGTGGAGAGGACCTCACCGCCCGGCTCGCCGTCGGTGGCCAGCCGCAGCGCCAGGTGCAGCCCGGCGGTCGCGCTGCTCACGGTCGCCACCCGGGGGTTGCCGATGCGGGCCGCCAGCTCGGCCTCGAACCGGGCCACCCGGGCACCCTGGCCGACCTGCCCGCTGGCCACCACCTCGGCGACCGCACCCGGCGCCTGGACCGACATGGGCACCCGGAACAGCGGGATCATCGCAGCACCTCCGTCGCCCGGCCGGCCCGGCTCAGGCGCTGCGCGCCGAGCGCCTGGCAGTCCGCCCAGGTGGGGAGAAGCCCCTGCTCGGCCGCCTGGGCCAGGCTCGGCGCCAGCCGGTCCTGCTCGGACAGGACCGGCTCGCCGTGCCGCGGCCAGGGCAGGTCCAGGGCCGGATCGAACGGGTTGATCTGGAAGGACGCCGCCGGGTCGTAGGTGCTGGAGCACAGATAGACCACCGTCGCCTCGTCGGTGAGCGGGGCGAAGCCGTGCACCAGACCCTCCGCCAGGTACAGCGCCTGCCGCTCCTCGTCGTCCAGGCGTACCGGCACGTGCTCGCCGAACGTGGGTGAGCCGATCCGGGTGTCCACCACGATGTCGACGATCGCGCCGCGCACGCATGTGGCGTACCGGGCCTGGCCGGGCGGGATGGCCACGCCGTGCAGCCCCCGGACCGTGCCGCGCCGCGACGACGAACAATTGACCTGGGCCATCTCGAACGGATGGCCGACGGCGTCGGCGAAGTCGGGCTGGTTGAAGATTTCGAGAAAGAGGCCGCGGCGGTCCGGAAAAATCCGGGGCCGAACGAGGTACGCACCCGCCAGGCCCAATGGCTCGATCCGCATCTGCAATCCTCCAGTAGTCGATACGCGGCGAACGCTATAGAGCGCGATTAGGGCCCTGATCCAAGCCCGGTCGAGAAGCGTTAGGCAGCGGTTGTCGGCGTTCGTCCGGCTCGTTACGGTCGGTCCCGCGGCGGGGTGCCGCCGGGGAATCGGCGAAGGAGTCGGCATGTCGCGTATCGCGGTGATCGGTGCGACCGGGTCGGTGGGACGGCAGATCTGCGCGCGGTTCGCCGAGGCGGGCCAGGAGGTTCTCGCGGTGGCGCGCGGCCACACGGCCCGGGTGGGGCCGTACCCGTTCGTCGCCCGCGACGTCGCCGCGGACGACGCCGTCGAGCTGGCCCGGTTCCTGCGGTCCCACGACGTACGGGTGGTGGTCAACGCGGCCGGCCGGTGGGGGCCGACACGCGCGGAGATGCTGCGATCGCACCTGGGCGTGGCGCAGCGCCTGGCCGAGGCCCGCTCCCTGATGGACGATCCGCCCCGGCTGGTACACCTCGGCACGGTGCACGAGTACGGACCGGCCCCGGCCGGCGTGGATCTCGACGAGCGGCAGCCGGTCGACCCGGGCACCCCGTACGCGATGGTGAAGGTGGCCTGCTCGATGGCGGTGCTGGCGGCCGGCGGCGTCGTGCTGCGCTGCGCCAACATGTTCGGTCCGTACCCGCCGGAGGAGACGTTCTTCGCCGCGGTCCTGCGGCGGCTGCGCGCCGCGTCGCGGGACCGGAGTGTGGTGGAGCTGACAGTGGCCGACGCGCGCCGTGACTTCGTCGACGTCAGAGACGTGGCCGGCGCGGTGCTGGCCGCGGCGTCCGCGCCGGTCGAGGGACAGGTGCTCAACGTCGGCAGCGGGCACGCCCACCCGCTGCGCGAACTGGTCGACGGCCTGATCGCGGAGGCGGGCGTCCCCGCGTCCCGTGTCCGGATCGTCGAGCAGGACGTGCCGAGCCACGGCGGCGGATGGATCCGGGTGGACACACGCGCGGCGCAGCGGCTGACCGGATGGCGGCCCCGCTACACCGCGCGCGAGTCACTTCGCGCCATGTGGGCGCAGGTCTGAACCCGGCTCAGGAGATCCGGACGTCCGGCACGTAGGTGATCCACCGTCCGCCGGCGTCGTGGAACGCCTTCTCCTTCTGCTTGATCTCCTCCTCGTGGTTCCACGCGAAGAGGATCGCGTAGTCCGGCCGGGTCTCGGTGAGGCCGCTCGCCGGACGTACCGGGATGTGCGACCCCGGCATGACCCGTCCGTGCTTGGCCGCAGTGGTGTCGTAGACCACCTCGACCAGGTCCGGTCCGATACCGCAGTAGTTGGTCACGGTGGCGCTCTTCGCGGTGGCGCCGTAGCCGACCACCCGCTTGCCCTCCGCGCGCAGGCGCCGCAGGAGCTCGACCAGGTCGCCGCAGATCCGCTTCACGTTGGCGCCGAACTGCTCGAAGGTGGTGTGATCCAGCATTCCACGTTCGCGTTCCTCGGCGATCATGGCCTCCACCGCGGCGGTCACCGGGCGGGTGCCGGGCCGGGCGATGGTGTAGCGGACCTCGCCGCCGTGCACGGAGAGCCGCTGCACGTCCACCAGATCGAAGCCGAACCGGCGGGCGGCCGCCCGCACCGAGTTCACCGAGAACAGGTAGAAGTGCTCGTCGTAGATCTGGTCGAACGTGTTCAGTTCGAGGATGTCACCCAGGTAGGGGTCCTCGAACACGAAGACGCCGCCGGGCGCCAGCAGCGCGTCCACCCCGCGGAAGATCGAGTCGAGGTACGGGATGTGGCAGATGGTGTTCGCCGCAAAGATCACGTCGGCCGGGCCGTCCTCGGCGCGGATCCGGCGCGCCGACTCCTCCTCGAAGAACGTGGTGACCACCCGGATCCCCTCGGCCCGGGACAGGTCCGCCACGCCGCCCGAGGGTTCCACGCCCAGGTGCCGTACCCCCGCGTCGCGGATCGTGCGCAGCATGACGCCGTCGTTGCTGCCGATCTCCACGATGAACGGGTCGTCGGCGGTGAGCTCCTCGCGCAGGAAGCGCCGGGCGGTGCCGGCGAAGTGCTCGCGCATCCGGGCCGAGCCGGAGGAGTGGTACGGGTAGCCGTCGTGGAACATCCGGTCCCGGGGCACCTCCTCCAGCAGCTGGACCATGGCGCAGCTCTCGCAGATGCCCACCGCGAGCCGGAAGAAGAACTCGTCGTCCACCCGGTCGGGTTCCGGGAAGGTGTCGGACAGTGGCTGCCGCCCGAAGTCGAAGAACTCGCCGACGGTGCTCCCGCAGATGCGACACATGTTGCTCTCTCCTCGCTCGGGGGTCGATTCCTTGCTCGCGGTCAGTCGCCGACGACGGCTACCGCACGGGCCCACCCCGCGCCGGCGCGGGCGATCTTGACGGGGAGGCACACCACCTGGAAGCCGGTCGGCCCCGGCAGCGCGTCCAGATTCGCCAGCCGCTCGATCTGGCAGTACTCGCGGTCCCGGCCGGCGAAGTGGGCCGGCCAGAGGACGGACCGGTCGCCGGTGCGGCGGTACCGGGTGATGATGTCGCCGAACGGCGCGTCCAGGCTGAACGCGTCCGTGCCGATCACCCGGACGCCGAGGTCCAGCAGCAGATGCACCGCCGGGCCGTCCAGCCCGGTGAACTCGGTGAAGTACTCACGGGTGCCGGCCCGGCGGTCGGCGCCGGTGTGCAGCAGCACGATGTCGTACGGCTGCGGCGTGTGTCCGATCCGCTCGAACTCGCGCCGGAGGTCGTCGACGCCCGCCGTGCCGGTGCCGTGCCCCGTCAGGTCGAGCACGACACCGGGCCGGACGAACCAGTCCAGCGGCATCTGGTCGATGTGCCGGGGGGTGCCGTCGCCGTAGCCGGCCCGCGAGCCGTAGTGCGACGGCGCGTCCACGTGCGTGCCGGTGTGTGTGGTCAGCGTCAGCGTGTCCAGCGACAGGAACTCGCCGTCGGGCAGTTCGTCCGGGTCGAAGTCGATGCCCAGGTGGGTCCGCATCTCCGCGCTCATGTGCAGTGCGCCGGCGCGCGGGTCGAGCACCTCGTGCCGGACCGGATCCGGTTCGAACCCCGACGCGTCCACCGGTGACGACAGATCGATGAGCCGCACGATCACCTCCGTTTGCCCGTACCGCCACGATGGTCGGCGTGCCGGCTCGAAAAGCATTGGAGCTTCACTCGTCGCCGCCCGGTAGCGGATTTCGAGTGGGGCTGGATTCCGAGCGCCGACCATCGCAGGGAGATCGGCGAACCTGCGACGACGGAGTGCGCGATGGTGATGGAGACCGCAAGCCGGCCCTGGGCCGGGGACCTCGACCAGCCGGTGACCGCCCCGGGCGCCGAGCTGCTCCGACTGATCTCCGCGCATCTGCCGCAGATCAGCGCCGGCGCGGCCGCGCACGACCGGGCCGGCACGTTCCCGGCGGAGGCGTTCGAGAACCTGCGCAAGGACGGAGTGCTCGGCGCGACAGTGCCGCGTGAGCTGGGCGGGCTCGGCGTCACCAGCCTGCACGACGTGGCACTGACGCTGCGGCGGGTCGGCGCGGCCGACGGCTCCGCCGCGCTGGCGCTGCACATGCAGCTCAGCCGGGCCCTGACCCTGACCTACGAATGGCGGCACGGCGCCCCGGCGGCCGCCGCTCTGGCCGAGCGGATGCTGCGGGCGATGGGCTCCGGTGAGGCGGTGGTCTGCACCACGGTCAAGGACGCGGTGGCGCACCGGGTGGTCAGCCGGCTGACCCCGGGCGAGCCGGGCGAGTGGGTGCTCAACGGCCGCAAGATGCTGGCGACCATGGCGCCGATCGCGACCACCTTCGTCATCTCGGCCCGCACCAAGGTGCCGGGGGCGCAGCCGGAGCAGGTCGCGGTGGTCCTCGACCGGAACACCCCGGGGCTGTCCGTGTGCGACGACTGGGACGGGCTCGGCATGCGCGCCTCGGGCAGCGTGGACATCCTGATGGAGGACTGCGTGGTGCCGGAGCGCGACGTCTTCTTCCGCGGCCCGGTCGGCGACCGCGACGACGCCGCCTTGGCCGGTCAGACGGTCAGCTCGATCACCATGCTCGGCATCTACCTCGGTATCGCCGGCGCGGCCCGGGACCTGGCCGTGGCGACCGTCCGGCAGCGGGGTTCCGGGCAGGCCGGCGCCCGCACCCTGATCGTCGAGGTCGACGCGAAGCTGCAGGCGGCGCGGGCGACCACGGCCCTGGCCCTGGCGGAGGCCGACGCGCCGCCCGCCGGGGAGCCGGCCGTGCGGGGCCGGCGGCTCATGACCTCGTTCCAGCGCGCGAAGCTCATGGTCAACCGGCTCGCCCCGGAGATCGTCGGCGACTGCATGACGCTTGTCGGAGGAGCGTCGTTCGTGGCCGGTCACCCGCTGGCCCGGCTGGCCCGGGACGCGCGCGCCGGCTCCTTCATGCACCCCTTCACGTACGCCGACGGCGTCGACTTCCTGAGCCGCACCGCGCTCGAGGACTGACGAGGAGACTTCGACATGCAGGTACGCGAGTTGTCGGTATCCGGCGCCTACGAGTTCGTCCCGGACGTGTTCCCGGACGATCGCGGTTTGTTCGTGTCGCCCTTCCAGCAGCAGGGTTTCCGCTCCGTGACCGGGCATCCGGCACTGCCGGTGGCGCAGACCAACCACAGCCGGTCGCGGCGTGGCGTCGTGCGCGGGGTGCACTTCACCACCACACCGCCCGGCACGGCCAAGTACGTCTACTGCCCGCGCGGCCGCTCCATGGACATCGTGGTCGACATCCGGGTGGGCTCGCCCACGTACGGCGAGTGGGACGCGGTCCTGCTGGACCAGGAGGACTTCCGCGCGCTCTACCTGCCGGTCGGGGTGGGGCACGCGTTCGTCGCCCTCGAGGACGAGACCGTCATGTCCTACCTGCTCACCAACCCGTACGTGCCGGAGTACGAGCAGTCGATCGCGGCGCTCGATCCGGCGCTCGGCCTGCCCGTGCCCACCGACATCGAGCCGGTGCAGTCCGAGCGCGACCGCGCCGCCATGACGTTGGAGCAGGCGCGTCGCGCCGGCCTGCTGCCGGACTACGAGACCTGCCGGCGGGCGGAGAAGGCGGTGTGGGAAGCGTGAGCCGGGTCGCGGTCATGGGCGCGAGCGGCTGCGTGGGCCGGCAGGTGTGCGCGGCGTTCGCCCATGCGGGCCACCCGGTCGTCGCGGTCTCCCGCCGGCCGGCGTCGCACCTGGCGGCGTACCGGTTCCGGTCCCTGGACCTGGCGTCCGTGCCCCCGGAACGGCTGGCCCGCGTACTCGACGAGGAACGGTGCGACGTCGTCGTCAACGTGACCGGGGGCTGGGGGAGTACGCCGGAGGCGATGCGGCACGACCACATCGGCCTGACCGGCCGGCTGGTGCGCGCCGTCGCGGCCGCGGCCCGCGGGCCGCGGCTGGTGCACCTCGGCACGATCCACGAGTACGGCCCGGTGCCCGACGGCGCGGTGATCGACGAGTCGGTCCCGCCGGCCCCGGTGACCGAGTACGCGCGCACGAAGCTCGCCGGCTCGCGATCGGTGCTCGACGCGACCGCGCGCGGCGAGATCGACGGCGTGGTGCTGCGGGCGGTGAACCTGTGCGGTCCGTACCCGGCCGAGCCGAGCTTCCCGGGCTTCCTGCTGCGCCGGCTCCGGGCCGCTGTCGCCGGTGACGACGTGCTGGAACTGACCGTCGCCTCCGCCCACCGGGACTATCTGGACGTGCGCGACGCCGCGGACGCGATCCGGCGGGCGGCCACCACCGACGCGGCAGTGACCGGCCAGGTGGTCAACATCGGACGGGGCGAGGCGGTGCCCATGCGCGAGCTGGTACGGATGGCGGTCGCCGCGGCCGGCATCCCGCCGGCCCGGGTCCGCCTGGTCGCGCAGCCGGTCGACAGCAAGGGCGGCGACTGGACACTGGCCGGCATCCGGCGGGCCGAACAGCTGATCAAGTGGCGGCCGCGCATCGGCCTGGCCGCATCGTTGAGCGCTATGTGGGGATCGGAGTCCACGTGACCGAGCACCGCCTGCTGCCGTACCGCGACGAACTGATGCCGGCCCGGATCGCCGACTCGTCGCTGACGCCCGCCGGGGATCCGGGGGAGGCCGCCCGGCTCCGGCAGTGGCTGGCCGAGCTGGGCGAGCGGTCCTTCACCAGGGCACGGCGCATCCCGCTGGAGGAGATGACCGGCTGGCACACCGACCCGGCGACCGGCGACCTGCGGCACGACAGCGGCAAGTTCTTCACGGTCGAGGGCCTGGACGTGCACATGCCGGACGGGCCGGTGACCCGGTGGAGCCAGCCGATCATCAATCAGCCGGAGGTGGGCATCCTCGGCATCCTCGCCAAGGAGATCGACGGGGTGCTGCGCTTCCTGATCCAGGCGAAGGCGGAGCCCGGCAACTGCAACGGGCTCCAGCTCGCGCCGACGGTCCAGGCGACCCGCAGCAACTACACCCGGGTGCACGGCGGCAAGGCGGTGCCGTATCTGGAGTACTTCCAGCGCAGCGGCGGGCACCGGGTGATCGCCGACGTACGGCAGTCCGAGCAGGGATCGTGGTTCCAGCACAAGCGCAACCGCAACATGGTCGTCGAGGTGACCGGCGACGTGCCGGTGCTGGACGGGTTCCGCTGGATGACGCTGGGAGAGATCCACCGGTCCTTCCGTGTGGACAACATGGTGACCATGGACGCCCGCACGGTGCTCTCCTGCCTGCCGTTCGCCGCCCCCGGGCTGGCGGACAGGCAGACCGGCCCGCGCGACGACTTCCGGTCGGCGCTGCTGCGCTCGTGCCGTCCCGAGAAGGGGAGCCTGCACACCACGGGCGAGATCCTCAGCTGGATCACCGAGAGCCGTACCGGCCGGGACGTCTGGACCCGGCGGATCCCGTTGCGGCAGGTGCGGTCCTGGCAGCGCGTGGACGGGCGGATCTCGCACGTCAACGGGCTCTACTTCGACGTGATCGGGCTGGACGTGGTGGCCGCCGGCCGGGAGGTCGCCCACTGGCGCCAGCCCGCCATCGAGCCGCACGGTGTGGGTGTGGTGGCATTCCTGGCCCGGGTGTTCGACGGGGTGCTGCACGTCCTCGTCAACGCCCGCGCCGAACCCGGCTTCGTGGACGCCGTCGAGCTCGCGCCGACGGTGCAGTGCATCCCGCAGAACTTCGACCCGCTGCCGTCGGACCAGCGTCCCCGGTTCCTCGACGACGTGCTGGCCGCGCGGCCCGATCGGATCCGGTTCGACACCGAGCTGTCCGAGGAGGGCGGCCGGTTCCACCACGCCCGCAACCGGTATCTGGTGGTCGAGACCGACGTGGACGCCGCGGGCGACCTGCCGGACTTCCGCTGGATGACCCTGCACCAGCTGGTCGACCTGCTGCGGCACAGCCATTACCTCAACGTCCAGGCGCGCAGCCTGGTGGCCTGCCTGCACAGCCTGACCTCGGCCTGACGGCTGCGACCTCCGGCGCCGTGGGGCGCCGGAGGTCGCAGGGGTACGGGGGTCAGAGCTGCGCGATCGTCTTGCGGATCAGCTCCATGACGCGGTCCTGCACGTCGGTCGGGAGCGATGGGTACATCGGCAGCGAGAAGATCTCCCGGGCCGCCGCCTCGGTGTGGGGCAGGCTGCCCTGGGGCCAGCCGAGATGCGCGAAGCCGGTCATGGTGTGCACCGGCCACGGGTAGCTGATGTTGAGGTGGACGTCGTGCTTGCGCAGCTCCGCCAGGATCGTGTCCCGCGCCGGATGCCGGACCACGTACACGTAGTAGGCGTGGTCGTTGCCGGGGGCGGTGGTCGGCAGCACCAGGCCGCTGTCGGCCAGGCCCTCGGCGTACCGGTCCGCCACGGCCCGCCGGCCGGCGACGTAGTCGTCCAGGCGCCGCAGCTTGCGCCGCAGGATCTCGGCCTGCACCTCGTCGAGCCGCGAGTTGTGCCCCGGCGTCTGGACGACGTAGTACCGCTCCTCCATGCCGTAGTAGCGCAACCGCCGCAGTGCGCGCTGTGCCGAGTCGTCGTCGGTGATCACCGCGCCCCCGTCGCCGTACGCGCCGAGCACCTTGGTGGGGTAGAAGGAGAAGGCGGCGGCGTCGCCCAGGGTGCCGGCCAGCCGGCCGTGGTAGCGGGCGCCGTGTGCCTGCGCGCAGTCCTCCAGTACGGCCAGGCCGTGCCGGCTCGCGAGCCGCCGCAGGGGCGCCATGTCCACGCACTGGCCGTAGAGGTGGACCGGAAGCAGACAGCGGGTCCGCTCGGTGACGGCCGCGGCCACCTGTTCGGTGTCCATCAGGTAGGTGACGGGATCGATGTCGACGAACACCGGGGTCGCGCCGGCGCCGTCGATCGCCACGACTGTCGGCGCCGCGGTGTTGGACACCGTGATGACCTCGTCGCCGGGCCCGACGCCGAGCGCCTGAAGGCCGAGCTTGACCGCGTTGGTGCCGTTGTCGACGCCCGTGCAGTGCGCGACACCGTGGTACGCGGCGAACTCCTCCTCGAACCCGCGCACGCTCTGCCCGAGCACCAGCTGGCCGGACCGGAACACCGAGTCGACGGCGGCCAGGAGATCGTCGCGCTCCTTCTCGTACTCCGCGAGGTAGTCCCAGACGTAGGTGGTCATGTCGTGGTGGTGTCCCTTCTCAGACGCCGGCCAGCCGGCCGTTCACGTACTCCAGGACCTCCGCCGGGGTCCGCAGCCGGTCGACCGCCTCGTCCGGGATGGTGACGTGCAGGCCGTCCTGGATGCGCGTGACGATCTCGTAGAGGGCCAGCGAGTCGAAACCGAGATCGTCGAAACGGTCGTGCAGCGTCGCCTCGGTGACGGCGGCGGTGTCCTCGCCCCCGAGGCACTCCTCGATGATCGCCCGTAGGTCCTCGATGGTGAATTGGCGCATGCTCCGAGGCTGGTGGGATGGGCTCGAGCGACGGTCGAAGCCGGGTCTGGCGACACTCGGACGGTTCCTCGACTACTCCTTGAGGTCGTTATGTGACTGTGTCCAAGTGATCTCATCACTGCGGACGCCGAGCATGCGACACGCCAGGCTTTCGGCGGTCGGCGCATACCGGCCGCGCCGGGTGGTGTCGAACGCGGAGATCTGCACGCGCATCGACTCCACCGAGGAGTGGATCGAGAGCCGATCCGGTATCCGGAGCCGGCGCTTCGCGGCGCCGGACGAGACACTCCCGGCGATGGCGGAGGCGGCCGCCGGCGCCGCGCTGACCGAGGCGGGCGTCGCGCCGGAGCGCATCGGTGCGGTGGTGCTGGCCAGCATGTCCAACCTCGTGCAGACCCCGCCGCTGGCGGCGACGGTCGCGCACCGGGTGGGCGCCGTGGCGGCGGGTGCGTTCGACCTGTCGGGGGCGTGCGCGGGGTTCTGCCACGCGCTCGCGGTGGCCGGGGACATGGTCCGTGCGGGGAGTGCGGAGCACGTCCTGGTGGTCGCGGTGGAGCGGATGACCGACATCGTGGATCCGGCGGACCGGTCGATCGCGTTCCTCTTCGCCGACGGCGCGGGGGCCGTGGTGGTCGGGCCGTCCGACCGTCCCGGCCTGGGCCCGGTGGTGCGTGGCGCGCACGGTGACATGGCCGCGGCGCTGCGGATGACCGGTTCGTGGGCGGACTTCCGGGCCGATCCGAGTAGTCTCCCGCCCGTCATGCGGATGGACGGTCGGCGGATCTTCCGCTGGGCGGTCGACGAGGTCGCACCGGCGGCGCAGCGGGCACTGGAGCTGGCCGGCGTCGTACCGGAGGACCTGGCCGCCTTCGTCCCGCACCAGGCGAACACACGGATCATCGACCTGATGGTGCAGCGGCTCGAGCTGCCGGACTCCGTGGCGGTGGCGCGCGACCTGGTCACCGCAGGCAACACCTCGGCGGCGTCCATCCCGCTCGCCCTGCACGGCCTGCGGGATGCCGGCGCGGCCCGTTCCGGCGAACCGGCGTTGCTCGTCGGCTTCGGTGCCGGTCTGACCTACGCCGCCCAGGTGGTCATGCTGCCATGAGCGGTCCGGATACCGACGGCGGCACCGGGACACATCGGCGGTTCCCGGTCGACGGGCCGTACCTGGTGGGCCGGGAACAGGTGCGAGTGTTCGCCGCGGCCCTCGGGGAACGGGATCCGGTCTGCCATGATCTCATGGCGGCACGCCGGCGGGGGTTCCCCGATCTCGTGGCACCGCCGAGCTTCGCCGCCGTGCTCACGCTGCCGGCGGACCTGTTGGTGCTGGGCGGGCTGGCGCCCGCCGTGGATCCGGACCACGTGGTGCACGCGGGTCAGGACTTCCGTCACCACCGGCCGATAGTGGCCGGTGACCTGCTGCGCGTCGCGGTACGGCTGACCGGCGTGCGGCGCGTGCGGGGTAGCCGGGTCGCCACCACCCGCGCGGTGGTCGTCGACAGCGCCTCCGAGGTCATTACCACATCTACGGCTACCTATGTACTGCGACATTAACACGCGGAGTTCGGCAGGTCGTGAATACACAGCGATATCTCAGGGTCCGGGGCGTTTCCGCAGCGTCTTGGGGGTCCAATTGACAGGACTGGTTGCGCAGCGGTGAATACCCTGTCGCGGTCTGTGTCCAACTGGTAGGGTCGATCGGGACCGATGTATGTTTCCCAACTGGACTGTGGGGGGTTCAGCAAGTGGTCAAGCATGTCGTCGAATTCGGTGTTCTCGGTTCACTGTCATTCTGTGTTAATGGCGGGTTGAATCACGCGCCGACTGCACCGAAATTGCGGCGGGTCCTCGCCATGTTGCTGGTCTACTCCGGGCAGGTGGTGCCGGTCTCCTCGCTGATCCGCGAGTTGTGGGACCATCAGCCGCCGGTGAGCGGACTCACCACCCTGCAGACCTACATCCTGAACCTGCGCAAGCTCTTCGCCGCGGCCACCGGCATGCCCTCCGGGCAGGTCTCCCGCAGCGTCCTGGTCACCAAGGCGGGCGGCTACCTCCTGCAGGCCGACGCCGGCCAGCTCGACGTCCATCGGTATCACGACCTGGTCAAGGAGGGGCGGGAGGCGCTGAGCGCGGGAGACGACAGGTCCGGCGTCCGGCGGATGACCGACGCGTTGCGGCTCTGGCGTGGCCCGGCCCTGGTGGACGTGCCGGCCGGGCCGGTGCTGGAGTCCAAGCGGCGGCAGTTCGAGGAGTCCCGGCTGGTGGTGCTGGAGTACCTCGTGGACGCCGAGCTGCGGCTGGGCATGTACCGCGAGGTGCTCACCGAACTGGCCGCGCTCACGGTGGAGAACCCCCTGCACGAGGGCATGCACGCCCAGTACATGCGGGCGCTCTACCTCAGTGGACGACGGGCTCAGGCGCTGGAGGTCTTCCACCGGCTGCGCAGCGACCTGGTGAACGAATTGGGCCTGGAGCCGGGGCCGCAGATCCAGCGCCTGCACCAGGCGGTGCTCAATGCCGATGACATGGGTGACGACCATCTTTCCGCAGGTCGTCCGCTCGGTGACATCATTCGGACGTCGGGCCTGGGTAACGCCCGGTCATATTGATCTCCGGCCCTTCAGTGATCCTCTAAGGGAATTATTCCGGAGATTGCTAGCGTTTTTTCGTGACTCATTTCCGAGAAGCGGTGGAAACGGTCCGGAAAAGGGCCGAGATCGGGCGCCGACTGCAGATCGTGCACGGAGTCCAATGGTTGTACGCGACCTCCGGCGCGCCGTGCGCCGAGGCATTACGGGGATTCGGTGACGTGACCGGGGCGGTCGACCGGATACGGCGCTCGGGGGCCGTCGTGGCGGCTCGCGGCGGTGGCTGGGTGTCCGCGCGGCACGACGTCGTCGTCGCGGCGCTTGCTCATCCGCTGCTCGAGCCGCCCCACGCCGGACGACCGTACGCGCCGCAGCGCCCCCTGCCGCTGCCCGCGGCCCTGCTGCACGCGGAGCCACCCTCCGGTGTCGACTCGGCGGAGCTCGCCGGCTCCGTCGCGGCGGCTGTCGTGGCCGAGCTGCCCACCGAGGTGGACCTGGTGCCCGCGCTCGCGGCACGGCTGCCGGCCGCGCTGCTCTCGGACGTGCTCGCGGTGCCCGAGGCGGAACTGCGTCTCCCGGCCGACGCCACCGGCCCGCTCGCCGACGCGGTGCTCTGCGCGCAGACGCTCGCCGCCACCACCGCGATGCTGGACTCCGTCGCCGAGCTGGACCGGCGGCTGGACGATCCGGGCCGGCTGCTCGTCGCCACCCTCGGGGCGACCCTCTCGTCGACGCTACTCGGCAACGCCCTGAACCGGGTGCTGGACCACCCCGCCGAGTGGGACCGGTTCGGCGAATGCCCCGGGCACGCCGCCCACGTCGTCGCCGAGACGCTGCGTCTCGATCCGCCCGTGGACGCGTATCCGCTGGTCGCCGGCGCGGACCTGGAACTCGCCGGACAGACCGTCCGGGCCGGGGAGCAGATCGTCCTGCTGCTGGCCGGCGCCGGCCGGGATCCGGACCGGTACGAGCGGCCGGAGGAGTTCCGGCCGCACTCCGGGGCTGTCGCCCCCGTGCCGGGAGCCCCGTTCGCGCGTCTGCTGCCGATGGCCCGCGCCGTCTCCGTGGCCGCGCTCACCGCCCTGACCGGCCGGTTCGCCCGGGCGGAGCGGACCGGGAACGCGGTGCGCGCCTACCGGGCGCCGGTGACCCGGCGTCTACTGAGCCTGCCGGCCCGCCTGGTCAGCCGGGAGGAGGTCTCGTGAGGGTCCTGTTCACCACGCTGGCACACCGTACGCACTTCTACCCGTTGGTGCCGCTGGCCTGGGCGTTCCGCGCCGCCGGGCACGAGGTCCGGATCGCCAGCGAGCCCGCTCTGACCGACGACATCACCCGTACCGGCCTGACCGCCGTACCGATCGAGGCGCCGGAGTGGAGCGTCACCGACCCGCGCGACCTCGCCCTGCTCCGCGAGTTCCACGAGGAGGGCTTCGTCTTCGTCCGCGACTTCGACTTCGCCGGCGCCGACCCGGCCCGGTGGACGTGGCCGAACCTGCTCGCCCTCCAGCACGTCATGGTGCCGTCGCACGACGCGGTGATGAACAACGACGGGATGCTGGACCAGCTCACCGCCTTCGCCCGGCACTGGCGTCCGGACCTGGTCGTCTGGGAGACGTACACGATCGGCGGAGGCGTCGTGGCCCGGGCGGTCGGCGCCGCGCACGCCCGCTTCGTCGCCGGGCCCGACGTGACCATGCGGGTACGCCGCGAGTTCCGTCGGCTGCGCGACGAGCAGCACCCGGCACACCGGGAGGACCCGGCCGCGGAGTGGCTGGCGTGGAGCCTGGATCGGCTCGGCGCCGACGGCCACTTCACCGAGGATCTGCTGACCGGCCAGTGGACGATCGACTCCACCGCGCCGAGCGTCCGGCTGCACCCGGGACACCGGACCGTCGGCGTCCGGTACGTGGCGCACAACGGGCCGGCGGTCGTGCCCGGCTGGCTGCGTGAGCCGCCCGCCCGGCCCCGGGTCTGCCTCACCTTCGGCGTCTCCGAGTGGGTCGCCGACTTCCTCCGCGGCGAGGTGCTCACCGATCTGCTGGCCGCGCTCGCCGACCTGGACGTCGAGGTGGTGGCCACGGTCACCGACGCGCAGCGCGCCACCGTCACCGACGTGCCCGCCAACGCCCGCCTGATCGACTTCGTGCCGCTCAACGACCTGCTCCCGACCTGCGCCGTGGTGGTCCACCACGGCGGGATCGGCACCAAGGCCAACGCCGAGCTGCACGGCATCCCGCAGGTCATCCTCGGCTTCGGCATGGACACCGAGGTGATGGGCGCCGGGCTGGAACGGCTCGGCACCGGGCTGACCATGCCGATGGCCGAACTGACCGGGGCGGCGCTGCGCGAGCGCGTGGTGCGGCTGCTGACCGAGCCGTCGTTCCGGACGGCCGCCGGGCGGCTGCGCGACGAGATGCTCGCCCAGCCCGCGCCGAACGACCTCGTTCCCGTGCTGGAACGGCTCACCGAGGAGAACCGGGGGCGGTACCGATGAGAGTCCTGTTCACCACGTTCGCCGCCAAGGCGCACCTCTACACGCAGGTGCCGCTGGCCTGGGCGCTGCACACCGCCGGCCACGAGGTATGCGTCGCCAGCCAGCCGGACCTCACCGCCGACATCGTCGGGGCGGGACTCACCGCGGCGCCTGTGGGCGAGGTGTTCGACCTGGAGGGCGGGATGCGCGAGCTCGACGGCATCCTCGGCGACGTGATGTCCGGCCGGATGACGCCCGCCGACGTCGGGCTGGACATGTCGGAGGACCGGCCGGAGCGGCTCACGCGGGAGTACGTGCTGCACGTCTTCAGCGCGATGACCGCCGTGACGTTCCAGGAGCACGCGCAGCGGGCGATGCTCGACGACCTGGTCTCGTTCGGCCGGCACTGGCGGCCGGATCTGGTGCTCTGGGATCCGCTCACGTTCGCCGGCCCGGTCGTGGCCCGGGCCTGCGGCGCCGCGCACGCCCGGATCCTGTTCGGCCCCGATCTGGTCGGCCGGATGCGGGCCACCTTCAACCGGCTCGGCGAGCAGCAGCCGCCCGAGCTGCGCGACGATCCGCTGGGCGAGTGGCTGGGCTGGACCCTCAGCCGGTACGGCGCCGGCGACTTCACCGAGGACATGGTGCTCGGCCACTGGACCGTCGATCCGCTGCCGGCCTCGCTGCGCCTGGACGTCGACGCCCACTACGTGCCGATGCGTTACGTGCCCTACAACGGTCCGGCCGTGATCCCGGAATGGCTGCGGGAACCGCCGAAACGTCCCCGGGTCTGCCTGACGCTCGGCGCCTCGTTCCGGGAGACCGCCCTCGGCGATCAGACGTCGCCGGTGGAGCTGCTGACCGCGCTTGCCGGACTGGACGTCGAGGTGGTGGCGACGCTCGACGAGCACCAGCTCGATCCCGAGACGCCGCTGCCCCCGAACGTCCGGGTGGTCGACTTCGTGCCGCTGAACGCCCTGCTGCCCAGTTGCGCGGCGGTGGTGCACCACAGCGGATCCGGCACCTACGCGACCGCGCTGGCGCACGGCGTGCCGCAGCTCATCGTGCCGAACCTGATGTGGGACAGCATGGCCAAGGCACGCGCCGTCGAGGCGGCCGGCGCCGGCCTCTACCTCCGTGACCCGGGCCGGGTCACGGCAGGGGACCTGCGTGACCACGTCGAGCGCCTGCTGAGCGAGCCGTCGTTCGCCGCCGGCGCGGCCCGGCTGCGTACCGAGATGCGCGGCATGCCCACCCCGAACGCCCTCGTCGGGGCCCTGGAGAACCTGACCGAGGAACACCGCGGGAGCCGATGATGCGTGTCCTGTTCACCACGTTCGCCGCCAAGACCCACATGTTCGCCCAGGTACCGCTGGCGTGGGCGCTGCACAACGCCGGCCACGAGGTCTACCTGGCCAGCCAGCCGGACCTCTGCGACCTGATCACCACCACCGGGCTGACCGCCGTGCCGGTGGGTGCCCCGCTCAACCTCGAGGAACAGATCGAGGTGGTCAACGACAACGTCGGCGACGACGCCAACCGCACGCAGGACGAGGCCGAGGTGGGTCTCGACATGAGCGAGGAGGACCCGGCCGAGCTGACCTGGGACCACACGCTCAAGGTCTTCACCGCGATGACCTCGATGGTGTTCCAGAACGAGTGCCCGGAGTCGATGATGGACGACCTGGTCGCGCTGGCCCGGGACTGGCAGCCGGACCTGGTGGTTTGGGACACCATGACCTTCGCCGGCGCGGTGGCGGCCCGGGCGAGCGGCGCCGCGCACGCCCGGCTGCTGTACGGCCTGGACATCGTCGGCAACATGCGGGCCGCGTTCACCGGTCACCTGGCCCGGCGGCCGCCGGCGCTGCGCGACGATCCGATGGCCGAGTGGCTGGGCTTCAGCCTGGAGCGTTACGGCTGCGACGGTTTCGCCGAGGACATGGTCGTCGGGGACTTCACCATCGACCAGTTCCCGCCGTCGCTGCGATTTCCGCTCGGCCTGCACACCGTTCCGGTGCGGTACGTGCCGTACAACGGCCGCGCGGTGGCGCCGGGCTGGCTGCACGAGCGGAGCCGGCCGAAGCGGGTCTGCGTCACGCTGGGACTGTCGCACCGCGACGAGCGCGGCGGCGACCGGGCCGCCATCGGCGATCTGCTGGCCGCGTTCGCCGATCTCGACGTCGAGGTGGTCGCCACGCTGAACGCCGCGCAGACCCGTGCGCTGTCCGCGGTGCCGGACAACGTGCGGATCGTCGACTTCGTGCCGCTGGACGTGTTGCTGCCGACCTGCGACGCGGTCGTGCACCACGGCGGCTCCGGCACGCTGACCACGGCGATGCGTCACGGCGTGCCGCAGCTCATCGTCCCGCACATGGTCTGGGACTCGATCAACACGGCGCGCCGCCTGGAGGCCCGCGGCGCGGGCCTGTACGTCCGGGACATCGACCGGCTCTCCGGCGGTGAACTGCCGGCCGCCCTGAGCCGCCTGCTCGGCGAGCCGTCCTTCGCGGCCGAGGCGGACCGGCTGCGCCGGGAGATCGCCGGTACGCCCAGCCCCAACCACATCGTGCCCGTGCTGGAGGAACTCGCCGGCGAGTACCGGAGGTCGTCCCGATGAGAGTCCTGTTCACCACGTTCGCCGCCAAGGTGCACATGTACTCCCAGGTGCCGCTGGCCTGGGCGCTGCACACCGCCGGCCACGAGGTCCGGATCGCCAGCCAGCCCGACCTCGCCGACGACATCACCCACACCGGCCTCACCGCGGTGCCGGTGGGGCCGGCGCTCAACCTCGAGGAGGGGATGCGGCAGACCGAGGAGGGCCTCGCCGCGGAGGAGCCGCCGGAGGCCGAGGACGACGGCGGCGGCCTGGACCTCACCGAGACCCGCGCCGAGCTGCTCACCCCGGACTACCTGCTCGGCACGTTCACGGCGATGACCGCCGTGGTGTTCCAGAACCAGTGCCCCGACCCGATGGTCGACGACCTGGTGCGGTTCGCCCGGGACTGGCGGCCCGACCTCGTGGTCTGGGACACCATGACGTTCGCCGGGCCGGTGGCCGCCCGTGCCGTCGGGGCGGCGCACTGCCGGCTGCTGTTCGGCCTGGATCACGTCGCGCGGATGCGGGAGCTGTTCACCGAGCACCTCGGCCGGCTGCCGCGGGAGCGGCGCGACGACCCGCTGGGGGAGTGGCTGGACCGCCTGCTCGACCGGTACGGGATCACCGGCGGCTTCGCCGAGGAGATGGTGCTGGGTCAGTGGACCGTCGACCCGACCCCGGCCTGGATGCGGTTCCCGTCCCGGCTGCCGTACGTGCCGATGCGCTACGTCCCCTACAACGGGCCGTCGCGTGTCCCGGAGTGGCTGCGGGAACGGCCCAAGCGTCGCCGGGTGTGTCTGTCGCTGGGGCTGTCGCACCGCGAGGTGCAGGGTGGGGACGAGGTGTCCATCCGCGACCTGCTGGAGGCGCTCGCCGATCTGGACGTGGAGGTAGTCGCGACGCTCGACACCCGGCAGCTGGCGTCGATGCCCACGCTGCCGGCGAACGTGCGGGCGGTCGACTTCGTACCGCTCAACGCGCTGTTGCCGACCTGCTCCGCGCTGATCAGTCACGGGGGCTCGGGGACCATGTCGACCGCGCTGGCACGCGGGGTGCCCCAGCTGGTCGTCCCCTCCAAGATCTGGGACTCGGCGGACAAGGCGCGCCGGCTCGCCGAGCAGGGGGCCGGCATCTGCCTCACCGAGGTCACCGCGAGCGCGGTCCGGGAGAGCGTGGTCGCGCTGCTGGAGCAGCCGTCGTACGCCGAGAACGCCGCCCGGCTGCGCCGTGAGGCGGTCGCCACGCCCAGCCCGGTCGAGGTGGTGCCGCTGCTCGAACGGCTCACCGCCGAGCACCGGCGCCACCGTCCGGCCGTCAGGCCCTCTTGACGCCGACGAACAGCCCCCGTCCGGTCGGGACGATGGCGTCCCGGCCGGACGGGTCCGGCGGCCGGAACTCGGCGGCGCAGCCGGCGTCCTCGATGGCGCCCAGGTACTCGTCGAGCGTGAACAACGCGAGCCGGTCGACCTCGGTGAACTGGGTGATGCCGGCCGCCGAGGCGACGATGTAGCGGACCTCCAGCCGGGTCACGCCGGACTCGTTCGTGGACCGGGAGACCCGCGCGATCGTCCGGTCACCGTCGCGCACCACCTCGCCGGAGACGTAGCCGTCGATGAACTTCTCGGGGAACCACCAGGGTTCGATCACCAGCACCCCGCCGGGCACCAGGTGCGCGGCCATGCAGCGGACCGTCGCGCGCATCCCCGCCAGCGTGCCGGCGTACGAGATCGCGGTGAACATGCAGGTCACCGCGTCGAACCGGGCGGGCAGCCGGAAGTCGCGCATGTCGCCGGCGTGCAGTGGCACCCCGGGCAGCCGGCGCTCGGCGACCGCACGCATCGCCTCGGCGTACTCCAGGCCCTCGGTCCGGCCGAACAGCTTCGCGAAACCGGCGAGATGGGCCCCGGTGCCGCAGGCGACGTCGAGCAGCGAGTCCGCCGCCGGGAACCGGTCCCGGATCAGCTCGGCGATGAACAGTGCCTCCGCGTTCCAGTCCTTGCCGCGGCTGCGATAGACGGCCTCGTACACGTCGGCCAGCTCGGCTCCGTACATGCTGGGCCTCCCTTCCCCGACCCGATCCTGGCCACCCGTGCTCGAGCGGGCCTGGACGATCCGTCGAAGCACCCGGGTGAGGCTGGAGGCCCGACCGGACGAAGGAGAACGACGTGACGACCGCAGCCGGCATCGACGCCACCCTCTACGCCGAGGTGCAGAGCTTCTACGCCCACCACATGCAGCTGCTGGACGCGGGTGACGCGGCCGGGTGGGCGGAGACGTTCACCGAGGACGGGACGTTCCTGCCCCCGTCGCTGCCCGAGCCGGTCCGTGGCCGGGCGGCACTGACCGCCGGGGTCCGGCGCTCCGCGGCGGAACTCGCCGGCAAGGGCGAGGTGCACCGGCACTGTGTGCTGATGCCGGCGGTGACCGTCCGGAGCGACGGTGCCCTCACGGTCCGCAGCTACACGCAGATCATCGCGACGCGGCGGGACGAGCAGCCGCGCCTGCACCTGATGTGCGTCTGCGAGGACGTGCTGGTCAGGGAGAACGGCGTGTTGAAGGTCCGGGAACGGCGGGTCACCCGGGACGACCGTCCGTAGAGCCTGCCTTGAGTCGGCGACCTTACGTTCAGGCCATGACGACATCACAAGCGGTGATTATCACCGGAGGTGGCAGCGGGATAGGCCGGGCGGCCGCGCGGACCTTCGCCGACCGGGGCGCCCGGGTCCTCGTGGTGGGCCGGTCGCCGGAGCCGCTGGCGGAGACGGCCACGGGGTATCCGAACATCACCACTCTCGTGGCCGACATCACCGGTCCAGACGCCGGGAAGATCGTGGTGGACCGGGCCCTGCTCGAGTTCGGGGCGGTGGACGTCCTGATCAACAACGCGGCGGTGGGCGTCTTCGGCGCTCTGTCCGACCTCGATCCGGAGGCCGTCCGGGTCCAGTTCGAGACGAACGTGCTGGCGCCCGTCCTGCTGACCCAGTGCGCCCTCACCGCGCTGACCGAGTCCGGTGGGACGATCGTGAACGTCGGTTCGGCGATGGCCCTCGGGCTGCGCGCGGCACCGCAGAACGCGGTGTACGCCGCGACCAAGGCGGCGCTGGACTCGCTCACCCGCTCCTGGGCGGTGGAGCTGGCGTCGCGGGCCATCCGGGTGGTCGGCATCGCTCCGGGCGTGGTGAACACCGGCGTCGGTGTGCGCGCCGGCATGTCCGCGGCCGAGTACGAGGGCTTCCTCCAGCACATCGCGGTCCGGGTGCCGGTGGGCCGGGTGGGCCGGCCGGAGGAGGTCGCGGACTGGATCCACCGGCTCGCCCAGCCGGACGCCGCGTACCTCAACGGCACGGTGCTCACCGTGGACGGCGCCCTCTCGGTCACCTGACCCGCGACGCCGCGTCGCGCATCCGGGCGGGCGGCCCCGGCCCGGGGCCGCCCGCCCGGTCAGCGCGCCCGGGCGAACCGTGCCTCGGCGTACTCCTTCGCGCGCTGCAGCGTCGCACGGCTGTTGCCGCCGAGCGCCTGCCGTACCCGCTGCCGGGCCTGCGCCATCGTGGCGTCCGCGCCGAGCAGCTCCGGCACCGCCTCGGGACGGATCACCACGGTGTGGGTGGAGGTCACCATGAGCGCCCCGCCCGCCTCGCGCAGCGACCACCGGCCGGTGTGCAGCGACAGCAGCGGCGGGGTGCGCAACTGCTTGTAGACGATGAGCTCGTCGGGGACGCAGACCCGGACCGATGTGGTCCGGTGCGTGTTCCCGTCCGCGGTACGGGTGTCCATGTCGAGCAGTTGCAGGCCGGGCGTCTCCTCCCGGAGGTCGACCCTCGCGACGTGCGGCAGGCGCTGCGGCCACCGGTCCGCCTCGTTGAGGAACCCGTAGACGTCGGCCAGGTCGCCCCGCACGGTCACCGTGTCGTCGAACGAGTACAGATCCTCGGCGTCGTCGCGCTCCGCGGCCGCTCGCAGCGCCGCCAGTTCGGCGTCGCTGTTGCCGTCCACCGCGCGGCGGATCCAGTCCACGGCGTCCGGATCGTCACCGAGGGCGTCGAAGTCGTGCAGCAGACGCACCTCGGTGGAGCCGCCGCCGGCCGGGGTGAAGATCCACTCGCCGCCCATCGCGGCCACCGGCGCCTGCGACACCTCCTGCCGGAACGCGATCCGCAGGCCCTCCCGGTCGACCCGCCGGCGGGAGAGCCACGTCTTGGGCTGCCCGTTCGCGGTGGCCCAGATGCGGATCCGCTCCCCGTCGGCCAGGCGTTCGACCTGCTCGGCGTGCACAGTGGGCGGGAAGACGTGCGGCCAGCGGCGGACGTCGGCGACCAGGTCGAAGACGGCGTGCGGCGGCGCGGCCACGGTGATCCGGTGCTCCATGTGATGTGCCATCGGTCCCCCTTCAGAAGTTGCCCAGGCCGCCGCAGACGTTTATCGCCTGCGCGGTCACCGGCGCCGCCGCCGGCGACACGAGGTAACCCACCAGACCGGCCACCTCGGCCGGGGTGCTGTACCGGCCGAGCGGGATCTTCGCCTCGAAGCGCTCCCGGACCGCGTCCGTCGTGGTCTCCCAGAAGTCGGCGTATCCCTGGCGGATCCGTTCGGCCATCGGGGTCTCCACGTACCCGGGGCAGACCGCGTTCACGGTGATCCCGGTCTTTGCCAGCTCCAGCCCGAGCGCCTTGGTGAAGCCGACCACGCCGTGCTTGGACGCGCTGTACGGTGCGCCGTACACCACGCCCTGCTTGCCGGCCGTCGACGCCACGTTGATCACCCGGCCGCTGCCGCGCGCCAGCATGCCGCCCTCGGTCAGCACCTCCCGGGTCATCCGGAAGACGCTCGTGAGGTTCGTCGCCAGCACGTCCGACCAGAGTTCGTCGGTGATGCGCGCGGTGACCCCGCCACCGCTGCGTCCGGCGTTGTTGACCAGCACGTCCACCGGCCCGAACCGGTCGACCGCGGCGGCCACGAACGCCCGGACCTGGTCCGGCTCGGTCACGTCCGCGGCCTGTCCGTCGACCTCCAGGGACTCCTCCCGCAGCCGCTTGACCGTCAGCGACACCCGTGCGGCGTCCCGGGCACAGACGAACACGCGCATGCCCTGCCGCGCGAGCAGTTCCGTGATCGCCAGCCCGATGCCGCTGGTGGCGCCCGTGACCAGGGCGATCCGATCGTCGTTTCCCGTCACTTCGCGAACCCCTCTCCTCGCTGTGGGGACTCCGACGGTGTCAGTGGCGGCTCGAGACGTGCTCGACAGCCGGCGGGTCAGCCGTTTGTTGAGTGGGTTGCGAGATCGGTCCGACAGCCTCAGAGCAGATTCGACCGTGATGGTCAAGCGTTTGCGCGAGGAGATTGACATGGACGGTCCGGTGGTTTTCGTCAACAGGTTCACCGTGCACGGCACACCGGAGGAGTTCGAGAAGACCTTCGCCGAGACCAGCGCGTACTTCGGCGAGCAGCCCGGTTTTCTCGGCCACACGCTGCTGCGCCACACCGAGGATCCCGGCAGCTACGTCAACGTCGCGCACTGGCGGGACGCGGTGTCGTTCCGGCGGGCCGTGTCCCGGCCGGAGTTCACGCCGCACCAGGCCGCCCTGCGCGCGCTGAGCACCGGCGAGCCGAACCTGTACACGTGCCGCCAGAGCCGCACGGTGACGCCGTGACCCGGCGTGTCGTGATCACCGGCATGGGCGTGGTGGCACCCGGGTCGACCGGCGTCAAGGCGTTCCGCGAGCAACTGCTCGCCGGGCGCACCGCGACCCGCGCCATCTCGCTGTTCGACGCCGCCGGCTACCGGTCCCGGATCGCCGCCGAGTGCGACTTCGACCCGCGCCAGGAGGGCCTGAGCCAGGCGGACGCACACCGGCTGGACCGGGCGGCGCAGTTCGCCGTGGTGGCCACCCGTGAGGCGCTGGCCGACAGCGGACTGGAGATCACCGAGAGCAACGCCCACCGCGTCGGGGTCAGCATGGGCAGCGCGGTCGGCTGTACCGAGAAGCTGGAACAGCAGTACGTGGCGATGAGCGACGCCGGGCGCAGGTGGCTGGTGGACCACCGCCGTGCCAGCCCGTACCTCTACGACTACTTCGTGCCCAGCTCGCTGGCCGCCGAGACGTGCCGGGTCGCCGGGGCGGAGGGCCCGGCCACGACGGTCTCGGCCGGGTGCACCTCGGGCCTGGACGCCATCGGGTACGCCTGCGAGCTGATCCGGGAGGGCACCGTCGACGCGATGGTCACCGGCGGCACCGAGGCGCCCATCACTCCCATCACCGTCGCCTGTTTCGACGCGATCCGGGCCACCTCCCCGCGCAACGACGACCCGGAGCACGCCTCGCGTCCGTTCGACCGCACCCGCAACGGTTTCGTGCTGGGGGAGGGCGCGGCGACGCTGGTGGTCGAGGAGATGGAGTCGGCGATGCGCCGGCGTGCGCACATCTACGCCGAGATCACGGGTTTCGCCTCGCGCAGCAACGCCTACCACATGACGGGGCTGCGGCCGGACGGCCGGGAACTCGCGGCGGCCGTCACCGCCGCCCTCGACGAGGGGCGCACCGCACCCCGGGAGGTGGACTACGTCAGCGCGCACGGCACGGCGACCCGGCAGAACGACATCCACGAGACCGCGGCGTTCAAGCACAGCCTGGGCCCGCACGCGTACGCCACGCCGATCAGCTCGATCAAGTCGATGATCGGGCACTCGCTCGGCGCGATCGGGTCGATCGAGGTGGTGGCGAGCGCGCTGGCGATCGAGCACGGGTTCGTGCCCCCGACGGCGAACCTGCACGACCCCGACCCGGAGCTGGACCTGGACTACGTCCCGCTGGTGGCCCGGCAGCAGCCGGTCCGCACGGTGCTGACGGTGGGCAGCGGGTTCGGCGGGTTCCAGAGCGCGATGGTGCTGCGCCGGGTTCCGGGCGGGGCCGCATGACGGCCGTGGTGGTGACCGGCGTCGGCGTGCTGTCGCCGCACGGGCTCGGACGGGACGCGCACTGGCGGTCGGCGCTGGCCGGGGACAACGGCATCGACGAGATCACCCGGTTCGAGGCGGACGGCTATCCCGGCCGGCTGGCCGGGGAGGTGCCCGGGTTCGACCCCGCCGCGCACGTGCCCGGACGGCTGCTGCCGCAGACCGACGTGATGACCCGGTACAGTCTCGCCGCGGCCCGGTGGGCGCTCGACGACGCCGGCCTGGACACCACGGCGCTGTCCCCGCTCGACCTCGGCGTGGTGACGGCCGGCTCGGCCGGCGGCTTCGAGTTCGGCCAGCGGGAGCTGGAGAAGCTGTGGGGACGGGGACGCCGGTTCGTCAGCACCTACATGTCGTTCGCCTGGTTCTACGCGGTCAACACCGGCCAGCTGGCGATCCGGCACGACATGCGCGGACCGGTCGGTGTGTTCGTCACCGACGACGCGGGCGGGCTCGACGCGATCGCGCACGCCCGTCGCAAGATCCGCAAGGGCAGCCGCGCGGTGCTGACCGGCGCGGTGGACTCGTCACTGTGCCCGTACGGGCTGGCCGCACACCTGGCGTCCGGCCGCCTCGCCACCGGGAACCGGCCGGACCGGGCCTACCTGCCGTTCGACCGGGCGGCCGGCGGCTATGTACCCGGCGAGGGCGGCGCGCTGCTGGTGCTGGAGTCCGCGACGGACGCGGCCGGTCGCGGCGCGCCCCGGTACGGCGAGATCGCCGGCTACGGCGCCTCGTTCGACCCCGCCCCCGGCACCGGCCGCCCGTCCAACCTGCGCCGCGCGATGGACACGGCACTGGCCGACGCGGGGGTCCGGCCGGACGAGGTGGCGATGGTGATGGCCGACGGCGCCGGTACGCCGGACGAGGACGCCGCTGAGGCCCGGGCGATCGAGGAGGTCTTCGGCCCGCGTGGGGTGCCGGTCACCGCGCCCAAGGCCCGCACCGGCCGGCTCGCCGCCGGAGCCGCGCCGCTGGACGTGGTCACGGCCCTCATCGCGCTGCGGGAGGGGCAGGTGCCCCCGACCGCGCCGGCGATCGACGTTCCGGACCACTACGCGCTGGACCTGGTGACCGGCGCGCCCCGGCCGGTGCGGGGCCGGGCGGCCCTCGTGCTGGCGCGCGGCGCCGGCGGCTTCAACAGCGCCCTGGTGGTCCGGCGCTAGTGACCAGGAGAGAGAGGCAGGGACATGGCTGAGCTGACGGTGCCGGAGCTGATGCGGGTGATGCGGGAGTGCGCCGGTGAGGACGAGTCGGTCACCTTCGCCGACGATGTCGGTGGCGCGGACTTCGCGGACCTGGGATACGACTCGCTCGCCGTACTCGAGGTGACCAGCCGCCTGTCGCACGACTACGGGGTGACGCTGCCGGAGGAGGGGGTGGCCGAGCTGCGGACCCCGGACGAGATGGTGCGCTTCGTCAACGCGCGCCTGGCGTCCGGATGAGTCCCGGGACCGCCTTCCTGCTCCCAGGCCAGGGAGCACAGCACGAACGGATGGCCGCCGGTCTCTACCCGGCCGAGCCGGTCTTCGCCGCGGCGATGGACGAGGTGCTCGAACTCTTCGCCGAGCCGTGCCTGCGCCACGACTGGCTCACCGCCGTGCCGCGTACGCCGATCGACGACGTCGCCCGGGCCCAGCCGCTGCTGTTCGCGGTCGACTACGCCCTGGCTCGGCTGGTGCTGAGCTGGGGCGTGCGGCCCGGCGCGTTGCTCGGGCACAGCCTGGGCGAACTGGTGGGAGCCGTGCTCGCCGGCGTCTTTCAGCTACCGGATGCGGTGCGGCTGGTGCGGGACCGGGTACGGCGGGCACGGGACGCCCCGGCCGGGGGCATGCTGGCGGTGGCCGCCGCGCCCGAGCGGGTACACCCGTTCCTCATCGGTGACGTGGTGGTCGGCGCGTACAACGCGCCGCGCCAGGTGGTGCTGGCCGGCCCGCAGCCGGCTCTCGGCGAGGTGGCGGCGGCACTGCGCGCCGCCGGTCTGAGGTGTCACCCGGTGCCGTCGCGGACGCCGTTCCACTCGCCGGCGCTGGCCGCCGCGAACGCCGGCGCCGAGGAGGTGGTCGCCGGGCTGCCGGTGGCGCCACCCCGCGTGCCGCTCTACTCCGGATACACGGGCGAGCCGCTCGGTGCGGCGGCCACCGATCCCGCCTACTGGGCGGGCCACCCGGTGGAGCCGGTCCGGTTCTGGCCGGCGCTGGACCGGCTGCTGGGCGACGGCGCGCGGGTGGTGGTGGAGACCGGCCCGGGGCAGACGCTCGCGCAGATCGCCCGTCGCCATCCGGCGGTCCGGGCCGGTCGCGCCCGGGTGGTGTCGCTGCTGCCGGCCCGCCCCGCGGGCGCGGAGGCGGACCGGCGTGCCGTGGCGGCGGCCCGGACGGCGCTGGGTCAGCGTTCCGCGATCACGTAGCGGACCGGGACGTCCATCCGGACCGGGCCGTCGCCGTCGCGCAGCGCGTCCAGCGCGGGGATCAGCCGGTCGCGCAGGGCGGCGGCCTCGGCCGGCGGAAGATGCTGCCAGAGCAGCCGCATGCCCTGGGTGTGCGACCAGTCGACCCACGCGGCGCCGCTCTCCGCGACGAGGCGTACCGGCTCGTCGACCACCTCGGTGGTGCGGAAACCGGCGGCGCGCATCGTCGAGCGGAGGTCCTCCGGGTCCTGCAGCCAGCTGTTGAACCGGCGGCGCAGCGCGTCCGGCTGCCACTGCTCCGGCAGCCGGCGCAACAATTCCCGGTCGATGAGCGGAGTGAACATCGGCGGCAGGAAAGGAAATGTGTCGGTAGTGAAGACCGGGCTTGTGAATGCCATTTTCCCGCCGCTGGGCAACAGTCGGGAATAGCGCGCCATGGCCCGCGGCGCGTCCGGGATGAAAATGACGCTGTAGCTGCCCAGGACCAGGTCGAAGGAGGCATCCGGGAAATCCGGGTGCTCGCCGTCCATCTCGCGTACCTCGACGTGCCGCAGCCCGACCCGCGCGGCCTCGGCGCGGGTGTGCCCGACCATCGCCGGCGCGATGTCGATGCCGACCACCCGGCCCTGGGCGCCGACCCGCTCGGCGGCCGGGAACAGGCTCGCGCCACGGCCGCATCCGACGTCGAGAACGCGCTGGCCAGGCCGGGGATCGGCGCGTTCGACGAGCCGCGCGCCCATCGGTGTGAAGAACTCGACGCCGAGCCGGTCGTAGCTCGCCGCCGCCCGGTCGAACGCGGCGGCGACTGTCGTCTTGTACGCGGTGTCGTCCACTGATCCTCCTGGTTGTGCGGCACTGTCCCCGCGCAGCCAACCGCGCCGGTCTGGAGGCTCACTAAAGGGCCGTTCGAGCGGCGCTGCAATTTGGCTATGGAATTGCCCGAGCCGCCCGGAAGCGCCTTGCCGCTGCGCTCCGGACGCTCAATAATTTGATTACTCAATTCATCGGCAGCCCGTTGGGAGTAACTGTGAGCGCACAGATCGAAGTCGTCAAGCGAATGGTGAACGCGTACAACACCGGCAAGACCGACGACGCCGCGGAATTCATCCACCCCGAGTACCTCAACCCGGGCGCCATGGAGCACTTCAACGACCTGCTCGGCCCCGAGGCGTTCGTGCTGGCCGTCAAGTGGCTGAAGATGACCTTCTCCGAGGAGGCGTACCTGGAGGAGATCGGCTACGAGGAGAACCGCAACTGGGTCCGCGCCCGCCTGGTGCTGTACGGGCGGCAGATCGGCGACCTGGTCAGCATGCCGGCGACCGGCCGCAGGTTCTCCGGCGAGCAGATCCACCTGATCCGGATCGTCGACGGCAAGATCCGGGACCACCGGGACTGGCCGGACTACATCGGCACCTACCGGCAGCTCGCCGAGCCGTGGCCGGCCGGCGACGGATGGCGCCCGTGAGCGGCGGCCCGCGTCCTTCCCCCACCGAGATCCGGAGGAGCTGGGCTCATGCCCGACGTTGACACGGCCGTGCCCGCGGCCACCGCCCGGCCGTCCATGAACGAGCTGGACACGTTGCTGCGGCTGGGCGGCCTGCACACCCCGATGGCGGTCCGGGTGGCCGCCACGCTTCGGCTCGTCGACCACATCGCCGCCGGGGCGCGCACCCCGGCGGCGCTCGCCCGGGCGGCCGGCGCCGATCCCAACGCGTTGCTGCGGATCATCCGGCACCTCGTGGCGGTGGGCGTGTTCACCGAGACGCCGGACGGCACGATCGAGCCGACCGCCGTCGGCCGCCTGCTGGCCGAGGACCACCCGGCCCAGCAACGGGCCTGGTTCGACCTCACCAACGCCGTCTCCCGGGCCGACCTGGCGTTCTTCCGCCTGCTCGACGCGGTCCGCACCGGCCGGCCCAGCTACGAGACGGTGTACGGCAGGTCGTTCTACGACGACCTGACCGCCCAGCCGGAGCTGGCCGAGTCGTTCGACGAGCTGATGGCCTGTGACCAGGACGTCGTCTACGACGAGCCGGCCGCCGCGTACGACTGGAGCGGCGTGAAGCACGTGATGGACGTGGGCGGCGGCGTCGGCGGCTTCCTCGCCGCGATCGCCCGGACCGCGCCGCACGTCACCGGCACCCTCGTCGAGCTGCCGCTGCCGGCGGCCCGGGCCCGGGCGAACTTCGAGGCGGCCGGTCTCGCCGGCCGGCTGGACGCCGTGGCCGGTGACTTCTTCCAGCCGCTGCCCACCGGCGCGGACGTGATCGCGCTGTCCTTCGTGCTGCTCAACTGGTCCGACGAGGACGCCCGCCGGATCCTGCTGCGGTGCACCGAGGCGCTGGAGCCGGGCGGCCGGATCCTCGTGCTGGAGCGGGACGACCTGCCCGAGGACGCCTCCAACGAGCAGTTCACCCTGCTCGACCTGCGGATGCTGGTGTTTCTCGGCGGCCGTCTGCGTACCCGGGACGAGTGGTCCACCTTCGCCGCCTCGGCCGGGCTGGTGGTCGAGTCGGCGCGCAAGGTGGCGTCCCCGTCCGTCCCGTTCGACCTGTCCCTGCTCACTCTCGCCCCCGATGGAGCAACCTGATGACAGAACGAGTGGCAACCGCCGGAGACGTGCGGATCTGGAGCCAGGACTTCGGTGACCCCGCCGACCCGGCCCTTCTGCTGATCATGGGCGGCAACCTGTCCGCGTACGGCTGGCCGGACGAGTTCGTCGAGACGCTGGCGGCCGGCGGCCTGCACGTCATCCGGTACGACCACCGCGACACCGGGCGGTCGACGCGGCGCGACTACGGCGAGCACCCGTACACCTATGACGACCTGGCCGCGGACGCGGTCGCCGTGCTCGACGCATGGGACGTCGAGGCGGCGCACGTCCTCGGCCTGTCCATGGGCGCTTCGCTGGCCCAGGTGATGGCGCTGAACCACCCGGGCCGGGTGCGCAGCCTCACGCTGATGCTGGGCGGCGCCCTCGACGTCGACTTCGACGCCGGGATCGAGGCCGCGTTCCGGGGCGAGTCGACAGTCGACGGCCTGCCCGTGCCCACCCAGCGCTTCCTCGACATGCTCGCCCACGTCCAGCAGCCCGCCACCGATCGGGAGAGCATGCTGGCCAAACAGGTCGGCAAGTGGCGGCTGCTCAACGGCGACGGCGTGCCGTTCGACGAGGCCGAGTACCGCACCTGGGAGAAGCGTGCCATGGAGCACGCCGGGACGTGGGAGGAGCCGATCGCCCACTACCTGGTCGGCCTGCCGCCCCGCAGCCGTGGCGCCGAGCTGCGCGGTCTCGACGTGCCGACCCTGGTGATCCAGGCGCCGAACGACCCGGCCGCGCCACCGCCGCACGGGCGGCACCTGGCCGACCTGATCCCGCGCGCCCGGCTCGTGGAGATCAAGGGCATGGGGCACGCGCTGCCGAGCGCCGTGCACCGGCCGCTGGCCGACGCCGTCCTGGCGCACCTGCGGCCCGAGGTGGCCCGGCCGGAGGCGCCCACCGCGCAGGTCAGCGCCGGCGACCTGGGCCGGCACCTGCTCACCATCCGGGGCTTCCAGTTCATCTACGGCACCCGGGGCGACCCGTACGCCCTGCTGCTGCGCGCCGAGGCGCAGGATCCGGCGTCCGTCGACGCCCGGTTGCGGGAGCAGGGCGCCCTGCACCGCAGCGAGGCCGGCGCGCTGGTCACGGGGCAGCACGAGACGGCCCGGCGGATCCTCGCCGACGCGCGGTTGCAGCCGCGGCACCGCGGCGGCCCGGCCGCGCAGGAACACCTGTTCCAGGACGTCTGGGACAACCCGAAGCTGTGCCACGTCCTGCCGCTGGACGACGCGTTCCTCAACGCCGGCCGCGCCGACTACGACCGCTGGGGACGGCTGTTCGCGCCGGTGCTCGGTGCGCCGGGCGTGGAGGAGCACCGCAAGGCGGCGGCGGATCTGGTCGCCGGCCGCCGGGCCGGCCTGCCGGCCGAGTTCGACCTGGTCGACGACGTCGTCCGGCCGGCGGCCACGGACCTGGTGGCGGACCTGCTGGCCGTGCCGCCGCAGCAGCGGGAGCGGTTCGCGGCGCTCGTGCGCGACGCCGGTGTCGCGCTCGACGCCGGTCTCTGCCCGCCGCGGTACCCGGACGCCCGCGCCGTGCTCGCCGCGGTCCGCGAGCTGCGTGACCTGCTCGCCGGGCCGGACACGTTCGGCCCGCTACGGCCGGACGCGCCGGACGCCGACGTGTTCGCCGTGGCGGTGCTCCTGGCGGTGGCCGGCGTCGAGGTGGCGACCACCCTCGCCGCGAACACGGTGGAAGCGTTGCTCGACCACCCCGAGCAGTGGCAGCGGGTCTGCTCCGAGCCGGAGCTGGCCGCCGCGGCGGTCGCCGAGACGATGCGCTACTCGCCGCCGATACGGCTGGAGAACCGCATCGCGGAGGAGGAGGTCGAGTACGCCGGGACCGAGGTACCGGCGGACGGCCAGGTGGTGGTGGCCATCGGCGCGGCCAACCGGGATCCGGCCGTCTTCACCGAGCCGGACCGGTTCGACCTGTCCCGCGAGCCCGGCCCGGTCCTCGATCCGGCCGAGGGGGGCTACGCCGGTCTGGTGCTGCCGCTGGCCCGGGTGCAGGCGGAGGCCGCGGTGCGGTCGCTCGCCGAATCCGGAATCGGGATCACGTACCGGGAACGGGTGGTGCGCCGGCTGCGCTCGCCCGTGGTCCGCGGTGTGCTCCGGTTCCCGGTGACCGGGTCCTGAGGGCGGCGGCGATGCGGATTCTCCTGACGTCCTTCGCGATGGACGCGCACTTCAACGGCGCCGTGCCACTGGCCTGGGCGCTGCGCGCGGCCGGGCACGAGGTGCGGGTGGCCAGCCAGCCGGCGCTCACCGAGAGCATCGTGCGGGCCGGGCTGACCGCCGTGCCGGTCGGTGACGACCACAAGATGGAGCAGGTGGCCCGGCACGTCGGCGCCGGGATGTACGCCCACCACTCGGCTCCGGACTTCCTGGAGCACCGGCCGGAACACCTCGACGCCGAGTTCATGATCGCCTCGAACTCGCTGCTGACCGCCACGTACTACGCCCAGATCAACAACGACTCGATGGTCGACGAGCTGGTCGCGTACGCCCGGCACTGGCAGCCGGACCTGGTGATCTGGGAGCTGTTCACCTTCGCCGGCGCGGTCGCCGCCCGGGCCAGCGGCGCGGCCAGCGCCCGCATCCTGTCCTTCCCGGACACGTTCTACGGCGTCCGCGCGGCGATGCTCGGCCGCCTGGCCGAGCTGCCGGAAGAGCAGCGGGACGACTCGCTGGCCGAGTGGCTGTCGCTGGTGCTCGACCGGCACGGCTGCCGGTTCGACGAGGAGATCGTCACCGGGCACTGGACGATCGACCAGATGCCGCCGGGCGTACGCCTGGAGCTGGGCCTGCCCACCGTGCCGATGCGCTACGTCGCGTACAACGGTCCCACGCCGGCCGTGGTGCCGGACTGGCTGCGCGCCGATCCGGAGCGGCCGCGAGTCTGCTTCACCCTCGGCGAGACGATCCGGCAGACGTCGTTCCCGAACGCCGTCCGGGTGGCCGACCTGTTCGCGGCCATCGAGGACCTGGACATCGAGGCGGTGGCGCTGCTCAGCGAGGAGGAACTCGCGGACGTGCCGGCGGTGCCGGCGAACACCCGGGTGGTCGACCGGGTGCCGCTGCACGCGTTGATGCCCAGCTGTGCGGCGATCGTGCACCACGGCGGCGCCGGCACCTGGGCGACCGCCGCGGCGTACGGGGTGCCGCAGGTCGCCATGGGCTGGATGTGGGACGCGATCTACCGGGCCCAGCGGCTGGAGGCGTTCGGCGCCGGCCGGTTCCTGCCGTCGTTCGAGTTGAGCCCGGCCCGGCTGCGCGCGGATCTCGTGCGGATCCTGGACGAGCCCTCCTTCGCCGAGAGCGCGGGCGCGCTGAGCCGGACCATGGCGGAGACGCCGAGCCCGGTCGAGGTCGTGCCGGAGTTGGAGCGCCTCACCGCCCGGCACCGGACGCGATAGGCGCCCGGCACGTGTGAGCCCCGACCCGGCCGGGTCGGGGCTCACGTGTCGCGGGGGTCAGCGGGACAGCAGCCGGTCCAGCACGCCGCCGAGCGTGGCCGGGTCGTACGGCGCCGAGGTGCGCCAGGCCAGGATGCCGTCCGGGCGGACCAGCGCCGCGCCGGCGGCACCGATGCCGTAACTGTCGCGCAGCTCGCCCTCGGGGTCGAGCAGATCAGCGCCGACCACGTGCACGGTCACCGGCTCGCCGGTGCCCCGCCACGCCTCGTCCCCGGCGATCAGCACCCACCCGTCACCGAACAGTTCGAGGCTCGAGGCCCGCGCGCCGGACCGGGTGATCCACACGTGGGGCGCCCGGAAGCCGGCCCGCCCGCTCGGCCGCAGTGGATCCTCGACCCGCGCGCCGTCGTCGTCCGGCTCGGGGAGCACCGCGCCGGACAGGCAGCGGAATCCGAGGATCACCTCGTTGTAGCCGACCCCGGCCGGGGCGGTGCCGGCCAGGTGGGGCGCCATGCGCTGGACGTAGACGGCGTACGACTCGTCGACGACCAGGTGCGCCACGGCCCGGCGCTCCGCCTCGTACGAGTCGAGCAGCCCGTCGCCGGCCGTGCCGTCGAGCACCGCCGCGAGCTTCCACGCGATGTCGTACCCGTCGCCGACGGCGGTGTTGCCGCCGAGGCCGCCGGTCGGCGGAGTCACCTTCGCGGCGTCGCCGGCCAGGAACACCCGGCCCTCGCGCCACCGCTCGGCCACCAGGGCGGCCATGCCCCAGCGCTGGACGTCGAGCAGTGCCGGCTCCAGCCCTGGCCGGTCCACGGCCGTCCGGATCAGCTCGACGCAGCGCTGCGGCGTGAAGTCGTCGGGCGACTCGCCGCGGTCGGGCGCGTACTCGACGAAGAACGTGTGCCGGTTCGGCTTGTCGGTCGGCCCGAAGTTGCCGGTGAACGCGGGGTTCTGGATGTAGTACCAGCCGGTCGAGCCGGGCGGCAGCACGTCGGACAGGTCCGCCTCGAAGATCATCCCGACGAAGTGGGACAGCGTGCCGTAACCGGTGCGCGGGACGCCCAGCCGCTCCCGTACCGCGCTCTCCGGCCCGTCCGCGGCGACCAGGTAGCGGGCGCGGACCCGGTCGGTGCCGCCGTCGGCCCGGCGCAGCACCGCCTCCACCCCCTGCCCGTCCTGGTGGAAGTCGACCATCTCGGTGCCGTACTCCACGACGGCGCCGAACTTGCGGGCCGCCTCCAGCAGGATCGGCTCGACCGCGTCCTGCGAGGCGAAGCCCCAGCCCTCGGCGGTGCACGGTGCGGTCGCGGCGACCATGTCGGCGACGCTCTCGGCGAACGAGTGCAACACCGGGCCGCCCACGGTCTCGACGATGCGGATGGTGAAGTCGCCGGTGGCGCCCCGGATGTCGCCGGCCCGGGCGACCTCGTCGGCCACACCCCCCATCCGGAGCAGCTCCATGGTGCGCGGGTTCTGGCCCGCCGCCTTCGGGTGCAGGGACGTGCCCGGGTGCCGCTCCACCAGACGCACCCGGACACCGCGCCGGGCCAGGAACGTCGTCGCCGAGAGGCCGGCCAGGCCGGCGCCCACGACGAGTACGTCGGTCGTCTCGTCCGTCACGATGGTCCTCCCTCGTCCGCTCCGCCGGGGTCGCGGTCGCGGGTGGCGACGAACAGACCTCGGCCGGAGTTGAGCCCTTCGATGTACGTGGTGTCCGGGTAGCCGGCCTCGGCGAACGCGGCGAGGTACCGCTCCCGGCTGAACAGCCGGATCAGGTGGTTCTCCACGAAGTGCCGGGCGCCCTCCGGGCCGGCGACGACGTAGTGCACGTCCATCCGCGAGGCGTCGCCCTCCAGGCACGAGTGCGACACCCGGGCGATGGTCCGGCCGTCGACCTCGATCAGCGAGCCGGACACGTATCCGTCCAGGTAGGTCTCGGGGAACCACCAGGGGTCGACGGCCAGCGTGCCGCCCGGCACCAGGTGCCGCCGGAACACCCGCAGCGTGGCGGTCAGCTCCTCGGCCGATCGCAGATAGCCGATCGAGCCGAACATGATGGTGATGGCGTCGAACCGGCGGCCCAGGTCGAAGTCCCGCATGTCACCGACGTGGATGGTCGCCCCCGGGACCGCCTTCTCGGCCCGCCGCGCGAACGGCTCGGAGATCTCCAGGCCCTCCACGTGACCGAAGAGCGTTGCGAACGCCCGCAGGTGGGATCCGGTACCGCAGGCGACGTCCAGCAGCGAGTCCGCGCCCGGCGTGCGCGCACGGATCCGCTCGGCGACGTCCGCGGCCTCGGCCAGGTAGTCCTTCCCCCGGCCCTGGTGGATGAGTTCGAAGACCTCGGCGAGGTCGGCTCCGTACATCTGTCCTCCTAGCGGAACGCGTCCGCGTGGTCGACGGCCCAGTCGGCGAAGCTGCGGGCCGGATGGCCGGTGACCCGTTCGATCGCGTCGGTGACCGGGTCGGGATGCCGCTCGGCAATGGCGAAGTAGCCGAGGATCATGTCGACCGAGTCGGCGGGGAGGTACTGGAGCATCTCGGCCCGTTTCGCCTCCGGGGTCATCTCCTCGAAGCGGACCTCCCGGCCGATCGCGTCCGCGATCGCCCGGACCTGCGCCACCTGGGTCACCGCCTCGGGGCCGGTGAGCGTGTAGCCCTTGCCGTCGTGGGCGTCGCTGAGCAGCGCCGCCGTCGCCACCTCGGCGATGTCGGCCTCGTGCACCAGCGCCTGCGCCGCCTGCGGGTACGCGGCCCGCACCACGCTCTCGGCGCGGATCGAGTGCGACCAGAACAGCGTGTTGCCGGCGAACGCGACGGGTCGCAGGAAGGTCCAGGCCAGGCCGGAGCGCTCCACCGCGCTCTCCACCTTCTCGTGGTCGTCGATGCTGTCCCCGGCCACCTCGTAGCGGGTGTTCACCGCGTCGGAGGAGAGCACCACGACGCGCTCGACCCCGGCCCGCACGGCCAGGTCCACGCACTGCTCGGCGGTGTCCGGCACCGGGAACAGATACAGCCGGGTCACCCCGGCGAGCGCCGGCTCCAGCGTCTCGGGGCGCAGCAGGTCGCCGCGTACCACCTCCGCCTTCTCGGGCAGGCCGGCGGTCTCCGGGGTGCGGGTCAGCGCCCGCACCCGTTCGCCCCGGTCCAGCAGCTCGCCGACGACGTGTCGGCCGACGCTTCCGGTCGCTCCGGTCACCAGGATCGTCACTTCTCCTCCTCCGGCTGGGGGTACATCCACACCGACGGGTCGAGGTCGCGTGGGATCCAGGCCGGCGACCCCTGCTCTCCGTTGAGGCGCTTCTCGATGAACGCGATGTTGTGGTAGACGTGCAGCGCACCGATCCAGCGATCCAGCTCGGCCGCCGGGACGTCGAGGCGTTCCTGGTGGTGCAGGGCGTCGACCAGGGTCCGCAGGAAACCGAGCGAGGTGTCCGGGTGCCCGGACTCCGGGTGACCGCCGTTCCAGCCGGTCCAGTACGACGTCTGCAGATCCTCGATGACGTACAGGCCCCCGGGGCGGACCAGAGGGAACAGGGTGCGGAACGAGCTGATCACGTCGGCGCTGAGGTGGCTGCCGTCGTCGATCACCACGTCCAGCGGCCCGATCCGCGCGGCGAGCCCGGCCAGGAAGACGGGATCGGCCTGCGAACCGACGTGGGTCCGCAGTCGTGGCTCGTCGATCCGGGACTTGTCGAAGATGTCCAGGCCGTGCACGAGTCCGCGGCGGAAGTAGTGCTTCCACATCCGCAGCGACTCGCCGCCCTGGTCCGGGGCGTCGTACCCGCCCACGCCGATCTCGAGCAGCCGGATCCGGTCCTCCCGGTACGGCGCGAAGTGGCGCTGGTAGTGCGGCGTGTACCAGTGGTCGCCCCACTTGTCCGAGCCGAACCGCAGGGCCAGGGTGTCCAGGTCGGCGGGCTCCGCCGAGGATGCCTTGACCAGCTGGTGCACCGCCAGGGCGGCGCAGCGGCGGCGCCGGAACACCGCCGCCGGGTCGACCTCCTCCGGCGGCGGGGCGGGCATCAGCTCGATCTCCCGGGTGGCGTGACCACCGCCGGGGCGCCCGTACACGGCGTGCAGGAGTTCGGCGAGATCCTGCCGGATCCGCGCGGGCGCGTCCGCCGACCAGCCCGGCTCCACAGTGCTCCCGCCGGGCCCGACGGTGACCAGGTAGCCGAGCTGCTTGCCGCCTGTGCCGAGGTCGATCTGGACCGTCACCGGCTCGGGCGGTCCGTCGAACAGCATGGCCCGGCCGGCGATCTCGGTGAGCAGCAGAGCGGCGTCGTCCTCGGTCAGCACGGCCCGGCTCTCCTGCTCGCTGCCGGCCGCGAGCGCCAACAGGCGTTCCACGGGCGTCCCTCTTTCGTCGACTGGTCCCGATCGTGTGCGTCGCGGCTCGAGAAGCCGTGGAGGACCGGTGGATCGTCGCGCGCGCTTCGAGCCGGACTCGACCGGTGCGCCGCAGGATCGCCGTGGCCCTGGAGCACCGACCGAGGAGGACGCGATGACGATTCTGGTGACTGGCGCGACCGGCAGTGTGGGACGCCGGGCGGTGGCCGGACTGCTGGCGGAGGGGCACAAGGTACGGGCCTCCAGCCGTAACCCGCGGACCGCCGGGCTGCCGGACGGCGCCGAGGTGGTCGCCGGCGACCTGGGCCGGCCGGAGACGCTGCCGGCGCTGTTCGCCGGCGTCGAGCGGATGTACCTCATCTCGATCAACGGCGACGGGGTGCTCGACCGGCCGGAGGAGGTGGTGGCGATCGCGCGTGAGGCCGGTGTGCGGCGGATCGTGGTGCTCTCCTCGTCCGGGCGGCCCTACCACACCGTCGAGGGCGCGGTGCGTGACTCCGGACTGGAGTTCACCTTCGTCCGGCCGGGCGAGTTCGCCACCACCAAGATCGACGTGTGGGGGCCGTCGATCCGGGCGGAGAGTGTGGTGCGCAGCGCGTACCTGGACGTGCCGGCGGTGCCGATCCACGAGGCGGACATCGCCGACGTGGTGGTCCGGGCGCTGGTCGAGGACCGGCACGTCGGTAAGACCTATGAGCTGACGGCACCGGAGCAGGTCACGCAGCGCGCGCAGATCGAGGCGATCGGCGCGGCGCTGGGGCGGCCGATCCGCATCGAGGAGCTGAGCCCGGAGCAGGCGCGGGAGAACATGCTGCGCGAGGGGTGGCCGGAGATCATCGCCGATCACATCCTGGGGTATTTCGTGGAATGGGAGAAAGAGCCGCCGGCGGTCAGCGGTGACTACGCCGAGGTCGTCGGAAGGCCAGGTCGCACGTTTGCGCAGTGGGCTCGTGATCATGTGGACGACTTCCGCTGATTCATAGGCGACATGGCGTTGCGTCAATGGGGACGCAATTGATGCCCGGCCGGATCGAGCTGTCGACGACGATGACAAGGCGAATGTAGCCTCGCCCTTGACCTGCGGTTTCATCAAGGGCTTGACAGCATATTCGGCGACTTGTCAAGCCTGGAAAAGCAATATTTTCCATGTGCGTTCTCCTCTGTCCCTGGTGTACGGTGAGCTCGACCGAATCGGCCATTGGCCTTGGCGGTCAATCCTGCCCGGATTCGTGGCAACCATCATCGTGCCCAGGGGAGAGGGAATTGAAAGCACAGTCGGATTCTGCGATCGAGATCGAGGGCCTGGTCAAGGTCTTCGGGACGGTTCGCGCATTGGACGGGGTCCATCTGAACGTGCCGAAAGGCATGATCTATGGCTTCCTCGGGCCCAACGGCGCGGGCAAGACGACCACGATCCGCACGCTCGCCACGCTGCTCAAGCCGGACGGCGGCACGGCCCGGGTGTTCGGACACGACGTGGCGACCGAGGGTGAGGCGGTGCGCCGCCTGGTGAGCCTCACCGGTCAGTTCGCCTCGGTCGACGAGGGCCTCACCGGAGAGGAGAACCTGATCCTGGTGGCCCGGTTGCTCGGGCACTCCTGGTCCGAGTCCCGTCGCCGGGCCGGCGAACTGCTGGAGGCGTTCGGCATCGCCTATGCGGCGGACCGCCTGGTGAAGGGCTACTCCGGTGGCATGCGGCGGCGGCTGGACATCGCCGCGAGCATCGTGGTGGCGCCCAAGCTGCTGTTCCTCGACGAGCCGACCGCCGGGCTGGACCCGCAGGGCCGCCTCCAGGTCTGGGACGCGGTACGCGCGCTGGTGTCGGTCGGCACCACGGTGCTGCTCACCACGCAGTACCTGGAGGAGGCCGACGAGCTGGCCCAGCGCATCGCCGTGATCGACCGCGGGAAGATCATCGCGGAGGGCACGCCGGGCGAGCTGAAGGCGTCGGTCGGCAGTGGGGCGGTGCACGTTCGCCTGGTCAGCCCGGAGGACCGGCCGCGCGCCGGAGAGATGCTGGGCGCGGTGCTCGGCACCACAGTGGAGTACGCGGCCGACCCGGCGGCGTTCACCGCCCGGGTCGACGACCCGGACGCCGCCGCCGAGGCCCTGATCCGCCTCAACCGTTCGGGCCTGCGGGTCAGCGAGTTCTCGCTCGGCCAGCCCAGCCTGGACGAGGTGTTCCTGGCGTTGACCGGGCACAAGGTCGACGCGGACCACACGCCCGCCGCCGAGACGCCGCAGAAGGAGAACGTCGCATGAGCGTCACCACCGAGACCCCCGCCGGCGTTCCCGCCGAGCAGCCGTCCGCGGTTCTGGAGGACGTGCTGCGGCGGTCGTTGACCGCGTACCCGCGGCCACCGCGACCGGGGCCGCTGGCCGCGTCGCTGACCCACCTCTGGCGGGCGCTGGCCACCTTCCGGCACCACCCGGCCCAGCTCGTCGACATGATCCTGTTCCCGTTCATCTTCCTGCTGGTCTTCACCCACCTCTTCGGCGGGGCGATCGGCGGGTCGACGAGCGACTACCTCCAGCTGTTCCTGCCCGGCATCCTGGTGCAGACCGTGGTCATGATGTCCGTCTACACCGGAACGGCCCTGAACACGGACATCACCAAGGGCATCTTCGACCGGTTCCGCACGCTGCCGTTCTGGCAGCCGGCCACCATCGTCGGCAGCCTGCTCGCCGACATGTTCCGCTACGTGGTCGCGCTCACGCTTACCATCACGCTCGGCGTGCTGCTCGGATTCCGGGGCAGCCTCACCGGGACGATCTTCGCGGTGCTCGTGCTGATCCTGTTCGCGTTCGGGGTGAGCTGGATCTTCACCACCCTCGGCGTGGTGGCCAAGGCGCCCGAGACGGTCGCCTCGACCAGCATGATCGTGGTCTTCCCGCTGGTCTTCACCAGCAACATCTTCGTGCCGACCGAGACCATGCCGCAGTGGATGCAGATCATCGCCGACGCCAACCCGATGAGCTTCGCGGCCACCGCCGCCCGCGGGCTCATGCACGGCGACGCCACGGTCGAGCAGATCGCCTGGGTGGTGGGCATATCGGTGGGCCTGGTCCTGGTCTTCGGTCCGCTGACGATGGCCGCGTACCACCGGCGTAAGGGCCGCTGAGGCCCTCGGGAGCAGCCGCTCTCGCCGTCGGCCCCCAACCCGGCGAGAGCGGCGCCCGGCCGGTCAGGACGGCCGGACCGACATCCGGTGCCGGAACACGTCCCGCGGATCCCAGCGCGCCTTCACCCGCTGCAGGCGGGGGTAGTTGTCCCGGTAGTAGAACTCGTGCCACGGCGTACCGGACGGGTTGAGCGCCTCGTCGGCCAGATCGGTGTCGAGGTAGTTCGCGAACGCCCCGCTGTACGCCGCGCCGGGCACGGGCGCCCCGCCGCTGTCGGCGTGCACCTCGCGGTAGAGATCGCGTACCCAGGCCAGCTGCGTCGCGTCCTCGGCCTCGTCGAGCCACGCCGTCTCGAAGAACGAGCTCAGCCGCGCGTCCCGGTGCGGCATCGCGGTCGCGTCGGCCGGCACCCGCCCGATCCGCCCGCCGAACTTGCTCAGGTACGCCCCGGCGCCGTAGAACTCCGGGCCGCCGCGCTGGAGGAAGCGGTGAATCGTGGCGATCTGACCCGCGGTCCACGGCCGCCGCAGCATCGCCGACTTCGACTTCATCCGGTAGCGGCTCAGGCCCGGATAGGACGACGTGGTGGCGCGCAGCCACGGCCAGGTGAAGGCCTGCACCGCCGGTTCCGCGCCGACCCCGGCGCCGATTGCCGCCACGTAGTCGTCCACGAACGCCACGGCGCGCGGGTCGTCACCGGAGGTCTGCACATCCAGCCGGATCTCGCCGGTCGCGCGGTGCAGGAGGCTGAGACCGGCGTGCAGGTCGGCGTCGGGCCGTGCCGCGTGCCAGTCGGTGTAGTTGGTCAGCAGCCGGGCGAATCCCACCTCGTCGACGTCGTCCCACCGCCACGCCACCATCGCCTGGCGCAGCGAGGCCGGCGGCTTCGGCAGCAGCGTGGCCGGCGCGCCCCGCGTCCCCGGCGAGCGGAACCAGTAGCGGGTGACCACGCCGAAGGTGCCGCCGCCACCACCGGTGTGCGCCCACCAGAGGTCGTGGTTCGGGTCGCCGGGATCACGTGAGGCGATCACGGTGCGGGGGCGGCCGGACGCACCGACCACCACCACCTCGACCGCCTCCAGGTGGTCGACGATCGCGCCGTACCGGTGGGAGAGCGCGCCGTAGCCGCCACCGGCGACGTGCCCGCCGATCCCCACGTCGGGGCACGTGCCACCGGGCAGGGTCACGCCCCAGCCCAGGAACAGCGTCCGGTACACCTGCCCGAGCGTCGCGCCGGACTCCACCACGAACGCCTTCCGGCCGGGGTCGTAGCCGATCGCGTTCATCTGCGACACGTCGATCAGCACCCGCACGTCCGGATGGTCCGGCACGTCGGCGAAGCCGTGCCCGCCGCTGCGGACGCCGATCCGCAGCCCGTCGCGAACAGCCTCACCGACCGCGTCGGCCACCTGCTCGGGTGTGCCGACCAGTCGCACCCGAGCCGGCCGGCCCGTGTACCGGCCGTTGTAGGCCCGGGTGGTCAGCTCCTCGTACCGGGGGTCACCGGGCGGCACCGTGACCGGGCCGAACGGGACGGCGTCCGCCGGGGCGTCCCACCGGGCGAGGCCGGCGCCGCCGGCCGCCGCGGTCAGGCCGAACAGCCCTCGCCGGGTCATCCGCTCACGCACCGACGACCTCGACGTGTACGTGCCGTCCGCCGCCCGGGCCGGGCCGGTCGACGGCCGCGACCGGGGCCTGTGGCCCGGCAGCCGCCTCCGCCGCTTGTCGGATCCGCACAGCCGGCCCCCCTGTCCCTGTGCCCGCCGCGACCGGCGCGGCTGGTCGAGCCGACGCTAGGTGGGCCGGCTCGAGAACGGCTACAGCCGCGGCGGGGCCCGCGCATACCCCGACCGGGTCACTTGCGGAACACGGCCACCGCCTCCTGGATCGCCGGCCCGGTCGCCGAGGACGCCTGCGCCCACGACTCGAACTCCAGGGCGGCGGCGAAACCGGCCGTCTCCGCGGTGCGCACCGACGTCTTGATGTCCCGGGCCAGCGCCGGGTCCAGCGCCGCCCACCGTTCGGCCCGCTCGTGCGCGGCGGCCAACGGGTCGTCCGCGAACGTCGCGGCGAGCCTGACGCGTACCGCCTCGGGGCCGTCCACACTCCCGCCGTCGAGCAGCAGTTGCAGGGCCCGTTCCGGGCCGAGCGCCCGGGTGAGGAACCAGGTACAGCCCCCGCCGGGGTGCAGGCCGAGCTTCGTGAACGAGGCGATCAGCTTCGCCTTCGGCCCGACGATCCGCGTGTCGCACGCCAGCGCCAGGTTCAGCCCGGCGCCCACCGCCGGCCCTTGCACCGCGGCGATCGTCGGAATCGGCAGCGCCCGTACCCGCAGGAAGCTGTCGTAGACGCGGTGCAGGTCGGCGCGGATCTCCGCGACGCCGCGGCCTGGTTCGCCGAACATGGCGGGCAGGTCGGCGCCGGCGCAGAACGCCGTACCCGCGCCGGTGACCACGAGCGTGCGGGCGTGCCGGTCGGCGGCCACCTCGGCGATCGCGTCGCCGAGCGCGTCGCGCATCTCCGCGTCGATGGCGTTGCGCCGGTCCGGGTCGTTCAGCGTGAGCGTCCAGCGCCCGTCCGCGTTGTGCAGTTCCACTTTGCTCATGACTCATCCTCCTGCTCGGTCAGCCAGGACCAGACGCCGGCGCTGCCGCGCGGCACCAGCGCCGCGCCGAGCGTGGCGGCCCAGAACTGCTGGGTGCCGTTCTCGTCCCGCCAGGACCAGAGCCTGCGGGTGGACAGGTGCAGCGGGTGCTCGCGGGTCACGCCCATCGCCCCGTGCAGCTGGTGCGCGCCGCGCGCCACCAGCGTCGCGGCCCGGCCGGTGAGCACCCGGGCGGCGGCGACCCGCAGCGGGTCCGGCCCGGCCAGCGCGGCGTCGAGCGCGGTGCCGGCCAGCAGCGTGTGCGCGGTCATCCGGGCCAGTGTCTGCCCGACCGCCTGGAACGCCAGCAGCGGCCGGCCGAACTGCTCCCGCGTCGTCACGTGCTGCCGGGTGTGCTCCACAGCGGTCTCCAGCGCGCCGGTGAGCGCGGCGGCGGTCAGCACGGCCGCCTCGGCGCGTACCGTCGCGGCGGGCGCGGCCCCGGTCAGCCGCATGTCGCCGGTGACCGGCACGTCGAGCGTCACGTCGTCGCGCGGCTCGGCGGCCAGGTTGCGGCCGGGCATGACCCGGACGCCGGGGTGGTCGGCGGGCACCACGAACGCGTCGTCGCCCGCGTACACCAGCAGGGTCCGCGCGGCGGCGGCCCACGGCACGCGGGCGGCGGTGCCGCGCAGCCGCCCGCCGGCCACCGCGAGCCCGTCGCCGGCGACCACGGTGGCGACGCCGCCGGGCAGGTCGCGACCGGCGGCGGCGAGCTGCCGGGCGGCCAGCACGGTCTCGGCCAGCGGCAGGGAGACGCCGTGGCGGCCCAGCCCGCGCACGAGCGCGGCCAGGTCGGCGAGCGTGCCGCCCGAGCCGCCCGCGCCCTCCGGCACCGACACGCCGGTCCAGCCCAGCCCGTGCACGGTGGACCAGAGCGCGGGCAGGCCGTCCGGGTCGCCGCCGTGACCGCCGAGCACGTCGTCGGCCAGCTCCCGCAGCTTGTCGCCGCCGCGCCGGGGCGCGCGGGCGGCGCCCTTGGCGATGATGGTGCGCAGCACCTCGGTGGTGCCGCCGCGGATCGAGAAGCCCGGCGCGGCCAGCAGCCCCTGGGCGAGCAGCCCGGCCGGTCCGTCGCCGTCGGGGTCGGGCCCGGCGTCGAGCACGGTACGGGCGATCTCGTTGACGTCGGCCTCGAACTCGGTGCCCAGGTCCTTCAGCACCGCCGCGTCGTGCACCGGGGCCTGGCCGGCGTCCAGCTCACCGGCGATCCGCCAGGCCAGGCCGCGCAGCCCGGCCAGCCGGGCCAGCGCCTCGCCCAGCGCGGCGTCCGCGTCCCGCCGCGCGGCGCACGCGTCGACGGTGGCGGCCAGCAGCGGGTACGTGCTCAGCACCCGTTCCATGCCGCCGCGCTCGAAGGACAACTGCTCGGTGACCTGCGTCCAGCCGTTGCCGGCGGTGCCCAGCACGTGGTCGCCGGGCACGTGCACGTCGTCGAAGAGGACCTCGTTGAAGTGGTGCTCGCCGCGCAGGTCGACGATCGGCCGGACGGTCACGCCGGGCGCGGACATGTCCACGATCAGCTCGGTCAGGCCCTCGTGCCGGTCGCCGCCGGTGCCGGTGCGGCACAGCACGTACGCGTGCGTGGACCGGTGGGCGTGGCTGGTCCAGATCTTGCCGCCGGTGAGCCGCCAGCCGTCGCCGTCCGGGCGGGCCGTGGTACGCACCGAGGCGAGGTCGCTGCCGGACTCGGTCTCGCTCATGCCGAGGCAGAACGTCACCTCCCCGGCGGCGATCGCCGGCAGGTACCGCTCGCGCAGCGCGGGGGAGCCGTACCGCAGGACGGCCGGGCCGATCTGCCGGTCCGCGATCCAGTGCGCGGCCACCGGTGCCCCGGCGCGCAGCAGCTCCTCGGTGACCACCAGCCGCGCCCGGTTCGAGCGGGCCTGCCCGCCGTACTCGCGCGGCCAGGTCAGCCCGATCCAGCCCCGGTCCGCCAGCGCGCGGCTGAACTCCGTGTCGTACGAGCGCAGCCACGCGTCGCACACCGGCCGGAACCGGTCGCCGTCGCGCCACTCGCCGACCAGGTCCCGCACCTGCCGGCGCAGCTCACCGAGATCGTCGTCAGTCATCCTCTGTCCGTTCCCTTCGCCACTGAGTAGCCGCGTACGGCGGCCCGCCGCAGCACGTTCACGGCCGCGGCGCGTTCGGCGGTGCTGACCGGCGGCCGGGGCACCGCGTCCTCGACCGGTACGCCGAGCGCGGCCAGGTGGGCGCGCAGCACCTCGCCGTCCGCGGTGACCTCCTCCAGCCGGGGTTCGGCGCCGAGCCGCACCACGCCCCACCGGGTGTGCAGCCGCACCAGCGCGTCCGGCGCGGGCGCGGCGGTCACGTGCTCGACCGCCCGCACGATCCGGCGCGGATCCCTCGCGCCGTGCAGCAGCACCAGTTCCCGCGCCGCAGCCGCGATGTCGGCGGCGCCCCCGCCACCGGGTAGCCGCACCGTGGGCCGCTCCCGGGGGCCCAGGTACGACGAGTTGATCCGGCCGCGCAGGTCGACGTTGCCGGCGTCGAGCACCACCCGGTCGAACCGGTGGCCCATCGTCAGCAGCACGTCGGCGGTGCCGCCCAGCCAGCCGAACCCGTCGGCGTACGCCGGGTAGTCGGTGGTGCTGGTCGGCACGTCGGCACCGGGCCGGTGCGCGCTGGCACCGGCCTCGAAGACCTGGCTGAACGGTTCGCCGGGCAGTGCGTACGCGCACTGGCCGGCGAGCACCGGCCAGTGGAAGCCGGTGAACACCCACCCGCCGCGGCGGAACTCCCGCGCCGCCCGGACCAGGAAGTCCGCGGTGGTCACAGCACCTCCTCGGCCAGCCACCGCCGGAAACCGTCAGCCGTGGCCGAGCAGCGGGCATACCGCTCGTACGCCTGCACGTCGCGCGGGTACCGGCCGACCGCGCCGTCGGGGCGTACCGCGCCGGGGGACTCGACCACCGCGTCGACGAGCAGCCCGGGAATGCTGATCCCGGTGGCGCGTACCGTCTCGGCGTCGGTGACCTGCTCGGCGACGAGCACGGTGCGGCGGGCCGCCTGGGCGGCGACGAGCACCTCGCCCAGCGGGCCGCGGATCACCCCGTTGCCGTCGGTGTCGGCCAGGTCGACGTGGACGAACGCCACGTCGGGCCGCTCCGCGCGGACCACCCGGGCCGCGCCGAACGCCGAGTCCACCCGCGACAGCCGGCCCCGGCTCCAGTCCTCGTCCACGTAGCCGGTGCCGGGCAGGTCCGGCACCGGCATGAACGGCACCCGCCAGGCCCCGGCCGTCAGCGCGGCGGTGAGCAGCCCGAGGCTCAGCTCGTGCAGCGTGACACTCGTGTCGCCGTCCTGCGCGGCGCGCCGGAAGTTCCACGCGGGCGCCGGGCCGACCGGGCTCCAGCAGTGGCCGTATGTCGCCGACCGCAGCACCCCGGCGCCGAGCAACTGGTCCATCAGCAGCCCGCCGGAGGCGATCACCACGTCCACGTCCCGGATCCGCTGCCGGATCATCTCGTGGCCCACGGCGAACAGCTGCGCGCCGAAGTTGCCCAGGTAGACCCGCCGGCCCGGGCGGACGTGCTCGGCCACGACGTCGGCGAGGGCGTGGCTCACCGGTACGCCTCGGCCAGCATGTGCAGCCCCGGGCCCAGGTGCGCGCCGCCGTCGAGCTGGATGAGCTGGCCGGTCATCATGGCGGCGGCCGGGCCGGCCAGGAACGCCACCAGCTCGGCGACCTCCTCGACCCGGGTCGGGCGGCGCAGCGGCGTGGCCCGGTCCACCAGGTTGTCCCGTACGTGCCGGTCCGCCTCGGCGTCGAGCGCGGCGGTGAGCACCGTGCCCGGTCCGAGGCAGTTGAGCCGGATGCCGTCGGCGGCCCACTCCAGCGCCAGCGTGCGGGTCAGCCCGAGCACGCCGGCCCGGGCGGCGACGGCGTGCGCCATGCCCTGCCCGCCGCGTTCCACACCGGACAGCGACATGCTCACCACCGCCCCGCGGGCCCGCCGCAGGTACGGGTACGCGGCGGTGGTGAGGTGGAAGACGCTGGTCAGGTTCAGGTCGACGACTGCCGCCCAGCCCCGCGCCGAGATCCGCGTGGCGGGGGCGAAGAACTGCCCGCCGGCGTTGTTCACCAGCAGGTCGATGCCGTGCGCGTCACCCACCTCGGCGATGGTCGCGGCGGCGCGGTCGTGGTCGCGGACGTCGCAGACCGCGTACGTGTAGCGCCCGTCCCCGGTGGCCGCCTCGCCGCTGGCCGCCTCGCCGGTGGCGGCGAGCGTGCCGGCGTGCCGGCCCAGCCCGGTGACGTGGGCGCCCAGCTCGACCAGGCGCACGGCGACCGCCCGGCCGATGCCGCTGCCGGCGCCGGTGACCACGGCGTGCCGCCCGGCGAGCACACCCGTGCGCAGCACGCCCACGCCGGTGTCGTCCGCCCGCGTCACCGGGCGGCCCTCGCCTCGCCGATCGCCTGCCGCCGCAGCAGTTGCGCCGGGCGGTAGCGGGGGTCGCCGAACGCGTCGGCCATCGACCGCAGCGCCTCGTACACGGTCGCCGCCCCGGCGGACCGCAGTGTCTCGAACGGGCCGCGCGGATGGTTCATGGCCAGGCGCAGCGCCACGTCCACGTCGTCGGCGGTGGCAGTGCCCTCCTCGACCACTGTGGCCGCCTCGTTCACCAGGCAGTGGGCGAGCCGGTCGCCGACCAGGCCGGGCAGCGCCGGCACCCGCACCGACGGCGCGCCGAGGTGGTCCAGCAGCCGGTCGACGAAGCCGGGGACGGCGATGCCCGCGACCGGGTCCTCGACCACCTCGGCGAACACGGCGTCGTCGGCGCGCCGGTGCAGCCGGATCCAGCCGACGTCGGCGGGCAGCACCTCGGCCCAGCCGGCGTCGGAGCTGTCCAGCACCACGTTCTGCCGCGCCGCCAGCCGGGCCAGCTCCGCCACCCGCGCTGGGGTCGGCGCGCCGAGGCTCACCACGCGGGCCGCCGGACCGTTCGGCACTCCGGGCTGCCGGACCACCCGGGCGTTGGCCTCGCGCGGCGGCTCGGCGGCGTAGTCGTAGAAGCCGCGACCGGCGGCCTTGCCGGTCAGGCCGGCCCGGACCAGGCCACGCACCTGGGGGATGGGCCGGTAGCGGGGGTCGCCGAACTCGCGCAGCGCGGTCTCCGAGGAGGCCAGGTGCGTGTGCAGCCCGGTGAAGTCGAGCAGTTGCAGCGGACCCATCGGGTGCCCGAGCGCGCCCCGGGCGACCGCGTCCACCACCGCCGCCTCGACGCCCTGCGCGAGGAGGAGTTGCGCCTCGTAGTACAGCGGCCGGCACACCCGGTTGACGATGAAGTTCGGCGAGTCCCGGCACACCACGGCGGTCTTGCCGAGCGACTCCACGAGCGCCAGCGCCCGCCGTACCGTCGCCTCGCCGGTGGCCGCGCCGACGATCACCTCCACCAGGCGCATCCGGGTGGGCGGGTTGAAGAAGTGCAGCCCGAGCAGGCGTTCCGGGGCGCCGAACGCGCGGCCCATCTCGTTGACGCTCAGCGACGAGGTGTTGGAGGCGACGAGCAGGTCCGGCCCGCCGGCGGCGGCGACCCGGGCGAGCAGGTCGCGCTTGGCGGCCATGTCCTCCACGATCGCCTCGATCAGCACGTCCGCGCCGGCCAGCGCGGTCTCGACGTCGGCGGCGGCGTCGAGGTCGCCGGTGGCGCCGTCGGCGCGGATCCGCTCCAGGCCGGCGCGGCCCAGCTCGGCGGTGGCGTCGACGACCCGTACGGTGTGCCCCGCCGCGGCGAGGACCTGCGCGATGCCCCGGCCCATCGGGCCCAGGCCGACCACGACGGCGATCACCGGGTCACCCGCTCGATCACGGCGGCGATGCCCTGCCCGCCGCCCACGCACAGGCTCGCCACGCCGTACCGGCCGTCGCGGCGGGCCAGTTCGTGCAGCAGCGACACGACCAGCCGGGCGCCGCTCTGGCCGGTCGGGTGGCCGAGGGCGATCCCGCCGCCGTTGACGTTCACCCGCTCCTCGTCCAGGCCCAGCGCGCGGACGTTCTGCACGATCTGCGCCGCGAACGCCTCGTTGATCTCGAACAGGTCGACGTCGCCGACGGTCAGCCCGGCCCGGCGCAGCGCGAGCGGGATCGCCTCGGCCGGTCCGACGCCCATCATCGTCGGGTCCACGCCGACTGCCGCGAACCCGACGATCCGGCCCAGCGGGGTCAGCCCGTGCCGCCGTACCGCCTCGCCGCTCGCCACCACGACCGCCGCGGCGCCGTCGGCCATCTGGCTGGCGTTGCCGGCCGTGACGGTGCCGTCGCCGGTGAACGACGGGCGGAGCCGGGCGAGCCGTTCCGGTGTGGTGTCGGGGCGTACCGTCTCGTCGCGGTCCAGCTCGTCCAGCGGCAGCACCTCCTGCGCCATCGCGCCGGACTCCCAGGCCCGGGCCAGCCGCTGGTGGCTGCGCGCCGACCAGGCGTCCTGGTCGGCGCGGGACACGCCGAACTCGCGGGCGACCTTCTCCGCGGTCTCGCCCATGCTCATGCCGCAGATCGGGTCGGTGCCGCCGTCGCGCCAGCCGTCCTGGAGCAGGACGTTCCAGGCGGTGCTGGCCACGGCGAAGGCCGTCGCCGACTCCAACGGCAAGGCCAAGGTCGTCTTCCTCTGGGACGTCGGCTACCCGCACCTGGTCGAGGCGCTCAACGCCAGCAAGCGCGTGCTCGCCGGCTGCACCGGCTGCGAGCTGCTGGAGGTCCGCGAGCGCACGCTGGCGCAGGCGGTCGACCCGATCGAGATGCAGAACATCACCACCTCGCTGATCCAGAAGCACGGTGACAACCTGCAGTACATCCTCACGCCGTACGGCAACGGCGTGGAGTCCGTCATCGCCGCCATCCGGGCCGCCGGCCGCAACGACATCAAGGTGCTGTCCAAGAACGCCGAGCCGGAGCGGCTGGGCAGCGTGGCCGCCGGTGACCAGCTCGCCGACTTCGGCGCCATCCGCGGCTGGAACGCCTACGCCGCCATCGACCAGGTGGGCCGGCTGGCCGCCGGGCAGCCCGCGCTGCCCGACGCCGAGCAGGGCATCCCGGCCACAGTCTTCGACAAGACGAACGCGCCCAAGGACGGCGCCGTCGACTGGAACAGCTACGTGAACTACGCCGAGCGCTACGAGAAGATGTGGAGCGAGGCCCGATGAGTGCCGCCCCGGTGCTGGAGGCGGTGGGCGTCAGCAAGTCCTACGGCCGGGTACGCGCCGTCACCGACGTCTCCTTCGACGTGCGCCCGGGCGAGATCCTGGGCGTCGTCGGGGACAACGGTGCCGGCAAGTCCACGCTGATGAGCATGGTCAGCGGCGCGCTGGCGCCGGACACGGGCCGCCTGCGGGTGGCCGGCCGGGACCTGACGCCGCACACCATCGGCGGGGCCCGCGCCGCCGGGATCGAGATGATCTACCAGGACCTCGGCCTCTCCGACAACCTGAGCATCGTCGAGAACGTCTTCCTCGGTCGCGAGTGGACCGGCGGCGTACGCGGCCTGCCCGTGCTGCGCAAGCGGGCGATGCGCGAGCGCACCCGGGCGGTGCTGGAGGAACTCGGCATCGACCTGCACGACATGAACGTGCTGGTCGAAGGGCTCTCCGGCGGGCAGCGGCAGATGGTCGCCATCGCCCGCGCGCTGGTCACCGAGAACGAGCCGCGCGTGATGGTGATGGACGAGCCGACCGCTGCGCTCGGCACCACCGAGTCCGACGGCGTCAACGCGCTGATCCGCCGGCTGCGCGACCGCGGCTACGCGGTCATCGTGATCAGCCACCGGATCCCGGAGATCCTGTCGATGGCCGACCGGCTGCTGGTGATGAAGGGCGGCCGCAACGTCTACCACGGCCCCACCGAAGGGCTCGACGTCGAACGGTGCGTGCAGCTGATCGTCGCCGGCACGCTCGCCACGGCCGGGGAGGCGGTCCGATGACCGCCGCCACCACGAAGACGCCGCCGGGCGGCGGCCGCACGGTCGTCAAGCAGAGCGCCGACCGGTCCCGCGCCGGAGCCGGGGAGCGCGCGGTCGAGGGGGTGAGCCGGTTCGGGCTTCTCGGCATGCTCGTCCTGGTGATCGCGGTCTTCTCCGTGCTCACCCCGGAGACCTACTTCACCACCACGAACTTCCGGCTGATCCTGGTCAACCAGACCGTGACGGTGATCGTGGCGATGGCCGCCACGCTGCCACTGCTGGCGCACTACCTGGACGCGTCGGTCGGTCCGATGCTGGGCTTGGCGCAGGGCGTGAGCATCTGGCTGATCGCGGTGCAGGGCGTGCCGATCTGGCTGGCCCTGGTCGCCGTGCTCGCCGTCGGCGTCGCGGTCGGCCTGCTCAACAGCCTGCTGGTGCTGAAGTTCGGCATGAGTTCGATCATCGCGACGCTCGCCGTGGGCAGCCTGCTGATGGGTCTGCTCTACATGGTCACCGGCGGCCGGGTGCTGTACCAGAACGTGCCGCCGGCGTTCACCGAGATCGCCCGCGGCGACCTGGGCGGCGTCCCGCTGCCGCTGATCTACCTCGTGGTGCTGGTGCTGGCGCTGGAGTTCATCGTCGTGTGGACGCCCTTCGGTCAGCGGCTCTACGCGATGGACGGCAACCTGCGCGGTGCCGCCCGGGCCGGCATCGACGTGCGCAGCTACACCATCCGGGCGTTCGTCGGCGCGGCGGTGCTCGCCTCGCTCGCCGGGGTGCTGCTGGCCTCGCGGATCGGTTCGGCCCAGCCCACTGTCGGCGAGCAGTTCCTGCTGCCGGCCTTCGCCGCCGCCTTCCTCGGCGCCGCCGCGCTGCGACCCGGCCGGGTCAACGTCCTCGGCACCGTGATCGCCGCGTACTTCATCACCTTCACCATCGCCGGCCTGCAACACCTCGGCGCCGCGACCTGGATCGAGCGCGTCTTCAACGGTCTCGCCGTCATCGCCGGCGTCTCGGTCGCCGCGTGGTCGGTGCGGCGCCGCCGCCAGCTCGCGGTCCGGCACGTCGAACGCCTGGAGCACGACACCACCCCGAAGGGACGTCCCACCCCATGAAGAACGGCTTCTTCGTCCTCGACAACGCCATCCACATGTACAAGCTCACCGACGAGAACATCGACTTCAACCACGGCGGGAAGAAGTCGACGAACGCGCTCGTCGAGTACGCCCGCAAGTACTCCGCCCCGGGCTACCCGTACGACGACATCTCCGGCCGTGAACTGTCGGTCGAGGACGCGTACCGGTTGATGTTCGAGGAGTCCGACACCGACATGGCGATGGCCCAGACGGTGCCCAGCCACGGCGGCTGGAAGCTGGGTTTCTCGCCGGCGGAGAACAACTACCGGCTCAAGGAGGCGTACCCGGACCGGGTGCTGTTCTGTGGCGGCGTCGACCCGATCACCCACGGCCGCTACGGCGCGGTGACCGAGATGATCCGGCAGATCGAGGAGTGGGGCGCCACCAGCTTCAAGTTCTACCAGGCGCACTCCGGCGGCCTGTCCTGGAAGATCGACGACCGGCAGGTCGCGTACCCGCTGTGGGAGACCGCCCTCGAACACGGTGTGACGAACGTGCAGTTCCATAAGGGCCTGGCGTTCAACACCCAGCACATCGCCGACCTGGCGCCGTACGACCTGGAGCGCGCGGCGCAGGACTTCCCCGAGATGACGTTCATCGTGCACCACCTCGGTGAGCCGTTCATCAACGAGACGATCAACATCGCCGCCCGCTACGAGAACATCCACCTCGCGCTCACCGCCTGGATCAACCAGTACCCGGTCGCGCCCCGCGCCGCGCTGCACGCCATCGGCAAGTGCCTGCTGCACGTCGGCCCGGACCGGCTGCTGTGGGGCTCCGAGGCGTTCGTCTGGCCGAAGGTGCAGGCGTACATCGACCTGTTCGCCGAGATGCGCATGCCGGAGGACCTCCAGGACGGTTACGGCTACCCGGAGCTGACCGACGAGATCAAGGAGAAGATCTTCGGCCTGAACTTCGCCCGGGTGCTCGGCATCGACGTGAAGGCCAAGAAGAAGGAGCTGTACGGCAAGAGCGGCAAGAAGTCCGCGAAGAAGGGCCGCAAGGATGGGCGCTGACAAGACGGCGAAGGCCGCCGACCGCGCGCTCGACGGCAAGGTACGCCAGCTCGTCGAGGCGCACGGCGGCGGCGTCACCGTCGACGTGGACGCCGACGGCGACGCCCGGGTCACGTTCCACGGCCGCTGCGCGGCCTGCCCGTCCGCGCCGGTCACCATGGGCTCGCTGGTCCGCCCGGCGCTGCTGAAGATCGAGGGCGTCCGGTCGGTGACCCGGGCGGGTGCGGTCTCCCGGTTCGCCGAGGCCCGCATCGAGAAGATGTTCGGCCTGTCGGAGCCGGCCGGATGACCGGCAGCTTTCCCGACGGGCCGCTGACCGGCGTACGGGTGGTGGAGGCCGGCGTGCTGCTGGCCGGGCCGTTCTGCGCGCAACTGCTCGGCGACTTCGGCGCCGAGGTGATCAAGGTCGAACAGCCGGACGGCGGCGACCCGATGCGGCAGTGGGGGCGGGAGAAGCCGCACGGCAAGTCGCTGTGGTTCCCGGTGGTGGCCCGCAACAAGAAGTCGGTCACCTGCAACCTGCGGATGCCCGAGGGGCAGCAGCTCATGCGCGACCTGCTCGCCGGCGCCGACGTGTTCGTGGAGAACTTCCGCCCGGGCACGCTGGAACGCTGGGGGCTCGCGCCGGAGGAGCTGCACCGGATCAACCCGCGGCTGGTCGTCGTGCGGGTCACCGCGTTCGGGCAGGACGGCCCGTACGCGTCCCGCGCCGGCTACGGCTCGATCGGCGAGGCGATGGGCGGGATCCGGCACGTCACCGGCGACCCGTCCACGCCGCCGAGCCGCATCGGCGTGAGCCTCGGCGACTCGCTGGCCGGCACGTTCGCCGCGCTCGGCGCCATGATGGCGTTGCGGGTGGCGGGCAGCACCGGCCAGGGCCAGGTGGTGGACAGCGCCATCTACGAGTCGGTGCTGGCGCTGATGGAGTCGCTGGTGCCGGAGTACGCGCTCACCGGCTACGTCAGGGAGCGGACCGGCTCCATCCTGCCCAACGTGGCGCCAAGCAACGCGTACCCGACCCGCGACGGCGCCACGGTGCTGATCGCCGCGAACCAGGACACGGTGTTCCGCCGCCTGGCGGCGGTGATGGGCCGCCCGGACCTGGCCGACGACCCCCGGTACGCCACCCACGCCGCCCGCGGCGCGCACCAGGCCGAACTGGACGACCTGATCGCGGCGTGGACCGTCACGTTCGAGCCGGCCGCGCTGCTGCGGCTGCTGCATCTGGGCGGCGTACCGGCCGGGTCGGTCTACACCGCCCGGGAGATGCTGGCCGACGAGCACTTCGCCGCGCGCGAGGCGATCGTCGAACTCGACCACCCGGAGATGGGCGCGTTCCCGATGCAGAACGTCGCGCCCCGGCTGTCCCGCACCCCGGGCCGGCTGCGTTCGGTGGGCCCCCGGCTGGGTGAGCACACCGACGAGGTCCTGCGCCAGGTGCTGTGCCTGGCCGACGACCGGATCACCGAACTGCGCGCCGCCGGCGCGATCTGAGGAGGCAGTCATGGCGAAGAACCCGCACGTGGTGAAGAAGCGTTCGATCTCCGCGCCGGCCGCGCGGGCGATGGTGGCCGCCGCCGTCGCCCGGGCCGAGGAGATGGGCTTCGCGGTCACCGTCGCGGTGTGCGACGAGAGCGGCGTGCTGAAGGCGTACGAGCGGATGGACGGCGCGCCGCTGGTGAGCGTCCAGCTGGCGCAGGACAAGGCGTACACGGCAGTCGGTTTCGGGCTGAGCAGCGACGGCTGGTACGACTTCATCAAGGACGACGGCCCGCTGGCGATGGGCGCCCCGCCCGCGATCGACCGGCTGGTGACCTTCGGCGGCGGCTATCCGGTGAAGGTCGACGACGTGCTGGTCGGCGGCATCGGGGTCAGCGGCGGCCACTACACGCAGGACATGGAGGTCGCGCAGGCCGGACTGAAGGCGCTGTCTTGAACGTCGAGATCGTCGAGGTCGGTCCCCGCGACGGCCTGCAGAACCACCCGGCGGAGCTGACCACCGCGCAGAAGGCCGAACTGGTGCGCCGGGCGGTCGCGGCGGGCAGCCGGCGCGTCGAGGTGACGAGCTTCGTCAACCCGGCCAAGGTGCCGAAGCTCGCCGACGCCGACGCGTTGACGGCGCTGGTCCGCGACGAGCCGGGCCTGGCCTCGATCGGCCTGGTGATGAACGGGCGCGGTCTGGACCGGGCCGTCGCCGCAGGCGTCACCGAGGTCAACTTCGTGGTGGTCGCCACCGACACGTTCTGCCGGCGCAACCAGGGCACGACCACCGCCGAGGCGGTGGCGGAGGTGCGGCGGCTGCTGCCCCGGGCCCGCGAGCATGGGCTGCGTGCCTCGGTCACCGTCGGGGCCGCGTTCGGGTGCCCGTTCGAGGGGGAGACGCCGCCGGAGCGCGTGCTGCGCGTCGTCGACGACCTGGCACCGGTGGCGCCGGACGAGGTGGCGCTCGCCGACACCATCGGTGTGGCCGTGCCGTCCCAGGTGGAGCGGCTGTTCACCGCCGTGCGCGAGCGCACCGCCGCGAGCCTGCGCGGGCACTTCCACAACACCCGCAACCTGGGCCTGGCGAATGTCCTGGCCGCCGTCGGGGCCGGTGCGCGGGCGATCGACGCCAGCGTCGGCGGCATCGGCGGCTGCCCGTTCGCGCCGGCCGCCACCGGCAACGTGGCCACCGAGGACGTGGTGTACGCGCTGGAACGCTCCGGGACGCGTACCGGGGTGTCGCTGGACGCGGCGATCGGCAACGCCAGGTGGCTGGGCGAGGTGTTCGGCACGGAGCTGCCGGGCATGCTGAGCCGGGCCGGTGGATTCCCGTGACCGGGCCGCTGTCCGGACTGCGGGTGCTGGACCTGACCAGCACGTTCTCCGGCCCGTACTGCACGCTGATGCTGGCCGACCTGGGCGCCGAGGTGATCAAGGTGGAGCCGCCGGGCGGGGACATCGCCCGCCAGCTCGGCGCCGCCCGCACCCCCGGCATGGCGGCGGTGTTCCTCAACATGAACCGGGGCAAGAAGAGCGTCCTGCTGGACCTCAAGGCGCCCGCCGACCGGGCCGCGTTCGACCGGCTGGTGCCGACGATGGACGTGCTGGTGCACAACATGCGCCCGGCCGCCGCGGCCCGGCTCGCGCTCACCTACGACGACGTGCGCGCGCTGCACCCGGCGATCGTCTACTGCACGATCCCGGGTTTCCGGGGCACCGGCCCGCACGCCGACCGGCCCGCCTACGACGACGTGATCCAGGGCGCCTCCGGGATCGCCCGGCTCCAGAGCGTCAACCAGGACCAGCCCGGGTACGTCGTCACCCCGCTCGCCGACAAGATCACCGGGCTCACCGCGTCCACCGCCGTGCTCGCCGCGCTGCGGCACCGCGACGCCACCGGCGAGGGGCAGTGCGTCGAGGTGCCGATGTTCGACACGATGGTCGCCTTCGGCCTGCTCGAACAGCTCGACGGCTGGACGTTCGAGCCACCCACCGGGCCGCCGCTCTACCCGCGTACCGCCGCACCGAACCGCCGCCCGTACGCCACCGCCGACGGGCACCTCTGCGTCCTGATCTACACGGGCCGGCAGTGGGAACGGTTCCTCACCCTGGTCGGGCGCGCCGACCTGCTGCGCCATCCCGACTACGACACCGTCGGCAAGCGGATCGCCAACGCCGACGGGCTCTACCGGGTGGTCGCCGAGGTGCTGCGCGGGCGCACCACAGCCGAGTGGCTGGCGGAGCTGTCCGCGATCGACGTGCCGTGCGCGCCGCTGGCCGGCTACGAGGAGATCCTGCGCGAGGAGGAAGAGGCCGGGACCGGCCTGGTGTCGATCGTCGAGCACCCGGTGGCCGGGCGGCTGCGCAGCATCGCCTCGCCGATCGTCATGTCGGGCTCGCCGCTGCCGTCCGGCCGGCTCGCGCCGACGCTCGGCGAGCACAACGACGAGGTGCTCGCCCGCGGCGGCACCGGGGGGAGCAGCGGATGAGGGGCACTGTCGCTGTCGTCACCGGCGCCGGATCGGGGATCGGGCTCGCGGTCGCCCGCCGGCTGGCCGGCGAGGGCGCCGAGGTCGTCTCCGCCGACCTGGACGTGTCCGCGTGCGTGGGCGTCGCGGTCACCGCCGACCTGGGCACCCCGGCCGGCGTCGCCGCCGTCGTGCGGGAGGTGACCAGCCGGTACGGCGGCGCGGACGTGCTCGTCAACAACGTGGCGCTCGCACCGTACCGGGACGCGTTCACCGACATCGACGACGCCGCCTGGCAGCGCACCTGGGACGTGAACGTGATGTCCTGCGTGCGCCTGTGCCGCGCGCTCGTGCCGCTCATGGTCGAGCGGGGCGGCGGCAGCGTGGTGAACGTCGGCTCCGAGGCGGCGCGGCACCCCAAGCCGCACATGCTCGACTACGCGGTCAGCAAGGCCGCGCTGCTCAGCCTCGCCAAGGGCCTGGCTCTGGAGTACGGCCCGCGGGGCGTGCGGGTGAACACCGTCGCGCCCGGCCCGACCCGGACCGCGACCATGGACGCCTACCTGGAGTCGGTCGCGCTCCGGCTCGGCATCGACGTCTCCGCCGCCGCCGACCACGTCGTGCACGAGCTGCGCCGGCTGCCGCTGGGCCGGATGAACGAGCCGGAGGACGTCGCCGAGGTGGTGCTGTTCCTGGCCGGGGACCGGGCCCGGCAGGTGACCGGCTCGGAGTACGCCGTCAACGGCGGTTCCACCGCGTCGATGTAGGTTCACCATCGGTGAACAGAGGGGGACGCATGGGCCGGGCCACGCAGTCGGCGTACGAGTCGATCAAGACGCGCATCCTCGGTGGGGCGTACGAGCCGGGGAAGAAGCTCTCCGAGGAGGATCTCGCCGCCGCGGTGGGGGTGAGCCGCACCCCGGTACGAGAGGCGCTGCGCCGGCTGCACGCCGAGGGCCTGGTGGACTGGGAGGCCAACCGGGGCGCCACCGTGCCGGCCTGGCGGGAGCAGGACCTGGAGGAGATCTTCGAGCTGCGTGCCCTGCTGGAGGGGTACGGCGCCGAGCTGGCCGCGACCCGGATCACGCCGGAGGAGATCGCCCGGCTGCGCGAGCTGTGCGCCGAGATGGAGGGCTACGCGGCCGGTCAGCGGCGGGACCGGGCGGACCGGATCGCGGTCTGCAACGCGCAGTTCCACGAGATCATCCTGGGCGCCGGGCGGAACCGCCGGTTGAGCGCGCTGCTCGGGGCGGTGGTGCAGACGCCCCTGGTGAACCGCACGTTCCGCCGGTACGACGAGGCGGCGATGGCGCGCAGCATGTCGCACCACCGGGAGCTGATCGACGCGTTCGAGGCGCGCGACCGGGCCTGGGCCGGCTCGGTGATGCGGGCGCACATCCTGGCCGCCCGCGCCACGCTCGGCACGCCCTGACCCGTGCCGGGCCGGGCCACATCGCACCCGTCGGCGGTCCCCGGCCCGGCGTCACGGTTCAGCCGGCGGACGCCTCGGCGCGGCGTACCACCTCGGCGGCGGCCCGTACCACCGCCCGGTCCAGCAGCCGCCCGCCGGCGTCGGTGGCCACCCCGGAGCCGCCGCGTTCGGCCTGCTCCAGCGCCTCCAGTACGGCCCGGGCGGAGGCCACCTCGGCCTCGGTGGGGGTGAACACCTCGTTGATCGTCGCGATCTGCCCGGGGTGGATGGCGCTGCGCGCCCGGAAGCCCTGCCGCAGCAGCGCCCGGGTGGTCCGCTCCAGCCGCTCCGGGTCGCGCAGCGTCGTCTCCACCGGTCCCACCGGCGGGGTGATGCCGGCCGCGGCCGACGCGACGACGACCTGGGAGCGGATCGGGGCGAACTCGGCGCGGTCCGGCCCGGGCTGCAACCCCAGCTCACCGGCGAGGTCCGCCTCGCCGAGGCCGAGCCGCAGCACCCGTGGCGCTTCGGCCACCCGCGGCGCGGTGAGCACGCCCCGGGCGGTCTCGATCAGCGCCACCACCCGGAACGCCGGGGCGTCCGGGCCGAGCCGCCGCTGCACCCGGGCCAGCGCCGCGTCGACCTCGGCGAGCAGCTCCGGCTCGGCCTTCGGCACCCACACCCCGGCCGCCGCCGGGGAGAGCACCTCGACGTCCGCCTCGACCTGGTCGCTGTTGATCCGCACCCACAACTGCGGGCCGGACGGCGCGGCGGCGCCCAGGTACCCGGCGACCGTCTCCCGGGCCTGCGCCTTGCGAGCCGGCGTGACCGCGTCCTCCAGGTCGAGCACGAGCGCGTCCGCGCCCCGCCCGGCCGCCTTGTCCAGCAGGTCCGCCCGGTCGCCCGGCACGTACAGGTAACTGCGCGCCACCGCCATCAGTCGTTCCCCCCTACCGCTGCGGGCGGGCGAGGTAGCGGCCGGCCGGCTCGCCGGTCACCTTGCCGTCGACGAGCACGTGCTGCCCGCGGACGAAGGTGTCGGTGACCCGGGCGGTCAGCTCGAAGCCCTCGAACGGCGTGTACTCCTGCGTCGACTCGGAGTCCTCCGCGCGCACGGTCCAGGTCGAGTTCGGGTCGACCAGGCAGATGTCGGCGTCGTAGCCCTGCGCGATGGCGCCCTTGTTGCGCAGGCCGAAGCGCTGCGCCGGGTTCCACGAGGTCAGCTCCGCCACCCGCTGGTACGACAGGCCGCGCCGGTTGCCCTCGGTGACCAGGCCGGGCAGCAGGTACTCGGCGCCGCCGAAGCCGGACTTGGCGACGAAGATGTCGTCGCGCGGCTCACCGAACTTGACCTCGTCCTTGCAGCAGGCGTGGTCGCTGACCACCCAGTCGATCTTGCCGTCCAGGACGTACCCCCAGAGCGCCTCGACATCGGCGCGCGGGCGCAGCGGCGGGTTGACCTTGCCGCCCAGGCCGTGCGCGGTGTCGATGTCTGCGACCAGGTGGCCGATGGTCACCTCGCGGCGGAAGTCGATGTGCGGGAACGCCCGCGCCATCCGCAGCGCCGCGTCGACAGCCTTCTCCGAGGTCAGGTGCAGCAGGTTGATCTTCGGCAGACCGGTCTCGTGCGCCAGGTACGACGCGATCGACACGGCCAGCCCCTCGGAGTGCGGCGGCCGCGAGGCGTGGTACGCCTCCAGCCCGCGCAGCGTGCCGTCCTGCTCGACCTGCTTGGTGTACGCGCTCATGATCTCGGCGGTCTCGCAGTGCAGCGACAGCGAGATCTCGTCGGCCAGCTCGGGGAAGCGCTCCCGGGCCGCCTGGACGCCCCGCATCACGAACTCGAAGTGGGCATAGTCGTACCGCTCGCCCTCCGGGATCATCAGGAACGAGTTCTGGTCGGCGGACCGGCCGTGCAGGCCGTGGCTGCCGTAGAACATGAAGATCTTGAACGAGGTGACGCCGTGCTCCTCGACCAGCGACGGCACCTCGCCGATGTGCTCCCGCGACATCGGCGCCAGGTGGAAGCCGTAGTCGATGTAGGAGCGGCCCTCTGTCGCGGACAGCACCTCGGGGAAGAAGTCGGCGTACCGGCCGCCCCGGTTGAGGTAGTACTGACCGGTGCGCATGTAGTTCAGCGCCGTGGTGACGCCGCCCTGCACCGAGGCGCGGCTCTCCGAGACGGCGTCCTCGCTCAGCGGGTTGTAGATGCCCCAGTGCTGGTGCGCGTCCACCACGCCGGGGAAGGCGAGCCGGCCGCCGCCGTCGACGACCTGGGCGGCCTCCGCCCGGTCGATCTGCGGGGCGACGCGGCTGATCCGTCCGTCGGTGACGCCGATGTCCATCAGCTCGGGTTCGGGCCGGTCGTGCCGGACCACGCGGACGTTCGTCAGCAGCAGGTCGTAGGTGCTCATGGTGTTGCTCCTCGTGCTCGGTTCAGCGGCGGTTGATCAGGCCCATCAGGCCGTGGACGTCGGGGGCCCGGTCCAGCCGGTGGACCTCCTCGGTGATGCGGTCGGCGGTCGCCTCCGGCAGGGCGGCGGCGTTGGTGCGGAACTTGACCGCCAGTTCGGCGTCACTGAGCGGACGCTGCGGCCCGCCCCGGTTGGCGAGTACCTCCTGCACCCACTCCCGCCCGTCGCGGGTGACCACCCGCAGCACGGCCGGGAACTGGTGCGGGAAGATCGCGTCGCACCGCTCGTCGCCCACCACGTCGACCAGCGCCATCAGCGCCCGCCGCTGCGGGTCGTGCGCCAGGGCGTCGGTGAAGTCGGCCAGGTCCACGCCGAGACCGCCGCCGCCGATCAGGCCGGCGACCACCGCGTACGGGCCGCTGAACTGCGCCTCGTAGCCGGTCTGCGGCGCCCGCTTGCGCTCGATGGGCTGGCCGATGGTGCGCACCGTCGGCGTCGGCACACCGAGCGTGATCGACTCGATCTCGTCCAGCGGCAGCCCGCGCTCGCGCAGCGCGATCGCCGCGTCGATGGCGGCGTGGGTGAAGTGGTTCGCCGGGTACGGCTTGAAGAAGATGCCCGGTACCGCCCAGTCGGTGCCGAGCCCGCGGACGATCTCGTCGCCGTCGAACTCGCCGCGCAGGAACGCCTGGAAGAAGCCGAAGCGTCCCTCCAGCACCGTCGGCGGGCCGGTCACGCCGTGCCGGGCCAGCTGCGCGGCGCTCACCGCCGCGTGCGCCGCCCAGCCGCAGTGGATCCGCTTGACGGTGCCGCCGTTGCGGTTGGACTCGATCAGACCGGCGGCCATCGAGGCGGACACGCCGAGCGCGTCGAGCGCGCCGTCGGCGTCCAGCTTCAGCAGCCGGGCCGCCGCCACCGCGCCGCCGAGCGTGCCGCAGATCGAGGTGGCGTGCTGCCCGTGCTCGAAGAAGACGGAGTTGCCGGCTGCCGGGTCGTAACCGGCCATGCCGAGCCGGACGCACACCTCCAGGCCCACCGCGATGGCCGCGACCGTCTCCCGCCCGGACGCCCCGGACGCCTCGGCGGCGGCCAGTGCGGCCGGCACCACCGACGCGCTGGGGTGCAGCACCGACGGCAGGTGCGTGTCGTCGTAGTCGAGCGAGTGCGCCAGCACGCCGTTGGCGAACGCGGCCAGCGCGGCCGGCGCCTTCTCGTCCAGGCCGACGACAGTGGCCTGGCCGCGTCCGCCCTGCTCCTCGACGTAGGCGAGGGCGGCCTGGCTGGTCGGCAGCGGCCGGGCCGCCACGCAGAGGCCGAGCACGTCCAGGACGCGGGCCCGGACGCTCGCGACCACCTCGTCGGGCAGCGTCTCGGCGGCGGTGTCGGCGGCGAAGGTGGCCAGGTGGCGGCCCAGCGTCGGTTCAGCCACGGCTGATCACCGCCAGCGGGCGCACCGGGGAGCCGGTGGCGCCGTACAGCGGCAGCGGCGTCATGACGAAGGTGAACTCGTGCACCGCGTCGCGGGCCAGTTCCTCCAGTGCCATCGTCTCGATCAGGTAGATGCCGTGCTCCACCAGCAGGATCCGGTGCGCCGGCAGCGAGCTGTGGCCCTTGCCCGGCGGCAGGCACTCGAAGGCGATGGTGTCCGCGCCGGCGGCGTGCACCCGACGCCGCGCCAGCCAGGTCGCGCCGTCCGCGCCGACCCCCGGCACGCCGGAGTCCTTGCCGATGTACTGGTTACGGTCCTCGTGGTCGAACAGCCGGCCCCACCCGCTGCGGATGAGCACGACGTCACCGGCGCCCACCGGCGTGCCCTGCCGGGACACCGCGGCGTCCAGGTCGGCGGGGGTGATCTCGTAGCCGGGCTCGCAGGTCTCCACGCCCAGCGCGGCGGGCACGTCCAGCAGCACGCCCCGGCGGACCATCGGCGCGACGGTGTGCACGCCCAGCTCGTCGAACCGGCCGCCGACCTGCGCATCGGCGGCGTCGGCGCCGCCGTGCAGCCGGCCGTCCTGGGAGACGTGCGCGAGCGCGTCGACGTGCGTGCCGACGTGCGTGCCCATCACCAGCAGGTCGTTGGCGGCGGAGCCGCCGTCGGCGCGCACCATGTCGCCGTGGCGGCGCGGCAGGGTGAGCCCGAACGCCGGGTGGTTCGGTGACTGCGGCATGCCGACGGTCAGCTGCCGGCCCAGGTCGTAGATCGTGACACCGGCCTGCACGGCGTCGAGCAGGCGGTCGGCGGTTCTGGCTGTGGTGCCCACGGGGTTCCTCGCGTTTCGGCTGTCGGCGTCGTCAGGCGACGACGCCACGGGCTTTCAGGTCGGCGATCTCGGCCGGGTCGCAGCCGAGTTCCTCGACGAGCAGGGCGTCGGTGTCGGCGCCGGGGGAGCGTCCGGTGAACCGGATCCGGCCCGGCGTCTCCGACATCCGCCACATGACGTTGTGCATCCGCATCGGGCCGAGGTCGGGATCGTCGACCGTGGTGATCATCTCGGTGGCCTGGACGTGCGGGTCCTCGACGATGTCCTTGGCGCTGTAGACCGGGGCGACAGCGGCACCGGCCTCGGCGAACGCCGTGGCCACCTCGTCGCGGGTCCGCTCGGCGATCCACGACCCCACGTACTCGTCGAGCAGGTCCGCGTGCGCCACCCGCCCGACGCCGGTACGGAACCACGGCTCGTCGATCACCTCGGGGTGGCCCACCAGCCGCAGCACCCGCTCGGCGATGGCCTGGGCGCTGGTGGAGATCGCCACCCACGACCCGTCCTTGGTCTGGTACGTGTTGCGCGGCGCGTTGTTCGTCGAGCGGTTGCCCTGCCGCTGCTCCACCACGCCGAGCTGGTCGTAGACGGTGGGGCCGGGACCGACAGCGGTCATGATCGGCTCCAGCAGGCTCATGTCGACGACCTGGCCCCGGCCGCCGGAGCGCTCCCGGTGCCACAGCGCCATCATCACCGCCGACGAGGTGGCGATGCCGCAGATGCTGTCGGCCAGCCCGAACGCGGGCAGCGTGGGCGGGCCGTCGGCCGTACCGGTCAGGTGGGCGAACCCGCTCATCGCCTCGGCCAGCGTGCCGAACCCGGCGCGGGAGGCGTACGGGCCGGTCTGCCCGAAGCCGGTGATCCGGGCGATCACCAGACCGGGGTTGACCCGGTGCAGCTCCTCCGGGCCGACGCCCCAGCGCTCCAGCGTGCCCGGCCGGAAGTTCTCCACCAGCACGTCGGCCCGCTCGGCCAGCCGCAGCAGCAGCGCCGCGCCCTCCGGCGCGGACAGGTTCAGCCCGACCAGCCGCTTGTTGCGGGAGATCTCCTTCCACCACAGGGGATGGCCGTCCTTGGCCTTGCCGTGGCCGCGCATGCTGTCACCCATGGTCGGGTGCTCGATCTTGATCACGTCGGCGCCGTAGTCGCCGAGGATCTGACAGCACAGCGGCCCGGCGAGGATCGTCGAGACGTCAAGCACCCGCAGGCCCGTCAGCGGTCCGTCACTCACCTGTTCCACCTCCCCAGTTCTGTTCCTGACCCGTCCGCCCGGCGACACGCTGCGCCGGCGGCCGGAAACCCAGTTCGGCGGAGATCTCCGCCGCCGCCGCGGCGACCAGCGCCCCGTGCGCGGCGCACACCTCCGGGGTGAACCGGTTCTGCGGCCCGCACAGCGAGATCGAGCCGAACACCTGCCCGGTCGCGTACCGCACCGGCGCGGCCACGCTCCCCGCGCCGTTCTGCCGTTCGCCCATGCTCACCGCGTACCCCTGACGCCGGATCCGGGCCAGGTCGGCCCGCAGCTTGGCGGTGGAGGTGATGGTGGCCGGGGTGACCGCGTCCAGCGGGTGGTGGCCGAGGTAGTCGTCGACCTCGGCGTCCGGCAGCGCCGCCAGGATCGCCTTCGACGACGACCCGGAGTGCAGCGCGTGGCTGGTGCCCAGGGACACCGACATCCGGACCTCGTGCGGCGAGAGCACCTGGTCGATGTAGACGCGCGACCAGCCCTGCCGTACCGACAGCGTGGCGGTCTCGCCGCTGTCGCGCACCAGCCGGACCAGGTACCGGCGCGCGATGTCCGGCACGTCCAGGGCGCGCAGCGCGGCCAGGCCCACCGCCAGCGCGCCGGTGCCGAGCCGGTACCGCTTGGTCTCCTCGTTGAAGGTGAGGAAGTTGTCGGCCACCAGTTCCTTGAGGATGCGGTGCGCGACCGCCTTCGGCAGACCCAGTTCCCGCGCGATCGTCGACACGCCGAGGGTCTCCGGTGCCCGTTCGGCGATGATGTTGACGATGTCGAGGGCGCGTCCCAGACCGGAGCGGGTCCGGCCGGCGGTGCTCTCGACGACCGCTGTCGTGATCATCTCTCTTCCTCCACTGTCGACGTACGTGCGTGGGGTCGCCGGGCGTCAGGCGGGCGCGACGGGGGTCTTCCCGGGCGGGAGGCCGTCGGCCTGCCGGGGTCGCTCCCGCGCGATGACGAGCGCCACCGAGGCGAGCACCACGGCACCGGCGAGCACCTGTCGTCCGGACAACGATTCATCCAGCACCATCATGCCGAGCAGGACCGCCACCACCGGGTTGACGTACGCGTAGGTGGACGCGAGCTGGATCGGCGCGTTGCGCAGCAACCACGTGTAGACGCTGAAGCCGACCACTGTGCACACCAGCATCAGGTAGGTCCACGCCAGCCAGGACCGGCCGGTCACGCCGGCCGGGTCGAACCGTCCCAGCTCACCGCTGACCACGCTCGCCACCGCCACCGCGACGCCGCCGACGAGCATCTGCCAGCCGGTGCCGACCAGGTGGTCGGCCGGCATGTGCAGCCGCTGCGACAGCGTCGAGCCCAGCGCCCAGACCATCGTGGAGACCACCAGCAGCAGCATCCCGCCGAGATGCCATCCCCGTGTCGGCACCGAGAACAGCAGCGCCAGCCCGGCCACCCCGCCCAGTACGCCCACGGCCGCGAGCGCCGACGGCCGTGGACCGACCGCCAGCCGCAACACCAGCACCCACAGCGGCATGCCGGCCACCACCAGCGACGTCAGCCCCGTCGGCACGTACTGCTGGCCCAGGGCGAGCAGCGCGCTGCCCGCACCGACCATCAGCAGCCCGCTGGCGCCCACCCCGCCCCACTGCCGCCGGGGCAGCAGCAGCCCGGCCGGACCCCGGCGCAGCGCCGCCACCGCGAACAGCAGCAGCGCGGCGGCCAGGAATCGGGCCGAGGTGGCGACCAGCGGCGGGATGCTGTCCAGGGCCACCCGGTTGCCCAGGTAGGTCGAGCCCCAGATCAGGTAGACCGCGCCGAGCCCGACGGCCAGGGCCATCGGGCCGGCGGGCCGCTGCGGATCCGCCGGGTGGCGGACCGCTGCGGGCCGGGTCAGGTCAGCGGTGGCCATCGACCCGGATCGCCACCGCGGTGTTGCCCCGCAGGGCGTTCGAGTAGGGACACATCCGGTCGGCCAGCTCCACCGCGCGCTCCAGGTCGGCCTGCGGGCACTGCGGCGCGGACACGTCCAGCACCACGGCGATCGCGTACCGGCCGTCCTCGGTCTGCCCGAGGGAGACCGAGGCGGTGACGGTCGTCGGACCGGGCCGCACGCCCGCCTGCCGGGCGGCGACCGCGAGCGCGCTGTCGAAGCAGGCCGCGTAGCCGGCCGCGAACAGCTCCTCCGGGTCGGTGCCGGGCGCGTCCGGGCCCCGCTGCGCGGGCCGGGTCAGGTCGACCCGCAGCGAACCGGTCAGCGACCGGGCGCTGCCGCCGCGACCGCCGGAGACCTCGACGGAGGCGGTGTAGACGGTGTTCGCCGGTACGACCTTCGCCTCGGCGGCCGGGGTGCCGGCGCTCATGCCGCCACCTCCCGCCCGAGGTCGGCGTGCACCCGCGCGGCGACCGCGTCGGCGAACGCCTCCGGCTGCTCGTCGGCCACGAAGTCGGTGCCGCCGGGGATGGTGACCAGCTCGGCGCCGGGCAGCGCGGCCCGCACCTGCGGCGTCATCCGGTCCAGCAGGTCGTCGGCGCCGTGCAGCAGCACGATGGGCAGCGCGTCCAGGGCGGCGGTGTCGACGTGGTGGTCGAACACCGCCCGGTACGCGGTGGCGTAGTCCGGTCCGGTCAGCAGGTACTCGGTGACCTGGCGGTCCGCCTCCTCCGGGGTCAGGCGCGGGTACAGGCCGTACACCCGGTCCCAGATCACCTTGAGGTGCCCGCCGTCGCGCGCCGGCACGTAGCCGGGCGCGTACGACCGCTTCTTCTCCGCCCGCTCCTGCTCGTCGTAGAGCGGGATGCCCTGCAGGATCAGCCGGTGCACCCGCTCCGGCGCCGACATCAGCGCCTCCGCGCCGACGATCGCGCCGGTGTGCTGCCCGAGCAGGTGCACCCGGGACAGCCCGAGGGCGTCGGCGAACTGCCACACCCCGGCCGCGTACTCCGGGATCGACCACGGGCGCGGCGGCGCGTCGGACATGCCGAACCCCGGCGTGTCCGGGGCGATCACCCGCAGGCCGCGGCGGGCCAGCGGCTCGATCACCGCGTCGTAGGTGGCCGAGGAGAGCGGGGACTGGTGCAGGATCAGCAGCACCGGGGCGTCGGCGTCGCCGCCGTGCCGGTAGTGCACCTGACCCCACGGCACGTCGACGTAGGCGCGGCGGGCCACGCCGCGGGCCCGGGTCACTCGGCCACCGCCAGCGCCGCCATGACCTCGATCACGTGCTTGATGCCGGCCTTGTAGTCGTCCAGCCGGATGTTCTCGTTCGGGCCGTCCACACCGGAGTCGGCGCGGGACACGCCGACACCGACGATCGGCCGGTCGGCGATCACGCCCTGGTTACCGATCCACTGCGTGTACGGCTCGATCACCGGCTCGGTCCCGTACACCCGGCGGGCTGCGTCGGCGACCAGCGCGACGAACGGGTCGCGGTGGTCGGTGAGGTTGGGCCGGCTGGTCGCCATCACCTCGATGCGCAGGTCACCGAAGCCGGTCGCCGCCAGGTGGTCGCGGATGCAGCCGAGCACACGGTCCGGGTCCTGGCCCGGCACCAGCCGGATCTCCAGCTTCGCCGAGGCGGTCGACGGGATGCCGAGCGTCACGTCGTCGCGCATGTCGCCGCCGGCGAAACCGGCGACGGTGAGCGTCGGCACGGTACGGATGGCGACCGCGGCGCCCTGGTCGTCCAGGTCACCGGTGAAGCGGTCGACCTGGGCCCGCTTGCGCAGGAAGTCCCCGTCGAACGCCACCTTCTCCAGCAGCGCCCGCTCCTCGTCCGTCGGCGGCCGGGCGTCGTCGGCGAAACCGGGGATCGTCACGGTGCCGTCGGGCCGCTGCAACTGCGCCAGGGCGGCGGCCAGCCGGGCCGTGGCAGCCGGCAGCAGCGCGGTGTTCTGGCTGGTCAGGTCGCGCGGCAGGGTCTGCGCGGTGAGGCGCAGGTAGAGCACGCCCTTCTCGGCGAGCTTGAGCAGCAGCCGGTCCTCGCCGTCGAGCCAGGAGTTCTCCCACAGCGCGGCGTCGCTGGCGAGCCGGTCGGCGTACGCCTGCACGAACGAGCCCAGACCCGGGCTGTGCAGCCACTTCTTGCCCTCGAAGATGATCCGGTTGGTCACCGGCGGGGTCAGCCCGGCCAGCTTCCACGCCGCCGCCGCGTGGATGCGGGACATGACGACGCCCTTGTCGTCGGCCACGCCCCGGGCGTACAGCCGGCCGTCGTGGATCTCCGCCGCGTACGGCGGGCTGATCCAGTCGGCGTCGTCGCCGGCCGGCTCGACCTCCACGTCGTAGTGGGTGAAGTGCAGCAGCGCCTTGTCTCCCTCGCCCGGCACCTCGGCCAGCACGTACGGGTACGACTGCTCCCACGGGATGATCTCGGCTTCGCCGCCCCAGCGGCGGACCGACCCGGCGATGAACTCGGCGGTGGCCTCCATCTGCTCCGGCTCCTGGCGGCGGCTGCGGATGCGGCACAGCTGCTGGAGCTCCTCGACGAACTCGTCGAAGTGGGCGTCGACGGCCGCCAGCGCGGCCGCGGTATCCGGTTTGGGCATGGTGGTCCTCACAGAAGGGGTCGGAGAGGGGGAAGTCAGTGGATGGTGACGCCGCCGTCGACGAAGATCGTCTGCCCGGTGGTCATGGCGGCGGCGTCACTGAGCAGGTAGGCGACCGCGTTGGCGACGTCCTGCGGCAGCGCCATCCGGCCCAGCGGGATGGAGGCCATCTTGTCGGCCAGGTACGCGTCGTCGCCGCGGACGTCGGCGGTCATGTCGGTGGGCACGATCGTCGGTCCGACGGCGTTGACCCGGATCCGGTCCGGGGCCCACTCCAGGGCCAGCACGCGCGCCATGTGCATCACGCCGGCCTTGCTGACGCAGTACCCGAGCGTGTTCAGCACCGCGATGTGCCCGTTCGTGGAGCCGATGTTCACCACCGCGCCGCCGCTGTGCCGCAGCGCCGGGTACGCGGCCTGGCACATCCGGAACGTGCCGGTCAGGTTGACGTCCAGGACGGTGGTGAAGTCCTCCTCGGACATCGTGGCGGCGGGCCCGCGCCGGACGATCCCGGCGTTGTTGACGAGCAGGTCCAGGCGGCCGTGGGCGTCCAGGACCTCGGCCACCAGGGCGGCGCAGGAGTCGGCCGACCGGACGTCCACCCGGTGCCGGGTGTGCGCGCCGCCGGTCAGCTCGGCCTCCGCCCAGTCGTCGAGCAGGTCGGCCTGCGCCACCGTCGCGCCGCGCTCGGCGAGGGTCGCGGCGATACGGGCGCCGATGCCGCGGGCCGCCCCGGTGACCACTGCCACCCGCCCGTCGAACCGGTTCGGATCGGTGTTCATGTCTCGTGTCCTGCCTTTCCGGTCCGGCCACCGGCCGGGCGGGCGTGAACCACGCCCGGCCGGTGCTCCGCACGCGTGACGACGGTCCCGTCAGCTGCCGTCACGCGCCGATCACCTTCGTGTCCTCGGCCCAGAAGGCCAGCCGCTTCTGCAGCAGCCGGATCACGAAGTGCGCCACCAGACCCATCACCGACAGCACCACCAGGACGGCGAACATGCCGGCGATGTCGAAGTTGTAGTTGGTCTGCAGCAGCAGGTAGCCCAGGCCCTCCTTGGCGCCGATGAACTCACCGACGACCGCGCCGAGGATGGCGAAGACGATGCCGATGTCCAGGCCGGCGAAGATGAACGGCAGCGCGCTGGGCAGCCGGACCATCCGGAAGATCTGGGTCTTGCTCGCGCCGAACACCGTCAGCATCTGGATCTTGTCGGCGTCGGCCGCCCGCAGGCCCTCGATGACGTTGACGAGCATCGGGAAGAACGAGATCACCGCGGCCATGACCACCTTGCTGGTCAGGCCGAAACCGAACCAGACCACGAACAGCGGGGCCAGGGCGACCTTCGGCACGGTCTGGAAGGCCACGATGTACGGCATCAGGGTGGCTTCCACGATCTTGATCTGGGAGATGAACGTGCCGAGGACCAGCGCGGCCCCGACACCGATCACGAACCCGAGCAGCGCCTCCTGGGTGGTCACCCAGAAGTGACCCCAGAACTGGTCGTCGCCGAGCTGCTGCCACAGCGACTCGACCACGCTCGACGGCAGCGGCAGGACGTACTCGTCGACGCCGATGAGCTGGACGCCGTACTCCCAGGCCAGCACGACCACGACGAAGACCGTCGGGACCAGCCAGAGCTGAGGCTTCTCGCGGAGGTCGAACTTGCGCCGGGCGGGCTTGGCGGGCCGGGCGGACGGCGCCGGTGGCTGGGCCGGCTCGCGGACCAGGTTGCTTGTTGCCATGGCTGTCCCTCGTCAGTCGATAACGCCGGCGGCGTTGAAGTGTCGGCGGATCCGCTCCACGTAGACCCCGGCCCGGTCGGACGACATGACGCCGAGGTCACGCGGCCGCTCCAGGTCGATGTCCATGACCTCCGCGATCCGGCCCGGCCGGGGGCTGAGCACGACCACCCGGTCGGAGAGGAAGACCGCCTCCGGGATGGAGTGCGTGACCAGCACGATCGTCTGGTTGCTCTCCTGCCAGATGCGCAGCAGCTCCACGTTCATGTACTCGCGGGTCATCGCGTCGAGCGCGCCGAACGGCTCGTCCATCAGCAGTACCGCCGGGTCGTGCACCAGCGCCCGGCAGATGCCGGCCCGCTGCTGCATGCCGCCGCTGAGCTCGTGCGGGTACTTCTGCTCGAAGCCGTTGAGACCGACCATCTCGAGCAACTGCTGGGCGCGTTCCCGGTGCCGGCGGGGATCCAGTCGCTGGATCTCCGCCGGCACCATCACGTTGTCGAAGATGGTGCGCCACGGCAGCAGCGTCGGTGCCTGGAACACCATCCCGACCTCGGGAAGGGGCTTCGTCACGTCCCGCCCGGCGATCCGTACCGCGCCGCCGGACTTCGGGCTGAGCCCGGCGAGGATCTTCAGCAAAGTGGTCTTGCCGCACCCGGACGGTCCCACGACCGAGATGAACTCGCCGCGACGTACCGTCAGGTTGATGTCGCTCAACGCCTGGGTCGGTGCCGACTTCCGGGGCCGGTACTCCTTGTCCAGCCCGTCGATCTCGATCCAGGAGTCTTCCGACACCGATGCCGGAGCCTGCGTCTGCGCCCGGCGGGCCGTCGCCTTGATGGCCATCGAAATCCCTTCCGCTGTCCGCTGCCTAGGCGGTGTAGTTCGCGGCCTTGCTCAGCACCGCGGCCTTGTCGAAGTTGTTGGCGCCGGAGAGCAGGCTCGGGTCCCACAGCTTCTTGAGGTCGACCTCGCCGGTGATCTGCCCGGCCTCCTTGGTGTACGCCTGGGTCTTCGCCCACTCCTCGTCGCTGATCGCGCCCCAGTCGCCGAACTGCTCCGGGTCGCCGCTGGCCGGGGTGGCCGTCTTCAGCCAGGCGGTCAGGCTCTCGGTGTCCGCCTTGAGGCGCTCGTCGGCGGACTTACCGGCGAGGATCTGCGGGAAGACCTTGTAGCCGATCTTCATGGCGGCCTCGGGGTTCTTCGCCGAGAAGAGCATCGCCTTGTACGCCGCGCGCAGGAACCGCTCGTACGAGTCCTTCTTGGCGTCGAAGTCGCGGGCGCCGACGCTGAAGGTCAGCGACCGGATGCCGGAGAACACGTCCGGGTTGGTCAGGTACTTCAGCTCGGTGCCGGCGTTCTCGATGACCGCGTACGCCTGGGTGTAGAGCGCCAGCATGTCGACCTTGCCGTCGTTGAGCGCGGCGGCGGCCTGCGCGCCGACGCCCACCGGCAGCAGCTCGACGTCCTTTGTCGGGTCCAGCCCGGCGGCCTTGACGTAGGCGCGGGCGTACGGGGCCGAGCCGGAGGCCAGGCTGATCACGCCGATCTTCTTGCCGCGCAGGTCGGCGCCGCCGGTGATCGGGGAGTCCGGCTTCACCGCCATCACCCACGGCCAGTTCTGCACCAGGCCGCCGATGGCCTTGATCGGCACGTTCTTCTCCGCCGCGCCGAGCGCCGAGCCGGCGTCGGCGGGGGTGATGTCGCCGCTGCCGGACGCGACCGCCTGGAGGGCGGCGACCGAGCCGTCGGCGTTGATCGTCTCGACGGTCAGCTTCTCCTCGGCGAAGTAGCCGAGTTCCTTGGCGACCGCGTAGACGGCCACCTCCTCCTTCGGGCCGATCACGGCGGAGGCGATGGCCATGGTCAGCTTCGCCTCCTTGCCCTCGCCGCCGGCGCCGTCGTCGTCGGAGCCGCCGCCGCACGCGGACAGGACCAGCGCGGTGGCCAGCGCCGCCGGGAGCAGAGCCCACTTTCGTTTCATATGCACACACCTCGTCATGAGTCGGGGGAGACCACCTCCGCCGCCGGGGCGGCGGAGGTGGGGGAATCAGCTGTCGCGCTGCCGCGCGACCGTTGTCCGTCAGGCGTCGCGCTGTCGCGCGACGAGTGCCAGATCGTTGTAGACGTGCTGCTCGATGATCAGTCCGCCGTCGAGCACGAAGACGTCCGCGTAGCGGATGTCCTCGAACGGAGTGCCGTCGAGCCATTCCCCGTACAGCCGCCCGAGCGAGGTCACCGTGACCCGCCCGTCGGCCTCACCCACCAGGTAGCGGTCCCGGTGCTTGCGCACCCACCGGTAGGTTCCGGTCGACGCGGCCGCCATCTCCCGCAGCGACGAGTACTCCCGGCCGCCCGGGAAGACCAACCGCGCCCGCTCCGCGAGAAAGCGCCCCGCTTCGTCGAGTTCGCGGTCCTCGCACAGCTGCAGGTAGCCGTCGATCAGGCCGGGCGCGTCCGGTGTGCTCATCAGCCGGTCTTCTCGCTCAGGGCCGCCTCCCACTGGTCCCGCAGCGGGTGCTCCGCGGGGCCGTGCTCGGTCAGGATGCGCATGAGGCGGGCCAGCAGTTCGTCCCGCTCCCGGTCGAGGACCTTCTGCTCCTCCTCGGTGGAGACGAACCCGTCGACGGCGCCCGCGGTGAGCGCGCCGGAGCGGGTCAGCAGCGCCTCGACGACGCGTACCCGCTGGCGGGTCACGTGCAGCTCGGTGGAGAGCTGCAGCACCAGGTCGAGCAGCTTGCCGACCTTGGGGTCCCCGAAGTAGTCGAACTCGGTGCTCATCACGCCTCCGGCTTGGTCGCGGCCAGTACGGCCCAGGGGAAGTGCCACTCGGGACGGTCGCCCCAGCCCTGCGGCTGGACGCCGTTGCGGCGCTCGTCGAACGGGGTCCACGACACGTCGGTCAGGCCGGCCTCGGTGCAGACCTCGATCAGGTCGGAGCCGAACAGGTCGTGGAAGAACGGCTCGTTGTTGCGCTCGGCGTGCTCGTAGACGGTGGCGTCGCGCAGCGGGTCGCCGGTGAGCATGAACTCCAGGAAGCGCAGCGAGCCGCCCGGCTTGAGCAGGCGCGCGGCCTCCAGGATGGTCTCCCGGATCGCGGCGGCCGGCATCTCGTGCAGCACCATCGTGCCGGTGACCACGTCGCAGCTGTCCGACTCGATGCCGGTGGCCCGGCCGTCGGCCTGCCGGTAGTCGATCGCGACTCCGGTCGCCTCGGCCTCGGCGTGGGCCAGGCGCAGACCGGGGGCGGCCAGATCCACGCCGATCACCTGCGCGGTCGGGTACTTGGCGGGCAGCGGGCGGGTGCTCTTGCCGAAACCGCACCCGATGTCGACGATCCGGGTCGCCGCGGGCAGCTCGGGCAGCGCGGTCTGGGCGAACAGCGTGTGGAACTTGTAGCCGTCGTTGTCGCGCAGCATGACGATGCGCGCGCCGAACTCGTACACGTAGGCCGACATGTCGTCGGAGAAGAAGCTGCCGGGCTGGATGTGGATGTCGTAGTCGGTGTACCAGTCGGGCAGTTCCAGGTCGGGGTTCAGCTCCAGCGAGCCCTTCGGCTGCTCGGGCAGCGCGGTGAGCTGGCCGGTCAGCTCCTCGCGGCGGCTGAGCACCGCGTCGCCGGCGACCTTCCAGAGCATCTTCTGCTGCACCCGCTCGAGGTGGCTGAACCACGGGTAGAGCGGGAGACCGCGCAGCACCTGACCGGCGTCGGCGACGGTGGTGGCCGACGCTCCGGTGGCGCCGTACTCCTCGCGCAGCGCCGGGTAGACGGTGTCCGCCCAGCGCTTGCGCAGGCCGAGGACGAAGTCCACGGCGGAACGCTCATCCAGGGTGAGGCGCTCCTCGATGTCCAGCATGCTTGTCTCCTCTACAGGTGGGGGAGGTCCGGCCCGCGGTGCACCGCGACCGGGGTGGACGGGTCAGTGGGCGTACCGCACGCGTTCGGCGGACGCGGTGTCGAAGGCGCCGAGGAATGCGCCGGCCATGCGTCCCTCGTAGACGGCCTCGAAGGCGGTGCGGGGGGCGTTCGCGTCGCCGACGACGTGGACGCGGGGGCCGTCGGGCAGCGCGTCGAGCTGCCGGTACAACTCGTCCGCGGCCTGCGCCGAGCCGCCGTCGACGACCGTGATGACGCCCTCGACGATCGTCTCGCCGCCGGCGAGCGGGCCGCCGAGCGCCACCGCGCCGGCGCCCGCCGCGCGGGCGGTCCGCATCGGGTGGACCGCGATGCCCAGGTCGGCGAAGCGCTTGAGCAGCGCCAGCCGCGAGTACGTGGTGATCTTGGCGCTCACCGTGGCGGTGGGGGAGACGAGGTGGACGCGGGCGCCTCGCCGGGCGAACGCCTCCGCCACCGACGCCGCCGACCAGGTGCCCTCGTCGTCGAGCACGACGACGGCGCCGTCCGGCCGGTAGCCGGGGTCGGCCAGGTGGTCCACGGCCTGCCAGATGTCGATCACCGGCGGGCCGCCGGGCAGGTCGCGGCGGGCGGGCCGGGAGCCGGTGGCGAGGACGACGTCCTGGTAGCCGCCGGACAGCACGTCCTCGACGCCGGCGCGGTGGCCGAGCCGGACCGGGATGCCGGCGGCCGCCACGTCGCGGGCCAGGTCGCGGGTGAGCAGACCGAGCCGCTCCCGGCCGGGTACGCGCGCGGCCACCTCGACCTGCCCGCCGAGCCGGTCACGCGCCTCGACAACTGTCACCCGGTGCCCGGCCCGGTGCGCGGAGAGCGCCGCCTCCAGGCCGGCCGGACCGCCGCCGACGACCAGGACGTCCCGCGCGCCGGACGGCCCGGGCAGTTCCGGCCAGGCGTCGGCCCACTCCCGTTCGGCGCCGACCTCCGGGTTCACCACGCAGGAGATGGGCAGGCTGGTCTCCAGCCGGCCGATGCAGCCCTGGTTGCAGGCCAGGCAGGCGCGTACCTCGTGCTGGCGGCCCTGCTCGGCCTTGCGGACCAGGTGCGGGTCGGCGATGTGCGGGCGGGCCAGGCCGACCAGGTCGGCCTCGCCGGCGGCGACGAGTTCGGCCGCCTCCGGCAGGCTGTCCAGCCGGCACACCGCGAGCACCGGCAGGTCCGGGAACTCCTGCTTGAACAGCGCCGCGTGGTGCCGGAACGGGGCGTGGCCGAAGCTCATGTCCGCCATCTGCGTCGCGAGCGAGTAGCTGCCGTGGTAGGCGGAGTGGCTGACGTGCACGTAGGCGAGGGGGAACTCGGCGCGCAGCTTCCCGACGATCTCCAGCACCGCAGCCGGGTCGAGGCCGCCGGGCAGGAACTCGTCGGCGCTGACCCGCAGTCCGACGGGCAGCTCGGGTGCGGCGGCGAGCACCGCGGTCAGCACCTCGCGGGTCAGGCGCATCCGGTTGTCGAGGCTGCCGCCGTACGCGTCGTCGCGGGTGTTCGTGTGCGGCGAGAGGAACTGCTGGAGCAGGTGGCCGTGGCCGGCGTGCACCTCCAGGCCGTCGAAGCCGGCCTGGCGCATGCGCCGCGCGGCGGCGGCGAACGCCTCGACGACGACGGCGATGTCCCGGCGTCCCATCGCGTGCGGCACGTGCGAGCCGGCCGCCCACGGCACCGGCGACGAGGACCAGGCGGCGGTACGCGTCGCGTCGCCGTTGGCCTGCCGACCCGCGTGCATGATCTGGGCGAACATGCGGGCCCCGTGCTCGTGCACGGCCTCGGTCACCGCCGCGTACGCCGGGATCGACGAGTCGTCGAAGCTGCCGAGGCTGATGCTGCGGCCCGCGCTCGTGGGGTGCACGCGGATCGCCTCGGTGATGATCAGGCCGGCGCCGCCGCGCGCCCGCTCCGCGTGGTAGGCGACGTGGCGGCGGGTGGGCACATTGTTCAGTCCGAAGTTGGTGGTGTGGCCGGGGACGAAGACCCGGTTCCGCAGTGTGAGACGCCCGAGCCGGGTGGGGGAGAGAAGAGCGAGAAGCTTGTCGTCAGGCATGCCTCGGACTTCCTGTTTCGGGCCGCAGTCGGCGAGGCCGAGAGCGTTCGGATGAACCGTACGCCGTTCGATTGAGTGGAACGGTAGGGCCGGGTTCACATGCCGTCAACGGGCTACTGATCAGTAACTTAGTTCGCCGCACCGCCTCTGAGCTGCTGTTCCACTGGGCGGAACGCTGACCGATGATGACCGTCGATGCGACGGTCGATCGTTCGGTTCCTCCTGATCGGACGACAGTGCCGGCCGCCGATCGCCGGTCGGCGGCCCGCGCCGATCGTTCGGACGGCCGCACCCGGCCGCGTCGGCGGCCCTCCGCCGGGAACGCCGGCACGCCTCCCGGCGCGGCTCCGGACACGCGACGGCCCGGGCCGTCGCCCGGCGCGCACCGGTGGGTGCGGCCGTCGCGACGACCCGGGCCGTCGTTCGTCAGCGGATGTGGTGGCGGCGCGGTCGCCGGCCGTTCCGGAGGGGCGTGGTCAGCCGGCGTCCGGACGCAGGTACGGCGTGAGCAGCTCGCGGGCGAGGCCGGTGGCGGCCGGAAGGCCGAGACCGTTCTCGATCATGCGGCTCAGGGCGTAGACGACCGACTGGACGAGCTCCGCCATCCGGTCCGGGTCGCTCGCCCCGTGTTCGGTGAGAGCGGCGCGCAACGGCGCCTCGAGGCTGTCGTGCAGCAGCCGGCTGGAGGTCGCCAGCACCTCGCTGTTGCCCGCCGACGCCAGTGCCCGGGCCAGCGCGTGGTCGCCCCGGGCAACCAGTTGCAGGTTGGCCTCGACGTACGCCAGGATCCGCGCCCCCGGCGTGCGGGCCTCGGCCATCCGCTTCTCGACGAAGGCCGACCACCGGGGGAAGGTGTCGGCGACCAGCACGTCGAACATGTCGGTGCGGGACTTGAAGTACGAGTACGCGCTGGAGCGGGCCAGCCCGGCGTGCCGGGCCACGTCGGCCAGGCTCGGGATCTGCTCCGGGTGCTCGGAGAGCAGGGCGCGGGCGGCGTCGAGCAACGCCGCCCGCTGCGCGGCCCGGTGTTCCGCGACGGTCGAGGCTTGGATCTTCGGCACAGCGACCTCCCCGTGTCTCCCGCCGCCCGTGTCCGGTCCGCGTCGCTCCCTGCTCGTCGCGGTCAGCTGCTCGTGGCGAGCTTGCCGTCGATCATCTCGTAGATGGTGTCACAGTATTGCAGCACGTCGTGATCGTGAGTGACCATCACGACGGCCACCGAGCGCTCCCGCGCCTCCTGGGCGAGCAGCTGGACGATGTCGTGGCTGCGGGCCCGGTCCAGCGCCGCCGTCGGCTCGTCCACCAGCAGCACGGACGGCTCGGTCATCAGCGCCCGGGCGATGCCGACGCGCTGGCGCTCGCCGCCGGAGAGCTGGTGCGGCCGGCGGTCGGCCTTACCGGCCAGGCCGACGTGCGCGAGCATCTCCAGCGGGTCACGACCGGCCCGCTCCCGTCGCCCGCCCAGCCGCAGCGGCAGGCGCAGCTGGTCGGCGGCGGTCAGCGCGGGCAGCAGGTTGCCCGACTGGAACACGAACCCCACGTGCCGGCGGCGCAGCTCGGTGCGCGCCCGGCGGCTGGACACGGTCATGTCGTGCCCGGCCACGGTGACGGTGCCCTCGTCGGGGCGGGCCAGCCCGCCGGCCACGGCGAGCAGGCTGGACTTGCCCGCGCCGGACGGCCCGACGATCGCGGCCAGCTCACCGGGCGCGACGGTCAGGTCCACGTCGTCGAGCGCGTGCACGGTCTCCGCGCCGTCGCCGTGCCGCAGGTGGACGCCGCGCATGACCAGGCCGAGGTCGGCCGGGGCGGTGCCCGTCGTCGAGGGGGACGAGGTGGGCCGGCTGCTCATCGGTTGCCTCCCAGGGCGGTCGCCGGGTCGATGGAGGTGAGGCGGACGACGGCGGCTGCCGCGCCGACCAGGCCGAGCACGAGCAGGCCGGCCGCAGCGGCGGCGATGCTCTGCGGGTGCAGCGCGAACGGGACGTTGCCGCCGGAGATCAGCGCGCCGAGGCCGAGGCCGATCCCCATGCCGACCGCGATGGCGAGGGCCAGCAGGATCAGTGCCTGGGTGAGCGCGTCGCGCAGCACCCAGCCGGTCGAGGCGCCCAGTGCCCGCAGCACGGCGACCTCCTGCCTGCGCTGGATCGCCCAGACCGCGAAGAACGCGCCGGCCACGAGCGCCGAGATCGCGTAGAGGAAGCCCTGGATCAGCTGGAGCGTGGTGGTCTCGGCGGTGTAGCCCGGCGAGGCGCCGTACGACTCGTCGAGCGTCAGGCTCTCCGTGCCCGCCGCCTTGTCGCCGGCGGCCAGGTCCACCGAGGCGCCGTCGGCCGCGCGGACCGCGACAGCGGTGATCTCCTGCGCCGCCTGGGCCGGCGTCTGCGTACCGGCCGGGGTGCCGGACTTGACCGCCTGCCACGTCGCCAGCGGCACGTACGCCACGTCGACGTGGCCGAACGTGTCCTGCTGCTCGGTGACGCCGACGACGCGCAGCCGCGTGCCCAGCCGGTCCACCGTCACGGTGTCGCCGACGCGCAGGCCCGCGTCGATCGCGGTGGGGCTCACCACGATCCCGTCCGCCGGGCCGAGCCGGTCGCCCTCGCTGACGGCGGGCGACAGGAACGATCCGGTCTCGACGCCGAACAGCGCCAGGTCGACCTCGGTGCCACCGTCGGTACGCCCGTTGACGAGCGTGTTGCCGAACGGGGTCGCCTCGGCCACGCCCGGCTGGTCGCGCCAGGTGTCCACCGCCGAGGCGTCCACCACGCTGCGCGAGAACGCCGAGTCGTGCTGCACGCCGTGGGCGAAGGCGAACGAGGTGACCGGCAGGTTCTGCAGGCCGGAGACGCCGTCACGGACCAGCCCGACGGACAGGCCGGACAGCATCACCATCAGCACCGAGATCAGTGCGATCACGGCCCCCATCAGGGCGAACCGCAGCCGCGCGAACCCCAGCTCGCGAATGGCCAGGAACATCAGCCGCCACCTCTCAAACTTGTCGACACCATGTCGCCATGTTAGCAACGCGGTGTCGGCAAAATGGTGATGGCGGCTGTCTACCCGACCACACTCCGTGACGACGCCGGCCGGCCGCGCGGGGCGGCCGGTCGGCGTCGGGTGTCAGGCGGGGTCCGGGTCAGGCGGCGACCGGGCCCGCGGCGGCGTGGCGTGCGCGGCGGCCGAGGGCGGTCACCGCGACGACGATGATCGGGGCGAGCGTGAGATGGCAGACCGCCAGCGTGATCGTGCTGGTGGTGTCGAGGTCGGCGGGCAGCGTCATGGTGGCGATGGTGAGCACCGCGAGCGCCGGGCCGACGACCAGCGCCGCCCGGACCACCCAGGCGAACCGGGGCGCCAGCAGGGCGACGGCGGTGAGGCCGAGCGCCAGCGGCAGCGCGCTGAAGCCCGCGACGGTCACCGCGTCGACCTCGACCCGCCGGTCGTCGGCGGTGAACAGGAAGCTGCCGCCGGCCGCCCGGCCGATCGCGTACACGATCAGGTTGACGACCACCGCGACGGCGGTGGCGAGCGCGACGACGGCGGTGCGGGGCAGGTCAGCCACGGGAGGTCTCCTCTGCGTGCTCTCGGGTCAGGTACGCCTCGATGCGGGCGAACGCCCCGGTCCAGACCTCGCCGACGAAGAAGTCGCGCAGCTGCGGGGTGGGGAAACCGCTCTGCACCACGGTCATCAGCGTGCCGCCGTCCTTCGCCTCGAAGGTGACCTCGATGCGCGTGGTCATGGTCGTGCCGTCCGGGCCGGTGCCCGTCGACTCGGTGACCAGCCGGTGCGGGCGGTCGATCTCCAGGAACGTCTGCGTCTCGCGGAACAGCATGTCGGGGGAGGGGCCCCAGACCGCGGTCTGCCTCCCGCCGACCCGCAGGTCGACGTCGATCTCCACGATGCCGGGCTCCTCGTCGAGGATGCCGAACCAGATCTTCTGTTTGCCGGCGTCAGTGTAGGCGTCGAACGCCTCGTCAGGGGTGCCCGGAAGGTGTCGTGTCACTCGCATGTGGAGCGTCATGGTCGCGGTCCTCCGTGGTGAGTGTGAGATAGGCGTCGAGGCCGTCGAGGCGACGCGCCCAGAGTCGCTGGTAGAAGCCGATCCAGGCCATGGCCGAGTCCAGCGGCGCCTCGCTGAGCCGGCACTGGCGGGACCGGCCGACCTTGCGCGTCACCACGAGGCCCGCGTCCTCCAGTGCGCGCACGTGCTTGCGCATGCCGGTGAGGCTCATCCCGGTCGGCTCGGTCAGCTCGCTGATGGTGGCCGGGCCCGCGCCGAGCCGGATCAGGATGTCGCGTCGGGTCGGATCGGCCAGGCTGGCGAACACCCGGTCGAGCGTCTCTTGCTGAACCACGAGGTTCACCGTACGACACTGAACCGTTAGGTTCAACGTTTGTGCGCTCCTGCCTGTCCCGCAGGTCGGCGCATCGCCTCCCAGTGGTCTGACCACTGGCGAGAATCTGCGGATCAGGGCGGCGTGGCGGGGGCGGTCGGCTGTTCGGCGCGACCGCCTCGGGCGATCGGCCCGCCCCGGATCCGCTGCTCGGCTTGCGCCTCGAATCCTGTCCCGACCTGCGGGAATGTTCCCCGATTCGGATAACGGAAAGGTCACGAGGTATTCCTGCGCCACGGTTGCGCTCGGTACGTTCCACGAGGCAAGAGGTCAGACCTCACTCCTCATGCCTCTAGCTGACGAGGTGAATAGACCAGTGCAGGAACCCGCCCCCCGCTACGCCGGATACCGGTCCTTCGACTACCTGGTGCCGCATGTGGACTACAAGGTCTTCGAGCTCGCGCCGCAGATCGGCCGGGTGCCGGAGCACGACCTCGGCCTGAGCGACGACCAGCGAATCCGGGTCTCCCGGCTGCTGCGCGAGCACATGGCCATCTCGCTGCACGAGCACCCGAAGATCCTGCCGGCCGACGTGACGCAGTTGCGCGACTACAACCGCACCGGCCGTAACGCATTCGGGTTCGAGGGCCTGGCCCGGTCCGGCATGACCGCGGTCTTCGACAACTTCATGAACGGCACCGGCTGCGTGACCAGCGAGCACGCCTGGAAGTGGGACGACGTCATCTACGACATCGGCCTGCGCTTCGCCGACGTCGCCAAGCAGGACCACGTGGTGGTGGCGACCACGCTCGAACAGATCTTCGAGGCCAAGCGCAACGGGCAGATCGCCCTGGTGGCCGGTCTGGAAGCGGCCACCATGATCGAGAACGAGCTGGACCGGATCGACATCCTCTACGGCTTCGGCGTACGCCAGATGGGCATCGCGTACAGCCAGGCGAACATGCTCGGTTCCGGCCTCTCCGAGAACCGCGACGGCGGGCTGACGCACTTCGGCCGGCGGGCGGTGGACCGGATGAACAAGCTCGGCATCGCCATCGACATCTCGCACTCCGGCGACCAGACGTCGCTGGACGTGATCGAGGCCAGCCGGGTGCCGGTGTTCATCACACACGCCGGAGCCCGCTCGGTCTGGAACACCCCCCGGATGAAGCCGGACGAGGTGATCCGGGCCTGTGCCGAGCGGGGTGGCGTGATCGGCATCGAGGCCGCTCCGCACACCACCCTCTCGGGCGACCACCCGCACCACTCGATCGAGTCGGTGATGGACCACTTCACCTACTGCGTGGAGTTGGTCGGCATCGACCACGTCGCGTTCGGCCCCGACACCAACTTCGGTGACCACGTCGGGCTGCACGACAGCTTTACCCAGCACCTGGCGATCGGAAAGGCCCACGGCGTGGTGGACCACCCTCGGGTTCCGTACGTGAGTGGCATGGAGAACCCGGCGGAGTGCTTCAGCAACATCGTCGGGTGGTTGGTCACGCACGGCTACTCCGACGAGGAGATCGCCAAGGTCATCGGCGGCAACATCATCCGGGTTCTTCAGGAGGTTTGGTGAACAAGACAGTCAAGGGTCGGTGGCGGCTCGCTGTCGCGCTCGGCGTGGCGGCCACGCTCGGTGTCTCCGGCTGCGGTCTGAACGAGGAGACCTCCTCCTCCAGCAGTTCGTCGTCGGACTCGGTGCTGCGGATCGGCACCACCACCGACGTCAGCAACTTCAACCCGCTCCAGTCGCTGAGCAAGACCGACTCGTGGATCCTCAACGCGATGTACCCGCACCTGCTGCGGATCGACGAGAACGCGAAGAAGTCGCCCGAGCTGGCCAAGGAGTACCGCTACGAGGACGACGGCAAGACCGCCGTCTTCGTGCTGCGCGACGACTTCAAGTGGACCGACGGCAAGCCCGTGGTCGCCGAGGACGTGAAGTTCTCCGCCGAGTCGATCATGAAGTACAAGCTCGGCAACGTCGCGGCGAAGCTGACCTGGGTCGAGTCGGTCGAGGCGCCGGACGCGACCACTGTGAAGTTCAAGCTCTCTCAGCCGTACGCGCCGTTCGCCGAGGGCGTCGGCTTCTGGATGTCGGTCGTACCGAAGCACATCTTCGAGCCGGCCGGCGACCTGTCCAAGTTCGCCAACGACTCCAACTGGGTCGGCGCCGGGCCGTTCGTCCTGGACAGCATCACCAAGGGCCAGCGCTACGTCATGAAGCGCAACGAGCACTACCCGCTCGCGCCGGGTGGCAAGGCCGCGGTGAGTCAGGTCGAGTACCGGGTCTACCCGGACGTGAACACCATGATGCTGGCGCTGCGCAACGGTGACATCGACATGATGGGCACCCCGGTGCCGGTCTCGGCGGCGAAGACCTTCGAGAACGACGACAAGATCAAGCTGAAGAAGGTCGGCGCCCTCGGCTTCGCGCACCTGACCTACAACATGAAGAACAAGTACCTCGCCGACCAGGACGTCCGGCAGGCGCTGTCGATGGCGGTCGACACCAAGGCGGTCATCTCGGCCGTGCTGCAGGGCGACGGCCAGCAGATGGCCGGCCCGATCTCGCCGATCTTCTCCGAGTACGACAACACCGAGCTGCAGCCGTACCCGTTCGACCCGGCGGGCGCGAAGGCCAAGCTGAGCGCGGCCGGATACAAGGACGCCAACAACGACGGCTTCTTCGACGAGCTGACGTTCGGCGTGGCGTGCGACCAGTCCAACGCCAACATCACCCGGGTCGTGCAGCTGTTCCGGGAGAGCGCGGCCAAGGCCGGCGTGAAGCTGGAGAACGAGTGCGTGGAGCGGAACACCTTCCTCACCCGCACCAAGAATGGCGAGTACGACATCGACGCCTCGCAGTGGGGTGTCTTCGACAACCCGATGGACCAGCTGCGCAGCACCTACCTGTCCAGCAACCCGGGTGGCATCAACTACAACCTGCTCGAGTCGGCGGAGATGGACGCGCTGATCAACGACGCGGCCGGCACCACCGACGCGGAGGCGTTCAAGTCCAAGATCAAGAACATTGACAAGGTCGTGCACGAGCAGGCGTACCTGACCCCGCTGTACGTGGAGAACTTCCAGTTCGCCTACAACGCCAGCAGGTTCACCGGCTTCGTCCCGTCGCCGTCGGACCTGCTCGGCATGGTCACCGCGTACTCGCTGGCCCAGGTCACTCCGGTCAAGTAACCCACCCAACCTAGAGGGAGAGGAGGGGTCCCCCGTGGCGCGTTTCGTGCTCAGCCGGGCACTGAAGGCCGTCCTGACCGTGTGGATTGCGATCACTTCGACGTTCTTTCTGCTCCGGCTCCTGCCGGGGGACCCCACGACCCTCATGGTCGAGGGCGACATGACACCGGAGATGCAGGCGGCACTGCTCAAGACGTACGGCCTGGACCGTCCGCTGTGGGAGCAGTACGTGTCGTACCTGCGCGAGTTGCTCCAGGGCAACCTGGGCATCTCGTTCCGCCAGATCCAGCCGGTCACCGACATCATCCTCGATCGGCTGCCCTGGACGTTGCTGCTGGCCGGCAGCGCGTTCGTCCTGACCATCGCCGTCGGTATCCCGATCGGCGTGGCCGCCGCGGTCAACCGTGGCAAGTGGCTCGACCGCGCGTTGCAGGGCTTCGGGATCAGCGCGAACGCGCTGTTCGTGCCGAGCGTCGCGATCCTGCTGCTGGTCTTCTTCGGCGCCCAGCTCGGCTGGTTTCCGATCGGCGGGGCGATCGACCCGGACACCCGGGGCGCGGCGGCCTACCTGAGCCTGGCCCACCACCTGGTGCTGCCGGTGCTCTCCCTGGTCCTGGTGCAGCTCGGCCCGTACGCGCTGACCCTCCGTACCAACATGATCGAAGTCCTCGGTGAGGACTACATCCGGGCCGCGCAGGCGCGTGGTCTCTCGGCCCGGCGCCGGGTGTGGAAGCACGGCCTGCGTAACGCGATCCTGCCGGCACTGACTCTGATGGGCCTGCAACTGGGCACCCTGGTCGGCGGCGCGGTGCTCACCGAGACGGTCTTCGCCTACCCCGGGGTCGGCCGGCTGATCTACGAGGCGGTCGGGCAGCAGGACTACCCGGTGATCCAGGGCGCGTTCATCATGCTCGCCGTCACCGTGGTGATCGCCAACGCCCTGACCGACATGCTCTACGCGGTCCTCAACCCCCGGATCCGGCTGTGAACGCGCGCGGCGTCGCGGCGCGGATCACCGCCCGCGTGAGCACAGCCTTCGACGCGAGCGCCCCGGCCGGGGCGCGTCGCCCGGATCCGTTCGCCGCCACCACCGAAGGGAGGGTGCCGTGAGTGCCCCCGTGCTGACCGAGCAGGCGCTGCCGCCGGCCCCGGCCGTGCCCCAGCGGTCCTTCCTCTCCGGCTACCTGCGTCAGCCCGTCGTGGCGCTGTCGGTGCTGGTGCTGCTCGTGATGGCGTTGCTGGCGATCTTCGCGCCGCTGATCGCCGACGAGCCCGCCGGCGCCGGCGCGGACGTGCTGCGACCACCCTCCGGTGCGCACTGGTTCGGCACCGACGACCTCGGGCAGGACATCTTCGCCCAGGTGGTCTGGGGAACCCGGACCAGTATGGTGATCGGCCTGGCAGCCTCGCTGCTCGCCATCGTGCTGGGCACCGCGATCGGGCTGGCCGCGGCGTACTTCCGGCCGTTCGACGCGGTCGCCACGGTGATCACCGACGTGATGCTGGCGCTGCCCACCCTGCCGCTGATGATCATGCTGGCCGCGGTGGTGAGCCCCAGCGTCACGACGCTGACCCTGATCATCGGCTTCTTCGCCTGGCCCGAGGTCGCCCGGCTGATCCGGTCACAGGGCCTGGTGGTCAGCGCGATGCCCTACATCGACGGCGCCCGGGTGCTCGGGGCCAGCGGGTGGCGGATCGTCACCCGGGAGATCCTGCCCGCTGTCGTCTCGCTGATGGTGGTAAGCGTGCTGCTCACCGCCTCCCGGGCGGTGATCTCCGAGGCCGGCCTGAGCTTCCTCGGCCTCGGCGACCCGGACGCCTGGTCCTGGGGACGGATCCTGCTCAACGCCCAGCGCAGCGGCACGATCGCGATCGCCTGGTGGCAGACGCTCTTCCCGTCCCTGGCGATCCTGTTCCTGGTGCTGGCGGCGACCCTCGCCGGAACCCGGTTCAACGACACCCGCGACCCCCGTCGCAACGGAGGCTGACCATGCGACTGCCCGAGAGCTTCTACCAGAGCGTCCGTGGCCGGCTCGCCGAGGCGCTCGAACAACGCGGCCTGGACGGGTTCCTGGCCACCTCCCCGGCGGAGGTCGCCTTCCTCAGTGGCTTCTTCTACATCGCCACCGAACGTCCGGTGTATCTCTGGCTGCCGCGGGCGGGGGACCCGCTGCTGGTGATCCCGCGCCTCGACGAGGAGTACGCGGCCCAGCAGGGCGTGGCGGTCCCGATCGTCACCTACTTCGAGTACCCCGGCGTGGTCACCGCCGAGGAGACGCTCGCCTCGGTGCTGTCCCGCCCTGGCGGTCCGGTCCGCCGTGTCGGCGTGGGCGCGGGCCTTCCGGTCGGCGCGTTCCGGGCGCTGTCCAGGGCCATCGGCGGGGCCACCCTGGAGACCACGGACGCGGTCGCCGCGCTGCGACTGCGCAAGTTCCCCGAGGAGATCCCGTTCCACGAGGCCGCCGCGCGGATCTGCGACGAGATGCTGGCCGCCGGACGGGCCATGATCGAGGAGGCGCTTGCCACCGGCGGGCCGCTGCCGCGCGAGGACGAGATCGCCCGGCACGTGATCGCCTACGGCACCGACCGGATGTACGCCGACTACGACCTGGTCGTCTACACCACCAAGCTGGCCGGCGGGCTGGTCTACGCCGGCCCGAACTCCGCCCTGCCGCACGGCCTGCCGACTCGTCGGCGGCTCCAGCCGGGCGACACCCTGATCCTCTCCCTCGGCGCGGCGGTGGCCAGCCGGTTCGTGGAGAGCGAACGGACGTTCGTCATCGGCGAGCCCACCGCCGAGCAGGTGCGCTACTACGAGGCCGACCGGGAGGCCCAGGAGGTGGGCACCCAGGCGATGATCGCCGGCCGTACCTGCGCCGAGGTCAACCGGATCTGCCTGGACGTACTGCGGGACCGAGGGCTGGGCGACTTCATCCGGCACCGGCAGGGCCACGGCATCGGGCTCCAGAACCACGAGGCGCCGTGGGTCTCCGACGGCGACGACACCGTGCTCGCCCCCGGGATGCTGCTGTCCAGCGAGCCCGGCGTCTACGTGCCCGGCCACGCTGGTTACCGCATCTCCGACACGGTCCTGGTGCAGGACGACGGCCCGCGCCGGCTCACCCGGTACCCGCGTGACCTGGCATCCAACATCATCGAGGGGGTCCGATGAGAATCAACGGAGCGGAACTGGTCGTCGAGGCGTTCGGCCCGGTCGACGGCCCGGCGATGATCGTGCACCACGGTGCGCCGGGCCTCGGCTCCCGCCAGGAGCCGAAGCGCTCGTTCGGCCCGTTCGCCGACCGGATGCGGGTCATCGTCTTCGACGCCCGCGGCTCCGGCGAGTCCAGCGACGACGGGCCGTTCACCCACGAGCAGTGGGTGGCCGACGTGGACGCCATCCGCGCGCACTTCGGCTACGAGACGATCGTCATGGCGGGCGGCTCGTACGGCGGGTTCATCGCCATGGAGTACGCCATCGCCCACCCGGACCGGGTCTCCGCGCTGGTGCTGCGGGACACCGCCGCGGACACCGCGCACGACCACCTCGCGGTGGAGCGGGCCCGCAACACCGATCGCTCGGTGATCCCCGAGTGGGTCATCGACCGGATCGGCACCGGCCGGTTCGAGAGCAACGAGCAGTTGCGCGAGTACTGGCGAGCGATCCTGCCGCTCTACGACCACCAGCACGACCCGGCCAAGGACGAGGCGCGGCTGGCCGCCACCCGGTTCCACTACCGCACCCACAACGCCGCCTTCGGGCAGAACATGCCCCGCTACGACCTGAAGCCGAAGCTGCCGTCGATCACCTGCCCGACCCTGGTGACAGTGGGCCGGCACGACTGGCGTACGCCGGTGGCCGCCTCTCAGGTCATCGCGGACCTGGTTCCCCACGGCGAGCTGGTGGTCTTCGAGTCCTCCGGCCACTCGCCGCAGCTTGAGGAGCCGGAGCGGTTCCAGCAGGTGGTGCGGGACTTCCTCGGCCGGGCCGGAGTGCTCCGATGAGCCTGTTGGAGATCGCCGACCTGCGGGTCGCGTTCCCGGGCCCGACCGGGCCGGTGAACGCGGTGAACGGGGTCTCGCTGCGGGTCGAGCCGGGCCAGACCCTCGCCATCCTCGGTGAGTCCGGCTCCGGCAAGAGCGTCACCGCGCAGGCCGTGATGGGCATCCTCGACGTGCCGCCGGCGACGGTCACCGGCTCGGTCCAGCTGCGGGGCCGGGAGCTGCTGACCCTGCCCCGCAAGCAGCGCGAGCGGGTCAGTGGCGAAGAGATCGGGATGGTCTTCCAGGACGCGATGGCCGCGCTCAACCCGGTCTTCACCGTCGGACACCAGATCGTGGAGGTGCTGCGGGTCCGGCGGGGAATGTCCCGGGCCGACGCCCGGCGCCGCGCCGTCGAACTCGTCGACCGGGTGCGGATCCCGGCGGCCAAGGACCGGATCCGGGACTACCCGCACCAGTTCTCCGGGGGTATGCGCCAGCGCATCATGATCGCGTTGGCCATCGCCCTCGAACCGGCTCTGCTGATCGCGGACGAGCCCACCACCGCCCTGGACGTGACGGTGCAGGCCCAGGTGATGGAGTTGCTCGCGGAGATCCAGCGGGACAGCGGAATGGGCCTGCTGCTGATCACGCACGACCTGGGGGTGGTCGCCGAGGTCGCCGACGACGTGGCGGTGATGTACGCCGGCCGGATCGTCGAACGGGGCACCGTCGAGCAGATCTTCGCCGGTCCGGCGCACCCCTACACCGAAGGGCTGCTCAACTCGATGCCCCGGGTGGACCGGCGCGACGAGCAGCTCTACGCGATCCCCGGCGCTCCGCCCAACCCGGCTCGGCTTCCCGCCGGCTGCCCGTTCCACCTGCGTTGTCCCCGGGCGACCGACGAGTGCCGGGTCGTCCTGCCGCCGCTACGCACGCTGCCGGCCGACCGGGCCAGCGCCTGTCACCACCACGAGGAGGTGCTCGATGCCACCCGGCGATGAGGTCGTGCTGCGGGTCGAGAACCTGGTCAAGCACTTCCCGCTCAAGGGACGGGTCCCGTTCGCCTCCGGCGGCGTGGTCAAAGCCGTCGACGGTGTCTCCTTCGACCTTCGCCGGGGCGAGACACTCGGCGTGGTGGGCGAGTCCGGCTGCGGCAAGAGCACGCTGGCCCGCATGCTCGTCGGGCTGGAGCAACCCACCTCCGGCACGGTGCGCTTCGGCGCGTCCGTGGTGCACCGGGCCAGGGGCCGGGAGCTGCGGGCCCTGCGCAGGCGGATCCAGATCGTGCTCCAGGACCCGTACACCTCGTTGAACCCCCGCCGCACGATCCGGGAGATCCTGCTCCAGCCGTTCGAGATCCATCCGGACGTGCTGGACCGCCGGCGCCGGATCGAGCGGATCAAGGAGCTGCTCGACCTGGTCGGTCTCGACCCCGGCCTGCACCTGGACCGCTACCCGCACCAGTTCTCCGGCGGTCAGCGCCAGCGCATCGGCATCGCCCGGGCGCTCGCGCTGAGCCCCGACGTGATCGTCTGCGACGAGCCCGTCTCCGCGCTGGACGTGTCGGTCCAGGCTCAGGTGGTCAACCTCCTGGAGCGGCTCCAGGAGGAACTCGGCGTGGCGTACGTCTTCATCGCCCATGACCTGTCGGTGGTGCGCCACATCTCCGACCGGGTGGCCGTGATGTACCTGGGCAAGCTCGTGGAGACCGGCCCCGAGACCAGCCTCTACGAGTCGCCCCGGCATCCGTACACCCGGGCGCTGCTGTCGGCCGTGCCGGTGCCGGACCCGGCCGGCCGGCGGCAGCGGCAGCGGATCCTGCTGGCCGGTGACCCGCCGAGCCCGGTCGACCCACCCTCGGGCTGCCGTTTCCGGACCCGCTGCTGGCAGGCGACCGACACCTGCGCCGTCACCGAACCGCCGCTGGCCGCCGGGGTGCATCCGGTCGCCTGCCACTTCCCGCTGGCCGCGTGACGGCCCGCGATCGCCAAAGGAGAAGCGTCTTGCTGCAAGAACCCGCCACCCGGTACAAGGGCCACAGGTCGTACTCGTACCTGGAGCCGCACTCGGACTACCGGGTGTTCACGTTGGCCGCGGAGGTCGGCCGGGTGCCGGAGCACGACCTCGGCCTGACCGACGCCCAGCGGGCGCGGGTGGCGCGGCTGCTCACCGAGCACGCCGCCATCTCGCTGCACGAGCATCCGGTGGTCCTGCCCGCCGACGTCGGTGAGTTGCGGGCCTACAACCGCACCGCCCGTCAGCGCACCGGGTACGAGGGTCTGGCGCGTTCCGGCCTCACCGCCGTCTTCGACAACTTCATGGCCGGCGCCTCCTGTGTGACGAGCGAGAACGGTTGGAAATGGAACGACCTCGTCTACGCCCTCGGGATGCGGATGAGCGACCTCTACAAGCAGGACCACGTCTTCCTGGCCACGTCTCTGGACGACATCCACGCCGCGAAGCGGGACGGCCGGCTCGCCCTGGTCGCCGGCCTGGAGTGCAGCAGTCCGATCGAGAACGAGCTGGACCGGATCGACATCCTCTACGGCTTCGGCGTACGCCAGCTCGGCATCGCGTACAGCCAGGCGAACATGCTCGGCGGGGGCCTGTCGGAGAAGCACGACGGCGGGCTGACGCACTTCGGCCGGCGGGCGGTGGACCGGATGAACAAGCTCGGCATCGCCATCGACATCTCGCACTCCGGTGACCAGACCTGCCTGGATGTGATCGAGGCCAGCCGGGTGCCGGTGTTCATCACCCACGCGGGCGCCCGCTCGGTCTGGAACACCTCCCGGATGAAGCCGGACGAGGTGATCCGGGCCTGTGCCGAGCGGGGTGGCGTGATCGGCATCGAGGCCGCCCCGCACACCACGCTCTCCGAGGCGCACCAGCACCATTCGATCGAGTCGGTGATGGACCACTTCACCTACTGCGTGGACCTGGTGGGCATCGACCACGTCACGTTCGGACCGGACACGATGTTCGGCGACCACGTGGGGGTGCACGACACCTACGCCGGCAACTACGCCCACGACGCCGGCAACCGCCCGCAGCACCCGCGGGTGGAGTACGTGTCCGGGCTGGAGAATCCCGGTGAGGCGTTCGGGAACATCGTGGGCTGGCTGGTGGCGCACGACTACTCCGACGACGAGATCGTCAAGGTGATCGGCGGCAACACCATCCGGGTGCTGGAGCAGGTCTGGTGAGGCCGTCCCGGGTGATCGGCTGAGCGGACCCGGACGAACTACACTCCGTACGCCGACGCGGCGGCGGGCAGTGATGAGGTGAGGGCGGATGGCTCGGCGGGAGACCGCGCTACAGGCGGCGCACGGCCGGCTACGGCAACTGATCGGCAGCGAGTTCCGGTCGGGTGAGAAGCTGCCCAACGAACGCGACCTGGCCGAGCGTCTGGAGGTCAGTCGCGCGACCGTACGCGAGGTGCTGGGGCAGCTCGTCGCGGAGGGGGTGGTGACCCGGACCTGGGGGATCGGTACCTTCGTGCACGACGACGCCGAACGGGTGCCGGTGTCCATCGGTGACGTCACCGCGCTGCGGGACCGGATCACCGCCTCCGGCCACCGCCCGACGCTTCAGGACGCATCGGTCAGCCGGGCGAAGTGCCCGGCCGACTGTGCCCGCATCCTCGGGCTGGAGCCGGACTCGCCGGTGTGGCGGGTCGACCGGCTCTTCGCCGTGGACGGGGTCCCGGCGGCCTGGATCCGTGACCACCTGCCGCTGCGTTTCGACGGCCGGGACCTCAACCCGTCCGGGCTGGTCAGCATCGACCTGGACATGTTCGAGTTCCTGGCCAGCGCGACCGGTATGCCGGTGCGGCGGGCGGAGATCGAACTCTCCGCGGTGCTCGCCGACGACGAGGCCACCGAGCGGCTCGGCGTGGCGATCGGACACCCGCTGGTCACCGCGACCCAGGTCGGATACGGGACGGGCGGCGCGCCGCTGTTCCACGGCCACATCACGGTTCGCACCGACGTGTTGACCCTGCGGATCAGCCGCGGCGGGGAGCCGGAACCGGCACCACCGGCCGGGTAGATGGCGGCCCCGCGACCTCTCGGGTCGCGGGGCCGTCCCCGGCGCCGTGGGAAGGAACGCCGGAGTGCGGGTGCCGGTCAGGCCAGCGTGCAGGGTGCGCCGTTGAGGCTGAACGAGCCGGGCCGGGCGGTGTTGCCGGTGTGCGTGGCCTGGAAGCCGATGGTGGTCGAGCCGCGAGCCGGGATGACCGCGTTGTACGCGAGGTTGCGCGCGGTCACCTGGCCCGAGGCGGGGGAGTAGGACGCGTTCCAGCCCGAGGTGATGGTCTGGCCGCCGGGCAGCGTGAACACCAGCGACCAGCCGTTCACCGCGGCGGTGCCGGTGTTGGTGACGGTGATGTTCTCGGTCAGCCCGTTGTTCCAGGCGTTCAGCTCGATGCTCACCGAGCAGGCGCCGGTGCCGGGCGGCGGGGTGGTCGGGCCCGGCGGGGGTGTGGTCGGACCGGGCGGCGGCGTGGTCGGGCCCGGCGGGGGCGTGGTCGGACCGGGCGGGGGCGTGGTCGGACCGGGCGGGGGCGTGGTCGGACCGGGCGGGGGCGTGGTCGGACCGGGCGGGGGCGTGGTCGGACCGGGCGTGCCGGTCAGGCCGAAGAACGCCACCGCGGCCGCGGCCATGCCCGCCGACGGCAGGCTGTGCCCGGCGCCCTGGATGCTGTACGCCTCGACCTGGACGGTGCCGTTGGCGTCGGCGTAGCGCCGCCGGTTCCAGCCGGACTGCGGCGTGTCGGTGGACGTCGGGTTCTGGCTGAGGCCGAACACGTTCGTCCACTGCTCGATCGTCTCCTGGAGCAGCGAGTACGGCACCAGCGTGTCGTTGGTGCCGTGCCACAACTGCACCCGGGGGCGGGGCCCGGTGTAGCCGGGGTACGCCTGGCGGACCGCGTCACCCCACTGCTGCGGGGTGCGGTTCATGTTCCCGCCGGTGCACTGGCTGGAGCCGGGGGGATAGTCGGCGGCACCGGCGAAGCAGTTGAACGGCACGCCCATGAACGCCGCGCCAGCCTTGAAGACGTCCGGGTAGAGCGCCAGCATGTGGTTGGTCATCATGCCGCCGGACGAGCTGCCGGTGGCGTAGACCCGGTCCGGGTCGGCGCCGTACTGCTGCTGGACGTAGCGGACCATCGAGACGAGCGACACCGGGTCGCTGCCGCCGCCGCGCCGCTTGGCCTCGTCGGACCAGGTGTCGAAGCAGTTGCCGAAGCCGGCCTGCTGGGTCGCGCTGGGGTAGATGACAATGAAGCCGTACCGGTCGGCCAGCCCGGCGAACTCGCTGCCGGAGTAGAAGCCGGGGCCGGAACCGCCGCAGCCGTGCATGGCCACCACGGTGGCCGGCCGGGCCGGGCGGGCGTCCGGGACGTAGACGTGCATGCGCATCCGGCCGGGGTTGTCGCCGAAGCTGGTCACCTCGGTCAGCGACGCCGCGTACGCGGGTTGGACGGCGGGGATCACCAGGCCGGCCGCCACCAGCGACGCGGCCAGGGCCACCACCATCTTGGCTCTGATTCTCACGGAATCTCCTTCGATCGCCCTGTGCGGGCGGTGACGGGCGGGCGCGCGCCGCGCCGGCGGCCCGGACCGCCGCGGTGCCGCGTCTCGCCCATTGACGTGTCTCGCCCGGCCCGGCTCCGTCGTGTGGCACATAGTGTTCCCGCCGGACGCTGAAGTGTCAATCGATGTACTCCGATGAGCTGCGGTGGCGTTCGTCTACAGTCGGTGCACCGTCCCTGAGCCCAGCACGGAGCGCGCGTGGCAAACCCGTTCGACATCGAGGAGATCTACCCGGACGAGGGGCCCGCCGCGCGGCTGCCCCGGCGGCAGGCCGGCACCTCGCCGCAGAGCGTCGCGGTGACCCTGCTCGCCGACTACACGCTGCGCACCCGCGCCGACCTGCCGTCCGCGGCGATCGTCGCCCTGCTCGGCGAGGCCGGGGTGACGAGCGCCGGGGCGCGTACCGCGATCAGCCGGCTGGCCCGCCGCGGGGTGCTGGAGGGCAGCCGGCAGGGCCGCAACAGCTTCTACCGGCTCAGCCGCTCCGCGGCCGAGTACCTGTCGGCCGGCGGGAACTGGATCATCGCCTCCACGACCGACGTGCAGACGTGGGACGGATGCTGGACCGTCGTCGCCTTCTCGCTGCCGCAGGACCACGGGGCGCAACGCCGGGCGCTGCGCGGCCAGTTGCGCTGGCTCGGCTTCGCGCCGCTCTACGACGGACTGTGGATCTCGCCGTACGAGCTGACCGCGCCCGCGCGGGCCCGGCTCGCCCCGCTCGCCCTCGGCGCGGTCACGGTGTTCCGGGGACGGCAGGACGCGCTGGACGCGATCGGCCAGCGCGCCCCCGTGGACGCCTGGGACGTCGACGCGATCAGCGGACAGTACGAGGCGTTCCTGCGCCGGTGGACCCCGCTGGTGTCGCGGCTCGGCACCGTCGACGGCGCCGCGGCCGTGCGGGCGCGGACCGAGGTGATGGACACGTACCGGCGGTTCCCCACGCTCGACCCGCGGCTGCCGCTGGAACTGCTCCCCGCCGGATGGCCGCGCCGGCCGGCCCGGGACCTGTTCGCGGCCGTCTACGACGGCCTGGCCGACGCCGCCGAGACCCACGTCCGGGCGGTCGTCGCGCGGTTCGCCGAGCCGGTGCCGCCGGGCATCCGGGCGCACACCACCGCCGACATGCTCGCCGGCGTCGGCGAGGAGCGGCCATGCGCGTGACCATCTCCCTCGACGAGCTACTCGGTGACGAGGTACGGCGCGACCCGTACCCGTTCTACGCCCGGCTGCACGAGGCGGGGGAGGCGCTCGCGCTGCGGCCCGCCGACCCGCACGCGCTCGTCGTGCACGGGTACGACGCGGTCAACCGGGTGCTGCGCGACCCGGTCTTCCGGGTGCTCGGCGCCGAGTACCTGGACCGGGCCGGTGTGCGCTGGCGCGAGCACCAGGTGATCCGGACCCTCCAGTCGTCGATGCTCAACGCCGCCGAGGGCGACCACCTCCGGGTCCGGCACCTGTTCTCCCAGGCGCTCACCCCGCGCCGGGTCGCCGCGCTGGAACCGGCCATCGGGCGCATCGCCGACGACCTGCTCGACGGGCTCGCCGCCGAGGGCGCGGACGGCCGGCCGGTCGACTTCATGGCGCGGTTCGCGCTGCGGCTGCCCAGTGACGTCATCGGTGAGCTGCTGGGCGTGCCGGAGGCGGACCGGGAGTGGTTCCCGTCCCGGGTCCGCGCGTTCGACGCGGTGCTGGAGATCGGCCGCCGGTCCATGCGCGAGGTCCGGGCCGCCAACGTGGCGGCGGCGGAGCTGACCGTGTACTTCACCGACCTGGTCGCCGCGCGCCGGGCGGCGCCGCGCGACGACTTCGTCTCGGCGCTGCTGCGCGGCCTGGACGACGACCCCGGCCGGCTGACCTCCGACGAGCTGCTGGCCAACCTCATCATCATGTACAACGCCGGGTTCCGGACCACCGCGAACCTGCTCGGCAACGGGCTGGTGCTGCTCACCGGACGGCCGGACGCCCGGGACGCGCTGCGCGCCGATCCGTCGCTGGCCGCGTCGTACGTCGAGGAGATCCTGCGGTACGAGCCACCGGTGCACTTCGCGGTCCGCTACGCCGCCGCGGACACCGAGGTCGCCGGTCTGCCGGTGGCGGCCGGCCGGACCGTGGTGGTGCTGACCGGCGCCGCGAACCGGGACCCGCGCCGCTTCCCCGACCCGGATCGGTTCGACCCGTCCCGCGCCGACAACCGGCACCTGGCGTTCAGCGCCGGGCCGCACTACTGCTTCGGGGCGACGCTGGCCCGCGCCGAGGGGCGGCTGGTGCTGCCCCGGCTGCTGGACCGCTTCCCGGCGCTGGCCGCCGAGCCCGGCCCGCGCCGCGCACTGATGCTGCGCGGGTACGACCGGCTACCGGTACGGCTGACCGACCGGGCACCTTGCCAAACCAACCCGATCGAGTAAGGTCGATGCTACGCGGAGTGTCCGCTCCGCGCCTCACAGGTTCCGTCGAGCAGGTCGAGTGCGCCGCCAGGACACCGTGGAAGGGAAACACCGGACATGACCGACGAGATCCGCGCGTTCCTCCTCGCCGCACTCACCGAGATGAAGTACGACGTCTCCGACGTCGACGACGACACCGTCTTCGGCCCGGCCGGGCTCGACGTGGACTCCCTCGGCCTGGCCGAGCTGGCCGTACGCGTGGAGGACCGGTTCGGAGTCGCCTTCGACGACGACGAGGCGGAGGACCTCGCCATGATGACCGTGGGCGAGTTCAGCCGGACGGTGGCGGCGCGCATCGCACCGGCCTCGGCGCACTGACCGATGTCGGGGCACGGCACCCGGCCGCGCGGCGTCCCGGCGCCCACGCCGGCGCGGCGGGTCCGGTGAGCGTGCGCGAACCGGTCACCGTCACCGGGATCGGCCTGGTCAGCCCGGTCGGCGCGACCGCCGCCGAGGTGTTCGACGCGGTCTGCGACGGCCGGTCCGGGCTCTCCCGGCCGCCGGCCGGCCATCCGCTGCACGGCGTCGTCGACGTCGCCGCGTTCGCCCCGGCGATCGACCCGGCGAGCGTGCTGCCCGGCCCGGAGTCCCGCGTCGTGGACCGGTCGATCGTGATGGTGCTGCGCGCCGCCGAGGACGCGCTCGCCGGCGCCGGACTGCGGATCGGCCGGGACGTCGATCCGTACCGGGTGGCGGTCGTCGTCTCCGGCGTCGGCGGTCTGTCCACGCTGGAGGAGCAGGTGCTCGCCCGCGCCGGGCGGGGCCGGTTCGGCGTCAGCCCGTACATGCTGCCCGGGACGCTGCCGAACATGGGCGCGGCCCGCATCGCGATCAAGTTCGGCATCCACGGCTACACCTCGTCGATCGGCACGGCGTGCGCGGCCGGGGCGCAGTCGATCGGCGAGGCGCTGCGCATCCTGCGCGCCGGCGAGGCGGACGTGGTGCTCGCCGGATGCGCCGAGGCGCCGCTGTTCCCGACGTTCGCCGACGCGTTCGGCAACGCCCGCGCGCTGGCCCGCGGCTGGGCCGACCCGGCCGCCGCGAGCCGTCCCTTCGACAGGCGCCGCAACGGGCTCGTCCTCGGCGAGGGCGCCGGGGTGTTCGTCCTGGAACGCGCCGCGCACGCCGCCGCGCGCGGCGCCCACCGGCACGCCGACGTGCTCGGCTGGGGCGCCACGAACGACGCCCACCACCCGACCACGCCGCGCCCCGACGGCGCCGGCGCGGCCCGGTGCATGCGGATGGCCGTCCACGACGCCGGGCTGGTGCCCGGCGACATCGGGTACGTCAACGCGCACGGCACCAGCACCCGGGCCGGGGACGCCGCCGAGCTGGCCGCGCTCGCCGAGGTGTACGGTGCCGCCCCGCCACCGCTGAGTTCGACGAAGGGCGTGACCGGGCACATGCTCGGCGTCTCCGGCGTGATCGAGGCGGCCGTCGCGGTCGAGGCGCTGCGCCGCGGCCTGCTGCCGCCCACGCACAACCTGGACGACCCGGAGCGCGACGGCGAGGTCGACCACATCCGCGGGCGGGCCCGCGCGACGGCGGTGGACGCGGTGCTGTCCAACTCGTTCGGCTTCGGCGGCCACAACGTCAGCCTCGTCCTGGCGCACCCCGCCTGACCGTCCGGCCCGTCTGAGCGGCCGGCCGGGATCTCAGCGGAGCGTGATCACCGTGGCGGCGCCGGACGCGGCGACGGCGACGGTGAAGTACGGGCGCAGCATGTCGGCCACGTAGTCGAGGTCGGCGACCAGCGGCACCGGCAGCAGGGCGCGCTGGTCCGGGCCCCTCCGGGTGGCGACCAGCTCGATCCGGTCGGCCTTGAGCAGCCCCCGGGTGAGGAACGCGGGCAGGTCCTCGGGGAGCAGGCACCGCCACATGTCGACGTTGACGATCACGTCCAGCGCGCCGGCCTTGAACTGCTGGAGCACGGTGCCCAGCAGGTGGGAGTTCGTCTCGCCGACCGGCGCGTCGTGGTCGAACGTGTGCGACCCGGCGCCCAGGTCCAGCGCGGACACGCCGTTGCCGACGACCAGCGCCGCGCTCGCCGCCAGCTCTTCGCGCAGCGACGCGGGCAGCACGTCCGGCCGGCCCAGCCCGCCGGCCCGGTACGCCTCGATGGCCTGGCCGTAGAGCCGGATCCGGCCCAGGTGCCGGCCGAACGTGTTGAGCCCGTACAGCACCTCGACGTCGTAGCGCAGGTGCTTGCGCAGCAGGTACTTCATGTTGTCCATCGAGGCGAGCCCGTTCGACGTCTTGCGGAAGTGCGGCAGGTGGTACGAGAGCGCGTCGACGTCCAGCCGGAACAGCTCCGGCGGCGCGCCGTGCAGGTGGAACACCCGGTAGAAGAAGTCGAGGTCCTCGAAGCCCCACTTGACCATCGCCTCGTCGAACCCGCCGACCCGCCGGAACGACTCGTGGTCCACCGACGCGTTGTGGGTCAGGCCCAGCACCCAGGGCGCGCTCGGGAAGTCGTCCGTCCGCTGCGGAAGGGCGATGTCCTCCAGCCGCGGGTCGCCACGTTCGGCGTCGAGCATCGCCGGGGCGACCGGATCGCCCCGGCGCAGCGCGTCCGCGCCGGCCCAGTCCAGGTCGTACCGCTGCCCGAGCAGCACCCCGGGCCGCCCGGCGCGACCGGCGTGGAAGTCGCGGTGCCGCTCCAGCAGCCCGGGATGCGCGACCGTGTCGGCGTCCAGGAACATCAGCGTGTCCGCGCGGGCCCGGGCCGCCGCCGCGTTGCGGTTGGCGCTGCGGCCCCGGTTCCGCTCGCTGCGGACGTAGTCGATCCGCAGCCGGTCCCGGTAGGCGTCCACCACCGGGCCCAGCGCCACGGCCGAGCCGTCGTCGCCGACGATCACCTCGAAGTCGCCGGGCGGCAGCGTCTGCCGGGTCAGCGACCGCAGCGTCGCGTCGAGCGCGGAGCCGTTCTCGTGCGCGGGCACCACCACGCTCAGGCCGGGCCGGTCCACGTCTCGGCCTGCTCAGCGCGGGGTGGAGTTGGCGGTGATGTAGTCGGCCAGGTCGCCGAGCGTGGCCATCCGATCCTCGTCGAGTTCCTCGACGTCGATCTGGATCTCCAGCTCGTCCTCCAGCGACAGCAGCAGCTCCAGGCCGAGCGAGGAGCTGAGGCCGAGGTCGTCCATCAGCTGGGTCTGCTCGGTGACCGGCGCGTCCGGCCGGAGCATGCGGGTCAGCAGGACGGTCAGGCGGTCGACGACCTGGTCACGGGGCGGCGCGTCGGCCGGCGCGTCGTGTTCTAGCACCGGGCGTCCCACGAGTCGATCATGCGCGTCGGCATGGAGTCATCAGAGCAGGGGACATCGGCGGGTGTCAACGGGTACGGCGATCGTCACCGATCGTGACCGAGGCCGGTGTGGCACTCGACGGCGTACGGCCGGTCGCCGGCGAGCGCGACCGCCACCGCGTACCCGGCGGGTGTGGGCAGGTCGGCGAGCCGGTGCGGGCCGGCCGGCTCGACGCACTCGACCACGTCGACCCGGTGCACCGGCACGGCGAGGTTGGGCCACAGCCGGCCCCCGGCCGCCTTGACCGCCGCCTCCTTGCGTGCCCACAGCCGGGCGAACCGCAGCGCCCGGCCGGCCGGGTCCGGTCCGGCGGCGACGTGCCGGGCTTCCCGCGGGTCGAAGAAGCGCGCGGACGCCGACACCGGGTCACCGCCCGGCGCGACGTGCTGGATGTCCACCCCGACCGGGCGGCCCTCGCTGAGCGCGACCGCCACGAGACCGCCGGAGTACGACAGGCTCGTGTGCAGGCCGCTCCACGGGCCGGTCAGCGCCGGTTTGCCGTACCGGCCCCGGCGCCAGGTCAGCGCCGCCGGTGCCGCGCCGGTGATCCGCCCGGCCAGGACGCGCAGCACGCCGTGCGCCACTGTGAACCGGTCCCGCAGCGCCCCGGTGCCGAGCCGCGCGGCCCGGTCCCGCTCGTCCGCGTCGAGCACCGCCCGGTACCGGGCCAGCTCGTCCGCCGGCACCGCCACCGGGACGATCCAGACCCGGACGGCGTCCCGCATGGACGGCAGCGTAACCGTGCGCCGTCACGTTGACACACACCGATGCGCGTTGCTCTGATGAGCGGGTGTTCGCGCAGACGGTCCAGGCCCAGCTTCCCGTGGCGTTCGCCGGGCCGGGCGCCGGCACCGCGCCCCTGACCTGGGGGCAGAAGGCCATCATGCAGGACATGCGGGAGACCGGCTGGACGCACAACGTCAGCGGCGCCCACCCGATGCCCGCCGGTGTCACGATCGAGCAGGTGGCGGCCGAGTTCGCCGCGCTGATGGCCCGGCACCCGGCGTTGCGGATGCGGCTCGGCGCGGGCGACGGCGGCGGCCCGTGCCAGGTCGTGTCGGCGAGCGGCGAGACGGTCCTGGACGTGGTGGACGTGCCCGACGACGCGGACCCGGCCGACGTGGCCGCGTTCGCCTACGACCTGGGCCACGCCCGCCTGCTCAGCCACTACGACCTCTACCGGGACTGGTCGGTGCGGATGGCGGTGATCCGGCACCGCGGCGCGCTGGTGCACCGGGTGCTGACGATCGACCACCTCGTGGTGGACGGCACCGCCACGTCCCTGATCCTGGCCGACCTCGGCCTGGCCGGCCGGCCGGTCCGCCGGGTCGCCGACCCGCGTACCGTGCAGATCCTCGACCTGGGCCGGCGGGAGGAGACGCCGCCGCTGCGCCGGCTCAGCGACCGGGCCGTGCGCCACTGGGCCGAGCACCTGCGGGACGTCCCGCCGCTGACGTTCGGCGAGCCGGCGGCCGGTGGGCGCCGGGGCCACCGGTACTGGCACGGCCGGTTCAGCTCGCCCGCGGCGTATCTGGCGGTGCGGGCCATCGCGGCGCGGACCCGCACGGACACCTCGCGCGTGCTGCTCGCGGTCATCGCGATTGCGATCGGCCGGGCCACCGGCGTCAGCCCGCTCACCGCCAAGCTCATCGTCGGCAACCGGTTCCGGCCGGGCTTCGCCGAGGCCATCGCCCCGCTCAGCCAGAACGGCGTGCTGCGCGTCGACACCGCGGACACCACTGTGGACGAGGTGGTGGCGCGCGCCCGCCGGGCCGCGGTCTCCGCCGGGAAGTACGCCTACTACGACCCGGCGCAGCTCGCCGAGGTCTCGGACCGGCTGGACGCCGAACGCGGGTACCCGGCCCGGATCAGCTGCCGGATCAACGACCGGCGGGTGACCACCCGGCAGGCGGCCGACGGCGGGCTGCACGACGACCCGGTGACCGCCGAGCGGATCCGCCGCCGGGCCGACGAGACGTTCCTGGTCTGGGACGGCCCGCTGGACCACCTGCCCGAACAGGTCTTCATCACCGTCGAGGACCAGCCGGAGACGGTCCACCTCCAGGTCATCTTCGACTTCGGCTGCTTCACCGAGGAGCAGGCGGAACGGCTGCTGCGCGGCGTGGAGGAGGTGGCGGTGGAGGCGGCGCTCGACCCCGCCGCGCCGACCCGGGTCGTCCCCGGATCGGCGGGCGGCTGACCGGTCACCGGTCCCAGGTCACCGGCAGCGACTCCAGGCTGCGCACCACCAGCCCCGGCCGGAATCGCAGCTCCGCCTCGTCGACGGCGAGCCGCAGCCCCGGCAGCCGCCGCAGCAGCGCGCCCAGCGCCTCCTGCAACTCCATCCGGGCCAGCGCCGCGCCCAGGCAGTGGTGCGGGCCGGCGCCGAACGCCAGGTGCGGATTGTGCACGCGGGTCAGGTCGAGCGTGTCCGCGCCCGGGAACACCGTGGCGTCCCGGTTGGCCGACGCGATCGCCGGCAGCACCGCGGCGCCGGCCGGCAGGCGTACGCCGCCCAGCTCCACCTCCTCGGTCGTGACCCGGGGCAGCAGCACCCCGTTGTCGCCGAGCTGGATGAAGCGGGACAGCTCCTCGACCGCCCGGGCCACCGCCACCGGATCGTCGCCGCGCAGCCCGGCCAGCTGCTCGGGATGGCGGGCCAGCACCAGCAGGAACAGGTTGAGCTGGTTGGTGGTGGTCTCGTGCCCGCCCACGAAGATCCCGGCGGTGACCGACACCAGCTCCCGTTCGGTGAGGTCGTCGTGGTCGTCCCAGACCTTGATGAGCGCACTCATCAGGTCGTCGCCGGGCTCGCGGCGCCGCAGGTCGATCAGCTCGCGGAACGCCTCCAGCGCCGCCCGCGGCGCGTCCGGGTCGGCGTCCCAGTCGCCGACGAGCGCGTCCGACCACCGGCGTACCCGCTCCCGGTCCCGCTCGGGGATGCCGAACAGCGTGCTGATCACGGAGATCGGCAGGGGACCGGAGACGTGCGTGATCAGGTCGGCCGGCGGGCCGGCCGCCTCCAAGTCGTCGATCATGCGGTCGACGAGCGCCGCCACCCGCGGGCGCAGCTCCTCCACCCGGCGGACGGTGAACGCGTGTGAGACGGCCCGGCGCATGGTGGTGTGCCGCGGCGGGTCCATCCCGATCAGCGAGTCCTCGGCGAGCGAGCCGAGTTCCCGGGTCGGGCGGTTCGGGCCGGCCGCGGCGGCCCGGCTGAACCGCTGGTCGGTGAAGACCCGGCGCACGTCGGCGTGCCGGGTGGCCAGGTACGCGCACGCCCCGTCGGGCAGCTCGACCCGGGCCACCGGGCACGTCTCCCGCATCCGGGTGTAGTCCGGCGACGGGTGGTAGATCGTCGGAGCCGGCGCGAGCGGGTACGGGATGGCCGGCGGGTCCTGCGTCATCTGCGACTCCTCAGATCGGGCCGCCCCGGGCCAGGGCGGCGAGCGTCGGCACCAGGTCGGCGGGGGCGGGCATGGCGCGGACCCGGTCACGCATCAGCGCCGCGGCCCGCCGCCGGGGCCCGTCGCCGACCAGCTCGCCGACGAGGTCCCGGACCGCGTCGGCGGTGGCCTGCTCACCTGCCAGCCAGGTGCCGGCGCCGGTGGCGGCCAGCCGTTCCGCGTTGAAGTGCTGGTCGCTGACCTGGGGCAGGACGAGCTGCGGCACGCCGTACGCGAGCGCGGTCATGGTGGTGCCGGCCCCGCCCTGCTGCACGAGCGCGGCGCAGGTGGGCAGCACCAGGCGAACAGCCAGCGGCCCGTCGACCAGGCGGACCCGGGCCGGCAGCGGGCCCAGCCCCTCGTGCTGGCGCGGTTCGACCACCACGACGACCTCCACGTCGAGCCCGGCCACCGCGCGGATCACCCCGCCCAGGTCGAGCCGGTCGTGCAGCCCGGCACCGGCCATCATGGTGCCCGCCGTGACGCAGACCCGGGGCCGGTCCGCCGGGCGGCGCAGCCAGTCCGGCACCACGGCCGGACCGTTGTACGGCACGAACCGCACCGGACGGCCGGGGCGTCGCATCGGCACCTGCATCGGCGGCGGCACCGGGTCGAGCGTCAGGACGCCGTCCAGCGGCACGTCGGCGGCGCGCAACCCGAACCGGGCGGCCAGCGGCCCGACCACCTCGTCCGGGTCCAGGCGCAGCGTGGTCGAGGAGTCCGGCCCCCACAGGTTCAGCACGCCCGGCACGCCCAGCGCGGCGGCGGCCACCGGCGCGGCCAGGTTGAACGGCTCCCAGAGGACCAGGTCCGGCCGCCAGGACCGGCCGAAGGAGACCAGGTCGTCGAGGACGGCGTCGGCGAACCGGACCACCCCGCCGTCGGCGGTGATCGCCGGCTCGACCGCGCCGGCCGGCGCGGAACCGGCGAGCGGGGCCACCGCGCCGATCCGGCCGGCGAACGCCTCGGCGAAGTCGACGTCCTCGCCCAGCGGTACGGCGGCGAGCCCGGCCGCGCTGATCGTGGCGGCCATCGACGGGTGACTGGCCACCCGTACCTCGTGACCGGCGGCCTGAAACGCCCAGCCGAGCGGGACCAGGCTGTAGAAATGCGACCGCCAGCCCCACGTCGACATCAGAAATCGCAGCGGCGCAGTCAAATCCCACCAATCCGCGCGGCGAAACGGCAGCCCTGGAGAACCGATGCTAGGGGATCGGCACCGGTACGCGGAAGGCCGTGAACGCATGCGGCGGATATTGACGCCGGACTAACCGATGCTGGACTCTTAGCCGATGTCCGAGGTGGACCACGATCAGCCGCCCGGTGGCCCGGCGACAGTCAATTCCGGGCTGCGTTCCTATCCGTTCGAACCGTTCACCGGTGACCTTCCCGCCGAGCTGCTGGAGATGGTCGTCGCCGAGCCGGTCAGCCGGGTGCGGCTGCCCGACGGGCGGGCCGCCTGGCTGGTGCTCGGCTACGAGGACTGCTGCACCGTCCTGGCCGACCCCCGCTTCTCCCGGCTGCCGCTGGGCGCGACGGCGACACCGGACGGCGGCGGCCCCCGGGAGCTGAACATGGACGGCCCGGCGCACGCCGTGGTGCGGCGGGTGGCCGGCCGCGCGTTCACCGCCCGGCGCATCGGGACGTTCCGGCCCCGGGTGCAGCGGCTGGTGGACGAGCTGGTCGACGCCATGCTGGCCGGTCCGCGCCCGGCCGACGTGGTGGCCGGACTGGTGGCGCCGCTGCCGGTGCTCGTGGTGTGCGACGTGCTCGGCGTCCCGGCCTCCGACCGGCCCCGGTTCTACGCCTGGATCGAGGGGCTGAACTCGGTCACCGCGTACGGCTCGGCCACCGCCGCGACCGCGCAGGCCGAGTTGCGGGACTACCTGGCCGGGCAGCTGGCGCGCAAGCGGGCCGAGCCCGGCGACGACCTGCTCTCGGCCTGGGTCCGCGGCGGCGGCGCGCACGAGCTGGTCGACGCCGAACTGGTCGAGCTGGCCATGGGGGTGCTGCTCGGCGGCCTGGAGATCAATTCGACGAGCGCGGGCCTGCGCGCGTTGTTCCAGCACCCGGAGCAACTGGCGAAGCTGCGCGCCGCGCCGGGCAAGCTCGCCGCGGCCACCGACGAGATCCTGCGCTACACGTCGGTGAGCGCCATGTTCCGGGTGCAGGTGGTCCGTGCGGACCTGGTCCTCGGCGGGGTCGGGATGCGGGCCGGCGACTGCGTGATGGCGATCCCGTGGGCCGGCAACCGCGACCCCCGGTTCTTCCCCGAGCCGAACGTCTTCGACATCGACCGCCGGCCCGGCGTACCGCACCTGACCTTCGGCTTCGGGCCGCACTTCTGCCTCGGCACGGCGCTGGGCCGGATGCAGGTGGAGCTGTCGCTCGGGGCGCTGCTGACCCGGATGCCAGGGCTGTCGCCGGCGGTGCCGCTGGCGGAGATCCCGTGGCGGCACGACCGGATGAACGGCGGCATCGCCTCCTTCCCGGTCACCTGGTGACCGGCGGTCAGTAGCTCTCCACCGCGTTGACCCGGCCCGGCCAGTAGCGCTCGCCCGGTGCCGGGACGTAGTGCTCCCACCGGGGCTCGTCGCCGGTCGGGTGGTCGCCGAGCACGGTGATCCGCTGCCCGCGCCGCAGGCCGTCGTAGTCGTTAACGGCGTAGTGCTGGGTGACCCGGTTGTCCCACACCGCGACGTCCCCGGTCCGCCACCGGTAGCGGCAGGTGAACTGGGGACTCTCGGAGAAGGTGAACAGGTGCTCCAGCAGCGCGTCGCTCTCGTTGCGGGTCAGCTGCGGGATGTGCGAGGTGAACAGCCGGTTGACGTACAGCGAGCGGCGCCCGGTCTCCGGGTGCACCCGGACCACCGGGTGTTCGGCCCGGCTGGTGAACTCGGTGCCGATCCGGATGACGTGGATGGCGGTCAGCCCGTCGAGCAGGTCCCGCATCGGCGCGGAGAGCGCCTCGTAGACCCGGTACTGGTTGGTCCACATGGTGTCGCCGCCGACCTCGGGCAACTGGATCAGGTGCAGGATCGAGGCGATCGGCGGGCTCTGGTGGAACGTCATGTCGGTGTGCCAGACGTCGACCTTGCCGCCGTCGGCGGAGTCGATCACGACGATCTCCGGGTGCCCGTCCAGCCGGGGCAGGTACGGGTGCAGCTCCACCTCGCCGAAGCGGCGGCCGAACGCGACGTGCGCCTGCGGCGTCAGCCCGGTCTGGCCGGCGAGGAAGACCACCTGGTGCTTGAGCAGCAGGTCGTGGATCAGCGCGAAGCCCTCGTCGGTGAGCGTGTTCAGGTCGACGCCGTGGACCTCGGCGCCCAGCGCGCCGGAGACGAGCCGGACCTCGGCCGCGATGGATGTGGTCATCGATGATCCCTCCGGTCTGCGCGCCTCGGCTGGTCCGCGAATTGTTCCACGTCCATGAATGTCCTCACCAGCCGTCGTCGTTGACTCACCCGCCGTACGCCTGGAAGCATGCGCACCGGCGGGGGCGGCGGTGCCGGCCCGCGACGCGGGAGGAGGCGCCGGTGTCGATCGATGCCCCGATCGAGGGTGACGCGGGGGAGCGGCTCGACCGGCTCACCGACCTGGCCACCCCGTTCGCGGTCCGCACGGCGGTGACGCTGCGCGTGCCGGACCGGATCGCCGCGGGTGTCACCGGCCTGGGTGAGCTGGCCGACGCCTGCGGCGCGGACGCCGCCGCGCTGGGCCGCCTGCTGCGCTACCTCGTGCACCGGGGCGTGTTCGTCGAGGTGTCGCCGGACGTGTTCGGCCTGACCGACGTCGGCGAGCTGCTCTGCGACCGCGACGGCGGCGGCCACGGCGCCTACCTGGACCTCGCCGGCCTCGGCGCGCGGATGGACCTGGCCTGGACCGGCCTGCCGCACGCGATCCGCACCGGCGGGCCCGGCTACCGGGAGGTGCACGGGCGCGACTTCTGGGCCGACCTGGACGCCCACCCGGACCACCGGGCCTACTTCGACGCGCTGATGCTCAGCCAGCAGCGGTTCACCGCGCCGGAGGTCGCCGCGCTCTACCCCTGGCACGAGGCCGGCCACGTGGTCGACGTGGCCGGCGGCGCGGGCGGGCTGCTGCGGGAGGTGCTCGGCGCCCATCCGCACCTGCGCGGCACGCTCGTCGACCGCGACGAGCCGGTGGCCACCGCCGCCGCGACGTTCGCCGCGTGCGGCCTCGCCGACCGGGCCGAGACAGTGGTGGGGGACTTCTTCGCCCCGCTGCCGCCCGGCGCCGACGTGTACGTGGTCTCCCGCGCGCTCACCGACTGGAGCGACGCCCACGCCACCGCGATCCTGCGGCGCTGCGCCGAGGCGGCCGGGACCACCGGCCGGGTGCTCGTCATCGAGGTGCTGCCGACGATGCCGCACGTGCCGCACCTGTCGCCGTACGACCTGCGGATGCTGGTGCTCGTCGGCGGCCGGGAGCGCGGGGTGCCCGAGTTCGCCGCGCTGGCCGCCGCCGCGGGTCTGGCGCCCCGGCGCACCTACCACGGCACCGACGGGCTGACGCTCATGGAGTTCACCGCCGGCGCCTGATCCGGGCGGGTCGCACCTGTCCGGTGCCGTCCCGTGCGCCCGAACATTGACGCATATGCATCGAGATGGCGGCCGTGGGTCAAACGGCGGATTTCTCGGTGCTTCGGTCAATGTGCTGAAGAATGCTGTCACGACATTTGCGGCCACCCATGTCGATGCGCATTTATCAGTGGTTGTTCCGGGGAGGGCCTACCGGTAACGTCTCGCGTGGCGACTAGCCGATCCCTGGCGAAAGGGTCGACGCGTCATGACGGTTGCTGGCTCCACGCGATATCCGCCCTTCATCGACGACCTGGCCCGTAGCGAATCGGGGCGGCTGCTGCGCGCCGAACTCGGCCGGCGGTGGCCGGAGACGCCCGACCAGCTCGACGCGATAGTCCGCTACGCGCTGCTGCCGGCGGGAAAGATGCTCCGCCCGATGATGACGCTGCACGCCGCGGAGGCCGTGGGTGGATCGCCACGGGACGTCCTCGCCGCCGCGCTCGGCACCGAATACCTGCACGTCGCGACGCTCGTGCACGACGACATCATCGACGCCGACACACTGCGCCGCGGCCGCCCGGCGGTCCCTGTCGCCTACGGCATCCCCGGCGCCATCGTGGCCGGCGACCACCTCATCTTCCACGCCTTCCAGGCGATCGTGGAGAGCGGCCGGGCGGTACCCGCTGCCTCGGTCGTCGCCGCCGTCACCGCGCTCGCCGAGGCGGGCCAGGACCTCTGCCGGGGCCAGGCGCTGGAGGCGCGGCTCGTCGGCGACCTGGACGCGGGCGCCCGCTGGTACCCGGAGATGATCCGGCTCAAGACCGGCTCGCTGTTCCGCGCCGTGTGCCACATCGGCGCGTTGCTCGGCGGCGCCGACCCGCTGGTCTCCGCCGCACTGGCCCGCTACGGCGAGCACCTCGGCACCGCGTTCCAGATCCGCGACGACCTGCTGTCCTACCTGTCCACTCCGGAGCAGACCGGCAAGCCCGCGACGAGCGACCTCAACAACGGCCGCCCCACGCTGCCGCTGCTGCTGGCCTACGACGCGATCGGCGACGCCGAACGGGTGGAGCTGCTGGCGGTGCTGCACCGCCGCGGCGCCGGGCCCGGCGACGTCGAGTGGGTCACCGCCCTGCTCGACGACGTGGGCGCGGTCGCCGGTGCCCGGCGGCGGATGGTGGAGCACGCCGAGCGGGCCCGCGCCGAGCTGGCCGCGCTCACCCCGTCCGCGAGCGCGGACGTGCTCACCGGCATCGCGGCCTGGATGACGAGCGAGATGGCGTGAGCACGGCCGGCGCCGTGCGAGCACTGCGGGCCCACGTGGAGACCTGGCGGCCCTACACCCTCTGGTACGTCGGACTGGTCGGCCTGGCCGGCGCCGCGGTGGCCGGTGGCCGCCACGACCCGTGGCTGCTGCTGTCGGCCTGGGCCGCTCCGACCGCCGGCTGGCTCGGCGGCCACTACCTCGGCGACTACTTCGACCGGGACCTCGACGCCGGCAGCAAACCGCACCGGCCGATCCCGTCCAGCCGGCTGCGCGCGGGCACGGCCCTGTGGTGCGGCAGCGCCTGCTTCGCCGCGCTCGGGGTCCTCGCCGTGCTGGACGGATGGGGCACCACGCTGGCGGCGCTGCTGGCCGGGTGCGGCATCGTCGCGTACAGCAGGTGGTTCAAGGCCCGGGGGATCGCCGGCAACCTGGTCCGCGGCGCGCTCGGCGCGGTCGCGCTCGGCTACGGCGCGCTCGCCGCCGGGATCGCGCCGGACCGTGCCTGGGCGGTGCCGGTGCTGCTCGCGCTCGTCGTCGCGTTCTGGTCGCACGACGCGATGTCCAACCTGGTCGGCGCGCTGCGCGACATCGACGGCGACCGCGCCGGCGGCTACCGCACGCTGCCGGTGGGGCGCGGCGTGCCGGTGGCCGTACGGACCGTGGTGGCGCTCTACGCCGTCACGATCGGCGCCGCGGTGACCGCCGGACTGCTGGCCGGCACGGGCACGCGGGTGGCGTACCTGGCCACTGTGCTCGTCGTCCTGGCCACCGGCGTCGTCGCGCTGGCCCCGCTGGTGGCGCGCCGCGACGGGATGCCCGTCCTGGTCGCGCTGAGCGCCCACTCGGTCCTGGTCGTCGAACGGGTCGTGCTGGCCTCGGCGGCGGTCGGGCTCGGCCTCGGCGTCGCCGTGCAGCTCGCGCTCGCGCTGCCGATGGTGCTGCTGACCTGGCTGGCGCAGCGCGGCATGCGCGTCCGGCACGAACTCGGCCCGCCGGTGGCGGGCCTGACCCTCGCCACCCGCAGTCGACTGCCGCTGGAGGACGCGCCATGACCGCTGTGACCGCCGAGGCCGTCGGGAAGGCCCTCACCGACGGCGCCGAGGCGCTGTTCCGCCGCCGCCGCCCCGACGGCGCCTTCGGCGACGACCCACCCGCCTCGGTGCTCGGCACCGCGGGCGCTGTCGCCGCCCTGCACGCCGCCGACCCGTCCGGCTGCGCCGACCTGGTCGACGCCGGGACCGCCTGGCTGCGCCGCGCGCAGCACGACGACGGCGGCTGGGGTGGCGTCGTGGGCGCCGGCACCGCCGTCGTACCCACCGCCGTGGCGGTCGCCGCGCTGGCGTTGAGCGCACCGGCGGACAGCGCCGACGCGATTGCGGCTGGCCGCGCCCGGCTGGCCGCGCTCGGCGGCGTCGACACGATCACCGACCCGGCGATCTCGCTGCTGTGCCGGCAACTGCTCACCATGGCCGGGATGACCGCCGAGGCCGGCCCGCTGCGCCGGCTGCCGCTGGAGATCGTCCTGTTCGACCGGGTACGCCGGCAGCGCCTGTCGTTCCGTACCGCGCCGTTCGTCGGGCTGGCCCTGATGCAGGCAGACATGCTGCCCGCGGGCCGGCTGCGCCGGGCCACGCTGCGCCGCGCCCGTCCGGCGGCGGTACGGCTGCTGCGGTCCATCCACGACCACGAGGGCCGCACCGGCGCGCTCAGCGAGGACCCGTGGCCGGCCGCACTCGTCCTGCTCGGCCTGGCCCGCAGCGGCGAGGCCCCCGACATCGCCCGCGCCGTCGTCGGCTGGCTGCGCCGCGCGGTCCGCCCCGACGGGTCCTGGGACGCGGTCACCAACCTGGACCTCACCCGATCCGGGTACGCGGCGACCGGGCTGATCGCGGCCGGCTACGCCGACGACCCCCGGCTGCACGCCACCCGGGAGTTCCTCCACGCCGCCCGCAAGACGGAGGCGTTCGAGGTGCTCGGCGTGCCGCCGGGCGGGTGGAGCTACTCGAACGCCCGGGGCTGGCCGGTCACGCTGGAGTCCGCCGAGATCCTCTCCGCGCTCGCCGGACTCCCCGGCGCCGGCACCGACCCGGTGCTGCGCCAGGGCCTGGCGTGGCTCGCCGGCCGCCAGGACAGCCGCGGCTCGTGGAGCCTGTGGGTCCGCGACACCCGGCTCGCCAACGACGGCCCCTGCCCGGCCATCACCAGCCAGGCGATCCTCGCGCTGCACGACGCCGGGCACCCGGACGACCACCCGGCGATCGCCCGCGCGGCGGCCTGGCTGCTGACCCGGGCCGCGCCCGACGGCACGTTCGAGAACCTCTGGTACCGCGACCACACCTCCGGCACCGCTGTGGTGGTCGCCGCGTTGTCCCGGGTCGGGCACGCCCGGCACGAGGTGGTACGCCGCGCGGCCCGGTGGTTGCGCGACACCCAGCTGCCCGACGGCTCGTGGGGCCCGGGCGACGGCACCGGCGGCACCGTCGAGGAGACGTCCTGGGCGGTGCAGGGCCTGCTCGCCACCGGGGACCCGGACGCCGGCGGGGCGGTGGACCGGGGCGTCGCCTGGCTGGTGGCCGCCGCCGGACCGGACGGCGCCTGGCCCGCCGCCCGGGTGTGCAACTACATCCGCCACCACATGCGCTACCCGAACGCGGTGATCACCCAGGCGCTCGCGCTGCGGACGCTCGGCGAGTACCGCCGGGCCGCCGCCGCGCGGTCCGGTGCCGCACCGGGCGTGGTGGCGCGATGACCGCCGACGTGCTGGTGGCCGGCGCCGGCGCCGGCGGGCTGGCCTGCGCCCACGCGATCGGCGCGCTCGGCCTGCGGGTGCTCGTGCTCGACCGGCAGCGCGCTCCCGCGTCGATCGCCAAGGGCGAGATCCTCCAGCCCGAGACGGTCCGGATCCTCGACTCCTGGGGCGCGCTGGACGCCCTGCGGGCCACCGGCGCGCGCCCGGTCGGGCGGCTGGCCATCCGCGACGCGTACGGTGAACCGTTGCTCTGCCTGGACTACGCCGGCCTGCCCGGGGCGTACCGGCAGATCCTCTGCGCCGACTACGGCGACCTGCGCGCGGTGCTCGCCGGCCGGCTGCCGGCCACGGTGGAGGTCCGGTGGGGCGTGCGGGTGACAGGCGTCCGGCGCGATCACGGCGGGCGGATCGACGGCGTCCGGGTCGTCGCGGACGGCGCCGAGCGGGACATCGCGGCGCCGCTGGTGGTCGCGGCCGACGGCATGTCCTCGCCGCTGCGCCGCGCGGCCGGGATCGGCGTGGAACGCCGGGAGTACCCGCACGGCCTGGTCGCCTTCGACGTGGACGGCGCCGACGTGGCCGACGAGGTGTCCGCCTACCGCACCGCCCGGGGACTCTGCCTGGTCTACCCGCTGCCGGGCGGGCGGTGCCGCCTCTACGTGCAGGTCACACCGGACGAGTTCCGGGGGCGCGTGGACCTGGACGCGTGGTGCGGACGGCTGCTCGCCGACGTGCCGGCGATCCGCCCGTTGGAACCGGCCGTGCGCGCGAGCCTGCACCGGCGCCAGTTGCTCGCCGTCTACCGGCTGCGCAGCGCGCGCCTGGCCGCACCGGGGCTCGCGCTCGCCGGTGAGGCCGCCCACGCGGTGCACCCGATGGCCGCGCAGGGCGTCAACAGCTCCCTCGGTGACGCCGAGACGCTCGCCGCCTGCCTGGCCGCCGAGGGCGGCACGCCGGAACCGGCCGCCGTGGACCGGGCGCTGCGGGCCTTCGAGGCGGCCCGGCGGCCCCGGCTCGACCACGTCGCCACCGTCAGCCACAACGCCTCCCGCATGATCACCGCCGTGTCCGGGCTGCCGAAGCTGCTCGGCGCGCGGATGATGCGCCGCACCGCCGCCAACCCCCGGCTGCTCGGGCTCACCGCCGGCAACCTCTCCGGCACCGATGTGCGGCCGCTGTCCGCCGTCGACCGGCTCTACCAACTGGGGCTGCTGGCCGACCGGCACGCGCACACCCCGCTCCCACCGGTCCCGTCGGAGAGTGAACGATGATGACGCCTGCCACCGCCGTCGGGACGCAACCCCCGGCCGACCTGTCCATGAACGAGACGCCCTACCCGCCGCTACCAGGGATCCGGCGGGTGGTCGAGGACGCCGCCGCGACGCTCCAGCGCTATCCGGACCGCACGTCGTCGGCGCTGGTGGCGGCGCTGTCGGCGCGGCTCGGGGTCGGCCCCGAGGCGATCCTCGTCGGCCCCGGTTCGGCCGGGCTGTGCCAGCACCTCGTGCAGTCCCTCGGGCCGCGCCCGGACGTCGTCCACCCGGCCCTGTCGTTCGAGGGCTACCCGCTTATCATCGGCAACGCCGGCGCCCGCGCGGTGCCGGTCCCGATGGACGGGTACGACCACGACCTGCCGGCGATGGCCGACGCGGTCACCGACCGGACCCGGTGCGTGCTGCTGTGCAACCCCAACAACCCGACCGGTACGGCGCTGCGCCGCGACGACGTCGAGGCGTTCCTGGACCGCATCCCGGCCGACGTGCCGGTGATCGTGGACGAGGCGTACCGCGAGTTCGTCACCGACCCGCGCTCACCGGACGGGATGGACCTGTACCGCGCGTACGACAACGTCTGCGTGCTGCGCACGTTCTCCAAGGCGTACGGCCTGGCCGCGCTGCGCGTCGGGTACGCCGTGGTGCCGCCCCGGCTCACCCGGGCCGCCGCGCTCACCGGGGCGGTGTTCTTCCCCTCCGCGCTCGCCCAGAAGGCCGCGGTGGCGAGCCTGACACCGGAGGTGGATGCCGAACTGACCCGGCGGTGCACCGACCTGGTGGCGGCGCGTACCCGCCTGATCGGCGCGCTGCGCGGCCTCGGGCTCACCGTCGCACCCAGCGAGGCCAACTTCGTGTGGCTGCCGCTGGGGGAGCGGGCCGTGCCGTTCGCCGAGCGGGCCCGGGAGGCGGGCATCCTGGTGATGGCGCTACCAGGCGCCGGGGTCCGGATCACCGTCGGCGCCCCGGAGGCGAACGAGCGGCTCTGCGCGTTCGTCCGCGCCGCGCTCGCCGACGGGCTCTGACCGGCCCGCCGGCGCCAGCGCGACAACGCTCAGGTAGCCCAGGCCGGGCTCGTAGTCGGCCACCACCACCGGCCGGGGCCGCGCCGCGTCCCCGGCGAGACGGTCCAGCAGCGCCCACCAGACCCCGGTGGACGGCTGCCTCGGCGGACCGGCCGTCACCGCGCCGCCGGGGCCGGGCCACGCGGCCGCGAGATCAGCGCCGAGCACGACAGCGACATCGGTACGCCCGGCCGTCAGCTCGCGCACCTCGCCCGCCGCGAGCGCCGCGACGTCGCCGGGGCCGACGTCGGCGAGCTGGCGCAGCCCGGTGACCCGCGCCCCGCCGGTCCGGGCGGTGTCGTCGGCCGCGGTGCCGTAGAGCATGGCCACCGCCCGGTGGCGGGCCGGTACGGGCACCGCCGCGTCGTACGGCAGGACCGCCTGCTCCACGGTGACCAGCAGGGCCCGGCGGCACCCGTAGTCGCGGGCGATCCGCAGCCCGGTGAACGCCGCCGCCGAACCCTGGTCGCAGAGCGCGAACGACATCGGCGTGCCCGGGCACGCATGACTGAGGTACGCCGCGGTGGCCCGGCCGGGCAGCATGTCGTGCACGGCGAACGCCAGCACCAGCAGATCCACCGGCTCGTCCGGCGGCACGAGCGCCGGGATCAGCTCGGCGGCCATCTCCCCGTACGACTGGCCCAGCGCCGCCGACGGCGCGTCGAACAGACCGTCGGGCACGCGCAGCCCGTACGGCCGGGTCAGGTCCGCCAGGTAGCCGGCGCTGCGCTCGCGCAGCACGGGATCGGCGAGCAGCGCGGCCGGGCCGGTGACCGTACGGCGTGCGGCCCGCAGCAGGCGCAGCCCGTCGTCCATGCCGCCCTCCCGTACGCCGGTCAGTGCTCGAACACCATGGCGGCGAACGTCGCGCCGTCCCCGGCACCGACCGCCGCGACCAGATAGCGGTCACCCGGCCGGAGCAGGTCGCGCTGCCGGGCGGTGCGGTAGTTGACGAACGCGTCGGCGCAGAACACATGGCCGGTCTCGGTCACGTTGTCCAGCAGCACCCGGTCCAGCGGCAGCCCGATCAGCCGGCACAGCCGCTTCCAGGTCATCAGGTTCACGTTGTGCGGCAGCACCAGCCGCAGCTCGGACAGCGCCGTCCCGGCCCGGTCCAGCGCGCGGCCGATCACCTCGGCCAGCGCCGGCCGGTACGCCCGCTGGAACCGCGCCGGGGACTCGCCGCCGGCCACGTCGAACTCGCCCCGCTGGTGGCAGGCGTACGCGAGCAGCCGGTCCCGGCCGCCGCCGGCGCTGAGCAGGCAGGCCGACGAGCCCTCGCTGAACACCGACGTCTCCGGGATGAACTGGGCGTCGCGGGTGAACGCCTTCTCCCCGGTGAGCACCAGCGCGAGCGGCGGGCCGTCCGGCGTGTCCGGTTCGGACGCGAGCAGCCGCCCGGCCACGTCGATCGCGGCCAGCGCGCTCGCGCAGGACTGCTGGGTGAGCGTGAACGCGAGCGCGTGGCTCAGCCCGAGCGTGCGGCACACCTCGTGCAGCGGGTTGACCGGATAGGGGGTGACCACGGGGAACGCCCGCCCGTACACCACGAACCGCACCCGCCGCCGCAGCGCGGGCAGCGCGGTGAGGCCGCCCGCCGCGCGCAGCAGCAGGTCGGTCAGGGACAGCCCGGGGTCGCGGCGGACCTCGGTCAGGCCGTGGAAGCGGCCGAACAGGCGGACCTGCATGTCGGTCAGGCCCAGCGGCGCGGCCAGGCTCTCGACCGGCACCCGGTGCTGCGGCAGGAACACCGAGACGGCGTCGATCGCCGTCATACGCGTACCGTCACGACACGGATCAGATCAGTGACGCCGGTGGATGTCAACGCGCGTGCGATCATATCGACGTGGCTCGCTTCCTGTTCGTCGTGCTGCCGGTGGAGTCCCATCTGCACGCCCCGGTCGCCATCGCCCAGCAACTGGAGGCGGCCGGGCACGAGGTGGCCTGGGTCGGGCCGCGCAGCGACCTGCGCCCGCTGGTCGGCCCGGACGCCACGCTGTTCCCGACCGGCAAGCGCTACTACCGCCCCGACGGCGCGTCCGGGCCGGACTCCGTACGCAGCCTCTGGGAGGGCCACGTGCTGCCCGCCAACCGGTTCATCCGCGACGCCGCCGACGCGGCGGTCGAGCGGTACGAGCCGGACGTGGTGGTGGCCGACCAGTACGCGCTGGCCGGCGCGCTCGCCGCGCACCGCCGCGGGCTGCCGTGGGCGACGTTCTGCGTCGGCATGCTGGAGCTGACGCCGCCCACGGAGGAGATGCCCGAGTTCACCGACTGGGTGGACGCCCAGATCCACCGGGTGTGGGCGATGACCGACGTGCCGGTGGACGAGACGATCGACCTGCGCTTCTCGCCGTACCTCGTGATCGGGCTGACCACGACGGCGCTGACCGGCCCGGCGTCGCTGCCGCCGGGCTGCGTGCTCACCGGGCCGGCACTGGGACGGCGGCCGAACGCGCCCTCGTTCGCCTGGGAGGCGTGGGATCCCGGCCGCCGGCACGTGCTGGTCACCGTCGGCACGATGGCCGAGCACCTCGCCGCCGACTTCTTCCGGCGGATGACGGCGGCGACCGCGCCGCTCGCCGACCGGGTCCAGGTGATCCTCACGGCCGGGCCCGGCCTGGTGCCCGACCCGCCGCCGCACGTGCTGGTCGCGCCGCGGGTGCCGGTGCTGGAGCTGATGCCCCGGCTCGGCGCGTTGGTGTCCCACGGCGGGCTGGGCACCGTCTCCGAGGCGCTGGCGCACGGCGTGCCGGTGGTGGTCGCGCCGATCCGGCACGACCACCCGGCGGTCGCGAGCCAGGTGTGCCGGGCGGGCGCCGGTCTGGAGGTCTCCTTCCAGTCGGCGACCCCGGCGGAGCTGACCGCCGCGCTGAGCGCGGTGCTCGACGAGCCGGCGTACCGGGCCGGGGCGCGCCGGGTCGCTGAGTCGTTCGCGGCGGCAGGCGGCGCCCGCACGGCCGCGGCGCACCTCGCCGCGTTGGCACGGACGGCTCCCGACGCCTGACGTATCGACCGTTGTCCAACAGTCGGCGCGGAACTAGCCTGACCTGACGCACCCGCGCCGGCGTCGTGCCGCACGAGGAGGCTCGATGATCGAGGCCACCGGCCTACGCAAGTCCTTCCGGGTCGGACGCGGGCGCGGCGCCACCACAGTCGACGCGGTCCGCGGCGTCGACTTCGCGGTACGGCGCGGCGAGATCGTCGGGTTCCTCGGCCCGAACGGCGCCGGGAAGTCCACCACGCTGCGGATGCTCGCCACGCTGATCCGGCCCAGCGGGGGAGCGGCCACCATCGCCGGTGTCGACCTGCTGCGCGCGCCCGCGCAGGTCCGGCGGCGGATCGGCTTCGTGGCGCAGGCCAGCGGCACCTACGACGACTCCACCGCCCGCCGCGACCTGGTGCTCCAGGCCCGCATGCACGGGCTGTCCAAGTCGGTGGCGCAGGACCTGGCCGTCGGCGCCATCCGCGCGTTCCAGCTCGACGACTTCGCCGACCGCAAGATCAAGACGTACTCGGGCGGGCAGCGCCGCCGCCTCGACGTGGCGCTCGGCGTCATCCACTCGCCGCAGGTCATGTTCCTGGACGAGCCCACCGCCGGACTCGACCCGCCCAGCCGGGTCCGGATGTGGCAGGAGGTACGACGGCTGCGCGAGGAGGGCATGACCATCTTCCTCACCACGCACTACCTGGACGAGGCCGACAGCCTCTGCGACCGGGTCTCGATCATCGACGCCGGCCGGATCGTGGCCGAGGGAACCCCGTCGGCGCTCAAACGCGAGATCTCCGGCGACGTGGTCGCCATCGACTTCGCCACCGCCGACGTCGCGGACGAGACCGGCGGCGACCTGCCGGCCGCGACGAAGCTGCTGGCCGAGGCGCCGTACGTGCACGCGGCCGAGCCGGTCGACGGCACGCTGCGGCTCTACGTGGACAGCGCCGCCACCGCCATCCCGCAGATCATGCGGGCGCTCTACGACAGGGGCATCGAGCCCGGCGCGATCGAGGCCCGCCGGCCCAGCCTCGACGACGTGTTCCTGGCCAAGACCGGCCGGTCGCTCGCCGAGTGACCGGACGCCGAGAGGAGTACGGCGTGAAGCTCGTCCGCGACACCTGGCTGATCTTCCAGCAGGAGGCCGGCCTGATGGTGCGCAACCCGGTGATGGTGGCGTTCAGCCTGGCCCAGCCGATCACCTACCTGATCCTGTTCGCGCCGTTCCTCAAGGTGGTGATGGTCGACCGGGGCGCCGCGTCCTATGCCGACGCGTACCGGATCTACGTGCCCGGCCTGTTCGTGGCGATGGGCCTGTTCGGCGGCCTGTTCGCCGGTTACGGGCTGCTCAGCGCGCTGCGCGCGGGCATCATCGACAGGTGCCGGGTGACGCCGGTGAGCCGGACCGGCCTGCTGCTGGGCCGGGCGCTGATGCACGTGTGCCTCAACGTGGTCCAGGCCGTCGTGGTCACGCTGGTGGCGCTGCCGTTCGGCCTGCGGGTGCACCTGGCGAACCTGCTGGTGTCGTACGCGCTGCTGTCGGTGATGGTGCTGCTCAGCACCTCGATCTCGTACGACATCGCGCTGCTGGTGCGCAACGAGAACAGTCTCGGCGTGCTGGTGAACACCGTCGGCCAGCCGGTGTCGCTGCTCGCCGGCGTGCTCATCCCGCTCGTGCTGGCGCCGATGTGGATCCAGCGGGTCGCGGTGTGGAACCCGTTCGCCTGGGCCACCGACGGCATGCGCGCGTTGTTCGCCGGCCAGATCACCCAGACCGTGGTGTGGCAGGGCGCGCTGATCATGTCCGGGCTGGCCGCCGCCAGTCTGTTCTGGTCGTCGCACCTGTTCAACCGCGAGGTCTCCTGACCGTCCGTGCATCGACCATTGTCTCAGCGTGGCGGGCGCTCTAGCCTGATCGTGTCCCCGCTCGGCGGCCGGTACGGGGCGCGGCCGTGACGCGTGTCAGCTGAGGAGGCCACTCGTTGGGTGCCGACAACTTCCGGGCGACGCTGGCGGCCGACACGGAGCTGGGCGCGGGCAACGTGCTGCTCCGGCTGGCCGAGCACGGCGCCGACATGGACATGCCCCGGGTGACGTTCGACGCCGACGTCGACGGCATCCCCGCCTGGACGCCGCTGTCGCTGGCGACGCTCACCGACCGGGTCGCGGCCCGGGCCGCCTGGTTCCGGGCGCGCGGCGTCCGCCGGGCCGACCCGATCGCGGTGTACGTGACCTCCGCGCCCGACGTGTTCCTCAACTTCCTGGCGCTGACCTGGCTCGGCGCGATCCCGGCGCTGATGAACGGCAACATGCCTATCCCGCTGGCGGTCGAGTTCGTCAGGCGGCTGCGCGGGGCCGGGGTGGTGGTCGACGCCGACCACGCCGCCCTGGCCGGGCACGACCTCGGCGTGGAGATCCTCGGCGACGCGGCGCAGACCGGCACCGGCGACCCGGCGCAGGCGCCGCCGCACCACCGGCACCATCCCGAGGAACCGGTGGTCATCACCCACTCCTCGGGCACCACCCGGGTACCCGCCGCGATCGTCCACTCGCACCACGGCCTGTTCGCCGCGATCCGCGCGGTCCGGCTCACCGAGTCCCGGCCGTACGGCGAGGTGCGGGAGATGTCCGCGCTGCCGGCCGCGCACGCCGCCGGCATCATCACGCTCAACCAGGCGCTCTGCAACGGCTACCAGCTGCTGTGCCTGTCCGCGCAGGGCGGCCCGTTCGAGCGCAGCGCCGAGACCATCCTGGACGCGATCGAACGGTGGCGCCCCACCGGCGTGTTCGGCTTCGCGGTGACCTGGTCCGAGCTGGCCCGGGTCGACCTCACCACCCGCGACCTCAGCTCGGTGCGCAACTGGTTCAACACCGGTGACTGCGCGCACGAGGCGCACGTACGCCGGCTCGTCGCCGTCGGCAGCCACCCCGCGTACACCCGCGACGGCATGGTCGACGTCCCCGGCTCCAAGTTCGTCGACATGCTCGGCTCCACCGAGATGGGACACGGGGCGTTCCGGATCACCCACCGGCTCGGCAGCGACCGCTACGACCGCTGCGTCGGCAGGCCGTACCCGTTCGCCGAGATCGCGCTGCTCGACGTGGACACCGGCGAGGAGGTCCCGCCGGGGCAGGTGGGGCACGTCGGCCTCAAGTCGCCGACGCTGGCGCTCGGCTACTGGAACGACTCGGTCACCACGTACCGCACCCGGCTGGGCGGCTACTACCTGACCGGTGACCTGATGTACCGCGACGAGGCCGGCGACTACCACCACGTCGACCGGGCCAGCGACGCGGTCGACCTGGGCGGCGGCACCTGGCTGTACACCGCGCTGTCCGAGGAGCGCATCCTCCGGCACTGCCCGGACGTCCGCGACTGCACCGTGCTCGCGGCGGCGGGGGAGGACGGCACGACTGTCACCGACGTGCTGCTCCTGCTCACCGCCGACGCCGATCCGGCAGCCGACCGTACCGACCGGGTCCGGGCCGCGCTGGGGCCGGCGGTGGCCGCGACGCTGCGCCGGGTGGTGACGGTCCCCGACGACGACGTGGTCATGGGGCCGACCGGGAAGGTGCGCAAGTTCCTCATGCGACAGCGGCTGCTGGCCGACGCCGGGGCGACCGGAGCCGGCTGATCGGCGGGGCGACCGGGGCCGGCTGACCGGCGGGGATCGACGGTTGGCACGGCCGTGCCAGAATCCAGCCGTGTCCTACCTCCCCTCGCAGCCGTACCCGCCGATGCCCGGCGGCGTCAGCCCGCTGATCGCCTACCCGCACCCGATCACCCCGCCGCCCGGCTGCGGCGTGCTCGTCGTCTCGGTGAACCGCGGGCCGTACCTGATCCCCGTGCCGGCGACCAGCCGCTTCAAGATCAACCGCCAGGTGGTCGCCATCCCCGGCGAGGGGACATGGCACGTCGCGGTGCCGGCCGGCGCGCACGACGTCCGGTACACCGACTTCATGGGTGTCCCGATCGTCACCACGACGCTCGCGGTGCAGCCGGGAGCCGCGCACCACCTCGCGTTCCGCTTCGGTGGGTGGCGCAACCGGGTGTACGACGGCTACGGCACCGACGTCACCCGGTTCGGCATGTGGTCCAACTACAGCGTCATGCTGGTCCTGCTGGCCGTCGTCGGCGTGGCCTGCTGCGGGGTGCTCGGGCTGGCCGTGGGCTCGAATCCCTGATCCGGCCCGGCCTGCGGGCCCGGTCGCGCGGCTAGCGCAGCGACCAGGTCTGCTTCACGTTGAACACGCAGGTCCAGGCGTTCAGCGGTGCGCCCGCGGCGTGCCCGTCGACGTCCAGGCAGCGGTCGGTGGCCCGGTTGAACAGCGACCGCCGGCCCTGGCTCTCGATCCACTCCCACTTCTGCGCCGGGTTGCCGCTGCACCACGCCGTCTGCACCGGTACGCCGTCGCGCTTCTCGCCCCAGGCCACGTCCAGGCAGAGGCCGCCCTCGACCCGGACGCTGCCGTCGGACGCGAACGTCCACCACTGGAAGCGCTCCTCCCGGCAGGCCCGCAGCACGACGCGTACGCCGTCGCCGCTGCCGCCGCTGGCGCACAGGCCGGTCTCCTTGCCGATGAGTTGCTTCGCGCCGGCCGGGCGGACCGGCGCGGCCGGCTTCTCCGGCTCCTTCGACGTGCCCGCCGCCGGCGACGACGTGGACGGGCGCGCGGCCGACGAGGCCGGCGGCTTCGGCGTCCGGGTGCCGGGCGACGGCGTGCCGGACGTCGCCGGCGTGCCGCGCAGCCGGCCGTCGAGGGCGTAGAAGTCGGTGAACTCCCGGACCGTGCGCAGGAACGCCTGCGTCCCGGCGTCGAAGTCGCCGCCGGTGTGGCGCACGGCGTCGGTCCCGTCGCGGTACGCCGCCAGCGCCAGCAGGTCCGGGTCGCCGTCGAGCGCGGCCAGTTCCCGCCGCAGCGCGCAGAGCGTGGCGCCGGCCGCCGGTACCGCTGCCTGCGGGTCCCACGGCGAGGCGCCGGACGGGCCGTACGCGCGCCACAGCTCGGGCCGGAACTGGGCGACGCCCTTGCGGCCACCGTCGCCGAGCAGGTTCGGGTCGAATCCGGAGGAGGCCATCAGCTGCGCGGCGACAGCGGCCGGCGGCACCTGCGGGCACACCGAGCCGGCGCGTACCACGAGGCGGACGTACGCGGCGGGGACCGCCTTGGGCTGCCGGCGCTCGCCCTCGCCGCTCGCCGGGCCGGTCTCGGCGAAGCCGTCCTGCCGCCCGTAGTAGGCGGCGTACCGGCTCGCCTCGTCGACGTACGGGACCGCCGCCGAGGGCACCCCCTCGGCGGCGCGTACCTCGTCGAACCCGGTGTGGAACGCGGCGAGCGACAGCCGCCACGGGTCGCCGGGGACGGCCGCCGCGCGCACCTGCCCGGCCAGATCGCACATGTGGTGGGCCAGCGCGAGGATGTTGGCGGCACCGTCGGTGCGCGGCGCGTCCGGCCACGGCGCCCAGGTCCGCCACCGCTCGTCGTCCAGCCCGGCCAGGCCCCGGCCGCCGGACGCGGTCCGCTCGGCCCGCGCGTCCAGACCCGACTCGGCCATCAGCTGCCCGGCCAGCCGCGCCGGGGTCAGCGCGGGGCAGGATCGGGCAGCGGTCCGGATGGCGGCCAGGTGCTCGGCGGAGACGGTCCGGCCGGCCGGCTCGTCGTCGCGGGCGGTGGCGACGCTCCCGCTGAGGGCGGCGACCGCCAGGCTCAGCGCCGCCAGCCCGGCGGCGCCGGCGGCGACGACGCCGCGCGGGATCCGGCGCGGCCGCGGGCGCGCGCCGGGGGCATCGGGTGTCACAGGGCGGTCCCTCCGGTGATGACGGACGCCGGACCGGTGCGCGACGTCCTCGGTTCACCCGGCCGGAATCGGTCCGATCCGGTCCGGCCGTCATTGAACCGAGCGTCCGGCGAGCCGTCAAATGTGGACGGTGGTGCCCGGCTCGGCCCGCTCGTGCGCGCCGAGTGGCGCCGGCGGTGTTGATCCGGAACGGGACCGAAAAGTTTCGGAATCCGGTCCGCTCCGATGGCGGTCGAACGACTGTCGCCGACCCGTCGACGCTGATCGGAGGCCCTTTCCGGCAGCCGTAACGCCCGTTCAGGGCCCGAGCCGGGGTTACCACAACATTTCCGGAACTTGTTGACAGGATGAATCAGGGCTCCAATACTGTGGCCATCGGCGTATCTCGATTGACGTCGATGTCCGACCACCACCCGTGGCGCGGCTGTCGCCCCGGTCCCGCCGTCCGCGGGCGGGCGAGCACCCGCGGCTCGCGCCACCGGAAGCTGGCCGCCCGCCAGCCGTCACAGGGAGGAAACCCGTCCATGAAAGACGCCCCCGTCCGTACGGGCATCCGCAGGCGCGGACGCCTCAGGATGGCCCTCGGCGGCGCCTGTGCCGTGGCGCTGATCGCCGCCGGGGCGACGGCCGTCGCGTCAGGTCCGGCCTACGCCGACACCACCGTCACGTCGAACTCCACCGGCACCAACAACGGCTACTTCTATTCCTTCTGGAAGGACAGTGGCAACGTCTCCATGACCATGGGCAACGGTGGTCAGTACAGCACCCAGTGGAGCAACATCAACAACTTCGTCGCCGGCAAGGGGTGGAACCCGGGCGGCCGCCGCACGGTCAGCTACTCCGGCAGCTTCAACCCGTCCGGTAACGCGTACCTGACGCTCTACGGCTGGACGCGCAACCCGCTCGTCGAGTACTACATCGTGGACAGCTGGGGCAGCTGGCGCCCGCCGGGCAGCGGCTACATGGGCTCGGTGTCCTCCGACGGCGGCACGTACGACATCTACCGCACGCAGCGGGTCAACGCCCCCTCGATCGAGGGCACCCGGACGTTCTACCAGTACTGGAGCGTCCGCCAGTCGAAGCGCGTGGGCGGCACCATCACCTCCGGCAACCACTTCGACGCCTGGTCGCGCTACGGCATGAACCTCGGTTCGCACGACTACCAGATCCTGGCCACCGAGGGCTACCAGAGCAGCGGCAACTCCAACATCACGATCGGCGGCACCGGCGGCGGCAACCCGACCACCCCGCCGCCGAACAACGGTGGCTGCACGGTCAGCGTGAGCCGGGCCGAGGAGTGGGGCGACCGGTTCAACGTGACCTTCTCGGTCAGCGGCACCAGCAACTGGGTGGTCAGCATCCAGACCCAGGGCGGGCAGAGCCTGCAGAACAGCTGGAACGCGTCGATCAGCGGCACCAGCGGCACGCTCACCGCGCGCCCGAACGGCAACGGCAACAACTTCGGCATCACGCTCTACAAGAACGGCAACAGCAACACCCCGACGGCGACCTGTTCCGCCGCCTGAGCCCTTTTCCGGGGAGGGGGTGCCGCGCCTGGCGCGGCACCCCCGTTTTCGTGCGCCCGGAGTGCCATGATGTGACGGCCGACACACCTGGGCAAAAACTTGATTGATTCCAAAAGACCGGACTAAGGTCGTCGCATGACGGCCGACTTCGAGACGCAGCTCCGGGCGGTCTCGTTGCGGGTGACCCGGCCCCGCCTGGCGGTGCTGTCCGCGCTGCGCGACCACCCGCACGTCGACACCGACACGGTGATCGCCCTGGTCCGCGCCGAGCAGCCCACCGTGTCCCACCAGGCGGTCTACGATGTGCTCCGGGCACTCACCGACGCCGGGCTGATCCGGCGCATCCAGCCGGCCGGCGCCACGGCCCGCTACGAGTCGCGGGTGGGAGACAACCACCACCACGTCGTGTGCCGTTCCTGCGGCGCCATCGCCGACGTCGAGTGCGCCGTCGGCCGCGCCCCCTGTCTCACCGCCTCGGACGACCACGGCTTCGTGGTGGACGAGGCGGAGGTCGTCTACTGGGGCACCTGCCCCGGCTGCGCGGCCGACCGCACCGCCCAGTGATCCGCCAGTTCGGAAGGAAGCAGATGAGCGACACCCAGGACAACCGGCCCGTCAGCCCGCAGGGCGTGGACGCCAAGGAGGCGGCCGGCTGCCCGGTCGCGCACGACTCCGTGACCGCGCACGGCAGCGAGAGCGAGAACCCGGCGATCGACTCGCCGACCCCGAAGACCGGCGGTCGTCCGCGCAGCAACCGCGACTGGTGGCCCAACCAGCTCGACCTGTCGGTGCTGCACGCCCACTCGTCCAAGGGCAACCCGCTGGGCCCGGAGTTCAGCTACGCCAAGGAGTTCGCCAAGCTCGACGTCGAGGCGCTCAAGCGGGACATCAGCGAGGTGCTCACCACCTCGCAGGACTGGTGGCCGGCCGACTTCGGCCACTACGGCGGCCTGATGATCCGGATGAGCTGGCACGCCGCGGGCACCTACCGCATCGAGGACGGCCGCGGTGGCGCCGGCGACGGCGGGCAGCGGTTCGCCCCGCTGAACAGCTGGCCGGACAACGCCAACCTGGACAAGGCCCGCCGGCTGCTCTGGCCGGTCAAGCAGAAGTACGGCCAGAAGATCTCCTGGGCCGACCTGCTGGTGCTCGCCGGCAACGTGGCGCTGGAGTCGATGGGCTTCAAGACCTTCGGCTTCGGCTTCGGCCGGGAGGACGTCTGGGAGCCGGAGGAGATCTTCTGGGGTCCCGAGGACACCTGGCTGGGTGACGAGCGCTACGCCTCCGAGAAGGACATGGTGGCCGGCGTCGGCGCGACCGAGATGGGTCTGATCTACGTCAACCCGGAGGGCCCGCGTGGCAACGCCGACCCGCTCGCGGCGGCGCACTTCATCCGCGAGACGTTCCGCCGGATGGCGATGAACGACGAGGAGACCGTCGCGCTGATCGCCGGCGGCCACACGTTCGGCAAGACCCACGGCGCTGGCCCGGCCGACCGGCACGTCGGCCCCGAGCCGGAGGCCGCGCCGCTGGAGGCGCAGGGCCTGGGCTGGCTGAGCACGTACGGCGAGGGCAAGGGCGGCGACACGATCACCAGCGGCCTCGAGGTCACCTGGACCGACAAGCCGACCCAGTGGAGCAACCGGTTCTTCGAGATCCTCTTCGGCTACGAGTGGGAGCTGACCACCAGCCCCGGCGGCGCCAAGCAGTGGGTCGCCAAGGACGCCGAGGCGATCATCCCGGACGCCCACGACCCGTCGAAGAAGCACAAGCCGACCATGCTCACGACCGACCTGTCGCTGCGCGTGGACCCGGCGTACGAGAAGATCTCCCGCCGCTTCCTGGAGAACCCGGACGAGTTCGCGCTGGCGTTCGCCAAGGCCTGGTACAAGCTGCTGCACCGTGACATGGGCCCGGTCAGCCGCTTCCTCGGCCCGTGGGTGCCCGAGGCCCAGCTCTGGCAGGACCCGGTGCCGGCCGCCGCGCACCAGCTGGTGAACGACGCCGACGTCGCCGCGCTCAAGGCGAAGGTGCTGGAGTCCGGCCTCACCACCGCCCAGCTGGTCTCCACCGCCTGGGCCTCGGCCGCGAGCTACCGTTCCACCGACAAGCGCGGTGGCGCCAACGGCGCGCGGATCCGGCTGGAGCCGCAGCGCAACTGGGAGGTCAACCAGCCCGAGCAGCTCGCCACCGTGCTTTCCACCCTGGAGGGCATCCAGCAGGAGTTCAACGCGGCCGGCGGCGCCCAGATCTCGCTCGCTGACCTGATCGTGCTGGCCGGCTCGGCCGCTGTCGAGCAGGCGGCGCGCGACGCCGGCGTCGAGGTGACGGTGCCGTTCCACCCGGGTCGCACCGACGCCACCCAGGAGCAGACCGACGTCGAGTCGTTCCGGGTGATGGAGCCGCGCGCCGACGGGTTCCGCAACTACCTGCGGCCGGGCGAGAAGACCCAGCCGGAGGTGCTGCTCGTCGACCGCGCGTACATGCTGAACCTGACCGCGCCGGAGATGACCGTGCTGGTCGGCGGCCTGCGCGCGCTCGGCAACAACGTCGGCGGCGCCGCGCACGGCGTGCTCACCGACCGGCCCGGCGTGCTCACCAACGACTTCTTCGTCAACCTGCTCTCCCCGGGCACCCGGTGGAAGGCGGCGGAGTCCGAGGAGCACGTGTACGAGATCCGGGACCTGGCGACCGACCAGGTGAAGTGGACCGCCACCGCGGTCGACCTCATCTTCGGCTCCAACTCGCAGCTGCGGGCGCTGGCCGAGGTCTACGCCAGCGACGACGCGCGGGAGAAGTTCGTCCGCGACTTCGTCGCCGCCTGGACGAAGGTCATGGAGCTGGACCGCTTCGACCTGGCCTGATCCGCCACATCTGAGCGAGCCCCGGTCCGTCGCGCCGCGACGGGCCGGGGCTCGTCCGTGTCCGGGGGTCTCGGGGATCAGCGGCACGCACCCAGCCCGCAAACGTTGGAAAATCTGCTCGGAAGTTGCGGTCGTCCCGCGAAGCGGATCGTCCCGTCCCGAGCGGCGGGATCTCGGTCGAGCGCCGGCCCGCTCGGTCCGGCATGGATCGCCGCTGGTGGTCGGGAATCCGAGGCCACTCGTGTTGCCTGCTGGTTTCGAAAACTTTGCCGCAAGCTCTTGCAAAGACTTTCATGGATGGCGCATGGTGTTCGCTACCCGGGACGGCCGCCCCACCCCCGCTCACCCTTTCGAACCCACGGAAGAGGTCCCCCAGCCATGCACTCCGCCAGGCCACACCCCCGTGGCCGCGCCGGTCGCCTGCTGCTCGCCGCCGCGCTCGTCGCGGCCGGCGGCACGGTGGCCGTCGCCGCTGCCACCACCGCCCCCGCCCGCGCCGCCGTCGTCCTCAACGACAGCGAGGTGACCGCCAACCTCTGGGAATGGAACTGGACCTCGGTCGCCGCCGCCTGCACCGACCACCTCGGACCGGCCGGATACGGCGCCGTGCAGGTGGCGCCGCCGCAGGAGTCGGTGAAGCTGCCCGCCAGCGCCGACGGCGCCTACCCCTGGTACGAGGTCTACCAGCCGGTGTCGTACAAGCTGGACAGCCGGTTCGGCAACCGCCAGCAGTTCGCCGCGATGGTCACCGCGTGCCACGACGCCGGTGTGCGCGTCTACGTCGACGCGGTGGTCAACCACATGGCCGGCACCAACAACCCGGCCGGTACGCGCGGCTACGCCGGCACCGAGTTCTCCGGCTACAGCTACCCGGCCGTGCCGTACGGCGACGGTGACTTCCACCGTCCCGGCGACAACTGCCCGACCGGCGGCACGATCAGCGACTGGAACAACGAGGCCCAGGTGACCAGCTGCGAGCTGCTGTCGCTGTCCGACCTCTACACCGAGAAGGAAACGGTCCGCAACAAGATCGCCGGCTACCTGAACGACCTGATCGGGCTCGGCGTCGACGGCTTCCGGGTCGACGCGGTCAAGCACATCCGCAAGGACGACTTCGCGGCCGTCCTCGGTAAGCTGAACAACACCGTCGTCGAGGGCCGGCGCCCGTACGTCGCGCAGGAGATCTTCGACGGGGCGAGCAACCCGGCGTTGCAGGCCCGCGCCTACATCGGCAACGGCGACGTGCTCGACTTCGCGTACGCCAAGGGCATCCGCTCGGCGTTCCAGGGTTCGATCTCGGCGCTGGCGAACGTGCCGAACTGGAACCTCGACGCGCCCGGCGCGAACGTGTTCTCCATGGTCACCAACCACGACCTGGAGCGCGACGGCGTGGTGCTGTCGTACAAGAACGGCAGCGACTACGTGCTGGCGAACTACTTCGCGCTGGCCTACCCGCACGGCAAGCCGTCGGTCTACGACAGCTTCACCTGGTCCAACCGCAACCAGTCCCCGCCGCACGACGGCACCGGCCGGGTCACCGACACGGTCTGCGGCGCCGCCTGGAACTGCCTGAACCGCACCACCGGCGTCAAGGGCATGGTCGGCTGGGCCAACGCGGCCCGCCCGGTGAAGACCGTCTCGGACTTCACCACGGTGAACAGCAACGTCATCGGTTTCCACCGGGGCGACCGGGCGTGGATCGGCATCAACGACTCCGGCTCGGCCACCACCGCCACCTTCGTCACCGGGCTCGCCGACGGCCGGTACTGCGACGTCATCTCCGGCGTCGCCACCGGCAGCGGCTGCACCGGCTCCACGGTGACCGTGTCCGGCGGCCGGGCCACAGTGACCCTCCCGGCGAACGACGCGGTCGCGATCCACGTGAACGCCCGGCCGGGCGCGAGCCCGTCCCCGTCGGCCTCCCCGACCGCGTCCCCGTCGGTCTCGCCGACCGCCTCGCCGACCGCCTCGCCCACCGTCAGCCCGGGTGACCGGATCGCCACCACGTTCACCGTCGCCGCGAACGCGGCCGCCGGGCAGGACGTCTACGTCGTCGGCAGCATCCCCGAGCTGGGCTCGTGGACGCCCGCGAGCGGCGTCAAGCTCGCCCCGCAGGGCGGCGGCGCCTACCGCGCCACCGTCAGCCTGCCCCGGTCCACCGCTGTGGAGTACAAGTTCGTCAAGCTGACCGCCGCCGGCGCGGTCACCTGGGAGTCCGGCGCGAACCGGACGTTCACCACCCCGGCCGGCGGCACGTACGCGGTGACCGAGACGTTCCGCGGCGACACCGTCAGCACGACTGTGGCCACCACGTTCTCCGCCACCGCGACCACCGTCTACGGGCAGAACGTGTTCGTGGTCGGCAACGTCCCGGCGCTCGGCGGCTGGAACCCGGCAGCCGCCGTCGCGCTCTCGCCGGCCGCCTACCCGGTCTGGCGGGCCACCGTCGACCTGCCCGCGAACACCGCTGTCGAGTACAAGTACGTCAAGAAGAACCCGGACGGCACGGTGATCTGGGAGTCCGGCGCGAACCGGACGCTCACCACGCCGGCCGGCGGCACCCGGGCCGTCAGCGACACCTGGCGCTGACGATCGTGCGGCCCGTCCCCCTCACCCCTGGGGACGGGCCGCATCCGGTCAGGCCCGGACCCGGGCCTCGGCCTCCGACGCGGTGATGACGCCTTCGCGGCCTCCGCCCCGGGCCGCCGCCAGTGCCGCGGCCAGGCACGCCACCGCGGCGAGCACCAGCGGTGGCCGGCCGCCGGCCGCGACCGCCGCCGACCCGAGCGGGATGGCCAGCGTGATCGGGCCGAACATCGCCGTGTTCGCGGTCCCGGCGACCCGCCCGAGCATCGCCTGCGGCGTGTACGTCTGCACGGCGGTGACCGCCGCGACGAGCGTCCACGGCAGACCGACGCCGATCATCACCGAGGCGGCCACAGTGCCCGGCCACCAGGGCAGGCAACGCCCGAGACAGCCGGCCGCGAACAGGACCGTGCCGGCGGCACCGACCGCGATCTCGCCGTGGCGGCGGACCAGTCGGCCGACCACCAGCCCGGCGAGCAGCGATCCGCCACCCTGGGCGCCGGCGAGCACACCGAGAAAGGTGGACGGCAGCCCGAGGCCGGTCACCACCACGTCGTACAGCGCCGCGGTGGTGAAGCCGGACATCGCGATGGACACCGCCGCGAGCGCCACGGGTACCCGTACCGCCCGCCGGGCCAGCAGCGCGGCGAGCCCGTCCCGCACCCCCGCCAGGCGGGCGGCCGGGGAGCGGGGACGGTCCGCGTCAGGCGCAACGCGCCGTACAGCACGGCCACGAGCACCGGTACGACGGCGGCGAGCACCGCGACGACGTGCCCGCCCCGCCACGCGTACAGGCCCGCCCCGGCCAGCGGCGCCACCAGCTTCACGCCCTCCTGCGCGCTCGACCGCCAGCCGTTGACGTCGGCCAGCCGGGCCGGGGGGAGCGCGGCGGGCAGCAGCGCTGTCTCGCCGGCGTCGACGAGCACGTAGCCGATCCCGTAGGCGAGCGAGACGGCGTAGATCAGCCACGCCTCGCCGGGCCCCCGTACCGCCAGCAGGCTCAGCAGCGCGGCGGCGAGGACGAGGTTGACGCCGATCACCAGCGGACGCCGGGGCACCCGGTCGAGCAGGCCGCCGAGCCACGGGCCGGCCAGCGCCGGGGCGTACACGCAGAGACCGGCCAGCGCGGCGAGCCCGGTCGAGCCGGTCAGGTCCAGGATCCAGATGCCGCAGACCAGGGCCATGGCGCTGCCGCCGAGGCCGGACAGCAGCGAGACGGCCACGAACAGGACGGCGTTGCGGCGCATGGATTCCCCCGAGAGGTTGAGTCTGGTGGACTCACATCCTCCGGAGTTGAGCCGTCATGGGGCAATGCCTCGGTCGTATGTCAATGCGATGTTGACAGCGCGGCGGCGATGCGCCGGGCGGCGTCGCGGGCCGGAGCGGGCAGCCGCCGCCCGGCTCCGGCCAGGTCGTCGGCGAGGTGCGCGGCCAGCGTGTGCAGCGGCCCGGCGCCGGCGTCCAGCGCGAGCGCGCAGGTGCGGCGCGTCAAGGCCGCGCGGGGGAAGCGGCCGTCCCACGCGCGGTCCGCCTCGATCCAGCGGTGCAGGTCGGTGACCGCCGCCCGCAGCACGGGCAGGTCGGAGGCGCCGACCGGATCGAGCCGGGCCAGGCGGGCCCGCCGGGCCGCGACGAGGCGTTGCCGGCGTTGCTCGGCGGCCTGCCGGCTGCCCAGGCCCAGCGCCCGTGCGATCTCGGTCCAGGTGGCGCCGTCGTGCCGGGCCCGGTCGATCAGGTCCAGCTCGCGGTCGTCCAGCCGGACCCGGGCCGCGGCGATCTCGGACAGGTGGTCCAGGGTCACCTGTCAACGCTACATTGACACCCGCCTCGGCGCGTCAGTCCTCCGGGACGCCAGGGCCCACCTCGCCGCGCGCCAGGCGCTCGGCGTTGCGGTCGGCCTCGCTCTCCGCGTTCTCCGCCCCGGCACCCGGGTCCCGGGTACGCCGCCCCTCGGCGTCCTGGAACACCTGCCCGCGCTCGAGCGCGCCCTCCTGCTGCCGCTGGAACTGCTCCGGATCCGTCATGACCGTCAGGTGCCCCGGCGGCCGCGCGGCAAACCGGTACGTCAGCGCGGCGGCGCCACGTAGAGCGCGGTCCGGCAGCCGGTCTCGCCCGGCTCCAGCCAGATCCGGTCGTACCCGGGGGACTCGATCTTCCCGGCCGGTGTGCGGACGAGCAGGAGGCAGTCCCGTTCGGCCGGTACGCCGACGGCGGCGACCAGCGCGCCCTCGTGCACCGTCGTGTCGACGGTGATCCAGTCCTGCGGGAAGGCCGCCCGCACGGCGCCCGCCAGCGTGTCCGGGGTGGCGGTGCGCAGCACGGCGGTGAGCCGCTGCCGCCCGTCCTCGGGCACCGCCGGCACCGGCGCGGCGGTGGGCGGCGAGGGAGCGGCGCCGCTCGGACAGTCGATCTCGTGGTACGTCGTGTAGCGGTAGAGCTCGAGTTCGTAGCGGTAGCAGCGCGCGGCCTCACCGGCGCTGTTGCTCGCGCCGCCGATCGACACCGGCGGCTGCTCCGGCACCGTCACCACGAACCGCACGTCGACGGTGGCCCGCTCGTTCCCGGCGGTGCGCCCGGACCAGGCCAGCGCCTCCCGCCGGACTGTCGCACCGCCGCCGGACGCGGCGTCCGTCGGCTCCTGGACGATCTCGGCCGCTGCGATCGACCCGGCGTCCCGCGCCCGGTTGCGGTGACCCAGCTCCGTGTTGAGCTGCTTCGCCTCCGCCGCCGCGGTGTCGCGCGCCAGTTCGTCGCCGCTCTCCTCCCCGATCCCCCTCCCGCACCCCGCCGATGCGAGCAGGAGCACCGCGAGCGTCCACCGGACCCACCGGTGACGGGACGGAGGTGTCGGGACGGTGGCGCTGCGTGTCCGGTTCACCGCGCGGACGTTACCGGCGCGCCGGGCGCCGCGCTGCCCCGTGCGCGGGGGCCGTTGGTCCCGGGTCCGACAGGACCTCGGCCCTGCGACCCACGTAGGGTCGCGCGGCATGCTGGGATTGCCCGGCGCGGGCGGCGACGACATGGAGGACGATGTGGTGATCAACGGCGGGCCGGCGACAGCGACGACGCCCACCGAGATCTCTCCGGCCCCCGCGACCGGGCTCGGCTCGGCCGAGGCGGCCGCCCGGCTGCGCGCCGACGGCCCGAACACCGTGGCCGCCCCGCGCAAGCGCGGGCTGGCCGGCCGGGTGTTCCGCCAGCTCACCGACCCGCTGGTGGCGCTGCTGCTGGCCGCCGCCGTGGTGACCACGCTGCTGCGCGACTACCCAGACACCGCCGTGATCGTGCTGGTCGTCCTGATCAACACCGCGATCGGCGTGGTGCAGGAGGTACGCGCCGACCGGGCCGTCGCCGCGCTGGACCGGCTCGCCGCACCGACCGCGCGTGTGGTCCGCGACGGCCGTGACCTCGTGCTGCCCGCCGCCGACCTGGTGCGCGGCGACCTGGTCCGGCTGGAGGCGGGCGACGTGGTGCCCGCCGACCTCGACCTCACCGACGCGGTACGCCTCAGCCTGGACGAGTCGGCCCTGACCGGCGAGTCGGTGCCGGTGGCCCGGGTCGCGGGGGAGGAGGCCAGCGCCGGCACCGTCGTCACCACCGGCCGCGCCACCGGAACCGTGGCGCGCACCGGCGCGGCGAGCGCGCTGGGCCGGATCAGCGCCCTGGTCGCGGCGACCAGGCCGGCGCCCACCCCGCTGCAACGACGCCTGTCCTCGCTCGGCCGGGTGCTCGGCCTGACCGCAGTGGTGCTCTCCGGGCTGGTCTTCGCCATCGGCGTGCTCGACGGGCGGCCGGTCACGCAGATGGCCGTCACCGCCGTCAGCCTCGTGGTGGCGGCCGTACCGGAGTCGCTGCCCGCCGTCGTCACGCTGGCGCTCGCCCTGGGCGCGCGCCGGATGGCCGGCAGCCGCGCCATCCCCCGCCGGCTGCACGCGGTGGAGACTCTCGGCTCGGTCACCGTGATCGCCTCCGACAAGACCGGCACGCTCACCGAGGGCCGGATGGCGGTGCAGTACGCGGTCGTCCCCGGCCGCGACCGCTACGCCGTCACCGGCACCGGCTACGCGCCCGACGGCGAGGTGCACCACCGGGGCGAGCCGGTGAGCGCCCCGGACGAGCTGCGCGCCCTCGCCCGCGCCGGGCTGCTCTGCAACGACGCCACGGTGACGCCGCCCACCGACGAGCGGCCCGAGTGGACGGCGATCGGTGACCCGCTGGAGGCGGCGCTCGTCACGTTCGGCGCCCGCTGCGGCCTGGACCCGGACACCACCCGCGACGCCTGGCCCCGCGTGGCGGAGGCCCCGTTCGACCAGGACCTGCGCCGGATGACCACCGTGCACCGCCGCTGCGACGGGCGATACCTGGTGGTCTGCAAGGGCGCGCCGGAGAACCTGCTGGCCGCGCCGCTGGTGGACGCCGAAGCCGCGGAACTGGCCGAGCTGACCGACGCCGCGCACCGGCTCGCCACCGAAGGGCTGCGGGTCCTGGCGGTGGCCTCCGCGGTGGTCGACACCCTGCCCGACCCGGCCCGGCCGACCGGCCTGCGCCCGCTGGGCCTGGTCGCGGTCGGCGACCCGCTGCGCGCCGCGGCGCCCGGCATCGCCGCGGGCTTCGAGGAGGCCGGCATCCGGCTGGTCCTCATCACCGGCGATCATCCGGCGACCGCCGCCGCCATCGGCGGACGGCTCGGGCTCTGGCGCGACGGCGACCCGCTCGCCAACGGCGACGACGGCGACCCGGGCCGCGCCCACCCCGAGACCCGGGTGTACGCGCGGACCCAGCCGGAACAGAAGCTCGACATCATCGCCGGCCTCCAGAACCGGGGGCACGTGGTGGCGATGACCGGCGACGGCGTCAACGACGCCCCGGCGCTGCGCCGCGCGGACATCGGCGTGGCCATGGGCGGCGGCACCGAGGTGGCCCGGCAGGCCTCCGACCTGGTGCTCGTCGACGACGACCTGACCACCGTGGCGACCGCCATCGGCGAGGGCCGCCGGATCTACGACAACATCCGCCGGTTCCTGCGCTACGCGCTCGCCGGTGGCGTGGCCGAGATCGCGGTGATGCTGCTCGGCCCGCTGTTCGGCCTGCCGGTGCCGCTGCTGCCGGCGCAGATCCTCTGGATCAACCTGCTCACCCACGGCGTCCCCGGAGTGGCGCTCGGCGCGGAGCCGGCCGAGCCGGGCACGCTGCGCCGGCCGCCCCGCTCGCCGCAGGAGTCGGTGCTCGGCGCCGGCCTGGGCCGGGACGTGCTGGTCACCGGCGGGCTGATCGCCGCGGCGACGCTGGGCGCCGGGGTGTGGGCCGCGGCGTCCGACCGGCCGTGGCAGTCGGTGGTGTTCGTGGTCCTCGGCCTGGCCCAGCTCGGCGTGGCGCTGGCGGTCCGCGCGATCCGTACCCCGGGCTCCCGCGAGCGCAACCTCGCGCTGCCGGTGGCGGTAGCGATCTCCGCTGTGCTCCAGGTGGCGGGCGTGCTGCTGCCGCCGCTGCGCGAGCTGCTCGGCACGTCCCCGCTCAGCGCGCTCGACCTGCTCGCCTGCGCCGCGATCGGCGTGCTGCCCGGGCTGGTGCTGCGGCTGACCCGCCGCTTCCGCGGGACCAACGGCCCCCACGCCGGGGCCGCCGGCCCTGCCGGGCCGGCCGCCTGACCGGCAGGCTGAGGACGAGTGAAGGAGGACGACATGACGATCCACTCGCAGGCCCCCGTCGTGGTGGGCGTGGACGGCTCCGCCGCCTCGCTGGACGCGGTCCGGGTGGCAGCCCGCGAGGCCGCCGACCGGAACCGGCCACTGCAGGTGGTACACGCCTTCATCTGGCCGCTGACCCGCGCGCCGCTCACCCCGGCCCCGGGCGCGCCCGCCGGAGCCGGCCTGCGCAACCAGGCCGAACGGGTCGTCGCCGAGGCGGTCGCCGAGGCCGGCAAGGTCGCGCCGGACGTACCTGTCACCGGCGTGGTGGTCGACGGCGCGCCGGCGGCGGTGCTGGTCGCCGAGTCCCGCGAGGCGGCGCTGATCGTGCTCGGCCACCGCGGCCTGGGCGGGTTCGCCGGCCTGCTGATCGGCTCGGTCACGCTCCAGGTGTCGGCCCGCGCGCACTGCCCGGTGCTGGTGACGCGCGGCGAGGCGCGCGCCGACGGGCCCGTCGTGGTCGGCGTGGACGGCTCCGAGCTGTCCACCGCGGCGGTCGGGTACGCGTACGAGGAGGCCGCCCGCCGGGGCGCGTCGCTGATCGTGGTGCACGCCTGGCTGTACCCCACACCGATCGGCCCCGGCGACATCCTGCCGCTGGTGTACGACCCGGAGGCGCTCGCCGAGGAGTCCCGGCGCGTCCTCGCCGAGTCGATCGCCGGCTGGGCCGAGCGTTACCCCGACGTGCCGGTACGGCAGCGGTCGCTGCGCGGCGCCCCGGCCCGGGTGCTTGTGGAGGAGTCGAAGGACGCCCAGCTCGTGGTGGTCGGCGCGCACGGCCGGGGCGCGCTGGGCGGGCTGCTGCTCGGCTCGGTCAGCCACGCGGTGCTGCACCACGCCCACTCGCCGCTGGTGATCGTGCGCAACGGCGCCTGACCCCTCGACCGCGCCCGACCAGGCGACGGCGCCGACGGCGCCCGACCCGCGACAGCGCCTGACGCCCCGACGGCGTCAGGCGCTGCGGACCGTGGTGAGGTCGGCCAGCCCGGAGATGGTCAGCAGCGGCTCCAGCAGCGGGCCGGCGATCAGCGCGATCCGGTCGGCGTGCGGGAACAGCGCGGCCAGCCCGGCGCTGTCCAGGTACTCCACCTTCGTGAGGTCCACGACCAGGGGCTCGCCGTCGGAACGAACGGCGTCGGCCAGCGCGTCGGCGAAGGTGGAGGCGTTGCTCATGTCGATCTCACCGACGGCTGCCAGCACGCGGACGCCGTCCGGGCTGTCGCTCGTGGTCAGAGTCAGGGACGTGCTCATGGCGTGATCCTCGCCTGCATGTCGACGGTGGTGCCGGTGGCCCCGGGGGTGACGCTGATGTTGTCCATCAGCGCGCGCATGAGCACGAGTCCCCGGCCGCGGTGCGGGTCGGGAGGCTGGTCCCGGTCGCGCCAGTGGCCGCTGTCGGTGACGCTCAGGCGCAGCGCGCCGGCGGTGGCGGCGGCGCGCAGCCGGATCCGGCCGCCCGGGTCGTCGCGGTGCCCGTGCTCGATCGCGTTGGCGCACGCCTCCCCGGCCGCCACCAGGATGTTGTAGGCGTGGGCCGGGGCCAGCCCGCAGCGGTCCAGCCATCCCCGCAGCGCGGTGCGGACCTCGGCCAGGCGCGTCGACTCGGCCGGGAACTCCAGTTCCAGCGGCCCGGGGTGGCGGTAGAGCAGCAGGGCCACGTCGTCGTGGTAGCCGCCGTCCGGGGTGAGCCGGTCCATGATCTCGGTCGCCAGCACCTCGACCGGCGCGTGGTGACCCTGCTGGACGGCGTCGGTGGCGCGGGCGATGCCGGCGGTGATCGGCTGGCGGCGGCGTTCCACCAGGCCGTCGGTGTAGAGCATCAGGGTGGCGCGCGGCGGCACCGTCGCCTCCGCCTCCGGGCGCTCCTGGCCCGGGCGTACGGCCAGTGGCCGGGACCGGCCGTGTTGCAGCAGTTCGGGAGTGCCGTCGGCGCGGACCACGATGGCCGGTGGGTGACCGGCGCTGGAGTAGTGCATCAGGCCGGTGGCCGGGTCGAGCACGCCGCAGAAGACGGTGGCGCAGGACGCCCCCGGCAGCAGCGCGGCGAACCGGTCCAGCGCCACGAGCGTGCGGGCCGGGCTCGGATCCTGCAACAGCAGCGCGCGGCAGGCGCTGCGCAGCTGACCCATCACCGTCGCGGCCCGCAGCCCGTGTCCCACGCAGTCGCCGACCACGATGCCGATGCGCCCGTCCGGCAGTTCCACAGTGTCGTACCAGTCGCCGCCGACCTTGAGCGGCATCGCGGCGGGGGAGTACCGGACCGCGAAGCCGGCGGGCAGTTGCGCCGGGCCGAGGATCGCCCGTTGCAGGGCCAGCGCGGTCTCCCGCTGCTGGTCGATCTGGTGCACCCGATGCAGCCCCTGGCCGATGTGGCCGGCCAGCAGCGCGAGCAGGGTCTGGTCCTGCTCGGTGAAGGGCCGCTTCTCGCCCAGGTCGATCCAGAGCGCCATGGTGCCGTGCGGGTGCTCGACGGCGATGCCGGCGCCGTGCGTACGCGTCGCCACCGGGGTCAGCAGCGGGGTGTCCCGCAGCGCGAGCAGCGCCTGCCGGCGCTCCGGCGGCAGCGTGTCCCAGCGTGCCGCCGGGTCGATGGCGGTCACCTCGGGGGCGGGCAGGTCGCCGAAGACTGCGGTGAGCACGCCGGCGGCCCGCCACAGCCTGCGCAGCTCGTCCAGCACCCCGTGCAGCGCGTCGGTGAGGTCGTCGGCCTGCGACAGCCGCATGCTGAGCCCGGCGAGGGCGGTCTCCCGCTGCACCGCGTAGTGCTCGGCGGTGACGTCGCGGAACGTGCCGACGATCATCCGCCGGCCGGTGTCCGGGTCGTCGACCTGGTTGAACGCGGCCGAGATCCAGATCCGGTGCCCGTCGCGGTGGGTCACCGGCACGGTGTACGTGCCACGGGTCTGCCCCACGAGCGTCGAGAACGCCTCCGCCACCTGGCGGTGCGCCTCGGGCTCGGCCTCCCGGTCCGGCCACCACGGGTGCACCGCCGGATAGGGCAGGTCCTCGGTCCCGTAGCCGAGGATGCCGGTGAACGCCGCGTTGATCTCGACGACCGCGCCGTCCTCGTCGCAGACGAAGAACGCCTCCTGCAACGAGTCGACGAGCGCGGTACGCCAGCGGGCGTGGTGGTTGCGCAGCCGGGCCAGCTCCACGTTCGCCCGGACGCGGGCCAGCAGTTCGGCGGCCGGGAACGGCTTCACCAGGTAGTCGTCGGCGCCGGCCTCCAGCCCTTCGATCGAGGCCTCCTGCCCGGCGCGGGCGGACAGCAGCAGCACCGGCGTGCCGGCCGTCCGCTGGTCGGCGCGCAGCGCGGCGACCAGTTGCAGGCCGCCGAGCCGGGGCATCATCACGTCGCTGACCACCAGGTCGGGGGTGTGCGCGCGGGCGGCGTCCAGCGCGGCCTGCCCGTCGGCCACCGCGTGCACCTCGTGCCCGGCCGAGCGCAGCAGCCGGGTGAGGTACTCCCGCATGTCGGCGTTGTCGTCGGCCACCAGGACGCGGGCCGGCGCCCCGCCGGGCAGCGGCTGGAGCGGTCCGCCGGGCGGGTCGTCCCCGCCGACGGCGCCGCCCGGTTCGGCCGGCAGCCAGCGCAGCGCCTCCTGCACGAACGGCTCGGCGGACGCCGGCGTCCGGCCGGTGCCCGCCGGGGCGAGCGCGTCGGCCGGAAGGTGGCCGGTGCCGAACGGCAGCCGGATCGTGAAGGTGGTGCCCCGGCCCGCGGTGCTGTGCGCGTCGATGTCGCCGCCGTGCAGCGTGACCAGCTCCTTGACCAGGGCCAGGCCGATGCCGCTGCCCTCGTCGGAGCGGGAGCGGGCGTTCTCGATGCGGTGGAACCGCTCGAACAGGCGCGGCATCTCGTCGGCGGGTACGCCGATGCCGGTGTCGGAGATCCGCAGCACCGCCGTGTCGCCCTCGGCGCGCAGCTCCACCCGGATGGTGCCGTCGAAGGTGAACTTCAGCGCGTTGCTGAGCAGGTTCAGCACCACCTTCTCCCACATGCCGAGGTCCAGGTGTACCGGCTCGGGCAGGGGCGGGCAGTCGACCTCGAAGGACAGGCCGGCCCGTTCGATCGCCGACCGGAAGACGCTCGCCAGGTCGGCGGTCACCGCGGCCAGGTCCACCGGCTCGTAGCGGGCCTGCATCCGCCCGGCCTCGATCCGGGAGAAGTCGAGCAGGCTGTTCACCAGCTTGCCCAGGCGCAGGCCGTTGCGGCGGATGACGTCCAGCTCGGCCCGGACCTGCTCGTCGGCGTCCGGCAACCGGCCGCGCAGCTCGTCCAGCGGGCCCATGATCAAGGTGAGCGGCGTGCGGAACTCGTGGCTGATGTTGGAGAAGAACGCGGTCTTCGCGCGGTCCAGCTCGGCGAGCTCCTCGGCCCGCCGCTGCTGCGCCTGGTAGCTGCGGGCGCTGGCGATACCGGTGGCGAGATGCCCGGCGGTCAGCTCCACGAAGCCGCGGTACCCGTCGTCCAGCGCCCGGTAGCGGTTCAGCCCGGCGACCAGGAACCCGTACGGCGCACCGCCCTGCTGCCGCAGCGGCACCAGCAGCGCCTCGGCTGGCGCGGCGGGCCAGACACCCGCCGGCAGGTCCGCGAAGGCCGGGCCGTCGAGCGCGACCCGCACCGACTCGCCCTCGGTGAGGGCGCCGGCCGGCCACGGCGCGGCCGGGTCGCCGGGCGACAGCGTGGCGGGGGCCGCCGGATGGCCCGCCGCCAGCCCGGTCGCCTCCACCAGCCGGGCGCCGTCGTCGTCGTACAGGTAGGTGAGCGTGAACGGCAGGTCCTGCGGGTTGCGGGCCAGCTGGCGGCTGACGAACGCGAGCGTCTCCTGTTCGGTGCGGATGACGCTCGGGTCCGAGCCGAGGTCGCGCAGCGTGGCCATCCGCCGCTCGCCGATGACCCGCTCGGTGTCCTCGCTGACCACGCAGAGCATCCCGACCAGGCCGCCGTCGTCGTCGCGCAGCGGGCTGTAGGAGAACGTGTGGTAGGTCTCCTCCCGGTAGCCGGCGCGCTCCAGGAACAGCAGCAGCCCTTCGTCCCAGGTCGCCTCGCCGGTGCGCAGCACGGTGTCGACGCGCGGACCGATGTCGTTCCAGATCTCCGCCCACACCTCGTTCGCCGGCAGCCCCAGCGCCCACGGGTACTTGCGGCCGAGCGTGTCCCGCCGGTAGGCGGCGTTGCAGAAGAAGCTGAGCCGCGGCCCCCAAGCCATCCACATCGGGAACCGGGAGGACAGCAGGATCCGCACCGCGGTCCGCAGGCTCTGCGGCCAGGTGTCCGGCGGGCCCAGGGGGTGCGCCGACCAGTCGATCCGCGCCAGGTCCGGCCCGATCTCCGCGTCCACGGCGAAGACGTCGGCACGCGTACGCGGGTCGGTGTCAGCGCCGCTCATCGCCCGAGTCTCCCCCACCCCGTCCGGTCCCGCTCGTCCGGGCCGCGTCGCGGCCTCGTGGTCGCTTCTTGCCCCGCCGCGCCCCCGGCACTCCACCCGGGGCGGGGAGATCTGACTCACGTGACGGCAGCGGGTCAGGGAAGGGGTTCGTGGTGCGGCAAAACGAAAGGCAAGGAGACACCTCTCCTCGCCACTATCAACGTATATCGCACCCCGGGTCTTGCCGCAAGGCCCCGGTGATGCCGCAGAATCAGCGGCCGATGCGGGTCGAGCTGCGAAAACGGGGGCAGGGCATGACCGGACGGTACGTGTGGCAACTGCACGAGGTGGACGAGACGCGGATCGCCGCGGTCGGCGGCAAGGGCGCGCACCTGGGGGCGCTGACGCGGGTCGACGGGGTGCGCGTACCTCCGGGTTTCTGCGTCACCACCGACGCCTTCCGGCTGGCCGTGGCGCGGACGCCGGCGCTGGCCGGCCCGCTGGAGCGGCTCGCCCGCGCGGACGCGGACGACCCGGCGGCGATCCGCGCTGCCGCCGCCGAGGTCCGTCGCGCCGTCGAGCGGGCCGCGCTGCCGGGCGAGGTCGCGGCGGCGGTCACCGCCGCGCTGGCCGGGCTCGGCGCGGACGCCGCGTACGCCGTGCGGTCGAGCGCGACAGCGGAGGACCTGCCGGACGCCTCGTTCGCGGGCCAGCAGGACACCTACCTGAACGTGGTCGGCACGGCCGAGGTGCTGCGGCACATCAGCCGCTGCTGGGCCTCGCTGTTCACCGACCGCGCGGTGACCTATCGGCGGCGGCACGGCATCGACGACCGGTCCGTGGAGATGGCGGTGGTGGTGCAGCGGATGGTCGTCCCGGACGCGGCGGGGGTCATGTTCACCGCCGACCCGGTCACCGGCGACCGGACGGTGGTGTCGGTGGAGGCCGGCTTCGGTCTCGGCGAGGCCCTGGTCTCCGGCCTGGTGAACCCGGACGTCTTCACGGTGCGCGACGGCGCGGTGGCCGGCCGGACGATCGGCGCGAAGGCGCGGGCGGTGCACGCGGTGCCCGGCGGCGGCACCCGGGAGACGCCGGTCGACCCGGCGCGGCAGGCCCAGCCCGCCCCGACCGACGCGCAGGCGGTACGCCTCGCCGCGCTGGGCCGGCGGATCGAGGCGTACTTCGGCTGCCCGCAGGACGTCGAGTGGGCCCTGACCGGGGACGACGTCCACATCCTCCAGAGCCGGCCGATCACCACGCTGTTCCCGGTGCCGGCGGTCGCCGCCGACGGGCGGTTCCACGTCTACCTGTCGGTCGGCCACCAGCAGATGATGACCGACGCGATGAGGCCGCTGGGCCTGTCGATGTGGCGGCTCACCGCCATGGCGCCGATGCACGAGGCGGGCGGCCGGCTGTTCGTCGACGCCACGCCGCACCTGTCCACGGTGTCGGGCCGTGCCGCGTTCCTGGGCATGATCGGCCGGGCCGACCCGCTCACCCGGGACGCGCTGGAGACGGTCCTCGCCCGCGACGTCGTACCGGCCGCGCCGGACCCGGACCCGGCCCCGGCCGGTCCGCCCGCGGGCGGACCGCCACCCCCGATCGAGACCGACCCGGCGATCGTCACCACGCTGGTCGAACGCAGCCGGGAGTCTCTCGCCGCCCTGCGCCGCGACGTCCGCGGCCGCTCCGGACCCGCGCTGTTCGACTTCCTGGTCGAGGCGTTCACCGAGCACAAGCGGGTGCTCACCGATCCGGTGAGCGCCCAGGTGATCATGGCGGGGATGCAGGCCACCTGGTGGCTCAACGACAGGCTGGGGGAGTGGCTCGGCGAACGCGACGCCGCCGACACGCTCACGCTGTCCGCGCCCGGCAACGTCACCGCCGAGATGGGGCTGGCGCTGCTCGACGTGGCCGACGTGGTCCGCGCGTACCCCGAGGTGGTGGCGTTCCTGCGGGACGCCGCCGACGACGGGTTCCTGGACGAGCTGCCGAAGCTGCCCGGCGGCGCGCAGGTGCGCGCGGCCGTCGAGGGCTACCTGGACCGGTACGGCATGCGCTGCGTCGGCGAGATCGACATCACCCGGCCACGGTGGAGCGAGCGCCCGGCCACGCTCGTGCCGCTGATCCTGGACAACGTCCGCACCTTCGCCCCGGGCGCCGCCGCGCGCCGCTTCGCCCAGGGCCGGGAGCGGGCCGAGGCGAAGGCCCGGGAGGTGCTGGACCGCCTGCGCGCGCTGCCCGACGGCGAGCGCAGGGCCGCCGAGACGCAGGCCGTGATCGATCGGGTACGGACGTTCGCCGGCTACCGGGAGTACCCGAAGTACGACATCGTGAGCCGCTACGCCGTCTACAAGCAGGCGCTCATGGCGGAGGCCGACCGGCTGGCGCGCGCCGGTGTGCTCGCCGACCCGGAGGACGCCTATTACCTCACCTTCGACGAGTTCCGTGAGGTCGCGGCGACCGGGCGGGTGGACGCCGGGCTGATCCGCAGGCGCCGGGAGGAGTTCCGGTCGCACCAGGCGCTCACCCCGCCCCGGGTGCTCACCTCCGACGGCGAGGCCCTCAACGGCTCGTACCGGCGCGACGACGTGCCACCGGGCGCCCTGGCCGGGCTGGCGGTCTCGGCCGGCGTGGTCGAGGGGCGGGCGCGGGTCGTGGCGGACCTGGCCGGTGCCGACCTGGAGCCGGGCGACATCCTCGTCACCGCGCACACCGACCCGAGCTGGACGCCGCTGTTCGTGGGTGCCGCCGGCCTGGTGACGGAGGTGGGCGGCCTGATGACGCACGGCGCGGTGATCGCCCGCGAGTACGGCCTGCCCGCGGTGGTGGCGGTGCCGGACGCGACCCGGCTGATCCCCGACGGCGGGCGGATCCGCGTGCACGGCACCGACGGGTACGTCGAGCTGCTGTCCGGACCGGCGCGGCATGCTCGATGATGGAGGTCCGGCGAGCGGGGAGGCGCGATGCGGATCGGGGAGCTGTCGGCGCGGACCGGGGTGAGCGCCCGGTCCATCCGGTACTACGAGCAGCAGGGCCTGCTCGCCGCCCTGCGGACGCCGAGCGGGCAGCGGGTCTTCGCCGAGTCGGCGGTGGACCGGGTCCGGCTCATCCAGCGGCTGTTCGACGCCGGGCTGAGCAGCCGCCGGATGGCCGAGCTGCTGCCCTGCGTGACCGATCCGGAGATCCGCACCTCGTGGCTCACCGACCGGCTGCGCGAGGAGCGGGCCCGGATGACCGCCGAGATGGCGCGGCTCGCGCACGCCGTCGCGGTGCTCGACGACGTGGTGTCCGACATGACGGTGACCGAGGACACCCGGGATCCGGCCGCCTGAGCGCTTGCCCTTGACACCGGTGTCAACTCCTAGCGTCGGGTCATGAACGCGACACTGGACACCGCATCGCCGCTGACGCCGCTGCTGGCACCCGTCACCGTCGCCGGGCTGCCGTTGCCGTCCCGCTTCGTGATGGCGCCGATGACCCGTAACCGCGCGCCCGGTGGCGTGCCGACGCCGGAGATGGCCGGCTACTACCGGCGCCGCGCCGCGGCCGGCATCGGCCTGATCGTCACCGAGGGCGTGCTGGTCGACCATCCCAGCGCCGGCTACGAGGACACCGTGCCGCGGATGACCGCCGGCGCGGCCGAGGCCGGCTGGCGGGGGGTGGTCGAGGCGGTGCACGCCGCCGGCGGCCGGATCGCCGCGCAGCTGTGGCACCTGGGCAGCCTGCGCGAACCGGTGGACGGCCGTCCGGCGTGGACCCCCTCGGGGGTACGCGAGCCGGGCCGCCCGGCGCCGCACGCGATGACCGCAGCGGACGCGGACGTGCTGCTGGCGGCGTACGCGGACGCGGCACGGGTCGCGATGCGGGCCGGGTTCGACGCGATCGAGATCCACGCCGCGCACGGCTACCTGCTGGACGAGTTCCTGTGGCCGTACACGAACCGCCGGACCGACGCGTTCGGCGGCTCACCGGCGCGGCGGGCGGCGTTCCCGGCGGCGGTGGTGCGCGCGGTCCGCGCGCAGGTCCCGGCGCGTTTCCCGGTGATCGTGCGGTTCTCCCAGTTCAAGGAGCGGGCGTTCGACGCGCGGATCGCCGAGACCCCGGCCGAGCTGGCGCCGATCCTCGGCGCGTTCGCCGAGGCCGGCGCGGACGTGCTGCACGCCTCGCAGCGCCGCTTCTGGCAGCCGGCGTTCCCCGGCTCGCCGCTGAACCTGGCCGGCTGGGCCAAGCGTCTGACCGGCCTGCCGTCGATCACCGTCGGCTCGGTCGGGCTGCGGCGGGACTTCCTGCGCCCGGACGGCCCGGAGTCGGTGGCGGGCCTGGCCGCGCGGCTGGCGGACGGGGAGTTCGATCTGGTCGCGCTGGGCCGCGCGCTGCTGGGCAACCCGGCCTGGGTGACGCACGCGGCGGCCGGCCGGCTGGACGAGATCGTCGACTACCGCAAGGCGCACGAGGACGTCTATCCCTAGGCGGCAGGGGGTTGACGCCGGGGGATGTTATCGCTCACAGTCGATGGCAGGGCATGAGCGCCGCAAGGCTCACCGGGCGAGCCGCGCTGGTCGTACCTCGACACCGTCACCGGACGCGGGGTCGGGGACTCGCACCACCACCATCGCGTAACCCCCCGGAAGAGGAATCCGCATGAGACGAAAGAGAGCCCTGCTGACCACCGGCATCCTGGCCGGCGCGCTCGTCGCCGGGATGGCGGTGGCCCTGGCACCGGCCGCGAGCGCCGGCACCACGCTGCGCGCGGCGGCAGCCGAGAAGGGCCGCTACTTCGGCGCCGCTGTCGCCACCGGCAAGCTGTCCGACAACACGTACGCCACGGTGCTGAACCGCGAGTTCAACTCCGTGGTGGCCGAGAACGAGATGAAGTGGGACGCCACCGAGCCGCAGCAGGGGCGGTTCAGCTACGGCGGCGGCGACCGGCTGGTGAGCCACGCCCGCGCGAACGGGATGTCGGTGCGCGGGCACGCGCTGCTCTGGCACCAGCAGCAGCCGTCGTGGGCGCAGGGCCTGTCCGGCAGCGCGCTGCGCAACGCCGCGATCAACCACGTCACCCAGGTCGCCACCCACTTCCGGGGGCAGATCTACGCCTGGGACGTGGTGAACGAGGCGTTCGCCGACGGCGGCAGCGGCGGGCGTCGCGACTCGAACCTGCAGCGCACCGGCAACGACTGGATCGAGGCCGCGTTCCGGGCGGCCCGCGCCGCGGACCCGGGCGCGAAGCTCTGCTACAACGACTACAACACCGATGGCATCAACGCGAAGTCGACTGGTATCTACAACATGGTGCGCGACTTCAAGTCGCGTGGCGTGCCGATCGACTGCGTCGGCTTCCAGTCGCACCTGGGCACCACGCTTCCCGGTGACTACCAGGCCAACCTCCAGCGCTTCGCGGACCTGGGCGTGGAGGTGCAGATCACCGAGCTGGACGTGATGACCGGCGGCAACCAGGCGAACATCTACGCCGCCGTCACCCGGGCCTGCCTGGCGGTGTCGCGCTGCACCGGCATCACGGTGTGGGGCGTGCGGGACTGCGACTCGTGGCGCGGCTCGGACAACGCGCTGCTGTTCGACTGCTCGGGCAACAAGAAGGCGGCGTACAACGCGGTGCTCGACGCGCTCAACGCGGGCGGGAACAACCCGCCGCCGACCACGACCCCGCCGCCGAACAACCCGACCACGCCGCCGCCGGGCCAGGGCGGGTGTACGGCATCGGTGACGCTGAACTCCTGGACCGGTGGCTTCGTCGCCAACGTGAAGGTGACAGCCGGCTCGTCGGGCACCCGGGGATGGACTGTCACCATGACGCTGCCGGGCGGCGCGAGCATCACCAACACCTGGAGCGCCACCGCGAGCGGTAACAGCGGCACGGTGCGGTTCACCAACGTCGACTACAACGGCCAGCTCGGGGCCGGTCAGAGCACCGAGTTCGGGTTCCAGGGCAACGGCAGCGGATCGGGCATGACGCCCACCTGCTCCGCGACCTGAGCCGGGCCACCGCGGGGGCGGCGCGCCGTCGCCCCCGCGGTGCCCCGCCACGCCGTCCCGTCCGACCTGGACTGCCGTCTCTGTTACGAGAAAGAGACATGCGCATTTCGCGCGATTGGTTGACGGGGCAACTTGTGAGCGTTAACACTCCCCGTGAGGGTTACCTGTGTCACAGGGACCGCCACGACAGGGAGGACGCTCGTGCGCAGACGACTTCTGGCCGCACTCAGCGGTGCCGCGCTCGCGATCAGCCTGGCCGCCTGCAGCGGCGAGGGCGCGGGAGGCGGCGGAGACACCAGCTCGGCCAAGCCCGGCGACCTGACGATCGGCGTCTCGATGCCGACGCAGACCTCGGAACGGTGGATCGCCGACGGCAACTCGGTGAAGGAGAAGCTCCAGGCAAAGGGCTACAAGGTCGACCTCCAGTACGCCGGGGACGACATCCCGACCCAGTCGCAGCAGATCGACCAGATGATCACCCAGGGCGCGGACGTGCTGGTCATCGCCCCGATCGACGGCACCGCGCTCAGCGGCCAGCTCCAGGCCGCCGCGGCGGCGAAGATCCCGGTCATCTCCTACGACCGGCTCATCCGCAACAGCCCGAACGTCAGCTTCTACGTCAGCTTCGACAACTACAAGGTCGGCGTGGCGCAGGCCAACGCGCTCCTGGTCGGGCTCGGCCTGCTCACCAAGGACGGCGCCAAGGGCACCGCGACCGGCCCGTTCAACGTGGAGCTGTTCGCCGGCTCGCTCGACGACAACAACGCCGGGTTCTTCTTCAACGGCGCGATGGACACGCTCAAGCCGTACTTCGACGCCGGGACGCTGAAGGTCAAGTCCGGGCAGACCAAGATCGAGCAGGCCGCCATCCTGCGCTGGCAGCAGGAGACCGCGCAGAAGCGGATGGAGGACCTGCTCACCTCCAGCTACAACGACGGCAGCAAGGTCGACGGCGTGCTGTCGCCGTTCGACGGCCTGTCCCGGGGCATCATCACCGCGCTGCAGAACGCCGGCTACCGCGGCGGCGCCAAGAAGATGCCGGTGGTGACCGGCCAGGACGCCGAGGTCGCCTCGGTCAAGCTCATCAACGACGGCGTGCAGAGTTCGACCGTGTTCAAGGACACCCGGCTGCTGGCCGAGCAGGCGGTCATCGCCGCCGAGGCGTTCCTGCGCAAGGAGGAGCCGAAGGCCAACGAGACCAAGGCGTACAACAACGGCGTCAAGGTCGTGCCCGCGTTCCTGCTGCCGGTGCAGACCGTCTACAAGGAGGACATCAAGTCCGTCCTGATCGACTCCGGCTACCTGACCGAGCAGGAGGTCGCCGCCGGACGGGCCGGCTGACCCGCGCGGCGACGGGCCCGGCGGCCACCGCGCCACCGGGCCCGTCCGCTCCGGACACCTCGACCACGAGCAGGACGGATACCCATGAGCGATCACATCCTCGAGATGCGGGGCATCACGAAGACCTTCCCGGGCGTGACCGCGCTCCAGGACGTCTCGCTCGCCGTACGGCGCGGCGAGATCCACGCGATCTGCGGTGAGAACGGCGCCGGCAAGTCCACCCTGATGAAGGTGCTGTCCGGCGTCTACCCGGCGGGCAGCTACGACGGCCAGATCGTCTTCGACGGCGAGCCGGTCGGGTTCCGGGGCATCCAGGACAGCGAGGCCCGCGGCATCGTCATCATCCACCAGGAACTGGCCCTGGTGCCGTACCTGTCGATCGCCGAGAACATCTTCCTCGGCAACGAGCGCCGCGGCCGGGGCGGGCTCATCGACTGGCACCGCACAAACGCGGAGGCCGCGGCGCTGCTGCGGTCGGTCGGGCTGCACGAGAACCCGGTCACCCCGGTCATCCAGCTCGGCGTCGGCAAGCAGCAGCTCGTGGAGATCGCCAAGGCGCTGTCCAAGAAGGTGCGGCTGCTGATCCTCGACGAGCCCACGGCGGCACTCAACGACGTCGACTCGGCGCACCTGCTGGACCTGATGCGCCGGCTGCGCGACCAGGGCATCACCTGCATCATGATCTCGCACAAGCTCGGCGAGATCACCGCCGTCGCCGACTCGACCACTGTCATCCGCGACGGCCGTACCGTCGAGACGCTGGACATGTCCGACAGCGCCGTCACCCAGGACCGGATCATCCGCGGCATGGTCGGCCGCGACCTGGCCGCCTTCTACCCGACCCGCAGCGTGACGCCCGGCGACGAGGTGCTGCGCATCGAGGACTGGTCGGTGCGCCACCCGACGCAGGACCGCCTGGTCGTCGACCGGGCCTCGCTGCATGTACGGGCCGGGGAGGTCGTCGGCATCGCCGGCCTGATGGGCGCCGGGCGCACCGAGCTGGCGATGAGCGTGTTCGGCCGGGCGTACGGCCGGGACATCAGGGGCCGGCTGTTCGTCAGGGGCCGCGAGGTACGGGCGCGCACCGTGGCCGAGGCCATCGCCAACGGCATCGCGTACGCCACCGAGGACCGCAAGCACTACGGCCTCAACCTCATCGACGACGTGCGGGGAAACATCTCGGCCGCCGCGCTCGACAAGCTGGCCCGGCGCGGCTGGATCGACGGCAACCGTGAGATCCAGGTCGCCGAGCGGGGCCGGCGCGACATGAACATCAAGGCGCCGACGGTGATGTCGGTCGTGGGCAAGCTCTCCGGCGGCAACCAGCAGAAGGTCGTGCTGGCGAAGTGGCTGTTCACCGACCCGGACGTGCTGATCCTCGACGAGCCGACCCGGGGCATCGACGTGGGCGCGAAGTTCGAGATCTACACGATCGTCAACCGGCTGGTGGCCGACGGCAAGGCCGTCGTGCTCATCTCCTCCGAACTGCCCGAGCTGCTCGGCATGTGCGACCGCATCTACACCCTGGCGGCCGGCCGGATCACCGGGGAGACGCCGGTGGCCGAGGCCACCCAGGAGAACCTGATGGAACTCATGACCAAGGACAGGGATCTCGTCCGATGACCAGCACGAAGCCTCCTCCCGCCACGAAGGTCGCCACGCCGGACACCGGCGCGGCGGCGACCCTGCACACCGGCACCAGCGACCCGCGCGCGCTGATCCTGGGCAACCTGCGGCAGAGCGGCATCTACATCGCCCTGGTGGTGATCGTCGCGCTGTTCGCCGTCCTCACCGACGGCGTCTCGCTGAGCCCCGGCAACCTGACGAACATCGTCCTGCAGTACTCCTACATCCTGGTGCTCGCGATCGGCATGGTCATCGTGATCATCGGCGGGCACATCGACCTGTCCGTGGGATCGGTGGTGGCGCTCACCGGAGCGGTCTCGGCGGTGCTGGTCATCCGCGAGGGCATGCCCTGGTGGGCCGGCGTCCTGGCCGCGCTCGCGGTGGGCGTCGCGGTCGGCGCGTGGCACGGGCTCTGGGTCGCGTACGCCGGCATCCCGGCGTTCATCGTCACCCTGGCCGGCATGCTGCTGTTCCGGGGACTGACGCTGCGCGTGCTGGACAACATCTCGCTGTCGCCGTTCCCGGAGGAGTACCAGCGGGTCGCGGCCGGCTTCCTCAACGGACTGCTGGGCGGCCAGGGCTACGACGCCTTCACGCTGTTCATCGGCGCGTTCGCCGTGGTCGGGTACGCGGTGAGCGTGTTCCGGACCCGGGTCGCCCGGGTGCGCCACGAGCAGCCGGTGGAGTCGTTCCCGCTGTTCGTGCTCCGGATCGTGGTGGTCGGCGCCGTGGTCATGTGGTTCGCCTGGCAGCTCGCCCACGCCCGGGGCCTGCCGATCGTGCTGATCGTGCTCGCAGTGCTCGTGCTCGTCTACGGCCTGCTCACCCGCCGCACGGTGTTCGGCCGCCAGGTGTACGCCATCGGCGGCAACCTGCCCGCGGCCATGCTGTCCGGCGTACGGGTGAAGCGGGTCAACTTCTGGATCTTCGTCAACATGGGCTTCCTGTCCGCCGTGGCGGGCGTCATCTACTCGTCCCGCTCCAACGGGGCCCAGCCGGCGGCGGGCAACATGTTCGAGCTGGACGCGATCGCGGCGGCGTTCATCGGCGGCGCGGCCGTCACCGGTGGCGTCGGCACCGTGGTCGGCGCCATGGTGGGTGGCCTGATCATGGCGGTGATGAGCAACGGGATGCAGCTCATGGGCGTCGACCAGTCCGTCCAGTCGGTGGTCAAGGGCCTGGTGCTGCTCGTCGCCGTGGCGTTCGACATCTGGAACAAGCGCCGGGCGGCCGGCGCCCGGTGACGGCCGGCCGGACGCTCGCCCCTTCGTCCGGCCGGCCGCCGTTCACCGGCCGTAGCCGCTCACGCCCGGCTCCACCGTTGGTTGGCGTTGCCGTGGCAGGTCCAGACGATCACCCGGGTGCCGTTCGCGGTGCCCGCGTTGTCGACGTCCAGGCACAGCGACGGGAAGCGCCCGTTGCTCACCGTGCCGTTGCCGTTGATGGTCCACTGCTGGTTGGTGCCGCCGTTGCAGTCCCAGATCTGCACCCGGGTGCCGGCCGTCGCGTTCGTCGGCACGTCCAGGCACTTGCCCAGCACCTGCAACGCCTGGCCGTTGGCGGTGAACTGCTGGTTGGCGTTGTTGTGGCAGTCCCAGATCAGCGTCCCGGTGCCGTTCGCGGTGCCGGCGTTGTCCACGTCGAGGCACCGGCCGGACGACTCGCTGCGCAGCCGGAACGTGGTCGGGACCGGCGGCGGGGTGGTGGTGCCGCCTCCGCTGACCCGGTAGACCACGGTGCCGTGCGCGGGCACGCTGGCGGAGATCGTGCCGGTGGTGGTGGAGGTGGCGTCGGTCCACGCGTCGCGCAGCGTGAACGAGCTGCCGCTCTTGCCCACCGCCGCCGCCGTGGTGGAGACGGTGGTGGTCGAGCCGCCCTGGTTGAACAGGGCGACCGCCACGTCGCCGTTTGCGAGCGGCTTGGCCAGCACCCGCCGGGTGCCGTCGAAGGAGACCTGGGCCGCCTGACGGCCGAGCGCGTCCTGGTTGATCGCGACCAGGTTCGCGTTGCGCAGGATCGCCAGCGTGGCCGCGTTCGCCGACCGTACGTCGTTGCCCATCATCAGCGGCGCGGCCAGGACCGCCCAGAGCGCGAAGTGGCTGCGCATCTCGGTGTCGTTCATGCCCCCGCGGCCGACCTCGAGCATGTCCGGGTCGTTGAACCCGCCGGGCGCGGCGTACCCGGCCAGCGGCACCGTGACGTCGACGATGTTCTGGATGCCCATCGGGTAGCCGTTTGTCTGGCCGGTGTTCCACGCGTTGGTGATGTCCTCGGTGGTCCGCCAGAGGTTCGCCACGTCGCTCCAGTTGCGCTGCGGCCCGGTCTTGGCGTGGTAGCTGTTGGGGTTGATGCTGTAGACGATCGGCCGGCCGGTGGAGGCCAGCGCGTCGCGCATGATGCCGAACCGCGCCACCTGGTCGTTGATGGTGCCGGTGGACGAGCACCAGTCGTACTTGAGGTAGTCCACGCCCCAGGCGGCGAACTGCCGCGCGTCCTGGTACTCGTGGTTGAGGCTGCCGGTGGCGCCGGGGAACGCGCCGCCGACCTGGGCGCAGGTCTTGTCCAGCGGCACCTGGTAGATGCCGAACAGCAGGCCCCTGGCGTGCAGGTAGTCACCGAGCGACTTCATCCCGCTGGGGAACCGCTGCGGGTGCGCCTGGAGGTTGCCCTGCGCGTCCCGGTTCGGGTCGAACCAGCAGTCGTCCACGACGACGTACTTGTAGCCGAGGTCGCGCAGGCCGTTGCTGACGATCGCGTCGGCGGTCTGGCGGATGAGGGTCTCGTTGATGTTGCAGCCGAAGGTGTTCCAGGTGTTCCACCCCATCGGCGGGGTACGGGCGACGCCGTTGTCCAGCGCCCGTGCGGGACGCGGGGCCACGGCCTGGTCGGTGACTGTCGCGGCGAGCGCCACCGCCGCGACGCCCAGGACGGCGAGCGTCCGTCGGGTCCATCTGCGCACTGATCCTCCTCGGTCGCCGGGCGCCGGCCGTGCCGGCGTCCGGTTGGGAGCGGCCCGCCGATCGCGCGGCGTCGCCCGGGGTGCGCGGGGACGTACGCGGCACGGCAGTGGAGAGGGGCCGGCCGGTCACCGGCGGGCGCTCGTGGGTGGTGGGGTCCGGCGGTCGACGGGGTCGCCGTCCGCGTCGCCGCCCGGCTGCGGCGCCGGGGTTTCCCGGACGGCGGCGCCACGAAGCAGGGATGGCGAGAATGTTATCGCTGACATCAAACCCTGTAAATAGCGAGACGGCCCGGCCGGCCCGTGCCGGCGACCGTTCGCGCGGGTGTCGGGGCCGGGAAAAGTGCCGCTGAGGGGCGCTGTGCGACCTCGGGAGGCCCTCTCTGCGGGCCGGAGCCCGCAGCGTCGATCGCGGCCGCTCGACGATCCACTAGGGCATCGATTGTTGTCGCTAACAAGACGTTCGCCGGGGCTCGTCGGCCGGACCGGGAGCGCGCCCGTGTGGATCTCCTTCGGGCGCGGCCCCGCCGGTCCGTGCCGCCCGGCCGCGGTGGTCCGGCGAGGGTGGCCCCTCGTTACGTAGCTGTTGCCCGGAGGTGTCTTGACGGATGTATATGTGAGCGCTAACACTAACTCCGTGACACGGCGGAGGTGCAAATGAGCGAAGTGGACGCGTCCGACCGGTACGTGATCGGTGTCGATTTCGGCACGCTGTCCGGGCGGGCGCTCGTGGTCCGCGTCCGGGACGGCGCCGAACTCGGTACGGCGGTGCACGAGTACCGGCGCGGGGTCATCGAGACCGCGCTTCCCGACGGCGGCGCGGCGCTGCCCCCGGACTGGGCCCTCCAGGACCCGGACGACTACCGCGACGTGCTGCGCCACGCGGTGCCGGCCGCGCTCGCCGAAGCCGGCGTGGACCCGTCCCGGGTGGTGGGCATCGGCACCGACTTCACCGCCTGCACCGTGCTCCCGACGCTCGCCGACGGCACGCCGCTGTGCGAGATCCCGCATCTGCGCGACCGCCCGCACGCCTGGGTGAAGCTCTGGAAGCACCACGCCGCGCAGCCGCACGCCGACCGGATCAACGCGCTGGCGGCCGAACGCGGCGAACCGTGGCTCGGCCGCTACGGCGGCAAGATCTCCGCGGAGTGGCAGTTCGCCAAGGGCCTGCAGATCCTGGAGGAGGACCCGGAGGTCTACCGCCGGGCCGAGCGCTTCATCGAGGCCGCCGACTGGATCGTGTGGCAGCTCTGCGGCGCCGAGAGCCGCAACGTCTGCACGGCCGGCTACAAGGGCATCCGGCAGGACGGCCGCTACCCGTCGGCGGACTACCTGGCCGCGCTCGCCCCCGGCTTCGCCGACTTCGTGACCAAGCTGGACGGTCCGCTGCTGCCGCTGGGCGCGCGGGCCGGCACGCTCAGCGCCCGCGCCGCCGCCTGGACCGGACTGCCCGAGGGCATCGCGGTCGCGGCCGGCAACGTCGACGCCCACGTCACCGCCGCGTCGGCCCAGGCGCTGCGACCCGGCCGTCTGGTCGCCATCATGGGCACCTCCACCTGCCACGTCCTCAACGGCACCCACCCGGCCGAGGTGCCGGGCATGTGCGGCGTGGTCGACGGCGGCATCAGCCCCGGCGCCTGGGGCTTCGAGGCCGGGCAGAGCGGGGTGGGGGACATCTTCGGCTGGTTCGTCCGCCACGCCGCCCCGGCCGGGTTCGACTCGCACGAGCGGCTCACCGAGGCCGCCGCCGCCCAGCCGGTCGGCGCGCACGGGCTGGTGGCGCTGGACTGGTGGAACGGCAACCGGTCCCTGCTGGTCAACCACGACCTCAGCGGGCTGGTCGTCGGGCTGACGCTCGCCACCCGCCCGCCGGACGTCTACCGGGCGCTGCTGGAGGCCACCGCGTACGGCACCCGGATGATCGTCGAGGCGTTCGCGCAGGCCGGTGTGCCCGTCGACGACCTGGTGGTGGCCGGCGGGCTCACCTCCAACCGGCTGCTCATGCAGATCTACGCCGACGTCACCGACCGGCCGCTGAGCATCATCGGCTCCGCCCAGGGCCCGGCGCTCGGCTCGGCCATCCACGCGGCTGTCGCCGCCGGGGCGTACCCGACGATCCACGAGGCGTCCGCCGCGATGGGGCGCATCGACGAGGCCGTCTACCGGCCCGTACCGGAGAACGTGCGGGCCTACGACGCCCTGTACGCCGAGTACCGCGCGTTGCACGACCACTTCGGCCGCGGCGCGAACGACGTCATGCTCCGCCTGCGGGCGATCCGCAACGCGGCGGTCGACGCCGCCGCGGACCGCGCCGCCGCGACCCTGGAGGTGGTCGGATGAACAGCCAGGTCGACGCGCTGCGCGAGACGGTGGCGCGCCTGCACCGCGAACTGACCCGCTACGACCTGGTGGCCTGGACCGCCGGCAACGTGTCGGCCCGCGTACCCGGTCAGGACCTGATGGTCATCAAGCCCAGCGGCGTCGACTACGACGACCTGACCGCGGCGGCCATGGTGGTCTGCGACCTCAACGGCGCGGTGGTCGACGGCGACGGCGCCCCGTCCAGCGACACCGCCGCGCACGCCTACGTCTACCGCGCGATGCCCGAGGTCGGCGGCGTCGTGCACACGCACAGCGGGTACGCCACCGCCTGGGCGGCCCGCGGCGAGGCGATCCCGTGCTGGCTGACCGCGCAGGCCGACGAGTTCGGCGGGGAGATCCCGATCGGACCGTTCGCGCTGATCGGCGGCGACGACATCGGCAAGGGCATCGTCAGCACGCTGTCCGGGCACCGCTCACCCGCGGTGCTCATGCGCAACCACGGCGTCTTCACCATCGGCCGCGACGCCCGGGCGGCGGTCAAGGCCGCAGTGATGTGCGAGGACGTGGCCCGCACCGCACACCTGGCCCGGGCGCTCGGCCGGCCGGTGCCGATCGCGCCGGCCGACATCGACTCGCTCTACGACCGCTACCAGAACGTGTACGGCCAACGCCCGCCGGCGCACTGACCCCGGACCGCGCCGCGCACCCCCCCACCACCACACCCGGGCCGCTCCGGCTCCCCGCCGGACGTGCGCCCGGAACATCCAACCCCCGGAGGAGAATCGATGAGAAGCAGGAGCACGGCACGCACGGTCATCGCGGCGTTCGCCGGCGTGCTGCTCGCCGCCAGCATGGCCGCGTGCGGCAACAGCGACACCGGCGGCGGTTCCGGCGACGGCAACGACAAGATCGTCCTGGGCTTCTCCCAGGTGGGCGCCGAGAGCGGCTGGCGCACCGCCAACACCACCTCGATCAAGGAGGCGGCGGCCGAGGCGGGCATCGAGCTGAAGTTCGACGACGCCCAGCAGAAGCAGGAGAACCAGATCAAGGCGATCCGCAACTTCATCCAGCAGAAGGTCGACGTGATCGCCTTCTCGCCGGTGGTGGAGTCCGGCTGGGACACCGTGCTCAAGGAGGCCAAGGACGCCAAGATCCCGGTGATCCTGACCGACCGCGCCGTCGACTCGGCCGACAAGTCGCTCTACAAGACGTTCCTCGGCTCGGACTTCGTCAAGGAGGGCCGCCTCGCCGGCGAGTGGCTGGTGGAGCAGAAGAAGTCCGCGTCCGGCCCGGTCAACATCGTGGAGCTGCAGGGCACCACCGGCTCGGCGCCGGCCAACGACCGGAAGAAGGGCTTCGCCGAGGCGATCGCCGCCAACCCCAACCTGAAGATCGTCGCCTCGCAGACCGGTGACTTCACCCGCGCCGGCGGCAAGCAGGTGATGGAGCAGTTCCTCAAGGCCAACCCGAAGATCGACGTGCTCTTCGCGCACAACGACGACATGGGCCTGGGCGCGCTCGAGGCGATCACCGCGGCGGGTAAGGAGCCCGGCAAGGACATCACCATCATCACCGTCGACGCGGTGAAGGACGGCATGCAGGCCCTCGCGGACGGCAAGTTCAACTTCATCGCCGAGTGCAGCCCGCTGCTCGGCCCGCAGCTGATGGACCTGGTCAAGAAGGTCAAGGCCGGCGAGGAGGTGCCCGCCCGGATCGAGACCGAGGAGACCACGTTCACCCAGGAGCAGGCCAAGGAGGCACTGCCCAACCGCAAGTACTGAGTCACCCGGGGGTCGCCGTCGCAACCGACGGCGGCCCCCGTACCACCACCGTCGAAGAAGAGGTCCGATGGGATGACGGGTAACCGTCCGGTCCTGACCATGACCGGCATCAGCAAGACCTTCCCCGGGGTCCGCGCGCTGCACGACGTCGACTTCCGGCTGTTCCCGGGCGAGGTCCACGCCCTGATGGGCGAGAACGGCGCCGGCAAGTCCACCTTGATCAAGGTGTTGACCGGCGTCTACGGGACCGACGCGGGCGTCGTCACGCTCGACGGCGAGCAGGTCTCGTTCACCGGTCCGATGCAGGCCGCCGCGGCCGGTGTCAGCACCGTGTACCAGGAGGTCAACCTCTGCACCAACCTGTCGGTGGCGGAGAACGTCTTCATCGGCCGGGAACCCCGCCGGTTCGGCGCGGTGCGCTGGGGCGAGATGCGCCGCCGGGCCCGCGACCTGCTGGCCCGGCTCGACCTCGACCTCGACGTCGGCGCGCCGCTCGGCTCGTACTCGCTGGCGGTGCAGCAGATGGTCGCCATCGCCCGGGCGATCGACGTGCGGGCCCGGGTGCTGATCCTGGACGAGCCGACGTCCAGCCTGGACGCCGGTGAGGTCGCGCAGCTGTTCCGGATCATGCGGCAACTGCGCGACGAGGGGATCGCGATCCTGTTCGTCACCCACTTCCTCGACCAGGTCTACGGCATCGCCGACCGGATCACGGTGCTGCGCAACGGCCGGCTCGTGGGGGAGTACCGCACCGAGGAGCTGCCGCAGTTCAGCCTGGTCGAGAAGATGATCGGGCAGGAGCTGGACGTGCTGGAGCGGCTCGACGAGCAGCAGAAGCGCGCCACGGTCGACGCCGGCGGCGCGGCCCCGCTGGTGGACGCCGCCGAACTCGGCCGGCGCGGCGCGGTCGCCCCGTTCAGCCTGCGCATCCACGCCGGCGAGGTGGTCGGCCTGGCCGGGCTGCTCGGCTCCGGCCGGACCGAGGTGGCGCGGCTGATCTTCGGCGCGGACCGGGCCGACCACGGCCAGGTCCGGCTCGACGGCGGCCGGGCGCCGGTCCGCAACCCGATCCAGGCCATCGGCCAGGGCGTCGGGTTCTGCTCGGAGAACCGCCGGGCCGAGGGCATCGTCCCGGAACTCACCGTCCGGGAGAACATGATCCTGGCGATGCAGGCGGCGCGCGGCTGGCTGCGCCCGATCCCGCGCCGCCGCCAGGACGAGCTGGTCCGCAGGTACGTCGAGGCGCTGAGCATCCGCCCGGCCAACCCGGAGCTGCCGGTGCGCAACCTCTCCGGCGGCAACCAGCAGAAGGTGCTGCTGGCCCGCTGGCTGATCACCGAGCCGCGCCTGCTGATCCTGGACGAGCCGACCCGCGGCATCGACGTCGGCGCCAAGGCCGAGATCCAGAAGCTGGTGGTGCAGCTCTCCGACGGCGGCATGGCGGTGCTGTTCATCTCCGCCGAGCTGGAGGAGGTGCTGCGCCTGAGCCACCGCGTCGCGGTGATGCGCGACCGGGAGATGGTCGCCCAGCTCGACAACGACGACACGCTCGACGCCGACCGCGTCATGCGCACCATCGCCAGTGGAACGCCCCGGGAGGAGGTGACCCGATGACCGCTGTCGCCGACCGCCTCCGCCCGCTGACCGGCCACCGCCTGTTCTGGCCGGCGCTCGTGCTCGTGGTCATGATCGCCGCGAACACCGTCTACCGTCCCGGCTTCCTCGCCGTCGAGGTCAAGAACGGCCACCTGTACGGCACACCGATCGACATCCTCCGGCTGAGCGCGCCACTGATCCTGGTCGCGCTCGGGATGACGCTCGTCATCGCCACCGGCGGCATCGACCTGTCGGTCGGGTCGCTCTGCGCGATCAGCGGCGCGATCGCCTGCCTGCACATCAGCGGGGCGGCCGACCAGAACAGCCCGGCCACGGTGGCCACCGCGCTGGCCCTGGCCTTCGGCACCGCGCTCGTGCTCGGCGCCTGGAACGGGATACTCGTGGCGGTCATCGGCATCCAGCCGATCATCGCCACGCTGATCCTCATGGTGGCCGGACGGGGCATCGCCCAGCTGGTCACCGAGGGCCAGATCATCACCATCAACTCCGGTCCGTACCGGGCGATCGGGCTCGGGCACTTCCTGACGCTGCCGCTGGCCATCCTGATCGCGCTCGCCGCCGCGCTGCTCGTGGCCGCGTTCACCCGCCGCACCGCGCTCGGCCTGATCGTCGAGTCGGTCGGCGGCAACGCCGAGGCCAGCCGGCTCGCCGGCATCCGGTCGCGGCGCATCGTCTTCCTCGTCTACGTGATCAGCGCCGCCTGCGCCGCGATCGCCGGCTTCATGGTCACCGCGAACGTCTCCAGCGCCGACGGCAACGCCGCCGGCCTGTGGATCGAGCTCGACGCGATCCTGGCGGTCGTCATCGGCGGCACGTCGCTGGCCGGCGGCCGGTTCTCCCTCGGCGGCACCGTCCTCGGCGCGCTGATCATCCAGACCCTGACCACCACCGTGTACGCGATGAACATCTCGCCGCAGACGTCGCTGCTGTTCAAAGCGGTCGTCGTCATCGCCGTCTGCCTCGTGCAGGCCCCGGCGTTCCGGGCCCGGCTGCGCCGGCGACGGCGCGGGGCCGAACCCGGCCCGGCGGCACCGCAGCGGGAGAAGGAGCAGGTGCCGGCATGAGCAGCACGTCGTTGACCACCGGCCGCTCCTGGCGGCCCAGCCTGCCCCGGCGGCACGTCCCGGTGCTGGCCACGCTCGCCCTGCTGCTGGTCATGTACGGCATCGGCGTGTCCCAGTACCGCGCCTTCTCCAACGTCCAGGTCGTCTTCAACGTCTTCATCGACAACGGCTTCCTGCTCGTCGTCGCGGTCGGCATGACGTTCGTGATCCTCACCGGCGGCATCGACCTGTCCGTCGGCTCGGTGGTGGCGATGACCGCGATGGTGTCGGCCGCGCTGCTGCGCGACGGCCTGCCCGCGGCCCTGGTGCTGGTGATCGCGCTGCTGATCGGCCCGACGCTCGGCTTCCTGATGGGCTGCGCGATCCACTTCTTCGAGATCCAGCCGTTCATCGTGACACTCGCCGGGATGTTCTTCGCCCGGGGCATGTGCACGTTCATCAGCGACGCCTCGATCTCCATCACCGACGGTTTCTGGACCTCGATGTCGCAGCAGCGCATCGGCGACCCGGCCGGCAACTTCGTGTCGATCAGCGTGCTGATCGCGTTCGCGGTGGTGCTGATCGCGGCGTACGTGCTGGCGTACACCCGGTTCGGCCGCAACGTGTACGCGGTCGGCGGCAACGCCCAGTCGGCGCTGCTGATGGGCCTGCCGGTGGCGCGGACCCGGATCGCCGTCTACACGATCAGCGGGCTCTGCTCGGCGATCGGCGGCATCCTGCTGTCGTTCTACACGCTGTCCGGCGCGCCGCTGATCGCCGTCGGGATGGAGCTGGACGTGATCGCCGCCGTGGTGATCGGCGGCACCGTGCTCACCGGCGGATCCGGGTACGTCTTCGGCACCGTGCTCGGCGTGCTGGTGCTGGGCGTGATCCAGACGCTGATCACGTTCGACGGCAGCCTCAACTCCTGGTGGACCAAGATCGTGATCGGCGGCCTGCTGTTCGCGTTCATCCTCCTCCAGCGCCTCATCGGCATCCGGTTCAAGTGACGGTTCCTAGCGCGGAAGGCAACAACATGGCAACTCACCCCCAGCCCGAGGTCTGGTTCCTCACCGGCAGCCAGGGCCTCTACGGCGAGGACACCCTGCGGCAGGTCGCCGAGCAGTCCCGGCAGATCGCCGCGCGCCTGGACGAGTCGCCGGACATCCCCGTACGCGTGGTCTGGAAGCCGGTCCTCACCTCCAGCGCGGACATCCTCGCCGCCTGCCGGGACGCGGCAGTGCAGGGCGCGGTCGGGGTGATCGCCTGGATGCACACTTTCTCCCCGGCCAAGATGTGGATCTCCGGGCTGGACGCGCTGCGCACGCCGCTGCTGCACCTGCACACGCAGGCCAATGTGGCGCTGCCGTGGGACGACATCGACATGGACTTCATGAACCTCAACCAGGCGGCGCACGGCGACCGGGAGTTCGGGTTCATCCAGACCCGGCTCGGGGTGGCCCGCAAGACCGTCGCCGGGCACGTCACCGACCCCCGGGTGGTCGGGCGGGTCGCGGCCTGGGCCCGCGCCGCGATCGGCTGGTCGGCGGTGCGGACACTGCGGCTGGCCCGCTTCGGCGACAACATGCGCGACGTCGCGGTCACCGAGGGGGACAAGGTCGAGGCGGAGCTGCGCTTCGGCGTCTCGGTGAACACCTACGGCGTCAACGACCTGGTCGCCGCCGTCGACCAGGTGCCCGACGCGCAGGTCGACGACCTGGTCAAGGAGTACGACGACACCTACCGCGTCGCCGCCGAGCTGCGGCCCGGCGGGGACCGGCACGACTCGCTGCGGTACGCGGCGCGCCAGGAGCTGGGCCTGCGCGCGTTCCTCGACGCCGGCGGTTTCCGGGCGTTCACCACGAACTTCGAGGACCTCGGCGGGCTGCGCCAGCTCCCCGGGATCGCGGTGCAGCGCCTGATGGCCGACGGCTACGGCTTCGGCGGCGAGGGGGACTGGAAGACCTCGGTGCTGGTGCACACCCTCAAGGCGATGGCCGTGGGCGTGCCGGGCGGCACCTCGTTCATGGAGGACTACACCTACGACCTGACGCTCGGCCAGGAGCTGATCCTCGGCGCGCACATGCTGGAGGTGTGCCCGAGCATCGCCGCCGACGTGCCGAGCGCGGAGGTGCACCCGCTGAGCATCGGCGGCCGCGAGGACCCGGTACGCCTGGTCTTCGACGCCGCGCCCGGCCCGGCCGTCGTGCTGGGCATGGCCGACATGGGGGAGCGGTTCCGGCTGATCGCCAACGCGGTGGACGTGGTGCCGCCGCCGCACCCGCTGCGCCGGCTGCCGGTGGCGCGCGCGGTCTGGCGTCCGCAGCCCGACCTGGCCGGCTCGGCGGAGGCGTGGATCACCGCGGGCGCGCCGCACCACACCGTGCTGTCCCAGGCCGTCGGCGTGGAGGAGCTGCGCGACCTGGCCGCGATGGCCCGCACCGAGCTGGTGGTCATCGACGCCGAGACGCGCCCGCACCGCTTCGCCGACGAGCTGCGCTGGAACCAGGCGTACTACCGGCTCGCCCGGGGTTTCTGAGCCCTCGCCGGCCGACCGTGCCGGCCCGCGCGGCGGTGCCCCGCGTTACGGCTTGACGAACGGCATGTTATCGCTCACAGTCGATGGATAGGGTCACCGGCACCGCTCGCGGGCCGTTCCGGGCGCGATCTGCGCCGCAGTTGCCAGGGATCCGACTCCCGCCTGGGTGGGCATCGCTGTTAGCGATAACGCCGACGTCGTCGGCGCGTGCCGCCGTGCCCGGGTTCCGGTCGACGAAGGAGGATCATGGTGACGGCTCGACTGTCCCGTGGACGTGGACGCCTGGCCCGGCTGCTGGCCGGGGTGGTGGCGCTGCTTGTCGGTGGCGTGGTGGTGGGCGCCGTGCCCGCGCCCGTCTCCGCGGCCACGGTGGACACCAGCGCGTACTACGTGCTGGTGAACCGCAACAGCGGCAAGGCGCTGGACCTGTACAACCAGGCCACGAACGACGGGGCGCGGATCACCCAGTGGACGCGCAACGACGGTGCCTGGCAGCAGTGGCAGTTCGTGGACTCCGGCGGTGGCTACTACCGGCTGCGGTCCCGGCACTCCGGCAAGGTGCTGGACGTGACCGGCGCGTCCACCGCCAACGGCGCGGCGGTGGTCCAGTGGACCGACCACGGCGGCACCAACCAGCAGTTCCGGCTGGCCGACTCCGACGGCGGGTACGTCCGGCTGATCAACCGGAACTCGAACAAGGTGATGGAGGTGCAGAACGCCTCCACCGCCGACGGCGGCAACATCGTCCAGTACGACGACTGGAACGGCGCGAACCAGCAGTGGCAGCTCGTCCGCGTCGGCGACAACCCCGGCACCCCGGGCGGCAGCTTCACCAACCCGGCCGTCTGGCAGGACTTCGCCGACGTCGACATCATCCGGGTCGGCGACGTCTACTACATGTCCGCCTCCACCATGCACTACTCGCCGGGCGCGCCGGTGCTGCGCTCCTGGGACCTGGTGAACTGGGAGTTCGCCGGGCACTCGGTGCCGCGGCTGGAGTTCGGCACCAAGTACGACCTGAGCGCCGGCGAGCAGGCGTACGTGGACGGCATCTGGGCGTCGACGCTGAACTACCGGCCGAGCAACCGCACGTTCTACTGGGCCGGGTGCATCGACTTCGCGCAGACCCACATCTACACCGCCACCGCCGTGGACGGCGCGTGGAACCGCCTGACCACCATCCCCAACTGCTACTACGACGCCGGCATGTTGATCGACGACAACGACACGATGTACGTCGCGTACGGCAACGGCACGATCAGCGTGGCCCAGCTCTCCGCCGACGGGCGCAGCCAGGTCCGGGCCCAGCAGGTCTACCAGACGCCGTCGAGCATCGGCACGCTGGAGGGCGCGCGCTTCTACAAGCGCAACGGCGCGTACTACATCTGGCTGACCCGGCCGGCCAACGGCCAGTACGTGCTGAAGTCCACGAACGGCCCGTTCGGCCCGTACGAGCAGCGGCAGGTGCTGCTCAACCTGCCCGGCCCGATCTCCGGTGGCGGTGTGCCGCACCAGGGCGGGCTGGTGCAGACGCAGACCGGCGCCTGGTACTACATGGCGTTCACCGACGCGTACCCGGGCGGCCGGATGCCGACGCTGGCGCCGATCACCTGGACCTCCGACGGCTGGCCGCAGGTGCAGACTGTCAACGGCGCCTGGGGCGCGAGCTACCCCAACCCGCTGCCGACCCGCGCGGTCAAGCCGCTCACCGGCACCGACACGTTCTCCGGCACCACGCTCGGCCCGCAGTACGAGTGGAACCACAACCCGGACAACAGCAGGTGGTCGGTGAACAACGGCCTGCGGTTGCAGACCGCCACCGTCACGAACGACCTGTACCGGGCCCGCAACACGCTCACCCACCGCATCCAGGGTCCGACCTCGACCGGCACGATCGAGCTGGACTACTCGGCCATGCGCGACGGTGACCGGGCCGGCCTGGCGATGCTGCGGGACAGCTCGGCCTGGATCGGCGTACGGCGGGACAACGGCGCGACCCGCGTGGTGATGACGAACGGCCTGACCATGGGCTCGAACTGGAACACCACGAGCACCGGTACGGAGATCGCCGGTGCGGCGGTGTCCGGCGGGCGGATCTGGCTGCGGGCGAACGCCGACATCCGGCCCGGCTCGGGCCGGCAGGCGCGGTTCTCCTACAGCACCGACGGGGTGAACTTCGTGTCGTTCGGTAACGCGCTGACGCTCAACAACGCGTGGCAGTTCTTCATGGGCTACCGGTTCGGCTTCTTCAACTACGCCACCCAATCCCTCGGCGGCGCGGTGACGGTGCGGCAGTTCTCGCTGACGACACCGTGACAACGGTCACCATTCGCGGCCGTTGACACATCTTCGACAACCCGGGGTGCGGCTCCGGCAATCGCCGGAAATGCCGCACCCCGGGCGCAATTCCACCCGCTCCGAGCTGCCTGTTCGTGCCACTGCGTAACGGAAGGGAATGAGCCGCCTGTCGATTCCCCGATATCGCCGCGCCACGGCGGGAACGGGCGATCGACGGTGCCGATACCGATGGGACCGCTGGCGTAGACTGTCGCCACCCGGGACGGTCCGGTCGAGATCGACCGGGTGTGGCCGCGGGCAGTGGCGAAAGTGAGGTGGCCGTGCGCGGTCCTGCGATGACGGACGTGGCCCGCCTCGCCGGGGTATCGCACCAGACGGTCTCCCGGGTTCTCAACGGGCATCCCAACGTGCGTGAGCAGACCCGGTTGCGGGTGCAGGCCGCCATCACCGAACTCGGCTACCGGCCCAACCGCGCGGCCCGCGCGCTGGTGACCGGCCGGTCCCAGGTGATCGGCGTGGTCGCGCAGAACACCACGCTCTACGGCCCGGCGTCGCTGCTCGCGGCGCTGGAGCAGACCGCCGCCGAGGCCGGCTTCGCGGTGAGCGTCGGCAGCGTCCGCGACCTCGACCACCGCTCCATCTCGGCCGCCGTGGAACGGCACCTGGCGCACCGGGTCGCCGGCATCGTGGTGATCGCGCCGGTCGAGTCCGCCGGGGAGGCGCTGGAACGGCTGCCCCAGGACGTGCCGCTGGTGACTGTCGACGGCGACCCGCGGCGGCCGATCCCGCTTGTCACAGTCGACCAGGTCGCGGGCGCCCGGGCCGCCACCGAGCACCTCCTGGCCGCCGGGCACCGCACGGTGTGGCACGTGTCCGGGCCGTCGGACTGGTTCGACAGCGCCGGCCGGATCGAGGGATGGCGCGAGGCGCTGCGGCAGGCCGGCGCCGAGATCCCGCCGCTGGTCCATGCCGACTGGTCGGCGGCGGCGGGCTACCGGTGCGGGCAGATGCTGGCCCGGATGCCGGAGGTCACCGCCGTCTTCACCGCCAACGACCACCTGGCGCTGGGCGTGCTGCGGGCGCTGCACGAGCACGGCCGCCGCGTCCCCGACGACATCAGCGTGGTCGGGTTCGACGACGTGCCCGAGGCGGCGTACTTCATCCCGCCGCTGACCACCGTCCGGCCGGACTTCGGCGCTGTCGCCGCGGCGAGCCTGGACCTGCTCCTGGCCCAGATCGAGTCGCAGACCGTCGGGCCGCTGCGGCAGACGATCGCGCCGACGCTGGTGCCGCGCCGCAGCGTCGGCCCGCCGCCCGCCCGCTGAGGCGGCAGCGGCCGCTCACCGTCGCCGCCCGCTGCGGGCCCGGTGCTCCGCTGCCGGCCCGCTGAGACGGGCGCGGCCCGCCCACCCGTGGCCGGCCCGCCCACCCGTGGCCCGACCCCGCCGTGCGAGGTCCGGTCGTCAGTGGTCCGTGTGACGAGCGCGCGCCCGGCGCGCGACCAGCAGCACGATTCCGATGACCACGAGCAGACCGGCGACCGCCCCACCCGCCAGCAGCGCGACCGGCGGGCCGTCGCCGCCGGCCCGCGCCCCGGAGGCGTCCGGATCGCCCGCCCCGTCCACGTCGGCCGATGCGGGAGCCGCCGCCGACGTGGGAGCCGCCGACGGTGTGGGCGCGGCCGGGTCGGCCACGGTGAAGCGGTACGACCCCTGGACCGGGTGGCCGTCGCGGGACACCACCCGGTACGCGACCGTGTAGGTGCCGTTGCCCAGCGGCTCGTCGATCGTCACCGTGCCGGTGGGACCGTCCACCGCCGGTGCGCCGGTGGGCACCGTGCGCTGGGCCGCGTCGCTGACCGTGATGGTGGTGAAGGAGGGGTTCAGTCCCTGCAGGAACCGCAGCGTGACCTGCGCCGGCGCGGCGGTGAGCCGGGCGTCGCGCGCCGGGGTGGCCTCCTGGAGCGAGTTGTGGGCCGCCGCGGGCGTGGCCGGGACCAGCAGCAGCGCGGTGAGGACCGCGGCGAGCAGCGCGGTGACGGAACGGGTACGCATGACGCGCCTTTCCTGTGGTGGTCAGCCGAGCAGTGGAGAGCCGATCCAGCCGCCCTCGGGGCAGCCGGGCGGTACGGCGAACACGGCGCAGCCGATCGGGGTGGTCCACTCGTTGAGCAGGTCGCGCTCGGCGAGCCGGCGCTGGACGGGCAGGAACTGCCGGGCGATGTCGGCCTGGTACGAGGCGAAGACGAGCCCGCTGTCGGCGGTCCCCTCCGGGGTCGGCACGCCGTCGTAGTTGTACGGCCGGCGCAGGATCTTCTGCCGGTCGTCGGTGACGCGGGCCCGGGTCAGGTGCGAGAAGTCGGGGATCACGGTGAGCCCGTCCGGGCCGAGCGCCGCGAAGTCCGGCTCGTCGTGTTCGGCCCGGCCGGTCAGCGGTGCGCCGGTGTCGAGGCGCCGCCCCACGGCGAGTTCCCGGTCGGCGCGGCCCAGCAGGTCCCAGGTCTCCAGGTTCATGCTGATCCGCCGCACCACGAGCGTGGTCGAGTCCCGCAGCCAGTCCGGTCCGTCGGTCACCCACACCGCGGTGTCCGCCGGTGTGCCGGGCTTCGGGTTGGCGGTGCCGTCGAGCTGCCCGAACAGGTTGCGCTGGGTACGCCCCGGCTCGGCGCCGGCGGCCCGGCGGAAGCCCTGCTGCACCCACCGGACGACGGCGAACGGGCGGCTGTCCTTGACCAGGACCCGCTGGGCGTGGGCGACGGTGAGCGGGTCGTCGGCGCAGATCTGCAGCAGCAGGTCCCCGCCGGACCAGCGGGGTTGCAGCCGGTCGATGCCGAACGCGGGCAGCTCGGTCACCGAGGCGGGCCGCCGGTCGTCGAGCCCGGCGGCGGCGTAGAGCCCGGGACCGAAGCCGAACGTGACGGTGAGCCGGGCCGGCAGGACGCTCAGTTCCGGCTCGGTGTCGGCCAGCGCCGGGCGGCCCTGGGTGAGCCGGGCCGCGTCGTCGGAGAGCAGCCGCAGCATCCGCCCGAGCGCCGCCCGGTCGGTGCCGGGGCGCAGCGTGAACGCGACGAACGCCGCGTGCGCCTGCGGGTCGGTGGTGACCCCGGACTGCCGGGCGCCGTGGAACGGCTCGACCGCACTGCCGACCTGGGCCACCGGGACGGCGTCGCCGGGGCGTACCCGGGGAGGGCCGGAACGGACGGCGGTGAGGGCGCCGGCGCCGGCCAGCGCGCCCCCGGCGGCCATCGCACCGCCGGTGAGCAGGCCGCGCCGGCTCACCCGCCTGCCGGTCATGCCGCCGGGCTCGGGCCGTGGCCGGGCGCGTAGCTCTCCTGAGCGCCGGTGAACGGCTTCGCCACGGCGGTGAACGTCTGGGTCCGGCCGTCGGCGAAGGTGAGCGTGATGTCGAGCTGGTCGCCGGGGCGCACCGGGCGGGTCAGGTCCATCAGCATCAGGTGGTCGCCGCCGGGCTCCAGGGCGGCCTGGGAGCGGGCGGCGACCACGACGCCGCCCTGCTTCTGCCGCATCGCCATCTTGCCGTCGGTCATGGCCATCTCGTGGATCTCGGCCCGGGAGACGTCGGTGGTCACCCCGGTGATCGTGACGTCGGTGTCGCCGTCGTTGACGAGGGTGGCGAACGCGGCGGTCATGCCCTTGTCGGCGGCCTTCACCCACGGGTCACGGACGGTGAGCACGCCCGCCGCCGCGCTCGCCGGAGCCGATGCCGACGCCGAGGACGACGTGGCGGGGGACGGCGTGTCCGAGGACCCGCAGGCGGTGGCCGACGCGGCGAGCACGGCGGCGCCGATCAGGGCCGCCGGGCGCAGGAACCGGCGGCGGGTGGTGCTGGGCATGACGTCGTCCCCTCGAAGATCCGGTGTTCGTACCGTTTGTCGGCGCGGTGCGCCGGATAGTTCCGGCCCGGGTGGTCGATCACGTCACACCCCGGCCCGGCGGACCGTCGCCGACCGGGGATCGGCGGTGTGGCCGGAAGGCATAATGGTTCCGGGTGTCACGTGGCGCGCCGGGTGCGGCCGCGGCCGGCCGAGGGTGCCGGGCGGGCGCCCGGACGAGGGAGGCGACGGTGACCCAGGCGACGACCGGGGCGACCCGCAACACCCGCCAGCGCGCCGAGGTGCTGGCGCTGCTGCGGGAGTTGGACGGCTTCCACAGCGCGCAGCAGCTGCACCAGATGCTCGTCCAGCGGCAGGCGAAGGTCGGCCTCACCACTGTCTACCGGACGCTGCAGATGCTCGTCGACAACGGCGAGATCGACTCGGCCCGGCTGCCCGGCGGCGAGCACCTCTACCGCCGATGCAGCCAGAGCCGCCATCACCACCACCTGGTCTGCCGCCGCTGCGGCCGGGCCGTGGAGGTGGCCGGCCCGGCCGTGGAGCGGTGGGCCGACCAGGTCGCCGCGCAGCACGGCTTCACCGACGTCGGGCACACCCTGGAGATCTTCGGCACCTGCGACCGCTGCGCCGCCTGAGCAGTGCCACGGGCGGGCGGTGGCCCGCCCGCCCGTGCGTCCGGTCAGCAGTTGCGCAGCGTGGGGGACTGGTTGAGCAGCTGACCCCGGCTGGAGGTGAACCGGCGGTACGCCTCGGAGCCGGCCGCGCCGGGGCGGAAGGCTGCCACCCGGTGGCAGTTCTGGAACGCCAGCGTCACCCCGAAGTGCCGTTCCAGACCGGCGCGGATGGCGTCGCTGGCCAGCGCGCGCAGCAGTTGCCCGCGCTCGGCGTCGCCCGGCGGGGGCACCACGTTGTCGGCGAACTCGGCGTCGGACGCGGCCAGGTCGGCGGCCACCCGGCTGACCGTCTCCCAGGCGTACGGCAGGGAGTCGCGGACGCAGGCGACGAACGCCTCCTCGTCCACGGGACCGGTCTCGGCGGCGCGCAGCAGGGCGGGCGGAACGGTGAGCGACATGGGTCCTCCGTCATCGCTAACGAACACGGTTTCCATTACCGATTGAGCAGACCATGCGACGGAGGGCCCGTCAAGCACCGGCGCACGCGAAACGGCGGGCGGACCCGAAGGCCCGCCCGCCGTCCGGCGGTGCGACGTGTCAGCGCAGACGCGCCTCGATCGCCTCGATGACGCGGGGCCGCAGCTCGGCGGCGCGGACCACCGCGTCGACCGAACCGACCTCGACCGCCCGCTGGATGCTGTGCACCCGGTCGAACTCGGCGGCCACCTCGCCCAGCTTCTCCGCTCGCACCGACGAGCGCAGCTCGTCCAGCTCGGCGGTGAGCGTCGCCCGCTCGGTGCCGGCCGCGGCGGCGACCTTCGCCTCCAGGTCGCGTACCCGCGCGTCGGCGGCGGTGCGGGCGGCGACCTCACCGGCGAACACCACGGCGGCGGCCGGCGCGCCACCGAGCACCGAGGCGAACGACCCCTCGATCGCCAGCACCGTCATGTCCGGGTTGAGCGCCTTGGAGAAGACCACGAACGCGCCGCCGTGGTAGCGCGAGATCACGCAGAACACGATCGGGCCGCGGAAGTTGACGATCGCCCGGCCGATCTCCGCGCCGTACTCCAGTTGCAGCTTGCGCATCGACTCGGGTGAGCCGTCGAAGCCGGACAGGTTGGCGAGCACGACCAGCGGCCGGTTGCCGCTGGCCGCGTTGATCGCCCGCGCGGCCTTCTTCGACGAGCGCGGGAACAGCGTGCCCGCGGTGTAGGTGTCCGGGCCGTCGGTGGGCGGGAAGCCGTGCCGGGGCACCGAGCGGGACTCGATGCCGAGCAGGCACACCGGGATGCCGCCGAGGTGCACGTCCTGCACCACAGCGGTCTCCGCGTCGGCCATGCCGGCCCACCGCTCCAGCACCGGGTGGTCCTGGTCCGCGAGGGCCCGCATCACGGTACGGATGTCGAACGGCTTCTTGCGGTCCGGGTTCGCGGTGGCGGAGAAGATCTCGCCCACCGTGGCGAAGTCGCTGCCGGCCGCCGCGTGCGGATAGCCGCAGATGTCCCGGTCCACCGGGTCCATCGTGACGGCCCGGCGCGGGGCGTGCTCGCCCGGCGCGACGTACGTGTGGTCGTAGTGCGCCATCAGCACGTCCCGCGCGGCCGGCAGGTCCGGCGCCCAGTACTGCGCCTGCCCGTTCGGGCCCATCACCCGGTCGTAGCCGCCGATGCCGAAGTTGTCCTCGGCGGACACGCCACCGGAGAAGTCGAGCGACTGCTTGCCGGTGAGCACCATCGCCGAGTCCGGCGTCATGACCAGCACGCCCTTGGTGTGCATGAGCATCGTCGCCTCGGCGTTCCAGTACGGCTGCGCGCCGACGTTGATGCCCGCCACCACGATGTTGATCTCACCGCCGTCCTGGGTGAACTCGACGATGCGCTTGAGCGCCGCGGCCACCCAGTCCATGTTCTCGGTGCCGGAGGTCATCGAGATCCGGGCGCCGGCGGACAGCGCGTACCACTCCAGCGGCACGCCCATCCGCTGCGCCAGGTCCAGCGCGGCGATCACCCGCCGGCACTCCGGCTCGGACAGCGCCCCCAGCGACTTGGTCGGGTCGCCGAGCAGCACCACCCGGGTCACGCCCTGCGGGTGCCGCGGCGTCGCCGTGGTGACCACACCGGCCACGATCGCCGCGGTGTTGCGGCCCTTCGGCCGGTCCACCGGCACGAGCCGGTGGTGCGCGTCCAGGTCGTGCTCGACGAAGTCGCCCAGCAGGCCGGTCAGCTCGTACGGGTAGACCGTGTTGCGCCCGGCCGCGCGCAACACCTTCAGCCGGTAGTCGTCGAGCGGCTCGACCGGCTCGGCCGGCGGCTCACCCACCGTCAGCTGCGCGTGCCCGGTGACGTCGAACGTGATCCGCACGCCCACCTTGGTCAGCTCGCCGGTACGCCGGTCGCGCTGCCGGGCGATGAACAGGATCTCCTCCAGCTCGGCGCCCACAGTGGTCGGGCGTACCCGGCCGGCGATCAGCTCCATCTCCTCGCGGGTCAGCTCGCTGGGCGGCCACACGTAGACGACGATCCGGTTGGTCGGGAACCGCGACTTCGACGGCCGCCGCGACTGCGCCCGGCGGATCGAGTCGATGCAGGCCGCCACCGTGTCCTCGGTGGTCGGCAGCGCCACCAGCCGGCCGTCCTGCTCCCGCAGCCCGGTCAGGTCACGCACCTGCGCGAACGCCACCAGCCGCTGGTCGGACGGGTTCTGCCGGGCGACCGCCTGGAACAGGTAGACCTCCTCGTCCAGCGACGGCAGCCGGGTCAGGTCGAACTCGCGCAGCCGTTCCAGCTGCATCCGCTGCGCGATGTACGGGTGCAGGCCCCGGATCAGGCGCTCCTCGGCCATCCCGCCGCCCTCGGCCGGGCGGAACGTGACGTGGTGGTGCATCACCGCGCCGGCGCGGCCGGCGACAGTGGTGGTGAGGCGGCGCACCTGCTGCGGCAGCGGGTGCGCGTTCACCACCTCCAGCAGGGCGGCGGCGGTGGCGTCCAGGTCCTCCGGCTGGTTCTCCCAGGCCAGGTAGACGTCCGCGTCGACGGCCTCGCAGTCCCGGGCCACCTCGGCCAGGCCGCGCAGCGCGTCGCCGAGCGCGTCGAACCGGACGGCGGCCGAGACCACGCTCGACCCGTCCCGCCCGGCCACCACGAACGTGCAGCCACCGGCGGTGCGGGTGCTGACCTCGGTGAGCGCCTTGTTGCCGTAGTAGCGGCGGGTCAGCACCTCCAGCATTGCCGCGTTGTCCACGTCGTTGCGGACCAGGCGCTGGCCGAGCAGCCGGACCAGCGGCTCGGTGCTGCGGACCATCTCGGCGATCCGCTCGGCGCGGTCCGGCGCGTCCGGCTGCGCGTCGAGGTGCCGCAGGTGGGTGCGGACCTGGGCGTAGACGCGGGCCCGGTTGCGGCGCAGCAGCGGCTGGGCGAACCAGGCGAACACCACGCCCCGGGCCAGGTCGGCGACCACCGGGAAGCGGACCTGGGTGGCCGCGACGAGCCGCTCCAGCGCGAGACCGGCCGGCTCGCGCAGCGCCTCGTCCGGCGGCGGCTCGCGCAGCCAGGAGCGCAGCAGCGCGGCGATCACCGTGGCGTCGGCGGCGGCCCGCTGCTGGGCCAGGAAGATCCGGAAGACCGCGGCCTCCAGCTCCGGGGAGCGGTCCAGCTCGGTGACGCCGTAGTGGCCGAGCGCCTTGGCCAGGCGGGCCCGGAACGGGTCCGGGGAACCGGCCCGCTCGACGTCGAGGCTCTGCAGGTAGGTGTGGAAGTACTCGCGGGCGCTGTGCACGTGCCCGCCCGGCCCGTCGTCACCGCCGGGCCGGTTACGGCTCAGCTCCGCCAGGTCGGCGAAGACGTTCACCAGTTCCAGTTCCTCGGCCAGCGGCCGGTGTCCCGCCTCGGTGGCCGCCCGCCGCGCGTCCAGGTAGTCGTCGAGCACCCGCCGCTCGTCGTGCGGGTCCACGTCGTAGCCGAGCAGCAGCGCGCACAGGTCCTCCTGGCCGCGCTCGGCCCGGGACCGCGCCGGTACGTCGGCGGGCGCCGCGGGCAGGTCCAGCTCGACAGCCGGTCCGGCCGGGCCGGCGGCCGGCTCGGCGTCGGACTCCGCGATCGGCTCCAGGCGCAGCAGCGGCGCCCCGGCCTCCACCTGGGTGCCGACCGCCACCGACGACTCCTTGAGGCGGGCCCGGAACGGCGCCCGCAGCACCGTCTCCATCTTCATCGCCTCCAGCACCAGCACCGGCGCGCCGGCCTCGACCTCCGCGCCGACCTGAAGCGGCGTGGCGACCACCAGCGCCGGCATGGGGGAGCGCAGCACGCCGCCCTCGTCGCGGCTGATCCGGTGCGTCACACCGTCCACCTCGACCAGGTGGACCGGGCCGTGGGTGTCGGTGAGCAGGCGGAACCGGGCGCCGTTGACGGCGATCTGGCCGGTGTGCCGGTCGAAGCGGTCCAGCTCGACGTCGGCGGTGCGCACGTCGCCGCCGGCCTCGACGCCGACCCGGAACCGGTGCGCGCCGACCCGGGCCACCCGCATCCGGTAGGTCACGCCGCGCAGCTTCAGGTCCAGCGGCCGGCCGCTGCGGTGCTGCACCTGCGGGCGTCCACCGGCCGCGGTGGACAGCAGCCGCTGCCGTTCGGCGGTCTCGTCCTCCTCGTACGCCTCGATCGCGGCTGCGGCCAGCGCCACGGCGGAGTGCCGGTGCCCGACCAGGCGGCCCTCGCCGCGTACCCGGTCGATCCAGCCGGTGTCCGCGCTGGCGTCGATCACCTCGGGCTGGTCGAGCAGGTCGAGCACGAAACTCTTGTTCGTCGCGCCGCCGGCGATGACCACAATGGTGTTCGCCATCGCCCGGCGCAGGCGGCCCAGCGCCTCGTCCCGGTCCCGGCCGTACGCGATGATCTTCGCGATCATGGAGTCGAAGTCGGCCGGGATGGTGTCGCCCTCGCTGACCCCGGTGTCGACCCGGATGCCCGGCCCGGCGGGCAGGTCCAGCCGGGTGATCCGGCCGGGAGAGGGCGCGAAGTCGCGGTCCGGGTCCTCGGCGTTGAGCCGCGCCTCGATCGCGTGCCCACGCTCGACCGGCGGCTCACCGGTCAGGCGCCCGCCGCCGGCCACGTGCAGCTGCGCCTTGACCAGGTCGAACCCGGTGGTCGACTCGGTGATCGGGTGCTCGACCTGCAGGCGCGTGTTGACCTCCAGGAACGCGAACAGCCGGTCACCCGGGTGGTAGAGGAACTCGACGGTGGCCGCGCCTCGGTAGCCGACGGCGACCGCCAGCCGCTCCGCCGACGCCTTCAGCTCCGCGGTCTGCTCCGGGCTCAGCACCGGCGACGCGGACTCCTCGATCACCTTCTGGTTGCGCCGCTGCACCGAGCAGTCCCGGACGCCGAGCGCCCACGCGGTGCCCTGACCGTCGGCGATCACCTGGACCTCGACGTGCCGGGCGCCGGTGACCAGGCGCTCCAGGAACACCACGCCGCTGCCGAACGCCCGCGCCGCCTCCTGGCTGGTGCGCTCGTAGGCGTCGGCCAGCTCGGCGTCGCTGCGGATCACCCGGATGCCGCGCCCGCCGCCACCTGCTGTCGCCTTGAGCATCAGCGGGTAGCCGATCGAGGCCGCCGCCCGCAGCGCGTCGTCCAGGCTCTCCACCGCGCCGCGGCTCCACGGCGCGACCGGCACGCCGACCTCCTCGGCGATCAGCTTCGCGCCGATCTTGTCGCCGAGCTTGCGCATGGCGTCCGGGCTCGGCCCGACGAACGTCACGCCGATCTTCTCGCACAGCTCGGCGAACGCCGGGTCCTCGGCCACGAAACCCCAGCCCACCCACGCGGCGTCCGCGCCGGTCTCGACCAGCGCACGTTCCAGGGTCTTCAGGTCGAGGTACGGGCGGGCGGACGCGGGACCCAGGTCGTAGGCGACGTCCGCCTCGCGGACGAAGGTGGCGGTACGGTCGACGTCGGTGTACAGCGCGACGGTCTCGATCCGGCTGCCGGTCTCCGCGGCCAGTTCCCGGACCGCGTGGATGAGCCGCATCGCGGCCTCACCACGGTTGACGATGGCGACACGGGTGAACACGTGACCGTCCCCTTCGGTTGACCCACTGTGGCGCGCCGGGCGCGGCGATGCCCCCGGCTCGCCTCACCTTTCCGGCTGTGCGCGGGCGGCGCCATGTCGTAACGGCCGAAGCCTGAGCGGGGACCGTTGTAGGAACCGAACAAAAGTTTTTAGCCAGCCACTCACTACCCGCCGGTACGCGATACGGCGCCGGACCCGAGCGGGTCCGGCGCCGTATGTCGCCTGCGCTGCGTGCTCAGCCCGGGATCTCCCGGGGGTCGCGGCTGCGGGGGTACGTGTTCTTCTCGCCGATCGTGCCGTCCTGCTTCTTGATCACGTGCTCGGCGCCGCGCTCGGCCGCCATCTCCCGGCCGGCCGCCTCCGCCTCCGCCTTGGTGTCGTGGCGGCTGGTCGCGCGCTCGTTGCCCTCCGGGCGGTTCTTCCACTGCCCGTCCTGCTGGTAGGTGTCGATGTCGCCCTTCGCCATGCCGTCAGCTCCCTCGTTCGCGTGTCCGATGACAAATGTCTGCCCATGCGAGGGGAGTGCTAATCCTGACGGCGCCGGACAACCCGGGCCGGGCGGGGGGAGGGGACCCCCGCCCGGCCCGGTGGTTCACGCGGCGGCGTGCAGGCCCTGCCAGGCGCCGTAGCCGCCGAGCAGGTCGGACACGTCGGCGTGCCCGGCGTTGCGCAGCAGGCTGGCGGCGACCGAGGAACGGTAGCCGCCGGCGCAGTGGACGACGACCGGCCGGTCGGCGGGCACCTCGCCGAGGCGGTGGGTCAGCTCGGCCAGCGGGATGTGCCGGGAACCGTCCACCGCGCCCTGCTCCCGCTCACCGGCGTTGCGGACGTCGAGCACCACCGGCGCGTCCGGACCGTCGAGGGCCGCGCGCAGCTCGGTGGCGGTGACCCGGCTGGCCCGGGTCATCTCGGCGACCATCTCCAGGAAGGCGCCCTCGGGCTCGCGCAGGTAGCCGATCACCCGGTCGAAGCCGATCCGGGCGAGGCGGACCACGATCTCCTCCTCCCGGTCCTGCGGGGCCACCACCAGCACCGGCCGGTCGGGCGCGACGACACTGCCGGCGGTCTCGGCGAACCGGCCGTCGGCCGGGACGTTGAGCGCGCCGCGCAGGTGCCCGGTCGCGTACTCCTGCGGGTCGCGGGCGTCGACCACGACGGCGCCGTCGGCCCGGGCGGCCAGGAACTCGGCCGGGGTGAGCGGGCGGGCCGGCCGGGCGTGGTCGAACAGCTCACGCGCCTTGCGGTTGAGCACCGCGTCGAAGGCGAAGTAGCCGGGCGCGGCCGGCTGCCCGCCGGTGACCAGGGCGAGGAAGCGCTCCTCGCTCATCGGCGCGCAGGCGTAGTTGGTGCGGCGCTGCTCGCCGATGGTGGACTGCCGTTCGGTGGACAGGTTCTTGCCGCAGGCGGAGCCGGCGCCGTGGGCGGGGAAGACGCGCACCTCGTCGGGCAGGCCCATCAGCTTGTGCTGCACGCTGTCGTAGAGCATGCGGCCGAGTTCCTCGGCGGTCACGCCGAACGAGGCGAGCAGGTCGGGACGGCCCACGTCGCCGATGAACAGCGCGTCGCCGGTCAGCACGCCGTACGGGACCGGGTCGTCGGCGCGCTCGTAGACCAGGATGCTGATCGACTCCGGCGTGTGGCCCGGGGTCTCCATGATCTCCAGGGTCACGTCGCCGAGGCTGATCCGTTCGCCGTCGGTGAGCTTGCGGCTCGGGTACTCGGTCTCGGCCCGGCTCCCGTAGCCGATCCACGCGCCGGTCGCGGCGGCCATCTCGAGGTGCCCGGCGAGGAAGTCGGCGTGGAAGTGGGTGTTGACGACACCCTCGATCGTCAGGCCGTGCGCCGTGGCGTCGGTGAGGTACTCGTCGATGTCCCGGCGCGGGTCGACGAGCACGGCCCGGCCGGTGCGGTCGTCCGCGATCAGGTACGAGGCCTGGGACAGGCAGTCGAGGTAGTACTGGGTGAACAACATCGGCCGTGCTCCTTCTCCTGGTGATGAGGGGTCTGCTCAGGCCACGTGGCCCGGCCTGCCGCCCTTGGCTCGTACCGCCAGCCCGGCGTTCGTCCACGCCCGCATGCCGCCGGTCAGGTCGTGCACCTCGTGGCCTGCCGCGGCGAGCAGCTTGGCCGCCCGTCGTGACCGCGCGCCGGACCGGCAGACGGTCACCACGGGCCGGTCCGCCGGTACCTCGGACAGCCGGTCCGCGAGCTGGCCGAGCGGGATGTGCCGGGCGCCGGGGGTGTGTCCGGCCCGCCACTCGGCGGGTTCCCGGACGTCGAGCAGCAGCGCGCCCGCGCCGGACAGCGCCGCCGCCTCCGCCGGGGTGACCCGGGCGACGCGGGGGCCGAGCAGGCGGCGGAGGAAGGCGGTGCGCGGGGCGGCAGCCGTCTCCGGGCGGCCGGTCACGGCCGGCTGCCCGCGGTGACCGGGCGGCCCGAGCGCACCCAGGCCGAGGTGCCGCCGGACACCGAGAGGGCGGTGATGCCGGCGCGTTCGAGCAGCTCGGCACCGACCCGGCTGCGTCCGCCGGCCTCGCAGATCACGTAGACGGGGCCGGTGCGGGGCACCTGCGTCATCTGGGCGGGCAGGTGACCCAGCGGCACGCAACGGGCACCGGGGACGTGTCCGCCGAGGTACTCGGCGGTCTCCCGGACGTCGATGACCGTCGCCCCGTCGGCGTGGGCGGTGGCGAACGTGGTCAGGTCGACCTCGCGCATGGGCCGTTCTCCTTCCGGATCGGATATACCCCCGGGGGTATCTGCTCTCGACGGTAGCGCGGCGCCCGGCCGCCCGCCACCCCCCGGCTCGTCCGGTGTGCTCGTTTGCCGGAACGGCAAGGTTCCTTGCTGTCCGGCCGGCGGCGGCGCACGATGGCGGGGCCCGGACGGGAGACGCCCGGCGGCGAGGAGGCAGACATGACGGGGCACCACCACGAGCACCCGGTGGCGGACACCGACCCGGCCCGGTTCTGGGACGAGCGGTACGGCCAGCGGGACCGGATCTGGAGCGGCCGGGTCAACCCGGTCCTGGCCGAGGTGGCCGGCACGCTGCCCCCAGGCACCGTGCTCGACCTGGGCAGCGGTGAGGGCGGCGACGCGGTGTGGCTGGCGTCGCACGGCTGGCGGGTCACCGCCGTGGACATCTCGTCGGTCGCGCTGGACCGCCTCGCCGTGGAGGCCGAGCGGGCCGGGGTGGCGGAGCGGATCACCACCGTCCGGCACGACCTCACCCAGGGCTTCCCGCCCGGCCGGTACGACCTGGTGTCCGCGCAGTTCTTCCAGTCGCCGCTGGTCCTGCCCCGGGAGACGGTGCTGCCCCCGGCGGCCGAGGCGGTCGCGCCCGGCGGCCGGCTGCTCGTCGTCGAGCACGGCGCGCCGCCGCCCTGGGCCGGGCCCGACACCGGCCACCACCGGTTCGCCGAACCGGAGGAGATCCTGGCCGCGATGAACCTCGACCCGGACGGCTGGGACACCGAGCGGCTGGGCGCGGCACGCCGTACCGCCACCGGGCCGGACGGCCAGACCGGCGAGCTGATCGACCACGTGGTGCTGGTGCGGCGCCGCTGACCGCCGCGCCGGTCAGGCCCGCGCGTGCGGCCGGGTCAGCAGCAGCACCAGCAGCCCGGCCGCGCACAGCGCGGTGCTCATGCCGTACGCCCACCGGTAGCCGACCTGCGCGGAGAGCCCGAGCAGCGGCCCGGCGAGCATGGCGCCGATCGGGAACGTGTTGGTGAACAGCGTGGTGGCCCGGCCCGGCTCGCCCGGCAGCAGATCCTGCACGTAGGCGATGCCGACGCCGGACACCGCGGCGATGAACAGCGCGTTCACCGGCTGCGCGAACAGCAGGACCGGCACGCTCGGCGCCAGCGCAGCGGTCGCGTAGTAGGCGACCCCGCAGGCGCCGCCGACCAGGACCAGCAGCCGCAGCCGGACCCGCGCGGTCAGCGCGCCCAGCCCGAGGATCAGCGGGATCTCCAGCGCCGCGCACAGGCCCAGCACCAGCCCGGCGCGGGAGGGGTCGTCGTTCAGTTCGGTGTCGATGAACAGCGGCATCGCCTGCACGCCGACCGTCAGCGGGCACTGGAGCAGGACGAACGTGAGCGCCGTCAGCGCCAGCCGCAGCCGGGACGCGCCGGGTGGGCCGGGGGCGGCGCCGTCCGGATCGGCCGCGACCGGCCGCGCCGGCAGCGGCAGCTCCTCCAGCCGGAACGCGGCCACCAGCGCGGCCAGCGCGTACATGACGGCGGCCATGCCGTAGACCAGGCGGAAGCCGCCGGCGTCGAGCAGCACCGCGGCCAGCGCCGGCCCGGCCACCCAGGCCAGCGAGAACACGGTACGCATGAGGCTGACGCCGAACGCGGCCCGCGCCGGATCGTCCCTGTCGAACAGCGCCCGGGTGTACGCGAACGACTGCGGGAACAGCGAGTTCGCCAGCGCCGTGGCGGTTGCGGTCAGCCCCAGCAGGATCCAGTAGTCGCGGACGTACGCGGTCAGGCCCGCGCCCACCACGCCGGCCAGCGCGGCGCCGACAAGCAGCGCGCGCCGGATCGGCAGGCGGTCCGACAGCCGGCCGATCAGCGCGGAGGCGACCACCCCGGACAGCGGGGCGATGACCAGGAACACGGTCACCCGTAACGGACTGGCGTGGACCTCCCGGTCGAGGAACAGCGACAGGAACGGCAGCACCACGGCGGTGGACAGACCGACGGTCAGGAAGACCACACCCAGCGGGAGCAGCCGGAATCGGCCGGCGCGCACCGCCGGCCTGGTGTCCACAGCCATGCGGCGGACTGTACGCCGCGGCGGCGCGGCGGCCGACCGGGTTTCCGCAGCCCGGACAGTCCCGGTGCTCAGCCGGCCGGTCGGGGCGGTACGCCGGCCTGCTCGCAGGCCTCCCGGTACATGCGCACCACCTCCCGGCGGATCTGCGCCCGCTCGGTGAGCCGGTGGGCGAACGGGACGCGCACCGGGACCTCCGTGCCGCCGACGGTGACGGCGAAGTCGATGCCGTCGGCGTCCAGGCCGGTGGTGCGGGCCGCGGTGGCGTCCGGCCGGCCGCCGAGCGTACGGCAGATCAGCAGCGCGTCCCCGGCGTGGTCGTCGTTCATGTGCCGGCTGACGGCGGCGACCACCTCCGGCGGGAACCCGGCGCTCACGCGGCGCCCTCCCGGCCGCTGGCCGCCACCAGGCGACCCAGGTCGGTGAAGACCGCGATGTTGTGCTCGTACGCCACCAGCACCTCGTCGCGCAGCGCGGCCCGGCCGGCCTCGTCCAGCGCGAGCGCGTCCAGCCTCGCCCGGTAGGCGTCCTTGTACGACTTCGGGTCGCTGATCCCCGGGAAGCGGTAGAACGACGCCCCGGCCTCGCCGGTCACCCCGTAGTACCGGGCCACGCAGCGCCCGATGTGCCGCCCGCCGGACAGGTCGCCGAGATAGCGGATGTAGTGGTGCGCGATGAACCGCTCGGGCGATCCGGCGCAGGCCGAGGTGATCCGCGCGGCGTACGCGACAGCGGCCGGGACCGGCTCCATCACCTCGCGCCAGCGCGGGCCGAGCAGGAACCGCAGGTCGGCGGCGAGCGCGGGCAGCCGGGTCAGCGCGTCGTCGACGAACGGGCCGGCCAGCGGGTCGTCGCGCATCGTCTCCGCGACGCCCTCCAGCGCCGCGTAGATGCCGTGGTGCGCGACGACGAGCGCGGTGTAGCCGGCCACGTCGAGTTCACCCGCGGTGAGCGCGGAGACGTACCGCTGGGACTCGGCGCTCCGGTGCGCGTCGCGTGTCTCGGCGCGCAGCCGGGCCGCGAACGTCTGGGTATCCATCTGCTATCTCTCCTCGTCGGCTGACGGTCCTGCGGGCCGGCCGCGTCGGGGCACGATCAGCGGCAGCTCGTCACGGGGGTGGGGGACGACGTCGATGTCGTACCGGTAGACCTCGCTGAGCAGCGGGGCGGTGAGCACCTCGCGCGGTGTCCCGGCGGCGCGGACGCGTCCGTCGCCGAGCAGGGTCACGGTGTCCGCGTACGCCCCGGTCAGCGTCAGATCGTGCAGCACCACGACCACGGCGTCCCCGGCGCGGGCCCGCTCCCGGGCGATGTGCATGACCAGTTCCTGGTGCCGCAGGTCGAGCGCGGCGGTCGGCTCGTCGAGCAGCAGCGTGGTGGCCCGCTGCGCCAGGACCCGGGCCAGCGCGGCGCGGGCCTGCTCGCCGCCGGACAGCGCGGGGTACGGCCGGGCCGCGAAGCGGGCGACGTCGCAGCGTTCGAGCACGTCGGCGACGACGGCGTCGTCCTGTTCCCGCTCGGGTCGCCCGGCCCACGGCGCCCGGCCCATCCGCACCACCTCCCCGACGGTGAACGGGAAGCTGAGCGTGTTGCGCTGGGCGAGGACGGCGCGGCGCCAGGCCAGCTCCACCGGGCTCCACGACTCGCGGGGCAGCCCGTCGACCTCGATCCGGCCGGCGGCGGCCGGCACGTCACCGCTGATCGCGCTGAGCAGCGTCGACTTCCCGGCGCCGTTCGGCCCGACCAGGGCGTGCACCTCGCCGGCGCGTACCTGAAGGTCGATCCCGTCGAGCACGGTCCGGCCGGCGCGTTCGACGCGCAGCCCGGCCACCCCGATCCGGACGTGCCCGGCGGGCGCCGGGCGCGGCGGCCGGGCGGCGGCGAACCGGCGTGGCGTACGCGGAAGGCTCATCCCCAGCCTCCGGCCCGGTCGCGAGTGCGGCGCAGCAGCCAGAAGAACGCCGGGCCGCCGATGACCGCGGTGAGCACGCCGAGGGGCAGCTCCTGGTGCTCGACGAGGGTACGCGCCGCGAGGTCGGCGCCGATCACCACGACGGCGCCGCCGAGCGCGCTGGCGATCAGCAGCACCCGGTGGCCCGGTCCGGCGACCATCCGGATCAGGTGCGGCACGACCAGTCCGACGAAGCTGATGATGCCGGTGAACGCGACAGCGGCGGCGCCGAGCAGCGCGGTGACGACGATCAGCCGCAGCCGCAGGCGTTCGGTGTTCACGCCCAGGTGCCGGGCGGCGGGTTCGCCGAGCGCGAGCAGGTCGAGCCGGCGCGCGTCGGCGCAGGCGACGGCGAGCCCGGCGAGCAGGCACGGCGCGGCGAGACCGACTGCCGTCCAACTGGCCTGGGCGAGGCTGCCGAGGTTCCAGAACGCGATGGCCTGCACGCCGGACTGGTCGGTGACGAACATGAGCAGCCCGATCACCGAGCCGGCGACCGCGTTGACGGCGACGCCGGTCAGGACCAGCGTCACCACCTCGGTCCGGCCCCCGGAGCGGGCCAGCGCGTACACCAGGTAGGTGGTGGCGAGGCCGCCGGCGAAGGCGGCGAGCGGCACGGTCCATCCGCCCAGGACGGTGACGCCGGTGACGATGGCCAGCGCGGCGCCGACGGCGGCGCCGGCCGACACCCCGATGACGCCGGGCTCGGCGAGCGGGTTGCCGAAGACGCCCTGCATGACCGCGCCGGCGCAGCCGAGGGCGGCACCGACGACGGCCGCCAGCAGCACCCGGGGGAAGCGGACGATCCAGAGCGCGTTCTCGCCCTGCGCCGCCGACGGCAGCGGACCGAGGTCCAGGCCGAGGCGGTGCAGCACGGAGCCGAGCACCTCGGCGGGGGAGATCGCCACCTGGCCGCGCCCGGCCGCCAGCAGGGCGACGAGCACCAGGGCGACGCCGAGCCCGGCCACCAGGACGGTGCCCCGCCGGCCGGGGGACCGGGGCGCGCCGGTGACCGTCGCCGGGGCGGCGGCGGGCGCGGGCCGCTTCCGTAGCGTGGTCACGACGGGTCCTCGCACGAGTAGACGGCGCGGGCGAGGGCCTGGACGACCCGGCCGGATCGGACGCCGAAGGTGAGCAGCGTGCCGTCGGCCATGTCGACGACGCGCCGGTTCGCCCCGGCCGGCGTCTGCGCCACGCCGGGCAGCTCGACCAGGCCGTCCACGCCGCCGACGGAGGCGAGACCGGCGCTCATCACCAGGATCACGTCGGGCGCGGCGTTGATGAGGCCCTCGCTGGTCAGCGGACGGAACGCGGACAGCCCGGCGGCGCTGCCGGCGTCGACGCCGCCGATCGCCTCGATCATCGCGTCGGACCCGGCGCCCCGGCCGCCGATCAGGTACACCCCGGCGGTGCCGCGCAGGTAGAGGAACGCGATCCTCGGCGCCCGGCCCGCCGGGGCGGTACGCCGGGCCTCGGCGATCTCGCTCCGCACGCGGGTCACCAGCCGCTCCCCGGCCTCGGGTACGCCGAGCGCGGCCGCGATCGCGCGGATGTGCGCCGGTACGCCGTCGAGGGTCGGCTCGGCAGGTACCCGCACGACCGGGATGCCGGCGGCGCGGAGCTGGCGCAGCACCTCGGGCGGCCCGACGCCGTCGTCGACGAGCACGACGCTCGGGTCGAGGTCGAGCACCGCCTCGGCGGAGAGGTCGTGCCCGCCCGGGGTGACCACCGGCAGGTGCGCGGCGGCGGGGAACGTGGTCGAGGTGTCCCGCCCGATGACGTTGCCGCCCAGGCCGAGGCCGAAGACGATCTCGGCGATCGAGCCGTGCAGGTTCACCGGGAGGATGCGGCTGACGTCGTCCACAGTCACCGTCGTGCCGTCGCCGGAGCGGACGGTGGCCGGCAGCGCGGGCGTGGGCGCCGGGCGGACCGGGTCGACGTCGGCGTCGTCCACCGTAGCGGTGACCGGGCCGCAGCCGGCGGCGGTCGGCGTACCCGATCGGCCCGGCGCGGCGCAGCCGGTCGCCGCCATGGTCAGCGCGAGCAGCGCGACGAGTGGTCCCCGGCCCGGTCGCCGGTGCGGGCGGCTCACCGGCCGGCACCGCGACGGCGCCGCCACCGGCCGAGGCCGACCAGAACAACCAGGGCCAGTGCGGCGGCCACCACCCCGACGGTCCATCCGCGTCCGGCCCCGGAGGTGTCGCTGACCCGGGTGACGTGGAGGTCGGAGGCCGCGGCCTGCGACGGCGCCCCGGCTCCGGGGGCGGCGCCCGCCGCTCCCGTCGCCCCTGCCGCGCCCGCTGCGGCCGGCGCGCTGCCGGAGGCGGCCGGGGCCGGCGCGTCCTGTCCGGTGGTGGTCCGGGGCGTGGCGGCGGGCGTGGTCGCCTTCGGCGCCGGGCCGGCCTTCGACGGGGCGCTCGTGGCGCCGGCGGCGAACGTGACCGGCACCCGTACGTCCTGGGACCGGTCGGAGGGCCGGGTGTGGTCGGCGCGGGTGACGACCGCGCACCGCCGGACGGTGCAGTCGACGTCGCCGATGGTGGGGGTCACCTTGACCGTCACCGAGAAGGAGCCGCCGGGGCCGTACGGCTTGGTCAGGCCCTCGGCGTAGGCGGGCGGGTTCGACGAGATCCACTGCGAGGCGCCGAGGCTGCCGGTGGTGTCGGCGCCGCCGCCGCACGGGGTGGCTGCCACGCCCGGTCCGTTGTCGACGCAGTACGCGACGTAGATGCCCTTGTCGACGTCGTAGCCGCGCCCGGAGACGGACACGGTGGCGCCGGAGCGGCTCAGGCCGGCGCTCGGGGTGACGGTGAGCTTCTGACCGCCGCTGCCGGTGGCGGTGCCGGCGTGGGCCGGCGCGGGCGTGGCGACGACGGCGGCGGTGAGCAGAACGGTGGTCCAGATGGTGCGGCGCCGTGCTCGCATCGGGCTCCTCACACGACAGGTCCGGCCGGAAACACCGGCCGAGCAGTGCTTAGGTTTGCCTAACCTAAGTGGCAAACGCGCAGGTGGCAAGGGGTCCGTTCGGTTGAAGATCTTGAGACGCTTCGCGGATCACCCGATCATCTTAGGTTTGCCTAACCTAATGCCTTCGCTTCCCCTCCGAGAGGAACAGCATGTTCAGATCCAGAGCCGGAGCCCTCCGGTCGATGCGCTGGGCGGCGGTGCTCGCCCTCGGCGTGTCGAGCGCGCTCGTGGGCACCGGACCCGCCTCGGCGGCCGAGGCCGAGATCGCCAGTGGCAGCCTGACCTGGGGTTTCAAGGCCAGCTTCCGCAACTACGTCAAGGCCGGCAACGGGGACCCGCCGATCGCTGTCAGCAACGGCGCCACTGTCAACGCCGACGGCACGTTCACGTTCCCGTCGACCGGCGGCACGCACGACGCCGCCGCCGGCACGACGAACGCGACGTACGGCGGCACGGTGGTGTTCTCGTACCCGGCGCACCTGCTGACCATCACGCTGGACAACCCGACGGTCGCCGTCTCCGGCGGCACCGCCTCGCTGAAGGCGGACGTCGACCTGGCCACCACGATGACCGAGCCGGTCTCGGTGAAGCAGGCCACCATCGCCACCCTCACCGGAAGTCCCGCCACCAGCGGGAACACGGTGACCGGCAGCAACCTCGCCGCGGCGCTCACCAGCGTGGGAGCCGGTGCGTTCAACGGCTTCTACGCCGCCGGTGAGGCGCTGGACCCGGTGTCGTTCACGTTCACCACGGCAGGCGGCACCGCGCCCGCCACCCCGGCGGTGACCGTCGACCCGGCCCAGGGCCTCGACCCCGCCGGGGCGACCGTCACCGTACGCGGCACCGGCTTCGACCCGGACGTCAACAACGGGGCGGGCATCTACGTCTCGTTCGGACCGAAGGTCGACGAGCACTGGGCGAACGCCGGCGTCCTCCAGGTCACCAAGTGGGTCAACAAGACCAACGAGCCGACCGACGCGCGGGACCGGATGGCCGCCGACGGCAGCTTCACCACGACGCTGCCGATCAGCGCCGTCTACACCGACCGCAACGGTGACCAGGTGGACTGCACCGAGGTGCAGTGCTACGTCATCACCTTCGCCGCCCGCGGCTCGGCCGACCGCGGCCAGGACACGTTCACCCCGATCACGTTCACCCGGACCGGGGCGGGCGGGAACTCGGCCCAGCAGCGGATCACCAGCACCGTGACCGGCGGTCCGCTCAGCCTGAGCGTCGCCGGCGCGAACGTCACCCTGCCTGCGGTCGGCAAGGGCGAGTACGCCCGGGCACCGCTGAACACGGCCACGGTGGCCGACCTGCGCGGGGCCGGCACCGGCTGGAGCCTGGTCGGACAGGTCTCCGACTTCACCTCCGCCGCCGGTGGCGTCATCGCCGGGAACTACCTCGGCTGGGCGCCGACGGCGAGCGTGGTGAACGACCCGCTGGGCGGCACCACCGGCGCCGTCACGCCGGGTGCGGTGGCCGCTCCCGGCGCCGGTCTCGGTGACGCCCGTGCCCTGTGCACGGCCGGAGCCGGGACCAGCAACGGCGTCTTCGCCTGCGGCGCCGAGCTCAACCTCGGTGTGCCGGCGTCCGCCGCGGCGGGCGACTACGTCGCCACGCTCACCCTGACCCTCTCCTGATTCACCGACCGGGTCGGACCTGGTGGGGCGCGGGCACGTCGCCCGTGCCCCACCAGCCGCGTCCCGGCGACCACCTCGCAGCGGAGCACGGTATGCCACTCCTCACGCCCTCCACCCGCACCCCGCGGCGGCGCACGCCCGGCCCGGCCGCGCGGTTCGGCGCCGCGCTCGCCGCCGCGCTGCTCGCGGTGCTGCTCGGGCCGCCGGCCGCCGGCGAGGCCGCCCCCCGGCCCGCACCGTCCGCCGGCCCCGGCGCCGTCCGCTGGGCGGTCCAGCCGTCCGGGCCCGGCGGGCCGACCGGGCGCAACTACTTCACGTACGACCTGGCGCCCGGTGACACCGTCACCGACCACGTCGGCGTCACGAATCTCGGCGACCGCCCGCTCACCTTCGCGGTGTACGGCACCGACGCGTACACCACCACCGACGGCGCCTTCGCGCTGCTGCCCTCCGACCGGGCCGCCACCGACGTCGGCGCCTGGATCGGCGTCGAGCGGCGAAGCTGGACCGTCCAGCCCGGCCGGCGCGCGGACATCCCGTTCCGCCTCACCGTGCCGCGCAACGCCACGCCGGGCGACCACACCGGCGGCGTGATCGCCGCGGTCGCCCAGGACGGCGTCACCGCCGACGGGCAGCGGGTCCGGCTCGACCAGCGGATCGCCGCCCGGGTCTACCTCCGCGTCGCCGGCGAGGTCCGCCCCGCCGTGACGGTCGAATCGGTACGCGTCGACTACGACACCCCGCTCAACCCGATCGGCCGCGCCGACCTCACGGTCACCTACCGGATCCGCAACAGCGGCAACGTCCGCGTCGGCGGCACCGGCGCGGTGGTCGTCGACGGCCCCGGTGGCTGGACGCTGTCCCGGTCCAGCCCGGTCGACCTGCCGGAGCTGCTGCCCGGCGCCGAGTTCACCGTCACCGAGCGGGTCACCGGGGTGCCGCCCGCGCTGCGGCTGACCGCGACAGTCGACCTCGCACCCACCACCGTCGACACCGCGCTGCCCCCGGTGCGGCGCACCGCGAGCGTGTGGGCGCCGCCCTGGCTGCTGATCGCCGCACTGGCGGCCGCCGGGGCCTGGCTCTACCTGCGCCGTCGCCGCCGTCCCACCTCGGCCGCGCCCCCCACCACGCCCGGGCCGGCGCCGGTGTCCGAGCCTCCGGCTACGGCTGCACCCGCCGGGCCGGCGTCGGTGTCCGAACCCCCGGCGGGCGGCACGGCGGCCGGTGCCCGGTGACCCCGGTCCTGCCGGCCGCCGCCGCGATCCTCGCGCTGGCCGTGGTGGCCCCGGCGCCGCCGTCCACCCCGGACGGCACCGCCGTCTCCGCCCCGGCCGCGCCGTCGTCCACCGCGGCCTCCGCGGCGCCGCGGCCCGCTGTCGTCGTGCCGTCCGGCCCGCTGACTGTCGGGCAGCGGGTCACCGTCACGCTGCGCGGCTGGCCGGCCGGCCCGGTCCACCTCACTGTCTGCGGTAACGAGGCCCGCCGGGGCGCGCTCGACTGCGCCAACGAGCAGGCCACCACCGTCCAGGTGCCGGCGGCCACGACGGCGGCGCCGATCGTGCTGGCGGCACCACCCGTCGCCTGCCCCTGCGTGCTGCGCGCGCATGCGCTGACCGGCACCGTCCGGGCCACCGCCGCGCTGCCGGTCCGGGGCGTGACCGCCGCCCCGGCGCCCGCGCCGGCCGCCACGCCGCGACTGCACCTCGACGAGCTGCGCGTCGCCGGCCGCCGCCCGCTGCGGGAATGGTTCGGGCTGCCCGAGACGCTCACCGTACGCGTCGCGCTGCGCAACCCCGGCCCGGCCGACGTGGTCGACCCGCCGTTCACGCTGCTGTTCGGCCGGCCCGGACGGGCGCACACCATCGTCGCCGCCCCGCCCCTGGGCACCATCGGCGCCGGGCAGGTCCGGACGTACGAGATCCCGGTGCCGGTGGACGTCGCCGTGCTCGGGGCGCACGAACTCCACGGCCGCGTCGACCTGCCGGAACGGCCGGTGGCCTTCGTGGTCGAGACCAGCCGCCACCCCTGGGGACTGCTCGGGGCGGCGGCGGTCCTGGTGGTGGCGCCGGTCGTGCTCCGGCCGCGCCCGCCGCGCCGCCGGGGGCGGCACCGCACCGGCGAGGGCGCCGGCTAGCCGACGGCGGTGGGGGAGGGCGGCGCGCTGCCGCCCTGCGGCGCCTCGGCAGTCATCAGCCGGACGATCTCCGCCCGGTCGGCCGCCGACGGCATTCCCCACTCCGGCCGGTAGCCGAACGCCCGGTCCAGCGGGATCGACGAGGTCCGGCCGTCGAGGATCTCCACCGCGTCGGTGCCGATCAGCCCGGGGTGCTCGACGCCGCACGCCTCGGCCACCTTGACCAGGTCGCGGCGCAGCGTACGGATGTAGTTCGCGGCCCGCACCGACTTGCGGGCCGGGTCCAGACCCCGGGCCAGCCACGCGTTCTGCGTGGCGACGCCGGTCGGGCAGGTGTCGGTGTGGCACTTCTGGGCCTGGATGCAGCCGATCGCCAGCATCGCCTCCCGCCCGACGTTGACCATGTCGGCGCCGAGCGCGAACGCCACCACGGCGTTGTCCGGCAGGCCGAGCTTGCCGGCGCCGACGAACACCACCTTCTCGTGCAGGTCGCGTTCGGCGAAGGTGCGGTAGACCCGGGAGAAGCCCTGCTGGAACGGCAGCGAGACCGAGTCGCTGAAGATCAGCGGCGCGGCGCCGGTGCCGCCCTCGCCCCCGTCGACAGTCACGAAGTCCACGCCGCGCCCGGTGTCGCGCATCAGCGTGGCCAGTTCCTCCCAGAACCCCAGGTCGCCGACGGCGGACTTGATGCCGACCGGCAGGCCGGTCTCGGCGGCGAGCAGCTCCACCCAGTCGAGCAGGCTGTCGCAGTCGGAGAACTCGGCGTGCCGGGACGGGCTGACGCAGTCCTGACCGGCCGGGACGCCCCGGGTGGCGGCGATCTCGGCGGAGACCTTCGCCGCCGGCAGCAGGCCGCCGAGGCTCGGCTTGGCGCCCTGGCTGAGCTTGATCTCCAGCGCGCGTACCGGTGCCGACGCCACCAGGTCCCTGAGCCGTTCCAGGCTGAACCGGCCCTGCTCGTCGCGGCAGCCGAAGTACGCGGTGCCGAGCTGGAAGACCAGCTCACCGCCGTTGCGGTGGTACGGCGACAGCCCGCCCTCGCCGGTGTTCTGCAGGCAGCCGGCCAGCGCGGCGCCCCGGTTGAGCGCCTCCACCGCGTTTGCGGACAGCGAGCCGAAGCTCATCCCGGAGATGTTCACCACCGACTCCGGGCGGAGCGCCCGCGCCCGGCCACGCGCCGCGCCGAGCACCTTTGCGCAGGGCAGCGTCACGTCGTGCCCGGCGTTCGGCGCCGACGGCGGCACCGCCCGGCCGAACGTGCGGTGCTTGATGATCGGATAGCCGGAGGTGTGTTCGATGTCGTTGTCGGTGCCGAACCCGAAGTAGTTGTTCTCCTGCTTGGCCGAGGCGTACACCCAGCGCCGCTGGTCGCGGGTGAAGGGCCGCTCCTCGTCGTTGCCGGCCACGATGTACTGCCGCAGCTCCGGGCCGATCGACTCGATCAGGTACCGGGCGCGGCCCAGCACGGGGAAGTTGCGGCGCAGCGCGTGGTCGCGTTGCAGCAGGTCCCGCGCCGCCAGCGCGGCGACGGCGGCGACGGCTGCGGGTACGGCTCTTCTCGCCCAGCTCATCCCGCCACTCTTTCCGGCCCGGCACCCGGTCAAACGCCTGATGGAACCCGGCCGCCCCGGGCGGTGTCATGGAAGCGGACCGACGGCGGAGGCTGCCCTGGACGACGACGACCTCGTCACCCGCGTACGCGCCGGCGACCGGGAGGCGTACGACGCCTTGGTCGCCCGGCACACCGCGTCCGCGTACCGGACGGCGGTGCTGCTCGGCGCCGGTCCGGACGCCGAGGACGTGGTCCAGGAGGCGTTCGTGAAGGCGTACCGGAAACTGTCCCGCTACCGGGCCGAGGCGTCGTTCCGGTCCTGGCTGCTCGCGATCGTCGCCAACGAGACCCGGAACCTGCACCGGACGCGGACCCGGCGGGACGGGCTGACGCTGCGGGCGGCGGCGGCCGACCCGGTCGCGGCGGTCACCGCCGGGGACGGGCTCGACGCGGTGCTGGCGGCCGAGCGCCGGGCCGCGCTGGTCGGGGCGCTGCGCCGGCTGCCCGCCCGCGACCGCGAGGTGATCGTCTGCCGCTATCTGCTCGACCTCGGCGAGGACGAGACGGTGACAGTGCTGGGGGTGGCCCGGGGCACCGTGAAGTCCCGGACCCACCGGGCGCTGGCGAAGCTGCGGGCCCTGCTGGACCGGGAGGTGGCGCACCGTGGATGACCTGGAACGGGAGCTGCGGGAGCTGACCGGCTGGCTGGAGCCGGCACGGACGCCGGACCTGACCGCCCGGGTCCGGGCCCGGCTCGACGTGCCCGCGCCGCGCCGCCGGTGGCGGTACGTGCTGGCCGCCGCGCTCGCCGCCCTGCTCGTGGCGGCGCTGCCTCCGGGGCGGGCCGCGCTCGCCGGCGCGGTGACCGGGCTGCTGCGGTTCTCCGGGGTCGTCGTGGACACCGCGCCCGCCCCGCCGCCGACGGGTACGCCGTCGCCGCTGCCCGCGCAGCACGAGGTCGCCCTGGCCGAGGCGCAGCGGCAGGTGCGCTTCCCGATCCGGGTGCCGGCCCGGCTCGGCGCGCCGGAACGGGTGCTCGTCGCCGATCCGGACGGCACCGGCGCCCACCGGGTCGCCAGCCTGCTCTACCGGGGCGGGACGGTCCGGCTGGACGCCTTCGACGGCTCGCTCGACATCGTGTTCCACAAGCGGTCCCTCGGGGCGGACGTGACGCTCACCCACGTGGGCGGCGAGTTCGCGATCTGGGTCGGCGGTCCGCACGCGCTGGCGTACGTGGACCGGTCCGGGACGGAACGGGTCGCCGCCGCGCGGTTGTCCGCCGCCACGCTGATCTGGGAGCGGGCCGGGGTGAGCTACCGGCTGGAGGGCGACCTGACGCGTGAGCAGGCGCTCGACGTCGCGTCCTCGCTTGAGTGACAGCGGCGGGAACCTCGGGGCGCCGGGCGGTGTCCTGGTGACGAGAGTCGTCGACGGGGGAGGCCGGATGTCCGTTCCGAGGAGAGTCCTACTGGTGCCGGTCCTGCTGCTGGCCGGGTGCTCCGGTCCGGCCACGGTCCCGGCCGGCGCGCCGGCGTCAGTGGAACCGACCACGACCGGACCGGCCGTGCCGGCGGCCTGCGCCGAGCGGCTGGAGACCGGCCGGCTGCCGGACTGGGCGGACGCCGGGTTCACCGGCGACACCCGGGTGCGGCACGTGTTCGGCAACCGGGGCGACATCGTGGCGATCCTGTTCGCGTACCCGCTGGTGCACGCGCGCGGCGACGGCGCGAACAACAAGATCCTCTGGGTGGCGCGCCCCGAGCCCGGCCGGTCCGAGCCGGCGCCGCGTACCCCGCTGGTGATCACCGCGACGCGGGACGGGACGGACACCCCGGTCGTCCGGGAGGTGGAGGGCGGACCCGGGCCGTCCATCGTCGACCTGCCGGCCGCCGGGTGCTGGCGGCTGCGGCTGGACTGGTCCGGCCGCACCGACACGATGGATCTGGTCTACCGGCCGGCGTCCGGCTGACCGGCATGGCCGCTGCCGGTCCGGGTAACGCCTCGTCATGGCGAAGTACACCGAGCCGGAACTGCGCGAGCGCCTCAAGGCCGAGATCCGCGCCTCCGACAAGGGCGGACGGCCGGGGCAGTGGTCGGCCCGCAAGTCGCAGCTGCTGACGAACGAGTACAAGAAGGCCGGCGGGGGATTCGAGGGCCCGAAGGACGCGCGGCAGCGCTCGCTGCAACGCTGGGGCGGCGAGAAGTGGCAGACCCGCAGCGGTGACACGCGCGCCCGCAACGGCGGCGAAACCCGTCGTTACCTGCCCGAACAGGCGTGGAAGGAGCTGTCGGAGACCGAACGGCGGGCCACCGACACCCGCAAGCGCCGCGCGTCGCGTTCCGGCCGCCAGTACGTGCCGAACACCGGCCCGGCGAAGCGGGCCCGCCGGGACGCCACCGCCGCCGAGCAGATCAACGAGCTGCCGGTGACCGAGGCGGTCAAGCTGGTCCGGGACCTCGACACCCGCCAGCTCGACGCGGCGCTGCGCCGGGAACGCGGCGGCAAGGCCCGCAAGACGCTCATCGGACGGCTGGAGTCGGAACTGGGCCGGCGCCGGGCGGCCTGAACGCGTACCGGCCGGAAACCGGCGGCGGGGCCGGTCACCGGACCGGCCCCGCCGTGGTGCGCCAGTCGTCTAGCGGCGCGGGTGCTGCGGGATGCGCGGCAGCACGTACGGCGGACCGGAGAACATCAGGTCGGCCTTCAACTCGTGGTACGCGCGCTTCGGCTGGTAGTTCTCGTCGTACACGGTGGCCAGGCCCTCCGGCGGGTCGGAGAACGCGCCGGGCACCCAGGAGTGCTTGTCGGTGAAGCCCCAGAGCGTGAACGACAGGCAGTGCCGCTCGGCCAGGCACGCCTGCATCAGCACGCTGAAGTTCGCCGCGGACGCCTGCAGGCGCGGGTTGATCTCCGCGGAGTCGCCGGCCTCCACCCCCTCGGTGATCTGGCTGCGCACGTCCACCTCGGTGAGGGCCGTGGCCAGCCCGAGCCCGGCGAACTTGCGCAGCGCCGCGGCCACCTGGAGCGTGCTGAAGTTGCCGTACTGGGTGCCCAGGTGGCCCTGTGCGCCCACGCCGTCGATCGGCACGCCCTTGGCCCGCAGGTCACGGGCCATGTCGTAGACGAACTGCGTCTTGTCGTCGGCCGGGTTGCCGGAGCCGAACGCCTCGATGTTGTAGTCGTTGTAGAACAGCAGCGCCTTCGGGTCGGCGGCGCGGGCCCAGCGGAACGCGTCGGCGATGTAGCCGGGGCCGAGGTTCTGCGCCCAGAACCCCTTGTAGTGCAGGGTGGACGGGGTGTCCCAGGGGTCGCTGACCGCCTCGTTCACCACGTCCCACTGCCAGATCTTGCCCTTGAAGTGGGTGACCACGGCGGTGATGTGGTCGCGCAGGATCTGGCGCAGCTCGGCCTTGCTGATCGAGCCGTCCGCGACGCCGCTGGTCAGCCACGCGGGCAACTGGTTGTGCCAGACCAGCACGTGGCCCCGGACCCGCTGGTTGTTCTTGCGGGCGAACTCGACCAGCTCGTCGGCCGGGCCCCAGTTGTAGGTGCCCCGGGTGGGTTCGAGGCTCTCCCACTTCATGACGTTCTCGGCGGTGACGGTGGAGAACTCGGACGCGGCCAGCTCGCGGTAGCGCGGCTCGGAGGCGTCGTTGAGGGCGGCCATGTCCACCGCGGTGCCCACGTACAGGCCGTGGCGCTTGGCCAGCTCACGCAGGCTCTGCGCGGCCGGGTCGTACGGGCGTCCGGCCGTCGCGGGGACGACGTTGAGGGCGGTGGCGGTCGCGACGGCGACGGCGCCGGCGGCGAGCCATCGTCTCAGCTTCATGGTCGTTCCTTTCGGGAGGGTGCGCGCGGCCCGGGGGCCGGCGGTGGCGGTGCCGGAGACGCCGCGCCGTGGAACGGTTCGGCGGGCGCCAGGGTGGACTGACGATGCGGCTTCCGAAACTTCCGATCAACCTTCCGGAAGTAGCCCGAAACATTACGGACGCCGATAGCCGTCCGTCAATCACCTGGGCGGGGAGGGTGAGCCGGCGCCTCAGCGCAGCGGGTGGCAGGAGGCCCGGATGACCAGCTCGGTGGGGAGCTGGATGTGGGTGTCCCGCTCGACGCCGGCGATGAGGTCGATCAGCAGGCGCAGCGACTCGGCGCCCATGCGTTGCAGCGGCTGCCGGATCGTGGTGAGGGGCGGGTCGACGAGCGCCGACTCGGGGATGTTGTCGAAGCCGATGACCGACAGGTCCTCCGGTACGCGCAGGCCGAGGCCGCGGGCCACGTCCACGGTGGAGATGGCCGAGAGGTCGTTGCCGGCGAAGATCGCGGTCGGCCGGTCGGCGAGCGCGAGCAGGTCGGCGGCCGTGCTGGCGGCGGTCTCGGTGCGGAAACCGCCGACCCGCACGAGCCGTTCGTCCACCGGCACGCCCGCGTCGGCCATCGCCTTGCGGAACCCGGCCTCGCGCAGGCGGGCCGACTCCAGGTCGGGGCGGCCGCTGATGTGCGCGATCCGCCGGTGCCCGAGCGACAGCAGGTGGTCGGTGGCCAGCACCGCGCCGGCGAAGTTGTCGGAGTCGACGGTGGGCAGGCCGGACGGGCCGGTGTGCGGGTCGACGGCCACCACGTGGAAGCCGTGCTTGGTCTCGACCACGGTCGGCGTCACGATCACCGCGCCGTCGATGAGCGTGCCGGACAGCCGCGCCAGGGAGCGCCGCTCCCACCCTATGGCCGCGCCCTCGCCGTCACCGCTGGAGTAGGCGAGCAACTGGTAGCCGCTGCCGGCGACCTCGCGGGACGCGCCCTTGAGCAGCTCGGTGGAGAACGGCTCGAACTCGGCGACCAGGATGCCCAGCACGTTCGTCCGGTGGCTGCGCAGGCTCTGCGCGCCCAGGCTGGCCTCGTACCCGAGCTCGTGGATCACCTGCTGGACGCGCTCGACGGTGGCCTGTGCGACGCCGTACCGGCCATTGACAACCTTCGATACAGTTGCCACCGAGACGCCGGCCGTACGTGCCACGTCCGACATCTTGACGCGCTCCTGGAACACCACGCCGACGATGATAGAGGGCTCTTCCAGGGCGATCGAGGACGATGTCGAAAACGTTATCGATACCGATTGACTTCACGTTACGGCCCTGTAAAACTCCCCGGCAGGTAACCCGACTGAGTGGTCGAGGAGACATCTATGGTGATGAAGCGCCGTGCTGGCGCCGTCCTGGCACTGTTTGTGACAAGCGCTCTGCTGGCTTCCGCGTGCAGTGGTGGTGGCGACGAGGAGAAGGCCGCCGAGAGCGAGCTGTACAAGAACCCGGTGACGTTGACCTGGTGGCACAACGCGTCGCAGGACGGGCCCGGCAAGACGTACTGGGAGAAGGTCGCCAAGGACTTCTCCGCGGCCCACCCGACCGTCAAGATCGAGATCGAGGCGATCGAGACGAACCAGCTCCAGCGCACCCGGCTCCCCGCCGCGCTGCTGAGCAACGACCCGCCGGACATCTTCCAGGCGTGGGGCGGCGGCGAGATGCGCGAGCAGGTCGAGGCCGACTACCTCAAGGACATCACCGACCAGGTGAAGGGCGAGGTGGCCGACATCGGCAGCGCCGCCGAGATCTGGCAGGTGGAGGGCAAGCAGTACGGCCTGCCGTTCCGGATGGGCATCGAGGGCATCTGGTACAACAAGGACATGTTCGCGAAGGCGGGCATCACGGCGCCGCCGACCACCTTCGACGAACTCAACGCCGCCGTCACCAAGCTCAAGGCCATCAACGTCGTCCCGATCGCCCTCGGCGCCGGTGACAAGTGGCCGGCCGCGCACTGGTGGTACAACTTCGCGTTGCGTGCCTGCTCGGTCGACACGCTGAAGAAGGCCTCCAAGGACCGGACCTTCGACGACCCGTGCTTCGTCAAGGCGGGCCAGGACCTGAAGACCTTCATCGACACCAAGCCGTTCCAGAACAACTTCATCGCCACGCCGGGTCAGAACGACCCGACCAGCGCCAACGGCCTGCTCGCCAACGGCAAGGCCGCGATGGAGCTGATGGGCGACTGGAACCGCGGCACGCTGGACACCGTCGCCACGGACAAGGCGGCCCTGGGCAAGTTCCTCGGCTGGTTCCCGGTGCCGGCGATCTCCGGCTCCGCCGGTGACCCGAAGGCGGCCCTCGGCGGCGGCGACGGCTTCGCCTGCTCCAAGAACGCCCCGGCCGAGTGCGTCGAGTTCCTCAAGTACATCGTCAGCCCCGAGGTGCAGAAGGGCTACGCCGCCACCGGCACCGGCCTGCCCGTCGCCAAGGGCGCTGCCGACGGCGTCACCGACCCGGCGCTGAAGTCCATCCTGGAGGCCACCTCCTCGGCCACGTACGTGCAGCTCTGGCTGGACACGGCCTTCGGCAGCACCGTCGGCACCGCGATGAACGACGCGATCGTCGCGATCTTCGCCGGCAACGGGACACCTGAGAAGGTCGTCTCGGCCATGAAGGCGGCCGCAAGCAAGTGACGTCCGCATCGCAGACCCGTACGCCCGCCGTCGGCGCGCAAGCGCCGCCGGCGGGCCTCCGGCCCGGCGCACGGGCCGCCTCCCGCCGCGCCGAGACCCGTCGCAAGTGGTACGAGATCATCGGTCTGACCACGCCCGCGATCGTCATCTACGTGATGTTCGTGCTGGTGCCGATGGGCTTCGCGTTCTACTACAGCCTGTTCCGCTGGCGCGGCGTCGGCCCGCCCACCGAGTACGTCGGCTTCCGCAACTACACGCTCGCCTTCCAGGACCCGATCTTCCTCGACGCGCTGCGCAACAACGCGATCATCGTGTTCGGGTCGCTGCTGATCCAGGGCCCGGTCGCGCTGGGCATCGCCCTCCTGCTCAACCGCCGCTTCCGCGGGCGCTCGGCGTTCCGCCTGCTGGTGTTCGTGCCGTACGTGCTGGCCGAGGTCACCGTCGGCATCATGTGGAAGCTGATCCTGACCGAGAACGGCACGCTCGACGCGCTGCTGCAGTCGATCGGGCTGGGCGGCCTGGTGCAGGCGTGGCTGGCCGACCTGGACGTGGTGATCTGGACGCTGCTGTTCGTCCTCACCTGGAAGTATGTCGGCTTCGCCATCATCCTGCTGCTCGCCGGCCTGTCGAACGTGCCGCAGGAGCTGAACGAGGCCGCGGAGATCGACGGCGCGAGCTGGTGGCAGATCCAGCGCCACGTCACGCTGCCGCTGCTCGGCCCCACCATCCGGATCTGGATGTTCCTGTCGATGATCGGCTCGCTGCAGGTCTTCGACATGGTCTGGGTGACCTCGGTGCCGGCGGTGCGCTCGCTCGGCGCCTCGGCCACCATGGCGACGTACATGGTGGACAACGGCTTCTTCGCCCGGCTCTGGGGCTACGGCAACGCGGTCGCCGTGATCCTGTTCGCCATCTCGTTCGTCGCGGCGCTGCTGTTCCAGCGTTTCCTGCTCCGCCGGGACATCGAGGGTGCCATCACCCGGAAGGGGAAGTGACAGTGGCCGTGAACTCCGTATCCGCCCCCTCGGCCGGGCGCCGGCCGGTGCAGTGGAGCTCGCCGCTGACGTACGCGATCGCGCTCGCGGTCGCGGCCGTGTCGATCGCACCAGTCGTGTACGTCGTCGTCGGCGGTTTCCGGACCACTCCGCAGATCGTGAACGACCCGGCCGGTCTGCCGGACCCGTGGGTCTGGGACAACTACTACCGGGTGCTGACGCAGAGCGACTTCTGGCGGCAGGCGTTCAACAGCGCGGTGGTCGCGCTCGGCACCACGCTCGGCGTGGTGGTGCTCGGCATGGCCGCCGCGTTCGTGCTCGCCCGCTACACGTTCCGGGGCCGCGAAGGGCTCTACACCTTCTTCACCCTCGGCCTGCTGTTCCCGGCCGGCGCGGCGATCCTGCCGCTGTACCTCATGCTGCGCGACCTGAACCTGATCAACTCCTACTACGCGGTGATCCTTCCGCAGGTGGCCTTCTCGTTGCCGCTGACGATCGTCATCCTGCGGCCGTTCCTGTCGGCCATCCCCCGGGAGCTGGAGGACGCGGCCGCCATCGACGGCGCCGGCCGGCTCGGCTTCCTCTGGCGGATCGTGCTGCCGCTGTCGCGGCCCGCGGTCGTCACCGTCGGCATCCTCGCGTTCGTGGCGAGCTGGAACGCGTTCCTCCTGCCGCTGCTCGTCCTCGGGGACGTCAACCTGCACACCCTGCCGCTGGGCGTGCAGAACTTCTCCAGCCAGTACACCACCGACACCGCGGGCGTCCTCGCCTTCACGTCGCTGGCGATGTTGCCGGCGCTGCTGTTCTTCACCCTGGCGGAGAAGCAGATCGTGGGCGGTCTCCAGGGCGCGGTCAAGGGCTGAGCGGCAGCGGCACCAGCACAACCAGTGGAAAGGCACACCATGACAGAGGTCCACGCGGTGGTGGACGGGCCGGTACCGGCTCAGGCAGGTTCGGACCACGACCGGCCGGACGGGCCCGACGCCGAGACGCGCGTACGGGAACTCCTCGCTCGCATGACGATCGAGGAGAAGGTCGCGCAGCTCGTCGGGTTCTGGGAGAAGGAGGACGGTGAGGCGGTCGCGCCCCTGCAGGGCGAGTTCGCCGACACCGGCCGGCTCGACGACTTCTCCCGGCACGGCCTGGGTCACCTCACCCGCGCCTACGGCACCCGCCCGGTCGACGCCGCGGCCCGCGCCGCCTGGCTGTGGAAGTTCCAGCGGGACCTGGTGACGGGCACCCGGCTGGGCATCCCGGCCATCGTGCACGAGGAGTGCCTGACCGGCCTGTCGGCGTGGAAGGCGGCCACCTTCCCGACGCCGCTGGCCTGGGGCGCCGCGTTCGATCCCGACCTGGTCACCGAGATGGCGGCGGCGATCGGCGCCTCGATGCGCGCGCTCGGCATCCACCAGGGACTGGCCCCGGTGCTGGACGTGATCCGGGACCCGCGCTGGGGCCGGGTCGACGAGTGCATCGCCGAGGACCCGTACCTGGTCGGCACGATCGGCACCTCGTACGTGCGGGGACTCCAGTCGCAGGGCGTGCTCGCGACGCTGAAGCACTTCGCCGGCTACTCCGGCTCGCGGGCCGGGCGCAACTTCGGCCCGGTGCACGCCGGTCCCCGGGAACTCGCCGACGTGCTGCTGCCGCCGTTCGAGATGGCGATCCGTGACGGCGACGCGCGCAGCGTCATGCACTCGTACGCGGAGATCGACGGCGTGCCCGTGGCCGGCGACCCGACCATGCTCACCGACCTGCTGCGGGACCGGTGGGGCTTCGACGGGACGGTGGTGGCCGACTACTACGGCGTCGCCTTCCTCAACCTGCTGCACCACGTCGCCGCCGACAACGCGGACGCGGCGGTGCAGGCGCTGAGTGCGGGCCTCGACATCGAGCTGCCCACCGGCGACGCCTTCCTGACCCTGACCGAGACGGTGCGGGCCGGCACTGTCGACGAGGCGCTTGTCGACCGGGCGGTGCTGCGCGTCCTGCGCCAGAAGCAGGAACTCGGGCTGCTCGACGCCACGTTCGACGACGAGCCGCCGGGCGCGATCGACCTCGACTCGCCGGAGCACCGGTCGATCGCCCGCCGGCTCGCCGAGGAGTCGGTGGTCCTGGTCGCCAACGAGGGCGTGCTGCCGCTGCCGGCGGGCCGCCGGGTGGCGGTCGTCGGCCCGAACGCCGACCGGCAGGGCGCGCTGTTCGGCTGCTACTCCTTCCTCAACCATGTGCTGGCCCACCACCCGGGCGTGGAGACCGGCTTCGAGGTGCCGACCGTCCTGGAGGCGGTGCGCGCCGAGTTCGGCGCCGACCAGGTCACGTTCGCGGCCGGCTGCGAGGTGGACTCGGCGGACCGCTCCGGGTTCGACGAGGCGGTCGCCGCCGCGTCCGCCGCCGACGTGGCAGTCCTCGTCGTCGGCGACCACGCCAGCCTGTTCGGCCGCGGCACCGTGGGTGAGGGCTGCGACCGCGACGACCTGGAGCTGCCCGGCGTGCAGCGCCAGCTCGTCGAGGCGGTGCTGGACACCGGCACCCCCGTCGTCCTCGTGCTGCTCACCGGCCGTCCGTACGCGCTCGGCTGGGCGCTGTCCCGGTGCGCGGCGGTGGTGCAGACGTTCTTCCCGGGCGAGGAGGGCGCCGGTGCGATCGCGGGTGTGCTCTCCGGGCGGGTCAACCCGTCCGGCCGGCTGCCGGTCAGCCTGCCCGGCTCGGCCGGCGCGCAGCCGTACTCGTACCTGCACCCGGAGCTGGGGGCGGGCATGAACGGCACCAACCTGCCGGCGACGCCGGTGGCGCCGTTCGGGCACGGACTGTCCTACACCACGTTCGCGTACACCGACCTGACCGTGCCGGCCGAGGTGCCGACCGGCGAGGCGCTGCGGGTGTCGGTGCGCGTGACGAACACCGGCCCGGTCGCCGGTGACGACGTGGTGCAGCTCTATGGCCGCGACCTGGTCGCCTCGGTGACCCGGCCGGTGGCGCAGCTGCTCGGCTACCGGCGGGTGCGCCTGGAGCCGGGTGCCTCGGTGACCGTCGAGCTGACCGTGCCGAACACGCGGCTGGCCTTCACCGACCGCACGCTCACGCGCGTGGTGGAGCCGGGAGAGGTCGACGTCTGGGTGGGCACGAGCGCCCGGCGCGACGTCCAGGCGCGGACGACGCTGACCGGCGACACCGTCGAGATCACCGCCGCGTCACCCCGCTGGACGACCACCGACCTTCGCTGAGCCGGGTCCGCCGGTCGTCCACGGGGCGGTCGGCGGACCCTTTCACCTCATATTGGCGTCATGTCGTTTTTGGCTCAGTAGGCTCCAGGATGTCATCCAGCCCCGGCTGGATCCCGGTCGCCGGCACCCACAGGGATGCGTGAGTCACGATGATGGACGCGGACACCATGGTCCTGCCCCGGCTCGGGGACGCCGCGGTCGAGGACCCGTGGGGCGAGGACCGGCCGCGCCGGGTCACCGCCCGCGCCGCGACCGCCGCGCGGCGCTGGCGGATCGCGGCCTGGCTGCTGCCGGCGGCAGTGATGGGCGCGCTCGGCGCCGCTCGGATCACCGCATCGGGGCCGAGCGCCGCAGACGTGGCGACCCGGCGGGCGGTCACGTCGCCCTGGCCGGGGATCGGCGCCGACCTGGCGCTCGGGCCGTACCACCTGCTGATGCGCGGCTGGGCGGCGCTGTTCGGCGCGGCGGACCTGGCGCTGCGCGTACCGTCCCTGCTGGCCATGGTCGGGGCCGCGGCGCTCGTCGGCGCGCTCGCCGCCCGGATCGCCACGCCCGCCGCGGGCCTGGCGGCCGGGGCGATCTTCGCGGTGCTGCCGACCTCGATCCGGTACGCGCAGGAGGCGCAGCCGTACGCCCTGGCGGTGTTCGCCGCCGTGCTCGCCACCTGGCTGCTGGTGCCCGCGCTGGACCGACCGGGCCCGCGGCGGCTCGTGCCCTATGCGGGCGCGGTGCTGCTGCTGGGCCTGTGCCAGCCGGTGGCGTTGCTGCTGCTCGCCGGCCACGGCTGGGTCGTGCTGGCGTTCCGCCGCCGCGTCGCGTTCAGGTGGCTGGCCGCCGTGGTCCTCGGGCTGCTCCCGGTCGCCGCGCTGCTCGCCTCCGGCCTGCGCGACGGCGGTCATCTGGCGTCCGGCGTGCGACCCGGCGTCGCCGTGCTGGCGGCCACGCCCGGGGACCTGTTCGGCGTCGCCGCGCTCGGCGGCGTGCTGGCCGGGCTGGCGCTGTTCAGCCTTCCGCTGCGGTACGCCGCCGCGATCTGCACCGCCTGGGCGCTGGTGCCGGCGCTCGGACTGCTGGCGCTGGCGCAGGCCGTGCCGGTCTGGTCGGCGGTGAACCTGCTGTTCACGGTGCCCGCCTGGGCGGTGCTCGGCGGGGTCGCCCTGTCCCGCGCGCGAGCCGCCGGGGCCGTCGCCGTGCTGGCGCTCGTCGCGCTGCTCGCCGTGGCGGCCCAGCTTCCCGGCTGACCGCGTGACCCGTCGACGAACGGGCGATGTCTGCCTGATTCGCCCTTTTTGCGGTTGATTGTCGGCTTAGCATTCGGTCGGCTCCAGAGCCTGCAGACCATGGGGGAAACGTGGCCGTCGCCGCCGATACACGCCCGTCCCGCGCCACGACGGCCGGGCCGCCGGGCGCCCGCCCGATCGCACCCGTCCCGCCCGGGACACCGGCCGATCCGGACCGCCGGCAGCGCAACGTCCGCGCCCGCCTCGCGTACGCGCGCTGCGGCGCCACCGCCGGCCCGCTGCGACCACCCCGCCGCCCCGACGCGGCGGTCGAGTTTCGCCCCACCGCCTCGGTCGCCGCGCGGCTGGTCCTGACGCTGCTGGTGCTCGTCAACAGCGCCGCCGGACTGGTCTTCGTCGGCTGGCTGCTGCTGCCCCAGCACGTGCCCGGGCCCGGCGTCGTCGGGCTCGGCGGCTGGCAGACCGTCGCCGCCCGGCTCGCGTTCTGCGTCGTCGTCGGCGTCGAGCTGATCCGCTTGGCACAGAACGTGGTGGTCTGGGTCTTCGCCTACCACGCCCGGGACCCGGTGCCTGTCGACCCGCCGGTCGGCCTGCGGGTCGCCCTGCTCACCACGATCGTGCCGAGCAAGGAGCCGATCGAGGTCGCCGAGCGGACACTGCGCCGGCTGCGGGAGATCGTCTACTGCGGGCACGTCGACGTGTGGATCCTCGACGAGGGCGACGACCCGGCGGTCCGGGCGATGGCCGCGCGGCTCGGCGTCCGCCACTTCACCCGCAAGGGCCGGCCCGAGTACAACCGGCCCGGCGGCGAGTTCCGGGCCCGCACCAAGTCCGGCAACCACAACGCCTGGCGGGCCGAGCACGAGCACCGCTACGACGTGGTCGCGAACGTCGACCCGGACCACGTGCCGCTGCCGAACTTCCTGGAACGCACGCTCGGCTACTTCCGCGACCCGGACGTCGCGTTCGTGGTGACGCCCCAGGTGTACGGCAACATGCACCAGAACTTCGTCGCCCACGGCGCCTCGGTGCAGCAGTACCTCTACAACGGGCTGATCGCCCGCGGCGGCAACGGACTGGACGCGCCGCTGCTGACCGGCACCGGGCACCTCTACCGCCCGGCGGCCTGGCGGACCATCGGCGGCTACCAGGACTCGATCATCGAGGACCACCTCACCAGCATCCGCGTGCACGCCGCCGTCAACCCGGCCACCGGCAACCGGTGGAAGGGCGTCTACACCCCGGACGTGGTGGCGCTCGGCGAGGGACCGACCTCCTGGGCGGACTACTTCAACCAGCAGAAGCGCTGGGCGGCCGGGATCTGCGAGATCCTGCTCCGCCGCGAGCTGCGTACGCCGCGCGACCTGCCGTCCCGCCGCCGCTGGCAGTACCGCCTGCTCCAGTTCTACTACCCGAGCGTGGCGGTGAGCCTGCTGCTTGGTAACGCCGCCACCGCGCTCTACCTGCTGACCGGCGTCGACGCGGGCCGGCTCGACCCGCAGGTCTGGGCGACGCTGTGGGGCTCCACCATCGGCACCTGGTTCCTGCTCTGGCTGTGGCTGCGCCGCTTCAACATCGCCCCGCACGAGCGGGAGGAGGTGGGCATGGTCGGCATGGCGCTCGCCCTGTTCGCCGGACCGGTGTACGTGGCGGCTGCGGTGGGCGCGCTGCTGCGCCGCAAGCTCGGCTTCGTGGTCACCGCCAAGGGCGCGCTGCGCACCGTCGAGTCGGCGCGTACGTTCCGGCTGCACCTGTGCTGGGCGCTCGCCGCCGCCGGGCTGCTCGCGGCGAGCTTCGCGCTGGATCACGATTACCCGCTGCTGCGGGTCTGGCCGGTGCTGACGCTGCTGACCGGGCTCGCGCCACCGCTGATCTCCTGGGTGGAGAGTCTGCGGGCCCGCCGGGACCGGGCCGCCGAACCGGCCCGGGAACCCCAGGTGGTGCCCCGGACCGTGACCGAGGGCGGTGTGCCGTGCTGAGGCCGACGCTGCCCCGGATGGGCCTGGCGCTGGCCGGGTTGCTGCTGCTCGCGTACGCCTTCGTCGTGGCGCCGGGCGCGTGGCGCGACCCGGGCACCGACGCCGCGGCGCGGCGGCCCGCCCCGGCGACGCCGCAGGCGAGCACCGACGTGCCGGCGGCGGTCGTGCCGAGCCCGCGCGGCGGCCCGTTCCCGCCGGCCGGGCAGGCGTTCTTCGGCGTGATGACGGACAAGGGACCGTACGACTTCGCGCCGGTCGACCGGTTCGCGCAGGCGGCCGGGCGCGCGCCGCAGGTGATGCTCTTCGGCGCCGACTGGGCGTCGGCCGCGTTCGACCGGAGCCTGTTCGACCGGATCGCCGAGCGGGGCATGATGCCGATGCTCGGCTGGGAGCCGTGGGACCACACGGTCGACAAGGCGGCCCGCCGCACCGGCCTGACCGACAGGCAGATCGACCGGCTGCGCGCCACCCAGCCGGACTACCGGCTGGCCCGCATCGCACGCGGCGACTTCGACGCGTACGTGCGCTCCTGGGCCGACGGCGTCCGGTCGCTGGGCTATCCGGTGGCGATCCGCTTCGCGCACGAGATGAACGGCGACTGGTACCCCTGGTGCGAGCGGGCCAACGGCAACCGCCCCGGCGACTACGTCCGCGCCTGGCGGCACGTGCACGACCTCTTCGCCGAGGCCGGCGCCACGAACGTCACCTGGGTGTGGAGCCCGAACGCCCGCTGGGACAAGACGACCGCCGGGGTCACCGGGCTCTACCCGGGCGACGAGTACGTCGACTGGGTCGGCGTCACCGGCTACTACGGCAGCGGTGCGTTCACCAAGACGTACTGGTCGTTCGACCAGATCTTCGGCCCGACGATCGCCGAGATCCGCAAGGTCACCGGCAAGCCGCTCGTGGTGACCGAGACCGGCGCGGCCGACGCCGCCGGGCACAAGGCGCGGTGGATCCGGGACACGTTCCGCGCCCTGCCCCGCTATCCGGGCCTGATCGGGCTGATCTGGTTCGAGGTGGACAAGGAGAAGGACTGGCGCATCGCCGGCTCACCGGCGGCGGCGACCGCGTTCGCCGAGGCGGTGGCCGCCGAGCGCTACGACGTGACCTGGTCACCGGCGGTGCGGCCGCGCGCCGGGCCCTGATCTTGTCCCGCGCCGGGCACACTCCCCTGTCGGACGGTGGGGTTACCCTCCACGAGCATGGATGAGAGAGATCAATTCCGGCGGGCGGCGATCGGGCAGGGCGTGCCCGAGGACGAGGTGGCCCGCTTCGCGGAGCTGATCCGGTTCCCGATCCACGCCTGGCAGCGCGAGGAGGGCGTGCACGTCGGGCGGCGGGGCGGGCGGCCGCGGCTGCCGGTGGGCATGCCGTGGCCCACGTGCCCGGAGGGCTTCCCGTTGCCGTTCCTGCTCCGGCTCGACTGCGCGGCGCTGCCCCGGGTTCCCGACCTCGCCCTGCCGGCCGACGGCACGCTGCTGTTCTTCCTCGACCAGGAGGGCGCACAGGACGCCTGCGGCATCGAGCACGAGAAGGCGTACGCGCGCGTCGTGTACGTCCCGGCCGGCGCCGAGACGGCGGACGGTGACTACGTCGTGCCCGCCGGAACCGAGATGGAACCGTTCCTCGCCCCCGAGCACGAGATGTACGCCGCCGTCCAGGCGGAGCTGCCGGACTGGCTCGACCGCCCGGAGGAGTGGCTGTGCGACACCCAGATCCAGCTCCTGCGCGACATGCCGCACCGCAAGGAGATGAGTGCGCTGGTCGATCAGCTCTGGCCGGAGCGGAACTGGCGGCTGCCGGAGGACGTCTTCGTCGGCGGCTACGCCATCTCGGCGCAGGACCCGCCCGAGGTGATCATGATGGACTCGGAGCGGGTTCGGCAGGGGTGGTCCCTGCCCCGCGCGGAGCGGATGGTGGCCCGGTACGAGGAACAGCAGCGGGTGATGCGCGAATGGGTGCCGTTGGCGCAGTTCGGCGTACCGGACGAGGAGTACGTCAACGCGCGGTTCCTGATCCGCCACGACGACCTCGCCGCCCGGCGGTTCGACCGGGTGCTGTCCTTCTGCGAGTTCACCGAGTGACAGCCGGACCGGCTCACACCAGCGTGCGGACCGCCCGCAGCGCCGCCTCCACGTCCTGCTCGCCGTTGGCGATGGTCGCGCCGAAGCGCAGGTACGACGGCCGGTAGGGGGTGCTGCTGGCGATCACACCGGCCGACCGCAGCCGGTCCACCGCCCGGTCCGCCGGTACGCCCGGCACCTCGCAGCAGACCACGCCGGCGGACAGGTCGGCCGCGCGCGGCGTGACCAGCCGGACGCCCCGGATCCCGGCCAGCCCCTCCTTGAGGTGGTCGGCGAGATCCCGCGTGCGCTCGGCGACCCGGGCCGGACCGATCCGGCTGTGGAACGCGAACGCGTCGGCGAGCGCCCACCGGTGCTCGAAGCTGTGGTAGCCGCCGGGCGTGTGCGCCGGGCCCGGCGGCACGGGCTGCCCGCCGGCGCCGCCGGCGAGCCAGCGACCGATGCCGCGCCTGTCGAAGCTGGGGATCACCGGCGTCATCCGGGCCCACGCCCGCTCGGCGGCCCAGACCAGGCCGGTGCCGCGCGGCCCGAGCAGCCACTTGTGGCAGCCGGAGACGAGCACGTCGCAGCCGAGCTGCTCCGGTGTGGACGCGTCCGCGCCGAAGCCGTGCACCGCGTCGAGACAGAGCAACGCCTCCGGGCTGCGTTCGCGGACCACCTCGGCCAGCCGGCGTACCGGCAGCTTCACCCCGGTGCTGGAGTGCACCCAGGTCAGCGCCACCACGCGGGTGCGGGGCGTGAGCGCAGCCGTCAGACCCGCGACCATCTCGTCCACGCCGGCCGTGGCGGCGTCCCGGTACAGGCGGGCCCGGCGCACTGTCACCCCGTCGCGTTCGGCGCGCAACCGCAGCGACTCGTGCGTGGCGTAGAAGTCGTGCTCGGTGGTCAGCACCTCGTCGCCGGGTCGCAGCCGGATCGCGCTGTAGACCAGGCCGAGGCCCATGGTGGTGGAGTCGGTGAGCGCGATCTGCTCCGGCCGGGTGCCGAGGTGCCCGGCCGCCGCGTCCAGCACCGCGCGGTCCAGCCGTTCCTCGTGGAGCCCCAGGTAACCCGAGGCGTCCCGGTCGAGGCCGGCGCGGTGGACCGCCACGGCGGCTCGTACCGGGGCCGGGTGCGGGGCGAAGACGAACGTGGCCAGGTGCGCCCGGGAGGGATCGAGCGCGAACTGGGCGCGGACGCTGTCCCAGCTGGCCGGATCCAGGGCGGGCGCGTCGTCCGGCGCCGCGGTCCCGCCCGCCGGGCGGTCCGGCTCGCAGCCGGTGGCCAGGCCGGTGACGCCTGCCGCCGCCGTCGCGCCGAGCAGATGCCGCCGGGTCAGGTGCCGTCGCGTCGGGTGCATGGGGCAATCGTCCGCCGTGCATGTCACGGCCGGGTCACCGCCGGGGGACCGGTGATTTCACCGATGCGCACCGGCGGCCGGGCATCGATGCTGACGCATGTCGATGTAATTCCGGCGCAAGGAGTGACCGACGTGCCCACCACCACCCGTTCCCGTACCCCCGTCCGTGCCCTCGCCCGCCTCGCCGTGGCTGCGCTGCTCGCCACCGGCGGCGCCCTCGCCGTCCCGGCCGCGGCGAGCGCGGCAAGCCCCTACGAGCGCGGCCCGGCGCCCACGAACGCCATCCTGGAGGCCAGCCGCGGCCCGTTCGCCACCTCGTCGATCAACGTCTCCTCGCTGAGCGTGACCGGCTTCGGCGGCGGCGTCATCTACTACCCGACCAGCACCGCCGAGGGCACCTTCGGCGCGGTCGCGATCTCGCCCGGCTACACCGCCTCCTGGTCCAGCCTGAGCTGGCTCGGTCCGCGGATCGCCTCGCACGGCTTCGTGGTCATCGGCATCGAGACCATCACCCGGCTGGACCAGCCGGACAGCCGGGGCCGCCAGCTCCTGGCCGCGCTGGACTACCTGACCCAGCGCAGCTCGGTGCGGGGCCGGATCGACTCGTCCCGGCTCGCCGTGGCCGGGCACTCGATGGGTGGCGGCGGCAGCCTGGAGGCCGCGGCGGCCCGGCCGTCGTTGCAGGCCGCCGTCCCGCTCGCACCGTGGAACCTGGACAAGACCTGGTCCGACGTACGGGTGCCGACGCTCATCATCGGCGGCGAGAGCGACAGCGTGGCGCCGGTGGCGACCCACTCGATCCCGTTCTACAGCAGCATCCCGGCGTCCTCGGAGAAGGCGTACCTGGAGCTGAACGGCGCGAGCCACTTCTTCCCGCAGACGACGAACACGCCGACGGCGAAGCAGACGGTCGCCTGGCTGAAGCGGTTCGTCGACGACGACACCCGCTACGAGCAGTTCCTCTGCCCCGGCCCGAGCGGGTCGGCGATCCAGGAGTACCGCAACACCTGCCCGAGCGCCTGATCCGGTCCGATCCCGGGGTGGTCGCCGCGGCGACCACCCCGGGATCGTGTCCGCCTCTTTTCCGACGGGTTGCCCATCTGTGACACTGCAGGCATGGTTTCTGCATCGACAGTGCATATAGACCTGTGGGGCCGGGACGACGAGTGCGACGCGATCCGCCGGCTCCTCGACCGCGACGACGGCGGCGCGCTGCTGTTCCACGGGCCACCCGGCTCCGGGCGCAGCGCCCTGCTGGCGTACGCCCGCAGGTGGGCGGGGGAGCGCGCGGTGCTCGCCGGCGCCGGCCTGGCCGACGAGGCGACACTGCCCTACGCCGGGCTGCACCGCCTGCTCGACCCGGTGCTGGACGCGGACACCGCACTCCCGGTGCGGCAACGCCGGCTGTTGCGACGCGCGCTCGGCGGCGACGGGTGCCCGGCCGAGCAGCGCCTGGCCCTGGCCGCCGCGGTGCGGTCCCTGCTCGCCGCCGTCGCGGCGGACCGGCCGCTGCTGTGCACAGTGGACGACCTCGACACCGGCGATCCGCAGAGCGCCTGGACCCTGGCGGTGGTGGCGCGCCGGCTGCGCCGGCTGCCGGTGGCGATGCTGCTGACCGCCACCGCACCGGCCACCGTCGACGGCGTACCCGCCCACCGGCTGCGCCCGCTGGACGCCCACGAGTGCCACGCGATGCTCGCCGGCCTGCGGGAGCGGCCGCCCGTGGCGGTGGCCACGGCGCTGGCCGCGCTCAGCCGGGGCAGCCCGGCGGCGCTGGCCGACCTGGCCGGCACGCTCACCCCGGCCCAGTGGCGGGGCGAGGCGCCGCTGCCCGGCACGCCGCCGGTGGACGGCGCGCTCGCCGCCGCGTACCGGGCCCGCCTGGACCGGCTGCCCGTCCCGACCCGGCGGATGGTGCTGCTCGCCGCGCTCGACCCCGGCGACGACCCGGCCACGCTGGTCCGCGCCGCGTGGGCGGCCGGGCTGACCCTCGAGGCGCTCGCCCCCGCCGAAGCGGCCGGCCTGCTGCGCACCGGGCCGGGCGGGGTGACGTTCCCGCACCCGCTCGCCCGCACGATGATCACCGCCGTCGCGCCGCTCGCCGACCTGCGCGCGGCGCACCTGCTGCTGGCCGGCACGCTCGCCGAGGGCACGCTGGGCCGGGCCCTGCGCCACGCCACCGCCGCCGACTGCCCGGCCGACGTGCTCGCCGCCGAGCTGACCGCGGCGGTCGACGAGGTGCCGGACCGCGCCGCCGCCGCGGTCGTGCTGCGCCGGGCCGCCGAGCTGAGCCCCGACCCCGGGCGCGCGGCCGAGCTGACCATCGCGGCGGCGCGGTGCGCCTGGACCGCCGGCGACCCGGACCGGGCCCGGGCGCTGCTGCGGGAGGTGACCGACGGGTCGCCCGCCGGTGGCCGGGCCGACCTGGTCCGCGGCGACATGCAGTTGCGCTGCGACGCGCCTGCCGCCGCGGTCGCCACGCTGCTGGCCGCCGCCGACGCGGTCGCGCCGGCCGACCGGCGGGCCGCGCTGCTGGCGCTGGTCCGGGCCGGCGAGGCCATCTGCGTCACCGGCGACCAGTACCGGTACGCCGAGGTGGCCCGCCGGGCGGAGGCGCTGCGGCGGCCCGGCGACCCGCCCGATCTCGACCTGCTGGCCACGTTCGCCGCCGGCGTCGGGGCGACGCTGCGTGGCGACCACACCCGTGGCGGGCCGGCGCTGCGCCGCGTCGTCGTCCTCGGCGGCCGGCTGACCGGTCCCGCGCTCACCCCGGGCGCGCTCGTCTGCGCCGCCGCTGCGGCACTGCTGGTCGCCGTGGACGGTCCCGCGCACCGGCTCGCCGGCCGGGCGGTCGAGGTGGCCCGCTCGCGCGGCGAGCTGTCCCTGCTGCCCCGGGCGCTGGAGCTGCGAGCAGTCGCCGAGTACTGGCTGGGCCGGCACGAGGCGGCGGCGGAGACCGCCCGCGAAGGGGTGCGCGCCGCCCGCGCCACCGGCCAGCACGTCTGCGCCCAGGTGCACCTCGGCATCCTCGCCGTGCTGGCCGCGGTCCGCGCCGACCGGGACGCCGCGCTGGCCCGGATCGCCGAGATCGGGGACGGGGCCGCGCCGGGGAGCCGGCCCGACGCGTACGCCCGCTGGGCGCTCGGCGTGCTGGACCTGATCGACGGCCGGTACGCCGACGCGGTGGCCCGGCTGGCCGCGCTGGCCCGCACCGGCACCGGCCGGGGTCAGGTGCTGGTCCAGGTGATGGCCACGCCGTACCTCGTCGAGGCCGCCGCCCACGACGGCGGGCGGCCGGCCGCCGCGCTGGCCGTGTTCGACCACTGGGCCAGCAGCACGGCGAGCCCGTCGCGTCGGGCGCTGGCCGCGCGCTGCCGGGCATTGCTCGCGCCGCGCGGCGGCCCGGAGGCCGAACGGGAGTTCCACGCCGCGCTGCGGCTGCACCCGGCCGACACCGACCGGTTCGAGCGCGCCCGCACCGAGCTGCTGTTCGGGCGCGAGCTGCGCCGCCGGCGCCGCCCCCGGGACGCCCGGGCGCACCTGCACCGGGCCCGGGAGGCGTTCACGCTGCTCGGCGCCACCGTGTGGGCCGACCGGGCGGGGGAGGAGCTGCGCGCGGCGGGGGAGTCGGTCGGCCCGGTGCGGCGCGGCCCGGAGCAGTTGCTGACCGGGCAGCAGCTGCACATCGCCCGGCTGGTCGCGGAGGGGGCGACCAACCGGGAGATCGCCACCCGGATGTGCCTGTCCACCCGGACCGTCGACCATCACCTGCGCAACGTCTTCCACCGGCTGGGCGTGCGCTCGCGTACCGAACTGGCCCGCCTGCTGGCCTGACCGCCCGCCGCCCTCGGGGCCCGCGTGGCGTCGGCCGCCGGGCCGGGCGGCGCCCGGCTCAGCGCAGCGCGGCCACCGCGGCGTCCGCGCCGCCGCGCCAGAGCACGCCGGCCTCGGTGAAGCCGGCCGCGCGCAGCGCGTCCAGGTGCCAGGTCGCGGGCGGGTTCCACTCCGGGCTGTGCCCGGTCGGGTAGATCTGCCGCCGCTTCTCCACCAGCGGCCCGAGCACCGGATCGTCGGCTGCCCGCTCCCACCAGTCCGACCAGGACAGCGCCGCGCCCGCGCGGTGCCGGGCCGCCCGCAGCTCGCCCGCCCGTGCGTGCAGCCGGTCGGTCAGCGTCGGCATCCCCTCGTCGGGCATGTGGTCGGCGTTGACGAACACGCCGCCGGGGCGCAGCACGTCGCGGATCTCGCCGTACAGCCGCGCCAGGCGTGGACCGTCGAGCCAGTGCAGGGCGGTGGCGGTGAGCACGGCGTCGTAGTCGCGGTGCGGCAGCGCGGCGGCCCAGTCGGACCGGTTGAGGTCGGCGGTCACCACGGTGGCCCGCCCGGCCAGCGCCGCCTCGGCGAGGGTGAGCAGCACCGGGTCGAGGTCGAGCACCGTCACCTCGGCGTCGGGCCGGCGGGCCAGCGCCCGCAGGCTGATCGATCCGGTGCCACCGGCGAGGTCGAGGACGCGTGGCGGCCGGTCGCCGGCGACCGCCTCGACGGCGTCGAGCATCGCGGCGAAGCGGTGCTCCCGGTCGGGCAGGTACGCCTCCTGCTGCCGGTCCCAGCTCTCCTGCCAGGCCCGCACATCCAAGTCGTAAGGAGTCATGACGCTCACGATAGTTACCGATCCACGGCCCTGTCGAGGCTTGTTGCCAAAACTTTGCAATAAGCGTTCACCGTCGCGGTGGCGTCACCGGGGCCGGACGTCCGGCGGGCCGACGGTGACGAGGCGGTGACGCGCGCTGCGGCAGGGTCGCGGCACGACGACGGCACCGCTCGAGGGGGCTGCATGATCAGGACGATGCTCCGGCTGCGCGCGCGCCCCGGCTGCGAGCCCGCGATCGGGCCGGCCTTCGAGACGGTCGCCGGGCAGCTCGGCGCACTTCCCGGCAACCTGCGGCACGAGCTGCTGCGCGATGCCCTCGACCCGCGCGGCTTCGTCGTCGTCACCGAGTGGGCCGACGACGCGGCGCTGCGCGCGTACCGGCGGGGGCCGGTCGCGGCCCGCCTGGCCGACCTGCTCCGGCCGCTGACCGAGCCGGACGGCGACCCCGGCTACCCGCTGATGCGCGAGACCCGGGACGGGACGGGTCCGGTCTACGTGGACGTCGAACTGACAGTGCCGCTCGACCGGCTCGCCGAGTTCCACAGCGGCTACCCCGAGGTGGTCCGGCGGATGGCGGCGATACCCGGCTACCGCCGCGAACAACTGCTGCGCGAACCCGGCTCGGACATCCACCACATCTTCGCCGAGTGGGACGGCGCCGCGCCGTTCCTCGCCTGGATCGGCGACCCGGCCCACGCCTCCGCGCAGGCCGGGCCGATCGCGCCGTTCCTTCTCGACATCCGGCGCCGGCTGTTCCACGTCGTGCCCGACGCGGACGGCCGCCGACACCCCACCACGGGCTGGGAGGCCGACGTGCACAGGACAACAGACGTACTCGTCGTCGGGGCGGGGCCCACCGGGCTGACCGCCGCCGTCGAACTGGCCCGGCGGGGCATCGACTGCCTGGTGATCGACAAGCAGGCCACCCCGCCCGGCCACGCCGACAAGGCGATCGGTGTGCACTGCCGCACCATGGAGATCTGGGAGGAGCAGGGCGTCGTCCGCGAGGCGATGGACGCCGGCATCTGGCTCACCGGCAACACGGTCTTCGTCAACGGCGAGCAGACCCACCGGATGAGCTGGGAACTGCCCGGCCTGCCGTACGACCACCTCGGCCTGCCGCAGTACGAGACCGAGCGGATCCTCACCACCCGGCTGGCCACCCTCGGCGTCCGCCCGCAGCGCGGCGCCGAACTCGTCGACTTCACCCAGGACGCCGACGGCGTGACCGCCACCGTCCGCACCGCGGACGGCGGCACCGAGACGGTACGCGCGGCGTACCTGGTCGGCGCCGACGGAGCGCACAGCCGGGTACGGGAGCGGCTCGGGCTCACCTTCACCGGCGGGCTCGGCCGGTTCCCGCAACTGTTCATGCTGGTGGACGTCGACGTGGACTGGGACATGCCGGACGGGCACCTGCTGCGGTTCCTGCACATGACCGACGGGCAGATGGACGGGATGCTCGTCTGCGTACCGCTGCGCGGCGAGCACCGCTACCGCATCGCCACCCTCGCCCCGCCCCGGTTCTTCGCCCAGACCGGCGGGCGCGACGCCCCGCCCGGATTCAGCGAGGAACTCGACGAACCGACGATCGAGGACGTGCAGGCCGCGCTGGACCGCCTCGCGCCGGCCGGCACCCGGGCGAGCAACCTGCGCTGGTCGTCGGTGTTCCGAATCAGCCACGGCATCGTCGACCGCTACCGCGACGGCCGGGTGTTCGTCGCCGGGGACGCCGCCCACCTGCACCCGCCGGCCGGCGGCCAGGGCATGAACACCGGCATCCAGGACACCTGGAACCTGGCCTGGAAGCTCGCCCTGGCGGTACGCGGTCTCGCCGCGCCCGGCCTGCTGGACAGCTACGAGACCGAGCGCCGCCCGGAGGGCGAGGAGATCGTCGGCCGGGCGGTACGGATGGCCGGCACCGAGGAGGTGGACCGCGCCGACCTGGAACGGCAGTTCCTCCAGGAGATGTCCATGCTGCTCAGCTACGCCGGCAGCCCGCTGGTCGGGGAGACCGTCGCCGACCCGGCCGCGCTCGGTGACGCGCCCCGCCCCGGCGACATCGCGCCCGACGTGGACGGGCTGCGCCGGCGCGGCGTCGGCCACCCGCTGCGGCTGCGTGACCTGACCCGGGGCACCCGGCACACGCTGTTGCTCTACGCCGACCGTACGGCCGGTGCGGAGGAGCTGGCCGGGTTCACCGGCCTGTGCGCCGACGCGCGGCGGCTCGCCGGCGGGGAACTCGACGCGTACCTGCTGCTCGACCCGGACGCCGACGAACCGCGACTGCCCGACCCGCCGGTGGTGCGCGACGCCGAGCGCCGCTTCCGTGGCGGGTACGGCCTGGCCGGCACCGGCCTCTACCTGATCCGCCCGGACGGGCACATCGGGTTCCGGGGCGCGCCGGTCGACCCGGACGCGCTGCGCAAGCACCTGCACCTGGTCTTCGGGAGCGTCCGGTGAACCGGGTCCGGACCGTGCTGTCGATGCGGACCCGGGAGGGCTGCGAGGAGCGCTTCGAGGCGGAGTGGCTCACCGCCGCCGAACAGATCCGCACGCTGGACGGCTGCCTGCACCAGGACCTGGTCCGCGACGCCGACGACCCGCGCAGCTACCTGATCATCAGCGACTGGGCGGACCGCGAGCGGCTTGACGCGTTCGGCCGCAGCACGCACCGCGACCGGCTGCTGAGCATCATCCGTGAGCTGCGTGAGTCCGCCGACCGGCACACCTACCAGGTGCTGCACAGCGTGGCCGGCGAGCCGGGGGAGGGGCGATGACCGACGACGTGATGCCGGCGAGCGAGCTCTACACCGACGGGTTCGCCGCCGATCCGTACCCCGCGCTGGCCCGGCTGCGCGCCGAGCGGCCGGTCTGCCCGGTCGGCTCGCCGCGCTTCGACTCCTGGCTGATCACCCGATTCGACGACGCCCGCACCGCGCTGACCGACCCGCGCCTGTCCAAGGACCTGTACGGCCCGGGGCAGCACTACCTGAAGATCTTCGGCCCGAACTCCGAGGGCCTGAACCGCAACATGCTCAACTCCGACCCGCCCGAGCACACCCGGCTGCGCCGGGTGGTGTCGCAGGCGTTCGCGCCCCGGCGGATCGAGGCGCTGCGCCCCCGGGTGGCGTCGATAGTCGAGCAGCTCATCGACAAGATGGCGCCGCACGGCGAGGCCGACCTGATGCACGACTTCGCCATCCCGCTGCCGATGACTGTCATCTGCGAGCTGCTCGGCGTGCCGCCCGCCGACCACGGCCGGGTGCTCGACTGGACCCAGGTCATCCGCACCTCCGGCTCCACCAGCCGGCCGCCGGCGCAGGAACGGGCCGCGGTGCAGGAGGCCCAGCTCCGGCTGCACGACTACCTGGCCGGGCTGGTCCGCGCCAAACGCGACGACCCGGCCGACGACATCATCGGCGCGCTCGTCAAGGCCGTCGACCGGGACCGGACGCTGTCCGAGGCGGAACTGGTCACCACCACGTTCCTGCTGCTGTTCGCCGGGCACCAGACCACCGCCGACTTCCTCGGCAACGCCGTACTGGCCCTGCTCACCCACCCCGAGCAGATGGAACTGCTGCGCGACTCGCCCCGCCTGTTGCCCGCCGCGATCGAGGAGCTGCTGCGCTTCGACGGGCCGCTGCCCGTGGCCAGCCCGCGCATCGCCACCGAGGACGTCGACTACCAGGGCGTCCGCATCCCGCGCGGCGCGATCGTCGGGGTGGCGATCAACGCGGCCAACCACGACCCGGCGCACTTCGCCGACCCGGACCGGCTGGACCTGCGCCGGGTCCGGGGCCCGCACCTCGGGTTCGGGCACGGCGTCCACTACTGCCTGGGCGTCTCGCTGGCCCGGATGGAGGCCGAACTCGCACTCGGCGCGCTGCTGCGCCGGCTGCCCGGACTGCGTCTCGGCGTGCCGCTCGCCGAGGTGCGCCGGCTCCCCGCCGCCTCGCCGTTCCGCGGCCTGCTGGAACTGCCTGTCACCTTCACCGCGTGACGGCGCCGCCGTCCGAACCCACCCACCAAGGAGCAGTCATGGTCTTCCGCAACGTGATCGTCTGTCACATGGTCCCCGGCAGCGAGCAGATCGTCGGCGGCGTGTTCGGCCACTACGACCAGGCCACCCGGCCGCAGGACCTGGGCGTCATCGGCCGGTACCTGCTGTCGCACCACGACCTCTACATCCATGTGATCGAGCGGGAGCAGGACCCGCGGATCTCCGGGCAGACCCGTGGGCTGCCCGCCTTCCAGAAGATCGCCGAGGAGATCGGCCCGTACGTCACCCCGTACCCGCGCTACTGGAAGAACCCGTCGGACTCGGTGGCGAAGGAGTTCTACCACTGGGCGCCCGAGGGGGAGCCGCCCGCCGACACCACGCTCACCGTGATCGTCGGGCGGATCAAGCCCGGCGCCGAGCCGGACGTCGCACGGGTCTTCGCCGAGTCCGACGCCGGGTCGCTCCCGACCGACCTCGGCGTCACCGGGCGCTGGCTCTACTCGATCGACGACGTCTACGTGCACCTGCTCGAACAGGAGACGTCGGCGGCCGAGGCGACCCGGGACCAGCACGGCGACAAGCCCGCCTTCGGCAAGGTGATGCAGGACCTGGGCCCGTACATCGAGCCGTACCGGCCGGACCGGTGGCAGGGCCCGCAGGACTCCGTCGCCACCGTCTTCTACCGCTGGCAGGCCCAGGACTGAGCACGCTCCGCGCTCCCCGTCGACCGGGAGCGCGGAAACGCCGCCCCCGCGACCGGCCGTACGCCAGGCTGGTGCGGGGGTGCCGGGTGTCGACGAAGGAGATCGTCCAGCACATCGGGGCGCTGCTGGACCTGGCCGGGGTGCTCGTCATCGCGGTCGGCGTCGCGGTCGCCACGGCGGTGTTCGCGGTGCGCTGCGCCCGGACCCGCCAGGTGGTCGCGCACTACCGGGCGTACCGGCAGGGGGTCGGCCGGGCCATCCTGCTCGGCCTGGAGTTCCTGGTCGGCGGCGACATCATCCGTACGGTAGCGGTGTCGCCCACGTTCACCAGCGTCGGCGTGCTGGCGCTGATCGTGCTGGTCCGCACGTTCCTCAGCTTCTCCCTGGAGGTGGAGCTGGACGGCCGCTGGCCCTGGCAGGGCCGGACTCCGGCCGACCGGCCCAGCGTCGGCGCCCGCCCCCAGCGCTGAGCGTCGTACCCCTGCGGCAGCATGCCGGCATGGCGGAGTTCCGGATCGTGCGCGGCGACGCGACGAGCGCGCCGGACGTGTGGGTGGCCAACATGGTCGGCCGGCGCGGCATGCGCCGGGGCAGCGCCGGGCCGCCGATCCGGTACGACGCGGTGGAACGTTGCCTCACGACAGTCGCCGACCACGCCGAGGAGCTGGGCGCGTCGGTCCACATGCCGCGCATCGGCTGCGGGCTGGCCGGCGGCTCGTGGCAGCGGATCGAGCCGTTGATCCGGCGCGCGTTGTCCGACCGCGGCATCCCGGTGACCGTCTACGACAGGTAGTGACCTCCACTGTCGCCCGCGTCACTTCGCCGAGCCGGCACCGACAGGTACCCCCAGGGGGTATGGTGGTGCGATGGAGCACGGATCCGGTCACGACACCGGCCACCACGGCGACCACGACGACCACGGCGGCGGTCACGGCGCGCACGCCGGGCACGACCCGGAGCAGTTCCGCCGCCGGTTCTGGCTGAGCCTGGCGCTGACCGTGCCGATCGTCGCCACCAGCCACATGGTGATGGACTGGTTCGGCTACTCGCTGGACTTCCCCGGTGTGCGCTGGGTCGGCCCGGTGCTCGGCACGGTGGTCTTCCTCTACGGCGGCTGGCCGTTCCTCGTCGGCGGGCTGCGTGAGCTGCGCGAACGTGCCCCCGGCATGATGCTGCTGATCTCGATGGCGATCGTCGTCGCGTACCTCGCCTCGGCCGCCACCAGCCTCGGCCTGTTCGACCTGGACTTCTGGTGGGAGCTGGCCGCGCTGGTCACCATCATGCTGCTCGGCCACTGGCAGGAGATGCGGGCGGTCGGTCAGGCGCGCGGCGCGCTCGGCGCCCTCGCGGCGCTGCTGCCCGACGACGCCGAGCGCCTGGACGACGGGCGGCCGCATCCGGTCCCGGTCGGCGAGCTGCGGGTGGGCGACCTGGTGCTGGTGCGCCCCGGCGGGCGGGTGCCGGCCGACGGGCGGATCGTCGAGGGCGCCGCCGAGCTGGACGAGTCGATGATCACGGGGGAGTCGCGGCCGGTGGCCCGCGCCGCCGGGGACCGGGTGGTCGCCGGCACCGTCGCCACCGACTCCACCCTCCGGGTACGCGTCGAGGCGGTCGGCGCGGACACCGCGCTGGCCGGCATCGGGCGGCTCGTGGCGCAGGCGCAGGCCTCCGGCGGGCGCGCGCAGGTGCTCGCCGACCGGTTCGCCGCGCTGCTGTTCTACCTGGCGGCGTTCGCCGGCCTGGCGACGTTCGCGGTCTGGGCGCTGCTCGGCGACCCCGACCAGGCGGTGGTACGCACCGTGACGGTGCTGGTGATCGCCTGCCCGCACGCGCTCGGCCTGGCGATCCCGCTGGTGGTCGCGCTGTCCACAGCGCTGTCGGCCCGCGCCGGCATCCTGGTCAAGGACCGGCTCGCGCTGGAGCGGATGCGCACCGTCGACACCGTCCTGTTCGACAAGACCGGCACGCTCACCACCGGCCGGCACACGGTGACCGGGGTGGCCACCACCGGCGGGACGGACGAGACGGCCGCCCTGGCCCTGGCCGGCGCGGTGGAGGCCGACAGCGAGCACCCGCTGGCCCGGGCGCTGGTCGCCGCCGCCGACGCCCGCGGCAGCCGTCCCGCCGCGGGCGGCTTCCGGGCGCTGACCGGCCGGGGCGTGCGCGCCTCGGTGGACGGCGTGGACTGGGCGGTCGGCGGGCCGGCGCTGCTGCGCGAACTCGACGCCACGGTGCCGGACGACCTGGCCCGGGCCGCGCAGGAGTGGTCGGGCCGGGGTGCCGCGGTGCTGCACCTGGTCCGCCTGCCCGAGGGCGGCCCGCCGGAGGTGACCGCCGCGTTCGGGATGGAGGACCAGGTCCGCCCGGAGGCGCGGGCCGCCGTGGCCGAGCTGCGCGAGCTCGGCGTACGCAAGATCGTGATGATCACCGGCGACGCGCGCCCGGTCGCCGAGGCGGTCGCCGCCGACCTCGGGTTCCGGCCCGGCGTCGACGAGGTCTTCGCCGAGGTGCTCCCGGCCGACAAGGACAAGGCGGTGGCCGAGCTGCGCGGCCGGGGACTGACGGTGGCGATGGTCGGTGACGGCGTGAACGACGCCCCGGCGCTTGCCCGCGCCGACGTCGGGCTGGCCATCGGCGCCGGCACCGACGTGGCGATCGAGTCCGCCGGGGTGGTGCTCGCCGGCTCCGACCCGCGCGGCGTCGGCGGCGTGATCCGGCTGTCCCGCGCCTCGTACCGGAAGATGCGGCAGAACCTCGCCTGGGCGGCCGGCTACAACGTGGTCGCGATCCCGCTCGCCGCCGGTGTCCTCGCCTGGGCCGGGATCGCGCTCAGCCCGGCCCTGGGCGCGGTGCTGATGTCCGCCTCCACGATCGTGGTGGCGCTCAACGCCCAGCTGCTGCGCCGGGTCCGGATCGCCCCGGCCGACTGAACCGCAGTTCCGGTTCCCGAGCCGCCTGGCGGTTCGTGGATGCGAGCCCTCAAGCCCCTTCCGGCTCGCACCTGCGGGCCGCTAGGGTGGGCGCGTGACGGTGTTCCGGATCGGTGAGGCAGCCGAACTGCTCGGGGTCAGCGCGGACACGGTCCGCCGCTGGATCGACGCTGGGAAGCTGCCGGCCACCCGCGACGAGCACGGCCACCGGGTGCTCGACGGCGCGGACGTCGCAGCGTTCGTCCGCGCGCCCGGCCACCCCGAACTGTCCTCGGCCCGCAACCGGCTGCGCGGCATCGTCACCGCCGTCGTCAAGGACACCGTCATGGCCCAGGTGGACATCCAGGCCGGGCCGTTCCGGGTGGTGTCGCTGATGAGCCGCGAGGCCGTCGACGACCTCGACCTCCAGGTCGGCTCCGTCGCCGTCGCGGTGATCAAGTCGACCACCGTCGTGGTCGAGCGCGCCCCCGCCGCCACCCCCAGGGGAAGGACAAGCCCGTGACCGTACGGTGGATCCGCGCCGCGCTCGCCGCCGCGCTCGTGGGGGCGCTGGGCCTGACCGCCTGTGGCGGCGCCGACGAACCGGCCGGTCCCGACGGCGCCGGCCCGGTGACCGTGTTCGCCGCCGCCTCGCTCACCGAGTCGTTCACCACACTCGGCAAGGAGTACGAGGCCGCCCACCCCGGCAGCACCGTCACGTTCAACTTCGGCGGCAGCTCGGGCCTCGCCACCCAGATCACCCAGGGCGCGCCCGCCGACGTGTTCGCCGCCGCATCCCCCGCGACCATGAAGACGGTCACCGACGCCGGCGACGCGGCCGGTGAACCGGCGGTGCTGGTGCGCAACCAGCTCGTCGTCGCCGTACCCCCTGGCAACCCGGCCCGGGTCGGCGGCCTGGCCGACCTCGCCCGCCCCGGCGTCAAGGTGGCGCTCTGCGCGGAGCAGGTGCCCTGCGGCGCCGCCGCGCGCACCGCGCTGGACGCCGCGGGCGTGCGGCTCACCCCCGCCACGCTCGAACAGGACGTCAAGGGCGCGCTGGCCAAGCTGCGTCTCGGCGAGGTCGACGCGGCACTGGTCTACCGCACCGACGTCCGCGCCGCCCCCGGACTCGACGCGGTCGAGTTCCCCGAGTCGGCGCGCGCGGTGAACGACTACCCGATCGTGGTGCTGCGCGCCGCCGGGAACCCGGCCGGCGCCCGCGCCTTCGTCGACTTCGTCCGCTCCGACGCCGGGCTCGCCGTGCTCACCGCAGCCGGGTTCCAGGCGCCGCCCGGCGCATGAGCCGCACCGTACGCCGGCAGCGGGTGCCGATCGCCCTGCTCGTGCCCGCCGGGCTCGGCCTGACCTTCCTCGTCCTGCCGCTCGCCGGCCTGCTGCTCCGGACGCCCTGGACCACGCTGCCCCAGCGGCTGGCCGAGCCGGGTGTGCTCACCGCGCTGCGGCTGTCGCTGGAGACCGCCACCGTCGCCACGCTGCTCTGCGTGGCGCTCGGCGTACCCCTGGCCTGGCTCTTGGCGCGGGTGGAGTTCCCCGGCCGGCGGCTGGTCCGGGCGCTGGTCACGGTGCCGCTGGTGCTGCCGCCGGTGGTCGGCGGCGTGGCGCTGCTGCTGGTCTTCGGCCGGCGCGGGCTGATCGGGTCGTGGCTCGACGAGACGTTCGGGGTGACGCTGCCGTTCACCACCGCCGGGGTGGTGCTGGCCGAGGCGTTCGTGGCGATGCCGTTCCTGGTCATCGCCGTCGAGGGGGCGCTGCGCGGCGCCGACCCCCGGTACGAGGAGGCCGCCGCCACGCTCGGCGCCGGACGGTTCACCACCTTCACCCGGGTCACGCTGCCGCTCGTCGCCCCGGGCGTGGCGGCCGGGGCGGTGCTCTGCTGGGCCCGCGCGCTCGGTGAGTTCGGGGCCACCATCACGTTCGCCGGCAACTATCCCGGCCGCACCCAGACCATGCCGCTGGCGGTGTACCTGGCGCTGGAGACCGACCTGCAGGCCGCGATCGTGCTGAGCCTGATCCTGCTCACCGTCTCCGTGGTCATCCTCGCCGCCCTGCGCGACAAATGGGTCAGGACGACATGAGTGTGCTGGACGCGCATCTGGTCGCCGAGCGGGACGGGTTCACCCTCGACGTGCGGCTGCGCATCGCCGCCGGTGAGGTGGTGGCGCTGCTCGGCCCCAACGGCGCCGGCAAGACCACAGCGCTGCGGGTGCTGGCCGGCCTGCATCCCCTCACCGCCGGTCACCTCACGCTCGACGGCGCCGACCTGGACCGGCCGGACCGCCGGGTGTGGACGCCGCCGGAGCGCCGGCCGGTCGGCGTGGTGTTCCAGGACTACCTGCTGTTCCCGCACCTCAGCGCGCTGGACAACGTGGCGTTCGGGCCGCGCCGCCGGGGCGCCGACAAGCGCGCCGCCCGCGCCCGTGCCCAGGGGTGGCTGGACCGGGTCGGCCTCGGTGACCAGGCCCGGCGCCGGCCCCGGCAGCTCTCCGGCGGGCAGGCGCAGCGGGTCGCGCTGGCCCGCGCGCTCGCCGTCGACCCGGCGCTGCTGCTGCTCGACGAGCCGCTCGCCGCGCTCGACGCCCGGACCCGGCTGGACACCCGCGCCGAACTCCAGCGTCACCTCGGCGCGCACCCCGGCGCGACGCTGCTGGTCACCCACGACCCCCTCGACGCCCTGGTGCTCGCCGACCGACTGGTCATCGTGGAGCACGGCCGGGTGGTGCAGGAGGGCGACGCCGCAACCGTCACGGCCCGGCCGCGCACCGACTACGTGGCCCGGCTGGTCGGCCTCAACCTGCACCGCGGCCGCGCCGACGGACACGCCGTCACGGTCGGTGAGCTGACGCTCACCACCGCCGACACCGTCCACGGTGAGGCGTTCGTCGCGTACCCGCCGGCCGCTGTCGCGCTGCATCCGTCCCGGCCGGAGGGCAGCCCGCGCAACGTGTGGGCGGCCACCGTCACCGGTGTGCAACGCCACGGCGACAACCTGCGCGTGCAACTGGCCGGGCCGGTCGAGGTCGCCGCCGACGTCACGCCCGCCGCCGCGGCCCATCTCGGACTGATCCCCGGCCGCGCGGTCTGGGCGGCGGTCAAGGCAGCCGAGACGCGCGCCTATCCGGCGTGACAAACACCGCTGGTCGCGACATGTGCGCAGGTGAGAGGTTTGATCTGCGCTCAACCGGTCACTGGGACGGTAGCGACGACGCAAAGGGGGACACGGTGCCCGACACGATCCGCAACAGGTCCAGTCTGGACGCCGACCTGCCACGGGGAGTCGCCGACCCGTTGCTCTGGCGGGCCGCGTACGACGTTGCAGTCGCTCACCGGCCCGACGAGGCCGGCCGGTGCGAGAGCCTGCTGTGTGACGGTCAGGTCGCGCCGTGTGACGCGCTGACCGCTGCTCACCGCGCGATGGAACTGGCCGGGGACCGCCACGCCGACCGGGCCGAGCCGGAGACCTGGCGTACGGAGCAGCGCCGGCGCGCCGCCTGAGCATCGGGTCGCGGGCGGTTCGAACCGTGGACGCCCCGCTTCCGTGTTTATGATCGACAACTCGGTCGGAATGCGGGGAAGAGGAGAGTTCGTGACGGTCGACGCCCACGCGTTCTGGCTCCGCGCACCCGGCGAGGGCGAGATCCGGCCGGTCCGGCTCGCCGCGCCCGGCCCCGGTGAGGTGCTGGTCCGGACCCGTTTCTCCGGCGTCAGCCGCGGCACCGAGACGCTGGTGTTCACCGGCCGCGTCCCGGCCGACCAGCACGCCGCCATGCGGGCGCCGTTCCAGGAGGGCGACTTCCCGGCACCGGTCAAGTACGGCTACCTCAGCGTCGGCACCGTCGAGGCGGGCGACGAGCGGCTGCTGGGTCGTACCGTCTTCTGCCTCTACCCGCACCAGAGCGCGTACGTGGTCCCGGCCGACGCCGTGACCGTCGTGCCGGACGGCGTACCGGCCGAGCGCGCGGTGCTGGCCGGCACCGTGGAGACGGCTGTCAACGCGCTCTGGGACGCCGCCCCGCTGGTCGGCGACCGGGTCACGGTGATCGGCGGCGGGATGGTCGGCTGCGCGGTGACCGCGTTGCTGACCCGCTTCCCCGGCGTACGCGTCGAACTCGTCGACGCCGACCCGGCCCGCGCCGAGGTGGCCGCCGCGCTCGGCGCCGGTTTCGCCACGCCCGCCGACGCCACCGGCGAGCGCGACCTGGTGGTGCACGCCAGCGCCACCGCCGCCGGGCTGCAACGCGGCCTGGAGCTGCTGCGCCCCGAGGGCACCGTGCTGGAGCTGAGCTGGTACGGCGACCGGCCGGTCACGCTGGCGCTGGGCGGCGCGTTCCACTCCCGACGGCTGGGCATCCGCAGCAGCCAGGTCGGCACCGTCTCGCCCCGGCGGGCCGACCGCAGCTACGCCGACCGGCTCGCGCTCGCCCTGGACCTGCTGGCCGACCCGGTGTTCGACGCGCTGCTCACCGGCCGGTCCCGCTTCGACGACCTGCCCGACGTGCTGGACCGGCTCGCCTCGGGTGAGCTGCCGGCGCTGTGCCATCTCATCACCTACGGCGAGGAGTGATCGTGTTCAGCGTGACCGTCCGGGACCACATGATGGTCGCCCACAGCTTCCGCGGCGAGGTCTTCGGCCCGGCGCAGCGGCTGCACGGGGCGACGTTCGTCGTCGACGCCACGTTCCGCCGCGCCGAGCTGGACGACGACGGGATCGTTGTCGACATCGGGCTGGCCACCGAGCAGCTCAAGGCTGTGCTCGCCGAGCTGAACTACCGCAACCTCGACGACGAGCCCGCCTTCGCCGGGGTGAACACCACCACCGAGGTGCTCGCGCGGACGATCGCCGACCGGCTCGCCGACGCGGTGCACGCCGGCCGGCTGGGGGAGGGCGCGCGGGGCCTGGCCGGGATCACCGTCACCCTGCACGAGTCGCACATCGCGTGGGCGAGCTACGAGCGGTCGCTCTGACCGGATGACAGTCGTCCACGTGGTGCTGCCGGGCGACATCGACGACCCGGCGGACCCCAGTGGCGGCAACGCCTACGACCGCCGGGTCTGCCGCGGCCTGGCCGCGCGCGGCTGGACGGTACGCGAACACCAGGTACCCGGCGGCTGGCCGCACCCGGGGCCACGGGAGCGCGCCGACCTGGCCGGGCTGCTCGGTGGGCTGCCCGACGGCGTGCCGGTGCTGCTCGACGGCCTGGTGGCCTCGACCGTGCCGGACGTGCTCGCCCCGCACGCCGCGCGGCTGCGGCTGGTGATCCTGGTGCACCTGCCGATCGAGGGCGAGACGGAGGCGCGGTCGCTGGCGGCGGCCACCGCGGTGGTCGCCACCAGCGCGTGGACCCGCGACCGGCTGCTCGACCGCTACCGGCTGCGCCCCGAACGGGTGACCGTCGCGCCGCCCGGCGTCGACCCGGCGCCCGTCGCCGACGGCACGCCCGGCGGGGGACGGCTGCTCTGCGTCGCGGCGGTCACCCCGGTGAAGGGCCACGACGTGCTCGCCGCCGCGCTCGCCGAGGTGGCGGATCTTGACTGGACCTGCGACTGGGTCGGTCCACCGGACCGGGACCGGGCGTTCGCGGACCGGCTGCGCGGACGGCTCACCGCCACCGGTCTCGGCGGCCGGGTCCGGCTCACCGGTCCGCGCACCGGACCCGACCTGGCCGCCACGTACGCGGCGGCCGATCTGCTGGTTCAGCCGTCGCGGCGGGAGACGTACGGGATGGTGGTCACCGAGGCGCTGGCCCGGGGCGTACCGGTGCTGGCGAGCGAGACCGGCGGCCTGCCGGACACGCTCGGGCACGCCCCCGGCGGCGACCGGCCCGGCCTGCTGGTGCCGCCGGGCGACCCGGACGCGACCGCCGCGGCGCTGCGCCGCTGGCTCACCGACCCGGGCCTGCGGGACCGGCTGCGCCGCGCCGCCCGGCAGCGGCGGCACACCCTCACCGGCTGGCCGGTCACAGTGGACCGGCTGGCGACGGCACTGAAGGAGGCGACCGCGGCATGACCACCTCACTCCCGCCCGGCTTCGCGGACTGGCTGCGACTGCGCGAGCCCGCCGACGCGGCGGCCCGCAGCACCGAGCTGGCCGACGCGGTCCGTGACCGGCTGCCCGCCGGCCGGCCGCTCGTCGTGCACGACCTGGGCAGCGGCACCGGATCGATGGCCCGCTGGCTCGCGCCCCGGCTGCCCGGCCCGCAGCGTTGGGTGCTGCACGAACGCGACGTGGACCTGCTGGCGCTGGCCCGGGCCGGACGGCTCACCGCCGCCGACGGCGCCGAGGTCACGGTGACCACGCGCGGCTCCGACGTGACCCGGCTGACCGCCGCCGACCTGGCCGACGCCCACCTGATCACCGCGTCGGCGCTGCTGGACATGCTCACCGCCGAGGAGGTCGAGCGGATGGCGGCGGCCTGCGCCGGCCACCCGACGCTGTTCGCGCTCACCGTGACCGGACGGGCCGAGTTCACCCCGCCGGACCCGCTGGACGCCGAGCTGACCGCCGCGTTCAACGCCCACCAGCGCCGTACCGTCGACGGCCGGGTGCTGCTCGGGCCGGACGCCGTGGACGTCACGGTGGCCGCTTTCCGCCGCCACGGCGTGGAGACGCTGGTGCGGCCCACCCCGTGGCGGCTCGGCCCGGAGCAGGCGGAACTGGCCGCCGAGTGGCTCACCGGCTGGGTCGAGGCGGCGATCGAGGAACGACCGCATCTGTCCGGGCCCGCCGCGACGTATCAGAAGTGGCGGCTCGCCGAGGCCGCCGCCGGACGGCTCGACGTGGTGCTGCACCACGTGGACCTGCTCACCGGCTGAACCGAACCGGCTGCTGGCACGTGACAACCGGTGGGAACGAGGGAGGACCGTTTGTCACACGTCGCCGTCGCCGTCGCCGGACCCGTACCGGCTGTCACGCCCGCGCCGCCGCGCCGGGCCCGGACGCGCCGGGCCTGGATCCGCCCGCTGCTCGGGCTCGCGGTGCTCGCCGCGCTCGTCGCGTCGGTGGGTACCGGCCCGTTCCTGGCCGGGCTGCGGCTGATCGACGCGCCCGCGCTGGCCGCCGCGCTCGGCATCGGCGTGATCACCACCGTCTGCTGCGCCTGGCGCTGGTCGCTGGTCGCCGGTGGACTGGGCGTACGGCTGCCGATGCGCGCCGCGGTGGCGTACTGCTACCGGGCGGTCTTCCTCAACTCCACACTGCCCGGGGGCGTGCTCGGCGACGTGCACCGGGCGGTACGGCACGGCCGCGACGCCGGGGACGTGGCCCGGGGCGTGCGGGCGGTGGTCTGGGAGCGCACCGCCGGGCAGGTGGTGCAGGTGGTCATCGCGGTGGCGCTGCTCGCCGCGTTCCCGTCGCCGGTACGCCGGTACCTGCCGGCCCTCGCGGCCGTGCTCGCCGTGGTCGCGCTGGCGCTGGTGCTCGCCGCCCGCGCGGTGCCCCGCTCCGGGGCATCCCGCCTCGCCCGGGCCGCCCGGACGGCGCTCGCCGACGTCCGCTCCGGGGTGCTGGGCCGCCGGACCTGGGCCGGCGTGGTGGTCGCCTCGACTGTGGTGTTCGCCGGTCACCTGGCCACGTTCGTGGTGGCCGCCCGCACGGCCGGCGCGGACGCGCCGCTGTCGCATCTGCTGCCGCTGACGCTGCTGGCCCTGCTGGCCATGGCGGTGCCGCTGAACGTGGGTGGTTTCGGGCCGCGCGAGGGGGTGGCCGCCTGGGCGTTCGCCTCGGCCGGGCTGACCGCCGCGCAGGGTGTGGCGACCGGCACTGTGTACGGCGCGCTGGTCCTGGTGGCCAGCCTCCCCGGCGCCGCGGTGCTGCTCACACGGCGGCTGCCTCGGCGCGAGCCCGGCAACTGTCGGTGATCCCGCCTACGGTGGGGGAGCGAGGTGTGCGTCGCCGGGTCCGCCCGGCGACCGGACGACAGGAGAACCATGGACGAAACGCTGCCCACCGCGACGGTCCGGACCCGCGTGACGGTTCCGCTCCGGTTCCCCGACGGCTACGTGACCACGGCCCGCGTGCACACCTTCCACGGTCTCGTCGACGGCCGCGAGCACCTGGCGTTCGGTCTCGGTGAGCACGCCGACGCCGACCCGCCGCTGGTCCGTCCGCACAGCGAGTGCCTCACCGGGGACGTGTTCGGCAGCCAGCGCTGCGACTGCGGGCCGCAGTTGCGCGAGGCGGTCGAGCGGATCGCCCAGGCCGGCGGCTACCTGCTCTACCTGCGGCAGGAGGGGCGCGGCATCGGCCTGTACGCCAAGCTCGACGCGTACGCCCTGCAGGACGGCGGCCTCGACACGTACGAGGCGAACCTGGCGCTCGGGCGCGGCGCGGACGAGCGCGACTACACGGTGGCCGCGCAGATGCTCGCCGCGCTCGGCGTGGACCGGGTGTCCCTGCTCAGCAACAACCCGGACAAGGCGGCCCAGCTCGAACGGCTGGGCGTGACGGTGGCCGACCGGGTGTCCACCGGCGTGCACCTGTCGCCCGCCAACGCCGGCTACCTGGCGGCCAAGGTGACCCGCGCCGATCACGCCCTCGACCTGCCGTTCGTGCCGTGACCACCCGGCCGTACGTGCTGCTCAGCTGCGCGATGTCGATCGACGGCTACATCGACGACGCGAGCACCGAGCGGCTGCTGCTGTCGAACGACGACGACCTGGACCGGGTGGACGCGACACGGGCCGGGTGCGACGCGATCCTGGTCGGTGCGGCCACCGTGCGCCGCGACGACCCCCGCCTGCTGGTGCGCAGCGAGCACCGGCGCGCCGAGCGGGTGACGCGCGGGTTGCCGCCGTCGCCGGTGAAGGTGACCGTCACCGGCAGCGGCGACCTCGACCCGCGGGCCCGGTTCTTCACCGCGGGCGACGGGCTCAAGCTGGTGTACTGCCCGAGCGGCGTGGTGGACAAGGCCCGCGAGCAGGTAGGCGCGGTGTCCACGGTGGTCGACGCGGGCGACCCGGCCACCGCGGAGGCGGTGGTGGCCGACCTGGCCGGGCGCGGGGTCACGCGCCTGATGGTGGAGGGCGGCGGGACGATGCACCGCCAGTTCCTCACCGCCGGCCTGGCCGACGAGTTGCACCTGGTCGTGGCGCCGTTCTTCGTGGGGGACGGGCGCGCGCCGCGCTTCGTCGGGGACGGCCGCTTCCCGTGGCACCCGGGGCGCCGGGCCCGGGTGGTCGAGGTGCGCCAGATCGGCGACGTGGTCCTCACCCGGTACGCGCTGTCCGACCGCTGCCCGGCCTGACCGTCGTGTCGATGCGGTCCGCCCTTGTGCAAGCTCACGGTCCTGATTAGTTTGTTGACCATCCATACGAACTAATCCACTGCGCTTCCCTTCCCGAAGGGGGACCGATGACCGCGCACCACCCCGACCCGGGCTCCTCCCGCCGCCGCTTCCTCGGCCTGGTCGGCCTCGGCGTGGCCGCCACCGCCACCGGCCCGCTGCTCGCCGGCTGCTCGGAGAAGCCGGCCGGCTCCGGCGCCGCCCAGAACCTCGACGCCGTCTCCGGCCTGCTGCCCACCCGCAAGGACCTGCCCGGCGGCATCAAACCCGACATCACCGGTACGCGCCCGGTGCCCGACGGCTACACCAGCTACCCGGCGAACCTCGTCGACGCCATCACCGACAAGCCCGGCACCAGCGGCAAGCAGGTCACCGCCATGACCCCCGCCTGGGGACCGGCGCCGCCCGGAGCCGCGCAGAGCGCCTACCTCCAGGCCGTGAACGCCGAGCTGGGCGTGCCCGTCAACTTCACCATCCAGGACGGCAACACGTACGCCGACAAGCTCAACGCGATGCTCGGCGCGCGGGACGTACCGGACCTGCTGTGTGTGCCGGGGTGGGAGGTGGAGAAGATCCCGCGCTTCGCCGAGGCGATCAAGGTGCTCTTCGAGGACCTGACCGACCACCTCAAGGGCGACGCCGCCGGCGCGTACCCGATGCTGGCGAGCTTCCCCACCGGGGCCTGGCGGCGTGCGGTGTGGAACGAGCGGATCATGTCCGTCCCCAACCCCACGGACGGCCCGTTCCCGTGGGCGCTGTTCACCCGCAAGGACGTGCTCGACGCGCGCGGCCTGGGCGTGCCGTCGAACCTGGACGACCTGCTCGCCGCGGCCAAGCAAGTCACCGACCCGGCGCGCAAGGTGTGGGCGTTCAACGACGTCTTCGCCATGATCCAGATGTTCCACAAGGTGCCGGGCCACAAGGGCGGGTGGCGGGTCAAGCCGGACGGCACGCCCGAGTTCAAGTACGAGACCCCGGAGTTCCGCCGCGCGCTGGAGATCATGGCCAAGATCTACGCGGACGGCCTGGTTCACCCGGACGTCGTGGCCAGCAAGGGCGCGGACGCCAAGCAGCTGTTCGCCAAGAACGGCGCGATCGTGTTCCTCCAGGACGGCGTCGGCTTCTGGCAGGGCGCCCAGGCCGAGCACCAGAAGACCAACCCCAAGCTGAACATCCAGCCGGTGCCGGTCTTCTCCGCCACCGGGGGCGACCCGCTGGTCTGGGGCGACGACGAGCCCATCTCCTACACGTTCGTCAAGAAGGGCCTCGGCAAGGACCGGGTCCAGGAACTGCTGAGGATCATCAACTGGTGCTCCGCGCCGCTGGGCAGCCAGGAGGCCCAGCTGCGCGACTTCGGTGTGGCGGGCAAACACCACACCCCGTCGCCGAACGGTCCCGTGAAGACCGACCTGGCGTTCAAGGAGATCGCCAACCAGTACTTCTTCATCAGCGGCCGCAACCCCACCATCGGGCCGTTCCCGGACACCCCGCGCTTCGTGCCGGACGTGCTCGCGTACTCCAACGAGATGGTCAAGCACATGGAGCCCAACCCCTGGGGCGGGGTGAAGCTGGAGATGCCCGCGGCCTACAAGGCCAACCAGGTGCCCACCGAGGACAAGTTCACCGACGTGCTGCGCGGTCGCCGTCCGCTGAGCGACGTGGACGCCATCGTCGCGGAGTGGAAGGCGAACGGCGGCGAGGAGGCCCGCAAACTGCTCGCCGACTCGCTGCCCAAGGAGGGCCGGTGAACGAGCCGGCCGTCCTGGCCGGGCCCGAACGGGCCCGGCCGGACGCGCCGGCCCCACCGGGCCGCCCGCCCCGACGCCGCCCGTCCCGCCGCCGGGTGCCGCTGCGCACCCGGCTGCGCCGGGACTGGCAACTGCTCGCCATGGTGGCGCCCGGCGTCCTCGTCCTGCTGATCTTCAGTTACCTGCCGATCGCCGGCAACGTGATCGCGTTCCAGGACTACAACCCCTACCTGGGCGACAACCCGTGGCAGGCGTTCCTGCACAGCGACTGGATCGGCTTCGGGCAGTTCCAGCTGCTGTTCGACGACCCGGCGTTCTGGGACGCGTTCCGCAACACGCTGGCGATCACCGCGTTCCAGCTCGTCTTCTTCTTCCCGCTGCCGATCCTGCTGGCGATCGCGCTGCACAACCTGCTGTCCAGCCGGCTGCGCGGGCTGATCCAGACGATCGTCTACCTGCCGCACTTCTTCAGCTGGGTGCTGGTGGTGACGTTCTTCGTCGCGATGCTCGGCGGCGCCGGGCTGCTCGCCCAGAGCATGCGCGAGGCCGGGATGCAACCGTGGAACGTGATGACCAACCCGGACACGTTCATCGTCCTGGTCACCGTCGAGGCGGTGTGGAAGGACGTCGGCTGGGGCACCATCGTCTTCCTCGCCGCGCTGTCCACCATCGACCAGAACCTCTACGAGGCCGCCGCAGCGGACGGCGCCGGCCGGTGGCGGCGGCTCTGGCACATCACGCTGCCCGGCCTGCGCCCGGTGATCGTGCTGCTGCTCATCCTGCGCCTGGGCGACGCACTCTCGGTCGGCTTCGAGCAGTTCCTGCTGCAACGCGACGCCGTCGGCCGGCAGGCCGCCGAGGTGCTCGACACCTTCGTCTACCACTTCTCCATCGCCACCGGGAACTACGGCTACGGCGCCGCGGCCGGACTGTTCAAGGCCGTCATCGGGCTGGTGCTGATCCTGGCCGCGAACCGCGTGGCGCACATGCTCGGCGAACGAGGGATCTACTCCAAGTCATGACCACGCTGATCCGCCGGGCGTCCGGCACCCGATCCCGCCGGCCGGTGTGGCAGGAACCGCCCACCCCGGTCGGCCAAGGGCTCAAGGCCGTCATGCTCACAGTGCTGGTGGCGGGCGTGCTGTTCCCGCTCTGGGTGATCCTGGTGACCAGCCTCTCCTCGCGGGAGACCATCGCGCGGGCCGGCGGCCTGGTGGTCGTGCCCCGGGGGATCGACACGTCCGCGTACGAGACGATCTTCGCCGGCGGGGCGGTCACCCGGGCGCTGTGGATCAGCACGCTGGTCACCGTCTTCGGCACCGCCATCGCGCTGACCGTCACCGTGCTCGCCGCGTACGGGCTGTCCCGGCCAGGCTCGCTGGGCCACCGCTGGCTGCTGGCGTACTTCCTGATCCCGTTCCTGGTCTATCCGCCGCTGGTGCCGCGCTACCTGGTCGTCACCGGGCTGGGCCTGAAGGACACCATCTGGGCGCTGGTCCTGCCGCCGGCGATCAGCGTGTTCAACCTGGTCGTGGTGCGCGGGTTCTTCCAGGGCATCCCGTCGGAACTGCTGGACAGCGCCCGCATCGACGGCGCGAGTGACTTCCGGACGCTCGCGCGCATCGTGCTGCCGCTGTCCCGCGCGGTGATCGCCGTGGTCGGCCTGTTCTATGCGGTCAGCTACTGGAACGTCTGGTTCGACGCGCTGCTGTTCATCGACCGCAACGACATGTACCCGATCCAGCGGGTGCTCCAGAGCTACCTGCTGGCCGGGCAGGCCCCGCACACCTCCGGCGCGAGCAGCGGGGTGACCATGCCGCCGACCGAGGCGATCAAGATGGCGGTGGTGGTGCTGACCGTCGCGCCGATCGTCGCTGTCTACCCGTTCATCCAGCGGCACTTCGTCAAGGGCGTGCTGATCGGCGCGGTGAAGGGCTGAGGCCGCGGGTCTGTCACAGCACCTGGGACAGGAAGCGTCGCAGCCGCGGGTGCTCCGGTGCCTCGAACACCGCCTCCGGCGGCCCGGCCTCCAGCACCACGCCCGCGTCCATGAACGCCACCGTGTCGGCGACGCTGCGCGCGAACCCCATCTCGTGGGTGACCACGACCATCGTCATCCCGGCGGCGGCCAGGTCCGCCATCACCGCGAGCACACCCTTCACCAGTTCCGGGTCCAGCGCGCTCGTCGCCTCGTCGAACAGCATCACCTGCGGGCGCAGCGCGAGCGCCCGCGCGATGGCGACGCGCTGCTGCTGGCCGCCGGAGAGCTGCGCGGGCCGCGCGTCCGCCTTGCCGGCCAGGCCGACCAGGTCGAGCTGGGCGCGGGCCAGCGCCACCGCCTCGTCCTCGCTCAGCTTCTTGAGCTTGCGCAGCGCCAGCGTGATGTTGCGCAGCACGCTCAGGTGCGGGAACAGGTTGAACTGCTGGAACACCATGCCGACGCGCTGGCGCAGCGCGTCCGGGTCGTCGCGCAGCACGCTGCGCCCGTCCAGCAGCACGTCACCCCGGTCCGGCTCGATCAGCCGGTTGATGGTGCGCAGCAGCGTCGACTTGCCGGAGCCGGACGGGCCGATCACGCAGGCCGCCCGGCCCCGGGCCACGTCCAGGTCCGCGCCGCGCAGCACCCGGTGCGCGCCGAAGGCCAGGTGCACGTCACGGACGGCCAGGCTGACCGAGGTCGTGGTGGTCATCGCGGGTCCTTTCCGGACGGGGTGAGATCCGCCGGCTCGGCGTCGGGCTCGGGCTCGGGCGGCGCGGCCGGGCGGCCCTGCCGCAGGCGCCGGTCCAGCCAGTTCACCGCGTGGGTCAGCGGCACGGTCAGCACCAGGTAGAACAACCCGGCCAGCAGCAGCGCGGACTGGTTGCCGGTGTTGGCCGCGTAGTCCTGCCCGATCCGGAACAGCTCCCGCTGGCTGGCCAGCAGGCCGAGGAAGTAGACCAGGCTGGAGTCCTTGATCAGTGCGATGAGCTGGTTGACCCAGGCGGGCAGCACCCGGCGTACGCCCTGCGGGATGATCACCAGGCGCATCGCCTCGCCCCAGGAGAAGCCCAGCGCCCGCGCGCCCTCCAACTGGGCGGCCTCCACGCTCAGGATGCCGGCTCGGAAGATCTCACCGAGGTAGGCGGCGGCGATCAGGGACAGCGCCAGCACGCCCAGCGGATAGGGGTTCGGGCCCCACACCTGCATGCCGAGCGGCGCCAGGCCCACGCCGATGAGCAGGATGGTCGCCGCGGCCGGCAGGCCGCGGAACACGTCGGTGTAGACCCGCGCCGGCCACCGCAACCATCGGGTACGCGAGATGCCGGCGACGGCCAGCAGCATGCCCAGCACCGAGCCGAGCAGGGCGGCGGAGACCGCCAGGGTGAGCGTGTTGGGCAGCCCGACGGTGAGCATCTCGGGCAGCGCCTCGCGCATCGAGTCCCAGTCGAAGAACGTCTCCCACAGCGTGCTCAGTGGATCCATGTCCGCTCCGTCCGCCCCGCTCGTGCTCGGTTACCGGTTCAGGAGGCGGCCGACGGCGACGGCACCGCCACCGACCCGCTGCCCGGCTTGAAGTCGGCCGGGACCGGCCGCCCCGGGTAGTACTCGGCCTGCAGGCGGCTCCACGTGCCGTCGGCGATGACCTCGTCGAGGCCCTTGTTCAGCGCCTCGCGCAGCTTGTCGTCGCCCTTCGCCACCGCGTACGCGGTCGGGGTGGGGCTGAGCTGCTTCGCCGCGACCTTGATCTTGCCGTTGCTGTCGGCGGCGGACTTGTCGCCGATCTCGGCCGGGGCGATCCAGGCGTCAGCGGTACCGGCCTTGAGCTGGTTGATCGCGCTGTTGTAGTCGGGCACCCGCACCGGGTCGAGGTTCTGCTTGGTGGCGTAGTCGTCCTGCACGGTGCCCTGGACCACCACCACGCGCTTGCCGGCGAGCTGGTCGAAGCCGGTGATCGAGGAGCCGGCGGGCACGTCCAGGCCGAAGTAGCCGAAGTCGTAGCCGTTGCCGAAGTCCACTGTCTTCTTGCGTGCCTCGGTGATCGTGATCGAGGAGCTGCCCACGTCGAACTTGCCGCTGTTGACCTGCGCGAGAAGGCCGGAGAAGTCGGTGCCGACGAACTCCACCTTCAGGTCGATCTTGGCGGCCACGGCACGCAGCAGCTCGTTGTCGAAGCCGGTGAACTTGCCGTCCTTGAGGAAGACGTTCGGCGGGGCGTCGGTGAGCGTGCCGGCGCGGATCACGCCGGGCTGGAGCAGGCCGTACGGGTTGTCGGCCGCGGCGGTGTCGTCGTTGCCGCAGGCGGTGAGCGCGGTGACGGCGAGCAGGGCGGCCGCGCCGACGGCGGCGGCACGGGTCAGGGCGGTACGGAAACGCACGATGTCTCTCCAGAGTGGATGGACGCGCGAGGTGCGCGTCGGCGCCGGCCCGACGGACGGACGGCCGGGCCGGAGAAGGGCGGATCGGGAAAAGGAGGGGTGGCGCTCGCTCAGCGCGCGAGGCGACAGGCGTCGCTGCACACCCGCATCAGGTCGACGTGGCGGCGCTTGACCAGCGCGAAGCGGGCCGGGTACGCGGCGACGTCGCCGGACGGGGTGGAGGGTGGTGCGGACATCGGTCTCCCTGGTCTGTTGCTGACCTGGGTGCCAGGCCACGCTTGCACCGGCGGCTGCCGGTGCCTGGTCTTCACCCGGGGCACCCCACCGCGGAGGAGGGTTGCCGGCCAGCGAGCCGGGGCTTCGCGCTGGCGCTCATGACCTGCCCAGAAGGCTAGCAGCACCGCCGCGGCGGTCGTCCAGCGGTTATGACCACCCTCACGCGCAGGGGCCTCCAGCCGGTTCCGTTCCGGCCGGACCGCGGAGCCGGTCCTCGATGTCCGGGATGACGAAGCAGATCTCCAACGTCTTCAACTCGGCCCAGAACCGCAGCACGACGCTCCGCCAGGCGGCGCCACCCGCGACGGCGAGCAGAGCCGGCCCGGCGAGGACCGTCGCGGTCCCGCCGAACCCGCGACCGGCTTCGACCACGGCCAGGACCGCGCCGAGAAGCAGCGGCACCGTGGCGTTCCGCATCATCAGCCCGATCGCCCGCATCCGCGTCGCCTCGGCGGCCACCTCGCGGTTGTGCAACTCGGCCGCGGCGAGCAGCACCCCCCAGGGCGCGGTGAGCATCCGCGAGCCGGCCGCGCCGAGGGCCTGCTCCGCGAACACCCGGCGGGCGTCGAATCGGCCCCAGTTCCAGAACGGCAGCGCCCGGTCGACGACACGACCGAGGCCGTACGTGGCATTGCCCAGCACGTAGGCGAGCAGCAGGGCCAGGAGCAGGAGCAGCGGCGTGGGCTGTCGGCTCAGGTCGTCCAGCCGCACCCAGTCCTGCCGGACCGCGAGGTAGGCGGACAGCGTGAGGTAGAGCGACCCGGGGGTGAGGTAGGTGAAGAGGTCGAAGATGCCGATGCTGAAGGTCATCAGTCCTCGCAGGGCCCGGAGGTGGCGACGCCGGAAGGGGGCCGGTCCCGGTCCACGCTAGGTGACCGGCACAACGCCGCCCGTCACGACCACCTCACGCGCCGGGGCCTCACCGCCGGGCCGGGACGACCGGCGCGTCCCGGCCCGTGCCGTGCCGCGACGGGCTGCGCTGCTCGTGGTAGTCCTGCTCGACGTTGACGGTCCAGACGTCGTGTTCCGCGCCGTGCGCGATGTTCTCCGCGGTCAGCATCGCCGTCAGCATGGAGTGGTCGGCGTTGTTGTACCGGTGCATGCCGTTGCGGCCGACCGGGTGCACGTTCGGCACGTTCGCTGCGAGCCAGTCCCGGATCACGTCGACGTTGCGCTGGTACCGCTCGTCGTAGACCGGGTACGCCTTCGGCATCCGGACCACGTAGCCCGCCTCCACGCACCCGGGCTTCACCAGACCCAGCCGCTCCAGCTCGGCGGTGGCGAACGCGATCAACTCGGCGTCCGGCGTCCGCCACATCTCGTCGCCCTCGAACACGAAGTACTCCAGCCCCAGGCAGGTCCGCCCGTCCTTCACCAGGTACGGCGACCAGGAGCCGAAGTTCTGGATCCGGCCCACCCGGGCCGCCGGGTCGTGCACGTAGATCCAGTTGTCCGGGAACGAGAATTCCTCCGGCACCACCAGCGCCACGGTCAGGAAGTCCCGGTACCGCAGGTCGTCGGCGGCGGCCCGCACCTCGGGCGGCGCCTCCGGGCGCATGGCCCGCACCAGCGCGGAGATCGGCATCGAGGAGATCACGTGCGCGGCCGGCTCGGTGCGTTCCCCGCCCGCGTCGGCCACCGTCACGGCGGTGGCCCGCCGCGCCGCCGGATCCCGGTGCACCTCGGTTACCCAGACGCCGGTACGAACGGTGCCGCCGCGCTTGGCGACCTCCTCGGCGCACCGCTCCCACATCATCCCCGGGCCGTGCTTCGGGTACTGGAACTCCTCGATCAGGCTCGTCACGTCCGTGCGGTTGCGCCGGGGCAGCAGCGCGTTGCGCATCGCCGTGGCCAGTGACAGATTCTTGATCCGCTGGGCCGCCCAGTCGGCCTGCAACCGGTCCGCCGGCATCCCCCAGACCTTCTCCGTGTACGTCTTGAAGAAGATCGAGTAGAGCCGCCAGCCGAACCGCGCCGACACCCACCCCTCGAAGTGCGACTGGTCCTTCGGCGGGCGCAGCCGGGCCCGGCCGTACGAGCCCAGACAGCGCACCGCCTCGAGCAGGCCGAGGTTGCGCAGCGCGTTGCCGGCGCTGAGCGGGTAGTCGAACAGCGCGCCCCGGTAGTAGATCCGGCTCATCCGCGGCCGGAGCAGGAAGTCCTCGTCGGGGAGGATCTCGTGCCAGAAGTCCTCGACCCGGGACACCTTGGTGAAGAAGCGGTGCCCGCCGATGTCGAAGCGCCAGCCGTCGCGCTCCACCGTCCGGCTGATCCCGCCGACCACGTCGTCGGCCTCGTAGACCCGGACCGGCTCGCCGTGCCGCAGCAGCTCGTACGCGGCGGTCAGCCCCGCCGGCCCCGCCCCGATGATCACGGTCCCGTCGCCGTCGCCCATGCCGTACGCGCCTCCCGCCTGCCGATGCGGCAGCGCGCATACCCACCCTGACGGCGTCCTCACCTGCCGGTATGCGCCGATCCGCGACGGCTGCGCGGGTGTGGACCGGTCCGGACGGGGAACGCGCACCGGGTTTTGCGGCCGGGTGAGTCGGCCCGAGGGCCGGACGGTGGGAGCGCGATGGCGGACGAACGGCGGGCCGACCCCGGCGACACGGCCCGGCCCGATCGCCCGGCGCGCGCCGGGCGTACCCGGTGGTGGTCGCGGGCAGCTTCGGTCGCTCGCCGGGTGCCCGAGCCGTGGGGATTCGTGCTCGCCGTCTTCGCCGGCTCGAAGCTCGTGCTCAGCCTGATCGGCGTGCTGGTGCTCACCGCCTGGGACGGGGTGCCTGGTGCGCCGCCGCCCGGCGAGACCGCGATGCGGGCCCAGCAGGACGCGATCTCGTCCCACCGCTGGTTCTCGCTCTGGTTCGCCTGGGACTCGTTCCTCTACGAGCACCTGGCCCGGCTGCCGCTGGACCGGCCCTGGCCGGACTTCGGCTTCCCGCTGCTCTACCCGTTCCTGGCCCGGCCGATCGCGCCGCTGCTCGGCGGGCACACCGCATGGGCGCTGCTGCTCGTGAGCAACGTGGCGCTGGTGTTCCAGCTCTACTACGCGTACCGGCTGGGGGGCCGGCTGCTCGGCGCTGCGGGACCGGCCGGCGGCCGGCGAGCGGTCCGGTACCTGCTGCTCCTGCCGACGGCGTTCCTGTTCCAGGCGGCGCTCACCGAGTCGCTGTTCGTCTGCCTGGCGCTGGCCGCCTTCTGGTACGCCGAGCGGAGTCGCTGGCTGCTCGTCGGCGTCGTCGGCTACTTCCTGGCGATGAGCCGCTCGGTCGGCTTCCTCGTGGTGGTGCCGCTGGCGCTGGTGCTGCTGCGCGAGCACGGCTGGCGGGCCGGACCCCGGGCCTGGCCGCGCCTGCTGCGGCGGGGCTGGCCGCTGCTGCTGGTCCCGGCGGGCTGGCTGACGTTCATGGCGTTCTGCCGCTGGCAGAGCGGCGACTGGTTCGCCTACCAGCACGCCCAGGAGACCGGCTGGGGGATCCGGCTGCAGAACCCGCTCGGGACCGCCGCGTCCGCGCTGACCGGCGGTAACTCCGCCGACGCGCTGCGGGTCTGGATCGCGGTGGCGACGCTGGCCGTGGCGGTCGTCGGGCTGCGCCGCCGCGCCGACTGGCCGTACCTGGTCTACACGCTCGTCACGGTGCTGGTGCCGCTGTCGATGGGGCCGCCGGTGTACAAGAGCCTGCTGCGCTACCTGCTCGCCGCCTTCCCGGTCGCGTTCGTCCTGGCCCGCTGGGCGCGGCGGCGCGGCGTCGACGGCTGGCTCACCGCCGCGCTGGCGCTGCTCCAGGGCGCGTTGTTCGCGGTGTGGCTCACCTACTGGACCCACCTGATCATCTGACCGCCGCGGCTGTGGCCGCGGGCGCTGCCCGGCGGGACGGCCGGGCGGGCCGCAGAATGGGCGGATGAACGACCGGCGGGTGACACTCGACGACCTCGGCGCCTGGTTGATCAAGGGAAACGCGGACGCGGTGGACCTGACGGCCCGCGTCGCCGCCGACCCGCGTGTGGCCGGCTGGTGCGTCCGTCCCGGCTACCGGGTACGCCTCATGCGCGCCGGCCAGCCGGTGGTGTTCTGGGCCAGCGGCAGCAGGGGCCGGGCGCCGTACGGCGTGTGGGGCGTCGGCCGGATCGCCGCCGCTCCCGAGCCCGGGACGCCGGGCCAGCCGTGGACCGCGCCGCTGGACCTGACGATCCTGGACGAGCCCCTGCGGGTACGCCGTGACCTGCTGCGCGCCGACCCGCGGCTGGCCGGTGCGGAGGTGTTCCGGCAGCCGCAGGCGGCCAACCCGTCCTACCTGACAGTCGCCCAGTTCGACGCGCTGCGCGGCTACCTGCCCCGGGACAGCGGCACCTGACCGGTCCGCCCGGTGCGGGTGCCCGCGCAGTCGGCGGCCCGGCTCAGGCGACCAGGGCGGCGGTGAGCCGGCGGGCCTCGGCGGCCAGCCGGCTGCCGCCGCCCCGGGCCACCACGTCGGCCAGCCCCGGTACCTCGATCCGCACGCCCGTCGCGGCCGCCGTCTCCGCCGCCAGCGCCAGCAGGTCGGGCGTGCCCCGGGGCGGCGTCGGCGCGGCCAGCAGCGGCGGCAACGCCGCGGCGAGCAGCCGCCACACGCTCAGCGGGGCGCCCGCCGCCACCGCGTCGTGCAGCGGCGTGACCGCCCGGGTCAGCGTCACCTGCCCGCCGGCCGCCAGCGCGCCGAGGTGCCCGCCGGTCGCCGGCGCGTCCAGGTCACCTGCGGCGGCCAGGATCAGCACCGCGTCGAGCGCGGCCACCCGGTCCGCCTCGTGGCGGGCGCACAGCCCGTAGGCCAGCGCCAGATCGAGGGCCGGTCCGCCCGCGCCCGTGCACTCGGCCAGCACCGGTAGGGCGGCGGCGTGCCCGAGGGTGTCCTCCTGCGCCGCGCCGGCCACCTCGGGCAGCAGGTGGGCGGCGACCACGCCCCGATGCCCGGGCAGGACGGCCGGCCAGACGTCACCCCAGCCGTCGGTCCACCGGCCGATCGGCGTGGGCGTCAGGGTGAGCAGGCCGAGCCGGTCCTCGACGCCGTCCGGCGGGGTGAGCGCGACGAGCGTCCGGCCCTCGGGAAGCTGCTCGTAGCCCCAGTCGTACCCGGCCGACCGCGCCCGCCGGCCCACCGTCACCACCTGCTGAGCCGGTGCCGGAACGGCGTCGCCGCGCAGCCAGCGGGCCAGCTCGTCACCGGCCGGCGTGCGCAGCGCCGCGGCGCGCTCGGCAAGCGGCTCGTCGACGCCGGCCGGCAGGCGCAGCAGGGCCTGCGCGAGATCCCAGCGCCACACCGGACGGTCACCCAGCGCGGCCAGCCGTTCGTAGAGCGCCACCGGCTCGATCGCCCCGGTGACCGAGGTCGGCGCGGCCAGCAGGCCCGCATCGTCGCGGCCGTCCAGCCGCTGCCCGATCTCGGCCAGCCGGGCGCAGGCGAGCTGGACGGGCGCGGGCCGGCGGGTGGCCGGAACCGGCGGACCACCCCGGAACGGGAGCGGCGCGCGTGGGCGGGACTCGGCCAGCAGCGTGCTCCACTGGTCGCGGCGGGTCGCCGCCTCGGCCTCGCCGCAGACGGCCAGCAGGAGCCCGTGCATCTGGACCGACTGGTTGAACACCGACCAGGGATGGTCGTACGCGCCGACCCGCTCGCGGCGGACCACAGGCAGGAGCGCCGCCGCGAGCCGCTCGCGGTCGGCGGTGCCGAGCCGGACCAGCCCGTCCATGACGCGTTCCGTCGTCAGCGCGGGCCAGCGTCGGCCGAGCGACGCCGCGACCTCCTCCACCAGCTCGTCCACGTCCTGGATCGGCGGCGGCGCGGCCGCCGCCGGCAGCGGCGGCGGCAGGTCGTCGCGGGCCTCGGCCACGATGACGACGGCCACCGGCCGGTGACCGTGGCGCGCCGCCAGCGCCAGCGCGCGCTCGCGCAGGCCGGCGTCGGGATGGCCGGCCGCGACGGCGAGCACCGCGCCGATCTCCGGGGCCTGATCCGGGTGCTGCCGGGCCAGCCGGTCGAGCCAGGACACCTGCGCCCGGACCAGCGCCTTCTCCGGCCGGGCCAGCACCGTTCGAGCGGCCTCCCACAGCGCCTCCGGCTCGGCGACGTCACCGGCCTGCCGCAGCGTCCGCTGGGCGGCGCTGGCCACCGGCCCGGGGCCGTCGGCGAGCAGCCGCAGATAGGCGCTCGACCGCACCGCCACCTCGTCCGGGGTCGGCGCCAGCAGGTCGTGCAGGACCAGGAACGGGCGCAGCGCGCCCGGCCGGTCGCCGCGCAACAGCCGGCCGAGGACGCCGTTGAGCAGGACCGCCCGGTCGAGCCGCCCTTCCGCCGCCAGCGCCACCAGCGCCCGGGGCAGCGCCTCCGTGCCCGTACCGTCGCCGCGGGCCAGCTCGGTGCCCACCCCGTCCACCTCGAACAGGCGCGGCAGCAGCGCGTCGAGGAACGGGTCCGCGCGCAGCCGGTCCACAGTCGGCGGGCGCGTCCCGCGCGGATCCGGCCAGCCCTGCGCCGCGGCCCAGCCTCGCACGAAGTCGTCCCCGGTCGGCGGCGGCGCCTTCTCGGCCGTCAGGAGGCCGGCGACGAACCGCCAGCCCGCGACCATCCGGTCCCGGGGGAGCCGGTCGGCCAGCTTGTACGCCACCTCGGCCAGCCAGGTCACCCCGCGTTCCCGGGCGACGTCGACCACCGGTGCCGCGTCGACGCCGCTCAGCCAGACCGAGCGGCGGCCGAGCAGCGCGGCCACCTTCGTCGGGGTGCTCAGCGTCCCCACCGCCGCGACCGCCAGCGTCGCCGCCTCGCCCCGCCACCACCAGGCGTCCCGCCTGCGGCGCACCTCGGCGACCAACTCGTCGCCGAGCGCCCGCCGGGCCGGCTCGTCCAGCCCGGCCAGGGCGGACCGGACCTGCGACATCCGGCCGTGCACCACCGCCTCGACGAAGCCGGTCACGACAGCGCCCCCACCGGCGCCGCGACCATCGACACGGCCAGCGCGTGCCGGCACGGCCCCCGCTGCCCGCGGTGCCGCGCCCACCAGCGGCAGGAACAGGAGTACGCGCCGTCCGGGTGCCGGCGTACCCGGTAGGTGTCGGCGTCGGTGCGGACCGTCGCGTTCTCGCCGTCGCGCTCGACGGCGCCGCGCTCGACGAGCGCCCGCGCGCCGACCAGCCGGGGGTTGTCCCGCTCCGCGCGGCCCGCGTCGTAGGGCATCACCCGGTGGAAGTACGCCCCGTCCGCCACGTCGTACCCGACCCGCCCGGCGGTGCCCAGCTGGGCGAGCGCGGCACGCACCCGCTCGTCGGGCAGCGCGGCGGCATCGGCCAGCGCGGCCACGTCGATCGCCGGATCCCAGTTGAGCAGCGCGCCCACCAGCTCCGCGTCGTCCACCACGTCGTCACCGGCGAGCGCCGCCAAGGCCGCGCCCTCACCGGAGAACCCCCGGTACGGCTCGGGGGACAGCGTCAGCGACACCCGCAGCGCCCCGGTGTCCAGCTCCCACGTGCTCGGCACGGCCGGCGACCCGGCGCGCACCGCCGGGCCGTACACCCGCAGGGTGCGCGCGTGCCGCAGCACGCCGCGCAGCGCCGCGAGCCGGCCCGCGCCGGCCAGGCAGACAGCGCCCGGCACCGGGCGGGAGGTCAGCCGCAGCGTACGCCCGGCGGGCACCGCCCACAGCACACTGCGGTCGTTCGCGGCGGGTAGCCGGCGCAGGAACGCCGCCGCCTCCGCCGCCGCGATCTCGGTGCGCGGCTCGAAGCCGGCGGTGAGCACGTGCACCTCGGCGAAGCCGCGCAGCCAGCGGCCGGGCAGCGGTACCTTCCGCTCGACCACCGAGCGGTCCATGGTGGAGACCGTCAGGTCGTCCGGGCCGACCGCCACATGCAGCGGCTCGATGCCGCCCACCCGGGCCAGCGCCTCCCGCAACGGCGGGTTCACGTCCACGTTCGTGGTGCCGTGGCCGCTGATCTCCCCGTCCAGCCCGGCCGGCAGCACGTCCATCCGCGCGTACACCCCGCAGCAGCCGGAGAACGACTCGAACCGCAGGCGACCGCGGCTGCCGGTGACCACCGGGTCCAGGCTGGCCGGGTTGACCGGCTGGTGGTAGCGGGTGCGGGCCACCTCGGCGACGGCGAGCAGCCCGGCCGCCGACGCGGCCGGGGCGGTGAGGAACCCGGCGAAGAAGCGCGGGTTGGCCGCCGGGCCGCCACAGGTCTGCAGATCGAGCCCGGCGGCGCGCAGCGCGGACGGCTGAAGGTATCGGTACGTCTGGACGGCGTTCACGGCGCAGACCGTAGAGGGACCGACCGACAAAAGCGCGACGGTCCTGCTAGCTTCCCCTGATGTTCGCCCACGCCCTCACCGACGACGCCGAGCTGCGTCCACTGTCGCCCTGGCACGCCGACGAGTTCCTGGCCAACCTCGACCGCTGCCGCGACCACATCTCGCCCTGGGTCGGCGCGTCCTTCGTCGCCACCGACGCCGAGTCGGCCCGCAAGGTCCTCCAGGCGTACGCCGACCGGTGGGCCCGCGACGACGGCGGCATCTGGGGCATCTGGCAGCGCGGCACGCTCGTCGGCGGCGTGCTGTTCGTGTCGCTGAGCACCGAACGCGGGGTGTGCGAGGCCGGCTGCTGGCTGGAACCCGGCGCCGAGGGGCAGGGCCTGGTCACCCGCGCCGCCCGCTTCGTCATCGACTGGGCGGTACGAGAGCGCGGCATCCACCGCGTCGAGTGGGTCACGAAGGCCGGCAACGACCGCAGCGTCGCCGTCGCGCGGCGGCTCGGCATGAGCCGCGACGGCGTCATGCGCGGCGCCGCGCCGACGCCCGACGGCCGCGCCGACCTGGAGGTCTGGTCCGTGCTGGCACCGGAGTGGACCGCCTGACCGGGAAATTGTCGTACCCGGACGTGAACATCTGTCCATGGCTGTCCCCGCACTGGCCGACCGGTCCCCCCAGCCGCGCGCCCTGCCGCTGCGCGAGGTCCGCACCCGGCTCACCCAGCTCGTCTCCCTGGCCGAGCTGACCGACACCGTCACAGTCGTCACCCGCGACGGCGATCCCCGGCCGGTCGCCGCGATCGTGCCCGCGTCCGCCGCCCGCACCGGCGCCCAGGCCCGCGCCGACGCCGAACGCGTCGCCGCGATCAGCGCCGGCTGGGCCCGCCGCCTGGAGGAGCTGCACCGGCAGTCCAGCCGGCGGCACGCCGCCGAGCTGCGGGCGCTGGCCGACGCGCTCGCCGAGGCGTGGGCCGAACTCGACCGCCGCGCGCCGGCCGGCGACGCGGCGCTGACCCGGCTGCGCGCCGCGCACGCCGACCTGCTGCGCCGCTGACCCGTGGCGTCCCGCCCGGTGTACGCGGGACGCCACGGCGTGCGTCAGCTCCGGCCGCGCTCGGCCCGGTAGCGGCGGATCAGCTCGGCGGTCGAGGTGTCCACGTCGGCCAGGTCCGGGTCCGGCCCGGTGAGCTTCGGCGCGAGCTGGCTGGCCATCACCTTGCCCAGCTCCACACCCCACTGGTCGAAGGCGTTGATGTCCCAGATCGCGGCCTCGGTGAACGTGATGTGCTCGTAGAGCGCGATCAACTGACCCAGCGTCGCCGGGGTGAGCTTCGGCGCCAGGATCGAGGTGGTCGGGTGGTTGCCCGCCATCACCCGGTGCGCCACCGCCTCGGGCGCGGTGCCCTCGGCCTCCACCTGCTCCCGGGTCCGCCCGAACGCCAGCGCGGCGGTCTGGGCGAAGAAGTTCGACATGAACAGGTCGTGCATGTCGCCCAGGTCGTGGTTGGGCCGGCTGAACGCGATGAAGTCCGCCGGGATCAGCCGGGTGCCCTGGTGGATGAGCTGGTAGAACGCGTGCTGGCCGTTGGTGCCCGGCTCGCCCCAGAAGATCTCCCCGGTCGGGTACGTCACCGGCGAGCCGTCGACGCGTACCGACTTGCCGTTGCTCTCCATGGTGAGCTGCTGGAGGTAGGCGGGGAACCGGTGCAGGTACTGCGAGTAGGGCAGCACCGCGTGGGTCTCCGCGCCGAGGAAGTCGGTGTACCAGACGTTGAGCAGGCCGAGCAGCACCGGCACGTTGCGCTCCACCGGTGCGGACCGGAAGTGTTCGTCGACCGCGTGGTAGCCGGCCAGCATCTCGCGGAACCGGTCCGGCCCGATCGCCAGCATCACCGACAGGCCGACCGCGGACGGCAGCGAGTAGCGGCCGCCCACCCAGTCCCAGAAGCCGAACATGTTCTCCGGGTCGATGCCGAAGTCCCGGACCCGCTGCTCGTTGGTGCTGACCGCGACGAAGTGGCGGGCCACCGCGTCGTCGTCCGCGTCCAGTCCGGCGAGCAGCCAGCGCCGCGCCTGGTCGGCGTTGGCGAGCGTCTCCTGGGTGGAGAACGTCTTGGACACCACGACGAACAGCGTGCTCGCCGGGTCCAGGTCGGCGGTCTTGTCGTGGATGTCGGTCGGGTCGATGTTCGACACGAACCGGCAGCTGATGCCCGCGTCCCGGTACGCCTTCAGCGCCTCGTACGCCATCACCGGCCCGAGGTCGGATCCGCCGATGCCGATGTTGACCACGGTGGTGATCCGCTCGCCGGTGTGGCCCCGCCACGAGCCGGAGCGCACGCGCTGCGCGAACGCCGACATGCGGTCCAGCACGGCGTGCACGTCGGCGACCACGTCCTGGCCGTCCACGGTGAGCGACGCGTCCGCCGGCAGGCGCAGCGCGGTGTGCAGCACCGCCCGGTCCTCGGTGACGTTGATGTGCCGTCCGGCGAACATGGCCGCGATCCGGTCGGTCAGGCCGACCCGCTCGGCGAGCGCGCCGAGCAGCGCGATCGTCTCGTCGGTGACGAGGTTCTTGCTGTAGTCCACGTGCAGGTCGGCGACCTCACCGGTGAGCCGCTCACCCCGCTGCCCGTCGGCGGCGAACAGGTCGCGCAGGTGCGTGGCGCGCATCGCCTCGGCGTGCTTGCGCAGCGCCTGCCATTCGTCGGTGGTGGTGACGTCCACAGCCATCGGGTCGATCTTCTCCTTCACGACGGGCGGTCGGCCGGCGCGCGCCGGCGAACCCCACAAGCCTGCCACCCGGACCGGTCGCGCGCGACGCGACCCGGCGGCGACCACCGTGCGGGCGGGTCTTTCCGGTCACCGCCGCGGGACGCGCCGTTGGGACGCCTGTACGACACGCCGACTACTGAGTGACATCCTTCGATAGCGGAGCGTAGTATCCAGCGTTGCTGCCCGAACGCGTCGAGGGGGTGCCATGGCCGGGGTGATCCACCCTCGTCCGCCGTCCGACCCGGAGGAGCCGGCCGGGGAGACGACCCTGCCCGAGCTCGTCGATCCGCACTGGATGCACCGGGCCACCGAGCTGGCCCACACCGGATTCTGGTCGGTGGCACGCCGGCTGCCCGCGTTGATCCGCGAGGCGATCAGCCTCGCCTGGGCGACCAGCCGCCGGGACACCGCCGCGTCGCTGGGCCTCAACGTCGCCGCCGGCGTGCTCACCACGCTGGGCCTGCTCGCCACCACCGGAGTGCTCCACCAGCTGTTCGCGGCCGGCCCGACACCGGACCGCATCCGGGCGGCGCTGCCGGCCCTGACGCTGGCGGCGGCCGCAGTGGCCGGGCGCGGCGCGCTGACCATCGCCGCCGGATGGGCGCAGGCCCGGCTCGTACCCCAGATCAACTTCACAGTGGAGCGGCGGCTGTTCGAGACGACCTCAGCGGTGGAGCTGGCGGCCTTCGACGACGCCGGCTTCGCCGAGGAGATGGACCGCGCCCGCGACCGCGGACTGGTCGAGGCGGGCTCCCTGGTCAACGACACGGTCAACCTGGTCACCGGCGTGGTCGGCGTGATCGCCACGGCAACCGCCGTGACGATCATCCACCCGCTTCTGCTGCCCTGCCTGATCGTCGCCGCCGCTCCGGAGGCGGTGACGGCGGTGCGGATGGCCCGTCGCCAGCACGTCGACTGGCTCGCCCGGATCACCCGGCGGCGACGCAAGTGGATGCTGGGCGACCTGATGGCCAACCGGCACACCGCGGCCGAGATCCGCGCGTACCAGATGCGCGACTTCCTGCTCTCCGAATACCACCTCATGACACGCCTGGAGACCCGCGCCGAACTGCGCCTGGCCCGCGCGCAGACGGTCACCCGGGCGATCGGCCTGTCCATCACCGGCATCGCCACGTTCGGGCTCTACGTGGTGCTGGGCGCGTTGCTCGTCGGGGGCGTGGTGGCGCTCGCGGCCGCCGCCACCGCGCTGCTCGCGCTCCAGTCCGCGCGTACGAGCCTGCGCACCGCCATCTTCGCCACCAACTCGCTCTACGAGGACGCCCTCTACTACCAGGACTACCGCGACTTCCTCGACCGGGCGACCCGGCGGATCCCGGCCGGCGGGCACCTGCCAGTCGACGGGTTCACGCGCATCGACGTCGACCGGGTCAGCCTGCGCTACCCGGACACCGACAGCGCGGCGGTCGACGAGGTCAGCCTCACGTTCCGGCGCGGTGAGGTGATCGCGCTGGTGGGGGAGAACGGCTCCGGCAAGACCACGCTCGCGAAGCTGATCGCCGGCCTCTACCGGCCCACCGGCGGCACGATCCGCTGGGACGGCGTGGACGCCGCCGAACTGGACCCACGCCGGACCGCCGCCCAGGTCGCGGTGATGAGCCAGGACTGGTGGAGGTTCCCGTTCACCGCCCGGCAGAACATCCGCGTCGGCCGCCACGACCGCGCCGGCGCGCAGGGACCCAGCGTGGAGACCGCCGCCCGCGACGCCGCCGCGCACGACATGATCAGCGAGCTGCCGTTCGGGTACGACACGCTGCTGGACCGGCAGTTCAAGGACGGGCAGGACCTGTCCGGCGGGCAGTGGCAGCGGCTGGTGGCCGCACGCGGCCTCTACCGCGACGCCCGGCTGCTGATCTGCGACGAGCCGTCCGCCGCGCTGGACGCGCGTGCCGAGCACGCCCTCTTCCAGCACCTGCGGCGGCACCCGGACCGGGCCGTCGTGCTGATCACCCACCGGCTCGCGAACGTCCGGCACGCCGACCGGATCTTCGTGATGGACCACGGCCGGCTCGTGCAGTCAGGCGACCACGACACCCTCATGGCGCAGGGCGGGCTCTACCGCGAGCTGTTCGAGTTGCAGGCGGCCGGCTACCTCGCCGGCAGCGCGGAACCCGCCGACGGTTGACCTCCAGCGCACTCGAACTCCTACCGTGACCGGACCGCGCGCCACCCGGCCGGCGCGGTGCAACCCAGGGAGTTCACATGCGCTATCGCGTCCTCGGCGGCACCGGCATCGAGGTCAGCGTCCACTGCCTCGGCACCATGATGTTCGGCGCGGTCGGCAACCCCGACCACGACGACTGCGCCCGGATCGTCCACGCGGCACTCGACCGCGGAATCAACTTCGTGGACACCGCCGACATGTACTCGGCCGGCGAGTCGGAGGAGATCGTCGGCAAGGCCCTGCGCGGCCGGCGCGACGACGTGGTGCTCGCCACGAAGGTCCACTTCCCGATGGGGGAGGGGCCCAACCGGGGCGGCAACTCGCGGCGCTGGATCGTCCGGGAGGTCGAGGACAGCCTGCGCCGGCTGGGCACCGACTGGATCGACCTCTACCAGGTGCACCGTCCCGACCACACCACCGACGTCGAGGAGACGCTCGGCGTGCTCACCGACCTGGTCCGGGCCGGGAAGATCCGCGCGTTCGGCTGCTCGACGTTCCCGGCCGAGGAGATCGTGGAGGCGCACCACGTCGCCGAACGGCGGGCGCTCGGCCGGTTCCGCACCGAGCAGCCGCCGTACTCGATCCTGGCCCGCGGCATCGAGACGTCGGTACTGCCGGTGTGCCGCCGCTACCGGATGGGCGTGCTGGTGTGGAGCCCGCTGGCCTCCGGGTTCCTGTCCGGCCGCTACCGGCAGGGGAAGCCCGTCGACCTCGGTGCGGGCCGGCCGGCACTCACCCCGGCCCGGTTCGACCCGGCGCTGCCGGGCAACGCCGCGAAGTACGCCGCCGTGGAGGAACTGGTCGCGCTCGCCGGCGAGGTGGGCTGCACGCTGCCGCAGCTCGCCGTGGCGTTCACCGCCGCGCACCCGGCTGTCACCTCGACCATCATCGGACCGCGCACGATGGAGCAGTTGGACGCGCTGCTGGCCGGGGCGGAGTTGACGCTCGACGACGCGGTGCTGGACCGCATCGACGAGATCGTGCCACCGGGCACGAACCTCTACCAGCCCGACGGCGTCTGGTCCCCGCCCACGCTGACCGACCCGTCCCACCGCCGCCGCCCTCTCCCCGAGCGGGCCGCAGCCTGACCCACGTGTTTGCCGCCCGCCCGGTCCCGCCCGCTCACCCGCCCTTCCGTCCGTCCCGCCTCCGTCCCGACCCTCGGCTCCCCGGCTCGTCGATCATGGGCTTCCTGCCCCGGCAAAGAGCGCGAACCGGGCACCCGAGGGGCCGAAACCGCAAGATCGACGGGGCGGGGCGGGGCGGGGCGGGGCGGGGGAGGCGGGGCCGGGAGGGGGAGGGGGAGGGCGGGCAGGGGAACTGCGTCGACAGGGGACGGCTGCGGAATCACACTGGGCGGGTGGAACATCGCGATCTTGTTCGGGTGAGCAAGCGGCTGTCGCTGGCGTTGCGGCACCGGCCCGACGCGTACGGGCTGCGACTGGACCGGGCCGGCTGGGTACCTGTGGCCGACGTGCTCGCCGGGCTGCGGATCACCCGCGCCCAACTGGACGCCGTGGTCGCGGGCAACGACAAGCAGCGCTTCGCGGTGGAGGCCGGTCCGGACGGGGCCGACCGGATCCGCGCCAACCAGGGCCACTCCGTCCCGGTCGACCTCGGCCTCACCCCGGCCGCGCCGCCGCCCCGGCTGTTCCACGGCACCGGCGAGGCCGTGCTGGACGCGATCCGGGCGCAGGGGCTGCGCCGGGGCGGGCGGCACCACGTACACCTGTCGCCTGATGTGGCGACGGCCCGGCGCGTCGGTGCGCGCCGGGGCGGCGCGGTGGTGGTGCTGACAGTGGACGCGGCGGCGATGGCCGAGGCCGGGTACCTGTTCTACCGCTCGGCGAACGGGGTGTGGCTCACCGACACGGTGCCGCCGCCCTACCTCGGCACCACCTGAGCGCCGGTCAGCAGGCGGTGACCGGGTGGGCCACCACGGCGTCGAACAGGTACGCGAGGTCGTTCGGCGCGGCCCGGTCGGGCTGGACGGCGCCGGTGCAGTCGGTGGCGCGGGCGCGCAGCACGTGCCGGCCCGCTGTCGGCGGGCACCAGCGGACGGTCCAGCGCTGCCAGGCTCCGCCCCGGTCGGCGGCGACCAGGTCGGCGGGGCGCCACCCGTCGCCGGTGTCCACCTCGACGTGCGCGATCGGGCCGTTGCCGGACCAGGAACGGCCGGTCAGCAGCATCTCCTCGCCGGCCGGCACCCGGGCGTCCCAGGGCAGCTCGAACGCGCTGCGGACGGGCTGGGCGGTGAGTACGGTGCCGTCGGCGGGGTGGCCGGGGCCGAACATCCGGTAGAACTGCGTGTTCCACGGCGAGAACAGAGGACTGGTGGAGACCTCGATCGCGCCCACCCACTTGATCGAGGAGATGCCGACCCAGCCGGGCACCACGACCCGTACCGGGAAGCCGTGGTCGGGGGGCAGGGGCTCGCCGTTCATCTCGTACGCCAGCAGCACGTCGTCGAGCGCCTTCGCGACCGGCATCGGACGGCGTACCCGGCCGAGGTTGACCCCGCCGGAGACGTAGTCCGGGTCGAGGCCCTCGGGCATCACGTCGACCGCCTCGTCACGCAGCCCGGCCAGGCGCAGCACCGTGCCGAGCCGCACGCCCCGCCACCGGGCCACGCCGACGCTGCCCAGCCCCCACGCCACGCCCGGGGCGGGCTCGTCCTGCTGCTCGGCGAAGTAGCGCCGCCCGTTGCCGGCGCACTCCAGGAGCGCCGCGTGCTCCTCGGCGGGGAGCCGGCGCAGCTCGTCGAGGTCGAACTCGACCGGGTTGTCCCGGGTCGGCGTGCCGCGCAGGCCGTCGCCGAACAGGCGCAGCCGCCAGGTGGCCGCGTCCAGGTGCGGGGTGACGGTGTGGTTGCGGACGAAGAAGCGGTCGATCGGGACCACGTACCCCTGGCCGGCCATCGACGGCCAGCGCATCTCGGCGTTGGTGTCCAGCGGGCGCAGCAGGTCCGCCGGCAGCGGCTTGACGATCGGCGCGCCGGGGTCGACGCCGACCGGCGCGGACGCCACCGCGACCGGCTCGCGTTCCGCGGCGGCGGCGGTCACCGCGGCCATGGCCGCGCCCACCTCAAGCAGCCGGTCGCGGTCGACGCCCGGCCCGTGCGCCTGCCCGGCGAGCCACTGCCGGCTCCGGTCGGCGTCGTGGACGGCTTCGGCGGGGGACGGGGACTGACTCACGGCTGACCTCCGGGGTAGGCGACGCTGCCTTTCCTATTCAATCAGTAGGACTTTTCATCGATCCGTCGCAGGTGGTGGCGACTCACGCCGCAGCGATCAGCGTCACCACCCCGGCCGCCACGAGCACACCGGCCCACAGCCGGTCGACGTTGAACCAGGCCCGGCGGAGCACACCGACGCCGAGCACCTCGTACACCAGCAGGGCCACGACCAGCGCGACGGCGAGCATGGCGACGGTGTGCACGGCGGCGACGAGCAGGCCGGTCAGCGCGCCGGCCGGCGCGGCGGCGAGGTGCCCGGCGTGCGGGCCGGCGCCGGCCGCCGGTTCGGCGAGCAGCACCGGCAGCAGCATCAGGCCCGCGCCGTGCGCCGCCGACATCAGGAACGACCAGGAGGTGAGCTGCGCCGCCGACAGCCGCATCCCGGCCCACCGGAAGTGCCGCTCGGACAGCAGCCGCCACAGCCCGAACCCGACCAGCAGCACCCCGCCGGTCACCGCGACCAGCGTGCTCGCCGTCACCGACCGGGTCGCGCTGACCAGCGCGGCGACCACCGCCACCGACGCCAGGTGACCGGCCGCGATCGGCGGCAGCGCCGCCAGCAGCGCCGCCCGGCGGCGCTCCTGCAGGCCCCGGGCCACCGCGAACAGCCACCCCATCGCCGGGTTCAGGCCGTGGAACGCGCCGAGGCCGGCCAGCGCCGCCCAGGTCGCGCCGGTCACGGGAAGCAGTACGAGTCGGACGAGGCGTCGCCGCCCTGCAACCGGGTCTGGTGCACGCGCAGGCCGCGGAACTCCTCGCCGCGCGGGAAGAACCGCGGGTCCGGCACGAGGCCGCCGTGCTCCGGGTCGACGTCGAGCTTCGCCACCCAGGCGCCCACCCCGTCGGGGTAGAACTGGTCGTCCCAGGCGCCGTAGAGCGAGTTGCTGACGTAGACGCGGCGGCCGTCGCGGCTGATCTCGACCATCTGCGGCCCGCCGGCCAGCGGCTCGTCCGGGTACGCCGGGTGCGGGGTGCGGTTGACGATGCCGCCCAGGCGTACCGAGCCGACGCGTACCGGGTGGAACGGGTCGCTGACGTCGTAGCGGATCAGTTCGCCGGTGCCCCAGCAGGACACGTGCAGGAACCTGTCGTCGACGGACAGGTCGATGTCGGTGACCAGCGGCGGCACCGCCCCGAACGGCTTGAGCAGGTCCGGCAGGTCGGCCGGGTCGGCCGGCTCGGCCGGGATGTCGATCACCTTGGTGACCGCCCAGGCGTCGCCGTCGCGGTGCCACAGCCAGATCGACGCGGACAGGTCCTCGACGCTGATCACCACGCCGACGAAGCCGTACGACTTCGTCGGGTCGTGCGCGGGACGCAGCTCCAGCGGCATCTGGTACTGGTCGCCGAGGTCGACGCGCTGCACGTGCCGGCGCTTCGCCAGGTCCCAGAAGTGGATCGCGTGCCCGTACCGGCGGCCCAGCAGCAGCTCACCGACGATGCCGTCCTCGATCATCGACGGCGTGCCCCACTCGCTGGTGACCAGCACGTCCTGCGTGTAGTGCCACCAGAAGTCGTACGCCAGGAACTGCGGCCCCCGGTCGGCCTCCCACGCGCCGCGTACCTCGAACGTGGTGTGGTCGAGTACGGCGATGCCGCCGGGCCCCTCCTGCCCGTCGGCGCCGCCGAGCGCGGAGACGTAGATGCCGTCCGGCCCGCAGTGCACGGTGTGCGGGCGGGAGTACCCGGCGCGCCTGCCGAGTTCCTCCGGCCCGATCACCTTGACCAGCTCGGGGCGGCGCGGGTCGGGCTTGGTGTCGAGCACGTGGATCCGGGACGAGCGCAGGCCCGGCACGATCAGGTAGCGGCGTTCCACGTGCGGGTGCGGCGCGGTCGGGCAGAGCGCGCTGCTGCACGCGTTCCAGCCGAAGTGGTGCAGCTCGTCGCCGGTGTCCGGCAGCTCGGTCCAGCCCACCACCCGGCCGTACGAGCCGGAGTCCGGGTCGGTGTCGAGTACCGCGATGGCGTCGGGGCGCTGCCCGGCGCGGTCGAACGCGGCCACGTACGCGAGTTTCTCGGCCGGCGCGGCGGCGGCGAGCGCGGGGGAGGGGTAGAAGGTCGGGTCGGGTGTCCAGCGGGTCATAGGTTCTCCCTCGCGGTCAGCCGGCGGGTACGCCGAGGCGGTCGAGCAGGTGGCGGCGCAGCGCGCCGAGGGCCGGGTCGTCGGGGCTCGGGGACGGGCCGAGGCGTACCGGCACCTCCTCGGCGATCACGCCGTCGTCGAGGAGCAGGACGCGGTCGGCCAGCAGCAGCGCCTCCTCCACGTCGTGGGTGACGAGCAGCGCGGCGAAGCCGTGCTGGGCGCGCAGCCGCCGCAGCAGCCCCTGCATGCGCAGCCGGGTCAGCGCGTCGAGTGCGCCGAACGGCTCGTCCAGCAGCAGCAGGTCCGGTTCGCGGACCAGCGCGCGGGCCACCGCGACCCGCTGCGCCTGCCCGCCGGACAGCTCGGCCGGCCAGGCCCGGCCCCGGTCGGCGAGCCCCACCTCGGCCAGCGCGCGGCCGACCCGCCCGCCCACGTCCGGCCCGGTCAGGCCGAGCGCCACGTTGTCGGCCACCCGCTTCCACGGCAGCAGCCGGTGTTCCTGGAACACCACGGCGGCGGTGCCGTGCACCGCGTGCTCGCCGCCCGCGTCGCCGTCGAGCCCGGCCAGCACGCGCAGCAGCGTGCTCTTGCCGGAGCCGCTGCCGCCGAGCAGCGCCACCGTCTCCCCGGCGGCGATGGTCAGGTCCACCCCGGCCAGCACCACGGCCAGGCCGAAGGACCGGGTCACCGCCCGTGCGGTGAGCACCGGCCCGGTCAGGTCGCGCGCAGTCCGCGTCGCCACGCCAGCGTCCTCCTCTCCGCGTACCGGATGAGCAGGTCGGAGGCGAGCCCCAGCAGCGCGTAGATGAGCAGGCCGAGCACCACCACGTCGGTCTGGCTGAACTCGCGCGCCTCCATCATCAGGAACCCGACGCCGGTCTGCGCGTTCACCTGCTCACCGACGACCAGGCTCAGCCAGGCCGCGCCGATGGCCAGCCGCAGCCCGAGGAACAGCGCCGGCAGCGCGCCGGGCAGCACCACGTGCCGCAGCCGGGCCGCCGCGCCGAGGCCGCAGGTGCGCGCCGCCTCCACCAGCCGCTCGTCGATGTCGCGGATGCCGGCGTACGTGTTGAAGTAGATCGGGAAGAACGCGCCGAGCGCGACCAGCGTGACCTTCAGCGACTCGCCGATGCCCACCCAGATGATCAGCAGCGGGACCAGGCCCAGGTGCGGCAGCATCCGGGCCATCTGCACCGGCGGGTCGACCAGGTCGTCGCCGAGGCGCAGCAGCCCCGCCGCCGCGCCGAGCACCAGCGCCAGGCCGCCGCCGATGAGCAGGCCGAGCGCGGCGCGGGTGAGCGAGTCGAGCAGGTGCACGCCGAGCGTGCCGTCGCCCGCCAGCCGCCACCCGGTGGCCAGCACCGCGCTGGGCGCGGGCAGCTTCTCGGGGGCGAGCAGCCCGGTCCTCGCGGCGACCTCCCAGCCGAGCACCAGCACGACCGGGCTCACCGCGCGCCGCCACCGCCGCGAGACGCGGGCCCGCGACCGCCGCGGCGTCGCCCGATCGGGTACGACAGCAGCGGTCGCCTCGGCCAGCGCCGGACCACTCACTGGAACGCCTCGTTGAACCGGCCGTCCACCCGCCCGGCGATGTCGACCGGTCCGGGCACCAGCTTCAGCTCCACGAAGCTGTCCGCGATGGCCTGCAACTCGGCGCCGATCTCCGGGGTGACCGGGGCGAGCGGCTTGGCGCTTCGGGCCAGCGCCCGGGTGGTCACGTCGAGCGGGATCTTCAGCTCCGGGGCGAGGACGGCGGCCCGCTCGGCCGGGTGGGCGATGCCCCAGTCGGTGGTCTGCCGGTACGTGTCCAGGAACGCCCGTACGTCAGCGGTGCGGTTCTTCACCGCGTCCGGCGCGGCCAGCACGTACTCGCGGTTGCCGGCCAGGCCGGTGGCGTCGGCGAGTACCCGCACGCCGGGCTGCTCGGCCAGCGCGAAGTAGGGGTCCCAGATGATCCACGCGTCGACCTGCCCGTTGTCGAACGCGGGCCGACCCTCGGCGGGCTTGAGGTACTTCACCTTGATGTCGGCGAGCGTCATCTTGTTCGCCTCCAGCAGCTTGACCAGCAGCCAGTGCACGTTGGAGCCCTTGTTCAGGGCGACCGTCCTGCCGCGCAGGTCGGCGAAGCCCCGGTACGGGCTGTCCGCCTTGACCAGCACCGCCTCGCCCTGCGGGATCGGCGCCGACGTGCCGACCACGGAGAACGGGATCTTCCCGGCGGCGGCGAACACCGGCGGCGCCTCGCCGACCTGGCCGATGTCGATCGAGCCGGCCTTGAGCGCCTCGGTCAGCGCCGGTCCGCTCTCGAACAGCGACCAGGTGACGTTCTTCGCGTCGCCGCGCGCCTTGACCAGGCTGAGCCCGCCGAAGCGCTGGTAGCCGATCCGCAGCGGGCCGTCGCCGCCACCGCTGGCGTCGGCCGCCTCGCCGCCGCAGGCCGTCAGCGCCGTCGCGGCGAGCAGCGCGAGGGTGGTGAGCAGCGCGGCCAGCGGCCGGCGGCGGGATCTGGGGGTACGCATGGCGACTCCTCGGGGAGGGATGGGCCCGGCCGTCGGCGGGCGACAGCAACCTACCAACCCGATAGGTTTTATGGGTAGTGTGTCGGCGTGGTCGTCCCACCACTCAGGAGGCGACCCGTCCGATCCCGCACCGGAGGTACACCATGTCGCTCACCTTCCACTGGTTCCTGCCGACCTACGGCGACAGCCGGGACATCGTGGGCGGCGGACACGGCGTACCGGTCGGCACCGCCGGTGGCGCGCGGCCCGCGAGCGTCGCGTACCTGGGGCAGATCGCCCGCACCGCCGAGCAGCTCGGCTTCGCCGGGGCGCTCACCCCCACCGGCGCCTGGTGCGAGGACGCCTGGCTGACCACCGCCATGCTCACCGAGGTCACCGAGCGGCTGAAGTTCCTCGTCGCGTTCCGGCCCGGCCTGCTCTCACCCACCCTCGCCGCGCAGATGGCGTCCACGTTCCAGCGCCTGTCCGGCGGGCGGCTCCTGCTCAACGTGGTCACCGGCGGCGAGTCCGCCGAGCAGCGCGCGTACGGCGACTTCCTGGACAAGGACGCCCGCTACGCGCGTACCGACGAGTTCCTGCACGTGGTGCGGGCGCTGTGGCGCGGCGAGACGGTCGACCACGACGGCGCCCACGTGCGGGTCGAGGGCGCCCGGCTCGGCCGGGTGCCCGACCCGGTGCCGCCGGTCTACTTCGGCGGGTCCTCCGGCGCGGCCGGGCCGGTGGCGGTCCGGCACAGCGACGTGTACCTGACCTGGGGCGAGCCGCCCGCGCAGGTGGCCGGCAAGCTGGACTGGATCCGCGGGCTCGCCGCCGAGGCCGGTCGCGAACTGCGGTACGGCATCCGGCTGCACGTGATCAGCCGGGACACCGCCGAGGAGGCGTGGGCCCAGGCGCGCAAGCTGCTCGACGGCATCCCCGAGGCCGACGTCCGCGCGGTGCAGGAGGGCCTGCGCCGCAGCGAGTCCGAGGGGCAGCGGCGGATGCTCGACCTGCACGGCGGCTCCCGCGACGGGCTGGAGGTCTCGCCCAACCTGTGGGCCGGATTCGGGCTGGTACGCGGCGGCGCGGGCACCGCGCTGGTCGGCAGCCACACCGAGGTCGCCGACCGGATCGCCGAGTACCACGCGCTCGGCCTGGACGAGTTCATCCTCTCCGGCCACCCGCACCTGGAGGAGGCGTACTGGTTCGGCGAGGGCGTGCTGCCGATCCTGCGGCGGCGCGGGTTGTGGCGGCACCCGGCCGGCGAGCCGGAGACCGAGGCGCCGGCCGCCGTGCCGTTCTCACCTCAGCCGGTCCCGGCCCGCGTCTGACCGCGCCGCGCCCGCTTCCGGTCAGATCGGGCGTTGCTCGGCGAGGAAGTCGGCCAGCACCCGGGTGTGCGTGGAGAAGGCCAGCTCGACCGGATCGGTGAGCACCAGCCACTCGGTGGCCTCCTCGGTCGGCGCCGACGGCGGCAGGTCACCGACCGGCCGCTCGGGCAGGACCCCGAAGACCATCATGGTGCCGCCGGCCGGGGCGCCGTGCACCGCGAACAGCCGCGCCTCACCGGCCTCGGCCCGCAGCCCGGTCTCCTCGCGCAGCTCACGCACGAGCGCCTCGGACCACTCCTCGCCGTACTCGATGAAGCCGCCCGGCAGCGCGAGCTGTCCCCGGGCCGGTTCGATGTCGCGGCGTACCACCACCACGCCGAGCCCTTCCGGTGTGCGGACCGGCAGCACCGCCACCGCCACCGGCAGCGGATTACGCCACACCGTCTCGCCGCAGGAGGAACAGACACGCGGCCACCCGGCGTCCGCCGGGTAGGCCGCGCCGCAGAACGAGCAGTGCGAGTACGCGGTCACGCCGCAGCACGTTACCCGCACCCATGGCCCGAGGTCAGGCGTCACCCCCTCGGCCGGCGAGCGTGGCGCGGGCCTCCATCAGGGCAAACCCGAGCAGGTTGTCGCCCCGCCAGGTCGCCGGGTCGGCCGCGCGCGGGTCGTCCGCGGTCAGGCCGATGCCCCAGATCCGGTCGGTCGGGCTGGCCTCGACGAGCACCCGGTCGCCGGTGCCGAGCAGGAACCGCCGCAGCGGCTCGTGCTGGGCGAACTTGGCGACGCTGCCGGCCACCACGATCTCGTAGCGGCGGGCCGTCCAGGCCGCCTCGTCGAAGTCGCGGACCTGCCGGCCGAGCGCCTTGGCCCGGTGCGGATGCCCGGCGGTCAGTACCCGCTCGGCGATCGCGTGGTCACCGAAGAGGCTGGCCTTGTGCCACATCATCCAGTGCTCCGCGGTGGCGAACTCCCGGCCGTCCACTGTGAACGCCGCCGGCCACCACTGGCTCAGGCAGCTCGCGCCGACGCTGCCGTCAGGCCTCGGCCGGTGCCCCCAGAAGTGCAGGTACGTGACCGTCTGCCCGGCGTCGAGCGCGGCGGTCAGGTCGGCGACGGTACGGATCGACATGCCCCGCAGTCTGCCCCACCCCACCGACATCCCACCGCCACATTTCGCCCCGGTGATGGCGCACCGACCTGACCGTCCACCCCGGACATCTCCGCCCGTCCCCGCCCTCCCCGTTGATCTTGCGCTTTGGTGCCCCGCATAACGCGCCTACCGGACATTCTGCGGGCTCAAAGCGCAAGATCGACGGGGAGAGAGGGCGGGGCGGGATGGGAGGGGGTTAGGGGGTGGGGGCGCCTGTGTAGAACGCGGTTACTCGGGTGCCTGCCGTGTGTGCCTGCTCGGTGGGGGTGCCGGCCTCGATGCTTGCGGTTGTCCAGCTTCTGCTGGACTCGGTGACGAAGCGCAGGCCCTCGGGCGAGGCCATCCAGTCTGCTGCGGCGGCCGGGTCGACGCCCGTACCGTCGGCGGCGAAGTGGGAGGCCAGGCCGACCAGCGCCAGGTCCCAGCCGATGCCGACCGCGCCCGGACCGTACTCGGCCCACCGCTGGTCGTCGACGTGCGCGACGTGCTCCAGCTCGAAACGGGTGCGGCCGGGGCCGGCCTCGTGCAGCCGTACCTCGATCCAGCTCACCTCGCCGCCGAACTCCCAGGTGGCGGCGAAGCCGTGCGGCGGGTCGCAGCGTTCGACGGTGCCGCCCGCGTTGCCCTCCAACTGGTACCGGCCGCCGAGGCTCAGGTCACCGGAGACCGGCAGGAACCAGCGGGGTATCCGTTCCGGGTTCGTGCAGGCGTCGAAGACGTCCGCGACGGGCGCGTCGTACGTCTGGGCGATGGTGAGCACCCGCGCGTGCCCGGCGGGGAGCGTGCGGTCGCCGATGCGGCGCTCGACGGCGCTGATCTGTCCGGTCACGTCGATCATGGTTCGGTCCTCTCGTCGTCTGTGGTGTCCTCGCGCAGCCGTCGTTCGCGGCGGCTCCGGGCCAGTTCGGTGGCGAGCGCCGCCAGCGGCGGCGTCCAGAAGCGGCGGAACCCGTCCAGCCACGCGTCGATCTCGCGCAGCGGGCCGGGATCCACGGCGTAGAGGCGGCGGGTGCCCTCGGCGCGCACTGTCGTGAAGCCGTGCTCGCGCAGCACCTTGAGGTGCTGGGAGACGGCGGGCTGGCTGATGCCGAACTCCCGCCGCACGGTCTCGCCGAGCGCGCCGGCGGGCTGCTCGCCGTCGGCGAGCAGCTCCAGGATCCGGCGCCGGACCGGGTCGCCGAGGACGTCGAAGGCGTGCACGATCCCTTTGTATCACGCACGGCTTATATAAGCGAGGACTGACGCGTCGCGGGGCGCCCGTCGCACCCGGGCGCCCCGCGTACCCCCGTGGGTCAGCCGCCGAGACGGGCGGCGACGGTACGGCGCAGCTCCGGCAGGCGGTCGTGCAGCAGGCCCGGGCACTGCGTGTCGTTGAAGTCCTTGTGCCCGTAGATCTCCGTGGGCGCGATGCCGTACTGCTGGCAGGTGAACGCGCAGAACGTGACGAGGCTGTTCCAGAGCGCCTGCGGCGGCTGCACGTCCAGGTAGATGCCGTCGTTCTCGATGCCGATGGCCTGGCTGTTCTGCCCGACGCAGTGCGCGCCCTGCACCATGGTCTGGCCGTGCAGCAGCGCGTAGAGGCTGCCGTGCCGGCCCTCGGTCAGGTAGCCGCCCCGGCTGTTCGTGAAGTGCTGCCCGGAGTCGAGCCAGCCGTTGCCGTCCATGTGCAGGTTCTGGATGTCGCGGGAGTTGCGGTACGCCTGGGCGAGGCTGTAGTCGGTGGTGTTCGGGAACGCCGTGTGGTGCACGATGATCTTGTTCGGCCGGCTGGTCACCACGCTCACCGGCGACGAGGGCGGGCGGGCGCCCCAGGTCGCGCAGTTGGCGATGGCCGGCTGGTCGACCCGGGTGGCGGCGGCCCGCGCGTCGGGGCCGGAGCCGATCTGGGTCAGCGCGCCGACGCCGGCGGCGGCGCCGAGCAGGACCGCGCCGCGCAGCACGGTCCGCCGGGGTACGGGAACGGACATCGCAACCTCCTCGCGGAAGGGGAGCGCCGGATCGGCCGGTACGCCGGGCGTGGCGGGACCGGCACCGCCCGCCACGCCCGGGCCGGTCTCAGCAGGGTCCGTTGCAGGCCAGGACGCGCAGCCGGTCGAGCGAGCCGTTCCAGACGTTCTGGTCACCGGGGAAGACCCCGGAGGAGGACCACTGCCAGAACGAGTACGTGCCCCAGCCCGCGGGCAGCGTGCCGACGCTGCTGGAGTAGCGGGCGATCCACAGCGGGTTGTTGGCGGCGAACTGCGAGGTGTTGCCGGTGCAGGTGCTCCACCAGTCGGTGGTGGTGTAGATGGTGGCCCACCGGCCGGTGCGGGCGTAGTACTGGTTGACGAACGAGGCGATCCAGCTGCGCATCGACGCCTGGCTCAGCCCGTAACAGGTCGCGCCGTACGGGTTGTACTCGATGTCCAGCGCCCCGGGCAGCGTCCGCCCGTCCTTGGACCAGCCGCCGCCGTGGTCGACGAAGTAGTTGGCCTGGGTGGCGCCGCTCGTGGTGTCCGGGCGGGCGAAGTGGTACGAGCCGCGGATCATCCCGACGTTGTACGAGCCGTTGTACTGCTGGGCGAAGTACGGGTTGGTGTAGTACGTGCCCTCGGTCGCCTTGACGTACGCGAACCGGGCGCCGTTCGCCCACGCCCCGGACCAGTTCACGTTGCCCTGGTAGCTGGAGACGTCCATGCCGGGCAGTCCGGCCGGGGCGGCGCCGGCGGGGGCCGCCCCGGACAGGGCCGCGGCGGCGACGGTGACGGTGGCGAGCAGTGCGGCTCCGGCCGCGCGCAGCGCCGATCGGATCGAACTGTGCATCGGTCCTCCCTGGGGGTTGCCGCGCTCCGGCGGCGGGAGTATGACGAAAGGAACTGTCGTCATTAGGGCACAGGGCGGAGAAACTTTTCAATAGATTGCATCGAAGAATCTCACTGAATCGGGTGCTCAGCCGAGCTGGGCGAGCGCCTCGGCGGCGGCGCGCTCGCCGGCGGTCACCGCGCCCTCCAGATAGCCGCTCCACCGGGTCGCGGTCTCGGTGCCGGCCCAGTGCACCCGGCCCACTGACGTCCGCAGTTCCGGGCCGTACGCGCACCACGCGCCGGGTGGCAGGACGCCACAGAAGCAGCCGCGCGTCCACTCGTCGGCCGACCAGTCGTACTCGACGACATCGTCGGGGCGCGCGGCGGCCGGGCCGAAGATCGCGGCGAGCGCGTCGCACAGCGCGTCCCGGCGCGCGTCGTCAGGCAGCCGGCGCAGCGCCCGGGCCTGCGCCCCGTAGCTGAACGCGGTGAGCACCCCGCCCGGCGCGTCCGGCAGCGAGTTGTCCACCGTCTCGGTGAGCGGCCCGGTGTCGGTGCTGGACACGCCGGAGCGACCGTCGGCCCGCCAGAACGGCTCCGGGTAGAGCGCGTGCACCTTGAGCGCCACACCCATCGGCATCCGCTGGGTCAGCCCGTCGCGCAGCGGCGGCAGCGGCGGGTCGTACCGGATGCGCCCGGCCAGCGTCGGCGCCAGCGCGACCACCACCGCGTCGCCGCGGTACGTCTCGCCGCCGGAGCGCACCCGCACACCGTCGCCGTCCTGCGCGACGCCGTCCACCGGGGCGCGCAGGCACAGGCTCCCCGGTGGCAGCGCGGCGGCCATCCGCTCGGCCAGCGCGGCCGGACCGCCGACCAGTCGGTCCTGCTGCGCGCCACCGGCCATGCGCAGCAGTGACCCGGTGCCGCCGCCGCTGCGCAGGTAGAACAGCATGTGCAGCAGCGAGACCTCGTCCGGCGAGGCGGCCAGCAGCCCACCGGCGAGCATCCGGCCCGCGTACCCGGCGGTGACCGGGTCGGCAGCGCTCGCGTCGAGCCAGCCGCCGAACGTGATCCGGTCCCACCGTGCCGCCTCGGCGGCCCGCCACGGCGCGGCCGGGTCGAGTGCGCCCGCCATCTCGTCGAGCGTGCCCAGCAGCGCGGACAGCCCGGGCGGCTCGCCGGTGGCCGGGCGTCCGCCGAGCAGCAGCGTCGCCGCGCCGTGCGCGGGGGAGGAGAACGTGGTCAGGCCGTACGCGGCGACGAGCGCGTACATCCGGTCCTGGGTCGGGCCGATCCACTGCGCGCCGAGATCCAGCCAGCCGCCGCCGGGCAGCGGGCGGCTGAGCGTCCGGCCGCCCACCCGGTCCCGCGCCTCCAGCACCCGCACCTCGGCGCCGGCCGCGTCCAGCGCGAGCGCGCAGGCCAGACCGGAGAACCCGGCGCCCACGACGACGACCCGGTGACGGCGCACGCGACGGCGTACCCCGCTCCCGGCCGGATTCACCCGGCCCGGCGTGTCGAAACGGGCGCCCACCGTTCGTGTGGAGGGTGAAGGGACGGCGCGGGGCCGTCCGGCGTTGACGAGGAGAAGCCGATGAAGCAGTACCTGATCAGCATGTACCAGCCGGCCGGCCAGGGCCGCCCGGACCCGGAGTTCCTGGACGGGGTGATGCGGGAGGTCGAGGCCGTCGGCCGCGACCTGCGGGAGGCGGGGTGCTGGGTGTTCGGCAACGGCCTGCACGACCCGCAGACCGCCACTGTGCTGCGCCCGGCCGGCGACGAGGTGCTGGTCACCGACGGGCCGTTCGCCGAGGGCAAGGAGTACCTGGGCGGCGTCACCATCATCCGGGCGCCCGACCTGGACGCCGCGCTGGACTGGGGCCGCCGCTACGCCCTCGCGACCACGCTGCCGATCGAGGTCCGCCCGTTCCAGGGCGAGGGATGACCGACGTCGAACGGGTCTTCCGGGCCGAGTACGGCCGCGCGGTAGCCGTCCTGGTCCGCCTCCTCGGCGACATCGACCTCGCCGAGGAGGCGGTCCAGGAGGCGTTCACGGTCGCCGTGTCGCGCTGGGCCGCCGACGGGCCACCGCCCAGCCCGGCCGGCTGGATCATCACCACCGCCCGGAACCGGGCGATCGACAGGTTGCGGCGCGAGGCGACCCGGGCGGCGCGGCACGCCGAGGCCGCCCTGCTGCACGCCGCCGACCCGCCCGCCGAGGAGGGGCCCGTGCCCGATGACCGCCTGCGCCTGATCTTCACCTGCTGCCACCCGGCGCTCGCCGCTCCCGCCCGGGTGGCGCTGACGCTGCGCCTGCTCGGCGGCCTGAGCACCGCCGAGATCGCGCGGGCCTTCCTGGTGCCGGAACCGACGATGGCCCAGCGCCTGGTCCGGGCCAAGGCGAAGATCCGCGACGCCGGCATCCCGTACCGGGTGCCGCGCGACGCGGACCTGCCGGACCGGCTGCGCGGGGTGCTCGCCGTGGTGTACCTGATCTTCAACGAGGGGCACACGGCGAGCGCGGGGGAGCGGCTGGGCCGCGCCGAGCTGGGCGCCGAGGCGATCCGGCTGGGCCGGCTGCTGGTGACGCTGATGCCGGACGAGCCGGAGGCGCTCGGCCTGCTCGCGCTGATGCTGCTCACCGAGGCGCGCCGCGCCGCCCGGACCGGCCCGGACGGGGTGCCGGTGTCGCTGTCCGAGCAGGACCGCGGCAGGTGGGACCGGGAACTGATCGCCGAGGGACAGGACCTGGTCCGCCGGTGCCTGCGCCGGGACCGGCCCGGCCCGTACCAGATCCAGGCCGCGATCGGCGCGGTGCACGCGGACGCGCCCACCGCCGCCGCCACCGACTGGACCCAGATCCTCGCGCTCTACGACCAGCTCGCCGCCGTCGCGCCCGGGCCGGTGGTGGCGCTGAACCGGGCGGTCGCGCTCGCCGAGGTACGCGGGCCGGCGGCGGGACTGGCCGCTGTGGAGCGTCTGGACCTGGCCGGCTACCACGTGTGGCACGCGATCCGGGCCGACCTGCTGCGCCGCCTGGACCGCCCGGTGCAGGCCCGGGCGGCGTACGACGCGGCGATCGCCGGCACCGGCAACGCGGCCGAGCGGACGTTTCTGCGCCGTGCCCGCGACCGCATGCCGGGATGATCGCACCGACCGTGCACGTAGGAGGCCGACAACCCCGGGAAACGAGCGGTGATCGTCGGGGCATTGACGCGGCGGCAGAGAAAAGTACACTCCCGGTGTAATTAGTTTTCTCCGCTCCGTCGACCGGCACGAGGTGACTATGAGCCCACCGGCCACAGCCGCCGACGGCCTGGCGCTGCACCACGTCGGCGTACGCTTCGGCGGCCTGGTCGCCCTCGACGACGTATCGCTGCGGGTGCCGCCCGGCCGGGTCGTCGGCGTGATCGGGCCCAACGGCGCCGGCAAGACCACCCTGTTCAACGTGGTCTGCGGCTTCGTCCGGCCGACCGAGGGGTCGCTCACCCTGGACGGCCGGCCGTTCCGGCCCCGCCCGCACGCCCTCACCGGGCTCGGTATCGCCCGCACACTCCAGGGGGTCGGGCTGTTCGCCGGGCTGACCGTGCTGGAGAACGTGGTCGCCGGGGCGAGCCACACCGCCCGCGCCGGCTTCGCCGCCGCGCTGTTCGGCCTGCCCCGCAGCGACAACGACGAGCGGCGGCTGCGCGCCCGGGCCATGGGCCTGCTCGCCGAGCTGGGCATCGAGCAGTACGCCGACGCGGCGCCGGCCACCCTGCCGTACCCGGTACGCAAGCGGGTCGCGCTGGCCCGCGCGCTGATCGCCCGCCCCCGGCTGCTGCTGCTCGACGAACCGGCCGGCGGCCTCGGCGCCGACGACGTGGCCGAGCTGGCCGACCTGGTCCGCGCGCTGCCCGACCGGGAGGACGGCTGCGCCGTGCTGCTCGTCGAGCACCACATGGACCTGGTCATGTCCGTCTGCCACGAACTGGTGGTGCTCGACTTCGGCAAGGTGATCGCGGCCGGCCCGCCGGAGCGCATCCGCGACGACCCCCGGGTCACCGAGGCGTACCTGGGCGCCGACGTGCCGGCCGAGGGGAGCACGCGGTGACCGCCGTGCTGGAGGTGGAGGCGCTCAGCTGCGGCTACGGGCCGGTGCCGGTGCTGCGGGACGTCGCGTTCACCGTCCCGGCCGGCACGGTCACCGCCGTGCTGGGCGCCAACGGCGCGGGCAAGACCACGCTGCTGCGTACCCTCTCGGGTCTGCTCCGTCCCACCGGCGGCCGGGTCCGGTACGCGGGCGAGGACCTGCGCGGCGTCCGGGTGGAACACCTGGTCCGGCGCGGCCTCGCGCACGTGCCGGAGGGGCGCGGCGTGGTGACCGAGCTGACGGTGGCGGAGAACCTGCGCCTGGGCGGGCTGTGGCGGCGCGACCGGGCGGACGCCCGGCGCGCGCTCGACGAGGTGTACGAGCTGTTCCCCGCCCTGGCCCGCCGCCGTGACCACGCCGGACACCAGCTCTCCGGCGGGGAACGGCAGATGCTCGCGATCGGCCGGGCACTGATCGCCCGGCCGCGGCTGCTGCTGCTCGACGAGCCGTCGCTCGGGCTGGCGCCGAAGGTCACCGCGCAGATCATGGCGCTGCTGCGGCGGCTGCGCGACGAACGCGGGCTCACCGTGCTGCTCGTCGAGCAGAACGTGCGCTCCGCGCTGTCCGTCGCCGACCAGGGCATCGTCATGTCGCTCGGGCGGGTGGTGACTGCCGCGCCGGCCGCCCGGCTGCGCGACGACGACCAGCTCCGGCACGCGTACCTCGGATTCTAGGAAGGGGTGGCGGATGCAGCGGTTCTGGTTCCTCACCTTCGACGGGCTCGCCGCCGGGGCGGTCTACGCGGCGTTCGCGCTCGCGCTCGTGCTCATCTGGCGGGCCGCCCGGGTGGTCAACTTCGCCCAGGGCGCGATGGCCGTGGCCACCGCCTACGTCGGGTACGCGGTCGTCTCCGCCACCGGCTCGTACTGGCTGGGCCTGGCCGCCGCGATCCTGTCCGGGCTGGCCCTGGGCGCGCTGGTGGAGCGGCTTCTGATGCGGTTCGCCGGCCCGGGCGGCCCGCTCAACCAGGTGATCGTCGCGCTCGGCCTGGTGCTGGTCATCCAGGCGGTGCTCGGCATGGTCTTCGGCAACGACTACCGGCCCGCGCCGGCGCCGTTCGACACCGACGCGCTCACCATCGGCGGGGTCGCCGCGCTGTCCCCGTACGACCTGTGGGTGCTCGGCGCGGCGTTGACAGTGGTGGCGTTGCTCGCGTTGCTGTTCACCCGTACCCCGGTCGGGTTGCGGATGCGGGCCGCCGCGTTCGCCCCCGAGGTGTCCCGGCTGCTCGGCGTCAGCGTCGGCCGGATGCTCACGCTCGGCTGGGCGCTCGCGGCCGGGGTGGGCGCGCTGGCCGGGATGCTCGTCGTCCCCACCGGACTCGGCCTGCACTCGCACGCCATGGACCTGGTCTTCGTGGTCGCGTTCACCGCCGCCGTGGTCGGCGGCCTGGACAGCCCGGTCGGCGCGGTGGTCGGCGGCCTGCTGGTCGGGCTGATCCTGTCCTACGTCACCGGCTACCTCGGACCGGACACCACTCCGCTGGCCGTCCTGGTGCTGCTGCTGGCCGTCCTGCTGGTCCGCCCCGGCGGGCTCTTCTCCGCGGCGAGAGCGAGGCACGTGTGACGAGCACCCCCACCAAGATCGCGTCCCCGGCACCGTCCCCGCTGCGGCGGCTGCTCCCCGGCGCACCGGCCGGACGCGAGGCGCGCGGTTCCACGCTGCTGCGTCACCTGGCGCTGGCCGTGTTCGCCGGCACGCTCGTCGTGCTGGTCACCAACCAGCTCGCGCCGTACCAGAACCTGCAGGTGGCGCGCGTCTGTGCATTCCTCTGCGTCACCGCCGGGCACACGGTGCTGGTCGGGCTCAACGGCCAACTCTCGCTCGGGCACGGCGCGCTGATGGCCACCGGCGCCTACACGGTGGCGCTGACCCAGCGGGCCCTGGACGAGTGGGCCGTGTCCGGCTGGTGGACGCTGCCCGCGTCGCTGCTGGCGGCCGTCGTGCTGACCGCGCTGGGCGGGCTGGTGGTCGGGCTGGCCGCGGCCCGGCTGCGCGGCCCCTACCTGGCCGGCGTCACGCTGGCGGTGGCGACGCTCGTCCCGGCGGTCACCACGATCTTCACCGGCGTGTTCAACGGCGAACAGGGTCTGCCGTTTCCGGCGCAGACGCCACCGGCGGCGCTCGGCGCCTACTTCCAGCCGGAACGCTGGCTGGCCTGGATCGCGCTGGCCGCCGCGCTGCTCACCATGCTGCTGCTGGCAAACCTGGTGCGCAGCCGCTTCGGCCGGTCCCTGCGGGCGGTACGCGACGACGAGGTCGCGGCCCGGCTCGCCGGCATCCCGGTGGCCCGCACGCAGGTGCTCGCGTTCGTGGTCAGTGCCGCCTGCGCCGGCCTGGGTGGCGGCGTGTACGCCATGATCACCGCCACCGTCGCGCCCGGCAAGTTCCCGCTGGACCTGTCGCTGTTCCTGCTCATGGCCATCGTGATCGGCGGGCTGGGCACCCTGGCCGGCGCGGTCTGGGGCGCGGTGCTGCTGGTCGCGCTCCAGGATCTGCCCGGCCTGCTCACCGAGCACCTCAGCCTCTCCGCCGGGCTGGCCCAGCGGCTGGAGGGCAACCTCGCGCTGGCCGTGTTCGGCCTGGTCCTCATCGTCGTCATGCTCGCCGCGCCGGGCGGCATCGCCGGCGGCGTCCGCGCCGTGCGCGCCCGGCTGCGCGCCGCGCTGCGCCGCCGCCGGGTCCCCCACCGGTCGCCGGACCGCTGACCTCACCGGTTCCACCCACCGTTCACACCGCCGCACCGGATTGGAGAACCATGCGCCCCACCACCCGTCGCGTTCTCGCGGCCGCCACCGGCCTCGCCCTGCTGGCCGCGTTGCCCGCCTGCGCCGACGACGAGAAGCAGGCCGCCGAGAACGTCCCCGGCGTCACCGGCTCCGAGGTCGTCATCGGCACCCACCAACCGCTCACCGGACCGGCCGCGCCCGGCTACTCGAAGATCTCCGCCGCCACGAAGGCGTACTTCGAGCACGTCAACAGCAAGGGCGGGGTGCACGGCCGGAAGATCGTCTACAAGGTCATGGACGACGGCTACAACCCCGCCAGCACCGAGAACGTGGTCCGCAAGCTGGTGCTCGACGACAAGGTCTTCGCGCTGCTCGGCGGCTTGGGCACGCCCACGCACACGAACGTGCTGGAGTTCGTCAAGACGCAGAAGGTGCCGGACCTGTTCGTCGCGTCCGGCAGCCGCAACTGGAACCAGCCGGACAAGTATCCGACGACGTTCGGCTGGCAGCCCGACTACACGGTCGAGGGCAAGATCCTGGCGAGCTACGTCAAGCGGGAGTTCCCCGGCGCGAAGGTCTGCCACTTCGGGCAGAACGACGACTTCGGGCGGGACTCGCTCGCCGGGGTGGAGCAGATTCTCGGCCCGGTGGCGGCGAAGCAGACGTACACCACCACCAACCAGCAGGTCGGCCCGGCCATCGGGGCGCTGCGCGCGGCCGGCTGCCAGGTGGTCATCGCGGCGACCATCCCCGGCTTCACCGCGCTCGCCATGGGCCAGGCCGCCGGCCAGGGCTTCAAGGCGCAGTGGGTGGTCTCCAACGTGGGCGCCGACTACACCACGCTCTCGGCCCAGCTCGGCGACAAGAAGGTGATCCTCGAGGGCATGGTCGCCGACAACTACCTGCCGAACGTGAGTGACACCGCGAACCCGTGGATCCAGGAATTCACCAAGATCCACCAGAAGTACAACGCGGGCAACCCGGTCGACGGCAACGCGATCTACGGCTACTCGATGGCGTACACGTTCGTCCAGGCCATGCTCGCCGCCGGGCCCGACCCCACCCGGGAGAAGCTGGTCGAGGCCGTGCGCAAGGGCGGCTTCCGCGGGCCCGGCCTGGTTCCCTTCCGGTACGCCGACGGCGTGCACGCCGGCTACGGCGGCGTGCGGCTCACCAAGGTGAGCAACGGCACGCAGGCGTACTTCGGCCCCGCGTACACCACCGACGACGGTGACGGCGCCGTCACCGAGTTCACCGAGCCGCCGACGAACCCGCCGGCGGACGCCGTTCCGACGTCCTGACCGCAGTGCTGTCGCCGGGTGGCCGGGTGCCAGCCGCCCGGCGGCACGCACGTAGAGTGGCCGCCGGCAGACGAGCAACAGGAGATCCCGTACCCATGATCGAGCTGGAGACCGACCCGCCGGAGCGGGTGGACGGCCGGGCGGCGCGGGCCGAGCGGACCCGGGCCGCGATCGTGGAGGCGCACCTCGCCCTGATCGACTCCGGTGACCTGCGGCCCACCGGGGAACGGATCGCCGAGCGGGCCGGGGTGTCGCTGCGCACGCTCTGGACCAACTTCAAGGACATGGAGACGCTGTTCGCCGCGACCGGGCGGCGGGTCGGCGAGCGGCAGGCCGCGCTCTGGCGGCCGGTGCCGCCGGAACTGCCGCTGACCGCCCGGATCGCCGCGTTCTGCGACCAGCGCGCACGGCTGCTGGAGGTGCTGGCGCCCTCGGCCCGCGCGTCGGCGCTGCGGGAGCCGTTCTCCCCGCAGTTGCGGCGCAACCGGGAGGCGGCGGTCGCCCGGGTCCGGCAGGAGATCGAGGCGGTGTTCGCCCCGGAACTGGCGCAGGCCGGGCCGGGCCGCGCGCAGTTGCTGGACGCGCTGACGGTGGCCGGCACCTGGTCGGCGTGGTCGATGATGCGCGACTCGATGGGGCTCGATGTCGAGGCGGCCCGCGCCGTGATGGCCCGCACGCTCGGCGCGCTGCTGGTCGACGCGATCGCCGCCGGCCTGCGTTGAGCGGTCCCGCCGGCCCGGGCTGAGCGGTCCCGGCGACCTGCGCTGAGTGCTCCCGGCGGCCGGTCAGGCGATCTCGCCGGTGGCGGCGACCTCGCCGAGCTGGCCCAGCGTGCTCAGGTAGGCGTCGTGCAGCTCGTCGGTGGCCGCCGTGCACGCGTCGGAGACGGTGACGATGCGGTACCCGTTGTCGACCGCCTGGTAGGCGGTCGCGGCGACGGCCAGGTTCGTCGCGACGCCGGTGAACACCACGGTCCGCACGCCCCGGCCGCGCAGGATCACGTCCAGCTCGGTGCCGGAGAATCCGCCGAGCCGGGTGGAGGTGACGACCACGTCGTCCGGCTGCCGCGCGACCTCGTCGACGATCCGGGTCTTCGGGTCGCCCTCCAGGAACGCCCCGCGCTCCCTGATCATCGCGAAGCTCGGGGTGTTGGCGATGAGGTCCGGATAGCCGGGCCGGTACGCGACCCGGGTGAACACCACGAGGCCGCCCGCGGCCCGCGCGGCGGCGGCGACCCGCGCCGCGTTCGCGGCCACGCCGTGCCGGGCCACCTGGTCGGCGAAGAACGGGCCGAAGACGCCGTCCGGGCTGACCACCTCGTGTTGCCAGTGGACGCCCACGACCGCGGTGTGCCCCCAGTCGATGCGCTGCATGTCGATCCCGTCAGGGTGCGGAGAGCTGCTGCGGCGCCAGCTCGTAGCGGCTCAGGCCGCCGGCGGCGGTGCTCCTGCCGAAGGCGTCCAGCCGCCCCCAGCGGCCGGGGACGTCGAGCAACGCCACGTAGTCGAGGCTAGCAGGCAGGGCGGGCCGGGCCACGAGATCGTCGCCGACCGGCCGGAGGCCGAGCATCGTCCGCAGGAGCAGCAGCGGCGCACCGGCCGACCAGGCCTGCGGGCTGCACGCGGTCGGATACCGGATCGGGTAGCGGGTCTCGGACCGGGCATGCCCGGCGAACGCCTCCGGCAGCCGGCCGTCGTAGAACGCCGCCGCGTCCAGGATGCCGGCCGCGACGCGGGCCGCCTCGTCGGCGTACCCGTAGCGCCGCAGACCCCAGGCGATGAACGAGTTGTCGAACGGCCAGATGGTCCCGACGTGGTAGCCGACCGGGTTGTAGCGGGCCTCGCCCTCGGCCAGCGTGCGGACACCCCAGCCGCTGAACATCGCCGGTGACATCAGGTGCCGCACCAGGGCTTCGGCCTTCGGCTCCTCGACGATGCCGCTCCACAGCAGGTGGCCGATGTTCGACGACAGGGCGTCCACCTTGCTGCCGTCGCCGTCCAGCGCCAGCGCCATGTACTCGCCGTCGTCGATCCAGAAGTCGTGGTTGAAGCGGCGCTTGAGGTCGGCTGCTTCCCGCTCCAGCCGGTCCGCGTACGCCGGGTCGTGCCAGATCTCGCGGGCCAGCCGGGCGGTGCGCACCTTCGCGTCGTACGCGTACCCCTGGAGTTCGCAGGTGGCGCGCGGGAAGCCCGGCAGCCGGCCGTCGCGGTAGCAGATGCTGTCCCAGGAGTCCTTCCAGCACTGGTTCTCCAGACCGTTGACCGGGTTGCGCCGCTCGTAGGAGACGTACCCGTTGCCGGCCCGGTCGGCGTAGTGGTCGATCCAGTCGACGGCCGCCCGCGCCTCCTGCTCCACCGCGCGGACGAGGGCGGCGTCGCCGGTCCACCGCTCGTACTCGTCGAGCAGCACGAGGAACAGGGGAGTGGCGTCCGCGCTGCCGAAGTAGGGGCTGTGCGGTGTCTCGTCGAAGACGGTCAGCTCGCCGTAGCGCATCTCGTGCAGGATCCGGCCCGGCTCCTCCTCCCGGAAGTCGTCGATCCGGCTGCCCTGGCGGAAGGCGAGCACTGTCAGCGTGGTGGCGGCGAGTTCGGGGGCGAACGGCAGCGCCTGGAGACTGGTGAGGATGCTGTCGCGGCCGAACAGGCACATGAACCAGGGCAACCCGGCGGCCAGGACGCACCCCGCTCCGGCGAGGAACGGGCTGAACCGCAGCGCGGCCAGGTCGATGAGGCTCTGCCGGTACGTGTTCTGCAGCGGTCCCCAGCTGGTCTCCAGGCGCGGCGCCCGGTCCAGCCATTCCCGAAGCTCGGCGGGCTTGTTCCGGGCGTGGCCCTCGACCCGCCCGGGCAGGCTGAGCCGCTCCAGCCCTCGGGGCAGGGGGAGGTCCGGCTCGGCGGTCAGCCGGGTCTGCCACCGGCCGTGCGGTTCGATGTGCACGCGCAGCGTCAGGCCGTTCTCGTCCACCTCCGCCGGAGTCGTCGCGGACACGATCGTCTCGCGGCGGTAGCGTCCGCGCTGGTAACCCAGGACGAGTCGCGGACCGTCGACCCGCCGGTAGTGCCGCCCCTCGCGGTTCGTCGTGCCCTCCTTGACCGCGAAGAGGTCCGCGAAGTCCGCGTCCGCCTCGATCCGCACGGTCAGGTCGACGGGCCGCCGGTCGTTGTTGACCAGGAGCAGGTCCTCCTGGAGTCCGGTGTCCAGCCGGTGGGTCCGGCGCACCTCGAGCGTGCTGTTGACGTAGACGTCCTGACTGCCCGGGACCAGGTAGAACCGGTTCTCGAAGTACTGGATGTCGTCGATGGACAGCGTGCTGAGCCGCTCGCCGTCGATGGTGAGCTGCCACCGGGACAGCAGACGGGTGTCGTGGGCGAACAGGCCGTGGGTGGCGTCGGCCGCCGGGACGATGTCGCCCGCCCGGTCACAGACCAGGAAGATCGTCCCATCGAAGATGCCGACGCGGTCGTCACCCATCGTCGTCTCCCCGGTGTCGTTCCGGGCGCGAGCCGGGCGGGGAGGGGAACAGCCGGCGTACTGTCGCGAACAGCCGCGGGCTGCCCTCCACCTCGGCCTCGCCGCGCAGGACTGTGGTCAGGAAGTACGCCTCGCCCCGCGCGATCCGGTCGAAGACGGCCCGGTCCGCGCGGACGACCGCGTCCCCGCCGGTGGCCTGCCGCGCCGCGGTGACCTCGCCCCTGGCGATGGAGACCAGCCAGTGGTCGACCGACCCGTCGCCGGCGATGTCGAACCGGACGGTGCCCTCGTGCAGCGCTGTCAGCCCGCGCTGCCTGCGCTGCCTGCGCTGCCCCAGGCTCCGGAAGAACTCTTCGGTGGCGTCGACCATCGGCCCTCCTCCCGATGGCGCTATTCCCCGCCACGGGGCCTGTCGCCTCACCCGGAACGGGTGAAACCGGGGAAGTCGGAGACCTAATCCTCGCGCAGCAGGCGCAGGATGCGGGTCAGCTCGGCCCGGTCGTCCGGTGCGAGCGCGCCGAAGAACCGTTCCGCCTCGGTGGCCCGCGCCTGCCGGATCGCGGTGCCCACCCGCTCGCCCTCGGCGGTGGGGGCGACCAGCGTGGCCCGCCTGTCGCCCGGGTCCGGCCGGCGCTCGACCAGCCCTCGCTCCTGCAACCCGTCGACCACCTCGGTGGCCGAGCGCGGCGCGATGCGCAGGTGCTCGGCGAGCGCACCGGGTCGCAGCGCGCCGTGACGCATCAGCACGCCGAGCGCCCGCGCCTGCCCGGGGCTGATCTCCCACGGCTCCAGCGCGCGCTTGGTCTGGTGCCGCAGCCGGCGGGTCACCGCCCAGAACGTCTCGGCCAGGCTCTCGTCGCTGCCGTTCACGGGGAATACGGTACCAGCCTTTCGTGTTGTTCCCTCATGTTGAGGTAACCTCAGTATTGTCCCCCTGCATGAGGAGCACAGTTGGATCGCATCCCCGACGGCCGCCGTGACGGCCGGACCGTTTCCCCCGCCGAGAAGGCCCAGGCCCGCGACGTGTCTCTGCGCCGCATCGGCGGCCTGTTCACCGCACACCGCGGCCCGCTCGCCACCGTGGTGGCGATCATCGTGGCGTCCTCGATCATCGCGATGGCCACGCCGTTCCTGCTGCGTACCGTGATCGACAGGGCCCTGCCCGAGCGTGACCTGACGCTGCTGGCCTGGCTGGTCGCGGGCATGGTCGCGGTCGCAGCGGTCACCGCGGTGCTCGGCGTCGCCCAGACCTGGATCTCCACCCGCGTCGGCCAGGAGGTCATGCACCGGCTGCGCGCCGACGTCTTCGCCCACCTCCAGCGGCAGTCGATCGGCTTCTTCGTCCGCACCCGCACCGGCGAGGTGCAGTCGCGCATCACCAACGACATCGGCGGTATGCAGTCGGTGGTCACCTCCACCGCCACCTCGATCGCCGCCAACCTCACCACAGTGGTCGCCACCACCATCGCCATGCTGGCGCTGAGCTGGCGCCTCACCCTCGTCTCGGCGGTCGTGCTTCCGCCCGCGCTCTGGCTCACCCGCCGGGTCGCCCGGCTGCGCCGGGAGATCACCGCCCAGCGCCAGCGCGAACTGGCCGACCTCACCGTGACCATCGAGGAGGGGCTGTCGGTGAGCGGCGTGCGGCTGGCCAAGACGCTCGGCACCGGCCCGGCCCTGGTCGACCGGTTCACCGCCTCCTCGGCCCGCCTGGTCGACCTGGAACTGCGCTCGGAGCTGGCCGGACGCTGGCGGATGGCCGCCATGAGCATCGTCTTCGCCGCCATCCCCGCGGTGATCTACCTGAGCGCCGGCCTGCCCGGCACCGCCGGCACGCTCACCATCGGCACGCTCGTCGCGTTCACCGCGCTGCAGGGCAACCTGTTCCGGCCGCTGATGGGCCTGCTCAACGTCGGCGTCACGCTCACCGCGTCACTGGCGCTGTTCGCCCGCATCTTCGAATACCTCGACCTGCCCGTCGAGGTCGCCGAGCCGGCCCGGCCGGTCCCGCTCGACCCGGCCACCGCCCGCGGCCACCTGCGCGTCGAGGACGTCACCTTCAGCTACCCGGGCAGCGACACGGCCGCCCTCGCGGGCGTCAGCCTGGACGTCCCGGCCGGCACCAGCCTCGCCCTGGTGGGGGAGACCGGCTCCGGCAAGAGCACGCTCGCCGCGCTGATCAGCCGGCTGCACGACCCGGACGCCGGCCGCATCACCATCGACGGGATCGACCTGCGCGACCTGCGCCCGGCCGACCTGGCCGCCGTCGTGGGCGTGGTCAGCCAGGAGACGTACCTGCTGCACGGCACCGTGCGGGACAACCTCCGGTACGCCCGCCCGGACGCCACCGACGCCGACATCGAGGCCGCCGCCCGTGCCGCCCGCATCCACGACCTCGTCACCGCGCTGCCCGAGGGCTACGACACCATGGTCGGCTCGCGCGGCCACCGGTTCTCCGGCGGCGAGCAGCAGCGCCTGGCGATCGCCCGGACCTTGCTGCGCGACCCGCGGATCCTGGTGCTGGACGAGGCGACGAGCGCGCTGGACACCGAGACCGAGCGCGCGGTCCAGCGGGCGCTGGACGAGCTGGCCCGGGGCCGCACCGTGGTGACCATCGCGCACCGGCTCTCCACCGTTCGCGACGCCGACCATATCGCCGTGCTCGACCACGGCCGCATCGTCGAATCAGGCACCCACGACGCGCTGCTGGACCGGCGCGGCCGCTATGCCGCCCTGGTCGGCTGAGCGTAGGAAAGTTTTGGTCAGGCATTCATCCCTGTAGGTATTTACCTGATCTCCGCACCGCCCCTAGCATCGACCCGGATCACTCGATACGAGGAGGGGAACGATGTCGCTGATGACCACCGCCGCCCGGTGGCGCGTGCCGGCGCTGCTCACGACCGCTGTCGTCGCCGGGGCGATGCTCGGCGTGCAGCCCGCGCAGGCCGCCCGGCCGGGCTTCCGGATGCCGTTCCTGTGCGGCCAGACCTGGCAGGGCAACAACTGGAACGGGCACAGCCCCGCCCACGCCATCGACTGGAATCACTACAACGCCAACGGCAGCCCCGACGACCTCGGTCGCCGGACCGTCGCCAGCGCCGCCGGCACCGTGCTGGAGTCGTACTACTCCACCACCTCCGGCTACGGCAACACCATCGTCATCGGTCACGGCGACGGCTGGCGCACCCGGTACGCCCACCTCGACTCGCGCGCGGTGTCCAAGGGCGACACCGTGAAGCGCGGCGACGTCATCGGCCGGGTCGGCGCGACGTCGGCGAAGTACGACCTCAGCCCGCACCTGCACTACGAGCAGATCCACGACGGCAGCGTGGTGGTGGCCGTGGTCCAGGGCGTCACCTGGTCCGACGGGCTGAAGCGCAACCAGACCAGCACCAACGGCTGCTGACACCGAGGACGGCACCGGGCTGGCCGCGTACCTGGCCGCCCGCCAGGCCCGCCCCGACACGGCCGCCGTCCCGGGCTGACCGTCCCGGCTCAGACCCGGTGTCCGTCCCGGCTCAGACCTGGGGCGGCTCCGGCTCGTCCGGGCGGGGCCGCTGTTCCGGAGCCGTGCGCGGCGCGGGCGGGGGGAGCAGCGGCTCCAACGGGGTGAACGACTCCACCGGCCCGCCCGGCCTCGATCCACGCCGCGCCCGCCCCGCCTCGCTCGGCATCCCTCGCGCGTCCCGTGCCGCGCCCGCCGGCCCGGTCCCGTCGGCAGGCGGTGCCGTGGCGGCCGGCTCGCCGTCCTTCCCGGCTCGCGCCGCCGCCGGCCGTTCGCGCCTGTCGCGTTCCTCGGCGTACTCGGCGCGGCGCCGGGCCAGGTCACGCTCGCACTCCAGCGCGATGCGCTGCTCCCAGTACGGCTGGAGCAGCTTGCGCACCCGCTCGTCCAGATGGACGGTCACGTCCGGCTCGCAGGCGAACGTCACCTCGCCGCGCGCGTACGTCCAGGGCGGCGGGTCCTCGTCGGCGAGCGCGGCGATCAACGCGGCGTGCAGGTCGCGCGGACGGTGCGGTGGCACCTCCGCCGCGCACCGCACGGCCAGACGGTTCAGGCGTTGCGTGGCCTGCTGCTGGAAGTAGTCCACGTACCAGCCGAACAGCTCCGGCCGGGCCGTCTCCGACGACCAGGTGTAGGTGGCGCGGACCAGGAACACGTACACCTGGCCCTGCGCCGGCACCGCGAGCGGCTCCGGAACGCGCCGGTCGACGGTCGTGACCGGCGTCACCGGCTCCTCGGTCCACCAGAGCTGCCGCAGCGTCGGCTGCGCGCCGTCCCAGAAGCGCCGGGTCCGCACGCGCGCCGCCTCGCCCAGCGCCCGCGCCCGCCCGGCCCACCGCCGCCGCCGGCTGTCCACCGGCGCGCCGGGCTTCGGCCGGCCGCCGCCCGGCGCGGGCCCCTCCGGCACCGCGGTCATCGCACCCCCTCCATGCCGGATCGCCGCACCGCGTCCCGCGGCGTCACCGGGACGCGCGGGCCGTCGGGCGAGGGGTGGCCGGACCGCCGTGGCGGTCCGCGATCCACGCTAACAACCCCGACCGGTGTACGTGCGCAGCCGCGCGTCGGGTGTTGACCGATCGGAGGAGCCGCCCCGTAGTCCTATCCGTGGGACTCGGAGCGGGTTCGGTCCCGTTCACGGGACCGACCATCCAGACTCGATCGGCACACCTTGATCCGTGTCCGTGCCGCTCCATAGCGTGAATTTCCGTGATCCTTCGGGGAGGACCAGAACGCATGGGTGTTGACGCTCGCCGCGCCGCCGGCCGGACCGTGCAGTTCATGCGGTCCCTCGCCGAGCGGCAGTACGACCGGGTCTGGGCGCCGGACTTCCTGCACCTCAGCCCGGACGTGCAGGGCTTCGCCGTGTTCCACCGCGGCGGCCTGGTGCTGGTCTACGGCGCGGTGTCACCCGAGGATCCGGCCCGCTGGGTGTTCCGGATGGCCTGCGCGGCCGGCGCCGACGTGCCGGACATCTCCGGGGCGATGGCCTGGGCGAACATCCGCAACCGGCTGGCCGAGGCGGGGCGCTACTACTGCGTCGTGAAGGCCGACCAGAGCGCCTGTCACGTGGTGTTCGCGCTCGACGTACGCAGCCCGCTGCTCGACGACGTCACGGCGCCCGACGCGCACGTGGCGCGGGAACTGCTGCACTTCTCGCTCGCGGTGTGCGTGCACAACGCAGTGGCGGACTTCCGCGACCTGGCGTCCTACCTGCCGGCGCGGCCGCTGGCACCGACCGAGATCGACGCCTGGACGCTGTTCGCCGGCACGCAAGACTGATGGTCTACGTGCGGTTGGAAGCGCTCGGCGTGATCCGGCGGCACCGAGGCAAGGGCATCTTCATCACCGATCCGAGACTTTGGATGCCGCAGCCATAGGGGCCGATCCCGTCCGACCCGCATCCACACGGCGCAGTCGCGGGTCGTGTCGAGCCCCATACGAGCCGCCAACCCGCGATAGCGTGGTGATCCACAGAATTCAGGCGGGATGGCGGTTGGTGAACGTGCTGGAGATCCTGGCGACGCAGTTACCCGCTCTGCTCGGTGTCCTGGTCGGCACTGTGGGCACGATGCTCGCCACGGGCCTGAACGAGCGAACCCGGTGGCGCCGGACGCAGACGGTCAGATGGGACGAGCGGCGTCTTGACGCATATGTGGAATTGACGAAAGCGGTCAAAGAGATCCACGCCGTGGCCACCCGGATGCTCGGAGAGCATCGGCCCAACGCGAGGCGACCGGCGCTGGACCGGAATGAAGGACTGGTTCGGCTGGCGGAGGCGGATGTCCGGCATACCCTGGCCTGGGAGGCGGTGCTGCTCCTTGGTGATGAGATCACCGTCCGCGCTGCTGCTGAGTGGCGGCACGCCGTGCGCGACATCGAGTCGGCGGCGCGTGCGCTTCCCCTTCCCCCAACGGACGTATCGGGGATGATTCATCGGGCCGACGTCGGCCGTGACGGCTTCTACCGCGCAGCGCGGCAGAGCCTAAGGGACGTCTCGTAACCCCGGTGTCTGTCTAGTCAGGACGATCGGTCAGGATCCCTGGGTGCAGGTGATCACCGCAGCCAACCCTGACTGGATCTTCCCGTTCACTGGGCTGCAGCCCGCCCAGTTCTGCAAGCTGGTCCGGCTGGTCGCCGAACGCGGCGGGGACGGCATCGCCGACGGCCGGCCGGGTCGGCAGTGGGCCCTGGATCTCGCCGATCGGGTGCTGCTGGTCGCCACCTACTGGCGCACGAACCTGACCATGCGGCAGATCGGCCCGCTGTTCGGGGTGTCGCACTCCGCAGCGCACCGGGTCATCGACACCCTCGCGCCGCTGCTGGCCCTGGCGCCGGTGCGTAAACGGCCGGTCGAGCAGATCGCCATCGTCGACGGCACCCTGATCCCCACCCGCGATCACCGCCTGGCAGCCCGGAGCAAGAACTACCGGTACTCAACGAACCTGCAGGTCGCCATCGACGCCTCCACCCGCCTGGTCATCGCCGTCGGCGACCCGCAGCCCGGCAACCGCAACGACACCATCGTCTACCGCACCTCCGGCATTGCCGAGAAGCTGGACGGGCGGCCGGTGATGGCCGACGGCGGCTACCGCGGCAACCCCGAGGTGATCATGCCGTACCGCAAGCCCACCGACGGCAGCACACTGCCGGACTGGAAGGAAGCCCTCAACATCGAACACCGCACCGTCCGAGCAGGGGTCGAACACGCCCTGGCCAGGATGAAGTGCTTCAAGATCCTGCGCGACTACCGCCGCGCCGCCCACACATTGACCGACGCCGCTTCCGGCATCGCCAACCTCCACAACATCATCCTCGCCGGCTGACCACCGGCCCCATCCCACGCAACGCCTTCACCCAGTTACGAGACGTCCCTTAGGTGTCCGCGGGGGGTCGGTGGAGCAGGTGAGGCGCCTACTCCCAAAGTCCAGTAGAGCGACCCCTGCGGTGTTGTTGCAGCGCCAGTCCTCGGCTCTGGATGCAAGCGACGATCGGCCATCCAGCTAGGACGTTTTCCGGGATGGAGATTGCGTCTCGGTGCCCCGTACCGTTGCAGTTTCGGTGACCGTGGGGAGATCCGTTTGCCGACGCGCAAAGGCGTCTTCTGTGTTGAGGGCGAATGGCATCCAGACTTGACCAAGCGCTGGTCTGTGAGGCCGATGTTGGAGCTGCTAGAAGGGCTGGGTAGCCTCCGAGCTATTCATCGGAGCGCCGTCACCCGCGATCAACTGCGGTACCTTCTCGGACAGTGGTCCTTGGCCAGGTACGCCTCGTTCGAGGTCGGGTTCTTCGCGTTGCATGGCTCCCCCCGTCAGCTATGGCTGTCGCAAAAAGAGTCAACGAGCCTCGCCGAACTGGCGGAGTGGGCGGCGGGTGCGTGGAGCGGCAAGCGAATCTACATCGGGGCTTGTTCGGTCCTTCGAGGGTCTGACGCCGACATGGTCGAGTTCCTGAGCCAGACCGGCGCCGCGATGATGTGCGGCTTCACAAAACAGGTCAACTGGATCGAAGCGGCAGCCTTCGAGACGGTGCTCTTGGACAGGCTCGTCAATAGCGGGAAGGTCAACAGCGTTCAGCAGCTCGTTGCCTCCGCGCGATGGGCGCCGTTGGCGCACCACCTCGGGTTCCGCGTGGTCTACGCAACTGGTGAGAGCTTCAAGATCCCGGCGATGCGGGTAGGAGGATCGGCGGCCTCTGTCGGATGGGATTGAGAAGAACTTCGACAACGTTCCGACGAGGACTCGGTGCGGAGCGCCGGTGGCTCTGTCGACGTGCCGGGTGGGTGGCGCATCTCTGTTAACGGGCGCCGAGAAATCGACGCAGCAACATTTATGGATGTTCGGATGGTGTCGGACGGTTGATCATCCTGGTCGGATGGCGGAACGGACATCGCCGTTCGACGATGACAGGAGGGACCGTGCGCACACCATCCCGTGCGTTGACGGGGACCACCGCGCTGCTGCTGGCAGCCGGGCTGGTCCTGACCGCCGCTGGCGGCGGCCAGGCGGCACCCCGGGAACAGACCCGTACCCAGGCGCCACCCGACCACCTGCCGGGCGACCGGCACGACACCAAGGCCACTGACAACCGCAAGGGCCGCGTTCTCGCCAGCGACCGGCAGCGCGACCGCGCCGCCGCGCTCGGCGCGCGTGTGCGCTGGACCGACTTCGGTACGCCCGCCACGCTCACCTCGACCGGCAAGCCCCTGGCTACCGGGCTGCCCGCCGACCCGGCCGCCGCCGCGCGCGCGTACGTCGCAGCCAACCGGGACGTGCTGGGCCTGACCGCCGAGGGCGCCGCCGCGCTGGAGCTGCTCACCGTGGCGCCGATGGGGCAGGGCGCGACCGTCCTGTTCCGGCAGCGCTTCGGCGACCTGCCGGCCGCCGTCGACGGCATGCTGTCGGTCGGTGTACGCGACGGAGCGGTGTGGCACGTCAGCTCCTCGCTCGCCCGCGACGCCGGTACGCCCGCCCCCGCCACGATCAGCGCCGAGCAGGCCCGCACGGCCGCCATCGCCGACGCCGGCCGCGCCGACGCGCAGGTCGTGCGTACCTCATTGGTCGCGGTGCCCACCGCGGACCGTGGGCCGCGCGCGGCGTGGGAGGTGGTGCTCGGCGCGGACACCACCGGCGCGGACCCGGCCGCCTACGCCACCTACGTGGACGCCCGCGACGGCGCCGTGCTGGTCCGCGAGGACCTGATCGACCACGACGCCGACCACCCCTCGTGGGAGGTCTTCCCGAACTCGCCGCGCGTCGACAGGTCCTCGGTCGACACCCGCAAGCGGTGGTGCGCCGTGCCGGCGAGCGGCTGCGCCGAGGTGGTGGGCGTGCCCGGGCACCCGGCGTGGGACGTGGACCCGGCCACCGGCCAGTCCACCACCACGACCAAGGGCAACAACGCGATCGCCGTGCAGAACTGGTTCAGCAACGACCCGTTCAGCGTCGGCACCGAGACCGCGACGCCCCGCCCGGACCGCCGGTACGACTACCCGTGGACGAACCAGTGGCAGGAGCAGCGCTGCAACCCGGAGGTGTTCACGTCGCCGCAGGCGAACGACATCGACGCGGCGCGGGCGAACCTGTTCGCCATGCACAACCGGATGCACGACTGGACCTACCACCTCGGGTTCACCGAGGAGACCTGGAACATGCAGCAGGACAACCTCGGCCGCGGCGGGCTCGGTAACGACCCCGAGCAGGGCAACGCCCAGGCCGGCGGGGTCAGCGGCGGCCCGCCCAACTTCGCGGCCCGCAACAACGCCAACCAGATCACGCCGCCGGACGGCGTCGCGCCGACCACGAACATGTACCTGTGGCAGCCCATGGCGGGCTCGTTCTACGCGCCGTGCGTCGACGGCGACTTCGACATGTCGGTGATCGCCCACGAGTACGGCCACGCGGTCACCAACCGCATGATCGCCGGCCCGAGCGCCGGGGTCAGCTCGCCGCAGGGCATGAGCGAGAGCTGGTCCGACCAGCTCGCCATGGAGTACCTCTTCGAGCACGGGTACGCCGCACCCGGCCGGCGCGGCTTCACCATCGGCGAGTACACCACCGGGGACCCGAACGCGGGTATCCGCAACTACAACATGAGCGACAGCCCGCTCAACTACAGCTCGGTCGACTACGACTTCGTCGGCCTCCAGGTGCACGCCTCCGGTGAGGTGTGGAGCGCCACCAACACCGACATCCGGGCGGCCATGATGCGCCGGTGGGGCAGCGGCACCCCGGCGATCCAGAAGGCGTGCGCCACCGGCGCCCGCGACGTGACCGCCTGCCCGGGTAACCGGCGCTGGATCCAGCTGGTCTTCGACTCGTTCCTGCTGATGTCGGTCAGCCAGGTCAGCATGGTCGACGCCCGGGACGCGATGCTCGCCGCCGACCGGATCCGCTTCGGCGGGGCCAACCAGGACCTGCTGTGGAACGCGTTCGCCAAGCGCGGCCTCGGCGAGACCGCGGCCAGCGTCGGCCACACCGACGCCGACCCCACGCCGGGCTTCACCTCGCCGTACGCGCGGGAGGCCGCGCTGCGCTTCCTGCCGGTCGGCGAGCGCGGGCCGGTGGCCGGCGCGCAGCTGTTCGTCGGGCGCTACCAGGCGCGGGCCGTGCCAGTGGCGGACACCGACGCCGCCACCCCGCTCACCGACCGGGTCGAACTCGTGCCCGGCACGTACGAGTTCGTGGTGCGGGCGCCCGGCTACGGCCACACCCGGATCGGCCCGGTGACCGTCAAGGCGGGTCAGAACCGGACGCTGCCGGTGACGTTGCGGCCCAACCTGGCCTCGGCCACCGCGGGCGCGGCGGTCACCGGTGACGGGATCAACCTGCCGCAGATCGCCGACGACGACGAGGCCACCAACTGGGCCGCGCTCGGCGCGCCGGTAGCCGGCCGGCAGGTCACAGTCGACCTGGCCGGTGGCGTCCAGCAGGTACGCCGGGTGCAGGTGAGCGCCATGCTGCGCCCGCCGGTGGCCGGTGACGCGGACGCCGGCACCCAGAGCCGGTACTCCGCGGTGCGGCAGTTCCGGGTCCTGGCGTGCACCGCGACCGGGCCGGTGACCTGCGCCGACGCGGCGGACTTCCGGCCGGTCTACACGAGCCGGCCGGACGCGTTCCCGGCTGTGGCGCCGCGTCCCCGGGCGCCCGAGCTGATCATGCGGTCGTTCGACATCCCGCGTACCAAGGCCACGCACCTGCGCGTCGAGGTGCTGACCAACCAGTGCACGGGCGCGCCGGACTACGCCGGTGAGCAGGACGACGACCCGCGGGCGGCGACCGACTGCGCCACCGCCAGCCCGCAGGCGCAGAACGTGCGGATCGCCGAGTTCCAGGCGTTCACGCACTGATCCACACGGCGGGTGCGGACGGGCGGCCTCTTTCGTCCGTCCGCACCCGCCACCGTGTGTTCACGCGGGGTTCGGGGCGCCGTCGCCGGATCGGGACTGTACGGCGGGCAGGATCCTCGACAGACTGAGCATCGATCGGCCATTAATGCCGATCGATGCGCTGTCGTCCCGTTCAAGGAGGATCCCTTGACCCCGTTCCGCGCCGCCGTCACCCGCGTCCGCCGCGCCCTCGCCGCGTCCGCCCTGGTCACCGCCGTTGCCGCCGCCGCGCTCGTCGCACCGTCGACGGTCTCCACCCGCCTCGCCGAACCCGCCGCGGCAGCCGTCTACGGCTCCTGCACACAGTCCCGCTGCGCGGACGCGCGCACCGCGCGGTCCGGCTGGTCCGCGAAGAGCTTCCCGACCAGCCGTGGCTGGTACTCGTGGAGCGGCGGCCAGTGCAACTTCGCCGGCGGCCGGTTCTACAACTACGAGGGACAGTTGCCCACCGGCGCCACCTACTACGAGTACGACGTGTACCCGCGTGCCTGCAACGCCTCCCGGGACGCGTACCGGATCGTGGTCAACAAGAGCACCGGGGCGACCTGGTTCTCGCCCGACCACTACGCCAACTTCTACCGGCTCTGAGCAGCCTCGGCGCCGGCCGGGCGCTACGCCCGGCCGGCGCCGTCGGGAAAGGACGGACCATGGGCGCAGCGTCCGCGCAGCCGCCGGCCTGGCTCGTGTACGACGGCACGCCGCCCGAGCCGGACGGTGTGCCGGTCTCCGGCGCGCAGGCCCGCACCCGGGCCGGGCTGCACGAGACGCTGGCCGGGGCGCTGGAGCTGCCCGGCTGGTACGGCCGCAACTGGGACGCCCTCGCCGACGCGCTCGCCGACCGCCTCGACGCCGGTCCGCTGACGCTGGTCGTGACCGACGCGGCGGACCTGCTCGCCGACGAGCCGCCCGCCCAGCTCGGCACGCTGCTCGACGTGCTGGGCGCGGTCGCCGCCGGTGGCCACGAGACGCTGCGGGTGGTGCTGCGCGACCACCCGGCCCGGCTGCGCGCCCTGCGTGACCGGGTCGCCGCCGTGCTCGGCGGCCACGTCGGCGCCCCACCCCCCGCCGACTGACCCCCCCCGCAACCCATCACCCGCACCCGCCACCCGCGGACCGGGCGGTGATCAAGGACTTTGCGTCCGGATCAGGCCCTCACAGCGACACAAACTCCTTGATCAACGCCGAGAGGGCGGGGCGGGGCGAGAGGAGGGGAGGGGAGGGGAGGGGAGGGCGGGAACGGAAGGGTGGGATGGGGGTCAGGCGGGCTGGTCGAGGATGGCGCTGAAGCGCTCCTCGGCCAGGTCGAGCTGGGCGAGGATGTGCTGCTTCACCGGCGCCGACAGCGGCGTGTCAGGCCGGGCGACCAGGTCACGGAAGACCGGCACCAGCGGGCGGTACTTGGTGGCGGCGCGGGTCACCTTCGGCCCGACCGTGTGGATCACGCCCACGCCGTTGTCGGTGAAGTCGGACACCTTGATCACCCGGGCCCAGGGTTCCCGCTCGAGGCTCGCCGCCACGTGCTCCCGGTACTGCTCGTCGCGGTCCCGCCCCGGGTCGTACGCCGGGTTGGTGACCGCCGCGACCAGCCGGGCGACCCGCGAGCCGAACCGGTTCGACAGCGCGGCGAGCGCCGCCGGAGTCGCCTCGGCTCCCGACTCGGTGTCGAGCCCGGCCAACTCGGCGGGGTGGTCCTCGACCGCGTCGTGCAGCAGCCCGGCGACGATCACGTCCACGTCCCGCACCTGGTAGTGGTGCATCAGCCGGATCGCCACCCGCAGCAGGTGGTTGAGGTACGGCTCGCGTACCCGCCGGTCGTCGCGGTGCAGGTCGGCGGCCAGGTCGAGCGCCTCGGTCAGCCGGTCGCGGGCGGTCTCGTCGAACGCCTCGATCTCCAGCCGGAACCGGGCCAGCAGGCCGGGCTCACCGTGGATCTCGGTGATCGCGTGCATCGGCATGGTGGCGAGGTACGCGGGGAACTCCATGCGTCCCTTATAGCTGATCTTCGCTAGATCCGGTGCCCGCCGGGCCGCTCACGTCGCCGGTGAGGCGCTTGACCAGGCGTACGCAGGTGCCCTCCGGCGTGCCGACGATGGTGGCCTCGTCCATCACCCGCGCCATGATCAGCCGCCCGCGCCCCCGGTCGCCGCTGTCGTCGCCGTCGGCCGCGCGCCAGCCGCCCCGGTCGCGTACCTCGATCTCCAGCCGGTCGCCGCGCAGCTCGGCCCGCAGCGTGGTGATGCCCTCCGGGGCGAAGCGGTAGCCGTGCTCGATGGCGTTGGCGCATGCCTCGCCGGTGGCGATGAGCACGGTGTCGACGTCCCAGTCGCTGACGCCCTGGGCGTGCAGCCAGCCGCGCAACCGTTCCCGGGTGGCGGCGAGCCGGGCCGGGTCGGCCGGCAGGTCGATGGTGAGGACCGGGCCGACGTCGCCGGATGTCCCACCCGTCACGTCCGGCCCTCCGTCCCGTGCCCGTCCCCGGGCCTGGGCGCCCACTCGCGCTCTCACCGCCTGATTCTCACCCTGTTGTCCCCGGTGGCCGCCGGTTCATTCCCCCGGCGGCGATGTCCGTCAACGTGATCATCGCGCATCGGCGGCGGCGTGTCAGCCGGCGGCCCGGCAGAGGCGGCAACGGGGCGGGCCGGCGCCCCCGAGGGGACGCCGGCCCGGGACGAGCGGTCGCGGTTGTCCCGACGGCGTCGAGGTGGTGCGCGTGCAGGCTTAGGCGCAGGTCAGAGCGGCAGCCGCCCGGCTCCCGCCCAGACGTCCACGACGAACGGGACCAGCGGGGCCGGCAGCGGCCGGGCGGCGCGCAGCGTGGGCGTCCATCCGGCGTCGCCGCCGAGGTCCGGGTCGTGGACGGCGTTGTACGCGGCGCGCAGGTCCACCGGCCGGGGCAGGCGGTCACCCTGCCGGACCCAGCTGTCCCGCTCGGTCAGCGCGGTGCCACCCCAGTCGTAGAGCAGGTCGGCGGGGGTGGTGTCGCCGGTGAGCGTGAAGAAGTTGTTCTCCGCGTACAGCGCGGACTGCACGCCGACGCCGAGGGCGTACGCGAAGCCGGGCCCGCCGAGCCGGTAGTGGTTCTCGTGCACGTCGACCTGGCCGAACCGCACCCGGGGCAGCCGTTGCAGCGTGCCGTCGAACAGGTTGTGCCGCACCGTGACGTTGAGCCGGCCCACGTCCGGGCCGACCGTGTTCGACGAGCCGATCAGCATCACCTTGTCCCGGCCGGTGAACCGGTTCCAGGACACGGTGACCAGGCTGGCGGTGTGCGTGACGTCCACCGAGCCGTCGTGCACCTGGTAGGGCCGGCCGAAGTAGACGGGCTGCGCGCTGTCCGGGTTGTCGCCGTCGGTGAACGTGTTGTGGTCGATCCAGACGTGCTCGCTGCGACGCACGGAGATCTGGTCGTACTGGGAGTTCCAGTTGCCCGTGTCGCCGTCGGTGGGGGACCAGGCCGGGAAGCAGTCCCGGGCGTCGGCGAACTCGATGTTGCGCACGATCACGTTGTCCACCCGGTCGATCATCAGCGTCAGGCCGGTGAGCCGGGCGCCGCGCAGCCCGACGATCGTGGTGTTGGCGCCGACGTTGATCTGCGTCTGCCGGGTCTGCTCGGCCACCGACCGCACCCGGGCGGCCTCCAGCGGTCCGCTCGGGTTGACCCGGCCCCAGGTCGCCGGGTCGTACGCGGCCAGGTAAGCGGGCAGCGAGTACTCCGGGTCGGCGAGGTCGGCGCAGTCCAGCGGCGTGCCGTCCGGTCCCTCGAAACCGTCGACTGTCCCGGCCACGTACACGATCTTGGGGGTGGCGTCGGCGGCGTTCGTGGCGTTGTCGCCGCCGAGCGCGGCGACCAGCTCGGCGCGGGTCCGCACGACGCGTACCCGGTCCGGCGCGGCGGCCGACCCGCCGGTGGTGCCGGTGCCCGCGGCGGCCCAGCCGTCGTTCGCGGGAAGGGCCTGGCGGCCGATCAGCTCGGCGGCCCGGGACGGCTGACCGGGTGCGGCGGGCGCGGGCGCGGTGGTGGTGAGGACGAGCGCGGCGGCCAGCGCCGCGACGACTGCGGTTCGGGTACGCATGACTCGTTCCGTTCTCTCGGGGACATTCACTGCGCGGGCAGGTCCACCACGTACGGCGGGACCGCCCACGGCACGCCCGCCTCGGACGGCAGCGCGCCGGTTTCCGCGGCGGCCCGCAGCACCGCGCCGACGCCCCGCACCATCCGCACCCGCTGCAGGCCGTCGCCCGCCTCGCGCACCAGGTCCCCGTCGAGCAGCGCCGGGACGGGTGCGTCCCGCAGCGCGTCCAGCACCGCGGTGAACGGCTCGGTACGCGCCAGCGGCGCGATCAGCGGCGTGCCGTCCGCGCGGTGGTCGAGCAGGTTCGCCAGCAGCCCCCGGCGGCCGGGCACCGGGCGGAGCGCGTCGTCGCCGGGTAGCCGCAGCCGGTCGGTCGGGTACTCCAGCACCGCCCGCCCTCGCTCGCCGGTGACGAGCACCTCCCCGGGGACGTGCTGCTCGGCGGCGAGGGTGAGCGCGGCCAGCACCGGCGGCCCGGCGTGCGGGGTCAGCCGCAGCACGGTCGTGTCGTCCACCTCGATCGGGCGGACCCGGTAGCGCTCCACCTCGATCCGGGCCGGCCGCACCGGCGCGCCGGTGACCGATTCGGCGACGGCGAGGCACTGCATGAGCGCGTGCGCGAGCGGGTTCGCCAGCGCGCCGTCCAGCGCCGGGCGGCCGTCGACCGACCGCCGCCCCGCCCAGGGGGAGCGGGCGTAGTAGGCGTCCGGGCGTTGCCAGGCGGCGAGCGTGGCGATGCCGGTGACCGGGCCGACCCGCCCGAGCGCGCCGGTCAGCTCGGTGAGCGCGGGCGAACCGAGCGCCTGGAAGTTGACCTGCACGGCCCGGCCGGCGGCGGTCGCGGCGTCGGCGAGCGTCCGGTGCTCGGCGAGGTCGAGCACCGGCGGCTTCTCCAGCAGCAGGTCCGCCCCGGCGGCGAGCACGTCGAGCGCGATCGGCAGGTGGGTGTGCGGCGGCGTGCAGACCACCACCACGTCGGGCCGGGAGTCGGCGAGCATCGTCCGGTGGTCGGTGAGGACGGCCGCCTCCGGTGGGACCGGCGCGTCCGGTTCGGCCTCCAGCGGGCGTACGTCGACCAGCGCGACAAGGCGCGCCCGCCCGGCCGCGTGCAGCTCCGCGATGGCCCGGCGGTGCCAGCGGCCGTGCCCGTTCGCCCCGATCAGCGCCACCCGCGGCGGCCCGCCGGCGCTCACCGGCGGCCCCCGCCCGGTCGCCGCCCGCCGGGCGTCCCCGGCCCGCCGCCGGTCACCGGGCGTCCGCCAGCGTGGCCCGGACGCCGTGGCGTTCCAGCGCGGTGAGCCAGCCGGTCACGTCGGCGCGGAACTCCTCGTCGGCGGCCAGGCCGGCGGGGAACACCTCGCGCAGCGCGAAGACCGCGTCCACCACCCCGGCCGGGGTGTGCGCTCCGGCGGCCAGCGCGGCGCGCAGCCGGTCGGCGAGCGGGTCGTCCAGCGGCAGCGGCCGGCCGTCGTCGGCGTACCCGAGCAGGAACCGCAGCCAGGCGGCCACCACGAGCGCGCTCCACCGCGCCGACCGGCCGGCGGCCCGCAGGTCGGCGACGGTGTGCAGCACCCGCTGCGGCAGCTTCTGCGAGCCGTCCATGGCGACCTGCGTCGTGCGGTACCGGATCGCCGGGTTGCCGAAACGGGCGAGTACCTGCTCGCCGTAGTCGGCCACGTCGGCGCCGGGCGGCGGGGTGAAGCTCGGCGCGATCTCCTCGGCGAGCAGCCGCCGCAGCACCGCGTCCAGGTGCGGCAGCGTCAGCGCCTCGGCCACCGTCTCCGCGCCGGCGAGCGCACCGAGGTACGCGGTGGCGGAGTGCACGCCGTTGAGTGCCCGCAGTTTCAGCCGCTCCCACGGGCCGGCGTCGCCGGTGAGGATCGCGCCGGAGCGTTCCCAGGCCGGACGGCCGCCGGGGAAGTCGTCCTCGATCACCCACTGCGACCACGGTTCGGCGGCGACCGCCGCCAGGTCGGTCACGCCCAGCGCCCGCCGCGCGGTGTCCCGCGTGGCGTCGGTGCTGGCCGGCACGATCCGGTCCACCATGGTGCCGGGGCAGGTCACCGCCGCCAGCACCCGTTCGGCGCTCGCGTCCGGCACCCGGGCCAGCGCGAGGCACTGCTCGACCAGCCCGCGTAGCCGCCGCCCGTTCGCGGGCAGGTTGTCGCAGCTCACCAGCGCGATCGGCCCGGCGTCGGCGGCGGCGCGGGCGAGCAGCCCGCGGACCAGCAGGCCCGGCACGGTACGCGGGGGACGGCCGGTGGTGAGGTCGGCGGTCAGGTCCGCGTCCACAGTCAGCGCGGCGGTCACCGGATCAAGCCGGTACGCCTTCTCGGTCACCGTCAGCGTGACCACCCGGATCGCCGGGTCGGCGAGCAGGCCGGCCACCGCGTCCGGGTCGCTCGCGGCGTGCCGTACCCCGGCGAGCGCGCCGACCACCCGGGTGGCCGCGTCGTCGGCGGCGAGCGTGGTGACGCTGAACAGGCAGTCCTGCGAGGCGAGGGCGTCGACCACGTCGGTGCTGCGCGGCGCGACGCCGATGATGCCCCAGTCGCCGCCGGCCGCGCCGACCGCCGCCTCGGTGTGCACGGCCTGGTGGGCGCGGTGGAACGCGCCGAGGCCGAGGTGGACGATGCCGGCCGGTACGGTGCCGGGGCGCAGCAGCGGCCGGGACTCCGGCGGCAGGTGGCGCAGCGTGGCCAGGCCGAGCCGGTCGGGGGTCAGCGCCATGCCGGGCCGTCCGGGAAGCGGAACCGCGCGATCGACTCCGGACGCATGGTGGCGCTGTAGCCGGGCGCGGTGGGCAGCAGGTAGCGCCCGCCCCGGGTGCGGACCGGGTCGGTGAAGTGTTCGTGCAGGTGGTCGACGTACTCGACCATGCGGCCGTCGAGGCTCGTGCCGACTCGCAGGTGGTCGAAGATCGCGAGGTGCTGCACGTACTCGCACAGGCCGACGCCGCCGGCGTGCGGGCACACCGGCACGCCGAACTTCGCCGCCAGCAGCAGTTCGGCGAGCACCTCGTCCACGCCGCCGACCCGGCAGGCGTCGATCTGCATCACGCCGATCGCCTCGGCCTGGAGCAACTGTTTGAAGATCACCTTGTTGGCGGCGACCTCGCCGGTGGCGACCCGGCAGCGCCCGTCGGTCAGCTCGGTGACCGCGCGGGCGATCCGGGCGTGCCCGAGCACGTCGTCGGCGTGCGTGGGCTCCTCGATCCAGTACGGGTCGACCTCGGCGAGCACGCCCATCGCGGCGATCGCCTCGTCCACGTCCCACACCTGGTTGGCGTCCATCATGAGCAGCGCGTCCGGGCCGATCTCGGCCCGGATGATCCGGGCCCGTCGCAGGTCGTCCTCGATCCGCCCGCCGACCTTCATCTTCATCGCGCGCCACCCCTGCGCGTACGCGTCGCGGGTCAGCGCGCGCACCTGCTCGTCCGGGTAGCCGAGCCAGCCCACCGACGTGGTGTACGAGGGGAACCCGTCGCGCTCCAGCGCGGCGAGCCGGTCGGCCAGGCCGTCGCGTCCCTTGTCGAGGATGGCCGCCGCCTCGTCGGGGGTGAGCGCGTCGGTGATGTGGTGGAAGTCGATCGTCGCGACCAGCTCGTCGGTGGGCGCCTCGGCGAGGAACCGCCACATCGGCTTGCCGGCGAGCTTGGCGCGCAGGTCCCACACCGCGTTGACGAGCGCGCCGGTGGCCATGTGGATCACGCCCTTCTCCGGGCCGAGCCAGCGCAGTTGCACGTCCGCGGCCAGGGAGCGCCAGAACGCCACCGGCTCGGCGGCGATCTCGGCGACGGTGCGTCCCCGCACGTGATGGGCGAGCGCGCGGACCGCCGCGCAGGTGATCTCGTTGCCCCGGCCGTTGGTGAACGTGAACCCGGTGCCGGTCGGCCCGCCGTCGGTGGTCAGCTCCACGTACGTGGCCGAGTAGTCGCCCCTGTTTATCGCGTCCGAGCCGTCGCCGCTGGCGGCGGTGGGGAAGCGCACGTCGTGCACCTCGACGTCGACGATTGTGGTCATGCGGGCCCACCTCCGAACTTGAAGACCTGCTTCGGCAGCCGGTACGCCAGGTCGACGATGGTCTCGGCGGCCTCGTCCCCGGTCAGCCGGTGTTCGGCGACGAGGCGGGCGAGGAAGCCGGCGTCGACCCGGCGGGCCACGTCGTGGCGTACCGGGATGGAACAGAACGCGCGGGTGTCGTCGACGAACCCGGCGGTGTTGTAGAAGCCGGCGGTCTCGGTGACCGCCTCCCGGAACCGGCGCAGCACCTCGGGGGAGTCCAGGAACCACCAGGGCGCGCCGAGGCGCAGCGCCGCGTACCCGCCGGCGAGCGGCGCGAGTTCCCTGGTGAACGTGTCCTCGTCGAGCGTGTAGAGCACCACTGTGAGCCGGGGGTCGTTGCCGTGCGCGTCGAGCAGCGGCGCGAGGCCGTGCACGTACTCGGTGGCCTGCGGCACGTCGCCGCCCACGTCGCGGCCGTGCCGGGCGTGCAGCCAGCGGTTGTGGTTGCGCACAGCGCCCGGGTGCAGCTGCATCACCAGGCCGTCGTCGAGCGACATCCGGGCGAACTCCAGCAGCATGTGCGCCCGGAACGCCTCGGCGTCGGCGGCGTCGGCCAGACCGCGCCGGCCCTTGTCGTACAGCGCCGCGGCCTGCGCCGGTCCGAGATCGAGGGTACGGGCGGTGGGGTGCCCGTGGTCGGACGAGGTGGCCCCGGCGGCGGCGAACGCCTCCCGCCGTGCCCGCAACGCGGCCAGGTATCCGGCGTACGTGCCGGTGTCCTCGCCGGAGACCTCGGCGAGCCGGTCCACGTTCGCGGCCCAGTTCTCGAACTCCATGTCCACCACGTCGTCGGGGCGGAACGTGGTGACCACCCGGCCGCCCGGCCCGCCCCAGCCGTCGGCGGCGAGCTTGGCGTGCCGGCCCAGGTCGTCCAGCGGCGACTCGGTGGTGGCGAGCACCTCGATGCCGAAGCGTTCGAACAGCGCCCGGGGCCGGAAGCCCGGCTCGGCCAGGCGCGCGGCGAGCGCGTCGTAGACGGCGTCGGCGGTGGCCGGGCTCAGCGGCGTGTCGACGCCGAACACGTGCCGGAACGTCTGCTCCAGCCACAGCCGCGACGGGGTGCCGCGGAACAGGTGCCAGTGCGCGGCGAAGCGCCGCCAGATGGTCCGCCCGTCGGTCTCCACCGGGCTGCCGTCGACGCTCGGCACGCCCAGGTCGGCGGGAGGTACGCCCTGGCTGAGCAGCATCCGGGTCAGGTAGTGGTCGGGCACGATGAGCAGCCGGGCCGGGTCGGGGAACGGCTGGTCCTCGGCCAGCAGCCCGGGGTCGACGTGCCCGTGCGGGGAGATGAGCGGCTGCTCGGCGGCGAGCGCGTACAGCTCGCGGGCCAGGGCGCGCAGCCCGGGCTCGGCGGGCAGCAGCAGGTCGCCGCGGGGGATGATCGGCACAGCGAGGGCTCCTCGGTCAGGGCAGGGTGAGCAGGTCGGCGACCCGGACGGGCGCGCCGGTCTCCAGCGAGCGGTTGGCGGCCAGGCCGGTGAGCAGGGCGAGCGCGCCGTCGCGGGCGGTGGCGGCCCGGCCGAGCGGGTCGGGTTCGCCGCCGAGCAGCACCCGGGTCATCCGGGCGTCCGCGCCGCCGTGCCCGCGCCGGGTCCAGCCCTCGACCGGGATCTCCTGCGGCGGCGCCCAGAACGGGCGCAGCGTGAGCCGGGCCGCGCCCTGCTCGACGGCGGCCTCGTCGCCGTGCAGCGCCGCGCCCTTGAGGGCACCGGCGACGGACGGGCTGACGTGGTCGCTCTCGGTCACCTCCAGCTCGAGGCGGCCCCGGCTGCCGTTGACCATGACCCGGTAGCCCTCCCAGGGGGCGTACGCGGTGAGGTGGTAGGTCATCGTCGCGCCGGTGTCGTAGCGGGCCAGCACCGCCAGGTCGTCCTCGATGGTCACGCCGGGGGCGAACACGTTGCGGTCGCGGTGGTAGCCGTCCTCGGCCTCGGCGTCGAGGTACAGCTCGCGCAGCCTCGGGTGGTCGGCCAGGCGCAGCGCGAACGGGTCGCCGTCGGCGGCGGGGGAGCCGTGCGCCCGGTCGTAGTCGCGGGCGTAGCCGTGCCGGCGGCCGTCCGCGCCGTAGAAGAACAGCCGGCCGTACGCGTGCACCTCGACCGGGCGGGCGTCCAGCCACCAGTTGACCAGGTCGAAGTGGTGGCCGGACTTGTGCACGAGCAGGCCGCCGGAGACGGACTTGTCGCGGTGCCAGCGGCGGAAGTAGTCGGCGCCGTGGCGCACGTCGAGCAGCCACTCGAAGTGCACCGACCCGATCTCGCCCACCGCGCCGTCGGCGAGCAGCCGCCGGAACTGCTCGTGCAGCGGGTTGTAGCGGTAGTTGAACGCGACGGTGACGCGCCGGCCGGTCTCGGCGACCGCGTCCAGGATGCGGCGGCACCGTGCCGCGTCGACGGTCATCGGCTTCTCCACGACCACGTCACAGCCGGCCCGCAGCGCCGCCGTCACGTACTCGTCGTGGGTGGCGTCGACGCTGGTCACCAGCACCACGTCGACCCGTTCCTTCGCGAGCATGGCGGGAAAGTCGGCGGCGGCGTACGTGGGCACCGGCGGGTGGCCCAGCTCGGCCAGCCAGCGGTTGTGGGCGTCCATCCGGGTCTGGTTGACGTCGGCGAGCGCTACCAGCTCGGCGGTGTCGGCGTGGTCGAGCGCGAGGGCACGGACGAACATCTCGGCGCGTGCCCCGGCACCCACCAGGGCGTGGCGGACCCGTTCCCGGGCCGGTGGTGACATGACGTCGGCCTCCCCGCCAGTCGGCTGCAAAGGTTTGCAGCCGAAGAAACCATGACGATGGATGCATCGTCAACGGTTGCCGCCCAAGCCGTCCTATCCATCCGCATTGATGGGCATTCATGCACGTGGCGGGAACGCCGGCGCAATCGAGCCGCAACAATGGACCGTTGACACGGGCGCAACCGTTTGCATTAATGGGCGGCACCCGTGACGCCCACCACATCGGACGAGGGAGCCCGCCGTGCCAGCCACCATCCGGGACGTCGCCCGCGCCTCCGGTGTGCACATCTCCACCGTGTCCCGGACGTTCTCGGCCCCGCACCTGGTCAACCCGGAGACCCGGGTCCGGGTGCTGGCCTGCGCGGAGGACCTCGGCTACCGGCCCAACCGGGCCGCCCGGGCCCTCATCACCGGCCGTACGCACAACATCGGCCTGATCGTGGCCGACATCGCCAACCCGTTCTTCCCGCCGCTGATCAAGGCGGCGGAGGGGCAGGCCCGGCACCGCGACTACCACGTGTTCGTGGCCGACACCAACGAGGACCCGGTCGCCGAGGAGGACCTGGTCCACGCCCTGGCCAAGCAGGTCGACGGCGTGCTGCTGTGCAGCCCTCGGATGAGCAACAGCCTGATCGAGCAGGTCAGCCGCGAGGTCCCGGTGGTGGTGATAAACCGCCAGGTCGCCGGCCTGCCCTGCGTGATGATGGACGTCGGGCAGGGCGCCCGGGCCGCGATCGAGCACCTGCTCGGGCTCGGCCACCGCCGGATCGCGCTGCTCGGCGGCCCGCGCGGCTCCTGGACCGCCCGGGAGATGCGCCGCGCCGCGACCGCCGCCGCCCGGGGCGGGGGAGCGGACCTGACCATTCTCGGACCCAACCAGCCCACCGAGACCGGCGGCGGCGCCCTGGCCGAACAGGTACGCCGCAGCGGCGTCACCGCCGTGCTCGCCTACAACGACCTGATGGCGATCGGCCTGATCGAAGGGCTGGACGCGATCGGGGCGCGGGTGCCGCACGACGTGAGCGTCGTCGGCGTCGACGACATCGCGCTGAGCCGGCTCACCCGCCCCAAGTTGACGACGGTGGCCACGCCGACCGCGGCCGCCGGCCGGACGGCCGTCGACATGCTGCTGCAACTCGACTCCGACGCGCCACGCGGCGCCCGGGGCCGGGGCGCGGCGGCCGGCGACCGTCGCACCACCGCACAGGTAATGCTCCAGACCGAACTGGTCGTCCGCGACTCGACCGGGCCCGTCCCCGCGCCCGGCCGGGACGGCACCGGGGCCTGAGCAGGTGGCCCGGGCCCGCACAGCACTGCGGACCCGGGCGGCCCGTGGACGGCCGCCGGTGACGTCGTCGCCTCCCACAGCCGAGGAGTGAGCGCAGATGCACCCCGCAACGTCCCCCACCGCCGGCGTACCCGCCGGGCGGGATCACCGTACCCCCCTGACTCGACGCCGACTCGTGCGCGGCCTGGCCGCCGTCGCGCTCGCCGTGCCGCTCGCCCTGGGCGCGGCCGGCTGCGGCGACGACTCCGCCGGCGGCGACGGCGGCCCGGTCAAACTCTCCGCCTTCTGGTGGGGCGGCGAGGCCCGGGCCAAGCTCACCGAGGACGCCCTGGCCCTCTACACCAAGAAGCACCCCGAGGTGACGTTCGAGAAGACCTGGCAGGCCAACCAGGGCTACTTCGACAAGCTCGCCACGCTGACCGCCGGCGGCAACCCGCCGGACCTGTTCCAGATCGACGACAACTACCTGGCCGAGTACGCCGGCCGCAGCACCACGCTCGACCTGAGCAGCTACCGCGACTCCGGCAAGCTCGACGTGTCGAAGTTCCCCAAGAGCCTGCTGGAGTACGGCGTGGTCGACGGCAAGCTCGCCGGGGTGGCCGCCGGGGAGAACACCCAGGGGCTGGTCTACAACAAGACGCTGCTGACCAAGAACGGGCTGCCCGAGCCGACCACCGGGATGACCTGGGAGGAGCACATCGCCTGGGCCGAGCAGGTGGCGAAGAAGACGAAGGTGCCCGGCACCCAGGACCCGAGCGCCGACTACAAGGCGCTCTGGGTGTGGCTGCGCCAGCAGGGCAAGGACCTGTACAAGGGCAAGGAACTCGGCTTCACCGCCGAGGACGTGACGAAGTGGTTCGAGCTGTGGAAGGGCGCGCGGGACCGGGGCGCCACCCCGACGCCGGACGTCATCCACGAGGGCAACTCCAGCGACATCACGAAGCAACTGGTGGTCACCGGCAAGTCGGCCACCTCCTGGGTCTGGGTCAACCAGATGCCGGACCTGAAGAAGAACACCAAGGACGAGCTGGGCGTGGTCGCGTACCCGGGTGATCCGAGCGCCCAGTGGGCGCGGGCCTCGATGTACTGGTCGGTGTTCAAGGGCAGCAAGCACAAGGACGTCGCCGTCGACGTGATCAACTTCCTGAACAACGACCCGGAGGCGGTGGCGCTGCTCGGCACCGACCGTGGTCTGCCGTCGAACATGGATCTGCGCGCCAAGGTCAGCGAAACCGCCACCGACCCGGCCATGAAGCAGTCCATCCAGGTCGAGTCCGACCTGGCGCAGAAGTTCGGCGCCTCGCCCCAGGTCCCGATCAAGGGGCACAGCAAGGTCAAGTCCGAGCTGGTCAAGGCCGCCGAGAACGCCCAGTACGGTCGCGCCACCCCGGCCCAGGCGGCGGAGCAGTTCGTCGCCGCCTGCACGTCCGCGATCGCCTGACCCCACGAAAGGACCGGTCCCGTGGCTCTCACCACGGCGCCCGGCCGGACCCCGCGCACCGGACCGGCCGGCCCTCGCCCCACGCGGCGTCGGGCCGGCCGGGCCCGGCTCGGCGAGGGCCTGGCGGGGTACGTCTTCCTCTCGCCCTGGCTCATCGGACTGATGGGCGTCACGGCGATCCCCATGGTGCTCTCGCTCTGGCTGAGCTTCACCGACTACGACATCCTCACCCCGCTGTCCGAGGTGCGGTGGGTGGGGCTGGCCAACTACGAGCGGATGTTCACCGCCGACCCGTCGTACTGGCACGCGGTGCGGGTCACGCTGACGTTCGCGCTGATCGCGGTGCCGCTGAAGCTGGCCGCCGCGCTCGGCGTGGCGCTGCTGCTCAACCGGGCCTGGCGCGGCGTCGGGCTGTTCCGCGGCCTGTTCTACCTGCCGTCGCTGCTCGGCGGCAGCGTCGCGCTGGCCATCGTCTGGGTCAACATGTTCAACCGGGACGGCGCGTTCAACTCGTTCCTCGCCCTGTTCGGCGTCGAAGGGCTGCCCTGGGTCAGCGACCCGGACTGGGCGCTGGAGACGCTGATGGTGCTGGCGATCTGGCAGTTCGGCGCGCCGATGGTGATCTTCCTGGCCGGGCTCAAGCAGGTGCCCACCGAGCTGTACGAGGCGGCGGCCGTGGACGGCGCCGGGGCGTGGCGGCGCTTCCGCGCGGTCACGCTGCCCATGCTCTCCCCGGTGATCTTCTTCAACCTGGTGCTGGAGACCATCAACGGCTTCCAGGGCTTCACCGCCGCGTTCGTGCTCAGCAACGGCACCGGCGGCCCGGTCGACTCCACATTGATGTACACGCTGAAGCTCTACATCTCCGGCTTCACCGACCTGGAGATGGGCTACGCGTCGGCGATGGCGTGGGTGTTCCTGCTGGCGATCGGCGTGGTCACCGCCGTCTTCTTCAGCACCGGCCGGTTCTGGGTGCACTACTCGGACGGAGACGACTCATGACCGCGCTCACTGTCGCGCGCCGCCGGCCGGGCAGCGGCCGGAACGTCCTGCGGCTGGTCGTGCTCGTGGCGATCGTCGCGGTGGTGCTCTACCCGCTGTTCTGGATGCTCGGCACCTCGGTCAAGTCGCAGGCCGAGATCGTCAACAACGTCGGCCTGCTGCCGGAACGGTTCACCCCCGGCAACTACCTCGACGGCTGGACCAACTTCGACATCAGCTTCGGCCGCTTCTTCCTCAACAGCGCGATGGTCAGCGGCCTCACCGTCGTCGGCAACGCGCTGTCCTGCCTGCTCGCCGCGTACGCCCTGGGCCGGCTGCGGTTCCGGCTGCGCAAGCTCTGGTTCACCGTCATGATCGGCACGCTGCTGCTACCCGGGCACGTGCTGATCGTGCCGCAGTACATCCTGTTCCGCAGCCTCGGCCTGGTCGGCGGCGACTGGCCGTACCTGCCGCTGCTGGTGCCGCAGTTCCTGGCCACCGAGGCGTTCTTCGTCTTCCTCATGGTGCAGTTCATGCGCGGCATCCCGCGCGAGCTGGACGAGGCGGCCACCATCGACGGCGCGTCCCCGTACGGCGTGTTCCGGCACGTCATCCTGCCGCTGAGCCGCCCGGCGCTGGTCACCACCGCGATCTTCTCGTTCATCTGGACCTGGAACGACTTCTTCCGGCAACTGGTGTTCCTGTCCAGCCTGGAGGACTACACGGTCCCGGTGGCGCTGACCCTGTTCATCGACTCGACGAGCCAGAGCGCTGTCGGCCCGATGTTCGCCATGTCGGTGCTGTCCCTGCTGCCGGTGTTCCTGTTCTTCCTGGCCTTCCAGCGGATGCTCGTCGAGGGCATCAACACCAGCGGACTGAAGGGATGACCGCCGTGCCTGCCTCCACCGACGTACCCGTTCACCCCGACACCGTGCCGGCCCGTGCCGACTGGCGGGACACGCTGCGCGAGGCGACCGACCTGGCGCTGCTCGGCTTCGCCGTGGCGCTCGCCGCGCTGCCGGTGCTCACGCTCGCCCCGGCGGTCGCCACCGCCAGTGCCGCGCTGCACGACAGGTCGGTCACCGGCGCCTGGCCCGACGCGCGGACCAGCCTGACCCGGTTCGGCCGCGCGCTGCCCGCCGGGTCGGCGGTGAGCGCCGTCGCCCTGGCCGCCGCCGCGCTGCTCGCCGCCGACCTGCTCGCGCTCACCACCGGCCAGGTACCCGGCGGCGGGCCCGCGCTCGCGCTCACCGCCGTCGTGGTGGCGGTCCTGCTCGGGTACGCGGGTCTTGTCGCCGTGGCGGTCGGACGCACCGGCGGCCGGGGCTGGCGGGCCGCCGCCCGCCGGGTGGCGCGTTCCTGCCCGGAGCGTCCCGGCGTGTGGGCCGCCGCCTCCGGCGTCTGCGCGCTCGCCGTGGTGCTGGGCGTGCTGGTCACGCCGGTGGCGGTGCCGATCCTCGGCGGGTACGCGCTCGCGGCGCTGCACGCGCTGGACGCCCGCCGTCCGGTCCCCGCCCCGGAGCCGTCGTGACCGCCGAACCCCGTTCCGCCGCCGCCGAGTCGAGCCCGGCCGGGACCGACGCCGAACCCCGGCTGGTCGTGGGCGGTGTCGAGGTGGCCCGGTACCTGGTCCGGCCCGACCTGGACCCGCGTCACGGCCCTCGGCCCTACCTGCATCCGGTGCGGACCCGGGCCGGCACTCCGGTGACCGACGCGCTGCCGGCCGACCACGTCTGGCACCTCGGCGCATCGCTGGCCGTGCAGGACGTGGACGGCGTCAACCTGTGGGGTGGCCGGACGTACGTGCGCGGCACCGGCTACACCTGGCGCGACGACCACGGCGTCATCGCGCACACCGGCTGGCGGGAGCGGGCCGCCGACCGGCTCGATCACGACCTGGAGTGGCGGGACCGGCACGGCCGGGTGCTGCTGCGCGAGCACCGGCGGATCACCGCCGCCCCCGCCGGTGAGGACGCCTGGTGGCTGGACCTGTCCGCCACGCTCACCTCCGCCACCGGCGCCGACGTGCACCTGGGCAGCCCGGCCACGAACGGCCGCCCGGGCGGCGCCGGGTACGGCGGCTTCTTCTGGCGGGCCGTGGCCGACGGGGAACCCCGGGTCCGCACCGCCGACGCCATCGGTGAGGGCGACGTGAACGGCTCGGCCGCGCCCTGGCTGGCGCTGTCCGCCACCGCGCCCGGAGGTGGCGCGTACACGCTGGTGTTCACCGGTCTGGGGCCGGGCGACAGGTGGTTCGTACGCACCGCGATGTACCCGGGCGTCTGCGCCGCGTACGCGTTCGACAGCCCGGCGGTGGTCGCGGCCGGGCGGCCCCGGCACAACCGGCACCGGGTGCTCGTCGCCGACGGCCACCTCGACCCGGCCGACATCGCGGCCCGGCTGGACGCGGCGGTCATCCGGTGAGCGGGCCGGTCGGTGCCGCGGTCGCGGACGGAGGCGGCGCCGGGAGCGGGCCGGAGGTGGTGTGCGTGGGCGAGACGATGGTGGTGCTCGCCCCCGCTGACGGCGGGTCGCTGGAGGACGCCGCGCGGCTGACTGTCGGCGTCGGCGGCGCCGAGTCCAACGTGGCGGCCGGGCTGGCCCGGCTCGGGCACCGCGCGGCGTGGATCAGCCGGGTCGGCGACGACCCGTTCGGCCGGCGGGTGGTGGCCGAGGTCGCCGCCGCGGGCGTGGACGTCTCGCTGGTCGCCGTCGACAGGGACGCGCCGACCGGCCTCTACCTGAAGGATCCGGGGCCGGACGGCACCCGCGTGCACTACCACCGCGCCGGGTCGGCGGCGAGTCGTCTCGGCGCGCCGGACCTCGGGCGGCCGGGCCTGGCCGGGGCGCGCCTGCTGCACCTGTCCGGGATCACCGCCGCGCTCTCCGGCACCTGCCGTGACCTGCTCGTGTCAGCGCTGGACGGGCGGGCGCTGCCGGGCGCGCGGGTCAGCTTCGACGTGAACCACCGCCCGGCGCTCTGGCCCGCCGACCGGGCCGGACCGGTGCTGCGTGACCTGGCCGACCGTGCCGACGTGGTGCTGGTCGGGCTGGACGAGGCGGCAGTGCTCTGGTCGGCGGGGGACGCGGCGGCGGTCCATGCGCTGTTGCCGGGCCCGGAGCTGGTGGTGGTCAAGGACGGGCCGGTCGGCGCGACGGCGCTGCCGCGTACCGGGCCGGCGGTGTTCGTGCCGGCGCTGCCGGTGGACGTGGTGGAACCGGTCGGCGCGGGGGACGCGTTCGCCGCCGGGTTCCTCTCCGGACTGCTGCGCGACCTCGACCTGTGCGCCTGCCTGCGGCTGGGGCACCTGACCGCCGCGCCGGTGCTGGCCGTGCCGGGTGACTCCGCGCCGCCACCGGACCCGGAGACGATCGCGGGGGCGCTGGCACTGCCGGACGAGGCGTGGCCCGAGCAGGCGGGAGCGCGGGTCAGGGGAGGGAGCGGGAGATGAGCGGGCACGACTTCGACGCCCTGTTCGGCGGCGCGCGGGTGATGGTGATCCTGCGCGACCTGCCGTCCGGGGAGACGGTCCGGCTGGCGGAACTCGCGTGGGATCTCGGCATCGACGTGGTGGAGGTGCCCATCCGTACCCCGGAAGCGGTGCCGGCGCTGCGCGCCGCCGTGACGGCCGGAAGGCGGCGGGACCGGATCGTGGGCGCGGGCACGGTGCGTACCCCGGCGCAGGTCCACGACGCGGTGGCCGCCGGGGCGGCGTTCACCGTGGCCCCCGGCCTGGACCTGGCCGTCGCCGACGCGGCGGCCGGTCTCGGCGTGCCGCACCTGCCCGGCGTGGCCACCCCGACCGAGGCGCAGCGGGCGCTCGACCACGGCCTGATGTGGCTCAAGGCGTTCCCGGCGGTCAGCCTCGGCCCGGCCTGGTTCCGGGCGGTGGCCGGGCCGCTGCCGGAGGCCCGGTTCGTCGCCACCGGCGGCGTCGACGCCGGCAACGCGGGTGACTTCCTCGCCGCCGGGGCGCGCGTGGTGGCCGTCGGGTCGGCGCTGACCGACCCCGAGCAGCTGCCCCGCCTGGCCACGCTCGCCGCCGGCGGCGCGGTCACGTGACGGTACGGCCGGACGTGGTGGCGGTGGTCCGGATCGCCTTCACGATCGCCGGGATCGACCCGATCAGCAGCACCAGCGCCCAGATCAGCGCCACCACCGCGAACACCACGGCGCCCAGGTCGTCGAGGATGCTGACCAGGATCACCGGCACCAGGCCGTGCAGGAACTGCAGCACCACAGTGCACAGCAGCGTGGTCAGCGCCAGCGCGACGAGGCCCTTGTTGCGCAGGAACCGGGGCTGGGCGGCGAGCAGCAGCCCGGCCCAGACCAGTTTGAGCAGCAGCGCCAGCCCGAGCAGCACCGCCGCGTCGTCGACCGGGAAGAACCCCCACACCGCGAGGTACGCCAGCGTGCCGAACGGCGGGGCCAGGAACAGCGAGACCATCACCGTCAGCTCGACGAACGCGACGATCAGCAGGACCAGCGACACCAGCAGCAGCACGATCGAGAAGACCAGCGTCGCCACGCCCTGTACCCGGCCCTGCATCCGGTCCGGCAGCACCAGGCTCAGGCAGAACAGCCCGGTCGTCCAGAGCGCCACCACGTCGATCAGCGCCAGATAGCCGATGCCCCGGCCGGACGGCTCGGACACCGCGCCGACGTCGCCCAGCTCGACGCCGAGCCGGCCGGCGCTGTCCCGCAGCGCGCCGCTCGCGTCCCCGCCGCCGGTCAGTGCCGTCGCGCCCAGCTCCACGCCGACCACGAGCGCCACCGCGAGCAGGGCCAGCAGCAGGAACGGCTTACGCAACTCACCCATGCCGCGTCTCCGTCCCGGTCAGGACCGGACCAGCGTGACCGAACATCCGCCACCTCCCGGACAGCGCAGGAGCACCTCGGTCTCCCGGTCCACCGCGACCTTCGCCACCGCCGGGCCGTCCGCGTCGGGCGCGACCTCGTCGGTGACTGTCACGTCCGCGTCGCCGGGTGCGCGGGCCGTCACCTCGAACGGCGTCGTCCCGCGCAGCACCAGCGTGCGCAACGCGCCCGGGTCGGCCACCCGCAGCCGGCACACCGCCCCGAACGCGAGCGCCACCCCGTCGGCGGTGGTGGCCGGTTCGGCGGCCGGCGGCAGGCACGTCACCGCCACCGTCGCCGGGTCCACCGTCCCGGACCCGCGTCCCAGCCGGGCCAGCGCGCCCGGCCCGGCCGCCGGGTCGCCCGGGTCGTCGGGGCGCCCGGCGACCGCCACCACGTACAGCGCCACCAGCAGCACGGCCACCGCCACCAGCAGCACCTTCTGCTTCGTGCTCACGGTGCCGTCTCGGTTCGCGACTGCGGGGCTCGCAACACCGGCTCACTCCTCGCGCTCACGGCCGGACGACGGGCGTGAAGCGGATCTCGTCCACCCCGGCGAAGTACCTGTCGGTGCCCTGGGTCTTGCTCACCGCCACGAGCGTCAGCTTGTGCGGCCCGCGGGTCAGCTCCACCGTGCCCACGTCCACCTCGTCCGTGCGGACCACTGTCGGGCTGAACCCGAAGAACGTGTCGCCGACCTGCCGGCCGTCGACCAGCCAGATCGTGTTCGCGTAGTCGAAAGAGGTGGTGCGCACGGTGGAGAACCGCCAGGTGCCGTCGGCCGGCACGTCCACCTGCACTGTCACCCGGTCACCCACGCCCCGGCCCAGGAAGAACAGTTGCGCGTCGCCGGACCACACCACGTCGCAGCAGTTCTCCTGCGCCACCACCTCCGCCTTCGCGCCGGTGGTGGACTGCACCGCCGCGCCGGAGACGAGCGTCTCCGCCTCCACCGTCACCGCGTCGGCGCGCGGCGGAGCCGGGGTGTCCGGGCCGCGGGTCACCAGCCAGGCCACCACCCCGGCCACGACCAGCACCAGCGCCGCGGCGGCGGCGATCCACGGCCACGGCGCGCGCTTCGGGGGTACGACGGCACGCACGTCGTACGTGACCCGGCCACTGGACCGGGAACTCTCCTCCGGCGCGGTGTTGGCCGAGTACGCGAACCCGGTCATGTCGTAGCGCCGGGGCGGCGTGCCGGGCGGTACGGCGAGCCGGACCAGGAACGACACCGAGCCCTGCCCGGGTACCACCCGCTGCGGCTCGGCCACCGTGAACCAGGCCCGCTGGCTGCCCTCGCCGGGCGCCACGTCGAAGACGACGGTGTCCGGCGCGGTACCCGGGTTCGACACGGTGAACGTCAGTTCACCGGCGTTGCGGGCGTCCAGCGTGAACTGTTCGGCGGCGGCGACGACTGTCCATTCGGTGGTCATGACGGCTCCTCGGGCGGATCGTGGGGCAGGGGTGCTGGTACGTGCGCCCGGCCGACCGCGCGCACCGCAGCGACCCCGGCGGCGGGCTCGGCGGCGTCCGGCTCGGGCGTCTCGGCGTCGACCGGGGAGGCGAGCACCTCGACGGTGACCGCGGCCGGTTTCTCCGCCTCGACGATGCGGGTGACCAGCGCGAGCCGGTCGGCGGCGGCCGGTGGCACCCGCACCACCAGGTGGAACGGCCGCTCGGGCGGCTCGTCCAGCACGAACCCGGTCACGCCGGTGGCCAGTTCCAGCGCGGTCCGCATCCCGTACGGGGTGCCGCGCCACCGGGCCAGCAGCGCGCCGTGCGCCACCAGGTCCCGCAGCCGGCCCACCGGCAACGGCAGCGGCGCGTCGGCGCGGGGCGCGGCGACCACGTTGTCCATCGCCACCCAGCGGGTCAGGTACGCGACGAACCCGTCCGGCGTCCGGTACGGCCCGAACAGCGCGTCGACGTCGGCGAGCACCGCCTCGTCCGGGGCGTGCAGCGCCTCCATCACGTCCAGCAGCGCGCCCAGCACGCTGCCCGGGCCGGCGGCCCGCTGGTACGCGGCCGGCAGCAGCCGCTCAATCGCCGCTCGGCGCATCCTGCCGCACCACCTCGATGTCGTGCTCGCCGGAGCAGAGCAGCCAGGTGCCGGGGACGGTGACCACGTCGGCGGTGGCCTGGTTGGCGCTGGCCGTCCAGTCCTCGCCGTCGCCGCTGCGGAACACGCCGCGCTCGCCGCCGGCCAGCACCAGCCGCCCGGCGCCCGAGGTACCGGTGGGCGCGGTGGCGGCGATGGCGTCGACCGGGACGAACCGGGTCCGGTCCCGCAGCGGCAGGCCGCAGTTGACCATCACCGGCGACCACTGCGGCTGCCCGGCGAGCGTGTCGAGCCGGACCACGCCGCCGCTCTGCGTCGCGGCGAGCGCGAGCGGGCCGCTGAACGCCAGATCCCGGCAGGTGCCGCCGATCCAGCCTGATGCCATCGACTGCCACTTCACGTCCGACTCGAACAGCCGGGTGCGGTGGCAGCCCTGGCCGGGCTTCTTCGGGTCCGGTTCGCCCGCGCCGCACCACAGCAGCGTGGCCGGGCCGTCGTACTGGACGGCGAGCACCCGGTTGTCCACGTTGGCGAGGCCGACGTGGGCGAACGTGCCCGGCCGCCCGGCCGCTGTGGACAGGTAGACGCCGAACCCGGCCTGCGCGGCCACCGCCACCCCGGGTGCGCCGCGCTCGGAGACGAACGCGCGCACCGCGTAGAAACCCCGGTCCGCGTCGGCCGGGTCGACCAGGATCTGCAACGGCACCGCGCCGGGTAGCAGCGGCACCTCGTACAGGCCGGTGTCGGTGGCCAGCAGCAGCGCGCCGGTGCCGTCCCGGTCGATCCAGGCCAGGTCGCGGACGCCGGAGTCGAGGTCGGTCAGCAGTGTCCACGTCTCGCCCAGGTCGGTGCTCAGCCGGACCCGCGAGCCACCGGCGTCGCGGGTGGTCACCACCGCCACCGAACCGGCCCGGGGGACCACGCCGGGGCGTACCGGGGCGGGCGCGGGCACCACCCGCACCACCGTCTCGTCGTCGAACCGGCCCGCCGGTTCCCAGCCGGCCCCGGCGTTCGTGGAGCGGAACAGCACCGGGCCGCCGCCGGCGTACCAGGTGTCGGCCTGGTACTGGTCCACCGCCACGGTGCGCACCCGCGCGTCGGGCGCCTCGTCGACCACGAACCGCACCGACTCGACGTAGCGCACGCCCGGCTCGGCGTGCTCCAGCATCCGGTAGACGTTGGAGGCGCGCAGCGGCTCGCCGAACGCCCAGCCGGCCGGGTTCAGCGGCGTCGGCAGCGGGCTGAGCGTCTGGTGCAGCCGGTCGTGGATGCGGCGGCGCACCGCGTCCACGTCCTCCTCGCGGCGCACCACCACCCGCGCCTGGATGGACACCGCCTTGTAGCGGGCCCAGCCCGCCCGCACTGCCGTACCCAGGGCGCGGCGGCGTTCCAGGTCGGCCTCGACCCGGCGGCGGGCCTCCTCCACCTCGTGCTCCCGCAGCACCGCCACCGGCAGCCGCCCGCCGGGCCGGGCCGCCTCCGGCACGTACGGCACCAGCACCACCTCGACCTCGCCGGGCCGGGCGAAGCTGTAGACGGCGGCCCTGGTGAACGCCCGCGCCCGCGCCACCGCCCCGGAGCCGATGGCGAGGATCTCGAAGTCCCGGGCGGTGACCGCACGCTGCTGGGCGAAGAACTCGTACGGCCCGCGCGCCAGCACCGACTCCAGCGACTCCAGGTCCCGGCCGCCGGTGGCCGGCTCCGGGTTGTCCACCTTCACGCCGGGCAGCGGGTCGCGCAGGCTGGTGAGCATGCCCGCCGCCACGTTCCCGGCGGGCCCGCCGCCGCAGCGGTACCACAACCGCACCTGCCGTCCGGCCGGCGGCACCGCCGCCACCGTGGTCGCCCCGGCCGCCCCCTCGACGGCCGGGGCGGCTCCGGTGTCCGGGCGCAGGTCCAGCGCCGGGGCGAACGTGACCACCCCGGAGGCCCGGTCCACCAGGTAGACCTTCGCCTGCGGCCCGACACCGGCGAAGCTGTCCACCGGCCGCCAGATCTCGTACGTGCGCCCCTCGTGCTCCCGGGCCGCGGCGCCCAGCTCCACCGAGCCCGCCGGCACCTCCACGCCGAGCAGCAGGTCCAGCGCCTCGGTGGTACGGGTCAGCGGCGCGCGGGCGGCCCGGAACACCTGACCGGGCTGCCCGGTGCCGGTGCCCAGCAGCTCCGCCTCGACCGGTTCGCAGTGGTGCACGCGTACCGTCGCCGTGGTCTCCCCGGCGGGCAGCACCGCCGGTTCGGTGGTCACGAAGACGACCGGCCGGGGGTCGGCGCCGCGGGCCGCGGCGACGCGGGTGCCGGCCGGCACCCGCACCGGGCCCCGGTCCGGGCCGGTGCGGGTCAGGCGCACGTCGGCCCAGGCCGCCGCCGGTGGGTGCCGGGTGACGCCGAGCAGGTTCAGGAACGCGACGTACGCCTTCTCCGGCAACTGGTTCAGCCGGTAGATCATCACCTCGGTCAGGTAGGCGAACGCCTCCAGCAACGCCATCCCGGGGTCGTGCGCGGACAGGTCCGTCCAGTCCGGGCAGGACCGGGCGATGCGTTCCCGTGCCTCGGTGACCAGGTCGAGGAAGGCGCGGTCGTCCAGGTGCGGCACCGGCAGCGTCATGACGTGCCCTCCTCGTCGGGGGTGTCGCCGGGTTCGGTGTCGGCGGGGAGCAGGTCGACGGAGAACACCAGGTGGCCGGGGGAGAGGCTGGCCCGGACCCGGTAGTCCAGCCGGATCACCAGGCGCCACGGGTCGTCCGGGTCGGGGCCGGCGTCCACGTCCAGCACCTCGACCCGGGGCTCCCAGCGCCGGATCGCCTGCCGCACGTAGTGGATCGCCAGCCCGGCGGTGGTGTCGTCGTTCGGCGCGAAGACGAGGCGGTGCAGCCGCGACCCGTACCCGGGACGCATCAGCCGTTCCCCGGGCGTGGTGGACAGCAGCAGGTACAGCGCCTGGCGTACTGTCTCGTCGCCGTCGGTCATGGCGAGCCCGCCGGCGGCGGTGAGCGCGAGACCACCGGCGCGGCCGGCGTCGAAGCCGGCGCCGACGAAGCGGAAGGCCCTCATGCGTCCGCCCCCAGGAAACCCTGCCGCACGTCGCGGACCTGGTGGTGCACGGTGCCCGGCGGGGTGCCGTCGGTGAGGCCGTCCAGGTGCGACAGCACCACCGGCTGCCGGTCCACCCGCACCCACGTGCTGTAACCCACAGTGACGGTCAGCGTGTGCAGGCACGGTTTGATCGTCGGGCCGTAGTTGGGGCAGGCGGTGATGTCGCGCCCCTCCGGGTCGGGCCGCACCAGCACCGGCACGCCCCGCACCGTGACCCAGTCCTGGGACGGGCGGTTCCGCACCCGCCCGTCGTGTCCGCAGGTGATCAGCGAGTCACGGTGGATCCAGTGCATCAGCCACCTCCGGCGGAGCGGGCGAGCGTACGGGCCTGCGCGGCGGCGGTCTCGGCGTCCTCGGCCGCCGGGGCGTGCAGGAAGTCGACGGTGCGGCCGCGCACCACGACGGCCCGGCCGGGCGCGGAGAGCACCAGGTCACCGGCGGCGTGCACGGTGGTCAGTTCGGGCCGCAGCTCGACGAAGCTGCCCGCGTCGGTGGCCAGCCGCAGCGTCCGCCCGTCGTCGTCGATCACGATGGACTGCCCGGTGCCGGTGCGCATCGACCAGCGGCGCGAGCGCCCCGAGACGATCCCCGCGTCGTACGGCTCGACCGCGCCGAACAGCGAACCGAGCACCACGCCCGAGGCGGGTTCGCCGCCGGGCAGCGCCACCAGCACGGTGTCGTCCGGGTCGGGCAGCGCAACGATCCCCTTGCCCCGGCCCGCACCCGGGCACAGCACCGCGAGCCAGCCGGCGTCCAGATCGCCGTACGCCGGGAGCGTCACCCGGGCCCGGCCCAGCCCGTCCGGGTCGTCGATGTCGGTGACGGTGCCGAGTGTGACTGTGGCCGCCGGGGGCGCGGCCGTCGGCGGCGGGCCGGGCGGCGCCGTGGAGAACCGGCTCAGGTGCCCGTCGGCGTCCACCGTGTGCACCACCTCGGTGAGCACGTACACCCCGGCCAGCGGCTCCGGGACGCCCGCGAGGGCGATCCGCCGGCCGGGCCGCAGCGCCGGGTCGCCCTCGGCCGTGCCCTCGGCGGTGACCAGCGCGGCGACCCGGGCGTCCAGCCCGGCCTGGGCCAGCGCGGCCAGCTCGTCGTCGCTGCGGCCGGGCTGGTCGACGGCGGTACGCACGCCGTCCGCGCCGACGTCGCCCGGGTCCGGGCGCAGCGGGATGCGCCGCCCGCTGCGCGCCTCGTCCGCCCGCTGGCTCAGCGGCTCGGCGCGCTGTGGATGCCAGCCGAGGACGGCGCACTCCGCGCCCGCCCGGTCCAGGTTCTCGGTGACCCGCAACGCGTGCACCGTCTCGCCGAGCGTCAACGGCACCGGCTCCCCGTACCCGTCCAGCGTGAACAGCCGCAACCGGTCGCCGTCGACACCCAGGTGCAGCCCGGCCCGGCCGGCCACCTCGCACAGCAGGTCCAGGTCGGTGTGCCGGTGCTGGAGCAGCCGGTCCAGGCGCGGCCCGTCCTCGTCGGCCGCCACGCTCAACCCCAGCCCGGCGCACAGCTCGGCGGCCAGCTCGGCGGCGGTCACCGACTCGAACACCCGCAGCTCCTGCCGTTTGCGCAGCCGGTGCAGCGGGTCGTACGCCCGGATCCGGGCCAGCGCGGTGCCGTCGCCGGCGTACTCCCGCTCGACTGCTGTCACCTCGCCGGTGAACAGCGCCTCCGCCTGCCCGTCGAGGCGGACGTCGACTGTGGCGCCGGGGCGTACCGCCGGGTCGAGGGGGCCCGCGCCGGGAGCGGCGGTGAGCGTCAGCTCGCACTGCGCCGGCCGGTCCAGCCGGGCGGCGACGCGGATGCCGCGCAGCCGGGCCGGGTCGGCCAGCGGCCGGCCGTCGACGCTCACCAGGGCGGCCCGGCTCACGGCGTACTCCCGACGGCCGCTCGCCGCACCGGGCTGGTCGCGTGGCGGGTCACGGCGCACCTCCCGTGGTGACCGCGTCCGGCGGGACGGTGACGGCGCCGACCGGGGGGACGGCGAGCGCGGTGCCGGCGGGCACGGTGAGCGGGTCGGTGATGCGGTTGTGCTCGGCGAGCAGCCGCCAGCGCAGCGGCGAACCCAGCGCGTCGTGGGCGAGCAGGTCGAAGCGCACCCCCGACCAGCCCGGCTCGGCCGCGCCGTCTGCCGCGGCGACCACCGCCGACCCGGGCGCGACGGCGGGTGTGCTCGCGGCGGCCAGTTCCTCCTCGAACCCGGCGCGCGCCGCCTCCGCGCCCTCCGCGACGCGGACCAGCTTCAACCGCAGCCAGGACCGCCGGGGCGTACCGGTGAGGGTGAACGCGTCGAACCGTTCCGCGATCGCCGTGATGACGCCCGGGACGTTCCAGGTCTTGCCCCAGACCAGGCGGACCAGCGGCGGGCGCAGCCAGCCGTGCTCGACCGCCGAGTTCTCGGCGAGCATCCACAGCGGCCGGGTCAGCGCGCGGACGTCCTCGGGCCGGGCCGGCGACTCCACGAAGTCGACGTCGAAGAGCAGATCGAGGACCAGTTCGGTACGCCCGCCGCCGGTGAAGACGAGCGGGTCGTCGGCCAGCCCGGCGCCGGTGAGCGGCCCGTCCGGTCCGCCGCGCGGGCGTACCCCGGCCAGCCGGGTCACCTGCACGGTCTCCGGATTCAGCAGGCAGTCGACCCGGGTGCCGGACTCGTCCACGAGGAAGGCGACACGCTCCATCAGTCACCCGCCTGTTCCCGGTCCAGCCGGGCCGTGTCACCCCACGGCGTGGTTCGCGTCGCAAGCCACGCCGGTTCGGCCGGGAGCACCGGCCACGGGTCCGCGTGTGCTCCGCCGCCGGTTGCCCGGGCCGCGCCGGCCGGGCTCGTCGTCCGGTCCGGGCCGGCGTCGTCCGGCAGGGCCGGCCACGGGCCGCCGGTCGCGGGCCGCGCGGGCCGCTGCCACTGTCGCGTCCGGAACTCGCCGCCGGGGGCCGGGTCGTGTCCGTTCGGGTACGGCGAGCCGGCGGCCCGCCCCGGGTGGCCGGCGACGGATCCGGCCCCGGTCCCGCCCCGACCGTTCGCCGGCCCGGTTCGACAGTCCCCGGTGTGCGCGGCCGGTCCCGGCGGCGACGACGGTGGCGCAGCCGCGAAGACGAGCGGGAGCACGTCGGCTCGATCGGGCGACAGGTCCGCCCCGGCGGCGTCATCCCGGTGCCGTGCCCGGCCTCGGCGGACCTGTGCGAGGTTCCGGAGCGCATCCACCCGGCCCGCGCCGAGGCTGGGCCACCGCTGAGGGGTCGATGGCAAGACCGAGTCGCCGGACGTGACGCGGCCCCCCCGCGACCCGATCGCGTCACGGCTGCCGTCCGGGTCAGCGCTGGTGCGCGCGCCGGTCCCTGCCTCTGGTGTCCGTCCGGTGCCGGCGGTCCCTGTGGTCGCGGTGGCTGTGGCACCGGTGCCTGTGGCAGGTGTGCTGCGGATGCCTGATGTGCCGAGGGCGTCCCGCGAACCGGAGCCGTCGGCGACGCACGCCGATCTCGCCGGACCCGGCGAACCGCTCGACGTCACGCACCCGCACGGCGGAGGGCCCTCACGTGACCCGGCGTCGTCCGGCCGCACCGCGTCACCCGAGCGGGATCGAGCGTCCACCATCGCCGGAGCGGTCTCCGAACCCGCCGCGCCCTCCCCGCCACCTGCTCGCGTGACCGCCGCTCCCGGCTGCGGCAGCGCCGTACCGCGTGGCTCGGGCTTCTCAACTTCCGAGATGCCCGTCCCACCTTCCAGGAGCTGCGGAAGATCTTGGTAGGAAGCGGCCCCTATGAGGGCCCTGTCGTACCAAGATCTCGACGGCGGACCGGGATCGGCCCCGTGGCGGGAGCGCGTTCGGGATGTGCCGAAGCGGCCGGCCACCAGCGCCGTCCAGCCTCGCCACCACCGCGCCACCGCGCGCCGGCCCGTCCGGCTCCGTCGCGCCGGCGTCCGTCGCACCGGCGTCCGGTCCGGGCCGGCGTTCGCGGACGGGCCGGTGAGAGGTCCGTGCTCGACGGGGGAGGGGGGCGGGGGAAGGTCGCGCAGGAGGCCGGGGGCGTGCGCCGCCACCAGCCGTCGCCAGTGCTCCGGCGGCTGGCCGGGCGGGCGCGGCACGTCGTCCGGCGAGCCCGGTGCGCCCTGGAAGTCCGGTGAAGCCGGTCCGGAGAGGCGGTCGGCGGTGGCCCGCAGGGCGCGGGCCAGCCGGTCACGCGGTCGCCGGGGCGGCGGCACCGCCGGCCTCCAGCTCCAGGCCCTCGTACGCCAGGGTCAGCGCCTCGATGGCGATCTCCTGCGACAGCGTGTTCAGGTGCGCGCCCCGCCACCGCGTCGGCCACGCGTTGATCATGTTCCAGCGCAGCACCTCGGCGGTGCCGGCCGGGTCCAGCAGCACCACCGACACGTTGCGCCGGTTGACGCTGCCCTTCGCCGCCGCGTTCACCCAGTCCCACAGCTCGCGTGAGCTGGTCAGGCCGAAGTGGAGGGTGACCGGGGCGTACTCGACCTGGCCCGGCACGGCCCGGATGCGCTCGTTTCCGGCCTCCCGGTACGACAGCGCCGGTATCGCCACCTCGAAGCCGCTGACCTCGGTGAAGTGCCCGTTGGTGATGCCGTTGATCAGCAGCTTGAAGTGGTACGCCCGGTACGGGTCGACGGGTGCGCCCGGCTGCGGCGTCGCAGTGGTGGGCATGTCAGCCTCCGATCGTCTCGGTCTCGGTGCCGCCGGCCCACTGGCTCAGCTTGAACACCACGAACTCCGCGGGCTTGACCACAGCGATGCCGATGTGGGCCACCACCATCCCGGCGTCGCGGACGTCGGCCGGGTTGGTCTCCTCGTCGCACTTGACGAAGAACGCCTCCTCGGGCGTACGGCCGAGCAGCGCGCCGTCACGCCACACCCGGGTGAGGAACGCCCCGATGTCGCGGCGGATCGAGCGCCACAGCGTGAAGTCGTTCGGCTCGAACACCATCCACCGGGTGCCGTTGGCGATGGCCTGCTCGATGGAGATGGACAGCCGCCGGACGTTCAGGTAGCGCCACTCGCTGGCTTCGGCGGCGAGCGTACGGGCGCCCCACAGCCGGATGCCCTCCCCGGCGAAGAAGCGGATCACGTTGACGCCCTTGGGGTTGAGGACGTCGTGCTCCGGCCGGGTCACCCGGTACGCGAGGTCGACGGCGCCGCGTACCGACTCGTTGGCCGGCGCCTTGTGCACGCCGCGCAGCGCGTCGGTGCGGGCCCAGATGCCGGCGACGTGCCCGCTCGGCGGGGTGAGGACGAGGTCGCCGCTGAGCGGGTCGCGGACCCGGATCCACGGGAAGTAGAAGGTGGCGAGGTCCGACTGCCGGGGCCGGTCGCCGCCGGTGCCGGGCGGTTCGTCGTCGCCGTCGCCCGGCGTACCCTCGGCGGGTTTGTCGGCCGACGCGGCCGAGCCGGCCGACGCGGGCTTGGGCGGCTTGCCCGGCGTGGCGACGCGGGTGAGCCGCGAGACGTCGGTGACCTCCGGCGGCGGGTCGCAGATCGCGACCATGGTGCGCAGCCGCTCGGCCATGCTGATCAGGGCCTCGTGCGACACCGGGTCGTGGTAGCCGGGCGCGGCCAGGATGGAGATCTCGTCGATGGCCTCCAGCAGTTCCAGGCCGCCGCGCCGCCCGCCGGTGCCGGTGAGCCGGCCGCCCTCGCCGACGTTGACGACCCAGCAGCGGGTGCCGCCGTTGTCCAGGAAGCCGAACACGGCGCGGGCCAGCGGGGTGCTCTCCAGATGCTCGCCGCCGGCGTACAGCCGCAGGAACTCGGTCCAGCTGTTCACCGCCAGCGCCTCGCCGACGTGGGCGCCGCGGTCGGGCGCGACCCCGACGAACGCGGCGGTGCTCATGCCGACCGGCCCGATCGGGCGGGCCCCGCTGGGCACCTCCTCGACGTAGATGCCGGGGGAGAAGTAGGTGGGCATCGGTCCTCCTCGGACGTCAGTCGGGGGCGCGGACGACGATCAGGCCGTCGCCGGCCGGGTCGAGCTCGGCGGTGTGGACGCGCCCCGCGCCGGTGAGCCGGATCCGCACCGGGGCGTCCGGCGCGTCGGGGTCGTGCGGCACGCCGGCCAGCCGGAACCGGCCGGCGGCGTCGGTCTCGGTGGCGTGGGCGGCGCCCACCAGCTCCACCCGGACGGCGGCGAGGGGCTGGTCCTGCGGCCCGACCACCCGCCCGTGCAGGGTGCGCATGCCGAGCTGCCGCAGCCGCAGCGGCTGCCGTACCGGCGGCGCGACCGGCACCGGCCGTTCCACCCGGGCCGGCGCGTCCAGCAGCAGCGCGGGCCGGGGCGCCACGCCGAGCGCCCGCCACAGCGCCGGGTCGCCGGCGTCCAGGACCAGCTCCGGACGGCCCGCCGTGGTGGCGGCGGCGAGCACCCGGTCCAGCGCGGGCAGCGCCGCCGGCCCGCCGCCGGAGACCAGCAGGCGGACCACGAACCGGTACGGCTCGCGCGTCGCGCCGCCGGTCGCGGTCTGCCGGGCCGGCCGCAGCTCCAGCGGCCAGACCGTGAGACCGCCGTCGGGGTCGTCGCGCGGCGGACCGACCGGTACGGGTTCACCCGCGGCCCCGGCCAGCCAGCTCGCGACGTCCGCGACGGCCGCCTCGATCGCGCCGGTCATCGCGGTGGCGTCCCCTGGATGCGGTACGCGATGGCCTCGTTCCACACGTGCGGGTAGACGCCGATCTCGAAGTAGCGGGTGAACCGGTTGATCGGCGCGTTCGTGTGGTCGTGCCAGAGCAGCCACACCGGCGCGACGGTGAACAGGACGTAGTTGAGCGCCACCAGCGGCAGGTAGAACGGGCCGAGCAGCCGGGCCTGGAACACGTGCACGTCCTCGTGCCGCTGGATGCCCGGGCTGGACCCGGCGCAGACGGTGCCGATCGTGGTGGCGTACCGGGGGGAGACGCCCTCGACGACGTTGACCCGGCCGCTGCCGGCCGAGACGACCCGGTCGAGCTGGTGGCCGAAGACCAGGTGCAGCGCCAGGTAGAGCGCCCCGGCGAACGTGTTGAGCAGGCTCCAGGTGTGGTCGATCACGAAGAGGAAGATCCCCTTCGGGCCGGCGCCGTATGTGCCGGCCGACGCGGACGCCCAGCCGAACGGCGCGCCGACGAGCAGGCCGACGACCGCGCCGACGAGCAGGCCGACGGTGCCGGCGGCGAGCTGCCCGAGCAGGGCGCCGAAGACGACCTGGACGGCCGCGCTGAGGATGCCGAAGATCATGGGGTCACCTCTCTCAGACCCAGGAGCGGACGAAGCGGGGCTCGTTCCCCTGGGCGAGCTGGGTCGGCGACGCCTGCGTCGCCTGCCGGTTGCCAGGGGGGAGCTGGTTGACGCCGAGCGCAGCCGAGAAGATCACCAGGCCGTTGAAGAACGCGATGATCCACTTCTCCGGGCCGGCGTCGTCGGCGAACGCGGCGGTCAGATAGGACAGCAGGAGTGCGACGCCCAGCGCGATCCACTTGCGCGCCTTGTCGCCGCTCGGTCCGATCAGCCCGCCGATGACGTTCGTGGCGAGCAGGGTGGCGGCGCTGGCGCCGGTGAGGCTGCCCAGGGCGGCCCAGGTGAAGAGATCGTTCACGGCGATCCCCCTCTTCCGATGGTGCGGTGGTGCGGTCGGGGTGGAGTGGTGCGGCGGCGTCCGGGTTCGCTGAACCCGGGTTCCGCCCGGTGTGCTGGTAGGCCGCCGGCGCGGGCGCCGTCGGTGGCGGTGGGTCTCAGGCCGGCGGACCGGCGGGTGGTGCCGGTGCGGCCGGTCCCGTGGTGGCCGCAGGAGCGGGGCCGGCGGGCGTACCCGGGCCGGTGGTGGCCGGCGTGGCCGGGCCGCCGCGGGAGCCCCGGCGCCGCAGCAGGAGCACGACCACCACGGCGACGACGAGCAGCAGGGCGACCGCGCCGGCGACGACCGGCAGCCAGGGGAAGGAACCGTCGCTGGTCACCACTGCCGCCGGGCTGGTGGCGGCCGGCGGGGGCGCCTGGGCGACGGCGCGCAACTCGGCCGGCTTGGGCTGGTTGGCGACCACCTTCCAGCTCACCGAGCGTCCGGTGATCGTGCCGTTGGTGTCGAGCACCCGGCCGGGGAACGTCACCGAGATCTCGAACTCCATCAAGGTCATGAACGCCTGTTGCTGGCGCGGATCCTGCTGCCCGAACTTGCCGCCGTATTTCTTCGGGTCCAGCGGGAGCGAGAAGCGAATGAGATCCTCGTCCCGGACAAGATTCACACTTTCGCTCGTGAATTGCGCCAGCGGCGTTTTCCGGTACGTGATCTGAATGCCGTAGGAGGTGGCGTCCTCGTACCGGGTCTCCGCCCCGGGCGGAAGTGAGGGAATGTTCGGCCGCAGTTCGGCGAACGCCACCGCCGGATCCGGGTTCCGCTGCTTGAGCACGGACTTCGGCGCGGTGAGCAGGAGCTGACCGGAGACCGTGTCGTCGTCGTTCACGGTCAGCCCGAGGTTGAGCTGCATGCAGCCGCTCAAAATCGCCACGAGGGCGAGACACACCGCGAGTCCGAATGCCCGGCTGCGGCGGAGTCTCGTATTCATGCGCTCAGTGTGAGCCGGTGCGGGCCGCCGGGCAGTCCGTGATCGGTCGCCGTTCTGTCGCCGATCTTACCGGCGCCCTCTCCCATTCGGACGACCTCGAAAACGCGAGCGATCGATATTCTGAAGGATTGTCGTGTCGCCGTTCCGCCGGGGTTCCCGGTGACGACCCGGGCGGCGGGTCACCGCGCCGAGGGCTCCGCCGCCACGACCCGGAACACCGGGATGCCCGCGGCGACCCGGGCGAACTCGGCGAGCGGGGCGTGCCGGTCCACCGGCACGTGCGCCCGGGCACCCGGGGCGAGCGCCAGGTGCCGCCGCAGGATCGGTGGCCGCTGCGCCACCGGCACCTCGACCAGCCGCACCGGCTCACGGCGGCGGCGCCGCAGCACCACCCGCCCGCCCGCGGCGCGCACGTTCGCCACCCAGTTGGCGCCGGCGCCCAGCATCGACACCACGTACCGCTCGCCGTCGAGGTCGGCGACCACTATCGGCACCGAGACGGTCCGGCCGGTCCGGCGGCCCGGCACCTCCATGGTCACCCAGTGCCCTGGGGCGAGGCCGGCGCCGTACTGCCAGGCCGACAGCGCGTTCATCATCCGGGCCAGCCGGTTCGGCCGGCCGCCCCGGTACATCCACGTCATGACCCCGCCCATCGGACCCTCCTTCTCCCGTACCCATTGACGGACGTCCGCCCGGCGGCGGCCAGGGCCGACCGGCCCGTAACGCGTCCACCGCAGCGTGAACCGCCGCGCGCCCGGCCAACGGCCGGCCCGGCGGGCCGCAGGATGAGGTACGCAGACCGGAAGGGAAGCGATGACAGCGACCGCGAGCCGGGCCGCGACGGCGCTCCGGCAGGCGGCCGGGCGGCGGGCGACGCGGTCGCCGCCGGGCAGTGACCGGTGCTCAGGCGCTCTCCCGGGCGACCAGCGTCGACGGGAACGCGGTGCTCGGGGCGACCGGCGCGCGCGTCAGCACGGCCGTGGCCGCCGCGGCGGCGATCCGGTCCACCGGGTGGGTCGCGGTGGTCAGCGGCGGGCTGCTGATCGCCGCGTACGGCAGGTCGTCGAACCCGGCCACCGCCACGTCGTGCGGCACCCGCACACCGCGCCCGCGCAGCGCGGCGATCACCCCGAACGCGGTGGCGTCGCTGGCCGCGTAGACCGCGTCGGCATCCGGCCACCGGCGCAGCGCCTCCAGCGCCGCCCGGCCGCCCCGCGCCGTGGTGAAGTCGCCGGTGACCAGCCGCTCCGGCGCCCCCGACTCCCGCATCAGCTCCCGGTACGTGGTGACCGAGCGCTCGGCGCAGCTCAGCCAGCGCGGCCCGGTGACCATGACGATGCGGCGCCGGCCGGCGGCGTACAGGTGACGCAGCACCTCGCCCGCGCCGCCGGCGTTGTCGACGTCGAACGAGGGCACCGCCGGCGAGCCCTGACCGATCGAGACGACGCGGCCGCGCAGCCTCGGCGGCACCGCGTCCAGCGCGGCCTGGGTCGTGTTGACCAGGATCACCCCGCACACGCCCCGGTCCGCGCCGAGCCGGGTCAGCCCCGACGGGTCGGCCAGCGGCAGCCACTCCAGCGCCACCCCGATGCCGTGCGGCGCGCCCACCCGCGACGCCGCGCCCACCACCCGGTGCACGTACGGGTCGTCCAGCACCGTGTCGTCGCGGCCCACCACCGCCACCACCAGGCGTACGCCTGCTCCGCGCACCAGCGACCGGGCCGCCAGGTCCGGTACGTAGCCGAGGCGCTCGGCGGCGGCGTGCACCCGGGCGCGGGCGTCCGCCGAGGTGAACCCGTAGCCGCCGAGCACCCGGGAGGCGGTGGCCCGGGACACCCCGGCGTCGCGGGCCACGTCGTCGAGCGTGGCGGGACGTGCGATCGGCGTACCCATGTCCGCATCATGCCTGCTCCGGCACGGATGGGCTAAGCCATAACGGCGCTTGTGGTGGAAGCGCTCTCAGGTGTGCGATTGTCGTCGGGATCAGACGGGGGAAGGGATCACCGCACCGTGAGCAGCACCATCGACGCACCGGCCGGGAAGCGGCCACCGGCGCCCCGGGCGGTGCTGACCGCCCGCAACGGCGTCGCCGTCGTCTTCGCCCTCAACGGGCTCGCGGTGGCGAGCTGGTTCTCCCGGGTTCCGGCGGCCCGCGAGGCGCTCGACCTCAGCCCGAGCCGGCTCGGGCTGCTGCTGCTCTGCGTGTCGGCGGGTTCGCTGCTGGCCATGCCGACCGCCGGCCTGGTCACCCAGCGGCTCGGGCCCGCGCGCACCGTGGCCGTGTCGGTGGTGCTCGTCACGCTCGGCCTGACCGGGGCCGGTCTCGCCGCCAGCCTGGCCGGATCGGTGGTCGGCGTCGGGTTCGGTCTCGCCGCGTTCGGTTTCGGCTCCGGCATGTGCGACGTGGCGATGAACGTCGAGGGCGCCGCGGTGGAGAAGCGCCTCGGCTACACCATCCTGCCCCGGTTCCACGCCGCCTGGAGTCTCGGCTCGGTGGCCGGGGCGGGGCTGGGCGCCGGCGCCGCCCGGCTGGACGTACCCGTCGGGGTGCACCTGCCGGTCCTGTCCGTGCTGGTTCTGGCCGGCACGCTGCTCGGCGCCCGGGCGTTCCTCGCCGCGCCGGCCGAGGCGGCCGGCGACGGGGAGCCGGCGGCCCGGCGGCGGGCGCTGCTGGCCGCCTGGCGCGAGCCCCGCACGCTGCTGGTCGGGCTGCTGGTGCTGGTCATGGCGTTCACCGAGGGCAGCGCCAACGACTGGCTCGCGGTGGCGTTCGTGGACGGGTACGGGGTCGACGAGGCCGTCGGTGCCGCCGTGTTCGGCGTGTTCGTGGTGGGCATGACGCTCGGCCGCACCGTCGGCACCGTCGCCATCGACAGGTGGGGCCGGGTGCCGGTGCTGTACGCGACCATCGCGACGGCGTCCGCCGGCGCCGCGCTCGCCGTGCTGGCCGGGTCCGGCCCGCTCGCCGTGGTCGGCGTCGCGCTGTGGGGACTCGGCGCCTCGCTCGGCTTCCCGGTCGGGATGAGCGCCGCCGCCGACGACGAGGACAAGGCCCCGGCCCGGGTGAGCGTGGTCGCCGTGATCGGCTACACCGCCTTCCTGGCCGGGCCGCCGCTGCTCGGCTTCCTCGGCGACCACTTCGGCGTGCTGTCCGCGCTCGGCGTGGTGCCGCTGCTCCTGCTGCCCACGCTCGCGCTGGTGCCGGTGCTGCGGGAACGTCCCGCCGCGGCGGACGCGCAGGCCGGCGCCCCGGCGGCGAAGGTCGGCTGAGCCGGTCCAGCCGACTCCCACGGCGCTCCCAGCCGCCTGCCAGGCGGGCGTGCTGCACTGGAGCGAACGCCGAGGAGAGGAGGCGGGCATGGGCTGGTTCAGCCGCCGGGCCGCCGACCCGACGATGCCCACGAAGCTCGACCGCGAGGCGACCAAGGAGGACCTGGCGCAGCTGGAGGCGTTCGTCACCAGCCGGCGCGGGGTCGAGTTCTACCTGGAACCGGAGACGACAGCCACCGACACCACAGTCGTCGCCATCGCGCACGACGGTGAGTGGATCCGCCGCCGTACCGGCTCGCCCCGCGTCGCCGGCCGGATCGCCCAGAAGCACGCGGTGCCGCTGTACGAGGCGGCCCGCACCGGCTACCCGGAGCGGATGCGGGCGTGGAACCGGGCCCACCCGGAGCGCCGGGCCCGCTGACCGTCTGACCGGCGCGGTCAGCCGGTCAGCGCGGTGACGAGGGCGTAGCCGAGGAACGCCGCGCCGAGGCCCGCGACCACACTGAGCGCCACATTCGCGTACGCGAGGTGGCGCTTCCCGGTGCGGGCCAGGCGCAGCGTCTCGTAGCTCAGCGTGGACCAGGTGGTCAGCGCGCCGCAGAAGCCGGTGCCGACCAGCGCTGTCACGCCCGGGTCGACGGGTGCCGCGAGCAGGCCGCCGAGCAGCAGCGACCCGGCCACGTTGACTGTGAGCGTGCCCCACGGGAACGGCGAACCGTGCCGGGCCTGCACCGCCCGGTCGGTCAGGTAGCGCAGTGGGGCGCCGATCGCGGCGCCGAGCGCGATCAGCAGAACGGTCACCGTCGCCTCCCGTCCCGGGCGGTCACCGTCGGCTCCCGTCCCGGGCGGTCACCGTCGGCTCCCGTCCCGGGCGGGAAGCAGCCGGGCGGTCACCGTGTCCCCGGTGGCGACCGCCGCGAGCGCGCCGAGCACCGTCGCGGCCAGGTAGACGCCCGCCGTACCGGCCGCGCCGTCGGTCAGCAGCCGCTGCGCGTCGGCCGCGTACGCGGAGAACGTGGTGAACCCGCCGAGCACGCCGACCCCGAGGAACGGGCGGGCCAGCGGGTGGGCCGGGCGGGCGGCGAGCACCGCCATCAGCACGCCGATGAGCAGGCACCCGACGACGTTGACGGCGAACGTGGCCCACGGGAACTCGCCGGGCTGGTGCGGCACCGCCGCCTGGGTGCCGGCCCGGGCCAGCGCGCCGAGCACGCCACCGGCGGCGATCACGCCGAGCACGGCCGCCGGGTGCGCGGACAGTTCCGACCGGTCCGCCGGTACGCGCAGGTCGACATCCGGGTCGACCCGGGGATCCGACACGACACCTCCCACCAGCACCCGAGAGCATAACCCCGCCCCCGCCCCCACCCCACCCCGCCGCCCCCGCTCTCGGCGATCTTGCGGTTTCGGCCCCGGCACGGCGCGCGAAGCGGACACCCGAGGGGCGGCACGTGCAAGATCGCGGGGGAGGGGGGTGGGGGAGGGGGTGGCGGGCGTACGGTGGGCGCAGCGCCCGGCGCGCGGCGTCCGGGGCCCGTCGTGCCAGGAGGTCACCGTGGAGGAGCGCACGCCCCGTCCGGACGAGCTGGATCCCGTCGAGCGGATCGGCGTCGACGAGCTGCGCGCGCTGCAACTGAACCGGCTGCGGCACTCGCTGCGGCACGCGTACGACAACGTGCCTCACTACCGGCGCGCGTTCGACGCGCTCGGCGCCCACCCCGGCGACCTGCGCGAGCTGGCCGACCTGGCCCGCTTCCCGTTCACCACGAAGGCGGAGCTGCGGGAGAACTACCCGTTCGGCACGTTCGCGGTGCCCCGCGAGCGGGTCGCCCGGCTGCACGCCTCCTCCGGCACCACCGGCCGCCCCACAGTGGTCGGCTACACCCGCGCCGACCTGGACACCTGGGCGAAGCTCATGGCCCGCTCGATCCGCGCCGCCGGAGGCCGCCGCGGCGACCGGGTGCACGTCGCGTACGGGTACGGGCTGTTCACCGGCGGCCTCGGCGCGCACTACGGCGCCGAGGAACTGGGCTGCACCGTCATCCCGGTGTCCGGCGGCATGACCGAGCGTCAGGTCATGCTGATCCGCGACCTCGAACCGGAGGTCATCATGGTGACCCCGAGCTACATGCTCGCCATCGTGGACGAGATGGAACGCCAGGGCGTCGACCCGCGCGCCACCTCGCTGCGGGTCGGCGTCTTCGGCGCCGAGCCGTGGACCGAGGACATGCGCCGCGAGCTGGAGCAGCGCCTCGACATGCACGCGCTGGACATCTACGGCCTGTCCGAGGTGATGGGCCCGGGCGTGGCGGTCGAGTGCGTGGAGACCAAGGACGGCCTGCACCTGTGGGAGGACCACTTCTACCCGGAGATCATCGACCCGGTCACCGGGGAGGTGCTGCCCGACGGGGAGCGGGGCGAGCTGGTGCTGACCTCGCTGACCAAGGAGGCCATGCCGGTGGTCCGCTACCGCACCCGCGACCTGACCCGGCTGCTGCCCGGCACCGCCCGCCCGATGCGGCGGATCGAGAAGATCACCGGACGGACCGACGACATGATGATCGTCCGGGGGGTGAACGTCTTCCCGACGCAGATCGAGGAGCTGATCCTGCGTACCCCGGCCCTGTCGCCGCACTTCCAGTGCGTGCTCGACCGGCGGGGCCGGCTCGACACGCTCACCGTGCACGTGGAGCGGCGCGCGGACGCCGCGGCCGACGAGGCCGAGCGGGCCGGCGCCACGCTGGTCGAGCAGGTCAAGAACACCATCGGCGTGTCGGTGGCGGTACGGGTGATCGAGCCGGACGGGGTGGAACGCTCGATGGGCAAGATGCGCCGCATCGTCGACCAGCGGCGGGAGTCCTGAGATGAGCGGTGACGGCGGCCGTACCGCGGCGCACGACATGTTCGACGCCGACGTGGCGTCCAAGGGGCTGGGCATCGAGCTCGTCTCGGCCGGTGACGGCGCGGCGGTGGCCCGGATGCGGGTCACCCCGTCGATGCTCAACGGGCACGCGATCGGGCACGGCGGCTTCGTGTTCCTGCTCGCCGACACCGCGTTCGCGCTGGCGTGCAACAGCCACGGCCCGGCTACGGTGGCGGCCGGCGGCGAGATCAGCTTCCTGCGTCCGGTACGCGAGGGCGACCTGCTGGAGGCGTACGCCACCGAGCGGGTCCGGCAGGGCCGCAGCGGCATCTACGACGTGACGGTACGGCGCGGCGACGAGGTGGTGGCCGAGTTCCGGGGCCGCAGCCGCACCATCACCCGCGAGCAGCCGGCGGGCACGCAGGCCGGCGAGCCGGCCCGCTGACGAGCGCGACCAGCCGGCCGGCCCGCTGACACGCGCGCCGAGTGACGTCCGGGCCGGAGTGGCCCCGTGCCCGCTCCGACCCGGACGTCATGCCGCCAGCCCGAGCGCGTGTCCGCCGGGCTCGGTTCTTCGCCGGTTCCGGCCCACCCGCCCGGGCGGACCGGTCCGCCGTTCCCGCCACGCCGTGACCACTGGTGACGGATCGGTCCGTCGCCCGGGCCACGCCGCGTCTGCGGACGACGGGCCGTCGCTCCGCTGCCCGGGCCACGCCGTGACACCCGGGACGATCCGTGTCGCGGCGGGCGCCGGTCCGGCCCGCACCGGCTGCCCCGGCCGCCCGGGCACCGTGTCGCAGGGATCGGTCCGGTCCGGCGGGACGGGCGCCGGTCGGGCCCCTCCACCCGACCGGCGCGACCGTCCCGCCCCGAGCGGGCAGACCTCCCGCTCGCCGGCGCCCCGGGACGGGACGCCGGTCTCCGCTCCCGGCACACGGCCGGCAGCGGTGTCCTTCGTGGCGCGCAGGCGGCGGGCGAAGTCCGCCCGTACCGCACGGGACAGCCGCAGCGCGGCCACCCGCGCCACCAGCGCGTCGACCGCCCAGCCGCCCGCCGCGACCGGGTGGAGAAGCCGCGCCGCGGCCAGCGCCCGCAGCACCGGCTCGGCCCGGCCGGCGGGCCAGCCGAGCATCGCCTCCACCGCGGCGGCCCCGGCCGGACCGCCGGAAGCGGCAGCGGCCAGCAGCACCGCCCGGTGCGTACCGTCGAGCCGGTCCAGCCGGGCGTCTACCAGGCGGCGCGCGGCGGCGGGTACGCCGGACGGTTCCGCGCCCGCGTACGCCGCCGCGACCGCCGGGTTGCCGCCGACCAGCGCCACCAGCCGCGCGGCGAGCGCGGCCGGCCGCCCGGCCCGGTCGAGCAGGTGCCGCAGCAGCCGCCCGGTGTCCAGCGGGCCGAGCGGCTCCAGCGGGATCCGCCGCGCCGGAGCGGGCAGCGGGTCGGCCGAGCCGGATCCGCAGGTGGTGACCACCGCCAGCGGCAGTCCCCGCTCACCCGCCGCCACGTGGAGTTGGTGCAGGAACCGGCGCAGCGCCGGGGCGGCCCGGTCCACGTCGTCCACCGCCACCACCACCGGCGCCTCGGCGGCCAGCCCGAGCAGCGCCTCGCGGCAGGCGACCACGGCGCGGGCCGCCAGCGTGTCGTCGTCCGGCGCGGCGAGGAACGCCGCCAGCACGCCGCCCGGGCCGTCCACACCCGTCGCGTCCGGCCGGGGCCGCACCAGGTCGGCCAGGGGCGCCAGCTCCCCGCACGGGTACGGCGGGCAGGCCGTCACCCGCCGGCGCACCGGCACGCCGTCCACGCTCGACACGGCGCGGGTCACCTCGTGCAGCAGCCGGCTGCGGCCACTGCCCGGGGGGCCGACCAGTGAGATCCAGCGGGGACGCCGCTCGCGTAGCGCCCGGGTCACCTCGTCGGCCGCGCTCGCCAGCTCCCGGCGGCGGCCCACGAGCGGGACGCGGTGCCGGGCCGCCCTGCTCCCGGCCGGCCCGGTCACCCGCCACACATCAAGCGGAAGCGTCTTGCCGGCGAGCGTCAGGGTGGCGAGTGGACGCTGCTCGACCAGCCCCGCCACCGCGTCCCGGGTGACCGGGCAGACCACGACCCCGCCGGGCGGCGCGTGCTCCTGGAGACGGGCCGCCGTGGTGATCACCGCGCCGCTGGCCGCGCCGTGGCCGCCGTCGCGGACCCCGGCCAGGTCCAGCAGCACCTCGCCGGTCGCCACGCCGACCCGCACGCTCAGCCGGACGCCGGCCGGGCGCCGCCGCGCCAGCGCGGCCTGGATGTCCAGCCCGGCCCGCACCGCCCGGTACGCGTCGAGACCGTCCGAACCGGACGCGCCGAACAGCGCCATCACCGCGTCGCCGACGTACTTCTCCACCACGCCCCGCCAGCGGCGCAGCACCGAGGCGACGGTGCCGAAGTAGGCGCGCTGCAACGCGCGGACGTCCTCCGGGTCGAGCCGCTCGACCAGCCGGGTCGAGCCCACGATGTCGACGAAGAGGACGGTGACGATCCGTCGTTCCTCGGGCACCGGCCGGCACGCCGCGATGACGGCTTCCCGACTCCCCACGGGCGTGGTGATCAACATCGCACCCACCCTTTCCCGATAGCGGTGCCCGACGACCTCCGCAGACTTTCACCACCGGGTTCTCGGGGGATCTGTAGGACGACGTATGTCGGGCACCCGCAACCATTAGTCGTGTAGTCGACGCGAGAGGTACGAGTCCGGCCCGGAGGCCGTAGAACGGTGCGGGGACCTGTGACTAGGCTGCGTTCCATGGCCAGCGACGTGGACACTGCACCGCTCGTCGGCCGTACCGGGACCATGGCGACGCTGCGGTCGGCGCTCTACGACGACCTGCGGCCCGGGCAGACCGGCGCGGTGTTCCTCACCGGAGAGAGCGGAGTGGGCAAGACCCGCCTGCTGACCGAGGTCGGCGAGCAGCTGCGGCAGACCGGCGCGCTGGTGCTCACCGGCACCTGCCTCGACATCGGAGACGCCTCGCCGCTGCACCCGGTACGGCAGGCGCTGCGCCGGCTCGAGGCCGAGCAGTCCGAGGCGCGCACCACCTCGGCGATCCGCGGGGTGTTGCAGGTCTTCGACGAGGAGACCCCCGGCCCGGACGGCGCCGGCGCACTGCTGGAACGCGTCGCCCAGGGCCTGCACGTGGTGGCCGGCGGACGGCCGCTGGTGCTCGTCCTCGACGATCTGCAGTGGGTCGATCGCAGCACCCGCCAGCTCCTGCTCTACCTGCTGGCCGGCCTCGGCGACCTCCAGCTCTCCGTGCTGGCGGCGATCCGGGCCGAGTCGCTGCGCGGCGCGCACCCGCTGCGCCGGGTGCTCACCGAGCTGCGCCGGCTGCGCTCGGTACGGGTGATCGACCTGCTGCCGCTGGACCGGTCCGCCACCGACGAGCTGGCCGCCGCCGTGGTCGGCGCGCCGCTGCCACCGGAGGCCGCCGACCAGCTCTGGCAGCGCAGCGGCGGCAACCCGTTCGTGGTGGAGGAACTGGCCCGCGACCGGCGCGACGGCCGCGACGGCCTCTCCGACACGCTGCGCGAGGTGTTCCTCGACCGGGTCGACGCGCTGCCCCAGCCGGCGCACGCGGTGGTGCACGCGGTGGCGGTCGGCGTCGAGCCGGTCGAGCACTGGCTGCTGGCCCAGGTGGTGCGACTGCCCGAGGACGAGCTGCTGGAAGCGGTCCGCGAAGCGGTCGCACACCGGCTGCTGGTCGGCGCCGACGACGGCTACCGGCTGCGGCACCGGCTGGTCGCCGAGGTCCTGGCCCACGAGCTGCTGCCCGCCGAGCGGGCCGCGCTGCACCGCCGCTACGCCGAGGCGCTCACCGCCGTACCGGCCGAGCTGCACCAGGCCCGGCTGGCCCACCACTGGCGCCACGCCGGGGAGCCGGGCCGGGCGCTGCCCGCCGCGATGGCCGCCGCCCGCGAGGCGGAACGGCTGCACGGGTACGCCGAGGCGCACCGCCACTGGTCCGCCGCGCTGACCCTGGCCACCGAGCCGGCCGCCGTGCTGCCCGACGGGGCACGGCCCGAGCCGGTGGAGGCGGACCGGGCCGAGCTGCTCAGCCACGCCGCCGAGGCCGCGCACCACAGCGGTGAGCACGCCCGCGCCCTGACGCTGCTGGAGGAGCTGGCCGACGACCCGTCCGGCCCGCCGGTCTGCGCGCTGCGCATCCGCCGGGCCCGCTACCTGGCCGCGGCCGGCCGGTCCGCCCCCGCCGAGCAGGAGTACCGGCAGGTGCTGGACTCGCCCGACTGCACACCGCGGGAGCGGTGCACGGCCGCCGCCCGGCTGGCCGAGCTGCTGCTGCACCTGGGCCGCTACGCCGAGGCCGGTGACCAGGCCCGGGAGGCCCTCGCGCTCGCCGCCGACGTGCCCGGCACGACCTCCGAGGTGGTGATGGCCAGCGCCGCGCTCGGGTTCAGCGAGGCGTTCCTGGAGGATCCGGCCGCCGGGCTGGCGGTGATGCGCCGGGCGCTGGACACCGCCGAGCGGTCCGGCCGGCCGGAGGACGTGGCCTGCGCGTACCTGCACCTGGCCGAGCTGCTCACCGGGCCGCTGAACATCCTCGAGGAGGGGGTGGTGGTGGCCCGCCGGGGCGCCGACCGGGTCGCCGAGCTGGGGCTCGGCCGCACCTGGGAGACCCGGCTGCTGGCGGTGGCGACGAACGGGCTGTTCCGGGTGGGGCAGTGGGCCGAGGCGGAGAAGGTGGTCGCCGCCGCGCTCCGGCACCGCCCCTCCGGGGCCGACGCGGTCGAGTTGCTGCTGGCCCGGTGCCGGCTCTCCGTCGGGTACGGCGACATCGAGGCGTCCGACCGCGACCTGGAGGCGGTGGCGACGGTGCTGGCCGGCGGCGGCGCCCGGCACGTGCTGCCGATGCTCATCCTGCGAGCCGGCCTGGCCATGTGGCAGGGCCGGCACGACCTGGCCCGGCAGGCGGTGCAGCGGGGCCTGACCGAGAGCCGCTCCGACGACGTGATCGTGCTGGCCACGCTGGCGTGGCACGGGCTGCGCGCGGAGGCCGAGGCGGCGGCCGGCCGCACCATCGAGGTGGACCCCAACGCGGTACGCCGGCTGCGCGAGGTGGTCGACCGGGTGACCGGCAAGAGCGCCAAGGCGGGCGCACCGGTGCGGTACGTCGCCGAGGGGTTCCTCGCGCTCTGCGACGCCGAGCTGAGCCGGCTCGACGACGGCCGTGGCGACCCGGCGCTGTGGGAGCGTTCCGCGCTCGAGTGGGACCGGCGCAACCACCCCTACCCGGCGGCGTACTCGCGGCTGCGGCAGGCCGAGGCGCTGCTGGCCCGCCGCAGCCGGGTGGCCACCGCCGGCAAGCTGCTGCACCGGGCGTACGCGATGGCCCAGTCGCTCGGCGCGGTGCCGCTGACCGCGGAGATCCGTACCATCGCCTCGCGGGCCCGGGTGCCCCTGGACGCCGCGCCGGATCCCGCGCCGGTGCCCCGGCAGCGGGCGGCGGCGCCCGCCGGACCGGCGGTGGACGAGCTGGCGACGCTCACCGCCCGGGAGCGGGAGGTGCTCGCCGCGGTGGCCGAGGGGTTGACCAACCGGGAGATCGGCCAGCGGCTGTTCATCAGCGAGCGGACCATCGGCGTCCACGTCTCGCACATCTTCGACAAGCTCCAGGTACGCACGCGGGTGCAGGCCAGCGCCATCTTCCTGCGCAACGGCGCGGAGTAGGCGTACGTCGCCAATACGTCGTTCGACGGATCCGCCGGGTGGACGGCGCCTGGCAGGCTGTCCCGCGGAACAGGGGTGGTGGCGTCGTGGGGGCGCCGGGGGCGCGGTGGAGGAGAGATGACCGAACCGGTCTGGGGTCCTGTGCACCAGGACATCGTCGGGTTGCTCGCCGACCACCCCGCCGACGTGCCGGCGGTCGTGGACCATCTGACCAAGCTGCAGGACCTGCTGGTCCGGCTGCCGCCGCTGGAGGAGAGCTGCCCGCTCGCCGACTTCAACAAGCTCTACCTGGTCATCACCAGCACCGTGCTCGACGGCCTGTACGACGACCGGTTCTGCGACCCGGTGTTCCTGGCGCGGCTGGACGTGGAGTTCGCGGCCCGCTACTTCGAGGCGCTGCGGTTCTGGACCGACTCCAGCCCGAGCACCCCGAAGGCGTGGTCGTGCCTGTTCAAGCGGATGCGCGGGCCGGACGCCCGGCCGCTGCCGTCGGCCGCCGCGGGCGTCAACGCGCACATCAACTACGACCTGCCGTTCGCGCTGGTGACCACGTTCGACAGCCTGGAGTCCGAGCCGATCGACGGCAGCGACCAGCACCGCGACTACCTGGAGATCAACAAGATCTTCGCCGAGCGGATCCCGGACCTGCGCCGTGGCTACCTGGACAACTGGCAGCTCATGATCGACATGGTGAACGGCGAGATCGACGACTGGTACCAGGGCGAACTGGTGGAGTACACCCGGAACGTGGCCTGGCGCAACGCGCAGAAGATCTGGCGCTGCCGGCACGACCCGGACGCCCGCGAGTGTGAGCGGACGCGGCTGGACGACAACGCCGCGCTGCTCGGCCGGCTGCTGCTGTCGCCCCTCGGGGCGTTCCTGCAGTAGCCGGGACGGGGGGTTCCCGCGTCCCGCCGTCCGGGCGCGGGACGCGGGAACGCCGCCCGCGGGTGTCGGGCCCGCCGCACCGGGTACGTCGCCGCCGTGCCACCAGACGAACCGGCCGGCCCCGGGGCGTTCCCGCCGGGCCCGGTCCGCCGCTTCCCGTTCCGCTTCGACCCGGCGTTCCGGCTGCCGCTGGCGCTGCTCGGCGTCCGGCCCGCCACGGCCTGGCTCGACTGGGGTCCGGACGCGCTCGTCGTCCGGTTCGGGCCGTGGCTGCTGCGCACCACGCCGGGCAACGTGACCGGGGCCGAGCTGAGCGGGCCGTACCGCTGGTGGCGGGCGATCGGCCCGCACCTGTCGGCGGCCGACGGCGGGGTGACCTTCGGCGCCAGCGTGGCCGGCGGGCTCTGCCTGCGCTTCGCCGAGCCGGTGCCGGCGCTGGCCCCCGGCCCCTGGCTGCGGCACCCGGCGGTCACCGTGACGGTGGCCGACCCGGCGGCGGTGCGCGACGCGTTGACCCGCGCACCGGATCTTTGACCGGTTCGGCCGGGCCGCGCCCGGGACAACCCCTACCGTCGTCATAGGGACGAAGGGGAGCAGATGGGGCAGGCGGGGGAGCCGGAACAGCCCCGGCGTACGCGGGAGCGGCGCCGGGAGGCGCACGCGGCTGCGGCGGCCCGGGCCGGGCGGCACGGCGACCACGCCGAGCGGGCCGGCCGTACCGTGCCGGAGCTGCCGGAACGGGTGGCGGCCCCGACGCGGCCGGCGGCACCGGCGGGCCGGCTGCACCGGTGGCTGTTCGCGCACCGGGTCGAGCCGGTCGGCCCGGAGGTCCGCGAGCACCAGACCCGGTCCCACCCGTGGTGGCAGGTGATGTGCCTGACCGGCGTCGACTACTTCTCCACGCTGTCCTACCTGCCCGGCATCGCCGCCGTGGCGGCCGGCGCGCTCAGTCCGCTGGCCACGCTGCTGATCGTGGCGCTGACGCTGCTCGGGATGCTGCCGATGTACCGCCGGGTGGCCCGGGAGAGCCCGCACGGGCAGGGCTCGGTGGCCATGCTGGAGCGGCTGCTGCCGTTCTGGCGCGGCAAGATCTTCGTGCTGGTGCTGCTCGGCTTCGTCGCCACCTCGTGGATCATCACGATCACGCTGTCCGCCGCCGACGCCAGCGTGCACCTGCTGGAGAACCCGGTGCTGCCCGGGTCGTTCCCGCACGGCGGCACCGCGGCGGTGCTGGTCACCGTGGCGCTGCTGCTCGTGCTCGGCGGTGTGTTCCTGCTCGGGTTCAGCGAGGCGGTGCAGGTCGCCATCCCGCTGGTCGCGGTGTTCCTGGCGTTGAACGCGGTGGTGGTGGCCGCCGGGGTGGCCGAGGTCGTCGCCGATCCGGGCCTGCTCGGCGACTGGACCGGCCGGCTGACCGACGCCGGCGGGCCCGGCGACGTCCTGGTCACCAGCGTGCTGGCGTTCCCGCTGCTGGTGCTCGGCCTGTCCGGGTTCGAGACCGGGGTGAGCATGATGCCGCTGGTGCGCGGCGAGGGCGAGGACGCGCAGCGGCGGCTGGACGCCCGGATCCGCAACACCCGCCGGCTGCTCACCGCCGCCGCGCTGATCATGTCGGTCTACCTGATCGCCACCACGTTCGTGACCACCGTGCTGATCCCGCCCGAGGCGTTCGACCCCGGCGGCCCGGCCAACGGCCGGGCGCTGGCGTTCCTCGCCCACGAGCACCTCGGCGAGGCGTTCGGCACCGTCTACGACATCAGCAGCGTGCTCATCCTCTGGTTCGCCGGCGCGTCGGCGATGGCCGGGCTGATCAACATCGTGCCCCGCTACCTGCCGTCGTACGGCATGGCGCCGGAGTGGGGGCGGGCGGTGCGCCCGGTGGTGCTGGTCTACACCGCGATCAGCATCGCCATCACGATCGCCTTCTCCGCCGACGTGAACGCCCAGGCCGGCGCGTACGCCACAGGCATCCTCGCGATGATGGTCTCCGGCGCGATAGCGGTGACCATCGCGGCGCTGCGCGCCCGCAGCCGCGCCGCCGCGGCCGGCTTCGCGCTGCTCACCGCCGTGCTGCTGTACGCGCTGGTGGAGAACGTGGTGGCCAAGCCCGACGGCATCACCATCTCCGGGTTCTTCATCGCCGGGATCGTCGCGGTGTCGCTGATCTCCCGGGTCACCCGGACCACCGAGCTGCGCGCCGAGCGGATCGAGTTCGACGAGGCGGCCCGCCGCTTCGTCGACGAGTCGGTGGCCCGGGACGGTCGGCTGCACCTGATCGCCAACAAGCGGCAGAGCGGGTCGGTGAAGGAGTACCGGGTCAAGGAACGGGCGCAGCGGTCAATGAACCCGGTGCCGGGCGCCGCCGACGTGCTGTTCCTGGAGATCGACGTGAGCGACCCGTCCCAGTTCAGCCAGGTGCTGCGGGTGCACGGGGTGGAGTCCGGCGGCTACCGGATCCTGCGCGCCAGCAGTCCGGCCGCGCCGAACGCGATAGCGGCGATCCTGCTGGCGTTGCGGGACGCGACGGGGGTGCGCCCGCACTGCCACTTCGAGTGGTCCGAGGGGAACCCGATCGCGCACCTGCTGCGCTACCTCATCCTCGGCCGGGGCGACACCCCGCCGGTGGTGCGGGAGATCATCCGCAAGTCCGAGCCGGACCCGACCCGCCGCCCCGGCATCCACGTGGGCGGCTGAGGCGCGCGGGCCGGCTGAGGCGCGAGGGCCGGCCGAACGCGGGGGATCGGCAGGTCCCTAGCCGAGCGCGCGGACACGGGCGAGCAGGTCGCGGGCGCAGAAGTCCAGGAAGCCGTCCGGGTCCGGCCCGGCGTTCTGCAGCACGATGTGGTCGAAGCCGGCCTCGACGTACGTCCGCGCCTTCTCCACGTGCGGCTCGGCGTCCGGGCCGACGGAGAACTGCTGCCGGATGTGGTGGTCCTCGACCCAGGCGGTGGCGGCGTCGAAGTTCACCGGGTTGGGCAGTTCGCTCATCACCTTCCAGCCGGTGATCGCCCAGCGGCTGGTCTCCCGGGCCGCGCGGACCGCCGTCTCCTCGTCGGTGGCCCAGGCCATCGGCACCTCGGCGTAGCGCGGGCCCTGGCCGCCGGCGTTGCGGTACTGGTCGACGATCGACGACTTCGGCTCGGTGGCGAACAGCCCGGTGCCCAGTTCGGCCGCGAGACCTGCGGACTCCCGGCCGCTCGCCGCCACGGCGATCACCGGCGGCTGCTCGGGCAGGTCCCAGATGCGGGCGTCCTCCAGCTGCAGGTGCCGGCCGCCGTACGAGCGGTAGCCGCCCTGCCACAGCAGCCGGATGATCTCCAGCGCCTCACGCAGCCGCTCGTGCCGTCCCCGGACGCTGGGGAACCCCTGGCCGACGACGTGTTCGTTGAGCCGCTCCCCGGCGCCCACGCCGAGCGTGAACCGTCCGTCGGAGATCAGCGCCATGGTGGCGGCGGCCTGCGCGACGATCGCCGGGTGGTAGCGGACCGACGGGCAGGTGACGCCGGTGGCGAGGCCGAGGGTGGTGGTGCGGGCGGCGATCGCACCGAGCGCGCTCCAGGTGAAGCAGGAGTGCCCCTGCACCTCCAGCCAGGGGTGGTAGTGGTCGCTCATCTCGACGAAGTCGAAACCGGCCTCCTCGGCACGGACCGCCTGCCGGATGAGTTCCTGGGGCCCGAACGCCTCCGAGGCGAGCTTGTAGCCGATGCGCATGCCCGGTTCTCCGTTCCGTCGTCGCGGAACCGCTGCCGTTCCCACCGGTCCCGGCGGCAAACCAGGCGAAGCCCAGCCCCCTAGGACGCCCTAGGGGTGGTGACGGTCCGCGCCGCGGGCACGGAACGGCCCGCGCTCGCCGGGCGGGCGCGGGCCGGGAGTACGGGGTGGTGGCCTACTTCGACGGCTCGGGAAGCTTGCAGTCCACCTTCGGGTTGGCGCCGATGTAGTTCAGCGGGCCGGCCACGATGGTGACCAGGATCGTGCCCGCCTCCGCGCAGTTGGTTTCGTCGTTGCCGTAGTAGCCGCGCTGACCGGCGGCGATGGCGCCGATGATGAGCCAGATGACGACCAGGACGCCGACTATCGAGGTGCCGCGCATCAGTTGCCTCCACTGGGGTCGTGGTGGATTCGAGGTGGAGGCCTTGTACCCCGTGCGGGTGATCCGCCAAACGGCGCACCGGTGCCGGTACGGCCGATTCCGATAACCTCAGTGCGGTGGCATCGGCTCCTCGGGCGGCCGGCCCCGGCTGCGGCGGTAGTCGGCGGACGCCACCCCGGCCAGCACCAGCATCGCCCCGGCGGAGGCGTAGACCGGCGCGAGGAACAACCCGGCCGGGGCGATCGTGAGCAGCGCCAGTATCCCGCCGGGCCGGGACGCCGACACCCGGCTGAACACCTCGTACTCGAACGCGCCCCGGCCGATCAGGAACAGCGCCGGGCCGCCGAGGATCACCGCCAGCCAGGCCGGCGGCGTGTGGCCGGTCGGCTCCAGCAGGACCAGGTCGAAGCCCGCCGCGGTGGTCACCACGCCGGCCACCATCAGCAGATGGGTGTACGGCGCGGTGTTGAGGAACCGGCTCGGCTGTGCCGCCCGGGCGATGGCGTGCGGCAGCAGTTCACCGGACTTGTGCACGTAGATGCGCCAGAGCAGCAGCGTGGTGGCGAACGCGACGGTGAAGGCGGCCAGGTTCTCCAGCTCGGAGTGGTGCAGGCTGAACACGGTGCCGGCGACCAGCACGGCGTCGCCGAGCGCGATGATGAAGAACTGCTGGTACCGCTCGGACAGGTGCTCGGCGGTCACGTTGCGCTGGGACTCCGGCACCGCGCCCAGACCCGGCACCGGGTATGCCAGCCGGAACCCCAGGTAGTCGATGGCCAGGGCGCCGGCCCAGAACCACAACCGGGCGGTGCCGTGCGCGGCCAGCGCGCCGACCAGCCACGGTACGGCCGACACGGCGAACCAGGCGAAGATGCGCAGCGCCCGGCGGTTGCTCTGCGGGTGCCACCGTACGGCGGGCATGAGGAACAGGCCGCGTCCGAGATGGATCGCCACGTAGGTGCCGGCGAAGACCAGGCCCCGGGCGCCGAACGCCTCCGGGATGGCGGTGGTCATCAGCAGCGCGCCGAACATCACCGCCACGATCAGCAGCTTGATCTCGGTGCGCTGCGGGTCGTAGATGTCGGTGACCAGCGTGGTGATCGCCCACGTCCACCAGATCGCCATCAGCATGACCAGGGACTCGGCGGCCCGTTCCCAGGTGACCGACCCGATCAGGTTGCGTGAGATCAACGCGAGCGCGACCACGTAGACCAGGTCGAAGAAGAGTTCGAGCAGCGTCACCCGGCGCGGCGCCTCCGGATCGCGGACCGGCGGTCGCCGGTCGGCGGGCTCCGGCGCTGCGGTGGGCACGAGATGCTCCTGCGGGTGGCGGTACGCGCGGCGGGCCGTCCCGGCCCTTCACCGACCGTAGTCATGCCCGCCCGCACACGGTCACTTTTCCGGCAGACCGGCCCGGGCCGGTCTGCCGGGGTGGCGATGTCACCACGTCGGGTGCTGGTGCTGGTGGAGCGGCCGCCAGTTCGGGGTTGTGGCGGGGTCGGTCGGGCAGTGATGCCACCACTTCGGCGTACTGGCGAGGGCGGGCCGCGAGGTCGGGGTGGTTCGGGGCGGGGAAAGGCACCGGGCCGGTGGCGACCATCGTCACCACCGGCCCGGAATGTGGAGGACTGTCTACTCGGTGCCGGCCGGGAGCACCCGGTCGGCGTCGTCGGGGGCACCCGCCAGCACCCTCGCCTGCTGCGGCCAGGTGGCGAGGCCCGGCGCGGAGCGCAGGCCGGCGGCCTTCACGGTCTGCCGCAGCGCGGCCTCGTCCAGCTCGGCGAGCTGCCGGTAGGTGCGGATCCCGGCGTCCTGGAGGGCGGCGGCCAGCTTCGGCCCGATGCCCTGGATCCGCCGGAAGTCGTCCGGCGCGTCCCCGGCCGCGTCCGCGGCCACGTCGTTCTCGACCGAGGCCCGCGGCGCGGGCACGACGGCCGGCGCGGCGGCGACGGGCTCGACCGGCTCGGCCGGCTCGGCCGGCTCGACCGGCTCGACCGGCTCGGTGGCCTCGACCGGCGAGGGCGCCGCCTCCGCAGCAGCCGCCTCCGCGGCGGACGAATCAGCAGACGGCGTCGTCGCCGGCACCTCCGGCTCGTCGGTGGGCGTCGACTGCGCCGGGACGGCGACGGGGGCGCGCTCCGGCTCCGCCGCGAAGGGCTCCGACTCGGCGACGAGCGCCGGAGAAGCGGCCGGCTCGTCCACATCGGTGGAGGCCGGGGCGAAGGCGGGCTCGTCCGTACCGACCGACGCGGCGGCCGGCACCGGCTCGTCCGCCGGACGGTCCACGGCGACCGGCTCGGCCTCGGCCACTGGCGCCCCAACCGGCTCGGCGGGGGACGACACCGGCTCGGCGGCGGCCGACGACGCCTCGGGCTCGTCGTCGGCGGTACGGGCGGCGGTGGCGACGGCCGGCTCGGCGGTCGCCGTCTCGGTGGGCGCGGGCTGCTCGGCCACAGTGGCGGTCGCCGGGGGCTCGTCGACGACGGCGACCGGGCGCGGCTCGTCGACGGTGGCGGTCACCTCGGGTGCGGTCTCCACCGTGGGCGTCGCCGGGGCGCCGGACCGGCGACGGCCGACGACCACCCAGCCGACGCCGAATCCGATGAGCAGGGCCAGTATCACGAACAGCCACTGCCCGAAGCTCGACGGCATGGCCAACCTCCTTCTATGTACGTGCACGACGGTGGCGAAAGACTCGGGGCAGCTTCGCACACGCGCGCGGCGCACGACAGGCAGCCCGGGGCCGGGCCACGACGGTGGGACCGGCGGTTTCGGCCGGTGCCCGGAGGATGACCGAGCGTGTGCCGGACGGCGGCTTCGAACAGCTCGGAGAGCGGGGAGACGCCCCGGAACCTGGGTGCCGTGCGTGGTTCCGGGGCGTCCCGTCCGTCGCCCGTGGCCGGTCAGTGGATCCGGTCGGGCGCAGGGGTGTGGGCGGAGTCCCAGCTGTAGAAGCAGCCGGCCACGGCGTCGCGGGGCGAGTGCCAGGTCGGCAGGTACGGGGAGGTGTGCGCGGACAGCCGCTTGTTCACCTGTTCGTAGAGCGGGTTGTCGCGGAGTTCCACGGTCAGGCCGGGGGCGACGTCGACGGTCTCCATCAGATGGACGCACAGGTCGTGCAGGTAGTACAGCGACCGGTGCCGGACGCCGGTGAGGTGGGGGAGTTCGGTGGCGTCGGCCTCGGCGAAGATCTGCGCCACCCGTCCCTGTGCCCCCGGCACGATCCGGCTGACCACCAACAGTCGACTCATCGTGACCCCTCTCGCCGCCGCGGTGCCTGTGTTCACCGTGCCGGTCGCGCTGTCACCTCGCCGTCACCGCGTACGCCGGGGTATTGATGGTGGCGGCGGTGCGGCGGGGGCGCGCGGCGCCGGTTTGGCGGTCCGGTCCGTGCGGCGCGGCGGCGGCTCCGGGCGGCTGGCCCGGCGGATCGGCGCGAGGGTGTCGTCGAGCAGCGCGGTCATCGCCGGGGACGGTTCCAGGCGCAGCTCGCGCAGCAGCAGGTCCCGGTAGACGTAGAAGGAGTGGACCGCCTCGAACGCGTTTCCCTCGGCCAGGTGGATGCGGACCACCAGGCGGTGCGGGGTCTCCCGCAGCGGTTCGGCGGCCATCGCCTCCAGCGCTGCCTCCAGCGCCTCCCCGTGCCGCCCGGCGGTGAGGTGGTTGCCCGCCAGTTCCTCCAGCATGTGCAGGCGCAGCTGGCGCAGCCGTTCGCGCTCCAGCAGCACCCAGTCGTCATACCAGCCGGGGAGCAGGTCGTGGCGTCCGGCGCCGGCGGCGCCACGCGGGACGGCGCCCTCGCGGACCAGCGCGGCGGTCTCCACCAGGTCGTCCACGTCGAGGCGGACGGTCGGTCCGAGGCGGACGGTGTCGCCGTCGGTGCGCAGCGGGCAGCATGGATCCTGCCGCAGCCGCCACAGCGCGGTCCGCAGCGACGACAGCGCCCGTTCCTCCGGCGTCTCGGGCCACAGCAGCCCGGCGAGGTGGCTGCGGGTTGCGGCCGGGCGCAGGCCGATCAGGGCGATGACGCGCTGCAACCCCCGGGGTACGACCACCGGCGCGTCGTCGTGCAACAACTGGAAGCCGCCGAGCAGATGCAGTGACACCCGTGGGGCGGGTTCGCCCGCCGTCGGCATCCTCGATCCACCCGACACGGCGCACCCCCAGCACCGGAACCCTCGTCCCGACCGTTTCGCGTTGCCCTGACCGCCGCCCGCGACGCCGGTGTCGGAACGCCTCCGCCACGGCCGGAAACCTGTCACCGTGGCCGGGCTGACCGAGACGGAGAATATCAACACCTGTTACTCTCAGTCAACGGTGCGTCGTCCACCTGACTGTCTGCTGCGGACCCGTAACACGGCCGTGATCTGCGAATAAGTGTCGCCGACCCGGAAACCGGAAAGCGATCTTCCCATAGCTCGCGCACAGCTTGCGTCAACGCAGCGTCACCATGTTTGTGACGCGATGGGGTCCGGTTGACGCCCGGTAGACGCCGCTCGCGGCACCGTGTGGCAATCCGTGCGGCGCGACCGGTTCGCCGCGCACCGGGACGTGCAGGAGGCGCGAATGGACCGTTCGCTCATCGTCGCCAAGGTGGTGCCGACGGCCGAGGACCGGGTCGCCGAGATCTTCGCGGAGTCCGACGCGACCGAGCTGCCCGGCCTGGTCGGGGTCCGGCACCGCTCGCTGTACCGGCTGCACGACCTCTACGTCCATCTGCTGGAGACGGAGACGCCCGCGCAGGGCGCGGTGGAGGACAACCGCGGGCATCCGGAGTTCCTCCGGATCAGCGAGCGGCTGCGGCCGTACATCTCGCCGTACCTGCCGACCTGGCGCTCACCGCGCGACGCGATGGCGCACTGCTTCTACCGCTACGACGCGCCGGCCCACCGGTACGACACCGCCGGGCGGCCACTGTGACCACGACCGCCCCGCGCGACGAGCAGCTCTGGTCGAGGTGCGACGGGTGCGCGTCGCTGCTCTACCGCAAGCGGCTGCGCCGCAACCTGGACGTCTGCCCGGAGTGCGGCTCGCACGCGCGGCTGGACGCGCCGGACCGGGTGGCGCAGCTGGCCGATCCGGACTCGTTCGTCCCGCTGCCGGACCGGGCGGTACGCGTCGACCCGATCGAGTTCGTCGACGAACTGCCGTACCCGCACCGGCTCGGCGCGGCCCGCGCGGCGACCGGCCTGGACGAGGCGGTGCTCTGCGGCACCGCCCGGCTGGGCGGGCACCCCGTCGCGCTGGCGGTGATGGACTTCCGCTTCCTCGGCGGCAGCCTCGGCTGCGCGGTCGGTGAGCTGATCACCCGGACCGCCGAGCGGGCGCTCGCCGACGGCATCCCGCTGGTGCTGGTGACCGCGTCGGGCGGGGCGCGGATGCAGGAGGGCGCGCTGTCGCTGATGCAGATGGCAACAGTCAGCCAGGCCATCGCGGGGATGCGGGAGGCTGGCCTGCTCACGGTCAGCGTGGTCACCGATCCCACGTACGGCGGGGTGGCCGCCTCCTTCGCCACCAACACCGACCTGGTGCTGGCCGAGAGCGGCGCCCGGCTGGGCTTCGCCGGACCCCGGGTGATCCGCCAGGTCACCGGCGCCACGCTGCCGGAGGGCTTCCAGACCGCGGAATACCTGCTGCGGCACGGCCAGGTGGACATGGTGGTGCCCCGGCACGCGCTGCGGGGCCGGCTCGCGGCGCTGCTCGCCGCCGCCGAGGCGGGCCGCCGCGCCCCGGAGAACCCGGCCGCGTCGCGCCCGCCGGTCACCGCGCCCACAGCGACCGCGCGCCCGGACCGCGACCCCTGGGAGACGGTACGCACGGCGCGGCACCCGGGCCGGCCGACCACACTGGACTACCTGGAGACGGCGTTCGACGGGTTCGTGGAGCTGCACGGCGACCGGCTCGGCGCGGACTGCCCGGCCGTCGTCGGCGGCATCGCCCGCCTGGACGGCCGCCCGGTGATGGTGATCGGTCACCAGAAGGGGCACACCACCGCCGAGCTGGTGACCCGCAACTTCGGCATGGCCAGCCCGGCCGGGCACCGCAAGGCGCTGCGGTTGATGCGTCTCGCGGCGCGGCTGCGGCTGCCGGTGGTGACGCTCGTGGACACGCCCGGCGCGGACCCGGGGGTGAGCGCCGAGCAGCAGGGTCAGGCGGCGGCGATCGCGGAGAACATCCTCGCGCTCACCGTGCTGCCCACGCCGGTGGTGGCGGTGGTCACCGGGGAGGGCGGCAGCGGCGGTGCGCTCGCGCTCGCGGTCGCCGACCGGGTGCTCATGCTGGAACACGCCGTCTACTCGGTGATCAGCCCGGAGGGCTGCGCCGCGATACTCTGGCCGGACAGCTCGGCCGCCCCGCAGGCGGCCCGCGCGCTGCGGCTCACCGGCGCCGACCTGTGCCGCCTCGGCGTCGTCGACGAGCTGGTGCCGGAGCCGCGCCCGGCCGCGCACGCCGACCCGGGCGGCGCGGCCGAGCTGCTGCGCCGGGCGGTCGCGGCGAACCTCGCCCCGCTGCTCACCGTCCCTCCGGCCACGCTGGTCCGCCGCCGCCGGCAGCGGTTCCGCCGCTTCGGCGCGGCCCGCTCGGCCGCCGGCCCGTCCCCGTCCTCGCCGTCGGGTGACCGGGCGGAGGTGGCGTGATGGCCGACGCCGAGTCCGAGCAGGTGCTCGACGGGCTGCGCCGGCAGGCCCGCAAGCTCGTCGCGGACCTGGCCGGGCCGGTACGCCGGGTGCGGCTGCGCAGCGGCGAGTCGGTGCTGGAGGTCGAGTGGCACGACCCTGCGGCGCCGGCGCAGCGCACCGCCGACCCGGCCGAGGCGCTGCCGGCGCGGGCCGCCGAACCCGCCGCGCGAGCCGCGCCGGCGACCGACCGGCCGGCCGTGCGCTCACCCGTGGTCGGCACGTTCTACCGCGCTCCCGAGCCCGGGGCGATGCCGTTCGTCGCGGTCGGCGACATGGTCCGCCCGGGCCAGGTGGTCGGCATCGTCGAGGCCATGAAGCTGATGAACGAGGTGACCGCCGGCCAGGCCGGACGGGTGGTCGAGGTGCTGGTCGACGACGGCAAGCCCGTCGAGTACGACCAGCCGCTGATCGCCCTGGAACCGGTCACCGGACAGGACTCCTGATGTTCGACAAGGTGCTGATCGCCAACCGGGGCGAGATCGCGCTGCGGGTGCTGCGCGCCTGCCGGGAACTCGGCGTGCGCACGGTGGTGGTGCACTCCAGCGCCGACGCCGACTCGCTGCCGGTGCGGCTCGCCGACGAGGCGGTACGGATCGGCCCGGCGGCCAGCCGCCGCAGCTACCTCAACGCGGCGGCGATCGTGGAGGCCGCCCGGCAGACCGGCGCGCAGGCGGTCCACCCCGGCTACGGCTTCCTGTCCGAGGACGCCGACTTCGCCGAGATCTGCGCCGGGAACGGCCTGGTCTTCGTCGGCCCGCCGCCGCAGGTGATGGCCGCGCTCGCGGACAAGTCCACCGCCCGGGCGCTGATGAGCGCAGCCGGGCTGCCGCTGCCGCCGGGCAGTGTCCGGACGCTGCCCACCGTCGGCGAGGCGCAGCAGGTGGCCGCCGAGGTGGGCTACCCGGTCATCGTGAAGGCCGCGGCGGGCGGGGGCGGGCGCGGCATGACTGTGGTGCGCTCGGCCGCCGAGCTGCCCCGCGCGTACGCCAGGACCCGGGCCGCCGCGCAGGTCGCGTTCGGCGACGACCGGGTGTACGTCGAGCGGTACCTCGCCGACGCCCGCCACGTCGAGGTGCAGGTGCTCTGCGACGGCCACGGCAACGGCGTGCACCTGGGCACCCGCGACTGCTCGGTGCAGCGCCGGCACCAGAAGCTGATCGAGGAGGCGCCCGCGCCCGCGCTGCGGCAGGCCACCCTGGACACCGTCGCCGAGGTGGCGCTGCGCGGCGCGCTGTCGGTCGGCTTCACCGGTGCCGGCACCGTGGAGTTCCTGGTGGACGAGGCCGAGCGCTGCCACTTCCTGGAGATCAACTGCCGGATCCAGGTGGAACACCCGGTCACCGAGATGGTCAGCGGCATCGACCTGGTGCAGGAACAGCTGCACGTGGCGTACGGCACGCCGCTGCGGCTGCGCCAGTCCGACGTACGCCTGGACGGCGTGGCGATCGAGTGCCGGGTCAACGTGGAGGACCCGGACCGCGACTTCGCACCCGCGCCCGGCCGGCTGGACCGGTTCCGGCCGCCGGGCGGCCCGTTCACCCGGGTCGACACCCACGGCCACGTCGGCTACCTGGTGAGCCCGCACTACGACTCGCTGCTGGCGAAGGTGGCGGTGTGGGCGCCGGACCGGGGCGCCGCGCTGGACCGGCTCGACCGGGCGCTGGCCGAGTTCGACGTGGCCGGTCCCGGTGTGCGTACCACGATCCCGTTCGCCCGGCGGGTGCTGCGCGACCCGGCGTTCCGGGCCGCCCGGCACACCACCGCCCTGGTGGAACGCCTGCTCGCCCCGCCCGCCGACGACGCCCCACCCGCCGCGGAGGCCCCACCGACCCACGACGCCCCGCCGGCCCACGACGCCCCACCCGCCGGCGACGGCCCACCGGCCGAGGCGGCGCGGGCCGTCGTGCCCGACCCGCGCGGCGCGGCCGAGCCGGGCGGCCGTACCCCCGTCAGCGCCGTGCCCGCCGCCGGCCCGACCACCTGGAGGAACCGATGACCGTCGCCCCCGACCGCCCGCTCGCCCGCGAGATCACCGACATCCTGGTCACGCACTGCGGCCTGGACCCGGACGCCGCCGCCGGCGCGCCCGCCGCGAGCCTGGAGGAACTGGGCATGGACTCGCTGGCGCTGCTCGAACTGTCAGCGGTGGTCGCCGACAGGTGGCGGGTGAAGATCCCCGAACAGGCCGGGCAGCTCAGCATCGCCGGCGTCGCCGACCTGGTGGCCCGCAAGGCGGACCCGCCCGGGCACACCGAGAACGCCGTGGAGATCGCCGCGCCGCTGCCGCTGGTCTGGGAGATCACCAACGACGTGGCCCGGTGGCCGGACCTGTTCACCGAGTACGCGACGGCGGAGATCCTGCACCGCGACGGCGACACCGTGCGCTTCCGGCTCACCATGCACCCGGACGAGAACGGCGTGTCCTGGAGCTGGGTCAGCGAACGCACCGCCGACCCGGCCACCCGCGAGGTGCACGCCCGGCGCGTCGAGACCGGCCCGTTCGAGTACATGCGCATCCACTGGCGCTACGACGAGACGCCCGGCGGCACCCGGATGACCTGGACGCAGGACTTCGCGATGAAGCCCGACGCACCGGTCGACAACGCCGGCATGACCAACCGGATCAACACCAACAGCACGATCCAGCTCGCCGTGATCAAGGAGAAGATCGAGCGGGCGCAGGCGGGAGGCGCGCGATGACCGACACCACCACCGCCCGGGTCTCCGTCCACGACGTACCGGCCGACCGCCGCCGCGGCGGGGAACTGCGGGTGCTGCTCGGCCCGAAGACGGTCGGCAGCACCTCCGGATTCATGGGCGTCGCCACGCTCGCGCCGGGGGAGCGGATCGCCGAGCACTACCACCCGTACAGCGAGGAGTTCCTCTACGTCGCCCGCGGCGCGATCACCGTCGACCTGGACGACACGCCGGTGCCGGTGGCCGCCGGGGAGGCGCTCTACGTGCCGAAGGACGTCCGGCACCGGCTGCGCAACACCGGCGATGAGCCCGCCGAGGTGGTGTTCCACCTCGGACCGCTCGCCCCGCGCCCGGAACTCGGCCACGTCGACACCGAGAGCGCGGCACCGCCGCCACGGGAGCCGTCGTGACCGGCCGCCGCACCGTGGTCACCGGCATCGGTGTCGTCGCACCCGGCGGCGCCACCCGGGACCGCTTCTGGAAGACGATCACCGAAGGGCGCACCGCGACCCGGCGGATCAGCTTCTTCGACCCGTCGCCGTTCCGGTCGCAGATCGCCGCCGAGTGCGACTTCGACCCGGACGCCGCCGGGATCACGCTCGCCGAACGGCAGCGCGCCGACAGGTACGTGCAGTTCGCGCTCGCCTGCGCCGCCGAGGCGCTCGCGGACAGCGGCCTCACCCTCACCGATGCGCAGCGGGAACGCGCCGGTGTGGTGCTCGGCACCGCCGTCGGCGGGACCATGGCGCTGGAGCAGGAGTACGTGCGGGTCAGCGACTCCGGCCGGCACTGGCTGGTCGACCACGCGCTCGGCGGGCCGTACCTCTATCAGGCGCTGGTGCCCAGCAGCCTGGCCGCCGACGTGGCCTGCCGGCACGGCCTGCACGGCCCGGCGCAGGTGATCTCCACCGGCTGCACCTCCGGCATCGACGCCATCGGGTACGCCCACCAGCTCGTCGCCGACGGCGAGGCCGACGTGGTGCTGGCCGGCGCCGCCGACTCGCCGATCTCCCCGGTCACCGTCGCCTCGTTCGACGCGATCGGCGCGACCAGCCCGGACAACGACGACCCGGAGCACGCCTCCCGGCCGTTCGACGCCGACCGGCACGGGTTCGTCCTCGCCGAGGGCGCCGCGGTGCTGGTGCTGGAGGAGGCCGAGCACGCCCGCCGCCGGGGCGCGCACGTCTACTGCGAGGTCGCCGGGTACGCCAGCCGCAGCAACGGCTTCCACATGACCGGGCTGCGCCCCGACGGCGCGGAGATGGCGGTGGCGATCAGCGACGCGCTGCGGCAGGCCCGGCTCGCCCCGGCAGCCGTGTCGTACGTCAGCGCGCACGGCTCCGGCACCCGGCAGAACGACAGGCACGAGACTGCGGCGTTCAAGCGGGCGCTGGGGGAGACGGCGTACCGGGTGCCGATCAGCTCGATCAAGTCGATGGTCGGTCACTCGCTGGGCGCCATCGGCTCGATCGAGATGGCCGCCTGCGCCCTGGCCATCGAGTACGGCGTGGTCCCGCCGACGGCGAACTGGACCACCCGCGACCCGGAGTGCGACCTGGACTACGTGCCGAACGAGGCCCGGGAGGTGCCGGTGGACGTGGCGTTGTCGGTGGGCAGCGGGTTCGGCGGATTCCAGTCCGCGATGGTGTTCCGCCGGCTCGCGGTGACGGCACCGTGAGCGCGAGGAGTGAGCCGGGTTTGCGAGCCCCGCAGTCGCGAACAAGGACGGCACCGTGACCGCGCGGGCCGTGGTGACGGGCATCGGCGTGGTCGCGCCCAGCGGCATCGGCGCCGAGGCGCACTGGGCCACCGTGCTCGCCGGAACCCGGCGCACCGGGCCGATCACGCTGTTCGACCCGGCGCGCTACCCGACCCGGGTGGCCGGCGAGGTGACCGGCTTCGACCCGGCCGGGTACAGCGACACCCGGCAGCGGGTGCAGACCGACAGGTGGACGCACCTCGGCTTCGCCGCCACCAAACTGGCGCTCGCCGACGCCGGACTGCCCGAGGTGTCGCCCGACCCGTACAAGTGGGCGGTCACGCTCGCCAGTTCGTCGGGCGGCAACCTGTTCGGGCAGCGGGAACTGCAGCGGCTCTGGGGCGGGCCGAGCCGCACCGTCGGGGCGTACCAGTCGATCGCCTGGTTTTACGCCGCGAGCGTGGGGCAGTTGTCGATCCGCCACCAGTTCAAGGGACCGTCCGGGGTGACCGTGTCCGAGTCGGCCGGTGGGCTGGACAGCCTGGCGCACGCGGTGCGCACCATCCGCCGGGGCACGCCAGTGGTGATCGCCGGGGCGACCGAGTGCCCGCTGAGCCCGTACGCGCTGGCCTGCCAGCTCCGTTCCGGGCTGCTCAGCGACGTGTCCGACCCGGAGAAGGCGTACCGGCCGTTCGACGTCGCGGCCAGCGGGTACGTGCCGGCCGAGGGCGGCGCGGTCTTCGTGGTGGAGGAACTGGGCCACGCGCTGGCCCGGGGCGCCCGCGTCTACGGGGAGGTCACCGGCTGGGCGGCCACCCACGACGCCGCGCCCACCGACCCGGCCACCGGCCCGGACCCGGCCCACTACGCCCGCGCGCTGCGACTGGCGCTGGAGCGTGCCGGGGTACGCCCGCACGACGTGGACGTGATCTGGCCGGACGCGCTCGGGGTGCCCGCGTACGACCGGGCCGAGGCGGCGGCGCTGCGTACCGTGTTCGGCGACCGGACCCCGCCGGTGACCACACAGAAACCGCTGACCGGGCGGGCGCACCAGGGCGGGTCGGCGCTGGACGCGGCCACCGCGCTGCTGGCGTTCCGCCGCGGGATGTTGCCCGCCTCGGCCGGCCCGGACGAGCCCGCGCCCGGCTGCGAGCTGACGTTCCTGCGGCAGCCCCGCCCGCCGCGCAGCCGGATCGCGCTGGTCGGCGCGCGCGGCTTCGACGGGTTCAACAGCGCGCTGGTGCTGCGCGGCGCCGCGCCCCCACCGGCCGGGGAGGGCTGACGAAGCCCGGTCAGTCGCGTCCGTCGATGCGCTGCCGGAGGGAGCGGCCGGCCCGGAAGGCGCGCCGGGGGAGCCACACCCGCAACCCGACGAGAACCAGGATCAGCACGAGGAGCAGGACCAGGTACTGCCAGCGCATGACGCCTCCGCTCGTTCGGGGCGGACCCGGTGGTGTCCACCGGGCACCTGTGTGCCCGGTGCCGGCGCCGGTGAATCCGTCCCTGCGGCCCGGCCGTCCGGGTGCGCGTCGCCGGCCGGCGGTCTCACCCGGGCTGTTCTACGCCGTGCTCGGCTGCGATCCGGGCGATCTCGGCGGGCGTGCCGGCCATGATCGTGCGGGCGTGCGCGGTGACGAGGCCGGTGGGCCAGTCCCACCAGGCGGCGCGGCGGAGCCGCACGATGTCGGCGTCGTCGAAGCGTTGCCGGATCGGCCGGGCGGGATTGCCGCCGACGATCGTGTAGGGCGGCACGTCGGCGGTGACCACCGCGCCGGTTGCGATGATGGCGCCGTCGCCGATCCGCACCCCCGGCATGACCACGGATCCGAAGCCGAACCAGACGTCGTTCCCGACGACGGTGTCGCCGCGGCTCGGCATGGCGGTGACGATGTCGAGGGTCTGCTCGGCCCACTCGCCGCCGAACATGGTGAACGGGTACGTGGACACGCCCATGCCGGGATGGGCCGCGCCGGCCATCAGGAACCGGGTGCCGGAGGCGATCGCGCAGTACTTCCCGATGACCAGCCGTTCCGGTCCATAGGCGTACAGGACGTTGCGGTGCTCGAAGCCGGTCGCGTCGTCAGGATCGTCGTAGTAGGTGTAGTCACCCACGACGATCTTCGGTGACGTCACCAGTGGTTTGAGGAACACCACGCGGTCGAAGGCGGGTAGCGGGTGGACGGTGCGGGGGTCGGGTGTCATCGGTCGGCCTCCTGGTGGGACGGTCGGTGTGCGGTCTTGACGCCGGCTCAGGCGTGCAGGTCGGCCAGGACGCGGGCGCGGGTGGGGTGGCGCAGCTTCCGCAGCGCCTGGCTCTCGATCTGGCGGACCCGCTCCCGGGTCAGCCCGATCCTCGTGCCGATCTCGTCGAGCGTGCTCGGCCGGTCGTCGTCGAGGCCGTACCGCTGGCAGATGACGGCCGCCTCGCGTTCCGACAGGGTGCCGAGCACCTCGTCCAGGTAGCGGCGCCGCCAGGAGGACACCACGACGCCGGCCGGGCCCGGTGCCTCGTCGGGGAGGAGGTCGCCCAGCTCGGTCGTGCCGGCAGCCCCGGCGACCGGCGTGTGCAGCGAGACCGGCTCGCGGTCGTGCCGCAGCAGCAGTTCCACCTTTTCGGCGGGCACCTCGACCCGGGCGGCGACCTCAGCGGGCGTCGGCTCCCGGTCGAGTTCGCCCGCGAGCGTGCGGCGGGTCCGGTTCACCCGGTTGAGCACCTCGACCAGGTGCGCCGGCAGGCGGATCGTGCGGCTCTGGCCGGTGAGGGCCCGGCCGATCGCTTGCTTGATCCACCAGGTCGCGTACGTCGAGAACTTCAGTCCACGCCGGTGGTCGAACTTCTCGACCGCCCGCATCAGGCCGATGGTGCCTTCCTGGATCAGGTCGAGCAGCGGCAGCCGGCCGGCGAGCGCGTACCGTTTCGCGACCGAGACGACCAGCCGGAGGTTGGCTTCGATCATGTGGTGCCGGGCGCGACGCCCGTCGGCGACGAGTCGCCGCAGCCGGTCCTGCTCGGCCGCGCCGACCCGGTCGCCGTCGTCGTCCAACCGCCGCTGCGCCAGGGCGCCGGCCTCGATGCGGGCGCCGAGGCGCGTCTCCTGCTCGGCGGTGAGCAGCGGCGTTCGTCCGATCGTCCGGAGGTAGTCGGCCACCGCGTCGGTGGTGTGGCCGGCGGCTGCGGGGGTGGTGGCGAGCATGAGGCGTGCTCCTTCCGGGACGGTGCGGGGCTCGGGACGGGCGGCGGGTCAGCGGCGGCCGGGGATCCGGCGGGGCTGGCGCCGGGGGGCGACCACGGGGACGTGCGGCCGGCGCGCCGGAGCGAGGTGCGGGCGGCGGGGCTTGCCGGCGGCGATGTCGCGGGTGTGGGCGGGCATGTCGGGCTCCCTTCCGTGCCGGCTGTTCGCCGGTACGACCTAAAGTTAGGCCCAACCTAAAAACATGTCAAGAACAATTTTTGGTTCGTACCAGGTATGGTGGGGGCGTGACCGCGCAGAGCAGCGGCCTCCGGGCCTTGAAGAAGCGCCAGACCAGGGAGAACATCTCGGGTCAGGCCACCCGCCTGTTCCTCGAACGTGGCTTCGACAACGTGACGATCGCCGAGGTGGCCGCCGCCGCGCAGGTGTCCAAGATGACCGTCACCAACTACTTCCCTCGGAAGGAGGATCTGGCGCTGGACATGCACGACGAGTTCGTGCGGCAGTTGGCCACCGTCGTCCGGGAGCGCGAGCCCGGCGAGTCGGCGCTGGCGGCGCTGCGCCGCGCCTACCTCGCGGCGGTGGCCGCCCACGACCCGGTCATCGGGTTCTCCGGTTCCGCGTTCGCCCGGATGATCGCCGCCAGTCCGGCGCTGGTGACCCGTCTGCGCGAGTTCCACGACGACCGGGAGAAGGCCCTGGCCGCAGCCCTGGCCGAGGAGACCGGGAGCCGCGAGGACGACATCCTGCCCCGGGTCGCCGCCGCGCAGCTGGCCGGCATCCATCGGCTGCTGTTCGAGGAGACCATGCGCCGCACCATCGCCGGGCAGGGCGACGACGACATCGCGCGGGCCGTCACCGACTACGCGCACGTCGCCTTCGACGCCCTCGCACCCGCGCTCGCGGACTACGCCGTCCGCCCGGCAGGTGGGCGGGTGCCGGGTTGAGCTGGAGGGCAGCATCCGGCGGCCGGCGGACTACCTTGCCGGCGTGGCCTCGATCCTGCCTGTCCGATCGAGCCTGAGCAATCCACCCAGCCGCTGTTTTGGATCTAGCCATTTGCATCTGGCGATGCAGAAGAGGGCCGTCGTAGGGTTCCGCCATACCCCGAACGACGTACCCGCTGGGCGGATCCGCCCAGTTCCTCAGTGGAACGGTGGCTGGTCGTGACTGCACATCCCGTGGCGGAAGATCCTGCCTCGACGACGGTGGATTGGGTGGACGACATCCTGTTCACCGGCCGCGACACCGACGTCTGCCTGCGCCTGCCGGAACCGGTGGACAAGGGCACGCTGCGCCGGCTCGTCGGCGAGGCGCAGGACCGGCTCGCCGAGGCCGGGCTGCGTGCCGGAGGCGCGGCCGCGCTGCGCCTGCCGCCCTCGCTGGCGTACGTGGCGCACCTGCTCGCCACCTGGCGTACCGGCGCCCAGGCGGTGCTGCTCGACCACCGGCTCACCGACCACGAGGTCGACCAGGCGCTGCGCCGGCTCAGCCCGCAGGTGGTGGTCGCCCCGGTGCGCTCCGGCGGCGGCGCACTGAAGATCTTCGTCGACGTCACCGCCGGGGTCCGCGCGTACTCCGACCGCCCGGCGGGCAGCCCGCACGCGGTGATCCAGCTCAGCTCCGGCTCCACCGGACCGTCCAAGGTGATCGGCCGCACCGCCGCCGACCTGGTCGCCGAGGTGCACCGCTACACCCGCATCGACGGCGTCGCGCTGCCCGGCGAGCGGATCATCCTGCTCCCCAGCATGGTGCACGTGCTCGGCCTGGTCGGTGGCCTGCTCTACGGCCTGCACGCGGGCGTCGAACTGTGCCCGCCGGAACGGCTCAGCGGCGACGCGATCCTCGCCGCCGTCGCCGCCCAGGACACCCCGGCCACGGTGCTCGGCGTCCCGTTCCACATCGGGCTGCTCGCCTCCACCACACCCGCCGGGCCGCTGCCGCAGCTCAAGCGCATGACCACCGGCGGCGAGCTGGTGTCCGCCGCCGTGGCGAACGCGTTCACCGACCGCTACGGCGTGCCGCTGGGCAACATGTACGGGATGACCGAGGTCGGCGTCATCGGCACCGACCTGTACGGGCGGCACCGTCCCGCCATCGCGCCCGCCCCCGGCATCGAGGTGCGGGAGCGCGACGGCGAGCTGTGGGTGAGCTGCCCGGACAACCCGTACGTCGGACTGGCCGACCCGACCCGGTGGGCCGACGGCTGGCTGCACACCCGCGACGCCGGCGTGGTCGACCCGGACACCGGCCTGGTCACCATCAAGGGCCGGCTGGACTCGCAGGTGTCGGTGGGCGGCCTGAAGGTCGACCTGACCGAGGTGGAGGCCACTGTGGCCGGGCTGCCCGGCGTCGTCGCCGCGGTGGTGGTCTGGGACGACGGCATCACCGCGTACGTCCAGGCCGACGGCTCGCTGACCGAGGACACGCTGGACAAGCTGATCGCCGAGCGGCTGGCCGGCTTCAAACGGCCCCGCACCCTGCGGCTGCTCGACCAGATGCCCCGCACCACCACCGGGAAGCTGGTCCGGTCCGTGCCGGCGCTGCGGGACGCGGCGTCGTGACCGGCCCGCTGTACGAGCCGCACACCCACCGGACGCCCGCCGGGCGTCCCGTGCACCCCGATTCCCGCCCCGGACCGGCCGGGCAACGCGCCACCCGCGCGCCCGACCCCGCCGGTTCCCACGCACACGGTGTCCCGACCGGGCACCGTCAGCCGGTACACGGAGAAGAGGTCTGAACCCATGCGAGACGAGGTCCGCACCTTCGTCGTCGAACAGCTCGCCGACATGAACTACGACGTGGAGGAGCTCGACGACGACACCACGCTCGGCCCCTCCGGCGTCGACCTGGAGTCGCTGGCCCTGGCCGACCTGGCGGTCCGCGTCGAGGACCGCTACGGCCTCAAGTTCGCCGACGACGAGTCGGAGAAGCTGGCGCTGATGACGGTCGGCGAGTTCACCACGATGGTCGCCGACCGGGCGGCCGCGAACAGCGACAAGTCCTGATGTCCGGTCAGCCCGACCTGGGGCGAGCTGACCTGGTGAGCATGCTCGCCGAACTGACCGCGAAACCCGCCGACCAGGTGCCGGACCGGCTCGGCTCGATGGAGCTGGCCTGGCTCGTGCACATGGTCGAGCAGCGCTACGACCGCCGGCTGGACCTGAGCGACGACGAACTCGCCGGGATCCGCACCGTCGACGACGCGCTCGCGGTGTTCCGTGGCTCTCTGACCGCTCCCGCAGATGGCTGAGCGGGAGACCGTACGGATCACCGGCACGTACGCGCTCAGCGCCCTCGGCAGGGGCGCGGACGCGCTGCTGGCCGGGGTGCTCACCGGCACCCCGGCGTTCGCGCCGGTGCGCCGTTTCGACACCACCGGCCGCCGGGTGACGGTGGCGGCCACACTGCCGGACGTCGGCACGCTCGCCGGCGAACTGGCCGACGCGATCGACACCGCTGCCCGGGCCGCCGGGCTGGACCGGGCCGGCCGCGCGGACTCGGCGTTGTTCCTGGCCACCCACGGCGGGCCGCACTCGCTGCCCGTACCGGAAGGGTCGGACGAGCCGACGGTGCCGGCGCTGGCCGGTCACCTGGCCGCGCGGTGCGGCCTGGGCGGGCGGACCCGGATCTACACCACCGCCTGCGTGTCGGCGAGCAGCGCGGTCGCCGACGCGGCGGCACTGATCCGCCGGGGCGACCTGGAGCGGGTCGTGGTCGCGGCCGGCTACCTGGTCGAACCGGACCAGTACGCGTTGTTCGACGCCGGCCGGGCGCTCGCCGCCGACGGCGCGGTACGCCCGTTCAGCGCCGGCCGCAAGGGCCTGCTGCTGGGCGACGGGGTGGCCGCCGTGGTGCTGGAGTCGGCCGGCGCGGCCGCCCGGCGGGGTGCCGAGACGCTGGCGAGCGTGGCCGGGTGGGGCCGGGCGGGCGACGCGTACCACCCGTGCCAGCCGCACCCGGACGGGCTCGGGCTGGCCCGGGCGGTCGAGGCGGCGCTGCGCCGGGGCGGGCTGCCTCCGGACGCGATCGGCTACGTCAACGCCAACGCCACCGGCACCCCGTTCAGCGACGCCTCCGAGGCGGCGGCGCTGACCCGGGTGTTCGGTGAGGGCGCCGGGCGGCTGCCGGTCAGCTCCACCAAGTCGGTGCACGGGCACGCGCTGGAGGCGTCCGGGCTGCTGGAACTGCTCGTCACCGTGCTGGCCCTGCGGCACGGCAAGCTGCCGGTCACCGCCGGCTGGCTCGGTCCCGACCCGCAGTGCCCGCTGGACGTCATCCGCGACGCACCCCGCCCCGCGCGCACCGCGCACGCCCTGACCCTCAACGCCGCCTTCGGCGGCGCCAACACCGCACTCCTGGTGAGCACCGCATGACCGCCCCCACCCCCCACCCCCACCCCGGCTCCCCGCGATCTTGCACTTCCGGCCCCGGCGAATCGGGCACAACGCCCGCGCCCGGGGCGGCAACTGCAAGATCGCGCAACGGGGTCGTGGTGCTCGCGGAGGCGCGGTGGCCCGAGGCGGGGGACGAGGGCGCGGGGCCGGCGGGGGTGCCGGGGTTCGTGCACTCGCCGTTCCATCCGCTGGTGGCGGCGGTGGCGCAGCGGTGCCTCGCCCGGCGGTACGGCGACGGGCCGCTGCCGCCCGGCAACCGGACGGCCGTGGTGCTGGTCAGCGCGGGCGGGGACACCGCCGGCGCGGCGCACGTCCGCGCCACGGTGGCCGCGGGCGGGCGGATCGGGCCGCTGTTCTTCTTCCAGTCGGTGCCGAACAGCGTGGCCGGGCACGTCGCGGCGCGCTGGGGACTGGACGGGCCGGTGGTGTGCCTGAGCCCGACCGGCGACCCGCGGGCCGACGGGGAGGCGGAGGCGGACCTGCTGCTGTACGACGGCGACGCCGCACAGGCGTTGCTGATCCTGATCGAACTGGCACCGGACGGGACGCCGGGCGAGGCGACCGCGGTGCTGCTGGGGGAGGGAACACGTCAATGAGGACGAAGGGACTGCGCGGCGCGCTCGCGGCCGACGCGGAACTGGGCGCGGGCAACGTGCTCGCCCGGGTGCTGGCGCACGGCGCCGACCCGGACGGGCCGGGGCTCACGTTCGACACCGAGATCGACGGCCACCCGGCCGAGACCCCGCTGACCCTGGGCCGGCTCGACCGGATGGTCGCCACCCGGGCGGCCTGGCTGCACGAACGCGGGGTGAAACCCCGCGACCCGGTCGCCGTCTGGGCCGGTACGGCCGCCGACATGGTGCTGTCGTTCCTGGCGCTGGCCCGCCTCGGCGCCGTCCCGGCGCTGATGAACGGCAGGCTGCGCCCCGAGATCGCCGCCGAGTACATCCGCCGGCTGCGCGCCGCCGGGGTGCTCGCCGACGCCGCGCACGCCGAGGCGCTGGCCGGGCACGACCTTGGTGCGCCGATGCTCGGCGAGCCCGCGCAAGCCGGCACCGGCGACCCGGACGCGGCGCCCGCGCACTACCGGCACCACCCGGACGACCCGATCGTCATCACCCACACCTCCGGCACCACGGGCGTGCCGAAGGCGGTGCTGCACTCGCACGCAAGCCTGTTCGCCGCCACCCGCCACCTGCTGTCCATGCCGCAGGCGCAGGGCACCACACGCATCCTCAACGCGCTGCCCGCGCCGCACACCGCCACCGTGCTCATGGTCAACCAGGCGCTGGGCAACCGGGCGGAGATGTTCCTGCTCTCCGAGCAGGGCGGCGAGCGGGTGCTCGACGCGATCCAGCGGTGGCGCCCGGACGGCGTGTTCGGCTTCTCCGTCACCTGGGCCGAGCTGGCCCGCTTCGACCTGTCCGGCTACGACCTCGACTCGGTGCGGTTGTGGTTCAACACCGGCGACTGCTCGCACGAGCCGCACGTCCGGCGGCTGGTCGCTGTCGGCTCCCGCGACGTGGTGACCCGGGAGGGTGTGACCCGGGTGCCCGGGTCGGTGTTCATCGACGGGCTCGGCTCCAGCGAGATGGGCCACTCGATGTTCCACATCACCCACACCACCGACACGGACCGGTACGGCCGCTGCGTCGGCCGCCCGTACCGGTTCACCAAGGTCGCCGTGCTCGACGCCGACGGCAACGAACTGCCGGCCGGGCAGGTGGGCTGGCTCGGCATCGACTCGCCGTCGCTGTTCCGCGGCTACTGGAACGACTCGGTCACCACGTACCGGTTCCGGCTGCGCGGCTGGTACCTGACCGGCGACCTGGTGTACGCCGACGAGGACGGCCGCTACTACCACCTGGACCGGGCGGTCGACTCGGTCGAGGTCGGCGACGGGAAGCGGTTCTTCACCGCGCTGTCCGAGGAACGCATCCTCGCCGCCTGCCCCGACGTGACCGACTGCACAGTGGTGATCGTCAAGGCGGACGACGGCACGGTCACCACCGACGTGCTGCTGGAACTGGCCGCCGGCGCCGACCCGGACGCGGACCGCACCGAACGGATCCGTACCGCTCTCGGCCCGGACGTGGCAGCCACGCTGCGCCGGATCGTCCCGGTACGCGCCGACGACATCCCGGTCACCGTGACCGGCAAGGTCCGCAAGGTGGCGCTGCGCGAGCGCTACCTGACCGAGGTGCCGTCGTGACCGCCGTCATCACCGGCATGGGCCTGTTCACCCCGGCCGGGCGCGGCGTGGCGGACACGTTCGACGCGCTGCTCGCCGGCCGGTCCGGACTGCGCCGCCCGCCCGAGGGACACCCGGCGGCGGGCAGCCTGGAGGTGGCCGGGGTGCTGCCGGACATCGACCCGCGCAGCGTCGCCTCCGGACCGGAGACGAAGGTGCTCGACCGGGTGGTGCTGCTCGCCCTGATCACCGCCGCCGAGGCGCTCGCCGACGCCGGCATCGAGGTGGGCCGCGACGTCGACCCGGAGCGGATCGCGGTGATCGTCGGCGGTGTCGGCGGGATGTCCACGCTGGAGGGCCAGGTGCTGGCGCGGGCCGCCCGGGGCCGGGCGGCGGTCAGCCCGTACCTGCTCACCGGCATCCTGCCGAACATGCCGTCGGCGCGGATCGCCATCGCGCACGGCATCCGCGGCTACAGCTCGTCGGTCGGCACGGCCTGTGCGTCCGGCGCCCAGGCCGTCGCCGACGGGGTACGCCTCATCCGCGCCGGCGAGGCCGACGTGGTGGTGTGCGGGGCGAGCGAGGCGCCGCTGTTCGGCACGTTCGCCGACACGTTCGGCAACGCCCGGGCGCTGGCCCGGGGCTGGGACGAACCGACCGAGGCGAGCCGCCCGTTCGACAAGCGGCGCAACGGGTTCGTGCTGGCCGAGGGCGCGGCGCTGCTGGTGCTGGAGCGCGCCGGGCACGCCGACGGCCGGGGTGTGCGCGGCTACGCCGAGGTCGCCGGTTTCGGGGCGAACACCGACGCGTACCACCCGACCGCGCCTCGGCCGGACGGCGCCGGCGCGGCGGCGTGCATGCGCCGGGCCCTGGCGGCAGGCGGCGTCGAGCCCGCCGACGTCGGGTACGTCAACGCGCACGGCACCGGCACCAAGCTCGGTGACGTCGCCGAGACGATCGCGCTGGCCGCGGTGTTCGGCACCGGCGGTGTGCCGGTCAGCTCCACCAAGGCGCTCACCGGGCACCTGCTCGGCGCGTCAGGGGTGCTGGAGGCCGCCGCCACCGCGCTGGCGCTCGACAGTGGGCTGCTGCCACCCACCTACCACCTGGACGACCCGGACCCGGAGTGCGAGGCGGACCACGTCCGCGCCGTGCCCCGGCCCACCCGGGCCGGCCACGCGCTGACGAACTCGTTCGGGTTCGGCGGCCAGAACGTCAGTCTGCTCCTGCGCCGGCTCTCCGGGCCGGCCCGCCGGGCCGCCACCCCGGCCGCGGGCTGACCGGACTCCAATCCCGGGCGTCCGTCCGGGTCGCGATCACGGGGGGAACAGGGGAAGCCCATGACCATCAACGGGATAGATCATCTCGAACTGTACGTGGGGGACGCCCGGCAGGCGGCCTTCTACTTCGACAACGCCGTCGGTTTCCGGCTGTGCGGGCAGGGCGGTCCGGAGACCGGGTTGGACGGGCAGCGCTCGCTGCTGCTGGCCCAGGCCGGCATCCGGCTGCTGCTGACCACCGGGCTGTCCGCCGAGCACCCGGCGGCCACGTACGTGCACCGGCACGGCGACGGCATCGCCGTGGTGGCGCTCGCCGTCGACGACGCCGCCGGGGCGTACGCGGAACTGGTCGATCGGGGCGCGACGGCGCTGAGCCCGCCGCGCACCTTCACCGGCCCGGACGCCGAGGTGGTGGTGGCCGAGGTCGGCGGCTTCGGCGACGTGGTGCACCGCCTCGTCGAGCGGCGCGGCGACCCGGGTGTGTTCCTGCCCGGCGCGATCGAGCCGGTGCCCGCGCCGGACGGCACGGACACGCTGCTCGCCGAGGTGGACCACCTGGCGATCTGCGTGCCGCCGGGGCAGCTCGGCGAGACCGTCGCGCACTACGAGAAGGTGTTCGGCTTCGCCGACATCTTCACCGAGCACATCGAGGTCGCCGGTCAGGCGATGAACTCCAAGGTGGTGCAGAGCCCGTCCGGGACTGTCACGTTCGTGCTGCTGGAGCCGGACACCGGCGCCCGGCCGGGGCAGATCGAGGACTTCCTGCGCTGGCACGCCGGCGCCGGGGTGCAGCACCTGGGCCTGCGTACCGACGACATCGTCACCGCCGTCGGCGCGCTCGCCGGGCGCGGGGTGCGGTTCGCCAGCACGCCCGGCGCCTACTACGACGGGCTGGAGCAGCGGGTCGGCCGGCTGGACGCGCCGGTGGACCGGCTGCGCGAGCTGAGCATCCTGGTCGACTCCGACCACGACGGGCAACTGCTGCAGATCTTCACCGAGTCGATGCACGTGCGCCGCACGCTCTTCCTCGAACTCATCGAGCGGCGCGGGGCGCGCACCTTCGGCAGCGGCAACATCAAGGCGCTCTACGAAGCGAAGGAACGCGAGCTGGCCGCGGCGGGGGCGACCCCCGCTGTCGCGGCCGGAGGGGTTGGGGCATGAGTGAACGCACCGAGCGAAGCGAGGGCCGTGAGGCCATGCCGGGCCGGCTCGGCATGACCACCATCGATCCCGGGCTGACCGCCGAGGAGGAGGCGCTGCTGCCCTCCGACGAGGACGTCCGGCACTACGCCGAGCACGGCTGGTACCTGTCGAAGAAGCTGCTCACCGACGACGAGGTGGACGAACTCGTCGCCGCCACCGACAGCTACTACGCCGGGGAACGCGACCGCCGCCTGCCGGTACGCCCGCCGAAGCTGGCCTACTGGGAGCCCTCGAAGGGCGATGTGCAGCGGCACAACGACTACGTCCACCACGAGCACGACGGCATCGCCCGCATCCTGCGCAAGCCGCTGATCGGAGCGGTCGCCGCCCGGCTGGCCCGGGCCGCCGAGATCCGGATCTTCCAGTCCACGCTGATCTGGAAGCCGCCGATCGCCGGTGAGCCGTCGAACATCGTGCCCTGGCACTTCGACAAGCACTACTGGGCGTCCTCGTCGTCGGAGAACATGCTCACCGCGTTCATCCCGTTCCACGACTGCGGCGAGGAGATGGGCACCATCACCATGGTCGACGGCTCCCACCGCTGGCGGGAGATCGGCGCCGACGACACGGTGGTCCGGCACTTCGCCGACCGGGACCGCGACCAGCTCGAAGCCATGCTCGCCGAGAACGCGGCGTACAACGGCGCGCAGATCCGCAAGATCCCCATGGTGATCCCCAAGGGACACATGAGTTTCCACCACTGCCGCACCTACCACGGCAGCGGTGCGAACGTCAGCGGGCGGCCCCGCCGGGCCATCTCGCTGCACCTGCAGGACGGCGACAACGCCTGGCGGGAGTATCCGCTCTCCGACGGCACGCTCGCCGCGTACAACCACGACGTGCTGGTCCGCCGCACCCACGAGGGCCGGCCGGACTACGCGGACCCCGATTACTGCCCGGTCATCTGGCGCGACCGCGCCCAGCAGGGAGGCTGACAATGTCACGGTACGACTGGGGTAAGACGCACCCGGGCATCGAGCGGCTGGAGCGGGCGGTGACCGAGCGCCGCGACGTGGTGGTCAAGCACCCCCTCTACGCCAACCTCGACACCCACGACGCGCTCGTCACGTTCATGGAGCACCACGTCTTCGCCGTCTGGGACTTCATGTCCCTGCTGAAGTCGCTGCAGCGGCAGCTCACCTGCGTCACGGTGCCGTGGATCCCGACCGGCCCGACCGGCAGCCGCCGCCTCATCAACGACATCGTCATGGTCGAGGAGAGCGACGAACTCGGCGACGGCTACATCAGCCACTTCGAGCTGTACGTGCAGGGTATGACCGAGGCCGGCGCCGACACCACGGCCGTCAACAAGCTGGTCGACCTGCTGCGCGACGGCACCCCGGTCACCGAGGCGCTCGGCGCCGCCGGCGTCCCCGCGGCGTCCGCCGCGTTCGCCGGCACCACCTGGCGGATCATCGAGACCACCCCGGTGCACTGCCAGGCCGCGGCGTTCGCGTTCGGCCGCGAGGACCTCATCCCGGAGATGTTCACCCAGGTCGTCGCCGTCAACGAACGCAGCAACCGGCTGAACAAGTTCGTCGACTACCTGGAGCGGCACATCGAGGTCGACGGCGAGCAGCACACCCCGATGGCCATGCAGATGCTGGCCGACCTGTGCGGCGACGACGACACCAAGTGGCAGGAGTGCGCCGACACGGTGAACGCCGCGCTCGCCGCCCGCGCCCGCCTCTGGGACGACATCCTCGCCGCCGTCAAGGAGGGCCGTCCGGCGTGACCGGCTCCGACCCGCTCCGGCTCTACCGGACGGTCCGGCTGATCCGCCGCTTCGAGGAACGCGCGATCGAGCTGGTCCGCGCCGGGGAGATCGTCGGCGGCATCCACCCGTACCTCGGTCAGGAGGGGATCGCCGCCGGCGTCTGCGCGGCGCTGGGCGCCGAGGACCTGGTCACCGGCACCCACCGCGGGCACGGGCACGTGCTCGCAAAGGGCGCCGACCCGGCCCGGATGCTGGCCGAACTGTGCGGCCGGGTCACCGGGCTCAACCGGGGCCGGGGCGGGTCGATGCACGCCGCCGACTTCGGCGTCGGCGTCCTCGGCGCCAACGCCATCGTCGGAGCCGCCGGCGCGATCCTCACCGGAGCGGTGTGGGAGCGCCGGCGGCGCGGCGCCGACATCGTCGGCGCCACGTTCTTCGGCGACGGCGCGGTGAACGAGGGCATGCTCCTGGAGGCGTTCAACCTGGCCGCGCTCTGGCGGATACCGGTGCTGTTCGTCTGCGAGAACAACGGCTACGCCACCACCATGCCGGTCGACGGCGCGGTCGCCGGCACCATCGCCGGGCGGGCCGCCGCCTTCGGCATGCCGGCGGCCGTCGTCGACGGGCAGGACCCCGAGGCGGTACGCGAGGTCACCGCCGCCGCCGTCGCGCGGATGCGCGCCGACGGCGGCCCCGAGCTGGTCGAGGCCCGCACCTACCGCTTCGACGCCCACCACACCTTCGAACATCAGGTACGCCTCGACTACCGGCCGCCGGAGGAGGTGGCCGAGGGACGGTCCCGCGATCCGGTGGACATCGCCGGAGCACGACTCGATCCGGCGGTGCGGGCCGAGGTGGACGCCGCCGTCGAGGCGGAACTGGACGCCGCCGTCGACTTCGCGCTCGCCGGGCCGCACCCCGACCCGGCGACCGCCCTGGACCACCTGTACGCCAGCGGGCTCACCGCCCGGACCGGAGGTGGCTGATGCCCCGGCTCTCCTACCGCAGGGCGCTCACCCGGGCGCTCGCCGACGAGATGACCCGCGACGAGTCGGTCGTGGTGCTCGGCGAGGACATCCGGGTGGCCGCCGCGAACGTCACCACCGGCCTGCTGAAGAAGTTCGGCCCGGAACGGGTCCGCGACACACCCCTGTCCGAGCAGGCGTTCACCAGCTTCGCCACCGGCGCGGCGCTGGCCGGGGCCCGCCCGGTGGTGGAGTTCCAGATCCCGTCGCTGCTGTTCCTGGTCTTCGAGCAGATCGTCAACCACGCGCACAAGTTCCCGCTGATGACTGGCGGCCAGTGCGCGGTGCCGGTCACCTACGTGGTGCCCGGCTCCGGCTCCCGCACCGGCTGGGCCGGGCAGCACTCCGACCACCCGTACGCGTTGTTCGCCCACGTCGGGGTGACCACAGTCGTACCGGCCACCCCGGCCGACGCGTACGGGCTGCTGGTCTCCGCGATCCGCTGCGACGACCCGGTGGTGGTCTTCGCCCCGGCCGGCGCCCTCGACCTGCGCGCCGACGTGACCGACCCGGCGCCGGTGCCGCTGGGCCGCGGGATCGTCCGCCGCTCCGGCACCGACGTGACAGTGGTGGCGGTCGGGCACCTGGTGCACGACGCGCTCGCCGTCGCCGAAGGACTCGCCGGCCAGGCGTCGGTGGAGGTCTTCGACCCCCGCACGCTCTACCCGTTCGACTGGGACGGGCTGGTCGAGTCGGTGAGCCGCACCGGGCGGCTCGTCGTCGTCGACGACGGCAACCGCTCCTGCGGCATCGCCGGGGAGATCATCGCCACGGTGGTCGAGCGGGTCCGGCTGGCCGCGCCACCCCGCCGGGTCACCCGCCCCGACGGCGCGGTGCTGCCCTTCGCGCCAGCCCTCGACCGGGCCGTGCAACCCGGCCGCGACCAGCTCACCGCCGCCATCCAACTGACCCTCAAGGACGGATGAACGATGGACCCGAACTACACGTGGCCGCCGCTCGGCCAGGCGTGGACCGACCTGCCCGAGTCCACCCGTACCGCGATGGTGACCACCGGCGCCGAAGCGTGGGAGAAGATCTTCCACGGCCGGGCCACGTACAACAAGCAGTGGCGGCTGGCCCGCCCGCCCGTGTTCACCGCCGACGCGTTCCGCGAGCTGAACGAGGTCTGCGACCGCATCGCCCAGCTCATCCTCGAAGCCTGCCGGCGCCGCGCCCGCACCGCCGGTGAGCTGCGCCTGCTGCTCGACGTGCCGGACGGCGAGACCCGGCTGCTCGACCCGGACGAGGAACTGCACGAAGGGCTGCTCGCCGCGTACCGGCCGGACGTGCTGTTCTCCGGCGGCGTGCCCTGCATCGTCGAGTACAACATCGACAGCAGCCTCGGCGGCGGCTTCGACGCCGACACCGTGATCCAGCGGTACGCCGAGCTGTACCGTACCCACGACCTGCTCGACGGCGCCCGGCCCGCGCCGTCCCTGCTGGACCAGCGGTTCGTGGCCATCCGGGACACACTCGGCCTGCCCGACGGCGCCCGGGTGGCGCTGCTGATGGACTTCGACGCCGACTACCCGGGACTGGACGACCCGGAGACGTTCATCCGGATCCTGTCCCCGCTGATCGACCAGGCCCGCCCGTTCGGCATCGACCTGGTCATCGCCCCGGTCGCCACCGCCACGCTGGACGCGCAGAACCGGCTGGTCGTCGGCGGCGCCCCGGTGGACGCCCTGTTCCGGCTGTTCGTGCCCAACCGGGTCACGCCCAGCGCCGGGCTGGACGCGGTGGCCGGCGCGCTCGCCGCGGGCACACTGCCGATGTTCGTCAGCAGCGCCGCCTGGCTGCTCAGCAACAAGCTGAACTACGCCTGGCTCTGGGACGACCTGGACCTGCTGCCGGAGGACGACCGGACGCTGATCCGCCGGTACGTGCCGCACACCGTGGCGCTCACCGCCGACCAGCTCGACCGGGCGCTCACCGAACAGGCCGACCTGGTCGCCAAGCCGGCCGGTGGCTCGGCCGGGCACGGCGTGCTCATCGGCCGGGAGATGACAGCTGTGGCGTGGGCGGACGGGGTGCGCGCGGCGATCGCCGAGGGCGGCAACATCCTGCAGCGCTACCACGAGGCGGACCGGGTGGCGATGGACTTCGTGCAGATCGAGACCGGTGAGACGGTCACCGCCGACGTCCCGTACAGCCTCGCCCCGTACCTGTTCGACCGCACCGGGTCCGGCGCGCTCGCGCGGGTCGGCTACCCGGGTTGCGACGAGGTCCTCAACCTGGCGAGAGGCGTCCTCCTGACCGGCATCCTCCTAACCGACTGACCCCCTTCCACCCTCCCGCCTCCCGCCCCCGGCCCCACCCTCCACCCCGTTGATCAAGGAGTTAGCGGGGATAAAAGGGACGCTCGATGCCGTCAACTTCATGATCGTCGGGGCGAGCCGGGGTGGGGACCGGGCGGGGCCGAAATGGGGCCCGCTAAGGCGTGTTTCAGAAGTCGTAGTGGCCGGTGAAGGTCGCGGCGTGGCGGTGATCGACAACTGAAGAGGTCTCCGGTATCTGGTTCTGCGACCAAGCAAGAACTTCATACCGGAGACCTCGTGGCCACCTTAGCGGTGACGAGGCGGCACGACCTCACCGACGCTCAGTGGCAGCGGCTTGCTGCGCTGCTGCCTGCCGCGTCGGTGAAGGGCCGACCGCCGAAGTGGGAGAAACGGCAGCTCATCGACGGGATCAGGTGGCGGATCCGGATCGGGTCGCCCTGGCGTGACGTCCCGACCGAGTACGGCCCCTGGCAGACGGTCTACGGCCTGTTCCGTCGCTGGCAGCGCGACGGCACCTGGGACAAGATCCTGGCCGCGTCCCAGGCCGCCGGCGATGCGCAAGGCCGGATCACCTGGACGGTCAGCGTGGACTCGATGACCAGCCGTGCCCACCAGCACGCCGCTGGCGCCCGCACCGACGGCCACGCGCAGAAAGAGTCACCCGGCGGCGTGCACGACGAACCTGCCGATCACGCCCTCGGACGATCTCGCGGCGGTTTGACCACCAAGACGCATCTGGCCTGTGAGCAGGGACAGAAGGTCCTATCGATGGTGGTGACCGCCGGGCACCGTGGTGACAGCCCGCAGTTCATCCCGGTCCTGCGCCGTATCAAGGTGACCCGCCTTGGGGTGGGCCGGCCCCGCACCTGCCCCGACCTGGTCCTGGCCGACAAGGCCTACACCAGCCGCGGAAACCGCGCCTACCTGCGCAAGCGCGGAATCAAGGCGTGCATCCCGAGCAAGACCGACCAGGACGCCCACCGCAAAGCCAAGGGCAGCCGCGGCGGGCGCCCGCCGAAGTTCGACCGAGACCTGTACCGGATGCGACATGCCGTCGAGAACGGCATCGCTCGGCTCAAGCGCCACCGCGGCGTGGCCACCCGTTACGACAAGTTGGCCGTCCGGTTCCAGGCAAGCCTGACCATCGCCATCATCTGCGAGTGGCTCTGACCGGCTTATAAAACACGCCTTAGGGGAGGGGGTCAGGGGTGGGGGAGGTGGGTGGAGAGGACCTTCAGGGTTTCGGCGGTGGCTACCGCGTCGCTGCGGGCGCTGCCGTGGCGGCCGTCGCTGCTGTACAGCGACGGGTCGGCCACCAGCGGATGGTCGGTCAGGTGGACGTGCAGTGTGCCCAGGCGCTCGGCCACGCCCCGGGTGTGCCGCGACAGCCGGCGCATCCGCTCGCCCAGGCCCGCGCGCAGCGCGTCCGGCACCGCCGGGCTGTGCGACACGTCGAACATGCCCACAGTGATGACGTCCGCGCCCGCCTCCCGTAGTGCGGTGATCATGGCGGTCAGCTCGGCGTCGACCGCGTCCGGGTCGTAGGCGGACCGGAACGCGTCGTTGCCGCCGCACACCACCAGGGCCAGGTCCGGCTCGAAGGCCAACGCGTCGGCGAGCTGGGTGGCCCGGACCTCGTGCGCGCGCAGCCCGCGCCGGCCCAGGTTCAGGTAGGCCAGCTCCGGCCGGATCGCGCGCAGCTCGGCCGCGATCCGGTCGGCCCACTGGAGGTCCGGATAGCCGTCGGCCGGCTCGCACAGTCCTTCCGCGACGCTGTCACCCAGCACCACGAACCGGCGCCACGGGTGCCCGCGCAGCAGGTCGGCGGCCTCTCCCGGCCGCAGGCACCACGGGTCGGTCGCCTCGGTCAACGTCGATGGCATGCCCGGCAGGCTAGCCGAGCCACGTCAGCGGGAAAAGGGGCGCCACGGCGGCCAGCAGCACCGCGACAGTGGGGGAAGGGGCGGCGTGGCGGCGCGACAAGGACGGCAGCGGCGTCCGGAATGGAGGGGTGCGGATGCAGGTGGCGGTGTGCGGTCCGGAGGCGGCGACCGAGGACGATACGGCGGCCGCGTGGCGGGTGGGTGAACTGCTGGCCGAGCGTCGCGTCACGGTGCTCTGCGGTGGAGGCGGCGGGGTGATGGCCGCCGTCGCCGCGGGCGCACGGGCGCGCTCCGGCCTGGTGATCGGGATACGTCCCGGCGACGGCTCCGATCCCGGCGCGGCGGAGGTGTCCGCGAGCGTGGTGACGAACATGGGTCAGGCCCGCAACGCGATCCTGGTGTGGAGCGCGGACGCGGTGATCGCGATCGGCGGTTCCTGGGGGACGCTCAGCGAGGTGGCCCTCGGCATGCGGCGCGGCGGCATCCCGGTGGTGGTGCTGGGCGGGTGGCGGATCGTGGACGCCCACGGCGGCCCGGTGCCCGGCCCGGTGCACGCCGGTTCGCCGGAGGAGGCGGTGGCCGTCGCGCTCAGGGCAGCAGGGCCAGCAGCTCCCCGGGCCGGGACAGGCTGAGGTCGGCCGGTTCGCCGGGGTCGTACTGGTGGCCCCACGCGGCTGCCACCGCTACGGCGCCGCTGTGCCGGGCGGCGCGTACGTCCAGTGGTGAGTCACCCACGTACGCGGCGCGGCCGGGCGGCACGCCGAGGTGCCGGCAGGCCGCCTCCACGCCGTCGGGAGCCGGTTTCGGGCGGTCGACCTGGTCGCCGCCGAGGACGACCTGGAAGTGACCGAGCAGGCCCGCCCGGTCGAGCAGGATCTCGGCGGCCCGGTGGCTCGCGCCGGTGAACACGCCCACCGGCACCCGGGCGGCGATCGCGGCGAGCGCGTCCGCGACGCCGGGGTAGACGCGTACCCGCCCGGCGAGCGCATCCAGCTCGGCGTGATAGCGGTCCAGGTCGCCGCCGGAGGCCGGCCGCCGCAGCAGGTGCGTCAGCAGGTCCGCCGGGGAGCCGATCGAGTAGCCGGCGATGACCTCGGCGTCGGTGTACGACGGGCCGCCGCCGGCCCGCACCGCCGCCCGGTACGCCGCGGGCACGACCGCGTGCGACTCGACGAGCGTGCCGTCCATGTCGAAGACGATCGCCTCCACCGGGCCGGTCACGCGGTCTCCGCCCGGTGCGCGGTGGCGAGCCGCTTCGGGGCGCGCGCATACCACGCCTCGGTGACCAGCTCGGTCAGCTCGTCCACGCCGATCCGGTCGAGCCGGACCAGCACGGCCGGGTAGCCGTCGAAGTGCGGCGTGGTGAAGTAGACCGCCGGGTCGTCGGCGATCAGCGCCTCCTTGGCGCCCAGGTCGGGCACCCGCGCGCCGAGGATCGGGCCGTCCGGCGCGGCGTCGCCGAGCGACTCGAGTTCGCCGCGCCGCAGCGGCCGTTCCCAGACGAACGACTTGTCGCGGACGCGCCAGGCGGGCGCCTGGTCGAACGTGGGTCGCTCGGTGGTCTCCGGCAGCGCCAGCGCGATGCGCCGCACGTCGTCCCAGGTCGCCATGGCCCCGACCCTACCGCCGACCCCGACACCGTGGCCCGGACCGGCGGGCTCAGACCGGGGTGGGCGTGGCGGGTTCCGTGGCCGGACGGCGGGACGCGCGGTTCAGCAGCAGCGGTCCGACGGTCAGCACCAGGCAGACCACAGACATCACCAGCAGCGCCGGGGTCAGGTCGAGCAGCGCCACCGACCAGCCGCCGAGCAGCGCGCCGACGGGCAGGCCGAGGAACGCCACCGATCCGGAGATGCCCAGCACCCGGGTCTGGAGTTCGCCCGGCACCCGCTGGTAGAGGGCGGCGCCGAGCAGCGGGTTGACCGCCGCGATGCCGATGCCGGACAGGAACGTCACCACGAGCACCACGACCAGGTCGTCGCTGAGCGCCAGCGCGAGCAGCCGGGGTGCGCCGCTGAGCGTCAGCCCGAGCGCGAACGTCGTCCCGGCCGGCAGCCGGGTGCCGAACATCGTGAACAGCAGGTTGCCCAGCAGCGCGCCGGCCGAGAAGACGCCCAGCAGCAGACCGAATCCGGCCGGGTCGCCGAGCACCTGGTTGACCCAGAGCGGGATCCAGACCGCGACGCTGGCGTTGGCGAACATGTTCGACACCGAGACCACGATCAGCATGATCATCAGCGTCCGGTCGGTGCGCAGGTACGCGAAGCCGCCGCGCAGCGCCCGCAGGTAGGGCTCCCGGGGCGCCGGTTGCGCCGGTGCCGGTGGCCGGACCAGGACGCCGATCAGCAGCGCGCAGACCGCGAACGTGGCCGCGTCGATCCAGATCGCGCGGGTCAGCCCGACCCAGTCGATGAGCAGGCCGCCGAGCACCGCGCCGAACAGCGTCATGCCCCGGGCCAGGCCGTCGTAGGCGCTGGTGAGCCGGATCAGCGGCACCCCGGCCCGCTCGGCCGCCGGTTTGAACAGCACGTGCTTGACCCGGTCGCCGATGCCGCGCAGCCCGCCGGCGATCGCCACCAGCACCAGCAGCGTGCCGAAGCCGAGCCAGGGCGCCAGCGCCACCACGGCCATCGCGACGGCGCTCGCCGCGTCCACGAACACCGAGGTACGGCGTACCCCGAACCGGTCCGCCCACGGGGTCGCCAGCGCGCTGGAGAGCATGTACGGAAGCGTCTCCGCCGCCGCGACGAGCCCCATCTTGGTGGGACTGCCGGTGGTCTCCAGCACCAGCCAGGGGATGGCGACCACCGAGATCCGGGTGCCGAGGTTGGACAGCAGGTCGGCGCCGACCAGGGTGTACAACTCCCGGCGCGGGTTCACGCCGGACTGCCGATCGGGTCGGCGCCGGCCGGGTGGGCCGCCGCGTACCGGGCCCGCAAGGCGCGCTTGTCCACCTTCGCGGACCGGTTCAGCGGCAGCGCGTCGACGAACTCGACAGCGCCGGGCGCCCACGTCTCGCTCAGTTCCCGGACCACGAGCGCGATCAGCTCGTCGCCGGTCACCGACGCGTCCGGCGCGGGCACCACGTACGCGTGCGGCAGTTCCCCGGCCACCGGGTCGGGTACGCCGATGACGGCGGCGGCGCGTACCTCGGGGTGGCCGGCGAGCACGTCCTCGATCGGGCGGGAGTAGATCGGCCAGCTGCGCTGCCGGGTGAGGATGCGGTCCTGTAACCGGTCGACCAGGTAGAGGTAGCCGTCGGCGTCGAGGTGCCCGATGTCGCGGGTGCGGACCCAGCCGTCGACGAGCGTGTCAGCGGTCAACTCCGGCCGGCCGTGGTAGCCGGCGAAGCTCAGCTTGGTGCGTACCCAGACCTCGCCGTCCTCACCGGCCGGCAGCACCCGCCCGTCGGCGTCGCGGATCTGGACCGTCACGTCGCCGTACGGACGGCCGCAGGACCGCAGCCGCTCCGGGTGCTCCGGGTCCTCGGTGAGCCCCGGCAGCGCGCAGATGACCACCGCCTCGCTGAGTCCGTACACGATGCGCAGGCACGGGCCGAAGCGGGCGATGGCCTGGCGCAGCCGGGCCGGCGCGGCGGGCCCGGCGCCCACGTTGAACATGAACATGGCGGAGAAGTCGGCGCCCGGCAGGTCGGGGTGGTCGAGCACCTCGTAGAGCATCGGCGGGGTGACGAACGTGGAGGTGAGCCGCTCGGCGTCCACGGTGGCGATGAACGCGGCCGGGTCCCACTGCTCGCGCAGGAACAGCACGCCGCCGGTGAACAGGTTGAACAGTGTGGTGATCTGGCCGCTGGCCAGCCACATCGGGGAGTGCGACAGGTGCCGCAGCAGCGGGAACCCGGCGCCCCGGAAGTCGGCGGCCAGGGCGAGCACCTGCCGGTAGAAGCTCTCCCGGTGGTGCACCAGCTTCGGCGTGCCGGTGGTGCCGCTGGTCTGCAGGAACGACTCCGGCGCGGGCACCCCGGCGGGCGGCTCCGCGACCGGCCCGGCGGCCTGGGCGGTCAGGTCCGGTCCGGCGCCGCCGGGACCGAGGCAGAGCACCGGTACGCCGGACAGGCCCGCCGCGATCTCCACCGCCTGCGCGTCCCGCGGGTCGTGGACGAACGCCTCCGGCGCGGACAGCGCGACGAACTCGTCGACCTCCCGCCGCGAGGTCACCGGGGCGACCCACATGCTCCGGCAGCCGAGCAGGTGCAGGGCCAGTTGCAGCAGCGGCCCCTCGACCGTGTTGCCGAGCATCACCAGCACCGCGGCGCCGGGGCGTACCCCGTGGTGGTGCAACGCGGCGGCCAGGCCGCGCACCTCGGCGGCGACCTGGGGGTAGGTGAGGCGGCGTCCGCCGCCGACGAGCGCCTCCCGGTCGCCGAACCCGGCGAACAGCTCCAGCGCCTCGTGCACATAGTTCGGCCGGTCGGTCATCGGGCAGCCCCCATCATGGTCCGCGAGCGGCGTCCGGCCAGGTCAGGGCCGGGACAAGACGGCAGGTGCCAGGGTCGGCGACCGCACCGCCGCCAGCCCCGAGCCTAGGCAGCCGCGGTCCACGGCGGACAGAGCCGATCGTCGCTGCGTCCCGTCCCGCGGGCATTTGATCATGTCGATCAGGTTGATTGACGCTCGTCACAGCCGGAAGCTAGTTTCCGGTCCATCGCCCGGGCCGGTGCCGCCGACCGCGTCACGCCCGGGGCTGCCGACCATGGAGGATCGATGCCGACCCCGAAGAGATGGCACGTCATAGCTTCAGCCGTCACGCTGCTGATCGCCGCCACCCCGGCGGTCACGGCGAGCGCCGGCCCGACCGGGAACGACCGCGCCGGGCACGGGCGCGCCGAGTGGGCCGGAACCTGGGCCGCCGCGGTGACCCGCGGGAACACAGTGGGCCTGACCAACACCGGCCTGAACAACCAGAGCATCCGGATGACCGTGCAGACCTCGGTGGGCGGCCCGCGCCTGCGGGTGCGGCTGACCAACCTGTACGGCGAGCAGGCCGTCCAGGTCGGCCGCGCCACGATCGCCCGGCCGAACACCGCCACCCCCGACGACCTGTCCGACATCGTCCCGTCGAGCGTCCGCCAGCTGACGTTCTCCGGCGCCGGCTCGGCGACCATCAACAAGGGCGCCGAACTGCTCAGCGACCCGGTGGCGTTCCCGGTGGCCGAGCAGGAGGACCTGGTCGTCACCCTGTACTTCCCGGTGCTCACCGGGCCGGTCACGTTCCACGGCCAGTCCCGGGTCACCAACTTCATCGGCGCCACCGACCTCACCTCGGCGGCCGAGGGCACCGGCTTCACCATCCGGCCCAACTGCTGCTGGATGTTCCTGTCCGGCATCGACGTGGAACGCAAGGCCACGCCCGGCTCGGTGGTGGTGCTGGGTGACTCCATCAGCGACGGCAACGGCAGCACCGTCAACGCCGATCAGCGCTGGTCCGACCTGCTGGCCAAGCGACTGATCGACGCCCGCCCGGAGCCGCGTACGCCGGGTGTGCTCAACCTCAGCCTGGCCGGCAACCGGCTCAACCACGAGGGCCCCGAGCCCGGCGCGGACAACTTCCCCGGCTACTACGAGCTGGGGCCGAACGCGCTGGCCCGGCTCAACGAGGACGTGTTCCCGCAGACCGGGGTGCGGACCGTCATCACCCACCTGGGCATCAACGACATCTGGATGAACGGCGACAGCCCCGAGGCGATCATCGCCGCGCTGCGCCAGCTCAACCGGCAGGTCCAGGCGCGCGGCCTGACCAGCATCGCCGGCACGCTCATGCCGTACGAGGGCAACGGCGGGCCGGGCGTGTGGACCCCGGAGAAGGACGCCACCCGCCAGGCGGTGAACACCTGGCTGCGCGGGCCCGGCCGGGCCGAGTTCGACGGCATCGTCGACTTCGACGCGGTGATGCGGGATCCGGCCCAGCCGAGCCGGCTGCTGCCGGCGTACGACTCGGGTGACCACATCCACCCGAACGACACGGGCGCCGCGGTGATGGCGAACGCCGTACCACTGAAGCTGCTCGGACTGTGACACCGGGCGGGGGCGGCGGTCGACACGACGCCGCCCCCGCCGCCGTTTTCCTGGGGAGGAACAGACAGTGGACATCAGCGAGATCCTGACCGGCCTCTACAGCGAACAGGGCCGGCAGAACCCCTACCCCTTCTACGCGGCAATGCACGAGCACGGGCCGATAAACGCCGTTCCGGCCCGGGCTGAGCACAGCACCGTGAGCGCAGTCGCCGGCGGGTACGACGTGGTGGACCAGATCCTGCGCGATCCCGGCTGGTACAAGGGCTTCCCGCCCGGCTGGGAGGAGCAGGAGATCCTGCGCACGTTCCTCACCTCGATGATGTTCGTCAACCCGCCGGACCACACCCGGATGCGCGCGGTGTTCGCCAAGACGTTCACCCCGCGCCGCCTCGGCGCGCTGGAGCCGGTGATCGAGCGGATCGTCGCCGAACGCCTGGACCACCTGGCCGAGGCGGGCGCGGACGGGCACGAGGTGGACTTCGTGGCCGACTTCGCGTACCCGGTCCCGGCGCTGGTGATGGCCGAGTTCATCGGCCTGCCCGCGGCCGACCTGACCTGGTACCGGCAGCGGGTCGACTGGATCGACGAGTACATGGACGTGTCCGGCAAGACGCCGGAGCGGCTGGCTCGGGCCAACCAGGCCGCCGAGGAGCTGCGGGTCTACTACCGGGACCTGATCGCCCACCGCCGCCGCACGCCGGGCCACGACCTGATCAGCGGGCTGGTCGAGGTGCTCGACGCGGGTGGCGTCGACCTCACCGAGGAGGAGTTGATCAGCAACCTGATCGTGCTGTTCAACGCCAGCTTCGTCACCACCGTCTACATGTTCAGCAACGGCCTGCCGCTGCTGCTGGACCACCCGGACGTGACCGCCGCGCTGCCCGGCGACGACGAGCTGGCGCGGGGCTGCGTGGAGGAGGTGCTGCGGATGGAGAGTCCGGTGCACTTCCTGGCCCGCTCCGCGCCGGCCGGCGTCGACCTCGGCGGCGTGCCGATCAGCCGCGACGACAACGTGCTGCTGCTGATCGCCGCCGCCAACCGTGACCCGGCCCGGTTTCCCGACCCGGACCGCTTCGACCCGCACCGCGCCGGTCCGCCGTCGCTGGCCTTCGGCGTCGGGCTGCACTTCTGCCTCGGCTCGGCGGTGTCCCGGCTGGAGGGCCGCCTGGCGCTGCCGCGCCTGTTCGCGCGCTTCCCGCGGCTCGCCGTCACCCAGCCCTACACGTACAGCGGGAGCCTGTTCCTGCGCGGAATCGACAAACTCTTCGTCACCACCGGGGAGGCCGGATGACACTCGATCCGCAGGTGGTCGCGTGGCGGGCCGCGCGCGCCGCCGCCGGCACCGTGCCGCTCTACACCCAGACCCTCGCCGAGGCCCGCGCCGCCGACCTCGCCGCGATCCGCGCCGGGTCCGGCGCGGTCGAGCCGGTCGCCGAGGTACGCGACACGACGGTGCCCGGCCCGGCCGGGCCGCTGCCGGTGCGGATCCACCGGCCGGACGGCGACGGTCCGCTGCCCACGCTCGTCTACTTCTTCGGTGGCGGCTGGACGCTCGGCAGCGTCGACACGGCCGACGGGATCTGCCGGCGGCTGGTCAACCTGGCCGCCGTCCAGACCGTGACCGTCGGCTACCGGCTCGCCCCGGAGCATCCGTTCCCGGCGGCGGTGGAGGACTGCCACGCCGCGTTGCGGCACCTCGCCGCGCACGCCGCCGAGTTCCGCGTCGACGCCGACCGGCTGGCGGTGGGCGGGGACAGCGCGGGCGGGAACCTGGCCGCCGCGGTGACGCTGCTGGCTCGCGCCGACGGCGGTCCCCGGCTCGCCGCCCAGTTGCTCGTCTACCCGAACACCGACCAGCGGCCCGGGCACCGGCCGGGCGACGACGAGGACCCGATGCTGTTCAACAGGCACTCGGTCGGCTGGTACCGCGGCCACTACCTCACCGACCCCGGCGACGCCGCCCACCCGCTCGCGTCGCCGCTGCTCGCCGAGGACCTGTCCGGTCTGCCGCCGGCGTTCGTGATCACCGCCGGGCACGATCCGCTGCGCGACGAGGGCCTGCGGTACGCGTCTCGGCTGCGCGAGTCCGGTGTGCCCACCGAGACGGACGACTACCCGGGCATGGTGCACGGGTTCTTCGCCATGCCCGGCGTGTTCGACGCCGGCCGGCAGGCACAGGAACGCGCCGCCGCCTTCCTGCGCCGCGCGTTCGGGCTCGACCCGGCGCACGTGGCGACGGGTGCCGACCATGGCTGACCCGGCGGACGGGTTCGTGCCGCCGGCCAGTCTGGCCGAGTTCGCCGCGCTCGCCCGGGCGGTCCTGCCGGCCGACGTGTGGGACTTCGTCGACGGCGGCAGCGGCACCGAGACCGCCCTGGCGGCGAACCGGGCCGCGCTGGACCGGGTGGCGGTGCTGCCCCGGATGCTGGCCGGGGTGGACGACCCGTCCACCGAGGCGGTGCTGCCGGGCGGCCGGGCCGCGTTGCCGGTGGCTGTCGCGCCGATGGCGTACCAGCGGCTGCTGCACCCCGACGGCGAGCCGGGGCTCGCGGCGGCGGGCCGGGCGGCGGGTGTGCCGTACGTGGCGAGCACGCTGTCCAGCACGCCGATCGAGGAGATCGCGGCGACCGGCGCGACGGTGTGGTTCCAGCTCTACTGGCTGCGTGACCGGGCGCTGGTGGCCGACCTGCTCGACCGGGCGGAGGCGGCCGGCTGCGCGGCGGTGATGGTGACAGTGGACGTGCCGGTGCTCGGGCGGCGCCTGCGCGACGCCCGCAACGGGTTCGCGCTGCCGCCGCACGTCACCGCCGCGAACCTGCCTGGCGGCCGGGACGACCTGGCGCACCAGGGCACACCCGGCGTCTCGGCGGTGGCCGTGCACACCGGCGCGGTCTTCGCCCCGGCGCTGAGCTGGGCGGACCTGGAGTGGTTGCGGGAGCGTACCCGGGTGCCGTTGCTCGTCAAGGGCATCCTGGACCCGCGCGACGCGGTCCGCGCGGCGGACGCCGGCGTGGATGCCGTGGTGGTCTCCAACCACGGCGGACGGCAACTCGACGCCGCCCCGGCCAGCGCGGCCATGCTGCCCGAGGTGGTCGAGGCGGTCGACCGGCGGTGCGCGGTGCTGCTGGACAGCGGCATCCGCGGCGGTGTCGACGTGCTGCGCGCGCTGGCGCTCGGCGCGGACGGCGTGCTGCTGGGCCGGCCGCTGCTCTGGGCCCTGGCCGCCGGTGGCCGGGCCGGCGCCGAGGCGGCACTGGCGCTGCTCGCGGCGGAGCTGCGCGACGCCCTCATCCTCAGCGGCTGCCCCGACCCGGCCTCGGCCCGGCGGCTGCGTACCCGGATCGGAGGCTGACGTGGAACCCGTCGACCTGGCCGTCTCGGCGCTGCACGGCAGTGTCGGCGACCCGGCGCTGAACTCGATGAACTTCCTCAACGAGGTGGCGCAGCACTACCCGGACGCGGTGTCGCTGGCGGCCGGGCGGCCGTACGAGGAGTTCTTCGACTCGGCGCTGCTGCACACGCACCTGGACCGCTTCCGCCGCCACCTCGCCGAGGACGTCGGGCTGGACCGGGCCGGCGTGGACCGGACGCTGCTGCAGTACGGGCGCACCAAGGGCATCGTGCACCACCTGATCGCCCGGCACCTCGCCGTGGACGAGGGGCTCACCGTCGACCCGGAGTCGATAGTGGTGACCGTCGGCTGCCAGGAGGCGATGTTCCTGGTGCTGCGCGCGCTGCGGACCGGCCCGGCCGACGTGCTGTTCGCGGTGGCGCCCACGTACGTCGGGCTCACCGGCGCGGCCCGCCTGGTCGACCTGCCGGTGCGCCCGGTGGCCGGCGGGCCGGACGGCGTCGACCTGGCCGACCTGCGCGCCGGGGTGCGCCGGGCCCGCGCGGAGGGGCTGCGGCCCCGGGGCTGCTACGTGATGCCCGACTTCGCCAACCCGTCCGGCGTCAGCATGGACACCGCGCAGCGGCGGCGGCTGCTGGAGCTGGCCGCCGAGGAGGACCTGCTGCTGATCGAGGACAACCCGTACGGCCTGTTCCCGGCCGACGGCACCGACCGGCGGCCCACCCTCAAGGCGCTGGACACCGCACGGCGGGTGGTCTATCTCGGCTCGTTCGCCAAGACCGTGCTGCCCGGCGCCCGGGTCGGCTACGTGGTCGCCGACCAGCGGGTGGGCGAGGCGGACGGCACCGTGGTCCCGTTCGCCGACCACCTCGCGAAGATCAAGAGCATGGTCACGGTGAACACGTCGCCGATCAGCCAGGCGGTGATCGGCGGCGCGCTGCTGGCGCACGACTGCTCGCTGGTGGCCGCGAACGTGCGGGAGCGGGCCGCGTACGCCCGCAACCTGCGCCACCTGGCCGACGGCCTGGCCCGGCGCTTCCCGGCCGGCGGGCCGGTCTCCTGGACCGTGCCGGCGGGCGGGTTCTTCGTGGTGGTGACAGTGCCGTTCGCTGTCGACGACGCGCTGCTGCACCGCTCGGCGCGCGAGTACGGCGTGCTCTGGACCCCGATGGCGCACTTCTACGACGCGGGCACGCCGGTCAACGCGCTGCGGCTGTCGGTGAGCGCCGTCACACCGGAGTCGATCGATGTCGGCCTGGACCGGCTGGCCGCGCTGGTCACGGACACCATGACGGCCGAGGTGACGCCGCAGTGTCAGGGTTCCGCCACAGTGCGTGTTTCCTGACGCCGTTCGTCTGTTGATAATGGACGAATGGTTGCCTGGGAGTACGCGTTGCTCGTTCGTCGGTATCAGGGTCAGGGTCGCAATTTCCACGTCTCGTTCGTGTGGTACGGCCCGGACGGGTCACGCACCGACGTGACGGCGTACGGCGACACCGCGATCGCGCACCTCAACCGGGTCGGCCGGGAGGGATGGGAGCTGGTCTCCGCCGCCGAGGACGTGAACAACGTGCAGGGCAGCACCGAGGTCCACCGCTACCACCTGAAGCGCCCGCTGCGCTGACCCCTGAACCGCCGGCACCCCGGGAGACTCCTTCTCCCGGGGTGCCGCTTCGTGTCGGTCGGGTGCTCAGCCCAGGTCGACCGCCGGGTAGAGCGGGAACGGCGTGAGCAGGTCGGCGGCCTGCTTGCCGACCGACTCGGCGACGGCCGGGTCCAGCACGTACTTCGCCTTCGACGGTGCGCCGTCCGGGCCGGTGCCGGGCGTGGTCTGGCTGAGCACGGTGTGGATCAGCTCGGCGGTGGCGTCCATCTCGGCGGCGCCGAGGCCCCGGGTGGTCAGCGCCGGGGTGCCGATGCGGATGCCGGAGGTGTACCAGGCGCCGTTCGGGTCCTGCGGCACCGAGTTGCGGTTGGTGACGATGCCCGAGTCCAGCAGCGCCTGCTCGGCCTGCCGGCCGGTCAGGCCGTACCCGGACACGTCGATGAGCACCAGGTGGTTGTCGGTGCCGCCGGTGACCAGCGTCGCGCCCCGGCGCAGCAGCCCGTCGGCGAGCGCCTGCGCGTTGTCCACGATCCGCTGAGCGTAGTCGGCGAAGTCGGGGCGGCGCGCCTCGGCCAGCGCGACGGCCTTGGCGGCCATCACGTGCGGCAGCGGCCCGCCGAGCACCATCGGGCAGCCCCGGTCGACCTGGTCGGCCAGCTCCGGCCCGCAGAGCACCATGCCGCCGCGCGGGCCGCGCAGCGACTTGTGCGTGGTGGTGGTGACGATGTGGGCGTGCGGCACCGGGTCGAAGTCGCCGGTGAAGACCTTGCCGGCGACCAGCCCGGCGAAGTGGGCCATGTCGACCATGAAGGTGGCGCCGACCGAGTCGGCGATCTCCCGCATGATCCGGAAGTTGACCTTCCGCGGGTACGCGGAGTAGCCGGCGACCAGGATCAGCGGCTTGAACTCGCGGGCCGCCTCGGCCACCCGATCGTAGTCGATCAGGCCGGTGGCCGGGTCGGTGCCGTAGCTGCGCTGGTCGAACATCTTGCCGGAGATGTTCGGCCGGAAACCGTGCGTGAGGTGACCGCCGGCATCAAGCGACATGCCCAGCATCCGCTGGTCGCCCAGCTCACGGCGCAGCGCGAACCAGTCGGCCTCGGTGAGGTCGTTCACCTGCCGCGCCTGCGCCTTGCGCAGCGCGGGGGACTCGACCCGGTCGGCCAGGATCGCCCAGAACGCGACCAGGTTGGCGTCGATGCCCGAGTGCGGCTGCACGTACGCGTGGGACGCGCCGAACAGCTCCCGGGCGTGCTCGGCGGCGAGCGCCTCGACGGTGTCGACGTTCTGGCAGCCGGCGTAGAACCGGCGCCCGACCGTGCCCTCGGCGTACTTGTCGCTGAACCAGTTGCCCATCGCCAGCAGCGTCGCCGGGGACGCGTAGTTCTCGCTGGCGATGAGCTTGAGCGACTCGCGCTGGTCGGCCAGTTCCGCGGCGATGGCGTCGGCCACGCGCGGCTCGACGCCGCGGACGACCTCCAGCGCGCTGCGGAAGGCGGTGGACTCGGCGTTGCGCGACATGCGACCTCCAGGTGACGTGCGGAAGGCCCAGGCGCTCGGCATGCGTCCTCATGACGAGGCCGCTCCCCGATGGTGCTCCATCTCCACGCGCCAGTCACGGCCCGTGCCGATCCTACCGGCCCGGCCGGGACCTGCGGGGTTGGGCCGCCCGTCCCGGCGCACACCGTGGGGAGGCCGGCCACGACCCGGCCCGGGGGAGAGGAGGCACGACCATGACCACACCGAGCACCGGACGGCCGCTCGCCGTGGTGACCGGCGCGTCCAGCGGCATCGGGTACGAGCTGGCGGTCCAGTTCGTCGAGCACGGGTACGACGTGGTGGTCGCCGCCGAGGACGCGGCGATCGAACGCGCGGCCGGTGACCTGCGGCGCGACGGCGGCCCGGAGGTGTACCCGGTCCGGGTGGACCTGGCCACGCCCGAGGGCGTCACCCGGCTGGCCGGGGAGGTGACCGCCCTGGGCAGGGGGTGCGCAACGAGCTGAAGGACACCGGCGTCACGGTGACCTCGCCGATGCCGGGCCCGACCGACACCGGATTCTTCGGCCGGGCCGACATGACCGGCACCCGGGTGGGCCAGGGGCCCAAGGACGACCCCCGCACGGTGGCCGAGGGCGCGTTCGAGGCGCTGATGAAGGGGGAGCACAAGGTCGCCGCCGGCTCGCTGGTCAACAAGATCCAGGTGGCCGCCGGCAAGATCATTCCGGACCGGCTGAAGGCCGGGCAGCACCGGAGGATGGCCGAGCCCGGCTCGGGCGACTGAGCACCGACGCGAGCGGGACCGCCCCTGCACCGAGGGGCGGTCCCGCTCGCGTCGGTGCCGGTGTCAGGCGACCACGGCGTCGAGCGACTTCTTCAGCGCCTTCGGGGCGGTCGGCGTCTTCGGCGCCTTCGGGCGCAGGTCGAGCATCCGCCGGCCGATCTCCTGGAGCCGGTTACGGCCGAGCGCCTCGCGGACCTTCGGGAACCACTCCTGCTCCTCCTCCTCGATGTGGTGCAGCACGTTCTCGATCAGCACCGTCGTCTTGGCGTTGTACCGCTCGTCGCCGGCGTCCATCGTGAACAGCTCGAAGCAGAGCACGTCCGCGACGTGGTGCTCCTCGTACGACTCCAGGACGTCGTCCTCGACGTCGGGCACCAGCTTGCGGACCTCCGGGTACATCACCTCGTTCTCCAGGTAGGTGTGCACCGTGAGGGCTTCGAGGATCTGCCCGACGATCTTCCCGCGCTTGCTCGCCGGTCCCTCCTCGGCCTCCTGGAAGGCCTTGAACAGGCGGCGGATCTCCTTGTGGTCCTCCTTGAGCAGGACGATCGCATCGGTGGACACCGGTTACCTCCTAAGTCGGCTGACGGTGCCCCCCTACCCGGCGCCCCACCAGGACAAACAGACCGGGCCCGGCGTGCTCGCCGGGCCCGGTCCACGCGGATACCTGTTACTTCACCGCGTTGTACGCGTCCACGACGCCGGCGCCGTAGAACCCGTTACGGTTCCCGCCGGAGCAGGTCGCGTCGTACGCGTTCGGGCCCGCCGGGATCAGCGGCACCGGGTTGTAGACGCCCGACGGGCAGGACTTCGCGACCGCCGTGCGCTCCAGGAACGAGGCCAGCTGGCCCGGGCTCATGCCCGGGTGCGCGGACAGCGCCAGCGCCGCGACGCCGGTGGCGTGCGGGCCGGACATCGAGGTGCCCTGCTTGTAGCCCCACCCGTTGGTGCGGGTGACGGTGTTGAAGGTGGTGGACAGGATGCCGTCGGCGGACGTCGAGCGGGCGCCCTGCGTCCGGAACCGGGTGTCGCCACCCGGCGCGGTCACGTCGATCACGCCCTGGCCGTACGAGGAGTAGTAGCTCTTCTCCCCGGTCGGGCCGACGGCCGCGACGGTCACCACGCCCGGCGCCTCGGCCGGTAGGTCGAGGCAGGCGTTGGTGAGGTTCTCGCGCTCCTCCGGCGTGCCGTTGTTCGGGCTGCCGGTGTCGGTGATCTTGTGGGCCAGGTCGTAGTTCGAGTTACCTGCCGACGCGACGTGCAGCACGCCCTGGGACTGCGAGTAGCGCAGGGCCCGCTGCACGGCCTTCCACACCGGGCGCTGACGCGCGTCGTTGCGGCAGTTCAGCTCCCACGGGTCGATGTAGTAGCTGTTGTTGGTGAGCTGGAAGCCGTGCTCGGCGGCCCACATGAACCCGCAGACCGCGGCCTCCGGGAAGATGTAGCCGTCGTCGTTGACGACCTTGACGGCGGCGACCTTCACGCCCGGGGCGACACCGGTGACGCCGACGCCGTTCACGGCGGCGGCGATGGTGCCCGCCACGTGGGTGCCGTGGTCGCTCGTGGTGGGGTTCCACGCGGTCTCGGCGGTGTTCGGGACGCCGCCCACACAGGAGGCGCTCTTGTCCTTGGCGATCTGGGTCGCCAGGTCCGGGTGGCTGCTGGAGATGCCGCTGTCCAGCACACCCACCACGACCGACGGGCTGCCGCCGGTCACGGCGTGCGCCTGCGGGACGCGGATCTGGGGCATGTCCCACTGCAGGTTGTAGAGCGGCTCGGCGGTCGGGTCGCCGGTGGCCGCGGCGACGGCGGCGGCCGGCACCTCGACCGTCTCGCCCTCGTCCAGGGCGGTGCCCAGGCCGGCGGTGGAGGCGACCGACTCGACGCCGGCGCCCGCCACCCGGGTGGCGAAGTCCGGGGCGGACGAGCGCACGACCAGCACACCGATCTTGTCGTACGCGGCCACCACGGTGCCGTCGGCGGCCGCCACGCGGGCGGCGGCCTTGGCGGTGCTGTTGCCCTGCGGGGCGAGCACGATGTACGAGGTTTCCGGTCCGACGGCCGCGGCGGCCGGTGCCGTGCCGCCGACGAGGGCGAGCCCGGCGCCGAGCGTCACTGCCGACGCCGCGGCGAGTGTCTTGCGACGGAGGTTGTTCACACAGACTCCCAGGGGTTCGTGCGGGTGGACCGCACCCCTGAGCGGGCTGCGGTCCGGGCGGAGGCACGGCGAAGTACCGGCCTCGCCCGGACCAGCGCCACCGCCTCCCGGCGTGTTACACGTGGCGGGAGCCCGGTGAAGTGGATCGTCAGACGGTGGCGATCGTGTAGGGGATCTCGTCGAGCAGTTCCCGGGCGAGGAAGCCGATCCGCCCGTACCGGGGGACCAGCCGCTGCCCGCTCACCGCGTGCGCGAACGCCGCCCAGCAGGCCGCCTGCGCCGGGTCGGCGCCCCGGGAGAGCAGACCCGCGAGCAGCCCGGCCCGCACGTCACCGCTGCCCGAGGTGCCCAGCCCGGCGTCCCCGCTCTCCTCCCGCCAGGCCCGGCCGTCCGGCGTCGCGATGTGCCCGTACAGCGAGACGACCGCGTCGTACCGGCCGGCCAGTTCCACCGCCTCGGCGTCCAGGTCGTCGCCCGGATCGCGGCCCAGCAGGTGCCGCGCCTCGGTCAGGTTGGGGGTGAGCACCGCCTTGCGGCCGGACCCGGCCAGCAGGTCCGGCGCGTGGCTGAGCGCGCCGAGCGCGTACGCGTCGAGCACCAGTGCGGTCTCCCGGCCGGCCGCGTCCAGGACCAGGCGCAGCAGCTCCCCGGTGGCCTCGATGTCCGTGAGGCCGGGTCCGACCGCCACCACGTCGGCCTCGGTGACCAGGCCGCGGAGCAGGTCGCCCGGGTCGCCGCGGACCGCGCCGTCGCCGGTCTCCGGCAGGCCGATCACGAGCGCCTCCGGCACCTGGATGCTCAGCGAGGCGGCAGTCGACTCGGCCGCGGCGAGCTGGAGCACGCCGGCGCCGGCCCGCAGCGCTGCCACCCCGGCCAGCAGCACCGCGCCGGGGGTGAACCGGGAGCCGCCGACCACCAGCACGGTGCCGCGCGCCTCCTTGCCGCCGGTGGGCACCGGCAGCGCCCAGTCCCGCAGCAGCGCGGGGGTGATCACGTCAGACCGGCTCGGCATTGACCTCGTCCTCCCTGGTGGGCTTCGCCCCCTGCAGGTGCAGGTGGGTGACGTCGTTGAACACCTCCGGCACGAGCCGGCCGGCGTCGTCGGCGTGCCAGGCGGTGACCGAGCAGTTGGCGATCACGTGCTCGCGGGTCAGCGCCATCAGCTCCGCCTCGGTGAGCCCCTCCACCAGGTAGCGCAGCAGGAAGACCAGCGCGTCGTGGCCGAACAGCAGCACCCGGCCCCCCTCGTGGTCGCGGCGCAGGTCGCCGAGCAGCGCCCGCAGCCGCAGCGCCACGTCGGTCCAGGACTCGCCGCCGGGCGGGCGGTAGTAGAACTTGCCGAGCCGGGTACGCCGCTGCGCCTCCTCCGGGTAGCGCCGGGTCACGCCGTGGGCGGTGAGCCCGTCGAGGACGCCCAGCTCCCGGTCGCGCAGCCGCTCGTCGACGCTCGCCGGGATCCCGGTGCCGTCGAGCGCCAGCTCGGCCGTACGCACCGCACGCAGGTACGGCGACACCACCGCCACGTCCGGCCGCCTCGACTCCGGCAGCCCGGCCAGCCAGCGGGCGGTCGCCCGCGCCTGCTCCTCGCCGGTCGGCGACAGCGGCACGTCCGCGTCCCGGTGGCTGAGGTCGATCAGCTCGGCGCCGGACGTCTCGGCCGCCGTGGCCGCCACGTTCGCCGTGCTCTCGCCGTGCCGGACGATCCAGAGCGATCCCAACTCCGCCATGCGGCTCCCGGTACCCGGGCTCGACCGGGGATAACCGTGCCGGACCGGCCGGGCGCGGGACTGCGCCGCCGTGCATCGACCCGGCACAATGTCCCACGACGCGGGACGGACGGCCCGGGCCGGAGGGAGGCGCACATGGCGACTGTGGTGCGGGGTCTGCGGGAGGCGCTGGTGCTCTTCCTGATCGCCGCCGTGGTGATCGCGGCGGCGGTCGGCATCTGGGTGGCGGTCGGCGGCGGCGACTTCACGCACCGGCTGGGCGTGGCGTTCATGATCGTCGGCGCCGTGATCGGGATGACCGGCGACCTCACGCTGAGCCGCATCGGCATGCTGCCGGCCCGCTCCACGTTCGGCCTGGCGCCGGAGCGGGAGGACGGCGGCGGCGGGCGGGTGCTCACCGGCGTCGGCATCTTCCTGTTCGTCTCGGTGCCGCTGATCGTCGTCGGTGCGCTGCTGATCACCTGAGCACGTGACGACCGTCGCCGGACCGGTCAGTCCTCCAGCGAGCCGGGACTCACGAGGCCCGTCTCGTAGGCCACCACCACCGCCTGGACCCGGTCGCGCAGACGGAGTTTGGCGAGGATGCGGGCGACGTGGGTCTTCACCGTCGCCTCGGACAGGTGCAGCGCCTCCGCGAGTTCGGCGTTGCTCAGGCCGCCGGCCAGCAGGCGCAGGACCTCGGTCTCGCGCCGGGTGAGCGTGGCCAGGTCGCGGTGCACGGTCGCCGTCTGCGGGTCGCGGCGGGCGAAGCGCCGCACCAGCCGGCGGGTGATGGCCGGTGCGAGCAGCGCGTCGCCGTCCTGCACCATGCGTACGGCCGCCACCAGGTGTTCCGGCGTCACGTCCTTGAGCAGGAAGCCGCTCGCCCCGGCGGCGAGCGCCGCGTAGACGTACTGGTCCAGGTCGAACGTGGTGAGGATGATGATCCGGGGCGCCGCGACGGCCCCGGTGAGGATGCGGCGGGTGGCCTCGAGACCGTCGAGCTCGGGCATGCGCACGTCCATGAGCACCACGTCGGGCCGGGTGCGGCGGACCGCGTCCACCGCCTCCGCGCCCGTCGCCGCCTCGGCCACCACGTCCACCCCACCGGCCGTGAGGATCATGCGGAACCCGGTACGGACCAGCGCCTGGTCGTCGGCGACCACCACCCGTACCGTCATGTCGCCTCCCAGGGGATCAGCGCCTCGACGTGGTAGCCGGCGCCCGCCCGTGCGCCGGCGCGCAACGTCCCACCGTAGACGGCGAGCCGCTCCCGCAGCCCGATCAGGCCGCGCCCGCCCGTCGTGCCGGTCGCGGCCGGTACGCCGGGCTCGGTGTTGCCGACCTCGATCCGCAGACTCTCCGGCGCGTACTCGACGACGACGGTGCCGGCGGTGCCGGGCGCGTGCCGGACCATGTTCGTCAGCGCCTCCTGCACCACCCGGTAGGCGGTCAGCCCGACACCGGAGGTGACCGGCCGGCGCTCGCCGGAGATGGTCAGCCGTACCGGCACGTCGGCGTCACGCATGCGTTCGACCAGTTCGGGCAGGTCGTCGATGCCGGGCTGCGGGTCCTCCGGGTCGTCCGGTTCGGACTCCGCCAGCAGGCCCATGACGTGCCGCAGCTCGGTGAGCGCGGACCGCCCGGTCGACTCGACGGCGAGCAGCGCCTCCCGTGCCTGATCCGGTGCGGCGGCGAGCACCGTCCGGGCGGCGCCGGCCTGGATGACCATCACGCTGACGTGATGCGTCACGACGTCGTGCAGTTCGCGGGCGATGCGGGCCCGCTCACCGGCGACCGCGTCGCGCAGCGCCTGCTCGTGGGCGCGGGCCTCGGCGGTGAGCCGCCGCCGGTCCTCGCCCGCCCGTCGCCGCCACACGTGGTGGCCGCCCGCGGCGGCCACCAGCGGGGCCAGCACGACGAACGGAAGACGGTCCGCGGGCACCGTGACCACCATCAGCTCCCGCAGGCCCAGGGCGAGCAGCGCCACCACCGGGACCGACGCCAGCACCGGCAGCCGGTACGGGCTGTGCGCCGCCGCGCTGTAGACGGCGACGAGGCAGGTCAGCACCACGCACGGGTACAGGGCCGGCTGCCGTTCCCCGTCGGTCACCAGCACCAGTGACGCGGCGGCCATCGTCGCCCAGAGCACCGCGAGCGGATACCGGCGGCGCAGCACCAGCGGCGCGCACATGACGAAGACCAGCAGCAGTGCCCCGAGCGTCGACCCGGGCTGCGCCGGCTGCACCTCCGGCGGGACCGCCAACGGCGGCAGCGGCAGCGGCGGCGGCAACGGCGGCGGCGGGACGCCGACGTCGTCGGTGGCGGTCTGGAAGCACACCAGCCCGAGCACACCCGCCAGCGCCGCGTCGAGCAGCAGCGCGCGCCAGCCCGGCCTCGGCAGCGGTCCGGTCGCCACGATGCCTCTCACGAGCCACATTCTCGCCGCCGTACGCCGGCCGGGGCATCGGCCACGGTGTGCACTGCGACTACATCGCAGGGATGACCCCGGACGAAGATCCACCTCCGGCGGTACGGCGGTGCGTCGCCGGACCGATGCCCCGACCTGCGGCCCGCACCTAACGTCACGGCGTCCAGTCGACAGGCCTGACCGCAAGGGGCGACACATGACCGATCCGGTGATCGACGTACGCGGGGTGACCCGCCGCTACGGCGAAGGGCCGCCCGCGCTGCACGACGTGTCGCTGACCGTCCGGCCCGGCGAGTGCGTGGCGGTGCTCGGACCGTCCGGCAGCGGGAAGTCCACACTGCTCAACCTGCTCGCCGCTCTGGACCGGCCGGACGCCGGCACGGTGACCGTGGCGGGCACCCGGCTGGAGAGGCTCGGCGAGGCCGCGTCGGCCCGGTTCCGGCGCGCACACGTGGGCCTGGTCTTCCAGTTCTTCAACCTGCTCGACGACCTCACCGTGCTGGACAACGTCCTGCTGCCCGCCCAACTCGCCGGCGCGCCGGCCCGCGCGTCACGCGCACACGCGGCCTCCCTGCTGGACTCGCTCGGCATCGCCCGGCACGCGCACGCGTACCCGGGACGTCTCTCCGGCGGTGAGCGGCAGCGCGTCGCCGTCGCCCGCGCCCTGGTCAACCGGCCCGCGCTGCTGCTGGCCGACGAGCCGACCGGCGCGCTGGACACCGCCTCCGGGGAGGACGTCCGGCGCCTGCTCGACGAACTGCACCGCAGCGGCCAGACCATCGTGCTCGTCACCCACGACCTGCGGCTGGCCGAGGCGTCCGCCGGCCGTACGATCCGCCTGCGCGACGGCCGGGTCGAGGTGCGGCGGTGAGCGGGCTGCGCCGCGTCGTCCGGTCCGGCGTACGGCGCCGCCGGGTGCAGACAGTCGTCGTCGGCCTGGTCACCGCCGCCGCCGTGACCGCCACGGTGCTCGGCGCCGGGCTGCTCGTCGCGTCGCAGGCGCCCTTCGACGACGCGTTCGCGGCCCAGCGAGGAGCGCACCTGACCGTGCGGGCGGACTCCGGTGCGGTGACGGAACCACAGCTCGCCGCGTCGGCCTCCGCACCGGGCGTGGTGGCCGCCGCCGGTCCGTACCGGGTGCTTGTGGTCGCCTTCACGGAGGGCGGCGGGATGCGGACACCGCCGCTGACAGTCGTCGCGCGCGCCGATCCGGGCGGCCCCGTCGACCGCGTCGAGCTGGCCGGCGGGCGGTGGCCGTCCGGTCCGGACGAGATCGTGCTGAGCGGCGGGGCCGTCCGCCTGCCGCCCGGCTCCCGCCTGACCGCACCGGGCGGCGCCGAGTTCACAGTGGTCGGCACGGCCCGGTCGATCAGCGACACCGCCGGCGCCTGGGTGCTCCCGTCCGCCGTCGGCGTACTCGACGGGCCGGACACGGCGGACGGGTACCAGATGCTCTACCGGTTCGCGGACGCGCGCACCGCGACGGAGGTCGGCACCGGACGGGACGCCGTGGTCGCGGCGCTGCCCTCCGGCGCGGTCACCGGCGCCCGATCCTGGCTCGACGTGCGGCAGCAGGCCGTCGAGGACGCGGCCGTCTTCGTGCCGTTCCTCGTCGCGTTCGCGCTGCTCGGCATCGTGATGGCGCTGCTGGTGGTCGGCACTGTGGTCGCCGGGACGGTCGGTGCTGCCACCCGCCGGATCGGCATCCTCAAGGCGCTCGGCTGCACGCCCGCGGGCATCGTCCGCGCCTACGTCGCGCAGACGATGGTCCCGGCCGCCGCAGGTGCCGTCGCCGGGACGGTCACCGGCAACCTGATCGCGCTGCCGGTGCTGGCCGGGACCGAGCAGGTCTACGGTTCGGCGAACACCACCATCGCCTGGTGGGTGACCGTCCTGGCCACCGGCGGGGTGCTGGCGGTGGTGACGCTGACCGCGTGGACGGCCGCGCTGAGGGCGGGCCGGCTCCGTACCGTGGACGCCATCGCGGTCGGACGGGCGTCCGGTCCGGCGCGGGGCCGGTGGGCGTTGCGCCTGGCGGCGCGGCTGCCGGTGGCCAGGCCGGTGGGTCTCGGCCTGGCCCGCCCGTTCGCCCGGCCGGCGCGCACTGTCGCGATCCTGCTGGCGGTCGCGACGGGCGCGGCGGCGGTGACGTTCGCGACCGGGCTCGCCGCGTCGCTGCTGCGCATCCAGACCGCGCTCACCCAGGACGTCGCTGACGTCACGGTGAACGGCGACCCGGACGCCGGGCCGGCCGCCGCTCCCACCGCCGACCCGGCGGCGGTGGGAGCGGCGATCGACGCCCAGCCGGGCACCCGCGCCAGGTACGGCCTCACGCAGGCACCGGGCGCCGTCGCGGGCGTCGCCGACCCGGTCTCCGCCACGACGATCATCGGCGACGCGGCGTGGGACGGCTTCGAGATGGTGTCCGGACGCTGGTTCACCGCACCCGGCGAGGCCGTCGTCGGCGGACCCCTGCTGACCGCTACCGGAGCCCGGATCGGCGACACCGTCACGGTCCGGATCGAGGGCACGCCGGTACGCCTGCGCATCGTCGGCGAGGTGTTCGAGTCCGCCATGGCGGTGTTCACCGGTACCGCCGCGCCCGACGGCCGGAACCCGTTCGAGTACCGGATCGCGCTCGCCCCGGACACCGACGCCGGCGCCTACGCGCAGGAGCTGACCGGCGCGCTCGCCGGCCGGGGCCTCACCGCGCGGCCGAGCGGCGCGGAGACCGACCCGCTCCTGCTGGTCGTGGAAGGGCTGACCGCCACGCTGACCCTGCTGCTCCTCGCGGTGGCCGCGCTGGGCGTGCTCAACATGCTCGTCCTGGACCTGCGGGACCGGGTCCACGATCTGGGTGTGCACAAGGCGCTCGGCATGACGCCGGGCCAGACGATCGCGATGGTGGTCGCCTCGGTCGCCGGCGTCGGTCTGGTCGGCGGGCTGCTCGGCGTACCGGCGGGTGTGGCGATGCAACGGCTCGTCGTCCCGGCGATGGCCGCCAACGGCGGACTGCACCTGCCGGAGCGTCTACTCGACGTGTACGGGCCGGTCCTCCTGGCGGCGCTGGGGCTGGGCGGGCCGCTGACGGCCCTGCTCGGAGCGCTGCTGCCGGCCGGGTGGGCGGCCCGGACCCGGACCGCGACGGCACTGCGGAGCGAGTAGCGCGCCCGGCGGCGTCACGGGTGTCGGTGGGGCCGGTTATGGTCCCCGCACACTGCGGGCGATCAAGGAGACGGTGTGCGCAGATTCGAGTTCGTGGGCGGCGGTTCGGCCAAGTTCTGGGAGGTCGGGCAGAGCGACGCGACGGTCACGGTCCGCTATGGATCGATCGGCGCGCAGGGCCGCACCCAGGTCAAGGAACTGGGTTCGCCGGCCGAGGCCGCCGCGCACGCCGACCGCTTGATCGCGGAGAAACTGCGCAAGGGGTACGCCGAGACGACCGCCGCGTCCCCCGCCGGGCACGCCGGAACGCCCGCCGCCGAGCCGACTGCGCCGAGCCGCGACCCGGAAGCGGCCGGCGTCGATCCGGCCGGTAGCGCCCCGGCCGGGACGCCGTCGGCCACGTCGCAAGCCGGCGAGCTGCCGGACGAGGACGCGTTCGAGGTTCCGGCCGGCTGGCGACGGATGCTCGCCGCGCGCCGGGGCGGCGCACCGGGCCCGGCCCTGCCGAGCGCGGCGAAGGGCCGGGCCGCCGGGCGGAAGGTGCTGGACTCGGTGGCCGGCCAGGTCGACGCCACCGCCCGGGCCACCACCGACCCGGAGCTGGGCCCGGCGCTGCGCGGATACCTCGACGGCGAGCCCGGTCCGCTGGGCGGTGCCGCGCTGGTGGCAGCGGTGGCCATGGCGCTCGGCTATCACGGGCGCGACCAGCAGGGGCTGGCCCTCGGTGACCTGCTGGTCGCCGATCTCGGCCCGGCCGGTGCGGCGGTCGCCGCGACCGAGCAGATCACCGTGGCCGCCGCCGGGTCGATGTCCCCGCTTCCGCTGAACCGCACCGGGGCGGAGAAGTCGGAGAACTACGGCCACTGGCGCCTGCGCCAGTACGTGCTGCGCCGGGTCCGCGCGCATCTCGCGGCGGCCGGCGACGACGACTACGCCGCGGCCCGCGCCGCGCTGGTCCCGTACCGGTCCGGGCCGCTGGCGGCGCGGGTGGTCACCTCGTTCCTGCTGCCGACCGAGCGGGAGTGGGTGGCCCGGGACGTCGCCGACGTGGCGCGCGACGGGGGCCCGCTGCTCGCCGAGCTGCTGCTCGGCGCGGTCGACGAGGTGGACGCGATCCACGCCCTCGGCGGGCACCTGGCGGTCTACCGGTTGATGTACGACCAGGTGTCGATGATCACCGCCACCGCGGCGGTCGGGTCCCCGATCGCGCCGGTGCTGGCCGGATGGTTCGATCACGAGCACGTCGGCGCCGACGGGCGGCAGCGAATCGTGTCGCTGCTGGCGGCCCTGCCCGGCGACGAGCCGATGACGGTGCTGCTCGACCGGCTGGACCGCAAGTACGTCCCGCCCGCCATGACGGAGATGCTGCGCCGCTTCCCGGTGCGCGGCGTGCGCCTGCTGTCCGCCGCCGCCGAGGGGCGCAGCCCGGCCGCGCGGGAGGCCGCCACCCTGCTGCGTGCCCACGTGCTGGCCAATCCGGCCGCCGTCGAGGCGGCGCTGCCGGCGCTGGATCCGGCGGGGCGGGAACGGGTCGAGCGGATCCGCGACGACGCGTCCGCGCTGCCGGTCGCCGGGCCGGACCGGCTGCCGCCGGTGCTGGTGTCCCCGCCGTGGTCGGTCCGGCGCCCACGGTCCACCCCGCCGGTGGTGGACGGACTGGCCGCTCCCGCCGGGTCCGCCACGGCCTGGCTGCCGGGCGAGCGGGAGCGGTGGGCCGCGGTCGTGCCCCGCTGGTCCGGCTGGTGGCGGGGCGACGACCTGACCGTGCTGGCCGCCGAGGTCGCCGCCGGGCGAGCCGGATCGTCAGCGGCGATCCACTTCTTCGTCCGGGCCACCGAGGAACTGGCCCGGCCGCTGCTGCCGGCCTGGCGTCCCGACGAGTCCTGGGGCGCCGACGGGTGGATGACCCGCCTCGCCGGCCGGTACGAACTGGACGCGCTGCCCGCCGCCCTGCACCTGGCCCGCACCGCGCCGAAGAGCGTCGGCGAGGTGCTGCTGCCGTACGCCGACGGCGAGGTCGCCGACCTGATGGCCGACTGGCTCGACCGGCTCAAGACGGTCCGCCCGGTCGCCCGGTCCTGGCTGCGGCGGCACCCGGAGTACGCCGTGCGGGCGCTGCTGCCGGCGGCCCTGGGCACGCCCGGCCCGCGCCGCCGGGCCGCCGAGCGGGCGCTGCGCCTGGTCGCCGCGGAGCACCGCGAGGTGCTCCTGGGCGTGGCCCGGGAGCACGGCGAGGAGGCGCTCGCCGCCGCCACGGCGATGCTCGACGCGGACCCGCTGGCCCAGCTCCCGGCCCGGATGCCGATCCTGCCGGCATGGCTGGACCCGGCGGTGCTGCCGCAGGTGCTGCTGCGGGACCGTTCGGCGGCGCTGCCCGCCGACGCGGTACGCCACCTCTGCACGATGCTCGCCATCTCCGCACCCGGCGAGCCGTACCCGGGGGTGGAGGTCGTCCGCGCGACGTGCGACGCCGACTCCCTCACGGAGTTCGTCTGGGCGCTGTTCGAGAGCTGGCAGAGCGCCGGTGCGCCGTCGAAGGACGGCTGGGCGTTCACCGCGCTGGGGCTGCTCGGCGACGACTCGACCGCCCGGCGGCTCGCGCCGCTGGTGCGGGCCTGGCCGGGCGAGAGCCAGCACACCCGGGCGGTGACCGGCCTGGAGGTGCTGGCGCAGATCGGCACCGACGTGGCGCTGATGCACCTCTACGGCATCTCGCAGAAGGTGAAGTTCCGGGGCCTGCGGGAACAGGCGGCGCGCAAGGTCACCGAGGTCGCCGACGGGCTGGGGCTCACGCCCGAGCAGCTCGGCGACCGGCTGGTGCCCGACCTCGGGCTGGACGCCGACGGCAGCCTGGTCCTCGACTACGGGCCGCGCCGGTTCACCGTCGGCTTCGACGAGCAGCTCAAGCCGTACGTGGTGGACGGCGCCGGCGCCCGCCGCAAGGACCTGCCCAAGCCCGGCGTCCGGGACGACGCCACGCTGGCGCCCGCCGCGCACAAGCGCTTCGCCGGCCTGAAGAAGGACGTCCGCACGCTCGCCGCCGACCAGATCCGCCGCTTCGAGTCGGCCATGGTGACCGGGCGGCGCTGGCCGGCCGCCGACTTCCGCCGCTACTTCCTGTCCCACCCGCTGCTGTGGCACGTCGTCCGCCGGCTGGTCTGGGCCACAGTCGACGATGCCGGTCAGGCGGTCACCGCGTTCCGGGTCGCCGAGGACCGCACGCTCGCCGACGTCGACGACGAGACGTACACGCTGCCGGACGACGCCACGGTGGCCATCGCGCACCCGCTGAGCCTCGGCGCGGCGGTGCCGGCCTGGGCGGAGGTCTTCGCCGACTACGAGATCCTCCAGCCGTTCCCGCAGCTCGGCCGCGAGGTGTACCGGCTGGACGCGACCGAGCGCGCGGAGACGCTGCTGCGGCGGCACGCGGGTGTCACGGTCCCGGCCGGGCGGCTGCTCAGCCTGGAACGGCGGGGCTGGCGGCGCGGCGACCCGCAGGACGCCGGCATCCAGAGCTGGCTGGAACGCGAGGCCCCCGGTGGCCGGGCCGTGGTGATCGACCTCGACCCCGGCATCGCGGTCGGGATCGTCGACATGTTTCCCGACCAGAAGATCGAGGCGATCTGGGTGAACGACGTGCCGTACGGCGGCTGGTTCCAGCGCGACGGCAAGGTCCGCCTCGGCGACCTGGACGACGTCACCCTCTCCGAGGTGCTGCGCGACCTGGCGGAGGTGACCCGGTGACCGCGCTCGACCCGGCCGCCGAGCGGGCCCAGCGTCCCCCGGCCGAGGTGCGGTACGCCGACGAACTGGCCGCGCTGGCCGCGAACGACGGCGACCCGCGCCCGCCCGGCTGGCGGCTCAGCCTGCGCGCCGCGCGCCGGTTCATCCTCGGCGACCCGGCCGCCGGGGTCCGCCGCAAGTTCGTCGGCGACCCGTCGCTGATCGACAGGGCGCTGGTGGCGCTGGCGACCAGCCGCGGCCTGATGCTCGTCGGCGAACCGGGCACCGCCAAGTCGCTGCTGTCGGAGCTGCTCGCCGCCGCGGTCAGCGGCGACTCCACGCTGACCATCCAGGGCGGCGCGGCCACCACCGAGGACCAGATCCGCTACTCGTGGAACTACGCGCTGCTGGTCGCCGACGGCCCGTCGCCGCGCGCCCTGGTGGCGGCGCCGCTGCTGCGCGGCATGGCCGAGGGGCGGGTGGTCCGCTTCGAGGAGATCACCCGCTGCCCGCTGGAGGTGCAGGACTGCCTGCTCTCCCCGCTGTCGGACCGCGTCCTCGCCGTTCCGGAACTGCCGGGCGCCGACGCCATGGTGTTCGCCCGTGAGGGCTTCAACGTGATCGCCACCGCGAACACCAGGGACCGGGGCGTCAACGAGATGAGCGCCGCCCTGAAGCGGCGGTTCAACTTCGAGACCGTCTTCCCGATCCCCGACCTCGGCACCGAGCTGGAACTGGTCGAGGCCGAGGCGGGCGAGTTGCTGCGCCGCTCCGGCGTGACCGCGCCGCCCCGGCGCGACCTGCTGGAGGTGCTGGTCACCACGTTCCGGGAGCTGCGGACCGGGATCACCGAACGCGGCGACGCGATGGAGCGGCTGTCGGCGGTGATGAGCACCGCCGAGGCGGTGTCGGTGGCGCACGCGGTCGGGCTGCGCGGCTGGTTCCTGCGCGGGGAACCAGGCGACGCCGCCGACCTGGTCGCCTGCCTGGCCGGCACCGCCGCGAAGGACGACGCGGAGGACCTGGCCCGGCTGCGGCGCTACCTGGAGCAGCAGGTGTCCCGCCGTTCCGGCGCGCAGTGGCGGGCGGTGCACGACGCCCGGCACCTGCTGCCCGGGTGAGCGCCGTCGAGGCGCCCGGCGGCGTCACGTTCCTCGGTGTCCGGCACCACAGCCCGGCCTGCGCGCGGCTGGTCGCGGCCACGGTGGCGCGGCTGCGCCCGGCGTACGTGCTGGTGGAGGGGCCGGCGGACCTGAACGGGCGGATGGACGAGCTGCTGGGAGACCACGAGCTGCCGATCGCCGTGTTCACCGCGCACCGCGACGGCACCCGGCGGCACGCCTCCTGGAGCCCGTTCTGCGCGTACTCGCCGGAGTGGGTGGCGCTGACCGCCGGTCGGGAGGTGGGCGCGCAGCTGCGCTTCATCGACCTGCCCGCGTGGCATCCCGCGCTGTCCGACCGCGCCAACCGGTACGCCGACGCCGACCAGCGGTACGCCGAGGCGGTCCGCCGGCTGTGCGCCACGCTCGCCGTGGACAACGTGGACGCGCTCTGGGACCACCTGTTCGAGATCGGCCCGGACGACGGGCTGGCCGAGCGCCTGGACACGTACTTCGACGTGCTGCGCGGCGAGTCGGCGGCCGGGGCGGACGACACCGCCCGGGAGGCGTACATGGCCCGCTGGGTACGCGCCGCCCGCCGCCGGGCCGCGGGCCGGCCGGTGCTGGTGGTGACCGGCGGCTTCCACCGTCCCGCCCTGGTCCGGCTGACCGCCGGCCCGGACGGCGCCGATCGGCACGGCACGGGCCCGGACGGCACGGGCCCGGAGGAGGACGACTGGCCGGAGGTGCCCACCCCGGCTCCCGACGCGGTGGCGGGCAGCTACCTCGTGCCGTACTCGTTCCGGCGCCTGGACGCGTTCGTCGGCTACCAGTCCGGGATGCCGTCACCGGCCTACTACCAGCGGGTCTGGGAGGACGGCCCGCGCCGGGCCGCGGAGGCGCTCACCGAGGCGGTGGCGGCCCGGCTGAGGGCCCGGCGGCAGCCCGTCTCCACCGCCGACCTGATCGCCGCCCGGAGCATGGCCGACGGCCTGGCCCGGCTGCGCGGCCACGCCCACCCGGGCCGCGTCGACGTGCTCGACGGCCTGGTGTCCGCGCTGGTCACCGACGCGCTCGACCAGCCGCTGCCGTGGGCGACCCGGGGCACGCTGGCACCCGGCGCCCACCCGGTGGTGGTGGAGATGGTGGCCGCGCTCAGTGGCGACCGGGTGGGCCGCCTGCACCCGGACACGCCGCTGCCGCCGCTCGTCCACGACGTCGACGCCGAGCTGGCACGGCACCGGATCGATCCGCACGAGGCGGCCGAACTGGACCTGACAGTCGCCGACGACCTGGCCCGCAGCCGCCTGCTGCACCGGCTGCGGCTGCTCGACGTACCCGGTCACGTCCGCGAACGCGGCCCCCGGGTGGGCGCGGACGCGCTGCTCACCGAACGCTGGTCGCCCGCGCCGTCGGCGGACCGGCTCGCCCGGGTGATCGAGGCGGGCGGGTACGGGCCGACCGTCCTGGACGCCGTCACCGCCCGGATCGAGGAGCGGGTGACGCTGCTCGGCGCGGACGTCGACGCGCTCGCCACGACGCTGTTCGACACCGCGCTGGCCGGGCTGCCCGAGCACTCCACCCGGACGCTCACCGCGATCGCCCGTGCCACCGGCTCGGTCACCGACCTGCGGGCGCTGGGCCGGGCGCTGGCCGTGGCACTGGCCCTGTGGCGGCACGACCGGCTGCTCGGCAGTGCCGGGACCGCCCCGCTCGGCGCGCTGATCACCGCCGCCGTACGCCGGGCGCTCTGGCTCGTCGAGGGCGTGCGGGCCACGGCCGCGCCGGCCGACCCGGGCCGGCTCACGGCGCTCGTCGCGGTCCGGGACGCGGTCCGCCACGCCGGCCCGGCGCTGGGGCTCGACCGGGACGGCGCGCTGGCAGTGGCCGGGCGGGTGGCGGCCGACCCGGCGGCCCCGCCGGACCTGCGCGGCGCGGCGCTGGGCCTGGCCTGGTCGCTGGAGGACGTGCCGGACGCGGCCCGCGCGGTCCGGGCCGTGGCCGCGCCGGACACGCTCGGCGACTGGCTGTCCGGGCTGTTCGCGCTGGCCCGGGAGGAGGTGGTCAGCGGCGACGCGGCGCTGCTCACAGTGGTGGACGAACTGCTCGCCGCGATGGGCGCGCACGACTTCCTGGTGGCGCTGCCCGCGCTGCGGCAGGCGTTCGGCTGGTTCCCGCCCCGCGAGCGGGCGGAGGTGGCCCGGCACGTGCAGGCGCTGCACGGTGGCGACGCGCCGCCCGGTGACCTGCTGCGGCTGGACGCCGACCCGCTGCTGGTGGCCGCCGCCCGCGCGTTGGAGGAGCGGGTCGACGCGGTGCTGGCCCGGGAGGGGCTGTGGGAGGGGGAGCGGACGTGACCGACCCGATGCGGGAACGCTGGCGGCTCGTGCTCGGCGACGCCGCGCAGGACAGCCTGGGCGGCCTGTCGGCCGAGGCGGCCGGCCGGGACGCCGCGCTGGACTGGCTCTACGGCCGGGACGCCGAACTCGGCCGCCGCGACGTGCGGCGCGGGGGGTCCGGCCCGTCCGCGCTGACCACTGTGGACTGGCTGGACGGGATCACCCGGCTGTTCCCGAAGGAGACGGTGCAGCGGCTGGAACGCGACGCGGTCGAGCGGTACGGCATCCACGAGGTCGTCACCGACCCGGCGGTGCTGGCCCGGGTCGAGCCGAATCCGGCGCTGCTGCGCGCGGTGCTGCGCACCAAGCACCTGATGGACCCGCAGGTGCTGCGGCTGGCCCGCAAGCTGGTCGAGGCGGTGGTGCGGCAACTGGTCGAGCGGCTGGCCGCCGACGTGCGTCAGTCGTTCTCCGGGCCCCGGGCGCGACGCCCCAGCCGGTTCCGGCAGGCCCGCAACTTCGACGTACGCCGGACCATCCGGGCGAACCTGGCGCACTGGCGGCCGGACGAGCGCCGCCTGCACGTCCGGCAGCCGCACTTCTTCTCCCGTACCCGCCGCCACCTGGACCGCTGGCAGGTGATCCTGCTGGTGGACCAGTCCGGCTCGATGCTCGGCTCGGTGATCCACGCCGCGGTGACCGCCGCCTGCCTGTGGGGGCTACCCGGCGTGCGGACCCACCTGGTCGCGTTCGACACCGACGTGGTGGACCTGACCTCCGACGTGGACGACCCGGTGGAGCTGCTGATGAAGGTGCAGCTCGGCGGCGGCACCGACATCGCCCGCGCGGTCGCGTACGGCGCGCAGCTCGTGGAGAACCCGCGCCGGGCGATCGTCGCGCTGGTGTCCGACTTCTACGAGGGCGGCGACGCCGGACGTCTGGTCCGGTCGGTGAAGCAGCTCGTGGAGCAGGGCACGCACGTGCTGGCCCTGGCGGCGCTGGACGAGGAGGCCGACCCGGCGTACGACCGGGCCACCGCCCAGCGGCTGGCCGACGTGGGCGCGGCGGTCGGCGCGATGACGCCGGGCGAGCTGGCCGCGTTCGTGGCCGAGCACGTGGGCCGGTAGGGGGACCGGATGACCCGTGACGACCTGATCGCGCTCACCCCGGACGTGCTGGCCGCGCTGAGCAACAGGGGATTGGTGAAGCGCGCCACGAAGGAGGTCGACGCCGGTGAGCGGCCGATGCTCACCGAGGACGCCGGCGGCGCGGTGCGTGCCGCGTACCCGGACGGGGTGACTGTGACGCTGCCCATCGGCGGCGGCCTCGCGACCGGGACCTGCTCCTGCCCGGCGCCCGGCGTGTGCCGGCACCTGCTCGCCGTCGTGCTGACCTACCAGCGCACGCACGCCGACGCCCCGGGCCGCGAGGCCGCGCCGGACGGCGAGGCCGCACCGGACCAGGAGGCCGCGCCGGGCAACGCGGCCAGGTCGGGCCGGGACGCGGCGCCGGGCCGGGAGGACGCCACAGCCGGGAGCGAGCCGTGGCGGTGGTCGCCGGGGGACGTCACCGACGAGGAACTGGCCGCCGCGATCGGCGCGCCGGCGCTCACGGCCGCGCGACGGCGGCTGCGGCGCGGCTACGCCGCCGTGGTCCACCGGCCGGACCCCGCCGACCCGGTGCCGCGCGTGGAGCTGCCCACCGGCACGGTCCGCTTCCTGGTGCCCCGCCAGATCGGGTACGCGCGTGGCGACGCGGCCGACGACGGCGGCGAGGCGATCGCGCTCGCCGTGTGGGCGTGCCGGGCGGCCGACCGGGAACACCCGGACCGTCCCGAGGCGCAGGTACGCGTCGGCGGAACCGCCACCGTGACGGAGCATCCGGCGCTGGACGCGGCGGTGGGGCTGGCCGCCGACGTGCTGCTGACCGGGGCCGCGCACCTGGGCTCCGGCGTGGACGCCCGGCTCGCCGCCGCCCGGCGTGACCTCGACGCGGCCGGTCTGCGCTGGCCGCTGCTCGCCGTGGAGGACCTGTCCGGGCAGCTGGAGGCGTACGCCGCGCGCGGCGCCCGGTACCGGCCGGAGACGTTCGCCGACCTGCTCGCCGAGCTGCCCGCCCGGCGGCGCGCGGTCGTCAACGCCGGTGCCACCCCGGCGGAGCGCGTACTCGGCACCCACGAGCCGGCGGAGACGCCGCTGCGGCGGGTACGGCTGACCGGCCTCGGCGCCCGGGTCCGGGAGAGTGGAGGCGAGGTGGGCGTGGACGTGGTGCTCGCCCACCCGGCGGCCGTCTCGGTGCTGGTGCTGAGCCGTGCCTACCCGGTCACCGACGACGGCCCGCCCACCGGCCACGAACTGGCCGGGCGGCGCGTCACCGGCGCCACGCTCGGCGCGCTCGCCACCGGCAACGTGGTCTCCGAGTCGGCGGTGCGCAGCGCCGCGCACCGGCTCCGGATCGCGGCCGGCCGGCTGGCCCGCACCACTGTCACGCCCGGCGCGGGGGAGTGGTCCGGCCTGCCGCCCGGCCTGCTCGCCCGCGACCCGGACGCGCTCGCCGCCGAGCTGGCCGGGCGGCCACCCCGGCTGCTGCGTCCCCGCACCGCCGCCGAGTCGGTGCGGGTGCTGGCGCTCGGCGAGGTGCGCGCCATCGGGTACGCGGCCGGCGAGCAGCGCCTGCACGCCACGGTGACCGGGGCCGACGGCGGCACGGCGACCGTCACCGCCACCCACCACGCGGCCGCCCCGGGGGCACTCGACGCGCTCGCGGCGGCGCTGGACGGCACACACGGGCCGCCGCGCTACGTCAGCGGGACGGTGCGCCGGGGCGCCGACGGGCTCGTCGTCGAGCCGCTGGCGGTGGTCGCCGACGCGGTGGTCGTACCCGATCTGGCACCCGGGGCTGGCGACGGCCGGCTGGCCGGCGCGGTCGACGCCCGGCCCGACCCGGTCGCGGCCGTCCTCGGTACGGCGTCGGCGCTGCTCGCGCAGGCCGCGCACACCGGCCTGCGGCACCTGCCGGCCGGGTTCCCGGAGCGGCTGCGCGCGACGGCGGCCGGGCTGGCCGCGGTCGGCCTGGACCGCTGCGGCGCGACCCTGGCCGGCCTGGCCGGTGCGCTCGGCGCCGACCCCGGCGAACCGGTGGTACGGGCCTGGGTGGACGCCTGGATCCGGCTGTCGGTGACGGCGGAGTCCCGGTGAGCCGGTCCCCACGACCGGGCCGGGTCGCTACGGTGTGACGGTGGCGACCACGGCGGCGCAGGAGATCCAGGTGGGGGAGCGGCTGGTCCGCGTCTCCAGCCCCGACAAGCCCTACTTCCCGGAGCGCGGGCTGACCAAGCTGGACGTGATCAGCTACTTCCTGTCCGTCGGCGACGGCATCCTGCGCGCGCTGCGGGACCGGCCGACCATGCTGGAACGCTGGCCGCGCGGCGTGTTCGAGGGCGCGAAGGTCGCCACCCGGCAGACCAACAAGGGCGACGCGTTCTACCAGAAGCGGCTCCCGGCGGGTGCGCCCGACTGGGTCCGCACCGCGCACATCACGTTCCCCAGTGGGCGTACCGCCGACGAGGTCGCCCCGAACGAGCTGGCGGTGGTGATCTGGGCGGCCAACCTGGGCACGCTGCGGTTCCACCCGTGGCCGGTGTCGAAGGACGACGTGGAACACCCCGACCAGCTGCGCATCGACCTCGACCCGATGCCGGGTGTCGACTTCGCGCAGGTGGTGCCGGTGGCGCACGAGGTACGCGCGTTCCTGACGGAGCTGGGCCTGGAGGGCTTCCCGAAGACCACCGGCGGGCGCGGCATCCACGTCTACGTCTCGATCGAGCCGCGCTGGAGCTTCGGCGAGTGCCGGCGGGCGGTGCTCGCACTGGGCCGGGAGATGCAGCGCCGCCTGCCCGACCTGGTCACCACCACCTGGTGGCGCGACCAACGGGACCGGCCGGTCTTCGTCGACTACAACCAGATGGCCCGCGACCACACCATGACCTCGGCGTACTCGATCCGGCCGACGCCCGCGGCGCTGGTCTCGGCGCCGCTGGAGTGGTCCGAGCTGGACGACGCCCGCCCGGAGGACTTCGACGTGCTCAGCATGCCCGCGCGGTTCGCCGGGCGTGGTGACCCGCACGCCGGGCTGGACGGGCGGCGGTACTCGCTGGAACCGCTGCTGGAGCGGGCCGACGCCGAAGGGCTGGAGTCGCCGCCGGAACGCTGAGGCGGTCAGTCCCAAGGGCTCTGCGTGCCGTCGAACTCCTCGAACACCAGCCAGGTACGTGTGGACAGCACCCCGGCGATGCTCTGCACCCGGTCCAGCACCACGTCCCGCAACGTCGCGTTGTCCGGCGCCCGGACCAGGGCGAGGACGTCGTGCTCGCCGCTGAGCAGTGCCGCGTGCTCGATGTAGCGCACCCGGGCCAGCTCGGCGGAGACCTCCCGCCAGGTGTTCTGCTCGATGGTGAGCGCGATGTACGCCGACGTGCCCAGCCCGGCCGGCTCCGGCGCGACCCGCGCGGTGAACCCGGTCAGCACGCCGTCGCGCAGCAGCCGCTCCACCCGGGCGTACGCGTTGGTGCGGGAGACGTGCACCCGTTCGGCGAGCGTACGGATGGACGTGCGGGCGTCCCGGACCAGTTCGCGCAGGATCCGCCGATCCACCTCGTCCAGCGGCCCGGCCGAACGTCCCGTTCCGCCCGCCGCGCCCGGTGTGGCGCCGGTCTCCTGGCTCACCTCAGCCACCCTCCTGTGCCATTCGTCCCGCGTTCATCCCGGATGTTGAGTCAATCATCCACGACCGGGAGCATAGGGCCACCACACGTCCAGGAGGTCCCCGCCGTGACGACCACACCCCAGGCGGTCCGCAGGGCATCCCCGCGCACCCGCCGGAAGTCCACCCCGGCCGCACCCGACCCGTCGGCCGGCTTCATGCCGCAGCGGGAGCCGGTCCGGCTGCTCGAACCCGACGGGACCCCGCTGCCGGCCCGCGACGACTACCCGGAGCCGCCGGTCGAGACGCTGCGCGAGATGTACCGGCGGATGGTCGTCGGCCGCCGCTTCGACGTGCAGGCCACCGCGCTCACCAAGCAGGGCCGCCTCGCCGTCTACCCGTCCGCCCGCGGCCAGGAGGCGTGCCAGATCGGCGGCGTCCTCGCGCTGCGCGACACCGACTGGGTGTTCCCCACCTACCGCGAGTCGATGGCACTGACCGCCCGTGGCCTCGACCCGGTCGAGGTGCTCACGCTGCTGCGCGGCGACTGGCACTGCGGGTACGACCCGGCCGCCACCCACACCGCGCCGCAGTGCACGCCGCTCGCGACCCAGTGCGTGCACGCCGCCGGGCTGGCCTACGGCGAGTCGTACCAGGGGCGCGACACGGTGGCGCTGGCGTTCATCGGCGACGGCGCCACCAGCGAGGGCGACTTCCACGAGGGCATCAACTTCGCCGCCGTGTTCAAGGCGCCCGTCGTCTACCTGGTGCAGAACAACAAGTACGCGATCAGCGTGCCGCTGTCCCGGCAGACCGCCGCGCCGAGCCTCGCCTACAAGGGCGTCGGCTACGGCGTACCCAGCGAGCAGGTCGACGGCAACGACCCGGTGGCCGTCCTCGCGGTGCTGGAGCGCGCCGTCGCGCACGCCCGCGCCGGCAAGGGCCCCTACCTGATCGAGGCCCACACGTACCGGATGGAGCCGCACACAAACGCCGACGACCAGACCCGCTACCGCGACGCCGACGAGGTCGAGGCGTGGCGCGACCGCGACCCGATCGCCCGGCTCGAGGCGTACCTGCGGGCCAAGGGCGTCCTCGACGACGCCGCCGTCGCGGCTGTCGCCGACGAGGCCGAGGAGTACGCCGCGACGCTGCGCCGCCGGATGGACGTCCAGCCGACAGTGGACCCGCTGAGCCTGTTCGACCACGTGTACGCCGAGCCGACGCCGCAACTCGTCGAGCAGCGCGAGATGGTCCGGGCCGAGCTGGCCGCCGACGCGGAGGGGGACGCCTGATGGCCGCCATGACCATGGCGAAGGCGCTCAACGCGGCGCTCGCCGACGCGATGCTCGACGACGACCGCGTGCTCGTCTTCGGTGAGGACGTCGGCCAGCTCGGCGGCGTCTTCCGGATCACCGACGGGCTTCAGGCCCGGTTCGGCGACAAGCGCTGCTTCGACACCCCGCTCGCCGAGGCCGGCATCGTCGGGTTCGCCGTCGGCCTGGCCATGTCCGGGCTGCGGCCGGTCGTCGAGATGCAGTTCGACGCGTTCGCGTACCCGGCGTTCGAGCAGATCGCCTCGCACGTGGCGAAGCTGCGCAACCGCACCCGCGGCGCGTTGAGCGTGCCGATCGTCATCCGCGTGCCGTACGCCGGCGGCATCGGCGGCGTGGAGCACCACTGCGACTCGTCCGAGGCGTACTACGCGCACACCCCCGGCCTGAAGGTGGTCACGCCCGCGACCGTGGACGACGCGTACTCGCTGCTGCGCGCCGCCATCGACGACCCCGACCCGGTGGTGTTCCTGGAGCCCAAGAAGCTCTACTTCACCAGCGCCGAGGCGGACCTGCCGGCCCGTACCGCGCCGATCGGCAGCGCCGTGGTGCGCCGTCCCGGCACCGACGCGACGCTGATCGCGTACGGGCCGGCCGTGCCGGTGGCGCTGGCCGCCGCCGAGGCCGCCCGCGAGGAGGGCTGGGACCTGGAGGTCGTCGACGTCCGCAGCATCGTGCCGTTCGACGACGCCACCGTCACCGCCTCGGTCCGCCGTACCGGCCGGTGCGTGGTGATCCAGGAGGCGCAGGGCTTCGCCGGCGTCGGCGCGGAGATCGCCGCCCGGGTGCAGGAGCGCTGCTTCCACGCGCTGCACGCCCCGGTGCTGCGGGTGTCCGGCCTGGACATCCCGTACCCGGCGCCGATGCTGGAGCACACCCATCTGCCCTCGGTCGACCGGGTGCTGGACACCGTGGCCCGGCTCCAGTGGGACGACCAGCCCGACACGCGGTGGGTGGCGGCATGAGCACGGCTGTGGGGACCCGCGACTTCCTTCTCCCCGACCTGGGCGAGGGACTGAGCGAGGCGGAGATCGTCGAGTGGCGGGTCGCCGTCGGCGACGTGGTCACCGTGGACCAGACGGTGGTCGAGGTGGAGACCGCCAAGGCCGTCGTCGACGTGCCGTGCCCGTACGCCGGACGGGTCGTGGCCCTGCACGGCGCGGCCGGTGAGGTGCGCCCGGTCGGCCAGCCGCTGATCACCATCGCCCCGCTCGACGACGCCCCCGACCCGCACGCCACCTACCGCGAGGAGGAGCGGGCCGGGTCCGGCAACGTCCTGATCGGGTACGGCACCGGCCACGGCGGCTCGGGCCGGCGGCGGCGCCGGCCCCGGCTGGCGCTGGCTCCCGAGCCCGGTACGCCGGTCGCGGCGGACCCCGCATCCGGTCCGGCGGCCGGCTCTCCGGCCCCGGCGGGCTCTCCCGCTCCGGCGGTTCCGGTTCCGGCCGGCTCGTCGCGTCCGGCGGGCCCGGATTCGGCCGGCTTGTCGGCTCCGAACGGCACGGCCGCCTCGGCGGACCGCACGGCGGAGCCGGCGCAGACCGGCACGCAGTCGGCGCCGCTGGTCATCTCGCCGATCGTGCGGCGGCTGGCCAAGGAGCACAGCATCGACCTGGCGTCGCTGCACGGCACCGGGCCGGGTGGCGTGATCCGCCGGGCCGACCTGGACGCCGCCATGGCCGCCCCCGCTCCGGCGGCCCGGCTGGCCGCGGTGCCGGACGCCCCGCCCGCGCACGTCGGGCTCGCCCCGGCCGGCGACGGGGACACGGTCATCCCGCTCACCGGCATCCGCAAGGTGATCGCCGACAAGCTCTCCCGCAGCCGGCGGGAGATCCCCGAGGTGACCATCTGGGTCGACGTGGACGCCACCGGCCTGCTGGAGACGCGCGCCGCGATCAACGCGGCCACCCCCGACACGCCGGTGAGCATCCTGGCGCTGCTGGCCCGGATCTGCCTCAGCGGCCTGCGGAGGTACCCGCAGCTCAACGCGCACGTCGACACCGAGGGCCAGCGGATCATCCAGTCCGCGGGCGTACACCTGGGCATCGCCGCGCAGACCGACCGGGGCCTGGTCGTGCCGGTGCTGCGCGACGCGCAGCGACTGACCACCCGGGAGCTGGCCGCCGCGCTCGCCGAGACCACTGCGGCGGCCCGGGCCGGCACGCTGCCGCCGGCGCGGCTGACCGGTGGGACGTTCACACTCAACAACTACGGCGTGTTCGGCGTGGACGGCTCCACGCCGATCATCAACCACCCGGAGGCGGCGCTGCTCGGCGTCGGCCGGATCGTGGACAAGCCGTGGGTGGTGGACGGGCAGCTAGCCGTCCGCAAGGTGACCCAGATCAGCCTCACGTTCGACCACCGCGTCTGCGACGGCGGCGTGGCCGGCGGCTTCCTGCGCCACGTGGCGGACTGCGTCGAGCAGCCCGCTCTCCTGGTAGCCAACGTCTGACCCGCCCGCCCCGCGGCCCCGGCCCCCTCCAGGGGCCGGGGCCGCGCGCGTCCCCACCCCACCACCCTTGCCTCTCGCTCGCGATCTTGCACTTACTGCCCTCGATATGCTCGATTCGCACCCTTCCTGAGGGCCGCAACTGCAAGATCGCGCCAGTGGGGCGGGTGACGGGTGGCCCGCGCCGCCCGTACCCACCCCCGTCGATCATGAGGTTGGCGGGGACGAACCGGACGCCATGCGCCGCCAACTTCATGATCGACCGGGAGAGGGCGGGACCGGGCGGAGGGCGCGTGTGGCGCAGGCGGGGACGGGAATTACCTGGCGGGCACAATTCGCGCAGCTGTTTCCGAGCAATTCCGCCGAAGGTGCCACGGCGCGATCCCGGGCCTACAGAATGTGGGCGAGAGGGTTCGGAAATGGGGGGCGAAATATGTTTGCGAGGCGCCGACTGACGCTTTTCGCGATGACCGTCGCAGCCGCGCCGCTGGCGGTCGGCGCGTGTACCGCCGGCCCGAAGTCGGTGGCGAAGCGGGCCGAGGCTGCGCCGCCGTCGGTCTCCGTGTCGCCGGCCGACCGTACCCGGGACGTGCCGATCAGCGCGGAGGTGGGGACGAAGGTCAGCAACGGCAAGGTGACAGCCGTCAAGCTGACCGACGACAAGGGAAACGCGGTGCCGGCCCAGCCGCGTGAGGACGGCTCCGGCTGGGTGCCGGACCGGCCGCTCGCCAATTCCCGGACGTACACCGCGGAGGTGACCGCGACCGGCGATTCCGGCAGGACCGCCACGCAGAAGACGACGTTCACGACGATGGCCAAATCCACCAAACCGGCCGTCACCAGCGAATTGTATTTCCGGCCGAATCAGACGTACGGGACGGCGATGCCGGTCGTGCTCGGATTCGACCCGCCGATTCCGAAGGAGGCCCGCGCGGACGTCCAGCGCCGGCTGTTCGTGAAGACCGACCCGCCGCAGCCGGGCACCTGGTCCTGGGTGGCCGACGGCAAGCAGGCCGAGTTCCGGGCGCCGGACCGGTGGAAGCCGGGCACGAAGATCAGCGTGCGCAGCGCGTTGCAGGGGCTGCCCATCGGCAAGGACGCGATCGGCGACTCCGACCGGGTCGCGAGCGCCAAGGTCGGCCGCCAGGTGACGCTCGATATCGACAACGGGACCAAGCAGATGACCGTCTACCAGGACGGCAAGGTGCTCAAGAAGATCCCGGTGAGTCTGGGCAAGGCGAGCACGCCGACGTCCAGCGGCACCATGGTGATCATGGAGAAGCACGAGCACACCACCTTCGACACCCGGGGTGAACCGAACGGCGGCTACGTGGTCGACGTGGACGACGCCCAGCGGCTGACCTGGGGCGGCGAGTTCATCCACTCGGCGCCGTGGTCGGAGGGCGACCAGGGGAGCACGAACGTCTCGCACGGCTGCACCAACGTCTCGGCCACCGCCGCGGACTGGCTGATGGGCTTCACGCAGGTCGGTGACCTGGTGACGGTCAAGGGCACCGAGGTGAAGCTCGACCAGGGCAACGGCTTCACCGCCTGGAACGTCGGCTGGGACGAGTTCGCCAAGGGCAGCGCGCTGCCCGTACCGGCAGGGCTGAAGCCCACGCAGAGCGCCACGCCGCACCCGGGCGCGGTGGCCGGCGGGTCGTCACCGGCCCCGGCCCCCTCGCGGAGCAACAGCGGCGGCTGAACCTGGGGAGGAACGGCCACGGGGCCGGCCCGCGTCCGCGCGGGCCGGCCCCGCGTCGTGCTCAGTCCAGGCCGACCCGGGCCACCCCGGTCGCGGTCAGGCTGCCCAGCCAGAGGTGGCGGCCGTGCTGCCGCACGCCGGTGACCATCGGGTACGCCCCGCTCGGGCCGTGCAGCGTGCGCAGCACCCGGCCGGTGCCGTCGACCAGCGCGACCAGCCCGTAGCGGCGCGGCTGCGGCTGCACCGCGCCGGGCAGCAGGGCCACGATCTGCCGCACCCGGGGGTGTGGCAGCAGCCGTTCCATGGCGCGCAGCCGAGGGCTGGGCAACGCGACCCAGTAGGTGCCGTCGCCGACCGCGGAGATGTTGTCCGGGTACGCGGGCAGGTCGGTGAGCACCGTGGTCCGCCCGCTCGGCAGGTCCACCCGGAGCAGCCGGTGGGTGGCGGTCTCGGCGAGCATCAGCGCCGACTCGTCCGGGGTCAGCGCGAGCCCGTTGGGGAAGTAAAGCCCCTCCGCGACCACGTCGGTGCGCCCGGTGCGCCTGTCGTACGCGAGGACCCGCCCGTTGGGCCGGTGCTCCAGCAGGTCGCGTTTCCAGTGCGAGAGCGGGAACCGGTCGGACGAGTCGGTGAAGTAGACGGTGCCGTCACGCGCCACCGCCGCGTTGTCGGCCAGGTGCACCGGCGGCGCGGTCCCGGTCAGCTCGTGCACCCGGCCGGCCGGGTCGACCCGCAGCAGCCCCCGGTACGCGTCGCAGACCAGCAGCCCGCCGTCGACCGGATCGCGTTCGATGCCCAGCGGCCGCCCGCCGGTCTCGGCCAGCAGCGTCGGCGGCGTGCCGGGCGGGGAGTCGGCCGGCCACCACCAGAGCCGGCCGTCCTCGTCGCCGCTGACCACCCGGCCGTCGCCGTCGACCACGACGTCCTCCGGGCCGTGCCCGCCGGCCGGCAGCGGCAGCAGGTCGGCCCGGTCGAGGCGGGTGTCAGCGGGCGACCAGGGGCCGGTGAGCGGCGGCGGCACCGTCGCCGGCTCGCGGACCGGCCGGATCAGCAGTGGGGCACGTGGGCGGGGGACGACCATCGGCTCATTGTGGCCCCGTGGCGTCGCGCAGGGCAGTCCCCGACGGCGTTTCGCCGCTTCCCGCGCGGCGTGGCGGCGCGGCTGCGGGATGACCCTGAGACGGCTCGGGGTCGGTTCCCGGACACTACCCGGAACCCCCGCCGTGAGGTCCGGAAATGTCGGTGGGCGCGGGTAGGTTTGGCCGCATGGTACACAGCGGTGAGCGCTTCTTCGTGGCGATGGACGTGCACGACCAGGCGGTCGAGCTGCGACCGGTCGGCGAGATCGACATCGCCACCGTGACGGCGTTCCGGGCCGCGCTCTGGGCGGCGCCGGCCCGGCCGGTGCTGCGGGTCGACCTGTCCGGTGTCCGGCTGCTCTCCGCCGCTGGCGTCCGCGCGCTGGTCGCCACCCACCTGCGGGTCCGCTCCCGCGGTGGCGAGCTGGTGCTCACCGACCCCGACCCGGTGGTGGCCCGGGTGCTGCGGGTGACCGGCCTGCACCGGGTGCTCCCGGTGCGCTGCACCGACCGCGCCCAGAACCTCCCCGACCGCGCGGCGGACCTGCCCGGCCGCGCCCAGGATCTCCCCGGCCGCCCTCGCGAGCTGGTGGCCTGCGCGGCCTGAACAGGCGGCGGCCCGGGTGCACGCTGCAGGCGGGGCGCACGTGGCAGGTCAGAAGCACACGCCGGCCCGGGCGAAAGTCGGGCGGCCCCGGACATGCGCCGGGCCGCCGGCCCGGAAGCCGGCGGCCCGACGGGAAGGTGTCGCGCTCAGCGCACGCCGAGCAGGTCCACCACGAAGACGAGCGTCTCGTTCGGCTTGATGACGCCGCCCGCGCCCCGGGCGCCGTAGCCCAGGTGCGGCGGGATGGTGAGCTTGCGCCGGCCGCCGACCTTCATGCCCACGACGCCCTGGTCCCAGCCGGCGATGACCTGGCCGCCGCCGAGCGGGAACTCGAACGTCTCACCCCGGTTCCACGAGGCGTCGAACTCGCGGCCGTTCGAGTGGGCCACGCCCACGTAGTGCACGCTCACCAGCTGGCCCGCGCGGGCCTCCGGGCCGTCGCCGACGGTGATGTCCTCGACGACCAGATCGGCGGGCGGCGCGCCCTCGATCGGGCCGATCTGGGGCTTGTCCATGAGCGGGTCTCCTCGGTGCTGACGGTGTGGTCACCGTCGATCCTGCCGGATCGCGACCGGCCGATACGCGCCGGTCCCCGCACACCGGCGTGGCGGGGACACGAAAGAGGCGGGCGTCGCCTGTCGGCGACGCCCGCCCCGGGGCGAGCTGGTCACTTCAGCCAGGGGAGACGCTGGACCAGGGGGAGCCTCGCCCAGGCCCGGCCGAGGCCGAGGGTGTTGCCGGCGCCCACCAGGGCCAGGCCGGCCAGCAGGCCCGCGTAGATGAGGTGGTCGTCCATGAAGGGGTTGTTCGCCGGGGGCAGCACGGCCGTCCACATCAGGACCAGGAGCAGACCGCCCGCGACGGCGGCGACCCGGATGCCGATGCCGAGCATCAGGGCGACACCGATGCCGAGCAGGCCGACCATGAACAGCCAGTCCGCCCAGGCCGCGCCGGCCAGGTTCTGGTAGATGCCCGCGAACGGTCCCTCGACGGCGTGCCCGAGGAAGCCCTTGGTGGGGCTGCCGCCGTTGATCCAGGCGTTCTTCGCCGGGGTCTCGTGGCCGAGGCCGAACATCTTGTCGAGGAAGGCCCAGAGGAACACCCAGCCCAGGGCGAGCCGCAGCCCGGCCCAGACGTACCGGGTGGCCTTCTGGCGGGTGGTCTCGGTGTGCGCCGCCGGAGCGATGGTGGCGGCGGGGGTCCGCTTGACGGCGGGGGTCCGCTCGATTGTCGCGGTCATGGTGTCCACGTCCCTTCCTGTGCCTCGCACCGCGCTTCCCGGTGGCACATTCATTCCACCGCCGCGCGGCGTCCGGGAGCAGGGCCGAGAGGTGCCCTCGTGACCGGGTCATTGGTCCCGTCCGTACCCGGTCCGGTCGGCCCCTCGCGGCCGGTCCGCCGCCCCTGACCAGGCCGTACGCCGGCGGCCTACCGTCGCAGGTGGAGACCCGGCACGAGGAGGTCGTGATGAGGACGTGGCAGGTTACCGACGTGATGACCAGGGACGTCGCCACGGTGACGGAGGAGACCCCGTACCGCGAGGTCGTCGACGTGCTGGTGCGGCAGCGGATCAGCGGTGTGCCGGTGGTGGACTCGTTCCGCCGGGTGCTCGGGGTGATCTCCGAGGCGGACCTGCTGCACAAGGTGGAGCGGTCCGGTCACCCGGACGAGCGGCGGGTCTTCGAGGGACGGCGCCGCCGTACCGCGCGGGAGAAGGCGGGCGCGCTCGTCGCCCGGGACCTGATGACCGCGCCCGCGGTCACCACCCACGAGCGGGCGTCGCTCGCGGCGACCGCCCGGCTGATGGACCACGAGGCCGTCAAGCGGCTCCCGGTGCTGGACGACCTGGGCCGGCTCGCCGGCATCGTCACCCGCGGTGACCTGCTGCGCGTGCACCTGCGTACCGACGCGGAGATCCGCGAGGAGGTCGTGCACGAGGTGCTGCGCCGGGTGCTGTCGGTGCGCGACGGCCTGGTCACGGTCCAGGTCCGCGGCGGCGAGGTCACCATGGACGGGCGGCTGGACCGGCGCAGCGCCGTCGAGCTGGCGGGCCGTCTCGCCGCGCAGGTCGCGGGCGTGGTCGCGGTGCACAACGCGATCGGGTACGACGTGGACGACACCACGCTGATGGAGCTGGACCCGGTGCACGCCACCCCTGTCGCCTGAGCACCGGCACCCGGGCCTCACCGGTCAGGTGGGGCCCGCGGTGGCGAGCTGGGCGGCCAGCAGCGCCGGGGCCTCGGCCAGCGACGGGCCGTACCAGGTGAGGTGCCGGCCGGACACCAGCGCCGCCGGCACACCGGGGAACGCCTCCGGCCCGTCGTCGGCGGTGAACCGGTACGGCTCGTCGGGCAGCACCACCAGCTCCGGCGCCCGGGTGCGCAGCTCGTCCAGGCTGGGCCGGGGATAGCGTTCCGCGTCCCCGGCCCAGCCGTTGCGCACACCGAGCCGGGCCAGCACGTCCCCGGCGAACGTGTCCCGCCCCAGCACCACCCACGGGCGCCGCCACACCGGCACCACGGCGGTGCGGACGCGTCCCGGCGCGGGCAGCGCGGCCCAGGCGTGGCGGGCCTCCCGGAGCCACCGCGGCTCGGCCGGCACGCCGAGCGCGACGACCAGCTCACCGAGCTGGTCGAGGGCCTCCGGCACGGTACGCGGGAAGGTGACCCGGACCGGCACCCCGGCGGCGCGCAGCGCCTCGGCGTCGGCCAGCCGGTTCTCCTCCTCGTTGAGCAGCACCAGATCGGGCTCGAGCGCGAGCACCCGCTCCAGGTCCGGGTACTTCGTCCCGCCGACCCGGGCGACGTCCAGCCCGGCCGGGTGGGTGCACCAGTCGGTCGCGCCGACCAGCACCTCCGGGCGGGTGGCCGCGACCGCCTCGGTCAGCGACGGCACCAGCGACACCACCCGCACCGCGTCTCCCTCTCCTCGAACCGGACCGGCCGGGTCAGCGGGCCGGCGCGGCCACGGCGTCGGCGTTCTCCGGCGGCAGGCCCGCCACCGGCAGGCCCTTGCGTACCGCCCAGTCGACGGCGGCGCGCAGGTCCGCGGTGGGCAGCGGCCGCCGGGTGGTCACCCCGACCGCCGCGTGCACGATGTACGCCATGAACGGGTACGACCGGGCCAGCGCGCCGATCGCGTCGTGCAACCGGCGTACCACCTCCAGCGCGGCCGGTTCGTCGAGCCCGGGCAGGACGAGCTGGAACTCGTTCTCGGTGACGCGCACCGCGCGGTCGACCGGCCGCAGCACGGCGGTGATCGCGGTGAGCACGGCGTGCCCCTCGCGGGCGACGCCGCGTCGGCCGAAGCGTTCCGGCGAGCCGGGCGGCGCCTCCACCCGCAGGCCGACCAGCGCCACCGGCAGCGTGCCGGAGGCGGTCACCCCGTCCGCGCCGGACCACCGGGCCAGGCCTGACTCGTCCAGCATGGTCTCGGCCGCCTCGACCGGCTGGTGGTTCCGGTCGCCGCGGCGGGCCAGCATCCGCAGCGCCGCCTCGGCGCGCGGTTCGCCCGGCCCGGCCGGGATGTCCCGCACCCGGGCGATCGCCTCGTCCAGCGCGGTACGTGCCGCGGCGGGCAGCCGCTCGGCGAGCTGTTCGCGCAGCCGGATCACCTCGTGCAGCGCCTCGTCGCGGCGGAAGCCCCAGCGTCCCTCGAACAGCCGGCCGGCCTCCAGCGTCGGCGCGGGCGCCACCTCGGCCCGGTCGTGCGCGACGAGTGTGGCGCCGAAACGCGGGCTCAACGCCACCACCGTCCACTCCCGGGCCAGCGCCTCCGCCTCGTCCAGCGTCACGCCGTACGCCCCTTCGGGCAGGTCGGGCGGCGGTCCGCCGACCATCGCCACCACCGTCACGGCGGCACGGCCGGCGATGCGCCGGTAGACCTCGCGCTCCCTGGTGAAGTACGGCAGCCGCTGGAACAGCGCGAGCACGACGAGCGGGCCATCCTCGGCCTCGGCGAGCGCGGCGCGTTCGATGGCGTGGGAGACGGTGACGAGACTGCGTTTGGTGAACTGTTCCGGGGTCCGTCCGCTGGGCACGGGCAGAGCCTAGAGGGACGGGCGCGGTCGCGCACCGGTCGGCCGTACCGACTGCGCCGCACCGCCTACACTCGGGCGTCGACCGGACGAGGGGGATCGGGGCGAGATGACGAGCACAGGCAGCGTGACCGCCTCCTGGCTGCGGCCGGTCCCGCCCGGCGTCGCGCCGTCCCTGGTCCGGGCCGGCCACGTCGGCCACGCCGGCCGACGGCTCGGTGACCTGGTGCAGGGTCGCCCGCCGGGGGTCACCGGCAGTCAGTGGAGCACCGCCGGGCGGGCGTCGCTCGACCTGGTGGTCTGCGCCGCCGACACCGGGCTGCCGCGCTTCGCGGTGCGGTTCACCACGCCCGCCCCGGACGGGTCGCCGGCCCGGCGGGAGGAACGGCTCACCGACGCGGTCTGCGCCGCCGTCGGCCTGCCGCTGGTGCGCGTCGAGTCGCCGGCGCTGGGCGGCGCGGAGCAGGTCCGCCGGTTCGCCGAGTACGTGCTGGACGCGCGGGCCTACGCCGACGGCACCGACCCGGACGCCGGCGACGCGGTCGGGTTCCGGGACATCATCGGCCGGCTGCCGGACGGCCGGCGTGGACCGGTGAACGACCTCGGCGCGCTGGCCCGGGTCGAGGCGGTCGAGGCGTACGTGGCGGGCCGGATCGCCGACCCGATCCTGCGCGGTCTGCACGTGCGCTGGACCGACGGGCCGGCGGAGGGCTGGGCCTGGGCCGAGGTGCGGCCGGGCCGCTGCCTGCTGGAGCGGGTCCGGCTGACCTCGCGCGGCTTCGCCTGCGGCGTCGAACCGGGGCGGCTCGCCGAGGACCTGGCCGTGGTGGCGCTGGGGGAGCGGCTGCGTGACCTCGACGGCGCCGCGCCGTCCCTGCTGGACCGTGACGAGCTCCTCCGGCGGGTACGCGCGCTCGCCGCCCGGCGGGACTCCTTCGACGGCGGGTTCGCCTTCGACCACCTCTGCGCCGACTGAACCGTCCTCGCCGGCGCGGACGGCGACTTTCGATTTTTTCCGATCTCCGGTTGAACCTTCGCCGACGGCGCTCCGTACCTCATCGGGAATGGACGCAGATCTTCCCCGCCGCGCCCGGACGGCGCGGAGACGGTGCGGAAAGGGCATCGTCGGCCATTGACGTGCGACCGAGCGTCGCAGTGATCTCACACCCCGAATTCATCGGTCCGCCGGGATCACCAGTCAACTACCGGATCGAGAAGGAGAGCAATTCGATGCGCAGGTCCACACGGGCGCGCCGGTCATCCGGTAACGCGCGGAGCAAGCGGTTGCTGGCGGTTGTCGGCACGCTCGCGGTCTTCGGCGGCATCGTCGCCGTCACCCAGATCTCGTCCGCCCAGGACCGGCGGACGACCACCCGCGCCGCGTCGGCGTCCTGCGTGCCCGCGAGCCCGGGGGCGACCGCCCCGGACGGTCAGGGCAGCACCACCCGTACCTGGCAGAACGGCCGCTGGGTCCGCAACCACTGGGGCGACGGCCAGATGTCACCGGCCGAGTGCCAGCAGACCAACGCGGGCGGCGCGGGCGCCGGCACCCCGACCGTGGCCTGCCCGGACGTCCGCGGCCGGCTGCCGCAGGTGCCCGACCGGGCCCGCGCCGAGGTGGACCGCACCCTGGCGCTGCTGGAGTCCCAGATCGCCGAGGCGAACCGGCGGCTCGCGGCGGAGGGCCGCAACGGCGGCGAGTTCATCAACAACGCGATCCTGCGTCCGCTCGCGGACAAGCGGACCGCGGCGCTCAACCGGATCGCCACCGCCATCGGCCGGGTCGCCCAGCGCCCGCAGGGCCTGGACCAGCTCGCCCAGTGCGCGGTGACCGACACCCCCCGCGACGGCGGTCAGAACGGCGGGAACAACGGGGGCCAGAACGGCGGGAACAACGGCGGCCAGACCGGCGGGAACAACGGCGGCAACAACGGCGGCGGGAACAACAACGGCGGTGGCCAGAACAACGGCGGCGGCAACGGCCTGAACGTGCTCGCGAAGGACTGCTCCGGCAGCCAGCTCCAGGCGCACGACGGCTTCCAGAACGGCAACCGGTGCGTGAGCACCGCGTTCGGTGAGGTGGGCGCCGCGGCGAACAACCCGTCGCTGCTGATCACGCAGTTCCCGAACCAGGTGCGGCGCAACCAGCCGTTCACGCTCCGGGTCACCACCAAGAACCTGGTGCGGGACCGCTTCCTCGCCGCCGGTCAGGGCGGCTACTACCTGGAGAGCTCGCTGCTCAACGGCCAGGGCCTGGTACGCGGTCACTTCCACACCGCCTGCCGGATGCTCGGCAGCACCCGGCAGCCCCCGAACCCGCAGGACGTGCCGGCGTTCTTCGTCGCCACCGAGGACGGCCGGGGTGGCAACCAGCCGGACGACGTGCTGATCCAGATCCCGGGCCTGGCGCAGTCGGGCGTGGCGCAGTGCGCGGTCTGGGCCGGTGACGGCTCGCACCGCATCCCGATGATGGAGCGGGCGAACCAGACCCCCGCCATCGACGTGGTGCGCATCCGGGTCAACTGAGCGACGCGACGGCCGCGGCCGTCCGGGGGACTCCTCCGGGCGGCCGCGGCCTTTCCGCGTACGGAACGGTGGGAGGCGATCCCGGAGGAAATCTCGTGCCGTGGGTATCCGCCGGACGAAAAGCGCCGGGCGGAGAATGCCGATCGGGGCCACGCCGATTTCTCAGCGTGACCCCGGGATGCCCGACGGTGAACCGGTGACGGTCAGCGGTTCTTGTACGCCTCGACCACCGACACCGGGATGCGCCCGCGCTCGGAAATCTCGAACCCGTTCTTGGCGGCCCATTCCCGGATGGCGCGGTTCTGCTCGCGGTCCATTCCGGAGGTGCTCGGCCGGGTCGCGCGACGGGCGCCGCGGGTGACCTCGGCCGCTCCCCGGCCGATTCGCCTGCCAGCGCTGATGTACGGATCCAGGGCCTTGCGCAGGACGCCCGCGTTCTCGTCGGAGACGTCGATCGTGTACGCCACGCCGTCCAGGCTGAACTCGACGGTCCGATCGGCCTTTCCGCCGTCGAGGTCGTCGGTCAGAACGGTGATTACTTTCCTTGCCATCGCCATTACTCCCTGTGTCGGGCGGGGTGTGGCTAAGAGTTTGACCTACCGCGCGGTAATCCCGCAACAATAGCCGACTGTTTCCATTCGGCGGGTCGCGGTAAACGGTGCCGCCATTGGGCGCGGAGCGCCGGAACGGGGGTGCTCGGCGTGGCGTGGGTCACAACCCGGAACAAGGGGCACGTTTTGTTACTTGAGCCAGACACGCTCAACCAACGTGATGGCAGGTGTTCGATGGCAACTCTTCCGGTACTCCCACTGACCGACGCCGTCCTGCTGCCCGGGATGGTCATCCCGGTGACCCTCGACCCGACCACCCAGGCCGCCGTCGACGCGGCCCGCGCCACCGGCGACAAGGAACTCCTGGCCGTACCCCGCATCGACGGCGAGTACGGCTCCGTCGGCGTGGTCGCCACGATCGAGAAGGTGGGCCGGCTGCCCAGCGGCGAACCGGCGGCGGTCGTCCGCGGTCTCACCCGCGCCCGCATCGGCTCCGGCGTGCCCGGTCCCGGCGCCGCGCTCTGGGTGGAGGCGACCACACTCGACGAACCCGCACCGGCGGGCCGCGCCCGGGAACTCGCCCGCGAGTACCGCGCGCTCATGACCTCGGTGCTGCAACAGCGCGGCGCCTGGCAGGTGATCGACGCGATGGAGCGGATGACCGACCTGTCCGAGCTGGCCGACTCGGCCGGCTACGCGCCCTGGCTCAGCCTGACCCAGAAGACCGAACTGCTCGCCGCGCCGGACGTCACCGCCCGGCTGGAACTGCTCGTCGGCTGGGTGAAGGAACACCTGGCCGAGCAGGAGGTCACCGAGCAGATCAACAGCGACGTCCGCGAGGGGCTGGAGAAGTCCCAGCGGGAGTTCCTGCTCCGCCAGCAACTCGCCGCGATCCGCAAGGAACTCGGCGAGGACGAGCCGGACGGCTCCGCCGACTACCGCTCCCGGGTGGAGTCCGCCGACCTGCCGGACAAGGTCCGCGAAGCGGCGCTGCGCGAGGTCGGCAAGCTGGAGCGGGCCAGCGACGCCTCACCCGAGGCGGGCTGGATCCGTACCTGGCTGGACACCGTCCTGGAGATGCCGTGGAGCACGCGTACCCAGGACAACAACGACCTGGCCGCGGCCCGGGCCGTGCTCGACGCCGACCACGCCGGCCTGGCCGACGTGAAGGACCGCATCCTGGAGTACCTCGCGGTGCGCAACCGGCGCGCGGAGCGCAACCTCGGCGTCGTCGGCGGACGCGGCTCCGGCGCGGTGCTGGCCCTGGCCGGCCCGCCCGGTGTCGGCAAGACCAGCCTCGGCGAGTCGGTCGCCCGGGCGCTGGGCCGCAACTTCGTCCGCGTCTCCCTCGGCGGTGTCCGGGACGAGGCGGAGATCCGCGGCCACCGGCGCACCTACGTCGGCGCGCTGCCCGGCCGGATCGTGCGGGCGCTGCGCGAGGCCGGCTCGATGAACCCGGTCGTGCTGCTCGACGAGGTCGACAAGCTGGCCGCCGGCTACTCCGGCGACCCGGCGGCGGCCCTGCTGGAGGTGCTCGACCCGGCGCAGAACCACACGTTCCGCGACCACTACCTGGAGGTCGACCTCGACCTGTCCGACGTGCTGTTCCTCGCCACCGCCAACGTGGTGGAGGCGATCCCCGGCCCGCTGCTGGACCGGATGGAGCTGGTCGCGCTGGACGGCTACACCGAGGACGAGAAGGTCGCCATCGCCCGGGACCACCTGCTGCCCCGGCAGCGGGAGCGGGCCGGGCTGACCGGCGAGGAGGTGACAGTCGCCGACGAGGCGCTGGCACTGATCGCGGGCGAGTACACCCGGGAGGCGGGCGTCCGGCAGCTCGAACGGGCCCTGGCGAAGATCCTGCGCAAGGTGGCCGTCGCGCTGGCCACGGACGCCGCGCCGGTGCACGTGGACGCCGGGAACCTGGCCCGCTACCTGGGCCGGCCGAAGTTCACCCCGGAGTCGGCCGAACGCACCGCCGTGCCCGGCGTGGCGACCGGCCTGGCCGTCACCGGCGCCGGTGGCGACGTGCTGTTCATCGAGGCCACCACGATGGAGGGTGAGCCGGGACTGACGCTGACCGGTCAGCTCGGCGACGTGATGAAGGAGTCCGCGCACATCGCGTGGTCGTACCTGCGGTCGAACGGACGGCGCTACGGGCTGGACCCGAACGCGCTGGCCGGGCGGCGGATCCACCTGCACGTCCCGGCGGGCGCGGTACCGAAGGACGGCCCGAGCGCCGGCATCACCATGGTGACCGCGCTGGCGTCCCTGGTCACCGGGCGGCCGGTGCGGCCCGAGTTCGGGATGACCGGCGAGGTGACGCTCTCCGGCCGGGTGCTGCCGATCGGCGGGGTGAAGCAGAAGCTGCTCGCCGCGCACCGGGCCGGTCTCACCGAGGTGATCATCCCGAAGCGCAACGAGCCGGATCTGGACGACCTGCCGGCCGAGGTGCGGGAGGCGCTGACCGTGCACACCCTGTCCGACGTGGCGGACGTGCTCGCGCTGGCGCTGCGACCGGCCGAGATCGAGGCGGGGGCGCTCGCCGCGGCCTGAGTGGGAGCGGGGGTCCGGTGGTAGCCGGACCCCCGCTCCCGCGGCGCGGCGGGAATGGTCCGTCCGGCATCCCGGTCGGCCGGAGCGCCGGCAGCGCCGCCCGGCCCGGCATACTGGCCGGCGTGCGGCCAGGACCGACGGACGCCGCACGGAGAGGGCTGGTCAGGTGGCGCGCAGAGCAACTGACGGGGATCCGCCGGGAAGCGGAACCTCGGACCTCGGCGATCTTCTGGGCCGGGAGTTGAGCACCGCTGTGGTGATGTTCCACGAGGCGGTGGCCGCCCGGCGTGGCCTCACGGCCACGGAGAACAAGGCGCTCGACCTGCTGGCCCGGCGTGGCCCGCTCACCTCCGGTGATCTCGCCCGTCAGCTCGGGCTCACGCCGGGCGCGGTCACCGGGCTGGTGGACCGGCTGTCCCGCGCCGGGTACGCACGGCGCAGCCCGGACGCGACGGACCGGCGCAAGACGTTCGTCGTCGCCGACGTGGAGCGGCTCGACGCCGAGATGGGCCCGGTCTTCGCGCCCCTGGGTGCGGCGATCAGGGAGCTGACGCGCGGGTACACCGAGGCGCAGCTCGCCACCGTCGAGCACTTCGTCAGCAACGTGGTGGTCATCCTCCAGGAGCAGACTGCCCGTGTCTCCGCCCCCTCCGGCGACAGGGCCTGACAAAAACATTTCAGCGAGCTAAAATGTTTAGCATGCTGAATCAATCTGCGGGCGCCGGCGTCCGCCGCACCCTGTCCCGGCTCGGCGACGCGTGGGGCGAGGGGGATCCGGACCGGTACGCGGCCCTCTTCAGCGAGGACGCGGACTACACGGCCTTCGACGGCACCCGGATGGCGGGCCGGCGCGCGATCGCCGACGGTCACCGGGCGCTGTTCGCGGGCGTCATGCGCGGCTCGCGCATGACCGTCCGAGAGCCGCGCATCCGGCACGTCGCCACCGACGTCGCCGTGGTGTGGGCGCTGGGCGGGATCATCATGCGCTGGCAGCGCGGCCGTACCGAGCCGTCGGCGAAGCGGCTCTCGGCGGTCACGTTCGTCCTCGTCCACCAGGGGGACGACTGGCTCGTGACCGCGTTCCAGAACACCAGGTACCGCCCGTGGTCGCGTACCGTCATCGGGCGGCTGACGAGCCGCATGGCGGGTGAGGACGGCCGGTGACCGTCACCGCCGGCGGTGGTGAGCACCCGCCGGCGGTGGACGCCTCAGCGGCGGCCGCGGCGGCCGGCGTCGAAGGGACGCTCCCGGCCGTCGGACTCGCCGCCGTCGCGGTCCCGGCGCACCGTCGCCTTGCGCCCCTTGATGGTGGTGCCCCGCAGCGCGGCGATCACCTCATCGGCCACCCCCTGCGGCACCTCCACCAGGGAGAACCGGTCGGCGATCTCGATCGAGCCGATGTCCCGGCCACTGACCCGGGTCTCCCCGGTGATCGCGCCCACCAGGTCCTGCGGCCGTACCCCGGCCCGGCGGCCCAGCCCGATGAAGACCTGCGTCGCCCCGCCGGTACGCGGGCGTCCCGGGCCCCGCCGCTCGCCCCGCCCGCCGGTCTCCGGCCGGCCCTCGCGCGGACCGCGGACCGGGACCTGCGGGATCTCCTCCTCGTCGTCCGAGCCCGGCGACGTCGCCTCGTGCGCCAGCTTCACCGCCGCCAGCGCCACCTCGACCAGGTCGAACTCGTCGGTCAGCGACTCCACGATCGCCCGGTACGGGTCGAGGTCGTCCTCCAGCAGGCTCTCCCGCAGCGCGCCCTGGGTCAGCTCCAGCCGCCGGGTCCGCATGTCCGCCACAGTGGGGATCTTGTCGATGGCGATCCGCTGCCCGGTGACCCGCTCGATGGTCTTGAGCATCCGGTGCTCACGCGGCTCGGCGAGCGTGATCGCCACGCCTTCCCGCCCGGCCCGGCCGACCCGCCCGATCCGGTGCACGTACGACTCCGGGGCCGACGGGACGTCGTAGTTGACCACGTGGGTGAGCTGCTCGACGTCCAGCCCGCGGGCGGCCACGTCGGTGGCGACCAGCAGGTCCGCCGTGCCCGCGCGCAGCCGGCCCATCACCCGGTCCCGCTGCTCCTGGCTCATCCCGCCGTGCAGCGCCTCGGCCCGGTAGCCCCGGCCGTTCATCGTCTCGGTGAGCCGGTCCACCTCCTCGCGGCTGCGGCAGAACACGATCGCCGCGGTCGGCGACTCCACGTCCAGCACCCGGCCCAGCGCGGCCGGCTTGTGCCCCCGGGCCACGATGTACGCGCTCTGCCGCACCCGGGGCGCCTCCCCGGCGACCGGCCGCTCCCGCTCGATGCGGATGCGGACCGGATCGGTCAGGTGCTGGCGGGCCAGCCCGTCGATGCGGGCCGGCATGGTGGCCGAGAACAGCACCGTCTGCCGGCCGGCCGGGGCGTGCTCCAGGATCGCCTCGATGTCCTCGGCGAAGCCCATGTCGAGCATCTCGTCCGCCTCGTCCAGCACCACCGTGCTCAGCGCGCCGAGCCGCAGCGTGCCCCGGGCGATGTGGTCCAGCGCCCGGCCCGGCGTCGCCACCACCACGTCCACCCCGTGGTCGAGCGCGCGCAACTGCCGGCCGATCGGCTGCCCGCCGTAGATCGGCAGCACCCGGGCGCCCAGGTCCTTGCCGTAGCGGTGGAACGCCTCGGAGACCTGAACGGCCAGCTCCCGGGTCGGCACGAGCACCAGCGACACCGGGTCGCCCTCGGCCCGGCCGACCGGCATCCGCTGCAACAGCGGCAGCGCGAACGCGGCGGTCTTGCCCGTACCGGTCGCCGCCTGACCCAGCAGGTCCTGCCCGGCCAGCAACGGAGGGATGGCCTCCCGCTGGATCGGCGTCGGTTCCTCGTACCCGAGCGCGGACAGCGCGCCCAGCAACTCGGTGCGTAGCCCGAGATCGGCGAAGGCGAAGGCGTCCTCGGCGTCGTCGGGAACGGCGGGGTCGGTCGGGGTCGGTGCGGCGGTCATGCGACAAGTTTTTCATCACCGCCGCGCGGGGGTCGCGGCGACCGGGGCAAACGTTCGCCGCGCCACCCCTGTGCCGTCCCCTCCGGGTGATCCGGCGCGGCCCCGTGCCCCCGCCGGATCACCGGGACAGGACGGCCAGCAGCGTGGTCAGGCCCACCCCGACGTCGAACACCGCGCACCACAGCGCGTACCCGCGCGGCACCACCGCGCCGGTGCGGTGGTACCAGGCGTCCCAGGCCGCGTGGACGAGCCAGCCCACCCCGACGAGCACCCCGGCGACGTCGGCGGACGCGATCATCGCCACGACCGCCAGGCCGCCCCACACGGCCGCCCCGGCGAGCTGCGCGGCCAGCGCGCGCCGGTCGCCCCACTGCCGCCGCCAGGTGCCGATCAGCAGGTAGCCGGCCGGCAGGACCAGCAGCGTCCAGGGCGCGAAGACGGTCGGCGCGAACCACATGTCCACGGTCATGAGCAGCCCCAGCCCGGCCGGCCACCCCCGCGCCACCGCCGCGGCGACCGGGTGCCGGCGCGGCGGCGCCGCGGGCGTGTGCCGGTGCCGCAGCGCCACCAGCAGCATCGCCGGGACCATCAGCAGGTGACCGCCGAGCAGCAGCATGTCGTCCCCGACCCACCCGGCCCACCAGGGCGGGAGCAGCAGCAGGAACGGCACGTACATGGCCGCCGACATCTCCGCGGTGGCGGCCCGGCCGTCCCCCCGGTACCACATCCACGCGGCCATGCCCGCCGCCATGTTCGTCGCCATCACCAGCGCGCCCACGTCCGGCCGCGCCAGTACCGCCGTGCCGCCCAGCAGCCGCCCGCCCACCTGCCACAGCGGCCCGAGCAGCACCATCCCGGCCACCATCGCCACCACCATCCCGGCCAGGTGCCGGGTCCGCGCCCACCCGGCCCACCGCCGGGGTACGACCACAGTCATCTCCGTCATGCCCCGACCCTGCCGCCGCCGGGCGCACCGGAGAAGGCGCATCAGTCACCGGGAAACCGTGCGGAACGCACGATCCGGCCGTGACATCTCGCAGGGGCGGGCGGGCCGGCGCACGCCCTAGGATCGGCGGGCATGACAGTCGATTCCGCCGACCACCGGCTGCGCCGGGCCCGGCGGGTCACCCTGCTGTCGCTGGCCACCAACGTGTGGACCACCGTGCTGCTGCCCGTGGTCGGCCTGACCCGCGAACCCGACCCGGTACGCGTCGCGCTCGGCGCCGCCGGGCTGCTCGCGTTCACCGCGGCCCAGATCGCGGTGCTGCACGCCGCCGTCACGCCGTGGCTGCCCGTACCGGCCCGTCGCCGCCGGCACGCGGCGCTGACCGTGGCGGCGCTGCTCAGCCTGCCGCTGCTCGGCCCGGTCGCGGCCGGCTCCTGGCCCACCTGGGCGTGGCTGGGCGCGTCCCTGGTCGGCATGATGCCGCTGCTGTTCCGGCCCGTCGTCGCGGCGGTGGCGGCGGCCGGCGTCCTCGCGGTGTCCGCCGCCGTCACCTGGTCGACGGGCGGGCCGGTGCCCACGGCGCTGCTGGTCACCGGCGCGGTGGGAGCCGGCATCGCCGCGCTCACCTGGGTGCAGGTCTGGTTCTGGGACCTGCTCGTCGAGGCCCGGCAGGGGCAGGCCGCCCAGGCGCGGCTCGCCGCGGCCGAGGAACGGTTGCGCTTCGCCCGGGACGTACACGATCTGCTCGGCCACGACCTCACGGTGATCGCGCTCAAGGCCGAGCTGGCGGAGCGGCTGGCGCCGCGCGACGCCGGCCGGGCCGCCCGGGAGGCGGCCGAGGCGCGGCGGCTGGCCGGCTCGGCGCTGACCCGGGTCCGGGCGGCGGTGCACGGCTACCGCGCGGTCGACCTGGCCGAGCAGGCCGCCGCGGTGGGGGAGGTGCTGCGCTCCAGCGGCGTCCGCACGACAGTGGTCCCGCCCGCCGCTGAGGTGCCCGCGCCGGTCGCCGCCGACCTGGCCGCCGTGCTGCGCGAGGCCGGAACCAACGTGCTGCGGCACAGCCGGGCCGGCTGGTGCCGGATCGAGATCACCCGGGAGGGCGGCGTGGTGACGCTGACCGTACGCAACGACGGCGTCCGCGACGACGGCGGACCGGACCGGCTCAGCGGCGGCCTGCGCGGCCTGGCCGACCGGCTCGCACCGGCCGGCGGACGGGTCCGGGCCGAGGCCGCCGACGGCGTGTTCAGCCTGGTGGCGACAGTGCCGGTGACGCCGTGATCCGGGTGCTGCTGGCCGACGACGAGGAGCTGATCCGGCTCGCCCTGGCCGCCCTGCTCGACCTGGAACCGGACATCGAGGTGGTCGCGCACGCCCACGACGGGCGCAGCGCCCTGGACGCGGCGCTGGCCCACCGCCCGGACGTCGCCGTGCTCGACCTGGAGATGCCGCCGCCCGGCGGCGTCGAGGTCGCCGCCGAGCTGACCCGGGCGCTGCCCGGCTGCGCCCCGGTGATCCTCACCGGACACGGCCGGCCCGCCCAGCTCCGGCCGGCGCTCACCGCCGGGGTACGCGGGTTCCTCGCCAAGGGCGCCCCCGGCGGCGCGCTGGCGGACGTGATCCGCCGGGTGCACTCCGGCGCCCGCTACGTCGATCCCGCGCTCGCGGCCGACGCGCTCACCCTGCCGGAGTGCCCGCTGACACCGCGTGAGCTGGAGACGCTGCGGCTGGCCGAGCTGGGTACGCCGGTCGCGGTGATCGCCCGGCGCACCCACCTGGCCGCCGGAACGGTCCGCAACCACCTCAGCGCCTGTGTGCAGAAGCTCGGCGCCGCCGACCGGGCGGAGGCGGTACGGCGGGCGCGGGAGGCCGGCTGGCTCTGACGTACGGGGCGTCGCGGGCGGTCGCCGGCGACTAGCCTGATCACGTGCGGACGGTCGAACTGCTCTGCTCTCCCGAACTGGAAGCGGCGGTTCGCGCTGCCTGGGACCGGCTCGCCGCCGCCGGGCTGCCCAGCCTGGCCCGCAACACGCACCCGACGAACCGGCCGCACCTGACGCTCGCCTCGGTGGAGGAGTTCCCGCCCGGCGCCGAGCAGCGCCTGGCCGACCTCTGCGACGCGGCGCTGCCGCTGCCGGTGCGGCTGGGCCGGGTGGCGGTGCTCGACGGCAGCGCGCCACTGGTGTGGCTGGTCCGGCCGACACCGCAGCTCGTCGCGCTGCACGGCGCGGTCTGGGACGTGCTCGCCGAGGCGTCCGGCGGGCACTCGTGGCATCAGCCCGGCCGGTGGGTGCCGCACCTGAGCCTGGCGCTGCGGTTCGGCGCGGCGGACCGGCGCCGAGCCCGGGCGGTCGCCGGGGCACACCCGCCGGCCGGGGCGTTCGTGGCGGCGCGCAGCTACGACGGCGACACCCGCACCATCAGCGAGCTGACCACCGCCTGCCCCCGTTCCGGCGGCTGAGCCGGGGCCGCCCCCACGACAGGGGACGGCCCCGAGCGTCAGCGGTGGAAGCGCAGGTAGTCGAACTCCGCCGTCACCGCCGGCGTCGCGCCGCCGTGCGCCACCAGCCCGATCCGGGGCGTCGTGTCCGCCGGGAACGTCCACACCGCGCCCCACGTCCAGTGCTTCCCGTCACGGCTGGACCCGGCCCGGAACTCGTGCTCCCCGTTCACCGGATCGACCCGGTGGGCGAGCCGTAGCCAGGTGGTGGTGCCGGGGGTGCCGACGATGCTGCCGCCGTACACGGGTTGCCCGGCGAAGGGCAGCTCGTAGCCGTACTCGACCTGCCGGGTGTTCCAGATCGCCACCTGGGTCAGCCGGGCGAACCGGTCGTCGTCGACGTACGCGACCAGGCCCGCCTGCTGGTAGTTGCGCACGCTGTCCTCACCCAGATCCAACGTCACCTTCGTCTCGGCGACGTAGTTCCCGGCCGGCGCGTCGCGCAGCAGCACCCCGGCGGTGTTGCCGGTGCCGGACAGGTCGGCGTCCTGCACCGGCCAGCGCAGCGCGCCGCCGCTCACGGTGGCGGCCGGGTCCTGGCGTACCCACTGCCAGGCCGGGTCGAGCCTGCCGGTGAACTCGTCGGAGTAGCCGCGCAGCACCGGTCCGACCCGGGGGCCGGGGACGGTGTGTCGCGCCGGTCGGTACAGCCGGACGGCGCTGACGTTGTCGAACTCGGCCGGGCCGCCCTCGGCGCGCACCGACGCCTCACCCGTCGCGGGGCGGGGCAGGCGCACCGACACCTGGGCGACCGGGTCGCCGAGGCGGGACGGGCCGAGCGTGGCGACGAGCTGCCGCCCACGTACCTCGATCGCGAGGTTGTGCCGGTCGCGCAGGTCGAGGCCGGCGGGCAGCGCGGTGGACGCGGCGCCGGCGCTCAGCCGGCCGCGCCCGGCGCGGACGTCCACGCCACCCAGCCGCAGCCCGGCGGTGGCCGCGCCGGTCAGCCGCAGGTCGGTCTCCGCGCGCAGGTCACCGCCGATCCGGGTACGCGAGGTGAGCGTGCCGCTGCCGGTCAGCACCCCGCCGGCGGCCTGCCAGCGGCCGTGCTCGGCCCGCCAGCCGCGCAGGTCGGCGGTGGCGAAGCGGGCGTCGACCGGTCCGGTGGTGACCGGCGCGGGCCGGGCGGTGTCGGAGGGACCGGCGCCCGCGTTCACTGCGGGCCATCCGTCGATCCAGTCGAGGCGGTCCAGCAGCATCGGCCGCTCGTTGACGCCGAACGGCTCGTCCAGGTACGGGTCGGCGCGGTCGATCGCGTGGTAGGCGATCCAGTCCTGCCCGGACAGGTCGGTGAGCACCGCGTTGTGCCCGGTGCCGATCCAGCGGTTGCCGTTCTGGGTGAGCACCGGCGTGCCGCCGGCCCGGGACACGTCGAGGCGCTGCCCGTCCCGGGCGGTGAACGGGCCGCGCGGGTCACGGGACCGGCCGACCTGGACGGAGTAGCCGGTGGCCGGGCCGGCGCAGCAGTTCGCGGTGGACGCGAACAGGTAGTACCAGCCGTCGCGGCGCAGCACGTACGCGCCCTCGAACTTGTTGTCGATCGCGACCGGCGTCGGCGTGCCGACCGCGCGCAGCCCGTCCGGGGACAGCTCGGTGACCGAGATGCCGCCGTAGTAGCTGCCGTAGTAGAGCCAGTGGCGGCCGTCGGCGCCGGTGAGCTGGCTCGGGTCGATCGTCCACAGGTAACCGCCGCCGGCGCCCGGGCGCGGCGCGACCACTGGCGTGTCGGCGAACGTCCACGGGCCGGCCGGGCTCGGCGCGGTGGCCGCGCCGACCGCGGTGTCGAACGTGTCGTCCGAGACGGTGGTGTCGGTGACCGTCACGTACATCACCCACCGGCCCGCCACCCGCCGCACGTCGGGCGCCCAGAACGCGGCACCGGGCGCGGCGTAGGCGGGCCGCTGGTCCGGGGCGAACGCGTCGCCGGCGTAGGTCCAGTCGACCAGGTCGGCGGAACGGGCGATCGGCACCCGGTGCGCCCGTCCCTCGCCCTCGCGCAGCGGGTCGGAGGTGCCGAAGGCGTACCAGAGTCCGTCGTCGCCGCGCACCACGACCGGGTCGGCGAAGGTGTCGGCGAACCCGGCGGAGACCGGGTTGCGGTAGCGGTCGGGCCCGGCGGCGGACGCGGGGGCCGCGCCGGCGAGCAGAAGCGTGAGTACGGCGGCGAGCGCGCCACCGCGGCGGAGGTGTCCCATCGGGCCTGCCCTCGGGGATAGACGGAGGTGCGGTGCCACCGTTTCTACAACGTTGGAGAGACTGCTGTAAAGAACCCCCTGACCGTTCGGCGCGGCCCGAACCGTGCCCGTGTCAGCATGGGCCGATGACCACCGGTGCCGACGGCCGCGGACTCGCCGGGTTCGCCGCGCTGCTCGCCGACCCCACCCGGGCCGGCTTCTGCCTGGCCCTGCTCGACGGCCGCGCCTGGACCGCCGGGGAGCTGGCCCGCGCCGCCGGGGTCGCCGCGTCCACCGCGAGCGACCACCTCACCCGGCTGGTCGCCGGCGGCCTGCTGGTCGAGGAGCGGCAGGGCCGCCACCGGTACGTCCGCCTCGCCGACCCGGGCGTCGCCCAGCTCGTCGAGGACCTGGCCGCGCGGGCGCCCGCACCGGCGACCCCGCCCCGCACGTTGCGCGCCGCGTCGGCCGGCGCCGCCCTCGCGTACGCCCGTACCTGCTACGACCACCTGGCCGGGCGGCTCGGCGTGCTCCTGCACGACGCCCTGCTCGACCGTGGTGTGCTCGACCGTTCCGGCGGCCTGGCGCTGACCGGCACCGGAATGTCCTGGCTGGCTGGTCTCGGCGTACCCGTCGAACCGCTGCGCGGCACCCGGCGACCGCTCGTCCGCGACTGCCTGGACTGGACCGAACGGCGTCCGCACCTGGCCGGCGCGGTGGGGGCGGCACTGTGCGGGCGCTTCCTCGACCTCGGCTGGACCGCGCGGGGCACCGGCCGGGCGGTACGGCTCACCCCGGCGGGGCGGGACGCGCTGGCCGAGACGCTCGGGCTCGACCCGGCGCTGCTGGCCCCGCCCGCGTCCCGCGACACCGGCCCGGCGCGCGCCTGACCCGCCCGTGTTCCGCGGCGCCGGTCCCGCCCGCGCCTGACCGCCGGGGGTGCCGGGCCGGATCGTTCGGTCCGGACCGAACTGTCAGCGCTCTACGGTCGGGCGATGGATTCACCGACGATCACGGCTGCTCCGGGCACACCGCCCTGCGGGCCGCCGACCTCAGGCGACGGCGGCTGGGTGGTCACCCGGTACGCGGACGTCATCTCCGTCCTGACCGATCCCCGCTGTGTGGTGCCGCCCGCCGAGGAAGGGCCGGACGGCGGCCTGGCATGGCTGCGCGCCTCGGTGAGCCGGTTCAGTCCGCCGGACCGCCATCCCGCGCGGCGAGCCGTCGGGGTCGCGGCGCTCGACGCGCTCGACCCACGGGAACTGCGCGTGGCCGCGGAACGGCTGACCGGGCAGATTCTCGACCGCGCCGCGACCGGCGAGAACGGCGGTGACCGGGTGGACCTGACAGCTGACCTGGCTCGGCGCGTACCCCTCGTGGTGCTGGCGGAGCGGCTCGGTCTGGCCGACCCGGCGGCGGCCGTCGCGGAGGTGACGGCGGTGGCCGCCGCCTACCACCCGGGCGCCGGTCCGGCGGCGGTGCGCCGGGCGGACCGGGCGGTGGCGGCGCTGCTGGCCATGTCGCCGCCCGCTCCGGCCGAAGTGACCGCGAACCGGCTCGGGCTGCTGGTGCAGGCCGCCGACGCCACCGCCGGGCTGGTCGTGGCCGCCGTCCGGCACGGGCGCGCCGCGCCGGACGGGCTCGGCACCGACGCGCTGCTCGCCGAGGTGCTGCGCCTCGATCCGCCGGTGCGGGTCACCCGCCGGGTCGCCGCCGACCCGCTGAGCCTGGGTGGCCAACCGGTGGGCGCGGGGGAGCGGCTGCTGCTGCGGTTCGACGCCGCCAACCGCGACCCGGCGGCCTTCCCGGAGCCGGACCGCTTCCGCGCCGGCCGGGCGAACGCCGCGCTGACGTTCGGCGCCGGTCCCCGCGGCTGCCCGGGGCAGCGGCACGCGCTCGCCCTGGCCACCGGCGTGGTCGGCGTGCTGCGCCGCCGCTGCCGTCCTGCCGTCCAGACCCCTGACGTCCCGACGAACCTGACTCGAGGTGATCCCGCGATGACCGACAGGTACCGCGCATTCCGTGACCTGCACCGGCCCGGCGAGCCGCTGCTCCTGCCGAACGCCTGGGACCACGCCTCCGCCGCGGCGCTCGCCACCCGGGGCCATCAGGCGATCGGCACGACCAGCCTGGGCGTGGCGGCGGCCGCCGGGCGGCCGGACGCCGTCCGGGCGACCCGCGCCGAGACGCTGGAGCTGGCGTACCGGCTGCGGCGCCTGCCGACGCTGCTGACAGTGGACGTCGAGGACGGCTTCCACGACGACCCGGCCGAGGTGGCGCGCTACGTCGGCGAGCTGGCCGCGCTCGGTGTGGTCGGCGTGAACCTGGAGGACGGCCGCCCGGACGGGCGACTGGCCCCGGCGGAGCACGTCGCCGCCGTGATCGCTGCGGTCCGCGCGGCAGTGCCGCGGATGGTCGTCAACGCCCGCACCGACGCCTGGTGGCTGGGTGTGCCGGCGCCGCTGGACGAGGCGCGGCGACGGGCGGCGGCGTTCCGGGCCGCCGGGGCCGACTGCCTGTTCGTGCCGGGCGCACCGGACGACCTGGTCGGCCCGCTCGCCACCGAAGTGGGGTTGCCGCTGAACGTGCTGTACCGGCCGGGCGGCCCGGACCTGGCCGCCCTCGGGCGGCTCGGCGTGGCCCGGGTCAGCACCGGCTCGCTGCTGTTCCGGACCGCCCTCGGCGCGGCGCTGCACCTGACCGACGCGATCGGCGCCGGGCGCGACGCGGGCCTGCCGCCCCCACCCGGATACGAGGAGGTGCAGGCACTGGTATCGCCGTCCGCCACCTGATCGGGCACTTCGGGGGAGATGGGAGGAATCGCGCCTTCTCGGTCTTTACGGTGTGTGCAGGCCCAATCACGCCGTGTCCTGATCGAGAGGGGACGGAGACCATGCGAGTGCCCAGCCGCAGCCCAGGTCGCCAGCCCGGTCCCGCCGTCACGTCCACCGCTCCCGCCCGGCGGGTGCCCGGCGGCCGGCGCGCCGGCGCCGAGCCGGACCTGTCCGCGTACCGGGCGGCGGTGGCGGAACTCCTGGTCGAGGTGGGCGCGCTCGCCGACGCGCCGTCCACCACCGCCCGCCAGGTGCTGCTCGACCAGCGGCTGCGCGAACCGGCCATCGCCGCCGTCCTCGACGCCACGCCGCAGGGCCTGATCGGCGCCCGGGAGACGCTGCTGCTGGAGATGGCCCGCTACCAGCCCAACGCGCGCAGCTCGGCGCAGGACCTCACCGCGCTGGTCCGCATCTACCTGCTCTCCCGCGTCGACGTGCTCTGGTGGCGGGACAGCCCGACGTTCCTCACCGACGACCAGGTCCGCACCAGCACCGAACTGGTCGACCTGGAATGGCTGCGCCGCCGCGGCCTGCTCGAGTTCCGCTACCAGGAACAGCCCGCCACAGTGGTGGGACGCGGGCTGCGGGCGGTCCGGCGGCGCCTGCGCCCGGACGCCACCCCGCGTACCGCCGGGCTGCTGTTCCGCCGGGCCCGCCGCGAGATGATCGCGTTCCTCAACGACCTCGCCCGCGAGTTCACCGCGATCGCGCCGGACGGCACACCGCCGCTCTGGGTGACCAGCCTGGCCCGCAGCGCCGAGCACCAGTACCGGCTGCGCCGCCTCGGGTACGCGGCGATGGTGCCCAGCGGGCACTGCCTCGGCTGGGCCGCCGACGTCGAACTGGAGTGGTACGACCGCTTCGGCGCCCGCCCGGCGCTGGCCGGACTGCTGCTGGCCCGCCAGGACGCCGGCGAGGTGAACGTGGTCGACGAGGGACAGGCGTGGCACGTGTGTCTCGGCCCGGCCGTCCGCCGGCGCTACCGGCGGGCGTACGAGGCCGAGATGGGGGTGTGACCCGGTGTGCGGCATCGCGCTGAGCATCGGCCCCGAGGCGGACCCGGCGACGTTCCGGCGGATGCTCGCCGCGCTCGCGCCGCGCGGTGAGGTCACCGAGACCCGGCAGGAGAACGGCCTGCTCGCCGGCGTGCGGCGGCTGAAGATCGTGGACCGGGAACGATCCGTGCAGCCGTGGATGTCACCGGACGAGCGGCACCTGCTCTGCTTCAACGGCGAGGTCTTCAACCACCACGAGCTGCGCGCCGAGCTGACCCGGCTCGGGCACCGGTTCATGACCGCGGGCGACACCGAGGTGGTGCTCGCCGCGTTCCGCCAGTGGGGCGAGAACGCGGTCCGGCGGCTGCGCGGCGAGTACGCGTTCGTCATCGTCGAGCGCGACACCGGCCGGGCGTACCTGGCCCGCGACCCGCTCGGCGTCAAGCCGCTGTACTGGTCCCGCCTGCCCGGCTGCCTGCACCTCGCCTCCGAGGTCAAGGCGCTGGTCGGGCACGGCGCGCCGATCGGCGAGGTGGCGCCCGGGCACCACGGCTGGGTCGAGCCCGGCCGCCCGGTCCGGCTGGGCCCGCACGTGGACCTGCTCACCCTCGGCGACGGCCTGCCGGTGATCGACGACCCGGACGAGGCGGCCCTGCTGGTCCGCGTCGCGCTCACCGATGCGATGCGCGCCCGGCTGGACACCGACCTCACCGTCGGCGTGGTGCTCTCCGGCGGCCTGGACAGCTCGCTGGCGCTGCTGCACGCCCGGGAACTGCACCCGGACTGCGTGGCGGTCACCATCGGCGTGCCGGAGAGCCCGGACGTCGCGTACGCCCGGCGGCTCGCCGCCGACCTCGGCGTACCGCACGAGGTGATCGAGCTGCGGCCGCGCGACATCCGGCTCGCCGACGTCCGCGAGGCGATCCGGATCTCCGAGCTGACCGAGTACGGCGACATCATCAACGCCGTCGTCTCGGTGCCGATCTTCCGGCGGCTGCGCGAGCTGGGCGTCCGGGTGGTGCTCACCGGCGACGGCTCCGACGAGTTGTTCGGCGGGTACCCGATGTACCACCGGGTCGGGCCGGAGCGGTCCCGCCGGCTGTTCCTGCACAAGATCCGCAACCTGTGCCGGACCGAGCTGCAACGGGTGGACCGGGCCAGCATGGCGCACGGCGTGGAGGCCCGGGTGCCGTTCCTCGACCTGAGCGTCGTCGAGCTGGCCATGCGGCTGCCGCTGGACGTGAAACTGCGCGACGGGCAGGAGAAGTGGATCGTCCGGCGGGCCTTCGCCGACCTGCTACCCGAGTACGTGCGGCAGCGGCCGAAGAACCCGATGTCGTACTCGTCCGGGCTGCACGAACGGGCCCGCCTCTACAAGCCGCTGTTCGCCCGGCTGCACCGCTCCTTCGGCTACGACCTGCTCGAACCGGTCCGCCGGGACTTCGACAGTGTGCTCACCCGCTGCGGCAACGACCTCGACCGGGCCATCGCCGAGGGCATCGCCCGGCCCGACTACACGGTGCTGGAACACGCCCGGGACCTGGTCGGCGCGGCCCGCTGGAACGCCACCCCGATGGTCCGCCGGCTGGTCAACCCGCGCCGCACCCGAGGCGACGAGGCGCCCCTGCCCGGGTGAGCCCGCGCGGCCTCGTCCGGCCGGCCGGGTGCGCGGCCCGCCGTGCGGGTCAGCGCCGCAGGTCCACGTCGGCGGTCACGCCGGAGACCGGGTCGGCGCAGTGCACAGTCGGCCACGGACGCAACCGTGCGTCCGAGGCGTACCGCCGGGCCAGCTCCCGGCCGGCGGCGGCGTCGCCGCGGTCGGCGGCCACCAGCAGCGTGGCGACCTCGTCGACGAGCGGAAGATCGGCGGCGGTCAGGTCCTCGGTCATCGCCCCGAACTCGTCCCAGAGCAGCACCTCGTCCCTGTGCCGGTGGGCCAGTTCCAGCAGCACGTAGTCGTGGACGAGCCAGTCGCCCCGGATCGGCAGCGACGGGTCCACGCCGTAGGTGTCCGGGTCGATCCGGCCCGCCCGGTACGCCAGCCACACCCGGGCCGCCGACTCGAAGTGCCCCGCCTCCGGGTCGATGTCGTAGCCGTCGAACGGCCAGTCGCCGGCCGGGTCCAGCTCCGGGTCGGCCCAGACCCAGCGCTCGCCGTTCCACCACTCGGCGAGCACGTGGTCGTGGTGCCAGCCGGGCACGAAGTAGCCGGCGAAGCCGACCCGGCTGCGGGCCGGTACGCCGTGCTGACGCAGCGCCGCGACGACGAACAGCGCGTGGTCCCGGCAGCAGCCGGCGACCCGCTCGGTGGCCGGGCGCTCGGCGGTCAGCGGCAGCGGGAACCGGGACTGGTCGGTGTCGAGGATGCGGTCCACCCAGCGCAGGTTCACCTCGGCCTGGCGGACGTCCGGCAGCTCCACGCCGCCGGCGCGGTAGTGGACGATCACGTTGCGGGCGGTCGCCGCGACGGTAGGCAGGTCGGCGGGCACGGCGTCGAGCAGCGCCGCGTGGTGACGGGGATCGCTGTACGGGGAGTGGGCCCGGTAGTCGTCGACATCCATCCGGCCATTGTCGGCACCGGATACGGTCCGCGGGTGCCCGCTCGGCGGCAATCTCGCGGTGCCCGAACGCCAGGTCCGATCACCGCCAGCGCCGCGGCCGGGGCCGCGCCAAGCTGGGACCGTGACGACCACCCGTACCGCGTTCGGAATCCGCCCGCTGCCCGCCGGGACGCTCGCCGAGCTGCGACGCACCGGCCGCGACGCCACCGGGCAGCCGCCTGAGCACCGGCGTGCCACCGGCGGCGAGCCGCTGCGCTGCTGCCTGCGTGACGCCCGGCCGGACGAGGCGCTGCTGCTGTTCGGGTACGCCCCGCCGCTGCCACCGGGCCCGTACCGCGAGGTGGGGCCGGTGTTCGCGCACGCCGCCGGTTGCGCCGGCCCGGACGACGTGACGGCGTACCCGTCGCGGTGGCGCGGACGGGAGCAGGTGCTGCGCGCGTACGACAGCCGGGGCCGCATCGTGGGCGGACGGCGACACGACGGCGGCGATCCGGAGGCGGTGATCGCGGAGCTGTTCGCCGACCCGGCGGTGGACCAGTTGCACAGCCGCAACGTGGTGTACGGCTGCTGGATGTTCGCGATCGTGCGGAGCTGACCGACTCCCGGATGGACATCGGCGCACGCCTCTTCTAGCGTCGCTGTCATGCGGAGGACCCTCATCGCCGGCGGGCTCGCGCTGCTCCTGCTCGCCACGGCCTGCGGGGAGAGCCGGTCCGGTCCACCGGCCGCGGCCGGCTCACCGGCCGCCTCCCGTCAGGACCCGGCTCAGGTCGAGCGGACCCTGGCCAGCCTCCGCAAGATCGACGACCTGCCGATGTACGAGATGACGTACGACGGCGACTACGACCCGACCGCCGGGCTGGCCGGGTCGACGCCACCGAGCCCGTTCGGCTGCTCGCTGTTCGCCGCGCTCGCCGACCGGGACCGGCCGCTGTTCGCCCGCAACTTCGACTGGGAGCCCAATCCCGCGCTGGTGCTGCGCACCGACCCGCCGGACGGGTACGCCTCGATCTCCCTCGTCGACATCTCCTACCTGGGCGTGTCCGCCGACCCGACCGGGGACCGGCGGCTGCTGGACGCACCGCTGCTGCCGTTCGACGGCATGAACGAGCGGGGTCTCGCGGTCGGGCTGGCCGCCGACGACGGGGCACGCGCCGAGCCGGTGCCCGGACTGCCGAAGGTCGGCTCGGTGCGCATCCTGCGCCTGGTGCTCGACTCGGCCGCCACCGTGGACGAGGCGGTCGCCGTGTTCCGGCGCTACAACCTCGACTTCGACGGCGGGCCGCCGCTGCACTACCTGCTGGCCGACGCGACGGGCGCGTCCGCCGTGGTGGAGTTCGTCGACGGGAAGCTCACCGTGGACCGGCGGCAGGGCCCGTGGCAGGCGCTGACCAACGTGCCCGCCGTCGGCGTGCCGGACCGCGAACTGCGCCAGGACCACCGGTACGGGGTGCTGGCGAAGGAGCTGGACCGCACCGGCGGGGTGGTCGACGCGGCCGGTGCGCTGCGGCTGCTCAACGCGGTACGCCAGTCGCACACCCGCTGGTCGGTGACGTACGGGCTGCGCAGCGGCGAGGTGCGCGTGGTCACGGCCGGCGGCGGCACCCGCGACTACCGGCTGCCGATGAGCTGACCAGGGCGCCTGCGGTCCGCGCCGGCGTTACTGTCGGACGATGACGCCCGTGACCCGGCTGGACCCCGTCGTGATCGCCGTCTCGGACTGGCGGGTCGCCACCGACTTCTACCGGGACGTGGCCGGCGCCGAGGTGATCGGCGTCGGCGGCGAGCGCGTCGCGTTCCGGATCGGGCCCACTCAGCTCAGCGTGCACGGGCCGGGGATGGACCTCGCGGGCAACGTCGCCCGCCTGCCCGTCCGCCCCGGCAACAGCGACGTCTGTCTCGTCTGGGACGGGCCGGTCGAGGCGGCGGTGGCGCACCTGCGGCGTCACGGCGTCGAGGTGGAGACGGGGCCGGTCCCGCGGTTCGGCGCCGGCGGCCCCGGCACGAGCGTCTACTTCCGCGACCCCGACGGGAGCCTCCTGGAGTTCATCTCGTACGAGGCGTGACGGGGGCGCTGACGGCGACGGGCCCGGCGTCCCCGCGAGGGGGAGCACCGGGCCCGGCGACGGTCAGCGGGTCACCAGCTCAGGTAACCGGCCTGGGTCTGCACGTTCAGCTCGGGCACCAGCAGGAACTGCGCCAGCCAGGTACGCGGGTCACGCAGCTCCAGCACGTCCAGTCCCTTCTGGATGTCGCTGGAGTAGATGTGGCCGTTGTACCAGTAGGCCGACCAGGACCCGCCGGTACGCAGCTGCGAGGCGTCCAGCGGCCCGCGCTCCCAGTAGGCGATCTCCTTGGGGGTGCGCGAGTCGGTGAAGTCCCACACCGAGATGCCGCCCTGGTACCAGGCCTGGACCATGATGTCGCGGCCGGGAACCGGGATCAGCGAGCCGTTGTGGGCCACGCAGTTCTCCGTGTCCGCGTTGGCTCGGGGGATCTTGTAGTAGCTGCGGAACTCCAGCTTGCGCGCGTCACCACGGCCGGTGATGTCGTAGATGGCGTCCGCGCCGCGGTTCGGGCCGACCACCTCGTTGCAGGTGGCCGCGCCGCCGCCGCCCAGCTCGTCGGTGAAGACGACCTTGGTGCCGGCGTTGTTGAACGTGGCCGAGTGCCAGAACGCGAAGTTCTCCGCGTCGGTGACCCGCTCGATCACCCGGGGCGCCTCGCGGTTGGAGATGTCCAGCAGGATGCCGTCACCCATGCAGGCGCCCGCGGCCAGGTCCTTCGACGGGTACGCGGTGATGTCGTGGCAGCCGGTGGTGGCCGACGACTGACCCGGGATGCCCGGGTAGCCGCCGTCCGGGAACAGGTTCGGCGTGGCGACCACGGAGGCGGTGGTGGGGTTCTTCACCGGCACCTTGACGATGGAGATGGAGTCGTGCGGCGGCTGGCAGTCCGGGAACTCGGCCCGCGGGCTGTACGAGGAGACGTACAGGTAGACGTTCCGCTTGTCCTTGCCGGGCACCAGGGTGTGGGTGTGCGAGCCGCACGCCGTCTCCACCGACTTGATGTAGCGCGGGTTGCGCTTGTCCCGGATGTCGAAGATCTTGATGCCCTCCCAGGACTCCTTCACCGACGCCGGCTGGGTGGTGCTGGCGCAGGAGTCGTCGCTGCGGGAGGAGTCGGTCGACAGGAACAGCAGGTTGCCGTGGACCGAGATGTCGTTCTGCGAGCCGGGGCAGAGCACCTGGGACACGATCGCCGGGCGGCTCGGGCGGGAGACGTCGTAGACGACGAATCCGTCGTAGTTGCCGACGAACGCGTACCGCCCCTGGAAGGCGATGTCGGTGCCGAGGGCGGCAGTGGTGTCGAACGGTGCCTGCTTGGGCAGGTTCGCCACCTGGCGCAGGTTGGGGCTGCTGGAGATCTCGTCGACACCGGGGACGGCGCTGTCCACGGTGGCCGGCGCGGCCTGCGCGCGGGGGATCTCCTGCGCGCTGCTCGGGGGCGCGGTGACGACGCCGGCGAGCAGCAGGCCGGCGGCGGCCAGGCTGACGATCCGGATTCGGGACGTGCGGACGCTGATCATCGGCAACACCCTTCGAAAGGGGGTCATGATTCGCCACACCTTACCTATTTGAGACGGCCATCAATGTGATCCGGGTCACACTTGGGAACTTTCGTCTATGGATAGGATCGCTGTCACCTTGACCGGAGGAGGCGTCGTATGACCAGCCGGCAGGCGCGTGTGTGGGTGGGCGTCACAGCACTGGTGACCCTCGTGGTGGCCGGCGCGCTGGCGCTGACCGGGCGCGAGGACACCCGTACCCCGGAGGCGGCCGGAACCGCCGCGCCGGCCGCGCCGAGCGCGAGCGCCGCCGGGTCGGCGCCGCCGGTGGTGGTACCGGGACGCCCGGGGGAGCCCGCCGCGACCCGCCCGGCCGAGCAGGTCCGGGGCGCCACCACGCCGCGCTGGAACAGCCTCGACGTCTGGTACGTCCGGATGATGATCCCGCACCACGAGCAGGCCCTGGAGATGGCCGCCCTCGCGCCCGAGCGCGCCGCCGACGCGCGGGTGCGCGCCGTCGCCGACCGGATCCGTGCCGCGCAGGGGCCGGAGGTCGGCCTGCTGCGCGCCTGGCTCAGCACGCGCGACCTGCCCGCCGACGTACCCGGGCACGACCACGGCAGCATGCGCGGGATGCAGTCCGCGGAGGCGATGCGGCGGCTCGCCGACGCCCGCGGCGCGGCGTTCGACAAGCTGTTCGTGCAGATGATGTCCGACCACCACCGGGGCGCGATCGTCATGTCCACCGACCTGCTGAAGGTCGGCGTCGACCAGCCGATGCAGGAGTTCGCCACCTCGGTGGCCGTCGAGCAGTCCGCCGAGATCAGCCGCATGCAGGCCCTGCTGACCCGCTGACCTGGGAGCGGGCGGGGGAGGACGCAGGGGCGGGCCTAGGCTGGGGGATCGTGAACCGCCTGATCCTCGGTCGACCGCTGCGGGGTGTCGCGTTCGACGCGGCCGTCTGCGGCCTCGTCGCGTTCTTCGCGCTGTCCGGCTTTGTCGCCGGGCACACCGGGATCCCGGCGACCGCTGTCGGCCTGGCGATGGCGGCGGCGCTGTTCCTCCGGCGTACCCACCCGTCGGCCGTGGGCGCCCTGGTGGCCGCGCTCGCGCTGGTCCAGGTGATCGCCGGCTGGGGCCCGCTCAGCTACGACGTCGCCGTGCTGATCGCCCTCTACAGCGTGGTCAAGTACGCCGACCGGCTCCGCGACGGCATCGCCGCCGGGATCGTCGCCGTGATCGGCGGGGTGCTCGCCGCGCTCCAGACACCCGGCACCGGTCCCTGGTGGATGGGCGCGATCTTCTACAGCCTGATCGTCGGCGCGGTCTTCCTGGCCGGACTGAATCTGCGGACCCGCCGTCTCTACGTGCTCAGCCTGGAGGAACGCGCCGCCACGCTGGAACGGGAACGGGAGGCCGAGGCGCGCGCCGCCGTCGCCGAGGAACGCACCCGCATCGCCCGTGAGCTGCACGACGTGGTCGCCCACAGCATGGCCGTGATGATCGTGCAGGCCGACGGGGTGCGGTTCACGCTCGACCGCGACCCGGCCACCGCCCGGGAGGCGGCCAAGGTGGTCGCCGACACCGGGCGGCAGGCGCTGGAGGAGATGCGGCGGCTGGTCGGCGTACTCCGGGAACCGGACCGCCCGGAGCCGGTGCCGGCGGACGAGCCGGCCGTCGAGCCGGCGCACCGGCGACCCGCGCTGGTGGAACTGCCCGCGTTGCTCGACCGGTTCCGCGCCGCCGGGCTGCGGATCACCTGCGGCGGCGCCGGCACGCCACGGGCGCTGCCGCCCGGCCTGGAGCTGACCGTCTACCGGGTGGTGCAGGAGAGCCTGACCAACGCGCTCAAGCACGCCGGTGTCGGCGCGTCGGTGGAGCTGACGCTGGACTGGGCCGCCGACGCCGTCGTGGTCCGGGCGGTCGACGACGGCGGCGGCGCGCCGGTGGTCCGGCCGGCGCCGTCCGGCGGGCACGGCCTGGTCGGCATGCGGGAACGGGTCGGGGTGTACGACGGCAGCCTCGCCGCCGGCCCCACACTCGCCGGTGGCTGGCGGGTGCAGGCGCGGCTGCCACTGCCGGCGGGCGCCGGCACCGAGGAAGGGAGCGCGGCGGCGTGACCGTGCGGGTGATGATCGTCGACGACCAGATGCTGGTGCGGGCCGGGTTCCGGATGGTGCTCGACTCCCAGCCGGACCTGGAGGTGGTCGGCGAGGCCATCGACGGCGCGGACGCGCTGCGGGTGCTGGACCGGGTCGAGGCCGACGTGGTGGTGATGGACCTGCGGATGCCCACCATGGACGGGGTGGAGGCGACCCGGCGGATCTGCGCCCGCTCGGACGGCGGCGGGCCGCGCGTGCTGGTGCTCACCACGTTCGACACCGAGGCCGACGCGTTCGCCGCGCTGCGCGCCGGGGCGAGCGGGTTCCTGCTCAAGAACGTGCCGCCGGAGGAGCTCATGGCCGCGATCCGGGTGGTGGCCCAGGGCGACTCGGTCGTGGCCCCGTCGATCACCCGGCGGCTGCTCGACCGGTTCGCCGGGCAGCTCGGTCCCGCGCCGGCCGCCGACCCCCGGCTGGCCCAGCTCACCGAGCGGGAGCGCGAGGTGCTGCTGCTCGTGGCGCAGGGGCTCTCCAACGCCGAGATCGCCGCCCGGGTGCACGTCGCGGAGGCGACGGTGAAGACCCACGTGGGCCGCATCCTGGCCAAGCTCCAGCTCCGCGACCGGGTCCAGGCGGTGGTGCTGGCGTACGAGAGCGGCCTGGTCACGCCCGGCGGCTGACCGGCCGTACGCCTCAGGTCGTACGGGTTCCCCCGGTGAGGGACGACCGTGGTCGCACCGAGGTCGAGCGCGCAGGTGGAGATCACCTCAGCGGTGCCGGACCTAGCGTCGGAAGCGTCTTCAGACCGTGTCCGACAGGAGCACCACAGTGTCCGCACCACCGACCACAGGCGTCGCCCTCGCCGCCCGCGCGCTGCGCAGGGAGTACGGCGCCGGCCAGTCCCGCGTCGTCGCGCTCGACGGCGTCGACCTCGACCTGGCCGCCGCCCGGTTCACCGCCGTGATGGGTCCGTCCGGCTCCGGCAAGTCCACACTGCTGCACTGCCTCGCCGGCCTCGACCGGCCGACCGCCGGGGCGGTCCACATCGGCGACGCCGACCTGACGGGCCTGGACGACCGGCGGCTCACCCGGCTGCGCCGGGACCGGATCGGCTTCGTCTTCCAGAAGTTCAACCTGCTGCCCACGCTCACCGCCGAGGAGAACATCGTCCTCCCGCTGGCCATCGCCGGCCGCCGCCCGGACGCGGCCTGGCTGCGTCAGGTGGTGGCCGCGGTGGGCCTGACCGACCGCCTCGGGCACCACCCGGCGGAGCTGTCCGGCGGCCAGCAGCAGCGCGTCGCGGTGGCCCGCGCGCTGATCACCCGGCCGTGGGTGATCTTCGCCGACGAGCCGACCGGCAACCTCGACTCGCGCTCCGGCGCGGAGGTGCTGCGGCTGCTGCGCGAGGCGGTGGACACGCTCGGCCAGACCGTCGTCATGGTCACCCACGACCCGGCCGCCGCCGCGTACGCCGACCGGGTGGTCTTCCTCGCCGACGGCCGGCTGGTCGACGAACTGCACGCGCCGACGGTCGGCGCGGTCCGGGACGCGCTCAGCCGGCTCGACCCGGCCGTCACCCCGGCGGGGCGGTGACCGGGATGCTGCGCCTGACCCTGCGCCAGGTCCGCGCCGACGGCCTGCGCCTGCTGCTGTCCTCGCTGGCGATCGTGCTCGGCGTCGCGTTCGTCGCCGGCACGCTGATGTTCATCGACGGCATGCGCGCCGGGGCGTACGAGCGGGCCGGTGAGTTCGACAGACACACCGACCTGGCCGCGTACGCCGAGACCGGCCCGCTGCCCCCGGCGCTCGTGGACCGGGTGCGCGCCGTCGACGGGGTGGCCGCCGCCGCGGGCGAGCTGACCGGCTCCGCCGGGGTGGTCGGCAGCGACGGCCGTCCCGTGCTCGGGTACGCGGTGCTCGCCGCGATCCCCACCGAGACGGACCTGCAGTCCTACGACGTGGTCGCCGGGCGGCTGCCGCAGCGCCCCGGCGAGGTGGTGCTCGACGACGAGACCGTCGCCGCGCAGCGCTTCACCGTCGGCGCCCCGGTGTCGATCGGCGGGCAGGACGGCGCGGCCCGCCCGTACACCCTGGTCGGCACCGTCGACGTGGCCGGCGGCTCCCGCGACGTCGGCGGCCCGTACATCGGGCTGACCGGCCCGGACGCGCTCACGGTCAGCGGTGAGAAGGGCTACGGCCGGATCATGGTGGCGGCGCGGCCCGGGGTGGACACGGCGGCGCTGGCCGACCGGATCCGCGCCGTGGTGGGACCGGACGTGACGGTCCGGGACCGCGACGCCATCCTCGACGCCGCAGTCGACGACGCGGTCCGTGACCTGCGGCAGTTCGGCATGCTGCTGGGCACGTTCGCGGCGGTCGCCGTGGTGGTGGCCGGCTTCGTGATCGCCAACACCTTCGCCATCGTGCTCGCCCAGCGCTCCCGGCGTACCGCGCTGCTGCGCCTGGTCGGCGCCACCCGGGGACAGATCTACCGGGCCACGCTGTCCGAGGCGGCGGTGACCGGCCTGCTCGCCTCCGCGGCCGGGGTGCTGGCCGGCGCGGCGGTGGCCGGCGGCCTCGGTCTCCTGCTCGCCGGCACCGGCGCGCCGCTCGGCAGCGGGCTCACCCTGACCCCGCGGACGCTGCTGCTCTCGCTGGCGCTGGGGACGCTGCTCACGGTGGCGTCGGCCGCGCTGCCGGCCTGGCAGGGCACCCGGGTCGCCCCGGTGGCCGCGCTCACCGACGCGGCGGTCAACCCGGTACGTCCGGCCGGCCGGGTCCGGCTGGCGGTCGGCGCGCTGGCGCTCGCCGCCGGTGTGGCGGCGCTGGCCGGCGCCGGTGCCACCGGCCAGGTGGTGCTGGTCGCGGCCGGCGCGTTGCTGGCCTTCGGCGGCATCGTGGCGTTCGGCCCGGTGCTGGTGCCGGCCCTGGTACGGGTGCTCGGCGGGCCGTTCCGCGCGGCGTTCGGCGCCACCGGCGGGCTGGCCGTGTCGAACGCGGTACGCAACCCGCGCCGGGTCGCCGCCACCGCGACCGCCATGGTGATCGGCATCGGGCTGGTCTCCGCGTTCGTGGTCGGCGCGGCGAGCGTCAAGTCCGGCATCGAACGCGCGGTGGACGCCCGGATCGGCGTGGACTTCCTGGTCACCGGCATCGGCGGCGACCTGCCGGCCACCGTCGCCGGCGACCTGGCCGCCCGCCCGGAGCTGGGTGTGGTGCACGAGCAGCGCAGCCGGGTGGTCGGCGACGTGCAGCTGCGCGCCGCGCATCCGGCGCTGGTCCGGCGCACGCTGTCCGCCGTGGACGCCGGTGACCCGGCGGACCTGGGGCCGGGTTCGGTGCTGGTGCACCGTGAGCTGGCCGCGGCGCGGGGCTGGACGGCCGGCTCCACGATCACGCTCGCCGGCCGCCCGTTCCGGGTCGTCGCGGTGGTGGCCGACGAGGAGCCGGTCCTGGCCGGCAGCCCGGTGCCCGCCGGTCACCTGGTGGACGTGCTGGACGCCGACTTCACCGCCATGTTCCCCACCGAGCGCGGCTACCTGGCCGAGGTGGACCCGGCCCCCGGGGTGAGCGTCGACGCGGCCCGGGCCGCCGTCGAGTCGGTGCTGGCCCGCTATCCGACGGTGAACGTGATGGATCAGGCCGCGTACAAGAAGATGCTCACCGGCACCGTCGACCTGGTGCTGGGGTTCGTCACCGCGCTGCTCGGCCTGGCCGTGGTGATCTCGCTGGTCGGGGTCGCCAACACGCTCAGCCTGTCGGTGGTGGAACGCACCCGGGAGACCGCGGTGCTGCGCGCGGTCGGGCTGAGCCGGGCCGGGATGCGGGGCGTGCTGGCGGTCGAGGCGGTGCTCACCGCGCTCGTCGGCACGCTGCTCGGCATCGCGCTCGGCACCGGGGCGGCGGCCGGGGCGATGGCAGTGGTGGCCCGCATCGGCGGCGACTTCACGCTGGTGCTGCCGTGGGCGCGGATCGGGCTGATCGTCGCGGTGGCGGTGGTGGCCGCGCTGCTCGCCTCGGTCCTGCCGGCCCGCCGGGCGCTGTCCCGGCCGGTGGTGGCGTCGCTCGGCGCGGACTGAGCACCGCCGCCCGGACACGGACGAGCCGGCTCCGCCGTGGGCGGGGCCGGCTCATGGTGGGTCAGGGCTGGGTGGCCGGCTGCCCGCCGGTGTCACCGCCGCCGCCCGTGCCGGTGCCCGGGTCGGCGGTGGTCGGGTCCGGTGCCGGCGGCGTGGTGGGTGCCGTCGTCGTCGGCGCGCTCGACGGCGTGCTGCTCGGCTCGGCCGACGGAGCCGGCTCGTCGGTGACGCTCGGCTGCGCCGACGGGGTCGCCGAGGTGCTCGGCGTCACCGAGGGCGTGGCCGACGGCCGGCCGCCCGGGCCGACCGGGCGGTAGGTGTACTCGTCGTCGGCCGACGGCTCGTCGGCGACCGGCTCCGCGGCCGGGTCGCTCGGCGCCACCGCGGGCGCCGTCTTGTCGATCTTCGTGGCCGGTTCGGCGGTGTCGTTGGTGGCGGCCACGAGCGCGCCCAGCGCACCCATCGCCACCAGCACCGCGCCCAGCGCGCCGACGAGCGTGCCGCGCCGGCCCCGCCGCCGCGACGTCGCCACCGCGGCGCCCGGGCGGACCGCCCGCTGGTCGTCGCGGGACCGCGCCGAGGCCGCCGCGCCGCGCAGCGCCACCGTCGCGGTCGGCGAGTCGGTACGCGCGGCCCGCGCCGCGTCGGCCATCGCCGCGGCGCTCGGGTAACGGTCGGCCGGGTCCTTGGCCAGCGCCCGGGAGACCAGCTCCCGCACCGACGCCGGGATCTCCGCCGGCAGCTCCGGCGGCTCGTCGTCGAGATGACGTACGGCCACCTGGAGCGGGTTGTCGCCGGTGAACGGCGGGCTGCCGGTGAGGCAGCAGTACGCGACGGCGCCGAGCGCGTACACGTCGGTGGCGCCCGAGACGGGCCGGCCGGCGGCCTGCTCCGGCGCCATGTAGAGGGCGGTGCCGGGCACCGCGTTCGTGCTGGTGATGCTCGTGACGTTCGTCGACCGGGCCACCCCGAAGTCGACCAGGACCACGGTGCCGTCGTCCTGCACGAGCAGGTTGCTCGGCTTCACGTCCCGGTGCACGATGCCGCGGCCGTGCGCCGCGTGCAGCGCCTGCGCCACCTGGGCCACGATCGACATGGTCTCGGCGACCTCGAGGGACCCGGCGGACTCGATCCGCCGCGACAGCGGCTCTCCGGCGACGAACTCCATCACCAGGTAGTCGGCGCGGCCGCCACTGGGCAGCTCGTCCTCACCGCAGTCGAAGACCTGCACCACGCCGGGGTGGCGCAGCGAGGCCATGATCCGCGCCTCGGCGCGGAACCGGGCGATGAAGTCGGGGTCGGACACCAGTGCGGGAAGCAGGACCTTCACCGCGACGGGACGACCGAGGACCAGGTCCGTGGCACGCCAGACGTCGCCCATGCCGCCGGTGGCGACACGGTCATCCAGGCGGTACCGACCGCTGAGTACGACGTCTGAGGACAGCACCCCCATACCGTACCCACAGCAGGCCTGAAGTATTTCCCGCGATATCCGCGGCCGGTCCGGCCCGGCCGTTCGGCCGGGTGTCCGGCACCCGGGACGCCGATCGGCTGATCGTGATCGACCCGGTACGATCGGCCAGAAAGTGACGCGCCCCCGCGCTCGCGGCTCGCCGCCCCGGCGGGCGGTCCAATCCGGGGAGCGTCGCGCCCGCCGCCGGTGTTACCCCGACACGCCGGTGACGCAGCTAGACATTTCTCTCTGTTTCTCCGCCGTCCGGAGGCTTGCCGACGCACCCCGCCCGCCCCGGCGTCGGCCCGACTCCCGGCCGCCCCCGGACGCCGGTACGGTATGTCCCGCCGACGCCCGTGCCGCGCGCGGCAGTTTCCACGGCGCACCGCACCCTCGTGCGGGTGCCCGATCAGCTCACCGGGGGGCCGAGTGCGGATGGCGGTGTGGTCACTGGCACCCGTTGACGCCCGGCTCCGGGCCGTCATCCGGGTGGGGCGGCGCGCGTGACGGCCGAACTGAACGAGGCGGTCGCCGCAGCGCAGGCGGGGGACGAGGAGGCGTTCCGGTTCCTCTACCGCAGCCTGCAACCGGCGCTGCTGCGCTACCTGACCGCCCTCGTCGGCGCCGACGCCGAGGACGTGGCCTCGGAGGCGTGGCTCCAGATCTCCCGCGACCTGCCGTCGTTCACCGGCGGCGAGTTCCGCGCCTGGGTGGTCACCATCGCCCGCAACCGGGCCATGGACCATCTGCGCCGGCAGCGGCGGCGGCCCTCCGTGCCGGTGCCGGTGCAGGCCCTCAACGATCTGGCCGCCGACGTCGACACCGCCGACCGCGCCGGTGAGGCCATCGCCACCGAGAGCGCGCTCGCGCTGATCCGTACGCTGCCGCCGGCCGAGGCCGAGGCGGTGATGCTGCGGGCCGTCATCGGCCTGGACGCGGAGACCGCCGGGCGGGTGCTGGGCCGGCGGGCCGGCGCGGTGCGGACCGCCGCGCACCGGGGCCTGCGCCGGCTCGCCGCGCTGCTGGAGCGCTCGGCGGTGCAGACCGCGCCGGAGGACACCCGGGACGTCGTCGCGCCGCGTCCCCGGACCGAGCGCCAGGTGCCGCACGCGCCCGAGGCCGAGCCGGCGGAGGGCTGACGTGAGGGGAGACGACGGCATGCACGCTCGCCGGTCCGGCGGGCCCGCCGACCGGGCGGAGTCCGACCGGCTGCTCGACGCCGCACGCGCCGGCACGCCGCCGGGCGCCGACGCCGACCCGCTGACCCGGCTGCTGTCCGCCGCGGCGGGGCCGGCCGGCCCGGACGAGGTCGCCGGGGAGGAGCAGGCGCTCGCCGCCTTCCGGACGGCCCGCGCCGGGACCGCGGCGGCGCCCGTGCCGGTGACCGCGCCGCGCCCGCGCCGGCGCCTGCGGATCGCCGCCGCGCTGGCCGGGCTCGCCGCCACCGCCGTCGCGGGGGTGGCGTTCGCCGCCGTGCGCCTGGACCACGACCCCGAGCCGGTGGTGCCGCCCGCGACGACGGCCGGCCCGACCGGCGCCGGACCGACGGGCACCGGCCCCGCCGTCACCGGGCCGTCCCGGCCGGCGCCGAGCACCCCGGCCGGTGACGCGTCCGGCGCGGTGTCCCCACCGGCTCCGGCCCCGTCCGGTACGCCGAGCGCCAAGGCCCGGCCGTCCGCGCCCCCGGCCGGCGGGGCGAGCATGGCCGGCCACTGCCGCGCCTACCTGGCCAAGCCGGAACGACAGCGGGAGAAGGCGCTCACCAGGCCGGGCTTCGCCGACCTGGTGGCCGCCGCCGGCGGCCCCGAGCAGGTGGAGAGCTACTGCCGCAACCTCGTGGGCGCGTCGCCGGAGGGCCCGGACGACGCGCCGGAGCCCGAGCCCCCGGGCCGGGAAGCGGACGGCTGAGCGGCCGCGGCGCAATCAGATTCCGGACAAAAATTCATCTCTCCGGGCAAGCGGATCTCGTCTGCTAGACAGAGGATGGTGGGGCGGCGTCCCGTGCCGTCCCGGCCGGGCGCGTCGCGACGACGTCGTCGCCCATCGCCGAGGAGGAGCCGTCCCATGGTGATGTCGCCGGACCTGGACCGCGCAGTCGTTCTGGGGGACGAGGAGGCGGCCCGGGGCCACCTCGCCCGGATCTGCTTCAAGACCGGGCCACCCGCACTCGTCGGCGTCGAACTGGAATGGACCGTGCACGACGCCGCGGACCCGGCCCGGCCGGTCGACCGCGAGCGACTACGCGAGGCGCTGGGGCGGCACAGCCCGGTGACCCTCGACCCCACCAGCCCGGCCGACGAGCTCCGGCGCGGCGGCGCCGTGACCGTGGAGCCCGGCGGGCAGGTGGAGATCTCCGCGACGCCGCGATCGACTGTCGCCGCGCTCATCCTGGCCACCGAGGCCGACGTCGCCGAGCTGCGGGCCCGGCTGGACGCCGCCGGCCTGGTGCTCGGCCGCAGCGGCATCGACCCGTGGCGCCTTCCCCGGCCCGTCGTGGAGACCCCCCGGTACCGCGCCATGCGCTGCGCCTTCGACCGGCGCGGCCCGGCGGGACGGGCGATGATGTACAGCACCGCCGGGCTCCAGGTCTGCCTGGACGCGGGCGAGCCGGAGCACCTGGCGCAGCGCTGGGCCGCCGCGCACGCCGTCGGCCCGCCGCTGCTCGCCGCCTTCGCCACCGCCGACCGGCACGCGGGCCGCCGCACCGGCTGGGCCTCCGCCCGGATGGCCACCTGGCTGGCCATCGACCCGGCCCGGACCCGTCCGGTGTGGTCGCCTGAGCGCGCCGACGACGACCCGGTGGCGGCCTGGACCCGATACGCGCTCGCCGCGCCGCTGCTGTGCGTCCGCGGCGACGGCCCGGACTGGACCGCGCCGCCCGGTGTCACGTTCGCCGACTGGCTGGCCGGGGCGCTGCCCCGCCCGCCCACCACCGACGACCTGGAATACCACCTCAGCACGCTGTTCCCGCCGGTACGCCCACGCGGCTACCTGGAGCTGCGCTACCTGGACACCCAGCCCGGCCCGGAGTGGACGGTGCCGCTGGCGGTGCTCACGGCGCTGTTCACCGACCCGGCCACCACCCGGGACGCGCTGGCGGCGGCCGGCCCGGTCGCCGGCCGGTGGCGTGCGGCGGCCCGGTGCGGGCTGGCCGAGCGTCCGCTGGCGAGCGCCGCGGAGGCGCTGTTCGACCTGGCCCTGACGGCCCTGCCCCGGCTCGGCCTGCCGGAGGGCATCCACGACGAGACCGATCGAGCGATCCGGCGGCACCGCGCCGCCGCGGAGAGGGGACACCGGTGACCACCACCGAGCGACTACGCGACCGGATCGCCGCGGAGCTGGAGCGGACCCGGGCCCGTACCGCGCTGCTGACCGACGCGGTGGACGACGACGACCTGGTCAGGCAGCACTCCACGCTGATGTCGCCGCTGGTCTGGGACCTGGCGCACGTCGGCAACCAGGAGGAGCTGTGGCTGGTCCGCGACGTCGGCGGCCGCGAACCGGTGCGCCACGACATCGACGACCTCTACGACGCGTTCAAGCAGCCGCGCAAGGACCGCCCGGCGCTGCCGCTGCTGCCGCCGGCCGAGGCACGCGCCTACGTGCGTACGGTCCGCGACAAGGTGTTCGACCTGCTCGACGGCATCCGCTTCACCGAGCGTCCGCTCGTCGCCGACGGGTTCGCGTTCGGCATGATCGTGCAGCACGAGCAGCAGCACGACGAGACCATGCTCGCCACCCACCAGCTGCGCGCCGGCGCCCCGGTGCTGGACGCGCCGCCCCCGCCGGAGCCCCGGGCCCGGGTCGGCGGGGAGGTGCGGGTGCCGGCCGGGCCGTTCACGATGGGCACCTCCACCGACCCGTGGGCGCTGGACAACGAGCGCCCGGCGCACACCGTCGACCTGCCCGCGTACGTCATCGACGCCGCGCCGGTGACGAACGGTCAGTACCGGGCGTTCATCGCCGACGGCGGGTACGACGAACCGCGCTGGTGGAGCGAGGCGGGCTGGCGGCACCGCGTCGAGGCGGACCTGAGCGCGCCGATGCACTGGCGGCGCGACGGGGACGGCTGGGCGTACCGCCGGTTCGGCCGCTGGTCGCCGGTACGCGACGACGAGCCGGTGGTGCACGTCTGCTGGTACGAGGCGCAGGCGTACGCGGCGTGGGCCGGCAAGCGGCTGCCCACCGAGGCGGAGTGGGAGAAGGCGGCCCGCTGGGATCCGGCGACCGGCCGATCTCGCCGCTACCCGTGGGGCGACGAGGACCCGGGCACCGAGCACGCCAACCTGGGGCAGCGGCACCTGTGGCCGGCGCCGGTGGGCGCGTACCCGGCGGGCGCCTCGCCGCTGGGCGTGCACCAGCTCGTCGGCGACGTGTGGGAGTGGACCTCCTCGCCGTTCCGGGGCCACCCGGGCTTCACCGCGTTCCCGTACCGGGAGTACTCGGAGGTCTTCTTCGGCGACGACCACCGGGTGCTGCGGGGCGGCTCGTTCGGCACCGACCGGTCCGCCTGCCGGGGCACGTTCCGCAACTGGGACTACCCGATCCGGCGGCAGATCTTCAGCGGTTTCCGCTGCGCCCGTGACGCCGGCCCGGAGGAGTGAGCCGGCCCGATGTGCCGTCACCTCGCGTACCTCGGTCCACCCGTGCTCCTGGGCAGCCTGCTGTTCGACCCGCCGTACGGGCTGCTGCGCCAGTCGTGGGCGCCGCGTGACATGCGCGGCGGCGGCACGATAAACGCCGACGGTTTCGGCGTCGCCTGGTATCCCGGCGACGGCGACCCGGTCCGCTACCGGCGGGCCCAGCCGATGTGGAGCGACACCACGCTGCCGGAGCTGGCCGCCGTGACGCGGGTGCGGGCGGTGCTGGCCGCGGTCCGCTCGGCCACCGTCGGCATGCCGCTGCACGAGACGGCGGCGGCGCCGTTCGCCGAGGGGCGGTGGCTGTTCAGCCACAACGGCGTGGTGCGGGGCTGGCCGGACACCCTGGTCCCGCTCGCCGCCGGCCTGCCCGTCCGCGACCTGATCACCCTGGACGTGCCGACCGACTCGGCGCTGCTGTGGGCGCTGGTCCGGCACCGGCTGCGGGCCGGCGCGCCGCCGGACGAGGCGGTGGCGGACACCGTCGCGGCGGTGACCGCCGCCGCTCCCGGCTCCCGGCTGAACCTGCTGCTCACCGACGGTACGACGGTGGTGGCGAGCACGGCCGGGCACGCGCTGTCGGTGCGCCGCGGCCCGGACTCGGTGCTGCTGGCGTCCGAACCGTTCGACGACGACCCGGCCTGGCGGGCCGTGCCGGACGGCCGGCTCGTGGTGGCGACCACGGGCGGGCTCGACGTGCGGGACACGACCGCCGCCTGACGATCCGTACCCACCGCAAGAGAGGACACTCGATGAGCGCGGAGCCGCTGGAGATCCACCTGGAGCAGCAGGACCTCGACCGTGGGTTGCGGGAGGACGTACGGGTCGGTCTGGCCGCGACACCGAAGTGGCTGCCGCCGAAGTGGTTCTACGATGCCCGGGGCAGCGAGCTGTTCGAGGAGATCACCCGCCTGCCGGAGTACTACCCGACCCGGGCCGAGCGGGCGGTGCTGGCCGCGCACGCCGACGACGTGGCCGCCATGACCGGCGCGAAGACGCTGATCGAGCTGGGGTCGGGCTCGTCGGAGAAGACCCGGCTGCTGCTCGACGCGTTCACCCGCCACGGCGACCTGGGCACGTTCGTGCCGCTGGACGTGTCGGTGAGCGCGCTGCGGTCGTCCACCGAGCAGATCGCCGCCGCGTACCCGGGGCTGCGGGTGCGGGGGATCGTCGGTGACTTCACCCGCCACCTGGACCGGCTGCCCACCGGCGGCCGGCGTCTGGTGGCGTTCCTCGGCGGCACGATCGGCAACCTGCTGCCGGTGGAGCGGGCCGAGTTCCTCACCGCGATGCGCGCGGCGCTGGAGACCGGCGACTGGCTGCTGGTCGGCACCGACCTGGTCAAGGACCCGGGCGTGATCGTGCCCGCCTACGACGACGCGGCGGGCGTGACCGCCGAGTTCAACCGCAACGTGCTGCGGGTGATCAACCGCGAGCTGGGCGCGGACTTCGACGTCGACGCGTTCCGGCACGTGGCGGTCTGGGACCCCGAGCGGGAGTGGATCGAGATGCGGTTGCGCGCCGAGCACCCGACCCGGGTGCGGGTGCTGGACACCGACGTGGTGTTCGCCGCCGGTGAGGAGTTGCGGACCGAGGTGTCGGCCAAGTTCCGGCCGGAGGGGATCGCGGCCGAGCTGGCCGCCGCCGGGTTCGACAGGCGGGCGTTCTGGACCGACCCGGACGGGCTGTTCGGGGTGAGCCTGGCCCGCGCCGACTGACGGCCGCCGTGGCCCCGGCCACACCCGGTGACCGGGCCGGCCGGTGATCGGCTAGGCTGGCGGCGCGAAGGGGAGTAGCCCCCAATGTCGTGGTCGACACACTGGTGCGTTCCGCATCCGGCCACGCGGCCCCGGTCTCCGGGGCGGGCGAGACCTTCGACTCAGGCTGTCGCAGCCGGGTCGAGGGCGCCCCCGTTCCTCCTCCCGGCTTGATCGGGAAGGTTCACATGGAGGGTTTCCTCGTCGCGCTGGTGGTCAGCTTCGGCGTCATCTTCGTCGCCGAGCTGGGCGACAAGTCCCAGCTCATGGCACTGACGTTCGCCACGCGGTTCAAGCCGGTGCCGGTGCTCATCGGCATCACGATCGCCACCGCCGTGGTCCACCTGGCCTCGGTGGCCATCGGGTACGGCCTGAACGCCGCCCTGCCCACCGACTGGATCTCGCTCATCGCCGGTCTGGCGTTCCTCGGCTTCGGCGCCTGGACGCTGCGCGGCGACAGGCTGACCGAGGAGGAGAAGCGCAAGGCCGAGCGCGGCGGCCGGTCCGCCGTCATCGCCGTCGGTGTGGCGTTCTTCCTGGCCGAGCTGGGCGACAAGACCATGCTCGCCACCATCACGCTGGCCACCAAGTACGGCTGGTTCGGCACCTGGCTCGGCTCGACGCTCGGCATGGTGGCGGCGGACGCGCTGGCGATCCTGGTGGGCCGGATGCTCGGCCGGCACCTGCCGGAGCGGACCATCCGCTACGGCGCGGCGGTGCTGTTCGCCATCTGCGGCCTCTGGCTGATCTTCGAGGCGGTCTCCGAGCTGACCTGACGTGAGTGGTACGGCGGCGGCCGATGATCGGAGAGCGCTCCGGTGGGTAAGTAGCCCGGGTGAGCGCCGTGGCGGTGACCGCCCGGCGGAGGACGAATCGGCACGACCGGGAGGTTCCGCCCATGAGCAGGCACGACGAGCCCAACGAGTACGGCTTCGCCGGGGGCGCCACCGCGCCGGAGCCGCCGCCGGGCGGGCGCGAGGACGAGCAGGACCGCGCCGAGCAGGTGGCCGTGCCCGGTGACGACCTCACCGCGCCGGCCGCCGAGGCGCTCGAGGAACCGGAGCGCAAGCGCGAGCCGCGGCCGGCCGAGCGCCGGCGCTGAGGCGTACCGCGTCGAGGGTGGCGGCGGGCGTGACCGGACGGTCGCGCCCGCCGCGCCGGTTCAGGCCGGGCCCTCCTGGTAGACGTCGGGGACGCCGTCACCGTCGGCGTCCCGGCTCTCCCGCTCGCTGATCCGCCGGTAGACCCGGTTGCGGCGGACCAGAACCACCGAGGCCAGCAGCGCCGAGGTGAGCGAGCCGAGCAGCACCGCCACCTTGACGCCGTCCTCCTCCGGGCTGCCGGGGCCGAACGCCAGCTCGCCGATGAGCAGCGACACGGTGAAGCCGATGCCGGCCAGCAGCGCCAGCCCGGCCAGGTCGGCCCAGGTGATCTCCTCGTCCAGTTCGGCCCGGGTGAACCGGGCGAGCAGGTACGTCGACCCGAACACGCCGATCACCTTGCCGAGCACCAGCCCGGCGGCCACCGCGAGCACGACCGGGCTGGTGAGCACGCCGCCCAGGTCGACCCCGACCAGCGTCACCCCGGCGGCGAAGAAGGCGAAGACCGGTACGGCCAGGCCCGCCGAGACGGGGCGCCAGCGGTGTTCCAGCCGCTCGGCCAGCCCGGGTGCGCCGTTGCGCCCGCGCAGCACCGGCACGGTGAAGCCGAGCAGCACGCCCGCCACTGTGGCGTGCACGCCGGAGGCGTGCACCAGCGCCCAGGCGGTCACCGCGAGCGGGATCAGCGCCCACCACCAGGTCCGCCGCCGCTGCACCAGCAGCCCGAACGCGGCGATCGGCAGCAGCGCGGCGAGCAGCGGCAGCGGGTGGAACGCGTCGGTGTAGAAGACCGCGATGATGGTGATCGCGAAGAGGTCGTCGACCACGGCGAGGGTCAGCAGGAAGGCGCGCAGCCCCTGCGGCAGGTGGGAGCTGACCACGGCGAGCACGGCGAGCGCGAAGGCGATGTCGGTGGCGGTGGGGATGGCCCATCCGCGCAGGCCGGTGCCGCCGGCGCTGAGCGTCACCGCGAGGTAGACCAGCGCGGGGGCGATCATGCCGCCGAGCGCGGCGACCACCGGAAGCGCGGCCCGCCGGGGGTCGCGCAGGTCCCCGGCGACGAACTCGCGCTTGAGTTCCAGGCCGACCACGAAGAAGAAGATCGCCAGCAGCCCGTCGGCGGCCCAGGTGCGCAGGTCGAGGTCGAGGTGCAGCCCGGCGCCGCCGGGCCAGGGCACCCAGTGGCTCAGTTCGGCGTACGCGGCGCGCCACGGCGAGTTGGCCCAGATCAGGGCGAGCACCGCGCCGAGCAGCAGCAGGCCACCGCCGACGGTCTCGGTGCGCAGCACGTCGGCCAGGAAGCGGGCCTCCGGCCAGGAGCGGCGGGACAGCAGGCGGGAGCGGTGCGGGGTGTGCTGGGGCATGCGGCGTCCGTTCGGAAGCTGGGGTCGGCGGAATTATCGCCGACCAGGCTTCCCGGCACACCGGTACCAACCCTAACGGGCGCCGCCACCGGCGGCGAGCCGAGCCGGCCGATGGGACGCCCGTCTCACCACTCGGGCGGAGCGTCCCATCGGCCGGCGGGTCAGCGTTGCCCGGGCAGCGCCGGCAGGGACGCCCCGACCGGATCGCAGAACGCGGACATCCACTTGATCAGCTCGTCCGGGTCGGCGTACGGGTCGAGCCCGCGCACCTCCTCCGGGTCCAGCTCGGGCACCGGCACGTGGGAGATCAGCGGGTGCAGCGGCCGGGTGTCCACCTCGTCGGCGCCGAACAGGTGCTCGTGCAGCTTCTCGCCCGGGCGCAGACCGGTGAAGACGATCTCCACCGGGCGGTCCGCCTCGGCGGCGAGCCGGCGGGCCACGTCGGCGATCCGGACCGGCTCGCCCATGTCGAGCACCAGCGCCTCACCGCCCCGGCCGATCGTCGCGGCCTGCAGCACCAGATGCACCGCCTCCTGGACGGTCATGAAGTAGCGGGTCACGTCGGGGTGGGTGACAGTCACCGGCACCCCGGCGCGGATCTGCGCCTGGAACGCGGTGAGCACCGAACCTCGGCTGCTGAGCACGTTGCCGAACCGGACGCTGAGGTACCGGCCGTCCAGGCGCTGCGCGTGGTACGCGGTGAGCCGCTCGGTGATCCGCTTGGAGTAGCCGAGGACGCTGGTCGGGTTCGCCGCCTTGTCGGTGGAGATGTTCACGAACTCGGCGACGTCCCGGCACGCCTCCAGCACGTTCAGCGTGCCCAGGATGTTTGTCTTGATCGCCTCACCGGGGTGGCGCTGCAGCAGCGGGAGGTGCTTCAGCGCGGCGGCGTGGAACACCACGTCGGGCTGCCGGTCGGCGACCACCCGGGCGATGCCCTCGGCGTCGCGGATGTCGGCCAGGATCAGCTCCGGCCCGTCGAGCAGCGCGCGGCCGTGCAGGGACATCTGCAACGCGTGCAACGCGGACTCGTCCCGGTCGAGCATCATCAGCTCGTCCGGCTCGCAGCGGGCGATCTGCCGGCACAGTTCCGAGCCGATCGAGCCGCCGGCCCCGGTGACGAGCACCCGGCGCCCGGCCAGCCCGCCGCGCTCCACGCTCAGCTCGGCCGCCCGGTGCGCGCGACCGAGCAGGTCGGTGAGCTGGAGGTCGCGGACGTCGGTGGCGGCCACCGGGCGGTCGAGGACCTCGCGGACCGGCGGCAGGACCTTGAACGCCGCCCCGGCCTCCAGCGTGCGGGTACGGACGTCGCGCAGCAGCTGCGGGTCGGAGCCGCTCATCGAGAAGATGACCGTGCTCGCCCGGGTGGTCCGGACGGCGACGCTGATCTGCTCCCGGCCGCCGAGCACGCGCAGCCCTTCCAGCCGCAGGCCGCGGCTCTCGGGCGCGTCGTCGAGCAGGCCCACCGGCCGGTAGCTGCTGTCCGCGTCGTGCAGCAGCACCCGGACGAGGCGCTCGCTCGCCGCGTCCACCCCGTAGACCAGGCAGCGCTCGGCGTGCCGGGCGGCGGGTGGCCGGCGGTCGGCGTGGGCCCGCCAGAGTCCCCGGGCGGCCGCCATCACCACGAGCGCCACCGCGCCGCCGACCAGCGGCGTGCTGGCCGGGACCGGGTGCTGCGTCCACGGCAGGACGGCGGCGAAGCCGACCGCCGTGACGAGCGCGACGGTGGCGGCCAGGCCCTGCGCGTCGCCGGCGCTGCCGATCGGATACCGGCCGTAGAGCCGGGACCGCAGCAACGTGAGCGCGGCGTACAGCGCGGCGCAGGCCAGCGCGACGCCGAGCGTACGGGCGCTGGCGGCGGCGGTGAGATCGAACTCGTACCGCGTCCAGGCGGCGCCGAGAAAACCTCCGCACCACGCGGCCGTGTCCAGCGTTAACAGGGAAAGGGTGGCGGCGCGGTGGGTGATCCGGCCGGGGGGTCGAACGGCTGTGATCGCGTCACGATCCATGGGCTGCCCTCTACGTCCTATCCGTATTGAAAGGATTAGACCGTCTGTGCCTGTTCGGTCGTTTACTGTCGTCCAGTCACGTAACGTCGTGAATAGGCGATTCGATCCTGGCACGGCGACTGGGGTTTTTAGGGGGCTTTCGTGCAGTTTCATCGGCAGACCGGCGTGTCGCGAGGGGGAGCGTGATGGACGTTCTCGGCTACCTGCGCCTGGTCCGACGCCACTGGTGGATCGTGCTGGTGACGGTGATGGTCGGTCTCGGCACCGCCGCGTTGGTGACGGTCCGGACGGCGCCTCGGTACGAGGCCTCGGTGACCTTCTTCGTCACCACCCCCAGCCAGGGGGTCACCGACGCCTACCAGGGCAGCCTCTTCCTCCAGCAGCGGGTGAAGTCCTACGGTGACCTGCTCACCAGCGACCGGCTGGCGCAGAGCGTGGTCGCCGACGCGCCGCTCGGCCTCACCGCCGACCAGGTGCGCAGCCGGATCCACACCACCGCCACGACGGGCACGGTCCTGCTCAAGGCGACGATCACCGACACCGACCAGACCCGGGCGCTGAAGACCACCGAGATGCTCGCGACCAAGTTCACCGAGCTGGTCCGCAAGGTCGAGACGCCGCCGGACGGCAAGTCCCCGCCCATCAAGATCGAGGTGGTCAGTGGTCCCCGGGTCACCTCCAACCCGGTCTCGCCCCAGCCCACCCGCAACCTGGTCCTGGGCGGCGTGCTCGGCCTGCTGCTCGGCGCCGGCCTGGCAGTGCTGCGCGGGGTGGCCGACGTCCGGATGCGCGACGGCGCCGGGCTGCAACGGGTGACCGGCAGCCCGCTGCTCGGCGAGATCCCGTACGAGACCGGCGCCCGGTCCGCGCCGCTGATCGTCGGCGAAGCGGCCACCTCCGCCCGGGCCGAGGCGGTCCGCAAGCTGCGCACCAACCTGCGCTTCGTGGACGTGCACGAGCCGGCCCGGGTCATCGCGGTGACCAGCGCGCTGCAGGGCGAGGGCAAGACCACGATGGCCTGCAACACCGCCATCGCGCTGGCCGAGGCGGGCTGGCGGGTGCTGCTGATCGACGCCGACCTGCGCCGCCCCAAGGTCGCCGACTACCTCGGGCTCGACGGCGGCGTCGGCCTCACCGACGTGCTCGTCGGTGACGTCCAGGTCGGTGACGTGGTGCAGCGCTGGGGCGAGAAGTCCCTGCTGGTGCTGCCCAGCGGCGCCACCCCGCCCAACCCGAGCGAGCTGCTCGGCTCCAAGTCCATGGCGGACCTGCTGGTCGCGCTGCGGGACTCGGCGGACATCGTGGTCATCGACACCGCGCCGCTGCTGGCGGTCACCGACGGTGTGGTGGTGGCCGTGCAGGCCGACGGCGCGCTGCTGGTGACCCAGCAGGGGCGTACCTCCCGCAGCCAGGTCGCCGCGGCGGCGCACGCGCTCAGCTCGGTGTCGGTGCGCCTGCTCGGCTGCGTGCTCAACATGGCCAAGGTGGCCAAGGCGGACGCCTACCAGTACGAGGCGTACAAGGTGGTCGTGCCGCCCGCGGCACCCTCCGTACCGGCCGACCGGGCCGGCACCCGGCGGGGCGCGAAGGCCGTGGGCGACCGGACGCAGGAACTCACCCGGCTGTCGCGATGAGGGCGAGCACGGGCCGGATCGACCGCTCGATCTCCTCGGCGCACCGCCGGAAGTCGGCGGGTGAGCCGCCGATCGGATCGCGCAGGTCCTCCGCGCCGGGGGCGGCGGGTTGCAGCCGCCCCCGGGCGCGGACCGCGGCCGACACCGCCGCCCGCAACGGCGTGCCCGCGTCCGCCTCCGCCTCGGCGGGGCGGGCCTCGGCGGCCAGCCGGGCGAACTGCCGCAGCGTGAACGTCCGGGTCAGCGCGGCCGGCGCCAGCGAGGTGCAGGCCGAGCGTTGCCGGCGGGTCGCGGTCAGCACCAGCGCCGCACCGGTCAGGTGCTCGGCGCGCAGCCGGCGGGTGCGGAAGGCCGCCGGGTCCGCGCCGGTGGCCGCGGTCACCTCGACCGCGTACGGGTGCATGGCCGCCCCGTCTAACGCGTCGGTTCCCGCGCTGGCCACCGCCAGCGGCAGGCCGGCCAGCATCCGGCGGGCGATGAACTCCGCCATCGGTGACCGGCACATGTTCGCGTGGCAGACGAAGAGCACCTCGTCGACCATCTGCACCCCTCTCGTCGGCACGGTCGCGACGGAGGGTGCCGCGACGGCGTTCTTCCGGCGGTCGCGGCCGGACGCAGAGGGGATGCGGGAATGGTACGCGCTGCGACGCCCGGCCGTCCGGAAAGCCGCGCCGGGAGCGCGGTCATGAGGGTCGGCATCCTCACCTACCACTTCCCGCCGGAGCCGGCGTTCGTCCCGGGCAGCCTGGCCGAGGAGCTGGTGGCCCGGGGCCACGAGGTACGGGTGCTCACCGGCTTCCCGGACTACCCGGGCGGCCACGTCTATCCCGGCTGGCGGCAGCGCTGGCGGCACCAGACGCACAGCGAGCGGCTGACCGTGCGCCGGGTGCCCCGGTACGCCCCGGGCGACGGCGCCGCCCGCGCCCGTACCGCGAGCTGGCTCTCCTTCGCCGGCAGCGCCGCGCTCGCCGGACGGGGCCTGCTGCGCGACGTCGACGTGCTCTACGTCTACGGGCACCCGGCGGTCACGTTCGCCGCCACCGGGCTGCTGCGGCTGCTCGGCCGTACACCGACGGTCCTGCACGTGCAGGACGTGTGGACGGAGCGGGACGGTCGCGCGGCGCCGGACGGCGGGTGGTCGGCGCGGCTGGAGGCCGCCTCCCGCCGCCTCTACCGGGAGGCGGCGGTGGTGGCCGTCGGTTCGCCGTCCATGGCGGATCTGGTCCGCGCCGCCGGGGCCGACCCGGGCCGGGTTCGCGCGGCGCCGAACTGGACCGACGAGCGCATCTTCCGTCCCACCCAGGCCGGTCCGGCGGTACGGCGGCTGGTCCGCCGGGACGACCGCTGCGTGGTGATGCACGCCGGGACGATCGGTGCGCGCCAGGATCTGGAGACGGCGGTCCGGGCGGCCGCGGCGCTCGGCGACCGGATGGATCTGGTGCTCGTCGGCTCCGGTCCGCAGGAGCGGCGGGTGCGGGGGCTCGCCGCCGACCTCGGCGCGGACAACGTCCGGTTCCTGGAACGACGGTCCGCGGTGGACATGCCGCAGCTCTACGCCGCCGCCGACTACCAGCTCGTGGCCCAGCGCGACCTGCCGGAGCTGCGCGGCCGGGTGCCCGGCAAGCTCCAGGCCGCGCTCTCCTGCGCCGCGCCGGTGGTCGCCTCCGCGGCGGGGGAGACGGCGGAGCTGGTGGAGCGGGCCCGAGCCGGCCTGTCCTGCCCGCCGGAGGACTGGGCGGCGCTGGCGGACCGCTTCTGGCTGGCCGCCGCCATCCCGCCGGCCGCCCGGCTCGACATGGGCAGGCGGGGCCGCGACGCGTACCTGCGGGACATGTCGATGCGAGCCGGGGTGGACCGGATCGAGGCGCTGCTGCACGAGGCGGCCGAGCGGGCCTCGAACCGAACAAAGCTCGCACACAGCCGATAAATCGTCAGAGTGTCGAATAACGCCTCGAAAAGGCACTTTCTCGTGCTAAAAAGCACTCGATCGCGAATCGTGTCCGATTCGACCGACACGTAGGGGGAAATCCGTGACCGGACCTGGTGCCACGCCCGGCCGGCGGCGCCGTTCGCGACGGCGCCGCCGCGCCCGGGTCCGCCGGATCCTGCTGACCGGGCTGGTCGTCGTATCGGTGCTGCTCAGTGCCGGCGGCTGGGTCGCGTTCCGGGGCTGGCAGGCCCGCGCCCACCTGGTGAACGCCGCCGGGCTGGCCCGGGAACTCAGCGCCCAGGTGCTCGACGGCGACGTGGCCCGCGCCCAGCGCACGCTCGCCGCGTTGCAGGAGCAGGCCGCCGCCGCGCGCGGCGAGACCGGCGATCCGGTGTGGTGGGTGGGCCAGCAGACGCCGTACGCGGGGGACAACCTGGCCGCGGTCCGGCAGATCTCGGTGGCGGTGGACGACCTGGCCCGGCTCGCGTTCCCCACGCTGCTGCGCGTCGACCTCGCCTCGCTGGTGCCGAAGCAGGGCAAGCTGGACCTGGCCCGCCTGCGCGCCGTCTCGGCCGAGGTGTCCGCCGCCGACCAGGCCGTGCGCCGCACCGCCGACCGGCTGCGGCAGGTGCCCACCGGCGACCTGGTGACGCAGGTACGCGACGCGGTCGTCGCGCTGCGCACCGAGCTGGACCAGCTCGGCGAGCTGACCTCGGCCGCCGACAGGGGTGCCCGGCTGCTGCCGCCGCTGCTCGGTGCGGACGGGCCGCGCACCTATCTGCTGGTCTCGCAGAACCCGGCCGAGCTGCGCGCCACCGGCGGCATGTTCGGCGCGTACGCCGTGCTGCGCGCCGAGGGTGGAGGGATCCGCCTGGTGAAGCAGGGCAGCTCGTCGGACCTGCGGTTCTTCGACCCGCCGCTCAAGGTCGGCGCGGAGGCGAAACGGCTCTGGGGTGAGCTGCCGGGCATCTATCCGGCGGACGTGAACCTCACGCCGGACTTCCCGGCCGCCGCTGCGCTCTACCGGGAGATGGTGCGCCGCCGGACCGGCACCACTGTGGACGGGGTGCTGGCGGTGGATCCGGTGGTCCTGTCGTACCTGCTCGGCGTGGTGGGTCCGGTGAACGTGCCGGACGGGCCGTCGCTCGGTGCCGCCACCGCGGTACGGACGCTGCTCAGTGACTCGTACCGGGACCTGGACACGAAGGACCAGGACGAGTTCTTCAGCAGATCCGCGTCGGGCGTCTTCGACACGCTGTTCACCAAGACGGTAGACCCGAGGGCGCTTTTGACCGTTTTTACCCGTTCAATCAATGAACGTCGGATATTGTTCTGGAGTGTCCGATCTGAGGAGCAACGCGCACTGGCCGGCAGCCGGTTGGCCGGTCAACTCCCGGAGAAGGACACCGTGCCGACCGTCGGCGTGTTCCTCAACGACGGCAGCGGCGCGAAGCTCGGCTACTACCTCAGGTTCTCGGCCACCGTGACGGTCGGCGAATGCCACCCGGACGGGCGCCGCGAGCTACGGCTGCGGGTCACGGTGCACTCCACCGCCCCGAAGTCGGGCCTGAGCAAGTCGGTCACCGGGCTGGCCCTGGCCGGCGACAAGTACACCGCACGCACGTTCGTCTCCGTGCACACGCCCACCGGCGGTGCCGTGCTCACCGGCCGGATGGACGGGCGGGACACCGCGATGGGCAGCGGCATCCACGGCCGCCGCCAGGTCGCGGTGGCGAACGTGGAGACCCGCCCGGGGCAGACCCGGACGCTCGACGTCACGGTGCTCACCGGACAGACCGGCGCCGGGACTGCCGAACTGGTGCACACGCCCACCGTCACCCCATGGACCACCCAAGTAGTCAACGCACCAAGCTGTGAACAGTAGGAGGGAAACCATCATGCGGCTATCCCGCATCATCATGGCGCTCACGGTGGGCCTGGCCGTAGCGGCCGTGCCGACCGCGGCCGGGGCGGCGCAGCCGCAGCCCCCGGTCTACCCGCCCAACGTCGCGTCGCTGACCGTCTCACCGACCACCATCCGGCTCGGCGAGACGTTCACCCTGCGGGGTTCGGGCTTCGCGCCGAACGAGTCGGTGCGCATCGACGTGGCGATCACGGGCCTGCCCGCGGCCGCCCCGGCCGAGGGGACCGCGCGGCGCAGCGACGGCAGCACGGTGGCGATGGCGCCCGTCGCCTACACGCCGAACCGTGCCCAGCCGCAGCCCGCGCCGACCACGTTCACCGTGACGGCCGACGCCAGCGGCAACTTCACCGTCACCTACCGGCCGACCCGGCCGGGCCGCTACACGTTCACCGCCACCGGTCTCACGTCGGGCCTGGTGGCCAGCGCGACCGGTACCGTCCTGCCGCCGCGGCCGACCAAGTCGCCGCACCACGGCGGGCTGCCGGTGACCGGTGACAGCATCGGCACGCCGCTGAAGCTCGGTGGGGGCCTCGCCGCCGCCGGTGCGGTGCTGCTGCTGGCGTCCATGGCCTGGCGCCGCCGTCGCCTCGGCTGATCCGAGGCGCGCCGGGGACGACCCGGCTCGATCGTGAGTGCCCGCCGGACGAGGTCCGGCGGGCACTCACGTGTCCGGGCGACACGACACAATGAGCCATGGACGCGACACGGTGGACCGATCAGACCGGCCTGCTCACGCTCCCCGGGGGCGCGACCGTGCGCGGCCGCCGGGTCGCCGGGCCCGCGTCGCCGGCCGACTTCGCCCTGCTGCTGGCGCCCGGTCCCGATCCGGAGTGGCAGTCCCGGCGGGTCCGCTGGCCCGACTTCTGGATCCCGGCCGACCGCGCCGACGCCCTGGACGCGCTGCGGGAGGCGCGGCGGCGCGCGTACGCGGGGGAGCGGGTCGAGGTGGCCTGTCACGGCGGCGTCGGGCGGACCGGCACCGCGCTCGCCGCGTTGGCCGTGCTGGACGGGCTGCCGCCCGCGCGGGCGGTGGCCTGGGTGCGGTCCGGTTACCACAGGCGCGCGGTGGAGACGCCGTGGCAGCGGTGGTGGCTGCGCGGCGTGCGCTGACGCCCCGGCCGGTCACCGACCGGGACCGCATGATCGGCACGGCGTCACGACGCCGGTGAGCCGTCCGGACCTGATCATCCGGCTCGGTAGGGTGCCATCTCATGAGAGCCCGGGTCCTGGCCGCCGCCACCGCCGTCACCCTGCTCGCCACCGGGACACCCGCCCCGGCCGCCGCCGCCCCGGCCGCCACACCCGCCGCTCCCGGCGCCGCCCCGGTGCCCTGCCCGCGCCTGCCCGCGCCGAAGGTCAGCCGGCCGCCCCGCCCCACGCCGCCGGCCACGACGCCCGAACAGGCGGCGGTGGGCGGCGAGGCGCTGGCCGGCACCGGGCTGGTCACGCCACCCGGCAGCCCCGCACCCCCGGCGGTCACCGCCACCACCTGGCTCGTGGCGGACCTGGACACCGGCGCGGTCCTCGGCGCCTGCGGCGCACACGTCCCCGGCACCCCGGCCAGCACCCAGAAGCTGCTGCTGGCCGCCACCATGCTGAGCCGGCTGGACCCCAGGCAGGTCGCCGTCGCCACCCGCGCCGACCTGGACATCGAACCGGGCAGCTCGGCCGTCGGCCTGCTCGTCGGCGGCCGCTACAGCGTGGAGACGCTGTGGCTGGGCCTGCTGCTCCAGTCCGGCAACGACGCCGCGAACATGCTGGCCCGCCTCGGCGCCGGCAGCTCCCAGGCCGGCGTCGCCGAGATGAACGCACAGGCCCGCCGGCTCGGCGCCGGCCAGACGCACGCGGTCACCCCGTCCGGCCTGGACGGCCCCGGCCAGTTCACCAGCGCGTACGACCTGGCACTCATCGCGCGGGCCTGCTTCGCCGACGCCGCGTTCCGCCGGTACGCGCTCACCGAGCGCACGCAGATCCCGGCCCAGCCCGCGCTGAAGAAGGGCGGGTTCCAGATCCAGAACGAGAACCAGCTCATCTACCGCTATCCCGGCGCGCTCGGCGGCAAGACCGGCTTCACCGAGCTGGCCCGGCACAGCTACGTCGGCGCCGCCCAGCGTGACGGACGCCGCCTCGTGGTGACGCTGCTCGGCGCCGAGGCCCGCCCGGTACGCGGCTGGCAGCAGGGCGCCCAGCTGCTCGACTGGGGCTTCCGGCAGCCCCGGGACGCCTCGGTCGGCCGGCTGGTCGAGCCGGGCGAACAGGACGCCGAGGCGGCGGAGCCCCGGCAGGCGGCGGCCGCCGAGCCGAGCCGTACCGCATCCCCGCCGTGGCGGGGACCGGCCGGGACCGCGCTGCGCCGCGTCGGCGACGGGGACTGGCGGATGATCGTGCCGCTCGCCGGTCTGCTGGCCCTCACCATCGGCGGGGTGGCGGCGGTGCTCGCCGCCCGGCGGGGCCGGTCCCGCCGCCGCGGACGCCGCCGCGCCTGAACCCGGCGTCCCGGCGGGTCGCGTGGACACCGATTCCGTGGGTATGCGCCCGGCATGGAGCACCCGGGCCGGATCGTGGTGGTCTCGGCGGACATCGGCGCCGGACACGACCGGGCCGCCGACGAGCTGGCGCACCGGCTGCGTGCGCGGGGCTTCGCGGTGGACCGGCTGAACCTCCTGCACCTGCTGCCCCGCCCGGTGCACCGGGCGGTACGCGAGACGTACCGGGGGGTGCTGCACCGGCTCCCGTGGGGCTACCACGCGCTGTTCCGGCTGACCGGCAGCTCGCGGACCGCCGTACGCGCGATCCGCGCGCTGATGCGGCCGTTCCGCCGCCGCCTGCGCCGCCGCATCCCGCCCGACACGCGGGCCGTGGTCACCACCTATCCGTTCGCCAACCAGCTCCTCGGTCCGCTGCGGCGGCGCGGGCGGCTCCGCGTCCCGGTGATCACCTACGTGACCGATTTCGTGGTGCACCCGACCTGGCTCGCGCCGGGCGTGGACGTGTACTGCGCGGTCCGCCACGCCGAGACGCACCGGGCCGGCGCGGCCGACGTCACCGCCGTGCAGCCGCTGGTGTCCCGCGCCTTCGCCCGGCCCGGCCCGGAGGACCGGCGGCGGGCCCGGCAGCGGTTCGGTCTCCCTGCCGACGGGGTGCTCGCGCTGGTCGTCGCGGGCTCCTGGGGCGCCGGCGAGGTGGCGGCCACGGTGGCCGAGGTCGCCGCCGCGGGCGTACGGCCGGTGGTGGTGTGCGGGCACAACGCGGCGCTGCGTCACCGGCTGCGCGGCGCCGGGCGGCACGTGCTGGGCTGGGTCGACGACATGCCGGCGCTGATGCGCGCGGTCGACGTCATGGTGGAGAACGCCGGCGGGCTGACCTGCCAGGAGGCGCTGGCGGCCGGGCTGCCGGTGGTCACCTACCGGCCCATCGCCGGGCACGGGCGCGCGAACGCCGCGATCCTGGCCCGGGCCGGCCTGAGCCGGTGGGCGGCCACACCGCAGCAGCTCGGGCCGGTGCTCGCAGCCGTGATCGGGACGGGACCGGCGAGCCCGTCCCGCGACGACGTGTCCCGGGACCCGGCCGGCCTGGTCGCCGAGGCGGCGCGCCGGGCACCGCCGGCCGGACCGGCCGGTACGCGCCGCCCGCTGCTGGACCCGGTCGGCGACGCCGTCGCCGTGCTCGCCGCGCTGCTGCAGTCCACCGGCGGCCTGCGATGAGAGCGGCCACTCTCGCCCGGGCCGCCGCGCTCGCGCTGCCGGCGCTGCACGCGGCACCGGCGGTGACGGCGCTGCCCGCGCTGCGGCGACGGCTGCTGCCCGGGCTGCACGGGCTCGGGACGCCCGGCCGGGTCGCGCTGACCTTCGACGACGGCCCGGACCCGGAGTCCACCGGCCACGTCCTGGACGTGCTGGCGGCGCACCGGGTCCGCGCCACGTTCTTCGTGCTCGGCGCGATGCTGCGGCGCCACCCCGCGCTGGGCCGCCGGGTCGCCGGCGACGGCCACGAGATCGCCGTGCACGGCTGGACGCACGACAACCTACTGCTGCGCGGCCCCGCCCGCACCGTCAGCGACCTGACCCGCACGTACGACCTGGTCACCGACGTGACCGGCTGTCCGCCCCGGTTCCTGCGACCGCCGTACGGCGTGCTCACCACCGCCGCGCTGGTGGCCGCCCGGCGGCTGCGCCTGCGGCCGGTGCTGTGGAGCTGCTGGGGCCGGGACTGGACCGCTACCGCCACCGCGGACACCGTCGCGCGCACCGTCCTGGCCGGACTGGACACGGGCGGCACGATCCTGCTGCACGACTCCTCCCGTACCGCCGCGCCGGGCGCCTGGCGGGCCGGTCTCGCCGCGCTCCCGCGTGTGCTGGCCGAGTGCCGCCGCCGCGGATGGCAGGTCGGCCCGCTCGCCGGGCACGGGCTCCGCGCGCGCTGAGCCGCGAGCGAGCAGCGGAGCCTACCGTCTGACCCCGGTGCCGGGGCCCGAATCCCGGAGCCGGTGACCCGTTCGGGTCGGCGTGGCTAGCGTCCGGGTCATGAGGACCTGGGGACCCTTCGTGGCGCTGGCCGCCGCCCTGCTGCTGCCGGCGCCGGCGACACCGGCGGCGGCCGCCGTCCGCGCTCCGGTACGCCGGCTGCCGGCCGCGCCGCCCTGCCCGAACGTGCCGGCCCCGGCGACCCGGCCGCCGCAGCCGCCGCCCGCGCCCGACCCGGCCGCGCGGGCCGTCGGCGGCGCCGCGCTCGACACCGCCGGCCTGGTCGTCCCGCCCGCGTCGACCGCGCCGCCGGCGGTGACCGCGACATCCTGGGTGGTCGCCGACCTGGACAGCGGCGCGGTGCTCGGCGGCTGCGGCCCGCACGAGTACGGCGTGCCCGCGAGCGTCCAGAAGCTGCTGCTCGCCGCCACCATGCTGCCCCGGCTGGATCCGCACCGGGAGGTCACGGTGACCGCGGGGGACCTGGCCGTGGAACCGGGCAGCTCGGCGGTCGGGCTGGTCGAGGGCGGGCACTACCGGATCGAGACGATCTGGCTCGGCCTGCTGCTGCGCTCTGGCAACGAGGCGGCCAACGCGCTCGCCCGGCTCGGCGGCGGCCCGGACGGGCTGGCCGGCGGGGTGCGGGCGATGAACGAGGAGGCGCACCGCCTCGGCGCCCGGCAGACGCACGCGGTCACCCCGTCCGGGCTGGACGGACCGGGGCAGTTCACCAGCGCGTACGACCTGGCGCTGATCGCGCGGGCTTGCTTCGCCGACCCGGCGTTCCGCGAATACGCCGCCACCCGGGTCGCGCAGATCCCGGCCCAGCCGGCGCAGCGGGCGAAGGGGTTCGCCATCTCCAACGACAACATGCTGCTGGACCACTATCCGGGCGCGCTCGGCGGCAAGACCGGCTTCACCGACCTGGCCCGGCACACGTACGTCGGCGCGGCCGAGCGCGGCGGCCGGCGCCTCGTGGTCACCCTGCTCGGCGCCGAGGTGACCACCCAGCGGGGCTGGCAGCAGGGCGCGGCGCTGCTCGACTGGGGGTTCGCGCAGCCCCGCGACGCGCGGGTCGGCCGGCTCGTCGAGCCGGGGGAACTGGACCGGTCGGCGCCACCGGCGGGCGGGGCGGCCTCGGCGCTGGCCGGGCACGCCGATCTGCGCGGCGGCGGGGCGGCACCCGGGCCGCGGCCCGGCGCGGGCGTGACCGTGGCGGTGGGCGCGGTGCTGACGGCCGGGGGAGCGCTGCTGCTGGCCCGGCGACGCCGCAACGCCGCCGCGGTCGCCATGTCGACCGGGTCGGCGCTGCGGGAGCCGGAAATTCCGGAACAGGAGTGAAAGCAGCGGCCCGGATCAGCGGCAGGCGGGCCCCGCGGTGCTGTCCCGCACCACCAGTTCGGTGGCCAGTTCGACCCGGGGCGAGTCGATCTCCTCGCCCTGGGCCAGCCGCAGCACGGTCCGCGCGGCGAGCCGGCCCATCTCGACCAGCGGCTGGCGCACGGTGGTCAGCGGCGGGGAGGCCCACCGCGCCTCGGGCAGGTCGTCGAAGCCCACCACGCTCACGTCGTCGCAGACCCGCAGCCCGCGGCGGCGTATCGCCTCGTACACGCCGAAGGCCATCTGGTCGCTGGCGGCGAAGATGGCCGTCGGCGGGTCGTCCAGGTCGAGCAGCGCGCCACCGGCGGTGAACCCGGAGGCGTGGTAGAAGTCGCCGGGCTGCACCAGCCGGTCGTCGGCGGCCACACCGGCGGCGGCCAGCGCGGCCCGGTAGCCGTCCAGCCGGGCCCGGCTGCACAGCAGGTGCGGCGGGCCGGCCACGAACCCGATCCGGCGGTGGCCGAGCTTGAGCAGGTGCTCGGTGGCGGCCAGGCCGCCGGTCCAGTTGGTGGCGCCGATCGCGGGCACGTCGGTGGCGGCCACGCCGGCGGCCGGGTCGACCACCACCACCGGCACGTTGAGGCGCCGCAACTGGGCCTGCACGGCCGGGCTCAGGTGCGAGGTCACCACGATCACGCCGTCGGACGCGCGGGCGCGCAGGTTGTGCAGCCACTGCCGGGTGGAGCTGGACTCGCGGTGGATCGCCGAGACGACGGTGCCCACTCCGGCGGCGTGGCTGACGTCCTCCACGCCGCGGATGATCTCCACCGCCCACGGGCTGTCCAGGTCGTTGAAGACCAGGTCGACCAGGTCCGCCCGGCGCACCGTGCGGCTGCCGCGGCGCCGGTAGCCGTGGTGGCGCAACAGTTCCTCGACGCGTTCCCGGGTGTCCGGTGCGACGTCGGAACGTCCGTTGAGCACGCGCGACACGGTCGGGACCGAGACGCCGGCCTCCCGTGCGATCGCGGTGATGGTCACCCTGCGCTCGTCGTCCGCGCTCACCCGTGTTCCCTTCGCCGGCTGCCGGAACCGACCGGTAGACCGTCCCGCCCCACGCACATCTTGCCGTACGCCGAGGGCTTGACGACAGGCCGGACCGGCCCTAGCGTTCGCACGAGTTGCGGAAACGTTCCGGAAATGCGCCAGTCATCTTCCGACGGCTCGCCGTCCACCCCCGACGAACGACGAGGAAAACCGAGGCGTGTTCACCGACCTGACCGAGGCCGAACTCCGCACCTACCGCAGCGACCTGCACGAGCCTCCGGACTTCGACGCCTTCTGGGCTGACACTCTGGCACAGGCGCGCTCCTGCGGCGACCCGGTGTCCGCGACCCCGCTGCCCACGCCGCTGACCGCTGTCGACGTCTTCGACGTGACCTTCCCCGGCTTCGCCGGACAGCCGATCCGCGCCTGGCTGCGGATTCCGCGCGGCGCGACGGAGCCGCTGCCCACGATCGTGCAGTACGTCGGGTACGGCGGTGGCCGCGGCCACGCGCTGGAGAACCTGCTCTGGTCCGCGGCCGGCTTCGCCCACCTCCAGATGGACACGCGGGGTCAGGGCTCGGGGTGGAGCCGGGGCGACACACCGGACGTCGCCGCCGCCGGACCCCAGGCGCCGGGCATGGCCACCCGGGGCATCGAGGATCCGAACAGGTACTACTACCGGCGCTTCCTCACCGACGCGGTCCGCGCCGTGGACGCCGCGTGCGAGCTGCCGGCTGTCGACCCGGACCGGATCGCGGTACTCGGTCACAGCCAGGGCGGCGCCGCCGCGCTCGCCGCCGCCGCGCTGGCACCACGGGTCCGCGCGGCTGTCGCGCACGTGCCGTTCCTCTGCGACATCCCACGCGCGATCACGATCACCGACGCCACGCCGTACCGGGAGATCCGCGACTACCTCGCCGTGCACCGCGACCGCGAGGAGCAGGCGCTGCGCACGCTCGGCTACGTCGACGGCGTCGCGTTCGCCCGCCGCGCCACAGTGCCGGCCCGGTTCTCCGTCGCGCTGATGGACGAGATCACGCCGCCGTCCACCGTCTACGCCGCCTACCACGACTACCGGGGCGACAAGGACCTGACGGTGTGGCGGTTCAACGGCCACGAGGCGGGCGCCATCGACGACGACGCTGCCGCTGTCGACTTCCTGCGTACCGTGCTGGGCGGCTGACCACCGGTTCCGCCGCTGCCGGCCCGCCCGGGCTGGTAGACACGGCGGATGGGCACCGGCATGCGCGCGACGGCGGTCCTGGCCGTCGCGGCCGCGCTGCTCGCCGCCGCCTGCCAGCGGCCCGCGCCGTCGCCGTCGCCGTCCGTGCCGCCGTCACCCACCCCGAGCGGCCCGCGCGCGCCGGCGGACATCGTGGACCTCACCACCGTCGACCCCACTGTCCGCACCGACATCCGGTACGCGGGCCCGCACAACTTCGTCGGCCGTCCCATCGACGGGTACGCCGAACCGCGCTGCCTGCTCACCCGCCCGGCGGCGCAGGCGCTGCACCGGGTGCAGACCGCCGCGCTCGCCGGCGGGCACAGCCTCAAGGTGTACGACTGCTACCGCCCGCAGCGCGCCGCCGACGACTTCGTCGCCTGGGCGAAACTCCCCGGCGAGCAGCGGATGAAGGGCGAGTTCTATCCCGGAGTGCCCAAGGACCGGCTGTTCGCCGACGGCTACATCGGCGCGCCCACCGCGCACAGCCGGGGCAGCACCGTCGACCTGACCCTGGTCCCGGTCTCCGGGCCGCCGCAGGCCGCGTACACGCCCGGCCAGCCGCTCGTGCCCTGCACCGACCCGGCCGGGCGCCGCTTCGCCGACGACTCGATCGACATGGGCACCGGGTTCGACTGCTTCGACCCGCGCGCCCACACCGCCGACGCACGGATCAGCGACACCGCCCGGTACAACAGGGACCTGCTGCGCCGGCTGATGTCCGCGCAGGGCTTCGAGAACTATCCGCTGGAGTGGTGGCACTACCGGTACGTCGACGAGCCGTACCCGAACACCTGGTTCGACTTCCCGGTGGCCGGTTCGTCGCTGCGGTGACGCGGTCGTTCCACCATGATCGATTGCTGCTAGGCTCGACGCTCATGGAGACCGAACGGATCGGCCCGCCGCTGCTCGCGGACGAGCGGGAGTCGTTACGCGCCTTCCTCGACTTCCACCGGGCCACGCTGGCCCTCAAGTGCGAGGGGCTGACCGACGAGCAGTTGCGCCGGCAGGCGTCGCCGCCGTCCACGCTGTCCCTGCTCGGCCTGGTCCGGCACATGGCGGAGGTGGAGCGCACCTGGTTCCGGCGGGTCATCGCCGCCGAGGACGTGCCGCTGGTGTGGTCGGACCGCGGCGACTTCCAGCAGGCGTACGACGCTCGCGACGCCGACGCGGCGGAGGCGTTCGAGGCGTGGCGGCGCGAGATCGAGCACGCCCGGCGCATCGAGCGGGAGGCCGAGTCGCTCGACGTGACAGGTCACCAGGCACGCTGGGGCGAGGACGTCTCGCTGCGCCTGGTCATGCTGCACATGCTGCACGAGTACGCCCGCCACAACGGGCACGCCGACCTCATCCGCGAGGCGATCGACGGCACCGTGGGCGTCTGAGCCCGCTCAGCGCCGGCTCAGCGCCCGCGCGCACCGCCGTCAGCGCGTGCGCAGCGGCAGCCAGGCCAGCACGTCCTGAATCCGCGCGTCCCAGTACGCCCAGTCGTGGTCACCCGGACCGAAGTCGACGGTGACCGGCACGTCGCGCTTCCGGGCCACGTCGAGGAACCGCAGGCTGTCCTCGTACAGGAAGTCCTCGGTGCCGCAGGCGGCGTAGAGCGCCGGCCGGTCGTCGCCGGAGCGCTCCAGCAGCCCCACCGTGTCGTCGTCGGCGGGCACCGGGCCGTCACCCCAGACGGTGCGCCACACCGCCGGGTCGACCGGACGGGTCGCATGGTGGCGGCGGCGCGTCACGTCCAGCGCGCCGGACAGGCTCGCCGCCGCCGCGAACCGGTCCGGGTGGCGCAGCGCCCACTTCATCGCACCGTAGCCGCCCATCGACAGGCCCGCGACGAACGTGTCCTCCCGCCGGTCGGAGCCGGAAGAACGACCGGCACACCTCGGGCAACTCCTCGCTGAGAAACGTCCAGTACCGGTTGCCGTGCGCCTCGTCGCAGTAGAAGCTCCGCTGCACCTGCGGCATCACCACGGCCAGGCCCAGCGGCGCCACGTACCGCTCGATCGCGGTGCGCCGGGTCCACACCGTGTCGTCGTCGGTCAGGCCGTGCAGCAGGTAGAGCACCGGCGGGTCGCCGTCGGCGGCGGCGCCCGGCACGCCGATCCCGGCCGCGCCGCGATCGGGCAGCAGCACCGTCATCGACGTGCCCATGCCCAACGCCTCGGAGAAGAAGTCACACCGGATCAGCGCCATGAGGCGGCAGCGTACCTCGGAGGGGTTCGATGAGGGCGTTCCTATTGCCCCGGGACGGTCGCACGGGAAAAGATGGCCGTGCGTGCCGGAAACACACTCGTAACCTGCGCGCTGCTGGTCTCTGTCACGAGGAAGTGGGAGTCAGTCATGAGCGACGTGTCGGCCGCACTGGGTGTGCGCCTCTACCCGGATCTGGTCGAGCCCGGCGGTCTCGCCCCCGCGCTCGTGGCGACCGCCGCCGCGCACCAGCTCGACGTGGGCGAGGTGACCGCGCCCGAGCAGGGGCGCAGCCGGTTCACCTGCGCCGAGATGACCTCCCCCCGGGGCGTGGTCTGCGTCAGCCTCGGCTCCCAGGCCCGCTACTTCATGATCGACCTGCGGGTGGACGGCGACGTCCAGGCCCGGGGCGACGCCACCGACCTGCTCCAGGTCGCGCAGGTCGCGGCCGCGTGGCGGGCCGGCATCACGCTCGCCGAGCTGACCGCGCGCTACCCGTTCATGGAGGAGATGCGGCGCCACCCGGTGGCGCACGCCGGCTAGCAGCCGGCCGCCGGGCGCGCCCGGCACTCATGGAGTCGCGACGCGGGGTGCGTCCTTCGTCGCCCCCGCGTGCACCACTGCGCCCGAAGAGATATCGCGTTGCCGCTCGTGTGCGGCGCCCGTACGGTGAGCGGGCAACGTCGATCCGATCCACCAGGGAGACTGCCGTGTCGCAGCAGAACCGCACCCGCGCCGAGCGGCTCGCGCCGCGCGCCGGTGCCCTGCTGCCCGAATCGGGCACGGGCCGGCGACGGCAGTGGCAACCCGGGTGGTGGCGCGTCTAGCGCCGGCGCGACGATCCGCGCGAACCGCCCGCCCCGACACCGGAGCCGGGCGGTTCTCCGTGTCCGGGGCACTTATTTCAGACGGACATGAGCAAGGAGACGACGATGGGTTTCACCCCGCTGGCCGGTACCCGGGCACCGGTCCGGGTCTGGACCGACCCGTACGCGATCGAGGCGCAGGCGGCCCGGCAGCTGCGTAACATCGGCGCGCTGCCGTGGGTGCAGGGCGTCGCCGTGATGCCGGACGTGCACTTCGGCAAGGGCGCCACTGTCGGCTCGGTGATCGCGATGCGGCAGGCCGTGTCGCCGGCCGCGGTCGGCGTGGACATCGGCTGCGGCATGTCCGCGGTGCGGACCTCGCTGACCGCGGCCGACCTGCCCGACGACCTCGCGCCGCTGCGGTCGGCGATCGAGGCGGCGATCCCGGTCGGCTTCGCGATGCGTGACGACGCTGTCGATCCGCGCCGGATCCGGGGACTGGAGCAGGCGGGCTGGGACGAGTTCTGGCGGCGGTTCGGCACGCTGGACCGGAGGGTGGCCCAGCTCCAGACGCGGGCGCAGCGGCAGCTCGGCACGCTCGGCGGCGGCAACCACTTCATCGAGGTCTGCCTGGAGCAGGGCGGCGCGGACGACGGCCGGGTCTGGCTGATGCTGCACTCCGGTTCCCGCAACATCGGCAAGGAGCTGGCCGAGCGGCACATGGCGGTGGCGCGCGGCCTGCCGCACAACACCGACCTGCCGGACCGGGACCTCGCGGTGTTCCTCGCCGGCACGCCCGAGATGGAGGCGTACCGGCGCGACCTGTGGTGGGCGCAGGAGTACGCCCGCCGCAACCGGGCGGTCATGCTCGCCCTGCTCTGCCAGGTGGTGCGGGAGGCGTTCCCGCACGCCGGTTACGACGAGCCGATCTCCTGCCACCACAACTACGTGGCGGAGGAGAGCTACGACGGGGTGGACGTGCTGGTGACCCGCAAGGGCGCGATCCGGGCCGGGACGGGGGACCTGGGCATCATCCCGGGCTCGATGGGCACCGGCTCGTACATCGTGCGCGGCAAGGGCAACCTGGACGCGTACTGCTCGGCGTCGCACGGCGCCGGTCGGCGGATGTCGCGGGGGCAGGCGAAGCGGACGTACAGCACCGCGGATCTGGCCGCGCAGACCGCCGGGGTGGAGTGCCGTAAGGACGCCGGTGTGGTCGACGAGATCCCCGGCGCGTACAAGGACATCACCGAGGTGATGGCCCAGCAGGACGACCTGGTCGAGGTGGTCGCCCACCTCAAGCAGGTCGTCTGCGTGAAGGGCTGAGCGGCAGGGGCCGGCGTCGAGGGGGCGCCGGCCCTATCGGGTACGCCGGGCGACGCGTACGCCGATGGCGACCGCGCCGATGACGAGCAGTGCGGACAGGAACTGGAGACCGGGGGAGTCGTCGGCCTCGCCGTACACGAAGCCGGTGACGCCGAGCGCGACGGCGAGCAGGGCGACGGCGGCGGCCAGGTGTCTCATCGGTCCTCCTCGTCGGCGACCCATTCGAGCAGGTCGCCGGGCTGGCAGTCGAGCACCCGGCACATGGCCTCCAGGGTGCTGAACCGGACGGCCTTGGCGCGGCCGTTCTTGAGTACGGCGACGTTCGCCGGGGTGAGCCCGACACGCTCGGCGAACTCGCCGACGCTCATCTTGCGCTTGGCCAGTTCGACGTCGATGCGCACGACGATCGGCATCAGATCACCGCTTCCATGTCGGTGCGCAGCGTGGTGGCCTGGCGCAGCAGCGCGCGCAGGACGACCATCAGCAGCCCCAGCACGCTGACGCCGGTGACCAGCAGGAACAGCAGCAGCGGCAGGCCCGGGTCGTCGGCGTTGAAGCCGACGTAGAGGAACACGCCGACGAGCACCACCCAGGCCGCGGCGACCGCCCAGACGATCCCGTCGACCCAGCCCAGGGACGCCTCGGTGAAGATGCGGTCGCGTTTGACCAGGGTGAGCAGGTGCCAGGTGCAGACGATCACCACCTGCACGCACAGCACCCAGAAGATCGTCACGGCGGTGGCGGGCCACCGCAGGTACGCCATGTCCGGGTTCTCGCGCGCCATGTGCGCGAACTGCCCGGGCAGCGACATGGTCTGGAACAGCACCAGGATCGCGAACAGCAGGACCAGGAAGGCGCGGAGTGGTGTCACCGCGCGTTGCGCCGTCAACATGCATCGACTATCGCGCGGAACCTATCGAAAGTCAATCGGTATCGCTCGCGCGGCGGCCGACGGCGTAGCGGACGTGGACGGCGTACCGCGAGTGGTGCACGGCGCGGATCTCCAGGTCGACGTCCCGGTCGAAGCCCTCGAACAGCCGCTTCCCGCGACCGAGGATCACCGGCGCGGTGGACAGGCCCAGCTCGTCGACGACGCCGGCCGCGAGCGCCTGCCGGATGACGTCGGCGCCCCCGCCGATGACCACCGCGCTGTCACCGGCCGTACGCCGGGCCGCGGCCAGCGCCGCGTCGAACCCGTCGACCATGAGGAAACCGGCGTCCGGGTCGGGCTGGTCGGCGGTGCGGTGGGTGAGCACGACCAGGGGCGCCTGGAACGGATTGCGGCCGCCCCAGGCGCCGGCGCTGTCGTACATGCCCCGGCCGCACAGCGCGGCGCCGACGCCCGCCAGCAGCTCGTCGAAGTACGCGCGGTCCTCACCGGTCATGCCGGTGCCGGGTTCGCGTGGCGTGTCGTACGTCCACGGCCCGCCCATCACCCAGTGGTGCAGCCGCTCGCCGCCGACACCAAGCCCCTGGCCCGCGTGGTCGTCCGGACCGGTGATGTAGCCGTCCAGGGACACGGTGACGAACGCCCGTACCCGGCCCCGCGCTTCGCTGGTGCTCATGCTTCCTCCCGGACATCGGAGAACACCGACCCAGGGCAGACCGGCGGCCGGTGCCGGACTCATCGCCGCCGTCGGTCCGGCGTCAGCCGTACACCGGATGTTCGGCTTGGAACGCCAGCCGGCGGTCCGCGCCGGCGGCCAGCTCGGCGAGCACGTCGTCGAGGTCCAGGAACGTCTGCCAGCGTTCCTGGCCGGTGATGCCGGCGAGCCGGTCGACCACGAGCTGCTCCAGGTCGGTGACCCGGCGGCCCTTCCACACCTTGTCGGCGAGGCTGACCATCAGGTCCTCCAGCTGCACGCCGGGGGAGTGCCAGGCGGCGTGGGTGACGGCGAAGCGGGCCCGCTCCTCCGGTACGCCGAAGCGCAGCAGCAACTGGTAGCCCGCCTCCTCGTGCGCCGACCCCGGGCCGGTCAGCTCGCCGGGATGCTCGACCTTGCCGAGGTCGTGCACGGCGGCGCCGAACAGCACCGCCTGCCTGTCGAACGGCACCGCGGCGAACCGGTCGGCGAACGCGGCGGTCAGGTGCCAGGCGACGTCGTGCACCAGCCGCAGGTGCGCGCCGAGGCGCGGCGGGGCGGCGAGCGCGGCCAGCAGCTCGACCGCCACGCCGGGCAGCGGGAGCAGCGGCGGGTCGCCCGCTTCGGTGAGGGCGCGGTGCAGCGCGTCGGAGGTCATCGGGGCGAGCGTACCGGTCTCCGGTGGGCTCACCGGCGGTGATGGACGAGCAGCCGAACGTGAAGCGGCCGCTCGTCCGATTCCGGTGCGTCGATCCACTCGGGAGGGTGGGGGCCACGTCTCTCACGGGGGTTGTCGAATGACCGCACTGAATCGTCGTGCCCTGCTGCGTACCGCCGCGCTGACCGGGCTCGCCGCCGCGACCGGGGTGGCCGCCGCGCCCCACGCCGCGTCCGCCGCGCCGGCCGCCGCCGACGTGGTGAACGGGTCGTGGCTGGTCAGCGTCGGCTGGGGTGTGCTCCAGATCGACCCGGGCCGCACCACGCCGCGCGAACTGCTGCCGAACGGGGACCACGCCAAGTCCTCGCCGGACGGCCGGTACGTGGCCTGGGTCAACACGGCCCGCTCGGGCGACGGCACGCTGGAGCCGTTCGTGGCCGTGTACGACCGGGTCACCGGCCAGAAGCGCACGCTGCTCGCCGACCCGTTCGGTGTCCGCTACGGCGCGCCGACCTGGTCGCCGGACGGCACCGAGATCGCGCTGGTCACCGGGCAGGACTACGACCGGCTGATCGCTGTGGACGTGGTCACCGGCGCCACCCGCGTGCTGGTCGAGGGGCACTCCATGGCCGACCCGGACTGGTCCCGGGACGGTTCGATGATCGTCCTGCGGTGGCGCAGCCGTTCGCAGGGCTGGCAACTGCGGGTGCTGGAACTCGCGACCGGCGCGGTGCGGCCGATCTACACGCCGGTGGCGGGCGAGACGTTCATCTCGCCGGTCTTCACGCCGGACTCCGGTCGCGTGGTGTTCTGCACCAACCGCTGGTATCCGGACCTGGAAACACTCAACCAGTCCCTCGCCTCGGTGCGGATCAACGGGACCGGGCTGAAGAAGCTCACCGACGAGCCCCGGTTCTACCTGTCGCCGGTGTTCTCCCCGGACGGCCGCTACTGCGCCGCGCTGTCGATCCCGCCGGAGAACGAGTACCCGGACGGCGGCAACATCATCGTGTCCACCAGCGGCTTCGGCGAGCAGTGGTGGATCCCCGGCGACGAGTACGACGACAGCACCCGGCTGGACTGGGCGCGGGCGATCTGACGTACCGCCGCGCGCACATCCGGTGATGGATGTGCGCGCCGCCGGGCGCGACCGGTGCGAGGCTTGGAGCGGACGCCGCCGACGGGGCCGGCGTCCGCTGTGGAGGGGTGATGGCCGAGCCGCCGACCGGGACGTCGTCGCACCGCGCGCAGGCGCACGGCAGGCACGCCAACCATCACCGCTACCACGACGGCGCCGAGGTCGACGGGTACGTCGACGACCCGTACCACCGGGTGCGCCGCGCGGTCGCGGCCCGGCTGATGGTCGAGGGGGTGACCCGACGCGGACCGGTGCTGGAACTGGGCTGCGGGCCGCGCGGCATGCTCGACCCGGCCGCGCTGCCCGGCCCGGTGGTGCTCGCGGACACGGCCGAGACGGCGCTGCGCACGGCCCGCGCCGCGGCCGGCGGACGGGCGCTGCCGGTCCGGCTGGACGCCACCCGAGGGCTGCCGTTCCGGGCGGGCAGCTTCGCCGGGCTGCTCGCCGGGGAGCTGATCGAGCACGTGTACGACCCGCTGGCGCTGCTGCGGGAGTGCCACCGGGTGCTGGCGCCGGACGGCCTGCTGGTGCTCACCACGCCGAACCTCGCGCCGGTGCAGGACCGGCTGGCGTTCCTCGCCGGGCGGGCGCCGCGTCAGGTCGACCCGCTGCACCCGTACCTGTGGCTGCACATCCGCCCGTTCACCGCCTCGCTGCTGCGCCGCACGCTGCGCCGGGCCGGGTTCACGCCGGTCGCGCTGCGGTCCAACGAGGTCGGCTGGCGGCTGCCGGGTGGCCGGTGGGTGGCCTCGCGCCGGCTGGCCCGCGCCGCGCCCGGGCTGGGCGGTTCGCTGATCTGCGCCGCCCGCCGGCAGGGCGGACCGCCACCGGCCGGAAACAGGGCGTGATGGCGACATTGACAGCGGGCTATCATGGAGGTTCCGTCGTCGACCGGGGGATGTCATGACGCGCCTGCTCGCCTGGGTCGTGACCAATCTCGACGCGTTCATCGGCCTCGTCCTGGCGCTCACGGTGTCCGTGCTCGGCCTCACCAACGCGGTCGACCAGGAGGTCGTCAACAGCGCGATCCTGCTGGTCCTGGGCCTGCTCGCGCAGGCGATGCTGCGCGACCGGCTGCGCCGGCGCACCACCGAGCGGGAGGTCCGCCAGGTCATCTCGGACACCCGCGACCGGCTGACCGACCTGGTGCCGCAGATGCAGGAGATCACCGGGCCGGAGGGCGCGCTGAACCGGGCCCGCGAGGCCATCGACAGCGTCTCCATGGTCCGCGTGCTGCACGGCAGCGAGGTCGGGCAGGCACTCGCCGAGGCGCGGCGGCACACCGACCAGTGGAGCTTCAAGGGCGGCACCGGCACCTTCCTGCGCGCGGTCACGTTGCCGGAATGCCTGCAACACGCCCGGCGGCGCAACGCCACGCTCACCGTCGCCATCGAGATCATCGACCCGACCGACGAGGAGGTCTGCGAGCGGTACGCGCGGTTCCGGCGCAGCCTCGACCCGGACGCGCCGGGCGAGCCGTGGACCGTTGACCGCACCCGCAAGGAGTCGTACGCGACGGTGCTGGCGGCCTGCTGGCACCTGCAGCGCTCCGGCCTGCTCACCGTCGACGTGCGGCTCTCCGCGCAGATGACCACGTTCCGCTACGACCTCTCCTCCTCCTGCGTCGTCATCACCCAGGAGAACCCGCAGACGCCCGCACTGCGCATCGACCGCGGCGAGGTCTACTACAACCGTTTCAACATCGAGCTGGACTACAGCCGCCGGCAGAGCCGGCGCGTGCCGATCGAGGCGGCGGCCCAGGTCAAGCTCGACGACGAGCCGTCGGTCGAGCAGGTGCGGCGGTTGTTCACCGCCCTCGGCCTGACGCTGCCCCGGTCCTTCGGCGACCGCGAGGTCGCCGACATCATCGGCAAGGCCGTCCAGGCGAGGAACCCCTACTCATGACCAGTTACGCCGACCTCGAACGGGAGATCGACCGGGGCACCCGGCCGGAGATGCTGCGCGGCTGGGTGCTGGACGTGCTCGGCGACGTCGCCGACGGGCGGCGGCCGCTGCGCGCGGTCCGGCATCCGCTCGGCTTCACCTGCCTGCCCGTGGAACGCGACGGCCCGGACGGCATCTGCGTGCACGCCTGGCCGGCCGACCCGCCGCCGGTGCGCCCGACCACCTCCACCATGCACTCGCACAGCTGGGACCTGCTCAGCCACGTGCTGCACGGCACCGTCCGCAACGAGCTGATCGAGGTCGACGACGCGCCGGCCGACCCGGCCTGGCGGATCTACGAGGTGCACAGCCTCGGCGAGGTGGACGAGATGGCCGCCACCGACCGGCTGGTCACCGCGATGACCGCGACGGTGGAGACGCACTCCGCAGGCGACTCGTACGCGCTGCGCGCCGGCGGCTTCCACACCTCGGAGGTCGACGCCGGTGAGCCGGCGGTGACAGTGGCGCTCGGCCGGACCACTCCCGGCGCGTGCGACCTGAGCCTCGGCGCGGTGGACGGGCGCAGCCACCGGGTACGCCGGGACCGCTGCGACGCGGCGGAGACCGCGCGGATGGCGCGGGAGATCGCGCGACTGGTGGCACGGGGCTGACTGGCTGGAGGAGCCATGGACGTGGAGCCGAGCAGAGGCGGGCCCGACCTGCGCGACGCGCACCGGTTCGCGGTGGAGGCCGCGCAGGCGGCGGGCCGACTGCTGCGCCGGGGCACCCGGGGGGAGGTGCACGCCCGGGCCAAGAACGACACCGGTGACCTGGTGACCGACCTCGACCTGGCCGCCGAGCGGCTGATCGTCGACCGGATCCGGGCCCGCTGGCCGGAGCACGGGGTGATCGCCGAGGAGGGCGGCGAGTACGCCCCGGACACGGCCTGGGCGTGGCTCGTCGACCCGCTCGACGGCACCAACAACGTGGCGATCGGGCTGCCCGCGTACGTGGTCGGGATCGCCCTGTGCGACAACGGCTCGCCGGTGCTCGGCGTGGTGCACGACCCGGTCGCCGGCCGTACCTGGTCGGCGGTGCGCGGCCGGGGCGCGTTCGTGCACGCGTCCGGCCCGGCCGCGCGGCCGCTGCGCGCCGCACAGCGCCCGGTGCCGTCCGCGCCGGTGCTGGCCTGGACCCAGGGGCACGAGGTACGCCGCGACGACAGCACCGCCCGGGCGCTGAAGGTGGTGCTGGACACCAGCGCCCGCCGGGTGCTGCAACTGTGGGCGCCGCTGCTGTCCTGGGTGATGCTGGCCCGCGGCGACATCGACGGCATCGTCGGCTACCGCCCCGAGGCGGTCGACCTGCCCGCCGGGATGCTGCTCGCCGTCGAGGCCGGCATGGCGGTCCGCGCGCTCGACGGCGGCACGTTCGACGACAGGTACGGCTGCCCGGCCGACCGGCGCAGCTTCGTGGCCGGGCCGCCGGAGACCATCGACCGGCTGGTCAAACTGGTCACCGCGGCACAGTGGATCGAGCCGCAGGTGCGCCGCCTCACCCCGGTCGGCCTCGGGTCGGTCGGCTGGTGAGCCGGGTCGGCTAGCCTCGGCCGGATGGCCGCCAGACAACTCAAGCTCGGGCTCCGGGTGCGTGACCTGGACCGTTCCCACCGGCTCTACCTGCGACTCGGCTTCAAGGAGATCCCGCAGACCGGCCAGGCGAACCTGCGCTACCTGACGTTCGGCCACACCTGGCTGATCCTGTCCGACCTGCACCGCCACGGGCACCACGACGCGGACCGGGAACGCGCGGTCAAGGCCGGGCCGCCCGGGCTCGGGTTCGTGCTCACCGTGCCCACCGCCGACCTGGACGCCACGTACGCGCTGTGGCGTGACGAGGGGCTGCCGGTGACGTTGGAGCCGGAGGACGTGGGCTGGGCACGGATCTTCTACGGGCTCGACCCGGACGGCTACGAGGTCATGTTCGAGCAGTTCCACCCGCCGGCACGCGCCACCGACTCCTGACGCGCCGCGGCCGGTCAGGCGACCGGCCGCGACGGCGCCCGCTCGGCCAGGAAGTCCGCCCAGGTCCGCACGCCCCTCGCCGCGCCGGGCCGGGCGAGGTTCGCGCCGTCCCGGTACGCCCGGCCGGCCCGCCCGGGGATGCGTACCGGCAGCCGCGCCCGGCGCTTCCCGGTGGCGGTCAGGTAGCCGGTCAGCAGTTCGCCGATGCCGTGGGTGTCCGGCCCGGCCAGGTCCGGCACCAGCCCGGCCGGTGCGCCCAGCGTCAGCTCGGCCAGCCGGGCCGCCACCTCGGCGGCGTCGACAGGCTGCGACCGCCCGGCACCGGCACCACGGGCAGCCGGGTCATCGCCGTCAGCATGGTCAGCACCAGGTCGTGCACCTGCGCGGCGCGCAGCACCGTCCACGGGACGCCGGAGTCCACCACCGCGCGTTCGGCATCGAGCTTGGACCGGATCCAGGCCAGCGGCACCCGATCGGCGCCGGTCACCGAGATGTGCACCAGGTGCGCCACACCGGCCCGGTGCGCGGCACGGGCCAGGTGGGCGGCGGCGCGGTCGTCGCCCTTCGCGCCGCCGGCCAGGTGCAGCACCGTGGACACCCCGCGCAGGGCGGGGCCGAGGTCGGCGCCGCCGAGCAGGTCGGCGGTCACATGGGTGACGCCGTCGCCGGACCGCCCGCCGCGCCGGCTGAGCACCCGCACGGGGTGCCCGGCGGCGCGCAGCAGCGGTACGACGTGCCGGCCGATCGTGCCGGTGCCGCCGGTGACCAGGATCTGTCTGTTCATCGTCTCGCCTTCCGTCGCCTGTGCTGCCACGTCGACCCGCGTCGCACCGCCGGCGTGCCAGATGTGACAGCCGTCACCTCTGGTCACATCGGTGACCCGGCGTGGGTCGGGACGGTGTGCGGGAGGGGAGGCTCAGGTGATGGACACCGGGCTGGCGGAACGGTTCGAGCGGGAGCGACAGAGGCTGCGCGCGGTGGCGTACCGGCTGCTCGGGTCGCTCACCGACGCCGAGGACGCGGTGCAGGAGACCTGGCTGCGGCTGTCCCGTACCGACGCGGCCACCGTGGACAACCTGGACGCGTGGCTCACCACTGTGGTCGCCCGGGTCAGCCTCAACACGCTGCGGTCCCGCGCCGCCCGCCGGGAGGACCCCCTCGACGTACGCCTGCCCGACCCCGTGGTGGACGCCGGCGCCGACGACCCGGCGCACGCCGCGGTGCTCGCCGACTCGGTGGGGCTGGCGCTGCTGGTGGTGCTGGACACGCTGACCCCGGCCGAGCGGCTCGCGTTCGTGCTGCACGACATGTTCGGCGTGCCGTTCGACGAGATCGGCCCGCTCGTCGACCGCTCGCCGGCGGCGGCCCGGCAGCTCGCCAGCCGGGCCCGCCGCCGGGTACGCGGACAGGCGCCCACGCCCGACCCGGACCTGACCCGGCAGCGGGCGGTGGTGGACGCCTTCCTCGCCGCCGCCCGCGACGGCGACCTCGACGCGCTGATCGCGGTGCTGCACCCGGACGTGGTGCTGCGCTCCGACGCCGGGAGCGCCCGCGCCCGCCACACGGTCGTGCTCACCGGCGCGACGACTGTGGCGGCGCAGGCCACCACGTTCGGCCGGCTGTTCCCGCACGCCCGGCCGGTGCTCGTCAACGGTGCTGCCGGCGTGCTCGTGACCGCAGGGGACCGCCCGCTGTCGGTGATGGCGTTCACCGTCACCGCCGGCCGGATCGCCGCCGTCGACGTGATCGCCGACCCGCGCCGGCTGGCCGCGCTCGGCCTCGCCGGCTGACCCGGGGCCGCTTCAGCCGGCCAGAACCAGGTTGGCCATGTCGACCACCGGGCGGAAGCCGAGCCGGGCGTAGAGCCGGTTCGACACCGGGTTGGCCTGGTCGGTGAACAGGCACACCCGCGCGCCCTCGGCGGTGAGCAGCCGGCTGATCTCGGCCACCGCGTTGCCGGCCCAGCCGCGTCCGCGCTGCTCGGGCGGCGTGTATACCGGCCCGACGCGGGCCACGCCGAACGACGTCGGGTGGGCGGCGGTCAGGTGCACCGGCCGGCCCGACCCGTCGGTCCAGAACCAGACCCGGCCGTGCCGGATCCGGCGCAGCAGCTCGGCGCGGTCGGGCGTCTCGTGGGCGCTGGTGCCGCGCGGGCGGCCCGCCTGCTCGTCGGCGTCGGCCGTGAACGCGCCGAACCACGCGGCGACCAGGTCGACGTCGACAGTGGTGGCCGCCCGCAGCGCGCCGGGCACCGGAGTCGGTGGTGCCAGCTGGTCGAGCACGTGCAGCCGGGTGTGCTGGGCGATCTCGACCCGCCCGCCGTCGAGGCGTGCGACCTCGTCGGCGCAGGCGCGCGCGGCGGGCAGCGCGCCGTTCACCGCGCGGACCCGCTCGCCGCGCCGGTGCCACGCCCCGGCCAGCGCCACCGCGGCCTCCCTCGGCATGGGCAGCAGGAACGGCGGCCGCGGCGGGAACGGCGCGGTACGCATCGCGACGCCCACCACCGCCCCGGAGCCGTCCCGCACCACCAGCCACCAGTCGTCCTCGGGCAGCGCGGCGCCCTCGGCGCGGCGGGCCGCCATCCGGCGCGTGACGCTGGCGACGACTGTCCCGACCACTGGGTCGGCGGCCAGGTAGGCCTCGGCGTCGGCGAGGAACTCGCCCGGGTCGGTGCAGAAGTGCAGTGTGGGCGCGGCGGTCATGTGAGCACGGTAGCCACCGCTCGGAATCGGGCCATACCGGTTTTCCCGCCCCGGCTCAGGGGGCGATGCGCAGCCGGCGGATGCGGGTGTCGTCGTACTCCTCGAACCGGAACCGCAGCCCGGCGAACGGGCTGCCGGGGAAGTCGCCGCTGATCGTGGCGGTCACCACTGTGCCGGCCGGCGCCTGCTCCACGTCGGTGATCTCGTACGACACCAGCGGCGTGCCGCTGCGCCAGGCGCGGATCTCGTCGATCCCGCGGTGGGTGCGTCCCTCGTCCTCGACCACCGCGTCGTCGGCGAACAGCGCGAGGTAGGGCTCCTTGTCGGCCTGGCCGGCGAGCGCGAAGTAGCGGCGGACGATCTCGGGCGTGCTGCTCATGGTCGCGATGCTAGGCACCGGGACCGACAAGAAGCGCCGTGACGGTGGCGGTGGTGGCGAGCACGGCGAGCGCGGCGCTGGTGGCCACGAACCGGCCCAGCGGTACGGCCACCCCGGCGGCCCGGCACCGCTCGTACCAGATCAGTGTCGCCAGCGACGCCCACGGCGTGGCCAGCGGACCCACGTTCGTGCCGATCAGCAGTGCCAGCAACTGGGTGTGCCGGTCGGCCGCGATGACCGCCTCGCCGGCCAGGTACGCGGGCAGGTTGTTCACCGCGTTGCTGAACAGCGCGCCGACCGCGCCCGCCCGCAGCGCCCCCTCCGCGCCCGGGTCGGTGCCGATGAGCGTGCCCATCACCGTGTCCAGGCCGTGCCGGCCGATGGTCTGCACCACCAGGAACAGCCCGGTCACGAACACCAGCAGCCGCCACGGCACCAGCGCGAGCCGCAGCCGGTGCCGGGCCCGCACCGCGAAGCCGGCGACCAGGATCGCGGCGGCCACCCCGGAGGCGATGCCGATCTCCACCCCGGCGAGGATTCCGGCGACGAACAGCAGGCAGGCGGCGAGCGCGGTGCGGTAGAGCACCCGGTCCGGCGGCACGTACGGCGGCGGCGGGACGAACGGGTCGGCCCCGGCGCGCGCCGGACGCCAGTACCACCACCACAGCAGCAGCGCGGTCACCGCCACGGCGACCAGCTGCGGCCACCACATCCGGGCCGCCCACGGCACCGGGTCCAGGTCGACCCGGTCGCTGGCCAGGATGTTCGTCAGGTTGGACACCGGCAGCAGCAGGCTGGCCGTGTTCGCCAGCCACACGGTGGTCATCGCCAGCGGCGTCGGCGGCACGTTCAGCGCCCGGGCCAGCGCGATCATCACCGGCGTGAGCAGCACCGCCGTGGTGTCCAGGTTGAGCGCGATCGTGGTCACCGAGGCGAAGCCGACGCAGAGCCAGAACAGGGCCCGGAAACTGCCCCGCGCGGTCACCGCCACCCGGGTCGCGAGCGCGTCGAACACCCCGGCCACGGCGGTCAGCTCGGCCAGCACCACCACCGTGCCGAGGAAGATCAGGATCGGGATGATCCGGCGCATGGTGCCCTCGGCGTCGGCGCGGGGCAGCAGCCCGGTGAGCACGAACACCACGCCGAGCACGGCCAGCCCGATCGCGATCCAGTCCAGCACGTGCAGGCGGCCCCAGCGGGAGCGGTCGGGCACGGCGTTCGGCGGATCGCCGGGGGTCTCCACGAGGGATGATCCTCGCACATGCCGGCGCGGGCGGAGGAGCCCGACGCGGGACGATCCGAGCTGCCGAGGGTGTCGATCTGTTGACCGTCGGTGGCCATAATGACCATGTGGTTGTAGGCGCGCACCCCACCCGGTCCGACCGCCCCATCGATTTCTTCATCAGCTACTCGCCGGCCGACGAACGCTGGGCCACGTGGCTGGCGTGGGAGTTCGAGGCGGCGGGCTATCGCACGTTGTTGCAGGCGTGGGACTTCGTGGCAGGCACCAACTTCATCGACTTCATGGACCGCGGCGTCCGCGAGGCCGAGGTGGTGGTGGCGGTGCTGTCCGAGCGTTACCTGCACTCCACGTACGGCAAGCTGGAGTGGCAGGCCGCGCTGCGCGCCGACCCGGACGGCACCGGCAACAAGCTCGTCACGGTACGCGTCGAGGACTGCCCGATCGACGGCCTGCTCGCCACCATCACCTATGTGGACCTGGTCGGCGTCGACGATCCGGTGCAGGCCCGCAACCGGGTGCTCGACCGCATCCGGGAGGCGCTCGACGGGCGCGCCAAGCCGATGCGGCAGCCGGTGTTCCCGCACCACCCGGCCGACCCGCACGGGGTGCTCGCCACGCCCGCCGCCGGCGCGCCCGCGCCCCGCCGCGCCCGGCGTACCCCGATCAACCCGCCGCCGTTCCCGCCGGCCGCGGCGGCGCCACCGACCGCCCGGGACACCGTCACCGTGCTCCAGGTCGCCGGGCCGCGCTTCGGCCGGGGCGTGATCACCCCCGGCGCGCCGGTCACCCCGGGTGAGGTGCAGGAACACCTGATGGGCGACCTCACGCTGCTGATGAACGACGGCGTGCCCCGGCCGGACCTGCTCGTCGTCGCCGGCAACCTCACCGAGTCGGGCAGCCCGCGCGAGTTCTCCGACGCGCTGAGCTTCCTCACCGGCCTGCGGGTGCTGCTCGGGCTGGAACCGCACCGCCTGGTCGTGGTGCCCGGCCCGCGCGACGTGACGATGGCCGCCTGCCGCGCGTACTTCGCCACCTGCGAGGCCGACGACGTCGACCCGCAGCCGCCGTACTGGCCGAAGTGGCGGCACTACGCGCGCCTGTTCGACGACCTCTACCAGGGCCTCGACGACCGGATCTTCGACAGCGAGCAGCCCTGGACGCTGTTCCCGGTACCGGACCTGCGGGTGGTGGTGGCCGGGCTGAACTCCACCATCGCCATCACCCACCGCGAGGAGGACCGGTACGGCTTCCTCGGCGAGGCGCAGTCCAGCTGGTTCGCCCAGCGCCTGCGCCACTACCAGCAGTCCGGCTGGCTGCGGCTGGGGGCGATGGCGCACGCGCCGGGGGCGCGCAGCCCGTACGCCGACGAGGTGCCCCCGGACCCGGTGTCGCTGCGCGACCGCGGCTCGGTCAACCGGCTGGTCGGCCCGATGCTCAACCTGCTGCTCTCCGACGCCGCGCCGTCGGCCCGGGTGGACCCGGTGGTGCCGCTGGCCGCCGCGCCCCGCGACGGCCGGGCGCAGGTGCTGCGGCTCGGCGGCGACGGAATGACCCGCTGGGTGCTCGGCCGCGACGACCGGCTCGACGGCGGCACGGTCACCGCCGTGTCCTGGCCGCACGCCGAGGCCACCTTCGGCGCGTCCGGCCCGGCGCAGGTGCCCGACCCGCGCCGCCCGGTGGCCGTCGAGGGGGCCACCCAGGGCGTGGCGGTGGCCGCCGCGCCGGTCGCCCCGGTGCAGCGGCTGCTGGACCGGCTCGCCGAGGTCTGCGAAGCCCGCTACGACCGGGTGGTGGTACGCCGCGTCGGCACCGACCCGCCGCACCTGTACATCAGCTACCGCTCCGACGGGGTGGTCCGCCAGCAGCGCGTCGGCGCGCACGTGGGCACCCCCACCGCCGCCGACGTGGACGTCTTCGCCCGCCGGGTGCACGCCACCGACCCGGACATCGCCTCCGAGCTGGTCTACGACGGCGACCGGGTGCCGCGCGGGCTGGCCGAGGAGGCGCAGCGCCGTGGCGTCCGCGTGCTGCACCTGACCGAGTTCCAGGGCCTGCTCGACCTGCGCGAGTACGTCGCCGCGCAGACCGCCCGGCTGCAGGCCGACCGGCTCTACCCGCCCGGGCAGTACGTGCCGCAGCGCTACCGCCACCTGGTCGGCGCCGACCAGCGCGTCCGCGACGACGTGGTGGACGAGCTGCTGGAGACCGTCTCCGCACCGGACGGCCGGTTCGTGCTGGTGCTCGGCGACTTCGGCCGGGGCAAGACGTTCGCGTTGCGGGAGGTGGCCCGGCGGCTGCCCACCGCCGCGCCCGACCTGATCCCGATCCTGGTGGAGCTGCGCGCGCTGGACAAGGCGCACTCCGTGGACGGCCTGGTCGCCGCGCACCTGGCCAACCACGGCGAGCAGGTGATCGACCTCAAGGCGTTCCGCTACATGCTGCGCCAGGGCCGCATCGTGCTGCTGTTCGACGGGTTCGACGAGCTGGTCGCCCGGGTGACGTACGACCGGGCGGCCGACCACCTGGAGACGCTGCTCCAGGCCGCCGAGGGCAACGCGAAGATCGTGGTGAGCAGCCGGACCCAGCACTTCAAGACCAACTCGCAGGTGCTGACCGCGCTCGGCGAGCGGGTCGGCCTGCTGCCGCACCGGCGCGTACTCGCGGTGGAGGACTTCACCCCCGGGCAGATCGAGGCGTTCCTGCGCAACCGGTACGGCGGCGACGAGCGGGCCGCCCGCGAGCGGATGGACCTGCTCGCCGGCGTGAAGGACCTGCTCGGGCTCTCCCGCAACCCGCGCATGCTCGGCTTCATCGCCAACCTCGACGAAGGGCGGCTCGCCGCGGTGGCCGGGGCGGGCGGCACGTTCAGCGCCGCCGCGCTGTACCGGGAGATCCTGGAGTCCTGGCTGGACTTCGAGGAGCGCCGTACCCAGGGCATCCCGGGCGCCCCGGTGAGCCTGCGCCGCCCCGAGCTGTGGCAGGCGGTGAGCCGGCTGGCGTTCCAGCTCTGGGAGAGCGGCGAGGCATACCTGCGCCTGGCCGAGCTGGCCGAGTCCACCGGCCAGCTCGCCGGCCGGGCCGACTCGCGGCTGTCCGGCCCGCAGGCGGCGCACGCGGTCGGCGCAGGCAGCCTGCTGGTCCGCACCGACGACGGGCTGTTCGGGTTCATCCACACCTCGGTGATGGAGTGGCTGGTCGCCGAGGGGGTGGCCGAGCAGATCAACAGGGGCGAGGAACCGTCCGCGCTGGCGGTGCGGTCGCTGTCCGCGCTCGCGGTGGAGTTCCTCGGCGACCTCGCCGACCCGGCCCGCTGCACCGCGTGGACCGCCCGGGTGCTCGGCGACGAGTCGGCGGGCGAGACGCTGCGCGCCAACGCGCTGCGGCTGTCCGCCCGGCTGCGCCTGCCCGACCGGGCCGACCTGCGCGGCGCGGTGCTGCGCGGCGAGGACCTGTCGCACCGCGAACTCGCCGGGGCCGACCTGACCGGCGCCGACCTGACCGACGCGCGGCTGATCGCCACCAACCTGACCGAGGCGCGGCTGGAACACGCCCGGCTGCGCGGCGCCCGCCTGGACCAGGCCCGCCTCGCCGGGGCGGACCTGCGCGACGCGGAGATGGCCGGCGCGCGCCTGTTCCGTACCGACCTGCGCGGCGCGCGTGTCGCCGGCAGCAGCTGGCACCGCACCGCGCTGATCGACGTCAGCGCCGACCCGGCGCTGCTGCGCGCCCCGGAACTGCGCGGCGCCGTCGTCGCACCGGGCCGGCCGGTCGCGCCGGGCCTCGCCCCGCCCGCCGTGGGCGTCGGCTACGGCTTCGAGGTGGGCCGGCTGCCGGTGCCGGTGGCGTACAGCCCGGACGGCGCGGTGCTCGCCGTCGGCAGCGACGACGGCGGTGTGCTGCTCTGCGACACCGCCACCGGGCTGCCGGTACGCACGCTTCAGGGACACCGCTCCCGGGTGTACGCGGTCCGCTACGACGCCGCGTCCCACCAGCTCGTCACCGGCTCGGCCGACCTCACCGTACGGCTGTGGGACGCCGACCACGGCGACGTGCGGCACGTCATCGAGGACGTCTTCACCGGCTGGGTGTGGCCGCTGCTCACCGACGGCCGCCGCGGCCGGCTGGTGGTCGGCGACGCGGCCGGCGTGGTGCGGCTCTACGACACCCGCGGCGCCCGGCTGCGCCACGAGTGGCCCGGCCACTCCGCGCCGATCTGGGGCACCTCGTTCAGCCCGGACGGGCGGCGCGTGGTGGTGGCCGACAGCGCCGGCACGGTCCGCGGCTGGGACATCCCCACCGGCAAGCTGGCGTTCGAGGTGCAGGAGCCCGAGGTGGTCTACCGGGTCGTGCACTCACCGGACGGCCGGCTGCTGGCCGCCGTCGGGCAGCACGGCCGCATCTGGATCCGCCGGGCCACCGACGGTGAGCTGCTGCGCGCGCCGCGCGGCCACGAGGCCGACGTGTACGCCCTCGACATCCACCCCGACGGCACACTGATGGCCACCGGCGACACGCACGGCGCGCTGCGGCTGTGGGAGACCGAGACGGGCCGGCCGGTGCGGGTGCTCGGGCGGCAGCGCGGCGCGATCTACAGCGTCCGGTTCAACGGCGACGGCAGCCTGCTCGCCACGGCCGCCAGCGACGGCGCGATCCAGCTCTGGGACACCGACGACGGGCAGGTGCGGCACGAGCTGACCCGGCACCGCGGCTCGGTGTGGCCGGTGGTCTGGCGGCCGGACCAGAACCAGGTGGCGACCAGCAGCAACGACGGCACCACCCGGCTGTGGGACGTCCGCAGCGGGCAGCTCCAGCACACGCTGCGCGGGCACGGCCGCAAGGTCACGGCGCTGTCCTTCCGCGACGACGGCGAGGTGCTCGCCGCCTGCGGCAACGACGGCGTGATCCGGCTCTGGGAGCCGCGTACCGGCCGCCTGCTGCGGCAGCTCGCCAGCCCGGCCGACCGGCTGCTGTCCGTGGTGTTCTGCCCGGAGGAACCGCTGGTGGCCACGCCCAGCGGCGACGGCGGCGTGCACCTGTGGAACACCGACACCGGCGCCGACGAGCGCGAACTCAACGTGGACACCGACCACGTCTGGGCGGTCGCGTTCAGTCCTGACGGCGACGCCCTGGCCACCGCGAACGACGACGACACGGTACGCCTGTGGTACCGCCGTACCGGGCGCCACTTCGCCACGCTCACCCCGCACCGCGGCCGGGTCCGCACCGTCGCGTTCAGTCCGGACGGCGAGACCATCGCCACCGGCTGCGACGACCAGACGGTACGACTCTGGGACGCCGCCACCGCCACCTGCCGGCTCACCCTCGACCACCACACCGACCGGGTCTACTCGGTCGGCTTCAACAGCGAGGGCACGCTGCTCGCCAGCGCCGGCAACGACGGCACGGCGGTGGTGTGGGACGCGGTCACCGGTGAGCGGCGCCTCGTGCTCACCGAACACGACGGCCGGCTCTGGTCCTGTGCGTTCAGCCCGGACGGCAACCTGCTCGCCACCGCCGGCGACGACCTGGTGATCCGGCTGTGGGATCCGGCGACCGGCCGGCTGCACGGCACCCTGGCGGCGCACACCCGCCGCGTCTGGTCGGTGCACTTCAGCCCGGACAGCAGCCTGCTCGCCAGCGCCGGTGACGACGGCACGGTACGGCTGTGGGACGTGGCCGACCCCGAGCACGCCCAGTTGCGGACCACGCTCATCGGCCTGCCGGACGGGTGGGCGGCAGTCAGCCCGGACGGCCGGTACAAGCTGGACGGCGACCCGGGCGGCCAGTTCTGGCACGTCATCGGCACGTGCCGCTTCGAGGTGGGCGAACTGGACCCCTACCTGACCCAGGTCCGCCGCCTGTCAGTGGACGCCCCCTTCTAACCCCCCGGCCCTGCCCCCCGCTCTCCCCGGTGATCAAGGAGTTCGTGTCCGGATCGGACGTCGTCTCCGACACGAACTCCTTGGTCAACTCCGGGCAGGCGGGGGAGGCGGGGCGGCAGGTCCGGTCCAGCGGACCTCGCCGTCCTGCCACACGTCGGTGGGGGCCAGGCCGCAGGCCGTGGCCACCGCGGCCGACGCGCGGTGGTCGGGATGGATGTGGGCCACGAGGGTACGCACACCGCACCGCCCCAGCCAGCCGGCCATCCCACGGGCGGCCTCGGTGGCGATTCCGCGCCCCTGCCACTGTGTGCCCACCACCCAGGCGATCTCCGCGACCGGTCCCGCGGCGGCCGGTGTCGCCTCGTCGAGGTGCCGGTGTCCTACTGCCCGTGCGCCCGCCGTGGCGGCGTCCGTCACGGTCCCGTGTGGCTCGGTGACTGTGGCCTGGACGAAGCCGGCCAGCGGGCCGCCGTCCCGGAGCTGGATGACCCAGTTGCACCACGACTCGGCCGGGTCGGGCGAGCCGGCGACAAGCCGTTCGTAGCGGGCCCGCAACGCCGCCGGGGTGGCGGGCTCGCCGCCGATGAAGGTGTGCAGCGCCGGGTCGGCGAGAACGGCCGCCATCTCCTCGGCATGTTCGACACCCAGCGGCAGCAGGACCAGCCGTGCGGTCGGGATGGGCTGGGGTGCGAATCCGCTCATCGGCGTCGGCGCGCCGGTCGACTCATCCATGATCGCGCTTCCAGGAGATCGATGACCTGGTCTCGCGGCAGCGAAACAGAACTCACGGTATCCCAGCCCGCCCCGAGAAACGCAACGCCATCAGCGATCCTCCGGGGGTGCCTGCCCTGGGCAGTCAGCCCTGCTGATCTTGCAGTTTGTGCCCGGGTGAATGGGGCATTCGGGCCGCCGCTCGGGCCGAAAGTGCAAGATCGCGGGGGAGAGGGGAGAGGAGGGGCGAGGGCGCCGGGGCGGGCGGGGTGCCGCCCGCCCCGGGTCGGGGACCGGTCAGCGCCGCCACTTCTGGTTGGCGCCGCCGGTGCAGTCCCAGATCTGCAGCCGGGTGCCGTCGGCCGAGCTGGGGCCCGTCGCGTCCAGGCACTTGTTCGCCTGGGGGTTCACGATGTCCCCGGCCGCGCTGAACACCCACTTCTGCGCGCCGGTGCCGTTGCAGTCGTAGAGCTGCACCTTGGCGCCGCTCGCGGTGGATCCGGCGGCCACGTCGAGGCACTTGCCGAGTGCGCGTACCGAGCCGTCGGCGTTCCAGGTCCAGCGCTGGGCGGCGGTGCCGTTGCAGGTCCAGAGCTGCACCGGGGTGCCGTTCGCGGTGCTGGCGCTGGCCACGTCGACGCACTTGTTCCCGTACCCGGCGATCTGGCCGCCGGTGCCCCCGCCGCCGTTGTCCCACGCCTGCACCCGGACGTAGTCGATGGTCATGGTCTGCGGGAACGTGGTGCTGCCGTCCGGCGAGCCGGGCCAGTTGCCGCCGACCGCCACGTTCATGATCATGAAGAACGGGTGGTCGAAGACCCAGCGGTTGCCGCCGATGTCGGCGGGCGTCTTGCGGGAGTACGCGACGCCGTCGAGGTACCAGGTGATCGAGTCCGGCGCCCAGTCCACGGCGAACGTGTGGAAGGCGTCGGCGAGCGCCTGGCCGCCGGGTAGTGAGGTGGAGGCGCCGACGCCGCTGCCGCCAGAGTAGCCGGGGCCGTGCAGCGTGCCCCAGACGGTCGACGGCGCGTAGCCGACGTTCTCCATGATGTCGATCTCGCCGCTGCCGGGCCACGGGTTCGTGCCGATGTCGTTGCCGAGCATCCAGAACGCCGGCCACAGCCCCTGTCCACGCGGGACCTTGATGCGTGCTTCGAACCGCCCGTACGCCTGGGCGAACGTGCCGTTCGTGAGCAGCCGGGCCGAGGTGTACTGGCAGCTTCCGTACCAGCAGTTGTAGCCGCCGGGGTTCTCCTTGCGGGCGGTGATGACCAGGTTGCCGTTGCCGTCGAGCGCGGCGTTGCGGGTGCTGTTCGTGTAGTACTGCAGTTCGTTGTTGCCCCAGCCGCCGCCACCGATGTCGTAGCGCCACTTGCTCGCGTCGGGGGCGGCGCCGGCCGGGCCGTTGAAGTCGTCGGACCAGGTGACCGCGCCGGGGGCGGCGGCGGCCGGGGTGCTGGGGACGGCGGCGAGGGCGGCGGTGAGGCCGACCGCTGTCACCGCCAGGGCGGCGAGGGTACGGATAGTGCGCACGGGGCGCCTCCTGCGGGGGTGGTGGCCGTTCCCCGTCACGGCGGCCGGCCCCGCCCAACGGTTAACAAACCATACAAATAGACTTGGATGAAGGTATGAACGAAGTCGGTCGATGTCAAGAGAGCGTTTCCTGCCGGCTATCCGACGCCGGCTCGGGCTCCCGCTGCCGCTGCACAGTGGGCCGGCGCATGTCCCGCCACGGCCCACCCAGCAGCGGTGTCAGCACCACCAGCAGATAGCACGCGCCCATCACGACGAGCGTGGATGTGGGGCCGAACCGGTCCGCGGCGAATCCCGCGCCGACCGCGCCGGCCGGCATGGCCGCCCACGCGCCCGCGCCGATCACGCCGTACACCCGGGCCCGCATGGCCGGTGGCACCCGCTCCAACTGGACCGCGCCCATCAGCGGGTTGAGCGCGCCGGCGGCCAGCCCGGCCACCGCCACCACGGCGGCCACCACCGGCAGCGACGGCGCGGCGGCGAGCGCCCACAGTGGTGGGGCGCCGCACAGCGCGTACGCGGTGACGAACGTGGCCCGGCGGGGCAGCCGGTGACCGATCGCGCTGAACACCAGCGAGCCGACCAGCGCCCCGCCACCCATGACGCCGACCAGCAGGCCGAACGCGGCCGGCCCGCCGAGTTCCCGTTCGGCGACCACCGGCAGCAGCACCTGGCTCTTGGCCGCGTCGAACAGGTTGGTCACCAGCACCAGCAGGACCATGGCGCGCAGCAGCGGCTCGCGGACCAGGAAACGCAGCCCGGCGGCGAACTGCCGCCAGTAGCCTCCGGTCTCCGGCTCGCTGCCGTCGTCGGACGGTCGCAGGCCACGCGGGACCAGCAGCGTCACTACGAGCGCCGACACGGCGAACGTCACCGCGTCCAGCGCCAGCACCGGCACCGCCCCGAACACACCGACCAGCAGGCCGGCCAAGGGTGCGCCGATCATCCGGGCGCCGCGCGAGGTCGCGTCCTCCCACCCGGCCGCCCGCTCGATCGGCACCCCGGCCGCCGCCGCGGCCTCCGGCAGCAGCGCCGTGCGCGCGGTCTGCCCCGGTGTGTCCAGCAGGCCGCTGACGAAGACGAGGGCCAGCAGCGCCGGGAACGGCAGGCCGACGGTGGAGTGCAACAGGGGTACGGCGGCGATCGTCACGCCGGAGACCACGTCGGCGAGCACGCTGGACCGCCGGTAGCCGATCCGGTCGACGAGCACGCCGCCGAACGCGCCGCCGAGCACCACCGGCGCGGTGGCGAACGCGCCGGCCAGCCCGGTGGCTGCCGGCGAGCCGGTCTCGGCGAGCACGTAGAGCGGCAGCGCGATGAGCGTGAGCACGTTGCCGGTCAGCGAGACGGCGTGCCCGATCAGCAGTCCGGCCAGCGGCCGGCGGTCGCGGTTCACTGCGGCCCCCGGTACGCCTGCCAGATCAGCGTGACCATCTCGGCGCCGGCCCGGCCGGGTGCGCCGCGCTCCTGCCAGCGCCGGCCCAGCGCGGACAGCTCGTCGCGCAGCTCGACCAGTTCCTCCGGCGTCAGGCGCAGCACGATGTCGCTGCTGGTGGTGCCGCGGACCCAGGCCGGGTCGAGGCTCGCCTCGGAGTCCAGGTACGCCTGGTAGCGGTCCACGTAGCGCTGCATGGCGGCCTGGCGCAGCAGGTTGCCGGCGAGCCGGCGCTCCGGGTCGTCGAGCAGTTCGAGCGGATCCCAGTCGGTGGTGGCGTGCGCGGCTCGCCACCACCGCTCGCGCCGGTCCCGGGCCAGCTCGGGTGCCTCGGCCACGAAGCCGTGCTCGGCCAGCTTGCCGACGTGATAGCTGACCGACCCGACCGCCTCGCCGGTCCGCTCGCTCAGCATGCCGACCGTCTGCGGGCCGCGCAGGCGCAGTTCGCCGAGCAGTCGCAGCCGGGTGGGGTGGGCGAGCGCCCGCATGGCTCGCGGGTCGCTCACGCGCCGGTTGCCGGTTCCGTCAGTCATGACGCCAGGCTAGACCGACAAGACACGATGTACAAGGATTCTTGTACTTACCGTCGTGCCTCCGGCGTGTGGCGGTACAGGTCGCGCAGCAGGCACACCTCGGACAGGTGGTGGATCACCTCCCGGTTGATGTGCAGCACGAGCGTGGCCATCGGGACGTCGGCGAACGGCCCCTCCGCCGGGCCGCAGGGGCGGGCCAGGCCCTCCTCGCCGAGCGCCTCGACCCCTGCCGTCCAGGCGGCGTACTCCTCGTCGAGCTGGGCCAGCGCGCCGGCCGCGGTCGGGGAGTAGGGGAACGAGGCGTAGTCGGTGGGCGCGCGGCCGAAGTGCGACGCGTTGCGCATGGCCAGCACGCCGACGATGACGTGGGCGAGCCGCCAGGCGATGGTGGTGAACGGCGGCGGGTCCGGCTGCGGCATCGCGAAGTCGATCGCCGGAATGCCGTCGTCGCCGCGCGGGCGCACGCTCCAGCAGCCGGGGACCGGCTCCCAGAGGTATTCGGCGTCGGTGAGCCCGGCGAGGCGGTCGCGCAACTGGTAGGTCCAGTGCCAGGTGAGCTGCTCGCGGAGCAGCGGGTTCCAGGTCAGATCGGTCATGCGCCTCAGCGTGCCACCGCCCTGGGACAGAAAACGGCGCGCTCAGCCCCGCCGCGCCGCCGTCCGGCCCTTGAGCCGGCGGCCCATCTCCCGGGCGATCTCGCGTTTGGCGTCCCGTTCGGCCAGCGCCTGACGCTTGTCGTACGACCGGCGGCCCCGGGCCAGGCCCAGCTCCACCTTGGCCCAGCCGTCGGCGAAGTACATCGACAGCGGCACCAGCGTGATGCCGCCGTCGCGCAGCTTCTCCAGGATCCGGGCGATCTCCACCCGGTGCAGCAGCAGTTTGCGGGTGCGCCGGGGCGCGTGGTTGGTCCAGGTGCCGAAGCCGTACTCGGCGATGTGCAGGCCGTACAGCATGATCTCGCCGTCGCGCTCCTGGGCGAACGCGTCGACAAGCGACACCCGCCCCTCACGCAGCGACTTGACCTCGGTGCCGGCCAGCACGATGCCCGCCTCGTACGTCTTGAGGATGTCGTAGTCGTGCCGCGCCTTCTTGTTCGAGGCGATCAGCTTGCGCCCGTTCTCCCTGGCCACGCGAGCAGGGTACCCGCCGGGGGCGGCTGCGGGCCGGTCGCCGGTCGCGTCGCGGCCACCCAGCCGGTGGTGATGAGCAGCAGCGCGGCGCAGTAGGTGACCATCACCAGCAGGCCCCGCCCGGGCAGGTCCACCCCGGCCGCGCCCACGCCGATGAGCAGATCCGAGATGAGGAAGAGTGCCCCGCCCGCGGCGACCCGCGCCGACACCCCGGTCGCGGCGGCGGCCATCAGGCACAGCGCCAGGCTGTAGCCGAGCACCGGCAGCCGCAGCGGCCCGAGCATGCCCCAGAGCAGCGCGTTCGCGCCCGCCCAGGCAACCAGGTAACCGGCCCACGCCACGCCCCGGGCACGCCGGTACCGGACGAAGGCGGTGATGAACGCGATCTGGGTGACCAGGAAGAAGCCCATGCCGGCCAGGAACGCGGTGTCGCCCGGCAGGAGCAGGGCGACGTCGCCCGCGGTGGCGGCGACCAGGCCGACCGCCACCGCGTCGATGCGGCGCCGGTGCGCCCGGAGGTACGCCAGCAGCACCGGCGCGAGCAGCGGCTTGGCCAGCCACTGGAGCACCGTCGAGTCGAGCGCGACGCCGGCCAGTTCGACGGCCGCGACCAGCCCGAACAGGGGCAGCAGCCAGGAGCGCCTCATCGGGCCGGCTGCCAGCCGGGACGGCCGAACAGGTAGCCCAGCCGGTGCCGCCAGCAGTCGGCCCGGCGTACGTCGGACCAGATCGCGGCGAACTCGTGGGTGGCCACCCGCAGCGGGTTGTAGGTGCCGATGTTCTTGGTGAGCCCGTAGCGCGCGGTGGCCCGCTCCGGCTCGAAGCTGCCGAACAGGCGGTCCCAGACGATCAGGATGCCGCCGTAGTTGCGGTCCAGGTACTCGGTGTTCGAGCCGTGGTGCACCCGGTGGTGCGACGGCGTGTTGAAGATCCACTCGATCGGACGGGGCAGCACGTTGATCCGCTCGGTGTGCAGGAAGAACTGGTACAGCAGGCTGACCGACTGCTGCAGGAAGATCATCCACGGCGGGATGCCGAGCAGCGCCAGCGGCAGCCAGAACGGCAGCGAGGTCATCGGCGTCCAGCTCTGCCGCAACGCGGTCGAGAAGTTGTAGTAGACGCTGGAGTGGTGCACGACGTGGCTGGCCCAGAGCACGCGTACCTCGTGGTGCGAGCGGTGGAACCAGTAGTAGGCCAGGTCGTCGGCGAAGAACAGGATCACCCAGGTCCACCAGTCGCCGGGGGACAGGTGCACCGGCGCCACGGTCCACAGCGCCGCGAACAGGCCGACGGTGAGCAGCTTCCACGGGAAGCCGATGATCTGGCTGCCCAGCCCCATCGACAGGCTGGTGGTGGTGTCGCGCAGCTCGTAGCCGCGTTCGTCGTCGTCGGGCAGGAAGCGGTAGGAGACCGCCTCGATGACGATCAGGAGCAGGAACGCCGGGACGGCGTACAGCACGGCGGGGATCATGCGCGCGCTTCCCTTCCGGGGGTGGGGGTGGTGGGGGTGGTGACCGGCGCGGTCAGCAGCTCCCGGGCGTGCCGGGCCGCCGCCGCGCCCTGACCGGAGGCGATCGACGCGGCGAGACGGCGGTGCCCGGCCACGTCGAGCAGTTCGGCCGCGCGGGCGTCCGGGGGGACGTCGCCGACCGCGAACGTGCCGGCCACCAGGCTGTTGAAGGCGAGCTGGTAGGCGGTGTTCCCGCTGCCGCGCACGATCAGCCGCCAGATGGCGATGTTCGCCTCGTTCATCAGGTCCAGGTCGGGGGCCAGGTCGCCGTACTCCTCGGCGGCCCGGACCACGGCGGCGACGACGGACGTGTCGCCGCGCTCGGCGCAGAGCCGGGCCGCGTCGATCCCGACGCAGGCCCGCATCTCCAGCATGTCGCGCACCAGCGTCTCGACCGGGAGTACGTCGCCGGAGCGGGCCAGGGACAGCGCCAGGTCCAGCCCGGCGTGCACCCGCCAGTCGAGCGCCCGGGTCGCGCCGCCCTGGCTGACCCGGACCAGGCCGAGCTGTTGCAGGCGGCGCAGCGCCTCCCGGACCGCGTGCCGGTTCACAGCGAACGCCCCGGCCAGCTCCCGCTCGCCGGGCAGCGTCTCGCCCGGCGCGTAGCGACCGGACACGATCGCGTCGCGCAGCCGCCCGAAGACGTGGTCGGAGACCGAGACACGGGGGGCGGGATCGAAGGTCATGCGCAGCAGTGTGGCCCCGAACACATCAACCCGTCAACTGGTTGTACCAGTGGATTTCGAGGGCGGCCGGTGCGTGCCCCCTCGGTCACCCCTCGTATCCTTTGCGCCGTAGGCCCGCCAGAGGGAAGGGAGTCGGTGTGAGCGACCGGGTCGAGACGTTGGAGTTCCAGGCCGAGGCCCGTCAGCTGTTGCAGCTGATGGTGCACTCGATCTACTCGAACAAGGACGTCTTCCTGCGCGAACTGATCTCGAACGCGTCCGACGCGCTGGACAAGCTGCGGCTGGAGTCGCTCGTCGACAAGGAGCTGCCGGCGGACACGTCCGACCTGCACATCGAGATCGAGGTCGACAAGGACGCCCGTACGCTCACCGTGCGGGACAACGGCATCGGCATGACCCGTGACGAGGTCGTCGGCCTGATCGGCACGATCGCCAAGTCCGGCACCGCCGAACTGCTGCGCAAGCTGCGCGAGTCGTCCGACGCCGCCGCGTCCCAGGAGCTGATCGGCCAGTTCGGCGTCGGCTTCTACGCGACCTTCATGGTCGCCGACAAGGTGACGCTGCTGACCCGCCGCGCCGGGCAGTCCGGCGGCACCCGCTGGGAGTCCGCGGGCGAGGGCACGTACTCGATCGAGGAGGTCGAGGACGCCCCGCAGGGCACCTCGGTCACGCTGCACCTCAAGCCGGTCGACACCGAGGACAACCTGCACGACTACACCGCCGAGTGGACGATCCGCGAGATCGTCAAGCGGTACTCCGACTTCATCTCGTGGCCGATCCGGATGACTGTCGACAAGCCCGGCGAGGACGGCGCCACCACCCGCGAGGAACAGACGCTCAACTCGATGAAGGCGCTCTGGGCGCGCTCGCGGGACGAGGTCGACGAGGCCGAGTACAAGGAGTTCTACCGGCACGTCGCGCACGACTGGGCCGACCCGCTCGAGACGATCCACATGCGCGGCGAGGGCACGTTCGAGTACGAGGCGCTGCTGTTCCTGCCCTCGCACGCCCCGCTCGACCTGTTCTCCCCGCAGGGCCGCCGCGGCGTGCAGCTCTACGTCAAGCGCGTGTTCATCATGGACGACTGCGACGCGCTGATGCCCAACTACCTGCGCTTCGTCAAGGGCGTGGTGGACGCGCACGACCTGTCGCTGAACATCTCCCGGGAGATCCTCCAGCAGGACCGGCAGATCCGCGCGGTGCGCCGGCGGCTGGTCAAGAAGGTGCTCGCCACGTTCAAGGACATGTCCGCCGAGTCGTACCGCACGTTCTGGACCGAGTTCGGCGCGGTGGTCAAGGAGGGTCTGCTGGAGGACCCGGACAACACCGAGACGCTGCTGGAACTGGTCCGCGCCGCCAGCACCCACGACCCGGCCGAGCCGACCACGCTGCGCGCGTACGTGGAGCGGATGAAGGACGGCCAGACCGAGATCTACTACGCCACCGGCGAGAACCGGGCCACCATCGAGAACTCGCCGCACCTGGAGGCGTTCCGTGCCAAGGGCTACGAGGTACTGATCCTCACCGACCCGGTGGACGAGGTGTGGGTCGAGCGCGTCGGCGCGTACGACGGGAAGACGCTGCGCTCGGTCGCCAAGGGGCAGGTGGACCTGGAGACCGAGGAGGAGAAGGAGAAGGCCGAGGCGGAACGGCAGGAGTACGCCGACCTGCTCACGTTCCTCGGCGGCGCGCTCGCCGACAGCGTCAAGGAGGTCCGCCTGTCCACCCGGCTGACCACCTCGCCGGCCTGCGTGGTGGGCGACGCGCACGACATGACGCCGACGCTGGAGAAGATGTACCGGGCGATGGGCCAGGAGGTGCCCCGGGTCAAGCGGATCCTGGAGCTGAACCCGGCCCACCCGCTGGTCACCGGGCTGCGCAAGGCGCACGGCGAGGGCGGCGACACGGCCGCGCTGACCGAGACCGCCGAGCTGCTGTACGGCATGGCGCTGCTGGCCGAGGGCGGCGAGCTGGCCGACCCGGCCCGGTTCACCCGCATCCTCGCCGACCGCCTGGCCCGAGGCCTGTAGCCCCACCCGCCCCGCCCGGCGGGATTGATCGACTCCATTGCGCCGAGGTGGCGGCATCAGGATGCCCCCGATGCCGCCACCTCGCCGAGCTGGCGTGGATCAAGCTGGCTTGTCCCAGGATGGGGAAGATCAGTCCCAGATGGAGGGAGCGGGCTCGGTGAGTGAGCTCCCGGCGGGTGGTCTCTGCAGGCCCGCGTCGGCAGGGTGTGCCCGGGTGGACGGGTGTGGATCGGGGTGGATCTGGTGGAGCCGGTGAGGCGGTCGGCCTGGTATCCAGCCGCGCGGCCGGCTGTAATCGCCGTTGGCTGGTGAAGGGGCCGCTGAGCCGGTGCGCCGGGGCGGCGAGCCGGGTCGGCTCAGGGGAGCGCGGGGTAGAGCGCGGCCACGCCGCCGGACAGTCCGGCCTGGACCCGCCGGGCGACGTCGTCGGCCAGGATCTCGTAGCTGTCGGACTCGATGCCGTCGGCGGCGAGCCGGGCGACGTCGGCCGGGTGGGCCTTCGGACCGGGTACGGCGGCGGCCATCTCGGTGTCCATGTAGCCCACGTGCAGGCCCGCGACGCGGACGCCCCGCCCGGCCAGCTCCAGGCGCAGGGCGTTCGTCATCGACCACTCGGCGGCCTTGGCCGCGCCGTACGCGCCGACGCCAGGGAACGTGAACCAGGACAGCGCGGACAGCACGTTCAGGATCGTGCCGCCGCCGTTCGCGGCGATCCGGGGCGCGAACGCCCGGACCACCGACAGCGTGCCGAGGTAGTGCGTCTCCAGCTCCAGCCGGATCTTCTCGAGGTCGCCGTCGAGCAGATCGGTGCCGGTGCTCACGCCCGCGTTGTTGACCAGCAGCGTCACGTCACCGGCCCGCTCCGCGGCGGCGGCGACCGACGCGGGGTCGGTGACGTCCAGGCGTACCGGGGTGACTCCGGGCAGGTCCACGGTGTCCGGGTTGCGGGCGCCGGCCCAGACGGTGGCGCCACGCGCGACGAGTTCGGCGGCCAGGTGCCGGCCGAAGCCGCGGTTGGCGCCGGTGACCAGGGCGGTGCTTCCAGCGATCTTCATGTGTCGCTCCGAGGTGTGGTGAGGGAGGGGAGTCAGGCGGACAACAGGCCCGGACCGGGCAGGACGGCGAGCTCGCCGGGCGGTACGTCGTGCCCGGCGTCGCAGCGCAGCCGGGCGTGCACGGGGGCGCCGCACTCGTCGTGGGCCACCCGGACCGCCGGGCCCGCCTCGTCGGCGGCGTACGCGTCGCCCCACTGCCGCAGCGCGACCAGCACCGGGATCAGGTCGCTGCCCTTGGCAGTGAGCACGTACTCGTCGCGGGTGCGCTGCCCGGGCTCGCGGTAGGGACGCCGGTCGAGCAGCCCGTCGGCGACGAGCTGCTTGAGGCGGGCGGCGGCCACCGGTTCGCTGACGCCGACCCGCCGGGCGAAGTCGTCGAAGCGGCGGGTGCCGAACGACGCCTCCCGCAGCAGGAGCAGCGTGGTGCGGTTGCCGACCACCTCCAGCGCCCGGGCGATCGAGCAGTTGGCGGTGGACCAGGAGTCACGCTGCGCGAGGAGGTCCGTCATGGCGTCGACGGTACCCCCTGGCTTAGGAAAGCAAAAGTCAGCTACCTCACAGCTGGCCGGGGAAGAATCCGTGCCGGGCCAGCGGCTCGACGATCTGGTGCTCCTCGTACGACAGGTGCGACAGCAGCGTGTCGGTGAGCAGGTCCACCGCCTCCTGGAGTCCGGTGAAGTCGCCGGGCCGGCGGACCAGCTCCACGAGCGCCCGGTCGACGCTCTCCACCACGCCGTGGATCACCACGTGCTCCTCCTCCAGGCGGTCCAGCACGGCCGCCAGCCCGGCCTCGGAGCGGCGCAGGTGCGGGAAGATCGAGGCGTCCTCCAGCCCGTGGTGCTGGGTGACCATCGTGCAGTACGCCGCGCAGTACGCCCCGAGCGTCCAGTTGTTCTGCCGCATGGTCATCTCGTTCAGCGCGGCCCGCGCCCGGCCCGGCGAGACACTGCCCTGCTTGACCTGTTCCAGCAGGTCGCGCACCTGGGCCAGTTCCTGGCGCAGGTGGTCGTGCACGTCCACCAGGTGCTGCCCGGCGGCCTGTCCCCGGGCCGGGTAGACGTGCCCGGCCGGCGGCGGCGGGGCGCTCGGGCGGGTGGACTCGTCCCAGGGGCGGCGCGCGCTGAGGCGTACCCCCGGGTCGGGGGTGGGGGTGACGCCGAGCGTGCTCGGGCCGCCGGCGGCGGCCTGCGCGTCGGTGGCCGTGCGGGTTCCGCCGGCGGGCGTGGCGCGTTCGGCGGCGACCAGCTCCCGCACGGCGGGCGCGACCTCCTGGCCGAAGATCTGGATCGCGCGCGGCTCGTCGCTGCCGAGGATGAACGTGGTGATGCCGTGCTCCAGCGTGAGCCCGGCCAGCTCCTCCACCCACTGCTCCGGCGGCCCGGCCAGGAAGCCGGCCGACGAGCGGGCGAACGTGCCGGTCACGTTGAGCATGCGGCGGATCGCGGCCGGGTCGCGCCCGGCGGCCCGGGCGCCCTCGTCGACGAGCGCGTTCAGGGCGGGCAGCTCGTCGGGGCCCTTCGGCAGGTACGACAGGGAGGGCAGCCAGCCGTCCGCCGCGCGGCCGACCAGGCGCAGCATGCGCGGCTTGTACGCGCCGACCCAGATGCCGACCGGATGCGCGGGCGCCGGACCGCGCTTGGCGCCGACCACCCGGTAGTGCTCGCCGTCGACGCGGATCATGCCGCGGCGGTCGGTGTCCCAGACCTCGCGGATCACCCGGATCGCCTCGTCGAGGGCCTCAACGGCGGCGCCGGGGGACAGGCGTCGCCCGCCCGCCGCCTCGATCGCGTCCCAGAACGCGCCCGCGCCGAGCCCCAGCTCGACCCGGCCGCCGGTGAGCAGGTCCAGGCTGGCGACGCTGCGGGCCAGCACCACCGGCTGGCGCAACGGCAGGTTGAGGACGTTTCCGGCCAGGCGGATACGTTCGGTCGCGGCGGCCACGTAGGACATCAGCGTCCAGGTGTCCAGGAAGCCCGGCTGGTAGGGATGGTCCTGGAACGTGACCAGGTCCAGCCCGACCTGCTCGCACAGCCGGGCCAGCGCCACCACCTGGTCGGGCTGCCCGGCGGCGGGGGTGATGAAGCCGCCGAAGGTCAGCTCGTGTCCGTGATCGGTCATCCGTCAAGCCCTCCCGTGATCTTGCCTGGCCCTGCCACCGTAGCGCCGCCGCCGGTCGCCCGGCCGGGTGAAGAGCGTCACAAGAAGTGGACGATCGTCGCAAAACGCTCCTAGCGTCGGTTCCGTTCGCAGACGCGGACACCGCGGGCCGGAAACGCCAAATCCCGCCGCCGGCCCCGGTAACCGAACCTCGTGCGGGAGCGGGGGAACCACACGTTCCACGGTGCATCGTCACCTCGGGGTGAAGCCGCCACCGGCGGCCGGGCTCCTCGGCCCGAACCCGACAGCTCACCTCGTCGGCGTGGAGGAATCCACATGGCAACTGAATACTCAGCCCGAAGCCGCCGCACCGCTCTCGGAGCGGTCCTGGCCGGCGCCGCCGTCGGCGCCGCGACCCTGTTCGGCCCGGCCGCTCCGGCCAGCGCGGGCGTCAACTGGGACGCGGTCGCGCGCTGCGAGTCCGGCGGCAACTGGAAGATCAACACCGGTAACGGCTACTACGGCGGGCTCCAGTTCTCCCGCGCCACCTGGAACGGCTACGGCGGCCAGAAGTACGCCGCGCGCGCCGACCTGGCCAGCCGGTCCGAGCAGATCGCCGTCGCGGAGAAGGTGCTGCGCGGCCAGGGCATCGGCGCCTGGCCGGTCTGCGGCAAGAAGGGCGGCTCGGCGAGCGCGGCGACCCGGTCCGAGCGGGCCACCACGAAGGCGGCACCGAGGAAGGCGGCGCCGAAGCGGGCCGCCGCGACGAAGGCCGCGCCGGAACGCGCCACGACGAAGGCGGCGCCGCGGCCGTCGTCCGGCGCCGGGACGTACGTGGTCCGGCGCGGGGACACGCTGTCGGAGATCGCCGTGGCGCAGCGCGTCGACGGCGGCTGGCGTGCCCTGCACGAGCGCAACCGCGCCGTGGTCGGCGCCGACCCGGGCCTGATCTTCCCCGGTCAGCAGCTTCGCCTGCGCTGACCTCGTCCGAGCGCCCGGCCGGTTCGCCCCGGCCGGGCGCTCGTCCGTCCGCGACACGCCGCGTGGCCGGTGTCCGGCCTGCTCGCGGCGCCGGGACGCGACCCGGACCGGGCGGTGACGGCGATTCGTCGGAGCCGGTTGCTAGGGTCACGCATGCTCGGCTAAGACGTGAAGAAAGCGCGGATATGACCAACGACCCGTTCTCGGCGGCCGCGAGCATCGACGAGCTGCTGACCCGCACGCAGCAGGCGCTCACCGCGATGCGCTCCCGGGCCTCGGCGCACGCCGACGGCGAGCCGGGCGATCTGCTGCTCGCCGAGGGCACGGCAGCCGGCGGCCGGGTCCGCGCGGTCGCCGTCCAGGGTGGCCGGCTCGATTCCGTGACGATCGACCCGGAGCTGGCCGGCGAGCCCCTCGACGTCCTCTGCGGACACCTCGTGACCGCCGCCAACGCCGCGTTGTCCGAGCTGGACGACCGGGTCAGCGCGTCGGCGCGCGCCGACGCCGACGCGCTCGCCGCCCGGCTCGGCAGCATGGGCGACCAGGCCGAGCTGTTCGGCCGCGCGATGCACGAGGCGGCCGCCCGGATCCACCGCGACCGCGGCGCCGGGTCCCGGGCCGGGCGCGCGGTCTGACCCGACCGTACGCGGCGCCGCCCCGCACGCGGCGCCGACCAGGCGTGACGCGGCACCGTGCTGACACGACGAGGCGGCCGGCCGCCGGGAGGACGACGACCGGCCGCGCTACGCCACGGTCAGCTCAGGGTGACCGCGGTGTCGTCGACGACGAAGGACGTCTGCAACGAGCTGTCCTCCACGCCGCTGAACGAGATGGTCGCCGTGGTGCCCGCGAGCGACGAGATGTCGAAGGACCGCTGCACGTAGCCGGTGGCCTTGTTCAGGTTGGAGTACGTGGCCAGCGTGGTGCTGCCCGCCTTGACGGTGAGCTTGTCGTACGCGGTGCTGGTGGTCGACTCCGCGCTGTCGATGTGCAGCCAGAAGCTCAACGTCGCCCGGCATCCCGCCGGAATCGTCACCGACTGGCTGAGCGTGTCGGTGTGCGACGAGCCGTACCCGTCCAGCCACGCCTTGTACGAGCCGCCGTGCGCGGCCTGACCGCTGTCGGTGGTGATGACGCCGGACGAGGCGCTCCAGTTCACGTTGCCCGACTCGAAGCCCGGGTTGGCGAGCTTGTTGCCGGAGCAGCCGCCCGACGGCGGGGTGGTCGTGGTGCTCGGGGTGGGCGTCGGGGTGCCGCCGGAGCAGGTCGGGTCACCGGACTGGGCCGGCACGCTCACCGCGTCCCAGGCCGCCTTGACCGTGTTGAACTCCGCGCAGCTGCCCGGGTAGAGGTTCTTCGCCGCCTGCAGCGTCCAGGTGCGGTACTTCAGGTACGACGAGGACGAGGTCTTCAGCAGCATGCCGTTGTACATGATCTTCATGGCCTTCTGGATGCCCAGGCCGGTCACGCTGCTGCCGTTGCAGGTCGAGCTGGACGGCTGCCCGTTGGTCGGGCTGCTGCCGTTGGCGAGCAGGTAGAACCAGTGGTTGCCCGGGCCGGCCGCGGCGTGCACCTCGGTCGACGGGATGCTGCTGGAGTAGCAGTTCGGGTCGCCGAGCGCCGACGGGTTGTACATGTTGCGGATCGGGCCGGAGCCGACCAGGTTGATCTTCTCGCCGACCAGGAAGTCCGGCGCGTCGTAGCTGGACGGCTCGTTGGCGAACCACTCGGTGGCCGCGCCGAACGTGTCGGCCACGAACTCCTGAGTGCCGCCGCCGGAGATGCCGCCGGGGGTGTTGTCGTCGATGCCGTGGCCGATCTCGTGCGCCACCACGTCCAGCGAGCCGATCCACTGGCCGGCGGTGTTCTTGCCGATCTGCACCTGGCTGCCGTCGTAGTAGGCGTTCTGGTCGTTGAGGCCCACCCGGATCGGCCAGTAGCCGCCGTTGCCGTTGGCGCCGTTACGGCCCAGCCACTGGGCGAGCATCTTGTGCTCGGTCTGCGCGGAGAACAGCGCGTCCACGCAGCCGGTCTCCTTGTTGGTGGCGGTGCCGTTGCCCCACACGTCGTCGGAGCCGCTGAACGTGGTGTTGTTCGCCGCGTCCTGGCAGCTCAGGTTGGTGACGGTCGGGTCCTTCATGGTGTACGTGGAGCCCGACTGGGTGGTGTTGAGCGTGAGCGGGCTGGGCCCGTTCCAGGCGCCGGTGCCGGTGCCGCGGACGACGTGCTCCTGCTTGCGCAGGACCGCGCCGGTGCGGGCGTCGACGTCGACGGTGAGCCGGCTGGGGCCGTCCGCGCCGGTGCCGCGAACAGTGGTCTCCCAGGCCAGCGCCGGTGCGGCGCCGAGCGTGTAGACCACGAGCGTGGTGCCCTCGACCGCGTTCACGGTCTTGAGCTGGGCACGCGCCGTCTTCGCGGCGGCGGCCGGGGTCAGCGCGGGCGTGGTGGCGAGGGCGCCGATGGGCCGCTGCTGGGCGACCGAGGCGTACTTCAGGTTGCCGGCCGAGTCCGTGGCGAGCACGAAGTCGCCGCCGACCACCGGGAGGCCCTTGTAGGTGCGCTCGTAGGGCACGTACTGGGTGCCCTCGGAGGAGATGACCGGCTTCTGGACGAACGCGTCGTCGGAGCCGGCCTGCAGGTAGGCGGGGCGGTTCGCGACCAGGGCGCGGGCGGAGTCGGCGGCGGTCGCGCGGGCCTGCGCCGGGTTCGGGGCGGCGGGTCCGGGTGGCGCGGCCTGCACGGCGGCGGCGGTTCCTGCGGCGAGCAGGCCGGCCGCGGCCGCGCCGGTGAGCGCGGCGAGGCGAGGTGAGAGTTTCACGGGGGTTTGCTCCTGTTCTACAGGCGCGCCGCACGGAGCCCGGTGGGGACGGGCGGCGCGGTGGTGCGAGGCAGGGTGACGGCCGGTCACCGGAGCTGCCGGCGTGGCTCCGGGTCGACAGATCGACCGTCGCGATTCGCCGGGGGTCGGCGGCTCGCTGGTGCACAATCACACGCCGCGCGAGCCCGGAGCAATAAGTGACCTGGGCAACCACTGACAGTCGGGCGTGTCGCCGCGCGCGTCGATTCAGGCAACCATGATCTTCAATAGGCCCTGATCAGGGCGAACATCGCCGACGATGGATGAACGCCGGTGCAAATTGCGGACGTTGCCGCTGTGTGCGAATGGCGCGCATAGACGCGAGGCCGCCGCCCGCGCGGCCGGACGGCGGCCGAGCCGCCGCCCGGGCGGCTCAGCGCGGGCCGCGGGTCCGCGTCGGCGACACGGTGGGCAGCGGTGGCAGCGACGGCGTCAGCGTCGGCCGCGAGGTCGGCCGCCCGGTCGGGTCCGGGCTCGGGCTCGACGAGGACGGGCTGGGGCTCGGCGACTCCGACGGCGTCGGCGCGGCGGTGGTCGGCGGCGGCGCCGACCGCGTCGGCTCCGGGGTCTCGCCGGGGAACGTCGGCTGACCGAAGCGGTACTTCTCCGGGTCGAGCTTCATCGCCGCGGTGGCCCGCGTCATGAACTGCCGCCAGATCGGCGCGGCGCCGGTCGAGCCGTACACCTCGTAGCTGCCGCCCCTGGTCCGCAGCGGCTTGCCGTCGGTGGTGCCCAGCCAGACGGCCGAGGCGAGCGCGCCGGTCCAGCCCACCATCCAGGTGTGCACGTTCTGCGTGGTGCTCTGCCCGGCCTGCCAGGTGCCGGTCTTGCCGGCGGAGTCCCAGCCGTTGCCCAGCTCGGCGGCCCGCACGCGGCGCAGCGTCCAGTCGAGCTGGTCGATCGCCTCCCGGTCCAGGCCCAGATCCGTCGTACGGAGCTGCTCGGTCCACACGTCCTCGTCGTCCTTGCTCACCGACCGGACGAAGTGCGCGTCGGCACGCTTGCCGCCCGCGGCGAACGTGGCCATCCCGTTGGCGTGGTCCTGCACGGTGATGCCGTACTGCCCGATCCCGACCTCGGTGGAGAACCGCTTCGCCACCTCGTCGGCCGGGTCGCTGCGCAGGTCGACGCGTTGCGGCCGGGGATTGCCCCGCACCGTCTCCCACATCGACTCCACGCCGGCCTGCCGCGCCGTCTCGATCACCTTGGCGGTGCCCAGCTTCTCGGTCAGCTCGAAGTAGGTCACGTTCAGCGAGGCGACGGTGGCCTCCCAGAGCGCGCAGTCCGGCTGGCAGGGCGCGTGCTCGGCGTTGCGGATCGGCCCCGCCGCGCTGCCCCTGGTGCGCCCCGAGGCGGGGAACTCCTTGGTGTCCGGCGAGTCGAACCGCTGCTTCACCGAGATCCCGTCGCGGACGGCCGCGGCCAGGTCGTACACCTTGAACGACGACCCCGGCGGATGCTGACCGAACCCGCGGGTCTCGCCGTTCTCGTCGTAGTACCAGCCGGCGTAGTCCGCGCCCGAGCCCTTGTCGCCGCCGTAGTAGCCGAGCACCCGGCCGGTGCCCGGCTCCACCGCCACCAGCGCCGCCTGCCAGTTGCTCGGCTGGCCGCGGACCGCCTGCGGCGCGGTGTCGCGCCGGATGTCCGCCGCCGCCTCGGCCGCGTCCTGCACCCGCTTGTCGATGGTGGTGACGATCCGGTAGCCGCCGTCGCGGATCACCTCGTCGGGCTTGCCGCGGAACGGCTCGGTCTCGCGCAGCTCGGCGAGCACGTGGTTGACCACCAGGCCGGTCGGCCGGTCCAGGTCGGACCGGCCCGCGTCCTTGTCGATCGGCCGGACCGTGTCCGGGTACGCGAGGTCCGCCGCCTGCTGCGGCGTCAGGTAGCCGAGCTTGACCATGCCGTCGCGGATGTAGTTCCACCTGTCGATCGAGTTCTGCCGGGCCAGCGCGTTGCGGCGCGGGTCGTAGCCGGGCGAGCCCTCCGGGTCGGCCGGGTCCGCCTCCGGCTGCTTCACCATCGCGCAGAGCACCATCGCCTCGGCCGGCGTGAGCTGCCGCGCGGCCGGCGCGTCCCGGCGTACCGTCTTGCCGAAGTACGTCTGCGCGGCCGCCTCGATGCCGTACGCGCCCCGCCCGAACGGCACCGTGTTCAGGTAGAAACCGAGGATCTCCTCCTTGGAGTACGCGTCGTCGAGCTTCCACGCGATCACCGCCTCGCGCAGCTTGCGGGAGTAGGTGACCCCGCGCAGGTCCGCGGCGATGCGCGCGTACTGCTGGGTGAGGGTGGACGCGCCCTGCCGCTGCCCGCCGCTGATGTTGGCCCAGGCCGCCCGCAGCACACCCTTGACGTCGATGCCCTGGTTCGTCCAGAACGTACGGTCCTCGGCCGCCACGATCGCCTGCTTCGCCGAGTCGTTCATCTCGTCGTACGGCACGATGGTGCGGTTCTGCGCGCCCAGCTTCGCCATCGGCGTGCGGCCGTCGGCGTAGTAGACGGTGGTGGACTCGGGCAGCTTCAGGTCGCTGGGCGTCGGCACGCTGTCGAAGTAGTAGCCGCCGGCGACCAGCCCGCAGCCGGCCAGCAGCGTGCAGACCGCGAGGACGACAAGCAGACGCCGCCGCTTGCGCCGCGGGCGCACCGGTGCCGCGCGGCCCGGTTCCGGGGTGGATCCGCTGTTCCGCACGCGTTACCTCCGACTGCTCGGCTGAGTCGTGCCCGGCTCGCAGGCTAACCGAGCAGCGCCGGCGGCACCGGCCGAAGAACCCGGACGGTGTGGCGTGCTCCGGGCCGGGGCGCACGGGCGCCGCCCCGGCCCGGAGGACTCACCCGGTCAGCGCGCCGCCCACCCGGCGGCGCGGCCGTCGCGTTCCCGGCGGGCGGCCCGGCGGGTCCGCCACCTGTCGTTGCCGCCGGCGTGGAACGGCGCCGACCGCCACAACGACCGCACCGGTGTGCCGTCGGGGGCGGCGAACGTCTCCCGCTCGGCGTAGCCGTGCCGCCGCAGCAGCTCCTCCGCCTGCTCACCGGCGCACGGATGCGCGTACGTGGGCAGGCTCAACGTGTCCATCCGGCGCTGCGCCGCGGACAGCGCCTGCGTCGCGCCGCCCCGGGGCGCGGCCAGCAGCGCCAGATGGTTGTGCGGCTCGGCCGGACGGCGTGCCGCCAGCTCCACGCCGAGGCGGCGGAACCGGTCCTCGTCCGGCCCGGCGGCGCCGGCGAGCCGGTCGGCGTACCGGTGGGGGGCGGGGATCGGGCGGTAGCGGTGGAACCACACGGTGGCGGCGCTGCCGTCGGGCAGCAGGAACGCGTCGCCGAACAGCAACGCGTGTTCGGTCCAGATCCGCGCCACGGCGGCGAGGACCGGCAGGCGGCGGGACGTGTCGGGGACGAGCCAGGCGGCCAGCGCGGTGGGCGCGAGGGCCTCGGCGACGAGATCGGCGATGCGGCCGATGTCGCACCATCGGGCGCGTACGACGGGCAGGGCTGTGCTCATGAACGAACTCCTGTTGTGCAGGCGTGATCGGGTCGGTTGCGGGCGCCGGACGGCGCCGCCGCGGCATGCGGCAGTCGGGCGGGACACGCCCGTGTTCCGGATCGGAGGTGGTGCCTGTGGAGTCCGCTCAGGCGGGTCTGGTGCCGGGGCGCGACGTGCGCGACGGCGGCAGCGGCTCGGCCGTCGGCCGTGCGTACCGGTGGGCCAGGGTCGGCAGCCGCCAGCGGTTCGCGTCCGCGTCGGCCGCCTCGCTGTGCACCGTGCCGCCGCCGTGGCTGAGGCCGTGCGGCGGCAGCGGCACGGCGGGCGTGGTCGTGACGTGCACCGCCGGACCGACGGCCGCCGGTGCCCGGCTCTGTGCCGGGTCGGCCCACCGCGTGCCGACGACGGTGAGGGTGCGCGCCGCCGGGGCGGCGAGGACCGGACCGCCGAGGCGGGGCGGTGTGTCGTGCGCACGCTCGGCAGCGGGCGTCGCGGCCGGGTCGGCCGGATGGGACGGCTCGGCCGGCCGGCCCGGATCGACCGGCCCGGGCTCGCCGGGTGCCGGAGGTGATCCGGGTTCCGGCGCGGCCGGCGGGTCGAGCAGATCGGTCACCGGGCTGAGCGGGCCGAGCACCGGTGCCAGCGGGTCGAGCACCGGTTCCAGGCCCCGCCAGACCGGGCCGAGGATCGGGCGCAGCGGCTCCACGACCGGCGACAGCAGGTCCGCCACCGGGTCGAGCACGCCCGCCTTCACCGGGTCGGTGACCGGGCTCAGGCCCTCGGCGACCGGCGTGAGCACGCGGTCGCGTACCGGGTCGGTGACCGGGCGCAGGACGTCGGTGACGGGCGTGAGCACGTGGTCGTGTACCGGCGTCACCACCGCCTCGACCACCCGGCCGGTGACCGGCGCCGCGGGGGCCGGCTGCGCCTTCGGCCGGCCGGTGCCGGACGCAGGCGTGCCGGACGCGGGCGTGTCCGGCTTCGGCGCGGTCGCGTCGGGTGCGGGCACCGGCGCGGTGGAGCCGGAGGCAGGCGCGGGTGCGGCGGGGTCGGGAGCAGGCGCGGCGGGCGTCGCCGGCTCCGCCGCGGCGTCGCCGGACCCGGCGGGGATCGCCTCGCCGGTTCCGGACGCGGGCAGGCCGAGCACCGTCCCGAGCGTGTGGGTGAGCACCCCGACGGTGGCGGTGAGCGGGCCGGACGGACGTTCGGTGGCGTGGGCGGCCGAGCCGGAGGCGGCCTCGTGGGCACCCCAGACCACAGCCACGCCGCCGAGCAGCAGGCCGAGGCGCAGCGTGCAGCGCGCCACCCACCCGGCCTGTCTCGACATTCCACACCTTTCGCACCCGTACCCGGCGGCACGGATCGACGCCCCGCACTGTACCGAACGTGGCGGCCCGGGCACAGTACGCCGCCGAGGGGTGTCGGGCGCGTCGCGCGCAGGCGTGGGATCCGCGGCGTCCGGGTACCAGCCGGGCCATGGACACGCGTACGGCCGAACGCCCGGACACCACCCCCGCACCCGCCGCGCCCCCGGCCGGTGTGGTCGCCGTCGTCGCCCACCGGAAGAAGACGTTCGGGGGAGGGCTCGACGAGCTGCGCTCCCGGCTCGTCGCCGCCGGGGTCGGGCGGCTGCTCTGGTACGAGGTGCCGAAGAGCCGCAAGGCACCCGAGCGGGTCCGCGCGGCGCTGGACGAGGGCGCCGAGCTGGTGCTGGTGTGGGGCGGCGACGGCATGGTGCAGCGGTGCGCCGACGCGCTCGCGGGCAGCGGCGTGCCGATGGGCATCCTGCCCGCCGGCACGGCCAACCTGTTCGCGGTGAACCTGGGCATCCCGGTGGACCTGCCGGAGGCGGTACGCATCGCGCTGCACGGCCGCCGGCGCGAGCTGGACCTGGGCCGGATCAACGGCGAGCACTTCGCCGTGATGGCCGGCGCCGGGTTCGACGGCGACCTGATCCGTGACGCCGACCGGCAGCTCAAGGGCCGGTTCGGCCGGATCGCGTACGTCTGGACCGGGCTGCGGCACGTGCGCGGCGAGTGCGTACGGACCCGGATCCGGGTCGACGGCGCCGACTGGTTCGACGACGAGGCGAGCTGCGTGCTGTTCGGCAACGTCGGCACCATCACCGGCGGCATCCCGGCCTTCGACGACGCCCGCCCGGACGACGGGGCCCTGGAGGTCGGCGTGTCCACCGCCAGCGGCGCGGTGGACTGGGCGCGCACGCTGGGCCGGATGGCCGCCGGGCGCTCCGAGGAGTCGCCGTTCGTGCGGATCACCCGGGGCCGCAAGATCAGGGTGCGGTTCGACGTGCCGAAGACGTACGAGCTGGACGGCGGCGCCCGGGGCAAGGCGAAACGACTCAAGGTCAAGGTGGTGCCGGGCGCGCTGACCGTGTGCAGTCCCGACCCGGCGGACTGACCGCGCCCGGGCCGGGGCAGGATGCCGGAATGCACGACGACATCCGCGACTACCTGGCCGAAGTGGTCCGCCGCTCCCGGGACGTGCTCGGTGACGACCTGGTCGGCGCCTACGCCGCCGGGTCGGTCGGGCTGGGCGCGTACCAGCCGGGCCGCAGCGACGTGGACGTGGCGCTGGTGGCCGCCGGGCCGATGCCGGAGCCGGACAAGCGCCTGCTCGTGGACCGGCTGCGGCACCTGTCGCTGCCCTGCCCGGCACGCGGCCTGGAACTGGTCGTCTACCGCCGCGACGTGGCCGCCTCCGGCACCCCGGAGCCGGGCTTCGAGGTCGAGCTGAACACCGGCGCGGCCATGCCGTTTCGCGCCACCTACGACCCGGCCGACCGGCCCGCCGCCGACGGGCGGTTCTGGTACGCGCTGGACCGCAGCATCCTGCGCCAGTCCGGCCGGACGCTGCTCGGCCCGCCCGCCGCTGACGTGTTCGCCGACCCGTCCCCGGAGGCGCTGCGGGCGCTGCTCGCCGACGCGCTGCGCTGGTGGCTGGCGCTGCCCACGCCACCCGGCGACGAACCGGCCCCCGGCGCGGAGGACGCGGTGCTCGGCGCCTGCCGGTCGCTGGTGCGCAGCCGCGACGGGGTCTGGCTGGGCAAGGTCGACGCCGGGCTGCGGGTGGCCGCCGACGACCCGGACGCCGCGCTGATCCGGGCCTCGATCGAGGCCCGCCGCGGCGGCACGCCGCCGTCCGGCCCGGCCGCCCGCGCGTTCCAGCGGCGGGTGCTGGACCGGATCACCGCGCGGTGAGCCCCGCCGTGCGTGACTACTGTGAGCCGGGGGAGGTGCGGTGATCATGACGGAGCTGAGCGCGTCCACGCGGGCCGGACTGGAGTCGGTGGTGCCCGGCGGCGTGGCGACCCGGGCCGCGGACCGGCTGCGGATGGCCCACGACGCCTCGCACTACCTGCTGCACCCCGGCGCGGTGATCACGCCGGCCGACGCCGCTCAGGTGGCCGCGCTGCTGGCGTACGGCGCCCGCACCGGCACCCCGCTGACGTTCCGCTCCGGCGGCACCAGCCTCAGCGGCCAGGCCGTCACCGACCGGCTGCTCGTCGACGTGCGGCGGCACTTCCGCGACCTGACGGTCCTCGACGACGGGCGGCGGGTACGGGTGCAGCCCGGGGTGGTGCTGCGGCAGGTGAACGCGCGCCTCGCGCCGTACGGCCGCAAGCTCGGCCCCGACCCGGCCAGCGAGTCCGCCTGCACGGTCGGCGGCGTGGTCGCCAACAACTCCAGCGGCATGACCTGCGGAACCGAGTTCAACACGTACCGGACGCTGGAGTCGCTGGTCCTCGCGCTGCCCAGCGGCACCGTGCTGGACACCGGCGCCCCGGACGCCGACGCCCGGCTGCGCGCCGCCGAACCGGCCCTGCACGCCGGGCTGCTGCGGCTGCGCGACCGGGTACGCGGCAACCCGGACTCGGTGCGCCGCATCCGCGCCCAGTACGCCATGAAGAACACCATGGGGTACGGCGTGAACGCGTTCCTCGACCACGACGACCCGGCCGACCTGCTCACCCGGCTCGTGGTGGGCAGCGAGGGCACGCTCGCGTTCGTCGCCTCGGCGACGTTCCGCACCGTACCCGTGCACCGGCACGCCGCGACCGGCCTGCTGGTGTTCGACTCGCTCGGCGCGGCGATGGCCGCCATGCCGGCGCTGGTGGCCGCCGGGCCGGCGGCGATCGAGCTGCTCGACGCCGCCGCCCTTCGCGTCGCCCAGCGCGACCCGAAGGCGGACGCCGCGCTGCGCGGCCTGGCCGTGCGCGGGCACGCCGCGCTGCTCGCCGAGTGGCAGGAGTCCGACCCGGCGGCGCTCGCCGACCGGGTCGCGGACGCCGGACCGGTGCTGGCCGGCCTGCCGCTGAGCGCCCCGGCGCGGCTCAGCGGTGAGCCGGCCGCCCGCGCCGCGCTGTGGCACATCCGCAAGGGCCTGTACGCGGCGGTGGCGGGCGCCCGCCCGTCCGGCACCACAGCGCTGCTGGAGGACATCGCCGTCCCGGTCGAGGCGCTCGCCGGCACCTGCGCGTCGCTCGCCGAGCTGTTCGAGCGGCACCGGTACGCCGACAGCGTCATCTTCGGCCACGCCAAGGACGGCAACCTGCACTTCATGCTCAACGAGCGGTTCGACGGCGGTGAGGCCCCGGCGCGCTACGCCGACTTCACCGACGAGATGGTCGACCTGGTGCTCGGCCACGGCGGCACGCTCAAGGCCGAGCACGGCACCGGCCGGGTGATGGCGCCGTACGTGCGCCGCCAGTTCGGCGACGAGCTGTACGAGGTGATGCGCGAGCTGAAGACGCTCTGCGACCCGGACGGCGTGTTGAACCCGGGCGTGCTGCTCAGCGACGATCCGGAGATCCACATGCGGCACCTCAAGACCGTGCCGGCGGTGGAGGAGGAGGTCGATCGCTGCGTCGAGTGCGGCTACTGCGAGCCGGTCTGCCCCAGCCGCGACCTCACCACCACGCCCCGGCAGCGCATCGTGCTGCGCCGGGAGATCGCCGCCGCGCAGGCCGCCGGAGACACCGCGCTGGCACGGGAGCTGACCGACGACTACGACTACGACGCGGTGCAGACCTGCGCGGTCGACGGCATGTGCGCCACCGCCTGCCCGGTGCTGATCAACACCGGTGACCTGGTCAAGCGGGTGCGCGCGCAGGAGCACGGCCGGACGGCGGAAACCGCCTGGCGCGGGGCGGCCCGCCGCTGGGGCGCCACCACCCGGGGCATGGCCCGGGGACTCGACCTGGCCGGGGCGCTGCCGCCCGCGCTGCCCGAGGCCGCCACCCGGGCCGCCCGCGCGGTGCTCGGCGCGGACCGGGTGCCGCGGTGGCAGCGGGACCTGCCGCGCGGCGGCACCCCGCGCCGCCCCCACCCGGCCGACGACCCGGACGCGGTGTTCGTGCCGTCCTGCCTGGGCACGCTGTTCGCCCCGGCGCAGGGTGGCACCGGCGTCGCCGCCGCGCTGCTCACGCTCGCCGAGCGGGCCGGCGTACGCCTGCTCGTGCCGGACGGCATCGGTGACCTGTGCTGCGGCACCCCCTGGTCCTCCAAGGGCCTCGTCGACGGCTACCGGGCGGTGCGCGACCGCGTGCCGCCGGTGCTGCGCGCCGCGAGCCGCGACGGCGCGCTGCCCGTGGTCAGCGACGCCGCGTCCTGCACCGAGGGCTTCGAACGGCTGCTTGACGGCGCCGGGGACCTGCGGGTCGTCGACGCGGTCGCGTACGCCGCCGGCACGCTGCTGCCCCGGCTGACGGTGCGCCGCCGGATCGGTTCGCTCGCGCTGCACCCGACCTGCTCGTCGGTCCGGCTCGGCCTGGACGACGCGCTGCTCACCGTGGCCCGCGCGGTCGCCGACGAGGTGGTGGTCCCGGAGGGCTGGCAGTGCTGCGGCTTCGCCGGCGACCGAGGACTGCTGCATCCGGAGCTGACCGCGTCGGCAACCCGGGCCGAGGCCGCCGCCGTCGCGGCGCGGCCCTTCGACGGGTACGCCTCGGTGAACCGTACCTGCGAGATCGGGCTGGCGCGGGCCACCGGGCAGCCGTACCGGCACCTGCTGGAGCTGCTGGCCGAGGTGACCGCGTGATGCGCAGCTGGCGGCTCGCCGCGCTGATGCTGGTCGTCGGCGTGGCGGTGGCCGCCGGCCAGGACACGCCGGTGTCGGCGGCGGTGGGGTTCCTCGCGTTCGCCGCGCTGGCGGCGCTCTTCTCACCGCTGGCGTTCCCCCGGTCGCTGACCTCGGCGCAGGCGCGTCGGCGCAGCGCGGACGACGGCCGGCCGGTGATCTACTGGCGGCCCGGCTGCACGTACTGCCTGCGGCTGCGTCTCCGGCTGGGCGGGCGGGCCCGGCGGGCGTACTGGGTGGACATCTGGCGCGACCCGGAGGCCGCCGCCGCCGTCCGGGCGGTGACCGGCGGCGACGAGACGGTCCCCACCGTGGTGCTGCCGGACGGGGCGGTCGTCAACCCCGACCCGGGATGGTTGCGGGCGCGGCTGCGAGCCTGACCGGGCGAACCCCGGCACGGGACGGCCCGGCGGGCATACCGTGCCAGAGGGGCGTCACGGACGGTGCCCGCGGAGGGGGAACGATGTCGGCCGGGATGCTGTCGGGGCGGGTCGCTGTGGTCACCGGCGCGGCGCGGGGGATCGGCCGGGCCGCGGCGGTGGCGCTGGCCGAGGCCGGCGCGGACGTGGCCGGGATGGACGTCGCCGGGCCGGTCAGCCCGATCCTGGATTTCCCGCCCGCCACGCCGGAGGATCTGGCCGAGACCGGGCGCCGGGTGACGGCGGCGGGCGCCCGGTGGTCGGCGCACGTGGCCGACCAGCGCGACATCGGCGCGGTACGCGCTGTCGCCGAGGCGGTGCAACGGGAGCACGGCGGCGTGGACGTGCTGTTCGCCAACGCCGGCATCCAGGCGTTCGCGCCGCTGCTGGAGATGACCGACCAGCACTGGCACGACCAGATCGACGTGAACCTCACCGGCGCCGCCAACGTGCTGCGGGTCTTCGCACCGCTGCTGGTACGCCGCGGCGGCGGCCGGATCGTGGTCACGTCGTCCACCCAGGGGCAGCACGGCACCACGAACGGGTCCGCGTACTCGGCGTCGAAGTGGGGACTGATCGGGCTGGTCAAGTCCGCCGCGCTGGAACTCGGGCCGCACGGCGTGACCGTGAACGCGGTCATCCCGGGGCTGGTCGACACCGCGCTGACCCGGCACCGGGACCGCTACGTGCAGGCGCTCGTCGAGGCGGGGAAGCCGGCCTCCGGTGACCTCGCCGAGGTGGAGGACGCCGCGATTGCGGCGCTGCGGTCGAAGACGCCGCTGGGCGTGCCGTGGGTGGAGCCGGAGGACGTGGCTCCGCTTGTGGTGTTCCTCGCCTCCGACGCCGCGCGGATGGTCAGCGGCACGTCCTTCGCCGCGACCGCCGGCGACAGCGCCCACGTGACCGCCTGACCCCGCCGGGCTGCCGCCGCCGGCGGTCCTGGCTAGGCTCGGGCGATGCATCGATCGAGGTTGTACGCCCTGATCATCGACGCGCCGCGGGACGAGGCGGGGGAGTCCGCCGCGTTCTGGTCCGCCGCGCTCGGCTCGGAGCTGCGCACCGATCCGGCCGAACCGGAGTTCACCGGCCTGGCCGACGTGGTGCCCGGGCTGGTCACCGCCGTCCAGTCGGTCGACGACGCGCCCCGCCACCACCTCGACATCGAGACCGACGACGTGGCCGCCGAGGTCGAGCGGCTGCGCGGCCTCGGCGCCACGCCGGTGTCCCGCTGGCTCGACTGCCACGTGCTGCGCGCGCCGGGCGGGCACCTGCTCTGCGTCATCCCGGTGGCCAGCGACAGCGAGGTGTTCGAGGCCACCGCGACCCGCTGGCCGTGAACCGGCAGGCACGAGCCGGCGCCCCGGCCATGCGGGCCGGGGCGCCGGAACCGTGGGTCAGGAGCCGTACGGCAGCGTGACCGTCGAGGCGTTGCCGACACCGAGGATCGTGGGTGCGCCACCGATGGCGTTCCACACCTCGACGCGTACCGTGCCGCCGGACAGGTTGCCCAGCGTGCCGGTGGACGAGAGCAGGCCCTGGGTCTGCCGGTACCGCTCCGCGCCCGGGATCGGGTCGGTGGCGAAGTACCGGTAGGTCTCCACCCGCTCGACGCTGCCGTTTCCGGTCAGGTCGTAGGAGACCCGGATCTGGACGCCGTTGCCGACCGCGGTGCCGGCGTCGACGGCCAGGTCGAAGGCGGTCGCCCCGCCGGTGTACGTGCCGGTCAGCCCGGTGGCGGTGAACACCTGCGGGTTGGTCGGCGTGCCGTCGTGGTTGCCGTTCGCCGCCGCCACGTTCACCGTGCCGGCGGTGCCGGCGGTGCCGTCCAGCCCGCCGCCGGACCGCAGGTACCGGACCGGCTTCAGCGGGCCGCCCGTACCCGTCGGGCTGGGGCTCGCGGAGGTCGGCGTGGGACTCGCGGTGGTCGGCGTCGGGGTCGGGGTCGGGGTGGGCGTCGTGGTGGGCGGGGGACCGGTCGGCACGGTGCCGCCGCCGGTGGCGTTGCCGCCGCTCCACGTGTACGCACCGGACGTGGCCGTCTTCCCGGCCGGCACGGCGAGCGTGACACCGGTGGTGAACGTGACAGTCAGCGGCCGGGCGGTGATGTTCGACGCCACGTAGGTGCGGGCGCCGTTCTTGACGAACACCTTCGCCAGCGGGTGGTTCGCGGTCACAGTGGTGTCCACGGTGCCGAGCGCGGCCAGGTTGCGGATCCAGTGGAACGTGTGCGCCTTGCTCTCACCCTCCTCGCTGGTGAACCCGCTGTTGGCGCGGAAGTTGCGCAACGCCTGCTCACCGTCGCCGAGGGCCAGGAACTCCCAGACGATGTCCTGCCACACGGTCGGCGGGCCGCCCTTGTTGGTGACCAGCTCGGCGTAGTTGGCCTTGACGTACTCCGGGAAGTCGCCCAGGTAGAGGTGACCGCCGGTGATCGGCAGCATGTTGATGCCCTGGATCATCTCCGGCGCCGCGGAGAACCAGGTCGAGTACGACCCGCCGTCCCCCCACACCATGCCGACCGTCTTGTGCCCGAACGCGGACGGGAAGTTCTGGTCGTACACGTCGAACCAGTACTCGGAGATCGCCGCGGACTGGGTGGTCCACAGGTAGACCCCGGCGTCGCGGACGGCGGTGTCGCCGGTGGCCTGGCCCCACTGGATCAGCGCGTTGGCGAAGTTCATCCCCTCCGACGAGGACTCCTGGTTGTTGCCGGCGAAGAACGGCGCCAGCCCGGAGGCCCAGTCGTGCCCGGCGTAGATGTCGAAGTCCCGCAGGTAGGGGAAGCGGCTGTCGGCTCGGTCGTAGTTGTTGGCGTCGCGGATGAGCAGGTCGACCATGCCGCCGTAGCGGCTGTCGTCGGCCCAGCCCGGGTCGAACTTGGCGAGCGTGGCGGCGGCCGCGATGAAGTAGCCGTAGTGGAAGTGGTGGTCGTTGAGGTCCTCGTCGGAGCCGTACGAGGCCGGGTAGCCGATCAGCGTGCCCCAGTTGCGGTCGTAGTAGAACAGCTGGCCGGTCTCGCCGGAGCCGGCGGTGAGCCAGTTGGTCAGCCGGTTCCGCATCGCGGTCAGCGCCGCGTCGCGGACCGACGTCTGCCCGAGCTGGTCGGCGATCTCGGCGATCCGGGCGGCCCGGCCGAGTCCCTTGCCGGCCCAGTAGGTGTCGGTGCCGCTGACGCCCTCCGGGTTGCCCTGCTCGGCGTTGAGGTAGCCGGTGACGGTGGACAGGTCCGCGCCGCTGGAGTCGCCCACGGCGGGCACCTCGGGCAGGACGCCGGTGAAGCGCATCGTGGTGGTGAACGACGGCACGCCGGTGAGCACCCGCATGGCGCCGCGCGCCGAGACGTACGTCTGGCCGATCGGGGTGGCGCCGGTGAGGCTGCGCCACTGGTGCGGGTAGAGCGCCACCACGGTCTTCGTCTCGCTGCCCTCGCGGGGCGTGGTGGTGAACGCGTACGTGGTGCGTACCGTGCCGGCGGACGGGTCGTAGGCGTAGCTCATCCGGGTGCCGGTGACGTGGGCGTGGGCGTACCGGGCGTAGATGTCGGCCAGTGCGGCCCGGTCGCCGCCGCCGGGCAGCACCGCGACCGAGAAGTACCCCTTGCCGGCCAGGGTCGAGCTGATGCCGGTGCCGCTGACGGTCCAGGTCGCGCCGGTCGGGGCGTACGCGACGTAGTCGTGGCCCCGGACGGTGAAGCCGATGGTGGCGCCGGAGTTGCGCCAGACGGTCGGCGTCCCGGCGGTGGTGAGCTGGGCGGTGCCGCCGCTGACCGTGTAGTAGCTGAACGGCAGGCCGTGGCCGATGGTGGCGCGCATGGTGCGGCTGCCGTCGCTCCAGTCGGCGGTGACCGTCCAGTCGGTCCACCCGGCGGCCTTGACCACCGGCGCGGACAGTCCGGGCATCCCGACGCGGACGTCCTCGGTGTACGGGTAGTGGAACTCGCCGACGCCGGTCGCGGTGCCGCTGATCGCCGGCGTGGTGGTGTAGGACAGGCCGAGCCCGTTGTTCTCGGCCTTGGCCGCCAGCGGGTGGGCGTGCAGGACCTCGCTGCCCGTGCAGTTGTTGCGCTTCCAGATCAGCGACGACCACCAGTCGTTGGTGGGGATGGCGCCGGCGGGCGCGTCGGCGGTGGTGAAGACGCGCGGGTTGGTGCTGATCGCGCCGCAGCCCTTGGGCAGCAGGGCGCCGGCCGGCCGCGTCTCGGTGTAGCTGCCCGCGCCGACGGCGCCGGCGGTGGCCGTGCCGCCACCGGCGACCACGACGCCCAGCAGGCCGGCGGCGAGCACTGACGCGGCGACGAGGGCGGTCGCCCGCAGGCCGCGCCGGCGGGCCGGGGACGGGGCGGGCGGGGCCGGGGGTACGGGGTCGGGGGAGAAGTCCCGCAGGAGGGTCATGGAGGTCCCCTTCACGAGGAGAAGGCGGGGTACGGAGTGGTGGTCCGGCAGTCGTGAGAGCGCTCTCTTGGGAAGGGACATTAAGGTTTGGGTTACGGATCCGTCAATGTCTTGTTACCAAAGAGAGCGCTCTCCCGTGCTCGCGGCGTACCCTCCGGCCCTCCGTGAAGCGCGCTGACCAGCCGCGACGGGACGCGAAAGCGCCGCCCCGGGCCGAGGCGGCCGGGGCGGCGCGAGGAGCCGCGTGCCTACGCTGAGTCAGGCGGCGGTGGCCGCGAGGCTCCGTGCGCCGGTCCGCGCCGCGCCAGTGCCCGGCTCACCCGCGGCACCGGCCTGAGCGGCGCCCGGCTGCCCGTCGCCCGGCTGCCCGGCGGCGACCGGCCGCGGCGCGGCGGACTGCCGCGGCGTCCGGGCGGCGCTCAGCCCCGCCTGCGCGTTGTTCCACGCCGCGCACGGCCACGCCGCCCCGGCGCAGCTCGGGCTGGCGCAGACGCGCTCGTCGTCCGGCTGGTGCGCGTCGGCCACCGCGGCGGCCAGATCCCACAGCAGCGGATCGGTCACCTCCGCGGGGCGGTCGGCGACGCGGTCTGTGCTGGCTTCGGACATGATTCGGTCCCCCTGTCGTGAACGGCCCCCACCTGTTTCCGGAAACCGCCCGGGCCAAACCTGCGCCCGCCCAGGCGCGGACATAGGCTGACCGGCGTGGCGAGGTACTACGACCTGCATCCGGACAACCCCCAGCCCCGCGTGATCCGGCAGGTGGTGGACCTGCTGCGCGCCGACGGGGTGATCGCCTACCCGACCGACTCCTGCTACGCGCTCGGCTGCCGGATCGGCAACCGCGACGGCGTGGAGCGGATCCGGGACATCCGGCGGCTCGACGACCGGCACCCGTTCACGCTGATGTGCGCCGACTTCGCCCAGCTCGGCCAGTTCGTCAAGCTCAGCAACGCGGTCTTCCGGCAGGTGAAGTCCGTCATCCCGGGCAGCTACACGTTCCTGCTCCCGGCCACCGCCGAGGTGCCGCGCCGGTTGCAGGACCCGCGGCGGCGGGTGGTCGGCGCGCGCGTACCCCGGCACACGGTGACCCAGGCGCTGCTCGCCGAACTCGGCGAGCCGCTGCTGACCAGCACGCTGCTGCTGCCCGGCGAGGACGAGCCGATGACCCAGGGCTGGGAGATCAAGGAGCGGCTCGACCACCTCGTCGACGCGGTGGTCGACGCCGGGGACTGCGGGCTGGAGCCGACCACCGTGGTCGACCTGTCCGGCCCGGAGCCGGAGATCCTGCGCCGCGGGGCCGGAGACCCGTCCCGCTTCGAGTAGCGATCACCGATTCCGTCCCGCCCGGCCGCCGCCGTAGGGCACCGTGATTCCCGGCGAACGGTGACGGGGGTACGGCGTGGAAGCACTCGTGCTGATCACGGTGCTGGGCGCCACAGTGCTCGTCGGCACCACGATCGGCGGTCGCTACAGCGTCGCGCCGCCGGTCCTGCTGATCGCCATGGGCGCGCTGATCGGCCTGCTGTCGCCGTTCGACAACCTGATCCTCGAACCCGAGGTCGTGCTGCTGCTGTTCCTCCCGGCGATCCTCTACCGGGAGAGCCTGGTCATCAGCCTCCGCGAGATCCGGGCCAACCTCACGGTGATCGTCGGGCTCGCCGTCGTGCTGGTGATCGTCACGATGGTCGCCGTCGCGTACACCGCGCAGGCCCTCGGTGTGCAGCCGGCCGCCGCGTGGGTGCTCGGCGCGGTCCTGGCCCCGACCGACGCCGCCGCGGTGGCCGGTCTGGCCAAGCGGATGCCGCGCGGCATCCTCACCACGCTGCGCGCGGAGAGCCTGGTCAACGACGGTACGGCGCTCGTGCTGTTCGCCGTGGCCGCCGGCGTGGTAGCGGGCGGGACGGTGCCCGGAGCGCTGACGCTCACTGGCGAGTTCGTCGGCAAATCGGCCGGCGGGGTGGCCGCCGGTTTGCTCGTCGGCGCGGTCGTGGTGCTGATCCGCAAACACGTCGACGACCCGATGCGCGAGGGCGGGCTGAGCATCCTCACCCCGTTCGTCGCGTTCCTGCTCGCCGACGCGGTGCACGCCAGCGGCGTGCTCGCGGTGGTGGTGTCCGGGCTGCTGCTGTCCTACGCCGCGCCCCGGGTGATCCGGGCCCGTTCCCGGGTCACCGCGTTCGCGTTCTGGGACCTGTCCACCTTCATGGTCAACGGTGGCCTGTTCGTGCTGCTCGGTACGCAGGTGCCGCGCTCGCTGCGCAGCATCACCAGCCACTCGCCGGCCGCGTCGCTCGGCATCGCGGTGCTCGTCGCCCTGGTCGTGGTGGTGATCCGGCTGGTCTGGGTGCACCTGTCGGTGTCGGCGCTGCAACGGGTGGACCGGCGCGAGTCGAGCCGCGCGCGGCACTTCGACGGCCGGATGCGTACCGCGGTGGGCTGGGCCGGGTTCCGCGGCGCCGTCTCGCTCGCCGCCGCGCTCGCCGTGCCGGTCACCATGCACGACGGCAGCACCGTGCGCGAACGGGACCTGATCATCTTCGTGACCGTGGTGGTGATCGTGCTGATCATGCTGGTGCAGGGCACCACCCTTCCCGCGGTCGTGAGCTGGGCCGGCCTGACGGGCGACCGGGAACGCGACGACGAGGTGCGCTGGGCCCGGATCCGGGCCACCGAGGCCGCCCTGGAGGCGCTGCCCCGGGCCGCCGGCGACGTGGGCGCCACGCAGGACACGGTGGACCGGCTGCGCGCCGACTACGAGGAGCACTTGGCCGCCGCCCGCGACCCGGACGCCGAGGAGGCGGACGGGGAACGGGAGATGGCCCGCCGGCTGCGGCTGCGGGTGCTCGACCACAAGCGGCAGGAGATCACCCGGCTGCGCAACACCAGGCAGATCGACGACGTGGTGCTGCGGCAGCTCCAGGCGGCCATCGACATCGAGGAGATCCGGCTGCTCGGGCCGGAGATGGAGGAGTGAACCGCCGCCGCCCGCGCCGGACGTGCAGCGCGGGCGGCGGGCGGCTCAGCGCGCGTCGACAGCGACAGCGGTGTACGGGGTGGTCGGCGTCGGCGGGGTGGTGAACCGGCCGTTCGGCAGGTAGAGCCGCCCGAGCGCGGCGGCGACGGTGGTCGGCACGTCGAAGCCCGGGTCGGTGATGACGCCGCGCGCGACGCCGGCCGTGCCGGAGCGGTTCAGGTCGACCACGGCGACCTGGTTGAGGAAATTCTGCACCACGTACAGCGTGCGGCCGAGCAGCAGCAGGCCGTCGCCGTTGAGGAACGTGGCGCCCGGCACGTCGACGGCTGTGGTGACGCCGGTCGCCGGGTCCACCCGGAACAGCGTGCCGGTGTTCGACTGCACGACGATCAGTGCGCGTCCGTCGGGCGTGGGCGCGATGCCGTTGAGGTTGACGCCGGTGCCGGTCTGCTGGAAGTCGCCGGTCAGCGGCAGCGTGGTGAAGCCGTCGGCGGGCGGCAGCGTGCCACCGCGTCCCAGCGGCAGGCGGTACAGCACCGGCCGGTTCGAGTCGGTGAACCAGGCGGCGTCGCGGGTGAGCGCCACGTCGTTGACGAACGTCGGCGCCTCGGCGAACCGGTAGCGGCCGAGCACGGCGCCGGTGCGCGTGTCGATCACCCGGGCGTCACCGGCGGTGCCACCGGCCACGAACAGCCGGCCGCGCGGGTCGACCTTCAGGCCGAGCGACGGGGTGCCGGTGGCGGGGCTGACCTGCCGGCCCGCGCCGGTGATCAGGTCGGCGCGGTAGATCTCGCCGGTGGCCCGTGAGCCGAACCAGGCGTACCGGCCGGCGGCGGCGACGCCCTCCGGCTGGAAGCCGTCCGGCAGCGCGATGACCGTGGGACGGCGGTCGTGGGCAGCGGCGGCGGAGGTCGGCGCGGCGGTGGTGACGAGGGTGGCGGCCAGGGCGACGCCGAGGGTGGTCCTGATGCGTCGGTTCACTGTGGTCCTTCCGGGCGAAACGGTGGAACAGGACCTACCCCACTGTACGGTCGTCGACTGGTGCCCGCCGGGGACGCGACCCGGCACGGTGGCACCGTGCCGGGTCGCGCCGACGGTCAGCCGGCCGCGCAGGCCGGCGTGCCGGAGGGCGCCGTGCCGGTGCCCTGGAACCCGAACTCGGTGGTGCCACCGGCACCGACCTGGCGGTTGTAGTCCACGTTGCGGAAGGTCACCGCACCGCTGGTGCCGCTGGCCTGGGCGCTCCAGGTGTTCGTGACGGCCGAGCCCGAGGGCACGGTGAGCGACACGGTCCACCCGTTGAGCCCGCTGGAACCGGCGGTGATCCGCACGTTCGTCACGAAGCCGCCCGGCCACTGGTTGGTGGTGAACGTCGCCGTGCAGGCGCCGGTCGGCGGGGGAGTCGTCGGCGGCGCGCTGGTCGGCGGCGTGCTGGTCGGCGGCGTGCTGGTCGGCGGCGTCGACGTGGGCGGGGTGCTCGTCGGCGGCGCGGTCGTGGGCGGCGGGGTGCCGCCCTCGTTCAGCGCGTTCAGCACGGCCGTGTACGCCTGCTTCTTGTTGCCGCTGCCGTCGAACAGCAGCGGGGTGCCGCTGGCCCGCCACGAGTCGGTGTCCCGGATGCCCCAGACCGTGATGCCGTTGCAGCGCGCCACGGCCAGGCAGTCCCGGGTCACGTTGCCGTACGCGGTGGCCTGGCTGCTGCCCGAGCCCTCGATGTCCAGCTCGGTGATCTGCACGTCGACGCCGAGCGCGGCGAAGTTCTGCAGCGTGGTGCGGTAGTTGCTCGGGTACGGCGACCCGCTGTTGAAGTGCGACTGGAAACCGACGCAGTCGATCGGCACGCCCCGGGACTTGAAGTCCCGCACCATGTTGTAGACGCCCTGGGTCTTGGCCCACGACCAGTTGTCGGTGTTGTAGTCGTTGTAGCAGAGCTTGGCGCCCGGGTCGGCGGCGCGGGCGGCACGGAACGCGGCCTCGATCCAGTCGTTGCCGGTCTGCTGGAGGTTCGAGTTGCGGCGGGCGCCGTTGTTGCCGTCGTCGAACGCCTCGTTCACCACGTCCCAGGAGTGGATCTTGCCCCGGTAGTGGGTGGCGACCTGGGTGACGTGGTTGATCATCGCCTCGCGCAGCGCGCTGCCGGACAGGCTTCCCGTCCACCCGGGCTGCTGCTGGTGCCAGAGCAGCGCGTGGCCGCGTACCCGCATGCCGTTGGCCTGAGCGTGCGCGACGAGCCGGTCGCCGGCGCTGAAGTTGAACTGGTTCCGGGACGGCTCGGTGGCGTCCCACTTCATCTCGTTCTCGGCGGTGACCATGTTGAACTCGCGGTTCAGGATGCCGACGTACGTGCTGTCGGACAACTTGTTCACCGCCACCGCCGTGCCGAAGTACCGGCCCTGCTCCGCCGCCGACGCGCCGAGCGTCGTGCCGGCGCTGGCACTGGTCGCCACCGCTATCGTGGCGGCGACCACCGCGGCCCCCGCCACCATCGCGACCACAGCGGTCCGCGGGCGTGACCGGGCTGCCGCGCTCCCGCTGCCGCGGGCGAGCACCTTGTCCATCTGAACGCCTCTCTAGCCTGTCAATGGGATCGGCTCGCCTCGGCCACCGCCCGCCACGATGTCGGCTCCGCACGGCCGCCCGGTGGCCGCGTCTGGTGGGGGAGGGACTCCCCGGCACATCGTGAGTGGATCGAAGCGAATCTCTGCCCGGAGCCTACCGGAAGCGTTCCGAAAACTTAATCACCTCGATGCGTCGACATCGGGCACGCGGCACCAGGTGGACGGGCGGAATCCGCGGGCGGGCACGGCCTGCGGGCGCGCGCGTACCGCCCGCCGCGGCTCCGGAAGTTTCGGGAACCGCCGGTTCTGCCGGTTGAGTGGATCGGGCCACCGGGCCGATGCTTGACTAATCGACCGTAGACGATGGAGGAGGTCGCGAGGATGCGCCGACCCGCGCTCGTCGTACTCGTCCTCGCCGCCCTGCTGGCCGGCACCCCGGCGGTCGCCCGGGCCGGCGTCGCCGCGCCGCCGCCCGAACCCGCCGCGCTGGCCGGGCTCCGCACGCCCGGCACCGCCTGGGGGCACGACCCGGCCACCGGCCGGCTGACCGTCACCGCCGACGACACGGTACGCGGCAGCGAGCTGGCAGCGGTACGCCGGACCGCCGACCGGGCCGGCGCGGTGCTGCGCCACGAACCCGGGCGGCTGCGCACGCTCATCGCCGGCGGCCAGGCGATCTACGGCGGCGGCGGGCGGTGCTCGCTGGGCGCCAACGTGCGCCGCGGCACCACCTGGTACTTCGTGACCGCCGGGCACTGCACCCGCCTGGCCGCCACCTGGTACGCCGACGGCGCCGGCACCACGGTGCTGGGCAGCCGGACCGGCAGCAGCTTCCCCGGCAACGACTACGGCGTGGTCCGCTACACCGGCACCGTCGCCCACCCGAGCGCGATCCACACCTACCCGGGGCAGATCACCGTCACCGCCGCCGGCAGCGCGTACGTCGGGCAGGCAGTCTGCCGCAGCGGCGCCACCACGGGCGTGCGGTGCGGGACCGTGACCGGGCTGAACGCGACCGTCAACTACGCCGAGGGCAGCGTCACCGGGCTCATCCGCACGAACATCTGCGCCGAGCCCGGCGACAGCGGCGGCCCGCTCTACGTGGCGGCGACCGGCACCGTCATCGGCGTCCTGTCCGGCGGCAGCGGCAACTGCACGAGCGGCGGCACCAGCTACTACCAGCCGATCCTGGAGATCCTCGCCGCGTACGGCCTGACCATCCCCTGACCGGCGGTGCGGCCGGGGCGCCCGACGCGCCCCGGCCGGTGGTCAGCCCGCGCAGTTGTTGTTGCGCACCGGCCGGGTCAGCCGCTCCTGGTCCCCGAATGCCGCGTAGACCCGCAGGTAGCAGGGCAGGTCCACGTCGCCGTAGTAGCTGACGACCTGGTCGTCGTAGTGCGTGGTGCCGCTGTCGGTGACCTGCCAGGTGCCGCCGTCGCCGGACTGGATCTCCCAGTAGACGTCGCCCGCGCAGCCGTCCAGGCCGCGCGACCAGGCGATGAGGTTCGCACCGTTGTAGATCTCCGACTGCACCAGGGTGCAGGCCGCGGCCCGGGCCGGTGTCGCGACCGCGAGCAGGCCCGCGGCCGTCATCGCCCCGGCGCCGAGCGCCGCCATCAGCTTGCGCATGCTTCAGCTCCTCCACGGTGGATGGTGGATCTTTCCGCCGAGGGTAACCGGAGGTGAAAACAAGCTTCAATGCCTGCGCGGTGAACCGTGGGAAATCTTCAGCTCAGGCGTCGCCCGGCACCGCCATCTCGCCCAGGCGCGACCAGTCCTGCTGCGGCACCGTCACGTTGACGATCCGGGGCGTCTCGGTCAGGTGCGGCGGCAGCGTGCGCTGGGCGGTCCGGAAGTGCTCCGACTGCACGTGCGCCGCGCCCGCCTCGTCGTCCCGGAACGCCTCGACCAGCACGTACTCGGTCGGGTCGTCCAGGCTGCGGGACCAGTCGAACCACAGGCAGCCGGGCTCGGCCCGGGTCGCGGCGGTGAAGTCGGCGGCGATCTGCGGCCAGCGGTCGGCGTCGGACGGGCGCACCCGGAACTTGGCGGTAATGAAGATCATGGGATCAGGCTACCCAGGGCCGGCGGCCGCCCGCGCGGCATCAGCTCTTGGCCGCCGGGCCGAGCAGCTCGGCCGCCCGCCGGTCGGCGAACGCGGTGACCGCCTGCTGCCCCGCGCCGAACACGATCGCCAGGCCCAGCAGCGCGGCGGTGCTGCTCACACTGGTCTCCACCAGGCCGCCGATGACAAGCATGATGCCGACCACGGCGACCAGCGGGCCGACGGCGAGCTTGAGCAGCCCCTGCTGGAACGGCAGCTTGTAGGGCAGCCCGCCGGACCGGGAGGTGATCATCGACGGCAGCGCGCTGAGGAACGCCCCGAGGGCCCCGGCGATCAGCACGAAGAACAGCAGCCGCCAGGCCGGTACGCCACCGGCGTCGGTCGGCGCCTCCAGCAGCCGGACGTCGTGGCTGAGCCACTGCACCAGCACCACGAGGACCTCCGCCAGCAGCGCGAACACCGACAGCCCCAGCATCCGGTTGCGCAGCCGGCGGGCCGACTCGTGGAACTCGTCGGACGCGGAGTGGTAGCGCAGCAGCAACGCCTGCACCCGGGCGCGCAGCAGCGCCTCGGACGGGGCGCCGGCCGACGGGTCGAGGTCGGTGAGCACCTTGTCGTCGGCCGGCAGCACCTGCGCCGCCGCGCTGCGGTACGCGGGCAGCAGCCCGGTCAGCTCGTCCGCGGAGCGCAGCGCCACCATGGCCCGCTCCACCGAGTGGATCGTCTGCCACGCGTACTCCAGGTTGCCGCCGCGCAACCACTCGACCACGCCGCTGCGTCCCAGCACCACCTCCACCCCGGACAGCTGCGCGCGCAGCGCCTCGGCCCGCTCGGGGTCGCGCGGGGACAGCACCGAGAGCTGCTGGTACAGGTCGTCGAGTTTGGTCCGTACGCGGACCTGCCACACCGCGCCGGGAACCGGCGTGGCGGGCCGGGCCAGCCGGCCCTCCGGCGCGCTCCGCGGCTCGGGTATGGCGTCCGGCTGGGTCTCCTGTCCGATCATCGTGCCCCACCTCTTTCCCCCCACCCGGCGCGGGGCGCGCGCGAGCCTGTCACCAGTATCCGCAGGTCAGGGGCATAATCGCTAGCGCACAACGGACAGTCGGCCGGGTCGCGACGGCGGTGGCGCCGACCTGACGGACGACACCGCGGCGCTCGGGCGGTCGGTAGCCTGAGCCGGTGACCGTCTACGCCCTCGCACAGCTCACCATCCACGACCGGGCGCGCTACGACAGGTATGCCGCCGCCTTCCCGCCGGTGCTGGCCCGCTACGGCGGGAAGCTGCTCGCCGCCGACACCGCCCCCCGCGTGGTCGAGGGGGAGTGGCCGCACCAGAAGGCGGTGCTGTTGTCGTTCGACAGCCGCGAGGACTTCGAGCGCTGGTCCACCTCACCGGAGTACCGGGAGATCTCCCGCGACCGGGAGGCGGCCACCGAGGGCGTGGTGCTGCTGCTCGACGGGATCGGGCACGCCTGGCCGGCCTGAGCCGTCAGAGCCGGTGGCGCACCCACACGTTGGGCTCGACGTACGCGGCGTGGTCGTGGTCGGCGTCGACGAGCACCGGTGCCAGCGCGCCCGGCACCCGTACCGGGCCGGAGGTGTCGAACGGCAGCCCGGTCCAGCGCCGCCAGTCCGCGAGCGTGCCGGTCACCGTCATCGACCGGGGCGCGACCCGCTCGATCACCCCGCCCGCGCGGACGTGCACCCGCAGCCACGGGTCGGCCGGCAGTCCGTCCGGGCGGCGCCGGGCCGCGTACTCGGTCATCGGCACGTCCGGGACGGCGGCCTTGCCGCTCGGGCGTACCGGCGCCACCAGCGTGTCGAAGCCCGCGCGGGCCACCGCCGCGCGCATGGCCGCGAGCATCAGCCCGGACACCCCGCCGCCGCGCCGGTCCGGGCGCACGCAGATCTCCAGCGCGGACACCAGGTTCGGAGTGGACCCGGTGAGGCGGCCGAGCGTGGCCCGCTGGATCACCCGGTCCCAGCCGCCGTCGGGCAGCTCGTCGTCGGTCCAGCGCAGCGGCACCGCGTACCCGCGGGCGACGGCCCGGCCCGGCTCGGCCGGGTCGACGGCGGCGAAGACGAACTCGGGGTACAGCTCGTGCGCGACGCCGTAGTAGAGCGCGCCCATCGGATCCCAGAGCATGAACGGCGGCCAGGCGCCGTCGAAGTCGGTGTCCAGCAGCGGCGCCAGGCCGGGCCGCTGCGCCAGGGTCACGATCTCCACTGTCACGCCGGGCAGGCTAGAGCCGCGCGGCCCGGACCGCACGCCGTTTTGTCGGCGCCGCTGGTTAGGCTGCCGGCATGGCAGATCCGTTCCGGGTACGCGTCACCGTGCGCGGCTACGAACTCGACACGCAGGGACACCTCAACCAGGCCGTCTACCTCCAGTACGCCGAGCACGCCCGCTGGGAGTGCCTGCGCGCGTCCGGCATCGGCCAGGACCGGCTGCTCGCCGGCGGCGTCGGGCCGGTCGCGCTGGAGGTGACGGTGCGCTACCTGCGGGAGCTGCGCGGCGGCGACGAGGTCGACGTGACCTGCGAGTTCCACTGGGGCGAGGGCAAGACGTTCCGGATCGGCCAGGAGTTCACCCGTGCCGACGGCACCCCCGTCGCCTCGGTCAGCGGCGTCGGCGGGCTGCTCGACCTCACCGCACGGCGGCTCGTGCCCGACCCGCGCGAGCGGTTCCGGGCGCTGGCCACCGACCCCGTGCCGATGAGCCTGTAACGCCCAGTCAGCCCGCCGCCCGCAGCCAGGCCAGCACGGCGAGCACCCGCCGGTTGGTGTCCTCGTCCGGCGGCAGGTCGAGCTTGGCCAGGATGCTGCCCACGTGCTTGCCCACCGCCGCCTCGGTGACGTACAGGCGGGCCGCGATCGCGGCGTTGGAGTGCCCCTCGGCGACCAGCCCCAGCACCTCCCGCTCCCGGGGCGACAGCGCGCCGAGCGGGTCACGGGGGCGGCGCAGCAGGTGCCGCACCACGTCCGGGTCGACGGCGGTGCCGCCGGCCGCCACCCGGCGCAGCGTCGCGGCGAACTCGGCGACGTCTGCCACCCGGTCCTTGAGCAGGTAGCCGACCCGGTTGCCGTCGCCGCTGTCGAGCAGCGCGGCCGCGTACCCGCTCTGCACGTGCTGGCTGAGCACCACCACGGCCAGGTCCGGGCGTTCGGCGCGCAGCGCGACCGCCGCCCGCAGGCCGTCGTCACGGTGCTGCGGCGGCATCCGGATGTCGGTCACCAGCAGGTCGGGCCGGTGCGTGCGGACCGCGTCGAGCAGCTCCGGGGCGGAACCCACGGCGGCGTCCACCGCGAAGCCGAACCGGGTCAGCAGGCCCACCAGGCCCTCCCGGAGCAGGACCTCGTCCTCGGCCAGGACGACCCGGGTCACGGACGGCACGGCAGCTCCACCCGCACGAGGGTAGGCCCACCGGGCGGGCTGGACAGCAGCAGCCGCCCGTCCGCCGCGGCCACCCGGTCCGCGAGCCCGGTCAGCCCGGTGCCGCGCGCCGGGTCGGCGCCGCCCCGGCCGTCGTCGCGCACCTCCACCACCAGCAGCCGTTCGTCGCGGATCAGCCGCACCTCGGCCTGCGTGGCGCCCGCGTGCCGGGCCACGTTGCCGAGCGTCTCCGAGACCACGTACCAGGCGGTGGTCTCCACCAGCTCCGGCACCGGGCGGGTCAGGTCGGCGTGCACGGCGACCGGGACGACCGACCGGGCGGCCAGGTCACCGACGGCGGCGGCCAGGCCGAGTTCGGTGAGCTGCGCCGGGCGGATGCCGTGGACGATCCCGCGCAACGTCACCATCAGCTCCTTGGCCTGCTCGTGCGCGGCCGCGAGCGGCCCCGCCGCCGGGGAGCCGTCCGGCACGTCGAGGCGGGCCAGCCCGAGCTGGAGGGTGAGGCTGGTCAGGCGCGGCTGCACGCCGTCGTGCACGTCCCGCTCGATGCGGCGGCGCTCCGCCTCGTACGCGCTCACCAGGCGGGCCCGGGACCGGGTCACCTCGCGCAGCGCCGTCCCGGCGGGCGCGTCGTCGAGCAGCAGGCGGGCCACCGCCGCCTGGACCGCTACGAGCAGCCCGGCCAGGTAGACCAGCGCCGGGACCGCCAGCAGACCGGCGAGCGCGTACGGCACCGCCTCGGCCGGGGAGTCGACAGTGGCCCAGAGCAGCACGATCCGGTCCTCGCCGCCGGCCAGCCACGGACCGGCGACCAGCACCGCGTCCAGCAGCACGAGCAGACCGACCATTCCGTACGCCAGCGGCACCGCCACACCCAGCACGGCCAGGTACGCGGCCTCCCGCCACCCGGCGGCGGTGGTGAGGCGGGCGGCGAGCCCACGCCACCGCGGCGCGGTCACCGGGCGGTCGTCGACCAGGCCGAGGCGCCACCGCTCGACAGCCGCCACCGGCGCGCCGGCCAGCGGCGCGAGCGCCACCACCGCGAGCGCCAGCACGGCCAGCACCGCCAGCGCCCGGGCGTCGACCGGGCGGCCCCGCCGCAGCGCGCCGGCCACCAGCAGCAGCGGGGCGGCGACCACCGCCGCGCCGAGCGCCGCCGCGCCGGCCAGGGGCAGCGTCGTGACGGCGTACGCCAGGGCCCGCCACGGCCACGCGGACAGCAGGTAGCGGCGGCGGCGCAACGCGGCGGCCAGCCCGTGATCAACGGTCATGGCACGACGCTAGCCAGGGCACACCGTGCTTCCCAGCCGACTGGACCCCGCTCTCCGGGTAGGCCTGGCCCTACCTCGAACCGGCCCGCCACGCCCCGTGCGCCGGGACCACTCGGGCGGTGCACTCGGCGGATGAGAAACCGCCTCGCGGGCGCCTGCTGGCTGCTCGCCGCCGTGTCGTTCCTGGCCGCCAACGTGGTCGTCGGCCTGGCCTGGGACCAGCCCCGGTTCAGCTGGGCCGAGCACAACATCAGCGACCTCGGCAACGTGACCTGCGGTGTGTGGGACAGCAGCCGCCCGCGTCCGGTCTGCTCGCCGTGGCACCCGGCCATGAACGCGGTGTTCGTCGGCGCCGGGCTGCTGCTCGCGCTCGGGGCGCTGCTCGCACACCGGGCGCTGCGCCCGGGCCGCGCCGCGACCGTCGCCGTCGCGTCGGCAGTGGCCGCCGGGGCCGGGTACGTGCTGGCCGGCCTCCACCCGGCCGACGTGGACGAGAACCTGCACGTGCTCGGCGCGCTGCTGGTCTTCGCGCTCGGCAACGCGGCGCTGCTGGCCGCCGCGCTCGGCCGGTCGCCGCTGCTGCGTGAGCTGCGGCCCGTCAGCGCGTTCCTGGGCCTGCTCGGGCTGGCCGGCAGCGTGCTGTTCCTGTCCCGGGTGGACGCCGGCATCGGCGTGGGCGGCATGGAACGTGTCGCCGTGTTCCCGCTGTTCGCCTGGGTCACGGTGGCCGGGCTGCGGCTGCTGCCGTCGCGTCGGTCCCGGCCCCTATCCTGACCGGATGGAGCTGGCGTTCAGCGGGGAGGTGTGGTTCTGGCGCGGTCCGGCGCCGTACCACTTCGTCACGGTGCCCGACGAGCAGAGCGCGGCGATCGAGGCCGCCTCGGCGTCGGTCACCTACGGCTGGGCATGATCCCGGTGACGGTCCGGATCGGTGACACCGACTGGCGGACGTCACTGTGGCCCAAGGACGGCCGGTACGTGGTGCCGCTGCGGGTCGCGGCGCGCCGGGCCGAGGGGATCGAGCTGGGCGACCGGGTCGACGTGCGGCTGACGGTGGACGTGTGACCGGGCCGGAGCCGGCCGAGGCGGGTCGGCTGCTCGCCGCCGCGCGGCGGCCGGTGGTCTTCACCGGGGCGGGCATGTCGGCCGAGAGCGGCGTGCCGACGTTCCGCGACGCGCAGACCGGGCTCTGGCAGCGGTACGACCCGCAGGAGCTGGCGACCCCCGCCGCGTTCCGGGCCGACCCGGCCCTGGTCTGGGGCTGGTACGAGGCACGCCGGCACGGGGTGCGCCGGGCCCGGCCGAATCCCGGCCACCGGGCGGTGGCCGCGATCCGGGCCCGTCTGCCGGAGACCGTGGTGATCACGCAGAACGTCGACGACCTGCACGAGCGCGGCGGCGTGCCGGCCCCGGTACGCCTGCACGGCAGCCTGTTCGCGCCCCGCTGCTCGGCCTGCGCCCGGCCCGCGCCGATCCCCGAGGACGCGACGGCACCCGAGGACGACGCGGCACCCGGCGACGGCGTGGCGTCCGGCGACGCGGTGGCACCCGCCGGCATGCCGGAACCGTCGGACGGGCGCGTCACGCCGCCTGCCTGCGCCGGCTGCGGCGCGCCCGTGCGTCCCGGGGTGGTGTGGTTCGGCGAGGCGTTGCCGGCCTCAGCGCTCGACGCGGCGGTCGAGGCGGCGTCCGGCTGCGACCTGCTGCTGACCGTCGGCACCTCGGCGCTCGTCCACCCGGCCGCCGAGATCCCCCTCGTCGCGGCCCGCCTCGGGGCCCCGGTGGTGCAGGTGAACCCGGTGCCGACACCGCTGGACGCGATCTGCGCGGTGAACCTGCGCGGCCCGGCCGGCGAGGTGCTGCCCGCGCTGGTCCGCGCCGCCTGGCCGGACGCCGACGCGGGCTGACCGCGGCCCCGATGAGCGAGGAGTCGCGGGCGGGTGGGCCTCACGCGTCGCGCGGCGCCCGCTTCGGGAAGACGGTGTACGCGACCGGCCAGAACACCAGCCAGCCCGCCATCACCACGCTGAGCCGCCCGGTCCACGCCCACAGCTCGGCGGTGCGCTCGCTGTCGCCCACCACGGCGATGCCGGCGAGCAGCACGGCGCAGGCGACCGCCCAGCCGATCATGCCCTTGCCCCACTCCCGCCACTCGTGCCGGGCCCGCGCCATCCCGTACCGGGGTGCCCGGCTCGGGGGAGGGCCGCCGGCGAACCGGTGTGCGAACCGCTGGTCGGCCCAGCGCACCATGCTGTGCCCGAACGCCACCGAGAACCCGAGGTACGCGGCGGCGAGGCCGTGGGCGAACGTGGCCGTCGCGCCCCGGCGCAGGTCGATCATCGTGGCGGCCAGCAGCACGAGGTCGACCACCGGTACGGCGATCAGCAGGGCGGCGCCGAGGCGGGGCCGTCGCAGCGGGTACCGGGCGATCAGGCCGGCGAGCAGCACCACCCAGAACGCCACCTCGCATCCGACGATCACTGCCACGAGCATGCGGTCTCCCTTTTTAGTACGCTGTGCGATAACCGTAACAGCGCTCGTCAACCAGGTTCCGGAGGGGCCCGTGCCCAAGATCGTCGACCACGACGCGCGCCGTGCCGAGCTGGCGCGGGCGATGTGGCGGGTCGTCTACCGCGACGGCGTCGGCGCCGCCACCGTCCGCAGCATCGCGGCCGAGGCGGGCTGGTCACCGAGCGCGCTGCGGCACTACTTCGCCACCCAGACCGAGCTGCTGGTGTTCGCCATGGAGCACGTGCAGGCCGAGGCGGCCGAGCGGATCGCCGCCGACGACCGCACCGGCAGCCCGCGCGAGGTCGCCCAGCGGATCCTGGAACAACTGCTGCCGCTCGACCGCCAGCGCGTCCGCGAGGCCGAGGTGTGGCTGCTGCTCGCCGCGCGCGCCCAGACCGATCCGGCGGCGCAGACCCGGATGGCCGACGCGGACGACGGCATCCGCCGCGCCGCCGAGTTCGCCGTCGCGCTGCTCACCGGGGAACCGGCCGCCGACCCCGAGGCGGTCGCCCGGCTGCACGCCCTGCTCGACGGGCTCGCGCTGCACGCGCTCCTGTACCCCGATCGGATGCCGCCCGCGCGCGCCCGGGAGCTGCTCGGCGCGCACCTGGACGCGCTGGTCGCGTCCTGAGCGCCCTGGCCGCGTCCTGAGCGACTCAGTCGCCGGGCGGCCGGCCCATCGCCGCACCCAGCTCGGCGCGGCTGGCGATGCCCAGCTTGCGGTAGACCCGGGCCAGGTTGGCCTCCACCGTCTTCGGGCTGATGTAGAGCGCGTCGGCGATGAGCCGATTGGTCTGCCCCCGCGCGGCGAGGCGGGCGACCCGCTCCTCGGTCGCGGTGAGTGCCGTCGGGGCCGGGGTGCGGGCGCCGATGCGGCCCAGTTCCGCCCGCGCCCGGTCGGCGAACGCGGACGCGCCGAGCGCGTCGAACTCGGCCACCGCCGCGTCCAGCGCCGCCCGCGCCTCCCGCCGTCGCCGCACCCGCCGGTACGCGCGCCCGGCGGCGAGCAGGCAGCGGGCCCGGTCCAGCGGCAGCACCGCCTCCGGCACCGCGGCCCGGGCCTGCGTCAGCGCGTCCAGCGCCGCGCCCGGATCCGCCCCGGTCGCCCCGGCCAGCAGCACCCGGCTGCGGGCCAGCCCGAGCGTCGTCCACGGGCGCGGCAGCCTGCTGTGGCGCCCGGCCAGCCGGTCCAGCGCGGCGTGCGCGGTGTCCAGGTCACCGGCGCCCACGCACGCCTCGATCCAGTCCGGCTCGAAGCGCTGCCCGAGCGGTTCGGCGATGCCCGACCCGTCCAGGTCGGCCGCGAGCGCGCCGTACGCCGCCGCGGCGGTGGCCCACTCCCCGGAGGCCAGCGCCACCAGCCCGGTGAGCTGGTGGTGCAGTCGCCGGCTCCACGCGTCGCCGAGGTCGTCGTCGCGGCGCAGCCCGGCAGCTGCGGCGCCCGCCCGCGCCAGCCGTCCCCGGTGCGCGTCGAGCACACCGGCCAGCCAGCTCTCGCCCACCAGCCCGGTGCCCAGCTGCTCACCCAGGTCACGGGCGGCGGCGATGTGCGTACCGGCCTCGGCGAAGCGCCCCGCCAGCAGTTCCGTCTCGCCGAGGTGGGTCAGCACCTCGTGCCGCAGCGGATCGTCGCCGCGCGCCACCGCCAGGTCCAGCATCAGGTGCAGCCGGGACCGCGCCCGGTCGTGGTCGTCGACCGACTTCCACCAGATCGCCGGCACCGAACCGGCCAGGAAGGACGGCTCGCCCGCCTCCAGTGACAGTGCCCGGTCCAGCAGGTCGGTGGGCGCCGGGCCGCCGGCGCGTACCTCGTGGAAGAACAGCAGCAGCAGCGCGGCGGTGAGCAGCGGGCGGTGCTCGTCCCGGTCGGACAGGCGCGCGATCGCGGCCCGCGCGTGCCGGCGGGCGGGCTCCGGCTGGTCGTGGAACATGGTCAGGTGGGTGTGGATCCGCCCGGCCAGATCCCCGTCCGGCCCGGCGGCGGCGAGCGCCTGCTCGGCGACGCGGACGGCGGTGACCAGGTCGTCGGCGCACCACGCGACGAGCGCACGCAACAGCAGCGCCTCGCCGCGCTCGGCGCCGGTCAGCTCCCCGGCCGCCGCCTCGGCGGCCCGCCCGGCCGCCGCGTAGTCGCCGCCGTCGATGCGGCACTGCACCGCGTCGAGGCGACGCCGGTTCCGGTCGGCGGCGGCGGACGGCGGGGTCAGCTCGGCCGCCCGGGCGTACCAGTCGGCGGCGAGCGCGGAGGCGCCGCGCATCCGCTGCCGGGCCGCCGCGGCGGCCAGGTCGGCGGCGACGGCGGCGTCCGGCGCCACGGTGCACCGGGACAGGTGCCGGGCCCGCTCGTCCGGGTCGGCGACCGCGCCGGCGAGCAGCGCGTGCAGCCGCCGCCGGGCCCCCGGCGGGATGCTCTCGCGCATCGCCGCCGCGTACCGGGGGTGCGCGAAGTCGATCCGGCTCGGGGTGACCACGACCAGCCCGGCGTCCTCGGCCGCGTCCAGCGCCCCGGCCGGCACACCCGCCGCCGCCAGGTCCCGCAGCGTCGGCACGGTCAGCAGCGCGGCCAGCCGCACCGCGTCCCGGCTCGGGCCGGGCAGCGCCCGCAGCGTCTCCGCGAGCAGCTGGCGCAGCGACGACGGTACGGGCAGGTCCTCGTCGTGCGCGGGCGGGCGGGGCAGCCGCAGCACCGCCCGGGCCAGTTCGATGGCGAGCAGCGGGTTGCCGTCGGCGTCGCGGGCCAGCCGCTCGGTGAGCGGACGGCTGAGCGTGCCGCCGAGCCGGGCCGCCAGGACGCGGTGCAGATCGGGCGGGGTGAGCGGCGGTACGTCGGCGCGCAGCAGCGGATGCCGGCCGGTCGGGTCGTCGTCCAGCCCCAGCGGCACCGGCACCAGCGGGTTGTCCCCGGTGCGGTGGGTGGCCAGTACGGCGGGCCACCGGGTCAGCCGGCGCAGCGCGAACCGCAGCGCCCGGGCGCTCGGCGGGTCCAGCCACTGCGGATCGTCGACCGCGAGCAGGACCCGGGAGGCGTCGGTGACCGCCGCGTCGAGCAGTGTGCGGGTGGCCGCGCCCACCGCCCTCTCGTCCACCGCGCCGTCGTGCTCACCGGTCAGCAGCACCATGTCGGCGGCCACCCGTTGCGGCGCGGGCAGCCCGGGCAGCGCGTCGGCCAGCGGACGGAGCACGTCGGCCAGAGCCGCGTACGGCAGCGCGGTCTCGGCCTCGGTGGGCGCGGCGGACAGCACCCGCCAGCCGGTCCGCCCGGCGCGGGCGACCACTGCCCGCCAGAGCGCGGTCTTGCCGATGCCGCTGGGACCGTCGAGCAGCACCGGCGTACCGGAGGTCAGGGCACGCCACACCCGCTCGACGACCGCGTCGCGGCCGACCAGTGCGGCGTCCATGGCGGGATGGTGGCACAGCCGCGCCCGCGAACCCAGCGTCGGCGCGGCCTAGCCCGGAAGCTGTCCGCATATCGAGACGGGCGGGATCACCTCCTGGTTGCGGTAGACGGCGGCCCTCCAGCTCGGCCCGCCCGACGCCACGATCGGCGGTATCCGGGGCGCCCGGGACGGGCTGAGCAGGCTGAGGAACTTGTTGATCACCTGGACGACCGGTTCCAGGATCCGGTAGCCGATCCCGAACCGCGCATGCACACCGAGCCCGACACCCCGGCACAGCGCGTACGGCGCGCCGAGCGCGGAACCGATGGTGGCGCCGTACGAGGCGATCAGCTCGAACCAGATGCCGGCGGTGAACAGGAACGCGCTGATCCCCATCGTGAACCGCACGCCGTGCCGCACGACCAGGCCCATCACGCCGACCGGCACGCCGGTGAGCGAGTCGAGCAGGCTCACCCGGCGCGCGAAGCCCTCCGTGACGCGCGAACCCACCTGGCCGTTCGCGTAACCGAACCCGAGCTTGCCGGCCAGCGCGTACTCACCGGCGCCGCGGAACGTGCCCCGGCGGGCGCCGAACGCGGTGGCCACCTCCAGCGTCTGACTCACCGTGAACGACAGCGGCAGGCCGGCGACCAGCCCGATCGGGAACGCGATGTCGACCGGGACCGGGAACGTGCGGCGGTGGTTCTGCCCGCCGTCGATGCCGGCGGTGAAGTCCACCTTGATGCCGAAGCCGCCGCCGATCTCCAGCTCGGCCCGGGTCACCTTGCCCGCGCCGACGGCCAGGTGGAACGACGCGGCCGGGCGGCCGACCGTCAGCGTCACGGTGCCGGCCAGCCGGAGCCCGCCGTCGTCGTACGTGAAGTGCGTGCCGACGCCACCGGCGCAGCAGAACGTCCGCACCCGGTAGCCGTGGGCACCGGCGGCCGCCTGCCCGCCCGGCGCCGGTGGCGGCTGCGCGGGCTCGACGGCGAGCGGACGCGACCGGCCCAGCGTGCCGCCGGCCGCCGCGACGTCCCGGGTCCACGACGGTTCCCCCGCCACGTAGACGGTCGGGCGGTCGAGCGTGACGCCGTCGCCGCCGAACGTGCCGTCCCGGATCACCTCGGTGAGCGTGACCGGGCCGATCGTGACGACCAGGTCGCCGCCGGACTCGGCCAGGTCGAGCACCCTTCCCACGCCGCGTCCGGTGAGGAACATGACCCGGCCGGGCGCGAGCCGGTCCGCGTCGCGCGCGCCGGGATCGAGCCGCCAGGTCAGCCCGTCCGGGCTCACCGACCGCACGGTCCGGCTGCCTCCGCCGACGAGCACCACGTCCGGTTGCAGCGTGACGTCCTTCCCCGGCATCGGAGCCTGCCCGTACCGGGGCTGTTCCCCGTCGCCCGCGTCGGCCGGACCCGGTGTGGGGCCGCCGCATCCGGTCGCCGCGAGCAGCACCACCAGGCCGGCTGCGAGCAGCCGTCGGCCGCGCACCGGCCGCCTCACATCCGGCCGGCGACGGTACGGGCGAGCCGTTCCAGCGGCGCCCGGTTCTCCTGCGGGTCGTTGAGCCGCATCAGCCGCACCGCGACCCACAGCTCGCCCTTGCGCAGGAAGAACGCCTCGTCGGTGAGCAGGGCCTCGTCGGCCGTGCCGGTCAGCTCACGGATCTCGTGCCCGAGCTGCCGTTCGATGTCGAGGTACTTCTTGGCGCCCTCGCCCACGAACACCTCGACCTGGGCGGTCGGCCCGGTCACCGGTCCGGTGTAGGTACAGGACTGCCCGGCCACCACCGGTTCGTCCAGCGGCGTGCCGGCGAGGCGTTCGGCGTCGGCCTTCGACACCAGCGTGCACGCCTGTGGGGCGGCGTCGTCGTCCACGGGTTCGGCGCTCGGCTCGGCCGGCGGCTCCCCGGTCGGCTCCGCGACCGGCGCGCCCGCACCGGGCGGAGCGCCGCCGGCGGCCGGCGGTTCGTCGTCGCCGCAGCCGGCGGACGCGGTGAGCAGGGTCGCGGTCAGCGCGAGCGCGATCAGTCGGCGGCTTCGCATGGCTGCCCCGCTCAGGCCGGGATCGCGTCGAGCGTGCGGCGCAGGATCTGTTCGTTGCCCGCGGTGCCGCCGCCGAAGCTGCTGATGGTCACCGTGTACGTGCCCTTGCCCTCGATCAGCACCGCCTCGCCGCGGATGTCCTTGACCGCGAGGTAGCCCCGCTCACCCCGCTCCAGGTCGACGACCTTCTCGTACTGCTGGCCGGCCTGGTCGTACTGGTAGTCGTAGGTGGCCTTGCCTGCGGTGGCGGAGGCGGTGGTGACCGCCAGCTGGGCGATGCCGTCGCCGAACGAGCAGTTCCCCTCGTCGCGCAGCTTGCGGTCGACCAGTTCGGAGACCTGGGCGGCGGTGAACGGGCACGGGGGCCGGACGTCGTCCACCGCGCCCGCGTCCACGTCGCCGCCGTCCCCGCCCGCCGCGGAGTCGGCCGGCCCGCCGTCGACGATCCCGCCGCCGGAGTCGCACCCGGCCGGCGCGAGCAGGGCGAGCAGCAGCAGGGGCAGGATCAGCCCTCGCGGGAGCCCGCCGTCGCGGCGGGCACGGGCGGTCCGGGCCGGTGTGAGCGCGTCAGTTGCCATGGCCCGACGCTAGGCGCGCCGTCACCGGCCGTAATCGGGGGTTTCCCTATGCGGTGACCTTGCCGACGGGCTCGTCCGCCCCGGCCGGCGGCGCGTCGGCGCCGCTGCGCCGCCCCACCCGGATGGCGAGCCGATCCACGTAGCCGACCATGAGCGCGACGAACAGCAGCACGAACAGGATCAGCATGGGCAGCGGCAGGATCAGGCCCAGCGGAAGCTCGCCGCCGGCGCCGAAGGCGCGGCCGGCGATCATCGTCACCAGCGCGGGAGCGGTGAGGCTGTCCGGGCCCCGGCCCACCAGCGTCGCCCACAGCGGCGACTGGGCGTGCGCCAGCCAGGTCGGCAACGCGGTCACGGCCAGCATCGGTAGCGCCGGCAGCAGCAGCGTACGGCCGGCGCCGCCGGAGCGCCACCGCTCGTGCTGGCCCCGGAACAGCAGCGTGATCGCGAACAGCGCGGGCACCGACAGCCAGGTCGGCGGCACCAAGCCGAGGAACAGGCCCAGCTGGCCGAGTTCCCTGGTGCGCTCGAAGGCGGCGATGGCCAGCGGGCCGACACCGACGAACAACCACGGCGCGAACGGCACCAGCAGCAGTTCGCTCCAGCGTCCGAGCGGCCGCAGCGCGCCGATCCCGAACCCGGCCAGCGCCGCGAGCGTCACCGCGACGAGTGTGGACAGCAGCGGCGGCACCCAGGTGTTGGCGAACACGGTCGAGGTCTCGACCCCGTTGGGCAGCCGCCCGGTGTCGGCGGAGAAGTTCCGCAGCCACGGCAGCGACGCCCAGACGGTCACGCCGAGGACGACGACGAGCGCGACAGCGGTCAACCCGACGAGAAGCGGCCGGCGGCCGGAGAAGGACTCCGCCTCCCGGACGGCCGGGCGGTCCTGCCAGCCGTCGAACTCGATGCGCAGCCGGGTGGCCAGGATGAGCCCGACCGCGGCCAGCCCGAGCAGGCCGAGCAGCACCAGCAGCAGCGTCGACGTGGCGGACCCGACACCGAAGCGCATCGTCCGGAAGGTGGTCTGCACGGCGGTGAACACCGGCGTCGCAGTGGATTCGCCGCGCGGCCCGCCGCCGGTCAGGATCAGCGGGGCGGCGTAGGTCTGCAGGGCGGCGGCGAGGACACCCAGGCCGAGCAGCCCGCCGACGGCCAGCATGGCGGGCGCGGGCCGGTCGTCGGGGTCCCGCCGGCGCAGGGCGCTCAGGTACAGCGTCGCGGCCACCGCGACGACCAGCCCGGCGGTCACCTGCGCCGTCGCCGAGGCGAGGAACACACGCGGGGACTGCAGATCCTGGACGAGGCCGCCGTCCTCGATGCCCTCGGCGCGCATGCCGAGGAACACCGCGACCGGCGCGTACGCGGCGAGCGGCAGCGCGAGCACGCCCCGGGCGGCCAGGCGGGTGACCCGGCCGGCCCGGTCGGTGAGGACCGCGAGCAGCGGGGCGGCGAGCAGCGCCACCGCCAGCGGGATCAGGGCGAGCAGCACCGCGAACCCGACCTGTCCGACGAACCCGGAGGTGAAGGCGGCCTCGTAGTTCGCCGTACCGGCCGACTGGCCCGAGCGGCGCGGCCCGTCGGCCTGGAAGCTGCGGGTCACAGTGGACAGCGTGGGCAGGACGTACGACCAGATCCAGGCGATCACCGCCGGGACGATCAGCGCCAGCCCGATCAGGGCCCGCGCCGGGCGGTTGGGCTGGGTGGGCTGAAGCACTGGCACTGTCGCCTGCGGCGCTGCCGGCTGGTTCATCGGGACATCCACCCTCGAAGATCGACGATCACGGCCGCCGCGACGATAACCGACCCGGTCAATACCGGCAGCGCCACCGGCCCACGGCCGCGCGGGGGCGGCTAGGGTCGCAACCGTGCGGACCAAGCAGGAGCTGTCGACGGCGATCCGGGAACGACGGCGGGCGGCGCTCGTGGTCAACGCCCACTCCCGCCGCGGCCGGCGGCTCTACGACACCGTCCACGCACGCCTGCGGGGGGCCGGTTTCGCGCTGCTCGGCGCGTACCCGGTGGACCGGCCCGGCGAGCTGGACCGGGTGCTCGCCGAGGCCGCCGGCCTCGGGCCGGACCTGCTGGTCGCCGGCGGCGGCGACGGGACGGTCGGCGCGGCCGCGCGGCTGCTCGCCCACCGGGACATCGCGATGGGTCTGCTGCCGCTGGGCACCACGAACAACTTCGCCCGTACGGTCGGCGTCCCGCTCGACCTCGACGCCGCGATCGGGGTGCTCACCGGCGGCAAGGTCATCGACGTCGACCTGGGCCTGATCGGCGACACCCGGTTCACCAACCACGTCGGGATCGGGTTGTCCGCGGACATCATGCAGGCCGCGCCGCCGGGGCTGAAGCGGGTCGTCGGGCGGCTCGCGTACCCGATGACCGGGCTGGGGCTGCTGGCCCGGCACCGGCCGCTGGCCGTGACGGTCCGCGCCGAGGGCCGCGAGCACACGTTCACCACCCACCAGGTGTACGTGGCCAACGGCGGCTTCCACGCCGGCCGGCCCATCACCGCCGACGCCACCGCCGACGACCGGCTGCTGGTCGCGTACCCGGTGGGTGGGCCGACCCGGCGCGGGCTGCTGCGCGAGACGGCGCGCAACGCGGCGGCCGGCCACCGCCGCACCCTCGGCGAGGAGCCGTTCCTGGCGGTACGCCAGCTGTGGCTGGACACCGACCGGCCGGCCCGCATCGAGGTCGACGGCGAGCCGTACGGGCAGACGCCGGTCCGCATCGGCCTGGACCCGAACGCGTTGCGGCTGATGGCGCGGGCGGACAGCCCGGATCACTGACCGTCAGGCCCAGTGTTCCTCGTCCGGCAGCGGGATCTCCGTGTTCTGCTCCACCGCGTCGGCGGCGGTCAGGTCGTCGCGCACCGACTCGCCGAGGCCGGCCCGGTCGCTCGGCGGGCGCAGCACGCCCTGCTCGGCCAGGTCCGCCTCGCTCGCCTCGGGCACCGCCGCGTCGACCGTGTCGGGCGGACCGACGAGTGTCTCGTCCTGCCGCTGTTCCTGCGCGTCGGCCTCGGGCGGCCGGCGCAGCGCGTCCTCGCTCATCGCGTCCCCGTCACGCCGTGCGCCGCACGTACGGGGCGCTCTGGTCGGCCACCTCGCCGTACTCGGCCGGGAGCTGCGTGACGACCTGCGCGTAGGCGGCTGGGTCGACGGCGTCGCGCAGCACGTCGAACACGGCGGTGATCCCGTCCCGGGCGGCGTCCACGTCGACGTCGGCGCGTCCGCTCACCCGCTCGACGAACACGTCGAGCCCGAACGGTTCGGCGTCCTCGGCCGGGCCGAACGCGTACGCCCGCAGCGCCTCCGGCAGCCGGTCGGCGAGGTCACGGGCCTCCCCGCCGTCGATCCGCTCGGCCAGCGTGGTCAAGGTCGCCCGGGTGATCGCGGTCGCCTGCTCCGCGGACGCGCCGCACCGCTGGGCCACCGCGCCGATGAACTGATCCTGGTCCATCTCGCCGCCTTCCTCCGCCGGGATCGCCGGATTCCCACGCTGGACCTCCGCAAACAGCCGCCGTGCCGGGGGGTAGCCTGCAGCGCGGAACCCGCAGCGAGGAGGCCCTGACAGTGCAGCCGACGACCGTGGACGTGCCCACCCCCGACGGAACCGCTGACGCCTACCTGGCCACGCCGGGGACCGGCGGGCCCTTCCCGGCCGTGCTGCTGTTCATGGACGCGTTCGGGCTGCGGCCCCGGGTCGCGGAGATGGCCGCCACGATCGCCGAGCGCGGGTACGTGGTGCTCGCCCCCAACCTGTTCCACCGCGCCGGGCGCGCCCCGCTGATCGACCTCGGCGCGCTCGCCGACGACAGCCGCCGCGGCGCCCTGTTCGAGAGCATCGGGCCGATGATGGCCGCGTTGACGCCGGACGCGGTGGCCCGCGACACCGCCGCCTACCTGGACTTCCTCGCCGCCCGCCCGGATGTCGCGCCGGGACCGGCGGCGATCACCGGCTACTGCATGGGCGGCACGAACGCGCTGCGCGCGATCGAGGCGCTGCCCGACCGGATCGCCGCGGTGGCCGCGTTCCACGCCGGCCGGGTGGTCACCGACGCCCCGGACAGCCCGCACCTGGCCGTCGGCGCGGTCACCGGCGAGCTCTACTTCGGGCACGCCGACGCCGACCCGTCGATGACCGCCGAGCAGATCGCCACGCTGGAGAAGACGCTCGACGCCGCTGGGGTGACCTACCGCTCCGAGGTGTACGCCGGCGCCCGCCACGGCTACACCCAGTCGGACACCCCGATGTACGACGAGCAGGCCACGAAGCGGCATTGGACGGCGCTGTTCGACCTGCTCGACCGCACGTTCCGCCGCTGAACCGCCCAAGGCGCGCGGGAGCGCGGCCGACGATTCACCGGCCCCGGGGCGGGTAACCGCCGTCATGGCCGACCGCCGCGCCGACACCGTCCGCTCGCCCCTGGACCGGGCGGTCGAGCGGGGCGGTCTCGCGTTGTCCCGGGCCCGCGCCGAGGGCGGCGCGGCCGGCCGGAACCGGCTGCGCCAGCTGGAGATCACCGTGGTGATCTCCGCGCAGGCCGGGCTGGCCGCGGCGCTCGCCGCGCTGATCGCCCAGGAACTGCTCGGTTCCGGCGCGCACGTCTTCGCCCCCGCCGCCGCTGTCGGCACCATCGCCACCGCCATCGGCCAGCGTGCCCGGCGCACGTTCGAGCTGCTCATCGGCGTCGGCCTCGGCATCCTGGTCGGAGACCTGCTGCGCGCGCTGCTGGGCAGCGGATCCTGGCAGACCGGCCTGGTGGTCACGCTGGCCATCGCCACCGCGCTGCTGGTGGCCGGGCGCGGCGGCGCGCTCGTCGGCCAGGCCGGCGGTACGGCGGTGCTGATCGCCACGCTCGCGCCGGTGCAGCCCGGCCTGGAGCTGCCCCGCATCTTCGACGCGCTGGTCGGCGGCCTGGTCGGCCTGTTCGTGGTGGCGCTGCTGCTGCCGGTCAACCCGATCCGGGTGCTGGACCGGGCGGTGGAACCGGTGGTCGCCCGGCTCACCGAGCAGCTCGACGCCGTCGCCCACGCGCTGACCCGCCGCGACGCCGACGCGGCCCAGCGCGCCCTGGAGGACCTGCGCGGGATCGAACCGGACATCGGGCGGCTCAACGACGCGCTCAGCGGAGCCGAGGAGGTGGTCACCATCGCGCCCGCCCGCTGGCACCGCCGGGCCCAGTTCCACAGGTACGCCGAAGCGACCCAGCACCTCGAACGCCTGGTGCTGTACGCCCGCTCGATCGCCCGCCGCTCCGCCACCGCGCTGCAGTACGACGAGCCGGTTCCGCCCGCGCTGCCCGACGCGGTGGCCCGCCTCGGCCAGGCGGTACGGGAGCTGAAGCGGGCCTGCAAGTCCGGTGAGGACCTGGAACGCACCCGGGAGCTGGTCCGGTCCGGCGCCGAGCTGGCCGGGCGCGCCTGGTCGCAGGGCGTACGCGCGTTCGGCGAGGCGATGATCAGCGACCTGCGGACCGCGCAGAGCGAACTGCTACGGGCCACCGGCTGCCGGCCCGAGGACGCCAACGGCAGTGTGCGCCGGGCCGCCGGTGCGGGGGAGTCGGAGGCCCGTCCACCGGCCCGCGCCCGGATGAGCCGGCCGGTCCCGCGCCGGCCCGGCGTACGGCACCGGCCGAAGGCCACCGGGCGTCAACTGGCACCTGCCCGGGCCGGTCCGGCTGGCTAGCGTCGGCGTATGGACATCCGTCACGACGCGCCAGCCGCGCGGTTCGCCGCGTTGAGCACCGCCCACGTCGCCGACGCCTGCCTGCGCGCCGGTGTCCCCGTCCGCTGTGCCCCGGCCGCCGTCGTCCCGGTGCTGCCCGGGCGGCGCCTGGCCGGCCCGGTGCGCCCGGCCCGGCACGCCGGCAGCGTGGACGTCTTCCTGGAGGCGATCGAGCAGGCCGCCGAGGGGGACGTGCTCGTCGTCGACGACGGCGGGCGCACCGACCGGGCCTGCGTCGGCGACCTGGTGGTGCTGGAGGCGCGGGCCGCCGGCCTGGCCGGGCTGGTGGTGTGGGGCGCGCACCGGGACACCGCGGACCTGGTCGCGGTCGGGCTGCCGGTGTTCAGCCTCGGCGCCACCCCGAGCGGTCCGCTGGAGCTGGACCCGCGCCCGGACGGGGCGCTGGCGCACGCCCGGGTCGGGCCGTTCACCGTCGGCCCGCGGGACCTGGCGCTGGCCGACGACGACGGCGTGCTGTTCGTGGCCGCCGACCGGGCCGGGGAGCTGTTCGACCTGGCCGAGTCCATCCGGGACACCGAGCGGCGGCAGGCCGACCGGATCCGGGCCGGGGAGTCGCTGCGCGCGCAGGTCGGGTTCGGCGCGTACCTGGCGGCCCGGGAGGCGGACCCGGCGTTGACGTTCCGGGCGCACCTGCGGGCGGTGGGCGGGGCGATCGAGGAGTGACCCGGTCAGCCGCCGCGCGCCCACAGCGCCAGGCGTACCCGGTTGGCGCTGCCGGTCTTCGTCATCAGGCTGGTGATGTGCGTCTTCACTGTGGTCACCCCGATGTGCAGCCGCTCGGCGATCTCGGTGTTCGACAGGCCGTCGGCGACCAGGTCCAGCACGTCCCGCTCGCGGGCGGTCAGGTCGGCCGTCCGCCGGGGCGCGCCGGCGCGGGCGTGCACCGCGCGGTCGACCAGCCGGCGCAGCACGTCCGGGCTGAACGGGCTGTCGCCGGCGGCGGCGCGGCGGACGCCGTCGAGCAGGTCGCCCGGCGGCGCGTCCTTGAGCAGGAACCCGCAGGCGCCGGCGGTCAGCGCGGGGTAGAGATGGTCGTCGTCGCCGAACGTGGTGAGCACCATGATCCGGGTGGCGGGCCGGTCGGCGAGGATGCGGCTGGTCGCGGTGATGCCGTCGACGCCGGGCATCCGCAGGTCCATCACCACCACGTCGGGTCGTAGCCGGGCGGCGAGGGCGACCGCGTCCCGGCCGTTGTCGGCCTCACCGACGACCTCGAGGTCGGGCTGGGCGTCGCAGAGCATCCGCAGGCCGGCCCGGATGAGGTGCTGGTCGTCGACCAGCAGCACCCGGATCACGCCGGCTCCGGCGTGCCCGCGCGGGGCCGGGGCGCCTGGTGGGCGGGCCCGGCCGGGGGCAGTACGGTCCGGACCCGCCAGCCGGACCCGGTGGGCCCGGCCTCCAGCCGTCCGCCGAGCACCTCGACCCGTTCCCGCATGCCGACGATGCCGTGTCCGCCGCCGGTGGGCACCCCGGCGGGCGCGGCGCCCCGCCCGTCGTCGGTGACCGCCCAGTGCACCGCGCCGTCCTCGACCGACACGGTCAGGTGTGCGCGGGCCGCCGCGCCGGCGTGTTTCGCCACGTTCGTCAACGCCTCCTGGGTCAGTCGCAGCACCGCCTGGCCGCGTACCGCGTCGAGCGTGCCGACCGCGGGGTCGACGTCGGCCTCGACGACGACGCCCGCCTGCCGGGCCCGGTCGACCGCCGCGCCGAGCGCGGCCGGCAGCGCCGACGGCTCGATCGCGGTCAGCGCGGCGTCGCCGCGGACGCCGTCCGGGTCGCGCAGCACCGCCACCAGCCGTCGCAGGTCGGTCAGCGCGGCCGTGCCGGTGGCGTGCACGTCGTCGAACACCTCACCGACCCGGGGATCCAGGTCGGGCAGCACGTGCCGGGCCACGCCGACCCGCAGCACCATCGACGCGACGTGGTGCGCGAGCACGTCGTGCAGTTCCCGGGCGATGGCGCCGCGCTCGTCGGCGCGGGCCGCCCGGCTCTCCGACTCGCGCCGGCGCCGCTCCGCCTCGGCCCGCACCTCGGCCTGCCGCCCGAGTTCCCGGGTGGTCCGCACGACCAGCCCGAGCAGCAGCGGCAGGCCGACGGTGACGGCCAGCCCGAACAGGCCGGCGAGCGCCCGACGGACCGGTTCCCCGATCTGGCCGGACAGGTCGACGGCGGCGAGCAGCCCGGCGCCCAGCCAGATCGTGCGCGGCCGGGTGGCCCGCATGGTCAGCTCCAGCAGCGCCCAGCTCGCTCCGACCTGGTTGATCATCACGTCGTCGACCAGGACGAGCGCGGCGACCAGCAGGGCCGACTGGACCAGCAGGTTCACCAGGGGCCGGCGGTGGCACAGCAGCGCCAGCACGAACGCCGGGACCGCCAGCGCCCACTGCGTACCGGTGGCGGCCGGGCCGCCGTGCGCGCCGAACACCAGATAGCCGATGCCGCTGAGGTCCAGCAGCAGGACCCGCGCGAACGTGTCCCGCGCGTCGAACAGCCGACCGACCCAGCCCACCGCGTCAGCCTAGGCAACCGGTGCGGCCGGAGCCACCGCGTTCGCCGGCCGCCGCCACGCGGAGCGCAGTCCGAGGTGGACGGCCAGCCCGATCGGGCCGAGCAGGACGGTGAGCAGCAGCACCGGGGCGGTGAGCAGGGCCGGCAGCCCTCGCTCCCGGGAGTCCTGCCAGATCCACCTGCCGACGAACAGGTCGAAGGCGATCATGTGCGCCCAGGCCGCCGCCGCGCCGTCGGCGGTGCCGAGCAGGTCCCGCAGGCCGTCGAGCGTGGGCGCGGTCACCACCGGCAGCACCGTGCCGAGCGCGGGGAGCACCAGGGCCGCGTAGACGAGCAGCACCGGCACCACGATCAGCGGCGAGCCGACGATCCGGCCGGTCCAGGACCAGCGCGGCGCCAGGATCATCAGCGCCCAGAACGGGGCCGCGAGCGCGAACGTCAGGCCGAACAGCGCGGTGCTCATCCGACCAGCACCACCTCGGTACGGCGGGCCCGGCGGGCCAGCACCAGCGCGGTGGCCGCCGCCGTGGCCGCGACCAGCACGGCCGCCGCGGCGAGCGTGAGCGCGTCCGGCGCGAGCAGCGGCTGCCCGCGCAGCGCCTGGCCGGTCACCAGCAGCGTCAGTGCCGCGTACGCGGTCCCGCCGACGAGCACCAGCCGGGCCCGGGTCAGCTCGTCCAGCCGCGCGCCGAGGAACCGGTCGAGCAGGATCGCCAGCAGCGGCAGCGCCTGCAACGCGTGCATGCCGACGAAGTGCCCGACGCGGAGGTCGCCGCCGGTGGTGCTCCAGCCGAGCAGCGGCAGCCCCGGGCCGCCGTCGGGCACACCGACGCTGTGCGCTCCGCTGATCCCGGCGGGCGCGCCGGCCGGCTGCTGCGCCACCATCGGGAACGCGACGAGCATGCCGAGCAGGGACACGGCGAGGCCGAGCCGTACCGCGTAACCGCCGGCCCGGTCGGCGAGGGACCGGCGGGACAGCACGACCGCCAGCACGAGCTGGGCGGCGAACAGGACGGTGATCGCGGCGCCCATGACGCTGAACAGCATCGAGTCCAGCGTCGTGGTGCCGTTGAAGTGACTGGTGGTGCCGCGCAGCACCTGGCCGACGATGACGACCATCTCCACCACGGCCATGGCCACGATCACGGTGGCCGCCCGCTCGGCCGCCCGGCTGCGGCGGGGCAGCAGGGAGAGCATCCAGGCGAGCGTGACGCCGTAGAGGACGAACGAGATCGCGAACTTCAGGGGCTTGAGCCAGATCGGCGCGCCGGTGAGCACGCGCGGGTCGGCGAGCACGCCGACCGCGGCGACGACGGTGAGCACCGCCATCGCGGACACGAGGAGCATCAGGGGGCGGTGCCATCCGGCCGCCCGGTTCCGTACCGTAGTCATGCCTGTAGATGCTGGTGGCGGGCCGGGCCGGTCGCGCCCGCCCGGAGGCCGCGTTCGCGGCCACGGGTCGGAGCGCGTCTCCTACCAGGGGAGGAGGCCGGGCGGTCAGTCCGGCAGCCGGGGCATCTCGACGCCCGGGTCGCGGCCGAGCAGCACGCCACGGGTCAGCGCCCGCGAGCCGAAGCGGTCCCGTACCGCGTCGACGGCGGCGTCCAGCGCCGGGCCGGGTTCGGCGGTGAACGGCAGGGTGAGCTGCGTGTGCCCGGCACCGAGGTTGCCCACCGAGACGCCGAGCAGCGTGACGCCCCGTTCCGCGATCTGCGGCAGCGCGGCGCGCAGCAGGTCACGGGCGGCGGCCCGCAGCGGCCCGGTCTGCGCGGTCGGCTCGTCGAGGGTGTGCGACCGGGTGGCGCGGGTGTAGTCGGCGAAGCGCAGCCGCAGCGTCACCGTGCGGCCGGTGCGCCGGGCGGCGCGCATCCGGCCGGTGACCCGGTCGACCAGCCCGGCCAGCACCGCGTCCAGGTCGGCGGGGGAGTGCGGCCCGCGTCCCAGCGCGTGCTGCGCGCCCATCGAGGAGCGCCGGCGGCCCACCTGCACCGCCCGTGGGTCGCGGTTGTGCGCAAGGGCGTGCAGGTGCCGCCCGGCGCCCGCGCCGAGCAGCGACACCAGCGCCGGCTCGTCCAGCCGGGCCACCTGCCCGACGGTACGGATGCCGCGGTCGCGCAGCCGCGCGGCGGTGACCGGGCCGACGCCCCACAGCCGTTCGACAGGCAGCGGGTGCAGGAACGCCAGTTCCCGGTCCGGCTCGACGACCAGCAGCCCGTCCGGCTTCGCCACGCCGCTGGCCACCTTCGCCAGGAACTTCGTCCGGGCCACGCCGACGGTGATCGGCAGGCCGACCTCGCGGCGTACCCGCTCCCGCAGCGTGGCCGCGACGGCGGCCGGCGCTCCGGCGAGCCGCCGCAGCCCACCCACGCCGAGGAACGCCTCGTCGATGCTGAGCCCTTCGACGAGCGGGGTGGTGTGCCGGAAGATCTCGAACACCGCCCGGCTGGCGGACGTGTACGCGGCCATCCGGGGCGGCACCACGACGGCGTCCGGGCAGAGCCGCCGCGCCTGCCGGCCGCCCATCGCGCTGCGCACGCCCCGGGCCTTGGCCTCGTAGCTGCACGCGAGCACCACGCCGCCGCCGACGATCACCGGCCGGCCGCGCAGGCGGGGGTCGTCGCGCTGCTCGACCGAGGCGTAGAACGCGTCCAGGTCGGCGTGCAGGATGGTGGCCTCGCTCGACACCCGGCCATCCTCGCACACCTGTTCGAATAGGCGGGACTGACCTGCCCGGACGCGGACGACCGGCCGGCGGGAACACCCGCCGGCCGGTCGTCTGCGGTCACCGTCCGTAGACCTCGAACTCGTAGAGCGAGAAGCCGTACGAGGTGGCCCGGGTGACGCCGTACATCCGCACGTAGCGGGCGCTGACCGGGGCGAACGTCACGTTGTCGACGCCGCCGTTGCCGGCGGTGGTGCTGAACACCGGCTGCCAGGAGTTGCCGTCACCGGAGACCTCGATCCGGTAGCCGGTGGCGTAGGCGGCCTCCCAGCGCAGCACCGCCCGGCTGATCGTCCGGGCCGAGCCGAGGTCCACCCGCAGCCACTGGTTGTCGTTGTAGCTGCTGGCCCACCGGGTGCCGAGGCTGCCGTCGACCGCCTTCGCCGGGGTGTTGCTGGTCAGGAACTGCGTGCTGGACGCGGTGGCGGTACGGCCCTGCGCCAGGTTGGTCACCGCGTCGCCCCGGCGCGCCGGGAACGAGACGACCTGCTGGTACGTGGGCCGGTTCTGCCAGGCGATCAGCGGGTGGGTGATGCCGCCGAGCCCGGACTGGGCGATCGAGTCCGCGCACCACTGGTCGCCCGCCCCGCACGACGAGTCGCCCGGGTAGACGGTGGTCGCCGGCGCCGCCGCGGCCTGGCCGAGCGTGTCCAGCAGCGCCTGCCGGCACGCGCCCAGGTTGCCGTTGCCGCAGTACGTGCGCCCGAGCCCGCCGGCCACCGGGTCGCCGAGCACGGCCCGCAGGTCCTTGTCGACGTAGCCCCACCAGCCGTACTGGAACGCCGAGCCCTTGTGCGCCTGGCCCTGCGCCGCCCAGTTCACGGTGCCGTCGCGGGCGCCGTTCTGGCCGCCCGAGGGCGCCTCGTTGACCTGGAGGGCGCCGACGAGCGCGCCGTACAGGTCGGGGCCGAGGCCGGGACGGAACTGCGCCGAGGCCAGCAGCGGCCACCAGGCGTCGAAGATCCGGATGGCCTCGGCGTGCTGGTAGACCTTCGAGCCGGGTGACGTCTCCACCCGCCGCGACCCGGCCTGTTGCCAGGCCCGCAGCTTGGTCACCGCGGCGGCCAGCGCCGGGTCGGTGACCGGCGTGCTGTCCAGCACCCGCAGCAGTTCGCCGAGGACCTGCTGGCCGCGCAGGTCGGTCACCGCCGCCTCGGCGGTGATCCGCACGATGTCGGCGCGGCCGACCTTGCGCTGGGCGATGGCCGCCTTCACCGGCCCGTCGAGCAGTTGACCCCGGTGCACCGCGCCGTAGCTGAAGTTGCCGTCGGCCGCGCCGAAGTCACGCGCCTGCTTGTTGTTCCAGCTGACGTAGTAGTCCTGGTTGACCGACTGCGGGTGGGCCGACGCCGGGGCGTACGTGGCGTCGTTGGTGTCCGGGTTCCAGCCGGCCCACTCGTACGCCGGCTCCGCCTTCGCGGGCAGGTTCGGGTCGAGCCCGGACGGCCGGACCGGGTTGGAGCCGGAGTTGTAGTACGCCGCCTCGGTCGAGTTGACGTAGAACCAGTTGAACGCGTACCCGACGCTGGCCGCGGACGCCTGGAACGCCGCCGCGCTGCCCATCGCCGCCGGGTCGTTGTACGCCTGGAAGCCGATCGCCGAGTCGGCCTCGTGCCGGTAGGTGGAGCGCAGCTTGGTGAACGCGGTGGGCTGCCCGTTCACCAGCCCTCGGTAGGCCACCAGCCCGTACTTGGTGCGCAGCGAGCGCAACGTGTATGCGCCGGCCGGGGTGGAGTCGGCGAGCGTCGGCGACCAGGAGTTGCGCTTCTCCAGCACCTCCATGGCGACGCACTGGCCGCGGTAGAGGTAGCGGTTGGAGCGCAGCGTCGGCGCGCTGCCGTCGGTGGTGCACAGCGGCACGGCGTACGTGTCGGTCAGGTCCTGCGAGGCGGAGGTGGCGCTCCACGCGTAGTCCTGGCCGCGGCCGAGCAGCACGTAGAGGTTCAGCCCGGCGAACGCGGCGCCGCGCGCGCTGATGCCCGGCCCCTGGAGTTCCTGGAGCATGAGCAGCTGCGGGGCGAAGTAGCCGGTCTGCGGGCCGAACACGGCCACCGGGTTGCCGGTGGTGGTGTGCCGGCCGGAGACCACCACCGCGTTGGACATGCCGTGCGCCCGCAGGTTGGACAGGCCGCCGACCAGGTCCTTGGTGGTGGCGCTGCTGCCGGTGCGGGCGGCGGCTCCGCCGGTGGCGTCGTACGCGAGCGGCTCGGCGACCACCGTGCCGGCGTCGGGCAGCACCGCGCTGGTGGCACCGGGCGGCGCCGCGCCGTACGGGAAGCTCTGCCCGTCGTGCAGCGTCAGCACGGTCTCCGGGTCGTTCTGCGAGCGGAACGCCGTCCAGACCCGGTCGCCCTCGGTCGGGCCGTACTTGGCCCGGGCGGCCACCCGGACCAGCGCGGACTGCATCTCGCTGCCGCCGCCCCCGCCGAACAGCCCGCCGATGACACCGGCGGTGGCGATCAGGTCGGTCATGGTGAAGTGCTTCGGCTTCCCGGCGCCGGTGAGCACGTACTCGCCGGGGTAGTTGTCGTCGGCGATCGACTTGTCGATGTAGGCGTTGATGCCGGCGATGTAGTCGACGACGTCGGTGTAGAGCTGCTGGCCCCGGGTGCCCTTGAGGCGCAGCGCGTCCACCTGGGCCTGGAGGTCCGCCTCGGTGTAGGGCGAGTTGGCCCAGACGCTCTGCTCCAGCTCGCGGTTGCCCGGCGCGCCGCCGGCGAACGAGCTGACGTTGCCGCGGCCGACGTGCCGCAGCAGGTCCATCACCCAGAGCCGGTCCTGGGCGCCGGCGTACCCGGCGCCGAACATGGTGCCGGAGCGGGTGGTGCCGGTGACGTGCGGGACGCCGGTGGCCTTGTCCCGCACGATGGTGACGTCCGAACGCGGCGAGATCCTGCTCTCGACCTGGGCGTCGGGGACGCCGAACGAGGCGTCGTTGTAGAAGTGGGCGATCTGCTCGTCGGTCAGCCCGGCGTAGTTGTAGACCAGGTTGGCGTACTCGTCGAGCTGGTCGCTGGAGTGCGCGGGGCGGGTGCCGAGCGCCTGGTGGGCCAGGATGCCGGCGAGCGTGGCGTTGCCGTTCTGCCCGGGGGGCAGGATGTCGGCGCACTGGCCGAGGCAGTAGTCGTCGGGGGTGAACGTGGTGGCGGCGAGCGCCGGTGACGGCGCGATGACCGTCAGGACGCTCGCGGTGAGGGCGGCGGCGGTGAGCGCCGCGAGGCGGGCACGGATGGCGGGTGATGGCATGGCGATCCTCCGGGGGACGCGGAGTAGGGCCGTTCGGTACGCCCGGCTGACGGCGTCTCGGCCTCCGTGCCCGGGCGTTCTGCCCGGAGGTGAGAATGACTCATATCTATCTGCGGGCAATGATCGGCGCACCACCGCCGTCCGGGATAGCCGTCGTTCACCAGTCGTCAATGCCGACGTTTCGCCGCGATCCAGGCCGCAACGACGCGGTGGGGGTGGCGCCGTTGCCACCCCCACCGCTCTCCCCGCCGGTGCGCCGTCAGTGCTTGTGGAACGACTGGCGCACCACACCCCCCACCAGCGCGCACCAGGTAGTGGTGCTGATCTTGCCGTTGGGCGGTAGTCCGTGCAGGCGCTGGAGGTCCTTCACCGCCGTGCGGGTGGCGTGGTCGTACTCGCCGGTCGGGGTGACCTCGGCGTAGCCCTTGGAGGCGAGCATGGACTGCGCGGCCACCACCGGGACGCCCGACGACTTCTGGTCCAGCTCCGGGGCCAGGGTCTCCCAGGTCGGCGCCGTGAGCGTGGCGTCGACGTCGACCGGGATGCCGTTGCGCGCCTGCCAGTCCTGCACCGCCGCGACGGTCGCCGCGTCGAACACGCCGGTCACCGGCACGGTGTAGCCGCGGAACGTGAGCAGGTACTGCGCGACCTGGACCACCGGGCCGCCGACGAAACGCCAGATGTCCGGCCAGCGGCGGGCCGGCACGTCGCCCAGCTTCGTGCCCAGCTTCGTGAACACCGCTCGCCGCAGCGCCGGGAACTCCCGGTAGAACATCGCGCCCGGGCAGAGCGTGGCCCGGAAGTCCCAGTGACCGAAGATGTCGTGCGCGTGCAGCCCGTACTGCCGGCAGATCGCGGTGCACAGCCGGGCGAGGGAGTCGAGCAGCTCCTCCGGCGGCGTCTCGGTGACGTAGGTGCCCTCGTTCTCGATGCCGATGGCCCGCCCGTTCTCGCCTGGGCAGTGCGCGGCGATCATCTGCCGGTCGCCGGCCCGCAGCCGGTCCAGGCTGCCGTGCCGTCCCTCCAGGACGTGACCGCCGCGGCTCACCGTGAAGTGCTGCCCGGTGTCGGACCAGCCGTTGCCGTCCATGTGCAGGTCCTGGCAGTCGCGGGCGAGCTGCTTGGCGTGCTCCTCGGAGTAGTCGGTGACGTTCGGGAACGCCATGTGGTGCACGATGATCTTGTTGGTCGGGATCGCGCTCACCGACAGCGGGTCGGCCGGCGGGCGGGCGGCCCACTCGTCGCAACTGATGATCCAGTCGAGGTCCGCGCCCGGCGCGGCCTGCGCGGCGGCCGGCAGGGCGAGCTCACTGCCGACGACCGCGACCGCTGCGGCGCCGAGACCGGCCCGCAGCAGCGTACGGCGGTCCAGCTCGGGGTGGTCGAAGTGCATCTCGCCTCCTCGATGGCCCGGCCGGCGCCGGGCGATGTAAAGGAACTGCAACGACTGCGCGCGTGGTGGAGAATATTGCCAAGCTCGCGCGGCGCGCCAGAGGACAAAAGCGACGTTCACCGGCCGGTGAGCCGGTTGCTCCTACCGCCGGAGTAGGCGATCTCACGTCCGCTGACCGGGACGGACCATGGTCTTCCGCGACCGGCCGTGGCAGCCTGGGCCCGTGCAGTCGCCCAGCCTGACCGGGATCGTCGTGCTCGTCGCGGTGCTCGCGGCCGCCACCGTGTTCGGCTGGTGGCGCCGCCGCCACGACGGGCGGCTGCGTGCCGTCCGGAAGCGCCCATCGGCCGCCGACGCGCCGCACCGGGCCACCCTCACCGCCCTCGGGGTACGCCCCGGCGAGGTCACGCTGGTGCAGTTCTCCGCCCCGGTCTGCGCGCCCTGCCGGGCCGCCCGCCGGGTGCTCGCCGACGTCGCCGCCCGCCTCGACGCTGTCGCGGTGCTGGAGGTCGGCGTGGACGCACACCTCGACGCGGCCCGGGAACTGGACGTGTGGCGTACCCCGACGGTGCTGGTGGTGGACGCCGCCGGCCGCGTGGTGCGCCGCGCCGCCGGCGTGCCCGACCGCGACGACCTGATCGACGCGCTCACGGCCGGGGCGGCGCGATGACCGGCGTACGGCTGACCCGCCGCCGGGTGGTGGACCACGGCCGGCTCGCCACGAGCCTCTGTGCGGCGGCGCGTCCCGCCTGACCGACCGCCCCCCGCACGAACGGACCCACCCCATGCTGCTCGACCCCCGGGGACCGCGCTTCGCCGCCGTCCTCACCACAGTCGTCCTCGCGATCGTCCTCGTCACCGGCTCCGGGCTGCTCCTGCTCGCCCAGGCCGTGGTGTTCGCGCTCACCGCCCTGAACCCGCGCGTCGGGCCGTACGGCCTGCTGTTCCGCGCCCTGGTGGCGCCCCGGCTGGACCCGCCGGCGGAGCTGGAGCCGGTCGCGCCGGTGCGCTTCGCCCAGGTCGTCGGCCTGGTCTTCAGCGTCGCCGGCGCGGCCGCCTGGTTCGCCGGGCTGCCCGCGCTCGGCCTGGCCGCCACCGGCGCGGCGCTGGCCGCCGCCTTCCTCAACGCCGCGTTCGGGCTCTGCCTCGGCTGCGAGGCGTACCTGACGATCCGGCGGCTGGCCGGACGCCCGCTCGCCGCCCGGGTGGCGGTGCCCCCGCGCTGAGGTTGCGCCCGTACGCTGGCTCCGGCGGACGGGGGGAGTGGCATGGCGGGTCGCGGGCGGCTGGACCGGCGCAGCGTGCTCGTCGCCGCGGGCGGGCTGGCGGTCGCCGGGATCGGCGTGCCGATCGGGCTGGCCGCCACGAACGACGGGCCGCCGCCCGCGCCGCGCGGCCGGCGGCCGGTCAGCATGGCGATGCACCTGCACGCCTCGTTCAGCGAGGGCGTGGCCAGCTACGCCGCCCACCTCGACCAGGCCCGCCGCAACGGCGTCGACGTGCTCTGGTGGACCGACCACGACTTCCGGGTCGCCGCCCACGACCACCGCCGGGTCGTCCACTTCGACGGCCCGGAGGAACGCGAGGGCGGCCTGGCCTGGACCTGGCAGCCCGCCACCGAGGGACGGCTGAGCGTCTCGGCCGCCGACTTCGTGGACGCGCCGGACGCCCTCGACGGCCCGGGCCGCGCGCTGCGCCTCACCGCCGCCGGTTCCGGCACCCTCTGGTACGCGGGCAAGGCGTGGAACTGGACGCACACCGCCAACATCTCCGACACCACACTGCACCTCGACGTACGCCCCGAAGCGGCCGGCCGGGACGCCACGCTCACCGTGGAACTCGCGCTGTCGCACCACCCGGCCGGACCCGGCCGGCCCGCCGGGCAGCTCGTGCTGCGGTACCGCCTCGGCGGCGTGGACACGGTCCGGCACACGGTGGACGGCCGCCACGGCACCGTCGAGCTGCCCGCCCCGCCCGGCGCCTGGCGGCGGCACACGTTCGACGTGCTCGCCGACGTACGGCGGCTCTGGCCGGACCTGGTCGCCGGGGACAACTCGCTGCGCGGGCTGCGCCTCGGCGTGACGGCGGCCGGTGGCGGGCGTGGCGCGTACCTGGTGGACCGGCTCGTCTTCGACCGCGCCCGCCGCGCCGGCCAGGCGGGCGAGGAGCTGCGCGCCGAGGTGCTGCGCGGCTACGACGGCGCGTACCCCGGCGTCACCCACCACCGGGCGTACGAGGTGTCGATGGTGCGGCACCTCAACTGGTTCGGCGGCGACGGCACGCTGCCGCGCTTCCCGTCCCCGCCGTATCGGGACAACGACGTCGACGCCACCGAGCGGATGGTGGAGTTCCTGCACGCGCACGGCGGCGTGGTGTGCTGGAACCATCCGCTGGACACCGAACGCCGGGAATCCCTGGCCCGCCTCCTGGTCAGCCGGAACGCGCTCGGCGTCGACCTGATCGAGATCGGACGCCGGCCGGTCGAGGACCACCTCTGGGCGTACGACGTGGCGGCCCGCAACGCGATCCCGCTCACCGCCGTGGGGGTCACCGACGACCACGACGGCACCGACTGGCGGGCCGGCCGGGACCGCAACGTCACCTCGGTGTGGGCGGCCTCGACCGGCCGGGACGACCTGGTCGCGGCGCTGCGCGCCGGGCAGGCGTGGTTCGCCGACCTGACCGGCTACCGGGGCGCACTGGACCTGGAGCTGGGCGGCCGCAGCGCGATGGGCGCGCTCGCCGTGCTCGCCGAGGACACCGTCACGGTGCGGCTGCGCGCGACCGACCTGCCGGCCGGGGCCACGCTGGAGACGGTCACCGGCGAGGTCGACCGGGCCGGTGTCGCGGACCCGACACCGGCGGTCCGGGTCGGGCAGGTCCCGTGGCGGCAGTTGCGGCAGGGCTGGCACGACCTGCCGGTGCGCGTCGGTGCCGGCACGTACGTCCGCACCCAGGTACGCGACCGCGACGGCGAGATAGTGGGCGCGAGCAACCCCCTCTGGCTGCTCCGCACCCCTCCACCCGCAGGCATCCCCGCACCCCGCCGCTTCTGACCCGCGCCCCCGCTCCTTCTTGTTGATCATGAAGTTGGCGGCGATGTCTGTCCGCTTTGTCCCTGTCAACTTCATGATCGACGAGGTGACGGCGGTTGCCGGGGTCTGGTAATCGTGGCGGTGTGTCCGATACCGACCACCTGGCGTGCGGCGCCGCGCCGCGCGGAGAACCGGGCGCCGACCGGCGTCCGGAAGCAGCCGTTGCGGCGATGGCCGGCGGCTGCGCCACGGTGAGAATGACGAGCGAGGCGGCGTCCGACATCCGCCCGTGGGACGCCGTGGAGTCTGTCGCATGAGCGGCTGGGAACTGTCCGGATACACCCCGGTCCGCCGGCTCGGCGCCGGCGCGTCGGGCAGCGTCGTGCTCGCCACCCACGACGCGACCGGCACCCCCGTCGCGATCAAGTACCTGATCCGCGACCTGGGCGAGGACTCGGCGTTCCGGACCGCGTTCCGCACCGAGGCCCGGCTCCTCGGCGAGATCGACGACCCGCACGTCAGCCGCCTCTACGAGTACGTGGAGAGCCCGCACGGCGCGGCCATCGTGATGGAACTGGTCGACGGCGTCTCCCTGCGCCAGATGCTGCGCGAACACGGCCCGACCACACCCGAGGCCGCGCTATGCGTCCTCAAGGGCTCACTCGCCGGCCTGGCCGCCGCACACGCCCACGGTGTCGTGCACCGCGACTACAAACCGGAGAACGTGCTGGTCAACGGCACCGGGCTGAGCAAACTCGCCGACTTCGGCATCGCCATGCCGATCGGCCAGGGCTCCGACACCACGGTGTCCGGCACGCCCCGCTACATGGCCCCCGAGCAGTGGACCGGTGCCCCGGCAAGCCCCGCGTGCGACGTCTACGCCGCCACCGCCACGTTCTTCGAGTGCCTCACCGGCCGCCCCCCGTACCAGGGACCGGACCTGCTCTCCCTGCGCGACCAGCACGCCAGCGCGCCGATCCCCGCCCAGGCGGCACCCCCGCCGGTGCACGAACTGCTGCGCCACGGCATGGCCAAACGCCCCGACGAGCGTCCGCCGTCCGCCGAGGCGTTCCTGGACCTGCTGGAACAGGTCGCCGGCACCGGCTACGGCCCGGAATGGGAGGAACGCGGGCTGCGCGAGCTGGCCCGGCGGGCAGTGCTGCTGGCCGCGCTGTGGCCGTTCCCGGACCGGGCCGAGGGCGCCACCGCCGTCGCGCACACCGAACTCGGCACGACCACCACCGGCCGGGCCGGACGGTTCCGCAAGGGCCGCGCCCGCACCGCGCTCGCCGCCGGCGCCCTGGTCGCCGCCGTCCTGGCCGGGGGCGCCGGCTACAGCTACGCCGCCCACGACGACACGTCCGCCGCGGGACCGACCGGCCCGGCGAGCGCCGCTCCCGTCACCACCGGCGTACCCGTACCGGACCCGACCGGCACCGCGACGCCGAGCCCGTCACCGACGCCCAGCCCGTCCACCGTGTCCGCCGCGCCGCCACCTCCCGCGCCGTCGGCCACCCCCGACCCGACCGGGACGCCGACCCGTGCCGGCACGCCCACCCCCAGCGCGTCGCGCACCAGCAGCCCACCGCCACCGGACGTGACAGCGCCGGTCGTGGACGGCGTCAGCGCCGACCCGGGCGAGCTGGACCCGAAGGGATGCCCCTACGGCGCCAAGAGCAGCACCGTCACCGCCACCGTCACCGACGACCGCAGCGGCCCGGCCGCGCTCACAGTCACCTTCGGCTACACCGTCGACGGCGCCACCGGCACGATCCGGATGGCCGCCGCCGGGCGCGGGCTGTTCACCGGCACGCTCGGCCCGCTGTCCACGCCCAAGCGCAGCGCCCGCATCCCCGTCCGGGTCACCGCCGCCGACGCCGCCGGCAACACGACCACCTCGACGTCACCGGTGTACGTGACGCTCTACCACGACTGCACCCCTGGCTAGGAGTACGACAGTGCCCGCTGCCCCGCACCGCAGCCCGTCCCGGGGACGGTCGGCGTGACCCGCCCCGACGAGCCCACCGAGGCGCTGCCCACCCGCGCCCTGCCGATCACCGGCGACGCGGACGCCGCCGAGCCCACCGTCCACCTGGTCCGCCCCCGAGCCGACGCCGACTCGACGGTGCCGCTCGCCGTCACGCAGGCGGAGTCGACTGCCGAGAAAGCGAAGCCGACCGTCCGGCTCGCCGTCGACACCCCGGCGGCGACCGGCAGGTCGGAGCCCACCGTCCACCTCCCCGGGGCAGCCGACCATTCATCCACCGCCGAACCCACGGTCCACCTGGCCGCGATCCCCGGCGGGGACGACCGCACCGCAGACCTCGCCGCCTCAGCCACGCCGACGCCGCCCGATGCCGAACCGACCATGCACTTGAGGCCGGGCCGGGCAGACGACGCGGACGAGGCGACCGTTCATCTCCCGGCGGCTCCGGACAGCAGGGCGGGGGAGCAGACAGTGAGCCTGCGTCCGGCCTCGGACGGCTCGGCGAGCGAGGCGACGGTCCACCTCGGCGCGGCTCCGGACGGTCCAACCGACGAGCAGACGGTGAGTCTGCGGTCGGCTCCGGTCGATCCGGCGGGCGAGGCGACGGTCCAGATGCGCCCGGCACCGGCAAGTGCGACCGGACAGGCCACCGTCTACCCGCGTCCGCCGGCGGAGCCGACTGGGCGCCCCGGCGCGGAACCGACAGCGTCGTGGCAGCCCACCGCCTCCTGGCAGCCCACAGGCGTACCGCATCAGGGTCACACCACCGGGACGGCGGCGACGGGCGCCGGGGCGTACCCGGATCGGACCGGCCACGCGAGGGCGGCGAGTGACGTGCCGGCCCCGGGCGGCGAGCTGCGCTTCGGGCCGGGCGTGCCGGCGACGCCGCCGCCCGCGCCGCCCTGGCCCACCGCACCGCCGATCCGCCCGCGTCCGGTCTGGCGTCGCGTCGTCTCGGTGCTGTCCACGCTGCTCACCGTGGTGCTGCTGCTGACTGTCGGCCTCTACCTGTGGCAGCGGCTGCGCCCGCTGGAGGTCGAGGGGGTCATTGTCGCGGTGCCCCGGCCGGCGGGTGTCGCCTGCGACGTGACTGTCGACGTGGTGGCCACCGTGCGCACCAACGGGCGCGGCGGAACGATCAGATACCAGTGGTTCCGCTCCGACGCGCCGCCCGGCGCCGTGCTCACCGAGCGGGTCGGCAGCGGGCAGCACACGGCGGCGCTCACCCTGAAGTGGACGTTCAGCGGGGCCGGGACGACCACCGGGATCGCCACCGTCAACATCATCGAACCGTCGACGGCGCAGGCCAGTACCCGGGTCGTCTACCGCTGTCCCGGCGGCTGACGCGTTTCCCCGCGCGCGGGTCCGGGTAGCCCCACCCGAACAAACCTGGACCACGTACGTGGAGGCCCTTCGATGAGAGACAACTTCGGGGACGCGGTGGGCGACGCGTTCCGTTCGGTGATGCTGTTCCTGCCCAAGGCGGTCGCGTTCGTCGCGATCCTGATCGTCGGCTGGCTGATCGCCAAGGCCGTGCTGAAGCTCGTGGACAAGGTCCTGGAGCGGGTCCACTTCGACCGGGCCGTCGAGCGCGGCGGGATCAAGACCGCGCTGGCCCGCTCGAAGTACGACGCCAGCGACATCGTCGCGAAGCTGGCCTACTACGGCGTACTGCTGGTGACGCTGCAACTCGCGTTCGGCATCTGGGGCCCGAACCCCATCTCCGACCTGATCGCCGGCGTGATCGCCTGGCTGCCGCGGGCGTTCGTCGCCATCGTCATCGTGGTGGTCGCCGCGGCCATCGCCCGCGCGGTGAAGGACATCATCTCCAGCGCGCTCGGCGGCCTCTCCTACGGCCGGGTGCTGGCGAACCTCGCCTCGGTGTTCATCCTGGGCCTCGGCGTCATCGCCGCGCTCAACCAGATCGGCGTCGCCACCACGGTCACCACCCCGGTGCTGATCGCGGTGCTCGCCACCGTGGGCGGCATCCTGGTCGTCGGCGTCGGCGGCGGGCTGGTCCGGCCGATGCAGAGCCGCTGGGAGAACTGGCTGACCCGGGCCGAGGAGGAGTCGCGGACCATCGCCACGCACGCCCGCGCGTACCAGGCCGGCCGTCGTGACGTCGAGGCCCGCCTGGCCGCCACCGGCCCGTACGCGGACTCCGAGCTGACCCAGCCGGTGAGCCGCGACGCCGAGGCGGACCGCACGCAGCCGGTCCCGGCCCACCCGGCCACCACGGCCGCCGCGAGTGAGGACCCCACCGAGCCGGTGCCGTCGCCGGCGGGCGCGGAGGCCACGCAGCACATTCCGGCGTACGCCGACTCCGACCGCACCCAGCCGACCACACCGCGTCAGCCGACCGCCGAGCAGGCCGCGGACAGCGAGGCCACCATGGTCATCCCGCAGGCCGACGTGGAGAAGTTCCGCCGCTGACCCGACAGCGGCGACGAATCGGGGCGGGACCGCACGGTCCCGCCCCGATCTCGTGCCCGCCGGGGGACAACCGGAGCGCCTCGCGGCGGATAGGATCCCGGCATGACCTGGCGATGTTGATGCCTTCCTGAGCGACGAGGCCGCGGGCCGCCGCGGACGCCGTGCATTCCGACCGGTGTCCGTCACGTCCCGTGGGAAGGTTCCATGCTCGTCGCTCCTGCCCGCGTACCAGCGACCCGCCGTCTGGCGGCGACGCTCTACGGGTACGCGTTCCTCACCGACCTCGTCCTGCTCTACCCGCTCTACGTGCTGCTGTTCGCCGACACCGGGTTGTCGGTCGGGCAGATCTCCTCGCTGTTCGTGCTCTGGGCGGCCGCCGGCATCGTGCTGGAGGTGCCCTCCGGTGTGTGGGCCGACGCGGTGTCGCGCCGCCTGCTGCTCTGTCTCGCGCCGCTGCTGGCCGCCGCCGGGTTCGGGCTCTGGGTGCTGCTGCCGTCCTACCCGGCGTTCACCGTGGGGTTCCTGCTCTGGGGCGCCGGTGGCGCGCTGCGCTCCGGGGCGCTGGAGGCGCTCGTCTTCACCGAGCTGGAACGCCTCGGCGCGACCGACAGGTACGCCCGGCTGATCGGCCGGACCCGCACCGCCGAGGTGCTCGGCGCGGTCGGATCAGGGGTGCTCGCCGGGCCGGTGTACGCGCTCGGCGGCTACCTCGCTGTCGGCGCGGCGAGCGTGGCGACGTGCCTGCTGGCGGCCGCCGTCGCGGCCCGCTTCCCGGAGCACCGCCCACCGCCGGTCGCGCCGGTCCCGGGTGACCAGCCGGACGGGCCGGTCCGGGGTGACGAGCCGGGGAGCGGCCCGGTGACGACGAGCCCGGCTGGCTGGACAGCCTGCGCCTGGGCCTGCGCGAGGTGCGGGCCGACCGCCGCGTCCGCGCCGCCGTGCTGCTGGTCGCGGCCGTCACCGCAATCTGGGGTGGACTGGACGAGTACACCGGCCTGCTGGCCGCCGACACCGGCATGGCCGAGGTGGGCGTACCGCTGCTGCTCCTGCTGGTGTGGGCCGGGATGACTGTGGGCGGGCTGCTCGCGCCGCTGGGCGAGCGGCTGTCCCACAGCGGGTATGCCGGTCTGCTCGTGTTCGCGGCCGCGGCGACCGCCGCCGGGGCGCTGCTGCGGCACCCGGCGGGGTTCGTGCTGCTGGCGGCGGCGTTCGCCGCGTTCCAGCTGGCCACCGTGCTCGCCGACGTGCGGCTTCAGGCCCGGATCACCGGGTCGGCCCGGGCCACCGTCACCTCGCTCGCCGGAATGGCCACCGACCTGACCATCGTCGCCTTCTACGCCGGGTACGGGCTGCTCGCCGGTGCGGTGGGCAACCCGGCTGCCTTCGCGGTCGCGGTGCTGCCGTATTTGCTGGTGGCGCTCTGGCTGCTCACCGGTCGAGCATGAATCGCCAGAAAGGGGACCAATGGTCGCGTCTGCGGCCTAGCGTTGGTCCGGGAATTCGGGCGACCCCGGGAGACGATCGCGGTGACGGTGGAAGCAGAGCGCACGCTGCGCGACGAGGAGCTGACCGGGCTGGCGGACCTGGCCGCCCAGCTACGGGTGGACGCGATCAGGTGCAGCACGATGGCCGGCTCCGGGCACCCCACGTCCAGCCTGTCCGCCGCCGACCTGCTCGCCGTGCTCGTCGCCCGGCACCTGCGCTACGACTGGTCCTACCCGGGCAACCCCGGCAACGACCACCTGATCTTCTCCAAGGGGCACGCCTCCCCGCTGCTGTACGCGGTGTTCCGCGCCACCGGCGCGATCAGCGAGCAGGAGCTGCTGGAGACGTACCGGCGATCCGGGTCGCGCCTGCAGGGTCACCCCACGCCGGTGCTGCCCTGGGTGGACGTCGCCACCGGCTCGCTCGGGCAGGGCCTGCCGGTCGGCGTCGGGGTGGCGCTCGCCGCCCAGTACCTCGACCGGTCGCCCGCGCACGTCTGGGTGCTCTGCGGCGACAGCGAGACCGCCGAGGGATCGGTGTGGGAGGCGCTGGACAAGGCCGGCCACTACGGGCTGCGCAACCTCACCACGATCGTGGACGTCAACCGGTTCGGCCAGCGCGGCCCCACCGAACTGGAGTGGGACCTGGACACCTACCGGCGGCGCGTCGAGGCGTTCGGCTGCCACGCGATCGTGGTGGACGGCCACGACCTGGGCGCGATCGACGAGGCGTACGGGCAGGCACGCGACGCCACCGGGCCGACAGTGGTGCTGGCCCGCACGGTCAAGGGCAAGGGCGTACCCGAGGTCGAGAACGACCCGGCCTGGCACGGCAAGCCGTTCGACCCGGAACTGGCCGACCGGGCCGTGCGGGCGCTCGGCGGTCCCCGGCGCATCCGGGTCGCCGGACCGAAACCCCCTGCCGCGCCGCGCACCGCCCCGGCCGAGCACGGGCAGCCGGAACTGCCCCGGTACGAGCGCGGCGCGAAGGTCGCCACCCGGGACGCGTACGGTGACGCGCTGCGCGCCCTCGGCGCCGCCCGGCCCGACGTGGTCGCGCTCGACGGCGAGGTCAGCGACTCCACCCGGGCGGAGCGCTTCGCCGCCGCGTACCCGGATCGGTTCTTCCAGATGTTCATCGCCGAACAGCAGCTCGCCGCCGCGGCGGTGGGCCTGGCGGTGCGCGGCTACCGGCCGTTCGCGGCGACGTTCGCCGCGTTCTGGTCCCGGGCGTACGACTTCATCCGGATGGCGGGCGTGTCCCGGGCCGACATCGCGCTGGTCGGGTCGCACGCCGGGGTGGAGATCGGCGCGGACGGCCCGTCCCAGATGGGGCTGGAGGACATCGCGGCGCTGCGGGCGGTGCCCGGCTCCACGGTGCTGTGCCCGGCCGACGCGGTCTCCTGCGCGGCCCTCGTGGCCCAGATGCCCGACCACCCGGGCGTGAGCTACCTGCGCACGACGCGCGGCGCGTACCCGGTGCTCTACGACGACGCCGAGCCGTTCCCGATCGGCGGCAGCCGGATGGTGCGCGACGGCGGCGACGTGGCGCTGCTCGGCACCGGCGTGACGGTGCACCTCTGCCTCGCCGCCGCCGACGAACTGACCCGCGAGGGCATCGACGCCCGGGTGATCGACCTCTACTCGATCAAGCCGGTGGACCGGCAGCGCCTGGCCGAGACCGTCGTGGAGACCGGCGGGCGGCTCGTCGTGGTCGAGGACCACTACCCGGAGGGCGGGCTGGGGTCCGCGGTGCTGGAGTCGCTCGCCGACCTGGGCGAACCGGCCCGGGTCAACCACCTGGCGGTACGCGGGCTGCCCGGCTCCGGCACCCCCGCCCAGCAGTTCGACCGGGCCGGCATCGGCGTCTCGGCGATCGTCTCGGCGGCACGAGCCCTGGCCTGAGCGGTGCGGCGGCGTTTGCCGGGACCGGCGGCGGGTAGCCACGCTGCCGTTGCGACGGGAGGACCGATGATGGCCGAACCGGAGTTCTACGCGCGGGTGTCCGCCCGCGCCGGCGTGCCGGTGGAGACCGCCCGCGCGCTGACCGAGGCGACACTGCGCACGCTCGCCGAACGCATCAGCGGCGGCGAGGCCGACGACCTGTCCGCGCACGTCGCGCACGAGCTGCGTCCGCTGCTGGCCCGCGCCCGGGTCGAGGACCCCGAGGTCTTCGGGTACGACGAGTTCCTGCGCCGGGTCGCCGAGCGCTCCGGCGCGACCCCGTCCGACGCCGAGCGCGGCGCCCGGGCGGTGTTGCAGGCACTGCACCGGGTGATCGGGCCGGCCCAGTTCAACCGGGCGTTGTCCCAGCTGCCGCGCGAGATCGCCGAGCTGGCCCAGCCCACCCCGCGCCCGGCCTGACCGCGCCCGCCCTGACCCTCACTCGGGCAGCGCGTCGACGTAGACCCAGCGGCCGTCCTCGCGGGCGAAGCGGCTGTGCTCGGCCAGCACGCCCGCCCGGCCGCCCTCCCGGTAGTGCGCCCGGAACCGGACCGTCCCGGCGCTGTCGAACAGGCCGCCCTGCCCGGTCTCCACGATCTCCAGCCGGGTCCAGCGGGTGCCCCGGTCCAGCTCCAGCCGGTCCGGCCGGGTGGTGGAGTGCCAACTGTGCCGCAGGTACGCGGCGTCGCCGAGCGCGAACGCGCTGAACCGGGACCGCATCAGCGCCTCCGCTGTCGCCGCCGTCGCCTCGCCCCGGTGGACCGGACCGCAGCAGTCCGCGTACGGCCGGCCGGTGCCGCACGGGCAGGCCGCCGGACGTTCACCCGCGCCCTCGCGCGCCTTCCGTCTCGCCACCCGGCGATTCTCTCCCACACCACGACCGCCCTCGCCGCCGGTAGGCCGGGGACTCCCGGACGGGACAGGGTGAAAGGGCGCGCTGTCCGATGGCGAGGACGGTGGAGAGGGGCAGTCGACGGGGAGGCGGCTGAAGCCACAAGCGTCGGCTGACCGACCTCGTATAGTCGCCTCCATGATCACTCGTGGGGCCACGGCCGACGCCACCACCGGCGGTTCCGGCGTCCGGAACCTCCGCGACGCAGGCGGCGTCGGATCGTTGCGCCGTGGGGTCCTGTATCGCTCCGGCGCCCTGCATCTCCTGACGCCCGAGGGTGCCCGGGAGCTGGAGGATCTCGGGCTACGCACGGTCATCGACCTCCGCAGCGTCCGAGAGGTGGCCGACCGGCCGGACCGGTGTGCGGGTCTCGACGTCAAACACTGCCACTTTCCGGTGTTCACCGAGCAGAGCTGGCCGGACGACCAGGTGGCGCTGTACCCGTACATGGCTGAGCAGGCCGGTCGTGCCACCGTCGCGATCATCCGGCAGCTCATCGCCCCCGGTGCGGTACCTGCCCTGGTCCACTGCGCCTCCGGCAAGGACCGCACCGGAGTTGTCGTCGCCGTCATCCAGACTCTCCTGAACGCTTCCGATGCGGAGGTCACCCAGGATTTCCTGCGCTCGAACGCCGCTCTGGACCTCACCGGATCGCCGGCCGGCGCGGCGATCGGCCACGGCACCCGCCCGGTGACCGCGGCGCACCTGCTTCATGCCATGGTGTGGATCCGCAGCCATCACGGCTCGGTCTCCGCCTATCTCCAGGCTGCCGGCGCCACCGAGGCCGAACTGGAGGCCCTGCGGCGGGTGCTTGCCTGAAACGGTCGTGCCGCCGGCCGGTGCCGCACGTCTTCGCAATCGCTGCACCCACGATGCAGCCGCAGGCACTACGCTCCCCGGTCCATGAGCGTGAGTCCGACTCAGCGTGCCCTCGACCCGGATCAGGTCCGCCGCTACCTCGCCGCCTCGCTCGGACCCGGCGCCGAGGTGGCCGGCTGCGGCCCGCTGACCGGTGGCGGCTTCGCCGCCGTGTGGTGGGTACGCCTCACCGACGGCCGGGACGTGGTGCTCAAGGTCGGTCCGCCGCCGCACCTGCCGCTGCTGCGCTACGAGCGGGACATGATCGGCGCGGAGGCGCACTACCTGCGCCTGGTGGCCGACCGCGCACCGGGGGTGCCGACGCCGGCGCTGCTGCACCACGGCACCGACCCCGAGCTGGGCGACTGGCTGCTCATGGCGCGGCTACCGGGTCGTACCCTCTGGGATCTGAGCCGGGCCGGCGCGGACGTCGGGCCGCTGCGCGCCGAGTTCGGCCGCGCGCTCGCCGCGCTGCACGGCGTCACCGGCGAGCGGTACGGCTACGACGGCGACCGGGCCTCCGGGGCGACGTGGCGGGACGCGTACACGGCGATGGTGGACGACATGCTCGCCGACGCCGAGGACTGGGCGGTGCCGCTGCCGGTACCCGCGTCCCGGATCCGGGAGCTGGTGGCGCGGCACGCGGCGGTGCTCGACGCGGTACGCCGTCCGGCGCTGCTGCACTTCGACGGCTGGGCCGGCAACGTGCTGGCAGTGGACGGGCCGGACGGCACGCCCCGGCTCACGGGCCTGGTCGACGGCGAGCGGTACCTGTGGGGCGATCCGCTGATGGACCTCGTGTCGCCGCTGCTGTTCCGGCGCGCCGAGGACGAGCCGGACGACCCGCTGGTACGCGCCTACCGGGCGGCGGCGCCGTTCCCGCTCGACGCCGGGGCACGGCGGCGGCTCGGGCTGTACCGGCTGTATCTCTACCTGCTGATGACCGTCGAGATGCCCAGCCGGAACATCACCGCCGACAACGACCCGGGCCGGGTGGAACTGCTGGCGAAGCTGCTCGGCGCGGAACTGGCCGACCTGGCGGACTGAGCGTCACCGGGTCGCGGTGGCGAAGACGACGATGTTGTCCGGGTAGCTGCCGGTCCGCGGGTCGAACCGCCCGCCGCACGTGATCAACCGCAGCCGCGCAGCCGCGTCGCCGCCGTAGACCCGTGCGGTGGGGAAGCGCTCCTTCGGGTACGCCCCGACGCCGTCCACAGTGAACGTCGCGGTCCGCCCGTCGGCGCGCAGCACCCGGATGGTGTCGCCGCCGCGTAGCCGCCCGAGGTCGAAGAAGACCGCCGGGCCGTGCTGCGAGTCGACGTGCCCGACGAGCACCGCGTTGCCGGCCTGGCCGGGGGCGGGACCGGGGTGGTACCAGCCGGTGACCTCCGGGCGTTCCAGCGGTGGCACCTCGAGCGCGCCGTCCGCGTCGGTGGCGACCGGGACGATCTCGGCGTCGACGCCGATGCGCGGGATGGTGACCCGCACCGGCGTGGCGCGGGGCAGCGCGGGGCCTGCCGTACCCGGTCGTTCGGTGGCGGGCGCGGCGGAGGCGCCGGGCTGCGGTGGTGACGCCGACGTGGTGCCGAGCCCGGCCGAGACCAGGCCGGCGCCCGCGGCGGCGGCGACCGTGACGGCGGTGACCACGGCGACGGTGCGCAGCCGCGACCGGCCGCCGTGCGGTGACGAGGCCAGCATCCCACCTCCGTCCGACAGGGACGCGGCGCCCGCGCCGGAGCATCCGGCGCGGGCGGACCGCTCGGCGAGCCGGTCAGGCGGCGGCGTCCGCGCGGCGCCGGCGGATGACCGCGTACGCGCCTCCGGCGAGCGCCCCGGCGGCCAGCACGCCACCGGCGATCAGCACTCCGGTGTCGCCGTCGCGTCCGCCGCCACCGGCCTGCGCGCCGCCGATCGGGGTGACGGTGAACGTGGCGCTGCCGCCGTCGCTGCCGTCGCCGCACGTGGTGGCGACGGTGTACGTGCCGAGCGTGAACCCGGCGGTGAACAGTTCGGCGCTCAGGCCGCCGCCCGCGGCCGCAGTGGTGGACCGGACGTTCTGGTCCCGGTCCGGGCCGGTGACCCGGAAGATCGCGTCACCGGCGTTCGGGTTGCACGTGGTGGTCAGCACGACGGTGCCGCCGACCGGGGTGGTGGCGGGTGAGACTCTGGTGTCCGCCAGCGCGGCGGCCGGGAGCAGCAGTGCGCCGAGGCCCACGCCGAACGCCGCCGATCCGAGAAATGACTGTGCCTTCATCCGCGTCTTCCCTCACTTTTCGTCCGCTGTAGGCGTGGGACGTCGTTCGGGTGGCCAACTCCGTGACGAGCACCGGTGTGGCCAACACTAGGAGGGTTGCGGCGGTCACTGGGGGTAATTGAGAAATCTTCGTTGCCGTCCGGTGTGCTCCCTGCCGCCGCGAGACGGCGGACATGCCGGGCCAGGCCGGACGGCGAATCGTCCCGGCTCGGTACGTCTGGGTCCGCTGTCCGGTTCGGCGCCTACCGGACCGGCGGCTCCGGCCGGACCAGTCCGGTGTCGTACGCGAGCACCACCGCCTGGATCCGGTCGCGCAGGCCCAGCTTGGTGAGGATCGCCGAGACGTGGGTCTTCACGGTGGCGGTGCTCAGGTGCAGCCGGGCGGCGATCTCCGCATTGGACAGTGCCCGCGCGGTGAGCGTCAGCACCTCCCGCTCCCGGGCGGTCAGCGCGGCGAGCGCGTCGCCGGTGGGCGCGGGCGCGGGCAGCCGGTCGGCGTACCGGTCCAGCAGCCGCCGGGTCACAGTGGGCGCGAGCAGGGCCTCGCCCCGGGCCACCACGCGTACCGCCTCGGCGAGGTCGGCCGGGCGGGTGTCCTTGAGCAGGAACGCGCTCGCCCCGGCGCGCAGCGCGGCGTAGACGTGCTCGTCCAGGTCGAACGTGGTCAGCATGACCACCCGGGCCGGGTTGCCGGCGGCCACCAGGTCCCGGGTGGCGGCGATGCCGTCGCGCCGGGGCATCCGGACGTCCATCAGCACCACGTCCGGCCTCGTCCGCGTCGCCACCGCGACCGCCTCGACGCCGTCGGCGGCCTCGCCGACCACGCTCAGGTCGGGCCGCGCGTCGAGGACGGTGCGCAGCCCGGCGCGGATCAGCTCCTGGTCGTCGGCGACCACCACCCGCACGGTCACCGGCCCGCTCCGACCGGCAGTCGTGCGTGGACCCGGAACCCGCCGGCCGGCAGCGGGCCGGCGTCGAGCGTGCCGCCGAGCAGCCGGGCCCGCTCCCGCATGCCGACGATGCCGCGCCCGGTGGGCGTACCGGGCCGGCGGGCGGGCGCCGGGCCGTCGTTGACGACCTCCAGCCGCAGTACGCCGTCGCGGTAGTGGACGTCCACGTCGGCGCGGGTGGCGTGCCCGTGGCGGAGCGCGTTCGTCAGTGACTCCTGCACGATCCGGTACGCCGAGAGCTGCACCCCGCCGGGTAGCGCCTCGCCGTCGCCCTCCCGGCGCAGCGTCACCGGCAGGCCGACCGCCCGTACCGCGTCGGCGAGCGCGTCGAGCTGCGCCAGACCCGGCTGTGGCCCGCCCTGACCGGACCCGTCGTCGACGGCGAGCGCGTGCAGCATGGACCGTAGTTCGGTCAGCGCCGACCGGGCCGCCGTGTCGATCGCGGCGAGCGCGGCGCGGGCCTGCGCCGGGTGCTCGTCGAACACGTCCTCGGCGGCGGCTGCCTGGACGGCGATGACCGCGACGTGGTGCGCCACCACGTCGTGCAGTTCCCGGGAGATGCGTTCCCGCTCGGCCGCCAGCACCTGCCATTCCCACGCGCAGCGCCGTTGCGCCTGGCCCCGCTGCAGCTCGCCGAGCGTCCAGCTCAGGGCCAGCGCGGTCACCGCCAGCAGCAGGTCCCGCCAGCCGCCGGTGACCAGCTTCCACGGTGTGGGCGCCAGCAGCAGCCCGAGCGCGACGAGCGAGTACCGGGGCGGGCGCAGCCGGGCCACGTACGCCATCGGCACCGCGACCAGGCCGAGCCAGCCGAGCTGCGGGCAGAGTGCCTCCAGGCCGACGCCTGCCAGCGCGGCGACGGCGAGGGCGTACCCCGGGTGGCGGCGGATCCACAGCAGACAGCTCGCCTGCGCCACGGCGAGGCCGACCGCGACGGCGGTCGCGCCGGGCGTGTCCGGGCCGGCGTCGGAGGCCAGCAGCGCGAGCAGGCACACGGCGACGCTCACGGTGGCGATGCCGCCGTCGAGCAGCAGCAGGAACCGGGACCGGGACGCGCACCTCATGTCCGGATGCTAGGCCGCCGGTCCACCGCTTCTCATCGGTCGCCAGACGGAGATCCGCGCGGTGGTCGTTCCGGCGACGGAGCCGGGAACCGCTCCGCGGCCCGATCCGCGCGGCGGCCCCCCGGACCTAGCGTTTCCGGCAGTCGTCCCGATGTGGAGGAGTCACCGATGGAGACCACGATCCCGACCGTCGCCGCCCGCCCGAACCGCCGCCGGGACCGCCTGCTCACGGTGTTCGCGGCGACCGCCGCCGCGCTGCTGGGCTGGGTGGTCGCGGTACCGGTCGCGGGGGTGGAGCTGATCGCGCGCAGCGGCTCCACCGACCAGCGGGTGACGCCGCCGGCCGTGGTGGTGAGCACGCTGCTCGCCGGGCTGGCCGGCTGGGCGCTGCTGGCCCTGCTGGAGCGGCTCACCGCCCGCGCCCGGACGGCGTGGACGGTGGTCGCGGGCCTGGTGCTGCTGGTGTCCCTGCTCGGGCCGCTGGGCGGGGGCGTGGGGAGTGCGGCGACGCTGACGCTGGTGGCGTTGCACCTGGTCGCGGGCACGGTGCTGATCACCGGCCTGCGCCGGACCGCCGCCCGCTGAGGGCGCGGCGATCCGCTGACGGGTCCGGACCGCCGCGACGGGGGCAGGCGGCCCGGACCCGTCAGAACTAGCCTCCTAGGATGCCCTACACGATGTGACCCCCGAGATTCCTCCGCCACCGATGTCGAGAACGGACGGCCTGCTTCGTCCCCGGAGTGAACGCGGCCAGAATGGGTCGCACCCTCCACGAGGAGACACTCATGAAGTACCTGCTCCTGAAGCACTACCGCGGCGGCCCGACCCCGGTGTCCGACATGCCGATGATCGACAAGTGGACGCCGGAGGAGATCTCCGCACACGTGCACTACATGCAGGAGTTCGCGGCCCGGCTCCAGGAGAGCGGCGAGTACGTCGACGGCCAGGCGCTCGCCCCGGAAGGCACGTTCGTCCGCTACGACGGCGAGGGACGCCCGCCGGTCACCGACGGCCCGTTCGCCGAGACGAAGGATCTCATCGCCGGCTGGATGGTGATCGACGTGGACAGCTACGAGCGCGCGCTCGAACTGGCCGCCGAGCTGTCGGCCGCGCCGGGGCAGGGCGGCAAGCCGATCCACGAGTGGCTGGAGCTGCGCCCGTTCCTGACCGCGCCGCCGACCATCACCGAGTGATCCGTCCGATGGACGAGGTCGCGCTCCGCAGCCTCATCCCGGGCGTGCTCGGTGTCCTCGTCCGCCGCGGAGCCGACTTCGCGGCGGCCGAGGACGCCGTGCAGGACGCGCTGATCGAGGCGCTGCGCGCCTGGCCGGACGACCCGCCCCGCGATCCGCGCGGCTGGCTGGTGACGGTGGCGTGGCGGCGGTTCCTGGACGTGGTCCGCGCCGACGCCGCCCGGCGCCGGCGTGAGGACCTCGTGGACGAGGAGCCGCCGCCCGGGCCGGTGCCGGCGGTGGACGACACGCTGCGGCTCTACTTCCTCTGCGCCCATCCGTCGCTGAGCCCGTCGTCGGCCGTCGCGTTGACGCTGCGCGCCGTCGGCGGGCTCACCACCCGGCAGATCGCGCAGGCGTACCTGGTGCCGGAGGCCACCATGGCGCAGCGGATCAGCCGGGCCAAGCGCACCGTGTCCGGCGTCCGGTTCGACCAGCCCGGTGACGTCGCCACCGTGCTGCGGGTGCTGTACCTGGTGTTCAACGAGGGCTACTCCGGCGACGTGGACCTGGCGGCCGAGGCGATCCGGCTCACCCGGCAGCTCGCCGCCGCCATCGACCACCCGGAGGTGGCCGGGCTGCTCGCACTCATGCTGCTGCACCACGCCCGCCGGGCCGGACGGACCGCGCCGGACGGCAGCCTGGTGCCGCTGGCCGAGCAGGACCGCAGCCGGTGGGACACCACGCTGATCGCCGAGGGCGTCGGCATCCTCCAGACCGCCCTGTCCCGCGACCGGCTGGGCGAGTTCCAGGCCCAGGCCGCGATCGCGGCGCTGCACGCCGACGCGCCCACCGCCGCCGAGACCGACTGGGTGCAGATCGTCGAGTGGTACGACGAACTGGTGCGCCTGACCGGCAGCCCGATCGCCCGGCTCAACCGGGCGGTGGCGGTCGGCGAGGCGGACGGCCCGCGCGCCGGGCTGGCGGCGCTCGCGGCGCTCGACGACACCTTGCCCCGGTACACGGCGGTGGCCGCGTACCTGCACGAACGCGACGGCGACCCGGACCGGGCGGCGCGGCTGTACGCGGAGGCGGCCCGCCGGGCGTCCAGCCTGGCCGAACGCGACCACCTGAACCGGCAGGCGGCCCGCCTCAACAGCCGCCGTCCGGCGCGGGCCGACGGATGAGCGGGACCCGGTCGCGGCTGCTGGCCCGGCTCGCCGACGACCTCGCCGCCCGCCGTCCGCCGCACCCGCTGCGGGTCGCCGTCGACGGCCCTGACGCGGCCGGCAAGACCCGTGTGGCCGACGACCTGGCCGAGGTGCTGGGGGAGCGGCGGCCGGTGCTCCGGGTGAGCGTCGACGGATTCCACCGGCCCGCCGCGGTCCGCCGGGCGCGCGGTCCGCTGTCGCCCGAGGGCTACTACCGGGACGCGTTCGACCACGAGACGCTGCGCCGGGCACTGATCCGCGACCTGGACGTGTTCGGCTCGGCCGAGGAGGTGCGCCGCCGCTACCGGGCGCGCTACCTGCCGGGGCAGGAGCGGTACCGGGCCGAGGCGAGCCCGGCGCGGCACGCGGACGTGGTGCTCGACGTGGCGGACCCGCGAGCGCCGGTGGTGCTCGCCTGGCGGCGGTAAAACCGGTCGGCAGGCTCCGTCGCCGCTGGTAGGTTGCCTCGCCGTGACGGGGGAACGGCTCGGCGGGCGCTTCGCCCGACTGTGGACGGCGAGCACGCTGTCCGCGCTGGGTAGTGGGACGGCGACGGTGGCCGCGCCGCTGTACGTGGCTTCGATCACCGACGATCCGCTGGTGGTGTCGGCCGGGGCGGCGGTGTCGTGGCTGCCGTGGCTGCTGTTCGCGCTACCCGGTGGCGTGCTCGCGGACCGGGTGGATCGGCGGCGGCTGATGGTGCTCATCGACTGGGTACGCGTCGGCGCACTCGCGGTCCTCGCCGCGGCGATGCTGGCCGACCGGGCCGGGATCGCGCTGCTCTACGCGGTGCTGTTCGTGGTGAACACCGGCGAGGTGGTGTTCCGGACCGCCGCGCAGGCGGTGCTGCCGGCGGTGGTGCCGCGCTCCCTGCTGGAACGCGCGAACGGCTGGCTGGGCGGCGGCACCCAGGTGATGCAGAACATGATCGCCGGCCCGCTCGGCGGGTTCCTGTTCGTGCTGGCGGCGTCGCTGCCGTTCGTCCTCAACGCCGGCACGTACGCGCTGAGCGCCGTGCTGGTCGGACTTCTCGCCGGGACGTACCGCGGCGGGCCGGCGCCGGACGAGCGGCGCTCCGTGCGGGCGGAGGTCGCGGAGGGGTTCCGCTGGCTGTGGCGGCAACGGCTGCTGCGCACCATGACCGTGCTGATCGGCCTGCTCAACGTCACGCTCACCGCGGCCGTGGCGGTGCTGGTGCTGCTCGCCACCGAGCGGCTGGGTCTGGGCTCGGTCGGCTACGGCGCGTTGTTCACCTGCATGGCGCTCGGCGGCGTCCTCGGCTCGCTGGTGGGGGACCGGCTGATCGCCGCGATCACACCCACCTGGACGGTGCGGACCGGGCTGCTGATCGAGGCGGGGCTGCACCTGGCGCTCGCCGCGTCCCGCAGCGCGGCCGTGGTCGGGTTCGCGCTGTTCGCGTTCGGGGCGCACAGCGCGTTGTGGAACATCGTGGCGAACTCGCTGCGGCAGCGGCTCACCCCGCCCGCGTTGATGGGCCGGGTCGGCAGCACCACGTTGTTCGTCGCGGCGGGCGGCAACTGCGTCGGCGCGCTGCTCGGCGGCGTGGTGGCGGCCCGGTTCGGCATCACCGCGCCGTACTGGGTGGGTTTCGTGGTGGCGGTCGCGGTGATCGCCGCGACGTGGCGGGTCTTCGACCGGGCGACGGTGGCCGCCGCCTACGCCGACCCGGCCCCGCAGGAGCCCGCGCCGGTGGCCTGAGCGCGGGTCGGCCGGTGGCCGCCTCCGCCGATGTGGCAGCGTGGCCGGATGCACGCTTCCTTCCCGGTCGACGTCGACCTCGCGCTGGTCGGCGGCGGCGGCGCCGCGTCCCTGGTCCTGGCCGCGCTGGACCGCCACGACGTGACCGGGCTGCGGGTCGCGGTGGTCGACCCGGTGCACAAGCGCGGCCAGGACCGCACCTGGGCGTTCTGGGGCCTGCCCGGCGACGACCTCGACCCGCTGCTGAGCGCGAGCTGGTCGCGGGTCGACGTGGTCACGCCGGCCGGCCGCCGCGTCCTCACGCTCGACCCCCTGCGGTACGCCATGCTCCGCTCCGCCCCGGTCTACGACCGGGCTGCCGCGGCCGAGCGGCGGCTGGACGCGGTCCGGATCAGCGTCCCGGCGGGGGAGCTGCACGACGACGGTGAGCGGGTCACGGTCCGCGACCCGGACGGCCGGGATCTGGTGCGGGCCGGGTGGGTGCTCGACTCGCGGCCCCGGCGGCCGAAGCGGCCGGGTCGGACCAGCTGGTTGCAGCACTTCCGCGGCTGGTGGCTGTCCGCCGACCGGCCCACGTTCGACAGGCAGCGGGCGGTGCTGATGGACTTCCGCACGCCGCAACCGCAGCGCGGCGTCTCCTTCGGGTACGTGCTGCCCGTCGACGACCGGTTCGCGCTCGTCGAGTACACCGAGTTCGGTCCGGCCCTGCTCGACGACGCGGGCTACGACGCGGCGCTGCGCGGGTACGCCGACCTGCTCGGCCTGGACCTGACCGCGCTGCGGGTGCGGGAGGTCGAGGACGGCGTGATCCCGATGACCGACGGCCCGTTCGAGTCCCGCCCGAGCCCTCGGGTGGTGCGGCTGGGTACCGCGGGTGGGGCGACCCGTCCGTCCACCGGATTCACGTTCTCCGCGATGCTGCGCCAGGCCGACCAGGTGGCAGGGGCGCTCGCCGCCGGCCGTCCGCCGGTGCCGGCGCCCGCGTACCCGGGCCGGCACCTGTGGATGGACGCGGTGGCGCTGCGCGCGCTGGACCGGGGGCACGTCGGCGGCGTGGAGTTCTTCGAGCGGCTGTTCGACCGCAACCCGCCGGAGCGGGTGCTGCGGTTCCTCGACGGCGTGACCAGCCCGGCCGAGGACCTGGCGGTGATGCGGTCCAGCCCGCTGCTGCCGATGACCGGCGCGGTGCTCGGCGACGCGGCCGGCCGGCTGCGCGCCCGCCTGCGCCGCTAGCGCGGCTGCGTTCCCGGCGCGGCCTGGGCGAGGTCGGCGCCCGCCTGCCGGCTCGGCGCTACCGGTGGCCGGTCGCCTCGGCGACGCGGTCGCGCACCAGCGTCCGCAGTTGCTCCATCGGGTCGCCGTCGCCCGCGCCGAGCCGGTTGCGCACCGCCGCCACCGTCAACCCCAGGTCCGGGTACGCGAACGCGAGGCTCCCGCCGCTACCGGCGGTGCCGAACGATCCGTCGTCCTCGACCGCGTACCCGAGCCCGAACGTGCTCTCCTGCCCGAACACCCACTCCTGCGCGCGTACCGCCGGGGCGGACACCTCGCGCATCCGCTCGGCGGAGATCAGCCGGACCCCGTCGACCGGGCCGAGCAGCGCCGCGTACATCCGGGCCACCGCGCGGGCGCTCATCGTGCCGACGGACGGTACGTCGGCGCGCAGCACGTCGGGGCGGGAGCCGATGACGGTGTCCGGCCGTACGGCGGGCGGGGCGACCGCGTCGAAGTGCGGCAGGTTCGCCCCGGCCCAGGTCATCAGCGCGGACAGGCCGGCGTCCTCCAGCCGGGCCAGGCGGGGCAGGTCCGCCTCCGGTACGCCGAGGAACAGTTCCCGCTCCACGCCGAGCGGCCCGGCCACCTCCTCGGCGAGCACACGCGACACCGGGGCGCCGGTGACCCGCCGCACCACCTCGCCGAGCAGCCAGCCCCACGTCCAGGCGTGGTACGCCAGCCGCTCGCCAGGTGCCCACAGCGGCCGCGCGTCGGCCAGCAGCTCGCACATGCGCGTCCAGTCGGTGAAGTCCTCCGGCGTCACGTCGGCGGCCAGCGCGGGCAGGCCGGCGGTGTGGGTTAGCACGTGCCGTAGCGTGATGCCGTCCTTGCCGTGCCGGGCGAACTCCGGCCACACCGCGGCAAGCGGCAGGTCGTAGTCGAGCCGTCCCCGCTCGGCCAGCACGTGCACCACTGTGGCGGTGATTCCCTTGCCGGTGGAGACCGCGTGCACGGGCGTGTTGCCCGTCATCGGCCGGCCGGTGGTGGTGTCGGCGAGCCCGGCCTGCTCGGTGAGGATCGCGACCCCGTCCAGGTACGCGGCCACCTGCACACCCGTCTCCCGGCCGGAGGAGACCAGCTCGTCGATCGTCGCCCGTACCTCGGCCCGCAGGCCGTCCCACCGCGTGTCCACGATCCCGCAGCGTGCCAGACCGCCGCATCGGCGTCGTCTGCTTTTCGTGGGGACCCGCTATCGGTCGGCGGTGCTCTACCGGGCGGCCGGCGTCGGCATGCCGCCGGTGGTGCCCTGGAAGGGCAGCGGGATGGAGCCGCCGGTGAGCAGCCGGGCGCGCAGCGCGGCGATCGTCTCCTCGCCGACGCCGAGCCGGCCGGTCACGTACCCGTGCACCGAACCGTGTGCGGCCCGCAGCTCGGCCAGCACCAGCCGGATGATCTCGGCCGGCGCCCGCCCGTACGCCGGCCAGCCAGGCGTCGCGCCGCCGTTGCGGTCCCGCCACTCGGCCACCAGCCGGTCGGTGGCGTGCTCGGTGAGCGCGAAGTCCTCGGCGATCTGGTCGTCGTCCACGCCGAGCAGGGACAGCACCAGCGCGGCGAGCAGCCCGGTGCGGTCCTTGCCGGATGCGCAGTGGAACACCAGCGGGTGCTCGCCGTCCGCGATCACCTCGATCGCCTGCCGCAGCTCGGCCACGCCGTCGCCGGCCACCTCGGCGTACCGGTCGGCCAGGTAGCGCCACGGGTCCACGCCGGGATCGATGTCGGCCTGCACGTACGGCCGGTGCTCGATGCTCAGGTTGTGCCAGGCGACGCCGAGGCTCTCCGGGGCCCGGCCTCGGTCGGCGATCTCCCACGGATACCGCAGGTCGATCACGGTGCGGACGCCGAGCGCGGCGAACCGTTCCAGATCGGCACCGGCGAGCTTGGCCAGCGAGTCGGAGCGGTAGAGGCGGCCCCGGGCGACGGTGCGGCCGTCGCCGGTCCGCCAGCCGCCGAGGTCACGGAAGTTGCAGAGCGTGGCGAAGCCCGGGGGAGTGGTCATACCGGCACGCTAGCCGGGCGCGGCGGGTCGGGTGGTCCCGCGTGCTCGCGTACCCGGTAGGTTGCCGGGCATGGCGGAGGCGGAGACCGGCCGGGTCGTGGAGATCTGGACCGACGGCGCGTGCAGCGGCAATCCCGGGCCCGGCGGCTGGGGCGCGGTGCTGCGCTGGGGCGGGCACGAGCGGGAACTGTGCGGCGGCGAGGCCACCCCGACCACGAACAACCGGATGGAGCTGACCGCCGCGATCCGGGCGCTGGAGAGCCTGACCCGCCCGGTCACGGTACGCCTGCACACCGACAGCACGTACGTGCGCAACGGCATCACCGGCTGGCTGAACGCGTGGAAGCGCAACGGCTGGCTGACCGCCGCGAAGCAGCCGGTGAAGAACGCCGACCTGTGGCAGGCACTGGAGGCGGCCTGCGCCAGGCACGACGTGACGTGGCTGTGGGTGAAGGGCCACAACGGGCACCCGGAGAACGAGCGCGCCGACGCGCTGGCGAACCGGGGCATGACCGAGGCGCGGGGCGCCGGCCCGGCCGCCACCCCGCGCGCACGTCAGCGCAGCGGCCGGCCCTCCTCGATCTCCTCCGGCTCCTCCGACGGGTCGCCGGTGCCGGAGACCGCATCGACGTCGTAACCGGCACGGCTGACCTCCCGTGCCGAGCGCCGGTCCTCGGCGGGCAGGTCGGCGAAGTCGTCACCGGTGTCGTCGGTGGTGTGCAGGGACTCGCCCGGCGGGCGCAGGGACGCCTCGTACGCGGTCGCGCCGTCGGGTTCGTCGCCGGCCGCGCGGCCGAAGGACTCTTCACTGGTCATGTCGCACTCCTGCCCGCAGCGGGTGACGGCAAACGTTCAGCGGGCGGCGTCCCGTCCGCGGGCCGCGTCCGGGTGGGTCGGCATCGAGGAGCCGCCCGAGCTGCTGCCGGAGGCGCCGCCCGCCATGCCGGATACGTCGTCCTCGGTCACCTCGTCCGGTTTCGGCGTACCGGGAGCGGGGGCGGGCACGTCGGTGTCCGCGGCCGTCTGCACCAGCGGAACCTGCCCGGCCTCGTCCTCGGCGTGCGCCGGGTCGACCGGCTCCTCACCGTCGCGTGCCCGATATCGCACCGGGGCCCCTCCCGTCGGCCAACAGTCGTCCGCGCCGCCTACCCCACCCCACCCCCACCAAACCCGGCCCCGGCCCATCTCGCGGTGATCAAGGAGTTCGTGTCCCGATCCGGCCCCGAACCGGACACAAACTCCTTGATCACCGCCGGGGTCGGGGTCGGAGGCGGCGCTGGCGCGGCTGGGGCGTCGGGGCCGGGGTCGGGGTCAGGGACCAGTGGGATGGGCGGCGTAGGCCGGGCGGCAGGACCGTGCGGTGGTCGCCGCGTGCGGCGTCGAGCTGCGACTGGTGCGTGAACAGGCACTCGCCCAGGTCCGCGCCGCGCAGGTCGGCCCCGCGCAGGTCCGCGCCGGTCAGGTCGGCGGTGCCGAGGCGTACGCCCCGCAGGTCGGCGCCGATCAGGCAGGCGCCGCGCAGGTTCGCCCCGGTCAGCGGGGTACGGCGCAGGTCCACCCCGATCAGCATCGCGCCCCGGCGGTCCGGGCCGGCCCGTCCGGCGCGTGCCTGTTCGGCGGCGCGGGACAGCAGCCGGTTGGCGCGGTCCCGGTGCGCGTCGACGTCGAGGGCGAGCAGGTCGTCAGGGGTGCCGTCGGTGAGCCGGCCGGTCTCGTCGAGCGCGGCGGTCAGCTCGTCGCGCAGCGGGCCGGGCGGGGTGAGGCGTACCGCCTCGGTCAGGTACCACAGCAGCTCGTGCAGCGGCCGCAGCACCGCGAAGCTGTCGAACATCCGCTGTGCGGTGGCCGGGTCGGCCCGCCAGTCGCGGCCGGCGAACGTGTGCTGGGTGAGGTGCTGACCGGCGCCGAAGCAGTCGAACACGGTGCACCCGGGGAAGCCGCGTTGCCGCAGCTCGGTGTGGATGCCGCAGCGGAAGTCGGCACCCAGGTTCGGGCAGGGCCGCCCGGCGGGCTTGTCGATGGCGAAGTCGGCGGACGCGGTGAACGCGGGAGCGACGCAGCACACCCCGGCGCAGCGCGAGCAGTCCGCCCGCAACTCCCGCCCGCCCTCGCCCGCCACCGGCCCGTCCACCCGCACAGTCTCCCCTCCGAACACCCCGTACCCATTCTCCGCACCCACCCCACCCGCCTCCCGACCCACCCCGTCGATCATGAGGTTGACGGCGGCAAACCGGACCGGAACCGCCGCCAACCTCATGATCAACGCGACAAGGAGGGGGTCAGAAGGTGAAGAGGGAGGCGGTGGTGCGCTGCATCAGGCAGGCGTTGCCGAACGTCCGCGTGTAGGAGACCGGACGGTCCTGCCAGAAGCCCACGGCACGCGCGACGACCGGGTCGTACTGGGAGGTGCACGGCGCGCCGTCCACGTCGAGCGCGTCCAGGTCGCCGTCGACGCGGGCGACGAGCCGGCACGCGGTGATCGGGTCGGGGTGCAGGCCGCCGGTGGGCCCGCAGGTCAGCACCGTGGCGCGCAGGCCGGCGCCGTCGTCGACGGTGAGCAGCAGCACCGAGGGGGTCTCCGGGCCGGGGCGCGGCGCGGCCTGCGCGGGGGAGGCCGGCGCGGCGAGGCCGCCGAGCGCGGCGACCAGGGCCAGAGCGGCGGTACGTCGGGCGAAGGGCATGGGTGGTCCTTCCGTCGGGGCCCCGGGTGAGGGCCGGTGGACGGCCCGGCACGTCGTGCGAACCGGACCGCCGAGAACCCTAGGTGGACGGTGTGAACGCGAAGAGTCACGAAGTGTTACACCAGCCGACCCCACGGTCCGGTCGGTGTGACATCGGTGTGCGGGAATGCCCGAACGGCTGACAACCGCCCGAGTGCCTTGCGGCAACGCATTCCGAATTCGCGGAACGGCCACCTGAAAGGCTGACAACCGAATCGAGCCGTTATTGCGCCGATGCATTCCGTACGCCGGATCGTTGTCAATGCACGACAACCGGAACGGCCGTTACCGGAACGATTCTTTAGAGCGCCTCATAGCGCATTACCGTCGGGTGGCAGGGCGTTTTCGTCCCCGTCGGGAGGACTGCTCATGAGCGAACTGTCGTACCCACCGGCCGCTCCCGGCCCCGATGTCGAGGCCGTTCCCGCCCCCGTCGGCCGGCCCGGCGAATTCGTCGGCCGGTCACCCGGCCGGCTCGCCTGGATGCGGCTCAAACGCGACCGTACGGCCCGCGCCAGCGCCGTCACGCTCGCCGTCGCCGCCCTTGTCGCACTCGGCGCGCCACTGCTGGGACGGCTCACCGGAATCGACCCGACCGACAAGTTCGCCGACCGGCTCAACGATTTCGGAATGCCGATCGGGTACGCCGGTGGAATCAGCGCCGACCATTGGCTCGGGCTCGAACCGGGCAGCGGCCGGGACATCCTGATGCAACTGGTCTACGGCCTGCGGACGTCCCTGTTCATCGCGTTCGCCTCGGCGCTGCTGGCATCCGGCATCGGTGTCGCGGTGGGTGTGCTGGCCGGGTGGGCCAGGGGCTGGCTGGACAGCGTCGTCAACTGGCTGATCGACCTCACGCTGGCGTTCCCGTTCCTCATCTTTGCCCTCGCGGTCATCCCGATCCTCCAGGACCGCTTCTACTCCGACCGGGAGGCGCCGTCGCCGGCCTTCCGGGTGGGCCTGATCGTCGCCACCTTCGGCCTGTTCAGCTGGACGTACACCGCGCGGCTGGTCCGCGGGCAGGTGATCTCGCTGCGCGAGCGGGAGTTCGTCGAGGCGGCCCGGGCCGCCGGGGCCGGCACCGCGCACATCCTGCTGCGGCAGCTGCTGCCGAACATCTGGGCGCCGATCCTGGTCACCGTCTCGCTGATGGTGCCGCAGTTCATCGCCATCGAGGCGGCGCTGGCGTTCGTCAACATCGGCGTCACCGAACCCACGCCCGACCTGGGCCGCATGATCTTCAACAGCATCGGCTACGTCGCGAGCGACCCCTGGTACACCCTGTTCCCCGGGTTGACGGTCTTCCTGCTGGTCCTGGCGTTCAACCTGCTCGGCGACGCGCTGCGCGACTCGCTGGACCCCCGCTCCACCCGGTAGTCCCCACGGCCATCAGTGCCCGGCCGGCGGGGGCCGCCGGGCAGGAAGGAGCACACCGTGCGCGCACGAACCCGGACACTGACAGGTGTCCTCGCCGCGGCGGCGCTGGCCGCCGCCGGCTGCAGCCCCACCACCGACGACGGCGGGGGCGGCGACGACCAGAAGACCAAGACCCAGAGCGGATCGATCTCGTACGAGGCCGCCGACAACCAGGGCCCGGCGAAGGACGTCGACGGGGCGGCCCGCGGCGGCACCCTCACCGTGATGCAGCCGGCCGACTTCGAGCACCTCGACCCGGCCCGCAACTACGTCAACGTGCAGCAGGTCGCCGGCGGGCTGCTCTACCGCGCGCTCAACGGCTACAAGGAGGACGGCACCGGCAAGCTGCTGCTCGTCGGTGACCTGGCCACCAACCCCGGCAAGGACGTCAACGGCGACTGCAAGGTCTGGGAGTTCACCCTGCGCGACGGCGTGAAGTACGAGGACGGCACGCCCGTGTCCAGCAAGGACGTCGCCCACGGCATCGCGAGGTCGTTCGCGGCGAACCTCAACGAGGGCCCGCACTACATCCAGCAGTGGCTCTACCCGGGCGGGGCGTACAACGCCACCTACAAGGGACCGTACGACGGCGGCAAGCCGGTGCCCGACGGCGTCGCCACCCCCGACGACCGGACCATCAGGTTCACCTTCCCGCAGCCGCACTGCGACCTGCCGTACGCGGCGGCGCTGCCCACCAGCGCGCCCGTGCCCGCCGCGAAGGACACCCGCGCCAACTACGACCTGCGGCCGTTCTCGTCCGGGCCGTACCGGGTGAAGACCTACCAGCGCGACGTGTCGCTGGAGCTGGAACGCAACCCGAACTGGGATCCGGCGACCGACCCGATCCGCAACGCGTACCCGGACGCGATCCGGATGACGTTCGGCCTGGAGCAGGCCCAGATCGCCGAGCGCCTGGTCGCCGACGGGCCGGCCGACCAGGCGGCGCTGAGCTGGTCGGACGTGCCGCCGTCGGTGCTGCCCCGCACCACCGGATCGGGCGTCGCCGACCGGGTGGTGCGCGGCCCGACGCAGTACAACTGGGTGCTGAGCATCAACACCCAGCGGGTCACCGACCTGAGCGTCCGGCGGGCGCTGAACTACGCGGTCGACAAGGACGCCCTGCTCAAGGTGCTCGGCGGGCAGGCCGCCGGCTCACCCGCCACCACGCTCATGTCGCCCACCACCGCCGGTTTCGTCTCCTACGACCTGTTCAACGCCCCGGTCACCGGCGACAAGGCCAAGACCGCCGAGCTGCTCGCCGGCAAGCGGCCGAAGCTGGTGCTCGCCCACTCCAACCTGGAACTGCGCACCCAGCAGGCCGAGGCGCTGCGCAAGAACCTCACCGACATGGGCTTCGACATCGTGATGAAGCCGATCGACAACAGCAGCTACTACGACGAAGTCGGCCGCAAGGACAACCCGTACGACCTGTACCTCACCGGCTGGGGCTCGGACTGGCCCACCGGCTCCACTGTCATCCCGCCGGTCTACGACGGACGGGAGATCGTGGCCGAGGGCAACCAGAACCTGTCGTACCTCGACGAACCGTCGGTCAGCGCGGAGATCGACCGGGTCCGCGACCTGCCAGCCGCGGAGCAGGACGCCGGCTGGATGGCGCTCGACCGCATGATCATGGACAAGTACGCCCCGGTGGTGCCCTGCTACTACGACGCCACCTACGAGCTGCACGGCTCGAAGGTCGGCAACGCCTTCCTCAGTGACGCGTTCGGGATCATCTCGCTCAACGGCATCTACGTGAAGAAGTGACAGCCGCGCGGGGGCGGCTGCCACGGCGGCCGCCCCCGCGCCCACCCCGGGGGAGGTGCTCCCGTGCTCCGTTTCGTCGTACGGCGGCTGCTCGTCGCCGCCCTGACCCTGGTCGTCATCAGCCTGGTCACGTTCGGTCTCTTCTTCGCGGTGCCGAGCAGCCCGGCGAAGGTGATGTGCGGCAAGAACTGCACGGCCGAGGACATCGCCCAGGTCGAGCGCCGCCTCGGCATCGACCAGCCGCTGCCCCGGCAGTACGCCGACTTCGTCAGCGGCGTCTTCGCCGGCCGGACCTACGGCTCGGGCGACTTCCGGCAGGACTGCCCGGCGCCCTGCCTCGGCTACTCGTTCCGCAACAACCAGCCGGTCACCGAGATCGTCGCCCAGCGCGCCCCGGTGACGTTCAGCATCGTCCTCGGCGGTGCCGTGCTCTGGCTCGGCCTCGGCGTCTCGCTGGGCATGGTGTCGGCACTGCGCCGGGGTACGGCGTTCGACCGCGCCGCCATCGGTATCACGCTGGCCGGGGCGTCGATGCAGGTCTACTTCTTCGGGCTGATCCTGCTGTACCTGCTCGTCTACTCCACCGGCCTGCTGCCGTTCCCCAGCTACACGCCGCTGACCGAGAGTCCGCTGCGCTGGGCGACCGGACTGCTGCTGCCCTGGATGACGCTCGGTTTCCTCAACTCGGCGCTGTACGCCCGGCTGTCCCGGGCCCAGATGCTGGAGACGCTGTCGGAGGACTTCGTCCGTACGGCCCGGGCGAAGGGCCTGCCCGCCCGGACGGTGCACACCCGGCACGCGCTGCGGGCGGCGATCACACCGATCGTCACGATCGCCGGGCTGGACATCGGCACCAGCCTCGGCGGCACGTTCATCACCGAGACCATCTTCGGCCTCCAGGGTCTCGGCAAGGCGACTGTGGAGGCGGTGCAGTTCCTCAACCTGCCGGTGGTGATGGCGACGGTGCTGCTGGCAGCGGTGTTCATCGTGGTCGCCAACATCGTCGTCGACGTGCTGTACGCGGTGATCGACCCGCGGGTCCGGCTGAGCTGAGGGGAGGGATCGGACATGGTGGAGCTTCCGGCGCCGCGTCGCGGCGAGGGCCCGTACCTGCGGGTCAGGGATCTGCGGGTGCGGTTCGACACCGAGGACGGTGTGGTGCGGGCCGTGGACGGGGTGTCGTTCGCTGTGGAGCGGGGTCGCACGCTGGGGATCGTGGGGGAGTCCGGTTCCGGTAAGAGCGTCACCTCGCTGGCGATCCTGGGTTTGCACAACGCGAAGCGCACGACCATCTCCGGGGAGATCTCGGTGGGTGGGCGTCAGCTCGTCGGGTTGGGTGAGGAGGAGGTGCGGCGGCTGCGGGGCCGGGACATGGCGATGGTCTTCCAGGATCCGTTGTCGGCGTTGCACCCCTACTACTCGGTGGGTAGGCAGATCGCTGAGGCGTACCGGGTGCATCATCCGAGGGCCGGCAGACGCGAGGCTCGCAGTCGCGCGGTGGACATGTTGGGCCGGGTGGGGATTCCGCAGCCGGCCAAGCGGTTCGATCAGTATCCGCATGAGTTCTCGGGTGGGATGCGGCAGCGGGCGATGATCGCGATGGCGTTGGTGAACGATCCGGATCTGCTGATCGCCGATGAGCCGACCACGGCCCTGGACGTGACGGTGCAGGCGCAGATCCTGGACCTGCTCAGTGATTTGCAGGAGGAGTTCCGGTCGGCGATCGTGTTGATCACCCACGATCTGGGTGTGGTCAGTCAGGTGGCTGATGACGTGTTGGTGATGTACGCGGGCCGGGCGGTGGAGCACGGCAGTGTGGAGCGGGTGTTGCGGGCGCCGCAGCATCCGTACACGTGGGGGTTGTTGTCGAGTGTGCCGTCGTTGCACGGTGACGCCGACGCGGACCTGCTGCCCATTCCGGGTAACCCGCCCAGTCTGATCAACCTGCCGTCGGGGTGTGCGTTCCATCCGCGGTGCCGGTGGGCCGACGTGAACGGCGACCGGTCCCGCACGGACGTTCCGGAGCTGGTTGCGGCGGGCGCGGGGCATCTGGTGGCGTGTCATCTGCCGGTCGCCGCGCGGGAGCGGATCTACCGCGACGAGGTAGCCCAGGTGGGGGTGGCCCGATGAGTACCGAGACCGAGCCGCTGCTGTCGGTGCGGGGGCTGACCAAGCACTTCCCGGTCCGGCAAGGGCTGCGCAGCACGGGTGCGGTGCGGGCGGTCGACGGGCTGGACTTCGACGTACGCCCGGGCGAGACCCTCGGGCTGGTGGGGGAGTCGGGGTGTGGGAAGACCACGACCGGGCGGATGCTGGTGCGGCTACTGGAACCCACCGCCGGCAGCATCGCCTTCGCGGGGCGGGACATCACCCACGCGAAACGTGGTGAGCTGCGCGGGTTGCGGCAGGACCTGCAGATCATCTTCCAGGATCCGTACGCGTCGCTGAACCCCCGCCACACCGTCGGGCGGATCGTGGCGATGCCGTTGCAGGTCAACCGGATCACCCCACCCGGCGGCGTCAAGAAACGCGTGCAGGAACTCCTCGAACTCGTGGGCCTGAACCCGGAGCACTACAACAGGTATCCGCACGAGTTCTCCGGCGGGCAGCGCCAGCGCATCGGCATCGCCCGCGCCCTGGCCCTGAAGCCGAAGCTGATCGTGGCCGACGAACCCGTCTCCGCGCTGGACGTGTCGATCCAGGCGCAGGTCATCAACCTGCTGCGCAGCCTGCAACAAGATCTGGACCTGGCGTTCGTGTTCATCGCCCACGACCTCGCCGTGGTGCGGCACTTCTGCCACCGCGTCGCCGTCATGTACCTCGGCAAGATCGTCGAGATCGGCGACCGCGACACCATCTACACCCGCCCCCAACACCCCTACACCCGGGCGCTGCTCTCGGCGATCCCGGACGTCACCACCCTCGGGCCCGCCGGCCGCATCCGCCTCACCGGCGACGTGCCCACCCCCCTCAACCCACCGTCGGGCTGCCGCTTCCGCACCCGCTGCTGGAAAGCCACCGACCACTGCGCCACCGAAGAACCCACCCTGACCACCCGCGACGGCGGCAGACAGCAAACCGCCTGCCACTACCCAGAGCAGCAGCAGGCACCGCTCGACGCACCCGTGGGAGCCACCCCGGATCCCGGCGGCAACGAACGCACCTGACCCACGACGGGGCCGGGGGCGACCATGCCGGGCGCAGGGATCAAGCCTGACCGCCCGGAGCCGGGCACGGTCGCCCCCGGCCCCAAACCGCAAGCTAGACGGAACGCCAGGAATCCGAGGAAAGCGCAGAAGCCTGCGGACCCATCAGCAGCATCCCCCCGTCCACCGCCCACGACGCCCCCGTCACGTACGCCGCAGCCGGCGAGGTGAGCATCGCCACCACCGCCGCCACCTCCCGCGCGTCACCCGGACGTCCCACCGGCACACCCGGACGGTCCTGCGTGAACGGGTCGACGTCCTCCTGCCCGGTCATCGGCGTGGCGATCTCGCCCGGCGCGACCGCGTTGACGGTGATCCCGTCGGCCGCCAGTTCCTGCGCCATCACCTTGGTGAGCAGACCGAGCCCGCCCTTGGCGGCGCAGTACGCCGACGAGCCGACCCGGGGCGCGCGCTCGTGCACGCTGGTGATGTTGATGATCCGGCCGCCCCGCCCGGCCGCGCGCATCCGCCGGGCGGCCCGCTGCGAGCACAAGAACGGCCCGTCCAGGTCGACCGCCAGCACCTCCCGCCACTTCTCCCAGCTCACGTCCACGAACGGTTCGGACAGGCCGGTGCCGGCGTTGTTGACGAGCACACCCAGGCCGCCGAGCCGGTCGGCCAGCTCGTCGATGACCGTCGCCGCTTCGGGGAGCCGGGTCAGGTCCAGCTCCACGGTCTCGCAGCGGCGGCCGGTGGCGCGTACCTCGGCGGCGGTGCGGTCGGCGCCCGCCGCGTCGCCGTACCAGGTGATGCCGACGTCGTGACCGGCCTCGGCGAGCGCCACCGCGCACGCCTTGCCGATGCCGGAGTCCGCGCCGGTGACGATCGCGACGCGGTCGTAGTCCTCGTATCGTTCGGGCATGTCCGCGCACTACCCGCGGGCGGCGACCTCAACCGGCCGGACGACCCCGGCTCGCCCGGCGGTTTCGTCGGACCCGCTCGCTAGGGTACGGGCGTGATCGCCGATGACTCCGATGCCGTGACAATCCGCTTCCTGCGCATGATGCGTGCCGAGATAGGCGCCGAACGGGTGGGCGAGGATTCGCTCGGCCGCACCGTCGACCTCGCCCGGCGCTGGTGGGGCACCGGCGACGCCGCCGACGCGCGACTCGCCGACGCGCTGCGCGAGCTGCACGGCGAGCCGGTCGACCTGGCCGATCCGCACGACGTGGCCGGCGCCGTGAGCGCCCGGACCGCCGACGCCGGTCTGCTCACCGAGCCGGATCCGCGCGGCGCGGCGATGGCGCGGTTCGCCGCGAACGCCCGGCGGCTGCGCACCGGCGAGATCACCCCGGCCGAGTTCGACGAGCTGATGGCGCGCGACCGCACCGACCCCGACGCCTGACGACGAGCCGATCGCGCACAACCGCACCGACGACCCCGACGCCTGACGACGAGCCCTGCAGCTACCAGCGTCGTCGCCGGATGCCCGGAACCTGCGCACCGGTGTGACACCGCGCGACCCCCCCACCACGCCGGCGGGTCAGCCCGTCCGGACCGGCACGGCGAACTCGGGCGCGTCAGCGGTGAGCAGCGCCGTCCGTGACGGCACGCGCCACAGCTCGTCCAGCGCCGCCGCCAGGTCGTCCAGCATCCGGCGTACGGTCGGCGCCGACCCGTCGTGCATCGCCTCGACCACGACCAGCACCTCGGCGGTGTCGGCCCGTACCGCCGACGTGCCGCTCTGCCGGTGGCACCAGCGCCGGGCGTGCGCGTGCCCGCCCTCGTCGGCGAAGATCACCTCGCCGGGCGCGGGCTGCTCGGACTCCCCGCCGAGACCCAGGTAGGACTCGGTGCCGTCGGCCGGGCGGACGGTCAGGTCGCCGTTGATCCCGGCCAGGTCGAGCACGGCGACCGGGACCGCGTACCGGACCGAGAGCGCGTTGCCGAGGTCCACGAGCGGGTGCAGCCGGGGCAGGTCGCCGTCCCGCCGCAACCGGCGCAGCAGCGACTCGGCCGCGCAGCGGTAGCGGGTCGGCGGGCAGCCCATCCGGGCGAACGCACGACGCCACGCCTGGATCTCCGGGAAGCCACCCTCCGGCCCGGCGGCGAGCCGGTCCCGGGCGGCGCCGAGATGCCCTGCGGACAGTGGCGTGACGTCGACGTCCGGCGTGACGCCGGTGGCGTGCAGGACGCCGCAGGTCAGTTCCGGGAAGGCCGACCAGATCTCGGGAGAGTGCCGGAAACGCACGGGGAGACTCCTTTTCGGGCGGTGAGCTGGAACGGGTCAGGCGGTGAAGGCGAGGCCGAGGCCCAGGACGAGGAAACCGCCGGCGAAGGCGTGCCGCAGCAGCACGGTCAGCCGGGGCCGGGACAGCACGCGGCGGCGCAGCGCGCCGGCCAGGAGCGCGTACCCGGCGAACACCAGCAGCGTGACAGCCATGAACACCAGGCCGCAGGCGAGCATGCGCGCGGTGGCGGCGGGCGCGTCCGGCGGTACGAACTGCGGCAGCAGCGCCACGAAGAACACCGTCACCTTCGGGTTCAGCAGGTTCAGCAGCACCCCGTCCCGGAACACCGCCGCCGTGGGACGCGGGGGCCGGTCGCCGCCGACGGTGAGCGTGCCCCGGTCGCGCAACGCCGACCAGGCCATCCAGAGCAGGTACGCCACACCCAGCCAGGTCACCACGCGGAACGCGGGCGTGCCGGCGCGCAGCAGGGCGGCCAGGCCGGTCACCGCGGCGATCACGTGCGGGACGAGGCTGAGCGTGGCACCGGCGGCAGCGGCCAGCCCGGCCCGGCGTCCGGCGGCCACGGCGGTGGCGAGCGTGTGCATGACCCCGGTGCCGGGACTGATCGCGACGACGAGAGAGGTCAGCAGGAAGGCGGCTGTCATACGGTCCAGCCTGTGGCCATAATGGTCCGATGGACAGGGCCAAAGCTGTCGTCATCGAGAAGTCCAAAGCGGCCGGTGCGGACTTCCTCCAGCTCGACGTCGGCGAGGCGCCGCCCGGTGGCCGCGCGGACTGGCTGGCCGCCCGGCTGCGATCGGCCATCGCCGACGGCCGGGCGCCGGTGGGCACCCGCCTGCCGGCCAGCCGCGTGCTCGCCGCCGAGCTGGGGGTCTCCCGGGGCGTGGTGACCGAGGCGTACCAGCGGCTGGCCGAGGACGGGCAGGTGACCGGGCGCGGCCGGGCCGGAACGGTGGTGGTCGCCTCACCGGCCGCCGTGGTCACCCGGCCACCCCGGCCCAGGAGGGCAGCGGAGGTGTTCGCCGGCCGGCCCGGCCTCGACGTCTTCGACGAGCTGCGCGCCGTACCCGCGGAGGTGGACCTGACTCCCGGCGTACCCGATCTGGCGGCCTTTCCCCGCGCGGCCTGGCTGCGGGCCGAGCGGGCCGTGCTGCACGGGATGACGCCCGCCGCGCTCGGCTACGGCGACCCGGCGGGCGCGCCCGCGCTGCGGTCGGCGGTGGCGAACTGGCTGGCCCGCAGCCGGGGCGTCCGTGCCGACCCGGCCGAGGTGGTGATCGTGTCCGGGGTGTCCCAGGCGCTCGGCCTGCTCGCGCGGGTGCTGAGCGATCGGGGTACGCACACCGTCGCGGTGGAGGACCCCGGCTCGCTCGGCGTACGGCAGCACCTGGCCTATTCCGGGCTGGCGACACCGCCGGTCCCGGTGGACGACAGGGGCCTGCGCGTCGACGAGCTGGAGCGGTCCGGCGCGCCCGCCGTGCTGCTCACCCCGGCGCACCAGTTCCCGACCGGGGTGGTGCTCGACGGCGACCGGCGCCGGCGGCTGCTGCGGTGGGCGCGTGAGGGTGGCCTGGTGGTGGAGGACGACTACGACGCCGAGCACCGCTACGACCGTCCGCCGGTGCCGGCACTGCGGGGCATGGCGCCGGACCGGGTCTGCTACGTCGGCAGCATCTCGAAGCTGCTCGCGCCGGCGCTGCGGATCGGGTGGCTGCTGGTGCCGCCCGCGCTGCACGCCGACGTGGTGGCCGCGAAGCGGGCGGCCGACCTGGGCAACGCGGCGCTGGCGCAGCTCGTGCTGGCCGAGCTGATGGAGTCCGGGGCGCTGGAACGGCACCTGCGGCTGCTGCGGCACCGGCACGTACGCCGCCGGGACGCGATGATCCGCGCGGTAGGCGCGTACCTGCCGGGGGCGGTGGTGCACGGCGCGGCGGCCGGGCTGCACCTGATGGTCACGCTGCCCGGCGACGTCGACGACCGGGCGCTGGCGGCGGCGGCGCTGCGCCGGGGCGTGAAGGTCCATCCGTTGTCCTGGCACGGCCAGCGCCCGCAGCCGCCCGGCCTGGTCCTCGGCTACGCGTCGACCCCGCCCTCCGACCTCGATCGGGCCCTCTCCACGGTGGCCGGGGCCCTCCGAACCCTCACCCCGCCCCGGTGATCAAGGAGTTTGGGTACGAGTCGATCTCCTCGAAGGACACCAACTCCTTGATCACCGGGGGACAGGCGGGGCGGGCGGGGTGGGTGGGTGGTAGAGAGCGGCCAGGGCGGCGGCGGTGTCGGACAGGCGGGCGCGCAGCGCCTCCGGGGCGAGGACCTCGACGTCGGCGCCGAGCCGGAGCAGGTCGCCCTGCGCGTGGGTGAGCGACTCGATCGGGATGACCGCGTGCACCCAGCCGGTGGCGTCGGGCGGGCCGGCGCTCGCCTCGGCGGCGGCCACCACCACGTCGCTGCCGACCTCGCGTAGCCGGGCGAACCCGCGCGGCGACAGCCGGATGCGCGCCTCGTCGCGGTGCAGGCCCGCCCGGAACTCCACCACGTGCGCGCGCCACCAGGCCGGCAGGTCGAACTCGGGCCGCTCGAACGGCTCGTCCAGCGGGGTCAGGTCGAGGATCTGGTTGACCCGGTAGGTGGCCGGATCAGCGCGGTCCGGCCGGGCGGCGACCAGATACCAGCGCCCGCCCTTGAGCACCAGCCCGTACGGTTCGAGGACCCGGGTCGTCTCGCCGCGCCAGCCCCGGTACCGCACCCGGACCCGGTGCTGCCGCCACACCGCCTCGGCGGCCTCGGCCAGGTACGGCGACGGGTCGCCGTCGGAGTACCAGCCCGGCGTGTCCAGGTGGAAGCGCTGCTCCAGCCGGGCCGCCCGGTCGGCCAGCGGCGCGGGCAGCGCGGCCCGCAGCTTGAGCTGGACGGCGGCGACGACCGACTGGTAGCCCAGCTCGGCCGCCGGCCCGGGGAGCCCGGCGAAGAGCAGCCGGTCGGCCTCCTCGGCGGTGAGCCCGGTCAGCCGGGTCCGCCACCCCTCCACGAGCCGGTAGCCGCCGTCGTGTCCGGCCTCGCCGTACAGCGGGATGCCTGCCGCGTGCAGCGCCTCCACGTCCCGGTAGACGGTGCGCGCCGACACCTCCAGCCGGGCGGCCAGGTCGGCGGCGGTGAGCCGGCCGTGCGCCTGCAGGAGCAGCAGGATGGACAGGAGTCGACTGGCCCGCATTCCACTGACACTAGCTGTCAGGGGAGCGGTCCTAGCGTGCCCGCATGGCTTTTCACGACAAGGAGCTGACCGTGCCGGGGACCGTCGAGGTGGCCGGCCGGCACGTCAAGCGCTACCACATGGACCAGCCGGACCGCCGCCTCGAACCGCGGGTGGTCGACGCCGCGTACGCGTACCTGCCGGCGCTGCTGCCCGCCCCGGACGGCTCCACCCCGCCGGCGAGCTGGGTGGTGCTGCACCGGGGCGCGGACACCGGGGCGTACCTGCTGGCGTACAGCTGGTTCTTCGACAACGTGGTCGAGTGCCGCATCGCGATCGCCGGGCAGCCCGCACTGGACTGCCCGGACGACGACCCGGCGCACTTCGTCGACCTGACCCGTCCCGGCGTCGGCTGCGTCTGGGAACTGGGCGTGCTGGAACACGAGCGCACCGCCTGGATCCGGCACGTGCTCGCGCCGGACCGGCCGGACCTCGCCGGCTACCTGGCGGACGCCCGGGCCGAGGGGCCGGTGGGCCGCTGATGGGCGACTTCGACTTCCTCGTCGGCACCTGGGACGTGACCAACCGGCGCCTGCGGCAGCGCCACGTCGGCAGCGACGACTGGGAGGAGTTCGCCGGTGTCAGCGAGGCGCGCTCGTTCTTCGACGGCGCCGGCAGCTTCGACGAGATGCGCTGCCCGAGCCGGGGCTTCTCCGGCTCCACGGTGCGCATCCTGAACCCGTCGACCGGGCTGTGGTCGATCTACTGGATGCACAGCAGTCGTGGCGTGCTGGAACTGCCCCCGGTGGTCGGCGGGTTCACCGGCGGCGTCGGTGAGTTCCACGCCGACGACACCGACGAGGGGCGGCCGGTGCGCTGCCGGTTCCTCTGGTCGGCGATCACCGCCGACTCCTGCCGCTGGGAGCAGGCGTTCTCCACCGACGGTGAGCGCACCTGGGAGACCAACTGGGTCATGGAGTTCCGCCGGACGCGGTGACCGGCGGCGCGGTGGTCCGGTAGATCGCGGTCAGCCACACGTCGAGCAGCACGTCCACCACGTCCCGCTCGGCCACCGCCGGGCCGTCCCCGGCGAAGGTGGCGTACCAGACGCGCTCGTTCATCGAGTTCAGCGCGATGGCGAGGTCCCGGGCGGGCAGACCGTCCGGGGCCGCGCCGCGAGCGCGTTCGGCCTCGATCGCGGCCTGCACCGCGCGGACCCAGCGTTCCAGCACCTCGGCCCAGAGCCGCCGCACCTCGGCGTTGGTGCCGCGCACCTGGGCGCAGGCCAGCACGACGTCCCGGTGCCCGCCGAACGTGGCGTGGAACCGGGCGATCAGCTCCCGCCAGTGGGCGCGCGGATCCTCGGCGAGCCGCTCGAACACGCCACCGGCGGCGGCGTCGGCCTCCTCGGTGACCCGGTCGAGCAGCGTGAGCAGCACCGCGTCCTTGGACGGGAAGTAGAAGTAGAACGTGGGCCGGGAGATCCCCGCGCCGCGCGCCAGGTCGTCGATGGAGATGTCGGCGAAGGGACGCTCGGCCAGCAACCGCTCGGCCGTGGCCAGGATCGCGGTCTCCCGGTCGTCGCCGGTGGACCGGCCGGCCCGCCGCCCGCGCGTCGGCGCGGCGCCGGTCGGCGTACGGGCGGTCGTCATGTCGGCAGATGCTACACCCGCTCGACACCCTGTCGATTCGACTCGACACGATGTTGACTGCGGTCGACGGCGATGGATAGTGTCCGGTCCACCGCCGGTGCGAACGGGAGAAACCGATGGCCGCAGACCACGTCGACGTCCTCATCGTCGGGGCCGGCCTGTCCGGCATCGGCGCCGCCGTCCACCTCGGACGCGAGTGCCCCGGCAAGACCTACGCGGTGCTGGAGGCCCGGGGCGCCATCGGCGGCACCTGGGACCTGTTCCGCTACCCGGGCATCCGCTCCGACTCCGACATGTACACCCTCGGCTACTCGTTCAAGCCGTGGACCGACCCGAAGGCCATCGCCGACGGCGACTCCATCCGGGCGTACGTGCGGCAGACCGCCCGCGAGTACGACGTGGAACGGCACATCCGCTTCCACCACCGGGCGGTACGCGCCGAGTGGGACAGCGCCACCGCGCGCTGGACCGTGCACGCCCAGCGCGACGACACCGGCGAGGACGTCACCCTCACCTGCGCGTTCCTGTTCACCAACTCCGGCTACTACCGCTACGACGAGGGCTACACGCCGCGGTTCCCCGGCGTCGAGCGGTACGCCGGCACGCTCGTGCACCCGCAGCACTGGCCCGACGACCTGGACTACGCCGGCAAGCGGGTCGTGGTGATCGGCAGCGGCGCCACCGCCGTCACCCTGGTCCCGGCCATGGCCGAGCGGGCCGCCCACGTCACCATGCTCCAGCGCTCACCCACGTACGTGATCGCGCTGCCCTCGCGCGACCCGTTCGCCGACGCCGCGCGGCGCTGGCTGCCCCCGAAGGCCGCGTACGCGGTGGCCCGGTGGAAGAACGTCACGCTCGGCGTGGCGAACTTCCAGCTCAGCCGCCGCGCCCCCGGCGTGGTGAAGCGGTTCCTGCGCCGCGCCGCGAAGGGCCGGCTCCCGTCCGGGTACGACGTCGACAGGCACTTCTCGCCCCGCTACAACCCGTGGGACCAGCGGCTCTGCGTGGTGCCGGACGGGGACCTGTTCGCCGCGCTGAGCGCCGGCCGCGCGTCGGTGGTGACCGACACCATCGACACGTTCACCGAGCACGGCATCCGGCTCGCCTCCGGTGAGGAGCTGCCCGCCGACGTGGTGGTCACCGCCACCGGCCTCAACCTGCTCGCGCTCGGCGGCATGACGCTGGTGGTCGACGGCGCCGAGGTCGACCTCGCCTCGACTGTCGCCTACAAGGGCATGATGCTGTCCGGCGTGCCGAACTTCGCCATGACCATCGGCTACACGAACGCCTCCTGGACGCTGAAGGCCGACCTCGTCGCCACGTACGTCTGCCGGCTGCTGCGCCACCTCGACGACACCGGCCGGCAGATCGTCACGCCGCTCGCGCCGGACACCGACGACCTGGTGCCGATCATCGACCTGCAGTCCGGCTACGTGCTGCGCGCCGTCGACCAGTTGCCCAAGCAGGGACCGCAGGCGCCGTGGCGGCTGCACCAGAACTATCCCCGCGACGTACGCCTGATGCGGCACGGCCCGCTTACCGACGGCGTGCGGTTCGACCGCGCCGGCGCGCCCGCCACCGCCTCGGCCGCCACGACCAGCTCCGGAGGAACCGATGCGTGACCTCGTCTTCCCCGGCGGCACGGCGGTGCTCACCGGCGCGGCGAGCGGCATCGGCGCGGCGCTGGCCCACGGGCTGGCCCGGCGCGGCGCCGACCTGGTGCTGCTCGACCGCGACGCCGACGGCCTGGCCGCCACCGTCGCCGCGATCCGGGCCGCGTACCCGGGCCGGCGGGTGGAGACCCACGTCGTCGATCTGGCCGACGCCGAGGCCACCGACCGGGTCGCCGCCGAGATCCACCGCGCGCATCCCCGGATCCGGCTGCTGATCAACAACGCCGGTGTGGCGCTGGGCGGGCGCTTCGACCAGGTCACCCTGGAGGAGTTCCTCTGGGTCATCGAGATCAACTTCCGGGCGGTGGTCCGCCTGACCCACGCGCTGCTGCCCGCGCTCAAGGCCGAGCCCGGCTCCCACCTGGTCAACGTGTCCAGCCTGTTCGGCCTGATCGCCCCCGCCGGGCAGGCCGCGTACGCGGCGAGCAAGTTCGCCGTACGCGGCTTCACCGAGGCGCTGCGGCACGAGCTCGTCGACGACGGCGTCGGCGTCACCTCGGTGCACCCGGGCGGCATCCGCACCCGGATCGCCGCCAGCGCCCGCGTCGGCAGCGGCGTGGCCCTCGACGAGTACGAGGCCGGGCGCAAGCAGTTCGAGAAGCTGCTCACCATCGACCCGGCCACCGCCGCCGAGGTGATCCTGCGCGGCGCGCAGCGACGCCGCGGCCGGGTGCTGATCGGCTGGTCGGCGAAACTGCCCGACCTGCTCGCCCGCGTCGCACCCGCCGGGTACGGCAGGGTGCTGGCCCTGGGCATGCGCCAGTCCCGCCCGGTGGCCACCGTCGCCGAGGTGCCGACCGCAGGGGCCGAGGCGACCGCCGAGCGTGCCGGGGGCGATGTGCCGCCCGGCGGGGTCGAGACGCGCGCCGGAGCCGACGTACCGCCCGGCCGCGTCGACGCGCCGGTCCCGGCCGCCCGGACCGGCGAGGAGGCCGCGCGGGAACCCGGACGCACGGCGTGACAGTGGCCCTCCCGCCGGCCGGCGCGCGCACCGTTGACGGCCGGCGCGTGCGCTGCCGGATCAGCGGCGACGGCCCGCCCGTGGTGCTGCTGCACGGCATCGGCCGTACCCTCGACGACTTCACCGCCCTGCACACGGCGCTGACCCGCGACCACCTGGTGCTCGCGGTGGACCTGCCCGGGCACGGCGGCTCCGCGCCGCTGGACGGCCCGCACACGCTCCCGGCGCTGGCCGCCGCGGTGGCCCGCTTCCTGGACGTGGCGGGGGTGACCGGCCCGGCCCACCTGGTCGGCAACTCCCTCGGCGGGGCGGTCGCGATGCGCCTGGCCGTCGACGAACCGCAGCGCGTCACCAGCCTGGCGTTGCTCAACAGCGCCGGCTTCGGCCGCGAGGTGACGCTGGCGCTGCGGCTGCTGGCGGTACGCCCGCTGGCCCGGCTGCTGCTGCGCCCGCACCCGGGGATCGTCCGCCGCACCGAGCGGGCGATCTTCTACGACCCGGCGTACGTCACCGAGGAGCGGCTCGCCACCGCGCTCGCGGTGGCCCGGCAGCCGCACGCGGCCCGGGTGATGCTGGAGCTGGTCCGCGACCTGGGCACCTGGCGCGGCGTACGCCCGCAGTGGCGCGCCGACCTGCTCGACGCCGTGGCCGCGCTCGGCCTGCCCACGCTGCTCGTCTGGGGCGACCGCGACCTGGTCCTGCCCGCCGCGCACCTGGCGTACGCCCGCACCCGGCTGCCGGACGCGCGCTCTCACCTGTTCCGCGACACCGGGCACATGCCGCAGATCGAGCGGACCGCCGAGGTGGAGAAGCTGCTGCGGGAGCTGTGGGCCTGACCGTGGTCTGCGCCACTGTCCCGGCCCGCGCCGGGCCGCCCGGCCGACCCCGGGAGCAGTCTTAGATACATGACGCATCCCAGCCGGACCGCGCCGTCCGCCGCCGAGCGGGCGTACCGGCACCTCAAGCAGGCCATCCTGGAACAGGTCTACCCGGGCGGCCAGCTCGTCAGCGAGGGCGAGATCGCCGAGGCGACGGGGGTGTCCCGCACCCCGGTCCGGGAGGCGCTGCTGCGGCTGGAGACCGAAGGGCTGGTCAAGCTCTACCCGAAGCGCGGGGCGCTGATCCGGCCGGTGTCGGCCCGGGAGATCGCCGACGTCATCGAGGCCCGCCGACTGGTCGAACTGCACGCCGCCGACCGGGTCTGGCCGCGCCGCGCCGAGCTGCGCGCCGACCTGGCCCGCTGGCTGGGCGAGATGCGCCGCGCGCACGCCGCCGGTGACATCACCACCCTGATGGCCGCCGACCGCTCGTTCCACGCCGCGGTGGTCGAGGCGGCCGGCAACGAGATCCTCGCCGAGCTGTACCACCGGCTGCGCGACCGCCAGCTGCGCATGGGCGAGGCGAGCTTCCGGCTCTCACCCGGCTGGGCCGAGGTCGCCCTCACCGAGCACGCCGGCCAGCTCGCCGCGCTTGACGGCGACGACCCGCAGGCGTGGCACGACGCGGTCGCCGCGCACATCGACACCGCCGCGCGGATGCTCGGGACGCTGCGGTGAGCGCGGGTCGCCGCCCCGCCGCCCTGGTGTACGCGGTGGCCGTCACCGCCTATCTGACGGCCGTGTTCCACCGCAGCTCCCTCGGCGTCACAGGGGTCGACGCGGCGGAGCGCTTCCACATCAACGCCGCCGCGCTCGCCACGTTCTCCGTCGCCCAGCTCGCCGTCTACGCCGCCATGCAGGTGCCGGTCGGGGTGCTGCTGGACCGCTACGGCTCGCGCCGGCTGCTGCTGGCCGGCGGCGCGCTCATGGTGGCCGGGCAGCTCCTGTTCGCGGTGGCCGGTGACGTGCCGGCCGCCGTCGCCGCCCGGGTGCTCGTCGGTCTCGGCGACGCCATGACCTTCATCAGCGTGCTGCGCATCGTCGCGTTCTGGTTCCCCGGCCGGCGCAACCCGCTGCTGGTGCAGCTCACCGGCACCGTCGGCCAGTTCGGCGCGGTGCTCGGCGCCGTACCCCTGGTGCTGCTGCTGCACCGCGCGGGCTGGACCCCGGCGTTCCTGACCGCCGCGGCGCTCGGCGCGACGGTGGTGCTGCTGGTCCTCATCGCGGTACGCGACACCCCGCACGCCGAACACGCCACCGCGCTCGCCCCCGACCTGGCCACCGTACGCCGGCAGCTCGCCGACGCCTGGGCGCAGCCCGGCACGCGGCTGGGCCTGTGGACGCACTTCGTCACCCAGTTCTCCGGCGCGGTGTTCGCGCTGCTGTGGGGGTACCCGTTCCTCGTGCAGGGGCAGGGGTTCTCGCCGACCGCGGCGGCCGGGATGCTCACCCTGATGACCGTGGTGACGCTCGTGTGCGGGCCGGTGATCGCGCACCTGTGCTCGCGTCACCCGTTCCACCGCTCGGTGGTGGTCTTCGCGATCACCGCCGCCACCGCCGGGGTGTGGGCGGTGGTCCTGGCCTGGCCCGGCCGCGCGCCGCACTGGCTGCTGGTGGCGCTCGTGGTGGTGCTCGCGGTGAACGGCCCCGGCTCGATGATCGGGTTCGACTACGCCCGCACGTTCAACCCGGTGCACCGCATCGGCAGTGCCACCGGCATCGTCAACGTCGGCGGCTTCGTCGCCTCCATCGCGCTGATTCTGGCCGTCGGCGTGGTGCTCGACCTGGCCACCCCGGCCGGGCGGGACGCGCCGCCGCTGTCCGCGTTCCGCTGGGCGTTCGCCGTGCAGTTCCTGCTCTGGGCGCTCGGCGCGGTGCAGGTGCTGCGCTACCGCAACGCCGCCCGTCGCCGGCTCGCCGACGAGCGGGCCGCCGCCGCGGTCCCGGCGGCGGCCTGAGTACGCGGGCAGCCGGGCACGGTGTGGCGCGACCGGCTCAGGGGCGGTGCCGCACCAGTGAATCGAGGACCAGGGTCAGCCCCGCGCCGACCAGCCACACGTCCTTGGCCAGGCCGATGCCCTCCTGGCTCGGCCGCAGGCTGGTGCCCTCGCGCATACCCGGCGTCTTCAGGTAGAGCTGCACCAGGCCCGCACCGAACGCGGTGAGCGCGGCCCCGGCCAGCAGCGACGGCACGAACGGGGCGAGCAGCGCCGCGCCGAGCGCGACTTCGCCCCGCGACAGCAGCACGGCGAACCGGTCCGGCGGGATCTGCCGCAACTGCGGCATCGCGCCGGCCGCCATGCCGTGCATGCCAGCGGCGGCCTCACCCTCCAGGCCCCGCTTGCCCAGCCCGGAGTTCAGGATGTACGCGCCGATGGCGACCCGCAGCGGCGCATGCGACAGCCTCATGATCACTCCCGTCCCACCTGGTAGAACCGGCACACCGGGTACCCGGTCATGACCAGGACAATCCGCCGGGCTTCATTGGTTCGCGGGTCATGATCAGCGGTAGGTTCTGGGTGCAGACGCATGCAACGAAGGAGGCACCGTGAGCCAGGAAGTCCGGGGAGTCGTGTCGCGGCGCAAGGGCGCGCCCGTGGAGGTCACCACCATCGTGGTGCCGGACCCGGGGCCGGGCGAGGCGGTGGTCCGCATCCAGTCGTGCGGCGTCTGCCACACCGACCTGCACTACCGCGAGGGCGGCATCAACGACGACTACCCGTTCCTGCTCGGCCACGAGGCCGCCGGCATCGTGGAGCAGGTGGGCGACGGCGTCACCGACGTGGCGCCCGGCGACTTCGTGGTGCTCAACTGGCGCGCGGTCTGCGGGCAGTGCCGGGCCTGCCATCGCGGCCGCCCGTGGTACTGCTTCGCCACCCACAACGCGACCCGGAAGATGACGCTCACCGACGGCACCGAGCTGACGCCCGCGCTCGGCATCGGCGCGTTCGCCGAGAAGACGCTCGTCCACGCCGGACAGTGCACGAAGGTCGACCCGTCGGCCCGGCCGGCGGCGGTCGGCCTGCTCGGCTGCGGCGTGATGGCCGGTCTCGGCGCGGCCATGAACACCGGCAACGTGACCCGGGGCGACTCGGTCGCGGTGATCGGCTGCGGCGGTGTCGGCGACGCGGCGGTGGCCGGCGCGGCCCTGGCCGGCGCGACCACGATCATCGCGGTGGACACCGACTCCCGCAAGCTCGACTGGGCGCGCAAGTTCGGCGCCACCCACACCGTCAACGCCTCCGAGGACGACGCGGTGGAGGCCATCCGCGCGGCCACCGGCGGCTTCGGCGCCGACGTGGTGATCGACGCGGTCGGCCGTCCGGAGACGTGGAAGCAGGCGTTCTACGCGCGCGACCTCGCCGGCACCGTCGTGCTGGTCGGCGTGCCGACCCCGGAGATGACAGTCGACCTGCCGCTGCTGGACGTCTTCGGCCGCGGCGGCGCGCTCAAGTCCAGCTGGTACGGCGACTGCCTGCCCAGCCGCGACTTCCCGATGCTCACCGAGCTGTACCGGCAGGGCCGGCTGGACCTGGACGCGTTCGTCACCGAGGAGATCGCCCTCGACCAGGTCGAGGAGGCGTTCGCCCGGATGCACCACGGCGACGTGCTGCGCTCGGTGGTGGTCTTCCCGTGACCGCACGCGTCGACCACGCCGTCACCTCCGGCACGTTCTCGCTCGACGGCCAGACGTTCGACGTGGACAACAACGTCTGGGTGGTCGGCGACGACGCCGAGTGCGTCGTCCTCGACGCGCCGCACGACGTGGCCGCCATCCGCGAGGTGATCGGTGACCGGCGCGTGGTGGCGATCGTCGCCACCCACGCCCACGACGACCACGTCCGGGTCGCGCCCGAACTGGCCCGGGCCACCGGCGCGCCGGTGCTGCTGCACCCGGCCGACCGGGTGCTGTGGGACATGGTGCACCCGGACACGGCACCGGACGGCGAGCTGACCGACGGGCAGACGATCACCGTCGGCGGCACCACGCTGCGGGTGCTGCACACCCCGGGCCACAGCCCCGGCGCGTGCAGCCTGTACGCCCCCGACCTGGGCGCGGTCTTCACCGGCGACACCCTGTTCGCCGGGGGACCGGGCGCCACCGGGCGGTCGTACAGCGACTTCGGCACCATCGTCGAGTCGATCCGTACCCGGCTGCTCACGCTGCCGCCGGAGACGGTGGTGCACACCGGGCACGGCGACGACACCACGATCGGGGCCGAGGCGCCGCACCTGGACGAGTGGATCGCCAGGGGCCACTGAGGACACCCGCCCGACCCGGGCCCGGCTGGAGTGATCCGGTCCGGGCCCGGTCGCGCGTTCCGGCCCCGGCGGGGCGCCGGTGCCGGCCCGGAAACTGTGTGGCCGCACGACGTTCCGTCCGGTGATACTCGGGCCCGTGCCGGTCGCCACCCTCACCGCCGCCCAGTCCGCCGCGCTACGCCACGTCCGCGACGTCGCGCTGCGCGACCGCCCCGCGGCGCTCGCCGTCATCGCCGGCCACCTCGCCGCCTCCGGCGCCACCTACCGGTACGAGGAGGTCGTCGCCGCGGTCACCGGGTACGGGCGCCTGACGCTCAACTTCCACCCCGACCGGGTGCTGCGCGACGGCCGCACAGTGGTCGAGGCGCTGGACGAGGAGGGCGTCTACCGCAGCCAGTTCGAGACCGGCGTCTCCAACGGCGGCCTGACCGCGTACCCGGGTGGCGACCGGGACGTGTGGGAGCAGGCGATGTTCGGCGGCGCGTACCAGCGTCCCGGCGTGCTCCCCGCACAGCGCCCGAAGTACGGCGGCCTGAACCTGCTCGGCCACGCCGACGGCGCGTGCCCCCGGTTCGGGTCCTGCCACCTGCGGCTGCGCCCGGAGGTGCTGGCCCGGGCCACGTTCAGCTTCGGTGACAGCCACATCGAGCCCACCGAGTTCGGCACCGTCGACGTCTTCGAGCCGGTGTTCGCGGCGCTGCTCACCGCCACCGCCGGGACCGGCGTCGCCCTGGGCGTGGCCGGCATGGACACCGGCACGTTGCTGCGGACGCTGCTGCGCCGCCGGGAACGGGAGTCCGGGCGGGTCGGCCGGGCGCTCGACGACTACATCGAGGCGCAGGTGCACGGCGAGATCAGCCTGGCCCGCGACGTGGAGGCGCTCGTGGTCGACCCGTCGTTCCGTGGCACCGACGCAGGACGGCGCCTGGCGGCGATCGCCGCGCGGCACGGCCTGGCGCTGCGCTTCCATCCCGGCTTCGTGCTGCCGGTCGACGCCGTGGACGCCGAGTTCCGCGGTCCGGACATCCCGCCGCTCGCCGCGCGCGTGCACGCCGAGTTCGCCCGCCCGGGGGAGCCGCTGCACGCCGCGCTCGTCGGCCGTGCCGCCGCCTCGGTGGTACGCGAGCCGCATCGCTGGGCGGACAGGGGACCGGTCGCGGTGACGTTGCAACACCTCAAGCAGCTCTGGCATGTGCTGGTCCGCTTCGGCGGTCCGGCCTGATCGTCCCGGTCCGACGCCTGAACGGCGGGACTGCCCGGAATCGCGGGTGACCTGGACCGCAGCCTTCGCCGTGCCCGTCATTTCCGGAATGACCGACACGGGGGGCTCGTTGTGTCCCCCGTACCGCCGGAACCCAAACACCTACCCGGCGGTAGTCCCTCGAGGGGCGCTCACCCCGGAGCGCGTCGTAACGATCGAAAGGGCAACCATCGTGAAGCAGCACTTCACTCGATGGCTCCCCGCCATCGCGAAGACCGCCATCGCGAAGACCGCCGTCGCGAAGACCGCCGCCGTCTCCCGTAACCGCCGCGCCGCGCTGAGCGTGGCGGGTGTGGCAGTCCTGGGCGGCCTGGCCGTCGGCCCCGTAGCAGTGGCCGCGCCGGTGACCAGCGGGCCGCACGCCGGCGCCAAGGCCGCCATCGACCTGGCCACCGGCAAGAAGACCTCCACCGAGGCGGTGAAGCCCGGCCAGACCACCGGCTTGGACAAGGTGCCGACCCGGGCCGACCGGCCGGCGAAGGAGAAGCTCGTGCCGCACGGCGTCGAGGGTGCGCAGTCGCGCATCCCGCTCGACGACGCGCAGCTCGACAACGCCAAGGCCATCGTCGAGGCGGCCAAGGAGACCGGCGTGGGGGAGCGGGGCGCCGTGATCGGCGTCGCGACCTCGCTGCAGGAGTCGAAGCTGTACAACCTGGGTCACCTCGGCGCGTACAACGACCACGACTCGGAGGGCCTGTTCCAGCAGCGCCCGTCGTCCGGTTGGGGCACGTCCGAGCAGATCACCGACCCGGAGTACTCCAGCAAGGCGTTCTTCAACGCGCTGAAGAACGTCGGCGGCTGGCACGAGCTGCCGCTGACCACCGCCGCGCAGACGGTCCAGGTGTCCGCCTACCCCTACGCGTACGCGCAGTGGGAGGAGCAGGCGGCGGACATCGTCCAGCAGGTCTGGTAACCCGACACCCGTGACGAACGGCCGGCCCCTCCGGGGCCGGCCGTCTCGCGTGAGGGAGGGAGGGGTGCGGGGTGGGGGGATGTCCGGTTGCGCTGTGGTGGGCGGCACCCCGGCGGCGGAATCGGGGGCGGGCGGGGGGCGTTGTAACCCGGTGCGCGACCGGAGCGGCGGCGCCCAGCGCCCCCCGGGGCGGAACAAGCCCGGGCCGTCGGTCGTTGCAGATGCACCCGGCACGCCGCGCGCTGCCGGATCTCCCCGAGAACCCTGAGCGCCTGACGGTGCCCACGCATCCCCCCGGATGCGTCGACCCCCGAACGGAGCCCACCATGAACACAATCCTGCGCAAGAGCATCCTCGGTATCGCCGGTCTCGCCTTCACCGGTGGCGTGTTCGCCGGTCCGGTCGCCGCGCACGCGGCGGAGACCGCCACGCCGGCCGCCGTCGCGGTCCAGGCCGTGAGCCCGCAGGGTACGCAGTCGCACGTGGACCTGAACGACGAGCAGCTCGCCAACGCCAAGGCCATCATCGCGGCCACCAAGAAGGCGGGCCTGCCCGAGCGCGCCGCGGTCATCTCGATCGCCACCGCGCTGCAGGAGTCGAAGCTGGAGAACCTGGGTCACCTGGGTGACCGCAACGACCACGACTCGCTGGGCCTGTTCCAGCAGCGGCCGTCCAGCGGCTGGGGTACGCCGGAGCAGATCACCGACCCCGAGTACTCGACGCTGGCGTTCCTCAAGGGCCTCAAGCAGGTCGACGGCTGGCAGGACATGCCGCTGACCGAGGCCGCGCAGACCGTGCAGGTCAGCGCCTACCCCGACGCGTACGCGCAGTGGGAGAAGCAGGCGGCCGAGATCGTGGCCGAGCACTGGAACAAGTAAGACCCGTCGAAAGGCCGGTACCCGGATCGGGTGCCGGCCTTTCGTGTCCCCTCAGCCGCTGTGCGCGACGAGCCACGACAGCACCGGCTCGACCGCCGACGGGTCCAGCGGCTGCTTCGCCTTGTCCCGGTACGCCCGCAGCGACGGCGGCCCGGGCCGGCGGCGCAGCACGTGGGTGACGTCGGGCAGAACCCCTGTCCGCACCGGCCCGCCCGCGTGCGCGGCGATGACCGGCAGGTCGGCCGGGTCGGTCTGGAGGTCCTTGTCGCCGGTGAGCGCGAGGATCGGCGCGTTGACGCGGGCCAGGTCCGGCCGGGGGTCGTAGCGCAGGAACTCCCGGAACCAGCGGGCGTTGAGCCGCTGCCCGCCGATCCACGCCACGTCCTTGTCGGTGGCGAGGATCTTCTCGTGGTTGCGGGCCACCTTCGCCACCAGGTCGGTGCGGGTGAGCCGGAGCACGAGGCGCACCGGCGCGGGCAGGGTGGGCAGCAGCCGCGCGGCCTGCCAGCGCAGCACCTCGGCGCCGGTGCGCCCGGGCGCGGAGAGCAGGACCAGGCCGGCCAGCGGTACGCCGCGCGCGGCGAGCGCGACAGCGGTGAGTGCGCCCTCGCTGTGCCCGACCAGGAACAGCCGCCCGCCGTCCACGGCCGGGTCGGCACGCAGCGCCGCGAGCACGGCGGCCGCGTCGTCGACGTTGTCGTGGAAGCCGGTACGCAGGAAGTCGCCGCTGCTCTCGCCGACGCCCCGCCGGTCGTACCGGGCGACCGCGATCCCGGCCCCGCTCAACGCGGCGGCCAGGTGCCGCTGGATGCCCAGGGGCAGGCGGCGGTGGTCGCCGTCGCGGTTGATCGGCCCGGAGCCGGGCAGCAGCAGCGCCACCGGATGCGGCCCGGCGCCGTCGGGCAGCGTGAGCGTGCCGGACAGCCGCTGCCCGGCCGAGTCGACGGCGAGCGGGCGGTCGATCGTCACCGCAGCACCGCCGCGGCCACCGCGTCGGCGTCGTCGGCGCCGATGAGCAGAGAGTCGTACGCCTGGCCGGTGAGGGTGATGCGGACGGCCGGCTGCCCGCCGCGGACGCTGACGAACTCCTTGCCGGCCTTGCCGCGCCAGGTGCCGACGTTGCGCGTGCGGGGCACGCCGAGTCCGGGCGCCCGGATGCCGCGGGTGGCGCGGGCACCGTCCGGTACGACGACGGCGCCGCTGACGGCGGAGCGGGGGAACGACAGGTCGCCGCGCAGGGCCCAGATCTTCTCGGCGGTGGTGAGCCGGACGTCGATGCGGTCGGCGGTGATGTCGATGGTGGCCATCGGCGAACTCCTCGGTTCTGTTATCGTCAGTGAGAACATTACCGGAGGCGATAACAAAAAGGGGAGCCCTTGTGGCACTCGACACCGTGGAGCTGCTGCTGCACCCGATCCGGCTGCGCATCGTCCAGGCGTTCCTGGGCGGCCGCACGCTCACCACCACCGACCTGCGCGCCGCGCTGAGCGACGTGCCACCGGCCACGCTCTACCGGCAGGTCGCCACGCTCGCCGACCACGGCGTGCTGCACACGGTGGGGGAGCGGCGGGCCCGCGGCGCCGTCGAGCGCAGCTACCGGCTCCACGAGGCCGCCGCGTCGGTGGACCCGGACGAGGCCCGGGCCATGAGCCCGCAGCGGCACCGCCAGGCGTTCCTCACCTTCGTCGCGGGCCTGCTCGCCGACTTCGACGGCTACCTCGACGCCGGCGGCGGCGACCTGGCCCGCGACGTGGCCGGCTACCGGCAGAACGCGTTCCACGCCACCGACGCTGAGACCGCCGAGTTCGTCACCCGGTTCCGCGACCTGTTCGCCGAGTACGCGGCGCTCGGCCCCGGCCCCGGCCGCACCCGCCGGCTGCTCACCACCGTCCTGCTGCCCGCCGCCGGTCAGGAGCCGCCCGCAGACCGCCTGTGACCGAGCACGATGTCCGCCACGGCGGCGCCGAGCGCCAGCACGATGATCCCGGCGGCGAGCAGCAGTGAGTGGCGGAACGCCGTACTCCAGTCGCCGCGGTCGGCGGCGAGCGTCGAGAAGAACAGCGCGCCCACCGCGGCGATGCCGGCAGCCGACCCGATGCGCTGCCCGGTCTGGAGCATCCCGGCGCCGCTGCCGGCCATCGGCACCGGGACCTCGGACAGCGTGAGCGTCTGGTTCGGCGCGATCACCAGGCCGCTGCCCAGTCCGGCGACGAGCAGCGGCAGCGCGGTCCGCAACGGCACGTTGTCGTGCGGCCTGCCGGCCAGCACCAGGTCGGTCGCGATCAGCCCGGCCACCACCGCCAGCAGCCCGATCGCGACGAGCGGACGGCCGTACCGGGTGACCACCCGGCCGCCGAGCGCGGAGGCGAGCGCCGAACCGAGCGCGAACGGGGTGATCGCCAGGCCGGCCACGAGCGCGCTGTAGCCGAGCCCCATCTGGAGGTAGAGCGTGAAGATGAAGAAGATCGCGGTGAACCCGGCGAAGTAGATCAGGCCGATCAGCGCGCCGAGCGTGTACGAGCGCACCGTGAACAGCCGCAGGTCGAACAGCGGCTGGGCGCGCCGGGCGTACCGGTGCTCCCAGAGCGCGAACCCGGCGAGCAGCAGCAGGCCGACGGGGATCAGCAGCCACTTGCCCGGGCCCCGCCACTGCTCCCGCTGCACCAGCGGCAGCAGGATCACCGTCACCCCGGCGCCGAGCAGCAGCACCCCGAGCGGGTCGAGGCGGCCCCGCCCGGCCGGGTTCGTCGCCCGGGCCGGCATCAGCCGCCAGCCGAGCAGCATCGCCACGATCCCGACCGGGATGTTCACGAAGAACACCCACCGCCAGCCGTGCTCCGCGCCGCCGAGCTGGATGAGCAGGCCGCCGAGCAGCGGACCCACGGCGGTGGAGATGCCGATCGTGGCGCCCAGCAGGCCGAACGCCCGGCCCCGGTCGGCGCCCCGGAACAGCTCCTGGATCATGCCGCTGACCTGGGGGTTCACCACGCCGGCGGCGGCGCCCTGGACGAGCCGGGCGACGACCAGCCACTCCGGCGAGCGCGCCAGCCCGGCCAGCGCGCTGGTCAGCGTGAACAGGCCAACCCCGACCACGAACGCGGTACGCCGCCCGCGCGCGTCGCCGAACCGCCCGGCCGGCACCAGCACCAGGCCGAACGTCAGCGCGTACCCGGACAGCACCCACTGCAGGTCGCTCGGCGTGGCGTGCAACGCCCGGTCGATCGACGGCACCGCGACGTTGACGATGCTGACGTCCAGCAGCGTCATGAACGCCGCGATCAGGCCGACGCTCAGCGCGCGCCAGCGACGCCGGTCGTCGTACCCGGTGTCAGGCACCGCCGACGACGACCGGCCCTCGCTCATCGTGCCCCCCACTGACCGTCGATCACCCGGCTCCGATCGCTACCCGGTGCCCGGTGGGGCAAACGACTCGATCACGCCATCTGGCGCGCGCACCACCGGGGTCCGAAGTCCAGGCCGGACATCGGGGAGTCCTCGCGGTGCAGCAGCCCCCGCTCGGTGAGCGAGTGCAGCGGCTCGCGCAGCTCCTCCTCGGTCATCCCGGTCTCCTGGGCGATCAGGTCCGGGTAGGGGACGTGTCCCTGCACCTCCAGCGCGGAAACCGCCTGGTAGACCCGTTCCTCGACCGCAGACAGCTGGACCTGAGGCATCGCTTCCCTCCTCGGCGTGGACCGCCCGACCCGCGGACGGCCGGCGACCGGCGGTTACCCGGACGGGCCCCGATGATGCTCACCCGTTCGACTGTCGTACCGGGCGGCGCGGCACGGCGGTGCCCTAGGCTGCACCCGTGATCATGGATCTCGTCGTGGTGGGCGGCGGGCCCGCCGGACTCTCCGCCGCGCACGCCGCGGCCCGGGCCGGCGTCCGCACGCTCGTGGTCGAACGGGCCACCCACCCCCGGTACAAGACGTGCGGCGGCGGCCTGATCGGCACCTCGCTGGCCGAGGTCGCCGAGCGTGTCGAGGTGCCCGCCCACGACCGGGTCGACCGGATCACGTTCACCCGGGACGGGCGACGCGCGTTCACCCGCCGGCACCCCGCGCCGCTGGTCACCATGATCCGCCGGGAGGAGTTCGACGACCGGCTGCGCGCCGCCGCCGTCGCCGCCGGGGCACAGGTCCGCGAGGGCGTCGCGGTCCGCGCGATCGAGCAGGACCCCGACGAGGTACGCCTGCGCCTGGCCGGCGGTGAGACGGTACGCGCCCGGACCGTCATCGGGGCGGACGGCTCGTCCGGCGTGACGGCACGGCACGTCGGGGTGCGCTTCCGGCAGGTCGACCTCGGTCTGGAACTGGAACTGCCGGTGGACGCCGCCGAACGGGACCGCTGGCGCGGCCGGGTGCTGCTCGACTGGGGGCCGCTACCCGGCTCGTACGCGTGGGTGTTCCCCAAGGGCGACCGGCTGACAGTCGGTGTCATAGCCGCCCGGGGCGACGGCGACCGCACCCGCGCCTACCTGCGCGACTTCACCGACCGGCTCGGCCTGTCCGGGGTGACCCCGGAGCACGACTCCGGTCACCTGACCCGCTGCCGCACCGGGGACTCCCCGCTGCGCCACGGCCGGGTGCTGGTCGCCGGGGACGCCGCCGGGCTGCTGGAGCCGTGGAGCCGCGAGGGCATCAGCTACGCGCTGCGCTCGGGCCGGCTGGCCGGCGAGGCGGTGGCCGCCGGTGACCTCGACGCGTACACCCGCGAGGTCGACCGGCGGCTGACGCCGGAGATGCGCGCCGGGCACCGGCTGCTGGAGGTGTTCGAGCGGCGGCCCGACGTGTTCCACGCGATGCTGGCGAGCCCACCCGGCTGGCGGATGTTCGTCCGGTTCTGCCAGGGGCGGGCGAGTTTCGCCGAGGTGCTCGACCGGCGGCCGGTACGGGCCGGGCTGGCGCTGCTCGACCGCCTGCCCCCGCTCAGGGGACGATGACCGCCCGTCCCCGCACCTCGCCCCGGCGCAGCGCCTCGTACGCCTGCGGCGCCTCCGCGAGGGGGAACGTGTGCACGTCGGCGTGCAGCCGGCCGTCGCGGGCCAGCGCGATCACCTCGTGCAGTTCGGCCCGGGTGCCCCAGAACGGCACCACCACACCGGTCTCCAGCGGCACCGGCGGCGGCTCGTCGGCGACCGGCCGCACCGGCAGCGTGCCGCCGGCCAGGCCCACCAGCAGGATCTGGCCGCCGGTGGCGACCACCTGCCGGGCGGTGTCCAGCGTGGGCTGCGCGCCGACGAAGTCGAGCACCACGTCCGCGCCGTCCGGCGCCGGCCCGACCAGTTCGCGGATCCTGTCCACCGCGTCCGGGCCGGCCTGCACGGTGTGGTGGGCGCCCAGGCGGCCGGCCAGGTCCAGCGCGGCGGTGTTCGTGTCCACCGCGATGATCCGTACCGCGGTGGTGGCGAGCAGGATCTGCAACCCCATGTGCCCCAGGCCGCCGATGCCGATCACCACGCAGGACGTGCCCGGTCGCAGCCGGGGCCGCGCCAGGTCCACCGCGTGGTACGGGGTCAGCCCGGCGTCGGTCAGCGGCGCCGCCTGGGTCAGGTCCATGTCCCCGACCGGCAGCAGCCGGGACGCCGGCACCACCACGTACTCGGCCAGCCCGCCGTCGCGGCTGAGCCCGATGCCGCCGACCGGGATGACCCGGCAGCGGTTCTCCTCGCCCCGCAGGCAGGCCCGGCACCGGCCGCAGCCGATGATCCCGTAGACGGCGGCCCGGTCGCCGGGCGACCAGCCGTCCACCCCGGCGCCGACCGTGTCCACGGTGCCGGCGATCTCGTGCCCGAGCGTCATCGGCATCGGGAACACCCCGGCCGGGGCGTCGAGGATGTGCAGGTCGGAGTGGCAGGCGCCGACCGCGCCGACGCGCAGCAGCACCTCACCCGGGCCGGCCTGCGGCGTGGGCACCTCCGTGTGCTCCAGCACACCGGGTGCGGTCATCCGTACTGCGCGCATGTCTCCTCCACCTCGTCGCCCGCGGTCGTCGCGGCGGCATACCCCTGCCGTAGCGGTTGATGCGGAGACGGAACGGGTGAGCGCACAATGCGGTCATGAGCGAGCCGGCCGAGTCGTTCACCGACGAGGAGTACGCGTTCCTGCGGCACGTCCGCTTCGGCGAACTGCCCGCCCGGGTACGCCCGGAGGAGCGGGTCGAGTCCGCCGAGACCGAGTTCCCGCCGGACCGGCCGGACCCGGTCGGCGGGGAGTCGGAGTGGCACCTGCGCGCGGGCGGCTGACGGGGCCCGGACACCGCCGGGCCCCGCCGCCTCACGGTCAGAAGACCGGCACGCCGTCGCGGACCAGCTTCCAGTTGGGTACGAAGAAGTCGGCCGGGTCGATGACGCCCTTGGCCTGCGCCCAGTCGATGAGCAGCTGGCGGATCTCCTGCTGCGCGTTGTAGACCTGGGTCTTCACGATGCCCGGGAAGTTGCCGCCGCCGCTGCGCCGGTAGTTGTTCACCGCCACCACGAACCGGGCGTCCGCCGCGACCGGGGTGTCGGTGCCGGCCACCACCAGGCGGGTGATCCGCTGGCCGACCGGCTCGGCGATGTCGATGTCGTAGTCGACGCCGGAGAACACGTCGTAGTTGTAGTCCGGCACCGCCGGGTCGCTGATCGTCTCCGGGTTCACCGGCGCGCCCGCCGGCAGCGTGACGAAGTACTTCGCCGAGTACTCCAGGTACGCCTTCACCTCGGCGCCGGTCAGCACGACCGCCTCCAGCGTGTTGTCGTACACGTAGAGGCCCGCCACGTCGCGGATGCGCACGTCGCCCTGCGGGAACACCGCGGTACGGCTGAACGGCGCGGCGATGGACAGCACCGGCAGGCCCGCGTACTCGCCGCCCGCGAGCGCCTCGGTGACCACCTCGGTCTGGACGTGGTTGATGAAGTCCAGGATCGGGGTGTCCTTGTACCGCGACTCGGCGGCGGACAGCTCCACGCTCGACTGGGCGACGACCCGGTTGACGTACTCCACGGTCTTGGTGTGCTGGCCGCGCACGGCCGCGAGCACCGCCGGGTCCTCGACCACGGTGTTGGTGTTCAGCGTGGTGGCCGACTTGGCGGTGACCGTCCAGCGGCCCTTCTCCCGGGCCAGCGTGAAGTCCATCCGGGTCAGCCGCTGGCCCCACTTCGACGGCTCCGAGGTGAGGACGGGCTCGCCGGTGGTGAGGTTGGTGACGAACTTCTCCGGCACCTCGTTGTGCGCGTGGCCGAACAGGATCGCGTCGATGCCGGGGACCTGCTCGGCGATCAGCGCGGTCGGGTTCTCGTTCGGCAGCTCCGGGCCGTAGCTGGAGGTGCCGCTGTCGCCGCCGTGGGCGGAGATGACGACCAGGTCGGCGCCGCGGCGGCGCATCTCCGGCACCCACTTCGCGGCGGTGGCGACCATGTCGGCGAAGACCAGGCGGCCCTCGACGTTGCCCTTGTCCCAGATGGCCACGCCGGGGTTGGTCAGGCCGAGGATGCCCACGCGCAGCTTCGGCGCGCCGTGCCCGCCGAGCCTGACCTCCTTGATCACGTACGGGAGGAACGCCGGCTTGCCGGTCTTCGCGTTGAGCGCGTTCGCGGCCAGGGCCGGGAAGCCGAGCTGCTCGATCCAGGTCGCCAGCAGCGGCAGGCCGTAGTTGAACTCGTGGTTGCCGAGCGTCACCGCGTCGTACTTGAGGATGTTCATGGCGCGGGCCATCGGGTGCGTCTCACCGGTGCTGGTGATCGGCTCCTGCTTGGCGTAGTACGTGGCCAGCGGCGTGCCCTGGATGGTGTCGCCGGCGTCCAGGACCAGCGTGGCCCTGCCCTTGCGCTCGGCGCGGATCTGGTTGACCAGGGTGGCGAGCTTCGCGACGCCGACGTCGTTGTGCTTGCTGTCGTCGAACTCGGCGTCGGAGTAGTAGTCCCAGTTGTAGACGTTGCCGTGGGTGTCAGACGTGCCGAGGATCGTCAGGTCCCAGGTCTTCGGCTGCTTCGGCTTCGCCTCGGCGGGCGCGCCGGCCAGCAGGGGAGCGGTCGCGGCGGCGGCCGCGACGGCCAGCACCTGGCGCCGGGAGGCGCCGGAGGAGGAAGTCATGAGGTGCCTTTCCAAAGGGGGTACGCGCCTCGTGGGCGCCGTTGCGCACCATAACCACCACATGTCACCTGCGCCACACCGGCCCGAATCGTTTCCCTTCCGGTCACAGGCTGCTGTTTTCCCGCCGGTCTCCGGGGTAGGGGCGCATCCATGAGCGAGGACCAGTTCACCCAGCAGCACCCGGCCGAGCAGTACGGACAGCAGGAGGGCCAGCCGTCGCAACAGCAGACGCCGCCCGGCAACGAGCAGGAGATGGGGCCGAAGCCCGACCACGGCGAGGAGTCGTACCGGGGCAGCGACCGGCTCACCGGCAAGCGCGCGATCATCACCGGCGGTGACTCCGGCATCGGCCGGGCCGTGGCGATCGCCTTCGCCCGCGAGGGCGCCGACGTGCTCGTCACCTACCTCGCCGACGAGGAGGAGAAGGACGCCCGGGAGACGGTCGCCCTGATCGAGCAGGCCGGGCGCACCGGCGTCGCGGTCCGGTGCGACCTGCGCGAGGAGGCCAACTGCCGCGCCCTCGTCGACCAGGCCGTCCGCGACCTCGGTGGCGTCGACATCCTGGTCAACAACGCGGCGTACCAGATGTCGCAGGACAACGGCCTGCTCGACATCACCACCGAGCAGTTCGACCGGGTCTTCAAGACCAACGTGTACGCCATGTTCTGGCTCTGCAAGTTCGCGGTGCCGCACATGAAGGAGGGCTCGACGATCATCAACACGTCGTCGATCCAGGCGTTCGACCCGTCGCCGCAACTGCTCGACTACGCCACCACCAAGGCCGCCATCGCCAACTTCACCAAGGCGCTCGCGCAGAACCTGGCCGAGCGCGGCATCCGCGTCAACGCGGTCGCGCCCGGCCCGATCTGGACGCCGCTGATCCCGGCCACCATGCCGGAGGAGAAGGTGAAGCAGTTCGGCACCGACACGCCGCTGGGCCGTCCCGGTCAGCCGGCCGAGCTGGCGCCCGCGTACGTCTACTTCGCCTCGCAGGAGTCCAGCTACGTCACCGGCGAGATCCTCGGCGTCACGGGTGGCCGCCCGACGAAGTGAGCCGTCGTCCGGTCCGGCTTTTCTCGTTCTGGCCCGCTGGCCCGCTGGCCCGCTGGCCCGCTGGCCCGCTGGCCCGCTGGCCCGCTGGCCCGCGCCGGCCGCCTGGTCCCGCTCCCGGTCGTCTGGTCCCGCCCTCGGCCGCCTGGTTCCGCTGCTCAGCGGGGCCAGGCGGCCATCCGGCGGCGGACCTCGGCGATCCGCGGCGCGTCCAGGCCGTACCGGGTGAACCGGCGGTCGGCCAGCCCGTCGAGGTAACGGCCCGCCGCCCGCACGTCCTCGTCGTCCAGCGCCGGATCGACCTGCCGGGCCAGCTCCAGCAGCTCCGCGACCGTGTACCGGTCCAGCGCGGCGGAGACGTCGATGTAGTCGCGTACCTCCCGCCGGTTCACCAGCGCGGCGGTCTTGTTGGCGATCAGGTCGCGCACGTCCATGACCGGGCCGAGGTCCATCACCACCGGGCTGCGGTGCCGGTCCAGGCGGGCCAGGCTCAGCCGGATCTGCCGGCCGTCCCGGCTCACCACGAAGTCCCGCAGGTCCCGGTCGAAGCCGTCGAACACCTCGCCCAGCCCGCCCGGGTCCACCTCGGCCACCCGGTAACCGGCCCGCTCCAGCGCCGCGCGTACCCCGTCGGCCGCCGCCGCCGCGGCGCCCTCCACGTCGGCGAACAGGTCGACGTCCTCGGTTGGGCGGGTGACCAGGCCGTGGACGGCCCACGCCACCCCGCCGCCGAGCACGAAGCGGTGCGGGCCGGCAGCGGCCAGCGCCACCCGGGCCACCTGCCGGTAGAAGTCGTGCGGATGGGTCACGCGGCGCGCAGGCTCCGGTGCCGGCCCTCCCAGGCCAGGCGTACGCCCCGGGGCAGGTTGAGCAGCGGCCACAGCCGGCGCAACGTGCCCGCATGGATCAGCTCGCGCAGATCCTCCACCCGGGTCGTCTCGCGCAGCACGTTCTCGTACATCCAGAGCAACTCGTCCGGGTCGCCCAGGTCGAACGCGCGTTCGCTGCTCCACATCAGGCGCACCGGCAGCTCGACGATGCCGGTCGTGGGGCCGGTCAGCTCGTCCAGGGTGCGCGCCACCACGGCGGGTCGCCCGGGACGGGCGAGGTACGCGTGCGCAGTGACCGACATGGCATCAGGGTAACCCCAACCCGTCCCCATACCCCCCGCCCTTCCCGCCCCCACCCCGTCGATCATGAAGATGACGGCGCGAGATGTCCGTTTCGTCCCCGCCAACTTCATGATCGACCGTCGCGTCCTCGCTACCTGTTCGCCTTGTTCGCCTAGCGCGGCACTCCGTGGGAGATCTTGGAAGATTTGGGCCCCTGTGGCGGCCGTTTCCTTCCAAGATCTCCCACGGTGGCGCGGCCCTCATAGGGGCACTCTCGTACCAAGATCTCCATCCGGCAGTGCGAACGCCGCCGCGAGCATGCCCCGATCATGAAGTTGCTGCGACAAACCGGACACCGTGTGCTGTCAACCTCATGGTCGACGGGGCCAGGTGAGTCCAGGCAGAGGACGGGGCCGGGATTGGATCGGCCGGGACGGAACGGACGGATGTTGAGGCTGGGCGGGACGCTGGTGGACCGGGGGATGGGTCGGGGGCGATGTCCGAGGTTGGGGCGGGTGTCGGGTTTCGGGGTGGTGGGGGACACCCGTGCGGCGGAATCGTGGGCGGGGCCGGGGCGTTATACCTGGTGAACGACCGCAGCAGCACCCCCGCAGCATGCGAGCGCGGGTGGCGGGGTCCGGGAATGATCCCGGGCAGGCGGTCGTTGTGGATGTCTCCGGCGTCGCCAGCCGGCCCCGCACGCCGCCCCCGGGCGTGCTGCGGGCCGCGTGTGAGCAGGACGCCGGATCCCCCGAAGAACTTTTCTTGAGCGCCTGACGGTGCTCGCACCCGCACCGAACCCCCTTCGGCGCGGGCGTCGACCCCCGAATGGAGCCCTCCATGAACACGATCCTGCGTAAGAGCATTCTCGGTATCGCCGGTCTGACCGTCGCCGGTGGCCTCGCCGCCGGCCCCCTGAACCACGACACCGGCACCCCGGTGCGCGACACGGCCGTGACCACCACCCAGGCCGCCGCGAAGCTGGACAGCGCCGCGCTCATCCCGCACGGCGTCCAGGGCGCCCAGTCGCACATCGACCTGAACGACGAGCAGACCACCAACGTCAAGGCGATCATCGCGGCCACGAAGAAGGCCGGCATGGACGAGCGCGCCGCCGTCGTGTCGATCGCGACGGCGTTGCAGGAGTCGAAGCTGGAGAACCTCGGCCACCTCGGTGACCGTAACGACCACGACTCGCAGGGCCTGTTCCAGCAGCGCCCGTCCAGTGGTTGGGGCACGGTGGAGCAGATCACCGACCCCGAGTACTCCACCACCGCGTTCCTGAAGGGCCTCAAGCAGGTCGACGGCTGGCAGGACATGCCGCTGACCAAGGCCGCCCAGACCGTCCAGGTCAGTGCTTACCCGGACCACTACGCCCAGTGGGAGCAGCAGGCCGCTGACCTGGTGGCCGAGCACTGGAACAGCTGACCCGGCGGTGACCGGGGTCACGACGAACGAGCGGAAGAACCGTGACCCCGGTACCGTTGTGCAGAGCGTCGGTGTGTCCAGTGTCCCCGGGCCTCACCTAAATTGCCTTCGCGGAATACCGTTCGGCTGGAGCCGCGTCGCGCCACTCGCCGAGAGGCGACATGCACACCGACGCCCAGAGCCGCCCCGGCCATCCGGCCGGGGCGGCTCTGTCTGTGGGCTCGAGTCGCATGCCCCGGGCCGCTGGCCTAGGGTTACAGGCAGAGGTGAGCCGTTCTCGACGGAGAGGGGGTGCGCGGATGGGTTTCAAGACGTTCATCCAGGGGTGGCCGGTCTACCGGCAACTCACCGGCACCGACCCGCTCGGTCGCGGCGCCGCCGCCCAGTCGGCCCGCTCGGCGGAGCTGACCGCCCGCACCGAGACCGCCGACGGCATGGCCCGCTCGGTCTGCCCGTACTGCGCGGTCGGCTGCGGGCAGCGCGTCTTCCACAAGAACGGTCGGGTCACCCAGATCGAGGGCGACCCGGACAGCCCGATCTCGCGCGGCCGGCTCTGCCCGAAGGGCTCGGCCAGCAAGAGCCTGGTGACCAGCCCGCTGCGCCAGACCACGGTTCGCTACCGCCGGCCGTACGCGACCGAGTGGGAAGACCTGGACCTCGACGTCGCGCTCGACATGATCGCCGACCGGATCCTCGCCGCCCGCGCGGAGACCTGGGAGGACGTCGACGACGAGGGCCGCCCGCTGAACCGGACGCTGGGCATCTCCAGCCTCGGCGGCGCGACGCTGGACAACGAGGAGAACTACCTCATCAAGAAGTTGTTCACCGCGATGGGGGCGCTCCAGATCGAGAACCAGGCCCGCATTTGACACTCCGCCACCGTCCCCGGTCTGGGGACCAGCTTCGGTCGCGGCGGCGCCACGGACTTCCAGCAGGATCTCGCCAACGCTGACGTCATCATCATCCAGGGCTCGAACATGGCCGAGGCCCACCCGGTGGGCTTCCAGTGGGTGATGGAGGCGAAGAAGCGCGGCGCGAAGATCTTCCACGTCGACCCGCGGTTCACGCGTACCAGCGCGCTCGCCGACACGTACCTGCCGATCCGCGCGGGCACGGACATCGCGCTGCTCGGCGGCGTGGTGCGCTACATCCTGGAGAACGAGCTGGACTTCCGGGAGTACGTGCTGGCGTACACCAACGCGGCGAACATCGTCAGCGAGCAGTTCGCCGACACCGAGGACCTGGACGGCCTGTTCTCCGGCTACAACCCGGACACCGGCTCGTACGACCACGCGAGCTGGCAGTACGAGGGCCAGGAGGACAACGCCAAGGCCCGGGGCACCGGCAAGGAACGTGACTCGGCCTCCGGGCTGGAGCACGAGTCGCACGGCGAGCCGGTGCCGGCGCAGGCCCCGCGGGACGAGACGTTGCAGCACCCGCGCTGCGTCTACCAGATCCTGAAGCGGCACTTCGCCCGCTACACCCCGGAGATGGTGGCCCGGGTGTGCGGCATCCCGGAGGAGAAGTTCCTCGAGCTGGCGCGCGCCTGGACGGAGAACTCGGGCCGGGAACGCACCGGCGCGCTCGTCTACTCGGTCGGCTGGACGCAGCACAGCGTCGGCGTGCAGTACATCCGGACCGGCTCGATCATCCAGACCCTGCTGGGCAACATGGGCCGCCCGGGCGGCGGCATCCTGGCGCTGCGCGGGCACGCCAGCATCCAGGGCTCGACCGACATCCCTACGCTGTTCAACCTGCTGCCCGGCTACCTGCCGATGCCGCACCACGCCGACCACCCGACGTTCGACGAGTGGGTGGACAGCATCCGGCACCCGGGCCAGAAGGGTTTCTGGGGCGACTCGCGGGCCTTCGCGGCGAGCCTGCTCAAGGCGTACTGGGGTGACGCGGCGACACCGGAGAACGACTTCTGCTACGGGTACATGCCCCGGATGACCGGCGACCACGGCACGTACCAGCAGGTCCTGAACATGATCGACGGCAGGGTGAAGGGGTACTTCCTGCTCGGCCAGAACCCGGCGGTCGGCTCGGCACACGGCCGGGCCCAGCGGCTGGGCATGGCCAACCTGGACTGGCTCGTGGTCCGCGACCTGTTCATGATCGAGAGCGCCACGTTCTGGAAGAACGGCCCGGAGGTCGCCACCGGCGAGATCGTGCCGGAGGAGTGCCGCACCGAGGTGTTCTTCCTGCCGGCGGCCTCGCACGTGGAGAAGGAGGGCACCTTCACCCAGACGCAGCGGCTGCTGCAGTGGCGGGAGAAGGCCGTCGACCCGCCGGGCGACGCCCGCTCCGAGCTGTGGTTCTTCTACCACCTCGGCCGCGTGCTGCGGGAGAAGCTGGCCGCCTCCACCGAGCGCCGCGACCGCGCGCTGCTGGACCTGGCCTGGGACTACCCCACGCACGGTCCGCACGCCGAGCCGAGCGCCGAGGCGGTGCTCAAGGAGATCAACGGGTACGAGGTGGCGACCGGCCGCCCGCTCAACGCCTTCGGCGAGGCCCGGGACGACGGCTCCACGGCGATCGGCTGCTGGATCTACTCCGGCGTCTACGCCGACGGCGTGAACCAGGCTGCGCGCCGCCGGTCCCGCCACGAGCAGGACTGGGTGGCCGCCGAGTGGGGCTGGGCGTGGCCGGCGAACCGCCGCACGCTCTACAACCGCGCCTCCGCCGACCCCGAGGGCCGGCCGTGGAGCGAGCGCAAGAAGTACGTCTGGTGGGATCCGGACGCCGGCGAGTGGACCGGGTACGACGTGCCGGACTTCGAGAAGACGAAGCCGCCGTCGTACCGGCCGCCCGAGGGCGCGTCGGGCCCGGCCGCGCTCGCCGGTGACGACCCGTTCGTCATGCAGGGCGACGGCAAGGCGTGGCTGTACGCGCCGAGCGGCGTCCTGGACGGCCCGCTGCCGACGCACTACGAGCCGGCCGAGTCGCCGATGCGCAACGCGCTCTACGGTCAGCAGGCAAACCCGACCCGCAAGATCTACGAGCATCCGATCAACCGGATGAACCCGAGTCCGCCGGAGCCGCACAGCCAGGTCTTCCCGTACGTGTTCACGGTCAGCCGCCTCACCGAGCACCACACGGCCGGTGGGATGAGCCGTACCGTGCCACGCCTGGCCGAGCTGCAACCGGAGATGTTCGTCGAGGTGTCCCCGGAACTGGCCGGCGAGATCGGGCTGGCCCACCTGGGCTGGGCGCACCTCATCAGCGGCCGCGCGGTGATCGAGGCGCGGGTGCTGGTCACCGACCGGCTCACCCCGCTGCGGGTGGACGGCCGGATCATCCACCAGGTCTGGCTGCCGTACCACTTCGGCACCGAGGGCCTGGTCACCGGCGACTCGGCGAACGACCTGTTCGGCATCACGCTGGACCCGAACGTCCTCATCCAGGAGAGCAAGGTCGGCACCTGCGACATCCGGCCCGGGCGGCGGCCCACCGGCCCGCCGCTGCTCGACCTGGTGGGCGACTACCAGCGACGGGCCGGGATGACGGCGGACCGGAGGATCCCGGTGGTGACGACCGACGCCGCAGGCGGGGACGACGCCGCCGGCAGCACCGACGAGCAGTCGGCCGCCGCGCACCAGGACGGGGATCGGGATGCCTGACGCCAACAGCCTGTACGGCCCGCTCGACCCGGCCCCGGACGCGGGCTGGGTCGACGCGCCGCCGCGGATGGGCTTCTTCACCGACACCAGCGTCTGCATCGGCTGCAAGGCGTGCGAGGTGGCCTGCAAGGAGTGGAACGGCGTCCCCGACTCGGGTTTCGACCTGCTCGGCATGTCGTACGACAACACCGGCGCGCTCACCGCGAACTCGTGGCGGCACGTCGCGTTCGTCGAGCAGCCCCGCCCGGCCGGGCACCGCACGCCGCCGTTCGCCGGCGACCCGACCGGCCCGGCGATCAGCCCGGCGTCGGCGGCGGCCGGCGCGGTCACGGCCCCCGACACGGGTACGAATCCCGGGCTGCCGCCGGGGCAGCCGGAGGCGGCGGCGCGGATGGCCGCCGGTTCGGAGTTCCTCGGCATGCCCGGCACCCAGCCACCGGGGCGGGCCACCGGCCCGGAGAGCCGCACCGACTTCCGCTGGCTGATGATGTCCGACGTGTGCAAGCACTGCACGCACGCGGCCTGCCTGGACGTGTGCCCGACCGGCTCGCTGTTCCGCACCGAGTTCGGCACGGTGGTGGTGCAGGAGGACATCTGCAACGGCTGCGGCTACTGCATCTCCGCCTGCCCGTACGGCGTGATCGACCAGCGCAAGGGCGACGGCCGGGCGTGGAAGTGCACGCTGTGCTACGACCGGATCGGCGCGGGCATGACGCCCGCCTGCGCGCAGGCGTGCCCGACCGAGTCGATCCAGTACGGCCCGCTCGACGAGCTGCGGGAACGGGCCGCCAAGCGGGTCACCGCGCTGCACGAGCGCGGCGTGCCGGAGGCGCGCCTGTACGGCCACGACCCGACCGATGGTGTCGGCGGCGACGGCGCGTTCTTCCTGCTGCTGGATGAGCCCGAGGTGTACGGGCTGCCGCCGGACCCGGTGGTCACCACCCGGGACCTGCCGAAGATGTGGAAGCGGGCCGGGTTCGCCGCCCTGGCCATGGCGGCGGCTGCCGTCGCCGCGTTCGTCGGAGGATCGTCGTGAGCCCGGACCGCCCGGTCGGTGACCTGTTCCGCCGCTTCCGCGAGCGCCTGTCCGCCGAACCGGGGAACGCCAGCGCCGCCGAGCGGGAGAACGGCAGCCGGGCCACCGCGGCCGGCCCCGGTGTGGGCCGCACCGACGCGGGCTCCCGCGACGCCGGCCTGGCCCCGCACCCGCCCCGCGACGCGGAACCGCGCCGACGCCGCGGCAAGGGCGGCAAGGGCGGCAGGGGCGGCGGGGAGCAGCTCAACGTCCCGCCGGCCGAGTTCACCTCCTACTACGGCCGGCCCATCCTCAAGCCGCCGGTGTGGCGGTGGGACATCGCCGCGTACCTGTTCACCGGCGGTCTCGCCGCCGGTTCGTCGCTGCTGGCGGCGGGCGGGCAGCTCACCGGCCGCCCGGCGCTGCGCCGCGCCGGCCGGGTCACCGCGCTCGCCGCCGTGGGCGCGAGCACGTACTTCCTGGTGAACGACCTGGGCCGGCCGTCCCGCTTCCACCACATGCTGCGGGTGGCGAAGGTGACCTCGCCGATGTCGGTGGGCACCTGGATCCTCAGCGTGTTCGGCCCGGCCGCCGGGGTCGCGGCGATCGCCGAGGCGGCCCCGCTGCTGCCCGAACGTGGCGTGCTGGGGCTCGGCCGCCGGCTGCTGCCCCCCGCCGGGCATGCCGCCGGTGTGGTCGCCGCCGTCACCGCGCCGGCGCTCGCCACGTACACCGGGGTGCTGCTGGCGGACACGGCGGTGCCGTCGTGGCACGAGGCGTACCCGGAACTGCCCGCCATCTTCGCGGGCAGCGCCCTGGCCAGCGGCGCCGGTGTCGGGCTGGTGGCCGCGCCCGGCGCGCAGGCCGGTCCGGCGCGGCGCCTCGCGGTCGCGGGCGCGGCGATGGAGCTGTGGGGTTCGCACCGGGTGGAGAACCGGCTCGGGCTGCTCAGCGAGCCCTACACGCGGGGCACGCCCGGGAAGCTGCTGCGCGCCGGGCGGGCGCTGACCGCCGCCGGTGTCGTGGGCGCGCTGCTCGGCCGGCGCAGCCGTGTGCTGTCCGCGCTGTCCGGCGGCGCGCTGATCGCCGCGTCGGTGTGCACCCGGTTCGGCATCTTCCACGGCGGGGTCGCCTCGGCACGCGATCCGCGGTACACGGTGGTGCCGCAGCGCGAACGCGCCGACCGGCGGGCCGCCGACCAGGTCTGACACCTCCCCGGGCGGCCTCCCGTCCGCTGTGGTTGACTGCTGCGTGGAGGCGTTCAGGCGGCTGGTGCCCCTCCCGGTCTTCAAAACCGGTGTGGTCCGGGACCCGGGCCAGGCGGGTTCGATTCCCGTCCGTCTCCGCCAAGAACCGTTCCCGGGAGTGCGCCGATGCGTGAGGTCGACCCGCGACGGCGGGTGCCGCGCACCGACGCGCTGCTCGCCGATCCCGCGCTGGCCGCCGCCGCCGCGACGCTCGGCCGCGACCGGGTCAAGGCCGCGATCGTCAGCGCGCAGGACCGCGCGCGCCGCGGCGAGCTGACCCCCGATCAGGTACGCGACGCGGTGCTGGCGGACCTGCCCGGCCGTACGCCCCGCCCGGTGCTCAACGCCACCGGCGTCGTGCTGCACACCAACCTGGGGCGTGCCCCGCTCGCCCCGTCCGCGGTGGACGCGCTGGTCGCCGCCGCCGGGCACACCGACGTGGAGCTGGACCTGCGGACCGGCCGGCGGGCGCGTCGCGGCCGGGAGGCGCTGGACGCGCTCGCGGCGGCGGTGCCCGACGCGGGGGCGGTGCACGTGGTGAACAACGGCGCGGCGGCGCTGGTGCTGGCCGCGACCGCGCTGGCCGCCGGCCGGGAGATCGTGGTGAGCCGCGGCGAGCTGGTCGAGATCGGCGACGGGTTCCGCCTGCCCGACCTGCTGGCCAGTACCGGCGCGCGGCTGCGCGAGGTGGGTACGACCAACCGCACCACCCGCGCCGACTACGAAGCCGCGATCGGTGAGCGCACCGGGTTCGTGCTGAAGGTGCATCCGTCGAACTTCGTGGTCACCGGCTTCACGTCGGCGGTGCCGGTGGCCGAGCTGGCCACGCTCGGCGTGCCGGTGGTGGCCGACATCGGGTCGGGGCTGCTCGCGCCGGACCCGCTGCTGCCCGCCGAGCCGGACGCGGCCACCACGCTGCGGGCGGGCGCGCACCTGGTCACCGCCAGCGGCGACAAGCTCCTCGGCGGTCCGCAGGCCGGTCTGCTGCTCGGCGACGCCGACCTGGTGCAGCGGCTGCGCCGCCACCCGCTGGCGCGGGCCCTGCGGGTGGACAAGCTCACCCTCGCCGCGCTGGCCGCCACCCTGTACGCGCCGTCCACGCCCACCCGGGACGCGCTGCACGCCGATCCGGCCCGGCTGCGGGAACGGCTGGAGCGGCTGCGGGACCGGCTCGGTGAGGACGGCTGCAAGGCCGAGGTGGTGCCCAGCGCGGCTGTGGTCGGCGGCGGCGGAGCACCGGGCGTGGAACTGGACTCGTGGGCGCTGAGCCTGCCCGAGCGGTACGCCGAACCGCTGCGTACCGGCGACCCGGCGATCCTTGGCCGGGTGCTGCACGGCCGGCTCCTGCTTGATCTGCGCGCCGTGCCGGAGGGCGCCGACGAGCGGGTCCGTGCCGCGGTGCTGAGCGTGGGGGACTGACCGGCATGTTCGTGGTGGCGACCGCCGGGCACGTCGACCACGGCAAGTCGACGCTGGTGCGGGCGCTGACCGGGATGGAACCGGACCGGTGGGCGGAGGAACGCCGCCGCGGCATGACCATCGACCTGGGTTTCGCCTGGACCGCGCTGCCGTCGGGCGGCACCATCGCGTTCGTCGACGTACCGGGGCACGAGCGGTTCGTGCCGAACATGCTCGCCGGTGTCGGCCCGGTCCCGGCCGCGCTGATCGTGGTGGCCGCCGACGAGGGCTGGATGCCGCAGTCCGCCGAGCACCTGGCCGCGCTGGACGCGCTGGGTGTGTCGTACGGGCTGCTCGTGGTAACCCGCGCGGACCTGGCCGATCCCGGGCCGGCGACGGCGCGCGCCCGCGCGGAGATCGCCGCGACGTCGCTGGGCGCTGTGGAGGCGGTGCCGGTCTCCGCGGTCACCGGCGCCGGGCTGCCCGAGCTGCGCGCCGCGCTCGACCGCCTGACCGCCCGGCTGCCCGACCCGGCCCGGGACGCCCCGGTGCGGCTCTGGGTGGACCGCGCGTTCACCGTGCGCGGCAGCGGCACCGTGGTCACCGGCACGCTCGGCGGTGGCCGGCTGCGCGTCGGCGACGAGCTGGAACTGGCCGCCACCGGTGAGGCGGTGCGGGTACGCGGACTGCACTCGCTCGGCGTCGCGCACCCCGCCGTCGAGGCGGTGGCCCGGGTCGCGGTGAACCTGCGCGGCCTGCCCCGGGACCGGGTCGGGCGCGGCGACGCGCTGCTCACACCCGGCCGGTTCGGGCGTACCGACCTGCTCGACGTGCGGCTGTCCGGCGACCCGGCCGCCGACCTGCCGGCCACGCTCACGCTGCACGTGGGCTCGGCGGCGGTGCCCGCCCGGGTCCGGCCGCTGGGCCCGGACACGGTACGGCTGCGCCTGGCCCGTCCGCTGCCGCTGCTGATCGGGGACCGGGCGCTGCTGCGCGACCCCGGCCGGCACCACGTGGCGGGCGGCGTGACCGTGCTGGACGTGGACCCCCCGCCGCTGCGCCGCCGGGGCGCGGCGGCCGCCCGCGCGGCGGTGCTGGCCGGCCTGGACGGGCGGCCGGACCTGCCCGGTGAGCTGCGCCGGCGGCGGCTGGTCCGCGCCGGTGACCTGACCCGGATGGGCGTGGCGCCGGCCGCGACGCCGGTGGCCGGGCAGTGGCTGGCCGACCCGGAGCACTGGCGGGACCTGGGCCGCCGCCTCACCGAGGAGGTGACCCGGTACGCCGCCGAGCATCCGCTCGCCGCGGGCGTACCCGTCGACGTGCTGCGGCACCGGCTCGACCTGCCCGATCGCGCCCTGGTGACGGCGTTGCTGCGCCCGCCGCTGCGGGTGCGCGACGGCCTGGTCACCGCCGCGCCGCAGGGGACACTGCCGGACCCGGTGGCCCGGGCGGTGGACCGGGTCCGGGCCGAGTACGGCGACCGCCCGTTCCAGGCCCCCGAGGCGCACCACCTGGCCGACCTCGGGCTCGGCCCCCGCGAGATCGGCGCCGCGGTACGCGCCGGCGCGCTGCTGAAGCTCGCCGGGAACGTGGTGCTGCTGCCCGGCGCCCCGGACGACGCGGTACGCGTGCTCGCCGGGCTGCCGCAGCCGTTCACGCTCAGCGCCGCCCGGCAGGCGCTCGGCACCACCCGCCGGGTGGCGGTGCCGCTGCTGGAGCTGCTGGACCGGCGCGGCGCCACCCGGCGGCTGCCCGACGACGCCCGCGAGGTGGTCCGCCCGCCCGGGTGAGCCAACCCGCGTCGCCTGCCCGTCCCGGTCACCTACCGTGGCGCCATGGACCCTTCCGCGGTCTGGCGGGACAAGAACCACAAGTGGCGGATCGAGGCGTACCGGGCCCCGGACCTGCGCTTCGCCATCTACGCCACGAACGGCCCCACCGAGTCGGCGCCGCTGTGGCTGTTCGGGATGGCCGCGCTGGCCCGCTGGCTGATGACCCACGCGATCTCGCTGGACGACCTGGAGACCGACTGATGGGCGCGCAGATCGCGCTGGTGCTGGTCCTGATCCTGATCAACGCGGCCCTGTCCGGCAGCGAGATGGCGCTGGTGAGCCTGCGGGAGGGGCAGCTGCGCCGGTTGGCGCGCTCCGGGCGGGCCGGGGCGCGGCTGAGCCGCCTCACCCGCGAACCGAACCGCTACCTGGCCACCATCCAGCTCGGCATCACACTCGCCGGGTTCCTCGCCTCGGCCGCCGCCGCGGTGACGCTCGCCGAGCCGCTGGTCGGCCCGCTGGGCTTCCTCGGCGGGGCCGCCCGCCCGGTAGCGGTGTTCGTGGTGACGCTGCTGCTGACGTTCCTCACGCTCGTGGTGGGCGAGCTGGCGCCCAAGCGGCTGGCCATGCAGACGGCGGAACGGTGGGCGCTGATCAGCGCCGCGCCGCTGGACCTGCTGGCCCGGCTGTCCCGGCCGGCGGTGTGGCTGCTCGGCCGTTCCACCGACCTGCTGGTCCGGCTCGCCGGCGGCGACCCGCGCGCCAGCCGGGAGGAGGTGACCGAGGAGGAGCTGCGGGAGATGCTGGTCAGCCAGCGCGGCCTGTCCGCCCAGCAGCGGGAGATCCTCGCCGGGGCGTTCGACATCGCCGGCCGTACGCTGCGGGAGATCCTGGTCGCGCGCCGCGACGTGACCACGTTGCCCGCCGACCTGCCGGCCGTCGAGGCGATGCGCCGGCTCGCGGCCACCAGCCGGTCCCGCGCGCCGGTGATCGGCCCCGGCGGGCTCGACGACGTGTGCGGCACCGTGCACATCCGCGACCTGGTGGACGCCGGCGACGCGCCCGTCGGTGACCGCGCACGCCCGCCGGTGCTGCTACCGGGCACGCTGCCGGTGGCCGACGCGATGCGGCAGCTGCGCCAGCGGCACGAGCAGCTCGCGCTGGTGGTGGACGAGTACGGCGGCGTGGACGGCCTGGTCACCATGGAGGACCTGCTCGAGGAGGTCGTCGGCGAGCTGTACGACGAGACCGACCGGGACGTGCGCCGCGCCGTGCGGGAGCCGGACGGCGCGCTGCTGCTGCCGGGCGACTTCCCGCTGCACGACCTGCCCGACGTGGGCGTCCGCGTGACGTTCCCGCTGTCCCGGGAGTACACCACGGTGGCCGGCCTGGTGCTGGCCGGGCTGGGCCGGCTGCCCGAGGGCCCGGGCGAGCGGGTGCGGCTGCCCGGCCTCACCGTCGAGGTGGTCGAGGTGGCCGGACGGGCGGTCCGCCGGGTCCGGCTGCGCGGTCCCGCTGTGGGCCGCACGTCGGACTGACACCCGGACGGGGGACAGCCGCCCGATCCCCGCCCCGGCCCGCGCCGCCGGTCGTACGGTGCGGGCGTGAAGGACCGAGGAATGCGTACGTTCGTCACCGTGCTGGCCGGGCTGGCCGTGATCTACTTCGGCTTCACCGGAAGCCGCGACAGCGGCGAGGAGGGCATCTCCGGCGGCGTGGTGCTGCTCGCGCTGCTCGCCTCGCTGCTGGCCTGGAACCTGACCAAGCCCGGCCCGGCCAAGTAGCCCTCAGTGGGCCGTGGCGGCGCTGCGGCTCACCTCGCCCGCCGACTCCTCGCCCAGGGCGACCCGCACCAGCGCCGACGCCAGCCGGCCGAAGTCGGCCTCGCCGACCAGCCCGACCAGCGCGCCCGGGCTCGCCGGCAGGCCCAGCCGCCGCGCCCCGGCGAGCGTGCGCCGGTCGGCGTACGGGCGCACGTCCGGCCACACCGACTGCGCCTCCCGCAGGAAGATGTCCGCACCGGTGGGGCCGATGCCGGGGAACTCGGTGAGCAGCCGGCGCAGCACGGCCGGTTCGGATCCGGCCTCCTTGTGCAGCCGGCGCAGGTCGCCGTGCCAGCGGTCCAGGCACAGCCGGGCGCCGGTGCCGAGCATGGTCGCGGTCCGCTCGTCGTAGCGCCGATAGTGGCCCCGGCCCAGCGCGTCGACCCGGTCCTGCCAGGTCGCCGCCTCCATCGCCTGTGGGGTCCGGTAGCCGGCCGCGAACAGCTCCCGGGCGGCGGCCACCGCCACCGAGGCCCGGATCCGGGTGCTCAGCAGCGTGGTGAGCACCAGCAGCTGGTAGAGCGGGCCGGGCCGGTCCGCGAGGGCGATGCCGGCCTCCTCCGCGTACGTGCGGGACTGCCGGTCCAGCAGGGCACGTGCGACGTTGCGATCGTCTGGCATCCACCCGGGTTACCCGCCCCGGCCCGGGCCAGACCCCCGGGCCGATCCGGAATGCGCCGGGCGGCGACGGGTACGCCGGTCGGGTGCGCGGTCGACGGCCGTGCGCTCCACCGGGAAGGAGAGACCCGTGGTCAAGCCGCAGCAGGAGGAACTGCGCCGGAACGACCTCGGCGCCACCAGCCAGGACAGCCGGAAGACGGCCACCCAGGCGGGCAGCCGTTCGCGAGGCCGTGGCACGTCGAACGCGGACGCGGGGCGGCCTGTCCCCAGGGGACAGGTGTCGCCGTACGGCCCGGCCGGTGAGCCGGTCGCCGACGACGAGAGCTAACCGCGAGCCGACGTCGGCCGCAGCCGCCGCCAGGTGGCTGCGGCCGACAGCCCGTACGCCAGGTGGGGGATCAGGTCGGAGACCCAGTCGCTGCGCCGCCAGGTACGCGGGTCGGTCACGCCGAGCACCGTCATCGAGCCGTCGGAGGTGGCCATCACCCCGCCGCCGAGCAGGACTGCGGCCAGCGGCAACGGGATCCGCCGGTGCGCGGCGAGCAGGCCGAACGCGGCCCCCGCGGCGATGCCTGTGGCGTACCCGAGCAACGGCCCCAGACCGGAGCGGCGGTTCTCCGCCTCGTCGCCGGGGCCCAGGTCGACGTGCGTGACGTCGGCCAGCCGTCCGGCGACCGACTCCGGGGTGCTGCTGGCCGGCCGGGCCCGCAGCGCCATGTCCAGGTACGAGACCGCGTTGAGGACGGCGCTGCCGACGGCGCCCGCGATGGCGCCGTCGACAACCGCTGCCGTCCTCACTTCGGGTCACCCGGTTCCCGGTTGCCCTTGGGGCCGTAGGTCCGTTCGCCCCGGACCACACCGCGTTGCCCCCTGTCGTCCTGGAGGATCCGGTTGGCGACCTGGTTCGCCTCCTTGTCGGACGCCCGTCCGGACTGCTCGACGAGGTCGCGAAGGCGTGCCCGCTGCTTGTCGTACGCGTTGCTGCCGGGCCGTGGTCCTGGCATCTCTGCCTCCTGCGGATCGCTGTCGGCTGACCGTTGGCGTCTACCCGCCCGGGCCGGGACCAACCGTTGCCGGGCGGATCCCGGCCCGGTCGGACCGCCGCTCAGCCCGGGTGCCCGGGCCGCCGCTCAGTCGGCGGCGCGGACCACAGCCACCGGGCAGGCGGAGCGGTGCAGGATCCCCTGGCTCACCGAGCCGAGCAGCAGCCCGCCCAGCTCGCCCCGGCCCTGCCGGCCCACCACGACCAGTTGAGCCCCGGCCGACGCCGTGGTCAGTGCCGCGACCGGTTTGGCGCGTACCGTCTCGGCGTGCACCGGCAGGTCCGGCCACCGTTCGCCGATCCCGGCGACCGCCTCGGTGAGCACCCGCTCCTCCTCGGCGTCGTCCCGGCCGCGCGGGCGGGCGTGCACCACGCGCAGCGCGGCGCCGCGCGCGGACGCGGTCTCGGCGGCGAACTCGACAGCGGCGCGCGACAGCGTCGAGCCGTCCACGCCGGCCACGACCGGGCCGTCGTCGTGGGCGGTGCCGCGCGCGATCAGCACCGGGCAGTCGGCGTACGAGGCGACCTGCACCGCCACCGACCCGATCACGAGCGCGGCGAAGCCACCCAGACCTCGGTCGCCGAGCACGACCAGGGCGGCGGTGGGGGACTCGCCGAGCAGCACCGCTGCCGCCTCCCCGTCGATGATCTCGCCGGTGATGCGCAGTCCCGGCGACTCGGCCTCGGCCACCGCCACCGCGTCGGTGACCAGTTCCTCGGCCTGGTTGCGCAGCCCGGCGCCGGGTGGTGACCCGGCCGGCGCGGAGACCGGTACGCGCAGCAGCGGCCAGATGAACCCGTGCACGACACGCAGCGGGCGGTTGCGCCGCCGCGCCTCCCGGGCCGCCAGGCGGACCGCCCGGCTCGCCGGTTCGGAGCCGTCCACCCCGACTACCACCGCGGCCCCGTTCGCCGAGTTCACCAGTACCTCCTCGTGGCCGGCGCTCCCGCGGCCAGTATCGCGGCCCGGACGGCCGGCCCGGGGCGATACCGCCGGGGTCGCCCGGTGGGTACGCTGGCGTGCAGCGCCCAGGGGAGGGAGCCCCGTCGATGGATCAGCCGGACGGACCGAGTACCGCCCGCATGATCGACTACTGGCTCGGCGGCCGGCACCACCGCCCGGTGGACGTCGCCGCGGCCGCCGCGTTCGAGGCGGCGTACGGGCCCTGCGCGGAGATCTTCCGGTCGCTGCGCGGATTCCTCGGCCGCACCGTGCGGGCCATGGCGGCCGACGGGATCGACGGCTTCCTGGTCTTCGGCGCGGGCGTGCCCACCTGCGGCAACGTGCACGAGGTCGCGCCGGAGGCGACGGTCCTCTACACCGACGTGGACCCGGAGACGGTCCGGCTGGGCCGGAGCCTGCTCGACGGCAGCGACCGGGCCGGGTACGGCTACGGCGACGCCACCGACATCGGGACCGTCGACCGGGCGCAGCTGCACCGGTTCGTGCCGGGCTGGGGGAGGCGGCCGGTGGGTGTGGTCTTCCTCGGGCTGGCGGCGTTCCTGGACGACGACACGCTCGCCCGTACGCTCGACGAGCTGTACCACGCGGTGGCGCCGGGCAGCCGGCTGGCGATCGACTTCGACACCGAGGAGCTGGCCGGGCACCCGGAGGCGCTGGCCATGATGGGTCCGGCGTTCCGGATGCGGGCACCGGAGCGGTTCGCGCCGCTGCTGGGCCGCTGGCAGCCGACCGGCGACGGCATCGTGCCGGTGGCGCGGTGGCGGCCGGCCGGTGAGCCCGAGCCGGTGCCGGACGCGTTCCACGGCGCGCTGGCGCTCCGACCGGCCGGCTGAGCCGGTCCCCGTCACGCCCGGCCGAGGCGGGGCGTTCGCCGTCGGGCGGCCTTCGTATGATGTTTGCCCTGTAGCAATAGTCGTCATCGGAGGATGAGCATGCCGGAGGCGTCCGGATCGGTGTCACGTGCCCTGCGCACGGCGCCACCCGACCAGCTGGCGGAGACCGCGGACGCGGTGCTGCGCCAGACGCTCGGGGCCGCGCGGGCGGAGGTGTTCGTCGCCGACTACCGCGCCAGCGGACTCTGGCCGGTGCTCGACCCGGACGTGCACGACGGCGGCCCGCTGCTGGCCCACACCGTCGCGCAGCGCTGTTTCAGCAGCCAGGAGCCGGTGCTGGACGTCGTCGAGGACGGCCGCTGCCGCGCCTACCTGCCGCTGTCGGTGTGGGGGGAGCGGCTCGGCGTGCTGATGGTGGAGCTGCCCGGCGACCCGGACGCGGCCACTGTGGAGGCCGCCCGCGACGCCGCCGGTGAGCTGGCCGTGGCGATCCGCGCGGCGGACCGGGAGACCGACCGCTACCGGCGGGCCCGGCGGCGGGAGCGGCTGAGCATGGCCGCCGAGATGCAGTGGGACCTGTTGCCGGGGCGCAGCGTACGGCTCGGTGACGCGCTGCTCGCCGGGCAGCTCGAACCGGCGTACACGGTGGGCGGTGACCACTTCGACTGGTCGGTGGACGGCGACCGGCTCACCCTCACCGTGCTCAACGGCACCGGTAGCGGGCTGGCCGCGTCGATGCTCACGGCGATGACGGTGAACGCCATGCGCAACGCCAGACGTTCCGGCGGCAGTCTGGTGGAGCAGGCGGAGCTGGCCTCGGACACCATCTACTACCAGCACCGGGGGAGCCGGCACGTGGCCACGCTGCTGCTGGAGCTGGACAGCCGGCGGGGCGTGATGCGCGCGGTGGACGCCGGGTCGCCGCAACTGCTGCGGCTGCGCGGCGGACGCGTCACACCGATCGCGCTGGAGCAGCAACTGCCGCTGGGCATGTTCGCCGAGACCCGCTACGACGTGCAGGAGTTCACTCTGGAGCCGGGCGATCGCCTCTTCGTCGTCAGCGACGGCGTGTACGCGGCGGAGCCCGACGAGCAGGAGCCGTACGGTGTCCGGGCGATGGCGCGCGCGATGCGGTCGACTCGGCTGCAGCCGGCGACCGAGGCAGTTGGTACGGTGATGCGCGAACTGCATGCGTACCATGCCGACGCGGATCTCCGTGACGACGCGGTCGTCGTCTGCCTGGACTGGCGCGGCTCCAGCCGGTCCGACGACGTGACGGGGCAGTGAGCGGGCCGGCGGAGCGAACACGAGCGGGACGATCGCAGGGGACAGCGAGTGGAGCGACCTCCGAATCTTGCCGCGGCCATCGAGTCGGCTGCGGAGGCGCTCATCGGTGTGCTCGACTCCGCGACCTCCCGGCACACCGTCAGCGTCTCGCCCACCCAGTTGCGGGTGCTGTCGCTGATCGTGTCGCATCCGGACACCAACGTGAACCGGCTGGCCGAGCTGCTGGACGTGGTCCCGTCGTCGGCGAGCCGGCTCTGCGATCGCCTGGAGGCGGTCGGCCTGCTGCGCCGGGTGGCCGACCCGCGCGACCGGCGGGAGGTGCGGCTGATCCCGACCGCTGCCGCCGAGACGCTGCTGCGCGACCTCCAGGAGCGACGGCACCGGGCGGTGCAGGCCGTACTCGACCGGATGCCCAACCGGGTGCAGCACGAGCTGCTGCTGGCGCTGGTGGCGTTCAGCCAGGCCGCGACGACCACCGCCCCGCAGGCCGGCTCGGACTCGACTGCCCGCACCGCCTGACCGCTCGCGCCGCTGTCCGCCCTGCCCCCACCGCTCGACTAGTGTCCTAGGATGCCTTAGCGGTTGTGACGGTCGACACCGTGACACCACTGAGCAACGACGCAGCGGGCGTCCGGGGGAGAAGGGCGAGCCCGATATAGTGGCAGCGCAACTGGGCGGCCCGTGATCACCACGAGGACGGGCCGCGTCGGGGAGGTCCCAGCCCGGGATCACAGAGGGCGCCGGCGTCTGACCGGCCGGCAACGCGCACGTCCCTCCAGCGGCCGTTCATCCGGCTGCCGGACCGTGCTGCGAAGGGAGGGTTCGGTGTCGCGTCGGCCGGCTCCAGCGGAGCAACCGGATTCCGGGACCGCCATGGTCGCGGGAGACCGCGTCCTCACGCTGCCCAACCTGATCAGCTTCGTCCGGCTCGTCGGCGTGCCGATCTTCCTCTACCTGTTCCTCGTGGTCCGGGCCGACGTCGCCGCCATCGCGGTGCTCGCCGTGGGCGGCACCAGCGACTGGGTGGACGGCTGGATCGCCCGCCGCCTGGGCCAGGTGAGCCGGCTCGGTGAGCTGCTCGACCCGCTCGCCGACCGCCTCTACATCCTCGCCACGCTGCTCGCCTTCACCGCCCGCGAGGTGGTGCCCTGGCAGTTCACCGGGGCGCTGCTGGCCCGGGAACTGCTGCTGCTGGTGTCCCTCGGGGTGCTGCGCCGCTACGGCTACGGCCCGCCGCCGGTGCACTACGTCGGCAAGACCGCGACGTTCCTGCTGCTCGCGGCGTTCCCGATCCTGCTGCTGGCCGACGCCGTGCCGGACGCCGGCACCGCGGCCGGCGCGATCGGCTGGGGGCTGGCCTGGTGGGGCCTGGTCCTCTACTGGGTCGCCGGCGCGATGTACGTGGTGCAGGCGAGCCGTCTCGTGCGGGCCATGCGGGCCCGGCGTACGGAGGCGCCGGCATGACCACCTCGCCGCCGCGGGACGGGCAGAACGAGCGCGACCCCTCGAACCGGGTGTACGCGCCGGACTTCCTGACCGAGCTGTTCCGCAATCCGCTGGACCCGGGGTACGGGGACGCGGCGGCGCGCCGGGCGACGGGCTCGATGTCGCGGGTGCGGGAGGTGCTCGGCCGGCCGGTGAGCCTGCTGGTGCTGGCGCTGATCGGGTTCCTGTTCGCGGTGGCGTACCGGGAGACGATGGCGGAGGAGCCGAGCCGCGCGACGGCGCGGGCGGGGCTGGTCGCGGAGATCAAGGGACGCGAGGCGGAGACGGACCGGTTGACCGAGCGCGCCGAGCAGTTGCGCGAGGATGTCAGCCGGCAGCGGGACGCGACGTTGAGCGGTTCGCAGGCGTCCCGGTTGCGCACGCTGGAGGCGGGTACCGGCCTGGCCCGGGTGCGCGGGGACGGCGTGGTGGTGCGGCTGGCCGACGCGGCGGCGGACCAGGACGGTGTGACGAACGGGGACGCGGGTCCGTCGCGGGTGCTGTATTCGGATCTGCAGAAGGTCGCCAACGCGTTGTGGGCGGCGGGTGCCGAGGCGGTGGCGGTGAACGGCCAGCGGTTGACGGCGACGTCGACGATCCGGTCGGCGGGTGAGGCGATCCTGGTGGACTACCGGCCGGTGACGGGTCCGTACGAGGTGCAGGCGATCGGGCCGCGGTCGATGCGGGACCGGTTCGACGAGAGCCGGGCGGCGGCGTTGATGCGTGAGGTGGCGCGGAAGACGGGTCTGTCGTTCGGGGTGAAGCGGGTCGGTGACCTCACCCTGCCGGCGGCGCCGCAGCCGCGGCTACGCTACGCCGAGCCTCCGGCGACCCCGGGTCCGAGCGCGAGTGCGGGTGCGCGCCCGTCGGGTTCGGGTGCCGCCGGTTCGTCGAGTCCCGGGTCGTCCGGCCCGGGTGGTTCTTCCAGCCCTTCGGGAGGTGGCCGATGATCGCGGTGCTGGCGTTGCTCGCCGGTGTGGTGCTCGGGGTGTATCTGGACCCCACGGTGCCGGCGGCGTTGCAGCCGTATCTGCCGATCGCTGTGGTGGCCGCGTTGGACGCGGTGTTCGGCGGGGTGCGGGCGAAGCTGGACCGGATCTTCGACGACAAGCAGTTCGTGGTGTCGTTCATCTCGAACGTGCTGGTGGCGGGTCTGATCGTGTACCTGGGTGACCAGTTGGGCGTGGGCGGTCAGTTGTCCACGGGTGTGGTGGTCGTGCTCGGGGTGCGCATCTTCGGAAACGTGGCGGCGATCCGCCGGCACCTGTTCCGGGCGTAGGTTTGTGGCGATGAGCGAGGAACACAGGGAGACGGGTACGGGGTGGCCGCGGCCTGGGGAGCCGGCGCGGCCGTCGGGTCCGGCGGGTGAGCCGGATCCGCGCCCGGACGCGCCCGATCCGGACGAGTTGAGCCCGTTGGCGCCGGCGGAGCCGGTGCCGGACGAGGCGGTGGAGCCCGCGGAGCGGGAGGCGGTGCCGGAGTCCGAGCCGGAGCCGGGTGCGGCGGCGGGTGCGCCGTCGGTGGCGCGGCGGTTCTCGTCGGCGGGCGCGATGATCGCGGTGTTGCTGGCGTTGCTGGGTTTCACGCTGGTGGTGCAGTTCAAGACGACGTCGACGGATCCGACGCTCGCGGCGACGCGGGAGGAGGACCTGGTGCGGATCTCGTCGGATCTGGATTCGCGGGAGCGGCGGCTGCGTCAGGAGATCGAGTTGCTGGAGGAGAGCCAGCGGCAGCTGCGGTCGGGTGAGCAGGGCCGGCAGGCGGCGCTGGAGGAGGCGACGCGGCGGGCGGACGAGCTGGGCATTCTGGCGGGGACGTTGCCGGCGGTGGGTCCGGGTCTTGAGGTGCGGTTCTCGGGGCCGGCGAAGGCGGTGTCGTCGTCGGGGATCCTGGACGCGGTGCAGGAGCTGCGGGGTGCGGGCGCGGAGGCGATGCAGATCCAGGGCGCGGACGGTACGGCGGCGCGGATCATCGCGTCGACGTATTTCGTGGACGGGCCGGACGGTGCGCTGGTGGTGGACGGGCGGCGGTTGACGGGTCCGTTCACGATCATGGTGATCGGTGATCCGGCGACGATGCGTACGGCGTTGAACATTCCCGGCGGGGTGGTCGCATCGGTGCGGGAGGGCGGCGGTAACGTGACCTCCGAGGATCGTGAGGTTGTGGAGGTTTCGCAGCTGCACGCGCCGATCAAGCTGGACCACGCCCGGCCGGTTTCGTGACCGGTCGCGGCCGCGCCGGTTTCTCCGGTGCACCGATGACGAAGGACGCAGTTGGTGATTCCTGAGGATCTGCGGTACACCGCCGAGCACGAGTGGGTGGTCGGTGGTGACGGTGGTGTCGTCCGCGTCGGTATCACGCACTTCGCGCAGGACGCCCTGGGTGACATCGTGTTCGTGCAGCTGCCGGACGCCGGTGCGGTGGTGGCGGCTGGTGAGTCGCTGGGCGAGATCGAGTCGACGAAGAGCGTGTCGGAGATCTACGCGCCGCTGAGTGGCACGGTGACGGCGCGCAACGAGGCGTTGGCCGACACCCCTGAGGTGATCAACACGGATCCGTACGGTGCGGGGTGGTTGGTGGAGATCACTCCGGACGATCCGGCGGCGGTCGAGGGTCTGCTGACCGCCGATGCGTACCGCGAGCTCACCGAGAGCTGAGTTCGTGCTGTTCCGGGCGGCGGCGAGGTTCCGCGCGTCCGGTTGCCCTGCATTTCGGCGCTGGCTAGGCTCGCCCAGTCGACCGAGAACCAATAGTTTGAGCGTTGCGGAATGCGCCTTCCCGGGCACGGGGAGCCAGCCGCCGGGTGTGGTGTTGCCCGGCGGCCAGACCCGCCATTCCCTGACGCCGACCGAACAGATCCGTGAGGTGGTCCCATGACGCGCCCAGACGACGAGTTCCCCCCGCTCGACGTCACTTCGACGCTCAATCTCGGCTCGCTCGACGAAGTGCTGGAGGGCCCGGACACCGATGTGGTGCCGAGCCGGATGTCCGGTTCGTTGCCGCCGGGTATGGCGTTGCTGGTGGTTCGCCGGGGTCCGAATGCGGGTGCCCGGTTCCTGTTGGACCACGATGTGACGACGAGTGGCCGGCACCCGGACAGTGACATCTTCCTGGACGACGTGACGGTGTCGCGGCGGCACGCGGAGTTCCACCGGGACGGTGGGACGTTCACGGTGCGGGATGTGGGCAGCCTGAACGGCACGTACGTGAATCGTGAGCGGGTCGAGGCGGCGACGTTGAGCAACGGTGACGAGGTGCAGATCGGCAAGTTCCGGGTGGTGTTCATCGCCGGTCCGCGCCCGGAGGAGGAGGCCGGCCGGGGGTGAACGAGCCTGCGGCTTCGACGCCGTCCGGGGCGGCGCGGGCGCCTGCGCTGATGAGTATCGGCGAGGTGCTGGCGCAGTTGCGGCCGGAGTTTCCGGACGTCACGATCTCGAAGTTGCGGTTTCTGGAGGCCGAGGGCCTGGTGGAGCCGCAGCGGACGCCGGCGGGTTATCGGAAGTACGGCTGGGACGATGTGGCGCGGTTGCGGTTCGTGTTGACCGCGCAGCGGGATCAGTACCTGCCGTTGCGGGTGATCCGGGAGCAGTTGGCCCAGTGGGACGGGTCTGGTCCGTCGCCGGGGCGGGGGCGGCCGAATCTGGTGGCTGTGGGTCCGGGTGGTGAGGTTCCGGGCCGGGAGCCGGTGGAGTCGTCGGAGGTGCGGCTGGACCGGGCGGGTCTGATCGCTCGTAGTGGTGTGGAGGAGTCGACGCTCGCGGAGTTGGAGCGGCTGGGTGTGCTGGTGTCGGATCCGCCGGGGTGGTACGACGCGGACGCGTTGATCATCGCGAGTGCGGTGGCGGGTCTGGCGGCGTACGGGCTGGAGCCTCGGCATCTGCGGGCGTACCGGTCGGCGGCGGATCGTGAGGTCGGGTTGTTCGCGCAGTTGGTGGCGCCGTTGGCGCGGCAGAGCGATCCGGCGGCGCGGGCTCGGGCGGCGGAGACGGCGCGGGAGCTGGTGGCGTTGTCGCAGCGGTTGCACGCGGCGTTGGTGCGGGTGGGGCTGCGGTCGACGTTGGGCCGGTGAGGTCGGTGCGAGGGGCCGGGTGCGGTGTGCGCCCGGCCCTTCGTCGTCTGTGGGCGCGGAAAGATCTGGTCCGCGGAGCGTGTCGTAGGCTTGCCGGGGTATGCCCGTCCGGCGAGGCGTGGTGCACGTAGCGCGTGGGACTCCCGTGTCCTGGTCCGTGTACCGTGCAGGGAAGGGCGCGGTGCAAGGTGACGACGACACGGAGGCGGCGGTGCGCGAGCTGAGCGTGGTCGGAGTTCGGGTGGAGTTGCCCAGCAACCAGCCGATCGTCCTGCTGCGGGAGGTCGAGGGGGACCGCTATCTGCCGATCTGGATCGGCGCGGTCGAGGCGACGGCGATCGCTTACGAGCAGCAGGGGGTCAAGCCGGCCCGGCCGTTGACGCACGATCTTCTGCGGGATGTGCTGACGGCGTTGCAGGCGCCGTTGCGGGCGGTGGAGATCACCGAGTTGAAGGAGAACGTGTTCTACGCGGATCTGCTGCTCGGTGACGGTGTGCGGGTGTCGGCGCGGCCGAGTGACTCCATCGCGTTGGCGTTGCGGGTGGGTGCTCCGATTCGTTGTGCGGAGCAGGTCCTCAGCGAGGCGGGGATCGTGATCCCGGACGAGCAGGAGGACGAGGTCGAGAAGTTCCGGGAGTTCCTGGAGCAGGTGCGTCCGGAGGACTTCGCGGGTTGAGTTTCCCGGCCGGGTGGCCGGGGTCGGCGCGGCGGTGGTTGTCACGGTGGGTGGCGGCCGGCCGCCGTGTGTGGTTGTTGCCGGGTGGTGGCGCGGCGTGTCGCGGTGTCTCCTGCGGGTGAAGTCCGGGGGGCGGCGTTAGGGTTGCCGTGTCGAGTGGTGCGCGTACGGGGAATCGACGCGGCACCGCCACGGGCGCGGGGAGGTTGGTCCGATGCACGAGCCGCGGGATCCTGGTCCGGGTGTGGAACAGCAGGCGGGTGTGGGGCCCGATCCGGCCGGTGACGGCGAGGTCGGCTACCGGGGTGTGACCGCGTGTTCGGCGGTGGGGATCAGTTACCGGCAGCTCGACTACTGGGCGCGTACGGCGCTGGTGGTGCCGAGTGTGCGTGACGCGTCGGGGTCGGGGACGTCGCGGTTGTACTCGTTCCGCGACCTGGTGGTGTTGAAGGTCGTGAAGCGGCTGCTGGATGCCGGGGTGTCGTTGCAGAACATCCGTAAGGCGATCGAGGCGTTGCGGTCGCGTGGGGTGGACGATCTGGCGGGCATCACGTTGATCTCCGACGGGACGACTGTGTACGAGTGCCGGTCGCCGGAGGAGGTGGTCGACCTGTTGCAGGGTGGCCAGGGCGTGTTCGGCATCGCGATCGGTGGCGCGTTCAAGGAGATCCAGGGTTCGTTGTCGCATCTGCCGGCGGAGCCGGTGGGTGGGCAGGAGTCGGCCGTGCCGGCGGTGGAGCCGGAGTCGGACTCGGAGTCGGTGGGTGACGAGCTGGCGGCGCGTCGGGCGCGGCGCCGGGCCGGGTGACCTGCGTCGCGTCTCGTTGACGGGATCGCGCCGCGCCCGAAAGGGTGTGGCGCGATTCGTGTTTTGGTGACGGGGTGTGGTCCTTTCCCGCAGGCCGGGGCGGGTTGACGGCGCGGGCCGGGCCGGGTGTGAGTCGCCGCAGGTCACGGCACGTGCGCGCGGGATGTCCGAAAAGGACGGTACGTCGTCCACGTTGACGTATCGTGTCCGGTGGGTTGCGGTGCGTCCACCGATTGCCGCAGCGTCGTTCACTGTCCGTGATTGACAGTTCTCGGGATCGGCACAGGGTGGTCGTGAAGTGTCCCGGCGGGCGCGCTATGGTCCGTTCCGGTCGTCGGCGTGTCGACGTCACCGTGGAACGCTGTGTGACTCCGCGCCGGACGGCGAGCCCCTGCCGCGGCGCTGCCCGCGGACCCCTGGCGGAAGGACCGAGCATGACGGTGACGAGCGAGACGACCCCGATCTCCCACTACGAGCGCATCGGCGGCGCGGCTGCGGTGAAGGCCGCGGTGGAGCTGTTCTACGACAAGGTGCTGGCCGATCCGGATCTGGCCGGCTACTTCGCCGACGTGGACATGGTGGAGCAGCGGCGGCACCTGGCGCTCATGCTGGCGGTGGTGCTCGGCGGCCCCAACGAGTACGCGGGCCGTGGGCTGGACGAGGCGCACCAGCCGCTGAACATCACCGGTGAGCACTACGCGAAGGTCGGTGAGCACCTGACCGCGACGCTGGTGGAGCTGGGTGTGCCGGCGGACGTGATCGCCGACGTGCAGGTCGTGCTCGGGCAGGTGCGGGGGCAGGTCGTGTCGGCGGGGGACGCCTGAGCGTGGACGTCGCACGGCTCAAGCAGAGCTGGTCCCTGGTCGCCGCGCACGGCGACCAGGTGCCGCTCTACTTCTATTCGACGCTGTTCCTGGCGCATCCGGAGACCCGGCAGATGTTCCCCACGAACATGGCCGGGCAGCGGGACCGTCTGGTGGCCGCGCTGGGGCATGTGGTGTCCCACGTGGACCAGGTGGACCGGCTGGTCGGGTTCCTGCGGGACCTCGGCGCGGATCACCGGAAGTTCGCGGTGCGCGCCGAGCACTACCCGGCGGTCGGTGAGGCGCTGCTGGCGACGTTGCGGCACTTCTGCGGCGACGCGTGGACCGAGGAGCTGGCCGCCGACTGGGCCGCGGCGTACGGGCTGGTCGCGCAGGTGATGACGGAGGGCGCGCAGGCCGCGGAGGCGCAGTCGCCGCCGTGGTGGGTGGCGGAGGTGCTGACGCACGAGCAGCGCACGTTCGACGTGGCGGTGCTGACGGTACGCCCGCAGTATCTGTTGCCGTTCGCGCCGGGCCAGTCGATCGGGGTGTCGCATCCGGCGGTGCGGTCGTGGCGGTACTACTCGCCGGCGAACGCGCCGCGTCCGGACGGCACGGTGGAGTTGCACGTGCGGGCCGCGCCGGGTGGTGTGGTGTCGTCGCGTCTGGTGTACGGGTGCGCGGCCGGTGACCAGATCCACCTGGCGTCGCCGGTGGGTGACCGGTTGACGTTGTGGCAGGCCGGGTCGTCGGATCTGCTGCTGCTGGCCGGTGGGACCGGCTGGGCGCCGGTGAAGGCGCTGGTGGAGCAGGTCGCGGCGGAGGGTGCGGGCCGCCGGGTGGACCTGTATGTGGGTGCCCGGTCGCGGACGGAGTTCTACGACAGCGAGGCGATCGACAAGCTGGCGGCGACGCATCCGTGGCTGCGGGTGTCGTACGTGGCCGGTGCGGATCCGGCCCGGCCGGGCGAGTCGGTGCGTATCGCCGACCGGGTGCTGGCCGACGGGGACTGGCGGTCGCGGCACGTGTACGTGTGCGGCTCGGACGAGATGGTGGGTCATTCGGTGGCGGCGTTGACCGGCGCCGGGCTGCAGCCGGGTCAGGTGCATCACGAGGGTTACGGCAAGCACTGGTACGGCCCGGCGTGGCGGACGATGACGAGGGCTGACGAGTCGGAGGTGAACCGGTGAGCGCGGGTCCGATCAGCAGTTACGACGCGCAGCAGGTGTCCGGTCCGGTGCAGGTGCGGTTGACCTCGGACCGGGTGCGGCGGTGGGAGTTCGGGTCGGCGGCGTTCACCCGCCGCGGCTACGACCAGACCGATGTGGACCGGTTCCGGTTGCAGGTGGCCGACGAGCTGGATCTGCTGGCGGCGCAGGTGGCGAACCTGCGGGCGGAGAACGAGCGGCTCAACGACCATCTGGAGCTGCACCGGCACGGGGTGATCCCGAGCACGGAGGCGGCGGTGGCGCCGGCGGCGAAGGAGGTCAACCTGTTGTCGGCGGCGCAGCGGGAGGCCGAGCAGATCATCGCGCAGGCCCACGACTACGCGCGCCGGGTCGCCGAGTACGCCCGTACCCAGTACGAGAGTTACATGCGGGCGGCGGCGGAGGAGGCGAAGCGGGAGGCCGAGCGGGCGGTGACGGAGTACCGCAGCGCGGCCGGGAGCGGCTTCGACGACTCGGTGGCGACGCGGGAGGCGTTGCGGATCTTCGGCGAGATGATGATCTCGCACATGCAGGCGGCGGCCCGGCACCTCGACGACGGCAGTGAGCAGTTGTCGCGCACGATGGAGCGCATCGCCCGGGAGTTGCCGCAGGGCGGCGGGGCCGCGCCGCAGCCGGCGTTGTCGCGGCACCAGCGTTGAGCGGTGTCCCGGCCCGCGCGTGATCGCGGGCCGGGACGCGCCGCCGGGTGTCAGGCGGCGACGGCGGCGACCGCGTCGGCGATGGGGGTGTCCCCGCCGACGAGTTCCAGGGTGTGCCCGGCGGTGGCCGGGGCGTACAGCAGGGCGAGCAGCACCCGGGCCACGTCGGCGCGGCTGATCGCGCCGGGTTCGACGTGCCGGGCCAGGGTGATCCGGCCGCCGGGTTCGTCGTCGGTGAGGCGGCCGGGCCGCAGCACCGTCACGTCGAGGTCCCGCGCGGTGACGTCGTCCTCGGCGGCCTTCTTGGCCCGCAGGTACGCCGCCCACACGTCGTCGGTGCCCTCGGCCGGCGCGGCGTCCACGCCCATGGAGGAGACCAGCAGGTAGCGGCGTACGCCGGCGCGGGTGGCGGCGTCGGCGAGCAGCACGGCGGCGCCGCGGTCGACGGTGTCCTTGCGGCTGGCGCCGCTGCCGGGTCCGGCGCCGGCGGCGAACACGACAGCGTCTGCGCCGGCCAGGTGGGCGGCGAGGGTGTCGGCGTCGGTGTGTTCCAGGTCGCACATGACCGGTTCGGCGCCGGCGGCGCGCAGCGCGGCGGCGTGGTCGGGGTTGCGGATCAGCCCGAGCGCGGTGTCTCCGCGTCCGGCCAGTTCCCGCTCCAGCAGTTTGGCGATCTTTCCGTGCCCTCCGGCGATGACGACGCGCATGGGCTCAACCTAGCCCGGACCCGGCGGCCCCGCCGGGCGACCGGGTGAGCGGGTGGGAGGTGCGGGGCCGGCGAGGGACGATGGACGGGTGAGTGAGGCGTTCGAGGAACTGGCGCGGCTGGTGGCCGGCGGGGACGTGGTGGTGCTCAGCGGCGCGGGCCTGTCCACCGAGTCGGGCATCCCGGACTACCGGGGGCCCAGCGGCGTGGCGCGGCGGCACACCCCGATGACGTACCAGGAGTTCACCCGCGACCCGCTGGCCCGGCGGCGGTACTGGGCGCGCAGCCACCTGGGCTGGCAGACCATCGCCCGGGCGGCGCCCAACGACGGGCACCGGGCGGTGGCGCGGCTGCAGGACGCCGGGCTGCTCGGCGGGATCATCACGCAGAACGTCGACGGGCTGCACACCGCCGCCGGCGCCACCGGCGTGATCGAACTGCACGGCCGCCTCGACGAGGTGACGTGCCTGGACTGCGGCAACGCCACCGGCCGCGACGAGCTGCACCGGCGCCTGTCCGAGGCGAACCCGGGCTTCGACGCCCGGGTGGCGCGCGTCAACCCCGACGGGGACGTGGACCTGCCCGACGAGGCGGTGACCGGGTTCCGCACCGTCGACTGCGCGCTCTGCGGCACCGGCACGCTGAAACCGGACGTGGTGTTCTTCGGCGAGACGGTCCCCGCGCCCCGGGTGGCAGACTGTTTCGCGCTCGTCGAGCGGGCCCGGGCGCTGCTGGTGCTCGGGTCGTCGTTGACTGTCATGTCGGGCCGGCGGTTCGTGCTGCGGGCGGCCCGCCACGGCATCCCGGTGGCGATCGTCAACCAGGGCGTCACCCGCGGCGACGGGTACGCGGCGCTGCGCCTCGACGCCCCGCTGGGCGCCACCCTGTGCGCGCTGGCCGACCGGGTGGCGGCGGCTCCGGCGCCGGTGTGATCAACCCCCGGGACATGAGCCGGAAACACGCCCGCTGGTAGCGTGGGAGGTGCCGGTACCACCCACGTGGGAGAGACCGTCGACCCGACGGCGCCGAAGGGGCAGATTCTCCCCGGAACCTCTCAGGCAAAAGGACCACGTGGGCAGGCGCTGTGGAGCGCGTCAGCGCGACTCAGGGGGAGGCCGACCCGTCGACCTCGCCCCACCCAAGGAGCGCAGCGCATGACCGCAGAGCAGTTCGCCGACCGGCACATCGGCCCCGGGCGCGACGACGAACGCCGGATGCTGGACACCGTCGGTTACGGCTCCGTCGACGAGCTGATGGACGCCGCGATCCCCGAGGTGATCCGCTGGCACGGCACCCTCGACCTGCCCGCCCCGGCCAGCGAGCGGGAGGCCATCGCCGAGCTGCGCGCCCTCGCGTCGCGCAACACCGTCGCCGTGTCCATGATCGGCCTGGGCTACCACGGCACGCACACCCCGGCGGTGATCCGCCGCAACGTGCTGGAGAACCCCGCCTGGTACACCGCGTACACGCCGTACCAGCCGGAGATCAGCCAGGGCCGGCTGGAGGCGCTGCTGAACTTCCAAAGCATGGTGTCCGGCCTCACTGCGCTACCAGTCGCGAACGCCTCCATGCTCGACGAGGGCACCGCCGCGGCCGAGGCGATGACGCTCGCCCGCCGCGCGTCCAAGAGCAAGAGCCCGGTGTACGTGGTCGACGCCGACGCGCTGCCGCAGACCGTCGCGGTGATCGCCAGTCGCGCCGAGCCGCTCGGCATCGAGGTGCGCGTGGTCGACGTCGAGCGCGACGAGCTGCCGGCGGAGTTCTTCGGCCTGCACCTGCAGTACCCGGGCGCGTCCGGCGCGGTCCGGGACCACCGCGCCCTGGTCGAGGCGGCGCACGGGGTGGGCGCGCTGGTGACGGTCGCGGCGGATCTGCTGGCGTTGACGCTGCTGCGCCCGCCGGGTGAGATCGGCGCCGACATCGCCGCGGGCACCACCCAGCGGTTCGGCGTACCGATGGGCTTCGGTGGGCCGCACGCCGGTTACCTGGCGGTGCGTTCGGGCCTGGAGCGGATGCTGCCCGGCCGCCTGGTCGGGGTGTCCCGCGACGCCGACGGCAACCCGGCGTACCGGCTGGCGTTGCAGACCCGTGAGCAGCACATCCGCCGGGAGAAGGCGACCAGCAACATCTGCACCGCCCAGGTGCTCCTCGCGGTGATGGCCGGCATGTACGCCGTCTACCACGGCCCGGACGGGCTGCGCGCCATCGCCCGGCGTACCCACGAGGCGGCGGCGCGGCTCGCGGCCGGGCTGCGCGCCGGGGGCGTGCGGGTCGCGGACGTCGCGTTCTTCGACACCGTCACCGCGACCGTGCCGGGCCGCGCCGCCGAGGTGGTGGCCGCCGCCGCCGAGCGCAACGTGAACCTGCGGCTGGTCGACGCCGACCGGGTCGGCGTGTCCTGCGACGAGACCACCACGGCCGCGCACCTTCAGGCGGTGTGGGCGGCGTTCGGCGTCGACGGGTTCGACGGCGACGTCGACGCGGCCCTGCCGGCCGGGCTGGCCCGCACGTCGGACTTCCTCACCCACCCGGTGTTCCACAGCCACCACTCGGAGACGGCGATGCTGCGCTACCTGCGCCGCCTGGCCGACTTCGACTACGCGCTGGACCGCGGCATGATCCCGCTGGGGTCGTGCACGATGAAGCTCAACGCCACCACCGAGATGGAGCCGATCACCTGGCCGGAGTTCGCGCACCTGCACCCGTTCGCGCCGGACGCGCAGACCGCCGGGTACCGGGAGCTGATCGGCCAGCTGGAGGGCTGGCTGGCCGAGGTGACCGGCTACGACGCGGTCAGCGTGCAGCCCAACGCCGGGTCGCAGGGTGAGCTGGCCGGGCTGCTGGCGATCCGCGGCTACCACCGGGAGCGCGGCGAGGGCCACCGTGACGTGTGCCTGATCCCGTCGTCGGCGCACGGCACCAACGCCGCGTCGGCGGTGATGGCCGGCATGCGGGTGGTGGTGGTCGGCTGCGACGCCGACGGCAACGTCGACCTGGTCGACCTCGACGCGAAGATCGACAAGCACCGGGACGCGCTCGCCGCGATCATGGTGACGTACCCGTCGACGCACGGCGTCTACGAGACCGGCATCGCCCAGTTGTGTGCGAAGGTCCACGACGCCGGCGGGCAGGTGTACGTCGACGGCGCGAACCTCAACGCGCTGGTCGGGTTCGCCAAGCCGGGCCGGTTCGGGGCGGACGTGTCGCACCTGAACCTGCACAAGACGTTCTGCATCCCGCACGGCGGCGGCGGCCCGGGTGTGGGGCCGGTGGCGGTGCGGTCGCATCTGGCGCCGTTCCTGCCCGGTGACCCCCTCGGTGCGCGCGCCGACGGGCGGCCGGCGATCTCGGCGGCGAACCACGGGTCGGCGGGGATCCTGCCGATCCCGTGGGCGTACCTGCGGATGATGGGCGCCGACGGGCTGGCCCGCGCCACCGGCGTGGCGGTGCTGGCGGCGAACTACGTGGCGGCGCGGCTGCGCAACCACTTCCCGGTGCTGTACGCCGGCAACAAGGGCCTGGTCGCGCACGAGTGCATCCTGGACCTGCGTCCGCTGACCAAGGCGACCGGTGTGAGCGTCGACGACGTGGCGAAGCGGCTGATCGACTACGGCTTCCACGCGCCGACGATGTCGTTCCCGGTGGCCGGGACGCTGATGGTGGAGCCGACCGAGAGCGAGGACCTGGCCGAGCTGGACCGCTTCTGCGACGCGATGATCGCGATCCGGGCGGAGATCGACAGGGTCGGCTCGGGGGAGTGGCCGGCGGGGGACAACCCGCTGTCCAACGCGCCGCACACCGCGGCGATGGTGTCGGCCGACGAGTGGTCGCACCCGTACCCGCGGTCGGTGGGCGCCTACCCGGCGGGTGTGGACCGGGCGGGCCGGTACTGGCCTCCGGTGCGGCGCGTCGACGGCGCGTACGGCGACCGGAACCTGGTCTGCTCGTGTCCTGCGCCGGAGGCGTTCGAGGACTGAGCGGCTGACGCCGGGGCGGTGTGCTTTCGCCGCCCCGGCCGGTGCGCCGGACGGTCATGACCGGCACGTACGCTCACTGACGCTGCGTGATCGCTCAGGCGACGAGGGCGTGGCGGGCCGGACCCCGGTGCGGGGCGATGGTGCGCCCGTCGGGGAGCAGCTCACCGGTGTCCTCGAAGACGATGACACCGTTGCAGAGCAGGCTCCAGCCCTGCTCAGGGAAGCAGGCGAGGACGCGGGCGGCCTCTCGGTCGGTCGCGTCGGCGGAGGGGCAGGTGGGCTGGTGCTGACACATCGGGTTCTCCGGACTGTGGGGGCACTGTGTCATGGTTCACATGACCAGTGACGCACAGTACCAAGCGAAACTGCGCGGTATCGAGCAAGGATGCGTCTTGTTCACCCAGAATGGGCTGAACGGATGACCCGTAACGGCCCGGACGTCGTGGAAGCGCTCCCACAGGTGGAGGTCGATGCACCCGGCGCCCCGCCCGGATGCCGCCGCCGGCTCGTCGAGACCGCCCGGCTGCACTGGCGAATCGGCGACGGCGGCGACCCCGCCGACCTGGCACAACGCTTCCTCGCCGCACACGGCATCGACCGCGCCGACCTGTCCCGGCCCGGCCACCACGACCCCGGCGCCGGCGTGTGCGGCGCCGCGCTGTACCTGTCCGCCGCCGCCGGCGCGTACGCCATCGGCGTGTCGCCCGGCGCGCCCAGCCCCGCGCCGGCGCTGCCCGACCTGGTGGTGGTCGTCTACCACCACACCGACCGCCCGGCGCCGCCCCGGCCACCGGCGCCGGCACCGTGGCGGCTCGGAGACTGGCGGGACAGCTGGACCCCTGCCGCGCACGCCGACGCCGTCGGCGCGGTCCGCGCCGCCATCGCCCGCGGCGACGTCTACCAGGTCAACATCGTCGGCCACGCCGCCGCCGGCTACACCGGCGACCCGCGCCCCGCGCTGGCCCGCCTCGCCGCGCTACCAGGCGCCCGCTACGGCGGCACCCTGCACGGCCCCGGCTGGACGCTCGGCTGCGCCTCCCCGGAGACCCTCGTCGCCGTCGAACACGGCCGGCTGGTCACCCGCCCCATCAAGGGCACCCGCCCTGCCACCCCCGCCGGGCGCCGCGACCTGCTCGCCTCGGCCAAGGAACGCGCCGAACACGTCATGATCGTCGACCTGGAACGCAACGACCTCGCCCGCGTCGCCCGCACCGGCTCGGTGCGCGTCGACGAGCTCTTCGCCGTACGCCGCTGGTGTGACCTGTGGCAGGCGGAGTCGACGGTGTCGGCGGCGCCCGCCGACGGCCTCGGCCTGGCCGACCTGCTGCGCGCCGTCTGCCCCGGCGGGTCGGTCACCGGCGCGCCCAAACACGCCGCCCTGGCGCAGATCGGCGCGCTGGAGCCGGTCGGGCGCGGCGCGAGCATGGGCGCGCTCGGCTGGGTCGGCCCCGACCGCCTCGACCTGGGCCTGACCATCCGCACCGCCGCCGCCGACGGGAACCTGCTGCACCTGTGGGCCGGGGGAGGCATCACCTGGGACAGCGACCCGGCAGCCGAGGTCGCCGAGGCCGCCGCCAAGGCCGCCCCGATCCGCGCCCTGCTCGCCGGCTGACGGGCCGGCACCCGGCGGCCCGGCCTTCTCGCGGCGGCCCGGCTTGTCGCGGCGGCTCCGCGGGCCGGTAGCGGCCGTGCACGGCGGCTCGGGCTGCGCGGGCGGTGGCAGCCGTGCGCGGCGGCTCAGCCGGCGGCGGCGAACTCGTCGAGGGCGGCGACGACCCGCTCGCCGATGCCGTGCCCGCCGCCGTGACCGCCGGACTCCACGATCTCCAGCCGCGCGTCCGGCCAGCCCCGGGTCAGCAGCCACGCGATGTCCGGCGGGCCGCTGACGTCCAGCCGGCCCTGCACCAGCACCCCCGGGATGCCCGCCAGGCGGCCCGCGTCGCGCAGCACCTGCCCGTCCGGCTGGAAACCCCGGTTCGCGAAGTAGTGCGTCACCAGCCGGGCGAACCCGTACCGGAACACCGGATCGTCGAACCGGGGATCCGGCGCGAACCCGCCGGCGAGCGACACGTGCACGTCCTCCCAGTCACACCAGTCCCGCGCCGCCTGCTCCCGCACCGCCGGGTCCGGATCGTTCACCAGCCGCGCGTACGCCGCCGACAGGTCACCGTCACGGTCGGCCTCGGGCACCCCGTCACGGAACCGCGCCCACTCCTGCGGGAACACCCTGCCCATGTCCCGGGTCACCCACTCGATCTCCCGGCTGGTGTTGGCGACCACGCTGAACAGCACCAGCGCGCTGACCCGATCCGGGTGCCGCTGCGCGTACGCCAGCGCCAGCGACGACCCCCACGACGCGCCGCACAGCAGCCACCTGTCGATCCCCAGATGCGCGCGCAGCACCTCCATGTCGGCCAGCAGATGCCCGGTGGTGTTCACCGACAGGTCGGTGGACGGCTCCGACGCCGGGGGAGTGCTGCGCTCACAGCCACGCTGGTCGAACAACACGATCCGGTACGCGGCCGGGTCGAACAACCGCCGCCACGACGCGCCCGCACCCGAACCCGGCCCGCCGTGCACCACCAGCGCCGGCCGGCCGGCCGGGTTGCCGCACGTCTCCCAGTACACGCGCTGCCCGTCCCCGACGTCCAGCATCCCCTGCGCGTACGGTTCGATCGGCGGATACATCAGTCGCCTCCCCGGGTCAGATACAACAGCGCTGTTACATTAGTGGACGTGACCGCCCCCGACCGCGACGCCCTCGGCACCCTGCTACGTCACGTCCTGGACGTCCTCGACGGCGACGTCGCCGCCGTCCACCAGCGGCTCGGCCTCACCGACTACCGGCCCCGCTACTCACCTGTCGTCCGCGCGCTCGTCGCCGACGGGCCGCTGCCCATCCGCGACCTCGCCACCCGCGTCGGCGTCACCCACTCCGCCGCCAGCCAGACCGTCGCCCAGATGCGCCGCGCCGGCCTCGTCGACCTGCGCCCCGGCGCCGACGCCCGCCACCGCATCGTCACCCTCACCGACCGCGCCCGCGCCCTGCTGCCCGCCGTCGAAGCCGAATGGGCCGCCACCACCGCCGCCGTGCGCCACCTCGACACCGAACTGCCGGTGCCGCTCGCCGACGAGCTGTACGCCGTCCTCGACGCCCTGCGCCGCCGCCCCCTGCGCGACCGCATCGCCGGCACCGGCCTGCTCGACACCCCACCGGACACCGGAAACCGGTAAGCAACGGATAGCCTTCCGGGCATGACTATGCGCCCGATCCGGATCATCGGCGACCCCGTGCTGCGCACCCCCAGCGAACCCGTCACCAGCTTCGACGCCGAAACGCGCGCCCTCGTCACCGACCTGATGGACACGCTGCTCGGCGCGCCCGGCCGCGCCGGCGTCGCCGCACCCCAGATCGGCGTCAACACCCAGGTGTTCGTCTACGACGCCGACGGCCACCGCGGCCACATGATCAACCCCACGCTGGAGCTGTCCGACGAACTCCAGGACGACGAGGAGGGCTGCCTGTCCATCCCCGGCCTGTACTTCCCGACCCCCCGCGCGCTGCACGCCACCGCCCACGGCTACGACCAGCACGGCGAGCCGCTCACCGTCACCGGCAGCGGCTTCCTCGCCCGCGCCCTGCAACACGAGACCGACCACCTGCGCGGACGCCTCTACGTCGACACCCTGCGCGGCGACACCCGCCGCCGGGCCCTGCGCGAGATCCGCGCCGGCCGGTTCGACTCACCCAGCCGCGGCCGCTGACGTCAACGCGCACTCGGTGAACCCGGCCACCCGGGAGAACCCCAGCCGCTCGTACAGCCGCACCGCCGCCGCGTTGTCCGCCCGCACGTTCAACGTCACATGATCCACCGACGCGCGCAGCCGGGCGCACAACGCCGCCACCACACCCGCGCCCAGACCACGACCCCGCACGTCCGGATGCGTCGTCACATTCCCCAGCGCCGCCACCCGCCAGCGCGGCGAGAACACGTGCACCCCCGCCACCGCCACCAGCCGGCCGTTCTCCCGCACCCCCACGTACTGGCCCGTGTCCAGCATCCGCGGATCGAACCAGTTCCCCGGATACGCCACCGCGTACAACCCGGCCAGCTCCGCCGCGTCCGCCGGCCCCAACGGCTCACCCACCGCCGGCACCGCCGCCAGCCGCCCCGGATCCGTCAACGCCATCCGGTGATGCGCCGCCGCCTCCGACACCACGAACCAGCGGCCCACCGCCGCCTCCAGACCAGGGGACAGGTGCGCCCACATCCGCGCCGGCAACACCGGCGCCGCCTCCGCCAGCAACCCCGCCAGGTCCGGCACCCGATCCGGCGCCGCGAACGCCAGCAACGTCGGCAACTCGACCCCGTGATACAGCAACACCACCTGGTCGCCACGCCGGAACCACGACGTGTACGGCCAGAAGAAATCGTCCAGATCACCCAGCTGGTACGCGTGCAACACCGGATCCCGGCCCAGCAGACCCGCCAGCACCGCCCGGTCGTGCTCCGCCCGCACCGCCACCGCGATCAGCCCGCCATCCACTGGTCATAACCCAACCGGGCCACCAGCGCCAGCACCACCACCAGCAGCACCACCCGCACGAACCCGGCACCCCGCCGCAACGCCATCCGCGCGCCCACCGCCGCCCCCACCACGTTGCACACCGCCATCGCCGCACCCAACGCCCACCACACGTGCCCGGTCAACCCGAACACCACAAGCGCACCCAGATTCGTGCCCGCGTTGACCACCTTCGCCATCGCCGAGGCGTGCACGAAATCCGAACCCAGAATCGCCGTGAACGCCAACACCAGGAACGTCCCCGTACCCGGCCCGATCAACCCGTCGTACAGGGCGATGCCCAGACCGGCCACCGCCACCGCCACCACCACCCGCCGAGGGGTCCGCCGCTGCGGCGACGCCACCACCCCCAGCGACGGCCGCGCCAGCACGAACACCGCCACCGCCACCAGCACCACGAGCACCACCGGCCGGTACGCGCTACCCGGCACCGCACCCGCAAGCGCCGCACCCAGCCCCGCCGTCAGCACCGCCAACCCGGCCGCCGGACCCGCCACCGCCCAGTCCAGCTTCGTCCGCCGCGCATACGTCACCGCCGCCGTCGACGTACCGAAGATCGCCGCCAGCTTGTTCGTGCCCAACGCCGTCGCCACCGGCACACCCGGCGCCGCCACCAGCAACGCCGGCAACAACAACAGACCGCCGCCACCCACCACCGCGTCCACCCACCCGGCGAGAAGGGCAGCGGTCAGCAACGTCGTCAACGACAGGGCATCCACCGCCGCATTCTGCCCACGCCGCCACCAGCGACAAGGCCACCTGTGGCCAGCCTCACCGCCCCCGGCGACGCCGCAACCACATCCCGACCGACCCCACCGCCACGAACACCAGCATCGAACAGCACAGCAGTTTCAGCACCCGGCAAGACTCCCACGACGACGTAGGGTGTCCAGGTGCGCCTGGCCACCTTCAACCTGCTGCACGGCCGATCCCTCACCGACGGGCTCGTCGAACCCGACCGGCTCACCGCCGCCGTCACCGACCTCGACGCCGACGTCCTCGCCCTCCAGGAAGTCGACCGCGACCAGACCCGCAGCGGCAAACTCGACCTCACCGCCGTGGCCGCCCGCGCCCTGCACGCCGACCACCACCACTTCGCCGCCGCCGTCGTCGGCACCCCCGGCGAACAGTTCCGCCCCCTCACCCACGACGACGACGGCCACGGCGAACCCCTCTACGGCATCGGCCTGATCAGCCGCCACCCCGTCCGCTCCTGGCAGGTCACCCGCCTGCGCGCCGCACCCGTACGCTCACCCATCTACGCACCCGGCCCCGGCGGCGGACTCGTCCTGCTCCGCGACGAACCCCGCGTCGTGCTCGCCGCCGTCCTCGACACCCCCCACGGCCCCCTCACCGTCGCCGCCACCCACCTGTCCTTCGTCCCCGGCTGGAACGTCTGGCAACTACGCCGCGTCGTCCGCGTCCTGCGCACCCTGCCCGCACCCCGGATCCTGCTCGGCGACCTCAACCTGCCCGCCGGACCCGCCGCCGCGCTCACCCGCTGGCGGCCCCTCGCGAGACGCCCCACCTACCCGGCCGGGCAACCCCGCGTCCAACTCGACCACATCCTCGCCGACCGCCACGGCCTCGACCGGCTCCCACCCGTCACCGCCGTCCACACACCGCTGGCCACCATCTCCGACCACCGGCCCCTCGTCGTCGACCTCGGCTGACGCTCAGCCCAGCCCGCTCTGCCGCCGCGCCGCGTCCACCGCGTTACGGAACAACATCGCCACAGTCGTCGGACCCACCCCGCCCACACGCGGCGTGATCGCACCCGCCACCTCGGCACACGACTCGTCCACGTCCGGCAGCAACCGCCGCCCCTCGTACCGCACCCCACCACCGACCACCACCGCACCCGGACGCACATGCTCCGGCCGCACGATCCCCGGCACCCCAGCCGCCGCGATCAGGATCTCCGCCCGCCGCGTGTACCGCGGCCAGTCCGCCACCCCCGTGTGCACCACAGTCACCGCCGCGTTCGCCGTCGGCCGCTTCTGCGCCAGCAACATCGCCAACGGCCGGCCCAACGTCGCACCCCGGCCCAGGATCACCACCTCCCGGCCCGCCACCGGCACACCGTGAAACGCCAGCAACGCCTCGATCCCCGCCGGCGTACACGGCAACGGACCCGGCAACCCCAACGCCAGCCGGCCCATGTTCACCGGATGCATCCCGTCCACGTCCTTGTCCGGATCCAGCTCCGCCAACGCCCGGTCGTAGTCCAGATGACCCGGAATCGGATACTGCACCAGCACCCCGTGCACCGTCTTGTCCGCGTTGAAATCCGCCAGCACCGCGTGCAGATCCGCCTGCGACGCCGACGCCGCCAGATGCACGTGCGGCGACACGAAACCCAGCTCCGCCGCCTGCCGTTGCTTGATCCGGATATAACCCGCGCTCGCGTCGTCGTCACCCACCAGCACCGTCGCCAGCGCCGGCGTCACCCCCGCCGCACGCAGCTCCGCCACCGACGCGGCGACCTCCGACAACACCTGCTCCGCCACCGGCGCACCCGGCAACAACCGCGCAGAAGACATACGACACCTCGCCCGCGGAGGCCCAGGCGGTCGACCCCCGCGACGAGCTCCCCGATGGTTCACCCATCCCCGTGCCGCCAGTCGCGTTCCCCCTCAGCCTGCCACAACCTCCGCCGCCACCGCATCCACCACCACCTGCCACCCCGGCAACGCCGCCAGCACCGCGTCCGCCCGCCGCCGCCGATCCGCCGCCGACGCCACACCCAGATCCGCCAGCACCGCCCCGAACGCCTGCTCCCGCTCCGGCGCCACCTGGCCCAACACCACATGACAGCGCGCGTACGTCACCAGCACCCAGAACATCGCCTCCCGATGCCGCCCCGCCTCGATCAGCTCAGCCGCACCGTCGAACACCACCGGACGCCCCGCCGCACCCAGATCCGCCCCGAACGCGAACCCCTCCCGCGGCAACCGCGACGCCTCGTCGAACACCACCGCCAACCCGGCCAGATGCTCCCGCACCCGCGCCGCATCCACACCCACACCGCCACCGTCGAGCGTGTCCAGCAGGCCCGCGTACCGATCCGCGAACCCGAACCGCGACAACACCCGCTCCGCCCGCACGTACCGCCGCCGCACCGTCGGATCCGCCAACCCCGCCACCGCCGGCCACACCGCCAGCAACGACGTCGGAAACACCCACGCCAGCACCTGCTCCGCGGTCGGCGGTCCGGCGTCGACCGCCCGCAACCCGGCCTCGATCCGCCGCCGCACACCGGCGCACCGCACCCGCACCCACACCGGATCCGCGAACCCCGCCGCCACCCGCTCCCGCACCGCGGCCAGCCGCCCCGACGGATCCGCGATCACCCCATCGGTACGGAACATCGGCGCGAACACCCACGACCCCAGCACATCCTCCGGGCCGCCCAACTCCGCCCACGTGACAGTGCTGACCTCCAGCAACACCCCCCGGTGCACGAACTTGCCCACCTTCACACCGGGCTCCCGGCGTACCAGCAACACGTCCACGTCCGACCACGCCGGCAGCACCGCGTCGTCCGGCAACCCCACAGTCGACCCGCTGAAGAACGCCCCCTCGATCGACGGATCCGCGCGCATCCGCTCCCGCACCCACCCGACAGCCACCGACCGCGCCGCACCCACCCGCATCCGCCCGCCCCCAATCAATATGAACACGCATGGTTGTCGATCGGACACAGAACGTGGACCATCGACGTAAGTGACTGTCGTCGAAATCGTGTGGGGCGATGCGAATGACGGGATACCACCCGATCCTCAAGGGACGCCAAGCCGAACTCCAGGCCGTCAGCCACGTCCCCGACGAACTCGCACCACACATCCTCCCGATTTTCGACCTGCCACCCTCCAAGCACGGTCCGATCACTGACGCATGCACCTTCAGTCAACGCGCACAGGACAGCATCCCGCGTGACATGGTCATCGCCGTCGACGTGCGCCACCTCCCCGAGCCCACCACCGGCACCCGTCGGCCACTCCGGGACATCGCGGACGACCTGCATCCGTGGGGGATCCCCGCGCTGCCCGTCGCCCACCTGAACGACACCCCCGCACAACTGGCCGACGTCCGTTACTCCGCCGCGCCCTACGGTGGCGTTCTCCGGCTCACCGCCGACCACACCGAACCGGACGACACCGAAACCGACGCACGACTGAGCCACGTCCTATCCGCCACCGAACTGCAACCGGAGAACTGCACCCTCGTCATCGACGTCGCCGAGGTGGCATCCGACCGGCACCTCACGACAGCCGAACCCCTTGTCCGCAAACACCTCGTGTGGGCCGGACGCCACCCCTGGAAGGCGGTCGTCGTCGCCGCCGGAGCGATGCCCGCCACGATCTCCCACGTACCAGCCCACACTGCCATCCCGCTCCGCAGGCGGGACTTCGACCTCTGGCAGCGGCTCAAGGACCACGACATCCAGTTCGCCGACTACGGCGTCACTTACCCCGGCGCCGGCTCCGGACCCCGAGGGCCAGCACCCAACATCCGCTACACCCACCAGGACGCCTGGTGGACCTACCGTGCGCCGCGCGACGGCAAGGGCAGCGGCAACACCGGCATCTACGACATCTGCCAGGCCCTTGTAGCCGCCGACCACTGGCCGCGCACCGGGCGTCACTTCTCCTGGGGCGACGAGCAGATCGCCCTGCGCGCCTCCCGCCACGCCGGCCCCGGCACCGCCACCCAATGGATCGCCTGGGCAACGTCGCACCACCTGTCGTACGTCGCCGACCAGCTCGGCCTGACAGCTATCGCTTGACCAACCCCGACAACGCCCAATTGGTACGGTTCGCCGCCACCGCCGCCCGCTGCTGACCCGCCGTCACCTCGATGTACGTCTGCGACGACGCCAACGACGCATGCCCCAGCAACCGCATGATCTCCGCCGCGCTCGCCCCGTCCTCCGCCAACCGCGTCGCGAACGTGTGCCGCAACGCGTGCAACCGCGCACCCCGAGGCACCCGGTCACCGATACCCGCCCGCCGGTAACACGACTCCACCAGGTACTGCAGCCCACCCCGACGCAACGCCTCACCCTGACGATCCACCAGGAACGGCGAATCCGGCCGCACACTGCGCGACCCGAACCGGAGCCGCCGGCTGTCCAGATAACCCGCCAGCACCCGGTCCACGGCGTCCTCGATCGGCACCGTACGCGGCCGCCCGCCCTTACCCGCCACGTCCACCCGCCGCTCGCCGTCGCGCCCGGCCACCGACGACACCCGCAGCGCCAGCAGCTCCGACAGCCGCAACCCCGCGCACAACGCCAGCGCCAGCACCGCCAGGTCGCGCTCCGGCCACGGATCATGCTGCCGGCCCTCCGCCCGGGCCACCGCTGCCAGCAGTTCCTCGGGGGTGTCCTCGCCCCGCAGCGGCTTGGGCCGGGGGAGCGGCGTGCGGGGCCGCCCCACCGCCGGCATCGGATTCCCCGGTACGACACCCTCGGCGACCAGGAACGTGAAGAAGCTGTTCCACGTCGACCAGGCACGATGGACCGACGCGGCGGCACGGGGAGCGGCGAACCGCGCGAACGCCGTGCGCATCACCTTGGGGGAGAGGGTGCTGACCGGTAGGTGCAGGGGAGAGGCGTCACCGTCGGCCGCGACCAGCTCGGCCACAGTGGTCAGATCCCTCCGGTACGCGGCCAGTGTGTGGGGGGAGGGCTTACGGGTGGCCCGGGCAGTCAGGAACTCCTCGATCAGAGCGCCTACCGTTCCGTCCGGTTTGTCATGCATAAGGGATATTATGCATGATTCTCGCGTTCCCGTCAGGAGGCCGCGTCGGGGGAGAGTGGCGATCAACGCGATGATCAACTCCATCTCGCCGGGGTGGCGGTAACCCCAGTGCTCCGATGCAGCCACATAGTCGAACTGGCGGCAGCTCCGGCGATCATGAGGTTGACCGGGAGTGCTGTCTGATTTGCCGCCGCCAACTTCCTGATCGGCGGACGGTGGGTGGAGTGAGGTGGGATTCGGCGGGGGATGCTCGGGTCGCCTGGTGGGTGGGCCGGCCCGATGACCCGATGATTGGTGCCTCGGCGCAACGGCGGCGACATCGTGTCGGGAGGTGCGAGCCGGCTCGCGGCGAGCTTGCTGCCGCTGCCAGCGCTCGCCAGGTCGGGCACGCGGTCCGGCGGCACGACAGGGATGACTGCTTGACCCTCCGGCACCCCGAAGGCCCGCAAAAGCGGTCACCTGCCTCACGCGGGCGCTCGGGGAGCCCCAGTCTCAGCGTTACTTGACATAATGTACATTATCGAATCCGAATGATCAGGCGCTCAGGTAGGCTTCGCGCCTTCGTTCGTCGCCGCGTCCCTGACGAGCGCGGCCACGCGCAGCAGGTCTCGCGCACGGAAGTACGCCCGCGCGTCCTCCTCGTAAAGCCGTCCGCCGACACGCTGCCGCACCTGCTGTACCGCGTCATCGAGTCGCTCATGCTGCTCCACAGTCAAAGGTCCGCCGTTCGCGAGGCCGGCGGACACCGAGCTGCCGATCTCCCGCGCGCCCGGGTCGTTGCCCGCGAGCAGCTCGGGCAGCCGGCTGCGCCGCCAGTAGTCCAGCGCGTGCAGTGCCGCTCGCTGCGCAGCTCCGTACCAGATCCTCGGGCCCAGGTTGGGGTTTCGATCAGCGCGCCTCGGTGTCCGGTGGCCGAGCTGCTTCGCCGTGCGGCGTTCGGCGGCGTACCGCTGGAGATCCTCGTGCCAGAGTCGGCGGCTCGCCGCGAGATGCTCCAGCGCCCGAAGCAGCGCCGCCTCGTCGCGCCGGAACGGTCCGGCCTGCTCTTCGAGGAAGCTGAGTGTCGCCTCGAAGCCGACTGGGCGGTACAACTGCACGCACGAGCGTAGTGCGGAGACCCGGCGCTGGTGCGGCAGCGCCGGGTCTCGGACGCGGTGGGCGAAGGCGCTGAAGCTCACCGGCCGAGAGTAGAGGCGCCGAACGACACTGGTGTTGACCCGCACCTCTCCCCTGCTGCCGGTACGGCGGTCAGGCGCCGACGTAGTCGGCCAGGTGTTCGCCGGTGAGCGTCGATCGGGCCGCCACGAGATCCGCCGGGGTGCCCTCGTAGACGATCCGGCCGCCGTCGTGACCGGCGCCGGGGCCGAGGTCGATGATCCAGTCGGCGTGCGCCATGACGGCCTGGTGGTGCTCGATCACGATGACGGACTTCCCCGCGTCGACGAGCCGGTCGAGCAGGCCGAGCAGTTGGGCGACGTCGGCCAGGTGCAGGCCGGTGGTGGGTTCGTCCAGGACGTACACACCGCCCTTGTCCCCCATCCGGGTGGCGAGCTTGAGGCGTTGCCGTTCGCCGCCGGACAGCGTGGTGAGGGGTTGACCGAGCGTGAGGTAGCCGAGGCCGACGTCGGCGAGCCGGTCGAGGATGGTGTGGGCGGCCGGGGTGCGGGCGTCGCCGTCGCTGAAGAACGTCTCGGCTTCGTCGACGGACATGGCGAGGACCTCGCTGATGTCGCGTCCGCCGAGGTGGTAGTCGAGGACGGCGGGCTGGAACCGCTTGCCTTCGCAGTCCTCGCAGGTGCTGGCGACGCCGGCCATCATGCCGAGGTCGGTGTAGATGACGCCGGCGCCGTTGCAGGTCGGGCAGGCGCCTTCGGAGTTGGCGCTGAACAGGGCGGGTTTGACGCCGTTGGCCTTGGCGAAGGCCTTGCGGATGGGGTCGAGCAGGCCGGTGTAGGTGGCGGGGTTGCTGCGGCGGGAGCCGCGGATGGCGGTCTGGTCGACGCTGACGACGTCCTCGCGTTTGGCCAGTGAGCCGTGGATGAGGCTGCTCTTGCCGGAGCCGGCGACGCCGGTGACGACGACCAGGACGCCGAGGGGGATGTCGACGTCGACGTCGCGCAGGTTGTGGGTGCGGGCGCTGCGGATCGGCAGGGCGCCGGTGGGCGTACGCAGCTTGTCCTTGAGGGTGGCGCGGTCGTCGAGGTGGCGGCCGGTGGTGGTGTCGCTGGCGCGCAGGCCGGCGACTGTGCCTTCGTAGCAGATGGTGCCGCCGGCCGTGCCGGCGCCGGGGCCGAGGTCGACGACGTGGTCGGCGATGGCGATGGTCTCGGGTTTGTGTTCGACGACGAGGACGGTGTTGCCCTTGTCGCGCAGTTGGAGCAGGAGGTTGTTCATGCGGGCGATGTCGTGCGGATGCAGGCCGATGGTGGGTTCGTCGAAGACGTAGGTGACGTCGGTGAGGGACGAGCCGAGGTGGCGGATCATCTTGGTGCGCTGGGCCTCGCCGCCGGAGAGGGTGCCGGCGGGGCGGTCGAGGCTGAGGTAGCCGAGGCCGATCTCGACGAAGGAGTCGAGGGTGTCCCCCAGTGCCTTGAGCAGCGGGCCGACGGTGGGTTCGTGCAGGTCGCGTACCCAGGTGGCGAGGTCGCTGATCTGCATGGCGCACGCGTCGGCGATGTTGATGCCGTTGATCTTCGAGGAGCGGGCTTCGGGGGCGAGCCGGGTGCCGTCGCAGTCGGGGCAGGTGGTGAACGTGATGGCGCGTTCGACGAAGGCGCGGATGTGGGGCTGCATGGCGTCGACGTCCTTGGCGAGCATCGACTTGGTGATGGTGGGGATGATGCCGGTGTAGGTGAGGTTGATGCCGTCGACCTTGATCTTCGTGGGTTCCTTGTGGAGCAGGTCGTCCAGTTCGCGTCTGGTGTAGTCGCGGATGGGCTTGTCGGGGTCGAACAGGCCGCTGGAGCGGAAGATGCGGCCGAACCAGCCGTCCATGCTGTAGCCGGGGATGGTGATGGCGCCCTCGTTGAGGGAGAGTTTCTCGTCGTAGAGGACGGTGAGGTCGAAGTCGGTGACGGTGCCGCGGCCCTCGCAGCGGGGGCACATGCCGCCGAGGCGGTTGAAGGTGCCCTTCTTGGTCTGGGTCTTGCCGGGGCCGCGGTCGACGGTGATGGCGCCGGCGGCGCGGACGGAGGGGACGTTGAAGGAGTAGGCGTTGGGTGGGCCGATGTGGGGGTCGCCGAGGCGGCTGAACAGGATGCGGAGCATGGCGTTGACGTCGGTGGCGGTGCCGACGGTGGAGCGGGGGTCGGCGCCCATGCGTTCCTGGTCGACGATGATGGCGGTGGTGAGGCCTTCGAGGACGTCGACTTCGGGGCGGGACAGGGTGGGCATGAAGCCCTGGACGAAGGCGCTGTAGGTCTCGTTGATGAGGCGCTGGGACTCGGCGGCGATGGTGCCGAAGACCAGTGAGCTCTTGCCGGAGCCGGAGACGCCGGTGAAGACGGTGAGGCGGCGTTTGGGTATCTCCACGTCGACGTTGCGCAGGTTGTTCTCGCGGGCGCCGTGGACGCGGATGACGTCGTGGCTGTCGGCGTGGTGCAGGCCGGTGGTGGCCTTGCTCATTGTGCTCTCCGTCCGGTGGTGCGGGTGTCAGTCGAGCCAGTTGCCGTCGCGCATGAGGGTGCGGCCGGGTAGTTCGTCGGCTTCGCGCCAGGCCTGGATGCGGTGTGGGGTGATGCGGTACCAGCGGTAGGGCGTGGTCAGGGTACGGGGGTCGAAGCCGGTTCGGGTGGCGAAGCGGTCGCCTCGGTCGGTGGGCAGGGCGTCGATGGTGAGGGTTTCGACGTGGCCGTCGATCATGGTGACGTCGCGGGTGGGGCCGAGGCCGACGCGGGCGTGGCCGCCGGCGAGGTTGCGGCCGGTGGGGCTGTCGGCCGGGGTGGCGACGAGCAGGGTGTGGCCGTCCCAGTCGAAGGACAGGGGCACGAGGTACGGGGTGCCGTCGGGGCCGGCGGTGGCGACCCAGCAGTCGACGTCGTTTTCGAGGCGGTGGGTGGTGTCGTGGCGGCGTTGGGTGCGGGTGCGGGGCGCGTCGGTCATGGGGTGGGGTCAGCGCCGCTCGTTGATGCGGATGAGGTTGCCGGTGGGGTCGCGGAAGGCGCAGTCGCGGACGCCGTAGGGCTGTTCGGTGGGTTCCTGGACGACGTCGGCGCCGCCGGCCTGGAGTCGGTCGAACAGGCCGTCGAGGTCGTCGGTGGCGAGGGTGAGCGCGCCGTAGCTGCCCTTGGCGATGAGTTCGAGGATGGTGCGGCGTTCGTCGTCGCTGATGCCGGGGTCGACGGCCGGTGGGTGCAGGACGATGCCGGTCTCGGGCTGGTTGGGTGGGCCGACGGTGAGCCAGCGCATGGTGTCGCCCTGGCCGACGTCGTTGCGGAGTTCGAAGCCGAGGGTGTCGCGGTAGAAGGCGATGGCGGCGTCGGCGTCGGTGTGGGGCAGGAAGGCGTAGTGAATGGTGATCGTCATGGTGGTCACGCTAGTGGTGGTCGGCCGGTGCGGGCTTCTCGATTCCTGATCGGTCGGGTGGCTTGTTTGGTGAGGCAGGGTGGTGGTTCGGCGGTGTCGGGGGCGTGGCGGGCGCGGTAGGCGCTGGGTGGTTCGCCGACGAGTTCGGTGAATCGGGTGCTGAAGGTGCCCAGGGACTGGCAGCCGACGGCGAAGCAGACGTCGGTGACGCTGAGGTCGCCGCGGCGCAGCAGGGCCATGGCGCGTTCGATGCGGCGGGTCATGAGGTACGCGTACGGCGATTCGCCGTAGGTCTGGCGGAACTGGCGGCTGAGGTGGCCGGCGGACATGTGTTCGCCGCGGGCGAGGGCTTCGACGTCGAGGGGTTTGGCGTATTCGCGGTCGATGCGGTCGCGGACGCGGCGTAGCCGGGTGAGGTCGCGCAGGCGCTGGGCGAACGCGGGGTCGTCGGTTGCCGGGTGCGGTGGCACGTCCGCATCCTGCCTGGTGGGCGGTGGGGTCGTCCACCAGTGCGGGCGGCGAGTCGCGGCGCGGGTGCACCCGCGCGGCTGGTGCACCCGCGTTGTCGGTCAGCGCAGCCGGCGGGTGGTGAAGCGGGTGGGTGGGTCGGCGATGGCGTCCTGGGTGGCGACGATCTGCAGTTCGCGGGTGCCGGCTTCGAGGGTGGCCTCGAGTACGGCGTAGATCGAGTTGGTGGTGCGTTCCAGGGCGGTCTGTGGTGAGCCGGTGGTGGCGAGGTGAGCGAGGTAGAGGGCGGCGGTGACGTCGCCGCCGCCGTTGGGGGCGATCGGCAGCAGCGGGGTGGTGACGGCCCAGGCGCCGTCGTCGGAGACGGCGACGACTTCCAGGTGGCCGGCGGGCAGGTCGCCGTGCAGGACGCTGGTGACCAGGACGTGCCGGGGGCCGGTGGCGCGGACGGCGTCGACGGCGGCGAGCAGGTCGTCGATGGTGTCGGTGGTGCGGCCGGCGAGGAATTCCAGTTCGAACTGGTTGGGGGTGACGATGTCGGCGCGCGGGACGACGGTGTCGCGTAGGTATTCGGGGATGCCGGGGCGGACGAACATGCCGCGGCCGACGTCGCCCATGACCGGGTCGCAGCAGTAGAGGGCGGCCGGGTTGGCGGCCTTGACGCGGGCGACGGCGTCGAGGATGACGGCGCCGACGGCGGGGTCGCCCTGGTAGCCGGAGAGGACGGCGTCGGCGGTGCCGAGCACGCCGCGGTCCTCGATGCCGGCGATGACGTCGGCGACGTCGGTGGGGGCGAGCAGCGGGCCGCGCCAGGCGCCGTAGCCGGTGTGGTTGGAGAAGTGCACGGTCAGGACCGGCCAGACCTCGTGCCGGAGGCGTTGCAGGGGGAACACGGCGGCGGAGTTGCCGACGTGGCCGTAGGCGACCGACGACTGGATGGACAGGATCTTCACCTGGTCATCGTCGCATCTCCGGCCGGGGATGACCGCCGGTGGTGGGGTGATGACGGGCCGGGGCGGGGGTGACCGTTCGGCTCAGGGTTTCGACCGTCCGGCGCGGGGCGGGTTTGGGCGCAGCGTGCGGCGGGGGCATGAACCGGAGGTGTTCTCGCCATCTGGACGGAGGAAGCGCTGATGCTTTCCGCACTCGATCGTCGGCACACCGTCGCGCCGCCGGGGTACAGCCGCTGGCTGATTCCTCCGGCGGCGCTGGCGATCCATCTGTGCATCGGGCAGGTCTACGCGACGAGCGTGTACAAGAACTCCCTGATCGCGCATTTCGACACCGGTCAGACGGCAATCGGGGTGATCTTCAGTATCGCGATCGTGATGCTGGGGTTGTCGGCCGCGGTGGCCGGTACGTGGGTGGAGGCGAACGGGCCGCGTAAGGCGATGTTCGTGTCGGCGTGTTTCTGGGCGGCGGGGTTCCTGGTCGGGGCGCTGGGCATCGCGACCGGGCAGCTGTGGTTGCTGTATCTGGGGTACGGGGTGCTGGGCGGGATCGGTCTGGGGATCGGGTACATCTCCCCCGTCTCCACGTTGATCAAGTGGTTCCCGGACCGGCCGGGTCTGGCGACCGGGCTGGCGATCATGGGGTTCGGTGGTGGGGCGATGGTGGCCTCTCCCCTGTCCCGGCAGCTGCTGTCGTTCTACGACCCGGGTTACGACCCGGCGAACAGCGGTTCCACGGCGTCGGGGTCGGCGCTGGTGTGGTTGTTCGTGACGCTCGGCGTCGGCTACTTCGTGATCATGATGTTCGGTGTGTTCAACGTGCGGGTGCCCGCGCCGGACTGGCGGCCGGCCGGGTTCGACCCGGCTCAGGTGGCGGACAAACCGCTGGTGACGACGGCGAACGTGTCGGCGGCCAACGCGCTGAGGACGCGGTCGTTCTGGCTGCTGTGGGTGGTGCTGTTCTGCAACGTGACGGCGGGTATCGGGATCCTGGAGCAGGCCAGCCCGATGATCCAGGACTTCTTCCGTGAGGGCGGCACGTCGGCGGTGTCGGTGGCGGCGGCCGGCGGGTTCGTGGGGCTGTTGTCGCTGTTCAACATGGCGGGCCGGTTCGTGTGGTCGTCCACGTCGGATGTGATCGGCCGCAAGCCGATCTACATGGTCTACCTGGGTGTGGGCATGGTGCTGTACCTGCTGCTGGCGCTGGTGGGGCAGACCGCGACGGCGTTGTTCGTGCTGCTGGCGTGCGTGATCCTGTCGTTCTACGGCGGCGGGTTCGCCACCGTGCCGGCGTACCTGCGGGACCTGTTCGGCACGTTCGAGGTGGGCGCGATCCACGGCCGGCTGCTGACCGCGTGGTCGGCGGCGGGCGTGGCCGGGCCGCTGATCGTCAACGCGTTCCTCGACGCGCAGGGCGAGCCGGGCACGTTGACCGCGGCGGCGTACCGGCCGGCGCTGATCACGATGGTCGGGGTGCTGGCGGTGGGTCTGGTGGCGAACCTGCTGGTGCGGCCGGTGCCGCAGCGGTACCACGAGCCCGCGACCGGGCGGGACGAGACGGGACCGGGGCAGCCGGTGACGGCGGAGAGGAGCGGATCGTGAACGAGCGGACCGGTGGCGGGCAGCAGGTCCGCCTGGTGGTGTCGTGGCTGGTGGTGTCGGCGCTGCTGGGCTACGGGGTGGTGCAGACGCTGATCACGGCGGCGAAGCTGTTCACCCAGTAGGAGACGCGACGCGGCGGCCCGGGGGGTGGAGATCCCCGGGCCACCGCCGGGTCAGAGACCGCCGCCGACGCGCAGGACCGCGCCCGTGGTGTACGAGGCGTCCGGGCCGAGCAGGTACGCGATCGCGCCGGCGACCTCCTCGGGTTCGCCGGCGCGGCCCATCGGGATCCGGCTCGCGGCGGTGTCGGGGCGATCGGGCGCGCCGGAGCGGGCGTGGATGGTGGTGCGGATGATCCCGGGGGCGACGGCGTTGACGCGGACGCCGAGCGGCGCGAGTTCCTTGGCCAGCCCGACGGTGAGGGTGTCGGTGGCGGCCTTGACGGCGGCGTAGTGGACGTACTCGCCGGGTGAGCCGAGCGTGGCCGCCACGGAGGAGACGTTGACGATGGCGCCGCCGCGGGTGAGCCGCCGGGCGGCCTGCTGGGCGCACAGCACGTACCCGATGAGGTTGACGTCGACGACCTCGCGCAGGTCGTCGACGCGCAGGTCGGTGAACGGGCCGATCGGGCTGGTGACACCGGCGTTGTTGACCAGGCCGGTGAGCGGGCCGAGCCGGTCGGCGGCGTCGAAGATGCGGCGTACCTGCTCGGGGTCGGTGGTGTCGGCGGCGACGGTGACCGCGCGGCGGCCGGCCGCGCGCACGTCGGCGGCCACCGCCTCGGCGGCGGTGTGGTCGGCGCGGTAGCCGATGACCAGGTCGTGGCCGTCGGCGGCGAGCCGGCGGGCGGTGGCCGCGCCGATGCCGCGTCCTCCCCCGGTGACGATGGTGACGGAGGTCAATGCCCTTCTCCCCTGTCGTGCGGTGGGGGCGACGTTACCGTGGGCGGGACCATCCGGGGTGGAGAGGACTGTCACATGGGGCGCGCGTTGGTGCTGGGTGGCGGCGGGGTGACCGGGGTGGCCTGGGAGCTGGGTCTGCTGGCCGGGCTGGCCGGGCACGGCCTGCGGTTGGAGGAGGCGGATCTGGTGGTGGGTACGTCGGCCGGGTCGGTGGTCGGGGCGCAGGTGCGTTCGGGTACGCCGCCGGCGCAGCTGTACGAGGCGCAGCTGCGGCCGCCCCGCGAGGAGGTGCCGGCCCGGCTCGGGACGGGCGTGCTGTTGCGCTGGGCGTGGGCCGGTGGGCGGGGCCGGGACGCGGCGCGGGCCCGGGCACGTATCGGCGCGATGGCGTTGTCGGCGCGTACCCCGTCGGAGCAGTCACGGCGGGCGGTGATCGCGGCGCGGTTGCCGTCGCCGGAGTGGCCGGCGGCGCGGCTGCTGGTGACCGCCGTGGACGCGGCCTCCGGTGAGTTCGTGGTGTTCGACGCGGACAGCGGGGTGCCGCTGGTGGACGCGGTCGGCGCGAGTTGTGCGGTGCCGGGGGTGTGGCCGCCGGTGACCGTCGGCGGCCGGCGCTACGTCGACGGCGGGGTCCGCTCGCCGGTGAACGCGGACCTGGCGGCCGGGTGCGGGCAGGTGGTGGTGCTGGCGCCGACGCGCGCGGCGGTCGGGCCGATGCCGCGGCTGTCGGCGCAGGTGGCGGCGTTGCGGGAGGCGGGGGCGCGGGTGGCGGTGGTGTCGCCGGACCGGGCGGCGCGGACGGCGATCGGCCGCAACGTGCTGGACCCGGCGCGGCGGGCGGCGTCGGCGCGGGCCGGGTTCGCCCAGGCCGACGCGGTGGCCGACGAGGTCGCGGCGGTGTGGCGCTGAGCCCCGGGTGCCGCTCAGGAGCCGCCCGTCAGGCGGCTCAGCCGCCGGTTGAGGTAGCGCTGTTCGGGCAGGCTCCCGGTGAGCCGGGCGGCCAGCCGGTAGTGCTCGGCGGCGGCCTGCGGGTCGCCGTGGAGTTCCAGCAGGTGCGCGCGGACGGCGTGCAGCCGGTGGTGGCCGCGCATCGCCGGGTCGGCCAGCAGCGGGTCGAGCAGGGCCAGCCCGACGGCGGGGCCGTGCGCCATGGCCACCGCGACGGCTTGGTTGAGCGTGACGAACGGGCTGGGGGCGACCCGGCTCAGCATGTCGTAGAGGACGCTGATCTGCAGCCAGTCGGTGTCCGGGAAGGCCGGTGCCTCGGCGTGCACGGCGGCGATGGCCGCCTGGAGCTGGTAGCGGCCCACCGGGCCGTGGGGCAGGGCCCGGCCGAGCAGCGTGACGCCCTCGTCGATGAGGTCGCCGCGCCAGCGGGAGCGGTCCTGGTCGGCCAGCGGTACGAGGTCACCGGCGGCGTCGGTGCGGGCTGGTGACCGGGCGTGGGTGAGCAGCATCAGCGCCAGCGCGCCGGTGACCTCGTGGTGGCCGGGCAGCGCGGCGTGGACCTGCCGGGTGAGCCGGATCGCCTCCTCGGCGAGTTCCACGTCGACGAGCTGGTCGCCGGAGGTGCGGGTGTAGCCCTCGCTGAACACCAGGTGACACACGTCCAGGACGGCGGCCACCCGGTCGGGCAGCGCGTCCGGCGGCGGCATGGTGAACCGGGCGCCCGCCTCGCGCAGCGTCGCGCGGGCCCGGCTCAGCCGCTGCGTCATGGTCCGGGCCGGCACCAGGTAGGCGGCGGCGATCTGCTCCACGCGCAGTCCCGCGACCGCGCGCAGGGTCAGCGCGACCTGGGAGGGGCGGCTCAGCGCCGGGTGGCAGCACAGGAACAGCAGCCGCAGCGTGTCGTCGTCCTCGGTCATGGGTGTGTCGTCGACGGGCGGTACGACGCCGGCGCCGGGTTGCCGGACCGCGTCGAGCCGCTCGCGGCGGGTACGGGCTGTGTCGGCGCGCATCCGGTCGATCAGCCGTCGCGAGGCGACCCGGATGAGCCAGGCCCGCGGTTCGTCGGGCACACCGGTGAGCGGCCACCGTGCGGCGGCCGCCTCCGCAGCGTCCTGCAGGGCGTCCTCGCAGGCGTCGGGTTGCCCGTAGCGGCGCAGCAGCGCGGTGCGGACGTGCGGCGCCTCCCGGCGCCACACGTCCGCGAGGGGCGTGGCGTTACTGATCGGACCCGCCCGGCCACATCAGGGGCCGCAGTTCGACGGTCTCCCCCGGGCCGGCGAACTTCGCGGCGACGGCCTCGGCGCGGGCCTGGTCCTCGACGTCGATGAGGAAGAAGCCGGCGAGGTGTTCCTTCGCCTCGGAGTACGGGCCGTCGGTAGCCAGCGGCGCGCCGTCGCGCCACCGGTAGAGCCGGGCGGTGCGGGGGTCGGCGAGCGCCTCCCCGACGACCAGCTCACCGTTGGCGTGCAGCTCGGTCATCACCTGCTCGAAGTCGGCGTTGAGCCGTTCGCGTACCTCGGCGGGCAGCTCCTGGTGGGCGGCGAGGTATTCGGAGGTGGGGTGGCCCCACGGCTCCGGGTTGGAGTGGATCATGATCACGTACTTCACTGTCGGTCCTTCGCGTCGTGCGGCGGTGCCTCCCCGCCGCTCGCCGGGTACGACGGAGCGGGATCGCCGATGTCTACATATCCTCGCGTCATGAGTGACGCGGTGGGTGTCGGTGACCTGGTCGAGGATTTCACGCTGCCGGACGAGACGGGTACGCCACGGCGCCTGTCGGAGTTCCTGGCCGCCGGTCCGGTGGTGCTGTTCTTCTACCCGGCGGCGATGACGCGGGGCTGCACGGCGGAGAGCTGCCACTTCCGGGACCTGGCGGCGGAGTTCGCGGCGGTGGGCGCGTCCCGGGTCGGGATCAGCCGGGATCCGGTGCAGCGGCAGGCGGAGTTCTCCCGCCGGCACGGGCTCGACTACCCGCTGCTGTCCGACGCCGACGGTGAGGTGGCGCGGGCGTTCGGGGTGCGGCGGCGGCTGCCGCTGGGCGCGCTGAGCACCCGGCGGATGACGTTCGTGATCGGCACCGACCGGCGGGTGCTCGCCGTGGTGCACAGCGAGCTGAGCATGAACGAGCACGCCGACGCGGCGCTGCGGGCCCTCGGGGGCTGATCATCGCGGTGTCGCAGCCGGCTGGTATCAAGGCTGCGTCAAACAGGTGTACGGAAGAGGGCGTGATGGCGGGTCAGGGTTTGTCCACTGACGAGATTCAGGGGATCCGGGAGGCGCTGGCCGCGGGCCGCAAGCCCCGGGTGGTGTTCACCGAGGCGGCCGGGCAGATGGCCGGGCAGCTCGGGCAGGTGGTGGAGCTGACCGACCCGGCGGCGTCGGAGGAGTTCGTGGTGGTGCGGTTCGGCCGCGACGAGCTGCCGTTCTCCCCCGCCGACGTGGCGATCGCACCGAAGGGCGCCGGGCGGCGTCCGGCCGCGGATGCGAAACCGGAACCGGAGCAGCCGCCGGCCGCGCCGGAGCCGGAGTTCGTGCTGGACACGCCGCGGGTGCCGGCGCCGCGGCGGGAGGAGCCGAAGACCGAGGCGCCGCAGGCGGAGCCGAAGCCGGCGAAGCGAGCAGTGAAGGCCGCGAAGCCGAAGACCCCGCCGGGGCTGACCGTCACGCTGGCCTACGCCGAGGGTGAGTGGACGGTGGCCGCGCAGCAGGGCACGAAGGCGCTGGCCCGGCCGTACGTGGTGAAGCCGGCTGAGGCGCTGCGGATGGTGGCGCTGGTCGACGTGCCGGGGGTGCAGGAGGCGGTGGAGCAGATCCTGGCCGCCGAGCGGGCCGAGGCCGAGCAGCAGGCGGAGAAGCTGCGCGCCGAGCTGGCCGAGATCGAGGCGCGGCTGGCGGAGCTGCGCGAGGCGCGCTGACCCCGTAACGCCCTGCGGGGCCGGTGCGACCCCCTCGCACCGGCCCCGCGTCCCCTGCGCCCACAGGTCGATCAGTGTTGCGGAATGTTCTGTACCCCGATCCGGCGGCGGAACACCCAGTACGTCCAACCCTGATACGCGAGCACGATCGGCGTGAACACCACTGCCACCCAGGTCATGATCTTCAAGGTGTACGGGGTGGACGCGGCGTTGGTGGCGGTGAGCGTGCCTGCCGCGTCGAGGGTGGACGGCATCACGTTCGGGAACAGCGCGGCGAACAGCGTCGCCACGGCGAGCGCGATCGCCACGGCGGTGCCGGTGAACGCCCAGCCCTCCCGGCGTACCTTGGCCGCGGCCAGACCGCCGAGCAGGGCGAGGGCGGCGCCGACGGCGAGCACGACGGCGACGGCGCTGGAGCGGATGCTCAGCGTCCAGCTCAGGAACGCCACGGCGGCCACGGCGGTGCCGACGCCGAGCTTGACGGCGAGGGCGCCGGCGCGTTCCCGGATGTCGCCGGTGGTCTTGAGCGCCAGGAACACCGCGCCGTGGGTGAGGAACAGCCCCAGCGTGGTCAGGCCGCCGAGCAGCGCGTACGGGTTGAGCAGGTCGAGCAGGCCGCCGACGTACTCGTGGTCGGCGTCCAGCGGCACGCCGCGGAAGATGTTGGCGAACGCCACGCCCCACAGCACGGCCGGGATCGCCGAGCCCCAGAAGATGGCCTGGTCCCAGCGGCGCTTCCAGGACGCCTCGGGCCGCTTGTGGCGGTACTCGAAGGCGACGCCGCGGGCGATCAGGGCCAGCAGGATCAGCAGCAGCGGCAGGTAGAAGCCGGAGAACAGGGTGGCGTACCACTCGGGGAAGGCGGCGAACATGGCGCCGCCGGCGGTGATCAGCCACACCTCGTTGCCGTCCCAGACCGGGCCGATGGTGTTGATCAGGACGCGGCGCTGCCTGTCGTCGCGGCCGAGCACCGGCAGCAGCATCCCGACGCCGAAGTCGAAGCCTTCGAGGATGAAGTAGCCGGTGAAGAGCACGGCCACGAGGAGAAACCAGACGGTCGTCAGTTCCACGGTTGGGCTCCGGGGTGTCAGTAGGCGAACGCCAGCGGGCGCTCGGCGTCGTCGGTGTCGTCGTCGTCGGACTGGGGGGTGACGTCCGGTACGCCGGCGCGGGCGTAGCGGACCAGCAGTTTGAACTCGACCACCGCGAGGACGGCGTAGATGAGGGTGAACGCGGTGAACGAGGTGAGCACCTCGGTCAGGGAGACGCTGCGGGACACGCCGTCACGGGTGAGCATCTCGCCGAAGACGATCCACGGCTGACGGCCCATCTCGGTGAAGATCCAGCCGAAGGAGTTGGCGAGCAGCGGCAGCACGGGCATGACCAGGCCGGCCCGCAGCAGCCACTTGCTGGTGGGGGTGCGGCCCTTGCGCTGGCTCCACAGCACCAGCAGCGCGATCGCGGCGGCGGCCAGCCCGAAGCCGATCATGAAGCGGAAGCTCCAGTAGGTGACCGGGATGATCGGGGCGTAGTTGCCGGGGCCGTACTGGCTGGCGTACTGGGCCTGCAGGTCGTTGATGCCCTGCACGGTGCCGTTGGGGTCGCCGGTGCCGAGGAACGACAGCAGGTACGGGATCTTGACGGCGAACAGCTCGCGGCTGCCGTCGAGGCTGCCGACGGTGAACACGGAGAACGAGGCGGGGCTCTCGGTGGTGTAGAGGCCCTCGGCAGCGGCCATCTTCATCGGCTGCACGTCGGTCATGATCTTGCCCTGGATGTCGCCGGTGAGGATGACAAGCGCCGAGGAGATCAGGACGACCCAGGAGCCGAGCTTGGTGGCGAACCGGTACGCGCCGGTGTCGGCGCTGTCGCGGTTGCGCATTACGTGCCACAGGCCGACGGTGACCATCAGCGACCCGGCGACCAGGAACGCGCCGGCCAGGGTGTGCGGGAAGGTCACCAGGGCGACCTTGTTGGTGAGCACGGCGACGAAGTCGGTCAGCTCGGCGCGGCCGCTGTCCGGGTTGATCCGGAAGCCGACCGGGTTCTGCATGAACGAGTTGGCGGCGAGGATGAAGTACGCCGACAGGTTGGTGCCGATCGCGGCGGCCCAGATCGCGGCCAGGTGCAGGCGCTTGGGCAGCCGGTCCCAGCCGAAGATCCACAGGCCGATGAACGTGGACTCCAGGAAGAACGCCACCAGGGCCTCGATGGCCAGCGGCGCGCCGAAGATGTCACCGACGAAGCGGGAGTAGTCACTCCAGTTCATGCCGAACTGGAACTCCTGCACGATGCCGGTGACCACACCCATCGCGAAGTTGATCAGAAAGAGCTTGCCGTAGAACTTGGTGAGTTTGAGGTACCGCTCGTTGCCGGTGCGGTGCCACATGGTCTGGAGGATCGCCACCAGCACGGACAGGCCGATGGTCAACGGCACGAACAAGAAGTGGTAGACGGTGGTGACACCGAACTGCCAGCGGGCGACGTCCAACGCGTCCACCTGAAACCCCCAGCTGCGCATACTACGAGACGTAGTAGATACTACTCGGCGTCGTAGCGAAAGCAGCAGGGCCGCAGGGCCCCACCCGGCCCGGGACCAATGACCCTGATCACCCTTGCCGGAGGACCTGCGGTCCCCCGAGCCGTGCCCGCACGTGCGACCATCCAGCACTGATGAACAGCACCCTCTGGCGCGCGCCGCTGCTGTGGCGGGGCGCGCAGACGCTCGCCCGCGCCGTCGTCGGGCTGGTCGGCCGGCTGGAGGTCACCGGCGACGTGCCCGACGCGCTGCGCCACGGCCCGCTGGTCCTGGCCGCCAACCACATCAGCCCGTTCGACCCGGTGGTGCTCGCCGCCGCCTGCCAGGTCCGGCGCGTCGCGCCCCGGATCATGGCCACCGGCGGGCTGTTCCGCGCCCCGCTGATCGGGGCGCTGATGCGCCACGCCGGGCACATCCGCGTCGACCGGGGCACCGCCGCGGTGCACCGGTCCCTGGAGGTCGCCGCCCACGCGGTGGCCGGCGGCTCGGTGGTACTGGTCTACCCGGAGGGGCGCATCGGGCTCGACCCGGGCATGTGGCCCGAGCGGGGCAAGACCGGCGCCGCCCGGCTCGCCTTCGCCAGCGGCGCCGCCGTCGTACCGGTCGCCCAGTGGGGCTCGCACGAGGTGCTGCCCTACCGAGCGCCCAAGGGGATGCTGCGCGCGACGGCCCGGGCGATCGTGCGCCGGCCCGCCATCCGGGTGCACTTCGGTGCCCCGGTGCCGCTGGACGACCTGCGGTCGGGCTCCCCCGGCGCGGCCCGGCAGGCCACCGACCGGATCATCGACGCGATCACCGACGACCTGGTGCCGCTGCGCCCCGACGAGCCGGACCTGCCGCGCCACATCGACCCGGGCCGGCCGGTCGACACCGCCCGCGCCCACCACCGCCGCCACGCCGGCTGACGCATCCCGGCCCCGCTGGCGGGTATCACGTCCCCGCGCCCCTTCAGGCGGAGAGGACCTCGTCATGACCGCTGTCCGAGCACTCGTTCTCAACTGCACCCTGAAGCGCTCCCCGGCGACGTCCAGTTCACACGTACTCGGCCAGGAGGTGCTCGACGCGCTGGCCGAGCAGGGCGTCGACGGCGAGATCGTCCGGGTGGTCGACCACGACGTGCGCTTCGGGGTCTCCGTCGACGAGGGCGACGGCGACGGCTGGCCCGCCATCCGCGCCAAGCTGCTCGCCGCCCAGATCCTGATCATCGCCACGCCGATCTGGCTCGGTCAGCCCTCGTCGGTGACCAAGATGGTCCTCGAACGGTTGGACGCCGAGCTGTCCGAGACCGACGACCAGGGCCGCCTGCGCACCTACGGCAAGGTCGGCGGAGTGGCCGTGGTCGGCAACGAGGACGGCGCGCACCACACCATCGCCGAGGTGCAGCAGGCCCTCAATGAGGTGGGGTTCACCTGCCCGGCCGCCGGGGCCACCTACTGGGTCGGGGAGGCGCTGCACAAGACCGACTACGTCGACGCCCGCCCCAAACCCGACACGACCGGCCGCACCACCGCCACGCTGGCGCTCAACAGCGCCCACCTGGCCCGGCTGCTCGCGGCGCAGCCCTACCCGCCCCCCGGAACCCGCGACGCGGCCACCAACCAGTCCGGCTGACCCGACACACCCCGACCCCGACCCGCCGCTTCGCCGTTGATCTTGCAGTTGGTGCCCCGGCAAATCCGGCCAACCGCCCCCGACGAGGGCCGCAAGTGCAAGATCAGCGAGGCGAGGGCGGGGCGGGGCGGGGCGGGGTCAGGGGGTGGTGCGTAGCCGGTCGTCGAGGGCGGCCAGGTCCGGGACGAACCACACCTGGTCGTGCCGGTTCGACTCGGCCACCAGCGCGCGCAGCGCGCCGCTGCGCTCCAGGTGCGCGGAGATGTCACCGATGATCGCCAGGCGCAGCCGGTAGTTGACGAACTTCTGCAACACGTCACCGGCGAAGCGGGTGCCGAGCGTGAAGAAGTCGGGGTCGAGCCGCTCGGCCGGCACCGCCACCACTGTCGCGCCGAGGAACGCCGCGCCGATCAGGTCCAGCGCGTCGCGCTCGGTGGCGATCGGTGGGCCGTCCGGGTCGCAGACCAGCACCGGCACGCCGGCGCGCTCCTGCATCAGGTCAGTCACGGCCGCGCTCCCCGCCGCCGAGCAGGCCGTTGCCGCCGTCGAGCACCCCGTCGAGCAGGCGCAGCAGATCGGCGGTGGCGGTGAGATCGCCCAGGATCACGATGGTCATGCGGTGCCGCTCCTCGTCGTGGACCGTCTGCACGCGCAGGGGGCGGTCCAGGTCGTGGTGGGTGTTCACGCCGGCGAGCACCAGCGTGGCGAGCCGGTCGACGGCGGCCCGGTCGACGCCGTCGAGACGCACGACGCTGGACACCTCCGCCCCCGGCGCCGAGGCGGCCGCAGCGGGCCGGCCGGTCAGCGCGTCCAGGTCCGCGCGGGCGATCCGGTACTGCTTGCCGATCCGCGTGGCCCGCAGTCGCCCCGAGCGGATGTAGCCGCGCACCGTGCGCACGTGCAGGCCGAGCAGGTCAGCAACCTGCTCCACCGAATACATGTCGTTACTCATCGGACCCTATCCTAGCGACGATAGGGAAGGATAGGTAATTTCACCGCCCGGCCATGTCTGCGCCACCCGGGCCGGGCATACTGCCCGCGTGCAGCCCCGTCACGGCTACCTCGACGCGCCCGCGCCGCTGGCGTTCGCCCACCGCGGCGGCGCGGCCGACGGCGACGAGAACACCGCCGCCGCGTTCGCCCGTGCCGTCGCCCTGGGTTACCGGTACGTGGAGACCGACGTGCACGCCACCGCCGACGGCGTACCTGTGGTCTTCCACGACCCGACGCTGCGCCGCGTCACCGGGGAGCCGGGCCGCATCGCGGACCTGCGCTGGGCCGACCTGTCCTCGGTGCGCGTCGGCGGCGCCGCCCTGGTGCCCCGCCTGGACGAGGTGCTCGGCGCCTGGCCGCAGGTGCGGTTCAACATCGACGTGAAGTCCGACGGCGGCGTGGCGCCCACCGTCACCACCGTCACCCGGGCCGGCGCCGGCGAGCGGGTGCTGCTCGCCTCGTTCAGCGACGCCCGGCTGGCCCGGCTGCGGGCGCTGGCCGGGCCGAAGGTCGCCACCAGCCTCGGCATGCGCGGCGTGGCCCGGCTGCGGCTGGCCTCGCTGCACGGACGGCCGCTACGGCTGCCCCCGTCGGTGGTGGCCGCGCAGGTGCCTGTCGCCTTCGGGCGGGTGCCGGTGGCCGACCGGCGGTTTCTCGCGTACTGCCACCGGATCGGGTTGCAGGTGCACGTCTGGACGATCGACGATCCCGCCCAGATGCACCACTTACTTGATCTTGGTGTGGATGGCATCATGACCGATCACGTCAGCGTGCTCCGTGACGTCTATCGCAGTCGCGGCCACTGGGCCGCCTGAGCCCCCGAGGACGACCCCCGATGGCCGATACGGTCACCCCCGCCGTCGCCGACCCCGCCGGACCGGGCAGCACCCGCCGCGAGCGCACCGGCTGGTACTTCTACGACTGGGCGAACTCCGCGTTCCAGACCACAGTCATCACGGTCTTCCTCGGGCCGTTCCTCACCACCGTGACCGAACTCGCCGCCGGTTGCGAGCTGGGCGCTGACAGCTGCGACGGCGCGGTGTACCCGCTGGGCATCAAGGTCGCCGCCGGGTCGTTCTACCCGTACCTGATCTCGCTGTCGGTCTTCCTCACCGTGTTCGTGCTGCCGGTGATCGGCGCGATCGCCGACCGGTCGGCGCACAAGAAGCGGCTGCTGGCCGCCGCGGCGTTCACCGGCGCCGGCGCGACCATCGCGTTCGCGTTCGTCACCGGCGAGCGCTACCTGCTCGGCGGCGCGCTGTTCCTGATCGCGAACATCTCCTTCGGCGCCGCCGTGGTCGTCTACAACTCGTTCCTGCCGCAACTCGGCGGCCCGGACGAACGCGACGGCATCTCCAGCCGCGGCTGGGCCATCGGCTACCTCGGCGGCGGCCTGCTGCTCGCGCTGAACCTCGTAGCGGTCACCATGCTCAGCGAGGATGGCAACGCCCAGCGCACGCTGGACCTGGCCCGCTGGTCGATCGTGTCGGCAGGCGTGTGGTGGGCCGCGTTCACCCTGGTGCCGCTGCGCTGGCTGCGCGAACACCCCACCGCCGCCGCCCTGCAGGCGGGCGGCAACGTGCTCACCGACGGCTTCCGGCAGCTCGGACGCACTTTGCGGGAGATCAAGACGTACCCGCTGACGCTGTACTTCCTGCTCGCGTTCCTGGTCTTCAACGACGGCATCCAGACCGTCATCACCCTGGCCAGCCAGTACGGCACCGAGGAACTGCGGCTGGAGCAGAGCACGCTGATCGTGACCATCCTGCTGGTGCAGTTCCTCGCCTTCGGCGGCGCGCTCGCCCTCGGCGCGCTCGCCAAGCGCATCGGCGCGTGGAAGACCGTGCTGCTGTCGCTGGTGCTCTGGACCGGTGTGATCATCGCCGCGTTCCGGCTGCCGGCCGAGGCGCCCGTACCGTTCATGATCCTCGGCGGCTGCATCGGCCTGGTGCTCGGCGGCAGCCAGGCGCTGAGCCGCTCGCTGTTCAGCCAGCTCATCCCGGCCGGCAAGGAGGGCGAGTACTACGGCTTCTACGAGATCAGCGACAAGGGCACCAGCTGGCTCGGCCCGCTGGCGTTCGGCCTGGTCTTCCAGCTGACCTCGTCGTACCGGGTGGGCCTGGTGTCGCTGCTGATCTTCTTCGTGGTCGGCTTCGCCCTGCTGGCCGCCGTGCCGATGCGCCGGGCCATCATCGCCGCCGGGAACACCCCGCCCCGGGTGCTCTGACCAACCGCGCCCGCGGATCATCGCGGACCTGATCGGGCGGTGTCGATGGACTAGGCTGCCCCGACGTGACCGACGACGCCGCCCAGACCTGCCTGGCCCGCCCCCTGCCGGGGCCCGGCGACGACCGGGCCGCCGGCTGCGCCGCCGCCCGCGGCGTCGACGGCCGGCCGCTGCACGCCGCCGCGCTGAAGTTCTTCTGGGGGCCAATGGACTGCGGCAAGTCCACCATGGCGCTGCAGATGAACCACAACCACGCCCGGCAGGGCCGCCGCGGCCTGGTCACCACCCGCATCGACCGCTCGCTGGGCCCGCAGGTCACCACCCGCATCGGCCTGGCCCACGAGGCCGTCGAGGTCACCGACGACCTCGACCTGCGCGCCCTGGTCCGCGACGCGTGGGCCGAGGGGGTACGCGTCGACTACCTCATCTGCGACGAGGCGTCGTTCTACAACCTCGAACACATCGAGCAGATGGCCGAGCTGGTCGACCGGTTCGACGTCGACGTGTACGCCTTCGGCCTGGCCACCGACTTCCGCTCCTGCCTGTTCCCGGCCGCGCAGCGGCTGTTCGAGCTGGCCGACGAGGTGGCCCGCATCCAGGTCGAGGTGCTGTGCTGGTGCGGCCGGGAAGGGCTGCTCAACGCGCGCGTGGTCGACGGCCGCGTGGTGCGCGAGGGCGCGCAGGTCGTCATCGGCGACACCGTCGACACCGCCGACGTGCGCTACCAGGTGCTGTGCCGGCGCCACTACCGCTCCGGCGACCTCGGCCCGCGCGGCTGAGCCTCAGAACGGGTCTCCGCACACCCGCCAGCCGCCGCCCTCCGGTACCACAGGCAGCTCCCGTTCCTCGCTGCCGCCGCCGTCCCGGTTGATCCGTACGAGCACCGTGCCGTGCGGCCGGCCCGAGCGGGTCGCCACCGACACGTCGACGATCTCGTAGCCGCTGACCTGCGGCGGCGTCCGCACCCAGCTGCCGAAGCCCGACTTGCTCCACTTGCCCCGGGCCTCGGCGCACAGCCGCTCGTACGCCGCGTCGGTGTCCCCGGACGCGACGTCGCGGAAGAAACCGTCGGCGGTCTCCCGCACCGGCCCGTCGGCCTGGAGCACCACCTGCGCGTTCCACGCCGCCAGGCCGGCCACCCCGATCAGGCAGGTGCCCACGCCGAGGCCGGCGATCAGCACGCCCGCGCGTAGCGGGCGGCGACGCCGGGCCGTGTGGTGCCACTCCCGCTGCCTGCCCATCACCGTCGACGGTAGGCAACCGGAACGCCCTGCGCAGCCGGTTGCGACGCGCGCCCGCGCCGGGCCGAAGATGTCAGGCACCGGCGGCAGACTGTCGGCATGACAGTCAATGCCGACATCGCCATGATCAATCTCGACAGCTCCGACCCGCCTGCGCACGCGGCCTTCTACTCCACCGCGCTGGGGTGGGAGATCACCCACAGCGAGGCCGAGTACGCCATGATCGTCAAGGACGGCACGTCGATCGGCTTCGGCCTGGTGCCCGGATACACACCGCCCGCCTGGCCCGACGAGAGCGGCGGCAAGCGCTACCACCTGGACCTCTACGTCGACGACGTGGCGGTCGCGGAGAAGGAGCTGGTGGCGGCCGGCGCGACCCGCCCCGGGTTCCAGCCCGGCGGCGAGCGGTGGACCGTGCTGCTCGACCCGATCGGGCAGCCGTTCTGCCTCTGCCCCCGCCCGCAGGGCTGACCGGTCAGCGCAGCGGGCCGCGGAGCACCGCGGCCCGCATCGCTGCCGGATCGGCGGCCGGGACGTACTCCAGCCACCAGGTGGCGCCCGCCTGCGCAAGCTGCGCCAGGTAGGCCCGCTCGGCCCGCTCGTCGGGACGCCGCCGCCGGCCGCCGACCGCCACGTCGAACGCCTGGCCGTCCGCGCGGCGGGCCGGCAGTGCGGCGACCAGGCCGGCCACCTCATCGGGCGTGAAGTCGGACCAGCCGTCGGTGTCGGTCAGCTTGTAGGGCACGATCCCGTCCGCCCGGGCGGCACGCCGCAGCACCGCCTTCGCCTGGGTGCTGCCGCCCACCCAGACCGGCACCCGGGGCGACTGCACCGGCGCCGGACGCAACGCCACGCCCTCCGCCCGGTAGTGGACGCCGTGGTGCGTGACCGGTTCGCCGCCGAGCAGCCCGACCAGCAGGTCGAGGCCCTCGTCGAGCATCGCGGCGCGGGTCCTGAGGTCGGTCGGCTCGCCGAACGCGGCCAGGCCCCGGTCGGCCGGGTCACCGACCCCGACCGCGACGCCGGCCCGGCCGCCGGACAGGTGGTCGAGCGTGAGCACCTCCCGCGCCAGCTTGACCGGGCGGCGCCGGGGCAGCGCGGTGACTGTCGTGCCCAGCCGCACCCGCCCGGTGCGCCCGGCGATCGCCGCCAGCACCAGCCACGGATCCCAGGTCGGCGGGTCGTCCCCGGCGTGGTGCACGAGGTAGTCCTCCAGGAACACCCCGTCCCAGCCGGCCCGCTCGGCCAGCTCGCCGAGCGCCACCAGGTCGGCGACCGTCAGCGTGCCGCCGCCGCAGGCGATCTCCAGTCCGTGTCTCACGCCGCGCACGCTACGGCGCGGGTACGACGGGTCACCCGCTACGGCGGGCCCGGGCCGCCCAGATCGCGTACGCCGGATCGCGGTCCAGGTTGTGCCGGTCCCGGTCGTAGCGGCGGGTGGTACGCGGATCGGCGTGCCCCATCGCGTCCTGCACGTCCTCCAGCGGCACCCCCTCGGAGCGGGCCGTGGTGGCGAACGCGTGACGCAGCGAGTGCGGCGACAGCTTCGCCCACGCGGCGATCCCGGCCCGCTGCGCGAGGCGGCGTACCAGCCGGAACACGGCGTGCCGGTCCAACCGGCCGCCGGTGGCGGTGACCAGCAGCGGACCGGTCAGCTCCGGCACCGTGACACCCTGCGCGGCGGCCCGCACGGTCAGGTAGGCGTCGACCGCGTACGCGGTGCCCGGGGTGAGCGCGCGCCGGCGTACCTTGCCGCCCTTGCCGACGAAGCGGACGCTGCGGTGACCGCGCTCCGTGCCCAGGTCGGACACGTCCAGCGCGACCAGTTCCCCCACCCGCAGGCCCAGGTCGGCAAGCAGCGCGACGGCGGCCCGGTTGCGGGCTGCGGCCGGGCCGGTGTCGGCCTCGGCGGCGGCGATCAGCCCGTCGACCTCCTCCGGGGTCAGGCCGACAGTGGCGGAGTGGTCCCGGTCGACGCGCGGCCGGTCCGCCGCCGACACCGGGTTGGCGGGCACCGCGCCCAGCTTGACCAGGAAGTCGTACCAGCTCGACAGCGCCGACAGCCGGCGCGCGACGGTGGCCGGGGTGAGCGGACGGCCGGCCCGGCCGCGGGGTGTGGACTCCAGTTCACGGCCGTAGGTGTTGACGTCGAGGAAGGTGGCCCGCAGCGGGTCGACGGCGTGTTCGGCGCACCAGCTCAGCCAGCCGGTGACGTCGCGGCGGTACGCGTCGCGGGTGTGCTCGGACAGCCGCCGGTTGCGCAGCCACGCCTCGGTGACGTCGGCCGGGCCGGCGGGCAGGGCGGCGGTACGGGCGCGGGGCAGCACCTCGGGGCGAAGCATGTGAGAAAGGTTCTCAGCCGACGGGGTGTTTGGCGACGAGGCGCGCTGACCGCCGGTACGCCGAAGCGGGGTCGGCCGGCGCTCCGGCCTCCCCCGCTTCGGGCGTGACGTGCTCAGGCGGTGGTGAGCTGACGGTGGCCGTTGCTCTCGGCGGGCGTGCTCACCGTGATCCGGCGCGGCTTGGCGCGCTCGGCGATCGGGATGCGCAGCGTCAGCACCCCGTTGTCGTAGCCGGCCTCCAGCCGGTCGGTGTCGAGCGTGTCGCCCAGGAACAGCTGCCGGGTGAACGTGCCCATCGGACGCTCGGCGGCGACCAGCTCGACGTTCTCGCCGGTGGGACGGCGGCGCTCGGCGCGGACGGTCAGCACGTTGCGCTCGACGGTGCAGTCGATGCTGTCCGGGTCCACGCCGGGCAGGTCGAACGCCGCGTAGAAGTGGTCACCGTCGCGGTACGCGTCGAGGTGCATCACGGCGGGCCGGGCGGTGGTGCCGAAGAACTGCTCGGCGATCCGGTCGATCTCGCGGAACGGGTCGGTACGCATCAACATGGCTCTTGCCTCCTCGGTTCTCCTGGCCCAAGGTCTCAAGTTGAGTCCGGGTGACTCAAGTTCCTGGTTCTGTTTTAGCGCGCCTGCGCCGCCTCGTCAACTCGTCCCGCAAGCGTCTTCTCGAACCAGTGCTGCGCGTACGGGCCGCTGGTGAAGGCGGGGATCTCCCGGTAGCCGTGCCGGGCGTACAGGGCCCGTGCCTCGACCAGGTCGGAGCGGGTGTCCAGCCGGATCCGCGTCGCTCCGCCGGCGGTCGCGTACGCCTCGATCGCGGCGATCAGCGCCGCCCCGCCCCCGGCGCCCCGGTGCTCCGGGCGCACGTACACCCGGGTCAGCTCGGCCCAGTCCGGCTGCCATCGCAGCCCGGCGCACCCGGCGAGCCGGCCGTCGCGGCGGGCCACCACCAGCAGCCCGGCCGGCGGGACCAGGTCGTCGTTCGGGTCCTCGGCCAGCGCGGCGTCCACCTCACCGGGCCGCTCCGGGCGGCCGTACCAGCGGCGCACCATCTCCGCCATGTACTCGCGCAGCAGCAGCGCCGCGTCCGGCTCGTCCGGGTGCGCGACCTGCGTGCTCCACCCGGTCACGGGCCGGTCCGCCAGTAGACGCCCTGCTCGCGGGTGAGCAGCATGTCGTCGATCAGGTAGCGGCGCAGCGTCACGTGGTCGGCCTCGCCGCCCTCGCACCAGCGGCGCAGCGCGTCGTCCACCTCCCGTTCCGGGTAGCGCCGCCCGGGTTCGAAGGTTCGTTCGGTGATGTGCTCCAGCAGCACGCGGCGGCGCCCCCGCTGCGCGGGCAGCCGGGTCAGCGCGCCGTCGCGCAGGAACGTGCGCAGGATCGTCTCGCGCGGGTTCGCGGCCGGCGCCGCCGGGGATGCCGCACCGGCCCGTGCGAACTCGCGCAGCCGCTCGGCGTCGACCCGCAGCCCGCCGCCGTCGTCGGCGAGCACACCGGCGTCGGTGAGACGGCGGACGGCCACCGCGGCGTCGCGGGCGGGCAGGCCGGTACGGGCCACCACCGCCGGCACGTCCCGGGCGCCGAGCACGATCGCGGCGAACACGGTCCGGCGGCGCTCGTCGGCGAGCGCCCCGGCGAGGGCTTGAGCGGTCATGGCGGGCAGCCTGTCAGCAACCCGCCGGATCCGGCGAGGTGTTTTCCGGCCGCCACTTGCCGGGGTCGCCACGGCGGACGGCGGCCCGGCCGGTCCGCGACACCGACCGCCGCGTCCCGGCGGGTCAGGCCGCGAAGTCCACGTCGGCGGCCTCGACGGTGCCGGCCGTGCGCCCCGGGGCGGTCTGGAAACTCCAGTAGAGGTTGGTGTGGGCGATCACCTGCGCGGGCGGCGGCGCGCCGTAGGCGGACAGGTCCTCCGTGGTGTGCGCGTCGGCGACGAGCGTGGCGTCGTAGCCGCGGGTGAACGCCCCGTGCAGCGTCGACCTGATACACGCGTCGGTCTGCGCGCCTGTCACGACCAGCCGGCCCACCCGGGCGGCGGCGAGTACCGGCTCCAGGTCGGTGTCCTCGAAGGAGTCGCCGTACGCCTTGTGCACCAGCGGCTCGTCGTCGCGGCGCGACAGCTCCGGCACGATCCGCCACTGCTCACTGTCGGGCGGCAGGTCGTCGCTGCGGTGCTGCACCCACACCACCGGGACGGCGGCGTCGCGGGCCCGGTCGACCAGACCGGCGATGGTGGCGACCACGCGGTCACGGTCGTGGGCGCCGCCCACCACACCGTTCTGCACGTCGACGACGAGCAACGCGGTGTGCGGACGGTCGGTGAGCGTGGTCATGGCGGCTCCTCGGGTGGTGACGGTCCCGGTCAACCTAGCCCCGGCCCCCGACACTCCCGGGCCGCGCTCACAGCCGCCGGTGCATCACGTGCAGCCCGACCCGTCCCCGCTCCGGGTGCGCGAACGCCTCCGGCACGGTGCCGATCACCGTGAAGCCGAGCCGACGGTACAGCTCCACCGCCGCCGTGTTGGTCTCCACCACGGCGTTGAACTGCATCGCGGCGAAACCCTGCCGCCGGGCCCAGTCCAGCGCCTCCTCGCACAGCGCCCGGCCCACACCCCGGCCCCGGGCGTCCGCCGCGACCATGAAGCTCGCCGTCGCCACGTGCGACCCCGGCCCGGGCCGGTTCGGGCCCATCTTCGCGGTGCCGCGCACCGCGCCGTCGTCGTCGACCGCGACCGAGGTACGCCCCGGCGGGCACTCCACCCAGACCTCCCGCATCGTCTCCGGCGGCCACTGCGGGTCGTACGGGAACGTGTCGGCGGCGGTGATGACGTCGGCGAGGATCGGCCGGACCTGGGCCCAATCGGCGTCGGTGTAGTCACGAATCAGCATCGGCGCGCACGCTAGCCGCCGCCCCGGCCGTCCGGCCACCGGTTTCCGTCCACCCGGCCGAGGGCGGCGGGGCATCGGCGGACCGCCCGCCGGGGCCATCATGGACGGGTGGCCGAATCAGTCGCCGGCATCGATCGGAGTGAGGCCGCCGCACCCGGTGTCCCGCCGCCCGCCGGTCCGCGTACCGCCGCGCCCCTGGTGGTGGGCGCGGTCCTCACCGTCGTGCTGCTGTCGCTGGCCGGCCGCTACGGCTACCACCGCGACGAGCTGTACTTCCTGCTGTGCGGCCGGCACCTCGACTGGGGCTACGTCGACCAGGGTCCCCTCGTGCCGGCGCTGGCGCGGCTGGCCGACACGATCGCGCCGGGCAACCTGGTGGTGCTGCGTACCCCGTCGGCGTTCCTCGGCGGCGCGGCGGTGGTCCTGGTCGCCGCGATCGCCCGGCAGTTCGGCGCCGGCCGCGTCGCCCAGACGGCCGCGGCGGTGCTCGCCGCCGCCTCGGGCATCGTGCTGGCCGGCGGCCATCTGCTCAGCACCACGAGCGTCGACCTGCTGGTGTGGCTGGTGGCCGCGCTGTGCGTGGTACGGATCCTGCGCACCGGCGACACCCGGTGGGCGCTCGGCGCCGGGCTAGCACTCGGCGTCGGCCTGCTCAACAAGCCGCTGCCCGCCCTGCTCGGCGTCGGCCTGGTCGCCGGTCTGCTGATCGCCGGGCCGCGCCGGCTGCTGCGGGACCGGTGGGTGCTCGCCGGCGCGGGAATCGCCGCGCTGCTCGCCGTGCCGTACGCGGCGTGGCAGGCCGCGCACGGCTTCCCGCAGCTCGACGTCGCCGCGTCGATCGCCGACGGCGACAGCTCCTACAGCGGCCGGATCGACGCGGTGGTGCTCCAGTTCCTGATCATCAGCCCGTTCGCGGTCCCGGTGTGGGTCGCCGGGCTGGTGGCGCTGCTGCGCCGGCCGTCCTGGGCGGCGTACCGGTCGCTGGCCTGGGCGTGGCTGGTGGTGGTCGCGATCGTGGTGGTGGCCGGCGGCAAGGGCTACTACGACGCGCCGCTGCTGCTGGTGCTCACCGCCGCCGGGGTGGTGCCGGTCGTCCAGTGGGCGCGGCGGGGCGCGGCCCGGGCCCGGCAGGCGTTGCTGGTCACTGCCGCCGTGCTGATGGCCGCGAGCAGCGCGGTCCTGCTGCTGCCCACGCTGCCGGCCGACCGGCTGCCCGGGTTCGTGGTCGCTGTCAACTACGACGCGGGCGAGACGATCGGCTGGCCGGAGTTCGCCGACTCGGTGGCCGCCGTGCACCGCGCGCTGCCTCCGGCCGAGCGCGACCGGGCGGTGGTGCTGACCGGCAACTACGGCGAGGCCGGCGCGCTGGCCCGGTACGGTCCGGCCCGGGGACTGCCCCGCGCGTACTCCGGGCACAACAGCATGGCCACGTTCGGCCGGCCGCCCGACGACGCCGACGTGGTGATCGTCGTCGGCTGGTCCCGGCCGGAACCGCTGCGTGCCTGGTTCACCGAGGTCACCGAGGCGGGCCGGGTCGACCAGCGGGCCGACGTCGACAACGACGAGAACGGCGAGCCGATCTTCCTCGCCCGGGGCCTGCGGCGTCCGTGGTCACAGATCTGGGACACCGAGGTACGCCACGGCTCCTGAGATACTTGCCGCCATGCTCTGGGGAGTCAGCGGGCCGATCTTCCTCCTCGACTACCTCGGCGCGGTCGCCGTGGCAGCCGTGATCGCCGTGGCGGTACGCGAACTGACCGGTCGCCGTACCCGTGGTGCGACACCCGACCGGGTCGAGCTGGCGTACCTGACCGACCGGGCGCTGCTGGCCTGCCAGGTCGGGGTGGCCGCGCTGCGCCGCACGGGCGGGGTCGACGTCGGCGAACTCGCCACCCTGCACGCGCAGGGACCGCCACCGGCCGGCTCGCCCGCGCTGGTACGCGCCCTGCACACCGCGCTGCGCCGCCCGCAGACCTGGGCGGCGGTGCTCGCCGACCCGGCGGTGGGCCGGGCGCTGCGCCGTACGGTCGGGCGGCTGGTCCGCGACGGCTGGCTGCTCACCCCCGGGCAGCGGCGGCGGATCGCGCTGGGCACGGTGCCGTTGTTCGCGGTCGCCGCGGTCGGGCTGACCCGGCTCGTGGACAGCGCGGTCGAGGGGCGCTCGGCGGGCGGTCCGGCCTCGGTCGCCGGGCTGCTGCTGTGCTCCCTGGCCACCGCGCTCGGTGGCTGGTGGCTGACCGAGGTGCCGGAGACCGGCGCCGCCGCGCGCGGGCTGCTGCGGCGGCTGCGTCGCGAGCACGCCGACCTGGACCCGGAGCGCCGCCCGAGCTGGGAGGGCCGGGACACCGACACGCTGCTGACCGGGATGGCCCTGTTCGGCCCCCGGCCGCTGCTCGCCGTGGATCCGGCGTTCGCCGTGCAGGTGGGCGTCGACCCGGAACGGGACCGTCCTCGCCCCGACCGCAAACCCGCCCGCCGCTGACCAGACCCCCCATTTCGCGTCGATCATGAGGTTGACGCCGCCCGATGTCCGTTTTGTCCGGAACAACCTCATGATCGACGCAGGGCAGGGCAGGGCAGGGCAGGGGCGGGTGCCGGCTGGGTTTCCTTGTCTTGGGCGCCGGGAAGGCTCGGGCATGGCCGAGACATTCGTGAGCGAAGACCTGAAGACACTGCAGGCGATTGCGCGCGGGGCCGGGATACAGGAGGTCGACCGCCTGTCGCCGGACCAACTGGTCGAGGCGCTGCGCCGCGCCGGGGTGACCGACGGTACGCAGGACCAGTGGCCGCCCCAGCCGATCGAGGACCCGGCACACCTGGCCGGGCTGCCCCGCAGCTCGCTGACGCAGGGCGACGAGAGCACCGGCGGCCGGGCCGCCGAGGAGTCGATCGGCGCCATGCCTGGCGAGTCCGGCACCGAGATCAACGACCGCACCGAACGCTGACCGTACGCGAGGAGGGGCCGTCCCCGGCGTTCCCGGGGCGGCCCCACGCTCGACCGGACGCGGTCAGTGCATGCCGGCGGCTGCTGCCGCCTCCTCGCGGGCCCGGCGCTCGTCGCCGCTGAGCGTGTTCAGCGGCTTCTCCTTGATGAACAGCACGACGATCAGGGCGAGCAGCGCGAACGGCGCGCCGATGAGGAACATCTCCGACGTGGCGATGCCGTAGACGTCCTGCACGACCCGCAGCACCGGTTCCGGCAGGGCGGACAGGTCCGGCACCTCCGCCGACCCGCCGCCGGCCGCGATCGGGCCCAGCCGTTCGACGGTCAGTGAGGTCACCCGGTTCGCCAGGACCGCGCCGAGCGCGCTGACGCCGACCGCGCCGCCCATGCTGCGGAAGAACGTCAGCACCGAGGTGGCCGCACCGAGTTCGGCGGCCGGCACGTCGTTCTGCGCGGCCAGCACCAGGTTCTGCAGGAGCATGCCGACGCCGACACCCAGCACCGCCATGTGCACCGACAGCACCGGCACGCTCGTGTTCGCGTCGATGGTGCTCAGCAGCAGCATGCCGACCGTCATCACCGCGGCGCCGGCGACCAGGAACATCTTCCAGCGGCCGTACTTGGTGATCAGCTGACCCGCCACCGTCGAGGAGACCAGCAGGCCGAGGACCATCGGCAGGCTCATCAGGCCGGCCGCGGTCGGCGACTTGCCGAGCGAGGTCTGGAAGTACTGCGAGAGGAACACGGTGCCGCCGAACATCGCCACGCCCACGAGGATGCTCGCGATCGTGGTGAGGCTGACGGTGCGGTTGCGGAAGATGCCGAGCGGGATGATCGGCTCCTCGGTGCGGGCCTCGACGAACACGGCGAGCGCGAGCAGCGCCAGCCCGCCGCCGACCAGCAGCGCGGTCCAGCCGGACGCCCAGTCGAACTTGTTGCCGGCCAGCGACGACCAGATCAGCAGCGTGGACACGCCGGAGGTGATCAGCAGGGCGCCGAGCCAGTCGATGCGGACCTTGCGGCGCACCACCGGCAGGTGCAGCGTCTTCTGCAGCAGGGCGATGGACAGCAGGCTGAACGGCACACCGATCAGGAAGCACCAGCGCCAGCCGAGCCAGGACGTGTCGACCAGGACGCCGCCGATCAGCGGGCCGGCGATGGTGCCGACACCGAACACGGCGCCGAAGATGCCGGCGTACCGGCCCAGCTCACGCGGCGGGATCATGGCGGCCATGACGATCGTGGCGAGCGCGGTCATGCCGCCCGCGCCGATGCCCTGGATGACCCGGCTGAGCAGCAGCACCTCGACGTTCGGGGTGAAGCCGGCGACGAGCGAACCGGCCACGAACAGGCCGAGGGACAACTGGATGAGCAGCTTCTTGCTGTAGAGGTCGGCCATCTTGCCCCACAGCGGCACCGTCGCGGTCATCGCCAGCAGCTCGCTGGTGACGATCCAGGTGTAGACGGTCTGGCTGCCGTTGAGGTCGGCGATGATCCGGGGCAGCGCGTTCGCCACCACCGTCGAGGCGAGGATCGCCACGAACATGCCGACCATCAGGCCGGACAGCGCCTGGAGGACCTCCCGGCGCGACATCCGCGTACCCGTCTCGGCGGGCGGAACAGTGGCGGTGGTCATCGAACTCCTTGTCGTGTGCACGGGCGACCGGCCGCGCGACGGCGGCGGCCGGCAGGAAGGACTCAGGCCGAGGCGTACGGATCGGGCAGGCCGGCGGCGACGGCGGCGAACGCCTGGGCGGTCAGGTCGCGCAGTGTCGTCGTGTCGGGTCGCTCGACCCACTGCATGAGGGCCGTGCGGAAGACCGCGCCGGCAACAGTGGTGACGAGCGTCGGGTGGCCGTGGCGCGGGTCGAGGCCCAGCCGGGCGGCCACCGCCGCGACGATCACCTGCTCGGTCTCGGCGTTGCCGCTGATCAGCCGCGGAAGCAGCGACGGGTTCGCCGCGATCACCCGCAGGCGCAGCAGCCACACCTCGCGGTCGGCCTCGACGGCCTCGACCACGTCGTCGAAGGCCAGCCGCAGCGCGTCGAACGCGGACAGCTCCGGCGGGGCGGCGACGATGCGGGCGGCAAGCACCTCACGGTCGGTCGGCTGGTCGCCGAGCAGCGCCTCGTCCTTGCTGGGGAAGTAGTTGAAGAAGGTGCGGGCCGACACGTCGGCGGCCTCACTGATCTCCTCCACTGTCACCTGGTCCAGGCCGCGTTCGGCGACCAGGCGCAGCGCGGCGGCGCTGAGGGCGGCACGGGTCTGGCGCTTCTTGCGGTCACGCAGGCCGGGGCGGCTCTGATCCGGGGTCACGCGACGACACTACGAGCAATCTTGCAGACAGTGCAAACTTTTAGTGAGTGAAGTGACGGGCGACGCATCGCACCGCGCCGGAAAACGGGTTGAGAGCGGTTCCGGACGTCCCGTACGTTTCCCGCACTCCTGTCGCAGCGAAGAAGGACGACTCCGCGTGACCCCTCCTGCTCTCTAGAACCTGACACGTTCCCCACGCCTGTAGCCGGCTGTTGCGCGCCGGCTCCCCGGGCTGCCCTCGCGCGCCCGGCCACAGCGTCCGAGGCCGCGCGTAATCGGCCTCGCGTCAGGTCTTCAGAGATCAGGTCTCTCCATGTCATTCCAACCGCATATCGTGCTGCCCTGGGTCGTACGCCGGACCCGCCTTCCGCTGCTGTCGCTGCGCTGCGTCACCTGCCGGGCGGAGTCGGCCACCGCCGCCCGGGGCCGGTTCCGCGTCAACGCCAACGGCAAACTGCTGGACGTGTGGCTGCTCGTGCACTGCGTGTCCTGCGACCGCACCGTCAAGCTCACCGTCCGGGAGCGGGCGGCGGTCAGCTCGTTCGACCCCGCCGATCTGCACGGCCACCAGCTCAACGATCCCGACCTGGTGGCGGCCACACTGCTGGACCCGGCGTTCGCCCGGCGGTGCCGCTTCACCCTGGACTGGACCGGCGCGTGGCGCCTGGACGCGCCGGTCGTGCCGCTCGACGGGTGGCCGGTCCAGGTGAACGTCACGTTCGACGATCCGGTGCCGGTGCGCCCGGACCGGCTCATCGCCCGCCGGTTCGGGCGCACCCGGTCCGAGGTGCTGCGCCGGGTCAAGTGCGACATCCCCCTGAAGCGTCCGACGAGCACCGGATTCACCTTCACCGTACTGGCGGAGGACTGACCGGCGCGTGGTCGCGGCGGCGGCACCCGGCCGCCGCGACCACGCCTCACCCGCCGCTCGCCGCGCCGCCCCGTACCGCGGCGAGTTCGGCCTCGATCAGATCGGCGGCCCGGTCGGCGCCGCCGGCGGCGCGGGCCTGCCGCTGCAGCTCGGCGCTGCGGGCCACCACTGTCGGGTCCGAGGTGAGGGCGAGCAGTGTCTCGCGCAGCTCCGCGGCGGTGACGGTGGCCGAGTCGACGACCCGGGCGACGCCGAGGGATGCCAGCTGCTCGGCGTTCGCGAACTGGTCGGCCGCCTGCGGTACGGCGATCATCGGCGTTCCGCAGTAGAGACCTTCGCTGCTGCCGCCCATGCCGGCGTGGGTGACGAAGGCGTCCGCCTGCTCCAGTACAGCCAGCTGCGGCACCCACCGGTGCACCTCGACACTGTCCGGGACGGGACCGAGTTCGGCGGGTTCGACGTGCTTGCCGATCTGGAGAACGGTGTGCCAGCCGGGCAGGTCACCGAACGCGGCGACGCAGCGGCGGTAGAACTCGGGCTGCCGGGTGAAGGCGGAGCCGAGCGAAACGAGCAGCACCTTCTCGGCGCGCTCCGGTCGTACCCAGGAACCCTGGTCGGAGCGGTCGCCCAGCACCGGGCCGACGAAGCTGTAGACCGACCGGTCCACCCGGTCGGCGTTCGGCTGGAGCGCCTCCGGTGGCAGGACGAGGCTGCGTACCGGCCGCCCCTGGAACGCCATGCTGTCGGTGACCGACGAACCCTCGGCGGTCAGCCACTCCGTGAACCGCCGGTAGTAGTCGGCGCCGCGCGGGTCGGCCCGCATCGCCTCCACGGCGGGCGCCATCTCCTGCTCGTAGCCGTCCCAGGCGACGAACGTCGAGGAGAGCTGGACGGCCGGGATCCCCCACTGCTCGCCGAGCAGCCGGGCCGGCGCGCCGGCGATGTCGTAGAGGAACAGGTCCGGCCGGTCGCCGGCGTAGGCGGTCCGGAGCTGAGGCAGCATGGCGACGGCGTCGTCGAGGAAGAGCGTGAGCTGCGCGATCGGGTCGTCGATGCCGGCGCCGCCGTCGGCGGGCAGCGTCGAGGTGTACGGCTTCAGCTCCGCGCCGGTGGTCCGGACGGCCTCGGCGAAGGCGGGATCGTTGGCGTAGGTGACCCGGTGGCCGCGCCGCACGAGGGTGCTGATGATCTCCAGGCTCGGGTTGACGTGGCCGTGGAAACGGGATGCTGACCATGGCGATGTGCGGCACGTGATCTCCTGATCTCTGCTGAGACGAGACGTCACGTCTCGCTTGCACCAGCAGAGCACGGCACCACCGCGCCCGTCAAGACGAAACGTCTCGTCTCGCTGTAAGCTCGCGGCGTGACCCCGCAGCCCGCCCGCCGCAACGAGCAGTCCCGCCGCGCGATCCTCGCCGCCGCGCTGGAGCTGCTGACCGAGACCGGCTACCAGGCCCTGACCGTCGAGGCGATCGCCGCCCGCGCCGGGATCGGCAAGCAGACCATCTACCGCTGGTGGCGCGGCAAGGGCGCGGTCATCCTGGACGCGCTCGCCGACGACATGCCGGAGGCCATCGCCCTGCCCGACACCGGCGACCTGCGCGCCGATCTGCGTCAGGTGCTCCGGGCCACCGTCGCCGAGTTCGCCGATCCCCGGCTGTCCGCCACCACCCGCACCATCACCATCGAGACGCTCGCCGACGAGGATCTGGGCGGCCAGACGCGCGACCGGCTGCTCCGTCCCCAGCTGAACGCGGTCCGCGCCCGCCTGGAGGCCGCCCGCGAGGCCGGCCAGGTCCGCCCCGACGCTCCCCTGGACCAGGTGGTGGAGCTGCTGTTCGGCCCGCTCTACCACCGCTGGCTGCTGCGCAACGGCCCACTGACCGACGACTACGCCGACGGCATCGTCGACCTGGTCGTCGCCGCCGTCACCCCTCCCGGAACTCGTTCCGGGAGGGGACCCTGCGCGTTCCGGAGCCCGCCTGCCGCGGCCGACGGACTGTCGACTGCAGACACTGGTGTTAACGTCCCGCCGTGAACGCGATCTGGGGCGCCGACGCAACCGGCAAGTGGCAACCACTTCTGGCAAGTCGGTACCCGGCGGAACAGGCATTGCACGACCTGGTCGCAGAGGGCCCACAGATACTTCCGCTGTCCGGGGCGCCGCGCCTGACCGTACTCGGCACGGAGGTGCAGCTCGGCGTCGGCCGTGCAGACGTCGTGGCCGTGGAGTCTTCGGGCCGGCTCGTCGTCGTCGAAGTCAAGCTCGCCGGCAACCCGGAGGCGCGACGCGCCGTGGTCGCTCAAGTGCTTTCCTATGCCGCGTACCTGCAGGGACTCGACCCTGATCACCTTGAGTCGACCACCCTCGGTGCGCACCTGGCGCGGCGCAGAGTCAAGAGCATCGTGGAAGCAGTGCGCAACGACGACCAGGAGGGATCGGTCGACTCGGCCTCGTTCGCCGACGGACTCGCCCGTAGCCTCGCGGAAGGAGCATTCCGCCTGGTGCTCGTTCTCGACAGTGCGCCCGACGAGCTGGTGCAGCTGGTGGGCTATCTTGAGGCGATCACCGACGACAAGGTCGTCATCGACCTCGTCACGGTCACGGCGTACGACGTCGGGCAGTCCCAGGTGCTGGTGCCTCAGCGCATCGATCCCGGCCGTCGGGTGGCAGAGCTGTCGGAGGCAGAGGCCGCCGCCCGACGGGCGAACGCCCTGCAACCCGGCTCCTCCGAATTCCGTGCCGCCGCGGCCAAAGCGCCGGTTGAGTACCGGCAGATGCTGGAGGAACTGGTCGTCTGGGCGGAATCCCTTGACGCGAACCGCCTGATCTCACTCGCCACCTACAGCGGCAAGAACGAGATCACGACGTTGCTGCCGCGCCTCAACCAGGGCGGCGCCGGACTGGCAACGATCTACTGCGAGCCGAAAGGCGCATACCTCCAGCTGTGGCCGTCGGTGTTCGCACGCCTGGCACCCAACGCCGTACCGCTCGTGGAGAAGGCGCTCGGCGGCCCGATCAGACAAGGCCAGCGGATCAACGCCGTCTCCGGCAGTCTCCTCGACGCCCTGACGTCGGCCTACTGCGAGGCGAACGGTCGGCCCGCGCCGCCCTCGCATTCCTAGCGGGCCGACCGGCGCCACCACCGTGCGTCCGGCCGGGCGTACGTCGCGGCGCTGACGCCGCCGCAACCTTCAGCACGTCCGCCCTTCAACCTCGTCGGGCTACTGGCGCGCACATAACTGTCATTATGGTGTGGCGGCGATTTGTCCCCTTTGGCCATATAAATTAAAGGATTGCTGTTACCGATAATCCTTTAATATTCAATCTCGGGCACGGGCTTGCCTCGGCGGCGACGTTTGGAAGGATCGAGGCGTGCGCGCCGCGAACCGGAGATGGGGGCACGTCGCCCTGACCACCTGCCTGCTGCTCGCGGCCGCCGGCTGCACGAGCGAGGACGATGCGGAGCGACCTGAGCCGGCCGGGTCGGCCCCCGTCTCCCCCGGCGCACAGGCCGCGCCGCTGCCACCACTGCCCGAGGGCGGGCAGCGCCTGCGGTGCGCCGATTCGGTCGCCACGACACCGGCTCCGGGTGAGGGGTACCGCGTCGTGGCCGGCACCGTGGCGGTGTCGTCGACAGTGGTGCAACCGAACGAGTCATCCGATGGACGAGGGCCGACGCGTCTCTTCGCCAAGTGGGGCCTGCTCGTACGGGTCGGAGCGGCTGTGGAGGTGCGGGTGGCGCCCGGCTGGGAGGATCGCGCCCGCATCGGGTGGGGCCGGGGTGCCGTCCCGACGACCACGGTGCAGGTCGAGGCGTGCCCGGCCGCGGGCGCGTCGACCGCATGGTCGGTCTACACCGGCGGCACCTGGGTGGCGGGCCCGGCCTGCGTACCGCTGGTGATCCAGTCGCACGGACGGCAGGTCGAGGTGCGCCTCGCGATCGGCGCCGCGTGCGACGAGAGCACCTAGCGGACGAACGGCCTGATGACCTCGAAGGGCTCCGGGAACCGTACGGCGATGCCACTCTCCCGGCTCTTGCGGTCGAGGAACGCCCTGGCCACGGCGAACCTGTCGAAGAACCTCGGCAGCGGCCGCAGCCCGCGGTCCAGGGAGACGAAGAAGTCGTCCCAGTGGATCGGCACGATCAGGCCGGGCCGGGTCGCGTCCACCACGTGCCGCCAGTAGTCGTTCTGGAACCGCTGGGACTGCACGCCCAGGGCGCCGATCGCGAGGTAGAGGACGTCGACGTCGAGCCCGTCGAACCGGTGCGGCACGTAGTTGGCACTCGGGTGGATCAGCAGCGAACCGCCGGGATGGGTGATGAGGAACGAGAAGCACCCGCCGTCGGGGTACCTGCTCGCCCTGACCGGCGGGACGAGCGGCTCCTCGATCACGCCGGGGAACCTGTTGCCCGGGCTGTGGTCGCCGGCGAACACGCGCACGGTGAACGCGCCGACGCGGTACTCGTCGCCGTCGGCCATGCGCGTCATCGACTGTTCGTCGAGGCCCGCGCCGCGCCCCACGTTCAGAGTGGACTCGGAGCCGAACAGGCGTCCCCCGAGGTGCTTCACCACCTCGGGGGCGTCCATGACGTGGTCGTAGTGGGAGTGGGAGACGAAGAGCGCGTCGACACGGGTCACGCCGGCCCGGGAGAGCGCGGCGGTGATCCGTCCGAGGTCGGGGGCCACGCGGCCCAGCGCGACGCGCAGCAGTGAGGGCCGGCTCAGGAAGCCGTCGATCAGGATTCCGGAGCTGCCGTCGGACACGTGGACGGTCGAGGTGCCGAAGAAGACGGCTTCGACAGACGCCCCGCCCGAGCCCATGCGCAGATGGTAGTGCGCCCGTCCTCGCGTCAGCGGCCGTCCGGCGCGGTGCCGCGGGTGCTGCGCAGGCTGCACCCGATCGACACCGCGATCGTCGCCACGATCACGCCGAGGGTGACCGGGATGGGCAGCTTGCCGACCGGCGTCTCCGACAGGATCAACTTCACGCCGGCGAAGGCGAGCAGGACGGCCAGGCCGTAGTGCAGGTGCACGAAGCGGCGCAGCAGCCCGGCGAGGCAGAAGTAGAGGCTGCGCAGGCCGAGGATGGCGAAGGCGTTGGCGGTCCAGACGATGAACGTGCTGGTGGTGATGGCCAGGATGGCCGCGACGCTGTCGACGGCGAAGATCAGGTCGGTGGCCTCCACCGCGATCAGGACCACGAACAGCAGAGTCGCGACCCGCTTGCCGTCGACCCGGGTGAAGAACCTGTCACCGTGGAAGGCCGGGTCGGTCGGAACGATCCGGCGGACCAGCCGGACGACCGGGTTGCGGTCCGGCGGGGTCTGCTCGCCGTGGCGGAACGCCATCTTGTAGCCGGTGTAGACGAGGAACGCGCCGAACACGTACGCGGTCCAGAAGAACGTCTCCAGCAGTTCGGCGCCGACGAAGATGAACACCAGCCGGAACACCAGGGCGCCGATGACACCCCAGAACAGCACCTTGTGCTGGAACGCGGCGGGCACGGCGAAGGACGTGAAGATCAGCGCGAAGACGAAGACGTTGTCGATCGACAGCGCCTTCTCGATCAGATAGCCGGCGTAGTAGGTGCCCGCCACGTCGCCGCCCTGCCAGACCCACAGGACGACGCCGAAGAGCAGGCCGGCCGCGATCCAGACGCCGGACCAGACCGCCGCCTCACGGAAGCCGATGACGTGGTTGTCGCGGTGCAGGAACAGGTCGACGGCGAGCATCGCCGCGATCGCCAGCATGAGGACAGCCCAGACCCACCAGGACACGGACATACCGAAGGGAGACCTTTCGCCCCGGGCCGGGACACCCGGGACCGTGGGCGTTCCGGCGCTGCTGGACGAAGGTCTCCCCGGGCCACCCGCAGCGGTGGCTGCACCGCCGGGATCCGGATGGGCCGGGCCCGTACTGACGGCGATGCGTGGAACGTCGGGTACTCCCCCTCGAACTACGATCCAGTATTCAGGAAGCGCTGTTCGTACGTCAAGAGCGCCGGGCTGTCGATAGGGTCACCGGATGGACGAAGAGGCACGACGCCGGCACTCGTCGTCGTTCGGCGCGGCGGCCACCGCGTACGCCGAACACCGCCCGGACTACGCGCGGGCCGCCCTGCGGTGGGCGCTCGAACCCGCACCCGGCCCGCGGGTGCTCGACCTCGGCGCGGGCACCGGCAAGCTCACCGCCACGCTGGCCGAGGTGAGCGACGACGCCACGGCCGTGGAGCCGGACCCGGCGATGCTCGCCGAACTCCGCCGCACCCTGCCTGGTGTACGGGCGCTGTCCGGCAGCGCCGAGGCGATCCCGCTGCCGGACGCCTCCGTCGACGCCGTGGTCGCCGGCAACGCCATGCACTGGTTCGACATGGCGGTGGCCGGGCCGGAGATCGCCCGTGTCCTCGCGCCCGGCGGTGTCCTGGCCGGACTGTGGAACGTCGTGGACGACCGGGTCGACTGGGTCGCCGGGCTCGCGGCGGTCAGCGGAAGCGCCGCCATCGGCCCCCGGGACACGCCCGCGAGCTGGCGCGCCGCGACGGCGACCATGCACCTGCCGAAGACCGGCGAGGCCCGGTTCGGCTCGCCCGAGCAGGCGGAGTTCCCGCACGGGCAGCGCCGCACCGCCGACTCGCTCGTGGCGACGCTCGCCACCCGGGCCGGGATGCTCGTCATGCCGGAACGGGAGCGCACCGAGACGCTCGACCGCATCCGCGCGTACCTGGCCGGCCGGCCGGAGACGGCCGACGGGGAGTTCACGCTGCCGATGCTGACCTGCGTGCTGCGGGTGCGGCGCAGGTGAACGGCGCGGACGTCCGGTCCGCCGCCGCCGCGATGACCGCCGTGCTGCGGCCCGCCGCCGGCCGGGACTGGACGGTACGCGCCGGGGACCTCGACTGGTCCTGCTGGACCACCGCCGCGCACATCGCGCACGACCTGGTCGCGTACGCCGGTCAGGTGTCCGGCCGGCCCGACGGCGGCTATCTCCCGTTCGACCTGCGGGTACGCGCGGACGCCGCGCCGGCCGAGGTGCTCACTGTCGCGGCGGCCGCGGCCGGGATGCTCGCCGCCACGATCGACGCGGCGAGCCCGGACGACCGGGCGTGGCACTTCGGGCCGTGCGATCCGGGCGGGTTCGCCGCGATGGGCGTGGCCGAGATCGTCCTGCACACAGGCGACCTGACCCGAGGGCTCGGCCTGGACTGGTCGCCACCCGCCGGGCTGTGCGCGCGGGTGGTGCGCCGGTTGTTCCCCGACGCCCCAGGCGGCGAACCGGCGCCGGTGCTGCTGTGGCTGACCGGCCGGGCGCCGCTCGGCGACCGGCCGCGGCGGACCGCGTGGACCTGGCAGGCGGCGCTTCCCTGAGCGCTCTCAGCGGCGCCACCAGCGCCAACGACGGCGCGGACGGGCCGAGGTGGCGCGCTGCGGCTCCGGAGCCGTGACGACCGGCGCGGCGCGTTCCCGATCAGCGCGCCAGCGGTGCACCGCCTCGTCGACGTTCACCGGGCGGACCACCACGCGTGGCCCGGTCGGGGTACGCAGCCAGGCCACCACCTCGGTGTTGAGCGCCGCCACGTACGACCGGACGGCCTCCTCGGTCGGCAGGTCACGCAGCTCGGCCGGGAGCTGTTCGATGCGGCGGCGCAACTGCAGCGGCGTGGGCAGCAGCAGGTCGGACGGGATCTGCTCGCGCTCCATGAAGCTGCGGATCCACCAGCCCTCGTCGTAGGGCATGTCGCGCCCCGGGATGGGCTTGCCCGCGCCCGGCAGGTTGTCGAACTCGCCGCGCTCCTGGGCCGAGCGGATCTGCGCCTCGACCGCGGCCTCCCAGCCTGTCGTCACCGCCGTCACCTCCCGTACCCACGGTATCCGCCGCCGTCCGACAGGAGTCAGCGTCGCGCGGGGCCGGACTGTTCCCGCGCGGCGGGCGGGACTGCGGCGTAGCGTGCCCCCGGGGAAAGGGGTGACGACGTGCGCGACTGGCTCATCGGACTCGCGGTGGCGGCGGCCTGCCTGGTCGGGAGCTGGGCGGTGCTGGTGCTGCTGGCCCGGCGCCTGCCGCCGGGGATCCTGCGCGATCTGGCCGCGTTCGTGCCCGACTGCGTGACAGCGGTACGACGGCTGCGCCGCGATCCGCGCGTGCCCCGCCGCGCCCGCGTCGCGATCGTGGTCGCCGGAATCTGGGTGGCCAGCCCGATCGACCTGATCCCGGAGTTCCTGCCGGTGATCGGCCCGCTCGACGACATCGTGGTGGTGGCACTCGCGTTGCGCTACGCCGCCCGGCAGATGCCCCGGCAGGTGCTGCTCGACGCGTGGCCGGGCGAGCCACGGCTCCTGCTGCGCCTGCTCGGCCGCTGAGAGCAGCGGCGGGCCGGCGTCAGGGCAGGTGGCGCACGTGGCGGTGGCCGTCCCGGGGGAACGGCGGGCGGGCCGGCAGCACCTCGGCGAAGAGGTACCCGCTCTTCTCCGCCACCCGGCAGGACGCCGGGTTGTCGACCTGGTGCAGCAGCTCCAGGTGGGTCAGCCCGGCGGCGGCGAACCGGGCGTACGCCCACGCGGTGACCGCCTCCACCGCCCGTGGCGCGACACCCCGGCCGCGCGCCGGCGCGGCCGTCCAGTACCCGATCTCGGCGGACGGGCGTCCCGGGCGGACGTCCTTGAGCACCACGCAGGCCGCCACCCGGTCCTCCTCCAGCACCGCGAACATGAACCGGTGCCCTGCCGCCCAGCCCTGGTGGCTGCGGCGCAGGAACACCTGCGCCTGCGCCGGGCCGGTCACCGGATGCCTGGTCCAGGCGCGCAGCACCGGATCGCGGTACGCCTCGATCAGCGCGTCGGCGTCGCCGTCGCGCCACGGGCGCAGCAGCAGGGCGGGAGCGGTCGGGGTGGCCGGTGCGGACAGCACGATCGACATGCGGCAAGTATCACCGTCGCACGCCCGATCACGTGACCCGCGCAACACCCCACCAGCGCACTACGGGACCCGCGGACGGCGGCAACCGGCGTAGGGTCCGGTTCACGGTCGGCAACGGGGAGGCGACGTGGTCACTGTCGGCGCGGTCATGGGAATCGGTCTGGTGGCGCTCGGTCTGGTGCTCACACCCGGGCCGAACATGGTCTACCTGGTGTCCCGGTCGGTGACGCAGGGGCGGCGGGCCGGGCTGGTGTCGCTGCTCGGCGTGGCCGTCGGCTTCCTGGTCTACCTGGCCGCCGCGGTGGCCGGTATCGCCACCGTGTTCGTGCTGGTCCCGCCGCTGTACACGGCGGTGAAGCTGGCCGGCGCGGCGTACCTGCTGTGGCTGGCCTGGCGGACGCTGCGCCCGGGTGGCGCGTCGGCGTTCACCCCGGCGCCGCTGCCGCCGGACCGGCCCCGGCGCCTGTTCACCATGGGCCTTGTCACCAACCTGCTCAACCCGAAGATCGCCATCCTGTACGTGTCGCTGCTGCCGCAGTTCGTCGACCCGGCGCGCGGGCACGTGGCGGTGCAGAGTCTGCTGCTCGGCCTGACCCAGATCGTCGTGGCGCTGACCGTGAACGCGCTCATCGTGCTGAGCGCCGGTTCGGTGTCGGCGTTCCTCACCCGCCGGCCGGGCTGGGCGCGCCTGCAGCGGTACGTGATGGGCACGGTGCTGGCGGCTCTCGCGGTGCGGATCGCCGCCGACCGCTCCCGCGCCGCCGTCGCCACCCCCTGACCCGGGGTACGCGCGTCAGCGCCCGCCGCCGTCCCACCACCGGAGCCGCGTCACGGGGTCTCCCCGCGTACGACCGCCACGCCGCCCGGTGCCACCGTCCACTCGCCGTCGACAGTCGCGCCGGTGAGCAGCTCGAACCCGGCAGTCGGCACCCGCTGCGGCCGGTCGGTGTGGTTGAGCAGGTAGAGCAGGCCGTCGTGGCGGCGTACCGCCTCGACACCCTCGGGCGCGCCGGGACAGGCCGGGGTCACACCGGCGAGCCGGGCCGCCTCGGTGAGCAGTCGCCGGTAGGTGTCGTCGTCGGGGCGGGTGGAGACGTACCAGGCGTACGCGTCGCCGACCCGGTTCCGGGTGATCGCGGGCCGCCCGGCCGGCACTCCCCCGGCGTACGCGCTGACCGTCTCCGCGCCGGCCGGGTGCACCGTCTCCGACCAGATCCGGCCGGTCCCGCCGCCGGTCAGCGGCACGTGTTCGTCGTCGGCGAGGGGGTGGAACTCCTCCACCCGCACCCCGAGCAGGTCCCGGTACGCGCCCGGGTAGCCGCCGAGGCGTACCCGGGCGTACTCGTCGGCGACGCCGCTGAGCCAGGTCACCAGCAGGTGCCCGCCGTCGTGGACGTGCCGGCGTACCCAGTCGGCAGTGGCGTCCGAGGCGAGGTAGAGGGCGGGGAGCACGAGCAGCCGGCAATCGTCGAGCGGAGCGCCGGGCGGCACCACGTCGGCGGTGACGCCCGCGTGCCACAGGGCCCGGTGTGCGGCGGCCGCCTCGCCGGGGTGGTCGAGTGCGTCGCGGGGCATCCCCGTGTGCCGCAGCGCCCAGCCGCTCGCCGCGTCGTACGCGATGGCCACCGCCGCCTGGACGCGGCCCGGCGCGGTCCCGGCGAGCCGGCCCAGCGCGGCGCCCAGGTCGGCGGCCTCGCGGAAGACGCGGGTGTCGGCGCCGGCGTGCGACACCACTGCGGAGTGGAACCGTTCCGCCCCGCCGGCCGGTGCGCGCCACTGGAAGAACATCACGCCGGCGGAGCCGCGTGCGACGTGGGCGAGGCTGTTCCGGGTCGTCCGGCCGGGTTCCTTGGTGTGCATCCGCCCGGCGGTGTGGATCTGGTTGGGCGCGCTCTCCATCAGCAGCCACGGCATCGGCCGTCCGGCGCCGTGGCGGGCCCAGCCGCGGGCCAGGTCGGCGGCGAACGCGGTCTGCTCCTCGGCACCCAGGTCGGTGGCGGACGGGTAGTGGTCGATCGCGACCAGGTCGACCTCGCGCGCCCAGCGGGCGTGGTCGACCGGCACCCAGTCGCCGAGCACGTAGTTGGTGGTGACAGGCACCGCCGGGTTCGCCGCGCGCAGCAGGTCCCGCTGCTCGGTGTACGCGGACAGCAGCGTGTCGGACCAGAAGCGGCGGAAGTCGAGCAGCTGGCCGGGGTTGGCGAGGTACTGGGTGGCGCGGGGCGTGCCGACCTGCGCCCAGTCGGAGTAGTGCTGGCTCCAGAAGCTGGTGACCCAGGCGTCGTTCAGCGCGTCGAGGTCGCCGTAGCGGGTGGTGAGCCAGCGGCGGAACGCCGCCTCGGTGTGCGGGCAGTGGCAGGTGGTGCCGTACTCGTTGTGCACGTGCCACAGCGCGAGCGCCGGGTGGTGCGCGTAGCGGGCGGCGAGCACCTCGGCGATGCTCCGGGCGGCGTCCCGGTACGCGGGCGCGGCGGCGCAGTAGGTGTCCCGGCTGCCGTGGGTCAGGCGGACGCCGTCGGCGGTGACCGGCAGCGCGTCCGGGTGGCGCAGTGAGAACCAGGGTGGCGGCGACGCGGTGGGGGTGGCCAGGGCGGCGCGGATGCCGGCCGAGTGGAGCAGGTCCAGCACGTCGTCGAGCCAGTCGGGCGTGTAGCGGCCGGGTTCGGGTTCCAGCCGGGACCAGGCGAACACCCCGACGGTGACCAGGTTGACCCCGGCGGCGCGCATCAGGGCGATGTCCTCGCGCCACACGTCGGGCGGCCACTGTTCCGGGTTCCAGTCCCCGCCGTAGCAGAGCCGGCCGTCGTCCCACAACGCTTTAGTTGGCATCCCGGCCAAAATAGGAACAGGTGAGACGGAAAGTCAATGCCGTCGATCATTGACAGTTAGTTGGGCTTCCAAAGAAACTGGCGGGACCGCCCGTGGACGCCGCGAGGAGACGCCCATGCCGTACCGCCCGCCGCTGGTCCCGTACGAGACGTTCGTGGCCGACCCGCCCGACCTGCCGGTCCGCGCCCCCGGCGAGGAGGGTACCGACGACGTGCTGCGGGCCGCTGTGGCCGCGACCGACGCGCACGGTGTCACGCTCACCGCGACCTGCGCGTCCGGTCGCACGCTGGTCGCGCGCGTCGAGGCCGCCGGGGACGGGATCATCCGGGTACGCCTCGCCGACGACCTCGCCGTCCGCAGCCGTTCCGCGGCAGTGCTGACGCTGGTCCACCCGCAGCCGCACCCGGCCACCGTGACCGTGGCCGACGGACACGTCCGGGTGGGCGCCGGCGGCGTGGTCGCCGAGGTGCGCCTGGACCCGTGGGGGCTGCGCTTCCTCACCCCCGACGGGCGGCTGCTGCTTGCGTCCGACGGCGGTACGCGGGACATCAGCGGCCGCCGCCGCACGCTGCCGCTCGGCCGATCCACGGTCGACGGCGAGCCCGCCGCCTGGCACGAGAGCTTCGTGGCACCAGGCGACGAACGGTTCGTCGGCTTCGGCGAGAAGTTCACGCCGCTGGACAAGCGCGGCCAGCGACCGCTGATGTGGAACTTCGACGCCTTCGGCGGCGAGTCCGACCGTTCGCACAAGAACGTGCCGTTCTACCTGTCCGACCGCGGCTACGGCGTCCTGGTCGACAGCGGGCTGCCGGTGCAGTTCGACGTGTGCGCCAGCACCCACAGCAGCGTGCAGATCCTCGTCCCGGACGACCTGCTCGACTACTACGTACTGGCCGGCCCCACCCCGGAGCGGGTGCTCGACCGGCTCGACACGCTGACCGGACGGCCGTACCTGCCGCCGAGGTGGGCGTTCGGCGCCTGGATCTCCTCCGGCTTCTTCCCGGACAGCCAGCAGCGCGTACTGGAACGGGCCCGGCGCATCCGCGAGCGGGACATCCCCTGCGACGTGCTGCATCTCGACTGCTACTGGCAGGTCGCCGGGCACTGGTCGGACCTGCGCTGGGACGCCGACGCCTTCCCCGACCCGGACGGCATGCTCAAGGACCTCACCGAGCAGGGCTTCCGGGTGTGCCTGTGGATGAACCCGTACCTGATGACCGGCAGCCCGCTCTACGCCGACGCCGAGGCCGCCGGGTACTTCCTGCGCCGCCCGGACGGCGGCACGTACGTCGCCGACACCTGGCACGGCAGCTACCCGGAATGCGCCATCGTGGACCTCACGAACCCCGCAGCGGTGCGCTGGTTCCAGGGCCTGCTGCGGCCGCTGCTGGCGCAGGGCGTCGCGGCGTTCAAGACCGACTTCGCCGAGGGCGTACCTGCCGACGCGGTGGCGCACAACGGCATGACCGGCGTGGAACTGCACAACGTGTACGCGCTGCTGTTCAACGACGCGGTCGCCGACGTCACCGAGGAGGTCGCCGGGCACCGTACGGTGTGGGCGCGCTCGTCGTACCTGGGCGGGCAGCGGCACAGCGCCCAGTGGAGCGGCGACGTCAACGCCACCTGGCCCGGCATGGCCAGCACGCTGCGCGGCGGCCTGTCCCACGGGCTGTCCGGGGTGCCGTTCTGGAGCCACGACACCGGCGGCTTCCACGGCACCCCCGAACCGGACCTGTACGTGCGCTGGACCCAGTTCGGCGCGCTCTCCCCGCTGGTACGGCTGCACGGCACCACCAGCCGGCTGCCGTGGGAGTTCCCGGCCGAGGCGGAACGGCACGCGGTGGACGCGCTGCGACTGCGCTACCGGCTGCTGCCGTACCTCTGGTCGGCGGCGGTGGCGAGCGCCCGCACCGGCGGCCCGATGCTGCGGGCGCTGCTCGTCGACACCCCGGACGACCCGGCCGCCTGGACCGCCGACCTCCAGTACCGCCTCGGCCCCGACCTGCTGGTGGCTCCGGTGCTCGACCCGTCCGGCGAACGCGCCGTCTACCTGCCGGTGGGCGACGACTGGCTCGACGCGTACACCGGGCAGCGGCACCCCGGCGGCCGGCACCTGCGGGTGCGCGTGCCGCTCGATCGGCTGCCGCTGTACGTGCGGCACGGCGCGCTGATCCCCACGGTGGCGGCCGCGGCGACGGTCGGGACCGGGCCGTTCCGGGACGTCACGCTGGTGGCCTGGGGCGGCGCCGACGGCGTGAGCGTGGTGCGGGACCCCGACGGCGACACCACGATCACCGCCGTACGCGACGGCGACACGCTGCGTGTACGCGTGGACGGGCCACTGGACGTCCGGCGGGTCAGCGTGGTCGGGGAGGATCCGCCGCGCCGGGTGGTGCTCGACGGCGAACCGGTCCCGGTGACGCCGTTCGCGCCGTGGTTCGCCGGCCGGGCCCGGCCGGCCGGAATCTCGCCCATTTAGTTTAAGCTGTAGCCGAACTCGGGCCGGGCGCAGGAGGCGGGCAGTACGTGATCAGCATCGACCGGCCGACGGCCGACCTCGGCGACGTGCGGGTGACCAACCGGGCCGCCGTACTCCGGCACGTCCGCCGCCACGCCCCCTGCTCCCGGGCCGACGTCGCCGCGCGCACCGGGCTGAACAAGGCCACCGTCTCCAGCCTGGTCGCCGAGCTGATCGAGCACGGCCTGCTGCGCGAGACCGGGCTGACCGAGAACCGGGTGGGCCGCCCGGCCACCATGCTCGTGCTCGACGGCTCCCGCTACGCCGGGCTCGGCCTGCGCGTCGGCGCGGACGAACTGGTGGCGGTCGCCGCCGGACTGGGCGGCGACCCGGTGCTCACCTGGCGGCGCGCGTTCCCCGCCGCCACCGCCGGTCCCGACGAGACGGTGAAGGCGCTCGCCGCACTGGTCCGGCGGGCCGTCACCCGCATCGGCGCCGACCGCACCGTGCTCGGCCTGACCGTTGCCGTACCCGGCCTGGTCGACCCGGACGGCGACGTGCCGGCCGCCCCGGCGCTGGGCTGGCGCGGCGTGCCGCTTGCCGCGTCGATGCGCCGCGCGCTGCGCGATCCGGGTTTCCCCGTCGCCGTCGACACCGAGGCCAACCTCGCCGTGCTGGCCGAGCGGCGGCACGGCCCGTACGCCGCCACCACCGACCTGGTGCACCTCACCGGCGGCCCGGCGATCGGCGCGGGCCTGATCAGCGGCGGCCGGCTGCTGCGCGGCGGTCGCGGCTTCGCCGGCGACGTCGGGCACCTGCCGCTGGCCGCCGACGGGCCGCCCTGCGACTGCGGGCGGCGCGGCTGCCTCACCGCGCTCCTCGGCGTGGACGCGGTGATCGGCCGGCTGCTACCAGACGCCGGGCCGGTCACCGACCACCTGCCGGAGATCGAACGGATCCAGGCCCTGGCCCGCGCCGGGAACGAGCCGGTACGGACCGGGCTCACCGAGATCGGCCGGCTGCTCGGGCAGGCGGCATCGGTGCTGTCCGGGCTGCTCGACCCGGAGGTGGTGGTGGTCGGCGGCCACCTGGCGGCGCTCGCACCGTTGCTGCTGCCGGCCGCCCACGCCGAACTCGCCGCCCGCACACCCGTCCCGCCCGGCGTACGACTGGAGGCCAGCACGCTCGGGTCCGCGGCCGGCGCGCTGGGCGGGGCCACCGCCGCGCTGGCCACAGTGGAGGCGGGACGCCTGCCCGCCGGATGACCCCTTGACCGCACCCGCCGGAAGGTGTCAACCTCGGTAGCGCCGCGTTCCGGGACCGGGCAACCCCGAAGCGGCGTGTTTTTCGGCGGTTGTCGAAGCGCTTCACCACCGCTCCGGGCCGACACCGCCGACCCCCCACCACCCCTTTTCGCGTACGCGCCGCCGCATCACCGGCTCGTTCGTCGAAGCGCTTCGACGAACGAGTGGCGGCCCGAACGCCGACCGGAGGCGCCCACCATGACCGACCCCGTCCCCCACCGCCTCGACGACCTGCTGGCCCGGCTCACCCTGCCGGAGAAACTCGGCCTGCTGCACCAGTGGCAGGCGCCGGTGCCCCGGCTCGGCCTGCGCGCGTTCCGCACCGGCACCGAGGCGCTGCACGGCGTCGCGTGGCTCGGCACCGCCACCGTCTTTCCGCAGGCGATCGGCCTGGCCGCGAGCTGGAACCCGGACCTGATCCGGGCGGTCGGGGCCGCCGTCGGCGACGAGGTACGGGTCAAGCACCGGGCCGACCCGGACCGCGTCGGCCTCAACGTGTGGGCACCGGTGGTCAACCCGCTGCGCGACCCCCGGTGGGGGCGCAACGAGGAGGGCTGGTCCGAGGACCCGTGGCTGACCGGCCGGCTCGCCACCGCATACGCGCTCGGGCTGCGCGGCGACCACCCGATCCGGCTGCGGACCGCGCCGACGCTCAAGCACTTCCTCGGCTACAACAACGAGACCGACCGGGCCACCACCTCCAGCGACCTGCCGCCGCGCGTGCTGCACGAGTACGAGCTGCCCGCCTTCCGCGCTCCCCTGGCGGCAGGCGCGGCGGTGGCGGTGATGGCGTCGTACAACCTGGTCGACGGCGTACCGGCGCACCTGAGCCCGCTCATCGACGGTGAGCTGCGCGGCTACGCCGACGACGAGATCATGGTGGTCGGTGACGCCGGGGCGGTCGGCAACATCGCCGGCGTGCAGGAGTACCTGCCCGACCACGTGGCAGGCTTCGCCGCCGCACTGCGCGCCGGCATCGACAGCTTCACCGAGGACGACGAGGACAGCACCCCCACAGTGGAACGTCTCACCGAGGCGCTGGCGCGCGGGCTGATCGAGCCCGCCCACGTGGACCGGGCGGTCCGGCGGATCCTGTCCGTGCGGTCGCGGCTGGGTGACCTGGCCCCGGACCCCCACGACGACGTGCCGCCGGACACGCTCGACAGCCTCGCCCACCGGGAACTCGCCCGCGAGGCCGCCCGCCAGTCGGTGGCGCTGCTGCGCAACGACGGTCTGCTGCCGCTGCGCCCCGGCACCCGCGTCGCGGTGCTCGGCCCGCTCGCCGACACCGTGCTCACCGACTGGTACAGCGGCACCCCGCCGTACGCGATCAGCCCGTACGCCGGGCTGCTCGGGCGGCTGCCCGAGGTGACCACCCACCCCGGCACCGACCGGATCACCCTGCACGTCGGTGACCGGGCGGTACGCCACGACGGCGACGGCCCGCTTGCGCTCGGCGGCACAGCGATCGAGTTCGACGTGGTCGACTGGGGGCAGGACGTGGTGGCGCTGCGCGCCGTGGACACCGGCCGGTACGTCGGCGCCGACGAAACCGGGGCCCTCGTCGCCGACCGCGACGGACCCGGCGGCTGGGTGGTACGCGAGACGTTCCGCCTGCACCACCGGCCCGACGGCACCGCGCTGCTGCACCACCTCGCCACCGGCCGGCACGTCGGCGTCGCACCGGACGGACGGCTGAACGTCGCCACCGGCGACCCGGCCGTGTTCACCGTGACGCTGCTCGTCGACGGTGCCGCCGCTGCCGCCGCGCTCGCCGCCGCCGCCGACGTGGCGGTGGTGGTGCTCGGCAACCACCCGATGGTCAACGGCCGGGAGACCGAGGACCGGGCCGACCTGGCGCTGCCCACCGGCCAGGCGGAGCTGCTGCGGGCCGTGCAGGCCGCGAACCCGCGTACCGTGCTGGCGCTGACCAGCAGCTACCCGTACGCGGTGGGCTGGGCGCAGGAGCACGTGCCGGCGGTGCTGTGGAGTGCCCACGGTGGACAGGAGCACGGCAACGGGCTGGCGGACGTGCTGCTCGGCGCCGCCGATCCGGGCGGGCGGCTCACCCAGACCTGGTACGCGGACGCCGCCGAACTGCCCGACCTGCTCGACTACGACGTCATCGGCGCCGACGCCACCTACCTGTACCACCGGGGTGAGCCGCTGTACCCGTTCGGGCACGGGCTCAGCTACGCCACGTTCGACTACGCTGACCTCCGGTTGAGCACCGCCACGGCGCGCGCCGGCGAGGAGGTGGAGGTGAGCGTCGAGGTCACCAACACGGGCCGCCGCCCGGGCACCGAGGTCGTGCAGCTCTACACCCGGCAGCGGCGCTCGCGGGTCAAGCAGCCGCTGCGGCAGTTGCGCGACTTCGCCCGCGTCACGCTCGACCCGGGCTGCGCCGCCCGGGTGACGCTGCGGCTGCGTACCGCCGATCTGGCCTGGTGGGACGAGTCCCGCGCCGCGATGGTGGTGGAGGACGCCGTCCACTCCGTGCTGGTCGGCCGGTCCGCGCGGGACATCCGGCTCGCCGGTGCGCTGACCGTGACCGGCGGCGACGCCACAGCCGAGCCGGCGGGCTCCCGCGTCGGGGCGGTCCGGTGAGCGGGCGCACCCCGGGTGAGCAGGTCACCATCGCCGACGTGGCCCGGCACGCCGGGGTGGCCGCCAGCACCGTGTCGTACGTGCTCAGCGGCAAACGCACCATCTCGGCCACCACCCGCGGCCGGGTGCTCGCCAGCGTCCGCGCGCTCGGCTACCACCCGCACGCCGGGGCCCGCGCGCTGGCCAGCCGCAAGGCCAACGTGATCGCGCTGGTGCTGCCGCTGCGTACCGGCATGCAGGTGCCCGTGGTGATGCGCTTCGCCACCGCCGTGGTCACCACCGCGCGGCGCTACGACCACGACGTGCTGCTGGTCACCGCTGACGAGGGACCGGCCGGGCTGCACCGCATCGCCGGCAGCGCGCTCGTCGACGGCGTGCTGCTGATGGACGTGGAGCTGGAGGACTCCCGGGTGCCGCTGCTGCGGGAGCTGGCGCTGCCGGGTGTCCTGATCGGGCACCCCGCCGACAGCACCGGGCTGGCCTGCGTGGACCTCGACTTCCGGCGTGCGGGCGAGCTGTGCGTGGAACACCTGGCCGCCGCCGGGCACCGGCGGGTCGCGCTGCTCGGCGCCCCGGCGGCGGTCTACGACCGGGGCACCGGGTTCGCCCACCGCACCCGCGCCGGGGTACGTGCCGCGGCCGAGCGGCTCGGCGTCGACGCGGTGACCCGGCCCTGCGAGGAGGGACCGGCCGCGGTACGCCGGGACCTGGAGGCGCTGCTCGCCGACCACCCGGACGTCACCGGCCTGGTCGTGCAGAACGAGTCGGCGGTCGGGCCGGTGCTCGCCACGCTGCCGCTGCTGGGCCGCCGGGTGCCCCGCGACGTGTCGGTGGTGGCGATCTGCCCGGACGAGCTGGCCGAGCAGTCGGGGCTCACCTGCGTACCGGTGCCCGCCGAGGAGGTCGGCCGGCAGGCGGTGGCGCTGCTGATGCGGCGGTTGAGCGGCGAGCCGGTGCCGGAGGTGACGTTGCTGGAACCGCACCTCACCGTGCGGGACACCAGCGCCGGCCGGTGACGGCCCACCGCATCCACGACACCGCACCGGCCGGCGACTGGACCGACGCGTTCCTCACCGGCAACGGCGAGCTGGGACTCATGGTCCACGGGCGGCCGCACGCGGAACGGATCGTGGTGAACCACCACCGGCTCGTCCTGCCGAACGGCACCCGGGACGCCCGCGCGCCCGAGCTGGCCGGCCGGATGCCGCACATCCGCGCGCTGGTGCTCGCCGGACGCCGGGCCGAGGCCGCCCGGCTGCTCACCGGCGGCCGGAAGCTGGAGTGGACCCAGTCGTTCCACCCCGGGTACGCGCTCACCGTCGACGCCGCGCCCGGCCCCGTACGCGACTACCGGCGCGACACCGACTTCACCACCGGGGAGGTGACCGTCGAGTGGTCGGGCGGGCGGCGGCGCTGCTTCGCCTCCCGCGCCGACGGTGTCGCGGTGCTGCACCTCGACCAGGGCGACTGCGTGGTCGGGGTGACCGGTGAGCTGCCGGGCCGGCCCGCCGACGTGGTGTACGAGCACACCGCCTACCGCCGCGACGGGGTGGTGTTCCTGCGGGTCCGTGCCCGCTACCCGGACGCCGGCGGCGCGTACGGGTTCGAGGGGCTGACCCTGCTGCGCGGCGACGTGAGCGTCGACGGCGACCGGGTGCGGGTACGCGGACCGGCGCTGCTCACCACGCTCGTCGACCGGCCCGACGCGCCGCCGTGGCGTACCCGGGCATCGGAGGGGCGGCTCGCCGCGCTGGCCGGGGACTACGGCACACTGCTGGCCCGGCACGTGCCGCGCCATCGTGGTCCGTACACCCGGGTCGGCCTGGACCTCGGCGTGGCCGCCGCCGACCGGGCGCTGCCAGTCGGTGAGCTGCTGGCCCGGCAGGCCGCCGCGCCGGACCGGCTGGACCCGGCGCTGCTGGAACGGCTGTTCCACGCCGGCCGGTACCTGCTGTTCAGCGCCAGCGGGGTGCTGCCGCCCCGGCTGACCGGACTGTGGCTGGGCTCGTGGGACGCCGCGTGGGCCGGTGACTTCACCACCGACGCGAACCTGAACCTGCAACTCGCGGGCGCGAACATTGGCGCGCTGCCGGAGGTGACAGCCGCGCACGCCCGGCTGGTCGCCGCCCAGGTGCACCACTGGCGCGCCAACGCCCGCGCCGTGTACGGGGCACGCGGGCTGCTCGCGCCCAGCCGCACCGACGGCGAGCACGGGCACCTGTTCCACGTCCACCCCGACTGGCCGTTCACCGCGTGGCTCGCCGGCGCGGACTGGCTGCTGCACCCGCTTCACGAACACCACCTGGTCACCGGCGAGCCGCTGGGCGAGGTGGCCGGCTGGCTGGCCGAGGTGGCGGACTTCTTCGCCGACGTGCTGACCGCAGTGGACGGGCAGCCCGCGCTGGTGCCGTCGTACTCGCCGGAGACCGGCCCGCACGACGACACCGGCCGGACCGCACCGGTCGCCGTCAACGCCACGATGGACGTCGCCGCGGCCCGGCACGCGCTGCGGCTGGCCGCCGAGGTCACAGGCGACGACCGGTGGGCCGGGATACGGCCGCCGGACTACCTGGTGGACGGGCGCGGCGCGCTCGCCGAGTGGGCGTGGCCCGGCAGCGCCGGCGACGAGGACCACAGGCACGTCAGCCACCTGTATCCGGTGTGGCCGCTGCACGAGATCGACCCGGACGACACCCCGGAGCTGGCCGCCGCCGCGCACCGGGCGCTGACGCTGCGCGGCGACGAGAACCGGTCGGCGCACGGCAGCCTGCACCGGGCGCTGGCGGCGGCACGGCTGCGCGACGGCGACCTGGTCGCGGCGAACCTCCGCAAGATCCTCGGCGCGGACATGTTCTTCCGGTCGCTGATGAGCGCGCACAACCCGGGCCGGACCACGTACAACGCGGACGCCGCGCACGCGCTCCCGGCGGTGCTCATCGAGTCGCTGGTGCAGTCGCGCCCGGGAACCCTGCGGCTGCTCCCCGCGCCGCTACCCGGCCTGCCCTCGGGCACGCTGCGCGGCATCACCTGCCGGGGCCGGGTCACGGTCGAGGAGCTGACCTGGGCGCCGGGCCGGGTGCGGGCGCGGCTGGTGTCGCCGGTGGCGCAGTGCGTCGTCGTGCACGCGCCCGGCGGGCACCGTGCGGTGAATCTGGCCCCGGACCGGCCGTACGAGGTGGCGTTCGCCTAGAGGTTGTCGGGCTGGTGCAGCGCCGGGTGGCTCTCGCCCGGTGCGGCGTACCAGGGTGGGGCGTCGTCCGTGAGCGCGGTGCCGATCCGCAGCCGCGCCCAGTCGTCCAGGTCGGGCAGCGCGTCCGGCGCGAACCAGGCCACCGCCAGCGACTCGTCTCCGTCGGCCGCCGGCGCCCCGCCGACCGCCCGGCAGCGGAACCAGATGTTCAGGTATTCGCAGGCGTCGCCGTTGGGGTAGACCACCGGGTGGGTGGCGACACCGGCGAGCCGGTCGATCGCCACCTTGACGCCCGTCTCCTCGTGAACCTCCCGCACCAGCGCGTCGGCGGGCTGCTCGCCCGGGTCGACGGTGCCGGCCGGGACCGACCAGCGGCCGTTGTCGCCCCGGCGGGCCAGCAGCACCCGTCCCGCGTCGTCGGTGACCACGCCGCTGACGCCGTACAGCATGAGCAGGTCGTGGCCGACGTGGCGGCGCAGCCGGGCGATGTAGGGCGAGACGGCCATGGCGAGCAGGCTACCGGCGGTCCTGCCGGTGCCGCCGGACCATGCCCTCGGCCAGCGCCGCACCGTCCAGGTCACCGGCGGCCAGCCGTGTGGCGACGGTACGGCGCACCATCCGGTCGGCCAGCGCCGGTGCGTGCCGGGCCAGCGCCAGTTCGATCCGGCCGCGCCGGGTGGTGGCCACATCCCGGGGCGCGCGCCGGGCGGTGGCGGCGCGCAGGATCGCCGCCACCACCCCCTCGACCGGCTCCGGCCGGGACACCCCGCTCAGCGACAGCCCGGCCGCCACCGTGCTGTCGTGGATCGGGGAGGCGACCATGCTCGGGTAGACGACGCTGACGCCGACGTGGGTGCCGACTTCGTGGCGCAGCGCGTCGGCGTACGCGACGAGCGCCCGCTTGCTGACCCCGTACGCGGCGGCCAGCGGCAGCGGCAGCACCGCCATCCGGCTGGCCACGAAGATCACCCGGCCGCGGGCCGCCTCCAGGGCCGGCATCGCGGCGGCGGTGGTCCTCCAGGCGGCGAGCAGGTTCACCTCGATCTGGCGGCGTACCACCTCGTCCGGCGGCAGCTCGGCGGGCGCGGGCCCGCCCACACCGGCGTTGTTGATGAGCAGGTCCAGCCCGCCGAGCCGGTCGACTGCCGCGGCCACCGCCGGTGGCGTCGCGGCCGGGTCGGTCAGGTCGACGCCGAGCACCGGCGGCGTGGCGTCGAGGTCGGCGTGCAGGTCCAGCCCGACCACGTGCGCACCGGCGGCGGTCAGCGCCGCGCCCAGGTGCTGCCCGAACGTGCCCCGGGCGCCGGTGACCAGCACCCGCCGTCCGGCCAGCCCGCTGCCACGGACCGGCGCGTCCACTCCGGCCCGCTCCTTGCCTGCCGCGCTCATCGTCCCGCTCCGGCGCGGCGCCGGCCGGCGGCCAGTTCGCGGCCCAGTTCGGCCAGGTAGACGTCGAAGTCGACGCGCATGTGCGGACGGCGCTGCCCCCACCGGGCGGCGGCGGCGCGCAGCTCGTCGCGGCAGGCGGCGGCCTGCCGGGCCGGGTCCGGTGGCGTCCAGGTGCCGGCCAGTCGCGCGGCCACCAGCCGGGCCTGTGCCTCGACCAGGGGGAACGCCGCGCCGGTGGACTGCATGAGCCCGACGAACGCCAGGCCGGGGGCGTCCAGGTGGAACACGTGCCGGTAGAGCGGCAGCCGGTCGGCGCCGTCGCCGAGCAGCGCCGGGTCGAGGAACGGCATCTCGACCCGGTAGCCGGTGCACCAGACGACCAGGTCGACCTCGTCGTGGCGGCCGTCGGTGAACTCGACCCGGTCGCCGTCGAAGCGGGCGATCCCGGGCCGGGCCTGGATGTCGCCGTGGGTGAGCCGGGACAGCAGCGCGTCGGACAGCGTCGGGTGGTCCTGGAGGAAGCCGTGCGCGGGTGCGGGCAGCCCGTACCGGGTGGGCGGCCCGACCGCTGTGGTGATCATGGTCTGGCTGATCCGCTGGCGCAGCCGCCAGGGCAGCCGGCGGGCCAGCGCGCCGTTGAGCGTGTCCGACGGGCGGCCGAGCAGGTACTTGGGCACCACCCAGACGCCGCGGCGCAGCGACAGCAGCGTCCGTGCGGCGGCGTACGAGGCGTCGACGGCGATGTCCATGGCGGAGTTGCCACCGCCGACCACGAGGACCCGGCGGCCGGCGAGCTGTTCCGGGCCGCGGTAGTCGTGGCTGTGCATCTGCTCGGCGGTGCACTCGCCCGGGTACGGCTCGGGTCGCTTCGGCACCCGGTTGTGCCCGTTGGCGACCACCACCGCCTCGACGTCGACAGTGACCGGGCCGTCCGGTCCGGTGGCGCGCACCCGCCAGCCGTCGCCGGTGCGGGTGACCCGGTCGACGGTGTGCCGCAGCCTTACCGTCTCGCGCAGCCCGAACCGGTCGGCGTAGTCACCGAGGTAGCCGGCGACGCGGGTGTGGTCGGGGTAGTCCGGCCAGTCGGCGGGCATCGGGTGGTCGGCGAACTCGGTGCGCCCCTTGCTGGTGTTCAGGTGCAGCGTCCGGTACGCGGGCGAGCCGGGTGCGCCGTACACCCAGAGGCCGCCGAGCGTGTCCGCCGCCTCGAACGCCACGGCCGGGACACCGGCGTCGGCGAGCGCCTTGAGCGTGGCCAGCCCGGCGGCTCCGGCGCCGACGACAGCGACCCTGGATGTGGCCATACCCGCCTCCTAAATCCAACGACCGATGGATAATCCCCGGAGCGTGGGCCGGCGTCAAGGGCGGGTGTCTCCCGGGCCGCCGGCGTACAGCGCGTCGAGGAAGCGGTGCACGAACGCCCGGAACTCCCGGCGCTCCCGCGCACCCGAGCCGATCCCGGCGGCGAGCGCCACCACGTGCCCGTGCACCGCCCAGACCAGGGAACGCACCGTCACGTGCGGGGTCGGCTCGGTCAGCGCGCCGGCCCCGGACGCCGCCACCAGCAGCTCCTCGACCAGCCCGTACAGCGGGGCGGCGTAGCGGCGGTCCAGTTCGCCGTGCCGTTGCGGCTCCAGCCAGCGGCGCAGCCACAGCGCGGTCGTCTCCGGCCGGTCCTCCAGGAAGTCGACGAACACGTCCAGCAGGTCGTGCAGCGCGCGCAGCGCGTCCTGCGGGCCCGCTGCCAGGGCCGCCCGGGCGCGTTCCCCTGCTGCCTCGATGACCTCCCGCTCGGCGCTGAACACCCGGGCGAAGCAGGCGTCGTAGAGCTGCGCCTTGGTGCCGGTGTGGTGCACGACGGTGCCCGCGTCCACGCCCGCCGCGGCGGCGACGTCGCGGACGCTCACCGCGTCGAAGCCCCGCTCGGCGAACAACGCGGTAGCGGCGGCGAGCACCAGGTCACGGGTCGGCCGCTGGTCGTCGCGGCGGGGCCGGCCCGGCCGGCGGCGAGGCATGGTCATCCGGCCATTGTTACCCCTACAATCCAGCAACCGTTGGATTGGGGGCGGCGCGCCCCGAGGACAGGAGACCGCCATGACCGGGCTGGATCAGCGCTCCGACGCGGTCACCCTGCCGCGCGGCCCGCTCGTCGGGTTCGCCACCGGCTCGCTCGGCATGGGCGTCTGGGTCACCGTGCCCGGCCTGCTGCTGCTCTACTTCCTGACCGACGTGCTGGCCGTCGCGCCGTGGCTCGCCGGGCTCACGCTGCTGCTGCCGAAGATCGCCGACGTGCTGCTGCACCCGTGGATCGGGCACCGCTGCGACGTGGAGCAGGCCCGCCGGGGCCACCGCCGCCGGCTGCTGCTGGCCGGATGCGCGCTGCCACTGGCGTTCGCCGCCCTGTTCGCGGTGCCCGGCGGCCTCACCGGCGCCGCCGCCGCGGGCTGGGTGGCGGTGTTCTTCGTCGCCGGCAACCTGCTGTTCGCCGCGTACCAGGTGCCCTACCTGGCGACCCCGGCGGACCTGCGGATCGGCTACCACGAGCGGACCCGGCTGATGGCGTTCCGGATGGTGGTGCTGACGCTCGGCATCCTGGTCTCCGGGCTGCTCGCGCCGCTGCTGGCCGGCGGCGACGACGCCACACGCGACGGTTACCTGCGGATGGGCGTGGTGCTGGCGGCGGGGATGCTCGCCGCGATGCTGGTCGGCGTCGCCGGGATCGGCCGGTTGCGCCGTACCGCCGCCGACACGGCCCCGCCGCACGGCCCGGGCGGGTGGCGGGCGCTGGCGGCGAGCCTGCGGGACCGGCAGTTCCGCTGGCTGGTCGGCGCGTACCTGGCCATGTCCACCACCACCCACCTGATGCTCGCCGGGGTGCCCTACTACGCCGAGTACGAGCTGGGCCGCCCCGGACTCACCACCGTGCTGGTGGCCGCGTTCGTCGCACCCGCGCTGCTCGTCACCCCGGGCTGGCTGGCGGTGGCGCGGCGGATCGGCAAGCAACGTGCCCTGCTCGCCGGGCAGGCCGCGTTCGCCGCCGGGTCGCTGGTGCTGGCGATCGGCCGCCCCGCCGGACTGCCGGTGCTGGTGGCCGCCGTGGCGGTCCTCGGGGTGGCGTTCGCCGGCATGCAACTGCTGCCGTTCTCGATGCTGCCCGACGTGATCCGCGCGGCTGGCGGCACCGAGCGGGCCGGCACGTACACCGGGGTGTGGACCGCCACCGAGGCCACCGGTGCCGCGCTCGGCCCCTACGCGTACGCGCTGTGCCTCGCCGCCGGCGGGTTCGTGGCCTCGACCGCCGGGCAGACCGTGACCCAGTCCCCGGCCGCGCTGGACGCGCTGCGCTACGGCTTCGGGCTGCTGCCCGCCGCCGTGATGGTGGTCGCGGTGCTGCTGCAACGCCGCTACACCCTCGACGGCGCGGCCCGCGCGGACGCCGACCACTAGACTTCGCCCCCGATGGACGCCGAGCCCGCCACCGACATCCGCCCCTGCGCCCACTGCGGACGAGACGTGCCGCAACGCGCCGGCGCGGGCCGTCCGTTCCGCTACTGCCGGGACAACGACGGCGCCTGCCAGCGGGCCGCCCGCAACTCGCGGATGCGCCACCGCAACTCCCCCGGCCTGCCCGGGCAGGTGGCCCGCACCTGGGAGGCGGTGGACCGGCTCGACCAGATCGTGGAGACGCTCACCGAGGCGCTGCACGCCGAACTGTCCCCGGCCGGTGTGGAACGGCAGCTCGCCGAGCTGCGCGCGGAGACGTCCGCGCAGGTCGCCGCCGCGCACGCCGAACGCGACGAGGCCCGCCGCGAGGCCGAGGACGCCGCCGCGGCGGCGGCCCGCGAGCGGCAGCAGGCCCGCGCCGCGTACGCCGAACGCGACGCCGCCGCCGACCGCGCCGAACGGGCACAGGCCACCGCGTCCGCCGCCGCCGAGCGGGCCGCCGCCGCCGAGGACGCCCGCGACGCCGCACGCGCCGAGGCGGGCGCCGCGCAGGCGCTGCGGGTGCAGGCCGAACGCGACCGCGACTCCGCCCGGCACGAACTGCGCACGGTACGCACCGAACGCGACGCCGAACGCCGCCGCGCGGCCGAGGTGACCGCCGAACGGGACGCCGCCCGCGCCGACGCCGAGCGGGCCACCCGCTCCGCCACCGGGGCCCTGGACCGCGCCGATCAGTCCCGCGCCGAGGCGCAGGCCGCCCAGGGGCGGGCCGCCGAGGCGGAGCGCGCGGCCCGGACCGCCGCCGACCGTGCCGACGCCGAGGCCGCCGCCGCGCGGCAGGCCCTCGCCGAGCGGGACCGAGCCGACGCGGCACGTGCCGACGCCGAGGCGGCGCTGGAACGAGCCCGCGCCGAGGCGAGCGTGGCGATCGAGGCCGTCCGTGCCGAGGCTGCCGCTTCCGTCGAGCGCGCCCGCGCGGACGTGGCCGCCGCGGTGGAGCAGGCTGCCGCCCGTACCGCCGAACGGGACGCGCTGGCCGCGGAGCTGGCCGACGCGCGGCGGGCCGCGAGCGCCGCCGAGGCCCGGGCGGCCGACCTGGCCGCGCGGACGGCGGTGATCGAGGCCGACCGGGACGCCGCGCAGCACCGGGCCGGGCAGCTCGCCGACCAGGTGAGCGATCTGGCGACGGCGCTGGCGCGGCTCGGTACGCGTACCGGCTGAGCGGCCACGGGCTGGGAACGGGGCAGCGCCGCAACCGTGCCGGCGGCGAGGATCGGGGCATGGGAAAGACGTACGAGCGCATCGACGGCCGGCTGCGGGACTTCATCGAGGCGCAGCCGATGTTCTTCGTGGCCACCGCCCCGCTGTCAGGTGACGGCACCGTCAACCTGTCCCCGAAAGGGCTGCGTGGGTGCTTCGCGGTGCTCGACGAGCACACCGTGGCGTACCTGGACTTCGCCGGCAGCAACGCCGAGACCATCGCCCACCTGCGGGAGAACGGCCGGATCACGCTGATGTGGTGCGCGTTCGCCGGCCCGCCGAACATCGTGCGGGTGCACGGGCGCGGCGAGCCGGTGTTCCGCGACGACCCGCGCTGGCCCGGCCTGCTGACCCACTTCCCGGACATCGACCCGGACCCGCACGGGCTGCGGGCGATCATCGTGGTGCGCGCCGAGCTGGTTCGCGACACCTGCGGCTACGCGGTGCCGTTCATGACCTACGACGCCGACCGTGACCTGCACGAACGGCGGTTCGCCCGGGAGGACGACGCATCGCTGAGCGCGTACTTCGCCGGCAAGGACCACGTCGCCACCAGCATCGACGGGCTGCCCGGCCTGCCGTTGCCGCTGCCGCCGACCCCGGCGGGCTGAGCGCGGTCAGTGGATGCCGGCCATCAGGTGCCGGATCTGGCGGGTGAACATCACCGCGGCCAGGCCCAGCACGACCGAGGCCAGCCCGAAGGTCAGGAAGTACACCGGCTGGGACCAGGTGCCGGCCAGCCGGGCCACCTGGCCGCCGATGGCGTCGCCGACGGCGGTGGCGAGGAACCACAGGCCCAGCATCTGGCTCGCGTACTTGACCGGGGCGAGTTTCGTGGTGGCGGACAGGCCGACCGGGCTCAGGGACAGCTCACCGGCGACCTGGATCGCGTACACCGCGACGAGCCACAGCGGTGAGACCAGATCGCCGCCGACGGCGGCCTGCGCGGCGGCGGCCATCAGCACGAACGACAGGCCGTTGAGTACCAGGCCGACGGCGAACTTCGTGGGCGTGGACACCCGGTGGCCGAGTTTGAGCCACAGCGCGGCGGCCAGCGGCGCGCCGATGATGATGAGGATCGGGTTCACCGACTGCAACCAGGACGCCGGGAACGTGAACCCGCCCACCGACCTGTCGGTCTGGTCGGCGGCGAAGATGTTCAGCACCGACCCGGCCTGGTCGTAGATGAGCCAGAACGAGGCGGCGAACAGGAACAGCCACACGTACGCCTTCATCCGGCTGCGTTCGGTGCCGCTGATCTCCCGGTCGGTGAGGATCCGCGCGAAGTAGCCGACTGTCACCAGCACCGTCACCACGGTCAGCAGGTTGACCACCGTGTCGACGGTGAACCAGCCGGCCACCAGCAGCACCAGCAGGACGGCGAGCACCACGACGCTCGCCACGCCGATGCGGGTCAGCGCGCGCCGCCGGTCGGCGCCCAGCAGTGGGTCGGCCGGGCGGGCGCCGGCGTCGCCGAGGTTGCGGCGGCCCAGCACGTACTGGAGCACGCCGAAGGTCATGCCGACCGCGGCGGCGCCGAACCCGAGATGCCAGTTGATCTTCTCGCCGAGGAAGCCGGTGATCAGCGGCGCGATGAACGCGCCCAGGTTGATGCCCATGTAGAAGATGGAGAACCCGGCGTCGCGGCGCGGCGAGTCCCGCTCGTACAGGTCACCGACCATGGTGGAGATGTTCGGTTTGAGCAGGCCGGTGCCGAGCACGATCAGCGCCATGCCGGCGAACACGCTCCACCCGGTGGGGATCGCCATCACGTAATGGCCGGCGGCGATCACCACGCCGCCCCACAGCACGCTGCGCCGCGCGCCGATCAGCCGGTCGGCGACCCAGCCGCCGGGCAGCGCCATCAGGTAGACCATGGCGTTGTAGGTGCCGTACACGGCGTTGGCGCTGGAGTCGCCGAGGTTCAGTCCGCCGTCGGCGACCGCGGCGGTCAGGTACAGCACGAGGATCGCCCGCATGCCGTAGAAGCTGAACCGCTCCCACATCTCGGTGAGGAAGAGCGTGGACAGCGCGCGGGGGTGACCGAAGAAGGTCTTCCCGGCTGGTGGTCGGGCCCCGACCGGCGCGTCACTGCTCATCGTCACCTCCGGCACGCAAACAGGTGGGTAACATCCCCGTTGACAGGCGAAACACTCCACCGATTCGGCCCGGCCGGGGACGACCCCGCCGGGCAGCTGTCATGGCCGGTTACCCTTGACACTCCCGACCCGCGTACGGCCCTGCCGCCGTGGGCCGGGGAATGGGCGAGCGGTGACCGGTCGTTACACCTGAAGACCAGCACCACGAACGAGGGGAAGTCGATCATGGGCGAGCGCATGCTGCGCGGTAGCCGGCTGGGAGCGGTCAGCTACGAGTCCGACCGCAACACGGAGCTCGCACCGCGCCAGACCCGCGAGTACCTCTGCGCCAAGGGCCACCAGTTCGAGGTGCCGTTCGCCGTCGACGCCGAGGTCCCGACGACCTGGGAGTGCAAGTTCGACGGCAGCGTCGCCCGCCTGGTCGACGGCACCGAGCCGGAGCAGAAGAAGGCCAAGCCGCCGCGTACCCACTGGGACATGCTGCTGGAGCGGCGCTCGATCGCCGAGCTGGAGGACATCCTCGCCGAGCGGCTTCAGGAGGTCCGGACCCGCCGCGGTCGCGCCTGAGCACCTCCCGCAATGACCGAAAACGCCCCCGGGATCATCCGGGGGCGTTTTCGTCGCCCGGGCAGGGGCCGGCCCCGCCACTTCGGGGAGGTGGCGGGGTCGGGCGCGGTCTGCTGCCACCACCTCGGCGACGTGGAGTTGATCAAGCTGACGGCTCAGCGGGGGCGCGTCAGCGGTCGACGATCTCGCCCTCGATGGCCTTGCCCGGGTCGGTGACCGGCTGGGGCGAAGGCGCGGGACCAGGCGACGGGGCCGGAGCGGGCTCCGGGGTCGGCTGCGGCGCGCCCCGGTACACACGCACCCGGCGCGGCCCGAACAGGTCACCGGCGACCATCGACGACACCCGCCGCTCGGTGGCGCGGCGCACGCCACCACCGGCCAGCCGGCGCAGCGGCGGCACCAGCAACAGCAGGCCCACCACGCCGCTGACCAGGCCCGGCAGCGCCAGCAGCAGCGCGCCCAGCAGACCCACCAGGCCGCCTGTCACCTCGGTGCCCGGCGGGCGGCCGGCCTGCGCCGCCGCGCGGAAACCGCGCCACGCCCGCATGCCCTCGCGGCGCAGCAGCACCAGCCCCAGCAGGGACGCCCCGAACACCATCAGCACCGCCGCGCCGAACCCGACGGCCCGGCCGACCAGCACGAAAACGGTCAGCTCCAGCAGCGCGAACAGCAGCAGGGCCGGTGGTACGTACTTCAGTCCTCGGCGCATCTCACCTCATCAGCCCGGGGTCATCACGCCCCTCAAGCATGACACGCCCTCGCTCAAGGCCAGCGCGCGAGCGCGTCCGGGCGGGCGGACGCGGTCGACAGGCGGTCCCGCACCCCCCAGCGGGTGACCCGCCACAACGCCTCCGCCACGATCAGCGGGCTCATCTTGCTGTCGCCGTGTTCCCGCTCGGCGAACGTGATCGGCACCTCCACGATCCGCACCCCGGCGCGGTGCGCCAGACGCGACAGCTCCACCTGGAACGCATACCCCTGGGACCGCACCGAGTCCAGGTCGATCGCGTCCAGGGCGCTGGCCCGGTACACCCGGTATCCGCCGGTCGCGTCGCTGACCGGCATGCCCAGCGCCAGCCGCGCGTACAGGTTGCCGACCCGGGACAGCAGCAGCCGCCGCCACGGCCAGTTCAGCACCCGCGCGCCGCGCGTCCACCGGGAGCCGATCACCACGTCGGCGTCGCGGGCGGCGTGCAGCAGCGCCGGCAGGTCCTCCGGGGCGTGCGAGCCGTCGGCGTCCATCTCCACCACCGCGTCGTAGCCGCGGGAGCGCGCCCAGGCGAACCCGGCCAGGTAGGCCGCGCCGAGTCCTTCCTTGCCGGCCCGGTGCAGCACGTGCACCCCCGGGTCGCCGTCGGCGATCGTGTCGGCGATCGCGCCGGTGCCGTCGGGGCTGTTGTCGTCGGCGACGAGGACGTCCACCGCCGGCGCCGCCTCGCGTACCCGGGCGACGATGCGCCCGACGTTGTCGGCCTCGTTGTAGGTGGGGATGACCACCAGGACCCGCCCCACCCCGGGATGGCCGACCGTCCGCCTGTCGGCTGCCACGCCCACCGTCGCACCGCCTCCCGCTCGTCGGCTCAGCCGGGAGCGACCTCCCGGCGGCGGCGCAGCACGGCCGCGCCGGCCAGGGCCGCGACCGCCAGCGCCGTCAGCGCCACCTCCGGCCACACCCCGGCCGTGGTCGCCGGGGTACGGCCGTTACCGAGTTCCATCTGCCGCACCACCACCGCGGCGGTGTTGAACCCGGTCGCACCGTCTACCCGCCCGTCCGGGGAAACGAACCCGGACACCCCGACCGTGGAGGCCATCAACGCGGCCCGGCCGTGCTCCACGGCCCGCAGCCGCACCATGGCCAGCTGCTGGCGGGCCTCGGCCACGTCGAACGTGGCGTTGTTTGTCTGCACCACCAGCAGCTGCGCGCCGCCGGTGACGGTGTCCCGGACGATGCCGTCGTAGGCGACCTCGAAGCAGATCACGTCGCCGAGCACGGCCGGGCCGGTGTTCAGCACGCCGGCACGGTCACCGGGGACGAAATCGGACCGGACCCGGTCGACCTGGGAGCTGACCTTGCGGGCGATGGACCGCAGCGGCACGTACTCGGCGAACGGCACCGGATGCCGCTTCGTGTACACCTGGTCCAGATCCGGGCCGGTGCCCGGCCGCCACAGCAGCCCCGCGTTGCGCACCTCACCCCGGCCGGGCCCCACCAGCACCGCGCCGACCAGGATCGGCGCGCCGATCGCGTCGGCCGCCTCGGAGATCCGCTCCCCCGCGCCCGGGTTGCGCAACGGGTCGATGTCGCTGGAGTTCTCCGGCCACACCACCACGTCCGGACGGTCCTGCCCGCCCTCGGTGACCCGCCGCGCCAGCTCCAGCGTCGCGTCGACGTGGTTGTTCAGCACCGCCTGCCGCTGCGCGTTGAAGTCCAGCCCGAGGCGCGGCACGTTGCCCTGCACGATCGCGACGGTGACGGTGTCGCCCGCGCCGCGTACCCCGGTCGGCACGGCCGTACCGGCGGCGAGCAGCGCCACCAGCGCGGCGGTGAGCCCGGCGACGGGCCGCCACTGCCCGGGCGCACGCCGCCAGTCCCGCCACGCGGCGGTCACCAGCAGCCCACCGGCGACCGCGACGGCGAACGTGACCAGCGGGGCGCCGCCGAGCGCGGCGAGCTTCAGCAGCGGCGACGTGTCCTGGCTGAACGCCAGCCGGCCCCACGGGAACCCGCCGAACGGGGTGCGGTCACGCAGCGCCTCCTGCCCCACCCACAGCACGCCGGTGAGCAGCGGCCACGCCGCCCGGTGCCGGTCGGCCAGCGGCGACACCCAGGCGGTGGCGGCGCCCAGCAGCGCCAGGTAGGCGGCCTGCAGCAGCGACAGCAGCGCCCACGGCAGGTAGCCGGTGTGCAGGTTCGTCCACTCCAGCAGCGGCGCGAACAACGCCACCCCGGTCAGGAAGCCCAGCCCGGCGCCGGCGCGCAGCCGCCGCCGGTGCACCGCGGCGGCCAGCAACGCCACACCGACCGGCGCGAGCGGCCACCACCCGTACGGCGGGAACGCCAGCAGCAGCGCCACCCCGGCCAGCACGGCGGCCGGCACGGCGAACGTCAGCGGCAGGGGACGCGCGGCGCCGTCGCCGTGTGCCCCGTCGGTGGCACGCGGCTGTTCCCGGTCCAGCGTCGTCACCGGCTTCTCCCCACGATCACGGGCCGAAGGCTACCCGCCCGTACCGGTCGTCGGCCCGCGCCCCTGCGCCACCGATCGGACAACAGCGCCCCGGCGGGCTGAGCCCGCTGCCATGCTCGGCAGCATGAGCGCTGAGCGGGGACGGGGCCGCATCCTGCCGACCGCGCCCGGCTCCCGCGTCACCCGGGTCGAGTTGTTCTACGACCTCGTGTTCGTGTTCGCGTTCCTGAACGTCACCAACGTGCTCTCCGAAACCCTGAGCGGCAGGTCGTTGCTGGCCGGGCTGTTGCTGCTGTTGCTGCTGTGGTGGTGCTGGGTGTCCTTCGCCGCAGTGGGCAATGTCGTCCGTACCGACCAGGGGGTGATGCCGCTTGTCGGCGCGGTGACGGTGGCGGCCCTGTTCGTCCTGACCCTGGCCATGCCGGCGGCGTTCGCTGACGGGCCGGCGCAGCGGCAGTCCGGGCCGCCCGCCGCGGTTCTGTTCGCCTGCTGCTACCTCGTCATCCGGGCGGCCCAGGTGCTGGTGTTCCTGGCCCGCAGCAGCCGCCGCGGACGGACCGCCGTGCGCCTCGGCCTGCCGCCGCTGACCAGCGTGGCGTTGATTCTCGCCACCGCGGCCCTGCCCGAGTCGCCCCGGCAGACCTGGGCGACGTGGCTGCCGCTGGCGCTGTGGCTGGCCGCGCTCTGCATCGAATACACCTCCGGGGGTCTCGCCCCCAGCGCCGGGCTGACGGTCGTGTCCGCCGCCCACTGGGCGGAGCGGTACGCGCTGATCCTGCTCATCGCGCTCGGCGAGTCGATCATCTCGCTCGGGCTGGGGCCGAAGCTGAACGCCGGCCTGCCGGCCACGTGGCCGGTGATCGTGGCGTCGGTGCTCGGCGTCACCATCATCGCGTCGCTGTGGTGGCTGTACTTCGACAGCCTGGCGCCCGCGCTGGAGCAACGGCTGCACCGCACCCGCGACGTCCGCGCCCGGGCGGCGCTCGCCCGCGACGTCTACGCCTACCTGCACCTGCCGCTGATCACCGGGATCATCCTGTTCGCCCTCGGCCTCAAGCGTTACCTCACCGCCATCTCCCACCCGCACGGTGATCCCTGGCGGGAACACGCCGCCGCGCTGGACAGCCGGGTGCTGATCGCCGGGGTGGTCATCTACATGTCGGGGCTGCTGGCGCTGGGGGTGCGCGTGACACACCGGATCTCGGCGGTACCCACCGCCGTGGTGGTCGCGATGGCCGTGGGACTGCCGTGGGCCGGCCGGCTGCCCGCGGTGGCCGCGCTGGCGATCCTGGCGGTGGCCGGCGTCTCGGTGGTCCTGCTGGGCCTGCGGTCGAGTGACCCGTGGCGCAGCCAGGTGCGCCGGACCGCGCTGGAGGAGCAGGTCGCCGCCGAACAGGAGCAGTCCGAATGGCGCCGGCACCACCTGTGACCGGCGGGTGGGGAGTGTGGGCGTCGCCGGCGACAGGCGACAATCGGGCGCATGCGGTTCGGTGTGCTCGGCGCGACCCAGGCGTACGCGGCCGACGGCAGCGTGCTGCCCGTCGCCGGTGGGCGGCTGCGCGCGCTGCTGGTGCTGCTGCTCCTCGACGCCGGCCGCACCGTGGCGCCGCAGCGTCTCGTCGACGGCGTGTACGGCGACCGGCCACCCGAACAGGCCGCGAACGCCCTGCAGTCGCAGGTGTCGCGGCTGCGCCGGCTGCTACCGGGCGCGCCCATCGAGTTCGGCCCGGCCGGCTACCGGCTGGCGATCGATCCGCAGCGGGTCGACGTGCACCGGTTCACCGGGCTGGCCGCGGCCGGGCGGGCGGCGCTCGCCGCCGGTGACCCGGCCGGCGCGGCGGCGCTGCTGCGCGACGCGCTCGGCCTGTGGCGCGGCGAACCCCTCGCGGACGTGACGGGCGCGCCGTTCGCCGACACCGAGGCGGCCCGGCTGCGGCAGGCGCGGCTGGCCGCGGTCGAGGACCGCGTGGAGGCGGAACTGGCGCTCGCGCCGGCCGGCGCACCGCTGATCGCCGAGCTGCGGGACCTGGTGGCGGCGCATCCGCTGCGGGAACGGCTGCACGGCCAGCTGATGCGAGCCCTGCACGGCGCCGGCCGCCGCGCCGAGGCGCTCGCCGTCTACGCCGACGCCCGCCGGGTGCTGGCCGAGGAACTGGGCACCGACCCGTCGGCGGAACTGGCCGCCCTGCACACGGCGCTGCTGCGCGACGACGCCGCGCCGGCCGCCCGGCTGCCCAGCCCGCTCACCAGCTTCGTCGGCCGGGAACCGGAGCTGCGGCGGGTCCACGACCTGCTCGGCGCGGCGCGGCTGGTCACCCTGCACGGCCCGGGCGGCGCCGGCAAGACCCGCCTGGCCACCGCCGTCGCGTCCGGCCACGACGGGCCGGTGTGCCTGGTGGAGCTGGCCGCCGTGGCGCCCGGCGCGCCGGTCGCGCCCGCGGTGCTGGCCGCACTGGACCTGCGCGACGCCGCCCTGCGCACCCCCGGCGGCCCCGCCGACCTGACCGGCCGGCTGGTGGCGGCGCTGGCCGACCGGCGGCTGCTGCTGGTGCTGGACAACTGCGAGCACGTGATCGACGACGCGGCCCGGCTGACCGGCCGGCTGCTCGCCGCCGCGCCCGGACTGCGGGTGCTCGCCACCAGCCGGGAACCGCTGGGCCTCACCGGCGAGGCGTTGTGCCCCGTCGGCGGGCTGCCCGCCCCGGACGGGCCGGCCGCACCGGAGGCGGCGGCCGCCTACCCGGCGGTGCGGCTGTTCACCGACCGGGCCGCCGACGTGTCGCCCGGGTTCACCCTCGACGCCGCCACCACCCCGGCGGTGCTGCGGATCTGCCGTACCCTCGACGGGCTGCCGCTGGCCCTGGAACTGGCCGCGGCGCGCCTGCGGGCCCTGCCGGTGACGCAGGTCGCGGCCCGGCTGGACGACCGGTTCCGGCTACTGCGCCGCGGCGACCGCACCGCGGCGCCCCGCCACCGCACGCTGGAGGCGGTCGTCGGGTGGAGCTGGGACCTGCTCGACGAGCCGGAGCGGCGGCTGGCCGCCCGGATGAGCGTGTTCGCCGGCGCCGCCGACCTGGCCGCCGTGCAGGCGGTGTGCGCGCCGGACGCCGGTGACGTCCTGGACGTGCTCACCGGCCTGGTGGACAAGTCACTGGTGGAGGCCACCGGCGAGCGCTACCGGATGCTGGAGACGATCCGCGAGTTCGCGGCGGCTCGCCTCGCCGAGCACGGCGACACCGGGCGGGTACGCGACGCGCACGCCGCGTACTTCCTGGATCTGGCGCAGGCCGGTGACGTGGCGCTGCGCGGCGGCGGCCAGGAGCGGTGGCTGCGCCGCCTCGACGCCGCCCGCGACGACCTGCACGCGGCGCTGCGGCACGCGGACACCGCGACCGGGCTGCGGCTGGTCGCGGCGCTGACGTTCTACTGGTGGCTGCGGGGCCTGCGCGGGGAGGGCGCGGCGCTGGCCCGGCGGCTGGTCGACCGGCTCGACGGCCCGCCCGACGGCCTGGCCGAGGAGTACGCGCTGGCCCTGCTGATCGCCACGCTCGCCGGTGGCGGCGAGCGCAGCGAGGTCGACGCCGCGTCGCGGATCCTGTGGACCATGGCCCGGCCGCCCCGGCATCCGTTCCTGCTCTACCTGTCCGGCATGGCCAGCGGTCCGCCGTCGCCGGAGGACGCGGCGGCGCTGCACGAGCAGGCCGTCCGGGACCGGCTGCTCGGCGCCGACCCGTGGAGCCGGGCGCTGGGCCTGCTGGGCACCGCGATGGTCAGCCTGCTGCACGGCCGTCACGCCCAGGCCCACGCCGACCTGGACGACGCGCTCGCCGGTTTCCGGGCCCTCGACGACCGCTGGGGCATGATCGTGACGCTGTCCACCCACGCCGAGGCGGCCTACCGCACCGGTGACGTGGCGTCGGCGGCCGCGCCGATGGCGGAGGCGCTGGAGCTGGCCGAGCAGCTCGGCTCCACCCTGGACCTGGCGGAGCTGCTGCGGACCCGCGCCGACGGGCGGCTCGCCGCCGGTGACCTGACCGGCGCGGCCGAGGACTTCCGGCGGGTGCGGCGCATCGCCGGGCCGGCCGGCGCGCCGGAGCTGGTCGCCGCCGCGTACCTGGGGCTCGGCGAGATCGCCCGCCGCGACCGGGATCCGCAGCGGGCGCGGACGCTGTGCGAGCGGGCGGTCGCGCAATGCCCGTCGGGCTGGTTCGGCGCCGATGTGGTGCGGCTCGCGGCGCTGGTGACGCTCGGGCAGCTCGCCGACGCCACCGGCGACCCGGCTGCGGCCCGCGCCCACTACCGGCAGGTCCTCACCGCCGGCGTCGGCGTGTGGGACGTGCCGGTGGTGGCCGCCGCCGCGGACGGGCTGGCCGGGCCGCTGCTGCGCGACGGCGACCCCGAGTCGGCGGCCCGGCTGCTGGGCGCGGCGGCGGCGCTGCTCGCAGGCACCGGCGCCGCAGACGCCCCGGCCGGCACACCCACCGCCGCCGAGCTGCGGGAACACCTGGGTGAGGCGGGGTTCGCCACCGCGTACGCCCGGGGCGCGGACCTGCCCCGGCAGCGGGCGCTGGCGCTGGTCGACGGGCGCTGACCGGCGCGGCGCCGCCCGGTGCGCGCGCGGTACGCGCCCGGTCAGCGCCGCCGGTGACGCTGACTCCCATGACCGACGACGCGACGGCCGTACTGGCCGACGGGATACGAAAAACGTACGGACGCACCACCGCCCTGGACGGCTTCGACCTGGCCGTGCCGGCCGGCACCGTGTACGGGGTGCTCGGCCCGAACGGGGCGGGCAAGACCACGGCGGTGCGGATCCTCACCACGCTGCTGCGTTTCGACGCCGGCCGGGCCAGGGTGGCCGGGTACGACGTCGCCTCCGACCCGGACCGGGTCCGCGCCGCGATCAGCCTGACCGGCCAGTACGCGGCGGTCGACGAGGTGCTCAGCGGACGGCAGAACCTGATGCTGTTCGGGCGGCTGCGCCGGCTGTCCGCGCGCCGGGCCCGCCGCCGCGCCGACGAGCTGCTGGACCGGTTCGGCCTGACCGAGGCGGCGGACCGGTCGGCGGGCGGCTACTCCGGTGGGATGCGCCGCCGCCTGGACCTCGCCGCCAGCCTGGTGGTGCCGCCGCGGGTGCTGTTCCTCGACGAGCCGACCACCGGCCTGGACCCGCGCAGCCGCAACGGCCTGTGGACGGCGGTGCGGGAGCTGGTCGACGACGGCACCACGGTGCTGCTGACCACCCAATATCTGCAGGAGGCCGACCACCTCGCCGACCGGGTGTGCGTCATCGACACCGGCCGGGTCGTGGCCGAGGGCACCCCGGAGCGGCTGAAGGCCCGCATCGGCGCTGACCGGCTGGAACTGGTGGTCCGCGACGCGGCGGACCTGCCCGCGGCGGCGGCGGTGGTGGAACGCGCCACCGGCGCGACCGCCACGGTGGACGTCGAGCTGCGGCGCGTCGACGCGCCGGTGGCCGACCGGATCGCCGTGCTCACCGCCGTGCTGCGGGCCCTCGACGACGCCGGGATCGCCGTGGACGACGTGCTGGTCCGTCGTCCCACACTGGACGAGGCGTTCCTGCGGCTCACCGGCGGCCACGCCGACGCGCAGCGGGTGGGGGTGGCGTCGTGAGGGCCCTGACCGACGGGTGGCTGATGGCCGGGCGGAACATGCGGCACGTGGTTCGCGCCCCGGAGGAGATCATCCTCTACTTCAGCCTGCCGATCATGTTCGTGCTGGTGTTCGGCTACGTGTTCGGCAGCGGCATGTCCGTGCCGGGCGACGGCAGCTACCGGGAGTTCCTGCTGCCGGGCGTGTTCGTCATGACGATGCTCTACGGCCTCGGCGCGACCGCGTCGGCCATCGCGGTGGACGCCGGCCGGGGTGTGGTGGACCGGTTCCGGTCACTGCCGATGGCCCGTTCGGCGCTGCTGTCCGGCCGCGCCGGCGCCGACCTGGTACGGGCCTGCCTGGAGATGACCACGCTGGTGGTGTGCGGGCTGCTGGTGGGCTGGCAGTGGCGCGACGGCGTCGGCCCGGCGCTGGCCGCGGTGGCGCTGATCCTGCTGCTGCGCGTCGCGATGACCTGGGTGGGCATCCTGTTCGGGCTGCTCGTGCCGAACCCGGACACGGTCGCGGTGGTGGTGTTCCCGCTGGCCTTCCCGCTGACCGCCCTGTCCAACGTGTTCGTGGCGCCGGAGCTGATGCCGGACTGGCTGGGCGCGATCGCCGCGTGGAACCCGCTGTCGGCGACGGTGGCGGCGGCCCGGGACCTGTTCGGCAACCCTGGCCTCGGTGGGGACTCGTGGCCGGCCCGGCACGCGCTGGAACTGGCGATCGCCTGGCCGGTGGCGCTCATCGCGGTGGCCGCGCCGGCGGCGGTGCGCAGCTACCGGCGGCTCGGCCGCTGACAAGGGCTGGGCCGCTGACACGGGGAACATCGGGGGGATGAAATCGGGGCGCGGCCTAAGCCGCGCCCCGATGCTCCCAGGCCCTTCCCGGCCGGTGGGGCGAAGACGATCGGCGCCGACCTTCGGACCGACCCGACGTGGACTGGCTGCCCCCGCCTGGCCGTTGTCTACTGGCCGTGCCTCTCACCCTGCCCGTACACCGGTAACCGCGGCCGGTTCGCGCCGCCCCGCCGACCCCCGCCCGCTGGACCTGGCCGCCGCAACCTTCCGGTCGCTCGGCCAGCGGACGAAGGGACGAAGCGAACAACAGCCGCTTCCCGTGGTAGGACTCAAAGACGGTACGGCGTAGACCCCCGCCGCTGTCAACCCACCCGGGCCTGTCGTGTGTTGCGACACGGCGTGTCGCGTCGGCGCGTCTCGATTCCCGAGGCTGCTTCAGGCGCCGAGGTGGTGCCGCAGCATCGCCGCCGCCGCACCCGGATGATCGTCGGCGAGCAGCCCCGCGGCGGCCAGCACGTAGTCCACGTCGACGACCGGGCGGGCCGCCCGCGGCAACGCCCACCCGCCCGCGTGATCGGTCAGCACCGCGTCGAGCACCGCCGCCGCGTCACCCGGGTCGGCGTGCCGCAGCACCCCACCCGAGCCGACGAGCAGCTTCACCTCCCGCAGGTCCCGCCCGGCCCGCTCCCCCGTCGCCGCACCCCGCGCGTGCCGCCGCAACGCCACAGTCGCGGCGAGGGCCGCGATACGCCGGTCCACGGCCCGCTCGCCGTCACCGGCGGGCAGGAACCCCGGGTCGGCGGCCCGTACCGCCGCCGCGACCGTCAGTTCCGCCTCCTCGGCCGCGTCCAGCAGCCGCTCCTCGACCGCGGCGCGCACCACACCCGGCGCGCTCCACCGCATGCCCAGGTCCCCCTCGACGGTGCGGGCCCGCCACAGCGTCCCGGCGACCTCCTGACTGGGGCCGCTGTCCCGCTCGTCGGGGGTGAGCACCGAGTACACGTCAGTGGTGGCCCCACCCACGTCCACCACTGCAAGGTCACCGCCGAGCGTCCCGGCCAGTACCTCCACGCCGGTGAGCACCGCGTCGGGGGTGGCGGCGCGGACCAGCCGCGCGAACCGCGTACCCCGGGACAGCTTCTTGCCGCCGATGACGTGCCGCAGGAACACCTCCCGGATCGCCGCCCGCGCCGACGCCGGCTCGAGCACCCCGATGCGGGGCAGCACGTTGTCCGCCACCGTCACCGGCACCCCCGCACCCGCCAGCAGCGCGTGCAGGTCGGCACGCACGTCGGCGTTGCCCGCGAGGACCACCGGCACCCGGAACCGGGCCTTCGCCAGCCGCGTCGCGTTGTGCGTCACCGTGTCGGCGTCCCCGCCGTCGGTGCCGCCGACGAGCAGCACCACGTCCGGGCGGGCCGCCCGCAACGCCGCCACGTCCGCCCCACCGAGCCGCCCCGCGGCCACGTGGACCACGTTCGCGCCCGCCGACAGACCGACCCGCCGGCCCGCCTGAGCGGTCACGAGCGGCTCGTAACCCACCACCGCCAGGCGCAGCCCACCCCCGGCCGACGAACACACGTACCAGGGCACCTCAGCGACCCCGGCCGACGCGGTGGCCGCGCCGACCGCGGCGTCCAGGCCGTGCAGCACATCCGTGCCCACCGTGGTGGGCGCCGACGCCGCCGCAACCAGCCGGCCGCCGTCGAGGTCCACCACCGCGGCCTTCGTGTACGTCGACCCGACGTCGGCGCAGACGACAGCCGGCTCGCTCCTCGCGCTCACGGTGATGGCGGCACGACCACCGTGCCGGTCGCCGTGACCGCCACGATCGGCTCGTCGAGCACCTCGGCGGCCGACTCGCCCTTGTCCGGGCGGCCCCGGCACACCACTGTCGCGGCGAAGTCGATGGTGCGGCTGCGGGTGCCCACCCGGGTCACCGTCGCCGTCACCTCCAGCACGTCACCGGCCTTCATCGGCGCCCGGAACTGCACGTCGGCGTACGAGGCGAACAACCCCTCGTCACCGTCGGTGCGGATGCACACCTCGGTCGCCACGTCCCCGAACAACCCCAGCGCGTACGCCCCGTCGACCAGGTTGCCCGCGTAGTGGGCGTGGGAGTACGGCACGTACCGGCGGTGGGTGACTGTCAGACCCACACGGGGATCGCTCATGCGACGTTCGCCTTCCTGGAGGTGATCAAGGCGTGGACGAGGTAACTGGCGACCTCACCCGGGGTGGTGCCACGGCCGAAGATCCGGTCCACGCCCAGCTCGCCGGTCATCGTCTCGTCGAACCGGGGCCCGCCGACGATCAGCAGCGGCCGGCGCCCGGCCGGCATCGCCTCCCGGAACGCCGCCGACATCTCCCGCGTGTTGTGCAGGTGCGCGTCGCGCTGCGTCACCACCTGCGACACCAGCACCGCGTCGGCGCGTTCCCGCCGGGCCGCCTCGACCAGCTCCGGCACGCTCACCTGCGCGCCCAGGTTCGTGACCTTCAGCTCCCGGTAGTACTCCAGGCCCTTCTCGCCGGCGATGCCCTTGACGTTGAGGATCGCGTCGATGCCCACGGTGTGCGCGTCGGTGCCGATGCAGGCGCCCACCACCGACAGCTTGCGGCGCAGCCGCCGCTTCACCACCGCGTTGACCTCCTTCGCCGACAGCAGCGGATAGTCACGCTCCACCACCTGCACCTTCGACAGGTCCACCAGGTGGTTCACCCGCCCGTACACCACGAAGAACGTGAACCCGTCGCCGATCGGCTTGGCGTGCACCAGCATCGCCGGGTCCATGCCCATCCTGTTGGCCAGCTGCACCGCCGCGCCCTCGGCCCGCTTGTCGTGCGGCACCGGCAACGTGAACGACACCTGCACCATGCCGTCACCGGTGGTGTCCCCGTACGGCCGCACGACCGTCTTCTCACTCATGAGGGTTGCTCCAGGATCTCCGTGGCCGGGTTGTAGTAGTCCGCCTCGTGCCGCGCCACCCCGTCCAAGCCCTTGCCCCGGTCCGCCGGCCGCTTCATGATCCCGAACGTGCCCTCGGCGATCGCCGTCAGCAACGACTGGTCCCCGATGCGCTCCAGCAGATCCACCGCCTCACCGAGCACCCGGTGCGCCCGCTCCTGGATGAACCCGCCCGGCGCCGGCACGAAGTCCTCGTGCAACCCGCCCGCCGCGCCCAGCACGTACCGCACGTTCTGCAGGGCGATGTCCCGGTCCGACAACCACGGCGTCACCACCGCCTCGGTCATCATCCCCACCAGCAGGATCCCCTGCCCGGTCATCGTGCCCACCAGGTTGAAGAACCCGTCCAGCAGGTTGCCCCGGAACACGTCACCGGTCATGTGCTTCGTCGGCGGCATCCACTTCAACGGCGCGTCCGGAAACAACTCCCGCGCCAGCAACGCGTGCGCCAGCTCCAACCGGAACGACTCCGGCACATCCGGGTTGATCTCGAACGCGTGCCCCAGCCCCAGCTGCCAGTCCGCCAGCCCCGCCTCGTGCGCGAAGAACTCGTTCAGCAGCTGCGACACCGTCACCGTGTGCGCCTCGTCCACCGCGTCCGCGGTGGTCAGGTAGTTGTCCTCACCGGTGTTGATGATGATGCCCGCCCGCGCGTGCACCTGCCGCGAGAACCGCTGGTCCACGAACGTACGGATCGGGTTGATGTCGCGGAACAAGATCCCGTACATCGAGTCGTTGAGCATCATGTCCAGACGCTCCAACCCGGCCAGCGTCGCCATCTCCGGCATGCACAGACCCGACGCGTAGTTCGTCAACCGCACGTACCGGCCCAGCTCCCGCGACGACTCGTCAAGCGCCGCCCGCATCAACCGGAAGTTCTCCTGCGTCGCGTACGTACCCGCGAAGCCCTCCCGGGTCGCCCCCTCCGGCACGTAGTCCAGCAGCGACTGCCCCGTCGACCGGATCACCGCGATCACGTCAGCGCCGGCCCGCGCCGCCGCCTGCGCCTGCGGGATGTCCTCGTAGATGTCACCGGTCGCCACGATCAGGTAGATCCACGGCCGCCGCTCCGGATCCCCGAACCGCTTCACCAGCCGGTCCCGCTCCGCGCGCCGCCTGTCGATGCTGCGGATCCCCGCCGCCACCGCCTTACGCGACGCCCGCCGCGCAGCCGTCGCCGCCTTGCCCGCCGGCTGCGCGAACCGCACCGACCCGGCCGCCGCCTTCTGCGCCAGCAACGTCACATCCGTGATGCCCTCACGCGCCAGCGCGTCGAACACCGGCGCCGCCACCCCGTGCCCCAGCCCCACGTCCGCGACCACCGCGTCCACGAGCCGGTTCACCCACGGAATACCGTCCGGGTCCGCGCCGGTCACCCCGGCCAGCCGCAGCACCGCCCGCTCCACCGACACCGTGGTGTGACTACGCGCCAGATCCACCACCGGCTGCCCGGCCCGGCGCGCCAACTCCCGCGCCCGCGCCACCAGCGCCGGATCCAGCCCAAGCTTCCCTGTCACGAAGACCCTTCCTGATAGATCACGTCACCGCGCAACACGGTGGCCCGGCACACCGGCAGCGGCGTCGGATCGTCCGCGCCCCGCAACTCCGGATCCTCGGCCAGCACCACCGGCAGCCCCCGCTCCACGCCCGCCGGGGTGTCCCACACCGCGAACGTCGCCGGCGCCCCCAACGCCAGCACACCCTCGTTGTCCAGGTGCACCGCCCGCCACCCGCCGCGCGTGTGCGCCGCGAACGCCGCCCGCACACTCATCCGCTGCGCCGGGTTGTGATGCGCCGCCGCCGCCCGCACCGACCCCCACGGATCCAGCGGCGTCACCGGCGAATCCGACCCGAACGCCAACGCCACACCGACCCCGTGCATCGCACCCATCGGATTCGACTCCAGCGACCGCGCCAACCCCAGCCGCGACTCGTACATCCGGCCCGCGCCGCCCCACAACCTGTCGAACGCCGGCTGCATCGACGCGACGATCCCGTACTCCACGAACCCGGCGATCAACGCCTTGCTCATGATCTCCGCGTGCTCCACCCGGTGCCGGGACGCCCGCAACCGGTCCACACCCAGCGACCGCGCCGCCAGACCGAAGCCCTGAAGCACCGTCCCGATCGCCGCGTCCCCGATCGCGTGGAACCCGCCCTGCAAGCCGTGCGCCGCACAGTCCAGCAGATGATCACGAACCTGCTCCGCCGACACGTACCCGTGCCCGCACGCCCCCGCCTCACCGTCCAGGTACGCCGCCGACACGTGCGCCGTCCGCGACCCCAGCGCCCCGTCGGCGAACAGGTCACCACCCGCGCCCACCGCACCCAGCTCCCGGGCCTTCGCCGCACCCAGCAGCTCACCCCAGTACCCGTACACCTCCGGCACCCCGGCCCCCGAGATCGCCAGCAGCCCGGTGAAGTCCTCCTCGTCGGAGATGTCCGGCCCACCGCACTCGTGCACCGCCGCCACACCCAGCGACGCCGCGTGTTCCAGCGCCCGCCGCTGCGCCGCCACCCGCTGCGCCCGCGACACCGACGCGAACGCCGCCGCCCGCACCACGTGATGCGCGTCGCGCCGCAACCACCCCGACGCCTCGTACCCGGCCGCCGACACCACCTCCGGGCACGCCGCCAGCAGCGCCGCCGACACCAGCGCCGAATGGATCGACGCCTGCGACAGATACACCCGCCGCCCACCGGCCGCCCGGTCCAGCGCCGCCGCATCCGGCAACGCCGGATCCGCCCAGCCCGACTCGTCCCAGCCGTGCCCCAGCACCACCGCGTCACCCGGCAGACCCGCCGCGAACGCCGACACCGCCTCCAGCAACTCACCCGCCGACCGCACCGCCGACAGATCCAGCCCCGACAACGCCAACCCGGTATCGGTCGCGTGCACGTGCGCGTCCACGAACGCCGGCGTCACCAGCGCACCGCCCAGCTCCACCACCCGGTCCGCCCGCGGCGCGTCCGCGTCCGCGTCCGTACCCAACCAGGCGATCCGCCCGTCCCGCACCAGCAGCGCCGTCGCGCTCGGGTCGGCCGGGCAGTGCAGCACTCCGCCGCGATACAGCGTCGAGGGGTTCGTCATGGTCTCAGTCTGCCGTCAGACGAGCCTCGAACAGACCGCGCACCCCCGGCTCGGTCCGCAACAGATCCAGCGCCAGCGCCGCGTGCCCCGGCACGTACCCGTTGCCCACCAGCATCGTCACGTCCGCCGCCAGGCCCTCCGCGCCCAGCGCCGCCGCCGCGAAGCTCGTCGCCATCGAGAAGAAGATCACCGTGCCGCCGTCCGCCGTGGCCAGCACCGCACCGTGCTCACACCCCGGCACGTCCACGCACACCACAGTCACGTCCGCCGGCACACCCAGCGCCGTCGTCACCGCCGTCGACAGCCCCACCGGATCCCGCGCGTCGGCCAGCGCCACCACGTCGGCCAGCCCGGCCGCCGTCAGCGCGTCCCGCTCCGCGTCCACCGGAACCACCCCGACGGTACGGGCGGCGCCCGCCCGCCGCGCCGCCGCGAGCGACAACGACCCGCTCTTGCCGGCCCCGCCGATCACCGCCACCGACACCGGACGCGGATCACCCTCACGCGAGCGCCGCGCCACCTGCTCGGCCACCACCCGCGCCGTCAACGCCGGCGCCCCGCACACGTCCAGCACCGCCAGGGACAGCTCGGGGTGCAGGTCCGGCGGCAGCACCGCCGCGATCGACCGGGCGAACAGGATCGCGTACCCGTCGCACGGCACCTGCTCGCTGCGCCCGTCCCAGCGGGCCAGCCCGTCGAGGATCGTCAGCGGCGTCAGTGTCAGCGACACGAGCGTCGCCACCCGGTCACCCGCCTTCAGCCCCAGCGGCGAGCGGCGCCCCGCCTCCTCGACGGTGCCGATCAGCATGCCGCCGGAACCGGTCACCGGGTTCTGCATCTTCCCCCGGGCCGACACGATCTCCAGCACCTCGGCGCGGACCTTCTCCCCGTCGCCGCCGTGCTTCTCCGCCAGCTGCCGGAAACTCGCCGCGTCCAGGTTCAGCCGCTCGACCCGGATCCGCACCTCGTTCGCCGCGATCCGCGGGTCGGGGTCCAGCCGCCAGGCCGCCTGCGGGAGCACCCCCGCCGGTTCCACGACTCGGTGCAGACCCACCGGTGACGTCACGCCCGACCCCCTATGTCCAGCCGCCCGAACCCCCGGCCAGGGGTCGCGTCGCGGGAAAACTTCCGGCAGACTAATTTCTTCACCGCAGATTTTCCAGTAGCCTACGCATCCGTTGATCAAACCGCACACTGACGAGGAGGGGCCGTGACCCAGACCCAACCGGTGGAGACCATCCCGACGCCCCGCCCCGCGCCGGTCGCCGTCCCGACCGCCGGACAGCCCTACGAATACCGCCGCGCGCCCCTCGTCGAACCTGACTGGACCCGCTTCCCCGGCTGGCGCCACATCACCCGCGACCAGTGGGAGAGCGCCCAGTGGCAACGGGTCAACTGCGTCAAGAACATCAAGCAGCTGCGCGCCGTCCTCGGCGACACCGTCGACGAGACCTTCTACGCCGACCTGGAGGCCGACCAGAAGGCCCTGGCCACCATGTCCATGCTGGTGCCGCCGCAGATGCTCAACACCATGGTGCCGTTTGAGCCGATGAGCACCGAGGCGCTGCTCGCCGACCCGATCCGCCGCTACATGATCCCGGTCGCCTCCGACCGGCGCACCGACTGGCCGTCCCACCCGTACGCCAGCCGCGACAGCCTCCACGAACACGACATGTGGGTCGCCGAGGGTCTCACCCACCGCTATCCCACCAAGGTCCTCGCCGAGCTGCTCTCCACCTGCCCGCAGTACTGCGGCCACTGCACCCGCATGGACCTCGTCGGCAACTCCACCCCCGCCGTCGACAAGCTCAAGCTCACCCTCAAGCCGGTCGACCGCTACGACGCCCACATCACCTACCTCAAGGCCCACCCCGGCGTCCGTGACGTGGTCGTCTCCGGCGGCGACGTCGCCAACGTGCCGTGGCGCAACCTCGAGTCGTACCTGATGCGCCTGCTGGAGATCGAGACGATCCGCGACATCCGGCTCGCCACCAAGGCGCTCATGGGCCTGCCCCAGCACTGGCTCCAGCCCGACGTGGTCGAGGGCCTCGAACGGGTCGCCCGCACCGCCGCCCGCCGCGGCGTCAACCTGGCCATCCACACCCACGTCAACCACGCCCAGTCGCTGACCCCGCTGGTCGCCAAGGCCGCACAGACCGCGCTCGACGTCGGCGTCCGCGACGTCCGCAACCAGGGCGTGCTCATGCGCGGCGTCAACGCCACCAGCGCCGACCTGCTCGACCTGTGCTTCGCGCTGCAGGGCGAGGCGGGCATCCTGCCGTACTACTTCTACATGTGCGACATGATCCCCAACGCCGAGCACTGGCGCGTCCCGGTCTGGCACGCCCAGCAGCTCCAGCACGACATCATGGGCTACCTGCCCGGCTACGCCACCCCGCGGATCGTCTGCGACGTGCCGTTCGTCGGCAAGCGCTGGGTGCACATGCTCACCGACTACGACCGTGAGCGCGGCATCTCGTACTGGACGAAGAACTACCGCACCTCGATCGAGTCGGCCGACCTGGAGGCGCTGAACAAGCGCTACGCCTACTACGACCCGATCGACACGCTGCCCGAGGCCGGCCAGGCCTGGTGGCTCGCCCACCGCGACGACTGACCCCGGACACCCGACGGCGGGCCACCTCAGCGATGAGGTGGCCCGCCGTTCGCGTACTCACTTGTTGAAGGCGTCCTTGACGTCGCGGCCGGCCTGCTTGGCGTGCTCCCCGGCCTGCCGGGCCCGCGCCGTGCTCTGCTCGGAGGCGCCCTCGGCCCGCAACCGCTCGTTGTCGGTCACGTCGCCGATCCGCTCCTTGGCCATGCCGCTCATCTCCTGGGCCTTGTTCTTCGCCTTGTCGGTGAAGCTCATGTCGCCCTCCCTCGTCCGGCTGCGCCTTGCCCTTGTGGCGTCCCCGGCGCGTGTCGTGTCAAACGCCGTTGACCGGCGCACATCGCGTAAGGCGTCCTAGGACAATAGGTTGAAGGTGGGCGCCTACGCGTCGAGGTCGCGGGCCCGGTCCGTGACGGCGGCCAGGAACGCGGTGAGGGCGGGCGCCGGCGGCGTGTCCCGGGTGACAGCCACCAGGCGGCGCCGCAGGGCGGTCTCGGCGATGCCCCGCACCGCCAGCGCTGGGTCGTCCCCGGGCAGGGTCAGCGCCGGCATCAGGGCGACCGCCGCGCCGGCCCGGACCAGCTCCAGTTGCACGTCGGCGTCGCTGGAACGGTGCCGCAGGTCCGGTTCGTAGCCGCCGAGACGACGGCACGTCCCGACCACCATGGCGTGGTGCCCGGTGCCCTCGGCGGACGCGGTCCACACCTCGGACCGCAGGTCGGTGACCGCGACGTGTCCCCCGGAACCGGCGAGGGGATGCGCGGCGGGAAGCACGAGCCGCAAGGGCTCCTCGAACAGGAGCGTGAAACGAAGCCCCGCCGGGCGGGGGCGAGGCTGGCTGTCGTACTCGTCGCCGATGACCAGGTCGACGGTGCCCAGGCGCAGGCCCGGCAGGGACTGTTCGAGCTCCAGCTCGAAGACCTCCACCCGGACCCGCGGGTGCTCGGCTCTCATCCGGGCCACGGCCGGCACGAGCAGGCGACGCGCCGCCGACTGCAGACCGCCCGCCCGGACGGTCCCCCGGACGTCACCGTCGAGGGCGGCCAGGTCGGCCTCCGCCGCCTCCGCCGCCGACAGCAGCACCCGGGCGTGCCGGGCGAGCACGTGCCCGGCCTCGGTGAGCCGTACGCCGCGGCCCGCCCGGCCCAGCAGCCGGACGCCCACCTCCTTCTCCAGCAGGGCCAGCTGCTGCGACACAGTCGACGGGCTGTAGCCCAGAGCCGCGGCGACAGCGGCCATCGTGCCGCGTTCCTCGAACTCCCGCAGGAAACGCAACCGCCGCAGGTCCAGCTCGATCATGCGGGAATCCTAATGATTCACCTGCGGAATTCTTCGCTGGACCTGGGCAGTCGGTGCCGGTGATCCTTGGCGCGTGGGTGCCGCACTGTGTCTCCTGTCCGCCGCCTGCTTCGGCGCGATGGCCGTCTTCGGCAAGCTCGCGTACGACGCCGGCGTCTCCCCGACGGCTCTGCTGCTGGTGCGTTTCGGGCTGGCCGCCGTCCTGCTCGGGCTCGTCCTGCTCACCCGGCCGGGCCTGCGCGGCGCGACGCCGGGCGACGGCGGCGGTGAGCGGCCGGCGACGAGGCGCGGGCGGGTGGTGGCCGTCGCCCTCGGGCTGGGCGCGATCGGGTACGCCACGCAGGCGAGCCTGTACTTCGCCGCGCTCGAACTGATGGACGCGTCCCTGCTGGCGCTGATCCTCTACACGTACCCGGTCCTGGTGACGGTGGCGGCGGTCCTGCTCGGCCGGGACCGGCTCAGCCCGAGACGCGGCGCGGCGCTGGTGGCCGCCTCGGGTGGAACGCTGCTGGTCCTGCTCGGCGCCGGTGGCGCGGGCTTCCATCCGCTCGGGGCGCTGCTGGCCTTCGCCGCCGCCGTCACCTACACGGTCTACATCCTGGTCTCCGACACCGTCGTGCACCGGCTGGCACCAGTGGCGCTGTCGGCGCTGGTGATGACCGGTGCCGCCGGCACCCTCGGCGCGGGCGCCCTGGTCACCGGCGGCGTCGACCTGAGCTTCGGGTGGCGGGGATGGTTCTGGCTGGCCGCCATCGCCGTGATCTCCACGGTCGTGGCGATGCTGGCCTTCTTCGCCGGGCTGAAGCGCACCGGTCCGTCGACCGCGGCCATCCTGTCCACCTTTGAGCCGGTGGTCACCGCCGCGCTGGCCACGCTCACCCTCGGCGAGGCCCTCACCCCCGCGCAACTCGCCGGCGGTGCGCTGGTGCTGGCCGCCGTCGCGGTCCTGCAACTGCGCGCACCCGCCGGGGAACGGGCGCCCGGCCGGCCGGTCCCGGCACGCGACGGCCTGACCGAACCCACGCCGGCGACCCGGTAGCGCCGCCTTCCCCGGTGAACCGTCGACGGGCCGCGCCCGTCGCGGCGTGGTTGACTGGGCCGGTGAACGAGATCCTGCTGATCCGGCACGGCGAGACCACCTGGAGCGCCGCCCACCGGCACACCTCGTACACCGATCTGGAGCTGACCGCCGACGGCGAACGGCAGGCCCGCGCGCTGGCCCCGCTGCTCGCCGGCCGGCGTCTCGCCCGGGTGCTGTCCAGCCCCCGGCAGCGGGCCACCCGCACCGCCGCGCTGGCCGGGCTCACCGTGGACGCGATCGAGCCGGACCTGGCCGAGTGGAACTACGGCGAGTACGAGGGCCGCACCACCGCCGACATCCAGGCCGAACGGCCCGGCTGGTCGATCTGGACCGACGGCGGCCCCGGCGGCGAGTCACCGGAGCAGGTGGGCGCCCGCCTGGACCGCGTACTGGACCGGATCGCGCCGCTGCTGGAGGAGGGCGACGTCGCGCTCGCCGGGCACGGGCACAGCCTGCGCGTGCTCGGGGCGCGCTGGATCGGGCTGCCGCCCTCGGCCGGGGCGCTGCTGCGGCTGGACACCGCCACGCTCAGCGTGCTCGGGCACGAGCACGGCCGGCGGGTGCTCAGGCGGTGGAACCTGCCGGCTCCGCCGACGGGCGGGGACGCCCCCGACCGGTCAGCTCGCCACTGATCTTCGGCGGCCGGTTCTCGTACGGCGTGGACAACACCACTGTCGTGCGCGTGGTGACGTTCGCGGCGGTACGGATCTCCTGCAGCACCCGCTCCAGGTCGGCCGGGCCGGCCACCCGCACCAGCAGGAGATAGAAGTCCTCCCCCGCCACCGAGTAGCACGAGTCGATCTCGGACAGGTGCGCCAGCCGCTCCGGCGCGTCGTCCGGCTGCGACGGGTCGAACGGCCGGATCGCCACGAACGCGGTCAGCGGCAGGTCCAGCGCCTCGAACGACACCCGCGCGGCGTACCCCTTGATCACCCCGCGTTGCTCCAGCCGGCGGACCCGCTGGTGCACGGCCGACACCGACAGGCCCACCCGCTCGGCCAGATCCGTGTACGACAGCCGACCGTCCCCGGTCAGCGCGGCGACGATGGCACGGTCGATCTCCTCCACGCGCTGCACAGTAGCCGGAAAAGCGCTCCCACGCCGCACCCGGCCCGCCGCGGTGACGCTCAGCGCGCCGTCCGGTCGCGCACCGCGTCCGCCGCGTAGTTCAGCACCTCCGCCATGTCCTCCTCGTCCAGGAACGGCAGGTCGGTGAGGATGTCCGTGACGGACATGCCCTCGGCCATCATGGCCAGCAGGGTGGCCACGGGGATGCGCGACTGCCGTACGCAGGGCGCACCCCCCATGACGTCGGGGTCCGCGGTGATCCGGGGGAAGGTCACCGCGACAGGCTAGCCCTTCGCCAGCGCGCGGGAGATGACCAGCCGCTGGATCTGGTTGGTGCCCTCGACGATCTGGAGCACCTTGGCCTCCCGCATGTACCGCTCGACCGGGTGGTCGGCGACGTATCCGGCGCCGCCGAGCACCTGCACCGCGTCGGTGGTCACCCGCATCGCCACGTCCGTGGCGAACAGCTTCGCCTTGGCCGCCTCGATCGAGTACGGCCGTCCGGCGTCGCGCAGCCGCGCGGCCGCCAGCGTGAGCGCCCGCGCCGCGGAGATCTGGGTGGCGGCGTCGGCCAGGTTGAACCCGAGCCCCTGGAAGTCGATGATCGCGCGGCCGAACTGGCGGCGCTCCCGGGCGTAGCCGACCGCGTAGTCCAGCGCGCCCTGGGCCAGGCCCACCGCGCACGCGGCGATGCCCAGGCGGCCGGAGTCCAGCGCGGACATCGCGATGGTGAACCCGGCGCCCTCGCCGCCGATCAGCCGTTCCGCCGGCACCCGGGCGTCGTCGAAGGCGATCTGCGCGATCGGCGAGGCGTGCAGGCCCATGGTGCGCTCGGCGGCCTGCGGGTGGATGCCCGCCGTGGACCGGTCCGCGAGCAGGCAGGAGATGCCCTTCGGGCCGGGGCCGCCGGTGCGGCAGAAGATGTTGTAGAAGTCGGCCACCCGGGCGTGCGTGATCCACGCCTTGGTGCCGGTGACCACGTACGCGTCGCCGTCGCGCACCGCCCGCGTGGTCAGCGCCGCCGCGTCCGAGCCACCCTGCGGCTCGGAGAGGCAGTACGCGCCGAGCAGCTCCCCGCCGATCATGTCCGGCAGCAGTTTGCGCTGCTCGTCGGTGCCGAACTGGGCCAGCGGGTAGCAGGACAGTGTGTGCACGCTGACCGCCTCGGCCACTGCCAGCCACCGGCTGGCGAGGATCTCCAGCACCTGGAGGTACACCTCGTACGGCTGCGCCGCCCCGCCGTGCTCCTCCGCGTAGGGCAGGCCGAGCAGGCCGGCCCGGCCCAGGGTGCGCAGCACCTCCCGGGGGAACTCGGCGCGGGCCTCGAAACCGGCGGCGGCCGGGGCCAGCTCCCGGTCGGCGAGTTCGGTGGCGAGGCCCAGCAGGTCGTGGGCCTCGTCGGTGGGCAGGATCCGGTCGACGTTCATAGCGCGATGAGCTCCGTGGGGGTGGTGTTGAGCCGTTGCCCGCCGTCCGTCGTGCAGACGACGATGTCCTCGATCCGGGCTCCGTGCCGCCCGGCGAGGTAGATCCCGGGTTCGACCGAGAAAGCCATGCCGGCCTGGAGCGGCCGGGGGTTACCGGTCACCACGTACGGCTCCTCGTGGCCGTCGAGGCCGATGCCGTGACCGGTGCGGTGCAGGAAGGCGTCGCCGAGACCGGCGGCGCCGATGACGTCGCGGGCGACCGCGTCGAGGGCCTCGGCGGTCACGCCCGGCGCGACGGCGGCCACGGCGGCGCGCTGCGCCTCCCACAGCACCGCGTAGTAGTCCACGAACTCGGCCGGGGCGGGAGCGCCGGTGACGTACGTGCGGGTGCAGTCGGAGCGGTAGCCCGACGGCATGGTGCCGCCGATGTCGACCACCACCGGCTCGCCAGCGCCGATCGGGCGGTCCGAGGTGCCGTGGTGCGGGCTCGCGCCGTTCGGCCCGGCCGCGACGATGACGAAGTCGACGGCGGCGTGCCCGGCCGCCCGGATCGCGGCGGCGAGGTCGGCGGCGACCTCGCGCTCGGTGCGGCCGGGGCGCAGCCACTCCCCCATCCGCAGGTGCACCGCGTCGATCGCGGCGCCCGCCTCGGCCAGCGCCGCCACCTCGGCCGGCGACTTGCGGATCCGCATCTCCCGCAGCACGTCGGAGGCGAGCCGCTGGGCCGCGCCGGGCAGCGCGTCGCGCAGCGCGAGGACCTGCTGCGCCCACATCCGGTCGGCCAGCCCGACGGCGCGGACCGGGCCGGGCAGCGCTGCGCGCACCAGCGGCCACGGGTCGGTGCCGTCGGCGTGGTCGACGATCCGGTACCCGGTGCCGGGCGCGGCCTCGGCGTCCGGCCGCTCCAGCACCGGCACGATCAGCGTCGGCTCACCCTCGGCGGGCACCACCAGGCAGGTCAGCCGCTCCCCCTCGCGGGCGTCGTAGCCGGTCAGGTAGCGCAGGTCGGAACCCGGGGTGAGCAGCAGCGCGTCCAGGCCCGCAGCGGCGGCGGCGCGCTGGGCCGCGACGAGACGCCCGGCGGGGTACAGTTCCTCGATTCCCACCCCCGAAGCTTAACGGTCGTTTGGGTCCGGGCGGGAGTCCGGGCGATGCTCGCAGACACCGGCCAGCCGGTCCGCCTCGATCTTGGTCATGCCGGATGCCTGGAGCAGTTCGCCGATCACGATGAACAGCTGCGAGGCCACGATCGTGCCGGAGAAACCGAGATCCGCGGCCCGGGCCCGGCGGGCCTCGTCGGCGGCGGTAAGCGCCCGCGAGCGGGCGATGTCGGGCGGCCGTCCGGCCAGGAAGTCACGGTGCAGCAGCCGCAGCGACTGCCCGAACGCCTCTACCGCGGCCGGCAGGGCCGCCGGAACCGGCTCCCCGGCCTCCAGCAACGCGACCACCCGGCGGACCATGTTTCGGCTGTTCGTGTACGCCAGCTCCAGGTGGGTGGCGGCGTTCTCGTAGCGGCGCAACTGGGCCCGGCGCCGCCACCGCCACGGCGACAGCGACGTCACCTCCCGGGCCGCCGCGACGATCTCGGTGGTCTGCTTCCGCTCGACCTCGGCCGCCTCCAACCGGCCCTGCGCCGCCTCGGCCGCCCCGGCGTCCCGGGTGGCCAGCGCGTTCGCCGTCGCCGTCAGCTCGTTGGCAAACAGGTCCAGGGTGGGCCCGGCGGCGCGGTGCACCACCCGGACCGGGTTCAGCGGCAACAGCAGCAGCGCCACCACCACCACCGCCACCCCGCCGCCCACCAGCGCGTTCGCCGTACGCGGCACGGCCAGGTCCGGCGCGCTGGGCTCCACGGTGCCCAGCAGGACCGCGGTGCTGCCGGCCTGCACCATCACGGCGCCGCTGCCCCGGATCACCACCGCAAGTGAGATCGCCAGCGCGACCACCAGGCCGGTCTGCACCGGACCGGCCCCGATCAGCTTGATGATCAGGTCGCCGACCAGCACGCCGAGGATCACGCCGCCGAGCAGTTCGGCGGTGCGGCGGATCCGGTTGCCGATCGCCGCGGCGATGGTGCCCACCGCCGCGGCCGGCGCGAACAGCGGCTGCGGGTTCTTGAGCAGCGTGCTGGCCACGTACCAGGCCAGACCGGCGGCCAGGCCGGCCTGGAGAGCCACGATGAAGTACCGGCGCAGCCGCTCGTACGCCTCCCGGGCCTCGCGGCGCGCCGCCGGAGCCACGGGGGTCACGGCACCGCCCGCCTGCCCGGGCGCCACAGGCACGACGGCTCGGGCTCGATCACGCCCTCCTCTACCCGCCGGGCCGCACGGTATTCCCGGCGCCGCCCGCGACGGCGCTCCTGTCGTACCCGTGGTCCATGATCCTTGTCGTCACAGCGGCACGGATCACGGCCGGCGACGGCGTCCCGGCGTGCCCGGCGGCGGCCGGCCGGCGGGGAGGTCGGGAAGATGACGGAGGCGAACGACGCCTCGTGGCGACGGCGCAGCGTGCTGCGGGTGGCGCCGCCCGCGCGGGCCCGCAAGCTGGCCAAGGTGCCCTTCGTGGAGCTGGCCGACGGGCGGTTGCAGGGGGTGGTGTCCAGCGGCTCCGACGTGGAACGCGTCTACGTCTCCTCGGTGACCGCCGGCACGCACGCGGTCAACTGCAGCACCAACAACAACCGGCCCTGCGGCGGGCTGCGCGGCACCATGCTCTGCAAGCACCTGCACGCGCTGGCCGACGAGGCGGTGCTGCAGTACGGCGCCGAACAGGTCGCCCGCTACCTGCGGGTGGACGTGGGCGACGGCGTCGACAGCGGCACCGCCCTGCTGGCCCGCACCGACGCCCGGCACGAGCCGGGCCCGGCCGCCGTGGTGTTCAGCCGCTTCCTGCGCCACCTGGCCTACCTCGAGGTCCCGGCCGCCACCACGGCGGTGCCGGAGCTGCACTGGTTCCCGGCCACGGCGGCGGTGCGCTGATGCTCGCCGCGCACCTGACCCGGCTCCACGACGGGACGATCCCCGGGCTGGCCGAGACGCTCGCCGTCGTCGACCGCGCCGACGACACGCTCACCGCCGGGCTGGCCCGCGCCGACGAGCCCGGCGCCGCCGCCTGGGCCGCGCTGGCCGCGGCGGTCGGCGGCACGCCGCTGGCCGAGCGGACGGACGCGGCGGCCGGCGCGGTGCGCACCGGCGCGCTCGCCGAGGACCACCTCGCTGCCCTCGCCGGGGCCCGCGCCGCACTGCTCGGCGCGGCACACGACGCCCTGCTCGACCGCCTCGACACGGCGCTCGGCCGGCCCCGCGCGGCGTGGACCGCCGCACCGGACGGCACCACAGTCTCCCCGCCCGCCCTGGCCGGCGCACGAGCCTGGCTGCACGAGCTGGCACTCGCCGGTTGGCGCGGGGCGGACCACGAGCTGCTCTCCGGCGCCGCCGCGCCGGTCGAGGCCGCACTCGCCGACCCGGCGTCACGCCGCATCGCGGTGCTCCTCGACGGGCTCGCCGCCGAACTGCGCGCCGCCCTGCCGGTGGCGTCGCTGCCACAGGTGCCCGCCCGCCGGTGGGCCGACCTGTGGACCCGCGCCGTCCTGCTCACCCTCGGCGCGCACGGCGAGACCGCGCCCGGCGAGCCGGTGTCCGGGCGGCTGCTGCCCCTCGGCGTCGACCTGCACGAGCACGACACGGCGTTCCAGGCGCAGGTGCACGCACTGCTCGAACCGGCCGGGGACGGCGCGCCCCGGCTCGTCCGGGTGACAGTGGTCGCGGCGAAGGTCGCCACCATCGTCGGCCCGGCCGGCTGGCGGCTGCTGGAGGCGTACCCGGTCCTGCTCACCGCCCTGGCCCAGCGGCGGGCGATCACCGTCACCGACCTCACCGCCCACGGCGCGGACCTGCACTGGGCCGAGGACCGCGCGGCCCTCGGCGAGCCGGCCGACCCGTTCGCCACGGCCCGGGTGCTGCTGGCCGGCGCCACGGCCGCGGCGACCCCACCGCTGCTGCGCCACCCCGCCGCGATCGCCGAACCGGTACTGGTCGAGGGCTACACCGTCCGCGACGACGACGGCGTCCCGGCGCTCGACCTCGACGGCCGGTCCCTGCACCTGGCCGCCGACCGGCTGCCCGCCGCCGGTCCGCTCACGCCCGCGCTGGTCACCGCCTCCACCGCCTGTCTCGGCCTGCTCCGCTGGGACGACGGCCGCTGGCTGCTGCAACCCCTCGCGGTCCGGGCCACCGTCAAGCGGCAGACGGTCGAGGCGCACAACGGCGACTGGGCGTGCGGCGTCACCGACCCGAAGACGGCCAAGGCCGAGGCCAAGGCGGGCGACGCCGTGGCGGTGCTGCGCGAACGCGCGGGACGGTTGCTGCGCCGATGACCGAGGACCGCACCCACGCCAACCGCCGCCAGGTGCTCTACTGGCGGCTGCTCGCCCGCCTGTTCCACCCCGACGAGCAGCCCGGCCTGGAGTCGGCGAGCGTCGCCGTCGTGGACGACCTCGGCCTGCCGGCCGCGCTGCTGGACCCGGCCGTCTCCGTCGACACCGTCGTGCAGCGCTTCCCCGCCCTCGCCGGCGAGCTGCGCGGCCTGCTCACCCCCGGCGACGACACCACGGCCGCCGCCGGGCCGTTCCAGCCGGCCGAGACCGAGGTACGCCGTGCCGCGCTGGCGTCCAAGCTGCTGCTCAACGTGTTCGCCACCGGCGGCGGCGAGGTCAGCGCCGGGCAGCTCGCCCGCTGGCAGGCCGACGCCGGCTGGTTCGAGCAGGCGTGCGGCGCGCAGCCCGGTGAGCTGCGCCGCGAGGGCACCGGCCTGGGTGCCACGCTCGCCGGGCTGGAGGGTGACCTGGTGGCCCGGATGCGGCTGCGCGAGGTGCTCGCCGACCCGGTGCTCGCCGCCCGGCTGACCCCGAGCATGTCCCTGATCGAGCAGCTCCTGCGGGACAAGTCCAACCTGTCCGGGGTGGCGCTCGCGAACGCCAAGTCGCTGATCCGCCGCTACGTCGACCAGGTCGCCGAGGTGCTGCGTACCCAGGTCGCGCAGGCCACCGTCGGGGCCGTCGACCGGTCCGTGCCGCCCAAGCGGGTCTTCCGCAACCTCGACCTGGACCGCACCATCTGGCAGAACCTGACCAACTGGAGCCCGGACGACGAGCGTCTCTACGTCGACCGGCTCTACTACCGGCAGACCGCCCGGCGGACCACCCCGTCGCGGCTGATCGTGGTGGTCGACCAGTCCGGCTCGATGGTCGACTCGATGGTCAACTGCACCATCCTCGCCTCGATCTTCGCCGGCCTGCCCAAGGTCGACGTGCACCTGATCGCGTACGACACCCGGGCGCTGGACCTCACCCCGTGGGTGCACGACCCGTTCGAGGTGCTGCTGCGCACCAAGCTCGGCGGCGGCAACGACGGCCCGGTCGCCATGGCGCTGGCCCGACCCAAGATCATCGAGCCGCGGAACACGGTCATGGTCTGGATCTCCGACTTCTACGAGTTCGACAGGTCCCAGCCGCTGTTCGACGGCATCGAGGCCGTGCACCGCTCCGGGGTGAAGTTCATCCCGGTCGGCTCGGTCAACAGCTCCGGCGACCAGAGCGTCAACCCCTGGTTCCGGCAGCGCTTCTCCGACCTCGGCACCCCCGTCATCTCCGGCCACATCCGCAAGCTCGTCGCCGAGCTGAAGAACTTCCTCACCTAGGAGAGCACTCCTGATGTCCGACATGCTCCGCGCCCCCGCCGAGGTCAAGTACGCCGACGAGCTGGCCTACCTCGAATCCGTCGACACCGGGCCGAAGCCGTTCTCCTGGCGGCTGAGCCCCCGCATGGTCCGGCTGTTCGTGCTCGGCTCCGAACGCGCCGACGGCCTCGACCGGGAGATCCCGCAGAAGTGGTTCGGCGACCGCAGCTTCGTCGAACGCAGCATCGTCACGCTCGCCTCCGACCGCGGCCTGCTGCTCATCGGCGACCCCGGCACCGGCAAGAGCTGGCTCGCCGAACTGCTCGCCGCCGCGGTCTGCCGCAACTCCACGCTCGTCGTGCAGGGCACCGCCGGCACCACCGAGGACCACATCAAGTACTCGTGGAACGTCTCCATGGTCATCGCCCGGGGTCAGTCGCGCGAGTCGATGATCCCCTCGCCGATCATGACCGCCATGGAGCAGGGCGTGATCGGCCGGTTCGAGGAGCTGACCCGCTCCACCAGCGACGTCCAAGACGCGCTCATCTCGATCCTGTCCGAGAAGTACGTCTCGATCCCGGAACTGGACCACGACAACATCGTCTTCGCCAAGCCCGGCTTCTCCGTCATCGCCACCGCCAACAGCCGCGACCGGGGCGTCAACGACCTGTCCTCCGCGCTCAAGCGGCGGTTCAACTTCATCCGCATCCCGGTGGTCACCAACAAGCGCAGCGAGGCCGAGATCGTCCGCTTCCGCACCGAGGAACTGCTGCGCCGGCACCACATCGAACTGGACGTGCCGCCCACCCTGCTCGACATCCTGCTGCAGAGCTTCGCCGACCTGCGCGCCGCCGCGTCCGCCGCCACCAGCGACGACGAGAAGCTGGAGTCGGCGCTGTCCACCGCCGAGCAGATCGGCGTGCTGGAGGACGCGATCCTGCACAGCCAGTTCTTCGGCGACCGTACCCTGCGCGCCCAGACGCTCGCCGGCTCACTGATGGGCTCACTGGCCCGCCGCGCCCCGGAGGACCTGGCCATCCTCAACAAGTACCTGCACGGCGTGGTCGAGCCCCGCGCCAAGGCCGACGGTGGCGACTGGGAGGGCTTCCTCGACGGCGGCCGCCAGGCGATCGCGTCGCTGTCATGACCGCGCCCGCACCCACCGGCCTGTTCGGCCCGCTGCGCGACCAGCTCACCGACGCCGCCGCCGCGTTCGCCGGCTCCCCGGACGCACTCGCCGGCATCCTCACCGGCATGGTCGACGACGTCGACCGGGCGCTGCGCGAACGGCTGGAGATCTTCCCCGTCTGCCACCACTCCCCCGCCTCGGCGCTGGCCATGGCACGCCGCCTGCGCGCCCGCCCGCCCAAGGTGATCTACCTGGAACTCTGCGAGGACCTGCGCCCCCTGCTCGACGAGCTGCGCAACTGCCGGCTGCCGGTGGCGGTGCAGGCGTTCGCCACCGAACTCGACGGCTTCCCCGCCGAGTGGAGCCCGCTGAGCGTGGTCGCCCCGATCACCGAGGCGTCCGCCGAATACCAGGCCGTCGCGTACGCGCTGGACACCCCCGGCGTGGAGCTGGTGCTCGTGGACCGCTCCACCGACCACGTCTTCCAGTGGACCCCCCGCGACGACACCGAAGCCGCACCGGGGCCGGACTCCGCCGCCGTGTCCGCCGACGAGGACACGGCACTGCACGGCGACGCGGTCGGCGTGGAGATCGGCGACCTGCGCCCCCGGTTCGCCGAACTGGAGGCCCACCTGCTGCACCACGGCAAGGTGCGGCACTGGTCGGAATGGTGGGACCAGTACGTCGAACGGCCGCTCGCCGACGCCGACCACGACACGTACCGCCAGGTCATGGTGCTGATCGGCAGCCTGTTCCGGCGGCTGCGCCCGTCCCGGTCCGCCCGCGACGAGCGCGACGAGGACCGCGAACGCCACATGTGGACCCGGATGCGACAGCACCTCGCCGCAAGCGGCGCCGACCCGGCCGACTGCCTCTACGTCTGCGGCGCCTTCCACGCCGCCAGCCGGGTCGAACAGTTCGGCCTCGACTCGACCGCGCCGGACTTCCCGATCAGCCCGCGCACCGGCACCCGCTGGCGCTACGGTCTCATCCCGTCCAGCCACTCGGCCATCGAGGCGCAGTTCGGGCTGGCCCCGGGCACCGTGTCCATCGCCGCCGCGAACTGGACGGCCGCTGTCGCCCGCACCCGGCTCACGCCGTACCGGCTGGCCGGGCAGCGTACCGAGAAGAAGGGCCGCCGGGCCCGCGCCGCCGCGCCGGCCGCGACCGGCCCGGCCACGGACCGGCTCAGCGGGTTCCTCGCCGCCCCGCCCGTCCTCGACGAGCTGGACGAGGCCGAACTGCGCGGCTGGTGCGTCGACATCGTCCGGCTCGCCCGCCGCAACGGCTACCTCGCCAGCACCGCCGACGCGATCGCCGTGTTCGAGACGTCGATCCTGCTCGCCACCATGCGTAACCGCGCGCGGCCCACGCCGTACGACTTCGCCGACGCCGCCGTGACCTGCATCGAGAAGGACGTGGTGCCCGGCCGCCGCGACGTCCGCCGGCTCTGCGAGATCCTCCTCGGCGGCGACCGCGTCGGCCAGGTCGGGTACGACTCCCTGCCGCCGCTGGCCCGCGACGTCCTGGACCGGCTGCGCCCCCTCGGCCTCGACCTGGAACGACGCACCGTGCAGCGGGCCCTGCTCGACCTGCACGCCGACCCGGCGCTGGCACCCTGCTCCGACCTGCTGTGGATGCTGCGGCACCTGCTGCCCGCCGACGCGGTCCGCCCGATCATGGGCGAGCGCCGCCTCGGCCACCGCTCCGAACAGGAGAGCTGGGACCTCGCGCTCGGCCGCAACCAGCGCGCCCTGATCGAGCTGGGCTACGAGGGCGTCACCGTCGAGCAGGTGCTGGAGCAGCGGCTGCGCCGGGCGGTACGCGGCCCCGACGCGACAGCCGCCCGCGCGCTCGCCGCCGTCGAGGACGCCATCCGGCTGCTGGACAGCCCACGCCTGGTCGACGAACTCGGCGCGCGGGCGGTGGAGCTGCTCGCCGCCGAACGCACGGTGGACGACGCGCCGGACGTGCTGCGCCGCATCCGGCGGCTGCTCGCCCACCACCGCACCACCGCACCGGCGCTGCCCGCCTGGTGCCGGACGTTCGTCACCACCGGGTACGCCCACTACTGCACGCTGCTGCCCACCGCGTTCGTGGACGAGTCCACCGGCGTACGGCAGGTCGGCGCGATGCTCGGCTTCCTGTTCAGCATGGAGAGCCTCGCGTTGTCGCTCGGGTGCGACCGCTCCCAGCTCGAACTGGCCGTCGCGCAGGCCCACCCGGAGGCCCCGGCCAAGCTCGCGCTGCTCTGGGCCGCCCGCCACCAGCTCGGCCTGCTGCCGCTGGCGCGCCTGCGCGAACAGTGCGCCGAGCTGCTCGCCAATCCGCTCGTGGTGCCCGCGTTCCCGCAGTACCTGTCCGGCTTCGTGCACGCGCTCGAACCGGTGCCGGGGCTCGCGTCGTTCGTGGTGGAGACCATGTCGTCCGCCTTCGCCGGACTGCCCGACCCGGTGCTGCTGCCCTGGCTGCCGACGCTGATCACCACACTGCGCGAGCACGGCCCGGAGCTGGTGCCGCTGCTGGTCCGCGAGGCGGAACGCACGTTCCCCGCCACGCTGCCCGCGCTGGACGCCTGGACACCGCCGTGGGCGGCCACGCCCGCCCCGTCCACCCCACTCGCGCCGTCCCCGGGAACCGGTCCGGTCCACGGTCTGCTGGTCGCCCACCCCGAGGCGGTCGACGCGGTGGCGGTGCTGCTCGGCTGCTCCGGCGACTGGCAGCCGGCCGACGACGACACGACGCCGGGCGAGGCGGCGCCGGTGGGCGAGGCGGCGGTGCTGGTCGCCACGCATCCGGCGACGGCGCACGCGGTAGCGGCGCTGCTGGCGGACTGAGCGGCCCCGGTGCAGGCGGTGGCGGCGCGCTGCCCGCGCACGGGCGGCGTCGGCGGGCTTGCCCGCGCGAGCGACCATGGAGTGGTGATCCGCTTTCTGCTGAACCTGCTCTGGCTCGTCTTCGGTGGCGGCTTCGTCCTGGCCCTGGGCTACGGCGTGGCCGCCCTGATCTGCTTCCTCCTCGTCGTCACCATCCCGTTCGGCGTCGCCTCGCTGCGGCTGGCGTCGTACTCGCTGTGGCCGTTCGGCCGCACGATCGTGCGCAAGCCGGGCGCCGGTCTGCCCTCCGGCCTGGCGAACGTGCTCTGGGTGGTGCTGGCCGGCTGGTGGCTGGCCCTGTCGCACATCCTCGCCGGCATCGCGCTCTGCGTGACGATCATCGGCATCCCGTTCGGGGTGGCGAACTTCAAGCTGGTCCCGGCGGCGCTGTGGCCGCTCGGCCAGGAGGTCGTCGAGAACCCGTAACCGCATGCCGAATCCGGCGCCCGCGCCGCCGGGGCCGGGGCCGGGGCCGGGCCGGGGCCGGGGCCGGGGCCGGGGCCGGGGCCGGGCGAGCCTGTTGGCCGGTAGGAGCGGAGCGAACGCCGGGACAGCTGCTGCCCTGTCTGCCCGCCAGCCCTTGCCGCGCCCAGCCCCTCCCCTGGCGTCCGCTGCGCCCCGCGAGCGGGTGGAACGTCAGGGGTGTCAAACGAGGACGGAGACACCCCTGACGTTCCACCCGTGGTTGGCACTCCTCGGGCAACGAGGGCGAGTCCTGATGAGCGGGATCCGCGTTCCGGTCACCGGGATTGCGGGAGATCTTGGTACGAAACGGCCCCCATGGGGGCCGTTTCGTACCAAGATCCGCTGGTCGTCGTTGACCGCTCGCGTGGAGATGCGGAGCGGGTGCGGGGCAGCGCACCATCTCTACGGCGTCCTAGGGGGATGGGGTGATTGCTCAAGGGGCGCGAATGAGGCTCGCGAACATGCCCAGGTGGCTAGCGTCGGAGGGGTGCGGGACGGGGTGATCGAGACGCTCAAGGCGGACCCGGCGATGTCCGGTCTGCGCCGGTCGCTGGACTTCTACCACGGCGACCCGGCGCGCGACGCCGCCCTCGACGCGTTCTACGCCCCGCTGGTCCGCGCCGGTGACCTGGTCTTCGACGTGGGCGCGCACGTGGGCGACCGGCTGGGCAGCTTCCGCCGGCTGGGCGCGACTGTGGTGGCTGTCGAGCCGCAGCCGCTGTGCGCGCGGGTGCTGCGCGAGATGTACGCGGGCGACGACGGCGTGACGGTGGTGGAGGCGGCGTGCGGGCGTACCGCCGGGCCGGTGCGACTGCACGTGAACTCGGCCAACCCGACCGTCTCCACCGCCTCCCCCGGGTTCGTCCGCGCCGCCGACGGCGCCCCCGGCTGGGCGGGCGAGACCTGGGACGCGCAGATCGAGGTGCCGGGCACCACGCTGGACGCGCTCGTGGCCGCGTACGGCGTACCGGCGTTCGTGAAGATCGACGTGGAGGGCTTCGAGGACGCCGTGCTGGCCGGGCTGAGCCGGCCGGTTCCGGCGCTGTCGTTCGAGTTCACCACCATCGCGCGGGTGGCGGCGGCGCGCTGCCTGGACCGGCTCACCGCGCTCGGCTTCACCCGGTTCACCGTGGCGATCGGTGACGAGATGGAGTTCGCGCTGCCCGGCTGGCGTCAGGCGGCCGCTGTGGCCGCGTACCTGCGCACGCTGCCGGACGAGGCCAACTCCGGGGACGTGTACGCCCGCCCCTGAGCGTCCATTTCGGACCGCGTCGAGCGGAAGAACGAGGCATCGACCCTGCTCATCGCCATGATCGGCGGAGTCGCAGCCCGGGCACTTTTTTCAAGGCTCGAACTTAGTAGTACATCGTTATCCAATTGTGATTGACGTGACTGACGCCACTTGGGTTGACTGCCACGGAACCGCTTCCGCAACCGGTTCCGAAACACCCCGCTCATCCCTGCGACCCGGGAGCGTCACGTGCCGATCACCATCGCCGACGTCGCCACCCGCGCCGGGGTGAGCAAGACGACGGTCTCCCGGGTGCTGAACGGCAAGGGCGAGGTGCACGTCCGTACCGCCGACCGGGTCCGCGCCGTGATCAGCGACCTCGGGTACGTGCCGAGCGCCCGCGCGGTCGGGCTGGCCCGGGGTCGTACCCGGGTGGTCGGGATGCTGGTCCCGGCGCTGACCTGGCCCTGGATGGGCGAGGTGCTCCAGGGCGCGGCCGACGTGGTCGAGGCCGCCGGCTACGGCATGCTGCTGTTCACCTGCACCCACGGCGACGAGTCGATGCGCCGGTTCGCCTCCCAGGTCTCGGCCAAGTCGTTCGACGGCCTGCTCGTGGTCGAGCCGGAGGGGACGCTCGACTACATCACCGAGCTGCACCGGCGCGGCCTGCCGGTCATCCTCATCGACGACCGGGGCCACCAGCCCGGCTTCCCGTCGGTGCGGACCACGAACGAGGCGGGCGCGCGGGCCGCCGCCGCGCACCTGCTGGCGCTCGGCCGGCGACGGCCGCTCGTCGTCACCGGCCTGCGCCGGTTCGGCTGCACCCGGGAACGGCTCGCCGGGTTCGCCGGCGCCTACGCCGACGCGGGCGTACCGGTCGAGCCGGACCGGGTGGTGGAGGGCGACTTCACCTTCGAGTGCGGGCGCACGGCGGTGCGGCGGCTGCTCGCCGACGGCGTACCGTTCGACGCCGTCTTCGCCCACAACGACCTGTCCGCGGCCGGGGCGTTGCAGGCGCTGCGCGACGCCGGGCGGCGCGTCCCGCAGGACGTGGCGGTGGTCGGCTTCGACGACCTTCCGCTGGCCGGGCACACCCACCCGCCGCTGAGCTCCGTGCGCCAACCCCTGCGGGAGATGGGTACGGCCGCGGCCCGCCTGCTCATCGGGCACCTCGCCGGCACGCCGCTGCCGGACACCCCGACCGTCATCCCCACCGGCTTCACCGCCCGCGACTCGACGACCACGAGCGACCCGACCGCACCGGACTCGACAGACGCGCGGGAGCCGACGGGCGCCCGCGTCACCTGACCCCACCCCGCCGTACCGGCGATCACGCCGGCGGGCCCGCCCGCCGGTGGCACCACCGCACACCCTCCATCCACCACATCCCGCCCGAGGACTGCGGGACCACCGAGGGAGACCTCCATGAGAAGACGGCAACTCCTCGCCCTCGCGCTGGCCGGCGCGATGGTCACCGGCGCCGCCGCCTGCGGCGACAGCCCGAACGCGAACAAGAAGAGCGGCCAGGCCGCGACGGTGTTGAACGTCGGCATGCCCAACGGCCCGCAGGCGGAGAACAACAACCCGTTCCTCACCACCTCGGCAGCCGCGTCGCTCGGCTACCGGTGGCAGATCTACGAGCCGCTGATGATGTGGAACCCGGTCAAGCCGGCCGAGCCGTTCAAGCCGTGGCTGGCCACCAAGGCCGAGTGGTCATCGGACTACAAGACGGTCAAGGTGACCATCCGGGAGAACGCCACCTGGTCCGACGGGCAGAAGGTCACCGCCGAGGACGTCGCCTTCACCTACAACCTGGTGAAGAAGTTCCCGGCGCTCAACGACCAGGGCGTGCCGTACACCGACGCCGTGGCCAGCGGCAACGAGGTCACCATCTCGATGGCCAGCCCGCAGTTCGTCAATCAGCAGAAGGTGCTGTGGCGGGTGCCGATCGTGCCGAAGCACCTGTGGGAGAAGATCGCCGACCCGGCCACCGACCCGGTGAAGCAGCCGGTCGGCAGCGGCCCGTACACGCTGAAGTCGTTCACCCCGGCGACCACGACGCTCTCCGTACGCGACAGCGGCTACTGGCAGGACCCGCCGAAGGTCAAGGAGCTGCGGTACACCTCCTACACCGACAACAGCGCGCAGACCACCGCGCTCGCCAACGGCGAGTCGGAGTGGAGCTTCGTCTTCATCCCGAACTACCAGACCGTGTTCGTGGCGAAGGACCAGAAGAACCACAAGATGTGGGCGCCGCCGGTGCTCGGCATCCACGGCCTCTACGTGAACACCACGAAGAAGCCGTTCGACGACCCGACGCTGCGCAAGGCCATGAACATGGTGATCGACCGGGCGGACATCTTCACCACCGCCGAGGCCGGCTACTTCCACCCCGAGGTCAAGAGCGTGACCGGCCTGCCCAGCCCGGCCGGTGACTCGTTCATCGCGCCCGAGTACAAGGGCCAGGAGCACAAGGTCGACGTCGAGGGCGCCAAGGCGCTGCTCACCGGCGCCGGCTACAAGCTCGACGGCACCACGCTGAAGGACAAGAGCGGCAAGCCGGTCACGATCCGGCTCACCGACCCGGCCGGCTGGTCCGACTACCAGACCAGCCTGGAGATCGTGAAGGGCAACCTGGCGAAGATCGGCATCGCGGCGACCGTCGACAAGGCCAACCAGGACGCCTGGTTCCGCAACGTCGAGCAGGGCAACTTCGAGGCCACGTTCCGGTGGACCGAGTCCGGCGCCACGCCGTACGACATCTACCGGACCATCATGGACGGCCGCGTGCTCAAGCCGATCGGCACCGCCTCCCCGGCGGGCAACTTCGGCCGGTTCCAGAGCAAGGAGGCCACCGACGCGCTGGTGTCGTACGCCAACGCCACCGACGACGCCACCCGCACCACGGCGATGGCCACCCTGCAGAAGATCTTCGTCGAGCAGGTGCCGATGATCCCGGTCGGCGCGGACAACATCGGCGGCGCGTACAGCACGAAGAACTGGACCGGCTGGCCGGACGACTCGAACCCGTACGGCGCGCTCCAGCCCACCCAGCCCAACGCGGTGGACGTGGTGCTGCACCTCAAGCCGGCCGCCGGCTGACCCGCCGCCGCCGGCCCGGCCACGATCCCCCCGGCCGGGCCGGCGGCGCCCGCCCATCGCTTCGGCAACCCTGAGACAGGAATGCGGCATGACGTTGACCGAGAGCGCACCAGCGCCGGCCGACGAGGTGGTGCTGGAGGCCGTCGGCCTGACCAAGCACTTCCCCGTCCGCCGGCGGCTGCGTGACCTCCTCTCCCGCACCCCGGCGGTGGTGCACGCCGTCGACGACGTATCGATCGCGCTGCGCCGTGGCCGGGTGACAGCGCTCGTCGGCGAGTCCGGCTCCGGCAAGTCCACAGTCGCCCGGCTGCTGGCCCAGCTCTACCCGCGCACCGCCGGTGACATCCGGCTGCACGGCCGCTCGACCCGGGTACGCGGCGGGCGCCGGTTCCGGGCGTACGTGCGCCGGGTGCAGCTGATCCTGCAGGACCCGTTCGCGTCGCTGAACCCGGTGCACACGGTCCGCTACCACCTGACCCGGTCGCTGCGCATCCACGGCAACGCCGGGACCGGGCCGGACGGGTTGGAGAAGGCGCTCGCCGACCTGCTTGCCCGGGTCGCGCTCACCCCGCCGGAGCGCTACCTCGACGCGTTCCCGCACGAGCTGTCCGGCGGGCAGCGCCAGCGCGTGGCGATCGCGCGGGCGCTCGGCGCCGACCCCGAGGTGCTGCTCGCCGACGAGCCGGTGTCGATGCTCGACGTGTCGATCCGCCTCGGCGTGCTCAACCTGCTCCAGGACCTCAAGGATCGGCTCGACCTGGCCATCCTCTACATCACCCACGACATCGCCTCGGCCCGCTACTTCGCCGACGAGACGATCGTCATGTACGCCGGGCGGATGGTCGAGGGCGGCGACAGCGAGACGGTCACCCAGCGCCCGGCCCACCCGTACACCCGGTTGCTCATCGAGTCGGCGCCGGATCCGGAGCGGATCACCGGCGCGGGCGGCGACGGCGCGGCGGCGGGCGAGCGGGGTCACGGCGAGCCACCGAGCCTGATCCGCCCGCCGGCCGGCTGCCGGTTCCACCCGCGTTGCCCGGCGGCCATGCCGCGCTGCGCCACCGACCTGCCGCCGCCGATCCCGGTCGACGACGCGCCCGGCCACTGGGCGGCGTGCTGGCTGTACGACGCGGACACCGTCGCCACGGAGAAGCCGGCGAACGCGGAGCAGCCAGCGAACGTGGAGACGGTGGCAGACGCGGAGAAGGCCGGAACGGAGGCGGCCCGATGAGGTTCCTGCTGCAACGGGTGGCCTTCTACCTGTTCACCGCCTGGGCGGCGATCACGCTCAACTTCTTCATCCCGCGGATGGTGCCCGGCGACCCCGTCCAGTCGCTGATCTCCCGCAACCAGGGCCGGATCAGCGCCGACGCGATCGCCTCGCTGCGGGTGCTGTTCGGGCTGGACTCCGACCGCTCGCTGTGGGAGCAGTACGTCGCCTACTGGGGGCAGCTCCTGCACGGCGACCTGGGCCTGTCGTTCACGTTCTTCCCCGCCCCGGTGTCGCAGGTGATCGGCGACAGCCTGCCGTGGACCGTCGGCCTGGTCGGCGTCACCACGATCGTCAGCTTCCTGCTCGGCACCGCGCTCGGCGTCGGCGCCGGCTGGCGGCGCGGCTCGTGGATCGACGGGCTGCTGCCGGCCACCACGTTCCTGTCGTCGATCCCGTACTTCTGGCTCGGCCTGGTCGCGATCGCGCTGTTCGCCGGGCCGGGCAGCTTCTTCCCCTCCTCCGGCGGCTACGAGCCGGGCCTGGTGCCGGCGTTCGACGCGTACTTCGTGCCGAGCGCGATCCAGCACAGCATCCTGCCCGCGGCGACCATCCTGGTGTCGTCGATGAGCGGCTGGATCCTCAGCATGCGCAACATGATGGTGACTGTCGCCAGCGAGGACTACATCACCGTGGCGCACGCCAAGGGGCTGTCCGAGCGCCGGGTGGCGCTCAGCTACGCCGCCCGTAACGCGCTGCTGCCGAACGTGTCCGGGTTCGCGCTGTCGCTCGGTTTCATCGTCGGCGGCACGCTGCTCGTGGAGATCGTCTTCTCGTACCCGGGCCTGGGGTTCCAGCTCTTCCAGGCCGTCGGCGCGAAGGACTATCCGCTGATGCAGGGCATCTTCCTGATCATCACGATCTCGGTGCTGGTGGCGAACCTGCTCGCCGACGTGGCGTACCTGCTCCTCGACCCGCGGACCCGAAAGAGCTGAGCGATGACACTCTCCCCGTCCAGCATCGAGCAGGTCATCCCCGGCCAGGGGGCGATGGCGCAGCCGTCGGCCCGGGCACGCCGCCGCCGGTTCCGCTTCGTCGCCAACGCCAAGGCCGCGACCGGCCTGGCCGTCCTCGGGGTGTACGTGCTCCTGGCGGTGATCGGGCCGTGGATCGCGCCGTACGACCCGGACGCGCGCAGCGCCGACGTGCTCCAGGCGCCCTCGGCCCGGCACTGGTTCGGCACCACCCACCTCGGGCAGGACATCTTCAGCCAGATCCTGGTCGGCGCGCGCAGCGTCATGGTGGTGGGCCTGATCGCCGGCGTGCTCGCCACGATCCTGTCCATCCTCATCGGCGTGACCTCCGGCTACCTGGGCGGCGCGGCCGACGAGGGCCTGTCGGCGGTGTCGAACGTGTTCCTGGTGATCCCGGCGCTGCCGCTGATCATCATCGTCACGTCCCTGGTCGACCAGGCCAGCGACATGCTCGTGGCGCTCATCATCGGCCTCACCTCGTGGGCGTGGGGCGCCCGGGTACTGCGCGCCCAGACGCTGTCGCTGCGCCGCCGCGACTACGTCGAGGCCGCCCGCGCCACCGGCGAGCGGACCTGGCGGATCATCGGCTTCGAGATCCTGCCCAACCTGACCGCGATCATCGCCTCCGGCTTCGTCGGCACCGTCATCTTCGCGGTGATGTCGGAGATCACCCTGGCGTTCATCGGCATCTCGTCGATGACGTCGTGGAACTGGGGCACGATCCTGTTCTGGGCGCAGGGACAGCAGGCCCTGGCGCAGGGCGCCTGGTGGTGGTTCGTGCCGGCCGGGCTGGCCATCGCGCTGCTCGGCACCGCGCTCGCGCTGATCAACTTCGGCATCGACGAGTTCGTGAGCCCGCGGCTGCGCACCGGCGGCCGGACCCGGATCCGTACCGCCGACGGCCGCGTCGTCGCGATGCGCGTCGGCTTCACCCCGGTGCTCGCGCCGGTCACCGCGACGGTGCCCATGCAGGCGCGCGACGCCGACGGCCGGCCGCCCGCCGACGCCGTCGGGCCGCCCGCCGACGAGAAAGGGAAGCGCGCATGAGCGACCAGGTGCTGGAGATCCGCGGGCTGTGCGTCGACTACGGCGTCGGCGCGGACGCGGTCCGCGCGGTCCGCGACGTCGACCTGACGCTGCACCGCGGCGAGGTGCTCGGCCTGGCCGGGGAGAGCGGCAGCGGCAAGTCCACGCTCGCCTACGGGCTGACCCGGTTGCTGCCCCCGCCCGGCGTGGTCAGCGGCGGCCAGGTCATCTACCACCCGGCCGACGGCCCGCCGGTCGACGTGCTCACGCTCAGCCCGGCGAAGCTGCGCGAGTTCCGCTGGGCGGAGACGTCGATCGTGTTCCAGGGCGCGATGAACTCGCTCAACCCGGTGCACAAGGTCTCCACCCAGCTGCTCGACGTGATCCGGGCACACGAGCCGAAGAGCACGGCGGCGAGCCGGTCGGCCCGCGCCAGGGAGCTGCTGCGCCTGGTCGGCATCTCCTCCGACCGGCTGGACAGCTACCCGCACCAGCTCTCCGGCGGCATGCGGCAACGGGTCATGATCGCGATGGCGCTGGCGCTGGAACCGCAGGTGGTCATCATGGACGAGCCGACCACCGCGCTGGACGTGGTGATGCAGCGGCAGATCCTCGGCCAGCTCGCCGAGCTGCGCGAACGCCTCGGCTTCGCGGTGCTGTTCATCACCCACGACCTGTCGCTGCTCGTCGAGTTCTCCGACCGCATCGCGATCATGTACGGCGGCCGGATCGTCGAGGAGGCGCCGGCCGCCCGGCTGTACCGGGAACCGCTGCACCCGTACACCGAGGGGTTGCTGCACTCGTTCCCGGCGCTGCACGGACCGCGCCGCGAGCTGACCGGCATCCCCGGCTCCCCGCCGGACCTGCGCGCCATGCCGTCCGGCTGCGCGTTCCATCCCCGCTGCCCGAAGGCGTTCGACGGGTGCGACGAGCAGGTGCCGGTGCTCGGCGCCCCGCGCGTCGACGACCCGGCGCGGGCCGTCGCGTGCCGGCTGCACCCGGCCGTCGCGCCCCTGTCCCGCTGACCCGCCCGACACCACCACCCGCTACCCGCGAGGAGAACCATGGACACCGATCTCACCCGCTCGTCGTCAGTCGCCGACGCGGACCCGATCGACACGCTGCCGCCGACCTTCCGGTGGGGGGTGGCGACGTCGTCGTACCAGATCGAGGGCGCGGTGGCCGAGGACGGCCGCACCCCGTCCATCTGGGACACGTTCTGCCGGGTGCCGGGCGCGGTGGCGAACGGCGACAACGGCGACGTGGCGTGCGACCACTACCACCGGATGCCGCAGGACGTCGCGCTCATCGCGGACCTGGGACTGGACACGTATCGGTTCTCGGTGGCGTGGCCCCGCGTGCAGCCGGGCGGGCGCGGGCCGGCGAACGTGGCCGGGCTGGCCTTCTACGACCGGCTGGTGGACGAGCTGCTCGGCCGGGGCGTCGAGCCGTGGGTGACGCTGTACCACTGGGACCTGCCGCAGGAGCTTGAGGACGCGGGCGGCTGGCCGAACCGGGACACCGCGTACCGGTTCGCCGACTACGCGGAGCTGGTCTTCGCCGCGCTCGGCGACCGGGTCCGCACCTGGACCACGCTCAACGAGCCGTGGTGCTCGGCGATGCTCGGGTACGCCTACGGCGACCACGCCCCGGGCCGGCGGGACCTTGGCGACGGCATCGCCGCTGCGCACCACCTGCTGCTCGGGCACGGGCTGGCGACACGGCGGCTGCGCGAGGCGGCCCGGTCCCCGATCGAGCTGGGCCTGACGCTGAACCTGTCCACCGCCGACCCGGAGACCGGCAGCGCGGCGGACCGGGACGCGGCGCGGGCCGCCGACGGGCTGGCCAACCGGCTCTACCTCGACCCGGTGCTGCGCGGGGAGTACCCGCAGGACGTGATCGCGGACCTGGCCGCCGAGGGGGTACGCATCCCCGTGCAGGACGGTGACCTGGACGTCATCGCCACCCCGATCGACGTGCTCGGGGTCAACTACTACTTCGGGCAGCTGCACTCCGGCGTGGACGAGCAGGGCCGGGACCGCGACGACGACGGCAAGCCGGTGCGCCGGGTGGTCCGCCGTGACCTGCCGCGTACCGCGATGGACTGGGAGATCGTGCCGGAGTCCTTCACCGACCTGCTGGTGCGGCTGCACCGCGACTACCCGGGCACGCCCATGGTGATCACCGAGAACGGCGCCGCGTTCGACGACGAGCCGGACGCCGACGGGTTCGTGAACGACGACGACCGGGTCGGCTTCCTCACCGAGCACCTGCGGGCGGTGGCACGCGCCCGGGCCGCCGGGGCGGACGTGCGCGGCTACTTCGCCTGGTCGCTGCTGGACAACTTCGAGTGGGCGTACGGCTACGACAAGCGGTTCGGCATCGTCCGGGTCGACTACGACACGCAGCGCCGCACCCCCAAGCGCAGCGCGCTGTGGTACCGGGACACCGTGCGGCGGGTCCGCGGGCAGCGCTGACGTCGCCGCGTGGGGGCCGGGCCGGTCAGTGACGCCGGCCCGGCCCCCACGCCGGGCCCGGGCGGGCGGCCGGGTCGCGGGGCACGCCGCCGTCGCGCAGCAGCCGGGTCATCGGCAGGGTGGCCGCGCCCATCGCGACCGCGTCCGGTCCGAGCCGGCACAGCTCGATCGAGGTCTGCGCGTACGGCTGCCGCAGCGCGTGCCGCGCGGTGGCCTCGCGGATCGCGGGCAGGTGCCGTTCGCCCAGGGCCAGCCCGGCCCAGCCGCCGAGCACCACCCGCTCCGGGTTGAACAGGTTGACCAGGTTCGCCACCCCGGCGCCCAGGTAGCCGACCGTCTCGTCGATCACCTTCGCGGCCGTGCTGCCGGTGGAGCGCAGCAGCTCACCGAAGGCGGTCTCCTCGTCCGCGCCGGGCGCCGGGCGGCCCCGGTTGGCCTGGCGGAACCGGTCCAGCACCGCCTCCGCCCCGACGTACGCCTCCAGGCAGCCGAGGTTGCCGCAGCGGCAGCGGCGGCCCCCGTACACGATGGTGGTGTGGCCCCACTCCCCGGCGCTGCTGTGCGCGCCGCGGTAGCCGACGCCGTCGGCGACCACGCTCGCGCCGACGCCGGAGCCGACCAGGGCGACCACCGCGTGCCGGACGCCGCGGCCGGCGCCGAACCACATCTCGGCCTGGCCGAGCGTCTTCGCACCGTTGTCCACGTGCACCGGTACGTCGGTGCCGGCGCGCAGCATCGCGCCGAGCGGCACGCCGTCCCAGCCGAGCGTCTGGGCGTGCACGACGGCGTCGGCGGTGCGTTCGACGGTGCCGGCGACGGCGACGCCGAAGCCGAGCACCGCGGCCGGGTCGACGCCCGCCTGCTCGGTGACGGCGGCGAGGCCGTGCCGCAGGTGGGCGGCGACCCGCTCGGGGTCGGGGTCGGCGGCGGTGATCGGGTACTCGGCCTTGGCCAGCGCGGTCATGCTCAGGTCGAACAGCTCCACCTGGACGCGGGTCTCGCCGACGTCGGCGCCGACCAGGTAGCCGTAGCCGGGTGCGACGCGCAGCAGCACGCGCGGGCGGCCGCCGTCGGACTCGACCGAGCCGGCCTCCTCGACCAGACCCTCGTTGATCATCTCGCCGACCAGGTTGCTGACGCTGGCCAGGCTCAGCGCGGTGGACTGGCCCAGCTCGTGCCGGCTGAGCGGGCCGTCCAGCCAGATCCGGGTCAGCAGGACCGACCTGTTGGCCCGGCGCATGTCGCGCACCGTGGTGCGTCTGGCGTCCACGTCCGCCGCCGTCCTTCCCGGCCGCCCGCGGGCGGCTTTCGTTCCTGCGTCACGCCCTGAGCGGGGTGGTGACAGGGTACGCCGCATTTACACTTAACAAAGTTAACTGATAACCTCCGGCGCATCGATGAGGAGGTATGTCATGCGACTCGGACGTGGGATGACCGCTCTGCTCGGTGGCGTCGCGCTGCTCGCCGCCACCGCCGCCGCCCTGCCCGCCACCGCCGCCACACCGACCGGCGCCGTGGGCGCGCTCGTCGCGTGTGACGCGCCGGCCTGGGCCGAGGGCGTCACCTGGACCGCCGGCAGCCGGGTGACCTACGGCAGCCGGCTCTACCAGGCGCTCGTCACGCACACCCCGCCGGCCGGGGCGGGCTGGAACCCGGCCGCCGTACCGGCGCTCTGGACCGACCTCGGCGCCTGCACCGGCGGCACACCGTCGCCGAGCCCCACCACCCGACCGCCGTCGCCCTCCCCCACCGCCTCCCCTTCCCCGACCGCTTCCCCCACGCGGACGCCGACGCCCACGCCCACGCCCACCGCGTCGTCCAGCCCGACCACCCCGGGCGGTGACACCTGCACGCTGCGGTCCCGGCCGACCGGCAAGGTGCTCCAGGGCTACTGGGAGAACTGGGACGGCGCCGCGAACGGCGTACACCCCGGCCTCGGCTGGATCCCGATCACCGACTCCCGGATCACCGGCCACGGCTACAACGTGGTGACCGCAGCATTCCCGGTCATCCGCGCCGACGGCACCGTGCTCTGGGAGGACGGCATGGACGCCGGCGTCAAGGTGCCCACCCCGGCGCAGGTGTGCCAGGCCAAGGCCGCCGGGCTCACCGTGCTGCTGTCCATCGGCGGCGCCACCGCCGGCATCGACCTCAGCTCCAGCGCTGTCGCCGACCGGTTCGTCGCCACCGTCGTACCGATCCTCAAGCGGCACAACTTCGACGGCATCGACATCGACATCGAGACCGGCCTGACCGGCAGCGGGAACATCAACCAGCTCTCCCCCTCGCAGGCCAACCTGATCCGGATCATCGACGGGGTGCTGGCCCAGATGCCGGCCGGCTTCGGGCTCACCATGGCGCCGGAGACCGCGTACGTCACCGGCGGCAGCGTCACCTACGGCTCGATCTGGGGCGCGTACCTGCCGATCGTGAGGAAGTACGCCGACAACGGGCGGCTGTGGTGGCTGAACATGCAGTACTACAACGGCTCGATGTACGGCTGCGCCGGTGACTCGTACCCGGCCGGCACCGTGGCCGGTTTCGTCGCGCAGACCAACTGCCTCGACGCCGGCCTGGTCATCCAGGGCACCACCATCCGCGTACCGCTGGACCGGCAGGTCCCCGGGCTGCCCGCGCAGGTCGGCGCCGGCGGCGGCTACATGAGCCCGGCGCTGGTGGCTCAGGCGTGGAACACCTACCAGGGGCGCCTGAAGGGCCTGATGACCTGGTCGGTCAACTGGGACGGGTCGAAGGGCTGGACGTTCGGCGACAACGTCCGCTCGCTCCAGGGCCGCTGAGACGCGGCGCGGGGCCCCGCCGGACGGGCGGGGCCCCGCGCCGGGTCAGCCGATCTTCTTCGGGGTGATCTTCTTCGGCGTGGTCGGCGAGTCCAGCCAGGCGTTGATCAGCGCGGTGAAGTCCCGGCCGGTCTGCTTGTTGACGAAGGCGATGAACGAGGCCCGGTCCTGCGGTGTGTTGCGCTGCTCCTGGACCCAGGCGCGGGCCAGCGCGAAGAACGCCTTGTCGCCCACCGTCCGGTGGATCTCGCGCAGCATCGCCGCCGGGCACAGGTAGACGTTGCCCTCGGCGAACCGCTTCGGGTCGGGCCGGCCGGGCGGGCCCAGCTTCTTGCGCAGGACGGCGTCACCCTCGCGCAGGTACCGGTCCAGGCTGGCTTCGCTGAGCTTCTGCGTCTCCTTCGTGTACAGGTCCTGGATGTACGTCGCCCAGCCCTCGTTCAGCCACAGGTCCGTCCAGGTGGTGGGCGTGACCGAGTTGCCGAACCACTGGTGGGCGTACTCGTGCATCAGGTCGCTGCCCCAGCGGTCCCGGCGGGCCGCGGTGTTCTCGATCTTCCGGCCCATCGTGATCATCTGCTGGGTCTCCATGCCCGACGCCGAGTCCACCACCACGACGCCGCCGGAGGGGAACGGGTACGGGCCGAACTTCTTCTCCAGCCAGGTCAGGTACTGCGGGGACTTCTTCAGGTACGGCAGCAGCTTGTCGTCCGCGCCCTTGCGGTACCAGTAGGTCAGCGGCACGCCGCGCGGCCCCGCCGCGGTCAGCTTCTGGTACTTCCCCACCGCGAGCGTGGTCAGGTACGTCGCGACCGGGTCGGTGCTGCGGTAGCTGAACGTGGTGCCGGACTGACCGGCGGGCGTGCCGCCGGCGATCGCGGACCAGCCCGCCGGCACCGTCACCCGGATGTCGTAGAGCGCCTCGTCCGACGGCTGGTCGTTCGCCGGGTACCAGGTGAACGCCCCGAACGGCTCCTGCATGGTCCAGAGGCCGCCCTCCTTGGTGACGGTGAGGCCCAGGGCCTCGGTGTCCTTGCGGTGCGACGGCATCGGGGTCGTCTTCGGCCGGCCGTGGTAGGTGACCACCAGGGTCACCGGCTCGTCCGCCACCACCGGGGCGGACACGGTCAGCTTCTCCTTCGCCACCGCGCCGGGAACCGTCGCGCCGTCCAGTGTGACGCTGTCGACCTGGTAGGGCATGAAGTCGAGGACCAGGTTCGGCGCGTCCTTCACCGGCCGGATCCGCAGCGTGGCGGTGCCGGTGAGGGTGGTGGTCGACGGCGCCCACTCCAGCGCGAGGTCGTAGTGCAGGACGTCCAGCGCGTCGGTGCCCCGGGCCGGATAGACCGGGTCGGCCACCGGCGTCGACCGCCCCGCCTGCCAGGCGGCGTAGTCGACGGCGGGGGCGGTCGGGCTCGGCGGGGTGGAGGCCGAGGGGGTCGCGGCCGGGGCGGCGGGGGTCGTGGTGCACCCGGCGACGAGCAGCGGTCCGAGGAGCATGATCAGGGTTACGGGGCGGCGCATCAGCGCACCCTACGGCAGTGATCAGCTTTCGTGGGGGCGTCTCGGCTGGCACCGGTTGCGAGACCCTGCCAGGCTGTCGCTCGTGTATGACTACGACCTGCTGGTGCTGGGCTCCGGACCGAGTGGACAGAAGGCGGCCATCGCCGCGGCCAAGCTGGGCCGCCGCGTCGCGATCGTGGACCGCCGCGACATGCTCGGCGGCGTGTGCATCAACACCGGCACCGTGCCCTCCAAGACCCTGCGCGAGGCGGTGCTCTACCTGACCGGCCTGAGCCAGCGCGACCTCTACGGCAGCAGCTACCGGGTCAAGGAGGACATCACCGTCGCCGACCTGGCCGCCCGCACCCAGCACGTGATCACCCGGCAGACCGACGTCATCCGCAACCAGCTGGCCCGCAACAAGGTCTCGCTGATCACCGGCACCGGCCGGTTCGCCGACGCCCACTCCGTCTGGGTGGACGCCGGCTCCGGCCGGGAGACCCGGGTCAGCTTCGACAAGGCGGTCGTCGCCGCCGGCACCCGCCCGGCCCGCCCGGACAGCGTCGACTTCGACGACCGGACCATCGTCGACTCCGACGGCGTGATCAACCTCCAGGCAGTCCCGCGCAGCATGGTCGTGGTCGGCGCCGGGGTGATCGGCATGGAGTACGCGTCCCTGTTCGCCGCGCTCGGCACCAAGGTGACAGTGGTCGAGCGCCGCCCGCGGATGCTCGACTTCTGCGACGAGGAGATCGTCGAATCGCTGAAGTACCACCTGCGGGACCTGTCGGTGACCTTCCGCTTCGGCGAGGAGGTGGCCGCCGTGGAGAAGCACCGCAGCGCCGCGCTCTGCATCCTGCGCAGCGGCAAGAAGATCGTCGCGGACACGGTGATGTACTCGGCCGGCCGCCAGGGGCAGACCGACGACCTCGCGCTGGAGGCGGCCGGGCTGACCGCCGACCACCGGGGCCGGATCACCGTCGACGCCGACTACCGCACCGCCGTCGACAACATCTACGCCGTCGGCGACGTGATCGGCTTCCCCGCGCTGGCGTCCACCTCGATGGAACAGGGTCGCCTGGCCGCCCAGCACGCCTGCGGCGAGCCGGCGCGCGGCATGTCGGACCTGCAACCGATCGGCATCTACACCATTCCGGAGATCAGTTTCGTCGGGAAGACCGAGGAGGAGCTGACCGAGGCGTCGGTCCCGTTCGAGGTGGGCATCGCCCGCTACCGGGAGCTGGCCCGGGGGCAGATCGTCGGCGACTCGTACGGGATGCTGAAACTGCTGGTCTCACCCGAGGACGGCCGGCTGCTCGGGGTGCACGTGTTCGGCACCGGCGCCACCGAGATCGTCCACATCGGGCAGGCGGTGATGGGCTGCGGCGGCACGGTCGACTACCTGCTGGACGCGGTCTTCAACTACCCGACGCTGGCCGAGGCGTACAAGGTGGCGGCCCTCGACGCCGCCAACAAGATCCGCAACATAACCCGGATCAACGACTGACCCGCCCCCCGCCCTGCCCCCTCCCCGGCGATCTTGCACTTGCGGCCCGGCGAACGCCCGTTATGCCAGTTACGCCGGGGCCACAAGTGCAAGATCAACGCAGGCGAGGGGCGGGAGGGTGGGGTCAGCGGCCTGTGGCGTAGCCCTGGGCGCCTCGGGGGTTGGCCGCGGCGGACAGGAGCCCGGTGCGCGGGTCGCGTGTCACCGCGCACATGCGGCCCAGGCTCCACGGGTCGGACAGGCGGACGGTGTGGCCCCTGGCGCGCAGGCCGGCCAGCACGTCCGGGTCGATCCGGTCCTCCAGCACCAGCACGCCGGGCTCGACCTCGCGCGGGTAGAACGACGCGGGGAAGCTGGTCGTGTGCCACGTCGGGGCGTCGATCGCCTCCTGCAACTCCTGCCCGCCGGCCAGGTGCCGCAGCAGGAACAGCAGCTGCCACTGGTCCTGCTGGTCGCCGCCGGGCGTGCCGCAGGCCATCACCGGCTCGCCGTCGCGCAGCACGAGCGTCGGGCTGAGCGTGGTACGCGGACGCCGGCCCGGCCGCAGCGTCGAGGCGAGCCCCTCCTCCAGCCAGCACATCTGCAACCGGCTGCCGAGCGGGAAACCCAGCTCCGGGATGGCGGGCGAACTCTGCAGCCAGCCGCCGCTGGGCGTGGCGGAGATGATGTTGCCCCACCGGTCCACCACGTCGACGTGGCAGGTGTCGCCGCGGGTCACTCCGTCGGCCCGGACCGTGGGTTCGCCGGTGCTCGGGTCCTGCGGCACGGCCCCGCGACGCACGTCGGCGTGCAGGTGGGACGGGAGCCGGGGCGGCTCGCCCGCCGGGCTGCCGGGGCGCAGCGTCGTGTCGGCACGGTCGCCGACCAGCGCGGCCCGCGCACGGGCGTACTCGGCGGACAGCAGCGCGGAGGCCGGAACGTCGGTGTCGCCGTACCACGCCTCCCGGTCGGCGAACGCGAGCTTCAGCGCCTCGTCCTGCGCGTGGATGCCCTCCAGGCTCGACGGGTCGTGGACACGCGGGTCGTCGAGCGCGTCCAGGACGGCCAGCGTCTGGAGCAGCACTGGGCCCTGACCCCAGAAGCCGGTCTTGGCGATCGTGTGCCCGTGCCAGTCCAGCGTGACCGGTTCCTCCCAGGTGGCCGACCATCCGGCCAGGTCGTCGCCGGTGACCAGCCCGGCGTGCGCGCGCCCGCTGGAGTCGCGGAACGGCAGCCGGCTGAACGCGTCGATCGCCTCGGCGACGAAACCCTCCCGCCAGGCGCGCCGGGCCGCCTCGATCTGCGCCTCCCGGTCCGCACCGGCGGCCCGTCCCGCGTCGACGAGGCGGCGCAGCGTGTCCGCGTACGCCGGGTTGGTGACCATCTCCCCCGACGCGGGCGGGCGGCCGTCGCGGAGCCAGAGGCGCGCGGAGGTCGGCCAGTGGTCGGTGAACAGCGACCGGACCCGCGCGACGGTCTGCCCGGCCGGGCCGACCAGCGGGTGGCCGGCGGCGGCGTAGCCGATCGCCGGTTCCAGCACCTCGGCGAGCGTGCGGGTGCCGTGGTCGCGCAGCAGCAACAGCCAGGCGTCGACGGCGCCCGGCACGACGGCGGCGAGCGGACCGGCGCCGGGGACGAGGTCCAGGCCGAGCGACCGGAAGTGCGCCACAGTCGCGGCGGCGGGGGCCGGGCCCTGGCCGCACAGCACCCGCGGCGTGGGGTCGGTCGCGGTGGCGAGGATCGCGGGCACCTCACCGGCCGGGCCGTTGAGGTGCGGCTCCACGACGTGCAGCACGAACCCGGCGGCCACCGCGGCGTCGAAGGCGTTGCCGCCGCGTTCCAGCACACCCATCGCGGACTGGCTGGCCAGCCAGTGCGTGGACGAGACCATGCCGAACGTGCCGCGCAGCGTCGGCCGGGTGGTGAACGTCATCGGCGGTGAGCCTACGCCGTGCCGGCGGCGTCCGCGCGCGTCGTCGCGCCCTCCTCCCCCGGGCCGGCGTCGCGCTCGCCGTCGAGCGGGAACAGGCACGCGGCGTGGTGACCAGGGCCCACCTCGGCCGGCGCCGGGTCGGTCTCGGCGCACGCGGGGCGGGCCTGGGGGCATCGGGTACGGAAGCGGCAACCGCTCGGCGGGTCCACCGGGCTCGGGATGTCGCCGGTGAGCACGATCCGGCGGCGCTCCCGCTCGACGCGGGGGTCTGCTACCGGCACCGCGGAGAGCAGCGCTGCCGTGTAGGGGTGGGCCGGGTGCCGGTAGATCCGCTCGGGTGGGCCGGTCTCGACGATGCGGCCCAGGTACATCACCGCGATCCGGTCGCTCATGTGCTCGACGGCGGCCAGGTCGTGCGCGATGAACAAATAGGTCAGCCCCAGGTCGCGTTGCAGGTGCCGGAGCAGGTTCATGATCTGCGCCTGCACGCTCAGGTCCAGCGAGGCGATCGGCTCGTCCAGGACGATCAGGTCCGGCTCCCCGGCCAGCGCGCGGGCCACACCGACGCGCTGGCGCTGGCCGCCGGACAGCTCGTGCGGATAGCGGCCGGCGGTGTCGGCGCGCAGGCCGACCAGGTCCAGCAGCTCCGCGACCCGGGCCCGCCGGGCGGCGGCGGAGCTGGCGAGCCGGTGCACGATCAGCGGCTCGGCGATGCTGTCGCCGACCGTCCGGCGGGGATCCAGCGACGCCTGCGGGTCCTGGAAGACCATCGCCACGTGGCGGCGGGTCGCGCGCAGGCGGCGGCGCGACCAGCGGGTCACGTCCTCGCCCGCCACCCGGACCCGTCCGGCGGTCGGGTCGACCAGCCGCAGCAGCGCCAGACCGGCGGTGGACTTGCCGCTGCCCGACTCGCCCACCAGCCCGAGTGTCTCGCCCCGGCGTACGGCGAGACTGACGCCGTCCACCGCGCGAACCGTGCCGGCCGGGGTCGGGAAGTGCACCTTCAGGTCGTCCAGTTCGGCGACCACGTCCGGGGTGTCGGCGCTCATCCGGCCTCTCCACGGTAGAAGGTGCGGACCGTGTGCCCGTCGCCGACCGGCGTCAGCGGCGGCAGTTCGTGCTCGCAGCGGGGGTCGGCGCGGACCGGGCAGCGCGGCCAGAACGCGCAGCCGGGCGGTAGGTCCAGCGGGCTCGGCGGCGACCCGGGGATCGCGACGAGGTCCTCGCCGCGCCGGGACGGGTCCGGCCGGGCCGCCAGCAGCGCCCGGGTGTACGGATGGGTGGGCGTGTCGAACACCGCGTCGACGGGGCCCTGCTCGACGATCCGCCCGCCGTACATGACCGCGACGGTGTCTGCGATGCCTGCCACCACGCCCAGGTCGTGGGTGACCCAGACGACTGCGGTGCCCAGCCGTGCCTGGAGGTCCGCGACCAGTTCGATGATCTGCGCCTGCGTGGTGACGTCGAGCGCGGTGGTCGGCTCGTCGGCGATCAGCAGGTCCGGCTCGCAGGCGAGCGCCATCGCGATGGCGACGCGCTGGCGCATGCCGCCGGAGAACTGGTGCGGGTACGCGTCGACGCGCCGCGCGGCCGACGGGATGCCCACCAGCTCCAGCAGCTCCACCGCCCGGTCACGGGCGGCGCGGCGGGTCAGCCCGAGGTGTTCCTCGGCCGCCTCGGTGACCTGCCGGCCCACCGGCAGCACCGGGTTGAGCGAGGTCATCGGGTCCTGGAAGACGAACCCGACGTGCCGGCCGCGGACCTTGCGGCGGCGGTCGTCGGGCAGCGCGGTCAGTTCCGTGTCGAGCAGCCGGACCCGGCCGGTGACTGTGGCGGCGCGCGGCGCGAGGCCGGTGGCGGCGAGCAGGGTCATGCTCTTGCCGCTGCCGGACTCGCCGACCAGCGCGAACGTCTCCCCCTGCCGCACCTGCCAGGACACCCCGGCGACGGCACGGACCGGGCCGCGACGGGTGCCGACGGTGACGGTGAGGTCGTCCACTGACAGCACCGTCGCGTCGGTCATGGGATGCCGGCGCTGGCTCGGCATGCGGTCGGTGCGCTCGCTCATGGGGTACTCCTGCGGGCCTCGCCCAGGGTGAGCTGGCGCGGGTCGAGCACGTCGCGCAGCGCGTCGCCGACCAGGTTGAACGCCAGCACGGTGAGGAAGATCGCCGCGCCCGGGAACACGCCCAGCCACCACGCGTCGGTGACGAAGCCGCGCCCGTCGAACAGCATCCGGCCCCAGGCGGGTGCGGGCGGCTGGATGCCGAGGCCGAGGAAGGACAGCGCGGCCTCGGAGAGGATCGCGAACGCCAGCGACAGCGACGTCTGCACGATCAGCGGCGCGGCGATGTTCGGCAGCACGTGCCGGCGCATGATGCGCAGGTCGGACGCGCCGATGGAGACGGCGGCCCGGACGAACACCTGCTCGCGTACGGAGAGCACGCCGGCGCGGGTGATCCGGGCGAAGATGGGCGTGTAGACCACGCCGATCGCGACCATGGCGGTGAGCAGGCCGGGGCCGAGCACCGCCACGATGGCGACCGCCAGCAGCAGCACCGGAAACGCGAACAGCACGTCCATGCAGCGCATGAGCACGCTGTCCAGCCAGCCCCGGTAGTAGCCGGCGAACAGCCCGAGCGTCACGCCCGCGACCAGCGCGATGCCGACACTGACGGCGCCGACCTGCAGTGACACGCGGGCGGCGACGAGCACCCGGCTGAGCACGTCGCGGCCCAGCTCGTCGGTGCCGAACGGGTGCGCGCCGCTGGGCGGGCGCAGCATCTGGTCCACGTCGACGTCGTTGACGCCGGCCGGTGCGAGCCACGGGCCGGCAACGCCGACCACCACAAGCAGCACGAGCACCATGGTGCCGCCGACGGCGAGCGGGTCGCGGCGCAGCGCGTCCAGGACGCGGCGTCCGGTGCTCTCGGTCGTGGCGCTCACTTGACCGTGATCCTCGGGTCGAGGCGGGCGTAGAGGATGTCCACCAGCAGGTTGACCAGCAGGAACAGCGCCGCCACCAGCAGCACCGCGCCCTGCAGGACGGGATAGTCGCGGGCCTGCACGGCGTCGAAGGTGAGCCGGCCGATGCCGGGCCAGGCGAACAGCACCTCGATCACGATGACGCCGCCGAGCAGGCTGGCGAGCTGCACCGCGACCACAGTGACCACCGGGATGAGCGCGTTGCGCAGCACGTGCCGCATGATCACCACCCGGTTGCGCAGCCCTTTCGCCTCGGCGGTCCGCACGTAGTCGGCGGAGAGCACCTCCAGCACGGAGGAGCGGATGAACCGGGTGAGGATCGACGCGGTGACCAGGCCGACGGTGACCGCCGGCAGCGCCACGTGGGTGGCCCACCTGCCGGGGTCGTCGGTCAGCGCCACGTAGCCGGAGGGGGGCAGCCAGCCGAGCACCCCGGCGAACAGCAGGATGCCCATGATGCCCATCCAGAAGTCCGGCACGGAGACGCCGAACTGGCTGAACACGCGGGCGGCGTGGTCGACGGCGGAGCCGCTGCGTACCGCCGCGACGATGCCCAGCGGGAACGCGACGAGCAGCGCGAACACCACGGCGGTGACGGCGAGGGACAGCGTGGCGGGCAGCCGTTCCAGCACGATAGCGCTCACCGGCTGGCCGGTGCGGAAGCTGACCCCCAGGTCACCGGTGAGCGCGTGCCCCAGGTAGCTGGCGTACTGCACCGGCAGCGGCTGGTCGAGGCCCGCCCGTTCCCGCAGCGCCTCGTACGTCTGCGGATCGAACCGGGTGCCGAGCGCCACCCGGACCGGATCGCCCGGCACCAGTTGCAGCAGCAGGAACACCACGAGCGTGACGCCGACCAGCACGACCGCCGACTGGAGGACCCGCCGCAGGACGAAGCGGGCCATCACTTGGCCAGGGCGACCGACCGGAACCGGATCGCCCGGTCGGTGCGCACGTCGTAGCCGGAGACCTTCTTCGACCAGCCCTGCACCACGTCCGGGTTGTAGAGGTAGAGGTAGCTGGCGTCGTCGACGATCTGCTTCGCCGCCTGCTCGTACGCCTGCTTGCGGGCGCCCTGGTCGGTCTGGGTGCGGGCATCGTCGAGCAGCTTGTCCACCGCCGGGTTCTTGTACTTGTGGAAGTTGAACGTGCCGCCGCTGTGGTGCTGGGCGTAGTAGAACTCGTCCGGGTCGATGTTGCCGAGCCAGCCGAGCATGAACCCGTCGAAGTTGCCCTTCGCCTGCTCGTCGAGCCACTGGGCGAAGTCCAGCGTACGGATCTTGACGGTGATGCCGACGTCCTTGAGCTGCGCGGCGATGACCTGCGCGGCGGTGACCGTCTCCGGGTACTCGCTGGTGACCATCAGATCCATGGTCAGGTTGCTCACGCCGGCCTGGCCGAGCATCTGCTTCGCCTTGCCCGGGTCGTGGCTGTAGGGCGCGTAGTCGTAGTAGAACGCGCTGGCCTTCGGGATGGCGGTCTGGTTGACGGTGGCCAGCCCGAACTTCGCGGCCTTGGTGATCGCCTCGCGGTCCAGCGCGTACCCGACGGCGCGCCGCACCTCGGGGTTGTCGAACGGCTTGCGGGCCTCGTTGAGCGCCACGTACCAGTAGTCGGTGGAGGCCGCCGACTTCACCACCGGGTCGTCGCCGTCCTGCAACGACTTCACCTGCTGCGGCGGCAGGTTGTCGGTCCACTGGACCTGGCCGCTGCGCAGGTTCTGCAGCGCCACCGTCGGGTCCTTGACGAAGGTGAACGTGACGCCGTCCAGCTTCGGCTTGTCCCCCCAGTACGAGTCGTTGCGGACCAGCTTGACGCTGTCGCCGGAGGTGTAGCCGGCCACCTTGAACGGGCCGCTGCCGACCGGCGCGGTCTTCACCGCGCCGGACTCGACGTTGGACTTCTCCACGATCGCCACGCCCTTGAAGCCGCCCAGGTTGGCGAGCAGGTTCGGCGTGGGCGCGCTCAGCGTCACCACCACTGTGGCCGGGTCGGGCCCGGTGACCGACTTGACGGTGGCGAACTTGTACGCGTTGTTCAGCTTCTCCTTGATGATCCGCTCGTACGAGTAGACGACGTCCTCGGAGGTCAGCGGCGACCCGTCGGAGAACTTGACGCCCTCGCGCAGCGTGAACGTCCAGGTGAGCTGGTCGTCGCTGGTGGTCCACTTCGTCGCGAGCGACGGCACCATCTTCAGGTCGGCGTCCGGCTCGACGAGCGTGTCGTAGACGTTCTCCAGCACCTGGAAGCTGTAGTACGCCGAGGTCTTGTGCGGGTCGAGCTGGTCCGGCTCGCCGCCGATCGCGGCGTTGAGGACACCACCGGCGCCGCCGGCGTTCCCCCCGCCGCCGACGTCGACCGCCTCGCCTCCGGTGCATCCGGACAGGACGCCGACGGTCAGTGTGAGTGCGGCGCCGAGCACGCCGAGCTTTTTCCTGGACACAGGCCCCCCTAGCCACTTCCCGGACAAAAGAAAGTTTCGGCGAGTCTTATCTCCGAGCCGGATGATGTCAAACGAAACCAGTCAAATTGACAGGTCGGCGGGCGCTTGCCGGTGCGGAGTGAACGGTGGTTCAATCCGGGCCCCGACCCGATCCGCCACCTGCGCTGGGAGTTGCCGCCGTGACCACACACGAGGTCGTCAACCAGGTCCCGCCGATGGTCGGCCACGACACCGCCGACGACCCGGCGCTGCGCGACGGCGTGGCCCGCGAGGGCGCCGGCTGGGCGCTGCCCGGGCTGCACGAGCTGGGCCGGCTCGCCGGCGGCGAGGAGGCCGCCGAGCACGGCCGGCTCGCCAACGAGCACCCGCCGGTGCTGCGTACCCACGACCGGTACGGCCACCGCGTCGACGAGGTGGAGTTCCACCCGTCCTGGCACGAGCTGATGCGTACCGCCGTCGGTCACGGCCTGCACGCCGCGCCGTGGGCCGACGACCGGCCGGGCGCGCACGTCGCCCGGGCCGCCGGCTTCTACCTGTGGCGGCCCGACGCCGGGCACGGCTGCCCGATCTCGATGACCTACGCGGCGGTGCCCGCGCTGCGGCACAGCCCGGACCTGGCCGCCCGGTACGAGCCGCTGCTCACCACCCGCGAGTACGACTTCGGGCTGCGCCCGCCGCAGACCAAGCGCGGCCTGCTCGCCGGCATGTCGATGACCGAGAAGCAGGGCGGCTCGGACGTGCGCGCCAACACCACCACGGCCCGGCCGGAGCCGGACGGCAGCTACCGGCTCGTCGGGCACAAGTGGTTCACCTCGGCGCCCATGTGCGACCTGTTCCTCACCCTCGCCCAGGCGCCCGGCGGCCTCACCTGCTTCCTGGTCCCCCGGGTACTGCCCGACGGCACCCGCAACCCGATGCGGCTCATGCGGCTCAAGGACAAGCTCGGCAACCGCTCCAACGCCTCCGCCGAGGTCGAGTATGAGCACGCGGTGGCGTGGCGCGTCGGCGACGAGGGCCGGGGCGTGCGCACCATCATCGACATGGTCAACCTGACCCGGCTCGACTGCGTGATCGGCGCGGCGGCCGGGATGCGCCACGGCGTGACCACCGCCGTGCACCACGCCACCCACCGGCGGGCGTTCGGCGACTACCTTGCCGACCAGCCGTTGATGCGCAACGTGCTGGCCGACCTGGCGGTGGAGTCCGAGGCGGCCACCGTCCTGATGGTCCGGCTGGCCGGCGCGACCGACCGGTCCGCGCGCGGCGACGACGGCGAGACCGCGTTCAAGCGTCTCGCCCTCGCAGTCGGCAAGTACTGGGTGTGCAAGCGCTGGCCGGGGCACGCCGCCGAGGCGCTGGAGTGCCTGGGCGGCAACGGCTACGTGGAGGAGTCCGGCATGCCGCGGCTGTTCCGCGAGTCGCCGCTGAACTCGATCTGGGAGGGCTCCGGCAACGTCGCCGCGCTGGACGTGCTGCGCGCGCTCACCCGGGAACCGCAGGTGCTCGCCGCGTACGAGGCGGAGGTGGCCGCCGCGGCCGGCGCGGACGCCCGGCTGGACGCCGCGGTGCGCCGGGTCCGCGACGAGCTGGCCGACCACACCGACCTGGAGCTGCGCGCCCGGCGGGTGGTGGAGCGGCTGGCGCTGGTGCTGCAGGGCGCGCTGCTGGTGCGCCACGGCCACCCGGCGGTCGCCGACGCGTTCTGCGCGTCCCGGCTCGACGGCGACCACGGGCAGGCGTACGGGACGCTGCCGGGCGGACTGGACCTCGCCGCGATCATCGACCGCGCCACCCCCAAGATCGGCTGAGGGCGTGGTGATACGGCTCGCCTCGGTACACCTGTATCCGGTCAAGTCCCTCGGCGGCGTCGACGTCGACCGGGCCGACGTCCAGCCGTGGGGGTTGCGTCACGACCGCCGCTGGCTGGTGCTGCGCCCGGACGGCGGCAAACTGGGCTCGGGCGTCCTTCCGGCGCTGCTCGGCCTGACCGCCGTGCCCGGCTCCGGGTCGATCACGCTCACCGCCCGCGACGGGTCGTCGCTGACAGTCGCCGAGCCGGTCGACGGGCCGCCGGTCCCGACCGACATGTCCCGGCTGGACACGGTCCGGCTCGCCGCCGACGAGGCCCACGACTGGCTGTCCGCGCGGCTGGGCCGGCCCGTACGGCTGGCCTGGCTGGACGATCCGCGCCGCCGGCCGATGTCGGCCGAGCACGGCGGCGGGCCCGGTGACCCGCTGAACCTGTCCGACGCCGGGCCGCTGCTGGTCGCCACGGCGCCGTCGCTGCGGCGGCTGCGGGACTGGATCGTCGAGGGCGCGCTCGAACGCGGCGAGCCCGCACCGGAGCCGCCGGCGATGGCCCGGTTCCGGCCGACTGTGGTGCTGGACGGGCCGATCGAACCGTTCGCCGAGGACGGCTGGACGCGTGTGCGCATCGGCGCCGTCGACTTCCGGGTGTCCGAACGCTGCGACCGCTGCTCGGTGACGCTCATCGACCCGGAGACCCTGGCGCGCGGGAAGGAACCGATCCGCACGCTGGCCCGGCACCGACGCTACGACGGCAAGACCTGGTTCGGCGTCCGCCTGGTCCCGCTGACCACCGGGGAGATCCGGGTCGGAGACGAGTGCGAGGCGGCATGACCGCCCGCCCTCCGGCACCGTGCCGCTCGCCGGGGCGGGTGGGCTGAGCGCGGTCAGCCCGATCTGACCCCGGCCCGCCACTCGTCGGCGAGGATCGCGTAGACGAGCTGGTCGGCCCAGCCGTCCCGGAACCGGTAGCTGCGCACGTGCCGCGCCTCCCGCCGCATGCCGAGCCGGGCCATCAGGCGGGCCGACGGCGCGTTGTCCGCGTGACAGCGGGCCATCACCCGGTGCAGCCCGAACCCGCCGAAACCCCAGTCCAGCAGCGCGCCGGCCGCCTCGGTGGCCAGCCCACTGCCGCCGTGGTCGGGGTGGAAGACGTACCCCAGCTCGGCCGTGCGGTCCGCCGCGCTGCGCCAGACCAGCTCGACCGCGCCGATCACCCGCGCGTCGCGCACCACGGCGAGCGTCAGGCAGTCGCCCTCCGCGCGCAGCGCGTCCTCGCCGGCCATCGCGGTCACCGACGCCAGGGACTCCGCCCGGGTACGCGGCGCGGCCCCGGCCATCCAGCGGACCACGTCCGGGCGGCGTTGCCAGGCGTGCACGTCGTCGAGGTCGCCGAGCGTGACCGGGCGCAGCAGCAGCCGGGGCGTGCGCAGCGGGTACGCCGGGTGGGTCATCCGGCGATGGTAGGAGGAACCTAGTGTGGGCCGCATGGTCGTTTCCGCCGACGAGGGCAACCCGCTCACCCAGCTCACGCTCGACCAGCTCCGGCAGCGCACCAGCGTGAAGTGGCGGCTCTACCCGCCGGACGTGCTGCCGCTGTGGGTGGCCGAGCAGGACGTGCCGCTGGCGCCGCCGGTGGCCGAGGCGCTGCGCCGGGCGGTCGAGCTGGGCGACACCGGCTACGCGTTCGGCACCGGGTACGCCGAGGCGGTCGGCGGGTTCGCCGCGCAGCGGTGGGGCTGGGCCGACTTCCCGGTCGGCCGGACCTCGCTGGTGCCGGACGTGATGATGGGTACGGTCGAGGTGCTGCGCCTGGTCACCGGTCCGGGCGACGCGGTGGTGGTCACTCCCCCGGTCTACCCGCCGTTCTACGCGTTCGTCACAAACGCCGGGCGGCAGGTCCTCGAGGCGCCGCTCGGCGCGGACCTGCGGCTCGACCCGGCCGCGCTGGAGGAGGCGTTCCGCCGGGCCCGCGCGATCGGTGAGCGGCCGGCGTTCCTGCTCTGCAACCCGCACAACCCGACCGGTGTGGTGCACCGGCCCGACGAGCTGGCCACCGTCGCCGAGCTGGCCGCGCGGCACGGCGTACGGGTGGTGGCCGACGAGATCCACTCGCCGCTGGCACTGCCCGGCGCGCGGTTCACCCCGTACCTGACGGTGCCGGGCGCCCAGAACGCGTTCGCGCTGCTGTCGGCGTCGAAGGCGTGGAACCTGGCCGGGCTCAAGGCGGCGCTGGCGGTCGCCGGGCCGGACGCGGCGGACGACCTGGCCCGGATGCCGGAGGAGGTCAGCCACGGCCCCAGCCACCTCGGGGTGCTCGCGCACACCGCCGCGTTCCGCGCCGGCGGGCCGTGGCTGGACCGGCTGCTCGACGGCCTCGACGCGAACCGGTCGCTGCTCGGATCGCTGCTGGCCGACCACCTGCCGACGGTGTCGTGGCGGCCGCCCGAGGGCACGTACCTGGCCTGGCTGGACTGCCGGCGCCTCGGCGTACCCACCGAGGCGGGCGACGGACCGGGCGTGGCGAGCGACCTGGCCGGTCCGGCGCGGATGTTCCTCGACCGGGCCCGGGTGGCGCTCAGCTCCGGGCACGTCTTCGGCTCCGGCGGTGCCGGGTTCGTGCGGCTCAACTTCGCCACCTCCCCCGCCGTGCTCACCGAGGCGGTCACCCGGATGGGCCGGGCCGTGCACGCCTGACGTACGCCTCGGCGCGCGCACGCCGCACCGGCGCCGCGGCGCGGCTCAACGGGCGGCGACGCGTACCCCCTGGTTGTCGCCCTCGGACAGGAACGACGCCACGGCGCCGCCCTCGGCGGTGACGGCCGCGTGCTCGGCGCGGGTGAACGCGCGCAGCGGCGTGACCACCACGACGCCCGCGTCGACAGTCCACGTGGCGGCGACCCGGCCGTCGACGAGCACGAACCGGGCCCCCGCCACGGAGAGGTTGCGGTGGGCGTCGTCGATGATCCGGGTGCGGTCGTGGTAGCCGAGCACCGCGTTGTCGAAGGCGGGCAGGAACCGTACCGGCGCGGGGGTGTCCGGGTCGGGCCGGGGCGCACCCGGCAGGTCCAGCAGCGTGCGGCCGCGCGCGTCCCGGAAGGCCACCAGCTCGTCGCGGACCGCGGCCACCGCGGCGGGCAGCCCGGCGAGGCCGCACCAGGCGCGCAGGTCCGCCGACGCGGCCGGCCCGAACGCGGCCAGGTAGCGCCGCACCAGCGCCCGCCCGGCCGGGTCGTCGCCGTCCGGGCCGGGCGGGTCGGCGTCGCGGCCGAGCCACCGGGCCAGAGCGACGGTACGGACGCCGGCGGTGTTCCGCCACAGTCCGCGCGGCGGCGCCTGCACGGCCGGCACCAGCGCGAGCACGATCTCGCCGAGCGCCCGCCGGTCGGTCTCCGGCCAGCGCGCGGCGAGCGCCGCCACGATCTCGGCGGTGGTGCGCGGCTCGCCGTCGGCCAGGACCTCCCGGGCCGCCGCGGCGAGTTCGTCGAGATCGACCCCGTCGAACTCGCCGCGGTAGACGCCCAGCACCCGCTGCCGCAGCATCGCGTCGTGCCGGGACCGCCAGGCCAGCACGTCGTCCGCGGCGAGCAGGTGCACGGTGCGGCGCATCAGGTGGGTACGCACCAGGCGGCGGCGCACCAGCAGGTCCGACAGGACCGCCGGATCGAAGGCCCGCAGCCGCGACCAGAGCCCGACGTATGGCTCCTGCGGCTCCTGGGCCTGCAACCCGCACAGGTGCGTGACGGCGTCGGCCACCGGCAGGCCGGCGCGGTCGAGCAGCAGTTGCCGGGCGAGCGTCGCCCGGTTGAGTGTCCGCTGGTCGAGCACTGTCACGTCCCGGTCTCCGGCCGGCTCAGGTGGTGGTCTGCCCGTCGATGCTCTCGCGCAGGATGTCGGCGTGCCCGGCGTGCTGGGTGGTCTCGGCGATGACGTGGATCAGCACCCGCCGGACGCTGCGGACCGAACCGGGCTCGTTCCACGGCGCGTCCGGCACCGGCCAGGTCGCCGACAGGTCCTCGACGCCGGCCACGATCTCCTCGGTACGGGCGGCGATGCGGGCGTACCGGTCCAGGATGGCCGGCAGCGTGTCCTCGGGCAGCATCTGGAAGTCCCGTCCCCGCTCGATCGCCCACTGCGGCAGCTCGCGGGCCTGCCCGGACATGAAGTCCTCCCAGGTGACGCCCTCGGGCATGGCGAAGGACATCGCCGACGGGCCCTCGACCACGAACCGCAGCCACGCCTCCTCGGTGGACGCGACGTGCTTGATCAGGCCGCCCAGGCAGAGCGCGCTGACAGTCGGCTTCTGCCCGGCCTGCTCGTCGGTCAGGCCGCGCACCGTGTTGATCAGCATGTTCCGGGCCTCGGCGAGTTCGGCCAGCAGGTCGGTCCGCTCGGCGTCCAGGGTGGTGGGGGTCGTGGTGGTGCCGGTCATCGTCATCGTTCCTTCCGGTCCTGATCGGGTACGGGTCCACCCTCGCAGGCATAGCGGTCAGGAAGTGTCCTCTTCTCGCGGCAGAATGCGTGTCGTGCCGAAGGCTTCCGCCCGACTGCTCTCCCTGCTGTCCCTGTTGCAGGCGCGACGCGACTGGCCCGGATCGCTGCTCGCCGAACGGCTGCGGGTCAGCCCGCGTACCGTGCGCCGCGACGTCGACCGGCTGCGGGAGCTGGGCTATCCGATCGAGAGCGCCAAGGGCCCGGACGGCGGCTACCGGCTGGGCGCCGGCTCGGCGCTGCCGCCGCTGCTCTTCGACGACGAGCAGGCGGTCGCGCTCACCGTGGCGTTGCAGACCGCCGCCGGCGGGGTGACCGGCATCGAGGAGGCGGCGGCGCGGGCGCTGACCACGGTGCGGCAGGTGATGCCGGCGCGGCTGCGGCACCGGGTGGACGCGCTGCGGGTGGTCGACGTGCAACGCGCCGGCACGCCGGTCCGGCACCGGGTGGAACCGGCGCTGCTGATGACGCTGAGCGCCGCCGTGCACGCCCGCGAGGAGCTGCGCTTCGACTACGAGTCGGTGTCGACGACGACGCCGGCCGCGGGCCGGCCGCCGCGCCGGGTGCAGCCGCACCACCTGGTCACCTGGGGCGGGCGCTGGTATCTCGTCGCCTGGGACCTCGACCGCGACGACTGGCGCACGTTCCGGGTCGACCGGATCAGCCCGCGTACGCCCACCGGCCCCCGGTTCACGCCCCGCGAGCTGCCCGGCGGGGACGTGGCCGCGTACGTCGCCGGCCGGTTCAAGGGCGCCACCGGGCCGGGCGACTGGCCCTGCCGGGGCGAGGTGATCCTCGACCTGCCCGCCCGCGTGGTGTCCGGGTGGACCTGTGACGGGATCGTCGAGGAACTGGGCCCGGACCGCTGCCGGCTGGTGCTGGGCGCCTGGTCGTGGCCCGGGCTGGCCGCCGTGCTCGGCCGCTACGACGCCGACATCGAGGTGGTCGGGCCGCCGGAGCTGCGCGAGGCGTTCGCCCGCCTGGCCCGCCGGTACGCCGCCGCCGCGAAGTCCCCGCGCCAGGGTTAGGCGGGTGGGCTTGGGCGATCGCCGCTAGCTGTGCGGGCGGGCCCGGTTGGTGGCCCGCCACGAGGGCCAGCCGTCCGGCCACGTGTCGGGCCAGTCGTCGCCGCCCTGACCGGGACCGGCGAACGCGCCGTACCGCGGGCCGACCACGTCCCGCGCGAGGTGCTCGGCGATGTCGGCCACATCGGCCGCGGACAGGCGCACCCAGCCGTCGAACCGGCTGCCCAGAGCCTGGTTCACCAGCGTCACGCTCCGCTCCTCCGGCAGGCCGGCGGCGGTCAGCAGCCAGGTGAGCACCCGGTGGCACCGCCCCTGCCACCCGTCGTCGTCCTCGACCCAGGCGACCGTCGCGGTCAGCAGTTCGGTGATCGCCGCCTCCCAGGCCGCGACGGCGTCGTCCGGCCCCGCCGCCGCAGCGGCGTCCAGCGACGGCAGCAGGCGACCGAACCGGTCGGCTGCTCCCTCCAGCCAGCGCCGCCACCGTGTGAGCTGCTCGGCGACCAGGGCGACTGTCTCCTCCTGGGAGGTGACGAACGGCGCCCAGCAATCCCACGTCGCATGCGGAGCCATCCCCCAGCCGGAGGCCCACGGGCCGTACTCGCGCACCAGCGCCTCGGTCATCGCCGTGTTCCACTCCAGCGACTGCTGGCAGGCCCGCTGGTACGCGTCCCAGGCCACCGGATCGCTCGGCCGCAGGGACGGGAAGGCGGGCGCGGCGGGTGGCACCGGGGGCGCCAGGCGCCGCACCACGTCCAACGCGGCGGCCGGGTCGTACGGGTGGGGGGTGGGATCGACCTGCGCCCAACGGTTCAGCCGGACCACACTCGTCATCGCCGCCACTCTAGGACGAACCACGCCTTCGGCGCCGCCCCGATCCTGGACGGCTCCTGTCAGTCGGCGGGCAGGAGGGGGCGCATGAACGTGCGCTCGTACCGCAGGACGCAGCCCGACTCGTCGCGGATCCGGTCGGCGGCGACGAACTCCGGGTCCACTCCGAACCGGGACCGGTACTGCTCGTACGCCGCCAGGCTCTCGAAGCTGAACAGCGCCTCGGCCCGGTCGCTGGCGCCCTCGGCGGGCAGGAAGTAGCCGTGGTGCACGCCGCCGTGCCGTGCCACCAGCCGCATCCAGGTACGGGCGAAGCGCTCGAACGCCTCGAGCTGTGCGGGGTCGATCGTGTAGTGCACGACGCAGGTGATCACGCGGCCACGATAGCGGCGGCCGGTCAGGCGGCGGAGCGGCGGTCGCCGGGGTCGGTCGTGTCGGCCAGGCCCGCGTACCGCCCCCTGTGGTAGAGCAGCGGCGAGCCGACGTCGGCGTGCCGCAGCAGTTCCGGTTCGGCAAGCACCACGGCGTGGTCCCCGACGACCACCCGGTCCACCACCCGGCACAGCAGCCAGGCCAGCGTGTCGTCGAGGACCGGCACCCCTTCCGGGCCGGGCCGCCAGCGAGTCGGCCCGGCGAACCGGTCGATCCCGCTGGTGGCGAACGTCCGGGCCAGCTCGTGCTGGCCGTGCCCGAGCAGGTGCACCCCGACGTGCCGGGCCCGGGACACCACCGGCCAGCTCGACGACCCCCGGTCCAGGCAGAACGAGACGATCGGCGGTCGCAGCGACACCGCGGTGAACGACGTGGCGGTGAACCCGGCCGCCGGTGGCCCGGCGGCGGTGACCGCTGTGACGGTGCTGGCCTGGTGCCGCAGCAGCGCCCGCAGCGCGTCGGCGTCGGCGTCGACCAGGGTGTCGGCGGGCTCGGGCACGGCGTTCCTCCAAGGTGTACGGGGACGGACGGCGGTCAGACCGTGAAGCCGTGGAACAGCACCGACGCCAGCCCGAGGGCCAGCACCAGGTTGAACACGGTGGCGGCGCCGAACACGGTCACCGGCCGCCAGCCGGCCTCGCGCAGCGACGACACGCGGACCTCCAGGCCGATGCTGACGAAGGCCAGGATGAGGAACCAGACCCGCAGGTCGGTGACGATCGCCATGGTGGCCTTGCCGTCCGACCCGGCCGCGTCGAGATACCAGGTGGCGATCACCGAGGCGGCGACGAACCCGAGCACGAACTTCGGGAACCGGCGCCACAGCTCGCCCAGCCCGGGGCGCGGGGCGTCCGGCCGGCGCTCCACGTGCAGCGCGAAGTACGCGGTGAGCGCCACCGCGACCACGCCCATCAGCGCGTTCTGGGTGACCTTGACGATGCTGGCGATCTGGAGTGCGTCCTCACCGGCGAGCGCGCCGGCCGCGGTGACGGCGGCGGTGGTGTCGATGTTGCCGCCGATCCAGGCGCCGGCGACCGCGTCGGAGAGGCCGAGCACGTCGGCCAGCCACGGCAGCAGGAAGATCGACGGCAGCGCGAACGCGATGACCAGGCTGGCCGTGTACGCGAGCTGTTCCCGGCGTGCCCGTACCGCGCCGGCGGCGGCGATCGCGGCGCTGACTCCGCAGATCGACACCGCCGAGGCGAGCAGCGCGCGCAGCTTCTCGTCCAGGCCGAACCGCCCGGCCAGCCACCAGGTGAACAGGAACACGCCGCTGATCAGCAGCAGCGCCTGGGCGATGGCGGGACCGGCGGCGCTCGCGATGACTGCCAGATTGATCGAGGCGCCGAGCAGCACCAGGCCGGTCTTGATGAAGAACTCGGTACGGAACGCGGCGGAGATCCGGTCCCGCAGGCCGGTCACTGTGACGACGAGGTTGCCGAGCAGGCCGAGCAGGATCGCGTAGACCGGGTACTCGATCGCGGCGGCCACGTCCTCGACCGCGCTGCCCTCGGCCCAGACCGGCACGTTCTGTTCGAGGAACCGGGTGAGCGCGGCGAGGCCGAGCACCACCAGCAGGCCCAGGCCGGTCCAGGCCCAGAACGCGCCGGAGCGCAGGTCGGCCCGGGGTGGCGCGACCGCGGGCGTACCGGCGGGTCGGTCCACCGGGGTCGCGGCGGCCGGGGCGTCCGCGGTGGAGGCCGCGGACGACCCGGCGGCGGTGGTGTGGGTGGCGGGCTCCGGGACGGCGGCCATCACGGCACCAGCCCGGCGGGGATCGCACCGGCCAGCACCAGGAGGAGCAGCGCGAGGCCGAGGACGGTGGCGGCCCAGTCCTCGCTGAAGGCGAGCCGGGACGTGCCTGCGGTGGGCGGTTCGGGTGGCGTGGGCGCGTTGCTCATGAGGGGCTCCTACGGGTACGCGCGGGCGACGGAGGGCAGCCGGGGGCGAGGGGTGACGGGGGATCGTCGACCCCAACGAGAGTTTCCTACTTAACTAGTAGGATTACAAGGTCTTCCCGGGCCCCGGCTCGCCACCGGCACGCTCGGCCACCACCACCGAGATGCCGTCGAGCACCCGCTGGAGACCGAACTCGAAGGCGTGGTCCGGCCCGTACGCCGCGCCGTGCGCCATGCCGGCGGCGGTGCCGACCCGCGCGGCGAGCGGGAAGCTGCCGGCGGTCATGAACTTCTCCAGCCAGGGCCCGTGCGTCCGCCACCACTGGTCGTCGGTCATCCCGGTCTCACGTTCCAGCTCGGCCACGTCCAGCGCGACCCGGGCCGCGTTCTTGGCGTGCCCCAGCACGAGCGTGAGCACCGCGTCCATCTCCACGTCGTCGAGGCCGATGTCCGCGACGGCGTGCAGTTCGTAGTCGTACTTGGCGAGCACGTTCGGGCCGAGCACCGGCCGGGTCGTCTCGGCACGCAGCAGCCACGGGTGGGCCCGGTAGAGGGCGAGATTGTCCCGCGCGATGCGTTCCAGCCGGCCCCGCCAGCTACCCGGCACGTCAGCCGGGCGCGGCAGGTCACCGAGGACGGCGTCCACCATGACGTCGAGCAGTTCCGCCTTACCCGGCACGTACGTGTAGACGGACATGGTGCCCACGCCGAGCGCCTCGCTGACCCGGCGCATGGTGAGCGCGTCGATGCCCTCGGCGTCGGCGATCTCGATCGCGGTACGCACGATCCGGTCGACGCTGAGACCGGGACCGGCGCCGCGGCTGGCCGGTTCCCGGGTGCGCCAGAGAAGGGCCAGGCTGCGGGCGGGATCGGCCTTGCGCCGGCGCTCCTTCGACATGGTGCCGTCATCCTACCGGCCGGGCCGGTCGCCAGCCGTCGGCGGGACGCCGGAAAAGGGGAGCCCGAGAATTGTTCGCGCAAAAAGAATGGCGGGTTCTCCCGCCACTACCAACATATAGCGCACCCCCGGTCTTGCCGCAAGACCGGGGGCAGGGAGCACAATTGCCGGCCGTAACCCATTGCCGCGCCATTCGAAAAGCCGCGAAGAGCGGAGGCTCGGCCGTGCCCGTGATCGGAGACGAGTTGAACCTGCCTGCCACGAGCGTTTTCGATCTTCCCGAGCGACTGTCGGCCAAGGCCGACCCCGATCTGATCGCCGCCGACGAGCGGCACTTCGCCGCCATCGCGGACAGCCTGCGCCGCTCGATCGCCGACCTGACCGACCGGCTCGACGCCACGCGCCGGGCCGCGGGCGGCCGGGGCCGGCAGGCCGTCGACCGGGACCAGGAGGTCCGGCGGTTGAGCGCGCGCCTGCGTACGCTGCGCCGTTACGGCCTGGACCTGTGCCTGGGCCGGATGGTCGGCGCGGACGGCGGCGAACCGGTGTACGTGGGCCGGCTCGGCCTGACCGACGGTGCGGGCAGCCGGCTGCTGCTGGACTGGCGCTCCCCCGCCGCCGAGCCGTTCTTCGGCGCCACTCACGCCGACCCGATGGGCCTGGTCAGCCGCCGCCGGTACCGGTGGACCGCGGGCCGGATCACCGACTACTGGGACGAGGTGTTCACCGCCGACGGGCTGGCCGGGCACGCCGCGCTGGACGACCAGTCGGCGTTCATCGCCAGCCTGGGCGCGACCCGGTCGGCGCGGATGCGCGACGTGCTCGGCACCATCCAGGCCGACCAGGACGCGATCATCCGGGCCGGGTCGCGGGGCGCACTGGTGGTCGACGGCGGCCCCGGCACCGGCAAGACGGTGGTGGCGCTGCACCGCACCGCGTACCTGCTGCACGCCGACCCGCGGCTGGGCGAGCGCCGCGGCGGGGTCCTGGTGGTCGGGCCGCACCAGCCGTACCTGAACTACGTGTCGGACGTGCTGCCCAGCCTGGGCGAGGAGGACGTGCAGATCTGCACGCTGGCCGACCTGGTGCCGGAGGGCGCGGCGGCGGCGCCGGAGACCGACCCGGAGGTGGCGCGACTGAAGGCGTCCGGCGAGCTGGTGCGCGCTGTCGACGCCGCGGTCCGCTTCTACGAGGAGCCGCCCGCGACCGGGATGACGGTCGGTGTCGGGGACGCCGAACTGCGGCTGACCGCCGACGACTGGACGACGGCGTTCGAGGCGGCCGGGCCGGGCGTCCCGCACAACGAGGCCCGCGACGAGGTGTGGGAGGAACTGCTCACGATCCTGGTGGAGAAGTACCGCGGCGACGAGCCGGAGGAGGCGGTCCGCCGGGCGCTGGGGCGCGACCGGGAACTGGTCACCGCGTTCGGCCGGGCGTGGCCGCTGCTCGACCCGCTCGACGTGGTGGCCGACCTGTGGTCGGTGCCGGCCTACCTGCGCCGGTGCGCCCCCTGGCTGAGCGTCGAGGAGATCCGTACGCTGCGGCGGGCCGACCCTCGGGCCTGGACGGTGGCGGACCTGCCGTGGCTGGACGCGGCCCGGCGGCGGGTCGGCGACCCGGAGGCGTCGCTGCGGCGGCGCCGCGACGAGGGGGTGCTGGCCGCGCAGCGCGCCGAGATGGACACGGTGGTCGACGCGCTGATCGCGTCGCACGCCTACGACGACGGCGAGGGTCTGATGACCATGCTGTACGGCGAGGACATGCGCACCAGCCTGGTCGACTCCAGCGTGCTGAGCGCCGCCGATCCGGACCTGCTGGCGGGGCCGTTCGCGCACGTCGTGGTGGACGAGGCGCAGGAGCTGACCGACGCGCAGTGGCAGATGCTGCTGGCGCGCTGCCCGTCGCGCAGCTTCACGGTGGTCGGTGACCGGGCGCAGGCGCGGCACGGGTTCACCGAGTCGTGGCCGCAGCGGCTGGCGCGGGCCGGGTTCGACCGGGTCGAGGTGGCGACGCTGACCGTCAACTACCGCACCCCGGCGCAGGTGATGGCGGCGGCCGAGCCGGTGATCCGGGCCGTCCTCCCGGACGCCAACGTGCCCACGTCCATCCGCGACGGCGCCCCGGTGCGGTACGGCGACCGCGCCGAGCTGCGCGCGGTGGTGGACGGCTGGCTCGCCGCCCACGCCGAGGGCGTCGCGTGCGTCATCGGCGATCCGGCGTTCCGGGCCTCGGACCGGGTCCGGTCGCTGAGCCCGGTGCTCGCCAAGGGCCTGGAGTTCGACCTGGTGGTGCTGGTCGACCCGGAGTCGTTCGGCGACGGGATCGCCGGGGCGGTGGACCGGTACGTCGCGATGACCCGGGCCACCGGCGAGCTGGTCGTGCTCACCGGGCCGTGACCGGCGCCCGGGGGCGGCACGCTGCCGCCCCCGGGGTCCGGCTCAGCGGCTCAGCGCCCGGTAGCGGCGCAGCGACAGCGGCAGGAACACCGCGACGAGCACGAGCGGCCACAGCACCGCCAGCAGCGGGTGGTGTGCGGCCACCCACGAGTCGCCGCCCCAGCCGGGGTTGCCGAACAGCTCCCGGGTGGCCCCGACGGTCGCGGACAGCGGGTTCCACTCGGCGACCGCGCCCAGCCACGTGGGCATGGTGGACGGCGCCACGAACGCGCTGGACAGGAAGCCGAGCGGGAACTCCAGCGTCTGCACGGCGGTGACCGCGCTCTGCCCCTTCACGGTCAGGCCGAGGAAGATGCCCACCCAGACCAGCGCGAACCGCAGCAGCAGGATCAGCCCGAGCGCGGCGAGCATGTCGCCGAGGTCGCCGCGCGCCCGCCACCCGACCGCCAGGCCGACGCCCAGCATGACGGCGAGCGTCACCACCGCGAACATCAGGTCGGCGGCCGCGCGGCCGAGCAGCGGGGCCAGCCGGGACACCGGCATGGACCGCAGCCGGTCGGTGACGCCGCGGTCCAGGTCCGCCGAGACCGCCATGGTGGTCATGCTGATACCGAAGACCATGGTCATGGCGAACATGCCGGGCATCAGGAACTCGCGGTAGCTGCCGCCGCCGGGCACCTGGAGCGCGCCGCCGAACAGATACGCGAACATCAGCACCATCAGGATGTCGAAGCCCAGGGAGCCGACCAGCGGGCCGGGCTCACGCCGCCAGTGCGCCAGCGCGCGCCCGGTGAGCGTCAGGCCGTCACCGGCCAGCGACGGGCGCCGGGCCGGGGTCACGATCGCGGTCACGCGGTCACCTCCACGCCGGTCCGGGCGACGGACGGCCCGCCGGTGAGCTGGAGGAACACCTCGTCCAGCGTGGGTCGCCGCAGCGCCACGTCGGCCACCGTCACGCCGTCGGCGTCGAGCGCGCGCAGCACCTCGGTCAGCGCGCCGGCCCGGTCGCCGACCTGGGCGCTGACCGCCCGCCGGTCCGGGTCGACCGCCGGTTCGGCGCGGGCGACGGCGCGCAGCCGCCCGGCGGCGGTGGCGAGGTCGGCGACATCGCGGACGACCAGTTCGATCCGGTCGCCGCCGAGGCGGGACTTGAGCGCGTCAGGGGTGCCCTCGGCGATCACCCGCCCGGCGTCGAGCACGCAGACCCGGTCGGCGAGCTGGTCGGCCTCGTCGAGGTACTGCGTGGTGAGCAGCACCGTGGTGCCGCCGCGGACCAGGTCGCGTACCGCCTCCCACACCTCGTTGCGGCCGCGCGGGTCGAGCGCCGTGGTCGGCTCGTCGAGGAACAGCACCGACGGCGCGAGGATCATGCCGGCGGCCAGGTCGAGGCGGCGGCGCATGCCACCGGAGTAGGTTCGTACCGGCCGCCCGCCGGCGTCGGCGAGCCCGAACCGGTCGAGCAGTTCGGTGGCCCGCCGTCTCGCAGCGGCCCGGTCCAGGTGGAACAGCCGGCCGAAAATCACCAGGTTCTCCCGCCCGCTCAGTGCCTCGTCCACCGCCGGGTGCTGGCCGACCAGGCCGATGCGGTGGCGTACCCGGTCGGCCTGCCCGGCCACGTCGTAGCCGGCGACCTCGGCGCGCCCGGCGTCGAAGCGCAGCAGTGTGGCCAGGATGCGTACGGCTGTGGTCTTGCCGGCGCCGTTCGGGCCGAGCAGCCCGCACACGGTGCCGGGTGGCACCCGCAGGTCGAATCCGTCCAGCGCGGCCGTGTCCCCGTACCGCTTGCGCAGGCCCTCCGCGAGGATCGCGTGTTCCACGTCTGTGCCCCCTCCGTCGACGAGGGCACTAACGTACAACGTACGGTATGGCGTCCGCCAATGATTCAGTCGACCACCCGGTGCTCCCACGCCCAGACCGCGATCTCGGTACGGTTCCGCAGGCCGAGCTTCGTCTGCACCGTCGACACGTGGCTCTTCACGGTGCTCAGCGAGATGAACAGCTCCGCGCCGATCTCCAGGTTCGTGCGGCCCCGGGCGATCTCCCGTACCACCTCGATCTCCCGCTCGGACAACGCCGGGCGTCGCTCGTCGCGGGGCGGGACGGGCGGCGTCAGGTGCCGCAGCAGCCGGACCGTCACCGACGGGGACACGAGCGCGTCACCCTGATACGCCGCCCGCACCGCCTCCACCAGCAGCGCCGGACCGGCGTCCTTGAGCAGGAACCCGGCCGCTCCCCCGCGCAGCGCGCCGTAGACGTACTCGTCCAGGTCGAACGTGGTGACCACGACGACCCGCAGCGGGTCGGCCACCCCGGGCCCGGCGAGCGCCCGCGTCACCTGGAGCCCGTCGAGGCGCGGCATCCGGATGTCCACCAGGCACACGTCCGGGCGCAGGCGGCGGGCCTGGGCCACCGCGTCGACGCCGTCGGACGCCTCGGCCACCACTGTGATGTCCGGCTGGTCCTCCAGGATCAGCCGCAGCCCGCCGCGGACCATCGCCTGGTCGTCGGCGAGCAGCACCCGGATCGTCATCACGCCCTCCCGTTCGGCACTACCGCCCGCACCGACCACCCGGCCCCGGGGCGGGGACCGGCGCGCAGCGTGCCGCCGAGGGCCTCGACGCGCTCGCGCAGGCCGATCAGGCCGTATCCGCCCCGCTGGTCGGCGGGCGCCCCCGACGCGTCGTCGGTCACCTCGACCACCACCGCGTCCGGCTCCTGCGCCACGTCCACGATGACCTGTCCGGCGTGCGGGGCGTGGCGGGCCACGTTCGTCAGCGCCTCCCGGACGATCCGGTGCACGGTGCTGGTGACCTCCGGCGGCCAGGCCGTCTCCCCCGGTAGGCGCAGCCGCACCGGCGGGCCCTGCCAGCGGAACCGCTCGACCAGCTCCTCGATCTGCTCGGTACCGGCCGAGGCCGGCGGCGCGTCGGCGGTGTCGCGCAGCACCCCGACCAGGCGGCGCATGGCCCGCAGCGCCTCGCCGCCTGCTGCCTCGATGCCGGCCAGCGACTCCGTGGCGCGCGCCGGATCCCGCCGCCCGACCAGGTGGGCGGCCTGTGCCTGCACCACCATGCCGGTGACGTGGTGCGCCACCACGTCGTGCAGTTCCCGGGCCAGTTCCAGCCGCTCGTCGCGGCGTACCCGCTCGGCCGCGGCCCGGGCCCGCTCGTCGAGCAGCCGCAGCGTGAGCCCGGCGGCGACCCCGCCGAGCCAGCACAGCCCGTTGAACGCGACCACCCCGGACCCGCCCGCGCCCGGGCGGGCCGCCGCCCACGCCCCGGCCGCCACCACGAGACCACCGGCCGCGACCAGACCGGCGGGCAGCGGCGGCAGCGCGCGTACCGCCGATCCGACCAGGACGGCCGACGCCAGCGCCAGCGCCGGTCCCGGCTCGGTGGGCAGGTCGAACAGCCGGGCCGCGGCGACTGCCGACCCGGCGACGACGAGTCCGGCGGTGGCCGTGACGACGCGCTGCCTGTCGCGTACCAGAGTCAGCACGCCGACCACGACGGCGGCCGCGCCGCCGGGAAGCCAGTACCGCAGCCCCCAGCTCGCGGCGATCGCCACCGCCTGGACGCCGATCGCGGCGAGCAGCACCACGGCGAGCCCCGCCGTCGCTGCCACCCGGGTGAGCCGTTCGGTAGCCATGCCCAGCACGCTAGGAGATCGCGGGCCGGCGCGAACCGGCCGAAAGGAGGGGCCGGCCGAGTGCCGGACCCTGCTCCGGACCGATGTCCGCCACTCCGGGCGTGCCCAGGATGAGTCGCATGCATCCACCACTCGCCCTGCACGCCGAGCGGCTGACCAAACGGTACGGCCGCCGCACCGCGCTTGCCGACTGCGACCTGAGCGTTCCGCGCGGGCACGTGGTCGGCCTGGTCGGCCCCAACGGCGCCGGAAAGTCCACGCTGCTGCAACTGGCCTGCGGGCTGATCGCGCCCACCTCGGGTTCGCTGACGGTGCTCGGCTCGCCGCCGGCCGCCGACGCCGCGCACCTGGCCCGGGTCGGTTTCGTCGCCCAGGACACGCCGGTGTACGCGTCCCTCACCGTCGCCGAGCACCTGCGGATGGGCGCCTGGCTGAACCCGTCCTGGGACGCGGCGCTGGCCCGGCGGCGCGTCGACGAGGTCGGCCTGGACCCGGCGCAGAAGGCGGGCCGGCTCTCCGGCGGCCAGCGCGCGCAACTGGCCCTCGCGCTGGCCGCCGCGAAGCGTCCCGAGCTGCTGATCCTCGACGAGCCGGCCGCCGCGCTGGACCCGCTGGCGCGCCGCGAGTTCATGCACGGACTGGCCGGCTTCGTGCGGGAACTCGGCGCCGGGGCGGTGCTCTCCTCGCACCTGCTCGGCGACGTGGCGCAGGTCTGCGACCACCTGGTCGTGCTCTGCGCCGCCCGGGTGCAGGTGGCCGGCCCGGTCCCGGACCTGCTCGCCACGCATCGCAAGACCGCCGCCGCGCCCGCCGGGGCCGAGGTGGTCTGGGCCGAGCCCGGCCGCGTCGTGGTCCGGGGCCCGGCGGTACGCGACGGCGCGCCGGTCACACTGGAGGAACTGGTCCTCGCGTACCTGTCCCGGGCCGCCGCCCACCCGGCGGTGACCCGATGATCCGGATGACGCTGCGGCAGTTCCGCCTCCCGGCGCTCGTCGGCGCCGTCGCGCTGGTGCTGGCCGGTGCCTACCTGCTGCGCCTCGGCGCGGACATCCGCGCCGTGCCCGATCCGGCCCGGCTGCCCGACCGGTACGCGCAGACGATGCTGTTCCTCGCCGGCGGGTTCGCACTGGTGCCCGCGCTGATCGGGGCGTTCTGGGGCGCGCCGCTCGTGGCCCGGGAACTGGAGCAGGGCACGCACCGGCTGGTGTGGAACCAGAGCGTGCCGCGCCGCCGCTGGCTGGCCGTCAAGCTCGCCGTGCTGTCAGCCGCCGCCGCGCTCGTCGCCGGTGTGCTCGGCGCGCTGCTGACCTGGGCAGCCTCGCCCGTCGACCGGATCGCCGGCGACCGGTTCAGCACCGTGCTGTTCGGCGCGCGCGGGATCGCGCCGGTCGGGTACGCCGTGTTCGGCCTCGTCCTCGGCGTGGTCGCCGGGCTGCTGCTGCGCCGCACCCTGCCGGCCATGGCAGTGGTGTTCCTGGCCGTGGTCGTGGTGCAGCTCGCGGTGCCGAACCTGCTGCGCCCGCACTACCTGCCACCGGAGCGCGTCACCGTGCCGATGACCGCCGACACCGTCAACCGGGCCCGCAACCTGGGCAGCATCACCGGCTCACCGGTCGTCGGCGGGCTCGACGTGCCGGGCGCGTGGGTCACCGGCATCAGCCCGCTGCGGACCGCCGACGGGCGGCAGCTCTCCGACGAGGCGTTCGGCACCTGTTTCCGCGACCCGCCGCGCACCGGTGCCACCGGCACGTTCGGCGACACCGCGGCCTGCCTCGGCGCGCTCGACCTGCACGTGGACCTGACGTACCAGCCGAACCGCCGGTTCTGGGCGTTCCAGTGGATCGAGCTGGCGCTCCACCTCGGCGCGGCCGGTCTGCTGGCGGCGTTCGGCCTGTGGCACGTCCGGAGACGGGCCGGCTGAGCGGACGGGGGCGGACGGTCCGGGCGCCACGCGCGCCCGGACCGCCGTGCCTACCGCTTCAGCAGCGCACGCAGCGCCTCGGCGATCTCGCCCGGCGCCTCCTCGGCCATGAAGTGCCCGGCCGTGGTGGTGCGGTGCTCCAGGTCCGGGGCCCACGCCCGCCACACCGCCGCCGCGTCGTAGCCGAGCGCGGCGCCCCAGTCCTGCTGGATGACGGTGACCGGCATGGCCAGCCGTCGCCCGGCGTCCCGGTCCGCCCGGTCGTGCGCCACGTCGATCCCGGCCGACGCCCGGTAGTCCGCGACGATCGAGTCGACCGCCTCCCGGGAGGCTCGCAGGTACTCGGCACGCACCTCGGCCGGCATGGCCGCCGGGTCACCGGCCCAGGCGTCGAGGAAGTGCCCGAAGAACGCGTCGGCGCTGCCCGCGATCATCTTCTCGGGCAGGCCGGGGGGCTGGGCCATCAGGTAGAGGTGGAACGCCACCGACGCGGACACGCCGTGCAGCACGTCCCACATGTCGAGGGTGGGCAGCACGTCCAGCGACGCCAGGTGGGTGACGGTGTCCGGGTGGTCCAGACCGGCCCGGACCGCGACCAGGGCGCCCCGGTCGTGCCCGGCGAGCGCGAACCGCTCGTGGCCGAGCGCGCGGGCCACCGCCACCACGTCGGCGGCCATGGTCCGCTTGCTGTACGTGTCCTCGGTGGCGGCGGCCGGCTTGTCGCTGGCGCCGTAGCCGCGCAGGTCCGGGCAGATCACCGTGTGCTCGCCCGCCAGGTCGGCGGCGACGTGCCGCCACATCAGGTGCGTCTGCGGGAAGCCGTGCAGCAGCACGACCGGGCTGCCGGAGCCGCCCACCGCCACGTTCAGCGTCACACCCTCGGCGACCGGAACGCGCTGATAGTCGAATCCCGCGATGGTGGTGCTCATCTCGATCCCTCTTTCGTCTCGTCGTACCTGACCAGCGTGGCGGCGCCGGATGAGCAACCGATGAGCGCGATACGGTGACCCCTGGTCGAGGAGGGGTCGGTGCCTGTCGGTTTCGGTGTGCTGGGTCCGGTCACGGCCTGGGACGACGCGGGTGCGCCGGTCGACCTCAAGGGGCCCCGCCACCGGGCCGTGCTGGCGCGGCTGGTCGCCGCCCGGGGCCGGACCGTGCCGGTCGGGCAGATCGTCGACGACCTGTGGGACGACCCGCCGGCCGGTGCGGTGGGCGCGGTCCGCACGTTCGTCGCGGCGCTGCGCCGCCGCCTCGAACCGCACCGTCCGCCCCGCGAGCCGGCCCGGCTGCTGGTCACCGACGGACCGGGGTACGCGCTGCGCGCCGACCCGGACACCGTCGACGCCTGGCGGTTCGAGGACACCGTCACCGCAGCGGCCGACTCGCTGCCCCGGGCCGCGCTGGACCGGCTCGACGAGGCGCTGGGCTGGTGGCGGGGACCCGCGTACGCCGGCTTCGACCAGCCGTGGGCGCACGCCGAACGCGCCCGGCTCGACCAGATCCGGCTGACAGCTGTCGAGCGGCGGGCCGAGGCGCTGCTGGCGCTGGACCGGGCCGCCGACGCCGTACCCGATCTCGACGCCCACGTCGCCGCGCACCCGTGGCGGGAGGACGGGTGGGCGCTGCTGGCGTCGGCGCTCTACCGGGCCGGGCGGCAGGCCGACGCGCTCGCCGTGCTGCGCCGCGCCCGGGAACTGCTGCGCGACCAGCTCGGACTCGACCCCGGGCCGCGGCTGCGGCGGCTGGAGACCGACCTGCTGCGCCAGGCCGAACCCGAACCGACAGGCCCGGCGCGGGTCTGGGCGGAGACCGCCGCGGCGTACGAGCGCAGTGTGGTGCCCGGCGCGCGGGCCCGGCTGGAGTCCACTGTCGGGCTGCTGCGCAGCCTCGCGGTGACCGGGCCGGGCGGACTGGAGGCCGCCCGGGACCAGCGCGAGGCGGCCATCACCGCGGCCGAGCAACTGGGCGACCCGGAGTTCACCGCGCGGGTCATCGGCGGGTACGACGTACCCGCGATCTGGACCCGCTCGGACGACCCGGCGCAGGCGGCCCGGGTCGTCGCGGCCGCCGAGCGGGCCCTCGCAGGGCTGGGTCCGGACGCGCCGGAGGCGACCCGGGCGCGGCTGCTGGCCACCGTCGCGATCGAGTCGCGCGGTACGGCGTCGCCGCGCCCCGCCGAGGCGGCGCGGGAGGCGGAGGCGATCGCCCGGCGGGTGGCCGATCCGGCGCTGCTGGCCCAGGCCCTCAACGGCGTGTACATGCAGACGTTCCGCCGGGCCGGGCTGGCCACCGAGCGGGACGCGATCGGGGTGGAACTGGTAGCGCTCGCGGCGCGGCACGGCCTGGCCACAGTGGAGATCCTCGGGCACCTGATCCGGGTGCAGGCGCGGAGCGCGCTCGCCGACTTCACCACCGCCGACGCGCACGCCGAGGCGGCGGACCGGCTCGCCGCCCGGCACGAGAGCCCGCTCGTCGGCGTGTTCACCGGCGGCTACCGGGCCATGCGGACCACCGCCACCGGCGCCGCGTACCCGGACGCGGAGGCGGCGTACCTGTCGTGGGCGACCGGGCTGGCCGGCTGCGGCATGCCTGGCGTGGAAGGCGGGCTGGCGCCGCTGGCGCTGCTCTGCCTGCGGGTGTGGCACGACCTGCCCACCGTCTTCCCGGCGGACACGGACTGGGGCCCGTACGCGCCCTGGGTCCGCCCGCTGCTCCTGCTCGCCGACGGCCGGCGCGAGGAAGCCGCCAAGGCATTGCGTCGCACCCCGGCGCCACCGCGTGACCTGCTCATGGAGGCCCTGTGGTGCCTCACCGCGCGGGCCGCCGTCGCGCTCGACGACCGGGACGCGATGCTGCGGGCCCGGTTCTCGCTCGCCCCGGCGGCGGGCGAGCTGGCCGGGGCGGGCAGCGGCCTGCTCACCGTCGGGCCGGTCGCCCTGCACCTGGACCGGCTCGACACCGCCCTCGGAGAGAGCGGCGACCAGGGCTAGGGTGCGGCGATGGACGAGCTGAGGCACCTGTTCCGGCGCGCCGCCGACCACGCGGCCGACTACCGGCTGTCGCTGCCGGACCGGCCGGTCGGCGTACCCGTGGACCAGACCGCGCTGCACAGGGCGTTCGCCGGCCCGCTGCCGGACGCGCCCACCCCGCCCGAACAGGTGCTCGCGGAGCTGGTGACCGCCGCCGAACCCGGACTCGTGGCCACCGCCGGGCCGCGCTACTTCGGCTTCGTCATCGGCGGCGCCTCGCCGGCCGCCACCGCCGCGGACATGCTGGCCGCCGGGTGGGACCAGAACGCGTTCAACGCTGTCACCTCGCCCGCCGCGGTGGCCGCCGAGTCGGCCGCCGGTACCTGGCTGAAGGAGCTGCTGGGCATCCCGGCGACCGCGTCGGCCGGGTTCGTCACCGGCGGGCAGGCCGCGAACACCGCCGGGCTCGCCGCCGCCCGCCACCAGGTGCTCGCCGACGCCGGCTGGGACGTGGAACGACGAGGGCTGCACGGCGCACCGGCGGTCCGGGTGTTCGCCGGCGCCGAACGGCACGCCACCATCGACAGGTCGCTGCGGCTGCTCGGCCTCGGCACCGACGCGCTGCGCCCGGTGCCGACCGGCCCGCAGGGCGCCATCGACCCGCACGCCCTGGCGGCGGCGCTGCGCGACGCCGGCCCCGGACCGATCATCGTGTGCCTTCAGGCGGGCAACGTGAACACCGGCGCGTGCGACGACCTGCGCCGCGCCTGCGACCTGGTCCACCGGTACGGCGGCTGGGCGCACGTGGACGGCGCGTTCGGGCTGTGGGCGGGTGCCAGTCCGGCCACCCGGCACCTGGTGGACGGGCTGGAGGCGGCCGACTCGTGGGCCTGCGACGGCCACAAGTGGCTGAACCTGCCGTACGACACCGCGTTCGCGTTCTGCGCCCGGCCCGACGTGCACGCGGCGGCCATGTCGTACGCGGCCGCGTACCTCGTGGGTTCCGGTGGGGTGCCCGCGGGCGCGGACCTGACGGCGGAGTCCTCGCGCCGTGCCCGTGGTTTCGCGGTCTGGGCCGGGCTGCGGGAGCTGGGCCGCGACGGCGTCGCCGCGCTGGTGGAGCGGTGTTGCGCGCTGGCCCGGCGGTTCGCCGACGGGCTGACCGCGGCCGGGTTCGAGGTGGTGAACGACGTCGTGCTCAATCAGGTGCTGGTCGGGTTCGGCGACGACGCACGCACCGACCGGGTGGTGGCCGCGGTACAGGCCGACGGGACGTGCTGGGCCGGCGGGACGACGTGGCGGGGTCGGCGGCTGATGCGGATCTCGGTGTCGAACGCGACCACGACGGAGGCGGACGTGGACCGGTCGGTGGCGGCGATCGCCCGGCTGGCCCGCTGAGCGGCGTCAGCCGGGCAGACGCAGCAGGTGCCGCCCGGGGAACGGGCCGCCGTGCTCCCGCTCCCAGGTGGCGAGGTGGCGCTTCTTCTCCTCGGGCGAGGGGGCGAGGAAGTCGAAGTAGGCGAGGATCACCGTGCGGGCCTCGTCGACCGTGTACGACGCTCCCGACGGCACCGGGCCGAGGCTGTCCACGCTGACGCCGGTCGGCGTGCAGCGCACGACAGCGGAGTTGCCCTCGTACTCCTCGTAGTCCGAGCGCCCGGACATCACGTCGTCGATGCACTGCAACAGCTCGAGGCAGTCCGGGGCGTACGTCTGGATGTCGCTGACGAGCTGGGAGGCGAACGGGCGGAAACGCGCGTCACCGCTGGTCATGGTGGGCGCGCCGTTCTGATTGCGCCCGAACTGGATGTCACCCACAGCTAGCGTCCCCCCACCGGCCAAGCCGAGTACCACGTCGTGCCACCGGGATTGTAGAAGCCCTCGACGAGCAGCCCGTTCGCCCTCCCCTGCCATTTGTTCGGGTCGTCCGGGTGCGGGCCGCCGGACCGGAACGCGCCCTCGATCGTCTCGTCGACCCGCTGCGGCGTCCAGTTGTCCGGGAAGAAGGTGCTCGAACCGCGCTTCTGGCGCCAGACGCCGCCGTCGTCCTGCACGTCGACGCGGGCGCGGTACGTGCCGTCGGCGTGCCGTTCAAGGATCATCTCGCGGCCGTCGGCGTCGACGCGGACCCGGGCACCCGGCGGGTTCTCCCCCATGAACCGGTGGTGGAAGCCGGTACCCCGGGGCGGATTGGCGTTGGTGTTCACGTGACCGCGGAAGATGTGCGCGTAGCGGCGGTGCCGCATCCGGGCCCGGAGCCACTTCTCGACCGGCGTGAAGAGACCGGCCTTTCCCCGCTTACCCACCGAGCACCGCTTCGGTGGCCATGTTCAGCAACTGGTCGATGAGGACACCGGTGATGAGCTTGAAGATCGGGATCTCCAGCAGTGAGGCACCGAAGGTGACCACCGCCGTGGCGACCGCCTGCGCGATCTGGATGGCCAGGAGCGTCAGCTGCACGATCACGTTGATCTTCAACGCCAGGACGATTCCGGCGCACACCATGAGCCCGGTTCCGATGAGCGCCGCCGCGGAGGCCCCGTCGTCCAGCTTGGTCTTCGCCGAGTCGGCGGCCTGCCAGCTCGTCTGGAAGCGTTCGATGGCGTCGTCGCGGTTCTGGGTCCACATCTGCTGCGCCGACCGGTCGGCGTCGGCCACCGGAGCACGGAGCCGGTCCGGGAAGGCCAGCCACGCCTGGCCCATCTCCAGCAGCTTCGTCTCGTCGGCCTCGGGCCAGGTGTAGCCGAGCATGCCGAGCAGGGACACCAGTTCTCCGGGCAGGGTCATTCCCATGTCAGCCGAGCACCTCACGGAAGCGGCCGAGGCTCTCAGTGATCATGCGTTCGGTCTCCTGGTAGTTGAGGCCCATCACCCGGCTCAGCTTGCCGATGTCCTCGATCTCGACGAGGTTTGCGTCGTAGCTCTCCAGCGCCAGGTCGCGGATCGTCTCGTACACCATCCCGATGAGCGAGCCGAGGTCGTCGTTGCCCCACGGGGTGCCGAAGGCCGCCAGCTCGGCGTCGAACGCGGACAGCGCGGCGCGCAGACGTTGCGCGGAGGCGACGATGTCGTCACCCGCCCCGATGATCGATTCGGGATCGATCTCGATCTCGCGAGCCATCAGCGCTCCTCTCGGTCGGTCATCGTCCCGGTTCCCGGATGGTCTGCATCACGCCGGTCAGCGCGCCGGTGAGCGCGGACATCTGGCGGACGCTGGCCTCCTGCAACTCGCGCAGCCGCGCGTCGAGCGCGGCCGAGCCGATCCCCTGCGGCGCCGCCGCCGGGGGGATCTGCTCCAGCGCGCGGTTGACCGCGACCACCACCGACTCGCCGAGCTCCGCCGAGGACAGCCGGCGGGGCGGTCGGGTGACCTCCAGGCGGGTCAGCCGGGCCGAGCCGTCGACCTCCGCGCGCACGGTCCCGGCGTCATCGGATCCGCTCCACCGCTCGTCCCCGCCGTCGTCGTCGGCCGGCGTCCCGCCGGTCGCGGTGCCCAGCACGTCCATGACCTGGTGCAGGAGGTCCGCCGGGCCGTTCGCCGGGACGTCCCCGCCGAGCCCGGTCGCCGGACCGGCTGCGGCGACGGCATCGGCGATCGCGCCGTGGAGCCGGCGCATCGCGGCCTCGCTCTCGGCGAGGACGGCCCCGAGGCTTCCGGTCAGCGCGGACAGGTCGGCCACCGGTTCGCTGCTCGCCAGACTGCCGCGGGACGCGGTCAGCGCGTCGTTCACCGCCTGCTCGACCAGGCGGCCCAGCTCGTCCTCGGACAGCCGCATCAACGGGGCGGCCAGCTCGACGGAGCGCAGCCGCCCGTCCTCCGCCGTCACCTCGACCTGGCCGTCGGCGGCCCGGCCGTGCGCCTCGGCGGTCACGCCGCCGGCGGGACGCCCGCCGGCGCGCAGGGCCGCCAGCTCCTCGCGGTAGCCGGAGACGCGCGCCGCGTAGTCGTCGGCCGTGGCGTCCTGTGTCATCCCGTTTCCTCCCCGTCACGGTCAACCAGACCCTAGCAACGCCCGGCACGCCCGGATGTCCCTCCACAGGGGAGCCAGGCCACCACCGCGCCGTCACGGGGCCCACACGCATCGCGACCGGTTGCTACCGTGTCGGGCACCGCCGTCCTCTAGGGAGGGTCGTCATGTGGGCGGACGAGGCCGCGCTGGACGCGGCGGCACGACGGCTCGACGAGTGGGAGTCGTCGCTGGTCGCCCGGGCGGCGCGCGCCCGCGACCTGTCCGCCCGCACACAGGCACTGACCGGCACCGCCCGCAGCGCCGACGGGCTGGTCGAGGTCACCGTCGACGCGTCCGGGCTGCTCACCGGCCTGCGACTCGACGAACGCGTCCGGCAGCACTCCGCCGCACACACCGCCCGGCAGATCCTGGCGGTCACCCGGGACGCCCGCGCCGACCTGCTGCGACGGCTCACCGAGGTCACCACCGAGACGCTCGGCGCGGACGACCCGGCCGCGCGGGCGATCGTCGAGTCCCACCAGCGGCGGCTCGGCACCGACCCGGGCGCGCCGGATGCCGCCCGGTGACGGCCTCCGGGTCGACCCGGACGACCTGACCGCGCACGCCGCCCACCTGGGCCGCTGCGCCGACAGCATCGACACCGCACGGCAGGCCGGGCAACACGTCCGGATGAGCGCCGACGCGTACGGGCAGCTCTGCGCGATCATGCCGGTCCTGCTCGACGGCCTCCAGCGGACGCTCACCGACGGCATCGGCACCGCCGCCACCTCGGTCCGGGACACCGCCGGGAGGCTGCGGTCCAGCGCCGAGCGGTACCGCGCCTCCGACGCGCACGCCGCGGACCTGCTCGACCGGGTACGGCACCGTCGGTGACCACGAACCCGTTGGTCGCCGCCGCCCCGGACACCGCGCCGAGTGCTTGGGCGGGCGTGTGGATCTGCGAGGACATCGAACTCATCGCCCAGGGCGTACGCACCGGCAGCTGGATCGACGGCGGCCTCGGCGTCGTCAGCGCCGGCCTCGACGCCCTCGCCCTCGTGTCCGACCCCGCCGGGGTCCTCCTCCAGTACGGCATCGCCTGGCTCATCGAGCACGTCAAGCCGCTCAGCGAGGCGCTCGACTGGCTCGCCGGCGACCCCGCCGAGATCACCGCGCACGCCCAGACCTGGCGCAACGTCGCTGCGTCGCTGCGCGAGGACGCCGCCGAACTGACCCACGCCGTCCACACCGAGGTCGCCGGGTGGACCGGCGCCGCCGCCACCGGCTACCGCCGCTGGGCGGCCGAGCAGCAGCAGGCCGTCACCGGTCTGGCGCAGGGCGCCGAGGCGATGGCCGCGATCACCGAGGGCGCCGCCGGCCTGGTCGCGGCCGTGCGGCTGCTGGTCCGCGACGCCATCGCCGCCTGCGTGTCCCGGCTGATCGTGTACGCGGCCGAACTGGTCGCCACGGCCGGGCTGGCGACGCCGCTGGTGGTCGAGCAGGTGACGACGACCGTGGCGTCGTGGGCGGCGCGGATCGGGCGGTTGTTGCGGGGGTTGCTGGCGAGTCTGCGGCGGCTGATGCCGGAGATGCGGCGGCTCGGCGACCTGATCGAGAAGCTGAGGGAGGCGCTACGCCGACTGACGCACCGTTCACCAGAGCCAGGCCCGTCGAGACCCGGCGGCGACACGGACCCTCCCCAGATCCCGAAAATAGATGAGGAGCAGCGGGTTCGCGATCTGGGCATGGATCCTGCGACCGGCAGATTCCGGCCGGCCGAGGCCGAGACAGCCGTCCGGATCGAGCAGCAGCTCGGGGTACGGCTGCGGCGGGCGCCGCCGGACTCCTCGGCGGACTGGGTGGACGCCCCGGGACGCACCTATGATGCGGTGGGCAACTTCGCCGGCCAGTATTTCGACCGGCAGTGGCCACAACTTCAGTACCAGATCGAAAGGCACCTGGAGAAGGCCGATCTCGTCCCGGTCGACGTTTCCAGGTTCTCGGCGCAGCAGACAGCCATGGTCGAACAGTTCATAGCCGATCGCGGGTTAGGCCCGCGCGTCTTCATCGTGGGGAAGTAATGGCCGGTCTCATCGTCCTCCGGCCCGGGATCGACTGGACAGCGACCGGGGGCCTGTTCGACTGGACACTGGATTTTCTCGTGTCCCGGCTGTCGGACAGACGCGCCGCCGAGCATCTTCAGGAGATCATCGACAACAACCTCGGCTCGTTCTGGCTGGAGGACCTGTCCCCGGAGGCCCAGCGCGAAGTCGTAACCCATTGGCGTACCGCTCTGGTGGCGGAGGGCGAACAGGACTTGCCGGAGACGGACCAGAAACCCGACGTGCTCGCACACCTTCGAGAACTCGTCGCCGCGACCTACCGGCTGCCGGTGGAGTAGCGGTGGCCTTGCGTCTGCACGACGTGGTCGAGATCAATGAGGCCCTGCCCGAGGAGAACCTCCCAGCCGGCGCGGTCGGCACCATCGTCCATATGTACCGCCGACACGACCGCGCCTACGAGGTGGAGTTCGCCGACGAGAACGGTCGCACGGTCAGCAGCGTCGCACTCACCGCGGACAAGCTCAGCGAGATCCCACCTAGGACTTCCCAGGGGTGATCCGGTGCCCACGAGACCGATGGTCGGAGACCGCCGGTCAGGCCCGAGGAGTACAGGGTGGCTACATTCGACGGGTGGCTGGACGCGTACGAAGTCGTCTACCGCACGCTGCCAGCCAGGTCCGACCACCGGTGCCCGAACTGCCGTCACCGGACTCTTCGCATGGTGTTCACCGGGCCACCCGGTGCCGGGTACGGCTACGTCTCGTTCTGGTGCGACACCTGCCTGGAGGGCATCCACGTCTCCCGGGCCCCGGTTCCCGCCGGAGTGACGGCCCTGTCCACTGCCGCACCGATCGAGGAACGCACCAGAGGCATCCCCAACTACCGCCTGGTGACGTAACTGCCGCCTGAACTCGCGCGAGGGCGGGCGATCCCGTACTGCAGCCGGACGTCGACCCGCTCGGTCACCCTGTCCAACCCACCGAGGGCGTCGCGCACGTCGGTGGCGAACGCCGCGCGCTTCCGCGAGGACGGCAGATGTTCGGCGGACATCGCGGAGAAGACGCCGCCCACCATGTCGTCGACGGTGAGCGGGGCGTCGTACCGCACCGACGTCTCCCCGTACCGATAGCCCGCACGCACGAGCGCCTCCCGGTTGCGCCGGCGCCCGGCCTCGTCGGTCTGGCATGTCCCGGTCACCGGGTGGCCGAGCATCCGTTCCAGGCACACGCGTAGCGCGCGCGACCATTCGGTGTCCTGCATCCACAGCGGTTCGCCGTTGGTGACGACGACGATGCCACCTCCGGGGCGCACCATCGGCCGGGCCGCCTGCAACAGGGTGTCGCGGTCCATGAAGTGAATGGCGACGGCGACGGTCAGTGCACCGACCGTGCCCTCGCCGAGCAGCCGGGACAACGCCGGGACGTCACCGTCGCCGCCGAGCACCCACGTGGCGTTGGCCGTCCCCCGGTCCACTGCCGTTCGCCGGGCGATCGCCAGCATGTCCGGCTCCGGATCCATGCCGATGACCGCGCCCACCCGATCGGCGAGCGGGATGCTCAGCTGGCCCGTGCCGCAACCGAGGTCAACCACCGTGTCATCGGCGCCGAGACGGAAGGCTGCCGCCAGGGCGTCGAGCACCTCGGGCGGATAGCCGCGCCGATGCCGCGCGTAGTAGGTCGCCACCTCACCGCCGAAGCCCGTCGCCATGCCGGCAGCCTGCCCGCCGCGGCCGCCTCGAGGCCAGCCGTTCTGCTCAGGGCACGCCCCCGAAGTGCTTGTCCCCCGTGCGAGCTACCCGCAAGTGTCCACCGCACGGTGACGATTCCCGGCCCGCGAATCCATAGCGTTCCAGGTGACCGCGGCGCTCCGGCCGCGGACCTCTCGAAGGAATCGTCATGCGTGTGGTGAAGCAGTTCCTGGCCGTCGTCGCGGTCAGTCTCGTCGGCAGCCAGGCGGTCGTCGCGGCACAGGACAACGCCTGGCTCAGCCTGATCCTCGGCGTCGCGACCGCCGCGGCCGCCATCATGGCGTACGGGTGGGTGGTGCGCCGCACCGAACGCCGCGAGGTCACCGAGCTGGCCCGGGACGGCGCGGCCGCAAGGCTCAACCGCGGGGTGCTGATCGGTTTCGCCATGTTCGCGGCGGTCATCGTCAACATCGCCCTCATGGGCGGCTACCACGTCCACGGCCTCGGCTCGGTGTCCGGCGCGGTCGGCATCTTCGGGTTCATGGCCGCCGCGGCGGTGACCGAGGAGCTGATGTTCCGCGGCCTGCTGTTCCGCCTGGTCGAGGAGCGGCTCGGTACGTGGCTCTCGCTGCTGCTGACCGGCGTACTGTTCGGCCTGATGCACCTGCTGAACCCGGACGCCAGCCTGTGGGGCGCGACCGCCATCGCGATCGAGGCGGGGTTCATGCTGGCGGCCTGCTACGCCGCGACCCGCAACCTGTGGGTGCCGATCGGCCTGCACTTCGGCTGGAACTTCGCCGCCGGCGGCGTCTTCAGCGTCGTCGTCTCCGGCAACGGCGAGTCGGCGGGGCTGCTGGACGCCAGCACGTCGGGTTCGACGCTGCTCAGCGGCGGCGACTTCGGGCCGGAGGGCAGCCTCTACACGGTCGCGGCCGGGGCGGTGCTGACAGTGGTCTTCCTCTGGCTGGCCCACCGCCGCGGCCACATCGTGACGCGGCGCCGCCGCGCGGCCGAGGCCCCGGCGGAGAGCGTTACGGTCTCCTGATGATCACCCGACGGATGCTCCCGGACTCGTGGCGGCGCTGGCCCGTCACGGTCCGGGATCTCCCGCTCGCGCTGGTGATCGCGCTCGCATCAGTGACCCCACCGCTGCGCGGCATCGGTACGCAGCTCGGCGATCTGCCCGCCCGGCCGTTCGACGCGCTCACAGTGGTGGTGATCGCGCTGGAGTGCCTTCCGCTGGCGCTGCGCCGCAGCCGCCCGGCGCTGTCCCTCGCCCTGGTGTCACTCGGCTTCGCGCTCGACCAGGTACGCGCGTACCACACCTTCGCGGGCGCCGCGCTCGCCGTCGCGCTGGTGAGCGCGGGCGCCCACCTGGACCGAGGCCGCCGTACGACGGTGCTCACCGGCTCCCTCGCGTACGTCGGACTGGCCGTCGCCCTCGACCGGCAGGGGTCGACCGAAGGGGTGGTCGGCTTCACCACGTTCTACCTGCTGCTGGCGCTCGCCTGGGGCACCGGGTCGTGGCTGCGGCAGAACCGCGCCGCCGAGGCCGAGCGCCGCCGGCACGTCGCCGAGACCGCCCGCGCCGCCGAACGCGCCCGCATCGCCGGTGAACTGCACGACGTGGTGACCCACCACGTGACGGCGATGGTGGTGCAGGCCGAGGCGGCCCGCTACCTGACCGCCGCGCCCGACCGCCTCGACGCCGCCCTGACCGCCGTCACCGACACCGGCCGCCGCGCCATCGGCGACCTGCGGGTGCTGCTCGACGTGCTCAACCCCGACCACGGTACGGAGGCACGCACCCCGCCCGTCGGCGAGCTGCACGCCCTGGTGGAGCAGACCCGCCAGGCCGGGCAGCCGGTGGAGTTCACGCAGGAGGGCAGCCCGGCGGAGGTGACCGGCGGCGCGGAGGTGGCCGCGTACCGGGTGGTGCAGGAGGCGCTGACGAACGCGCTCAAGTACGCCCACGGCCGTCCCACCGCCGTCCACGTACACCATGGCGACAGGGAGATCACGGTGGAGATCAGCACGGAGGGCCACGGCACGGGCGCCGCGGGTCCGGGCGGAAGCGGACGCGGCCTCGCCGGGCTGCGCGAGCGCGTCACGGTGCTCGGCGGCGAGTTCGACGCCGGGCGCCGGGCCGGCGGCGGCTTCGTCGTCCGGGCGCGCATCCCCACCAGGAGCGCGTCGTGACCGCGCCGATCCGGGTGCTCGTCTGCGACGACCAGGCCCTGATCCGTACCGGATTCGCCACCATCATCGGCGCGCAGCCGGACATGGAGGCGGTGGGTGAGTGCGGCGACGGCCGCGCCGCTGTCGACCTCGCCGGCCGCCTGCGGCCCGACGTGGTGGTGATGGACGTACGCATGCCCGTGCTCGACGGCATCGAGGCGACCCGCCTGCTGGCCGGCGCGGGCGTCGCCCACCCAGTCAAGGTGCTGGTGGTGACGACGTTCAACCTCGACGAGTACGTCTACGAGGCGCTGCGCGCCGGCGCGAGCGGGTTCCTGCTCAAGGACGCCCCACCGGCGCAGCTGCTGCACGGCATCCGCACCGTCGCCTCCGGCGCCGCGCTGCTGGCGCCGGAGGTGACGCGGCAGCTCGTCGGCCGGTACGCGGCGCGGATCCGTCCCGCCGAGGGCGCGTCTGCGGCCGTGGGGCTGACGCCGCGTGAGCTGGAGGTGCTGCGGTTGATCGCGGACGGGCTGTCGAACAGCGAGATCGCGGCGCGGCTGGTGATCAGCCAGGAGACGGTGAAGACGTACGTGTCGCGGATCCTCACGAAGCTGGACCTGCGGGATCGGGTGCAGGCGGTGGTGTACGCGTACCGCACCGGCCTGGTCACCTGATTCTCGGGTCGCGGACGCGGGCAGTCCAGCTCAGTGGCGATCGCGGCCGTGCCGCACAGTGCCGCTGGTCTAGCCGCCAGGAACCGACACTCCGTTGTCGTCGAGAGGTGAGCCGTCCAGGGCGCGATCGGTCTCCGCTGCGGTCAGACGCACGATCACGTCGCCGTCGGAGGTCGGAAAGCGGGTGAAACGCAACAGGACGAACCCCGAACGGTTGCTGCCCCGCACGCCGTTGCCGAGGGGCGTCGTGTGCACACCCTCGACGAGCCATTGATAGAGCGGCTGCGCGTCTTCGTCACGCCAGCCCTTCAAGCCGGCGTGGTGAACCGCCAGGGTCAGCTTCTCGGCCAGGTACTCGGGGTCACAGACGCTGGTGATCGTCAGATCGAGTTCCGCGAACCGGTGTGCCGGCCCGAAGTGCCACAGTGCCCGCACCTCGCGGACCCCCGGGGTCAGCGGCCGTCCGACGAACAACCAGTGGTACGCGTCCAGGAAGGGTGCGTGGCGCTTGAGCCAGCTCTCCCTGTCCTGCTCCCGCACGATCCAGGGCGCAGGGATCTCGTTGAACTCGTCGGTCCACACCACTTCGGGGATCTCCCAGGCATCGAGCCAGGTTCTGACGCGCTCCCGGTTGGCCAGGAACGCGGCTCGCAGTTCCTCGTGCTGGCGGCGTTCGGTCATCGGATCACTCTCCGTAGTCCCAATCGAGGCCCCAGATGCGGACATTGCCCTGGTGGTCGCCGGTGACGACGGTGCCGAACGCGTCGTCGGCGCGTATCGCGTTGACCCGGACGTGGTGACCGTGCAGGGAGCGGATGCGGCGTCCGGCGCGCAGATCCCAGACGTCGACGGTCTGCTCTCCCGGGTCTCCGGCCACCGCGAACCTCCCGTCGGGCGACACCACCACCTCCTCGACCCCGGAGAGGCGTCCGGCCGGGCCGTCGAGGGCCCTCCCGTCGAACACCAGCTCTCCGCTCGCGGTGTCCCACACGACGAAGCCGGTCAGCCCGGCGATGACGGCGAGCCGACGCGAGTCCGTGAAGGCCAACGCCGCCGACGAGCTGTGCTTGACCCGGTCGAGCCGGTACGACGGGCGCCTGTCACCCGGTCGCCACGCGGTCAGGCGGGTCATCTCGGCCAGCAGCAGCATTCCGGAGGCGAAGCGGATCTCCGTGTGCGGGTCGACGTCCGCAAAGGTCTTCACGGGCTTTCCGGTGTCCATCGACCGGACCTCCACGGCGGCCGCGGCCGCGTCATGGGTTAGCAGCTGCACGGCGATCGAGCGGGACGCCTCGTCGGCCGTGACGCCGACGATCGTGCCGGGTCCGGTGCGGACCGTCGCGACGCAGGCAGCCGCCTCCAGCGACCACACCGTCGCCAATCCATGGCCGAAGCCGACCGCCAGCAGGTCGCCCGAGATGTCGAGGGTGGTGTTCCCATCGTCGCGCGGCAGGGCGCCGGCCACCTTGAACCGGGGCTGGAACGTCCTGGTGTCGTGGCAGGCCACCGATCCGTCCGCGTAGCCGATGATCACGTCCCGGCCGCCCCTGGCGAAGGACAGGCTGGTGGCGGGGTTCCGCCGCTCGGTGACCCCGCCTGCCTTCTCCAGCGTTTCCAGGTCGAATATCTCGACCTCGTCGACGTTGGCGGGGAAGGCGAACAACCGGCCGGAGGCGCCGACGTCGAAGGCGCCACGGGCGAGCATGACATCGGACAGCTCCTGCTCCAGCCACATGCCGATCAGTCCGGTGCGCCGCAGGTTCCGCCCCAGGGCCCCGGAGGCCCGGCGTAGCCGCGGGTGACGTTCGTGGCCCGGAACGGCTCGCGCCTCGCGGATCGCGTCTGCCGCGCGCCGATCCTCTCCGGCCGCGATCATCGCCTCGATGCGTTCCATGACCTGGTCGAACGCCCGCTCGTCGCGCGCGAGGGCACCGACCGGGCGGGGCGGCGCGTACGACCAGGGAGCGAGGTGTCCGCTGAGCGGCATGGGAAGTCGGGAGAGCGAGGTCTGGCCGCTGTAGCCGTGCGACTCGGCGATGACCGCGTAGCCGCAGTCCCCGCTGAACGCCGTCGCGTCGCGACGTGAACCCCGCGCCCAGTCCTTCGGGAAGGTGCGGACGCATCGGCGGATGGCGAGTTCGAGGACCTGAAGGTCTCCGGTCCCGGGGTCGAGCAGCGCCCAGCCGGCCCGGCCGGAGACGCCGAGCATGCGGTATCCGGTCAGCCAGGGGACCTCCCACCGTCGCGGTTCGTCCCAGACCCGCATGTCCACCACCGTCAGGGACCGGTAGCCGATCCTCAGGACGGTCGACCCGTCCGGTGCCAGGGCGACCTTCTGGCCGTCGCCGTCCATCTCGTCGGCGGGTATGTGCAGGCCCCGCATCCTCGTGTCCCGCAGGGGCCACCACTGCTCCACCCGGTGGTCGACAGCGGAGCCGGGACGGCCCAGTGAGGCGGAGACGCACACCTCGGCGTCCGGGCCGAGGATCACCCGGGTGACAGTGCCGTCGTGGGGCCGGATGCCGGCGACCGGCTCCCACGCGCCGGTGCGGAAGACGAGGACGCGGCCGTCGGCCGTACCCACAGCCGCGAAGCCACCCTCGGGGCTGAGCGCCACGGCTGTTCCTCCGTCCAGCCGGCCTTCGAGGTGGGCCGTGCCGTCGGCGAGCCGCCACCGCTCGACGCGGGAATCCTGGTAGCAGACGAGGACCCGCGCTCCGGCGTGGTCGATCGCGACGTCGACGGGAGCCGGGCCGGAGGCGGCGAGTTCCGCGACCACCCGGCCCGCGAAGGCGTCCCAGACCCGCACCCGCCCTGACCTCTCGGCCACCACCACGTGTGTCGCGTCGTGATCGCAGGCCATCGCGACGACCTGGCCGGACAGCTGCCCGAACACCTCGAGCGTGCCCCTCGGCTCCAGCCGGGCACAGCGCTCCCGCGCGGCCGCGATCTCCGGCGAACCCGGATGCTTGCGGTCCGCCTCAGCCAGGTGCCGGGCCGCGAGGACGCCGTCGCCGCGTTCCATGTGCACCATCGCGGCCAGGTAGTCCGCCTCCCAGGAGTCGCCCGTGGCGCGCAGTTCCGACAGGAGGGTCTCGTCGGTGACCAGCCCCTCGGCCCATCTGAGGAGCCCGTGGTTGTAGACCGCGCGGACGTTGTGCGGGTCGATCGCCTTGGCCCGCTCGAACATCTCGATCGCCCGGCGTTGGTCGCCGAGGTCCCACAGGGACAGCGCCTTGTTCGACAAGCCGTCGGCCTTGAGAGACGGCGGCACCCGGTCGGAGTGCGGGTAGGGACCCGATGTGCAGTCCGCATAGACGCTCAGGAGGACGGCCTCCGCCTCGGCGGTGTCGCCGATCCTCGACCGGGGGTCGGGCACCAGGCAGCCGGACAGGAGGTCGCGCAGCGGCTGCGGGAGATCGCCGCGTAGCGACGCCAGCGCATCCGCACCGTCGTGTCCCCACTTCCAGAGCCGGCGCCCGTGCAGCAGCTCGATCACCGTCAGCGCCCAGGACCACATGTCGCTGGCTCGGCCGATCCTTCCGTCCGGATCGACCTGCTCCGGGGAGCAGTACTGCGGTGTGAATCCGCCGAGCGTCGCGTACGAGGTCTCGACGCCACCCGCTGCGCTGTGCGACACGGACGCTTTCGCCTTGGCCGTTCCGAAGTCGGTCACCCGTGCGGTCTCACCGTCGTACATGACGTTGGAAGGCTTGATGTCCTGATGCACCAGACCTGCCGCGTGCGCGTGGCCGATGCCGCGCAGCATCTGGATCGCGACGTCCAGGGCCCGCGGGAGATCGCGGCACCGCCCGTCCCGCACCGCCGCGGTCAGGTCGCCGCCCGCGACCCATTCGGCGAAGACCACCGGGTACGCCCCGACGCGCTGCACGTAGTTGCAGCCCACCACGTTCGGGTGCGGGTCCAGTTCGGTCCATGCCTGCGCCTCCTGCGCGAGCAGGTCGAGGATCCCGGGCGCCGCTGCCAGGTCGGGGCGCGGCGTCTTCACCGCCAGGTCGACGCCCCAGGCGAGGTGATGGGCGCGGTAGACGAACCCCGTACCGCCGGTCTCGACGACCTCCTCGATGCGGAACGTGTCGAGGACGGTCTCCCCCGGCCGCCACCGGATGACCTCCCCCGCGTCCACACCGAGGCCCTAGTCGACGAGCGCCACGTAGATCGGACTGCCCAGCAGCACGCCGTTCGGGCCCGGCTTCTCGGCCAGCCGCTTCGCGACGAACTCGACCCGTTGCGCCGGCCCCGGCAGGGCGGCCCCGATCTGCGCCAACGACTCGTGGAAGCGCTCGTCGTCGAACTCGCCCGGGTCGGCTCGCAGTTCCTGAAGCTTGCGGAACAGGTACGGCGGGACCGATCCGACCGGTTCGGCATCACCGCCACCGACCACGTGTGACGCCGACCCGCCGAGGACGACGACCTGGTCGTCGAGCGTCCCCGCGAAGACCACGATGCCGGCGGTCGGGAACACCTGCCAACGCATCTCCAGGCAGGCCTGGACGTAGGGGCGCTCCTCATCCGCGGCGCCGATCTGGTCGGCGTCCTGCAGGTGCCGGATCACCTTCTCCAGCTTGTCGAGGTCGTGGCGCTCGGGCAGGACCGCCTTGCGGCTGTAGCGGACGACCTTGAGGTCCACGGCGAGCTCGGACTCGTGCTGGGCGGAGGAGGCGACCTGTGCCGCGAGGAGCCCGATCTTGAGATGCGACAGGTAGAGGTAGTACTTGAGGCTCAAGATGCACTCCGGTTACGGGGAGACGTCCGAAGCCCACCCTACGTGGCGCACGCTCGCGATGCTGACCCTCAATCGAAGATGATCGGTGTCCGCGTGGGCCGCGGAATTGGGGGCGGTAGTGGAGATGAGCTGCCCCACGTGTCACCGGCGGCGTTTGTTGATGCTCGGAAGGCCGCCCGACACCGTACCTATGCTGCCGTCCGGGTCGCTCCGGTCGGGCTTCCGCATCGCCTCCACCACCCGCCGGCCCGACAGGTCCGAGGCGTTGAGCTTGGCCGCGATCCGGCCGGCCTGACGCCAACCCCGGAGGCAATCCAACGCCTTCTCATCGTCGGCGACGCCGGTCAGCGCACGGATAGCCGGCATCGCCCGAGACGGGTCGGCGAGCAGGAGTCGGGCGACGTCTGCGGGGCTCAGCCGACACGGCGGCGTGCCGTCCACCGGGACGAGGGAGGCGTGGACCTCCTCATCCTGTAGCCACAGCCATACGGGCCTCCTGCCGTCGCCGGCCCGCATCGCCGGGGTTTCCCAGGGGCCGCGTCGGACCGTGTATTCACGCTTCACCGTGGCGCTGGACGGTGGAGCGCCCTTGCCGCTGACTTGTCGCGGCGCCCGTTTCGGCACCTTGTGGCGTTCCTTCTTGAACCGGGCGTCCCCTTGCATCAACGCGACCACCTCCCCTGCTGAGCACGTTAGCCGAGCCAGTGATCTCTACGGCGTCTGACGCAACTGCCTGCGGGCTGACGGATCTGCGGCGCCGAGGCCGAGCAGCCGACGATTCGGCAACGGCGAGCGGCGTCAGCGATGGACGCGGCGGGAGCAGGGGCCGTCGTGATCGGCGCGGAGCAGGCACCGCCGGCCGCCGGGCACGAGCAGGTCGCAGAAGACCTGATGGCGTACGTTCTGGTCGTCCTCGGCCGACACGGTTGTCTCCCCCGGGTCGGCCTGTGGCAGCACCCCGGTCCACCGTGCCACGACGCGGGCCAGGCGCTGTGCGGCGGGCAGGTCGGCAGCGGTCACCGGCAGGTGGATGACCCAGCGCGCGGTCACCGACGCTCGCCGTTCGCCTGCCGCGCCTGCTCGGACTGCCAGCGGCGGAGCGCCACCTTGATCCGCAGGGTCTCCTGGCGGTGCCTGGTGATCTCGGCGTGCAGCGAGGCCATGTCGCCGGCGACCCGGCCGAGGTAGGCGTACACCGCATCGGGGTCGAGGCCGCGGCGCCCGAACCGGGCGGGCGGGAAGCGGCGCTCGCGCACCTGCCACGGCAGCAGTGAGGGGTACGCGTTCGCTCCGCTGCCCCGCCCCGGTCGATCGTTACGGGCGCTCATCAGCCTGTCCTCCTTGTCGTGGAAGGGGTGGGCCTGCCTGCCCGTCCCGCGCTGGCGGGCCCACCCCGCCCTGATACCGCAGCTCCGTTCAGCGGTACGGCACCAGGGCTACTCAACGGATCACCGATCGACAGGCACAGCGGCCGGCCGCAGAGATCGCCAGGCCATCGTGCCGGTAGTCATCCTGTGACAGTGCGCAGTGGATGCGCAACGTTCCAAGCGCGACTTTCCACGTTGTGCATTGACTTATTTCGTAGGAACGAGTAAACGTTGCAGAGCAATGTCACTCGTTGTTGCCGGATGGAACCAGGGAGTGCCCGGATGGCAGAAGACATCGGTTCGACCGTGCCGCGCCGACAGCTCGGCCGTCTGCTGCGCCAGTTCCGCAACGAGGCCGGCGTGACCCTCGACGCCGCGGCGGAGGCGCTGGAGTACAGCCGACAGAAGATCTGGCGCATCGAGTGCGGCCTCGGGTCGGTGCGGGTGCTGGACGTCAAGGCGATGTGCGAGTTGTACGGCGTGTCCGCGGAGATGACCGACGCAATGCGGGGGTTGGCGGCGGAGACGAAGTCGAAGGGGTGGTGGCACGCGTACGGGGACGCGGTACCGAGCTGGTTCGAGCTGTACGTCGGCCTGGAGTCCGCCGCTGCCCATCTTCGTCGCTACGACGAATCGTTGATCCCCGGGCTGCTTCAAACTCGGGAGTACGCGCTCGGGCTCTTCCATCCGGGCAGCCGGCTGAGCATGGAGGAGCGGGAACGGGCGGTCGAGGTGCGCATGCAGCGACAAGCCCTGCTGACCCGCCGCCTTCCAACGCCCCCGCGACTGGAGGCCGTCCTCTCGGAGGCAGTGCTCCGGCGGCCGGTTGGTGGTGTGTCTGTCATGGTCGACCAGCTCAGCCACCTGCTAGGAACCGCCGAGCTGCCGAACGTGTCGGTGCGCGTGGTGCCGCTGGCCGCCGGGCCGCATCCCGGTGCGGTGGCCGGGTCCTTCGTCATCCTCGACTTTCCCGCCACGAAAGGCGGACGAGCAGCGCCTGAGCCCTCTGTCGTCTACAGCGAGTCCCTGACCGGCGCCCTCTACCTGGACAAGCCCGACGAGCTGGCAGCCTACGAGAACACCTGGAAGGGCGTAGATGCTCTCGCATTGGGTGAGGCAGAATCGAGGGACATGATCAAGAGGATCATCGGGGAGATGCGGCATGACTGATCTGACCGGCGCTCGTTGGCGCAAGAGCACCCGTAGCGGCGACAACGGTGGCGACTGCGTCGAGGTATCGACCGACCTCCCCGATACCGTCGCCGTACGAGACTCCAAGGACGCTCTTGGGCCCGTTCTGACCTTCAGTGCCGAGACTTGGTCTGCTTTCGTCCTGAATATCGGGAAGGTTCACTCGGTCCCCAGTTCACCAGGTCGAGCGAGCCGGTAACGCCCTCTCTGATCCCGTACAAGATCCGCGTACCGGCGCGCGTGGTGCCCCGGAGCATTGACGCACATGCGAGAGATCACATGCGTGCGAACCGTGTTCTCCGCATAAGCGGTACCTCTCGCGAGCAGCAGCCGAACGACCTCCTCGGGTGTGAACGTCCCGTCGGAACTCCGCGCAGCCAGGTCCTTCGCTGCCTGCAGAACTTCATCTCGACACGTCGATCGTCTGCCAGGCGCCACCATCCCAGCCGTGCCCCTTGCCATCGTCAGCCCCGCTTGGGAACACCTGAGCCTTGAGTCTTCGCTGCGACCTCCTGTGGCGTTCCCCTCCTACCGCCGCTCTTCCATGACACCTTGCTGTAGGTGTCCCAGCGTTCGTCGAGTTCATCGGACACAGCCCGACCGTCCGGTACTACAGCGAAGTCGCACCCGATCGCCACCATCTGCAGCCAGATTGCGTTGACGATGTCGGCGTACTGGCCTGCATCGACATCGAGCTCGACCGTGATCTTGCGCATTGAACTACTCCCTCCGATCAGCCCTCAGGGCAGCGTCTTCCAGCCGGTCCAAGTGGGTCAACAACGCCTCCACCTCGGAGGCGGAGGCGGAGCCGGATCCGTGCAACCGACTGATGTCCCGCCACAGGTTCTGCAGTCCGAGCCGGGCCTGAGTGAAGTCGCCGACGCTGGCGGCGAGCATCGCAACCTGCTGACGTAGCGGGAACAAGCCGGCTTCGTCTGGTCCCATCGCCTGCTGTTCCTCGGCCAACAGATCTCTCAGTTCCGCCAGGGCTGCGGTCGCCTCACCCAGCTCTGCCTGGCAGACCGCCGCCTGCTGCCGGCACTGCCAGATCAGCTCCTGATCCGGGACGGGCCGCTGGGCAAGGTCAACGATGAGCTGTTGAAACTCCGGCAGTGCCTGCCGGAAAGCCCCGGCGAGAACGTGGAGGTTGGCGAGGTTGAGCCGCAGCTCCAAGATCCGCGGTTGCTTGGCTCCATGCCCCTTTCTCAGCGGCCGAATGGCCGTCTCGATCAGTTCGGCTGCCTGGGTGAACCGCTCCTCCTCGGCAAGCGCCCACGCGCGCTCCTCCACCTCGGCCAACTCGTCGAGCGACGGCGGCTCGACGACTTCCACCGCGGTGCGAGGCCGCGCGATGTCGACACGCGTGGATGGCAGCGGCGTCCGGGGCGGAAGCGGGCCGAACGGATACCGGTACGGCATGGTGGGGTCGACCCGCTGCCCACCGGCTACCGCCATCGCCAGGTCCGCGGCCCGCTCTGGCTCGACGGCGCCGAACGGGGCCAGGATCTCGTACACCTCGGCGGCCGAACCGGGACGGTGCTGAGGGTCCTTTGCGAGCAACCCGAAGACGAGTTGCCCGAGGGCGTCCGGCACTCCGGCGCGGTGCTCGACCACCGACGGCACCGGGTCGTTCATATGCCGGTGCAACATGCCGAGCGGATTGTCGGCCCGGTACGGCGGGTTGCCGGTGAGCAGTTCGAACAGGACACAGCCGAGCGCGTACAGGTCGGCGCGAGGACCGACCGCGCTGTTGAGCGCCTGCTCCGGGGCCATGTAGGTGGGTGTGCCGAGGGTACTGCCGGTGGCGGTAAGCCGCGGTACGTCGGCCCCCAGGAGCGCCGCGACGCCGAAGTCGAGCACCTTCACCGCGCCGGCCGGGGTGACCATGACGTTCTGCGGCTTGAGGTCCCTATGGACGAGGGAGGCGGCGTGCGCAGCAGCGAGGACCGAACAGATCTGCGCGCCGATCGCGGCGGCCCACGGCACGGCGAGCCAGCCGCGCTCGGCGATCAGCTCGGAGAGAAGCACACCGGGCACGAGTTGCATGACGAGGTAGAGGTCGTCGCCGTGGTGACCGACGTCGTGGACGCTCGGCACGCCAGGGTGGTCGAGGCGGGCGGTGACGCGCGCCTCGCGGATGAACCGCTCGATGGCGGTGTCGCGCTCACTGTCGGACATGGCGATCTTACGCAGGAACTTGATGGCGACGGGCCGGTCCAGCTTCTCGTCGAAACCCGCCCACACCTCCCCCATACCGCCGTGACCGATCGGATACGTCAGTTCGTATCGATCCGCGACTCGTTCCTGCGCGTGCATCCGTCTCCCCCGGCAGCCCTGTCAGACGACACCAACGAGTCGTCGGCTAGTACCGCTCCCCATAGATGTCGAGCAACTCCTGATAAGCCTCCCGGACCGCGTCGTCCGCACCGGGATCGTGCGCCGCGTTCTCGGCCGCCACGGCAGCGAGTTCGAGCGCGTTACGCACCCGGGTCAGTTCCGACTCCGTCTCGTCCCACAGCGTTGTCACGCGCTGCCGCTGTTCGGTCAGCGCCTTCCCCACGCTGCTCGTCGAATCCCCCGCCGGGCCGGGCTGCCGGCGCCCTATCTGAGTACGCAACTGCTGCCGGCGGCTGAGCACATCGCTCGCCTCCCAGAGTGCCTGGGCCAGGATCTGCCCGCCCTCCGCGGCGTCCATCACACGGTCCACCTCGGGCAGCGCTCGGCCGGCTCGCACCGCCAACTCCACCAGGTCGAGGAAGTCTTCCCGGTCCTCGGCCTCGGTCAGGGTGTGGTGCAGGGCCGGAAAGGCCGCCTGGTCGGGCGCCTCGATCTGAGGTGGCGGCTTCGTCGCCGTGATGCCGGCGAGCCCGAGGCACAGCAGGAGTGCGACCAGAAACAGAATGACCAGCAGTGGCGCGCCCGCGGAGCAGAGCACGACGGAGATGAGCACCGCGACGGTGCAGAGCACGACGACGCCAGGAAGCTTGGACGGCTCCGGGGCGGTCGGGACCGCCCGCAGGTCGGTGATGCTGCCCCACTCGTGCCGACGTGGCGAGCGGGTCACTTTCAGCGGGGTGAGCGCGGTCATGACCCGGGACTCGTCCACCGCGATCCAGAGGTGGAAGGTGGGCTCGGACGGGGACAACCGTCCTCCTCTCGGCGAGGTGCGAAGGCTCAGGCGATGCCCTTGCGGCGGCGGATCATCTGGTACGCCTGCCGGCGTGCGAACTGGTTGAGCTGCGAGCGCAGGCTCTCGTCGTCGAGGTAGCGCTGCATCAGCTTGCCGTTGTCGTCGTGGCGGGACAGGATGACGTCCTCGATCCGCTTGTCGCAGACGACGCCGAAGTTGCTCTCGTCGTTGACGAGCGCGGCGGCTTCCAGCGTGCCGTCCTCGGCCAGGGCGACGATCTGCTGCTCGACCCACACCTTGTCCGCCTCGCCCAGGCCGATACCGAACCGGTCGTTGAACACGTCGATCAGCTCCGAGAGCGCGACCTTCTCCGGGTCGTGTTGCGAGCCGACACCACCGCCGACGAAGCCGGGCAGCATCTGTTCCCCCTCGGGGGACAGCGAGGCGTCGTGCTCACCGGTCTTGCTGACCCGCAGGTGGGTCAGCTGCACCTCACCGATGTCGACGGACGGGTCCTGCCGGCGCGGGAGCCGGTTGAGCAGCGCGCGCCCGTACAGGTAGAGCCGCTCCAGTTCCTCGTCGTGGTAGGGCACCACCTGGCTGAGGAACGCGTACATCCGGGTGTAGTCGCGCAGCGCGGACCGGAAGCCGTCCGCGGCCTCCGGGTCGTCGGCGGCCAGGGCGTTGAAGCGCTGGACGGCCGGCTCGGTGAAGCGGTAGAGGGCGGCGTGGGCCCGCTGGAGACCGGTCTCCGTGGTCGCCTTCCGCTCCGCCTCCAGCAGCGCTTCGGCGTACGCCTGCATCTCCGAGTCGACGAGGACCGGGTAGCCCGTAACCGTGTTCTGCGCCGTGTAGAGCAGGTTCGGGTCGGTGGGCGTGGTGGCGGCGGTTTCGAAGTACGGCTTGAACTGCTCGGCGATGTCGCCGGCCTCGTTGACGAAATCGAGAACGAACACGTCACCCTGGCTCTTGAGCGGGTGGGTGCGGTTGAGCCGCGACAGGGTCTGCACCGCGGCGACGTTCTTGAGCAGCTTGTCGACGTACATCGTGGTGAGCAGCGGCTGGTCGAAGCCGGTCTGGTACTTCTCGGCGACAACCAGGATCTTGTACTCGGTGTGCTGCTTGGCCTTCGGCGTGCCGGCGTGCTTGTCGTCAGCGGCGGTGTAGGCGAACTTGCCGGGCAGTTCGCCCTCGCCGAAGCCGTTGATCCGCGCTTCGGTGTGCTCGACGCCGTCGACCTCCAGGTCACCGGAGAACGCCACCAGCGAGTCACAGCCGACGTAGCCCTGCATCTCGACGTACTTCTTGATGGCGGTGTGCAGACGGACGGCGGCCTCGCGGGAGCCGGTGACCACCATGGCCTTGGCGCGCCCGCCGAGGCGCGGCGCGGTGTGCTTGCGGAAGTGCTCGACGATGATCTCCGCCTTCTGCGCCTGCATGGTGGGGTGCAGGCTGGCGAAGCGGGCGAGCTGGGCGCCGGCCTTCTTCGGGTCGACCTCCGGGTCGTCGGGGTTGGCGTTGGCGAGCTTCCAGTACGACTTGTAGGTGAGGTAGTTGCGCAGCACGTCGAGGATGAATCCCTCGTCGATGGCCTGCCGCATGGAGTAGGTGTGGAACGGGTGCGGGTTACCGGTGACCGGGTGCGGCGTGCCGAACAGTTCGAGCGTCTTCGGCTTCGGGGTCGCGGTGAACGCGAAGTACGACAGCGTCTCGTGCCTGCCTCGGGCCAGCGCCGACGCCGTGAGCAGGTCGCCCGACTCGTCGACGTCGTCGCTGCCGAGTTTGAGCAGCACCTTCTTCAGCGCGGCGGCCGAGTCGCCGGACTGTGACGAGTGCGCCTCGTCGACGATGACCGCGAACCGCTTGCCCTTGAGGCCCTGCACCTGGTTGAGCACGTAGGGGAACTTCTGCATCGTGGTGATGACGACCTTGGCCGTCTCACCTTGAAGCGCGGCGGCGAGCTGCGCGGAGTCCTTGTCGATCCGCTGCACCACGCCGGGCACGTGCTCGAACTGGAACACAGTGTCCTGCAACTGCCGGTCGAGGACGACCCGGTCGGTGATGATGATGACCTTGTCGAAGACCGGCTCGTTGGGGCGCAGCCCGTCCTTGGCGACGTTCGGCGCGGTGTGCAGGCTGGACAGCCGGTGCGCCAGCCAGGCGATGGTGTTCGACTTACCGGACCCGGCCGAGTGCATGACCAGGTAGTTGTGGCCCGACCCGTGGCGGGCCGCGTGGTCGGTGAGCTGGGTGACCGCGTGCCACTGGTGATAGCGCGGGAAGATCAGCGCCTTGGATTCCTTGTCGTAGTGCAGGAACCGCCGGACCAGGTCCATGAACACGTCGGGGTGCCAGATCTGCTCCCACAGGTAGGAGCTGCGGTAACCCTTGTCCGTGGCCGGCGGGTTACCTGCCCCACCGGACACGCCGGGCCCGTTCGACCCGGTGTTGAACGGCAGGAACCGGGTCTTCTCCCCCGCGAGCTTCGTCGTGACGAAGACCAGGTCGGGGTCGACCGCGAAGTGCACGAGGGTACGGCGCGCGAAGATCAGTTCCTTCGGGTCACGGGTCTTGCGGTACTGCTCCTTGGCGTCCTCGACGGTCTGGCCGGTGAGCGGGTTCTTCAACTCGGCCGTGGCGAGGGGAATGCCGTTGACGAACAGGACCAGGTCGAGGGTGTTGTTGTTGCTGGTCGAGTACGCGAGCTGGCGAGTGACGGTGAGGCGGTTGGCGCGGTAGAGCTTGAGCGCGTCGTCGGTGATGGCGTGGGCGGGCTTGAAGTAGGCGAGACGGATAAGGACGCCCTTGTCCTTGACGCCTCGACGGAGGACGTCCAGGGGGCCGCGCTCGTCGATCTGCTTGGCGAGATGTTGGGCGAACTGCCGCTGCGCCAAGTCCGGGTTGTTCCCGTGGTACGCCAGCAGCTTGGCCCATTCGTCAGGTTGGGTTGCGCCGATGAAGGCGAACACGTCGGCAGTGTCGAGTCCGAACTGGCGGTCGTAGTTGCTGGCCGTCCCGAGCAACCACCCAGAGGCCTGCACACCCGCCCCGATAGCCGCTTCCAATAAGTGCTCCTGATGAACGCCGCTCATACGTCCAGACCTGCTGTCGTCACGTCAATCTGCCCCGTAACCGCCGCTACCATCAATGCTTGCCCCTTCTCATGAAGGGCCGCCAACTGAGCATCGATGACTCGCAACGCATCCTTAATTGGCAGAGTGTTCTCCAGGACCTTCGCCACGACGGCTTCCTGCTCAATGAGGGACAGCTTAGGGATCGAGAGTTGCGCCAGAGCAGACGTGTTCAACACTTCCTGCACAGAGCCACCTGACAGCAGGCGAAGTTGTTCTTGCGAAGGCTTCGAGTTGATTGCTAACTCTACAAACTTTGGCAGGCACGACGACCCCGGCCGAACGATCAGCATTCCCACACAATTGCCACCAACTGCCCACCCAGGAACAACCGCCGCTTGGCCCGTCAGCCCGACACGAGAAACAAGGACATCACCTGAACGGAGGATTGACTTCTTGTTCAGTAAGTTATCTGTCGACGAGATGTATTTCAAATCGCGATCATTAATGCACCCAGCCGCCAGATTTTGGCCACGAAGAAAGGGGAGCCCGTGATCGCTATAGAGGGCAGCGGGCTGGACTACGATACCCACAGTGAGTTTTTCCGCCAGTATGCGAAGGCGTATCGTTCGCGGCATCCCCGAGGTCGCGAATGCCTCAGCGGACACCGCCTCGATTCGCTCCCTAAGCAGCTCGCGAGATCGAAGCCTAGCTTCCCTCAACTTGGAAAGTTTCCCCAACTCTATATCGAGGAAATGCGCAATCCGCCTCTGCTCTTCAAGTGGAGGCAGCCGCAGGGAGAGCTGTCGAACTCTCTCCGCTCCTAGATGATAGATGTTTGCACCACCCGCAATCGATGCGAACACGCCAGAGGCACGCGCCGCTCGCGCCCACCATGCCAAGAAACCGCCGTCCGCAATGCCTAACCTCGGCCGGATCCTAAGGAGTGTATTCTGGAAGCAGATCGTTCCACTAATCTCGCCCCGCCACACTGCCGATGATCCCACCACCGAACGGCTGCCACTACCTTCAGTGACTAGCACATCGCCCGGACGAAGTTTGAAGATTTCCTGCTCGCTTGGCGTGTAGTTCATCTGCAGCACGTCATCGAGTTGGAGCTTGCCGTCCTTGACGTTGGCGGCCCTCAAGTACGGAACCATATTCGGCCCTGCCGCATGCTGCGGGGCGCGCTGACGACCGAGCGCAACCTCTGCCACAGCACGTAGAGTTGCATCTTTCCAAATCATACCGTCACCTTGCTGAGCAGCGCTTGGATCTGAGATTCCAGCGCCCTAATCTCGGCGTCGATTTCTGCCAGTGGTCTCGGTGGCTGATAGACGTAGAAGTGGCGGGTGAAGGAGATCTCGTAACCAATCTTGGCCTTGGTCTCATCGATCCATGCATCGGGAACGTGCGGCAGTACCTCGCGCTTGAGGTAGTCGTAGACGTCCTCCTCCAGCGGCACATTCTCGTTGTCGCGCAGGTCCGCGTCCGGCAGCGGTTTGCCCTTGCGGTCCGTCTGCATTTCGCCTTCCGGGTCGCTGACCGAGAACGCCTCCCACACCGCCTTCTCCACCGCCGCCGGCAGCTTGCCCAGCCCGTTCAGCTTCATCGCGAACTCGGCACGCGTCGCTGACGCCGTCCCGATCAGCGACTTCGCCGCCGCCAGCAGCGACTCCCGCTCCGCGTACTTGAGCACCGCCTTCGCCTCCGCGAGCAGCGCAACCGTCTCCTCGGTGACCTCGAAGCGCAGCCGCAGCGGACGCTCGACGGTGATCCGCTGGTAGCCGAAGTCGGTGGTCTTGAAGACCTTCACCTTTGCGTGCTGCGGGTGCTCCGCATCGTCCGCGATAGCCAGCGCGTTCACGTATGCCCGGGTCAGGTCGGCGATGTGCTCGTCGGTAAGCATCTTGCGCTTGTCGCCGAGGCTCTTGCGCATCTTCGTCCAGTAGTCCCGGCCGTCGATGAGCACGACCTTGCGCGCGCGGGCCGAGTCCTTCCGGTTGGTGAGGATCCAGAAGTAGGTGGAGATGCCCGTGTTGTAGAAGAGCTGGTCCGGCAGGGCGACGATACCTTCGAGGAGGTCGTTCTCCAGGATCCAGCGGCGGATCTCTGACTCCCCCGACCCGGCGGCGCCGGTGAACAGCGGCGAGCCGTTGAAGACGATGGCGAGGCGGCTGCCGCCGTCCTCGGGGCGCTTCATCTTCGAGATCATGTGCTGGAGGAAGAGCAGCGAGCCGTCGTTGATCCGGGGCAGCCCGGCGCCGAACCGGCCGGCGTGACCGCGGGCCGCCTCGTCCTTGACGAACTTCTCGACCTTCTTCCACTCCACGCCGAACGGCGGGTTGGCGAGCATGTAGTCGAATCGTTCGCCCTCGTGGCCGTCCTGGTTGAACGAGTTCCCGAAGGCGATCTTCGTCGGGTCGCCGCCCTTGAGCATCATGTCGGAGCGGCAGATCGCGTACGTCTCGCCGTTGAGCTCCTGACCGTAGACCTCGACGGTGGCGTGCGGGTTGTGGGCCTGGATGTGCTCCTGCGCCTCGGTGAGCATGCCGCCGGTGCCGCAGGCCGGGTCGTAGATCTTCCGCACGATGCCGGGGGTGACGAGGTCGTCCTCATCAGGAGCCAGCAGCAGGTTGACCATCAGCCGGATGACCTCGCGCGGGGTGAAGTGCTCACCGGCGGTCTCGTTGCTGATTTCCGAGAAGCGGCGGATCAACTCCTCGAAGACGTAGCCCATCTGGTGGTTGGACACCACGTCCGGGTGCAGGTCGATGTCGGCGAACTTCGCGACCACCTGGTAGAGCAGCCCGGCCTCGGCGAGGCGGCTGATCTGGGCGTCGAAGCCGTACTTGTCCAGCACGTCGACAGCGCCCGGAGAGAAGCCGCCGATGTAGGCGCGCAGGTTGAGCGCCACGTGGTCCTGGTCGCCGAGCAGCTTGCGGAACGACATCTCGCTGGTGTTGTAGAACGACAGCCCGGCTGCCCTCCGCAGCACCGGGTCCATGTTTTGCACGCCGGCGTCCTTGAGCTGCTGGTGCCGGGCAAGCACCGCGTCCTTCGTCGGCTCCAGCACGCAGTCCAGCCGTCGCAACACTGTCAACGGCAGGATCACTCGTCCGTACTCGGACTGCTTGTAGTCGCCGCGGAGCAGGTCGGCCACGGACCAGATGAAGTTGGCCAACTCTTGGTGCTTGGTGCTCACCAGTTTCCTTTCGATTGCCTTAAGACAAGCAGTATCACTGCCGTCCTGCATCGTTGTAGTCGCCTACTCGGCCGAAACGATCAACCGAGCGTCAGCGTGTCGTCTCAGGCGGAGGATGCACGGCGGGCCACCGGCCCGCAGGCTTCCGCATCTGTCACCGAAGCGCCGCCCCCGCGTCGGATATCTGACGGAAGGAATGTCCGCCGGGGAATCACCCTGGCCCATCCGTGGGGCAGACCGCGCCACGGGCCAGCCCGTCGGCAGTGAGCTGCACCAGTTCCGCCCCAAGCGTCGCCGCCTGCCGCAGCGCCGACTCGAACGCGTGCAGCCGCCGGAACGCCTCCCCGTACCCTTCCTGCTCCTCCCGCGACACCCGCCGCACCTGCGCCCGCCGCACGTCGAACCGCAGCGTCCCCGACAAGCTCGACGCCTGCCGCTCGTTCGCCGACGTCCGCAACTGCCCCGCCAGGAACCACGAATCCAACGCGGCGGGATTGGGCCGCAACAGATACAGGTTGCGCCCCAAAAGGGCGCCCTCTGCCGTCACCACCCGTGCGGTGAGCTGCCGCGCGATCATCGGCACCACCACGTCCCCGGTCGTTAGGACGATCTCCTGCCCGAGTCGCCCGTCGTCGCGGCCCGAGGGCTCGCCACCGCCGAGCACGTCCGGCACGGTCAGCACCGGCCGACCGTCACCGGCAAGCTCACCGTCGTCGCCGGAAGCACCCCGGATCGGCCCGAGGAGCTGCAACGCGCCGGCCCGAATCAGTTCGCCGACCGTCAGGAACTCCCCATGACTCCCGTCGGCCGCGGGCGTGACCTGCGGCATCAGCGTGGGCAGATCGGCGACGACGGCGGCGAGGCGCTCGCGTGTGCGTACCAGATGTTCGCCTGTCTCCTCGCCCGCGACGGCGGGCTGGCGACGTGCGGGGGTGAGGTCGATCTCCTCGTCGAGCAGTTCGATGACCGGGACGGCGCGGGCGTAGCCGGGCTCGTCGATCTCGCCGTCGTTGGCGAAGAACCGCCAGGTGTCGAGGATGCGGGTGTGGTCGCCGGTGGCGGCGTCGACGAGCAGCGTCCGCGCCGGTGGGGGCGCGTCGGCCGGTGGGCGGCGCAGCACCCACAGGTGCAGGGGTACGCCGTGCGGCGCGGCCGCCCCCGGCGGCAGCGCGATGACGGCGCGTAGCACGCCGCGACGCAGCAGTTCGGCTCGGATGCGGCGGCCGGGCCGGCGGCCGGCCACGGCGGGGGGCATGAGGAGCACGGCGTGGCCGCCGGGGCGCAGGTGGGCCAGCGCGTGCTGAACCCAGGCGAGTTCCGGTTCGGTACGCGGGGTGGTGCCGACTATCCAGCGGGGATCGTGGACGAGTTCCTCGTCGCCCCAGTTACTGGCGCCGAACGGCGGATGGCAGACGACGGCGTCGAACGTGCGTCCCTGGTAGTCGTCGGCGCGCAGCGAGTCGCCGGTGGTCACCTCCCCTGATACGTCGCGCAGAGCCAGCCACAGCCCGGCCAGCCGGGCGAGGTCGGGGTCGATCTCCTGCCCGTACGCGGAGGTGCAGCCAGCGCGGACGGCGGCGCGCAGTGTGGCACCGGTGCCGGCGGCGGGGTCGAGGACGGAGCCGCCGGCGACGGCGGCGAGCCCGGCCATCAGGTCGGCGATGTCGTCGGGGGTGGCGTGCGGGCGAGCCGGTCCGGGGGCGGAGAAGCGTTGCCAGAGCGCGTCGAAGGCGCCCTGTGGACCGAGTTCGTCGGCGAGCACGTCGATGTCCGGCGCCAGGGCCTTCAGCTGCGGGTCCGCCGGGCGGGTGGGGCGTTGGCCGCGTTGCCGGGCCAGCAGCCGGGCGCCGACGGCGGCGAGCCCGGCGGCCGGTGAGGCGCCGGCCGAGGCGAGGTGCCGCCAGAGCCGGTCGGCGGTGGCGAGTTCCGGGAGTTTGCCCTGGGCGTGCAGCCAGCGCTCGACCTGGGCGAGGTCGAACTCGGGGCTGGTGGCGCTGCCGCCGACCGGCTCGGGGAAGTCCCCGTGTCGTTTGCGCCAGTTGCTGACGGCGGCCCGGCCGACACCGGCGAGCCGGGCGATCTCCGCTGCGGTGATTGTCGGTGTCTCCTGCACGTTCGGAGTGTGTCACATCTGTCAAGCATCATGCTTGTTGACAGCGTTCACAGATGATGCTCTTATTGACGCCGCCACGTTCACAGCAGGAGGTTAACGATGCGCAAGACCACCACGCTCGCCCTGATCGCCGGCGCCCTCGTCGCCCTGGGCTGCGGTGCCGGCACCACCGAGGACACGACCGGCAGCAAGGCGGAATCCGGCACCGAGGCGACGGCCGGAGACACCGACGGCGGCAAGGCGGACGCCGGTAAGAGCGACGACAAGCCGAAGACCGCGAAGATCGGCCAGCCGGCCCGCGACGGCAAGTTCGAGTTCACCGTCAAGTCCGCCAAGTGCGGCGTCAGCAAGGTCGGCACGTCGACGTTCGGCGCCAAGGCGCAGGGCCAGTTCTGCCTGGTCACGCTCAACGTGAAGAACATCGGCAAGGAGTCGCAGATGTTCGACGGCAGCAGCCAGAAGGCGTACGCCGCCAACGGCACCGAGTACTCCGCCGACGGTTCGGCCGCCATCTACGCCAACAAGAACGCCGAGACGTTCCTCAACGACATCAACCCCGGCAACCAGGTCACCGGCGTGGTCGTCTTCGACATCCCGAAGGACGTCAAGCTCGCCCGCCTGGAGCTGCACGACTCGCCGTTCTCCGGCGGCGTGACCGTCTCGCTGGGCTGACCTGCCACCGCTGCGGGGCGGGCCCCACCCCCGCCCCGCACCCCGACCGAGAGGAACCGCGATGTCCGACCCGACCCAGCCCGCGCCGCCCGAGCGGACCGGCGACGCGACGATGCCGAACCCGCCCGCCGCAGCGAACCGCCCCGCACGCGCCCGTCCCCTCGTCGCTGGCGGCGTCGTGCTGGCGCTCGCGATCAGCGGCGTCGTCCTGGCCGGCGCGCTCACCGAGGACGACGAGCCGCAGCCGGTCACCGCGGTCACGGCGGCTCAGCGCAGCACCGCCCCCACCTCGGCGTCCCCGTCCGCCGCGCCGACCACGGCGGCCCCGACCACCGCCGCGCCCACCTCGGCCGCGCCGGCCACCACCGAGCCGCCGGCGCCGTCGCCCAGCCCGAAGCCGAAGGTCGTGAAGGGACGCGGCGACGACGTGGTACGCATCCCCGACCTGACCGACCTCGCGGTCGTCAAGTTCACCTGCCGGTGCAGCAGCAACACCGTCCTCACCAGCGACGGCGACGGGTTGCTCGTCAACGAGATCGGCTCGTACACCGGCAAGCGGTGGATCAACCTGGAGGACGGCTCGCTGACCACGCAGTTCGAGATCGAGGCCAGCGGCTCATGGACGCTGACCATCGGCACCGTCGCGCAGCTGGCCACCACGGCGGAGACCGGAAAGGCGTCCGGTAAGGGCGACGACGTGCTGCTGCTCGGCGGCGACGCCACCGCCGTGCGGATCACCCACCGGCGAGGGTCGTCGAACTTCGTCGTCCACGCGTACTCGCTGGACGACGGCGAGGGCGGCCTGCTCGTCAACGAGATCGGCGCGTACTCCGGCGTCCGCCCGCTCACCACGCCCGCGCTCGTGCAGATCACCGCCGACGGCAACTGGACCGTCGCACCGGCCTGACCGTCCGCCCTCCCCCGCCCGTCAGGAGGCACCATGCGACCCGACGAGTTCCGCCACGCCCTGAGCCTGCTCCCCGCACCCCTGTACGACCGCGCGCTGCCGCTGCGCCGCTACGTCTTCCGTACCACCTGCCCGCAGTGCCAGCGCATCGGCGACGCGGTCACCCTCGCCCTGACCGCGGCGCACTACGACCAGCTCGCCTCGGCCGGGCAGCTCCTGGACAACGCCACCCGCCTCGCCGAGGAGCACGGCACCGACTGCCGGCCACGCCCCGAGCCGGAACGGGGACGTGGGCAGGTCCAGCGGTGGGCGGCGGCGTCCGCGCCGGTCGTCGCCGCGACCGACGCGAGCTGGAAGGGCCGCGCCGGTGGCATCGGGTACGTGGTGAGCGACGGCCGGTACGGCCTGCGCAGCCGGGGCACGGGCCGCCTGGACCCGACCGGCGCGTCCCGTGTGCTGATCAACGAGTTGCGGGCGGTGGACTTCCTGCTCACCGCGTACGACGAGCCGCCTCCGGCGATGACGGTGCTGGTGGACAGCCTCTCCGCGCTGCGGTGGTTGCACCGCTGGCAGTCCGGCGCGGTGGCGGACATGCCGGCCGGGTACAGCCTGCGCCGGCGCCGCTGGTCCGACCGGCCGACGCTGGTACGTCTCGCCGACCAGGTGAGCCGACGGCCGGACCTGTCCTTCCAGCACGTCAAGGCGCACAGCGGACACCCGCTCAACGAGGCCGCCGACGGCCTGTCGCACATGGCCCGCCGCCGGGTCGGGGAGAGCTTCGACGTACGTCCCCGGGCGCGAGCGCTGGCCGAGGCGTTCCTGCGGGACTGGCACGCGAGCCTCATCCACTGATCCCCCGCCCGACCTGCGTCGCGCGCCACAGTGCTTGCCCGTCGACCCGCCGGGGAGTTGGCTGTCGGCATGGCCCGCATCGCATACCACGACGCCGCCGCCGAGGCGTTCGCCGCGACCCGGCACCTCACCGACGACGGTCTCACGGCCTGGCGGGCCGCCGTCGCCCGGCACCTCACCCCGCGCCCGGGTACGCGACTGCTCGACCTGGGCGCCGGGACCGGCAGATGGGCGCGGGCGTTCACCGACTGGTTCCCCGGCGTCGAGGTGGTCGCCGTCGAGCCTTCGGCGGCGATGCGCGCCCGGTGCGCGTTCACGCCGCTCGTGGCCGGCGACGCCGGGCACATCCCGCTCGCCGACCGCAGCGTCGACGGCGCGTGGCTGTCCACGGTCATCCACCACGTGCCCGACCTGGCCGCCGCGGCGCGGGAACTGCGCCGGGTGCTGCGGCCCGGCGCCCCGGTGCTCATCCGGTCCGCGTTCGCCGGACGGCACGAGGCGATCACGCTGTTCGACTACTTCCCCGAGGCCGTTCGCGTGCTGGACACGTATTCCGGCATCGCCGACGTCGAGGCCGCCTTCGCCGCCGCCGGCTTTGCCACCGCGGCGGTCGAGCAGGTCCCGCAGGTCACCGCGCCGTCGCTGCGGGACGCGGCGGCCGGCCTGCGCCGGGAGGCGCACACGCCGCTTCAGCTGATCACCGATGCGGAGTACGCCGCCGGCGTCCGGCGGTTGCGCGAGGCAGCGCATGTGCACAGCGGCCCGGTGATCGACGCGCTGGACCTGCTGGTGCTGCGCTGATCCCGGTGTCAGGCCCCACCCGAGGTTAGGGTGGGGCGATGGATCATCGTCAGTGGACGGTCGTCGGAGCGCCGTCGAGCGCCGGCGCCCACACCCCTGGCATCGAGCGCGCACCCGCCGCCCTGCGCGCCGCCGGCCTGCTCGATCTGCTGGGCGCCGACGTCGAGGACGCCGGCGACGTGCCGGGCTTCCGGTGGCGGCCGGATCCGGCGTACCCGAGGGGTCAGAACGCGGGCGCGGTGGCCGCCGTCGCCTCGGCGGCGGCCGACCGGGTCGCGGCGGCGCTGGGCCGGGGGCGCGCGCCGCTGGTGCTCGGCGGCGACTGCACGGTCACCGTCGGCCTGGTCGCCGGTTGCGCGCGGGCCGGGCTGTCGCCCGCGCTGGTGTACGTGGACGGCGGGCCGGATCTCTACACGCCGGAGACCCGCGCGAACGGCAACCTGGACGCGATGGGATTGGCGCACATGCTCGGCCTGCCGGGGACGCTGCCCGAGGTGGCGGGTGTCGGGCCGGCGGTGCCGCTGCTGTCGCCGGAGCGCGTGGTGGTGTACGGGGACTCGCTGCCCCGGGGTGACCACGAGCGGGAGCTGGTGGCGGAGCTGGGGCTGGCGTACGTGCCGGCCGACGAGGTGCACGCCGACGCGCGGGCGGCGGCGCGCCGGGCCCGGTCGGTGGCCGAGGGCGCGGCCGACCGGTTCGTGGTGCACTTCGACGTGGACGTGCTGAGTTTCGTGGACGCGCCGCTGGCGGACGTGCCGGAGCCGTTCGGGCTCAGCCTGGGCGAGGCGGCGGCGACGCTGGCGGAGCTGGTGGCGAGCCCGCGCTTCGCCGGGTTGTCGGTCACCGAGATCAACCCGGATCATCTGCCCGACGACGAGCTGCTCCCCCGGTTCGCCGGCGTACTCGCCGGGGCGCTGACCGGGCGCTACAGCTAGGCGGTCTCCGCGAGGTGCAGCGGCAGCACCTTGGCGGCGCTCACCGCGAGGTCGCGGTCGAGCACCTCGTCACGGGGTACGAAGACCATCGCCTGTCCCTCGCCGAGCACCACGTCCTCCTGCCGGGCGTCGGTGGTGCCGCGGAAGACGTACACGGTGACGGTGTGCGCGAAGCCGTCCTCGTGCGGGCGGGGGCCGCTCCACAGCAGGTGCAGCTCACCGGCGGTCAGACCGGTCTCCTCGCGTAGCTCGCGGCGGGCGGCCTGCTCCGGTGTCTCGCCGGGCTCGATGCTGCCGCCGGGCAGGCTCCACTGGTACGGCGACACCGAGGTGTTGCCGTCGCGGTGCTGCATGAGGATCGCGCCGGACGGGTCGACGAGCAGGACGAGAGCGACGTCGTATGCGGCCACGCCCCGAGCCTGCCACGCGGCACCGGCAACGCGCAGTCTCGGCTTTCCGCCGCGCCGGTCGAAAGTTCGACTCAGAGCACCGAAAGACATAGACATATCGACATGGCTTTTGTAGCGTCGGCACACAGGCGACGAAGGAGTGCGACCATGTGCTACGGATTCGACGGACAGGCCGCGCTGCGGCAGTCGCTGGACCGGCGCGACCTGCTGCGCGGCTCCCTGGCGGCGCTCGCCGGGATCGGGCTCGCCACCGGGCTCGGCGCTACTGCCGCCCAGGCCGGCGGCGGGCACCACCACGGCCGGCGCCCGGTGCCGAAGGAGCTGATCAGCCTCCAGCTCTGGACGGTCCGTGACGCGCTCAACAGTTCGCCCGGCTACGACGCGACGCTGACGCACCTGGCCCGCATCGGCTACCCCCGGGTCGAGCTGGCGCTCGGCTACTTCGGCCGTACCGCGCGGGAGCTGCGCCGCTTCCTGGACGGCATCGGCGTCAAGGCCAGCTCCAGCCACGACGGCATCGCCGCCGACGCCGCCGCGCTGGAACAGAAGATCGCGAACGCCCGGACGCTGGGCCAGCGGTTCATGGTGGTGCCGTACCTGAACTCCGACCGCGAGGACGACTGGAAGCGCTGGGCGGAGCAGATGAACGTCGAGGCCGCCGCCGCGCGCAAGGCCGGCCTGCGCTACGGCTACCACAACCACGCGCACGAGTTCACCATCGACTTCGGCAACGGCCGGCGGCCGTGGGACGTACTGACCGAGGAACTCGACCCGCGCCTGGTGCACCTGGAGATCGACATCTACTGGGCGGTCACCGGCGGCATCAACTCCGGCGAGGGCGTCGACGACCCGGAGGGCTTCACGCTCGACGTGATCCGCTCGGCGCCGCAGCGGGTGTTGCAGTACCACGTCAAGGACCGCGACCCGGCCACCGGCGACATGGCCGACCTGGGCACCGGGATGATCGACTTCGCGCGGATCTTCCGGGGGCACCAGGTGATGGAGTACATCGTGGAGAACGACACCCCGGATGTGACGCCGCAGCAGACCGCCGCCGTCGGCTACCGCTACCTGCGCCGCCTGCGGTTCTGACCCCGGCGGGGCACCGATCGCCGCCGGACGTGACACGCTCGGGGGTGGCCGCGCCGACCGAGGGGGTACGCGATGACCGACGAGCCGGACGACGTCCACTACGACCGCCTCTATCGCGACGCCGAGCGTCCGCCCTGGGAGATCGGCGGCCCGCAGCCGGCGCTCGCCGCCGTCCTCGACACCGGGGTACGCGGCCCGCGCGTGCTCGACGTCGGCTGCGGCACCGGTGAGCTGGCGCTCGCGCTGGCCCGCCGCGGACACGACGTGACAGGCGTCGACATCTCACCGGTGGCGATCGAGCAGGCCCGGGCCAAGGCGTCAGCGGCGGGTCTGCCGGTGCGCTTCGAGGTGTGCGACGCGACGGCGATCCCGGTGCCACCGGTGCCGTACGACTCGGTGTTCGACTCCGGCCTGCTGCACTCGCTCGATCGGCGCGGCGCTGCGGTACGCGACTACCTGGCGCTGCTGCCGCGCCTGACCACGCCCGGCGGCGCGGTGTTTGTGCTGGCGGTGTCGCCGGACGCGGGCGAGGGCTGGGGCCTGGGCGCCGACGCCCTGCGCGCGGCCTTTCCCGAGCCGCTCTGGACGCAGGTCACTGTCGAGCCGATCCACGTGCTCGCCCAGGTCGGCGGCGGGGACCTGCGGCTGGCCGGGAATCTGCTCCGCGCCACCCGCTCCCCCGCCGGTCCGTAGCGCGCCTCGGCCACAGGTGGCGGGCCGCGGGCGACGCCCGCCGCGACACCACCGCAAGGACGGCGAGCGGCGTCAGCGACGCCAGTGCTGGCGTGGGGCGTAGCCCTCGCGGCGCAGCCAGTGTTCGGTGTAGACGATCCGGTCGGCCTCGATCACGACGAGCGGGTCCTCGGGCGGCTCGGACAGCGACCGGCCCCGCTCGGCGTGCTCGTTCTCCCAGCGGAACGCGGCCCAGTGGCGGGCCCGGTCCGGGTGCTCCGGGCCGAGCACCCGGGCGGTGCCGAACACCTGCGCCCCGCGGCTGCTGGCCAGGCCGACCAGCGGCGCGAAGACGCCGACGGACACCCGCGGGTCGGCGGCGATGTTGCGCATCTTCGGTGAGCGCGGCGCGGCGGTGAACATCAGCGTGAAGTCGAGCGGGTAGTAGCGCACCGGCGTGGCCAGCGGCCCGTCCGGACCGGCCGTGGCGAGCACGCACATGTTCTGCGACGACAGCAGGTTGAGGATGCGTTCCTCCAGGCGGTCCCGGTCCAGCGTCCTCGTCGGCGTCGGACCGGTCAGCCAGGGGTTCGTCAGCGGCACGGCGCGTCCTCGATCATGACGGCACCCTGCCGGCCGGGCTCAGGCCACAGGCGCGGTGCTGGCCCGCAGCACCACCTCGCCGGGCAGCCGCACGATCCGGCGGCGGCGACCGGCGTTCTCGGTCAGGGCCAGCTTCATCGCCTCCTCGCCGAGCCGGTGCAGCGGCAGCGCCACTGTCGTCAGCGGCGGGGTGAGGTCGCGCACGACAGGGATGTCGTCGAAGCCGGCGACCGAGACGTCCCCGGGCACGGACAGCCCGCGGTCGCGCAGCGCCGCGTACGCGCCGACGGCCATCACGTCGGTGCACGCGAACACGCAGGTGGCGTCGAGCCCGCGGTCGAGCAGCTCGGTCATCGCCCGGTAGCCGCCGTCGCGGGTGAACGCCGCCTCGGCCACCGCGCCCGGGTCGAGCGCCACGCCGGCGGCGGCAAGCTCGTCGCGGAACCCGCCGAGCCGGTCGGCGACTGTGGTCAGCTCGGGCGGGCCGGACAGCACCGCGAAGCGGCGGTGCCCCAGGCCCAGCAGCGTGCGCGCCAGCTCGGCGGCGCCCGCCCGGTTCTCCGGCAGCACGCTGTCGACCTTGAGGGTGCGGTGCCGGCTGACCACCGCGACCCGGCCACCGCCGTCGAGGTAGGGCGCCAGCTCGGCGGCCATGGCCCGCTCCCAGCGGGGATCCTCGAAGCCTGAGCCGATGAGCAGGATCGCCGGGGCCCGTTCGGCGCGCAGCATCGACACGTACGCGATCTCGCGTTCCGGGTCGCGGAAGGTGCTGGCGAGCATGACCAGCAGGTCGTTGTCGGCGGCGACGCGCATGACGCCGCCGGCGACGGCGGCGAAGTAGGGGTCGGTGACGTCGTGGCAGACCACGCCGACGCTGCGGCGGGACGCGCCGGCCAGCGCGCGGGCGTGGGCGTTCGGCGTGTACGCGAGGCGCGCGGCGGCGGCCAGGACGCGGTCGTGCAGGTGCGGGGTGACGCGCCTGCCGTTGAGGGCCCGGGAGGCGGTGGCCAGGGAGACGTCGGCCGCTCTGGCCACGTCTTCCAGCGTCACGTGCGACATCGATGCGTCTCCCTGCGGAACGTCTTGACCCGGTGTTCCGGCGTGGCTACGGTAGCACCCTGAAAGCGCTTACTGAAAGCGCATTCACCTGCGGGGAGGCCCAGTGGAACGCACGTCCGTCGGCATCATCCTCAACGGCGTCACCGGCCGGATGGGCTACCGGCAGCACCTCGTCCGGTCCCTGCTCGCCATTCGGGACCAGGGCGGCGTGCCGGCCCGCGACGGCAGCCGCATCTGGCCCGAGCTGACCCTCGTCGGCCGCGACGAGAACCGGCTCGCCGCCATCGCCGCCCGGCACGGGCTGTCGTCGTACACGACGGACCTGGACGCGGCGCTCGCCGACGACGCCCACCGGATCTACTTCGACGCGCAGGTGACCACCGCGCGGGAGAAGGCGATCCGGGCCGCGATCGAGGCCGGCAAGCACGTCTACACCGAGAAGCCGCTCGCCGAGGGGTTCCTCGCCTCGCTGGAGCTGGCCCGGCTCGCCGCCGCCAAGGGCGTCCGCAACGGCGTCGTACAGGACAAGCTGTTCCTGCCCGGCCTGCGCAAACTCAAACGGCTCGTGGACGGCGGCTTCTTCGGCCGGATCCTGTCCGTGCGCGGCGAGTTCGGCTACTGGGTGTTCGAGGGCGACTGGCAGGCCGCGCAGCGTCCGAGCTGGAACTACCGCGCCGAGGACGGCGGCGGCATCACGCTGGACATGTTCCCGCACTGGCACTACGTGCTGGAGCAGATCATCGCCCCGGTCACCGCCGTCACCGCTGTCACCGCCACGCACATCCCGGAGCGCGTCGACGAGACCGGCGCCCGTTACCGGGCCACCGCCGACGACGCCGCGTACGGCATCTTCGAGCTGGCCGGCGGCATCGTCGCGCAGGTCAACTCCTCCTGGGCGGTCCGGGTGCACCGGGACGAACTGGTCGAGTTCCAGGTCGACGGCACGCACGGCAGCGCTGTCGCCGGGCTGCGCGACTGCCGCATCCAGCACCGGGGCGCCACCCCGATGCCGGTGTGGAACCCGGACCTGCCGGTCACCGAGCCGTTCCGCGCGCAGTGGCAGACCGTGCCGGACAACGGCGAGCACGACAACGCGTTCAAGGTGCAGTGGGAGGCGTTCCTGCGCCACGTCGTCGACGACGAGCCGTTCCCGTGGGACTTCCTCGCCGGTGCGCGCGGCGTGCAACTGGCCGAGGCCGGGCTGCGCTCGGCCCGCGAGGGGCGGCGGGTGACGATCGAGGAGATCCCCCGGTGAGCGCACGCGTCACGCTGCCGGCTCCGGACGGCGGCACCGAGAAGCTGACGCTGCGGGAACCGCCCGTCTGGCACCGGCCGTCCGCGCCGCCGGCCGGCCGGATCGCGTACGCGGCCGCGCACGTCGTCGCCGACCCGTACGCCGACAACTCCCCCGGCAGCCCGGCGCGGCTGGACTGGGACGCGACGCTCGCGGTGCGGCGTGACCTGTGGTCGTGGGGTCTCGGTGTGGCCGAGGCGATGGACACCGCGCAGCGCGGGATGGGGCTGGACTGGGCGGCCACGCGTGAGCTGATCCGGCGCAGCGCCGCCGAGGCCGCCGCCTACGGCGGGCGCATCGTCGCCGGGGCCGGCACCGACCAGCTCACCGGCACGCCGGGCACGCTCGACGAGGTGGTCGCCGCGTACGCCGAGCAGGTCGCCGTGGTCCAGGAGTGCGGTGCCACGCCGGTGCTGATGGCCAGCCGGCACCTCGCCGCGCTCGCCACCGGCCCGGACGACTACCTGCGCGTCTACGAGCGGGTGCTGCGGGAGGCCGGCGCGCCGGTGGTGCTGCACTGGCTCGGCGACATGTTCGACCCGGCGCTGTCCGGCTACTGGGGTTCGACCGACCTGGACGAGGCCACCGCGACGTTCGCCGCGCTGGTGCACGCCCACGCCGATGCGGTCGACGGCGTGAAGGTGTCGCTGCTCGACGCCGGCCGGGAGGTGCGGCTGCGGGAACTGCTGCCGCCGGCCGTGCGGGTCTACACCGGCGACGACTACCACTACCCGGAGCTGATCGAGGGCGACGGGAAGCGGTTCAGCCACGCGCTGCTCGGCGCGTTCGCCGCGATCGCCCCGGCCGCGTCGGCCGCGCTGGGACGGCTCGACGCGGACGACCGGGCCGGCTTCCGGGCGATCCTCGACCCGACGGTGCCGCTGTCCCGGCACCTGTTCGCCCCGCCCACGCCGTACTACAAGACCGGCATCGCGTTCCTGTCCTGGCTCAACGGACGGCAGCCGGGCTTCACCATGGTCGGCGGCCTGCACGGCGGGCGCGGCGTACCGCACCTGGTCGAGGCGTTCCGGCTGGCCGACGCCGCCGGACTGCTGGGCGACCCGGAGCTGGCGGCGCGGCGGATGCGCGCGTACCTCGACGTCGCGGGCGTGGCCGGATGACCGCCGATGCCCGGCTGGCGCGGCTGTCGCTCAACCAGCGCACCACGCAGCGCTGGTCGGTGGCCGAGGCGGTCGACGGCTGCGTGCGCGCCGGCATCCCGGCGATCGGGCTGTGGCGCGAGCCGGTGGCCGAGATCGGCGTACCGGCCGCGGCGCGGCTCGTCACGGACGCCGGGCTGCGGGTGTCGTCGCTGTGCCGGGGCGGGTTCCTCACCGCCGCCGACGAGGCCGGACGGGCCACGGCGCTCGCCGACAACCGGCGCGCGATCGACGAAGCAGCCGAGCTGCGTGCCGCCTGCCTGGTGCTCGTCGTCGGCGGCCTGCCGCCCGGCTCCCGCGACCTGGCGGGCGCGCGGCAGCGGGTCGCCGACGCGCTGGCCGAGCTGGCGCCGTACGCCGGCGCGCGCGGGGTACGTCTCGCGCTGGAGCCGCTGCACCCGATGTACTGCGCCGACCGGGCGGTGCTGTCCACACTCGGGCAGGCGCTCGACCTGGCCGAGGCGTTCCCGGCCGAGCAGGTCGGCGTCGTGGTGGACACGTTCCACGTCTGGTGGGATCCGGACGTGTGGCGGCAGATCGCCCGCGCCGGGGCACGGATCGCGAGCTTCCAGGTCTGCGACTTCCTCACCCCGCTGCCGGCCGACGTGCTGCTCGGGCGCGGCATGATGGGCGACGGGCACATCGACTTCCCGCCGCTGCGCCGCGCGGTGGAGGCCGCCGGCTACATCGGTGACGTCGAGGTGGAGATCTTCAACGCCGAGGTGTGGGCCACCGACCCGGACCTCGTCCTCGCCACCATGATCGCCCGGTACGAGGAGCGCGTGCTCACCGACTGACCCAGCGTCACGAGTCCGGCCTGTCGGATAAATCAGGTGGCCGCTCCGCCGGATCCGGGGGCAGGATCGGGATCATGCCATCCCCGCACCTCACCACCCCGGTCACCACCGACCTGCTGCGCGGCGCGCTCGACCTGGAGCAGACAGCGGACGGGGTGCTGCCGCACCGGCTGCCCGCGTGGGCCCGGGCGCAGAACACCGACCCGCAGCTGACGATGGCCGAGGCGATGCCGTCCGGCGTACGGCTGGTGTTCCGGACCCGCGCCACCACCGTCGAGCTGGACGTACTGCCGACGAAGATGGTCTACCGCGGCTCCGGGCCGCGTCCCGACGGCCGCTACGACCTGGTCGTCGACGGACACCTCGCCGGTCACGCCACCGCCGACGGCGGCAAGGTGCTCACCGTCGACCTGGCCACCGGCGCGGCCGGCGTCGAGCCGGGTCCGGTCGCCACGGTGCGCTTCGCCGACCTGCCCGCCACCGACAAGGAGGTGGTGATCTGGCTGCCACAGCGGGAGATCACCGAGCTGGTGGCGCTGCGCACCGACGCGCCGGTCGAGCCGGCCGACACGGGCGGCCGCCGGGTGTGGCTGCATCACGGCAGCTCGATCAGCCACGGCTCGGACGCGGAGAGCCCCACCGGCACCTGGCCGGCGGTGGCCGCCACGCTCGCCGGCGTGGAGCTGGTCAACCTGGGGTTCAGCGGCAGCGCCCTGCTCGACCCGTTCACCGCCCGCGCGATGCGCGACACCCCGGCCGACCTGATCAGCGTCAAGATCGGCATCAACGTGGTGAACAGCGACCTGATGCGGCTGCGCGCGTTCGGCCCCGCCGTGCACGGCTTCCTGGACACCATCCGGGAGGGGCACCCGCAGACCCCGCTGCTGGTCGTGTCGTCGATCCTGTGCCCGGCCCAGGAGGACACACCCGGCCCCGGTGCGGTCGACCTCGTCGACGGCCGGGTGCGGTTCCGGGCCACCGGCGACCCCGCCGAGCGGGCCACCGGCCGGCTCACGCTGCGCGTCATCCGCGCCGAGCTGGCCCGGATCGTGGCGTCCCGGGCCGGGACGGACCCGAACCTGCACTACCTCGACGGGCTGGAGCTGTACGGCGAGGCCGACTACGCCGAACTGCCGCTGCCCGACGAGCTGCACCCCGACCCGGCCGCCGACCGCCGCATCGGCGAGCGGTTCGCCGCGCTGGCGTTCGGCCCGAAGGGACCGTTCGCCGCGGCGGAGTGACGGACCTCCCTCACGGCTCGGTGTGACCCAGGTCACGCCGCGCCGTGATCCGTCGGAGGTGCCGTGCACGACCATCTAGGCGTGGGAGGAAGCCAACAGGACGAGGAGCGGCTGCTGCGGCGGGTCGCGCGCGCCGACCTAGACGCGTTCGACGAGCTGTACCGGCGTACGTCGCCGTGGCTCGCGATCCGGCTGCGGCGGCGGTGCGCCGACGACGGCATCGTGGCCGAGGTCCTCCAGGACACGTACCTCACGGTGTGGCGGGCCGCCGGCTCGTTCAGCGGGCTGCGGCGCTCCGACGGCGCGGACGCGCCGGGTGGCTCGGCCGCCGGCTGGATCTGGACCATCGCGGCCCGGCGCCTGGTCGACGCGCTGCGCCGCCGCGCCCGGATGCAGGAGGTGCCGACCGACGTCCTTCCGGTCCGCAGCGCGCCGGCCGCCGAGGACGAGGCGCTCGCCGGGTCGTTCGGCTCGGAGGTGGGCGCCGCGCTGGACGCGCTGGCCCCGGAACTGCGGGCGGTGCTCGCCGCGATGGTCCTGGACGGACTGACCGTCCGGGAGACCTCCGTCCTGCTGGGGGTGCCGGAGGGCACCGTGAAGAGCCGGGCGCGGCGTGCCCGCAACGCGCTACGGGAGGCACTGGCATGACCGCTCACGTTCCCCCGCCGGCACTGGCCGCGTACGCGGCGGGCAGCCCCGACGACGCCACCACCTGGACGATCGAGGTGCACCTGGAGGGCTGCGCCGAGTGCCGCGACCGGCTCGGCGAGCTGGCCGCCCCGCCACTGCGGGCGCTGCTCGGCGACGCCCGGGAGGCGATCCTGGAACAGGCCCGCACCGGGCCGCAGCCGGTGCGCCGGCGCCCGCTGCGACGGTGGTGGCTGCGCTGGACCGACTGGTCGCTGCTGGCCTGGGCGGCCATGACGTGCACGGCGATCCTCGCCGCGGTGCTGCTGGACCGCAACTACCCGGAGCAGCCCTCGGCGGTGCTGCTGCTCGCGCCGGTGGCGCCGCTCGCAGGGCTCGCGGTGGCCTGGTCCCGCCGCGCCAACCCGAACTGGGAGGTGGTCGCCGGCACCGCCCGCGCCGGGCTGGAACTGCTGCTTCGCCGTACCCTCGCGGTTCTGCTCCTGGTCGCGCCGGTGCTCGCGGCGGCCGGGCTGGCGGTCGGCCGCAACCCCGCGCTGTGGCTGCTGCCCTGCCTGACGTTCACCGCCGCGACGCTGCTGCTCGGCAGCCGCGTCGGCGTGCCGGTGGCCGCCGCCGTCCTCGGCGGCGGCTGGCTCACCGCGGTCGCGGTCGTGTCGTTCACCGGCGCCGCCGACGCGGCCCGCGCCGCCGCCGCGACCGACGCCCTGCTCCGGCCCGCCACCATGCCCGCCTGGGCGGCGGCCGCCGTCGTGCTCACTCTGCTGACCGCGCTGCGCGCCGAACACCTGCGGCGGCCCGCCGGCTGGCGCTGACGCCGCGACCCGCACCACCACGACACGGCGCCCGCCCGGCGCCGCGACCGACCCTGCCCCCGAGAAGGAGACGACATTGGTACGCGCAGTGAGCGCCGACGAGGTGGCGCCGACCCGGCACGCCTGGCGGATCGAGGCGGTGGGACTGTCGGTGAAGGCCGGGCGGCACCTGGCCGTCGACAACCTGGGCCTGACGCTCGGCGCCGGCGTGCACGGGCTGCTCGGCCCGAACGGCGCCGGCAAGAGCACCCTGATGCGGGCGCTCGCCACTGTGGTCAAGCCGCACGCCGGCGTGCTGCGGCTGCTCGGCGCGGACGCCACCGCGTCCCGTGAGCTGCGGCCGGTGCGCCGCCGGCTCGGCTACCTGCCGCAGCAGTTCGGCTACTACCCCCGGTTCACCGTGCGGGAGTACGTCGAGTACGTGGCCTGGCTGCGGGAGATGCCCGCCTCGGCGGTGCCGGGCGCCGCCCAGCGGGCCATCGACCGGGTACGCCTCACCGACCGGGCCGACGCCAAGCTCAAGTCGCTGTCCGGCGGCATGCTGCGCCGGGCCGGCATCGCCCAGGCGATCGTGAACGAACCGGACCTGCTGCTGCTCGACGAACCGACTGTCGGCCTGGACCCGGAACAGCGGGTCGAGTTCCGTGAGCTGATCCGCGAACTCGGCGCGGACGCCTGCGTGCTGGTCTCCACCCACCTGGTGGAGGACGTGGTGGCGGCCTGCTCCGACGTCATCCTGATGGACCAGGGCACCCGCGTGTTCCAGGGCCTGCCCGCCGACCTGGTCCGCCACGGCGAGACCGGCGGCGTCGGCGACAGCGCCGCCGAGCGCGGCTACTCGTACCTCCTCAAGCGGCACCGGAGCGCCTGATGATCCGACAGGTACGCATCGAACTGCGCCGCTCCAACGCGCCGGCCGTGGCGGTGCTGCTGCTGGCCATCGGCGCCCTCGGCACGGCGAGCATGTACAGCTTCTGGCAGGGGCAGTGGCTGCGGCTGGGCTACGTGCACGCCTCCGACGTGTTCTTCCTGATGCCGCTCGCGCTCGCCGGTGGCGCGGTGCTGGGCCGCCGGGACCGGCGCACCCGCGCCGAGGAACTGATGAACAGCACCGGCCGGCCCCGCTGGCAGCGCACGCTACCAGCGATGACAGCGCTCGGCGTCGCCGTCGCGGCCGCGCACCTGCTCGTGCTCGCCGCCAGCGCGGCGGTGGTCGCCTCCGGCGGCGCCTACCTCGGCGTACGCGGACTCGCCGGGCCCCTGATCGACGTGCTGGTGCTGGTGGGCGCGGCCTGGGTCGGCGTGGCGGTAGGCCGGCTGTGGTCCTCACCGCTGCTGCCGCCGCTGCTGGCCGCCGCCGGCCTGGTCGCGCAGGAGGGCACCGCCATGCTCGGCGGGTCGGACAGCCGGCTGACGAACGCGTCCCTGATGATCTCCTGGCCGCCGGACACCCCGTGGGAGACGCTGTCCGACCGGCTGCTGCTCAGCCGCCTCACGCTGGGGGCCGGGCTTGTCCTCGCCGGCCTGCTGCTGGCGGCGGGCAGGTCGTGGCCGGTCCGGGCCGGCGCGGCGGCGAGCCTCGCCGGTGGCGTCGCGGGCCTCCTCCTGATCGGCGTGCCGGGCCCCGCCGGCATCTGGCAGCTCGATCCGGAGGCACGCCGCTACGTCTGCGCCGACGGCACGCCGCAGGTGTGCGTCACCGCCGTCAACGCGCACCTGCTGCCGCAGATCACTCCCGAGGCCCGCCGAGGGCTGCGCGCGCTGGCGAAGCTGCCGGACGCGCCGACCCGCGCGGTGGAACTGCGGCTGGACACCATCGGCAGCAACGACAGCGAGCAGTGGCACCGGCCCAAGCCGGCAGCGGGCACCGTGCAGTTCCTCCTGGAGGTCGACCCGGACACCGGCCGGGCCGCGGACGTGGCCGAGCGCATCGCGCTGGGCGGCGGCACCACGTGGTACGGCTGCGGGCGCAGCGGCGACGACATCGCTCCGGCGATCGCCGCGGCCTGGCTGCTGGACACCGAGACGGTACGGCTGTGGGACTCCTGGACCGGGTACCGGCACACCGACACGCAGCAGCCGGAGATCCGGAACGGGGTGCGGCAGTTGCGCACGCTGCCCGAGCCGGAGCAGCTGCGACGGGTCACCGCGCTGCGGGACGCGGCAGCGCGCTGCGAGCCGGACCTGATGCCGGCGCTCACCGGACGGGCCGCGCCGTGACCCGCTGGCTGCCGCTGTACGTGCGGTCCCGCCGGATACCCGCCGCCCTGGCCGGATCGGCAGTCGCCGTCGCGGTGATGACCGTCTCCTGGTCCGCCTTCAGCGACCGGCCCGAGGTGCCGGCCGGGCTCGCCGTGCTCACCACCGCGATGGCGGTGGCGCCGCTCGGGCCGACGCTCGCCGGCACCGACCCGGCGCTGGAGAAGACCGCCGCGTGGCAGTGGGCGCCGCGCCGGGCCGGGCACCTGCTCGGGTACGGCACGGTGGTGGTCGGGCTGCTGGCCGCCGCCCGCCTGCTCGGCGCCGACTTCGGGCCGCTGTCCGTGCTGGCCCGCGACACGGCCGGGCTGACCGGGCTGGTCGGACTCGGGGCCGCGCTGGCCGGTGCCCGGGCCGCCTGGCAGGTGCCGACCGCGTGGGCGGCGCTGGGAGCGTTCCTGGCCGCGCCGGGCGGGCCGGAGTGGCGGCAGGTGGCGCTGTGGATGGCGCAGGAGCCGGGCAACCGGATCGCCGCCGTCACCGCCACGACGTTCCTCCTCGGCGGCGTCGTCGCGTACGCGCTGCGGGTGGGGCCGCAGGTCGCGGCGGCCGAGGCGGCGCTGGAACAGTGACGTGCCGGACCTCGTCGCGCGCGGCGAGGTCCGGTCAGTCGCTGTCCGCGGCGGCCCACGCCGGCACGACGCGCCGCGTCGGGTCACCGCCCTCCGGTCCGCGCAGCCGGTCGGTGAGCAGGAATCCGGGCAACCGGAACCGGTCCGCGTGCTCCCGCTCGGCGAGCCGGTACGTGCCGCCGCGCCGATCGGGCTGCCATCCGTGCCGCAGGGCGTACTCGACGACGGCGCGTACGTCGGCCGAGGCCGGGTAGGCGTCGTCGACGGCACAGGGCGACCAGCGCGTCCCCCAGGTGGTCGACAGCAGATCCGCCTGGAGCGCCTGGCCCGTCTTCCCGCCGCCCCAGATCCGGAGCCGGACGCAGCGGTGGCAGTCCGTGTCGCCCCGTACCTCGCGGATCTCCGCCCGCCAGGTGAAGGCGCGCCCGTCGATCCACAGTCGCCGCAGCCGGATGCGCACGGCCCGATCGTCCGCAACGGCGCCCGCCGCCGCAACGGGTTTCCTCCGTCGTCGTCAGGTCAGCGGCACCCAGGCCAGGGTGGTCATGCCGGCCAGGGCGGTCGCCTTGAGACCGGCGTCGGAGACCGTCCAGAGCACGCCGTCGATCATCAGCGAGCGGCGGATCGGTGCCCACTCGCGACCGTCGGCCAGGGCGCCCGGGTGGTCGACGGCGCCGGCCACCGTGAAGCCCTTGTCGCCGACGCGCAGCGCCAGCACGCCGCCGGACGGCGCGCGCCTGGCGCCGTCGGCGCGGTCGGTGACCACGCCCGGTTGCTGCACCGGGAGCACCACCAGGCGCTCAGGCTCCCAGTACAGGAACGCGTGCGGGTCGTGCTCCACCTCGGACCAGCCGCCGGGGATGTGGTGCTGGGCGATGCGCGCCGGCCGGGCCGGGTCGGCGACGTCGAACAGCGACACCTGGGTGCCGGTCACCCGTCCCCTGTCGGTCGCGTCCTGGCCGACCCCGATCAGGCGGCCGTCGCCGGCCGGGTGCAGGTACGCCGAGTACCCGTTGATCTTCAGCTCGCCGGTGACCCGGGGCGCGGCCGGGTCGCGCAGGTCCACGCCGTACAGCGGGTCGGTCTGCCGGAACGTGACCACGTATCCGGTGCCACCGACGAACCGCACCGCGAAGATCCGCTCGCCCTTGCCGAGGCCGGTGACCGCGCCGACCCGCTTCAGCGTGGCCCCGTCGGCGCGCAGCACGTAGACGCCGGACTGGGAGGACCTCTCCCGCCCCCACGTCTCGCCCGTGGTGGTGGCGACCCGCAGGTGACCGTCCCACTCGGACAGCGCGTACTGGTCGATCAGCCAGCCGGGCACCGACCCGGCGGCGACGAAGCGTGGCGTGGCCCCCTCGGTGTCGAACTGGTAGATCTCGGTGCCGGCGTCACGTGCCCCGGACGGCCCGCCACGCCACGTCCGCCAGCGCTGGTCGTTGGCGACGTAGAGGCGCGGGCCGTTGCTGTAGACGGTCTCGCCGTCGGCGACCACGGTGACCGGGTCACCGGCGCCGAGCGCGGACGCGCCCAGGTCGAAGCTGAGCACCGTGACCATCGAGGCGCCGGAGAAGCCGGCCGGCCGGCTGACCCGGTCGCAGCCCACCCGTCCGGTGCCGACGGTCCGCACACCGTCGCGGATCTCGTAGCGGGGCAGCCAGTCGTCGAGCGCGGCCTTGTCGATGATCGCCCGGTTGGCGGCGATCCGCTGGGCGTCCGTCTTACGGTCGGACTGATAGGGGAAGTCGAGCCGGGGCGCCGACCGGATCACCACACGGGCGGTCGCGCCGGACTGCCGGGCGTCGACCAGGAGGCCGTCGATCCGGTACTCCCCGACCACACGGGGCGCTCCGGCGAGGTCCAGCAGGACCAGCCGGGCCTGCGGGGTCCGGCCCGGGCGGGTCTGCCCGTCCGGTACGGGGCCCTTGACGACCCGGCCCGCGTGCAGCAGCACGAGCGCCCGGTCACCGTGCAGCAGCAAGCTCCCCTCGTCGCCGGCGAACCGCTCGGCGTCGGGATCGAGCGCCAGCCGGCCGGTCACGCGGCGGCTCGCCGGATCGACCACCGACAGCACGCCCCGGGTGACCGTGACGATCCGCCGCCCGTCGGTCTTGACCAGGTCCGGTTCGTCCACACCGGCCTCGTGCACGTTGGTGCCGGAGTAGACCGGCGCGGACGCCGCGCTCGCGTCCTTGGGAACGTTGCCGCCGACCGCCGCCCGTTCCGCGCTGAACTGCAGGCGTACGTCCGGCCCGAAACCCCACGGCCCGACCGCCGCCTTCGCGGCCGTACGGAGCTGCCGCAGCGCCTCGTCGCAGCCGTCGAACGCCACCAGCCGCAGCCCGCCGGCCGGCACGACCTGCCCGGCGGACGGCGGGCCGCCGGGCGGCGGATCGGCGGCCGGGGGTGACGCGGTGCAGCCGGCGAGAGCCAGCGCGGCGGCCATCGTCCATCCAAGCGTCCGGGGTCCGTGACCTGTCATGCGGGTCAGACGTGGCGGTGACGGGCGCGGTTCCCGATCGTGCCGCGCAACCGCCGATCGGTCGTGCGACCGCCGGTCGCGCCGCTCAGCCGCCGGCCATCGCGCCGAGCACGATGAACGGCTCCTTGCCGGCGACCACCTCCTCCGGCAGCGGCGCGTCCGGGGACTCGTTGGAGAGGTCCAGTTCGCAGGCGTAGAAGCGGACGAACGGCCGGCGCTGCCCGCTGTGCCGGTCGCGGATCGTGCCGAGCAGCATCGGGTACGCGGTCTCCAACGCGTCGAGCACCTCCCGCTGGGTGGGCGGCCCGGCCACCTCGACGCGTACCTCGCCGGCGACGTGCGCCAGGTTCTTCAGGTGCGCCGGCAGCACCACCCGGATCACGGCAGCACCTGGACCTCGACCGAGAGCACGGCCGGCAGGTCCCGCACGATCGGCGCCCAGGTGTCGCCGCCGTCGGCCGAGTGGTAGACCTGACCGCCGGTGGTGCCGAAGTAGACGCCGCAGGGGTCGAGCGTGTCCACGGCCATCGCGTCGCGCAGCACGTTGACGTAGCAGTGCGACTGCGGCAGCCCTTCGGTCAGCGGCTCCCAGTGCTCGCCGCCGGTACGGCTGCGGTAGACGCGCAGCTTGCCCTCCGGCGGGTAGTGCAGCGAGTCGCTGGTGATCGGCACCACGTAGACCGTCTCCGGTTCGTGCGCGTGCACCGCGATCGGGAAGCCGAAGTCCGTCGGCAGGTCGCCGCTGACCTCCCGCCAGTTCGCGCCCGCGTCGTCGGTGCGCATGACGTCCCAGTGCTTCTGCATGAACAGCGTGTCCGGCCGGGACGGGTGCTGCGCGAGACGGTGCACGCAGTGCCCGACCTCGGAGTCGGTGTCCGGGATCTCGCCCGAGCGCAGCCCCTTGTTGATCGGCAGCCAGCTCGCGCCGCCGTCGTCGCTGCGGAACGCGCCCGCCGCCGAGATCGCCACGTAGATCCGGTCCCGGTCGGCCGGGTCGAGCAGGATCGTGTGCAGGCACATCCCGCCCGCGCCGGGCTGCCAGGACGGGCCGGTCGGGTGCTGCCGCAGGGCGGTCAGCTCGGACCACTTCTGGCCGCCGTCGGTGGTCAGGTAGAGGGCGGCGTCCTCGCCGCCCGCGTACACCGTGTCGGGGTCGTGGCGGGACGGCTCCAGGTGCCAGATCCGCTTGAACTCCCACGGCCGTGGGGTGCCGTCGAACCAGAGGTGCTGCCCGACCTCGCCGCTGTAGGCGAAGTCGTTGCCGGCCGTCGTCCACGTCCGGCCGCCGTCGTCCGAGCGCTGGATCAGCTGCCCGAACCAGCCGCCGGACTGGGACGCGTACAGCCGGTCCGGTTCGACGGGTGAACCTGTCAGGTGGTAGATCTCCCAGCCGCCGAAATGTGGTCCGTCGACGGTCCAGTCGTCACGCTTGCCGTCCGAGGTCAGGATGAACGCGCCCTTGCGCGTGCCGACAAGTACTCGTATGCCGCTCATGTCTCGTCCTCTCGTCCGAGGGGGTTCTCCCGGCAATGACCGTGCGGCTCACCGAAACTCATCGCTGTCGTACTCCCCGGCTACGACATTTCCTGGTCGGACGCGCTGTGGCGGGGTCGCCACGCCGGTGCGGCCGGAATGTCGGGGGCTGCGGCTAGCCTGCGCGCATGACCGGCCCCGGAGACGTCCCACCCGAGCACCTCGACCGCCTGCGGCCGGTCTGTCTCGGCCTGCCGGAGACCTACGAGGAAGCGGCCTGGGTGGGTGTGCGGTGGCGGATCCGCGGCCGCACGTTCGCCCACGTGCTCACCGTCGACCCGGGCCACCAGGCGGCGTACGCGCGGGCCGCGGCGACCGACGAGCCGGTCTGCGTGATGACGTTCCGCTCCCCCGGCGACGAGATCGCCGGGCTGCTCGCGGCCGGGCCGCACTTCTTCAAGCCGGACTGGGCCGCCGACGTGGTCGGCCTGCGGCTGGACGCGGACACGGACTGGACCGAGGTCGCCGAGCTGCTCACCGAGAGCTACTGCGTGCTGGCCCCGAAGAAGCTGGTGGCGCTGGTCGACCGGCCGGTGGGGCCATGACGACACGGGCGGGGCTTCCCCGGGGCGGGACATCGGCAGTACGGTGAGCGCGGTGTGCCGGGAAGCCTGGTCGGCGGTCGTTGTCCCGCCGTCTCCAGGAGCCGCGCCATGGGAGTCCCCGCCGTCCGCACCCGTGATCTGACGAAGCACTACGGCCGCCTGGTGGCCCTCGACGGCCTGGACCTGACAGTCGAAGCCGGTGAGGTGGTCGGTCTCCTCGGCCCCAACGGCGCCGGCAAGTCCACCACGATCCGGTTGCTGCTCGGCCTCGCCCGTCCCACCCGGGGTGTCGCCCGGATCTTCGAGGCGGACGCCGCTGACGTGCGGGCGGCGCACCGGCTGCTGGCGTACGTGCCCGCCGACGTGGCGCTCTGGCCGCACCTCACCGGCGCGGAGATCCTCGACCTGCTCGCCGCGACCGGTCCCGGCGTGGACGCCAGCTACCGGGCCGACCTCGTCGAGCGGTTCGCGCTCGACCCGTCCCGCCCGGCCGGCACCTACTCGACCGGCAACCGGCAGAAGGTCGCGCTGGTCGCCGCGTTCGCCACCCGGGCGCCGCTGCTCGTCCTCGACGAGCCGACGAGCGGGCTGGATCCGCTGATGGAGCTGCAGTTCCGCCGCGCGGTGGGCGAGGCGCGGGACAACGGGCAGAGCGTGCTGCTCTGCTCGCACCAGCTCGCCGAGGTGGAGGCGGTCTGCGACCGGGTGGCGATCCTGCGGGCCGGCCGGCTCGTCGACATCGCCCCGGTGCCGCAGTTGCGGCGGCTGCACCGCAGCGAGGTGACGGTAGGGTTCACCGGCCCCGCACCCGGCCTGGCCGGCGTGCCCGGCGTCGAAGCGGTCGAGGAACGGCAGGGACTGCTGCGCTTCACCCTCGCCGGCCCGCCCGCCGCCGCGCTGCGCGCCCTGTCCGGCGCGGAGATCACCACGCTGACCGTGCGCGAGCCGAGCCTGGAGGAGATCTTCCTCGACTACTACGGGGAGCAGTCGTGACCCGCCCGGCCGGCACAGCGGTCAGCCTGCTCGCCGCCCGCGGCATCTGGCGGCCGGCCCTCGTCGTGACCGGTGTGACCGTCGGCATGTCCGCCCTGGTGGTGGCCACCTACGCCGGCGCCGTCGGCGAGGGCATGGACGCCGCCGCCCTGGAGGCGCTGGCGCACAACCCGGCGATCCGTACGTTGTTCGGCGAGCCCGTCGCCCTGGACACCGCCGGTGGGTTCACCGTGTGGCGCACCGGCACGGTGCTGGCCGTGCTGGTCAGCGTGTGGAGCCTGCTGGCGACCGTCCGGGTGACCCGGGGTGAGGAGGAGGCCGGCCGGTGGGGGTTGCTGCTCGCCGGCCGGCTGACACCCGCGGCGGTGCTGCGGCGTCACCTGGCGCCGCTGACGGCGACGTCGGCGGTGACCGGTTCGCTGCTCGCGGCCGCGCTGACGGCGGCCGGCACGCCGTGGCAGGGTGCGCTGCTGCACGGGGCCGGTCTCGCCTCGGCCGGGGCGTTCGCGGTCGCGGTGGGCGCGGTCGTCGTGCAGGTCCAGCCGACCAGGGCGGGGGCGGCCGGTAGCGGCCTGGCCGTGCTCGGGGCCGGCCTGCTGGCGCGGATGGCCGGCGACTCCGGGCCGGCGGCGGCGTGGCTGCGGTGGCTGCCGCCGTACGGTCCGCTCGCGCTCACCCGCCCGTACCACGAGAACCGGTGGGCGCCGCTGCTCGTGTCGCTGGCCGCCGTCGTCGTGCTGACCGGGGCGGCGCTGGCCCTGTGCGCCCGGCGCGACGTGGGCGCCGGACTGCTGCGCCCACCGGCCGGCCGGGCACCGCGACGCCACCTGCTGCACTCGGTGCCGGCCTTCGCGATGCGGCGCGCCCTGCGTCCGCTCGCCGGCTGGGCCACCGGTGTCGCCGCCTACTTCCTGCTGATCGGCGTGCTCGCCACGTCGCTGACCGGCTTCCTGGAGCAGAACCCCGCCTTCGCCGACCTCGCCGCGCGGGCGGGCTTCGGCGGGCTCGACCGGGTCCGGGGGTACGTGGCCACGCTGTTCGCGCTGCTGGCGGTACCGATCGGCGCGTTCGCCACCGCGCGGTTGAACGCCTTCGTCGCCGCGGAGGTCGCCGGCCGGCTCACGCTGCTGCGGTCCGGTCCGGTCAGCCGGGTCCGGCTGCTCGCCGCCGAGGTGGGCAGCGCGTCCGCCGGGGCGGTGGCGCTGGCGGTCGCGGCCGGTCTCGCGACGTGGCTGGGTACCACGGTGGTCGGCGCCGGCCTGCCGCTCACCGCCGCCCTGGCGGGCATGCTCAACGTGCTGCCGCTGGCGTTGCTCGGCGCCGGGGCGGCCACCCTCGCCGTCGGCGCGGCGCCCCGGCTCGTTCCCGTGCTGGGCATGCTGCCCACAGCGGGTGGTTTCCTGCTGACGGTGGTGACGGAGAGCGTGCGCGCGCCCGCCTGGATCGGCGCGCTGTCCCCGTACGCGCATCTCGCTGGCGTGCCCGACGCGGCGCCGAACTGGACGGCTCAGGGCGTGCTGGTCGCGGCGGCGTTCGCCCTGGCGGCCCTGGGCGGCTGGGCCTACGGCCGCCGGGATGTGGCGGGCTGAGTCAGCCGAGCTTCTTGCGTAGCGTCTCGAACGCCAGGTCCGGTCGCAGCGGCACGCCGAAGCGCTCGTCGCCGTACGGGAACGGGCTGAGTTCACCGGTGCGCACGTAGCCGCGCCGCTCGTACCAGGCGATCAGGTCGTCGCGCTGGACGATGACTGTCATCCGCATCTCGCCGGCGTGCCACTGCTCGGCCGCGTATCGCTCGGCCTCGGCCAGCAGGTCCCGGCCCAGGCCGCCGCCCTGCCGGCCGGGGGCCACCGCGAACATGCCGAAGTAGACGTGGTCGTCGCGGCGTTCGAGCTGGCAGCAGGCCACCAGGGCGCCGTCCTGCTCGGCGACCAGCACCACGCCGCCCGGGCCGGTGACCGCCGCGGTCACCATCTCCGGGTCGGTGCGCTGCCCGGCCAGCAGGTCCGCCTCGTGGGTCCAGCCCTGGCGGCTGCGCTCGCCCCGGTACGCCGACTCGATCAGGTCGACGAGGGCGGCCACGTCCTCGGGGCGGGCGACCCGGACGGCACGGGGTGCGGGGCTGGTCATGGCGGTTCTCCACGGTCGGCGACGTACCTGGTCAGCGTACGCACGCGGGCGCTCCGGACGGCGGCCGGGACCACCGGCCGGGACGGCTCGTGGTTCACTGCCGTGCGTGGAGACGACGGTCGGCGCGGCGGGACTGCCGGCGGTCGTCGACCTGCCGGCCGGGCCGGTACGCGGCGGCCTCGTCGTGCTGCACGGCTCGCACGCCGGGCAACGCTCCCACTTCCTGTACGCGCACCTGGCCCGGCTGCTGCCTCCGGCCGGGATCGCGGTGCTGCGCTACGACCGCCGCCCCCGGATCGACGGGCACGACGTGCCGCTGGCCGACCAGGCCGAGGACGCGTCGGCCGCGGTGACCGAGCTGCGCCGGCACGTCGGGGCGGCCCCGGTCGGGCTTTGGGGTTTCAGCCAGGGCGCGTGGGCGGCGGCGCTCACCGCCACCCGCTGCCCGGTCGGCTTCCTGGTCCTGGTCGGGTGCAGCGGCGTGAGCCCCGCGAGGCAGATGCGCTACGGCACCGCCGAGCAGTTGCGCCGCAACGGGTACGGCCCGGCCGACGTGGCTGAGCTGACCCGGCTGCGCGCGCTCGTCGAGGACTACCTGCGCGGCGACGTGGCCCGCCCGGTGGCGCAGGCGGCGATCGACGCGGCGGCGCGGCGCCAGTGGTTCCCGCTGGCGTCCCTGCCCGAGGAGCTGCCCGCCACGCCCGGCACCTGGACCGACATGGACTACGACCCGGCGCCGGTCCTGGCGCGGCTGACCGGCCCGGTGCTGCTCTGTCACGGCGAGACGGACGCGTGGGTCCCGATCGAGGAGAGCCTCGCGGTGTGGCGGCGGAGCGCCCGCGACGCCGAGCTGACGGTGGCCCGGCTGGCCGGTTGCGACCACGCCCCCACGCTCGGGGAGCGCGAGGATCTGGACGGCGTCAGCCCGCAGTACGAGCGGGTCCTGCTCGACTGGCTCGACCGGACGCTGCCGCCGCCGGGCTGAGTGGCCGGGCTGGGTGGCCGGGCTGGGTGGCCGGGCTGGGTGGCCGGGCTGGGTGGCCGGGCGCCGCGGAAGGCGGTCGCCCGTCCCGCGTGGCCCGGCTACGCTGCCGCGCATGGACGCCGACCTGCCCACCTTCGAGTTCGCCTTCCCGGGACCGCTGCGCGACCAGCTCGTCGCCGCCGTGCTCGACGGGAGCAAGACCACCACCACGGGTCTGGTCCAGGACTACGAGATCGACGGTGAGCCGCTGCCCGCAGTCGGCACCCGCTTCGCGGTGATCGACTCCGACGGCCGGCCGGTGGCGGTGATCGAGCTGGTCGAGGTGCGCGTCGCCCGCCTCGGCGACGTCGATCTCGACCACGCGCGCGACGAGGGCGAGGGGTTCGACACGGTCGCCGCCTGGCGGGCCGGCCACGAGCGGTTCTGGCACGGCGAGGACTACCGCGGCTGGCTCGGCGACCCCGGTTTCACGGTGGACGACGACACGCCGGCCGTGCTGGAACGCTTCCGCCTGGTCGAGACGCTCTGACGGGCCGCCCGGTGGGCGGCCGGGCTCACTCCGCGGCGAGCCAGGCGCGCAGTTCCGCGCCGTGCTCGTCGAGGCCCGGCGGCGGCAGCTCGTAGCGGGGCGGCGCCTCGGACAGGCCGATCGGGTTCCGGATGCCCGGCACGCCGCCGGCCGTCACCACCGGATCCAGGCCGAGCCCCTGCGCCAGCGCGACCCCCTCGGCGACCGAGTTGATCGGGCTGCACGGCACGCCCGCGGCGCGCAGCTCGGCGAACCACTCCGCGCTGCCGCGCCGGGACAGCGCCGCCACCAGCAGCGGGCGCAGTTCGTCGCGGTGCGCGGTGCGGTCGGCGTTGCGGCGGAACCGCGCGTCGCCGGCCAGCTCCGGCACGCCGAGCACCCGGCAGAGGGTACGGAACTGGCCGTCGTTCCCGGCGATCACCACCAGTTCGCCGTCGGCGGTGGGCAGCGGCTCGTACGGCACGATGCTCGGGTGCGCGTTGCCCATCCGGTGCGGTGCCGCCGCACCCGCGACATACGCGCTGGTGTGGTTGACCAGCCCGGACAGCGCCGAGGAGAGCAGGTCCACTGTGACGTGCTGCCCGCGCCCGGTCTCCTCCCGGTGCCGCAGCGCGGCCAGGATCCCGACCGCCGCGTGCAGCCCGGCGATCACGTCGAACACCGCCACCCCGGCCTTGTAGGGCGGGCCGTCGGCGTCCCCGGTGAGGCTCATCAGCCCGGCCGCGGCCTGCACCATGAGGTCGTACCCGGGCAGGTCGGCGCCCCCGGCGTCGCCGAAGCCGCTGATCGAGGCGTACACCAGGCGGGCGTTGCGGGCGGTGACCGTGTCGTGGTCGAGGCCGAAGCGGCGCAGCGCGCCCGGGCGGAAGTTCTGGATCAGCACGTCGGCCCGGTCGGCCAGCCGGTGCGCCAGCGTCCGGTCGCCGGGGTCGGTCAGGTCGAGCACCAGCGAGCGCTTGTTGCGGTTGACCGCGAGGTAGTAGGTGGAGACGTCGTCGCGCACCGGGGGCCGCCAGCCGCGGGTGTCGTCGCCGCCGGGCGCCTCCACCTTGACCACGTCCGCGCCGAGGTCGGCCAGCAGCATCGTGGCGTACGGCCCGGCGAGGATCCTGGAGAAGTCGGCGACCAGCACCCCGCGCAACGGACCCGACATGCCCATCCCTCCCTCGCCGCCGACCACGATGACACATACCCGACGGCACGCCCGGCAGGGGTGACCGGCCCGGCTACGGTCGCGGTACATCGGGCGGACATACCGGAAAGGGGTGAACGTGTCGCTGCTGAGCCGGCTCGCCGGGTCCACGGACGAACGCCCCGGCGCGGTCCGGGTGGGCGACCGGTCGCTGTCCTGGGTGGAACTGCGCCGCGCGGCCGCCGCCGTCGCCGACGACCTGCGCGGCGCGACCCGGGTGGCGGTGCCCGCCACGGCCAGCCTGGAGACGGTGGTCGGCGTGGTCGGCGGGCTGCTCGCCGGCGCGGCGGTGGTGCCGGTGCCGCCCGACGCCGGGCCGATGGAACGCGACCACATCCTGCGCGACTCCGGCGCGGAACTGCTGCTCGCGCCGCCCGGCACGCCGGACGCCGGCTCGCCGCCTGTCGTACCGCTGGACCTGGCCCGGCGCGCGGACACCGCGCATCCCGAACCGGACCCGGCGGCCACCGCGCTGATCCTCTACACCGCCGGCACCACCGGCGCGCCGAAGGGCGCGGTGCTGTCCCGCCGCGCGGTCGCCGCCTGCCTGGACGGGCTCGCCGACGCGTGGGCCTGGACCCCGGACGACGTGCTGGCACACGGCCTGCCGCTGTTCCACGTGCACGGACTGGTGCTCGGCGTGCTCGGCCCGCTGCGCGTCGGCAGCCGGCTGCACCACGTCGGCCGGCCCCACCCCGAGCGGTACGCGGCAGCCGGCGGCTCGCTGTACTTCGGCGTACCCACGATCTGGTCGCGGATCGCGGCGCAACCCGCGGCGGCGCGGGCGCTGCGCGGCGCCCGGCTGCTCGTGTCCGGCAGCGCGGCGCTGCCCGAGCCGGTCTTCGCGGCGCTGACCGGACTGACCGGACACCGGCCGCTGGAGAGGTACGGGATGACCGAGACGCTCGTCACGGTGAGCGCCCGCGCGGACGCTCCCCGGCGGCCCGGCACGGTGGGCGTGCCGCTGCCCGGCGTGCACACGCGGGTGGTGGACGAGCACGGCGGCCCGCTGCCCGCCGACGGCGCCGCCATGGGTGAGCTGCAGGTACGCGGCGGCACGCTGTTCGACGGCTACCTGAACCGGCCGGAGGCCGACGCGGCCACCCGCACCGCCGACGGCTGGTTCCGCACCGGCGACATCGCCACGGTCGACCCGGACGGCGCGCACCGGATCGTCGGCCGGGCCGCCACCGACCTGATCAAGAGCGGCGGCTACCGGATCGGGGCCGGTGAGGTGGAGGACGCCCTCCTGGCCCACCCGGGCGTCCGGGAGGCGGCGGTGGTCGGCACGCCCCACCCCGACCTGGGCCAGCAGGTGACCGCGTACGTGGTCGGCGACGGCGTGGCCGAGACCGAGCTGATCGACTTCGTGGCGCGGCACCTGTCCGCGCACAAGCGCCCCCGGCAGGTACGGCTCGTCGGCGCACTGCCCCGCAACGCGATGGGCAAGGTGCAGAAGTCCCGCCTGACCGAGGCGTGACCGGCCCTCTCAGCGCGCCGCGGCCGCGCGGCGGACGAGCCGGCGGGCCTCGTCCGGCGGCACACCAGTGGCCCGCAGCAGGTCGTTGGCGACGGTCCGCAACTGCGACACCACGATGGTGCCGGAGAAGCCGATGTCCTGCCGGCACGCCTCACCCGCGTCGCGGACCGCGCACAGCACCCGCTCCCGGGCGGCGACCGGCTCCTCGGCGGCCAGGAACTCCCGGTGCAGCAGCCGGATCGCCTCGCTGAAGTGCTCGAGCGCGGCGGGTAGCTGCGGCGGCACCGGCTCCCGGTCCCGCAGCGTGGTGCCGACCCGGCGGACCATGCCGCGGCTGTTGCGGAACGCCCGGTCCAGGTGCACGGCGCCGTGCCGGTACGCGGCCAGGGCCCGCCGTCGCCGCCAGCGCACCGGGGAGAACCGGACCACCTCGTCGGCGGCGGTGACCATCTCGTCGATCTGGGCCAGCTCCGTCTCGGCGGCGCGCATCCGGGCCAGCACCTCGTCGGCCGCGCGCACGTCGGCCCGCGCCAGCGCCTCCGCCGACGCGGTCATCTGGCACGCGAACGTGTCGAGCGCCGGGTCGGCGACGCGGCGGACCGCGCGCAGCGGGTTCAACGGCGCGATCAGCAGCACCACGAGCAGGCCGACCACACCGCCGACGAGCGCGTTGACGGTCCGGGGCAGCTCCAGGTCGGGCGACACCGGGGTCAGCGTGGCGACCAGGACCGCCGTACCCCCGGCCTGGGTGACGAGCGCGCCGGTGCCGCGGACGAGCACCGCCGCGGAGACCGCCAGGAACACGATCACACCGGTCTGCCACGGCCCGGTGCCCAGGAGACTCACCAGCAGGTCACCGACGACGATGCCGAGCACGACACCGGCCACCAGCTCCACCGTCCGCCGGGTGCGGTTGCCGAGCGAGGCGGCGATGACGCTCACCGCCGCGGCCGGCGCGAACGTCGGATCCGGGTTGCCGAGCACCTCCCGGGCGATCGTCCAGGCCAACGCGGCGGCCAGGCCCGCCTGGACCGCCACGAGGAAGTACGTGCGCAGCCTCCGGTGACCGGTCCGGCCCGCGTCACGCACCCGGTCGACGGCAGCCCACATACGCCGGGGTACCCGCGGCCACCCGCTCGAATCTCATCCGGGGTACGCCATCGTGCCGGTCAGCGCCACCACACCGGGCAGCCGGGTGTCCTGACGCAGGAACTGCACCACCACCGGCACCGGGGAGCGCAGCACGCAGCCGTACGGCCGGTCCAGCCGCACCGCCTCCGGATCGATCAGGTCGTTGACCCGGACGTGCCGGATGCGGCGGGCGCCAACCAGCAGCCGGTACGGCCCCACCGGCTCGGTGTCCTGGTAGTAGAAGTCCAGTTCCACAGCGGCGTCCCGGTCACCGGCGTTGAGGACGCAGAGCTGGTCGAAGGCGGTGAACGCCGGTTCCGGGCCGTGCGCGGGGAACGGCACGTGCCCGCCGGGCACCACCCACACCCGGGCGCCGACGGGCCCGCTCACTGCTCCTCCAGCAGCCGGGCCAGGTCCGGGGTGAGGAACACCCCGTCCGGGTCGAGGCGGCGGCGCACCGCCTGGAAGTCGTCCCAGCGGGGAAAGAGGGGACGCAGTTCCCGCGCGCCGAGCCAGTGCTTCTTGCCCCAGTGCGGGCGCCCGCCGTAGTGCCGGAACACCGCCTCCACGTCCCGGAAGTACTCCTCGTACGGCAGCGAGGTGTTCTGCAGGCAGGCGATCGTGGTGGTAGGCCGGCCGTAGGCGTTGCTGAGCCAGATGTCGTCCGCGGCGATGGTGCGCACCAGCACCCGCCAGGCGGCCACCCGGCGGTGCCGGTCGCGCACGCGGCGGCGTACCTCGGCGAAGCATGCCGGGAACGCCTCCGACGGCAGCATGTACTCGATCTCCTCGAAGCGCAGCTCCCGGTCCCGGGGAATGGTGCGGTGGGTCGGCCCGACCTGGCTCTGCCGGGGCTCCCCGTCCGGCAACCGGACGTCCGCCCGGTCCGGCCCGGCGTCCGTGTCGATACGGTTGATCACCCGGATCTGCGTCCGGTCGCTGCGCGGGTACCAGTAGAAGTCCATGTTGCGGTTGGTGTGCTGCAGTTCGGCGAGGTGGTCCAGCGTCCAGTCCAGGTGCGCGCACCAGGAGCGGCGGTGCAGCTGGTAGGTCGGCTGCACGTCGAGCGTGATCCGGGTGACCACGCCCAGCGCGCCGAGGGAGAGACGGACGGCGGGCAGCAGGTCCGGGTTGCGGCGCGCGTCCACGTCCAGCACGTCGCCGGTGCCCGTGACCAGGCGTACGCCGGTCACCTGTGTGCTCAGGTTCCCGAAGCCGATGCCGGTGCCGTGGGTGCCGGTGGCGGTCGCCCCGGCGATCGACTGGTAGTCGACGTCACCCAGGTTGTCCATGGCCAGCCCGGCGTCGTAGAGCCCCTCGCCGAGCGCCCGGAGCTTGGTGCCGGCCCACGCGGTCGCGAGTCGCCCGTCGTCGGAGATCACGCCGGACAGCCGGTCCAGGCTGAGCAGGATCCCGTCGGTCCGCACCAGCGGGCTGGACGAGTGCCCGGAGCCGACCGGCCGGACGGTGGCGCCGGTGGCGCGGGCGCGGCGCACCAGGGCGCACACCTCGGCCTCGTCGGGCGGCTCGGCCCGGTCCGCCGGCGTGAAGCGGAGACTGCCGGACCAGTTCACGAATTCGCGTGTCACAGCGGTCCCTCCCGGGCCGGCTTACCCGAGCCCGCCCGGGGTAGTCGCCGGCACGTCCGACGCGCCGTGACCGTCGCCGCCGGGTGACGCGGCGTGACCCGCACCCCGCCGGGAACCAGCGGGGCTCTTCCGACGACTATCCCTACATGGCGTGTGAGCAGTGGCGGGAGATCCTGTCGGCACAGCTGGACGGTGAGGCGTCCGGCTCGGAGATCGAGGCGGCCGAGGCGCACCTGACCAGCTGCGCCGGCTGCCGCGGCTGGTTCGACTCGGCGGCGTCGGTGACCCGGCGGGCCCGGACGCAGCTCGCGCCGCGGGTGCCCGACCTGGTCGACGCGGTCCTGGCCGCCGCTCCCCCGCCCCGGCCCAGCCGCCGCCACCGGCTCACGCTCGGCCTGCGCGGGGCGCTCGGCCTGCTCGGCGCGGTGCAGCTCGTCCTCGGCCTGGCCCAGATCGGCCGGGAGGCGGTCGTCACCCACGCGCACGCCTCCGGCCAGCACCTGTGGCACGAGTCGGCGGCGTGGAACGTCGCCGTCGGCGCCGGGTTCCTCTACGTGGCCGCGCGCCGGTCCGCCCCGTCCGGCCTGCTGCCGATGCTCAGCGCGTTCGTCGCCACGCTCGTGCTGCTGTCCGTCAACGACCTGATCACCGGACAGGTGGCGATGACCCGGCTGGTCAGCCACGGTTTCCTGCTGGTCGGCTGGGCCGTGATGCTGGTGCTGTCCCGCCTCGGCCGGCGCCCCGGCGGCACCCCGCCCGGGCAGCGCCGGTCGGAGGGCTCGCGGTGGGCGCTGCCGGCCGAGGAACCGGCCGCGCCGGCGCTGCGGCTGGTGCCGCCCGGCCCGTACCCCGCACAGGCCCGCGACCGGCGCGCCGCCTGACGGCCGCCGCGCGGCTCTCCGGGTCGCGGCGTCTTTGCGGCCCTCGGTCGCGGTCGGGCCCCGGCCGGTCGCGGTCCCGGCCGGTCGCGGCGGTCGTGGTGTCAGCGAGCCCGGCGGTCGCGGGCGTCGCCGGACCAGGCGGCGACCAGGTCCTCCCGGGCGCGGGCCACGCGGGAGCGGATGGTGCCCACCGGGCAGCCGCACACCTCGGCCGCCTCGGCGTAGGACAGGCCGAGCACCTGGGTCGCCACGAACGCCTCCCGCCGGTCCGGCGCCAGCGTGGCGATGAGACCGCGCAGCACCACCCCGTCGTCCCCGCCGCCGGTCACCGCGCCGGCCGCCTCGGCGGCGGCCTGCCAGTCCGGCAGCGCGGCCACCCGGGGCCGGGCGGTCGCCGCCCGCACGTGATCCACCGCGACGCGGCGGGCGATGGTGAAGATCCAGGTACGCGCCGACGACCGGCCCGCGAAGCCGGGCAGGCTGCGCAGCGCGCGCAGGAACGTCTCCTGGGCCAGGTCGTCGGCCTCGGCCGGCCCGGCCAGGTGGGCGAGGAAGCGCCACACCGGCGCCTGGAGGGCCCGCACGAACGCGGCAGCGGCCAGCTGGTCACCCCGGGCGGCGCGGCGCGCCCACCCGGTCACCTGATCGTCGTCGGCGTCCGGGCTCATCCGCGGCCGGCCCGCCGGTCCGGCATGCTCATGCCGGACGGTACGGATGCGCGCCCCGCTCGGTTCATTCCGCGTCCCTCCTGCGGGCGCCGCAGTGCCGCTCGCCCTCCGGTTGGTCGGCCGGCGGGCGGGGAAAGTTCCCTCGCCGTCAGTCGTCGACGGACACGGTGACCGGTCCGACCCGCAGCACGCCGTCGGTGAGCGGGGCGCACCGGACGCCGCCGCGGCGGCGCATCGCCTTCCACGTACCGGGGGCGACCACCACGTCGAGCCAGGCGCAGGGCGGCGCGGCCCGGTGCACCCGCAGCCGGACCGGGCCGTCGCCGGAGTCGAGCGTGAGCACGCGCCCGACCAGCTCGTCCACCGGGATGCCCTCGGTCAGCACGTTGCGCCGCAGCTGGGTGAGGTCCGCACCGGGCGGCAGCGACTCCCGCGCGATCAGCGTGACGCTCGCCTGCCGGTGCGCGGGACGGCCGAAGTAGCGGTCACCGACGATGCCGAGCCCGGCGCGTAGCTCCACCCGGTCGACCAGTTCACCCGGTGGCGCGGGGGCGGGTCCGTCCGCCGGGCGGCCCACGTACCGGTGCACGGGCGAGGCCAGCAACTGGACGATCCGCGGCATGTCCCAAAGTCTAATCGCGGGCATACCACCGCCAAAACGGACGATAGCCGCGCTCACGTATCCGGGCTCTCCGCAGGGCGTTGTACCAGGTGTGACGGCGAGGCGACCCGACGCGATCGGGGCTCATCCGCAGCGGCGACTGGCCTGGGCGCGGCGCGAGAACGAGCGCCGGCGCCAGGCGTACGAGACGGCGGCGCGAATCTGGCGCCGTCACGCCGACCACCTCGACCGGCTGTCGATGGAGGCGGCGGGCTTCCGTGGCTGCACGCTGCCCGGCACCGCGCTGCCGGTGACGCTGGACGACGGCGAGGTCGTCTACCGCATCCTGCCCACCGTCGACCTGGTCGAGGCCACGGCCCGGCACCTGCCCGGGCTGCCGGTGCCGGGCCGTACGCTCGCCGGCTGTCTCGACCCGGCCGACGGTCCGCTGCCGGCGGGACTGCGCGTGGTCGATAGCGGCGCCGCAGTGGTGACCGACCGGCGGGTGGCCTTCGCCGGGCACGACGCCCGGCGGGACTGGCCCCTGCGGGACGTACGCGGCCTCGGGCACCACCCGGACCGTCCGGTCACCCTGCTGCACGACGCCGACGGCGGCACCCCGGCGGGCCTGCGCGTACCGGCCCCGGGCGCGGCGAACGCCAGGTTCTACCTCACGCTGGCCCACGCCGACGCCACCGGTACGCGGGAGGCGGTCGTCGAGGACGTCGAGGCGCTGCGGTCCGCCCACCGGACCGCCCGGCCCCGGCCACCCCGGCCGCTCGGCCCGTGGGACGCCCCGGCCGGCCGGGCACTCCCCCAGCGGCTCGCCGCGGCGGGCGTCGCGGCGGTGGCCGTGCTGCTGGGCGTCACCTCCGCCGGCACCTGGACGGCGACAGCCGGGCAGACCGATCCGGCGCACGGACCGGCGGCCGCGCCCGCCGCCACCGCCGCACCGCCCGCTCCTGGGCTGCCGCCCGTGGCGACCCCGGTCGACCCGTCGTCGCCGGTGGTCCGGCCGACCCGGCCCGCGCCGCCACCGAAGCGCCACGCGAACACGCCCGCGGAGTCCGGGGCGCGGATCCTCACCACCGCACCGCCCGTCGCCGGGTCGCCGCCGGCTCGGGTCGGCGACCGCCCGTCGGCGCCCGTCGAGCCGCCCAGCCCTCCCGCCGACCAGGTGACTCCGGCACCGACCGCGAGCGCGACCGGCGACCCGGACCCGACCGGAGAGCCCGGCCCCACCGGCGATCCGAGCCCGACCGCCTCGTCCGAGCCCCCCTTGTTGGACCTGGTCGGCCAGGTGGGCCGACGGCTCGGCCTGGCCGTAAGGCTCGGCGCGACAGTCCAGGTGAACGCGGCCCTCTCCTGACCCCGCCGAGTCGAGTGCCGGCCGGGGATGCCGCCCATCCTCGACGTACCGGCCGAGGATGGCGAACGAGGTGGCCGTGCCCGGGCCGCTGATCGGCTGTGCCCGGACGGTTGCCGTGGCGGCCGCTTGATCGACACCATTACGCCGAGGTAGCCGCATGCGACGGCCCCGGACCCCGCCACCTCGGCGAGCTGGCGTGGATCAAGCTGGGGTAATCCCCGAGCCCCGACGATCTTGCACTTACTACCCTCGGAATGGGCGATTCATCCCGCTTTCAGAGGTCAGCAATTGCAAGATCGCGGAGACGAGGGGCGGGGCGGGCGGGTAGAACAGGTCAGGGGGTCCGGGGAGTGAGGAGGTAGTCGCCGTCGTCGGGGCTCCAGCGCAACTCCACCGCACCGCCCGTCGCGGCGGCCTTGCAGAACTGGAGGAAGCTGCGGTAGCCGAGCTTCTTCTCGCTGAAGTCGGGCCGGGCCCGCCGCAACTGGTCCTTCAGGCCGGACAGCGCCACCGCGCCGCCGTCCGCGGCGAGGTCCACCACCACGGATCGGAGCAGCCCGAACGCGACCTCCCGGTCGCCCTGCTCGGGAAGGGACACCTCCGGGTCGCCCTTGGCGGGCCCGGCGGCCAACTCGACCACGTTGTGCGCCGCGAGGTGGCGCAGCAGTTCCCCGAAGGTGCGGAAACCGTAGTCGGACTCGCTGAACGTGGGGTCCTTGCGCAGCAGCGCGCGCTTGAGCGCGGAGGCGGTCACGTCGCCGCTGGAGCTGCCCTGCATGCCGGCCACCGTCTGCACGAGCTGCACGGCGAGCGTGTCGACGTCGCGCGCCGCCTCCTCCTCGGCCGGGGCGGTCTCGACGGCGGGCTCGGGCGCCGGCTCCGCCGGTGAGGGCCGGGCCGGACGTGACCGGCGGGCGGCCGGTGGCGGTACGTCGACGCCTTCGAGGCGGTCGTAGTAGAGGAACTCGTCGCAGGCCGGCGGCAGCAGCGCGGAGGTAGACTTCTCCACCCCGACGCCGATCACCCGCTTGTTGAGTTCGCGCAGCTTGTGCACGAGCGGGGTGAAGTCGCTGTCCCCGGTGCAGATCACGAACGTGGAGATGTAGCCGCGCTCGAACGCCAGCTCGACCGCGTCCACCGCCATCTTGATGTCCGCCGCGTTCTTGCGCGAGGCGCCCATCCGCTGGGGGATCTCGATCAGCTCGACGTGTGAGCGGGTGAGCATGCGCCGGTCCTCGTCGAAGTACGACCAGTCGGCGTACGCGCGGCGTACCACCACGCGTCCCCGCTCGGCGAGCGCGTCGGCGATCGGTCGGAAGTCGAACGGCCGGCCGCCGTGATGGTCGCGTACGCCAAGGGCCAGGTTCTCGTAGTCGAGGAACAGCGCGATCCGGTCTTCGTGATCCACACTGGCAGCCTAGCCCGGCCGGAGCGCCGGACCGGTCAGCGCCGCTCGTCGCGGTAGACGGTCTCGCGGCGGGCCACGCGCTGGATCGCGTAGCTGGTGACCAGCAGCAACAACGCGAGGACCACCTCGACGCCGGCGACGGTGCCGGTGGCGACGGTGAGGCCGAGCAGCAGCAGGATCAGCCCGACGACGGCGAGCAGGCCCGCGAGCAGCAGCCGGTTACGCCGTCGCGCCGACCGCTGCGCGTCGTCTGCGCTCACGCTGGCCCGCCTTCCTCCGGTTCCGTCTCCGATCCTAGGCGCCGGTCGTCGCCGGGGTGGCCGATCGCGGCGCCGGAAACGACCCGGGGCCGGACGTCTCTGCGTCCGGCCCCGGGTCACGGCGGCGGTCAGTGGATCGGGACCGGCACCGGACGCTTGTCCTCGCCCGGGTCGCCGTCGAGCAGGTGCGAGGGCTCGCGGCGGCGGGGCAGGAACGCGGCCGGAATGAAGGTCAGCAGCACCAGGCCGAAGGCGACCCAGAACGTGGTGGAGAAGGAGTTCGCCGCGTAGTCGAGCCCGCGCTCGATCAGCGACGGCGGCACCGGGAACTGCTGGATCAGCTCGGGCTGCTGCTGGGAGGCGATGGCGAGCTGGGCCTCGGTCAGCGGGGCGCCGGTGGCCGGGTCGGTGACGCCGGGGATCGGCCGCGAGCCGTTCAGCTCGCTGGTGAGGATGACCGACATGACCGCGGCGCCGACCGAGCCGCCGATCTGCTGGAGGATGTTGACGAGCGTGGAGCCGCGCGCCACCTCCGCCGCGCTGAGCGTCTTCAACGCCGAGGTCATGATCGGCATCATCGTGCCGCCCATGCCGAGGCCCATCACGAACAGCGAACCGCAGAGCAGCCAGTACGACGTGTCGGTGCCGAGCTGGGTGAAGGTGAAGAACCCGGCCGCGATGAGCACGAGCGCGAACGGCACCGTCCGGCCGACCGGCACGCGGTCGGCGAGCATGCCGGCGATCGGCATGGTCAGCATCGCGCCGATGCCCTGCGGGGCGATCAGCAGGCCCGCGGTCAGCGTCGTCTCGCCGCGCACCTGGAGGAAGTAGCTGGGGAACAGCAGGCCCGCGCCCATGAACGCGATGATGAACACGAACATGGTGACGGTGGCGATGGTCAGGCTGCGGTTGCGGAACAGCCGCAGGTCGAGCAGCGGGTGCCGGGGCCGGAACGAGTAGAGCACGAAGGCGATCACGAGCGCGCCGCCGGCGAGCATCGGCAGCCAGACCTTGGTGTCGGCGACGGTGCCGGTCTCGGGCAGCGTGGAGATGCCGTAGAGGAACAGCGCGAGACCCGGCGAGAGCATGAGCATGCCGAGGAAGTCGAACGACTCGGACGGCTCGGCGTTGTCCCTGGGCAGGGCGAGCTGGGCGTAGACCAGCGCGACCAGACCGATCGGCAGGTTGATCAGGAAGATCCAGTGCCAGCTCGCGACGTCGATCAGCCAGCCGCCGAGGATCGGGCCGGTGATCGGGCCGAGCAGCATCGGGATGCCGAGCACCGCCATCAGGCGGCCGATGCGGTGCGGGCCGGCGGCCCGGGTCATGATCGTCATGCCGAGTGGCATGAGCATGCCGCCGCCGAGGCCCTGGACGACCCGCCAGGCGATCAGCTCGCCGATCGAGTCGGCCGTGGCGCACAGCCCGGAGCCGATGGTGAACAGCGCCAGCGCCACCATGTAGAGGCGTTTCGTGCCGAACCGGTCGGCGGCCCAGCCGCTGAGCGGGATCACCGTGGCGAGCGCGAGCGTGTAGCCGGTCATGGTCCACGCGACGCGGGCGTACGTGGCGTCGAACTCGCTCTGGAACGTCGGCAGCGCCACGCTGACGACTGTCACGTCGAGGATCGACATGATCGCACCGAGCACGACGACGCCGGCCACCTTGAGTACGGCGGCGTCGAGCTTCGTCGACGTCGCTACGGGTTGCTGGGTCACTGACGGTCTCCTGGATCCGGTCCGGCACTGGGTGTCGGCGGCGGCGCCGCGCGCCGTCTGCGGAGCGCGGGCGGAACGCGCGGCGGGGCGGCGTCCGGGCGACAGCGTAGCCATGACCTGGGACGAGGCGCGGCCGGTTTTGCCGACGGGAGAACCGCGGCGGCACGCGAACCGGCCGCGCCACCGGCGCCGATCCGCTCCGGCGGCTCGCGGAAAGGGCTGGTGCGCGCCGATTCGCCAGCCTTGTCGGGGCGCGGCCGCCGGGCACGACCGTGACGAAGGTCATGCCCGTCCGAACGCTCCAGGAAGTACCCGGGCCCGACGCTCAGCCCAGGCCGGCCATCAGGTCGACTTCGGCCGTACGCGAGCGGTCGATGCGGCGGGCGAGGTCGCGTACCCGCTCGCTCGTCCCGGCGGTGACCTGGGCGCGGGCCAGGTCGGCCGCGGTGCGCTGGTGCCGGCTGAGCACGTCGAGCAGCACCCGGTCGGCGTCGGCGGGCGCGGCGGCGCGCAGCCGGGCCAGTCCGGCGGCGGCGTCGCTGTGTCCGGAGTGGTCGTGCCGGGCGGCCGCGGCGGCGGCCGACGGGCCGGCCTCGCGCAGCCAGCCGCGCATGGTGGCCAGTTCGTCTTTCTCGGTGGCCCGGACGGCGGCGATGAGCGTGCGGAGGCGCGGGTCGGTGGCGCGGTCGAGGCCGAGCCGGACGATCTCCAGCGTCTGCTCGGTGTGCGCCACCATCATGGCCAGGAACAGCGCGTCGATCCCGCTGACGGTGGTGTCCGCGCCGGCCGGGACCGGGGCCGTGGCGGGCGGGACCGGATCGGCGGCCGGTGGGCCGCCGCACCCGGCCAGGGCCAGTAGCACCGCGAGCAGCGCCGTGGCGGGGCGGGCGGACGCGCGGCGGAGCCGGGGACCGGCCGGCTCCGCCGCGCGGGTACGCGGGCTCAGATCTGCTGCCACAGCGCCGGTACGTTCGGCGGCTCCCAGCCGGCGATGGCGGTGTGCGCCTGGCGGCAGCGGTAGGTGCGGCCGTCGTAGGTGACCGTGTCACCGACCTGGTACGCCCGCCCGGCGGTCCACGTGCCGCCCGGCGCCGGGGTGCTGGTCCGGGTCGGCGTGGGCGAGGGCGCGGGGGTGGTGGGCGCCGCCGTCGGGGTGGGTGACGGGGTCGGGTTGCCGCCTCCGCCGCCGATCTGGAGGTCGACGCAGGAGTAGAACGCGTTGGCGGTGTCGGAGATGTTCCAGATGGCGAGCAGCTTCTGCCGGCCGGAGAAGCCGCCGAGGTTGACCGTGTGCGACACGGTCGCGCCGGGCTGGCGTCCCCCGCCGTCGACCACGGCGACCCGGGTGCCGCCGATCCAGTACTCCCAGTTGGCGGTGGCGTGCCGGGCGGTGTTGACCCAGGTGAACGTGACGCTGCTGCCGACCGCTGTGGCCGGCCAGTTGCGGCTGTCGTCGTTGAGGACCGCGAACTGGGCGATGCCGGCGTGGCAGCTGCGCAGGCCCTTGGGGCCCTCGACGCTCTGCGGCTCGTACTTGATCTGACCGCAGTCGGGGACCCGGTTCTGTGCGCAGAGCGCCTGGCGGCTGGGCGGCGAGGAGACGTAGCCGTGGGCCTGCGCGGGCGCGGCGAGTGCCAGCGTCCCGGTGACGGCACCGGCGGTGAGCAGCGGGAGGGTGATTCTTCGGCGCATGGTGGCAACTCCTTCGGGGGAAACGGAAGGTGCCCCGAACATAAATTAAACATTGTTAACAGTAAAGACTCCTGTCTATAAATTAAGCCCTGCACTCCCCCGCGCCGGGCGTATGATCCTCATCGATGGCTCGCCGCGCGGAGCCGATCGTCGTTCGTGGGCACCCGCCGCCGTCACGGCTCCGGGAGGACGACGCAGACCGGGCATCGCCTCGTCGTCCCACTCCGAAGGACACCCCCGCATGAGGAGAACCACCGCATTCGCGGCCGGCCTGCTGCTGCTCGCCACCGCGCTCAGCACCGTCGGCGGGCCGGTCGCCGCCGCCGACCCCACCGACCCGGTCACCGTCACCGTGAACACCCGCGCCGGGCTGGCCACCGTCCCGGCCACCGCGCTCGGCGTCAACCACGCCATCTGGGACTCACAGCTCGGCAGCGCCGAGACGTCCGACCTGCTCAAGGCCGCGGGCGTGAAGATGCTGCGCTACCCCGGCGGCTCGTACGCCGACATCTACCACTGGGAGACGCACACCGCGCCCGGCGGCTACGTCGCGCCGAACACCGACTTCGACACGTTCATGGCCGGCGCCCGCCGCGTCGGCGCCGAGCCGATGATCATCGCGAACTACGGCACCGGCACGCCCGCCGAGGCGGCGGCGTGGGTCCGCTACGCCAACGTCACCAAGGGCTACGGCGCCAAGTGGTGGACCGTCGGCAACGAGAACTACGGCAACGGCCACTACGGCTCGGCCTGGGAGGCCGACGACCACCCGGACAAGAGCGCCTCCCAGTACGCGCGGCTGGTGGTCGAGTACGCCGACGCGATGAAGGCGGTCGACCCGGGCATCAAGGTCGGCGCGGTGCTCACCATGCCGGGCAACTGGCCGGACGGCATCACCGCCGGATCGGATCCGGGGCCGTGGAACCAGACCGTGCTGTCCATCGCCGGCCCGAAGATCGACTTCGTGGACGTGCACTGGTACCCGGGCGGCAGCGCCGCCGACTCGCTGGCCCGCACCAACCACCTGCCCGACGCGGCCTGGCTGCTGCGCCAGCAGATCGCCCGGTACGCCGGCCCCGGCGCGGACCGGATCGGGATCAGCTTCACCGAGCTGAACGTGGACGCCGGCCGCACCACCGCGCCGGGCGCGCTGTTCCTCGCCGACGCCTACAGCGGCCTGCTGGAGCAGGGCGTGTTCACGGTGCAGTGGTGGAACGTGCACAACGGCATCGGCACCGTCTCCGAGGTGGCCGGGCAGACCGACTACGGCGACTTCGGGCTGCTCTCCAGCGGCAACTGCGCCAGCGACGGCGAGGTGTGCCAGCCGGCGTTCAACACCCCGTTCGCGCCGTACCACGCGTTGTCCATGATGAACCTGTTCGTCCGGCCCGGTGACCAGCTCGTCCGCGCCAGGACCGACCAGCCGCTGGTCGCCGCGCACGCGGTCCGCCGGCCGGACGGCAGCGTCGCGGTCCTGCTGCTCAACAAGGACCCGGACACCGCGTACCCGGTGGCGCTCGACTACGCCGGATTCACCCCGGCCGACGAGGCGCCGACCGTGCACACGTTCACCAACGGCGCGACCGCGATCAGCACCGCCCGCTCCGGCAGCGCGGACGCGCGGACGCTGCCGCCGTACTCGCTGACCACGCTCGTGCTGCGACCGGCCGGCAGCTCGGCCGGGCGGCCCGGCGCCCCGGGCCGGCCGACGGCGAGCGCGGTGACCGACCGCGCGGCGACCATCTCCTGGCCGGCGGCCACGCCGGGTGCCTCGCCGATCGCCAAGTACGAGGTGCACCGGCAGTACGGCGCGGTGAGCGAGCAGCTCGGCGAGACCGCCGGCACGTCGCTCACCGTGGGCAACCTCGAACCGGGCGCCCGCTACACGGTCAACGTGCTGGCCCGGGACACCGCCGGGCGGGTCTCGTGGTCGTCGCCGCCGCTGACGTTCGCCACCGGCAGCCCCGCCGAGAGCTCCTGCGCGGTGCGGTTCAACGACGACAACGACTGGGGCAACGGGTACGTGGCGAACGTCGAGATCATCAACACGGGCGCGAAGGCCGTCGACGGCTGGACGCTGACCTGGACCTGGCCGACCGCCTGGCAGCAGGTGAGCAGCGGGTGGAGCGCCACCTGGGACCAGCAGGGCCGCGACGTCCGGGTGACGCCGACCGCCGACAACCGGCGGCTCGCCGCCGACGGCGGAAGCACGACAGTGGGCTTCGTCGGCGCGTACAGCGGGCCGAACGTGCCGCCGGGGGCGTTCCGCCTCAACGGCACGGTCTGCACGCTGCGCTGACCGTCCCTCAACCGCGGCCGGGTGGCCGCAGCCGCACGTCGGCCGCCGCCGGGACCTTCGGGTTCCGGCGGCGGCCGGGCCGGCGCGGCGCCGGCACCACGTGCGGGCGCACCGGTCCGGACGGGAGCGTGGGCGGTTCCGGCACGGCCGTCGGCAGGACGGCCAGGATCGCCACGAGCAGCACCACCGCGACGACGCCGTCGAGCCAGTAGTGGTTGCCGGTGATCACGACTACGAGCGCTGTCGCCAGCGGGTGGAGCAGCCAGAGCCAGCGGCGGCGTCCGGTGGTGACCGCCATCAGCGCCAGCGCGATCGCCAGCGCCCAGCCGACGTGCAGCGACGGCATGGCCGCGTACTGGTTGCTGAGCTGGTCGGTGTCGGGCGGACCGTAGACGCTCGGGCCGAACCGGGTGCCGGTGTCGACCAGCCCGGTGAGCGCGGTCAGCCGCGGCGGCGCGAGCGGGACGCAGACGTGCAGCACCAGCGCCACCGCTGTGAGCGACGCCAGGGCGCGCCGCAGCCGCAGGTAGTGCGCAGGGCGGCGCAGCCAGAGCCAGACCAGGCAGAGCACGGTGGCCGGGAAGTGCACGTAGGCGTAGTAGGAGTTGGCGACACGTACCAGCAGCTCGTGCGACAGCAGCGGACCCTGCAGGAGCATCTCGTCGGGCAGGCGCAGCAGCCGCTCCAGCCGCCAGACCCACTCGCCGTTGGCCAGGGCCACCTCGGCGTGCCCGGCCACCACCTGCCGGCCCGCCTTGTAGGCCAGGAAGAGCACGGCGACCAGCGTCAGCTCACGCGCGGCCCGCTGCCATGCGGCGAGGCGGGTGGGCGCGGTCCGCGTGACGTCCACGGCTCCTCCTTCGGTTCGTCCCCGCATGGGCCAGGGCCGCCGCCGGGGTCGGCGACGGCCCTGGGAGTACGGGCTCAGCGGCGGGTACGTTCCTCCCGGCCGACCGAGTCCACGCTCACCTCGTCGAAGGCGGGCGCGCCGTCGACGGCGTCCGCTCCCACCGCCACCGATCGGCCGGTGTCCGGCAGGTCGAGGCTGGAACGCAGGGTGACCGGGCGCAGCAGCAGCGCCGCAACGATACCGACCACCGCGATGGCGGCCGAGATCAGGAAGATGTGCCCCGTTGCGTCCCCGTACGCGGCCCGCACGATCTGCCGTACCGGCTCGGGCAGCGCGTCGAGGTTGAGCGTGCTGCCGCCGCCTCCGCCGGAGGTGGGGATACCGGCCGCGGCGAGGTCGTGTGTGATCCGGTCGCTGACCCGGCGGGCCAGCACCGCGCCGAGCACCGACACGCCGATGGTGCCGCCGAGCGAGCGGAAGAACGCGACGCTGGCGCTGGCCGCGCCGATGTCCTTGAGCGCGACCGTGTTCTGCACCGCGAGCACCAGGTTCTGCATGGTCATGCCGACGCCGACGCCGACGATGAACATCGCGAGGCCGACGAAGACCAGCGAGGTCTCGTGGTCGATGGTGCCGAGCATGGCGAACCCGACGACCAGCAGGACCGCCCCGAAGACGATGTAGGGCTTGATCTTCCCGGTGGTGGTGATCATCCGGCCGGTCACGATCGAGGAGATCAGCACACCGGCCATCATCGGGATGGTGAGCAGGCCGGCCTCGGTCGGGCTGTAGCCGCGGCCGATCTGGAAGTACTGGCCGAGGAAGACCGCGCCGCCGAACATGGCCATGCCGACCGCGAGGCTGCCCAGGATCGCCAGCGCGGTGGTGCGCTCGCGGACGATGTGCAGCGGCACCACCGGCTCGGCGGCCCGCGCCTCCACCCAGACGGCGAGCGCGAGCAGCAGCACCGCGCCACCGACCATGGCGCCGGTCTGCCAGGAGACCCAGGCGAACGAGTCGTCGACGAACGAGATCCAGATAAGCAGCACGCTGACGCCGGCGGCGATGAGCGTGGCGCCCAGATAGTCGATCTTGACATTGGTCCGGCGCACGGTGGGCAGGTTCAGGGTGACCTGCAGCAGGAACAGCGCGGCGGCCGCGACCGGTACGCCGACGAAGAAGCACCAGCGCCAGCCGAGCCAGGAGGTGTCCACGATCAGGCCGCCCAGCAGCGGGCCGCCGACCGTGGCCAGCGCCATGACGCCGCCCAGGTAGCCGTTGTAGCGGCCGCGCTCACGCGGCGGGATCATGGCCGCGATGGCGACCTGCACGAGCGCCTGGAGGCCGCCGACGCCGATGCCCTGGAAGGCGCGGGCGGCGATGAGCTGCCCGGCGCTCTGCGCGAAGCCGGCCGCGACCGACCCGACCAGGAACACCACGATGGCGATCTGGATCAGCAGCTTCTTGTTGAACAGGTCGGCCAGCTTGCCCCAGATCGGGGTGGTCGCGGTGGCGGTGAGCAGGGTGGCGGTGACCACCCAGGTGTACTGCGTCTGCGAGCCGTTGAGCGCTCCGATGATCTTCGGCAGGGCCGTCGAGACCACGGTGCTGCTCAGCATGGCCACGAAGAGCACCAGCAGCAGACCGCTGAGCGCCTCCAGCGTCTTCCGCTTGGTCATGGGGGCGGCCGCAGCCGTCATGGTGGGTGCGCTCATGCGCGCGTCCTCCAGGTGTGTCGATACGGGGTGGCCGCTTCGTTGCCTCAAGCAATCAACACTAAACCTTGCCCGGTAGGCAAGTTTGCCCATTGAGAAATGGGTCACCTACGCTTGGCCCATGGAGGAGTGCACCGGGCTGCGGGAGCGGAAGAAGGCGGCCACCCGCCTGGCGCTGCACGATGCGGCGCTGTCCCTCGCCGTCGAGCACGGCCCCGACCGGATCACCGTCGAGGCGATCGCCGACGCCGCGAACGTCTCCCGGCGGACGTTCTCCAACTACTTCGGCGGCAAGGAGGAGGCCCTCTTCCACGGCGACACGCTGCGGTTGCGCCGCCTCCTCAGGCTCGTCGCGGAACAACCGGCGGAGCTGTCGCCGTGGGCCGCACTGACCCGGGCCGCCCTCGTCCAGGCCGAGGACGGCTACGACGACCCGGCCGAGCCCTGGCTCAACCGGCGCCGCCGGCTGCACGGCCACCCCAGCCTGGCCGCCCACCAGGTCGGCGCGTACGCGGCCCTGGAGCGGGAGATGGCCGCGGAGCTGGCCCGCCGGCTGACCGGACCGGACGCGGCGCTGCGGGCCCGGATCGTCGCCGCGACGTTCCTCGCGTCCCTGCGGATCGCCGCCCACGAGTGGCTGGAGCACCCGGGGCGGTCGTTGCGCGACGTGCTGCGCGACGTGCTCGCCCTGGCCGCCCCGGCGGCGGGCTGAGCGCACCCCGGTCGACCGGTGGAATGGCCGGCGAAAGCGGCACCCGACCTGACCTGGGCTGACACACTCGCCCGGTGGGCGGCGACCGGTGGCGTAAGGGACTCGGGCCGGCGACCGGCGTCGCCCCCGCCACCCGGGTCGACCGGTTCGAGATCTTCTTCGACCTCGTCTTCGTGGTGTCCTTCTTCATCATCACGCGCGCCACCGCCGCCAACGTGACCCCGCGGCAACTGCTGCACGCGCTGCTGGTGCTCGCCGTGCTCTGGTGGTGCTGGGTCGTGCACAGCGCGGTCGCCGCCCGGCTGCGCCTGGGCGAGGGCTTCGTGCCGATCCTCATGGTGGTCGGCATGATCGCGCTGTTCACGTTCGCGCTCGCGCTGCCGCAGACGTTCGGCGACCTGGGCAAGGGCAGCGCAGGGCCGATTTTGGTCACGATCAGCTACGTGGTGATCCGGTTCGTGCACACCGCCCTGTACTGGTACGCCACGCGCGACGACCCGCCGGCCCGGCGCAAGCTGCGGCTGTTCCTGCCGGAGGCGCTGGTCACCGCCACCCTGCTGCTGGTGGCGGCACTGCTGCCGCCGCGCGTACCCCCGGATGTCGGCCCCTGGCTGCGCGACGGGCTGTGGATCGCGGTGGTGGCCATCCAGTACAGCAGCGGCCTGCTGGCCGGCACCGACGGCTGGAAGATCACCTCGGCCGAGCACTGGACCGAGCGGTACGACCTGATCCTGATCATCGCGCTCGGCGAGTCGGTCATCTCGGTCGGCGTCGGCGGCAACCTGCTCGGCCAGCCCGTGACCTGGCCGGCGATCCCGGCGGCGATCTTCGGCATCCTGTTCACCGCGGCGCTCTGGTGGGCGCACTTCGACATGATCGGCCCGGCCGCCCGGATCGCGCTGCACGCCGCGCGGGGGCACGCGCGGGTGACGCTGGCCCGCGACGCGTACGCCTACCTCTACCTGCCCATGATCGCCGGGGTGATCCTGTTCGCGATCGGCGCCGAGGAACTGGTCCGGATCGTCACCGACCCGGCCGGCGGTGCGATGGAACGCGGCCACGGTCCGGCGGTGCCGCTGCTCTTCGGTGGCGTGCTCGTCTACTTCGCCGCGAACATGGCGTTCCAGTGGCGCGCGCTGCGGACGCTGTCCTGGACCCGGGTCGGCACCGTGGTGCTGCTCGCCGCGGCGCTGCCGGTCGGCCGGCACCTGCCGGCGCTCGGCGCGCTGGGTCTGCTCACCGCGATCTGCGTGGCGCTCGTGGCGGCCGAGCTGGTGATCTTCGCCGATCCGCGGGTCGCGTTGCGCCGGCTCATGCACGAGGAGAAGGCCAGCGCCGAGGAGAGCGACGCCGCCTGGCGGGCCCGCTGGCGCGACGGCGGCGACAGCGCCCCACAGCGACCTTGACAGAGGCCCTAGAGTCTCCGCGTGATCGAGATCGTCACCGAGGTCGACCTGTTCCACCCGCCCGCCCGGACCTGGCGGGCGCTCACGGAACGTGCGCTGCTGGCCAAGTGGTTCGCCGACAGCGCGCCCGGGTCCGACAGGTGGATCCTCGCCACCGCCGCGCTGCCCGGCTACGACGGCGACACCGAGGTGGAGACCGTCGAGTTGCGCGCGCCGCACCGGCTGGTGGTCCGCTGCCGGGAGGCAGGCCGGGCCACCCGGCTCGCCTGCGACCTGACCCCCACCGCGCACGGCACCCGGCTGTCCGTCCGCGAGGTGCTCGAGGAGGGCGACTGGGACGCCGACGCCCGCGCCGAGCAGCACGAGCAGGCGGTCACCGGCCGGCTGCCCGCGATCCTCGACTGGCTGGCGTTCCAGAACGTCGACCTGCGCCGCGCCGAGGGCGGCCTGACCGCCGAACTGCCGGTGGTCCGGCTGCTCGGCGACGACCAGCGCCGGTCCGGGCGGCGCCGGGTGCTGCTGGCGGTCGGCGCGGTGACGCTGATCGCCGCCGCGGCCGGGGCGACGGTGTGGGCCACCGCCGGCGAGCCGCCCGCACCGGCCGCGCCGGCCCCGACGGGGTCGCTGGTCATGCCGTCCAGCGCCACGCCGTCGGTCCGGCCCACGACCACGCGGCCCACGCCCAGCGCCAGCCGCCGCAGCGCGTCGCCCTCGCCGACACCGTCGCCCACCCCCAGCCGTACGCCGAGCGCGACGCCCTCGACGGTGGCGACGGCGCCGCTGACCGCCACCTACGAGACGGTCACCGACCGGGTCTTCGGCTACCGGGGCCAGGTCGTGCTGCGCAATCCCGGCCCGTCCCCGCGTCCGGGCTGGACGGTCACCGTGACGCTGCACGACGGCGCCACAGTGGGCAGTGTGAGCGGCGCCGAGGCCACCCAGGACGGCACCGTGGTCACGTTCACCGGCGGGGCGTTGCCGGGCGGCGAGTCCGCCACCATCCGCTTCGACGTCCGCGACCCGGACCCCCAGCACAACGCCCCCGCCGCGTGCACCGCCGACAACACCCCCTGCACCCCCGCCTGACCCCCTCCCTCTCCCCTCCTCCCCTTTCACCCCGTCGATCATGACGTTGGACCGCGGTTTTGTCCGCATTGAGGGCGGTCAACTTCATGATCGACCGGGTCGACCCGGACGGACAGCGCGCGGGCGCGCGTGGGGTGGGCGCGCGGGTTGGTTCGGTGGGCGCGGGAATGAGTTGTTGAGTGCGTGGGAGCGCTCCCGTAACATCCCTGACGCGGCTGTTAACGCTCACAACACAATCGCCACCGCCAATGCCAGAGCCGCCGCCCCCGCAGGAGGTCAATTCATGTCCAGATCCAGGTCAGTCAATGCCATATGGGCATCGGCCGGCGCCGCGCTGCTCGCGTCGGCGTCGGTCGCCGTGGCGCTGCCCGCCGGTGCGGCCGCCGCGGGCTGCTCGGTCAACTACGCGATCTCGTCGCAGTGGCAGGGCGGCTTCGGCGCCAACGTCACCATCACGAACCTCGGCGACCCGGTGTCGAGCTGGACGCTGACGTGGTCGTTCGGCGCCGGGCAGACCGTGACCCAGTCGTGGAACACCGAGCTGACCCAGAGCGGAGCGACGGTCACCGCCCGCAACGTCAGCTACAACGGATCCATCCCGACCAACGGCACCACCTCGTTCGGCTTCAACGGCTCCTGGGGCAGCAGCAACCCGGTGCCGACCAGCTTCGCGCTCAACGGGGTGACCTGCACCGGCGGCACGACCACGCCGACGACCGGCTCGCCCACCACCGCGCCACCCACCACGGCACCGCCGACCACGGCACCGCCCACGACGCCGCCTCCGGGCAACACGTGCAGCCTGCCGTCGTCGTACCGGTGGTCGTCCACTGGTGCGTTGGCGCAGCCGCGCTCGGGCTGGGTGTCGCTGAAGGACTTCACTGTGGTGCCGTACAACGGGCAGCATCTGGTGTACGCGACGACGCACGACACCGGCTCGTCGTGGGGGTCGATGAACTTCGGTCTGTTCTCGAACTGGTCGCAGATGGCCTCGGCCAGCCAGAACGCGATGTCGTCGGGGACTGTGGCGCCGACGCTGTTCTACTTCGCGCCGCGCAACATCTGGGTCCTGGCCTACCAGTGGGGACCGACCGCCTTCTCGTACCGCACGTCGACGAACCCGACGAACCCCAACGGCTGGTCCTCGGCGCAGCCGCTGTTCACCGGCAGCATCTCCGGCTCCGGCACCGGCCCGATCGACCAGACCCTGATCGCCGACGACCAGAACATGTACCTGTTCTTCGCCGGCGACAACGGCAAGATCTACCGCTCCAGCATGCCGATCGGGAACTTCCCCGGCAGCTTCGGCTCCAACTACACCACCATCATGTCGGACTCGACGAACAACCTGTTCGAAGCCGTGCAGGTCTACAAGCTCCAGGGCCAGACCCGCTACCTCATGATCGTCGAAGCGATCGGCTCCCAGGGCCGCTACTTCCGCTCCTTCACCGCCACCAGCCTGAACGGCTCCTGGACCCCGCAGGCCGCCACCGAGTCCAACCCGTTCGCCGGCAAGGCCAACAGCGGCGCCACCTGGACCAACGACATCAGCCACGGCGAACTCATCCGCACCACCGCCGACCAGACCTTCACCGTCGACCCCTGCAACCTCCAACTGCTCTACCAAGGCCGCTCCCCCAACTCCGGCGGCGACTACGGCCTCCTGCCCTACCGACCCGGACTACTCACCCTCCAGCGCTGAGCGGGCGATCGAGGAGAGAGAGGTGCGATGAGAAGGCACAGAACAAGCCGTACCGCGATGGTGTCGGCCGGGGCCGTCCTGCTGGCGTCGACCGCTGTGGCCGCGGCGCTGCCGGCCGGGGCGGCGGCCGCCGGCTGCGCGGTCACCTACGCCGTGTCGTCGCAGTGGCAGGGCGGCTTCGGCGCGAACGTCACTGTCACCAACCTCGGTGACCCGGTCAACGGCTGGACACTCACCTGGTCCTACGCCGCCGGTCAGACGGTCACCCAGGCGTGGAACGCCACGGTGACGCAGAGCGGAGCGGCGGTCAGCGCCCGCAACGTCGACTACAACGGGTCCATCCCCACCAACGGCACCACGTCGTTCGGCTTCAACGGGGCCTGGACCAGCAGCAACCCCGCACCGACCAGCTTCGCGCTCAACGGGGTGACCTGCACCGGCGGCACGACGCCGACGTCCTCGCCGTCCACGTCGCCGTCCACCTCCCCGACGAGTTCGCCGACCAGCTCACCCAGCAGCCCGCCGCCCACCGGGCCGGCGGACATCACCGTCAACACCGCCAGCCGCTACCAGACGATCGACGGGTTCGGCGCCGCGGTGTCGATCTGGGGCGGCGCCTGGTCGACGGCGGAGACGCAGACGCTCGTCGGGCTCGGTCCCAACCAGCTCGGCCTGTCCATCGTGCGTACCGGCATCTCGCCGGTGTCCGGCGAGTGGGGCACCCAGGTCAGCGCGCTGCGGACAGCGAAGTCGTACGGGTCGAACGTGAAGATCATGGCGTCGCCGTGGACCGCCCCGGCGGCCTGGAAGACGAACAACAGCCGGATCAACGGTGGCAAGCTGCGCACCGACTACTACGACGACTACGCCGGCCACCTCAACAGCTACGTCCAGTACATGCGCAACCAGGGCGTGACGATCGACGTCACGTCAGTGCAGAACGAGCCGGACTGGCACCCGGACTACGACTCGATGGACTGGAGCGGCACCGAACTCCAGACCTTCGTGCGGGAGCAGGGCGCCAAGGTGCAGAACACCAAGCTGATGGTCGCCGAGGCGGTGAACCTCAACTACGGGTACACCGACCCGACGCTCAACGACGCGGCGGCCCGCAACAACATCGGCTACATCGGCGGTCACCTGTACGGCACCGAGGCGTCCGGCCGGCTGAAGCCGTACACGCTGGCGCAGCAGTACAACAAGCCGGTGTGGATGACCGAGTGGAACCTGCACGAGGCCGACGGCAGCGGCTCGAACATCTGGGGCAACCCGGCAAACGCCACGGTCTGGAACGAGACGCTCGACGACATCATGCGCACCGTGCACAAGTCGATGGAGTCGAACTGGAGCGCGTACGTCTGGTGGTACGGCAAGCGCTACTACTCGTTCATCGGTGACGGGGAGTCCGCGTACGGCACCGTGGCGGGCGCGCCGCTCAAGCGGGGGTACGCGTTCTCGCAGTACGCGAAGTACGTGCGGCCCGGCTACCAGCGGGTCGCCCTGACCAAGAGCTCGAAGGCGTCGCCGCTGGAGGTGACCGCCTACTCCGGCGACGGGAAGGTCACGCTGGTGATCCTCAACCGCTCGACCAGCGCGGTGAACAACGCGGTCATCCAGGCGCCGCAGAACGTCAGCCGGGCGGAGTACGTGGCCACGTCGCAGAACGCCAGCGCGGCGAGCCAGCCGGTGGGCGTGAACGGCAACCAGGTGACGGTGAACGTCGGCGCGCGGAGCATCTCCACCGTCGTGCTCACCCTCTGACCGGGGACACGCACGAGGGCGGGGGCGGCCGGATCGGCCGCCCCCGCTCGTGTGTGACTGCTAACTGGCGTACGTCTCGAACTCGCCGACTCTCGGCGTACCGCCGGAGCTGTTGATCTTGAAGTTGATCTTCTTCAGCGAGGTCGCGCCGAACGTGATCTGGCCGGCCCCGCTGCCGGAGGCGAGCACCGCGCCGGTGTCGTTGTTGACGAGCTGCCACGACCCGATCGAACCCGAGGTGCCCGACGGCTCGCGGATGACCACGCGGGACACAGTGGTGGCCGAGCCCCACTTGATCGAGACGGTGCCGGTCGACCCGGACGGCGACCAGTACGTGCTCAGGTTGCCGTCGCGCACGTTGCCGTAGCTGGTGCCGTCGGCCTTGCTGGACCCGTCCGCGCCGGCGCCGGAGACGAGGCTCAGGTTGGTCCCGCCGGACGGCGGCGGGGTGGTCGTCCCGGGCGGCGGCGTGGTGGGTGCGGGCGTGGTCGGCCCCGGCGTGCTCGGTGCCGGGGACTGCGGCGTGCAGTTGCCGTCGGACACCCGCAGGCCGGTGTTGGCGCCCGCCGTCTGCCGCACGATGTCCGGCACGCAGCTCGCCGCGTCGAGCCGGTACGAGTACGGGACGCTCACCGTGGTCGTCGAGGTCACGTTCGGACCCGCCGGGTAGTTGTCGCTGCCCGGAGAGGACCAGGTCACGTTGTCGAAGATGTTGCCGCTGACCTGCCAGGTGCCGCGCTCGCTGGTGTAGAACGTGCCGAGCACGTCCTTGGAGTTGCGGAAGTAGTTGTTGTCCACCTTGGCCCGCGCGCCGGCCCGGGAGTTGATGCCCGACTCGTGCAGCCCGTTGTAGTGGTTGTTGAACATGTGGGCGATGCCGCCGCGCAGCAGCGGCGTACGGGAGTCGATGTTCTCGTACAGGTTGTGCTCGAACGTGATGTAGCCGTTGCCGCGGTCGCTCTCGCTGGACCCGATGAGGCCGCCGCGGCCGGAGTTGCGCAGGATGCTGTACGACAGCGTCACGTACTGGGTGTCGTCCTTCATGTCGAACAGGCCGTCGTAGCCCTCGGACTCCCCGCCGGACGCCTCCAGCGTGACGTGGTCGACCCACACGTTGCGGACGCTGCTCTCCATGCCGATCGCGTCGCCGCCGTTTGAGGTGGGCGAGCCGGACTTCTTGACGTTCCGCACCGTCACGTTGCGGATGATGATGTTGCGGGAGTCGCGGATGTGGATGCCGAGCTGGTCGAAGACGGCGCCGCTGCCCACGCCGATGATGGTGACGTTACTGATCTGCTTCAGCTCGATCACGCCGTCGGCGGTGTTGCAGCTCGATCCGGAGACCTTGCTGGTGTTGCCGTGGTTGATGGTCCCGGTCACCTCGATGATGATCGGGGTGCTGCTGCTGGCCCGGCCGCACAGCGCGGCGTGGATGGCGGTGCCGGTGGTGGCGCGTACGGTCTGCCCGCCCGCGCCGCCGGTGGTGCCGCCGTTCTGGGTGGCGTAGCCGGTGGCGCTTCCGGCCGCCGCCGACGCCTGCGGGGACGGCAGCACCACGGCGACGGCGATGCCGACGACCGCCGTGGCCAGTGCCGCGTGGAGTCGCAGCGCGACTGTTCTTCTCATGTCGCCTCATTCCTTTTTCGAGCATGCGGGAATTGCCGCCGAGCAGCGGCAGTCACCGAATGGGAATAATGAGGAGCCGCGACGCGATCAGGCGCGTCGCCGGCGAATGTCGTTCATCTGCGATGCCCGGATCGCACATGAAACATCGATGTAACGCAATCGTATGAAAGCGCTTTCCAGGAAGGCAAGAGCTGGCGTTTGCAGGTTTTTTGCACTGTTCGGGGCGTCCGGGCGCGCGGGGCGGCGTCTTGACGGGGTGCGTGATCGGTGATTGCCTGCACGTCACCCAGAGATCGAAGTTCGTCTACTTCATGCCCTCACGAGGAGCGCCCATGCACCGTCCCCGTACGAGCCGCCCGCTGGCGGCGGTCGCCGGCGCGATCGCCGCCGTCCTGGCCGTCTCGCCGGCGCCCGCCGCACCCCTGGCGGAACCGGCTGTCACCGGCAACACGTGGAACGCCGACCTCACGGTCGTCGACTCCGACGACGTCAACGTCCGCTGGTCCGGCGCCGGACTGCGCCTCGCCGGCGCGGCGAGCCGACCGGCCGCGCAGCGCCGGCAGGCGGCCGAGGGCATGCTCGTCACCGCACCCCACCCGCTCGCCGCGCCGGCCAACCGGGTCCGGGCCGACATCGCCGCGACAACCGGCCGGGGCGGCGCCGTCGAGGTGGCGGCGCGCGGCTGGCGGTCGGGCGCGTGGACCGAGTGGCGGTCCGTGTCCGGCGAGGCCGTCTTCGACCAGCCCGTCACCCGGGTGCAGATCCGGGTGGCGCTCACCGCCGAACGGCCGTCCGCCGCGCCCACCCTGCGCACGGTACGGCTCGTCGCCGACTCGGTCGCCGCCGTCACGGCCGCCACCCCGGGCCTCACCTACCGGGTGTACGCCACCCGGGAGGGCCTGGTCGGCGGCACCACCGCCAACGGGCACGTGATCGTCTCGCGGGACCACTTCGTCGCGCTGCCGTCGGCTCGCGGCCTCGCGCCGAAGAACACCGGCGACTACACGGTGCGGGTGTGCACCACCACCCGGAGCCGCTGCGAGTACGCGCCGGTCTGGGACATCGGACCGTGGAACACCAGGGACGACTACTGGAACCCCAGCAGCAGCCGGGAGATGTGGAAGGACCTGCCGCAGGGCCGCCCCGAGGCGCAGGCGGCGTACCAGAGCGGCTACAACGGCGGCCGGGACCAGTTCGGGCGCACGGTGGCCAGCCCGGCCGGCATCGACCTCGCCGACGGCACGTTCTGGGACGGTCTGCTGCTGACCGACAACGCCTGGGTCGACGTCGCCTACCTCTGGACCGGCACCGGCGCCCGGGGCCGGATCGGCAGTGGCCCGCTCAACATCCGTTCCGGCCCCGGCACGAGCAACCCCGTCGTCGGCCTGGCCGCCACCTACGCCAACGTGCCGATCGAGTGCTCGGTCGTCGGCCAGTCGGTGAGCGGCCCGTACCGCACCACCACCCAGTGGAACCGCCTCGCGTCAGGACACTTCATCAGCCACGCGTACGTCTCCGGCGTGACCGGCACCATCGCGCCCTGCTGAGGACGCCCCGCCCGGGGCGGGCCGGTCCGCTGAGGACGGCCCGCCCGGGGCGCGCGCCGGTGTGGCGCCGCCCCGGGTGCGCTGGATGAGCACGACGCAGGCGAGCACCGCGCCCGCCACCGCCAGCGCGCCGGGCGTGACCGCCTCACCGAGCAGCACTGCCGACCAGATCAGCGTGAGCACCGGCTGCACGAGCTGGATCTGGCCCACCTTGGCGATGCCGCCCCGGGCCAGCCCGGCGTACCAGGCGAAGAAGCCGAGGAACATCGACACCACTGTGAGGTAGCCGAACCCGGTCCAGGCGGCGACGCCGCCCTGCGGCGGGTGGACGAGCGCGGCCACCGCCGTGACCGGCACGGTGACCGGGAGCGACAGCAGCAGCGCCCAGCAGATCGTCCGGGCGCCGCCGAGGTCGCGGGCCAGCCTGCCGCCCTCGGCGTACCCGAGGCCGCAGAGCACCACGGCGGCGAGCAGGAACACGTCGGCCGCGGACAGCGCGCCGCGCATCGAGCCGCCGGCGGCGAGGAAGGCGAGCACCAGCGCCAGACCGGCGGCGCTGGCGATCCAGAACAGCGGCGGCGGCCGTTCGCCGGCGCGCAGCACCGCGAACACGGCGGTCATGGCGGGCAGCACTGTGACGACCACGGCGCCGTGCGCCGACGTCTGTGTGGTGAGCGCCAGCGAGGTGAACAGCGGGAAGCCGACCACGACGCCGAGCGCGACGATCGACAGCCGTCGCCACTGGTCCCGGGTGGGGCGCGGCGCACCGGTCAGCCGCAGGTAGACCCACGCGAGCAGCGCCGCGCCGACCGCCCGTCCGAACGCGACGAACCAGGGGTCGAGTGTGTGCACCGCGACGCGGGTGGCCGGCAGCGACATGCTGAAGGCCAGCACACCCAGCGCGCCGAGGGCGATCCCGGCGCCCGGTCTCACCGTTACCGTCGTGCGCGCAGTAGCGCTACTCTGTGCCGTCATGAACGATGGTAGCGCTATCGACCGTGTGGTCCGGCATCTGGGGGCGCTGGCGACCGGTGCCGCCCCCGGCACCCGGCTGCCGTCGGTGCGGGAACTGACCGCGCACCATCACGTCTCCCCCGTGACAGTCGCCGAGGCGACCCGGCGGCTCGTCGCGGACGGGCTGGTCGAGACACGGCCGGGGCGCGGCGCGTACGTGGCCGCCCGGCGCACCGGAGCGCCACGGGCGGACCTGTCGTGGCAGACGGTCGCGCTGGGCTCGCGGCGGGGCGGCGAGGAGGAGATGCAGGCGCTACTGGCACTACCGCCGTCGGGCGCGATTCCGCTGACCGGCGGCTACCTGGACCCGGATCTCCAGCCCGCTGCCGCGCTCGGTGCGGCGCTCGCCCGCGCGGCCCGGCAACCGGCGGCGTGGCAGCGCGGCCCGGTCGAGGGACGCGCCGACCTGCGCGCCTGGTTCGCCCGCGAGGCGGGTGGCGGCCTGCGCGCCGAGGACATGGTGATCTGCCCCGGCGGGCAGGCCGCGCTCTCCTCCACGCTGCGGGCGCTCACCATGCCCGGGGACACGGTGCTGGTCGAGTCCCCCACCTATCTGGGCGCGCTCGCCGCCGCGCGCGCCGCCGGACTGCGGGTGGTGCCCGTCCCCGCCGACACCGACGGGGTACGCCCCGACCAGCTCGCCGCCGCGTTCGCCCGCACCGGCGCCCGCCTGTTCTACTGCCAGCCCTTGTACGCCAACCCGCACGGCGCGACGCTGACCGCCGCCCGGCGTGGCGAGGTGGCGGAGACGGTGCGCGAGGCCGGGGCGTTCCTGGTCGAGGACGACTACGCCCGCGACCTCACCATCGACGGCGAGGCCCCGCCACCGCTGGCCGCCGACGACCCGGACGGGCACGTCGTCTACCTGCGCTCGCTCACCAAGTCCACAGCACCCGGCCTGCGCATCGCCGCGATCGGCGCGCGGGGACCGGCCGGGGCGCGGCTGCGCGCCGCCCGGCTGCTCGACGACCTCTTCGTCGCCGGGCCGCTGCAACAGGCCGCCGTGGAGTTCCTCACCGCGCCGGCCTGGGACCGGCACCGCCGCAGCCTGCGCGTACAACTGCGGGCCCGCCGGGAGGCGCTGCTCGCCGCGCTGGACCGGCACCTGCCGTCCCTGGCCCCGCGCGACGTCCCGCGCGGTGGCCTGCACCTGTGGGTACGCCTGCCCGACAACACCGACGACGTCGCGGTGACGGCGGCGGCCGCCGCGGCCGGCGTCACCGTCTTCCCCGGCCGCCCCTGGTACGCCGCAGAACCCCCCGCCCCCCACCTGCGCCTGACGTACGCCGCCGCCCCGCCCGACCAGATGGACGAGGCCATCCGCCGCCTCTCCACAGCCCTCCCCCACTGACCACGGCAACTGACGCCGCCGTCGATCTTGGACTTGTGGTGCCACATGTTGTCGGCTTCGCCCCGCTATCGAAGGTGCCACAACTCCAAGATCGACGCTCCGCTCGACCCCGCCCCGCCCCGCCCCGCCCCACACCCGCGATCTTGCAGGTTGGTGCCCCTCATAGCAGGAGTAATCCGGCATCGCGGGGGCCGAAAGTGCAAGATCGCGGGGCGGAAGAGGGCGGGGTGAGGGGCGAGGGCGGGGGTCAGTTGCGGGTGATGGTGAAGGTTGTTGTCGTGTTCTTGATGTCCTGGACGTTGTCGGTCAGACGCAGGTTGGTGAACGTGGCGGCGCCGACCGCGGGGCCCTGACCCGCCTCGGGCATCTCGTTGACCCAGATGCCGAAGCCGGACTTCGCGTCGAACGCGTCACCGCTGCGCCGCGCCCCCGAGATCGACACGTTCGTCAGCACCGTGTCGGTGATCGGGTTCTCCGGCTGGCTGCCGTTGTACTTGGTCTGGAACATGATCCCCGAGTACGTCGGATCGACGATGTCCACGTCGGTCACCCGGATACTGCGGAACTCCTTCGACGCGGAGAACAACCACATCGCCGGGAACGTCTGCGCGCCCCAGAAGTGCCCGCCGGAGCGGATCAGCGAGATGTTCTCGAACCGGGTGGGCGGGCTGGCGCCGAATCCGACGAACGGGTAACCGAAGTCCAGCGAGCTGATCGTGATGCCCGAGTACGTGAGCTGGTCGGCGATGTACAGGTTGCGGAACACGTTGTCGTACCCGCCGTACACCGCCAGGCCGGCCGCCCGCCAGGTGAGCGTGGCGGTCAGGTTCTCGAACACGTTGCCGTGGTTGCCGCCGGAGCCGCCCTGGTCGGTGGCGGAGAACAGCGCGAACGCGTCGTCGCCGTTGGAGCGGCCCTCCGAGTTGGTGACCAGGTTGTCGGTGCTGCCGTTCGTCATGTTCACCGCGTCGGCGAAGGTGTTGCGGAACCGGCTGTCCCGGATGGTCAGCCCGTCCACACTCACCCCCCAGTACGCGCAGACGGTGTGCTCGACCCAGACACTGTCGAGTGTCAGGTCGTCCACGTCCTTCAGTTCGCCCCACACCTTGCCGGGACCGTCGATCCGGTTGGTGTAGTTGCCGAAGAACGCCAGGTGGGCGAAGGTCGACCCGCTGGCCGAGGACTCGACCCGGAAACCGGCGTCGGTGTTCTGCTGGTTGCGCGGCGTCTGGAACCGGGTGAACCACATGCCGGCGCCGACGACCTTCACCGCCTTGCCGTACACCTGGAACTTCTGCGCCGTCTCGTACGTGCCGGCGGGCAGGTAGACGCCGACCAGGGTGCCGGTGGTGTCCATCCGTACCGCGTCGAGCGCGTTCTGCACGTCGGCGTGGCTGAACCCGGTCGGCACCTTGTAGCGGGCCGGGTCGGGGTTGGCGCGCGGCGAGACCAGTTCGGTGTCGACGAAGTCGATCGCGTACGTGGTGGTGTTCGCCGGGTCCTTCTGGAGCCGGATCCGGCTACCGGCCGGGACCGTGGCGTCGAGCAGCACGTTCGCCTCGTCGTAGAGGTGCCGGGGCGCGCCGGCGCTCGGCGAGTCGCTCGGCCCGGCCTCGGCGCCGTAGAGCCAGATGTGCTTGGAGGTGAGGCTCATCGGCTTGTGCAGCACGCCGTTGACGTAGACGTTGATGGTCGAGTCGATCCCGCCGCCGCCCGGCGCGTCCGGGATGGAGTAGCGGGCGACCAAGGCGTTCGCCGCCGAGCGGGTGGTCCACTCGACGTACGCGCCGGTGGTGTTGAGCGTGACCGCGCGGCGTCCGGACGCCTCCCCGGCGAGGTCGCCGATGGTGCGGTTCGGGCCGATCACCTGCGCGCCGCCGCCGGTCGCACCGTCCTCGGCCTCGTACGCGTCGTACGGCAGGTTGGCCCCGCGGCCGACGAACAGCGACCGGTCGCTGGTGTTGTTCTGCCGCTTGACCGGCAGCTCGTTGGCGTCGTCGGCGAGCACCACCCGCACCGTGTACCGGCCGTTCGCGGCGGTCCAGGTACCCAGCGACACCGGGCCGGCGGTGGCACCGGCGGCGATCGTGCCGCTGTACGAGCCGGTGAGCGTGCGGACCACCGCGCCGGACTGGTCGCGCACCGTCAGCGTGATGCCGTGCGCGCCGCTCGCCGACGCGATGGTGCCCTGGTTGCGCAGCGTCACCGCGAAGGAGACGCTCGCGCCGGCGCTCGGCGTGCCGGGTAACCAGGTGACGGCGGAGGCGACCAGGTCGGAGCTGGCGACCGGGCTGACAGTCAGCGGGGTCGGACTGGTGTAGGAGTTGTTCGCCTCGTTCTGCTCGATCACCACGTTCGACTCGTCGACCTTCGCGGTGAGCTGGTAGCTGCCGGCGTCGCGTACCCCGATGTTGGCCGAGACGGTGCTCGACGCGCCCGCGGCGAGCGCGCCGACGGCGGCGGTGCCGACCTTCGCCGTACCCAGGTAGAGGGTGACGGCGGTGGCGGCGGAGGCCGCGGTGCCGGCGTTGCGCACGGTGGCGGACAGCGTGATCGCGTCGGTCTCCACCGGCGCGGACGGCGACGCGGTGACGGCGGTGACGGTGAGGTCCGGGTTCGGCGCCGGGACGCCGATGACCTGGAGTTCGGCGACCTGCCCGTTGGAGGAGCCGGAGTTCGCGGTGAACTGGAGCCGGACGTCGGCGGCGGTCGCGGAGACCGGGACGGTCACCGTGTTCGCGCTGTTCGGGTTGAAGGAGTACGTGGCGGAGCCGGCCAGGCTGGTGAACCCGGACGCGGACTGCTCCCGGCCGAGGACCTGGAACGTCTGGGTGCGGGCGCCCCACGCCGGGTCCGGGTTGAGCTTCACCACGACGGCGCTGATGCTCGCGTTGGCGCCGAGCGCGACCGTCAACGTGCTCGGGTACGCGCCGGGCGCGCCCTCCCAGTACGTGGCGACGTCGTTGTCGACGGCGTTGGCGGCGGCGAACACGTGCACCATCGACGACGCCGTCGCGGGCTTGCCGACCGCCAGGTTGGTGCCGCCGGTGCCGCTGCCGGTGCGGGTGACGGTGTTGCTGTTGGCCGACACGTTCCCGGCGGCGTCGCGGGCCCGGACGTGGTACGAGACGGTGGCGCTGTCCGGCTGGCTGTCGGTCCAGGTCAGCGTCGATCCGCTCACTGTGGTGCGCAGCGTGCCGTTGGCGTACACCTCGTAGCCGGTGACGCCGACGTTGTCCGTCGATGCCGTCCAGGTCAGCCGGATCTGTCCGCTCGCCGGCTGGGTGTAGGCCAGGTTGCCGGGCGCTGTGGGTGCGACGGTGTCCCCGGTGTTGCCGGTGCGGGTGACCGTGTTGCTGTTCGCCGACACGTTCCCGGCCGCGTCGCGCGCCCGCACGTAGTAGGAGACGGTGGTCCCGGCCGGCTGGGTGTCGGTGTACGTCAGCGTGGTGCCGCCGACGCTCGTGCGCAGCACGCCGTTGGCGTACAGGTCGTAGCCGGTGACGCCGACGTTGTCGGTGGACGCGGTCCAGGTCAGCCGCACCTGGTCGGTGGCGGGCTCGGTGAACGCGAGGTTGCCCGGCGCGCTCGGCGCCTGGGTATCGCCGGTGGCCGGGCCGTAGACCTCCAGCTCGGCGAGCTGCCCGGCGGGCCACGCGCTGTTGGCGGTGAACAGCAGCCGCACGTACCGGGTGGACGCGGTGGGCACTGTCACAGTCACCGTGTTGCCGCCACCCGGGTCGAACGCGTACGACGCGGACCCGACGAGCGTGCCGAACGTGGAGCCGTTCGTGCTGCCCTGCACGGTGATCGTCTGGGTGCGCGCGCCCCAGCCGGACGGCAGCCGCAGCACCAGCCGGTTGACGCTGGTGGCGGCGCCCAGGTCGGCCTGGATCCACTGCGGGAACGCGTTGTTCGGGCTCTCCCAGTAGGTGGCCGCGTTGCCGTCGTTGGCGTTGCCGGCGCCGTACACGTCGGCGTGGCCGCTCTCGGTCATGGTCCGGCCGAGCGCGAGGTTGGTCGAGGAGGTGGCCGCGCCGTACACCTCCAGCTCGGCGAGCTGCGCGGCGGCCCAGCCGGTGTTCGCGGTGATCACGACCCGCAGGTAGCGGGCGTTCGTGGCGGTGAAGCCGAGCGTCACGGTGTTGCCGGCGGCCGGGCTGAACGAGCGGCCCGCCGCGGCGACGACAGTGGTGAAGCCGCTGCCGTCGCCGCTGGCCTGCACGGACAGCGTCTGGGTACGCGCCTCCCAGGCGGCCGGGAGCTTCAGCACGACCTGGTCGACGGCGCGGCTGGTGCCGAGGTCGACCTGCGCCCACTGGGGCAGTGCGCCGCTGCTCTCCCAGTAGCTGCCCTGGTTGCCGTCGGTCAGGTTGGCCGCGACGTAGGGGCCGTTGACGCTGCTGGCGGTGGCGGTGCGCCCGGCGGCGAGGTTCGGGCCGCCGGCGGCGAGGGCCGGTGGGGCGGGGGCCGCGGTGACGACCAGGCCGACCGCGGCGAGCACCGCGACGATTCCGGTACGGAGTCTGGACATGGTGGACGGACACCTTCTTCCCGGGGGAGGTGGAGAGGCGTTCGGGGGTGGGGGTGCGGTGGCGCGGCGGGGACCGGGGATGGTCCCCGCCGCGCCGGGTCAGGAGGCGTACACCTCGAACTCGGACAGCTGGCCGGCCGGCCAGCCGGTGTTGCCGGTGAAGGTCAGCCGCACGAAGCGGCGGTCACCGGCGGGCAGCGCGATCGACACGCTGTTGCCGCCCGCCGGGTCGAACGTGTAGCCGGCCGCCGCCTTGAGGGTCGAGAACGACGAGCCGTCGGTGGAGCCGAGCACGGTGACGGTCTGGGTACGGGTCTGCCAGGCGGCCGACGGGGGCAGCTTCAGCACCACCCGGGCGACCGGCCGGGCGCTGCCCAGGTCGACTGTCACCGACTGGGGGAAGGCGTTGTTGGCGCTCTCCCAGTAGGTGTTCGCGTTGCCGTCGACGGTGTTCGCGGCGCCGTACACGTCGGCGTGGCTGGTCCCGGCGACGGGCCGGCCCGCCGCCAGGTTCCCGGCCGGCGGCGCGGTGGTGGGCGGCGCAGTCGTGGCGGGCAGCGGCGTGGTGGTGCCGCCGTACACCTCCAGTTCGGCAAGCTGGCCCGCCGGCCAGCCGGTGTTGCCGGTGACGGTGACCCGGACGAACCGCCGGTCGCCCGACGGCAGCGCGATCGACACGGTGTTGCCCGCGGCCGGGTCGAACACGCGGCCCGCCGACGCGGCGAGCGTGCTGTACGAGGAGCCGTCGGTGGACCCGAGCACGGACAGCGTCTGGGTACGCCGTTCCCAGCCGGGCGGGAGTTTGAGCACGACCCGGTCGACGGTGCGGGACGCGCCGAGGTCGACGGTGAGCGACTGCGGGAACGCGTTGTTGGCGCTCTCCCAGTAGGTGGCGGCGTTGCCGTCGACGGCGTTGCCGGCGGCGTACGTCTGGGTGGTGCTGGTGGCGGTCGCCGGCCGGCCCAGGGCCAGGTTCCCGCCGGTCGGCGGTGGCGTGGTCGGCGGCGCGGTGGTCGGCGGGGCCGTCGTCGGCGCTGCCGTGGTCGGCGCCGGGCTGGTGGGCGGCGGGCTGGACGGGCCGTTGCCCCACTGCGGCTGCGGCCACGGCCCGCAGTACGGGGTGGGCGTGTACCAGCCCGAGTTGCCGGCGCCCTGGGTGATCTGGAAACCGCTGCCCACGCAGTTGTGGATCGGGTTGGACTGGGCGATGCCGGTGGCCCGGACGTTTGTGAACCGGACCTGGCTGGGCGCCTGCACCTGGAGCGCGTACGTGCCCGCGCCGTCGATACGCACGTTGTCGAACGAGATGCCGCTGGTCTGCCCCTCGATCCAGTGCAGCGCCGCGTACGAGCTGTCCAGGATGTCGGTGTCGGTGACGTTGATCGCGGCGCCCTGGATCGGCTCGTTGAGCGCGGAGAACCAGATCGCGCCCACGCCGAACTGCCAGTTGTAGTCGGAGTTGCCGTTACGGATCAGCGTGTTGCGGGCCACCGTGATGGTGCCGGCCACGGCGGTCGGCCCGGTGACGCCCGGATAGCGGTTCGCCACGTGGATGCCGCCGCCGTTGGTGACCGAGTCGGCGGTGACGTTGTCGGCGATGGTGATGTCCCGCCCGCCGTACGTGACCAGGTGGTTGGCCAGGATCGTCACGCCGATGGTGTTGCGGGTGAAGGAGTTGCCCACGTTCGGCACGCTCTGCGCCCACATGGCCAGCGCGTCGTCACCGGTGTTGCGGACGAACGTGTTGGTGACTGTGGAGTTGGTGACGCCCCAGTGGAAGTTCACCCCGTCGGCGGTCTGGTCGAGGATCCGGCTGTTGCGGATGGTGAAGTTGTCCATCGGCCCGTCCATCCAGGCGCCGACCTTGGTGTGCTGCAACCACAGGTTGTCCACCACCGAGTTCGTCATCGCGCCGCCGATGGCGTTCACCTGGTCCTCGTCCACCCGTTCCCGGATGTCGCCGATGATGGCGAAGTCCCGCAGCGTGACGTTGCGGCTGGGCCCACCGGCCTCGTGCGACCGGATCTCGCCGGAGTAGCCGCCGCCCGGCACGTACTTGCCGTAGATGCCGGCGGCCCGCTTGCGGTCGGTGGGGTGCCGGCCGCCGAGCACCGAGTACCAGGGGCCGGCGCCGCGCAGCGTCACGCCGTCGACCACCACGTGGTCCCAGAGCGTGAACGTGCCGGCCGGGATCCACACCGCCCGGCCCTGCGCCTTGCCGGCGTCCACGGCGGCCTGGAACTTCGCCGTCGAGTCGGTGGCGCCGGTCGGGTCGGCGCCGAAGTCGGTCACCACGTCCAGCACGCCCGACGGCTTGGTGATCTGCGCGCCGACCAGCTCGAAGTCGGCCAGGTCGATGGTGAACGTGGGCGACTGGGCGGTCGAGGAGACCTGGAGGCGGATCTTCGTGCCGGCCGGGTAGGTGGTGCCGAACATGGTCCGGGTCTCGTCGTAGAAGTGGTGCGGGTTGGTGTCGCCCGGGTTGTTGTTGAACGGGTAGCCGCCGTAGTACCAGCCGTACCGGGAGGTGACCGGCACCGTCCTGACCAGCGTGCCGTTGGCGCGCAGGTCGATGGTGGCGTCGCGGCCGGTGCCGGCGGCGTTGTCCGGCAGGCTGTACCGGAACGTGACCGCGTTGGCCGGGGCGGTGAGCGTGAACTCGACGTACTCGCCGACGGCGTCGAGCGTGACCGCCTCCCGCCCGGACGCCTCGGACGGCAGCGTGCCGTAGCGCCGGTCGGGGCCGATCTTCGTGCCGGTGTGGGCGGCCTGCTCGGCCTCCTGCTCCCGGAACGGCACGGTGGCGCCGCGTCCGGTGATGTCGAACGGGGACAGTCCGGCGGCGCGCGCCGGGGTGGCGGTCGTGGTGAGCGCCACGACGACGAGTGTCGAGGCGGCGAGCGCGGCGGCGGTGAGGGCGGCCACGCCGGTGCTGCGGTGGCGGTGCGCGGTGCGGTGCTCGGCCATGCGGGGTGTGCTCCCTTTCGTCGGTGGCCAGATCCCCCCGTGCGGCGTTGCCTCTCCTTCCTCCTCCCCAGGTGTGTCGCGTGGTGGCGGCCGGGACGGGCCGCCGGGGTCGCGGTCAGGCCGATCGGGTACGCAGCCAGACCGCGGTGTCCGGTGGCAGCCGGTCGTCGTCGAGTGGGCCGCTGGCGAGCAACAGCCGGTCGTGCGCGGGCAGCGGCACTGCTGCGCCGCCGAGGTTGACCAGGCAGGTGAAGCCGGGTTCGCGGGCGAACGCGAGCACGCCGTGCGGTGCGGGCAGCCAGGTGAGCGTGCCGTCGCCGAGCGCGGGTTCGGCGCGGCGCAGCGCCAGCGCGGCCCGGTACAGCTCCAGCATCGAGTGCGGGTCGCCGGTCTGGGCGCGGACCGTGCGGTCCTTCCAGTCGGCCGGTTGCGGCAGCCACGGCGCGGCGTTCGCGCCGTCGGGGCTGAACCCGAACGGCGGGGTGTCGCCCTGCCAGGGCAGCGGCACCCGGCAGCCGTCGCGGCCCGGGTCGACCCGGCCGGACCGCTCCCACATCGGGTCCTGCCGCAGCTCGTACGGGATGTCCTCGACCTCCCAGAGGCCCAGCTCCTCGCCCTGGTAGACGTAGGCGGCGCCGGGCAGCGCGAGGGACAGCAGCGCGGCGGCGCGGGCCCGGCGGGTGCCCAGTTCCAGGTCGGTGGGGATGCCCTCGCGCTTGGCGGCGAAGCTGAACCGGGTGTCGGCGCGGCCGTACCGGGTGACGTGGCGGGTGACGTCGTGGTTGGACAGCACCCAGGTGGCCGGTGCGCCGACCGGGGCGTGCGCGGCGAGCGTGCCGTCGATGCTCTCCCGCAGCGCTGTGGCGTCCCAGGCGCAGCCGAGGAAGTCGAAGTTGAACGCGGTGTGCAGCTCGTCCGGGCGCAGGTAGTTCGCGAACCGCTGCCGGTCGGGCAGCCACACCTCGCCGACCAGCGCGCGCCCGCCCGGGTACGAGTCGGCGATGCGCCGCCACGCGCGGTAGACGTCGTGCACGCCGTCCTGGTCGCGGAACGGGTGCGGCCGGTCCGGGTGGACCTCGGGCAGCGTGCCGTCCTTGACCAGCAGACCGGCCGAGTCGATGCGGATGCCGTCCACGCCCCTGTCGAACCAGAAGCGCAGGATGTCCTCGAACTCGGCGCGGACCCGGGGGTGGTCCCAGTTGAAGTCGGGCTGCTGCGGGGCGAACAGGTGCAGGTACCAGTCGCCGGGCGTGCCGTCCGGGTCGGTGGTGCGGGTCCAGGTCGGTCCGCCGAACTCGCCGGTCCAGTCGGTGGGCGGCAGTTCACCCCCCGGTCCCCGCCCGGCGCGGAACCAGAACAGCTCCCGCTCGGGCGCGGCCGGCCCGCCGGCGAGCGCGGCCCGGAACCACGGGTGCGCGTCGGAGCAGTGGTTGGGCACCACGTCGACGATGCTGCGGACGCCGAGCGCGTGCGCCTCGGCGATCAGCGCCTCCACCTCGGCGAGCGTGCCGAAGACCGGGTCGATGTCACGGTAGTCGGACACGTCGTAGCCGGCGTCGGCCATCGGCGACGGGTACCAGGGGCTGAACCAGATCGCGTCGACGCCGAGCGCGGCGAGGTGATCCAGGCGGGACCGGATGCCGGCGACGTCGCCGATCCCGTCGCCGTCGCCGTCGGCGAAGCTGCGCGGATAGACCTGGTAGATCACCGCGGAGCGCCACCACGGGCTGTTGTCGGCCATGGACACGGGCACCTGCTTTCTGCGGGTCGGTTCTGCTGCGGCGGGCTCGCGGCCCGGATGCGGGCGGTGGCGCGGGGTCAGCCCTTGAGGCCGCCGGTGGTCAGGCCGGACATGATGTTGCGCTGGAAGATCAGGAACAGCACGACTGTGGGGATCGCGGCGATCACCGACGCGGCGATGACCACGTTCATCGGGGTGCCGCCGGCGAAGGCGTAGATGCCGACGCTGACGGTCCGCGTCTCCGGCGACGGCATGACCAGCTTCGGCCAGAGGAAGTCCTTCCAGACCGCCGTCACCGCGAAGATCGCCACCACGCCGAGGATCGGGCGGGACATCGGCAGGACGATGGACCAGAGCGTGCGCAGCGGGGTGGCGCCGTCCATCACCGCGGCGGCCATCAGGTCCTCCGGGATCGAGTCGAAGAACCGTTTCAGCAGGAAGATGTTGAACGCGTTCGCCACCAGCGGCAGCCAGATCGCGAACGGCGAGTCGAGCAGGTTGACGTGCACGATCGGCAGGTCGATCACCGTCACGTACTGCGGGACGATCAGCACCATCGCCGGGATCATCAGCGTCGCCAGCATCATGCCGAGGATCAGCTTGCCCAGCACCGGGCGCAGCTTCGACAGCGCGTACGCGGCGGCGGTGTCGAGGACGAGCTGGAACAGCACCGCCCCGGCCGCGTAGTAGAACGTGTTGAACAGCAGCTTCGCCAGGTCCAGGTTGGTCCAGGCGTCGATGTAGTTGCCCGGCTGCGGATCGCGCGGGAACAGCGTCGGCGGTGTCTGGGCGATCTCCTGGCCGGACTTCAGCGCACCGGTGACCATCCAGTACAGCGGGCCAAGGAACACCAGCGTGAACCCGGCCACGACCACTGACAGCACGACCCAGTAGAGGACGCGGCCGCGACCGCGCCGCAGCTGGGCGTGGGAGATGAGGGTACGGGTGGTGAGGTCGGCGGCCATGTCCTAGTCCTGTCTCGCGGTCAGTCGCAGGTAGACGGCGGAGAACCCGGCCAGCACCACCAGCATGATCACGCCGAGCGCGGCGGCGCCGTTGAGGTCGTTCTGGAAGAACCCGTGCTGGTAGATCAGGTACGCCACGGAGGTCGCCGAGTCCTGCGTACCGGCGCCGTTGGCGAGGATCAGCGGCTCGATGAACAGCTGCATGGTGGCGACGATCTGGAGCATCGCCAGCAGCGCCAGGATCAGCCGGGTCTGCGGGATCGTCACGTGCAGGATGCGCCGCCACACCCCGGCGCCGTCGATCTCGGCGGCCTCGTACAGCTCGCCGGGGATGTTCTGCAACGCGGCCAGGTAGATCAGCACGGCGCCGCCCATGTTCATCCAGGTCGACGCGATCACCATGGCCGGCATCGTCATGGTGGGCGACTGCATCCACTCCGACGTGGGCAGTCCCAGCGCGGTGAGGATCGCGTTGAACAGCCCCGCCTCGCTCGGGTCGTACGCGTAGAACTTGAACAGGAACAGCGCGGACGCCGGCGGCAGCATCACCGGCAGGTAGACCAGCACCCGCAGGTAGCCCTTGGCGTGGCGCAGCTCGTTGAGCAGGATCGCCACGAAGAACGGCACCAGGTAGCCGAGCACCAGCGCCAGGCCGGTGAAGACGAACGTGTTCTTCCAGGCGGTCCAGAAGCTCGGATCGGCGATGATCCGGCTGTAGTTGTCCCAGCCCACCCAGGTGGTCTCGCCCCGGCGGGTGCGCTGGAAGCTCATCACGACGCCGCGGACCATCGGGTACCAGGAGAAGACGGCGAAGCAGACGACCGCGCCGATGAGGAACGTGTGCCCGGTGAGGTTGTCCCGGACCTTGCGGCCGAGACCGGCGCGGCGTCCGGCGGTACGCGACGGCGGCGGCGCGACGGGGCCGGTACGGCGGGTGGCGCCGGGGGCGGTGGTGAGCGCCAAGGCGACTCCTGCGGTGCTCGGGGAGGTGGGGCCGGTGCGCCGGCCCCACCTCCGGTCGGGTCAGCTCTGCGCGGCCAGCAGCTGGTTGACCTTGTCCTCGGCGGTCTTGAGCAGCGCGTCGATGTTCGCGTTCGGGTTGGTCAGCACCCCGGACATCGCGGCGTCGAGCACCGCGTAGATCGCCTGGGCGTTGCGCGGCTCGCCCTTGATCGGCACCGGGTTGGCCTCGAAGACCGCGAAGTTGGTGGTGTCCACGTTGGCGTTGGCCTTGCGCAGCTCCAGTTCCTGCTTCTGCGCGTCGCTGCCGCCTGCGAACAGCAGCGGCTGGGGCAGGCCGACCGGGTAATTCTGCGGCTTGGCGCGCACGTAGTCGAACTGGCCCTTGCCAGGGGTCAGCTTCTGGTAGGCGAGCCACTTCAGGCCGGCCTTGACCTGCTCCGGGCTCAGGCCCTTCTTGAAGAAGTAGCCCTCGCCGCCGCCGAGCGTGGCCTTGGCCGGGCCGTCCTGGCCGGGCAGCGGGCCCATCGCCCAGTCCTGGTACTTGCCCTGGAACTGGCTGACGATCGCCTGGGTCGCGTCCGGCGCGCCGATGAACATGCCGACCTTGCCGGCGCCGGCGTTGGTGAGCAGGTCACCCCACTGGAGCAGCTGCCGGCTGCCCATGCTGTTGTCGCCGTACCGCATGTCCTTGAGGTTCTGCAGGACCTGCTTGCCCATCGCGTTGTTGAAGTCGGCCTTCTTGCCGTCGGCGCTGAGCACCTGGCCGCCCTGGGAGTAGAGCAGCGAGGTGAAGTGCCAGCCGCCGGTGTTGCCGGCGCTGTACTCGGCGTACCCGGCGATGCCGTCGCCGAGCGCGGAGATCTTCTTGGCCGCGGCCCGCACCTCGGGCCAGGTCTTCGGCGGGTTGTTCACGTCGAGCCCGGCCCGCTGGAACAGCGCCTTGTTGTAGATCAGGCCCATCGAGTAGTTCTTCACCGGTACGGCGTAGAGCTTGCCGCCGTCGGTGAAGACGTCCTTGAGCGCCGGGTCGACGCTGTCCCAGGTGGGGATGGTGTCCTTGGTGGCGTACTGGCCGATGTCCATCGCCTGGCCGGAGTCCAGCACCTGCTGGAGGTCGGTCATGTAGCCGTAGAACACGTCGGTGACGGTGCCGCCGGCGAGGCGGGCGGTGAAGTCCGGCGGGTTGTTGCACTGCTCGCCGACGCTGACGCTCTTGACGACGATGTCCGGGTTCTGCCGCTGGAACTCGGCGACGTCGTCGTTCCAGTTCTTCAGCAGTTCCTTCTGCGCGCCGACCGGTTGGCAGTCGACCGTGATGGTGACCTTGCCGCCGGCGTCGCTGCTGTCGTCGCTCTTGGTGGAGCACGCCGCAAGGCTGAGCCCGAGGCCGGCCGCGAGCGCTACGGCCGCGACCTTCCGATACTGCGGTACGGACATCTGTCCATCCCTTCGGGAACGGGTGTATCCATGGCCTTCACTGATGTGCGGTGACCGCGCGGCTGCCCTGGTGGTGGAACGGCAGCCGCGCGCGCCCTGCCTCCGGAAACCGCGCCCCGGGTCAGGTGTGAGTGGAGTCACTGTAGCGACGCGAACCGAACCCAGCAAGATGCGAACGCAGGAATGCAAGAACTCGACTGCGGCGGAGATCGTCCGTCGATCTTGGAGTTGTGGTACCTCAGATACCGGAAGTAGGCCGCATTCCGGGCGCCATTACTCCAAGATCGACGGACGCGGCGGGGCAGGGCGGGGCCCGGGGGCCAGGGGGCGGAAGCCGCCGGGGGTCAGCGGCGAGGGGCGGGGGCGGTGGAGCCGCGTACCACCAGCTCGGGCTCGAACAGCAGCTCGTCGTGCAGCACGCCGGCGCCCTCGATCTGGGTCACCAGCAGGTCCACGGCGGCCTGGCCCATCGTCTCGATCGGCTGCCGCACCGTGGTCAGCGGCGGGTCGGTGCAGGTCATGAACGCCGAGTCGTCGAAGCCGACCACCGAGACGTCGGCCGGTACCGCACAGCCCAGGCGGCGGGCGGCCCGGATGGTGCCCAGCGCCAGCACGTCGCTGGCGCAGACGATCCCGGTGGCGCCGCGCTCGATCAGCTTCGTGGCCGCGACCCGCGCGCCTTCCATGGAGAAGCTGGACCGCTCCACCAGGGAGCGGTCCTCGCCCCAGCCGGCGGCCCGGATCATGGCGTCGAGCTTGCGGCGTGAGGGCACGTGGTCGGCCGGGCCGAGCACCATGCCGATCCGCTCGTGGCCGAGGGAGCGCAGGTGGCCGTACGCCTGCTCGACGGCGACCGCGTCGTCCGTGGACACCCGCGGGAAGCCCAGCTCCTCGACGCCGGCGTTGACCAGCACCACGGGCAGGCCGCGGTCGGTGAGGCGCCGGTAGTGCTCGTGCGAGGCGTCGGCGAGGGCGTACGAGCCGCCGGCGAAGATGACGCCGCTGACCTGGTGGTCGAGCAGCATCTCCACGTACCCGGACTCCGGCACGCCGCCGATCGTGCGGGCGCACAGCGCCGGGGTGAAGCCGCGCTGGGCGAGGGAACCGGTGACCACCTCGGCCAGGGCCGGGAAGATCGGGTTCTGCAACTCCGGCAGCACCAGGCCGACCAGGCGGGCACGCTCGCCGCGCAGCTTCGTCGGGCGCTCGTATCCGAGCACGTCGAGGGCGGTCAGCACGGCGGTCCGGGTCGCCTCGGACACGCCGCCGCGGCCGTTGAGCACCCGGCTCACGGTCGCCTCGCTGACGCCCGCCTTGCGGGCCACCTCGGTCAGGCGCTTCGTCACGGCGGCAATCGTACGTCGGATTCTTGCAAGAAATGAACAGCCCGAGCGGTCAGGTCTTGCCGCGAACGACGGCAGGTGGTCCGGAAGATACGAGCAGATTGATGCTTGAAAGGCAACAGAGGGCCGGAATAACATGAGGAACCTTGTCGATGGCCTGCGCCGCCGAGGCCACCCGTCCCCTCCCCCGAGAAAGTGGGTGCTCCGATGTCGCGGAGCGTGCCGAGGATCCTCGCGGCGGCGCTCGTCGCCGCCGCCCTGCTCGTACCGCCCTGCACCGCCACGGCGGGCCCGCCGCGCGGACCGGCTCCCGTGGTGACCCGCGCCGGGCTGGACCCCGCGCTCGTCGCCGGTCGCGGTGCGACTGTGGACTACGTCGAACAGGAGGCGGAACACGGCCGGACCACCGGCACCGTGATCGGGCCGGACCGGTCGGCGTACACACTCGCCGGTGAGGCGTCCGGCCGCCGGGCCGTACGCCTGCTGCCCGGTCAGTACGTCGAACTCACGCTCCCCCGGCCCACGAACGCGCTGACCGTGCGCTACAGCATCCCGGACGCGCCGGGCGGCGGCGGGATCACCGCGCCGCTGCGGGTGTCCCTCGGGCACGCGCCCGCCCGCACCATGACGCTGACCTCGCAGTACGCCTGGCTCTACAACCAGTACCCGTTCACCAACGACCCCGGCGCCGACCTGCTGCACCCGGACTGGTGGATCACCGAGTGCTCCTGCGTCCCGGCGGCCACCACACCGGCGCCGGTGATCAGCAAGCCGTTCCGGCCGCACCACTTCTACGACGAGCAGCGGTTGCTGCTCGGGCGTACCCATCGGGCCGGCGAGGTGGTCCGGCTGACCGCGCCGCGCGGCACGGCCGCCGCGTGGACGGTGATCGACCTGGTGGACGCGCACCTGGTCGCGCCGCCCCGGGTGGTCCCCCGCGCGGTGAACGCGCTGTCCTTCGGCGCCGACCCGACCGGCCGGCGGGAGTCCGCCGACGCGTTCGACCGGGCGATCGCGTACGCCCGCCGGGTGGACCGCCCGCTCTACCTGCCGCCTGGTACCTACCAGGTCAACCGGCACGTCGTCGTGGACGACGTGACGATCGCCGGGGCCGGGAACTGGTACACGATCGTGCGTGGGCGCGAGGTCGCCCTGGACACCCCGGCGTCCGACGGCTCCCGCCACACGGGCGTCGGCTTCTACGGCCGCGACGCCGCCGACGGCGGCAGCAGCGACGTGCACCTGTCCGGCTTCGCGATCGAGGGCGACGTGCGGGAGCGGATCGACACCGACCAGGTCAACGCCGTCGGCGGGGCGCTGAACCACAGCACCATCGACGGCCTCTACCTGCACCACACGAAGGTCGGCATGTGGTTCGACGGGCCGATGACCGGCCTGCGGGTCACGAACACGGTGATCGCCGACCAGATCGCCGACGGGCTGAACCTCCACACCGGCGTCACGCACTCGTCGGTGACGAACTCGGTGGTCCGCAACAGCGGCGACGACGCGCTGGCGATGTGGTCGGAGGGTACGGCGAACGCGTCGAACACGTTCGCGTACAACACGGTGCAGTCGCCGGTGCTCGCCAACGGCATCGCGCTGTACGGCGGCGCCGACCTGACCGTCGCGCACAACCTGATCGCCGACCCGGTACGCGAGGGCAGCGCGATCCAGGTGGGCTCCCGGTTCGGGGCGGAGCCGTTCACCGGCCGGCTGCGGATCACCGGCAACACCACGGTGCGGGCCGGCACGTACGACCTGAACTGGAACATCGGCCTCGGCGCGATCTGGTTCTACGCGCTGGACCGCAGCATCGACGGCGCGGACATCCAGGTGACCGGCGACGCGTACCTGGACAGCACCTACAACGCGATCATGCTGGTCAGCGACTGGCCGGTGAAGGACAGCGTCCGCATCGACAACGTCCGCTTCCGCGACATCCGGGTCGACGGCACCGGCACGTCGGTGGTCAGCGCGCGTACGGCGGGCGGGGCGAGCTTCGCGAACGTCGACGCCCGCGACGTGGGCGCGGTCGGCGTGAACAACTGCGGGTCGTTCCACTTCACCCCGGCCGGGTCGGAGTTCGGCCTGACCGACCTCGGCGGCAACGACGGGGGCTGGCTGGCGCCGTGGCTGCTGCCGAACACGATCACCTGTGCCGACCGGCCGCCGGTGGTGCCGCCGCCCCCGCCCTCGCGCTGGTGACACACGACGCGACCCCCGACACACGACGCGACCCCCGCCGGACGGGCCGGCGGGGGTCGCGGTGCGGGTGGATCAGGCCTCGGTGAGCTGGCCGCGCAGCTTGGTCAGGGCGCGGGCGAGCAGCCGGGACACGTGCATCTGGGAGACACCGACGCGGGCGGCGATCTCGCTCTGGGTCAGGTTGCCGTAGAAGCGCAGCGTGAGGATCTTCTGCTCGCGCTCGTCGAGCGTGGCGAGCGCCGGCCCGAGCGAGGCGCGCAGGTCGGCCAGCTCGTACTCGTTGTCCTCGGTGCCGAGCGTGTCGCCCAGCTCGGTGGCGCTGTCGCCGTCGCCGATCGGGGTGGACAGCGACACCGCGTTGTACGCGCGGGCGCCCTCCAGGCCCTCCAGCACCTCTTCCTCGGTGACGTCGAGGTGGGCGGCGATGTCGGCCACGGTCGGGGCCCGGTTGAGCGTCTGGGTCAGCGTGCTGTTGGCCTCGGAGATGCGCAGCCGCAGCTCCTGGAGGCGACGCGGAACCCGGATGTTCCAGGTGCGGTCGCGGAAGTGCCGCTTGATCTCGCCGAGGATCGTCGGGATGGCGAAGCCGGCGAAGTCGACGCCGCGCGAGGCGTCGAACCGGTCGACCGCCTTGATCAGGCCGAGCGCGGCGGTCTGGGCCAGGTCGCCGGCCGGCTCACCGCGGCCGCTGTAGCGGGCGGCCAGGTGGTTCGCCAGCGGCAGCCACGCCTCGATGACCTGGTTGCGCAGGCCGGCCCGCTGCGGGTGGTCGGCGGGCAGTGCGGCGAGCGCCGCGATCAGCTCGCTGGCGCGGGACTCCTCACCCGTCTGCGGCGCGCGGTGCACCTCGGTGGCGGTCGATCCCATGGTCATCGTGGTCATGCTGCCCTTCCTGTCCTCGGAGAACGGGTGGCCTCCCACACCGGTCGTGCCAGCCACACTAGACCAAAGGACACCGCCAAATCAACCGAACGGACGATGGAGATTTAGCCTCATATCCGGACATAGGGCCGACACGGGCCCATCATCGGGGTAGCAGCGGCCGATAGTCGGCGGCGGTGAGCGGCAGCGCGGAGAGGCTCCCGTCCGCGCGGGGCACCTCCAGCGGCTGCCCGTCCCGGCGGAACGCGACGCTGTACACGTCCGGCCGCTGAGTGAGGCTGCACACGATCTGCCCGAAGGCCAGCACCTCGTCGTTGCGGCCGGTCTCCTCCCCCGCCTGGCGCACGTCGACGGTCGCCAGCGTGCCGGCCAGCGTCGCACCGGCGACCGCCACCGTGCCCGGCAGCGCCGTGGCCAGCCCTTGACGGCGCTCGCCACCGTCCGGCCCGGCCAGCAGGTGCTGCAGGTGCGCGTCCACGTCGGGCAGCCCGTCCACCCGGCGCGTGACCACTACCAGCCCGTCGTCGCGGACGAAGCAGAACGGCTCGTCCACCCGCCCGTCCCCGTCGGCGGTCGAGGACACCGCGGGGGTCGGGAACGCGCCCGGCGGCGTCTGCACCAGCCGGGGCTCGTCGTCCACCGGCACCCCGCAGCCGGCCAGCAGCACGACCGCGAGCAGGCCCGGCAGGAGCCGCCGGCGGCTCATCGCAGCGCTCCGGGCAGCTCGACCCGGAACCGGGCGCCGGGCTCGCGGTCCAGCACCGCGGCCGTACCGCCGTGCGCGGCGGCGTGCTGCGCCACCAGCGCGAGCCCGAGGCCGGTGCCGTCGGTGCCCGCCCGGTCGTGCGCCGCCCGGCCCCTGACGAACCGGTCGAAGATGATCTCGCGGTCGCCGGGTGGCACGCCCGGACCGGCGTCGTCGACCTCCAGCACACCCACGCCGTCGCGCCCGGCGAGGCGTACCGCGACCGGCCCGCCGCCGTACCGCTCGGCGTTCTCCACCAGGTTCAGCAGCGTCTGGGCGAACCGGCGCCGGTCGACCCACCACAGGCGCGGGGCGTCGCCGTCGAGCCTCACCAGGCTCTCCGGCAGCGACCGCTCCCGGCAGACCGTCCGGGCCAGCTCCACCACGTCGACCGTCTCGCGGTGGGCCGGCTGCTCGGTGCGGGCCAGCTGGATGAGGTCGTCGACCAGGCGCTGGAACCGGGTCACCTCGTCGGCGACCAGGCCCGCCGCCGTCGCGGTGCGTTCGTCCTGGTGCTCCCGGCGGCGGGTGAGCACGCTCGCGGCGGCGGCCAGCGTCTGCAACGGCGAGCGCAGCTCGTGGCTCACGTCGGCGGCGAAGCGCCGGTCCCGCTCGATGCGGTGCACCAGCTTGTCGACCATCTCGTTGAACGAGCTGGACAGGCGGGTGAGGTCGGGATCGGTGGTCGAGTCGAGCCGGGTCGCGAAGTCGCCCGCGGCGATCCGTTCCGCCGCGTCGGCGACCGCGGTGAGCGGCCGCAGGCTGTGCCGGGTGGCGTACCAGCCGAGCGCCGCGCCCGCGCCGGCGACCATGATCGCCACGGCGATCAGCGCCAGGCCCACCACCTGGAACGTCTCCTCGACCTCCCGCAGCGAGGTCAGCTCGTAGTAGCCGAGCGCGCCGGGCAGCGGCACGCCGACCAGCAGCACGGGCTGCCCGTCGAGCCGGATCCGCTGGACGGCCGGCTTGCCGTCGGCCACCATCCGTTGCAACTCCACCGGCACCGAGCGGGCGCCCACGTCGGCGGTCCGGGCGTACCAGCCGTCGGGCAGGTGCAGCAGCGGGCGGCGGGTGCTGCCGGTGTCGAGCGAGCGCAGCACGGCCACCACGTCCGGGGTGCCGGTGTCCAGGCCGGAGCGGACCACCGCGGCGTCGTAGTAGGCGGCCCGGACCGCGGTGCGCTCCCGCTCGTCGAGCAGCGAGCGCCGGGTCAGGTCGTACGAGAAGAGGGCCATCAGCGCCGACAGCAGCAACGCGCCGACGGCGAACGCCGCGGTGACCCGGGCGCGCAGGCCGGGCCGGGTCATCGCTGGAGCTTGTAGCCGAGGCCGCGCAGGGTGACCAGGTGGCGCGGGTTGGCCGGGTCGGTTTCGATCTTCTGGCGCAGGCGGCCCACGTGCACGTCGACGAGCCGCTCGTCGCCGGTCTCGTAGCCCCAGACCCGGCTGAGCAGCTGCTGGCGCGACAGGACCCGGCCGGCGTGCTCGGCCAGCTCGCAGAGCAGCCGGAACTCGGTGCGGGTGACCGCCACCGGCTGACCCGAGCGCCGCACCTCGCCGGCCTCGGCGCTGATCTCCAGGTCGCCGAAGAACTGGGCGGGCACCGGCCCGGCCACCGTGCGGACGCGCCGGCGCAGCGCCCGCAGCCGGGCGGACAGCTCCTTGATCGCGACCGGCTTAACCACGTAGTCGTCGGCGCCGGCCTCCAGCGCGGCGACGATGTCGTGGGTGTCGTCGCGGGCGCTGATCACCACGACCGGTACGTCGTCGTCGCGGCGCAGCTGACGGATGCAGTCGAACCCGTTCATGCCGGGCAGCATGAGGTCGACGAGCACGTAGTCCGCCGGCTTCTCCCGCTGCCGGCGCAGCCCGTCCTCGGCGGTCGGCGCGCCGTCGGCCTCGTAGCCCTCCTCCTCGAGGGCGAGCTGCAGCGCGAGCCGGATACGGTCGTCGTCCTCGATCACCAGTACGGCCGTCATATGGGCATCATGACCGGCCCGGCACGGGTCGCCCAATCGCGTGGGCCGTTCGTGGTTTTTGTCATCGAACCGTCATACAACCGTCCGGTGACCTCCAAGATCCCTGCGCAGAGTGGGGTCTGACCCGATCCCGTCACGGAAGCGACCCGATGCCTGCCAGCCTGCCGTCCCCGCCGGAGTCCGCCGTGCCGCACGTACGCGTGGACATCACCGACGAGCTGGACCTCGCCGGGCTGTCCGAGGTCGCGCACGTGCTGGACCGCATCCTCGCGCTACGGCCCCGCGAGCTGACCGTCGACCTCGCCGGGTGCCGGCATGTGGACCCCGCCGCCGTCGCGCTGCTGCTGGACGTGCACCGCCGGCTGGCGCGGCAGGGCGGCCTGCTCACGCTGAGTAATCCACATCCACGGATCCGGCGCATCCTGGAGAACTCCGGGCTCGGTGCCGTACCCGTCGTCGACACGCCCCGTCCGGCCGCGCGCGGCCGGGCCCGGGTCGCGTCCGCATCTCGCTGAGGAGGAGTGGTGACCGGCAGCACGCTCGTCGGAGCGCTCGTGGTGGGTCTGGCCGTCGGCGGGCTGGGCCGTCTCGTCCTGCCGGGGCGCAAGGCCGTCCCGGTGTGGCTGACACTCGCGCTCGGCGTGGCGGCCGCGCTGCTCGGCGCGATCGTGGTCGGCCTGGTGGACCACCGCACCGACGGATCGCCGGTGCTGCCGCTGATGGTGCAGACCGGCTTCGCCTCCGTGGCGGTCGTGCTGGCGGTGGTCGCCGCGGGCCGGCCGGAGCCGGAGGGCCAGACGCCGCCCGGTGCGGGCGGCCGGCGGAAGGAGGAGGTGTGACTGTCGTACCCGCGGACCACCTGATGATGCTCATCTGCGACGGCTGCGGCGACAGCGTCACCGGCACCGGCGCCACGCTGCCCGACGCCGAGGTGGTGTGGACGCTCGTGTTCGAGCACGACTGGGTCGGCTCCCCGTTCGCGTCCGGACCGCACCACTGTCCCCGGTGCAGCACCCGGGCGGTCATCGCCGACGACGGCCTGGGCATGGACGATCTGGAACAGGTCGCCGGCACCCCGGCAGCGCACGACGTCGACCCGGCCACAGCGGTCCGCCGTGCCCTCGCCGAGCGTTCCCTCCGCGACGACATGGAACTGGTCGACCTGTCCGGCCTGGAGGTGATCGACTCCGCCGGGCTCAGCCTGCTGGTGCGCGCGCACCAGGACGCCCGGCGCGACGGCCGGCAACTGTGTCTGCTGTCGCCGTCGCGGTTCGTGCTCACCGTGCTGCACACCATGCGGCTCGACGGCGTCTTCACCGTCGTCGACGGCCGCGCCCCGGCGCCGGGCCCCGCAACCCGGCGGCCGGTCCTGACCGAACAGAAGGAGCCCTCCCCGTGGTGATGCCCTGGCCGTACCCCGAGTTCCCGTACACCGGCGGCGGGCCGGAGCCCGACGACGCGGACACCCGGCTCGCGTCGCTCGTCGCGCAGCGGCTCAGCGCCGACTGGACCACCCGCCGGCAGCAGATCACCGTGACCGTGCAGAACCGGGTGGTCATCCTCGCCGGCCTGGTGGCCGACCCGCAGACGCGCCTGGTCGCCGCCGAGCTGGCGTGGGACGTGCCGGGTGTGTACGACGTCTGCAACGCGTTGCGGCTCTACGGCGGGCGCCGCGGCGGGCGCTGACCGGCGGCGGTTGCACGCATCGGTATCCAACTCTACGCTCGGCCGTGGGAGCGCTCCCCCAGGCCGCCGCGTCGGACTTTCCGGGCAGGTTCACGACGGGCACCGTCCGATCACCATCCAGCGATGGGACCTTCCCGTATGTTCTCGATTCCCCGCCCGTCCCGGCGGCATCTGCTCGCCGGCGGCGCGGTCGGCGCGCTCGCCCTGGCGGCGGTGGCCGTCCTGCCCTCGCCCGACGCGATGGCGGCGACCGGCTGCGCCGTCACCTACACCACCAACTCCTGGCCCGGCGGCTTCACCGCGAACGTGGCGGTGCGCAACCTCGGCGATCCGGTGAGCAACTGGACGCTGGGCTTCACCTTCCCCGACGGCGGCCAGCGCGTCGTGCAGGGCTGGTCGGCCACCTGGCAGCAGAGCGGCTCGGCGGTCACCGCGCGCAGCCTGGACTACAACGGCACGCTCGGCACCGGCGCGAGCACCACGATCGGCTTCAACGGCTCGTGGACCGGGTCGAACCCGAACCCCACGTCGTTCACGCTCAACGGCACGGTCTGCACCGGCGGCACGAGCACCCCGCCGCCCGCGACCACGCCGCCGCCGACCACTCCCCCGCCCACCACCCCGCCGCCGCCGACCGGCACCACGCCGGTGGCGATCAACGGCCAGCTCCAGGTGTGCGGCGTCAACCTCTGCAACCAGTACGGGCGACCGATCCAGCTGCGCGGCATGAGCACGCACGGACTGCAGTGGTTCGCCAACTGCTACACCGACGCCTCGCTCGACGTGCTCGCCAACGAGTGGCGGTCCGACCTGCTGCGCGTCTCGATGTACGTGCAGGAGCAGGGCTACGAGACCAACCCGGCCGGCTTCACCAACCAGGTGAACACGCTCGTGGACAAGGCCGAGGCGCGGGGCATGTACGCGCTGATCGACTTCCACACGCTGACGCCCGGTAACCCGATGTACAACCTGGAGCGGGCCAAGACGTTCTTCGCCACCGTGTCGGCGCGCAACGCCGCGAAGAAGAACGTGATCTACGAGATCACCAACGAACCGAACGGGGTGAGCTGGTCGACCATCCGCAACTACGCCGAGCAGGTCATCCCGGTGATCCGGGCCAACGACCCGGACGCGGTGGTCATCGTCGGCACCCGGGGCTGGTCCTCGCTCGGCGTCTCCGACGGCGCCAACTCCGACGAGATCGTCGACAACCCGGTGCGGGCGCAGAACATCATGTACACGTTCCACTTCTACGCCGCGTCGCACAAGGACAACTACCGCAACGAGGTGCAGCGGGCGGCGAGCCGGTTGCCGCTGTTCGTCACCGAGTTCGGCACCGTCACCTACACCGGGGACGGCGCCGTCGACACCGCGAGCAGCAACGCCTGGCTCGACCTGCTCGACCGGCTGAAGATCAGCTATGCGAACTGGACGTTCTCCGACGCCCCCGAGGGCTCGGCGGCGCTCCGGCCGGGCACCTGCGCGTCCGGCTCGTTCAGCGGGACGTCGGTGCTCACCGAGTCCGGCGCGTACATGCGCGACCGGATCCGTACCGCCGACGACTTCCCCACCTCCTGACCGGGCGGCCGGCGGCGGTCCTTTCCCCTTCGGGTCGCCGCCGGTCAGCCCTCCACCAGCCCGGCCCGGCGCCACAGCACCAGGCCCGGCCCGGCGACCAGGCCCAGGTCGGTCAGGTGGTCGGCGATCCGCTGCGCGGACCAGCGCAGCGTGGCCCGCCAGTGCGGGTTCGTGCGCGCCGCGGCCCGCCCGGCCGCCGGGTCGATCCCGACCGCCGCGTACGCCCGCGGGTGCACCAGGCGTCGCGTGATCGAGTACGCGGCCCGGCCGATCACCAGCCGCGCGTACGCGAGCGCCACCGGCCCGGCGGCCTCGACCTGGCGGGTCAGCTCGTCGCGGGCGAAGCGGACGTGCCGGGCCTCCTCCACCACGTGGATGCGCGACACCATCCGGATCAGCGGCTGCAACGACTCGTCGGCCATGATCTCGCGCTGGAACGAGTCGAGGATCTCCTCGGCGATGAGGATGGCCGCGTACATCTGCGGACCGGTCGCTGTGGACTTGAGCCAGCGCCCGAGCAGGTGGTCGACCGGCTCGGCGCGGTAGACGGGCGCGCCGGTGGCCTCGATGAGCCGGCCGAACATGACGGAGTGCCGGCACTCGTCGGCGACCTCGGTGAGCGCGTACTGGGCGTGCCGGCTGGTCGGATCGGCGTCGTAGTACTGCCGGATCAGCATCTGCATGAGGATCGTCTCGAACCAGATCCCGGCGGCGGCGGCGCTGGCGACCTCGTGCTTGGTCAGCTCGACCCGCTGGTCCTCGGTCAGTCCGTCCCACAGGGACGTGCCGTAGAGGCTGCTGCGCGTCGGCGGCAGCCAGTACGCGCCGGGCACCGGTGGCGCCGACCAGTCGATGTCCACCACGGGGTCGTAGCTGGTGCGTACCGAGGCGGAGAGCAGGCGGTCGGCGACCGCCTCGCGCGGGAATCCGGCCATGACCCCTCCATATTGACGTAACTTCGAGTAACTGTTACGAGTGGTAGCATGCGACGGACCACCACCGATGTCAATGGCCCCGACGCCCCCCGGGAGCCGGCCGCACCCCGCTCCGGCGGGCGGCGCGACCGCTGGGCCGACCACCGCGAACAGCGGCGGCAGGAACTGATCGCGGCCGCCGTGCAGGCGCTGCTGCAGCACGGCCCGAGCGTCGACATGGACCAGGTCGCCGCCACCGCCGGGGTCAGCAAACCGGTGCTCTACCGCTACTTCGCCGACAAGGCGCAGCTCTGGCTGGCGGTCAGCGAGGTGGTCGCGGCGCGCGTGGTCGCCGCCATCGCCCCCGCCGTGGAGCAGGTACGCGAGGAGCGCGCGCTGGTCGAGGCGACCATCGACGCGTACCTGAGCGTGGTCGAGTACGAGCCGTCGCTGTACCGGTTCCTCGTGCACGAGTCCGGGCATCCCGGCATCCAGCAGGTGGTGACAGGCACCAGCCGGCAGGTCGCGACCGGGCTGGCCCGGGTCATCGGCGACCGGCTGCGCGCGCTCGGCCTCGACGCCGGCCCGGCCGAGCCGTGGGCGTACGGGCTGGTCGGGTTCGTGCAGGCGGTCGGCGACTGGTGGACCACGCACGGGCAGCCGATCCACCGGGCCGCGCTCACCGAATACCTGACCACGCTGCTGTGGAGCGGCATCGAGGGGGTCCGCCGGGGCGCGGACCTGCCACCGGAGCTGACCCGCGCGCACGAACGGATCGACAGGTGACCTGGGAGGGCACGGCCCAGATCGCCGGCACCACGGTCCGGCTGCACGGCGGCGGGCGGTTCGAGCCGGTCGACGGCCGCTACCACTGGGCCGGGCGGGTCGAGCCGGAACCGCGCCTGGTCCGGCTGCTGCGCTCCGGCCGCCGCGACGTGGAGGTCCGGATCGGCGAACGGGTCGCCCGGGCCCGGCTGGCCGAGGTGGACCCGTGGGGCGGCGTCCGCATCACCGGCGTCGGCACGCCACCCTGGCCGCCGGACGACGAGTGATCCGCGCCGTACCGTGAAGGGATGACGTCTCCCGCCACCGTGCTGCTGGTCTTCGGCCGTGGGGTGGTGGCCGGCGACGACGGCTACCGGCTCACCGCGGAGAGCGTCGCGCGCACCGAGGCCGCGGTGGCCTACGTCCGCGCGCACGCCGAGGCGTTCCGCCGCGCGCCGGACGCCCGGGTGGTGTTCACCGGCGGCTGGCCGCACGGCCCGGCCGGCGCGCCCGGCCCGCCCGCCGGCTACCGGGAGGCGGAGCTGATGCGGGCGCTGGCGCGCGAGGCCGGGCTCGACGCGTACGCCCGGTCGGCGGCCGAGACCCGCTCCCGCACCACGCTGCAGAACCTGGCGCACACCGTCCAGGACGGCCTGCTGGGCGCGGCGGAGTTCACCGCGCGGCGCCCGCTCGGGCTGGTCTCCCACCCGTGGCACCTGCCCCGCGTCCGGCTGCTCGCCGCGCGCGTGCTCGGGCTGTCCGGCCCGGCGCTGGCCGACGTGCCGGTGACCGCGCCCGACCCGGTGCCCGTCCGGCGGGAGCGGGCCGCCCGGGCGTTCAGCCGGATCGGCCTCCTCGGTGTGCGTACCCCGGAGGCGTCGCTGCGCCGCGAGCGCGCGCTGACCCGCGCGGCCGAGCGGATCGGACGCCTCACGCCCCGGCGGTGATTCACCGCCGCGCGCCCGGGGTACGAGCGTCCTCGATCGACCCGGCGGGCCGTGCCGGCGGGCGAGTCCACCCGGGAGGTCCCGTGATCGTGCTCGTGCCGGTGTACCGACCGGGTGACCGGCTGCCGCCGCTGGTCGGTGACCTGCGGGACGCCCTGCCCGGGGCGGACGTGCTCGTCGTCGACGACGGCAGCGGCCCGGCCGCCGCCGGGGTGCTGGACGCGGCCCGCGCCCGGGGCGCGACCGTGCTGCGCCGGCGGGTCAACCGGGGCAAGGGCGTGGTGCTGCGCACCGGCTTCCGGTACGCCTCGACGCACCACCCGGGACGCGACGTGATCTGTGTGGACGCCGACGGCCAGCACGGTGTGCCCGACGTGTGCGCCGTGGCGGACCGGATGCGCGCCACCGCGACGCCGACGCTCGGCGTCCGCGCGTTCGACGGGGAGGTCCCGGCGCGCAGCCGGTTCGGCAACGCGGCGACCCGGGTGGCGTTCCGGCTGGCGACCGGCCGGGACGTGCGTGACACCCAGACCGGGCTGCGTGCCTATCCGGCCGCGCTGCTCGGCTGGCTCACCACGATCCCCGGTGACCGCTTCGAGTACGAGATGGCGGTGCTGCTGCGGCTGGTCCGCGCCGGGCTGCCGGTCGAGCAGGTGGAGATCGCCACCCGCTACCACGGCGACAACTCGGGTTCGCACTTCTCCGCGCTCGCCGACTCGGTACGGATCTACCGCCCGCTGGCCGCCTCCGCGCTGGCCCGCCTGGCCGGGCGCGCCGAGGTGGACGACGTGCCGGCCGCCGCCGTCACGACGTCGCGTCCCACACCTGCGTCTCGAACTCCCTGAGCTGGTCGCGCAGCGACGGCGGGTACGCGGTGCGGTACGGGTGCTCCCCGGCCGGCACCACCCGGACCATCTCGTCGATCATCTCCTGTGGCCGAACACGTTCACCTCGAACGACCGGCGGACCCGGGCCAGCCCGAGCGCGGTGCCCCGGCCGAGCCCGCTGCCGGCCCCGGTGATCAGGATGCCGGCCATCGGGCTCAGCCCTGCCGGGCCTTCTGCCGCCGGTCGGACTTGTTGAGGACGAACAGCTTTCCCCGGCGCCGGACCACGATCGAGTCGGCCTTGCGTTTGAGCGCGCGCAGGGAGCTTCGGACCTTCATATCCGCTCCTTCGGTTCCCGCCGGTGTCCGTCCGGCACGGGTACCCGCCGGGGCGGCACCCATGCCCGGCGTGCCCGGGGGGGTGGCGGCGTCACCGTGTCCGGGACGCCGCCACCCCGGCGGATCAGGAGGTCGTGCAGGCACTGCCGTTGAGCGTGAACGAGGCGGGCCTACCGGTGTTGCCGGTGTGGGTGGCCTGGAAGCCGATGTCCACCGAGCCGCCCGGCGGGACGGACGCGTTGTAGGACACGTTGCGGGCGGTCACCGCGCCGCTGGACGGGCTGTACGTCGCGTTCCAGCCCCCGGTGATCGTCTGACCGGCCGGCAGCGTGAACGCGAGGTTCCAGCCGTTGATCGCCGTGCTGGACGTGTTGGTGATGGTCACCGCGGCGGTCAGGCCGTTGTTCCAGGCGTTCACCACGTACCCGACCCGGCAGGCCCCCGACGGCGGCGGCGTGGTCGGCGGCGCCGTGGTGGGCGGCGCCGTGGTGGGCGGCGGCGTGGTCGGCGGCGGCGTGGTGGAGTCCAGGCCGAAGAAGCGGATGGCCTGCGCCGCGTCGACCGGCAGGTTGTGCGTGACGCCCTGCATGCTGATCGCCTCGACGGTCGCGGTGCCGCCCGTACCGCCGTAGCGGGTACGGGTGTAGCCGGGCTGCGGACTGTCCGTGTACGCGGGCGTCTGGCTCAGCCCGTTCACGTTCGTCCACTGGTCGATCTCCTCGCCGAAGTTCGGGTAGCGCAGCGTCTCGTCGTTGGTGCCGTGCCAGAGCTGCATCCGCGGACGCGGGCCGGTGTACCCCGGGTACGCGTTGCGCACCAGGTCACCCCACTGCTGCGGGGTCTTCAGCACCTGACCGTTGGCGCACTCGCTGTTCCACTCCGAACCGTTCGTGGTGGCGAAGCAGCCGAACGGCACACCGGCGAACGCGGCGCCGGCCCGGAACACGTCCGGGTAGTCGCCGAGCAGCACGTTCGTCATCATCGCGCCGGACGAGGTGCCGGTGGTGAAGATCCGCTGCGAGTCGACCGGGTAGCGCTGCCGCACGTAGTCCACCATCGACTTGATGCCCACCGGGTCGCTGCCGCCGTCGCGGCGCAACGCCTGCGGCGAGGACACGTCGAAGCACTTGCTGCTGCGGGTCACCGACGGGTAGACCACGATGTAGCCGTACCGGTCGGCGAGCGACGCGAACTGGGTGCCGGAGTACATGGCCGGGCCGCTGCCGGTGCAGTAGTGGTTCACCACGAGCAGCCCGGGACGGGCCGCCACGGTGTCCGGGACGTACAGGTGCATGCGCAGGTTGCTCGGGTTGGCGCCGAAGTTCGTCACCTCGGTCAGCGCGGCGGCCGAGGCCGGCCCGGGGACGGCGAGCGCCGCTCCGGCGGCGAGCCCGGCGGCGGCGAGCGCCGCGCCGAGCAGCCGGAGTCTGCTCATTCTGGACAGCATGCTGTTCTCCTCGGTGGTGGGAACGCCGCACGAGCGGCGTCCTCGCCGGCGAGGCGCCTGCGAGGGGCGGCCCGGACCCTCGGAGACGAGATAGACAGTCGCGGATCGATGCGACTCGAATCGGAGTCTAGGCCCCGCCCGGCGGGCCGACAACCGCCCCGGCCACCCGGCGGGCGCGGTCCGCGTGGGTGAGCACGTCCACGCTGTCCACGTACTGGTCCACCGCGCCCACCGGCGGCCGGTCGCGCAGCTCCGGATCGGTGATCGCGGCGCGCAGCGCCTCGACGAACCGGCCGGCGTGCAGCACCAGGAACGGCCGGCCGTGGAACGGCCGCGCGGCCGGGTCCACCGGCGCCGCCAGCGCGGTGTCGTTGGTCCAGCCGGCGACCGTCTCCAGCGCCCGGACCAGGCCGGGCTGCCGGGCCGCCCACTCACCCGGGCCGAGCGCGGCGGCGAGCCCGTCCACCACCGGCGCCGCTCCCGGCAGCGCCGCGAACACCGTGCCGAGCCACTTCGCGTACGGGGGCCAGCGGCGGCGCAGCAGCAGGCCGAGGCGCATCAGGTCCCGGGTCAGCCCGCCGACCACGACCCGGCTGCCGAGTTCGTCCCCCACCTCGGCGCACCGGCCGGCCAGGTGCTCGGCCTGCGCGACCCGCTGCCATCCGGCGGCCAGCACGTGCCGCCACACGTCGTCCGGATACCAGGCGAGCCGGGCGCGGACGGCGGTGAGCGCGTCGAGCCCGTCGTGGAACACCGCTCCCCCGGTCAGCTCGGCCAGCCGCTGCGTCGGCGTCGCCAGCCAGTCCGCCGCCGTCAGCCCGGCGCGCGGGTCGGCGCCGAGCCGCTCCCGCAGCCACCCGCCCAGCTCGTCCACCGTGACGCCGTGCCGGTCGCCGTCGGCGTGGACCGTGCCGAGCCGCGCCTCCGGGCCGCCCGCGTACCGGGTCGGCCAGCCGAGGAACCGCGCCGGCAACTCCGCGTCCAGCACCGCCCGTACCGGCGCCACGTCGTGCGCGCTGCCCACGAAGACCTGGGTACGCGGACCCCAGTCGTGGTCGGTGGAGCGGGGCGTGTCGAGGCCGAGCAGCTCGGAACCGCCGTCGAGCAGACCGGCGGCGTACGGCAGGCCGGGCAGCCGCCGCGCCAGCAGCGGACCCACCACCTCGTCGTGGAACCGGCGGGCCAGGGTCAGGCCGGGTACGAAGCTCACCCCGCCAGTCTGCTCATGCCACGCCCGTCGCGCGCCCGGGTTTCCGGTCCGGCGGTCGCCTCCCCCATCCCGTCACAGGGCTGTGGAAGGCTTGTCGCCGTGGCACACCGACAGCCGATCCTCCTGATCGACTCCCCCAGCCTCTACTTCCGCGCCTACTTCGGCATCCCCGAGTCGGCCGCGAAGACCGGCGACGGCCAGCCCGTCAACGCCGTGCGCGGCTTCCTCGACATGCTCGCCCAGCTCGTGCGCACCCGCCGGCCCGACCGGATGATCTGCGCGCTCGACCACGACTGGCGGCCGGCGTGGCGGGTGGAGCTGCTGCCGTCGTACAAGGCGCACCGGGTCGCGCCCGAGGGCGGCGAGGTCGTGCCGGACACGCTGTCCCCGCAGGTGCCGATGATCCTGGAGGTGCTGGACGCACTCGGCATCCCCGCCGTGGGCGCCACCGGCTACGAGGCCGACGACGTGCTCGGCACGCTCGCGGTGACCCAGCCGGGCCCGGTCGAGGTGGTCTCCGGCGACCGCGACCTGTTCCAGCTCGTCGACGACGCGCACCCGGTGCGGCTGCTCTACGTCGGCCGGGGCGTGGCCAAGCTGGACGACTGCGACGACGCGGCGGTCCGCACCCGCTACGGCGTGCCGGCCGACCGGTACGCCGACTTCGCGGCGCTGCGCGGCGACCCCAGCGACGGGCTGCCCGGCGTCGCCGGCGTCGGCGAGAAGACGGCCGCCCGGCTGATCGACCGCTACGGCGGGCTGGACGGCATCCTGGCCGCGCTCGACGACCCCCGCTCCGGTTTCGCGCCGGGGCTGCGGGCCAAGCTCGACGCCGCCCGCGACTACCTGGCCGTGGCACCGAAGGTGGTCCGGGTCGCCACCGACGTGCCGCTGCCCGAGCTGGACCCGGCACTGCCGGCGTCTCCCGCCGACCCGGACCGGCTGCTGGAGCTGGCGCAGCGCTGGAACCTGGCCGGCTCGTGCCGTCGCCTCGTCGACGCGCTGGCGGGCGACCGATCGTGATCAGTTGATCACGACGGGCGGTCGATGCTCCGGCGAGTCGGGAACTGGGCACCGGGCTGCGCCAGCGTCGAGCGGGCGCGCAGGCCGACCGGGTCCGGCGCGGGCTCGGCGGCGGCGGTCGCGTACGGCGCCTCGTCGAGCCGTGAGCTGACGTACGCGGCCCCGGCCCGGTCGTCGTCCGACGGCGCGGCGAGCAGCGCGTAGACGAGCCCGACCACGCCGAAGACCACTGCCAGCACGATCGGCACCAGCAGCCCGCTCACCTCGGTGCCGGACGCCGGGCCGCGGCTCTCGTGCAGATGCACCGACAGCGCGCTCATGCCGGTGAAGTGCATGCCGTTGACCGCGATGCCCATGACCAGCGCCGACGCGGCGATGGCGAGCGCGCGCCGGACGGTCATCGCCAGCCAGAGCGCGACGGTGGCGGCCACGATCGCGATGACCACGGACAGGGCCACCCGCAGCGGGTCGTAGCCGAGCGAGCCGTCCAGGCGCATGGCGGCCATGCCGGTGTAGTGCATGGCGGCCACCCCGGCGCCGGTGAAGAACCCGCCGGCGAGCAGCCGGGGCGCGGCGAGCCGGCCGGTGCCCACGATGGCCAGCCCGATGCCGACCGACGCCACCGCGATCGCCGTGCTGGCGGCCGTCAGCGGCACGTCGTAGCGGATCCGGGTGCCGCCGACGGCGAACCCGAGCATCGCCATGAAGTGCATGGCCCAGATGGCGGTGCCGCCCAGCGCCCACGCGGCCAGCAGGCCCCACCAGGCGCGCTGGCCGGCGCTGGTGGCGGTCCGGATCCGTCCGGCGCAGACCAGGCCGAGCGCCGAGCCGAGCACCGACAACGCGTAGCTGAGCGCGGGTGTGATCCACCCGTACTCAAAGTGATTGATCTCGCCCACGACGCCCTTCCCTCACCATCGGCCGAGCGCGACCCACGGCGCCCCGGGGCAATGATCGGGCAGGCCCTGACCAGGGCATGCATCGACCCCCCGACAATTCGCGGGGTGGCAGCGCCGTGACGCAGCGGTGCGTCGATTTCCGGCAACCGGTGACCGAAAGTGACCGTCAGGTGGAGGCGTGGTAGGCCAGCACGCCCCGGTTGACCGCCGCGATGGCCTGCCGGGCGGTGCCGCGCAGCTCGGCCGAGGCGCCACCCGAGTCGGCGACCTGCCCGAGCAGGTCGACCACCTGGCGCGCCCAGCGGACGAAGTCGCCCGCGGGCATCTCCCCGTCGATCTGGTGGCCGCTGGCCAGCACCTTCGCCAGCGCCTCGCCGCGCGCCCACCGGTAGATCGGCCAGGCGAAGCCGAGATCCGGCTCCCTCGTCACGGCCAGGCCGCGTGCCGCCTCGTCCGCCTCGATGTCGCCCCACAGCTTGAGCGTCTCGTCGACCGCGTCGGCCACCGCGCCGCGCGGCAGCGACGCCCGCTCGTCGACGTCCCGCCTGGCCTCGAAGACCACCACCGACACGGCGGCGGCCAGCTCGGCCGGAGACAGGCCGTCCCACACCCGGCGGCGCAGGCACTCGGCCACCAGCAGGTCGGCCTCGGTCCAGATCCGGGCCAGCATCCGCCCGGCGTCGGTGACCTCGCCGTCGGCGGCCAGGTAGCCGCGCGCGGTCAGCAACGCGACGATCCGGTCGAAGGTACGGGCCAGCGAGCCGGTCCGCCCGGACACCCGCTCGCGCAGCTCCTCGGTGTCGCGTTCCAGCCGGCGCCGCCGCTCCGCCCAGCGGGCGTGTTCCTCCCGGTCCGGGCAGGCGTGGCACGGGTGCGCGCGCAGCTCGACGCGCAGCTGGCTGAGCCGGTGGTCCTCCCCCGCCGCCTGCCGGGACCGGCCGCCCCGCCGGCCGCCGTGCCGGTCCAGGCCGGTGCCGCTGACCGCGGCGGCAAGGTCCCGCCGGGCCGCGGGCGAGCGGTGGTTGAAGTGCTTCGGCACCCGGATCCGGGTGAGCACCTCGGCCGGGGTGGTGAAGTCACCGGGGGTGACCCGCCCGGCCCAGCGGTCCTGGGTGAGCACCAGCGGCCGGGGCTCGCCGAACCCGCCGGTGGCCGGGTCCAGCACCACCGCCAGGCCGGCCCGCCGCCCGGACGGCACCCGAATCACGTCACCGACCCGCAGCCGCTCCAGCGAGGCGACGGCTGCCGCCTTGCGCTGGGTCTGGCCCTGCCGGGCGATGGCGCGTTCCCGGTCGGCGATCGCCACCCGCAGCGCGAAGTACTCGTCGAAGTCGCCGTGGTGGCAGGCGGCCTCCGCGCCGTACGCCTCGATCGTCTCGGTGTTGCGCTGCACCTGCCGGGCCAGGCCGACCACCGACCGGTCGGCCTGGAACTGCGCGAACGAGGACTCCAGCAGCTCCCGGGCCGGCGCCGCGCCGACGCTGCCGACCAGGTTGACGGCCATGTTGTACGAGGGCCGGAAGCTGGAACGCAGCGGGTAGGTGCGGGTGGAGGCGAGCCCGGCGACGTGCCGGGGGTCGGTCTCCGGCGACCAGACGACCACCGCGTGGCCCTCCACGTCGATGCCGCGGCGGCCGGCCCGGCCGGTGAGCTGGGTGTACTCGCCGGGGGTGAGGTCGACGTGGGCCTCGCCGTTGAACTTCACCAGGCGTTCCAGCACCACGCAGCGGGCCGGCATGTTGATGCCCAGCGCGAGCGTCTCGGTGGCGAAGACGGCCTTGACCAGCCCGCGGACGAACAGCTCCTCGACGACCTCCTTGAACGCCGGGAGCATGCCGGCGTGGTGGGCGGCCAGGCCGCGCTCCAGGCCGTCGAGCCACTCCCAGTAGCCGAGCACCGACAGGTCCTCACCGGGGATGGCGGTGACCCGCGACTCCACCACCCGGCGGACCTCGGCGCGTTCGTCAGGGGAGGTCAGGCGCAGCCCGGCGGCGAGGCACTGCTGCACGGCGGCGTCGCAGCCGGCCCGGCTGAAGATGAACAGGATGGCCGGGAGCAGCCCCTCCCGGTCGAGCCGGTCGACGATGTCCGGGCGCATCGGGCCACGCCAGCGGGGGCCGCGCCGCCCGCCGCCGGGGCCGGCGCTGCGGCCCTCGCCCAGCTCCAGCCGGCGCATCGTGTCGCGGGTGTAGCGCAGCAGCTCGGGGTGCACGTCGTGCTTGCGGGCCGCGTCGGCGTCGTGGAACAGGTCGAACATCCGCTTGCCGACGAGCATGTGCTGCCACAGCGGCACCGGGCGGTGCTCGGAGACCACCACGGCGGTCTCGCCGCGTACGGTGACCAGCCAGTCGGCGAACTCCTCGGCGTTGGAGACGGTGGCCGACAGCGACACGAGCGTGACCGACTCGGGCAGGTGGATGATCACCTCTTCCCAGACCCCGCCGCGGAACCGGTCGGCCAGGTAGTGGACCTCGTCCATCACCACGTACGCCAGGCCCTCCAGGGTGGCCGAGCCGGCGTAGAGCATGTTGCGCAGCACCTCGGTGGTCATCACCACCACCGGCGCGTCGCCGTTTATCGCGTTGTCGCCGGTGAGCAGGCCGACCTGCTCGGCGCCGTAGCGGTCCACCAGGTCGTGGTACTTCTGGTTGGACAGCGCCTTGATCGGCGTGGTGTAGAAGCACTTGCGCCGGGTCGCGGGCGCGTCGCCGCCGGGCCGGCCGCGCAGCGCCAGGTGCACCGCGAACTCACCCACCACGGTCTTGCCGGCGCCGGTGGGCGCGCACACGAGCACGCCGCTGCCCCGCTCCAGCGCCTCGCACGCCTCGCGCTGGAAGTCGTCGAGATCGAACCCGAGATCCAGGGAGAATTCGTCCAGGGCCGGGAAGGCGGAGGCCTGCGCGGCCCGGCGGCGCGCCGCGGCGTACCGCTCGGCGGGGCTCGACATGGATCCAAGATTAATCGGTGCCGCCGAGGAGTACCGGTCAAGGCCATCCGGCAGGACGGTCGGAGCGGTCGGTAGGGTGCACGACGTGCCGGACCGTACCGAACTGCCCCACGTCTCGAGCGGCGCCGACGACGCCGTCCGCCCGGGCCCGTCCCGCCGGCCCGTGGAGGCGGTGCTCTTCGACTTCCACGGCACCCTCGCCCAGGTGGAGGAGCCGCTGGCCTGGGTGCTCGCCGCCGCGGCCGCCTGCGGCGTCGAACTGGACCGGATCCGGGCCACCTCGCTGGCCGACCGGCTGCTCACCGCCGGGCGCGCCGGTGGCCCGCTGCCGGCGCGGGTGCCGCCCCGGCTGGCCGAGCTGTGGGCCGACCGGGATCTCTACCCGCACGCGCACCGGGGCGCGTACACCGGGCTGGCCGAGACCGTGGACACCGGCATCGACGGGTTCGCCGACGCGCTCTACGAGCGGGTGCTGGTGCCCGAGGGCTGGGTGCCGTACCCGGACACCGCGCCCGTGCTGGGTGCGCTGCGCTCCGCCGGGGTGAAGGTGGCGGTGGTCAGCAACATCGGCTTCGACCTGCGGCCGCTGTTCGCCGCCTGGGACCTCGACGCGCTCGTCGACGCGTACGCGCTGTCGTACGAGGTGGGGCGCTGCAAGCCGGACCCGGGCATCTTCCTGCGGGCCTGCGGGATGCTCGGCGTGGACCCGGAGCGCACGCTGATGGTGGGCGACACGCCGGCCGACGCGGGCGCGGTGGCCGCCGGGTGCGGGGTGCTGGTGCTGCCCTGCGCCGACGCGGGCCGCCCGAACGGGCTCGGCGCGGTACTCGACCTGGCCGGGGCCGCCTGAGCGCACACCCCCAGCGGCGCGAACCCGTCGCGGCGCACCCGATACCGTCAGGGGCATGACCGGTGTCCACCCCTTGCCGCCGCGTGCGCCGGGACGGCTCGGCGGGGTCGCGCTGGTCCTCGGCGGGGCGCTGTCGGTACAGTTCGGCTCCGCGCTGGCCGCGCTGCTGTTCCCGCGTACCGGGGTGGCCGGGGCGGTGACGTTGCGGCTGACCATCGGCGCGCTGCTGATGCTCGTGGTGTGCCGCCCCCGGGTACGCGGGTACGGACGCCGCGACTGGGCTGCGGTGCTGGCGTTCGGGCTGGCCCTGGCCGGCATGAACTCGATCTTCTACCAGGCGATCGAGCGGATCCCGCTCGGCCCGGCCGTCACCCTGGAGGTGCTCGGCCCGCTGGCGCTGTCGGTGATCGCCGCGCGCCGGGTGGCCGCTTGGTGCTGGGCCGCGCTGGCGCTGGCCGGGGTGGTCCTGCTCGGCCAGGGCGGGTTCGACCGGCTCGACCCGGCCGGCGCCGCGCTGGCGCTGACGGCGGGCGCCATGTGGGCCGCGTACATCGTCTGCTCGGCGCGGATCGGCGCGCGGTTCCCCGGCGCGGACGGGCTGGCCCTCGCTCTGACCGTCGCGGCGCTGCTGACGCTGCCGTTCGGGCTGGCCGACGGCGGCGGTCGCCTCGCCGATCCGGTGGTGCTGGGGCTCGGTACCGGGCTGGCGCTGCTCGCCTCGGTGCTGCCGTACAGCCTGGAGCTGGCCGCGTTGCGGCGGCTGCCGACCGCGACGTTCGCGGTGATGATGAGTCTCGGTCCGGCGATCGCCGCCGTGGCCGGCTGGCTGGTCCTCGGCCAGGCGCTGCGCCCGGTCGAGGTGCTCGCCATCGCGCTCGTGGTCGCCGCGAGCGCGGGCGCGGTCCGCGCCGCCGCGCCGCCGCCCTCGCCCGCGCCGCCTTCTCCGGCGCCGCCAGCCGTTCCCGGCGTGCCGTCTGAGGCGGACCCGGCGGCGGTCAGCGCAGCAGCCGCAGCGCCGCCGGCGCGGCGGTGACTGTCACCGGCAGGTCGAGGGAACGTTCCCCGTCGGCGTACGTGGTGATGCCCTCGGCGGCCAGCTCCACCGTCCGCGCCCGATAGACGCGCGCCAGCGGGTGCGTGACGTGGGTGCCCTGGTAGATCTGCGGCTTGACCCGCATCAGCGTGCGCCTGTCGAACCGGCCGCCCACCACCACGTCCAGCAGGCCGTCGTGCGGGTCGGCGTCCGGGCAGATCCGCATGCCGCCGCCGTAGCTGGCCGTGTTCCCCACCGCGACGAGCACCGCGTCGATCTCCTGCGCCTCCCCGTCGAGGACCAGCCGGTAGCGGCGCGGCCGCAGCCGGGCCAGCTCCACCACTATCGCCAGGTCGTACCGGCGCGGGCCGCGCGGCCAGCGCATCCGGTTCGCGCGTTCGTTGACGATCGCGTCGAAGCCGGCCGCGAGCACCGCGCCGAACCAGCGGTCGGCCTCGCCGGACCGGGACAGCCGCGCCAGGTCCACCGGCCGGGAGCGGCCGGCGGCGAGCGCCGCCGTGATCACCTCGACCGCGGCCGTCGGGTCGGCCGGGAAGCCGGTCTCCACCGCGAAGTCGTTGCCGGTGCCCGCCGGGACCGGCCCGAACGGCACATCGGTGCCGGCGACCGCCTGCATCGCCCGGTGCACGGTGCCGTCGCCGCCCACCGCGACGAGCGCCCCGGCGCCGCCGGCGACCGCGGCGTGGCACGCCGCCTCCGCCTCCTCGGGGGTACGCGCGCGCAGCAGCTCGACCGGTCGGCCCGCTCCGGCGAGGCGCTCCAGGATCCCGGGCAGCAGACCGCGGTGCCGCCCCCGGCCCGCGGTCGGGTTGGCGAGCACGGCGACGGGGCCGGGCGGGACATGATCGTGCGCGGTCACGGCGAGCACCGTACGGCACGGCTCGCGCCGCCCACCAGAGCCAGGTCACACGGCGGGTGGGCGGCACACGCCGACGGCGCCCGGCAGGGGGTGCCGGGCGCCGTGGCGGGGGTGGTTCAGGGCAGGTCGATCGGGCGCAGCACCCGGTCCACCGCGTGCGCGATCTGCTTGTTGCCCTTGTTGATGTCGTACCGCACCACCTTGGCGTTGCGGTCGCTGGTGTCGGCGTCGACCAGGCGCACCTCGCGGCCGTACCAGCAGCGCTTCACGTCCACCTCGACGGTGGCGCCGAGCGCGGTGGTCAGGTCCGCGCCGTCGGCCTTCAGCGCCGCCTTCCGGTCGATCGTCGCGCCGGGCACGACGTGGTAGAGCAGGACGTCCTCCACGGTGTCCACGCCCAGGCCGGCGACCGCGTCGAACGCGGCCTTCTCGCCGGGCAGCCTCTTCGCGGCGGTGATGTCCCGCACCAGCTCGCGGAACGCGTAGTCGTTCGGCACGAACGCGGTCAGCGCGGCGGTGCCGTCGGTGAGCACCTTCACCGGCGAGTCCGGCTTGGCCTGCAGCACCGTCAGGACCGCCTTGGTGAGGACGTCGAAGTCCCGCGAGTTGCGGTCGAAGCCGCTCTTGTCGGCGGTGAGCACGGCGGCCAGCGACCGCGTACCCGGCTGCTTGGCGCCGGCCTGGGCGGGCACGGCGACGGCGGTGGTGGCCACCGCCGCCGCGGTGGCGCCCACGGCCAGCCGGGCGGCGAGACGAGCGATGTTCATCGGGGAGCCTTTCGTCGAAGCGACCAGGTCCGTGACTGTCGTCACGACCATTGCTTCGCCCCGGCCCTGCCCGGTGGATGCACCCGGATCGACGGTTTTCGCGGCCGCGTCAGCGCACCACCAGCCGCTTGCTCACCGACGGCACGCCGTCGCCCTTGACCTTCAGCGACCAGTCCCCCGCCGCGCCAAGCGTCACCACCGTCTCGGCGGTGCCGTTTGCCTCGGCCTTCATCTCGGCGACCCGCTTGCCGTCGGGGTTGAGCACGTACAGCGTCCGCGCCCCGGCGGTCTTGTTCGTCACCTTGAACGCGAGCTTCTCGCCCGGCTCCGCGATCAGGGCGTCCACACCGGTCATCGCGTCGTCGGTCAGCTCGATCGTCACCGAACGGTCGTAGGCCACCTCGGCTGCGGCGCTGGCCAGGTTGCCGTCGTCCGACACGGTGATCTTCGTACGCACGCCGTCGCCCTGCCGGCCCGGCTTGCAGGCCACCTCGTACGTGCCGGTCTGCAACGACGCGCGCAGGTCACCGGTGCGGCCCGCCGGCACGTCCGCGACCTCGGCGATCACCTTGGTGAAGGCGTCGCCCTCCCGGCCGTAGACGTAGACCCCGGTGGCCTGCTGACCCCGGTTGGTCACGGTGAAGGTGACGGTGCCCGGGGTGAACAGCGTGGTGGTGACCTCGCAACTGGTGTCGGTGGCGGTCACCGGCACCTGCTGGCCCTTCGGCGCGGGCTCGTCGTCACCGCAGGCGGTGAGCGCGGTGGCCGCGCAGAGGACGGTCAGGACGGCGGCGGTACGGCTCTTCATCGGGTTCTCCGGAGCGCAGGTCAGACGGGCTGACCGGAACGGGGCGCCGACGCACCCCGGCACACCGCCCGGGGGGCTCGGCGGAGTCAGCAGAGTCTAAGCGGGTACGGCGTCCCGGCAAGGCCCGAGGGCGACCCGATGTCCGCACCGGACCGGCCCCGGGACGCGGCGGCCGGCGCGCGGGGCATGATGGCGGGCATGCGGCTGGTCTCCCTGCTCCCCTCCGCCACCGAGATCGTGTACGCGCTCGGCCTCGGCGACGACCTGGTCGGCGTCACGTTCGAGTGCGAGGTGCCCGCGTCGTACCGGTCGGGCACCACAGTGGTCGTCGGCGGCCGGGACACGCGGGGCATGAGTCCCGGCGACATCGACGCGTACGTCCGGGCGCAGGTGGCGGCCGGCGCGGACCTCTACACGCTGCACGCCGGGGCGCTGGCCGGGCTGGACCCGGACCTCATCCTCACCCAGGACCTGTGCCGCGTCTGCGCGCTGCCCTCGGGCCGGGTCGCCGACGCCGTGGAGCACCTGGGATGCCGGGCCGACGTGCTGTCGCTCGACCCGTACACCCTTGACGACGTGCTGGAGTCGATCCGCGCGGTCGGCGCGGCGGCCCGGGTGCCGGATCGCGCGGAGGCCCTCGTCGACGGTCTGCGGGCCCGGCTCGCGGCGGTCCGCGCGGCGGTGGCGGGCCGGCCCCGGCCACGGGTCGCGGTGGTCGAGTGGGTGGACCCGCCGTTCGGCGCCGGGCACTGGATCCCCGACCTGGTCGACGTCGCCGGCGGCGAGCCGGTCGCCACCCATCGTGGCGCCCGGTCCACGCCTACCACCTGGGCGGCGCTGCGGGCCGCCCGCCCGGAGGTGGTGCTGGTGGCGCCGTGCGGGTTCCGCCTCGACGGTGCGGCCGAGCAGGCCGCCGCGGTGGCCGGTCACTTCCCGGACGCGCGGGTGTGGGCGCTGGACGCGGACGGGCTGATCGTGCGCGCCGGCCCGCGCCTGGTCGACGGCGCCGAGACGATAGCCGCCATCCTGCACCCCGACGCCGTCCCCCCACCCCACCCCACAGCAGCCCGCCGCCTCACCTGACCCGCCCCGCCCCGCCCCGCCCCGCCCCGCCCCGCCCCGCCCCGCCCCGCCCCGCCCCGCCCCGCCCCGCCCCGCCCCGGCGATCTTGCACTTTCGGCCCAGGCAAAGGGTGGATATCGGGCACTGGAGGGGCGCAAAGTCCAAGATCGACGTGGGGTGGGGTGGGTGGGGTGGGGTGGGGTTGGGCCGGGGGCTCGGAGGGGCTGCCTCGGAAACGCGGACGCCGTCCCCGTGAAGGTGGGGACGGCGTCCGGCGGTGAGCGGGGTCGGTCAGGTCATGTCGTCGTAGCGGCGCTCGATCGGCTTCGGGGCGACGATCGGCTCGGGCGCGCCGATCGGCTCGGACGCCTCGATCCGGCCACCGGCGGGCACCGGCTCGTCCGACAGGTCCAGCGGTGACACCTCGTCGTCGGCGATGCCGGCGTAGGCCTCACGCCCGCGACCGCGCCGCCTGTCGTTGAGGAACGCCACCCCCACCGCGGCGAAGTAGAGCGCGCAGAGGCAGATCGCCAGCGCGGTCATGCCGAACGGGTCGGGCGTCGGCGTGACCACAGCGGCGAACGCGAAGAACACGAACACCGCCACCCGCCACCAGCTCAGCAGCCGCTTGGCGCTGGCCAGGCCGACGAAGTTGAGCATCAGCACGATCAACGGGAACTCGAACGCCACCCCAAACAGCAGGATCAGGTTCGTGACGAACGAGATGTAGCGGGTCACCTCGAGGTTGGTCGTGATGTCGTCGCCGGAGACGTTGAGCAGGAACTCCAGCCCCTTGGTGGTGACGAAGAACGCCAGCACCGCGCCGGCCGCGAACAGCGGGGCCGCCAGGGCGGTAAAGACGTACGCGTACCGCCGCTCGTGCCGGTGCAGACCGGGCGCGATGAACGCCCAGAGCTGGTAGAGCCAGACCGGCGCCGCGATGATCAGGCCCACCCAGAGACCGATCTTGAGGTTCAGCAGGAAGACGTCGGCGACGCCGAGCTGCACGAACAGGCACTTGCCGGTTTCCGGATCGATCGACTGCGGCAGGTCGCAGTAGGGCTTCGACAGCAACACCCGGACCGGCGTGGCCAGCCAGATGCCGAAGCCGAAGCCGACCAGGATCGCCAGCGACGCCCGGAACAGCCGGTTACGCAGCTCCCGGATGTGCTCGATGAGCGTCATCGAGCCGTCGGCGGCCCGCGCGAAGTTGCTCGGGCCGCGCTTCTTCAACCCGAAGGCCACGGTGATTGAGGCCCTCTCGGATCAGTTCTCGCGGACGCGCTGCACCGGGTCGGCCGGCGGGGCCACGGGCTGCTGCGGCTGCGGCGCGTACGGCTGCTGGGCGTACTGCTGCTGGCCCTGGACGTACGGCTGCCCCTGCACCGGCTGCTGCGGCGTGAGCGGCTGGTAGCCGGCCTGCGCGTCGGCCTTCTCGGCGAGATCGCGGTCGTCGTCGTGCAGGCTCTTGGTCTCGGCCTTGATGATCCGCAGCGAGCGGCCCAGCGAGCGGGCCGCGTCGGGGAGCCGCTTCGCGCCGAACAGCAGGATCAGCACGACCACGAGTACGGCGATGTGCCACGGCTTGAGGGCACCCATGGGAAGCTCCAGTCGCTCTGTGTCGGTGAGGGGTGGGTCGTCGCCCATCGTACGTGTGTCGCAGCGGCTTGCCACCCCCGCGGGCCTGCTGCTGCGGGCCCGATCGGTGAAGTTTCGACCAACCCGAAGTGTCCCGTCAACCGTCCAGGTCCGCGCATTCCTGCGCGTAACCGGCCGGCAACGCGCAAACGGCGCTCACCGGGCCCACAGTCGTCGATCAGTCGCCGCGCTTGGCCTTGATCAACGTGATCCGCTCCTGCGCGAGCGCCGCCCGCTCCTGGAGCGACTCGGCCCGCGCCTGCAACTGCTCGGCGGCCGACCGCAGCGACTCCGCCTCGCCCGCCCGGCGCTGCAACGCCAGCGCGGAACGGCGCAGCCCCGGAAGGCGGCTCACCACCGGACGGATCGCCAGGGCCAGTACGACCAGCGCGAACACCACGACCCCGAGCACGATCCACGTCACCACGGCGGTCAGCCTATCGGGTGACGCCGGCGGCCGCCGGGTCGGCGCTGCCGGCCGGAGTGGCGTACGCGTCGAGCGCGGCCACGGCCTGGGCGCGTACCTGCTCGGCCAGCTCGGCCGGGGCCACCACTGTGACCTCCGGGCCGAGCCCGAGCACGAACCGCCGGGCCCACCCGAGGTCGGTGACGCGCAGCGACACCACCCACTGCTCGCCGTCGGCCTCGACCCGCTCGCACGGATAGTATTCGGTGATCCACCGCTCGCCCCGGCCGATCCGCAGCGTGATCAGGGGCAGGTCGGCCGACGGGCGGAACACGCCGTCGCTGAGATCGTGCGGGCGGGCCTGCGGCGGCACGACCGCCTGCTCCGGCAGCTCGGTCACCGCGTCGATGCGATCCGCCCGGAACAGCCGCACCGCCTCGGCGCGGCGGCACCACGCCTCCACGTACGCCCGGCCGCCGACCATCAGCATCCGCAGCGGGTCGATGGTGCGTTCGGTGGTCTCGTCCCGGGCCGCCGTGTAGTAGGTGATCCGCAGCGCCCGGCCGCGTTCGACGGCGGCGCGCAACTCGCGTACCCGGGCGCTGTCGCCGGGCAGGCGGACCTCGACCGGCGCGCCGGCCAGGTCACCGGCGGCGTTCTCGATCTTGGCGAGTGCCCGCTCGACCGCCTCCCGGTTTGCCACGCCCGGCGTCTCGGCGATCATCCGCAGCGCCACCACCAGGGCCAGTGCCTCGTCCGGGGTGAGCCGCAGCGGCCGGTCGATGCCGGCGTCGTAGGTGATCGTCACCCGGTCGCCGTCGAACGCCATGTCGATCAGGTCACCGGGGCCGTAGCCGGGCAGCCCGCACACCCAGAGCAGTTCCAGGTCCTCCCGGAGCTGCTTCTCGGTCACGCCGAGGTCGTGCGCCGCCTCGGCGATCTCGATGCCGGGGCGGGCCAGCAGGTAGGGCACCAGGTTGAGCAGCCGGGCCAGCCGGTCGGCGGAGGCACGGCCCGCGCGGGCCGCCGGGCGGGTCACCGGGCACCCCCGGTCACGGCCAGCTCGTCATGGCGGGCGGCGACCTCCTTGAGGCGCTGGATGACCGCCTCCCGTACCTCCGGTGGCTCCAGCACGCGGACGTCCGGGCCGTACCCGACGATCTGACCGGCCAGGTAGTCGGCGTCGGCGTACGGCAGCACCAGCCGGTCGCCGTCCGGACCGGCCTGGCACTCCACCGCCCAGCGGCGCAGCCCGGCGGCGCGGCCCGGCGTGGCCAGCACGGTGGCCCGGCCGGTGCGCTCCACCGGCCCGGACCAGCGGGCCACGTGGCTGATCAGGTCGACCCCGGCGGGCGGCTCGTAGGCGCCCGGCTCACCTGTCGCCCGCACCGTGCCGACCACCCGGGACAGCCGGAAGCAGCGGGTCGCCGCGCGGTCCAGGTCGTGGCCGACCACGTACCACCGGCCGCGCCAGCAGACCACGCCCCACGGCTGCACGCGGCGGCGGGTGGGCGCGTCGCGGTCCGGCACCCGGTAGTCGAAGCTGACCTCGCGGCGGTCCCGCGCGGCGGCGGTGAGCGGCGCGAACGCCGGGTCGACGGTGACCATCGGCTCCAGGCCCAGCGTGGCCTGCGGGTCGACGTCGATGCCGGCGGCGCGCAGCTTCGCCAGCCCCGACGACGCGGCGGCGGCCAGCCCGGCGTGCTGCCACAGCCGGGCGGCGATGCCCACGGCGGCGGCCTCGTCCGGTTCGAGCGGGATGTCGGGCAACGCGTACGCGCGCGGCGCGATCCGGTAGCCCGGCTCGGCGTCGAAGACGCTCGCCGTGCCGGTCTCCAGCGGCACGCCCAGCTCACGCAGCTCGGCCTTGTCGCGCTCGAACTTGCGCTGGAACGCCTCGTGGTCCTTGGCGTCGTCCGGGTCGTGCTCGTAGCCGGGCACGGTCGCGGCGATCTGCGCGGCGGTCAGGAAGCGTCGCGTCGACAGCAGGCAGATCACCAGGTTGACCAGGCGTTCGGTACGGGTCCGGGACACGGCCCAAACGCTAGCAGCCCGCACGTCGGGCGCGGGCACCCGCGCGGCGCGGCGCGGGGGTCTTCCCATCCGGCGGCGGGCATCGACCGGTCATAGGGTGATCGCATGGCGGAACCGGAGGTCAAGAGCGACAGCGTGGGCACCGTCGTGGTGGCCGGCGCGGCGAACCTCGCCATCGCGGTCGCGAAGCTGGTCGCGGGCCTGATCTCTGGTTCCGCGGCGATGCTCTCCGAGGCCGCCCACTCGCTCGCCGACACCACCACCGAGGTGCTGCTCTACCTGGCGCTGCGCCGCGGCGCGCGGCCCGCCGACACCCGGCACCCCTTCGGGTACGGCAAGGAGAGCTACGTCTGGGCGTTCCTCGCCGCGCTGTTCACCTTCGTCGCCGGGGCGGGCTTCGCCATCACGCACGGCGTGACCACCATCCTGGTGCACGAGCACAGCGGCGAATACCTCGTCGCGTACGTGGTGCTGGCGGTCTCCTTCGCGATCGAGTCGGTGTCGCTGGCCCGGGCGGTCCGGCAGGTGCGCGGCGAGTCCCGCCGCTGGGGCACCACCCCGCGCCGCTACCTGCGCCTGACCGCCGACACCACCGTCAAGGCCGTCTTCCTGGAGGACAGCGCCGCGCTGATCGGCCTGCTGATCGCCGCCGGCGGGCTCACCCTGTCGCACCTGACCGGCGACGAGCTGTACGACGGCATCGCCTCGATCCTCATCGGCGTACTGCTGCTGGTGGTCGCCGCCGTCCTGGCCCGCAGCAACATCTCGCTGCTCGTGGGCCGCTCGGTGTCGAACCGGCTGCACCGGCGCATCGAAGGGGAACTGGCCGACGTGCCGACGGTGGACCGGGTCGACACGCTGATGACCATGTTCCTCGGCCCGGACGACATCCTCGTCGCCGCCAAGGTCGACTTCCGCGACGACGCCACCGGCGCCGACATCGAGGCCGCCGCCGACGAGGCCGAACGCCGGCTCACCGGGCACTTCCCGGAGATCGCGTACGTCTTCCTCGACCCCACCCGGTCCCGCGCCGCCGGCCGGCCCGCCCGCACCACTCAGGACGAGACGGGCCGCCCGGTCGACGACCCGGACGCCTGACCCGCCCGGCGCCCGTCCCGGTGGCGGCCGATACCGTGCACCGCATGGTGCGATGGCGGTCCGGCACGGTCACGACGGTACGGCGACGGTGGACCGGCGCCGTCGAACTCGACGTCGACCTGCCCGACGGCACCAGGATGCGCGCCCTGGCCTACCCGGCCCTGGTCGGCGAGCCGGAACCCGGCGACCGGGTGCTGCTCAACGCAGGCGCGCTGCTGATGGGCCTCGGCACCGGCGGCTACGCGCTGGTCGTGGCGCTGCCCGACCGGCTGCCCCCGGACCCGCCGCAGGCCGGCGACAGCCGCGACGCCGGGCACCTGGTCAAGGCCCGCTACACGCCGCTGCAACCGATCCTGCTCGGCGTGGACGAGGAGGCCTCACCGCACCACGACCGGCTCGCCGCCGCCGACACCGTCGACGGCATGCCGGTGGTCGCCGCCGACCTGCACTCCGCGCTGCCGGCGATCCTGGCCGGGGTACGCGCCGACGCGCCCGACGCCCGGGTCGCGTACGTGCTGACCGACGGCGGGGCGCTGCCGGCCTGGTTCTCCCGCACGCTGGCCGGGCTGTCCGGGCACCTCGTGGGCACGGTGAGCGTGGGGCAGGCGTTCGGCGGCGACCTGGAGGCGAGCACGCTGCACAGCGGTCTGCTCGCCGCGCGGCACGTGCTCGACGCGGACCTGACGATCGTCGCCCAGGGGCCGGGCAACCTCGGCACCGGCACCCGCTGGGGCTTCTCCGGCGTCGCCGTCGGCGAGGCGGTGAACGCGATCGCCACGCTGGGCGGGCGCCCGGTCGGCTCGCTGCGCATCTCCGACGCCGACGCCCGGCCCCGGCACCGTGGCGTCTCCCACCACAGCCTGACCGCGTACGGCCGGGTCGCGCTGGCCCCCGCGGAGCTGGTCGTGCCGGATGGTCTCGACCCCGGCCTGGCCGCGGAGGTCGCCGCGGCGCTGACGCCGCTGGCCGACCGGCACCGGATCGTCACCGTGCCCACCGACGGCCTCGACGCGGCACTGCGGGCCGGTCCGGTAGGCCTGTCCACGATGGGCCGGGGCCTGGACGCCGACCACGCCTACTTCCTGGCCGCGGCCGCCGCCGGCCGGTACGCGGCGGGCCTGCTGACCTGACCGGCTCGGCGCTCAGCCGAGGAAGAGGATCAGCCCGAGCCAGGCGCCCACGATCAGCACCAGCGCCACCGCCAGCACCCACGTCGGCACCGTGTAGTCGCCGCGCCTGTTGCGTTCGATCTCGGCGCGGATCTTCTCCCGCCGGCGGTCGATCCAGTTGAGCTTCTCGGTGCCGTCACGGTCCGAGGACGTCTCGCGGCCGGACCCACCGGCGGATTCGGAAGTGTTCATCGCGACGCCAGCGTACCCGTGGACGGGCGGCCGGTGCCGGGCACCGGCTGCCCGCACGATCACATGCTGGCGATCAGCCGTTCCACCCGCTCGTCGTAGGCCCGGAACGGGTCCTTGCACAGCACCGTGCGCTGCGCCTGGTCGTTCAGCTTCAGGTGCACCCAGTCCACGGTGAAGTCGCGCCGCTTCTCCTGGGCGTGACGGATGAACTCGCCGCGCAGCCGCGCCCGGGTCGTCTGCGGCGGCGTCTCCTTCGCCTCGAAGATCTCCGGGTCGGTCGCCACCCGGTCCACCTCGCGGCGGCGCTCCAGCAGCCCGTACAGGCCGCGCCCGCGCCGCAGGTCGTGGTAGGCCAGGTCCATCTGCGCCACCCGCGGGTGCGACAGCGGCAGGTCGTGCTTGCGCTGGTAACGCTCGATCAGCTTCAGCTTGGTGACCCAGTCGATCTCGCGGGCCACCGGGTCCAGGTCGCCGGTCTCGACCGCGCGCAGCACCCGGCCCCACAGGTCGACCACCCGCTTCGCGGTCTGGTCGCCGCCCCGGCGCTCCACGAACTCCGTCGCCTTGGCCAGGTATTCCTGCTGGATCTCCAGCGCCGAGACCTCCTTGCCGGAGGCCAGCCGCACCTTGCGCCGGCCGGTGATGTCGTGCGACACCTCGCGAATGGCCCGGATCGGGTTCTCCAGCGTCAGGTCACGCATCACCACGCCGGCCTCGATCATCCGCAGCACGATGTCGGCCGTGCCGACCTTCAGCAGCGTGGTGACCTCGTTCATGTTCGAGTCACCGACGATCACGTGCAGCCGGCGGTAGCGCTCCGCGTCCGCGTGCGGCTCGTCGCGGGTGTTGATGATCGGCCGGCTGCGGGTGGTCGCCGACGAGACGCCCTCCCAGATGTGCTCGGCCCGCTGGGACAGGCAGTAGACCGCGCCGCGCGGCGTCTGCAGCACCTTGCCCGCACCGCAGATCAACTGCCGGGTGACCAGGAACGGGATGAGCACGTCGGCGAGCCGGCCGAACTCGCCGTGCCGGGACACCAGGTAGTTCTCGTGGCAGCCGTACGAGTTCCCGGCCGAGTCGGTGTTGTTCTTGAACAGGTAGATCTCGCCCGCGATGCCCTCGTCGTGCAGCCGCTTCTCCGCGTCGACGAGCAGACCCTCCAGGATCCGCTCACCGGCCCGGTCGTGCGCCACCAGGTCGGTCACCGAGTCGCACTCCGGAGTCGCGTACTCCGGGTGCGAACCGACGTCCAGATAGAGGCGGGCGCCGTTGCGGAGGAACACGTTGCTCGACCGGCCCCACGACACCACCCGCCGGAACAGGTACCGCGCGACCTCGTCGGGGGACAGTCGGCGTTGCCCGCGATAGGTGCAGGTGACGCCGTACTCGGTTTCGAGGCCGAAGATTCGCCGCTCCATGATGAGACACTAGCCGCCCGGAGCCTCCGATGGGCAGCGCCGACGCTCGCCGCTTGCGATCTCCCCCACCGGATCAGGGAGGTGGCGGGCTCCGTACACGAAAGACCCCGCCACCTCGGCGAGGTGGCGGGGTCCGCGAGCGTGGATCTCACTCGGCGGGCTTGTCCTCCGCGTTGCCCTCCAGATCGGCCGAACCCGCCGACGTGGTCGGCTTCTTCGCCTCCTCCGTCGGCGCCGCCGGCGTCTTCGCCCGGCCCGGCGCCGGGGCGACGTCCCCCTCGGCCTCGCCGTCCAGCAACGCGGTCAGCGCCGCGCCGGTGATCCGCCGGAACGTACGCCCCACCCGGCGCCGGTCCAGGACCGCCACCTCCAGCTGGTTCGCCGCGATCGTGCGGGCCGCCCCGCCCTCACCGCCGACGCTGCTCAGCGCCTTCATGGCGGCGCGGACCGCCTCGGACAGCGACATCTCCGGCCGGTGCTCGTTCTTCAGCACCCCGGTGATCGCCTCGGCCTGGCCACCCATCGCCATCCGGCCCGGCTCGTCGTTCACCGAGCCGTCGTAGGTCACCCGGTAGAGGGAGTCGTCCTCGGCGGCGGCGCCCACCTCGGCCACGCAGATCTCCACCTCGAACGGCTTCGACTGCTCGGTGAAGATCGCGCCCAGCGTCTGCGCGTACGCGTTCGCCAGCGCCAGGCCGGTCACGTCCCGGCGGTCGTAGCTGAGCCCGTTGAGGTCGGCCATCCGCACACCCGCGCGGCGCAGGTTCTCGAACTCGTTGTACCGGCCGACGGCGGCGAAGCCGATCCGGTCGTAGATCTCGCTGACCTTGTGCAGCGTGCTGGACAGGTTCTCGGCGACGAAGAGCACCCCGCCCGCGTAGCTCAGGACCACCGCGCTGCGGCCCCGGGCGATGCCCTTGCGGGCCAGCTCGGAGCGGTCGCGCATGATCTGCTCGGGCGAGGCGTAGAACTGCATGGCCACGGCGGCGGTTCTCCTTCTGCGGGACTGCTGACTCGGTGGACGGTGCGGGGCGGCATCAGCCGCCGGGGTTCTCCATCCGGCCGGACACCACGCTCTCCGCGATCGCCGCCGTCTCGGCGTCGGTGAGCCGGTGGGTGCCCTCGGCGGTAGCGGTCATCACGACCGGGTAGATCCGCCGGGTCAGATCGGGGCCGCCGGTGGCGGTGTCGTCGTCCGCCGCGTCGTAGAGCGCCTCGACCGCCAGCCGCGTCGCGTCCTCGACCGACAGGCCGGCCCGGAACCGCTTCTTCAGCGCGGACTTGGCGAACAGCGAACCGGAGCCGATGGCGTCGTAACCGGTCTCCTCGTACGGGCCGCCGGTCACGTCGAAGCTGAAGATCCGCCCGGCCCGCGCCGGGTCGCTCGCCGCCAGGTCGAAGCCGGCGAACAGCGGGATCACGGCGAGGCCCTGCATGGCCGCGCCCAGGTTGCCGCGGATCATCGACGCCAGCCGGTTGGCCTTGCCGTCGAGCGAGAGCATCGCGCCCTCGATCTTCTCGTAGTGCTCCAGCTCCACCTGGAACAGTCGCATCAGCTCGATGCCGATGCCGGCGGTGCCCGCGATGCCGACGAGCGAGTACGCGTCGGCCGGGTGCACCTTCTCGATGTCGCGCTGGGCGATCAGGTTGCCCATCGTGGCGCGCCGGTCGCCGGCCATGACCACACCACCGGCGGCCGAGATGGCCACGATGGTGGTCGCGTGCGGCGCCATGTCGGCGGCCATGCCGGGCGGCAGCGGCCGACGGCCGGGCAGCATCTCGGGGGCCACCTTGCTCAGGAACGCTGTGAAGGAGGACGTCCCCGCGTTGGTGAACACATCTGGAAGACGCCCGGATGGATCAAAACCCGCTGCCACGTGGTTCCTCTCAGGTACGTGATCGCCCCGGCCGGCCCCACGGCCCGGGACCGGCCAAGACCACCGTTGCAGTTGAAGCAAATTATCCCGCGCACCCGTCCGGTGCGATCATCGTGGTGCCGGCGGTTGACGGCATGCCCTTCGCCCCGGCGGGCGAAACGGACATATGCCTCACTGGCCGCCCTTTTGCACATATCCCCGAACGAACTCCTCGGCGTTCTCCTCCAGGACGGAGTCGATCTCGTCGAGCAGGTCGTCCACGTCCTCGGTGATCTCGGCGTGCCGCTCGGCCACCTCGGGGTTGGCCTGCGCGGTGACCTCCTCGACCTCCTCGCGGGACTTGCCGGACTGGGTCTGCCCACCCTCTTGCGTCGCCATGGTGGTGCCTCCTCCACGATCGCCTGCGATCAACTTACCTCGCGGGAGCGACGAAAGGCCCGTCGCGTGCCCGTTTCCGGCACCCGGCGGGCCTTCCGGCATCGGGGTCACCCGCCGGTGAGCGTCTCCAGCAGATCCTTGGCGCTCTCGCAGCGGTCGAACAGCTCGCCGACGTGCGCGCGGGTGCCCCGCTCGGGCTCCATCATCGGCACCCGGACCAGCGACTCCCGGCCCACGTCGAAGATGACCGAGTCCCAGCTCGCGGCGACCACCTCGGAGGCGTACCGGTCCAGGCAGCGGCCCCGGAAGTAGGCCCGGGTGTCCTCCGGCGGCTCGGTCATCGCGGTGCGCGTCTGCTCGTCGGTGAGCAGCGTCTTCATCGAGCCGCGCTGCACCAGCCGGTGATAGAGGCCCTTCTCCGGCCGCACGTCGGAGTACTGCAGGTCGACCAGTTGCAGCTTGTGCGAGCCCCAGGCGAGCTTCTCCCGTTCCCGGTAGCCCTCCAGCAGCCGCAGCTTGGCCACCCAGTCCAGTTCGTCGGCGCACTCGAGGGCGTCCCGGCCGAGCCGGTCCAGCACGCTCTCCCAGCGGCGCAGCACGTCGGCGGTCTGCGTGTCGACATCCTTGCCGTAGCGGTCGTCCACGAAGGAGGTCACCCGCTCCAGGTACGCCCACTGCACGTCCAGCGCGGTGAGCTTGCGGCCGTCGCGCATCCGCATCAGGTGCTTGAGCGACGGGTCGTGGCTGACCGCGCGCAGTTCGGCCACCGGGTCGGCGATGCCCAGGTCCGCGCCGAGCGCCTTCTCCTCGATCATGGCGAGGATCAGCGAGGTGGTGCCGACCTTCAGGAACGTGGAGATCTCGGAGAGGTTGGCGTCGCCGATGATGACGTGCAGCCGGCGGTACTTGTCCGCGTCGGCGTGCGGCTCGTCCCGGGTGTTGATGATGGGCCGCTTGAGCGTCGTCTCCAGTCCCACCTCGACCTCGAAGAAGTCGGCCCGCTGGGAGATCTGGAAACCCGCCTGGCCGCCGTCCTGGCCGATGCCGACCCGCCCGGCGCCGCAGACGATCTGCCGGGTGACGAAGAACGGCGTCAGGTACGCGACGATGTCGGCGAACGGCGTCTGCCGGCGCATCAGATAGTTCTCGTGCGCGCCGTAGCTGGCGCCCTTGTTGTCGGTGTTGTTCTTGTAGAGGTGGATCGGGTGGGTGCCCGGGATGGTCGCGGCCCGGCGGGCCGCCTCGGCCATCACCCGCTCCCCCGCCTTGTCCCACCGCACCACGTCGAGGGGGTTGGTCACCTCGGGTGTGGAGTACTCCGGGTGCGCGTGGTCGACGTAGAGGCGGGCGCCGTTGGTGAGTATGACGTTGGCGAGTCCGAGGTCCTCGTCGGCGAGCGCCTCGGCCGGGTCGTACGCGGCGCCGGAGTAGGTGAAGCCGCGGGCGTCGCGCAGTGGCGACTCCTCCTCGTAGTCCCAGCGGGCCCGGCCGCCCCGGTTGAGTTCCGGCCGCGCCCCGTAGGCGTTGACCACCTGGGAGGAGGTGACCATCGGGTTGGCTCCGGCCTGACCGGGCACGGAGATGCCGTACTCGACCTCGGTGCCCATGATCCGTCTAACGCTCATCGACCTGCCCGCTCCGCTCGCCGTCCCGGTCCCCGTCACGTCGAGCGTAGTCGGCGTGACGCGCCGAGGGGGCGTGGCGGCAGCGCCGGTCCGGTGTGGCGGCCTCCCCCGGTACGCGCGAAGGCCCGTGGCGCGTACGCCACGGGCCTTCGTCGAGGGGGTCGGACTACAGGTACTGGCCGGTGTTGCTGGCGGTCTCGATGGACCGTCCGGCCTCGGCGCCCTTGCCGCCGGAGACGAGCGTGCGGATGTAGACGATCCGCTCGCCCTTCTTGCCGGAGATGCGCGCCCAGTCGTCGGGGTTGGTGGTGTTGGGCAGGTCCTCGTTCTCGCGGAACTCGTCGACGCAGGCGTCGAGCAGGTGCTGCAGCCGCAGACCCTTGCGGCCGGAGGTGAGGAACTCCTTGATGGCCATCTTCTTGCCCCGGTCGACGATGTTCTGGATCATCGCGCCGGAGTTGAAGTCCTTGAAGTAGAGGACTTCCTTGTCGCCGTTGGCGTAGGTGACCTCGAGGAAGCGGTTCTCCTCGGTCTCGGAGTACATCCGCAGGACCACCGCGTCGATCATCGCCGCGACGGTGGCCTGGGCGTCGCCGCCGTGCTCGGCCAGGTCGTCGGCGTGCAGCGGCAGGCCGGCGAGGATGTACTTGGAGAAGATGTCCTTCGCCGCCTCGGCGTCCGGCCGCTCGATTTTGATCTTCACGTCGAGCCGGCCGGGGCGCAGGATCGCCGGGTCGATCATGTCTTCCCGGTTGGAGGCGCCGATGACGATGACGTTCTCCAGGCCCTCGACGCCGTCGATCTCGCTGAGCAGCTGCGGGACGATGGTGTTCTCCACGTCGGAGGAGACGCCGGAGCCGCGGGTGCGGAACACGGAGTCCATCTCGTCGAAGAACACGATGACCGGGGTGCCCTCGCCGGCCTTCTCCCGCGCCCGCTGGAAGATCAGCCGGATGTGCCGCTCGGTCTCGCCGACGTACTTGTTCAGCAGCTCGGGGCCTTTGATGTTGAGGAAGAAGCTGGTGTGCCGCTCCTTGCCCTCCCGCTCGGCGATCTTCTTGGCCAGCGAGTTCGCCACCGCCTTGGCGATGAGCGTCTTGCCGCAGCCGGGCGGGCCGTAGAGCAGGATGCCCTTCGGCGGCCGGAGCTGGTGCTCGCGGAACAGGTCGGAGTGCAGGAAGGGCAGTTCCACCGCGTCGCGGATCTGCTCGATCTGCGCCTGGAGGCCACCGATGTCCTCGTAGTTGACGTCGGGCACCTCCTCCAGGACCAGTTCCTCGACCTCGCTCTTCGGGATCCGCTCGTACGCGTACGCCGAGCGGGGCTCGATCATGAGCGAGTCGCCGGCCCGGATCGCGCTGCCGATCAGGGTCTCGGCGAGGTGCACGATGCGCTCCTCGTCGGAGTGCGAGACCACGAGCGCCCGGTCACCCGGAGCGCCCTCGGGGCCCGCCAGGATCTCCTTGAGCATCACCACCTCGCCGACCCGCTCGTAGCCGAACGCGTCGACGATGTTGAGCGCGTCGTTGAGCAGGACCTCCTGGCCACGGCGCAGCTCGTCGACCTCCAGCGAGGGCGAGACGGCCACCCGGAGCTTGCGCCCGCCGGTGAACACGTCCACCGTGCCGTCGTCGTGCTTGGCCAGGAAGACGCCGTAGCCACTCGGCGGCTGAGCGAGACGGTCGATCTCCTCCTTGAGCGTCACGATCTGCGCGCGAGCCTCCTTGAGGGTGCTCACGAGCCGTTCGTTGTTCTCGGTCAGCCGCGCCAACTGTGCCTGGGTGGCCGCCAGCCGCTCTTCGAGCTGCCGGACGTGTCGGGGGCTTTCGGTCAACTTGCGCCGCACCAGAGCGAGTTCCTCTTGCAGGAACGCGACCTGCGTGGAGAGATCGTGGGCTTCCTTTTCCCACCGTGCGGCGCGCGAGTCCGCGTCGTCGCTGCGTGCCACGTCCCACCTCCCCGGGGGGCTTGAACGTTCTGACCTAACACTAGCCGCTATGAGCCCGATTCGGTCCACAGCAACGCGCTCGTCACCGAAGCTTGATCGCGAAGGGCTGGTCGCGGGGCGGGTACGGGCGTTCAGGTACCGTCGGAGTGTGGGACGGGAGAACATGGGGGGTGCTTCGTGACCGACGTCGCGACCGACCAGTTGCAGGTCTGGGTGGATCAGGACCTCTGCACCGGTGACGGGCTCTGCGTGCAGTACGCGCCGGAGGTCTTCGAGTTCGACGTCGACGGCCTGGCGTACGTCAAGGGCCCGGACGGCGAACTGCGGCAGGCCCCCGGCGCCCGGGTGGACGTGCCGGAGCACCTGCGCCTCGAGGTGATCGACTCGGCGAAGGAGTGCCCGGGCGAGTGCATCCACGTGGTGCGCGGCAGCGACGGCGTGGAGGTGGCCGGCCCGGAGGCCGACGACTGAGCGGAGACGGACACGACGGGCCGGGGACCACACGTCCCCGGCCCGTCGTGCGTCCGCCTCAGAGCAGGGGCCGGCCGACCACCGAGGCGACCAGCCGGGCGAACTCCTCCAGCCGGGCGATCTGCCCGGCCCCGCCGTCGTCCAGGGTCTTGCCGAAGCGCAGCGCGTCGTGCCGGGGCGCGCCGATCGCCTCGTCGGTGGGCGGTGCCTCGTCCAGCGAGCTGAGCAGCAGGTACACGTCGATGCTGTCGACGCGTACGGTGCCGTTGTCGGCGCGCATGAGCCGCCGCCGGCAGCCGACCTCGGTGACGGTGGACAGCGGCACCACCCGCAGCGAGGAGGTCATCGCGCCGGGCGGCCCCTCCCCCGGCGGCACGTCCTCGCCGTGCCAGAGCACCAGCCGGCTGCCGTCGCAGACGACGACCTCCTGCCACACCCCGTTCACCTCGTTGACGAAGCGTTCCAGCGTGAAGCCGAGCACGGAGGCGCCGCGCAGCACGCCGTCGAGCGCCTCCAGCGCGATGTCCGGGTCCCGCAGGTACGCCCGCGCGGCCGACTCCAGGTCGGTGTAGGGCGACCAGTCCGGGAAGACGGCCGGCAGGTCGCCGTTGCCGTAGCCGGGGTTGCTCACGCCGCCTCCCGCCGACCCGCGCCGCGGCGCCGCCATCGGTTCCGGTCACCGGCACGGGCGCGCCGCCCGACGCGCGCCCCGATCCGCTCGCTCATGCCACCGTCTCCACCCGCTCAGGTGTCGTCCCCACCGGCACACATGATCCGCCCGTGCGCACGCGCCCGCGCGGCGGGGGTCAGGACTCCTGCGGCTCCTCCGCCGCGCGGGCCGCGGCGGCCGCGCGCAGGGCGTCGCGACGCTGCGCGTACGCCTCGGCGCCCTTGCTGGGCTTGCGCCGGCGCGGCGGCGCGGTGACCCCGGGGGCGAGCTTGCGCGCGGACACCAGGAACGCGGTGTGGGCGATCATCCGGTGGTCCGGACGGACCGCGAGCCCTTCGGCGTGCCAGTCGCGCACGAGCGACTCCCAGGCGCGCGGCTCGGTCCAGCCGCCGCGCTCGCGCAGCGCCTCGACCAGCTCGGACAGCTGCGGGGTGGTGGCCACGTAGCCGATCAGCACGCCGCCGGGCACGAGCGCCCGCTCGACCATGTCGAGCATCTCCCACGGGGTGAGCATGTCCAGGATGATCCGGTCGAACCCGGTCTCGGCGCAGTCGGCGACGTCGCCGACGTGCAGGTTCCAGGCCGGGTGCGGGCCGTTGAAGAACGCCTCGACGTTGCGGCGGGCGATCTGGGCGAAGTCGTCGCGGACCTCGAACGAGTGCAGCTCGCCCTCGGTGCCGACGGCCCGCAGCAACGAGCAGGACAGCGCGCCGGATCCGGCGCCGGCCTCCAGCACCTTGGCGCCGGGGAAGACGTCGCCCATCGCGACGATCTGCGCCGAGTCCTTCGGGTAGATCACCTGGGCGCCGCGCGGCATGGACAGCACGTAGTCCGACAGCAGCGGCCGCAGCGCCAGGAACGCGGTGCCGCCGCCGGCGGTGGTGACCACGCTGCCGTCGGGCAGGCCAATCAGGGTGTCGTGCTTGAGGATCCCGCGGTGGGTGTGGAACTCCTTGCCGGGCTCCAGCGTCACGGTGTGCATCCGGCCCTTCGGGTCGGTCAGCTGGACCCGGTCGCCGGGCCGGAACGGCCCGCGGTGCACCGGGGGCAACGCCGGGACGGTGGAGATCTCTGCGGTCACGTGTTCGTCTTCCGTTCGGGTTCCAGGAGCTGGGCGAGATCCGCGATGTGCAGCACGCCGACCACATCTTCGCCTGCCGTCACGACGTACTGCGCGCCCGGGTGGGTGCGCACCGTCTCCAGCACTCGCTCGCCGTCGGCACCGAGCGGCAGGGCCGGCACGGCGGCCAGGTCGCGGGCCACCTCGTCCACCGCGACCCACGGCCTGCGTTCCGGGGGTACGCGGGCGGCGCGCGCCGGGTCGACCAGGGCGACGGTACGGCCGGCCGAGTCGGCCACGCCGAGCGCCGCGTCGGGGGTGCCCGCCTCGTCGCGGCGGCGCTGCGCCTCGGCCAGCGGGGTGCCGGCGGGCACCGGTAGCACCGGGCGGGCCAGGCGGGCCAGGTCGACCAGGTGCAGCCGGCGGCCGATGCGGGCCAGCCGGATCGACTGGCCGGCGCCGCGCCACAGCGTCAGCGCGACGAGCAGCAGCAGCGGCAGGGCCAGCGGGGCCAGCGCCCGGCGCATGGTGAGCACCACGACCAGCGCCAGCGTGCCCAGCGCGACGGCCCGGCCCACCCAGCCGGCCACCTCGGTGCCGCGGTGCCGGTCGCGGGTGAGCGCCCACACGGCGGCGCGCAGCGCCCGCCCGCCGTCCAGCGGCAGCCCGGGCAGGCTGTTGAAGATCGCCACCACCACGTTGCTGACCGCGAGCTGGAAGGCGAGCTGGTGGCCGAGCGTGCCGGCGGGCAGGGCGAGGGTGGCGGCGACCGCGCCGGCGCCGAGCACCGCGGAGACGGCCGGCCCGGCCAGCGAGATCAGCAGCTCGACCCGAGGGCTGGGGGCGTCGCGGTCCATCTCGGTGTACCCGCCGAGCAGTTCCAGCGTGATCCCCCGCACACCGATGCCGTACCGGCGGGCGGTCAGCGCGTGCCCCAGCTCGTGCAGCAGCACGGAGCCGAGCAGCGAGATCACGAACCCGAGGCCGACCAGGTAGCCGCCGAGCGGGCCGAGGTCGAGCTGGCGGCGGGCCAGCGCCGCGTACAGCACGGTGACCACGACCGTGAGCAGCAGCATCGAGGCGTCAACGCGCAGCGGCACCCCGAGCACCCGGCCGAGGCTGAGCCCCGGCCGGCGGGGTCCTCGGCTCCGCTGCTGCACCGGCCCGATGCTACGTGAGCTGAGCTTCGGCGAGCCCCGCAGCCGTGGACGACCGAGGGCGCCACGATCCCGATCATGCTTCGGTGCGGCGAGGCCGGCCCTGTCACACGCGTGCCCTAACCTTCCGGGCATGACGGCGGAACCGATGATCGACAGTCCCGGCGACCAGACGGCGGCAGCGGCGCCGGTCACCGTGCGGGCCTCGTTGTCGCCGTCGCGGGCGGCCGACTTCAAGACCTGCCCGCTGCTCTACCGGTTCCGCAGCATCGACCGGCTGCCCGAGCGGCCGACCGTCGAGCAGGCCCGGGGCACGCTCGTGCACGCCGTGCTGGAGCGGCTGTTCGACCTGCCCGCCGCCGCGCGCACCCCGGAGTCGGCCGGTGACCTGGTCGCCCCGCAGTGGGACCGGCTGCTCACCGAGGAGCCGGAGCTGGCCACGCTGTTCGCCGACGGCGACGCGGTCGGGCCGCAGGAGTTCCTCCGGTCGGCGACGGCACTGCTGGACGGCTACTTCGCGGTGGAGGACCCGCGCCGGCTGGAGCCCGCCGAGCGCGAGGCGCTGATCTCCGCGGTGGTGGACGACGAGCTGCTCATCCGGGGTTACCTCGACCGGCTCGACGTCGCGCCGGACGGCGCGCTGCGGGTGGTCGACTACAAGACCGGCGGGGCGCCGCGCGAGGCGTTCGAGGCGCGGGCGCTGTTCCAGCTCAAGTTCTACGCCCTGGTGCTGTGGCGCACCCGGGGCGTGGTGCCGCGGGTGCTGCGCCTGCTCTACCTCAAGGACGCCGAGGTCTGCGACTACGCGCCGGACGCCGACGAGCTGGTGCGCTTCGAGCGCACCGTGGTGGCGCTGTGGCGGGCGATCGAGCAGGCCACCGCCCGGCAGGACTTCCGTCCCCGGCCGAGCCGCCTGTGCGACTGGTGCAACCACCAGGCGCTGTGCCCGAGCTACGGCGGGACGCCGCCGCCGTTCCCGGTGGCCGCCGCCGCGCCCGACCCGCTCGTGGACGCCCGCTCCCGACCGGTGGCGCCCGGCGCCGACGAGTGACCTCCGCTCCCGCCGGAGGGTGCCCGGGCTGACGCCTGGCCGGACGGCCCCGGATCGCCGAGCGATCCCGCGCAGGGCCGGCACGCAAAGACGCCCGCGTTCCCGCTGGGTAACCACCCCCGCCTGACCGCCCGCTTCCCGCCGCCTGGGGGCATGCGGGCCACTTCGGGGAGGTGGCGGGGTCGACTGGGGCGGGACGCGCCACCTCGGGGAGGTGGCGGGGTCGATGGGGGGTGGGATGCAGCCACCTCGGCGAAGTGGAGTCGATCATCAGTGCGGGGCGCGCACCACCGGCCGGGACGGGCTCGCCGAGCCGGCGCGCGGCGCTCCCCGAGCCGGGCGAGTCCCGTGTCAGGTCACCGCGGGGCGAATCGGGTGCCGGGTCACCCTCGGACTAATGCGGCGCCTGGTCACCGTGGGGCCCCGCGATCCCGCGCGGCCCCGGCGCACAGACCGCCCACCATCCCGCGCAGAGCGCTTGCGATCCCGCGCGGGCCGGGCGCGCGGAGCCCGGCCAACCTGCGGGATCGGGGCGGCCTGATCGGCGACCGAGCGGCCGTCGCCCTCTACGGTGGTTCGCGGCGGCCCGGTTCCACGCCGGGGTGCTCGCGGGCGCGTACCGGTGCCGACGGGCCCCGGCCGGACCGCCGCCCGGACGACGAGGGGGACGCATGACCGAGGGCGCCGTGTCCCGGCCGGTGCGGGTTCTGCTCGCCGACGACCAGCCGCTGCTGCGTACCGGATTCCGGATGGTGCTCGGCGCGGAGGACGACCTCGACGTGGTGGGTGAGGCCGGCGACGGCGCGGAGGCGGTGGACCTGTCCCGGCGGCTGCTGCCCGACGTGGTGCTGATGGACGTCCGGATGCCGCGCCTGGACGGGGTGGCCGCGACCCGGGCGATCGTGTCGGCCCGGCTGCCGGTGCGGGTGCTCGTGCTCACCACGTTCGAGCAGGACGAACACGTCGTCGGGTCGCTGCGGGCCGGGGCGAGCGGCTTCCTCACCAAGGACGTGCCGGCCGAGGACCTCGTCGCGGCGATCCGCACGGTGGCCGCCGGGGGCGCGGTGATGTCGCCGCGCGTCCTGCGCCGGCTGCTGGACCGCTTCGCCCAGGTGCTGCCGGACCCGGCCGCCGCTCCGGCGCGGGCGCTGGCGCCGCTGACCGACCGGGAGCGCGAGGTGCTCACCCACATGGCGCGCGGACTGTCCAACGCGGAGATCGCCCGGGTGCTGTCGGTCAGCGAGACGACTGTGAAAACCCATGTCGGCCATGTGCTGACGAAGCTACGGTTGCGCGACCGGGTCCAGGCGGTCGTGCTGGCGTACGAGACGGGCCTGGTCCGTCCCGGCGGCTGAGGTGGCACGGCTCACCTACCGTGACCAGCGGTGGGGCCGATGTGTTGACCATCACGCCAGGTAAGGGCCTAACGTCGGCGTCGCCGACCGGTCAGGGGTCACCCTGAGCCCGGATGGGGGGCGACCCTCACCGGAAGATCGGCGCGGATTCCACCCCAGGTCGGAGGGTTTTCGGCCTCGCGGCCCCGAGGATGGATTCCGCCGCACCGGCCAGCGGGGGCGGTGCGGCATGAGAACGACCATACGGAAGAGGTAGATGACGTGACCGCGACGGTAGGCCGAGAGCAGGCCGCGGCCCGGGCGAACGATGTGTGGAAGGTGTACGGCAGCGGCGAGGCGCAGGTCGCCGCGCTGCGGGGCGTGACGGCCGAGTTCGAACGCGGCCGGTTCACCGCGATCATGGGGCCGTCGGGCTCCGGGAAGTCCACACTGATGCACTGCCTCGCCGGTCTGGACACGGTGACGAAGGGCACCGTGATGATCGGCGACACCACGGTGACCGGTCTCAACGACGCGGGTCTGACGAAGCTGCGCCGGGACAAGGTGGGCTTCATCTTCCAGCAGTTCAACCTGCTGCCCACGCTCACCGCGCAGGAGAACATCCTGCTGCCCCTGTCGATCGCCGGGCGTAGGCCCGACCCGGCCTGGTACGACACGGTGATCGACACGGTCGGCCTGCGGGAGCGGCTCGGGCACCGCCCGGCGCAGCTCTCCGGCGGCCAGCAGCAGCGCGTGGCGTGCGCCAGGGCGCTCGTGGCCCGCCCCGAGGTGATCTTCGCGGACGAGCCGACCGGCAACCTGGACTCCCGCTCCGGCGCCGAGGTGCTGAAGTTCCTGCGCAACTCGGTCCGCGAGCACGGCCAGACCATCGTCATGGTCACGCACGACCCGACCGCCGCCGCGTACGCCGACCGGGTGGTCTTCCTCGCCGACGGGCAGATCGTCTCGGAGCTGATCGAGCCGACCGCCGAGACGGTGCTGGACACGATGAAGAAGCTGGACGCCCCGGTCGAGGTGGGCAACTGATGCTGCGGGCAACGCTCAAGAGCCTGCTGGCGCGCAAGCTGCGCCTGCTGTTGTCCGGCCTGGCGGTGGTGCTCGGCGTCATGTTCGTCTCCGGCGCGTTCGTGCTCACCGACACGCTCGGGCGGTCCTTCGACGCGGTCTTCGCCGACGCGTACGCCGAGGTCGACGTCAGCGTCGAGGCGAAGCCGAAGATCGACGTCTCCACCGCGGAGGGCATGCCGCTGAGCACCCCGATGCCGGCATCGGTGCTCGACCGGATCAAGGCGGTGCCCGGCGTCGCCGACGCCAAGGGCGTGGTGGCCGCCGACGGCGCCCGCATGATCGGCAGCAACGGCAAGGTGGTCACCTCGTTCGGTCCGCCGCAGCTGGGCCAGAACTGGCTCGGTGAGAGCGACCTGGTGGAGATCCGCGAGGGCCGCGCGCCGCAGGCCGACGACGAGATCGTGATCAACACCGCGCTGGCCGAGGCGGGCAAGGTCAAGGTCGGCGACCGGGTCGGGGTGCTGACGCTCGCCCCGAAGAAGGAGTTCACGCTCGTCGGCGTCTTCGGCTACAGCGGTGGCCGGGACTCGATCGGTGGCGCCAACGAGGTCTACTTCACCACCCCGGTGGCGCAGCAGCTGATGCTGGGCGAGCCGGACGTGTTCAGCAACGTCAGCGTCCAGGCCGCCGACGGCACCACGCCGGCCGCGCTGCGTGACGCGGTGGCCCGCACGCTGGGCGCCGACTACCAGGTCAAGACCGGCGAGCAGCTCGCCGCCGACGCCTCGGCCGGCCTCAAGGAGGGGCTGTCGTTCTTCAACAAGATCCTCCTCGGGTTCGCCGCGGTGGCGCTGCTGGTCGGCACGTTCCTGATCCTCAACACGTTCTCGATCATCGTGGCCCAGCGCACCCGTGAGCTGGCCCTGATGCGGGCGATCGGGGCCAGCGGCAAGCAGGTCATCGGCTCGGTGGTGCTGGAGGCGCTCGCTGTCGGCCTGATCGCCTCGGTGCTGGGGCTCGCCGCCGGCATCGGTGTGGGCGCGCTGCTGGCGTACCTGTTCGGTCAGCTCGCCGGGGGTCTGACCCTGGCCGGGCTGGGCGTGCCGGCCTCGGCGGTGATCGGCGCGTTCGCGGTCGGCATGCTGATCACGGTGATCGCCGCGCTGCTGCCGGCGGTACGCGCCTCGCGCATCCCGCCGATCGCCGCGATGCAGGACGTGGCCACGCCGGACCGGCCGCTGACGAAGGTCACCGTCGGTGGCGCCGTGGTGACCGGCATCGGCGCGGTGCTGCTGTTCCTCGGTCTCGGCGGGCACGCCGGCGACAGCACCCTGGCGACCATCCTCGGCGGCGTGCTGTTCGCGTTCATCGGGGTGGCGCTGCTGACGCCGATCATCAGCCGGCCGGTGGTCTCGCTGCTCGGCGCGATGTTCTCCTGGTCGGTGCCGGGCAAGCTGGGCCGGCTCAACTCGGGCCGCAACCCGCGCCGTACCGCGATCACGGCCGCCGCGCTGATGGTGGGCATCGCCCTGGTCACCGGCGTGACGGTGATCCTGGACTCGGCAAAGGGCAGCATCGGCGCGCTGGCCGAGGACACCATCAAGGCGGAGCTGGTGATCTCCGGGGCGTCGTCCGGGCCGCGTCCGGCGAGCTTCGACCCGGCGGTGCTGGAGAAGGCCGCCGCGATCCCGGGTGTGCGGATGGTCGACGGCGAGTACGGCGACATGGCAGTGGTCGGCGGCGAGCGGACCTGGGTGGCCGTGTCGAGCAACGTGGCCGCGCTCCAGCAGATCTTCGGGGCGAAGGCCACCGCCGGTGACATCAGCAAGCTGGCACCGGACCAGATGCTGGTCAGCTCCGACACCGCGAAGGCACGCAACCTCAGCGTCGGTTCGACGGTGCCGGTGCAGCTGTCCCGCGGCGACGCCCGCACGTACACGGTCAGCGGCATCTACGAGAGCTCGCAGCTGACCAACCCGGTGACGCTGCCGCCGCAGGCCGCTGCGGACTTCGCCATCCCGCAGCCGATCCAGGGTTTCCTGCAGCTCGCCCCCGGCACGTCGGTGGACGCGGTGCAGCCGCAGATCGAGCGGCTGCTGGCGGACAGCCCCGAGGTGTCGGTGGCCGACCGGGCCGGGTTCATCGAGCAGCAGACCGGTCAGCTGGACTCCCTGCTCCAGATGATCCAGATCCTGCTGGCGCTGGCCATCGTGATCGCGGTGCTGGGCATCATCAACACGCTCGCGCTGTCGGTGCTGGAGCGGACCCGGGAGCTGGGTCTGCTGCGGGCGATCGGCCTGCGCCGTGCCCAGACCATGCGCATGATCACGGTCGAGGCGGTGGTGATCTCCATCTTCGGCGCGCTGCTCGGCGTGGTGGTCGGCACGGGTCTCGGCGCGGCGGTGGTCGAGGCGCTCAAGGACGAGGGCATCACCGACCTGGTCCTGCCGTGGGGTCAGATGGTGACGTTCCTGATCCTGGCCGCGATCATCGGCGTGGTCGCCGCGGTGCTGCCGGCGATCCGGGCCGCGCGGATCAACGTCCTGGGTGCCATCGCCCACGACTGACGCAGCAGGAAGGGGTCCCTCTCGTCGAGAGGGACCCCTTCCGCTATCGGTTGAGCAGCGCCGCGAGCAACTCCAGGTCCGCCCCGGTCAGGCTCTCCAACTGGTGCACGCCGTCGGCCGGCGCCAGCGGCACCTCGGCCGGTACGGCCAGCACCGCCGCCCCGGCGGCGAGCGCGCTGGCCACCCCGGTCGGTGAGTCCTCGATCGCCACGCACCGCTCGACCGGCACGCCCAGCAGACGCGCGGCGGTCAGGTACGGCTCCGGGTGCGGCTTCGCCGAGTCCACCTCGTCGCCGCAGACCACCGCGTCGAAGCTGTCCCGGCCCAGCGTGTCCAGGGCCACCTCGACCAGGGACCGGCCGCTGGAGGTGACCAGCGCGGTGGGGATGCCGGCGTCGCGTACCGCCCGCAGCAGCGCCAGCGCGCCCGGACGCCACCGCAGCCCGGTGCGGAACAGGTCCAGGATCCGGGCGCTGATCCAGTCGGCGCTTTCCTGCACGTCCCGCTCCGGCTGGCCCAGGTCGTCGTGCACGATCCGCATCGCGTCGGCCATCCCGGTGCCGACGATCGCGCGGCGGGCGTCCTCGGACAGGACACCGCCATACACGGCGGCCAGTTCCTGCAACGCGACGTCCCACAGTTTCTCGCTGTCGACCAGGGTGCCGTCCATGTCGAAGAGCACGGCGGCGGGGTGCTTGCTGCTCAGCGGGGGCCTCCTTCGGTACGCGTACCCCGCCGATCCTGCCAGCCGCGTCCGGTGCGCCCGTCACCGTCCCCGATCTCCGGTGACCCGCGGCATCAGCCGAGGCCGCAGGCGCCGAGCGACTTCTCGTACCCCCGGAAGAACGACTCGCTGCGCTGCTCGGCAGTGCCGTGCGAGCCCTCGGCGAACCACGGCTGGTCCGGGTCGTCGCCGACCGCCAGCAGCCCTTCCCGGAACTCCTCCAGGTCACCGTCCTCCAGCTCCAGCGCCCCGGACCGCACGCTGTCACCGAGGTACGCCCCGGCCATGCAGTCGGCCTGCAGTTCCTGCTGGATGGTGAAGTTGTAGCGGATGCCCAGGCGCACCTGCATGCCGTGGGCGTACTCGTGGCCGAGCAGGTAGAACAGGAACGCGTCGCCGATCTGCCGGAACGCCGCCACCGACCAGTTCACGTCGTAGGCGATGAAGTCGCCGGCCGAGCAGTAGACCGCGTTGTTGCGCGGCAGGCCCTGCCCGGCGCAGGCCACCTCGCCCTCGCGGCTGTAGGCCACCACCCGCCGGATCGGGCTGAACCGCTGACCGGAGGCGCGGAACTGCTCCGCCCAGTAGCGTTCGGCCAGCCGGACCGCGTCCTGGATGTCCTGCTTGAACTCGGCGACGCTCGTCGTGCCGTCCGCGCGGGTGGTCTGCGACTCGGGCTGCGCGCTGCGCGGGGGTGCGGGCTGCTGCGGCTCGCCCTGGTCGTAGCCGCCGGCCATGCAGCCGGCCGCCACCAGCGCGGCCACCATCAGTCCGGCGATCGGCCCGCGCCCCTGACGTCCCGCCCTGTCCCCCACCGTGACCTCCCGGCTGTTCGTTCCCGTGTCCCGCAGCAGTACCCCCGGCGGCCGCCGGTGATGCTCACCGGCTCTCACGCACCGCCACCGGGAATCGTTCACCGGCGCGCGGGAACGGTACGGTCGGCGTCGTGGGCCGGTCGTACGCGGGAATCGTCTACTGGCGACGCAGCCTCTGGAACGGCATGCGGTGCGTACCGGTGCTGCTGACGCTGGACGAGGGCCAGCTGCGCGCCCGCGACCGGCGCGGCGCGGAGGTGTTCGCCGCGCCCGCCGGGCAGGTCGAGGCCCGGGGAACGATCGTCGGCACGATGCTGCTCACCGTCGGCGGCCACCGGTACGCCCTGGTCGGCGTGGGCGCCACCGTCTCTCCGGCGCCGAGCGCGGAGCAGCGGCGGCGGCTGGCGGAGTACACGGTCCGCGCCGAGCCGGTCCCCGGCCTCGCGTCGTGGTGGGAGGTGCTGGCGGGGGCCGGCGTGACGGTGCGCTGACCGGCGCGCTCAGTCCAGGCCGCGCATGATGTGCGGCTCGCCGTCGTCGTCGCCGAAGCAGCGGTGCAGCACCTGGGCGCGCGCCCACAGGTCCAGGCTGCTCGGCGGTCCGACCGGGCCCGTGCCGGCGGGCGTGGTGGTTAGCACGGGAGCCGGTTCCGGCGGGACCTGCGACGTCACCTCGTCGGTCATGTCCGCCCCTTTCGTCGTACCCATGCTCGTCCGCGGGCGTTTCCGCCACGTCAACTCCGACGGCGCGGGCGTGGACGCGGCGCGCCTGACCCACGCCGGCCCATACTCCGGTGACGGTAGCCCGCCGGGCCGTCGAGCACAGCCGTATTCCCGACGTCGCCGCAGGTCGCGGCCGGTGATCACGCCTGCGGGCCGCCCGGGCCGCAGGTGGCGCAGCAGGTGTCGCCGCGCCAGGCGTCGCGGCCCTCGCGGACCGCGACGACGGCGATCACCAGGGCGGCGACCGGGTCGGCCCAGGACCATCCGAACAGGCCGTTGAGGGCCAGCCCGACGAGCAGGACCACCGAGAGGTACGTGCACAGCAACGTCTGCTTCGAGTCGGCCACCGCCGACCGGGAGCCCAGTTCACGCCCGGCGCGGCGCTGCGCTGCCGACAGCACCGGCATCACGATCACCGAGAGCCCGGCGAGCACCAGCCCGACCGGTGAGTGCGCGGCCTCGGCGCCACCGAGTAGCGCCCGGACCGCCTCGACGGCGACGTACGCGGCGAGCGCGAAGAACGACAACGCGATGACGCGCAGCGTGACCCGTTCCCGGGCCTGCGGGTCCGGACCGGCGAACTGCCACGCCACGGCTGCCGCGGAGGCCACCTCGATGACCGAGTCCAGACCGAAACCGATCAGGGCGGTCGAGGACGCGACGGTGCCGGCGCTGATCGCCACCACCGCCTCGATCACGTTGTAGGTGATGGTCGCGGCGACCAGCAGGCGCACCCGGCGGGTGAGCAGCGCGCGGCGGTCCGGCGCCGGGCCGGCGGGCGTGACCGGGATCAGCGGCAGGCTCATCAGCAGCATCCGTCCGCGGCGTCCGGGCAGGCGGCCGGGTCGACCGCGAGCACGACGCCGACCAGGTCGCCGAGCGCGTGGGCGAGGCGGGCGTCAGCCAGCTCGTACCGGGTGCGGCGCCCCTCCGGCACGGCCACGACCAGGCCGCAGCCGCGCAGGCAGGCCAGGTGGTTGGACAGGTTCTGCCGGCTGGTGCCGAGCGCGTCGGCCAGCTCGGCCGGGTAGCCGGGCCCGTCGCGCAGAGCCAGCAGCAGCCGGGCGCGTAGCGGGTCGGACAGCGCGTGACCGAAACGGGACAGCGCCTGGGAGTGGTGCAGCGTCCGCATACCGTGACTGTACAGCACTCGCTGTATTCAGGAAGGGATGTACCGGCGGTTGCATCCGGTACCCCGGTACGGGCTTACCGTCGAGAGGTGACCGACGATTCCTGGGTGCCCGACACCTGCACGCTGCCGACCACCGACCGGCCGCTGCGGCTGGCCGAGGTCGACGGGCTGTTCCACGACGCGCTGCGCGGCGCCGACCGGCCGGCCGCCGGGCATCTGCGGCTGCATCTCGACGGCGGCGCCGAAGCGCTCGCCCGGGACCTGATCGCCCGCGAGTCGGCCTGCTGCTCCTTCTTCGCCTTCGATCTCGCCCGCCCGGACGGCGACACGCTGACGCTCGACATCCGCGTTCCGGCGACCCGTGTCGCCGTACTCGATGCCCTGGCCCTGCGGGCCACGGCCGCGCGGGGCCGGTGATGGGCGAGCCGGAGCTGCGCAGCGGCCGGCTCGCCGACGCGGCCGGGGTCAACGTGCAGACGCTGCGCTACTACGAACGGCGCGGGCTGCTGCCCGCGCCCCGGCGGTCGCCGGGCGGGCATCGCCTCTACCCGGCCGAGACGGTCACCCTGCTGCGGGTGGTGAAGGCCGCGCAACGTCTCGGCTTCACCCTCGCCGAGGTCGCCGGCCTGCTGGCGGCCGGGCGGCACGACGCCGGCCTGCGGACCCGGGCCCACGACAAGCTCACCGAGGTGGAACGGCGGCTCGCGGACCTCACTGCGGTGCGCGACACGCTGCGCGAAGCGATCTCGGCCGGCTGCGACGACCTGATCACCTGCGCCGGCAGCTCTCGCTGCCCGCTGCCCTTCGCCGATCCGGATCACGGCCCGGCTACGGTCTGACGCATGACTGTCGTCCGGTCCATCCTGCTGTTCCTGCTCGCCGCGCTCGCCGAGATCGGCGGCGCCTGGCTGGTGTGGCAGGGCTGGCGGGAGAACCGCGGGCTGCTCTGGATCGCCGCCGGGGTGATCGCGCTCGGCGCCTACGGGTTCGTGGCCACGTTCCAGCCGGACGCGAACTTCGGCCGCATCCTCGCCGCCTACGGCGGCGTCTTCGTCGCCGGGTCGCTCGCCTGGGGCATGGTGGTCGACAAGTTCCGGCCCGACCGCTACGACCTCGTCGGCGCGGCCATCTGCCTGGTCGGCGTCGCGGTCATCATGTACGCCCCGCGCACGAGCTGACGGCGGCGCCGAGCGCAGGTGATGAGTTTTCCCGCCCGTACCCGTCACACAGACGACGGCACACGACGAAGCGGGAGGATGACGTGATGGGTACGGAGACGCAACCGGCGGAACCAGGCGTACAGGATCTGGCGGGGTTCGACGAACCGGCGTTCACCGGGCTGGCGCAGCGGCACCGGCGGGAGCTGCACGTGCACTGCTACCGGATGCTCGGGTCGTTCGAGGACGCCGAGGACACCGTCCAGGAGACGTTCCTGCGGGCCTGGCGGCGGCGGGACACGTTCGCGGGACGGTCGACGTTCCGGGCCTGGCTGTACCGGATCGCCACCAACGCCTGCCTGGACCTGCTCGCGAAGTGCCGGCCCGAGCCGGCGACCGGCGGTGAGGTGCGGTGGCTCCAGCCGTACCCGGACCGGCTGCTCGACGAGCTGCCCGCCGCCGGCGCGGACGAGCCGGAGACGGTCGCTGTCGCGCGGGAGACGATCGAGCTGGCGTACCTGGTCGCGGTGCAGCACCTGGCACCACGCCCGCGCGCCGTGCTGATCCTGCGCGACGTGCTCGGCTGGCCCGCGAAGGACGTCGCGGAGCTGCTCGGTGACTCGGTCAACTCGGTGAACAGCGCGTTGCAGCGCGCCCGCGCGGGCATGCGGGAACACCTGCCCGCCCAGCGGCAGGACTGGACCGGCGACGAGACGGACACCCGGACCCGCGAGCTGGTAAGCCGCTTCACCGCCGCCAGCATCGCCAAGGACGTCGACGCGCTCGCCGCCATGCTGCGCGACGACGTGCGCTGCTCGATGCCGCCCACCCCGGGGCTGCAGATCGGCCGCGACGCGGTGGTCGCCGACTGGGTGGCGGACGGCTTCGAGAGCCTGGGCAGCCTGCGAGCAGTGCCCACCGCGGTGAACCGGCAGCCCGCCGTCGCGTTCTACCTGTGGCAGGCGAGCGACGGCGCGTACCTGCCGCTCACCGTCGACGCCCTGCGCATCACCGGCGGGGCGATCACCGAGATCGTCACATTCCACGCCGACCAGTTCCCACGGCTCGGGCTGCCCGAGCACCTGCCCGCCGACCGTACGCCGTAGTGCCCGCGCGGACGCTCGCGCTGCCCGGCGGCGCGCGCGTTCCGGTGGTCGCGGCCCAGTGGCGTCACGCGTACGGCGTGGTGACGCGCGGCCGGGTGCAGCTGGAGCTGCGCGACGGCACCCCCGGGCCGGTCCTCGGCCGCGACGCCGGTTTCTGGCTGCGCGGCACCGGCGTACGCGCGCTGCGCAACCCCGGCCGTCGCACCGCGACCGTACGGATCCTCACCCCTCACCTCGAAACTCGGAGGAACGACATGATCAGCAGCACCGACACCGGCATCGTCTCGGGCCGTCCGCACGGCTTCCGGCGGCTCGCCGTCACCGGTCTGGTCGCCACGATCGCCGCGATGGCGGTCACCACGCTCGCGGCGGCGCTCGCCCGGGCCGCCGGTGTGGACTTCGAGATCCCGGACGGCGGCGGCGAGACGATCCCGTTGGGCGGGTTCGCCGTGGTGACCGGATTCTTCTCGCTCGTGGGCGTCGTCATCGCCGCCGTCCTGCTGCGGTTCAGCGCCCACCCGACGCGGCGGTTCGTGTGGACGGCGGTGTCGCTGACCGCGCTGTCGATGGTTCCGCCGTTTATCGCCGGTGGCGACGCCGCCACGACGATCGCGCTGGTCGGGTTGCACCTGGTCGCGGCGGCGGTGATGATCCCCGCCCTGACGCGGAGCCTGCGCGCGAGGACCGACTGACGGGACCCTCGCCGCGGCGGGTGCGCCTGGCGGCTTACTCGGCCGTGGCTCCGCGACGGCGGAGGGCCACCTTGGTGCCGCCGAACGCGACGAGCCAGGGTAAGGCCAGGAAGCCGCCGCAACCGATCACGATCAGCCACAGCGTCTCACTCGGTTCTCCCTGGTGCTCCAGGTCGGGCCAGGTGAAGGCGCTGCCGAGCAGCGACAACGCGTAGAACAGGACGATCACGATCGCGGCGGCCGTACCGATCCGGCGGCTGAGCCCGATGCCCGCGGCGCAGAGAAACCCGAGCCCGGACATGACAAGAGGGGCGAGGTACATACCGGACAGGACGACGAAGGTGTAGTACGTCGCACCGGAGTCGAGAGCCGAGTCCGCCACCGGTGGCGGGCCGGATCCGACCGCGTGGACGACAGCGGAGAGGGCGGAGTTCACCACTTCGGACTCCTCGCGCCGGGACGCTCGCACGCCATCGAAATCGATCCCTCAGTCTGGCACCGGTCGAGCCGTCGGACCGACCGGGAGCCGCAGGCCCGACACAGAAGAATGCGATCCACAGGGTTCGATCGGGATCGGGCACTTCGATACGGACCACACGCCGGGCGCCGCCAGTCGGCGCCCGGCGCCACGTACGACCGAGAGGTGACACCATGACCTTCCGCGCCAGGCTCGTCGGAGCCGCACTCGTCGGGACGCTCGCCGCCGGTGCGTCGGCACTGGCTGGGGCCTCCGCGGCCAGCGCGCAGGCCGAACCCTGCGTTCAGCGCATCGCCGTGGTGAACAACGCCGCCTTCGTGATGTCCTTCAGTGTCGCGGCGAGCAACGGTCTGGAGACGGCGAACACCGACACCTACCCGATCAACCAGTCGCGGACGATCGATCTCACCACCACCGCGCTGCCGGTCGGGTCCGATGTCCGGCCGGTGGTCGACGCGGTGGCCGGAGCACAACGCACTCCGAGCAGCTTCGTGTCGTACTGCGAGAACGGGCAGACCGCCACGTACTCGGTGACCGGGACGACGTACGACTACTCGGTCACGCTGATCGGCTGACCGGCACGTCGACGCTTCGGGGCGTCCGCCATCCCGGCGGGCGCCCCGCGCTCGTCGGGGCCGTACGAACAACAGACGGGTGCCGCGACGGACGGGCCGTCCGATCACGCGTCGTCAGATCGGGTCACCGAACGCCAGGCGTCGAAGGCCCATTCGAGGTCGGCCGTGTACGCACCGGCGAAGACCGTTTCCAGGTACGCGCCGTCGACGAAGGTGAAGCCGTGGAGGGTGAACTCGATACCGTCGTCACGGCGGTAGAGCCAGGCTGCGCGATGCCCAACCCCGTCTCTGCCGCCCTCCCCCACTTTGGCTGTCGGGTTCGGTGGCAGCTCGGCATCGAGCGAGGCGATGATGTCGGCGCCGTCGGCACACCGCCACGACGGTCCTGGACCCGGCCCGCATCGCCCGGCCGGACACGTGCCACCTGGTAACACCGTCATCGGTGGTCTCCCGCGTCCAGGAGCCGGACAGCTCGACCGACCAACCGTCGCCCAGAGACCGCCGCACGCCCCAAGTGTCACCGACGGCCGGCGTTCCGTGTAGTGACCCCCTCGGTGCGGACGACGCCGATCAGCCGTTGCTGGGGCTGGAGATCCCGCGTCTTGCGAAGGACGCCGCGACCTCGTCGAAGACACCGCCGGCAAGCTCGGGCTGCGCGAGAGCATCGGACAACGGCAGCTCCAGTTGAGGGTCGTACCCGGCCAGGCCCGTGACCGCCTGGACCGCTTCGCCGAGTTGGTACATCGCCGCGACGACGGACCGGGCATCATCGCCCCGGTACCAGAAGGGCACAGTGATCCCGGCCTCTTCCGCGTAGTAGCTGACCTGGATGCCGGTCGGCTCGTGGGTCAGTTCGTAGTTGTGGGCGCCCTCGAAGACGGAGACCTCACCGAGTACCTGCCGGGACGCCGCCACCAGTCGGGCCCACACCTCGCTCCTCGGACGCTCTGCGCTGTCGGACTCTTCCGCCGCGTCCAGAGCGTCCTCCCAGGACTGGTCGCCGCCTCTGGGAACGAAGATCAGGTCATAGCTCATGGCCGTGGACGGTACATCCATCCGGCCGCGGATCCGGTTCGGACGGTGCCTCGGCTCGCGGGTGCGACGCTGCGCTGGGGGCTGGTTGAGGCTGCTCGCCCCGGCCTCGCGGCACGACGGGCAATGCCACACGTGTTGCTACGGTCCGGCTATGCGATTCGGCAGCCGTTCATGGTTACCCGCGTCGGCGATCGCGCTCGGATCGGCTTCGGGTTGGTTTTCGGCTGGCGCCGGCGGATCGCTACAACGCGCCCCCACCGCTCTCCTCGTGATGGTGGTCGGGCTCGGCAGCACCGGGCTGTTGGTCGGCTTGTTGTCCGGCCGTCAGGACGGCGGCAGGTGGTTCATGCCGGCCCTTGCACTGCTGGCCGGCTTCTACGCCGGCACATGGCTGAACTCGCCCCACCACAGCTTCGCCGGTGACGCCGTCGTCCTGATCCTCGCCACCGTCCCCGCGTGCGTCAGCGCCGCGCTCGGGTCCGCAGTCGGCCCACACCTCACGAGTCGACAGCGAGAACGAAAGACGCACAACGACCTACCCGAGGAGGCAAGGTGACTCAGCGCTCGCATCAGCAGCGGGGCTCGTGCGCCATCTGCAAACGCCTGGTACCCCTCACTGCTGACGGAGAGGTCGCACGCCACAACGGCACCATCCGTGCGTACGCCCCGCCTGAGGAATGTCCCCGGGGTGGACAGAGAGCGGAAGCCGCGAGGTCTTAGCGACAGCGCAGGCCCTGGGGGCATCCGTTTGCACGTACTTCCGCTGCCGGGACTGCTCTGTGATGTGGCCATGGCCGCCACAACCAGCATCGACAGCCAATGCTGGAGGCCGACCACTGTCGACAGCCGGTGGGGCTGCGGTCTCAAGCCGCTCCGTAGCTAGCATCAGCGGATGGAGTGGCTCGCGGCAGTGCTCTCGTTTGTCGGCGGTCTCATTGCGGCAGCGCTGGGGGCTTACGCCGTCACAAAGACGAACAAACAACTGATGGCAGCCGACATCCGTGCGCGTTGGGACGCCGCGCTACTCAAACATGGTGAGTCGTTCGCCGCCTCCACTCGGACCCTCCGGCACCACGCCGAGCGCTTCTCCCGCAGCGAGAATCAGGAGGAACGCAGAAGGGCGCTCGACGAGGCACACCACAGCATGCGCCTCACGTGCGAGCAACTCAGGCTTCTCGGAAGTCCACGGGTGCAACGAGCCGCTCGAGCCGTCATCCATCACGCGTACGCGGTCCGCGTCCACGGAGAAGAAGACCGAGACCCGCGAGCCGAGCAGTACCCGTCCGCGCCGCCGATAAGCAGGCTCAATGACGCTCTACAGGAGTTCTACCGCGCGCTCCGCGAGCAACTGAGAGCAAACGAGCCTGAGGCCGTGATTCATGACGACGACCTCGACGTCATCGAGCCTGGGCTCCCGCCGCTGCCGCAGAAAGAACGGTCCCAGTCAGCATGATGGCTTGGCGCTCGTGCGGCATCACTTGGCGTTGAACTGGCACCGGGTGGCAGGCGAACCAGACAAAGGTCGCCCATCCTCGCCTGAGCTGCGCGAACGCTGAGCATCGACCATCACTGAGCCTTTTCCAAGCTGGTCTTGCACCTCAGGGCCGGTGTGGCAGGCCCGGTGATCGATGGGTGCGAGGCTCCAGGTAGGACAGCTGTCGACCAAGACTCGAAGCCCCGACCGGGAGCCTCGCCATGCTGTCCTACCCCGCCACGATCCCGTTGTCCAGCCGCACCCTGAACCACCTGGCCGAACGCATCCGCGGCCACCGCCAGCAGCGCCGATCCCGGTGGCGGCGCCTCGAACCCGGCCGGCAGGCGCTGCTCGCTCTGGCCCATCTGCGTAACGGCGACACCTACACCCGACTCGCGGCCGGCTTCGAGATCGGCGTCGCCACCGCCTGGCGCTACGTGCAGGAAGCCATGTCCCTGCTTGCGACGGCCGCCGACGACCTGGCCACCGCCATGCGACGGATCCGCCGACTGGCGTACGCGATCCTGGACGGCACCCTGATTCCGATCGACCGGGTCGCCGACCAGAAGCCGTACTACTCCGGAAAACACAAGCACCACGGCGTGAACGTGCAGGTCATCGCCGATGCCGCTGGCCGCCTCGTCTGGGCTTCGCCGGCGCTGCCCGGCTCGGTCCATGACCTGACCGCAGCCCGGACCCACGGCATCATCGAGGCGCTGACCAGGGCAGACGTGATGACCTTCGCCGATAAGGGCTACCAAGGAGCCCGCGGCAGCGTGAACACACCGTTCAAGCGGCACCGCTTCCGGCCGAAGCTGTCACGCCGGCAGAAGGCCGTGAACCGCGCCCACGCGAAAATCCGCGCCCGCGGCGAACGCGCGATCGCCACCCTCAAGACATGGAAGATCCTGAACAAGCTGCGCTGCTGCCCACGACGAGCGACCACGATCGTGCAGGCCATCCTCGTTCTGCACCACGTCGAAGCCAACCGCTACGCAGGATGAAAAGAGCTCACTATTGGGCACCTCTGGTCGACGTTCCACGGCCTGGCGACGGCCTGAACCTCGACCTGATACGAGGAGGGTTCGACCCTCGAAGATTCAGGAGACCGGGCAGCAGTCCGGGGGCATGGATCGCCCGAGAGTTGAGGCCCCCGAGACCGCGACTCTTCGCTGAGGGTGCAGTACGGGCAATGACCAACTGCCGGAGTCCAGGAGAACAGGTGCTCCCGCCGCTGCACCGCGCCGTCGGCCTTCCGACACAACTGCCGTCTGTTTGGCGGAGGAGCCAGGCGTAGCGCCAGCGCCACACTGACTTCTTGGCCTGCAGCCTCTATAGCTTGCGAAAGAAGGACTGCAATGGAGCAGGCAGCGCTAGCAATCTCGATCATCGCGGTGGTGTCAAGCCCCGGGTTTGATGGAGAGTTGGTTAGCTGGTTTTCAGGGGTGCGGTGACCGGGTGGGTCATCGCGTGTAGCGCCTCGTGCTCGGCGGGTGGGACGTGGCCGAGTTCGCCGTGCAGCCTGCGGTTGTTGTACCAGTCGATGTACTCGACGGTGGCCATCTCCAGGTCGTCGAGCCCGCGCCACGGGCCCTTGTTCCGGACGAGTTCGGCCTTGTACAGGGAGTTGAACGCCTCGGCCATCGCGTTGTCGAAGGAGTCGCCCTTGGAGCCGACGGAGGCGACGGCGCCGGCCTCGGCGAGCCGCTGGGTGTAGCGGATCGCTCGATATTGGGCGCCACGGTCGGAGTGGTGGACCAGTCCGCCCAGGTCAGCGCCTTGATTTTCGCGGCGCCAGATCGCCATCTTCAGCGCGTCGAGAGCCAGCTCGGTGTAGAGACTCGTGGACACCTGCCAGCCGACGATCATGCGGGAGTACACGTCGAGGACGAACGCGGCGTACACCCAGCCCACACTGGTGCGCACGTAGGTCAGGTCCGCGACCCACAGCTGGTTCGGATGTTTCGCGGTGAAGTCCCGTTTGACCAGGTCAGCGGGCCGGTTGGTCTCGGCCGCTGGCCGGGTCGTGCGTGGCGACTTGTCGCGCAGCAGCCCGCGCAGCCCGCAGGCGCGCATCAGCCGCTCGACGGTGCACCGGGCCACTGGCAAACCGCGTCGGTGCAGCTCGTGCCAGATCTTGCGTGCCCCGTAGACGCCGTAGTTCTCCGCGTGGATCCGCTCGATCACCGCGGTCAGCTCCTCATCGCGCCGCGACCGGGCCGAGGCCGGGCGGGTCTTGGCGGCGTAGTAGGTCGACGGTGCGATCTGTGCCGGCGTGTCTTCGAGCGCCTGCAGGACCGGCTGGACACCGTGTTCGACCCGCTGGGAGTCGACGAACTCGACCTTCATCGCGACGGACGGTCCAACTCCGCCGCGAAGAAAGACGCCGCGGACTTCAGGATCTGGTTCGCCCGCCGCAGCTCACGCACCTCCCGTTCCAACGCGGCGAGGCGTTCCGCGTCGCTGCTGGTGGTGCCCAGCCGGTCGCCGGCGTCGGTCTCGGCCTTCTTCACCCACGTGCGCAACGCCTCCGGGTGAACCCCGAGCTGACCGGCGATCCGACGGATCGCTCCGACCGCGGACGCCGGATCCCGACGGGCCTCGACCGCCAACCGGGTCGCACGCTCACGCAACTCATCGTTGTACTTCTTCGGTGCCGGCATCGCTGGTGTTCCTCCCAGGTTTCGATGTCTCCATCAAACCCGGTGCGGGACATGGCACTGTCTGGACTAATCGGATGGAGAGCCCTGACCCTCGCGCGGCATGCGAATGCGGTGCCGACGTTGGTAGATCTTTTCTCCGAGCACAGGGGCGCCCGCCTAAGCCGAGCCCGTCGCTTCGTGTATCGGGAGTTAAACAGCTTTGACCTAACAAAAGGGCTCGACGGCCTGCCTGACGAGGCACGCGAGATGGTCCGAGATCTCGGATGCTTCTACGACAACCTTGGGGCACTCGTTGCCCACGGGATAGTTGACGTCCATGCCGTTTCGGGCTACCTCGGCGGGTCGATCGTTCCAGTCTGGGAGGCGATGCTGCCGCTCGTCGAGGCCGAGCGCGCGACCCGGACCGCACACTATGACCGGGAAAGATGGCAAGCCTACTTCCAGAATCTCTACCTCCTTGTCAAGGACCTGCCTCCGAGCGACGCCCGCATGCATCAATCCCTGTGGCGGCTCAGCCGGTGACCCAGCCTCGATGTCGGCGGCCTGCTTCCCGTCCACGTGCCGAGATGCGAGGCTAGCTCGCACAGCATGCGGCCCCTCGCTTGTAAGTTCTGGGCGCTCTGTCCCGCACCGGGTTTGATGGAGACATCGAAACCTGGGAGGAACACCAGCGATGCCGGCACCGAAGAAGTACAACGATGAGTTGCGTGAGCGTGCGACCCGGTTGGCGGTCGAGGCCCGTCGGGATCCGGCGTCCGCGGTCGGAGCGATCCGTCGGATCGCCGGTCAGCTCGGGGTTCACCCGGAGGCGTTGCGCACGTGGGTGAAGAAGGCCGAGACCGACGCCGGCGACCGGCTGGGCACCACCAGCAGCGACGCGGAACGCCTCGCCGCGTTGGAACGGGAGGTGCGTGAGCTGCGGCGGGCGAACCAGATCCTGAAGTCCGCGGCGTCTTTCTTCGCGGCGGAGTTGGACCGTCCGTCGCGATGAAGGTCGAGTTCGTCGACTCCCAGCGGGTCGAACACGGTGTCCAGCCGGTCCTGCAGGCGCTCGAAGACACGCCGGCACAGATCGCACCGTCGACCTACTACGCCGCCAAGACCCGCCCGGCCTCGGCCCGGTCGCGGCGCGATGAGGAGCTGACCGCGGTGATCGAGCGGATCCACGCGGAGAACTACGGCGTCTACGGGGCACGCAAGATCTGGCACGAGCTGCACCGACGCGGTTTGCCAGTGGCCCGGTGCACCGTCGAGCGGCTGATGCGCGCCTGCGGGCTGCGCGGGCTGCTGCGCGACAAGTCGCCACGCACGACCCGGCCAGCGGCCGAGACCAACCGGCCCGCTGACCTGGTCAAACGGGACTTCACCGCGAAACATCCGAACCAGCTGTGGGTCGCGGACCTGACCTACGTGCGCACCAGTGTGGGCTGGGTGTACGCCGCGTTCGTCCTCGACGTGTACTCCCGCATGATCGTCGGCTGGCAGGTGTCCACGAGTCTCTACACCGAGCTGGCTCTCGACGCGCTGAAGATGGCGATCTGGCGCCGCGAAAATCAAGGCGCTGACCTGGGCGGACTGGTCCACCACTCCGACCGTGGCGCCCAATATCGAGCGATCCGCTACACCCAGCGGCTCGCCGAGGCCGGCGCCGTCGCCTCCGTCGGCTCCAAGGGCGACTCCTTCGACAACGCGATGGCCGAGGCGTTCAACTCCCTGTACAAGGCCGAACTCGTCCGGAACAAGGGCCCGTGGCGCGGGCTCGACGACCTGGAGATGGCCACCGTCGAGTACATCGACTGGTACAACAACCGCAGGCTGCACGGCGAACTCGGCCACGTCCCACCCGCCGAGCACGAGGCGCTACACGCGATGACCCACCCGGTCACCGCACCCCTGAAAACCAGCTAACCAACTCTCCATCAAACCCGGGGCTTGACACTCCGTTCGGCAGGGTCCGTCCACGTCTCCGACCTCGGGCGGCTGTCCGTGATCAGCCGCCGGAGGCTGCCCTTGTCCCGGCCCGTTGCTGTCGGCGCTGCTGCCGCACACGGTGTAGGAGCGGAGTAGCCCTAGCCGCTCGGCCAGGTCTTCTAGCAGGACGGATGCTTTACCACTTGCAGATAGCGCGGCTGATCATTCCGCCCATATTCCGGATTTTGCGGCCTCGCCTACCCTCGTCGCATGAGTTCTCAATCTGTGAGCGCGACGGTCGCCGTCGCGGCATTCGCTCTAGGGGTCATCAATCTGTGGTACTCGGTCCTCCGACCCTGGTGGCGGAACCGAATCGCACAGCCAGACGCGAGGCTTGAGCTTCTCGCATACAAGACTCGGCATGGCTGGGACCAGGACGAACGTGTGGTAGTGGCCAACCACGGCCCCGGGACCATGAGGGATCTCGAAGCTCGGGTCTTCAACGATGACGGCGACGACTACACAGACCGGGTGGGTGTCCTCTGGCCGAAGCTCCCGGCCCCTGCTCTCCATCCGGGACAGACGTTGCACCTCAAGCTCACGCCGTCTCTGGGAGATAAGCGCCCCGGACGTCTACTTGTTCGCTGGCGGGACGGTCGACGGAACGTTCAAGAGCGAGAGTTCTGGTTGTCCTACCACCGGGTCACGTGACGGCCAACAGTTGCAGCTCGCACGGCCAGTTTGGAAGGTGCCTTGATTTCGAGGCAGGCCCCTACGTCCGTGCTGGTGATCAGGCTTTTCTCGCCTGGCCAGGCCAGGAAAACGGCGCGTCACCCCGCCTGGCTCTAGATCATCAGTTTGACGTCAGGAGGTAGCGTGGTGGCGTGAACTGGATGACGATGGCTCAAACCCTAATACCCGTCGGAATTGGGTGGCTGCTCTCCGAGGTTGGTGCCGGGTTTCAGGCTCGCCGAAACCGCAAAGTTGCCTTGCGGGACCGTGCCGATGAATTTGAAGCAGGCGTGTTACGGGATGTGATGTCTGCGCTAGAGGAAGCCTATGACGCAGCCTCCGACTTGGCGCTAAATTCAGACGTAGCGCATGGCCAAGCGCCCTGGCCTGACCGTGCGCCATTTGTTCAGCGGGTGGGGCGTCAAACATTTGAGGTTAGGCGACACCTTGCCCTCTTACCTGAGGATGACGCGAGAATTAAGGCGTCCAAGGTTGTAGATGTTATGGTCGAGCTGACGCACGCCAAGAATACAACGAAAGACATCATCGAAATCTGGAAGCCAGTCGATTCGTTGTTTTTGGAGGCCCGGGAGAGCTTTGGGGTCAGGTTGCGGAAGCTACACAAGCGCCCGACATGAGCTCTTCTGCCATCCCGATGCTCCTATGGAGGTCAAGGGGTTAGGGCGGCGAAGTCGGCGCGTAGGGCGGTGTAGACGTCGCGGACGATGTAGCGCTTCAGGCAGCGCAGGATCTCCTGCTTGCTGAGGCCTTCGGTGATGCGGCGGTGGACGTAGGCGCGGGTGCGCTGGTCGTAGCGCATGCGGCAGAGCGCGAACGGCTCGTCAACGCCACCGGCCTGATCGGCCTAGCCGGCCGGCAACACCCCATCGGCTACCACTTCGCCGGCAGGCGCGTCACCGTCCGCCTCGACCGCGGCCTCATGCAGATCACCGCCGACGGCGTCCTGCTGCGCAGCCTGCCCAACCCGCTGACACCCGCCGAGATCGCCCGCATCCGCGACGCCCGCCCCGCCGGACCACCACCCGCCCCGGCACCCGAAACGGTGCGGGTCGAGCGCCGCGTCAGCTGTCGAGGAGCCCTGGTCATCGCCGGTCAACGCATCCACGTCGGCATCGCCCACGCCGGCCGCACCCTCATCGTCGAAGCCGCCGACAACACCTTCCGGGTCCACGACGGCGACCATCTCCTCACCGAAGTGCCCCGCACCACCGTCAAGCCGATCGCCCGGTTCAAGGTTCGCAAGCCCGAGCCCTCGCGGCCAAGAACCGGCGGTCAGGTCGAGTCGGAGTACGCAAGGTGAGTACCGCAGTGCCGGCAGCGGAACAGAAACGCGGTGACCGGGCCGTCCTTGCTGATCGCCTGCAAGTACCACTCCTTTTCCTCCGCCGACCAGCCAGACCCGGCCATCTCCAACCGCAGTTGCTCCACGGCATCAGGAAAGTCCGCCAACTCACGCGCACCGACCTCGCCATGGAACTCCGCCGCGTCACCGCAGTGATGCAACCACCGCTCCTGCTGCCAGCCGGCGAAGCCCGGCGTTCGGCGGAGAACCACCTCGGTCACATCCGACGGGACATCTTCAGGCACCCGCCAATGCGCATCGGTGAACTGCGCGTCGAACATCGCCGCCGCCCGGCCGTCCGCGATGCACCACGCACACAGCCTCCTGCCCAACTCCTCGACGGCATACACAGGCCCGACATACGTGAAGGGCCGCTGCTGGCCGCAACACGCACACACCACCTCGACGGCCACGACCGAACCCGTCGCCACCGGGTCTGGGTGGTACGGAAACCGCGGAAGACCTGCCTGATCAGCCAGCACCCGCCGATCCTAGGGCGCTACGAACCAGCCGCTCGACCCCAAGCGGTTACCCTGACCTGAAGATCGTCTAGCCGGACGTGTCACCCACGTCCCGAGACTGATCTGTCACGCAGGTCCTGAGGCTCGACACCGCCGGCAGCTGGCCGGCAGGCGCCGGCAGCTGGCCGCCGGCGTCGAGGACACCCGGCAGAACGGCATGTACGTCCTGCGCCACACGTACGCCTCGGTCCTGCTCGACGCGGGCGAGAACATCAAGGCGCTGTCCCTGTACCTCGGCCACGCCGACCCCGGCTTCACGCTGCGCGTCTACACCCACCTGCTCCCGACCAGCGAGGACCGCACCCGCCGAGCGATCGACGCCGCCTTCGGGCACGGCCCGACCGACCCCGACGGCCTGGCGACGGCCTAGCAGGGTGCCGCAGCCCTGTTTGCCCAGCTCAGGGAGGGTGACGGCGTCACTTGGCGTTGAAGTAGTTCGCCTCCGGGTGGTGCACCACGATCGCGTCGGTGGCCTGCTCCGGCACCAACTGGAACTCCTCGGACAACTGCACCCCGATCCGCTCGGCGCCCAGCAACTCCACGATCTTCGCCCGATCCTCCAGGTCCGGGCAGGCCGGGTAGCCGAACGCGTACCGGCAGCCCCGGTAGTCGGTGCGGAGCAGGCCGGCCAGGTCGGCCGGGTCGTCGTCGGCGACCGTGCCGCCGCCGGGCAGCACCAGCTCGGCCCGGATCCGTCGGTGCCAGTACTCGGCCAGGGCCTCGGTGAGCTGCACGGACAGGCCGTGGACCTCCAGGTAGTCGCGGTACTCGTTGCCGGCGAACATCTTCGCCGTGTACTCGCTGATCGGCTGCCCCACGGTGACCAGCTGCAACGCCACCACGTCGAGCTGGTCACCCTGGGGCCGGAAGTAGTCGGCCAGGCACAGCCGCCGCTCCTGCCGCTGCCGGGGGAACGAGAACCGGGCCCGCTCGCTGTGCCCGTTCTCGTCCAGCACCACCAGGTCGTTGCCTTCGGAGTACGCCGGGAAGTAGCCGTACACCACGGCCGCCTCCAGCACCTGGTCGGAGATCAGGCGGTCCAGCCAGTACCGCAGGCGGGGCCGGCCCTCTGTCTCGACCAGTTCCTCGTACGACGGGCCCTTGCCGCCGCGTGCGCCGCGCAGTCCCCACTGGCCCAGGAACGTGGCCCGCTCGTCGAGCAGTGCCGCGTAGTCGGCCAGCGGCACGCCCTTGACGACGCGGGTGCCGAAGAACGGCGGCTTCGGCACCGTCACGTCCACCGCCACGTCGGAGCGGACCGACGCGTCGTCCAGTTCGGGCAGCGCCTCGCGGACCTGCGCCCGCTGCCGCTCGCGGCGCTCACGGCGGGCCGCCAGTGCCGCCTCGCGCTCCGGGTCGATCACCGGCGCGCCGCCGCGCTTGGCCGCCATCACGCGGTCCATCAGGGACAGCCCTTCGAACGCGTCGCGGGCGTAGTGCACCTGGCCCGGGTAGATCGACCGCAGGTCGTCCTCGACGTACGCGCGGGTCAGCGCCGCGCCGCCGAGCAGCACCGGCCAGCGCTCGGCCACGCCCCGGGAGGCCATCTCGGCCAGGTTCTCCTTCATGATCACTGTGCTCTTGACCAGCAGGCCGGACATGCCGATCGCGTCGGCCCGGTGTTCCTCGGCGGCGTCGAGGATCGCGTTGATCGGCTGCTTGATGCCGATGTTCACCACGTCGTAGCCGTTGTTGGACAGGATGATGTCGACCAGGTTCTTGCCGATGTCGTGCACGTCGCCCTTGACCGTGGCGAGCACGATCCGGCCCTTGCCGTCGTCGTCGGTCTTCTCCATGTGCGGCTCCAGGTACGCCACCGCGGTCTTCATCACCTCGGCGGACTGGAGCACGAACGGCAACTGCATCTGGCCGGAGCCGAACAGCTCGCCGACCACCTTCATGCCGTCCAGCAGCAGGTCGTTGATGATGGACAGCGGCGTACGCCCCTGCGCCATCGCGGTGTCCAGGTCGGCCTCCAGGCCGTTGCGCTCGCCGTCGATGATCCGTCGCTTGAGCCGCTCGTCGAGCGGCAGCGCGGCCAGTTCCTCGGCCCGGGTGGCGCGCGCCGACGCCGCGTCCACGCCCTCGAAGGCCTCGATGAACCGCTGCACCGGGTCGTAGCCCTCGCGGCGGCGGTCGTACACCAGGTCGAGCGCCACCTCGCGCTGCTCGTCCGGGATCCGGGCCATCGGCAGGATCTTGCTGGCGTGCACGATCGCCGAGGTCAGCCCGGCCTGGGCGCACTCGTGCAGGAACACCGAGTTGAGCACCTGCCGGGCCGCCGGGTTGAGACCGAACGAGACGTTGGAGATGCCGGCGGTGAAGTTGACCCCCGGGTAACGCGCGGCGATCTCCCGGATCGCCTCGATCGTCTCGATGCCGTCGCGGCGGGTCTCCTCCTGCCCGGTGGCGATCGGGAACGTCAGCGCGTCGATGAGGATGTCCTCCCGGCGCATCCCCCACCGGCCGGTCAGGTCGTCGATGAGCCGGCTGGCCACGCGTACCTTCCACTCGCGGGTGCGGGCCTGGCCCTCCTCGTCGATGAGCAGCGCCACCACGGCGGCGCCGTGCTCCTTGACCACCGGCATGACCCGCGCGTAGCGGGACTCGGGGCCGTCGCCGTCCTCGAAGTTCACCGAGTTGACCACGCACCGGCCGCCGAGCATCTCCAGCCCGGCCTCGATCACGGCCGGTTCGGTGGAGTCCAGCACGATCGGCAGCGTCGAGGCGGTGGCGAACCGGCCGGCCAGCTCCCGCATGTCCTGCGTGCCGTCGCGGCCGACGTAGTCGACGCAGAGGTCCAGCAGGTGCGAGCCGTCGCGGGCCTGGCTGCGGGCGACCTCCACGCAGGCCTGCCAGTCCCCGGCGAGCATGGACTCGCGGAACGCCTTCGAGCCGTTGGCGTTGGTCCGCTCCCCCACCATCAGGATGCTGGCGTCCTGGGCGAACGGCACGTGGTGGTAGATCGAGGAGACTCCGGCCTCCGGCTTCGGCTCCCGCGCCACCGGCGCGCGCCCGCCCAGCCGCTCCACCAGCACCCGGATGTGCTCCGGGGTGGTGCCGCAGCAGCCGCCGATCAGGGCCACGCCGTAGTCGGTGACGAACTGCTCCAGCGCGTCGGCCAGCTCGTCCGGGCTGAGCGGGAAGTACGCCCCGTCGGCGGTCAGCACCGGCAGGCCCGCGTTCGGCATCACCGAGATCGGGATACGCGAGTGCTGCGCCAGGTAGCGCAGGTGCTCGCCCATCTCCGCCGGCCCGGTGGAGCAGTTCAGCCCGATCAGGTCGACGCCGAGCGGCTCGATCGCGGTCAGCGCGGCGCCGATCTCGCTCCCAAGCAGCATGGTGCCGGTGGTCTCCACCGCCACCTGGCAGATGATCGGGACGTCCCGGCCGGCCTCGGCGCGGGCCCGCTTCGACCCGACCACCGCCGCCTTGACCTGGAGGAGGTCCTGGCAGGTCTCGATGATCAGCGCGTCCGCTCCGCCGGCGATCAGGCCGGCGGCGTTCTCCTGGTACGCGTCACGCAGGGACGCGTAGCTCGCGTGCCCGAGTGTGGGCAGCTTGGTGCCCGGGCCCATCGAGCCGAGCACGAACCGGGGGTGCTCCGGCGTCGCGTACGCGTCGGCTGCCTCCCGCGCGATCCGCGCGCCCGCCTCGGACAGCTCCCGGATGCGGCCGGGGATGCCGTACTCGGCGAGGTTGGGCAGGTTGGCGCCGAAGGTGTTGGTCTCCACGCAGTCCGCGCCGGCGGCCAGGTAGGCGTCGTGCACGCCGCGGACCACGTCCGGCCGGGTCACGTTGAGGATTTCGTTGCAGCCTTCGAGGCCGTCGAAGTCGTCGAGGGTGAGGTCGGCAGCCTGGAGCATCGTCCCCATCGCGCCGTCCGCGATCAGGATCCGATCCGCCAGCAGGTCACGCAACGAGATAGACACATGCTCCAGGGTAGTGCGCCCGAGTGCGGCAGAGTCACCCGAACCGGGCCATCCCACATTCTGCCCACCGGGCCGTCGTACCCCTTTCCGCCGGTTCGCCCGGGTGGTCCGGCCCGGCGACCGGCGCGGCCGACGGGCCGGCCCTCGCGGGGGCACGTAGGCTGACGGACGTGAAGGACAACAGGGGTGCGAAGTGCGACGGGGCGGCGCCGTGCCCGACGAGCAGGGTGAGGTGACGGCGTGACCGAGTTCGACGGGCTGCCGGTACTGCGCTCGCCGGTCGCCATCGCGGCCTTCGAGGGCTGGAACGACGCCGCCGACGCCTCCACCGCCGCCGTGGAACACCTGGAGCAGGTCTGGCAGGCCCGGCAGGTGACCGAGCTGGACCCGGAGGACTTCTACGACTTCCAGGTGAGCCGGCCGACGATCACCATGGCCGACGGGGAGACCCGGCGCGTCGAGTGGCCCACCACGCGGTTCATGGTGGCGAGTCCGGAGGGCACCGAGCGCGACGTGGTGCTGATCCGCGGCATCGAGCCGAGCATGCGCTGGCGGACGTTCTGCGAGCAGGTGCTGGAGATCTGCCACAGCCTGGAGGTCGAGCGGGTGGTGCTGCTCGGCGCGTTGCTGGCCGACGTGCCGTACACCCGGCCGCTGCCGATCAGCGGCAGCGCGTCGGACGCCGACGCGGCCAAGCGCTACCAGCTCACCCCCACCCGGTACGACGGGCCGACCGGCATCGTCGGCGTGCTGCACGACGCGTGCACCCGCGCCGAGGTCGACGCGGTGTCGTTCTGGGTGCACGTGCCGCACTACGCCAACAACCCGCCCTGCCCGAAGGCCACGCTCGCCCTGCTGCACCGGGTCGAGGAGGTGCTCGACCTGCCGGTGCCGATGGCCGACCTGGCCGAGGAGGCCGCCGAGTGGGAGCAGCGGGTGCGCAGCGCCGCCGAGCAGGACGCCGAACTCGGGGAGTACGTGCGTGAGCTGGAGGAACGGGTCGGCGACGCCGGCATCACCCCGTTGACCGGGGACGAGATCGCCCAGGAGTTCGAGAAGTACCTGCGTCGCCGCGGTGGTTCCGCCGGACCGACCGCGGGTTCCTGGTAGCACCTTTCCGTCGAAGCCGGGCTCCCCTGCCGGGGCCCGGCTTCTTCGTGTCCGGGGTGGCGCCGTCACACCCTCTAGGGCATCCTAGGAACCTAGCTGTTCTGAGGAGGCCTGCATGCAGATCAACCCGGGCGCGGCCGAGTTCCCGCACCGGCAGATCGCCGCGCAGCTCAAGGCCCAGGTGCGCCGCGGCGACTGGGGCCCGGGCGAGCGGCTGCCGTCCATCCCGGCCATCGCCGAGATGTTCGGCGTCGCGAAGCAGACCGTGCAGCGCGCCGTCGACCAGCTGCGGGTCGAGGGCATCCTGATCACCAAACCCGGCTCCGGTACGTACGTCCGGGGCACCCGGCGCCGCCTCAACCGCCTGTCCCGGGGCCGGTACGGCGGCTTCCGCGGCTACCACACCGACCTGGCCGCCCGGTACCGCCAGCAGCTCGTCTCGGTCGGCCGCTCCCCCGCCCCGGCCGAGGTGGCCGACGCGTTCGGCGTCGCCGACGGCACCGAGCTGCTCTGCCGGCGGCACCTGGTACGCACCGACGACTCACCGGTCGAGGTCGGCGCGTCCTGGTTCCTGCCCGCCGACACCGCCGGCACGTCACTGGAGCGGGCCGAGGCGTTCGGCCGGCCGCTCTACCAGGAGGCGGAGGAGGTCACCGGCCGGCGGTACGTCACCGCCACCGACACGATCAGCGCGCGTCAGCCCAGCCGGGAGGAGGCGGAGATTCTCCAGATCCGCCCGGACACGCCGGTGCTGCACCTGCTGCACGTCGCGTACGACGAGCGGCACAAGCCGATCGAGGTCGCGCAGGCCACGTGGCCCGGCCCGATGACCACGCTCACCGAGGAGTACAAGATCCCCGCCCCCACCCCCGACCAGGACCCCGACCCCGGCTTGGTCCTGGGCTGACCCGGCTCCCGGCTCCCGGCTCCCGCCCTCGACGCACCCACCACGTTCCACCAACGCCACACTCGCCCTCGGGCGGCGCGATCTTGCGGTTGCGGCCCCCGCGAACCGGGGCAAAAGCGCCGGAACGTGGGCCGCAAGCGCAAGATCGACGCGCGAGCAGGGCGAGAAGGTGCGGCGCGAGGGCTAGCGGCGAAAGGGCGGGACTACAGGGCGATGCCGAGGAGGGCGTCCACCGTGTCCCGGAAGAGGGCCGGGGCATCCGGGTCGTCGGTGACGCCGGTCAGGGTGCCTTCGGCCCAGCGGTCGGCTGCCGCCAGGGCACCCGGCGTGTCCAGGTCGTCGGCCAGGCGCTCGCGTACCTCGGCCAGCAACGCCGCACCCGACGGCCCGGCCGGCGCGGCGGCGGCCCGCCGCCAGCGGCCCAGCCGCTCCTGCGCCTCGGTGAGCAGATCGTCGGTCCAGGAGCGGTCGCTGCGGTAGTGGCCGCTCATCAGCGCCAGCCGGACCGCCATCGGGTCGACCTTGTCGGCCCGCAGCCGGGACACGAAGACCAGGTTGCCCTGGGACTTCGACATCTTCTCGCCGTCCAGGCCGATCATGCCGGCGTGCACGTAGTGGTCGGCGAAGGGCGCCTCGCCGGTCAGCCGCTCGGCGTGCGCGGCGGAGCACTCGTGGTGCGGGAAGATCAGGTCGTTGCCGCCGCCCTGCACGTCGATCCGGTCGCCGAGCAGGTTCAGCGCGATGACTGTGCACTCGATGTGCCAGCCGGGACGGCCCGCGCCCAGTTCGCCGCCGGGCCAGGACGGCTCACCCTCGCGGGCGCCGCGCCACAGCAGCGGGTCGAGCGGGTCGCGCTTGCCGGCGCGTTCGGGGTCGCCGCCGCGCTCGGCGAACAGCTCGATCATCTGCTCTCGGGACAGGTTGGACTCGTAGCCGAACCGGGGCGCGGCGGAGATGTCGAAGTAGACGTCGCCGGTGCCGTCGTCGAGCCGGTACGCCGCACCGTCCTTGAGCAGCACCAGCACCTTCTCGGCGATGTCCGGGATCGACTCGACCGCGCCGACGTAGTGCGCCGGCGGGATCATCCGCAGCGCCTCCATGTCCTCGCGGAACAGCGCGGTCTCCCGCATGGCCAGGACCTTCCAGTCCTCGCCGTCGCGCTCGGCGCGCTCCAGCAGCGGGTCGTCGATGTCGGTGACGTTCTGCACGTACCGCACATCGAGGCCGGCGTCGCGCCACATCCGCTGCACCAGGTCGAACGTGATCATGGTGGCGGCGTGCCCGAGGTGCGTCGCGTCGTACGGGGTGATGCCGCAGACGTACATCGAGGCCGCGCCCTCGGGCCGGCTGGGATGGGCGCCCTGCCGTGCCGAGTCGTACAACCTCAGCGACACGCCCTCGCCGGGCAGCCGTGGCACGTCATGTCCCGCCCAAGACTCCATGACCGCCAGCCTAACGATCCGTCAGACGCTCGGGTGCCGCCCTACGGGTGATCAACGCGACAACGGCTCACATCGGCGGCCAGGGCATCGCCGGCCACTCCTGGGGCGGCAGCGGGAACCGGCCGCTCTCGCCCAGCCGCTCGACCCGTTCCGCCAGCGCGGCCAGTTCACCGATGGTCAGGTGCTCGGCCAGTTCCTCGCCGAGCGGCCCGCGCAGCTGCCCGGCCAGGCCGTCGAGCACCTCCACCGCGTCCGGCGGCAGCTCGCGGCCGGCCCAGCCCCACAGCACCGTACGCAGCTTCTCCTCGACGTGGAAGCTCACGCCGTGGTCGACGCCGTAGATCCGGTCGTCCGGGCCGACGAGCACGTGCCCGCCCTTGCGGTCGGCGTTGTTGATGATCGCGTCGAGCACGACGAGCCGGGCCAGGCGGGGGTCGTCGGCGTGCGCCAGCGCGTACGCCGCCCCGTCGTCGTCGCGGGCCGCGGCGACCGGGAACCAGCGCGGCGGGATCTCCCGCGCCGGCACGAACCCGACGAGCGGCTCGGCGTCGTCCGGCTCGTCGATCCAGAGCTGGCACGAGCCGGGGCCGAACGGGCCGTCGCGCAGCACCGTGGGCGGAACCAGGTCCCAGCCGGTGGCCCGGGACACCAGGTAGGCGGACACCTCCCGGCCGGCGAGCGTGCCGTCCGGGAAGTCCCAGAGCGGGCGCTCGCCGCGTACCGGCTTGTAGACGCAGTGCGCGCTCACGTCGCCGAGCGCGATGACGCCGCGCAGCGTCGCGTTGGAGGCGTCGACGAGCCGCCCCTCCAGGGTCAGCTCACCGTCGGCGAGCAGCCGCAGCGCCTCGGCGCCGTCCTGTCGGGGCTGCAGTTCCGACGAGGTCACCGGTGATAGCCGTTGTGCCGGGGGCAGAGGTGACCGGCCGGGTCGAGCGGCTGGCCGCACAGCGGGCAGGGGGGCCGGCCGGCGTTCACGACGCGCTTGGCCCGTTCGATGAACTCGCGGGTCGCCTCCGGGGTCAGCCGCACCCGCAGGCGGTCGAGGTCGTCGTCCGGCTCGTCCGGGTCCTCGTCGGCGTCGTCGTCCGCGTCGCCCAGCTCGACCTCGACCTCCGCCTCACCGACGGCGATCGCCTCGATCACCACGGTGGCGGTGTCCACGTCGAAGGCCAGGCCCAGCGTGCCGACCCGGAACTCCTCGTCCACAGGCGTGTCGAGCGGCTCGTTGTCACTGGTCACCGTGGCGGCCGTCTCCGGCAGCTTCACGCCGAATCGGCGCTGCGCCTCGGTGAGCAGCTCCTCGAGCTTCTCGGCGAGCAACGACACCTGGACCTTCTCCAGCGACACGCTGACCAGCCGGCCGCCGCCGCGCGCCTGGAGGAAGAACGTGCGCTCCCCCGGCGGGCCGACCGTACCGGCGACGAACCGCTCCGGCGGCTCGAAGGCGTGCACCTGGTGCGTCATACCCACGACCCTATCCGGCGTGTGGAAGCACCGCGCAGCCCACCGACGCCGAATCCGCCCAGAGCGAACGCGCCGCGTACGCCTGTCTCACCCGGCCGCGCCCGCGCCTCCGCCGACCGCCGCGTCGGACTCGGCCGCCCGCGCCGGTCGCCGGCGCCGCTTGCGCGGCGGCGGGACCAGCGCCGACAGATCGCCGCCGGTGTCGTTGAGCCGGACCAGGAACGGCCGCAACGGGGTGTAGCGGATCGCCGTCACCGACGCCGGGTCGGCCACGATCCGCTGGAAAAGATCAAGGTGTACGCCGAGCGCGTCCGCCACGATCGCCTTGATCACGTCGCCGTGGCTGCACGCCAGCCAGATGGCCTCCGGCCCGTGCTCGGCGGTGACCCGCGCGTCCCAGGCCCGTACCGCGGCGACCGCCCGCGCGGACATCGCCGCCATCGACTCGCCCTGCGGGAACGCGGCGGCGCTCGGGTGCTGCTGCACCACCGGCCAGAGCGGCTCCTTCGCCAGCTTCTTCAGCGACTGCCCCTCCCAGTCGCCGTACCCGCACTCGATCAGCCCGTCCTCGACGATCGGCTCGGCGCCGGGAAGCGCCAGGTCGAGGGTCTGCCGGCAGCGGATGAGCGGGCTGGTCACCACCGCCGCGAGCGGCAGCCCGGCGAGGCGCGCAGCGACCGCCGTGGCCTGCGCCCGGCCGGTGTCGTCCAGCTCGACCGGTTGCCGCCCGGCCAGGCCGCCGTCGGCGTTCGCGGTGGTCCGGCCGTGTCGCAGAAGCAGAAGGGTCGCCACGCTGACCACCCTAGGCGGTACGTCCCCCGATGATCGTCCCGCCACGACAGGCCGCGCCAAGGACTGCAGCACCACCCGGTGCCGCCGGACCAGGAGCGCGACCCAGACGACCACCACAGCCCACAGCACCAGAGAGATACTGCGGTACCGCCTGACCCCCGCGTCGGCCCGTGCCTTGTCCTGCGCCCTGATCTCGGCCGCGTCGTAGAGCACGGTGCCGTCGACGACGAAGGTCTCGGCCGAAACCACGTAGGTCGCGTAGACGTACAACCGTGCGCGTTCCAGCTCCGGCTGGGGATCCCTGCTCATCTCGAATCGGACCGGCGTGCCGGGCACCAGTTCCTCGCTCGGCAGCTCTCGTACGCTGAACTTGACCCGGGGGTGCTCGCGGAGCACCACCCGATACACCACGGCGGCGAGGTTTCTGCTTCCTCCCGTCGTCGATTCCCAGTTCTTCTGTACCGACTCGACTGTGCCCGTCACCACGAACATCTCGGCCGGCAGCTCCGGCTTGTCGAAAGGCTCTCCCAGACTCCAGGCATAGGCCGCCAGAATCGCGATCATCACGGGAACGCCGTGCAGCGGTCTGAGGCGGAAGCGCGACATGCGGGTGAGAGTAGCCACCCCCGGCCACCGGGCCGCGCGGCGTGCGCGACGGCGCGGCCCTACGTGGCTGAGCCGGCGACGAAGCCGAAGGCCGGCCACCTCGGACATCGGGGTGGCCGGCCTCTCGCACGACGACGTCAGGTGGCGCTGATCGTGCCGGTCGCCAGCAGGCAGATCAGCAGGCTGCCCAGCGCCACCCGGTACAGCACGAACACGTACAGCGTGTGGTGGGCGACGTAGCGCAGCAGCCACGCGATGGCCGCGTAGCCGACGGCGAACGCGATGAGCGTCGCGATCACCATCTGCGCCACGCTCGGCGCGGCGGTGCCCGGCGCGGACGGCTCGAAGACGTCCGGGAGGCTGAACACGCCGGAGATCACCACGGCCGGGATGGCCAGCAGGAACGAGTAGCGGGCCGCGGTCTCCCGGGTTAGGTTGAGCAGCAGGCCCGCGGTCAGGGTGCCGCCGGACCGGGAGACGCCGGGGACCAGCGCCGCCGCCTGGGCGAAGCCCATGATGACGCCGTCGCGCATCCGGAAGTTCTCCAGCGTACGGGTCTGCCGGCCCCAGTACTCGGCGAAGGCCAGCGCGATCGCGCCGAGGATCAGCGTGGTCGACACCAACCGCAGGTCACGGCCGGCGGTGCGGATCTGGTCCTTGAACAGCAGCCCGAAGATGCCGATCGGGATGGTACCGACGATGACGTACCAGCCCATCCGGTAGTCGAGGCTGGACCGCACCGAGCGGTCGACCAGGCCGACGAACCAGGTCCGGACGATCCGCCAGATGTCCTTGGCGAAGTAGATCAGGACGGCGGCCTCGGTGCCGAGCTGGGTCACCGCGGTGAACGACGCGCCCGCGTCCCGGCCGAAGAACAGCTCCGAGGTGATCCGCAGGTGCCCGGACGAGGACACCGGAAGGAACTCGGTCAGCCCCTGGACCAGGCCCAGGACGATGGCCTCGATCCAGGTCACTCGCCGACTCCGGACAGCTCCAGCGCCTCGGCGACGGTACGCAGGGTCTGCACCCCACTCTCCCGGTCGGCCACGAACAGCGACACCGACAGCGTGGTCACGCCCGCGGCGGCGTACTCCCGCATCCGCTCGGCGATGCGCTCCTTCGGGCCGAGCAGCGAGGTGCGGTCGATGAACTCCATCGGTACGGCGGCGGCCGCGTCGCGCTGCCGCTTGGCCAGGTAGAGGTCCTGGACCTCGCGGGCCGCGTCGCCGTAGCCCATCCGGGTGGCGAGCTGGTTGTAGAAGTTCTGCTTGCGGCTGCCCATGCCGCCGACGTACAGCGCGGCGTACCAGCGCACCAGCTCGGCGCAGGTGGCGATGTCGTCGCCGACCACGACCGGCACGGACGGCACCACGTCGAAGCCGGCCAGTTCCTTGCCCGCCGCCGCGCGCCCGGCCCGCACCGAGGCGAGGTGCTCCTCGGCGAACTCCGGGGAGTAGAAGACGGCCAGCCAGCCGTCGGCGATCTCGCCGGCCAGCTCCAGGTTCTTCGGGCCGACGGCGGCCAGGTAGATCGGGATGTGCTCGCGCGGCGGGTGGAAGCCCAGCCGCAGCGCCTTGCCGGGGCCGTCGGGCAGCGGCAGCGTGTAGTGCTCGCCGTCGTACGCGACCTCCTTGCGGGCCACCGCGAGCTTGACGATGTCGACGTACTCGCGGGTGCGGGCCAGCGGCTTGGCGAACCGCACGCCGTGCCAGCCCTCGGAGACCTGCGGGCCGGACACGCCCAGGCCGAGGCGGAACCGGCCGCCGGAGAGCGTGTCGATGGTCGCGGCGGTCATCGCCGTCATGGCGGGGGTACGGGCCGGGATCTGCATGACCGCGGAGCCCACGTCGATACGCTCCGTCTGACCGGCGATCCAGGCCAGCATGCTCGGCGAGTCCGAGCCGTACGCCTCCGCGGCCCAGACCACCGAGTAGCCGAGCCGGTCCGCCTCCTGGGCCAGCGCCAGGTGGTCGAAGGGCGTGCTCCACGCCGTCTGGTATCCGAGGTTGAGCCCGAGTCGCACTGATCCTCCCACCGTCCGCACCACAGGTCGCATCAGGTTACGCAATGAGCGTGGCGCCCTTGACGTCCGGCTCGCCCCGAACATGTCACACCGGGTGGAGGTCGCGCGGGAAGTTGACTGCGGCGAGGATATCCGTGACGCCGGGTTCGAAATAAGGTTCACGCATGCAACAGCGACCGCTCGGCCGAAGCGGGCTGGCGGTATCGCGGCTCGCGCTCGGCACCATGACCTGGGGACGGGACACCGACGCCGACGACGCGGCCGCCCAGCTGAAGAGTTACCTCGACGCGGGCGGCAACCTCGTCGACACCGCCGACGTGTACGCCGACGGCGACGCCGAGTCGGTGATCGGCTCCCTGCTGGGCAGCCTGGTGGACCGCGACGAGCTGCTGATCGCCACCAAGGCGGGCCTGCGGCCGGGCAGCCGCCGCCGGGACGGCTCGCGCGGGCATCTGCTGCGCACGCTCGACGCCTCGCTGCGCCGGCTCGGCACCGACCACGTCGACCTGTGGCAGGTGCACGGGTACGACCCGGACACCCCGCTGGAGGAGACGCTCTCGGCGCTGGACCACGCGGTGTCCAGCGGGAAGGCCCGCTACGTGGGTGTGTCGAACTTCTCCGGATGGCAGACCGCCCGGGCCGCCGCCTGGCAGGCCGCCTGGCCGGGGCGGGCGCCGGTGGTCGCCGCGCAGGTGGAGTACTCGCTGCTGGAGCGCGGTGTGGAGCGGGAGGTGCTGCCCGCCTGCGCCGGGATGGGGCTGGGTGTGCTGCCCTGGTCGCCGCTGGGCCGGGGCGTGCTGACCGGCAAGTACCGCAACGGCCGCCCGGCCGACTCGCGGGCGGTGTCGCCGCACTTCGAGCGGTTCGTCGCGACGTACCTGGAGCCGCGCTGCTCCAGCATCGTGGAGGCGGTCGCGATCGCGGCCGGCGGGCTCGGCGTGTCGCCGCTGGAGGTGGCGCTGGCCTGGGTGCGGGACCGGCCGGGCGTGACCGCACCGATCCTGGGCGCCCGGACCGTCGGGCAGTTGCTCGGCGCGTTGCAGGTGGAGCGGATGACGCTGCCGGAGGAGATCGTCACGGCGCTGGACGACGTGTCGGCGGTGCCGGTGGGCTACCCGGAGCGCGACGGCTGAGCCGTACGAGGGCGATCCGGGTCACCCGCAGGGGGTGGCGGAGGGCCCGTGACCTGGGCAGCATAGGGGCATGGACTACGAATACGCGCCGCTGCGGTTGCCCTCGAACGTCGATCGGCTGACCGCCGCGGCGCAGCTGGCGATCCAGGCCGAGTTCTCCGGCTGGGAGCTGGCCCGGGTGCGGCTCTACCGGGACGGCACGCGGCAGGTGGTGCTGCGGCGCCGCCTGGTCAACCAGTCGCAGCCGGGCCTGTCGTACTGACGACGGGCCCGTCCCCGGGGCCGCGCGACGCGGCGCCGCCCCGGGGACGCGCACGGCCTAGTGCGCGTGGTCGTGCTCCTCGTCGAGCTCCATGAACGGGTGCTCGTCGAGCCGGCCGACCAGCCGGTCGTCGGCGGCAGGCTGGAACGGGCCGACCGGGTCGTCGTCGTCGAACGACTCCAGGTCGACGGGGGTGCCGACCTCGCTGACCATCACCACACCGTCCAGCGGCTCCAGCTCCGGCACGTCGAGCGCGGACAGCGAGCCGTCGCCGCTCTGCAGCAACTCCAGCACCGCCTCGCCGACCCCCTCGACCGGCGCCGGCTCGTCCTCCTCCGGGGTGCCCTCCCGGCGGGCCGCCTCGGCCGCGCGCAGCAGCGCGGCGACGCTGGGCACCCGGTAGTCGCGCCGCTGCCGCACCGAGATGACCCGCGGGTGCGGGTCGGTGGGCTCGCCGCCCTCGACGGCGCCGAAGCGCTCGTCGGCCTCGTCCGGGTCGATCGACTCCACGTCCCAGGGCGTCACCTCGCCGAACGCGTCGAGCAGCTGCTCGTCGTAGGCGAACGAGGCGTTGTTCAACGCGACGTACGCCTGCCAGACGGCGTCGTCGTCGATCCGGCCCTGGGCGGCCCGGACGGCGGCCAGGTGGGCGCGGGCGGCGTCGATCACCCGCTCGAGGGCGGCGTCCAGCTCACCGTGCTGGTCGGTCATGTGTGGCAGTCCCTTCGCGATGGGGGGAGGTTCCGCGCCGGCGGCGCCGCGGCGGGCGCGGTCAGCAGGTACGGAGGAAGCGGTCCAGAACCCGCACGCCGAACTGTAGTCCGTCCAGCGGAACCCGCTCGTCGATGCCGTGGAACAGGCCGGAGAAATTGAGGTCGGCGGGCAGCCGCAGCGGCGCGAAGCCGAAGCAGCGGATGCCGAGCTGGGAGAACGCCTTGGCGTCGGTGCCGCCGGAGAGCATGTACGGCACCGGGTGCGCGCCCGGGTCCTCGGCGCGCAGCGCCTCCGACATGTGCGCCACCAGGTCACCGTCGAACGTGGTCTCCAGGGCCGGCTGGCGCTGGACGTACTCGATGGCGATGTCCGGCCCGACCAGCTCGCGCAGCTGCCGTTCCAGTTCCTCGCTCTGCCCGGGCAGGCTGCGGCAGTCGATGGTGGCGGTGGCCCGGCCGGGGATGACGTTGTCCTTGTAGCCGGCGGCCAGGCGGGTCGGGTTGGCGGTGTTGCGGACGGTCGCGCCGATGATGTTGGCGATCGGGCCGAGCTTGGCGATCGCGGTCTCCGGGTCGTCCGGGTCGATCTCGATGCCGAGCACGTCGGAGACCTCGGCCAGGAACGCCCGTACGGTGTCGGTCATCACCACCGGGAAGCGGTGCCGGCCGATCCGGGCAACCGCCTCGGCGAGCGCGGTGACCGCGTTGTCGTCGTGCACCATCGAGCCGTGGCCGGGCCGGCCCTTGGCGTGCAGGCGCAGCCAGTCGATGCCCTTCTCGGCGGTCTCGATCAGGTAGAGGCGGCGCTGCTCGTCGACCGAGTAGGAGAAGCCGCCGACCTCGCCGATCGCCTCGGTGCAGCCGTCGAACAGGTCACCGTGCCGCTGGGTGAGGAAGTGCGCGCCGTAGTCGCTGCCGGCTTCCTCGTCGGCGGTGAACGCGAGCACGATGTCGCGCCGGGGCCGGACGCCGGTGCGCTGCCAGTCGCGGACCACGGCGAGCACCATCGCGTCGAAGTCCTTCATGTCGATCGCGCCGCGGCCCCACAGGTAGCCGTCGCGGATCTCGCCGGAGAACGGGTGCACCGACCACTCGTCCGGGTCGGCGGGCACCACGTCGAGGTGGCCGTGCACCAGCAGCGCGTCGCGGCCGGGCTCGGTGCCGGGGATCCGGGCGACCAGGTTGGCCCGGCCGGGCGCGGATTCGTGGATCTCGGCGTCGACGCCGACCTCGGCGAGCTTCTCCGCGACGTACTCGGCGGCGAGCCGCTCCCCCGCGCTGGTGTCGTTGTCGCCGGTGTTCGTGGTGTCGATGCGCAGCAGGTCGCGGCAGAGGTCGACGACCTCGTCGGTGGCGTCGGGTCGGGCGGGGGCGGCGTCGCTCGTCATCGCTTCCTTATACCAGCAGGTGAGGTGGGCGCGGGCCGCCGGTGGCCCGGCGGCGGTTTCGCGGCACGCCCGGCCGGGTACCGCCGGACCGCCCGGACATCGACTCCGGCCGTCACGAGGAGGGCACCATGACCGTCCCCCTGCCGCCGCTGCCGCCCGCCGCCGACGACGCGTACCGGCCGGGTGGGCGCAGCGTCGCCGACCTCGTGGACACCGAGCACCGGGCGCTGCTGGGGCTGGCCGACCGGGTCACCGACCCGGCGCTGGACGCCACCGGCCGGCGCGAGGTGCTCGACGTGCTGACCGCCGCGGTGTCCCGGCACCTGTCCGCCGAGGAGCAGTACCTGTTCCCGGCGGCGCGCGCCGCCATGCCGGACGCCGCGGAGCTGGTCGAGCGGGAGATCGAGGCGGACGCCGGGCTGCTGACCGCGCTCAAGGATCTGTCCGGCGCCGACGACCCGGCGGTCGCGGACGTGGCCGAGCGGGTACGCCGGCACGTCAGCCGCGTCGCGGCGCTGGTCACGCCGCTGCGCGAGGTGGCCAGCGACGCCGAGCTGATCCGGCTGGGCAACCGGTGGGAGATCGCGGAGGAGGCGGCGCCGACCCGGCCGCACCCCGGCACGCCCGCCACTCCGCCCTGGAACAAGATCGTCGAACCGGCCGTCGGGGTGCTGGACAAGGTGCGCGACGCGGTCACCGGACGGCGTACCCGGCTGAGCGACCTGGAGCACCACCGCCAGGGGTGAGCCGATCGCCCCTTCCGTGTATCGGTTCGTGGTCCTACCGTCACGGTATGGATCTGGAGCTGCGACACCTGCGTGTGGTCTGCGCGATCGCGGAGACGGGGAGCGTCACCAAGGCCGCCTCGGCGCTCGGCCTGGCCCAGCCGGCGCTGACCGCCCAGCTTCAGCGGATCGAACGGGCGCTGGGCGGGCCGTTGTTCGAACGGGACCGCCGTGGCGCCCGCCCCACCGCGCTGGGCGAGCTGGTGCTGGACCGGGCCCGGGTGCTGCTGCCGGCGATGAAGGGCCTGCGGGACGAGGCGGCCCGGATGGCCGGCGCGGGCGATCCGCTGCGCCGGTACCGCTTCGGCGGAGTGAACAGCCCGATCCTGGGGCGGCTGGTGCACCGGCTCGCCGCCGAGCGGCCGGACGCGCAGATCACCACGTACGGCTCCTGGTCGGTGGACGAGCTGGCGCAGATGGTGGCCGGTGGCCGGCTCGACTTCGCGCTGACCGGCGTGTGCGGCGACTCGACGCCGTCGGCCGGGTTCGGGCTGAGCTGGCGGGAGGTGGCGGTGGAGCCGATCTGCGTGCTGCTGCCGCAGACCCACCCGCTGGCCGGCCGCGCCGACGTCGACCTGGTCGACCTGCGGCGTGAGCGGTGGGTGGCCGCGCCGGGCGACGGCTGCTTCGGCGACTGCTTCGCCGCCGCCTGCGCCCGCTCCGGCTTCACCCCGAAGAAGGTGTACGAGGCGGACGTGCGGGCCGCGCTGGACCTGGTGGACGCGGGCGAGGCGGTGGCGTTGTGCCAGGCCACGTTCCGTCCGGTGGCCGGTCTGGTGACCCGCCGGCTCGCCGGTACGCCGCTGCGGTGGCGGCTGCTGCTGGGCTGGCATCCGGACGTGCCGGCCGCGGCGGTGGCCGAGCCGGTGCTGGCGGCGGCGGTCGCGGCGTACACCGACGCGCTGGCGAACCATCCGGAGTACCTGGGCTGGCTGCTGGCGCACCCGGAGTTCGGCGTGCAGCCCAACGGCTCGGGCGGGGTGCGAATCGCCTGAACCCGGGTAACACCGGCGACATGACTGATCTGTATCCGGCCGCCGACCAGCGGGAGCTGCTGCGCCAGGCGGCCACCGCGCACACCACCGCCTCCGCCGAGGTGGAGGCGTTCCTGCGCCGGTTGCCGGAGGTGCCGGGGCCGGCCGACGTGACCGAGTACGCCAACCTGCTCAGCCGCGAGGAACGCGCCCGCGCCGACCGGCAGGCCGCGGCGGACGCGGCCGGGCTGCGGCTGCCCAGCCTGGAGTCGGAGTAGCAGACGGCGCCCGGGCGGGTGGTCCGCCCGGGCGCCGCCGTACCGGCTCAGCGTTCGACGAGCACGTCGTGACCGAGGTCGAGCAGGGCGTGGCGCCACTCGTCGTCGGCGTTGCCCCGGCGTGGCCGCTGCGCGGTCAGCTCGCGGATCCGGGTGATTGCCTCCCGCATCACCTCGATGTCCTCCGGCGTGAGGTCCACCTTGCGCTTGCGCAGCACGGCGAGGATCTGCCGGCCCGGCTCGGGCAGGTCCAGGTCCGGGCCCGGACCGAACGCCTCCTCCCCCGAGCCGCGGGTCAGCAGCCACTGCCGCAGCGTCTCGGAGGACACGTTCACCTCGGCGTGGAAGTCGTCCCAGATCACCTCGACCTCGGGGTCGAGTCGCGCCTCGCGTACCATCACGCCTCCTCTCCCGGCGGCGGCCCGGATGCCGGCTCGCCCTCGTTCGGTGTGTGCTGCTTCAGGCCCTCCGGCGGAATCCGCACCCGGGACGGGTTCGCCGTCGGGGTCGCCTCGATCGGCTCGCCGGCCCCGATGTCCTCGTCGGGGATCTCCTCGGGTTCGGTCATGTCCGCCCTCCGGTCCTTCGGTGACGGCCCGTCCCGGCCCGGCCGGGACGGGCCCCGGCCGGTCATCGGGGATGGGACGTGGTGGCCGGCGTGTAGCCCCGCTCACCGGCGGTGACGTCGAAGACGAGCTGGTCGTCGCGGGTGTCGACGGTGACCTTCTGCCCGGGCGAGATCTCGTTCTCCAGCAGCATCCGGGACAGCCGGTTGTCGACCTCGCGCTGGATCACCCGGCGCAGCGGGCGGGCCCCGAACTCGGGCTGGTAGCCGTGCTCGGCGAGCCAGTCGACGCCGGCGGTGCTGAAGTCGACCTGGATGTCCTGGGCGTGCATGCGACGGCGGGTCTCCTCCAGCAGCAGCCCGGTGATCTGGCGCAGCTGCTCGGCCTCCAGCCGCTGGAAGATGATCACCTCGTCGATGCGGTTGAGGAACTCCGGGCGGAAGTTCTCCTGGAGCCGGCGCATCAGCCGTTCCCGCAGCTCGTCGTTCTCCTGCTCGCCGGGGGCACCGCTGGCGAAGCCGACGGTGCGCTGGGTGCCGGTGATCAGCTCCGAGCCGAGGTTGCTGGTCATGATCAGGACGGTGTTCTTGAAGTTGACGGTGCGGCCCTGGCTGTCGGTGAGCCGCCCGTCGTCGAGCACCTGGAGCAGGATGTTGAACACGTCCGGGTGCGCCTTCTCGATCTCGTCCAGCAGCACCACCGCGTACGGGCGGCGCCGCACCGCCTCGGTGAGCTGACCGGCCTCCTCGTAGCCGACGTACCCGGGCGGGGCGCCGACCAGCCGGCTGACCGTGTGCCGCTCCTGGAACTCGCTCATGTCCAGCCGGACCATCCGGTCCGCCTCGCCGAACAGCGCCTCGGCCAGCGCCCGGGCCAGCTCGGTCTTGCCGACGCCGGTCGGGCCGAGGAACAGGAAGCTGCCCATCGGCCGGTCCGGGTCGGCCAGGCCGGTACGGGAGCGGCGTACCGCCTCGGAGACGGCGCTGACCGCGTCGTCCTGGCCGATAATCTTCTCGTGCAGGTGCCCCTCCAGGCGCAGCAGCCGGTCGCGTTCCTCCTCGGTGAGCTGGGTGACCGGGATGCCGGTGGCCCGGGAGACCACCTCGGCGATCTCCGTCGGGCCCACCTCGGGCACGTGGTTGGGGCCCTCGTCGCCGCGGGCGCGGCGGACCTGGTCCTCCAGTTCGGCGAGCCGGTCGCGCAGCGCGGAGGCCCGCTCGTACTGCTCGTCGGCGACCGCCTGCTCCTTGTCCCGGCGGGTCTCGTCGAGCTGCTGCTCCAGCTCGCGCACGTCCTCGGCCGGGGTACGGGTACGCAACCGCACCCGCGCCCCGGCCTGGTCGATCAGGTCGATCGCCTTGTCCGGCAGGAACCGGTCGGTGACGTACCGGTCGGACAGCTCACCGGCGGCGATCAGCGCCTCGTCGGTGAACCGGACCTGGTGGTGCGCCTCGTACCTGTCGCGCAGGCCCCGCAGGATCGCGATGGTGTCCTCCACGCTCGGCTCGGGCACCAGCACCGGCTGGAACCGGCGGGCCAGCGCGGCGTCCTTCTCGATGCTGCGCCGGTACTCGTCCAGCGTGGTCGCGCCGATCACCCGCAGCTCGCCACGCGCCAGGGCCGGCTTGAGCATGTTCGACGCGTCCATCCCGCCCTCGCTGCCGGCGCCGCCCGCGCCGACCAGGGTGTGGATCTCGTCGAGGAAGACGATCAGCTCCTCGCGGTGGGCGCGGATCTCGTCGATCACCTTCTTCAGGCGCTCCTCGAAGTCGCCCCGGTAGCGGGTGCCGGCGACCAGGCCGGACAGGTCGAGCTGGATCACCCGCTTGCCGATCAGCGTCTGCGGCACGTCCCCGTCGCAGATCCGCTCCGCCAGGCCCTCCACGATCGCGGTCTTGCCGACACCGGCCTCGCCGATCAGCACCGGGTTGTTCTTGGTCCGCCGGGACAGGATCTCCACCGCCTGCTCGATCTCGTCGGCCCGGCCGATCACCGGGTCGATCTGGTCCATCCGGGCCAGCTCGGTGAGGTCCTGGCCGTACTGGTCGAGGGTCGGGGTGCCGCGGTCCGGCCGCGGGGCGTTCGTCGCGCCGCGCTCGGCGCTGGCCGCCTGCAACGACTCGGGCTGGATCCGGCCGGCGGCGAGCATCCGCCCGGCCGGCGACTCGGGGTTCAGCGGCAGCGCCATCAGGATGTGCTCGGGACCGATGTAGTTGGCGCCCATCGCCCGGGACAACTGGTGCGCGTCGAGCAGCGCCCGCTTCGCCGCCGGGGTGAGCGACAGGTTCGGCGGCACCTCACCCCGCGGCGCGCCCTCGCCGCGCCCGCCCAGCGCGCCCAGCAGCGCGTCCGGGTCGGCGCCGGCCCGGCGGACCAGGTCGCGCAACGGCTCACGCTGCAACGCCGCCCAGAGCAGATGGTCGGTGTCCAGGTCGTTGCTGTGTTTCTGGGCGGCGCGGCGGGCCGCGTCGGCGAGCATCTCCCGGGCGTCGGCGGTCATCAGGCGGGTGATGTCGACCCGGTGCGCCGGCCGGCGTCCCCCCTCGCCCCGGCCGAAGTATCGGGCCAGGAACTCGTCCCAGGGGTCGTTGCCGAAGTCACCCGGTCCCATCATCTCGTCCTCCGCAGTCAGTCGGCACGACCGGCACCCGGCACGCGCGGCACGGTCGGCGGTGGCTACCCGGCGGTCGGCGCGACAAACGCGACCGGATGGCAGGCTGGGGGCATGGAGAGCAGACCGCTGCTGGTCGTGGACGGCGCGAACGTGGTGGGCTCGCGCCCGGACGGCTGGTGGCGGGACCGGGCCGGCGCGGCGGCCCGGCTGCGCGACGCGCTGGCGTCCCTCGGGGACGCGGGTGTGCCGCCGGAGCTGCCGCCACCGGTGCAGGTGGTGCTGGTGGTGGAGGGCGCGGCCCGGCACGTGCCGCCGGCGCCCGGCGTGGACGTGGTCTCCGCGCCCGGCTCCGGCGACGACACAGTGGTCGAGCTGGTCGCCGCCGCGCCGGAGCGGCGGCGGGTGGTGGTCACCGCCGACCGCGAACTGCGCGAGCGGGTCACCGCGCTCGGCGCGGAGGTACGCGGCCCGCGGTGGCTCGGCCGCTAGGCCGGCGGTCCCGCGAGCGGGACCGCGGTGTCCGCCGGCAGGACCGCCGGCCGAGGTCTTCGCGCACGTCAGCGCGGGAACCGGACACGAGGGCCGCAACCACGCGAGGGTGGATGTTCGTCCACCCGTTCCGATGGGTTGTAATGGAGATCTCTTTCGCCCCCAGGAGGTCCCCGTGGCGAGCGTCGCCGAGCTGAAGGCCGCCATCGATGTCGCTCTCCAGCAGATCGGTGACGGCCAGACAGCGGTGCAGGCCGCCGGCGAGAAGCTGGCCGAGGCGCAGCAGACCCTGGCCGGCGCGCTGGAGGGCAGCGGCCACGAGACGGTCGAGGCGGCGCAGGCCTCGCTGACACAGGCCGGCCAGGAGCTGGAGGAGTGTCTGGCCGCGACACTGGTCGCGGTGGAACAGGCACAGCTCTACGTCGCGACGCTCTGAGGCCGGCCGTGTCCATCGTCGAGGACATCGGCGCGCAGGTGCGCGCCGCCGCCGAGGAACTGCCGCTGGCACAGCTCGCCGCCGCGTTGGAGAAGCTCGGCCAGGCGCAGGAGCGGCTGCGCTGGGTGCGCCAGGAGTCGTCCGACCCGATGGGGGTGCCGGAGCTGTCCTCGGCCACCGAGCACGCCGAGACCGCCGGTTACGCGCTGCGCGTGGCGCAGGAGCAGCTCACCGCGTACCTGGCCGCGATCGGGCTGGCGCCCGACGGCGCGCGGCCGGCGCCGCCGGGCGAGCGGCCGCCGAAGCACGACACGCCGCGCGGCGAGGAGCCGCCCGCCCCCGGCCCGGCCGCCGAGCCGGGCGAGCAGCCGGCGGTACGGCGCTGGTGGGCGGTGCGGGTGGCGGAGCTGACCGGCGGCCGGGAGGGTGCGCCGGACGAGCCGGACGAGCGCGTCGTGGACTCCCACGAGCTGCTGCGCCGGGTGGCCGCCGGGGTCCGCTCCGGCGATCGGGACCGGCTGCACCGCGAGTTGCGCCGGGCGCACGCCGACGTGGGCCTTGGGCTGGCCGCGATCACTCCGCCGCTGCTGCGCGAGCTGGCCGGTGAGCTGCTCGGCCATCCGCCCCGCGCGGACGACCTGCCCCGGCTGCGCGGCGCGCTGGACTCCCGGGTCCGCGACCTGCTGCCCGGGCTGCCGCGGCCGGTGCTGGACACGCTGCTGACCCGGGTGTGCCGGATGCCCCCGCCACGCCGCGACGACGACGCGGAGCAACCGCACGCGGCCGACCCGGCGGTCACCGCCGGCGTGCTCACCGGCGTGCTGCTCGACCGGCTCGGCCGGGACCTGCCCAAGGACACCGACGACCGGGAGCCGTCCCGTGGCTGACGTCCGCGCTCGACTGGTGACGCGGGTCCGGGGGATGCTCTCCGAGGCCCTCGGCGCCACCCGTACCCGGCTCGCCAACGCCGAGGCCGACCTGGCCGCCGGGCGGGAGCGGCTGGCCCGTACCCGCCGGGCCGCCGCCGCGGTGCCCGCCCGGGTGGGCGCCGCCCGCGACCGGCGCCTGGCCGAGATCGGCGCCCGGCACACCGCCCGCCTCGCCGAGCTGGCCCGGCGGGCCGCCGCCGCGGCGCAGCGGGAGGCGCCCGGCGCGGCGTCCGCGCCGTGGGACCGCTGGCAGGCCACGCCCGCCGGCCGGTCCGAGCCGCCGGGCGCGTTGCGCGTCGGCACGGTACGCCTCGACGGCGCCGAACCGGTGCCCGCGCTCGTCCCGCTGCTCGACGCCGGGCACGCGCACCTGGCCGGCCGCGACCGGGACGGCCTGGCCGCTGTGGTGCCGGCGCTGCTGCTGCGCTCGGTGGGACGGGCCGACCCCGGCGCGGTTCGGCTCTACGGGTACGACCCGGAACACCTGGGCGGCGGGCTGGCCGGCTTCGCGCCGCTGGGCACGGCCGGGCTGCTCACGTTCGTCGGGCCGGGCGGGCTGGGCCGCCTGCTGGACGACCTGGTGGAGCAGATCCGCCGGATCAACGCCACTGTGCTCGCCGGTGAGTACGGCTCGCTGCGCGAGCTGGCCGCCGCGACCGGACGCCGCCCGGAGCCGTGGCGGGTGGCGGTGCTGCTCGGCGGCGACGAGCTGTCCCGGCACGAGCGCGGCCAGCTCGACCGGGTGGTACGGACCGGGGCGGCCTGCGGCGTGCACCTGGTGGTCCGCGGCATCGAGCTGCCGGACGACCCGACCGTCACCCGGATCACCGTGGAGCCGGACGACGCCCGGGTGGCCGGGCTGCCGGTGGTGCTGGACGCGCCGCCGCCGCCCGCCCTGGTCACCGAGACCTGCCGCACCGTCGCGTCCCGGGTGGCCGCCGGCCCGCCGCCGACGCCGTTCACCGACCTGCTCCCGCCGCCGGACGAGTACTGGCGGGAGGACTCCGCGCACGGCCTCAGCGCGCCGATCGGCGAGGGCCCGCACGGGCGGCAGGTGCTGCTCACGCTCGGCGACTACCCGCCGCACGCCCTGATCGGCGGTCCGTCCGGCACCGGCAAGACGAACCTGATCTTCGCCTGGATCGGCGCGCTCGCCGCCCGCTACTCCCCCGCCGAGCTGGAGTTCTATCTGCTGGACTTCAAGGAGGGCGTGTCCTTCGCCCGGTTCGCGCAGGGCCGGCGCGACCCGAGCTGGTTGCCGCACATGCGGCTGGTCGGCATCAACGTCAACACCGACCGGGAGTTCGGCCTGGCGCTGCTGCGCTTCCTCGCCGAGGAGCTGCGCCGGCGCGCCGACGCGGCGAAGAAGCACGAGGTCACCAAGCTGGCCGAGCTGCGCGCGGTGGACCCGGACGGGCACTGGCCGCGCATCGTGGCGGTGGTCGACGAGTTCCAGGCGCTGCTCGCCGGGCGGGACGTGGTCGCCCGGGAGGCCGCCGACCTGCTGGAGGACCTGGCCCGGCGAGGCCGGTCGCAGGGCATCCACCTGGTGCTGGCCTCGCAGGACGTGCGGGGCATCGAGGCGCTGTGGGGGCGGCCGGCGCTGGTCGCCCAGTTCACGCTGCGGATCGCGCTGCCGAAGGCGCTGCGCATCCTGGCCGAGCGCAACGACGCGGCGCAGTCGCTGCCCCGCCACCACGCGGTGATCAACGCCGAGTCGGGCCTGGCCGAGGGGAACGAGGTGGCCCGGATCCCGTCGGCGAGCGACTGGGAGACGTGGAGCGAGCTTCAGCACCGGCTGTGGCGGATGCGCCCGCAGGACGCCGCGCCGGCCCGGCTGTTCGACGGCGACGCGATCCCGAAGCTGGCCGACGCGCCGGACTTCCGCGCGCTGACCGCGCCGGAGCAGGGCGTGCCGCGCAGCCCGGTGGCGCTGCTCGGCGAGATCATCGACGTGCAGTCCCGCTCGGCGGCGCTGCGGCTGCCCCGCGCGCCGGGCCGCAACCTGGCGGTGCTCGGCACCCGGGTGGACGAGGCGTGCGCGGTGCTCGACGCCGCCGCCCGCTCGCTGGCCCGGCAGTACCGGCCCGGCACCGCCCGGTTCTCCATCGCCTGCCTGGACCCGGACGCCGACCCGGCCGCCCGCGCCCTGTACGAGGACCTGGAAGGCGACGCCTCCTGGTACGACGAGGAGACGGTGCCGGAGCTGATGGCCGAGGTGGGTGACGGGCTCGGTGCGCCGGGTGCGGCGCGTACCCCGCACTTCCTGCTGCTGTACGCGGTGGACGCGGCCGCCGCGGCGCTCGCCGGCAAGGCCGGTACGCGCACCGGGCTGGAGCAGCTGCGCCGGATCCTGCACGACGGGCCGGAGCGGCGTACGCACGTGCTGGCGTGGTGGCGTGGCGTGGCCCGGATGCGGGTCGACCTGGGCGGCGCGGGCGCGCGCACGGATCAGATCGGCGCCTGGGTGGCACTGGACGTGCAGGGCGGTGAGCTGGGCTCCTCGCTGTATCCGGGCAGCGGCGGGCCGGACTGGTATCCCCGGCCGTGGCGCGGTCTCTACTTCGACCGGGCGGTGCACCGCACCGGACAGGTGATCATCCCTTATGGTCCCTCCCGATGAACGAACCGGTTGCCAGTGAGACGTACAGCGCGCAGATCCGCCGGCTCGCCGAGCTGACCGCCCGGGTGGCCGCCCAGCGGGCCGAGGCGCACACCTGGTACGACCAGCAGGTGGCCGCCGCCGACCGGGCGGTCGCGGAGGCGGTCGAGCAGGTGCGGCAGGCCGAGGCGGAGGTGGCCGAGGCGTCCCTGCTGGTGGAGCGCGTCGACGGCGAGGTCACTCACCTGTGGGCGCAGTTGCGGGCCCGGCTCGGCGGGAGCGCGCGGCGGCTGGGCGACCCGCCCGGCCCGGTGCGTGGCGCGGCCGGTGACCCGGTGCCGCTGCTGCGGGCGGTCCGGGAGCTGCTGGACCGCACCGGGGCACCGGGCGAGCTGCCCGGTTCGGTGAACCCGCTGCTGGTCGCATGCGGGATCGGCGGGGCGCTGGTGGCGTACGCGCTGGGGGTGGGTGCGCGGGCGCTGGCGGCCGGTTCCAGCGGCGACCTGGCGGTGGGCCTGCCGGTGCTGGCGCTGGTGGTGACGCTGCTCGGTCCGGTGATCGGGCTGGCGCCGGCGCGGCTGCTGGCCGACCGCCGCCACGCGGTGCTGACCCCGCGCCCGATGATCGTGGTGGCCGTCTCCGGCCTGGTGACGACACTGCTCCTGCTGACGGTGACCTACACCCGCTGACCGCCCGGGCCGGGGCCGCCCGTCGATCATGAGGCCGGCGCGGCGACACGCCGTCGCGCCGCCGGTCGACCTCATGATCGGGCCCGTCAGGCGGGGGTCAGGATCGCCTCCTTGAGCAGGCGGCGGGTCAGGGTCAGGCGGTCGGCGTCGTCGTCCAGGCCGGGCAGGTCGCCGACCCTGGTGACCTCGCCGGTGAGCAGCGCCCGCAGCGCCGCCTCGCAGGTCCCGGGGAGCGTGAGCGTGCGGTCCGGCACGCGCAGCGTGACCCGTCCGTCGGCGGCCGGGGCGAGCTGCCAGCGCAGCCCGCCGCGTACCGCCACCTCGCTGTCCGCTGTGAGCCGGGCCAGCGCCTGCGCCTGGGCCAGCGGCCGGATCGGCGCCGGGCGGGCGGCCGGCCAGACCCGGGCACGCAGCCGGCCGGCCACCGCCGCCGGGTCGGCCCGCAGCAGCCAGTCGCGCAGCGCCTCGACGGTCTCGGTCAGTTCCGGCTCGATCGCGTCCGGGTCGGCCAGGTCGAGCCCGAACGGCAGGCTCGCGCGCAGCCGCGCGTCCTCGGCGGCGAGCGCGAGCAGCTCCTCGACCACTGCGTACCGGGTCAGCGCCCGGATGCCCACGGTCAGGTGCAGCGAGCTGGACTCCTGCGCCTGGGCGCTGTGCAGCCAGCCGCGCGGCAGGTAGAGCGCGTCGCCCGGTTCGAGCACCACGTCCAGTTCGGGTCGGCCCTCGGCGGTCGCGGAGACCTCGTCGGCCCGGCCGCCCCAGGGCTGGCGTTCCAGCGGGTCGGCCAGCACCGGCGGGTGGATCCGCCAGTGCTTGCGTCCGTCCACCTGGAGCACGAACACGTCGTGCGTGTCGTAGTGGGTGGCGAAGCCCTGGCTGCCGGCCGGCGTCAGGTAGGCGTTCACCTGCAACGGCTGGGCCAGCGCGGTGCCCAGGTCGCGGGCGAAGTCGACGATCGCCGGCCAGGTGCGGTGCAGGCCCTGCAGCACCAGCGTCGCCCCGTCGGCGTACAGCGCCAGCACCTTCTCGTCGAGGACCTGGTCGCCGATCTCGGCGCCCGCGCCACCGCCGCCGGTGAACCGCGCCGCCGGCACGAGCTGGCCGTCCTTCGCCACCCGCAGGAACGGGGTACGCAGGCCGCGGCGGCTGAGCAGCTCGTCGGCGTCGGCGGGGCTGAGCAGGTCGGTGAAGCCGTCGGCGTTCGGCAGCTCGGCGGCGCGGGACAGCAGCGGACTGCGCCCCCAGTGGTCGGCGGCGAACTTGGCCGGCTCCACCGCCACGCACCGGGCCAGCGCCTCGGTCGCGGAGAACGGAACCGCCGGGCGGCCGTGGCCACCCGGCGGGTCGACGTGCGTGGTGCTCATGCGTCAGGCGCTGCCGTCGGCGCCGCCGTCGTGCTGACCGGGGGTCGCGCCGCCGTCGGCCGGACCCTCGGCGCTGCCGTCCGCGCCACCGTCGTGCTGACCCGGGGTCGCGCCGCCGTCAGCGGGGCCCTCGGCGCCGCCGTCCGCGCCACCGTCGTGCTGACCCGGAGTCGCGCCGCCGTCGGCCGGGCCCTCCGCGCCGCCGTCCGCGCCACCGTCGTGCTGACCCGGGGTGGCACCGCCGTCGGCGGGGCCCTCCAGGCCGCTGCCGCCGCTGCTCTGGATGTCGTCGTCGTTCAATGCCATGGGTGCTCCCTCGGTGTGCCGCCCCGCGTGGTGCCGGGGTCCGTGTGCAGCGGGTGGTACCCCACGCCCGATCTTCTCTAACCACACCGTAGACGCCCGGACGCCGCCGTACGGACGGTTCGCGGGGCAAGCGGCGGGAGTGGGCGAGTGCCAGGATGGCGGGAGGACGACGCGAGGAGACGCACGTGACGCAGCCGGAGCCGCTCACCCCGCTGACCGAGGACTGGCAGCGGGCGCTCGCAGTGGTGGCCCACCCCGACGACCTGGAGTTCGGCGCCGCCGCCGCGGTGGCCCGCTGGACCGGACAGGGCAAGGAGGTCGTGTACTGCCTGCTCACCAGCGGCGAGGCGGGCATCGACGGGATGACGCCGGAACGCGCCCGGGTGGTGCGCGAGGAGGAGCAGCGGGCCTCCGCCGCCGTGGTCGGGGTGTCGGAGGTCGATTTCCTCGGCCTGCCGGACGGGCTGCTGGAGTACGGCGTGCCGCTGCGCCGGGCCATCGCCGCCGTAGTGCGCCGGCACCGGCCGGACGTGGTGCTGACGAACAACTTCCGGGAGACGTGGGACGGGGCGTACGCGCTGAACCAGGCCGACCACATCGCCTGCGGCCGGGCCACGCTGGACGCGGTCCGCGACGCCGGCAACCGGTGGATCTTCCCAGAACAGCTCACCGACGGTGTCCAGCCGTGGTCGCGGGTCCGCGAGGTGTGGGCGGCCGGGTCGCCGGTGGCCCGGCACGGGGTGGACGTGACGGACACGTTCGACAAGGGCGTGGCGTCGCTGCGGGCGCACGGGGCGTACCTGAGCGGGCTCGGCGACGGCGGTTTCGACGCCGAGGAGTTCCTGGAGGGCATGGCCCGGCCGGCCGGGCGCCGGCTCGGCGCGCGGTTCGGCGCCACGTTCGAGGTCTTCCAGATCAACCTTCAGTAGGGCGCGGCGATGTTCCTGGTCGGCACCTCGGGCTGGCCCGGCGGGCCGGGCTGCCGGTGTCCCGCACGCCCGCGGCCCGCCCCGCCGAGGGGGCGGGACGGGCCGGTCCGGTGCCGGATCAGGGAATCATCTGACGCAGGTCACCCGGCATGGTGGCCTTCACGTCCTCCCACTCGCCCTGGGTGACGTGCCGCCGCAGCGTGTCCAGCACGACCTGCACCACCCGCTGCGCGCCGCCCTCGGCGTCGTACGGGAAGCCCTGGCGCACCTCGTACAGGAAGTCGTCGCGGTTGAGCTTGATCGGCACGTTCTCCGGCTGCCAGCCGTCGAAGTAGATCCCGCGCACCAGCACCGGCAGCTGCTGGGCGAACTCGGTGCTCTCCTGCACCGGCAGCCGGTCCCGCAGCAGGTGCAGCACCGTACGCAGCGCGGCGTAGGACTGGTTGCGCCGTTCCTTCGGCCAGCCGTACGCGGACTCGATCTCCTTGAGGATCACGTTCGTCTTGTCCAGCGAGGACTCGAACGCGGACAACAGCTGTTCGGCCATCGGTCTCACCCCCGTGCTTCGGTCTCCCAGCGTCGGTCGTCGGCGCGGCGCGGCGGACCGCTGGGGCCCCGCCACAACCGGGTCGGGCTGAACCGGCCGGGCCGTTCGCCCCGCCGTGGCGCCTCGGAGCTGCCGACCACGTGCAGTACGCCACCGCGGCGTCGGTCCGCCACCACCCGTACCGTCATGACCCACCTCCTCGTCGCGGCGCCCGAGCCGGCGCCCACTGGTCCATGCTGCGGCGGGGGCGGGTGAGCGGGCCTCACCCGGACCGGGTGAGACGCTCAGGCGTCCAGCAGGCCGGCGAGTGTGGTGGCGTTGCGCTGCGCGTAGTCCTGGTAGCAGTTGTTCATCAGGACGTGTGTCTGCCCGGTCTGGCCGGCCAGCTCGCGCAGCTTCGGCGCCCAGTCGCGCAGCTCCCGCTCGGAGTAGTCGTAGCCGAACTTCTCGTGGATGTCCTTGCTGGTCCACTTGTCGCTGTGGCCGTGGAACCGCACCACCGCGAGGTCCGCGGTGGCCGCCAGCACCGGCGGGACGGACGACTTGTGTCCCTGCGGCATGTCCACGCAGACGAACGGCAGCTCGTGCTCGCGCAGGAAACCGAGCGTCTCCTCGGCGTTGTCGCCGTCGAACCAGGAGGCGTGCCGGAACTCGAAGACCGGGCGCAGCGGCGCGCACCGCCGCGCCACCTCCAGCAGGTACTCCTTGTTGGCCCGCTTGATGGTGAACCAGGGCGGGAACTGGAACAGCAGCGCGCCCAGCTTGCCGGCCTCGACGAGCGGGTCGAGGGCGGACAGGAACCGGGTCCAGACCTCCTCGTACGCCTGCGCGGGCAGGTCGTCCGGGTAGACGTTGCGCTTGTCGGTCTCCGGCCGCAGGTCCTTGTAGAGGGCGGAGACGCGGGTGGGGTGGCCGGTCAGCAGGCTGAAGGCCTTGACGTTGAACGTGAACCCGGCCGGGGAGCGTTCGGCCCACAGCCGGGCGGTCCGCTCGGCCGGCGGCGAGTAGTAGGTGGCGTCCACCTCGACCAGCGGGAACTGCCGGGCGTAGTAGGACAGCCGCTTCTCCGGCGTGTCGGCGCTAGCCGGGTACCAGCCGGAGTCGAGCAGGGTCCGGTCGGTCCACGAGGCGGTGCCCACCTTGATCTCACCCATGGTGGCAGTCCACCGCGTCGGGGACCGACCGGCAACCGGAACGGCGTTCAGGCAGCCCGCCGCTCCCGGGTCTGCTTGCAGGTCACACAGGAGGTGGCGGACGGGAAGATCTCCAGCCGCTCCACCGGGATGGGCGCGGTGCAGCCCTCGCAGAAGCCGTAGGTGCCCTCGTCCAGGCGGGTCAGCGCGTGCTCGAACTGGGCCCGCCGGTCCAGAATGGTCCGCAGCAGCGACTGCGCGGTGTCCCGCTCGGCGGTCTTGGTGCCGCTGTCGGCCTGGTCGTCGCCGGCGGTGTCGCCGACCTCCACCAGCCGCAGCACCTGGCTCTGCGCCATGGTCTGCTCGTACTCGGCGGTCAGCTCGTCGTACCGCGACCGCAGGGACTGCCGGATCTGGTCGACCTCCGCCTGGGAGCGGCCGGTGGCTGTCGTGTCGTGGACGAGCATCGCTGCCTGCCTTTCCTACGTCCTCATACCGGACCGGGGCGGCCAGCGCCCCGGACCCGGTCCGACTGTGTAAGCGCGGGTGACGAGATCACCCGTGCTCTGTGAGCCGGGCGATTACCCCCGCCCGCGGCGGACCAAACCGGCTGTTTCCTGAGTGTTTCCGGTGAGTCCGCAGCCGCTGGTCAGGCGGCCTCGACGAGCGCCGGACGGCGCGGGTCGTCGGCCCGGACGACCACGTCGGCGAAGGCCGCGGGGTCGACCTCCTCGGCGTAGCGGGCGAAGGCGGGCAGGGTCCACCGCAGCTCGGGATCGGTACGTCGCGCGAGCGCCGCCGGGGAGAGCACGAGGTGGACGGTGACGTCGAACGGCAAGGAGCCGCCGAGCAGCAGCGCGCCGCTGACCAGCACCACCCCGCCGGGTGGCAGGTCCACGTACGCGGCGCGGCTGGCCCGGTCGGCGTCGGCGTCCCACAGCGACGGCAGCAGCCGGCCGGAGCCGTCCGGGCCGGCCGGGTCGAGCACCTCGCGGCGCAGCCCTGGTTCGTCGAGCCAGCCCTCGTAGTACGCGTCCGGGTTGGTGCGGCCGTGCTCCAGGCGTACCGAGGCGGGGCGGAGGAAGTCCTCGGCGCGCACGTGCAGCACCGGCCGGCCGGCGGCGCGCAGCGGGTCGACGAGCGCCTCGGCGAACACGTCCGGCCCGGCGGCGGGCGGGCCGTCCACGGCGACCCGGAGCCGGCCGGGCGTCCCGGTGCGGGCGAGACGCTCGGCCAGCTCGGTGACGAGCAGGTCGGGGCTGATCGGGCGCACACGCATCGGACCATCGTGCCGCGCGGGCGGGCGGGTCACCACATGATCGCTCCGGGCGGTCGGGGCTCCGTCCGGCGGCGGTCGTCGGGTGGTGGTCCCGGTGCTCAGCCGGTGCGGTCGATGGTGACCCGGGCGTCGTCGGCGAGCCGGTAGCCGACGCCGTAGACGGTGGTGACGAGCGGGACGTCCACACCGACCTTGCCGCGCAGCCGGCGTACGTGCACGTCGACGGTGCGGACGCCGGCGTGCTCGTACCCCCAGACCGCGTTGAGCAGTTGCAGCCGGGTGAACACCCGGCGCGGGTGGGCGACCAGGTGCAGCAGCAGGTCGAACTCCAGGCGGGTCAGCGGCAGCGGCTCGCCGTCACGCAGCACCGACCGGGACGACGCGAGGATGTGCAGGGTCGGGATGGTCGGGGCGAGCGGGCGCGCCGGGGCGCGGCCGGCCGGGACGGCGTCGGGCCGGCGCTCGGCCGGGACGGTGCCCGCGCTGACCACCGCGTCGCCGCGTTCGAGCATCTCGCGGGCGGCGTCGAGCAGCCGGCGGGCGGCCGGGGTGAGCGACTCCTCGCAGGCCAGGGGGATGGTGAGGGTGACGGTGAGCATGGGCGCGGCGGCGGTGTTGGCGGGACGGCGCTGGCCGCCGGGGGGACGACCGGGGACCGCGGGTTGGGACGTATGCCATCCGGCGCGCGACGAGGCGGGGCTGACCGACATGGTCCTCCTTGGGCTGGTCCGGGTATCTCCCCACGGCCCGGGACGCCGCTTCATCGATGCTTCCCGGCGTCTCTGCGAGGGTCAAGGGGCGGCCGCGTTGCATGAATGTGACATTTGACGAACACATCGCAGCCGTGCGCTCGCTCTGCGTGCGAGGCCCGTTGATTACAGCAGAGCACCGATTCGCGGTGGTACGGGGGGTCTCCCCGGGGGTTCACAATGGCGGATCAGCGGCGGACGTGAACGCGGCGCACCCCGGGTCCGGGTGCGCCGCGTTCGGGTCGGCCGAGGTCAGGCGTCGGCGTCCACGACGATCTCGGCGTCGTCGGCGAGGCGGTAGCCCACGCCGTACACGGTGGTCACCAGCGGCGTGTCCGGCCCGAACTTGGCCCGCAGCCGGCGGACGTGCACGTCGACGGTGCGCGCCACCGCGTGTTCGTAGCCCCAGACGTTCGCGAGAAGTTGCAGTCGGGTGAACACCCGGCGGGGATGTTCGGCGAGGAACAGCAGCAGGTCGTACTCGATGCGGGTCAGCGGGATCTCGGCGCCGCCGTGGCGGACGCGCCGGGTGCCGGTGAGGATGCGCACGCCGCCGGGGGCGGGCGCCGCGGTGGCGGGCGCGTCGCCGCGGCGCAGGTCGAGCACGGTACGGGCGGCCGGGCGGCCGTCCGGTCCGGCCGGCCCTTCGCCGGACGCGGCCGCTCCCTCCCCGGATGCGGCCAGCTCGTCGAGCAGGTCGACCAGGCGCGCGAGGCCCGGCGTCAGCGGCCCGGCACCCAGGTCGAGCGTGATGGTGAGCGTCGGTGCGGTACGCGGCCGGGGCGGCACGGCCCGGTCGGGGCGGCCCGATCGGGCCGGACGGGTGGTGAGGGCGACGACGGACATGGGAGCCTCCTGTGCGGGCGGTCGCCCCGCCCCGCCGGGTGCGGCGGGACGGTCAGCGGAGCGCCCCGCCGGCGGTGACCGGGGGCGCGGCGGACGAGGGTCGGGTCGGCGGGTTGGGACCGAGGGTGGGCAGGCCGGCGATCTGCCAGGCGGCGAAGCCGCCGACGACGTCGGTGGCCCGGTGCAGGCCGACGTCCTGGAGCGCGGCGGCGGCCAGCGACGAGGTGTAGCCCTCCTGGCAGAGCACGATCACCGGGACGTCGTAGCCGGTCGCCTGTGGCAGCCGGGCCGCGCAGCGCGGGTCGAAGCGCCACTCCAGCACGTTGCGCTCGACCACGAGCGAGCCGGGCACGGTGCCCTGCGCGGCGCGCTGGGCGGCCGGGCGGATGTCCACCAGCAGCGCGCCGCCCCGGCAGGCCAGGTGGGCCTGCTCCGGGTCGAGGCGACGCAGGCGGGCCCGGGCGGCGGCGAGGATCTCGTCGATGCCCCGCGAGCCGGGCGGCGGGACCGGACAGCGGTCGGTCGCGGTGGTGGGGGTCTGCTGCGCCATCGTGGCGTCCTTCCGTTCGTCGGGGTTGCGGCGGCGGCTCACCAGGCCACACCGGCTCGGGCCACCTCGGCGACCCGGAGCCGGCCGGCGACGAGGTGGTAGCGGGTCATCCGGGTCAGCGCCGGCCGGTACACGTGCACGCTGACGGCGGGCTCGTCGCCGCGGTTGGTGACCTGGTGCACGTGCCGTGCGCCGAAGCGCCGGCCGGCGCCGGCGGCGAGCCGGTGCGGGCGCAGCCGTCCGCCGCCGACCGTCTCCTCGGTGAGCACGCCGGCCACGACCAGGAACGCGCCGGCCGAGCCGCCGTGGTCGTGCAGGTCGGTGCCCTGTCCGGGCAGCCAGCTCAGCGCCCACACCTCGTGCTCGTCGCCGGCGTCCAGCCGGGCGTACCACCGGTCGGACGCCTCGAAGCGCAGCGGCACCGGCCAGCCGTCCGGGTCGGCCCAGCGGGCGGCGACGGCGAGCAGGTCGGCGGGAGCGGTGCTGGTCATCGGCGGGACGTCCTCACGGTGCGGAGCGGGTGTGCTCCCCCCAGCTTAGACGGTAAAGCCTATCGATTTAGTAGGTATTACCGAATGCTGGGACGAGAGGCGCGCTCACCGCCGCACCGGCGGCTCCACCTTGTAACCCGGCACCGACGGCCAGCGGACGGTGAGCACCGTGGACTCCCGCTCGGCGTACCAGGAGTGGTCCACGCCCCGGCCCCACACCACGTAGTCACCGGGCGCGCGCAGCACCACCGTCCGGTCCGGCAACTCGATCCGGAACGCGCCGCTGATCAGCACCAGCAGGGCGGTACGCCGCTCACCGGTGGCCCACCGGGACCGGGTCTCCCCCGCCGGGTGCACGCCCCACTTCACCTCCACGTCGGTGCTGTGCCGCACGTCCCCGGGCGGCTTGAAGTGACCCAGCAGCCAGCCCGCGTCGGTCGCGCCGTCCACCGCCGCGTTGCCCACGTACACCCGATCGTCCATGTGCGCGCCCCCCGTGCCCGGCTGCGCAAGCTACCAGGCGCGTCCGGCCGCGACGCCATAGCCTGGGCGGATGCCCGACGAACTCGACGACGAGACCATCGCCTTCGCCCACCGGATGTTCGACCTGGCGCGGGCCGGCGCCACCGAGGAGCTGGCGGCCAACGTGGACGCCGGGCTGCCGGTCAACCTCACCAACGCCAAGGGCGACACACTGCTGATCCTCGCCGCGTACCACGCACACCCGGACACGGTGACCGCGCTGCTGGCCCGGGGCGCCGACCCGGCCCGGGTGAACGACAGGGGGCAGACCGCGCTCGCCGCGGCCGTGTTCCGGCGCCAGGAGGCGGCGGTCCGCGCGCTGCTCGACGCCGGCGCCGACCCGGACCACGGCGGCCCGTCCGCGGTCGAGACCGCACGCTTCTTCGAGCTGCCCGACATGCTGGCGCTGCTCGGCCGCGCGTGACCGGCGGGCGGTATACAGGGACGGTGGAGGATCCCGTACCCGAGCAGATGCGCACGGCCGCGGCGGCGTTCCTGGCCGCGCTGGACGAGCCGGCGCGCGACGCCGCCCGGCACGCCTTCGACGACGAGCCGGCCCGGCGGTGGCTGGAGTACCGGCCGCGGCCCCGGCCCGGCGTCGCGCTCGCCGGCCTGGACGTCGACGCCCGCAAGGCCGCCCACCGGCTGCTCGCCACCGCGCTCAGCCCGGCCGCGTACGCGCAGGCCATGACCGTGATGGCCCTGGAGGAGGTGCTGGACCGGGCCGAGGACTGGCGGCGCGGCCGGCACAGCGGCGACTACTGGGTGGCCGTCTTCGGCGACCCGGACCGCGACGACGACTGGGCCTGGCGGTTCGAGGGACACCACCTGTCGGTGAGCATGACGGTCGCCGACGACCGGGTCTCCCCCGCGCCGGTCTTCCTCGGCGCCAACCCGGCCACCGTCCGGCACGCCGGCCGCCCGGTCTCCCGGCCCCTGGGCCCCGAGGAGGATCTGGCCCGTGAACTGCTCGACGCGCTCGGCCCGGCCGGCCGGTCCGCCGCGATCATCGCCGGGGAGGCGCCCGCCGACATCATCAGCGCCACCCGGGCCACCGCGCCGGGACGGCTCGACCCGCTCGGCGTACCCCGGGGGCGGCTGCGGCCCACCGGCCGGGCGCTGCTCGACCGGCTGGTCGCGCTCTACCTGGACCGGCTGCCGCCGGAGCTGGCGGCCCGGGAGGCCGACCGGCTCGACGGCGGCGAGCTGCACTTCGCCTGGGCCGGCCCGGTCGAGCCGGGCCGGCGGCACTACTACCGGGTGCAGGGCGACGACCTGCTGATCGAGTACGACAACACCACCGACGACGGCAACCACGCGCACACCGTGCTGCGCCGCCCGGCCGGTGACTTCGGCGCCGACGTGCTGGCTGCGCACCACGCCGCCGCCCACCGGCCCGGCCCGCTCAGTCCCGGCGCGCCTCGATGAGGAAACGGCGGGCGTACGCGACGAACGGCCCCTCGGCGCGGATCCGCTCGTCCAGGCGGCGCAGCTCGTCGGTGTAGCGGCCGACGGTGAAGCCGGGCACCGTCCAGACCACCTTGCGCAGGAACCAGACCACCGCGCCGATGTCGTGGAAGACGGTACGCAGCGTGGCCTCGCGCAGGTCGACGACGGTGAGCCCGGCGGCCCGCGCGTCGGCGACCGCCTTCTCCGGGTGGCGGTGCTCCGGCGGCGGCAGCGGCCCGAGGATCGCCTCGCTGAGTTCCCGCACCGTGCCGGGGCCGATCTGCTGGGACAGGTAGGCGCCACCGGGGCGCAGCACCCGGGCCACCTCGTCCCACCAGGTGTGCACCGGGTGGCGGCTCACGACCAGGTCGAAGGCGGCGTCCCGGAACGGCAGCGGCGGGCGGTCGGCCACCCGTACCACTGTCGCGCCGAGCGGGCGCAGGTGACGCCGGGCCACCGGCACGTTCGGCGGCCACGCCTCGGTGGCGACCAGCAGCGGCGGCGGCGCGGGCACCTCGGCCAGCACCTCTCCCCCGCCGGTGTCGATGTCCAGCGCCGCCCCGACCCCGGCCATCCGCTCGCCGACCAGGCGCGCGTACCCCCAGGACGGGCGCTCCTCGGTGGCGCGGCCGCGCAGCCAGTCGAAGCCCCAGCCCTCGACCGGCGCCGCCTCGGCTTCGGCTACCAGTTCCTCGAACGTGCCTTCCATGCCCGCGAGCCTGCCGCCCGGCGGTGGCCGCGGCAACGCATTTCCGCCGGGTCAGAACGGGCGCGGACGGGCGATCTCGACTGTGGACCCGGCGGGCACGTCGCCGAACGTCTCGAAGCCGCTCGGCTCGGTGGCCCGGTCGAACTGCTGCATCAGCCGCGCGCCCAGGGCCACCCCGACCGCGCCGACGGCGAGCGCGACGAGTTCGGCGGCGAGCAGGGCACCGTTCGCGCCCCGCTGCGGGGCGTTCGCCCGGATCAGGCAGGACAGCAGGAACAGCCCCGCCATGACGGCGTTGACGAGGTTGAACGTCAGCACGGTCCGGCTGGTCCGCCCGGCGCGGACGTCCCACAGGTCGACCAGGCCGGCGACGGTGGTGAGCCCGGCGGCGACGAGCGCGGCCACGGCGGTCCAGTAGCCCACCTCACCGAGGAACGCCGGACCGCCGGCCACGTCGGCCAGATCGAAGATCGCGGCGCACACGAACAGGCCGAACGGGAACGTGACAAGCATCGGTTGAATGGGATGCCCCTGCACCCGCAATCGGCTCTGCATCGCTTCCTCCCCAGGTCGGCGCAGCTCACCAGTCCAGAGTGCTACCCGAGGCGCCGCGGGGTGAAACGACTGTCGCTCAGTTGTCCCGGGGCCGGGAGACGGTCAGCACGAGCCGCTCGGCCACCTCGCGCAGCGGGATGTCCAGCGAGGACGCGGCGCTGCGCAGCACCCGCAGCGCCTCCGGGGCGGGACAGCCGCGCTGCGTCATGATCACGCCGACGGCCTGCCCGACCACGCCCTCGGCCAGCAGCGAGTCGTCGATCTCACCGGCCCGGGAGGCGGCCCGCTCGCGGTCGCGCGCCGCGGCCAGCAGCAGCCCGGCGTGCTCGGCGAGCAGCATCGCGGTGAGCTGGTGGCGGGGGGTGAGCGCGTCGGGCGCCTCGGCGTACAGGTTGATCGCGCCGATGACCTGCTCGTCCACGTCGACCGGCGCGGAGATCACCCCGTGCACGCCCAGCGCGCGGGCCCGCTCGCTCCAGGCCGGCCAGCGCGTCTCGTCGGCGAGCCCGCCCGCGATGATCATCTCCCGGCGGTGGACCGCCGTCATCGCCGGTGTGTCCGGGCCGTGCCGCAGGTCGTCCAGCTCGGCCCGGTCCGGGTCGGAGGCGGCCACCCCGGCGGGCTCACCGGCGCGCAGCGCGGTGAAGCCGCAGCAGTCCACGCCCGGTACGGCGTCGCGGGCGATCCGGACCAGGCGGTCGAGCGCCTCGTCGAACCCGGCCGCACCGATCAGGCCGGCGGTCAGCTCGCGCAGCAGCGCGGCCGTCTCCAGCACACCAAGGTTGTCGATCATGGGTTGGCGCGTGTCGAGGTTCACCGGGCCGGGGCCTCCACCGTCCCCGCGTACGTCCACGCGGTCTCCCCGTCCGGCACCGTTGCCTGTCCCATGTCCGTCCCTCCTGTGGGCCCCGGCCTACTACCCTCGCAGACCGCGGGCGAAACCGCGCAAAAAGGCCCCTCCCGGTCGCACCGGAAGGGGCCTTCGGCGCGGGTCAGCGCGAGCCGGAGATGAGCCGCCGGCCCACCGAGGCGATCAGCCGGTCCAGCTCCGAGCCGAACGGGTTGTCGTGCACGAGGTAGGTCCAGGTGGCGGTCGGCCGCACCAGCTTCGACGAGTCCGGCTCCCAGCCCTCGTCGAACTCGGTCTCCTCGAACGTGGCCACGGTCCGCGTCTCGATCTCGGGCACCAGCGCGTTGAACGCCGGCACCGCGCTGCGGTGGAACTCGTCGAGCGGGTCGAGCCGGCCCAGTGCCCGCAGGTGCACGCCCTCGCGTACTTCGGACAGCTCGGCCAGGTGGTCGGCCCAGAGCCGGTCCAGGTGGTAGAGGGCGATCTTGCGGGCCACGTCGGCGAGCAGGTCCTCGTCCAGGTCGCCGGCCTTCTCCGGCACCCGCTCCAGCAGCATCAGCGCGGCGATGTCGCTGGTCAGCAGCCGCTCCCGGCGCTCGGCCAGCGCCTTGCGCTGCTGCTCGATCACCTGGCTGTAGCGCCACGTGTTGCGGTGGATCTCGTGGTTGACGCCCTCGGCGACCCGCTGGGCGTGCTCGACCGCGTAGTCGACCTGCGGGTCGGTGACCAGGCCGTCGGCGTTCATCCGCGGCGAGGCCGGCACGGTGTCGCCGGCGTGCCGGACCACCAGGTCGTCCTCCAGGCTGACGAAGAACACCGACCCGCCCGGGTCGCCCTGCCGGCCCGCCCGGCCGCGGAGCTGGTCGTCGACCCGGCGGCTGTCGTGCCGGCCGCTGCCGATCACGTACAGGCCGCCCAGCTCCGCCACCCGGTCCCGGTCGGCCTGGTCGCTGCCGCCCAGCCGGATGTCGACGCCCCGGCCGGCCATCTGGGTGGAGACCGTCACCGCGCCGTACGCGCCGGCCTCCGCGATGATGCCGGCCTCCTCGTCGTCGTTCTTGGCGTTGAGCACCACGCACGACACGCCGGCGGCGTTGAGCGCGGCGGCCAGCCCTTCGGACTCCTTGACGTCGAGCGTGCCGACCAGCACCGGCCGCCCCGCCTCGTGGCAGCGCGTGATCTCGTCGACCAGCGCCTCCTCCTTCTCGGCGCGGGTGGCGTAGATCCGGTCCGGCTCGTCCTCGCGGACGCAGGGGGTGTTCGGCGGGATCACCGCGACCTCGAGGCCGAAGAACTCGCGGAGCTGGTCACCGACGAGCACCGCGGTCGCGGTCATGCCGCAGACCGTCGGGTAGAGCGCGATGTACGCCTGCACGGTGATCGTGCCCAGCACCTCGCCCTCGGCGGTGGCGTCCAGGCCCTCCTTCGCCTCGACCGCGGCCTGCAGCCCGTCCGGCCAGCGGCGGCGCTGCGCGACCCGGCCGCGCATCTCGTCGATCAGCTCGACCGAGTCGTCCCGGACGATGTAGTCCACGTCCCGGTGCAGCAGGGCGAACGCGTGCAGCGCCACGTTCACCGCGGAGAGCTGCCCGACGTGCTCCTCGTCGTACAGGTCGATGCCGCCGAGCTTGGCCTCGACGGTGGCCAGGCCGACCGAGGTGAAGGCGACGCTGCGGCCGTCCTCGGCGATCGTGTAGTGCTTGCCCTTGCGCAGCCCGCGCACCAGCGCGGCGGCCGCGTGCACCGGATCCTGCTCGCCGCCGACCGCGCCGGCCAGCACCATCGGCACCCGGGCCTCGTCGATCAGGATCGAGTCGGCCTCGTCCACGATCGCGGTCTTCAGCGCCGGCTGCACCCGGTCGGCCAGGTCGGTGACGAGCTGGTCGCGCAGGAAGTCGAAGCCGGCCTCGCTGACCGACACGTAGGTGACGTCGCAGCCGTACGCGGCACGCCGCTCCTCGGGCGTGGACGCCTCGTTGACCCAGCCGACGGTCAGGCCGAGCAGGTCGTAGACGGGCGTCATCCACTCGGCGTCGCGGCGGGCCAGGTAGTCGTTGACGGTGAGCACGTGCACCGGGCCGTTGCCCAGCCGCACGTGGCCGTACGCGGCGACCGTGGCGGTGAGCGTCTTGCCCTCACCGGTGGCCATCTCCGCGACCTTGCCGGACAGCAGCGCCATCGAGCCGAGCAGCTGCACGTCGTAGGGGCGCTGGTCGAGCCCGCGCCGGGCCGCCTCGCGGCCGATCGCGCAGATCTCCTCGTACCCCGTGGCCCGGCCGGCGGCCTCGGTCAGCTCCGCGTCGGAGAGCTGTTCCAGGTCCGCCTCGCGCGCCTCGATCGCCGGCAGCAGCTTCTCCAGCGGCGCCAGGTCGACAGTCGTCCCCGGGCGCTGGAGGAACCGGCGGAACCTGGTCTTCAAGCGTTGCGACACACCCATGAGCCGCAACGGTACGCGAACCGGAGCCGATTGTGACCCCCGCCCACCGCGCGCCTCCCGCCCACCGTCCGCCCGCTTCCGTCGATCATGAGGTTGACGGCATCTCCTGCCCGTTTTGTCGCCGTCAACCTCATGATCGACGCGTTCGGGGCGGGGGCGCGTCAGGGGGTCAGGACGACCTGGAGCTCGGTGCGGCGGCGGTCGGCCAGGTCGGTCAGCAGGGTGGGGGCCTCGTCCAGGGGGACCACTGCGGAGATCAGGTGCTTGCGGATCACGTCGCCGTACTGGCGCAGCAGCTCCACCGTCTCCGCCGACAGCCGCTCCCGGTCCCAGGTGGGGGCCAGGCCGCGCGGCACCCGGCCGATCTGCGCGCAGCGCAGCGACAGCCCGTTGTGGTGGAACTCGTCGCCGAGCCGGACCGCGTCCGCGCCGGCCTGGTAGAACGCCAGGTCGATCACGGTGCCCTGGGGGCGCAGCAGGCGCAGCGCGAGCTGCAACGCCCAGTCCTGGCCGCGGCACTGGAAGACCACGTCGGCGCCCCGGTCCCCGGCGGCGTGGTTCCACCGCGTCTTGAGCACCACCGCCGGGTCGTCCGCGTCCGGGTCGAGCGTGTCCAGGCCGAGCGCCTCGGCGACCTGCCGCCGGGCCGGCGTCGGGTCGACCACGACCACCGAGGCGGCACCGTGCCGGCGGGCGAACAGCGCGGTCAGCAGCGCCACCACGCCGCCACCGACCACCGCCACCCGTCGTCCGCGTACGCCGTCGCCGAGCGTCCGCACGTCGGTGCCGCACAGGTCGGCGGCGGCGTGCAGCAGCCCGTTGGCGCAGATCGGGCCCATGTGCGCGACGTACACGCCGAGCAGCGGGTCCAGGTCGTCGGGCAGCGGCACGAACCGCTCGGTGAGCGGGTCGGCCACCCAGCCGCTGCGGTGCCCGTACGTCATGGCCCCGACCTCGCCCACTGCGACGGCCGGGGTACGGCTCTCCACCACGCGCCCGACCTGCATGTAGCCGAGCCGGGTCACCGGGTACGGCGTGCTCGCCCCGCCGGGGCGGAACAGCCCGAGCCCGGCGTCCCAGGTGACGTGCAGATAGGGGTTGGTGCCCTTGACGAAACTCAGCTCGGTACCGGCGGAGACGCCGCTGTAGAGCGTCTCCACCCGGAACGTGCCCTCGCGCAGCTCCGGCGCGTCCAGTTCGGCCAGCTCGACCCGGCCGGGTCCGCCGACCACCACCACGCGGTCACGCATCGACGCTCACCCCCGCGTCCGCGACCGCCGCGGTGAGCCGGGCCGCCGGCCCGGTCGGCAGCGCCACCGGCCGCCCGGTACGCGCAGACTCGGCCACCGCCAGCGCCAGCCGGTGGGTGCGCAGCGCCTCGGCGTACGGCACCCGCACGTCGTCGCCGAGGCCGCACACGGCGTCGACGAAGGCCCGGTCGACGGCGACCCGCGCGCCGTCCGGGTCGGCGGGCACGTGCCGCTCGCCGTCGGCGTCACGCACGGTCAGGCCGTCCTCGGCCAGCCACAGCGCCAGCCCGTCGGCGAGGACCTCCACACCGGCCCGGTGCTTCCAGCCGAGCACGCAGGACGCGGCGAGCGTGCCGACCGCGCCGGAGCCGAACCGCAGCGTGGCGGCGGTCACCGAGTCGATGTCGGCGCCGTCCACCGGCGGCGGGCTGCCGTCGCCGTACGCGGTCACCTCGACCGCCTCGCCGGCCAGCAGCCGGACCAGGTCCAGCACGTGCGCGGCCTGCTCGACCACCGGGCCGCCGGAGCGGTCCCGCCGCGCCCACCACGCCACCGGCGGCACCTTGTCCAGCCAGGCGCCGTTGACCATCCGGACCGGACGGCCGGCGAGCAGCCGCCGCGCCTCCTCCACCACGTGCAGGTAGCGCCAGTGGTGCCCGACGCCGGTGAGCAGCCCGCGCTGCTGCACCAGCGCCGCGACCCGCTCGGCGGTCTCCAGGTCCAGCGCCACCGGCTTCTCCACGAACATCGGCACCCCGGCGGCGACCACCGCCTCCTCGACCGGGCCGTGCGCGAACGGCGGCACGCAGACGTACACCGCGTCCGGGCCGGCCGCGAGCAGCTCGTCCACGTCGCGGAACACCCGGCCGCCGTACGTGCCGGCGAGCGCCCCCGCCGCGTCCGGCGCGACGTCGGTCACACCGACCAGCTCCACGTCCTCGAAGCCCGTGAGCACCCGGGCGTGGCGTTGTGCCACCCCACCGGCTCCGACTAGTCCCACCCGGCAGGTACGCATCCGACCAACCCTCTCGCCACGACTGGAAGACTGCGGTCACCACTCCCCCCGGCGGCCGCGCGCGAAACGCCGCCGGGGGGCGCAACGCAACGTTCATCCGCCCGGAACCGCCCGGTACGCACCTGGTGATCAGGTTGTTAGGCAAGATCCGGTTAGCGCGGATGCGGGATTGGGAAAACCATGGTTCGCGATTCCACCACTAATGGGGGGTGCCCGTGCGGGAATCAGATTCGACCGTCTCACCTGTGGTGGAGGCGTGGGCCACGTACCGCACCAGCACCGCCGCCGACTGGCCGGCGCGACGGCTGGTCCGGGCCAAGGGCGCGAGCCGGGTCAGCGTGGTGCTGCCGGCGCGCAACGAGGAGGCGACTGTCGGCGCGATCGTGTCGACCGTCCGGGAACACCTGATGGACCGCGTGCCGCTCGTCGACGAGCTGATCGTGGTGGACTCCCGCTCCACCGACCGGACCGCCCAGGTGGCGCGCGCCGCCGGCGCCGAGGTGGTCAGCCAGGACGCGATGACGCGCGGGCTACCCCGGCTGACCGGCAAGGGCGACGCGCTCTGGGCCGGGCTGGCCGCCGCCGAGGGGGACCTGGTCGCGTTCGTCGACGCCGACCTGCGCGAGTTCCGGCCGCACTTCGTGACCGGGCTGCTCGGGCCGCTGCTGACGGACCCGAGCGTGGAGTTCGTGAAGGGCTTCTACCACCGGCCGCTGGTCGGTGCGACAAGTGTGGAGCCCGACGGCGGCGGGCGGGTGACGGAGCTGATGGCCCGGCCGCTGCTGAACCTGTTCTGGCCGGAGCTGGCCGGTTTCGTGCAGCCGCTCGCGGGCGAGTACGCCGGCCGCCGGGAGGTGCTGGAGCGGGTGCCGTTCGTCACCGGGTACGGCGTCGAGACGGCCATGCTGATCGACCTGCTGGAGCTGGTCGGGCTGGACGCGCTGGCCCAGGTCGACCTGGGTGAGCGCAAGCACCGGCACCAGGACACCGCCGCGCTGGGCCGGATGTCCGCGCAGATCATGCTGACCGCCTGGTCGCGGCTGCAACGGCGCGGGTGGGCGGCGCCGGGGGTGGCGCCGACCGCGCTGCTGACCCAGTTCCGCCGGGGCGGCTCGGAGGCGCTGCCCAACCTGGACCGCGAGATCGTGGTCAACGACGTGTCGGTGCAGGAACGCCCGCCGCTGGCGCAGATGCGGAACCGTCTTCCCCGCCGCCGGGTGGCGGCCGCGTGACCGGGGAAACCCTGAGAGAGGACAGCGCATGACGCTCACCGTGCTGATGAACGCCGGGCCGTGGCTGTCCGTGCCGCCGCCGGGCTACGGCGGCATCGAGAACGTGATCGCCACGCTGGTGCCGGAGCTGCGCCGGCTGGGCGTACGGGTGGTGCTGGCCTCGGTGGAGAGCAGCACGCTGCCGGTGGACGAGCGGATCGCGGTCTTCCCGGACGGCCAGTTCCACGCCTTGCAGCGGCCGTACAACCAGGTCTGCGGCGTCTCCCAGGCGCACCTGTCCGGGGTGGTGCGGGCGCTGCACGCCCGCGACGACATCGACCTGGTGCACGACCACGTGGAGGCGGTCGGGCTGGCCACGCTCGCCGCGATGGGCCCGGACGCCCCGCCGGTGCTGCACACCCTGCACTGGGACCTCGCCAAGCACCCGGAGCTGTACGGCAACCTCGACGGCGGCGACCGGGTACGGGTCAACGGGGTGTCCGCGTCGCAGCTGGCGCGCGCCCCGGAGGCGCTGCGCGCGCACGCGGTGGGGCACGTGCACCTGTCCACCCCGCTCGCCGTGGACGCGGACCGGCACGGCCCGGTGGCGAAGGGCGACCACGTGGTCATCCTCGGCCGGATCAACCCGGGCAAGGGGCAGGACCTGGGCGCCCGGCTCGCGCAGGAGGCCGGCTTCCGGCTGGTGCTGGCCGGTCCGGTCGGCCCGTACCACCGGCCGGAGGATCTGGCCGCGGCCGGCGACGAGGCCCGGCAGAACCCGGACGTGCGTTTCTTCTACGACCAGGTGGCCCCGTACGTCGACGGCGACCGGGTGCGCTGGGTCGGCACGGTGGCCGGGCGGGAACGCGACGACCTGGTCGCCTCCGCGCGGGCGTCGCTGTTCCCGCTGCGCTGGGAGGAGCCGGGCGGTACGGCGGTGGTCGAGTCGCTGTCGCTCGGCACGCCGGTGGTGGCCACCTCCCGCGGCTGCCTGCCGGAGCTGATCGAGCACGGCCGCACCGGCCTGCTCACCGGCGACGAGCGGGAGCTGGGTGATCTGGTCCTCGCCGCCGGCGGGCTGGAGCCGGCCGAGTGCCGGCGTGAGGCGGCCCGGCGGTTCACCCCGGCCCGGATGGCACAGCGGTACGTGGAGCTGTACGACCGGGTCCGGGCGGGCGTGACGAAGCCGCTGCAGCCCGCCTGAGCCCGCACCGGCCCGGCCGCCCCGCGCGGCCGGGCCGGCGTTTGCCCCCGCCGGCCGCGGGAAACCGGCGCTTCCCGCGGTGGCGAGGAGGCCGGCGTGACGAACTCGATGGCGCACTCCCGGGCGCGGCGCAACCCGGCCGACGGGCGCGCGCCGGTACGCCGGATCGCCTCGGGCTTCGCCGTGCTCCTGCTGCTGCTCGGCGCGCTGGGTTTCGTGCCGGGCGTGACCAGCCACTTCGCGGATCTGCGCTTCGCCGGCCCGGGTTCGGGCGCCCGGCTGTTCGGTGTGTTCCAGGTCTCGGTGGTGCACAACCTGGTGCACCTGGTGCTCGGCGTGGCCGGGCTGGTGCTGGCCCGTACCGTCGCCGGGGCCCGCGCGTTCCTGGTCGGCGCCGGCGCGGTCTACCTGGCGCTGTGGCTCTACGGCCTGGCGGTCGACCGGCGCGACGCGGCGAACGCGCTCGCGGTCAACCGGGCCGACTCGTGGCTGCACCTGCTGCTGGGCGCCGCCATGCTGGCGCTGGGCCTGCTCGCGTCGTGGCGCGGGGAGCGCCGCTGACCTGCGCCCCGGCGACCCCGATGCCCGGTTTCGCCGGTCCGGGGCCCGGGTACGTCCGTAGTCCTCCGGCTGCGGGAGGCGGCGACCGCCCCGGCCGGGGCGACCCGCCCGACGAGGGCGACCCTCCCCGACGAGAAGGAAACGAGGCGGCGATGGTGACCCGGATCAGGTGCGAGGTCCGCGACGAGTCGCCGGTCACTGTCGTACGGCTGGCCGGAGCGCTCGACCTGGGGACGATGCGCGCGGTGCACGAGGTGCTCGACAGTTGCCTCGCCGCGCAGCCGGACGCCCTGGTGGTCGACCTGGAGGAGATCGAGGTCGGCGAGCCGCTGGCGCTGTCCGTGTTCGCCGCCGCCGCCCGCCGGGCCGCCGACTGGCCGGCGGTGCCGATGGTGCTCGCCGCTCCCTGCGCCGAGACGGCGGCGTGGCTGAACGAGACCACCGCCTGCCGGGTGGTGCCGGTGCGCCGGGACTGCGCCGAGGCGACAGCGCTGGCCGGCGCGGCGGCGTCGCCCCGGCTGCGGGCCCGGCTGGAGCCGGTCGCCGGCGCCTGCCGGCGGGCCCGGGAGCTGGTCACCGAGGCGTGCGGCAGGTGGAACGTGCCGGAGCTGGCCGGCCCGGCGTCGCTGGTGCTCAGCGAGCTGGTCGGCAACGTGGTGCGGCACGCCGGTACCCCGATGCAGGTGACGCTGACGCTGCGCCGGCCGTACCTGCGGGTCGCGGTGATGGACGGCAGCCCGGCCGACGCGCGCGCCGCGAGCAGCCGCGACCCGCGCGCCGAGGGCGGCCGCGGGCTGATGCTGGTGCGGGAGCTCACCCAGCGCTGGGGCAGCACCCCGGTCGGTGCCGGCAAGGTCGTCTGGGCCATGCTCCCGGCTAATTGACCGAATTCTCCGCTCTCGCCTGGTTACATGGGCAGGGGGCCGGGTACGCCCGCCCGTCCTGTCTGTCGTCACACGGGGTGAGATGCCATGCCCAAGCGGGTAGTCACGGAACCGGCACGAGACCGGGGGCCCGCGATCCTCGCGCCGGCCCGGTTCGGGGGATTCCCCGGGCCCGTACGGGAGGCGGTGAAGGGCAACGCGCTGTGGCGGTTGCTGCGCACCACCGACGCCAAACAGATCGGCCTGCTCTACCTCGTCACGTCGTTCGGATACTTCATCGTCGGCGGGATCCTGGCGCTGATCATCCGCGCGGAGCTGGCCCGGCCGGGGATGCAGATCGTCTCCCCGGAGCAGTACAACCAGATGTTCACCATGCACGGCACGGTGATGCTGCTGCTGTTCGCCACCCCGCTGTTCTTCGGGTTCGCCAACTACCTGGTGCCGCTGCAGATCGGCGCCGCCGACGTGGCGTTCCCCCGGCTGAACGCGTTCGCGTACTGGCTCTACTTCCTGGGCGCGCTGATGGTCGTCGGCGGGTTCGCCACCCCGGCCGGCGCGGCGGACTTCGGCTGGACCGCGTACACGCCGCTGAGCACCTCGCAGCACTCCCCCGGCGTCGGCGGGAACCTGTGGGTGGTCGGCCTGGCCGTGTCCGGCCTGGGCACGATCCTCGGCGCGGTCAACCTGATCACCACGATCGTGACGCTGCGCGCGCCGGGCATGACCATGTTCCGGATGCCGATCTTCACCTGGAACGCGCTGCTCACCAGCGTCCTGGTGATCTTCGTGTTCCCGCTGCTGGCCGCCGCGCTGATGGCGCTGGCCTCGGACCGGCTGCTGCACTCGCACGTGTACGACTCGACGACCGGCGGGCCGATGCTGTGGCAGCACCTGTTCTGGTTCTTCGGTCACCCCGAGGTCTACATCATCGCGCTGCCGTTCTTCGGCATCATCACCGAGATCATCCCGGTGTTCTCCCGCAAGCCGATCTTCGGCTACACCGGACTGGTGCTCGCCACCATCGCCATCACGGTGCTGTCGATGACGGTGTGGGCGCACCACATGTTCGCCACCGGGCAGGTGCTGCTGCCGTTCTTCAGCATCCTGAGCTTCCTGATCGCGGTGCCGACCGGGGTGAAGTTCTTCAACTGGATCGGCACCATGTGGAAGGGGCAGATCACCTTCGAGACGCCGATGCTGTTCGCCGTCGGCTTCCTGGTGACGTTCCTGCTCGGTGGCCTGACCGGCGTGCTGCTGGCCAGCCCGCCGGTGGACTGGCACGTCACGGACACCTACTTCGTGGTGGCGCACTTCCACTACGTGATGTTCGGGACGATCGTGTTCGCCGCGTTCGGCGGGCTCTACTTCTGGTTCCCGAAGATGACCGGGCGGCTGCTCGACGAGCGGCTCGGCAAGATGCACTTCTGGACCATGTTCATCGGCTTCCACGCCACCTTCCTGGTGCAGCACTGGCTGGGCAACGAGGGCATGCCCCGCCGGTACGCCGACTACCTGCCCGGCGACGGCTTCACCACGCTGAACACGATCTCCAGCATCGGCTCGTTCGTCCTCGGCGCGTCCACGCTGTTCGTGATCTGGAACATCTGGAAGTCGTGGCGGTACGGCGCGATGGTCACCGTGGACGACCCCTGGGGCTTCGGCAACTCGCTGGAGTGGGCCACCACCTGCCCGCCGCCGCTGCGCAACTTCGACCGGATGCCTCGCATCCGCTCCGAGCGGCCCGCGTTCGACCTCAAGTACGGTCCGCTCGTGTCCGACCTCGGCCGGGACCTGCCGCAGCGCACCACGAAGCCGCCGCAGAGCTTCAGCGAGGAGATGCACCACGAGCGGCACGTGCCGGAGTCACCGTCGCGCGGCGGCGCGTACGGCGCCCACGAGGCGGTGGAGTTCCATCCCGCGCCGCAGTCCGGGGCCCGGCCGGTGGAGGTGCCGGAGCCGGAGGACGTGCGCCGTCCCAGCTTCGAGGAGACCGACGAGCCGGAGGGCAGCGCGCTCAACGCCGAGCGCGACGACCAGCCCAACGACAGGTGGCGGCACCCGCGCGGGCACGGGGACACCCCGGAGAACTGACACACCGGACGAGGGCCGGCGCCGCCGGGCGCCGGCCCTCTCGTCGTACGCCACCGCGCCGGTACCCCGTGGTGGGGAGCCGGCGCGGTGGCGCGTGCGTCAGTCGGCGGCCGGCAGTCCGGCCGCGGCCAGCGAGCGGCGTACCGCCGGCTGCACCCGGGTCAGCCGCAGCGGCACCCCGGTACGCGCGGCGGCCTCCCGGCCGGCCATCAGCGCGGCGATCCCGCCGGCGTCGAAGCCACCGGCCCCGACCAGGTCGACCACCACCTCACGGGGCTGCCCGGTGACCGCCTGGAGCACCGCCCGGCGCAACTGGTCCGCGCCCGCCCGGTCCACCTCGCCGCCGACCTCGACGACCACCCGGTCGCCGTTCTGCCTCACCGAGATCCGCGCCTTGGCCGGTTCGGCCTCGGCCGCGCCGTTCTGCCAGGGCGGCGGCGCGTCGGCGAGCATCGCCTGACGCAGCCAGGTCAGCGCCCGCGACAGCAGCCGGGACACGTGCATCTGCGAGATGCCGAACCGGGCGGCGATCTCCGCCTGGGTCTGGTTGCCGTAGAAGCGCATCGCCAGGATGCGGCGTTCCCGCCAGGGCAGCCGGTGCAGCAGGCCGCTGACGGTGACCCGGTCGTCGACGGACTCCAGCGCGTGGTCGGACTCGCCGACCAGGTCACCGAACTCGGCCGAGCTCTCCCCGCCCACCGGCGCGTTCAGCGACGCCGGGCTGTAGCCGGCGGCCGACTCCAGCGCGGCGAGGATCTCCTCCTCCGGCGTCTCCAGCCGGGCGGACAGCTCGGCCACCGTGGGGGCGCGGGACAGCTCGCTGGTGAGCGTCGCCGTCGCCTGTCCCACCTCGAGGATCAGGTCCCGCAGCCGACGCGGCACGTGCACGCCCCAGGTGCGGTCGCGGAAGTGCCGTTTGATCTCGCCGACGATGGTGATGGCCGCGTACGCGGTGAACGAACCGCGTTCCGGGTCGTACCTGTCGACGGCGTTGACCAGGCCGAGACGGGCCACCTGCTCCAGGTCCTCCAGCGGCTCACCGCGCCCGCGGTAGCGGCGGGCGAGCCGGCCGGCGAACGGCAGCGCGAACCGGACCAGGTCGTCCCGCGCCTCCTGCCGCCGCTCCGGTGGCAGGCCCTCGATCCGGGCCGCGTACGCGAGCGCCGCCGCGTCCAGGTCCTCCAGACCCCGGTCGGTGGTCGGTGGTGTGGGTGTGGTGGTCTGTCCGAACATCCGCGCCCCCTCGCCGAAGAGCCCCCGCCCGGTCGGAACCGGTCGTGCGCGTGGTCGGACCACGCACCGGGTGAGGAAGTTGGGTTACGTGACGGATACGTCGAAAGCGGTGGCTGCCCGCCGCACGGCGTCGTGGGCCGTTTCGCGGCGAGCGGTCTTCCCGCTCCGTAGGTACTCAATCACGGACCGCAGGATCGCGAGGAAGTTTCGCCAGGTTGGCCGGCGGGCCGGTCCCGGCGGCGGTTCAGGAGACCAGCAGACCCTGGTGTGCGCCCGCGTCACGCAGCGCGGTGAGGGCCTCGGCCATCCGCAGCGGCGGTGGCGCGGGCAGGTCGCAGGGCTGGTTGCGCAACACCTCCGTGGCACGTCGGGTGGGTACCGAGGCGACCGGGTAGCCGCGCGCGGCGCCCCGGTCCAGGGCCCGCCGCTTGCGCCCGAAGCCGGCCACCGCCAGCCACTGGGGCAGCCCCGCGGACGCGGGCGAGCGCAGGCCGGGCGGCTCGGGCAGCACGTCCACCGAGCTGAACGGCTCGCTGCCGGCCAGCCACCACTCGACCCCGGCGACCCGGCGCGCGGTGGCGTTCTCGCACCAGTAGGGCACCAGGCCGGCCCGCAGCACCTGCGCCGGGTCGAGCAGCCGGCCGCACTCCACCACCAGCCGGTTGCCGGTCTTGCCGGCGCGCCGCAGCCAGCGCCGGTACAGGTCGGCGGTCACCGCGCTCAGCGCGTCCGGCTGCGGCACGACCACCCGGTGCAGCGGATGCCCGTGCCGGTCGCCGAAGGAGCGGGCGTCGTGCTCGAAGCCGGACTCCACGCCGTGTTCGGCGAACGCGCCCGCCATCGTGACCTCCGGCGCCGCCCAGCGCGTCTCGTCACCGCCGGCGGCGCGCAGCACCTGGCCGAGCGCGCGGGCGTCCGGGTGGAAGTCGACCGGGTCGAGGCCGCCGCCCGGGCAGCCGGCCTGGAAGCTGTGACCGTCGCCGCCGTCGCGGACCGGCCAGGTGCGGGCGTCGTGCAGCAGCAGCACCGGCGCGGCCGGTTCCAGCCGGTCGGCCAGGAAGCGCGCGTACGCCTCCGGCAGGGTGCGCCAGCGCACCGCGAACGTCACCGCCGCGCCCGCCGCCGCGCCCCGGCTCGCCGGGCAGTGCACCTGGCGGACGTGCACGCGCGGGTTGCCGTCGAGCAGCCGGGCGGCCAGCGTGGCGCCGTGCGCGTACGCGGCGTCGGGGCGGTCCACCGCTCCCCGGGTCCACTGCCCGGCCAGTTCGAACCCGGCCGGGAGCCAGGGCACGCCGAGCGCCACCGCGAGGTGGGCGGCGGCGCCGTGCGGCGAGCCGAGCACCACGCCGGGGAAGCGCCGGTCCGGGTACTGCCCGGCGAACCATCCGGCGATTCGCTCGGCGTCCACGGCGGCGATCTGATCGGCGGTGAGCGCCGCCCGCCCGGCAGCCCGGACGGCGGCGGCGCGGCGTACCGGCTCAGGCGCGCCGGTGAGGCGGGACAGCGCGCCCGGGTGGCCGAGGTCGCCGCAGTCGTCGCCGCGCAGCGCCCGGGCGGTCGCGGCGACCAGGATCCGGGCGGCGCTGCCGGCCGCCACCACCCGCTCCGCGGGCAGGCCCGCGCCGCTGACCCGTTCGACTCGTTCGCTCACCACGCGGCCCGGCTTCCCGTCCCTCTGGGGTCTAAACGGGGCATCTCCCCACGGGTCAGGACCAAGGCCCGCCCGGTACCGGCACCGCCCGCGACACCCAGGTACGCCGTCGCGCCGCGTGCCCGCCGTCGCGGGCGCAACGGCGCTCGGATGCGGGTTTGGGCCGGACCGGGACGGGCACTGCACCGCGCATGCCCGACGACGAGAGCACCCCGGCGGCGACCATCACCCCGTACCGGGACGGACCACTGCTGGTACGCGGCGACTTCGCGCTGGTCACGCCCGAGGGCACGCCGATCGAGGCGCGCCGGGGCACGGTGGCGCTGTGCCGGTGCGGCAAGAGCGCGATCAAGCCGTTCTGCGACGGCACGCACAAGGCGACGGGCTTCCGAGCCGGCAGCGACCGCTCCACCTGACGCCCTCTCGCGATCTTGCACTTCGATGCCCGGCGAACCTCCCGAAGCGGGCACCCAAGGGGCCCGAACTGCAAGATCGCGAGGGAGAGGGTGGGGGGTCAGGCTGCGGCGAGGGTGCGCTGGGGCGGGCGCAGGGACGACTCGCCGGCCGTCCAGGCGGTGAGCAGGTGCGCGGCGAACAGGGCGTCCAGCGCCAGCGCGGCGGCGGCGCCGAACAGCACGTCGGACGCGAGCGCCGGCTCGGCCCGGACCAGTCCGCCGCACATGTCGTACGCGGCGATCTGCTCGTGCACGGCGTCGGCCTCGACGTGCTCGTCGTAGAAGCGCGTGGCGACCGCGTCGAAGCCGAGCCGGCGCAGTCCGTTGCCGTAGCGGCGGTTCGGCAGCGACGAGGTCATCTCGTACGCGGCCAGGTGCCCCAGCAGCGCCCCGCGCAGCCGCCGGTGCAGGCCGAACAGCGACATCAGGTTGTTGGTCGCCAGCGTCACCGCCGGCACCCGGTCCAGGTGGGCGGCGTAGCCGGTGTCCAGGCCGAGCCGGTCCATCGTGGTGCGGAACAGCTCGGCGTGCATCAGGTCCAGCCGGCCGTTGCCGTACTCGTCGGTCTGGATCTCCACGAGGGCGGCCTTCGCCGGCCCGCCGAGCCGGGGCAGCGCCCAGCTGTGCGGGTCGGCCTCGCGCAGGTGGTAGATCGAGCGGTGGGTGACGAACTCGCGGAACCGGTCGAGGTCGGCGCGCCGTTGCAGCGTGGCGGCCAGCGGCGGGCCGTCGTCGGCGGCCACCAGGTCGGCCAGCGCGCCCGGCACGGCGGCCGGCAGCACCGCCGGCGGCGGGCCGGCCAGCTCGCGCAGCGCCGCCTCGAACGGCCGCTCGGCGCGGGCGCGCAACGCCAGCAGCGACGGCTCCCACTCCCACGCCTCGTCGACGCCGGACCAGCCCCGGTAGTGCAGCTCGTAGCAGAGGAACAGGGTGAGCTGGAGATCCTCGTCGGTCAGCGGCGCGGCCTCCGCGTCGAACGCGGCGCCCAGCCCGGCCGGCAGCTCCCGGGGAGCGTCGCGCAGCGCGGCCAGCAAGGCGGCGGAGACCGGCCCGCGCGCCGCGGGAAGCGGGGCGGGGCCGTAACGACGGTCGGCGGCGACGGACATGGGACCTCCCGGGACGGTTGTGCCTGGTCGCAGTGCCCCGGAGTGATCCGGCTAAACGACCTCGTCCGCCGCGATGGCCTCGGTCTGGATCACCCGCTCCCGCACCCGGCGGGCGGCGTCTCCGTCGGTCACCAGGCCGCGCAGGTCGGCCAGCGCCGGTTCGGGCGCGTCCAGCGGCACGGCCGGGTCCACCACCGCCTCCAGGACGGCGGGCCGGTCGGCCGCCAGCACCTCGTCCCAGGCGGGTCCGACCAGGTCCGGCCGGTCCACCCGGACGCCGTGCAGCCCGAGCAGGCGGGCCCACCCGGCGTACGGCACCTCGGGCCCCTGCTCCCCCGGTGACCGGCCGCCGCCGACGCCGGACTGGTCCCTGTTGTTCAGCACCAGCACGATCAGCCGCGGATCGCGCCACCGCGTCCAGTGGTGCGCCACAGTGATCAGCTCGGCCAGGCCGTTGAGCTGCATCGCGCCGTCGCCGAGCAGCGCGAGCACCGGCTCGTCCGGGCGGGCCAGCTTGGCCGCGACCGCGTACGGCAGGGCGCAGCCCATCGAGCCGAGGGTGCCGCACAGCCGCGCCTGCACCCCCGGCGGCAGTTCCAGGTGGCGGGCGTACCAGTAGACGACCGAGCCGACGTCGACGGCGACGCCGGCGTGCCGGGGCAGCCGGGTGGACAGCTCACGCAGCACGAGCCGCGGGTCGACCGGGTCGGCGGGCGTGGCGGCGCGCTCGGCGGCGGCCTCGCGCCACCGGTCCACCATCTTCTCCACCATGCCGCGCCACTCGCGGTGGGGGTTCTCCGGCACCCGGGTCAGCAGCGCCCGCAGTGTCTCGGCGGCGTCGCCCACCAGCGGCACGTCCACCGGGTAGCGGGTGCCGACGCGCCGGCCGTCGATGTCGATCTGGATGGTGCGTACCTGGCCCGGCATCGGGAACCAGTCGGTCCACGGGTCGTTGGTGCCGATCATCAGCAGCGTGTCGCAGGAGCCCATGAGCTGCGCGGCGGCGGTGGTGCCGACCTCGCCGAGCACGCCGGTGTGGAACGGCATCCGCTCGTCGAGCACCGGCTTGCCCAGCAGCGACGTGGCCACGCCCGCGCCGAGCCGGTCGGCGAGCGCGACGATCTCCTCGGCCGCGCCGTGCGCGCCCTGGCCGACGAGCATCGCCACCCGCCGCCCGTTGCCGAGCAGCGAGGCGGCGGCGTCCAGGTCGGCGTCGTGCGGCAGCACCCGGGCCAGCGGCTCGCCGGGCGTCGCGGTGACCACCCCGGCGGTCTGCGGCAGCAGGTCCGGTACGGCGGTGACCTGCAACGCGCGCGGCAGCACCACGCAGGTCGGGCTGCGGGTCGCCGCGGCGGTACGGAACGCCTGGTCCAGCAGCGCCGGCACCTGTTCCGGGCTGCGGCCGTAGCGGACGAACTGGTTGCACACGTCGCCGAAGAGCCGGCTCAGCCCGATCTCCTCGTGCGCGCCGCCGAGCGGGCCGGTGACGTCCTCGCCGATGATCGCGACCACCGGCTTGCTGTCGAGCTTGGCGTCGTAGAGCCCGTTGAGCAGGTGCACCGCGCTCGGGCCCTGGGTCGCCAGGCACACCCCGACGCCGCCGGTGAACTTCGCGTGCCCGGTGGCCATGTACGAGGCGGTCTCCTCGTGCCGGGCGGGGACGAAGGCCGGGTCCCCGCCCGCGTCGTCGAGCGCGCCCACCAGCGGGGCGATCGCCGCGCCCGGACAGCCGAACACCCGCGGCACCCGCCAGGCCCGCAGGCGTTCGACCACCAGGTCGGCGACGATGCGCTCAGCCATTACCCCGCCCCGGCGTGCTCGCGTCGACGTAGCGCAGCACCGCGCCGACCCCGTCGGTCAGCTCCGGCGCCTCCTCGGGCGCGAGCACCGTCAGGTCCGCGTCGGTGCCGATCAGCGCGCGCAGCAGCGCCGCGTCGGCGCGTACCCGCTGGGGGTCGGCCACCGACATGCCGGCCAGCTGCCCCGGGTCGGTGGCGATCTCGGTCGGCTCGGGGCCCACCCACAGCTCGCCGTCGGCCGACGGGTCGTCCACGATGAGCATGGTGTCGACCTGGTTGCGTTGCAGCGCGGAGACCACGGCGTCGAGTCCGGCGCCGACGTCCTCCTGGACGCCGAAGCGGTCCAGCGCGGCGGCGATCCGCCGGTCGGCGACCTCGGCGACGGTCTGCACCGTGATGTCGTCCATCAGCGTGTCGTCGGCGCCCACGTCGCGGGCGCCCGCGTCGGTGCGCACCAGCACGTCCTGCCAGCGGGCGGGGAGCTGGGCGGCGATCATGCCGGTGGCCCGGACGTCCCCGGCCACCACGACGACGTCCGCGCCGACGCGCTCGGCCAGGTCGGCGGTGGCCGCGGCGGCGTCACCGGCGTTCTGGTGCCACGCCTCCATCGCGGCGCGCTGGTAGCGGGACTGCGACCAGCCGCCCGGCTGCACCCGGCGCAGCTGGCGGCTCTGCCCGCCCTGCACCTGGGCCCGCCGGGGCACCCCGCCGGCGCTGACCGCCATGGCGTCCGCGCCGGTACGGTCGGCCAGCACCCGCACCCAGGCCACCTGCTCGCCCCGCTGGGCCACGAGCGGCATGGTGTGCGGCAGCGCCGACCAGCTCGCCAGGTCGCGCAGCGGCGGCGCGGACAGGTACTCGGTGAGCACCACGCGGCCCCGGCTGGCGAACACGGCGATGCCGTAGTCGCCGGGCATCGGCTGGTGCCGGCGGACGACCTCCTCCACCGCCTCGACGGTGACCGGGTCGGCGCCCTGCCCCAGCAGGTCGCCCTTGAGGGCCCGCCAGCGCAGGTCGACCTGCGCTCGCGCGTCCTGGGTGTCGCGGGAGGCGTCCATGTACACCGAGCACCACGGCCCGGGACGGTCGTAGAGCGGGCGCAGGAAGGACAGCTGCATGCTCGACCCCTTTCCGGCTCGGCCGCACGCATACCCGCGCCCCGGCGGAGTTCACCTGCCGGCCGCCCGGGCGTGACCACCGTTCATTCACGTCGTTCAACCCGAAGGGCCGATACCATCTGTGCACGGAACGGGACTCTCGGTGGTGAACATGGATACGGAGTTGTACACCCGACGCGTCGTCCACCCGACGGAACGCGTCGTCACCGGGCGTCTGGTCCGGTTGATGGAGGGTTACGCCCGGGAGGTCCGGGTCGGGCAGCCCGCGCTGGTCGCGGTGCTCACCGCCGCGGGGGTGGTGGGGTTGCTGCTGAAGGTGGTGCGCGCGTTGCTCAGCAGTGGCGGCGGCGGGGCCCGGCGCAGCTTCAAGGAGCTGAAGAAGGGGCCGGAGTTCCTGGTCACCCCGGTCCGGGTCCGCGACGCCACCGGCCGGCTGGTCGAGGTCGAGTTGCACGGCCACCTGCCGCAGAGCGCGCTGCACCCCGGCGACCACGTCCAGCTCACGCTGCGGGCGCAACGCGACGAGGACCTGCCGCCGCGGATCGAGCGGATCGTCAACCTGACCACCGGGCAGCTGCTCACCCCGCGTACCGCCACGCTCTGGTCGCACCTGGGTCCGGCGCTGCTGTTGCAGGCCGTACTGGGCGCCGTGCTGCTGTTCGGCGTGGCCGCCTGCTCGGCCCTGACCTAGGTTTCCCCGTCGCCGGTGGTGGGCACCGCTGCGGCCATGTTCCCCGGTTTCACGCTCACCGAGATCGACGTCGGCGCGGTGCGCCTGCGCGTACGCCACGGCGGCTCCGGGCCACCCGTGGTGCTGCTGCACGGGCACCCGCGTACCCATGCGACCTGGCACCGGGTGGCGCCGCGGCTGGCCGCGCGGCACACGGTGATCTGCCCGGACCTGCGCGGTTACGGCGGCTCGTCGAAGCCGCCGAGCGACCCGGAGCACACCGTCTACTCCAAGCGGGCGATGGCCGCCGACGTGGTCGGGCTGCTCGACGCGCTCGGTCACCGCCGGGCCGCAGTGATCGGTCACGACCGCGGCGCGTACGTGGCCATGCGGACCGCCCTGGACCATCCGGACCGGGTGAGCCGGCTCGGCGTGCTGGACGGGGTGCCGATCGGTGAGGCGCTGGCCCGCTGCGACGCCCGGTTCGCCGCCCGCTGGTGGCACTGGTTCTTCCTCGGTCAGCTCGCCAAGCCGGCCGAGCGGGTCATAAACGCCGATCCGGACGCCTGGTACGGCGGATCACCGGAGGAGATGGGCGAGGCGGCGTACGCCGACTACCGGCGCGCCATCGGTAACCCGGCGACGGTGCACGCCATGTGCGAGGACTACCGGGCCGGGCTCGGGCCGGACCGGGCGGCGGACGACGCGGACCGGGCCGCCGGGCGGCGGATCGGCTGCCCGGTGCTGTTCGCCTGGTCCGAGCGCGACGACATGGTCGACCTCTACGGCGACCCGGCCGCGATCTGGCGCGACTGGGCCGACGACGTGCGGACCGCGTCGATCCCGTCCGGGCACCACATGGCCGAGGAGGCGCCGCGGGAGCTGACCGACGTGCTGGCCGGTTTCCTCGCGGAGGACGTCGCCGCGGTCAGCGACCGGCGGGGGTGAGCGGCCGCTGCGCGACAGCAGGCGCGTCGAGCAGGCCGCGGCGGTTCGCCCAGCGCTCGAACAGCACGGTGGCGAACGGGGGTACCGCGCTGGCCAGGGCCAGCCCGGTCTGCACGAGCGTCCAGCGGCGCCGACGGGCCACCACGAGCGTCAGCAGGCCGTAGACCACGAACAGCGCGCCGTGGATCGGGCCGAAGATCTTCACGCCGATCTCGTTGCCGGGCGGGCCGTACTTGACCGCCATGCCGGCCAGCAGCGCCGCCCACGAGCAGGCCTCGGCGAACGCCGCCACCACGAACGCCCGGATCCACCCGTCGCGCATTCCGCCACTCCCCTTCGCCGTCGGCGGCCATGCTAGCCGCCCGGGCCGGGCCGCCCGGACGGAACCCGCTGCCCCGCGACGGGGATCACCGGGGCCGCCACGGGGTACAGAAAAGGGCCTCCGGGCCTTTCCTGACCCGCCACTCCGTGCGAGGTTGGGGAGAACCAACGGTGACAGGGTGGTGACCATGGGCGAGGACGTCGGCGTGCGTACCTTCAGCCGGGAGGACCGGGCCCGCTATCGCGAGAAGGTCCGGCGGTGCCTGGACGTGTTCGCCGAGATGCTGCGGGAGTCCCGGTTCGACGTGGAGCGGCCGATGACCGGCCTGGAGATCGAGCTGAACCTGGTCGACGACGGCTTCGACCCGGCCATGCGCAACGCCGACGTGCTGGAGGCGATCGCCGACCCGGCGTTCCAGACCGAGCTGGGCCAGTTCAACGTGGAGATCAACGTCGAGCCGCGGCGGCTCGCCGGCACCGGCACGGCCGCGTTCGAGGAGCACGTCCGGGCCAGCCTGAACGCCGCCGAGTCCAAGGCCCGCACGGTCGGCGCGCACATGGTGATGGTGGGGATCCTGCCGACGCTGCGCCCGGAGCACCTGACCGCCGAGACGCTGTCGGCCAACCCCCGGTACGCGCTGCTCAACGAGCAGATCTTCGCCGCCCGCGGCGAGGACCTGCCGATCGCGATCAGCGGGGTGGAGCGGCTGGCCACCACCGCTGACACGATCACGCCCGAGGCGGCGTGCACCAGCACCCAGTTCCACCTCCAGGTCAGCCCGGCGCAGTTCGCCGACTACTGGAACGCGGCCCAGGCGGTCGCCGGCATCCAGGTGGCACTCGGCGCGAACTCCCCGCTGTTCTTCGGCCGGGAGCTGTGGCGCGAGACCCGGGTGCCGCTGTTCCAGCAGGCCACCGACACCCGGGCGGAGGAGATCAAGGCCCAGGGCGTACGCCCGCGGGTGTGGTTCGGCGAACGCTGGATCACCTCGGTGTTCGACCTGTTCGAGGAGAACGTGCGCTACTTCCCGGCGCTGCTGCCGGTGTGCGACCCGGAGGACCCGGCGGCCACGCTGCACAGCGGCGGCGTGCCGAAGCTGGCCGAGCTGCGGCTGCACAACGGCACCATCTACCGGTGGAACCGCCCGGTCTACGACGTGCTCAAGGGCCGGCCGCACCTGCGGGTGGAGAACCGGGTGCTGCCGGCCGGTCCGACCGTGCTCGACACCGTCGCGAACGGCGCTTTCTACTTCGGCCTGGTCCGGGCGCTCGCCGAGTCCGACCGTCCGCTGTGGTCGCAGATGTCGTTCAGCGCGGCCGAGGAGAACTTCAACGCCTGCGCCCGGCACGGCATCGACGCCCAGGTGTACTGGCCGGGGCTCGGCTACCTGCCGGTGACCGAGCTGGTGCTGCGCCGCCTCCTGCCGATGGCCCACCACGGGCTGGACCGGTGGGGCCTCGACCCGGCCGAGCGGGACCGGCTGCTCGGCATCGTCGAGCAGCGCTGCCTGACCGGCCGCAACGGCGCGACCTGGCAGGTGGAGACGCTGCACCGGCTGGAGTCGGCCGACCACATGGACCGGCCGGCGGCGCTGCGCGAGGTGGTCCGCCACTACGTCGACCTGATGCACAGCAACCGGCCCGTGCACGAGTGGCCCATCCCCTGAGCCGGCCGGGCGCGGCGCCCCGCGTCAGCGCAGCGCCGTCACCGTCGCCCGCGCGGCCTGGGCGACCAGGGCGTCGTCGGGCTTCGCGTCGCGGCTGTCCCGGCTGGACATGACGGCGAGCACGATCGGTGCCCGGTCCGGCGGCCACACCACGGCGATGTCGTTGCGGGTGCCGTACCCGCCGGTGCCGGACTTGTCCGCCACCTGCCAGCCGGCCGGCACGCCGGCCCGGACCAGCCCGCTGCCGGTGGTGCTGGCCCGCATCCAGCCCAGCAGCAGGTCGCGGTCCGCGGGCGGCAGGGTCTCCCCCAGCGCGTACGCCCGCAGCGAGCCGGCCAGCGCGCGGGGCGTGCTGGTGTCGCGCTCGTCGCCGGGCGTGGCCGCGTTGAGTTCCGGCTCGGTACGGGCGGGCCGGGTGACCGAGTCGCCCACCTCCCGGAGCGCCCGCGCGAAGCCGGCCGGGCCGCCGAGCGCGTCGAACAGCAGGTTGCCGGCGGTGTTGTCGCTGTACCGCACCGCCGCCTCGGCGGCGTCCCGCAGCGTCATCCCGGTCTCCACGTGCCGCTCGGTGACCGGGGAGTGCGCCACCAGGTCCGCGCGCCGGTAGCGGACCACCCGGTCCCGGTCGGCGTCGGACGTGGCGGCCAGCATCGCGCCCGCCGCCAGCGCCTTGCAGGTCGAGGCGTACGCGAACCGCTCGTCGGCCCGGTGCGCGAGGGTGCGGCCGGTGCCGGTGTCAAGGGCGAAGACGCCGATCCGGGCGCCGAAGCGCCGCTCCAGTGCCGCCAGTTCCGCAGGCGCGGGTACCGGTTCGGCGCTCGGCGTGACGTTCGGTGTGGCGCTCGGCGTGGCCGGGGCGGTGGATGCGGCCGGGGCGCTGGTGGGCGGTGCGGCTTCGGGCCGGTCCGTGGTGCAGCCGGCCACGAGAGCCGTCACCGTGAGCATCGCCGCCGCGAGCACCTGCCGTCGGATCATCCGTTTCCTCCCCCGTCGTCCGGACCACGCCGTCTCGGGTCATTGTCGCCGATCCCGGTCGGGCTGGCGGCCACCGGCCGACGCGGCGGGTCAGCCCGCGACGGCGGCGAACGTGACGGCGCCGAGCGCGGCCACCGGCAGCGCCACCGCGGCGGCCAGCAGCCGCACCCGGGCGGACCGGCCGATCAGCACCACCAGCAGCGCGGCGAGCGCGAGGTCGATCGCCACGTTCCACCACGCTCCGGGGTACGACCCGGACTTCAGCGCGAACCGCAGCGCCTCCTCGACGAACACGGCCACCGGCAGGGCGGTCCCCACGACGCGCCGCCATCCCTCGGTCCGCGCCCAGATGCCGGCGACGCCGAACACCACGCCCGCCACCACGCCGAACACCATCCAGACGATCGAGGTGGGCGACCAGATCACGGCGAGGTCGTCGCCCTGGAGCAGGGTCGCCGCCAGGTAGTAGCTGGGCACCGCAACGATCAGCAGGACGCTGGCGGCCACGGCGGCGCGCACCGCGCCCGACCGGATCCACCAGCCCAGCGCGAACGCGGCCACCGCCCAGGTTGCGGTGGAGTTGCCGAGTTCGGCGAAGGGGTACGGCACCCACTTGATCCAGACGAAGTCTCCGAAGCCGAGCAGGAATCCGGCGACGGGGACGACAAGCGCGACGGCGCGACGCGAGGGCGGCATGCGAGTGAGCATACTCAGTATGCTCATCGGGTCGGCAGGGTGGCCCTACGAGGCGAGGCGCCGCTCGGACGACGCGAGACGCACCGCGGCGTCGGACCTGTTGATCTCGGCCCACACCTCGTCGAGGGAGAGGCCGAGGACGTCGGCGATGGCGGCGATGGTGGGGAACGCCGGCGTGGCGACCCGGCCGGACTCGATCTTCCGGAGCGTCTCCGGGGAGACACCGGCGTCGAGTGCGGTGAGCAGCATCGAACGCCCACCCCGGGCGCGGCGCAGGAGCGCACCGAGGCGCTGCCCGCGCTCGACCTCGGCGGGGGTGAGGGGCAACCGGACCATGCCAGGATTCTAATACCGGGATAACATGACCGGGATACTTATTGGTCGCGCGAGGAAGGCGCCTGCATGATCGAGATCCTGAGCCCCACCGACGTACGGCGGGCGCGGGACACCGGCGCCCTGGTCGCCCACATCCTCCGGACGCTGCGCAGCCGCACCACCGTCGGCACGAACCTGCTCGACATCGACAGGCAGGCGCAGCGCATGATCGCCGAGGCCGGGGCGCAGTCCTGCTACGTCGACTACGAGCCGTCGTTCGGGCGCGGGCCGTTCGGCCACTACATCTGCACCTCGGTCAACGACGCGGTGCTGCACGGGCTGCCGCACGACTACACGCTCGCCGACGGCGACCTGCTGAGCCTCGACCTGGCCGTCTCGCTGGGCGGGGTGGTGGCCGACTCCGCGATCAGCTTCCTCGTCGGTGACGCCCGGCCCGCGGAGAGCGTCGCGCTCATCGACGCCACCGAACGGGCGTTGCAGGCCGGGATCGCCGCGGCCCGCCCCGGCGCCCGCGTCGGTGACCTCTCGTACGCCATCGGCTCGGTCCTCACCGAAGCCGGATACACGGTCAACACCGAGTTCGGCGGCCACGGCGTCGGATCGACGATGCACCAGGACCCGCACGTGTCGAACACCGGACGGCCCGGTCGCGGCTACACGCTGCGGCCCGGGCTGCTGCTGGCGCTGGAGCCGTGGATCATGGCGGACACCGCCACGCTGGTCACCGACGCCGACGGGTGGACGCTGCGCAGCGCGACCGGCTGCCGCACCGCGCACAGCGAGCACACCATCGCCATCACCGACGACGGCGCGGAGATCCTGACGCTGCCGAGGTCGTGACCCTCTTTGCGGCCCCGCAGGCGTCCGGCACGACGGCCCGCCCGTGTTCCGCCGCCGGGCGTCGTCAGGCGGGCGCGCAGCGTTCCCGCAGCGCCGGCACGCCGGGGCCGGAGAGGTCGTCGCAGTAGGCGGCCCGCCCGGCCATCGCCATCATCAGCGCGAGCGTGGTGCCGCTGACCAGCGGGCCGGCGCCGGCGGTGAACGGCCCGTCGGTCGCCTCCACCCGCAGGCCGTCGATCGCACTGCGCCCGGCCACCGTGAAGTCCCGCCCGGCGTAGAACCGGGCGACCGGCGTGACGGCCTCGACCGGGGGCGTCCGCGTCAGGCCGAGCGGACGCCGGATGTCCTGGGCGTGCACGACCACCTCACCGAGCCACGCCTCGGTCGGCCCGAACGTCGACGTGGTGCTGCGGCTGATCCGGCGGAACCGGTCGAGCGTCTCCCCCGGGTCGGCGCCCCGGTGCTCGGCCAGCCGGCGGTCGTTGTGCAGATCGAAGTCGAACCGGGCGCCGAGCACGCTGGCGAGCCAGCGTGCTCGGCCGAGGCTCGCCGCCGCGGTCATGTGCGCGAGCGTCTCCTCCACCGTCCACCGGCCGCACAGCGAGGGCTGGGCCCACTGCGCCGCGTCGAGCCCGGCGAGATCGTCGGCGAGGGCGGCGCGCTCGGCGTGCGCGAGCGCCCACAGCTCGTCACGGCCCGGGTTGTCGGACATGGGGAACCTCCAGAGTCGGTCGTCAGAGGTTGGACCGCGCCCCCTCGGCGAACTCACCGCTCCCCACCCCGCCGATCTTGGAGTTGTGGTGGTTCGCGAAACGGACATGCGCGACCTTCGAGGCGCCACAAGTCCAAGATCGACGGGGAGGGCGGGGTTCAACGTTTGCTGCACGTCCGCTGAACGCTCGCCGGTGACGCTTATCGCACACATCAACCGCAAGGGAGAAGCGTCATGTCACACAGGTACCTCTCCACCGCCCGTGCCGTCGCCTCGGTGGTCGGTGCGCTCGTCCTGACCACCGCGGGCCTGGCCGCCGGCGCCACCCCGGCGTCCGCGGCCTACGTGGTCCCCGCCGACTGCGGCCCCTACTCCGGGTTGCCGGTGCCGGCCGGGTACACCCTGAGATTCGCCGGCGCGCTCTACGTCAGCAACAACGCCAACGGCCCGGAGTTCATCATCGGTACGACAGCTCGCAACGTCATCGTCGGAAGCGTCGACGACGACGTCATCTGCGGGCTCGACGGCAACGACGACATCCAGGCCAACAGCGGCGACGACATCGTCTACGGCGGGCTGACCGGCGACGACATCTGGGGCGACCTCGGCGACGACAACCTCCACGGCGACGGCGGCGCCGACACCGTCCACGGGGACCGCTTCGTCGGGCCCAGCGCGCTGGACGGCAACGACCGCGTGGACGGCGGCAGCAACGACGACCACCTCTACGGCGACAAGGGCGTGGACACCCTGGTCGGCGGCCCCGGCTGGGACGACGGTGACTGCGGCCCGGACGCGGTGATCGACGATCCCCGGCCCACCCTGGATCTCCCGATCAACTGCCCGTGATCCCGCCGGCACGGCGGTCCGCGAACCGGGAGACCGGGAACGCGGACCGTCGCGCTGCTGCCTGTCGGATCGTCGTCACGCCCGGTCCGGCCACCACCGCACGCGGCTAGCGTGACAGTCCGTGGCGGTGGAGTTCCGGGTGCTCGGCGACCTGGACGTCCGGGTCGACGGCCGGGCGGTCCGGATCGGTCACGCCCGTCAGCAGTGCGTCCTCGCCGCCCTGCTGGTCGAGCCCAACCGTGTCGTCGCGACCGGACAGCTCATCAGCCGGATCTGGGGCGACGAGGTGCCGGACGGGGCCACCGCCACCCTGCGTGGCTACCTGTCCCGGCTCCGCCAGGCGCTGGCCGGCGCGGACGAGGTCCGCGTCGTCCGGCGCCATCCCGGCTATCTGCTCGCCGTCGACCCGGACCGCGTCGACCTGCACCGCTTCCGCGACCTGACCGAGCAGGCTCGGCGCGCCGAAGACGACGCGACAGCGATCAGCTGTCTGGAACGGGCGCTGGGTCTCTGGCGCGGTGACGCGTTCGACGGGCTGACCACGCCGTGGTTGGCGGCCTACCGGCAGACCCTCGACCGGCAGCGGCTCGCGGCGGCGCTGGACCGCAACGACATCGCGCTGCGGCGGGGCGGGCACGTTCGTCTCCTTCCCGACGTCCTGGATCTGAGCGGCCGGTACCCGTGGGACGAGCGCCTGGCGGCGCAGGCGATGCTTGCGTTGTACCGGTGCGGGCGGCAGGCCGACGCGCTGGAGCACTTCCACCGGCTGCGCCGGAGGCTGGCCACCGAGATCGGCGCCGACCCGAGCCCGCCGCTGGCACAGCTCTACCAGCAGATCCTCACCGCCGACGCGGTGATCGCGCCGCCGGCCCTTGTGGGAGGCGGCGGACCAACCGCGACGGCAACCGGCGGGTCCGGCGCGGCGCGGGATGCGGACACCGTGCCCCGGCAGCTACCCGCGTCACCAGGGGTCTTCGCCGGTCGGACCGCCGCGCTCGCGCGCCTCGACGAACAACTCGCAGACGCCGGGCGCCCGGACCGCGCCGGATCACCGGTCGTGATCTCGTCCATCGGCGGTGGCGGTGGCGTCGGCAAGACCTGGCTGGCCCTGCGCTGGGCGCACGCCAACGCCGGCCGCTTCCCCGACGGGCAGCTCTACGTCAACCTGCGCGGCTTCGACCCGACCGGGGACCCGGTCGGGTGGCCGGTGGCGGTGCGCGGCTTCCTCGAGGCGCTCGGCGTCGAACCGGCGCGCGTACCGGCCGACCCGGAGGCCCGGGCGTCGCTGTACCGCACGCTCGTCGCCGGCCGCCGGATGCTGGTGGTCCTCGACGACGCCCGCGACACCGCCACGGTGATCCCGCTGCTGCCCGGCACGCCCACGAGCGCTGTCCTGGTGACCAGCCGCCGGCAGCTGGCCGGCCTCGTCACCACCCACGGCGCGCGACCGCTGCCGCTGGACGTGCTGCCCGACGACGAGGCCCACGAGCTGATCGTCCGGCAGGTGGGTGCCGCGCGGGTGGCGGGGCACCCGGACGCCGTCGCGGACATCCTGCGCTTCTGCGGCGGTCTGCCGCTGGCGCTCGGGATCGTGGCGGCCCGTGCGGCGCTTCACCCCGACCTCCCCCTGTCGTCGGTCGCGGCGGAGCTGACCACGGCTGTCCACCCGCTGGACGCGCTGTCCGGCGACGAGGCGACGACGAACCTGCGCGTGGTGCTGTCCCGCTCGCTCGCGGCGCTCACACCGGCCGCGGCGGAGGTGTTCACGCTGCTCGGCCTCGCCCCGGGCCCGGACATCAGCCGGGCCGCGGCGGCAAGCCTGACCGCCCGTACGCCGGACGAGCTGCGCCCGCCGCTGCGCGAGCTGGTCGACGCGCATCTCGTGCAGGAGCACGTCGCGGGCCGATACCGCATGCACGACCTGGTCCGGAGTTTCGCGGTCGAGCGGGCGGCAGGTGACCCGGCCGGCTCCCGGCCCGCGCTGTGCCGGCTGGTCGACCACCACCTGCACACGGCACACGCGGCCGCACTGCTGCTGTCCCCGCAGCGCGACCCGCTGACCCTGGCCCCCGCCGCGCCGGGGGTGACCGCCGAACGGCTCGACGACCTGGCGGCCGCGCTGGCCTGGTTCGCCGGCGAACACCAGGTGCTCCTCGCGATCATCGAGTACGCCGCCGGCAGCGGTCTCGACACCGCTGCCGGGCAGCTCTCGTGGACCCTGGCCACGTACTTCGACAGGCAGGGCCACTGGCACGACTGGGCCACGGTGGCCCGCCGGGCGGTCGAGTCGACCCGGCGGTCGGGTGACCGTCCCGCGCAGGCCCAGGCGCACCGGCTCCTGGCCGGGGCCTGCTCCAACCTCGGCCGGTACGCCGAGGCGCAGCGCAACCTGCTCGCCGCGCTGGACCTGTTCGCCGCCTTGGGCGACGACGAGGGGCGGGCGCACACCCACTTCGACCTGAGCATGCTGCACGACCGGCAACGGCAGCCCCGGGAGGCCCTGCCGCACGCGCGGCGGAGCCTCGCCCTCTACGAACGGGCCGGCGGCCCGCTCAAGCAGGCGGTCGCGCTCAACGCGATCGGCTGGTACCACTCGCAGCTCGGCGAGCACCACGACGCGATCACCTACTGCCGCCGCGCGCTCGCCCTGTCCGAGCAGGCCGGCAGCGCGTACGGGCAGGCGAACACGTGGGACAGCATCGGCTTCGCCCACCACCACCTCGGCGAGTACGAGCACGCCGTCGACTGCTTCCAGCAGGCCCTCGCCCTGTTCACCGAGATCGGTGACCGGCATGCCGAAGGCATCGTGCTGGACCATCTCGGCGACACGTGGGCCGCGGCCGGGCGGACGGACGCGGCCCGGGACGCCTGGCGACGGTCGCTATCGCTGCTCGACGAACTCGGTCACGCCGACGCCGAGGCGGTACGGCGGAAGCTGAGCGCGTGCCCCGGCCCATGAGCCGTCAGAGCGCCACGATCGCGGCGCTCTCCGGCGGCAGTTCCAGTCCGTCGCGCATGACCGTGACGCCCTCGGAGGTGGCGAGCAGCACCCGGCGTACCACCCCGGGCAGGTTGATCCGCTGTGCCCGGCCCGCCAGGTTCGCCACCACGAGCGTCTCGCCGCGCCGCATCACCAGGAACCGGTCGCCGTGGCGGACGTCGACCCGGTCCAGCCGGGGGTCGGACAGGTCGGCCCGGGAGCGGCGCAACGCGATCAGCCGCCGGTAGAGGTCGTACGTCTCGCGGTGGTCCGGCTTGTCCAGCTCGGCCCAGTCCAGCCGGGACCGCAGGAACGTCTGCGGGTCCTGCGGGTCGGGTACGTCGTCGGTGGCCCAGCCGTGGTCGGCGAACTCGCGCCTGCGGCCGGTGGCGACCGCCGCGGCGAGTTCCGGCTCGGGGTGGCTGGTGAAGAACTGCCACGGCGTGGAGGCCGCCCACTCCTCCCCCATGAACAGCATCGGCGTGAACGGCGCGGTCATCAGCAGCGTGGCGCCGACGCGCAGCAGGCCGGGCGACAGGGTGGCGGAGATCCGGTCGCCGGTGGCCCGGTTGCCGATCTGGTCGTGGTTCTGCAGGTACGCCACGAAGCGGTGGCCGGGGGTGCGCTGCCTGTCGACCGGGCGGCCGTGGCTGCGGCCCCGGAAGCTGGACCAGGTGCCGGCGTGGAAGAACCCGCCGGTCAGCACGTCGGTGAGGCATTCCAGGGAGCCGAAGTCGCCGTAGTAGCCCTGCCGCTCGCCGGTGAGCAGCGTGTGCAGCGCGTGGTGGGCGTCGTCGTTCCACTGGGCGTGCAGGCCGTACCCGCCCGCCTCACGGGGCGTGATCAGGCGCGGGTCGTTGAGGTCGCTCTCGGCGATCAGCGACAGCGGCCGCCCGAGGTGCGTGGACAGCGCCTCCACCTCGGCGGCGACCTCCTCCAGCCAGTGCACCGCCCGGCCGTCCGGCATGGCGTGCACGGCGTCCAGCCGCAGCCCGTCGACGTGGTAGTCGCGCAGCCAGCCCAGCACGCTGTCGGCGATGTAGCGGCGTACCCCGTCGGAGTGCGGGCCGTCCAGGTTGACGGTGCGGCCCCAGGTGTTGCTCTGCTCGGTGAGGTACGGCGCGAACCGCGGCGCGTAGGCCCCGGAGGGCCCGAAATGGTTGTAGACGACGTCGAGGATCACCCCCAGGCCCTTGGCGTGGGCGGCGTCGACGAACCGTTTCAGCCCGTCCGGGCCGCCGTACGGCTCGTGCGGGGCGTACCAGCAGACGCCGTCGTAGCCCCAGTTGTACTCGCCGTTGAACGCGTTGACGGGCAGCAGTTCGACCATGTCGACGCCGAGGTCGACCAGGTGGTCGAGCTTCGCGATCGCCCCGTCGAACGTGCCCTCCGGGGTGAACGTGCCGACGTGCAGCTCGTACAGCACGCTGCCGGGTAGTTGCCGGCCGGTCCAGGCGGCGTCGGACCAGGCGAACGCGGCGTGGTCGTAGAGCCGGCTGGGCCCGTGCACCCCGGCCGGCTGCCAGGCCGAGCGGGGGTCGGGCAACGCCTGGTCGTCGTCGTCGAGCAGGAACGCGTAGTCGGTGCCCGGCCCGGCGTCGGGCACCTCGACCCGCCACCAGCCGTCCGGCCCCTGACGCATCGCGTGGTCGGCGGTGCCGGGCAGGCGCAGCCGAACCCGCGCGGCCTCGGGCGCCCACACGGTGAACTCGGTCATGCGGCGGCCTCCACAGAGTCGGTGGGTGCGAGGAGGGCGACGGGATAGGTGCTCAGCAGATCATCCAGGAGCAGCTCAGAACCACTGTAGACCCGCCCGGTGAACAAGTCTGTGCACTGATGAACGGGAAGTGACACCGTCGTGTCCCGCCAGCCGCCGGAGCGGGCCAGCCGCAGCGGCAGCCGGGTCGCCACCGCGACCGCGCCACCCCTGTCGAAGGCCACCGCGTGCGCGGCGGCCGGGCCGCGCGCCGGCACCGGCCGGTAGCCGCCGAACAGGTCCGGGCGGTCGCGGCGCAGCCGCAGCGTCCGGGACACCACGAGCAGTTTGGCCGCGCCGTCGTCGGCCACCGCGGGCCGCCGGCCGGCGTCGAGCCGGGCCAGCATGTCCCGGCGTACGGCGAAGTCGACAGGCCGCCTGTTGTCCGGGTCGACGAGCGAGTTCTCCCACAGCTCGGTGCCCTGGTAGACGTCGGGCACACCGGGCATGGCGAGCTGCACCAGCTTCTGCCCGAGCGCGTTCGACCAGCCGGGCGGCGTGATCTCGGCGGCGAACGCGGTGATCTGGGCGTGCAGTTCCGGGTCGTCGTACATCCGGTCGACCAGGGCGTGCAGCTCGTGCTCGAAGGCCGGGTCCGGGTCGGCCCAGCTGGTGGTGACCGACGCCTCCCGGGCGGCCTTCTCGGCGTACCCGTGCAGTCGTTCCCGTTCGATCGGCCACGCCCCGACGGCGGTCTGCCAGAGCAGGTGGGCCAGCGCGGGGTCGGCCAGCGGCGCGCGCGACATCCAGTCGGCGACCCGCTCGGCCCAGCGGCCAGGCAGCTCGGACAGCACCGCGAGCCGGGCGCGCACGTCCTCGCCGCGCTTGGTGTCGTGGGTGGAGAGCGCGGTCATGCTCGCCGGCCACCGCACCTGCCGGGTGGCGGCGAACCGGTGCAGCTCGGCCGCTGGTACGCCGAAGTGGGCCGGGCTGCCGCCGACCTCGTTGAGGGCGACGAACCGGCTCCACCTGTAGTACGCGGTGTCCTCCACGCCCTTGGCCATCACCGCGCCGGTGAACTGCGGGAACCGGGCGGCCAGCTCGTGGCCGGGGTCGCGCAGCCGGGCGGTGACCTGATCGAGGACGCCGGTCAGGTCGGGACGGCGGCGACCTGCTTCGCTGCGGGCGGCGGCCAGGTGCCGGGCGCCCTCGGGCGGGTAGCCGCGGTAGACCGGGAAGCAGGCGGCCAGCTCGGCCAGGGCCGCGCGGGCCTGCTCGCCGGGCAGCTCCGGCACCAGCGCGGCCAGCCGGGTCAGTTCGGCGGCGAGCAGCCGGGTGGCGGCCTCCAGCTTGGTGGCGTGCGTCAGGTCCGGCCAGGAGGTGTGCCGCCCGGTCAGCCGGCCGTCGAGCGTGGTGAACTCCGGTTCGGCGTCCGGGTCGACGAACAGCCCGGACACGGCGGCCAGCGCGTCGTAGCCGGTGGTGCCGTCGACCGGCCAGTCCGGCAGGTCCTCGCCGTACTCCAGGATCTTCTCCACCACGAGCCAGCTCGCCGGTGCGGCGGCGCGCAACCGGGCCAGGTAGCCGGCCGGGTCGCGCAGCCCGTCCGGGTGGTCGACGCGGATGCCGTCGACCTCCCCGGCGTCGACCCAGCGCAGGATCTCCGCGTGGGTGGCGTCGAAGACCCCCGGGTCCTCCACCCGCAGGCCGGCCAGGTCGGACACGGCGAAGAACCGGCGGTACGTCAGCTCGGCGTCGCCGCGCCGCCAGTTCACCAGTTCGTAGTGCTGCCGGTCGTGCACCTGGCGGGGCGTGCCGTCGCCGGTGCCGTCGGCGACCGGGAAGCGGTGCTCGTGGTAGCGCAGCTCCCCGTCGACGAGCTTCAGGTCGTCGAGCGCGTCGGCGGTGTCGGCGAGCACCGGCAGCAGCAGCCGACCGCGGTCCCAGTCGATGTCGAACCAGCGCGCGTACGCCGATTCGCGTCCCCGCCGCAGCACGTCCCACCAGGCCGGGTTGGCCTCGGGCCGGGCCACCCCGGCGTGGTTGGGCACGATGTCCACGACCAGGCCCAGCCCGGCGGCGCGTAGCGCCCGGACCAGCCGCGCGCGGGCGGCCTCGCCGCCGAGTTGCGGGTTGACCGCGCGGTGGTCGACCACGTCGTAGCCGTGCGTGGAGCCGGGGGTGGCGGTGAGCAGGGGCGCGGTGTAGAGGTGGGTGACGCCGAGCGCGGCGAGGTAGCCCGCCAGCTCGGCCGTGGCGTCCAGGTCGAAGCCGGGACGCACCTGGACCCGGTAGGTCGAGCGGGGGGTGTCGGGCATCGGTCAGGCCGTCCTCTCCAGGACCAGCAGCGAACGGTCCGGCACGCAGACCGTGCCGCCCGCCTCGACGAGCATCGTCTTCTCCGGATCGGGTTCCGCGGTGTTGATGACCAGCTCCCACCGGGTGCCGAACTCCTCGCCGGGCAGCGTGAAGTCCAGCGACGCGTCGTGCGCGTTGAACAGCAGCAGGAACGAGCTGTCCCGGTGGCGCTGGCCGTACTGGCCGCGTTCGCCGATGCCGTCGCCGTTGACGAAGAGGGCCACCGAGCGGCCGAAGTCGTTGCCCCAGTCCTCGCCGGTCATCTCCCGGCCGTCCGGGGTGTACCAGGCCAGGTCCGGCAGCCCGGATCCGGCGGCGCGGCCGCCCACCGGCAGGCCGGTGAAGAACCGGCGGCGGCGGAACACCTGGTGCCGGTTGCGGAACTCGGTGAGCCGGCGGACGAAGTCCAGCAGCTCGGTGTCGGCCCGGTCCCAGTCCACCCAGGCCAGCTCGCTGTCCTGGCAGTAGGCGTTGTTGTTGCCGCGCTGGGTGCGGCCCAGTTCGTCGCCGTGGCCGAGCATCGGCACGCCCTGGGACAGGATCAGCGTGGCCAGGAAGTTGCGCCGCTGCCGGGCCCGCAGCGCCAGAACACCAGGGTCGTCGGTCTCCCCCTCGACGCCGCAGTTCCAGGACCGGTTGTGGCTCTCGCCGTCCCGGTTGTCCTCGCCGTTCGCCTCGTTGTGCTTGTCGTTGTAGGACACCAGGTCGGTGAGCGTGAACCCGTCGTGGCAGGTGACGAAGTTGATGCTGTGGAACGGGCGGCGTCCGTCGTCCTGGTAGAGGTCGGCGGAGCCGGAGATGCGGGAGGCGAACTCGGCGAGCGTGGCCGGCTCGCCGCGCCAGAAGTCGCGGACGGTGTCGCGGTATTTTCCGTTCCACTCGGTCCACTGCGGCGGGAAGTTGCCGACCTGGTAGCCGCCGGGGCCGACGTCCCACGGCTCGGCGATGAGTTTCACCCGGCCGACCACCGGGTCCTGCTGCACCACCTCGAAGAACGTGGACAGCCGGTCCACCTCGTAGAACTCGCGGGCGAGCGTGGCCGCCAGGTCGAACCGGAAGCCGTCGACGTGCATCTCGGTGACCCAGTAGCGCAGCGAATCCATGATCAGTTGCAGCGAGTGCGGGCTGCGCACGTTGAGGCTGTTGCCGGTGCCGGTGTAGTCGACGAAGTAGCGCCGGTCGTCCTCGGAGAGCCGGTAGTAGCTGGGGGTGTCGATGCCCTTGAAGCTCAGCGACGGCCCGAGGTGGTTGCCCTCGGCGGTGTGGTTGTAGACCACGTCGAGGATGACCTCGATGCCGGCGGCGTGCAGCGCCTTGACCATGCCCCGGAACTCCTGCACCTGCTGGCCGAGGCGGCCCAGCGCGGAGTAACCGTGGTGCGGGGCGAAGAAGCCGATGGTGTTGTAGCCCCAGTAGTTGCGCAGCCCCAGGTCGGCCAGGCGGTGGTCGTGCACGAACTCGTGCACCGGCATCAGCTCCACCGCCGTCACGCCGAGCCGCTTGAAGTGCTCGATCATCACCGGTGAGGCGATCGCCGCGTACGTGCCGCGCAGTTCCTCCGGGATGCCCGGGTGGCGCATGGTCAGGCCCCGCACGTGCGCCTCGTAGATCACCGAATGGTGGTACGGGGTGCGCGGCGGCCGGTCGTTGCCCCAGTCGAAGTACGGGTTCACCACCACCGACTTCGGCATGTACGGCGCCGAGTCGGCGGTGTTCATCCGGTCCGGGTCGCCGCCGACCTCGTAGTCGTAGACCGACGGATCCCAGGTGATCTCCCCGTCGACTGCCTTCGCGTACGGGTCGAGCAGCAGCTTGTGCGGATTGCAGCGCAGCCCCTCGGCCGGATTCCAGGGCCCGTGCACGCGATAGCCGTAGCGCTGGCCGGGCTCGACACCGGGGATGTAGGCGTGCCAGACGTACGCGTCGACCTCGCGCAGCTCCACCCGCCGCTCGGTGCCGATGTCCCACTCGTCGAACAGGCACAGCTCGATCTTCTCCGCCACCTCGGAGAAGATCGCGAAGTTGGTGCCCATCCCGTCGTACGTGGCGCCGAGGGGGTAGCTCTCGCCCGGCCAGACCTGCATGTCGCTCCTTCGGCCCATGATCGTGAGCGCACCGGACAGGGGGAGCCGCCGATGCGCACGCCGGTGATGCCCAGTCGTACCCGCCGTCAATCCACCCGTTCGGACCGTAACCGAATCCGCCCTCGTGCGAACGGATAGACGTTCGGGTGTCATCCGTCACGATCGCCCTTTTCGAGATGCGGACCGGCGGCAGATGGACTTTCCTGGATCCGGGCCCACGCGCGCGCGGGCCCGCCCGGCCGTTCGGCCACCCCTCACCACCGCTCGACGCCGCCACCGAAGCCGGCGTGCCTCACCATGCATGGACGGAGATCCCCGTGACCACTCTGCGGGTCGGCGCTCAGCCCGCCACCGCGACGGACCGGCTCCACCGGCCCACCCTCACCTCCCGCCCGGCGCCCCCGTCGCCGGCCGGGTCCGCGCCCCGGACCCGGCGCATCCTGATGCTGTCGTGGGAGTACCCGCCGGTGCTCGTCGGCGGGCTCGGCCGCCACGTGCACGCGCTGTCCGTCGCCTTGGCCGCCGCCGGGCACGAGGTCACAGTCGTCACCCGCCACGCCGAGGGCGCTCCCCTGGAGGAGTACGCCGACGGCGTCCGCATCGTCCGCGCCGCCGAGGACCCGGTCACCTTCCCGCTCGCCACCGGCTCCCTGCTCGCCTGGACGATGGCGTTCAACCACACCCTCACCCGGGCCGCGCTGCGCGCCGCCTCCGCCGGCTCGTACGACGTCATCCACGCCCACGACTGGCTCGTCGCGCACACCGCGATGACGCTGCGCGAGCACCTGGACGTGCCGCTGGTCAGCACCATCCACGCCACCGAGGCCGGCCGGCACCAGGGCTGGCTGCCCGAGGAGATGAACCGCACCATCCACGGCGTCGAGCACTGGCTCGCCGGCGAGTCCGGGCGCGTGATCGTCTGCTCCGGTTACATGCGCGACGAGGTGGGCGCGCTGTTCGGCGTGGACGCCACGCGCGTCGACGTGGTCCCCAACGGCGTCGAGCCGCACCGCTGGCGGGTGCCCGCGTCGGCGGTCGCCGCCGCCCGGGCCCGGTTCGCCGCCGACGGCCCGCTGGTCACGTTCGCCGGCCGCCTGGTGTACGAGAAGGGCGTGCAGCACCTGCTGGCCGGGCTGCCCCGGCTGCGCGACCGGCACCCCCGGGCTGCGCGCGGTGATCGTCGGCGACGGGCCGTACAAGGCGGACCTGGAGGCCGAGGTGCACCGCCTCGGGCTGGGTGCCACTGTGAGCATGCCCGGGTTCCTCGGCGGCACCGACCTGCCCGCCGTGATGGCCGCCTCGGACTGTTTCGCGGTGCCGAGCATCTACGAGCCGTTCGGCATGGTGGCGCTGGAGGGGGCCGCCGCGGGCGCGCCGCTCGCTGTGGCCCGTACCGGTGGGCTGGCCGAGATCGTGGAGCCGGGCGTCACCGGGATGACGTTCGCCCCGCACGACCCGGACGGCCTCGCCGAGGCGGTGCACGCGCTGCTGTCCGACCGGGACCGGGCGCGTGCGCTCGCCCGGCGGGCCCGCACGATGGTGCACGAGCAGTACGGCTGGGCGGCCATCGCGTCCCGTACGGCCGCCGCGTACGCCGCCGCCATCACCGGCGACCCGGCCTTCACCGCCGCCCGCGCCCAGCACCGCATGGCACACGGCCACCCCGCGCCGCGCGTCCCCGAGGGCAACCTCCTCACCGCGGCCGGCCTCCGCTAACCCTCCCCCGGCCCTTCTCCCCTACCCCCGCCCCGCCCTCGCCCCCGCGATCTTGCACTTTGTGCCCCCAGGAGGGCCGCAATGCCCGCAATGCCGGGGCACCGAGTGCAAGATCAACGGAAGCGAGGGCGGGACGAGTGCGCGGGCGGGGTGGGGCGGGGGCGCGTACGGGAAAGGCCGCCGGCCTCCGGACGGAGGCGGCGGCCTTTCGCCGGGGTCGCGTCAGCGCTGCTCGGCGGGGACGTAGTCCCGCTCGGTGGCGCCGGTGTAGATCTGCCGCGGCCGACCGATCTTGGTCTCCGGGTCGTTGATCATCTCGCGCCACTGCGCGATCCAGCCGGGCAGCCGGCCGAGCGCGAACAGCACCGTGAACATCTTCGTCGGGAAACCCATGGCCTTGTAGATCAGGCCGGTGTAGAAGTCCACGTTCGGGTAGAGCCGCCGGGACACGAAGAAGTCGTCGGCGAGCGCGATCTCCTCGAGCTGCACCGCGAGGTCCAGCAGCGGGTCCGGCTTGGCCATCCGGCCGAGCACGTCCTGGGCGGCCTTCTTCACGATGGCGGCGCGCGGGTCGTAGTTCTTGTAGACCCGGTGCCCGAAGCCCATCAGCTTCACGCCGTCCTGCTTGTCCTTCACCTTCTGCACGAAGGAGCGGACGTCGCCACCGTCGGCCTGGATCTTCTGGAGCATCTCCAGCACGGCCTGGTTGGCGCCGCCGTGCAGCGGGCCGAACAGCGCGTTCACACCGGCCGAGACCGAGGCGAACAGGTTGGCGTTGCTGGAGCCGACCAGCCGCACGGTCGAGGTGGAGCAGTTTTGCTCGTGGTCGGCGTGCAGGATGAACAGCATGTCCAGCACCCGGGCGACGACCGGGTCGACCTCGTACGGCTCGGCCGGCACGCCGAAGGTCATCCGCAGGAAGTTCTCGACGTAGCCCAGCGAGTTGTCCGGGTACAGCAGCGGCTGCCCGATCGACTTCTTGTACGCGTACGAGGCGATGGTGGGGACCTTCGCCATCAGCCGCACCGTGGACATCTCCACGTGCTCGGAGTCGAACGGGTCCAGGCTGTCCTGGTAGAAGGTCGAGATGGCGCTGACGGCCGAGGAGAGCACGGCCATCGGGTGCGCGTCGCGGGGGAAGCCGTCGAAGAAGCGGCGCATCTCCTCGTGCAGCAGCGAGTGCCGCCGGATCCGCTCGCTGAACTCGGTGAGCTGCGTCTGGGACGGCAGCTCGCCGTAGATCAGCAGGTAGGAGACCTCCAGGAAGGAGGACTTCTCGGCCAGCTGGTCGATCGGGTAACCCCGGTACCGCAGGATGCCGGCATCACCGTCGATGTAGGTGATGGCGGACGAGCAGGACGCGGTGTTCACGAAACCGGGGTCGTACGTGGTCATCCCGGTTTCCTTGAGCAGCTTGCTCACCCCGATCCCGGCGGGGCCCTCAACCGCGGACTGCACCGGCATCGACAGCTGCCCACCGGGGTGGTCGAGCTTGACTTCCGTCATCTGTTCCTCGCTTCGCCGGCAAGATCTTCGTTGAATTGCCTTCGCTTCTACCGTAATCACGGCGCGGAGAACACCGCTCGTCATGGTTTGAGGGTGAGGTGTGCGTCACCTGTTTCCCGGCCAGCCGGTCCGGAAACCGGATGGGAGCGCGGCCATGGGGACGTTCGGGAGGTCCGTCACGACAGCGTGAGCCGCCGCAGCGTCCCGTCGTCGCCGACCCGGTAGAGGTCGAGCCGGTTGGCTCCGGCGGCGAACAGACGGTCGTCGGCGAGCAGCGCGGCGAACCGCCGTCCACCGGCGTCCGGCGGCACCACGGGCACCACCGCGCCGACGGTGCCGTTGACCGCCACGGCGAGCCGGGTGCCGTCGGGCACGCCGTCCGGCACGGTGCCCCAGACCATCGCGGGCAGCCCGCCGCCGGCCGGGTCGACCGCGTCGAACGCGTCCCGGTTCGCCACCGTGGCGGTCCCGCCGACCGGCACGTCACCGGCCCGGGTGCCGACGAGCGGGTCGACGGGAAGCGGCGGGAGAGGGGCGGGCACACCGCCGTTGATGGTGACCGGCTGGCCGGGGCGGTCGTAGAAGCGTTTGTCGGCCCGCTCGCGCGGGGCGGCCTTCGCCGACCGGCCGTCCATCCGCCAGGGCACCCGCATGTGCGTCTCGTCGGCGATCGTGGGCAGCAGGTCGACGTGCTCCCAGTTGCGGTCGTCCACCCGCCCGGCGCGCTGGCCGGGTTCCTTGACGAACATCGGCACCCAGGCCACCTCGTTCGCGGCGTGGTCGATGGCGTCCATCCCCCGGCCCTGCCAGTCCCGGCGGAAGCTGACGCCGTGGTCGGCGGTGAGCACCACCAGCGCCTTGTCGTAGAGGCCGGTGGCGCGCAGCGTCCGCAGCGTCTCGCCGATCAGCCGGTCGGTGTAGCCGAGCTGGGCCAGATGCCGGGCGCGGGCCAGGTCGACCCAGCCGGCACCGTCGTTCGGCAGGTCCTCCGGCGCCGCGTAGTGCGCCCCGGACGGCAGGTACGCCCACGGCGAGTGCGGCATCAGCAGGTGCAGGAAGTGCAGCGTGGGCCGGGTGTCGGGGCGCAGCCCGGCGAGGAACGAGGTGAACCGGGCCGGCTGGTTGTCGTCGAGGGTGTCCCAGCGGAACTTCGGGTCGTCAGGCACCGGCTCGGCGGCGTCCAGCCCGGCCTCGGCGGCGGTCCGCTCGCGGTAGGAGTCCTCCGGGTCGATCCGGCTGTCCACCGGCGCGGCGATCCGCCCGAGCAGCCTGCCGCTCTCCCGGACCAGCACGTCGAGCCCCTGTTCCGGGGTGGTGGCCTGCTCGCAGCGGCTCGGTGGGCAGAGCCGGGTGATGCTCTCCTCGGCCTTGATCCGGTAGAGGCCGCCGAGCGCGGTGAACAGGTTGTCCGGGTACTGCGAGTAGTGCGGCGCCACCCCCCGCTCCGGGTAGCGCCCGGTGAGCATCGCGGGCAGCGCGTAGGGCGTCCAGCCGCTGACGCCGGTGGCGTTGCGGTACCACGTCGACCCGCCGGCCAGTGCCGCGAAGTTCGGGTAGCGCTCGGCGTCGATCCGGCCGTCCGGGCCGAGCAGGGAGACGAGCGGCAGCTCGTCCAGCACGATCATGACCACCGGCGGGTGTGCGCCCGCGCCGGCCACACCGGCCGCGCCGCCCTCGCCGCGCGGCAGCACCACCGCCGAGGCGGGCGAGGCGAACAGGAACAGCCCGACGAACACCAGCGGCCCGGCGGCGGCGACCCGCAGCACCCGCCGGGGCGCCCGCCACCGCCGGTGTGCGGCCGCACCGGCGGCTCCGGCCACACCGGCGGCGACGAGCAGGGGTACGCCCCGAAGCGGCGTGACGTGCCGGCCGACCTGGACCGCCAGCGCGGCGAGCAGCAGGCCCACGAACGCGGTGTGCACGGCGGCCCGGGTGAGGCGCCCGGCGGGCAGCGCGAGTGCGCCGAGCAGCGCGAGCGGCATCGTCGGCGCGAGCGCGATCAGGGCGACAAGCAGCAGCACGTCGGCCCGGGAGGCGCGGTGGAACAGGAAGAAGTCGGGGCTGCGGCCGAGCACGTCGAGCAGCGGCTGGGTGACGACCAGCCCGACCAGCGCCACCACCTCGGCCAGCCGGGCCGCCTCGGCCCGCCACCACTGCCGGCGTTCCCGCCGGACCGGGACGGCGGCGTGGTCCCGGGGTGGCGCGAGGGTGTCCTCAGCCACCCACCACCACCTGGTAGAGCGTGCGGGTGCCGGACGGCAGCTCGGTCCGGGCGACCACCCGGCCCCGGCGGCCCAGTAGCGCCTCGAAGACGTCCCGCCGGTAGTCCGGGAACAGTCCGTCGGGCTTGTTCGCCAGCAGCCGGCGGGCCATCGGGTCGTCCGGGTGGACGAACTCCACCACCAGGCTGCCGCCGGTGGCGGTGAGCGCGGTGAGCTGGTCGAGCACATCGGGCAACGGCACGTTGCGCCCGATCGCCAGGTGGTGCACCACAGCCAGGGCCAGGACGGTGTCCGCGCGGGCCCGGTCGGCGAACGCGGCCCGCTCGACGCCGCGCCAGCCGCCGCCCGGGGACGGGTCCGCCAGGTCCATCACCAGCGGCAGGATCCGTGTCTCGCCCTCGTCGCGCAGCGCGCGGTAGAGCGTGTCGACGACCGCCGGATCCTGCTCGACGGCGACCACGTGCGCGGCGTGCCGGGCGGCGATGCGGGCGTACCGGCCGTCGTTGGCGCCCAGGTCCAGCGCCGAGCCGCCACCGACGGCGGCCACCGCCCGGTCGACGAACTCCTCCTTGGCCTGCCGGTCCGGCACCGAGTACGCGCAGGTGCGCTGGTAGTCCGACCAGTGGCTGTCGCCGGGCCGGTGGTCGAGGCGGCGGACCAGCTTCGTCAGTCCGCGTACCGTGGCCAGCGCCAGCTCGCGGGAGAACCCGGCGGCGCGCAACTGAGCGCGGACGTCGGTGGTGCTCGCGGCGGAGTTGCGGGCCTGCATGGCACCGTGCAGGTGCACGTGGGTGGGCACGCCGGCCCGCCAGCGCCGGGTGCCGCCGAACAGCCGGCGCATCTGGTCCGGTTCGACGCCGTCGACGCGGGCGCGCAGGAACGGCTGGAAGTCCAGCCCGAGGTGGGCCTGGATGAGCAGCGGGTAGAGCAGCGTCTGGCAGAACTGCCGGTAGCCGGCCCAGGGTTCGCCGTCGCGCAGTGCCTCGAACGAGCCGACGTCGATGAAGACCGGCCGGGCGCCGCGCCACTGCACGTTGTACGCCGAGCCGTCCTTGGTGGTGAAGCCGGCTTCCAGGGCGGCGCGCAGCACGTCCAGGTGCAGCAGCGCGGCGTCGCGCAGCATGGCGGACGACCACTCGTAGGGGTGCGAGACGAACGGGATCCGCTCGTGCCGCAGCACCGTGGTCCAGGGCGCGTCGACAGGGGTCGGGGTCAGTTCCTCGGTGCCGACGATCTGCCCGGTGCTGGTGGCCTGGCGGAAGAAGTCGGTGACGGACAGCGCTCGCCAGTCCCGGGCGGAGCGCTCGTCGAGTCCGCGCAGCACCTCCTCGCCGCGGTGGAACACCCGGTTGCCGGGGTCGCGGAAGGAGCCGGGCTCGACGCGGACGCCGGTGTCGGGGATCGTCACGCCGCCGGGCCCTGGTCGGAGGGCTGACGCCGGAACCGGGACACCAGGCGGCGCCAGTAGAGCTTGGCGGCCACCGCCACCCCGGCCACCCCGCCGACCACCGCCTGCACGATGAGACTGCCGGATCCCGCGTCCAGGTAGGCCAGATGCGTCACGGCTGCTTTTCCTTCCCTCGCCGGTCATCGGAGCACGCCCGGAATGCGAGCTTTATTGCTCGAAGCCGGACTTGTCCCTCACCGTAACGTCTCGGCGTCCGGGTGCGCGGCCACACCGGCCACTCGTCCCCCGTCCGATCCGTTCAAGACGGGCCGGCCCGGTCGCGCCTACGGTGGCCGCATGACACCGCAGTTCGATCTGGTCGGGGCCGTGGTCACCGACATGGCCCGCACGCTCGACTTCTACCGGCGGCTGGGGCTGCCGATCCCGGCCGGCGCCGAGACCGAGGGGCACGTCGAGGTCACCCTGCCGAACGGGGTACGGCTGGCCTGGGACACGGTCGAGGTGATCCGCAGTTTCCATCCCGAGTTCGACCCGTCCGGCGGCAACAACCGGATGAGCCTGGCCTTCCGGTGCGCCGATCCGGCCGAGGTGGACCGCTGGTACGCCGAGCTGACCGGCGCCGGGTACCACGGCGAGATGCCGCCGTGGGACGCGTTCTGGGGGCAGCGGTACGCGGTCCTGCACGACCCGGACGGCAACGGCGTGGACCTGTTCGCCCCGCTGCCCGCGGCCGAGTAGACGCGAGCCGGTTCGCGGGCCGCTTCCGGGCCGGTCAGCTCGCCTGCGGGCGGCTCCGGGCCGGGGCGAGCAGCCGGGTCGGCGGCACCCCGGCCAGCTCCCGCACCTCGCGGGTCAGGTGGGCCTGGTCGGCGTACCCGCTGCGCACCGCCACCTCGGCGAGCGGCGCACCGGCGCGGGCCAGGTCCAGCGCGCGGCGCATCCGCAGGATGCGGGCCAGCGTCTTCGGGCCGTACCCGAACAGGGCCCGGCTGCGGCGGTGCAGGGCGCGCGGGCCGAGGCCGACCTCGGCGGCGGTCGCGGCGACGGTGGCCCCGGCGGCCAGGCGGGCGGCGACATGCGCGCCGATCGGGTCGGCGCCGCCGGCCGCGCGCAGCCGGTCGCGGGCGACCCGGGTGAGCACCCCGGCAGCCTCGTTGCCCGGCGCGGCCAGCGCCGCCTCGACCCGCTCGGTCACCTCGGCGGCGGCGCTGCCCCACAGGTCGGCGAGCGGTACGCGGCGGTCCCGCAGCTCCTCGGCCGGCACTCCGAACACGGCCGGGCCGGTTCCCGGCGGCAGGCGCAGCCCGATCCACAGGTCCCCCGGCGCCGAACGCGACAGGTGCGCGGTGCGGTCCGGACCCGCCACCAGCAGCCCGGACCGGCTGGACCAGAGCAGGTCGAGGCACCCGTCCGGCAGCACCCGCGTCTCACTCCCACCGGAGACGCTGCTCCACAGCACCCCGCCCGGAACCCCCGCCACCTTCCACTCCCGGTACACGCCCCCACCCTCCCACCCTCCCCGTCGATCATGAAGTTGACGGTGCCGTGGCCCGGCGTGTCGCACCGCCAACCTCATGATCGACGGGGTGGGGTCAGGGGTGGTGGGGGTCAGGGGCGGTGGTGCATGGCCAGGCGGAGCAGGAGGAAGCGCAGGGCGGTGGCGGCCAGGTTGGCGGTTATCAGGACGGTCAGCTCCAACGCGCGGTTCGGGGTGGTGGTGGCGTGCAGCGCGGCCAGGGAGCCGCTGGTCAGGGCCAGGCCGAGCGCGAACGCGAGCAGCCCCTGGAGGTGGTGCCGGCCGGCGTGCCGGCGCCCGCTGACGCCGAACGTGAGCCGCCGGTTGGCCGCCGTGTTCGCCACCGCGGTGAGCAGCAGCGCCAGCAGATTCGCCGGTTGCGCCCCGAGCGGGCCGCGGGCCAGCAGGAACAACAGCAGGTACGCGAGCGTGCTCGCCACGCCCACCGCGGCGAACCGGGCGAGCTGGCGCGGCAACCCGACCGGCACCCGCGCCGGCGGGGCCGGCAGCGGCCCCCGGCCGAGCTGGGCGCGCAGCTGCGCCAGCGGCAGCGCCCCGGTCACCAGCGCCCGGCCCAGCCGCCCGATGCCGCGCAGGTCGGCCAGCGCGGTGGCGACGATGTCGACCCGGCTGTCCGGGTCGTCCACCCAGTCCACCGGCACCTCGTGGATGCGCAGCCCGGCCCGCTGCGCCAGGACCAGCAGCTCGGTGTCGAAGAACCAGCCGGTGTCGCGTACCAGCGGCAGCAGTTCGGCGGCCACGTCGGCGCGGATCGCCTTGAACCCGCACTGGGCGTCGGAGAAACGCGCCGCGAGCGCACCCCGCAGCAGCAGGTTGTAACCGCGCGAGATGACCTCCCGCTTGGCGCCCCGGACAACCCGGCTGGTGCGGGCCAGCCGGGTGCCGATGGCCAGGTCCGAGTGCCCGGAGATGAGCGGCGCGACAAGCGGCAGCAGCGCGGCCAGGTCGGTGGACAGGTCCACGTCCATGTACGCGAGCACCGGCGCCCGCGAGGCCGACCAGGCGGCCCGCAACGCCCGCCCGCGGCCCTTCTCGTCCAGGCGCAGCACCCCCACCTCGGGCAGCTCGCCGGCGAGGGCGCGGGCCACCGCCGGGGTGCCGTCCACGCTGGCGTTGTCGGCCACCGTGATCCGGAACGGGTACGGGAAGTGCGCGGTCAGGTGCGCGTGCAGCCGCCGGACGCAGGGCCCGAGGTCGGCCTCCTCGTTGTAGACCGGAACCACCACGTCGAGCACCGCGCTGCCGGCGGCGGGCCGGGCCTGCACGGCGGCCCGGGGCGCGTACGTGTCGGTCATCGCTCAGCCCTGCTTTCCGCTGCTCAGGTCGTACACGGTCACGCCGTCGACGGTGGTCGCGGTGAAGGTCTCCGCGACCCACGCGGCGATCTCGGCCGAGGCGTTGCTGCCGCCGTTGGCCCGGAACCCGCCGCCACCGAGGAAGTAGTGGATCCGCCCGTCGGCGACGTACCGCTGGAACTGGGCGAGCGTCGGCGACGGGTCACTGCCGTTGAACCCGCCGATCGGCATGACCGGCCGGCCGGTCGCCAGCTGGTAGCCGGAGGCGTTGTTCGAGCCGACCGTCGCGGCGACCCAGGTGTAGTCGTCGGCGCCGGCGGTGAGCAGCGCGGTCATCTCGGCGCTCGGCTCGCGGGCGTCGAGCAGCCCGCCCATGCCCCCGCCGCGCTGCCCCCGCCCTTCCTGCCCGGTCCCGCTGTCCTGCCCGGGGAAGCCGCCCAGACCCGGGATGCCACCCGGCGCGGTGCCGCCGTCCTGCCCGGTGCCGGGCGCGCCCGGGGCCGAACCACCGCCAGGGAATCCGGGGAACCCACCGGCGTTCGCCCCGCCGTCCCGGCCGGTGCCGTCCGGGCCGGAGCCGTCGGAACCCGTGCCGTCCGAGCCGGTGCCGTTCGGGCCGCCCGGGAAGCTCGGGAACTGCCCGTTCCTACCGCCCGGACCACCGGGGAACTGCCCGTTCCCGCTGCCCGGCGTCCGCCCGCCCGGTCCACCGGGACCGCCGAAGCCACCCGCTCCGGCCGGCCCGGCGCTCGGGATCGAGCCGCTGTGCGGCGTGGCAGCGGTCTGCATCGCGTACGCGGCCGGCCCGGCCAGCGCCACCGCGATCCCGGCGACGGACACCACCGGCACGACCCACCGCACAACCCGCCCGGCAAACCCGGCCCCGGGCCCCGCCGCCACCCCCGTCTCCGAGTTGACCAAGGAGTTCGCGTCACTTTGAACGCCGTTCCCGGACACGAACTCCTTGATCACCGCCGAGGTGGCCAGGAGGGCTGCGGTGGTCAGGCCCACGGCCAGGACCGTGGGGCGCAGCGAGGGGTGCCAGTCGGGGGTGCGGCCGAGCAGGTGCCAGGACCACCAGGCGGTGACCGCCAGCGTGCCGGCCAGGACCAGCGTGGCGGCTAGCCGGTGCCACCGGACCGGCGCGGAGCGGGCGCGCCAGAGCAGGGTGGTCCCGATGCCGACCAGCGCGCCGACCGCCGGGGCCAGGGCGACCGTGTAGTACGCGTGGAAGATCCCGGACATGAAGCTGAAGATCAGGCCGGTGACCAGCAGCCAGCCGCCCCACAGCAGCAGACCGGCCCGGGTGCGGTCGGTACGCGGTGCCCGCCCGGCCAGCCACAGCCCGGCGACCAGCAGGATCAGCGCGGCGGGCAGCAGCCAGGAGATCTGCCCGCCGACCTCGGTGTCGAACATCCGCAGGAGACCGGTCTGACCGGAGAACGGCCCGCCGCCTCCCCCACCGGGCCGGCCGCCACCGCCGCCGACGCTGCCCACCTCGTCGCCGGTGATGCGGCCCAGGCCGTTGTAGCCGAGCGTCAGCTCCAGGATGCTGTTGTTCTGCGAGCCGCCGATGTACGGGCGGGCGCTCGCCGGCACCAGCTCGACGATCGCCACCCACCAGCCGGCGGAGACGACCACGGCCAGGCCGGCGAGCAGCAGTTGGCGGATCCGCCGTCCGAGGCCGGTCGGCGCGGCCAGCAGGTAGACCCCGGCGAAGACCGGGATCACCAGGAACGCCTGGAGCATCTTGGTGAGGAAGCCGAAGCCGACGAGCACGCCGGTCAGCGCGATCCACCGGGTGCTCGCCGTCTCGACCGCGCGCACCGTGGCGTACGCGGCGGCGACGAGCAGGAACACCAGCAGCGCGTCCGGGTTGTTGAACCGGAACATCAGCGTCGCCACCGGGGTGAGCGCGAGCACCGCGCCGGCGAGCAGTCCGGCGGCCGGGCCGTACCAGCGGCAGACCGTCGCGTACAGCACGCCGACGGAGGCGACGCCGAGCAGCGCCTGCGGCACGAGGATCGACCAGCCGCTCAGGCCGAAGACGCGCACCGAGAGCGCCATCAGCCACAGCGAGGCGGGGGTCTTGTCCACCGTGATCGAATTGGCCGCGTCGGACGAGCCGTAGAAGAACGCCGTCCAGCTCTGCGACCCGGCCTGCACGGCGGCCGAGTAGAACGCGTTGGCCCAGCCGGAGGCGCCCAGACCCCACACGTAGAGCAGCGCTGTGGCGGCCAGCAGGCCGAGCAGCGCCGGCCGGGCCCAGCGCGGTTCGCGGTCCGCGCGGGTCTCCAGGGGTACGGGCACAGGGGCCGGCGGGGCGGTCGGCAGGCTCTCGGTTCGGTTCATGCCGGCAAGACTCGGCGGGCCCGCTGGCCCGCTCCCGTGAACGGCCTATGCGTCGGCTGTGGATCCCGGCAGCCAGACCGTGAACGCGGTGTGACCGGGCCGGCTGACCACGTCGACCCGGCCGTGGTGTGCCTCCACCACGGCGGCGACGATGGCCAGTCCCAGTCCGGTGCTGCCCTGCGCGCGGGAGCGGGAGGTGTCGCCGCGGGCGAACCGCTCGAAGACCTCCGGCTGCAACTGCTCCGGGATGCCCGGTCCGTCGTCGGTGACGCGGAGTTCGACGCCGTCGGGCGCGGGCGCGAGCCGGACCGTGACGGTGGTGCCGGCCGGGGTGTGCACCCGCGCGTTCGCCAGCAGGTTCGCCAGCACCTGGTGCAGCCGGTGGGCGTCGCCGGTGACGGTGAGCGGCTCGTCGGGCAGGTCGAGTTGCCAGCGGTGGCCGGGTCCGGCGACGTGCGCGTCGCTGACCGCGTTCACGGCCATGGCGGTCAGGTCGACCGGTTCGGCGGCGAGCGGGCGGCCGGAGTCCAGCCGGGCCAGCAGCAGCAGGTCGTCGACGAGGCTGGTCATCCGGGTGCTCTCCGACTCGACCCGGCGCAGCGCGTGCGCCACGTCGGGCGGCACCTCTTGGCGGCCCCGGCGGGCCACCTCGGCGTACCCGCGGATGGCGGCCAGGGGGGTGCGCAGCTCGTGGCTGGCGTCGGCGACGAACTGGCGTACCCGGGTCTCGCTGGCCTGCCGGGCGGCGAGCGCGGCGGCGACGTGGCCGAGCATCCGGTTGAGCGCGCCGCCGACCTGACCGACCTCGGTGCGGGGGTCGGTGTCGGCGGCCGGCACCCGCACGGACAGGGCGACCTCGCCGCGGTCGAGCGGCAGTTCGGTGACCCGGGCGGCGGTGGCGGCGACGCGGTTGAGCGGGCGCAGCGTGACCCGGACGATGAGCAGACCGAGGGCGCCGGCGATGACCAGGCCGGCGCCGATCACCCCGGCCTGGGCGACGAGCATCCACATGACGGTGTCGTCCACCTGGGCCAGCGGGATCGCGAGGACCAGCACGTCGCCGTCGCCGCGCGGCGAGGGCAGCGCGACCGCGCGGTAGTCCCCCCGGTCGCCGACGACGACGGTGTGCGGGCGGTCGTCCCGGGGTACGCCGGTCAGCGCGGTGAGGTCCGCGGCGGGCAGTGCCTCGCTGCTGCCGCTCTCCGCGCGCACCCGGCCGACGGGTTCGGCGGAGGCGGGGACCCGGACCGAGATCGAGCCGGGCGGGAAGCCGTTCGGCGGGTCGGGCGCGACCTCGTCGTCGTCCGGTGGGAGGGGCCGCTGGTCCGGGCGCGGCGGGTCGACGCCGCGGCGGGCCCAGCGTTCGAAGTCGGCGGGCCGCCGGTCGCCGAAGGTGAGCTGGTTGTCGATCTGGTCGATCAGGAAGTGCCGCAGCGCCACTGTGGTCAGGCCGCCGATGCCGAGGCTGACCAGCGCGAGCAGCGCCACCACGGAGAGCACGAGCCGGCGGCGCAGCGACCAGCCGGCCAGGCGGCGGCGCAGCCGGCCCCGGCTGTCACTCGGCGGGCTTGAGGACATAACCCGCCCCGCGCAATGTGTGGATCATGGGCGCGCGGCCCGCGTCGATCTTCTTGCGCAGGTACGAGATGTACAGCTCGACCACGTTGGCCTGGCCGCCGAAGTCGTAGTTCCACACCCGGTCGAGGATCTGCGCCTTGCTGAGCACCCGGCGCGGGTTGCGCATGAGGTAGCGCAGCAGCTCGAACTCGGTGGCGGTGAGCGTGATCAGGTCGTCGCCGCGGCGTACCTCGTGGCTGTCCTCGTCGAGGGTGAGGTCGCCGACGGTGAGCACCGCCTCCTGGCGGGCGGCGACCGCGAAGCCGGAGCGGCGCAGCAGCGCACGCAGCCGGGCGATCACCTCCTCCAGGCTGAACGGCTTGGTGACGTAGTCGTCGCCGCCGACGGTGAGCCCGGCGACGCGTTCCTCCACGGCGTCGCGGGCGGTGAGGAACAGCACCGGCACGCTCGGCGACTGCTCGCGCAGGCGGCGCAGCACCTGGAAGCCGTCCAGGTCGGGCAGCATCACGTCGAGCACCACGGCGTCCGGGCGGAACTGACGGGCGGTGGTGACCGCCGCCATGCCGCTGCCGGCGGTGGCTACCTGCCAGCCCTCGTACCGCAGGGCCATCGAGAGCAGGTCGGTGAGCGTCGGCTCGTCGTCGACGACGAGCACCCGCACCGGTTCGCCGTCCGGTCGGCGCAGCTCGATGCGACCCTGCGCGGACTGCGCGTTCATGACCATGCCCCCATCGTGGGCGGACCCGCTGTCGCCGGGCTGTCCCGATCCTGTGTACCAGCTGTGCGCGCCGTTCGGCGGCGATCCGGGCAGGTGCGGCCGGGTCTTCCGCACCGGGGCTACCCGGTGGTAACTTCCCGGCATGTCCATCGATGGTCGTGTTTCCGGCCGGTTGGCCGGCAAGGTGGTGCTGGTGACCGGCGCGGCCCGGGGCATCGGCGAGCACACCGCCCGCCTCGCCGCGGCCCGCGGCGCCCGGTTGTCCCTCGTCGGACTGGAACCAGACCGGCTCGCCGCGCTCGCCGCCGAGCTGGGCCCGGGGCACGCCTGGTTCGCCGCCGACGTCACCGACCAGAACGCCCTCGCGTCGGCGGTGGACGGGACACTGGCGACGCTGGGCGGGATCGACGCGGTGGTGGCGAACGCCGGGGTGGCCAACCGCGGCACGATCGCCGTCGGCGACGTCGAGGCGCTGGTGCGTACCGTCGAGGTCAACCTGATCGGGGTGATGCGCACCGCGGCGGCGACCGTGCCCGCGCTCGTCGACCGGGGCGGCTACCTGCTGATCGTCTCCTCGGCCGCGGCGTTCGCCGCGCTGCCCGGCATGGCCGCCTACTGCGCGTCCAAGGCCGGCGTCGAACAGTTCGGCAACGCGATCCGCCTCGAACTGGCGCACCGGGGCGTGGCGGTCGGCACCGCCCATCCGTCCTGGGTGGACACCGACCTGGTCCGCGAGGCGCGCGCCGACCTGCCGGCCTTCGAGACGGCGCTGGCGAAGCTGCCGTGGCCGCTGCGGCGCACCACCACGGTGGCCGAGTGCGCCGAGGCGTTCGTCCGGGCGATCGAGCGCCGCAGCCGCCGGGTGTACGTGCCGCGCGCCGTGGCCGGCGTGCAGGCGATGCGATCGGTGCTGGTCAGCCCGCTGGCCGACCGGTTGGTGGGTCGCACCGCCCGGGCCACCGTCCCGCTGATCGAGGAGCAGTCCCGGGCGCTGGGCCGGGGCTTCGGCGCCAGCACGCCGCAGGGGCGGCCGTGACCGCGCCGGTGGAGGTCGTCTACGAGCGGCGGGGCGCCGGGCCCACGCTGGTGCTGCTGCACGGCATCGGTCACCACTGGGCCGCCTGGCGGCCGGTGATGGACCGCCTCGCCGAGGCGCACGACGTGATCGCCGTCGACCTGCCGGGCTTCGGCCGCTCCCCGTTGCCCGCCGCCGGGCTGCCCGCCGACATGCCCGGGCTGGCCGCGGCCATGGTCGAGCTGTTCGGCGCGTTCGGACTGGACCGCCCGCACGTCGCGGGCAACAGCCTCGGCGGCGCGATCGCGCTGGAACTGGCCGCGCTCGGCGCCGTCTCCTCGGCCACCGCGCTGTCGCCGGCCGGGTTCTGCACCGCGCGCGAGCTGCGCTGGGCGCTGGCAGTGCTCTCCCTGCACCGCAACGCGGCCCGGCTGCCCGAACCGGTGCTGCGCCGCCTGTTCGCCGCACCCGCGCTGCGGATGCTGGCGATGGGCATGATCCTGGCCCGGCCCAACCGGATGGCCCTCGACGACGCGCTCGCCGACGCCCGCGCGCTGCGCCAGGCCCGGGCGTTCCGCGCCGTCGCCCGCGCCGGGCGGGGGTACGCCTACGCGGGCGCGCCGACGGTGCCGGTGACCGTCGCGTGGGGTACGCGGGACCGGATCCTGCCGTACCGGCAGGCGGCGCTGGCACGTACCCGGCTGCCCGGCGCCCGGCACCTGGACCTGCCCGGCTGCGGGCACGTGCCGATGCACGACGACCCCGAGCTGGTCGCCTCGGTCATCCTCGGCACCACCGGCGTCCGGCCGGCCTGACGCCTCGCCTGCGGCCGCTGCGGAGTCTCACTCGGTCGCACCGAACGGGAACGTGTGCACGTACCGCATCGTCCAGCCACCGGGTGACGCGTGGTCGTCGCGCTCGTAGAGGTGGTCGGCCACCCCCTCGGCCGGCTCCTCCGGATGACGCAGCACCCACCGGGGCGGCGGCACGCCGTCCGGCCCGGCGGGCAGCTCCCGGGTCAGCTCGTCGGCCGGTCCGCCGACGAACCGCACGCGCACCACGGCCACCGCTGCCCTCCGTCCGTCGACGCCCTCGCCGCGAAGCTACCCCGCCGGGGTGCGTACCCTCTGCGGTTTGCACAGCTCCGGGGCCGGGTAGCGGGACCGGAGGGCACCGGACGAGGCGAGGAGTGGCGATGAGGACGCTGGGCGGGCGGTACGAGCTCGAACAGCGGGCCGGCCTGGGTGGCATGTCGGAGGTGTGGCGCGCGCACGACCGCGTGCTGGACCGGACCGTCGCGGTGAAGCTCATCTCGCCCGCGCTCGACGGCGACGCCGGCTCGGTCGAACGCATCCGGGACGAGGCGCGTTCGGCGGCTCGGCTGGTGCACCCGAACGTGGCGAGCGTGCACGACTTCGGCACCGCGACGCTGCCGGACGGGCGGCCGGTGCCGTACATCGTGATGGAGCTGGCCGAGGGCGAGACGCTCGCCGCGCACCTGCGCAGCGGGCCGCTGGACTGGCGGATCGCGGTGCGGGTCTGCGCCGAGGTGTGCGCCGCGCTCGCCGCCGCGCACGCGCACGGCATCGTGCACCGGGACGTGAAGCCCGCGAACGTGATCCTCACCCCGTGCGGGGTGAAGGTGCTCGACTTCGGCATCGCCACCCCGGCCGGCGCACCGGACCGCACTCCGGACGGCGTCGTGGTGGGCACCCCGGCGTACCTGGCGCCGGAACAGCTCGACCGGCAGCCCGCCACCCCGGCCGCCGACATGTACGCCCTCGGCGTGCTGCTGTACTACTGCCTCACCGGCGAGCTGCCGTACGAGGCCGGCAGCACCACCCAGCTGCTCGGGTCGCGCCGCCGCCGGCCACCACGCCCGCTGCCCGAGGTGCCCGGCCTGCCGGGCGAGGTGGCGGAGCTGTGCCGGAGCTGCCTCGACGCCGACCCGTGCGCCCGGCCGACCAGCCCGATGGCGGCGCTGCTGCTGGCCGAGGCGGTGGACGCCCGGGTCTACGTGCCGATGACCGCGACGCTGCCCCGGCAACGCGCACCGCAGGTGTCGCCGTGGACCAGCCGGGCCGCCGCCGAGGCCACCGAGGCGATGGCAGTCGACGCCGCGACCAGCGGCCGGGTCGGCTGAGCGCTCCTACTGCCCGCCCGGGCACGGTTTCGCCGCTGCGGGTCCGGGAACGCGGTCCGGTGAGTGACGGGAGGAACGCGATGCCGGATCCGAGTTCCTGGCTGGCCGAGACGGCCACGGCGACCGCGGCGGGCGGTCACGTACGCACCGACGACGGCGGGCTCTCCTCCGCCCTGGCGTCCCCGCTGGCGCCGCACTGCACCGGCCTGACGCCGGAACAGCTCCTGGCCGCGGCGTTCGCCTCCTGCCTGCACCACGCGGCGGTGGAGGCGGCCGGGGAGATCACCGACGAGGCGCACACCGTGCAGGTGACCGCCGAGGCGAAACTGGGCCGCGACGACGACGGCCGTTACCGGGCCGACGTGCACGCCGAGATCTCCTCGGCGGGACTGACCCGGGATCAGCTGGCCGATCTGGTCGCGTACGCGGACCGGCTGTGGCCGTTCTCCAGCGGCGACCCGAGCCGGCACCGGCTCACCGTGACCCCGGCGGAGAACGGCCGGCACTGAGCGTTCACCAGCGGAAGCCGGCCGTCACCGCGCGGTGGTCGCTGTCCGGGGTGCGCAGCACCCCGGCGGTGGTCGGCGTGAGTCCCCGGTAGAGGACGTGGTCCGGGCGGGTGACGGGTAGCTCCGCCGGCCAGGTGAAGCCGAATCCCTGCCCGGCCTCGGCCTGCGCGTCGCCGAGCAGGCGGGTCAGCGGGTCGAAGACCCGGTCGGTGGTGGCGGTGTTCAGGTCGCCGAGCACCACCAGCCGGTCGGCCGGGTCGGCGCGCACGGCGTCGGCCAGCGCGGCGACGGTCTGGTCCCGGGTGGCGGTGTGCCCGGCCCGCGCGGAGCCGAGGTGGGCCACGTACACGGTCAGGTCGCCCCGGGGCGCGGCCACGACGGCCCGCAGCGCGCGGTCCCAGCCCAGCCCGGTGTCCACGCCGTGCGCCTCGCGGATCGGCCACCGGCTCCACAGCGCGACTGTCGACACGACCGCCCGGTGCGGGTAGCGCTCGGCCAGTACCGGCGCCACCCGGCCGCCGTCGGCGACCTCCTGGAGCCCGATCAGGTCCGGGGCGTCGCCGGTGAGCGCGCCGACGGTGGCGGCCGGGTCGGGGTTGCTCACGCGCAGGTTCTGGCTGACCACCCGGACCGTGGCGCCGTCCGCGCCGGCGGCCGGGGGCAGCCAGGCGCGTCCGTACAGCCCGGCCCAGATCAGGGCCGGCAGCAGCACCGCCAGCAGCGCGGGCCGGGAGCGGCGCAGCAGCGCCGCCAGCGCGAGCAGCGGTACGGCGATCCCGAGCAGCGGGGTGACGCTGTCCATCAGGCTGCCCAGGCCGTGGACGTTGGGCACCAGCCGGTGCCCGGCGAGCAGCAGCGCGAGCAGCACGGCGCAGACGACGACGAGCGTGCCGCGCCGGCTGCGGGGGCCGCTCGGGCGCTCGTCGACCATCCGCTCCGTCACCGTGGGAATCGTATCGAGCGCCCGGGCCGCCGCGCGGCGGCCTCGCCATGATCCACAGGGCTCGGGCGCGGAGCGTCCGATCGCGAGGTGTCGATCCCGGCGGGTCGGTGGGCCGCCGCCGTGCGCAAGCCGTCCGACCAGGGCACCCTCCGCCGAACGGAGGAACCGGGGGTACGCCGCCGCCGACCCGGCCCGGCGCCCGTTTCGCACCGCCGAAACCGACATAGGCGTTCTTCCGGGTACGCGACGTTGGCGGTTTTCATGATCCGGCACCCCTAATGCGGCCCGCGAATCCGGCAGATTGTGGCGCATGCCACCAATCACCCCGATGGCAAAAGCCCTGGAGCTTTCTAGCCTCGGCGGGTGCATCCCGACGACTCCGATCATCAGCCGCTGCCCGCCAACCGCCCGGTTCGCCGAACGATTGACCCGGCATCAGCCGAACGGAGAGTGGGGCGTCATCGCGCCCCGGAACCGCCGCGACGCGGCCCGGCCCGGACCGTACCCGGCCGGATCGCGGTGGCCACCGGCGTCACCTGCTGCCTCGGCCTGATCGGCGTGGCAGGCGTCGGCGAGAACGGCCCGGCGCACCTGGAGGTACGCGAGGCCGTCGCCGACCGGGCCGCCGCCGACCAGCGCGCCTCCCGCGACTTCACCCGGATCGCGCCGCCCGCCGCCGCGGCCCTGCCGCCGCCCGCCCCCACGCCCAGCGCCACCCCGGCGACGAAGAAGCCGCCGCGCAAGCCCGTGCCGCCCAAGCGCCCCCGGCCGGTCGCCGGCCTGGACCAGCGGCAGATGGACAACGCCAAGGCCATCGTCGACGCGGGGCGGGAGATGAAGATGCCCCGCCGGGCGCTGGTCGTGGCCGTCGCCACCGCCATGCAGGAGAGCGACCTCTACAACCTGGCCAGCGACGTGCTCCCGGAGTCGTTCGACCACCCGCACCAGGGCAGCGGTTCCGACCACGACTCGGTCGGGCTGTTCCAGCAGCGGCCCAGCAGCGGCTGGGGCACCGTCGCCCAGCTCATGCGGCCGGCGTACGCCGCCCGGGCCTTCTACGCCGCGCTGCGCGAGGTGCCCGGCTGGGAGGACATGAGCGTCACCGCCGCGGCCCAGGCGGTGCAGGTGTCCGCCTACCCCGATGCGTACGCCCGGCACGAGAAGCGCGCCACGACCGTGGTGGCGGCGCTGGTCTGACCGGCGCGGGTCAGGCGGCGCTGCGTCCGCCGCCACCGGGACGCACGCCCGCCGCGGCGGTGGGGGTGTCCACCGCCACCCGATCGCCCCGCGCGCCGGCCAGGATCTCGTCGACCCGGGACTCCCGGCGCCGGCGCGCCAGCAGGGCCGCCTCGAACTCGCGGCGGGCCCGCACGGCCTCGGCGTAGGCCTCCTCCCGCAACCGGCGGGCCTCCTCGCGCGCGGCCTCCAGCTCGGCGCGGGCCTGGGCCAGCAGCTCGGCGGCCTCCCGTTCGGCGGCCGGCGGGCGGGACGTGCCGCCCTCGACCGGGGCGGTACGGCGATGCAGGAAGTCGCACAGGTGCAGGGCGTCCGACCGGATCTGGTCCCACTCCCGGCCGGCCCCCGCGGCGCCCTCCGCACGCGCCGCCAGCCGCCCAAGCCGCAGGCTCAGCTCGTCCAGACAGGCGTCCACCTGACGCCTGTCGTAGCCGGTCTCCACCACCGAGAACCTCATGCGTCGCCCCCCAGGCAGCCGGTGTGCGTCCCCACCAGCCGATCCTGCGGTCCGGGCGCTCCCGGGCGCGGCCGTTCCCACAAAATGTTCAGGATGCGGGGGCCCGGACTTCCCGCACCTACTGGTGCTTCGGGAGCACGACCACCCGTCCGAAGAACTCGTCGATCCGGCGCACCACGTCGTTGAAGTCGTCCAGGTCGATCGGCTTCGTCACGTACGCGTTGGCCTGCAACGTGTAGCTGCTGACCACGTCGGTGTCGGCGTTCGAGGTGGTCAGCACGACGATCGGGATGGTCCGCAGGTTCTCGTCACCCTTGACCTCGCCGAGCACCTGCCGCCCGTCCATCCGGGGCATGTTCAGGTCGAGCAGGATCACGTCCGGGCGTTGCGCCTCGGCGTGCCGGCCCTCGCGGCGGAGGAACTCCATCGCCTCCTGGCCGTCGGCGACCACGTCGATGACCTTGTCGACGTCGGAGTCGGCGAGCGCCTCCTCGATCATCAGGACGTCACCCGGGTCGTCGTCCACCACCAGGATGCGAACGGGGCTGGGACTGGTCTGGCCCATCGGTTTACCTGCTTCGCGGTGAGGAGGGCGTCCGGCCGCACGGCCGGCTGCTGGCGGGGAAATGTACCGGATCAGGAGGCGGCCGGCGCGGTCGGGTCGACGGTGTCGCGGTCGTGCCGGAGCACCTCGACCAGCCCTGTCACCTGGAGCACGCGGGCCACCCGCCCGGTCGCACCGGTGAGGCGCAGCCAGCCGCCGTCGGCGGCGACGAGGTTGTCCCCCCGGATGAAGGCCGCGATGCCGGTGGAGTCGCAGAACGTGAGTTCGGTGAGATCGAGCAGCAGCTCGCGGTGTCCCTCGGCGATCAGCCGGTCGATCGCCGAGTTCAGCTCTCCGGCCGTGCCGAGGTCGAGCTCACCGGCCAGCCGGAGGTGGGCGCCGCCCCCGTCCCGCTGGGCGTACGTGACGGCGAACGTCACAGTGGCCCTCCTCGCTCCCACAGCAGGCAGATCCTTGCAGTGGTGCAAGTATATGCGACCGCCGCGCCGACGCCCGTCAGCGGCCCACCGCCGACAACCCGCCGACCAGAGCGCGGCCCCGGTCGAGGAAGGCGGTCGCGCGCGGGAAGTCGCGCAGCTGCTGTCCATAGTGCTCGAGCGTCAGCCCGACCGCACCCGCCGGCACCCCGCGGCTGACCAGGATCTCGACCAGCCACTCGACGAACGCGGTGAACAGCGTGGCGTCGTCCACGTAGAGCGCGGCGGCCAGGAAGTCCACGATGTAGCCGAGGTCGCTGATCGTGGAGTCGAGCTGCGCGGGCGTGTAGTCCGCGGTCGACGGCACCCGCTCCCGCAGGTCGGCCAGGGCGCTGTCGATCAACTCGCCGCGCCGCTTGACCAGGCTGGCGTACTCGTCATCGGCCAGGTGGTCCAGCCGCGCGGGCGACGCCTCGCGCAACGCCCGCTCGTCGGCCACCAGGTCCGCCGCGGCCGGCGCGTCGGGAGCCCACGGCACGCCGAGCACACGGGCCCAGCGGCCGTCGTCGCCGAAACCCCGGCCACCGACCACCACCGGCACGTCGGAGCGGCGGCACGCCTCCACCATCCGGTGGGCGTGCGGCAGCCGCATCGGCAGCGCGCAGGCCAGCGCCACCGCCTCCGCGTCGTAGCGGTGCAGGTAGGACACGAGGTGCGCGGCCGGGACGCTGGCGCCGAGGAAGACCACCTGCCAGCCGCGCAGCCGCAGCACCTCGGCCACCAGCCGGGCCGGCAGCGCGTGCCACTCGCCGTCCATGCAGGCCATCACGATCCGCCCGCGGGTCGGGCGGGGATCGGCGTACGCGGCCACCGCCGCCACCACCCGTTCGCTGATGTGGGTGGCGGCGTGCTCCTGGGCGACGCTCCACTCGTTGCGGGCCCAGCGTTCGCCCACCTCGGTCTGGGCCGGGGCGACCAGGTCCAGCAGCACCCGCTCGGCCGGCACGCCCGCCTCCAGCAGGCCGCGAGCCACCGCCACGGCAGCGGACTCGTCGGCGTCGGCCAGGCACTCCAGATAGCGGGCGAAGACGTGGCCCGGGTCGGCCTCGACGGTCGGCACGGTCACGCGGACGACTCCCTCGTTCGTTCGGTCGCGGCCGGGTCCGGCACCGCGTGCAGGTGCCGCGGCGCCCGCCCGGCCGGGCCGGTGGCCCGCAGCGCGAGCACGGCGATGTCGTCGTGGTCGCCGTGCGCGAGCCAGTCGCAGGTCACCTGCTCGATCCGCTCGGCGAGCGCCGGCGCGGGCATCCGGTGGCAGCCGGTCACCGCGTGGAGCAGCCGCTCGGCGCCGAACTGCTCGTCGCCGCGCCGCCCGCCGCGCGCCTCGGTCACCCCGTCGCTGTAGAACAGGCAGGTCTCCCCCGGTGCCAGTTGCACTGTCACCTCGCCGATGCGGGGGTCGGGCACCACGCCGATCAGCATGCCGCGCAGCGGCACCGCCTCGACCTCGCCGGACTCGCGCAGCACCAGCGGCGGCAGGTGCCCACCGCCGGCCAGGGTCAGCGTCAGGCCGCCGTCGCGGTCCGGCCGGGCCACGCCGAGCACCATGGTGGCGAACCGGCCCTGCCCGTGCGCCTGCGTGGTCTCCAGCAACGCGTCGTTGAGCAGCTTCAGCAGCCGCCCCGGCTGGGTCTCCACCCGGTGCAGCGCCTGCAGGCACTGGCGGAGCTGGCCGGTGAACACGGCCGCCTCCACGCCCTTGCCCGACACGTCGCCGAGGAAGAAGACCGAGCCGCCGTCGGCGAGCCGGTGCGAGCCGTAGAAGTCACCGCCGATGCGCAGCCCGGCCTGCGCCGGCCGGTACGCGGTGCCCCACTGCACGCCGGACGCGGGAGCCGGCTCGACCGGCAGCAGGCTGGCCTGCAACGTGTCGGCGACCTCGGCCTGGTCGCGGTAGAGCACGGCGGTGGTCAGCGCCGCGCCGGCCCGGGCCGCGAACGCGCGGACCAGGTCCACGTCGGCCTCGTCGTACCAGCGGTCGGCGCGCCGGACCACCAGCAGCGCCCCGGCCGGCGCCTCCCGGCCCGGCAGCGGCACCACCCGCGCGGTGGCGCCGGAGGCGTCGAGGCCGGGCAGCCAGCCCGCCTCGGCGGCCTGCTCGACCAGCCAGTCCAGCTCGTGCGGCTCGGTGCCGTCCAGGCCGGCCTCGATGGCCGCCGGGAGCGCCGTGGCGGACAGCACCCCGCTGTCCACGACGGGCGACCTGTCGTCCGCGCGTACCGCCCGCCACCAGCGGGCCCGGCCGGAACGGGGGGCGAGGACGAGAACCGCGACGTCGGCCGCCGTGGGCACGGCCAGGCGCACCACCGCGGCGGCGGCCCGGTCCGGGTGCAGCGGGTTGCCGAGCTTCTCGCCGACCACGGCGAGGAACGCCGAACGTGCCCGCTCGGCGAGCAGCGCGTCGGCCCGGCTGACGCTCTCGGTGACGTCGTCGACGTACCAGCAGCGCCGGTGGCGGGACAGCGCGACCGGTCGTACCCGCAGCCGCCGCCCGTGGTGGGTGAACTCGGCCGGGCCGTCGCCGCGCAGCGGGACCGGGCCGGCCGCGGCCAGCAGCTCGCCGGGCGTCACCTCGGGGATCAGCCGCTCCGCGACCGGGCTCACGTGCTGGACGACACCGTCGGCGTCGCAGACGACCAGGCCCTCGCGGAAGTGCTCGACCACCTCGGACCAGTTCGGGACGGTGAGGTCGCGGTCGGCGGCCAGCGGCGGCAGGGCGGACGGCACGGGCGCGGCGGCGGACCACGCCGGAGCCCGTGCGGCACTCGGCGTGGAGATCCGTCCGTCGCCCGGGTCGGCACCCCTGACGTCGGCAGCAGTCACCAGCTGAGCCCCACTCTCCTCGTCGGCACCCGGGGGCGCCGGACCCGGCGCCTGTGGTCACGTCTCACCGCCCACCCTACGCCGGTATGCCGGGACCGCCACCTCACGGCGCTGGCGGCCCGCTCGCGCGTCCTGCGAGGTGATGCCGCCGTTGTTACGATCCTGTCATCCCGGTCCCGGCCGGCAGCCCCACGGAAAGGCGTGACGTGCTTCCTCAACGGAGAGGGCCCGAGGCGAGCCCGCTGAGCATCTCCGTGGATCGATCAGACCCGGCCGTTCCGGTGGTCGTGGTCGGTGGCGACCTGGCGTACGCCACGGCTTCCCCGCTGCGCGCCGAGATCGACGAACTGCTCGCCGGGCGCCCGACGACGCTGGTGTTCGACTTCGGCGACCTGGAGTTCATGGACAGCACCGGCCTGTCCGTGATCGTGCACGCCTGGCGGGAGGGCCAGCAGGCCGGCACCGTCATCGAGCTGCGCGCGGTCCCGCGCTTCCTGGAGACCATCCTCGACCTGACCGGCGTCACCGGCCTGCTCGACCGCTCGCCGGTCGACGACGCGCCGGGCCTTCCCGCGCCGGGTACGACCGCGTCCGCGTGACCCCGGGGGTTTCCCGGCCGGGCCCGGCTGGGAACATGGGAACGTGCCCTCCCAGATGTTGACCATCGAGGTGGACCGGCTCGGCGCCGGTTCCGCCCGGGTGCGGCTGGCCGGGGAGCTGGACTTCGACACCGCGCCGGAACTCGTCGAGGCCGTGGCGGAGCTGCGCCGCGACGGTCACCAGGAGCTGGAACTCGACTTCGCCGGGGTGCACCTCTGCGACTCCTCCGGCCTGAGCGCGCTCGTGGTGATCCACCGGGCCGGCACCGGGGCGATCCGCCTGTTCAATCTGAACCCGCAGATCAGGCACCTGCTGGACCGCACCGGCCTGGCCGAACTGCTGGCTGCCCCGCCGCGCGCCCTGACCGGCGGCGTCCGCGAGGTCGGCTGACCCGGGCCGGCTCGACCCGTCACGCGGGCTGGAGCGACAGGCGGACAGGGGTGGCCCCCGACCCTGGGACCAGGGGCCGGGGGCCGGGAGGATGGCTCAGGCGGCAGGCTCGGCCTGCCGGTGCCGCGACTGTCCCGCGAGTGGAGGCTCGACGTCCTCCGGCGCGCCGGAATCAGGCGTCTGGAACAGATAACGGACGAAGTCCCCACTCATGTCGTCGTCGTCCGCGCCGGGCCACTGCCCGACACAGTCGACGCCGACCACCTCGCGTCCACTGCCGTCGTGGTGCTCCAGCAGCGCCCACAGGGTCACCGGGTAGGAGCGGGTGTCGTCCGGGCCGATCCGCCAACGGGCGTACCAGCCGGGACGGGCGGGGACGATCTCCACGATCCGTTTCATGTCGACCTGCCCTTCCGCGTGCGTCGGAAGTTGTCCGGTCCGTCCGAGCCTGCCGCCCGCCGGGGTGAGCGCTCCTCACCCGCAGCGAATGAAGCGTCCGCCCGGGCGGTCCGCCGTTACCTTCCCGGCAGCGCCGGGAACGCGGTCGGCGCAAGCGCAACCGACCCAGGAACGAGGTGCGACGATGCGCAAGCAGATGGAGGGCGACAACCAGCGCCGCCGGGCCCTGGCCCGCGAGGCCCGCGAACGAGGGCTGCGGCCGAGCCAGATCGGCGCCAGCCTGAGCGGGTCCAAGCAGGTCACCTCGCTGGACCAGCACGACCGGTCCGGCCCGCCGCCGGCCGGACGGCACAAGCCGGACACTACCCGGGGTGGCCCGGCGCCGCCGCCGGTCGCCGTCGCGGAGCGTCCGCGCCCGCTGCCGGACCCGACGCCGTCACCCGGGGTCTCGATGGGCTACCGGGATCTCGTCGACGACGTGAGCCGGCGCGCCGGGGTGGACTTCACCACGGCCAAGGTCGCGGCGGAGGGCACCGTGCTGGCCCTGGCCCGGGCGCTGGACGAGGCGGAACGGGAGCGGCTGCTGGAGGCGGTGCCGCTGACGCTGCACGACGTGGTGCCGGTGTACGGCCTGGAACGCCGCCGCGACCTGCCCGGCTTCCTGGCCGAGGTCGGGCGGTACAGCCGCCTCACCCCGGAGCAGGCCCGCTACCAGGCCGAGGCGACGCTCGCCGCGCTCGCCGAGGCCGACGCGGAACTGGTCGAGTCGCTGCGCGTACCCGACGAGTTGCGTGACCTGCTCGGGCCGACCGACTTCGGCGGCGGCCTGGTGGGCGCGTCCTCGGCCACCGCGCCGCTGACCGAGGCGGAGCTGCGCGACGCGCTCGCGACGCTGCCCTACTGGTCCAGCGACCGGCGCTCGCTCGTGCGCACGATCGAGCTGCCCGGCGGCAACCTGGACCGGGTGCTCGACCGGCTGGACCGGCTCAAGTCCGACGTCGGACGCTCGCCGCAGATCGGGCGGCCGGACCCGGACAACGCCGTGCTGACGGTCCGGACCCAGCAGGTCGACGGCGTGACGGCGGCGGACGTGGACCTCGCGCACCGGGTGGACGCGGCAGTCGACGAGGCCGGCGCCGGGATGGCGGCCGGCTGACCCGGCGGCGGAACGGCCCCGGTCCCACGCGGGCCGGGGCCGCCCGCGACCGCGCGGTACCGTGTCCCGCCGTGGATCACGACGACACCGAGACTCTGGAGATCGTGGTGGACCCGGCCCGCCCGTCCGGGCGCACACTGCTGGCCGACGGGGTCGAGCAGTCGTACGTGGACGTGGCCGACGCCCGGTACCTGCACTTCGAGTACGTGCGGCGGATCGCCGCCGCGATCGACCTCGCCGCCCCGCGCGGCGCGGCGCTGACCGCCCTGCACCTGGGCGGCGGCGCGCTCACCCTGCCGCGCTGGCTCGCGAGCACCCGGCCCGGTTCGGCGCAGCGGGTGATCGAGCGCGAACCGGGCGTGGTCGAGCTGGTCCGGCGGAGGCTGCCGCGGCTGCCGCCGGAGGTGGTGGTCGCGCTCGGCGACGCCCGGGAGGCGGTCGCCGAGGAGCCGTCCGGGACGTACGACGTGGTGGTGGCCGACGTGTACCGGGCGGCCCGGATGCCGCCGCAGGTGGCGGCGGTCGAGTTCGCGGCGCAGGTGGCCCGGGTGCTGCGCCCGGACGGCCTCTACCTGATCAACCTCACCGACCTGCCGCCGCTGGCGCACACCCGGTCACAGGTGGCGACGCTGCGGGCGGTGTTCGCCGACGTCTGCCTGGTCGCCGACCGGCGGATGCTGCGCGGACGCCGCTACGGCAACGTGGTGCTCGCCGCCACGCCCGCGGCGGGCCGGATCCCGGTGATCCGGCTCGCCACCCGCGTCGCCGCCGACCCGGTGCCCGGAACGGTGCTGCACGGCGCGACGCTCGACGCGTTCGCCACGGGCGCCCACCCGGTCACCGACGCCGACCTGGGCTGAGCCGGGTTTTCGTACCCCCAGCGCGGGTAGCCGCGCCGGATGAGCGCCGCCGACGATCGGTCCATCGCGCGCCGGACGCTGATCGTGATCGGTCTGGTCCTCGCCACCGGGGTCGGGCTGGCGCTGGTCTGGGCCACCCGGCGGGTGCTGGTGTGGGGGCTGGTGGCGGTGTTCTTCGCGGTCGCCCTCAAACCGCTCGTGGACCGTCTCGAACGTCGGGTACGCCGCCGCGCGCTCGCCACGCTGCTGGTGTTCCTGGCCGCGTTCGCGCTGTTCGCCGCCGTCGGCGCGCTGATCGTGGTGCCGCTGGTGGACGAGGTGGGCCGGTTCGCCGACCGGGCGCCGGACCTCGTACGCGAGGCGCAGGCCGGGCAGGGACCGCTCGGGCGGCTGCTGGACCGCTTCCACCTGCTCCGGTACGCCGAACCCGGCCAGCTCCGCCGGTACGGCGCCCGGCTCGGCGACCCGACGGTCGGGGTGGTCCGCAGCGTGGCCCAGGCGGTCGCCGCGCTGGTCACCGTGGTGGTGCTGGCGTACCTGATGGTCCTGGAGGCGCCGAAGATCGTGGCCGCCACGCTGCGGCTCACCGGCGACGGCGCGGCGGCACGGCTGCGGCGCATCGGGCGTGACTCGTCCCGGATCGTCACCGGCTACCTGAGCGGCAACCTGCTGATCAGCGTGATCTGCGGCGGTCTGACGTTCGTCGTGCTGTTCCTGCTCGGTGTGCCGTTCGCCGCGGTGATCGCGCTGACGGTCGCCGTGTTCGACCTGATCCCGCTCGTCGGCGCCACGCTCGGCGCGCTCGCCGCGGCCGGCGCGGCGTTCCTGCACTCCCCCACCGCCGGCCTCGTGGTGCTTGTCTTCTTCGTGGTGTACCAGCAGGTGGAGAACCACCTGCTGCAACCGGTGATCATGGCCCGCGCGGTGCGGCTGAACCCGTTGACGGTGCTGGTCAGCGTGCTGCTGTCGGTCGAGCTGGCCGGGCTGCTGGGGGCGCTGCTGGCGATCCCGGCCGCCGGTATCGTGCAGGTGCTGCTGCGCGAGTTCGCGCCCGCCGGGCGGCAGGCGCTGCCGCAGCCCGCCGACGGCGATCCGGCCGAACCGGCGGGTCCACCCGGCACCGGTCCGGCCGTCGGTGCGATCGCGCCGGAGCCCGCCACGGGATCGCCGGCTCGGCCGGAGGCCAGGGGCGCCAGGACGCCGGAACGGCCGCCGGCCGGCGGGTGACGGACGGGCCGGCCGGCGGGTGCGTGCGCGGCTCAGCGGCGGCGGGCCAGCTCCGGTGACTCGCTCTCCAGCGGCACCGCGTTCGCCGGGACCAGGCCGAGCTGCACGGCGGGCCGGGGCAGCGTCGCGTCCAGCGCCCAGTCCGCCGCCACCCGGGGGCGGTTACCGGGCATGGCCAGCAGGTGGTAGCCGCGGGTGACGGCCTTGGCGGGCAGCCCGGCGAGCGGCACCTTCAGCGGGTTCGCCGCCGCGTCCTTGCCGCCCAGGTCCACCACCCAGCCCAGGTCGTGGTGCTTGTACGACTTGCGCACGCCCTGCCCGTACGAGGCGGCGATGTTGTGCGCGGCCAGCTTGCCCTGCCGCTGGGCGTGCTGCGCGGTCATCGCGCACACCTGCCCGGGGCGGGTCGGGTCGGGCACGGCGGCGGCGTCGCCGCAGGCGAACACCTCCGGGTAGCCGGGGACGTTGAGGAACTCGTCGACCACCAGCCGGCCCTTCTCGGTGCGCAGCCCCAGCTCGGCCACGAACGGGTCGGGGCGTACGCCGACGCACCAGATCAGGCTGCACGTCGGGACGTACTCGCCGTCGGTGAGCATCACGCCGTCCGGGGTGGCCTCCGCGACCGAGGTGCCCATCCGCACGTCCACGCCGCGTTTGCGCAGCACCCGGTCGGCGGTCACCGACATCCGCCGGTCCAGTTCGGGCAGCACCCGGGGCGCCACGTCCAGCAGCATCCAGCGCGGCCGGACCTTCAGGTGCGGGCGCTGGGCCATCAGCCGGTCGGTGAACAGCTGCCCGTGCGCGGCCACCTCCGTGCCGGTGTAGCCGGCGCCGACCACGACGAACGTGGCGCGGGCCCGCTGCTCGGCCGGGTCCTCGGTCAGCTCGGCCAGCTCGACCTGCCGGACCACGTGGTCGTGCAGGAACAGCGCCTCGGGCAGGCCGCGGAAGCCGTGGGCGTACTCGGTCACGCCGGGGATCGGCAGCAGCTTGTTGACGCTGCCGACGCTGAGCACGAGGCGGTCGTACGCGAGCTGCCCGTGGTCGCCCTCGATCGAGCGGTAGCCGACCCACCGGTTCTGCAGGTCGACCCGGTCCGCCTCGCCGACCACCACGCGGACGCCGTCGAGCGTGCCGGCGAGCGGCACGGCGATCCGGGTCGGCTCCACCACGCCGGCCGCCACCTCGGGCAGCAGCGGCAGGTAGAGGAAGTAGTCGGTCGTGTTCAGCAGGACGATCTCGGCCCGGTCGCGGGCCAGTCGGCGCAACGTCTTGGCCGCGTGGTACCCGGCGAACCCGGCCCCCACGATCACCACCCGTGGTTTCGTCATGCCTGCTGCCGTTCCCGGGCAGACCTGCGACAAACGTGCCCATGATCCATCCATCGGCGGCTATATGGACATTCCTCGTGATCGGCGCGAGGATGCCGGGATGGGAAACCACGAGACCGCCGAGGGTCGGCCCACGAGGTCCAGCCGGCGTACCTTCCTCACCGCCTCCGCCGCGGCCACCGCCGCCGCCGTCGCCACCCCGCTCGCCGCCGCCCCGGCCGCCGCCGCGACCGGCGCTCCCCCGGGCCCGGGCCGTCCGGCCCGGCCGCAGCGGCCCGGCCGCGAGCTGACCGCGCTGCTACGCGAGATCGACAGCCGCCGGATCGAGGCCGTCGTGCGCCGGCTCGCCGCGTTCGGCACCCGCCACACCCTGTCCAGCCAGACCGATCCGGTACGCGGCATCGGCGCCGCCCGCGACTGGATCCACGCCCAGCTCTCCGGGTACGCGGCCGCGTCCGGCGGCCGGATGAGCGTCGAACTGCAGTCGTACGTGCAGCAGCCCGCCTCCCGCATCCCCGTCCCCACCACCATCACCAACGTGGTGGCGACCCTGCGCGGCGACGTCACGCCCGAGCGGGTGTACGTCATCACCGGCCACTACGACTCCCGGGCCACCGACGTGATGGACGCGGTCAGCGACGCGCCGGGCGCCGACGACGACGCCTCCGGCGTGGCGGTGGTGATGGAGCTGGCCCGGGTGCTGTCCACCCGCCGCACCGAGGCCACCATCGTGCTCGCCGCCGTCGCCGCCGAGGAGCAGGGACTGTACGGCTCGGCGTACCTGGCCTCGCAGTTGAAGGCGGCCGGCGCCGACGTGCAGGCGATGTTCAGCAACGACATCGTCGGGTCCAGCACCGCCGACGACGGCACCCGCGACCCGCGTACCGTGCGGTTGTTCGCCGAGGGCGTGCCGACCGCCGAGACCCCGGCCGAGGCGAGCGTGCGGCAGTCCGTCGGCGGCGAGAACGACTCGCCGTCGCGGCAGCTCGCCCGGTTCGTCACCGATGTGGCCGAGAACTCCGCCACCGGCATGGACGTACGCGTCATCTACCGGCGGGACCGCTACCTGCGCGGCAGCGACCACATCTCGTTCCTGCGCGAGGGCTGGCCGGCCGGCCGGTTCACCGAGCCCAACGAGGACTTCGCGCACCAGCACCAGGACGTGCGCGTCGTCGACGGGGTGCAGTACGGCGACCTGCCCGAGTTCTGCGACTTCGGCTACATCGCCCGGGTGGCGCGGGTGAACGCCGCGACGCTGTGGTCACTGGCCCAGGCCCCGGGCACGCCGAAGGGCGTCACCGTGGTGACCACGAACCTGACAAACGACACCACGCTGCGATGGCAGCGCGGCCCCGAGCCGGACCTGGCCGGGTACGAGGTGGTGTGGCGGGAGACCACCGCCGACCAGTGGCAGAAGGTGCTGCCGGTCGGCGACGTCACCGAGGTGACCATCGACCTGTCCAAGGACAACGTGTTCTTCGGCGTACGGGCGGTGGACCGGGACGGGCACCGCAGCCCGGTCGCCTTCCCGAAGCCCGGCAGCTGAGGCCGGCCGGTCACCGCCCCGGCGCCGGTTCCGCCCGATCCGGCTCCGGGGCGGTGATCGCCCAGCGTTCGTGGTCGCGCCACGCGCCGTCGATGAACAGGTAGTCCGGCGAGAACCCCTCCAGCCGGAAGCCGAGCCGGCGCGCCAGCCGCTTCGACGGCTCGTTGCCGGGCTGGATGTTCGCCTCCAGCCGGTGCAGACCGAGCGGCCCGAACGCGTACTCGATCACCAGCCGCACCCCGGCCGAGGCGTGCCCGGTGCCCACGTACGGGCGGAACGCCGCGTATCCGAGGTAACCACCGCGCAGCGCGCCGAGCACGATGCCGCTGATGTTCGCGTATCCGGCGATCTCCCCGGTGGCCCGGTCGCAGAGCAGGAACCCGGAGCTGTCCCGCCCCCGGATCTTGCGCAGGTACGCCGCGTACCGCTGCGCGTCATCGGGCGCCGAGAGCCACGGATGGTGCAGGTCGCGGCTGCGCCGGGCGGCGGCGACGAACTCCGCCTCGTCGGCCGGACGGGGACGGCGGATGGCGACACGTCCGTCGCTGCGCAGATATCGCACAGCGCCACTCTCCGCCACCGCGTCCACCCCACCGCATCCGGGGTGCTGCGCTCCCCGCCGCGACACGGGCCGCCGCGCCAGGAGTTCGTGCCCCGCGCCAGCGCCCACCTCCGACACGAACTCCGCCCCCCTGTCCCGACGTGAGGCCAACCGTCCCGGCCCCGACGCGCCGCCCGTCCCGGCCGGTCCACCACCCCAGGAAATGCGGGTCGCAACGCCGCGACCGCCTCGCCCCAAGGCGAGCGGCCTGCCGATCTCATTCTGCGGAAGAACGCCTGTAGCCCGCGGTCGGCATCCGTTGGCTCTGTGCCGCCGCGGGTAACGGACCGACGCTTGCGCGATCTTGCACTTGGCGCCCCGGGGATGCCTGCTTTGCGAGGTTCGCCGGGCACCAAACTGCAAGATCGCGTGGGCGGGCGGGGGTGGATTGTGACGGCGGGCATTCGAGGGCCGAATCTGTGACGGCTGGCGTTCGAGGGCTGACATTCGGCGGATCCACCGCGGCTCGGGCGAACCGTCCGCATCCGGCTGGGCGGTTTGGTGCTTGATGTTCGTTTCGCTGGCCCTGGTGGGGCTGTGGTCGGTGCCACCGTGAGGGTGGAATCGGTGGCGGGCGCGGGGCGTTGTACATGGCTGACGGCCCCGGCACCGTCGAGCGCCAGACGCCGGCCGCCCGGGCGCCCGGACAGGTCAGGGGAATCGGCCCGGCCCCGACGTCGTTACATCGCCGGAGCGTCGGGCACCGCCGTCCCCCGGGAATGACCCCGGCCCGGACGCCGTCACACCGCCGACGGGAATGACGCCGGGCCGGTCGTCGTTACATCCCCGAGCCGCGGACAGCAGGCCCCCAGGCCGCCCGTGCGCCAGCCCTGTCGACGGGCACCCCCAAGACTTTCCCCCTTCTCGCGGCGTCCCCTTCGCCGCGTTTCCCCCACTCAGGGAGGCAACCATCATGGCTACCACTCTGCTGCGTAAGACCGTTCTGACCGCTGCCGGTATCGCCGCCACCGCCGGAGGCATCGCCGGCCCCGCGATCGCCGCCCACGCCGCCCCCACCACCAGCACCACCAGCGTGGTGGCGGACCGCAAGGGCCACGGCGAGCGGGAACTCGACGTCCGCTACGAGGCCCAGCCCAACTTCTACTTCTGCGGCCCCGCCGCCGCCCGCAACGCCCTGAGCGTGCAGGGCAAGAACATCGACGTGCACGCCATGGCCAAGGAGATGGGCACCACCGAGGCCGGCACCAACAGCATCAACGACATCACCCCCGTGCTGAACAAGGAGACCGGCGCCAAGGACGCCTACAAGTCGGTCGAGATCAGCACCCCCAAGGCCGACGACAAGCAGACCGACAAGCTCCGCGCCGACGTGGTCAAGACCGTCGACGCCGGCCGGGCCGTGGTCGCCAACATCGCCGGTACCGCCACCGACACCGACGGCACCACCCACTCCTTCGAAGGCGGCCACTACATCAGCGTCATCGGCTACCGCGACAACGGCAACACCGTCACCATCGCCGACAGCGCCAACCCGAACACCGCCACCTACCGGATGAGCATCGACAACCTCGCCGACTGGATCGCCACCCGCGGCTACAGCACCAGCTAAGCAACAGCGCCGCCCCCACGGCTGCCGAGCAAGGGCGATAGCACGCACACCGGAAGGGCCCGACCCCCACCACGGGGTCGGGCCCTTTCGCGCGTATCCAACGGCTGCCTTCCGGTCACCTCGCCGTCACGCCGGTGTCGTCACCCGGACCTGTCGCTCCACCACGCTGGGTCGCGCCGGATCGTCCGGGCGACCGTGAAGGAGCAGCCGTGGCAGCCGAGGAGGCGACGCACCGCCCACCGACCACGCAGCGCCCACCGGCGACGAGCCGCCCCGATGTGAGTGTCGTCGTGCCTGTCTACAACACGCTGCGCTATCTGCGGTCCTGCCTCGACTCGGTGCTGCGGCAGACCATCGGGCCGGACCGGATGGAGATCGTGGCGGTGGACGACGGGTCCACCGACGGGAGCGGCCGCCTGCTCGACCGGTACGCCGCCAAGCACCCCGGCACGATGCGGGTGGTCCACCAGTCCAACTCCGGTGGCCCGGCGTCGCCCTGCAACCGGGGACTGGACCTGGCCACCGGCCGGTACGTGTTCTTCCTCGGCTCGGACGACCGGCTCGGCCCGGAGGCCCTGGAGCGTCTGGTCGCCGCCGCGGACCGGTACGGCTCGGACGTGGTGCTCGGCAAGGTGGTGGGGGTCAACGGCCGGCACGTGTTCTCGGACGTGTTCGCCGACGGCAACGCGGTCGACGTGAGCCTGTTCGACTCGGCGCTGCCGTGGTCGCTGGCGAACACGAAGCTGTTCCGGCGCGACCTGGTGGACCGGCTCGGGCTGCGGTTCCCGGAGGACATGCCGGTGCTCAGCGACCAGCCGTTCACGCTCGCCGCCTGCTACCACGCCCGGCGGATCTCGGTGCTCGCCGACTACGACTACTACCAGGCGGTACGCCGGCTGGACGCCCGCAACATCACCTACCACAGCCGGGTGGAGCAGCGCCTGGTCAGCGTGGAACGGCTGTTCGCGTACGTGGCCGAGCTGATCCCCGCCGGGGAGCGCCGGGACGCGGTGCTGAGCCGCCACGCCGGGCTGGAGCTGGCGAACCTGGTCGGCGACGACTTCCGGCACCTGGACCGGGCCGCGCAGGAGCGGGTGCACGCGACGGTGGCGCGGCTGGTACGGCGGCACGTCACCGACTGCCTGCGGGACCGGCTCGACATCGAGGCCCGGCTGCGCCTGGGCGCGGTCACCGCGGGCGGGGTCGACGACCTGCTGGCGGTCATCGAGCAGGACAGCGGCCGGGGCGTACCGGCGACGGTGTTCGCCGGTGACCGCTGGCACGCGGGCTACCCGGGCGCCCCGGCCCGGTGGACCGACGTCACCGACGTGCGCGCCGACTGGCTGGCGCGGCTGGACACCGTCGACGTGAGCTGGACCGACGGGCACACGCTGACGGTGACCACGCGCAGCCCGTACCCCCGGTTCGCCACGGAGGCCGGGCCGGTGCGGATGCTGGCCGGTCCGGTCGTGGGCGCCACCCGGATGGACGCCGGCGATCCGACCGGCCGCACGCTGCGCACGGACTTCGCGCTGGACGGGCTCCTGGCCGCCAGCGCCGCCAGCGGGCAGCGCCATCCGGTACGCGCCGAGGTGGACGGCGGTCACGGGCGCGGCGGGGCCGCGGTGCGCGCACCTCGGCTCGCCGCCGGGCGGCCCCGGCTGCTGCGGCACGGCGCCCGGCTGTACGGGGTGGCGGCGACAGTCGACCCGCGCAACGGTCAGCTCGTGCTCTCCGTGGTGCCGGTGACTGTGGGTCAGCTCGTCGGGCGGCTGCGCCGGCGCGGCAGGCGCGGCCCAGCCACGGCGCAGACGTCAGGACGCGGCCCAGCCACGGCGCAGGCGTCAGGACGCGGCGCGGAAACCCTGCTCGGCCGGCATGGGCACCTGGAGGTACGTGGTGCCGCGCAGGTCCAGCCAGGCCCGCTGCGGCGCGCGGACCAGTCGCACCATCACCCCGGAGCAGGCGGGGCAGCGCCCGACCAGGCCCGGAGCGTGCGAGTAGACGTGTAGCCCGGCCATCGGGCCGGTCGTCCCGCAGGTGTCGCAGCGCCCGGTGGTGGCGCTCAGGTCGACCGCGAACAACTCGCGCAGCGGCCCGTCGAGCATGTTGCCATCCACGTAGGACAGGTCGGTCATTCGCCCTCCTCGGGTCTCAGCCGGTCGGGCCGAACCGTTCGGTCCGCACGCGCCGGGTCGGGTGACCCAGCCCCACCAGCAGGTCGGCCACGGTCTCCACGAATCCGGTGGGGCCGCACACGTAGCACAGCGGCTCCAGGTCGGGCGGCCAGCCGTGGCTGTTCACGTCGGCCAGGCCGATCCGGTGCGGCTCGCCGCGCCAGCCCTCGGGCGCGGACCGGGTGTAGACGTACGCGACGTCCAGGCCCTGGTCGTCGCGGGCGCGGCGGCGCAGCTCGTCGGCGTAGATGACGTCGTCCGGGGTGCGCACCGAGTAGACGAGCCGGAACGGCGTGCGACTGCCCGCGGCGCGACGGGCGCGGATCATCGCCATCAGCGGCACCACGCCGGATCCGCCGCCGACGAGCAGCACCGGCGCGGTGTCCTCGGTACGCCAGACGAACCAGCCGCCGACCGGTCCGCGTACCTCCAGCGGGTCGCCCTCGGCGTAGGTGTCGGTCAGGTACGGCGACACCTCACCGTCGGGCACCCGCTGCACCGTCACCTCGGTCCGCTCGCCGTCGGCGGGGCCGGCCAGCGAGTACGACCGGGCGGCCTGGTAGCCGTCCTCGGCGGTGAGGCGCAGGTCGACGTGCTGCCCGGGCAGGTGTCCGGGCCAGCCGGGCACGTCCAGCACCAGCGTCTGCGCGGTGGACGTCTCGATCCGCCGCTCGACCAGCCGGGCGACCCGCCACATCAGCGGCGCGACGCGGCGGCCCTCGGCCTGCGCCGTCACCTCAGTCGCCCTGGTAGCGCTGCTCGCGCCACGGGTCGCCGTAGTCGTGGTAGCCGGCGGTCTCCCAGAAGCCGGGCCGGTCGTCGGCGAGCAGCCGGATGCCGTGCACCCACTTCGCCGACTTCCACAGGTACAGGTGCGGCACGAGCAGCCGCGCCGGTCCGCCGTGCTCGGCCGGCAGCGGCCCTCCGTCGTACGTGTGCACCACCCAGGCCCGTCCGCCGCGCAGGTCGTCGAGCGGCAGGTTGGTGGTGTACCCGCCGTAGGAGTGCGCGAGCGCGTACCGGGCCCCGGTGTCGACGCCGTCGAGCAGCGTGTCCAGGGAGACGCCCTGCCAGGTGGTGCCGAGCTTGGACCAGCGGGTGACGCAGTGCAGGTCCACCGTCGGGGTGTCCTGCGGCAGGCCCATCATCTCGTCCCAGGACCAGCGGTACTCCGCGCCGGTCTCGCTGGTCAGCACGAACTCCCAGGTGTCCAGCGGCACGCGTGGCGTCGGGCCGGCGGAGAGCACCGGGAAGTCCTCGGTGAGGTACTGCCCCGGTGGCAGGTCGGGCGCGGACGAACGGGGCCGGCCCTGGAAGCCGGGCGAGACGATTCCCACCCGTCAGTCGTACCACTGCCGGTCGCGCCGGCGCAGGTTTCCCACCGAGTCAGGCCGAACCCCCGCCCGACCCCTCGTGCACGACCGTGCGCTTGCCGTCGCCGCTGTCCCGGGTGGCCCGCAGGCTGGTGATGGTGACGATCACCAGGACACCGATGATCACGCCGAGCGAGGCGAGCGTCGGGATCTCCGGCACGCCCTTCCAGATGCCGTGCGCCCAGTGCAGGCCGAGCTTGACGCCGATGAACGCCAGGATGGCGGCCAGGCCGTAGCTGAGGTGCACGAGCCGGCTCAGCGCGGCGTGCAGCACGAAGTACAGCGCCCGCAGGCCCAGCAGCGCGAAGGCGTTCGTGGCGAAGACCAGGTACGGATCCTCGGTGATGCCGTAGACGGCGGGCACCGAGTCGACGGCGAACACGATGTCCGTGGCCAGCACGGCGACCACGACCAGCGCGAACGGCGTGAGCGCCCGCCGGCCGCCCTGCCGGATCGTCATCCGGGTGCCGTGGTAGTCGTCGACCACCGGCATGATCTTGCGGAGCAGCCGCACCGACCGCATCTTGTTGATGTCGACCTCCTGCTCGTGCCCGGAGAGGGCGTCGCGCAGCAGCTTGACCGCGGTGGCGATCAGGATGAGCGCGAACAGCAGGAAGGCGAAGTCGAGCGTCTGGAGCGCGGCGGCGCCGAGCGCGATGAACACACCGCGCAGCACCAGGGCGCCGGCGATGCCGTAGAGCAGCACCCGCTGGGCGAGCACCGCGGGCACCGCGAACGCGGCCAGCAGCAGCATGAAGACGAACAGGTTGTCGACCGAGAGGGACTTCTCGACCAGGTAACCGGTGAGGTACTCGATGCCCTGCTGGCTGCCGTAGCGGGACCAGACCCAGGCGCCGAAGGCCAGCGGCAGGGCGATGTAGAAGGCCGACCAGCCCAGCGCCTCACGGATCGAGACCTCGTGCGGCTTCCTGGTGACCAGGAAGTCGAGCACCAGCAGGACGAACACGCCGACGATCGTCACGGCCCACAGCGTGGGCGTGCCGACAGACGACAACCCGGCCGCGGCCAGGGGCGACAATTCGGGCATGGAGCCTCCTCGAACACCGTGTCATGTTCGAGGTCTCCTTCACCCACGTTTTCGTGGGCAACCACCCGGGGCTCGCCTCGGCGGCTCGCCGTACTGACCGGAATGATTCGTGGGAAGTACTCCCCTCGCCTGCACAAGGCTAGGTCACCGCCGGACCGGACGCCAAGTCGGGACACGCATGATTGCCCTGGTCAACCACTGGGCGCCGGCGGAGGGCGTGGCGCCCGGGTCACCCCTGCCCCTATGGTGACGCGGGTGACCAATCAGGGACCACTGACCGGCGTACGGGTGATCGAGCTGGCCGGGATCGGCCCCGGTCCGTTCGCGGCGATGATGCTGGCCGACCTCGGCGCCGACGTGGTGCGCGTCGACCGGGCCGGCGGGGGTGGGTTCGGCGCCTTCCCCGGCGACCTGCTGAACCGCAACCGCCGCTCGATCGCCGTCGACCTGAAGCAGCCAGAGGGGCATGACCTGGTGCTCGACCTGGTCGCCGGCGCGGACGCGCTGGTGGAGGGCTTCCGGCCCGGGGTGACCGAACGACTCGGCCTCGGCCCGGACGCCTGCCTCGCCGCCAACCCCCGCCTGGTGTACGGACGGATGACCGGCTGGGGGCAGGACGGGCCGCTGGCGCAGCGCGCCGGGCACGACATCGACTACCTGGCGCTGACCGGGGCGCTGCACGGCGTGGGCCGGGCCGGGGAACGCCCGGTGCCGCCGATGAACCTGCTCGGCGACTACGGCGGCGGGGGCATGATGCTGGCGCTCGGCGTGGTCGCGGCGCTGTACGCGGTGCGCGGCGGCGCGCCCGGCCAGGTGGTCGACGCGGCCATCGTGGACGGCGTGTCGGTACTCGCCACCCAGATCCACGCGCTGCGCGGCATCGGGCTGTGGCAGGACCCGCGCGGGGTGAACCTGCTCGACGGCGGCGCGCCGTTCTACGACACGTACGAGTGCGCCGACGGGCGGTACGTCGCGGTGGGCGCGCTGGAGCCGCAGTTCTACGCCGAACTGGTCCGGCTCACCGGTTTCCCGTTGGACGGCGACGACGCGCCGGACCGGGACGATCCGGCGGACTGGCCGGCGCTGCGGGCAGCCTGGGCGCGGCTGTTCCGCACCCGTACCCGCGAGGAGTGGACGGAGCTGCTGGCCGGCACGGACGCCTGTGTGGCGCCGGTGCTCGACTGGGCCGAGGCGCCGGAACACCCGCACCTGCGGGCACGGGACGTCTTCGTGGCGCCGGACGGCGTCACCCAGCCCGCTCCCGCGCCCCGCTTCTCGGCCACCCCGACGTCGGTCCGGCGCCCGCCGCCGTCGCCGGGCGAGCACACCGACGAGGTGCTGGCCGGCGCCGGGATCGACGCCGACCGGATCGCCGCGTTGCGCGACGCCGGTGTGATCGGCTGACCGGCCGCCGGTTCAGCGGCGCGCGGCGGCCGGGGCGAGGGCCGGTTCGACCATGTCCCGGTAGTCGCGGGGGAACTGCACCACGACGTCCTGGAACTCCCCGCCCCGGATCGCCTCGCGCAGCGTGACGAACACCGCGCGTACGGCGTCCCGGGCGGTGTTCTCGTCGCAGTCCGCCCGGCGGGCGACCCGGGCGGCGAACTCGGCCGCGCCGAACCGTTCGGCGGCCTCGTCGCGCGGATAGGGCCGGAGCAGCCCCTGGAGTGGCTTGGGCAGCTGCGCGGCGAGGTCCATCACCTCGCCGCCGGTCAGCCGCTCGGAGAGCGTCTCCAGCGTGGCGCCGGTGAGTGTGGCGGCCCGGTCCTCGCTCGTGCCGGTGAGCCGGGCGACCCGGCTCACGAAGGTCAGGTAGTGCATCCGTGGTACCCCCTTCGGTGCGCCCACCGCGGCTACCCGCGACGGCGCGCCGGAAACGGCGCCGGCCACCGGCGTGCGACGACGGCGGGTTTTCCGCGCTCGCGGGCGTGAGGGGCGGCACGACGGGTAACCGCCGCCCGGTCATGACCCCGACTACTGCCACGAGGAGCCCGACCCATGGCGAGTTACACGGATGTCCTTGATTACCTGTCCGCGCTGGACTACCCGGCCGGCAAGGACGACGTCATCCGCGAGGCGGAACGGGAGGGCGCGCCGCCGGACGTGTTGCGGGCGCTGCGCGCGCTGCCCCCGGTGGACTACGCCAACGGCACCGAGGTGGCCCGCTCGGCCGGCATCGAGGCGGCGCCCGAGGTGAGCCGGTCGCAGCGCGCGGCGCAGGCCCGGGACAACCACCCGCGCGTGTCGCAACACCTGCGCGGCATCTGAGCACGGCGGCGGGCCGGCGGGCGACACGGCCGCCGGCCTCTGCGCGTGCGGAAACAGGCCCGGCGTACGACTGTCGCGCGTGGGCTCCCCTGTGGCCGGTCGGCGTGCCCGGACAGGCGAGCGCCCCGGGTCACGAACCGCGACCTGGGGCGCCACGCAGCACCTGCCCTCCGCGGTTCACGCCCAAACCGGGTCGCGACCGCAGAGCGGTGAGATGTTCGCCCGAACCGGGCGGGCATCGCTGCCACGATCATCATACGACGCGACATCAGCCGAACGGGTGAGAATCGCGGAAGTGTGTCCGGGCGCACGTGTGCGCTCAGGCGGTCACCTCCGCGTACCGCCGCTCCAGGTCCACTCGCGCCAGCGCTCCGACCAGCCACGACAGTTGCTCCGACTCGCCGCTGCCGGTCAGTCCGGCGAGGTCGCGCGCGGTACGGCCCAGCCCGAGCCGCCGGGCCGCCGCGAGCGCCCGCCGGTCGGCCACCGGCGCCGCCTCACGCCACAGCGCCTGCGCCTCGCGCAGGAACAGGTCGCACACCTCGTCGTCCACTCCGGGCAGCGCGGTCAGCAGCCGCCGTTCCTCGCCCGCATCCTGGTGCGCGGCGGTCCGCAGCCGGCGCAGGTCGCCCCGGTACGTCTCGACGATCGTGCGGGCCAGGTCGCCGAGGGTGTCGGCGATCGCGGGCAGGTCACCGCGCAGCCCGGCGGCGCGCAGCACGCGTACCCGGTCCTCGTGCCGGGAGCGGGCCATCCGGGCCGCGGTGTCCCAGCCGGCGTCGCGCAGCGCGCCGGCCGCGTCGACGGCCCGGTGGAAGTCGCCCCGGCGGGCCAGCAGGACGGCCAGGTACAGCACCTGGAACAACTGGGCCGGGTTGTTCGTCACCCGGAACCCGAAGCACTCGGCGAACCCGCGGCCGTCTCCGGCGAGCCGGCGGGCGAGCCGCTTCCTGTCCGCGACGTCGCGCGGGGCGGTGGTTGTCGGCATGCCGCCGACTACCCCGGCGACGGCGCGGCATTCGGGGTACGACGGTCAGCCGCGGACGTCACCGCCGCGATCACGGGCCTTGAGCCGGGTGGTGGGCAGCGCGGGCGCGGGCAGCGGCGGCGCCGCGTCGTCGGCGACCACGCCGAAGCGGCAGCCGGCCATCCAGTCCTCCCGGGCGGCCACCACCTCCTCGTGCGAGCGTCCGACGAAGTTCCACCACATCACCAGCGGCTCCTCGAACGGGGTGCCGCCGAGCAGCAGCAGCCGGGTGCCCGGCTCGGCGCGCAGCGTCAGCGCGTTCCGCCCGAGGCCCAGGTAGAGCAGCGCGCCGGGGGCCAGCGCCGTGCCGTCGCACTCGGCGGCGCCGGACATGGCCAGCAGCCCGTACTCGAAGTCCGGACGCAGCGGCAGCGTGGCCGGTGCCGGCCCGCGGACCTCGATCTGCGCGCCGACCAGCGGGGTGTGCACGACCGCGGGCGAGCGTTCCCCGCCGAGGTCGCCGACGAGCAGCGTGACGTCCAGGTCGCCGTCGCGGAAGCGGGGCAGGTCGGCGTGGTGGGCGAAGTCCGGGTCACCGGCGCGGGCCGGGTCGGGCAGCGCCACCCACAGCTGCACGCCGTGCATCAGCGGCGGGTGCACCAGCGGGGAGCGCTCGGAGTGGGCGATGCCGCGCCCGGAGGTCATCACGTTGAGCTGGCCCGGTCGGATGGGCTGGACGTTGCCGAGGCTGTCGCGGTGCAGGATCTCCCCGTCGAGCAGCCAGGTGACGGTCTGCAGCCCGGTGTGCGGGTGCGGCGGCACCTCCATGCCGGGCCGGTCGGCCACGTCGTCGGGCCCGAAGTGGTCGACGAAGCACCAGGCGCCGACCATCCGCCGCTGCCGCTGCGGCAGCAGCCGGCGCACAGTGGTGTAGCGGCCGAGCGGGACGTCGTGGCCGGGCAGCAGCACGCTGCCCGGGTCGGTCGGGCCGACGCCCGGTGGGAGCGTCTGCGCGGGCAGGGATTCGGTGCGGTCCACCGCCCGACTGTACGCTCACTCCGCGGTGACGCTCACCGCGTTGGCGCCCCCCACCAGGTCGAGGTAGAGCCGGTCGGCGGCCCGGTCCCAGCCCGGCGAACTGACCAGGTCACCGGCGGCGATCCCGCCGCGACGCTCGTCGTACAGGGTCAGGGAGCCGGCGCCGGAGGCCACCCGCACCCGGGCCGGCGGCCCGCCGGGCACGGTGACTGTCAGTTCGCTGACCCCGCCGGTCATCCGGACGGTGAGCGAGCCGTCGAGCCGGGGCAGCAGCAGCCGGGTACGCGACGCGCCGCCGACCAGGTCGATCCCGGCGAGCCGGGCCTCGCCCAGGTCGAGCCGCTGCTCGCTGACGCCGCCGATCAGCCGCAGCCGCCAGGTGACCCGGGAGTTGAGCACCACCTCGACGGCGGCCGGGCCGGGACGGCCGTTCTCCTCGATCCGCAGCCGGACGCGGTCGCCCACCAGTTGCGGGCGCGGTGTCACACCGGAGCCGTCCGGCGCGCCGATCCGGTACAGGTCGTCGCCGAGGTCGGCGGCCCGCAGCGTGAACCGGGTCAGCCCGTCGACCAGCTCGAACTGGGCGCGCTGCCGGTTGCCGCGGGGCGCGGCGAGCGTCTCGGCGCCGGCCACCTCGGCGGCGCCGGCCCCGCCGGAGCCGCCGCCGGGAGCGGGCGACGGCGGGGCGCCGCCGGAGAAGACCACGCCGAGCCGGGCCGGGTTGGACAGCGTCACCGCCACCGCCACCGCGCCGAGCACCACCACGAGCACCGCCGCCGCCGCCAGCAGCCGGGCTCCGCCGGACCAGCGGGGTCGGGCCAGGCCGGGGTCGTCCTCGGATGCGGTCATGGTCGTCCCCTCTCGCCGGTCCCCATCGGGTCATACGTCCGTGTCGGCGTCCCGGTTCATTCCCCCTCCGGTCCGTTCCCGCACCTTGCCGGCGCACCCGGCCAGCACGGCCTGCGCGTCCAGGCCGAGACTCTCGATCGCCACGAGCGCGGTGAACGCCACGTCGGCGAGTTCGGCGGCGACCTCCTCGCGGGTGTGCGTCACCCCCTTGCGCGGGTTCTGCCCGAGCAGCCCGATCCAGGCCGCGGCGACCTCGCCGGCCTCCTCGCCGATCTTGAGGATGCGACAGGTCAGTTCGGTGTCGCCGCGGCCGTTCGCGGCGTCGAGCCAGGCGCGCGCGTCCCGCGCAGTCGTCCAGATGGTGGCGTCCACGCCGACCAGTGAACCCCACCCCGCACACCGTTCGTATCCTGGGGCGACGCAGGCCAGGGGGCCCGCGTCCCAGGCGAGAGGAGGTGCCCGTGATGCCGGAGACCGTCGAGTCGGTGTTCGCCGGCGTGGTCGCCCGGAACCCGGGAGAGCCCGAGTTCCACCAGGCGGTCCGCGAGGTGCTGGAGAGCATCGGTCCGGCCCTGGCCCGGCATCCGGAGTACGCCGAGGTGGTCGAACGCGTCTGCGAGCCGGAACGGCAGGTCATCTTCCGCGTGCCGTGGGAGGACGACCAGGGCCGGGTGCGGGTCAACCGCGGTTTCCGGGTGGAGTTCAACAGCGCGCTCGGCCCGTTCAAGGGCGGCCTGCGCTTCCACCCGTCGGTCTACCTGGGCATCGTGAAGTTCCTCGGGTTCGAGCAGATCTTCAAGAACGCGCTGACCGGGCTGTCCATCGGCGGCGGCAAGGGCGGCGCGGACTTCGACCCGAAGGGCCGCTCCGACCGCGAGGTGATGCGGTTCTGCCAGAGCTTCATGACCGAGCTGTACCGGCACATCGGCCCGCAGACCGACGTGCCGGCCGGTGACATCGGGGTGGGCGGCCGGGAGATCGGCTACCTGTTCGGGCAGTACAAGCGGATCACCAACCGGTACGACGCGGGCGTGCTCACCGGCAAGGGCCTGGCGTACGGGGGCGCGCAGGTGCGCCGGGAGGCGACCGGGTACGGGGCGGTGTTCTTCGCCGACGAGATGCTCCGCCAGGCCGGGGACAGTCTGGAGGGCAAGCGGGTGGTGGTGTCCGGCTCCGGCAACGTGGCCATCTACGCGATCGAGAAGGTGCACCAGCTCGGCGGCACCGTGGTGGCGTGCTCGGACTCCGGCGGCTACGTGGTCGACGAGAAGGGCGTCGACCTGGCGTTGCTGCGCGAGCTGAAGGAGCAGCGCCGGGGCCGGCTGGCCGAGTACGCGGAGCACGCACGCAACGCCGTGGCGGTCGCGGACCGCAACGTGTGGGAGGTGCCCTGCGACCTGGCGCTGCCGTGCGCCACGCAGAACGAGATCGGCGGCGCGGAGGCGGCCGCACTGGTCGCGGGTGGCTGCGTCGCGGTGGTGGAGGGGGCGAACATGCCCACCACGCCGGAGGCGGTGCGGATCTTCGGCCGGGCCGGGGTGCGGTTCGCCCCGGGCAAGGCCGCGAACGCCGGCGGCGTGGCGGTGAGCGGGCTGGAGATGCAGCAGAACGCCAGCCGCGACACGTGGACGTTCGGCGAGTCGGAGCAGCGGCTGCGCGAGATCATGCGCGACGTGCACGACACGTGCTGGGCGACGGCCGAGGAGTTCGGCCTGCCCGGCGACTACGTGGCCGGTGCGAACATCCAGGGGTTCCGGCGGGTGGCCGAGGCGATGCTGGCGCACGGCCTGGTGTGAGCGGCCCGCGGGACGGACGCTGACCGAGCGGTCGGTCAGCGATTGACAGCTCTCGACGCCCGGCCTAGGTTCAGGTCGCTACCGGCCGGTAGGCATCCGTCCCGCGTCGTCACCCCCGTCCCGGGGTGGCACCCGTCCCCCCGGGGAGCAGCGATGCAGCCCTCACCCGTGCGCCGCCGGCTGCTCGCCGTCGGCGCGGCCCTCGCGCTGACGCTCGGCCTCACCGGCGCGGCCCCCGCCACCGGCCGCGACGACGGCAGCGGCCCGCTGCCCGGCTACACCATCGTCAACCCGCCGCTGCCGCCGCTCGTCGTCGGCGGAGCCGCCACCACCGTGCGGCAGGGCGTGCACGACAACGCCGGGTACATCATCGAGATCCCGGCGCGCTGGAACGGCGAGCTGGTGATGTGGGCGCACGGCTACCGCGGCCAGAGCACCGAGCTGTCGCCCGAGCCGCCCGGCTTCGACCTGCGGCAGCGCCTGGTGGCGCAGGGGTACGCGTGGGCGTCGTCGTCGTACGACCGCAACGGCTACGACGTGCGCTCCGGCGTACGCGGCACCCGCGCCCTGGCCGATCTGTTCAGCCGTACCGTCCGCCGCCCGCACCGGGTGCTCATCGCCGGGGCGTCGATGGGCGGTCACGTCATCGGCCGGTCGCTGGAGCAGTACCCGGGCTTCTACGCCGGGGCGCTGCCGATGTGCGGGGTGCTCGGCGACCAGGAGCTGTTCGACTTCTTCCTGGACTACAACCTGGTGGCGCAGGCGCTCGCCGGGGTGCGCGCGTACCCGACGCCGCCCGACTACCTCACCTCGGCGGTGCCCCGCATCCAGGTCACGCTCGGTCTGGCCGGGCTGACGCCGGGCGGCCCGGACACCACGAACGACCTCGGCAAGCAGCTGCGCGCGGTCACCGTGGAGCGCTCCGGCGGGCCGCGGCCGGGCGGCGACGCCGCGTTCGCGGTGTGGAAGGACTTCCTGTTCGGCATCGCGGTCGGCGAGGCGGAGGGCTCCCCCGCCCGGCGGCCCGGTCAGCTCGCCACGAATCTGTTCACCAGGTACACGCCGGACCAGCCGGTGAACCTCAACGCCACGGTGCAGCGGGTCGCGCCGGAGAACCTGCGCCAGCGGCTCTCGCCCGGCCTGACCGAGGTGCCCCGGATCGCCGGGCGGCCCACCGCGCCGGTGCTCAGTTTGCACGGGCTCGGCGACCTGTTCGTGCCGTTCGGTATGGAGCAGGCGTACGCCCGGGACGTGGCCCGGCACGGACGGTCCCGGCTGCTGGTGCAGCGGGCCGTGCGCACCGCGCAGCACTGCGAGTTCAGCCCGGCCGAGGCCGGCGCCGCCTGGGACGACCTGGCCCGCTGGGTGCGTACCGGGAAGCGCCCGGCCGGTGACGCGGTCACCGACCGGCGCGCGGTGGCGGCGCCGGACTTCGGCTGCCGGTTCAGCGACCGGGCCGCCCGGGCCGCCGGCACCGGCACCCGCCCGCTCTACCCGCCGTGCTGAGCCTGCCTCAGTCCTCCGCCCGGGAGTACCAGCCGCCCCGGTAGACGGTGCCCTGCGGGGCCGGCTGCGGCTCCGGCGGCGCCTCCGCCTCCTGCGGCGCGGCCCCGGCGGTGCGGCGGGAGCGGCGGACCCGGCTGACCACGAACCAGCAGGCACCGGCCAGCACGGCCACGATGACCAGCTTCTGGAACGTGCCCGCGTACGCCTCGACCACGTGCCACTGCTCGCCCAGCAGGTAACCGGCGAGCACGAACGTGGTGTTCCAGATCAGACTGCCCAGCGCGGTGTAGAGCAGGAACACCGGCACCGGCATCCGTTCCACCCCGGCCGGGATGGAGATGAGACTGCGGAAGATCGGAATCATCCGGCCGAAGAACACCGCCTTGACGCCGTGGCGCAGGAACCACTCCTCGGTGCGGTCCACGTCCTCCAGCTTGATCAGCGGCAGCCGCGCGGCGAGGGCACGCATCCGGTCCCGCCCGAGGGCCGCGCCGATGTAGTACAGCGCCAGCGCACCCACGATCGACCCGAGCGTGGTCCAGACGATCGCGCCGACCAGGCTCATCCGGCCCTGGCTCGCGGTGAAGCCGGCCAGCGGCAGGATCACCTCGCTGGGGATGGGCGGGAACAGGTTCTCCAGGGCGACCGCGAGCCCGGCGCCCGGCCCACCGAGCCGTTCCATCAGGCCGGTGACCCATCCGGTCACCCCGTCGCCGGACGGTTCCGCGGCCCGCGCGGTGCTCACCCGGGGGACGGCGAGCAGCTGTGCGTTTCCGATCATCGGACCAACGTTACGGGGCGAAGCCGCGGACGACCACGCGTCATGGAAACCATTATCGTGTACGTCATGCGTACGCCGCTGCGGATCGCCGTCGCCCAGCCGCTGACCCGCTCCCACGACGTCGAGGGCAACGCCGCCCGGCACGCCGACGCGGTGCGCGCCGCCGGGGCCCGCGTGGTGGTCTTCCCGGAGATGTCGCTGACCGGGTACGAGCTGACCGCCACGCCGCTGGACCCGGCCGATCCGAGGCTCGCGGCGCTGCGGACGGCCTGCGCCGAGACCGGGACGCTGGCGCTGGCCGGGGCGCCGGTGCCCGGCCCGCACATCGGGGTGCTCGCGGTCGACGCCGAGGGCGTGCGGGTCGCGTACCGGAAGATGTGCCTGGGTGGCGCGGAGCCGCGGCACATGCGACCGGGCCGGGAGCCGGCAGTGCTCGATGTGGACGGCTGGCGGCTGGGGCTGGCGGTGTGCAAGGACACCGGCACGCCGGAGCACGCGGCGGCCACGGTGGCGCTGGGCGCGGACGCCTACCTGGCCGGGGTGCTGGAGTCGGCGGACGACGCGGCGGTGCCCGAGGAACGCGCCCGCCGGGTCGCCGCCGCGCACGGCGTGTGGGTGGTGACGGCCAGTTTCGCCGGCTCGACCGGAGGCGGGTACTCGCGCGCCGCGGGTGGTTCCGGTATCTGGTCACCGGCGGGTGAGCCGGTGGTCCGGGCCGGCACCGGCGTCGGCGAGGTGGTCGCCGCCACGCTGCGGTGACGGTCAGCCCTCGTCGGCGCCGCGCAGCCGCTCGTAACCGTCGAGCAGCTTGCGCAGCGCGGTGGCGGTGACCGGGTCGATCTTCTCGTCCTCGGCCGCGTCGTCGATCTTCTCGCGCAGGTCCTCGACCCGCTTGCTCCGGTCCTTCGGCTTGCCCCGGTCCAGCTCGGCGGCCTTCTTGCGCAGGTCGTCGGCGGTCTTGCCGTCGACCAGCCCGATCGACTCGGCCCGGTCGATCAGCTCACCGAAACGGTCGCCGAGCTGACGCAGGGTCACCGGCTCGGGCACCGTCGACGGCGGCGCGGCGCTGCTGGGCTCCGGGGCGGGCGGCTCGGCGGCACCGGTCGACGGGCCCGCGGTGGGCGCGGTGGCCGGCGGCGTGCCGGAGCCGTCGCCCCACACCAGCGAGCCCACCACCGCGAGCAGCAGGACCAGGGCACCGGCGACGAGCAGCCCGAGCAGCCGGTTCGACGAGACCGCCGGGCGCGGCGGCGCAACGGGACGTGCCGGCGGGACCGGGCGGGACGCGGCGGCCGGGGACCGCTCGATCAGGGTGGGCGGGTGCGCGGCCGGCGCCACTGTCGGCAGGATCGCGGTCGGCGGGTCCACCGGGCGGCCCGCGCCGAGCCGGTCGGCGAGCCGGGCCGCGGTGGGCCGCCGCTCCGGGTCCACGTGCAGGCAGGCCAGGACCAGGTCGGCGATCTCCGGCGGCAGGCCGGGCACCCGCAGCGGCGGCACGGTCGGCCGGTTGCGCCGCACGTCCAGCACGTCGTCCCAGCTGCGCACCGGCAGCGGCGCCCGGCCGGTGAGGCTGCGGTACAGCAGCACACCGAGCGCGTACACGTCGCCGGCCGGGTTCGCCGGGCCCGGGTCGAGGCGTTCCGGGGCGAAGTAGGCGGGGGTGCCCATCAGCAGCGCGCCGGTCTGCCCGGTGACCGGGTGCGGGCCGGCGGGCGCGGCGATGCCGAAGTCGAGCACCTTCGCGCCGGTCTCGGTGAGCATCACGTTCGCCGGCTTGACGTCGCGGTGCACCACGCCGATCCGGTGCGCCGCGGCCAGCGCCCCGGCGACCTGCCCGGCCGTACGGACCGCGTCCGGCCAGGCCAGCGGCCCGCCGTTCAGCCGGTCGGCGAGCGTCTGACCCTCCACCAGCTCCATCACCAGGTACGGGACGACGACGCCGCTGTCCAGCGTCGCCTCGCCGTAGTCGTACACCTGGGTCACGTGCGGGTGGGTGAGCCGCGCCGCCGCGCGGGCCTCGCGCTGGATGACCGCGCGCAGTTGCGGGTCGGCGGCGAGCTGCCCGGCGAGGGCCTTGACCGCGACGGGCCGGTGCAGCACCTCGTCGTCGGCGCGCCACACCTCGGACATCCCGCCGAGGCCGATACGTTCGCGCAGGACGTACCGGTCGTGCAGGCGCAGGGCGGGCGTGAACGGCGACATGATGCCTCCAGTCTGCCCGTCCGGTCCCGGTGCCCGTCAACCGCCCGGCCCGGAGCGCGGAGTCAGGGCTTGCGGGCGACCCCGCCGTACATGCTGACGTCGATCACCGACGGGCGCGGTTCGGGCTCGCCGTCGGCGCGCCACTCGGCGACCGAGCAGATGCCCGGCTCGACCAGCTCCAGGCCGTCGAAGAAGCGCACGACCTCCTCCCGGCTGCGCAGGTTGATCACACCATGCGGACCGCCGCCGCGGGCCGCCGCCTTCGCCTCGGCGGCCACCTCGGCCGGCAGGTAGTCGTGGGTGGCGTGCGAGGCGGCCAGGTAGCTGCCGGCGGGCAGGGCGTCCAGCAGGCGGCCGACGATCGCGTACGGGTCCTCGCCGTCGGGCACGAAGTGCAGCACCGCCAGCAGCATCAACGCCACCGGCTGGGAGAAGTCCAGCGTGCGGCGCAGGTCGGGGTGGGCGAGGATGCGCTCCGGGTCGCGCAGGTCCGCGTCGAGGTAGGCGGTGGCGCCCTCGGCGGAGCTGGTGAGCAGCGCGCGGGCGTGGGCCAGCACGATCGGGTCGTTGTCGACGTAGACCACCCGGGCGCGCGGGTCGGTCGCCTGCGCCACCTCGTGCGTGTTGTCGGCGGTGGGGATGCCGGTGCCGATGTCCAGGAACTGCCGGATGCCCGCCTCACCGGCCAGGTGGCGCACCGCGCGGCGCAGGAACCGCCGGTTCTCCAGCGCGCTGATCCGGATGGTCGGGAACCGCGCGGCCATCGCGTCGCCGGAGTCACGGTCGGCCTGGAAGTTGTCCTTCCCGCCGAGCCAGTAGTTGTACCGGCGGGCGGGATGCGCCACGGTGGTGTCGATCCGGCCCGACTCGGGTGCCGTACCTGGTGCGTCGCTGGTCAAGGCCGCCTCCACGACTCGCGTGCCACCGTCCACTGTCTCCGGTTGGCGGTCATGCTACTGCCCGCCACCGCGCCGGTCAGGCCGGGTAGAGCTCGTCGCGCAGGCGGGCCAGCAGCTCCGGGGTCCGCTCCGGCGGCGCCGCCTCCACGCACAACCGTTCCATCGCCTCGGCGTAGAAGTCGAGGTCGTCGCGCTTGTCCAGGTAGATGGCGCTGGTGAGCTGCTCGATGTAGACGATGTCGGGCAGGTCGGCGTCACCGAAGCGCAGGATGCTGAACGCGCCGCTGGCCGCGGCGTGCCCGCCGGCTGCGAACGGGACGATCTGCAACCGCACGTGCGGGCCCGAGGTCGCCTCGATCAGCGCGTCCATCTGCTCGCGCATCACCGCGGCGCCGCCGATCGGGCGGCGCAGCACCGCCTCGTCGAGCACCGCCCACAGCTGCGGCGGGTCGGGCCGCCGCAACAGCTCCTTGCGCTGCATCCGCAGCTCCACCCGCCGGTCCAGCTCCGCCGCCGACGCGCCGCGGTGGCCGAGCAGGATCACCTGCCGGGCGTACGCGGCGGTCTGCAACAGGCCTGGTACGAACTGCACCTCGTACGTGCGGATCAGCGCGGCGGCCGCCTCCAGGCCCAGGTACGACTGGAACCAGGCGGGGAGCACGTCGCCGTAGCGGTGCCACCAGCCCGGGCTGTTCGCGTCGCGGGCCAGCTTGAGCAGCGCGTCGCGGTCCTCCGGCGCGGTGACGCCGTAGAGCGTGAGCAGGTCGGCCACGTCGCGCTCCTTGAAGCCGACCCGGCCCAGCTCCATCCGGCTGATCTTCGACTCCGACGAGCGGATCTCCCAGCCGGCGGTCTCCCGGCTGACCCCGGCACTCTCCCGCAGCCGGCGCAGCTGCCCGCCGAGCAGCATGCGCAGCACTGTCGGACCGCTTGTCGGACCACCCTCGACGGGCACCGTCGCCACCTGACCGCCCTCGCATCCCGACCGCCCCGGCCGGGCACCCTCCCGGACCGACGAGTAAGCATGCCATGAACCGACAGTGAGGTGAACTCCTCCGGACGGACGGAGTCAGTCCCGTGTACGGGACGGCGGGATCAGGTGGTCGAAGTCGCCGTCCCGCGCGCCGAGCACGAAGGCCGCGATCTCGTCCACTGTGTAGATGAGCGCCGGACCCTCCGGGTGCCGCGAGTTGCGGACCGCGATGCCGCCGCCGTCGGGCAGCTCGGCCAGTTCGACGCAGTTGCCGCTGGGGTTGCTGCGGCGGCTCTTCAGCCAGCGCATCGGTGGCAACTCGGTCACGGGCACGCCGTTCGGGGGTTGCTGCATGGGCGTCCTTCGGGATGAGCCAGCCGAGGCCGCGGGGAGGAGCGGTGGGTGGCGACGTCTGTCGACTGAGGAGTGAGATGCACGTGCATCTGCTATTGCATCTGCAATGGACGGAGAGGATGATACTCGAAATACGGTGTGCCGGTTCGCTCACGTACGGTGACCTGAGCCCGGCCCCGGGGACGCCGCTCCGCGCGGCTTCGGGACTGCGGTGAGGAGGACGCGTTGGCGGATCCGATGACCATCGCCTCCGGCATCTCCGCGGCTGGCGCACTCGTCTCCGCCTGGCAGTTACGCCGCCGCGCGCTGCGCGCCGAAGCCGAGATCGAGCTGCTCCAGGCCGAGCTGGCCGCCGAGCGGCACGCCGCCAGCCACGATCCGCTCACCGGGCTGCCCAACCGCCGCGCGTTCTTCCGGCTGGCCGCCGCCCTGCTCACCGACCCCGCCGGCCAGCCGCTCGTCGCGGTGGTGCTCGACCTGGACAACTTCAAGCAGGTCAACGACCGCTACGGGCACGCCGCCGGGGACCAGGTGCTGGTCAGCGTCGCGCAGCGGCTCGCCGCGTTCGCCGGCCCCAACCTGGTCGCCCGGCTCGGCGGCGACGAGTTCGCCGGACTGCTGGCCAGCCCCACGCCGGACCGCCGGTGGATCGAGCACGCCACCCGGCGGCTCTGCGAGGCGCTCGCCGCGCCGATCCCGCTCGGTGCGCGCAGCATCCAGGTCACCGCCTCGGTCGGGCTGGCGCCGGTGCACTGCCCCACGCAGCTCGCCGACGCGCTCTGCCGCGCCGACGCGGCCATGTACGAGGCGAAGACGCTCGGCGCGTCCCGCCCGACCCGCCAGCTCGTGGCGGAGTTCTGAGCCGCTCGTCCGGTCAGCGCCAGCCGTAGCCGGCGCGCAGCGCCTGCCCGACCCGGTCGAACCGGGGCCGGTCCAGCACCGCGCCCTCGCGGCGGATGCTGTCCTCGCGCATGGTGAGCACCCGGTCCAGGCGTACCCAGCTCGGCCGCGCGTCCCGGTCCCACTCCCCCGGGCCGAGCGCCAGCCAGTGCCGCTGACCGTCCCGGTCGCTCTGGCTGGACAGCATCAGCCCGAACAGCGTGCGGCTGTGCCGGCCCACCACCAGCACCGGGCGGTCCTTGCCCTGACGCGGGTCGTCCTCGTACGGCACCCAGGTCCAGACGATCTCACCCGGGTCGGCCTGCCCGTCCGGCTCCGGGGCGTACGACAGCTCGCGGCGCTGCAACGCGCTCACCTGGCGGCGGCGCGCGACCTGCGCCGGGATCGGCCCGCCGGTGCGGGTGGGTGCGGGTACGCCCCGGGTGATCCGGCCGAGCTTCGACGCCACGTTCCTCAACAGACCTGCCACGGCGGGCAGCCTATCGGTCGGGGTGCGCCGGGCCCGGAATCGGGTCGCCGGGGCGGGTACGCGGTGCCATCATGCCCCGGTGACAGTGCCCCGCCACCAGATCCGCGCCGCGTACACCGACACGTCGGTCACCGTCTACCAGGCGTACCCGCCGGAGATCGCCGACGCGGCGCTGCGCGCGGGCCGGTTCGTGCCGCCGTTCAAGCGGGAGCGGATGACCTGGATCAAGCCCTCGTTCCGCTGGATGATGTACCGCTGCGGCTGGGCGCTCAAGCCGGGCCAGGAACGGGTGCTGGCTGTCGACATCAGCCGGGCCGGTTTCGAGTGGGCCCTGCGGCACGCCTGCCTCAGCAGCTACGACCCGCGCCTGCACCCGGACCGGGACGCCTGGCGGCACTGCCTGCGGGTCAGCCCGGTGCGGGTGCAGTGGGACCCGGAACGCTCGCTGCGGCTGGCGCCCCTGCCGTACCGCTCGGTGCAGGTCGGGCTGACCGGCGACGCGGTACGCCGGTACGTCGACGAGTGGATGGTCGGGCTCACCGACGTCACCGGGCTGGCCCGGTCGGTGCACGGTCGTCTCACCGACGGCGACGAGGCCGGGGCGGCGGCGCTGCCTCCGGTGGAGCGGCCGTACCCGCTGCCGGCCGAGGTGGCCCGCGTCATCGACGCGGGCTGAGCGGGTGCGGTGCCGCGCCGGGCTCGCCATCGTCGCGCCGCGCCGCGATGTTAATAAGGGGACCCTCTACTACCGGAGGCGTTAAGAGGGGGCCTTCCTTACGCTGGGGGCGTGGAATTGCCCGACGATCTGCCGCTGTTCGAGCGCAGCGCGGTGCGGCTGGTGGTGCTCGACGCCGCCGACCGCCTGCTGCTGTTCCACACCCGCGACCCGGACCACCCGGACCTCGGCGTGTGGTGGGAGCTACCCGGCGGCGGGCTGGACCCGGGCGAGACGTACCGGGAGGCGGCGGTCCGGGAACTGCGCGAGGAGACAGGCATCGCCATCGGCCCGGACGAGGTGGGCGCTCCCACCTGGCGGCGGCGGGCCAGCTTCCGGCACCGCCAGCGCCGCCACCTCCAGGACGAGGTCATCGTGACGGTACGGCTGCCCGGCCCGGGGCCGGACGTGGACGAGGCGCTGCGGCTGGACTACGAGGTGGAGGACTACTTCGGGTTCCGCTGGTGGCCGCTGGCCGAGGTGCTCGCCGAGCAGCCGCGCTGCTATCCCGGGCGGCTGCCGGAACTGCTGCCCGCGTTCCTGGCCGGGACGGAGATCGACGAGCCGTTCGAACTGTGGTCCTGACGCGGGGCGTGCCGGCGGGCGCGCCGTGCGGGCAGAGTGGAGCCGTGACTCCTCTGCGCGCACCCCTGGCCCGTTACGCCGAGCGGCTGCACCGCGCCGCCGGTGACACCCACCACGTCGCCTCGCCGCTGGGCGCCTGGCTGCTGCTGGCGCTGACCGGCCCGGCCGCCACCGGCGACGCCCGCGCGGCGCTGGCCGAGGCACTCGACGCCGACCCGGACGACGCCGCCGCCGAGGCCCGGGCACTGCTCGCCGCGCCGCACCCGATGGTCGCCGCCGCCACGGCACTGTGGGAGCGCACCCCGGCGCCCGAGCTGGCCGCGTGGCGGGCCGCCCTGCCGGAGACCACCGAACGCGGTCCGCTGCCCGACCAGGCGGCGCTGGACGCCTGGGCCCGGGAGCGTACCGGCGGGCTGATCGACCGCTTCCCGGTCGACGTCGCCCCGGACACCCTGCTGGTGCTGGGCAGCGCGCTCGCGACCCGGGTGTCGTGGGCCGACCCGTTCGACACCGCCCCGGGTGCGGAGCTGGGCGCGGGCAGCGCCTGGTCCGGCCGGCTGAACCGGGTGCTGCGGACGCCGCCGTTCGGGCACCGCTGCTGGGTGGCGGCCACCGACCGGGCCGGTGACGTGGTCGTGCATGCGGTGCCGGCCCGCACCGGCGACGACGGCGCGGGGATGCTCGTGGTGTCGGTGGCCGCCGCGCCCGAGGTGCCCGCGGCCGACGTGCTGGCCGCCGCGCAGGAGCTGGCGAGCGCCGCCGCGCTCATCCCGGACAACTCGGCGCCGGGCCGCCGGTCGCTGTTCGACCTGCCGCTGGGCGAGACGCCGCTGTGGACGCTGCGGGAGGAGCCGGTGAACACGTTCGCGGCGGACGGCCGGGAGGAACGCGCCACGGCGGTGCTGCCCTGCTGGTCGGCGCGCAGCCGGCACGACCTGACCGCGCCCGGGTTCGGCTTCGACGCGGCGGCCCGGGCGCTCGGCGAGCTGCTGGGCCTGGCCGGGCCGGAGTTCGACGCCGCGCAGTCCGCGGTGGCCCGGTTCGGGCGCTACGGCTTCGAGGCCGCCGCGGTGACCGCGTTCGGCATGGTGGCCGGCCTGCCGCCGGAGGGCGTCGCGCGCGTCGCCGAGCTGCGGTTCGGTAACCCGTACGCGGTGGTCGCGGTGACCACCGACCCGGCCGGCGGCCCGTGGCACGCGCTGCCCGTCTACTCCGCCTGGGTGGCCGATCCGGAGGAGCTGCCCGCCGACGAGGCCGGATAGGCGGCGAGCGCGCTCGTGAGCTGGTCCAGTCCCAAGGAGCCGAGTTCCAGCGCCCGGTTGTGGAAACCGCGCCGGTCGCCGGGGAACGCCGCACGGCCGTCCCGCCACACCCGCTCCCCCACCTTGTAGGTGAGCGCCTGCCCGGGCCGGCCCAGGTAGCGGGCCAGTTCCAGTGGCGCGTACGGGCCCTGGTGGCAGCGCTCGCCCAGCAGGTCCAGCGCGGCGTCCGGCGTCCACGGCGTACCGCCGGAGGGCATCGGCAGCTTCAGGTGCAGGCCGATGTCGAGCACGACCCGGGCCGCCCGCAGCAGTTGCATGAACAGGTGTCCCAGCCGGGCGCCCGGCTGCTCGTAGAGTCCGAGTTCGTCCATGAATCGCTCGACGTACAGCGCCCAGCCCTCCTGGGCGCCGGAGAGCCCGCCGAGCAGGTTCAGTCGCTGCCCGGGGCCGCCCCGGCACGCCTCCGAGCCGAGGTGCAGGTGGTGGCCGGGGACGCCCTCGTGGTACGCGGTGCTGTACGCCCACCAGGTGGAGAAGTGCTCCTGCCCGTCGGGCAGCAGCCAGGAGACCCGGCCCGGCCGGGTCAGGTCCCGCGACGGCGCGATGTAGGCGGTGCCGCCCGACGTGGTGATGCGTGACTCGATGCGCCGCAGCGGCGCCGGGATGTCGAAGTGGACGCCGTGCATCCGCTCGGTGGTGGCCTCCAGCAGCTCCTGGAGCCAGGCGGCGAACTCGTCCCGGCTGCGCAGCACGCCCGGCGCGTCGGGGCGGTCGAGCCGCTCCCGCACCTCGGGCACGGTGCCGCCCAGGGTTCTCGCCTCGGCGACCAGTTCCGCCTCGATCGCGGTGAACTCGTCCCAGCCCCACGCGTACAGCTCGCGCAGGTCCGGTTCCGCGCCGAGGAAGGCCCGCACCCAGAGGGCGTACCGCGCCGGGCCGAACGCCTCGTCGTGGTGCGCCCGGGGCGCGAGGTCCGCGGTGAGCGTCGCGGCGAACCTCCGGTACGCCTCCCGCGCGCCCTCGGCCGCCGCCTGCAACGAGGCGCGCTGCGGGCCGTCGCCGTACCGCTGCACCAGGGCGAGGTCGTCGTCGAGCCAGGTGCGGCAGCGCCGCGTCACCAGCTCCACCTGGCGCCGGGCCGGCAGGTGACCGCGCGCGGCGGCGAGCAGCAGGCTCTGGGCGTACCCGTCGAGTGCGGCCGGGATCGCGGCCTGGCGCGCGCCGACGCGGGCCCAGCCGTCCTCGGAGGCCGCGTGTCCGGCGTCGCGGCCCGGCACCGCTGACTCGACGCACTGGCGGATGAGCTGGAGCGGGCCGGTGGCCGCGGCGTGCAGTTCCCGCAGGTCCTCCCCGGCGTCGTGGAAGGCGATCCGGGTGCGCAGCCGTTCGGCGAGGTGGGCGTGCAGCGGGGTCGCGGGCAGCGCCTCGATCCGGCGCAGGGCGCGGGCGGCGAGGTCGGCGCGGGCCTGGTGACCGTCCGGGCTGTAGTCGGTGAGGCCGTCGACGTCCTGCTCACCGGCCTCGACCACGGCGGCGCACGGATCGAGGCGCCCCATCTCCCGCAGCAGCGCGTCGGTGACGTCCTCGCTCATCGCACCGATGCTAGCCCCGGTGATCAAGGAGTTCGTGCCGGCCGGACGGCCCGGACCGGACACGAACTCCTTGATCGACCGGATGGGAGGCGGGGTCAGACCGAGACGAGCTCCTTCTTCTCGGCCTTGGCGGCCAGGCGCTTCTCGCGCTCCTGGGCGCCGATCAGGTCGTCCGGCAGGGAGTCCTCCACCTCCAGGTCGAAGCGGCGCAGCAGCCGGATCGCGAACCCGCCGAGCGTGATCAGGATCAGCGCCGCACCGAAGCAGATGTACGCGAAACCGATGCCCCGGCCCGGTCCGGTGCCGATCACCGCGCCCACCGACCCGGCGAGCGCCCCGCCCGGGGCGAGCATCGGCTCGAACAGCGCGGTGGCGCCCGGCGCGAGCAGCGCGAACCCGATCGGCAGCGTCGACCAGGAGATGGTCTGGTTGAGGCTGAACACCCGGCCGTGGAAGCGCTGCGGCACCTTCACCTGGACGATCGTCGCGTAGATCGACTGCGCGGTGGTCATCGACATGGCCAGCCAGCAGAAGCCGACGCAGATCATCGCCACCGACGCGTCCAGGCCGATCAGCACGCAGCCGATGGCGGTGCCCAGGTTGCCGATCAGCACGCCGATCATGCGGCGCTTGCGCGGACCACCCCACAGCGACATGAGCACGCCGCCGAGCACCGCGCCGACCGCCTCGGCCAGCGCCACCTGCGCCACCTGGGTCGGGCTGCCGAACGACAGCACCAGCGGCGTGATGAGCACCAGCGCGGGCGCCAGGAAGATGTTGCCCAGCGCGAAGTAGCCGAGCATCAGCCGGAACCCTCGGTGCCGCCACGAGTAGCGCATGCCGTTGGCGATGGCCACCAGCAGCCGTTCCCGGGGCCGCCAGCCCAGCGCGTCCGGGAAGCGGACCACGGCCAGGGTGAGCACCGCGAACACGTAGCTGGCCACGTCGACCAGCAGGATGCCCTTCAGCTCGATGGTGGCGAGCAGGCCGGCCGCGAACGCCGGCATGAGCAGCGTGGCCACACCGGTGGAGAGCTGGGTGATGCCCATGGCGTGCCCGAGGTAGCGCTTGGGCACCAGCTGCGGCACCGCCGACTGGAACGCGATCCGCTGGAACGAACCGGCCACCGAACTGAGCGCCACCAGCATGTAGATGTGCCAGAGCGCCAGGTTGTCGGTCCACAACAGGGCCGCCAGCACGAGCTGGACGGACCCGGCGAAGCAGCTCGCCGTCATCATGATCCGCCGCCGGCTGACCCGGTCGACCAGCGCGCCGGCCACCGGCAGCATGAGCACGCCGCAGATCAGCGCGAGCGCCCAGAGCAGGCCGAGGTTCGCCACCGAGCCGGTGCGGTTGAACAGCCAGATCGGCAGCGCGAACGCGGTCAGTGCGGAACCGGTGCTGGAGATGAGCTGGCCGGTCGTGATGGCCATGAACCGGCCCATGCTCGGCTTGACCGTCTTGGTGGGCTTGCGGTCCTCGCCCACCCGCAGCGTGTCGGCCACCACCCAGCCGGCGTCCTCACCCCGGGCCTCCGGCGTCAGCGCGCTGACGTCACCGGCGACCACCGCCGGGTGGACCTGCGTGACGATCTCGGCCAGTTCCTCGGCCCGGTACTTGAGGAAGAAGTGCCCGGCCTGGTCGAGGACCACGAGGCCGAGCGTGTCGCTGAGGAACTGCCACTCGGCGTACCGCTCGCGGTAGTAGTCGGTCACCGGGTCCTCGGAGCCGACCACCGAGATGATCGGCGTCCGGAGCTTTGCCGCCTGCTGGTCCAGCAGCCGGGTGAAGTACTCCTCCGAGGCGCGGGAGTCGGCCCGCATGTTGCTGATGATCCGGTCGGCCTGCTCCGGGTCCAGCTCGTCGGTGTCCACCCCCATCGACTTGAGCCAGCTCGCGGAGTGCCTGTTGCTGCTGAGCCGCTCGAGGCGGTCGCGCAGCGCCGCGATCACGCCCTTCGGGCGGGCGAACGGGAACATGGCGCCGATGTAGACGGCCTCCAGCTCCCGGCCGGCCGCCTCGACCTTGCGGGCCACGTCGGCGAGGATGGCGCTGCCCACGCCGCAGTGGCCGTACAGGGCGATCGGTCCCTCGACCCGCTCCAGGATCTCGTCGGCGACCCGGCTGGTCAGCTCGTCGAACGGCAGCGCGTCCTCGCTCAGACCCACGTCGTGACCGGGGATCGCCAGCGACCACAGCCCGTACCCGGCCGGCAGCGCGTCGGCCAGCGGCTGGTAGACGATGGCGCTGCCGCCGCCGTACGGGACGCAGACGTACGTCAGCACCCGCTTGCCCGCCGGGATCGGCTTGGTCAGCTCGTAGAGCAGCCGGCGCGGCCCCTCCTGCGCGGCGTCGCCGGAGATGAACGCGGCGAGGTCGCGGATGGTGCGCTTCTGGAACAGGTCCATCACGCCGACCGCCCGGCCGCCCAGCTCCGCCTTGCGGATCTTGGCGACCACCTGGGTGGCCAGCATCGAGTGCCCGCCCAGGTCGAAGAAGTCGTCGTCGATGCCGAGCGTGTCCACGCCCAGCACCTCGGACCAGATCGCGGCGAGCGCCCGCTCGGTGTCGTCGCGCGGCTCGACCAGCGCCACCGACGCCTCGCGGGTGACCACCGGCGCTGGTAGCGCCTTGCGGTCCAGCTTGCCGTTCGGGGTCAGCGGCAGTGCGTCGAGCGTGACGAACGCGGCCGGCACCATGTACTCCGGCAGCGTGTCCTTCAGCGCCGCCTTCAGCGCGGCGTGCTCCGCCTCCCCCACCAGGTACGCGGTGAGCCGCTTGTCGCCCGGGCTGTCCTCCCGGACGATCACCGTGGCCTCGGTGACGCCCGGCTGCTCGCGCAGCGCGCTCTCGATCTCGCCCAGCTCGATGCGCAGGCCGCGCAGCTTGACCTGGTGGTCGATGCGGCCCAGGAACTCGATCACCCCGGCGCCGTCCGGGCCGACCACCCAGCGGGCCAGGTCACCGGTGCGGTAGAGGCGGGCGCCCGGCTCACCGGAGAACGGGTCGGGGACGAACTTCTCCGCGGTCAGCGCCGCCCGGCGGTGGTAGCCGCGGGCCAGCCCGACACCGCCGATGTGCAGCTCACCGGCCACCCCGACCGGGCACTGCGCGCCGGACGGGTCGAGCACGTGCAGCCGCAGGTTGGCGATCGGGGCGCCGATCGGCACGCTCGTCACCTCGGCGAGCCGGTCCGGCTCGCACGCCCAGGCGGTCACGTCGATGGCCGCCTCGGTCGGGCCGTACAGGTTGTGCAGGCCGCACCAGGGCAGCCGGGCGGTGAAGTCGGCCGCCGAGGCCAGCGGCAGCTCCTCCCCGGAGCAGATCACCCGGCGCAGCGCGGTGGCCGCCTCCACGCCGTCCTCGGCGAGGAAGACGGTCAGCATCGACGGAACGAAGTGGGCGGTGGTGATCCGCTCGGACACCAGCAGGTCACGCAGGTAACCCGCGTCCTTGTGGCCGCCGGGCTTGGCCAGCACCAGGCGGGCGCCGGTGCGCAGCGGCCAGAAGAACTCCCACACCGACACGTCGAAGCTCGCCGGGGTCTTCTGGAGCACCGCGTCGTCGGCGCCGAGGCGGTACGTCTTCTGCATCCAGTCGAGCCGGTTGACGATGCCCCGGTGCGTGTTCGGCACGCCCTTCGGGCGGCCGGTGGAGCCGGAGGTGTAGATGACGTACGCCAGGTTCTCCGGTCCGGCGGCCGGCGCCGGATCGGTGTCGGGCTGCCCGCTCCACACGGTGGCGTCGTCGAGTTCGAGCACCGTGGCGCCGGTGTCGGGCAGCACGTCGCGCAGGTGCGACTGGACCAGCACCACCGGCGCGTCCGCGTCGCCGACCATGAACGCGAGCCGGTCGGCCGGGTACTCCGGGTCCAGCGGCAGGTACGCGCCGCCGGCCTTGAGCACGCCGAGCAGTCCGGCGACCAGTTCCACCGACCGTTCCGCGCAGACCCCGACCAGGGTCTCCGGGCCGACGCCGGCCGCGCGCAGCCGGTGCGCGACGCGGTTGGCCTGCGCGTTCAGCTCGGCGTACGTGCGGCTGTGCCCGTCGATGGTGACCGCGACCGCGTCCGGGGTGGCCGCGGCACGCTCCTCGATCGGGCCGTGCAGCGTCTCCGCGCGCGGGAAGTCGGCGGTGGTGTCGTTCCAGGCGGCCAGCAGCTCCCGTTCGGCGGCGGGCAGCAGCGGCAGCCGGGACACCGGGGTGTCCGGCGCGGCGACGACCGCGTCCAGCAGCGCGGTCCACCGCTGCGCCATCCGCTCGACAGTCGCCCGGTCGAACAGGTCGGTGTTGAAGACCAGCTTGCCCCAGAGCCCGTCGACGGTCTCCACCGCGTGCAGCTCGAAGTCGAACCGGGTGGCCTGCAACTCCATCGGGGTCCAGGAGAACGTGACCTCGTCGGTGCGGGACACGCCGGTGAACCGGCCCATCTCGTAGTTCTGGAGCACGAACATGGCCTGGAACACCGGGGAGCGGCTGACGTCGCGCGGCAGGCCCAGCTCGTGGACCACCTTGGCGAACGGCACCTCGGCGTGCTCGAACCCGTCGAGCACGGTACGGCGGGTGCGCTCCAGCAGCTCGGCGAACGTCGGGTCGCCGGCCAGGTCGGCGCGCAGCGGCAGCATGTTGATGAACATGCCGACGACGTTCTCCAGCTCCGGCGCGGACCGGCCGGCCACCGACGCGCCGACGGCGAAGTCGTCCTGGCCGGCGTGCCGGGCCAGCAGCACCTGGTACGCGGCGAGCAGCGTCATGAACAGCGTGCCGCCGCTGTCCCGGGTGAGCGCGTTGAGCGCCTCGGTGGCGGCCGGGTCGAGCTGGAACTCGACGAAGTCACCCCGGTAGGTCTGGGTGGCCGGACGCGGCCGGTCCAGCGGCAGCTCCAGCGGCGTGATGCCGGCCAGCCGCTGCTTCCAGTAGTCGACGTGCGCCCGCGCCTGCGGACCGTCCAGCTCCTGGGCCTCCCAGACGGCGAAGTCGCCGTACTGGATCGGCAGCGCGGGCGGCTCGCCGCCCCGGTAGAGCGTGATCAGGTCGCGCAGCAGCACGTCCACCGACCAGCCGTCGCCGACGATGTGGTGCTGGGCGAGGAACAGCACGTGGTCCTCGGCGGTCAGCCGGATCAGCAGGGCCCGCAGCAGCGGACCGTTCGCCAGGTCGAACGGCTCGGCCGCCGCCGCGTCGACGAGCGCCTGCGCGGCGGCCTCGTCGGGCGCGTCCACCACTGTCAGCGGCACGTCGGCGGTGTCCGCGACGACCACTGTGGGACGGCCGTCGGCGTCGGCCGGGAAGCGGGTGCGCTGCGACTCGTGCCGCTCGGCCAGCCCGGTCAGGGCGGCACGCAGCGCGTCCACGTCCAGTGGTCCGCGCACCCGCAGCGGCACCGCGATGTGGTACGCCGCCTCGCCCGGGGCGAGCTGGTCCATGAACCAGACCCGCTCCTGGGCGTAGGACAGCGGCACCTCCGCGCCGGACGGGCGGGGGGTGATCCGGGCCGCGGGGGCGGTCTGGCGGGCGCGTAGCCGTCGGGCGATCAGCGCCTGCCGGGCCGCCTCGCGGGCCGGATCCTTCAGGTCGGTCATCAGTTGGTTCCCTCTTCCGCCGCGAGCAGCGCGGCGACCTCGGTGTCGGAGAGCCCGTCGAGTTCGGCGGCGATCCGCTGTTCGATCTGGGCGGCCAGGTCCGCCACCACGGGGCTGCTGAACAGCGCCCGCATGGGCAGGTCGACGTCCACCTCGGCGCGGATGCGGGCCATCGCCCGCATGCCGCGCAGCGAGTTGCCGCCGAGGGCGAAGAAGTCGTCCAGGGCGCCGACCTTCTCCACCTGGAGGATCTCGGCGTACACCTCGGCGACCAGCCCTTCGGCCTCGGTGCGGGGCGCGACGTAGCTGTCCTGGGCCTGCTCGGCCGCCGCCGGGGCGGGCAGCGCGGCACGGTCCAGCTTGCCGTTCGGCGTCAGCGGCAGCGCGTCCAGCCGGACCAGGGCGGCCGGCACCAGGTGCGCGGGCAGCTCGCGGGCCAGTTCGGCGCGGACCGAGTCCTCGTGGGCCGGGCCCACCAGGTAGCCGACGAGCGCCGGCTCGCCGCCGTCGGTGCGGACCGCCGCGGCGGCGGCGCGCACGTCCGGGTGGGCCAGCAGCGCCGCCTCGACCTCGCCCAGCTCGATGCGCATGCCGCGCACCTTGACCTGGTCGTCGCGGCGACCCAGGTAGTCCAGCGTGCCGTCGGCGCGCCAGCGGGCCAGGTCGCCGGTGGCGTACATCCGGGCGCCGGGCGGGCCGTACGGGCAGGGCAGGAACCGCTCGGCGGTCAGGGCGGGCCGGTCGTGGTAGCCGCGGGCGAGCTGGGTGCCGGTGACGTACAGCTCCCCCACCACGCCCGGCGGCACCGGCCGCAGGGCGGCGTCGAGCAGCAGCGCGCGGGTGTTCCAGGTGGGCGTGCCGATCGGCACCGGACCGGCCGGGACCGGCTCGCCGGGGGCGATCCGGGCCGCGACGCAGCCCACAGTGGCCTCCGTCGGGCCGTACTCGTTGATGACGGCCACGTCGGGGTGCGCGGCCCGCCAGGCGGCGAGCTGCTCCCCGGTCAGCGCCTCGCCGCCGATCACCAGGTCGGCAGTCGGCGACAGCTCGCCGTCGAGCAGCGGCAGGTGGCTCGGCGTGACCTTGAGGAACGCGGGCCGGCCGCCGGCGCGGGCCGCGGGCTCGTCGATCGCGGCGAGCCGTACCGTGCCGCCGGCGGTGAGCGTGCCGAGCAGGCCGGTCACGGTCAGGTCGAACGACACCGGCGAGTGCAGCAGCGCCACCCCGGCCAGCCCCGGGTAGGTGGCGCGGGCCCAGGCCAGGTACGCGGTCACCGCCCGGTGCTCGACCACCACGCCCTTCGGGCGGCCGGTGGAGCCGGAGGTGTAGAGCACGTACGCCGGGTGCTCCGGGCGCAGCGGCGCGACCCGGTCGGCGTCGGTGAGGTCGTCGCCGGACTGGTCGGAGCCGACCTCGCCGTCGAGCACCAGCGCGTCGCCGGGCACCAGGGCGGCGGTGTCCGGCGCGGTCACCACCAGCGCGGGCGCGGCGTCGGCCAGCAGGTACGCGATCCGGCCGGCCGGGTACGCGGTGTCCACCGGCACGTACGCGGCGCCGGCCTTGAGCACCGCCAGCATCGCCACGACCAGGTCGCAGGAGCGCGGCAGCGCCAGCGCGACCCGGGTCTCCGGACCGGCGCCGCGCGCCACCAGCAGCCGGGCCAGCCGGTTCGCGGCGGTGTTCAGCTCGCCGTAGCCGAGCGTCACGCCGTCGCAGACCAGCGCCGCCGCGTCCGGGGTGGCGGCGGCCTGCCGCTGCACCTCGTCGACCACAGTGGTCACCGGCACGTCGCGGGCGGTGTCGTTCCAGGCGCCGAGCACCCGGTCCCGCTCGGTGTCGGTGAGCAACGGCAGCGCGCCGACCGTACGCTCCGGCTCGGCGACGGCGGCGGCGAGCAGCCGTACGTAGCGGCGGACCACCGTCTCGGCCGTGGCCCGGTCGAACAGCTCGGTGCGGTAGACCAGGCGGCAGTCGCCGGTGGTGATGTCGAAGGCCAGGTCGTCCTTGGTGGTGCCCAGCTCCACCGGGTCGAGGCCGGAGTCCGGGATCCAGTTCAGCGCGGTCTGGAAGATCGGCTGCACCGACGGGTCACGCTGCGGGTCGACCGCCTCGACGATCTTCTGGAACGGCGTCTGCCCGTGCTCCATCGCGTCGATCAGGCCGTTGCGGACCCGGCCCAGCAGCGCCGCGAACGTCGGGTCGCCGGAGACGTCGCAGCGCAGCGCCACCGGGTTGACGAACATGCCGATCAGCGGCGTCAGCTCCGGGTTGTCCCGGCCCGCGGTGGAGACGCCGACCACCACGTCGGCGTCGCCGGAGATCCGCGACAGCAGCGCCGCGAAACCGGCGAGCAGCACCATGTACGGGGTGGCCTGCGCGCCGGTGGCCAGCGCGCCGACGCGGTCCAGCAGCCCGTCGGGCAGCGTGAAGCGCACCTCGTCACCGGCGAAGCCGAGCTGGGCCGGGCGGGGCCGGTCCAGCGGCAGGCCGGTGACCGGCGGCGCGCCGGCCAGGTGACCGGTCCAGAACGCGAGCTGCCGGTCCAGCTCCGCACCGGTGAGCTGCTGGCGCTGCCAGACCGCGAAGTCCGCGTACTGGATGGGCAGCTCGGGCACGACGGGCTCGGCGCCGGTGCGCGCGGCCTCGCAGAACGCGACCAGCTCGGCGTGGAACAGCACCGCCGAGTGGCTGTCGAAGACGGCGTGGTGCACCACGAACGCCAGCGCCAGCCCCTCCTCCATGCGGATCAGCCGGGCCCGCCACAGCGGCGCCGCGTCCAGCGGGATCGGCGTGCGGGCCATCTCGCCGCGGATGCGCTCGAACTCGGCCCGCTGCTCACCGGCCGGCAGGTGGGTGATGTCGGTGACGGGCAGCGGCGCCGGCTCGTGGGCGCGCACGACCTGCACCAGCGCGCCGTCGTCGGCCCGCAGGTGGGTACGCAGCGCCTCGTGCCGGGCGATCACCCGGTTGACCACGTCGCCGGCCGTGTCCGCGTCCACGCCGGCCGGGAACAGCCACGGGAAGGACACGTTGAACACCGGCGACCCGGCGTCGAGCTGGTTGGCCATCCACACCCGCTCCTGGGCGTACGAGGCCGGGAAGGTCCACTCCTGGCTCGTGCTCATGAGAGGGCCTCGCGCACGGAGCGGGGACGCATGTCGGTCCAGACCTCGTCGACGTGGGCCAGGCACTCCTCGCGCGTGCCGGCGAAGCCGGTGTCGTGCCAGCCGGCGGGCAGGTCCCGGTCGGCCGACCAGATCGAGTACTGCTCCTCGTCGTTGCGGACGACCAGGAATCGGGGTTCGGCCATGTCAGTTCGCTCCTGCGGTCTCGGGGGTGTACGGCTCGGCCATCGCCACGGCGATCTTGCGGGGACCGGTGAACGGTTCCCGGCCGTGCGCGGCGGTCATGTTGTCCACCACCAGCACGTCGTCGCGCTGGTAGTCGAAGCGGACGGTGGCGGCCCGGTAGGCGGCGCGCAGGTGGTCCATGACGTCGGCGGGGATCTCGCCGCCGTCGCCGTAGTAGGTGTTCGACGGCAGCCCGTCCGCGCCGAACATGGCCAGCAGCCCCTCCTGGTAGTCAGTCGGCAGGGTGCTGAGGTGGAAGAAGGTGGCGTGGTTGAACCAGCGCGGGGTGTCGGAGCCGGGCCGGTGGTGCACCACGTCGCGGACCGCGCGGGTACGCAGGCCGTCCTTGCCGACCCATTCCACGGTGATGCCGTTGTCCGCCGCGTACGCCTCGACCTCGGCGCGGCTCTCGGTGTTGAACACCTCCTGCCAGCGGGTGCCGAAGTCGCCGTGGAAGTTGCGTACCAGCATCCAGCGGCGGCGGATGAACTCCTCGCGGACCGCCGGGTCGATCAGCTCGTACACCCGGCGCACGTCGGCCAGCGGCGTGGCGCCCAGGCTGTCCGGCGGCGTGACGCAGTAGAAGAACAGCGTCAGCGGCCAGCGCGCCTGGTACGAGTTCTCGTTGTGCAGGAAGATCTCCTCGTCCGGCGGGTAGTCGGTCGAGGTGTAGACCCGGCCCTTGATGGAGTGCCGGGGCGAGGAGCGCTCGGTGTAGGTCAGCGGCTCGCCGGCGAGTGCGCGGACGGCCTGGTCGAAGCCGTCCACGCCGCCCACGTCGAAGCCGCGGAACAGCAGCCCGCCGCTGGTGACGAGGGTGTCCCGCAGCTCGGCGCGCCGGGCCGCGATCAGGTCGGTCAGCGCCCGGCCGTCGCTCTCGACGACCACCGGCAGCGTCGTGGTTGTCTCGCTCATGGTGCGGTGTCTCCTAAGTTCTGCGTCGGGGGTGTCAGCCGCGGGGCAGCCGCGGGATGGCCGGGATCGCCGCCGGGGCGGCCGGTGCGTCGGCGGGCGCCTCGGCGCGCAGCTCCTCGATCCGGGCGGCCAGGCCGGCCACCGTGGGCGTCTCGAAGAGGCTGCGCATCGGCAGCCGTACGCCTGTCGCCTTGCGCATGGCGGCGATGAGCTGCACGGCCACCAGCGAGTTGCCGCCGAGGGCGAAGAAGTCGTCGTCCACGCCGACGTCGGTGACGCCGAGGCCGTCGCGCCACACCTGGGCGATCGTCTTCTCCAGCTCGGTGCCGGGCGCCGCCGAGCCGCCGCCGGTGACCCCGGCCGGGCCGGCCGGCGCGTCGGTCTCCTCGGCGAGGCTGTCGGTGGTGACCCGGGCCGCGCGGCGCCGGATGTCGGCGACGGTGCGGGTGGTGATCACCACCTGGGCGCCGAGACCGGCGGCGAGGCTGCGGCGGAACGCCTCCGCGCCGTCGACCGGGCGGATGTCCTCGGTGACCGGCGCCGCGGCGTCCGCGTCCGCCGCCGGGGACTCGGCCAGGTTGCCGGTGACCGCGTCCTGGTCGACCCGGCGCAGCACGAAGTCGCTGATCGAGACCAGTTCCCGCCCGTCGGGGTCGCGCAGCGACAGGTCGGCGGCGACCACCTCGTCGGTGGCGGCGGGCCGGTGCCGCAGGTGACTGTGGAACGTCGCCGGCAGCGCGCCGCGCACCACGATCCGGCCGTACGACAGCGGCAGGTAGGTGCCGGAGCCCTGCCCGCGGCCGAACGCGGTCGCCACGTCCAGCAGCGCCGGGTGCATGCCCCAGGAGGGCAGGTCACCGACCGCGGCGGCGGGTGCCTGCACCCGGGCCAGCTCCTCGCCGTCGGCGAGGTGGTGCTCGGCCAGCGCCGCCCAGCGCGGCCCGAACGTGAGCATGCTGGTGCGTCCCCGACCGAACGAGGCGTCGTCGTCGACCCGCCGCCCGGCCACCGCGGGCACGGCGGCCGGCGGGGCCGCGTCGGTGGTCCACCCGGCGGTGCCGCGGACGTGGGTGCGCGCCTGGCCGGCGGCGAGGCTGGCGACGGTGAAGTCGGTGCCGTCCTCGGCCGGGGTCAGCTCGACCCGGTACTGGGCCACGGTGCCGTCCGGCACCGAGAACGGCTCCAGGAACACCACGTCCCGCAGTTCCACGGCGGCGTCGGGCCCCGGCGCGGGCAGCGCGGCGACCACCGCGGCGCGCACCGACTCCAGGTGGGCGGTGCCCGGCACCACCGGCACCCCGCCGATCCGGTGCTCGTCGAGCAGCCAGTGGGTGTCCGCCGAGACCAGGCCGTGCAGCACCGTCCCGTCCGGGCCGGCCACCATCGTGGTGAGCACCGGGTGGGCGACCGCCGTGGTCACGGTGTCCCGCCCGGCGGCCCGGAACGCGGCAGGCGCGGCGGTCTCCACCGCCATGCCGACCTCGGCCCAGCCGCCCCAGTTCTGCGACACCACAGGCGCGCGGAACCCGGTGCCGGAGCGCGCGAAGGCGTCCAGGAAGTTGTTCGCGGCGCAGTAGTCGACCTGGCCGAACCCGCCGATCACCGCGGTGATCGAGGAGCAGAGCACGACGAAGTCCAGCGGCAGGTCGCCGAAGACCCGGGCCAGCGCCAGGGTGCCGGCCAGCTTCGGGGCCAGCACGCGCCGCGCCTCGTCGCGGTCCTTCACCTCGGCCATGCCGCCGCCGGGCAGACCGGCGGCGTGCACGATGCCGTCCAGGCCGCCGAACCGGCGCTCCGCCTCGTCGCGGACCCGGCGCAGGTCGTCCGCGTCGGTGACGTCGGCGGCGAGCACCAGCACCTCGGCGCCCGCGGCCTCCATCCGGCGGATCGCCGCGATGGCCCGCCCGGCCCGGTCGGCGCCGCCGTGCACCGCCAGGTGCGCGTCCCACTCGTCCCGCTCGGGCAGCCCGGAACGGGCCAGCAGCACCAGCTTGGCGCGGGCCCGGCGGGCGAAGTCCTCGGCGAGGGTGACGCCGATGCCGCCGAGACCGCCGGTGATCAGGTAGCGGCCCTCCTCGCGCAGCACGCCCGGCTCGTCCTCGGCGGCCACTGTGACCTGCTCGTAGCCGGCCAGCCAGCGGCGGTCGCCGCGCAGCGCCACCTCCGGGTGCTCGGCGTCGACGGGGCTGCGCAGCTCGGCCACCAGGGCGGCCACGCCGCGCGCGGCCGGGTCGGTGTCGAGCAGCCGCACGGTCAGGCCGGGCAGCTCGGCCGGGAGCACCCGGGCCAGGCCGGCCAGCGTGGCGTGCTCGGGACGGGTCAGGTCGTCGCCGCGGACGTCGCCGATGCCGGCGGTGACCAGGTCCAGGCGGACGCCCGCCTCGTCGGCCGTGACACCGGCGCCGGCCAGGGCCTGCACCAGGTGCAGCGCGCCGAAGAAGCCGCGCTCCTGCGCCGCCCAGGCGGCCGCCGCGTCGGTGCCGGCCGGGTCGCCGTCGAGCGCGAACGCGTGCACGATCCGCCGGGGCAGGTCGGCGCCGAGCGCGGCGACCAGTGCCTCCGCGTCGGCGCGTACGCCGGGGCGCAGCCGGAAGCCGTTGGCGGTGGCGGTGAACGCCTCGCCGGCGCGTACCTCGACCGGGTCGTCGCCGGCGGCGCGCAACGCGGCCACGAGCGCGTCGCCGCGCGGACCGTCGGCCAGCACCAGGCAGCGGCCCAGCGGCTCGGCCGTGCGGGCCGGCGCGGCCTGCCGCCACACCGGCACCGCGAACCACTCCGGCAGCGGGCGCGGGCCGGTCTCGACGGGCGCCGCGGCCAGCTCCTGCTCCGGGTCCGGGTCGATCCAGTAGCGGCGCCGCTCGAACGGGTACGTGGGCAGCGGCACCCGCCGCGCGTGCGGGTCGGCCGGGACGCTCACCGGCACCCCGGCGCACCACAGCGCGCCGGCCGTGCCGAGCAGCGCGGCCAGGTCACCGGTCTGCTCGCCGGGGCCGGGAAGGCTGCCCAGCGGGGTCAGCGCGCGCTGCGCCTCACCGGCCTTGGCGACCTGCATCCGGGCCAGGTTGGCCAGTTGCCGGCCGGGGCCGCACTCGACGAGCGCCCAGGTGCCCTCGGCGAGCAGCGTCGCCACGCACGCGCCGAAGCGGACCGGGCGGCGCAGGTGCGCGGCCCAGTACGCCGGGTCGGTGGCCTGCGCCTCGGTGATCCAGGTGCCCGTCACGTTGGAGACGAACGGCACCGCCGGGGCGCGCAGCGGCACGGTGGCCATCAGCGCGGTGAACTCGTCCAGGATCGGGTCCATCATCGGCGAGTGGAACGCGTGCGAGGTGCGCAACACCTTCGACTTGTTCTTGCCGCCGAGGCTCGCCGCGAACTCCTCCACGAGCGCCGTCTCACCGGCGACCACGCAGGTGCCGGGGCCGTTGACCGTCGCCACCGACAGGCCCTCGGGCAGCTTGCCGGTCACCTCCGACTCGTCGAGCGTGACCGCCAGCATCGAACCGGCGGGCAGGGAGTGCATGAGCCGGCCCCGGGCGGCCACCACGCGCAGCGCGTCGGCGAGGTCGAGCACCCCGGCCACCGTCGCGGCCACGTACTCACCGATGGAGTGGCCGATCATCGCGGCGGGGGTGACCCCGGCGGCCCGCCAGGCGGCGGCGAGCGCGTACTCGACGGTGAACAGGGCGGGCTGGGTGTAGCGGGTCTCGGTGAGCTTGTCCGCCGCCTCCGGGTCGCGGCCCAGGATCAGGTCGCGGATGTCCAGGCCCAGCTCGGGGCGGAGCAGCTCGGCGCACTCGTCGACGGCGGCGGCGTACGCGTTGTCCTGCGCGTACAGCTCGGCGCCCATCCCGGCGTACTGCGAGCCCTGGCCGCTGAACAGGAACGCCACCCGGGGTGCGGGGCCCTCGGCGACACCCCGGTGGCCCTTGCGCCGCTCGCGCAGCGCGGCGGCTGCGGACGCCGGGTCACCGGCGACGACGGCGGCGCGGTGGGCGTACACCTGGCGGCCGACGCGCAGCGTGTGCGCCACGTCGGCCAGCGTCACGTCGCTGCCGCTCTCCAGGTGGTCGGCGAGCCGCCGCACGGCGGTGTCCAGCGCGGTCGGGGTCTTCGCCGACACCTGGAGCAGGTGCGCCGGGCGGGCCGGCGGCTCGTGCCGGCCGGCGGCCGGGGCCTCCTCCAGCACCACGTGCGCGTTGGTGCCGCCGATGCCGAAGGAGCTGACGCCGGCGCGGCGCGGTCCGCCGTCGGTGTCCCACTTGGTCAGCGTGTTCGCCACGTAGAACGGGGTGTCGGCGAAGTCGATGGCCGGGTTCGGCGTCTCGTAGTTGATGGTCGGCGGGATCAGCCCGTGCTCCATCGCCAGTACCGTCTTGATCACGCTGACGATGCCGGAGGGCTGGCTGAGGTGACCGATGTTGGACTTCACCGAGCCGATGCCGCACCAGCCGCGCTCGTCGGTGTCCTTGGTGTAGACCGCGGACAGCGCGGCGACCTCGATCGGGTCGCCGAGCGCGGTGCCGGTGCCGTGCGCCTCGACGTAGCTGATGCTGCGCGGGTCGACGCCGGCCAGCTCGACGGCCTGGGCGACGGCCTCCATCTGCCCGTCGATGCTGGGGGCGGTGAAGCCGACCTTCCCGGCACCGTCGTTGTTGATCGCGTTGCCGAGCACGACCGCGCGGATGGTGTCGCCGTCGGCGATCGCGTCGGACAGCCGCTTGAGCAGCGTCACGCCGACGCCGCTGCCCCACACCGTGCCGTTCGCTCCGGCGTCGAACGGCCGGCACCGCCCGTCCGGCGAGGTGAAGCCGTCCATGCCGAGGTAGCCGACGTGCGGCAGCTCGATGTTGACGCCACCGGCCAGCGCCATGTCGCACTCGCCGTTGCGCAGCGCCTCGCAGGCCAGGTGGAACGCGACAAGCGAGGTGGAGCAGGCGGTGTGCACGGTCATGCTGGGCCCGCGCAGGTCCAGCCGGTACGACACGTTCGTGGCCACGTAGTTCGGCGAGTTGCCGGTGGCGAGCGAGACCGCGCCGTGCGGGTTCCCGCCGACCCGCTTGTTGCGGTACACGTTGCGGTGCAGGTACGTGTTGCCGCCGGTGCCGGCGTACACGCCCACCGCGCCGTCGTAGCGGCCCGGGTCGTAGCCGGCGTTCTGCAGGGCGGTGTAGCAGGTCTCCAGGAACAGCCGGTGCTGCGGGTCGGTGATCTCGGCCTCGCGGGCGGTCATCCCGAACAGGCCGGCGTCGAACTCGTCGTAGCCGTCCACCAGCGGGGCACGGTTGACCCAGCCCGGGTCGTCGACCTCCTGCGGCTGGGCGCCGCGGGCGAGCTGCTCCTCGCGGGTCAGTTCGGTCGTCGACTCCACGCCGTCGACCAGGTTGCGCCAGAACTCGTCGACGTCGGCCGCGCCGGGCAGGCGGGCGGCGAGCCCGACGATGGCGATGGGCTCGACGCCGTCGTCGGCGGGAATGTCGTTCTGCATGGGGGTTCCTTCATTCACAAGGGATCGCGTCACGGGTGAGGTCGGCGTGGTGGCGGGGTACGGCGGGCACGTCCCCGCCGGGCGGCGGCGCGCATCGCGGCGCGGGCCAGTTCCGGCCGGTCGGCGGCCCCGTCGAGGCTGGCGGCGAGCGCCCGCACGGTCGGGTGGCGGAACAGGTCGAGCATGGTGATCGAGCGGCCGGTGGCCTCGGTGAGGCGGGCGTGCACGGCGGCCAGGGCCATCGAGTGACCGCCGATGTCGAAGAAGTTGTCGCTCACGCCGACCGCGTCGCGGCCGAGCACGTCCCGCCAGATCCCGGCGATCAGCTCCTCGGTCGCGGTGAGCGCGTCCGACCCGGCGGGCAGCGGCGCGCGCGCCGGTTCGGCGGTGGCGACGCTCATGGCGCCGAGCGCCGCGACCCGTACCGCCGGGCGGGGCAGCTCGGGCGCGACCTCGGCGGCCGGGGCGTCCGGGTCGGCGGCGAGCGCGCCGACCAGGGCGGCCAGGTCGGCCAGCAGCGCTTCGATCCGCTCGCCGGTGAACAGGTCCGGGTTGTGCACCACCTCGACGCCGGCCCGCCCGTCGCGCTCCACCACGTAGACGGTCAGGTCGAACGGCGACCCGGGCTTCGGTACCGGCGCCGGCTCGACGGCCAGGCCGGTCAGCGTCAGCCGGGGGGCGACGAAGTTGAGCACGTTGAACAGCACCTGCACCAGCGGGGCGCGGGAGGTGTCCCGGCCCACGCCGAGCGCCTCGACGATGCGTTCCAGTGGCGCGCCCGGGTGGGCGGTGACCTCGTGCAGCTCGGTGGCGGCCCGGTCGACCTGCTCGGCGAAGCTCGCGCCGCCGGAGCGGACCCGTACCGGCACGGTGTCGATGAAGAACCCGATCACCTCGTCGAACGCGGCCAGCCGCCGGTCCGCGACGATCGCGCCGAGCACGTGCTCGTCGCCGCCGGTGACGCGCCGGAGCAGTTCGCCGAACGCGGCCAGCAGCACCGCCGCGACAGTGGTGCCGCGCCGGGCGGCCAGGTCGCGTACGGCCCGGTCGGCGGCCTCGTCCAGCCGCACCGCGGCCTCCGCGCCGGCGTACGTCTGCACGGCCGGGCGGGGACGGTCGCGGGGCAGGTCCAGCACGGTGGGGGCGCCGGCCAGGTGCGCGGCCCACCAGGCCAGGTCCGTCTCGCCCCGGCGCCGGTCCCGGTCGGCGCGCCACACCGCGTAGTCGGCGTACGTGGCGGGCAGCGGCGGGCGGCCCGGCACGGACCGGCCGAGCGCGTGGGCGTACGCGAGCGCCAGCTCGTCGTAGAGCAGCGTCTCGGACCAGCCGTCGAAGACCGCGTGGTGCACGGTGATCGCGAGCACGTGCTCCTGCGCGGCGAGCCGGTACACGGTCACCTGCCAGGGCGGGCCGGTGGCCAGGTCGAACGCGTGCCCGGCGCCGGCCGCGAGCATGCCGGCCAGTTCGGCGTCCGGGTCGGCGGCGCCGGTCAGGTCGACCACCGGCACCGCCACGTCGGTGGGTTCCTCGCGGACCGCGTACGGCACGCCGCCGTTCTGCGGGATGCGCCAGCGCAGCACGTCGTGCCGTTCCGCGACGGCCCGCAGCGCGGCGCCGAGCGCGGTGACGTCCAGCGGCCCGCGCAGCCGGTGCGCGACGGCGATGTTGTACGGCGCGCTGGACGGGGCGAGCTGGTCCATGAACCACAGCCGCCGCTGCGGCGGGGACAGCGTCGGCGGGTTGCCGGTGGTGAGCCCGTCGGCGTCGGCCGCGTCGGCGGCGCGGACCCGGTCCACGAGCGCGGCGAACGTGCGGTCGGCGAACAGCACCCGCGTGTCCACCTGCCGGCCCAGCTCCGCGCGCAGCGCGGCGACCAGCCGCATCGCGGCGATGGAGTTGCCGCCGGCGGCGAGGAAGTCGCTGTCCGGGGCGGGCGCGGTGCCGAGCAGCCGGGTCCAGACGCGCCGGACCGCCGCCGTCACCGGGTCGTCGTCGGCGGACGCCTCGGCCACGCCGGCCGGGGCGGCCGCGGCCAGTTCGCGCAGCGCCGGCCGGTCCAGCTTGCCGGTGGTCGCGCTGACCGGCAGCGCGTCCAGCCGCACCGTCCGGGCCGGCAGCATCGCGGTGGTCAGCCGCGTCGTCGCGTACGCCCGCAGTTCGTCGTCGTCCGGCGCGCCGGCCGGGGTGAGGAACGCGACCAGCTCGGCGCCGGCCGGGCCGGGTACCGCCTCCACCGCGACGCGCTCGACGCCCGGGTGGGCGGCCAGCACCGCCTCGATCTCGCCCAGCTCGATGCGCTGGCCGCGGACCTTCACCTGCCGGTCGGCGCGGCCGAGGTAGACGATCCGGCCGTCCGGGCCCTGCCGGACCAGGTCACCGGTGCGGTAGAGCCGCTCGCCGGGTGCCTCGCCGAACGGGTCGGGCACGAACCGCTCGGCGGTCAGGCCGGGCCGGTTCAGGTAGCCGTCGGCCAGGCCGGGCCCGCCGATCAGCAGTTCGCCGGTCTCCCCCGCCGGCACCGGACGCAGGTCGGCGTCGACCACGTACGCCCGGTGGTTGGGCAGCGGCCGGCCGATCGGCATCGGGTCGGTGTCGGCCGGGGTGAGGTCGCAGGTGACCGCCAGCACCGTGGTCTCGGTGGGGCCGTAGCCGTTGAGGAACCGCCGGCCCGGCGCCCAGCGGGCGACCAGTTCGGCCGGGACCGCCTCGCCGCCGCAGAGCAGCACCCGCCACGACGGGAAGGCGGCCGAGTCCAGCAGCGACAGCACGGTCGGGGTGATGAAGCCCCAGGTGACCTCGTGCTCGGCGACGAACCGGGCCAGCCGTACCGGGTCGGCCCGGTCGTCGGCGCCGAGCAGCTGCACCGCGCCGCCGAGCGTGAGCGGCACGAACAGGTCCATGGTGGCCGCGTCGAAGCCGAGCGAGGCGATGCCGAGGCTGCGGACCGACGCGTCGGCGCCGGTCAGCGCGCTCACCCCGGTGACGAACTCGACCGCGTTGCGGTGGGTGGTCAGCACGCCCTTCGGGCGGCCGGTGGAGCCGGAGGTGAACAGCACGTACGCCGGGTCGCCGGGTCGGGCCGGGCAGGGCGCGAGCGGGGCCGGGCCGGGCAGGCCGAGCGGCGTGACGCCGGGCTCGTCGCCGAACTCGGCCGCCGCCGCGTCGCCGACCACGACGCGGACGCCCGCGTCGCGGGCGATGCCGCGCAGGCGGGCCCGGGGGCCGCCCGGCTCCAGCGGCACGTACGCGGCGCCGGCGAGCAGCACGCCGACCACGGTGACCACCAGGTCGGGGGTACGCGCGCCGCACACGCCGACCCGGTCGCCCCGGCCGACGCCGTGCTCACGCAGCGCGGCGGCCACCCCGGCGGCCCGGTCGACGAGCTGCCGGTAGGTGAGCCGGGTGTCCCACTGGCGCACCGCCACCGCGTCGGGGGTGCGGGCCGCCTGCGCGGTGATCAAATCGGCGAGGGTGGTGTCCGGCCACGGCAGGTCCGGGCCGTGGACGGCGCTGACGGTCAGGGTGTCGGTCACCGGAGTGCTCCAAGGTGCTCGGCCGGGTCGGTGATCTGGAGGCGCAGTTCGCTGACGTAGCCGCGGCCCCGGGCGTCGGGCACCCACGCCTCGGTGGGTGCGGGCAGCAGTTCGGAGACCACCACCGGCACGTCCGGCCCGGTGCGCAGCGCGGCGTCGACCATCGCGCACAGCGACTGCGCGTACAGCGGGCCGGTCAGGTCCACGTAGCAGGGTTTGATCTCGGTGCCGACCTTGACGAACACCCGCTCGGGCAGGCCGGTCTCGGCGCGCCAGCGGCGTACCGCCAGGTAGCGGGCGGTCTCGTCGGCGTGGCCGCCCAGCCCGCACGCCCCGGCTGTGGTACGCCAGGTGCGCCGGGCCACGACCAGCCGGTCGATGGTGATGCGGGGCGTGTACGCGGCGGCGCCGAGCAGCTTGAACGCGTCCAGCAGCAGCGAGCCGAGCAGCGTGGCGAACACCTCCATCAGCGGCCAGCGGGCGCCGTCGGGGAAGACCGCGGTGAGCTGGTCGCCGGTGCGTTCGACCAGCACGGCGGTGGCCGGGACCAGGCGGTCCACGTCGGCGCCGTGCGCGGTGTCGATGCCGAGCTGGCGGTCCGCCGGGCCGGTCAGCGCGTACGTGGTGCGGGTGGTGCGGCGGGGGAAGCTGTCCGGCCAGAGCACCCGCAGCCGGACCGGGCCCAGGTCGGCGTCCAGGTCGGCGCGCAGCGCGGCCGGGTCCGGGTGGAACGGGCTGAGCACCGCGCTGTCGAACGCGACAGAGGCCGGGTGCAGCTCGCCGAGCACCAGCAGGAAGTCGCCGCGCTCGACGGCCTCCGGCGAGGCGGCGCTGAGCTGCACGTCCGGGTTGTGCAGCCGGGCCGACGGCCAGCCGGGCCGCGCGGCTGGGAACAGCTCCCGGGCCCGCTCGGTCAGGTCCGCGGCGCGCAGCCGTAGCTCCGCCTGCCCCTCGGGCAGGTCGGCCAGGCCGAACAGCTCGGCCCAGCGCGCGGTGAGCGTGGCGCCGGCCCGGCCGATCGGGCCGTCCGGGGCGACGAGCGTGCCCTGGGCCAGCAGCCACAGGTCGGCCAGCCGCACCGGGCCGTCGGCGGCCAGTTCCTCGTGCAGCTCGGTGAAGAGCTCGCCGCAGCGGGCGGCCACCTCGGTGGTGAACCAGCGGGCGGTACGCAGCACCACCGCCATCGGCTCGGCGAGCGCGTCGATGACCGCCGACCCGATCCGGAACTCCAGGTCGCGGGCGGTCTCCTCGTAGCAGACGGTGCGGGCGGCGTACATCTGCCCGCTGTGCCGGGTGGCCGGGCGCCCGGTGACGGCGGTGAACTCGGCGTTGAGCGCGGCGAGCGCGGCGCCGAGCCGGTCCGGGTCGCCGGCCGCGGCGGCCACCTCGTCGCGGGCGGCGCGCAGCCGGCCGAACTCGGCCGCCGTGGCGGCGCGGACCGGCTCGTCGCCGATCGCCGCGATCCGCGCTTCGAGCACCCGCTCGGCGTCCGGCGCGATCGGCAGGTTCGCGCCCCAGCTGAGCTGGCCGCGCTCGACCCAGCGGTCGAGCAGCAGGTAGACGTCGTCGGCGCCGTGCACCTCACCGGCGTCGCATAGCCGCTGCGCCAGTTCCACGGCGGGCGTCCGCCCGTCGCAGGCGCCGAGCACCAGCGCCTCGACCGGGGTCAGCGCGATCGGCGGGTGCAGCGGCCAGCGCAGTTCCCGCCCGGCGACGGTCAGGTGCGGTTGCAGGGCGGGCGCCCACCAGCGGCGCACCGCGAGGTCGTCGGCGAGCCGGTCGGCGTACGCGATGAGCGCCCACGCCTCGAAGTACACCCGCCGCCGGTGCACCAGCGCGTCGCCGGGCGTGGTGTGCACGCCGGGCCGGGTGGCGTCGAACGTGCCCCAGCAGACCGGGCCGAAGAAGCCGATGGTCTCGGCCTTGCCGCAGTAGCGCTGCCAGTAGCGCAGCAGGCTCAGCTCGCGCTTGCGGCGGCGCACGTTGCGGACCTGCGGGTCGGTGCGCAGCAGCCCGTCCAGCGCGATCAGCATGTCCGGGTTCTGCCAGGTCACCGCCTCGCGCAGCAGCGGGTCGGCGGCCAGCTCACCGGCCACCGCGGAGGACTCGGCGAACGCCTCGGCCAGGGCCTTGCCGAACACCTCGGTGCCGGTGTCGCCGGCGAGCAGCGCGTCCGCGGCGGCGGCGCAGTCGGGCGCGGCGAACCGGTCCAGCCCGGCGGCCGGGAAACCGGCGGTACGCAGCACCACGTCCCGCCACACCGACCAGCCGGTGTCGCCCAGGGGCAGCAGGTGGCTCACCGGTGGTCCTCCCGCCCGGCGTCGGTGATGTGCAGGCGCAGCTCGCTGAAGTAGCGGCGGCCCGCCCCGTCGGGCACCCACGCCTGCTCCGGCGCGGGCAGCATCTCGCTGACCGTGAACGACACGTCGTCGCCGCCGTCGACCCGGGCGGCGCGCACCATCGCGCACAGCGTGGTGGCGAACGCCGGCGCGGACAGGTCCACGAAGCACGGCTTGGTCTCGGTGCCGAGCTTGACGTACACCTGCTCGGGCAGGCCGAGGCGGCGCCGCCAGTCCCGGACGGCGAGGAAGCGGTCCCGCTCCCCGTCGGGCACGGCGAGTCCGCTCTCGCCGACTGTGGTCCGCCACGTCTGCCGGGCCAGCACCAGCCGGTCCACGGTGATCCGGGGCGTGTACGGCGCGGCGGCGACCAGCTTGAACCCGTCCACGGCGTGCGCGCTGAACGGCTCGGCGAAGATCTCGACGAGCGGCCAGCGCTGCCCGTCCGAGGCGGTGGCGACCAGCTCGCCGTCCACCTCGTCGACGACCAGGTCGACGGTGGGCAGCACGCGGGCCGGGTCGGCGCCGGGCGCGTCGAGGAACGCCAGGTGCCTGTCGGTCGGGCCGGTCAGGGACTCGGCGGTGCGGCTGGTCCGCCGCGGCCAGTCGGCCGGGAACAGCAGCCGGACGCGCCGCTGCCCGAGGTCCGCGGCGAGCGCGTCGCGCAGCCGTTCCACGTCCGGGTGCGACGGGGTGAACACGGCGCAGTCGAACGACGACCAGGCGGCGTGCAGCTCGCCGAGCACCACCGTGTAGTCGCCGCGCCGCAGCGCGTCCGCGTCGGTGGCGCAGATCTGCAGGTCGGGGCTGTGGATGGCGGCGTTCGACCACTCCGGACCGCTGCCGGGGAACACCGCGTCGATCCGGCCGGCGAGGTCGGCGGCGCGCAGCCGTACGTCGGTGGTGCCGGCGGGCAGGGTGTCCAGGCCGAACAGTCCGGCCCAGCGGGCGGCGAAGTCCGCCGCCACCGCGTCGACCGGCCGTTCCCCGTCGCCCCAGAACATCCCCTGGGCCAGGAACCACAGGTCGGCCAGCGGCACCGGGGCGCCGGCCTCGGCGCGCAGTTCCTCGTACAGGCCGCGCAGCACGTCCAGGTAGGCGCGGGCGAGCGCGTTGGCCAGCCAGCGGGCGGCGCGCAGCAGCACGTCCAGCGGGGCGGCCAGTTCGGCCAGCAGCGGCGCGCCGAACACCACGTCGAGGTTCCGGGCGCTGTCCTCGTAGCAGACCGTGCGGCCGGCGTACATCTGCCCGGCCCGGCGTACCGCGGGCACGCCGGTCAGCTCGGTGAACGTGGCGTCGAGCGCGTCCAGGGCGGTCCGCAGCCGGTCCGCGTCACCGGCCGCGGCGGCGACGTCGTCGCGGGCGGCGCGCAGCCGGTCGAATCCGGCGCGGGCGGCGGCGCGGGCCGGCTCGTCGCCGATCGCGTCGATCCGGTCGGCCAGCACCCGCTCGGCGTCCGGGCTCACCGGCAGGGCCGCGTCCCAGGTGATCAGTTCCCGCTCGACCAGCCGGTCGAGCAGCGCGTAGCCGTCCTCCGGGCGGCGCAGCCCGATCGCCGGGTCGGCGACCAGGTCGGCGGCGGCACGCCGGCCGTCGGCCGCGCGCAGCAGCGCGGCCTCCACCGGGGTCAGCGTCAGCGCCGGCCGGCCGGGCCGCAGCACGTCGCGGTCCCGGACCGCCAGGTGGGCCCGCAGCATCGGCGGCCACCACCGGCGCACCGCCAGGTCCGCGCCGATCCGTTCGGCGTACGCGGACAGCGCCCACGACTCGAACCACACCCAGCGTCGCCGGGTCAGGCTCTCGCCGGGGTTGACCCGGGCAACCTCCGGCTGCGCGGGATCGACAGTGACCCAGCAGCTGGGGCCGAAGAAGCCGACGGTCTCGTTCTTGCCGCAGTAGCGCTGCCAGTACTTCAGCAGCGCCCGCTCCCGGTCACGACGCCGCACGTTGCGGGCCGCGTCGGCGCCGCCGCGCACCAGCCCGTCGAACGCCACCAGCGCGCCCCGGTTCTGCCAGGTGACCGCCTCGCGCAGCAGCGGGTCGGCGGCCAGCTCGCTGAACCGCTGCGCCCCGGCGCGCAGCGCCTCCTCGAACTCCTTGGTGAACCGGTCCTCACCGGCCCCGGTGGCCAGCAGCTCGTCGGCCGCGGCGGCGGCCCGGGGCGCGGCGAACAGCTCCAGCCCGTCGGCCGGGAACCCGGTGGTCCGCAGCACCGCGTCACGCCACACCGACCAGCCGGTGTCGCCGAGCGGAACCCGGTGCGCGGCGCCGGCGGTCCCGCGGCCGGCGGCGCGCACCGGGTCCGGACCCGCGTCCGGCGTGCCGGGGCGGGTGTCGGTGGGCGCGGCGGTCAGGTCGGCCCGGATCAGCGCGGCCAGCTCGGTCAGCCGGTCGTGCAGGAAGAAGTGCCCGCCGTCCAGCTCGTGGAGGGTGAACCCGGCCGCGGTGTGCTCGGCCCAGGCGGCGCTCTGCTCCAGGCTGACCGCCCGGTCGGTGCGGCCGGCGAACACGACGATCGGCACCGGCAGTGGCTCGCCCGGGATGTGGCGGTAGTCGTCGACCCGGCCGAAGTCGGCGCGCAGCAGCGGCAGCAGCAGCTCCACCAGCTCCGGGTGGTCGAGCAGTTCGGCGGGCAGGCCGCCGCCCTCGCCGAGGCGGCGCAGCAGCTCGTCGTCGCCGGCCCGGGACAGCCCGTCGAACGGGCCGGGCGTGGCGACGTGCGGGGCGCGGGCGCCGCCGACGTAGAGCCGCAGCGGCAGCGGGCGGCCGGTACGGCGCAGCTCGCGGACCACGTCGAAGCCGAGCCGTCCGCCCATGGAGTGGCCGTAGATCGCGTACGGGCGGTCGGCGCGGGAGGCGATGGCGTCGGCCACCTCGGCGACGCTGAAGCGCGGGTCCTCGGTGATCCGGTTCTCCCGGCCGGGCAGTTGCACCGGCACCACGTCGACGCTCGCACCGAACTCGGCCGCCCAGCGCCGGAACGCGCTGGCGCCCGCTCCGGCGTAGGGCAGGCAGAACAACCGCACCGGCGCCTCGGGTCGGCTTCCGGCGGAGACGAACCAGTTCACCGCGGACCTTTCTGCACGGGGTCGATCCAGTGCCGGCGGCGCTGGAACGGGTAGGTGGGCAGTCCGGTGCGCCGGACCGTGCCCTCGGGGTGCAGCGCGTGCCAGTCGACGTCGCGCCCGGCGACCCACTCGGCTGCCGTCTCGCGCAGCGGGCCGCCGTCACCGGCGATGCGGGCGCCGGTGTCCAGCAGCACGTCCAGCGCGGACAGCGCGGCCGGCAGGTCGGCGGCGACCACCGCCGCCCGGTGGGCGAACGCCCGCCGGCCCAGCGCCAGCGTGGCGGCCACGTCGGACAGCGCCGGGGCGGCCCCGGCCAGGTGGCCGCGCAGGCGGGCCAGCGCGGCCCGCAGCGCCACCGGGGTACGCGCGGAGACCGGCAGCAGCCACGGTCCCTCGCCGGGCGGGTCGGCCGGTTCGGCGGGCGGCGGCTGTTCCACCACGACGTGCGCGTTGGTGCCGCCCAGGCCGAACGCGCTGACTCCGGCGACCCGGCGCGCGTCGTCCGGCCAGTCCCGCGCCTTGGTGGGCACGTAGAACGGGCCGGCGGCCAGGTCGATCTCCGGGTGCGGGCGGGTGAAGTGCAGGTTCGGCGGGATCACCCCGTGCCGGACGGCCAGCACCGTCTTGATCAGCCCGGCGATGCCGGCCGCGGCGTCGAGGTGACCGATGTTCGTCTTCACCGAGCCGAGCGCCGTGGACTCGGCGGGCGCGGCGCCCGCGTACACCTCGTGCAGCGCGGCCACCTCGATGGCGTCACCCAGTGGCGTACCGCTGCCGTGGCCCTCGACGAAGCGGACCTCGCCGGGCGCGACCTCGGCGGTGGCGAGCGCGCCGGCGACGGCGGCGGCCTGTCCGGCCGGGCCGGGCACGGCGAAGCCGGCCCGGCCCGGGCCGTCGTTGGTGACCGCCCAGCCGGGCAGGATCGCGTAGATACGGTCGCCGTCGGCCTGCGCGTCGGCGAGCCGCCGCAACGCCACCACGCCCGCGCCGGAGCCGAACCCGGAACCGGCGGCGCCCTCGTCGTAGGCGCGGCACCGGCCGTCGGGCGAGGCGAGCCCGCCCGGCGTGGCCCGGTGCCGGGGCCACATCACCGTGGACCCGCCGGCCAGCGCCAGGTCGCACTGGTAGTCGGCGAGGCTCTGCGCGGCCACGCACACCGCGACGAGCGAGCTGGAACAGGCGCTCTGCACGGCCATCGCCGGGCCGGTCAGGCCGAGCCGGTAGGCCACCTGACCGGGCAGGTGGTCGGTGAACTGGCGGCCGACGAGCCGGGCCTCCCAGTCGTCCGGGTCGACGTCGCCGACCACCGCCGGGTTGTCCATGAGGTGGAACAGGAAGTAGCGGTTGGCCGAGGTGGCGGCGTAGACGCCGACCAGCCCCGGGAAGCGCTCCGGGTCGTGCCCGGCGTCCTCCAGCGCCTCCCAGGCGGTCTCCAGGAACAGCCGGTGCTGCGGGTCGGTACGGGCCGCCTCGTCGGCGGCGAAGCCGAAGAACTCGGCGTCGAAGTCGGCCACCCCGTCGAGCCGGCCGGCGGCGCGGACGTGCCGGGGGTCGGCGCGCAGGCCGGGGCCGACGCCGAGCGCGGCCAACTCCTCGTCGGTGTGGTCGTGCACCGAGTCGACGCCGGTGCACAGGTTCCACCAGAACGTCGCCACGTCGGGCGCGCCGGGGAACCGCCCGGCGACGCCGACCACGGCGATCTCGTCGCCGGTGTACTCGCGGGCGGCGCGCACCGGCGCGGCGGGTGCGGGCAGCACCGGGGCGCGGACCGCCTCGGGCGGGGCGTCCAGCAGCGCCGCCTGGGCGGCGACGGTCGGGTGATCGAACAGGCGCAGCATCGGCAGGCGGACGCCGAACCGCTCGGCGAGGCGCTGCTGCACCTGGCCCAGCAGCAGCGACTGCCCGCCGACGTCGAAGAAGCTGGCGGTGCGGGCGACCGCGTCGCGGCCGAGCACCGCGCACCAGATGTCGTGCACGGCGCGTTCGGTGTCGGTGGCCGGTGCCTCCTCGGCCGGCACCTCGGTCACCGGGTCGGGCAGCGCCCGCTCGTCGACCTTGCCGGTGACGGTGAGCGGGAACTCGTCGACCACCACCACCGCGCGGGGCACCGCGTAGTCGGGCAGCGCGGCTGTCAGCGCCGCGCGCAGCGCCGCCGGGTCCGGGCGGACGCCGGCCGGCCGGGCGTACGCGAGCAGTTCGCCGTCGCGCACGATGGCGCGGACGCCCGCGACGCCGGGCTGGGCGGACAGCACCGCCTCGATCTCGGTCAGCTCGACCCGGTGGCCGCGCACCTTGACCTGCCGGTCGAGCCGGCCGAGGCAGACCAGTTCCCCGCCGGGCAGCAGCCGGCCCAGGTCACCGGTGCGGTACGACCGCAGCCCGTCGGCGTCGACGCCGAACCGGTCGCTGTCCTGGTTGAGGTAGCCGGGGGCGAGGTGGCGGCTGCGGACCACGATCTCGCCGGTGTCCGGGGCGAGGTCCAGCCGGTAGCCGGGGAACGCGACGCCCACGGGCAGCGGCCCGCGCGCGTCCGGGTCCACCTCGGACAGCGGCTGCACGTGCCGGGCGGCGAACGTCATCTCGGTCGCGCCGTAGCCGTTGACGAGCACGCACTCGGGGGCGAACCGGTCCCGGCCACGGGCCGCGTCGGCCCAGGTGGCCTGCTCGCCGCCGAGCAGCACCGCCCGCACCGTGGGCAGCCGGCGCGCGCCGAGCGTGTCGAGCAGGAAGCGGTAGACGGTGGGCGTGCAGTGCAGCACCGTGGCGCGGTGCCGGTCGAGCTGCTCGACGGCGTACGCGAGCCCCTGGCGGCGCAGGTCGACCGGGACGACGGCGGCGCCGGTGAGCAGCGCCGGGTAGAGGTCGGGGATGGCGGCGTCGAAGCTGAACGACGCGAGCAGGCTGAGCCGGTCGTCCGGGCCGACACCGAGCGCGGCGATCTGGTTGTCGACGACGTGGGCCAGGTTGCGGTGGGTCTGCCCGACCGCCTTGGGCACGCCGGTGGACCCGGAGGTGAACAGCACGTACGCGAGCGCGTCCGGGTCGGCCGCGACCGGGCGCAGCGCAGCCGACGGCACCTCGTCCAGCGGGACGACCGGGCGCTCGCCGGCCAGTGTGGAGGCGAGGTCGCGGTGCTCGGCGGCGCAGGCCACGGCGGTGACGCCGGCGGCGTCGACCATGTGGCGCAGCCGGGCGACCGGGAAGCCCGGATCCAGCGGCACGTACGCGCATCCGGTCGCGAGGGCGCCGAGCATCGCCGCCACGGTCGGTGCGCCGTGTGCGGTGAGCAGCGCGATCCGGTCTCCGGCGCGCAGGCCCGCGGCGGCGAACACGGCAGCGTGCCCGCCGGCCGCCCCGGCCAGCTCGGTGTAGGTGACCTCGTGGGTCTCACCGAGAAGTGCCGGACGTCCGCCGTGTACCGCCGAGATCGCGCCGAAACGATTGATGATCATCGTCTCTGCCATGTCAGGATGCGGGTTGCGCTCCACAGAGGGCAGGCAGGCAGCAATCGACGAATGTGATCATTGATCCCCCCCAGGACTTCACATTGGAAGCAGAATATGGCTCGATTCCTGCGCCGGAAGAGCGGCGATGAGGCTTGAGCCGAAGAGGGGACCGCACCTTGGAACCTCGGACGGAGGAATTCGTCCGATCATCCCTCTAGCGCGTAGACGATTTACAGCGTAGGTGACCGGCAACAAGTTATTTTACGGTGAAAATACTTCCAGGCCGTGGAATCTTCGCCGCAGACGGCCTCGGTGCCGCAGCTCAACCCGGATCGCGGGGAACCTGCTCAGACATCGTACGGCGGGCGTGGGATGGGGTCCACCATGGCGTCGAAGCCCTTCGGGAGCTGCGCGACGAGATCGTGGAACTCCCCCACCGTCACCGTGTCGCGCAGCGTGGCGAGCACCGCCACGGCGCCCACCTCGGCGACCGCCGGGTCCACCGCCGCGCGTTCGGCTACGCGGTACAGGAAGTCGACAGCGCCACCGGTGGTGGCGGTGCCGCCTGGCTCCAGATAACCGCCCACGTCGTCCGGCAGCTGCGCGGCCAGGTCCGTCGCCTCGTCCGCGGTGATCCGGTCGGCGAGGGTCTGCAACACGGCACGGGAGACGGTCGCGGCCTCGTCCGCGGGCAACTCGGCCCGCCGCGCCACCGCCTCGACGAACAGGGGGAACCGCATCCCACCCCTCCCCTCGCCGCCGGCGGGCACCACGCCCACCCCGCTCGGCCCCGGCGGGTACCCGCCCCCGCCCCGGCCAAACGCCCCACCCACCCGGCGGCGGGAAAGCCGGAGGCCGGGTGGCCTGTCGCATCGGTAGCATCCGCGCATGGGACCCGTCACCACCCACCCCGGCGCCTGCCCGCTGGACTGCCCGGACACCTGCGTCTGGCAGCTCACCGTCGACGACGGCCGGGCGGTCGCGCTGCGCGGCGACCGCGACCACCCGTTCACCAGGGGCGCGCTCTGCGGCAAGGTGAACCGCTACCTGGACGCGGTGAACGGGCCGGACCGGCTCACCACGCCCTGGGTCCGCACCGGCCCGAAGGGCGCCGGCCGGGTCGCGTACCGGCCGGCGAGCTGGGACGAGGCCCTGGAGCGGGTGGCCGCCGGGCTGCGTACGAGCATCGAGCGGGACGGCCCGGAGTCGGTGCTGCCCTACTACTTCGCCGGCACGATGGGCCTGGTCCAGGGCTGGACCATGGGGCCCCGGCTCTTCGCCCACCTGGGCGCGTCCCGGCTGGACACCACCATCTGCACGGCGGCGGCGCGGGCGGCGCTGCGCTCGCTCTACGGCGCCTCGGTCGGCTTCGAACCGGAGTCGATCGTCGAGGCGAACCTGATCGTCCTCTGGGGCGCCAACCCGCTCGTCACCAACCTGCACCTGTGGCCGTTCGTGCAGCAGGCCCGCGAGCGCGGCGCGTACGTGGTGACGATCGACCCGCTGCGCACCGACACGGCGGCCCGCAGCGACGAGCACGTCGCTCCGCTACCCGGCACCGACGCGGCGCTCGCGCTCGGGCTGATGCGGCACGTCCGCGACGCCGGGGCGGCCGACGAGGAGTGGCTGGCTGCGCACACCACCGGCTGGCCGGAACTACGCGCCCGGCTCGACGACTGGCCGGTGGAACGGGCCGCCGCCGAGTGCGGCCTGCCCGCCGGGACGATCTGCCGCCTCGGCGACCGGATCGCCACCACCCGGCCGACAGCGGTACGGGTCGGGCTGGGCCTGCAACGCCACCACGGCGCCGGGCAGGCGATCCGGGCCATCTGCGCGTTGCCGCTGGTCACCGGCGACTTCCGGTACCCCGGAGGCGGGGCGCTGGTCACCACCAGCGGCCACCACCCGGTCGACAACGGCCCGGTGATCCGGCCGGGCGGCATGCCCGCCCCGCCGGCCCGGTCGCTGAACATGAGCCGGCTGGCCGCCGTCCTCACCGGGGAGGCCAACCCGCCCGTCACCTCGCTCGTCGTGTTCAACGCCAACCCGGCGGCGACCGCCCCGGACCAGGCCCGGCTGCTGACCGGGCTCGGCCGCGCCGACCTGTTCACCGTGGTGCTGGAGCAACGCTGGACCGACACCTGCGACTACGCCGACGTGGTGCTCCCGGCCACCATGCAGCCCGAGCACCTGGACCTCCAGACGTCATACGGGCACCACTACACGACGCTGAACCTGCCGGTCACCCGCGCGCCGGGCGAGGCGCTGCCGAACACCGAGATCTTCCGGCGGATCGCCGCCGCGCTCGGGATCGACCACCCGGCGTTCCGGGACAGCGACGAGGACCTGGCCCGGCAGTTGCTGGCCGACGCCCCGATCAGGTACGAGGAGCTGCGCGAGCGCACGTACGCCCGGCTCACCGGCGTGCCGGTGGGCTCCGCGCCGTACGCCGAGGGTGGTTTCCCCACCCCGGACGGGCGGGCCCGGCTGCACGACCCGGCGCTGGCCGCGCTCGGGGTGGACCCGCTGCCCGGGTACACGCCACCGGCCGAGGCGGCCGACTCGGAGCTGGCCCGCCGGTTCCCGCTGACGCTGCTCACCCCGGCCAACCGCTACCTGATGAACTCCACGTTCGCGTCGCTGCCGTGGCACACCCGCCGCGCCGGGCCGCCCCGGGTGCACCTGCATCCGGACGACGCGGCGGCGCGCGGGCTCGCCGACGGCGACGCGGTACGCGTGCACAACGACAGGGGCGCGTTCCTCGCCGCGGTGGCGGTGGACGAGGCGACCCGGCCGGGGTGCGCGTTCACGTACAAGGCGTACTGGGCGCGGCGCAGCCCGGGGCGGTCCACCGTCAACGCGGTCACCGGCGTCCGGGACACCGACCTGGGCGAGGCGCCCACGTTCCACGACTGCCGGGTCGAGGTCGAGCCGGTGCCGGCGGGCCTGCTGACCGCCGAGCCGCCCTTCGACGAGGTCGCGGAGCCCGTCGCGGCTGGGTGATTCGGGACCTCCGGCCCCCGGACCTGGTCTTTGCGCCCCTGCTCCGGCCCGTCGCCGCCACCTAGCGTCGGAGGCGGACACAGGGAGGTTCGCCATGCGTACGTGGCAGGTGCAGGACGTGATGACCAGGGACGTGGCGTCGGTACGGGAGGGCACGGAGTACCGGGAGATCGTCGACGTGCTGACCGAACGGCACGTCACTGCGGCGCCGGTGGTGGACGAGACCCGCCGGGTGCTGGGCGTGGTGTCCGAGGCGGACCTGATGTACAAGGTGGAGTTCCTGGGCCGGCCCCGGGAGCGGCGGATCCTGCCGGACCGGCACCGCCGCGAGGCGCGGGCGAAGGCCGGCGCGACGCTCGCCGCCGACCTGATGACCGCTCCCCCGGTCACCATCACGCCGGACGCGACGATCGTGGAGGCGGCCCGGCTGATGGACGCGCGCGGCGTGAAGCGGCTGCCGGTGGTGAACGACCTCGGCCGGCTGGTCGGCATCGTCACCCGCGGCGACCTGCTCAAGGTGCACCTGCGCCCGGACGCCGGCATCCGGCGGGACGTGGTCGAGGAGGTGCTGTGGCGCAGCCTCGGCGTCCGCGACGGCGTGGTGGACGTGACCGTCGGCAGGGGCGTGGTGACGCTGACCGGCCAGGTGGAGCGCCGGTCCACCGCGCAGCTCGCGGTCCGGCTGGCCCGGCAGGTCAGCGGCGTGGTCGAGGTGGTCGACGCGCTCGGCTACGCGATCGACGACGTGCCGATGTCGGCGCTGCGCGTCGGCGGCGCCACCCCGGCCGGCATCGCCTGAGCCCTGGACGGCCCGGTGGGCGCCGGCGTACCCGGCGCCCACCGCCGTCACTCCTGGGCGAGCGCGTCCAGCACCAGCGCGGCGGTCCAGCTGAACGCCGGTGAGCCGAGACCGGCGCCGGTGTCCGGGTGGAAGTACTCGTGGCAGCCGGCCCGGTCGACCAGGTCGAGCAGCGACTCGCGCAGCCCGGCGGCCAGGTCGGCCCGGCGGTGGGTACGCAGTCCCTGCCAGAGCAGCCAGCCGGTGTTGATCCAGCTCGGGCCGCGCCAGTAGCGCAGCGGCTCGAAGTCCGGCGCGGTGCGGTCGTACGTGGGCAGCGGCCGGTCCATCCGGGCGGCCAGCCCGAAGCGCGGCGAGCACGCCTCGGCCAGCAGCGCCGACACCTGCGCGGCGGGCAGTTCGGGCAGCGCCAGCGGCATCAGCCCGAGCACGGTCCGGGCCGGCACGAGCCGGTCGGCGCGCACGTCGCGGGGACGGAACGTGCCGGCGACCGGATCCCAGAGGCGGGTGACGAGCGCCTCGGTGATCCGGGCACCCCGGTCGCGGTGCGGTCCCGGATCGGCGCCGATCACCGCGGCGATGCGCGCGAGGGCGTACTCGGAGACGCCGAGCGCGGCGTTCACCAGTGGGCACTCCACCAGGAACGGGTGCCGGCCGAGCAGCCCTTCGTCCCGGTAGCGGCCGGCCCGGTAGCTCTCCACCAGCGCGACGTAGCGCGCGTAGTCCAGGTCGGTGGGGCGCTGCGCCGCGTCGGCGTGCGCGGTGTCGTGCCGCCGGTACGCGCGCATCACCGCCTCGTCGGCGGGCACGCCGGCCAGCGGCGCGTCCCAGGCGGGGCTGTTGTCCAGCCCGGACTCCCACGGGTGCACGATCGACGCCAGCCCGCCGCCGCCGGCGTCCCGCCTACCGGTCAGGTAGCGCTGCTGCGCGACCAGCCTCGGGTAGAGCCGACGCAGCGCGGCCACCGTCGCCTCGCCGGGCGCGCGGCGGTGCACCAGCCAGGCGGCCGGGGCGTGCACCGGCGGCTGGACGATCCCGGAGGTGGCCCGGGCCGGCGAGCCGTCGGCGCGGGCCGAGTCCCAGAACTGCGGCCCGGGGAAGTACGGCCCGGCGCGCGAGGCCGGGTTGAACACGATGTGCGGCACCCGCCCGTCGACCCACTGCGCGGCGAACAACGTGCGCAGCTCCCGCCAGGCCCGGTCGGGACGGACGTGGGCCAGGCCGATCGCGATGAACGCCGAGTCCCAGCTCCACTGGTGCGGGTAGAGCGTGCGCGAGGGGACGGTGTGGTCGTGTTCCCAGTTGGCGTCCAGGGTGGCCAGCGCGAGGCGGCGCAGCCGGGCGTGCCGGTCGGCGTCGGCGCGTACCCCGGTGGTCAGCGTCATGCGGCGGCCCGCCGGGGACGGGCCTGGGCCAGCGCGGTGGCGGCCTGGCGCAGCGCGGCGACCGGCTCACCGCGCAGCCGGCACTCCAGTGCCAGCCAGCCGGTGTAGCCGATCGCGTCGAGCGTGGCCAGCAGCGCGCCCCAGTCCAGGTGCCCGGCGCCGGGCTGGTGCCGGTTGGAGTCGCTGACCTGGACGTGCCCGAGGTACGGCGCGGCGGCGCGCAGCGCGGCGTGCGGGTCGTCCTCCTCGATGTTCATGTGGTACGTGTCGGCGGCCACCCGCAGTGCCGGTGACCCGACCGCGCGGCACAGCTCGACGGCCTGGTCGAGCCGGTTGACCATGTGGTCCTCGTACCGGTTGAGCGGTTCCAGGAACACGGTGACCCCCTCGGCGCGGGCGTGCCCGGCCAGCTCGCCCAGGGCGTCGACGAGCACCCGCCGGTCCTCGTCGGCCGAGCGCGGCGGGTCGAACGGGGGCAGCCGGCGGGAGAACATGCCCCACGCGGCAGGGGTCATCGCGCCGACGCCGCCCAGCTCGGCGATCACCGAGAGCTGGGAGCGCAGGTTGTCCACCGCGTCGCGGGAGCGGCCCGGGTCGAAGTCGCCGACGAAGTGGTCCATCTCGACGCAGACGGTCGGCATGACCACGCCGGCGGCGCGGGCGCGGCGCAGCTCCGGCAGCCGCCGGGCCAGCGCGTGGTCGCCCCGCCCGCGCAGTTCGATGCCCTGGTAGCCGAGGGAGACGGCGAGGGCGTACTTCCGGGTCAGGTCGGTGCCGGGAAGCAGCTGTTCCTGGCACGAGAGCGGAATGTCCATCAGAACCTCAGCACCACTTGGAGGACGTCACCGTCACCGCGGTCGAGCAACGCCAGGGCGTCGGCCACCGCGCCCGCGTCGACGACGTGGCTCACCAGCGGCAGCGGGTCGACGCTGCCCTCGGCCACCAGGTCCATGAAGGTGTGTGCGATCCGCGTCCCGGACCACCGGCCGGCCGTGCCGGGTGCCGGATCGGGCCCGGAGACCTGGGCGGCCACGAGCTGGATCCGGTTGTGGTGGAACTCCTCACCGAGTTCCAGCCCGTGGGCGTACCCCTGGTAGAAGCCGGCCGCGACGACGCGCCCGGCGTGCGCGGTGGCGCGGATCGCCTCGTGCAGCGCCGGGTACGACCCGGACAGCTCCAGGCAGACGTCGGCGCCCCGGCCGTCGGTGGCGGCCCGCAGCGCGGCGGCGGGCGAGTCGGCGGCGGCGTCGACCACCCGGCGGGCGCCGAGCCGCACGGCGTGCGCGAGCCGGCCCGGCATCCGGTCGACGGCGACCACGCGGGCGCCGGACAGCGCGGCCAGGCGCGTGCCGAGCAGCCCGATCACGCCCTGTCCGAACACGCCCACCCAGTCGCCCAGGTGCAGGTCACCGGCGAGCACGGCGGTCAGCGCGATGGCGCCGGGCCGGGCGAACACGGCGGCGAGCGGGTCGAGGCCCGGTGGCAGCGGATGCACGGCCGTCGCGGGGAGCACGGCGTCGGCGCGGTGCCCCCAGATGCCCCAGACGAGCTGGCCGGGCCGCCGCCCGGCCACGTCGGGCGCGACCTCGACGATCTCGCCGACCTCCTCGTATCCGAAACCCACCACCGGGTACGCGGGCGCGGCCTGACGGGGCACGAACATGCGGGAGCCGGCGTCCCAGTCCTTGCGCAGTCGCGGGTTGCTGCCCCGGTAGAGCGTCAGCTCGGTGCCGGCGGAGATGCCCGAGTAGCGGGTGCGGACGCGGACCTGGCCCGGACCGAGCCGGTCCGTGGGGCAGGGCTCCAGGCGTACGTGCCCGGGCCCGGCCAGAGAGACAACCCAGTTGCTCATGGCGTCGCTCCGAGGGAAGTGCCGACCCCGATTCTAACCCAAAAAATGGGCATATGTGATTAGATTGATGAATCGATGGGTATTAGCGGCAGGCCGTGCTCTTTCGAGAGGAGTGCCACCGATGTCATCACCCTCCACGCGGCGGCTCGCAATCAGCCTGATCCTGGCACTGACCGGGACCGGCGTGGCCGCATGCAGCGACGACGGGCAGAAATCCGACAGTTCGCAGATCACCGTCTGGAGCCTGGAAGACGTGGCGGACCGCGTCGCCGCCACCAAGACGATCATCGCCGACTACACCGCCAAGACCGGCGTCAAGGTCAACCTGGTCACCGTCAACGAGGACCAGTTCCCGTCCCTGATCGCCTCCAGCGCCGCCGCCGGCGACCTGCCCGACGTGGTCGGCTCGGTCTCGCTGGCCGGGGTGCGCACGCTGTCCGCGAACGAACTCCTCGACGCCGACGCCAACGGCGCCGTCGTCGACCGGCTCGGCCGGGACACGTTCACGCCCCGCGCACTGGAACTCACCAGCGACGGCGGCACGCAGCTCGCCGTACCGAGCGACGGGTGGGGCCAGCTGCTCGTCTACCGCAAGGACCTGTTCGCCGCCGCCGGCCTGCCGGCGCCCGACACGTACGAGAAGATCGCCGCCGCGGCGGCGAAGCTGAACACCGGCGGCGTCGCCGGCATCACCGCGGCCACCTCCCCCGGCGACGTGTTCACCCAGCAGACGTTCGAGCACCTGGCGCTGGCGAACAACTGCCGGCTCACCGACGACTCCGGCACTGTCACGCTCGACTCCCCCGAGTGCGTCGAGGCGTTCCGCTTCTACGGCGACCTGATGCGCAACAACTCGGTCAAGGGCGCCCAGGACGTCGACACCACCCGGGCCACCTACTTCGCCGGCAAGGCGGCCATGCTGATCTGGTCGCCCTTCATCCTCGACGAGCTGGCCGGGCTGCGCGCCGACGCCCGGCCGACCTGCCCGCAGTGCCAGTCCGACCCGGCCTGGCTCGCGAAGAACAGCGGGTTCGTCACCGCGATCAAGGGCCCGAACGGCACCGAACCGGCCCAGTACGGCGAGGTCAGCTCATGGGCGGTGCTCGACGGCGCGGCCGACCCGGCGAAGTCGTTCGTGGAGTACATGCTCTCCGACGGCTACCCGCGCTGGTTCGGCATGTCCCCCGAGGGGCGCTTCCCGGTGCGCACCGGCACCCCGGAGGACAAGCAGAAGTTCCGGACCGCCTGGAACACCAGCCCGGCCGGCGTGGACACCAAGAAGCCGCTGTCGGAGGTCTACGGCGAGGACGTGCTCGCCACCCTGCGGCGCAGCCCCGACACCTTCCAGCGCTGGGGCCTGACCGAGAACCAGGGCAAGCTCGTCGGCGCCATCCTCGGTGAGCTGCCCGTACCCAAGGCGCTCGCCGACGTCGTCGGCGGCAAGTCCGACGCCCGCGCCGCCGCCGAACGCGCCCGCAAGGACGTCGAGGCGATAGCCAAGGGCGTCAATTGACCACCACCGCGCCGGAGGCCGGCCGCTCCCCCGCGCCGGAGCGACCCCGCCGACCCGGCCGACGCCCGCTGACGCTGCGCCGCCGCGAAGCCCGCGCCGGGCTCGCGCTGGTCACCCCGACCCTGCTCGTCGTGGTCGCGGTGATCGGCATACCCATCGTCTGGACGGTGGTGCTGGCCTTCCAGCGGGTACGCCTGGCGACCCTGCGCAAGACCGGCCTGTTCGGCGAGCTGACCCTGGACAACATCGACCGGGTGCTGCACACGCCCGGGTTCGCCGACACGCTCTGGACCACTGTGCTCTACAGCGTCGGCGGCACCGCCGGCTCGATCGTGGTGGGGCTCGCGGCGGCGCTGGCCGTACGCGGGCCGTTCCGCGGCCGCACGCTCGTCCGCGCGTCGATGCTGCTGCCGTACGTGGCGCCGGTGGTCGCCATGACGTTCGTCTGGCAGGTGATGCTCGACCCGCAGCTCGGCATCGTCAACGACTGGGGGCGGCGCTTCCTCGGCTGGGACTCCCCGGTGCCGTTCCTGTCCCAGGAGTCCACCGCGCTGTGGACGGTGATCGCGTTCGAGGCGTGGCGCTACTTCCCGTTCGCGTTCCTGTTCCTGCTGGCCCGGCTCCAGGCGGTGCCCGGTGAGCTGGAGGAGGCCGCCCGGGTCGACGGGGCGACACCCACGCAGCGGTTCCGGCACATCCTGCTGCCGCAGCTCATGCCGGTGATCGCGCTGATCGGCGTGCTGCGGTTCATCATGACGTTCAACAAGTTCGACGACGTCTACCTGCTCACCGGCGGCGCCGCAGGCACCGAGGTGGTGAGCGTGCGGGTCTACCAGTTCCTCACCGCCCGTACCGACATCGGCGCGGCCGCCGCCCAGGCGGTCGTCCTGGCCGTCGTGCTGCTCGTGTTCGTGGCGATCTACCTGCGCTTCTTCGGCGCGCGACGGGAGGCGTGATGGACCGGGACCGGATCGAGACGGTCAGCCTGCGCTGGCTGCGGCGGCTGGTGATCGCCGGGTTCCTGGTGGTCACGCTGCTGCCGTTCTGGTACATGCTGGTGCTGTCGGTACGTCCGATCGAACGCCTGCTGCTCGAACCCGGCTCGCTCTGGGTACCGTTCGGCGAGCTGACCGTCGCCACGTACGCCGAGGTGCTGAAGTCCGTCTCCGACGGCGGCCAGGGCTTCCTCACGTTCATCCGCAACAGCGGCCTGGTGGCGCTGGCAGCCACCGCGCTCACCCTGGTGATCGCCATCCCCGGGGCGTACGCGGTGTCCCGCCTGCGGTTCTTCGGCCGCCGGCAGGTCAGCGCGCTGTTCCTGGCGGTCTACCTGTTCCCGTCCATCGTCATCGCGATCCCGCTGTTCGTGGTCTTCACCCGGGCCGGGCTGCGCGGGTCGCTGACCGGCCTGGTGCTCGTCTACATCTCGCAGACGCTGCCGGTGTCGGTCTACATGCTGAAGAACTACTTCGAGACGATCCCGATCAGCCTGGAGGAGTCCGCGGCGATCGACGGCGCCGGCCGGCTCGGCATCATCCGCCGGGTCAGCCTGCCCCTCGCGGCCCCGTCGGTGATGGCCGTCGCGCTGTACGACTTCATGATCGCCTGGAACGAGTACCTGTTCGCGCTGCTGTTCCTGGTCGACCGGCCGGACCGGTGGACCGTGTCGCTGGGCCTGTCGCTGCTCGCCGACGGCGTCGAGGTGCCCAAGACCGTGCTGATGGCCGGCTCGGTCATCCTCACGCTGCCGATCGTGGTGCTGTTCTTCGCCGGGGAACGCCTGCTCACCGAGGGACTCACCAGCGGGGCCGAGAAGGGCTGAGCGTCCGTGCCAGGATGATCGGGTGCGAGCATCACGGGAGCGCCGGGCCGGCGCGCGGGCGGCCCGGCTGCTCACCGAGGCGCTCGCCCCGACCGTCCTGGTCACGGCGCTGCCGCTGATCGCCGCCGCCCGGGTCAGCCGCTCGGCGGGCCAGTTCCTGCTCTGGGGCGGCATCGCGCTCACGTTCTGCGCCGTCATCCCGATCGGTGTGCTCGTGCACGGCGTCCGCCGGGGGCGCCTCACCGACCGGCACGTCGGCGACCGCGCCCAGCGGGCCCGGCCGCTGTCGATCGGGCTGGCCTCGGTCGCGGCCGGGTTGCTGCTGCTGGCGGCGGTGCGCGCGCCGGCCGAACTGTTCGCCGTGATCGTGGTGGTCTTCGTGGTCGGCGCGGCCTGCGCGCTGGTGAACCACTGGTGGAAGCTGAGCATCCACGCGGCGGTCGCCGCCGCCACCGTCGCCGTGCTGGTGCCGCTGGCCGGCCCGGGCGCGAACCTCGGCTGGGTGCTCGTCGCGGCCGTCGGCTGGTCCCGGGTACGGCTGGGCGACCACACCTGGCCGCAGGTGCTGGCCGGCGTCGCGCTCGGCGGGCCGCTCGCCGCCGGCACGTTCCTGGCGCTCGCCTGACCCGCCGCCACAAGATCAGCTACGGTGGCCTCATGGGCAAGCCGACCCGCTGGGTGACCGACACGAAACCCGGCCACTCGCAGTGGTACGTGGACCGGTTCCGTCAGCTCGCCGCCGAGGGCGCCGACCTGTCCGGTGAGGCGCGGCTGCTCGACGCGCTCGTGCCGCCCGGCGCCCGTGTCCTGGACGCCGGCTGCGGCACCGGCCGGGTCGCCGCCGCGCTCGCCGCGCGCGGGCACGACGCCGTGGGCGTGGACGCCGACCCGACGCTTGTCGAGGCGGCCCGCGCCGACCACCCCGGTCCCCGCTTCCTGGTCGCCGACCTGGCCGAGCTGGACCTGGCCGCCCAGGGCGAGGCCGAGCCGTTCGACGCCGCCGTGCTGGCCGGCAACGTGATGGTCTTCGTCGCCCCCGGCACCGAACGCGACGTGCTGGCCCGCGTCGCCGCGCACGTACGCCCGGACGGCCTGGTCGTGGTCGGCTTCGCCACCGACCGCGGCTACCCGGTGGCCGACCTGGACGCCGACGCGGTCGCCGCCGGGCTGCGCCCCGAGCACCGCTTCGCCACCTGGGACCTGCGGCCGTGGCGCGACGACGCCGACTTCGCGGTGAGCGTGCTGCGCCGCCCCGCCGGCTGACCGCTGCTCGTCCTCCCCGGCGGATCGCGCCCGGCGCTCAGGCGGGCGCGGCGACGGCGCGGGCGGCCTCCGGGTCGAGCGGGCTGCCAGCCGGCAGGAGGTCCACCAGGGCCGCCGGCAGCCGCGCCGGGCGCACCCCGGCATAGCCGAGCGAGCCCGGCACGTCCGCGCCGGTCAGCGCGTACCGCCGTCCGAGGTCGGTGATCACGCAGACCGCGCCGCCGGTGGCGCCCGGCGCGGACACCGCCTCCACCAGCGCGCCGCGTCCCGGCTCCACCACCACCTCGTCGGCGAGCCCGGCCCGCCCGCCCTGTGTCCGGGTGGCGGCGGCGAGGTCCGGCGCGGTGACTCCGAGACGGATCTCGCGAACGCCGGCGTCGTCCCCGGCCCGCGCGCAGATCGCACCGCTCTCGGCGGCGGCCAGCCGGGGCGGTACGGCGGGTGGCGCGCTCGCCCCGCCGGGCACCAGACCGGGCAGTTTCGGCAGCGCGGCGAACCGGCCGAGCGTGATCGGCTCCGGCTCCCGCTGGCCGGTGCGGGCCAGCAGCAGCGCCGCCTGCAACTCGGTGATGCCGGCCAGCCCGGCGCGCTGCGCGACCGCGTACTGCCGTCCGCCGCCGGAGTTGCGCACCAGGTAGACGTCACCCACTGTGGCGCCGGTGACCCGCTCGGACGGCTCGCCGAGGTCGCCGACGGGCGGCGGGGCCAGGTCGGCGCCGGCCGGCAGCGTGTTGAGCAGCGCCGCCGCCACCGGCACCGCCCGTTCCCGGGTGGCGGCGAGCGCGGCGAGCACCCGGTCGGTGTCGCGCAGCAGGTAGCGCCGGTCGTGCCAGAGCAGGTGCAGGCCGCCGTCCGGGTGCCGGGCCAGCAGCCCCTGGTCGCCGAGCACCCGGCCGCCGGTGGCCTGCCGCCCGATCAGCAGCACCGACCGGGCCTCGTCGCGCCCGGGCTCGTCCCCCGCCACGGAGCAGAGCGTCCACGCGTCGCGGACGAGCCGGTTCGGCGCGGGCAGCGAGTCCGGCGCGTCGGCGATGCCGAGCGGCAGACCGCGCGGCACCCCCTCGATGGCGCGGCGGCTGACCAGCACCGTCTTCGGCCGCTCCGCCCCGATGATCAGCAGCGCGGAGGCGTAGTTCGACACCGGGTGCAGCTTCTCGTCGCGGTAGACGAATCGCGCGCCCGACTCCTTCTCCACGATCACCGCGCCCGTCTCGCGCCACGAGTCACCGCCGCCGGTGAACAGGCCGTAGAGGGCGACGCCGCCGAGCGCGATCGCCGCGACCAGGACGCTGGCCAGACCGGCGCCGGCCAGCCGGCGGAACGGGGACTGCGGCGGGTCCGTCTCCCGCATGACGAGCGCGGCGACCGCCCGCTGGACGGTGAACTGGTACGAGTGCAGCTGGTCCTGCCGCGACGCCATCGTGTCCCTTCCCGCCGGGATGGTCGGCGCACAGGATAAGCGCTCCGTCGATGCCCCGGCGACCCTGCGTGTCCCTCACGGGCCCTCCGTCGTCGGTTCGCCCCGCCAGTACGCCGAGGTGGCCGCATCACACCGGCCCAGACCCGTCCACCTCCCCGAGGTGGAGTGGATCAAGCCGGCCACCACCCCCGGAATGGATACCCCCGGGGGTGTGTTAGACATGGCGGAACCCGAACCGACGGAGGTACTGATGGCCAGCGTGGCGTTGACCACCACCGACTTCGCAGAGACGGTCAACCGGGACGGCATCGTCCTGGTCGACTTCTGGGCCGGCTGGTGCGGCCCCTGCCGGGCGTTCGCGCCGGTCTACGAGAAGTCCAGCGAGCAGCACCCGGACATCGTCTTCGGCAAGGTCGACACCGAGGCCGAGCCGGCCCTGGCGGCCGCCGCCCAGATCCGGTCGATCCCGACACTGATGGCGTTCCGGGACGGCGTGCTGGTGTTCGCCCAGCCGGGCGCCCTGCCGACGGCCGGGCTGGAGGAGCTGATCCGGGCCGTGCGTGACCTCGACATGGACGAGGTCCGGGCCAAGACCGCCTGACGGGTGGCGGCACGGGTACCCCCTGGGGTATCTTCGAGCGCAGGAGGTATGACGTGAATCTTCGACCGGAGATGACAGGCGAGGCGCTGACCCGGCTCAAGCGGGCCCGGGGGCAGCTCAACGCCGTCATCGAGATGATGGAGAACGGCGAGGACTGCCGCGCCGCGCTGACCCAGCTCGCCGCGGTCTCCAAGGCCATCGACCGGGCCGGTTTCAAGATCATCGCCTCCGGCATGCGCTACTGCGACGCCGCCCGCCAGGCGGGCGAGGAGCCGGAGATGACCGAGGAGGAGCTGGAGAAGCTCTTCCTGTCCCTGGCCTGACGGCCCCCTGCCTGACGGCGTCCGCCTGACCGGCTGAGCCCCGCCCGCGCCGTGTGACCACGACGCGGGCGGGTAAACACCTGCCTGGTTGACCCAGGCCGCAGACTGTCCCATGCATACCCCCCGGGGTATATAGGCAATGAGAGGAAACGGCATGACTCTCGACGTGTCCGTCATCGCGACCTCCTCGCTCGGCGACCGCAGCTACCTCGCCTCCGACGGCCGGGTGGCGATCGTGGTCGACCCGCAGCGCGACATCGACCGCGTCCTGTACCTGGCCGGCGCCAAGGGCGTACGGATCACCCACGTGGTCGAGACGCACATCCACAACGACTACGTCTCCGGCGGCCTGGAGCTGGCCCGGATCACCGGCGCGCAGTACCTGGTGGCCGCCGCCGACACGGTCGAGTTCGACCGGACCCCGGCCGCCGACGGCGACACCGTGCCGGTGTCGGACACCATGCGGCTGCGGGTGATCGGCACCCCCGGTCACACGTTCCACCACCTGTCGTTCGCGCTCGACGAGGCCAGCGACGGCGGCTGGACGGCGGCCGGCGTGTTCACCGGCGGCTCGCTGCTGTTCGGCACCACCGGCCGCACCGACCTGCTCGGCCAGCAGTACGCGCACGAGCTGGCGCACCACCAGTACGCCTCGGCGCGCAAGCTGGCCGACCTGCTGCCCGACGGCGCTCACGTCTGGCCCACGCACGGCTTCGGCAGCTTCTGCTCGGCCAGCCAGGCCGACGCCCCCGAGTCGACGATCGGCCGGGAGAAGGAGGCCAACCCGGTGCTGCGGCTGGCCGCCGACCAGTTCGTCACCGAGACGCTGGCCGGGCTGGACGCCTACCCGGCGTACTACGCCCACATGGGCGTCGCCAACGCCGCCGGTCCCGCCCCGGTCGACCTCACGCCGGTGGCCCGCGCCGACGCCGACGAGCTGCGCCGTCGTATCGCCGCCGGCGAGTGGGTGGTCGACCTGCGCCACCGCAAGGCGTACGCGGCCTCGCACCTGGCCGGCACCGTCAGCCTCGGCCTGGACGGGCCGATGTCGACGTGGCTCGGCTGGCTGATCGACTGGGGTGTGCCGATCACGTTTCTGGCGCAGACCCCGGAGCAGGTCGCCGACGCCCAGCGGGAACTGGTCCGCATCGGCATCGACCGCCCGGCCGCCCAGGCCACCGGCGAGCCCGAGCAGTGGACCGCCGACCCGTCGCAGCTGCGGGAGCTGGCGGTGGCCGACTTCGGCGCGCTCGCCGCCGCGCAGGCCGGGAAGACCCCGGCCGGGCTGCCCGCGCCGCAGGTCGTCCTCGACGTGCGGATGACGAACGAGTGGAAGGCCGGGCACATCGACGGTGCGGTGCACGTGCCGCTGCCGGACGTGCCGAAGCGGCTCGCCGACATCCCCGCCGGGACCGTCTGGGTGCACTGCGGCTCCGGTTACCGGGCCACCGCCGCCGCGTCCCTGCTCGCCAACGCCGGCCGTGACGTGGTGCTGATCGACGACTCGTACGGCCGAGCCGAGGCGGCCGGCGTACGCATGGCGCCCACCGCCTGACCTCTCCCCGAGCGCCCGGCCGGCGTGTCCCCACGCCGGCCGGCGCCCGACCCTGCCCGAAAACACCCGCTGAAGGAGACCGAAGCATGACCACGACCACCCCCACCACCATCGACGCGGCGACCCTGCGCGAGCTGATCGCCGCCGGACGTACGCCCCGGATGCTCGACGTGCGCACACCCGGTGAGTTCGAGGCGGCGCACATCCCCGGCGCGTACAACGTGCCGCTGGACCTGCTCCGGGAGCACCGCGCGGAGCTGCGCAGCCACCTGGACGAGGACGTGGTGCTGATCTGCCGCTCCGGCGTCCGGGCCGGCCAGGCCGGTCAGGCGCTCGGCACCGTCGGCCTGCCCAACGTGAAGGTGCTCGACGGCGGCATGCTGGCCTGGCAGGCCACAAACGCCCCGGTCAACCAGGGCCGCCCGCGCTGGGACCTGGAGCGCCAGGTACGCCTCGTCGCCGGCTCGATCGTGCTCGCCGCCGTCCTCGGGTCGGTGTTCGTGCCCGGCCTGAAGTGGGTCGCCGCGTTCATCGGCGCGGGCCTCACGTTCGCCGCGCTCACCAACACCTGCGCCATGGGCATGCTGCTGAGCAAGCTGCCGTACAACCGCGGCGCGAGCTGCGACCTGGACACGATCGTCGGGCAGTTGCGCGACGGGAGCCGCAAGTGACCACCCTCGCGCTGACGCTGGCCGGCGCGGTGCTGATCGGCGTGACGCTGGGCCTGCTCGGCGGCGGCGGGTCCATCCTCGCCGTGCCGCTGCTGGTCTACGTCGCCGACCTGCCCGCCAAGGAGGCGATCGCCACCTCGCTGCTGGTCGTCGGCGTGACCAGCGCCGTCGGCGTACTGCCGCACGCCTGGGCGAACCGGGTCCGCTGGCGTACCGGGCTCATCTTCGGCGTGGCCGGCATGACCGGCGCGTACGCGGGCGGCCGGCTGGCCGAGTTCGTCCCGGCCGGCGTCCTGCTCACCGGGTTCGCGCTGATGATGCTCGCCACCGCGGTCGCGATGCTGCGGGGCCGCCGGTCCACCGAGGGCCGCCCGGTGCCGCACGAGCTGCCGATGCTGCGGGTGGTCGGGGACGGTGTGGTCGTCGGCCTGGTCACCGGCCTGGTCGGCGCCGGCGGCGGCTTCCTGGTCGTACCGGCCCTGGCCCTGCTGGGCGGACTGCCGATGCCGATCGCAGTCGGCACCTCGCTGGTCGTCATCGCGATGAAGTCGTTCGCCGGTCTGGCGGGCTACCTGTCCAGCGTGCAGATCCACTGGGGTCTGGCCGCCGGGGTCACCGCCGCCGCCGTCGTCGGCAGCCTGCTCGGTGGCCGGCTCGCCGGGCGGATCCCGGCCGACCTGCTGCGCCGGGGGTTCGGCTGGTTCGTCGTGGTGATGGGCGTGTTCGTGCTCGCGCAGCAGTTGCCGCCGGTATGGGGACTCGCCGTGGGAGCGCTTGCCGTGGCCGGTACGGTCACCATGGCGGTGTGGGGCCGCCGGAGGAGGGAACACAGTGGACAGCAGCGCCTGGGACAGCCGGTACGCCGACACGCCCGGACTGGTGTGGAGCGCTGAGCCCAACCGTTTCGTGGTCGAGTCGGTCACCGGGCTGCCTCCCGGGTCAGCGCTGGACATCGCCGCCGGCGAGGGCCGCAACGCGGTCTGGCTGGCCGGTCAGGGCTGGCGGGTCAACGCGGTGGACTTCTCCGCGGTGGCCGTGGACCGAGGGCGTGAGCTGGCCGCCGCGCGGGGCGTCACTGTCGACTGGCGGGTCGCGGACGTGACCGCGTACCGGCCGGTGCCGAACAGCTACGACCTGGTGCTGATCAGCTACCTGCACCTGCCCGCGCCGGAGTTCGCCGCGGTGCTCGCCGCGGCGAAGTCCGCGCTGCGCCCCGGCGGCACGCTGGTGGTGGTGGGCCACGACCTGGCCAACCTCGCCGGGGGCATCGGCGGCCCGCAGGACCCGGACGTGCTGCTCACGCCGGAGTCGGTGGTCGACGGGCTGGCCGGGCTGCGCGTGCAGCGGGCCGAGACGACCCGCCGGCCGGTCCCGGCCACCGACGGCGGGACCGTCGACGCGCTGGACACCGTGGTGGTCGCCACCCGCCCCGCCGACTGACCGCCGTCCGCCGCCGTTTCGCCGGGCCGGGCCGGGAACCGGCCGGTAGCATCCGGGGACGGATCGGCGGAGAGGACACGGGTGGGCGCGCGTTTCGAGGAACTGGCCTGGCGGGAGACGCCGATCGGCGAGATCAGCCTGCGGCGGCGCCGTGACCCGGCACTGGACTCCGACGTGTACGAGGTGAAGCTCGACGACGAGTACCTCATGTCCAGCGCCTTCCCGGTCGCGGAGATCGAACTGGCCCGGCTCGGGCTGGCTCCGCTCACCGGCGACGCGCTGGACGTGGTGGTCGGCGGGCTCGGCCTCGGCTACACCGCGCGTACCGCGCTGGAGGATCCCCGGGTGCGCTCGCTGGTGGTGGTCGAGGCGATCGAGGACGTGATCGACTGGCACCGGCGGGACCTGCTGCCGTTCGCCGCCGGGCTGGCCACCGATCCGCGTACCCGGTTCGTCCGGGCGGACTTCTTCGCCGCGGTCGCCGGCGACGGTCTCGACCCGGACGAGCCCGGGCGCCGCTTCCACGCGGTGCTGCTGGACGTGGACCACTCCCCCCGCCACGTGCTGCACCCCAGCCACGCCCCGTTCTACACGGTCGACGGGCTGCGGCGGCTGGCCGCGCTGCTGCACCCGGAGGGCGTCTTCGCGCTGTGGTCGAACGACCCGCCGGACCCGGCGTTCCAGCGCACGCTGACCGAAGTGTTCCCGACCTCGGTGGCACACGTCGTCCGGTTCCCGAACCCGTTGCAGGGCCGGGAGGCGGCGAACACCGTGTACGTGGCCCGGCACTGATCCACCCGGCGGCGGCATGCCCGCCGGTCCAGCGGGAAAGCGGGCGGCCGACCGTACGACGGGAGGCTGGGACATGCGCGCGTTGCTGTGGGTGGTCGGCGTGGCCGCCGGTGTGATCATCCTGCTCGGGCTGCTGCTGGAGGCGGTCCGCTGGTTCGTCATCATCGGCGTGATCGCGCTCGCCGCGGTCATCGTCGTCGGGATCGTGAAGGGCCGGCGGGCGGTGCACCAACACTCGACCGGCCGCCGCTGACCTGCGGCGGGTGTGACCGACCCGGCAACCTACGTGAGCGTAGGTTACCGCGCGGTTAAGTTAGGCTGGTGGCGTCATCCGCGCGACGAGGAGTAACGGCGATGGACGCGACCGCCCAGCGACCCTGGACCCGTAGCTACGCACCCGGGGTGCCCGCCGAGATCACCGAGCCGGACGGCTCGCTCGTCGACCTGCTCACCGAGGCGGCCGGACGGTTCGGTCCCCGGGTCGCGCTCGACTTCTACGGCGCCACCACCACCTTCACCGAGCTGGCCGACCAGGTGGCCCGCGCCGCCGAGGCGCTGCGCCGGCTCGGCGTCGGCCCGGGCGACCGGGTGGCGCTGGTGCTGCCCAACTGCCCGCAGCACGTGGTCGCGTTCTACGCCGTGCTGCGCCTCGGCGCGGTGGTCGTCGAGCACAACCCGCTCTACACCGCCGACGAGCTGGACCGGCAGCTCACCGACCACGGCGCGACGGTCGCGATCGTGTGGGACAAGGTCGCGCCGCTGGTGGCGGGACGCGGCGCCGTGCGTACCGTGGTGTCGGTCGACCTGACCGCGGCGCTGCCGCGGCTCAAGCGGTGGGCGCTGCGGGTGCCGCTGCCGAAGGTCCGCGCCGCGCGGGCCGCGATGACCGCCCCCGCGCCCGGCGCCCTGCCCTGGTCGGAGCTGGTCGCCGCCGCCGGGCCGCTGCCCGCCGGGCATCCCGCGCCCGAGGCCGGGGACGTGGCGCTGCTCCAGTACACCGGCGGCACCACCGGCGAGCCCAAGGGCGCGGTGCTGACCCACCGCAACCTGCGCGCCAACGCCGCGCAGGGCCGGGCCTGGGTGCCGGGCCTGCGCGACGGCGCGGAGACGGTGTATGCGGTGCTGCCGCTGTTCCACGCCTACGGGCTGACGCTCTGCCTCACCTTCGCCGTCAGCATCGGGGCGACGCTGGTGCTGTTCCCCCGCTTCGACGCCGACCAGGTGCTCGACGCTGTCCGCCGCCGCCCGCCGACGTTCCTGCCCGCGGTGCCGCCGGTCTACGCGAAGCTGGCCACCGTCGCGCGCGAGCGCGGCGTCGACCTCACCTCCATCCGGTACGCGCTGTCCGGCGCGATGTCGCTGCCACCGGCCACGGTGGAGCTGTGGGAGCAGGTGACCGGCGGCCTGCTGGTCGAGGGGTACGGGATGACCGAGACGTCCCCGATCACCGTCGGCAACCCGGTCGCGCCGACCCGCCGGCCGGGCACCGTGGGCGTGCCGTTCCCCTCCACCGACGTGCGCATCGTCGACCCGGAGGATCCGAGCCGCGACCGCGCTCCGGGTGAGGCCGGTGAGCTGCTGGTCCGCGGCCCGCAGGTGTTCACCGGCTACTGGCACCGGCCCGAGGAGACGGCGAAGGTGCTGCTGCCCGGTGGCTGGATGCGTACCGGCGACATCGTCACCATGGACGCCGACGGCTTCGTGACGGTGGTGGACCGGATCAAGGAACTGATCATCACGGGCGGCTTCAACGTCTACCCGTCCGAGGTGGAGGAGGCGCTGCGCCGCGTCCCCGGCGTACGCGAGGCCGCCGCCGTGGGAATGCCCACCGACGACGGCGAGGAGGTCGTCGCCGCGGTGGTGGTCGACCCGGCGGTGGCCGGCAGCCCGGAGGCGATCCGGACCTCGTGCCGCACCCACCTGGCCGGGTACAAGGTGCCACGCCGGGTCGTGATCGTCGACGAGCTGCCGTACTCCCAGATCGGCAAGATCCTGCGCCGCGAGGTCCGCGAACGGCTGCTCGCCGACCGCTGACGCCGCGTTCCCCCGCCGACGGGCGGCGAGTGGAACGCTGTGGGTGTCAAACGGGGCCGGAGACACCCGCAGCGTTCCATCGACGACGTGTCGGTGCCGGCGCCTACGCTGTGGCGATGACCGACAGGCGTCAGGTGCTGGCCTTCCGCGTGCGCGCTCAGCAGCTCGACCGGGTGCGGGGCTCGCTCGCCGACACCGCCGTGCTCGGCATCGGCGTGCAGGACACCGGTCCCGACGGCGGCCGGTGGGCGCTCGCCACACGCGGCGTCGACGTGGCCCCGCTGACCGGCGACGACCTGGTCCTGCTCTGGACCGTACGCGGCGCCCCGCACCTCTACCGCCGCGCCGACGTGGGCGCGGTGGCCGCCGCGGTCGAGCCGTTCTCCGACGCCGACGCGGGCAAGCGCATCTACGACGCGGCGAAGCCGTTGAAGGCGGCGGGCATCGGCATCGTCGCCGCGCTCGACGAGGTGGCCGCGCGGATGCGGGAGATCGTCCGCGAGCCGACGGTCAAGGGCGCGGTCTCCGGCCGCCTGGCCGAGGTGATGCCCGAGCCCTACCTGCGGCACTGCCGGCCGTGCGACGCGATCCACCTCTACGAGATGCCGTTCCGGCTGGCCGCCGTGCGCGCCGGACTGGAGCTGCGGCTCGACACGTCACCGCCGATTCTGGAACGCATCAGCGACTTCCGTCCGGCCGCCGCGCCCGGCGACCGGTTCGAACTCATCCGCGCGTACCTGCGGCTGCTCGGCCCGGCCACGCCCAAGCACGTCGCCGACTACCTCGACGCCCCGGTCAAGGAGGTCAAGGCCCGCTGGCCGCACGACGCGGTCGAGGTGAACGTCGACGGTGAGACGCGCTGGCTGCTCGCCGCCGACGAGGCGGCGCTGGGGTCGGCGGACGCCACCACGACCCGCCTGCTCGGCCCGTTCGACCTGTTCCTCCAGGCGAAGGACCGGGCGACGCTGGTGCCGGACGCGGCCCGCGCGAAGGAGCTGTGGCCGGTGCTGGGCCGCCCCGGCGCCGTACTGGCCGACGGGGATCTGGCCGGCACCTGGCGGCCCCGCAAGTCCGGCCGGTCGTTCACCGTCGCGGTCCAGCCGTGGCGCAAACTGCCCGGCAGCACCCGCGACGCGGTGGTCGCGGAGGCCGAGCGCCTCGCCGCGTACCGGGGTGTGGCGCTCGCCGGTGTCGACTTCGCCGACTGACCGCCTACCGCGCCCGGCCGACCGCCGTCCAGGCCGAGGCCGGGACCTCCACCGGCCACCGGTCGCCGAGCAGTGACGCGCACCTGTCGCGCAACGCCGCGCGGCCCGCCGCGTCGAGCCGCTGGACGTGGTCCCCGGCCGGGCCCACCCCGAGCGTGTACGGCTCCCACCACTGGTCGAAGCTCGCGAAACTCGTCCGGACGGTGAGCATGGACGACCGCACGTCACGCAGGCCGGCGGCGGCGAACAGGTCGACGAGGTCGCCCTCCCGCGCCCCGGCGAGCCCCGACTCGTCGTAGGCGTCCGGGTCGAGCGACCGGACCGCCTGCCAGAACACGGTCAGCGGTCCACGCCCACCGGCGTGGTCCCACACGCAGGCCGCCACCACTCCCCCGGGACGGGCCACACGGACCATCTCCCGCAGGCCGGCAACCGGGTCCGTCATGAAGTGCACGACGAGCTGAGCGAGGGTGACGTCGAAGCCGCCGTCGGGGAACGGCAGCAGCTCAGCCGACGCCCGCCGGATCTCGACCCCGGGCAGGCGTACCCGGGCCGCCTCCACGAACGGCGCCGACGGGTCGACAGCCGACACCGCCTCGGGCCCCAGCCGTGCGACCAGCTCCGCGGTCAGCGCGCCGGTGCCGCAGCCGACATCAAGCGCCCGCTGCCCTCGCGTGACACCCGCGGCGTCGGCGAAGCGCACCGCCAGCGGCTCGGCGAATCGGCCCATGAAACGGCCGTACGCGTCCGCGCCGACGTCGAATCCCACCGCGCCAGGCTAGCCGCCAACTGACACGATCACCGTCATGATTGTCTGGCTCAACGGCGCGTTCGGTGTCGGCAAGACGACCACGGCGCGGCTGCTCACGAGCGCGCTGCCGGATGCGCGGCTGTTCGACCCGGAGTTCCTCGGCTCGATGCTCACCGCGTTCGTCACCCCGCCGACCGACGACTTCCAGGACCTGCCCCTGTGGCGTCACCTCGTCGTGCAGACGGTCACCGGGCTGGACCGGCACCACGCGGGCGTCTGGATCGTGCCGATGAGCCTGCTCGACCCGGCATACCGCGCGGAGATCCTCGGCGGCATCCGCGCCGCGGGCGTCGACGTCCGCGAGGTGGTGCTCACGCTCCCCGAGGACCGGCTGCGGGCCCGGATCGACGCCGACCAGGTCGAGTCCGGCGCGCGCGGCTGGCGGCACGACCACGTCGCCCGGGCCCTCGCCGCGTTCGCGTCGGTGACCGACGCCCGTCTGATCGACGCCTCCGCCCCGCCCGAGCAGGTGGCCGACGCCGTCGGCGCGCACGTGCGCGCCGAAACTCGCTGTCGGGCCTCCGGGCACAGTGGTAGACAGCCGGAGTGACCGAACCCCTGACGTTTCCCGACCGGCTGCGGCTGATCGACGACCGGTCGGCCGCGTTCCGGGACGCGGTCGCCGCCGCGCCGGACCTCGACGCGCCGGTGCCGACCTGTCCCGGATGGACGCTGTTCGACCTGGCCCGGCACATCGGCGAAGGACGCCGCTCGTGGGCGGCCACCGTCGCCGCCGGTCCCGAGGCGTCCGGACGGGCCGAACCCGGCGGGCCGGGCGCGCCGCGGGAGCGTACGGCGCTGCGGGACTGGCTGGCCGAGTCCACCGAGCACCTGCTGGCCGCGCTGCGCGACGCCGGACCCGATCGCCGCTGCTGGACGTGGTGGGACACGTCGCAGTCGCCGCAGACCTGCGGCGCCGTCGCCCGGCACCAGCTCCAGGAGATCGCGGTGCACACCTACGACGCCCGGCTCACAGTGGGCGCGCCGCAGCCGCTGCCGGTCGAGGTGGCCCTCGACGGCGTGGAGGACTTCCTGTTCACCTGCTGCGCGACCACCGTGCCGTGGCCGTACGAGCCCGCCGTCCTCGACTACCACGTCACCGAGGGCGGATCGTGGCGCACGCGGCTCTCCCCCGGCGGGGCACGGGTCACCCGCGTGCAGGCCGGAGACGACGCGGGCCCGGCCGACACCTCCGCCCGTTCCACCGCCGGTGACCTGGTCCTGGCCTTCTACGGCCGGATTCCGCTGGACGCGCTCGCCATCGAGGGCGACCGGCGCGTGCTCGACCAGATCGCGGCGTGGGACCCGGACGCGTAGCCCGGTGGCCTGAGCGTGGAAGGATGACCGGTATGCCGGATCGCGCGTTGAGCTTCGGGGCGGCAGCGCGGGCGTACGAGCGGTTCCGGCCCGGCTACCCCGAGGAGCTGGCCGACCTGGTGCTAACGTACGCGGGCCGGCCGGTCCGGACCGCACTGGAGATCGGCGCCGGGACCGGCAAGGCGACCCGGCTGTTCGCCCGGCGCGGCATCGCGGTCACCGCCACCGACCCGGACCCCGCGATGCTCGCCGAACTGCGCCGGCACGTCCCGGCCGAGGTGCGGGTCCGGCAGGCCGCGTTCGAGCAGTTGCGCGCCGGCGAGCGCCACGACCTGGTGTACGCGGCGGCGGCGCTGCACTGGACCGACCCGGACCGGCGGTGGGAGCGGATCGCCGGGCTGCTCGCGGCCGGTGGCGTGTTCGCCTCGTTCGGCGGGCCGTTGCGGCTGGCCGACCCGGCGCTGCGCGACGCGGTGGCCGCGGCCCGGTCCGAGTTCCTCGCCGACGACGAGATCCCGTCGCCGGACGGGACGCCACCGGAGGCCGGAATGCAGTGGCCCGGCACCGAGCTGCGCGCGTCCGAGTGGTTCACCGACGTTCGCCAGTCGGAGATCGCGCGGCGGATCACGACGAGCGCCGACGACTACGTCGGTCTCCTGTCGACCGTCTCGGCCTATCTCGAACTGCCGCCACCCGTACGTGAGCAGGTGTTCCGCCGCGTCCGGGACGTGCTGCCCGGCACGGTCGAGGTCACCTCGGATGTCACGGTCCACCTGGCGCGGCGGACGTCGCAGCCCTGATCACCCGGGCCAGGCGGGCCGCCAGACCGGCCCGGGCAGCGGCGGCAGGTCCGCGAAGTGGCGGATCACCGGCCGCAGCCCCGGATGCGGACCGGTCCGGGGCAGCATGAGGTTGATCGGGTACGCGAGCACCGGATCCGTGATCGGGATGCGGCGCAGGTCGTGGCCGGCGGGCCAGAGGTAGCGGTCCCGGGTGCCGACGAGCGTCGCCACGTCCGCCGAGTCCGCGAGCTCGTCGAGGAGCACCTCGGTGCCGAAGTTCGGCCCGGTCGCGTCCACCCACAGGTCGAAGGCGTCGGCGAGCTGCTCGTAGAACTCGCCCCACTCGCTGCCCGGCACGATGCCCGGCACCCGCAGCCGGTGCCCGCGCAGCTCGGACGGCGTGAGCGTGGGCGCGGACGCGAGCGGGTGCCGGGGCCCGGCGAGCAGTTGCAGCGGCGAGTCGAAGGCGCGGACCATCCGTACCTCGGACGGCAGCGCGGCCGGGTCGGTGACGGTGCGGAACGCGGCGTCGACGTCGCCGGCCCGGACGGCGGCGGCGACCTGCCGGGGGTCGTCGACCCGCAGCGTCACCACGTCGAGGTCGACGCCCGGGTGGGCGCGCCAGTAGTCGTGCAGCAGGACTGCCTGCGCGCTGCGCAGGCCGAGCACGTCGATGCGCGGCGCCCGCGCGCCGGGCCGGACCGCGGCGACCGCGCGGTCCGCGCCGGCGACGACGCCCCGGGCGTGCGGGAGGAACGCCCGGCCGTCGTGTGTCAGCTCGACCCCTCGGGGTGTACGGGTGAACAGGCGCACTCCCAGCTCCCGCTCCAGCGCGGCGATCCGCTTCGACACGGCCTGCTGGGTGACGCCCAGATCGTCGGCGGCGTGCCGGAACTGCCCGAGTTCGGCCGCCCGCACGAACGACCGCACCGCCTCGCTGTCCACCGGCCCACAGTAGGGGGGTCCAGCCGATGGTTGTGGCGCGCCGGGCGGCGGTTGTTTGCTGCGGCACCCGCGTGGCCGGTCTGATGCGCGGGCATCGGTGACGGGGGCGGGCGTGCGGAGACGGGGATCGGATTTCGGGTGGCTGTGGTCGGCGTACGCGGTGAGCACGTACGGCACCTGGCTGGCGTTCGGCGCGTTCCCGCTGATCGCGGTGCGGGTGCTGGATTCGTCGGCGTTCGCGGTGTCGCTCCTGGAGGCGGCCGGGCTGGCGGTGGCGGCGTTGCTGGCGGTCCCGCTCGGGCCGTGGGTGGCCTACCGGCGGAAGCTGCCGGTGATGATCGCGACGGATCTGGTCCGGTTCGCGGCGCTGGCGAGCGTGCCGGCCGCGTACGCGCTCGGGGTGCTGTCCTACGGCCAGTTGCTCGTCGTCGCGGTGGTCTGCGGGACGGCCGGCCTCACGTTCACCGCTGCGTCCGGGGCGTACCTGAAGAGCCTGGTCCGTGATGATCGGCTGCTGGCGGCGAACGGACGGTTCGAGGCGACGAGCTGGGCCGCGACGGCGGCCGGGCCGCCGCTCGGCGGTGCGCTCGTGGGGCTGCTCGGCCCGGTCGTCACCATCACCGCCGACGCCGTGAGCCACCTGCTGTCGGCGCTCGCGGTCCGGCGGATCCGGGCCGGCGACACGGCCGCGCCCCGTGACCCGGCGGGCGCCTCACGCGTCGCCGGCCTGGGCGCCGGCTGGCGGCTCGTGCGCCGCGACCCGGTGCTGTGGCGGCTGTTCCTCAACTCGGTGCTGGTCGGCGGCCTGATCATGGCGACCGCGCCGCTGCTCGCCGTGCTCCTGCTGGGTGAATACCGGGTGGCGGCCTGGCAGTACGGGCTGGTCTTCGGTGTCTCCGCGCTCGGCGGCGTACTCGGCGCACGGCTGAGCCCGCGCCTGGTGCGGCGGTACGGGCGGCAGCGCGTCATGACGGCGTCCGGCTGGCTGCGGTCGATCGTCCCGCTCGGTCTCGCGTTCACCCATCCGGGGACCACCGGGCTGCTGACGGTGATCGCCGTCGAGTCGGTGCTCATCACGTGCATGGGCGTGTTCAACCCGATCTACGCGACCGAGCGCCTGCGCCGCACCCCGCAGGCGCACACCGCGCAGGTCCTGACCGCGTGGAGCGTCACCGGCCGGCTCACCCAGGCCGCGCTGATGGCCGGGTGGGGCGGCCTCGCCACTGTCGTCGGCCCGCTCGCCGCGATCACCGTGTCCGGGGTGCTGCTGCTCGCCACGCCGCTGCTGCTGCCGACGCGCCGGCACACGCGCGACCCGGAGCCCGCGCGCCCGGCCGCCGCCGTCTCCTGAGCCCGGCGGCCGGACGGTCAGGACGCCAGGTAGGCGGTCAGCCGGTCGGCGAGCGGGCCCGGACGGCTGAGCGCCACCGCGTGGCCGCCGTCGATCTCGTCCGGCACAACGCCGAGCCGGTCGGCGGCCACCCGGCGCTGGAAGTCGGCGGGGAAGAACCGGTCGTCGCGGCCGATCAGCACCGCCGTCGACACGGCCGGCCAGGTGGGCAGTGGCCACGGCTCGTCCCACTCCGCGCTGACCTGCTCCCGGCCGTGCGCGGGCGCCTCGGCGACGATCTCGGCCGGCACTCCGTTGTAGAACTGCTGCTCCTCGCTGAGCCCCTCCGGCTCGCGGTAGCCGGTGTTGCCCCACCAGTCCCCCGGCTTCTCGCCGGGCCGCGGGATCATCGGCGTGAGCAGGACCAGCAGGCGCACCGGCAGCCGGTCGGCGACCAGCGGTGCGGTGAACGCGCCGTATGAGTGGCCGACCACCACGAGGTCGTCGCGGTCGCCGGCGGCGTCGATCACCGCCTGGCCGAACTCGGCGAACCCCGCCGACCGGTCACCGATGGGCAGCTCCGGCACCACCGCGTCGTGACCCCGGGCGGCCAGCTCGGGAACCAGCAGGTGCCAGTCCCACGCGCTGCCCCCGCCACCGTGGATGAGCACGAACGTCGTCATGCCCGGACCCTCCCACACCGGTACGACATGCCGTGGCCGTCAGTGCGGATACGCCCGGGGCACCCGGGCGGCCCGCAGCTCGTCGCGGAACGCCTCGATGCGGGTGATGACCTGACGCCGCCCGATCGTGTTCTCGATCCGGTCGAGGTAGAGGCAGCGGGCGGCGAGCCGGGGCAGGTCGACGGAGAAGTAGATCGCCATGAGGGGGTTGACGAACAGGTCGCCGTGGCCGGTGCGCCGGCTGAACCGTACGTCTCCGAACGCGCCGCCGGTGGCGGCGGCGATCTGCCCCTGGACGATGCTCGGCCGGTGCGGGGTGGCGGCCTGGGCCTGCGCGACCGCCTCGCGGTAGAGCACGGCCTCACGACTGGAGCCGGGAATGGACAGCGCGCCGAGGTAGCCGCCCTCCCGGTCGAGCGCGGCCAGGTTCTCCAGCACCTCGACGTGGTTGACGCCGTCGTGCGCGTCGATGCCGAAACCGAGGCTGCTCACCAACCGGACCGGCACGTCCAGACCGGCCACGGCGGCCAGGCTGGTGATGTCCTCCACCGGGGTGCCCAGGCCGCTCTCGTCGCCGCGCAACAGGATGTCGGTGCCGCCGTCGACGAGCACGATCGCGTCGAGGTCGAGCCGGTCGACCAGGTGCCGGTACGCATCGCGCAGCGGCTGCACGCCCAGCGGTGGGAAGGCGTACACGGTCGACGGCAGGTCCCGGCCCGCCAGCCAGCGGGCCAGGATCCCCTCCGGGAAGTACCAGTCCGGGCTGAGGGTGTCCGGCCGGATCGCCGCGACGTGCTCGTCCACCCACACCTGCCGGTCGAGCAGTTCCAGCTCCGAGAAGGAGAGGCTGGCCAGGTGCACCCGCTTGCCGGCCTGCCACAGCGCCAGCGCCAGCGGCAGGCCGGCGTAGACGTCGAAGCCGCCACCGGCGCCGGCGATCAGGATGTCGTTCGCCGGAGCCAGGGCAGCGAACAGCGGCGGAACGGCCAACGTGTACGCGGCGGTGTCTGTCACCGGATGATGATCTCCGCTCGCGTGGCGGACCGCTGCCCCGAGGCCGTGCCCGGCCGAGGCGCGGCCCGGGGCCGGGGCCCGCTCGCTCAGACCGGGCGGCCGAACGTGACCGCCTCCCGGACGAGCCGTGGCGCCTTCTCCGCCAGTTGCGCGTCCGGCCGCGCGCCGAGCGCGTCGTTAACTGTGGAGAACGCCAGCCGGAACGCGATCAGCGTGGTCGCCTCGAAGATCTCCCGGTCGCTCAGGCCGGCCTCGCGCAGGCGTCGCGTGTCGGCCTCGGTGGTGGCGTTCGGGTCCGTCACGACCCGGCGGGACCAGTCCGCGAGCGCCGTCTCCCGCTCCGACAGGTCCGCCTCGTCGCCGCGCAGCACCGCGACGGCTGTCTCCTCGTCGCTCATCCCGGCCAGTCGGGCACCCCAGGCCAGCGAGCAGTACGAGTCGCCCCGCGCGGCGGCCGTGGCGGCGACCAGCACCGCCACCTCACGGGAGGACAGCGTGGACTCGGACAGCAGCTCGGTGCGCGTGTTCTGGAAGGACATCAGCACGTCGGGGCGCCAGCACCAGACGCGGGTGAGGTTGTTGACGTAGCCGTCGGAGGCGAGGTCGTCCTCGTAGGCGGCTTTCGCCGCCGGGCTCTGCGGCGGTTCGGGGAGGAAGGCGGCATTCATGCGGGCAGTCTGCGCTACCCGGGCGCCCCCCACAGGCTGATCAACGACAGTACGATCCGCTGATGATCCGAGCGGTCTTCTTCGACGTGGGCGGGACGATCCTCGACGAGACCCGCGAGTTCGCGACCTGGGCGGACTGGCTCGGCGTACCCCGGCACACGTTCTCCGCGGTCTTCGGCGCGGTGATCGCCCGCGGGCTGGACTACCAGGAGGTGTTCCGGGCGTTCCGGCCGGACTTCGACCTCACCGCCGAACTCGCGCGCCGGGTCGTGGCCGGCGACCCGGAGTCGTTCGGCGAGGAGGATCTGTACCCGGACGCGCGGGCCTGCCTGGCCGCCCTGCGGAAGCAGGGATTGCGCGTCGGCCTGGCCGGCAACCAGCCGGCGCACGCCGAGGCGACGCTGCGGGCGCTGGACCTGGCGGTGGACGTGATCGGCACGTCGGCGGCCTGGGGCGTGGCGAAGCCGGCGCCGGAGTTCTTCGACCGGGTCGTCCGCGAGGGCGGCGGCGACGCGTCGACGATCCTGTACGTGGGTGACCGGCCGGACAACGACGCCGCCCCGGCGATGGCCGCCGGCATGACGGCGTGCCTGATCCGGCGCGGACCGTGGGGCCACATCCTCGACATGCCGGACGTGGCCGACCGGTGCCTGTTCCGCATCGACTCGCTGGACGAGCTGCCGGCGCTGGTCGCCCGGCACAACGCGGCGGGCGGCTAGTCCGGCACGTCCCCGAAGACCGAGAGCCGGGTGCGGTGGTGGCGCGGCGCCTCGATCTCGTCGACCACCGCGACCGCCAGATCGGCGTACGACAGGTGCGCGAGTGCCGGGGCGTGCTCGCCGCCGAGGCGGTAGCGGCCGGTGCGGGGGCCGTCCACGTCCAGCGCGGCGGGCGGGGTGAGCACCAGCCAGTCGACTGTGGTGTCCGCCGCACGGAGCCGGTCCAGGCCGGCGGCATGGCTGAGCGCGAACGGCCGCAGCTCGGCGGGCAGCACGGCCGGGTCGTCGTAGAGGGGCCGGCCGTGCGCGTCGGTGAGCGTGGCGAACAGGCCGACCGCCACGAGCCGCGGCACGCCGGCGCGGGCCAGGCCGTGCAGCAGCGCGTCGGCCGCCCGGACGAAGAACTCCGGATCGGGACCGGCGGCGGCCAGCGCTTCCGGCCCGGACGCCGGGCTGACCGCGTGGACGACGGCGTCGTGCCCGTACCCGATGGAGGTGACGGCCTCCGGGTCGGTGACGTCGCCGCGTACCGCGGAGGTGAGGCCGGGATGGCGGGCGGGGTCGCGGACGACGGCTGTGACGCGGTGGCCACGGCGGTGGGCCTCGGCGGTGATCGCGCGGCCGGCCCGGCCGCCCGCGCCGAAGACGACGATGCTGGTCATGGCGCGACGCTAGAGCGCGGGGTGCCGGTTACCGCAACGGTACCGGGGTTACGCTCGGGCGGTGACGCCGCTCGATCCGGACATGTTCCACCCCGCGTGTCCGTCGCGGATGGTGCCGTTGCAGATCGGCGACAAGTGGACCGCGATGGTGGTGCTGTGCCTGGAGCACGGGCCGCGCCGGTTCACCGAGCTGCGGGTGCCGCTGCGCACGATCACGCCGAAGGTGCTGGCCGAGACGTTGCGGGCGATGGAACGCGACGGGCTGGTCACACGCACGGCCTACGACGAGAACCCGCCGCGCGTGGAGTACGCGCTGACGCCGCTGGGCCGCAGCCTGCTGACTCTCGTCGCGGCGGCCCGGTCGTGGAGCGAGCGGCACCTGGACGAGTTGCTGGCCGCCCGCCGGTCGCACGATTCGCGGACGTCGTGACGACACCGACCGGCGCCGGGCGTTGTGCCGGCCGCCCGGTCCCCCTAGCCTCCCGTTGACGGCATCGACGGCGATCGGGGGACGCCATCAGCGGCGACGACACCGGGCGCGGCGGCCTGCGCAGGTTCGTGGCGAACGTGATGACGAACGTCCTCGCGAACCTCATCGCGGCGGCGATCATCTACGTGCTCGCCGCGGCCGCCGGGCTGCTCCCCCGCGATCCCGCGCTGATCCTCTCGGCGCTGATCCTCATCAGCCTCGCCGCTGCCATGGTGCTGCTCTTCCTCATCACCACGAACGCCTTCGCCGGGAAGGAGGACATCCTCGGCGGGTGGATGGCGATCGCCCTCGGTACGCCGATCCTCACCTCGACCGTGGTGTACGCGTTCCGGGAACGCGATCCGGCGGCGGGGATCGTGGGCGGGCTGATCGGCGCGGGGCTCGCCGGCGCAGGCGTGGCGATGCTGGTGGCCGGGCGGCGGATACGGCGGGCGGCCGACCCGTCGTCCGACGGGGATCAGCGGGCGGCTGATCCGGGCGTCCGGCGGTAGCGTCGTACCCAGGGCATAGCCTGCCGGTCATGGGAACCGCTGAGCTGGACGAGCTGATCGTGGCCGACGCGGACGCCTGCGCGCGTGGCTGTCCGCCCACCACGACACGTCGCCCGGTGTCTGGCTCGCCCTGACCCGCAAGGGCGGCACCGTCACCACGCTGACCTGGCAGCAGGCGGTCGACGAGGCGTTGTGCTTCGGCTGGATCGACGGGCAGGCCCGCAAGCGCGACCACGAGAGCTCTTGGATCCGGTTCACCCCGCGCCGGGCCCGCAGTTCCTGGTCGCAGCGCAACGTCGGGCACGTGGCCCGGCTGGAGGAGCAGGGACGGATGACACCGGCGGGCCGGGCCGCGGTGGAGGCCGCGAAGGCGGACGGCCGGTGGGCGGCGGCGTACGCACCACCGTCGGAGGCCGAGGTGCCGGCCGACCTGCTCGCCGCCATCGCGGCCGAACCCGCCGCCCAGGCCATGTTCGACGTCCTGACCAGCGCCAACCGGTTCGCGCTCATCCACCGGCTGAACGCGGTCAAACGCGCGGAGACCCGGACGCGCAAGATCGGCGAGTTCGTCGCCATGCTGGCCCGCCACGAGACGTTCCACCCGCAGAAGGCGAAGCCCTCGACCACGCCGTGACGTCGCGGGTCCTCTCGCCACGTCTCACGAGTTGTCGAGGACGAACGCGCGCATGAGCGCGGCGCACTCGGCCGCGTGGGTCTCCAGCAGCAGGTGGCCGCCGTCGTAGAGGTGCGCGTCCATCCGGTCCAGCGCGCGGTGGTACGCGAGCACCTCGGCCACGTCGAAGTACGCGTCGTGCCGGCCCCACAGCACGAGCGCCGGCGGCTGGTGGGCGCTGTGGTACGCGGCGATCTCGCCGAACCGGGCGACATGGTTCGCGTAGTCGGTGAACAGCGCGAACTGCGCCTCGACGTTGCCGGGCCGGGTCATCCGTTCCCAGTCCAGGTGCCACGCCTCGGGCGCCTGCAACGGGCGTACGTGCCCGGGCAGCCCGGCGAGGTACTGGTCCCGGGTGCCGGCGAAGGTCAGCCAGTCGGGCAGCGCGGCGCGGGTGGCCTCGCCCGGATCGGCCCAGTACGCCCGCGCGGTGTCCCACTGCGCGCCGAGCCCGTCGGCGTGCGCGTTGCCGCTCTGCACGATCAGGCCGCGGATCCGTTCCGGGGCGCGGGTGGCGAGGTGGTAGCCGACCGGCGCGCCGAAGTCGTGCAGGTAGACGAAGAAGCGGTCCACGCCGAGCCGGCCGAGGAGCCGCTCGACCGTCCACGACAGGTTCTCGAACGTGTAGTCGTACTCGGCGACGGTGGGCGACGCGGACATGCCGAAGCCCGGCAGGTCGGGCGCGAGCACGTACGCGACCTCGGCGAGCGCGGGCATGACCTCGCGGAACGTGTGCGACGAGCTGGGAAAGCCGTGCAGTAGCAGCACCGCCGGGTCGCCGGGGCGTCCGGCCTCGCGGAAGAACACCTGCAGGCCGTCGACGTCGGCGTGCCGGTGGCGGATCTTCTGACTGGCGCGCATCACCTCATCCTGGCGGCCCGGCCGCGCCCGTACGGCCGATTCGGGGCAGCCGCGACGACAGGCGCCCGGCGACCGGCGGGGTGGACCGGGCGTACGCTCGAACGAGCCGACGGCAGGAGGTCGCCCGCGATGATCCCGGTGCTGATCCTGTTCGGGCTTCTCCTCGGGCGCTGGTGGCGGCCGTCGCGAACACCGGTGCCGGCGTGCTGCTCCACCAGGGAGCCCGCCTGGCGATCCGGAGCCGTCGGGCGTCCTGAGCCGGGCCCGTGCGCTACACGGTGCCGCCGGTGTTCCGGATCATCCGCCGGAGCACCTTGAGGGTGGTGACGTAGTCCGCGTCGTCGACGCCGTCGTGGATGCGGGCCCGGATTCCCGGCGCGTGCGGCTTGAGCCGGAGCCGGGCGTCCTCCCCCGCCTCGGTGATCCGCAGCCGGCCGTCCGCGTCGCGGGTCAGCCGGCCGCGTTCGCGCAGCACCTCCGCCTCGGCGTCCAGGTCGTCCTCGGCCCGCAGGTACGAGCGCATCGGTGCCGCAGCTCGGGGACGGTCAGTCCGCCGCCGCCGGGCAAAAGGTCGTTCGGGGACAGGTTGCGCAGGAGCCAGAACTGGGGCTGGGTGAAGCCGTGGTCGGGTGCGCACGACGCTAGGACCTCAACCAGGCTTCAGATCAAGGCCGCGCGGGACATCGCGTTCCGGCCGGCCCCGGCATGATGAGCCGATGCGGGTAGCGATGGCGACCGACGCGGGGCATCCCGGCCGTACCAATGAGGATTTCGCGGGCGCCGTACCGTGCGGCATGGTCCTGGTCGACGGCGCCGGCGGCATCGCCGGCGCGGGCGAGGTCTGCCACCACGGCATCGCCTGGTACGCGACCCGGCTCGGCGGCGCTCTGCTCGGCGCGCTGGCGCAGGAGCGGAGCCTTCGCGACGTGCTGGCCGAGGGCATCGAGCGGGTCACCGACGCGCACCGCGACACGTGCGACGTCGGCCATCCGATCAGCCCGTTCGCGGCGGTGGCGATGCTGCGGTTCTCCGGCGACAGCGTCGAGCACCTGGTCCTCGGCGACGCGGTGGCCGTCGTCGGCCGGGCGGGCGGCGAGCCGCTCGTCGCCCACGATCCGCGCGAGGTGGTGATCGCCCGGTCGTTCGAGGAGCGGCTGACGGACGTGCCGGAGGGCGGCGACGAGTACCGGCGGCTGCTGATGGAACTGCGATCCCGCCGCAACAGCCCCGGCGGCTTCTGGGTCGCCAAGGACGACCCGGCGGTGGTGGCCGAGGCGGTCACCGGCGCGTGCCCGGCCGGCGGGGTGGGCACGGCGGCGCTGCTCAGCAACGGCGCGAGCCGGCTCGTGGACACGTTCGGGCTCTTCGACTGGGCGGGGCTGCTGCGCCTGCTGGAGACCGACGGGCCCGCCGAGGTCATCCGCCGGGTCCGCGAGGCCGAGGCACGCGGGGGCGTCGCCACCGATGACGCCACGATCGTCTGCCGGCACTGACCGGCGCGGCCACCCGCGTGCGCGGGCGCGCCGTCCTCGTGTTGACTGCGGCGATGGACCGTCAACGCCTGAGCAGCATCGCGCACTCGCACCACCCGATCGCGGCCCCGATCTCCGGCCTCAGCCTCAACCGGCTGCTACGCCGGGCGGGCCGGCGGCCGGAGGCCCGGATCCTCGATCTCGGCTGCGGTGAGGCCGCCTGGGCGTTGCAGGCTCTCGCGCACTACCCGGACGGGCACGCCGACGGCGTGGACCTCAGCCCGTACGCGCTCGAACGCGCAGCGGACGCCGCCGCCGAACGCGGCCTCGCCGACCGGCTCACGCTGCACGAGCGCGACGCCCGCGCGTACGTGCCGGACGGCGACTACGACCTGGTGCTGTGCGTCGGGTCGACGCACGCACTCGGCGGCTTCGGCGAGACGCTGCGGCTGGCCGGCCGGCACGTGAAGGCCGACGGCATCCTGATGGTCGGCGAGGGGTTCTGGCAGGTGCCGCCGACGCCGGGGGCGCTGGCGGCGCTGGGCGCGAAACCGGACGACCACGCCGACCTCGCCGGTCTGGTCGACGCCGCCGAGCAGGCGGGCTGGGCCCCGGTGTACGCGCACGTCAGCGACACCGCCGAGTGGGACGACTACGAGTGGTCGTGGACCGGCTCGCTCACCGAGTGGGCGCTGGACAACCCCGGCCACCCGGACGCCGCCGGGGCGCTGACGGCCGCCCGCGAGCACCGTGACCAGTGGCTGCGGGGGTACCGGAACATGCTGGGCTTCGTGACGTTCGTGCTGCGCCGGATCTGAGACCGCACCCCCGCCGGCCACCGGTACCGTGGAGCCGCACGTCGTCGCGGGGCAACGTTCCCGCCGTCCAGAATCACGAGTCCGGTGGGTGGTCCTCGGTGCCGATGCAGATCCGTTTCGCCGTACCGGCCGATCCCGCCTATCCGGCCCGCGTGGCCGCCGCGCTGGCCGCCGCCCGGCTGCGCCGGTTCGGCTACATCGGCGCGGCCCTCGCCGCGATCGGGGTGATCGGCTGGATCGCCTCGCAGGCGTCGGCGCGGTTCGCCTCGCTGTGGACCGCGTTGATCGTGGCCGGCGTGCTGTCGATGCTGTACGCGCCGTGGGTGCGGTGGCGGGCCCGGCGCCGCTCCGGCGGGTACGCCGTCGAGGGCGGCTACGACATCGACGAGACCAACATCATGATGCGCAGCGGTTCGGAGTCCGGCGGCATCGCCTGGGACGGCGTCACGCGGGTCACCGAGACGCCGGACTTCTGGATCGTGTACGTGGGACGCATGCCGGCCACGGTGATCCCCCGGTGGCTGATGTCCGCCGAGGACGCCGGGACGTTGCGCGCCTTCATGGCCGAGCGGCACCTTCTCGGCGACCGTTGACTATGTATTGATCGGCTGTATATGTTGCCTCGGTGAGTGAGATGCGCGAGGCGACCTTCCTGATCCTGACCGCGCTGGCCGACGAGCCGCGCCACGGCTACGGGATCATCCAGGAGGTCGCCGGACTGTCCGGCGGTCGCGTCAACCTGCTGCCGGGCACCCTCTACGCCGCCCTGGACCGGCTGGTGGCGCAGAGACTCGTGGAACTCAGTCACGAAGAGGTCGTCGACGGCCGGCTGCGCCGCTACTACCGGCTGCGCGCCGACGGCCGGGCCGAGCTGGCCCGCCAGACCGAGCGGCTGCGACAGCTCGCCTCCGCCGCCGAGAGCCGGCTGCGGACCCTGCGCCCCCGCACCGCCTGACCCCCACCGTCGCGGCTCCCGAGGGAGAAACCCATGCATCGCTGGCTGCTGCTGGCCTACCCCCGCGACTACCGCCGGGCGCGCGGGGCCGAGATCCTGGAGACGGTACGGGACGTCGGCCCGGCCCACCGGCGTACCCGGGTGGCGGCGAATCTCGTACGTCATGGTCTGCGTGCCCGGCTGGGACGGCCGGCGAGCCGCACCGTCGTGGCCTGGGCGGCGGTCTTCGCGGTGGTCTGCGGTCTGTTCGCCGCGTCGTTCGGCACCTGGCTCGCGTGGCTCGGCTCCCGCCCGCTCGACCACCGGGACCTGGCCGCCGTGGTCGGGCAGCTCTACCCGGACCGGCAGGCCAGCCACATCGACCAGGACGACCCGCCCGCCGTGTTCCTCATCTACGGCCACCCGCTGAACGAGGGCCTCCTGTCCGAGCTGCTCCTCGGTGACGGCGGCGAGTACGCGCTGGCCGAGCTGACCGCGTCGTTCGACCAGACCCCGGCCGGCGGCCTCACCGACCTGCGGCAGCGCCTGGACGCCGCCGGGTGGGAGCACCACGAGCCGCTCTACGCCAACGCTTACGACTGCGTCCCCGGCAGTCCGCAGTGCGACGCGGCGTCCATCCCCTCCGACATCACCGTGTACGCCGAACGCGGCGACCACATCCTCGCCGTGGAGCTCACCGCCGACGGCTCGACGAACGTCACCCTCAGCCGCGCCACCCCCGGCGCCGCGTATCCCGCCGGTCTGCTCGGCTTCGCGCTGGGCACGCTGGGCGGCTGGGTGCTGTTCGGCTGGGCCAGCCGCCGCACCGAGGGACGACGCCCGCTGGTGCAGGGCCCGGCGAAGGTCCTCTACGGCGTCGCGATGGTGTTCTGGGCCGCGCCGGTCCTGCTCGGCGCTCCGATGATGCTCACGCACCACCTGAGCGAGCCGCATCCGCGCTGGCACGTGCCGTGGGAGTGGCTCGGCCAGCCCACCCTGTCGCTGCCGTTCCTGGTCGGTGCGGTCCTGCTGCTGCTCGCGCTGGGCCTGGCGGCGCTGCCGCACCGGCGCCCGGCAGGCCGTACGCTCGCCGGGGCGCCGGGACCGGCGGTCTAGCGGCGCCGGGTCAGCTCGCCGGGCATCGCGTGCCGGGGGCGGGCACCGTCAGATCGACGAGGTACCTGTCCACCACGGCAGTCGTGCAGTCGTTGCGCTGGTAGGTGCCGTGGCCCCAGCCCTCGTAGGTGACCAGACGCCCGTGCCGGCCGAGCTGCCGGGCGACGTTCGCCGCCCAGGCGTAGCCGGTACGGGGATCGTGCCGGGAGTTGAGCAGCAACAGCGGCGTACGGGTGTGCACGTTCAGCTCGTGCGGCGGATTACGGACCGGGGACGGCCAGCCCAGGCAGGTCTGCACGGCCAGCAGACCGGCGCCGTACCGGACGTCCGGGGCGGCAGCCGCGGCGTCTCGGACCAGTCCGGCGTACTCGGCGTAGTCGCGTACCTCGGCGGGCCAGTCCGCGCAGAACGCCGCGACCGAGATCGAGAGATTCACAGCCGGTGGCGGCGTACCGGCGTCCAGGTCCCGCACGACCGCGGCGAGTTGCGGCCAGCGCGGGCCGGCGAGCGTGCCGAGTGCCACGGCGGTGACGTCGAAGGCGGTACGGGGGGCATATTCCCCACGGTCCGCGCGGGCCAGCGTCCGCGCCCACACCGATCGCACGTCCCGTCCGTGGAGCACACAGTCCGCCGAGCTGTCGCACCAGGACACGAACTCGTCGAACGAGTCCTGCAACGTGGCGGCCTGGGTCCGCACGAAGGACCGCACGTCGAGGCTGTGGTCGAACACGCCCTCCAGCACCACCGCCCGCACGCGGCGGGGGTACCGCTCGGCGTACTGCTGGCCCAGCAGCGTGCCGTACGAACTGCCGTGGAAGGACAGCCGCCGCTCCCCCAGCGCACGCCGCAACGCCTCGAGGTCACGGACGGTGCTGAGCGTGTCGGCGCGGTCGAACACCGGGCTGGTCGGGCGACACCTGCTCCACAAGCCCTGGTTGTAGGCCACCGCGGCGTCGAAGTCCGCCTGACCGGCAAGTGGGACGGGCGGCCTGCGCAACGCCGGATCCGCGGTACAGACGGGCGCGGCGGTACGGGCCACGGTGCGCGGGTCGAAGCTGACCAGGTCGAACCGGTCCAGCAACTCGCCGCTGAACCGGTCGCCCCGGCGGATGCGTTCCACCCCCGAGTCGCCGGGGCCGCCCGGCCCGAACACCAGCGTGCCCACCCGCTGCTCCGGCAGGCGCGCGGACCGGCGTGCCACGGCGAGCTCGAACGTCGGGCCGTTCGGCCGGGCCCAGTCCACCGGCAGCCGGAGCCGGGCGCACCGCACGCGCGGATCCGGCGGGACGTCCGGCAGGTCGTCGGCGCACTCGCCCCAGGCGAGGCGCTGCGACGGAAGGCCGGCGCGCGCCGCGCCGGGCAGTCCCGCCAGGACGGTGAACGCGGCCAGAGCGACGGCCATGGTACGTCGGAACACGGCACCTCCCGGTGTCTGGATGCTCGTCGATTCTTCAGCGGTGTCCCACCCGAGTCCTATACGGAAACGCCCCGATATGTCCGTCGGGTCTTTCCCCCATTCCGTCCCTGACGCCGAGGTACGGCAGGCGAGCCGTACCGGTGGCGGTCTAGCATCGGGCGATGACCTCGCCCCTGGATCGCCTGCCGAAGATCGGCGCACCGGCCACGCGGGCGCTGACCGCCGCCGGCTACACCACGCTGCGCCAGCTCGCCGGGGTGCCGCGCGCGGAGCTGGCGCGGCTGCACGGCATGGGGCCGAAGGCGCTGGGCGTCATCGAGGCCGCCCTCGCCGAGCACGACCTGCGGCTGAGCTGACGTCCGCAGCACCGGTCGGGAACGGGGTGATCGCGATGCCGGTCGGCAGGCTCCACCACCTGATCGTCGACTGCCCGGATCCGATGGTCGAGGCCCGGTTCTGGAGCGCGGTCCTCGGCGACCCGATCACGTACGCGGACGACGACTTCACCGTCGTGTCGGCGAGCACGGCGGCGTCCGGGCTGGCGTTCCAGCGCGCCCCCGGGCTGGTGCCGCCGACGTGGCCGGATCCGGCGGTGCCGCAGCAGATGCACCTCGACGTGATGGTCGACGACCAGGACGCGGCGGGTGAGGCGGTGCTCGCGCTGGGCGCGCGGCGGTTGCCGGGCGACCACGTGTACGCCGACCCGGCCGGTCACCCGTTCTGCCTGATCAGGCGCCCCACCTGGGCGCCGCCGGTGAACGGGTCCGCGTGACCGGCGCGCGGCGGTCCATCATCACCTCGGCTTACACCGTGCCCGGTGGAGTGGTGCTCCACGAGATGAACGGGAACATGCTGGACGACGCCGGGTTCGCCTACCTGCCGCCGGGTCCCAGCTGGACCGCGAGCTGGTAGGCGAACAACCGGCGTCCCTGCCCTACCTCAGGTGCCGGGCGAAGAACCGGTTCGCGGGCTCCCCCTCGAACCACGGCACGCCGGTGTGGCCGCCCATGTTGGCGTGCAGCGTCTTCTCCGCCGAGCCGAAGGCGTCGAACAGGTCCAGTGCCATCTGCCGGTCGTTGCCCTCGTCGTCCCACTGGAGCAGGACGTGCAGCGGGATGGTGACCCGCCGGGCCTCCTCGACGATGGCGCGCGGCACGAAGCTCCCGGCGAACAGGAGCGCCGCCACGATGCGGGGTTCGACGAGCGCCAGCCGTACGCCGATCGAGATCACGCCGCCGGCGTAGCCGACCGGGCCGCCGATCCCGGGCAGCGCGAGCAGGGCGTCGAGGGTGGCCCGCCACTCCGGGACCGCCTTCTCCACGAGCGGCAGGACGAGCCGGTCGACGACCTCGCCGGCGACCGGCTCCCCCGCCGCGAGTGCCCGGCGCAGGTCGGCGCGGGCCTGCTCGGCGGCGGCGGACGCGGGCCGGTCGCCGCTGCCGGGCAGTTCGACGGTGGCGGCCGCGAAGCCCTGCGCGACGCAGCCCTCCGCCCGAGCAAGCAGGCGGGGATACATCCGGCGCAGTCCGCCGGGGTGGCCGAGCAGGATCAGCGGGACCGGCGCGGACGCGGACGCGGGCGTCCACAGGAGGCCGGGGATCCCGCCGAGGGTGAACTCGCGTTCGCGGACGTCGTCGGCGAGGCGTTGTTCGGAGGTGAAGCGCATGGTCGTGCCTTTCGGGAGTGCGACGGCGCTCCCGGACGACCTATCGCCCCGGCCGTGACCCCCGAGGGGAGCACCCATGTCGATACTGCGGTCACGGGTACCACCTCCCTCGTTCTCCGGCACGGCCACCGGCAAGCTAGCAGCGCTCGCCGGGGCCCGCCAACCGGTTATCGCGGCCAGCCCCGGCCCGTCACCGCAGCGACCTGGTCGACCGGACGTCGCCTACCATCCGGCTCAGCTGGTCGCTGTCGGCGACGGGGCGAACGGCCACGGCTGCGGGCCGAACAGCTCCGTGCACTTGGTGAGGAGCCCGCGCTGCGCCTCGGCCATGCGCGCGTCGACCGGGCCGGTGTCCGCGTTCGGGTCGTTGCGGATGAACATGTCCCCGGATTCCTTCGCCGCCACCGCCAGTCGCTCGCCGGCGTCCCGGACGCCCGGGTCGGCCGCCTTGCGGGCACGCATGGCGATCGGCGAGTTCGAAGTGAAGCGGACGTCCTGCTGCTCGACCACCCGGGCCACCATGTTGCACGCCCCGGCCGCGACCTTGTCCGCGGGCGCGGTCGAGCCGGCCTGAGGAGCGGCCGACGACGCCGCAGCGGACGACGACGGGGCCGCGGACGACGACGGGGCCGCGGACGACGGCGGCGCGGGCTCCGCGGGCGCACAGGCGGAGACGAACAGCAGGGAGAGTGCGGCGAGTCCACGTTTCACCGCACGAGGCTAGCGATCATGGTGGGCGTGGCTGCCGTCCGGGTGCCACGCCCGCCCTCATCGCGTCGACGTCGGACCTGTCACCGGCCCGCCGCGCGGAGCATCGCCTCCGTCTCGGGGTCGGGCATGATCTCCCGGACCTCCTGGGCGCAGCGGCACGCGGCGGCGATCTTGGCGGCCCACTTCAGCGCCTCGTCACGTGAGGCCGCGTCCAGGACCACGAACCCGCCGATGACCTCCTTGGTCTCCGGGAACGGCCCGTCGGTGACCACCCCGTCCGTACCCACGATGCTCGCCTGCTGGCGTTCGAGCCCGGTCCCGTACACGAACACACCCGCGTTCACGGCCTCCTGGATGACGGCGTGCGCCTCCCTGCCCACCTCGGGGATCTCCTCGGCGGGGATGTGGTCCATCGCGCCGTCGTTGAACGAGATCAGGTACCGCGGCATGCCATGACTCCCTTGTCCGGGCGGCCCGGTCCGGCCGCCTCTCACCCGTACTACGAACGAGCCGCCCCGGATCCGACGTCGTGCGCCCTGCGTTTCAGTGCGGAAGCGGACTCGGTGTATCGGCGTCCTCCCGGATGGGCACGGCGGTGCCGGTCACCGCGATCCCGGCGCCGGTTCCGGCGGGGATGCCGACGGTGAGCAGGCTCGGACGGCCCATGTCCTCGCCCTGCCGCACGGTGACGGTCGCGGGCGGCCGCACCAGGCCCAGTTCGCGCAGGTAGCCGCCGAACGCGGCGGCGGCCGCCCCGGTCGCGGCGTCCTCGACCACGCCGCCGGGCGGGAACGGGTTGCGCGCGTGGAACACCAGCGGAGACTCGCGGTGCACGAGGTCGATGGTCGTCCAGTCACGTTCGGCCATCAGCGCGCTCAGCGCCGCCATGTCGTAGTCCAGGTCCGCCAGGCGCTGCCGGGTCGCGGCGGCCACGATCGGATGCCAGGCCCCGGCGTACGCGACACGCGGCGGCAGCGTCGCGTCGAGATCGTCCGGCGACCAGCGCAACGCGGCGAGCAGCGCCGCCAGGTCGTCCGCGGCAAGGGGTACGGTGCGCGGCGCGACGCTTGTCAGCGTGGCGGTGGTGGCGCCGTCGGCGTGCACGCTCGTGGCGACCTCGACCAGCCCGGCGCGGGTGTCCAGGTGCAGCACACCCGGGCCGTGCCGCTCGGCGTACGCGACCGCGGACGCGATCGTCGCGTGCCCGCAGAACGGCACCTCCGCCTTCGGGCTGAAGTAGCGGACGGTGAACCGCCCGCCCTCGCCGGCGGGCACGAGAAACGCCGTCTCGGAGTAGCCGACCTCGGCCGCCACCTGCTGCATCTCCGTGTCGTCCGCCCCGGTGGCGTCCAGGACGACGCCGGCCGGGTTGCCACCGGCGGGGTCGGCGGTGAACGCCGCGTATCGGAGAATGTCCATGATCACGAGCCTAGCGAGGACGCTCCGGCTCGTCTGCCCCGTGACCGGCTCCCCGCGCAGCAGGGACACCGGGGCGCTCGATGCGGAACTAGTCTCCGGTCATGAGCGCCTTCGAGATCACGCCGATCGGCACGGTCCACAACGACCGGACGGACATCCAGCACAGCGACAACTGGGGCGCCGTCCGCAGCACGATCGTCGTCGACGAGCGCTTCGGCGAGGCGTGCCTGCAGGGCCTGGAGGCGTTCTCGCACGTGGAGGTCGTGTTCGTCTTCGACCGGTTCCCGGACGACGGCGACCACCGCGAGCCCCGTCCCTACCGGGGCCGGGCTGACCTGCCGCCGATGGGCGTGTTCGCCGGCCGTGGCCCCCGGCGGCCGAACCGCATCGGCGTGACGTGCTGCGCGATCGAGGCGGTGAACGGCCGCGAGCTGACGGTGGTGGGCCTCGACGCGGTGTCCGGCACACCGGTCATCGACCTGAAGCCGGTGCTGGTGGAGTTCGTCCCCGCCGACGTCCGGCAGCCGGAGTGGGTCAGCCGCATGATGTCCGACTACTTCCAGCCGTAGCGTCGGCGCGGCGCGCGCACCTCCGTACGGTAGCGTCTCAACCCACGAGCCTCTCCGTGAAGTCCATCAACCGCTCGGCGTCATGGGGGTCGAGGGTCGGGAAACCGGGCGCAAGTCGCTTCCCCCGGTCGACGGCGATCACCGGCGCGGTTGGCGGAGCGTCCAGGAACTGGTGAATCGGCGCCACCGCGTCCGCGACGGACCGGGCGGCCACCGCCGCCGCCACCGCCAGCAGCCCTCGGACCACGAACGGGAGCGCGCTACGGTCGCCGCTTCTGGTGAACCCGGGATGGTAGAGCACGTATCGGGCGCGGCTACCGGAACGCTGGGCGAAGCCTACGCCGAGCAGGTCGTTGGCCCTACCGGCCTGCAACTGCGCGGCGATGGCTGAGTAGCCCGCCGTCATCTGTGGATCGGCCCAGCGCACCCCGCCTTTCGTGACACCGACACCGGCGACGTTCACGATCACCGGCGCGGTCGCCCGCTCCAGGGCCGGGCGCAGACCGAAACTGAGCAGGTAGCGACTGACGTAGTAGAGCGCGAACGTGCGCTCCAGTCCCTCCACCGTCACGACGCGACGCGGCGAAACAGCATTGGCAAACAGCGCCAACGCGTCCACGACCTGGTGCTCGCCGAGGATGTGCTCGATGACCTGCCGCGTCTCGGCCATGCTGGACAGATCGACGGGACGGAAGGCGATCAGGCCGCCGGCCATCGCCTCGCCACGTTCACGGTTGCGGCCGAGCACCAGGACGCGGTCGCCACGTTCGGCCCGCCCCAGGGCGAAATCGCGTCCCATCCCGTTCGTACCGCCACTGACCACCACGACGCCCACGTCGCCCCCTATCGTTTTGCTCATCGGCCTGCCTCATCCTGGGCAGCAGGTCGGCGGAGGCGAAAGAAGGCACTTTCATGTCCACAGGTAACACCGATGTGAGTGCCTCGCTGCACGATCATCGGCTGCCGATGCCGGTTCCGGTCGGCGAGTACGATCGCTGTCCGGTCACCGACCTGCTGCGGCGGGTGGGCGACAAGTGGGCGCTGCTGCTGATCACCCTGCTCGGCCGGCGTCCGCACCGGTTCAACGAGTTGCACCGGGCCGTGGAGGGCATCAGCCCGCGCATGCTCACCCGGACTTTGCGCGCGTTGGAGAACGACGGCCTGGTCGAACGTGAGGTGTTTCCGACGTTGCCGCCGAGCGTCGAGTACCGTCTGACGCCACTCGGTGTCAGCCTTCTGGATCCGCTTTCCGCGCTGGCTGACTGGGCGGTCGCTCACCATGCCGAGATCGTCGCGGTACGTCAGCGACCCGCCTGAGACGCCCTGCGCTCATCCGGCCGCACGGGGTGCGGAGCTGACGTCCGCCAACCGTCCCCTGCGGCTCCGAGCCTCTCAGCCGGGGCTCACCTCATGGCGGTGCAAAGCCGTTCAATCGGGGTCACCGGCGAGGAAGCCGGGGGCGCGCATCCGCCACGCGTCGGTGACCAGTTCGGTCAGGCGCTCGACGCCGACGTGCGCCAGCCGCAGCATGACCAAGGGCTTCCCGGGCGTACGCTCCGGATAGGACCAGACGAATCCCTTGCCGGCGACCCGGAAGTCGAAGCCGTCGCTGTCGATCTCGCCTTCCACACCGGCCCAGCCTAGCCACCGCGCCGCCCCGCAGTGGGCAGACCCGGACTGCGACGCCTTGCCGCCAGGTGCGATGTTCGGGGAGGACATCGAACGTCTCGGCTTGGGGTGGAGTGACATGAGTACCGACATTTGGGGTGGGGTGGAGATCCGGCCGCACGGCCCGGGTTCGCCGTGGGAGCTGACCGACATCAGCCTGACGGACATACCCACCAATTACGAGGCATTCGGCCTGCTGTTCGGCGTGCGCAACTACGCCGGGTTCGAGCCGGTCGCACCCGGCCGCGGCCTGCCCGACGACGTCACATCGGATCTGCGCGCTCGCCATTTCACCGAATGCCATCACGACCCCTCATGGGTGTCGTGGGCGGAGGTGGCACGCATCGACTGGAACGCGCGATCGCCCCGGGTGGACGACCGGATCCACGAGTACGAGCTGACGGCCGAGGGGCCGCGCTACCGGAGCAAGGCGAGCCGGCACAGGCAAGCCTGGCGCGACGTGGCCGGCGAGCACGCGGATCACCGGGGCAGCAGTTACCCGGAGGGAACCGAATGGCGTTCGGGGGACGTGATGTGGCGGGTGGAGCGCCTGGCCCACGGCGATGCGCTGCGTGGCGACCCGGCGCTGCGCGCGGTACTGGACGGCATGCGCGAGCTGGCCGAACGGTACGGCGAGCACAACGTACGACTCGTCGTCTGGTTCGACAGCTGACGCCTCACCCGTACAGGTGGACGCGGGTGGTCGACGTCGCGGTCCGGCTGCCCGAAGGATGTCACCGCGCCGTGTCCGACGTGCACAAGCCATTCCTCGTAGTACCGGCTCGGACTGCACCCGCAGCCGGTGAACCGGAAGTCGGCCCGGTAGCGGCCGACCTGCCCCGGGGCGAGCGTGAACAGCCGCGCCGACGTCAACGGGCGTTATGCAGGTGTTTGCCTGCCTAATGTCAACGCAAAGCGTCGGCGGCGTACGCGTCGAGAGCCGGGGCCACGACGGCGAACGCCCGATCGGTCAGCGCGGCCAGGTGCTGCTCGTCGTCTCCCGCCCGCCACTGCCGCAGCACCGTGTCGAGCGCCAGCAGGGCCATCCCGGCGGCCATCCCCGGATAGGGGTCGGTGTCCGGGTCGAGACCGCAGCGCGCGGCCAGTTCGGCGGCCAGGCCGGCGCGCCACTGGATCTGGCGTTCCAGCCAGCGGGCCTGCAGGGCCGGGGTGTCCAGGATCAACCGGACCACGACCCGGGCCCGCTCGGCGTGGTCGGGGTGGCCGGCGCAGGAGGCGATCGGCACCCGGACGGCGTGGCGCAACGCGACCGACGGCGGCTCGGTGCGTGGCCGCGCGGCGAGTTCGGCGACGACGTCGGCTCCCATGTCGGCCAGGAACCGGACGACCACGTCCTCCTTGGACGCGTAGTAGCGGAAGAAGGTGCGCCGCGACATGCCGGCCGCCGCCACGATGTCGTCGACTGTCACCGCGTCGAAGCCACGGGCCGCGAGCAGCATCAGGGCGGCGTCGCGCAGTTCGTCGGCGACCAGCCGGCGTTTGCGCTCGGCCAGGCCGCCGTCCACACGAGATCCCATTCGTCGATGCTACGTGATGCCCCGGATGACATCCGACGCAATGATTGACACTCAGTGCCACCGAGTGCACAGTGAGACTCATGAACGCTGATGGCTGGACAGCGGAACGGATCCCCGATCTGAACGGCCGTGCCTTCGTCGTCACCGGCGCGACGAGCGGACTCGGCCTGGCCACCACCCGGGCGCTCGCCGCCCGCGGCGCCCGCGTGGTGCTGGCCGTCCGCGACGAGGACAAGGGCCGCCGGGCGGCGGCCGGCATCGCCGCCACCAGGCCCGGCGCGGATCTGGAAGTACGGCGGGTCGACCTGGCCGACCTCGATTCGGTACGCGAGTTCGCCGGCCGGATGCACGCCGACCACCGCCGGGTGGACGTACTGATCAACAACGCCGGCGTGATGGCTCCGCCGCACACGCTCAGCGCGCAGGGGCACGAACTGCAGTTCGCCACCAACCACCTCGGGCACTTCGCGCTCACCGGGCTCCTGCTCGACCTGCTGCTGGCCGGTCGCGACCCGAGGGTGGTCACCGTCACCTCGGTCAACCACCGGCGGGCGAAGCCGCCCTTCGCCGACCCGGCCCGGCAGCGGCGCTACTCCCCGATGGGCTTCTACAACACGTCCAAGCTCGCCAGCGCCATCTTCGGCGTCGAGCTGCATCGCCGGCTCAGCGCCGCAGCGAGTCCGCTACGCAGCATCCTCGCCCACCCCGGTTACACCGCCACGAACCTGCAGACCAGTGCCACCACCGGAGTCTGGCGGATACTGCTGGGCCGGATCGGCAACCCGCTGCTCGCGCAGCCCGCAGACCACGGCGCCTGGCCCCAACTGTTCGCCGCCACCGACCCCACGGCACCGTCGGGCCGGCTCGTCGCCCCGGGCGGGGCGGGCGAACTGCGCGGCCACCCCGCGCCGGGAAAGCTGTCCCCCGCCGCGACCGACCCGGAGCACGGCCGCCGCCTGTGGGAGCTGTCCGAACAGGCCACCGGCGTACGGTTCGGATCGCTGCGGTCGCCTGCCTGATCGGACATTGCATCGAGAGGCCACGCTGAGGCCACGGGGGGAAGCAACGACTGGAGTGGACCATGACGATGCTCTGGCTCTGGATCGTCCTGAGCGGCACGACTTTGTCACTCGTCACGTCAGCCGTGGTCGTGGCGCGGCGCCGCCGGACGGCCCGCGCGTCGTCGGCGTCCGACCCGGTCATGCGGGACGCGCGGCGGGCCGTGGCCAGGTTGCAGAAGCAGCGCCGGCGATCCGGGCGGGGCACGATCCGGGGCGAAGGCGCTGGTGGAAGCCCGGTGACGAGGTACGACGCCGCGTACGGCTCGGACACCTCAGCCGGAGCGTAGCCGGCACGTACCCCTGCGGAGGTGGCCCGGGGCCGGGTCGCCGGACCCCCCCGGGCTCCTCCGGCCTCAGTTCACGGCGATGTAGAGGCGCTGGCCGGCGGGCCGGTAGCCGACACGCTCGTAGATCCGCCACGACTCCTCGCCGGAGGCCTCCAGCCAGGTGACCTCGGTGCCGGTTTCGAACAGCCGCCGGGTCACCTCGGCGGTGATCGCGGACGCCAGTCCTCGGCGGCGGTACGGCGGGCGTACGGCGATGCCGGCCACCTCGCTGACCGCGCCCTCGTTCTGCGCGCCGATCAGCGCGGCCCGCTGCGGATCGGTGTCCGGCTCCCGCAGGTCGAGGCCGGCCGGCGTCGGACCTGCCCGCAGCGTGCCGGGCGTACAGATCAGGTACGTGTGCCGGGCTTCCACGGTGAAGCCGGCGGCGGTCAGCAGCGCCTCCAGATCGGGGGCGCACCTGGTGACGTACTCCAGGCGGGGCCTGCGGTCCGCGGCGTGGAACGCCGCGACCAGCGCGGTGACGTCGGCCGCGGTGACGGCGGCGCCGGGGCGCGGCGTCGCGTAGTTGATGTACGGGCTGGTCGTCGTCGGGTCGAGCCCGATCACGAAGGGCCCCACCTCGACCGGCGCGGGCCGGCGGGACAGGTTGACGACGACTGATTGTTGGATGCGGGCGTCCATGCTCAACGTGAGACCTCGATGCATGAGAGGAACTGCGACGGGCGGAGGAGACGTCGGACCGCTCCACCGTGCCGCGACCGCACGACGGTCATCCGTCGTGCGGTCGACACTCAGGCGGCCGCTCGGCCTACCCGGATCACAGGCGTCATTCCTTCATGCAGAGTGCCCACGCGCATCGCGGGGTCGCCGGCAACCATTCCTCATCTGACGCGAACGTGTCAATCGCCGGTCACCGGCGACGAGGACGGAGACGGCCGGGGTCCCGCTCCGGTGCCCTCGTCGAGGTCACCGGTGAGCGAGCCGGGGGCACGCATCCGCCACGCGTCGGTGACCAGCTCGGTCAGGCGCTCGACGCCGACGTGCGCCAGCCGCAGCATGACCAGGGGCAACCCGTCGTACGCGGGCGTGGTGAAGAAGAGGTCGGGCTCGCCGAGGAGCAACGCCTGCTTCTCCGCCTCGTCGCCCACGTACAGCACGGCGATGTCGGTGCGGATGCGGCGCGGTCTGCCGGGCCTACGCTCGGGGTAGGACCAGACGAATCCCTTGCCGGCGACCCGGAAGTCGAAGCCGTCGCTGTCGATCTCGACCACGTCTGGCAGCGACAGCGCCAGCCGACGGACGTCGTCCGCGTCAACCACGACGGTCACCCCGGAACCCCGCCTTCCACACCGGCACAGCCTAGCCACCGCGCCGCCCCGCGGTGGGCAGCCCATCAGCCCTCGGTCACGACCCTGGCCGTTCCGGACGGTCAGATGGTGAATCCGCCGTCGACGTTCACCGTCGCCCCCGTGACGTAGCGCCCGTCCGGGCCGACGAGGAACGCCACCGCGGCGGCCACGTCGGCCGGCTGCGCGTAGTGGCCGAGCGCGGTGAAACCGTTGATCGCGTCGGCGTTCGGGCCGTCGGCCGGATTCAGCTCGGTGTCCGTGGCACCGGGGTTCACCAGGTTCACGGTGATCGCTCTGCCGCCGAGTTCGCGCCCGAGCGCCTTGGTCAGGCCGATCAGAGCGGTCTTGCTCATCGCGTACAGCGAGAAGCCCGGGAAGACCGTCCGCTCGGCCACATTGCTGCCGATGTTGACGATCCGCCCGCCCGCCGCCATGTGGCGCACCGCGGCCTGCGAGGCGACGAACGGCGCCCGGACGTTCACCGCGACCGTCTGCTCGAACTCGTCGAGGTTCAACTGCTCCAGCGGCCCCAGCAGGAACGCGCCTGCGTTGTTGACCAGGATGTCCAAACGGCCCAGCTCGCCGGCGGCCCGGTCCACCGCCGCGATCACCGCTGCCGGGTCGGCGCTGTCGGCCCGTACGGCGATCGCCCGCCGCCCCGCCGCCTTGATCCGGTCCACCAGGTCGTCGGCGCGTCGTTGATTCTGCTGGAACGTCAGCGCCACATCGGCGCCGTCCTCCGCCAGGCGCAGTGCCACCGCCGCGCCGATGCCACGGCCACCGCCGGTGACGAGAGCTACCTTGCCGTCGAGTGCGTTGTTCATGGTGGAAAGCCTGGTCGACAACGGACCGGCTGTCCGGCGGGGATCGGACGCCGCATTCGCGTCGAGCCGCAGCTCGCTGAGCTGACCCAACCATCCCTCGTAGTACCAGCTCGGATCGCACGCGCACCTGGTGAACCGGAACCGCACCCCGTCTCGGTGTTCGTAGCCGACCGCCTGGTCGGCGAGCACGTCGTGGACGACCACCTCGGCGTCCGGAAGCGGCCCGGGCAGCGGCATCGCCCGGACGAGGCCGCGGCGGGCGTTCGTCGCTGGCGCACCGCGGGCGTCGGCGGTCCACCGGACGCGGACCAACTGAATGACGATCACCGCCCAGGTGTACCGCGATGCCCGGCGCCCGTCAGCCGGTTGCCGGCGAGAGTGTCGTAGGCGGCCGCTAGCCTGCCGGCGTGACGGAGATCGATATGGAGAAGGCTGCGCTGTGTGAGTTCCTCGAGTGCCAGCGGGCCAGCGTCCGGGCCATCCTGGCGGATCTGGACGAGACCGCGTTGCGGACATCCGTCCTGCCCTCCGGATGGTCGCCGCTCGGGCTGGTGGAGCACCTCGGGCACGCGGAACGCCACTGGTTCCAGGAGGTCTTCCGTGGTGCGGTGGAGCCCTTGCCCTGGCCGGATGAGAACACACCACTGCGCACGACGCGATCGCCGGCCGAGGTCTTCGCCTTCTACCGCGACCAGTGCGAGATCTCGGACTCGATCATCGCCGCGGCCCCGCTGACGGCGGCACCCGCCGGCCGGCATCCGGACGAGACGCTGGCATCGCAGACCACTGACCTGCGGCGGATCGTTCTGCACGTCATCGAGGAGACCGCCCGGCACGCCGGCCACCTTGACGTCGTACGCGAGCTGATCGACGGGCGCACCGGGCTCGGGCCACGCTGACCCGAGGGGGCGCCGGCTCGCACCGCTCTGATGACACCGCCCCTGCCGTCGGCCGTCGCAGCCCTTAGTCCTCAAAGGGCGCACAGATCGGTGATCAGGTCTCGATGGATGTCGGCGTCCGGCGGATGGGAGACGGCGCCGGCCCAGCGTTCCCACCGTCCGCCGGGTCCCAGGTAGCGGTCGGCGTGGGCCGTTCCGAGTCGCCGGTCGACATACCGCAGGGCGCCCAGCGCCCAGTGCTGGTCGTAGCGGAGGTCGAGTGCGGGCAGGTAGCGATCGAGGTAGGCGTTCAGGATCTCCGCGTCCGGGTGGTCGCCGAAGGCGGCGAGGGCGAAGCAGTAGCCCTGGCCGCTGAAGCAGACCTGGCTGTCCAGAAGCAGCTCGCCGACGGTCTGCCGGAACCGGCTACGCCTGTCGAGCCCAATGAGATAGGCGGCGACCAACCGTGAGCGCCAGTTCGGCAGGCCGCCGGGTTGGAGCAGGAAGACGAGTTCCTCGTCGCTGACGCGTCGAGCATCCTGGCGCAGGGCGTGCGCGACTGGAGCATTCTCCTCCGGCGCGTCCGGACGGACGATGCCACCGTGCAGGAGTTCCAGGTAGCGAGCGCTTCCCTGCTGCGACGGGGCGATGACGTAGCGGCGGGTGGTGCCGTCAGCCGGGTCCGGTATCGGCGGCGGATAGTCCACGGCGACATCATCCCGGATCGGTCAGCGGCGCACCCGGTAGCGCAGGTGCAGCACCCGGTCACCTGGAATCACCACGTCGGGATCCGCCAGCAGGTGCTGCGTGTCGACCGACCCGAAGAAGCGCTTGCCGGAGCCGAACACCACGGGTACGACGTCCATGCGTACCTCGTCGACCAGGCCCGCGGCGAGCGCCTGGCCGCCGACGTCGCCGGCGGCGACCTCGACGATGCGGTCCCCCGCGAGTTCCTGTGCCTTTGCCACGGCTGCCTCGACGCCGTCGACGAAGTGGAACGGCGCCGCTGGGTCCCAGCCCTCGGGCGGGGGCCGGTGTGTCACGACGACCACGTGGTCGATGCCGCTCGGCGGCGTCCCGTCCCAGCCGTCGGTCAGGTCGAAGACGTGCCGGCCGACGACAGTCACCCCGATGCGGTCCCAGTACGGCCGGACGTAGTCGTGGGACCTCTGCGAGACCGTCAACGCATCGCTGTCGTCCAGCGGGACGTCACCGCTTGTCAACCAGTCGAACAGCGGTCCGGGCTGGTCGTTGTCGTCCGCGACGAAGCCGTCCACCGACACCGAGCTGTACAGGACCACAGTGCCCACGCCGGCTCCCCTCTGCCTTGGATGCCCTCACGCTAGCGGGCCGTGAGCCGCAGTTCTTGTAGGAAATCAATCGGCCGGCAGCGGCCAGCCGTCCATCGCGTGGCCGGGGTGTTCGCGCAGGAACCGCCGCCGGACCTCGATGTACCGGGTCGGCGTGAGCCCGGTGAAAGCCCGGAACTCGTGGCCGAAGTGGGCCTGGTCGAAGTAGCCCGCGCGACCGGCGAGTTCGCCCCAGTCGACAGGTCCGGCGGGGTCGATCGCGAACACGGTGGCGGCGAAGCGGTGGGTGCGGGCCAGCCGCTTCGGCGTGACGCCGACGAGTTCCTTGAACCGCTGCGCCAGGTGGGTGCTGCTGACGCCGGCCGCCGCCGTCAGGTCACCGATCGCCACCGCACCGCTTGTCGCCGCGATGACGCCGCTCGCATGCCGCACGAGGCCCAGGCCGGTGGTCTCGGACAGCCGTCGCGTCAGATCCTCCTCGAGCAGCGTCAGCATCTCGTGCGGTCCGTCCGCCGCGGCCAGCCGGTCGCGCAGCTCGGCGACGGCGGGCCGGCCCCAGACCTGCTCCAGCGTCACCGGCCGGTCGCGCAGCTCGGCCGCCGGCATCGGCAGGAGCGGCGCCAGGCCCCACGGCTTGACGTGTACGCCGACGGACCGGGTCGGGCGCGGGTAGCCGAAGTCGAACGCGCGGGTGGGTGTGGTGATCACACAGCCGTCGGCGTACTCCGCGGTCTCGATGTCGGCGCCGCCGCGGATGCGGAACGGCGCCCCGAGGTTGACGATGAGCAGCGCCGCCGGCATCGGCGGCAGCGTCAGCCGGGCGTACGGCGGGGTGCCCTCCAGGTAGTAGAGGTCGTCGATCAGCCCGTCCAACGGCGGTCGCGGCACTCTGGACACGTACTCCACGCCCACAGCATCACGGACGCCGCGCCGTCACGGCCGGCGCCCCGCCGGACCGGACCATCGTCCGCGACGGGGCGGGAGCACCGTCCGGGTGCCCCACCGTGCGGTCAGGACGGCGCTACGATCCGGCGATGGTCGACGCGGGCGGTGGAGAGCAGCGGAGTGAGGGCCCGGTGTCCGACTGGACGCGGATCGCCGTCAGCTACTGCCAGTACGACGTGTCGACAGTGCCGGGGGAAACCGGCATGCCCATCTACACGGTCGGTGACAGTCTTCTGCACCTCGGCGGGCCGTACCAGTTCACCGGGTTCTGCGGCACCCACACGGGCCGGATCGAGGCACGTGTACGGGTCCTGCCCGGCCCGCCGGCGGAGGTCGAGGACGGGTGGGACGCCGTCAGTGAGGCGACCATCTGGAGTCCCGGCGGCCTGCTGTCGCTCGTCGGCCTGATGGGCGGCCCTCCGAACGCGCTCAGCGACGTCGCCGTCCCCCGCGGGCTGATCCGGGTGCGGGTGCATGCCCGCGACCGGTTGCACGAGACGGTACGCACCGACGACGACCCGCCCGAGCGGCACGAGCTGCACATCTGGGCGGTGACCGAGGAGTCGCGCCGGCGCACCGTGCTGGCCGACCCGGGTGGTCGCGCTTGGGAGCAGAAGCCGGCGACGGCCGCCGAGTGGGCCCTGCTGTCCCTGGTGCCGCGTCCGGCCGGCGGTCCGGCGATGCCGCCGCCGTGCGACGATGACGAGGACGATGACGACGCCGACCTGGACCGGGTGACTGTGGTCCGTCACCGGCCCGCACCGGTCGAGGTCCCGGCGGCGGTGCTTCCGGCCGGTGACCTGGCGATCCGGCTGGAACGGGTCGAAGACGAGACGCTGCGGTGGACGTGGACGGCAGCCGAGGAGCCGGGGTTCCCTGATCCGCTCGTCACCCTGCCGGACGACGAGCCGAGTACGGTGCGGCTGATCTCCGGCCCGGACGGCTTCACGCTGCGGCACGAGGGGGTGCGGGGCCGGGACGCCTTCGCCCTCGGCGTGATCTGGGACCACCTGCTCGACAGCCCGGGGTCGTACCCGTGGGTCGAGACGCTGCGCCGGCAGGCCGCCGAGGCGAACGAGACGTACCGGCGACGACCGTGAGCGCGGCGCACCTCGCCCTGACCTGATCGCCGTCGGAGGTCGCCACCGCGGCTGGAGCCGATGGCGTTGTCGGGCCACCTCGCTACCGTCCGGCTCTGCCGAAAATCTCGCGTTCTGCTGACCGCGAAGCGGTCCTCGCGAAGTGGGGTCCACGGGCCATGCTGACTCGATGGATTCGCCGAGACGCCTCACTGCCCAGGCCCTGCTCACGAACCTCTACGCGGCCTTCAACCGGCGTGACGTCCCCACGCTGCTGGCCGCCATGACGCCGGACGTCTCGTGGCCCAACGGCTGGGAAGGAGGCGTCGTTCGCGGCCGGGACCAGGTGAGTGACTACTGGCGCCGGCAGTGGGAGCAGCTCGATCCGACTGTCACGCCGACCGCGTTCCGCACGGAAGCCGACGGCCGCATCGCCGTCACCGTTCATCAAGTGGTCCACGACAAGGCCGGAGCGAAGCTCGCCGACCACACCGTCACGCACGTCTATCGCCTCGGCAACGGCCTGGTGACAGAGATGGAGATCCGGGAGTGACCGTTGTCGACGAGGGCTACCCGAGGAGCGCCGCCGCGGCGGCCAGGGTGGCCAGCGACAGCGTCGTGGTCACCACCACCGCCCGGTTGGCCACCGCCTCACCGACGCCGTACTCCTGGGCGAAGATGAACGTGTTCTGCGCCGTCGGCAGGCCCGCGCACACCACCACGGCGAGCAACTGCGGCGCGGACAGATGCAGGGCCAGGCCGGCCGCGTACGCGACGACCGGTTGTGCGACAAGCTTCAGCGCGGTGATCACGGCCAGTTCGGCGGGCTCGGCCGGCTCTGCCCGCGACGGCGCCGTGGGGTGCAGCGACGCGCCGAGCGCGACCAGGGCGGCCGGAACCGCGGCACCCGCAAGCAGCGTCAGCGACGCGTCGGCCGCCGACGGCAGACGCACTCCGGCGGCCGAGCACGCGACACCGAGCAGCGACGCCAGGATCACCGGGTTGCGTACCGGCAGGGAGGCGATCCGGCGGACCCGCACCCGCCCGGCCGGGTCGCTTCGCCGGTCCAGGGCGACCACGATCACGGGCGCCACCACCAGCACCTGCAGCAGCACCACCACTGCCAGGAACGACACGTCGCCCAGAACCTGCGTCGCGATCGGGATGCCGAGGTTCGCCGAGTTCACGTACCCGGCGGCCATGCCCCAGATCGGCCGTTCGCCGGGCTCGCGACCGAACAGCCGGCTCGCGCCGGCCCACCCGAACCCGACGACCGCGACGGTGCTCACCCCGAAGGCGAGCAGCGAGCGGCCGGCGAACCCGGACAGCGGCATCCGGGCCAGGGCCAGGAACAGGGCGGACGGCATCGCGAGCTGGAACACGAACCGGCCGAGCACCGACGCCGCCGCCTCGCCCAGCAGACCCCAGCGACACGCCGCGTAGCCGACCGCGGTGAGGATCCAGATCGGTACGAACGCCGACACCAGGCTCATCCGGCCGTCACCTGCGGACCTCGCGCCGGCTCGGTGACCGGCGGGCATCCGGGGCGTACGAGTCGAGAGAACGCGCCGACCAAGATCAGGTGGGCTGATCTGCCGCGGGTCGCGCGGGCACCTCGGTCACCGCGGCTCCCCCTGTCGAGCGGGTCGCGAGAGATCACTCAACCTGGTCCTCCGCACGCGTGATCAGCTCCCGCACCTGCTCCGATGAGAGCCGGCTGGCAACAGCTACCAGCCTGCCGATCTCCTGGCTCGCCGCGTAGGCCCCTTCCCTCGCGGAGACATCCACGACGGGCAATCCAGCGATCACCAAGAGGTCCGTTACCGGCATCTGCAAGGCAGGGGCGATGTCGTGGAGGACGTCGGCTCCTGGCGTGACGGCACCACTGAGAAGTCGCCGGATCGTCGATTCAGCTCGGCCAGAGGCACGGCTGATCGCTCGCGGAGTGAGACGACGGTTCGCCACGAGGCCACGCAGGATCGACGCGACGTCATGGTTCATCCGGGCAGCCTACCGGCGTGGACACTCTGGTCCGTCGACGCTGCGCGTCCGCCGAGCGCCTAGGATGGTCCCGGTGACCATCCCCGAACGGCGACCCACCGACGTCCCGACCGATAAAGCGCGGGTCGACGAGGCCCTGCGGTTGCTCTCCGGCGTGCCGGTCGCCCTCGATGTCGCCGTCAAGCGGCTCGCCCGTGGCAGCGGCGTCTACGCCTGGTGGGCTGCGCCGTCGGTCCTCCCCGACCTCCCCGGTCCGCCGAACGACAGCGACCCGTCGCGGCGGATGCTCTATCTGGGCCGGGCGACCAGCCTGCGGGGCCGGATCCTGCGTAACCATCTGAGGCGTTCGGGCAGCTCGACGCTGCGCCGCACGCTGGCCGGCCTCCTCGTGGCCGAGGGCTATCGGACGACCTGGACCGACCGCGTCGTCCTGGTGCCCGAGGACGAGGCACGGCTGACCGCGTGGATGCACGAGCACCTGCGCCTGACCTGGGCGGAGGATGCCGAGCCGGCGGACATCGAGGCCGAGCTCGTCCGGCGCCTGCACCCGCCGCTCAACGTCCACGGCGTCGACCCCGAGCACATCCAGGCAGCAGTGGTCGCCGCCAAGAACTCGTACAACGTCAGCAGCGGCCCGGCGCAGCCCTAGCGAACGCCGAAGCCCGGCACGCTGCTGGGATCACACGATCCGCCGGATGCGTACCCTCGGACGCTCGTTGCGCAGGTGACCCAGCTTGTGCTGGCGGACCTGCTCCTCCCACACCTCCTGGTCGTACTCCGGATCCGGCGCCGTCCACCGATGCGACCCGTCGCTGTAATGGAACTTCTCGTCGCCGGCCCGCAACACGCTCACCGCACCCACCCCAGGAACCGCCGGTGCAACGCCCCCGCCGGCGCCCAGCTCAGGTCCGCCGTCGCCCGCACCAGCTGCGCCCCGAGGTACACCGCCAGCGACACCGGCGCACCCTCGTACTCCGCAAGAAGCTCCCGCCGCCGCGTCACGCACGGCCACGGCGCACCGCACCCGCCGCACGTCCAGACCGGCAGCACCGGCCCGTGGGTGCTCACCCGCGCACCCCCAGAAAACGGGCGACGCTCGCGCGCGCCTGCCGGCTGGTCGCCCACGCGACCTGCCAGCAGGGGTACGGAGTCAGCCGCGCCCACCACAGCCGGCAACCGACGCACATCCCGTCCAGACCCCGTACGTGCACCGCCAGGATCGCCTGTTCCGCTGTGCTCACTGGTCCTCCTGCGACGGCCAGTGACCGCGATTGATCGGTACGCGGTGGCGGTTCCGGCACGGCAGGTCCGCCCCGCAGCGGCACACCCACCGCCACTTCCGCCACGACCAGGCCGGGCGATGCCGGCGTACGAGCGTCGACGCGACAGCGAGGAGGTAGCCCTCGTACGGCAGGCGCCGCTCGACGGGTGCGACGAAGTCTGCGTCCCGGCGCGGCGCTTGGGCCGCTGCCGACTCAACGGGCGCTGCCTGCGAGTGATCTGATTCAGCCAGCGCGAGGATCCGCCGCTTCGCCGCCTCCCATTCGGCTGTCTGCGCCTCCTGGCCCGTGCGGCGCCAACCGTTCCGCCCGCCCATCACCACCTCCGTCCGCTCCGGCGCGACGGATCACTTCACAAGGGAGTGCGGCGTCGCGCCCGGCAGGATGAGGCTTTTCCTCACCCGAAAACGGACACTAGGACCGCATGGTGATGGAGAAATTACCGCTGGTTATGCCGCCAGGTTGATGCCCAGCCGCCCTGCGAGCAGACGCAGTTCGTTCGGCACGGCCCGCCGCTTGGCTCGCTGCGCCATCGCGACGACCGCGTCCTGGGCGAGCGGGTTGAGGGAGAACGGCACCGGCGCGGCCTGCTCCGCGCGCACGAACGCCGCGATCGCCTCGTTGTCCCGGCGACCGGAATCGGCCAGTGCCCGCCCGAGGTCGAGCCAGTACGACATCTGCCGGATCGACGCTGCCAGCACCTGCGGCCGTACCGTGCGGGACAGCTCGATCACCCGGCCGGGCTCGCCGGACTCGGCGGCGATGGACATCTCCCACAGCGTCACGTTCGTCGGCCCGAACCCGCAGCCATTGAACCCCATGCCGTCCGCCGGGTCGCCAAGGGTCGCCGCTTCCCGGGCGGCCTCGGTCAGATGGTCACGCGCGACGTCCGGGCGCCCGCTCACTGTCGAGGCCAGAGCCGCCGACAGGTGCAACTGGCCGAGCATCTGCCGGACCCGCTCGTCGGAGGCGGCGGACTGAAGCTCCGCGAGCGACCGATCGGCCGCCCGCGCGGCGAGGGACGCCGACTCGATCGGCAGGCTCTGCGCGTACGCGAAGCGGGTCGCGCCCAGCCACGCCGCCTCCTCGACGTCCTCGGCCGCCGTCACCGCCACCCGCGCCGCGTTCAACGCCAAGTGGCGGTACCCGAGGTGCCGCAGGCAGGCCGACGCCTGGTACGCCACCTGGGCGAGCGCCGGTCCGCCCGCTGCGGCGGCCTCCAGCAGCAGTCCGGGCAGCATCTGGGCCATGGCCGGGAAGTTCGAGCGGTGGCGGAGCTGCTCACTGCGTGCGATGCCCGCCGCCAGTTCCTCGCGGCTGAGTGTCGACGGCCGCCGCTCGCCGTCCTCGATCTCGATGAGCGCCGACCAGATCGCTGGCACGCATTCCGCCGCGCGCTCACGTGCCGGGTCGCCTGTCTCGGTGCCCTGGCCGAGCAGGTCCGCGACCGTGATCTGCAACGCGGCGGCGACGGCGACCAGGGTGGAGCGCCTGTCGATCGTCTTACGGCCGGACTCGACCTGGGAGATGTAGGACTGGCTGACCCCGGCGAGCCCGGCGAGAACGGCCTGGCTCATCCCGCCCCGGCGCATCCGCCAGTAGCGAATCCGGGCACCGATCGTGTCGGCCTTGCTGGCCATGTCTCGCCTGCCTCCCAGGACGAGGGCTGGGACTCCGGCACCGGCCGGTAAGCCGGCATGCCCGTGCGCCAGTGTACGTGTGGCAGCGAATTCGCATCGGCACCGAGGTGGCTCCTAGCTGCTACTCCCCCACGCTCTGTGATCGACTGAGTGGACTGATCGGAGGTGCCGCCGACATGCCAACGCCGCCTGCCTACTTGGCTATCGCCGCCGACCTACGTGCCGCGATCCTGTCCGGAGAACTCCCCGCTGGAGCCAAGTTGCCGTCCGAGTCCGGCCTGATGCGCCAGTACGACGTGAGCCGGACCGTCGCCAAGTGGGCCGTCGCCGTGCTGAAGGGCGAGGACATCGTGTAGGTCGCGCCGGATCCGGCGTATACGTCCGAGACACCACCCGGCTGGTCCGCTCCCGGCTCGATGCCGAGCCGGGCGGCAATCCGTTCATCGGCCTGCTCGTGTCGGCTGTCGTGCTCCCACGTGCCCTGCTGGCCGGCACCGGCCGCGTCGCGGGCGAACGGGGAAGTCGGGCCGTAACCGGAGCGGACGTCGCGGCCTCGGGCATGCCAGTGATGCGGACGTCGTACCGCTTCCTCGCCGACGGCGAACCGATACAGCTTTCCGTGTCGTACGAGCCGCTTGCCGTCACCGAGGACACTCCGATCGAGTGGCCCGAGAACGGAGAGGTCAAGGGCGTCGTCGCCCGGATGGACACCATCGGCGTACGGGTCGACGAGGTCGTGGAGCGCGTCGGCCTTCGATCAGCGACGGCCGATGAGGTCAAGGCGCTCAACCTGCCGGCCCGCACGTTCGTGCACACCATCGAGCGGACCTACACCGCGAGCGGCACGCCGGTGGAGACCGCCGACATCGTGCTACCAGGTGGCCGATACGACCTCGTCTACCGTCTCCCCATCGACTGACAATCTGGCGAGGGGGATGCGATGTCGACAAGCTCGGCGGATGAGAGGGCACTTCCGATGGGCAACGATCCTCATGCAGGAGCCATGAGCTTCATCTTCGAAGCGGGCGTGCTTAAGCGCGCCGCCCGCACCGGCTGGTGGTTCGCCGGTGTGAAGCACCCCGAATCGATCGCCGAGCACTCGTTCCGCACGGCGCTCATCGGCATGATGCTCGCGGCCATGGAGGGTGCCGACCCGGGTCGCGTCTCGATCTTGTGCGTCCTGCACGACACGCAGGAGACCCGGATCACCGACATCCCGCACATCGCCAAGCGCTACCTCACCGCTGCGCCCAACACCGCCGTCACCGCCGACCAGGTCGCCGCGTGCCCGCCCGCGGTCGCCGACGTGATCACCGCTGCCGTCGCCGAGTACGAGGCCGGCGAAACTCTGGAAGCGGTCGTGGCCCGCGACGCGGACAAGTTGGAGTGCCTCGTCCAGGCGGTCGAATACCGGCATCAGGGAGTCGCGGACGTGCAGCGCTGGATCGACAGCTCGCGAGCCGCACTGCGGACTACGTCCGCTCACCGTCTTGCAGACGCTGCCCTCAGCGGTTCACCGATGGTGTGGCTGAACCCACTGCGCCTGTGATGCAGAGGTCGAACGCGAGCCCTTCGCATCTAGCTTCCGCATCCCCTGTCTCACATATACCGATCCGCCGACGACAATGCATACTTAACTCTCGCAGCATCCTGCGATATGAATTATCCGAAATATTGCCGGCGAGCAGCGACAAGATGCCTAACATAGATCCTGCAACGGCCCGAACCGACTGCTCTTGTGGACGTCCCGATCACTACGGGAGCGACATCTGGACCTCGCAGACACGCTCGTGTCTGCCGAGAAGCGGCATCAAAGGTTGAGGGCAAGCCCGAGCCATGTCCTCGATACCGACCAGTGACTCTGCTGGGCGACCGGTTGCTGGCAACGGATACATCGACATCTCACGCGGCCCGATCGGTCGCTTGCGGAGGCCGGACCGCTACTGCCACAGTCCGTCCATGACATGCGGCATCGAAGTCACTTGCCGAGCGGACGCGGGTGACCCGCGGGGACTCGCCTTCGCCGTACCCGGGAATACCCTCGATGCGCTCGGCGGAGTCGCGGACGTGCATCTCATGACCGTGCGGCCAGGCGCGGTTCGTGGCAATCATTGCCACGCGCGCAAGCGCGAGGTACTCGTGGTGCTGCACGAGGACGAGTGGGAGTTGCACTGGAGCACCCCAGGCGGCATACCGCAGAAGCGGGTCTTCCGGGGTGCCGGCGGGGTCAGCCTGACGGTGCACCCGGGGGTGGCGCACGCGATCCGCAACACCGGTACGGCAAATCTCATCGTCGCGGGCTTGTCGCCAGTGCCTTTCGACGAGGCCGACCCGGACACCGAGGCGGCGACATTGACATGAGCGAGGTCGACTTCCGCACATTCTGTCATATCAGCGACTATAAAGCGGCGGGCTATGCGAATCTGCACCGCCTGATAGCTGGCAGCAAACCGGTCGTGTTGTGGGCGCCGTCGAGTGCGATGCTTCGCGAGTACGGCAGCATCTCGGTGGACGATTTCCTGCACCTACTGAAGCACCGGCAGGTGCGCATCGTCGGACGGGAACAGTGGCTACTGGACCGCAGCTACCGTGACCTGCGTGCAAGGAAGTGGGACGCCGCAGCCTGGGACGACGAGGTCGACGGCGCAATCTACCGGATGTACATCCAAGATTTGCACGTTCCGGCCGAGGAGAAGCGGGTGATCATCGCGGATGAGGAGCTCGGGAAGGTGCGGGCGGAGCAAACGCTAACCGCCGACCCGGGACAGATCGACTTCTGGCAGGAGGTGCTCGACCGGCCAGACGTGGAAGACTACGTACCGGGCGGGACGCTGGAGGCGATCACCCGGGAGAAGATGGACCCGGAGGCCGCGACGCTCCGGATCCTACGCGACGCCTGGAACCACGGCCAGGCGGTCAAGGACGCCGACGCCGAGGTGCCGTTTCTGCTCAGCCGTACCGACACTCGCTTCCTAGACATTCTGAGCGCTGGCCGGTTCGGGCATACCCGCGCGCAAATGGACCTTCCGGCGCGATCCGCGTCCACGGACGCGCTGGCCGAGCAACTGCTCGGGGTACTGGCGCGGCTCGACGAATGCCGCGGTCAACCAAGCCTGCCGAAGTTCATCGCCGGCGACGGCCACAAGGAACTCATCGAGTGGCTCGTCACATACAAGATGCTGATTCAGCACGGGTCAACGATCGACGACAACGCGCTGATGCGCGACGTCGCGCAGAAGCTTCGGCAGGCCAAGCGCAGCGGATTCGGCAAGGCATTCGACAACCAGTTTACAAGGCTGATGGCTCTGGTCGGCGCGGCCGGGGCGACCGGTGCGGCCGTGCAAGTGGTCCAGGAACAAGGCCCACTGAACATTCTCGGTGTGGCGTGCGAGGCAATATTTCTCGGTGGCGCCGCAGCGAAGGCCTACGGCTGGGCGGCCGGCTCCTATGACGGCCCGCAATGGCCGTACTTGTTCAGCAACGGCACCAGGCCGAGCCGGCGGAGCCGCAAAGCAATGGTGGATCTCTTCGCAACTCGTTGACGAAGTCATGCGCCGAGCGCTGGGTGCCCACGTCGGCATGACTGTTGGTCAACAGCTTTCGACCGCCGTTCCTTCCATGACGCACAGCCTAAGGGACGTCTCGTAACTGGGTGAAGGCGTTGCGTGGGATGGGGCCGGTGGTCAGCCGGCGAGGATGATGTTGTGGAGGTTGGCGATGCCGGAAGCGGCGTCGGTCAATGTGTGGGCGGCGCGGCGGTAGTCGCGCAGGATCTTGAAGCACTTCATCCTGGCCAGGGCGTGTTCGACCCCTGCTCGGACGGTGCGGTGTTCGATGTTGAGGGCTTCCTTCCAGTCCGGCAGTGTGCTGCCGTCGGTGGGCTTGCGGTACGGCATGATCACCTCGGGGTTGCCGCGGTAGCCGCCGTCGGCCATCACCGGCCGCCCGTCCAGCTTCTCGGCAATGCCGGAGGTGCGGTAGACGATGGTGTCGTTGCGGTTGCCGGGCTGCGGGTCGCCGACGGCGATGACCAGGCGGGTGGAGGCGTCGATGGCGACCTGCAGGTTCGTTGAGTACCGGTAGTTCTTGCTCCGGGCTGCCAGGCGGTGATCGCGGGTGGGGATCAGGGTGCCGTCGACGATGGCGATCTGCTCGACCGGCCGTTTACGCACCGGCGCCAGGGCCAGCAGCGGCGCGAGGGTGTCGATGACCCGGTGCGCTGCGGAGTGCGACACCCCGAACAGCGGGCCGATCTGCCGCATGGTCAGGTTCGTGCGCCAGTAGGTGGCGACCAGCAGCACCCGATCGGCGAGATCCAGGGCCCACTGCCGACCCGGCCGGCCGTCGGCGATGCCGTCCCCGCCGCGTTCGGCGACCAGCCGGACCAGCTTGCAGAACTGGGCGGGCTGCAGCCCAGTGAACGGGAAGATCCAGTCAGGGTTGGCTGCGGTGATCACCTGCACCCAGGGATCCTGACCGATCGTCCTGACTAGACAGACACCGGGGTTACGAGACGTCCCTTAGGCTTGTGTCAATCGGAGGCATCGCGCCCGCGGCTCCCAAAGGGGGCGACCATGTCGCGTACGGATAAAGACGATCCACGTTCCCCGCGAACCGGCCTGCGGTCGCTGGTCGGCGGCGGAGGCCCACCGCGTTGGTTCGTCAACGCCATCTGGACCAGCAGGGAGCGCCAGGCCGCGAGAGTCGCATGCCGCAACGCCCCGAAGGGGCATCGCGGTAACGGGGTGGTCGACACCGTCCCGACCACCCGGCAACACCGACACGGTGCGCAGTGGCTCTGGTGGTGACGGCACCCGTCGGCCTCACGCAACCCCGAGCAGCTCAATACCAGCTCTCGCGCATGTCCAGCGTCGTCCGGTCCAGCCCTTCCAGCAGGTCGAACTGCGCCCCCACCTTCGGCAACTCCCACCGGTAGAAGTACCGCGCCGCCTGCCTCTTCCCCGCCAGGAACTCCCCCTCGGCCGCGTCCGGCGACCCGAGCGCCTCCACCACCAGCACCTGCTCCAGCCACATCCACGCGATCACCACGTGTCCGACCGCTTCCAGGTACACCGAGGCGTTCGCCAGCGCCAGCTCCGGATCACCAGGGGCCCACAACCGCCGCGTCACCACGGCGATCCGGTCCACCGCGGCGGCGAGCTGACCGGCCAGCTCCGAGGCGAATCCCTCGGCCTTCCAGGCCCGGCTCACGGTGCCGCGGATGGTCTCCAGCAGCAGTTCCAGCGCTGCCCCGTCGCGCATGGTGACCTTGCGGCCGAGCAGGTCCAGCGCCTGGATGCCGTGGGTGCCCTCGTGGATGGCGTTGAGCCGGTTGTCCCGCCAGTGCTGCTCGACGTCGTAGTCGCGGGTGTAGCCGTACCCGCCGTGCACCTGGATGGCCAGGTCGTTGGCGGCCAGGCACCACTGCGCCGGCCAGCTCTTGGTGATCGGGGTGAGCAGGTCCAGCAGCAGCTGCGCGCGCTCGCGGTCGGCCTCGGCGGGCGCGGTCTTCTGCTCGTCGAGCAGTCGTCCGCAGTAGAGCACCAGCGCGAGCGCGCCCTCCACGTAGCTCTTCTGCGCCAGCAGCATCCGGCGTACGTCGGGGTGGGCCACGATCGGCACCTGCGGTGTGGTCGGGTCCTTGTCGGTGACGGGCCGGCCCTGCGGGCGCTGCCGGGCGTACGCGACGGACTTCAGGTACGCGGTGTAGCCGAGCGCCGTGGCGCCGGCCCCGATGCCGATGCGCGCCTCGTTCATCATGTGGAACATCACCGCGAGCCCCTGGTGCGGCTGCCCCACCAGGTAGCCGACCGCCCCGGCCCGCCCGTACGGCCGGTGCACGCCCTCGCCGAAGTTCAGCAGCGTGTTGGTGGTGCCCCGGTAGCCGAGCTTGTGGTTGAGGCCGACCAGCACCACGTCGTTGCGCGGCCCGAGGTTGCCGTCGTCGTCGAGCAGCACCTTCGGCACGATGAACAGCGACAGGCCCTTCACGCCGGGCGGCGCGCCGGGGATGCGGGCGAGCACCAGGTGCACGATGTTCTCCGCGAGTTCGTGGTCACCGCCGGAGATCCACATCTTGGTGCCGACGATCCGGTACGTGCCGTCGTCCTGCGGCTCGGCCCGGGTGGTGAGGTCGGTCAGGGAGCTGCCGGCCTGCGGCTCGGACAGGCACATGGTGCCGAAGAACCGGCCCTCGACCATCGGGCGTACCCAGGTGTCGATCTGCTCGGCGCTGCCGTGGGCGAGCAGCAGGTTGGCGTTGCCGAGGGTGAGCATCGGGTACGCCGACGTGCCCACGTTGGCGGCCTGGAACCAGGCGAAGGCGGCGGCGGCCACCGTGTGCGGCAGTTGCAGGCCGCCGACCGACTCGTCCATGGTGGCGGCGAGCAGCCCGGTCTCGGCGAACGCCGCCAGGGCGGCCTTCACCTGCGGGATGGTCCGCACGCGCTGCCCGTCGAACGTGGGCTCGCCGGTGTCGGCGGCCCGGTTGTGCGGGGCGAAGCGTTCGGCGGCGACCCGCGCGGCGAGGTCCAGCACCTCGTCGACGGTCTCCCGGGAGTGCTCGGCGTAGCGGGGCCGCTCGGTCAGCCGGGTCACGTCCAGCCAGTCGTGCAGCAGGAACGCGAGGTCACGGCGGGACAGCAGCAGATCGGACGAGGACAACGTGGACTCCTTCCGGTCAGCCGCGGCGCAACCCGGCGACGGCCTCCCGCAGGTCATCCTGACCGATCGGAGCCGGTGGCGCACCCTCCGCCGCCTCCCGGAGTGCCTTGGCGAGTTGCACCCGCCGCAGCGCCTCCCGCAGGTCCGCGCCGGTCAGCCCGGCCGTGTCGGCGGCGAGGGCGGCCGGGTCGAGGTCGTCGGCGAACATCCGGAAACCGGGCCGCTCGTGCCGGTCGATCAGCTCGCGGACCATCTTGGTGAGGATCTCCGCGCGTCCGGCCTCGTCCGGCGCCGGAATGGCGATCTTCAGGTCGAAGCGGCCGGAGCGGATCAGCGAGGCGTCCACGCGCTGCGGGAAGTTGGTGGTGGCGACCACGATGACGTCGGGGTTCTCCTCGAACAGCGTGTTCATCTCCTGCTTGAAGATGCCCGCGACGGCGTTGACGGCCTGGCTGGCCGCGTCGCCGCCGGCACCCGCGTAGCTGATGATCGAGTCGAACTCGTCGAACAGCATCACAGTGGGCCGCCGGTAGCGGCGTGCCTCCCGGAAGATGCGCTTGATGTTGCGTTCCGAGCCGCCGAGGTACTTGTCCAGGATCTCCGGGGTACGGATCTCCACGAAGTCCGCGCCGACCTCGTTCGCCAGCGCCCGGGCCAGCATCGTCTTGCCGGTGCCCGGCGGCCCGTACATCAGGATGCCCTGCGGCCGGCGCGCACCCCACCGGGCCATCGCCGCCGGGTGCCGGAACGACACCGCCACCTCGCGGAACCGCGCGACCACGTCGGGCAGGCCGCCGACCTGGTCGAGGGTCACCGCCGCGCTGCGCGGCCCGGCCGCCGCGACCGGTCGCCGCCCCACGAGGTACGTCCGTCCGCGCAGCACCGTCGGCTCCTCGCTGTCGCCGGACAGCTCGCGTACGGCCTGGAGCAGCAGGCCCAGCATCGCCCGCAGGTGCACCGGATCCACGCCGGCGCTCGGTACGTCGGCGCGGATGCGTACCGTGCCGTTGTCCTGGTCGACGCGGGGCCGCAGCCCGGCCTCCTCGGCGGCGCGCAGCACCTCCCGCCCGGCCGGGTCGCGCGGCGGCGCGACGAGCGTGGCGACCGGCCGCGGCCAGATCCGCCGCCCGGCCTCCGCCGCGATCCGGCCCACCGCGGCGGCCGGGCCGTCGCCGCCGCGGGCGGCCAGCCGCTCGGCGAGCAGCAGGCCGACCGGCCCGGCCAGCCCGAGGGCGATCAGGCCCGCCGGTGCGGCCTCCACCCGGAGGTACGCCTCGAAGCGGTGCACCGGCGGCTCGGCGGCGGTGTCGGCGCGCACGGTGCAGCGGACCTCCCGCACCGGGGCGGGGAAGTCGCCACCGACCAGCAGGTCCACCGGCCCGTCGGTGGCGGCGACGAGCAGCCCGGCCGCGTCGGTGATGCGCACCTCGGCGCCGAGCAGCGGCACCGTCTCCTCGTCCGGCCGTACCTCGGTCATCGGCAGCCCTCTCCTCGCGGCGGCGTCCGCTTCCCTCGCGTGGCGTCCGCCTCCGAGTCTGGCACCGGCCCGGCCGGGCGGCCACCGCTCAGCTCGCCTCGGCGAGCAGGCCGTCGACCAGGTCACGGGGCAACCCGTGGGTGTCGTGCAGCCAGTGGTAGTCGCGTTCGGTCAGCGGACCGCGCTCCCGTACCCGGTCCACGAGCGGCCGTCCGCGTCGCAGCAGGCCCCGGAAGCGGCGTTCCTCGTCCACCAGCGTCGCGTGCAGCGAGCCGACGTCGACCGGCCGCGTGCTCGGATCGGGAAGCTGGCGGAAGCGGCGCAGCGTGTCCGCGTACACCTGGGGTGGCAGGTCGTCCAGGGTGCGCGCCGGGTCGTCGCGCCACAGCACTGTCAGCGCGCGGCGCAGCAGCCGCCGCAGCACGTACCCGCGGCCGGTGTTGCCGGGGCGTACCCCGTCGCCGAGCACGACCACCGCGGACCGCAGGTGGTCGGAGACCACGCGCAGGTCCTCACCGCGCAGGTCCCACCGCTCCCCCGCCGCGTCCACCCACCGGCGCAGGCCGTCGCCGGTGAACACGGACCGGTCGCCGCGCAGCACCATCTCCAGCCGTTCCAGGCCCATGCCGGTGTCGATGCTGGAGTGCGGCAGCGGCGTGAGCCGGCCGCCGGGGTGTCTGTGGTAGCGCATCTGCACGTGGTTCCACACCTCCACCCAGCGCGCGTCGGCGCTCGGTGTGCCGGTGGGCGGGCCGTCGCCGGTCCACACGAAGATCTCCGAGTCCGGCCCGCAGGGACCGGTCGGGCCGTTGGACCACCAGTTGTCCTCCCCCAGCGGCTCCACCGGCACGCCGAGCGCGGTCCAGGTGTCGCGCGCGGTGTCGTCCGGGCCGAGCCGGTCGTCGCCGCCGAACACCGTCGCGTGCAGCCTCCCCACCGGGATGCCGAACCCGTCGGTGAGCAGTTCGAATCCCCAGCGCAGGCTGGTCACGATGTCGTAGTCGCCGAGCGACCACGAGCCGAGCATCTGGAACACGGTCAGGTGGGTGCTGTCGCCCACCTCGTCCAGGTCCGTGGTGCGCAGGCACCGCTGCACGTTCGCCAGTCGCCGTCCGTCCGGGTGCGGGCGCCCCAGCAGGTACGGCGTGAGTGGGTGCATGCCGGACGTGGTGAACAGCACCGGGTCGCCGGGTGGCGGAATGAGCGAACTCTCCGGCGCACGCCGATGGTCGTGCCGCTGGTAGTGGTCGAGGAACGTCCGGGTGATCTCGTCGGGCGTCATGGCGGGTGCCTTCCGGGTACGGGTGACCGGGCGGCCCGCCGCGCGCGTTGGCGTCGACACGACGACGCCGGCGGACCGTTTCCGGTCGCCGGCGTGGGTGTGGGGCAGGTCAGGCGGCGGCAACCGGCGAGCGGGAAGCTCGCGCGGCCGCGGCGGTCATGCTGCGCCTGTTCTGCATGCCTCGACGGTAGCCCGGTCGGCGTGCTCCCGCCCACCGCATTTCCCCACGCGTCAGCGGGTGGGGGTGAGCAGACGGCGGTAGAGCGCGTCCAGGCGTTCGGCCTGGGCCTCCCACGTCCATTCCTGGAGCGGGGAGTTCTCGCCCTCGTAGGCGGCGCGGTAGCGGGCCGGGTCGGCGAGCACCGCCCGGACCGCGCGGGCCAGGTCGGCGGCGTCGCGGGCGCGGAACACCTCCCCCTGCCCGGTGGCCCGGACCGTCTCCGCCATGGTTCGGACGTCGCTGACCACGATCGGCAGCCGCGCGTGCGCGTACTCGAAGAACTTCGTGATCAGCGCGATCTCGTGATTCGGCCAGTGGTGCAGCGGGATCAGCCCGACGTCGGCGGTGGCGAGGAACGCGACGAGCTGGCGGTGCGGCACGTACGGCAGCACATGCACCCGGTCGCCCACCTGATGCCGGGCGGCGCGGGCGACGACCTGGCGGACGTAGGCGGCGGCCGGGTCGGCGACGACGAGCGCCAGGTGTACGCCGGGCAGCAGCGGCAACGCCTCGACCACCGTGTCAACGCCGCGCTGGACGGCCATCGCCCCGCTGTAGACGAGCAGCGGGGTGCCAGCGGGCAGGCCGCAGCGCTCCCGCAGGTCGGGGGCGTCCGTGTCGGGGGCGGCGGCGACCGGGGCGTTCAGGATCACTGTGGGGCGCTCGGGCAGGGCGTGGTCGCCTACCAGCAGGTCGGCGAGCGTGCCGGAGACGGTGACCACCGCGTCGGCGTGACCGACGTACTCGCGGACGTAGCCGAGGTGCGCGGGCAGCCAGCGGGCGTTGTCGCGGCGGGGCCGCGCGCCGGGCAGCCACTCGTGTGCGTCCCAGACCAGCTTGGTGTCGCGCCCGGCGGCGCGGGCACGGTCCACCGCGCGGGCGGCCACGCCGAGCATCCGGAAGTCGTGCGCGTGGATCAGGTCGGGGCGCAGGTCGTCGACGACCGGTCCGGCGACCCGTTCGTAGTCCCAGAGCCCCGGCTCCAGCCGCCGCCAGGCCCCGTCGCGCAGCCGGGCGCGCCAGTAGCGGACCTGGGCGTGCTCCACGGGCCGGCGAGCCAGCCGGGCCGCGCGCAGCGGCAACCCGCCCCGGGCCACCAGCCAAGCCCGCAACCCGGACACGCCCCGCGGGCCGGAGCCGGCGGCCGGTGGAGTGGCGCGAGCGGCGGCGAGGGGCAGGACGCGGACCTCGGCGTCGCCGAGCCGCCAGCGGCGTTCGGAGTCGACGTGGGCGCAGCCGATCAGCGTGACGTCCCAGCCGGCGTCGGCGGCCGAGCGGGCCGCCTTCTGCACCCGCGAGTCACCGTCGACCGCGTTGTCGACGAGCATGACCACGCGCCGGCCGGGCCGCGTCGTGTCGTCGCGCCGCATCGGCGTTCCACCCCTTCACCCGTACGCCCGGACGGGCGCGAGTGTACGGGGGGACCGGACCGTCACGACGGCCGCGAGAACGCCTCTGAGCTGCGGGGACGCCGACTGTGCAGGCGGTGGTCAGGTGCCGGCCGGTGGAAGTTCACCGGCCGTGCACCGAACGGGCGGGTCAGGCCGTACCGGAGGAGGCCAGCGCGGCCGGGGCGACCGGCTGCCGGCTGTCCTTGCGGTTGGGCAGCGACAGGCGGATGACCTTCCACCACGCGGAGGCGACCTGCTTGGGCAGCGGGCCGGTGGTGTAGTGCAGGCCGTACCTGTCGAACAGCGCCCGCACCTGCGGGGCGATCTCCTGGTAGCGGTTGCTGGGCAGGTCGGGGAAGAGGTGGTGCTCGATCTGGTACGACAGGTTGCCGGTCATGATGTGCAGCAGCCGGCTGCCGCTGATGTTGGCCGAGCCGAGCATCTGCCGCAGGTACCACTCGCCGCGGGTCTCGCCGTCGATGGAGGTCTTCTCGAACGTCTCCACGCCGTTGGGGAAGTGCCCGCACATGATCACCGAGTGGCTCCACACGTTGCGCAGCAGGTTCGCGGTGAACGTGGCTGCGAGCGTGGACAGGAACGACGGGCCGGACAGCAGCGGGTGCACCACGTAGTCCTTGAGCACCTGGCGGCGGATCTTGCGCCCGACGGCCCTGGCCTTGGCCCGGAACTTGGGGTCCTTGAGCCTGCGCTGCTTGAGGTGGTCGCCCAGCTCCATGTCGTACGCGGCGATGCCGTACTCGAAGAACATCGCGTTGAGCAGGTTCCACAGCGGCTGCCCGAGGTGCATCGGGTGCCACGGCTGGTCCTCGTCGACGCGCATGATGCCGTACCCGAGGTCGTTGTCCTTGCCGACCACGTTGGTGTACCGGTGGTGCAGCTCGTTGTGCGACTGCTTCCACTGGTCGGCCGGGGAGACGTGGTCCCACTCCCAGGTGGTGGAGTGGATCTTCGGGTCGCGCATCCAGTCCCACTGGCCGTGCAGGACGTTGTGCCCGATCTCCATGTTCTCCAGGATCTTGGCGACCGTGAGCCCGGCCGTGCCGGCGATCCAGGCCGGCGGGAACAGCGAGAACAGCAGCACCGCACGGCTGCTCATCTCCAGTGTCCGCTGGGTCTTGACCACCTTGCGGATGTAGCGGGCGTCCCGCTCCCCCCGGTCGGCGAGGACCCGGTCCCGGATCGCGTCCAGTTCCTTGCCGATGATCTCGATGTCCTCGGCGCTCAGGTGGGCGATCGGGTTGACGGCCTTCTTCTGGATCACGGTCACGTGGGTGGCTCCTGTCAGATATCGATGTCGCAGGTACCGGCGGCGGCCGACACGCACGTCTGGACCAGCACGCCGTCCCCCGGTACGGCAGTGGTGACGTCGCCGTTGCGCAGGTCGCGGACAGCTCCCTGGCGCAGCGGTACGACGCAGCCGAAGCAGATGCCCATCCGGCACCCGGAAGGCATCAGCACTCCGGCGTTCTCCCCCGCGTCGAGCAGTGTGGTGGCGCCGTCGGACTCGACTGTCACGCCCGCCCCGGTGAAGGTCACCGTTCCCCCCTCGCCCGGCGTGATCACCGTCGGGCGGAACCGCTCGGTGTGCAACCGCTCGACGAGTCCGTTCGAGGACCAGTACCCCTCAACCGCGTCGAGCATGCCGATCGGCCCGCACGCCCAGGTCTCGCGGTCGAGGTGGTCGGGCACCAGGCCGGCCAGTTCGCCGACGTCCAGCAGGCCGTCGGTGTCGGTGTGCCGCTCGACCAGCCGCAGCGCGCCGCGTTCGGCCAGCGCGCGCAGTTCCCTACCGAAGATGACGTCGTCGCGGGTCGGCGCCGAGTGCACGAGCACCACGTCGGCCCGGTCGGCCAGCCCGGATCGCAGCATCCCCATGACCGGGGTGATGCCGCTGCCGGCGGTGAGGAACAGGACGCGCTCGGGCGTCGCGGCGGGCAGCACGAACTCGCCCTGGGCCTGGTCGAGGTGCACGATCGTGCCGGGCCGCAGCCGGCGTACGAGATGTTTGCTGACCTTGCCGTCCGGGATCGCCTTCACGGTGACGGAGATCCGGCCGCCCGCGGCGTCCGGCGCCGAGGTGAGCGAGTACGCGCGCCACTGCCGCACCCCGTCGACGTCCACGCCGAGGCGGATGTACTGCCCGGGCGTGTGGCCCTGCCAGGCGCGGCCGGGTTGGATCACCAGCGTGGCCGCGTCCCGGGTCTCCGGGCGGATCGCGACGATCTTGCCGCGCAGCGGGGCGCCCGCGCGCAGCGGGGCGATCAGGTCGAGGTAGTCGTCCGGCAGCACGGGCGTGGTGACCGTCTCGGCCAGCCGCAGCAGCCTGTCCCGGAAGGTGACCTTCTGAGGGCGGCGGGAGGCAGTTGTGGTCATATGACCAGCGTGACCGCCCGATCGCATAACATCTTGACCGACAAAGGTGAAAAGGTCGCGGGTTTTTGTTCGGAGGGAACAACATGACGTCGGAGGCCGGTACGGGGCAGCGCGCCGCGCACCTCAACCTCGAGGCCGGGATGGCCGCGACGCTGCGCGCCCGGCTGCCGATGGTGGCCGAGCGGACCGTCTCCGCGATCACCGCCGAGGTGCCGGACTACTCCGGCGCGCTCACCGGCGCCATGCGGGCGAAGATCGAGAACGCGGTACGCATCGCGCTGGGAACGTTCCTCCAGCTCATCGAGGGTACCCAGGCGTTCGACCCGAGCACTCCCCTGGCCCCGGCGCTGGAGGCCGCGTACGCGCTGGGCAGCGGCGAGGCCCGCTCGGGGCGCAGCATGGACGCGCTGCTGGCCGCGTACCGGGTCGGCGCCCGCGTGGCCTGGCGCGAGGTGTCCACCACCACGGTCCGCAGCGGGCTCGCCGCCGCCACGGTGGCCGAGTTCGCCGAGCTGATGTTCGCCTACATCGACGAGCTGTCCGCGGCGAGCGTGGCCGGGCACGCCGACGAGCTGGCCAGCGCCGGCCGGATGCGCCGCAGAAGCCTGGAACGGCTCACCCAGCAACTGCTGGCGGGCGAGCCGGAGGAGTCGTTGCGGCGCAGCGCCGAGCGCGCCGACTGGCCGCCGCCGCAGACCCTCACCGTGGTGCTGCTGCCGCGCCGGCACCTGCGCGCGGTGCTGGCGTTGCTCAGCCCGTACACGCTGGAGAGCGGCGAGGACCTGCCCGGCATGAACCCGGTCGAGGAGCTGGCCGTACTGCTGGTGCCGGACATGCACGGCGGCCGGCGCCGCCAGCTCACCCGGCTGCTGCACGGGCACCGGGCGGTGCTCGGCCCGGCCCGCCCCTGGCACCGGGTCTCCGCGTCGTACCAGCGCGCCACCCGGGCGCTCGCACTCGGCCTCGGCGAGCCGGACGCCGGGCCGGTCGACACCGAGCGCCACCTGTCCACGCTGCTGCTCAGCATGGATCCGGAGGCCCTGGCCGACCTGCGGGCGCAGGCGCTCGCGCCACTGGCCGCGCTACCCCCGGCCACGGCGCAGCGGCTGGCCGAGACGCTGCGGTCGTGGCTGCTGCACCAGGGACGGCGCGACGACGTGGCGGCCGACCTGTTCGTGCACCCGCAGACCGTCCGGTACCGGATGGGCAAGCTGCGGGAGCTGTTCGGCGACCGGCTGCACGACCCGGCGACGGTGCTCGACCTGACCATCGCTCTGGCCGTACCCCCGGAGCCGGAGGAGGCCTGACGCCGCGCCGGGGCGCACGGCCCGGTGCGGCCGGGACCTCCGGCCCTGTCCGCCCGCGACGGCGGCGGGCAGGGTCGGAAGGGGACGAGCAACCAGGAGGGCCGCCATGAACAGCTCATCGACCCGCATTGAGCAGGACCCGAGGGTACGGGTGCTGGAGGCGGCCGCCCGGCAGTCCCTGCACGCCCCGTCGGTGTTCAACACCCAGCCGTGGCGCTGGCGGGTCACCGGCGACGCGCTGGAGCTGCGCGTCGACGCGGACCGGCAGCTCGCCCACACCGACCCGGACGGCCGGCTGCTGATGCTGAGCTGCGGCGCCGCCCTGCACCACGCGCGCGTGTCGCTGACGGCGGTCGGCTGGGCGGTCACCGTGGATCGGCTGCCCGACCCGGCCGACCCGTCGCTGCTGGCCCGGGTGCGTACCACCGGCCCGGCCGACCTGGACGTGCCGGCGGGCCGCCTGGTCGAGGCGATTCCGCGCCGCCGCACCGACCGGCGGGCGTACGGGGACCGGCCGGTGCCGGAGGCGGTGCTGGCCCGGCTCGGCGACGCCGTGGAGGCCGAGGGCGCGCACCTGCACGTGGTCCGGCCGGACCAGATGCCGATGCTCGCCGTCTCCACCGGTCGCGCCGCCGACGCGGAGCTGGCCGACCCCGCGTACCGGGAGGAGCTGCACCGCTGGACCCACCGCCCGGAGGGCAGCGGCGACGGGGTGCCCGCCGCCACCGCCGTGCGGCCGTCCCCCCGCCGGGTGCCGCTGCGCGACTACGCGCCCGGTGGGGCGGCTGGGCTCAGCGCGGGCGCGGACTTCGACCGGGGCGCGGCGTACCTGATCCTGTTCGGCGAGTCCGACGAGCCGGCGGCCTGGCTGCGCGGCGGCGAGGCGCTGTCGGCGCTGCTGCTCACCGCCACCGCCGAGGGGCTGGCCAGCGCGCCGCTCAGCGACGCCGTGGAGCTGGCCTGGCCGCGCCGGATGATGCGCGACCTGCTGGCCGGTATCGGCGACCCGTACCTGGTGGTGCGCGTGGGCTGGGGCCCGGACGCGGAGCTGCCGCCGGCGCCGCGCCGCGCGCCGGCCGACGTGATCGAGGTGGTGGACCAGCCGCGTTGACCGGCGCGGTCCGGCGGGCCGCCGCCGGCGCGACGGTCGTCGTAGCCTCGACGGGTGGGGAACCTCGACCCGGCCGACGCGTTCGTGGTCTTCGGCGACCAGGACTCCGGCTGCGTTTCCTACGGCGTGGAATCGGCGGGCCGGCGCTGGTTCGTCAAGCGGGCCGGAACACCGGCGGCGCGAGAGTCGCTGACCCGCGCGCTGCGCCTGCACGCCGCGGTCCGGCACCCCGCAGTGGTCCGGCCCGAGCTGGTCCGCGACGGCACCGACGGCCCGACGCTGGTGTACCCGTGGTGCGACGGCGTCGTGCTCAACCACGCCACCACCGGCGGCGGCAGCGACCGGAGCGGCCTGGACCGCTTCCAGCGGCTGCCGGTCGCCGAGGTACGCGCCGCGCTGGACGTCATCCTCGACGCCCACCTGGCCGTGAGCGCGGCCGGGTACGTCGCCGTCGACCTGTACGACGGATGCTTCCTCTACGACTTCGACGCCCGCCTGATGCGGCTGATCGACCTGGACGAGTACCGGCCGGGGCCGTTCGTGCTCGACTCCGACCGGCTGCCCGGCTCCCGTCGTTACCTGTCGCCCGAGGAGCTGACCCGGGGCGCGACGATCGACGAGCGCACCACGGTCCACGCGCTGGGTCGTACGCTGCACCACCTGATCGACGGCCCGTCCGGCTGGCGGGGCACCGCCGCGGAGCGCGCGGTCGCCGACCGGGCCGGCCGGTCCGATCCGGTGGAGCGGTACGCCACTGTGGCCGCGTTGGTCCGCGACTGGCGAGCCACCTGATCGACGGGCCTTGTCAGGCCGGGTCTCGACGACGCGCGCCCGCCCTTTGGGCGTAACTTTCCGTGACAGTGGCCCGATTTCGACAGCAAGTCACGGAGGGTGACGGAAGTTGCCGGGGCCGAATGGGTCGGATTGTCCGCAGCACGCCCCTGAGCAGCGATGATGCGCGGCGAGCCGAGAGCTGGACGCATACCCCTTCGCGCCCTTTGCTCTGCAGCCACATACGCACCAGTGGCCGTGAGTTACCGATGCGCCGATGGCTGCAGAGCAAAGGGCGCAGGGTGAGTTCTGCCGGTGAGGCTTCGGCGCTACCGTCCGTGACGGCAAGCCCGACGGCGGCCGGACCTCGGCGCAACCGGATCCCGCACGATCAGGCCCCGCACGATCAGGCCCGGCGCGACCAGGCCCGGTGTGATCGAGCCTGGTGCGAGCGAGCCCGGTGCGAGCGAGCCCGACGCGCCGGGCGACGCCCTGGGGCGGCGGATCGAGGCCACGGGACGGGCGCCGCGTTCGGCGGCGGGAGGCGGCGGCGGGAGGCGCCGGGCCGCGCCGACGGATCAGCGGGCCGGCAGCGATAATTCCGCATAGTCCACTGTCGGCACGGCCCGGCGCCGAACATATTCACGTCTATCTGTTGACGCGTACGGGATCGACGACAATCATTACTCTCGCTGGATCGACGTACCATGAATGTCGGATCTGGTGGCATTTCTTACCCCTCGACGGGATCGCGCCGGGACTGCGATTCCGCCGGGCGACCATGCCCGGCGCACGCCCCGGTTAATCCTATCGAGTCGCTAGGAATTGTCGCCGCTCGCCCGAGGAGTCCGCCGGTGGACGGGAACAACGACGCTCCCGCACCGAGCCCGCCGAGGCCGGTGCAGAACGGCTCTGAGCTGCCCGAACAGCTCGCCTTGCACGGCGGACAGCCGGTGCGGCGTGCGCCCTGGCCGACGTACGACAAGGGCGCGGTGTTCGTGCACAGCGAGGACGAGGACGCGGCTATTCGCGCCGTCCGCAGTCACCTCTACTTCCGATATGACCACCGGCCGCCTCATGAAACCGAATGCGGGCGGTTCGAGTTCGAACTGTGTCGTTATTTCGGCACCCGGCACGCGCTGGCCGTTTCCAGCGGTACCGCCGCGCTGGCGCTCGCCCTGATGGGCGCCGGAGTGCCACCGGGCTCATTGGTGGCCTGCCCCGGATTCACTTTCGTCGCCACCCCCAGCGCCATTGTGCTGGCCGGTTGCCGGCCATTCCTGGTCGAGGTGGACGACGACCTGCGGATGGACCTCGACGACCTGCGCCGCCGCTGGCGGCCGGAGATCCGCGCCGTCATGGTCGTGCACATGCGCGGATTCGCCGCCGACGTCGAGGCGCTGTCCGCGTTCGCCGCCGAGATGGGCGTGCCGCTCATCGAGGACGCGGTGCCGGCGCTCGGCGCCGAACTCAACGGGCGCAAGCTCGGCACGTTCGGGGCCGCCGGGGCGTTCAGCACCCAGTCCGACAAGGCGCTCAACTGCGGCGAGGGCGGCTTCCTCATCACCGACGACAGCACTCTGTTCGCACGGGCGGTGGCGCTGTCCGGAGCGTACGAGGGGCGGCTGCGGCGGCACTTCCCGCACGGCGAGCCGCCGCTGACCGGCCTGGACCTGCCGCTGCTGAGCCTGCGGATGGACGAGATCCGGGCGGCCCTGCTGCGCGCCGAGCTCACCCGGCTGCCGCAGCGGCTGGCGCTGTTCCACCGCAACTACGCGCACGTCAGCGCCGCCCTGGCCGGGCTGCCCGGGATCGCGGTGCGGCGGCCGGTCGCGCCCGGGGCGTACCTCGGGGAGGCGTTCGTGTTCCGCGTACCCGGCGGTGACGCGGGCTGGGGCGACGCGGGCTGGTTCGCTCGCGCGCTGCGGGCGGAGGGGATCGACGCCCGCAACATCGGCGCGGACGACGACCTCAACGTTCGGGCGTTCTGGAACTGGCGGTTCCTGTACGACAGCGCCGACCCGGGCGAGATCCGCGCGACGCTGCCGCGCACCGCACGGCTGCTGACCGAGACCGTGGACGTGCCGCTGTCGTCGAACCTCACGCCCGAGGACTGCGACGACCTGGTCCGCGCGGTCCGCAAGGTCGCCGCCGCCCGTGAGACCGCCCTGGTCGGATCGTGACCGGCGCGCAGACCCCGGCCCGGCCGCTGCCCCGGCTCGCGCTGGCCGGGCTGCTCGGCGGGCTGTTCACCGGCTACCTCGGACTGACAGCGGTGATCCCGGTGCTGCCCGGCTTCCTGCGCGAACGGCACGACGCCGGTGACCTGACAGTCGGCGTGGTGGTCACGGTGACCGCGGTGACCGCGCTTTTGGTCCGGCCGATCGCGGGCGCGCTCGCCGACCGGCACGGCCACCGCACGGTGATGCTGGCCGGGGCGCTCGTGGTGGCCGGTGGCGGCCTGCTCTACCTGGCCCCGCTGACCGTGCCCGCGCTGGTGGCGGTCCGGCTGCTGCTCGGTGCCGGCGAGGCCGCGCTGTTCACCGCCGGTGCGGTGTGGATCGTGCAGCTCGCCCCGCACGAGCGGCGCGGCCAGCTCATCGGCCTGTACGGGGTGAGCATGTGGGGCGGCATCTCCGCCGGCACGTTCCTCGGCGCCACCGTGCAGCAGGCCGGCTATCCGGCGGTGTGGCTGCTGAGCGCGGTCGCACCGGCGGTCGGCGCGGCGCTCGTCGCGCTGGTGCCCGCGCCGCCGCGTACCGCGCCCGCCGCCAAGGGCGCCGCGCTGTTGCTGCGCCCGGCGCTGCTGCCCGGCATCGCGCTCACCTTCGGCGCCGCCGGGTACGCGGGTCTTGCCGCGTTCGTCGTGCTGCACCTGGACGCCCGGGGCATCGGCCACGGTGTGGTGGTGCTGAGCGTCTTCAGCGCCGTGTACGCCGGCACCCGCCTGGTCATCGGGCACCTGCCGGACCGCCTCGGCCCGCGCCGGGTGGCCGCCTGGTGCGGGGTGGGCGAGGCGGTCGGGCTGCTGGTCATCGCCGTCGCGCCGAACCTGCCGGTGGCGGTGGCCGGCAGCGTGGTGATGGGCGTCGGGTTCTCCCTGCTGCACCCGTCGCTGGCGTTGATGGTGATGAACCGCACCGACCCGGCGCGGCAGGGCGCGGCGATCGGGGCGTACACCTCGTTCTGGGATCTGGGTCTTGCGGTGTGGGGGCCGGCGACCGGTCTGGTGGCGGCCGGTCTGGGTTATCCGGCGGTGTTCGTCGCGGGCGCGGCCGGCGCGGCCGTCGCCGCCGCGATGGCGCTGCGCATCGGCCGGGTCGCGCCCGCGCCGGCTCCGGCGGAGGTACGGGCGGCATGAGCGCACCGGTGACCGTCCTGAGCGTCAACGGCTGGTGCCGTAACGGCAGCACCATCATCGGCAACGTCCTCGGTGAGGCGCCCGGTGTGGTGCACGTCGGTGAGCTGCACTTCCTGTGGAAGAACTCGACCGGGCGCGGGGTGAACGACAGGTGCGGGTGCGGCGCCGCGCTCACCGCCTGTCCGCTGTGGTCGGCGGTGCTGCCGCTGGGTCGTCCGGCCGGGATGCCGACGGACGCGCACGCCGCCGAGGTGATCCGCCGGCAACGGGCCCGGCTACGGACCCGACACACGTGGCGGGTGCTGCGCCGGGGCGCGTACGACGCGGACACCCGGGCGCACGCGGACCTGCTCGGCGCGGTCTACCGGGAGGTGGCCGCCCGCACCGGCGCCCGCGTCATCGTGGACAGCACCAAGATCCCCGGCGAGTCGGCGTTGCTGCCGCACGTGCCGGGCGTCCAGGCGTACTGGCTGCACCTGGTGCGCGACCCGCGCGCGGTGGCGCACTCGTGGCGGGAGCCGAAGGAGTACGTCTACGCGATGTCGGCGGCGCGCAGCACCGCGTACTGGCACGGGTTCAACCTCGCGTCGGCGGCCATAAACAGGCGGTACCCGGACCGGTCGGCGTTCCTGCGCTACGAGGACTTCACCGCCGACCCGGCCGGCACGATCGGCGCCCTGCTGCGGCTGGTGGGTGTGGACCCGGCGGCCAACCCGGTGCGGGACCGGACCGTCGAGCTGCGCGGCAACCACACCGTCACCGGCAACCCGGACCGCTTCCGGACCGGCCCGACCGTCATCCGGGACCGCGACGACGGGTGGCGGCGCACGCTGACCGGCCGGCAGCGGCTCGCGGTGGCGGCGCTGGCCTGGCCGCTGTCCACCCGGTACGGCTACCGGTCCGGCGGGCCGGACGGCGACCCGGCGTACCCCGGCGCGGCGGCCCGCGTCGGCGAGACGGAGAGGTGAGGACGTGGATCTGGGGCTCAAGGGCCGGGTGGCGCTCGTCGCGGGCGGTACCAGTGGCATCGGGCTGGCCTGCGCGAAGGAGTTCGCCGCGGAGGGCGCGCACGTGGCGGTCTGCGGGCGTGACCCGCAGCGCCTGGCCGCCGCCGAGCGGGAGCTGGCGGCGGTGGCCTCCGGCCGAATCAGCGCGACCGGCGTGGACCTCACCGACACCGAGGCCGCCGCCCGCTGGGTGGACCGGGTCGCCGGCGAGCTGGGCGGCGTGGACGTGCTGCTGGTCAGCGGCGGCAGCCCGCCAGTGGGCACCGCCACCGGCTTCGACACCGACGACTACCGGGCGGCTGTGGACCGGGTGCTGCTGCCGGCGGTAGCGGTGTCGCTCGCCGCGCTGCCGCACATGCGCGCCGCCGGCTGGGGCCGGCTGCTGCTGGTGGCCTCCGAGACCGCCTGCGTGCCGATCGGCCCGCTCGTGCTGTCCGGGGTGACCCGGGCCGCGCTGGTCCGCTTCGCCCAGGGCCTCGCCGTCGACGTGGGCCGCGACGGCGTCACCGTGAACGTGCTCGCGCCCGGCGGGGTGCGGACGCCGCCGATGGAACGCGCCGCGGCCCGGCTCGCCGGCGCGGACGGCGACGTCGAGGCGCGGCTGGCCGCGATGGGCCACCACAGCGCCGTCGGCCGGCTGGCCCGGCCCGAGGAGGTCGCCGCGGTGGCCGCGTTCCTGGCCGGCGAGCGCGCGTCGTACGTGACCGCCGGGGTGCACCTGATCGACGGCGGCGCCGCCGCCACCGGCCCCGACCTGCCCCACCTCACCGGCGTCCGCAAGGACACCTACGCCTGACCCACCGACCGCCGCACAAGGGAGTGCCCATGTCCACGACCAGCCGGTTCACCGAGCGGGACGTCTCCGAGTTCTTCGACCAGACCACGCAGACGTACCTCAGCTTCTGGGACAGCGAGGGCGTGCTGCACACCGGCTACTTCACCGGGGAGGACGACAGCGACTACCACGCGGCGGCCGACCGGACCTCCGACATCCTCGCCGCCGACGCCGGGATCGACGCCTCGGCGAACGTGCTCGACGTGGGCTGCGGCTGCGGCAACTTCCTGCTGCGCCTGGCCGAGCGCACCGGCTGCCGGGGCGAAGGGCTGGACCTCAGCATCGAGCGGGTGCGCCTCGCCGAGCAGCGGCGCGCCGAGCGGGGCGCCGCGCTTCCCGTGTCGTTCCGGCACGGCTCGGCCACCGCCCTGCCGTACGACGACGGCACGTTCACGCACGTGGTCAGCCAGGACGCGCTGTTCCTGGTGCCGGACAAGCCGCGCAGCCACGCCGAGATGTTCCGGGTGCTCGCCCCCGGCGGGGTGCTGGCGGTGTCCGACTTCCTCCAGCCCACCGAGCGGATCGGCGAGGCGGCCCGCCGGCACGTCTACGACCGGGTGCGCTGGAACGACGGCTACTCGCTCGACGGCTACCGCCGGGCACTGACCGAGGCCGGGTTCGTGGACGTGGTCGCACGCAGTCTCGACGCGCACATCAGGCAGACGTACCGGGTGCTGGGCCGCACCGCCCGGGAGCGCGCGGAGACGACGGCGGACGAGGCGGCGCGGACCTGGATCCTCGGCTTCGCCGACTCGTGCGACGAGATCCAGGCGGCGATCGACAGGGGCGAGTTCGGCTGGGGCATGTTCGTCGCCCGCAAGCCGGCCTGAGGGAGGGACAGCAGATGTCACAGCGCACCGACACCGTGAAGCGGACGATCGCCGAGGTGGTCGCCGAGCGGAAGACGCAGATGTCGCCCGGCGCGACGTTCGTCGAGGCGTTCGCCAAGGACGGCTTCGACACCAGCGTCGACTACGACGTGACGATCACCGACTCGCTCACCAGTTCCCGGCGCAAGCCCCGCTACCCGTCCCGGAACATGCTCAAGGTGGTCGACCTGTCCCGGGATCCGCAGGACTACTACTGGCACGAGAGCCCGCCCCGGCCGGGCGACCCGGCGGTGGACGGCGCGGACCTGCGCCGGGAGGCGGCCAATCACTTCCACCGCTCCCCCATCCCGCCGCTGCTCACCACCACCGCGTGGGTACAGGTGCCGGACACGTTGTGGGAGGACCCGGTCAGCTTCGCGCAGTTCATCGACTACCGGCTGGTGGTGCGGCTGGCGACGGCCGAGAACCACACGATCCTGCGCGGCGAGGGCGGGCTGCTGACCATGCCGGACCTGGGTCGGCTCACCGACCCGGGACCGTTCGCGTCCACCGTCCTGGCCGCGTGCAACGAGGTCGAGCAGATGGGCAGCACCGCCGACGGGCTGATCCTCAACCCGGCCGACTACTACCGGCTGCTGGGCAGCGGCTCGCTGATGCGCGACGTGGAGGACAACGGCGTGTTCATCGTGCGTACCCGGCTGGTCGACCCGGGCACCGCGATCGTCGGCGACTTCGGCCACGGCGCGCTGCTGTTCGACGCCGGCCGGTCCACCATCGCGTTCGCCGAGCCGCCGCCCGGCACGTTCGCCGAACCCGGGGTGGCGCTGCGCGCCGAGATCTGGGAGCGGGTCGTGGTGAACCTGCCCACCTGCTTCTTCGTCGTGACGCTCTGACCGGCGGCGGCTGATGACGACGCCGGGCCGTACCGACCCCGACGTGCTGGTGGTCGGCGCGGGCGTGGTGGGCCTGTGCTGCGCCTGGTTCCTGCGCCGCGCCGGGCTCAGCGTGACGGTGGTGGACCGGGGCGAGGTCGGCGACGCGGCGGCCTGCTCGGCCGGGAACACCGGTTTCGTCGGCACCCAGGGCTCGGCGCCGCTGGCCGAGCCGGGGGTGCCGGCCACCGGGATCCGCTGGCTGTTCAGCCCGGAGAGCCCGTTCGCGGTCCGGCCCCGGCTCGACGGCGCGCTGCTGGCCTGGCTGTGGCACTTCCGCCGGCACTGCACCGAACGCCACGCCCGCGCCGGGTTCGAGACGCTGCTCGCGCTCAAGCAGCGCAGCCTCGCGCTGCTGCGCGAGATCTGCGCCGAGGACGAGCTGGCCGGGACGCTCACCGAACGCGGCATGATCCTCGCCTGCCACACCGAGCAGGGGTACGCGAAGGCGCGCCGGACGATCCCGGCGGCGACCGCCCGTGGGGTGCCGCTGCGCGAGCTGGACCGGGCCGAGCTGGCCCGGCTGGAACCCGGCGTCGACTTCGCGGTGGCCGGGACGCTGCTCAACGAGGAGGGCGCCGCGCTGCGTATCCCGGCGTTCCTGGTGGCGCTCGCGGCGGCGCTGCGGGCGCGGGGCGTGGACGTCGTCACCGGCGCGGAGGTACGCGGCTTCGAGGTGACCGGGCGGCGGGTACGCGCGGTGCGCACCAGCAGGGGCGAACTGCGCCCGGCCGAGGTGGTGATCGCCGCCGGGGTGTGGTCGGCGGCCTGCGCCCGGATGCTCGGTGTCGGGCTGACGCTGCAACCGGCGAAGGGCTACACCGTCACGCTGCCCGCCGGGCCGGGCACGCCCACCCGCCCGGTGCTGCTCAGCGAGGGCAAGGTCGCGGTGATGCCGCTGGGTGACCGGGTACGCGTCGGCGGCACGCTGGAACTGTCCGGCCTGGACACGTCGATCTCGCCGCGCCGCGTCGACGGGATCCTGCACACCGCGCGGCGGTACCTGCCGGCGCTGGACACCGGTCGGCGCCTGGACGTGTGGAGCGGTCTGCGCCCGTGCACCCCGGACAGCCTGCCGCTGATCGGGCGGGCCGGCGGCTACGACAACGTCAGCGTGGCCACCGGGCACGGGCACATCGGGATGGGCCTGGCCCCGGCCGGTGGGCAACTGCTCGCCCAGCTCGTCGCCGGCGCCGAGCCGGACCTGCCGCTGGAGACGTTCGCCGTGGACCGCTTCCAGAGGGGGATCTCGTGAGCGACCGGCCGGAGATCGGCGTGCTCTGCCTCGACACCAGCTTCGACAAGATCCCCGGGCACATCCGCAACCCGGACACGTTCGACTTCCCGGTGCGCTACCGGGTGGTGGAGGGCGCCACGCCGCAGCGGCTGGTCCGCGAGGCCGACCCGACGCTGCTGCGACCGTTCGTCGACGCGGCCCGTGACCTGGAGGCGGCCGGGGTTGCCGGGATCACCGGGGCGTGCGGGTTCCTCGTGCTGTTCCAGGCCGAACTCGCCGCCGCGGTGCGCGTCCCGCTGTGGTCGTCGAGCCTGGTGCAACTGCCGATGGTGCACCGGATGGTCGGGCGTCCGGTCGGGCTGCTGGTCGCCGACGAGGCCGCGCTGACCCCGCGTCACCTTGCCGCGATCGGCGCCGCCGACGTGCCGGTGGCGGTCACCGGCATGGCCGGGCAGCCGGAGTTCCGCGAGGTGATGCTGGAGGGGCGGCGCGACGCCCTCGACGTCGAGCGGCTGGCCGCCGAGGTGGACGAGCGGGTTGACGCGCTGGCCGGCGCGCACCCGGATCTGGGGGCGCTGGTCGTCGAGTGCACCGACCTGGTGCCGTTCGCCCACCGGATCCAGGCGCGGCTGGGTGTGCCGGTGTTCGACATCGTCACGCTGACCACGATGGCGTACGCGAGCCTCACCCGGCGGCCGTACCACCGGAAACGGCGCGGACCGCAATGAGGAGCTGTCGGAAAACTGCGCCGGAAACCGCCGGTTTCGTACCCGGCCGGGGCGCAACGACAACGGGCGACCCGCTGACGTGCGGCACTTCCGCCGATTGGTCAATAATTGCGGCCGGAAGAAGTGGGCGGCCGCCTGGAATAACTGTTCCGTGGGCGCGCTCCCGGGATCCTGAATCGACGCAGAGTGAGCCGATGGTGGCAGTTTCGGCAGGCCGTCGCCGCGTTCAGCCGCACCAGTCGTAACCGGGCGCACGGCGGGTGCGGTGCGCCCGCAACGGGACGCCGGAGGTGGCGGCGAGCACCGCCCGCCGCGCGGTCGCCTCGATCCGCCGGCTGTCCGCCCCGGTGAGGCCGATCTGGTTGAGCAGACACCGCAGCGGGGTGGTCAGTTCGTCCGGCCCACCGGCCACCGGAACGATCCCCGACCGGCGCAGCACCCCGGTCCACCGCGCCACCCAGCCGCGCCCCTCGGCGAGCAGCCCGGCCACGCCGCGCAGCCGCGCCGGCACCCCGGGTGGCGGCGACCGCAACCACTCCACGCAGTGTGGACAGGCGTCCGGTCCGGCCGGCGCGGCGGCTGCCGAGCCGGGGTACGCGGCGGCGACCCCGGCGCACAGGAACGTGGCGAGGGCGAGATCGCAGCCCGTCCGTATCCGCGCCGGGCGGGTGGCGGTCGCCGCGATGATCTCCAGGGCGAGCGCGCTGGACTGCTCCCGCAGGTCGGTGTGGCGTACCGGAAGCGCGCCGGGCTCGGGGCACACGGTCACCGGCCGGCCGGCGCTGCGGCCCGCGAGCACGAGACCGGCCAGCCGGGCCCGGAGCACGCCGGGGTCGGTGCAGCGGCCGTGCACGTGGACGTCGGCGGAACCCCGCCGGTCGTAATACCAGCCGGTAACCTCGCCGCTCCGGTGCATACCCGAAAAGAGCGGACCGATACCCCTCGTCAGAAAGGAGTCGGCATGGGTCGAACGGCCCGGTAACGGACAGTGCAACAGCACCCAGTCACCGGTTTCCTGACCTCGTTTGCGCATGGGCGAACCCTTTCCGCGAAACACCGCGACCAGTGTCGATCGCCGGCCCGTCGTCGACAGTGGGGGAAACCCCACATTGCATCGGGGCGTTAGGGTCGTGCCGTCAACAACCGTCGATTACGCCGGTATCCGGCGCAACGGCGCGCCCGCCCGGCGCCGTGCCGTGCAGCGGCACATCATGGACAGCGACGCCCGGGCGGAGCAGGCCGGGGTCGGGCACCCGCCCGGCGCACGTCCCGAAAGGATGCAGGTGTCCGATGGCGAGCCTCGACGACGACCCGGAGGGAGCCGAACCGGCGTCGTTCGTGGGCCGGGCACCCCTGCTGGCGGCGGCCCGCCGGGCCGTCACCGCGGCGGCCGACGGCACGTCCACCGTCCTGGAGCTGCCCGGCGCGCCGGGGATCGGGAAGACGGCGCTGCTCGAACGCTGCGGGCGCCTCGCCCGTGCCGCCGGACTGAGCGTGCTGTCCGCGGTCGGGCGCGCCCCCGCGACGTACGCCATGCTCGCCCCGCTCTGGCGCTCCCACGACGGCGCCCGCGGCCCCGGCCGGCGTGACCCGAGGTCACGGCTGCTCGCGGCGCTCGCCGCCGGGCACAACCGGCAGGGCGGCCCGATGCTGCTGGTCGACGACGCGCACCTCGCCGACGCGTCCTCACTGGAGCTGATCGGCGAGCTGGTCCGCAATCCACCGGCCGGGCTGGTCCTCGTGCTGGCGTACCGGCTGGCCCGGATGTCCGCCCCGCTCGCCGCGGCCCTGGCGGTGACCAGCGGACGGCACGAACGCCTGGAGGTGCCGCCGCTGTCGGTGGTCGAGGTCGGGCGGATGCTGGCCCAGCCGTGCCACCGCGCGGAGCGCATCCACGCGCTGGGCGGGGGCAACCCGCTGTACAGCCAGGCGTACCGGCACCTCGACGACGACTGCCTGGACCCGAGCCGGCACCAGCCGGTCGACCTGGCCGAGGCGCTGCCGCCCGAGGTGGTGCGGGTGCTCGCGCCGGAACTGGCGCTGCCGGCGCCGGAACGGGCCGTGGCCGAGGCCGCCGCGGTGCTCGGAGTGACATTCGACCCGACGCTGATCGCCGCCATGTGCGAGCTGGACCCGCAGGACTGCCAGGACCTGACCGACCGGCTCGTCGCCCGCGAGGTGCTGCGCGCCGACCTGCACGAGGAGCCGGCGCTGCGGTTCCGGCACCCGGTGCTGTGCGCCGCGGTCTACCGGCAGGTGCCGCCGGGACGCCGCCGCACGCTGCACGCCACCGCCGCCCGGGTGCTGCGCGAGCTGGGCCATCCCGCGCCCGCCTACGCCGACCACCTGGCCCGATCGGCCCGCCCGGGTGACACGGACGCCGCCCGTACGCTGCTCTCCGCCGCCGGTCATCCGTTCGTGCCGGCGGCGGACACCGTGCGCTGGCTGTCGGTGGCCGCACGCCTGGCCCCGTCGGCGTCGGCGCGCTCCGGGCTGCCCCCGGCCGAAGGGCTGCACCTGGCCGACGCGCTGGTGCGCGCCGGCCGGGTGGCCGACGGGCGGGGCGTGCTCCAGGACGTCGCGGCCCGGTCGGACGGCGATGTGCGGGCGGAGGCGGTCCTGGCCCAGGCCCGGGTGGAACGGCTGCGCGGGCAGAGCCGCCTCGGATACACGCTGCTGCGTGACCTGATGCCGGAACCGCACACCGCGCCGCTGCCCGGACGGCTGACCGCCGCCGTCGCCGCGGAACTGGCGATCTGCGGGGCGCTGGCCGGTGAGCGGGAGGCGGTCCGCTACGCCGCGCTGGCCCGGCGGACCGGCGGCGCGGCCGGCCGGCCGGTGGAGGCGGCGTGGTTCGGGGTGGTCTCGGCGTTCGCCGCCTGCTACGTGCCGAGCACAGTGGACGTGACGGCGACAGTGGCCGACGCCACGACGGCCGCCGACGCCTCGACCGACGCCGAGCTGAGCACCCACCTGGACGTGCTGGCGCTGCTCGGCTGGGTGGAACTGCTCCAGGGCCGCGAGACGCGTGCGATCCGGCACTTCGACCGGGCGCTGCGCATCGCCACCACCGCGCGCAACGACGTGCTGGTGCCGTACCTGCGCAGCGGGCGGTCCTGCGCCGCCCGTCAGCTCGGCCTGCTGGACCAGGCGCGCGCGGACGCCGTCGAGGCCGAGCGGTACGCCGACCGGCTCGAGCTGGACACCATGCACCGGTTCGCCCGCATCATGCGTACCGCCGTCGTGTACTGGCAGGACGGGCCGGCCGCGGCGCTGCGCCTGGCCGAGCCGGTCGTGCGCAGTTCGGCCGACGACTGGTTCGGCTCGGTCGTCCAGCGCATCCACGCGCAGATGCGCGACGAGTGCGCCGACCGTGCCAACACGCTGACGTTGCTGATCCGGGCCTGCGGCGGGACCACGCTGCGCGCGGTGGACGTGTGCCACCGCCCCTACTGGGCCGCGACGCTGTCCGGCGCGGCCCGCCGGCGGGGCGACGTCGAGGAGGCCCGGCGCTGGGTGCAGCAGGCCGAACGGCACGCCGGCGCGTGTGACCTGCCGGGGCAGCAGGCGCACGTGGCGCTGGCCCGGGCGCGGATCGCGATGGCCACCGACCTGCCCGCCGCAGCGGCCGGTGCGGCCGGCGCCGCCGAGGCGTTCGCCCAGCTCGGCTGGCCGCTGGAGGAGGCCGCCGCGCGTCTGGTGCACGCCAAGGCGCTGGACGGGCTGCACGACTGGCAGGCCGCCGAGGCGAGCCTGGCCCAGGTGCGGCGCATCGCCGAGACGTGCGGCGCCCGGATCCTGCACCGGGCCTCGATCAGCGCGCAGAGCCGGTTGCTGGGCAGGGCCGGTCGCGTCGGCCGGCGGACCTCCGGGCCGCCGGCCGACATGCCGACGCTGACCCGCCGGGAACGGGAGATCGTCCAGCTCATCGCGACAGGCATGAGCAACGGCGAGGCGGCGGAGCGGCTCTACGTCACGGTCAAGACCGTCGAGGCGCACCTGACCCGCATCTTCCGCAAGATCGGTGTGTCGTCACGCTCCGCGCTCATCGCCTCGATGATGGACCCCGGCACCGACGAGTATTGAGTCTCTGTGCTGGGCTCCGGCGATTCCGCGTTCGCCGCTTGGTGTATTGCGTCTTCTGTTCCGCTACGATGTGTCAACCGTGCTTCGACGCAAGCAGCGCACCCTACCTCCGACGCCCGGGCCGCGCCACCGCGGGACCAGAAACTCTGGACCGCAGGTGCCCGAAGAAGGCATGACATGAACGAATACATCGTCACCATCGTCCCCGTCGTCGACGACAGCTTCGCCAGTCCAGCGGTGCAGACGCGGGTCCGCCTCGAACTCGAGGACGGCCGTCCGACGGTCAAGGAGGTCGTGATCCAGCCGGTCGAGGGCGCGGAGATGCGCGGCGGCGAGCTTCCGTACGTCAATCTCGAGCTGCTGCTGTCCGCGTTCATCCCGGGTGCCGCCGGTGACCGGCCGGGCGTCTCGGTGACCGGTGGTGCGCTCCCCCGGGTCAGCACCGGTGCGGCCGAGCCGGCGCGCGCCGAACCGGCGAGCCCGACGGCCGGCCGGTCCCGCAAGGGCGGGCTGAGCCGCAAGCCGGCCGCGACCGCCCGGATCCAGGCCGGGCGCGCGTACCGGCGGGCCCCGCAGGACGACGAGCTGGAGGCCGTCTACCGGCAGACCGGCACGATCGCCGGGGTGGCCGGGCACTTCGGAGTCCCCGCGCACACCGCGCAGGGCTGGATCACCCGGTTGCGCCGCAAGCACTCGGCGGCCACCGACAGCTGAGGCGGGGGCGTCAGGCCGCGGCGAGGACCATCGCGGCCAGCTCGGCCCGCAGATCCGACGCCGTACCGGCGAAGTCCTGGTGCCACAGCGCCCGGCGGTACCAGCGATGGGCCGGATGCGCCCAGGTGAACCCGGCCGCGCCGAGCGTCTGGATCGCGGCCTCGGTGGCGGTGAGCGCCGCCTCCCGCGCGGCCAGGGCCGCCGCGACAACCTCCGGGCCCGCGCCGGGCTCCCGCTCGGCGACGCACCACGCGGCGCGGTAGGCGAGCGACCGCGCCGTCTCGATCCGGGCGTACGCCTGGGCGAGCGGGTGCGACACCGCCTGGTTGGCGCCGATCGGGCGGCCGAACTGCACCCGGTCGCGGGCGTGGGCGACGGCGATCTCGTGGGCCCGGCGGGCGATTCCCACCGCCTCGCAGGCGAACAGCGCCAGCGCCAGCCGCCGGGTGTCGGCCAGTACCCGGCGGGCGTCCAGCCACAGATCCTCCGCCGGTGCGCCGGCGAGGTCCACCCGGCACTCGGCGCGGGTGGCGTCCCACGGCGCCGGCAGCGGGGTGCGGCGGGTCGCCGCGAGGTCGGCGAGGTACAGGCCGGGGCCGTCGGGCCCTCGGGCGACCACCACCGCCGAGGTGGCGGTCAGGCCGTCGACGACGCGTTCCTTGCGGCCGTGCAGCCGGACCGCGTCCCGGTCCGGCACCGCCCGGCAGCCGGGCAGGTGCGCCTCGTCGAGACGGGCCCGCCCGGCGGGCGCCTCCGCCCACGCCAGCGCCACCGGGCCGGCCGGCGGCTGACCGGCGGCCCGCAGCGCCGGGCCGGCCAGCGCGACGGTGGTCAGCCACGGCTCGCGGTGCAGCCCGTAGCCGCACTCCTCGGCGAGCACGCCCCACTCGACCGCGCCGAGGTCGGCGTCGAGCCAGCCGAGCGTGCCGAGAGTCTTCCAGGCGGCCTCGCGCCGGGCCGGGTCGGTCTCGGGGACACCGGCGGCATCGGGCGGCTGCTGCTCGGCCAGGTACCGGCGGGCGGTCTCGGCGAGGGCGAGTTGTTCCGGGGTGAACGCGAAGCGCACGGTCCCTCCACGGGTTCAGCGTGATCGGGGCAGGCCGAGCACCCGTTCGGCGAGGACGTCGCGCAGCACCTCGCTGGTGCCGCCCTCGATGGTGTTGCCCCGGCTGCGCAGCAGGCGGTCCCGCCACAGCGCCGTGGCGCGTTCGTCGGCCGCGGCGACCTCCGCGCCCAGGTGCGCCAGCCGCTGGTTGGCCTGCGACCAGAGCAGCTTCACCACCGAGGTGCGGGGACCTGGTTCGCCGCCCTCGGCCAGCTCGGCCAGCAGCCGCAGGTTGGTCCAGCGCAGCGCGGCCAGGTCCGTCCAGACGGTGGCAAGGCGGTCGCGTACGCCCGGGTCGTCGGCCAGCGGGGAGGCCCGCAGCAGCGCGACGAACTGGCGCAGGTGCTCCTCCAGCCGGGCGGTGAGGGTGAAGCCGAACGTGCCGCGCTCGTGGGCCAGGGTCGTCATCGCCACCCGGAACCCGTCACCGGGCTCGCCGAGCACCGCGCCGGCCGGCACCCGCGCGCCGTCGAACGAGATCTCGGCGAAGTCCGCGCGCCCGGTGATCTGCCGCAGCGGCCGTACCGTCACGCCGGGCGTCCGCAGGTCCACCAGCAGGCAGGTGAGTCCGCGGTGGCGTTGTCCGCCGGTCCGCGCCAGCAGCAGGCAGTGGTCGGCGACGGCGGCGTACGAGGACCACAGCTTCTGCCCGTCGACGACGTAGGCGTCCCCGTCGAGTCGCGCGGTGGTGGCCACGGCGGCCAGGTCGCTGCCCGCCTCGGCCTCGGAGAAGCCCTGGCAGAACAGCAGGTCCCCGCGCATGATGCCGGGCAGGTAGTGGGCCCGTTGCGCGGGCGTGCCCCAGGCGACGACGGTCGGGCCGACCATCCCCAGCCCGATCACGCCGGCCTGTTCGGTGGCGCCCCGGCGGGCCGACTCCTCCAGGAAGATCGCCTGGTGCCCGAGCGGCAGCCCTCGGCCGCCGTACTCGACCGGCCAGCCCAGTCCGGCGTAACCGGCGGCGTGCAGGCGGCGCGCGTACGTGGTCAGGAAGTCCCTGTCGAACCAGCGGGCCCGGGCGGCGGCCGGGTCGTCCACGGCCGGGACCGCCTCCGCGAGCCAGGCACGTGCCCGGGCGCGGAAGGCGGCCTCGTCGGGCGAGTCACGCAGGTCCATGGCCGGACGCTAGCCGACCCGCCCGGCAAAGGCGAGATACACGAAGCGACAAGGCATGACAGGCGGCACCAGCTCTCCTAGGATCACTGGCGGATCCGGGCCGCCGAACGCCCCGGTCGAGAGGAGCATCGGGTGACCGACACCGAGACCGCCGGCCAGCGCCCCGGCGCCGGAACGCTGAGCTTCGCCCGCGACATCCGGCCGCTGTTCCGCGAGATGGACGTGGCCGAGATGACGTTCCTGCTGGACCTGACCAGCCTGGACGACGTCCGGGACTACGCCGAGTCCATCCTGGAGCGGGTCGCGGACGGCTCCATGCCCTGCGACGCGCCGTGGGAGGCGGAGAAGGTGGAGCTGTTCCGCAGCTGGATCGCGCAGGGCATGGCCGCCTGACCGGTCCGGAGCCGGGCCGGGCCGGCTCCGGACCGTCCTACACGAACGTAAGCAGGGACGGATCGGGCAGCATCGGCAGGATCGGGTCCGCTACCGCGGGCAGCACCCCGGCCAGGACCGGTGCGGCCGCCGAGCACCACCGCCCCACCACGTCGTCGAGCCGGTCGAACTGCGACTCCAGCACGGACAGCCCGGGCACCGGCACGCTGGCGTCCAGCGCCAGCAGCAGCGGCCGCAGGTGGCTGTCGACGGCGTGCTGGTCGGCGGCGCGCGCCGCGGTCATCACCGGCACCGCCACCGTCGCGCCCAGCGCGCGCCGGGGAAGCGGGTCCACGAACAGCTTGAGCAGCCCGGTGTAGGAGCCCTTGAACGTGGGCGTGGCCACCAGCAGCAGCCGGGCCGACGTCACCTGCCGGTACGCCTCGGCCAGCGCCGCCGGCGGCGGCTGCGCCCAGTCGGCGGTGGCCAGCAGCGGGGTCAGCCCCGACAGGTCCACCACGGACGGCTCGGCCAGGCGTACGCCGCGCGCGGCCAGGCACTCCACCAGCGTGTCCGCCGCCCGGCGCGCCACGTTCGCGGTGCGCGACCCCTGACGCGGGTTGCCCAGCAGGACCGTCACCGGGTGCGGCCCGTTCGACTCGATCACCACACGGCTCCCCTCGCGCCACCGGCCCGGACGGCGACCGGCGGTCCTCCGCGCCGGTGCACCCGGCGGGTTCACGTCGCTATCCTCGCCGATGACGCATCAGTGTCGATACGAGATACGGAGTGCGAGTGCCGATCGCGCGCATCCTCCAGGCCGTCGTCCGTCCCCGCGCCGCGTCACCGGCCGGGCCCCGATGAGCGCCCCCGCTCCGGTGAGCGTGCCGGTGCGGCCGTTCCGGGAGCCCGGACTGGTCACCCCCGGCCGGCTCACCGAGGTGCTGGTCGCCGCCGGCGCCGCCGCGCCCGGTGACCGGGTCGACGCGGTCACCGCCACCCCGCTCGGGCTGGGCAAGCTCGGGCACAACGTCCGGTACGAGCTGACCTGGGCCGGCGGGAGCGGACCGGCCAGCGTCGTCGGCAAGTTCCCGGCGCTGGACGAGCGCAGCCGGCACACCGGGCAGGGCAGCGACGCGTACCGCCGGGAGGTGGCGTTCTACCGGGAGCTGGCCGGCGCCCTGCCGCTGCCGGTGCCGCGCTGCTACGCGGCCGGGTACGACGAGTCCTCCGGCGACTTCGTGCTGCTGCTCGGTGACGCCGCGCCGGCCCGCCCCGGCGACCAGCTCACCGGCTGCACCGTCGACGAGGTCGCGACCGTGCTGACCGGGCTCGCCGCGGCGCAGGCCGTCCACTGGGACCGCCCGGCGCCCGGCTGGCTGCCGGTACGCGGCGCGGACGGCGGACGGCGGCTGGGCGCGGCGTACCGGCTCACCGCCGGGGCCTTCGCGGAACGCTTCGGCGACCTGCTCTCCCCCGCCGCGCTCGGCGTCGTCGAGGCGCTGCGCACCCGGATCCGGGGCTGGGTGCGGGCGGACCGGCCGCCGCTGACGCTGCTGCACGGCGACCTGCGGGTGGACAACCTGCTGTTCACCGACGGCCCGGAACCGGCGGTGACGGTGGTGGACTGGCAGACCGTCCAGCTCGGACCGGGGCCCAGCGACGCCGCGTACCTGGTCGGCGGCAGCCTGCCCACCGACGTGCGCCGGGCGCGGGAGGCGGAGCTGTTCGCGTCGTACCACGACGCCCTGCGCGCCGCCGGGGTGCGGTGGAGCCGGGACGAGTGCTGGCGCTCGTACCGGGTGAACACCGTCGCCGGCCTGCACATGACCGTCGTCGGGGCGATGCTCGTCGCCCGCGACGGGCGCGGCGACGCGATGTTCGTGGCGATGGCCGAACGGCACGCCGCGCACGTCACCGACCTCGACGCGCTGACCCTGCTGAGCTGAGATCGGAGCGCGATGGACATCCTCACCGCCCCGGACGAGGACTTCGTCCACTTCACCCGCCCGCCCGGCCCGCGCCTGCCCCGGGCGTACCGGCACTGGCGGGAGAGCTACTTCTTCGTCGCCCACCCGGACCGGGCCGACGGCGACGTGCTGCTGGTGACGCTGGGCCACCACCCGTACCGGGGTGTGGTGGACGCGTACGTGATGGTGCGCGTGGACGGACGGCTCCGCTTCGACAGGTTCTCCCGCCCGGCCGGCGGTGACCGGCCGGACCCGGTGGCCGGGCCGGTCGCGGTGACCGTCGAGGAGCCGTACCGCCGGGTCGGCGTCCGCGCGTCCGGTCCCGGCGTGCCGGTGCCGCTGGAGCTGACGTTCACCGCGCGGACCGCGCCGCACGCGCTGCCCCAGGGCGTACTGGACGGCCCTGGCGGCCCGGTGTGGGACCAGCGGCACATGTTCCAGTCCGGCTGGTTCGACGGCGCCTACTGGGTCGACGGGGAACGCCGGCCGGTGCGGCGGTGGTGGGGCCAGCGGGACCACTCCTGGGGCGTACGCGACCACCGCAACGTGCCGGCCTGGATGTGGTTCGCGGTGCAGCTTCCCGACGGCATGCTGGGCCTGTGGTGCTGGGAGTACCCGGACGGCTCGCGGGTGTTCACCGAGGGCTGCTGGGCGCCGGCCGGTGACGCGCCGCCGGTGCCGCTCACCTCGTTCACGCACGAGCTGGACTGGACCGGCGCGGACGGCTCCCCGGTCGGCTACGGCCGCGACGGCGAGGCGGTGACCGGGCTGGCCGGCACCGTCACCGCGGCCTTCGCCGACGGCAGCACGATCCGGCTGACCGGCGCCGGCGGGTGGTCGGCGCGGTACGGCCGGCTCGGCGGCGGCCAGCAGCTGATGGCGGTAAGCACCGACGACGGACGGACCGGCACGGCCATCTACGAGATCACCGGTGCGCGGCACCACCGGTTCTTCCCGGTCGCCCGGGCCACCGGGGTGCCGCAGCGGTGAGTCACCCGGCGGCGCCGGCTCCCGGGTCGGCGTCGGAGGTGAACAGCGTGCCGTTCGACCAGACGTACCGGACCTGACCCCAGCGCATCACCGACTCGGCGTCCGGGAAGAACCCGCTGCCGCGGAAGTTGGCGCTGGTGTTGCAGAGCACCGGCACGCCGGTGCTGCGCTCGTACGCGGTCAGCAGCCGCCACATCAGCTCGTTGTCCGGTCCGACGGTCTCCAGCCGGGCGCTGTTGTCGACGTGCGCGACCGCCGGGATGCGCGAGCGCCACTGCGGCCGGATCTGGTGGTCGAACAGCATGTACGGGTCGGGCGTGCCCGGGTCGAAGACCTCCGGCGCCCGGTGCTCCAGGCAGATCGGCGCGACCGGACGGTAGGGCTCCCGGCCCTTCACCGCGTTGAGCCGGTCCTTCATCGCCGCCGACGTGGGCGGCGCGATGATGCTGCGGTGGCCCAGGGCGCGCGGGCCCAGCTCGGCGCGGCCGCTGACGACCACGACCGGTTCCCCGTGCACCTCCAGGATCTTGGCCAGCTCCTCGATCTCGCAGGGCTGCGCCGACCACCCGGGCGGCGGCTGGCCGACGTCGCGCACGCCGGGCCCGGCGAACACCGACCACTCCAGGTCGGCCCGGCCGGTGCGGCGCACCATCTCGGTGCAGGCCGCGCCGATCGCCGAACCGCTGTCGTTGGGGAACGGCGGCACCCAGACGCCGGCGAACCGGCCGCTCGCCCGCAGCCCGGCGTTCCACTTGATGTTGAGCGCGCAGCCGCCGGACAGGCAGATCGGCAGGCCGTCCAGGTCCGGCCGCCGGGACAGCAGGCCGTCGAGCCCGGCCGCGAAGACCCGGAACAGGAACTCCTGGATCGAGCCGACGAGCGCCGCGTCGGACAGGCCGAGCGGCGCGGTGCGGGTGAGCACCCGGCGGCTCCACAGGTACGCCGGGATCGCCGCGTCGACCAGGCCGATCTCCTCGGTCACGGCGGCCATCACGGCCACCGCCTCCTCGCTGACCGTGTCCAGCGCCGCGTACGCCATCGCCTTGCCCGCGATCGGCAGCAGCGCCTCCAGGCCGGGGCCGGGATCGTTCGCGCGCCGGGTGCCGTGGTCGATCTTGAACGGCGCGAAGTGCGAGCAGAAGATCGGGAACAGCGCGCCGGAGATCGAGCCGACCGGCCCCAGGCACTCCAGGCTCACCCGTTCCGGGTCGAACACGTACAGGCACGGCACCATGCCGCCGTCCCAGACGGTGATCAGGGCACGCTGCCGCCGGGCGGCGAACGGGCTGGTGCAGTAGCTGGACAGCGCGTGGTCGGTGGCGTGGCTGAAGCTGCGGAACGGCGTCGGCGCGCCGAGCAGCGGCGCGCTGCCGGTCACCCCGGTCAGCAACCGGCCGGCGCCGGGCTCGTCGTGGTAGCCGGCCACCTCGACCGGGTGCAGCGTGCCGGCGGCGTCGGCGACCTCGACCCAGGTCTCGCCCTGCGCGCCGCGCGCCCAGCCGTCCACCGCGACGCCGGCGAGGTCACCCGGGGCCAGGCCGTTGGCGGCGAGCTGGGCGACGATGTCGGCCGCCTCGTGCATGGTGGCGTGCCGGGGCCGGTTCTCCAGCTTCTCCGCCTCGATCGAGAACAACAGGCGGTTCCCCTCGATGGCGGCGACGCCGCCGTCGTGCGTGAGTTTCAGGCCGCACCACACCTCGGGCGTCGGCATGCTCAGCCCGACCGCTGCGCGCTGATGACGGACACGCACTCGTTGACAGTGGGATTCTCGAACAGCAGGAACAGATCGATGACCTCGCCGAACTCCTCGTTGATGCGGTTGCACACCTGCATCAGCTGGATGGAGTCGAGCCCGAGGTCGAAGAAGCTCTCGTCGGGCCGTACGTCGACGCCCGCGACCTCCTCGACGATGCCGTGCACGACGGTGGCGGGATCCGCCCTGTTCGTTTCCTGGCCGCTCGCCTGGTCCAAAGCCATCTCGTCTTCCCCACTCCGGTCGGTGCGACAGAACCGAGAACTCCGAGGCAACATAGGTGCCGGATCGCCGCCGCCACAAGGATCACGGACGCCGTCGTCACGCCCCTGCCCGGGCCGCCGCGCCGCTGTTAGCGTGCGCCCGTGACCGACACCAGAGCCGTACCCCGGGCCCTGCCCACACTCCAGATACGAGAGCTGCGCAAGGACGACCGCCGGCCGGCCGCCGGACTGGTCGCCCGCGCGATGCGGGACAACCCCACCACGTACGCGATGTTCGGCGACGAGCCGCTGGACCGGCTGGCCGGGCTGATGCCCATCTGGACGGCCTTCTTCCACCGTCCCGCGCCGCCGCAGATCGGCGCGTTCTACAAGGGCTGCCTGGTGGGCGCCGCCGCGGCGGTCCCGCCCGGCGGCTGCATCGGCACCGCGCTGGACAGCGACGCCCGCCGGATCGCGCTCGGCGCGGCGCCGCCGGTGGGCGACCCGGCCCGGGCCGAGTACGTCCGGGCGCACTACGCGATCCACGACCTGGCCGAGCCACACTGGCACGTCGGTCCGGTCGGCGTCGAGCCGCGCTTCCAGGGCCGGGGCATCGGCGAGGCGCTCATGCAGGCGCTGCTCGACGTGATGGCCGGCGACCCGCGTCCCACCTGGGGCGAGACCGACACCGAGGCGAACGTGCGCTTCTACACCGCGCTCGGCTGGGAGCTGACCAAGACCGTCGAGGTCGTCGGCATCCCGCTGTGGTACCTGCGCCGCGACGGGCGGCCGGCGGACCGCACGGGCTGACGGCCCTCCCCCGTCAGCCGCCGGCCGCCGCCGCGCGGGCCGACGCCAGGCTGTCCCGCAGTTCCTCGAACGGGTCCAGGCCCAGCGCGGTACGCCCGACGAACTCCAGCGCCTCCGGCGGCGAGTACGGCTGCATGAACCCGCCCGCGCGCACGTCCCGGTAGAGCCGGTTGAGCAGGTGCCCGGTCCGGTACGACTGGCCGCCGGTCACCGCCATCGCCCGGTCGACCACCGCGGCGGCGGACCGGTTCACGACCAGCTTCGCGACCTGGAAGTCCTCGATGGCGCGGTACGCGTCGGCCGGCTCCACCTCGGCGTCGGGGCGGGCCAGGAACGCGTCGATCGCCTCCGCGGCCCGGCCGAGCGTGGCCCGCGCGACGGCCAGCTCCACCGCCATCTCCGCCACCTGCGACCGCACCGGCGCGCGGTGCGCGAGCAACTGGCCGGAGGGCTGCTGGCGGCGCGTCCCGGCCAGCTCCGTCACGTGGCTCATCGCCCGCTCGGCGATGCCCACGTACGCGGCCACGAGCGGGAAGTTCACTGCCAGCAGGCCCGGCCACTCGGTGGCCATCTCCCCCAGTGGACGGCCGACCAGCACCATGTCCCGCCCGACGACGCAGTCGGTGAAGCGGATGTCGTGGCTGCCCGAGCCCCGCATGCCGAGCGCGTCCCAGGTGCGTTCCACAGTCATCCCCGGTGTGCCGGTGCGCACCACAGCGGTGCCGGCGTTGAACCAGCCCGCACCGTCGGGCACCCGCAGGAACACCACCACCGTCTCGGCGATCTCGGCGTTCGTGGCGAAGATCTTGTGCCCGTTGATCCGGTAGCCGCCGGGCACCGGCTCAGCCGTCGTACGCGGGAAGCTGATCGCCCCGCCGCCGGGCTCGGTGCCGGCGTGCGACACCACGATGCGGCCCCGGCCGAGCAGCCGCAGCAGCATGGTGAGCTGCGGCGGCGGCTGCGCGGCGGCCCGCCAGCCCCGGGCCGTGCTCCACACGAACCCCAGGTGCATGTTCGCGGCGATCGCGGTGGACGGGCAGCCGCGGGCTAGCCGGGACACCGCGACGACGAGATCGTGCAGCGACGACACGCCGAGGCCGCCGAACTCCCGCGGCGCGGTGGCGGCGAGGAAACCGCTGGCCTTCATCGCCTCGAAGTTCTCCCGGACGAACGTGTTGTCCCGGTCGTGGTCGGCGGCGCGGGTGGCGAAGTCGGCGGCGTGCTCCTGCGCCAGTTCCACCATCCGCCGGCCGGCCTCGGTGCGCGCGCTCAGCTCCCCCGCGTCCGACCGGCACTCCTTGCCCCGCCCGTCGCCGCCGTTGACATCCGGGCCCATGCGTCCCCTCCCGTCGGATGACAGTGCCCCGGCCGGGCGGCCGGCTGTGCAACTGATGCGCATCCGCAGTCGCACCCGGTCAGGACCGGGGGGACCTGCGCCCGCGCAGGATCGCAGCCGGGCCCCGCGGGCGGCAACGCTGACCGCTTGCCGGGCCGCGACGGCACCGGCCAAGGTGGAGCGCACCTCGCCCGAGGCGGACGCGTCCACAGTTGACAGGGGAGTCGTGCGGTGCTGAAAGGTTGTGTCGCCTGGCCCGAGGCGGACGCGGAACGCTACCGCGCCGCGGGCATCTGGACCGGTGAGCTGCTCGGCGAGATCGGCCGCGAGGGGGCGCGCCGGCACCCCGGCCGCACCGCCGTCGTCGACGCCGGCGGCCGGATGAGCTACGCCGAACTCGACGCCGCCGCCGACCGGTTCGCCGCCGGTCTGCACCGGCTCGGCCTGCGCGCCGAGGACCGGGTCGTGGTGCAACTGCCGAACACGGCCGCGTTCGTGGTGGTCGCGCTCGGCCTGTTCCGCCTCGGCGCCGTACCGGTGTTCGCGCTGCCGTCGCACCGCGAGGCCGAGCTGACCTACCTGGCCCGGCACACCGAGGCGCGGGCGCTGGTCGTGCCGGACCGCTTCGGCGGGTACGACCACCGGCCGCTGGCCGCGACGGTGGCCGCGTCGGCCGCCGGCCTCGACCACGTCATCGTGGCCGGGGAGCCCGGGCCGCACCTGGCCCTGAGCGACGTGCGGGCCGAGCCCCGGGACCTGCCCGCCCCGGATCCCGGCGACGTCGCGTTCTTCCTGCTCTCCGGCGGCACCACCGGGCTGCCGAAGCTGATCCCCCGCACCCACGACGACTACGCCTACCAGCTGCGCCGCAGCGCCGAGGCGCTCGGCGTGGACGAGCACGGCGTCTACCTCGCCTCGCTGCCGGCGGCGCACAACGCGGCGCTGGGCTGCCCCGGCGTGCTCGGCACGCTGCGCGCCGGCGGCCGGGTCGTGCTCAGCCCGACGCCGAGCCCGGACGACGTGTTCCCCCTGATCACCGCCGAGGGCGTCACGCTGACCACACTGATGCCGCCGCTGCTGGCGGTCTGGCTCGACCTCGCCGGCGACTACGGCGTGGACCTGTCCGGCGTCCTGCTGGAGGTCGGCGGCGCGCCGCTGCGCCCGGAGGTGGCCCGGGAGATCCTGGGCCGGGGGCTGCGGCTGAGCCACTGGTTCGGGATGGCCGAGGGACCGCTGTGGTACACCCGGCTGGACGACCCGCCCGAGACGATCGCCACCACCCAGGGCCGGCCGCTGATCCCGGCCGACGAGTACCGCGTCGTCGACGAGCACGACCGGGACGTCCCGCCGGGCGGCGTCGGGGAGTTCCTGGTCCGCGGGCCGACCACGCTGCGCGGCTACTACGACGCGCCGGAGTACAACGCCACCGCGTTCACCGCCGACGGCTACCTGCGCACCGGCGACCTGGTCCGGCTCACCCCGGAGGGCAACCTGATGGTCGCCGGGCGGATCAAGGACGTGATCAACCGTGGTGGCGAGAAGATCGGCGCGGCCGAGCTGGAGAGCCAGATCGAGGCGCATCCGGCCGTACGCGCCGCCGCCGTCATCGCGGTACCCGACCCGGCGCTGGGCGAGAAGATCTGCGCCGTGGTGGTCCGGCGCGACGACGGCGGCGGCCTCGACCTGGCGGAGCTGCGCGCGTTCCTGACCGGCCGGGGGCTGGCCGCGTACAAGCTGCCGGACCGGCTGGAGGTGGTTCCCGCGTTCAGCCACACCGGTGCCGGCAAGGTCGACAAGCGGGCGCTGCGCCGGTCCCTCACCGGGGACGGCGCCTGATGGCCGTACGACGGCTGGACGAGCACAGCGGCCCGCTGGAGACGCACTGCTTCGTGTGCAGCCCGATCAACGAGCACGGGCTGCGGATCCCGTTCTCCTACGACGACGAGCGCGCCGAGGTGCTCGCCTCGTTCACGTTCGCGCAGCGGCACTCCGGCGCGCCGACGTACGTGCACGGCGGGCTGAGCCTGGCCGTGCTGAACGAGGCGATGGCGTGGGCGGTGGTGGCCGGCGCCCGGCGCTTCGCGGTCACCGTCGACACCACCGCCCGGTTCGTCCGGCCGCTGCGCATCGGCGCCGACTACCGGGTGCGCGCCCGGATCGCGACGACCGCCCCCGACCGGCTCGGCACGACGGGCACGATCGTCGACGGCGCCGACCGGGTGTGCGTGGAGGCCACCGCGGAGTTCCGGGTGCTGTCCGAGTCGACGGCGAGCCGGCTGAGCGCCCGGGTGGCGGCCCGCCGCGACCCGTCCGCCTGAGCCGCCTGATCCGCAGGCGTCCCGGCCGGGCCGGTCAGGACGGCCGGGCCGGTCAGGACGGCCGGTCCGGTCAGGCCGGCGGGTCCAGGCGGTAGAGGCGGTGGAACCGGTGCTCGACCGGCAGCACCGTGGTCGCGGCGAAACCGGCCCGCTCGGCGTAGCGGCGCACCGTGTCCGGCCGCATGACGGTGCCGGTGCCGGCCGGGGCGCCGCCGTCGTCGCCGTCGCCGGTCAGGCCGACCGGCAGGCAGTGCAGCACGCTCACCGCGTACATGAACCGCTCGACCTCACCGGCCGGCGCGGTGAACCGCTCCCCCACCCGCGGCTCCATCAGCAGCACGCAGCCGCCCGGTCGCAGCAGGTCCCGGGCGGCGGTGAGCACCCGTACCGGCCGGCTCATGTCGTGCAGCGCGTCGAACACGCACACCAGGTCGCCGCGCTCGGCGCCGGGCCGCTCGGCCACGTCGGCGACGGTGAACACGACCCGCTCGGCCAGCCCGGCCGACGCGGCGCGGTCGCGGGCCAGGTCGATCGCGGCGGCGCCCAGGTCGACACCGTGGACGGTGGCGAACGGGTACGCCTGCGCCAGCGCCAGCGAGGAGTCACCGGTGCCGCACCCGACGTCGATCACCACCGCGCCGGGCCGCGACAGCCGGGCGTGTACGTCCGGCAGGGCGGTCCGGATCCAGCGCGGCAGCTCGTGCGTGAACACCGGCCGGTTCATGCCGGCCTGCGCGGCGCGGAACTCCTCGCCGTACTCGTCGTAGCCCACGCCCTCGCCCTTGGCGTACGCCTCGACCAGCCGGTCGAGCATCGGCGCCAGCCCGGCCACCGGCAGCACCGCGAGCGACAGCACCGCGAACGGGCTGGTGGCGTCGGTGAGCGCCTGCCGGTGTCCCTCGGGCAGGCGGAAGCGGCCGTCCCCGGCGGGCTCGACCACTCCGGCGGCGGCCTGCTGCTCCAGCCACTCGGTGGCGTGCCGGGCCCCGATACCGGCGCGCGCGGCCAGCTCGGCACCGGTCGCGGGCCCTTCGCCGAGCACCCGGTAGAGCCCCAGCCGATGGCCGAGGTACATCGTCATCAGCTCGGCCGCGCCGAGGCTGTGCAGGAACAACCGCATCGACAGGGCCTGCGCCTGCCGCGCCGGTGAGCTGGACGGTTCCACCCTCGACCTCGTTTCACCGGCCGGATCGCATTGCGCCGGGCGTCGCCGGATCTCGATACTCCGGGGCATGGGCGTACGCGAAGTGCCGGCCTCGATCGGACAACGGTTGCTGTGGTTCCTGGAGCATTATCGGCCCGACTCGGCATCGCTCAACTGCCCCGTCGTGTGCCGCCTGCACGGCCCGCTGGACGTCGGCGAGCTGCAGATCGCGCTGGACCGGCTGGCCGCGCGGCACGAGGCGCTGCGCACCACGCTGGTGCGGCAGGGGCGCAACCTGGTGCAGCACGTGCACGACCCGGCGCCGGTGCGGGTCCGCCACGTCGACCTGCCGGACCCGGACGAGGAGACGCTCGGCGCGGCGGTCGCGGCCGAGGTCCGCGACAACGTGGACGTCAGCGAGTGGCCGGTACGGGTGACGTTGTGGCGGCTCGGGCCGGACGAGCACGTGCTGTCGGTGAACATGCACCACCTGGTTTCCGACGCCTGGTCGTGCGGCATCATCGTGCAGGACCTGATCCGGCTGCTGGAGGCCGGCCCGGACGGCGAGCCGGAGCTCACGCCGATCGGCTGGCAGTACCCGGAGTTCGCGCAGTGGCAGCACGAGCTGATGACCAGGGGCGAGCTGAAGCCGCACCAGGACTACTGGACCGGGCAGCTGACCGGGCTGACGCTGCCCGACGTGCCGATGCGTGAGCTGGACCCGCAGGCGCCGCGGCGCAGCTACCTCGAGGCCGAGACCATCGACCGCGAGACGTTCAACCGGCTGCGGCTGCTGGCCCGCACCGAGCGGACCACGCTGTTCACGGTGATGCTCTCGCTGTACTACCTGATCCTGCAGCGGGAGACCGGCAGCACCGACCTGGCGGTCGCGTCGTTGTTCGCCAACCGCTCCCGGCGCGAGGTGCAGTCGACTGTCGGGTTCTTCGCCAACATGCTGATGCTGCGCACGCGGATCCCGCAGGGCGCGAGCTTCCGCGAGGTGGTGCAGGCGACCCGCCGGACCGTGGTGGACGCGTTCCTGCACGAGGGCATCCCGTACCAGATGCTGCCGGTGCGGTTCCAGACGAACGGGCGGCGCGCCGACGACGTGGTGTTCCAGATGCTGCTCACGCCGCCACCGGGCACGAAGGTCACCGCGCGCGGCGTCGACTTCGACCTCTACGTGCCGGAGGCGCTGCGCAGCCGGTTCGGGCTGGAGCTGGGGCTGATCCCGCAACCCGGCGGCGACTGCCGGGCGCTGCTGTTCTACGACGACCAGTTCGACCCGGAGTGGGCGCGGGCTTTCCTCACCGACTACGTCGCGCTGGCCGTGCGGGCGGCGGGCGCGCCGGACCGGCGGCCGCAGCCGGACCCGGTCTGACGCGACGGCGCTACGCCGGGCGCACCTCGCGCCAGCCCGGCGCCAGCCGCACCTCGTCGGTCAGGTGCTGCCAGAACGTCCACTGGTGTCCGCCCGGGTCGGTGACGATGTAGATCCGTGCCCCGTACGGCTGGTCCTCCGGCTCGGGCGCGTCCACACCGGCCGCCACCGTGGCCTTGTGGTGGGCGTCGACGTCCTCGACGTACACGATGCACATGTGCCCGACCGGGCCGGGCGCCGACTGCTTCGCCCAGTAGCCGGGGTCGGCGCCGTGCAGCATGATGAGCGTGTCCCCGGCGTGCAGCTCCGCCTCCCGGACCACACCGGCCTCGTCGAGGTAGCGGACCTTCTCGGTGAAGCCGAACGTGCGGACCAGCCAGTCCAGCGCGGCGCCCGCGTCCTCGTAGTAGAGATACGGACTGTAACCCCGATAGTGTGTTCCGGTGAGATCGGCCATGCGGGCAGTATGCCAGCCCCGGCCGCCGCGCCCGAGCGCACGAGCCTCCCCGCCGCCGGCGCGTCCCGGGCCGGCCCGAGCCCTTGGAGCCCGCAAGTGACGACGACAGGAAAGGCGGCGCCGGCGCCGGCCCGTGCGGCCGGCGCGCCGAGCGGGGCGATCCTCGCGGTGGTCTGCCTCGCCCAGTTCATGGTCATCCTCGACGTCGCGATCGTGAACCTGGCGCTGGACCGGATGGGCGAGTCGCTGGCGATGGGCCCGGCCGAGCTGCAGTGGGTGGTGAACGCGTACACCATCGTCTTCGCCGGGTTCCTGCTGCTGGGCGGCCGCACCGCCGACCTGTTCGGACGCAAGCGGATGTTCCTCACCGGCCTGACCGTCTTCACCGTGGCCAGCCTCGTCGGCGGCTTCGCCCCGAACGCGGGCACGCTGATCGCCGCCCGGGCGGTGCAGGGCCTCGGCGGCGCGATCCTCGCCCCGACCACGCTGACGGTGCTCGTCACCACGTTCACCGACCCGAAGCAGCGGGGGCGGGCGATCGGCCTGTGGAGCGCGGTGGCCGCGTCCGCCGGCGCGATCGGCTCGCTGGCCGGCGGCGTGCTCACCGACCTGCTCAGCTGGCGCTGGGTGCTGTTCTGCAACGTGCCGCTGGGCGTGCTGCTGTTCGCCGGCGCGGCCTGGGCGCTCACCGAGTCGGCGCCGGCCGCCGGGGCGCGCCGCCGCCTCGACGTCACCGGCGCGGTCACCGTCACCGCGGGTCTGGCCACGCTCGTGTACGGCATCGTCGGCGTGCGGGAGCATTCGTTCCTCTCGGCTCCCGTCCTGGTGCCGATCGGGGTCGGCGTCCTGCTGCTGGTGGTGTTCCTGGTGGTCGAGACGCGGGCGGCCGAGCCGATCATGCCGCCGGGCTTCTTCCGGCACCGCAACGTCGCGCTCGCCAACGTGATCGCGCTGGTGGGCGGCACCGCGATGGTGTCGATGTTCTTCTTCCTGTCGCTCTTCCTCCAGCAGGTCCTCGGCTACCGGCCGATCGAGGCCGGGCTGGCGTTCCTGCCGCTGTCGATCGGCATCGTCGCCGGCTCCGGCGTCTCCACGAAGCTCCTGCCGGGCACCGGTCCCCGGCTGCCGCTGGTGGCCGGCGGCGTGGTCGCCGCGGCCGGGCTGCTGTGGCTGTCCCGGACGCCGGCCGACGCGACGTTCCTGGTCGACCTGCTCGCCCCGACCGTGCTGATCGGGCTGGGCATCGGCATCGTGATGGTGCCGATCACCGCGGCGGCCACCAGCGGCATCCCGCCGGCCCAGGCGGGCCTGGCGTCCGGGGTCATCAGCAGCACCCGGCAGCTCGGCGGCGCGATCGGCCTCGCCACGCTGGTCACCGCCGCCGTGGCGCACGCGTCGCACCTGGCCGACGCGGGGCGGTCCCCGGCTGTCGCCCTGGCCGCCGGGTACGACCGCGGCTTCCTGCTGGCCGCCGTGCTCATCGGCGTCGGCACCGTGGTCAGCCTGCTGACGCCGGGCCGCCCGGCGACGCCGGCGACGGCGGGCTGAGCCGTGGGCCACCTCGCCGAGGACACCACCATCGAACCGGCCGGCGACGGCCAGTTCCGGGCGAAGCTGTGTTCGGACTGGGCACTGATGGGCCCGAACGGCGGCTACCTGGCCGCGGTGGCGCTGCGCGCCGCCCAGCAGACCCTTTCCCTGCCCCGCCCGGCGAGCCTGTCCTGCCAGTTCCTGAGCCCGCCCCGGTTCGGCTACGTCGACCTGGCGGTGGTGACGCTGCGGGCGACCCGCCGGGCGGCGGCGGCCCGGGTGTCCATGACGCAGTTCGGCCGGCCGGTGCTGGAGGCGATGGTGTGGGCGGCGCACGACGGGCTCACCGGCCCGGACGGGCCGTGGACGCCGATGCCCGCCGTGCCCGGTCCGGAGGAGCTGCCCGACCTGCGGGAGCTGCTGGAGGCGGAGGGGCGGGGCGTGCCGCCCTGGCACGACTGCGTCACGCTGCGGGAGCTGGCCGGGCGGACCACACTGGAGACGCCGGCGCCGGTGGCGTTCAGCTGGGCCCGGTTCCAGCCGCAGGCCACCTTCGACGACCCGTGGCTGGACGCCTGCCGCTCGGTGATCCTGGTGGACAGTCTCCAGTGGCCGGCGGTGATGAACGCGTTCCCGGAGCTGGAGACGCAGTTGTTCGCCCCGAGCATCGACCTGTACGTGGCGTTCCACGACAGCGCCCCGGGCGACGAGTGGCTGCTGGTGAACGCGGCCGGGGTGGCGTCGCACCGGGGCGTGCTGGGTGGGGCGGCCCAGGTCTGGGCGCCGGACGGCCGGCTGGTGGCGGCGGGGATGCAGCAGATGCTGAGCACCTCCACCCGGCGGGGCGCCGCGATGGCACCCCGCCAGGTGCAGCCGACCCGCTCGTGAGCCGCTAGGCCGGGGCCGGGGTGCTGCCGGGCTGATAGGTGCCGATGATCCAGACGTTGCCCTCGGGGTCCCGGGCGGCGTACCCGCGGGACGTCCCGAAGTCCTCGTCCTTGAGTTCCCGGATGATCTCCGCGCCGGCCGCGACGGCGCGGGCGTGGTGCGCGTCCGGGTCATCCACCACGAGGTAGAGGCCACCCTGCCCGACCTCGGTGGCCAGGCGGGTGCCGGTGCCGACGGAATTGACCATCACCGCTGAGCCGCGCCAGCCGAGCTCGGCGTGCGCGATGGTCCCCTCGGGGCCGGGGAACACCACGTTCTTGGTGAACCCGAACGCCTCGACCAGCCATTCGATCGCCTTTTCGGCATCCCGGTACAGCAGACACGGGTAGATGCCGACCGCATTCTCCGTCATGCCCGAACGCTACGACGCGGGCCAGCGCACCAACAGCCGTTCAGGTCCGTGGAACGAGGTGTTCGGGGCGTGACCGAAGTCCTGGCCGGGCACCAGTTCCAGCGCGGGCAGGCGGCGGGTCAGTTCCTCCAGGACGACACGCAGTTGCAGCCGGGCCAGGTGCGCGCCGAGGCAGGCGTGGTTGCCGTCGCCGAACGCCAGGTGCCGGCGCACGCCGCGCCGGGCCGGATCGAACGTGTCCGGGTCGGCGAACATCTCGGCGTCCCGGTTGGCCGACGCCGTCACCAGCAGCAGCCGGGCCCCGGCGGCCAGCGGCACGCCACCCAGGACGGTGTCCCGGACCACCCGGCGCCGCCAGGCGACGACGGGGGGCCGCAGCCGCAGGCACTCCTCCACCGCGGCCGGGATGCCGGCCGGGTCGGCGCACAGCGCCGCCCACGCGCCCGGCGTCTCCAGCAGCGTCCGCACCGCGTTGGCCGCGCCGGACGCCGTGGTCTCGTGCGCCGCGGTGGTGCCGTTGAGCACCAGCGACTGCAGGTACGAGTCGCTGAACAGCTCCGGGTTGCGGGCCTGGGCGCGGACCGCGTGGGCGATCCAGCCGGCACCCCGGCCCTCGGCCTCCTTGAGCCCGCTCACCAGGCGGGCGGCGTACTGCCAGTACCGGCCCATCACCTCGCACGCGGCCACCTGCTCGTCGTCGGTGGGCAGCCCCCAGTTGAACACGGCCTGGGACACCGAGTAGCCGCGCACCTCGGCCAGGTCCTCGTCGGGTACGCCCATGAAGACGGCGACGACCAGGGCGGGCACCTCCCACAGCAGCTCGGCCACCAGGTCGGCGTGGCCGCGGCCGGCGAACGCGTCGATCCGCTCGCCGACGAGCGCGCGCACCCGCGGCTCCAGCCGCTGCACCCGGCGCCGGGTGAACGGCCTGGCGAGCCGGCGCCGCCGCCGCAGGTGCACCGGCTCGTCCTCGTTCGCCAGCACCGGGCCGCCGGTGAACCGCCGCCGGACCAGCTCGCGCAGGGCGGGGCGGGACAGCGGGCGGTACGGGTCCATCGCGTTGGCCGCCGAGAACGTGTCCGGGTCACCGAACACGGCACGCACGTCCCGGTACCGGGTGACGATCCAGTAGTCGAGGCCGGGGTGGTGGAAGACCGGCCGCTCGGCGCGCGCCCCGGCGAGACTCGCCCCGGCTTCGGCGTTGTAGGCGGGGCCGAACGGCTCGAAGTCCGCGGCGCCGGTCACCGGGCAGCGGGCGGGAGCGTCGGTGCGGGCGGGTCGTGCGTCCATGGTGGCCTCCGAAGGTGCCGTCCGGTCGCGGCTCAGGCGGCGACTATCGCCTCGAACTCCCGCCGGGCCGGTCCCTCGACGGCGTCGTCGGTGACGGTGCGGCCGTCGAGGAACCCGGTCACCCGGCGCACCACGTCGCGGTCGCCGAGCAGCTGGGCGGGTGTGATGAGCAGGTGCGCCATGCGGCCGAGCGCGCGGGCGACGACCTCGTCCCGCCCGGCCAGCACCTCCATGCCGGCCATGAAGCGGGCGAACGGGTCGTCGGACACCGGCGGCGGCTGGCCACGCAGCCCGGCCGCCATCCGCCGCAGGCCGGCGGTGTCGGCGGTGACCTGGGTGCGGTACCACACGCCGAGGTTGCGGGCGGTCCACGCCTCGAACGCGTCGGTGAACGCCGCCGAGCCCGGGTCACCGGCCGTGTCCAGGGTGCGGGCGAGCTGCTGGGCGTGCAGGAACGCGATCGAGACGCCCCGGCCGTACGTCGGGTTCGTCTGGAGCGCGGCGTCGCCGAGCAGGACCAGCCCGGCCAGCGCCGGTCCGTCGTCGTCGTGCATCCGCTGCCAGCGGTTGGCGATGCCGGACATGGTGCGCACCGGCCCCTGCGGTACGCCCCGGCGGGCCCACCGGTGGGTGTGCGGCACTGCGGCGATGAACCGGTCCCACGTGGCCGGGCGGCGCAGCGCGTGACGCAGCTCGTCCTGGTCGGACAGCGTCACCGACAGCGAGAACGTGCCGTTGTCGGCCGGGAACGCGAGCGTGGCGGCGTACCCGAGGCTCATCGCGAGCGGCCGGTCCAGCGGTGGCAGCTCGGCGCCGGGCCGCAGCCGGTAGTGCCGGGTCAGGTAGACGAACCCGCACGGATGCACCAGCGCGGGCGGGCGGCGGACGTCGATCGAGTCGAGCAGCCGGGCGTGCCGTCCGGCGGCGTCCACGACGAGGTCGGCGGACACCACCTCGCCGGAGTCGAGCCGGACGCCGTCCACCGTCGGCACGCCGCCGTCCGGGCGCCCGGTGACCAGCGCGCGGGCGGTCGCACCGGGTCGCAGACGTACGGTCGGTTCGCGTCCGACGGCGCGGCGCAGCACCGCCTCGTGCATCAGCCGCCGGGCGGCGAGCGCGAACTCGTCGGCCGGCGGCGGCCCGGTGTGCAGGCGGCTGACCGGTACCCGCACCGCGCCGGCCGCGACGAGGTCGTCCAGGACGTCCGGCGCCTCCTCGGCCAGCACCCGGCACGACCGGGCCAGGAACTTGTGCGAGTGCCGTCCCTGCGGCAGGCCCGGCCGGTGCCAGTCGGTGAACCACCGGTCCGCGCCCGCGCCGTCCGGCGGCGCGGCGGCGTCGCGTTCCAGCAGCGTCACCTCGTGGCCCCGGCGGGCGCAGAACAACGCGGCGGCCAGGCCCGCCATGCCGGCCCCGACGACGGCGATCCGGCTCACGTCAGCGGCGGATGTTGGAGAAGAACCGGATCGCGGTGCGTCGCAGCGCCGGCTCGGACCACTGCGGCGGCTCGACCGGCTCGGGAGCGCGGCCGAGGACGGTGGTGAGGGCCTCGCGCAGCGCCCGTTCCGGGTCGTCGGGCCGGGACAGGGCCCGCCACACCACGTAGCCGTCCGGCCGGACCAGGACGGCGGTGTCCGGGCCGAGGTCGTAGCGGCGTGCCGCCTCGCCGGTGTGGTCGGTCAGGTCGGCGCCGAAGGCGTACACCGGCAGTGGCACGCCCAGCGCGGCGGCCTGCTTCTCGGCGGCGGCCCGCCACGGCGTGCCGGGCGAGCCGAGCAGCAGCACGTGGTCGCGGCCGAACAGGTCCAGCAGCGAGATCTCCCGGTCGCCGTGCCGGACCGGCACGTGCGGCGCGCGGCTGCCCGGCCGGGCCTGCGCCAGCTCCGGGTCCTCCAGCAGGTCGCCGTCGTCGTCGGGCTCGGTGCTGACGAACGGCGAGTGGACCCGGTAGCCCAGGTGCTCCCAGACCGGGCTCACCTCCTCGGCGAACTGCAACGTCTTGAGCTGCGGCGCCATCCGCTCGGAGAGGCGGTGCAGCTGCCGGTTGGCGGTCGACTCCCCCACCGGCCGCCGCTCGGCGTCGTAGCCGGTGAGCAGGTTCGGCCCGGCGTAGCCGGCGACGACGGCGGCGATGCGCCAGGCGATGTCGTAGCCGTCCTGGATCGCCGTGGCGCCGCCCAGGCCGCCGGTCTGCGGCATGACGTGCGCGCTGTCGCCGGCCAGGAACACCCGGCCCTCGCGCATCCGGTCGGCGACCCGGTGGGCGATGACGAACGTGGACTGGTCGGTGATGGTCACCTCCAGGTCCGGCTCCACCATGGCCTTGCGGACCAGCTCCACGCAGCGCTCGTCGGTGAAGTCGTCGTCGCTCTCGCCCCGCTCGATGAAGTAGTTGATGCCGAGCAGGTGGGCGCCGGAGACACCGAACACCTCGCGGGCGTTCTCCAGGTACGCGTACAGGCCGGTGAACTCGTCGTTCTTGAAGTACGTCAGCAGCGCCTTGCGCCCGGCCAGCAGCTCGGTCAGGTCGGCGTCGAAGAGGATGGTCCGGCACCGCCACAGCTCGCCGACACCGTGCGTGGGCAGTTCCAGCCACTCGCGGACCGGCGCCTGCCAGCCGTCGGCGGCCACCAGGTAGTCGGCGGCCACCCGGTAGCGGCGCCCGGTGGGCAGGTCGACGAGGGTGGCCACCACGCCGTCGTCGTCCTCGTCGAAGGACTCCAACCGGGTGGAGAAGCGCAGGTCGCCGCCGAGTTCCTCGGCGGTGCGCCGCAGGATCGCCTCGATCTTGGACTGCGGCAGAGCGCCGAACCCGGCCGGGGTCAGCCGGATCAGCCGCGACATGGTGTCGTCGTTGCCGGCCAGCAGGACCTCCGGGTCCGGGTCCTTCATGTCGGTGGCGATGGTGATGTGGGCCTCGTTGACGAAGTCGATGACGTCGGCGGCGAGGATCTTCTCCTCCAGGCCGGGGATCTGGCGCAGCAGTTCCATGCTGCGGTGCACGATGCCGAAGGCCTTCGGCTGCACCGAGGTGCTCGGATGGCGTTCGACGAGGGTCACCGGCACACCGCGCCAGGCCAGGAAGAGCGCCGCGGTGAGCCCGGCGTAGCCGGCGCCGACGACGATGACCCGGGTCCGGTGTTCGATCGCATCCTCAGACATGGGTTAGGACTACCACGACTGTCCGGACCGGCAGTAGAGCGCAGATAGCAGATACGCCCATAGACTCCTCGCCATGTCGTACACGGAGATCCCGGCCTCCATCGGTCAGCGGCTGATGTGGTTCCTGGCGCACTACCGAGCCGAGACGGCGTCGGTCAACTGCCCGGCCGGCTTCCGCATCCGCGGGCCGCTCGACCCCGGCAAGCTGGCCGACACCGTCGACATCCTGATGCGGCGGCACGAGTCGTTGCGCACCACGCTGCACCGGCGCGGGCGCGACCTCGTGCAGCGCGTCCACGAGCCCGGCCCGACCCGGGTGGAGTGGACCGAGCTGCCGGCCGACGCGGAGGCGGAGGTCCAGCGGCAGTACGCCGACGAGCTGCGCACCCCGATCGCCGTCGAGCGGGCCCCGGTGCGCTGGCACGCCTGGCGGATCGGCACCGACGACCACGTGCTCTGCGCCAACATGCACCACCTGGTCTCCGACGCCTGGTCCTGCGGGGTGCTGATCAACGACGTGATCGCGTTGCTCGGTGACGGCGCGCCGCCGGCGCCGGTCGGCTGGCAGTACCGGCAGTTCTCCGCCTGGCAGCACGAGCAGAGCGCCTCCGGGCAGCTGCGCGCCGACCACGACTACTGGGCCGCCAAGCTCGACGGGATGCGGGTGCCCGACCTGCCCGCGCGGCGCCCCGGTCAGGGCGCGCCGCGCCCCGGGCTGGCGCTGCACGAGTTCGGCGACGCGGACGCGGCGGCGCTGCGCGCGTTCGCCAAGGCCGAGCGGACCACGCTGTTCCCGGTGATGCTCGGCCTCTACTACCTGCTGCTGCACACCGAGACCGGCGCCGACGATCTGGCGGTGGCCTCACTGTTCGCCAACCGCACCCGGCCGGAGGTGCAGCTGACCGTCGGCTTCTTCGCCAACATGCTGGTGCTGCGCACCCGGCTGGCCGACGGCGGCTCGTTCCGCGACCTGCTCGCCGCGACCCGCCGTACCGTCCTGGACGCCGTCGTGCACCAGGGCGTGCCCTACCAGACGGTGCCGGTGCCGGCGCTGCGCGAGGCCGGCGGCCGGGTCAACGACGTGGTCTTCCAGATGCTGCCGGACCGGGCGCCGGACTCCTGGTCGCCGACCGCCGTGCGCAACGGGCTGGAGATCGACACGTTCCGGCCCAGCCAGGGGCTGAGCCGCTTCGGCCTGAGCCTGACCGTCATCCCCCGCGCCGACCGCTTCGACGCCCGGCTGTCCTACGCGGAGGACCAGTTCGAGCCGGCCTGGGCGCAGGACTTCGTCCGCCGCTACGCGGAGCTGGCCGGGCGCGTCCTGGCCGACCCGGACGCGCCGCTGCGCCGCCTCGTCGCCGCCGCCGGCCGCTGAGCCGCCGCCGGCCGCTGAGCCCTCGGCCGCGCCGTCGGGCGCACGGTCGCGCCGTCAGGCGCGCCCCGGGCCGTCGGGCGCGTTCCCGGGCCGACCGCCGACACGGGACGGGCCGGCCCTCGTCGAGGGCCGGCCCGGTCGATCGGTACGCCTCAGGCGCTCGCCGCCTGCCTACGCGGCTCGGCCACGACAGTCGCCCCCTCGGACGGGGTGAGCAGCACGTGCGAGGTCTTCTGCGCCTCCGGTCCGGCGCCGTCCGGGCGGCGCAGGTCCATCCGCTTGATCACCTCGGGGATGACCGCCTTCATCTCGATCATCGCGAACTGCGCGCCCAGGCAGTGCCGCCGGCCGCCGCCGAACGGCAGGAACGCCGCCTTCGGCACGTCCTCGCCGAGGAAGCGGTCCGGCCGGAACTCCTCCGGCGACTCGAACGACTCCTCCCGGCCGTGCAGCAGCGGCACCGACGGCGCGACCCACCAGCCGCCCGGCACGGTGTAGCCGCCGATCTCCAGCGGGCCGGACAGCGCCCGCGGCATCACCGGCACGATCGGCCGGGTCCGCATGGTCTCCTTGATGACGGCCTCCAGGTACGTCTCGTCGCCGTCCTTGGTCTCCTCCAGCAGTCGCTGGTAGACGTCGGGGTGACGGACGAGCCGCTCGAAGACCCAGGCCATCGCCGCGGCGGTCGTCTCGTATCCCGCTTCCAGCAGCGTCATGAGCGCGTCGCGCAGCTCCAGGTCGGTCATCGGCGTGCCCTGGTCGTCCGCGGCGCGCAGCAGCTGGGACATGATGTCCTTGCGCTCGGCGTTGTCCGGCTCGGCCCGCCGCCGCCGGATCTCGTCGTAGAGGATCGCGTCGCAGTCCGCGCGCGCCTGGGTGAACCGGGCCGCCGCGCTGCCCGGGATCTTGCGGAAGATCGGCTCGATGCCGGCCCACGCCGAGCGGGACAGCACGAACGCCAGCGTCTCCATGCTGGACGCCGACGCGGTCAGCCGGGGCAGCATCTCCCGCAGCTGGGCGACCCGTTCGAGGTCGCGGATGCCGAACACGACGCGCAGGAGCACGTCCAGCGCGATGGTCTGCATCTTTGGCCGGACCGGGAACGGCGTGCCGACCGGCCAGGTGGCGACCGACTCGACCGCGATGCGGCGGATCTCCTCCTGGTAGCTCTGCAGGTAGCGGGTGTGGAACGCCGACCCGATCATCTTGCGTTGCCGCAGCCACTCGTCGCCGTCGAGCACCAGGATCGAGTAGTCGCCCACCATCCGCTGCAGGAAGTCCTGCCGGGTACGGCCGGCGTTGCCGACGCTGCGGTCGGTGGCGAACACCTGGCGGGCGAGGTCCGGATTGGCGACGTACACGATCGGCGGCATGCCGATCAGCGACACCGTGAAGATGTCGCCGTACTTGCGGTGGTTCTGGTCGAGGTAGTCGATCGGACCCCGGACGAACGACGCGGTCTGTACGAACCGCGGCGCGTTCGACCCCGGTGGAGTCTTCGAGGTGGTCGACCTGGTCGGAGCGGAAGTCATGCCAGTCTCCCCTGTGGGCAGGCGACGATCGCCACGGATGCACGCGTGGACGCTGCGGCGGCCGCCCCGTAACGAGGCCCGTTGCCCGCCCGGAGCACGCTCGCGGTGTCCCCGGCAGCGTCGCCCGCCGCGCCGCCGCCGCACAAGCGTTCAGGACGCCGCGCAACTGCGACCGGTCCGCAGTCGACCGGCCGGGCGGTACGGTGCCACGACCGTACCCAGCCCGTGCGGCCGGCGCAGTCGGCGCGGGTGCGGCCGGGAGGTGCGATGGAGGACCTGGCCACGGTGAGCGCGACCGCGTTGCTGCGCGCCCTCGACGCCGGCGCCGTGTCCAGCGCCGACCTGGTCCGGGCCCACCTGGACCGGATCGAGCGGTTCAACCCGGCCGTGAACGCGGTGGTGGCGGTGGACCGGGACCGGGCGCTCGCGGCGGCGGCCGCCGCCGACCGGGCACGCGCCGCCGGGGAGCCGCGCGGTCCGCTGCACGGCCTGCCGATGACGGTGAAGGACGTGTTCGAGACCGCCGGCCTGGTGACCACCGCGGGCGCGCCCGAGCTGGCCGGGCACCGGCCGGACCGCGACGCCGAGGCGGTCGCCCGGCTGCGCGCCGCCGGCGCCGTCGTGGTGGGCAAGACCAACGTGCCGCCGTACGCGGGCGACTTCCAGACCGACAACCCGGTGTACGGGCTGACCCGTAACCCGTGGGATCCCGGGCGTACCGCGGGCGGTTCCTCGGGCGGCTCCGCCGCCGCGCTCGCGGCCGGGCTCACCCCGCTGGAGCTGGGCAGCGACATCGCCGGGTCGATCCGGCTGCCGAGCCACTTCTGCGGCGTGTACGGGCACCTGCCGACCTTCTCGGCGGTGCCGACCCGGGGGCACATCCCCGGCCCGCCCGGCACGCTCGGCACGTCGCCGCTGGGCGCGGTCGGCCCGATGGCCCGGCACCCGGCCGACCTCGACCTGGCGCTGGGCGTGCTGGTGGGCGACGACGCGGGCGGCGTACCGGGCGGGACGCTGCCCCCGGCGCCCCCGGCGACGCGGCGGATCAGCGGCTGCCGGATCGCGGTCTGGCTGGACAACCCGCTGATGCGCACCGACCGGGAGACGCTGCGGGTGCTCCGGGAGTTCGTGGCGCGCCTGGCCGGCGCGGGCGCGCTGGTCGAGGACCGGCTCCGGCCGCCCCGGCCGTTCTACGAGTCCTACGAGATCTACCTGGAACTGCTGCTGGGCGTGCTCAGCACCGACTTCTCCGACGCCGACTTCGCCAAGCTGGCCCGGATCGCCCGCCGGGCCCGCACCGACGACGACCGCCCGGTGGTGCGGCTCGCCCGGGGCCTCGCCCAGCCGTACCGGGCCTGGCACCGCGGCGCCGAGCGGCAGGCGCGGTCGGCCGCCGCGTGGCAGGCGGTCTTCGAGCGGGTGGACCTGGTGATCACGCCGTCCGCGCCGCTTCCGGCGTACCCGCACCAGACCGACGCTCCCCCGCTGGCCCGGCAGCTCACAGTGGACGGCCGGCCGGCGCCGTACGCCGGGCAGCTGGTGTGGGCGAGCCTGGCGAGCCTGGCCCGGCTGCCCGCCACCGCCGTGCCGGTGGGCCGCACCGCGGCCGGGCTGCCGGTCGGGGTGCAGGTGATCGGGCCGCGCTGGGGTGACCGGGGCACGCTGGCCTTCGCCGCGGCGGTGCACGAGCTGACCGGCGGCTACACGGCCCCGCCCGGCTACTGAGTCGGACGGCCGCCGTCCGCGCGGCGGACCTGGTCGCCGACCTCGACCACCGCGTACCAGCAGACGCTGCACGCGGCGCGGGCGCTGCCGTGGGCCTGCCGGAGGCGCTCGTGCGACTCGGCACCCGGGGTGGAGCCGGCCGGCCACCGGGCCGCCACCTCGACGAGGTCGCGGGCCGCGTCGAGCACCGCGGCGAGCGCGTCGCCGAGCGGGTCGGCGCGTGGTCCGACCAGGTCGGCGACGGCGGACAGGAGCGCGTCGACCCGCTCCACGGGGACGGGACGCGCGGCCGGGGCGGCGTCGAGGGCCGGACGCCGGCCGTTGGCGACGGTCAGCCGGGTGCCGTTCGTCCGCGCGCCCGCCGGTTCGCCGGTCATGCCGTCACCGCGGCGCCGGGGCGGTTCGGGTCGTGTTCCCGTCCCGCCGGGACCGTCCAGCGGCCGGGCGGCCGGTGGTGCCGGACGCCGCCCACGTCGATCTCCACCGGCACCGGGGACTCCACCGTCACCTCCGTGCCCACCTCGACCGTGAGCGGGCCGTGCGGCGTCGGCACCGCCCCGCGCGCCCAGTCCAGGTCACCCAGGCGCGGCGCGACCCGGGCCCGGGCGAAACCGGGTGCCGCCGGGCCCGCACCCAGCGTGTACAGCGGCAGGTCCCGGCTCGGCGTGGCGGACCAGCCGTGGCAGAGCGAGCCGCCCGACCAGGTCTCCGGCCAGGTGTCCGACTCCTCCGTCAGCAGCGCCCGCCAGTCCCGGCACAGCCGGGCCACGTGCTCCGCGCCGCCGAGCGCGGCGACCGCGTCGTGCACCACGTACCGGAAGAACGGTTGTGCCGCGACCACCTGGCGGTCCACGTCCCAGTCCGGTGGCGGCGGGCCCATCGCGGCCCGAAGCGGCATGACGCCGAAGGACCAGGCGCTTGTCACCCGGTCCTCCCGCGCGAGCAGGAACCGCAGCACCGCGGCCCGCGACGCGGCCGGGACGAGGCCGCCGACGACTGCCGCCGCGGCGGCGTGGTCGCTGAGGCCCGGACCGGCCACGCCGTCGCGCGCCCAGTCCCGGTAGCCGCCGCGCGCGGGGTCGAAGAAGATCCGGTACGCCTCGGCGAGGCGGCGGTGCTGCGCGCGCGCCCAGCGGGCCCGGCCGTGGTCGCCGAGCCACGCGGCCATCTCGGCGAAGTCGGTCAGCGCACGTCCCCACAGCCCGTTGAGCACCGCGCCGGCGCCGTGGCCCTGCACGCTGGCCCAGTCCAGCAGCACCCAGCCGGTGACGTCGGTGAGCAGCCCGTCGCGGGCGAACTCGGCGAACCAGCGCAGCACGCCCTCGGCCACCGGCAGCAGCGCGGCGACCTCGTCCCGGTCGCCGGCCCACCACCACAGGTTGCGCACCGACCGGATCCAGTGCAGCGACCAGTCCGGGATGGTGGTGGTGGCGCGGTGCTCGAAGTCGCAGGCCACCGCCATCGGCAGCAGCCCGTCCGGGCCGGGGACGGCGGCCAGGCGCGGATGCCAGCGGGCCAGCCGCCAGTCCGGGTTGGTGACCAGGTCCACGGCCTGGTGCACCACCGAGTCGCCGGTCCAGGCGCGCTGCTCCCGGGTCGGGCAGTCGATGTACGCGTCCTGCGCGGTCAGGTCGACGGTCCGCAGGCCGACCCGGTGGATCTCGTCCAGCAGCGGGTCGCTGCACGTGAAGAACGGGCCGGACGGCCGTGGGCGCAGCCGTTCGTGCACCGTGACGGCGTCCACCGTGACCCGGCCGGAGCCGGTCAGGCGCAGCACCGCGTACCGGCCGCCCCCCGGGTCGGCGGTCTCGAACGTGTCGGCGTGCCCGCGCAGCGTGTAGGAGAACGCGGCGCTCGGCGGCGACGGCGCGCCCTCGCCGTCCAGGCGTTCGCCGAGCGAGCCGTCTGCGACCACGCCGGCCGGGCCGGTCAGCCGCAGCGCCAGCGTGCCGGCGACGACCCGGCCGAAGTCGGCGGTGAGCACCTCCGGCGATCCGGCGTCCAGGTCGACGGTCAGCGGCAGCGTCGCCGGCTCACCGGGCGTGCCGGGCCGGTGCCGCCGCAGCGCGGACGGGATCCTCGGCGTCACGGCCGGCGGCGCGGTGACACGCGGCGGCATCGGCCCGTACGGGTCGGTGGGCGGGACCGCCCGGCCGATGCCCCCGAGGTGTAGCGCGGTGACCATGCGGGGCGCGGACCAGCCCTCGTCCGGGTGGCCGGGCCGCAGCCAGTCCGGGTCGAGCCGGCGGCCGTCGAGCACCTCCGGGCGGGCCTGGCCGAGACCGGACGGGCGCTGGCGCGTCCACGCGTCACTCACCCGGCAGCGCCAGGTCCGGTCGGTGCCGAGGACGCCGCCGGGCAGGTCGACCTCGGCGACGAGCACCCCGGCGCCGTGGCTGAACGTCGGTACCGCCGGCATCCACCAGGCGGTCGGCTCGCCGTAGAAGCGCACCAGCACCCCGACGACGTTGACGCCGGGACGCAGCGCCGCGGCCACGTCGACGGTGTCGTGGAGCAGGCGGCGGGGATGGCTGCGGGCCGGGCCGCGGGCCAGTTCCACGCCGTTGACCCACAGCACGTACCGGGAGTCGGCGGTGATCCGCATCGGCGCCCGCCCGGGCACCCGGTCGAGCGTGAACTCGCGCCGGAACAGCACCCGCCGGTCGTGGACCCGCTCGTCGACCTCCGGGATGCTCTGGAACTCGCCGGTGCGGCGGATGCCGGTGTCCTGGCACCAGATCCACCGGCCGGTCCACGGGCGGCGCCCGTCCGTCGTCACATCATCCATGGGTCCGGCACCGGCACGCCGAGCAGCGCCCGGCCCACGCGGGTCTCGTGGTACTCGGAGAAGTAGCCGTGGTGACTGCCGGCGTTGATGTCGCGCCAGCACCGTTGCAGCGGCGACCGGTTGTAGAGGGCGCTGCCCCCGGCCAGCCGGAAGATCGAGTCGACGGCGGCGGTCCCGGCGCGCATGGCGTTGCCGGTGGCCAGCCGCACCGCGACCCGGTCGTCCATGGTCATCTCGTCGCCGGCGAGCGTACGGTCCCACGCCCGGCCCAGCGTGTCCTGCACGTACGCGTGCGCGGAGCGCAACTGCCCCTCGGCCCGCGCGACGGTCAGCTGGACCGACTGCTCCTCGGCCAGCGGGCGGCTGCCCCGCGACTTGTGCGGGGCCACGGTGACGAACTCGTCGATCGCGCGCCTGGCGATGCCCAGCGGGAAGCCGGCGAACAGCACGCCCATGAGCGCGAAGAAGGACCAGCGGAAGATGGTCCCGTCCAGCTTGGCCGACTCGAAGATCGGGTTCGCGGTGTACTCCGGCGGCACCCGTACGCCGCTCATGCGCACGTCGTTGCTGCCGGTGCCCCGCAACCCGGCGACGTCCCAGGTGTCGAGCACCTCGACGTCCGCGGCCGGGACGAAGACCAGCCGCCAGTCGGGGCGCCCGGGCGGGACGACGGCCGGCTTGTCGCCGTCCATCACCATCACGCCGTTGGCGAACCAGGAGGCGTTGCGGCAGCCGCTGTTGAACGGCCAGCGGCCGTCCACGACCAGCCCGCCGCCGGGATCCGGCGTCGCCTTGCCCAGCGGCGCGAACACGGTGGCGATGGCGCGTGGCCGGTCGGCGAGCACCGAGCGGGCGACGTCCGGCTCCAGCCAGGCGACGAAGAACGTGGCGTTGAGGCTGAGGATGGTGAAGCCGACCGAGCCGTCCGCGCGGGACAGCTCGGTGATGACGTCCACCACGGCCATCGGGTCGAGTTCGAGGCCGCCGAACGCCTGCGGCAGCATCAGGTCGATCAGCCCGGCCCGGGAGATCCGGTCCAGCAGATCGGGGGGTACGCAGCCGAGGCGTTCGCCTTCGGCGGCCCGGTCCGCGATCGTCGGCGCCAGTTCCCGGGCCGCCTTGAGGGCGTCGATCGTCACGGGGGTGGTCGAGGTCATTTGACGTTCCTCCACATTCGACACGCGTGCGGATCGGCCGTCGCCGGGTCAGTCTGCCAACGCCGGTACGGCCGGAACAACGATGTGCGCCGGCACAGCGGCCGGCTGGGTGCGGCCGAGCGGCGCGACCGCCTCGGCCAGCGCCGCGAACAGCTCGAACCGGCGCTCGTCGGCGTCCGCGCCCAGGTCCACGACGGCCAGGTCGACGCCGAGTTCCGCGAGGTCCTGGAACCTCCGGTGCGCCGCCCGCGGGTCGGCCACGTCCTCGGCGCGCAGCGCGCCGAACGTGGTCCGCAGGATGTCGTCGTAGGGGCGGCCGGCCTGCTCGCAGTTGCGCCGCAGCAGGTCCAGCTTGAGCCGCAGCATCGGCAGCCCGCCCGCCTCGAACAGGTTGCAGGCGTCGGCGTAGCGGGCCACGAGCCGCAGCACCCGCCGCTCGTGCGCGCCGCCGACCAGGATCGGCGGGCGGCGCAGCGGCGGCGGGCACAGCCGGGGCCGGTCGAGCCGGTAGTGCTCGCCGGCGAACGGGGCGGTGTCGCCGTCCCACACCTGCCGGGTCAGCCGCAGGATCTCCTCCAGCCGGGCGAAGCGCTCCGGCCACGAGCCGACCGGGATGCCCATGTCCCGCTGCTCCCGCTCGTGCCAGGGCGGCCCGATGCCGAGCCAGGCCCGCCCGCCGCTGAGCACGTCCAGCGTGGCGACGGTCTTGAGCAGCACGCCCGGGTGCCGGTACGTCGCCGAGGTGGTGAGCGTGCCCAGCTCGATCCGGCTGGTCCGGGCCGCGACGAACGCCAGCGCCGTCCAGGACTCCGGCACCGGGTCGTCCTCGCCGCCGAACATGGGGATCTGGAAGAGGTGGTCGTTGAGCCAGAGGCTCGCCGCGCCGGCCCGCTCGGCCCGTACGGCGAACGCGGCGAGCCGCTCGCCCAGCGCCGCCGTCCCGCCGGGACCGGTGAAGTCGCCGACGAACACTCCCATCCGCATCCTGGTGCTCCCTCCACTGCGGTCCGGCCGGGTACGTGTGTGCCCGTCAGCAGCGCTGCAGGATCGAGGCGGTGCCCTGCGAGCCGCCGCAGCACATGGTGATCAGGGCCAGCTCCGTGCCGGTGCGTTCCAGCTCGTGCAGCGCGGTGGTGATCAGCCGTGCGCCGGTGGCGCCCATCGGGTGCCCGAGCGCGATGGCCCCGCCGTTGACGTTGACCCGGTCCAGGTCCGCGCCGAGGCGCCCGGCCCAGGACAGCACCACGGCGGCGAACGCCTCGTTGACCTCGTACCTGTCGATGTCGCCGAGGCTCATGCCGGCGCGGGCGAGGATCCGGCCGGTGGCCTCCACCGGGCCGTCGAGCAGGTAGTACGGGTCGGCGCCGGTCACCACCTGGTGGGTCAGCCGGGCGCGGGCCGGCAGGCCGAGCGCCCGGGCCCGGCCGGCCGACATCCACAGCACCGCCGCGGCGCCGTCGGAGACCTGCGAGGTGGTGCCGGCGGTGTGCAGGCCGCCGTCGACCGTGGGGCGCAGCGCGGCCAGCCCTTCCGGGGTGGAGGCGCGCAGCCCTTCGTCGACGGCGACCGGTGGGCCGCCGGGCACCGGCACCGGCACGACCTCGCGGTCGAAGTGCCCGGCGGCCCAGGCCGCAGCCCCCCGCCGCTGCGAACGCAGGCCGTACGCGTCGAGCTGGTCACGGGTGAGTCCCTGCCGTGCGGCGATCCGCTCGGCCCCGCCGAACTGCAGCCGGGGCGGGTCGTCCCACGGGTAGTCCTCGGTGCGGAAGTCGGCCGCGCCGGTGAAGTTGCTGCCCACCGGCACCCGGCTCATCGACTCCACCCCGCAGGCGATGCCGACGTCGATGGCCCCGGCGTGGATGAGCGCTGCGACCAGGTGGTTGGCCTGCTGGGCCGAGCCGCAGCTCACGTCCACTGTGGTGGCCGCGACCCGGTGGTCCAGGCCGGTGGACAGCCACGCGTTGCGGGTCACGTTGAGGCCCTGCTCGCCGACCTGGGTCACGCAGCCGCCGATGATCTGGTCGACGTCTGCGGGTGCGACGCCGGTGCGCTCCAGCACGGCCAGCAGCACGTGGCGCAGCAGGACCGCGGCGTGGACGCCACTGAGCGCGCCCCGGCGGCGGCCGATCGGGGTGCGGACCGCCTCGACGACGACCGGGTCGCGGTCGGGCGGGGTCACCGGGGCACCAACCGCACCGGCAGGCTGGTCCGGCCGCGCAGCACCAGGCTGCGGGTCAGCACCGGCTCCCCGGCCGGCTCCACCCGGATCGCGGCGGCGAACAGCTCGTGCAGCACCGCCGCGACCTCGGCGGTGGCCAGCCGCGCGCCGAGGCAGAAGTGCGGGCCCGCGCCGAAGCCGACGTGGTCGTTGGGGCGGCGGTCCGGCCGGAACTCGTCCGGCTGGTCGAACCGGCGGCCGTCTCGGTTGGCCGCGCCCCAGACCAGCAGCACCCGGGCGTCGGCGGGCAGCGTACGGCCGTGCAGCTCCACCGGCTCGCGGGTGCCCCGCCACAGCGCCTGGACGGGGGTGTCGTAGCGGATCGCCTCGTCCACGGCGGTCGGCACCAGGCCCGGGTCGTCGCGGATGCGGTCCTGCAGCCCGGGGAAGCGCAGCAGCGCGGCCATCAGGTTGGTCAGCAGGTTCGTGGTGGTCTCGATGCCGGCGACGAGCAGGAACGCGCAGAACGCCAGCAGTTCCTGCTCGGACACCCCGGCGGAGCGGGCGGTGGCGATCGCGTCGAACAGGTTGGCCCGGCCCGGCGTGGCGCGGCGGAGCTGACGGCTGAAGTAGCGGAACATCTCGATCCCCCGGCCCACCCGGGGCGGCCCGGACGCCTGGTCGAGGTCCTTGGTGATGACTGTGGACCAGTCCCGGAACTCCTCGTGCATGTCCGCCGGCACGCCGAGCAGGTCGGCGAGCACGAGCACCGGCAGCGGCTCGGCCAGGTCGGTGAAGAAGTCGCCGCACCCGGCCTCGCTGCGTTCCCGCAGCACCCGTACGCGTTCGCGGGCCAGCGCGCGGATCCGGGGCGTCGCCGCGGTCACCGAGGCGGGGGTGAAGGCGCCCGCCACGGCGCGCCGGAAGATCTGGTGCTCGGGCGGATCGGTGGCGATGAGCACCCGCACCGACGGCGCGCCGATGCGGTAGCTGACGCCGGTCTGCGGGCCACCGGCGACCGCGAAGTCCGGGCTCATGCCGATCTTCGAGGAGAACCGGGCCGGGTCGCGGGCGATGGCGACCACGTCGTCGTACCGGGTCACCATCCACACGTCGTACTCGGGCAGGTAGCTGACCGGGTCGTGGTCGCGCAGCCGCGCGTAGGCCGGGTACGGGTCGGCCAGGACGGCGGGGTCGAACGGGTCGAACAGTCGCGCCGACTCCCGTGCGCTCGCGGTCATCCGCAGCCTCCCGCCGTGTCGGTGTCGTACGCCCCGATCCGCCGGGCCGCGCCGGCCGGCGCGGCCCGCCGCACCGGGGTGGGGTGTTCCAGCTCGGCGACGAAGTCGTCCACCCGGTCCAGGCCCCAGAACCGGTGCCGGCCGATCCGGAAGTACGGGATGCCGAAGATGTCGTCGTGGTACGCCTGTTCCAGGCAGTCGACCGCCTCGGCCCGGATCCGCGGGTCGTCGGTGGCCCGGGCCGCCGGTCCGGGGTCGAGCCCGGCCTCCCGGGCGATGCGCTCGACCGCCTCGACGGTGCAGATGTCCTCGCCGCGCTCCCAGCGTGCCGCGCACGCCGCCTCGTAGAACTGCCGGGCCCGGCCCGCGCGGCGGGCCCGCAGCCAGGCCAGGTGCGGCAGCTCCCACCACGGGTCGTCGTCGATCGGCCAGCGCATCGGCACGCCGACGCGGGCGGCCTGCCGTTTGGTGTCGTGCAGGATGTAGAGGTGCTTCGCCTTGCTCATCTGGGCGTAGTGCAGTTCCGCGCCACGCTCCCGCAGCGCCGCCTCGGTGACCGCGTCCGGGTTCCAGAACGGCACGAAGGTGACCCGGTCGTCCAGGTCCGGCACCCGCCGGCGCAGGACGGTTATCGCCAGCCAGCTGAACGGGCTGCGGAAGGAGAAGTGCACGCGCGGCTGTGTCGTCGGTGTCATCGGGCCGGCCTCTCCGCGTCGGTGCCGTACCGGGCGAACCGGTCGATCGACCGGCCGAGCCGGTGGGCGTGTCGCCGGTGGCAGAAGTGGTCGTAGTCGGGTTCGCAGGCGAGCAGGCCCAGCGGCAGCCGGTCGGTGAGCGCCCGCAGGTGGTCCCGGTTGAGCCCGGGGTCGCGTTCGCCGCCGACCACCAGCACCGGGATCTCCACCGTCTGCACCGGCAGGTGGCCGCTGGCCAGGTACTGCTCGAAGACCGCCAGGAACGCGCTCGGGCCGGTGCGCTCCCACGCCCGTTCGAGCATCGATTCGAGGATGTCGGGTTCCAGGGACGTCTTGCGGGCGGTCAGCCGCGAGCGCAGCCCGTCGCTGATCTGGCGCTGGAAGATCCGCCGCGACCTGTCGAACGCGCGCCAGGTCACCGGCGCGTCGTGCGGCCGGTAGAACGGCGTGGTCAGCACCGCCGAGCGGGCCGGCGGCTGCGGGCTGGTGGCCAGCAGCTCCAGGATCGCGTTGGCGCCGAAGGAGTGCCCGACCAGGACGGTCGGTGGCGCGGGCAGCTTCGACAGCCCGGCCGCCACCCACTCCCCCGGCCGCCCGGCGTACCGCCAGGAGTAGTCGTTGCCGGCGTGCCAGGGCACGCACATCGCCAGCGTCCGCCACTGCGGGCCGAGGCTGCGGGCGAGCGCGGTCCAGCCCCGGCAGTCGTCCTCCATGCCGTGCACGAACACCGCGACCGGGCCGTCGCCGTCGGCCGCAGTGGCGTCCCGGTCGTCGGCGGTGAGGCCGTGCAGTCGCGGTGGGATCATCGCCGGCTCCGGCCCCGGACCACCGCGGCGCCGACGCCGCCCTCCGGCGTCCGCGCCACGAGCAGCGAGTACGCGCCGTCGCGGCTCGGGTCGGCGCGGTGCCGGGCGAGCACCGCGGCCAGTTCCCAGGCCCCGGTCGCCGCCTGGCAGTCCCCGACCACGTCGTCGACGTGCAGCCGCTCGGCCGGCGAGCGCCCGCCGAGCCCGTCGTCCACCGCCGCCCAGACCTCGGCGTCGTCGCGCGCGTCGCCACGCCGGCCGCAGGCGACAGTGGTCACGTCCGCGCCGTCCACGCCGGCCTCGGCCAGCGTGGCCCGGACGAGTGCGGAGAGCGCGGCGGGCCGGGACTGCCCGGCCGGGCAGAAGCCGACCCGCACGGCGAGGACGGCGCCGTCGGCCGGCCCGTCCGGTTCGCGGCGCAACACGAACGCGGCGCCGCCCTCCCCGGCGACGGTCCCGCCGGTACGCCGCACGGTCCAGGCGGCGTGCGGGGTGAACTCCTCCACCGTGGAGGCCAGCAGCACGTCGGCACGGCCCCGGCGGAACAGGTTCGCGCTGTAGCGCAGCCCGGTCAGGAACGCCAGCGGCCCTCCGGCGACGGTGGCGTTCGGCCCGTGCAGCTTGTACCAGATGGCCGACTGACCGGCCGCGCAGTTCATCACGGTGTTCGGGAACAGCGCCGGGTTCACCAGGTACGGCGGCTGCTGGGTGAACGTCTCCGCCGCGTAGTCCACGCTCGACTTGACGCTGCCGGCGGTGGTGCCGGTGACGATGCCGATCCGGTCCCGGTTGTCGTCGGTGACCACCAGCCCGGCGTCCTCGATGGCCCGGCCGCAGGCGACCACAGTCAGCGAGGTGCGCCGGTCGAAGAAGGCGGTGCCGCGGCGGCGCAGGTGCGCCTTCACGTCGAAGCCGACCAGGGCGTGCGCCCGCGCGTCGGGCAGTTCGTCGGCGTACATGCCGGTGACCGGCACCGGCTGCGGCGCGGCGCCGAGCGCCGTGGCGAACGCCTCCGGGCTGTCCGCGGCCGGGCCCACGACGCCCCAGCCGGCGATCGTCAGCGCGGTCACGACGGCGCCCCGAGCAGGACGATGGCGTTGTTGCCGCCGAACGCGAAGCCGTTGTTCTGGGCCACCCGTACCGGCGCGGGGCGGGCCCGGTTCGGGATCGGGTCGAGCCACGACATGGCCGGGTCCGGCGACGCCCAGTTCACCGTCGGCGGCAGGAACCCCCTGGCGATGGCGACGGCGGACGCGATCGCGCCGAACGCGCTGGCCGCGCCCATGGTGTGGCCGAGCATCGACTTGATCGAGCTGACCGGCGGCACCTTCCCGTCGAACGCCTCGAACAGCGCCTCCGCCTCGGTGGCGTCGTTGGCGGCGGTGCCGGTGCCGTGCGCGCAGACGTAGTCGACGTCCGACGGGCTGATCCCGGCGTTGTCGAAGGCCAGGCGCATGCACGCGGCGATGGTCGCCGCGTTCGGCGCGACCATGTGGCTGGCGTCGCAGTTCAGCGCGTAGCCGAGCACCTCGGCGTAGGGCCGGGCGCCCCGCGCGGCGGCGTGGTCGGCGGACTCCAGCACCAGCATCGCGCCGCCCTCCGCGGTGACCATGCCGGAGCGGTTCAGGTCGAACGGCGCGCAGGCGGTCTCGGCGACGGCACCGAGCCGCACGAACCCCGCGTGCGCCCACCGGCACACCGAGTCGGCGCCGCCGGTGAGCATCACCTCGGCGTCGCCGGCGGCGATCGCGTCGTACGCGTAGCCGATGGCGTAGTTGCTCGCCGAACAGGCGGTCGCCAGCGTCACCGACTCACCCGTCACGCCCAGCTCCTCGTTGACGGCGAAGGCCAGCCGCCCGGCCGGCAACCCCGCCAGCAGCGCCGGCTCCACGGCGGCGAACCCGGCGTCGACCACCCGCCGGCCGAACTCCTCGGTCAGCTTCGACTCGCCGCTGGTGGTGCCGACCACCACGCCGACCCGGTCCGGTGCCAGCGCACCGGCGTCGAGTGCCGCGTCCAGGCCGGCGTCGCGCACCGCGAGCCGGGCGGCGGCGGCCGCGAACAGGGACGAGCGGCCCCACGCCGCGACGTCGAGCCGGCGCAGCAGTTCCGCCGGGACGAAGTCGCGGACCTCACCGGCCATGGTGCGCGGGAAACCGGTGGTGTCGAAGCTACGGATCGGCCCGACGCCCACGCGCCCCTCGCGCAGCCCCTGCTCGAAGGCGCGGGCCCCGATGCCGATGTTGGAGACCGGCCCGACGCCGGTGATCACGACACGGTTCATCGCACTAGCTGTCCCAGCCCGCGTAGGTGGCGGTGATCTCGTACACCGCCTTGAGGTTCTCCATCCCGGCCAGCTCCCGCTGCGGGATCTCCACCTTGTAGCGCTTCTCGATCCGCGCCAGCATCTCGATCGCCCGCAGCGAGTCGGCCTCGTACTCGTCCTGGAAGTCGGCGGTGTCCGTCAGCTCCGACGGCTCGACCTCGAGCACCTCCGCGACCAGCTCGCGCAGCTCCTCGAGGTGGGTTTGCTTGTCCGACATGACACTGTTCCTCTCCTGGTACGACGGTCGGTGGGGCACGGCACGGGCGTCACAGGACGATCCCGCCGTCGACGTGGAAGACCTGGGCGGTGATGTACGACGCGGCGGGCGACAGCAGGAAGGCCACCAGCGGCGCCACGTCGTCCGGTACGCCGAAGCGCCGCAGCGGGATGGCGGCGAGCGCCTTGGCGCGCGACTTCGACGACAGCGCCGAGGTCATGTCGGTGTCGATGAACCCGGGCGCGACCACGTTGGCCCGCGACCCGTAGGGCGCCATCTCCTTGGCCAGCGAGCGGGTCAGGCCGATGATGCCGGCCTTCGCCGCCGCGTAGTTGGTCTGACCGGCGTTGCCGTAGACACCGGCGACCGAGGAGATGTTGACGATGTCGCCGGCCCGCCGCTTGAGGAAGCGGAACCCGACGGTGCGGCACAGGTTCCAGGTGCCGGTGAGGTTGACGTCCAGCACGTCCCGCCACTGGTCGGCGCGCATGAGCACGGCCGGGGCGTCCCGGGTGATGCCGGCGTTGTTGACCAGCCCGGTCAGCGGGCCGATCTTCTTCTCCGCCAGCGCCACCAGCTCCTCGACGGCGTCCGGGTCGGACACGTCGCAGGACTGGAACAGGCAGCGCACGCCGTGGGCGGCGACCTCCGCCTCGGCCGCCTCGGCGTCCTCGCCGTCGCGCCGGTAGCAGCCGGTGACGTCGTAGCCCAGACCGGCCAGGTGCACCGCGACGGCGCGGCCGATGCCCCGGGAGGCGCCGGTGACCAGGACGTGCCCGGCGGACTCGGAGCCGCTCATGCCGGCGTACCCCCTTCCCCGGCGCCCGGCCGGAACTCGACGTAGGCGAACCCGCCCGGCAGTGCCACCGGCGCGGTCGGGTGCACGGCCCGCAGGCCGGCCACCGCCCCCAGCGCCGCCAGTTGCGCGGCGGTGCGCTGGCGGCCGGCGAAGAGGGTGAGCATCTTCAGGTCGGCGGCGACCGACCACCGGTCCGGTTCGCCGGCCGGGATGTCCTCCACCACGAGCACCCGGCGGCTCACCGCGGCGCAGCGGCGCAGGATCGCCGCGGCGGTCGCGTCGTCCCAGTCGTGCAGGATGTCGAACAGCAGGTGGGTGTCGCCCTCGGGCACGGCGTCGAGGAAGCTGCCGGCGACCACCTCGCACCGGTCGGCCAGGCCCGCCTCCCGCACCGCGGCGCGCGCCCCGGCAGCCGGTCCGGGCAGGTCGAACACGGTGCCGCGCAGACCCGGGTGGGCGCCCAGGACGGCGATCATCGTGGCGCCGCGACCGCCGCCCACGTCGACCAGGTGCCGGGTGCCGTCCCACGGCACCACGGCGGCCAGGTCGGCGGCGACGCGCCGGGACTTGCCGGCCATCAGCGCGTCGAAGGCGTCACCGCGGGCCGGGTCGGCGGCCAGGTCGTCCCAGAAGGAGCGGCCGTGGACCCGGTCGTACCCGGGTTCGCCGGTGCGCACCGCGTGCAGCAGCCCGGCCAGCGCCAGGTCCATCCGCCCGCCCGGCCCGTCCAGGTCCAGCCAGGCCCGCAGGCCCGACGGGTGGGCGGTGGCGAGCATCCGGCCGGCCGGGGTGACCGCGTACGTGCCCGGCTCGGGTTCGGTGTAGAGGCCGAGCTGGACCAGGTAGCGCAGGAGCCGGCCGAGCGCGTCCGGGTCGGCGCCGCCGGCCCGGGCGAGCGCCTTGAGCCCGGTGTGACCGTCGGCGATGTGGTCGGACAGCCGCAGTGTGGCGGCGACCCGCACGGCGAACGGCGGGAGCATCTCGAGCATCGCCGAGATGTCGGCGCGACGGGCGACCATGGTCAGCGGTCCGCCGTGTACAGCCGGCCCCGCGACCAGACCCGCGGCACGCCGCCCCAGCGCATCGCGGAGGCGGCGTCGGGGAAGAAGCCGCGTCCGGGGTGGTTGGCGCTGGTGTTGCAGAGCACCGGGATGCCGGAGTGCCGCTCGTACGCGGTGAGCAGTTCGAACAGCAGCGGATGGGCCGGGCCGACGGTCTGCAGCCGGGCGCTGCCGTCGGCGTGCACCACCGCCGGCACCCGGTCCCGCCACCCGGGCCGGATGTGGTGCTCGAAGAGCATGTACGGGTCGGGTGTGCCGGGGTCGAACACCTCCGGCGCCCGCTCCTCCAGGCAGATCGGCGCCACCGGCCGGTACGACTCGCGCAGCTTGATCTCGTTGAGCCGGTCCTTCATCGCCGGGTCGTGCGCCGGGGCGATGATGCTGCGGTGGCCGAGGGCGCGCGGGCCCAGCTCGGCCCGGCCGTCGACCACCACGACCGGCTCGCCGGTGCGGTGCAGCAGCTCGGCGAGTTCGGCGACGCTGCACGGGCGGCCGGTCCAGCCGGGCGGGACCGGCGAGTCGACGAGGTCCGGGCCGTCGAACACCGACCAGCGCAGCGCGGCGCGGCCGGTGCGGCGGAACAGCTCCGCGCAGGCGGTGCCGATGGCCGAGCCGGCGTCGTTCGGGAACGGTGGCACCCACACGTCGCTGAAGTCGCCGCTGGCGCGCAGCCCGGAGTTCCACTTGATGTTCAGCGCGCAGCCGCCGGACAGGCAGAGCGGCTCGCCGGCCCGCACGTATGCGGCGCCCGGGCCGGTACGCAGCCCGCGCAGCAGCAGCCGGAACAGGAACTCCTGGAACGAGGCGAGGATCGCCGCGTCCGAGAGCCGCAGCGGCGCGAGCCGGCGCCGGGCCTGGTGACTCCAGAGGAACGCGCCGGTGATGCCGATCGGCAGCATCGACTCGGCCAGCTCGGTCATCACCGTGATCGCCTCCTCGCTGGCCGGGGCCAGTGAGGCGTACGCCATCGCCTTGCCGGAGACCGGAAGCAGCGCCTCCAGCTGGGCGAAGTCGCCCAGCCCGCCGAGCCGGCGGCGCTCGTCGGCGGGGACGCCGAACGGCGGGAACAGCGAGGCGAAGATCGGGTAGAGGGCACCGACGATCGGGACCACCACGCCGAGCGAGTGCAGCGCGGGCGTGGCCGGGTCGAACCGGTAGAGGGTGGCGGGCATGCCGCCGTCCCACACCAGGATCAGCGCGGCCCGGTCCGCCGCCGCGTACGGGCTGGTGCTGTAACCGGCGAACGCGTGGCCGGTGGCGTGCGGGTAGCTGGAGTAGTCGAAGGTCTTCGAGCCCAGCGGCAGGCCGCTGCCGGTGGTGCGCGGGTGGGCCGGCAGCGGGTTGCCGGGCTCGGCGATGACCGCGTAGCCGGCCAGGTCGATCATCTGCCGCCCGCCGTCGGGCAGCTCGATCTCCGCCGCGGTCCGTCCGTCGCCGGACTGCACCCAGCCGTCGACGCTTATCGCGTCGATGTCGCCGATGCCCAGGCCGTGGCGCTCCAGCTCGGCCACCACGCCGCTCAGGTCGGTGAGGCGGGCGTGGCGGCGGCGGTTGCCGACCTTCTCCTCCTCGACCGACCAGAGCAGACGGTCGCCCCGGATGAGGGCGTGCGCGCCGTCGTGGGTCAGTTTCAGCCCGCAGATGACCTCGTCGTGCTCGGACAAGTCCGCACCTCCACCGATCGTTGCCAGCGCTCGCACGGTCCGTGGTGGACCGTCACTCCGTCGTGGCGGCCAGCGGCTCGGCTTCCTTGCTCTCCAGCTGCCGCACCACGTGGTTCTCGATGTCGGCGGCGGTACGGATGTTCTGCACGCTCTGCTCGTCGATCGGCGGCAGGTCGAACTCGTCCTCCAGGGCGAAGGCGAGCTCCAGGAGGGCCAGGGAGTGGTACTCCAGGTCCTCGACGAGGAGCACCTCGTCCTGGTCGCCCTTCTCCGGGTTGGGGGCCAGTTCGAGGACCAGCTCCCGCACCCGCTTCCGCGTCTGCTGCTCATTCGGAATCGGCACGGGGGCACCGTAACCCCGCCCCGAGCGCCCCCGGAAGCGTGCGCGGACTCGACCGCGGACACCCTCCGGAGGCGGGTTCAGAGACGCTCGTAGAGCACGTCGTCGGACCACACGTACCGGGTGCGGCCCCAGGACATGGCGGTGCCCGGGTCGGGGAAGAAGCCGCGTCCCGGCAGGTTCGCGCTGGTGTTGCAGAGCACCGGTACGCCGCTGAGGCGCTCGTAGGCGCGTAGCAGGTCGTGGACCACCCGGTTACCGGCGTCGACGGTCTGCAGCCGGGCGCTGCCGTCGACGTGCACCACCGCCGGGATGCGTTCCACCCAGCCGGCCCGGACGTCGTGGTCGAAGAGCATGTACGGGTCGCGGGTGCCGGGCGCGAACACCTCCGGCGCCCGCTCCTCCAGGCAGATCGGCGCCACCGGCCGGTACCACTCCCGGCCCTTGATCTCGTTGAGCCGCTGCTGCATGTCCCGGCTGGTGGCGGGCGCGATGAGGCTGCGGTGCCCGAGCGCGCGCGGGCCCAGCTCGGCCCGCCCGGTGAGCACGACGACCACCTCGCCGCGCTCGTGCAGCAGCGCGGCCAGGTCCTCGACCGGGCACGGCCGCGACGTCCAGCCCGGCGGCACCACGCCGTCCCAGCGCAGCTCCGGCCCGGCGAACTCGCTCCACTGAAGACCGGTACGGCCGGTCGTGCGGGCCATCTCGGCGCACGCGGCGCCGATCGCCGAGCCGGCGTCGTTGGGGAACGGCGGCACCCACACCCGCGGGAAGTGCCCGCTGCTCCGCAGGCCGGAGTTCCACTTGATGTTCAGCGCGCAGCCGCCGGACAGGCACAGCGGCAGCGCCCGCAGCTCCGGGTGCCGGTCGAGCATCGCCACCATGCCGGTGACCAGGGCCCGGAACAGGTACTCCTGGAACGAGGCGAGCAGCTCGGCGTCGGTGGCGCCGAGGCCCCGGGCGAGCTGGAGCACCCGCTGGCTCCACTGGAACGAGCGCATCGGCGTGTCGACCGCGCCGAACTGCGCGGTGACGGCGCCCATCACGTCGATCACCGCCTCCACCGGTTTGCCCAGCCCGGCGTACGCCATCGCCTTGCCGGAGACCGGGAGCAGCGCCTCCATCCCGAACCGGCGGTCCGGGTCGGCGCTGCGCCGGTCGACCCGGAACGGGTCGAAGTGCGAGGCGAAGATCGGGTACAGGCCGCCGATGAACTCGTTGACCCGGCCGACGCCGCGTACCCGGGGTCCGTCCGGTTCGACCAGGTAGAGGAAGGGCGGCATCCCGCCGTCCCAGACCAGGCCGAGCGCCGCCTCGCCGCGCTGCGCGAACGGGCTGGTGCTGTAGCTGGCGAACAGGTGCCCGGTGGCGTGGGTGTAGCTGGCGAAACCGGCCGGGCCGAACCGCTGCGGCAGCGGGCCGTGCCGCGCGTCCAGGGGCCGCGCCGCGTCGGTCACCGGGTCCTCGTAGCCGGCCACGTCCAGCGGGTGCGGGCGCGCGCCGTCGAGCAGCCACACGTACGAGGTGCCGTCCCGGTCCCGGGCCCAGCCGTCGACTGCCACGCCGGTCAGCTCGCCCGCCGACAGGCCGTGCCGGCGCAGCTCGTCGTGGATCACGTCGATGTCGTGCAGTTCCGAGTGGCGGTTGTGGTTGTCGAGCTTCTCCGCCTCGGTGGAGAACAGCAGCCGACCGTCGTCGATCACGGCCACCGCGCCGTCGTGCGTGACCTTCAGTCCGCAGATCAGGGATCGTCCAGGCACCTTCGCAGCCTCCTCGCCGGGTCCGTTCAACTGGGCAGAATGCCCAGTTGCCCGCACCTGACCGGGCAGGCGTGCCAGGGACATCGCGCCCACGTCACACGTCGAGCGCATGCTCGCGCCGGGCCGGCCGGCGCCGCAAGCGTGCCCGCCGGCCGGCTCGCGCGGGCCTGCCGCCGTCGCGTGGCACCGCGTTACGCTCCGCCCACCCGTGCCCAGGAGGTCCCCGATGGACGGACAGGATCGCGCCGCGCCGGCAGGCTCGCCGCTGACCGACTGGGTGCACCGGCCGCGCCCGGACGCGGCGGTCCGCTTCGCCGGGCCCGGCGACGGGTGGGACGAGTGGAGCTACGAGCGGCTCGCCGAGGGCGCCCGCCGGGTCGCCGCCGGGCTGCGCTCGGCCGGGACCGCCGACGGCGACACGGTGGTGATCGTGGAGCCCACCGGGCCCCGGTTCATCCAGCTCTACTTCGGCGCGATGGTCGCCGGCGCGGTGCCGGTGCCGACCGCGCCGCCCGCGTTCGGCCAGGACCTGACCGGGTACGCGCGGGCGCTGGCCCACCTGGTCGGCCGGGCCGCCCCGCGCATGGTGGTGACGTCCGCTGCGCTGGCCGGGCAGCTCGCCGGGCTGGTGCCGCCGCCGGTGCCGGTGCGGGTCGACGACGACGTGATCGCCACCGCCGACCCGGGCCCGTGGCCGGGCTGGGCCCCGGCCGAGCTGGCGATGCTCCAGTTCACCTCCGGCTCGACCCGGGCGCCGCGCGGGGTCCGGGTGCCGGTGCCGGCGCTGGAGGCCAACGTGGCCGCCATCGCGCGGTGGCTGCGGATGCGGCCGGAGGATCCGACCGCGTCGTGGCTGCCGATGCACCACGACATGGGGCTGATCGGCTGCCTCATCACGCCGGTGGTGCGGCAGAGCGACCTGTGGCTGCTCTCCCCCGAGCAGTTCGTCCGGTCCCCGCTGCGCTACCTGCGCTGCTTCGGCGTCCACGGCGCGCGGCTCACCGCGATGCCGACGTTCGGGCTGGAACACGTCGCGCGCAAGGTACGCCCGCAGGACCTGGACGGCATGGACTTCTCCGCCTGGCGGGCGGTCATCGTCGGCGCCGAGCGGGTCGGCACCGGCGCGGTGGAGCGCTTCGTGCGGCTGCTGGCCCCGTACGGGCTGGACCCGCGCGCCATCCTGCCCGCGTACGGGCTGGCCGAGGCGACACTCGCCGTCACCGGTCTGCCGCTGGACGAGATGTGGACGTCGGTGCCGCTGGACCCGCGGCGGGTGGTGCTCGACGGGCCGGTGCCGCTGGCGCCGGAGACAGGTGGCGCGCTCGTCGGCTCCGGCCGCCCGCTGGACGGGATCCGGGTCACCGTCGTGGACCGGGACGGCCGGGAACTACCGGAGGACCACGTCGGCGAGATCGTGGTGGACGGTCCCTGCCTCACCGACGGCTACCACAACGAGCCGCCGGACGCCGACACCGGCCGCCGGGACGGGCCGCTGGTCACCGGCGACGCCGGGTTCCTGCACGACGGCGAGCTGTTCGTGCTGGGCCGCATCGGCGACAGCGTGAAGGTGCGCGGCCGTACGCTGCTGGCCGAGGACGTGGAGGCGGCGCTGGAGTCGGCCGGCCTGCCGCGTCACCGGCAGACCGTCCTGCTGGGCATGCGCGGGGACCGGCCGACCGCGGTGGTGGTGGTCGAGCAGGCCGATCCGCTGCGGCTGGAGGCGGCGCAGGGGCTCGTCGGCCGGGTGACCGAGGGCGCCGACCTGGTGTTCGTCCGGGCCGGCGTCGGGACCATCCCGCGAACCACGAGTGGCAAGCCGAAGCGGCGTGAGCTGTGGAGAATCTTCCTGACAGGACAGCTGACCGCAGCCGCCGCACACTCGGAGGATCCTTCATGACCGCACGTCCGGACGTCGTCGTCCTCGGTTCCGGTGTCACCGGTCTCAGCACCGGCATCCGGCTGGCCGAGGGAGGCGCGCGGGTGCTGATCCGTACCGCGGAACCGCCCGCGCGGACGACCTCGATGCAGGCCTCGGCGCTGGTCGGCCCGAACCTGTCACCGCCGGACGACCCGCAGCGCACCTGGACCGACGAGACGCTGCGGGTGCTGCGCGACGAGCCGATGCCGGGCGTGACGCTGCGCGAGGGCGTACTCGCCGCCCGGCCCGCCGGTGCCACCCCGCCGTTCGTGGAGCAGACCCCGGGTTTCCGGCCGCTGGACGAGCACGAGCGCCCGGCGGGCTTCGGCACCGCGTTCACCGTCCGGCTGCCGCTCGTCGACATGCCCGTCTACCTCGCGTACCTCCAGCAGCGCTTCCTGGACGCCGGCGGCGAGCTGCGCACCGAGCCGGTGGCCTCGCTCGACGAGGCGGCGACTGTGGCGCCGGTGGTGGTCAACTGCACCGGGCTGGCCGCCCGGGCGCTGACCGGCGATGACGAGCTGTATCCGGTGCGCGGCCCGAAGATCGTGGTGCGCAACCCGGGGATCGAGCGGTTCTTCCTGGAGGCGCCGATGACGCCCACCTGGGCGTCGATCTTCCCGCACGGCGACCACGTGGTGCTCGGCGGCGCGCAGCGGCGCAGCGACGACACCACGCCCGACCCGGACGAGGAGCGGGACATCGTCGCGCGGTGCGCCGCGATCGAGCCGGCCCTGGCCGGCGCCGAGGTGCTCGCGCACACCGTCGGGCTGCGCCCCGGCCGCCCGGCCCCGCGGGTGGAGGCCGAGCGCCGGGGGGACGCGCTCGTCGTGCACAACTACGGCCACGCGGGGAACGGCGTCATGCTCTCGTGGGGATGCGCCCGCGACGCCGCCGCGCTGGCGCAGGGCGGCGGGACCACCGACCGGCCTGACGAGTGAGCCGGCGCCGCCGGGCGCCGGCCTGACCGGAGGGACACCATGTCCACTGCCACCTGGGCGTCCGGCGCCGACGCGTCGGCCCTGTTCCGCACCGCCGCGGACCGGGTCCGCGCGATCGACGTGCAGCACATCCGGGACGCGCTGTACGCGCCCGGCGGCTCGTACCGGTGGCCCCGGCACCGGATCAACGAGGTGGAGCTGGAGTGGCGGCGCTGGCGGCTGCGTCACCACCTCGGACTGCGCGACGAGCCGCCGGCCTCGATCCGGCTGTACGAGCGCCTGGCCGTGTCGGCCGGGGTGCCGCCGGCCGACGTGTCACCGCTGGCCGGCGGTGGCCCGCTGGTCGACGCGACGTACGACCAGATGTTCCCGCAGGGCCCGCTGATCATCAGGGCGGTGAAGTCGCGGGTGGTGCGGCGGCCCACCGACCACGAGGTGGACGAGGAGTACGCGGCGCTGCTGCGCGAGTCCAGCGGCCGGCGCAGCGACTACCTGTCCATGCTGGACCCGTCCGGGTACTACTGGCACATGCCGGACCTGATCTCGGCGGCCACCGCGCGGGAGTGCATGAAGGACGTCGAGGTGCTGCTGGCCGCCCCGCGCGGGGAGTCCTTCGCGGGCGGGCCGCAGCCGGGCTGGGACGTCGAGCACGACGCGCTGGTGAGCCGGTCGATGAACGCGTACCTGGGCGCCGGGCCGACCCTCATCAAGATCCACGAGGATCCGGCGCTGGTCGCCGAGATCAGCGCCCGGATGGGCCGGCCCATGCACCCGACCCGGTGCACGTACCTGCGCTACGAGAAGGGCGACTACCTGGGCGTGCACACCGACCAGCCGACGTGCGAGGTGTCGCTGCTGTTCACCATCGCCGGCGACCCGGGGCCGATGCGCTCGTACCTCGACGAGACCGGCCACGACCCGGCCTGGCTGGACCGGTGGGTGCGGGAGGCGGGCAACTTCCCCGACGGCGGGCTGGACTTCATCTACCAGCCGCGCGAAGGGCTGGCGCTGACCGGCCGGGCGGTGCCGCACGCCCGCCTGCCGCAGGCGGAACGGGCCGTCATCGGCGCGTTGTTCTACAGCGGCCTGACCTGACCCGCGCTCCGGGCGCCCCGGAGAGGGCGCCCGGACGGCGGCTCACCGGGGACGGTGACGCACCTGCGCGCCGGTGTAGCCGTGCAGCCCGGCCACGCCGCCCTCCACGCCCAGCCCGCTGCACTTCAGGCCGCCGTACGGCTGGTCCGGGGTCAGTTCGGCGTGCGAGTTGACCCACACCGTGCCCGCGTCCAGCCGCGCGGCGACGTCCCAGGCGCGCTGCGGGTCCGCCGACCACACCGAGGCGCCCAGCCCGTACGGGCCGGCGTTCGCGGCCCGGACCGCGTCGTCGAGATCGGTGTACGGCACGACGGGCAGCACCGGCCCGAACTGCTCCTGCGTCACGACCGCCAGGTCGTCGGTGGCGCCGGCGAGCACGGTGGGGGCGAAGAACCGTCCCGGGCCGGGCAGCGGCGCGCCACCGGCCGCTACCCGCGCTCCCCCGGCGGTGGCCGCCTCGACCAGCGCGGTGACCCGGCGCAACTGCGCCCCGGTGGTGAGCGGCCCCAGCTCGGTGCCCTTCACCGCACCGTCGCCGACCCGGGTGGCCCGGGCCCGGTCGGCCAGCGCGTCGACCACGCGACCGTGCCGCGACGCCGGCACATACAGCCGTTTCACCAGCATGCACGCCTGCCCGCTGTTGGCGAACGCCTCCCAGAACAGCTTCTCGGCGATCGCGTCCGGGTCGGCGTCGTCGAGCAGGATCGCCGGGTCGTTGCCGCCGAGTTCGAGGGTGACCCGCTTGAGCCCGGCCCCGGCGGAGGCGGCGACCCGGCGCCCGGCGGCCACCGACCCGGTGAACGACACGTGCGCCGGCACCGGATGCGCGACCATCGCCGCGCCGAGGTCGTCCCCGCCGGACACGACGTTCACCACGCCGGGCGGGAACAGTGGCGCCAGCAGCCGCCCCAGTTCCAGCACGGCCAGCGGCGCGTACGGCGAGGGCTTGAGCACGACCGTGTTGCCGGCCCGCAGCGCCGGGGCCAGCTTGGCCGCGGCGATCGCGACCGGGAAGTTCCACGGGGTGATCGCGGCGACCACGCCGAGCGGACGGCGGGCCAGCTCGACGTGCCCGCGCCGGTCGTCGCGCAGCAGCTCGGCGCCGAGGTCGAGTCCGGCGTGGTAGCGCAGCGCGCCGGCCGCGCCGTACGCCTCGGCGATCGCCATCGCCGTCGGTTTGCCCTGCTCGGCGGTGACCAGGGCGCCCAGCCGGGACGCGGCCCGCGACACCTCCTTCGCGGCGGCGAGCAGCGCGGCACGCCGGGCCTCGTCGTCGGCGGCCCAGCCGCCGGCGGCGGCGAGCGCCGCGTCCATCGCCCGGTCGAGCTGCCGGCCGGAACAGACCGGGGCGGCGCCCAGCGGCGCGCCGGTGGCCGGGTTGTCGACCGGGAGGACGGCGGCCGCCTCCTCGGCCACGCCGCCGATCGTCATCGCCGGGGCGTGCTCAGCGGTCGCGGTCATGGTGGCGTCCTCCGTCACATGCGGCCCGCGCGGCGGGCGTCCTCGATCGATGGGTAGTCGGGCCGGAAGCCCAGGTCACGGCGGGCGGCGGTGGTGTCCACGACGCAGCCCAGCGGGCCGCCCTCCTCCGCGTCGCCGGCTCCGGCGCCGCGCGCGGTGAACTCCGCGGCCAGCGGGCGCAGCAACGCCGCCGAGGCCGGCTCGTCGTCGGCCAGGTTGTACGTGTGCCCGGCGGCGGCCGGGCTGCGCAGCGCGGCGAAGATGCCGGCGCGCACGTCGGCGTGGTGCACCAGGTGCAGCCGCTCGTCGTCCGGCCGGTGCGCGGCCCAGCTCAGCGCGTCGGCGAGATGCGGGTCGCCCTCGCCGTAGGTGAACGCGACACGCAGCACGCACACCTCCAGCTCCCCACCGGTGAACTGCCGCAGCGCCGCCTCCGCGCCGAGCTTCGCGGCCGGGAACGACGACTCCGGCGACTCCAGCAGCGGGTCTTCCTCGCGTACCGGCCGGTCGCCGGCGGGCGCGTAGACCAGGTAGCTGCTCATCTGCACGAACCGGCGCACCCCGGCGTCGAGCGCGGCACGGGCCAGCGCCGCGGTCGCGGTCCGGTTCACCTCCTCGGCGCCCGGCCCGTCCAGGCCGACGAACGCGGACGCGATGTGCACCACCGCGTCGACCCCCTCGACCGCGCTGCGGCACACGGCCGGGTCGCGCAGGTCGCCGGTGACGAGCCGGCCGCCGCCCGGCCCCGGGCCGGGGCCCCACACCAGCAGGCGCGCCTCGCCGCCGAGCCGCTTGAGGTGGGGCAGCAGCCGGGCACCGACCCGGCCGGTCGCGCCGGTGAGCAGGATCCGGCCGAGCGGCGCCGGCTCGGCGTCGACGGTCTCCACTGGTACGCGCATGGCTGTCGCCTCTCTGCGAGGGGGCCGCGCGAACAGGTGCGGGCGTACGCGGCCGGGATCCGTCCTATGCGGCCGCGCGCAGCGGCCGGCGCTCCTCGGCCAGCCGCTCCAGCAGCTCGATGCCCCGCTCCACGCCGGGCATCCCGGCCATCTCCGCCTGGAGCCGGGCGGCGTTGCGCCGGTAGAGGTCGTCGTCCAGGGTGGCGCGCACCGCGTCGCGGATGCGTTCCGGTGTGGCCGCCGCCTCGTCCAGGCGGATCGCCACCCCGGCCGCGCTGAGCCGGTGGGCGTGGTACGGCTGGTCGACGGCGACCGGGACGACCACCATCGGCAGGCCGTGCCGCAGCGCGCCCACGGTGGTCAGGTAGCCGGCGTGGTGCAGCACCACGGCGGTGCGGCGCAGCACCTCGTCCTGCGGGATGTACTCGGCCAGCCGCACGTTCGGCGCGTCGATGCCGGTGGCGGTGAGGTCGACGCCGGAGCCGAGCGTCATGACCACGTCGACGTCCTCGTCGCGCAGGCCCCGCGCGGCGGCGCGGAACAGATGCGGCGTCTGGTTGAACGCGGTGCCCATGGTCATGTAGATCAGCGGCCGTGTCGCGGGGGCGGTGAGCCAGTCCGGCACCGGACCGTCCACCTGGTACAGCGGCGGCATGATCGGGTGCACCACCTCGTCCTCGGCCCGTCCGCCGAACCACAGCAGCGGATCGTCGGACAGCGGCTGCATGCTCGGCAGGTACGCGTCGAGGTAGAGGTACGGGTAGAGCCGCGTCATGCCCGGGTCGGCGGGCAGTCCGAGGCGGGTGCGGGCCTGGCTCCAGCCCGCGCCCATCGTCTGCGCCGTGACCGCCCGGGGCAGGCGCGGGAGCTGGCCGAGCGCCGCGTAGGGCACGCCCACCGCGTCGGCGGCGAGCGGCCCGGCCCACTCCAGCGACTCGTGCAGCAGCACGTCGGCGCGGGTGTCCCGGAGCACCTCGACGATGCCCGGGATGAGCGCGGCGGTGGCCATGGCCATCAGCCGCAGCCGCCGGCGCTCGTCGTCGAACGCCGACGTCCTCGGCCCGTCGGCCAGCCACGCCGGGCCGACCTCCACCACGTCCAGCCCGGCCCGGGTCACCCAGGGGCCGAGACCCCGTCCGGTGACCACCGTGACGTCGTGCCCGGCGGACCGGGCGGCGAGCGCGAGCGGGGCGATCGCATGGAAGTGCCCGACCGCGGGCTGGCAGGTCACCACGACTTTCATGAGGGCCATCCACCTCCGGATAATGGGTGACGGAGCCCTGGCCCCCGGTATTCTCGCCCAGCCGATCCGCAGGCACCACAGTCGACGGAGGCCACCGATGACCACCTCCTCCCCGCCCGGAATCGCGGCGGACTTCCTCGCCACCGTCACCGGCGCCGCGTACGCCGACGACCCGTACCCGTTCCTGCGCCGGCTGCGCGACGAGGCGCCGGCGGTACGCACCAACGCGGGCATCTGGCTGGTGTCCCGGTACGACGACGTCCGCGCCGGGCTGCGCGACCCGCGACTGAGCTGCGACCTGGGCCGGCTGACCGCGTACGACGAGTACTTCCGTACCCGGGGCATCGACGCCCGGTTCCCGCTGCCGCTCAACGCGCTCGACGCGCCGGACCACCCGCGCATCCGCTCGGCGATGAGTCACGAGTTCGTGCCGCAGGCGGTGGACGCCATGCGCCCGGCGATCGACGCGGCCGTCGCCGAGGTGGTGGGCGCGCTGCCGGACCGGGGCGAGATCGACCTCGTCGCCGACGTCGCGTACCCGGTGCCGATCGCGGTCATCGGACGCCTGTTCGGGCTGCCCCGGGCCGACTGGCCGCTGCTGGAGCGGTGGTCGCGCGCGTTCGGCGCCGCCTCCGACCCGGACGCGCTGCTCAGCGACGCGCAGCGGGACGCGGCGGCCGAGGCGACCCGGGAAGCAGGCGACTACTTCGGCCGGCTGCTTACCCGCCGCCGGCGCGAGCCGACCGGTGACCTGATGAGCAGGTGGCTGGCCGCGCAGCGCGCCGAGCGGACGATGACGCTCGCCGAGCTGCTGGTGAACGGCGTCTTCCTGCTCATCGTCGGGCACCACAACACGGTGAGCCTGATCGGCAACGGGATGCTGGCGCTGCTGCGGCACCCGGAGCAGCTCGACCGGCTCCGCGCCGACCCGGCGCTGACGACGGGCGCGGTGGACGAGCTGCTGCGCTACGACAGCCCGGTGCAGACCGCGACCCGGGTCACCACCGGGGAGCACCGGGTCGGCGACGTCACGATCCCGGCCGGGCAGCCGGTGATGCTGCTGGTCGGCTCCGCCAACCGGGACGAGCGGGCGTTCCCCGACCCGGACCGGCTCGACGTGGGCCGGCCCGGCGCGAACCGCAACCTCGGCTTCGGGCGGGGCGCGCACGCCTGCGTGGGCGGCTACCTGGCGCGGCTGGAGACCGCCGCGACGCTCACCGCGCTGCTGCGCGCCCGGCCCGGGCTGGCGCTCGCCGGTGCGCCGCGCCGGGCGGTGCCGAGCTTCAGCCTGCGGGCGCTGACCGCGCTGCCGCTGCGCGTCGACCGGGCGCCTCACTCCTCCCGGTAGCCGCGCGACGCGACCTCGGCGACCAGGCCCGGCAGCACGGCCAGGGACGGGCAGCGCGCCTGGTCGCCGGTCTCGGCCAGCTCCGCCACCGCACCGGCGACGGCCGCCACGACGGTCGTCACCAGGTCGTCGCCGACGTCCCGGAACGCCAGGTCGTTGGTGCCGAACCGCAGCCCGCTGGTCTGCCCGACCGGCCGCGGGTCGTCCGGCACCGGATTGCGGTTGGCGAGCACGCCGTGCGCCTCCAGCACGTCGCAGACGTACCGGCCGGACACCGGGGCGTGCCGCAGGTCGACGAGCACCATGTGGGTGTCGGTGCCGCCGGTCAGCACCGGTACGCCCCGGCCGGTGAGGGCGTCGGCGAGCAGCCCGGCGTAGCGCACCACCCGGCCCATCGCGGCGGCGAACGCCGGCCGGGCCGCGTGGCGCAGCGCGACCGCCTTGCCGGCGATGGCACCGAAGTCGGGCGTGCCCTGGAAGCCGGGGAACACCGCCCGGTCCAGGTCGGCGGCGCGGATCCGGGACCGGGCGCCGAGCAGGGCCAGCCCGCCCCGGGGGCCGCGCAACTGCTTGTACGTGGAGGTGGTCACCACGTCGCAGTGGTCGAACGGCGACGGGTGCAGCCCGGTGGCGACCAGGCCGCTGACGTGGCTGACGTCGGCCATCAGCAGCGCGCCGGTCTCGTCCGCGGCGCGGCGGAACGCGGCGAAGTCGACCGCCCGGGGGCAGGCCGAGCCGCCGCAGATGAGCAGCCGGGGCCGGACCTCGCGGACCAGCGCGGCCACCGCGTCGGTGTCCACCAGTCCGTCCGGGCCGACCCGGTAGTGCCGGGCCCGCACCCGGCGGGAGACGCTCGCCGCGCCGGAGACGTGCGACAGGTGCCCGCCGTGGCTCAGCTCCAGCGACAGCACGGTGTCGTCCGGCCCGAGCAGCCCGTAGAGCACGGCCAGGTTCGCCGCCGAGCCGGACGCCGGCTGCACGTTCGCGTGCGCCGCGCCGAACAGCAGCTCGGCGCGGGCCCGGGCGAGCCGTTCCACCGCGTCGACGGTCTCGGCGCCGGAGTGGTAGCGCTGACCCGGGTATCCCTCGGCGGTGACGGCGCCGAAGCCCAGCGCACCGGCGGCCAGCACGGCCGGCAGCGTCGGGCTGGCCGCCGCGACCAGGTTGAGCTGCCGGCACCGCCGCTCCCGCTGCCGGTGGGCGAGTGCGACGAGCGCCGGGTCGGCGGCGGCCAGCCGGGCGAACCCCTCGCCCCCGGCGGCGGCGACGGCGGACAGCGCCGCGATCCGGTCGGTCGTGCCGGTGTCCGGCGCGCCGGTGAGCGCCTCGCTGGTCACGGCGTCGACGGCCAGGCCGCGGCGGCGGGCAGCGCCCACGCGGTACGCAGCACCTCGGCGATCAGCGCGCCCCGCTGCGGCACCAGGTAGAAGTGGTCGCCGGGGAACAGCCGGGCGGTGAACGCCCCGGTGGTCACCGACCGCCAGCCGCCCAGGGCGGCCGGGTCGACCTCCGGATCGCGGTCGCCGGAGCAGGCCAGCACCGGGCAGGTCAGCAGCGGCAGTGGCGCCGGCCGGTAGGTCTCGCTGAGCCGGTAGTCGGCCCGCAGCACCGGCAGCAGCAGCGCCCGCAACTCGTCGCTGTCGAGCACCTCCTGCCGGGTGCCGCCGGAGCGGGCGACGTCCTGCCACAGCTCGTCGCCGCTCATCAGGTGCACCGAGCGGCCCGGGTCCACCGGCGCCTGCCGGCCGGACACCACCAGCAGCACCGGCGACGGCAGGCGGCGGGCGGTCTCGAACGCGACCGCCGCGCCGAGGCTGTGCCCGAACAGGACGGTGGGCGCCGGGTCGAGGCCGGCGAGCGCGTGCGCCACCTCGGCGGCGAGGCGGCACAGGTCGGTGGCGGGCGGCTCGCCGATGCGCTCCTCCCGGCCCGGGTACTGCACGGCCAGCAGTTCCACCCCGCCGGGCAGGTGTCCGGCCCACTGCCGGAAGCCGCTCGCCCCGCCCCCGGCGTGCGGGAAGCAGACGAGCCGCGTGGCCGGCGCGGCGGGCGCGGCGTACCGCTGGAGGCAGCGGGTCAGCGGGGTCATGCCGCCTCCGGTCCCGCGGACAGGTGCCGCGCGGACAGCACCGTGGGGGTGTCCCGCCGGACCAGGTGCATCGGCCCGAGCAGATCGAGCACGTCCTGGGTGAGCCGGCCGAGCGTGAGATGGTACTGGCCCCTGGTCATCGGATCCTCGCCGTCGGTCACCGCGTCCCACAATCCCGTCAGGGCGGCCTGGACCGCCGCCGGCCACTGTCGTGTGAAGACCTCCGCGAACGTCGGCGCGGTCGCCGGACCGACCGGCTCCGCGACGCCGTAGCTCAGGTGCGCGTCGGCCAGCTCGTCGAACCCGGCCATCCGGTCCGTCGGCGGCAGGTGCGGCCGGGGGCACCACAGCACCGGCCCGTTGCTGCTGACCAGCGTCAGCGTGCCGCCCTCGGTGCCGACGGTGATCCGGTGCCACAGGTGGGCGTGGTTGTCCGGCTCGCGCGGGTCGAGGTGGTGCTGCACCCGCAGCGTGACCGGCACGCCGCCGAGCACGCCGGCGAGGCTGTGGAACGGCACCTCGGCCGCCGGTACGCCGGGCGGCGTGACCGGCGGGGCGAACGTCCACGGACGCAGCCGGGGCAGCGCCTCGCCGAGCACGTCGAACAGCGTGTAGAGCACCTGCACGCTGGTGGCCGCGTCGACGAACAGCAGTTCCTGCCGGGCCGCGAGGTCGCGTACCGCGGCGATGAAACGGCGTACCGCGGCCACGTGGACGTGGTGGCTGTTGAGCCGGTACCGCACCCCGGAGGCGCGGGCCTGGCGCAGGCACTCCGCCAGCTCCCCCGGGTGCACCGGATGCTCCTGGAGGACGTGCACGCCGCGGCGCATCAGCTCGACCGCGAGCCGGGCGCCGGGGCCGCCGGTGGGCGCGGAACCGACCACCACGCAGGCCACGTCCACGTCGCCGGGCAGGTCCGCCACCCGGGTCCACAGCGGCACGCCGTAGCGTTCGGCGCAGGCCCGGGACCGCTCGCTGCCACGGGCGAGCACGCCGGCCAGCTCGAACGGGAACGCCGGGTCGGCGACGCCGGCCAGGTAGACCCGGCCGAACCCGGTGCCGGCGACGACCACCCGGGGGCGGGTCACAACGCGCCCTCCTCGACCGCCGACGCCGCCTCGGCGGCGGGCACGTCGAACGTCTCGAACGCGGTCAGCGCGCCGGTGCGCAGCAGCGCCTCGACCAGCCGCTCCGGGTGCAGGCCCTCGGCCGCGAAGTGCGTCCCCGGCTTCACCAGCCCGTCCAGCACCTGCCGCGCGGCCAGCGCCAGGACCGTGCCGGTGAGGGCGGACGTGTCGGTCGAGCGGGCCAGCACGGTCCGGGTGACCGGGTCGCCCGCGGCGTCCGCGCCGGACAGCTCCAGCAGCATCAGCTGGTACGGGCGGCGCGAGAACATGTCCAGGTCGGCGGCGCGGGCCAGCTCGGCGGCGGCCCGGCTCAGGTCGCTCTGCCCGGCCATCGCCCCCTGGAGGCGGCCCAGCGTGGCCATCATCGCGGCGCCGCCGTCGAAGACGGAGTTCCAGCGGACCTCGTCCAGGCCGAGTCCGGCGCCGAGCCGGCGCGCCTCGTAGCCGAGGTACGGGTGCACGCCGACCGGGTTGGGGAAGAACGGCACCAGTGCGTCCACCTGTGGTTCGGCGGCGCGGGCGACCGGCCGGCCGCCGATCCACACCGCGCGCGAGTCCCGCTCCCGGTCGTGCAGGCTGAGCAGGTAGTCGACCGCGCCGGCCGGGGTGAGCTTGTCCATCACGCCGAGGTGGGCGACCAGGCGCCGGGGCCGGGTCACGCCCCGCGCCGCCAGCCAGCGGGGCAGCAGCCCGCTGAGTCCCGGCATCATCCCGGCGGTGACGAGCGCGATCCGGCCCTGCGCGGCGAGGTCGCGCCCGGCGAGACGGTCGTACAGCGGCTCGTCCCCGCCGGCGTCCACGTAGTCCGCGCCGGCGGCCAGGGCGGCCACCGCCACCCGGTCGAGCACCTGGTGCGACGCGCCGCCCGCGCAGACCACGAGCCGGCAGCCGGCGCAGAAGCGGGCCAGCGAGTCCCTGTCGTACACGTCGACAGCGACCGCCTCCCCGGCGCCGCCGAGCCGGTCGCGGACCAGCGCCGCGGCCCGGTCGGGGTTGCGTCCGCCGACGCGCAGCGGGCCGACGCCGTCGCGGTGCAGCCGGGCGACCGCGGCGCTGCCCACCGCGCCGTACCCGCCGACCACGGCGACCGGGCCGGCGGTCACCACGACCACCGCACGTCGACCGCGCCGAGGCACTGGTCGCGCCAGCGGGCCAGGATCGCCTCCGCCGCCGCCGGCCAGCGCTCACCGTCGAACGTGAGCACGAGCGTGACGTCCCCGGCGTACGGCTCGGCGCGGTGCCGGGCCGCCGCGTCGAGGCTGTGCCGGAACATCTCGTACCGCCGCTCGGTCTCGGCCCCGGTCAGGCCGGCCCGCGCGGCGATCGCGGCGAGCCGCTCGGCGGCCGGGCGTTCGGCCTGCCGCAGCAGCACGTCGGTCACGCCGGGGGCCTCCTGCCCGGCCGGCGGATAGGTGAGCCGTCCCGGCGGCAGCACACCGCCACCGGCCGCCTCGACGGCACGTGCCAGGTCCGCCTCGGCGGGCAGCCCGACGTCCGGCGGCGCCACGCCGAGGGCCCTGGTGAAGGCGTACTCGACGAGCAGGTCGTCGCGCAGGTCCGGGGTGAACGGCTCGGTGACGACGGCGACCAGCCGGCTGACCTCGCCGCCCTGCTCCAGCCGGCGCCGGGCCACCTCGACCGCGAGCAGGGCGCCGAAGTCCCGCCCGGCCAGCGCGAGCGGCACGGTCCCGGCCAGCACGTCGGCGCAGGCGGAGGCGTGCCAGTCGACGAGCACCGCCGGGTCCAGGCCGAGATACGTCTGCGGCGCGGTCACCACCAGGCCGGACCCGGCGGCGGCGAGGTCACCGCCGACCGGGGGGAGCCCGCCGGTGCCGTCGTGCACGAGCACGTCCGGCCCCGGACCGTCCAGGCCGACCAGTGCCACCGGCCCGTCCGGCCCGGTCTCACCACCGGACCGGGGCTCGGCGGCGGAACCGGCGCCGAGACCGGCCGCGAGTTCGGCGAGCGTGCACCCCTCCAGCAGGTCGCGCAGCATCTGGTCGAAGAAGGCGTCGGCGGCCGCCGGCACCGACTCGCGGATCCGGGCGACGAGCTGCGCCGCCAGCAGCGAGTCGCCGCCGAGCTGGAAGATGGTGTGGTCGCGGCCCACGGTGGGCACGCCCAGCACCTCCGCCCACGCCTTCGCCAGCGCGATCTCGACCTCGCCGGACGGCTCCGCCGACACCGGCGCGGCCCCGCCCAGCTCCGGCGCCCGAAGCAGCGCCGGCAGGGCGGCCCGGTCGACCTTGCCGTTGCCGGTCAGCGGCAGCGCGTCGACCACCCCGATCGTGCCCGGCACCATGTAGCCGGGCAGCCGCTCGCCCAGGTGCGCGGTGATCTCGGCCGGGGTGACCGGCACCCGGTCGGCCTTGAACCGCACCGCGAACACGTGCATGCCGATCCGGTCCAGGGCCTCGTCCTCGTCGGACAGGCAGACCACAGTGGAGGCGCCGGCCTCGGTGAGCAGCGTCTGCCACTGCGGCCGGGAGATGAACGTCTCGTCCTGTCCGGCCCGTACGTCCTCGAAGTCGCCGGCGGTGGCGTCGAACAGGAACTCCATCGAGGTGAGGATCTGGTAGTTGTCCCGGGTCGTCTCGATGAAGACCAGCCAGCCGCCGGGGCGCAGCATCTCCCTGAACCGTGCCAGGGCCCGGCCGGCGTGGCGGGCGTAGTGCAGCACGTTGGCGCAGAGGATCACGTCGAACGCGTTGGACTCCAGGCCCTGCGCCCGGTAGTCGGCGTTCAGGTCGTAGATGCCGTAGCCGACCCAGGGGTACGCGGCGAAGCGTTCCTGCGCGGCGTTGAGGAAGAAGGTGGAGACGTCGGTGAACAGGTAGCGCACCGGATGGGCGGCGAGCGCCGGGATCAGGTCGATGCTGGTGCCGCCCACCCCGGCGCCCACCTCCAGCACCTGCATCGGCCGCCCGGCCGGGAAGTCGGCGGCGAGCGTGCACATCGCCTCGACGACCAGCCGGTTGACCGTGTCGCTGAGGAAGTTGCCCTGGTAGGCCGACTCCTGGATGTCCAGCCGCCCCTCGGGGAACAGCAGCTGGATCGGGTCGGCGTCGTCGCGCAGCAGCTCGGGCAGCCGGGTGGTGGCCGCGCGGAAGTACTCCACCAGTTCGGGCCGGTGCCCGCCGCCGGGCAGCAGCTCGTCGACCCGCGCCCAGGCCGCCGCCACGTCGTCGGCGGTGACCGGCGGTACGCCGGTGAGCCGGTCGCCGTCGCGGCGCATCATGCCGCCCGCGATCAGGCCCTTGACCCAGCGCCGGACCAGCCGGTGGTGCTTCGGGGCGACGCGGGCGGCGTCGAGCACCTCCGGCAGCGTGTGCGCCGACCCGGCGGTGTGGAACAGGCCCGCGCCGCGCAACGTGGTCACCATCGCCAGCAGCGCGGTGCGGTCCAGTTCGCGGGCGAACGCGACTGCGGCGTCGGCGTCCATCTCCCGGCGTACCTCGGCGAGCCGGCGCCGGGCGCCGTCGAGGAGCCGGGCGGTGTCGCGGACGGCGGCCTCCCGGTCCGGCTCCCGGTGTGCGGTCTCGACCACGGCGGCGAGGCGCCGGTCCAGCGGCGGCTCCCCCTCCACGAACGCGACGGCGGCACCGACCGCCGGATGCGACTGCATCGCCGCCTCGACCTCGGCCAGTTCGATCCGGTGGCCGCGGATCTTGACCTGGTCGTCCTCCCGGCCGAGGAACTCGATGACGCCGTCGGGCCGGTAGCGGCCGAGGTCGCCGGTGCGGTACCGGCGCTCGCCGCCGGGCTCGTGCACGCTGAACCGGCGGGCGGTCTGCTCCGGGTCGCCGAGGTAGCCGGCCGCGACGCCCACCCCGCCGATGTACAGCTCCCCCACCGTCCAGTCGGGGCAGTCGCGGCCGGCCTCGTCGAGCACGTGGAACGTCTGGTTGGTCAGCGGCGTGCCGTACGGGATGCTGCGCCAGTGCGGCGGGACCGCCTCGATCGGGTGGTGGATGGACCAGATCGACGCCTCCGTCGCGCCGCCGAGACTGACCAGCCGCAGCCCGGGCAGCCGACCGCGGATCTGGTCCGGCAGGGTGACCGGGATCCAGTCGCCGCTGAGCAGCGCCAGCCGCAGCGACGGCAGGTCGCCGCCGGCCTCCACGGTCAGGTAGTCGGCGAGCATCTGCATCTGCGCCGGGACCGAGTTCCACAGCGTGACGCTGTGCAGCAGCATCGTGTCGACCCAGTGCGACGGGTCGGCGCGCCGGTCGTGGTCGGGCAGCACCAGCGCGCCGCCGACGGCCAGCGGGCCGAACAGGTCGTACACGGACAGGTCGAAGGCGAGGCTGGCCAGGGCCAGCACCCGGTCGTCCGGCCCGACGCCGAAGCGGGCGTTGACGTCCTCGACGGTGTTGACCGCGCCCCGGTGGTCGATCATCACGCCCTTGGGTGTGCCGGTCGAGCCGGACGTGTAGATGACGTAGGCCAGGTCCTCCGGGCCGGCGGCGGGCGTCAGCAGCCGCTCGTCGGGCTCCACCGGGTCCAGCCGCTCGACCAGGATCGGGGCGTCGAGACCGTCGGCGGTGGCGGCGGTGGCCAGGACGTGCCGCGCGCCGGCGCCGGACAGCAGCGCGTCGCGTCGCGCCCGCGGGCTGCGGGTGTCGATCGGCAGGTAGACGCCGCCGGCCAGCAGCGCGCCGAGCGCCGCGACCGGCTGCTCCCAGCCGGTGTGCATGACGATGGCGACGATGTCGCCGGGAGCGCAGCCGCGCTCGCGCAGCGCCGCCGCCACCGCGCCGGCCCGGCCGAGCAGCTCGCCGTACGTGAGCGTGCGCTCCCCGGACAGCACCGCCGGGCGGTCCGGGGTGCGCCGGCACTGCTCGACCACGCCGCTGTGCAGCAGCCGCCCGGACAGCGGCGCCGCGGTGTCGTTGACCTCGGCGCGGCGGCGGCGCTGCCGTTCCGGCAGGTCCACCGGGGACGGCTGCGACCAGGGCGGCGCGTCGCCGGCCAGCCGCCGTACCAGGTCGCCGAACGCGGCGAACATGTCCTCCGCGACACCGTCCGGGAACACCCCCTGCCGGACGTCCCAGTGCAGTTCCAGGCCGTCGCCGCGTTCCAGCGCCTGGCAGTCGATCCACACCTGCGGGGTCTGGCTGATGCCGTAGCCGGTCTCCCCCGCCTCCGGCCCGGGCGCGGTGGTGTCGCCGAGACCGAGCGCGCTGGTGAACACCACGGGCATGAGCGCGGCGTCGGCGCCCCGGCGGCGGGCCAGCTCCCGCAGCACCGTGACGCCGCCGACCAGCCGGTGGTCGAGGTCCTGCCAGAGCCGCCGTTGCAGGGCGCCACCGCGTTCGGCGAGCGTGGTCCCCTCGGCGCCGTCGACCTCCAGCAGCACCGCCGAGGTGAAGTCGCCGACCAGCCGGTCCACCTGCGGGTGCAGCGGCAGCCGGTTGAGCATCGTCAGGTTCAGCACGAACCGCCGCCGCCGGCTCCACCGGCCGATCACCTCGGCGTACGCGGTGAGGGCGGCGGCGGTCGGGCTGAGCCCGTGCGCGGCTGCGGCCTCGCGCAGCGCGGCGTACCCGGCGCCGTCGAGACGCAGCTCGTGGCGCCGGAACCGGACCGGGTCGCCGGCGGACTGGTCACCGAGGACCGGCAGGTCCGGCGCGGCCGGCAGGCTGTCGATCCGGTCGAACCAGTACGCCTGGTCCCGCTCGTAGCGGCGGGTGCCGCGCAGCCGCCGCTCGGCGGCCAGGTAGTCGCGGAACGTGACGTCGAGCGGCGGCCGGACCAGGTCCGGATCGGTGTAGTGCTCCTGGAACTCGGTGAGCAACAGCTGGATGCTGACGAAGTCGGCGATCAGGAAGTCGATCGAGACGTGCAGCAGCGCGCCGTCGTCGGCGCGGGTCACCGCCAGGTCGAACAGCGGCCACTCGTGCGGTTCGTAGACGCGGTGGTCCATGGCGGCCCGGACGGCCGCGACGTGTGCCTCGACCTCCGCAGCGGGACGCCCGCGCAGGTCGGTGGCGGCGACCCGGACCGGCGGCACCTCGGCCAGGACGCGCTGCGAGCCGTTCGCGTCGATCACCGCCCGCAGCATGTCGTGCCGGTCCACCAGCGCCTGCCAGGCGTCGCGGACCCGCTCCGGGTCCAGATCGCGCAGCCGCACCTCGCCGTAGGCGTGACAGCCGACCCCGCCGTACGCGAAGACGGTGCGCCGGCCCATCAGGTACGCGGCCTGGATGTCGGTGAGCGGGAACGGCTCGTGGCGGGCCGCCGGTTCGGGCTCGATGCGTCCCGACTCGGCCTCGGCGAGGTACGCGAGCAGCTCGGGTTTGGCGGCGAGCAGCCGGGCCCGCCGTTCCTCGGTCAGCACGCCCTGCGGCGCGCGGAAACGCAGCCGGGCGTCCTCGGCCCACAGCCGGACGCCGGCGGCCTCCAGCTCGGCCAGGATCGCGGCGGCGTCGGCACGCAGCGCTGCGGTCACAGCACACCCTCCTCGACGGCGAGTTCCACGGTGGACTGGGCGGCGACGAGGGCGGCCTGCTCGGCGACCGTCGGCGCGGTGAGCAGTTGGCGCAGCGACAGCTCGACCCCGAACCGGGCCCGGGACGCGGCCACCAGCCGGGTGGCGAGCAGGCTGTTGCCGCCGAGTGCGAAGAAGCTCTCCCGGCGGCCGGTGACCGGCTGGCCGAGCAGGTCGGTCCAGAGCTGCGCCACCGCCTCCTCGACCGGGTCGCTGATCCGTTCCCCGCCGGTGTGGTCGGGCCGGTCGACGATCGCCTCGACGCGTGCCCGGTCGACCTTGCCGTTGGCGGTCAGCGGCAGCTCGGCGAGGTGTTCGACGCGGGACGGCACCATGTGCTCGGGCAGCCGGCGGGCCAGGTGCGCGCGCAGGTCGCCGGGATCGACGCCGCCTGGTGCGACCACCGCCGCGAGCAGCCGGCGCTGCCGTCCCCCGGGGGCGACGGCCACCGCCCGGGTCACCGCCGGGTGACTCTCCAGGGCCGCCTCGACCTCGCCCAGTTCGACCCGATGGCCACGGATCTTCACCTGGTGGTCGGCGCGGCCGAGGAACTCCAGCGTGCCGTCCGGCCAGTAGCGGCCCAGGTCGCCGGTGCGATACCAGCGGCCGCCGTCGTGGCGGACGAACCGCTGCGCGGTGCGGCGTTCGTCGCCGTGGTAGCCGAGCGCGACGCCCGCCCCGCCGATCCACAGCTCACCCGGCACCCAGTCGGGCCGGTCCGCGCCGGACGGGTCGGCGACCCGGTAGCGCTGGCCGCGCAGCGGGAAGCCGTACGGGACTGACGTCCACTCCGGGGGCACCTCGGTCACCTCGAACGCGTTGGACCAGATGGCCGCCTCGGTGGCGCCGCCGAGGGCGATCAGCCGGCAGCCGGCGGTCACCGCGTCGAGGCGCCGCCGCAGGTCCAGCCCGACCCAGTCGCCGGAGACCAGGGCCAGGCGCAGCGGCAGCGGCGGCCGGTCGCCCGCCATGGTGAGCAGCATGTCCAGCAGCGCCGGGGCCGAGTTCCAGACGGTGACCCGGTGGGTGTCGGCCAGGCGCAGCCAGGCGGCCGGGTCGGCGCGCTCGTCCTCGGCGGTGAGCACCACGGCCCCGCCGGCCGCGAGGACGCCGAACAGGTCGTAGACGGACAGGTCGAAGTCGAGGGCGCTGACCGCCAGCACCCGGTCGCCGGGGCCGACGCCGAAGCGCGTGCTGATGTCGTCGACCGTGTTCCAGGCGGCGCCGTGCGCGGTCACCACGCCCTTGGGCTCGCCGGTGGAGCCGGAGGTGAAGATGACGTACGCGGGCTGGTCGGGCGTGACGGTGACCGGTTCGGCGAGTTCGGCGGCGGCCAGCGCCCGCGCCATCGGCAGCGCGGTCACGCCGTCGGGCACCGCCGACGCGGTGAGCGCGACCCGGATCCCGGCGCCCCGGTGGATCCGCTCCCGGCGCAGCTCGGGCTGGTCGGCGGCGACCGGGACGTACGCGGCGCCGGCGTGCAGGACGCCGAGCACCGCTGCCACCTGGTCCGGTCCCCGGGGCAGCGAGACGGCCACGTTGTCGCCGGGCCGCACGCCGGCGGCGACGAGCGCGCCGGCGACGCGGCGGGCCCGCCGGGCGAGTTCGCCGTAGCTGAGCGTCTCGCCGTCGCCCCAGGCCAGTGCGGTACGGCCGGGGTCGTCGCGGGCGACGGCGGCGAACCCGGCGTGCAGCAGCCGGTCGGTGACCGGTGCGCCGGTGTCGTTGACCCGGGCCCGCACCTGCGCCTGCCCGGCCGGCAGCGGCACCGGCGCGGGCCGGTCCCAGCCGGCGGTGGCGAGGTGGCGCAGCAACGCGCGGTACGCGTCGAACATCGCGTCGAGCACGCCCGGCGCGAACAGCTCCTCGACCGCGTCCCAGTTGAACAGCAGCCCGCCCTCGTGCTCGGTGACCTGGTGGTCGAGCCACACCTGCGGGGTCTGGGACAGTCCGGTGACGTACCGGCCGAACGGGGTGGTCAGGCCGAACGGGCGATCGGTGGCGGCGCTGACGCCGATGGTGCTGGTGAACACCACAGGCATGGCGACCTCCGCCGAGCCGGTGTGCCGGGCCAGTTCCTGCAGGACCGCGATGCCGGAGAAGGAGCTGTGCTCGATGTCGGCCCAGACGCGGCCCTGGAGCCGGCGGACGGCGGCGGCGAAGCTCTCCCCCGGTTCGGGCGTGTTCGCGACCAGCAGCAGCGAGGTGAAGTCACCGACGATGCGGGGGATGTCGGGGTGGGTGGCGGGCCGGTCGAACAGCGTGAGGTTCAGCGTGAAGTCCGGCGTGGCGCTCCACCGCCCGAGGACGGCCGCGAACGCGGCGGCGACCACAGTGGACGGGGTCACGCCGTGCTCGGCGGCCCGCGCGACCAGGCGCGACCACGCCTGGTCGTTCAGGCGTCCCTCCCGACGGGTGAAGCGGGGCCGGTCGACCTGGCGGGGGTCGCGGGCCAGCGGGAGCCGCGGGCCGGGCGGCAGGTGCGGCAGCCGTTGCGTCCAGTAGCGCCGGGCGGCCTCGCGGCGCTGCGGGTCGGGATCCCCGGCCACCACGCAGTCGCGGAAGGTGATCCCCAGTTCGGGCAGGGCGGCGGCCGGGTCGGCGTACAGCTCGGCCAGGTCGGCCAGCACGATCATGATGCTGAGCGCGTCGAGGACCAGGAAGTCGAGGCTGAGGCCGATGCGGGTGCGGTCCGCCGAGCGGACCGCGCGGACCGCGAACATCGGCCAGGCGGCCGGGTCGTGCACCAGGTGGGCGAGGTCGTCGCGCATCCGCTCGACCGCGATCGGGTACGCGTCACCGTCGGCGTCGGTGACCGTGATCCGGTAGCGCGGCACCTCGGGCAGCACCCGCTGCCGGGCGTCGTCGTCGAAGACGGCGCGCAGCATGTCGTGCCGGGCGACGACCCGGTTGAACGCCTCCTCGAACCGCTCCAGGTCGACCTGCTCGCCCTCGAACTCCCAGTACCAGTGCGAGCCGACGCCGCCGAGGGTGAACTCGGGACGCCGGCCCAGCCAGTAGGCGCGCTGGACCTCGGTGGCGTCGAACGGCTCGTACCGTCGCTCGGGGTGGGCCGCGACCGGCACGGCGGTGGCGGGCGCGGCCGGGGCGACCGGCGCGGACGCCTCGCCGAGCCGGTCCACGAACGCCCGGAGCGTCGGCGCGGCGAACAGCGTGGACAGGCGCGCGCCCGGGAAGCCAGCCGCCCGCACGGCGGTGACCAGGCGGGTGGCGAGCAGGCTGTTGCCGCCGAGGGCGAAGAAGCTGTCGTCGGGGCCGACGGTGGGCCGGCCGAGCAGATCGGCCCAGACGGCCGCGACGGCGAGTTCGGCCGGGCCGGTCAGCCGGCCCGGCGCCTCGGCTGCGGGCCGGGTGTCGTCGGTGAACCGGGCGGCGAGCGCGGTCCGGTCGATCTTCGCGTTCGCGGTGAGCGGCAGCGCGTCCAGCACGTCGACGCGGTGCGGCACCATGTACGGCGGCAGCCGCTCCCCGGCGTACGCCCGCAGCGTCTGCGCGTCGACGGGCACGCCGGCCACCGGGGTCACCGCGGCGACCAGCCGCGGTCCGGCCTCGCCGGGTACGGTCAGCGCGACCGCGCGGGCCACGCCCGGGTGCTCGCGCAGCGCCGCCTCCACGTCGCCGAGGTCGAGCCGGTGTCCCAGGATCTTCACCTGGCCGTCGAGGCGGCCGAGGAACTCCAGGCGCCCGTCGGGGTGGAAGCGGGCCAGGTCACCGGTGCGGTACCAGCGCTGCCCGTCCCGCTCGACGAACCGCGCGGCGGTGCGTTGCGGGTCGCCCCGGTAGCCCGGCCCGACGCCGACGCCGCCGAGCCACAGCTCGCCGGGCACGAGGTCGGGCCGGTCCCGGCCGAGCCCGTCGGCCACGCGGGTGAGCTGGTTGCGCAGCGGGGCGCCGTACGGCACCGACCGCCAGTGCGCCGGCACCTCGGTCACCTCGTGCCAGGTGGAGTGGATGCCGACCTCGGTGGCGCCGCCGAGCGCGACCAGGCGGGCGCCGGGCGCCCGCGCGGTGAGCCGGTCGTACAGGTCGAGCCCCACCCAGTCGCCACCGACGAGGGCCAGCCGCAACGGCAGGTCGCCGGCTTGCTCCGCCGCTTCGCCCTCGGCCGCCACGAGCAGCATGTCGAGCAGCGCCGGTACCGACGTCCACACCGTGACGCGGTGGCGGCGGACCAGGTCGAGCCAGTGCTCGGCGTCGCGGCGGGCGGTGTCGTCGACGCAGACCAGCGCGGCGCCGGCGGTGAGGAACGCGAAGATGTCGTACACCGACCAGTCGTGGTCCAGCGCGGACAGCGCGAGCCCCCGGTCGTCCGGGCCGATGCCCCACCTGTCGCCGATGTCCTCGATGGTGTTCATCGCCGCCCGGTGCGTCATCTCCACGCACTTCGGGCCGCCCGTCGAGCCGGACGTGTGGATGACGTACGCCAGGTCGTCGGGCCCGGCCGGCCGGAGTTCGGCGAGCGGAGGCGCGTCGGCGGCCTCCTCGACGGCGAGCACCGGCAGCCCGTGACTCCAGATCGGCTGGTCCCGGGTGGCCGTGTCGGTGAGCACGATCCGCACCCCGGCGGCCCGGTGGATCGCGGCGCGGCGCACCGGCGGCAGGTCGACGCCGACCGGGGCGAAGACGCCGCCGGCGCACAGCACGCCGAGCACCGCCTCGATCTGCGCCGGCCCCTTCGGCAGGGTCACCGCGACTGTGTCGCCCGGGTCCAGTCCGGCGGCGACGAGCTGACCGGCGATCCGCCGGGCCCGCGCGGCGAGGTCGCCGTAGCGCACCCCGCCCCCGGCGGCGACGAGCGCGATCCGGTCCGGCTCGGCGGCGGCGTGCGCCAGGAACCCCTCGGTGAGCGTGGTCCGTCGCTGCGGGCCGGCGGTGTCGTTCAGCGCCGCCCGGCGGCGGGCGGCGGCCTCCGGCAGCAGGCTCGGCACCGGCTCGGTCCAGGCCACCGGGTCGGTGACGATCCGGTCGAGCAGCCACAGGTACGCGGCGAACATGTCGTCGAGCACGTCGGCGGGGATCAGGCCGTCGACGGCGTCCCAGTTGAGCAGCAGCCCGCCGTCGTCCTCGGTGACCTGGTGGTCCAGCCAGACCTGCGGGGCCTGGGAGATGTTCCAGCCGGCGTCGCCGAAGCAGTCGCGTACCTTGCGGCTGAACAGCTCGCCGAGGCCGAGCGCGCTGGTGAACACCACCGGCGCGAGCGCCTGCGCGCCGCGTTCGGCGGAGAGCGCGCGCAGCACCTCCAGGCCGGAGAAGTCGCTGTGCAGGGCGTCGGCGCGGACGCGGTCCTGCAGCCGGCGGCAGGCGTCGAGGAAGGTGCCCTCCCCGGTGTGCACGGCCACGATCAGCAGGTTGGTGAAGTCGCCGACCAGGTGCGCCACGTCCGGGTGCAGCGGATCCCGGTCGAACAGCGGCACGTTGAGCAGGAAGTCGGGCTCGGCGCTCCACGCGGACAGCACCTCGGTGAAGGCGGCGGCGAACACCATCGACGACGTGACGCCGTGCGCCCGGGCCCGCTCGTCGAGGCGTTCGCGCCAGGCCGCGTCGAGACGGTGGAAGCGGCGGACCACCCGGTGGACCGCCAGGCGCTCGGGCGCGGTCGCCAGCGGCACCTGCGGCGCGGCGGGCATCTCCGGCAGGCGTTCGCGCCAGTAGGCGACGGCCGCCTCCCGTCCCCGGGCCGGTGCGGCGCGGCGCTCGGCGAGGTACCGGCGGTAGCTGTAGCGGATCGGCGGCAGCGCGGCGTCCGGGTCGGCGTACAGCTCGGCCAGGTCGTTGAGGATGATCCGGAAGCTCAGCGCGTCCGCGACGATCATGTCGATGTTGAGGTGCAGCCGGCTGGCGCCGCCGGGCAGCACCGAGACGGCCAGGTCGAAGACCTCGCCCCGGGCGATGTCGAAGCGCCGGTGCGAGAGGCGGTCGCGGATCTCCGCCAGCCGCGCGGTGACCGCCGGCCCGTCGAGGTCGCGCAGGTCGTGGACGGTGGCGCCGGACCACGGCGAGGAGCCGGCGACCCGCTGCCGGCCGTCGTCGAGGATCGTCACGCGCAGCATGTCGTGGCGGGCGATGAGCGCCCGGGTGGCGGCGTCGAGCCGGGCGGTGTCGATCGCGGCGCCGTCGAACTCGGCGTAGAAGTGGGTGGCCACGCCGCCCAGCACGAGCTGTTCGTGCCGGCCGACCCAGTAGGCGTACTGCATCGGGGCGAGGTCGAACGGCTCTCCGGGGTCGTCCGCCGGGGCGCCGGACGCGGCGGCGGGAGCGGCGGTGGCGGGTGCGGGCGCCTGGCGTGCGGTGAGCAGGTCCATCCAGCCCGCGAGCGTCGGCCGTTCCATGAGTTCGGCGTACTTGACGTCCACTCCGGCCGCCCGCCACCGGCTGGCCAGCCGCATCACCTTCAGCGAGTCGAGGCCGCAGGCGATGAGGTCGCCGTCCGAGGCGTCGAGCGCGTCGGTGTCGCCGACCGCGGCACCGATGTCGGCGCGGACCCGGTCGAGCGTCAGCTCGTGCTGCGTATCCATTTGTCCCCAATCCCACCGGTGGCGACGTCAGGCCGCCTCGTTCGCCCGCTGCCTGAGCTGGTCCGCGAACTCGAGCCACTCCTCGGCGATGCTGCGCGCGATGTCGGCGACCACGTACGTGCAGTGCGCCGGGATGGTGCCGATCAGCTCCGCGTAGCCTTGCGGCCCGGTGGCCTGGCTGTCGAGCCAGCGCAGCAGTGCACGGCCGGACTCGGTGAACCGGACGGACGGGTCGTGCCGCAGGTTCTGCAGGTTGACCGAGCGCTCCCGCATCGGTGGCCGGCGGCTCAGGCCGGCCCGGGCGGGGCGCGGCTCACCCCCGCGCTGACGCAGCGGCAGCGGGTCGTCGCCGCGCTTCATCCGCTCGCGTACGTCCCGCGCGGTGGCCGGGGAGATGCCGGCGGTCTTGGCGATCTCGCGCAGCGACGCCTCCGGCTTGCGGCTGATCAGCTCGCTGGCGATGCGGCGGCCCTCGGCGCTGTTGACCGGGCGCAGCCGGCCGTCGCGGCCGAGCCGGGCGTGCACGTCGGGGGCCCCGATGTCCTGCCGGCGGATGCTCGCCACGGTCTTCGCCGCGAGCCCGGCCGCGGTCGCCACCGCCCGGTCGGACCAGTGCGGGTGCGACCGCAGGATCCGCTGGGCCGCCGCCTCGCGGTCGGCGAGCGACAGCGGCAGTCCGTGGGTGACGTTGGCCTGCACCGCGAGCACGAACGCCGCCTCGACGGTGCCGTCGAACAGGCGGGCGGCGATCTGCGTCTCGCCGCGCAGGACCGCGGCGCGCAGCCGGTGCATGCCGTCGATCACGCGCATGGTGCCGCGGTGGACCAGGATCGGCGGCAGTGGCGCGTCCGTCTCGGCCAGTGTCTGCGCGTGCAGGTCGTCCTCCCCGGCCAGCCGGGGCGAGTCGGCCGCGCGCAGGCAGGCGATCGGCAGCAGTTGCACCGGCCCGCCCTCGGTCGCCCCCGCCGGCTCCTCGTCGAGGTCCGCCACCACCGTCATGGCTGCTCCCTTGGTCACGCCGCCTCCAGGGGATGTCGTATCTAGCTTTTACGTCTCTCGTCGCGTCGCAAGAGCCGTGATACGCGAATCCTAATCAGACGGGGAAGCCGAGCACACGCCCCAGACGTGCCGGGATCGCGACAGGTCAGTGATCGCCGTCGCTGCACTATCTCGCTTTCAAGCGTCCCACCGGCGCTACGATCCCGTCGTGCGAGTGCGATACGACGCGACCGCGATCGCCGGACTGGACGACCCCTACCCCGCCTACGCGGCACTCCGGGAGGCCGGGCCGGTCGTGCCCGCCGGTCCCGGCGTGTGGGCGGTCACCGGGCACGCCGACGTCACCGCGCTGCTGGCCGACCCGCGCGTCGGCCACGAGTTCCCCGACGTCGTGTACCAGGCCTCGGGCGAGCCCGACCCGGTCACCGGCTTCTTCCGGGCCACAGTGCTCAACCGGGACGCCCCAGTGCACACCGTGCTGCGCCGGGCGATGTCCCGGCTGCTCGCGCCCCGGGCCGTGGCCGGGCTGCGCGGCCGCGTCGACGAGCTGGTCGGCGAGCTGTTCACCGCGATGGACGGGGACGCCGACCTGGTCACCGGGCTGGCCGCGCCGCTGCCGGTGACCGTCGCCGCCGAACTGCTCGGCATCCCCGTCGCCGACCGCGACCTGGTGCGCCCGTACGCGATGACGCTGGCCCGGGCCTTCGGCGCCGGCATCCGGGTGGAGGGCGACCGGGACGCCACCGCCGCCGCGGTGACCTGGCTGCGCGCCTACGTGCGGGACCTGCTGGCCGAGCGCGAGCGCCGGGGCCGCGACGACGATCCGCTGGCCGGCCTGCTCGCCACCGCCGACCCGGGCGGCGCGATCACCGCCGAGGCGCTGGTGGACAACGTGATCTTCCTGTTCTTCGCCGGCTTCGACACCACCACCAACCTCATCGCCACCGGCTGCGCCGCCCTGCTGTCCCGCCCGGACGTCCTTGCCCGGCTCCGGGCCGAGCCGGAGCTGGTGCCGAGCGCGGTCGAGGAGTTCCTGCGCTTCGACGCGCCGATCCAGGCCACCGCCCGGCTGACCCGCGCCCCGATCGAGGTGTCCGGACGGCGGATCAACGCCAACCGGCTGGTCGTGCTGCTGCTCGCCGCCGCCAACCGGGACGGCAGGCGGTTCGCCCACCCGGACGAGCTCGACATCGCCCGGGCCCCGAACCCGCACGTCTCCTTCAGCGCCGGCCCGCACTTCTGCCTCGGCGCCACGCTCGCCCGGCTGGAGGGGGCGGCGGTGTTCGACCGGATCGCCCGCGGCCTGGCCGGCTTCGAGCCGGCCGGCGTCCCGGTACGCCGCCGGCACATGAGCTTCCGGGGGTACGACCACCTGCCGGCACGTGTTCGACTGGGCGCGTTCCCCGGTTGAACACCCCCGCTACCGGACCAGGCGCACCGGCAACGACTTGATCCCGTTCATGAAGTTCGAGGCCAGCCGCTGTGTCGGGCCGGCGCGGCGAAGATGCGGCAGGTGCGGGCGCAGCGCCCGCAGCAGCGCCACCGCCTCGGCCCGGGCCAGGTGCGCGCCCAGGCAGAAGTGCGGGCCCACGCCGAAGGCCAGATGCGGGTTCGGCGCCCGGTCCAGCCGCAGGCGGTCCGCGTCGGCGAACACCGCCTCGTCCCGGTTGGCCGACGCGTAGTACAGGACCACCTTGTCACCGGCCCGGATCGGCTGGCCGTCCAGTTCGGTGTCGGCGGTGGCGGTCCGGCGGAACTGCATGATCGGCGTGACCCAGCGCAGCAGCTCCTCCACCGCCACCGGCACCCCGTCCGGGTCGGCCAGCGCGTCCCGGACGGCCGGGTCGTCGGCGGCCAGCTCCAGCGCGCCGGAGACCAGGTGACGGGTGGTCTCGTTGCCGGCCACCACGAGCAGCAGCCACAGGCCGCACAGCTCCGGCTCGGTCAGCGGCCGGCCGTCCACCTCTGCCGTCGCCAGCACGCTCGTCAGGTCGTCGCCCGGGTCGCGGCGGCGCGCGGCGGCGGCGTCGGCCGCGTACCCGAACGCGTCGGCCATGGCCCGCTTGAACGTCCGGACGTCGCCGCCACCGAACTCCGGATCGTCGAAGCCGACCAGGTGGTTGCTCCAGGAGAACATCAGGTTCCGGTCCTGCGGCGGCATGCCGAGCAGGTCGGCGAGGACCACCAGGGGCAGCTCGGCGGCCAGGTCGCGTACCGCGTCGACCTCACCCCGGCCGGCCGCCGCCGCCACGATCCGGGCGGCGTGCGCGTCGATGGAGTCCTGCAGCGCCCGAACCGTGCGCGGCGTGAACGCGGCGGTCAGCACCCGGCGCAGGCGGGTGTGCCCGGGCGGGTCCATGCCGGACAGCAGCTGGCGGGTGCGCTGAAGGTCGCCCCGGGTCTTCGGGTCGGCGAGGAACGGCCCGCGGGTGGCCGAGGAGAACAACGCCGGGTCGCGGGAGGCCCGCACCACGCTGGCGTAGCGCGTGACCGCCCAGTACCCGTCGCCGCGGTGCAGCACCTCGCCCGCCGGTCCGTCGCCCGCGCGCCCGGACCGGCGGCGCAGCGCCGGCTCCCGTACCCAGGCCACCGGCGCCTCGGCCCGCCGCCTGGCGAACTCCCGCCACGGCGGTCCGGACACGTACGTGGCCGGGTCGGCGAGCAGTTCCGGCGACGCGTCAGGGCTCACCGCCGCCGTCATCCGTTGGCCTCCGCCAGGATGCCGCGCTCACGCAGCAGCGGCAGCACGCCCTCGCCGAACCAGTACGCCTCCTCCAGGTGCGGCTGGCCGGACAGCAGCAGGTGCTCCACGCCCAGCCCGTGCAGCTCGGCGATCCGGTCGGCGACCTGCTCGTGGCTGCCGACCAGGGCCGCCCCGGCGCCCGGCCGGAGCAGGCCGTACCCGGCCCAGACGTTCGGGTACACCTCCAGCCGACCCTCGGCGCCGGCGCTCATCCGGGCCATCCGGCGCTGTCCCTCGGACTCGCTGCGCCGGAACCGCTCCTGGGCGGCGGCCACCGTCTTCGGGTCCATCCCGGCGATCAGCCGGTCCGCCTCGGCCCACGCCTGCTCCGGCGTGTCCCGGGTGATCACGTGGAAGCGGGTGCCGCAGGAGAGCTTGCCGCCGGCGCGTTCGCGTACCTCGCCGAGCAACGCCCCAAGCTCCGGCGGCGACTCCCCCCAGGCCAGATAGACGTCGCCGTGGCGCAGCGCGGTGTCCTGCGCGCCGGCCGACGAGCCGCCCACGAACACCGTCGGCGCGGTCCGCGGCGGGCGCGTCACCAGGGCGGCCCGGACCCGGTGGTGCGCCCCCTCGAAGTCCACCGGCTCGCCGGTCCACGCCCCGCGCAGGATGGTGAGGAACTCGTCGGCGCGCTCGTAGCGCTGCCCGTGGTCCAGCCAGTCGCCGTAGCGGCGCTGCTCGTCCGGGTCGCCGCCGACCACCACGTTGAGCATGAGCCGGTCCCCGGACAGGCGCTGGAACGTGGCCACCATCTGCGCCACCAGCGTCGGCGACATCAGCCCGGGCCGCAGCGCGATCATGAACCGGATCCGCTCGGTACGCCCGGCCAGCGCGGCCGAGACCAGCCAGGGATCCTCGCAGAACATCCCGACCGGGATCAGCATGCCCTCGAAGCCGAGCCGCTCCGCGGCGAGCGCGACCTGGGCGAGGTAGGCGAGGTCGGGCTCCCGGCGTACCGTGCGCCGCGCGCCGGCACCCCGCGGACGCCAGCCGATGTCCCGCCCGTCACTGTGCGACGGCAGGAACCAGTGCAGGTGCAGTGTCATCCGATCGTCCCTTCACCGGGCCGGGCACACGTTACGACTCCACACATACGAGAGTCGACAAAGGAGGCGGCCGAAACCTACGTTGCTGGGGTCACCGACGGGCCGGGTGGCACCGCCCGGGCGAGGAGGATCCGCGATGGCGCAGCTGCTGCACCCGATGGTGGCCGCCGCGCCGGACGCGGTCGCGCTCGACGACGGCTACGCGGCGCTGAGCTGGCGGGACCTCGACCAGCGGGTGAATCGCTGGTGCGACCTGCTGCACCGGGAGGGGCTGCGCCCGGGCGACCGGGTCGGCGTGCTCGCCGGGAACCGGCACGAGGTGTTCGAGCTGCTGCTCGCCTGCCTGCACGCCGGTCTGGTGATCGTGCCGATGAACTGGCACCTCACCGGCGCCGAGGTCGCGTATCTGCTCTCCGACTCCGGCTGCCGGGCGCTGGTCACCGACACCGAGCGCCTCCCGGCGGCCCGGGACGCGTGGCAGCGCAACGACCGCCGCCCCGGACTGCGCGTCGTGCTCGGCGACGAGCCGGTGGACGGGTTCGCCGCCGCCGAGCCGCTGCTCGCGCACGCCGACGCCGCCGAGCCGCCGGAGACGGGCAGCGGCGCCACCGGCCTCTACACCTCCGGCACCACGGGCGCCCCGAAGGCGGTGGTCAGCCGGCTGTTCCGCCAGGGCGAGCCGCTGCCCCGGCTGCGCGGACGCCTGAACCGGCTGTGCACGGTGCTGGGCATGCCGGCGGACGGGGTGAACCTGCTGTGCGGCCCCTGGTACCACTCCGGCCAGCTGTTCTTCTCGCTGCTGCCGCTGATCCGCGGGTTCCGGCTGGTCACCCGGCCCCGGTTCGACCCGGCCGCGACGCTGCGGCTGATCGACGACGAGGGCGTCACCATGACGCACCTGGTGCCGACCCAGTTCGTGCGGCTGCTGCGGCTGGACCCCGCGGTACGGGCCGCGTTCGGCGGCACCACGCTGCGGCGCGTCTGGCACGGGGCGGCGCCCTGCCCGGTGGACGTGAAACGGCAGATGATCGCCTGGTGGGGCCCGGTGCTCAGCGAGTACTACGCGGCCACCGAGGCGGGGATCGCCACGATCATCCACGCCGAGGACTGGCTGGCGCACCCGGGCAGCGTCGGGCGGCCGCTGCCGCGTACCGAGATCGTGGTGGTCGGCGCCGACGACATGCCGCTGCCGGCCGGGCACGAGGGCCGGGTCTACCTGCGCCGCCCGGACGGCTTCGAGTATCGCGACGCACCGGAGAAGACCCGGGCCGCGCACCGCGCCGACGGCAGCTTCACCTACGGCGACCGCGGCTACCTGGACGCCGCCGGCTACCTCTACCTGACCGGCCGCGCCGACGACATGATCCTGTCCGGCGGGGTGAACGTGTACCCGGCCGAGGTCGAGGCCGTCCTGCTGCGCCACCCCGCGGTCCGCGACGCGGTCGTCTTCGGCGTGCCGGACGAGGAGTTCGGGCAGCAGGTCCGGGCCGTGGTCGAGGTGGACACCCACGCGCTCACCGACGACCTGACCACCGCGCTGGACCGGCACTGCCGCCGCGAACTGGCCGGGTTCAAGGTGCCGCGCTCCTACGAGCTGTCCACCGCGCTGCCCCGCGAGGACTCCGGGAAGGTGCGCCGGCAGGCGCTGCACCGCAGCTCGGCACACCGATCGCAGATACCAGACAGCTGGCGGTGAGATGGACAAGGCCGGTTTCTACCGCGAAGCACGTCACGACGTGGACGGGCCGCTGCACGGCGTACGCGTGCTGGAGATCAGCAAGGTGTGGGCCGGGCCGATGACCGGCGCGGTCCTGGCCGACCTGGGCTGCGAGGTGATCCGGATCGAGATGCCCGGCAACCGGGAGGGCCGGATGCCGCCGGACATCCCCGGCACCGGCCTGTCCTGGTTCCGGGAGACGGTGCACCGCAACAAGCGCAGCGTGTCGCTGGACCTGCGCCGGGAACCGGCCCGGGAGGCGTTCCTGCGGCTGGTGGTCACCGCCGACGTGGTGGTGGAGAACTACCGGCCGGGCACGCTCGACGGATGGGGCGTCGGCTACGCGCAGTGCCGGCGCGTCAATCCCGACATCGTCTTCGTCTCCATCTCCGGCTGGGGCCAGTACGGCCCGCGCGCCACCGACGCCGGTTTCGACCCGATCGCGCAGGCAGCGGCGGGCTGGATGGGCCTCAACGGCGAGCCGGACGGCACACCGATGAAGGCCCCGTCCTTCCTCGCCGACGATCTCGCCGGGCTGCACGGCGCGATCGGCGCGCTGGCCGCGCTGCGCCACCGCGACCGCACCGGCGAGGGCCAGCACGTCGACGTGTCACTGCTGGACGCGTTGCTCGCCAACAGCGGCGGCTACCTGACGCTCGGCGCGACCGGCGTGCCGCTGCGCCGCTGGGGTGACCAGGCCGACTTCGTCGTGCCGGCCGGCACGTACCGCTGCCGGGACGGCTGGCTCTACCTGGCGGTCGCGCTCGACAAGCACTGGCGCTCGCTCGCCGCGGCGATGGACCGGCCGGAGCTGGCCCGGGCCCCGGGCTTCGCCACGAACGAGGAGCGCCGTGCCCGCCGCGACGAGGTCAACGCGCTGGTCGGCGCGTGGTGCGAGGCGCGGACCGTCGCCGAGGCGGCGGCCGGGCTCGCCGCCGCGGGCATCCCGGCCGAGCCGGTACGCGACTTCGCCGACGCCGCCGCCGACCCGCACGTCCGGGAACGCGACATGGTGCAGACCGTCCCGCTGTGCAACGGCACCACGGGCCCGCTGACCGGCCCGGCCGCCAAGTTCTCCCGGACACCGACCCGGGTGCGGCACGGCGCGCCGGCCGTCGGCGCGGACACCGAGGCGCTGCTCACCGAGGCCGGCGTCGACCGGGCGGAGCTCGCGCGGCTGCGCGCGTGCGGCGCCACCGACCGACAGGAGGCCCCGGCGTGTACCCGCCCCCACTGAGCCCGTTCGACAGCATCGAGATCGAACGCTCCGGTCACGGGGTGCGCATCCGCACCCGCACCGTCGTCGAGCCGGACGGCCCGTACCTGTCCGGTCACTTCCCCGGCCGGCCGATCCTGCCCGGGGTGTTCCTTGTCGACACGCTGCTGCGCGCCGTCTGCGCCGGGGTGGACGGCGCGCGCCTGACCGTGCTGCGCTCGGCCCGGTTCACCGCGCCCGTGCTGGCCCCGGGCGAGTTCACCATGCGAGTCGAGGTGACGGGTGATCCGGCGACCGGACCGCTCACCGCCCGCGCCCGCTGCCACCGGGGCGACGGGGAGCAGTGCGCCCGCCTGGAGGCGCAGTTCGACGCCGGGCGGTATCGGTGAGCGCGCCGGTCGGGCAGGAGACGATCCGCGGGCTGCTGCCGCAGCGGTTCCCGCTGCTGCTCGTGGACCGGGTGGTGGAGGTCCGGCCGGACGGGATCGTGGCCGAGAAGGCGGTCACCGCCGCCGAGTGGTGCTACGCGGGCCTGGACGAGACCGCACCGCCCGAGGCGTACGCGTATCCGGTGGCGCTGCTGCTGGAGTCGTTCGGCCAGGCCGCCGCGCTCGCCTGGTTCCTGCGGGCGGGCGCCGGCGTGCCGGGGCCGGGCAGCGGGCTGCTGCCGCTGTTCGTCGGCGTGCGCGAACTGCGGCTGTCCGGTGCCGCGTACCCGGGGGACGTGCTGCGCCACGACGTACGGCTGGACAAGGTCGTCGACGGCGCGGCCGTCGCGTCGGGCACCGTCACGGTCGGCGGGCGGACCACGGCGGTGATCGGTGAGCTGATCGCCGCCGTCCGGCCCGGTGCCGCGCTCGCGGAGCTGGGGTAGGCCGCGATGCCGGTGGAGATCGCGGCGAGCGCGGTGCGGACCTGCTTCGGCGACGGTGACGCCACGTTCGCCGCGCTGCTCGGCGGCCGGTGCGGGGTGGCGCCGCTGTCCGGCTACGACCCGGCCGCCGTGCACGTGCGCCACGGCTACCCGATCCCGGACGGCTCCGGCGGCGAGTTGTGGCCCGCCGCGGGCTGGCTGCGCGACTGCGTCCGGCGGGCGCTCGCCGACGCGGCGCTCGACCCGGCCCGGCACCGCGTCGCGGCGCTGGTCGGCACCGGGCTGCGCGAGCTGCGCGCGGTCGAGCGGGCGGTGGCCGACCGGGCGCCGTTCCGCGCGGGCGGGCTGCACTTCCGGTCCGCCGTCGCGGACGCCGGCGTGCCCGGCGCGGTCACCGTCGCGAACGCGTGCAGCGCGGGCGGTCACGTCCTCGCGCTCGCGCAGGACATGATCGAACTCGGTGAGGCCGACGCCGTCGTCGTCGCGGCCACCGACGCGATGACCGAGTCGATGCTCGCGATGATCGGCCGGGTCGCCGACGAGCCCGCCGACCGGGTACGCCCCTTCGACCGGGACCGGGCCGGCGTGCTGCTGGGCGAGGGGGCCGCCGCGCTCGTGGTGACCCGGGCCGGGCTGGCGCCACGCGTGCTGGCCCGGGTGGTCGCCACCGGACTGTCCTGCGACGCGTACCACGAGACCGCGCCGTCGGCCGAGGGCGTCCGCCGGGCGATGGACGACGCGTACGCCCGGGGCGCCCGGGAGCCGGCCGACGCGGGCCTGGTGGTGGCGCACGGCACGGGCACGGCGCTCAACGACCCGACGGAGGCGACGGCGCTCGTGGCGCTGGGCGGCCCCACCACCGTCACCGGCGTCAAGGGCGCGATCGGGCACACCTCCGGCACCGCCGCGCTGCACGGTCTCGACGTCGCCGTCCGCTGCCTGCGCGCCGGGGTGGTGCCGCCGATCACCGGGTTGCGCACGCCGCTGCCCGAGGCCGAGGGCCTCGACCTGGTCCGCGACCGTCCGGCCCGGACTCGGGCGACGCTGGCGCAGGTGAACGCGTTCGGCTTCGGCGGGGTCAACGCGGCGACGCTCGTCGAGGCCGCCCGGTGACCGCCTCCGGCGCGGAGGCGGCGCTCACCGCCTGGTACGCGTACCAGCCCGGGCCGGACGCGCCGCCGGCGGAGCGGGCCCGGACCGTCCTCGGGCGCAAGGGACTGCTGTACAAGGAGACGGCGACCCGGCTGGCCCTGTGCGCGGTGCACCGGGCGCTCGGCCGGGCCGACGGCGACGGCACCCCGCCGGAGCGGGTCGACCCGCGTACGGCGGTGGTGGCCAGCAGCAACCTGGGCAACGTCGGCACCGTCGCCGGGATCGTCACCACCGCCCGCGCCGACGGCTGGCGGGCGGTGTCCCCGCTGTCAGCGCCGAACGCCTCCCCCAACGTGATGGCCAGCTCGGTGGCGATCTGGTTCGGCTTCGGCGGCCCGAACCTGATGTGCTGCTCCGGGGCCACCTCCGGCCTGGACGCGCTCGCCGCCGGGCTGCGGCTGCTGGCGGCGGGCCGGGCCGACCGGGTGGTGGTGGTCGGCGCCGAGCCGGACGACGACACCGCCGTCGCGCTGCACGCGACCCGCCCGGGCCGGCCGGGTCCGCTGCGTGCCGGCGCCGCCTGCCTGGTGCTGGAGCCGCTCGACCGGGTGCCCGGGCCGCACCTGGTCGTCGGTCCGGTGCGGACGGTGCCGGGTGACCCGCCGGAGGGCCACGCCACCGGCGGCGAGGGCGGCCACTACGGCGCCGACGGCCTGGTCCCTGTCGCGCTGGCGGCGGACGCCCTGCGCGCGCCCGGCGGGCCGGTGCGGGTGGAGGTCCGCTGCGGCGACGACGAGGACGGGTTCCGCGCGGTCACGGTACGCGCCGCGGCGGAACCCGGGCCCGCACCCCGATCCGACAGTCGAGAGGAGACCCGGTGACAGCGGTCCTGCCGGACGAGACCACCACCGTGGCGCTGCGCCCCCGCTTCGAGGGCGCCAACATCCGTACCTGGGTGGGGTTCAAACACTTCATGTACCTGGCCGAGGAGGCGGTGCTCGCCTGGTTCCGCGAGCGCGGCGCCGGGCCGTCGCGGCTGTACCACGAGCACGGCCTCGGCCTGGTGATCACCGACGCCTCGGTGCAGTTGCCGGCGGTGCTCGACGTGGACGACGAGGTGAGCGCCGAGGCGCGGCACCGCGGCGGCGGCGAGTTCGCGGTGCGGCTGACCGCGCGCGGCGTGCCGGTGCTGCGCGGCCGGGTCCGCGCGGCGCTGGTCCGGACCGGCCCGGCCGTCGACGTCGCGGTCCCCGGTGACGTGCCGGTCGTGGCCGAGGTCCGGGCGGACGATCCCGCACCCGTCGCCGACGCGGCCGGTACGCCGTTCGAGTGGCGGTGGCGGGCGCCGTACTTCTACTGCCAGTACTCGCAGCCGGTGCAGCACTCCGGCTACGTACGCGCGGTCGAGGAGGTGGTGGACCGGTTCCTGGCGGCGCGCGGCATCTCCGTCGGCCGGATGCTCGACGTGCGCGGCTGGATCCCGGTGGTGTCCCGCGCGTCCGTGCGGGTCCTCGCCGCCGCGCGGATGGAGGAGGAGATCGAGACCACGTTCACCGTCACCGACGTGCTGCGCGGGACCATGTTCGACGCCGACGTCCGCTTCGCCGTGCGGCGTGACGGCGAGCGGGTGCCGGTGGCCCACGCCCGCATCCTGCACGGGTACGCGATCAGCCGCGGCCCGGACGCGGGACGGCTGGCCGAGTTCGACGACGAGGTCGTCGCCGCGCTGCTCGGGACGGCGTGATGGGCGCCCGGAGCGTCGCGGAGGAGCGGCTGCGCCGCAAGCAGCGTCTCGCGGCGGCGTTGCGGCTGTTCCACAGGTACGGCTTCGACGAGGGCGCCGGCGGTCACCTCACCGTCCGCGACCCGGGCGAGCGGCACCGGTTCTGGATCAACCCGTTCGGCCGGTCGTTCGGCCGGCTGCGGGTGAGCGACCTGCTGCTTGTGGACTCCGACGGCACCGTCGTGGACGGCGAGGGCACGATCAACCCGGCCGGCTACGCCATCCACAGCCGCATCCACGCGGTCCGCCCGGACGTCGTGGCGGCCGCGCACAGCCACAGCGTGTACGGGCGCGCGTTCGCCACGCTGGGCCGGCTGCTCGACCCGCTGACCCAGGACGCGTGCGCGTTCTACGAGGACCACGGCCTGCACGACGGCTACTCCGGGGTGGTCCTCGACCGCGACGAGGCGGACCGGATCGCCAAGGCGCTCGGCCCCGGCAAGGCGGTCATCCTGCGTAACCACGGCCTGCTGACCGTGGGCGGCAGCGTGGACGAGGCGGCCTGGTGGTTCTTCAGCATGGACCGGTGCTGCCGGATCCAGCTCGCGGCGGAGGCGGCCGGCACGCCGGTGCCGATCGCGCCCGCCGAGGCCCGCCTCACCCGGGCCACCATCGGCACCCCGGGGCTGGGCCGGCTGAACTTCCGCCCGATGTACGAGGACGTCGTGCACGCCGAGCCGGACCTGCTCGACTAGGGCCGCCGGACCAGGACGTGCGGCTGGGTGTACCCGGCCAGTCCCCAGTGCCCGTTCTCCACCCCGGGGCCGCTGTCCTTCCGCCCGCCGAACGGCAGGTCGGGCCGGACCCCGGCGGCGTGCGCGTTCACCGACACCTGGCCCACGTCCAGGCGGGCGGCCACCGCGGCGGCCCGGTCCGGGTCCGCCGACCAGACCGAGGCGGTCAGGCCGAACGGTGTCGCGTCGGCCCGGGTGAGCGCCTCCTCGACGTCGTCGAACGCCAGCACCGGCAGCACCGGCCCGAACTGCTCCTCGGTGACGACCCGGTCGGTGTCGGACACCCCGGACAGGACGGTGGGCGGATGGAAGTGACCGGGCCCGTCGACGGCTCGACCACCGGCGGCGACTGTCGCGCCGCCGGCGACGGCCGCGCGGACGAGCCCTGCCACGTACTCCCGCTGGGCCTTGGTGGTCACCGGGCCGAGCCGGACACCGGGGTCGGCGCCGGGGCCCATCCGGACCGTGGCGGCGCGGTCGGCGAGCGCCTCGACGAGCGCGTCGTGCACGGGCCGGGCCACGTACACCCGCTTGACCGCCATGCACATCTGGCCGCTGTTGGCGAAGGCCGCCCAGAACAGGTCGTCGGCGATCCGCGCCGGGTCGGCGTCGTCGAGCACCACCGCGGCGTCGTTGCCGCCGAGTTCGAGCGTGACCCGCCGGAGCCGGGCGGCGGCCTCCGCCGCGACCCGCCGGCCGGTAGCGGTCGACCCGGTGAAGGTGATCTTCCTGGGTACGGGGTGGGCGCACAGCCACGCCCCGAGCGGGTCCGGCCCGGTCACCACGTTGAGCACGCCGGGTGGCAGCAGGTCACGAAGCAGTTCGCCGAGGGCGAGCGTGGCGAGCGGGGTGTGCGGGGAGGGCTTCAGCACCACGGTGTTGCCCGCCCGCAGCGCCGGAGCGATCTTCCAGGCGGCGAGCGCGAGCGGATAGTTCCACGGCGTGACGGCGGCGACGACGCCGAGGGGCCGCGCGGTGACGATCGCGGTGTCGCGTCGCCCGTCGACGATCTGTGGTCCGGTCTCGATGCCCGCGAAGTAGTGCAGCCACGCGGCGGCGGCGCGTACCTCGGTGGTCGCCTCGGCCAGCGGTTTGCCCTGCTCGGCGGTGACCAGCGCGGCGAGGTCGGCGACGGCGCCGAGGACCGCCCGGGCCGCGGCGCGCAGCACGCCGCGCCGCGCCTCGTCGTCGTGAGCCCACCTCGGGTACGCGGTGGCCGCCGCGGCCATCGCCCGGTCGAGCAGCTCGGGCGGGCAGGCCGGGGCGGTGGCGAACACCGCGCCGGTGGCGGGGTCGACGACGTCGAAGGTTCCGGCGCCGGCGGCCGGGCGGCCGTCGACGGTCATCGTCAGCGCCACGGCTGCCCCTCCGTCGCTGGTGCCTGCGGCTGGCAGCGTATCCGCGGGTGCGCGGGGCGGGCAGCGTGCACGTTGTCCCGCCGCGGCGCTCCGCCCATCATGAGAGTCGGACCGGTCCGTGCGCTCCCCCGTCCGTCGCGCGCGTCGGGGCCGGCCTGGGGCCGTCGCGCGGAAACCCGCTCCCGGCCCCCTTCCGGCGCCTAGCGTGGGACGAGGGGCGGCCTGCCGGAGGCGCCGGTGAGCGGAGGGAGAACGCGGTGACGGAGCCGGAGGAGGAGCAGGAGAAGACCCGCAAGACCGATCGGGTGCTGTTCTCGCCCGACGGCGACCCGCACCACACACTCGCCGAGGCGCCCCAGCCGGACGAGCACCTGCCGCCCACAGTCACCCGCGACGGCCACACGGACGTGCTCGACGACGAGCAGTGACCGCACCGTCCCGCCCGGCCCGCCGGCCGGGCGGGACGTGTCGCGGCCGGGCCGGCGGAACCTCCCCGTCGCCGGGACGTGCCGCGGTCAGACCGGCGGGATGCCGGAGCGGCCGATGTCCGACATGTCGTCGCCGATCTCGGTGCGGGTGCCGGCCACCGGCCCGGCGCCGGCCTCGGTGCGGTCCTCCACGCAGGCGTCGCCCAGCCCGTGCATCAGCTCGCCGACCACGGCGAGCGCCGAGCCCTTGTCCGGGCAGGGTGCCCCGGTGGCGAGCAGCTGACCGTCTCCGCCGACGACGGTGAACCCCACACTGCCGTCGGCCTCGCTCTCGATGACGAACTTCACCGTGCTCCTCCCGCCCCGCTCAGCTCACGCCGTGCGTCTGCAACCACAGCTCCAGCAGGCCCAGTTGCCACAGCTTGTTGCTGCCGGCGGCGGCCTGGGCCCGGTCCGGCTCGGCCAGCAGCTCGTCGACGTACGCCCGGCGGAACAGCCCGCGCCGGCGCGCCTCGGGCGCACCCAGCGCCTCGACCACCAACTGTCGCACGGGACCGTCGACGTTGCGCAGCGCCGGCACCGGGAAGTAGCCCTTGGGCCGGTCGATGACCTCGGCCGGCAGCACCTCGCGGGCCACCTCCTTGAGCACGCCCTTGCCGCCCTGGGCCAGCTTGTGCTCCGGCGGGCACGCCGCGGCGAGGGTGACCAGGTCCTGGTCGAGGAAGGGCGTACGCACCTCCAGCCCCCACGCCATGCTCATGCTGTCCACCCGCTTCACCGGGTCGTCGGGCAGCATCAGGTGGGTGTCCAGGCGCAGCACGGCGTCCACGGCGGTCTGCGCGCCCGGCGCGGCCAGGTCGGCGGCGACCAGCTCGCCGCTGGCGTCGCCGTCGCAGGCGTACGCCGGTTCGACCACCTCGGTCAGCTCGGCGTGGTCGCGGTCGAAGAACGCGGCGGTGAACTCGGCCGTCGCGTCCTCGCGGGCCGCGTCGGCAAGCCGGTGGTGGTAGCCGTAGCCGGCGAACACCTCGTCGGCGCCCTGGCCGGACTGCGCCACCTTCACGTGCCGGGCGACCTGCTCGGAGAGCAGGTGGAACGCCACCACGTCGTGGCTGCCCATCGGTTCGGTCATTGCTGCCACGGTGGCGCGTACGGCCGGGCCGAGGTCGCCGTCGGCGAGCCGGATGCGGTGGTGGTCGGTGCCGAACGTGCGGGCCACCAGGTCGGAGTAGTGGAACTCGTCGCCGGTCTCGTCGCCGCGGCTGTCGAAACCGATGCTGAACGTCTGGAGGTGGTGCTGTCCGGCGCCGTCCAGCAGCGCCACGATCATGCTGGAGTCCAGGCCACCGGAGAGCAGCACCCCGACCGGCACGTCCGCGACCAGCCGGCGGCGTACGGCGGTGCGCAGCGCGTCCCCGACGGCGGCCCGCCAGTCGGCGGCGTCCATGCCCTCGTGGGCCGGGTCGCGCCGGTACTCGGGCCGCCAGTAGACACGCTCGCGGCTGCGCCCGTCGGCCTCGACCACCCGGACGGTGGCCGGCGGCAGCTTGCGGATGCCGCGCAGGATCGTGCGCGGCGCCGGCACGATCGAGTGCCAGGACAGGTAGTGGTGCAGCGCGACCGGGTCGACGCCGGTGTCCACGTCACCGCCGGCCAGCAGCGCCGGCAGCGTGGAGGCGAACCGGAGCCGGCCGGGCGACTCGGCGAGGTAGAGCGGTTTGATGCCGAGCCGGTCGCGGGCCAGCACGAGGCGGCGCCGCCGCCGGTCCACCAGCGCCACGGCGAACATGCCGACCAGGTGGTCGACGAACCGCTCCCCCCACTGCGCGTACGCCACCAGGATCACCTCGGTGTCGCTGGTGCTGTGGAAGGTGTGCCCGGCCGCGCGCAGCTCGTCGCGCAGCTCCGGGTAGTTGTAGACGCAGCCGTTGAAGACCAGGGCCAGGCCGAGGTCGTCGCGGACCATCGGCTGGGCGCCGGCCGCGGACAGGTCGATCACTGTGAGCCGGCGGTGCCCGAGGGTGATCCAGCCGTCACTCCACGCGCCCTCGCCGTCCGGTCCGCGGGAGCGCATGGCGGCGGTCATCCGGCTCACCGCGGCCGCGTCGGGGGTGGCCCCGTCGAATCTGGCCTCACCGCTGATCCCGCACATCTCAGCGTCCACCGGTCGGTCGAGGAGCACCCACCACGCCAACCTCCCGCCACGTCGCTCCCGGGCGGTCCGCCGGGTACGGCGACTACCCGGCCTGTGGCGAAGGAAACCCGGATGGGCTGTTGGCGAGCCGGGCACGGCGTGCCGTCGTACGGTGGCGGTACGGGCCATGTCCCCGGGCGGTCCGGCCACGGGACGTGGCCAGGATCAACGACGCCTGCCAGGAGGACGTGTGTTCGCCAATTCCGAGGAACTCCTGCGATACCTCGCCAACGAGGACGTGAAGTTCGTCGACGTACGTTTCTGTGACCTGCCCGGCGTGATGCAGCACTTCAACCTGCCGGTCGAGTCGTTCGACGACAGCGTCTTCACCGACGGCCTCGCCTTCGACGGATCCTCGATCCGCGGCTTCCAGGCCATCCACGAGTCCGACATGCTCCTGCTGCCGGACGTCGCCACCGCCTTCATCGACCCGTTCCGGGCCCAGAAGACGCTCGCGCTGAACTTCTTCATCCACGACCCGTTCACCCGCGAGGCGTACTCCCGGGACCCGCGCAACGTCGCGAAGAAGGCCGAGGCGTACCTCGCCGCCAGCGGCATCGCCGACACCGCCTACTTCGGCGCCGAGGCGGAGTTCTACATCTTCGACTCCATCCGCCACGAGACCTCGGCGCACCAGTCGTTCTACTACATCGACTCGATCGAGGGCGCCTGGAACAGCGGCCGGATCGAGGAGGGCGGCAACCGCGGCTACAAGACCGCCTACAAGGGCGGCTACTTCCCGGTGCCGCCGGTGGACCACTACGCCGACCTGCGCGACCGGATCGTGCGGCGCCTCGTCGACGGCGGCTTCACCGTCGAGCGGTCGCACCACGAGGTCGGCACCGCGGGCCAGTCGGAGATCAACTACAAGTTCTCCACGCTGCTGCACGCCGCCGACCAGCTCCAGCTGTTCAAGTACATCGTCAAGAACGAGACCTGGGCCGCCGGCAAGACCGCGACGTTCATGCCCAAGCCGCTGTTCGGTGACAACGGCTCCGGCATGCACACCCACCAGAGCCTCTGGCGTGGCGGCGAGCCGCTGTTCTACGACGAGACCGGCTACGCCGGCCTGTCCGACACCGCCCGCTGGTACATCGGCGGCCTGCTGCACCACGCTCCCTCGCTGCTGGCCTTCACCAACCCGACGGTGAACTCCTACCGTCGTCTGGTGCCGGGCTTCGAGGCGCCGGTCAACCTGGTCTACTCCCAGCGCAACCGCTCCGCCTGCACCCGCATCCCGGTGACCGGCAGCAACCCGAAGGCCAAGCGCGTCGAGTTCCGCGTCCCCGACCCGTCCAGCAACCCGTACCTGGCGTTCTCGGCGATGATGATGGCCGGTCTCGACGGCATCAAGAACAAGATCGAGCCGCCGGCGCCGATCGACAAGGACCTCTACGACCTCCCGCCGGAGGAGTGGGGCGACGTCAAGCAGGTCCCGGGTTCGCTGCCCGAGGCGCTGGCGGCGCTGGAGACTGACCACGACTACCTGCTCGACGGCAACGTCTTCACCGCCGACCTGATCTCCACCTGGGTCGACTGGAAGAACGCCAACGAGGTCGACCCGGTCCGGCTGCGGCCCACTCCGCACGAGTTCGCGCTCTACTTCGACTGCTGAGCCGTACCGCCACCGCCCCCGCCACCCGCGGGGGCGGTGGTCGGCGGAAACGGCCTCGGGCCGGCCCCCGCCCTCGTACCGTCGAGACATGACTCCGCCTCACGTCGACACGCCGACCGTTCCGTGCCGGTGGAGCCGTCGGTGAGGCCACGGCCCACCACCACCGCCACCACCACCCCGCAGATCCCCACCGTCCTGACCCTCGGGGTGGAAGAGGAGTTCCTGCTGCTGGATCCGGCCACCGGCGAGAGCATGCCGGTCGCCGACCGGGTACGCGGCGCGCTGTCCGGCACCGCCCGCGAGCAGAGCCGGCAGGAGTTCCGGCACAGCATGGTCGAGATGGTGACGCCGGTCAGTCCTGATCTCGGAGAGCTGCGGGAGCACCTGGTCACGCTGCGCCGGGCGGCCGCGCGGGCGGCCGACGCGGCCGGGGCGCGGCTGGTCGCCGTCGGCGCCACCCCGGTCTGCGAGGCCCACCGCACGGTGCCCGACGAGCAGCGCTACCACGACATGTCCCGCCGGTTCGGCCCGGTGGCCCACGACCCGGCGGTCTGCGGCTGCCACGTCCACGTCGGCGTGCCGGACCGGGAACTGGCAGTGCAGGTCTGCAACCACCTGCGCCCGTGGCTGCCGGTGGTGCAGGCGCTCACCGCGAACTCGCCGCTGCACGACGGGCGGGACACCGGCCACGCGAGCTGGCGATCGATGCAGCTGGAACGGTGGCCGAGTATCGGACCGACGCCGCACTTCGACTCCGCCGCCGACTACGACGCCACGGTGGCGGACCTGATCACCGCCGGGATCATGCTCGACGCCGCGATGGTCTACTGGTACGCCCGCCCGTCCGCGTCGTATCCGACGGTGGAGGTCCGGGTCGGCGACGTGTGCCCCACCGTGGACGACACCGTGCTGGTCGCCGGGCTGGTCCGGGCGCTCGTGGCCACGCTGATCGACGACGTCCGCGCCGGTGTGCCGGCACCCCGCATCCGGGACTGCCTGGTCGCCGCCGCGCACTGGCGGGCCGCCCACGACGGCGTCGACGGCCGGCTCGTCGACCTGCGCACCGGACGGCCCCGGCCCGCCTGGGACCTCGTCGACGACCTGGTCGTCACCGTCACGCCCGCGCTGACCCGCCACGGCGACCTGGACCTGGTCCGGCGCGAGCTGGACCGGGTGCGCCGGGACGGCACCGGCGCCACCCGGCAACGACGGATCATGGCCGGGACCGGCGGGGACGTCCGCGCCGTGCTCGATCACCTGGCCGCGCAGACCGTCTCGACGTGAGTCGATGACCTCCCCGGACCGGACCGGAGACCGGTCAGCGCAACCCGGCGAACAGGTCGTCCTCGGGGGTGGCCGCGCCGGTGGTGTCCCGCACCCGCACGAACGTCTCCATGCCCATCAGCTCGGTGAACCGCTCCTGCCCCAGCCGCAGGAAGAAGATGTTCTCCGCCTGGCTGGCGTGCGCGGCGAGCGAGGCGAACTTCTGCCCGCCGTAGCCGCTGGTGTCGACCCAGGTGGTGATCTCGTCGTCCGGCAGGCCCAGCGCCGGCATCTCGTCGGTCGCCTCCGGCTCGGGGAACTCCACCCCGATCTCCCGCATGATGGTGCCGAACTGCTGGAACGCGCTGCGCGGCACGGTGGTCCAGTAGACCTTGGCCGGGATGCCGGTCTGCTCGACAGCCGCCATCGTGATGCGGTGGGCCTGGATGTGGTCCGGGTGGCCGTAGAAGCCGTTCTCGTCGTAGGTGACCACCACGTCGGGGCGGTAGCGCCGGATCAGCTCGGCCAGCCGGCCGGCCGCCTCGGCCACCGGCGTGTTCCAGAACGCGCCGGGCGCCTCGTTCGTCGCCCAGCCCATCATCCCCGAGTCGCCGTAGTCGAGCGTCTCCAGGTGGGTGACCTTGAGCGCCTCGCAGCTCGCGGCCAGCTCGGCGCGGCGCATCTCGACCACGGCCTTCGGGTCGTGCCCGGGGTCGCCCGGCTTGATCCCGCCGGGACCGTCGCCGCACCCCCCGTCGGTGCACGTCACGAGCACTGTGGTGACGCCCTCGGCCGCGTAGCGCGCCAGGACGCCGCCGGTGCTCGTCGCCTCGTCGTCGGGGTGCGCGTGCACCGCCATCAGGGTCAGGGATCGATCGGTCACCCCGTCACCATACGAGCATCGGCCGACGAACTAGCATTGCCCGGTCCGCAGACGGCGACGGAAGCGAGGCGCGATGGGTTGGCTCCAGCGGTTGCTCGGTGGCGGACGGGTCGAACTGGACCCCGCACGTCAGCAGGAGCTGCTGCGGGACGTGCGGCGGTCCTACGGGGCGCACGCCCGCCTCCGGTTCCCGGAGCAGGCCGACGCGATCACCCGGCTGCTGTCCGATGACGACGGTCTCGTGGTGGCCGCCGGGATCGTCTGCGAGGCCGCCGACCAGGCGCACGCCGACCTCCAGGGGCAGGCGCAGGAGGTGTTCCGGCGTACCGGGCGGCGGCTGCTGGTGCACCGCCGCAACTACCGGCCCCTGTGGAAGGAGGCCGGGCCCGCGCTGCGCTGGCCGCTCGGCGCGCTACCAAGCGGGTTGCACCCGTACGCGCAGGTCAGCGCCGCCGTGGCGGTGGTCGGCGGGCGGGCCGACCGGCTGGACCGGGTGACCGACCCGCAGCCGGTCGTGACGCGCCTGTTCGAGGTGCTCGACCTGACCACCGCCGGCTGGGAGTTCGGCCGGGTGCGTGTGGACACCGACAGCGCGACGCTGGTGGAGCGGCTGATGGGCACCGGCGCGCGGGTGCTCGCGACGATGGACGACCCGCCCCGGCTGCCGCCGGCGGTACGGGAGATGATGCGCCGCAACCACCGCATCGCCGTGTACGACCCGGCCGGTCCCCGGGTGGTCGGCGAGCTGAACCTGGGTGCGCGGCTGCGCGAGACGCTGCTGGCCTGACCGGCGGTACGCCCCGCCCCGGCCGGTGGCCGCGGCGGGGCGCGCCTGTGCTCAGGTGGTCGTGCAGGTGAGGTTCGCCGGCGGGTTGTTGGTGCCGTTGGCGGCACCGATGAAGCCGAACGTGGTGGAGCCGCCGGCCGGCAGCGAGCCGTTGTAGTCGACGTTGCGCACCGTCACGTTCGCGCCGCTCTGGGTGTGCGTGCCGCTCCAGATCTGGTTGATCACCTGCCCGTTCGGGAACGTCCAGGAGACCGTCCAGCCGCGGATCGCGGTGGCGCCGGCGGTCACCGTGACCTCGGCCTGGAAGCCACCGGACCAGGAGCCGGTGATCGCGTACGTGGCACGCGCGCCGGACGGCGCCGGGGAGCTGGTGGTGGGCGCCGGGCTCGGCGTCGTACCCGATGTGGGTGTGACGGTAGGGGTCGGCGACGGCGTCACGCCGGACCGGGCCGCACGGTAGGTGTGCCCGGCCCGGACGGTGAGCGCGACGACGTCGGGCTCCGGCCGGGTGGCGGCGGGTGTGCTGCCGTCGGTGACGTCGGCGAGGGTGAAGGCGCCGGTGAGCAGCCGGGACCGCAGTCGCAGCGTGCCGTCGCGGTCGGCGCGGACGGTGATCTCGTCGGCCTGGCCGCTGCTCCAGGTCAGCGCCACCGTGTAGCCGCCCCGGCCGCGCAGGCCCGCTACCTGCCCGGCGGGCCAGGCGGTGGGCAGCGCGGGCAGCAGGTGCAGCTCGCCGGTGTGGCTGTGCAGCAGCATCTCGGCGATGCCGGAGGTGGCGCCGAAGTTGCCGTCGATCTGGAACGGCGGGTGCAGGTCGAACATGTTCGGCGCGAGCCGGTCGGTGCGGACCAGGTCGCGCAGGAGCTTGTGGGCGCGGGCGCCGTCCTCCAGCCGGGCCCAGAAATTAATCTTCCAGGCGAGGGACCAGCCGGTCCCGTCGTCGCCCCGCAGCTCCAGCGTCCTGCGGGCGGCCTCGTACAGCGCCGGAGTGCCGCGCTTGGTGATCTGGTTGCTGGGATGCAGCCCGTACAGGTGGGAGACGTGCCTGTGGGTGCGCTCGGTCTCGACCCAGTCGGCCAGCCACTCCTGCACGTTGCCCCGGGAACCGACGCGGCTCGGCGGCAGCCGGTCCTTGGCGGTGCGTACCTGGGACCGGAAGGTGGTGTCGACGCCGAGCACCTCGCTGGCCCGGGCCGCCGCGTCGAACAGGTCACGCAGGATCTGGTTGTCCATCGTCGGGCCGGCGCAGACGCTGGCGTTCGCGTGGTGCGCCAGCTCCGGCGAGTTCGACGGGTTCGTCACCAGGTAGCCGAGCGTCGGATGGGCGACCAGGGTGTCGAGGAAGAACTGGGCGGCACCCTTGAGCGCCGGGTAGTTGGCCTGCAGGAAACCGCTGTCGCCGGTGAACAGGTAGTGGTCCCAGATGAGCGTGCTCAGCCAGGCCCCGCCGGTCTGCCACATGCCCCAGAACGCGCCGTCCACGACCGACGCGCCCCGCCAGGCGTCGGTGTTGTGGTGGGTGACCCAGCCGCCGGCGCCGTACTGCGCCTGGGCGACCCGCGCGCCGGCCACGGTGAGGTCCTTGACCATGTCGAAGACCGGCAGGAGGCACTCGGACAGGTTCGTGGTGTCGGCCGGCCAGTAGTTCATCGGCAGGTTGGCGTTGACCGTGTACTTCGAGTCCCAGGACGGCGTCAGCGAGTCGTTCCAGATGCCCTGGAGGTTCGCCGGCTGGGTGCCCGGCCGCGACGAGGAGATCAGCAGGTACCGCCCGAACTGGAACAGCAGCGCGGCGAACTGCGGGTCGTTGGTGCTCGCGTGCTGCGCGATCCGTACGTCGGTGGGCTGGTCGGCGGCGGCAGTGCGGCCCAGGTCGATCGTGACCCGGTTGAACAGCGCCTGGTAGTCGGCGCGGTGGCGGGTGCGGAGCTGGTCGACGGCGACGCTCTTGGCGGCGTTGAGCCGGTTGCGCGCGATGCCCTGGTAGTCGCCGTTGACGGTGCGGTAGTTGACGTAGCTGGACCCGATCGAGACCAGGACCGTCACGCTGGTGGCACCTGATACCCGCAGCGTGCCGCCGGAACTGCTCACCGTGCCACCGGTGACGGCGGCGTGGGCCAGCGCGAGGAACCGCACCGAGCCGGTGACCCCCTCCATCGACCCGGAGACGCCGTCGAGGGCGATGGTCGCGCCGTCCGGGCTGGACACGGTGGTCCGCTGCGGGCTGTCGAACGCGGCGGAGAACGTGATCGCGTTCGCCCGGTCGGCGGTCAGCCGGAGCACTATGACCTGGTCGGGCGCGCTGGCGAACACCTCCCGCTGGTGCCGTACGCCGCCCTGCACGTACGTGGTGGTGACGGTGGCGGTGGTGAGGTCGAGCGTCCGGTTGTACTGCGTCGCCCCGCTCGCCGAACCGAAGGCGAGCCGGAGGTCGCCGACGGTCTGGTAGGCGAGCTGACCACCAGGGCTGCCCATCATGGTCTGGTTGATCAGGTCCTGGGCCGAGGTCCACTGGTCGGCGAAGACACGACGCCGGATCTCGGCCAGGTTGGCCGCGCCCCTGGTGTTCGCCGAGTCGTACGGGCCGCCGGCCCAGACGGTGTCCTCGTTGAGCTGGAGCCGTTCGGTGTCGACGTTGCCGAACACCATCGCTCCGAGGCGCCCGTTGCCGATCGGCAGGGCGCGCAGCCAGTCGGTGCCGGCCGGTTCGTCGTACCAGAGTGCCAGGTCGTTCGCGGCCAGCACCTGTGGTGGCGCCGCCGAGCCGGCGCGTGCGGCGGCGCTCCAGGCGGCCGGCACCAGCGCGGCACCGGCGCCCGCCGCCGTGGCCTTGATGATGTTTCGTCGTGTCACTTCGGACATGCTTTCTCCCAACCGCGCGCATCAGAGGCGGGCCCGGGTGCACGACAATCCTGTTATCGCTAACAGACCATCTCGCGCACCCGGACGCCGCATTCCCTGCCACTACGCGCCCAGGGCTCCCGACCGGGCGACACATCAGCCAACATGGACTCTCATGGATGAAGTGACACCGCGTCAAGGGGTGTTACCGCTAACAGATCCGATCCGTGGCGCACGCGGCGGGCCGAGCGGGGCGCCGGCGCGGCCGGCCGGCCCACCCGGGCCACGTGCACGATCCGCTCCGGCGCCACGTCCAGCAGCGTGCCGAGCGCGTCCCGGGTGGCGGCCACGTCGACGAGCTGACTGAGCGGGTGCGCGGCCAGCCCTGCCGTGTGCAGCGTCAGCCACATCCGCATCAGCACCCGTCCGAACTCGACCTGACCGGCCGCGTCCAGACCGGGCGGCGCGACGAGCGCCAGCACCCCGCCGCCCTGCGCCAGCGGATCACCGCCCGCGGCGGCGAGCAGCCGGGGCAGCCCCAGCGGGCGCAACGCCGGGTACGCCGCCAGCGCCGCCCGCAGCCCGGCGGCAGTGGCCCGGCCCAGCCCGAGGCAGCTGTCACTGAGCCCGTCCGCCCGGTAGCGCGGGCCCGACCGGTCCAGGCGCAGCCAGCGGCGCAGCTCCGCGACCACCGCCGGGTCGGCGTACACCTGCCGGTCGGCAGTGCGCAGCAGCGCGCGCAGCCGCCCGGCCGCCGGCACGGCGCGGACCGCGCCACCGGCCCGGCGGGCGACCGCGTCCACCGCCGCGACCACGTCGGCGTCCGGGCCGCCGGTGAAGCGGCCCCGGTGGGTACGCCGGTCCCACACGTCGGCGGTGCGGAACGGCGTCCGGTACGGCCGCCGTGCCGGCCGCAGCCGCCCCACCCGCCGGTCGGACTCGTCGTGGTCGGCGGCCCAGTCCAGCCGCAGCCCCGCGTCGGCGGCGACGATCAGGCAGGTCTCCACAAACGCGCCCAGCGACAGCCGCAGGTCCCGCCCGGTCGGATCGCCCGCGGGCAGCGCGTCGGCCGGGTCCCAGCCGACGGTGATCGCCCAGCGCTCGTAGCGCAGCCGCCACGGCTGGGTGTTGTGCGCGCTCGGCGCCCGCCAGCACAGCGGCTCCAGCGCGTGGAACGCGGCGAGATCCATGCTCACCGCTCCCTGGCGTAGAACGTGTAGCCGTGCAGCGGGCGTCCGCCGAGGCGCCGGTACTGGGCGGCCGACGCCGGGTTGTCCCGCCCGACGTACGTGCTGCGCAGCGCCGTGTAGCCGCCGTCGTGCAGGTTGCGGTGCAGGTGCGCGGAGAGCAGCCGCTGGTAACCGCGCCCCTGGAACTCCGGCACCACGCCCTTGACGATCAGCACCGCCTCCCGGCGGTACCGGTGGCGGGTGGCCAGCAGACGAAGCTGGTTGACCGGGTTCAGGTCGCCGCGGACCGCGACCAGGAAGTCGCTGATGTCCGGTACGCAGAGCACGAACGCCACCGGCCGCCCGTCGCGGGTCAGGTAGAGCAGGAGTGACTCGTCCAGCAGGTACGCCAGGCCGTCGGTCTGCCGCCGCAACTGCGCCTCGGAGATCGGCGTGTAGTAGCCGAGCTGGGCGAAGGAGTCGTTGAGCATCCCGCGCAGCAGGCCGAGCTGCTCGTCGAGCCGCCTGGTGTTCCCCCGGTGCAGGTCCAGCCGGGAGCCGTCGGGCTGGACGCCCAGGCCGGGAGCCGGTCCGGTCGGTGGCGGCACCGGGCAGATCCAGGTGTCGGAGACGAACCGCCCGGTGAACCCGTTCTCCTCGTACGCGTCCGGGTAGTACGGCGGGTTCCACGCGCTGTCCACGAAACCCCGGTCGGCGTACCCGGAGGTGATCACGCCGCCGGCCTGGTTGGGCAGCAGCGCCACCGGCCCGAACAGCAGGTCCCGGCCGGGCGTGGCGTGCGCGGCGATCGCGTCGAACAGCGGCCGGGCGGCCGGCGCGGTGAACTCGGTGAGCCCGAACAGCTGGCAGCGGCGGCCCAGCTCGGCGTCGAAGTCCGCGTCGGTGTGCAGCGTGGTCCGCCCGGCCACGGTGCCGGTGGCGTCGCGCAGCACGTACATCGGCACGCCGTCGCGCCACCAGCGGCGGATCTGCTGCCGGGGCGTCGGCACGTACCGGGGCTCGTCCGCGTACAGCCGGTCGGTGAGGGTGAGGAAGTCGCGCAGGCCGCGCCGGCCGGTGACGCGCTCGAACCGGTGGCCGGTCACCGGCGCACCGCCGGTCCGGCCGTCTCCGCGCCCAGCGGCGTGAACCGCTCGATGTGGCCCATCGCGCCGTCCTCGGCCCGCCACGCGCCGTTGGAGTAGCCGTCCGGGGACGCGGTGTAGAGCCGGATGAACCCGGCGGTGGCGTTACGGGTGCCGTCGGTCAGCCACATCATCAGCTTGCGGTGGTGCCGGGTCCGGGCGAAGCGCAGCAGCGCGTCCCGGTCGGTGAAGAACGCGATCGTGCCGAGCGTCAGCGGGAACTGCCAGTAGACGGTGTGCCAGCAGTAGCCGGACATGCGGCGCATGTCGCGCACCATCCGGATCCAGTCGGGGGCCAGGCGCAGCAGCACCAGCGGGTTCGCGTACCGGGTGCCGCCGATGAACATGGCGCCGGCGCGGGCCTGGGCCGGGGCGCGGGAGAAGTCACGGGTACGCATCGTTCACCTCACCAGGTAGACGTTCTTGATCTTCTGCATGTCGGCGAACGGGCCGCCGTCCGGTTCGTGCAGCTCGACCCGCAGGTCGCCGGCGGTCGGGTCCTCCACCAGGGACTGCGCGAAGTCCCGCGACACCGAGGTCAGGTGCGCGCGTACCCCGTCACGGCACGCCTCGGCGAGCGCCGCGCGGGCCGCGGGGTCCAGCGTGCGGCGCAGCTCGACGTGGATCACCGGCCGGGTCTCCAGCGCCGCGTCCTCGTGCAGGGTGAGGCAGAACCTGTTGATCTCGGCGGCGTACGGGTTGCCGGTGTAGAGGCCGTACTCGACGTCCTGCGGGTAGAGGTTCGCGCCCAGGTAGGACACGGTCGAGTCGCTGCGGCCGAACAACAGCAGCAGCGGCAGCGTCATCCGCTCCTCGGCCACCGCGGTACGGAACTCGGCGCGGCGTACCGGGTCGGCCTGCGCCAGCTCGACGATCCGCCGGTACGGCACCAGCAGCGCCTCGTCGCCGACGTTGTAACGCAGCCGGGGCTGGAGCACGTACGGGCTCGTCACCGTGCAGAGCAGTTCCCGCCGCTCGTTGGTCTCCAGGTAGGTGGCGAACGGGTTGTACTGGAACACCATCGGCAGCCGCTGCTCGCCCCGGCCGAGCAGTTCCGCGCGCAGTCCCGCGTCGGTGCGCAGCCGCCGCCGCAGCCACACCGTGAACCGGGTCTCCGCGCCGATGCCGATGGTCAGGTCCGACGCCCCGTACGCCGACCGCACCCGCACGAACCGCTGTTCCAGGTAGTCGCGCAGCGCCTCGGTCATCCCCTCGCCGCCGCAACTGGCGAAGATCCGGTACCGCGACCACTGGAAGTCCTCGGCGTCGAGCCGGTCCCGCAGGTGCTTGAGGAACGGCGGGTACGCGGTCACCAGGTAGTCGTGGCCGGGACCGAACTCGCGCAGCGTGTCGACGATCTTCCCGAGGTCCGGGCCGGTGTTCTTCACGGTGGCGATCCGGGCCATCGCCGCGCCCGTGGTGGTGCCGGTCGCCCAGGCGCCCATCGAGTACGCGTTTATGACGAACGGCCGGCGCATCGGGAACGCCAGTCCGGTATAGCCGACGATGTCGCGGTGGACCGCCCGCAGCTCCCGCTCGCCGCGCGGCCAGTTGAACGGCCGCCCGGACGAGCCGGCCGACTCGTCGACCACCACGCCCCGCTCCGGCATCCGCCCGTCCCGGCACCGGGCGGAGGCGTCGTACGCCATGACGTACCCGCGCTTGTCGGTCTCCGGGAAGTCCCGCAGCCGGCGGCGCAGGCCGCCCGGGCGGGCCCGCAGGAACGCCTGGTAAGCAGGCACCCGCCGGGCGGCCCGCACGCAGGTCGACCGCGCGTTCGCGGCGGCGAGCCGGTCGAGGACCGGGTGGTGGCGCCGGGCCAGCCAGCGCCAGCCGGCCGGGTGGTGGGCGACGAGCCGGGCCAGCGCGGCGACCGCGCGGCCGGCGGGGGCCAGCGCGGCCTCGGCGGGCAGGGGCGTGTCGACGGTACGTGCAGCGGCGTGTCGGTGCAGCGTCTCGGCCATGACAAGCATCCTGTCGACGCCGCGACGCCCGCACATGAGCGACGAGACGGTACCGCGCTGAGTACGCATACCCAGCCGGGCGACGGCCGTCAGCCGAGCGCGGTCAGTTCGGCCACGACCTCGTCGGCATCGGGGTGCCCGAGCCGCTCGAAGATCACCAGTGCGCGCCGCCACGCCTCGCGCGCGGCCTGGTGGTCGCCGGCGTCCCGATAGGTCTCGGCGAGCCGTCGCAGACAGCCGCCTTCGCCGTAGCGGTCCTCAAGGTCGTGGCTGAGGTCCACAGCCCGCCGGTAGGCGGCCACCGCCCCCCGATGGTCGCCGCGGCGATGGTGGACGAAGCCGAGTGTGTCGTGCACGGCGGCTACGGGATGACGGTGCACGGTGGACGTGAGGAGCGCCAGCGCCTGCTCGCAGTGGGCGACGGCCTGCTCGTAGTCGCCGTCCATCGCGTGCAACCAGGCCGCGTTGTTCAACGACATGGCCTGACCCGACACGTCACCGGCGCGCCGGTAGAGGTCGAGCGCGCGCCGGTTGTGCGCGAACGCCTCGTCCCGGCGGCCGAGCCGGGCACACAGGCCGCCGAGGCTCCGCCGGGCCTGCGCCTCACCGGCCATGTCGTCCACCGACCGGAAGAGGTCGATGGCGGCGCGGTAGCCGGCCTCGGCCTCGCCGGTACGGCGCAGGTAGGCGTCGGCCCGGGCGAGCGTGTGACGGGCGTGTGCCTCCGCAGCCGGTTCGGCCAGCCGGCGGGCCGCCGCGAGCGCGGTGCGCTGCACAGCGGTCAGCTCGTCCCAGTGGCCGCCGTCCTCCAGGTGGTACCGCAGGGCGAAGGCGAGTCGGCAGGCGTGCCTGTCGAACCCGGTTTCCGCCGCCCGGTGGCAGGTCGCCACCAGGACGTCGTGCTCGGCCCGGAACCAGGCGACCGCCTCGTCGCGTACGGCGAAGTGGTCCGGCGCACCCGAACCCGCCGCCTCGTCCGGGTCGCGACGCCGGTCGGCGGCCTCGGCCAGGTCCGCGTAGTGGTCGAGCAGCCGGCGTGATGCCTCGTGCCGCTCCCCCGTCGACCCGGCGCGTTCGGCCGCGTAGAGGCGGACCAGGTCGTGCAGCTGGTATCTGCCGGGGGTCTGTTCCACCAGCAGGTGCGCGTCGACCAGCTCGCGCAACAGCGTCACGCACCTGCCTGCCGTCAGGCCAGCCGTGCCGGCGACCGCCGCGAGGCCGATGTCCGGACCGGCGGTGAGGCCCAGCAGGTCGAACAGGCGTGCCGCGCCGGGGGTCAGGACACGGCACGAGGCGGCGAAGACAGCGCGTAGGTCGGCGCTCAGGTCGTCGGTGCTGAGGTAGTCGAGCCGGGTGCCGTGGTCATGCAGTTGCCCGGCGAATGCCGCGAGCGGGAGATCGGGGTGCGTGACGGCGTGCGCCGCCGCGATGCCGAGCGCCAGCGGCAGGCCCGCGCAGTGGGCCAGGATGTCGGTGACAGCGGCCGGGTCGGCGTCCGCCGGGTGACCCAACCGGCCGGTCAGCAGCTCACGGGCGTCGCGGTCACCGAGGAGGTCCAACGGAACCGGTACCGCGCCGTGTCCGGTGACCAGACCGAGGAGCCGGCGTCGGCTGGTGACCAGCACTGTTGCCGATTCTGTGCCCGGGAGCAGCGGCGTGACCTGCGCGGTGGCGTGGGCGTTGTCGAGCAGGATCAGCATCCGCCGGCCCGCCACGAGGCTGCGGTAACGCCCGGCCAGGGCGTCCGGGTCGGCCGGCATGGCGTCGGCCGGCACGTCGAACGCGTCGAGGAAGCCACGCAGCGCCACTGCGGCCGGTGTCGACTCGGTGACCGGATCGAAGCCGTTGAGGTCGACGTAGAGCTGCCCGTCCGGGAAGCTCTGCCGGTTGTCGTGGGCCCACCGCAACGCGAGCCAGGTCTTGCCGATCCCACCCGCGCCACTGATCACCGCGACGGGCATCCGCCCCTCCGCGTCGGCTCCGCGGACGGCGGTGTCCAGCCGGGTCAGGTCCCCGGCGCGGCCCACGAACCGGGTCGGGGGTGCGGGAAGCTGCCGCGGAACGCTGCGGCGCGGCACGGCCGTGGCCCAGGAGAGCGCCAGCGACGGGTCGGCGTTGAGAATGCGGCGGTGGAGCTGCTGGAGGTCCGGATGCGGGTCCAGCCCCAGCGCCTCCCGCAGGTCCCGCCGCAGCCGGTGGTAGCGGTGGAGGGCCTCAGCCTGCTGCCCGCAGCGGTACTGGGCGAGCATGAGCTGCCCGGCCAACTGCTCGTCCAGTGGATGCTCGGCGCTTCGCCGGACCAGGTCGGGCAGCACCACAGCGTGCCGGCCCAGCCGCAGCGCCTTGTCCGTCCGGTCCCGCTGGGCCGCCGCCCGGTCCTGCTCCAGGGCCTGCCGCACCAGGTCGAGCCACGGGCTGTCCAGGTGCGCGAACGGTTCCCCACGCCACAGACCCAACGCCTCGTCGAACAGACGTGCGGCCTTCTCGTCGTCGTCGGCCGCGTGCGCCTGCCCGGTCAGCTCGCGGAACCGGTGCATGTCGACCGCGGCCGGATCGGCCACGAGCACGTAGCCGCCGGAACGCCGCTCCAGGCGGGCGTCCGCAGCACCGGCCAGGAGCCCGCGCAGCCGGGACAGGTACGCGTACAGCGCGTTGCGGGCGCGCTGCGGGAGCCGGTCGCCCCAGACCCGTTCCATCAACTGGTCGGTACGGACGACGACGTTCGCCTCGGCCAGCAGCACCGCGAGGACGCACCGCTGCCGGGCGTGACCGATCGGGACGAGACGGCCGTCGATCCGGAACTCGAGGTCACCGAGCAGACCGAACCACGCCCTCGACACCCGGCAGACCTCCCCATTGCCGCCCGTCGGTGTGCCGAGACCCGCGGATACAAGGTTCCGGCAAGGTTTCGAGCGTACCGCCTCCGTCACTGTGAGCACAGAACGTCCGCTGTGGACGAGCGAGCCGAAGGAAGCTGAGGTACGGAATGAGACGAGCGTGGCGACTCGTACTGTCGGGAGTGTCGGCGAGCCTGCTGCTGATCACCGCGTCTCCGACAGGAGCATCCGCCGAGCCGTCGGCCGCGGCCGGTACGCGGTTCATGACCTGGAACCTGTTCGCACCGGGCAACGCGGAGCCTGCGGACTACGCCCGGGAGATCGCCCGGCACAGGCCGGCGGTGCTGGGGGTGCAGGAGGCCTGCCGGGGGGCGGTGGAGAAGACCGTGGCACTCCTGCGGGAGCAGGGGCTGCACTACCACGTACGGTACGGAACGGTGATGAACGACCGCTGGAACTGCGGCTTCTGGGGTGGCAACGCCTACGGCCAGGCGATCCTCTCGCTGACTCCGCTCCGCAATCCCGTCAACCGCAGGTACTCGCAGGGAGGCACCGAGCCGCGCGGCTGGATGGCAGTCACCACCACCGTGAACGGCAAGGCCACCCGGATCTTCAACACCCACCTCGCCCAAGCGGGACAGGCCGATGTCCGCGCCGTCCAGGTGAACGAACTGCTGCGCGCGACCCGCCCCTACCGTCGGGCCGTGGTGCTCGGTGACTTCAACACCGAGCCGCACCGGCGGGAGCTGCGGCCGGTCTGGAGCACGTTCCGCGACGCCGATCCGCACTGCGGGGCGCAGGAGAACCCGCTGTGCACCCCGACTGCCGACGCGAGCCCGCATCGCAAGAAGTTCGACTACATGTTGCTGAGAGGGATCCAGCCGCCGGGCGTGCAGGCCGTCGACTCCGTCCACTCCGACCACGACGTGGTGATCGCCGAGCTGGCCGGATGAGCTGGGTGCCGGGCTCGTGACGGGGGCGAGCCCGGCACCCGATCGTTACCGTCAGTCACCATCGCGACACATGCCTAGCCCGCCGCCCGGAGCCGGGTGGAGACTCCGCCGCATGGAGAACGTGGAGCGTGAGCGCACGAACGAGCGCTTCGAGAAGGTGGCCGAGGAGACCTCGGAGACCGTGACCCACGCGGCCACGGTGCTGGAGGAGGAACTCGCGGCAGGGCTGGCCGGCGCCCGGCGGCTCGAGGAGAAGCTGACCGAGAGCCGGCGCGTGGACCCGGAGGCGTTCGACGAACTCGTCGCCCGGGTGCGCACCGACGGGCACGCCCTGATCGACACCGTGGTCGGGCAACTGAAGATGGCCGACGACCAGCGCGGCGAGGTGATCCGGCGGTACACGTCGGACGCGCACGACGCGCTGGACACCGTACTCAATCTGGCGCGGCTGGCCCCCGAGGTCGCAAACGGGCTCGCGGACCGGCTGGCGTCGCCGGCCCCGAAGCGGCCGACGGACCGGTAGCCGCGCGATGGCGCCGACCACCGGGGTGGCCGGCGGGCACGTGGAACGGATGCTGGAGCGCTATCGCGGGCTCGCCCTCGGCGCGCTGCTCGACGACGTGCCCGACGGCGGCCCGCGATACCTCTACGACCTGGTCGCGGAGTACCCACGGCGGTGGGGCAAGGGGCTGCGCGCCGCGCTGTGCCTGGCCACGTGCCGGGCGTTCGGCGGCGGCGAGGCGGTGGGACTCAACGCCGCCGTGACTGTGGAGCTGTTCCACAACGCCTTCCTCATCCACGACGACATCCAGGACGAAAGCGAGCAGCGGCGCGGCGGGCGGACGCTGCACGCCGAGTACGGCGTGGGCGTGGCGCTGAACGTCGGCAACATGACGAACCTGCTGGCGCTGCGGCGGCTGGCGGCGAACCGGGCGGCGCTCGGCTCGGGGATCGCCTGGCGGCTGTTCACCGAGACCGAGCTGATGATGCGCCACTCGCTGGAGGGGCAGGCCATCGAGATCGGCTGGATCCGCGACAACGTGTGCGACCTGGACGCCGACGACTACTACCGGATGTGCCTGAAGAAGACCTCCTGGTACACGTGCATCTACCCGTGCCGCACCGGGATCCTCGTGGCGACCGGCCGGGAGAACGCCGTCGACGTGCTCGACCGGTACGGCTGGTACCTGGGTGCGGCGTTCCAGATCCAGGACGACGCGCTCAACCTGACCGGCGACTACGCCCGGTACGGCAAGGAGATCGCCGGTGACCTGTGGGAGGGCAAGCGCACACTGATCCTGATCGACTTCATGCGGCGGTGCGCACCGGAGGAACGCGAACGGCTCGTGCGGCTGCTGAGCCGGACCCGGGCGGAGCGCACCGACGCCGAGGTGCGCTGGCTGCACGGGCGGCTGCTCGCGTACGACTGTGTGGAGTCGGCGCGGCGCAGCGCCCGGGATCTCGCGCTGGCCGCCCGGCGCGAGGGTGAGCGGGCGCTGGGCGCCGCCGCGGACACCGAGGACGGCCGGTTCCTGCTGGAGCTGACCGACTACGTGGTGGAACGCGCGCGTTAGCCGCCCAGGACCCCGCGCAGCCAGGTGAGCTGTTCGCGCTGGTGCTCGGCCTCGCCGCCCTCGTGGTCGTTGAACTCGTACACCCGCACGTCCTTGTCGCCGCCGTAGCGGTGGTAGGCGGCGAAGCAGGTCGACGGCGGACAGACCTGGTCCCGCAGCGCGATCGAGAACAGCGCCGGAGCGGTCGCGCGCGGCGCGAGCACGGCGGCGTCCAGGTAGGACAGCGTGCGGAACACCCGGTCGGCGCGGTCGCGGTGCAGCGCGAGGTACTCGACGACCTCGGCGTACGGGCTGTCCGGGCCGGCGACGCGCACGCCCCGGCGGATGTCGCACAGGAACGGCACGTCCGGCATGACGGCTACGACGTCCGGGCACAGCGCGCCGGCGGCGAGGGCGAGGCCGCCGCCCTGGCTGAAGCCGGTGACCGCCACCCGCGCGGGGTCGACGGCCGGGTGCCGCCGGGCGGCCTCGGCGAACCGCACCGCGTCGGTGACCAGCCGCCGGTAGTAGTGGTCGGCCGGGTCGGCGACGCCCCGGGTGAGGAAGCCGGGCACGGTTCCGGCCGGGTAGGGGTGCGGGTCGGGCGTGCCGCCGGTGGCGGCGCTCCAGCCCTGGCCCCGGCTGTCCATGATCAGGTGCGCGAAGCCCGCCGCGGCCCAGAACAGCTTCTCGTGCGCCAGGCCGCGGCCCCGGCCGTAGCCGAGGTACTCGACCACGCAGGGCAGCGGCCCGTCGGCACCGGCGGGCAGGTGCAGCCATCCGCGTACCGGCTCGCCGCCGAATCCGGGGATCGTGGCGGCGTACGTCCGGATCTGGGTCAGCCCGGTGTCGACCGGTTCGTAGACCGCCGCCTCCGGGTCGCCGCCGCCGTCGAGCGTGCGCGCCCAGAACGCGTCCAGGTCCGCCGGCACGTCCAGCTTCGGCCGGTACGCCAGGCAGCCGGCCAGGTCGAGGTCGGTCAGCGGCACGACGCGGCCTCCCGCACGGCGGCGGCGAACCAGCCGGTGATGGTGCTCGGGTGGGTGATGGCGGTGCCGACCACCACCGTCCACGCGCCCGCCCGCAGCGCCTGCGCGGCCTGCTCCGGCGTGTGGATGCGTCCCTCGGCGACCACCGGGACGTCGACCGCCGCGGCGAGCCGGGCGACCAGGTCCAGGTCCGGCCCGTCGCCCTTCGTGGTGTACGCGGTGTAGCCGGCGAGCGTGGTGCCGACCAGGTCGGCGCCCGCGGCGGCCGCCGCGATGCCCTCGTCCAACGTGGAGCAGTCGGCCATCACCAGCGCGCCGGTGCGCTCGTGCACGGCCGCGATCGTCTCGGCGAGCGTACGGCCGTCCGGCCGGGGCCGGGACGTGCCGTCGAGCGCGACGACGTGCGCCCCGGCGTCGGCGACTGCCAGCGCGTGCTCCAGCGTCGGGGTGATGAAGACGTCGTCGTCGCCGTCCTTCCAGAGCCCGATCAGCGGCAGGTCCACCGCCGCGCGGATGGCCGCGATGTCCGCCAGCCCCTGCGCGCGGATGCCGGCGGCGCCACCGCGTGCGGTGGCGAGCGCGACCCGGCGCATGGTGTCCGGGTCCCGCATGGGCTCACCCGGGTACGCCTGGCAGGAGACCACCAGGCGGTCACGGAGCTGGTCGATGAGCACGTTCATGAGACCTTCCAGGCGAGCGAGGCGGCGCCGAGCAGCGGCGCGTCGGGGCCGAGGGTGGAGGCGAGGACCGGCACGCCGGCCAGGCCGGGCAGCGTCTCGGCGGGCACCGCGTCGCGCAGCGCCCGCCACCACGGCTCACCGAGGCCGGTGACGCCGCCGCCGACCACCACCGCGGCGGGGTCGAGCACGTTGACCAGGCCGCCGACGGCGGAGCCGACAGCCGCGCCGCCGAGCCGGACGACCTCCCGGGCCGTCTCGTCGCCGTCCGCGGCGAGCGCGGCGACGGCCCGCAGGTCGGCCACCGGCCGGCCGGTACGCCGGACGTACTCGGCTGCCAGCGCGGGCCCGGCGGCGATCGCCTCCAGGTGCCCGCGCCCACCGCAGGTGCAGGCGAGCGTTCCGGCGTACGACGACGGCTGGTGCCCGGCGTGCCCGGCGGCGCTGTGCGCACCGGCGAGCACCGCGTCGCCGAGGACGAACGACGCCCCGACACCGGTGCCGACCGCGACGTAGAGCACCGTGTCGTAGCCGGCAGCGGCGCCGTGACGCGCCTCGCCCAGCGCGTGGGCGTGCACGTCGTTGATCACGGTGACCGGCACGCCCAGGCGCCGGCTCAGGTCGCCGCGCAGGTCCGTGCCGGTCCACCCGGTCAGCACGTCGGTGGCGGACAGCACCAGGCCGGAGCCACTGTCGATCACTCCGGCGCTGCCGACGCCGAGCGCCCGTACGACACCCGGCGCGTCCGCCCGCAGCTTCTCCACCAGACCGGCGGCGGTGTCGAGCACCGCGGCGGCGCCGGAGCGGCCAGGTGTCGGCGCGGTGCGCCGGCCGACGACCTCTCCGGAGGCGGTGACCAGGGCGGCGGTGGTCTTGGTGCCGCCGATGTCGAGCGCGGCGACCAGACCGGTCGTGCTCACCTCGGGCATGGTCAGAGCAGCCCGGCCAGTTCCAGCTGGGTACGCACGCGGCCCGTCTCGGCGGCGTCCAGCGGCCGCAACGGCAGCGACACCGCGTTGCCGGCGATGACGCCGAGCAGGGACAGCGCGGTCTTGAACGCGCCGACGCCCCGGGTGGCGCCCGCCGAGGTGGCCGGGTCGGCCGCGTCGACGATGCGGAACAGCCGGGTCAGGCGGTCCTGCTCCCGCCGGGCCGCGGCCCAGTCGCCGGCCACGCAGGCGCGGTGCAGCCGCACGTACCCGGCCGGGTCCACGTTGCCCAGTCCGGGCACCGAGCCGGAGCCGCCCGCGAGCATCATCGCGTCGACCACCACCTCGTGGCCGGTGAGCAGGCTGAAGTCTCGCTCCGGCGCGTGCTCGGCGACGGCGAGCGCCAGCTGGCGGAACGCGACGTCATCGCCGCTGGAGTCCTTGACGCCGGCGAGCACACCCTCGGCGGCGAGCCGGGTCAGCAGGTCGACGGAGAGCTTGCTGTGCACGCAGACCGGGATGTCGTACGCCAGCAGCGGAAGCTCGACCGCCGCGGCGACCGCGCGGAAGTGCCGCTCGATCTCGTGCGGGCCGACGATGGCGTAGAACGGCGCGGTCACGACCAGGCCGTCCGCGCCCAGCCGGGTGGACGCCTCGGCCCGCTCCACGACCCGGCGGGTGGTGGGCTCGATGCAGCCGGCGATGACCGGCACGGCGCCGCCGGCGGTCTTCACGATGGTCTCCAGGGCCAGGTCCCGCTGCCGGTCGGTGAGAAAGACCGTCTCGCCGGAGCTGCCGAGGGCGAAGATGCCGTCGACACCGGCGTCGAGCAGCCACTCGACCAGCCGTTCCAGGGAACGGACGTCGACCTCGCCCTCCTCGGTCAGGGGGGTCACGGCCGGCGGCACGACTCCGGCGAACCGCGGGGCTGGGGTGGTCACAGGTTCTCCTCGACAGACTCAGATGTGGCGCGGCCGGCCGCCGGGGTGGCGAGCGCGACCAGTTCGGTGTTCGCGGTTCCGGCGGGCACCGGGTGGTGGCAGCGGAACTCGTGGCCCTCGCCCTCGGCGGGGCGCGGCGCCGGCATGTCCACGGCGCAGCCGTCCGTGGCGGCCCAGCAGCGGGTCCGGAACGGGCAGCCGCTCGGCGGCCGGGTGGCCGACGGGACCGGGCCGACCAGGGGAATGGGCTCGATCGGTGACAGCAGGCCCGGCGTGGCCGAGAACAACGCCCGGGTGTACGGGTGCCGGCCGCCCTCGGGCAGCAGGTCGGCGGGCGTCTGCTCGACGATGCGGCCCAGGTACATGGTGACGACCCGGTCGCTGACCCGCTTGACGGTCTGGATGTCGTGCGACACCAGCACCATCGCCAGGCCGAGCCGGTCCTTGAGGTCCAGCAGCAGGTTGAGGATCTGGGCCCGCACCGACACGTCGAGCGCGCTCGTCGGCTCGTCGGCGATGACCAGTCCCGGTTCCAGGGCCAGCGCGCGGGCGATGGACACCCGCTGGCGCTGGCCGCCGGAGAGCTGGCTGGGCAGCACGTCGGCGACCGAGCGGGGCAGGCCCACCAGGGCCATCAGCTCGGACACCCGCTGCTCGCGCTGCTGCCGGGTGCCCCGGCGGTGCACGTCGAGCGGGTCGCGCAGGATGTCGCGTACCGGCATGCGGCGGTTCAGCGAGGTGGCCGGGTCCTGGAAGATCATGCCGACACCCGCGCCGATGTGTTCGCGCCGCTCGGCGGCGCTCATCGACCACACGTCCTTGCCGGCGAACGACACCGTGCCGGCGGTCGGCCGTTGCAGGCCGACGAGCACCTTGGCGAGCGTCGACTTGCCGCAGCCGGACTCGCCGACGATGCCGACCGTCTCGCCGGCCCGGATGACCAGGTCGGCGCCGGTGAGCGCGTAGACCTTCTCCCGGCTGAACATGCCGCCGCCGCGCGAGGCGTGCACCACGTGCACGTCGCTCAGCTCGGCGATCGGCCGGTGCTCGGCGGTGGCGCTCATCGGGCCGGCTCCTTCTCGCTGACGGTGACGGCGGGGTGGTGGCAGGCGTACCCGTGGCCGTCCGTGCCCTCCAGGGCGGGCGCGGTGTCCCGGCAGATCTCGGTCGCCATCGGGCAGCGGTCGGAGAACCGGCAGCCCTTCGGGAAGTCGGCGGGTGACGGCACCACGCCGCGGATCTGGGTGAGCCGTTCCGCGCCGGTCTCCAGGGACAGGACGGAACCGAGCAGCCCGCGGGCGTAGTGGTGGGCGGGTGCCTCCATCACGTCGGCGGTCACGCCTGTCTCCACGATCTGCCCGCCGTACATCACCACGACCCGGTCGCAGACGTCGCTGACCAGGGCGAGGTCGTGGCTGACCAGGATGAGGGCGAAGCCGAGCCGCTCGCGCAGGTCCAGCAGCAGCTTCATCACCTGGGCCTGCACCGTGACGTCGAGCGCGGTGGTCGGCTCGTCCGCGATGATCAGCTTCGGGTCGCGGGACAGCGCCATGGCGATCACCACGCGCTGCCGCTGCCCGCCGGACAGCTCGTGCGGGTACGCGGCGAGCGTGCGCTGCGGGTCCAGCCCGACCAGCCGCATCAGTTCCTCGGCCGAGCGGGTGCCGCCGCGGCGGATCATCTGGGCGAGCTGGGCGCCGACGCGTAGCGCCGGGTTCAGCGCCGACAGCGCGTCCTGGTAGACCATGGCGATCTCGCGGCCCATCAGGGCGCGGCGGCCCTTGGCGTTCAGCTTCAGCAGGTTCGTGTCCTGGAAGCGGATCTCGCCGCGTACCCGGGCGCCCTGCGGCAGCAGGCCCATCACGGCCAGGACGCTCAGCGACTTACCCGAGCCGGACTCCCCCACCAGGCCGACGACCTCGCCGGGGCGGACGTCGAAGGAGAGCCCGTCGACGATGTCCACGCCGCGGTGGCGGCCCTCGAAGCCGATGGACAGGTCGCTGACCTGAAGGACCGGCTTGCCCTGCGGCAGCGGGCGGGCGCGCTCGCGCAGCCGCTGCGCCGCCTCGGCGAGACCCGGCAGCTCGACCACCTCGCCGGTGCCGGGCTTCGCCTGCTCCAGCGCGTCACCGCTGGTGGTGGACGTGGCACGGCGCGCGGCCGGGGCGGCCCACGCGTCGGACATGCCCTCGGAGAGCACGTTGAGCGCCAGCACGGTGAGCAGGATCAGCAGGCCGGGGAAGAACGTGGCCCACCAGCCGCCGATCTGCACCATCTCCTTGCCGAACGCGATCACCGAGCCCCACGAGGAGGCCGCCTCCTGCGGGGCGAGACCGCCGCCGATGAAGGACAGCGACGCCTCGAAGACGATCGCGTCGGCCACCATGACGGTGACGAAGACGAGGATCGGGGCGGCGCAGTTGCGCAGGACGTGCCGCCAGAGGATGTGCGGTCGCCGGGCGCCGATGATGCGCTCGGCGGCCACGTAGTCCTCGCCGTACTGGGACAGCACGTTGGCGCGGACGATGCGCGCGACCGACGGGGTGAACACGAAGCCGATCGCGATCACGAGGACCAGGAGGCTGTTCTTGCCGAACGAGATGATCAGCAGCGCGGAGAGCACGATCGTGGGGAAGGCCATGACCACGTCGAGACAGCGCATGATGATCTCGTCGACGACGGTGCGGCTGCTGCCGGCGATCGCGCCGAGGATCGCGCCGAGCACCAGCGCGATGCCGGCCGCGCCGAACCCGACGACCAGGGAGCGCCGGGTGCCGGCGACCAGCCGGGAGAAGACGTCGCGGCCGAGCTTGTCCAGGCCGAACCAGAAGTCGCCGTTCGGGCCGGTCAGCGCCGGTCCGAGCCCGGTCTGGGTGGGGTCGTGGCGCAGCAGCAGCGGGGCGAGCACGCCGACCACGACGATGAGCGCGACGAAGCCGAGCGCGAACCGGGCCGCGAGACCGAGCCGGGCGAAGGCCATGCCGGGGCGGGACAGCCGCGTGGTGAGGGACCGGCGCATCAGTGGCCTCCGCGCAGTCGGGGGTTGGCGAAGAGGTAGAGGATGTCGACGACCAGGTTCACCAGCACGAAGCAGAGCGCGATGGTCAGCACGGTGCCCTGGGCGAGCGCGGTGTCGTTCTGCTGGACGGCGCTCATGATCTGGGTGCCCATGCCTGGTAGCGAGAAGATGGCCTCGATGACGACGGTGCCGCCGATGAGGTAGCCGATCCGCAGGCCGAGCGCGGTGAGCGGGTTGACCAGCGCGTTGCGCAGCACGTTGCGGCCGATCACCACGCGCGGCGGCAGTCCGGCGCCGATCGCGGTGCGGACGTAGTCCTTGTCGAGTTCCTCGACCATGGACGTCCGGACGATGCGGGCCAGCGAGCAGCCGACCGGTACGGCCAGCGCCAGCGCGGGCATGGCCAGCGACTGCAACCACAGACCGACCGAGTCGGCGGGGTTGACGTAGCCGCCGGTCGGGAAGATCGGGCGGCGGACGGAGAACTCCTGGATGAACAGCAGGGCCAGCCAGAACGACGGCGTGGCGATGCCGGCCATGGAGACGATCCGGATGACCTGGTCGGGCCAGCGGTCCCGGTACAGGGCGGCCGGGATGCCGAGCGCCAGCGCGATGACGAGCGCGCCGACGACGCCGAGCGCGGTCAGCTGGATGGTCAGCGGCAGCGCCATGGCGATCTTCTCGGCGACCGGGACCGACGGCGGGAACGTCATGCCCAGGTCGCCGCGGACGAGGTCGCCGAGGAAGTGCAGGTAGCGCAGCGGCAGCGGGTCGTTCAGGCCGTTGGCGGCACGGAACGCCTCGACCTGCGCCGGCGTGGCCTGGTCACCGAGGACCGACAACGCCGGGTCGATCGGGGAGAACTGCATGATCACGAAGACGAAGAGCGTGATGCCCAGCACCAGGGGGATCAGCGTCAGGAATCGTCGTGCGACCAGGTTCAGGACGGTCAGCATGGATTCTCTTTCTCGTGGCGGGGGCGCCGGGACGCCCGCCCGGCCGCACGGGTCACGTGGGCCGGGCGGGACGTCTGCGGGGCCGGAACCCCGCGCGTGGGCTCAGCCGGTCCGGCCGGTGCCCAGGAAGTACAGGCCGGTGGTGGAGGCGCCGGAGAAGCCGTCCACCTTGGCCGGGTCGTACGCGGTGACGACCTTGGTGTGCAGGATCGGGTACAGCGGCACCTGGTCCGCCACCATGTCGAGGGCCTGCTTCCACAGCGCCTTGCGGGCCGTCTCGTCGGAGGTCTGCGCGGCCTTGTCCAGCAGGTCGCCCATGGCCTTGCGGTCGGCGTCGCTCCAGCGGTAGCGCTGGCCCGGCCAGGTCTCGCCGAAGTAGTACCAGCGCATCAGCAGGTCGGTGTCGACGCCGAAGACGCTCGGGTCACCGGTGGCCATGAGCACCCGGAAGGTGTCCTTGGGGACGATGTCGCCGTAGATGGCCGAGGACGGCACGGTGTTCAGCGTGGCGTTGACGCCGATCTTCTTCCACTGCTCGATGACCAGCGGAGCGACGTCCTTGACCACCGAGCTGTCGGTGGTGTCGAGCCGGAACGACAGGTTGGTGACGCCGGCCTCCTGGAGCAGGGCCTTGGCCTTGTCCGGGTTGTAGTCGTAGACGGTGGCGGCCTTCTGGTAGGCCTTGTTGCCCTCGTCGAGGTAGCTGGTCGCCGGGCTGCCGTAGCCGTTGAGCGCGGTCTTGATGACCGCCTCCTTGTCGATGGCGTAGTGCAGGGCCTGGCGCACCCGCTTGTCGCTGAACGGCGCGGCGGAGTTGTTGAACATGAGGAAGACCTGGTTGAAGGCCTGCTTCACGTCGATCGTGTACTTGTCCTTGAGCGAGTCCACGTTCAGGTACGGCACGGCCTCGATGGCCTGCACCCGGCCGCCCTGCAGGTCCGACACGCGGGCCGACGCCTCGGTGGTGGTGTTCCACGTCATCGTCTCGACCTTGGCGGCGCGCGGGCCGTTGTAGTTCGCGTTCTTGCTCAGCTTGATGCCGGATTCCTTGGACGCGCTGTCCACCTTGAACGGGCCGGACCCGATCGGGGCGGTGTCGAACGCCTTGGCCGCGGCAGCGTCACCGGTCTTCGCCTTGGGGACGATCTTGATGACCGCGATCCGCTCGCTGAACAGCGCGAACGGGTACTTCAGCGTGAACTCGACGGTCGTCGCGTCCTTGGCGGTGACGGTGTCCAGGAACGACACGAAGCCCTGCATCAGCGGCGGCGCCTTCGGGTCCGCGGGCTTGAGCACGCGGGTGAAGGACCAGGCCACGTCCTCGGCGGTGACCGGGGTGCCGTCGGAGAACTTCGCCCCGTCACGCAGCGTCACGGTGTAGGTCCGGCCGTCGGCCCCGGGGGTCGGGTCGCTCTTGGCCAGGGCGTTGTAGGGTTCCCGCGTGATCGGGTCGAGGTCGACGAGGCCCTCGAAGACGTGCTGGTTGACCGCTGTCGCCACGGCCGAGGAGGCGTTGCTGGGATCGAAACCGCTGGAGAGCGTGAAGGCCAGCGTGGCCTCGATGGACGTGCCCCCCTTCCCGTCGCCCACGGCGTTGGTCGAGGCGGGACCGCCACTGCAGGCCGCCAGCGCGACCGCGAGGCCGCCCGCGAGGGAGGCGACGGTCAGGGAGCGGACGCGGCCGCGCAGGGCGCGCCGGCTCCTCGACGGCTTACCGGTGGTGCTCACGTAGCTGCCTCCATAGGCTCTTCATGCGCTCGCGTGACCGCTCGCGCTCGGGGATGTGAAGCATAAGGTGTATGACGTCTGACGTCTGATGCCGGTAGGGTGAGGGTGTCAGATTCGGGAACGAAGGGCAAGGGGCAGATGACGACCATTGACGCCAGTCCGCTACGCGGCGCCGAGCGGCCGAGCCCTCGCCGGCAGGAGGTCGCCACCAGGATCAAGGAGTACATCCTGCGCAACCGCCTCAAGCCGGGGAACCTCCTGCCCACCGAGACGGAACTGTGCGAGGCCGTCGGCGCCAGCCGCTCCAGCGTCCGCGAGGCCGTGAAGATCCTCTCCGCGCTCGACATCGTGGAGGTGCGCCACGGCCACGGCACGTTCGTCGGCCGCATGTCCCTCAACGCCCTGGTGGAGAGCCTGACGTTCCGGGGCCTGCTCAGCGGCGAGGACGACCACCGCGTCCTGGCCCAGGTCGTCGACGTCCGCCAGACGCTGGAGCAGGGCCTGGCCGCCACCGTCATCGACGCCCTGGACGAGCAGCACCGCTCGGAGCTGTCCGCGCTCGCCGACGAGATGCACAGCCGCGCCGCCCGCGGCGAGGACTTCCTCGACGTCGACCGCGCGTTCCACCTGAAGCTGATGGAACCCCTCGGCAACGACCTGCTGGTCCAGCTCACCGAGGCGTTCTGGCAGGTGCAGGCCATCGTCGCGCCCACGCTGCAGACCGAGCCGGAGGACCGGGTCATCACCGCCCAGCGGCACCAGGCGATCGTCGCCGCCCTCACCGCCGCCGACGCGGCGGCGCTGCGCTCGGCCGTCGCCGAGCACTACGCGCCCATCCGGGCGAGCATCGCCCGCGCCGCACAGACCTGATGCGCCGTACGCCCGGACCTGTCGTTCGAGCCTGATCGAAGGTCTCTGTCCCGGCGCACGCGCCGCGCCGAAGCTGTCTTCTGACGGGCGCACCGGGCGCCCCGGACGGCCGAGGGGCATGTCATGGCGGTGGTGTCGCGTCGCGCGCGGTCCTGGTGGTACGCCATCGCGGTCCCCGCCGCTCTCGCGGCGGCGGTGGCCGGGGCGCTGGGCGCCCGCCCGGACATCACGCCGCCGCCCAGGGGTCACGGGCTGCCCGCTGCGAACGCGGCCGCCACGCCGGTCCCGCCCACCTCCGGTACGCCTGCCGAGGTGCGGTACGCCGCCACGCAGGTGCTGATCCGCGACTGCATGCAGCGGCGCGGGTTCCGCTACTGGCCGGTGCCCCGGCAGCCGGTGCCCGAGCTGCGCGAGTTCCCGTACGTCCTCGACGACGTCTCCTACGCCCGCCGGCACGGATACGGCGCCGCCCTGGAACGCCGGCTCCAGGAGGCGATGGCGGCCGACCCGAACGCGCGGTACGTCCGGGACCTGCCCCCGGAGCGCGGTGCCGCCGCCGTAGGCGCGGTGAACGGCGACCCCGGCGAGCCCGACGCCCTGCGCGCCACGCTGCCGGCCGGCGGCGTGCTGCGCCGCAGCAGTCACAGCTGCACCTCCGAGGCGGAGCGGCAGCTCTACCGCGACCTGCCCGCCTGGTACCGCGTCACCAGGATCACCGACAACCTGGCCGGCCTGCGCGTCGGCCGGGTGCTCGCCGACCCCCGCTACGCCGACGGCGTGACCGCGTGGCGGCGGTGCATGCGCGCCGCCGGGCACGACGTCGCCGACCCGGCGTCGGCCCGCGCGTCGGCGCCCGAGCCGGCGGCCGGCTCCGCCACGCCCGGCGAGATCCGGCTGGCGGTGGCCGAGGCGACCTGCGCGACGCGCACCGGGCTCGGCCCGCTCACCCGGCGGCTCGACGCCGAGCACCGCCGCGCCCTCGACAGGCGGTTCCACACCGAGGTCGCCGACCGGCTCCGGCTGGAGGCCGACGCGCTGCCGCGGGCGCGCGCCGTGCTGGCCGCCGGCTGACCCACCCCACGATGTCCGTGGCGGCCCGTCACGGAAGGACCCGACCGGAGGGAAACACCATGAGAGCAGTACGGTCCGTGCTGGCCGCAGTGGCCGCGGCGGCAGCCGCGCTGGCCTTCACCGCCACCGCCGCCCAGGCCGCACCCCGGCCGACCCCGCACGCGGACGCGGCGCAGCGTGCCGCCGCGGGCAGCGGCTACCTGTACGTCAGCCAGGACGCCAACTGGGCCGGCCGGTGGTGCTGGTGGTACAACGCCGACAACAACTGGGACACGATCAACACGGCGGAGAACGCCAACTGCGACAACAACAACCGGGCCAGCATGCGCAACCTGGCGTCCTCGGCCTGGAACGACTCGAACGGCGGCCGGCCGGTCGCCCTCTACATCCACCCCGACTACACCGGCGCGTACGCCTGTCTCGGCGCCGGCGAGGTGTGGGACAACCTCACCCAGCACACCTTCAACTGGGGCTCCACCCGGAGCGGCTACGGGCAGACCACAAACGACAACATCGCCTCCCATCGGTGGCGCACGAGTTGCAGCGCGGGCTGAGACACCGCGGGGCGGCAGCCGTACGGCTGCCGCCCCACCCGTTGACCCTCTAGTGATATATGTCAATGTCGCGGACGAGACTGAGCGCGGCAGCACGCGTCGGAACACTGTGCGTCATGGGGACGCTACGGATCCACTTCACGGCCGGGGATCTCAGCCGCACTCGGCTGGCGGCCCGGCCCGATCCGCTGTGGGAGACCGTCTGCAGCCTGCACCGCCTCCAGACCCGGGCCGGTTACGCGGGCTACGCCCGGTGGCACCGGCGGATCCGGCCGGACCTGGAGCGGGCCGGCCTCGTACCGGTCGTCCGCGAGCGGCTGCTGCCCCTCGCGCCGCTCAAGCGGTACTTCCCGGACTTCCTCACCCCCGGCCCGGTCACCGACCTCGACGAGGGGATCGACCTGGTGCTCGGCACCCCGCCCCGGCGGATCCGCACCGAACTGGGACGGATGGTGACGCCCGTCGACAGCGCCTGGATGCTCGACCTGGCCGCCGGCCGGCTCGCTGCCCGGCACGGCCTCGGCGACGCGCTGCGCTCATACTTCCGGGTCGCGCTCGCTCCGTACTGGACGCAGATCACCTCCGCCGTCTCCGGCGACCGGGCCCTGCGCGGGGCCTGGGTCCTCGACAACGGCGCCGGGCAGATCCTCGACGACCTGAGCCCGGAGACCTCCTGGGATCCGCCGGTGCTGTCCGTGCACGGCTACCCGGAGGACCGGGACATGCATCTGGACGGCCGGGGCATCACGCTGGTCCCGTCGTACTTCTGCTGGCACGCGCCGATCACGCTGGCCGACCCCGACCTGCCGCCGACGCTCGTCTATCCGGCACGCCGGCAGCGACCGGAACCGGCGCCGCCGGCCGGTCCGCAACGCCGGCTCGGCCCGCTGCTCGGCCACACCCGGGTGGCGGTCCTGCGCGCCGCCGCGACCGGCGCCACCACCGGCGAGCTGGCCCGGCGTGCCCGCATCTCGCCGGCCACCACCAGCCACCACACCACCATCCTGCGCGAGGCCGGGCTGATCACCAGCCAGCGGCACGGCAACCTGGTGCTGCACCGGCTCACCGCGATGGGCGAGGCGCTGCTCGGCGAGGCGTCCGGGCCGGACCGCTGACGACCGTCCAGGCCGGACGGACGACGTCGATCGGAACCGATCCTTGACGGGCCGGGGTGAACCGCCTAGCGTGCGGACATCGGACATCTGACGTCGGATAGCTCCGATTCCCCCTCCCCCGTCCCGGAAGGAACCACGTGTCCCCTCGCCGCGCCATACCGCGCCGCGCAACCGTCCTCGCGGCGGCCGCCCTCACCCTGCTCTCCGTACTGCCCGCCACCGCCGCCCAGGCCGCCGCCCCCGCCGGCGTGACCGCCACCGTCGGCGCCGACTGCACCGCCGGCCGGCTGCTGCTCGACCTCGACAACCGCAGCACCACCACGCAGACCTACACCGTCACCTGGCCCGGACGCACCGGCTCGCCGTGGACCCGCACTGTCGCCGCCGGCGCCGGCGCCGAGCTGTACTGGACGCTGGCCCCCGGCACGCCGTACACGCTGCGCACCACGACCCCGACCGGCCTGGACGACACCACCAGCGGCATCTTCCACTGCGGCACCGGCATGTCCGCGCTGGCCGGCTTCGACTGCACGAACGGCCGCCTCCAGCTCGCTTTGGAGAACCGCACCACGACCGCCCGGGACTTCACCGTCACCTGGCCCGGACGCACCGGCTCGCCGTGGACCCGCACCATCGCCGCCGGCGGCAACTTCCTGCACTACTGGACCGTCGGTGCCGGCACCCCGTACACGCTGCGGGTCACCGCGCCGGGCTTCGACACCACGCTGCGCGGCACCACCTCCTGCGACCTCGCCGCCGGCAACCCGCAACTCGCCACCACCACGCTGCTGACCACGCAGACCGTGATCCGCGACCTCAACGGGGCGGGCGGCCGGTACGACGGCACCGTCGCCTCGGTCCGCATCCCCGGCCTGGCCGTCACCAACAACGGCACCGTCGTCGCCGTGGCCGACGCCCGCGTCGACGGCTCGTACGACCTCGGCGGCGGCACCAACAACATCCAGATCGTGATGATCCGCAGCACCGACGGCGGGCGCACCTTCGAGCAGCCCCGCGTCATCCACGCCCCGCCCACCACCAGCGAGGGCGTCGGCGACCCCAGCCTGCTCGTGGACCGCGCCACCGGCGTCGTCTACTGCTTCTTCACCTACTCCCCCCGGCCCGGCATCAGCTTCTGGTCCGGCGGCTCCGGCCTGAACACCGCCGACGACCCGAACAGCATGCACCTGCGCTACATCACCAGCCGGGACAACGGCGCCACCTGGAGCGCGCCGGTCGAGCTGAACCCGGCCGTCAAGGACCCCACCTGGCGGCAGGTGTTCTTCTCCTCCGGCCACGGCATCCAGACCAGCACCGGCCGCCTGATCCAGCCGATCGCCTACCGGGACTCCGCGGGCACCAGCCACGCCGCGAACATCTACAGCGACGACCACGGCGCGACCTGGCGCCGCGGCGGATCCGCCGGCGGGAACATCAACGAGAGCAAGGCGATCGAGCGCGGCACCGGCGCGGTGGTGCAGAACATGCGGCACAACTCGACACGCAGCCGCTTCTACGCCACGTCCACCGACGGCGCGGCGACGTTCGGTACGGCGACGGCGAGCGCCCTGCTGCCCGACCCGCTCTGCAACGCCGACGAGATGTCCTACCTGCGCCCGGCCGAGGTCGGCGCGAACCGGGCGCCGGTACGCACCCGCACGGCGCTGTTCAGCAACAACGCGCACCCGACCGCGCGCAACGACCTCACCGTGCGGCTGTCCACCGACGACGGGGCGACCTGGCCGGCGCGGGCGCTGGTCAAGCCCGGCGGCGCCGGTTACTCGACGATGGCGGTCCTGGCCGACGGTACGGTCGGCAACCTGTACGAGGTGGGAAACACCGGCGGCATCTACTTCGCCCGGTTCAGCCTCGACTGGGTGAAGGGCGCCTGACCGCCGTGTCCCGCCCGGACAGCGGCGTCCGGGCGGGACACGGTCAGCGCTGCCAGCGGACCACGCCACCGACCACGGTGAGCGCCACGGTCAGGTCCCGCAGCCGCGCCGGCTCGACCCGGTACGGGTCGGTGGGCAGCACGATGAAGTCGGCGAGCATGCCGGGGCGCAGCCGGCCCTTCAGGTGCTCCTCGTAGGAGGCGTACGCGCCGGCCTCGGTGAAGCAGCGCAACGCCGCGTCCAGGTCGAGCCGCTCGTGCGGGTCGACGCCGCCGGGCGGGGTGCCGTCGGGCTGCTGCCGGGTCACCGCTGCGTGGATGCCGAAGAACGGGTCGGGGTCCTCCACCGGGGCGTCCGACCCGAACGCCACAGTCGCCCCGGCGTCGCGCAGGCTGCGCCAGGCGTACGAGGCCAGGCCCCGGCCGGCGAGCATCCGGGTGGTGAGCGGGATGTCGCTGGTGCAGTGGGTGGGCTGCATCGAGGCGATCACGCCGTGGCGGGCGAGCAGCGGCACGTCGTCCGGCAGCAGGTGCTGGGTGTGCTCGATCCGGTGCCGCAGCCGCGCCACCGGGCCCGGACCGGCCGACTCGCGCCAGCGCGCGTACGCCCGCAGCACCATCCGGTTCGCCGCGTCGCCGATGGCGTGCGCCGCCACCGCGATCCCGGCCCCGGCGGCGGTCGCCACCAGCCGCTCGAACTCCTCGGCCGGGGTGACGGCGATGCCGTGGTTGCCGGGCTCGCCGTCGTACGGCTCGGTCATCAGGCAGGTGTGCGAGCCGAGCGCGCCGTCGGTGAAGATCTTCACCGGGCCGGTGCTCAGCCAGCGGTCCCCGTCGCCGGTGGCCCAGCCGGCGTCGATCGCCTCGTCCAGCGCGGTGGCGGGGATCGTCTTGTGCACCCGCAGCGGCAGCTCGCCCCGCGCGTACAGCGTCTCGTAGGCGGCGCGGGCGTCCTGCCCGTCGAGGTCGTGGATGCCGGTCAGGCCGGCGGCGAGCAGCCGGGGCAGGTGGTCGCGCAGCTGCGTCACCAGGTCACCGGCGTGCGGGGAGCGCACCACCGCGTACGCCGCGTCGGCCGCCGCCTCGCGCAGGATGCCGGTCGGCTCTCCGTACTCGTCCCGCGCGATCTGCCCGCCGGGCGGGTCGGGGGTGGTGGCGTCGATGCCGAGGCGGGCCAGGGCGGCGGTGTTCACCCAGATGGTGTGGCCGTCGATGCTGGGCAGCGCCGCCGGCCGGTCCGGGCAGACCCGGTCCAGGTCGGTGCGGGCCGGCTGCACCGGCCGGGTCCATCTGTTGCTGTCCCACCCGCCGCCGAGCAGCCACGCGTCCGGCGGCAGCGTGGCGGCGTGTCCCGCGATCCGGGTCAGCGCCTCGTCGAGGCTCGCCGTGCCGCGCAGGTCCACCTGGTCCAGCCCGCGCACGTAGGACGCCGCGTGGATGTGGCTGTCGATCAGTCCGGGCAGCACGGCCATGCCGCCGAGGTCGACCCGGCGCGCGCCGCCGCCGGCCCGGTCCCGGCACTCGGCGAGGTCGCCGACGGCGACGATCCGCTCGCCGCGGACCAGCATCGCCTCGGCGTACGGACGGTCCGGGTCGAGGGTGTGGATGCGGGCGTTCTCGTAGACCGTGCCGCTCATGGGCTCCCCTGCCTCGGCGCTCGTACGGAGTGTCAGGACGTGCGGACCGGCGTCGTCTCCTCCGGCTCACCGGCCCGGTCCGCGCGGATCCGGTCGATGTGGTCGGCCAGCTCGTCGGTGATCAGCAGGTCCCGCCGGATGTCGTCGTGCGGGTACGCGGTCCGCCCGACCATGTGCGCCGCCACCGGGGCGGTGGCGAGCTGGAACAGGCCGACCAGGACCAGCGTGGTGATGTCCACCCCGGTACGCAGCCGCAGCGCGCAGCCGAGCAGCACCAGCAGCAGCCCGAGCACCTGCGGCTTGGCCGCCGCGTGCATCCGCGACAGCACGTCCGGGAAGCGGACCAGCGCGATGCCCGCGGCGAGGCAGAGCAGCGCGCCGGCGATCAGGCAGACGCCGGCGACGATGTCCAGGATCGCGTCGATCATCACTTCGTGCTTCTCCGGGACGCGAACCGGGCGACGCTCACCGAGCCGACGAAGCCGACGAGGGCGAGGACGACGAGGACCGGCAGCGCGGTGGCGTCCCGGCTGTAGGCCGCCTCGGTGGCGATGGCCGCGACCGCGACGGCGAGCAGCACGTCGGTGGCGACGGCCCGGTCGAGGATGGACGGCCCGCGGATGATGCGGACGAGGGTGAGTCCACCGGCCGCGACGAGCAGCGCGGTGACGATCACGGCGACGACGGTCACGTCGGTGCTCCTTCCAGTTCGACCGAACCGGCGGGTTCGGCCTCGTCGTGGCGGATCCGGTCGCGCTCCTCGGCCGAGCCGACGGCGGCGACGATGCGCGCCTCCAGCTCCAGCACGCTGCGCCGGAACCGTTCCACCTCGTCGGGGCTCCGGATTCCGATGACGTGCACGTAGAGCGTCCCGGTACTCCGGTCGGCCTCCAGGATGAGACTGCCCGGCACCAGCGACAGCGCCTCGGCGTTGAGGGTCAGGTTGAGGTCGGTGTTCACCCGCAGGCGCACCGCGATGATCGCCGAGTGCGGGTGCCCGGACCGGACGGCCAGCCAGGCCACCTGGGCGGACGCGACCACCAGGTCGTACAGGAAGCGGACCACGAACCGCAGCAGCGGTACCGGCCGGATCCGGCCGGCGAACGTGACAGGGGGAAGCGGGAAGACCACCAGCAGCACTGCCGCGACCACGAGTCCGCTGATCACATTGGCCCAACTGAAGGTGCCCCACAACAGCACCCAGACGGTGACCAGGCCGGTCACCGCGATGGCCCGGTTGCGCCAGCGGTCACGGCGGGTCAGCGGCGCTTTCGGCTGACTGGTCACGGCGGTCCCTCCGGGAACACGGCCTCGACGTACGGGGCACGGCGCAACAGGTCGTCGGCGGCGTCGGTGCTGATGTCGAACAGCGGCCCGGCCACCACCGTCAACGCCAGGCCGAGCACCACGAGGGCGGCGGTGGACACGGTCATCAGCCGGGGCAGCACCGCTCCGGCCGGCGACGGGCCGTCGTGCGGCTGCTCGGCGCCGTCGGTGCGGGCCGCCTGCTCGGCGTCACCGGGCTCCGGCATGTCCGCGTGCGGTGCCCGCCAGAAGGCGAGGTTCCACACCCGGGCGATGGCGTAGAGCGTGAGCAGGCTGGTGAGCAGTCCCCCGGCGACAAGCGACCAGGCCAGGAACCCGCCGTCGTCGACGCCGGCCTGGACCAGGCCGAGCTTGCCGAGGAACCCGGAGAACGGTGGTATGCCGGCCAGGTTCAGCGCGGGCACGAAGAACAGCACCGCCAGCAGTGGTGACAGCCGGGCCAGGCCGCCGAGGCGGTCCAGCGCGGTGCTGCCGCCGCGTCGTTCGACCAGGCCGGCGGCGAGGAACAGGGTGGTCTGGATGGTGATGTGGTGCACCACGTAGAAGATCGCCGCGGACAGGCCGAGCGGGGTGGTCAGGCCGACCCCGAACAGCATGTACCCGATGTGGCTGACCAGCGTGAACGACAGCAGCCGTTTGATGTCCGACTGCGCGACCGCGCCGAGGATGCCCACCACCATGGTCAGCGCCGCTATCACCATGAGCAGGTCGGCGGTGCGGCCGCCGGGGAACAGCAGCGTCTCGGTGCGGATGATCGCGTACACGCCGACCTTGGTGAGCAGACCGGCGAAGACCGCCGTCACCGGCGCGGGCGCGGTGGGGTAGCTGTCCGGCAGCCACGCGGACAGCGGGAACACCGCCGCCTTGATGCCGAAGGCGAGCAGCAGCATGCCCTGCAGCACCAGGCGGATGTCGTCGGGCAGCGCGTCCAGGCGGTCGGCGAGCTGCGCCAGGTTCAGCGTGCCGGTGGCGGAGTAGACCAGGCCGATCGCCACCAGGAAGATCAGCGACGAGAGCAGGCTGACCACGACGTACGTGGTGCCGGCCCGGATCCGCGTCTCGGTGCTGCCGAGCGTCAGCAGCACGTAGCTGGCGACGAGCAGGATCTCGAAGCCGACGTAGAGGTTGAACAGGTCGCCGGAGAGGAAGGCGTTGCACACGCCGGCGGTCAGCACCAGGTAGGTCGGGTGGTAGACCGACAGCGGCGTCTCCTCGTTGCCGTCGGCCATGCCCTGCCCGATGGAGTACACGAGCACGCACAGGGTGACCGAGGCGGACACGACGAGCATCAGCGCGGCGAGCTGGTCGGCGACGAGCACGATGCCCATCGGGGCGGCCCAGCCGCCCACCTCCACCACGAGCGGGCCGTCCAGCGAGGAGCGGACCAGGAGCATCGCGGCCACCGCGACGGTGGCGGTGAGCACGATGATGCTGACCCACCGCTGGGCGCGGGCCCGGCGGGCGAGCAGCAGGGTGAGGGCGGCGCCGAGCAGCGGCATCACCACGGGCAGCGGGACGAGCCAGGTCATCGGAGGGCCTCCGCCTCACCGGCGGCGAGCACCCGTGCCTCGGGGCTGCCGTCGAGCGTGTCGGCGGTGTCGGAGTCGGAGGTGCCCGGCCCCTCGTCCCGGTCGGCCAGCACCATGATCCGGCGGTCCTCGACATCGTCCTGCACCTCGTCGTGCCCGTTGAGGTGCCAGCTCCGGTAGGCCAGCGCGAGCAGGAACGCGGTCATGCCGAGCGTGATCACGATCGCGGTCAGCACCATCGCCTGCGGCAGCGGGTCGGACATGTCCTCCTCGGCGGTGGTGCCGACGATCGGCGGGCCGCCGGCCCGGCCGCCGGTGAGCAGCAGCAGGTTGGCGCCGTTGCCGAGCAGGATGACCCCCATCAGGACGCGGGTGAGGCTGCGTTCCAGCAGCAGGGTGACGCCGGTGGCGAACAGGACGCCGATGACCACGACGTAGACCAGGTTGGGGATGTTCGGGCTCACACCAGCTCCTCTTCCCGTACGCCGGCCGGTTCGGTCTCCTGTTCGTCGACCTCCTCCTGGCGGTCCATCTCGGCGCCCAGGCTGCGCAGGATGTCCAGGACGAGGCCGACCACGATCAGGTAGACGCCCACGTCGAAGAAGACCGACGTCACGAAGTGCACGTGGCCCAGCAGTGGCAGGTGGAAGTCGAGCGTCGCGCTCTGCAGGAACTCGCCGCCCAGCAGCATCGCGGCCACGCCGGTGCCGACCGCGACGAACAGGCCCGCGCCGAGCACCAGGCCGGCGTCGACCGGCGCGGCGCCGTTGAGTTCGGTACGCCCGCCCGCCAGGTATCGCACGGCGAGCCCCAGCCCGGCGACCAGCCCGGCGGCGAACCCGCCACCGGGGGCGTTGTGGCCGGAGAAGAGCAGGTAGATCGAGAACAGCAGGATGGCGTGGAAGAGCAGGCGGGTGACCACCTGGAGGATCACCGACTGCTGCCGGGAGGTCGCGCCACTGGTGAGCCAGCGCGGGCGCGACGACTGCTGCCGGCCCGCGCCGGGGATGCCGCTGCGCAGGTCCAGCGCGCGGGAGCCGCGGAAGATCAGACTGGCCACGCCGGTGGCGGCCACCACCAGCACGGCGATCTCGCCCATCGTGTCCCACGCCCGGATGTCGACGAGCGTCACGTTGACGACGTTCTTGCCGCCGCCGTAGGAGACAGCCTCCTCCGGGAAGCCGACCGAGATCGGCGTGGCGGTCCGGCTGCCCGCCGCCACGTACGCCATCCCGGCGGTGACCACGCCGACGGCGACGCCGAGCGCGACCCGGAACCGCCGGGTGGCGCGGATCGGGCGGGCCGAGAACCGGCGCGGCAGCCGCCGCAGCACCAGCACGAACATCACGATCGTGACGGTCTCCACCAGGAACTGGGTGAGCGCGAGATCGGGCGCGCCGTGCAGGATGAACATCAGCGCCGTGCCGTAGCCGGTCACGCCGACCAGGATCATCGCGGTCAGCCGGCGGCGGGCGCGCGCGGCCACCAGCGCCGCGACCACGATGACCGCGCCGGCGACCGCCTGCAACGGGGTGTCCCAGAGCTGGAACCGCCGGGCCCACGGCGCGCCGGCGAGCACCGCGCCGCCGGGCAGCACGACCAGCACCAGCAGGATGACGCCGAGGTAGAAGGGCAGCGAGCCGCGCTGGGTGGCGCCGGTCAGCTCCACCGCGGCGCGGTCGACCGCGCCGGCCAGCCGGTCGTAGCCGGTGGCGCCGTCGAACGGCAGCCGCGGCAGGTAGGGCCGGCGCCGGTGCAGCAGCAGGAACAGCCCGAGACCGGCGGTCACCGCCAGCGCCGACAGGCCCAGCGCCGGGGTCAGGCCGTGCCAGAGGGCCAGGTGGTAGCCGGGGTCGGCGGTCGGGAACTGATCGGCGTACGGGGCCAGCACCCGGTCCACCGCCGGGGCGAGCACGCCGACCGCGAGGCCGGCGAGGGCGAGCACCGCCGCCGGGCCGATGAAGGCCGGCTCGATCCGGTGCGGCCGGGTCTCCGCGACGCCGGGCTTGGCGGCGAACGCGCCCCAGAGGAACCGCGCGGTGTACGCGACGGTCAGCGCCGAGCCGGTCACCACCCCGGCGAGCACGACCAGTTCGGTGGCGCCGCCGTGCAGGAACGCCTCGAGCGCGGCTTCCTTGGCCACGAAGCCGATCAGCGGCGGCAGGCCCGCCATCGAGGCGGCCGCGAGTCCGGCGACCGCCGCCAGCACCGGCGCGCGCCGGCCCAGGCCGCTGAGCTCGCGCAGGTCACGGGTGCCGGTGACGTGGTCGACGACGCCGACGACGAGGAACAGTGTGGCTTTGAACAGGGCGTGCGCCAGCAGCATCGCGGCGCCGGCCAGCGCGGTGTCCCGGGTGCCCGCGCCGAGGATCACCATGAGCAGGCCGAGCTGGCTCACCGTGCCGTACGCCAGCAGCAGCTTCAGGTCGACCTGCCGCAGCGCCGTCCAGCCGCCGAGGAACAGCGTGATCAGGCCGCCGGCCAGCAGGACGCCGCGCCACACGGTGGTCTGGCCCACCGCCGGGCCCATGAGCGCGGCCAGGAAGACGCCCGCTTTGACCATCGCGGCGGCGTGCAGGTATGCGCTGACCGGCGTGGGCGCGGCCATCGCGCGCGGCAGCCAGAAGCTGAACGGGAAGATCGCCGACTTGCTGGTCACGCCGAGCAGGACGAGCACCAGCGCGACGGTGAGGTAGCCGCCCTCGGGCAGGTTCCCGGCGATCTCCGACCACCGGTACGAGCCGGCGTGCTGGCCGAGCATCACGAACCCGGCGAGCATCGCCAGGCCGCCCAGCGTGGTCACCAGCAGCGCCTGCATCGCGGCGCGCCGGCTGGCCCGCTTGGTCGGGTCGCTGCCGATCAGCAGGTACGAGAAGACGGTGGTGAGTTCCCAGAACACGTACAGCAGCAGCAGGTCGTCGGAGACGACCAGGCCGAGCATCGCGCCGGCGAACGCGACGAACACCGCGGCGAACCGGCCGAGGCCGGGATCGTCGGAGCGGAAGTAGCGCGCGCTGTAGGCCAGCACGAGGGCGCCGACCCCACCGACGAGCAGCACCAGCAGCCAGGACAGCGTGCCCATGCGCAGCGCGAGTTCCAGGCCGAGCTGCGGCACCCAGGTGACGGTCTCGACGACGGGCCGGCCCGCACGGACCGGTTCGGTGCGGGTCACCGCCCAGATCAGGGCCGCCGCCGGGACGGCCGCCAGCAGGTAGAGAGCCCGCCGACCAAGGAGGCGTACCAGCACGGGGGCGGTCACGGCTGCGAACGCATGGACCGCCACCAGAACCAGCACACACACTCCTCAAGATCGACCTGCGGTACGTCAACCCTAACCGGCGATTCGGCGAGGCGGTATGTCGAGAGAATCACGCGAACGTGTCGTGTCGGCTGCGCTGTGTTTCGGGTAAGGAGTGAGGTTTGCTTTGCCCGGTACACCGGTCGGCGTCCGGCGGTCACCCCGATAGGGTGGTCGGCGTGCTGCCGATGCGAGCCGCCCTGGCGGGCACCACCGGGAACGCGATGCTGATGGGCCTCGCCGAGGTCAGCACGCCGGTCGGCTGGGTGCTGCTGCCGGGCCTGCTCGGCGTCTCCGCCCGGCCCCGGGTGGCGGCGCTGGTGTCGGCGTGGGCGGGCGTGCTGGTCGCGCTGTCCGTCGTCGTACCGGTGATCCCCGGCCACCGCAGTGATCCGCAGGCGCTGCTCGCCTCGGCGGCCGGCCTGGCCGTGGTGCCGGTCCTGGCCTGGGCCCGCCGCCGGACGCGGACCGCGGCGGTGACGCGCGCCGCCGCGCCGCCGGACGTCGCGGTGTTCACCGTGCCGGCCGGGCCGGGAAGCGCCGCGCTGGCGATCTGCGGCACGGCCGGCGAGATCGGCGCCGCCGTACCTGTCCGCGGTGGCGGGCTGCGCGTCCTGCTCGGCACTGTCACCGGCGCCGCGCTGGACACGCCCGCCGGCCGCCGGGCGATCGAGCAGGCGTTCCGCCGGGCCGCCGCCGGACCGCGGCGCACCGTGCCGCACCTGGCCGGCGCGCTCGACCGGGTGGTCCGCGACCTCGCCCCGGCGGGGCACCTGCGGGCCACGATCGTGGAGGTGGACCGCGCCGGATCGGTCCGCGCGACGCGGTGCGGATCACCGGATCTCGTCGTCGCCGCCGGGGACCGCGCCGAACCCGCGGGGGTGCCGGCCGGGCCGGCGATCGGTTCCACCGAGCCGGGCGAACATGCCGCACCCTGCCCGGTCACCGGCCGCCGGATCGCCGTCGTCGGCACCGGCTTCACCGACGCGCACGGCGAGCGCCGGCTGCGCGTACTCGATCAGGTGGCCGCCGGCGGCGACCCGGCGCGGGCGGCGGAGCTGCTGACCCGCGGGCCCCGGGGCGGGCGGCGCACCGGCCCGGCGCTGGTGATCGACCCGTCGTCGCGGGCATGACACAGGCGGCGCGCGCGGGCCGGGCGCCGGACGGCCCGCCTAGGCTGATGCGATGGGCCGGCGTCCGGTGCCGGCCCCGCCCGGGGGGACCGCGATGACCGACAGCGTCCGCCGTCCGGCTCCGGCCGCGGGCGGCGAGGACGAGCAGTGGCTGGCCGAGGTGGCCCGCGCGGCGGGCGCCGACGCCGGCGGCGTGCCGGTGGAGCTGCTCGGCGACTACCTGCGGCTGCTGACCGACGCGGCGGTGACCGGCCGTCGCCCGCGCCGCGCCGAACTCGACGCGGTCGGCGCGCTGGGCCGGCGCGCCGCCGAGCAGGGGATCTCCGCCGGCCGCGCGGTACGTCTCTACCTGTCCGCGGCGCGGCGCGTCTGGCGGCAGCTGCCGCACCTGGACCGGTCCGACGACAGCGAGGCGGTCCGCGCCGCCGCCGACGCCGTCCTGCACGTGGTCGACACCGCGGTGGCCACGCTCGCCGAGGGGTACGCGGTGGCCCGCCGGGAACTGGTCCGGCGGGAGGAGTCGCTGCGCCGGGAACTCGTCGACGACCTGCTGCGCGGCGACTCCGACCTGGGCGGGCTGGTGGAGCGGGCCGAGCCGTTCGGCCTGGACCTGGCCCGGGTGCACCAGGTCGCGCTGGCCGCGCCCGGCCGGCGGCTGCCGGACACCGAGGCGGCGATCAGCGCGCTGGAGCGGGTCATCTTCGACCGGCTCGGTGACCGGGACGTGCTGGTGGCCACGAAGGAAGGGCTGCTCGTGGTGATCGCCCCGGCGGACCCGGTCACCGCCGACCAGGGCCGCGGCGCCGGCGCGGCCGGCAACCTCGGCGCGCTGATGCACGGTGAGCTGGACCGCCTGGTGCGGGGCCGGCCGTGGCAGGTGGCGGTGGGCCGTCCGCACCCGGGCGTCTACGGCATCGCCCGCTCGTACGAGGAGGCCCGGGAGGCGCTCACCACGGCGCGGCGCCTGCACAGCGAGGCATCCGTGATCGACGCGCACGACCTGCTGATCTACCGCGTGCTGCTGCGCGACCAGCCCGCCATGGTCGACCTCGTGCGGGCGGTGCTGACGCCGCTGGCCCAGGCTCGTGGCGGCGCCGAGCCGCTGCTGGACACGCTCACCGAGTACTTCGCCTGCGGCGAGGTGTCGACCGAGGCCGCCCGCCGGTTGCACGTGTCGGTGCGCACCGTCACCTACCGGCTGGCCCGGATCCGGGCGTTGAGCGGCTACGACCCCGCCGACGCGCGGGACCGGTTCACGCTGCACGCCGCCGTGCTCGGCGCGCGGGCGCTGGACTGGCCCCGCCGGCCGCTGCCGGCGTAGGGCCGCCGCCGGCCCGGGCCCGCCGCCGGTGTGACAGGCGCCTCAGGCCGGTACGGCGACCAGCTCCGGGAAGCCGAGCAGGTTGGCCAGGGCCGACGCCTCGTCACGGGTCAGGGTGAGCGTGACCATGCGGTCCGGGTCGTCCGGGTCGTCGTGGACGACATCGCGCCGGCCGCCCACCTGGTAGTCGATCACCCCGATGCGACGGCCCTCCTCGGTGACCAGCGTGTGCCGGACCCCGATGCCGGGGAGGTTCGTACGTTCGATGATCACGGGGACCTCCTTCGCACGCGGCCGCCGGGGACCGGCCGGAGCCGGCCGGAGCTACGGCGACGCGGTGGACGTTCGAGCTGAGCTCGCGTTCTCCATGTGTCAACCATAGCCAGGGGGTATGGGCGGATCCGGGTTCCGGCGACCGGCAATCATTGCGCCCTTTGTTGGCCGGTGGCGCGCAGTGCCGCGCGTGAGGTTCCCGGCGACGCTGGAGGTCCGAGGCGGTACCCGAGTAGCGAGGAGGTGGTGAGCATGACCCGCACGTCGATGGCTCCGCCACCGGTGTTCGCCGGTCTCCTCGCGTCCCGATCTGCGAGCGGCGACCAGAAGCGCGTCTGAGCCCCCGGCCGCCGGCGTCGTCGAGTGAATCCGACGCCCGCGGCCCCGGCCACGCCCCTCCCCCGCACGTCCACCGCCCGTTGGGCACCCTGATCCGAAAGAGGTCGGTATGCCGCACCCTGTCACCGCCATTCGCCCACCGGTCCGTACCGGCATGCTGATCGGCCGCTCCCACGGCAGCCGCCCGCCGGTCACCGTCGACGCGGCGCCGATCGCCGTGGACCTCGGCAGCAGCCTGCTGCGGATCTGGCTCGGACCGGGCCGGACGCTGAGCGTCCCGCTCGGCCACGGCCTGCGCAGCCCGGTCGTGCGGCGCGGCCGGATCATCGACGGCCCGGCCTGCGTCTCCGAGCTGCGGCGGATCCTGCGCGACCACCGCACCCCGGTCCCGGTCGGCGCGCTGGTCGTGGCCTGCCGTCCGGTGCTCGCCGCGCCGGCCGAGCAGGAGGCGACCCGCCGGGTGCTCACCGCCGTGCTCGCGCCGTCCCGGCTGCTGTTCCTCGACAGCGTCCGGGCGGGCGCCATCGGCGCCGGCGCCGCCGCCGGCACCCTGCTGGTCGCCGACATCGGCGCCCAGCTCACCGAGGTGGCGCTGCTGGAGGACGGCCGGGTGGTCGCCGCCCGCCGGGCCGACGTCGGCACGCGGGACCTCAACCACGCGACGACCGCCGCCATGCTCGCCGACACCACCGCCCGGCTGGTACGCGAGCTGCGGCAGGACGGGACGCTACGGCCCGTGGTCCGCGACGCGCTGGCCCGTGGCCCGATCGTCATCGGTGACGGCGCCACCCGGCCCGACGTGACCGCCCGCCTGGTCGCCACGCTCGGCGCGACGGTGCACCGCGCCGCGTCCCCCCGTACCGCCGCGCTGACCGGCGCCGGCATGGCCGCCATCTCGGCCCTGCGACACCCGCACGACACCCCGCGCCGCCCGGAAAGGAGCGCCTGATCATGACGCACGCCCTCAACCGCACCGACACGCTGCGCGAACTGCTGGACCGGCAGTTCGGCGAGTACACCGACCAGCTCACCGAGCTGACGCTGCACACGCGGCAGCCCGACTACGGCGGCCACGACCCGGACACGCTGCGCCGGCTCGTCGAGACCGCCCGGCAGGGCATCGCGGACACCGCCCAGGCGCTGAAGCGGATGTCCGAGGGCACGTACGGCGTCTGCGAGCGGTGCGGGCAGGACATCCCGACCGCCCGCCTGGAGATCCTGCCCTCGGCCCGCTTCTGCGTGCCGTGCCAGCAACGTCGCTGAGCACGCGCGGGGCTGTCGGGGCAGGCGCCGGCCGGTAGCGTCACCGCCATGGATGTCGATGACGTCGCCGGCCGGCTCGGCGTGCCCGCCGAGGAGGTCGACCGGGTGCACCGGCTCGCCGGTGACCTGCCCTCCGCGCCGCTGCCCGGCCGGGCGGACGCACCAGCCCTGCTGGACCGGCTCGCGGTCCGCCCCGACGACGCCGCCGAGATCCTCGCGGGCTGGCCGGAACCGGGTTCACCACTGTGGACCCCGGAGCTGCGCTGGCTGCTCGACCGCTCGATCGCCCTGGTTCGCGCCGACCTCGGCGGCCACGCCTGGCTGCCGCCGGGCCCGGCGCTGCCCCGCGAGCGGGGTCCGGCCTGGCGGCACCTCTACGTCTACGCGTACCTCGCACTCGTCGACGTGGTCCGGGCCTACCACCGCGACCACGGCGTCCCCGACGACGTGTCCTGGGCGACGCTGGCCGACCTGGGCAACAACCTCGCCGTCGACCGGCGGATGAACGGCGAGGGCTGGCCGGTCATGCAGTGCTGGCTGACGCTGCACGCGCGCGGCGGCCTCTACGAGCTGGGCCGGCTCCAGCACCAGCGCGGCGACGCCGAGGCGATCGACCTGCACATCCCGGACACCGGACCGCTGACCCCGGCGGCGGTCGACGCGTCGCTCGACCGGGCCCGCGCGTTCTTCCCGCGCCACTTCCCCGGCGAGCGCTACACCGCGTTCTCCTGCGGCTCCTGGCTGCTCGACCCGCAGTTGCGCGAATACCTCCCGGAGGACTCCAACATCGTCCGGTTCCAGCGGCGGTTCACCCTGGAGCCCTACCAGGAGCAGCCCGGCCTGGACGGCGACGTCGAGGTGCTGCGGTTCGTGTTCCGCACCCTGGACACGCCGCTGGACCGGCTGCCGCGCCGTACCGTGCTCCAGCGCGCGGTGATCGACCACTTCCGGGCCGGTCGCCACTGGCAGTGGCGCCGGGGCCGCTTCCCGATGTAGTCACGTCAGCGGCCGCGGGCCGCCCCGGTCCGGACCGGCATGCGGTGTCACCGGCGCTCCGCGGGCCAGCCAGGCGTCGAGCGCGGCCTGGTCGCCGAACAGCAGCACCGGCGGTCCGGCCGGGTCGGCCGCCCAGTCCCGCAGGCGTCGGCGTGCCCGGCCGAACCCGGTCAGGTGCCACACCAGGATCGAGTCGCGGGACAGCACGCTGCGCAGCGTCTCCCGGTTGCCGTTGCAGATCAGCTCCCCGCCGGCCAGCCGCCGCAGCGTGCGCCGCAGTAGCCGCCGGAACGAGACGCCGCGCGGGTAGTCCAGGCCGATCACCAGGTCGGCGCGGCCGAGGACCACGTCCCGCCAGCCGTGGTACGCGCCGTCGAGGATCCAGCTGTCGCGCCGGCAGATCGCCTCGATCCGGCGACGCTGCTCGGCCACCGGCACCTCGACCCAGCCGGGCTCCCACAGCAGGTCGTCGACCGGATACCAGGGCAGGCCGAACCGCTGCGCCAGATGCGCGGCGAGCGTCGACTTGCCGGAGCCGTGGATGCCCTCGACCAGGATGCGAGCCGGGGCGGTCATGGCAGCAGCGTAGGCACCGAGCGCACCCGGCGCGATCCGGGGCGGCCGGGTCAGTGCGCGACAGCGACCGCCGGCGCCGCCTCCAGGCCGGCGAGCTGGGACGGCCGGACGACGACCAGCAGCACCAGCAGTGCCGCCACCATCCCGCCGGCCACCACCAGGGCCATCGCCACCGCGCCGGTGCCGAGTACGCCCACCAGCGGCGCGGCCACCGCGCCCACGCCGAACTGCACGGCGCCGAGCAGGGCCGAGGCGGTGCCGGCCGCCTCCCCGTGGCGGGACAGCGCCAGCGCCGGGGCGTTCGGCATGGCCAGGCCGGCCGCCGCCAGCACCAGCCACAGCGACACCAGCAGGGCGGGCAGCCCACCGAAGCCGGTCGCGGCGAACACCACCAGGGCCAGCCCGGCCACCGTGCCCGCCGCCAGCGAGGTCACCAGGATCCACTGCGACGGGTAGCGCCGCAGCAGCCGCACGTTGTACTGGGTCGCGCCGATCAGGCCGATCGCGCCCGCGCCGAACGCCAGGCCGAACTGCTGCTCGTCGAGCCCGTACCCGTCCTGCAGCACGAACGACGACCCCGCGACGTACGCGAACAGCGCGGCCATGGCCAGCCCGGCGACCAGGACCAGCCCGAGGAAGACCCGGTCCCGCAGCAGCCCGCCGTACGTCCGCACGGTCGCGACGACTCCGCCGCGCCGGCGCCGCGCGGGCGGCAGCGTCTCGGGCAGCGCGAGCGTGGCCAGCACGACGAGCAGCACCCCGAAGACGGCCAGGACCACGAACACGCCACGCCAGTCGGTCCACCGCAGCACGCCGCCGCCCAGCGTCGGCGCGAGGACCGGCGCCGCGCCCATCACCAGCAGCAGCCGGGACAGCAGCGTGGCGAACGCCGCGCCGCTGAACAGGTCACGCACCACCGCCATCGCCACCACGGCGGTCGCGGCGACGCCGAGGCCCTGCACGACGCGCAGGACGCCGAGGACGGCGACGTTCGGGGCGATCACGCACAGCGCCGACGCCACGATGTGCAGCAGGAGGCCGGCGATCAGCGGGCGGCGCCGCCCGACCGCGTCCGACAGCGGCCCGATCAGCAGCTGCCCGACGGCGAGCCCGGCGAGCGTGCCGGTGAGCGTCAACTGGACCGCCGCCGACGTGGTCGCGAAGTCCGTGACGATCGCGGGCAGCGCCGGCAGATACATGTCGATCGTCAGCGGACCCACGGCGATCAGCGAGCCGAGGACCAGCACGAGCTTCAGCCGCTGGCCTCGGCTCATCAGGTCACCCGGGGTGGGCGTCGGGGCGGCATCTGTCGTCTGGGGCGTCCCGGCCCGGTCGTGCGACCGGGCGCGGGAGGGTGCGGCACTCACACAGTGAGTCAAATACGCCCCCGGTGATCACATTCCCGTCTCGGCGAGAGGTAACGCAGGTCACGCGCCTGCCCGCCGGTGCGGCAGGCTCAGTTCCAGGGCGCGGTCGGGAACCACCCCACGCCGAAGAGCGCCGGCACGCGTACGTCCCAGTAGACGATGAGGAACACGCCGACGAGCACCAGCGCGACGCCCGACAGCACGGTGCCGCGCCGGCTCGGGGCGGTGAGCAGGCGCCCGCCGGTCAGCCTCGACGCGATCACCACGACGAGGACCATCACCAGCATGTTGCCGAGCGTCTGCAGGCCGAAGACGGCGGCGCCGTACGCCGGGTTGTCGTCGGCCACCGCGTAGAGGAAGAGCTTGTGGAAGAGCGGGAAGGGGCGGCCGATCAGGAAGGCGCCGATGATGACGCCCAGCGCGACCAGGCGGGCCCGCGGCCGGCCGGCGAACGGGTCCGGAACCAGCTTCAACGCCGCCAGGCCGAGGTAGAGCAGGGCCAGGCCGGCCAGCCCGAAGACGACGGACGCCTGCACGAGCCGCACCGGTACGCCGCCGGCCGTGGTCGCGGTGGACAGTTGCGGCAGGCGGTCCCCGAGCAGCACGCCCACGGCGCCGTAGGTCAGCGCGACAGCCATGCTCCCGGCGGTGAGCCAGCCCAGCGGGGCGAGCAGTCCGCGCAGTCCGGACCTCGTCGTCTCCCTGGTGACCTGCGGGACCATCCCGAACGCGGCGACGTTGCAGGCGGTGAACGTGCCGGCGAGGCCGGACACGAAGGCGAAGGCGAGCCCGGCGACGGAGCCGCCGATCGCCGTCGCCTTGGCGTCGTGACCCAGGAGCGAGTTGGCGATGTTGTCGCCGATCACCGAGTCGACGAAGGTGAACGACCAGGCGACGGCGAGCAGCACCCCGGCCACCGCGCCCGCCACGGCGAAGCCGAGGGCCGTGGCGGTGCGGCCCTGCGGTGTCGCGTCGACGGTGACTACCGGGACTGCTCCCCGGTCGGCTACGGACATGGTTCCTCCTCGATGGGTGATCGGTTACGGGAGACGCACACCCGGCACCGCGGGTGCGTGGAGCGATCGCACCGGGCCGTCCGGGCCGCAGATGTGCAGCCCGATCCGCCCGTGTACGCCGTGGCGCTGGTTGACGGCCTGGAGGAGCATGGCCAGCGACTCCAGCTCCCGGGCGTGTTCGAGCCCCCCGACGTCGATCGGCGCGAAGCCGAGCCGGGACAGCAGCGCACCGGCGACCCCCTTGGCCCCGGCGTCGTCGCCGGCCAGCGGCAGGGAGACCGGCAGCCCGCCGCAGAGCGGCTCGCCGACCATCGCCGCGGGCACGGTGTTCAGCGCCTTGACGACGTGCCAGCCGGGGGGTGCCGCCGCCGCGATCAGGTGGGCCCCCGACGAGCCGGGCGGCACCTCCTCGCCGCCGAGGGCCGGGTTGGTGACGTCCAGGAGCGGACGGCCCCGGCCCGGCACCGGGGTTTCGGTCAGCACCCGGCAGGCCGGACCGAGCGGAACGGCGAGCACGACGAGCGAGGCCCGTTCGAGGACGACGCGGATGTCGGCGGCGAAGGCCCCCGGTACGCCGGCGGTGGCGGCGGCCGCCGCGCCGGGTGTCCGTCCGGCGAGCAGCACGCTGCAGCGCGCGGCGGCGACCGCGCGGGTGACGGCGACGCCCATCCGCCCGCAGCCGATGACGCCGACTGTCATCGGACCCACACCCCCGCCGCGGGACGGCGGTAGACGGCGAGCGCGGCCGCCAGGTCGGCCGGTACCGGGGCGGGCTGCAACTGGCCGTCGACCCGCTCCATCACGGCCACCGTCTGCCGGCCCCGCGCGATCAGCTCGGCGGGAGCGCCATCCGGGCGGACCCGGCGATAGTCGAAGCTCATCGTGATGCGATTGCCGTTGAGCTCGACGAGCGACATCTCGATCTCGACAGTGTCGAAGGCGTGGCTCTCGGCGTAGAACTCGACCGACATCGAGACGGTGACCAGCGCCAGCCCGTCCGACAGGGCGGCGAGCACGGAGGGCGCCTGCTCGGCGAGGAAGTGCTCCCGGCAGTGCCCCTGCCAGTGGGCGTAGTGGGCGAAGTAGACGTTCCCCACCAGGTTCGTCTCGTCGAACGTCACCCGGTGCCGGTAGCGGTAGACCGGGGCGCTCATGCCGGCGTCCCCACGCACACCGCCACCTGCCGCGCGTCCCCTGCCGTCCGCAGCAGCACGCTGCTCAGCACGTGGTCGCCGCTGCGCAGGCCGAGCGTGCCGGACGGCTCCCGGCCGGTGAACACCAGCGGCGCCGAGGGCCCGAGCCCGAGCTTGCGGGTCACCTCGATCGCCGTCCACACGCGGACGGCCGCGACGGCCTCGTCCTCCCTGGACTCGGCGGCGAGCCGCACGGCGAGGGCCCGGTGCCGTTCCTCCAGCGGCGGCGGGCGGTCGTCCACACGTTCCCAGTCGACGCCGACCGGGCCCGGCGCCACCGTCACGAGCACGAGGTCGTCGAGGTGACTGGCCGAGACGCCACCGCCGCCCGGCACCGTGACCCGCCCGTCGCCGGCGTGCCGTGCGCCCGCGGGCTCGCCCAGCACGGCGCCGGCGAGCCAGTCGGCCAACCGGACGGTGGGTCCGCCGTCGCCGCGCGTCGCGGGGAGCACCGCGGCGTCGATGCCGGGATGCCGGTGACGCAGCCGCCGGGCCACGGCCGGACCGGCGAGGAACGCCGGCATCTCGGACCAGCCGATCTCGGCCACCGCGCGCAGGACCAGCCCCGTCCACTCCTCGACCGGGCGTCCCGACTCGTCGCTCACCAGCACGTCGTAGACGAACTCGGCACCGTCCTCCGCGCGCTGGCGGGCGGTGACGGTGAGCACGCCGGACGGCCGGTGCCACACGGTGATCCGCTCGACGGAGACCGGAAGCACGCGCCGGTCCGGGACGCAGCCCTGCAGCCCGTGCAGCACGGCGTCACGGGCGCCCGGGTCGCCGAGCCGCAGCGACGCGTCGAGGTACATTCCGAACCACGCGGTGCCGGGTTCGGCGCGGACCGAGAACACGCAGCGGTACGCGCTCAGCGCGTGATATCCGCGCACCCGCCGGAACGCGGGCCCGTGGAAGTAGAGGCCGCCGTAGAGGCCCGCCGCCGGCAGTCCCGGCTCCCCGAGCCGCACGGCCGGCGCCGGCACCGCCGGATCGGATGCGGGCACGGCGCCGGTGGTCACGACCGCCGCGAAGTGGTCCACCGCGAAGCCGGTGTCGTCGCTGCGCAGCGCGGTCTCCACCCGGCCGTCGTCGTGGACCAGCGCCGCGACCCGGATGTCGCGCCGGTCGGTCACCGTCACCGGCCGTTCGAGCCGTACGCCGGTGAGGCGCACCGGCGTCCCCGGCGCCCCGGTGAGCGCGGTGGCGGCCTGCGTCATCGCCTCCAGGCCCAGCACGGCGGGCAGCAGCGGGACGCCGTCGACCACGTGGTCGGACAGGTAGGGGTCGGTGCCGGCGGTCAGGGTGGCGCCGAGGACGCTCTCCACCCCGGGCGTCAGCGCCAGCACCCGCTCGGCGAACCGCCCGCCGGTGCGGTCGTCGTCTCGGTAGCGCAGGGTCGGTCCGGCGGGCAGCCGGCCGGCGGCCAGCACGCACGGCCCGGTGTCCGGCGCCGCCAGCAGGCGCAGCAGCAGGTCGGTGCCGGCCGGGACGCTGATCGGTTCGAGCCCGTCGCGCACCAGCGCGTCGAGGACCCCGAGGCGGACCCCCATGCCGACGCCCGACCAGGCCGACCACTGCACCGTCAGCCATCGGGTGCCGGGCCGCTCCCGCGTCAGTTCCGCGCAGCGCCGGGCGAGCCACTCGTTGGCGACGGCGTACTCCGACTGGCCGGTCAGCCCGGTGCGGCCGATGACGGATCCGAAGGCGACGGCGAAGCGCAGATCGTCGCCGAGGGCCGCGACCAGGTGGTCGAAGCCGTCGGCCTTCGGTGCCAGCGTCGCGCGGAGACCCTCGACTGTCACGTCCTCGATCCGCCGCGGCGTGTTGTGGCCGGCGGCGTGCAGCAGCCCGCGTACCGGTCCGTACCGCTCCTCGACAGCGGTGACGGCGGCGGTGACGGCTTGCCCGTCGCTGACGTCGACAGCGTGGTAGCCGGCGGTGATCCCGAGCGCGGTGAGCCGGTCCAGGCCGGCCCGGACCTCCGGGTCCGTGCCGGGGCTGCGCCCGAAGAGCACCGCGGTGGCGCCGGTGGCCTGGCACACCGCGGCTGCGCACTCCAGCCCGATGCCCTTCGCCCCGCCGGTGACCAGCAGCATGTCGCCGGAAGCCAGCGGAATGCGCTCGTCCCGGCGGGACAGCGCGAGCGGAGCGGCGACCCGGGTGGTGCGGACACCGTCCTCGTCGTAGACGGCCTCGACGTAGCCGGTCCAGTCGACGGACGCCTCGGCGACGAGCTTGAGGCAGCGGTCGTCCACCGGGGTCTCGGCGACCATCACCGCGGCGCCCGGCCGCTCCATGGCGATGCTGCGCCCGACCGCGGCGCCCACGCCGCCGTGGTGCAGCACCACGAGCGGCAGCCCGTCGGCCGCGGTGGCGCGCAGCGCGGTCACGACCAGCTCCGCCGGCACCGTGAGGCCCGGTGGCAGCAGCAGCAACCGCGCGTCCGGGGTGTCGGCGAGCGGGAAGTGCTCGGCCACCCCCTTGCTCAGCGGGTGGTCCTCGGTGCCGAGCACTGTCCACCCGCGCCGGGCGCCCGGCCGGGCCGCCGGGGCGGCCGACTCGACGAACCGGTCGGTGAAGGCGCGCACCCAACTGGCGATGCCGGCCGGCGGGGCGTCGGCCTCCCCTGCCGCGGGCAGCGTGGCGAGCATCGCGGCGAGCTGGTCGATGGTGGCGTCGGCCAGGGCGGCCGGGACCGCGGGCGCCGACCGGCCGACCGCCGCGGCGGCGTCCACGGCGAGCTGGCTGACCCGCAGCGAGCTGAGGTGCAGGTCGGCGACGAGCCGGGTGTCCGGGCGCAGCGTGGCCGCGTCGAGTTCGACCATGGCCGCCACCCGCCGGGTGACGGCGCTCAGCAGGTCGGTGTCGTCCACGGTGACCACCGGCGGCGCGGACGTCGGCATGGCGGGCGCCGGACGGGGACGAGGCGGCTGCGGCGCCCGCGCCGGCCCGCCGGTGCCCTCGCAGGGGTTGCGCAGGAAGACCGGCCGCCAGTCCGGCGTGAGCCGGCGGCACGCCCGGCGCGCATAGTACGCGCCCACGTCCGGCCCGGCGCCCGTGGCGAACAGCGCGGCGGTCACCGTGGCGACGCCGTGCGGGCCGGGCGCGCCCGAGTCGAGAGCCACCACCCGGGCCTCCGGCAGATCCGCGGCCAGCCCGGCCAGCACGGCGCCGGGGCCCACCTCGATCAGCAGGTCGGTTCGCTCGGCCAGGCGCGCCAGCGCGTCGCGGAAGCGGACCGGCTCGACGAGCTGACGGATGAGCAGGTCGGCGAGGTCGGTGCCGGTGCCGAGCCAGTCGCCGGTCACCGTGGAGCAGACCGGCCGTCGCGGTACCCGCCCGGCGAGTCCGGTGAGGTGATCGCGCAGGGCGAGGCTCGCGGGAGCCATCATCGGCGAGTGGAAGGCGTGCGAGACCGGCAGTGCGGTGGCCCGCAGGCCGGCGGACGGGGCGCCGTCGACGAACCGGGCCACCTCCGCGGCCGGGCCGGACACTGTGCACTGCCCCGCGCTGTTCTCCCCGGCGACCACGACCGGGCCCGGGCGGAGCAGCTCGCGAACCCGGTCCGCGGGCCCGGCGACGGCGGCCATCGCGCCGCGACCCGGCGCGTCGCTCATCAGCCGGCCGCGAACGCGTACCAGCTCGAGGGCCTCCTTGTCGTCCAGTGCCCCCGCCCAGCACAGCGCGCCGATCTCGCCGAGGCTGTGCCCGACGGCCGCCTCGGCCTCCACGCCCAGCCGGCGCAGCCAGGTCAGACCGGCGAGCGAGGCCCGCAGGATGGCGGGCTGGGCGACCGCGGTGTCCGGAACGCCGCCCGCCGCGACCTCGACCTCCGAGTCGTACCCGGCGAGTGGCCCGTCGAGCAGCTCCCCCAGCGCGCCCGCGTCCGGACGGACCGGGGATCCCTGTCCGGAGAACAGATAACCGATCCGGGGCGAGTCACCGGCGCCGAGGAAGACACCGGCCTCCGGGTCGAACAGCTCGGTGCCCGCGCCGGCCAGCGCGGTCACGGCGCGCCGGGCGGCGCGGACCAGGCCGTCCGGGTCGCGTACCACGGCGGCGAACCGGACGGCGCCCGCGGCGACCGGCTCCGCGGCCAGCGTGGCCGCGAGATCGCCCAGTTCCGCCCGGGACAGCCGGCCGGCCAGATCGGCCAGGCCGGTCAGCCGCGCGGTCAGGGCCGCACGGTCGGCCGCCGCGCACACCACCACCTCGTGGGACGGCAGGGGGCGGGCGGCCCGGCGCTCGGCGTCGGTGACGACCCGGCGGGTGGTGGGCGAGATCCCGCCCAGCACCACGTGGGCGTTGATGCCGCCGAAGCCCATGGCGCTGACCGACGCGTACCGGTCCGGGCCGGGCCACGGCGTCGGCTCGTCGGTCACCACCAGCGGCGACCCGGCGGCGGCCAGTGCGGGATGCGGTGACTCGCAGCCGGTGGTCGGCGGGATCACCTGGTGGTGGATCGCGAGTACGGCCTTGATCATCCCGGCGACCCCGGCCGCCGCCTTGGTGTGCCCGATGTTCGCCTTCACGCTGCCGAGCACCGCCGGGAGCCGGCGGCCGGCGTGCAGGTCGCGCAGCGCGGACAGTTCGGTCTCGTCGCCGACGGCGGTGCCGGTGCCGTGCCCCTCCACGAACGACACCTGCTCGGGGGTGAGACCCGACCGGTCGTACGCGCGCCGCAGCGCGAGCAGCTGACCGGCGGGCTCGGGCCGGGTCAGCCCGCCGTTGCCGTCCGACGACGTGCCCCAGCCGTGCAGCCGCGCGTACGGCCGCAGGCCGTGTTCGGCGGCGAAGTCCTCACGGCACAGGACCAGGATCCCGCAGCCCTCCCCCGGCAGGAACCCGGTCGGCCGCGAGTCGTAGATCCGCATGTCGCCGGTGGCCAGCGCGCCCACCCGGGCGAAACCGACCAGTTCCAGCGGATCGAGGCTGAGGTCCACACCGCCCGCCAGCGCGACGTCGAGATCGCCGTCGGCGAGCATCCGGGCGGCCGTGGCGACCGCCATCAGCGACGAGGCGCAGGCGGCGTCGACCGTGTAGCCGGTGCCGTGGAAGTCGAAGTGGTTGCAGATCCGGCCGGCGATCGTGTTCGACAACGCCCCGGCGAGCGTCTCCTCGCCCGGCGGCGGGAACGGCTCCTTGAACCGGTCCTCCGCGGTGGCGAGCAGTTTCTCCCGCTCGGCGTCCGACAGGTCCAGCCCCGCCAGCGTCTCGGCGAGCAGCCGCTGCACGTAGGGCCAGCGCAGGCGGAGCCCGTTGGCGCGGCTGAACTCACCGGTCATCGAGTTGCCGAGCATCACGCCGACCCGGTCGTTGGGCAGGCCCGCGCCAGCCGGGCAGCCGGCGTCGGCGAGCGCGTCCGCGGCCACCTCCAGGGCCAGCCAGTGGGTCAGGTCGACCGCCCGGAAGACCTCACCGGGCACGTGGAAGCGGGACCGGTCGAACACCCAGTCGCTGAGGACGGCGGCGCGGTCGACGTAGGTGTGGTCGACCTCGTCGGGCCCGGGCCGGTGGTAGTCGGCGACCGGCAGCCGTTCCGGCGGCAGGGGCCGGAAGGCACGCCGGCGTCCGAGCACCGTCTGCCAGAGCTGCCCGGGGTCCGCGGCGTCCGGGTACCGGCAGGCCATTCCCACCACGACGATCGGGGCTCCGGTGCCGGTCATGCCTGGGCTCCGACCGGGACGGCGGGCTGGGAGGCGTGTTCCGGCGCACCGGCTCCGGTGACCGGCTGCCGCCGCTCGCGGATCCGGCGGGCGGTCACGATCACCACCCAGCGGCCGACGCACACGGTGGTGAGCGCGAAGAACAGACCGAACTCGATGTGCAGGAGCACGAGCGTGCCGTAGACCGCCGCGGTGGCCAGGCCGAACACGACCTGGCGGCGCGGCGCGTGCGGGGTGGTACCGGGGTCGGTGATCATGTAGTTGGTGAACAGGACGAACGCCACGCCGGTCATCGGCAGGAGCGCCGCCACCAGAGCGTGGTCGAAGATCACCGACCGCAGCACCGCCTGTGCGGCGAAGCCCGCGACCCAGGCGGCCACCAGCGGCCCGCGCCGGGTCAGCATGGCGTTGAGCATCGTGCCGGCGGCCAGGATCGCGCCGGGCACCACCCAGTCCCAGATCCCGTTGATGTTCGCGGTGAACTGGTACGGCGGTGCGATCCCCACCCAGGTGAAGCACAGCAGCGTCACGACGATGCCGAAGTTGCTCGGGTTGAGGACGTGCTTCGCCGGTCCCCCGGCGGTGAAGCGCACCCGCACCACGTACTTGCTCGCGATCGCGACGGTGACGGCGAACAGGGTGGGCCACAGCCGCTCGTTGCCGTAGAGCAGCATCGCGCAGGCCAGTCCGCCGATGTGCGCGGGCAGCAGGAAGTTGAGGAGATCGACGGCGGAGCCGCGGTAGCGGACCGGGCGGCGCTCGACGCGGGCCTCGAGCGTCTCCAGGAGAAGCTCGAGGGCGTACGCGGTGAGCAGCGCGGCGATCGGCGTGAGCCACGACTGCTCGAATCCGAGGACCGTGTGCCCCAGCAGCGTGAACACGGTGATGGACAGGGCGAACCGGCGCAGCGCGACGATCCGGGGGTCCTTGTTGGCCATGGTTCTCTCCTCGATCAGGACTCGGGTCGCAGCGTGACCGTGTGCCAGCCCGAGGCGAGCGTGGTGCTCGTCTCGTGCTGTCCGGCGGCGTCGCGCCAGGTGATCCGGACCTGGGCGGACGGGCTGCCGCCGAGGCCGAAGTACAGTTCGTCGGCGTTCACGCCGGTGTGTCCGTTGGCGGGGTACAGCTGGTCGGTCAGCGTCGTACCGTCGGCGCGGCGCACCTCGACGCGGGCGCCGATCGCCGCCCGGGTCGCGCCGTTGGCGGTGGGCACCACCAGCCGCAGCCCGAGGTGGGTCGCCGCCGGACCGGTGTTGCGGAACAGCTCCGAGGCGGCCCACTGGTTGGCGACCGCCATGTCGAGCCGCCCGTCGTGGTCGACGTCGCCGACGGCGATGGCTCGGGAGGCCTGGGTGTTCGTCATCCCCAGCCGCTTCGACACGTCGACGAACCGGCCGTTCGGCCCGCGTACGAAGAAGGGGTTCCGCTCGTGCCCGGACAGGCTGTCGCCGGGCCGGAAGTTCGGCCAGGCCCACGGGTACTTCAGGAAGGTGTCGTTGGCCATCGCGAGTTCCTGGAGTTCCGCCCAGCGGTCGGTCCCGCCGTGCAGGAAGCCGACCGCCTGGGTGATCTCGCGGCGGCCGTCGGCGTCGAAGTCGGCGGCCTTGATGTCCCAGGCCCAGCCGCTGCGGGACAGCCCGAGTTCCTCGCTGCGGTCCCGGTACGGCGCGCGCCCGGCGGTGAACCGGCCGCCCGTGCTGACGAAGGCGAAGTTGCTCTCCTGCAGGGCGAACGGCGAGGTGATGTTGCTGACCAGCAGGTCCGGCCGGCCGTCGGCGTTGAGGTCGTCGAAGGCGACGCCCATGCCCTTGAACGAGTCGTGCCCGATCACCTTGGACTTGGGGGCCAGCGGGTCGCGCGTGCCGCTCACCTCGCGGAACTCGGGCCGGCCGGGGCGGGACTCGTTCACCAGCAGGTTGTCGGGCCCGAAGTCGTTGGCGAAGTAGATCTCCGGCAGGCCGTCGCCGGTCAGGTCCTGCGCCCCGGTGGCCAGGGTCCAGGCCCGCGCCTGGTCGGTGGTGAAGGCGTCGGACCGGTCGGCGTACGCGGGAACGGCCGCGCCGCCCGCGGCGGAGGTGTTGCCGTCGAACATCAGGAGCCGGTTGCGGCCGCCGTTGCGGCCCAGGGACATGGAGTCCTGCATCCGCATCACCGGGTCGTCGGCGGCGGTCCGGTCGAGCACCCGGGCGCCGTCCGGGAAGTAGTTGCCGATCAGGATGTCCAGGCCGCCGTCGCCGTCGACGTCGAGGACGTTGGCGGTGGTCGAGTTCCAGATCTCGCCGGGAGCGACCACGTCGCTCGCCCGGAAGCCGGCGGCACCGGGTGCGCCACCGCCGGGCTGACGCAGGTAGAGCAGCGGCACGCGGCCCCAGAAGTACACCAGGACGTCGAGTGCGCCGTCACCGTTGAAGTCGGCGGGGAGGCATCCCATGGGCGCTGTGGTGCGGGCGTCGTACGCGACACCGGCCGGCTGGAGGGTGACGGCGGCGTACCGTTCGCCGGTGCCGGGCACCGGCGCCACGGTGACCGAGTCGTCGCGGGGGTCGACCAGGCAGCGGTCGTTCGGCAGGCCGTCGCCGTCGAAGTCGCCGAGGCCGACGCCCGCGCCGACCGCGGAGATCCACGCGGCGAGATGGTTCAGTGCGGGCTGGACCTCGCGGAGCCGGCGGGTGTCCCCGGTGGCGTTCAGCGGGGCGGGCGTGAAGGCGAAGCGGGCGCTCAGGGCGTCGGCGTCGGACGCGGAGACCGACGGCAGCCGGGTGAACAGACCGGCCACGACACACAGCAGCAGGGCCAGGGCGGGTACGAGCGTTCTACGAACAGCGGACGGCACAGGTTCCCCCTCGGATGGTCGCGGGCGGATCAGAGCGACGCGAGCAGCACGCGGGCCCGGATGCGCTGCCGCCACGTCTGGTACTCGACCGGGCCGGTGGCGGGCGTGCGGAGCCCGGCCTCGGCCTCGCGGGTCCAGTCCGCGGCGGTACGCGGGTCGGTGCCGGCGAGCGCGTGCACGGTGGTGGCGAGTTCGGGCGGGGTCCAGCCGCTGCGCTGCCAGGCGGCGGCGGCGAAGGCCACACCCTGGCCGAGGTCACCGGCGTGCGCTCCGGCACGCTCGCGCAGCGTGGCGAGTCCCTCCGGCGACACCCCGCCGGCGTACGCGGCCGCGAGGCCCACACCGCTCCACGCGTCGCCGTGGTGCCACTGCGGCAGCGTGGCGACGAGGTCCGCCACCCGGGTGGGCTCCGCGGTGCCCCGGAACCACAGGCTGCGGCCCACACCCTGGTAGCGGATGGCGCAGCGCTCGGAGCACCGGCGCGGGTGGGCGGTGATGCGGCGCAGCCCGCCGGCGTCGGCGAAGAAGCCCGCGGAGAAGCCCCAGCCGTCGAGCGCGAGCCAGCGCAGCAGCGGGTCCAGCCCGGACAGCCGGGCCCAGAACGGCCAGCGCAGCTTGGCCATCGCCCAGCCCACGCCGACGTGGATCAGGTGGATGTGGGCCGGGCCGTGCAGGCGCAGCACGGCCGGCAGCCGGCGGCTGCCCGGGACGAGAAGGTCGAGCAGGGCGGCCTGCATGGCCAGCCCTTCGACGGCGAAGCCGCGCAGGTGGTCCGGCTGGTCGTCGAATCGCGGAGGCGCGCCGGCGGGGGCGGCGAGTCCCTCGTTGAAGCCGTCGAGGAAGGTTCCCGCGGCGGTCTCCAGCCTGGCGCGCAGTTCGGGCGGGTCGGACGCGAAGCCCCGGACCGTGAAGTCGGCGAGGCGGTCCGGCTGATGCAGCAGGCGGCGCCAGCTACGGGGGCGGGTTTCGTCGAGCGTGGCGTTGTCGGTTCTCATGACGCTCCCGCGGAGTCGGTCCACAGTGTCCGTGCGGCGCCAGTCTGCACATCCGTTCTTGAAGAAAACTTGAATTACATATAGTAACGAAATCGCGTTTCCGCGGCTGATCTCACTACTCGCCTGCGTCAGATGTCCGTTGATTAAATCGACCGAGGGATTCGATGATCTCGTCGGTCGTCTTCGTCCAGGTGAAGGGGCCGGGGTTCTCGTCCCGCTCCGCGACCCACGCGCTGATGCCGGCCTCCAGGGCCTGCACGGACTGGGGGGTGCCGCGCGGGACCATCTGGTCGGCGAGGAAGCCGAACCAGTGGTCGAGCTGCGCGACCCAGGCCGAAGCGGTCGGGGTGACGTGCGCGCGGAAGCGGGGGTGCCGGTCAAGCCAGGACGTGACTGCCGGCGCGTGGTGCGCGCCGTGGTTGTCCCAGATGAGGTGGACGTCCAGCTCGGCGGGGACCGAGGCGTCGACACGGGCGAGGAACCTCTTGAGATCCGCCGCCCGGTACCGGCGGCCCGCGGTGGCGCCGTCGGCGACGGTGCGCGCGGCGAACAGGCCGGCGGCGCCGGCGCGCGGGTGCTCCGGGGCAGGCCGGCCGGGCGTCGGCGGCCCCGGCGGGATCCGTGCCGTCTCGTGCACGACGAGCGCGACCGCGCCGGCCGGCGGGCTCAGATACAACCCGGCCACGTCGACCACCTTCGCCATGAACACCGGGTCGGTCGAGAGGTTGAACGGGGGATCCCGGTGCGGCCTGAGATGGAATCGGCGCCAGATCCGCCCGACTGTCGACCGCGAGAGCCCGGTCCTCTCGGCCATCGACCTGCGGGACCAGTGGGTGGCACCCGGGGGCGTCTCCTCCAGCGTGGACACCAGCACCTCCTCCACCCGGTCGGCGCTGACCGACGGCGGCCGGCCCGGCCGGTCGCGGTCGGCCAGACCCTCCAGACGCCGTTGCAGGAAACGGCTGCGCCACTTCCCCACCGTCGGCCGCGACACCCCGAGGTCGGCCGCCACGGCGGCGTTCGTCGCCCCGGGTTCGGCACACGCCAGGACGATCCGGCACCGCAACGCCAGGGCCTGGGAGGACTTCGCCCGACGCGACCAGCGCACCAGCGTGGCGCGCTCCTCGTCGGTCAACACCAACTCGGCCTTCGGCCGCCCGGTCCTCGGCACGCAACCCAGGCTACATATAGGAAACCAATTTCCGGCGCAATATTTGTGCACTTCAGGTTTCCCGAAGTAATTACTACGCTGACGTTGGTTGACGTCGATACGGGCGACCTGGGGGCAACGTGTTGCGTGCGGCAATTGTGGAGATTAATGTCCTCGGCGCCACCCACGCAGTAATCGATTCCCGCAAGGTCGACCTCGGGCCCCGCAAACAACGGGCAATCATCGCCCTGCTGGCCCTGCGCCACGGCACCCCGGTGCCGATCGACGAGATCATCGAGGCGCTCTGGGAGAACCAGCCGCCCGGCACGCCGCAGTCGCTGGTGCACACGTACATCGCCCGGCTGCGCCAGGTGATGGAGCCGGACACTCCGGCGCGGCGCCGCACCAACGTGATCGGGCACAGCGGCACCGGTTACCAGCTTCGGCTGCCACCGGACGCGGTGGATGTCAGCCGTTTCCACAGCCACGCCGACCACGGGCTGCAACTGCTGGCCTCCGGCGCCGCAGGCGAGGCGTACGGTCTGCTGCGCCGGGCACTCGGCGAGTGGCCCGCCTCGCTGACCACCGGTCTCGAGTCCCTGCTGCCCGGGTGCGAGGACGTCACCCTGCTCCGGGGAAAGTGGACCACCGTGGCGATGGCGTACGTCCGGGCCGGCCTGACCAGCAAGGGCGCCGTCGCGGTCCTGCCCACCGCCGAACGTCTCGCCCAGGTGGACCCCCTCAACGAGGCCGCGCAGGCGCTCTACCTGGAGACCCAGCGACGCGCCGGCCACGGCGCCTCGGCCCTGTCCCACTACGACCGGATCCGCACCCGGCTGCAGGCCGAGCTGGGCGTCGAACCCGGCCACGAGCTGCGCCGGGTGCACCGGCAACTGGTCGCCGCCGGCGGGAGCCGGGTCCCGGGCCCTCCACCCGGCGGCTGGCTCGGGCCGGGACCGGCGGTCGACCCGCTGATCGACCGCGAGGCCGAGCTGCGACAGCTGCGTGACCTGCTCGTCCAGCAACGGCTGATCACGCTGAGCGGGCCCGCCGGGGTGGGCAAGAGCGCCGTCGCGCGCGCGGCGGCGGCAGCCGCCGGGCCGGACTTCCGCGACGGCGTCGCGGTGGTGGACCTGGCCACTGCCTGCGGCGCCGCGGACGCGGCCGACGCGGTACGGCGGACCCTGCACCCGATGCTCCCGCAGCGTCACGCCGCTGCGGCCCGGCCGTTCGACGATCTGGCCGGCCGGCAGCTCCTGCTCCTCCTGGACAACGCCGAGAACGTCCTGGAGCCCTGCGCCGGGCTCGTCGACGACCTGCTGCGGTCCTGTCCGCAGGCACGCGTCCTGGTCACCTCACGGGAGCTGCTCGGCCTGCCGTACGAGACGATCCTGACGATCGGCCCGCTCCGCCCGCCCGGGCCGGAGACACCGGCCGACCCGGCGGCGCTGCTGAGCGTGCCCGCCGTGGCGCTGTTCGCGCGGCGCGCCACCCAGGCGTGCCCGTCCTTCTCGGTGGACGAGGACAACTGCGCCCTGGTCGCCACCATCTGCCGCCGGCTCGACGGCCTGCCGCTCGCGCTGGAACTGGCCGCCCGCGTGCTGCGCACCACCGGTCTGCCCGAGCTGGCCGAGCAGTGCCGCGATCCGCTGCGGCTGCTGGACGCGAGCCGCCGGGGCACGCCCGCGCACCACCGTTCGCTGCACGCGGCGGTGGTACGCACAGTGGACCGGCTCACGCTCGCCGAGCAGCAGTGCCTCGCGCTGGTCAGCGGGATGGAGGAACCGGTGAGCCCGGACATGGTCGAGAAGACGGCCCGTTCCTACTGCGAACAGGACGTCCGGATCGATCTGCGCCCGCTGCTCAACCGCCTGGTCGACAAGTCGCTCCTGATGGCGCGGCACGACGAGCACGGCACGTCCTATCGAATGTTGCGGACAATCCGCCGGATCGGCCTGCAACTGCTCGACCGTTTCGGCGCGGCGCCTTCGGTGGCGAATGCGCTCTGTCGGGAAACAAACCTATGAAATCGATTGCCGGTGTCGAAAATGGCGCAGCTACCCTCCAACCGGTGCAGCACCTACCGTGGCGGACTGTTCACACATAGCTCTCATGGGCTTGCCGATTGCTATATGAATTTATAGCATCGAGTCCGACAGCGCTCCGCCGACGTCCATCCGGCCCTGCTGCTGCCGTCGTTGATCGATCTCCGCAATCCCCTCAGGAGGTCCGACGCCCCATGCCTGCCGTCCACGAAACAGGGACCACCACCGCGCCCGCGACCTCCGTACACATCGGAGCGATCACCCAGGCGGTGACATCGATGCGGCGCCACCTCGACGAGCCACACCGGCTACACGACATCGCCCGGGCCTCGCTGATGAGCCCGTTCCACTTCCACCGCGTGTTCCGGATGCTGACCGCCGTCACGCCGGGCCGGTTCCTCACCGCCGTGCGGATGGCCGAGGCGAAACGCCGGCTCCTCGGCAGCGACGCCAGCGCGACCGACATCAGCATGGCGGTCGGCTACTCCAGCTTCGGCACCTTCACCACCCAGTTCACCCGCCTCGTCGGTGTGTCACCCGGCCGCTTCCGCACGTACGGCCGCGCCGTCGCGGACGTGCCCCTGCGCGAACTGGTCTCCACCCCACCGGCCCCCGCACGTCAGCCGTTCGCGCTCCTCCACGTCGGGGCCCGCCCGGACGACCACCCGGGCCTCACCGTGGTCGCCACCTTCCGGTCCGGAATACCGCAGCAACGGCCCTCGTCCTGCGCCGCGATCCTCTCGCCGGGGGTGTTCCCGCTACCGCTCGCGGCGGCGGGCAGGGCGAGCGTGCTCGCGGTCAGCGCCCGCACCGACGTGACCATCGGCGAGGTCCTCACCGAGGAGCCCTCGGCCGGCATCTGTGTCGGCTCCGCCGAGATCCCCGACGAGCCGGTCGCGGCGCAGGCCACCGTCGCGGTCGGCATCCCGCTGCGCCGGCCGGCCCTGCTGGACCCGCCGTTGCTGCTCGCGTTCCCCCTGCTGATGCTCGAGTCCCAGGCCGGGCCGCGGCGGGCACAGGTCCGCTGAGATCCCCGGCCGCGCCGGTGCCCGTGGCCGCCGGTGGAACCGGGTCCACCGACGGCCACGAGGTCAGGACCGGGCGGTGTACCGCACCGGGCACGACGCGGGCCGGGCCACACCCAGCCCCGGCGCCTGCCGCGGCTCGGCGATCCCCAGCTCCATGTCGTACGAGCGGGTCAGCATCGCCAGCACCGCCTTCATCTCCAGGTCGGCGAAGCGGGCGCCCAGGCAGGCGTGCAGGCCGCCGCCGAGGTTGAGCAGGCCGGCCGCCGCCCGGCCGTCCGTGTCCCGGTCCCTGCTGAACCGGTCGGGGTCGAACCGGTCCGGGTCCGGGAACACCTCCGGCACGCGGTGCGTCACGGGCGGGCAGAACAGCGTCTGCCAGCCGGCCGGCACGGTGAAACCGCCGACCTCGTACGCGGTGACTGTCTGCCGGGTCAGTAGCGTCGTGACCGGCCGCAGCCGCTGGGACTCCAGCAGCGCCTCGAACAGCCGTCGCTGCCGGTGCAGATCCGTGACGGTCCAGTCGCCGGCGTGCCGGGGCAGGTCGGCGATCTCCTCCTCCATCGCCGCCAGTTCCTTCGGGTGCTGCAGCAGCAGGATGAGCGACCAGGCCAGCTGGGCCGCTGTCGTCTCGTACGCCGCGTACACCAGGATCAGGATGAGCCCGATGACGGTCTCGTCGTCGAAGTCCGCGCCACCCGAGAGCAGGTGCGGCAGGAAGCCGTACCGGCCGGTGTCCGGATCCTCCCGGACGGCCCGCAGGTGCGGCCCCATCAGCTCGAACATCTCCCGGCGCGCGCGGTCGCGCCGGCGCAGCCGCGGCGTCGGCAGGTTGGCCGGCAGGAAGAACTCCATCCCGGCCGCGATGTCGAGGAAGAGCGACCGGAACCGGTCGCCGTGCCGGGCGCGGAAGCCGGACCCCAGGAACAGGCGTACGGCGATGTCCATGCTCAGCCGTTCCAGGTCGGCGCGCGCGTCGAACTCGCCGCGCGGGCCGAGCCGGTCCATCCAGTCGCTCGTCTCGCCGATAATGGCGGCCAGGTAGTCCGCGTGGTTGCGGCTGTGGAAGGCGGGCAGCAGCGCGGCCCGCTGACGCAGGTAGTCCGGGTGGTCGGCGGCCTGCATGACCGCGCCGAACATGGGCTTCAGCCACTGGTAGACCGGCTGGACGGCGAGGATCGTCTCGGGCAGCGCGATCGCGTGCCGGCTCTCCTCGACGCCGGCCACGACGACCGAGCGTCGCGGCCCCATCCGCAGCGCGAACACGGGACCGTGCTCGGCGTAGCCGGCGCGGGCCAGCGCGACCGGGTCACGCATGAAGGCGAAGGCGTTGCCGAACAGCGGCAGGCCCTGCAACGTCGGCGGGCTGGTTGCGGCCATGACGGATCCCCCTTCGGGACGGGCTCGAAGTCAGCCGGCGGTGGCGTACGAGTACCAGACGTTCCAGTGCACGACCAGGCGTCCGCGGTCGGCGGCGACCTCCTCCATCCGGGCCTCGGCCGCCGCCCGCGCCTCACCGAGCCGCTCCGCGGGCACCCGCTCGAGCACCATCCGGCCGGCCGTCTGCCACAGCCAGGCCCACCACTGCCGCGGGTCGGTGAACTCCAGGTCGAGCGTCTCGTCCTCGATCCGCGTGTCGGCGAAGCCGGCGTCGCGCAGCAGGCGGTGGATCCCCTCCTTGGAGCGCAACGGGTTGTCGGTGCGGCCGGGTACCGGGGGCATGCCACCGTCCACGTACGGCACGACGGCGTCGGTGACGTGGAAGAACGCGGGGTCGTCGGCGCCGAACGTGGTCATCGCGAAGCGCCCGCCCGGGCGCAGCAGCCGGCGGTAGCGGGCCGCGGCGTCCGCCGGGTCGGGCAGCATGAACATCACCAGGCCCGCGACGACAGCGTCGAAGCGGGCCGGCGCGAAGCCGGGTGTGGCCGCGTCACCGACCCGTACCTCCGCGTTCGTCAGTCCCTCGTCGGCGAGTTCCGCGCGGGCCCCCTCCACCATGGCCGGTGCCACGTCGATGCCGATCACCGAGCCGCCCGGCACCACGGCGCGGGCGGCGGGAACGGTGCAGGCGCCCTGCCCGCAGCCGACGTCGAGCACGTCCTCGCCCGGGCGCAGATCGAGCCCCGCCACCAGGCGAGCGCCGATCGGGCCGAAGAAGCGGACGCCGGTGCGGTCGTAGCGTGGCGCCGCCCGGTCGAACACCTCCGCCAGCTCCGGAGTCGACACCGCATCGGTCGTCGCGTCGCCGGGCATCGGGCACCACCCTTTCCGCAGGTTCGCCGCGCTCTCCGCGATCATTCTTCGCGCCCGTCCGCGGCCCGGCTTCTCGCCGCTTGCCTATCCCGGCCGGTCGTACCGGCGGGCAACACAGGAGAAGTCCCGGCCCCCGCAGCGCCCCTAGGGTCGAGGGAGAGCTCGATCACCAGTGAGGGAGGAAGCTGTGGGTGTACTGGGTCTACACAATGAGTGCCCCCCGACCAACTACGCCGCCGGAGACGCCGGCGAGATCGTCACCGGCCTGGTGTCCGACGCGGTGGCGACCGGCGCGACGCTGCGCGCCGTTCGCGACTGCCTCGATTCGCTGGCCTGCCTCGACGACACGGTGCGGTACGTCGTCGAAGCCTCCGCCGGAGCCGTGTCACCGGACGGCTCGTTCGACGCCGCCAACGTGGCCGCGCAGATGGCGGGCGTCCTGAAGACCTACTCGCAGACCTTCCGGGCCCTGGACGGGACCGTGGACCAGATCGACACCGCGGTCCGGGAGTACGGGGAGCTGCAGCGGTACAGCGCGCTCGCGCTGGCGAAGGGCCGGGACGAGTGTTTCGAGAACCGGCTGCGTCAGGCCGGTGAGGGCGGCTTCGCCGGCATGGCCCAGGCGCGCATCGCCTACCTGCGCAAGCTGCGGGTGCGGGTGCAGCTGCTCCAGCGCATGGAGCCGATCGGCGAGGAGATCCTGAACGGGTACGACTTCAACGCGTTCTTCCTGCTGTTCATGCAGCCCATGCGCGACCTCGGCGTGGCCGCGCAGGATCTCTACAACGAGACGGTACGCGGGGCGCTCGTCGCCTACGACACGCTCGTCCGGGTGTGTGAAATGCGTACCGGAAACGCGGCCGACACCCTGCGCCGGGAAATGGTGAAATCGAACTGATCTCGCCATCGCACTCGTCCGGCGCGACCATGAGAATCCGCGCCGGACATGCGCGTCTCAGGCATGCACAACGGGGACCGGTTCGGTAGGATGATCGCACTGTTCGCCCATATGCCGTGAGATGGGAAATTCCATGGGAATCAGCCACATCACATTGATCACCATCCCGGTCACCGACCAGGACAAGGCGAAGGACTTCTACGCCCGCCTCGGATTCGAGGTGATCAATGACCACGAGATGACCCCGGACGAGATGCCGCCGGAGCCGGGCCTGCGCTGGCTGCAGCTGGGCACTCCGGGAGGCGAGACCACAGTGGTGCTCGCCACCTGGGGCGTGGGCGGCCTCCGCCCCGGAGCGCAGCACATCTCCGTGGCGTGCAAGGACGTCAAGGGCCTGCACAACGAGCTGGCCTCGGCGGGCGTGGAGGCGTCGCCGGTCTTCGACGCCCCGTTCGGCGCGTTCTTCTCGGTGGAGGACCCGGACGGCAACGGCGTGATGATCGTCGAGGAGTCCGGCGACTGACGGCAGGACGGTGGGGGCGGTACCCGGATCCGGGTACCGCCCCCACTGTGGTGTCCGGCCGTGTTCCCGGCGTCAGGGCGCCCAGCGGCCCCCGCGCATCGTCGACCACGGGTCGACGTCGTCGGCCTTGGCCTGGGCCTCGGCCTGCGCCCAGGTGTAGATGCCCTGCGCCATCAACGCCGGCGTGCCGGCGGCGAGCCGGCCGAACACGTCGGCGCGGGCCCGCTGCACGTCACGGTCCTCGGGAGCGCTCAACGCCGCCCACTCGGCGAGGTGACCGGCGAGGTCGAGCCGGCCGCGGTCCGCCGCGTCGAGGGCGCGCTCGGCCAGGCGGGACGCCCCGCCCGCGAGCTGCGCCACCTCGGCGGCCAGGTCGGCGCGCGGCGCCGGTCTCACGGTGGCCGGGTCACCGTCGTACCAGCCGCCGTAGGTACGCCAGACGGTGCGGACGATGAACTGCGGATCGTCGTAGGTGGGGCGCAGCCACGGCTGGGCCAGCAGGGCTGACAACTCCGGCGTGACCAGGGGGGCGTGCAGGATCTCGTCGAGCGTGCAGCCCTCGTTCATCATCGCCACCACACCGTCGTGCAGTGTCGACAGCAACGTCGCCGACCCGAGCAGCGTCTCGCGGACGCGATCGGCACCGACCACCGGCAGACCGTGGCCGGGCAGCAGGATCTCGGCGCCGAGGCCGGCCATCCAGCGCAGCGCCCGCACCCACTCGGCCACGTGGCGGCGGACCTTCTGGGGGTTGCCGGCGTTGGGTGCCACCCAGGCGTAGAAGTCGCCGCAGCACAGGATGCGCCGGTCGGGTAGCCAGGCCATCGTCGCGTCGTCCGTCTCGCCGCGGCCGTGCCGCAGCTCCATCGTCAGATCGCCGTGCCGCAGCGTGAGCGTGTCGAGGTAGGTGCGGTCGGGCTCGCGGTAGTCGGTCGGCCACGTGATGCCCGGAGCGCGGAACTGCCTGCGGTTGACTGTGGCGTTGTACCCGGCGGTCAGCCGGTACCGGGCGAAGCGCTCCGGCACGGCGGCGTGCGCCACGACCGAGATTCCGGGGTCGTGGCGCTCGGCGGCCTCCGCCTCGAACGGCGACAGCCCGAGGACGTGGTCGATGTGGCCGTGGGAGTAGACGGCGGTGACGACCGGCGCGGTGCTGCGTGCCCGCACCGCCTCGTGCAGCGCGGCCGCGGTGTTGCGGTCGCCGGTGTCGAAGAGGACCAGGCCGTCGGCCGTCTCGAAGACGTAGACGTTGCCGGTTGCCGCCCACATCCACACACCGTCGTCGATCCGGCGGAGCCCGTCCCGGCGAAGCTCACCCTTGTAGTAGGCGAACAGCGGCTCGTCACCGCGCCAGGCGCGGTCCGCGTACTCCTCGAGTTCCTTGTCCATCGACACTCCCGGTCCGGTCGCAGGGATCGTGCAAACGGGTCGGCCGGACGAACGCGCAGGCCGAAGGCCGGCCGCGGCGGCAGCGCCGGACACGACCGGACTGCCGGGGCGGCCGGCGGGACGACCGGGACGGCGGCCTCAGCGGTTCTGGCCGGCCGCCTCCGGGGCGTCCTGCGTCCGCCGGAACCGGCCGACCGCGCGGCGCACCGGACCGGTCACCATGCGGGCCAGGCCGCGGGTGACGAACAGCCGGCTGTCCCGCTGGAAGGCATCCTGGTCGTTGTCGTGCGGGAAGGCGACGATGGGCACTCCCACACCGAGGAACTTACACAAGGTGGGCCATCCTTCCGATACTCGATAAACCAGGAGGCGCTCAGCCGGAACGCATTCCTGGACGTCGCGGACGTGCTTGTCGAACACCTCGACGGCGTATTTCTCGTCCTGAATCGGACCGTCCCCGAAATGGCGGCGGAAAACGCCGTCGAAGATCTCGTTGAACGCGCCGAAACGGCGATCGAGGGCCCGCAGCGGCAACTGCATGGCGGGGACGAGGAGACGGCTGACCAGGTCCTGCCGGTACGCCATGAAAATGGTGCGCATGCACGAGCGGTGCCATTGCACCGGGTCGCGCACGGTCAGGATGACCTTCGCCTCCGGGTACCGCTCCACCAGCTCGCGCCAGAACGCCGCGGCGGGCCAGTCGACTGTGGACCGATAGCCGGCGAACACCTGGTCCCAGTCCACGTCGGCCCCGCCCACAGCCGCCTGCCAGTCGGCCAGCCGGGCGGGATCCTTGAGGATCTCCTTCGTGTGGTACGTGGGACCCATCCCGAGAATGTTGAGAGCTTCCCGCAGCGAGGCGGTGCCGGTACGGCCGAAGCCGACGCCGATGACCTCCATGTCGTGGGTTCCTCCTGCCGATCGCCGGGTCGACCCCCACCGTCAGGTGCGCGCCGTGGCCTTGCGGAACAGTGCCGTCGCCAGTGGCACGAAGACCACCAGCAGGCCGAGCGACCACAGGACCGACGCCAGGGCGTCGCCGCCCGGTGAGACGCCGTTGAAGTAGTCGCGCGCCGCGTTGATGGTCAGCGTGACCGGGCTGTTGTCGCTGAACGGCCGCAGCCAGCCGGGCATCGACTCGGACGGCACGAACGCCGAGCTGACGAAGCCGAGCAGGAACATCCACGGCATCGCGGTGCTCTGCGCACCCTCGGCGCTGGAGGCGGTGACGCCCACGATCGACAGCACCCAGCAGAGCGCGAACCCGAACAGCAGCAGCACGCCGATCCCCGCGAGCACCTGCAGGAACGTGCCGTGCAGCCGGAACCCGAAGGCGTACCCGACCGCGCCGGTGACCACGAGCGCGATCAGGTTGCGGAAGGTCTCGGCCAGGGTGCGGCCGATCAGCACTGCGCTGTCGCTCATCGGCAGCGAGCGGAACCGGTCCATCATGCCGTTGCGGAGGTCCTCCGCGATGCCCACGCACATGCCGGCGATGCCGCCGAAGACGACGATCTGCCCGAAGACGCCGGGCAGCACGAACTGCTTGTAGTCGCCGCCCGGCACCGAGATGGCGCCGCCGAACACGTAGGTGAAGAGGATGAAGAACATCATCGGCTGCAGGATCGCTGCCATCAGCTGGTCGGGGCGGCGCTGCATGTGCCGGATGTTGCGGCCGGCCAGCAGCAGCACGTCACCCACGAACCAGCCGGGCCCCCGCCGCTCGGGCGGCGCCTCCCACGCCGGCGTGGGGGTGTCCCGCTGCCGGGTCGTCGATTCGTCGACGGTCACTTGCCCTCTCCCTTCCGAGCGGACGACGTGGCGGCGCCGGCCGCGGCGGCACGGCTGCCGGTCAGGGCCAGGAAGACGTCGTCGAGGGTGGGGCGCCGGACCACATGGGTCGCCACCCGGATGTCGTGGTCGGCCAGCCGGTTCAGCGCGTCGGCGACCCGGACGAGATCGTCGCCCATCCGCGCGGTGATCTGCGCCAGCGGCCGGTCGACGACGGGCTCCTCGGCGCCCGGCGTCCGCAGCAGGGCGACCGCATCGTCGAGCCGGGCGGGATCCTCCAGGACGAACTCCACACGATCTCCGCCGACGCGCGACTTCAGCTCCGACGGAGTGCCCTGGGCCACCGCCCGCCCCTTGTCGAGCACGGTGATCGTCTTCGCCAGCCGGTCGGCCTCGTCCAGGTACTGCGTCGTCAGCAGGACGGTGGTGCCCTCACGGACCAGCATCTCGATCTCGGTCCACAACCCGAGGCGTGACTCCAGGTCGAGGCCGGTGGTGGGCTCGTCGAGGAAAAGCACGCGCGGGCGGATGAGGATGCTCGTGGCGAGGTCGAGCCGTCGCCGGGTGCCGCCCGAGTAGGTCTTCACCTGCTTGTCGGCGACCTCGTCCAGACCGAAGCGGGTGAGCACCTCACCGGTGCGCCGGCGGGCCTCGGCCCGGCCGATGCGGTAGAGCCGGGCCACCAGTTCGACGTTCTCCCGGCCGGTGAGGACCGGATCGACGGCGGCGAACTGGCCGGTGAGCCCGATCATCGAACGGACCCGCCCCGGCTGCTTCGCCGCGTCGACGCCGTAGATCTCGACGGTGCCGGAATCGGCCCGCAGCAGAGTGGACAGAATCCGCACCGTCGTCGTCTTGCCGGCGCCGTTGGGGCCGAGCAGGCCCACCACAGTGCCGGGCGCGGCGTCCAGCGACAAGGCGCTGACAACCTTACTTTTGCCTAGCTGCTTGCTGATGTCTCGCGCTCTGATCGCGTCCGCCATGGCGACACCCTATCATCCACTATATTTTCGCGCAGTTGTTGAGCTTGCGTTTCGCGTAGTGTCAGTCGAGCTGACGGAGCCGTACCGGCAGCGACGCGAAGTCGCGGAGCGGTATCGTGCGCCGCCGCACCGGCGGGGCGGCAAGAACCAGCCCGGGAGCGGCGGCGCGCAGCCGGCGGAGCAACACGGCGATCTCCAACCTGGCCAGACCCGCGCCGAGGCAGTAGTGGATGCCGGCACCGAAGCTCAGCGGCATGGGACCGGTGCGGCCCGGGTCGAACACGTCCGCGTCCGGGAACGCCTCCGGATCCCGGTTCGCGGACCCGATCAGCAGCCGCACCTGGGACCCCTGTGGAACGACGACCCCGCCCAGTTCCACGTCCGCGCCGGTGAAGCGCAGGCCGGGTGCGACCTGCACCGACGACTCGAAGCGCAGCGTCTCCTCGACGAACCTGCGGGTGCCGTCCTCGGTGTCCAGCCAGCGTCCGCGCCCGGGGTCCTCCAGCAGCAGCAACATCGCGTTGTCGATGGCTGTCGCCGTCGTCTCGAAGCCGGCCGACCAGAGGGTGAACAGCAGGGTACGCAGCTCGGCGTCGTCGAGGCTGCCGTCCTCGGCGTCACGCACCTGCACCAGCGCCGAGACCAGGTCGTCGCGCGGGTCCCGGCGGCGCTGCGCGATCATGGCGTCGAAGTAGGTGCCCAGCTCGCGGAACGCCTCGTCGGCCCGCCGGACCGCGTCGGGTGTCGCGGCCGGGTCGACGACGTTCATCATCTCGGGCACGTTGCGGGCCAGCGACTCGCGGTCCGGCTCCGGGATGCCGATCAGGTCGGACATCATGTGCATCGGCATCGGCACCGAGACGTCGGTGTGCAGATCGACTGTGGCCCCGTCGACCAGCCGCTCCAGCACGTCCGAGACGAGCCGGTCCGACCACCGTTCCATGGAGGCCTGCATGTCGGCCACCCGGCGGCTGGTGAACCCGTGCCCGATCAGCTTGCGCAGCCGGGTGTGCTTGGGCGGGTTGCTGCCCACCAGCGAGCTGACCAGCACGTCGTACGCCTCGTGCTCGACGGCCTGCGGGAACATCTGCGCCATCGCGTCCGGGTGCGCGCCGGGGAAGACCTCGGCGTGCTTGAGCACGTACTGCACGTCGGCGTACCGGCTCACCAGGTACGCGCCGAACTGGCTGCGGTAGACCGGCGCGGTCTCGCGCAGCCAGGAGTAGATCGGGTACGGGTCGGCGGCGGCGGCCGGCGACATGAGCTGGATCAGGGCGTCCGGCGCCCCGGTCTCGACCTGGTCGGACAGGGTCATCGCAGCTGCCTTCCTCGGAGGGTGACGACGCGGGTCAGGTCCAGCCGTGCTGGTGCGACGGCGAGGGCCGCGGCGAGGTCAGGTTCTGGGCCCGGACCATCGAGTCGCGGAAGAAGCCGCAGATGATCTCGCGCTCCTCGCGCTGCAGCTCGGCCGGGAGGTTCTCCCAGTTGTCCACGAAGATCTGGAAGAGGCTGCGGCCCACGCCGGCCGGCTCGATGTAGAGCTTGCCGTTGAGCTCGACCGGCCACGAGGCCCGGCGCAGGCCGAACTCCAGCCACGGCAGGTAGGAGGGGAACTGCTGGTTGGGCTCCACGTGGCGGTGCACCGACATCTCCACCACGCCGCTGGCGTCTCCCATGATCAGCGTGAGCTTGTCGCCGTCGGTGAACGTGCCGAAGCGGCGCTGCAGCCAGTAGCGCAGCGACTCCGGCTTGGTCAGCAGCTCCCAGGCGTCGTACGGCGTGGACTCCAGCTCGATCTGCACGTACGGACCCATCCGCCGCCACGGCCAGCGCCACGTCGTGCCGGTACGCAGGTAGCCGGCGAGCTGGTCGAGGATCCCCGGCCAGCCGTTGCCGTTCCAGCCGCGCCAGTCCGAGGGTGAGTTCAGGGCCTCCTCGGTCGCGGTGATCCGGGTGCCGCCGTCGCCGGTGGCGTCCAGTTCCCAGACGACCCGGGTGGCCGGTCCGACGCCGACCCAGCGCCAGAAGTACTTGAGCTCGGCGTGGCCGTCACGCGGCGGCTCCGCCACGAGCGGCCGGCAGTGGAAGAACTCGCCGTCCTCGAAGTCGAGCAGGACGTCGCTGCCGATTGCGGTCAGTGAGCCCCGGCACCGCGCCAGCCAGGAGCGGATCTCCTCCGGCGTGGTGAGCGCCTGCCAGACCCGCTCGATCGGGTTCGGGATCTCGACGACCGCGACGAGGCGTTCCCAGCGGTCCTGCACGATGGAGCGGGCCTGGATCGCGTTGAGCGGTGGAAAGGCGTCCAGGGCCCGCGACGGTTCGAGTTCGGCGAAGTCCGGCCAGGACGTCTCCGTGGTGTGTGCTCCGTTCAGCTCTGCCGATTCGACGGACACGGTCTGCCTCCCTGGGGTGCGACCTGGGCCGGCTCGAGGACGGCGGACGCTCACCGGGCCGCTGACGGGCACCACTGATCACCGGTCGCCGCCGGCGTGGCGTCGATCGGTGCGTGGGAGTCAGGATCAGGTGCGTCGCGTGCCGCCGTCCGGGGCCGGAACGCGTACGCCGATCGTAGGAAGGCCGGGGGTCTCGCCGCTTCTCGCAACTTGCGCAGCGCGCCGATCCCCCGGGGTCAGCCCTTGAGTACCCGGCCGGCGCCGAGCAGCTCGACGGCCTGGGTGATCCGCCGGGCCCGGGTCTCCGGCCGCTTGGCGCCGGTGATCCAGGTGACGTACTCCTTGGTCCGCGAGTAGGACAGCGTGGCGAAGAAGGCCTGGGCGTCGGGATGATCGCCGAGCGCGGCGGTCAGGTCGTCGGGCACCTCCACGGTGCGCGCCTTGGTGTCCGGTTCCAGGGTGACGCGCACGTCGTCTCCCGCCTCCACGCCAGCGGCGGCGCGTACGGTCTTGTTGACCACGATGTACCGGTTGCCGTTCGGCCCGGTCATCACCGAGCCGGCGTACGGCGTGTCGTTGATCCGGCCGGTCACCGGGATCCGCGCCGCGGTGCCCAGCCGGTCGGCGATCGCGGGCGGGACGGTGACGTAGGTCCACGCCCCGACCTGCTCGCACACGAGTGTGCCGCCGAACGTCTCGCTCATCTGCGCTCCCTCACCTCTCGTCCGCGGACCGGCGGCGTCACACCGGGGCGGGCCCCACGTCGGCCAGCCGGTCCGTGGAAACCGCCACGTCGGGGGTGATGCCGAGCAGCCGCAGGCAGCGGGTGACCGCCGCCGGCACACCGACCGCCGCGACCTGTCCGCTGACCAGCGCCTCGATCGGGTCGAGCTGCCGCATGCCCAGGCTGAAGAAGCTGCGCGCGTCGGTGCGGACGGTCAGCGACGGCGCGTCGGCCGGCCCGGCGACGACCTCGGCGTGACCGGCCCGCACGTCGACGTGGAAGATCTCGTCGTCGACCCGGAACTCGTAGCTCTCGTCGATCTCGCCGGTGCGTGCGTCGTCCACCATGGCCTCGATGGCGAGGACGGCCCAGGACGCGCGTACCGTGGACCCGGAGGGAAGCTCGTGCCCCGCGGCGTAGGCGAGCCCGAAGCGGGACAACCCGAGGATCGGCTCGTGCAGCGAGCGGCCCAGGTCGGTCAGCTGGTAGCCACCGGTGCGCTTGCGGGGTTCGGTCGGCGTCAGCAGGCCGGCGTCGACGAGCGCGGCGAGCCGGGCGGCGAGCAGGTTGGTGCCGATGCCGGGTAGCGCTTCCAGTAACTGATTGTAGCGGCGCGGGCCGTGCAGTAGTTCGCGAATGACGAGCAAGGTCCACCGCTCGCCCACCACATCCAGCGCGTAGGCGAGGGCACACTGCTGGTCATACGAGCGTTTCCCGCGGGCCCCGTTCACTTCGTCCACCCTCCGGCTGTCATGCTACTTGAGTATTGCATGACAATGTGGTGGCGGCGAGTGACCGCCTATCCGGGCGGTACCGACAGGCGGGCGAGCTCCCGCGCGCAGTCCGCGGCGGCCGTCCAGGCGGCGGCGAACCGGCGGCGCAGCGCGTGCGCGCGGTTGTCCGGCAGCCCGAGATGGCGCCAGCCCTGGTGGCTGAACTCCAGCCGCTGACGGTCGGCCAGCCGGTGCAGGGCCAGCTCGGCGGTGGTGCCGGCGCCGCGCTCGGTGACCTGCACCGTGAACGTCACCGTCCCCTCCCGCACCGACCAGTCGTCGAGCGGGAAACGACGCGGCCCGTCGGCGTCGACCACGAAGAACCAGGCGGGCCGGAAGCCGTCGCTCGCCACCGGGAGCCACCGGTAGAGCAGCGACGGTTCGAACGCGTCCCAGCCCGGTGGCAGGTCGACCGAGCCGTCGATGTCGGACCGCCAGTCGTAGCGCGTCGAGCGGCCGGTGCGCAGGTACCCGTCGAGTCGTTGCAGGAAGTCGGTCCAGCCGGCGCGCATCTGCTCGATCTCGGCCGGCGGCCGCACCGGGTCGGCGTCCTCGACGGTGAGCCGCGCGCCGCCGGCGGTGGGCTCGGCCCGCCAGGTGATGTGCTGCTCGGGCCCGACGCCGAGGAACGACCAGGTGAACTCGATGAGCCAGTCGTCGGTGACGCACACCGGCGTGACCACGAAGAAGTCACCGTCGCCGAAGTCGATCCGCCACGGCGTCCGGACGTGCCAGTCGCCGCGCGTGGTGCCGAACCAGGCGGCGAGACGGACCGGGTCGGTCAGGGCCGCCCACAACTCGTCCACGCCGACCGGCACGGTGATCGCCGTCCGGACCGGAGGCGCGCCGAGAAGCCGTCGACCCCGGTCACCACTGTGGTCGTCCATCGTCTCTCCTCCCGGCCAGCGAGCGCGGGCCGGACCACGTTGCGTCCGGCCCGCGTCCATCCCACTGCTACATCGCGTCCTTGGCGAGGTAACCGCCCATGGTGAACCGCAGGCTGGTCACGTACGCCACCGGGTCCTTCTCCGGGTACCGGGTGTCGTGCAGCGGCAGCATCCGGTAGATCTGGCCCTTGCCGGGCGAGCCGGCCGGCGGAATCTGCCGGACGTCGTCGATGGTCAGGATGATCGGTTCCTTGTTCATCAGCTTCAGGCCGAGCTTCGGCATGTCGAAGATGGCACCGACCGCCATCCGGCAGGCCTTCGCCGACGGCCCCTCACCGGCGTACGGGTCGAAGGGGGTACGGATCTGGCCGGTCGACAGGCAGTCGGGGTTCAGCGTGACGGTGATCTCGCCGAGCTCCTCGCAGCTGCCGGTCATCTTCATCTCGATCAGGTTCGTGTAGACCTCGGCGGTCGCCCAGTCCTCGGACGTCGGCTCCGAGCGCACGACCCGGACGTAGCCCTCGAACGGCACTGTGTACTCGCCGACGCCGGGCACGGCGAACGTGTCGACCGAGGTGATGCCGAGGTTGTCGATGCCGGGGACCGGCGGCGTCCACGGCTTGACCTCCGTGCCGACGTACCGGTTCGGGACGCCGTCGGTGGGAACCGGCCGGCCGTAGATCACGGAGGGCTTGCTGGCGGGGGCTGTCATGGTCTTCTCCTCCTGAGAGTTCGGCGCGGCCTCGGCCGCCCGGACGCATCGCATGGATCGTGGGAACGGATGCGGGGTGCCTCGCCCGTCAGGGCATCAGCGTGGTGTGGTCGCAGCAGGTCAGGCCGGACTCGTCCGCGACGCCGTCCTGGTCGGAGTCGATCTCACCGTCGACGGTGGAGTACACGTCACGCGAGTTCATGTCGATGCGGCCGTCGCCGTCCCAGTCGTTCAGCTTGCCCTTGAACGTGCCGAGGATGAAGGCGTTGGTCATCGGGCCGACCTCGGGGTCGTGCAGCGTGGACAGCACGCCGTTGCCCGGGGTGAGGACCTGCTCGATCGAGCGGCCCGCGATGCGGGCCAGGTTCACGTAGCCCCAGCCCTGGAAGCGGCCGCGGACGTAGCGGATCGCGGCCTCCTCGCGGATCTGGAACTTCGGCTCCAGGTGCCACGTGCCGTACCGGGCGAAGCCGATGTTCGCCTTGCGCACGCCCTCGCTCGGGTCGTCGGCGCGACCGGACTTGAAGAACGTCCGCGGCACCAGGGACTCGAAGAAGAAGTTGCCCCGGTCGCGGCGCGTCCGGTCGGTGAAGCCGCGGAACAGGTAGTTGTCGCAGTGCGGCGAGCCGTCGGCGTGCAGGCCGGAGATCGTCTTGGCGATCACCAGCTGGCGCTCGCGGGTCTGCACGTTGGGGCAGGCGTGGGCCTGGCCGTAGATCCGCGCGAGGCCCTGCGGGGCCAGCGAGATCTTGCCCCAGTGCGTGTTCGACTCGTCGAGACGCACGTACAGGTCGCAGTGGATCAGCAGGTAGATGGTCTCGTCGAAGGTGCGGCCCGGCGTGTAGAGGGCGTCCCGGCCGTCGAACGACGGGTCACCGCTCTGCAGCTCGCTGATGAACAGCTTGGACCATTCGGCGATCTCCGGGTCGGCGTCACCGAGGAACTTCTGCAGCGTCGAGATCGCCTGGGCACCGCCCAGCTTCTCGATCGCCCACAGCGCGTCCCACCGCACCTCCCGGTTGGTGTCGTGCCGGACGACCTGCTCCAGGAGCTCGAAGGCGTCGGCCTGGTCGCGGTCGGCGTACTCGTACATCGCCTGCTCGCGCATGGCCGGGTCGGCGTGGTGCAGGGCGTCGTGACGCAGCTCGTCGTTGGTGCGGTTGTCGAGCCGGATCGCCACCCGGTTGAGGGCGTACCCGAAGTCGCTCGCCCACGCCGCCGGGTCGCCGGCCACCAGCCGGGGATCCACGTTGCTCAGGGTGGTGCGGTACGCGAAGTTGAGCGCGTCGCGCTGTTCGGTGCCCAGGTCCTCGAGCAGTGCGGTTTCCTGCGGCCACGTCCGGACCTCACCGTCGGCGGACACTGGAGACTTGTTGCATAGGTCGATCGCCATCTCGCATTCCCTTCGGTCGGTTCCGTCAGGCTCAACATCGACGACGCTATAGAAAAATGAACCTGGACACTTCTCACGCCTTTCCATCCCTCCCTAAGCTGTCAGTACATGTAGCGATCGGGGGCTCCGATGGTGGCTTACACGCCCACGTCCGTACCGCGCTCGTCCCTCCCGCAGATGTCCGGCCGCGCCGCCGCCTGGGCGGCGATCACGGCCCGGCACCTCGCCGTCGCGGCCGGCCGGCGGCTCACCCGGCGGGCCTCGCCCACGCCCGCCGGGGTGACCGCACTGCTCACCCGGCTGGGCCCGACATTCGTCAAGGGCGGCCAGATCCTCGGTACGCGTCGCGATCTGCTGCCCGGGCGGTGGTGCGACAAGCTCGCCCGCCTCAACGACCGGGTCCCGGCCATGTCCGCCTGGGAGGCGCGTGCGGTGCTGGACGCGGCCTACCCGGACGGCACGCCGTTCGCGCGGATCGGCACCGAGCCGGTGGCCAGCGGCAGCATCGCCTCGGTCTACCGGGCCTGGCTGCACGACGGCACGCCGGTGGCCGTCAAGGTACGGCGCGGCGGCATCGGCCCGCAGATGCGCCGCGACCTCGACCTGCTCAGTGCCGGCGCGGGGCTGCTGGAACGCCTGCCCGGCCTGCGCAAGGTGCCGATGCGCCGCATGCTGGGCCACGTCTCCACCGCCGTGCTGCGGCAGCTCGACTTCGCGCAGGAGGCCACGGCGCTGCTACAACTGCGGCAGAACCTCGCCGACGTCGCGGCGTTCCGGATCCCGGCGCCCCGGCCGGCGCTCTGCCGCGACGGCGTCCTGGTGATGGAGTGGATCCCGGACCTGCGGCAGTTCAAGCCCGGCGACCTCAACCGCGAGCAGCGCCGCCAGATCGTCCGGCGGGTGCTGCACGGCGTGTACCGGATGCTGTTCGTCGACGGGCTCGTGCACTGCGACATGCACCCCGGCAACCTCTACCTGCGGGTCGAGGAGGTGGTGCTGCTCGACGCGGGGTTCGTGGTCCGGCTCGAGCCGCACGTACGGCGGCTGTTCGCCGAGTTCTTCCTGTCCATGTCCATGGGTCGCGGCCAGCAGGCCGCCGAGGTCATCCTGCGCAGCGCCGAGCACGTACCGCCGGGGTGTGACGTGCAGGCGTTCCAGGACGGCGTACGGGATCTCGTGGTGCGCAACCACCGCCGCACCGCCGGGCAGTTCCGGCTCGCGCCCTTCGCCGCGGAGCTGTTCAACCTGCAACGGCGATTCGGCATCACGGCGGCGCCGGAGTTCGTCTTCCCGCTCATGTCGCTGCTCGTCCTCGAAGGGATGATCAACGACTTCGACGTGGACGTGGACTTCCAGGCCGAGGCCATCCCCACCCTGCTCGCGACGCTGCGATGAGGACCGCGCTCGACATCCGCACGCCCCGGCAACGCGAGGTCGCGCCGCCCGGCGACGCGCGGGCGTACCGGTGGACGATCGTCGGCCCGAAGCGGCACCCGCTCGCCGCGGCGCTGCGGGCGGCGAGCCGCGACGACGCGCCGGAGGCGGTCGCCGTGCTGCTCGGCCGCACCTTCCACCGGATCGACAACGGTCGCCTGCTGCGGGCGATCCGGGCGGCCGTGGCACGCGGCGGCCGGCTCGCGGTCGTCCACCTGGGCGCGGGCGGCGGCAGCCTGGCACGCGCCGCGGCGGTCGAGCATCCCGGCCTGTCCTGCGTGGTGGCGGAGCTGACCGAGGGCCCCACACCGGCCGCGGTGCGCGCCGCCACCGGCCTGGTCACTGCCGCCTCCCCGGTCACGGGCGAGGTCCGGGTGGACCGGGACGGCCGGCTCCGCACCACCGACTGGCAGCCGGTTCACCTGCCCCCGGCGGCCGGCACCGCCGGTCCCGCCGGAGCCGTGCTGGTCACCGGCGGACTCGGCGGCCTCGGCCTGCGGGTCGCCGCCGTCCTGGCCTGCCGGCACGGCCTGCACCCGATCCTGGCCGACACGGCCACGCCCGAGCGGCTCGGCACCGCCGGCCGCCGGCACCTCGACCGCATGGCGGGGACCACAGGCGTGACAGTGCTCCGGGCCGACGTCACCGACGGCGCCGCCCTGCGCCGGGCACTCGCGGGCACCGGACACGGGCCGCTGACCGGCGTCGTGCACTGCGCCGGGCTGCTGCGCGGCGACCCGGTCACGGCCGGCACGGCGGACGGGCTGAGCGCCGTCCAGGCGGCGAAGGTGGACGGCCTGCGGCACGCGCTGGACGCCGTGGACCGGCACGCCCTACGCCGGGTGCTCGTCTTCGGTTCCGTCACGGCCGAGCGGCCGCACCGCAGCCTCGGTGCGTACGCGCTGGCCAACGAACTGCTGCGCCGGTGCGCCGTACGCCTCGCGGCCGACCTGCCGGCGGCGGTGACGCTGGTGGCGGAGTGGTCGATCTGGAGCGGTGCCGGCATGGCGCACGGAACGCCCGGCGCGGTGGCGGCGGCCCGGCGGCTCAACCTTCCGCCGGTGCCGCTCGGGCCGGGAATGGCCACAGTGGACGCGTTGTGGAGTCTGCCCGCCGCGCCCGGCCGGGCTCAGCGGCTGCTCATCTCCGGGTGCTGAGCCGCGGCGGGCGGCGGCTCGACGCCTCGCCGTGGCCGCAGGACAAGCATGGCGACCGCTACGAACACCACGACGGCGTTGATCAGGAGCAGCACGGCACTCAGCGGGTCGATCCCATGCTCGTGCAGCGAGGCGGCCGCCTCCCCGCCCTGATCCGACGCCCGGGCCGGCCGCACCCCGGTGCCGACGCTGAACCACAGCGTGCCGATCTTCTCACTACCGTCGGCGAGCACCACGTGGTACGCGACGCTGACATCGCCGCGTTCGGCGCTCCCTACCGTCTGCACCAGGGACCGGTCCCCGCTCGGCCGCGGCTCGCCGACGGCCAGCGACCGTCCGGCGGCGTCCCGCACCGCCACGTGCGAGTCGGCGGCCACCGGCCGCCCGGTGAAGACCAGCTCGACCGCCGACGGCGCCGACGTGAGGACGGCGCCGTCGGCGGGGACGCTGCTCGCCGCGCCGGAGCCGGCCCACGCGGCCCCGGTCCAGCCGAACAGCACCGCGAGGCCCACGACGACGGCGGACGCCCACCCGGCGCGGGTCACACACCACCCCGCGACACGGCAAGCGCCGGCGTCACCCGGCGGCCGGCGCAGGTGCACACCATGGCCTGCTCCTCTGCGGCGGAGGGCCGCAGGTGCCGGTACATGGCGACGACCATCGGGATGAAGACGACGGAGTTGTAGAACAGGTGCAGCTCGACGCGCGGATAGACCACCTGGAGCAGGCTCGTGGGCACCGGGTTGCCGAACAGGAAGTGCCCGGTCTGCGCCTGGATCAGCAGCAGCAGGTGCTCGATGTGATGCCAGAACTGGAGGGCCAGGGCGATCGTCCACCAGGTGCGCGACTGCCCGGCGAACCCCGGGCGCAGCAGGAAGAGACCGACGAGCATGAGCAGCGCGTACCCGTAGTGCATGACCTCGGACGTGACCAGCCACGGGTAGAACTCACCGAGGACACCCCGCGCCTGCGGGCGGGGCCAGCCGAGCACCCAGATCTGGTACGCCTGAACCAGATGCTCCGCCCAGTGGGCGAGCACGACCACCATGAAGCCCGACAGTGCCACGCGGTGATGACGACCGTTGAGCGCGCCGATGAACCCGTTCGACATGCGGTATCCCCCTCGCCGGCGATCACGGAACGTACACGCATCGACGCTAGACGTCATGGGGTGAGCCCTCTTCTCCCAGATTGCTCATCGCCCGGGGGTCACCGCCGGGTGGCGAGGGCGAGAAACCGGTGCGGTGGGTCGTCGTAGCCGGTGAGGTGCCATCCGGTGCGGTGCGCGGCGAGGCGCAGGGCCGTCTCGGTGAGGGGGTCGCCGGGGTGCGTGCCGCAACCGGGGAGATCGGCGCGGCCGGAGGGATGGAAGAGGACGAGCCGGCCGCCGGGGCGGGTGACACGGGCGAGTTCGCGCAGCCCGGCGTCGGTGTCGGGCAGGTGCAGGAGCAGGCTGGCGGCGAAGACGGCGTCGACGGCGCGGCCGGGCAGGGGGAGACGGCGGACGTCGGCCAGGGCGAGCGCGGCGTCGGCGGCGTGGGCGCGGTGCCGCGCGACGTCGATCATGGCGGGGGTCAGGTCGACGCCGAGGACGGTGCCGGTGGGTCCGACGGCGTCGCGCAGGGCCGGTAGCGCGCGGCCGGTTCCGCAGCCGACGTCGAGGGCGCTGGCCCCGGCGGGGATGCCGGCGTCGGTGACGGCGGCGGCGTACGCGAGGTCGTCGCCGGACTCGGTGTCCCAGGTGGCGGCGCGGGCGGCGAAGAACGCCTGCGTCTCCGTGCGGTACCAGGCGTCGGTGTGGGTGAACCAGGCGCCGATGTGCCGGATCACAGGCCACGCGGGGTCGCCCAGGTCGACCACGATGTCGGCGGCGGCGCTGCGATGGCGGTGCCCGCGTTCCGGGGAGGCGCCGCGCACCCGGATCGTCAGGTGCCAGTGGCCGGCGGGCAGCTGGGCCCGCCAGGCGGGGCCGGCGGCGATGACGACGGAACCGGGGGTGAGTCCGCCCCGGAGGTCGGCGGGGCCGGCGCAGATCGCCCGGCTGAGTCGTATGCGCGGGCGGCCCGCGTCGCGCAGGGCGGCGGCCAGACGGTCGGCCAGCACCGTCGCGTCGCGCTCGTGGCCGTCGACGAGGACGTAGGCGGTGCCGGCCGGGATCGCGGTCGTGATGTGACCGAGCACAGTGGCCCACCGGTCGCGCTGCGGGCCCGTCACCGATGTGCGCCACCGGGCCGCGGACTGCTGCGCACTCATGGACATCCATGATGCAGGTTCGGTCATCCCCCGGCCAGAGGCACCGCTGTCGCACGTTTTCCACCGCTCCGGTGCCGCACCCGGCGCACGCCACGACCGCACGGCGGCCGATCCGGAGTGCCGGTCAGCGTTGCAGGACCTCGGCGAGCGCGGCCAGGTACGCCCCGGCCTGCGCCCCGTTCACGAGCCGGTGGTCGTACGCCAGACCCAGGTCCGCCACCGCCCGCTCGCGTACCCCGCCGTCACCGTCGAGCACGACCTCGCGGTGCACGTCCGGCACCGACAGGGCGCACGTGACGCCGGGCGGGATGATCGGCCGGGCCACCGTGACGCCGGGTGTGTCGTTGAGCGCGACCAGGAAGTTCATGCCAGCCATGTCCTCCTCGCGCAGCCGGCCGCGCAGTGCCTTCATCCGCAGCGCGACCACGGCGTCGGCGAGATCGCCGAGGTCCAGTTCGGCCGCGTCGCGGATCACCGGCAGGAACAGGCCGGTGCCGACGTCCACGGTGAGCCCGATCGACGGCGCCTCCGCCTCGACCACCAGCCCGTCGCCGGTGAGCCGGGCGTAGAGGCCGCCGAACCGCTCGTGCAGCGCGGCCACGGCGGCGATGACGACCTCGGTCAGGCCGACCGTCGCGCCGGTCTCGTCGGCGGCGCGGCGGGCGTACGCGAGCGCTGCCGTCACGTCGACGCGCACGGCGGTGAAGGCCACCGGGATCTCCCGGTGCGAGGTGGACACCACGTCGGCGATGCGGCGCTGCGCCGGTGGCAGCGGCCGTCCCGGCGGCGCCGTCCGCGTCCCCACGGCCTCCACCGCCTCCGGGTACGCCGCAGCGAGCGCGCCCGGACCGGAGCCGGCCGGGGCGGGGTCCGGTGACGGCAGCACCGCGGCGGTCCCGTTCGGCGGCGCCACCGGGGCGGGCACGGCCGACTCGGGCAGGATCCGGCCGATGGGAGCGCCCGGGGCGCAGTCGGCGCCGGCGGCAACGTCCTGACGCAGCACGCCGGCCTGGGTCGCCGCGAGTTCCTCGATCGCCTTGGACGTCTCGACCGCCGCGATCGGCTCGCCGGCCTCCACAGTGGCGCCGTCCTCGACCAGCCATTCCAGCAGCACGTAGCTGTCGTCGTTGGGGTTGAGCCGCGGTACGTCCACCGGGACGCCCGGCCGAGCCGCCGTCGTCGGAGCGGAGGGCGGCGGATCGACGGGTGACGGATCGGTGCGCGGAACCGGAACCGCGCCGGGCAGGCCCGGAGACACGCCGGCCGGGTCCGCCGGGCCGGCGTCAGTCCGTCCGCCACGGTCGCCGGTCGCCGTCGGGGCGGCGGGCAGGCGCATGATCCGGTCCAGGATCGCGTCGGTGCCGAGCAGCACCGCCTGTTCCAGGTGCGGCGCGGACGGGATGACCCGGTCGGCGGAGCTGACCAGCTCGACCGGGCCGCGCAGCAGCGGCCACGCCTCGGCGTGCAGGCGGGCGGCGACCTCGCTCCCCCACGTGCCGCCCGCGGTGCTCTCCTCGGCGACGATCACGCCGTGCGCGCCGTCGAGCACGTCGCGCAGGCCGTCCACGTCCACCGGGTAGAGCCGCGCCGGGACCAGCACCTCGACCGTACGTCCCCGCTCGGCGGCCCGCGTGGCGGCGGCGATCGCCCGGTTGGCGACCCCGCCCGGCGCGATGACGAGCGTCGGCGCGCCGGTGGCGTCCGGGTCGTGGACGCGGGCCCAGTTGCCGTCCGCGCCGCGCGGTTCGAAGGCGAGGCGGTCGTCGACGCGGCCGTCCACGTACCGCCGCTGGGTGTAGAGGATCTTGTCCTCGAACAGCATCGCCGGTTCGTCGCGGCGCAGCGCGGCGGCCAGCACGTCGGCCGCGTCGTGCAGCGGGGACAGCTCGTAGAGCGCGAGGTGCGGGATGCCGATGAAGTGCTTCTGCGGGCTCTGGCTGTGCGTCGCGCCGTAGCCGCGCCCGCCGCCGACCGGGCAGCGGATCACCACCCGCATCGGGGTGCGCTCGCCGTACATGGCGACGGATTTGGTGATCAGGTTGAGGATCGGGTCGAAGGCGAGACCGGCGAAGTCCCCGAACATGATCTCGACGATCACGGTGTCGCCGCACAGCGCCAGGCCACCCGCGACGCCGGTGATGCCGTTCTCGCTCAGCGGCGTCGACAGCACCCGGTCCGGATAGGCGGTGGAGAGGCCCCGGGTCACCTTGAACGCCCCGCCGTACGGGTCGGCGACGTCCTCCCCCAGCAGCCAGGCCCGCTCGTCGGCGGCGAACAGCGCGTGCAGGGCCCGGTTGAGGTTGCGGCTGACCCGTTCGGCGCGCGTCACGCCGCCGCTCCGCGCGCGGGCGGCCGGGCCAGCACCTCGGCCGAGACCTCCGCGACCCGCTGCCGGGCCCGCGCGTCGGCGGCCGCGAACCGCTCCGGGTACGCCTCGGCGTACCGCTGGAGCCAGTCGAGGCGGCGCAACTGGTCGAGTTCGTCGGCGGGCCGGGTGTCGTCGCCCTTGCTGTGCGGGCCGAGCCGGACCGTGTGCTGCACGAGCACGTGCGGCGTCCGGGTGACGCGGACCCGCTCGACGTGCGGCGCGGCGGCGGCGCGTACCTCGGTGAGGTTGAGCGAGTCGGACTCGCTGACGGTGATGCCGAATCCGGCGACCCGGCCGGCGATGGTGCCGGCGAGCTGCGCGGTGGTCGGGGTGGACTGGGCGATCCGGTTGTGCTCGACCACGACGAGCAGCGGCACCCGCCACAGCGCGGCCATGTTCAGCGCCTCGTAGACAGCGCCCTCGCCCCAGGTGCCGTCCCCGATGTACGCCACCACCATCGCGTCCTGCCCGGTGCGGTTGAGGTGCAGGCCCACGCCGACAGCGGCGGGCAGGCTCTCCCCCTGCACACCGGTGGACAGGAACCGGTCCCGGCGCAGGTGCTGGCTGCCGCCGTACCCGTGGCACACCCCGCCGTCGCGGCCGAGCAGTTCCGCCAGCAGGCCCTCCGGGTCGCCGCAGTGCGCCAGGTAGTGCCCGTGGCCGCGGTGGTTGCTGAACACGAAGTCGCCGGTCAGCAGCGGGGCCAGCGCGACCGGGACGTACTCCTGGCCGAGGCAGGTGTGCGTGGTGCCGGCGAGGTGACCGTCGGCGTACAGGCGCAGCAGGTGCTCCTCGAAGCGGCGGATGAGCAGCCCCGCGTCGAGGTCGGCGTCGTCGAGCGGGGCCGGCACGGCTGTCACTCCGGCACGCCCCGCTGGGCGAGCAACGCGCGCAGGTCGGCCACCGACCGCACGGTCCGGATCTCCCGGGGCGTCAGCGAGATCCGGTACGCGTCCTCGACGGCCGCGACGATCTGGAGGTGACGCAGGCTCACCCACGCGGCGGTGGTCGCGGGGCCGGTCTGCGCGTCGACCTGGTCGACGGGCAGTTCCAGCACGTCGGCGACGAGCCGCACCAGCCGGCTGGACATGCTCATACCTCGATGATCGTACAGGCCCAGTGGGTGCCCCGGCCCAACGAGATCAGCGCGACCCGGTCGCCGTCGTGCAGCTCCCCGGCGTCGAGCAGGCGGCTCAGTCCGAACAGTTGGTCCGCCGCGCCGAGATGCCCGTACTCGGCCGCCAGCTCCCTGTTGGTCCGCTCCGGCGGCACCTTGTGGGCCTCGGCGAGCGACGTCATGGCGCGTTCGTTGTCGGCGACCAGGATCAGCCGCGCCAGGTCGGCGACGGTGACGCCGGCCCGCTCGCAGGCGCGTTCGGTGACCCGCACCATCCGCTCGTCGAGGTGGCGGGCGTACTGCGCGAACTGCTCGGGGTCGTAGTCGAAGAACTCCATCACGTGCCATACGTCGCGGGCGGCCGGCGGCTCGGCGCCGGGTGCGAACGGCGCCGCCGCCCCACCGCCGTCGAGCCGGTAGAACCCGGCGTAGCGGCCGTCGGTGGCCGCCTCGGTCACCTGCCAGCGCAGCCCGGGATGCCCGCGCCGGGCCACTGTGGCCACCGCGCCGTCGGAGAACACCATCGGCTGGGTCTCCATCCGGTTCCAGTACGCCTCGCAGGTCCGGTTCGCGGCCACCACGAGCGCGGTGGCGTACTCCGGGTGGGTGGCGAACTTGCCGGCGACGGTGTCGAGGCTGAGCACACCGGTGGTGCACGCCTGGGTGAGCAGCACCGCTTCGGCGCCGGCCGCACCGAGCCGGTACGCCAGGTCGGCAGCGGCGTCCCAGTAGAGGTGTTCGGTGAGGTCGGTGACGGCGAGCACCAGCAGGTCCACGCGTGCCGCGGGCAGCGTGGCGGCCTCCAGGGCGCGGCGGGCGGCCCGCTCGGCGAGGTCGGTCAGGCCGACGTCCGGCGCGGCGCGGTGCACCCGCCGGTAGCCGTAGCCGAGGACGCGGTTGACGTCGTCGGTGTACTGCGCCACCACGTCGGCGACGGGCGCCGGGTCGCCGAGCGCCTCACCGAAGGACACCAGCCCGAAGCTCATGCTCGACCGTCCCGCCGCAGATCCGCCGCTGCTTACCATTCCCCCATGCCCCGAGAGCATCTCACGTCCCTGCCCGGAACCCCTTGGCACGTATGGCGTTCCGCGTTGCTCCGGTCGGCCGGTTTTCCGGCCGACGGGATGAGCCGGTTCGCCGCTCCGGCGCTCGCGGAGGCGGCCGACCGGCACCTGCGCGGGGACGGCGACGCCGCGGAGTTCGCTGCCGCGTTCGACGCCGCCGCGGCCGACCTCGGGCAGGCGGTCCACGACATCGCCTGCGACGACGCCTTCCGCACGGCGCTGACCTGGCAGAACCCGGCGGTCCTGCTCGCCGTCGACGCGATCCGGCGCGACGGCCCGCACGCCCCGCGCAACCTGCGCCGGCGGCACCGGGAGGAGGTCGTCGCGAAGTACTGGCAGCGGTACTGCCTGAAGAACGACACGGTGGGCTTCTTCGGCCCGATCTGCTGGACCGAGCTGGGCGGCAGCGGTCCGATCGCGACGGTGCGTCCCGGTGCGGCGTTGACGCGTACCCGGAAGGTGTTCCTGGAGCGGTGGGGCCTGGACGCGCTCGCGGAGGCCTTCGCCCGCGTGCCCGGCGTGCGGGACTGGCTGCCGGTGCGGCTGGCCCCGCACCTGAGCCTGCGCGACCGCGTGCTGCGGCACCCGCACCATCCACCGCAGACGCTCCCGGCGGCGGCGGCCGCGCTGCTCGCGCTGGCGCGGCGCGGACCGCGCGTGACCGACCTGGTCGCCGCGCTGCTCGCGGACCCGGCGAGCGGCTTCCGCCGGGCCGCTGACGTGCACGCGCAGCTCGACGACCTGGCCGGGCGCGGCGTGCTGCGGATCGGCTTCGACCTGCCGGTCGACCTCACCGCCGAGGACGTGTTGCGCGAGCAGCTCGCCGCGATCGGCGACGACACGGTCCGCGAGCGGGTGCTCGGCGACCTGGCCACGGTGAGCGACCTGCGCGACGCGGTGGCCGCCGCCGACGGCCCGGACGCGCTGGCCGCGGCGATGGCCGCGCTGGACCGGCGGTTCGTGGAACTGACTGGTCGGGACGCGCGGCAGCAGCCCGGCGAGGTGTACGCGGGGCGCACGCTGTGCCATCTGGAGACGGTCCGCGACCTGGACGTCCGCTTCGGGGACGCGCTGCTGGCACGGCTCGCGCCGCTGGAACCGCTGCTGCTGTCGGCGCGGTGGCTGACGGCGGCGATCGGGCAGGCGTACGCCGACGCGCTGGCCGCCCTGTACCGCGACCTGGCGGCCGAGTCGGCCACCGCGGACGTGCCGGTGGCCGACCTGTGGTTCCTGGCGCAGGCGGTGGTGTTCGGGGCGGACCCGCCCGCCGCCGCCGTCACCGCCGAGTTCCTGGACCGGTGGGCGAAGGTGCTGGGCCTGGCCGACGCCGACGCGGACGCCCGGGAGCTGCGGTTCGACGCCGCCGCGCTGACCGAGCGGGTCGCCGCCGCGTTCCCCGCCGACGCGCCCGGCTGGGCCTCCGCCCGCATCCACAGCCCGGACGTGCACGTGTGCGCCCCCGACGAGGCGGCCCTGCTGCGCGGGGACTTCTCGGTCGTGCTCGGCGAGCTGCACGTGGCCCTGGCCGCGTTCGACACGCACTTCTTCGCGTACGGGCACCCGGACCCGCAGCGGCTGCGCGACGGGATGCGCGCCGACCTGCCCGGCGGCCGGGTCCGGCTGCTGCCGCCGGTGGACTGGCCCCGGCACACCGCCCGGATCGCGGAGTGGCTGCACGGGCCCGCCGACGCCCAGCTCGGGTTCGTCGACGCGCCCGGCGCCGACCCGGACCGCCTCGTGCCGATCACCACCCTGACCGTGCGGCCGGACGACGACGGCACGCTGACCGCGCACGCCGACGACGGGCGGCGGTGGCCGCTGCTGGAGGTGTTCGCGCCGCTGTTCGACCACCAGGTGTTCGACACGTGGAAGCTGGCCGGCAACGCCGGGCGCACGCCGCGCGTCACAGTCGACGACCTGGTGCTGGTCCGCGAGACGTGGCGCACCACTGTGGGCGAGACCGGCCTGCACACGGTCAAGGGCGAGCGGGAACGCTACCTCGCGGTACGGCGCTGGCGGCTCGCGCTCGGCCTGCCCGAGCGGATCTTCGTGCGGGTCGACACCGAACTCAAACCCAGCTACGTGGACCTGACCAGCGGCGTCTACACCCGGCTGCTGTGCACGCTGCTGCGCGGCGCGCACGCCAAGGGCGGCGACGGCGTCGGACTCACCGTCACCGAGCTGCTGCCCGGCCCGGACGACGCCTGGCTGACCGACGGGGCCGGCCGGGCGTACGCCTCGGAACTGCGGCTACAGATCGTCGACCCGGCGCAGGTGCGGTAGCCACTCGGTGGCGTCCGCCGGCGCGTCGGGGGTCTCGGTGTCGAACAGGCGCAGCCGGCGTACGCCGTAGGCGCCGAGCGCCACCACGGCCAGGGCCAGCCCGGACACCACGAACGCGAACCCGAGTCCCCGGCCGGGGCCGGTGCCGATCAGCGCGCCGACGCTGCCGGCCAGCGCGCCGCCGGGGGCGAACATCGGTTCCAGCAGCGACCCGCTCAGCGGCACCAGCACGGCGAAGCCCAGCGGCAGCGTCGCCCAGGTCAGCGTCTGGATGATCGCCAGCACCCGGCCGTGGAACCGCTGCGGCACCTTCACCTGGATGATCGACAGGTAGATGCCGTTGTGCAGGCCCAGGCCCAGCCCCACGCCGAAGCTGCCGAGCGCCACCAGCAGCAGGCTCGGGCGGACGCCGCTGAGCACCAGGCTGACCGCCACGCCGAACGCGATGGCGATCAGCGCGGACATCCGGCGGCGGGTCGGGCCGCCCCACACCGCGATGGCGAGCCCGCCGAGGACGGCGCCGAGCGCCTCGGCGAACGCCACGGTGCCGACCTGGCCCATCGTGCCGAACGCGAGCACCATCGGCGGCACCAGCAGCAGGCTCGCCAGGCACAGGTTGTAGAGCGAGAAGAAGCCCAGCATGGCCCGGAAGCCCGGCTCGGCCCACGTCATCCGCGCGCCGCCGATCAGCTCGGCCAGGAACGGCTCCTTGCGCCGCCGGCCGAGCAGGTCGGGGAACCGCACCGCGGCCAGCACACCGATCGCCACCACGTAGCTGACGATGTCGATGACCAGGACGCCGGCCAGGCCGATCGCGGCGAGCAGGCCCGCCGCCAGCAGCGGCACCGCGAGCGAGCTGAGCCCGACCGCGAGCTGCGCGATGCCGTTGGCGTGCCCCAGATAGCGTTTCGGCACCACCTGCGGGATCGCGGCCAGGTAGGTGATGCGTTGGAACACCGACGCCGCGCCGAGCACGCACACGAGCGTGTAGACGGCCGCCAGCCCCAGCCGGTCGGTCCAGAGCAGCAGCGCCAGCAGCGCCTCCGCTGTCACCGCCGTCGCGCACGCCGCCAGCAGCACCCGGCGCCTGTCGAACCGGTCCGCCACGGCGCCGGCGACCGGCAGCGTCAGCAGCGCCGGCAGGTACGCGATCACCCCGGACAGGCCGAACCACAGCATCGAGCCGGTCTCCAGGTAGACCCAGACCGGCACCGCCCACTGGGTCAGCGCCGAGCCGGTCGACGAGATGAGCTGGCTCGCGGTGATCGCCAGGAACCGGCGTACGCCCGGTTGCACGCCGGTCTCGGCGGTGACCGGATCGGTGCTGGTGGCCGCCAGTGCCCAGCCGTCACCGGCGAGCCGTCGCGGCGCGGCGGACGGCTCGGCGAGCCGAGGATGGGTACGGGTCAGCACCTCGGCGAGCGCCTCGGCCCGCTGCTTGACGAAGTAGTGCCCAGCCTCGTCCAGCACCACGAGCGCGGTGGACTCGCCGAGGAAGCTCCACTCGCGGTACCGCTCCTCGTAGTACTCGGTGAGTACGTCGTGGGTGCCGACGACAGAGATCACCGGTGCGGGCACCCGGACCGGTTCGCCGTCCAGCCATTCGGTGAACCGCTCCTGCGCCTCGGCGGCCTCCCGGCGTACGTGGTGCACGAACCGGTCGACCTGCGCCTGGTCCAGGTCGGCCAACTCCGCGCCGATCGAGCGCAGGAACGTCTCGTACCGCCGGTCCGCGCCCCGCGAGTCGGCCCAGTCGACGAGCCGGCCGAGCATGTTGTCCGGCCGGGCGGTCGGGAACACGCCACCGGCGTAGATCGCCTCGATCGGGCGTCCCCGCTCGTGCAGCCGCCGGGCGATGCCGGTCAGCAGCGCGCCGCCGACGCAGTGGCCGTACAGGACCAGCGGGCCGTCCACCCGCTCCTGGATCTCTGTCACGCACCGCTCGACCAGCTCGTCGAAGGGCAGCTCGCTGTCGCGGACGCCGACGTCGTGGCCGGGAATCGCCACGGAGAACAGCGTGTGCCCGGCCGGCAGCGCGTCCGCGAGCGGCTGGTAGATGCTGGCGAGCCCGCCGCCGTACGGCACGCACACGTACGAGCGCACCCGCTGGTCCGCCGGGACCGGCCGGGTCAGCTCGTACAGCAGCGGACGCTGCCGCTCCCCGTCCGCCGGGGCGTCGATCAGCGCGGCCAGCCCCTGCACCGTCGGGTGCGCGAACACGTCCATCACGCCGACGTCGACCTGCCCGTACGCCTCGCGCAGCAGCGCCAGCATCCGGATCGCCAGCAGCGAGTGCCCGCCCAGCTCGAAGAAGTCGTCGTCCAGGCCGACCTCGGGCACGCCGAGGACGTCGCGCCAGGTGGCGGCCACCGTCTGCTCGACCGGGGTCACCGGCGGACGGCGCTGCGCGGGGGCGACGCCGGACGAGGGTGCAGGCAGCGCGGCGGTGTCGAGTTTGCCGTTGGCGGACAGCGGCAGCGCGTCGAGCGTGACGAACGCCGACGGCACCATGTACTCGGGCAGCCGCCGCTTCAGCGCCGCCCGCAGCTCCGCCGGGTCCGGGGCCTCCCCCGTCAGGTACGCCACGAGGCGCTGCTCGGCGGGCGTGGCGCCGCGCACGACGACGGCGGCGGAGCCGACGCCCGGCTGTTCGCGCAGCACCGCGGCGATCTCCCCCAGCTCGATCCGCAGGCCCCGCAGTTTCACCTGGTCGTCGATGCGGCCGAGGAACTCCAGCGTCCCGTCGGTACGCCAGCGGGCCAGGTCGCCGGTGGCGTACAGCCGGCCGCCGGGCTCGCCGAACGGGTCGGGGACGAACGAGGCGGCGGTGAGTCCGGGGCGGTTCAGGTAGCCGCGGGCCACCTGAACGCCGCCGAGGTGCAGCTGCCCGGCCACGCCGGCCGGGACCGGGCGCATCGCCTCGTCGAGCACGTAGGTGCGGACGTTGCGGATCGGCCCGCCGATCGGCACCCGGGTCACGCCGGCCAGCGCGTCGGGCGTGGCCGCCCAGGCGGTGACGTCGATCGCCGCCTCGGTGGGTCCGTACAGGTTGTGCAGCGTCGCGGACGGGATCGCGGCGACGGCGCGGCGGGCCAGGTCCGCGGGCAGTTCCTCGCCGCTGCACACGATCCGCCGCAGCGACCCGCAGCGGGCCGGGTCGGCCGGGCCGGCGGTGGACAGGAACGCGTCGAGCATCGACGGCACGAAGTGGACCGTGGTGATCCGCTCCCGTTCGATCACGTCCCGCAGGTACGCCGGGTCGCGGTGCCCGCCCGGCGCGGCCAGCACCAGCCGCGCGCCCACGAGCAGCGGCCAGAACACCTCCCACACCGACACGTCGAACCCGATCGGCGTCTTGTGCAGCACCGCGTCGTCCGGTCCGAGCGCGAAGGCGTCCTGCATCCAGTCGAGCCGGTTGACGATCGCGGCGTGCTCGTTTACCACGCCCTTCGGCCGTCCGGTGGAGCCCGACGTGTAGATCACGTACGCCGCGTTCCCCGGTCCGGCGGCAGTGCCGCCGGCGGTGCGCGGCCGGTCCGGTGCGGTCAGCGGCAGCACGGTGCCCGGGACGGTCAGCCCGTCCGGCAGCTCGTCGGCCAGCAGCACCCCGGCGCCGGCGTCGGCGAGCATGAAGGCCAGCCGCTGCGGCGGGTGGTCCGGGTCCAGCGGCAGGTACGCCGCGCCGGCCCGGTGGATGCCGAGCAGCCCGGCGATCAGGCGGCGGGAGCGGGGCTCGTGGATCGCGACGACCGACTCCGGTCCCACGCCGTGCGCGACCAGGCGCGACGCCACCTGCTCGGCGGCGTCGGACAGCTGCGCGTACGTCATCCGGGTGTCGCCGTCGACCAGCGCGACCGCGTCGGGCGTGCGCCGGGCCTGGGCGTCGAACAGCTCCGCGAGCGTGGTCCGGCGCACCGGGGCGGCGGTGGCGTTCCAGCCGGTCACGACCGCCGCGTGCTCGGCGTCCGGCATGACCGGCAGCGCGCTCACCCGGGTCCGGGGCGCCGCCACGGCGGCGGCGAACAGCAGCAGGTAGCGGTCCGCGAACGCCTCCATCGCGGCGCGCTCGAACAGCGCGGTGCGGTACTCCAGCCGCAGTTCGTCCCCGGCGATCTCCAGCGACATGTCGTCCACGGCGCCGCCGAACGCCTCGCCCCGACCGGTAGGCAGGTGGTGGAACGTGAGCTGGTAGAGCGGCGGCACACCCGGGTCGCGCCGTACCGCAAGCTCCTCGACGAGCTTCTGGAACGGCATGTCCTGGTGGTCCCAGGCGTCGAGCACGACCCGGCGGACCCGGCGGACCAGGGTCAGGAACGGTGGATCGCCCGACACGTCGACGCGCAGCACCAGCATGTTCATGAACATGCCGAGCAGCGGTTCCAGCTCGGCCCGGTCCCGGCCGGCCACCGGCATGCCGACCACCACGTCGTCGCTTCCGGACAGCCGGTGCAGCAGCGCCACGTAGGCGGCCAGCTGCACCATGAACGGGGTCGCGGCGGCCTGCTGGGACAGCTCCGGCAGCGCCGCCGTCACGGGCCCGGGCAGCGTGCGGCGGACGTCGGCGCCGTCGAACGTGAGCGTCGCCGGGCGCGGCCGGTCGGTGGTCAGCGCGTGCACGGCGGGCAGGCCGGTGAGCGCCTCCCGCCAGTGGTCGCGCAGCTCGTCCCACCGAGGGCCGTCGAGGCGGTCGCGTTCCCAGGCCGCGTAGTCGGCGTACTGGATCGGCAGTTCGGGCAGGTCCGGCGCGCGGCCCGCCACGGCGGCGGCGCACAGCTCGGTCAGCTCGGCGCGCAGGTGGAGCAGGGACGTGCCGTCGAGGACGACGTGGTGCCCGGCGAACAGCAGCCACCAGGTGTCCTGGTCGAGCCGCAGCAGCCGGGCCCGCCACAGCGGGGCCGCGTCCATCGGCAGGTCGAGGCGGGCGTACTCGGCGACGATCCGGGCGCGGGCGGCGTCCCGCTCCGGCTCGGGCAGCGCGGACAGGTCGGTGACCGGCAACTCCACCGGGACGGTGGGGTGGATGTCCTGGTAGAGCCGCCCGTCGTGCAGGCGCAGCGTGGTGCGCATGGCCTCGTGCCGGTCGGTGACCGCCCGCAGCGCGGCGAGCGCCTGCTCCGGCCCGGCGCCCGCCGGCAGGGTGACCGCGTCGGTCATCGTGAACAGCGGCTGCCCGGGGCTGAGCTGGGCGGTGAACCAGACCCGCTCCTGGGCGTACGAGGCGGGAACGGTGTAGACGTCGTCCACCGGCGTGACGTCGTGGCGTGACTCGGTCATCCCGGCCGTCCCGGCCTGCGCAGGCGCGGGATGGGCGCTTCGGCAGGTGCGGAGGCGGACGGGGCGGCGCGCAGCGACTCGATCCGGGCGGCCATCGCCGCGACGGTGGGCGCGTCGAACAGCACCCGCATGGACAGCCGGGCGCCCACCGCCTGCCGGATCCGCAGCACCAGCTGCGCTGCCACGAGCGAGGTGCCGCCGAGCCGGAAGAAGTCGTCGTGCGGGCCGACCTCGGCCACGCCCAGCACGTCACGCCAGATCCGGGCGACGGTGGCGGTGAGGTCGCCGTCGGCGGCGGTCACCGTCGAGGCGGTGGCCGCCGTGGTCGCCGCGAGCCGCCGCTCGTGCCCGGCGACCGCCTCCACCGTGTAGGCGCCGACCGCCACCGAGCCGGTCCGTCCCTCGGCGAGGACCCGGCAGGCCGCGCGCACCGCCGCGTCGGGGGCCAGCCCGTCGTGGTCGGGTACGCCCTCCTCCCGCCACGCGCCCCAGGCCACCGACAGCACCGGGGCCCGCCAGCCGTGCGGGCTGCGCGCGTACGCGTCGAGGAACGCGTTGGCGGCCGTGTCGTCGGCGCGGCCCAGGCCGCCGGCGAGCGCGGTCACCGAGGAGCTGAGCAGCACGAAGTCGAGCGGCATATCGCCGAAGACCGCGCGCAGCGCCAGCGCGCCGGTGACCTTCGGCAGCAGTTCGGCGGTCGCCTCGGCCGGCCGCGACCCGGCGGACAGCCCGGTGTCGGGCAGCCGCGCGGCGTGCACGATGCCGTCGAGTCCGCCGAGGTCGTCCTCGATGTCGGCGCGTACCGCCCGCAGCGCGTCCACGTCCGTCACGTCGGCGCGCACGTGGCGGACCTGCGCCCCGGCCCGTTCCAGCGCCTCGACCAGGTCCGGCCGGGCGGTCCGGCCGATCAGCACCAGCCGCGCGCCCCGGCGGGCCAGTTCGGCGGCGAACGCCCCGCCGATCCGGCCCAGTCCGCCGGTGATCAGATAGCGCCCGCCGTCGCGCAGTGCCGGCCCGGTACGCCGGCGCGCCGGCGCGGCGGCGAACCCGCGTGTCCAGCGGCGCCCGCCCAGCCGCAGCGCGACCGCCTCGGCCCGCTCGGCGCCGAGCAGTTCGTCCGCCAGCGCGTCCGCGTCCGGGTCGGCCGGGTCGGCGTCCACCCAGTGGCAGCGCAGTCCCCGACGTTCCAGCGGCACCGAGCGCACCACCCCGGCTACTGTGGCGTGTTCCGGGCGCAGCAGGTCGGCGCCGGTCACGTCGGCCGTCCCGGCGGTCACCACGTCCAGCGCCACGTCGGCGGCCGGCAGTGCCTCCAGCAGGGTCAGCAGCGCGAGGTACCCGTGTTCCTGGGCCACCGCCACGGCGTCGGCGTCCGGGCCGGCCGGGTCGCCGTCGAGCGCCCACGCGTGCACGATCCGGGCGGCCCGGCCGTCGTCGGCGCACTCGTCGAGCAGGCGCTGGTGGTCGGCGACGCTGGCCGGGCGCAGCCGGTAGCCGTCCGGGTGGACCGCGAAGGCCGGTCCGGGGCGGACCACTGTGACGTCCGCGCCGCGCTCGCGCAGCCGGGCCGCGAGCGCCGTGCCGCGCTCACCGGCGGCGAACAGCAGCAGCGGGCCGGGCGCCTCGACGGGCGCGGCGTCGGGCAGTTGGCGCCAGACCGGCACCTCGACCACGCCGTCGTCGTACCGCTCGTCGGTGGCCGGTTCGGCGGGAGCGGCCACCGGGTCCGGGTCGATCCAGTACCGGGCCCGCTGGTACGGGTAGCCGGGCAGCGGCACCCGGCGCGGCGTGCCGGAGGCGGGCAGCCGCACCGGCGCCCCGGCCGTCCACAGCCGGCCCGCCGCCTCGTACGCGGTCTGCCTGTCGGTCAGCCGCTCCCCCGGCGCGGGCAGCGTGCGCAGCGGCGCCCGGGCCCCCGCCGGCAGGCTGAGCCGGGCCAGACCGGCGAGCTGCCGGCCGGGGCCGCACTCCAGCAGCAGCCAGTCGTCGGCGGCGCCGGTCGCGGCGAGCGCGGCCACTGTGGCGCCGAACCGCACCGGCCGGCACAGCTGGTCGGCCCAGTACGCCGGGTCGGTGATCTGCTCGTCGGTGAACGGCGCGGCGGTCGCGGCCGAGAACACCGCCAGGTCCGGCGCCCGGCGCGGCACCGCCGCCACGAGCGCCGCGAACTCGTCACGCACCGCCGCCAGCAGCGGCACGTGCATCGCGTACGGCGAGCGCAGCGGCGTGCAGCCGATGCCGCGTTCGCGCAGGAGGACCTCGGCGGCGGCGACCGGTTCCGGCGCGCCGCCCACCACGCAGGTGTGCGGGCCGTTGCTGATCGCCACCGCGACACCGTCGGGCAGCAGCGGCGCGATCTCGTCGGCGCCGCGCTGCACGGCGAGCATCCGGCCCTCCGGCGCGGCCTGCACGAGGCGGCCCCGGGCGGCGGCGAGCCGCAGCGCGTCCGGCAGGTCGAACACCCCGGCCACTGTCGCGGCGACCAGTTCGCCGACGGAGTGGCCGATCATCGCGGCGGGCGTGACGCCCCAGTGCCGCCACAGCGCCGCGAGCGCATACTCGACGGCGAACAGCGCGGGCTGCGCCACCGCCGGTCCGGCCAGCCGTTCGTCCGCGCCGGGTCCGGCGTCGAAGATCATCTCGTTCGCGTCCCAGCCGAGGATCGCGGCGCACTCGTCCACGGCGGCGGCGAACACCGGCTCGGTCGCGGCCAGATACGCGCCCATGCCGGGGTGCTGCGCGCCCTGGCCGGGCAGGAGCAGGCCCACCCGGGGCGGCGTCGCGGCGTCACCGGCGGCCCGGCGCTTCGGGTCGGTGAGCGCCGCCGCGGCCCGGGCCCGGTCCACAGCGACGACGGCGGCCCGGTACCGGTAGGCCGGCCGGCCCTCCCGCAGCGTGTACGCCACGTCGCGCAGTCCCACATCGGGCGCGCCGGTGAGCCGCTCGGCCAGCCGGGCACAGGCAGCGGCCAGCGCGTCGGGGGTCGCGGCGGACACCTGGAGCAGCTCGCCGCCGCCGTGATCCGGCTCCGGGGGTACGCGCGGCGGCGCCTCCTGGAGCACCAGGTGCGCGTTGGTGCCGCCGAGGCCGAGCGAGCTGACGCCGGCCCGCAGCGGCCGCTGGTCCTCGGGCTCCCACTTGGTCAGCGTGGACACCACGTAGAACGGGCTCGCCTCGATGTCGATGTCCGGGTGCGGCCGGTCGTGGTTGACGGTGGGCGGGATGAGCCGGTGCCGCATCGACAGCACGGTCTTGATCAGGCCGATCACGCCGCCGGCCGCGCTGAGGTGACCGATGTTGGCCTTCGTGGAGCCGACGCCGCACCAGCCCCGCTCGGCGGTGCGCCGCCCGTACGCCGTGCTCAGCGCCGCCAGCTCGATCGAGTCGCCGAGGACGGTGCCGGTGCCGTGCGCCTCGACGTAGCCGACCGAGCGCGGGGCGACACCGGCCACGGCGAGCGCCTGCGTGACCACCTCCACCTGCCCGGTGACGCTCGGCGCGGTGAAGCTCGCCTTGGCCGACCCGTCGTTGTTCACCGCGTTGCCGATGATCAACGCCCGGATGTCGTCGCCGTCGGCGAGCGCGTCGGAGAGCCGCTTGAGCACGACCACGCCGACGCCGCTGCCGTAGACGGTGCCGTCGGCGTCCGCGTCGAACGGGCGGCAGTGCCCGTCGGCGGAGGTGTAGCCCTCGTCGGCGACGTACCCGACGCCGTGCGGCAGTTCCACGCACACGCCGCCGGCGAGCGCCGTGTCGCACTCGCCGCTGCGCAGCGCCTCGGCGGCCAGGTGCACCGCGACGAGCGACGACGAGCAGGCGGTCTGCACCGTCATCGCCGGGCCGCGCAGGCCGAGCCGGAACGCGACGGTGCTGGCCAGGTAGTCCGGCTTGTTGCCGAGCGACACGCGCAGCTCACCCGCGTCCGCGAGCGCTCGCGGGTTCCGCCGGACGTTCAGCCACTGGTACAGGTCGGCGTTGCCGCCCGCATACACGCCGATCTCGCCGTCGTAGCGGGCCGGGTCGCAGCCCGCGTCGGTGAGCGCGGCGTGCGCGTGTTCCAGGAACAGCCGCTGCTGCGGGTCGGTCAGCTCCGCGTCGCGGGCGCTCAGCCCGAACAGCTCCGCGTCGAACCGGTCCACGCCGTCGAGCACGGCGGCCACCGGCACGTACGCCGGGTCGTCGAGCTGCTCCGCGGTGACGCCCCGGGCCAGCAGCTCCGCGCGGGTGAACCGGGTGAGCGACTCCGCGCCGACGACGAGGTTGCGCCAGAACTCCTCCGCCGACGCCGCCCCCGGCACGCGCAGGCTGAGCCCGACGATCGCGATCGGCTCCACTGTCTCGTTCACGCCATGACCTCCGGCTCGGCCGAATCGCTGATGTGCAGGCGCAGTTCGCTGACGTAGCGGCGGCCCGCGCGGTCGGGCAGCCACGCCTGCCCGAGCGCGGGCAGCAGCTCCGACACGGTCACCGCCACGTCGTCGCCGCCGGCCCGCCGGGCGGCGCGCAGCAGCAGGCAGAGCCGGTTGGCGTAGAGCGGGCTGGTCAGGTCCACGTAGGTGGGCTTGAGTTCGGTGGCCACCCGGACGAAGACCCGCTCCGGCAGGCCCAGCGCGGCCCGCCACCGGCGTACCGCGAGGTAGCGCCGCGCCTGGTCGACGGCGTCGGCCAGGCCGGTCGCCCCGACGGTGGTGCGCCAGGTCTCCCGCGCCAGCACCAGCCGGTCGACGGTCACCCGAGGGGTGTGCGGGCGGTCGGTCATCAGCTTGAACGCGTCGCCCGCGTGCACCGCGATCAGGTCGGAGAACACCTCGACCAGCGGCCAGCGCGTGCCGTCCGGGCCAGTCGCCACCAGGACGCCGTCCACCTCGGACACGATCGCCGCGTTCGCCGGCACGAGCCGGTCGCGCGGCGCGCCGGGCGCGTCGGCGAACGCGAGCCGGTGGTCGTCCGGCCCGTGCAGGGACGCGGACAGCCGACCGCCCACGCGGGGGAAGTCGACCGGGTAGAGCGGGCGCAGCCGTCCCGGGCCCAGGTCGGCCGCGTACGCGCGCCGCAGCCGGTCCAGGTCGGGGTGGCAGTGCGTGAACAGCTCGGCGTTGAACGTGGCGTACGCGGCGTGCAGCTCGCCGAGCACCGCCCCGAACTCGCCGGCGGCCAGCGCCTGCGGTGACTCGGCAAACAGTTGCAGGTCGGGGCTGTGCACCCGGCCCGCGCTCCAGCCGGGGCGCGTCGCCGGGAACCGGTCGGCCAGCAGGGGCGCCAGCTCGGCCGCGCCGAACTCCACCCGGGACGTCCCGGCGGGCAGCCCGGCCAGTCCGAGCACCCGCTCCCAGCGGGCGGCGAACTCGGCCGCGACCCGGTCCACCGGCCGGTCACCCGGCCCGAACAGCGGCCCCTGCGCGACGAACCACAGGTCACCGAGCCGGACCGGCCCGTCGCCGCTCAGGTCGTCGTACAGGTCACGCAGCGCGTCGCCGTACGCCGTGGCCAGTTCGGCGGTGAGCCAGCGCGCCGCCCGCAGCGGCAGGTCCAGCGCCGGGGCCAGGGAGTCGAGCAGGCCGCCGCCGACGGTGAGGTCCACGTCGCGTGCGGTCTCCTCGTGGCACAGCGCCCGCCCCGCGTAGTTCTGCCCGGCCCGGCGGCGCGGCGGCAGCCCGGTGAGCGCGGTGAACTCGGCGTCCAGCGCGGACAGCGCGACGGTGACCGCGGCCGGGTCACCGGCGGCGTCGGCGACCCGGGTGCGGGCGGCGGCCAGCCGGTCCAGCCCGGCCAGCGCCCGCGCGCGGCACTCCCGGTCACCGATCGCCGCGATCCGCTCCCGCAGGTGTTCCTGCGCGGCGAAGCCCTGCGGCAGGTCGAAGTCCCAGCGCAGCAGCCCTCGCTCGACGAGCTGCGCGAGCAGCAGGAACCCCTCCTCGGCGCGACGCACGCCGGTCTGCCCGTCGCGCACCAGGTCGTCGACGACGTCCCGGGCCGGGCGGGTGCCGTCGCACCGGCACAGCGCGGTCGACTCGCTCAGCGACACCGGTTCCGGGCGCTGGGCGGGCCGGTGCACGACCCGGCCCTCCAGGTGGACGTGCGGCGCCCGGACCGGGGCCAGCCACTGCCGGACCTGCGGGTCGGCGGCCAGCCGGTCCGCGTACGCGGCGAGCGCCCAGTGTTCGAGGTGGACGGCGCGGTGACGGAGCAGTCCGGGGCCGGGCACGGCGGTGACGCCGGGCGCACCCGGTGCCACGGTGCCCCAGCACACCGGCCCGAAGAAGCCGATGGTCTCGCACTTGGCGACGTAGCGCTGCCAGTACCCGGCGACGACGTTCTCCCGACCCCGGCGGCGCACGTTGCGGGCTGCGTCCGGGCCGTCGCGGAGCAGCCCGTCGAGCGCCACCAGCGCCTCCGGGTTCTGCCAGGCGACGGCCTCGCGGAACAGCGGGTCGGCGGCGATCCCGCACAGCGCCGCCGAGGACGCCCGGACGGCGGTGGCGTACGCGGTGGTGAAAGCCGTCTCGTCCAGCTCGCCCGACAGGTGCCGGTCGGCGGCGTCGGCGCAGTCCGGCGCGGCGAACCGGTCCAGTCCGTCGGCGGGGAACCCGGCACTGCGCAGCAGCACGTCCCGCCATACCGACCAGCCGGTGTCGCCGAGGGGGACCAGGTACGTCACCGCGGCTCCTCCTCCACCACCGGGCGGCGCTGGACCCGCTGGCGGCGCAGCGCGCCCCGGCGCGCGGCCCGCTCCACCGCCTCGTCCTCGGCGTCCTCCCCCGGCGCGCTGATGCTGTCCAGGTGCGCGGCGAGCGCGCGGACGGTCGGGTGGTGGAACAGGTCCACGACCCGCAGGTTCGTGCCGAGCAGCCGGTTGAGCTGCCGTTGCACGACTGCGACCGCCAGCGAGCCGCCGCCGACGTCGAAGAAGCTGTCCGTCGCGGCCACCTCCGGTACGCCGAGCACGTCGCACCAGACCGAGGCGATCCGCCGCTCGGTGGCGGTGGCCGGGCGGGCGGCGGGCACACCGGCGCGGCCTCCGGCCCGGTTCACCCGGGCGGCCCGGGTCACGTCGGCGGCCGTTCCGGCCGGGACGGCGGTCCAGGCGGGCAGCTCGGCCACCGGCCGCTCCGGGTCGGCGGCGCCGGCCCGCAGCAACCGCTCGACGTCGGTGAGCACGTCGGTGATCAGGGCCTCGCCGTAGACGTCCGGGTTGAAGACGATCTCCACGCGCAGCCGCCCGTCCCGGGTGACGCCGTAGAGCGTGAGGTCGAACGGCGAGCCGGGCGCGGGCACCGGCACCGGTTCGGCGGCCGGCCCGGCCAGGTCCAGCCGGGGCTCGTCGAACGTGTACATGTTGAACAGCACCTGCACCAGCGGGCTGCGGTCGAGCAGGCCGCCCAGCCCGAGGCCGCCGACGATGCGTTCGACAGGTGCCTCCGGGTGGGCGAGCGCGGCGAGCAGTTCCTCCCAGGCGGCGCGGACGTGCGCGGCGAAGCCGGCCCCGGGCGTCCGGCGCAGCCGCAGCGGCGCGATCTCGATGAAGAAGCCGACCATCTGTTCGAAGTCGGCGGCCCGCCGGTCCACCGTGGGGGTGCCGATCACCAGGTCGGGCAGGCCGGTACGCCGGGCCAGCACCAGCGCGAACGCGGCGAGTACGGCGGCCGCGGGGGTCGCGCCGAGCCCGGCGGCGAGGTCGGTGAGCGCGGCAGTGGCGGCCCGGTCCAGCCGGGTGCGCACCGTCGCGCTGGTATACGTCTGTTCGGCCGGCCGGTCCCGTCCACCGGGCAGTCGCAGCACCACAGGTGCCCCGGTCAGGTGGTCCAGCCACCAGTCGAGGTCGGCGGCGGCGCGGCGCCGGGCACGGTCGGCGCGCCAGGCCACGTAGTCGCCGTACGTGGCGGGCAGCGGCGGCAGCGGCGGCCCGTCCCCGAGCGCGGCCCGGTACGCGGCGGCCAGATCGGCGTAGAACAGCGACTGCGACCAGCCGTCGAACACGGCGTGGTGGGCGTAGACGGCCAGCACGTGCTCGTCGTCGCCGGTGCGGATCAGCTCGGCCCGCCACAGCGTGTCGGTGCCCAGCGCGAACGGCGTGGCGGCGCTCGCCGCGAGGTGGCCGGCGAGATCCGTGCCCGGGGCGAGGTCGCGTACCGGCAGCGGCACCGGTGTGGACGGGTCGGCGACCGCGTACGGCACGCCGTCGCGCTCCGGGATGCGCCAGCGCAGGATCTGCTGGCGGTCCGCGACGGCGGTGAGCGCCGTGGCGAGCGCCGCCACGTCGAGCGGGCCGGTGAGCCGTTCGGCGAACGCGACGTTGTACGCCGAGGCGGCGGCCGGGAAGTAGCGGCCGAGGAACCACAGCCGCTGCTGCGCCGGGGACAGCGCCGGTGGCCGTCCCCTGACGGCGGCGTCGGCCGGTCCGGCTCCGGCGGCGGCGTCGGCGCGGGCGGCGATGCCGCGTGGCGTCCGCCCGACCAGCACGTCCTCGATGGCGAGGTCGCGACCCAGCCGCTCGCGCAGGTCGGCGACCAGCCGCATCGCGGTGATCGAGTGCCCGCCCTGGTGGAAGAAGTCGTCGTCGCGGCCGACCGCGGGCACGTCCAGCAGCGCCGCCCACGCCTGCGCGACGAGACGCTCGGTGTCGGTGGCGGGCGGCTCGCCGGACGGCACGGGAGCCGGTCCGGCGACGTCGAGCGCGGCCAGCCGATCGGTGTCGATCTTGCCGTTGATGGTGATCGGCAGCGCGGGCATGGTGTGCATCCGGGCCGGTACGGCGGCGGGCGGCAGCAGCCGGGCGCAGTAGTCGCGCACCTCGGCAGCGTCCAGGCCGGTCGCCACGTACGCGACGAGTTCCTGACCGCCGGCGCCGGCGCGGACCTGGACGCTGGCCAGGTCGACGTCCGGGTGGCGGCGCAGCACCGCCTCGACCTCGCCCAGTTCGATCCGCTGCCCGCGGATCTTCACCTGCCGGTCGGCCCGGCCGAGGAACTCCAGGCTCCCGTCCGGCAGCCACCGGGCCAGGTCGCCGGTGCGGTAGAGCCGCTCCCCCGGCTTGCCGGAGAACGGGTCCGGGAGGAACCGTGCCGCCGTGCGGGCGGCGTCGAAGAGGTATCCGCGGCCGAGCCCGGGACCACCGGCGAGCACCTCGCCGATCTCCCCCGGGCCGACCTCGCGCAGCTCGTCGTCGACCAGGTGGATGCGGTGGTTGGCGGCGGGCCGGCCGATCGGGATGGGCCGGGTCCACTCGCCGCTGCCCTCGAACCAGGTCACCAGCACCGTCGCCTCGGTCGGGCCGTACACGCTGATGAAGCGGCGCCCGCCGGCGGTCCAGCGGCCGACCTGTTCCGGGCCGGTGGCCTCGCCGCCGGTGATGACCAGCCGCACGCCGGGCAGCCGGGCCGGGTCCAGCAGCGGCAGGATCGGCGGCGGCAGCACCACCACGTCGACTGCCTGCTCGGCACAGATCCGGTAGAGCCGGGTCGGGTCGGCCCGCTCGGCGTCACCGGCGAGCACGACCGTGCCCCCGGCGGCGAGCGGGGCGAGCATGTCGACCACCGACGCGTCGAACCCGATCGAGGCGAACGCCAGGCACCGGGTCGCCGTGTCGAACCCGGAGAACTCCGCGATCGAGGTGACCTTCTCGGTCAGCGCCCGGTGCTCGATCACCGCACCCTTCGGTTGCCCGGTCGACCCGGACGTGAACATCGCGTACGCCGTGGTGGCGAGCGTCGCCGGGGTCGGCTGCCAGGGCGCGGTGCCGGTGGGGACGGCCAGCACGGTGCGGCCGGTGAACGCCTCGGCGGCGGACGTACCCACGACGACGCGCAGCCGGGCCTCGGCGGCCAGCTCCCGCAACCGGCCGGCCGGCAGCGCCGGGTCGAGCGGGACGTACCCGGCGCCGACCGCCTGCACGCCGAGCAGCGCGACCACCAGGTCCGGGCGACGGTCCACGCAGACGCCGACGAGGTCGTCCGCGCCGATGCCGTGGGCGCGCAGCGACACGGCGAGCGCGGCGGCCCGGCCGGCCAGGCCGGCGTAGCTGAGCGTCAGGTCGCCCTGCACCACGGCCGGCGCGCCGGGACGCCGCCGGGCGTGCGCGGCGACCAGGTCGGGCAGGCACACCTGCGGGTAGGGCAGCTCGGGACCGGTCATCGTCGTGCCTCGATCCAGTGCCGGGTCCGCCGGAACGGGTAGCCGGGCAGCGGCACCCGCCGGCCCTGCGGCACGGCCAGGTCGGCACCGGCACGCCAGGCGCGGACTGCCTCGTCGCCGCCGACCGGGTAGCCGGCCGCGAGCGCGGTCAACCCGGCCACCGCCTCACCGGCGTCGGCGCAGGCGACCGCGTCCCGGTACGCCAGCCGCCGCCGTCCCACCGCGAGCGTGTGCGCCACGTCGGCCACCGCCAGGTCGCCGTCGGCCAGCCGGACGGCCAGCCGCCGGGCCAGCTCCCGCAGCGCCGCCGGGCTGCCCGCGGACAGTCCCAGCACCACCGGGCCGGGTGCCCCGGCGTCCGGCGCGTCCGTCGCGGGCGCGGGCTCGACGAGCACGTGCGCGTTGGTGCCGCCGAGACCGAACGAGCTGACGCCCGCGCGCCGCTCCCCGGCCCACGGCCGGGTCTGCGCGTCCACCTCGGCGCCCGCGGCGGCCAGGTCGATGTCGTCGTGCGCGGCGGTGAAGTGCGCGGTACCCGGCACCTGCCCGGTGCGGACCGCGTACACGGCCTTGATCAGGGAGATCACGCCCGCCGCGGCGTCCAGGTTGCCGAGGTTGCCCTTCACCGAGCCGAGCAGCAGCGGAGCGCGGACGCCCCGGCGTACCCGGGCCAGCGCGTCCACCTCGATCGCGTCGCCCACCGGGGTGCCGGTGCCGTGACCCTCCAGGTAGCCCACGTCGGCCGCGTCCCAGCCGACCGACGCCAGCGCCTCCGCCATCACCGCCGCCTGGCCGGACACGCCCGGCACGGTGAAGCCGGGCCGGTCGGCGCCGTCGTTGTTCACCGCCCACCCGGCGAGCACGGCGTACACGTGGTCGCCGTCGGCGCGGGCGTCGGCGAGCCGCTTCAGCACCACCGTCCCGGCGCCGTTGCCGAACACCTGCCCGGTGGCGGCGGCGTCGTACGGCCGGCACACCCCGTCGGTGGCCAGCAGCCCGCCCGGCCGCAGCCGGTACCCGGCCTGCCGGGTGGACACCACCGCCGCGCCGCCCGCTATCGCCACGTCGCAGCGGTAGTCCAGCAGGCTCTGCCCGGCCTGGCACACCGCGACGAGCGCTGTCGAGCAGGCGGTCTGGACCGCCACGGCCGGGCCGGACAGCCCCAGCGCGAACGCGGTCCGCGTCGGCAGGTAGTCGCAGCCCGAGCCGGTGAGCGCGTCGTCCCAGTCCTCGGCGAGGGTGCCCGCCGCCGGGGCCAGCGCGGGATTGCCCAGCAGATGGTGGTGCAGGTAGCGGTTGGGCGCGCATCCGGCGAACACGCCGATCTGGGCCGGGTCGCGGTCCGGGTCGATCGCGGCGTCCTCCAGGGCGTGCCAGGCGACCTCCAGGAACAGCCGGTGCTGCGGGTCGAGCAGCGCCGCCGCGGCGGCGGGGTAGCCGAACAGGTCCGCGTCGAAGCCGTCCAGGTCGTCGAGCCGCCCGAACGCCGGCACCCAGTCGGGGCTGGTGGGCGCGCCGTCACCGGCCGGGGTCCGGCGTACCGAGTCCACCCCGTCCAGGAGGTTGCGCCACAGCGTGGGCGCGTCGTCCGCGCCGGGCACCCGGCAGGACAGGCCCACCACCGCGATCCGGTCGTCCTCGCTCACGCCCGTCCCTCCCCGCCGCCGGCGGCCCGCGCGGCGGCGCGGCGGGCCATCCGGCGTCCGACCGCGGCCAGCCGGCCGTCCTCCGGTACGCCCGAAGCGTCCCCGGCCGTCCCCAGGTACGCGGCCAGCGCCGCCACGGTCGGGAACTCCACCAGCCGGGCCAGCGGCACCCGGCGGCCGAGGTGTTCCTCCAGGTATCCCTGCACCAGGGCGAGCTGGAGCGAGTGCCCGCCCGCCTCGAAGAAGTTCACCAGGCGGTCCACCGTGGGCAGTCCGAGCACCGTGCACCAGCCCGCCGCGATGGTCTGCTCGACCGGCCCGGACGGCGGTCCCCCGGGGGTCGGCTGCCCAGCGTGCGACCCTCCGGCGTCCGGGCGGCCGGCGTCCGGGTCGGGCAGGGCGGCCTGGTCGAGCTTGCCGGTCGGCCCGATCGGCAGCTCCGGCACCGCCACCACCGCCCGGGGCACCATGAAGTCCGGCAGCACGGCGGCCAGCCGTTCCCGCAGCGGTCCCGGCTCGACGACCGTCCCGGCGGCGCCGACCACGTACGCGACGATCTCCTGCTCGCCCGAACCGGACGCACCGCGTCGCGCCACCACCGCCGCGTGGGCCACGCCGGGCAGCGCCGCCAGGCAGGCCTCGATCTCGCCCAGCTCCACCCGGTAGCCGCGGATCTTCACCATCCGGTCGCCGCGGCCCAGGTAGACGAGCATGCCGTCGGGCAGCCGCCGCGCGATGTCACCGGTCCGGTACGCGCGCACCCCGTCGTGCTCGGTGAACCGGGCCGCGGTCAGCTCCGGCAGGCCCAGGTATCCGAGCGCGACGTGCGGGGTCCGCACGACCACCTCGCCGGTGAGGCAGGCGGGACGTCCGGCCGGGTCGGTCAGCACCACCTCGACGCCCGGCAGCGGATGCCCGATCGGTACGACTGCGCGCCCCGGGTCGGCGTCCGGCGGCAGGTGGTGCTGCGCGGCGAAGCTGATCTCGGTGGTGCCGTACCCGTTGACGAACACCACGCCCGGCGCGAACGACCGCCGGGCCAGCGCCACGTCGTGCCGGGTGACCTCCTCGCCGCCGAGGACGACAGCGCGGACCGACGGCAGCCGCCCGTGCTCGCCGAGGCTCGCCACCACGTACCGGAAGACGGTGGGGGTGGAGTGGTAGACGGTAACGCCCCGGTCGGCGAGCGCGCCGGTGAGGTGGCCGAGGCCGTGCGTGCGGACGTCGACCGGGACGGCGGCGGCGCCGGACAGCAGCGCGCTGAACGTGTCGGTGACCGCCATGTCGTAGCCGAACGAGGTGAGCACGCTCGTGCGGTCGTCCGGCCGGACGGCGAAGTTGCGGACGTGGTTGCGGACGCCGAACAGCACGTTGCGGTGGCTCTGCACCACGCCCTTCGGCTTCCCGGTGGACCCGGAGGTGTAGAGCACGTACGCCGGGTCGTCCGGGCGCGCGGGCCCGGCCGGCACCGGCACGCCGGGCTCGCCCCGGCGCAACGACACGACCGGCAGGCCGGGCAGCCCGGCGTCGGCCGCGAGCGCGGCGGCCCGCCCTTCGTGGCCGGGGTCCGCGACGATCGCCCGGACGCCTGCGTCGCGCAACATCGCGGCCAGCCGGGCCGCCGGGTACGCCGGGTCCAGCGGCACGTACGGCGACCCCGACGCCAGCGCCGCCAGGATGCCGGTGATCGTGGCGACGCCGTGGCGGCACAGCACCGCCACCGGCGCCGTGACGTCACCCGGCCCGGCCAGCGCTTCGGCGGTCGCGGCGACTGCCGCGCCGAGGTCCCGGTAGGTCACCGTCGCGTCGTCGGCGAGCACCGCCGGCCGTTGCGGGTACGCCCGCACCGCCGCGGCGAACGCGGCCGGGATGGTGTCGCCGCGCACCCGGCCGGCCTCGGTGCCGTCGCCGCCGTGCAGCCGCCACAGGTCCGGGGCGGGACGCCGCTCGTACCGGGCCGACGGCAGCACCCCCGCCGACGAGGCGTCCGGATCCAGCGTGGACAGGAACTCGGCCAGGTCGGCACGGAGGTCGTCGGCGTACGCGGCGGGCAGCCCCGACACGGTGACGGCGGCCAGGTCGGGGCGCACCTCGACGGTCGCGTCGACCGGGTGGTCCGGCGGCGCCGGGCACAACGACCGGCACAACTCCCGGATCGGCGCGTCGGCGGTCAGGTCGAGCGTCAATGGGTCGTCGCCGTGCCGCAGCGTCACCACAGGGGATCCGGTGTACCGGCGTACCACCAGGGCGGTGGCGGTGAGGACGACGGCGGCCGGGTCGACGCCCGTGGCGCGCGCCCGGGCGGCGAGCCGCGGCGGCAGGCCGAGCGGCTGCGGAGACGGGCTCACCGCTGGTCCAGGACGGCGGCGACCACGTCGGCGAGCGTGGACACCTCGGCGTCGGCCTCGGCGATCCGGAAGTCGTCGCAGTAGCTGCCGGTGCCGTGCACCACGATCTCGTGCCCGGCCGGCACCAGGCCCCGGTCGACGGCGTTGCAGACGCCGGTCAGCGCCATCAGGATCGACCACTCCCGCAGCCGGGCCGGGTCCTCGGGCAGCGTCAGACCGGCGTTGGCGAGCCACTGCCGGGCGACCGGGTAGCGCCGCACGCACTCGCGCCGCGACACCACGATGCCGTCGCCGCCGTGCCGCCGCACGAGCGCGTTCATGGCCGGGGAGGTCACCGGGCGGTGGGTGTAGAACGTCGGGTCGAGCACCTCGGCCGGGTCGTCGGTGACGGCCGGGAAGCGCAGGTCGGCGTCCTGCGTCCAGACGCCCCGGCTCTCGTCGAGCGTGTACGCCGGGCAGTGGTCCCGCTCGAACGAGCCGTGACGCAGGCTGAGCACCATGTCCGGAGTGCCGAGGTGCTGCACGAGCAGGAAACCGGGCCGGCCGGCCGGGTCGGCGTCACCGGCCGCCTCCAGCACGTCGCGGCCCAGGTTGTAGCCGAGCAGGCCGAACGCGCTGGACACGGCGTGCGCGTGCCAGCGGGAACCGGTGGCCGGCGACACGTCGGCCTCGAACGCGGCCCGGGCGGCGTCGGCGACCAGGTAGTTGCGCAGGTCAAGCGTGTACCAGAGGGTGACGCCGTGCTTGTCGTACGCGGTGGCGGCGTACTCGTCGACGAACGCGCGGCCGAGCGCCTTCACGCCCTCCGGGTCCGCGCCGGTGTACCGCAGCAGCGGGTTCACCGCACGGGTCGCGGGATCGGCGGCGAGCGCGTCGTGGCGGAACTTGTGCCGGGTCGCCGCCGGCGCCAGCACCACGATGGACAGCTGCTCCGGGGTCACCAGCCCGGCCGCGTACGCGCGGGCCACCGAGTCGCGCAGCGCGACGCCCTTGTTGCCGGAGGTCGGCGTGACGATGCACAGCCGCTCGCCGGTACGCCGGATGTGCTCCACCGCCCGGGCGACGATCACCATCGAGGCGAACGTCTTCGTGGTCCGGGTACCCGGATTGGCGGTCAGGTCGAGCATCGTCAGGTTGTGCCCGCCGTAGTGGCCCAGCGGGGACCAGCCGACCGTGGCGGCGGCGTAGAACTCGCGTACCGCGGGGGTCAGCTCGGGCAGGTCGAAGCCGGGCGCGAAGCCGGGTGTGCCGGGCGCGTCGCCGGGGACCGCGCCGCACCGGCGCACCGCCGACGCGATGACGTCGTAGTAGTCGGTGATCATGTTGCGGGTGGCCGGGGTGGTCACGGTCATCGGGCTTCCTCCAACACACTCCGGGCCGGCGCCGGCGGCACCGTTCGCAGATGGTCACGCAGGGCGGTGAACCGGCAGGCGATCTCGGGCAGCTCGCTCGCGTGCCAGCCGCCGGCCAGGTCCGGCCGGTACGGCGCCAGCGCCGCCCGGGCGCGCTCCGGGTAGCGGACGTGGCCGCCGCCGACCTCGACGCCGTCGCGGCGCCCGGCGGCGGTGTTCCAGGCGACCGCCTGCGCCACCGGCAGCTCGGCCGGCAGCCGCAGCTCGGTCCGGCCGCCGGTGAGCCGGACCGGATAGCCGCCCGGCAGTCCCAGTGGCCCGGGCAGGCTCGCCGTCACCTCGTCGCCGGTGGCGAGCGCCGCCACCAGGGCGGCCCCGGCGTGCCCGGCGAGCGCGTTCAGCTCCGGCCGGGGCAGCGCACGGTAGCCGGCGAGCAGCCCGGTGACGTCCGGGACGGGCCGGCCGTCCAGCCAGGCGCGTACCTCGGCGGTGTCCTCGTCGTCCGGGCCGGGCGCGGCGAGGTGGGCGTGGTGGCCGAGCACCGCCAGACGGCGCTGGCCGGGACGGCCGAGCGCGGCGTCCAGGCATGCGGCGAGCGTCGCCACGTTGCCGATGCCGCAGCGCACCGGCAGGTCCCGCGCGGCGAGCAGCGGGTTGACCGCGTCCGGGAACGCGCCGTTGACGAGTGTGGCGCCGGGCGCGCCGCCGGTCAGCGCGGCGGCCAGCCGGGACACCAGTTCGGCCTGCAACGCCAGCGTCACGCCGAAGCCGGCCGCGGCGATCAGGTCCGTCCATGCCGACGGCGCCGCCGCCCGCTCGTACGGCGACTGCGCGGACGCGGCGCAGACCAGCACGTCGGGCCGGAGCCGGGCCATCGAGGCGGCGTCGGCGGCGTACCCCTCCCCCGGGTCGGCGCCGGGTCCGGCGGTGAACGGCCGGGCGGTGACGGCGACGGGGGTTCCGGCGACTGTGGCGCGCACCCGCGCGGCGCGGGCGAGCGCGTGCGCCGCGTCCGGGTCGCGGGCCAGGACCGTCACGCGCAGCGGCACCGGGACGGGCGTCGCGGCCAGGGCGTGGCACAGCGAGCGGGCCAGCCGGCCGGCGCCCACCACGACGACGTGCCGCGCGTCAGCGGACCGGGCTGACATCGCGTCCCGCCTCCGTGACCCGGTCGACCCAGTCGGCGAACGACCCGGCGCGCAGGCAGCTCGCCGGGGACACCTCCAGCCCGGCCATCTCCCGTACCCGCAGCGCCATCCGCAGCGCGGTCAGCGAGTGCCCGCCGAGGGCGACGAACGTGTCGTCGTCGTGCACCGCGTCGACGCCGAGCGTGGCCCGCCACGCCTCGCGCAGCCGGTCGGTGAGGGCGCCGCCACCGGGTTCCGCCGCGACCCCGGTAGGCCGGGGCGGCGGCGGTGGCAGCTCCAGCCGCGCGACCTTGCCGTTGGGCAGGCGGGGCAGCCGGTCGACCAGGACGATCTGGTCCGGGCGCATCGCGGGCGGCAGCGCCGAGGCCAGGTAGCCCTGGAGCAGCCCGGTGGTCAGCAGGTGGTCGGCGGGCTCGTCCCGGGGCGTCGCCGCCGGTGGCGGGTCCTGCGGCCGTACGGCGTAGACGTAGCTGACGTCGGCGTCCGCGCCGACGTTCCAGTCGCCGATGTCGTGCACCTCGAACCCGGCCGCGCACAGCAGCTCGCGCACCCGAGGGGTGGTCACGCTGCTGCGCTCGACCTCCAGGCAGACCTGCCGGATGCGGGGCCAGTGCTCGGGGCGCAGCCCGCGCAGCACGCTCAGCTCGGCGCCCTCGGTGTTAATCTTCAACAGGTCGACGCGGTCCAGCCCGAAGCGGTCCAGCAGGTCCGACAGCGTCACCGTCGGCACCACATGCGCCACCGGGGCGAGGCGGCGGCGGGCGTCCGCGAGGAGCGCCGCCTGCTCGGTCTCGTCGGCGTCGCCGCCGCCGTGACGGTAGTGCGACCGGACCAGGTCGGAGGCGGCGCCGGCCCGGTCGGCGCCGAGGCCGGACAGATAGCTCAGCTCGGGGAACGAGGTCAGCTCGGCGGTGCCCGCCGCGTCGGTCACGGCGGCCTCGACGACAGACGCGGACCCGGCGTAGAGGCCGAGGTTGGCGCGCAGGTACGGCAGCGTGTCCGGGTTCGGCTCGACCGCCACCAGCCGCACGTCGCGCGCCTGCCGGGACGCCCAGAGCGAGAACAGCCCGATGTTGGCGCCGACGTCGAGGACCACGGCGCCGTCGCCGACGCGGACGTCGAAACGGGCGTACTCGGCCTGGTCGAAGATCTGCCGGTAGAGGAAGACCGCCTCGTCCGGCGACGCCGCGGTGACCGCCATGCCGTTGGGTAGCGGGAACCGCGGCAGCCCGCCGACCGCCGGGGCCTGCCGGGGCTGCGGCACGACGTAGCCGACCAGGCGGGGGCCGTCGTCGGTGTCCGGGACCGTCACCACCACCGCGTCGTGCACGGCCGGATGCTCGCGCAGCACGGCCGCCACCTCGCCCGGCTCCACCCGGACCCCCCGGATCTTGACCTGGTCGTCGGCCCGGCCGCGGAACTCCAGGAAGCCCTGCGGCGCGATCCGCACCAGGTCACCGGTGCGGTAGAGCCGCGCGCCCGGCCGCGCCGGGTCGGGGCGGAAACGTTCCGCCGTCCGCTCGTCGTCGCGCAGGTAGCCCAGCCCGACCGCGACCCCGCCGATCCACAGCTCGCCGGTCCCGCCCTCGGGCACCGGGCGCAGGTCGTCGTCGAGCACGTGGGCGGTGACGCCGCCGATGATCCGGCCGATCGGGGCGATGCTGCCCGCGTACGGCTCGGCGCAGTCCCAGTAGGACACGTTGATCGAGGTCTCGCTCGGGCCGTACCCGTTGAACACCCCGCACGGCAGCACCTCGCGCAGCCGCCGGACCAGCCGCATGTCCAGCGCCTCGCCGCCGCACAGCACCCGCCGCAGCGTGAGGCAGCCGGCGAACTCCGGCTCGTCGAGCACGTGCCGCAACATGGTCGGTACGAAGTGCGCGGTGGTGACCGCCTCCCGCTGGATCAGCCGGACCAGCCCGAGGCTGTCGAACTGCAGGCCCGGCCCGGCGACGACCACGGCGCCGCCCGCGATCAGCGGGGAGAGGATCTCGTGCACCGACGCGTCGAACCCGATCGACGCCTTGTGCAGCACCCGGTCGTCGGCGGCGAAGCCGAACCGGTCGTGACCCCAGGCCAGCCGGTTGACCAGCCCGGCGTGGTGCAGCACGACACCCTTGGGCCGGCCGGTGGAGCCGGAGGTGAACAGCACGAGCGCGGCGTGCTCCCCCGGCGGCAGCCAGCCGGTGCGATCGGTCAGGTCGGCCGTCGACCCGGCCCGCGCGGTACGCACGTCCCGCCACCCGGTGGACGCGGGCGCGGCGACGGCGGGCGGACGGTCGGCGTACAGGACGAGCCGGGGCGCGGCCGCGGCGAGCATCTGCTCGGCCCGTCCGGAGGGCAGCTCGGGGTCGATCGGCACCGCCACCGCGCCCACCGCGAGGGTCGCCAGCAACGACGTCACGTGGTCGGCGGACCGGTGCAGGTACAGGCCCACCAGGTCACCCGGCCGCACGCGGGCGCGGCGCAGCAGCTCGGCCGTCGCGCCGACCCGCTCCCACAGCGCGGTGTAGCTCAGCTCGCCGTCCGGGCCGACGATCGCGGGCCGGTCGCCGTCGGCGCCGGCGGGCCGGTGCACCAGGTCGGTCAGGTAGCGGGGGCCGGTCAGGTGGCGCGGGCCGGTCACGGCGCTACCTGCGTCCTCGTCGCGACCGCGACGATCGCCATCCGGGGCACCTCGGCCACGAACTGCCCGTCGGCCCGGTAGACCAGCGGACGGGCCGGCACGTCGTCGCGGCCGAGCCCGGCGAGGTAGCCGGTGTGGTCGAAGTGGCGGGTCAGCAGCCGCCACACCTCGTCGTCGGTGAGCGTGGCGAAGTAGTCGCGCACGCCGTACATGTCGCCGAGGTAGTCGCGCATGCCCGCGGACGCGGACTCGGCGCTGTCGGCGCGCACGATCAGCGGGTCGTACAGGTCGACGACGCGTACCGGCAGCCCGGCCGCGGTGAACAGGCCGGTCAGCTCCGCGCGGCTGAAGTGCCGGTAGTCGTGGCCGCCGGCGGCGTGCGGGTGCACCACCTCGCCGAAGAACCCGGCCATCGGGCTGGACTCGTCGAAGTCGTGCAACACGATCCGGCCGCCGGGCCGGACCACCCGGGCCGCCTCCGCCACCGCCTGCGGCCGCCGGGCCGCCGGGATGTGGTGCGTGCCGTACGCCAGCAGCACCGCGTCCACGCCGGCGTCGCGCAGAAACAGGAAGTGCGCGGCCTGGCGGACGGCGGGCAGGCCGTGGGCGAGCGCCTTGTCGACCATGTGGCCGGACAGGTCGCCGGTGATGAACGCCAGTTTGGACTCGAAGCAGGCGGACTGGCTGCTCGCGGCGCGGGCCACAGTGCCGTCGCCGCCGAGCACGTCGAGGATGAGCGTGACCGGGGCGGCGGCGTCCGGGGTGGCGAGGTCCAGCAGCCGCCGCATGCCGGTCCAGCGGACGAGCGTGTCCCGCTGGGCCCGGCGGTAGGAATCGCCCCGGCCGGTGGAGTCGGTGTCGAACTCGCTGACCGTGCCGGCCAGTTCCGCAAGGGCCTCGTCCGCGCCGGGACGGCCGAAGTCGAGCAGCTCGCGCAGTTGCGGGTGGAGGGTCGCCACGGTGTGCAGGTAATCGCGCAGGACCAGAGACGGAAGGTACGGCCGGCTCATGAACACCTCGGCGCACGCGACAGTATGCCGCCTCGTCAGCGACGTCCCTTCGGCGAACGGATGGCGAACTTTAACACCGCTTCTCGCCCGTTCACCAGGTCGAATACCGGACATTGTGGAAGGTCCGGTACGGGTACGAGTCCTTACCCGTTCTTTGTCGCTTATTCCGCCACAGGGGTGTGACTGGCGACGATGTGTCGCATTAGGTCGATGATTTCCGGCAGATGGTCGGTAAGGAAGAAATGCCCGCCGGGAAACACGTGCCACAGCGGCTCGGTCACGCATTCCCGGGCCCACCCCGCGGCCCGCTCCGGGTCCACGTGCTCGTCCCCGTCGCCGAGCAGCACGTGCACCGGCACCTCCAGCGGCGGCCCCTGGCGGTAGGCGTACCGCTCGGACAGCGCGAAGTCGGCGCGTACCCCGGGCAGGATCAGCTCCATCAGGTCGCGGTCGGCCAGCAGCGCGGCCGGCGTGGCCCCGAAGTCGCGCAACGCCTCGATCAGACCGGCGTCGTCGAGGTCGTGCACGCGCCGCCGCACCAGCCGGGTCTGCGGCGCCTCCGCGCCGCCGACCAGCAACGCCAGCGGCGCGGGCACGCCCCGGCGGCGCAGCTCCCGGGTCACCTCGAACGCCACCAGCGCCCCCAGGCTGTGGCCGAACAGCAGGTACGGCCCGGCCGCCCGCTCCGCGACGGCTGCCGCCAGCGCGTCCACCAGCTCCGCGAGGTCGTCCACCGGCGGCTCGTGCAGCCGGGCGCCCCGGCCCGGCATCAGCGCGACCTGCACCGACAGCTCCGGCGCGGCCAGTTCCCGCCACTGCGCGAAGGAGGCGGCGACGCCACCGGCGTACGGGAAGACGAACACCTGGGCGTCGCCGGTCGAGGACCCGCCCGGCCCGAACCAGCGGCTCGCGGTCACCTGGGACATGGCCAGGAGCATAGGGCCGGACCACCTCCGGCTCGGCGGACGGGCCTGTGTGGACAACCGGTCGACTGGCACACTACCGGGATGCGGCGGGGGGTCTGGTCGGTGCTGGCGATGCTCGTCGCGGCCGGGCTCGGCGCGTCGGTCGCCTGGCTGCCGAACGCCACCGACCGGCAGCTCACCCTGCTGCAGTCGGTCCTCGCCGTCCTGGCCGCCGGCGGGCCGATCCTGGGCTGGCTGTGGCGGCGCAACCACCGGGGCACACGCCGCCCGGGCCCCGCGGCGCAGCGGGCGGCCGACGAGCTGGCCGCCGCCGTCCTCGCCCAGTGGAGCCGCGCGGCGACCGAGCGCGGGCTGTGGGCGCCGGTTCCGATCCGGGTCCACTGGCGGTGGTCGGACCGGCCGGTCACCGGGCCGGTGGACGCCGCCGCGACCGAGGGCGACCTGGTCCGGTTCCCGCCCCTGCCGGCCGTCCCGCCGGTGCGGGCGGCCGACCTCGCCCACGGCGACCTGCACGACCTGTTCCGGGTGTACGCGGGCCTGGGCTCCGGCCGCCTCCTGCTGCTCGGCGGGCCCGGGGCGGGCAAGTCGGCAGCGGTCGTCCTGCTGCTGATCGACGCGCTGGAGCACCGGCAGCGCCTGCCGGAGGAGGAACGCGCACGGGTACCCGTGCCGGTGCTGCTGACCGTGTCCGGCTGGGATCCGCGCCGGCAACCGGTCGCCGACTGGCTGGCCGCCCGGCTGGCCGCCGATCACGATGTCCTCGGCGGGCTCGAACCGGCCCGCCGGCTCGTCGCGGGCGGGCACGTGGCGCTCTTCCTGGACGGGCTGGACGAACTGCCGCCGGACCTGCGACCGGTCGCCCTGCGCGCGCTCGACGTCCAGACCACGTTCCGGCTGGTGGTGACGACCCGCAGCCGCGAGCTGGTGGAGGCGGTGGCCGCCGCCCGGCACCTCTCCGGCGCCGCCGCCCTGGAGCTGGAGCCGCTGACCGGCGCGGACATCGCCGCGTACGTCACCAGGAGCCGGACCCAGCCGTTGCCGCCGGGGTGGCAGCGGCTGGTGGACGAGGTGCGCGACCGGCCGGACAGTTCCGTCGCGCAGGCGCTGCGCAGCCCGCTGATGCTGAGCCTGTTCCGGGACACGGTGACCACCGACGACGATGCCGCGGAGCTGCTCGACCGCTACCACAGCCGGGAGGCGGTGGAGGACGCCCTGCTCGACCGGGTACTTCCCGCGGCGTACGCCGTCCAGCCCGGCGTACCGGAGCCGCGCTACACGGCCGCGCAGGCGGCGCGCTGGCTCGGTCACCTCGCCCACCTGATGAACCGGGCGGGCAGCCGCGACCTGGTGTGGTGGCACCTGGCGTCGTTCACCTCCTGGGACCTGTACGCGGTCTCGACGGTGCTCGTCACCGGCCTCGGCGCCGGACTGAGCGCGGGGTTGCTCGCCGGGCCGGCGTCCGGCGTCCTGGCCGGGCTGGCGTTCGGGCTGGTGCTCACGTTCACCGCCAAGCTCTCCCAGGACGTGCTGATCGGCCGGCGTCCGCTGCGGCTCCGCCGGATCAGGTGGAGCCGGGTGGTCAGCCGTCAGCGGATGGAGAACGTGCTCGGCGCCGGGCTCGCCGGTGCGTTGTTCCTGGGCTTCTTCGGACTCCTCGTCGCCGCGTGCGCCGACGTCACACGCATCGGGTCCGGCCGGGCCTTCCCGGTCTTCCTGGCCTTCACCGCGACCGGTTTTCTCGGTTGCCTCTCCCTGGGCCTGTACCTGGCGATGGCCGGCGCGGCGGGCGAGGACGACCCGGTGTCGTCGCGGCTGTCCTGGCGGCGGGACCTGTGGTCCGCGGTGGGCGGCGGCCTCTGGCTCGGGTCCGTGCTCGGCGTCCTGGGTGGCCTGGTCGGGCGGCTCGCCGGGTCGGCGGAAGGTGGCATCGCCTGTGGCATCGTCGGCGGCTTCCTGCTCGGCGTGACGTCCTCGCAGACCTGGCGCGCGCTGCTCGTCATCGTCGACCTGCGCCGTACCGGGGTGGCGCCGCTGCGGCTGCTCCGGTTCCTCGACGACGCGCACCGCCGGTCGGTGCTGCGCACGGTGGGGCCGGTCTACCAGTTCCGGCACGCCCGTCTGCAGGACCGCCTGGCGACCACCGCCGGTGCTACGGTGGACCGGAGTGATCCAGTGGCGATCAGGCAGGCAGGGAGACCAGACATGGCGGGTGACGACGACATCTCCGGGTGAGACCGGACATGTGACCGACCGCAGGCGAGCGCCGTGGTCGTGTCGTCGTACCCCGAGACCGTGTCCCCCGCCGGGCGGCTGAGGTCCGCCCGCCCTCATCGTCGAGGTCGTCTTCCTGATGTCCGATTCCTTCGTCGTCTGCTCGAACCTGACCTTCTCCTGGCCGGACGACACCCCGGTCTTCCAGAACCTGTCCTTCACCCTCGGCGGCGGCCGGACCGGACTGGTCGCGCCGAACGGCGCCGGCAAGAGCACGCTGCTCAAGCTGATCGCCGGTGAGTACCGCCCGGCCGCCGGGTCGGTGACCGTCGACGGCGTGCTGGGCTACCTCCCGCAGAGCCTGCCGCTGGCCGCCGACCTCACCGTGGCCGAGGTCCTGGAGATCGCCCCGCTGATCGCGGCGCTGCACGCCATCGAGGCCGGCGACGCCGACGAGAGGCACTTCACCACCATCGGCGCCGACTGGGACATCGAGGAGCGCACGCGCGCGCAACTCGACCGTCTCGGCCTCGGCGACCTCGCCTTCGACAGGCGCCTGGGCACGCTCAGCGGTGGGCAGGTGGTCTCCCTCGGCCTGGCGGCGCAACTGCTCAAGCAGCCCGACGTGCTGCTGCTCGACGAGCCGACGAACAACCTCGACCTGGGCGCCCGGCACCGGCTCTACGACGTGCTGGAACAGTGGCACGGCTGCCTGCTGCTGGTCAGTCACGACCGGGCGCTGCTGGACCGGATGGACCGCATCGCCGAACTCGATCGAGGTGAGATGCGCTTCTACGGCGGCGACTTCACCTCGTACGAGGCGGCCGTGCGGGCCGCCCAGGAGGTGGCGGAGAAGAACGTCCGCAGCGCCGAACAGGACCTCAAGCGGGAGAAGCGGGAGTTGCAGGAGGCCCGCGAGCGGGCGGCCCGGCGAGCCGGCAACGCCTCCCGGAACCTGAAGAACGCGGGTCTGGCGAGGATCGTCGCCGGCGGCTTGAAACGGGACGCGCAGGTGGCAGCGGGCAAGGCGAACGAGATGCACTCCGGGCGGGTCGACGATGCCCGGGCACGCCTCGACGAGGCCGAGCGGGCGCTGCGCAACGAGAAGACGATCACGGTGGAGCTGCCCGCCACCACCGTCCCGGCCGGACGCACGCTGCTGACCGCCGAACGGGTCCGGGTCCGGCACGGTGAGCGGTCGCTGTTCGCCGCCGACGGTGTCGACCTGACGATCCGCGGTCCGGAGCGGATCGCCCTGCTCGGCGACAACGGCGCGGGCAAGTCCACGCTGCTGCGGCTGATCGACGGCGACCTGGAGCCGGAGAGCGGCCGGATCACCCGCGCGGACGGCCGGATCGCGTACCTGTCGCAGCGGCTGGACCTGCTGGACCTGGACCGTACCGTGGCGGAGAACCTGGCCGCGTTCGCGCCGCAGGCCCCTGACGCGCAGCGGATGAACCTGCTCGCCCGCTTCCTGTTCCGCGGCCCGCGCGCGCACCTTCCGGTCGGGGTGCTCTCCGGCGGGGAGCGGCTGCGCGCCACGCTCGCGTGCGTGCTGGGCGCCGAACCGGCACCGCAGCTCCTGCTGCTCGACGAGCCGACGAACAACCTCGACCTGGTCAGCGTCGGCCAGTTGGAGAGCGCGCTGCACGCCTACCGGGGCGCGTTGCTGGTGGTCAGCCACGACGAGCGGTTCCTCGACGCGATCAATGTGGGCCGCTGGCTGCGCCTGGCGGACGGGCGCCTGGTGGAGACCGGTCCCCCGGACGCCGCCTGACCGGCCGGGTCAGACCGCCGGCAGGCGGACCACGAACCGGCACCCGCCGGTCACGTTGTGCGCGTGCACCCGCCCGCCGTGCGCCTCGACCAGTCCGCGCACGATCGCCAGACCCAGCCCGCCGCCGGCCGGTGCCGCCTCGTCGGTGCCGGCCGGTGCGGGGGTACGGGCCCGGGTGCCCCGGAACGCCACGTCGAACACCCGGGGCAGGTCCGCCTCCGGGATGCCGCCGCAGGTGTCGGAGACGGCGAGCCACGCGTCGGCGTCGTCCCGCCCGGCGTCGATGCGGACAGTGCCGTCCGGTGGCGTGTACCGCACCGAGTTGACCAGCAGGTTCGTCACGACGCGGGCGAGTTCGGCCTCGGCGGCCCGGACGGTCGGCCAGCCGGTCTCCGGGGCGAGCACCCGGACCCGCCGGTCGGCGGCCAGCGGCGCGGTGGCGGCGATCGCGTCGGAGACCACGTCGCCGAGCGGCACCGGGGACAGCGCGGGCCGCAGCGCTCCGGCGGTGATCCGGGACAGCTCGAACAGGTCGTCGACCAGTCGTGTCATCCGGTCCGTCTCGACCCGGATCCGGCGGTGGTACTCGGCCACCGCCGCCGGCTCGTCGACCACCCGGTCCTCCAGCGCTTCCGCCATCGCCCGCAGCCCGGCCAGCGGCGTACGCAGGTCGTGGGAGACCCACGCGACCAGCTCGCGGCGGCCGGCCTCCAGCTGCCGTTCCCGCTGCCGGGCCTGGTCGGCCCAGACCGCCGCCTGGGCGAGGCGGCGGGCGAACGCCACCCCGACGGCCAGGCTGAGCGCCGCGGACGCGGCGACCGTGACGAGGACGACCTGGAGGTCGTGCGCGGACAGGAACATGGCCTGGGCGACGGCGGTGACGCCGGCCGTCACCGAGGCGATGGTGACCGCGAGCAGCACCGCGATGTGCGCGAGGATCGACCGGTGGCGCACCAGCCGCAGCGCGCCGACGCCGAGCGCGCCGACGGCAGTGCCGGCGAGCAGGGCGTAGAGCCCGATGACCATCAGTTCGTTCACCGGGACGCCTCCGAGGGCTCGTACCGGTAACCGACGCCCCACACGGTGACGATGCGGCGCGGTTGCGCGGGGTGGTCCTCGATTTTCTCCCGCAGCCGCCGGACGTGGACGGTGACTGTGGACTGGTCGCCGAACCGCCAGCCCCACACGCGGTCCAGCAGTTCGGCCCGCGACCAGGCGCGTCCGGGGTTCGCCAGCAGGAACGCGAGCAGGTCGAACTCCCGTACGGTCAGCGACAGCGGCTGCCCGCCGCGCTCGGCGACGCGGCGGCCGGTGTCCGCGGTGAGGTCGCCGTCGCGCAGCACCCCTGCCGGTCCCCGGTCCTGCGGGGCGGCGCGCCGGAGCACCGACCTGATGCGAAGCACCAGTTCGCGCGGCGAGAACGGCTTCGTCACGTAGTCGTCCGCGCCGACCTCCAGCCCGGCGACCCGGTCGGCCTCGTCCCCGAGCGCGGTGAGCATGACGACGGGCAGGCCGGGCAGCCGGCGCCGCAGTCGCCGGCACACCTCGATGCCGTCGAGGCCCGGCATCATCAGGTCGAGGACCACCAGGTCGGGCGGCTCCTCCTCGGCCGCGGCGAGCGCGTCCGGCCCGTCGAAGGACAGCCGGACCCGGCAGCCGTCCTGTTCGAGGTAACGCCGGACGACGTCGCTCACCGTCCGGTCGTCGTCGACGACGAGCACGTAGCGCCCCATGCGCCAGACGCTACCCATCGGCGTCCCGGCGCGGCGGCCCGCGGTCGAGCCGTAAGCGGACGGAAAGATCTTTCCGCCGGGTCCGCGCCTACCGTCGGGGCATGGGCAGAAGACGTGTGGTGTTGTCGGTGCTCGCCGTGGTGGCCGTCACCGGCCTCGGGGTGAGCCTGTACCTGTTCCAGCCGTGGCGGCTGATGACCGACCGCGAGGTACGCGAGGCGCTGCCCACCGTGGCGGAGCCGTCACCGGCGCCGGCCGGCACGACCGGCTCGTCGCCGACCGGTGCGGCGCCTGCCGACGTGGTACTCGCCGCCGGTGACTTCGTCACGCACGAGCACGACACGTCCGGCCGGGCACAGCTCGTCCGTCTCGCCGACGGCCGCCGCCAGCTGCTCCTGCGCGGACTGGACACCTCCGACGGGCCGGACCTGCGGGTGTGGCTCACCGACCGGAAGGTGCTGCCCGGCCGGGCCGGCTGGCAGGTGTTCGACGACGGCCGCTGGGTCGAGCTGGGCCGACTCAAGGGCAACATCGGCGACCAGGCGTACGACATCCCGGCGTCGGTGGACCTGGACGGTCTGCGCAGCGTGTCGATCTGGTGCAAGCGGTTCGCGGTGTCGTTCGGCGCGGCGCCGCTTGCCGCGGCCGGGACGGGCTCGGCGCCGGCCTGATCGGCGCCTCAACCACGGCCCAGCAGCCGCAGCGTGTTGCCGCCGGCGACCAGGGCGCCGGCGTCAGGGGTCAGGCCCGCGTCGCGCAACGCCGCCTCGACCCGCTCGCGAGTGGTGAACCGCTCCGCGATCGGCCAGTCGCCGCCCACCACCACGTGGTCGGCGCCGAGCAGGTCGGTGGCGAAGCGGATCGCCGACGGGGCGAAGCCCATCGTGTCGGCGTACACGTGGGCGTGGCGGCCGGGCGCGCTGAGCAGTGCGCCCTCGTCGGTGGCGGCGGCCAGCGCCAGGCCGGCCACCCCGAGCATCGGGAAGACCACGTGCAGGCCGGGCAGCGTGGCCAGGACTCCGCCGGTGAGCAGCGACAGCAGCGCGGCGGCGTTCATCGTGCCCCGGGCCAGCGACGTGCCGAGCCGGCCCAGGCCGGCGAACTCGTCGGTCAGGGTGGACCGGCTGATCGGATGCGCGAAGACCGGCACGCCCAGCGCGGCGGCGGTGGCGAGCGTGGGGCGGGCGGCCGGGTCACCGAGCAGCCGCCCGTCCGCGGCGGCGCAGTCCACGACGACGCCCGGCAGTCCCAGGTCGCGGACGGCCCGGACCACCTCGTCGGCGGCCCGGTCGCCGCCGAAGGCGTCGATCGTGGCGAGCCCGGCGAGGCGGCCGGGGTGTCCGGCGACCACCTCCGCCAGGTGGTCGTTGAGCCGTCGCTGGTCGTCGGGCCGGGTCCGCTCGCCGTGCGGGGTGACCATCGCCGGTGGTGCGCTGAGCACGCGCAGGTCGACCCCGTACCGGCCGGACTCGGCGAGCAGGTCGTCAAGGTCGGCGACCCGCCGGGCGGTCCGCGCCCAGCGCGCGGCGAGCACACCGGTGGCGTTGTGCGGCAGCACCGCGGGATAGTCCGGACAGGCGTGGTGGGTGTGGAAGTCGGCGAGGAACATCAGACGTCGAGGAACGTGTAGGTGAAGCCGCGCTCCGCCCGGTGCACGTGTCCGGCGGCGGGGAACGGGAAGTGCGCGGGCACGAGCAGGTCGCCCGAGTCGGCGGCCCGTTCGAGCAGGCGGCGTCGCTGGTCGGCGGAGTCACCGGGCACCACGCAGTACCTGATGCTCCACTCGGGCCGCTCCAGTTGGACGCCGTGGTGCAGCATGTCGCCGGCGAACAGCGCCCGCTCGCCCGCCGACTCGACGACCAGGTAGACGTTCCCGGGCGTGTGGCCGAACGCGGGCACCAGGTGCACCTGCGGGGACAGCACGTGGTCGGCCTCGATCAGGTCGAGCACCCCGGCGTCGCGCAGCGGCAGGATGCTGTCGGCGATGTAGTCCCCGGTGCGCCGCATGGCCCGCGCGCCCTCCGGGCCGGTCCACCAGTCGAACTCCTCGCGTACCACCAGGTACCGGGCGTTCGGGAAGGTCGGCTCCCAGCCACCGCGGCCGTCCGCGCTGGTGGCGAACCCGACGTGGTCGACGTGCAGGTGGGTGAAGACGACGGTGTCGATGTCGCCGAGCGACACCCCGGCGCGGGCGAACTGTTCGAGGAACGGCCGGTCCGCCCGGTCGAAGACGCCGCCGTTGCGCGGTTTGCCGTTGCCGCCGCCCGCGTCGACCAGGATCAGCCGGTCCGGCGTACGCAGCAGGTGGGCCTCCTGGTTGAGCAGGATCCGGCCGTCGTGGGTGAACGGCTCACGCGTGTAGAACGCGCCGTCGGTCCACGACTCGGTCTCCAGCTGCGGGAAGAACTCTGCCGGGTCCACGAAGTAGTCGACCTCGCGGATCGGGAAGACCTCGACCTCACCGACTCGGAAGGACCACAGCGGGCCCTCGCCGCCGCCGGTGTCGGTCCATCGGGCGTTGCTCATGCCATCTCGCTCTCGGGGGTACGGCGGACCTGCGTCCACACTCGGGTGCGCAGTTCGCCGAAGGGGGCGGAGGAACGGGTGCCGATCTGCTCGCGGTCGGCGGGCAGGTCGACCGGGATGTCGGCCTGGACGCCGGAGACGCCGGTGCCGAGCACCACGACCCGCTGACTGAGGTAGACCGCCTCGTCGATGTCGTGGGTGACAAAGACGATGGTCATGCCGTATCGCTTCCACAGCGCGGCGACCAGGTCCTCCAGGTCGGCCCGGGTCTGCGCGTCGACGGCCGAGAACGGCTCGTCCATCAGCAGCAGCCGGGGCCGGTAGGCGACCGCGCGGGCGATGGCGACGCGCTGCTGCATGCCGCCGGAGAGCTGCCAGGGGTACGCGTCGCCGGCCGCGCCGAGGCCGACCGCGTCGAGGGCGTCGGCGACGAGTTCCCGCCGCCGCGCCCGGCTCAGGTCCAGGTGACGCAGCGGCAGTTCGACGTTCTGCCGGACCGTCTTCCAGGCGTACAGGCTGCGGCCGTACTCCTGGAAGACGACGCCGAGGCCGGGCGGCGGTTCGGTGACCGGTCGGCCGGCGAACCGGACCTGGCCCGTGGTGGCCGGCAGCAGCCCGGCGACGATCTTGAGCAGGGTGGTCTTGCCGCAGCCGGACGGGCCGACGAGCGCGACGAACTCGCCCTCGGACACGGTCAGGTCGATCGCGGTCAGCACGTCGACGGTGCGCTCCCGGGCCCGGTAGGTCTTGCCGACCCCGGCGATCTCGAGCAGGGAGGTCATGGTCGCTCCGTGAGTTGTCCGGTGTGGCCGCGATGCCAGCGCAGGGCGTGCCGTTCGACCAGTTCGAAGAGTTTGGCGAGCGCGAAACCGAGCAGGCCGATCAGCAGCACCCCGCTCCACATCTGCGGGATGGCGAAGCTGCGCTGGAACTGCACCACCGTGAAGCCGAGCCCGTCGGTGCTCATCAGCATCTCGCTGACCACCATGAGGATGATCGACAGGCCGAGGGCCTGACGGGCGCCGGCGAAGACCTGCGGGCTCGCGCCGCGCAGCACCAGCAGGTGCCGGGTGCGGCGCGGCAGCCGGTACGCGGCGGCGGTCTCCAGCCCGACCTCGTCGGCGGCGCGGACGCCGTCGGCGGTGTTGAGCAGGATCGGCCAGACCGCGCCGGCCGCGATGACGATCAGCTTGGTGGCGTCGCCGATGCCGACCGCCACCAGCAGCACCGGGATCAGCACCGGTGCGGGCAGCACCCGGAAGTACGCCAGCAGCGGGCCGGTCAGCGCGCGGGGCGCCGCCCACCGCCCGATCACGAAACCGAAGACGACGCCGGCGGCGAGCGCGATCGCGTAGCCCGCGGCGAGGCGCCACAGGCTGGGCACCACGTGGGTGACGAACGTGTCGGAGAACCACACGTCCCGGAAGGCCTCGGCGATCGTGCGCAGCGGCGGCAGGAACACGTTCGTGCTGCCGTCGCTGGCCACCCACCAGGCGGCCACGAGCACCGCGGGCAGGCCGAGCACGTATCCGAGCGCCCTCATGCGACGGCCTCCCGGCGGGTCGCCACGTGCCAGTGCAGCAGCCGCCGCTCGGCGAGCCGGGCGAGCTGGTCGAGGCCGATCCCGATGCCGCCGGTGAGCAGCACCAGCGCGTACATGCCGGTGGACTCGCCGGACTCCTGGCTGCTCCAGATCATCTCGCCGAGCCCGGCGGCGCCCATCACCAGCCCGCCGGTCAGCGCCAGGGCCAGGGCGACCGAGACGTTCAGGCGCAGCGCCGTGCCCAGGTACGGCAGCACCGTCGGCCAGGTGACGTGCACGATCCGGGCCAGCCGGCCGAGCCGGAAGGCGCGGGCGGTGTCGACCGCCACCCGGTCCACGTCGCGCAGGCCGTAGAGCACCTGGAACACGACGATCCAGAAGCACGAGACGGCGACGAGCAGCACGGTGATCTGCCGGACGTCGAGCACGAGCACCAGCACCGGGATCAGCACGGTCGACGGGACCGGCCGCAGGAAGTCGAGAGTGGAGGAGGTGGCCCGGCGCACCTGGGGCACCGAGCCGAGCGCGAACCCGGCCAGGATGCCGGCGACCACCGCGATGACCAGGCCGACGGCCACCGCGGACAGCGTACGGGCGGTCGCCGTCCAGAACCGCTCGTCGGTGAGCAGCCGCAGCGCCTCGGGCACCACGGCGCTCAGCGGCGGCACGTGCGCCGGGTCGAGGAACAGGCGGGCGAGGATCTCGTACGCCGTGGCCGCGCCCGCCAGGCCCACGGCGCCGAGCCACCCCCTTCTCACTTGAGGATCAGCTCGTCGAGGTCGGGTGTGCTGGTGATGAGCCCGTCGCGCTGGGCGTAGCCGGCGAGCTTCTCGGCGGCCTGCCGGCTGACCTCGTCACGCAGGCCGGTCAGGGTGATCTTCGCGGCCACCTCCGGCTTGATCTCGGTGAACATGGGGATCTTCGCGCGCACCTCGTCCTCGTGGTCGCGGGCGTACGCGTAGGCCTCCCGCACCGCGTCCCGGAAGGCCGTGACGGTCTTCGCGTTCTTCGAGGTGTAGGAGCCGGCCGCGTACCAGGCGGAGACCGTGAGGTCGGGCGCGAGGTCGGTGAAACCCCACCCGACCGGCACCGCGCCCTGCGCCTTGGCTGCCGACAGGAACGGCTCGACCACCCAGGCGCCGTCCACCCGGCCCGTGCTGACCGCGGCGGGCGCCTGCGGGAACGGGATCTCGACGAGCTTGACCTTCGTCGGGTCGCCGCCGTCGGCACGGACCGCCTCACGGGCCGCCGCCGCGGCGATGTTGGTGAGGATGTTGACCGAGATCGTCTTGCCTTCGAGCTGCTTGGCGCTGGTGATGCCGGAGTCGCCCTTGACCACCAGGGCGCCGTAGTCTGCGCCCTCCTTGCCGGTGGAGGCGGAGGCCGGCACGACGGCCTTGACGTCCAGGCCCTTCGACCGGGCGACGATAAGCGTGGTGAGGTCGCCGGTGGCGAAGTCGACCTTGCCGGCCAGCACGGCCGGCACGGAGGTCAGGTCGGAGGTCTCGGTGTCGACCTCGACCTTGAGGCCGTGCTTGGCGAAGATGCCCCGCTCCTGGGCCAGGTAGATGGGCGCGAGGTGGCCCAGCGGCGACGAGGCGAGCCGGACGGTGGTGAGGCCGTCGGCGTTCGCCGCGGCGGGCTTGTCGTCCCCGCCGCAGGCGGCGAGTGATGTGGTGAGCAGGACGGCGGCGAGGGCGCCGGCGATCCGGCGGCTACGGGTGGTCATGCTGTTGGCTCCTCAAAGCGCAGGCGCAGGTCGAGGTCGTGTACGTGGTCGGGGAACGGCACCGGGCCGCCGAGCGGCGCGGCGCCGATGCTGGAGACGGCCGCCTCCTCGATCGCCACGACGAGGCTCGCGGCGTGCGCGGCGGAGTCGCCGGCGACGAGCAGGCCGTGGTTGCCGAGCAGGATCGCGTAGGTGCGGGGGTGCGCCGCGAACGTCTCGGCGATCGCCCGCACCGCCTCCTCGGTGCCGCGGGGCGCCCACGGCGCGACGGGGATGTCGACCGGCTGGCCGTGCACCAGCAGTGCCTCGTACCGGGCCGGCAGCGGCGTCGAGGCGAGCGCGTAGCTGGTGGCGTACGGCGAATGGGTGTGGATGACGGCGTTGACGTCCGGCCGGGCCTGGTAGACGCCGATGTGCATCTTCAGGATCGCCGCCACCGACGGGCTCGGTGTTCCCTCGTGGACCGTGCCGTCGAGGCCGACCACGACGACGTCGTCGTTGACGGTGCGCAGCGCGGGCGCCGCGACCCGCAGGTCGTCGGCGGGCCACGGGCGGAGCAACTCGCCGGCGTTGACGAGCAGGCGGTCGTCGTGGCCGGGGATCCGGACGCTGATGTTGCCGTGGCCGCTGGCCGACATGGCCGAGGCGGCGAAGATCTTGTTGATGCCGGCGGTCAGGCCGGCGCGGGCTTTCCGGACAGGGTCGTGCTGAGTCATGGCGTGCGGCCTCAAGGGGGTCGGTCGTGCCCGGGGCACGACGATGCAAGGTGTGCGGAGTGAGCCGGTGGGGCTCAGCGGCAACAGAGCGCGCTGGACGTACGGCCCTGGTCGAGGGCTCGTCGGGTGGTCAGCGGCGCGGGCATAACCCTACTATAACCCTAGGAAATGTAGGCGATCAAGGGCTGACCTGCTCGATGGTCACGTGACAGGATCGGTCAGGTGCCCAAGGTCAACGTTTATCTGCCCGACGCCCTCGCCGACCGCGTCCGCGAGGCCCGGCTACCGGTCTCCCGGATCTGCCAGACCGCACTGACCCAGGCCCTGGACGGCGCCGCGGGCGCGGCCCACGAGACCCCCGCCACCCGGTCGCTGCCCGCCGGGCTCACCCTCACCCCGCCGGCCAACCACCACGTCGCGGCGATCCTGCGCCAGGCGTACGCCCTCGCGTCCGCCTCCGGCGCGGTCACTGTGGAGCCGGCGCAGCTGCTGCGGGCCTTCCTCGACGAGGGCGAGAGCCTGGTGCTCAACACCGTCGAGCTGCTCGGATTCCCCGCCGCCACCATCCGGGCCGCCCTGGGTGACTCCCCCACCACGTCGGCGACGCCCACCGAGCCGGCCGCGTCGCCCGCCACCCGGGCGGTGCTGACGGCCGCCGCCGGCCAGGCCACCGCTCACGGCTCGGCCGTCACCACCGGCAGCCACCTGCTGCTGGGACTGCTGCGCGACGACGGCGACGCGGGCGACGTGTTGCGGCGTACGGGCGTGACCGCCGTGGTCACCCCCGCCGTGCTGTCCGCGCTCTACCACGGCGTCGCGTTCGGCCGGATGCTGCCCGAGCGCGACGCCGACACGACGGTCCTGCGCGTGATGATGCACGACGTCCTCGATCGGCTCGACCGGCTTCAGAAGCAGCTCGACGCGACGGAAGGTTGACGAGAGCCCGGCCGGGTGGCTCCGGGAGCGCGCCGGGGCTGGGTTACGCTGCGGGAAGCGCTGGTTCACCCGGTCGGCGACGGCCGGGTGTCGTAAGAGGGAACCCGGTGGAAGTCCGGGACTGCCCCGCAGCGGTGAGTGGGAACGACAGCCGTCAACAGCACTGGGCCACCGGCCTGGGAAGCGACGGCCGGTAGGCGACCTCGTGTCATGCCCGCGAGTCCGAAGACCTGCCCGCGTCGCGCGTACCACCGGTGCGCGCCGCCGTCGACCTCGCGGGTGGGTCGGGCGGGTGACACGTCGTACGCAGGGCCGTCGGCGTGTCCTCGACGTGCACACCCCGGCCGGTCGGCGGTCCGCTTCTGCGAGGACGGAACCGCACAGTGCCCGACACCATCACGCTCACCGGCCGACCACCGTCGGCCTCGCACCTGACCCTGTCGCAGATCATGGACCAGCACCACACCAACCTGATGGGCACGGTCCACGGCGGGCGCATCCTCAACCTGATCGACTCGGTCGCCGGTGTGGTCGCCGCCCGCCACTCCGACGGCCCGGCCGTCACCGCCGCCATCGACGAGACCGCGTTCCTGCGCGCGGTACGCGTCGGGGACGTGGTCCACGTGGACGCCCGGATCACCTGGGCCGGCCGCAGCTCGATGGAGGTGGCGGTGAAGGTCAGCGCGGACCGGTGGGACCGCGCCGTGCCGCCGGTGGACGTGGCGACCGCGCACCTGGTGATGGTGGCGGTGGACGACGACGGCCAGCCCCGGCCGGTGCCGCCGCTGCACGCCGAGACCGACGGCGACCGGCGGCGCTACCGGGAGGCGCAGATCCGGCGCGAGCACCGGCTGGCGCTGCGCCGGGCGCTGCTCGACGGCGCCGGGGAGGGCTGAGCGGTGCTCGGACTGTCGGCGGCCACGCTCGCCGGTTACCTGGCCGCGATCGTGGTGCTCATGCTCACCCCGGGGCCGGACATGATGTTCGTGCTCGCCAACGCCACCCGGTACGGCGCGCGGGCGGGCGCGGTGGCCGCACTCGGGGTCGCCGCCGGGGAGGCGGTGCACGTCGCCGCCGTGGTGGCCGGGCTCGCCACGCTGATCGCCGCGTCGCCGGTGCTGTTCACCGCGATCCGGTGGGCCGGTGCGGCGTACCTGATCGTGCTGGGCCTGCGGGCGCTGCGCGGCACGGGCCGGCCCGGCGCACCCGCGGACCGGCCGGACGGCGGGTGCGCCGTGCGGGCGTTCCGGCGCGGGCTGCTGACGAATCTGCTCAACCCGAAGATGATCCTGTTCAGCGTGGCGTTCCTGCCGCAGTTCGTCAGGCCCGACGCGGGCCCGGTGGCGGCGCAGCTGGTGCTGCTCGGGGCGCTGTTCGTCGCGGTGCAGCTCGCCGTGGACCTGGCGCTCGGCGTGGGCGCCGGACGGTTCGCCGGGCGGTGGGCCGACAGCCGCTGGTCGCGGCGCGTCGACCGGCTCTGCGCTGTCGCCTTCGTCGCGCTCGGCGTCCGGCTGGCCGCCGGCTGAGACGCACCGGGGCGAGTGGCGGAGCGCGGTGCGGGCGTCGGCGGCGAACTGGCGATGATCATGACGCCGTGTCCCGGAGTGGGGGCGTCACGTGGGCAGGCGGGCGGGCTCAGCGGGCGCGCTCCGCCGTCTCCAGCGGCGGCTCCGCCGGCGTCCCGGACGCGGGCGGCCGCTCGCGGTCCAGGTGCAGGCGCAGCAGCACCCAGCCCAGCGACACGGCGCCGATGAACACGTACGCGGGCTGGGTGCCGAACGTGTCCCAGCAGGTATGCAGCGTGACGGCGGCGGCGAAGGTGAGCAGGAACGCCGCCAGTTTCCGGCCGCCGGGCGCGGCGGCGAACGTGAACAGCGCGGCGGCGGTCAGCCCGGTCCAGGCCAGGTGCGCGGCGGGCGCGGTGAGACCGCGTACCAGCAGCGTCCGCTCGACCGCGCCGAGGTTGCCCTCCGACCCGACGAACGCGGCGAACGCGTAGCCCATGGTCTCCAGCGCGGCGAACCCGGCGCCGGAGGCCACGCCGATCACCAGACCCTGCGCCGGGGACGGATGCCGCCGCCACAGCAGCAGGATGCCGGCCGGCACGATCAGCTTGGCGGTCTCCTCGGCCAGGCCGACGAGCGCCATCGGCAGGACGCCGAGGCGGTGCAGCGTGCCGTACTCCAGCCAGCCGGCGGCGACCACGCCGACCACGCCGCCGAGGAGCGCGGCGACGCCGACGACGGAGCCGGGGACCGGGCGGCGGGCCGGCCGGCCCTGGGCGAAGGCCAGGAACGTGGCGGGCGCGACGCACGCGCCGAGCACGATCAGCGCCGGGACGAACGTGACGGTCCCGGTGCCGGCGAGTGTCTCCAGCACCAGCAGGTGAAGCCCGACGCCGACGAGCAGGACCGCCACCCACGCCCAGCGGCGTCCGGTATTCCCCATACCGCCGAGTATCGCGCCCGCCGGGTCGCGCCGGAATCGGGGGTAGGCACTGTGGACGGTGAGATCATTCCGACACGCCGACACGACATCTGGTGTTGCACGGAAGCCCTCACCGCCATATATGGTGGTGCCGCAGCTGGTTCGGCCGAACCCTCCGGGGCGGGGCCGAGGCAAGAGGGAACCCGGTGGGAATCCGGGACTGCCCCGCAGCGGTGAGTGGGAACGACAGCCGTCAACAGCACTGGGCCACCGGCCTGGGAAGCGACGGCCGGTAGGCGACCGGCGACCCCGGTCGGGCCCGCGAGTCCGAAGACCTGCCAGCGCGCCGTACGCCTCCGCGTACGGCGGCCGGAGGTCGCGCGGGACGACCGACGCCAGCAGCCGGGCCGGCCGCGTGCCGCGCCCGTTGGCGTCTCCCGCCGTCTCCAGACGGTGACAGCGAGGAGAGGTCATGACTGTCGTGCAGGAGAGTCCCCCGTCCGCCACCGGCGGGTCCGAGGCCCGCCGGCCGGCGATGCGGGTACGCAAGCGGGACGGCGACACCGAGCCGGTGGACGTCGGGAAGATCGTCCGGGCGGTCGAGCGCTGGGTCGCCGACCTGGACGAGGTGGACCCGCTGCGGGTGGCCACCAAGACGATCAGCGGGCTCTACGACGGGGCGACCACCGCCGAGCTGGACCGGTTGTCGATCCAGACCGCGGCGGAGCTGATCGGCGAGGAGCCGCAGTACTCGAAGCTGGCGGCGCGGCTGCTCGCCGCGTACGTGGACAAGGAGGTCCGCGGCCAGGGCGTGGCGAGCTTCAGCCAGTCGATCGCGTACGCGCACGGGCTGGGCCTGATCGGCGACGAGACGGCCGCGTTCGTGGCCCGGCACGCCCGCAAGCTCGACGACGCCGTGGACCCGGACGGCGACCTCCGGTTCGAGTACTTCGGACTGCGCACGGTGGCCGACCGTTACCTGCTGCGGCACCCGCAGACGCGGCTGGTGGTGGAGACGCCGCAGTACTGGCTGCTGCGGGTGGCCTGCGGGCTGTCCCGCACCCCCGGCGAGGCAGTCGGCTTCTACCGGCTGATGTCCAGTCTGGCCTACCTGCCCAGCTCCCCCACGCTGTTCAACTCCGGCACCCGGCACACCCAGATGTCGTCGTGCTTCCTGGTCGACTCGCCGCGCGACGAGCTGGACTCGATCTACGAGCGGTACCACCAGGTGGCGAAGCTGTCGAAGTTCTCCGGCGGCATTGGCATCTCCTGGTCGCGGGTGCGCGGCCGGGGCGCGCTGATCCGGGGCACGAACGGCCGGTCCAACGGCATCGTGCCGTTCCTCAAGACACTCGACGCCGGGGTGGCCGCGGTCAACCAGGGCGGCCGGCGCAAGGGCGCGGCCTGCGTCTACCTGGAGCCGTGGCACCCGGACGTGGAGGAGTTCCTGGAGCTGCGGGACAACACCGGTGAGGAGTCGCGGCGTACGCACAACCTCAACCTGGCCAACTGGATCCCGGACGAGTTCATGCGCCGGGTCGAGGCCGACGGCGAGTGGTCGCTCGTCGACCCGTCGGACGCCCCGGAGCTGCCCGACCTGTACGGCGAGGCGTTCGACGCCGCGTACCGGGCGGCGGAGAAGAACGCGGTGCGCACGGTGAAGGCCCGGGACCTGTACGGGCGGATGATGCGCACGCTCGCGCAGACCGGCAACGGCTGGATGACGTTCAAGGACGCCGCGAACCGCCTGTCCAACCAGACCGGTGAACCGGGCAACGTGATCCACCTGTCCAACCTGTGCACCGAGATCCTGGAGGTCAACGACGACGCCGAGACGGCGGTGTGCAACCTCGGCTCGGTGAACCTCGGCGCCCACGTCACCGCCGACGGGGTGGACTGGGAGCGGCTGCGCGCCACGGTCCGCACCGCCGTGGTGTTCCTCGACCGGGTGATCGACATCAACTACTACCCGGCCGAGCAGGCGGCGGCGTCGAACCCGCGCTGGCGGCCGGTCGGGCTCGGGCTGATGGGGTTGCAGGACGCGTTCTTCACGCTGCGCCTGCCGTTCGACTCGGCGCAGGCCCGGGAGCTGTCCACCCGCGTGCAGGAGGAGATCCTGCTGACCGCGCTGGAGACCTCCGCCGGGCTGGCCGAGCGGTTCGGCCCGCATCCGGCGTACCCGCAGACCCGGGCCGCGAAGGGTGACCTGCACCCGGACCTGTGGGGCGCGGAGCCGGCGCAGGCCGGACGGTGGGCGGCGCTGCGCGAGCGGATCGCCGCCCACGGGCTGCGCAACTCGCTGCTGGTGGCGATCGCGCCGACCGCCACCATCGCCTCCATCGCCGGCTGCTACGAGTGTGTGGAGCCGCAGGTGTCCAACCTGTTCAAGCGCGAGACCATGTCCGGGGAGTTCCTCCAGGTCAACACGTACCTGGTGCGGGAGCTGAAGGCGCGCGGGCTGTGGACGCCGCAGGTCCGCGACCGGATCAAGCGGGCCGAGGGCTCGGTGCAGGACATCGCCGAGCTGCCCGCGCCGGTGCGCGAGCTGTTCCGCACCGCCTGGGAGCTGCCGCAGCGGGCGCTGATCGACCTGGCCGCCGCGCGGGCGCCGTTCGTCGACCAGTCCCAGTCGCTGAACCTGTTCCTGAGCGCGCCGACCATCGGCAAGTTGTCCTCGATGTACCTGTACGCCTGGAAGGCCGGGCTGAAGACCACGTACTACCTGCGTTCCCGTCCCGCCACCCGCATCCAGCAGGCCACCGTCGCCCCGGTGCTCGCCCCGGTCTCCGGCGTGGTCTCCGCCGTGAGCGACGACGAGGCGCTGGCCTGTTCCCTGGAGAACCCCGAGAGCTGCGAGGCATGCCAGTGACCACCACCGCACCGACCCGGCACATGCTGCTCGACCCCGGCATGGACCTGACCCTGCGGCCGATGCGCTACCCGCGCTTCTTCGACCGGTTCAAGGACGCGATCAAGAACACCTGGACGGTCGAGGAGGTGGACCTGCACTCGGACCTCGCCGACCTGGCGAAGCTGTCCCCGGCCGAACGGCACCTGGTGTCGCGGCTGGTGGCGTTCTTCGCCACCGGCGACACCATCGTCGCCAACAACCTGGTGCTCAACCTCTACCAGCACGTCAACTCGCCCGAGGGGCGGCTCTACCTGTCCCGGCAGCTGTTCGAGGAGGCGGTGCACGTCCAGTTCTACCTGAACCTGCTGGACACGTACGTGCCGGACGAGAAGGAACGGTTCGCCGCGTTCGACGCGGTGGAGAACATCCCGTCGATCGCCCGCAAGGCCGAGTTCTGCTTCCGGTGGATCGACTCCGTCTTCGAGCTGCGCGAGCTGCGGACCCGCGCGGACCGGCGGGCGTTCCTGCTCAACCTGATCTGCTTCGCCGCGTGCATCGAGGGCCTGTTCTTCTACGGCGCGTTCGCCTACGTCTACTTCCTGCGCTCCCGGGGCCTGCTCAACGGGCTGGCCTCCGGCACCAACTGGGTGTTCCGGGACGAGTCGATGCACATGGCGTTCGCCTTCGACGTGGTGGAGACCGTACGCGCCGAGGAGCCGGACCTGTTCGACGCCGAGATGGAGCGGCAGGTCCGGGAGATGCTGGCCGAGGCGGTGGAGTGCGAGGTGAGCTTCGCCGAGGACCTGCTCGGGCAGGGCGTGCCCGGCATGTCCCTGGCCGACATGCGCGAGTACCTCCAGCACGTGGCCGACCGGCGCCTCGCCGTGCTCGGCATCGCCCCGATGTACGGCAGCGGCAACCCGTTCGCGTTCATGGAGTTGCAGGACGTGCAGGAGCTGTCCAACTTCTTCGAACGCCGGGTGTCGGCGTACCAGGTCGGGGTGACCGGCTCGGTCACCTTCGACGACGACTTCTGACCGCCGCCCCCGCCCCGGCCGTCACGGCCGGGGCGGGACCGGGCTCTCGCCGGGCAGCGCCGTCGCCCGGACCCGCCCGATCAAAGCCACCACGGCGATCGCCATCACGGCCACCACCACGAACGCGCTGCGCAGGTTCAGGGCACCGGCGAGCAGGCCGATCACCGGCGCCGCGAGCAGCGCGCCCGGCCACTGGCCCATCGCCACCACCGAGACGCCCTCGCCGGAGGTGAGGCCCGGCTGCTCGCCGGCGAAGCCCAGCACCGTCGGGGTCACGCACGCCAGGCCGAAGCCGAGCAGTCCGAAGCCGGCCATCACCGCGGCCGGATGGGGGTACGCCACCGGCAGCGCCACGCCGACGGTGGCGACGAGCGCGGACAGCCGGACGAAACGGATCCGCCCGAACCGGCCGGCCAGCCGGTCGCCGACCAGCCGGGCGACCGTGGCGGCCAGCGACAGACAGGTGTACGTGGCCGCGGCGAGCACCGCTGCGGCGCCCGCCACCTCGGTCGCGTACAGCGCGCTCCACTGTGCGCCGGCCATCTCGATGAACGAGGCGAGGAACGCGATCACCGCGAGCAGCAGCAACTGCGGGGTGAACCGGTCGCGCAGCCGGCGCCGGTCCTCGCCGTTCTTCGTCTCCTGCCGGGGCGTATCAGGCAGCCAGCGGTGCGTGCCGACCAGCAGCGCGCCCAGCAGGACGCTGGTGACGGCCATCTGCGCCGACGGGGACATCCCGATCGCCGCGGCGCCGGTGCCGCAGAGGCCACCGGCCAGCATGCCGATGCTGAAGCCGGCGTGGAACGTGGACAGGATGGGCCGCCCGTAGCGCTTCTGCACCTCGACCGACTGGGCGTTCATCGGCGTGGCCAGCAGGTTCGCCGCGAAGCCCCAGACCGCCAGGCCGCCGACCAGCGCCACCACAGTGGTGGACGCGGCCAGCAGCGGCGCGTTGAGCAGGATCAGCGCGGCCCCGGCCAGCGCCAGCCGGCGGGTGTTGATCCGGCTGATCAGCACCGCCACCACGACCAGGGAGACCAACTCCCCGGCGTTCGTGGCGATGTTCGCCAGGCCCCAGCCGGTGTTGCCGACGCCTACCGCGTCCCGTACCTCCGGCACGCGGGCCGACCACCCGCCGATGGCCAGGCCCATGATGACGAAGAGCAGCGCCACCGACCAGCGGGCCCGTACGGCCGAGCGTGGCACCGGCGGCGCGGGCTGCTCCGTCGTGTGCTGGTTCGTCGAGGTGTCCGTCATGGTCGTCGTACCTCTCTCCGATCGGTCCGTCGGGACTCCTACCCGATCGCGTGGTCGAGGAAGCACGCACCGTCAGGAAGGCGTACCCGTTCCGGTGTGGTGCCCGGGTCGGTGACGAGCGCCGAGACCACCGCGACGTAGTCGTCGATCAGGCCGCGGACCAGGTCGTCGCCGAAGACGCCCCGGTTGCGGATCACCACGCCGCCGGCCCGGTCGTCGTCCACCACGACGATCGGTGAACCCCGCTTGACCCAGACGGGCAGGCACTCGGGCGGCACGTCGGCGGCGACCACCGGCGACGGGGTGCCGGGCGCGGCCCGGGCGGTGATGTCGACCGGCTCCACCCGCAGGCCCGGGCAGTGCAGCACCGGCGACGCCGACGCGGCGGACTGGAACCAGGCGTCGAACAGGTGGTTGTCCGGCCAGGGGCGGATCGCCGCGAAGTCGGGGCGGACCGCCCGGGCCACCCGGTGGAACGAGGTGGCGTGCGCGACGGCCCCGGCCAGCGAGGTGTGCGCGGCGTCGACCACAGCGCTCATCGGCGCGTCCGGCGCGACGTCGACCGGCAGGTAGACGTTGTTGGTGAACTGACTGACGAGCTGCCGGGACAGCGGACTCTCCCGGCCCAGCGTGGTGGTGCCCAGCACCACCCGCCCCCGTCCCGCCCGCCGCGACAGCAGCACCAGGTACGCGGCGAGCAGCAGCACGTACGGGCTGGTGCGGGCCCGCCGGGCGGCCGGGCGCAGCCGCGCGGTGACCTCGGGCGGGAACGCGAAGCGGGTGGCCACCTCGGCGCTGAGTGCGACGTCCGGCGCCGGTGGCGAGGCCGGGAACAGCTGGTACGGCTCCACCGGTCGCAGCCGGTCCCGCCAGTACGCGGCCCGGGCGGCGGCGTCGACGCCGTCGCCGGCCTGCTCCGCCTCCTGGAGCGCGGCGAGCGCTGTGGGGTCCACGCCCAGCGGCGGCTGCGGATCGGCGGCGCCGAGCCGGGCCGCGTACGCCTGGCACAGGTCCTCCACCACGACGCGGCACGACCAGCCGTCGGAGACCATGTGGAAGAAGCAGAGCGCGAGCACGTGCTCGGTCTCGGAGAGCCGGACCAGGGCGGCCCGCCACAGCGGCGCCCGGCCGGGGTCGAACGCGTCGTTGCGGTGCGCGTACGCGATCCGCTCGACGCGGGCCTGCTGCTCGGCCGGCGGCAGGCCGGACAGGTCGACGTACTCCAGCGGCGACTCGACGTGCGGCAGGATTCGCACCTCGGGCTCCACGCCGATGCGGTCGAACCGCATCCGCAGCGCGTCGTGCCGGTCCACCACGTCCTGCATCGCCTGCCGCAGCACGTCGACCCGCAGGACGCCCCGCAGCCGGCGGAACTCCACCACCACGAGCCGTGAGGCGCCGGGGTGGGCCGGGTCGAGCGCGGTCATGAACTCCCACATCATCTGCTGGCCGGGGGCCAGCGGGTACGTCGTCGGCACAACCACTCCCTCCGTCAGGCCGCCACCGGCGGCACGGCCACCGGCGCGACCGGTCGGCGGTCCGCCTCGTCCGGCCGATGGTCCGCCCCGTCCGGTCGGTGGCCCGCCCCGTCCGGCTGGTAGTCGGCCTCGTCCGGCGCGCGGAAGCCGGTGAAGAGCAGGTCGGGGCGGCCGAGCCGGAGCGACGTGACGAACGCGGCACCGTCGAACAGCGTCTCGATCGCCGCGCACGCCATCGACTCGGCCACCGCGCGCGGTCCCCGGTCGCCGCCGAGCCGGCCGGGTGTCTTCGCGGCGACCACCGCGGCCGCGACGGCCGGCACCGCGAGCAGACTGCGCCCACCGCTGCGCCGGGCGGTCAGCAGCCCGGCCAGCGCGGTCACGGCGAGCGTGCTGGCGGTGTTGAGCACGAACCGGCGCCGGTGCGGGTGGGCGAGGCAGAGCCACTGCTCGGAGCGCCCGTACGTGGTGAACCGGTAGGCGACCGCGCGGAACGTGTCGGCGACGCCGGTGTCGTGGGTGATCACCCCGTCCGGGTCGGTGAGCAGCACGTAGCCGGCGTCGGTGAGCAGCAGCCCGAGGTGCAGGTCCTCGCCGCCCAGCGGCATCGGGGAGTCCTCCGGGAATCCGCCGACCGCCTCGAAGACGGAGCGCTTCAGGGCCATGTTCGCCCCGGCGCCCCAGGACACGCGCTCGTAGTGCAGCGGCCGGGTCAGGTCGCCGAGCAGCAGGTACGAGCGGCGCATCACGCGGAAGAACGCGCTGTCGCCGGGCTCGACGACCACCGGGCCGGTGACGCCGGCGACCTCCTCGCCGGAGGCGCGCAGCCGGGCCGCGTACCGGGTGATCAGGTCGGCCGGCACCCGGCAGTCCGAGTCGGTGAACAGCAGCAGGTCGTACCGGGCGTGCCGGACGCCCAGGTTCCGTTTGGCGCCGACGTGCCGGGGGCCGCGCACGTAGCGGGCGCCGTACTCGGCGCAGGCGGCGCGGTGCGCGGCGGCCGCGCCGGGCGCCGAGTCGTCGACGACCACCACCTCCACCGGTTCCGGGCAGTTCGGGGCGGCGTCGCGCAGGCTGCGCAGCTGACGGCGCATCTCCGCCACCCGGTCCTTGACCGGGATGACGACGGAGACGCCGCGCGTGACGGCGTGGGGTTCGGTCGGTTCGCTCACGTGCGATGCGGATCGGCTCATGTCCCGAGGTTCGACCACCCGGATACAACGCCGATACACGGCGCCGGCCGGGCCGGCTACCGCGTGTGTACCGCTGATGTATCGATGGGCATCAAGGTCGAGGACATGACGACCTCCATCCCTCTCGACCGGCGGCTCGCCGTGGACGGTGGCCGGCCGGTCCGCCCACCCGACCGTCCATGGCCACGCTGGCCGATCCCCGCGCCGGACGCCGCCGGCAACCTCTCCGCGGTGCTGACCGGCGGCCGGTGGGCGATCAGCAGCCCGTCCGTCGGCGGCACCGACCTGTACGAGCGGCGCTTCGCCGCCGACTTCGCCCGCTACGTCGGCACCCGACACTGCGTGCCCGTCGACCACGGGTCGAGCGCCCTGGTGGTGGCCCTGGAGTCACTCGGCCTCGGCTACGGCGAGACGGTGCTCGTACCGGCGCTGACCTGGACCGCCTCCGCGACCGCCGCGCTGCGCGCCGGCCTGGTCCCGGTGCTCGTCGACGTCGACCGGGACACCGGCTGCGTCGGGCCGGACGACATCGACCTGTCGGTGGACCCGCGTGCCGTGGTCGCCGTGCACTGGGCCTCCAACATGGCCGACGTGCCGGCGATCGACGCGGTCACCCGGCCGCGCGGCATCTCCGTCGTGGAGGACTGCGCGCAGGCCCACGGCGCCACCTGGCAGGGCCGCCAGGCCGGCTCGCTCGGCCGGCTCGGCTGCTTCAGCTTCCAGCACGGCAAGGTGCTCACCTGCGGTGAGGGCGGGGCCGTGGTCACCGACGACGACACGCTCGCGCCGGTGCTCGAGGAACTGCGGGCCGACTCGCGCCGCTACCGCGACGACCGGACGCCGGCCGGCGAGCTGGACCTGGAGGAGAGCGCCGGTGTGCAGGGCGCCAACTTCTGCCTGAACGAGTTCTCCGCCGCCGTTGCCTGCGCGCAACTGACCACGCTGGACGAGCAGCACGACGTGCGCAACCACCACTACCGGCTGCTCGGCGAGCTACTGGACGGCGTCGACGGCGTACGGCTGCTGCAACCGGCGCCGGGCCAGACGCGCATCTCGATCTACGAGGGCACGATCGTCTTCGACGAGCTGCCGGCCGGCATGGACAACGCTGCCGTGGCCGCCGCGCTCACCGCCGAGCTGGGCCGGCGCTTCTACTGCACCGACGAGCCGCTGCACCGCAGCCGGCTGCTCCAGCCGTGGACGAAGCCGCTGCTCGCGCCGCTGGCCGAACGCTTCGCGGCGATCCACCGGGAGCGCACGTACCCCGACACCGAGTGGCTCGCCGCCCACACCGTCCAGACACACCACAGCACCTTCCTCGGCACCGAACAGGACATGGAGGACATCGCCGCCGCCGTCACCAAGGTGCTCACCCGCTGAACCGCGCCGTCCCGGCGCACCAGAGAAGGAGTCTTCCCGTGACCGTCACCCAACGCGAGACCTCGCACGCCCCGACCCCGTCCCCCGACACGGACGCGCCCGTCGGCGTGTGGCTCAACGGCGCCCGCGGTTCGGTCGCCACCACCGCGATCACCGGTCTGCTGGCGCTGCGCGCCGGCATGGCCGACTCGACCGGCTGCGTCACCGACACCGGCATGCTGCGCGACGCGCCGCTGGCGAGCTGGAACGACCTGGTGGTCGGCGGGCACGACATCGTCGACACCCCGCTGGAGAAGAAGGCCGAGTCGCTCGTCGACTCCGGCGTCATCCCGGCGCCGGTGCTGGCCGCCGTGCGCGGCAGCCTGCCCGAGGTCGAGCAGAACCTGCGCACCGGGTACGACGCGCGTACCGAGACCGCACCGCTGGCCGAGGTGGTCGACCGGCTGGCCGGCGACATCGAGGAGTTCCGCAGCCGCCACGGGCTGTCCCGGGTCGTCGTCATCAACGTCTCCTCGACCGAGCCGCCGGCCGACCACCGGCCCGAGTACGACGACCTGGACGCGCTGACCCGCGCCATGGCCGACCCGGACGACAAGGCGCTGCCGGCCAGTTCGGTGGTCGCGTACGCGGCGTTCCAGGCCGGTTGCGGCTTCGTCGACTTCACCCCGTCCACCGGGGCCCGGCTGCCCGCGCTGGAGATGATGGCGCAGCGGGAGCGCGTGCCGTTCGCCGGCTCCGACGGCAAGACCGGGGAGACGCTGCTGCGTACCGCCCTGGCGCCGATGTTCACCAGCCGCGCCCTGCACGTGCTCTCCTGGGCCGGGGTGAACCTGCTCGGCGGCGGTGACGGCGCGACGCTGGAGGACCCGCGCAACGCCCGCAGCAAGCTCAGCTCGAAGTCGGGCGTGCTGCCCGCGCTGCTCGGTGAGGACGTCACCGCCCCGCTGCACATCGACAACGTGCCGGACCTGGGCGACCACAAGACCGCCTGGGACCACGTCTCGTTCGAGGGGTTCCTCGGCGTCCGGATGTCCATGCAGCTGACCTGGAGCGGGGTGGACTCCACGCTGGCCGCCCCGCTGGTGCTCGACCTGGCCCGGCTGACCGCGGCGGCACACCGTGCCGGCCACGTCGGCCCGATCGAGGAGCTGGGGTTCTTCTTCAAGGACCCGATCGGCACCGACGAGCACGCGCTGGCCGAGCAGGCGCAGGCGCTCGCCTCCTGGGCCAACGGGCTGGACGGCCGCACCGACAGCTGACCTTCGTACCGGCCGCCGGCGCGGCACCCACCGCGCCGGCGGCCCCGCCCCACGTATCCGTAACGAGGAGTCCCCCATGTCCCACCACGTCCCGAACGCGCCGGACCGGCCGAGCACGGATCCGGTGTGGACGCCGATCCTGACCGGTCTGCACGCGACCGCGCTGGACTGTCTCCAGACGAGCTTCGCCCTGCTGGCCGACCACGCGAACGGGTCCGGCAGCCACCTCGCCCTCGGCGCCCGGTACGGGTTCCACACCCGGGACCAGGACGGCCTGGTCACCGTCGAGGCGACCTCGGACGACCGGGCCGCCGAGGCGGTCGACCTGCTGGGCCTGCGGGTGGAGGGCCGGTGGATGCAGCTCGACGGCCCGCAGGTGCGCCGGCTGTCCGCCCCGGGCCAGCCGCTCTACGTCACCGCCGACGCGTACGACCTGCCCTGGTGCCCCTACCACGAGCACGAGCACATGCGGCACAGCTTCCTCGTCACGGCCGCCGCGCCGGACGAGGTCACAGTGGTCGACGCGTACCACAACGACACCGCCTGGGGCCCCGCGCGTCCCGGCGTGTGGCGGCTGCCCGCCGCCGCGTTCGACACGGCACTGGCCGGCGGCGCGCACACCCTGGCGGTGACGGCGCACCCCGCCCCGGAGATCGACGTGCCCGCCATGCTCGCCGGCAACGCCGCCCGGGCCGGCCGGGCCCGCCCGGAGATCCACAACTATCTGACCCGCACCGGCGCCGCCCTGGACACGGTGGCCGGGCTGCACCGCTTCGTCCTCGACGTCTGGCTGCTGGCCCGCGCCCGCGACCTGCACGAACGCTGGCTCGCCGCGGTCGCGCCGGAGGCCGCCGCCGCGCTGGCCGGGCAGGCCGCGCGCTGGCAGCAACTCGCCACGCGCAGCTACGTGGCGCTGCGGCGGGCCCAGGCGGGCCGGCCGGCCGCGCCGGAACTGGCGGACGCGCTCGGCGAGCTGATCGCCGACCACCTGGCCGCGCTGGAGTCGATCGCCGGCGCGACCGGCGACGACGCCGCGCGGCCCGCGCCGGAGAGGGCCGGTGACGACGGCGTACGCGCGGCGGTGCTCGGCGCGCTCGGCGACACCCTGGACCTGGACGGCTCGGCCCTGCGCACCACCGACGTGCTCCGGGAACTGCCCGGCTTCGACTCGTTCCGGCTGGTCGACGTCATCGACCGGGTCGAACGCCGGCTCGGCGTCGAGGTTCCGGCCACCGCGCTGTCCGCGGCCGACCTGCGCGACGTCGGCTCCCTGTGCGCCATGTTCGGCGCCGCCACCGGAGGTGCCCGATGAGTACCGAACTGCTGCACGACCTGCTGGACCGCACCGCCGACGCGCGCTCCGACGCGCCCGCCGTCGGGGACGGGACAGTCGAGTTCACGTACCGTCAGGTGCGGGCCGACAGCCTGCGCCTGGCCGGCTGGCTGCGCGGGCAGGGCGTCCGGCGCGGCGACCGGGTGCTGGTGGCGCTGCCCGCCGACGCGACCCTGCCGGCGCTGCTGTACGCGGTCGCCCGGGCCGGCGCGGTCTTCGTCGTCCTCCGGACGCCGGCCCCCGAGGTCGCCCTCGCCCACGTGCTCGACGACGCCGAACCGGGCCTGGTCCTCACCGACGACCCGGTCCTGACCGGCCTGTCCCGCGCCCGCGGCGTCCCGGTCCACGGGGCGGCCGAGGCGCGGCGCGCCGCGTCCGACGCGGCGATCGGCGGCGGATCCGCCGGTCCGGCCCCGCTCGCCGTCGACCCGGTCTGCCTGATCTACACCTCCGGCAGCACCGGCATGCCGAAGGCAGTGGTGTCCACGCACGCCCAGGTCACGTTCGCGGTGCAGGCGATCCAGTCGGAGCTGCGCTACCGGCCCGACGACGTGGTGCACGTCCTGCTGCCGCCGTCGTTCGACTACGGCCTCTACCAGATCTTCCTGAGCACCGTGGCCGGGGCCCGGCTGCGCCTCGGTGATCCCGGGGACACCGGTGGCCGCCTGCTGGCGACCCTCGTCGAGTCCGGCGCCACGGTGCTGCCCTGCGTACCGTCGCTCGCGATCAACCTGCTGCGGCTGCTCGGCCGGGCCGGCGCGCCGCGCCCGCCGCTGCGCCTGCTCACCAACACCGGCGCGGCCATGCCGCCGGAGGTGCTGGCCGGCCTGCGCCGGCTGCTGCCCGGCCTGACCGTCCAGCTGATGTTCGGACTCACCGAGTGCAAACGCGCGGCGATCATGCCGCCGGACGCCGACCTGCGCCGGCCCGGCGCCTGCGGGCGGGCGCTGCCCGGCACCGAGATCTTCACGGTGGACGCCGAAGGGCGGCGTCAGCCTCCGGGCGTCCGCGGCGAGCTGGTGGTACGCGGCCCGCACGTGATGGCCGGCTACTGGCGGCGGCCCGAGCTGACCGCGCAACGCTTCCGCCGCGCCCACGGACTGTTCCCGCAGCTGCACACCGGCGACCACGGTCACGTGGACGCCGACGGGTACGTCCACTTCGCCGGCCGGCGCGACGACGTCTACAAGGAGAAGGGCACCCGGGTCAGCGCCACCGAGGTGGAGGCCGCCGCGTACCGGGTCGACGGCGTGGACGCGGCCGGGGTGCTGCCGCCGGCCGACGGCCGCGACGGCGCGACGCTGTTCGTGGTGGCCGAACTGACCCCCGCCGACGTGCTGCGCCGGCTGCGGGAACAGCTGGAGGAGATGAAGGTGCCGGCGCGCTGCGTCGTGCTGCCCGACCTGCCGCTGACCGGCAACGGCAAGGTGGACCGGCGGGCGCTGGCCCGGCTGGCGGGTGAGCACCGTGGCTGACCTGCCCTTCGACACCCCGGCGTACCGCTACGACCTGGCCCGGGTACGTGCCAGCCACGCCACCCTGGTCGCCGCGCTGCCCGCGCCCAGCCGGCTGTTCTACTCGCTCAAGGCCAACCCGCACCCGGCGCTGGTCGCGGCACTGCACACCGCCGGCTGCGACGCGGAGGTCTGCTCCCCGGGCGAACTGGCCGCGGCGCTGCGAGCCGGCGTGCCGGGCGACCGCATGCTCTACACCGGACCCGGCAAGCGCGACGCCGAGGTGACCGAGGCGGTACGCGCCGGGGTCCGCTGGTTCTCCGTCGACTCGCCGACCGGCCTCGACCAGGCCGACCGGATCGCCGCCGCGCACGGCGTCGAACTGCGCTGCCTGCTGCGCGTGAACGACCGGGTGCCCAACCCGGGGCAGGGGCTGACCATGACCGGCGTCGCGTCGCAGTTCGGCGCCGACGCCGACTGGATCGAGCAGGAACCGCAGCGGTTCCGCTCCCGCCCGTCCGCCCCGGTACGCGGCTTCCACCTCTACACCGGCAGCAACGTCGACTCGGTGGACGCGCTGGTGGCCCAGTTCACCACGGCGGCGCGTACCGCCCGGCGGCTGCGGGACCTGCTCGGCATCGACCTGACCCTGCTCGACCTCGGCGGCGGCTTCGGCGCGCCGTTCGCCCGGCCCGGCCACAACGCGGACCTGACCGGCCTCGCCGACCGGGTCGCCACCGCGCTGGACGACCTCTTCCCCGCCTGGCGCGACGGCACACCCGAGGTGGCCTTCGAGTCCGGGCGGTTCCTCACCGCCACCGCCGGCACGCTGCTGACCCGCGTGCTGGACGTCAAGCGGTCGCAGGGCACGCCGGTGGTGGTGCTGGAATCCGGCATCAACCACCTCGGCGGGATGTCCGGCCTGCGCCGGCTGCCGCCGCTCGTGCCCGCCCTGCACGCCGCCGACGGACGCGACGGCGCGCCGCTGGAGGCCGCGATCGTCGCCGGGCCGCTGTGCACACCGCTGGACACCTGGGCCCGCGCCGCGAACCTGCCCGACGTCCGGCCGGGCGACGTGCTCGCCGTGCCGAACGTCGGGGCGTACGGGCTCTCGGCGAGCCTGCTGGCCTTCCTCGGCCACCCGGCGCCGGTCGAGGTCGTCTGCGACGGCGACCGCGTCGTCGAGACGTCCCGGCTGACCCTGACGCGGCACCCGGTCGACGCGCCGGGCGCCCCTGCCGAACCCCGAGAAGAAAGGTGACGTCATGAACGCCGAATTCACCGAGTTGCTCCGCCCGTTCCTCAAGTTCGCCGGCGCGGACGAGATCACCGAGGAGTCGCGCCTGCGCGACCTCGGCCTGGACTCGATGCGCGAGATCGAGCTGCTGTTCGCCATCGAGGACACGTTCGGGGTCGCCGTGCCCGACGACAAGCTGGTCGACTCGACCTTCGCCACGGCCGGCGGGCTGTGGGGCGTGGTCGAGGAGCTGCGCGCCCCGGTCGGCGGTGGTTCCCGATGACCGCGGCCGCCGGGTACGCCCCGGCCGTCGAGACCGTCGCCGACGTGGCGGCGGAGCACGCCCGCCAGTCCGACGAGGACGCCGCCTTCCCGACCGAGGCGCTGGCCGCCATGCGTCGTACCGGGCTGCTGGGGCTGCTGGTCCCGGCCGCCGAGGGCGGTGCCGGCGGCACACTGCCGGACCTGGTCGACGTCACGCTGACGCTGGGCCGGGTGGACATGTCGGTGGCGATGGTCTTCGCCATGCACTGCCAGCAGGTCGCCGCGATCACCGCGTACGGCGGGGAGAAGCTGCGCGCCGAGGTGCTGCCGGCGGTGGCCCGGGGCGAACGGTATCTCGGCTCGGTCACCACCGAGGCCGGCAAGGGCGGTCACCTGCTCACCGCCGAGTCGGCGCTGGAGCACGACGGCGAGATGCTGCTGATCGACAGGCAGGCGCCGATCGTCACCGGCGGCCCGTACGCGGACGCCTTCCTCATCACCACCCGCGCGCCGGGGGGCGGCTCGGCCGCCCAGGTGGACCTGGTCTACGCCGACCGGGACCAGGTGGAGACCGAGGTGACCGGCGGGTGGCGCCCGCTGGGCATGCGGGCCACGCACAGCGTGCCGATGCGGCTGCGCGGCGCGGTGCCGCAGTGGCAGGTCATCGGCGAGCACGGCGGGTTCCGGGAGATCGCCACCCGGGTCTTCGCGCCGCTGGCCCACGTCGGCTGGTCGGCGGCCTGGATCGGGGCGGCGGCCGGCGCGTACGCCCGGGTGCTGCGGCACGCCCGCAGCGAGGCGGGACGGCGGCAGTTCGCCCCCTCCTCCGAGCTGGTGCTGCTCCGGCTGGCCGGCATCCGCACCCGGCTGGACGCGGCGCACGCGCTGCTGCGGCACACCGTCGCGGTGGTCACCGACGCGCCGGACATGTCGGCGGCGCCGGTGCAACTGCTGCTCAACACGCTGAAGATCCGCGCGGCCGAGGAGTCCTTCGCCGCCGCCGACGAGCTGGTCGAGCTGACGGGCCTGCGCCACGGCTACCTGACCGACTCGCCGCTGACGCTGGAGCGCACCTTCCGGGATCTGCGCTCGGCCTCGCTGAACTACGCCAACGACCGGCTGCGCCTGGCCAACGGGGCGTTGTCGCTGCGCGACCCGGGGGTGCGTCTTGCCTGAGCCGACGCCGGCCGGGGACGACGCCGCCGCACTGCGGGCCGCCCTGTCCGATGTGGACCCCACCGACCCCGGCGCGGTGTGGCGCGCGCTGGGCGCCGCCGGCATCATCGAGGCGCTCTACCCGGACGGCGTCCAGCCGGACCCCCGGCGGCTGTCGGCGCTGCTCACCGAACTGGACGCCCGGTGCCCGCTCGGCGTGACGCTGTCGGTCTGCGTCCAGGTCGCCACCGTACTGCCGCTGCTGGCCGGCGTGACCGGCCCGGCGGAGGCCGCGCGGCGCGGGATGCTGCGCGGCGAGACGGTGGTGGCGCTGGCCGTCACCGACGCCGCCGGGTCGGGCTCGGACCTGCTCGACGCCACGACCCGGGTGAAGCTGGGCGACGACGGCGCCGTCCTGGACGGCGGCAAGGACTGGATCACCAACGCGACGAGCTGCGACGCGGCGCTGGTGCTGGCCCGGCACCGCGAGGCGCGGCACTTCACCAGCTTCTGCTGGCTGCTGGTGCCCGCCGCCGCGCCGGGCGTGACGGCCGGGTCCGCCGGGCGGGCGTTCGCCGGGTCCGGCGTGGGCCACCTGCGCTTCGCCGGCGTGGCGCTGGGCCCGGACGCCGTGCTGGGCCGCCCCGGCCGGGCGCTGGCCGGGTTCGCCCGGCAGGTCGGCGTCGAACGGGTCGCCGGTGCGCTGTGGGCCCGGGCGATGTGCCACCGGATGCTGGCCGGCCTGCACGACTGGCTGCGGCGGCGACCGGCCGGGGCGGGCACGCTGTGGGACCGCCCGGCGGTCCGCGAGCGGTACGCCCGGTGCCTGGTCGCCACGCACCAGCTCGACGCGCTGTGCGCGCCGCTGCTGGACGCGCCGGCCGCCGTCCCGTCCGCGGTCACCGGGATGCTGCTCAAGGTCAGCGCCGCCGAGACCGTGGACCGGGTCGCCGCCGAGGCGGTGCGCCTGCGCGGCGCGGACGCGTTCCGCGACGGCGGGGAGGCGCAGCTACGTACCGAGGCGGCCATGTTCGGCATCGCCGGTGGCGCCACCGGCGCGATGCTCGCCGGCATCGCCGACCACGCCGACGAACTGGCGGGCGCGGTGACCTGAGCACGACGTCCCGCGCCGGTGGCGCCGGAAGACCGATCGACGACAGCACAGTGAAGGGAGCAACGCCGTGAGTCTCTACTCCTGGTTCGAGCGGACCGTGGCACGCGTGCCCGAAGCGGTCGCGCTGGAGGTCGGCGGGGAGCCGGTGAGCTACCGCCGGCTGCGCGACCTCGCCGACGGCCTCGCCGGGCGGATCCACGCCGAGGTGGGCCACCGCCCGCGCGCGGTCGGCCTGCTGGCCGCCCGCAGCCTGCCCGCGTACGCCGGTTATCTGGCCGCGCTGCGCGCCGGAGCGGTGGTGGTGCCGCTCAACCCGGCCTTCCCACCGGCCCGCACCGCCCGGCAGTGCCGGGACGCGGGCGTGGACGCGCTCGTGGTCGACGACGCCGGCGCCGCGACCGCGGCGCAGGTCGCGGGCGACGCGGTGACGGTACGCCTCGACGGCGCGCCCGCCGTCCCGCCGCCGGCCGCCCCGGTGGCGCCGGACGACGTGGCGTACCTGCTGTTCACGTCCGGCTCGACCGGGCGGCCCAAGGGCGTGCCGGTCCGGCACCGCAACGTGGACGCGTTCCTCGCGTACTGCCGGGACCGCTACCCGGCCGGCCCGGGTGACCGGCTGTCGCAGACCTTCGACCTGACCTTCGACCCGTCCGTGTTCGACATGTTCGTCGCCTGGGGCGGCGGCGCCACGCTCGTGGTGCCGCAGCCGGACGAGGTGCTGACGCCGGTGCGGTTCGTCAACGAGCGACGGATCACGCACTGGTTCTCGGTGCCCTCGGTGGTCTCGCTGGCCCGCCGGATGCGGATGCTCTCCCCCGGCGCCATGCCCGGCCTGCGGCACAGCCTCTTCGCCGGCGAGCCGCTGACGCTGGAGCAGGCGCGGGCGTGGGCCGCGGCGGCACCGGGCAGCGTGGTGGAGAACCTCTACGGTCCCACCGAGCTGACCGTGACGTGCACCGGTCACCGGCTGCCGGCGGATCCGGCGGCCTGGCCGGTGACCTCCAACGGCACCGTGCCGATCGGCGACGCGCACCCCGGGCTGGACGCGATCCTGCGCGCCGAGGACGGCGCCGTCGGCGTGGACGACGGTGAGCTGTGCGTGCACGGGCCGCAGCGGTTCGACGGCTACCTCGACCCGGCCGACGACGAGGGGCGGTTCGTCACGTACGCGGGCCGCCGGTACTACCGCACCGGTGACCGGGTCCGGCGCGAGCACGGCACGTTCGTGCACCACGGCCGCCTGGACGACCAGGTGAAGCTGCGCGGCTACCGGATCGAGCTGGGCGAGATCGAGATGGTCCTGCGCGGCCACCCGGAGGTGCAGGACGCGGTGGTGCTGGCGTTCGGCGCGGGCGACGACGTCTCCCTGCGGGCGGTCTACACCGGCGCCGCCGGGATCACCGACGAGCTGACCCGCAGGTGCGCGGAGCGCCTGCCCGCCTACATGGTGCCGGCGCGGATCCACCACGTGGCCGCGCTGCCCACGAACGCCAACGGCAAGACCGACCGGCGGCGGGCCGCCGACCTGGTCGGCAGCGCGACGAGAGGAGCACGGTGATGACCGGCACAGGGAACGGACCGGACCAGGAGCGGGCGTTCCGGTCGGTGGCCGGGCGGTTCGCCACCGGAGTGGCGGTGGCGACCGCCGTCGGGCCCGACGGACCGGTGGGGATGACCGTCAACTCCTTCACCACCGTGTCGCTGTCACCCCGGATGCTGCTGGTCTGCCTGCGGCGGGACTGCCGGCTGCTCGGCGCGGTGCGCCGTACCGGCCGGTTCGCGGTGACGGTGCTCGGCGACGACCAGCGCGAGGAGGCGGCCTGGTTCGCCAGCCGCGGCCGGCCTGCGGGCGCCGAGGGCTTCGCGGGTGTGGCATACGACGACGAGCGGGCGACCGGTTGCCCGCGCCTGACCGACGGGGTGGCGTACTTCGGCTGCGAGGCGGTCTCCGCGGACCCGGCCGGCGACCACGCGGTGCTGATGGGCGCGGTCCGCTCCGCCGGCCTGCTGCGGCCGAACCCGCCGCTGCTGTTCGTGGACGGCGGCTACGCGCGCGTCGCCGCGCCGCGGGAAGCGCAGGTGACGCGATGAGCATCGGCGCCGCTCCCGGCGACCTGCGCCACCTGAGCCTGCGCGCGGCGCGGGCCGGGGCGGACGCGATCCGCGAGGCGCGCGGCCGGGGCCTGCAGACCGAACACAAGGGCGGCGCGGCCCAGGACCCGGTGACCAGCGCCGACCACGCCAGCGAGCGGGCCATCCTCGGCCTGCTCGCCCGCGACCGGCCGCAGGACGCCGTGCTGGCCGAGGAGTCCGGGGCCAGCGACGGCTGCTCCGGCCTGCGCTGGATCGTCGACCCGCTCGACGGCACGCTGAACTTCAGCCACGGGGCGAGCCGCTACGCGGTCAGCATCGCGGTGGCGACCGGCTGCGACGTGGGCGACGGCCGGGTGGTCGCGGCCACCGTGCTGCAACCGGACACCGGCGCCTGCCTGGTACTCGACGACGACGGCGCGCTCGACGGCGACGCACCGGTCGCGGTGAACCGTGAGGCCGAGCCGGGGCACGCCCTGGTGGCGTTCGCGGTGCCGAACGCGCCGGGGCCGCGACGGCGGGCGTACCAGGCGCTCGTCGGCGTCGCGCCCCGCGTCGCCGACCTGCGCAACACCGGCTCCACGGTCTGCGACCTGGCGGCGGTGGCCCGCGGGGAACTGGACGCGTTCGTCAGCTTCGACCCCGCGCCGTGGGACATCGCGGCCGGCGCCGCGCTGGTCGAGGCCGCCGGCGGCGTGAGCCGGCGGTGGGGCCACGACGGGTTCGAGGTCTTCGCCACCGGCGCGCCGGCCGTGGTGGCCGCGCTGGCCGGCTGGCTGGGCGACGACGGTACGGACGGCCGCGACGGCATCGACGGCCGCGACGACACCGACGACACCGACACCGACGAGGAGAGGGGAACCGACGATGACCGGCAGCGATGAGTTCCGGCTGGCGCTGGTGGGGGCGGGCCGAATGGGCCACCACCACCTGCGCGCCCTGGCCGACCACCGGAGCGTCCGGATCCGGTACGTGGTCGATCCGGTTCCGGCGGCACGGGAGGCGGTCACCGCCGCCGGACTGCCGGCGTACCCGAGCGTGGAGGACCTGCTCGCGGACGCCGTGCCGGACGCTCTCCTGGTGACCGCGCCCACCGGGCGGCACGGCGCGCTGGTCGCGGCGGCCGCCAAGGCGGGGCTGCCGGTGCTGTGCGAGAAGCCGGCCGGGCTCGGCCCGGTCGAGGCGGCGGAGACGGGCCGGGTGGCCGCCGCGGCCGGGATCCCGTTCCAGGTCGCCTACTGGCGCCGGTTCGTCCCGCAGCTACGACGGCTGCGGGAGCGGATCGCCGGCGGCGAGCTCGGCGAGATCCTGTTCGTGGCCGCGGCGCAGTGGGACGGCGAACCACCGGCGGCGGCGTTCCGCACCGGCAGCGGCGGGATCTTCGTGGACATGGGCGTGCACGAGTTCGACCAGATCCGGTGGCTGACCGGGCAGGAGATCGACCGGCTCGCGGTGCAGCCGGCCGGACCGGTCACCGACCCGGCGGTACGCGGCCGGGACGTGGACAGCGCGCAGGCGTTGCTCGGCCTGTCCGGCGGCGGCACCGCGCTGGTGTCGCTCGGCCGGCACCACCGGGGCGGCGACATGGCGACGGTGGAGGTCTTCGGCACCCGCGACCACGAGCGGCTGACCTTCCTCGACCCGGCCGACGGGGACGCCACCATGTACGCGGCCCTGGCCCGTCAGGCGGAGGACTTCGCCGGGCTGGTCCGGGAGGGCCGGTCGGCGGGCGCCGGAGTGGCGGACGCGGTGGCGGTGCTCGACGCGGCGCGGCGGGCGACGGCGCAACTGACCCCGGGTCACGAAGTACACACCGTTCGGTGACTACTTGCACCATCTGGGAGCGAGGTATTCCCCGGCCGAAGGTGGGAAATTCAGCCGTACACCACACAGTGGACGGTGCGGCGAAGCGGGGGACGACATTCATGCGGTTCAATGTTCTCGGTCCGTTGACACTGCACGTGGACGACCGGCCGGTCACGCTGACCGGCACCAAGCCCCGCCTCCTGCTCGCCGTGCTGCTGCTGAGCCCGGGGCGTACGGTCCCCACGTCCCGGCTGGTCGACGGCCTCTGGCCGGACGCGCCGCCCGCGTCGGCGGTCCGCAACCTGCGCACGTACGTGCACCGGCTGCGGCAGTCGCTGGACCGTGGCGGCGACTCGGCCGACCGGCTGGTCCACGACGGCACCGGCTACCACCTGCGGGTCGACGAGGACGAGCTGGACCTGCTGCGGTTCCGGCGTCTCGCCGGCGAGGCCCGCCGGGCCGCGCGGGGGGACCGCCCGGAGGCCGCCGCCGACCTGTTCGACCGGGCGGTCGAGCTGTGGGGCGGGCATCCGCTGGAGGACCTGGCGGATCTCGGTACCGACCTGGGCGCGACCGTCACGGCGCTGCGGGAGCAGCACCGGGAGATGACCACCGAGCTGATCGACCTGCGCCTGCGGCTGGGCCAGCCGGCCCGGGTCATCCCGCCGCTGCGCCGGATGGTGGCCGAGGAGCCGCTCGACGAACGCCGGCAGGCGCAGCTGGTGACCGCGCTGACCTTGGAGGGGCGGGTGGCCGAGGCGCTGGCCGCGTACCAGCAGGCCCGGCGCGGCATCGTCGACGAACTCGGCGTCGACCCCGGTCCCACCCTCCAGGGCGCCCTGCAGACCGCGTTGGATGCGGACTCCGCCGAGGTCCGTCCACCGGCCGGCTGGTCGGCGGCCCTCGGTGCCGGGCCCGCGTCGCCGCCCGGCCCGCCGCCGAGCCCGCAGGCCCTGCCGATGAAGCCGCCGTCCCTGGTCGGCCGGGACACCACGGCGGGCCAGCTGCGCGCCATCGCCGAGGGGATCGCCGACCCGGCCGGCGCGGACGAGCACGCCGGGGTCGTGCTCGTCTCCGGCGCGCCGGGCGTCGGCAAGTCCTCGTTCTCGGTGAGCAGCGGGTACGACCTGGCCGATCTCTTCCCCGACGGTCAGCTCTTCGTCAGCTTCGACAGCGGCGACGAGCCGCCGCGCGGCAGCGGGGAGCTGATCCGGGAGCTGCTGGTCGAGCTGGGCGTACCGCTGACCGACGTGTCCGAGGACATCCGGGAACGCTCCGCCGTGCTGCGCTGCGCGCTCGCCGGCCGGCGGCTGCTGCTCATCATCGACGACGTCGACTGCGCGCAGCAGGTGCGCCCGCTGCTGCCCGGGGCGGGCCGCAGCCTGGTGCTGATCAACAGCCGGCAGCGCCTGCTGGACCTGGACGTCGGCTGGCGGCTGACGCTCGGCGCGCTCGACCGGGCCGACGCGGTGGAGCTGCTGGCCACGATCGCGGGCGAGCGCCGGGTACGGGAGCAGCCGGAGGTGTTCGGCCGGATCGCGGCGGCCTGCGACCGGCTGCCGCTGGCCCTGCGGATCGTCGGCAGCCGGCTCGTCGCCCAGCCCGACGTCGCCCTGCCCGGCTTCGCCGCGCATCTGGAGGACGAGGAGAACCGGCTGTCGGAGCTGTCCGTCGGGGACATCTCGGTGCGCGACAGCCTCTCGGTCAGCTACCAGGCGCTGGACGTCGACGCCCGCCGGGCGCTGCACGCGCTGGCCCGCACCGACTCGTTCATCACCCCGGCCAGCGCGGTGGAGATCCTGCGCCTGCCCCGGCAGCAGGCCAACCGGATGGTGGAGCACCTGGTCCAGCACAATCTGCTGGTGCCGGTCGACCCCGGCGCGCCGGGCGAGCGCCTCCACCTGCCGGAGCTGCTGCGGCTGTTCGCCCGCGAGCGCGTGGACGCGCACGGGCGGCCGCTTCCGGCCTGAACGCCGATCGCGGTGTACGGGTCGAAGCGACCCGTACACCGCGATCGGGTGTCGCCTACTTGAGGAAGCGGTCCAGCGCGGCCTCGATGGTGCCGCTGTCCGGGGACGCGTACGACTTCATCGTCACCTTGTTGTAGGAGATGAAGCTCGGGCACCGGGCGGCGGGCGCGGTCACCGTGCCGCCGTCACCGACCTTCTCGCCGGTCTTGGCGGCGTGGAAGGTCAGGGTGTACCGCGAGGAGATGTAGTCGACAGTGACGACCTTGTCCTCGCTGTTCTTGTACTGGCACTTCTTCGGCGTGCCCTCGCTGCCCTCGACCATCTTGAGGCAGCCGATGACCGACACCGTGGCGAAGTCGGCCGACTTCGCGTAGTACGGCTTGGCCGAGCTGATCGTCTTCTGCGACCAGAACGACGGCCGGTCCGGGGAGTTGGAGAAGACGTACGCCTTCGAGCCCGCCGGCGCGGTGTACGGCGCGGCGTTGAGGATCGCGCCGCCGTCGCAGACCGCCGACATCTCGCTGGCGTACCGCGCGGTCAGCGAGTTGTTGTTGGACCCGTCCGGCCCGGTCGACTCCGGGCCGTCCGCGCTGGGGGTCGCGGACGGGCTGGTGTCCGGCCCGGGGGTGGCGCTGCCCGACGCCACCGGCTTCGGGTCCTCCTCGTCGCCGTTGAAGGCGACGTAGGCGAGGCCGCCGCCGCAGCACAGCAGCGTCAGCGTGACCGCGCCGGCGGCGAGGCCGACGATGAGGCCCTTGCTCTTGCCGCCGCTCGGGGGCGGGGTGGGCGCGTACGGCGCCGGACCGGGGTAGCCCGGCTGACCCGGGAACGGCGCCGCGGGCTGCGCGCCGTACGGCGCTCCCGACGCGGGCTGGGCGCCGTACGGGGCACCCGACGCGGGCTGCGCGCCGTACGGGGCGCCCGACCCCGGCTGCGAACCGTAGGGCGCGCCGGAGGCCGGCTGCGCGCCGTACGGGGCGTTCGGGTCGGGCTGGTTGCCCCACGCTCCGGCGTTCGGGTCCGGATAGCCTCCGTAGGGAGGGTGATTGTCACTCATCTGAGGTTCTTCCACCTGTCGTCCGTGGTTCCGGCGATCAACCACCCCGCAGCGTAATGACGCCTGCAAATTCACGATCGCCGACATTCGATACGTTCTTCACCACCCGTGCCGGGGTCACTCCGGTGCGTGCGTGCCCGGATCCGGCATCCGGCCGCCTATCAGGCGTGACGGGCCGGGGACCGTTGTGACGCAACGGATCGACCGATCGGCGATCGACCTGTACCCGACATCCCCGACGCCGAAAAGTGTGATGTACGCGACACCCACCGACACCCGGCGGGGCGGCGGCGGACCACATCCTGGACCGCCATTTAGTGAGGTCCATCGATATTGACGCACGTCACAGGCGCGGACAGAATCCCAGCACCACCACCAGGACCCCTCCGGGAGGGCCCCATGAACCGTCCCCGCCTGCCGCTCCTGCGGACCGCCGGCCGGGTGACCGCGCTCGTCGCGGCCGCCGCCGGCATGCTGCTCACCGTCGCCGCACCCGCCGTCGCCGCCGCGCCCGCCGGGCGCTACGTCGCGCTCGGCGACTCCTACACCTCCGCCCCGCTCGTGCCCACCCAGGTCGACCTGAACTGCCTGCGCTCCAACCGCAACTACCCGTCCCTGGCGGCGGCGTCCGCCGGGTCCTCGTCGTTCGCCGACGTGAGCTGCTCCGGCGCCACCACCGAGGACATCCTGTACGGCGGCGACGGCGCGCTGGGCATCGCGCTGCCGCCGCAGGTCAACGCCGTCACCTCGGCCACCGCGCTGGTGACCGTCCAGATCGGCGGCAACGACATCGGCTTCTCCGGCATCATCGGCGACTGCGCCGAGGCGAGCGTGAGCAGCCCGCTCGGGTCGCCCTGCAAGGACCGGTTCACCGCGGGCGGCACGGACCAGCTGCGGGCCCGGATCGCTGCCACCGCGCCGAAGGTGACGGCCGTGCTGCGGGCGGTCCGCCAGGCCGCGCCGAACGCGCGCGTGGTGGTGCTCGGCTACCCGGCGATCCTGCCCGACAGCGGGTACGGCTGCTGGCCGGTGGTGCCGATCGCCTACCAGGACGTGCCGTACCTGCGCGGTGTCCAGAAGGCACTGAACACGATGCTCGCCGACACCGCGGCGGCGGGCGGGGCGAGCTACGCCGACGTCTACACGCCGTCGATCGGGCGGGACGCGTGCAAGAGCAGCGGCACCCGCTGGGTGGAGGGGCTGGTGCCGCAGAACTCCGCCGCGCCGTTCCACCCGAACGCCCGCGGTGAGCAGGGCATGGCCACCGCCCTGCTGGCGCACCTGAGCTGACCCGGCCCGGGTGAGCCGGTCCCGCCCCTGCGGGACCGGCTCACCGTCGTGCGGCCTCACACCCGGGTGATGCGGACCGCGTCGGCGACCACGTAGCCGGCGCCGGCGCTCCAACGGCTCACCCCGACCTTGTCCCCGGTCCCGGCGGCGAGCGTGAACACGCCGAGCGAGACCCAGCGGCCGCCGCCGGTGCGCTGGTCGACCGCCACCGACCGGTTGCCGGTCGTGGTGGCGACCAGGTACGGGGTGCGGTCGTTGTAGCCGGGGTCGGCCGGGTACCACACCGACACCTCGTAGGAGCCGGTCGCGGGCAGGCTCGCCCGGAACCAGGCCACGTCGCTGGACGCGACCGGCGTGGCGAAGCGGTAGTCGGCGCCGTAGCGCTGCCCGGAGTACGCGGAGGTGCCCCAGGCCGTGCCCGCGCTGAACCCGCCCGACGTGGCGTTGTCGGCTGTGACGCTCCACATCGCGGGCGGGGTGCCGGCCCGTACGTCCAGGTAGTTACGGTCGATCTTCATGGTCACGCCGCCCCACGTCTCGGTGACGTCCCCGGCGTACTGGTGCAGGCGCTGCTGGTCGGCGTAGCGGTCGTCGGCGCAGTACGTGCCCCCGTCGGTGTCCGCGACGCCGTTCCACCAGGCGATCCAGATCTGGTCCAGGCGCAGGTACCGGGTGTCGTCGTAGGCGGCGCAGACGTCGGTGATGCCGGACGATCCGCTGGAGTACATGCCGGCGAGGTAGCCGCGCGTGTGCAGCCGCTCGACCCAGCCGGAGAGGAAGGAGAGCACGGTGGCCCGGCAGCTCGCGTTCGACGGGTACTGCTCGATGTCGTTGTAGAGCGTGCTGCCCGCGCCGATGCCGAGCGCCGCCGCGGCGGCGGCCGCGCTGTCCGCCGCGGTCCTCCCCTGCCCGCGGGCGGTGGCCGGGTCGGCGGACATCTTCGGCGTACGGGTGCCGCACGGCGCCTGGTAGCCCAGCTCGATCGGGATGAGCCGCCAGCCCTTGCGGGTCTGGTCGGCGACCCAGGTCGCGGTCAGGTTCGGCTGGGCGCAGGTGCGGCTGCCGCCGCTGATGTAGACGCCGACCGCGCGGTACGGCGACGCGGTCAGCCAGGCGTCCATCGCGGCCTGCGACGGCGCGGTACACGTGTCGAAGCCCTTGCCGGTGAAGGTGCCGGGCTGCGGGCCGACCGCGGCGACGGCGGCCGGTGCCTCGGCCGCGGCAGGCGTCCCGGCCGCGGCGGCCGGTGCGCCCGGAGCCGTGGCCGCGAGCACGGCGAGAAGTGTCAGGGCCGTGGCGATCGCTCTCATCGGCGCCCCTCCTGTGAAGGATTCCTCGCCCGGCGGCGAGACTTGGGCAGGATTTCTACCACGCATCGACGGATGACGACAGACGGCCGTGGCGAAAGTTTTCACGACGGAAACGATCATTGAAGGGTATCGACAGAACGGCGGGTGCCGGTATAGCGTGCCCGCACTCACATCCGTCGATCGGTGAAGCGCCGTCACCCGAGGAGCGCCATGCCCACGTCACGATCCCCCCGTCTGCGACGCCGAGGTCTGCTCGGCGTACCCGCCCTGGTGGCCGCCGCCCTCGCGGTGGCCGTCCGTCCCGGTACGGCGCACGCCGCGCCGAAGGCCGAGTGCCTCGCCGACCTGCTCGGGGAGCAGTGATGGCCACCATTCCCTGGCTGGTGGACGTGCTGCGCGGCGCCGGCGTACAGGTCGTGGTCGAGGGCGACTGGCTCAACCGGATGCGCTCCGGCTCGTTCGACCCGATCGGCGTGCTCTGGCACCACACCGCCGCCACGTCCAGCGCCACCAACCCGCACCCGGCGCTGAACATCTGCATCAACGGCCGGTCCGACCTGCCCGGCCCGCTCTGCCAGGCCCTCGTGGACTACCACGGCGTGTTCCACGTGATCTCCGCCGGCCGGTGCAACCACGCCGGCACCAGCGGCGGCAGCGGCCCGATCCCGGCCGGGGACGGCAACACCCTGATGATCGGGTGGGAGATCGACTACAACGGCGTCGACCAGCGGATGACCACTGCCCAGTACAACGCGAGCATCGCGGCCACCGCCGCCGTGCTCAAGCGGCTCGGCCGGGACTCCAGCTACGCCCGCGGCCACCGGGAGACCAGCACCACCGGCAAGATCGACCCGTCCTTCATCGACCTGAACACGATGCGCGCCGACGTGGCCGCCAAGATGGCCGGTGGTGGCACCGGCTGGACGTCGATCGTGGACAACGCCACGGCGGGCCGCTTCACCGCGAGCGCGAGCTGGGGCACCTCGACGTACTCCGGGCAGCGCTACGGTGCCGACTACCGCTACGCGGACCCGGTCGCCGCGAGCGACGCGGCCTGGTACAAGTTCAACGTGCCCCGCACCGGCAACTACCGGGTCGAGGCGTGGTGGCCGGCGAACGCGGGCTACAACGCGGCCACGCCGTACATCGTCGCCACCACCACCGGCAACCGGACGGTAGTGGTCGACCAGCGGGCGACCGGCGGGCAGTGGCGCTCGCTCGGCACGTTCACGCTGCCGGCCGGGGACGCCAACCGCGTCGCGGTCAGCCGGTGGAGCTCCGCCGCCGGCCTGGTCATCGCCGACGCGGTCCGGCTGACCGAGGTCTGACCCCTGGCGTACCGACGCGGCCGGGTGGGCGCCTCACCCGGCCGCGTCCGCCGTCGGTCAGCGCAGCGACCGGAAGGCCGCCCGCATCTCCTGGGCGAACAGTTGCGGCTGCTCCCAGGCGGCGAAGTGCCCGCCCCGGTCGAGCATGTTGTAGTGAATCAGGTTCGGGTACGCCCGCTCGGCCCAGCTGCGCGGCGCGAGCAGGATCTCGTCCGGGAACTGGCTCACCGCGGCCGGGACCTGGACGCCCTTGGCGGCGAAGAACGACAGCGCGTTCTGCGCGTACAGCCGGGCCGAGGACACCCCCGTGTTCGTCAGCCAGTAGAGCGTGATGTTGTCCAGGATGTCGTCGCGGCTCAGGCCGCCGGGCCGGCCGGCGAACGCGGCGCGGATCAGGTCCAGGCTCGCCGCGTCGTGGTCGAGCATGAACGTCGCCAGCCCGACCGGCGAGTCGGCGAGCGCGGTCAGCGTCTCCGGGCGGGTGGTCATGATCAGCGCGTACGCGGAGTGCTTCCAGAAGAAGTCGATCCGCTCGCAGGCGGCCCGTTCCTCGGCCGAGAGCCCGGACGGCAGGTCGGCGAGGGGGTTGTTCACGCCGGTGATGCCGCTCTGCAACAGCGCGTCGACGTCCGGCGGTACCACGCACGGCATGTTCGTGTGGATGCCGGCCAGTTCCGGCGGCGCCTGCACGCCGAGCATGTCGGTGATCAGCGCGCCCCAGTCGCCGCCCTGGGCCACGAACCGGGTGTAGCCCAGCCGGCGCATCAGCTCGGTCCAGGCGCGGGCGATGTGCTGCGGATCCCAGCCGGGACGGTCCGGCTTGCCGGAGAAGCCGTAGCCGGGCATCGACGGGATCACCAGGTGGAACGCGTCCGAGGCGCTGCCGCCGTGCGCCGTCGGGTCGGTGAGCGGACCGATGATCTTCAGTTGTTCGATCACCGACCCGGGCCAGCCGTGCGTGACGATCAGCGGCAGCGCGTCGGGGTGCGGCGAGCGTACGTGGATGAAGTGGATGTCCAGGCCGTCGATCTCGGTGACGAAGTTCGGCAGGTCGTTGAGCCGCGCCTCGACCCGGCGCCAGTCGTACTCGGTGGCCCAGTAGCGGGCGAGCGCCTGACTGGTCTCCAGCGGGACGCCCTGCGACTGGTCGTCCACGGTCTGCCGTTCCGGCCAGCGGGTGGCCGCGATCCGGTTCCGCAGGTCCTCCAGGTCCGCCTCCGGCACGTCGACGCGGAACTCGCGGATGCCGGCGCCGGTACGCGTCGGCGTCATGGTCTTGACGGCCACGGGTTGTCCTCCTCGGGTCGGGTCAGGGACCGAACGTGAAGACGTACGCGCGGAGACCGGGCCGCTCGGCGCGCAGGGTGAGCCGGTGCTCCCCCGGCGTCGCGCCGTCGACCAGGCGGATCATCGCCGCCCGGTCGACGACGGCCGTGCCGTCCGGGTCCACGTCGGCGCCGCGCGCGTCGGCTGCCGGTTTCCCGTCCAGCAGCACCCGAACCGCTGCCGGTCCCTCCGGTCCCGGGTCGGCCACCAGGTTCACCTCACCGGCGGTGAAGGGCAGGACCAGTTCCGCGCCGGCGCCGCCCGTCTCGACGTACTCGTCAGCGACCCGCCAGTCGCCGGTCAGCGCGTACGTGCCGGGCACACCCCGGTCGGCGCCGAGATAGGTCTCCGGGGTGATCCCGGCGTACGTGGGCTGCGGGGTGGTCACGAACGCGGTCACCTCCGGGGTGACCGGCGGCAGCGCGGGCGTGGGCGTGGCGGCCTCGACCAGCCGCCGGATCAGCGCCTCGGTCCGGTCGTAGTCGCCCTCGCCGACCCAACGGTCGGCCAGCCGCCCGTCGGCGTCGAAGAGGTACCTCGCCGGCCAGGCGTCGTTGCGCAGGGCACGCCAGAACGTGTGGTCGTCGTCGATCGCGATCGGGTAGGTGAGCCCGTGGTCGCGGATCGCCCGGTCGACGTTCTCCGGAAGCCGGCCGAACGCGAACTCCGGCGCGTGCGCGCCGACGACCGTGAGCCCCAGGTCGCGGTAGTCGCGGTGCCACGCCCGCACGTACGGGGCGGTGCGGATCCAGTTCACGCAGGTGTACTCCCAGACGTCGACGAGCACCACGCGTCCGCGCAGGTCCTCCGGCGTCAGCGGCGCGGAGTTCACCCAGCGGCGGACGTCGATCGGCGGCAGCCGGGTCGCCACCGTGGCCCCCGTCATCCGGTCGCGCCACGCGGTGATGGTGTGCCGGTCATGCGGGCTCCCTTCCGAGTACGTCCGGCGGCGGTTACCCGGACGGCGCGGCTTCGAACGGGCGTCCGCCGGGCCCGCGCGGGCGTTTGCCTCCGGCCCGGCCGGGTAGGACGCTGCGCCACCCGAGGGCGGGCCGTGCAGGCGGCGTGGGCGGCCGGGACGTCGCGGAGGGTCGATGACGGCTGGACCAGGGCGAGCACAGGCCCCGCCGGGCGAGGTGGTGGAGCTACGGGTGCACGGTGTCTCGGCCGGCGGCGCCGCCGAGGTGCTGGGCCGGCCGCTGGTCCGGCAGGTCGCGGGCGACCGCAGCGCCGGCTTCTACCGTCCCCGTCCCGACCTGGCCGACGGGCACGGCGCGAGCGGGGTGACGCTGGAGGCGTACCAGTGGAACGATCTGCCGTCCGGCACCGCCCTGCGTACCCTCTCGCTGTTGTTCCTGATGCCCTTCATGCTGCTCAACGTGGCCGTGTGGATGCGGCCGGGGGACGCCGCCGGCGGCGCGGTGGTGCGGGCGCTGTGCCGGGTGCTGGGGTTGAGCCTGACCGCGCTGTACGTGCTCGCCGGGGCCGGGGTCGCGCTGGATCTGGTGGCCTGGCAGTGCCTGTCCGTGCCGGCCTGCGTCGCCGACCGGGAGTGGCTGTCCTGGATGGGCGGGCGGCCGGTGGGGCTGCGGCTGGTGGTGCTGGCGCTGGTCCCGGCGGCCGCGGTGAGCCTGGTCTGGTGGGGCGCCCGGCGGCCGGGACGCTCGTTCACCGCGTTCCGGGCGCCGGAGCGGGCGTCGGCCGGGCCTCCGCTGAGCACGATCGGCCAGTGGGACACCGAGCCGCTGATGGGCCGGCTGCGTTCGATCCACATCGCGGCGGCCTTCGCCACCCTCGACGGCTGTCTCCTCGCCGCCCGGGCCGCGCAGGGTGTCCCGCCCACGGTGGCGGTGCTGCTGGCGGTCACCGGCGCGGTGCTGCTCGCCTGCCTGGTCCTGGTCTGCGTGCCGCCGCTCGTCGACCGGGCGCCCACCGACCCGCGACGTGACCGGGTCGCCCGGGTGCTGCGCGGCACCGCGATCGGGCTCACCGTCGTGGTGGCCGGGTACCTGCTGTTCGCCCCGGCCCGCTGGCGTACCGGCGGCGGGCTGCCCGGCTACGGCTCGATCCTGACCTGGCTGCTGGTCACGCACGCGGTACTGCTCGGCGGCCTGGCCGCGGTGCTGATCTGGCACCGCCTGCGGGTCCGCGGTCACCAGCCGCCGAACGGGCTCGGCGCGCTCGTGGTCGCCGCGGCGGCGGGCGGGCTCGCGGTCGCGTACTCCGCCGAGCTGGTCCAGCGCACCGCCGACCTGCTGGACCGGGGCGTGTCCCCGGCGGACGACATACCGGGTCCGGCGCACGCGTACACCTGGGCGATCTACGGCTTCTTCCGGGCGCTGCTCGTCACCCTGGTGGTCGCGGCCGTGGTGGCGCTGGTGTCCCGGCGCGGCCGGACGCGGGCCGCCGAGGCGATCGTCGAGCGGGACTTCCCGTCGCCGCCGGCCGAGGCGGCGCCCCGGCTGCGGCAGGTCCGGACGATGATCGTGCGGGCCCGGTTCACCGACCTGCTGGTGCCGCTGGCGGTGCTGTTCGCCGTCATGGCCGGACTGGGCGCGGCGACCACCGCGATGGCGCTGGTCCGTCCCGATCCGGGTGAGACGCTGGAGCACCGCACGCACGTACCGGCGGAGCTGGTCATGTTCGGCATCGAGGTGGGCGGGGTGGCGATCTCGGCGGCGGTGCTGGCCCTCATCCTCGCCGCGATCTTCGCCTACCGCAGCCCCGGGTTCCGGCACCACGTCGGCGTGCTCTTCGACCTGGCCACGTTCTGGCCCCGGGCGGCGCACCCGTTCGCCCCGCCCTGCTACGCCGAGCGGGCCGTGCCGGAGCTGGCCCGGCGCATCACGTACCTGGTGCACAGCGGCAACGGGGTGCTGCTCTCCGGCTACAGCCACGGCTCGGTACTCGTCGCCGCCACCGTCCTGCAACTACCGGCGGAGGTCAGCGCGCGGGTCGCCCTGCTCACCTACAGCTCACCGCTGCGCCGGCTCTACGCCCGCCTGTTCCCCGCCTACGTCGGCGACGAGATGCTGCGCGGGATCGGCGCCCGGGTCGGCTGGCGGTGGCGCAACCTGTGGCGGGACACCGACGCGCTGGGCGGCTGGATCTTCTCCCCGCACCGACCGGACGAGCCGGCCCGCGTCACCGGCCCGGAGGCGACTGTGGACCGTCGTCTCCGGGATCCGGAGAGCCTGGTGGCGCCGCCCTGGGACAGCGTCCCGCCGCCGATCAAGGGTCACCTCCCGTCCGAGGACGACCCGGCGTACGCCGAGACGGTGCGGGACCTGGCCGGGCGGCTGCGCGCCGCCGGGCCGTGACGCGGGCCGGGTGTCACGCCGCCGGGTGGTCCGCCTCGAACCGCTCCCGGGTGAGAAACGCCAGCCTCGCCCGCTTGTCCGGCATGTCGATCTCGTCGCCGAACGTGAAGCCCTCGATGCGCAGGCGGCGCAGCATGGCGTCGTTGCGCACGTCCGGCTCGACCACCACGCGGCGCGCGGCCGGGTCGCGCAGCAGGAACCGGATCAGGGCCGGGAAGACCGCGCCGGTCAGCGAACCCGGGTACGGCCGGGGCGCGTCGAGCAGCAGGTGCGTCCCCACGTCGCCGGGCTGCACCGGGTAGCGCTCGCCGACCGGGTCCGCCTCCGGCTGGTAGGTCTGGAACAGCCCGATCGGCTCGCCGTCGAGCCGGATCAGGTACGCGTGGTGGGTCTCCAGCCCGTCGACGAACGCGTAGATCTCGCGTACCTCGTCGACGGAGTGCGAGCCCATGCCCCAGAACCGGTTGCGGGGCCGGATCACCCAGCCGTGCAGCAGGTCGGCGTCCCGGTCGGGGCGTACCGGCTCCAGCGTCATCTCGCCGAGGCCGGGGATGCGCTCCAGGTGGATCACGTGGTCTCGTCTCCCGTCAGTGGGCCGGCGGGCACCGGGATCAGCGTCCCGGCGGCCCAGTGGGTCAGTTGGTCGGCGAAGTGCGCGTCGCCGGGGAGCCCGGACGCGCCGAAGGGGACGATCCAGCGGCTGGCCGCCCGGTCGGTCAGGTCCCACACGTAGCGGGCGACCGGGCCGCGCCAGCAGGCGTCGGACACGCCCGGCACGCTGGAGGTGGCCAGCACGCAGTCGGTGTCACCGGCGAGCGCCACCCGCCGCCGCATCGCGGCGACCGCGTCGGTGACCGCAGCGGCGACGCCCAGGTGCACCGGGTGCAGGACGTGCCGGCCGCCCCACTCACCGGGCGCGGGGCCGGCGGCCACCTCGGCCAGCGCCTCGGCGGCCGGCTCCGCGAGGTCGAACGCGGCGGCCAGGTGGTCCAGCGCCAGGCCGATCCGGGCCGCCGGGTCGGTCCAGGGGGCGAACAGCTCGTCGAACCCGCACGGCTCGTCGAGGGCACGCAACCCCGGGTGTACGCGCAACCGCCGGGCCAGCGCCGCCCGCCAGGCCGCGTACGCGCCGGCCTCGGCCGAGCCGGCCACCATCGCCCGGTCCCAGCCGCGCAGCCGCAGCAGCAGCGCGCGGGCGGGTTCGTCGAGCCGACCCGGGTCGAGCCGGTCGAGCAGCCGGTACAGCGGGCCGGTCGGGAGCCGGTCGTCGGTGTGCACCGTGGATGGTTCGGTGCCGTCGGCGAGCAGTGCCCGGATCCGGCGGGCCCGGTGCGGCGGGGCGAAGTCGGCGCCGTGCGCGGCGACGTCGTCGCGGCGGTCGTTGGCGCACACCGCCACGCCGTCGACCCGCTCGTCTACGAGCGGCAGGTAGTCGCCCCGCCACCGGTAGGCCGGCTCCCAGGCCGGCACGGGTTCCCGGCGGCACCGCTCGTCGCGTACCGGGACCAGGCCGGCGACCAGGCGGCGGACGCCTCCCTCGGTGTCGGCGGCGAGCACGCTGTTGACCGGCTCGACCCAGTGGCGCAGCGCGTCGGCGACGTCGCCGGTACGCCGGGCGCGCAGCAGCGGCAGCAACGCCTCGAAGCCGAGCCGGGCCTCGACCCGGCTCGGGGTGCGCAGCGCGATCGCCTCCCCGGTGACCCGGTCGTGGTCGATCACCGGCCCGCGCGGCGTCTCGATCACCTCGACCGTCTCGGCGGCGCCGCCGCGGACCTCGATCTCCTCGACGTGGCGCGCGGCGGGCGTCCAGCCGTCGGCGTCGCGGACCAGCACCCGGTCGCCGTCGCGGCGCAGCCGTTCACGGTAGAGGTCCTGGTAGTCGGCCATCGCGTTGGTGACGGCCCAGGCCACGTGGCCGGTGTGGCCGAAGTGCGGCACGCCCGGTACGCCGGGGAAGGCGAGACCGACCACGTCGAACTCCGGGCAGGCCAGGCGGACCTGCTGGTAGACGCCGGGGAGTTCGAGCAGCCGGTGCGGGTCACCGGCGATCAGCGGGCCCCGCCCGGTGGCCGGGTCGGCGGGCAGCGCCCAGGCGTTGCTGCCGGACGAGGCCGGTCCCTCGACCGCGAACAGCCCGGCCGCGTCGGGGCCGAGCGTCCGGGCCACGTGCGCGTGCCAGAGCTTGTTCGGGAACGTGGAGAAGAGCACGTGCTGGACGAGGAAGACACCCAGCGGCGACCAGGGGTGCCACGGTTCGGGCGCGGTGCCGGTGGCGGCGAACTCGGGCGCGGCGGCGGCACCCTCGGCGAGCCCGGAGTTGACCCCGTCGACGTACGCCCCGACCCATCGCCGGGTGTCCGGGTCCAGCCGTTCGTAGCAGCGCCGGGCGGTGTCGTCCAGCCGTACGCGGCGGGCGAACCGGTCCCACGCCAGCTCGGCCGGGCCGACGTGGGCGGCCAGGCGACCCTCGGCGCGCCATCGTTCGACGCTGATCTGCCAGGCCCGGTCCAGCGCGGCGACGCGCCCCTGCAGACGCGCGAGCGCGTCGACGTCGGCGGCCCACAACTGGGGCACGCCCCACTGATCGCGATCGACGTGTGTCATCGCCTCACGCCGCCTCGGCGCGCCGGGCGGCGGTTCCGTTCGACAGTCAACTTAGGATAACCTCCCCTAACCGAGGGCGACCTTACCGCGACGCGGGCGGGGCGCCAACCGGCGGCACATCCGGGACAAAGCATCCCGAGTCGCGCTTGATAGTTAGGCGAGCCTAACCTAACCTGGTCGCCGCGGCTCTGGCCGCGTCCTGTCCGTACGACCGCTGGGATGTCGCATGAGTTCGATCGGGAGCCCGACCGGCGCCGCACCCGCCGACACCGGCCGCGCCGCCGCCACGGCACGCGGCCACCTGTTCAACGCCGGCTCGCTCGGGCGCTACCGGGACGTGCTGGCGCGCGGCGTGGACCGGGTGGCCCGCCGGGTGGCCGAGGCGGACCGCCCGTTCACCGGCGTCACGCCCGAGGAGCTGGCCCCGCTCGTCGCCGCCATCGACCTGGACCGGCCGCTCGGCGACACCGACGCCGCCCTGGACGAGCTGCACGACGTGTGGCTGCGCGACGCCGTCTACTTCCACCACCCGCGCTACCTGGCCCACCTGAACTGCCCGGTGGTCATCCCGGCGCTGCTCGGCGAGGCGGTGCTCAGCGCGGTGAACTCCTCACTGGACACCTGGGACCAGAGCGCCGGCGCGACGCTGATGGAGCGGCGCCTGATCGAGTGGACGGCCGGGCGCATCGGGCTCGGCCCCACCGCCGACGGGGTCTTCACCAGCGGCGGCACCCAGTCGAACCTCCAGGCGCTGCTGCTGGCGCGCGAGGAGGCGTACCGCACGGTGGTGGGCGGCGCCGACGGCCGGCCGGACCGGCCGCAGGTGCTGTCCCGGCTGCGCGTCATCACCTCCGCGGCCGGGCACTTCAGCGTGCAGAAGGCCGCCAAGCTGCTCGGCCTGGCCGCCGACGCGGTACTCACCGTGCCCACCGACGCGAACCGCCGGATGCGCACCGACGAGCTGGCCCGCGCGATCGACGGCTGCCACCGCGACGGTCAGGTGGTGATGGCCGTCGTCGCCACCGCCGGGACCACCGACTTCGGCACCGTCGACCCGCTGCCGGAGATCGCCGACATCTGCGCCACCGCGGGCGTCTGGCTGCACGTCGACGCCGCGTACGGCTGCGGGCTGCTGGTCTCCCCCACCCGCCGGCACCTGCTCGACGGCATCGAACGGGCCGCGTCGGTGACTGTCGACTACCACAAGTCGTTCTTCCAGCCGGTCAGCTCCAGCGCGCTGCTGGTCCGCGACGGCCGGGTGCTGCGCCACGCCACCTGGCACGCCGACTACCTCAACCCGGCCCGCGCGGTCGAGCAGGGCATCCCGAACCAGGTCGACAAGAGCATCCAGACGACCCGCCGGTTCGACGCGTGCAAGCTCTGGCTGACCCTTCGGATCATGGGGCCGGACGCGATCGGCGCGCTGTTCGACCAGGTCGTCGACCTCGCGGCGCAGGCGTGGCGGCGGCTCGACGCCGACCCGCGCTTCGAGGTGGCCGCGCCGTCGCAGCTGAGCACCGTGGTCTTCCGGTACCGGCCCGCCGGCCTCGCCCCCGACCTGGCCGACGAGACCAACCTGCACGCGCGCGAGGCGCTCGCCGCCTCCGGCGCGGCACTGGTCGCCGGCACCCGGGTCGACGGCGCCCACCACCTGAAGCTCACCCTGCTCAACCCTGAGACCACAGTGGACGACGTCGCCCACGTGCTGGACCTCATCGCCGACCACGCCGCCTGGTACGCCCGGACCGCCACCGCCACCGCGCTGTCCTGCCCGGTCGGCTGACCCCCGTCGAGGAGAACGAGAACGCCATGTCGACCCACGACTTCATCGCCGTCGGGCTGGGCCCCTACAACCTCGGCCTGGCCTGCCTCACCGCCCCGATCGACGACCTCGATGGGCTGTTCCTGGAGGCCCGGGACAGCTTCGACTGGCATCCCGGCATGCTGCTCGAATCCACCCGGCTCCAGACGCCGTTCATCGCCGACCTGGTCACGCTCGCGGACCCCACCTCGCCGTACTCGTTCCTGAGCTACCTCAAGGAGACCGGCCGGCTCTACCCGTTCTACATCCGGGAGAGCTTCTTCCCGCTGCGCGCCGAGTACAACGACTACTGCCGCTGGGCCGCCGCCAAGCTGCCGAACCTGCGCTTCCGGCACGCCGTCACCGCCGTCGAGTACGACGAGGCCGATGACAGGTACGTGGTGCACGCGGACACGCCGGACGGGCCGGTGACCCACCGGGCCCGGCACCTCGTGCTCGGCACCGGCACCCCGCCGTACCTGCCGCCGGCGTGCGCCGGGCTGGGCGGTGACATGATCCACAACTCGCGCTACCTGGAGCACCGGGAGGCGCTGCGGGCCAGGGACAGCATCACCATCGTCGGCAGCGGCCAGAGCGCCGCCGAGATCTACCACGACCTGCTCGGCGACATCGACACGTACGGCTACCAGCTCACCTGGGTGACCCGCTCGCCCCGGTTCTTCCCGCTGGAGTACACCAAGCTGACGCTGGAGATGACCTCGCCGGACTACGTGGACTACTTCCACGCGCTGCCCGAGCCGACCCGCTACGCGCTGGAGGCCGCGCAGAAGCCGCTGTTCAAGGGCATCAACGCCGACCTGATCAACGACATCTACGACGTGCTGTACGCCAAGAGTCTGCCCGGGCCGGTGCCCACCCGCCTGCTCACCAACACCGAGCTGGTGGAGGCCACGTACGCCGACGGCCGCTACCGGCTCGGGCTGCGCCACACCGAGCAGGACCGCGCGTTCACGCTGGACACGGAAGGTCTGGTGCTGGCCACCGGCTACCACTACCGGGTGCCGGAGTTCCTCGCGCCGGTACGCGACCGGCTGCGCTTCGACGCGCACGGCCGCTTCGACGTGGCCCGCAACTACAGCGTCGACCACACCGGCCGGGGCGTGTTCCTCCAGAACGGCGGTACCCACACGCACAGCATCACCTCGCCCGACCTCGGCATGGGCCCCTACCGCAACTCCTGGCTGATCCGGGAGATGACCGGCCGGGAGCACTACCCGGTGGAGAAGACCGTCGCGTTCCAGGAGTTCGGAGCGCCGGCATGAGCGAGCGCACCGAGCGAAGCGAGGGCCGCGAGCGCATGCCCAAACGACCCGGCATGACCGTGTTCACCCGCGTCGACGACGCGCTGGGCGAGTTCACGCTGCGCCCGCTGGACCCGGACGCCGACGCCGCGCTGCTGCACCGCTGGGTCACCCATCCCAAGTCCGCGTTCTGGCTGATGCAGGACGCCGACGTGGCGGCGGTCGCCGCCGAGTACCGGCGCATCGCCGGCCACCCGCACCACGACGCGTACCTGGGGTCGTGGCGCGGCACCCCGGCGTTCCTGGCCGAACGGTACGACCCGGCGCACGTCGAGCTGGCCGGCCTGTACGACCCGGAGCCCGGCGACGTCGGCATGCACTTCCTCTGCGCGCCCGCCGACACGCCGGTGCACGGCTTCACCCGTGCCGTCATCACCACGGTGATGGCCTGGCTGTTCGCCGACCCGGCGACCCGCCGGGTGGTGGTGGAGCCGGACGTGCGCAACACCGCGGTGCACGCACTCAACGCGGCAGTCGGGTTCACCGTCGTCGGCCCGATCCGCAAGCCCGAGAAGGAGGCGCTGCTCAGCGTCTGCACGCGGGACCAGTTCCGGGCCGCCACCGGCGCGCCCGCAGGCGAGGAAGGGGCACCGGCGTGAACGCCAGCGCATCCGTGGACCACCTGACCCCCGAGGCGTGGGCGACGGCCAACCGGCTGCTGGTGCGCAAGGCGCTCGCCGAGTTCGCCCACGAGCGCCTGATCACCCCCGAGCCCGACGGCCCGGGACGGTGGCTGGTCCGCAGCGACGACGGCGCGGTCGAGTACCGGTTCGCGGCGCAGCGGCTGGCGCTGGACCACTGGGACGTCGACGCGGACAGCATCGTGCGCCGCCGCGACGGCGCGGAGCTGCCGCCCGACGCCGTTGACCTGTGCGTGGAGCTGCGCGGCGCGCTCGGCCTCACCGACGCGATCCTGCCGGTCTACCTGGAGGAGATCACCTCCACGCTCGCCGGGACCGCGTACAAGCTGGCCAAGCCCGCGGTGAGCGCCGCCGAGCTGGCCGCCGCCGGGTTCCAGGCGATCGAGACCGGCATGACCGAGGGGCACCCCTGCTTCGTGGCGAACAACGGTCGGATCGGCTTCGGCGTGCACGAGTACCACGCGTACGCCCCGGAGGCCGCCACGCCGGTACGGCTGCTCTGGCTCGCCGCGCACCGCGACCACACCACGTTCACCTGCGCCGACGACCTGGACTACGACACGCTGGTCCGGGCCGAGCTGGGCGAGCAGACGCTGGCCGGGTTCACCGCCACGCTCACCGGGCTCGGCCTGGACCCGGCCGAGTACCTGTTCGTCCCGGTGCACCCGTGGCAGTGGTGGAACAAGCTCGCCGTCACGTTCGCCGGTGAGGTGGCCGCGCGCCGGCTGGTCTGCCTCGGCGAGGGGCCGGACGAGTACCTCGCGCAGCAGTCCATCCGGACCTTCTTCAACGTCAGCGACCCGGCGAAGCACTACGTGAAGACCGCGCTGTCGGTGCTGAACATGGGCTTCATGCGCGGGCTGTCCGCCGCGTACATGGAGGCGACGCCCGCCATCAACGACTGGCTGGCCGGGCTGATCGAGGGCGACCCGGTGCTCAAGCGCACCGGCCTGTCGATCATCCGGGAGCGGGCCGCCATCGGTTACCGGCACCGGCAGTACGAGGCGGCCACCGACAGGTACTCCCCGTACCGGAAGATGCTGGCGGCGCTGTGGCGGGAGAGCCCGGTACCCGGGCTGGAACCCGGGCGGCGGCTGGCCACCATGGCCTCGCTGCTGCACCTGGACCGCGACGGCCGGTCGCTCGCCGCGGCGCTGATCGACGAGTCGGGGCTGGCGCCGGCCGACTGGCTGCGCCGCTACCTGGACGCCTACCTGGTGCCGCTGCTGCACAGCCTGTACGCCCACGACCTGGCGTTCATGCCGCACGGCGAGAACGTCATCCTGGTGCTGCGCGACGGCGTCGTCGAGCGGGTCGTGTTCAAGGACATCGCCGAGGAGATCGTGGTGATGGACCCGGACGCGGACCTGCCCGAGCGGGTGCGGCGGATCCGGGCCGCCATCGGAGAGGACGAGAAGATCCTCTCCATCTTCACCGACGTCTTCGACTGCTTCCTGCGGCACCTGAGCGCGGCCCTGCACACCCGGGGCGTGCTCGATCAGGACGAGTTCTGGCGCACCGTCGCCGCGTGCGCCGCCGACTACGCCGCGACGGTGCCGCACCTGGCCGACCGGATGCGCCGGCACGACCTGTTCGCGCCGGAGTTCACGCTGTCCTGCCTCAACCGGCTCCAGCTGCGCAACAACCAGCAGATGGTGGACCTGTCCGACCCGTCGGCCGCGTTGCAGTTCGCCGGCACCCTGGTCAACCCGCTCGCACCGTACGCACCGCGCGACTGATGGCATGACGGAAGCGGGCCGGCGCATGGCGCCGGCCCGCTTTCGTCGGTGGTGGGGACGATCAGTTCTCCGCGCGACCGGCCCGCCAGTAGCCCATGAACGCCACCGCGCGCCGGTCCATGCCCCGCTCGGTGACCAGGTGCCGGCGCAGGCCGCGGATCACCGCCGCCTCCCCGGCCAGCCAGGCGTAGAGCGCCGCGCCGTCAGGCCGCTCCGGCACCTCCCAGAGGATGTCCCGGTCCACGTCCACCTCGGCAAGCGGCGCGGCGGCCACCGCGACCGGTACCGGCACCAGCCGCCCGGCCAGGCTCCTCACAGCCGGGGTGAGCCGGCTGCCGTGCGGGGCGCCGTCGCGGGGCAGCCAGGTCACAGTGACGCCGGCCGGGGCCCGGCAGGGCAGCTCGTCGCCGGTCTCCGGCACCTCCACGAGCGCGTGCCCGCGCGCCTCGGCGGGCAGCCGCTCCAGGATCGCGCAGATCGCCGGCGCGGCGGTCTCGTCGCCGGCCAGCAGCAGCGTCGCGCCGGCCGGCGGCTGGAACTCGACCCCGCCGTGCGGGCCGTCCCAGCCGGCGTCCGGGCCGACGACGGCGATCCGGTCACCGAGACGCGCCCGCCGGGCCCACCGGGTGGCCGGGCCGCCGTCGCCGTGCAGCGCCATGTCCACGTCCACCTCGTACGCCTCCGGCCGGACGGCCCGGACGGTGTAGGTGCGGATCGGGCTGCGCAGCGCGTCCGGCAGCTCACGCCACCGCGGGAACCAGTCCGGCCCGTCGGGCAGCTCCCCCGGCGCGCCGTCGACCGGCGGCAGGGCCAGCTTGATCCGCTGGTCGTAACCGTTGTCGGCGAACCGGTCCAGGTCCGGGCCGGTCAGCGTCACCCGAAGGAAGGACGGGCCGAGCCGGCGTAGCGCGCGGACCTCGACGGTGAAGACTCGCCAGGGCGCGACGGCCAGGGTGCTGGTCATGCGTCATTCCTCTCACGGCCGGTGGGGGGTGCGTCGGTGAACGGGCTAACGGGCGGCTGCCGCGGCGCGGGAACGCCACAGCAACCAGACGAAGTACGGGGTGCCGATCATGGCGGTGACCAGACCGGCGGGGACCTGGGCGGGGGCGATGACGCTGCGGCCGAGCGTGTCGGCGAGGCTGACCAGGGTGGCGCCGAGCAGCACCGCGACCGGCAGGACGCGGGTGTGCCGCCCGCCGACGAGCGCCCGGGCCGCATGCGGCGCGACCAGGCCGACGAAGCCGATCACGCCGACCGCCGACACGGCGGTGGCGGTGAGCAGCGCCGCCAGGCCGAGCGCGACCAGCCGGGCGCGTTCCAGCCGGACGCCGAGCACCCGGGGCGTGTCGTCGTCGAGCGCGAGCAGGTCCAGCTCGCGGCGCACCGCGGCGACCACCGGCAGCGCGATCAGCAGCGCGATCGCCACCGGCAGCACCTGCGGTGCGGTACGCCCGTAGGTGGAGCCGGACAGCCAGGTCAGCGCCTTGCCGGTGTTCCACGGGTCGGACGACACCACGATGAACGTGATGATCGCCGTACCGCCCTGCCAGACCGCGAACCCGATCAGCACCAGCCGGTCGGAGTTGAGCCCCCGCCGCCGGGCCAGGCCGTAGACCAGCGCGAACGCGACGACCGCGCCGAGACCGGCGGCGCCGGACAGGGCGAGCACGCCGGCCATCGGCGCGAACGTCAGCAGCGACACCGCGCCGATGCCGGCGCCGCCGGTGATGCCGAGGATGCCCGGTTCGGCGAGCGGGTTGCGGCACACCGCCTGCACCGTGGTGCCGGCCAGGGCCAGCGCGGCGCCGGCCAGCAGCGCCGCGGCGACGCGCGGCCAGCGGGCGTCCAGCACGAAGGTGTACGCCGGTCCGGTGCGGCCCTGCACCCAGTTGACGATGTCGCCGAGCAGCACCCAGGTGTCGCCGGCGAGCATGCCGAGCACCAGCGCGGCGGTGACGACCACCGCGCAGACCGCGACGACGGTGGCGACGAAGCCGCGGGAGCGGACGGCGGCGTGGCCGCCCGGCGCCTGCCGGGTCGGTCCGGCGTCGCGGTGGCGGCGGGCCAGCCAGACCAGCAGCACCGCGCCGAAGAGCGTGGTCACCACGCCGGTCGGCACGTCGACTCCGGCCTGCCCGCCGAGCACGGCGCGCAGCAGCACGTCGGAGCCGAGCACGATGACCACGCCGACGATGCCGGACAGCGGCATCAGGATGCGGTGCCGGTGCACCTCGGGCACCCACTTGCCGAGCAGGCGGACGATCACCGGCGCGCCGAGGCCGACGAAGCCGATCGGGCCGGCCAGGGTGACCGCCGCGGCGGAGAGCAGCACGGCAAGCAGCACGACCGTCAGCCGGGTACGGCGCACGTTGAGCCCGAGCACGGTGGCGGTGTCGTCGCCGAGGGCGAGCAGGTCCAGCCGGTGCCCGAGGGCCACGAGCACCAGCGCGGCGACCCCGATCACGGGGGCGAGCTGGGTGAACGCGACCAGGTCGCCCTGCACGAGCGAGCCGTTGCCCCAGGCGAACAGGCCGATGGTGGCCTGTTCGAACAGCAGCATGAGCAGCATGGTCAGCGAGGAGAGCGCCATCGCGGTGGCCGAGCCGGCGAGGATGAGCCGGGTGGTGGCGGCCTGACCGCCGGCCGAGAGCAGCATGACCAGGGAGGCGGCGGCGAGTCCGCCGCAGAACGCCAGCCCGCCCGCGGGCAGCGCGGGCAGCGCGATCCCGAACGCGGCGGTGGAGACGATCGCCAGGTGGGCGCCCGCGTTGACGGCGAGCGTGTCCGGCGAGGCGAGCGGGTTGCGGGTGGTCGACTGCAACGCCGCACCGGCGAAGCCGAGCGCGACGCCGACGGCCAGGCCGGTGAGCAGCCGGGGCAGGCGGGAGGCGACGAGCACCCGGGCGGTCTCGTCGTCGCCGCCGGTGAGCAGCCGGAGCAGGTCCAGCGCCCCCACCGAGGAGGTGCCCTGGGTGAGGTGCACCGCGGTGATCGCGACGAGCAGCGCGGCGGCGAGGGCGAACGCGCCGGCCACCCGGCTGCGCCGGGCGGGCGGCGGCCCGACCGGGGCCGGCCGGGTGGCCGGCCCCGGCGGGGCGGGGGCGGTCATCGCGCTCAAGCCGTGTAGACCTTGACCAGCTCGTCGATGTACTGCTTGGCGGACAGCGTGCCGCCGAAGGTCCAGATGCCGTTGGGCATCTTGTGCAGCTTGTTCTGCTGGACGAACGGCAGGGAGCGCCAGATCGCGTTGCCGGCGAGGCCGTCGGCGAACACGTCGGTGCCGTCCGAGGCGTTGTAGAAGAAGTGCAGGTCCTGGCCCTTGAGGACGGTCATGCCCTCGACGTCGGTCTGGCCCAGGCCCCACATCTCGTCGGTCTTGCCGGTCCAGGCGTTCTTGAGGCCGACCTGGATGCCGAGCTGGGAGACGAGCGCGCCCTGGCCGAACATCCGGATCGAGACGGTGCTGCCTTCCTTCCAGCCGTCGGCGAAGGCGAACTGCTTGCCGGCCGCACCGGCGTCGGCGATCTTCTTCTTGCCGTCGGCGATGGCGGCGTCGAAGTCGGCCAGCAGCTTGTCCGCCTGCGCGGTACGGCCGGTCGCGGTGGCGATCATCTTCAGGTCCGCGCGCATCCGGCCGATGTTGTCGGAGGCGTCGCTGCCCTTGGTGACCAGCACCGGGACGTACTTCTCCAGCTGGGTGACGACGGCGGAGCCGCGCTCGGCCTCCATCACCACGAGGTCCGGCTGGAGGGCGACGATGGAGTCGACGCTCGGCTCACCCCGGGTGCCGACGTCCTTGACGCTCGCGTCGAGCGGGGCGGCGGTCACCCAGGTGGCGTACCCCTTGGGGTCGGCCACGCCGACCGGCATCACGCCGAGGCCGACGAGCATCTCCACCTCGCCCCACTCCAGGCCGACGACCTTGGTGGCGGGGCTCTTGAGCGTGATGGTCTTGCCCCGGCTGTCGGTGACGGTGACCGGGCCGGTGGACGCGGCGTCGGAGGGGGACGGTGCGGCGGCGGGCTCCTCGGTGGTGCCGCAGCCGGCGATCAGCAGCGCGCTCGCCGCGGCGGCGACGAGCAGGGTCATTCGGGTACGCAGCATCGGGTTTCTCTTCTGTGTGCAGGAGTCGGTCAGGCGGAGACGCGGGTCGTGTGCCGGCCGACGGGACGTGTGGAGAGCAGGTTGGTGACCGGGTCGACGCTCACCTCGACGCGGATGCCGTACGCCTCGGTGAGCGCCGCCTCGGTGAACACCTCGTGCGGGGTGCCGGTACCGCGGACCCGGCCTTCGTGCAGGAGCACGACCTGGTCGGCGACGGCGGCCGCCTGGTTGAGGTCGTGCAGCACCACACCGACGGCGACGCCGGCGGTGTCGGCGAGGTCGCGCATCAGGTCGAGGATCTCCACCTGGTAGCGCAGGTCCAGGAACGTGGTCGGCTCGTCCAGCAGCAGGATCGCGGTGTCCTGGGCCAGGCAGGTGGCCAGCCAGACCCGCTGCAGCTCGCCGCCGGAGAGCTCGTCGACCGGCCGTCCGGCCATGCCGTCGACGCCTGTCACCCGCATGGCGCGGTCGATCGCGGCCGGTCCGTCGAGGTCGTTCGCGCGCCACCGCTGCCGGTACGGGTGCCGGCCGTACCCGACCACGTCCCGCACCGTCACCCCGCTGGGGGTGGGCCGGCTCTGCGCGAGCAACGTGACCCGGCGGGCGAAGTCCCGGGCGGACAGCGTCCGGGCCGGTGTGCCGTCGGCGAGCACGATCTCGCCGTGCTCCAGCGGGTGCAGGCGGGCCAGGCCGCGCAGCAGCGTCGACTTGCCGCTGCCGTTGGGGCCGACCAGCGCGGTCACCGCCGCGGGCCGCAGCGTGATGGCGGCGTCGTGCACCACCGTCGTGCCGTGGTAGCCCAGCCGCAGCTCACTGCCGCGCAGGCCGTCGGCCCGCATCGTTCCGCTCGTCACGCAGGTTAGGCTAACCTAAGGCTCGATCATCCTGTCAAGCCGGTCCTTCGGTCCGATCTCCCACCCCTCCGCCCCACCCCCACCCCACCCTCCCCGGTCGATCATGAAGTTGACGGCGTCGTCGATCTCCGATCCGGCCGCCAACCTCATGATCAACCGCGTGGGGTGCCGGGGGTCAGAGCGAGACCTGGCGGCCGCCGAGGGTCACCGTGAGGCGGCCGTCGGAGGCGAAGGACCAGGCCAGGGCGCCGGAGTACGTGGCGCAGCGGGAGCCGTTGCCGCCGGACCAGAACTGGTTCGAGCCGTCCACGTTGCCGACCGTCTTGTCGTTGGAGCCGCTGCCGGCGAAGCGGCAGGACGTGTTGCTCCGGAACACCGAGGTGCCGGCGTCGAACGAAAAGTTGCGTTCGGTGTTGTCGATGCTCAGGTTGTTCGAGATCGTCATGGTGCCCGGGTTCCGGTTGTACGTGAACCCGTGCTTGCCGTTGCGGTACGCGATGGTGCGCCGGACGGTGTGGTTGACGGCGATGTCCTCGCCGCCGAGCTTGAAGCCGTTGCGGTCGCCGTTGCCGTTCTGCGTGCCGTTGCTCAGCGTGCCGTTGCTGTACGCGAGCGAGTCCTCGATGGTCACCGTGCCGATCGCGCCGGTGTCGGACTTGGTGTAGAGGTCCCATCCGTCGTCGATGTTGTGGTGCGACACCGCGTACCGGAAGACGTTGCCGCCGCCGACGGTGAGCTTGGCCGCGAAGCCGTCGGCGTCCTCGCCGTCGGAGTCGGCGTTGTCGTGCGACTCCACGCTGACCATCAGGTTGTTGGCGGGCCACTGGTCGCGGGGCGTGCTGGAGGCGATCCGGGACAGTTGCAGCCCGGTGTCGCGGTTGAAGCGGGTCACCGTCCGCTCGATGATGTTGTTGCTGCCGCCGACGAAGATGCCGTTGTCACCGGCCCGCTCCACCACGAGCCCGCGCACGTGCCAGTACGAGGCGTTCAGCGCCAGTCCCCGGTTGGCCGGGTCCTCGCCCATCGCGGAGAAGTTCAGGATCGGCGTCTCGCCCGGGTAGGCGTACAGGTTCTTGCGGGCGCTCGACGTGCCGTTGTTGCCGGCGGCGACGGTGACCGTCTGGGACAGGGCGTACGTGCCGCCGCGCAGGTAGATCGTGCCACCGGCACCGACGCGGGTGATCGCCGCGGCGATCGTGGTGGGGCTGGCCTGGGTGCCGGCCGCCCCGGCGCTGCCGTTCGGCGCGGCGTAGATCGCCCCGCCGGCCGGCGGCGGCGTGCTCGGAGGCGGCGTGCTGGGCGGTGGCGTGCTCGGGGGCGGGCTGCTCGGCGGGGCGCTGGCCGGCGGCGTACCGGTGGTGGGCGTGACGCCGCCGGTGCAGGTGACGCCGTTGACGGCGAACGAGGCCGGGACCGGGTTGCTGCTGTTGTTCCAGGTGCCGTTGAAGCCGAACGACGTGCTCGCGTTGGTGCCCAGGCTGCCGTTGTAGCTGACGTTGGCGGCCCGCACCGAGGCGCCGCTGGCGGTGATCTCGGCGCCCCAGGCCTGGGCGACGGTCTGACCGGCGGCGAAGGTCCAGGTGACGGCCCAGCCGTTGAGCGGGTCGCCGAGGTTCGTCAGGTTGACGTTGGCGGTGAAGCCGCCGCCCCACTGCGCGGTGACGGCGTAGTCGACGCGGCAGCCGGCGGCCGCCTGCGCGGCGGTCGCGCCGACGGCCAGGCCGGACGCGGCGAGCGCGGCCGTCGCCGCGGCGGACGTCCACAACACCGTACGGCGGTGTCGGTTGATCATGCTGGTCTCCTGCGGGTGGTGGTGCCGTGCCCACGCCGGCACCGATGCCCGGTCGGTGTCGGGGGCGGGCCTTGATACCCGGACGTCAGTGCCACGAACGCTCACGTCTCCCGCGCAGTAAGCGCTTTCAGCGCAGCCTAACGATGGACGTCGATGCGGTCAAACCTCGGCCCGCACTGAACGATCCCGCCGCGCCGTCCGTATCCACTGCCGACCGGAACATCGGCCGGAACCGCGATGCCGGAGCGGGCACGAGCACGATTCCTCCAGTCGTCACTTCGCACCGTGGAGACGGGGCGGCACCCGCCGCGCCGGCCCTCCCGGTCAACCAGAGGAGAGGTGCATGGCCAGGGGTACGCGCAAGACCGCGGTCCTGAAGCTCGGCGGGGTGGGCGCCCTCGCGGCGCTGTTGTTCGCCGGCGGACTGCAACTGGCGTCGGCGGGCGAGAACAACCGTCCGGCCACCGCCGCCACCGCGCAGACCGTGAACTGCCCGACCGTACGCGACAAGCTGCCCGCCGTCCCCGCGGCGGCGTCGGCCCAGGTGGAACGGGAACTGGCCAACCTGGACCAGGAGATCGCCCGGCAGAACGAGCGGCTGGCCCGGCAGGCGGTACGCCCCGAGGGCGGGCCGGCGTTCATCGACAACGCCATCCTCGGCCCGCTGCGCAGCAAGCGCGTCGCCGTGCTCGACCGCATCGAGATCGCCTTCAACCGGATCGGCGCGCAGCGGCCGGACCTGGACGCGCTGGCGGCCTGCTCGCTCAACGCCCCGGGCGTGCCGAGCGCCGTCAACGGCGGCGCCGGCCAGAACGGTTCCGGCGGCCAGAACGGTGCCGGCCAGAACGGCAACGCCGGCGGGCAGAACGGCAACGGTCAGAACAGCAACGCCGGGGGTCAGAACGGCAACGCCGGCGGCGCGGCGCGGACCGTGAACTGTCCCCGGGTGGCGCTGCCCGCCGTCCCGGCGGCGGCCGCGGGCCAGGTGCAGGCCGAACTGGCCACCCTGGACAAGCAGATCGCCGAGGCCGACGCCCGCCTCGCCCGGCTCGCGGTACGCCCCGAGGGCGGCCCGGCGTTCATCGACAACGCCATCCTCGGCCCGCTGCGCAGCAAGCGCGTCGCGGCGCTCGACCGCATCGAGATCGCGTTCAACCGGGTCGGTGCGCAGCGGCCGAACCTGGACGGGTTCGCCACCTGCGGCCTGAACTGACAGGCCGCTGTCACGGCCCGGCGGTGCGCATCCGCCGGGCCGCGACGGCGGTCACAACGGCCCGAACACGTCGCCCGGGTCGGCGTCCAGCGAGAGCGTCTCCAGCACGGTGAGCAGTTGCCGTTCCTCGTACCGGAAGTGCGACTCCATGATCGCCGCCACGCCCTCCAGGTGCCGGGCCAGTTCCCCGGGCGGGGCGTCGCGGGCCACCGCCGCGCTCAGCCCGGTCAGCAGGTACCCGATCATCGAGTGGTCCTGCCGCAGCCGGTCCAGCGTGCCGCGCAGCTCCGGATGCCGCGCCGCGATCGCCGGGAAGAGGCTGTGGTCCTCGCCCTCGTGATGCGCGGTCAGCGCCGCGCAGAACCCGTGGCAGAACACCAGCAGCTCACGTGCCGCCGGGCGGGCCGGCTCACCGTCGGCGAGCGCCCGCCGGGTCACCGCCAGCGCCTCGCGCAGCCGCTCGTGGACGGCGCGCATCTCCCGGCTCCAGGCCACCAGCCTGGTCTGTTCGCCCTCAGCCACGTGGCGAGGGCGAAGGGACGACGAGTGTCATCGTCGTGCTCCCTTCGATCCGGCGCCTCCATGCCTGACACGGTCTGCCACCGGCACGCGACGCTGGGCGGAGCCTAACCGGCGGCACCGGCGCCATCAAGTAGTGCCAGCGCTACCCCGGTTCGGCAGCTGGCGGTATGGAGCGCGGGGCCGGTTCTGGCGAGGCTTGAGGACGTACCCGTTCACCTCCGTCGAGGAGTTCCCATGACCCGCCGTACCTTCCCGGTGGCCGTCGGCGCCGCGGCCCTGCTCACCGTCACCGCGCTGGGTGTGCCCGCCGCGTCCGCCACCACCACCGACGCCCGGCGTCCGGCCGCCGACGCGGTCCAGCAGCGACTGGACGGCCTGGTCGCCGAGCACGGCTTCCCCGGGGCGCTGGCCTCCGTACGCCGCGACGGCCGGGTTCGCGACTACACCGCCGGGGTCGGTGACCTGCGCACCGGCGCCGCGATCCCCCGCGACGCCCGGGTGCGCGTCGGCAGCAACACCAAGACGTTCACCGCCGTGGTCGTCCTCCAGCTCGTCGGCGAGGGCCGGATCGACCTGGACGCCAGCGTCGAGCGCTACCTGCCCGGCTTGGTGCGCGCCAACGGCAACGACGGGCGGCGGATCACCGTACGCCAGTTGCTGCAGCAGACCAGCGGCCTGCCCGACTACGACGACGTGGTGTTCGGCAAGGCGCAGGACCTCGTGGACCGGCGCAGCGACTACTTCGATCCGCGCCGGCTGCTGGACGAGGCGCTCACCCAGTCCCGGCACTTCCCGCCGGGCGAGAGGTGGGAGTACAGCAACACCAACTTCGTCCTGGCCGGGCTGATCGTCGAGCGGGTCACCCAGCGCCCGGTCGGCGAGGAGATCACCCGGCGGATCATCGAGCCGCTGCGGCTGCGCGACACGTACTGGCCGCAGACCGGCGAGCAGGACCTGCCCGGCCGGCTGCCGCGCGGATACGTGGCGGTGGAGCCGGGCGCGCCGTGGGTCGACGTGACCCGGATGGACCCGTCGCTGGGCTGGGCCGCCGGCCAGCTCGTCTCGACGCCGTCGGACCTGCGCACGTTCTTCGAGGCGCTGCTGGCGGGCAAGCTGCTCAAGCCGGCCCAGCAGGCGGCCCTGACGCGTACCGTGCCGGCGCCCGACTTCGAGCCCAGCGGTGTCTGGGAGTACGGCCTGGGCATCGCCCGGCACGAGCTGCCCTGCGGCGGTCACGCCTGGGGGCACGGCGGCGACATCCAGGGCTTCGAGACGCGCAACCTGTCCACCACGGACGGGCGTAGCGCCGTGGTCGCGGTGACCGCGCTGCCGACCGGTCTGGAGATGATGGAGGCGGTCACCGGCGCCGTCGACGCGGCCCTGTGCGGCACCGGCCGCTGATCCCGGGTCACCGCACGCGCGCCGCCTCCCCGCGAGGTGGCGCGCGTGCGTGCGTCTACCGCCGGCCGTCGAGATAGCGCAGCACGGCGGTGACCCGGCGGTCGGCCCGGTCGTCAGGGGGCAGGCTCAGCTTCGCGAAGATGCTGCGGATGTGCTTGTGCACCGCGCCCTCGGTGACGAACAGCCGTTCCGCGATCGCGCCGTTGCCCAGCCCTTCGGCCATCAGCGCCAGCACCTCGTGCTCACGCGGCGACAGCTCGGCCAGGGCGGTGTCCGGCCGTCGGTTGCGGGCGAGCAGCTGCCCGACCACCTCGGGGTCGATCACGCTGCCGCCGCTCGCGACGCGGTGCAGCGCGGCGAGGAACTCCTCGACCCGGCCCACCCGCTCCTTGAGCAGGTAGCCGAGCCCGGAGGCGCCGACCGAGAACAGCTCGGTGGCGAACGCCTGCTCGACGTACGCGGACAGGACCAGCACCGCGAGGCCGGGCAGGCGGCGGCGGGCCTCGACCGCGGCGACGATCCCCTCGTCGGTGTGGGTGGGCGGCATCCGCACGTCGACGATCGCCACGTCCGGCCGGTGCTCGTCCACGGCGGCCAGGAACTCCCCCGGCGTGCCGGCGGTGGCCACCACGTCCAGGTCCTCGGCGCGCAGCAGCAGCGCCAGCCCTTCGCGCAGCAGCGCGTCGTCCTCGGCGATCACGATCCGCATGGCAGCTCCACGTGCATCCTCGTCGGTCCTCCCGGTGGACTCGTCAGCGTCATCCGCCCGTCGTACGCCTCGACCCGGCGGCGGATGCCGGTCAGCCCGGAGCCGCGCGCCTCGTCGGCGTCCCCGCGCCCGTCGTCGGTGACGGTCACGAGCAGCCGGTCCCCCTCCCGGCGCACGGCGACGTCCACCGCGCTCGCGCCGCTGTGCCGGACCACGTTCGTCAGCGCCTCGGCCACCACGAAGTACGCGGTGGCCTCGACCGACGCCGCGCAGCGCACGTCGACGTCCACCGACAGGCGGCACGGCACCGCGCACGCCGCGGCGAGTCCGTCGAGCGCCCCGGCAAGGCCCCGGTCGCCGAGCACCGGCGGCAGGATGCCGCGCACCACCGTACGCAGCTCGCCGAGCGCCTGCTCGGCCGCGTTCTGCGCGCGTTCCAGGATCTCGTCGGCGCGGGCCGGGTCACGGCGTACCGCCCGCCGCGCGGCGCCGAGCAGCACGTTCACCGCGACCAGCCGGTTCTGCGTGCCGTCGTGCAGCGAGCGTTCGATCCGGCGCAGCTCCACCGCGTGGGCGTCGAGCGCGGCGGCCCGGGTGGCGGTCAGTTCGGCGACCCGCAGCGACAGGTCGAACCCGGGCGGCGGGGGCAGCAGCCGGCGGCCCGGCCGGGCCTGGATCCGCGCCAGGGCCGGCCCGGTCGCGACCGCGAGCACCAGCCAGCCGATGCCGAGCACGCCGACAGTGAGCGCGTCGCCGAGCCCGTCGACGCGCCACCAGCCGATCCCCGGCGCACCGGCGTCCGGCGGCACCAGCCGGTACCACAGCGGGAACGTCATGTCCTGCACGGCGTAGATCGGCAGCGCGAGCGCGATCAGCCCGGCGCCGAAGCCGAGCGTCCCGTGGGTGGCCACCCAGCGCAGTTCCCGCCGGACGACCGGGTCGCGCAGCGCCGGGCGCACCCCGGCCGGCACCGGGCCGGACGACGGGATCGGCGGCCCCCACCGGGACAGCCGGGCACGCTCGCGGTCGGCCACCGACCGCACCGCCCGCAGCATTCCGGGTACGAGCAGCAGTCCGACCCCGCCGACGCAGGCCGCGGCCGCGACGACGATCCCGAACAGCGCGCCGAGCGCCAGCACGGCGGTGCCGAGCCCGCCGACGAGGTGCTCCAGCGCGTCCACCGCGGCGCGGAACCGCCCGCGTACGTACTCCATCCCCGGCCCACCCCCGGCCGCCACGATAGGTCACCGCTGTCGCCGCCCGTCAGGTCCGGGCGCGGAAAGTACAGCCTGCTGTACCCCGGTCGTCGTGCTGGCGGGATCGTTCCCGGCCATCTGCGCGCCTAGCGTCGAGGGTGCAAGGACGTCACCCGAGGAGGCAGCCGTGAACGACCTGGACCGTACCGCCGAGAACACCGCCGCGACGACGCCCGTCAGCCGGATGCGCCCGCTGCTCTGGCTGGTGCTCATCGTCAGCGTGGCGGCGAACGTGACGCTGTCGAGCGTCCTGGGCAACCCGTGGGCCGGTTCGGCCTTCGGCGCGCTGGCGCTGGCGTCCGGCGCGGCGCTGGCGGTGAACCACTACCGCAACCGCTGACCCGCCACCGTGCGGGCGGCGCCGGGAAGCCGGGTAGCGCCGGGACGCCGGGCGGGGCGGGCCGCGCCGACGATCGGCCCGCCCTGCGGCGTTCGCCCGCGCGACCACGTCCCCGGCTGATACGACTGGTGTCGTCGACGGCGCGTACGGAAGGGACCGGATGGCGAGTGAGCCGCGTGGGCACCTGCTCCGGCCACGCGAGGCCTCCCGCCGGGCGTCGTTCCTGGAACTCTTCTTCGACCTGGCCTTCATCCTCGCGCTGAACCGGGTGTCGCTGGTGCTGGAGGAGGACCTGAGCCTCGCCGGGGCGTACCGGGCCGCCCTGCTGCTGGCGCCGATCTGGTGGGTGTGGTTCGTGACCGCCTGGTCGACCGACTGGTTCGACCCGCGCTCCCCGCCGATCGTCGCGCTGCTGCTCTGGGTCATGTTCGGCGGCCTGCTGATGGCGGCGGCCGCGCCCACCGCGTACGCCGGGCACGCGCTCGTGTTCGCCGGCGCGTACGTGGCGATCCACCTGGGCCGGCCGCTGATCCTGCTGCCGGCCCTGCGCGGACATCCGCTGCGGGTGCGCAGCACCCGGGTGGCGATCTGGTTCGGCGTCTCCGGGGTGCTGTGGGTGACCGGCGCGCTCGCCGGGCCGGCGCAGGTGGCGCTCTGGACCGCGGCGATCGTCCTGGATCTCACGATGGCGCGGCTGCGCTGGCCGACACCGGGGCTGGGCCGGTCGAGCTGGCGCGACCTCCAGGTGGTCGGCGAGCACCTGGCCGAGCGCTACCAGCAGATCTACATCATCGCGCTGGGCGAGTTGATCCTGTCCGCCGGGATCGTGTTCAGCAACGCCGGTTTCGACGGCTACCGGACGGTGGCGTTCGCGCTGGCGTTCGTCAACGCGGTCACCGTCGGGCGGCTCTACCTGGTGCCCGGCGGCATGCGGCTCGGCGAGGCGATCGAGGCGCGCGGGCCGTCCGGGAGCCGGCTCGGCCTGCTCGCCGGTTACCTGCACCTGGTGATGGTGGCCGGTGTGGTGGCCACGGCGGTCGGCGCGCAGGTCATGATCACGGATCCGCTTTCCCGCGACCCGGCCGCGCTCGTGGTGGCGCTCAGCGGTCCGGCGCTGTTCCTGATCGGCTGGATCGGGCTCGCGGCGGCGGTGCACCGCCGGGTGACCTGGCACCGGCCGGCGGGGCTGGTGGTGATCGTGGCGCTGGGCCTCCTGACACGCGGGCTGCCGCTGCTGGCGGGCTCCGCGTTGCTGGCCGTACTGCTGATCCTGATCGTGTACGCGGAGACCGCAGCCGTACCGCGGGCGGTTCGCGGCTGAGCGCGTTAACGCCACCATCCGATTGACAGACGACTATGTGAACGCCAGGCTAGGGGAGATTGTTAGCGTTAACTCGGCCGTCATCTCCCCGCAGAGAAAGGCCCTCTCGTGCCCCTCACCCGACGCGCGTTCACCCTCGGCGCCCTGTCCGCCGCTGCCGCCGCCTCCGGCACGCTCAGCCTGCCCCGCGGCGCGCTCGCCGCGCCGAACACCGCCTACGCCATGGCCTACTTCACCGAGACGCCGAACGGCCTCGGCGCCGACTACGGCCTGCACCTGGCCGTCAGCCGGGACGCCCTGAACTGGACCCCGCTGAACCAGAACAACCCGGTGGTCACCCCGACCGCCGGGCAGCTCGGCCTGCGCGACCCGTTCGTGCTGCGCAGGACCGACGGCACCTTCGTGGTGCTGGCCACCGACCTCAAGGGCACCAACTGGGGGCTGACCAGCCAGTACCTGCACGTGTGGGACTCCACCGACCTGACCGCGTTCACCGGCTACCGGCGCATCCGGATGCACACGCTCGACACCCACACGTGGGCGCCCACAGCGTTCTGGGACGCCGCCCGCGGGCAGTACGCCATCGTCTACTCCGCCAACAACGGCCGGGACGTGTTCCTGGTCAACCACACGAGCGACTTCCGCACCGTCAGCGCGCCGCAGGTCTACTTCAGCCCGGGCTTCGGCGTGCTCGATGGCGACGTGGTGGTCGACGGCGGCACCACGTACCTCTACTACAAGAACCTCGACGACGGCTACCTGTACGGCGCCCGGTCCGCCACCGGCGCGCCGAACAGCTTCACCACGTACACCAGCGGGTTGCGGCAGGGCAACGCGATCGAGGCGCCGCTGCTGCTGCGCACGAACGAGGGCGGCTGGCGGCTGTGGGGTGACTCGTTCAGCCCGGTCAACAACGACTACTACGCCTGGTCCACCACGACCATCTCGGGCAACTCGTGGACGCCGCTGAACCAGCGCGACTACACCCCGCCGCTGAACTCCAAGCACGGCTCGATGATCGGCATCAGCGACGCCGAGTACGCCGGGATGGTCAACCGCTGGGGCACGCCGAACTGGGTGCGGCTCAAGTCGTCGAACCTGCCCGACCGCTACGTCCGGCACGCCGACCGGATCGCCCGCGTCGACGCGTACCCGTTCGACCCCTACCAGGACCAGATGTGGCGCATGGTCCCCGGCCTGGCCGACTACGCCGGCGTCTCGTTCGAGTCGGTCAACTACCCCGGCAACTACCTGCGGCACTACGACTACGCGGTGCGGCTGGACCCGAACGACGGCACCGCCACGTTCCGCGCCGACGCCACCTTCCACCGCACCGCCGGCCTGGCGGACAGCACCTGGTCGTCGTTCCGCTCGCACAACTTCCCCACCCGCTACCTGCGGCACTACGACTACCGGCTGCGCATCGACCCGCTCGGCGCCGGCTCACCCGCGATCGACAGGCAGGACGCCACCTTCCGGGTCACCGCGTAACCGTCCCACCACCACCGTCCCCCCACCACCACCGTCCCCCGCCACGGAGGCCGTCATGCCCGCTCCCCTGGTGAACCGCCGATTCCTCCTGCGCACGACCGCCGCGACAGCCGTCGCGGCCACCGCCGGCGCCGCCGCCGGGTCCGTCTCCGCAGGCGGTACGGCACACGCCGCGCTGCCACCGGCCCGCCCCGACATCGGCGTGTCCGCGTACGCGTTCGACAGCGGCCAGGTACGGCTGACCGCCGGCCGCTGGCAGGACAACCAGAACCGTACGGTCGCCTACCTGCGCTTCGTCGACGTGAACCGGCTGCTCTACAACTTCCGGGCCAACCACCGCCTGTCCACCGGCGGAGCCGCCGCCAACGGCGGCTGGGACGCGCCGAACTTCCCGTTCCGCACCCACATGCAGGGCCACTTCCTGACCGCCTGGGCGCAGGCGTGGGCGGTGCTCGGCGACACCACCTGCCGGGACAAGGCGCTCACCATGGTCGTCGAACTGGCCCGCTGCCAGGCCAACAACGGCGCGGCCGGGTTCAGCACCGGCTACCTGTCCGGCTTCCCGGAGTCCGACTTCACCGCGCTGGAGGCCCGGACGCTCAGCAACGGCAACGTCCCCTACTACTGCATCCACAAGACACTCGCCGGGCTGCTGGACGTGTGGCGGCTGATCGGCAGCACCCAGGCCCGGGACGTGCTGCTGGCACTGGCCGGCTGGGTCGACCAGCGCACCGGCCGGCTCACCTCGGCCCAGATGCAGGCGATGCTCGGCACCGAGTTCGGCGGCATGAACGCGGTGCTGACCGACCTCTACCAGCAGACCGGCGACGGGCGGTGGCTGACCGTCGCGCAGCGGTTCGACCACGCCGCCGTGTTCAACCCGCTCGCCGCCAACTCCGACCAGCTCAACGGGCTGCACGCCAACACGCAGGTGCCCAAGTGGATCGGCGCGGCCCGGGAGTACAAGGCCACCGGCGTCACCCGCTACCGGGACATCGCCGCGAACGCGTGGGCCATCACGGTCGGCGCGCACACGTACGCCATCGGCGGCAACAGCCAGGCCGAGCACTTCCGCGCGCCGAACGCGATCGCCGGGTACCTGCGCACCGACACGTGCGAGGCGTGCAACACGTACAACATGCTCAAGCTGACCCGGGAGCTGTGGCAGCTCGACCCGGACCGGGTCGCGTACGCCGACTTCTACGAGCGCGCGCTGCTCAACCACATGATCGGCCAGCAGAACCCGGCCGACGCGCACGGCCACGTCACGTACTTCACCCCGCTCAACCCGGGCGGGCGGCGCGGTGTCGGCCCGGCGTGGGGCGGCGGCACGTGGAGCACCGACTACAACTCGTTCTGGTGCTGCCAGGGCACCGGGCTGGAGACCAACACGACGCTTGCGGACGCGATCTACTTCCACAACGGCACCACGCTGACCGTCAACCTGTTCGTCCCGTCGGTGCTCACCTGGAGCCAGCGCGGCATCACCGTCACGCAGGCCACGTCGTACCCGGTCGGCGACACCACGACGCTCACCGTCACCGGCTCGGCGGCCGGGTCGTGGACGATGCGGATCCGGATCCCGGCGTGGACCAGCGGGGCGAGCGTCAGCGTCAACGGCGTCGCGGCGGGCATCGCCGCCACGCCGGGCAGCTACGCCGTCCTGACCCGGGCCTGGACGTCCGGCGACACGGTCACGGTCCGGCTGCCGATGCGGGTCGCCACGGTGGCCGCCAACGACGACGCCGCGGTGCAGGCCGTCACGTACGGGCCGGTGGTGCTCTCCGGCAACTACGGCAACACCACGTTGAGCGGCCTGCCGACGCTGGATCCCGCCTCGGTCACCCGTACCGGCACGGGCAGTCTCGCGTTCACCGCCCGGGCCGACGGCTCCACTGTCAACCTCGGCCCGTTCTACGACGCCCACGGGCACAACTACACGGTCTACTGGCGGGTCGGCGCGGGCGGTGGCGGCGGTGAGGCGAGTTTCCGGCTCGTCAACGCGGCGAGCGGGCTGGTGCTCGGCATCCAGAACATGTCCACCGCCGACGGCGGGCTCGCGCTGCAGTGGGGCGACACCGGCACCGCCGACCACGACTGGCAGCTTGTGGTCGACGGGTCGGCGCTGCGGCTGCGCAACGTCAACAGCGGCAAGGTGCTGGGGGTGGAGAACATGTCCACCGCCGACGGCGCCCGGATCCTTCAGTGGGCGGACAACGGCACCGCCGACCACCTGTGGACCGTGGTCGACGTCGGCGACGGCAGCCACAAGCTGCGCAACGTGCACACCGGCAAGCTGCTCGGCATCTCCGGCGGCTCGGCCGCGCAGGGCGCGTTCGCCGTGCAGGACCCGGACAACGGCAGCCCGGACAACCAGTGGCGGTTCCTGCCCAACGGCGCGCGGCGGATCCAGAACCTCGGCAGCGGGCTGGTGCTCGGCGTGCAGGACATGTCCACCGCCGACGGCGGGCCGGTCATCCAGTGGGGCGACACCGGCACCGCCGACCACCTCTGGACCGCGCTCGTGGACACCGGCGGCTACCTGCGGCTGCGCAACGGCAACAGCGGCAAGGTACTCGGCGTCGAGGGTGGTTCGACAGCGGCGGGCGCCCGGATCGTCCAGTGGGCCGACAACGGCACCGCCGACCACAGGTGGCGGCTGCGGCACGGCGGAGGTGGCTGGTTCCGGATCCAGTGCGCGAACGGGGGGCGGGTGCTCGGGCTCAGCGGCGGTTCCGGCGCCCAGGGCGCGCAGGCGGTCCTCGCCGACGACACCGGGGCCGCGCACCAGCGCTGGCGGTTCCTCTGATCACCCGTGACGGCGGGCGCGGATCATGGTCGCCACCAGCGCCGGATGGTCAGTCGTCCCGCGCATGTCCACCGCGCGGCGGCAGCAGACCGTCACGCCGCCGGACGCCATGATCTGCTGCCGGGCGCCGTCGTCGATCCGCCGGTAGCCCACCGGCACGCACGAGCGGACGTCCGGGGTGCCACCGGCCCGCAGGTTGAGGTCACCGCCGAGGACTGTCGGCCCGCTCCCGGCGTCGCCCCGGGTCCCCGGCACCACCGCGCCGAGCAACTGCCCGCACTGGGCCAGCGCCACCTGGCCGCTGGTGTTCGCCAGGTGAGTGGTGCAGGCGTGCAGCCCGTCGCCCCGGACGCAGAGCCAGACCCGCTCCTCCGGGTCCGCGAGGTCCTGCGCCGGGTAGGTGCCCCGGTGCACAGACGACCGCGCGTCCCGGCCGTCGAGGCGGGTCAGCAGCCCGATCCCGTACGGCTCGCCGTTGTTGCACCGGGTGGGACCGCCGGAGGGGCGGTCACCGGCGGCCTGGAACGCGGACACCACGGTGCCGCCGGCGCGGGCGGCCCGCAGCGTGCGCTCCAGCGTCACCACGTCGTCGCGGCAGATCTCGTTGAGCGTGACCACGTCGGGCGCCTCGGCGGCGATCACGTCGGCGGCCCGCGGGACGGCCCGGCCGGTGTAGCAGCCGGCCCGGCCACTGTTGCACAGGTTCATCTGGAGCACCCGCAGCGTTCCCGAGCCGGTGGCGCCGCCGGTCGAGGATCCAGCGGGCAGCCCGGCCACGACGAGCAGGCACACCACTGCCAGCACCCGGCGGGCACGCCGGGTGAGGTGGGTGGCCGGCTGCGGGGACAGCGGGGCTCCAACGGGTACGGGCGGCGGCGGGCGCGGGTGATCCTATCCCCGGAGCGCCGCCGTCGCCGCCCGGCGCGGCCTACCTCGGTACGGCCCGGAACCACGCCTCCCGGTCGTCCGGGTCGGGCCCGCGCCGGGGCAGTGCCGGCGGCTCCTCGCCGGTGACCGGCGCGTAGTGGTCGAAGGTGGTGGTCAGGACCGCCTCGCCACCGGTGAGGTCGGGCAGGGCGGCGACGACCCGCGGCACCCGGGCGGACGGCAGGGTGCCGCTCACCTCCAGGTAGCCGCCCGCGACGGCGGTGTCGTGGACTACCGCGCCGAGCCGGCCGAGCAGCGCCAGCACCGTCTCCACCGCGTGCCGGGGAAGGTTGACGTCGAACCGTTCGATCGGCTGGCACACCCGCGTACCGGCCTGCCGCAGCGCGGCGGCGACCACGACCGGGGCGAGGCTGCGGAAGTCCGCCGCCACCGTCGAGATCGACTTGTCGAACTTCTGGTGCGGCCTGCTCTGCCGGGGCCAGTACCGGGACGCCGTCATGGTGACCGTGCAGTCGGTGACCGGCCAGCCGTGCCGGCCCTGCCGCAGCGCGGCCCGTACGCCCTCCTCGGTGGCCGCGACGAACGCCGGGGGCAGCCGGCCCGGCTCGATCCCGGGCCGGAACCCGATGCCGTGCCCGGCCGGTGCGGCCTCGATGCGCAACCCCAGCCCGGCCAGGTACGGGTTGCCGCGTTCCCGTACCCGCTCCTCGGCGGTACCCGTGCCGGCGACCCGTTCGATGCAGGCGGTGAGCGTGCCGGAGAACCGCACCCGGATGCCGTACCGGTCCTCCATCAGGGCGGCGAGGACCTCCTTCTGGACCTCGCCGTGCAGGCGGATCACCGCCTCCGCCTGCTGCTCGTCGAGGCGCAGGTCCACCAGCGGGTCCTCGTCGGCCAGTTCGGCCAGGCCAGCGAACATCGCCAGGCGCTGCGCCGGGTCGACCGGCTCGACGACCGCCTGCCGGGTCGGTGGCGGGAACCGGTAGGCGTGCCGCCGTGGCGGGTCGCCGATGTGCTGGCCGATCCGGGCGGACACGCCGCGTACCGCCGCGATCTGCCCGGCGGAGACCGACCGGCGCACCAGCACGCCGGCAGGCTCGATGACGGCGATCTCGGTCACCGGCTCCGGCCGGCCGTCGCCGAGCCGCACCCGGTCCCGCACCCGCAGGCGCCCGGACCACAGCCGCAGCCAGACGCGCCGGCCGTGCCCGTCCCGGTCGACGGCGAAGACCGTGCCCGCCGGCGGTCCGTCCCGCGCCTCGCCGTACGGCAGCAGGTCGGCCAGGACGTCGCACAGCCGGCGTACCCCGGCGCCGGTGATGGCCGAGCCGCACACCGCCGGGACCAGGTCGGCGCGGCGTACCGCGCGTCGCAGCGCCCGGCGGACGTCGCGTACGCGGACCGGCCGGTCGGTCAGCCAGCGCGCCGCCACCGCGTCGTCGACCTCCGCCACCTCGGCCACCACCGGCTCGGCGTCGAGGTCCACGGCGTGCACCCGGGCCTCGCGTGTGCCCTGGCCGGTGACAGTGCCGAGCAGGACCGGACGCGCGCCGAGCCGCTGCCGTACCTGGGCCGTCACCCGGTCCACGTCGGCGCCGCCGCGGTCGACCTTGTTGAAGAAGAACACAGTCGGTACGCCGATGCGGCGCAGCGCCCGCCAGATGGCGACTGTCTGCGGCTGGACGCCCTCCACGCTCGACACCACGAGCACGGCCGCGTCGAGGACGGCCAGGGAGCGTTCGACCTCCGCGATGAAGTCGGGGTGGCCGGGGGTGTCCAGCAGGTTGATGCCGAGGTCGCCGATGGTGATCGACGTGACGGCCGCCCGGATGGTGATGCCGCGGCGGCGTTCCAGCTCCGTCGAGTCGGTCCGGGTCGTGCCGGCGTCGACGCTGCCCGGCTCGGCCACGGCGCCCGCCTCGTAGAGCAGGCGTTCGGTCAGGCTGGTCTTTCCGGCGTCAACATGCGCGACGATTCCGAGGTTCAACAGGGCCAAGGCGGAGCTCCACGGTAGGACGGGCAAGGGTCCGAAGCGTGGAAGCTGCTCGCATTGTCTCTCCTGGTGACAGTCGTGGTGGCGGCGCTCGCCGCCGGTGTGCAGTCCTACCTTGCCCGTCCGTCGCGATCGTCACCACCGAATTCGGTCCGGCTCAGCGCACGGACGCGGCCGTACTCGGCCAGGGCGTGGAAGGCGGCCTTGGGCGTCCACGAGCCGTCCGGCAGCACGCGCACGATCCCCCGTGACGCCAGGTCGTAGTCGTGCTCGGGGTCGCCGGTGGTCGGCAGGTGCCGGTTCGCGAACGTGTACGCGAACGCCGCCTCCACCCCGCCGGCCTCGTAGTCGCGCAGCAGGTCGACGAGGTAGCGTGCCTGGCCCTCCTCGTCGCGCTCCAGCTCCGCGGTGAGCTTCGCCGCACGGCCGTGCTCGTCGTAGACCACCGGCTCGGTCGCGCCCGCGACGTCGGCCGCGCCGCGGAACGTGCAGCAGCCGAACTCGGTCGCCGCGTACGGCTTGCCCTGCCCCACGGCAGCCGCCAGGGACTGCGGGAACGCCGCGGAGTTGGTCGCGTCGCGGTAGCCGGCGTCGCTGGCGATGATGTCGAAGGCCGCCCAGTCGACGTCCTCCAGCGGGATCGAGGCGTATCCGACGGGACCGCCGAAGCGCTCCCGCACCGCGGGTACCGCTTCGGCGAGGAAGTCGCGCACCGCGGCCCGCGCGGCCGGGACCGCCTCCCGCATCCGCATCGGGTCGGTGAACAGCGCCATGCGCTCGGTCAGGTCACGGCCGGGCAGGAAACCGTCGGTGAACAGGGAGATCTCGGAACCGGTGAGATAGACGACCGGTGCGCCGTCACGCCGCAGCCGCTCGGCCCGCTCGGCGCCGTCGAGCAGGAACGCCATGAGGCCGTCGCGGTCCAGGCCGTTGGTGAACGGGCAGTACCACACCTCCAACCCCGCCTCGGCCGCCAGCCGCGCGGTCAGCTCCAGCCGGTCCGGTACGCCGCCGGTGACGCGGACCGCGTCGCACCGCAGCTCGTCGCGGATGACACGCAGGTCGCTGCGCACGACGCCGGGGTCGAACGGCTCGTGGGTGGTGGATCCGGCGCTCACGAAGCCGGTGTCGTAGTTCATGCCAAAGACGCGCATCGCTCACTCCCCGCTTCAGTAGGGTACGCGTCGTACCCTATAAGGTACGACGCGTACCCTGCAAGCATGAGCAGGAGGCGACGGGGCGAGGAACTGGAACAGGCGATCCTGCGAGCCGCGGCGGAGGAACTGCGCGAGTCCGGCTACGCGGGGATGACGATGGACCGGGTCGCCGCGCGTGCCGGAACCAACAAGAACGCCATCTACCGCCGATGGCCGCACCGGGCGGCGCTGGGCATCGCGGCGTACCGCCACCTGTCCGACGACGCCATGCCGAACCCGGACACGGGCACGCTGCGAGGTGACGCGCTGGAGATGCTCCGGCTCGCAAACGAGACGTGGTCGTCGCCGCACGGGGCCGTCCTGCGCGGCCTGCTCGCCGCCGCGGCCGACGATCCGGAGCTGCTCACGCTCATGCGCGAACGATCCGGCGCGGACACCATGGACCGCGCGTGGATCGGGATGCTGGAACGGGCCGCCGCCCGGGGCGAGGCGCCGGCGGCGGCCGTCCGTCACCGGGTGGCGACGGTACCGATGATGCTGCTGCGCGCCGAGTACGCGATGCGCGGCGTCCCGTCCGCCCCCGACGAGGTGCTGGTCGAGATCGTGGACGAGGTGTTCCTGCCCCTGGTACGCGGTCACGGCTGACGCCACCGTTCAGCGGCGGGCCGTCCGGCGCCGGATCCGCCAGACCCGCAGCGCCACGACGACGCCGATCAGGGCCAGCAGGGCCCACTCCCCGATGCCCAGTTCCCGTTCCAGATAGCGGTATGAGGCGGCGCCCAGGTAGCCCAGCAGCGCCACGGCCGTCGCCCACACCAGCCCGCCGGCCAGGTTCGCCCGGAGGAACACCGGCCACCGCATCCCACCGGTGCCGGCGATCAGGGGGACCACGGCGCGCAGCACCGCCACCCAACGTCCGATGAGCACCGCCCACGCCCCGCGCCGGGCGACCAGGCGGCGGGCCCGCGCGATGTCGAGGCGCCGGCGCAGCACCCGTGGAGCGCGGGCGAGCACACCCGGGCCGTACCGGCGGCCGAGGGCGTACCCGGCCTGGTCACCGAGGCAGGCCCCGGCCGCCCCGGCGGCCACCACCGCCCACAGCGGCAGCGCGCCACCGTGGGCCACCAGCCCGCCGATCAGGATCGCTGTCTCACCCGGTACGACGAGCCCGAGCAGCGTCGAGGACTCCAGCGCCGGCAGGACGAACACCAGCGTCAGGACGAGGACCGGCGGCAGCGCGGCGAGCGCCTCCACCACCTTGTCCACCACCCGCTGATTGTCGCCCCGGAACGGGTCGGCCGGTGGCGAACGAGACCGACGTGGATCAGGCGCAGCCACGAGGTCATCCGTTCGTCGCATCAGATCCCTGGCTCTGCCCGGGCCGGACGGGGAACCGCACGCCGGTGAGGTCCTCGGACACGGCCCAGAGCCGCTGCTGGACGGCCGCCTCGTACGACTGCGGGCTGGAGGTGACGAGCCGGGGGTGGCCCTTGACCTCGTGGCGTCCTCCGGGACCGTAGTACTCGGCCGTACGGGCCTCGAAGTGCAGGTCGTCGAAGTGGATCGCGGCGCGGATGCGGTGGCGGGTGCCGAACTGGAGCTCGAAGTCGTTGCGGGTGGTCCTCCTCGGCGTGCTGCCCCGCGACTGACCGGCTGCCCCGCGGACCGCACGCCCGCGGGGCCGGCCGGATCGTCAGCACCAGGTCAGCGTCGAGTTGACGCGCGTGACGTTGCTGATCGTGTTGTTCGCCCCGCCGCACGGGTTCTGGGTGATGTTGGTGTTGGTGACCGTCAGGTTCTGGAAGCGGATGCCGGAGGAGATCGGGAACTCGGTCCGCGAGGCGATCCGCACCTCGCCACCGCCGGTCACCGTGCCGGACACCCCGGCGATGGTGACGTTGTAGCAGTTCTCCACCAGGATCGAGTTGTTGCCGGTGTTCGAGATGGTCACCCGGTCGATGACCGCGCCGCCGGACTCCGAGACGCAGAAGATCCCCCGGCCGCCGCCGGACGCGATCACCGTGCCGACCCGGATGTTCGTCGGGTACGAGCTGCCGATCCGGCCGTTGCGGTTGGCCATCCGGAACGCCGCGTACCCGGTCCCGGTGCCGGCGCCCTGCGCGTCGACAGTGCCCACCGTGGCGTTGATCGTGTCGTTGAGCAGCAGGCCGGAGTAGCCGGTGTTGCGCGCGGTGACGGTGCCGATGGTCAGGCCGTCCACGCCGTACGTCTCCACGCCGTGCGCGCCCGTGCCCGACACGTACACGGTGTCGATGCGCACGTTGCGCACCTTGACCGCCCGGTCACCCCCGTGGTTGTCGATCCGCACCCCCAGGCCGCCGGACAGCCGCATGTCGATCTGCCCGAGCGTCAGATTGTTCACGTTGCGCATGAAGATCCCGTACAGCGGCGCCCCGGTGAGGGTCAGGTTCTGCACCTCGACGTCGGTGGTCCCGCGCGAGTAGACGGGCGCGTAGTCGCCCGATCCCGAGCCGGTCACGTTCATCGTGCCGCAGACCGCAAGCGTCGTGTACGACGGCAGCGACAACCGCGACCCCGCGCTCATCGACCCGGAGCCACGCATCACCACCCGCTGCTTGGCGGTCCGGCCGGCCGAGAGCGAGTTCACCGCGGCCTGCATCGCGGCGAGCATGTCCCCGCCCGAGTACACCGTCGACGACCCGTTGCGGGCCGTCCAGGTGCCGCCGTTGAGCACCGCCTCGGCCTGGTAGGAGCCGCTGCCGCACCCGGTGGGCGGCGGCGCGGTCGTCGGTGTGCCGCCGGTGCCCACCCGGACCATCTGCCACTGCTGGTTGGTGCCGTTGAGATCGGCGTACTGACTGACCCGGGCGCCGTCGGCGGTCGACCTCTCCCAGACCTCCAGGGCCTTCCCGGAGTGCCTGTTGATCAGCCGGATGTAGCCGCTGTCCGAGTCGCGCACCTGGAACTGCTGGTTGGCGGCGTCGAGGTCGGGCCACTGCCGGTACTCCGCGCCGTCGGCGACGTTCCACTCCCACAGGTCCACCACCTTGCCGCTGTGGCGGGCCCGGAGGCGGTAGTAGCCGCTGCCGGAGGAGACGAACTGGAACTGCTGCCATTCGCCGTCGTTGCGGGACCACTGCTGGATCGCCGCGCCGTCGCCGGTCGAGGTGTCCCGGACGTCGAGGACCTTGCCGCTGTTGCGGTTGACGAGCACGTACCAGGCGCTCGTGTCGATGGTGGCCGCCCGCGCCGACGGCGCGGCCACGACTGCCATGCCGGCCGCGGCGGCCAGCGCCGCCACCAGGGCCGATGCCATGCCGGCCCGCCGGACCCGGCGGGTGCCGGGCGGCGACGCCACTGCGGGGTTGAGCATCGTTCGACCTCCGAGAAGGGGGTACGCCGGGTGCGGCGCAGCGGTTGTCGGGCGCCTATTCCAGGTGGAAGGTGGCCGCGGCCCGGTCCGCGTCGGCGGCCACCGTTTCGAGCTGGAGCAGGCCGTCCCGGTGGCGGACGTACCGGCCGGGGTAGTTCTGCGATTCGAGGGAGAGCCCGTCGGCCGCGGCCAGGCCGGCGCGGCGCTGGAAGCTCGCGTCGTTGTCGAACAGGGCCGAGCCGTCGTCGCGTTCGACGTAGAGCGCGAAGGCCCGGTGCCGCAGGTAGTAGCCGGGGAAGTTCGTCGACTCCAGCGACACCGATCCGGCGCCGGCGAGGCCGGGGACGATACGGAACTGCGAGTCGGCGAGGTTCGTGACGTTCGGCTCGACCCGGGCCCGGTAGTCGTAGTGCCGGACGTAGGCGGCCGGGAGGTCGTGCGAGCGCAACCGGACCGGGGTGATCCCGTCGGGGACGGGGATACCGAGGTTCGGGGTGCCGTCGGCGTTCCAGTACAGCTTCTGGATCCGGGTCCGCCGGTTCGGGTCGTTGAGCGGATCACCGCTGATGTCCCGGTAGTTGCGGTCGTGGTAGACCAGGATGTCGCTCTGCCCGTCCTCGGAGACGGTGAACGAGTTGTGGCCGGGGCCGTACTGGCCGGTGGCGGCGTTGCTCGCGAACACCGGGGTCGGGCTCTTGCTCCAGGAGGCGGGGTCGAGCAGGTTCGCGCCGGCCGACGCGGTGAGCATGCCGAGGCAGTAGTTCGCGTCGGTGGCGCTGGCCGAGTACGTGAGGAAGACCCGGCCGTTGCGCTGGATCACCGTCGGCCCTTCGGCGACGCGGTAACCGCGGGTCTCCCAGTCGTACGCCGGCACGACCAGCCGGGCCACCGGGCCGGTGATCTGCCACGGTTCGGCGCCCATCCGGGCGAGGTAGACGTTGGAGTTGGTGACGATGCCCGGTTCCTGCTGGGCCCAGGTCAGGTACCGCACCCCGTTCACCACGAACGTCGAGGCGTCCAGGCTGAACGTGTCCCACGGCGTGGTGATCCGGCCGCGTTCGGTCCACGAGCCGGTCAGCGGGTTGGCGCTCGCGTTCTCCAGCACGTACATCCGGATGCGCCACACGTCGTCGGTCCGTCCGGCGGCGAAGTAGACGTACCATCTGCCGTTCATGAAGTGGATCTCCGGAGCCCAGATGTGGGCGCCCATCTCGCCGCTGGTGTGCCGGCGCCAGATCGTCGTCTCGGTGGCGGTGGCGAGCCCCTGCAGCGTGGTGGCCCGCCGGAGCACGATCCGGTCGTACTGCGGCACCGTCGCGGTCATGTAGTAGTAGCCGTCGGTATGCCTGATGATGTGCGGGTCGGCGCGCTGGTTGACAAGCGGGTTGGTGTAGCTCACCGCGGGCGCGGCCTGCGCGGGGCCGGGCACGGCGAGGCCGGCCGAGGTGGTGAGCAGCGCGAGCGCCGCGGCCAGGATCGGGCGGAGAAGGTGCCGAGGCGACATACGGGCCCTCCCAGGTGGCCGGTTCAGTACACGTAGGGCCAGGCAGCGGCGTCGTAGCCGATGCGGTTGACGCCGAGCAGCGACGCGCCGTCGTCGGCGTAGTAGTGGTAGAAGAGGACGTCGCCGTCGGTGTCGGCGAGGACCGCCTGGTGGCCAGGGCCGTGCACGCTGCCGTGCGAGGCCAGGATCTGCGTACCGCCCCCGGCGAGCATGTCCCGGCCCGCGCGGTCCACGAACGGCCCGGTGGGGCTCGCCGAACGACCGACCATGATCCGGTACGTGCTGGCGGCGCCCTGGCAGCATCTGTCGAACGAGACGTACAGGTAGTACCAGGAGCCACGCTTGACCAGGACCGGCGCCTCGATGCCGGGGCCGTAGGCGGCCACGCTGTGCATGGTGCTGCCGAGCCGGCGCCCGGTGGCCGGGTCGATCGGGATCATCTTGATGCCGGACCAGAACGAGCCGAAGCTGAGCCACCAGCGGCCCTGGTCGTCGACGATGAGGTTCGGGTCGATGGCGTTGAACTCGTCGGTGGTCCGCGACTCGACGACCAGCCCTTCGTGCGTCCAGCTCCCGGCGTTGCCGGTGGTGCTGGTCGCCAGGAAGATCGCCGAGCGGTTGGAACCGAACGTCGACGCCGAGTAGTACAGGTAGTAGCGCCCGTTGCGGTACGACAGGTCCGGCGCCCACAGGTTGCGCGATCCCCCGGTGTACGTGGTGGTCCACGGCGCGCCACCGGGGAAGACGGCGCCCGCGTTGCGGAAGGCGATCCGGTCGGCGGAGGTCTTCAGCGCGATGCCGTCACCGGTGTGCGCGACGAGGTAGGTGCCGTCGGGTCGCTTGACCGCCGTCGGGTCGTGGACGCCGATGTCCCCGGTCACCCGGCCGGGCTGCGGGTAGGCGGGCGCCGGGGTGGTGGGTGTGCCGCCGCCCAGCCGGATCAGCTGCCACTGCTGGTTGGCGCCGTCGAGATCGGTGTAGCCGGCCAGCCGCCCACCGTCGGCGGTGGACCACTGCCACACGTCGACGACCTTGCCCCACTGCCTGTTCACGAACCGCACGAACCCGCCCGCGGAGTCCTGCAACCGGAACTGCTGGGTGGCCGACGACCGGTCGGTGCTCTGCACGAGCTGGGTGCCGTCGCCGCCGGCCGGCAACTCCAGCACCTTCCCGCTGTGCCGGGACCGCACCTTGTAGAACCCGCCGCCGGCGTCCACGAACTGCCACTGCTGCACGGCGAGGTCGTTGCGCGTCCACTGGTTCACCGGCGCGCTCTCGGCCGTCGACCAGTCGTACAGGTCCATCGCCTTGCCGCTGTGCCGGTTCACGAGCACGTACGAGGCGGACGTGTCGACTGTCGCCGCCGACGCCGGGGGCATCCCGGCCGCCACCCCCGCGGCGAGGACGGCCGCCGCCGAGACCACGACCGCGGCCGTACGCGTCGTCCGAGCGGTCCCTGTCACCGAGAACCTCCTGCGCCTGGTCGTCACCGGCCGGCCGCGGCAGCTCGCCTCGCCCGTGACGCTCATGGCAACGGCGTTACCTTCAAGTTACGGCAATGTTCTCGTTAACATAGACAGGTGTCAAGGTAATCATTCCGGGGCGACCGGCGCGTCCACGATGGAGACCGGAGTGCCCAGTTCCACGGTGCGGGACACGGTGCAGAGCCGGTCGTGCGACTGCCGCAGCGAGCGAGGCAGCACCTCGCGGGCCCGGTCACCGTCCGCGCCGTCCGGGAACGTCACCGCGAACGTGACGGTGAGGTTCTCCATCCGGTTCCCGGTTTCCGGGTCGCGGATCTTGTCGCCGCTCACCGTGACGGCGAACCGGGTCGGTTCGGCGCGACGGCTGGTCACGTGGTCGACGTCCACAGCGGTGCAGCCGCCGAGGGCCGCGAGCAGCAGCTCCACCGGCGTGAAGGTCGCGTCCTCCCCCGTACCCATCGACAGCTCGCCGCCACGGGCGTTGCGCGCCACGTATCTGCCCACGCTGGTGCGCTCGATCTCCACCGACCGGAAGGTGTCGTCACTCATACGACGAACCTACCGAAAAGCGTTCCGCGAACGTGCGGTACACCGGTGTGCCCGGCAACCCGTCACGCACGGCGAACACCACGAGGTCGAACCGGTCTACCGCCCGGAGCGCGTCGGCGAACGCGGCGGCCACCGTCGCCGGGTCGTTCCGGAACACCCCGCAGCCCCACGCGCCCAGCACCACCGTGCGATGCCCGTGCGCGGCAGCGACCTCCAGCACGCGGCGGGCCCGCCGCGCCAGCACCGCCGGCACGTCCGCGGCGCGCTCCGGCTGGTTGCGCACGATCGCGCCCAGGTTCGGCGCCGCCGCGGTCAGGAAGGACGTGGTGTACGGCCGGTCGAGCAGGTCGCCCTTGTCGTCGCGGAACACCGGCACGCCCGGGGAGTAGACGACCCGGTCGCTGTACCGCAGATCCCGCTGCCCCCTGTGGAAGGCATAGAAGTCGGGCGCTGCGAGCAGACACGGGTACAGCGCGGACGAGCGGGCGATGCTCTCCTCCTGCGCCTTCGCCCCGCCCAGGAACCCGCCACCCGGGTTCTTCGCCGACGCGAACACCAGACACGCCGCGCCGGGCCCGAGCCGACGGGCCGCCTGCAACGTCGACTCGTGCGTCACCTCCACGTCGCCGGCGCCGGGCGTCGCGCCGTCGAGGTGGAGGACCTCATCCGGCAGGTGCTCACGGGTGCCGTCGACCGCGGCGCGTACCGCCGCGTCGATCGCGACGTCCTCGCCGGCATCGTTGCGGTAGCGCCCCGCTTCGGCGATCGCGACCGTCTGCCGGGCGATCTCGCGGAGACGGCCGCTCATCCGGCACACCCGTCGATGTCGTGCATGGTCGGCAATCTAGGCAGTCCCCACCCGGCGGGCAACCGATTAGCGGCCCCCCGGCGGGCGCGGGCGTGGACGGGGACTCCACGGTGGACGGCCGTCGCTGCTCTCGGGGGCGGGTCGCGCGATCCGTCCCGCACAGGGCATAGTGGCCCGCGGCTCCATCGACCGATGTTGCCCGCTCGGCGAAGGTGGTGGGAAGTGACGACGCGCTCACGTGTCCGACGGGCCCGGGCGGCCGTACTGGCCATGCTGGCCGGAGGGACGCTCGCGGTGGCGGCGGCACCGGCGACGGCCGCACCGGAGACGGTGAGCATCCTGAGCGTTTCGGCGGAGAACGTGAAACCCCGCGAGACGGTACGCGTGCAGTTCCGCGTCACCAACAGCGGACGCCGGGCCGAGACGGCCATCGTGGTGGTGGGAGGCGGCCTGCGGTGCGCCACCGGCTGCCGGGCGGAGCCGAATCTCGGTCCCGGCCAGAGCCGGACCTTCGACGCGACACTCGTCGCCCCGGATGCCCGCCCGGGCGAGACCACCGGCCTCAACATCTCGATCGGCGTGCGGCTCGCCGGGCAGAACAGCTACGCCTACAAGATGGTCTACGTCCACGGGGCGGGTGCCTCGCCCACCGGCGGGGGCGCACCGGCGGCCGGGGTGAGCGGGGTCTCCGGCCGGGTCCGCGACGCCGGCGGAAAGGCGCTCGGCGGCGCGGACCTGACCATCCGGGACAGTGCCGGTCACGAGTACCGGACGACCAGCGACCGCAGCGGCCAGTTCTCGATCACGTCAAAGGCCGGCCGGACGATCGCGGAGGGATCCATCACGGTCCGCGCATCCGTGGACGGCTACCGCACCGCCCGCGCGACCGTGCGGGGCAGGGCCGGTGACGTCGCCACCGTACGGCTGACCCTTGCCGCGGTGGCGACGCCGGCCACTGCGTCGCCGTCGCCCGCCGAGGAGGCGAGCCCTCCCGCCGCGGCGGCCGGCGACGACCTTCCCGCGGCCGCGCCGCCCACGCTCAAGGCCACCGGCGAGGAGAGCGGCAGTACGTCGATGTTCCTCCTGGGCGGCCTGCTGGTCGCCGCGGGCCTGGGCGCGCTCGCACTGGTGCTGGTGCGGCGCAGGAGCGCACCGGGCGCGGTGGCTGAGGCGGCGACTCCCCCGGTGACCCGGCTGCCGGCCGGCGGGAACCTGGCCGGCGCGCCGACCGCGATCCTGCACCTCGGGCCTCCCGGCGGGCCGGAGAACGCGCTCCACGATCCGGCGCTCACGTACCGGCACCGAGCTGCCACACCCGGAGGTTCCTGATCCGCGAGGCCCTGCCCGTGGCGCTCGGCGAGCGGTTCATCGGAAGACGTACGGTGAAGCGGGCTCCCCGCCCTGGACGGCCCTCGGCCTCGATCGTGCCGTGGTGGCTCGTGACGACCTCCTGGAGCAGCGCCAGACCCAGGCCGAACCGGCGGTCCCCGGCGCCCGCGCCCCTGTGGAACCGGTCGAAGATCCGCCGGGCGTCGGCCTGGTCGAAGCCCTTCCCGGTGTCGGCGATGACGAACTCGGCGGTGTCGCCGGCGGCCCGCAGCGTCACGTCGATCCGGCCTCCCGCCGGCGTGTGGGCCAGCGCGTTCGCGAGCAGTTCGCCGACGACCCGGCGCAGGGCCGACTCGACACCCGGCACCGGCAGCGGGTCGCCGGGGGTGTCCAGGGTGAGGGTGACCCGGCGCTCGGCGGCGCGGTCGCTCTCGGCGGCGACTGTCGTCCCGACCAGCGAGGTGAGGTCGACCGGCGGATCCGGTTCCCGGTCGGCGGGAGCGGCGGCGAGCCGGGCCGAGAGCAGCAGGTCGTCGACGATCTCGCCGAGCCGGCGGGTGGTGCCGACGAGACGTTCCAGGTCGTCCAGGTTCCTGGCGGTGCCGTCGTGACGCGCCCGCCGCGCGAGCAGCTGGGCGCGGGTGTGCACCTGGGCGATCGGGGTTCGCAGTTCGTGGCTGGCGTCCGCGACGAAGCGCCGCTGCCGGGTCAGCGCCTCCGCGAGGGGCGCGACGGCCCGGCGGCCGACGAGCACACCGGTCAGCATGGCGGCGAGCAGCCCGGCCGCCGCCGCGAGGCTGAACGCGAGCAGGAGGTGCCGGCGGTCGGACATCTGGAACCGGGCGTCGAACACCGCCTGGACGACGGTGTCGCCGCGGGCCTCGGTGCGCACGTGGTAGGTCGTGCCGTTACGCGCGACGGTGGCGATCTCGGTGGCCCGGGTGGCCGCCACGGTGTCCAACGCGCCGCGCAACGGGAAGCCGGGTGGTGGCGGGTTCGCGCCGGTGCGCACTGTGGCGCCGTCGTACTGGAAGATCCAGCTGCAGGCGGGCGGCCCGGCGATCGTGCCGTGTTCGGTGCCCCACGTCAGCTCGCGCTGGATCTGCGCCTCCTGGCCGCGGACCAGGACCGCGTAGGAGATGCCGCCGGCCAGCAGCAGCAGGGCGCCGATGGTCAGCCCGACGAACAGGCCGATCCGCAGCCGGGTCCGCCGGACGATCGCCCGCTCGGACGCCTCCATCAGAGCGTCCCGAGGCGGTAGCCGAGCCCGTGCACGGTGCGGACCACGGCACGGCCGAGCTTGCGCCGGAGGTAGTAGACGTAGGTGTCCACTATCGACGCCGCTGCGGCCTCCTCGAAGACCTTGCGGCGCAGCACGGCGCGGGGATGGACGGCGTTCGGCCGGGCCGCCAGCACCCGCAGCAGCTCGAACTCGCGGGTGGACAGCGCCACCCGGGTGCCGTCGGCCAGCACCGCCTCGCGTGGCGCCAGGTCGAGCAGCCCGGCGCCGATGCGCAGCACGTCGGTCGGCTCGGGCGTACGCCGGCACAGCGCCCGGACCCGGGCGCTCAGCTCGTCGAGGTCGAAGGGCTTGACCAGATAGTCGTCGGCGCCCGCGTCCAGCCCGGCGATGCGGTCGTCCACCGCGCCGAGCGCGGTGAGCATCAGGGTCCGGGACGGGACCGCCCGGGCACGCAGCCGGGTGACCAGGTCGAGGCCGTCGAGCGCCGGCAGCATCCGGTCGATGACCATCACGTCGTACGACCGGGTCAGCCCGAGATGCAGGCCGCGCTGGCCGTCGAAGGCCCTGTCGACCAGGTAGCCTTCCTGACCCAGCGCCTCGGTGAGCATCTCGGTCAGGTCCGCGTCGTCCTCGACCAGCAGCAGCCGGTTCGATCTTCCGCCCCGCATATGTTAACGATCTCATAGATAAAGGCCGATGAAGCCATCGGTATTTGCCTCTTCAACTATCTGAAACCGCGAGCGCCGGCGCGCGGACGGTTTCGGGCTGCCGCGCCTCGCGGCGCTCGATCCAGCTCAGCACCGGCGTCGTCATCAGCGTGGTGACCAGCGCGACCAGTACCAGCACGGTGAACAGGGCCGGGTTCACGATGCCCGCCTCCAGCCCGACGTTCAGCGCGATGAGCTGCATCAGGCCCCGGGCGTTCATCAGCGCGCCGACCCGCAGCGCGACACCCGACGGCTCGCCACGGAGCCGGGCCGCGGCCCAGCAGGCGCCGAACTTGCCGGCGATCGCCGCCGTCACGCAGGCGAGCGCGAACAACAGCACCGGCAGGGAGCCGAGCAGACCGAACTCGGTACGCAGCCCCGAGTAGGTGAAGAACAGCGGCAGGAAGAGCGTCGCGGCAACCGGAGTGAGCGTGTCCACCACCCGGTCGGTGTTCTCGGTGCGGGGCATCACCACGCCGACCGCGAACGCGCCGAAGACCGCGTACAGGCCGATCTCGTCGGTGTACCAGGCGACCAGGAAGAGCAGGGCGACGGTCCCGAGCAGCCGGGCGCGGTCGCTGAGGGCCCGGTGGGTCATCAGCGTGGAGGTGACCGCACGACCGCCGAACCAGAGCACCAGTCCGAACAGGACCGCCCCGCCCGCGGTGACGAGCGCGGGACCGGCCCGGCCGGACGCGAAGGCCAGGACCGCGGCCAGCATGATCCAGGCCACCACGTCGTCGATCGCGCCGCTGGCCAGGGAGAGGGTGCCGTGCCGGGTGCCGGCGTGCCCGTGCTCGGTGATGATCCGGGCCAGCATCGGGAACGCGGTGATGGCCAGGGCGACGCCGACGAACGCGGCCGAGACCCCGAGTGACGTCCCGTCGGCCTGGATCGGCATGGCACCCGCCGTCACCAGGACCAGCAGCACGCCCAGCAGGAGCGGCGCGGTGACCCCGGCCAGGGAGATCACGCCGGCGGTGCCGGCGAGCCCGGTGACCCGGTGGGCGCTGAACGCGTACCCGGCCTGGAACATGAACAGCACCAGGCCGACCTGACCCACGACGTAGAGGACCGGGAGCAGGGGCGCCGGGAACAGGGCGTCCTGCACGTCCGGCAGGAGGAGTCCGAGCAGAGACGGGCCGAGCAGGACGCCGGCGAGCATCTCGCTGACCACGGCGGGCTGACCCGCCTTGCCGAGCAGCCACGCGACCCCTTTGCAGAAGATCAGGATCACCGTGACCGCGATGAAGAACCGTGGCGCCAGCTCCGTTGGTGTCATCGGACAGCCCTCTCGAAGTAGTCGGTGCACAACCGCTGCCGGCGGGCGTCGACGACCATCCAGGTGCCGAACACCAACTGCCGGACACTGCGGCCCACGTCGGCCCACCGGTCCCGCGACCGCATCGCGGCCAGCCGCAGCCGTCCCGGAACGGTGGACCCGGCCGGTGTCAGGTACGCCGGGCCCCGGCTGGGCAGCGAGCGGGTGTGTGACGCGGAGGAGGTCAGGACGTACCGGCGCAGCACCTCACGGGTCGCGGCGCGCATCATCACCGGCGCGACCCCGCGGGCCGGGCAGGCCCGGTTCGCGGTGACCCCGTACGGGATGAAGTGCGCGTCGCCGCGCTTGAGCGTCAGCCACCGGTCCGGGTCGAACCGGTCGTCGCCGGCGGCTCCGCCGCGGTGGAACGCCAGGTAGTTGAAGAGCAGTACGGTTCCGGCGGGCAGGGACACGCCGGTGGGCAGCGTGATCGGCGCGGACGTGATCCGGTGCGCCACGCCGAAGAGCGGATGCACCCGCAGCGTCTCGTCGATCACCCGGTCCAGCGCCTCGTCGTCGTCGAGTCCCCGCTGGAGCGCGGGATGGGTGGCGAGGGCGAGCAGCACGTGCGCCATCGCCTCGGACATCTGCACGACGGCGGTGTTGAAGAAGGCGCCCTGGAGATACCAGGCCGTCTCCCGGGTGGTGAACGGCGGCGGCAGCGTCACCGGGCAGGTCCCCGCCTCGATCCGGTCGTGCAGATACCCGGTCAGCCGGTCGCGCCGCCGCATGTGCCGCAGGCCGGTGCACTTCAGCCCGTTCACCACGTCCTCGGCGTTGGCGACGATCAGCGCCCGCGCGTCCGCCGGGCACGCCTCGCCGAAGACGAGTTCGTAGTAGACCTCGGCCCAGACCGGCATCATCAGGTCGCGCAGCCGGACGTGGCTGGTCCGGTCGGCGGGCAGCCGGTCGAGCGCGCGCCGGGTGGCGGCGGTCGCGAGGTCGTCGCAGCGCCCACGGCGTACCGCGAGCACCCGCCGGGTCGTCGCGGCCACGGTCCGGTACCGCTCCCCCGGCTCCAGATGCTCCTGGTGCATGTGCGGTCCGGGCGCCAGCCAGTACCAGAACAGGTCCGACAGCCCGGCCCCGCGGCTGCGGCCGTCCGCCGCCGGATCGGAATACACCCGCTCGAAGTGCTCCATGCCGACTGTGGGGCCCGGCACCGGTACGCCCTCGACGCCGTTGACGGTGACGAACACCCACTCCCGCAGCCGGACCACCGTCCGGGGCAGCCAGTACGGCAGGGTCCACGCCACGCCGATCCCCGCCAGGACGATCAGGGCGCTCATCCGCACGCCACCGTGGCGACCAGGTCGGCGCTCAGGTCGGCCGGACCGGTGGCGCCGGCCAGCGCCAACGCCCGGTCGAGGTCGGCGCGCAGAAGGTCGAGCACGTGGCGTACCCCGGCGGCGCCGCCCACCGCGAGCCCCCACAGCACCGGGCGGCCGACCAGCACCGCGCTCGCGCCGAGCGCCAGCGCCACCAGGACGTCGGTTCCCCGGCGGACACCGCCGTCGAGCAGCACCGGCAGCCGCCCGCCGACGGCCTCGACCACGGCGGGCAACGCGTCCAGGGTGGCGAGCGCGCCGTCGAGCTGCCGGCCGCCGTGGTTGGAGACCAGCAGACCGTCGAGACCGTACGAGACGGCAAGCGCCGCGTCAGCCGGATGCAGCACCCCCTTCAGCAGGATCGGCAGCGTGGTGACCTCGCGCAGCCAGGCGATCCGGGTCCAGTCCAGCCCGGCGTCCATCCCGATGTCGCGCACCCGGCCGCTCGCGTCGCGCATGTTCTCGCAGACCATCCCCGGCGGCAGGTCGGCGAAGCCGTGCCGCAGGTCGCGTTCCCGCCGGCCGAACACCGCCGAGTCGACGGTGACGACGAGGGCCGAGCAGCCGGCCGCCTCGGCCCGCCGTACCACTGCTGCGGTGAAGTCGAGGTCCGCCTGCGGGTAGAGCTGGAACCACAGCGGCCCGCCGGCGGCGGCGATCTGCTCGACCGGCCGGGTGGCCGCCATGCTGACCACCATGATCGTGCCCGCCTCGGCGGCGGCGCGTGCGGTGGCCACCTCGCCCTCGGGGTGGGCCAGCCGGTGGAACGCGGTCGGCGCGATCAGCACCGGCATCGAGATCCGGCTGCCGAGCAGCGACGTCCGCAGGTCGCGCCGGCCCGCGCCGCGCAGGACGCGGGGCACCACGTACCGCCTGGTGAAGGCCGCCTCGTTGGCGCGGACCGTGCGCTCCTCGCCCGCTCCGCCGGAGAAGAAGTCCCAGTAGACCGGGTCCAGGCGGCCGCGCGCGTCGGCGGCCAGCTCGGCCAGGTTCAGCGCCGGGCCGTCCAGCGCCGTGCCCTCCAGCGGGCGCATCTCAACCCTCGGCACGGCTCAGGCAGCTGTCGACGAACGCGACGAGCGGCGCGACGTGCGTCTCCGGCCGGTCCCACCGGTTCTCCAGGTTCTCCGCGAGGTGGTGGGTGGCGACGACCCGGCCCGCCCGGTGGTGGCGGACGACCGGATGCAGGTAGGCGGCGTCGTGGGCCTGACCGGGGACGTCCTGGGCGATCCGGCTGACGGTGACGTCGAACGGGTCCACCCGGTCGTGGTCGGGGCCGTACTCGAGGGTGACGACGAAGGCGTGCGTGTAGTCGTGGTCGGCGGTGCGCAGGCCGGTGCCGGTGAAGTACTCGACCGGCACCTCGTCGTGGTAGCGCGCGTCGGACCCGGCGACTGTGACCACGTCGCCGAGGAAGCCGAACTGCTGCCACAGGGCGGAGGTGCGGTTGACCCGCGCGACGACGGCGTCGGCGATCGCCTCCGGGTTGGCGTCCAGCTTCTCCGCCGGCCACGGCGTGTCCCCGTACCGTCGCTCCAGGATCCGGTGCAGCGCCCGGACGGCGTACCGGAAACCGTGGATGAAGCCGCTCGTGGAGCGTTTGAAGTCCCGTTCCTGGCTGATCGTGCCGGCGAAGTAGAGGCCCGGCACGTTCACCGACTCCCATGCCGGGGTCTGCGCCGGGAAGCGGTCCCTGATCGCGAGCGCCGGCCGGCAGGTGTCGTCGAAGACGGACGCGTCGAAGGCGAACCCGGTGCAGACGAGCACCCGGTCGTACCGCAGTTCCTTGACCACCTCGTTCGCCCGGGAGAACGAGAACGTCACCGTGTAACCGGCGTCGTCGCGCTCGATGCGTCTGACCTCGCCGTCCAGGATCGCGTTCGCCGACTTGAGCTGGTACGTGTCCAGGAAGTTGTTGTTCACCGCGCGCAGGTGCCCCACGTAGTGCGTGCGCCAGGCCATCCGCACCGAACTCGGCCCGGCGACGTGGATCAGCGTGGTGGTCTCCATCAGGTTGTCGGCGGTCTCGAACGCGGAGTTCCCCTTGCCGATGATCAGCACCTTCTGGTCGAGGTAGTCGCGCGGGTCGACGGACATGTCCGCGTACTGCTCGGCGAGTTCGAGCCCGGGGATCTGCGGCAGGTACGGCCGGGAGACGCCGGTGGCGACGATCAGCCGCCGGGCCCGGAAGACCTCCTCCCCCGCCCGGACCTCGAACACCCCGTCGACCTTGCCGATCGACGTCACCCGGGTGCCGTACCGGACCCGTACGCCCGTCTTCGCGGCGAAATCCGCCAGGTAGCGGACCATCACGTCGGCGTCGGGGAAGTACCGCTCGGTGTAGCCGGTGAACCGCAGCGCCGGGTCGTCGCTGAGCAGCGAGTTCCAGTCCAGCCGCAGGTTCAGCTCCGGGTCGTCCGAGCCGGTGTGCGGCTTGTTGATGGAGATCAGTTGCCGGTGGCGGGGATAGGTGGCGAAGAACGCCCCCGGGACGTCCGCCTGTTCCAGGACCAGATAGTCGCGCTTGCCGTCGGCCTCCAGCAGAGCCGCGAGTTGCAGGCCCGCCGGCCCGGCCCCGACGATCAGATAGTCAAGCGTCATGTGCGCCCACCCTCAGGAAAGAGAAACGGAGAGATCCGCGATCACGTCGGCCGCGCGCCGCACGTCACCGTCCAGCGGCCGGTCCGGGTCGACCGGCGGTACGACAGCGGCCAGCGCCGCGAGCGCCTCGACGCAGCCGGACGCGGTCGGCGTACGCGCGCCCACGTACGCGGCCTGGCGCAGCCCCAGCGCGAGCGACCCGACGACGAGATGCAGCAGCCGGGCCTGGTCCAGCGCCCGCAGCGCGGCCTGGGTGCCGAGCGGGACGACGTCCTGGTTGTGCAGGTTGGTCGGCACGCTCTGCATGCTCGCGGGCATGGTGTCCCGGCGGATCTCGGTGATCAGCGCGGTGGCCGCCAGCTGCACCCCCTGAAGCCCGTGCTGCTGTCCCGGGCCGGCGGCCAGCATCGGTGGCAGGCCGCCGTTGCGGTTCGGGTCGACGAGCAGGTCGAGCTGCCGTTCGGCGAGGTTGCCGACCTGCGCGACGACCATCGACAGCACGTCGGCGGCGAACGCGGCCGGCTGGCCGAAGAAGTTGCCGCCGTGCACCACCAGGTCGTCGTCGGGGAAGAACAGCGGATTGTCGGTGACGCTCGCCAGGTCGGCCGCGACGACGCCGTCGACGTGGCGCAGGGCGTCCTCGGCCGCGCCGAGCAGTTGCGGCGTGCACCGGATGCTGTACGGCTCCTGCAACGGACGCGCGCCGGACGCGACGAGGCCGGCGCTGACCCGCCGCATCCGCGCGCCCACGTCGATCGCGCCCGGATGGCCGTACGCGGCCAGCAGCCGGGCGTCGAGGAACTGGGTATCGCTGCCGAGCAGGTCGGCGAGCAGGCAGGTGAGCACCTGGACCGCCCGGTGTGCGGCGCGGACCGCGTCCAGCGCCAGCGCCGTCGCCGCGGTGGTCAGCGACGTGCCGTTGACCAGGGCGAGGGCGTCGCGGCCGTCCAGCGGCAGCGGTTCCAGGCCGGCCAGCGTCAGCGCCTCGCCCGCCGGCATCCGTACCCCGTCCAGGTAGGCGTGCCCCCGGCCCCGCAACGCCTGCGCGGCCGCCCCCAGCGGGATCAGGTCACCGCTGGCGCCGACCGAACCCAGCCGGGGCATCGCGGGGACGAACGTGGTCGCGAGCATCGCCGCGAGGGCGTCGATCACGTGCGGGGAGACCCCCGACGCGCCCCGGGCCAGCGACGCGGCCCGCAGCAGCACCGTCGCGCGGACCACCTGCGGATCGAGGTCCGGGCCCTGACCGGCGCCGAGGTGGGCGAGCGTGTTGTCGGCCTGGTCGCGCAGGTCGGCGCGGCCCGCGTACCCGACCAGGGCACCGAAGCCGGTGGTGGCGCCGTACACCGCGCGGTCGTCGCCGAGCACCGCGGACAGGAACGTGCGGGCGGCGGTGACCCGGCCCCGGACCTGCGGTCCGACCACGACCTTGATCGGGTCGCGGGCGGCGCGGAGGTCGGCGATCCGCAGTGGGACATCGAGGTCCACCTCTGTCGTCATGCGATCGCACCCTAGAGACGAATTCTCAGAACGCTCTGAGATCGAGTCGCTACGTTGCGGCGCATGACGCTCGACTATCTGATCATCGGAGCCGGACCGGCCGGGTTGCAGCTCGCTCACCTGCTCGAGCGCGACGGCCGCGACTACCTGGTCCTGGAGGCCGGCCCGGCGCCGGGCACGTTCTTCGCCACCTACCCCCGGCACCGGCAACTCATCTCGATCAACAAGGTGTGGACCGGCTCCGACGACCCGGAGTTCAACCTGCGCGCGGACTGGAACTCACTGCTCACCGACGATCCGGCGCTGCTGTTCAGGAACTACAGCCGGCGCTACTTCCCGGACGCCGCGGACATGGTGCGCTACCTCGCCGACGTCGCCCGCGGCCTGCGGATCAGGTACGGCACCCGGGTGTCCCGGGTCGCGCGCGACGGCGACCTGTTCACCGTCCACACCGGCGACGACACGGTCACCGCCCGCCGGGTGGTCGTCGCCACCGGCGTGTCCCAGCTCTACGTACCGCCGATCGAGGGCGCCGAGCTCGCCGAACGGTACGACACGGTAAGCGTCGACCCGGACGACTTCACCGACCAGCGCGTCCTCGTCATCGGCAAGGGCAACTCGGCCTTCGAGACCGCCGACGCGCTCGTCGAGACGGCGGCTGTCATCCACGTCGCCGGTCCGCACTCGATCAAGCTGGCGTGGCAGACGCACTACGTCGGTCACCTGCGCGCGGTGAACAACAACTTCCTCGACACGTACCAGCTCAAGTCGCAGAACGCGGTCCTCGACGGCACCGTGGAGCGGATCGCCCGGCGTGACGACGGCGGCTACCGGATCGACTTCCGGTACGCCCGCACCGTCGAGGCGATCCGGCGGATCGACTACGACCGGGTCATCCTCTGCACCGGGTTCCGGTTCGACGCGGGCATCTTCGACCCGTCCGCCCGTCCCCGGCTCGTCATCGACGACCGCTTCCCCGAGCAGACCTCCGCGTACGAGTCGGTGAACGTACCAGGCCTCTACTTCGCCGGCACGCTCACCCAGCAGCGCGACTTCAAGCGCTCGACGAACGGGTTCATCCACGGCTTCCGGTACGGCGTGCGCGCCCTGCACCGGATCCTCGGCGCCCGCCACCACGACACGCCGTGGCCGGCCACGCCGCTGGAGGTCACCCCGGAGGCGATCGCGGACGCGATCATCGCGCGGATCAACCGCACCTCGGCGCTGTGGCAGCAGTTCGCCGTCCTCGGTGACGTCGTCGTCATCTCCGGCGACACCGCGCGCTACCACGAGGAGGTGCCCGTCGCGTACGTGCACGACGGCGGGCTGGGCCCGGAGCCGTTCGCGTTCGTGGTCACCCTCGAGTACGGGCCGGACCACGACCAGGTCGACCCGTTCGACATCACGGTGCCGAGGATCGCCGAGAACGACGCCGCGCACGCCCACGACGCGAGCTACCTGCACCCGGTCGTCCGGGTCCACCGTGGTGGGACCGTCGTCGCATCGCACCACCTCGCGGAGAACCTGGAGAACCACTGGAACCTGCCGGACGTGCACCACCAGCCGCTCGTGCTCTTCGTCAAGGGCGTCCTCTCCGATGCCGGCTGAGGTCTGGCCCCAGCCCGTGCTGGACCTGCTCGCCGCCGGCGACGACCGGCCGGTCTTCGAGGAGGGCGACCGGACCGTCACCACCGCCGAGATGTACCGGCTGGTCCGTCGCATCGCCGCCGGGCTCCGCGCCGCCGGAGCCGGCCCCGGTGTCGGGGTGGCCCTGCGGCTCGGTGTCACCGCGGAGGCGTTCGCGGCGATCATCGCGGCGTTCGCCGTGGGCGCCCGGGTCTCCGGGATCCGCCCCGACCTGAGCCCGGCACACCGCGCCTGGCAACTCGGCGGCACCACGCTGCTGGTCGACGACGCCCGGGTGACCGAACTGGCGCGCACCCCCGACGACGGACGACAGCTGATCGCCGCCGGGCGCCCGGGCGACGTCGCCCGGATCATCTGGACCAGCGGCAGCACCGGCAGCCCGAAGGGCTGCGCCCAGACGTACGCGGCGATGAGCGCGGCCTGGACGCCGTACCCCGATCGCTGGCCGCCGGCGATCGCGGACCTCGCCACCCGGCTCCAGCGGTATCTCGTCTTCGGTTCGCTGAGCAGCCAGGTGATGCTGGAGTACGGCATCCTCACCCTGGCCGCGGGCGGCACCCTTGTCGCGGCCCGGCCGCCCGGCTTCCCCGGCATGATCGCCCGCCACCGGGCTACCGCGAGCGTGATCACCGTGGGCAAGCTGTACCAGCTCGTGCGGGACCAGCGCGCCGACCCGGCCGACCTGAGCAGCCTGCGGGCCCTGCTGGCCTCCGGCTCTCCGCTCGCACCGGGCCGGCTCGCCGAGGCGCTCGACGTGCTCGGGCCCGTCGTCTTCCACGGCTACGGCCAGACCGAGACCGGCATGATCACGATGGTGACGCCCGCCGAGATGGTGGCGTACCCGGCCGCGCTCGCCTCCGTCGGCCGGCCTCCCCCGGTGACGGCGCTGTCCATCCGGGACGCCGAGGGCCGTCCCGCCACCGAGGGGGAACTGTTCGTCCGCACACCGGCGCAGGCCGCCGCGTACTGGAACGACCCGGCCGAGAGCGCCGAGGTGTTCGTGGACGGCTGGGTCCGCACCCGCGACCTGGCCCGGCTCGACGGAGACGGCTACCTGCACCTGCTCGGCCGGATCCGGGACGTCGTCATCGTGCAGGCCAACCTGGTGTACGCCGGCCCGATCGAGCGGGTCCTCGCCGCCGATCCCACAGTCGCCGAGGCGTACGTCGTCGGCCGTCCCGACGACGTGACCGGGGAGGCGGTGCACGCGTACGTGGTGCCCGCCGCCGGTTGCGTACCTGATGCCGGGCGGCTGCGGGCAGTGGTGGCGGAGGCGCTGGGGGAACCGTCGGTCCCGCGGACGATCCAGTGGATCGACCGGGTTCCGGTGGCACCAAGCGGCAAGCCGGACAAGCGCGCCCTGGCACACATGACCGTCAGCTGATCGTGCGGCCCGGTGCTCTACTACCAACTCTTAGTAGTTCCCCTAGGATGGCGACCGCATCAGGTCGGAGCGATGGGCGCCGGGTCCATGTCTCCCTGACGAAGGGGATCAGTGGTGCCTCTCCCGCGGCGTCATCGGTCGCCGGCGCGCGGCGCGGCACGGTGGCTGCTGCTCGTCTGGCTGGCGTGCTGTCCCGCCGTGTTCGTGGTGCTCGGCTTCGCCTCGCCCGCCGCCGCGCACTTCAAGCTGCTCAAGGTCGTACCGGCCGACGGCGCACGCGTGGACGGCCCGGTCGCGGAGATCCGGCTGACGTTCAGCGCCCCCGGCACGCCCACCGCGGCCGGCTTCACGCTCTCCCGCGAGGGTGCTGCCGTTCCGGTGACCACTCACACCCCCGACGGGGGCCGTACGTGGCTGGTCAACCCCTCCGCGGCGTTGACCGACGGGAGGTTCACGCTGCGCTGGAGCGTGGCCGCTCCGGACGCCCATCCGCTGACCGGCGACGTCACGTTCACAGTGGTCCCGGCCGGCGCGCCACCGGGCGCGACCGCCACCCCGCGGCCCACGGCCGGTTCGCACGGGCACACCGGTCACGGCGGACCGGCCGTTCCGTCGGCTTCCCCACCGGCCCGCTCCGGCGGGCACGCGGTGGGTCACACCGCCGACGCCGGCCAGGGTCCGGTGCGGTTCGTCGGCACGGCGGGGCGCTGGCTGTCCTACGGGGCGATCCTGCTCGGTGTGGGTGGTCTCGTCTTCGCGCTGACCACACTGGTGGGTACGCGCAGCGACATCCGGCTGGTCCAGGTCTGGGTACGCATCGCCGGGCTGACCGTGGTGGCCGGCGTGCTGCTCGAACTGGCGGCGCTGGCGGCCGTGTTCGGCGGGGGCGGTCTCGCCTCGGCGGTCAGCGTGCAGGCGCTCACCGCGCTCGGCCGTACGCCGGTGGCCGCCGGACTGGGTCTGCGGTTCGCCGGCGCGGCCGGGCTTCTCGTGGCCGGTTCCCTGGAGGCGGCGCTGATCCGGGGCCGGCACGCAGTCGGGCGGCACGCCGTGGCGACGGTCGCCGCGATCCCGACCGCCCCTCGCCCCCTGGTCGTGCCGCCCACCGGCGACGTGAGCGGCGACGAGGTCCAGCGGGTACGCGCGCGAGCGGTCCGGCCGGTGCTCCTCGGCGTCACGGTGGCGCTGCTGCTCGGTTCGTTCCTGTTCGACGGGCACACCGTCACCGCCGGACCACGGGCGATCGTCGTGGCGGCGGACGTCGCGCACACCGTCGCCGCGGCGGTGTGGGTCGGCGGCGTTCTGCTCCTGGCGGCGCTGCTGCTGGGGCGTGCGCGCCTCGGTGTGCCAACGGGCGCCGCCGAGATGGCGGTGCGGTTCTCCGTTCCGGCCACCGCGGCGGTGACGCTCACCGGCGTCGCCGGTGCCGTGTTGACGCTGGCGATCCTGGACCGGCCCGGCCACCTGGTGAGCACCGGATGGGGACGGGTACTCCTGGTCAAGGTCGCGCTGGTGGCGATCGTCGCCGTCGTCGGGCTCTACAACAGCAGGCGGGTGGTGCCCCGGCTGGACGACCCCACCCCGGAGGGCATGCGTCGCCTGCGCCGCACGGTGCTGGCGGAGGCGGTGCTGATGGTCGCCGTCCTGCTGGCCACCGCGATCCTGGTCAACGCCGGTATGTAGGTCGGGCCCGCGCCGCACGGTCTACAGGCAGAACAGGATGCCGGTCACCACGCCGGCGCCCAGCGGGGCGGCCAGGGCGGTCGAGGCGAGCAGGGCACGGGCGAGCAGGTTGCGGCGGTGCGGGCGGCGTCCCTGGAGGCGCTGCAGCCGGATGGCCACGTCGGCGCCGGCCATCGACAGCGCCGACGGCGGGCGCGGCGCGCCGGCGAAGGTCAGCAGCGCGTCGCGTACGGCGGTCGGGCCACACTCGCGGACGGCGGCGGCGTCGGCGCGCAGTTCGACGAGCAGGCGCACGGCCGCGGGCGCCTGGCGGGTCAGGGGCAGCCACGGTACGGCGGCGGCGAGCCCTTCCACGGCGGCCACCAGGAGATGGTGACGCTCCCGCAGGTGTGCCCGCTCGTGGCTGAGCACCGCGGCGAGCTGGTCCGCCGGCAGGTCACCGGCGGCGCTGGCCAGGACCGTCAGCCCGCCGGACCCGCCGAGGCTGTAGGCCATCGGGGTCGGGTGCGGGATCCACAGCACCGGCGCCTCGCCGCGCTCCGAGGGGCCGCCGGCGAGCGTGAGCAGGTCGGCGTGGGCGCGGCGAGCACGGTGGGCGCGCATCGCCCGGCGCGTGCACGTCACCGTGAACCGGGCGAGCACGGCCAGCAGGAGCAGCGCTCCGGTCGCCCCGACGATCTCGTCGGCGGCGGGCGGCCGGCTGGGTTGCGCCCAGTGCCAGCAGATGCGGGCGAGGTCGTGCAGCGCCCACTGCCGGGTGCTGCCGGGGGCGAGGAGCATCACGGTGGCGAGGACGAAGGTGCCGATCACCGCGACGATCAGGCCGAGCCAGCCGAGCAGCATCGCGACGGGGTCGGCGACGTGCCGGAAGCACAGCCGCAACGCGGCGGGGCCACACCAGGCGACCAGCGCCGCGCCGGTGACGAGGGCGAGCGCGAGGCTCACGCCTCGGACTCCCGCTCGTCGAGGACCTGCCGCAGGATGTGCAGCTCGCGGTCGGAGGCGGACCGGGCGAAGTGCAGGAGCACCAGGTCGGGGTGGGTGCTCGTCTCGACGACCCGGCGCAGTGTCCGCGCGATGATCTCCTCGCGGGTGCCGGCGGCCCGGTAGCGGTAGGCCTTGCCGTCCTTCTCGCGTACGGCCCAGCCCTTGCGGTGCAGGTTGTCCAGCACGGTGAGCACCGTCGTGTACGCCAGGACCCGGTCGGTGGTCACCGCGTCGAGGACGTCACGCACGAGCACGGGCTCCGGGGCACGCCACAGGACGTCCATCACCGACGATTCGAGTCTGCCGAGTTCCGCCACGTGCTCTCCCTTCGTGCCGGTCAGGGTACGTCAGGTGTCGTGGCGGTGCGGCCGGTCCCGACGCCGGGGCCGGGACCGGCCGCACCCGGCCGTCTACAGGCGGTCGAGGATCTTCTGCAGGGTCTGCACCTCGGCGGCCTGATCCGAGGCGATCTTGGCGGCCAGCGCCTTGGCCTCGGGGTTGCTCCCGTCGGCCTGCTCGGTCCGGGCCATGTCGATGGCGCCCTTGTGGTGGGCGATCATCATCTCGGCGAACATCTTGTCGAACGCGGGGCCCGTCGCCGCGGCGAGGTCCTTCATCTGCTGCTCGGACATCATGCCGGGCATCCCCGCGTCCATCCCCGGCATGCCGTGCCCGGGCGTGGCGCTCATGCCGGGCATGCTGTGGTCGCTGGGCAGGTCCGTGGGCTTGCCCCAGGCCGTGAGCCACCCCTTCATGGTGGCGATCTCCGGATCCTGCGCCGCCTTGATCTTCGCGGCCAGGTCCTTCAGTTCGGGGTCGCTCGCGCGCGTCGGGGCCAGGTCGGCCATCGTCACCGCCTGCTGGTGGTGCGGGATCATCATCTGGGCGAACATCACGTCCGCGTCGTTTACCGTGGCGTCCGCAGAGGCCGAGGCGCCCGCCGCGGAGCTGCTGCCGGTGCCGTGCGTCATGCCGCCGGTGTCGTCCGCGCCGCCGCAGGCGGCGGTGGCGAGCAGGGCGGACAGGGCGACGCCCGCGAGGGCGGCGCGGCGCAGGATGGTCGGTTTCATCAGTACGTGGTCCTTGTCGTGAGGTGTGCCGGAACGGAGTCGTCGGGTCCGGGCGAGACGCCGGACCGTGCTCTCCTCACGTGCGCAGGACCGTGACGGCTCGCAGGAGCAGCCCGATGGGCCGGCGGGGTGGACCCCGGTCCGGGCCGGGCCCGCGTGACCGAGGGCCGGCCGGCGTGCCGGTGCCGCGGCGGGGCCGCCACAGCAGGGACAGGGCGCCGAGGACGAGCGCGCCGCCCAGCACCGCCAGGCACACGGTGAACACGTGCGTCCCGTCGCGGTGCCCGGGCGGGCCGTCGTCACCGTGGGCGGCGTCGGGCGCGGCGGCGATCTCGCGGGCGGCGTCGGCGGCGTGGCCGGTGCTCCCGTGCACGGCGCTCGCGTGGGCGGCGTCGGGTCCGGCCGGGTGGCCGAAGGTGTGCATGCCGAACACCCCGAACGTCACGGCGACGAACAGCGCCAGCCGCAGCAGCGGGTGAGCGCGTCCCATCCCATCCCCTCCGCACGTCCGGCCCGGCGCGTGGCGTCCACCCCGGCACCAGCTTCTACTACAGGCGCATAGTAGATGGGATATCACGGCGGCCGGGCACGGGGAGGGCGAACGCGCAAAACGCGCCGCCCGGGAACGACTACGTGACGCGGTAGGCGGTGTAGCGCACCCGGTCGGCCTCACGGATCGCCGACGCGACGAAGACGCACTGCTCCAGCACGGCCAGCGCGGGCACCGACGTCTCCAGTCGTACGCCCAGGCGGAAGTAGTACTCGGAGGGGTCGACGGCGTCGCCGCGCAACAACGCCTCGAGGACCTCCGGGCGACCGCTGCGGACGCCGAACGTGCGGAGGTAGACGTGACCGCCGCCGGCGGTGCGCGCCGAATAGCGGGTGTCGATCTCGATCGCGCCGTCGGGGCGGACCAGCTGCCAGTCGGCGCCGCCGGGAAGGATGTCGGCCTCGACGAGGCCGGTGACCCGGCCGCCGACGACGGGCACCACGCGGCGGTGGCCCGCGCGTGTCACCCCGTGGTCCTCCAGCGCACCGAGCCGGACCTCCACCTCGAACGCGGCCTCCAGACCGGGAACCGGCGGGGCGCTCACCGGGCCCCGCCCGGCTGCTCGGCGCGGCGGACGGCGCGTCGGCGCGTACTCATGGGGTGTCCTTGGTCTGCGCGAGGGCGTCGCGAAGGCGTTCCAGCGCGGGCACCGCGGCGGCGAGGGCCGCGCGGTCCTCCGCCGGCAGCGTGGCCGCGGCGCGGGCGACCAGGTCTCCGCTCGCGAGGTCGAAGCGGTCGAACAGGTCGAGGGCCTTCGGGGTGGCGAGGACGTCGACGTGGCGGTGGTTGCCGGGACGGGGGCGGCGCTCGACGAGGCCGTTGCCCTCCATCGTGGTCAGCAGGTTGCTGACCGTCGAGCGGCTCAGGCGGAGTCGTTCGGCCAGCTCGCCGGGACCGGACACGGTGCCCCGGGGCAGGGCCCGCACGATCTCGATCTGCGCGTCCGGGATCTCCGGCAGGTGCTCGGCGGCGCGGGCGGCGGCGAGCAGCGTGCGGCGCAGCGGCGAGATCACCGACGCCAGTCGCGCCGCGTCCAGCCCGGCCGGCTCCGGGCCGGTCACGGCAGGACACCGGAGAAGACAGTCGGCGTGAGGGAGGCCCGTTCGTTGAGGTCGGCGGGCAGGAAGCCGGCCGCCTTCTTGTAGCCGGTGGCGATCTCGGTTAGTTCCTCCGGCGGGATGACGTCGTGGACGTGGTCGAAGCCGCCGGGCGCGCGTTCGTGGGCGAGCACCATCACCTGTTCCGGACCCTGCCGCCTGTTGCTCAGCACGAGCGCGGTGGTCGCCGGCCGCCGGTCCGCCTCGTAGGCGTCGAGCGCCGCCCGGACCGTCGGCGCGGTGGCGAGGTGGAAGGCGAGGGTACGCGCGTCGAGGATCGCCTGCGACGCTCCGTTGGAACCGTTCGGATACATCGGGTGCGCCGCGTCGCCGAGCAGCGTCGCGTTCCCGTGGGTCCAGGTGTCGATCGGGTCGCGGTCCACCATGGGGTATTCGAGGATCTCGTCGGCGGCGGCGAGCAGTTCCGGCACGTCGAGCCACGGGAAACGCCAGCCCGCGAAGAGGGAGACGACCGGCGCGGGGTCGACCGCCCGGTTCCAGTCCGCGTTCGGCCCGGCGAAACCGGGCCCGCGCCGCTCGGCGACGACGTTGATCAGGCCGGCCCCGATCGGGTACGCGACGAACTTCTGTTCCGCGTCCCCCGCCATGATCATGGTTCGCCCGTCCAGGAAGCCGGGCGCCCGTGCCGTGCCCCGCCACAGCGTCAGCCCGTTCCAGAGCGGCGGTCCCTCGCCGGGATGGTGTTGCCCGCGCAGCGCGGAGTGGATGCCGTCCGCTCCGACGATCAGGTCGCCCGCGACGCTCACCTGCCCCGCCGCCGTCTCGAAGTGCGCGACGCCGTCGCGGACGCCGACGAGCCGGTGCCCGGTGCGTACCGCGTCAGGTCCCAGCCGTTCCCGCACCACGGTGAGCAGTTCCATCTGAAACCGGCCGCGGTGGACAGAAAGCTGCGGCCAGCGATATCCGGCGTCCAGTCCGCGCGGTTCGCTCCAGATCTCCTGACCGTGCCGGTTGTAGTAGGCAAGCGTGCCGGGGGCGGCGCCCAGCCTTTCCACGCGTTCACCGAGCCCCAATTCGGTCAACTCCCGGACGGCGTGCGGGAGCAGATTGATCCCGACGCCGAGTGGGCGCAGCACGTCGGCGCGCTCGTAGACGGTGATCTCACGGAAGCCGGCCCGGTGCAGGCTGAGAGCGGTGGTGAGGCCACCGATCCCCGCGCCCACGATCACGATCGCCAAGTCGTCGCTCCCTCCGCCACCCGACCACCGATCGCACAGTTTGGTCACAAAATCGTCACGCGTCAAGACGTATTCCCATCGAGTTCCGACCACTCGTCTCGCAATGCGATTCGCCTTATCGGAATTCTTGACAATCAATCACCTCTGCATGACGCTGATCGACGCGGTCGGATGGTTCACCTCTCCTCGCCGGCCCTCACTCCTCCGGATGCACCAGCGCTTCGCACGGAAGGGCTCGTCCATGAAGAAGGTCACCGCCCTCGCTGTTCTCGCCGGCCTCGCGATCGCCCTGACCGGCTGTACGGACTCCGACGCCACCGATCCGTCCCCCGGGGCGAGCGGCGACCTGCGCAAGGTCCGCGTGGCGGCGCTGCCCATCAGCGAGACCGCAGCGCTGTGGGGCGGCATCAAGGCGGGCATCTTCCGGGAGCAGGGGCTCGACGTGGAGGTGGTGCCCGCACAGGGCGGCGCCCAGGCCATCCCGGCGCTGATCAACGGCGACATCGACTTCGCCATCGGTCAGCCGTTCGGCCCGTTCCGTGCCGATCTGCAGAACCTCGGTGTGGTGATCATCGGGAACTACGCGTCGTCCTACGCCGACGGTGACGACATCAACGCCGTGGTGGCGTCGGCGAAGTCCGGCATCACCCGGCCGGCCCAGCTCGCGGGGCGCAAGGTGTCGGTGAACAGTCTGGGCGCGGCCGGCGACGTCACGATCATGGCGGCGGTCGAGAAGGACGGCGGCGATCCCACCAAAATCAAGTTCGTCGAGGTGGCCTTCCCGGACGCGCCGGCCCAGCTCGCGGCCGGCAACATCGACGCCGCCTGGGTGACCGAGCCGTTCATCACCCAGATGCGCAAACGCGGTGACGTGCTCGTGGTCGCCCCGTACCAGGCCACCGTCCCCGGGCTCGCCACCCTGACGACGATCACGTCGAGCAAGCTGAAGGACTCCGACGCCGCCCTGGTCGCGGACTTCTCCTCGGCGATGAAGAAGACGCTCACCTGGGCCAAGGACCCGGCGAACGAGAAAGACCTGCGTCAGGCCATCAAGGACAATCTCGAACTGCCGGAGCCGGTGGCGGACTCCGTACGACTCCCCGCGTTCGGATGGGAGCTCGACCGGGCCGGCCTGGAACAACTGGCGACGCTCGCCCAGAAGTACCGCGTCCTCGACCGGCGACCCGACTTCGACCGCCTCATCCAGCAGCAGTAGCCGGCCGATGCGCAAGATCCTGCTGGGCGCCGCGGGCCTGCTGGGGTTCCTCGTCGTCTGGCAACTGATCCCGGCCCTGGGACTTGTCGACCCGCACTACCTGCCGTACGCCACCGACGTGTTCGGGCGGTTGGCCCAGGAGGTCCGCGACCTGGCGTTCTGGCGGCGGGTCCGGCTCACCATGACGTCGTGGGCGATCGGCCTGACGGTGGCGACGCTCGCCGCGGTCGCGCTGGGGACAGTGGTCGGGACGGTGCCGTTCCTGCGCCGCGCGACGCACACGACAGTCGAGTTCCTGCGACCGGTGCCGTCGGTCGCGCTGATCCCCCTCGCCGTGCTGATGTTCGGCCTGCAGATGCGCGCCGCGCTCGTCATCATCGTCTACGCGGCGTTCTGGCAGGTGTTCGTGCAGGTGATCTACGGCGTCGCCGACGTCGACACCGTCGCCCGGGACACCGCGCGGAGTTTCGGCCTCACCCGCGCCGAACGTCTGCGGTACCTCGTCCTGCCGACCGCGCTGCCGTACCTGATGACCGGCCTGCGTCTCGGCGCGGCGGTCGCGCTCATCCTGGCCGTCACCGCGGAGATGGTGATCGGCAACCCCGGCCTCGGACGCATGATCGAACTGTCCCGCTCCGCCGGGGACGCGGTCGGCCTGTACGGCCTCGTCGTGGTCACCGGGCTGCTCGGGCTGCTGGTGAACGTCGTGTTCCGCTTCGTCGAACGGCGCTCGCTGGCCTGGCACCAGTCGGTGCTCGCGGACGAGGCGACCCGATGACCGCCCTCGGCGCGGGCCGGGCCCGCCCTCGTGACCTGGGCGTCCGGGTCGCCGAGAACGTCCTGTTCGCGGTCGGGCTGCCCGTCCTGACCGTGGCGCTCTGGGCCGTCTGGTCCACCCGGTCGACAAACCGGTTCCTCGTCGGCCCCCGCACACTCCTCGACGCGTTCCGGCAGACCTGGATCGGCCCGGCGTTCGTCGACGACGTCCTGCCGAGCCTGTACCGGCTCCTGATCGGACTGTGCGCGTCGATCCTGCTCGGCGTCGCCGCCGGCGTCGTGATCGGCCGGTTCCGCCCGCTACGCGAGATCCTCGAACCGCTGCTGGAGTTCTTCCGCGCGATTCCGCCACCCGTGCTGATCCCGGTCGCGATGCTGCTGCTCGGCATCACCGACACCATGAAGGTCGTCGTCATCGTGTCCGGCGCGATCTGGCCGATCCTGCTGAACACGATCGAAGGCGTCCGGGCGACCGACAGCGTGATGATGGAGACCGCGTACTCGTTCCGGATCTCCCGGTGGGACCGGCTGTGGCGGCTGATCCTCCCGGCGGCGAGCCCGCGCATCATGACCGGCGTACGGCAGGCGCTCTCGGTGGCCCTGATCCTCATGGTGATCTCGGAGATGTTCGCGTCGTCGGCAGGCCTCGGCTACCGGATCGCCTACTTCCAGCGGAACTACCTCATCGCCGAGATGTGGAGCGGCATCCTGCTGCTCGGCCTCATCGGCGTCGTCCTCGCCGTGGTCTTCGGTGTCGTCGAACGCCGCGTCCTGCGCTGGTACCACGGAATGAAGGAGGTCACCCGTGGCTGACGGGCGTGCCCTGCTGAGGGTCGAGCACCTGCGGAAGGTCTACGCCTCCGGCCGGGGCGAGGTCGAGGCGATCGGGGACATCAGCTTCACCATGGATCCCGGCGAGCTGCTGTGCGTCGTCGGTCCCTCGGGCTGCGGGAAGACCACGCTCCTGAAATGCCTGGCCGGGCTGCTCCGCCCCACCAGCGGCCTCGTCGAGATGGAGGGGTCGCCGGTGACCGGCCCCAGCCCGGCGATGGCGGTGGTCTTCCAGGAGTACGGCCGCAGCCTCTACCCGTGGCTGACGGTACGCGGCAACGTGGAGCTTCCGCTTCGCCACAAGAGGCTCTCCCGCGCCGAACGCGCCCGGACGGTCGCCGACGCCCTCGAGGCGGTCGGGCTGCCGCAGTCGGCGCGCAGCCATCCGTGGCAGCTCTCCGGCGGGATGCAGCAGCGGGTGGCGATCGCGCGCGCCATCGCGTACCAGCCGGACGTGCTGATCATGGACGAGCCGTTCGCCGCCGTGGACGCGCAGACCCGCGCGGACCTGGAGGACCTCGTCCGCGAACTGCACCTGACCCGGGGGATCTCCACCGTGTTCGTGACGCACGACATCGACGAGTCGGTGTACCTGGGCCAGCGCGTGCTCGTCCTGTCGAACTCGCCGACCCGGGTGCAGGAGGACCTCGCGATCGACCTCCCGCGGGAACGCGACCAGCTCACCACCCGGGCCCTGCCCCGGTTCACCGAACTGCGGACCCACGTCTACGAGCAGATCCAGCGGGCCAAGCGCGGGCCGAACGCGGCGCCCCAGCCGACGTCCTGACGGTGCCCCGCCGGTCCCTCGGCCCGGCGTCCGGGCGCGGGCCGGTGGTCCCGCCCGCATGGGTCCACCGGCCGTGCCCGCATCGATCATCGCGGATCTACGGTCGAGGTGACGGACCGATGGAGGGCGGAAGCATGATCGGCACCCTGGTGGAGAACGGCCTCACGGCGTTGGCCCGCTACGACTCCTACGGCCAGGAACAGATCGACGAGATCGTGAAGAAGGCGTCGGTGGCCGCGCTCGGCCGGCACGCCGAACTCGCGATGCTGGCGGTCGAGGAGACCGGCCGCGGCGTGTTCGAGGACAAGGCGGTGAAGAACATCTTCGCCTGCGAACACGTCACCAACCACATGGCCGACATCCGTACCGTCGGGGTGATCGCCCGGGACGACATCACAGGCATCACCCAGATCGCCGAGCCGGTGGGCGTGGTCGCCGCGGTGACGCCCGTGACGAACCCGACCTCGACCACCGTCTTCAAGGCCCTGCTGGCCCTCAAGACCCGCAACCCGGTGATCTTCGCCTTCCACCCGGCGGCGCAGCGCTGCAGCGCGGAGGCGGCCCGCACGGTCCGCGACGCCGCCGTCGCCGCCGGCGCCCCGGAGCACTGCATCCAGTGGATCGACGAGCCCTCGGTGGACGCGACGAACGAGCTGATGCGGCATCCCGCCGTCTCGGTGGTCCTGGCGACAGGTGGCAACGCCATGGTCCGGGCCGCCTACTCCACCGGCAAACCGGCGCTCGGCGTCGGCGCCGGCAACGTCCCCGCGTACATCGAGGCGTCGGCCGACGTGGCCCGCGCCGTAAACGACGTGGTGCTGTCCAAGGCGTTCGACAACGGCATGATCTGCGCCTCCGAGCAGGCCGTCATCATCGACGACGCGATCCGGCCGGCGGCCCTCGCCGAGTTCCGGCGACTGCACGCCCACCTCGCGACACCGGAGGAGAAGTCGCTGCTGGAGAAGCTGCTCTTCGGCTCCGGGAAGCTCAACCCGGACGTGGTCGGGCAGCCGGTGACCTGGATCGCCGGACACGCCGGCTTCCCGGTCGCCCCGGACACCTCGATCATCCTGGTCCCGGTCGACCGGGTCGGCCCGGCCGAGCCGCTGACCCGGGAGAAGCTCTGCCCGGTGCTCGCCCTGCTGCCCGCCACCGGTCACGACCAGGCCTTCGGGTACGCCGAGCAGATGGTCGAGTTCGACGGTCTGGGTCACAGCGCCGTCATCCACACGCGGGACGCCGACCTGGCCGAGGCGTACGGCCGCCGGGTCAAGGCCGTCCGGATCATCTGGAACGCACCGGCCTCCCAGGGCGGCATCGGCGACATGTACAACGCCTTCCTGCCGTCGCTGACGCTGGGCTGCGGGAGCTACGGCCACAACTCGGTGTCGCACAACGTCACGGCGGTCGACCTCATCAACATCAAGCGGGTGGCCCGGCGGACGAACAACCTGCAGTGGTTCAAGGTTCCGCCGAAGATCTACTTCGAGCCGAACGCGATCCGCTACCTCGCCGACATGCCAGACGTGCACCGGGTCACCGTGGTGACCGACCACACCATGACCAGACTGGGGTACGTGGACCGCGTGCTGTCCGTGCTGCACCGCCGCCGCGAGCAGGTGGCCCTGCAGATCATCGACGACGTCGAGCCGGAGCCCAGCGTGCGCACCGTCGACCGGGGCGCCGAGTCGATGCGCTCGTTCCGCCCGGACACCATCATCGCGCTCGGCGGGGGTTCGGCGATGGACGCCGCCAAGGTGATGTGGCTGCGCTACGAGCACCCCGAGGTGGTCTTCGCCGATCTGCGGGAGAAGTTCTTCGACATTCGCAAACGCGCCTTCAAGTTCCCCACCCTCGGCGCGCTGGCCCAGCTCGTCTGCATCCCGACCACCTCCGGCACCGGAGCCGAGGTGACCCCGTTCGCGGTCATCACCGACACCGCGTCCGGCAAGAAGTACCCGCTCGCCGACTACGCCCTCACGCCGAGCGTGGCGATCGTCGACCCGGTCCTGGCCGCCGACCTGCCGGCGGTGGTCACCGCGGACAGCGGCTTCGACGCGCTCACCCACGCGATCGAGTCGTACGTGTCCGTCTACGCCAACGACTTCACCGACGGGCTGGCCCTGCACGCCGTCCGGCTCATCTTCGGCAACCTCGCCCGGGCCGTCCACCAGGGCGCCGCGGACCCGGTGGCCCGCGAGAAGATGCACAACGCCGGGACGATCGCCGGCATGGCGTTCGGCAGCGCCTTCCTCGGCATCGTGCACGCCATGTCGCACACCCTGGGTGCCACCTTCCACGTCGCACACGGGCGCACCAACGCGATCCTGCTCCCGCACGTCATCAGGTACAACGGCACCGTGCCGAGCAAGCTCACCGGCTGGCCCAGGTACGAGACGTACCGGGCGCCGCAACGCTTCGCCGACATCGCCCGTACCCTCGGGCTCCCCGCCGCGACCGACGCCGAAGCGGTGGAAGCCCTGGCGACGGCGATCGAGCGCCTGCGCGACGAGGTCGGCATCGAGCCGTCGTTCGCGGCGGTCGGCGTGGACGAGCGGGCCTTCCTCGCGGCGCTGCCGCAACAGGCGCTGAACGCGTACGAGGACCAGTGCGCCCCGGCCAACCCCCGGATGCCGATGCTCGGCGACATGCAGGAGCTGATGCGTGCCGCGTACTACGGACCGGCGACCACCGGCTGACCCGGCGGTGACCGAGATCCTCGACCCCCGCCGGACGCTGGTGTTCCGGTCCGCCGACGGCGCCTGGGTGTGGGGCTTCCACCTGCGACGGTACGGCGCGGGCACCCGGCTGATCAGCCGCAACCGGATCTCCCTGGCCGGGCGTCCGGGGCCGGGCCGGGCCGCGTACCGGATGGTGATGGAACCGGGCAGTCTGGTCATGGAGCGTCGGATGCTGCTGGGTATCAAGCAGCGCGCGGAACGAACGTCATGTGCCCGGCGGTCGCGGCGGTTGCCGGCGAGGGCCGAAGGTCCCGCGGCTTCCGGCCTGCGGCCCCCCGCGGCCGGGCACCGCCGGGCCTAGGCTGGGTCCGGACAAGACGAGATCAGTGGAAGGGAAGCACGGTGACCGCGGTCGAATCCGAACTCCGTACGCTCGCCGAACTCGACGACACCGAACTCGCCCGTCTGGACGCGTGGTGGCGGGCGAACAACTACCTGACCATCGGTCAGATCTACCTGCAGGGCAACCCACTGCTGCGCGAGCCCCTGTCGGCTGAACACATCAAGCCGCGCCTGCTCGGCCACTGGGGAACCAGCCCCGGCCTGTCGCTGATCTACGCGCACGTCTCCCGGCTGATCCGGCACACTGGCCAGCAGGCGATCTACCTGGCCGGTCCGGGTCACGGCGGGCCGGCACTGGTGGCCGCCGGCTACCTGGAGGGCACCTACAGCGAGATCTACCCGGACGTCAGCCAGGACGAGGCGGGGATGCTGCGCCTGTTCCGGCAGTTCTCCAGCCCCGGCGGTATCCCGTCGCACGTGTCGGTGACCACCCCGGGTTCCATTCACGAGGGCGGTGAGCTGGGCTACGTCCTGGTCCACGCGTTCGGCGCGGTCATGGACAACCCGGACCTGCTGGCCATCGCGGTGGTGGGCGACGGCGAGGCCGAGACCGGGCCTCTGGAGGGCTCCTGGAAGGGCGTGTCCTTCCTCAACCCGGAGCGCGACGGCGCGGTCCTGCCGATCCTGCACCTCAACGACGCCAAGATCTCCGGTCCCACCGTGCTCGGCCGCAAGGACCCCGAGGAGGTACGCCACCTGCTGCGGGGCCACGGTTACGACGTCATCGAGGTCGAGGGCTCCGACCTGCCCGGCATGCACCACCGCTTCGCCGCCGCCCTGGCCACCGCCTGGACGAGGATCCGCGACATCCAGACCGCCGCCCGTGACGGCTCCTGGGACGGTACGCGTCCGACCTGGCCGCTGATCATCCTGCGGTCGCCGAAGGGCTGGACCGGGCCGGACACCGTCGACGGGGTCACCGTCACCGGGACGTGGCGCTCCCACCAGGTGCCGCTGTCCGGCGTCAAGGACAATCCGGAGCACCTCGCGCTCCTGGAGCGCTGGCTCAGGTCGTACCGTCCGGAGGAGCTGTTCGACTCCACCGGCGCGCCCGTGGCGCTGGTCCGGGACCAGGCCCCCGACGGCGACCTGCGGATGAGCGCCAGCCCGCACGCGAACGGCGGGCTGCTCACCCGGGACCTGGACCTGCCGGACTTCCGTTCCTACGCGATCGAGGTGCCCCAGCCGGCGCAGCAGCGGGCCGAGTCGACGCGCAAGCTGGGCGAGATGATGCGCGACATCTACGCCCGCAACGCCGACCGGTTCCGGTTGTTCTGCCCGGACGAGACGAACAGCAACCGCCTCGGCGGCGTCTTCGACGTCTCCGACCGCGCCTTCATGGAGCGGGTGACGCCGGACGACGTGGCGATCAGCCGCGACGGCCGGGTCATGGAGGTGCTCAGCGAGCACAACTGCCACGGTTGGCTGGAGGGCTACAACCTGACCGGCCGGCACGGCATGTTCGCCACCTACGAGGCGTTCGCCATGGTCAGCGCCTCGCAGACGGTGCAGCACGGCAAGTGGCTGCAGGAGGCCAAGCACCTGCCGTGGCGCGCGAAGGTGCCGAGCCTCAACGTGCTGCTGACCTCGACGGCGTGGCGCAACGACCACAACGGCTTCTCCCACCAGGGCCCGGGCCTGATCCAGGTGGTGCTCACCCAGCGCGGCGACGTCGCCCGGGTCTACCTGCCGCCGGACGCCAACACCCTGCTGTCGGTGGCCGACCACTGCTTCCGGTCGCGGTCGTACATCAACCTGATCGTCATCGACAAGCAGCCGCAGTTGCAGTACCTCTCCATGGACGAGGCGATCGAACACTGCGCCCGCGGCGCGGGGATCTGGGAGTGGGCCGGCACCGACGACGGCACCAGCGACCCCGACATCGTCCTCGCCTGCGCCGGCGACGTCGTCACCATGGAAACGGTCGCGGCGGCGCAGATCCTGCGCGACCGGCTGCCCGGTCTGAAGGTGCGCGTCGTCAACGTGGTCAACCTGATGACGCTGGTCCGGCCCAAGGACCACCCGCACGGCATGAGCGAGACCCTGTTCACCGAGCTGTTCACCGACGACGTCGACGTGGTCTTCTCCTTCCACGGCTACCCCGGCGCGATCCACCAGCTCGTCCACGGCCGCCCGGACGCGGACCGGTTCCGCGTGCGCGGCTTCATCGAGCAGGGCACGACCACCACCCCGTTCGACATGACGGTGCGCAACAAGGCGTCGCGGTACCACCTCGTGATGGACGCCATCAACAACGCCAAGCGTCTGCCGCGCGGTGCGGCGGACCTCAAGGCGTGGTGCCGCAGTCAGCTCGACCGCCACGAGGCGTACGTGGTGGAGCACCTGGAGGACATGCCCGAGGTCCGCGACTGGGCCCTGGGCGACTGGGCCGCACGCGGCTGAGTCCGACGCGGACGGTGGCGCCGGCCGGCGCCACCGTCCGCGTACGCGCGGGTCCGCCGTCAGAGGACGCGCGTACGGCGTGGACCGGACGCGAGGCCCGCGATCGGGCCGACGGCGCCGTCCCGCCCGTGTTGCCGGGGCTCGCCCGTGAGGTCGACGTCCATGACGGCGGGGCTACCGTCCGCCTCCTCGAACTCCGCGTCGGCGCACCGGACCCGCTCCAGGTCCCGGCCGGTGACCACACCGATGCGGGCCTCGTCGAACGCCTCCGGGAGGTCGGTGACGAGCCAGATCGTGTCACCGTCGTCGACGACTACCGCCGACGCGGCGCCCAGCACCAGTGGCTCGTGCTCACCCTCGAACGGCCGGGCGCCGGCGGCGTAGGCGTTCGCGCGGGCGTACACCGGTTGTCTCACCTCGACGTACTTCTGCTGGTCGCTCGGCGGCTGGTTGGCGAGGCGGGCCAGGTACTCCGCGAACGACGCCGGATGCCCGTCGTATCCGGCGGTGCCGGCCAGCGGCGGCCCCTCGCCCTCCGCGCCCGCGCCGTAGGCCGCGCCCGGGTCGCCGCCCAGGAAGAGGTTCCCCACGTACCTGTCGTCGCCGCCGTAGATCACCGCGTAGCCGGCGACCTGGGTGCTGTGCGGCAGGTGGTACGGCGTGGCGCGGTCCAGCACCGGCTCCAGCCGCACGGTGCCGCAGATCAGGTTGCAGACGAAGGCGCCGCCCTGGCTGAACAGCTCCAGCGAGGCGGGCGAGCCGAAGATGTTGTGCTCGACCAGGTAGGGGCCGTGGCTGACCTCGACGAAGAGGTCCCGGGAGTTGTCGTGGTAGACGTTGCGGGAGAGCCGGGTGCCCTGCGCCTGCCAGTCCAGCCAGGTGCCGAGCGAGCAGTCGTGGATCCGGTTGTGCCGGATCACCACGTCGATGGCGGCGTGCAGTTTGATGCCGGCGATCTCGTACCCGTAGAACTCGCGCTTCACGCCGATGCGGTGGATGTGGTTGTCCTCGATGGTGGAGAACGCGCATCCGAGGTGACCCACTATCGCGTTCTGACCGCAGTCGTAGATCGTGTTGCGGCGGATCACGTGCGAGCCGATGTGCTCCCGGTCCCACCCGATCCGGCGGGCCGCGAAGACCGACTCCACCTGGTACTGGTAGCCCGGCTTGTCACCGCGCAGAGCGGAGAAGTTCCGCCCGGTCGACCCCTCCTTCCCGATCGAGATCGCCGCGCACTTGGCGTCGTGGATCACGTTGTCCTCGATGACCCACCCCTTCGCCCAGCCGGGCCCGATCAGGCCCGGCTGGTCGGCGGTCGGCGGCGCCCACGGGCTGGCCGCGTGCGCCAGCTCGAAGCCACGGACGGTGATGTAGTCCAGGTGCGGCTGGTCCGGGTAGAAGACGCTGCGGCGTACGTTGATCTCGACCAGCTCGGTGTTCGGGTCGGCGCCCTGGAAGTTGGCCCAGATCGTCGTCCGCTCATCGACCTCGGCGTACCAGACGAGCCGGGTCCGGCCGGGATCGCCGACCGGACGGGGCAGCCTGGTCCAGTCGTCGACGACCTCGGTGCGCCGGGGCGGATCGTCGACCTCCGCCCGGCTCCCCGCCTCGAAGAAGCTCAGGCCGTTCAGGTAGACGTCGCCGAGGTGCCGGCGTGGCGCGCCCGTGCGGTACACGATCCAGTCCCCGGTCACCTCCTCGGCGAACGGGTTGAACGAGCCGAACAGCGCGTTGTCGACGACCGCCCGCCACACCGTCCCGCCGAGCGGCTCCCAGCCGGTGACGCGTTCCGATCCCTTGATCACCACGTGCTCGCCTGGCGCCGCCTCGTAGGTGATGCGGCGGGCGTCGCTGAGACCGCCGTGGCGTGGCGTCACCCACTCGCGGTACTCCCCCGCGTGCACCACCACGGTGTCACCGGGCTGCGCGACGCCCGCCGCCCGGTTGATCGTCCGGAAGGGCCGCTCGGCGCAGCCGTCGGCACGGTCCGAACCGCCTGTCGTCACATGGAACACGGATGTCATCCGGGGAGCCCTCCTCGTCGATTGATGCAGATGCCGTCGGCGCAGCGGCCGGCGCGTGCGCGCCCGTTCACGTCCACACCGGCAGGTCGATCGCGGACGGGTGGGCGCCGCCGTGGGAGATCTCCTGCTGCGCCCGTACGGTGGTGGTCGCGGTGGCGGCAGGCTCGCCGCTCCCGGGATTGCGGGCGTAGCGCGGATGCGCGCCGGAGCTGACCTGCACGGCGATGCGGTGGCCGGCGGCGAAGCGGTGGAACGCCGGCCACAGCGGCACGTCCAGCTCGACGAAGCCGCCCTCGCCGGGCCGCGGATCGGTGGCCGCGGTACCGGCGCCGCCGACGCGGCGGATGCCGTCGCACACGCTCATCGAGCGGCCGTCGGGCTGCACGTCGCAGATCCGGACGAACACGTCCGCGCTGGCCGCCGTCGAGCGGAACCGGACGCGGGCGATCGGCTCCCCGGCGAGGACGACGGCGTGATCCAGCGGTGGACTGCGGAAGACGACCACGTCGGTACGGCGTTCGTGGGCGCTGTTGTCGACCGGCTCGCAGGACGGGCCCAGGCCGGGGCCGCCGAGTGCGGGTGTGGGCCGGTCGGGATCGTAGGTGTAGCGGGTGCCGCCCCCGTCGGGGACGGCCGGGTCGAGCAGCCCGGACCGGTGCAGGTACCACCGCCGCACGGAGGTGCCCGGCGGTGGCCACGCGGGCAGGTCGTGCCACTGCCGCGCGCCGGTGAGGAAGGCGCGCACGGGCGCGGGCCGGGCCGCCGGCACGCCGGCGAAGTGCTCCTTGAGGAAAGCGATCGACTCGGCGAGGAACGGGCTCTGGTCGCTGCGGTGGCCCCACGGGCCGATGGTCAGCCGGGGCGGGCGACCGGCCGCGACCAGTTGGGCGTAGGTGCGCAGCTGCCAGGGAAGGAACATGTCGTACCAGCCGGTGGCCATGTAGACGGGCGATGTCACGTCGGGCACCGACGCGGTGTGCGACTGCCGGGTCCAGTATTCGTCGGTGAGCTGCTCGTGGGCCAGCCAGTCCTGGTACCAGCCGATCGGGTGGCCCGCCACCGCCGTGTCGCCGTGGGACAGGGGCAGAACGTCGAGGGCTTCGGCCAGCCTCCGGTCCGGCCGCCGCGCGAGCCGCGCCCGGACCAGGGCGCCGCGCATGCCCCGCAGGGCCATCAGGCGCGACCAGCCGAGCGAGCCGCCCAGCGAGAAGACGCCGTTGGTCCAGGTGACCGCGCCGAAGTCGGCCATCGTGACGTTCAGGCACAGGGCATCGGGGGCGTTCCCGGGGTCGTCCCGGCACATCCGTCCCGCCACCGCCCATTGGGTGTAGCCGAGGTAGCTCTCCCCGTACGTCGCGACGGTGCCGGTGAACCATTGCTGGCGGCGTACCCACAGGTGGGTGGCCATGCCGTCGCGCTGCTCGTCGAGCTGTGGTCGGAAGCTGCCACCCGAGCCGCCCGTACCGCGGCAGCTCTGCACCAGCACCGTGAACCCCTCGCCGGCCAGCGCCGGCGCGTCCGTGAGCGAGCCGTGCCGGCCGTACGGCGAGCGGACGACGATCGTGGGCAGCGGCGGTTCCACCGGGCCGGCCGGCAGGTAGAGGTCGGCGACCAGCTCGACGCCGTCGTCCATCGGCACGCGCAGCCCGCGCCGGACCGTGAAGGTGTACGGGCGGCGACGGGCGCGCCGGAGCCGGCCGGGCAGCCGGCAGCGCAGGCTCGTCATTCCTGATCCTCGGCTCTGGTGCCGGGGTCGCAGCGCCGGGCGCTCGCGGCTTGCCCGGGGCGGTTCGCGACATCGACACTCATGCCGTACCCGTACGAGAAGGAGCGGACATGGAACCGGAGCCCGCGGACGGTGGCTACCGCAACCCGATCCTCCCGGGCTTCTGGCCCGACCCGAGCACCTGCCGGGCCGGTGACGACTACTACCTCGTCTGCTCGAGCGTCGAGTACACGCCTGGTGTGCCGATCTTCCACAGCCGTGACCTGTTCAGCCGGCACCAGATCGGCAACGTGCTCGACCGCGCCGATCAACTCCGGCTGCCCGCCGACACACTCGCCTCGCGGGGCATCTACGCGCCGACGATCCGCCACCACGACGGCCGGTTCTGGGTCGTCACGACGAACGTCACGCTCGACCGGCACCTGATCGTCACGGCGGCCGATCCCGCCGGCCCGTGGGCGGATCCGGTCTACCTGGACCTGCCCCACGTGGACCCGTCGCTGGCGTGGGACGACGACGGCACCTGCTGGATGACGGTGTCCGGGGTCGAGTCGTACCGGATCGACCCGCGTACCCCGACAGTCACCTCGTCCGACGCGCTGGCGCAGGCGGGCCTCGTGGGCGTCACCGCCGCCGGCCGCGACACGATCGGCTTCGAGGTCGAGACCGGGGACGGCTGGTCGTCCCTGGCGGAACTCGACGGGCGCTATCTGTCCACCGAGGTCGCGTCCGGGTTCACCGGCCGGGTCATCGGCATGTACGTCACCGAGGGAACCGCCGGGTTCGACTGGTTCGACTACCAGCCGGCCGGATGACGGACCGGCACCCGGCCTCACCCCTTGAACGCGCCTTCCATGATCCCCTGCACCAGACGGCGCCCGACGAAGACGAACAGCACCAGCAGCGGAATGGTGGCCAGGAAGGAGCCGGACATGGCCAGGCCCAGATCGATGTCCCGGTTCTGCTGCAGTGCCTTGATGGCGATCTGGACGGTGTAGTTCTCCGGCGACTTCAACACGATGAACGGCCACAGGAAATCGTTCCAGGCGTAGACGAACGTGAACAGCCCCAGCACGTACGCCGCCGGGCGGACCAGCGGGAAGGCGATCCGCCAGAAGATCTGCCAGGTGGTCGCGCCGTCCACCCGCGCCGCCTGCATCAGCTCGTCGTCGATGGTGCTGCCGATGTGCTGGCGCATCCAGAAGATGCCGAACGCGCTCACCAGCCCGGGAACGATCACCGCCTGAAGGCTGTCCACCCAGTTCAACTGGGAGATGATCAGGTACTGCGGCACCACTGCCAGCTGCGCCGGCACCGTCATGGTCAGCACGACGATGAGGAACAGCGTGTTGCGGCCCGGGAAGGACAGCTTGGCGAAGGCGAACCCGGCAAGCGCGCAGAGCACCGCCTGACCCACGGCGATCGTGGTGGCGACGATGAGGCTGTTCAGCAGGGACTGCACGAACGGCACGATGGTGAAGACCAGTTCCGCCAGGTGCAGGAAGTTGCCACCGGGTGTGAGCGTCGGGGGGAGCGTCGTCGCGGTGGCGGAGTCCGTCGTCGCCACCACGAACATCCAGTAGAGCGGGAAGACGCTGGCGAGCGCCATGAGGGTGAGCAGCGCGTACACCGGGAGCGGGACGCGATTGGCCTGGCGCCGCCTGGTCCGCGCGGGCGCGGCGGTCGTGGGTGCGGGCTTCATGGGCGCTCCGAACGGATGCGGGTGGCCAGCAGATAGTTGAGTCCGGAGAACACCACCACGATGACGAAGAGGGCGACGCCGACCGCCGCGCCGTAGCCGAAGTGGAACTGCCCGAAGGACTGCTCGTAGAGGTAGAGGGTGACGGTCTGGCACTGCCGAGCAGCCCCGCACGTGAGCCCGCCCACCGGGTTGGCCAGCAGCGGTTCGGTGAAGACCTGCAGCCCGCCGATGGTCGACGTCACGACGGTGAACGCGATGATCGGCCGTAACGAGGGGATGCTGATGTGCAGGAACTGCTTCCAGCCGTTCGCGCCGTCGGCGGCGGCGGCCTCATACAGTTCCCGGGGAACCGCCTGCAGCGCGGCCAGGTACAGCAGTGTGTTGTATCCGGTCCAGCGCCAGGCGATCATCGTGGCGATCATGATGTGGCTGCCCCACAGCGACGCCGTGAAGTCGATGTGGTCGAAGCCCAGCAGCCCCAGGAACCAGTTGATCATGCCGTAGTCCCTGTCGAACATCTGGGCGAAGACGATCGTCGTGGCCGCCACCGAGGTGACGTACGGGACGAGCACCGACATCCGGAACAGGGCGGCCAGCCGCAGCCGCGCGTGGTTGAGCAGGTGCGCCAGGCCGAGCGCCAGGAGCAACTGCGGCACCGTCGACAGCACCCAGATGCTGAACGTGTTCCGCAGCGCACCCCAGAAGCGCGGGTCGTGCAGGAGCTCGGAGAAGTTGTCCAGCCCCACGAAGCGGTGCTCACCGATCGGATCCCAGTCGAACAGCGAGATGTAGAAGGTGAACAGCAACGGGAAGAGGCCGAAGATCAAGAAGAGCACGAAGAACGGCGAGATGTACGCGTACGGCGCCAGGAACTCCCGTACGCCCTGCTGGATCCGCCGGTTGCGAGCGGGCCTCCGGACGTCCGGTGGGACCGGGGCCGGGCCGAGCATGGTGGTCAAAGCGTCACCCTCCCGATGGGCGGCGGCCGGGCACGACCCGGCCGCCGCGCATCAGCCCTCGGTCATTCGCGTACGGCGTTCTTGACGTTCGTCAGCGCGGTGTCCCAGGCCTTCGCCGGGTCCACCTTGCCCTGCTCGACGCTGGTGAGCGTGTTGAGGAACTCGGTGCCGATGGGGCCGTCCTGCGGACCGAAGTAGAAGGGCTTGATCCCCACCACCGACTGGGTGTAGATCTTGCCGATCGGTGCGTTGCTGAAGAACGGGTCGGTCTTCCCGACCAGCTGCGGGTCCGTGTAGACCGACGGGGTGGTGGGCAGCGACCCCTGCATCAGGAAGTGGTCCAGCTGCCCCTTCGGCGACTGCATCTCGGAGATGTAGTTCCACGCCGCCTTCGCGTTCTTGGCGCGCTTGGGGATGGCGAGGAAGCTGCCGCCCCAGTTCCCCGAACCACCGGGGATGGTGGCGATGTCCCACTTCCCGTTCGTCTCGGGGGCGTTCGTCTTCATCTGGCTGAGCATCCAGGACGGCGAGCACACCACCGCGTAGTCGCCCTTCTTCATCGCCGCGGTCCAGCCGGACGAGAACGACCCCTGCTTGGCGGAGATGCCCGCGGAGAACGCCTTCAGCGTCACGTCGAACGCCGCCTTGACCTGCTCGTTGTCGTAGTCCAGCTTGCGGTCGGCGCTGTAATAGCGCTGGCTGCCCTGGTTGACCGCCTGGAAGAAGACGCTGGTCGGCGTGTTGTCCACGAACGGCTTCCCGGTCTTCTGGACGTACTGCTTACCGACGTTGATGAACTCGTCCCACGTCGGCCAGAGCTTGGAGACCGATTCCCGATCGGTGGGCAGGCCGGCCGCCTTGAACAGATCGGTACGGTAGGCCACCGCCAAGCCGCCCACGTCGGTCGGCACGCCGATGATCTTGCCGTCCTTCGTCGTCGACTGCGCCATCACCCAGTCGAGGTAGTCGCCCTTGATGTCGTTCGCGCCCAGCGTGGTGAGGTCGACGAAGTTGTCCGGGGACTGCATGAACTTCGGCAGGTCGTCGGCCTGGATCAGCACCAGGTCGGGCACCTTGCCACCGGCCAGCGCGGCGGTGAGCGCCTGCGCGGTCTCGGTCGTGCTGCCCACCTCGGTGAGCTTGACGCGCACATCGGGGTGCGCCTTGGTGTAGACGTCGACGTCGGCCTTCTGGTTGATGTTGGCGAACGACCAGAACTCGAAGGTCTTCGAGTCGGACTTGCCGTCTGATCCGCCACAGCCGGCGAGGAGGAGCGCGACGGCGGCCATGACGGCTGTGGTGGTGGTCCGGACGCGTTTCAACGGCCCTCCATCGGTGTGATCGTGAGCGGCGGTGGTGGGGTGGGGGGTTCTCGCCGGCGCGGGCGCGCAGGCAGAAGCCGACGAGTGGCCTCATCGACGGGTCAGTCGTTGTCCCGTCGTCGGTGCGCTCGCCGCCTCCGAAACTTATCGAGATATTTACATGCCATGATTTTGTGCGCTGAGGCTACTAAGTGCCCCGTCATCCGTCAACAGCCTCGCTGGCAGGGAGAGCGCCGGACGGCAGGCTGGCGTTTTGATCGACACAGCGCCGAAAGTTTCGGAGCGAGGAGCGTTACTCTGCGCGGAGGACATGGGCGACTGCCTCGTCCGAGGTCTCCGGTCAAGCCGCCAGGACGGGGCTGCTCCGGGAAGCCGCATGCAGCACGCCGGTCTACCGGCCGTGGGTCGCCCGCGTTCGCCAGTCGTCGAGGCGGGTGCCGGCGATGCGGGCGCCGTCGGCGGGGACGAGCGAGCGCTCAGACAGCGCGGCACCGAAATACCGGGCGCCGGAGTCACTCACCACCGAACGAGGATCCTGCCGGGCCGCGAGGGTGGATCGTCCCAGTTCGTCGAGGCGGAACTGTTCCGGGCCACCGACCTCGACCACACCGTTGGTCGGCGCGCCGGCCACGACCTCGGCCACCGCGGCGGCGACGTCGTCCGCCGCCATCGGCTGGATCAGCACCGGCGCGAGGTGCACGGTGTCGCCGTCGGTGGCGGCGTCCACGATGCCCTGAAGGAACTCGAAGAACTGTGTGGCGTGCACAAGCGAGTACGGGAGCCCGGACGCGGTGATGAGCTTCTCCTGGGCGACCTTCGCCCGCAGGTAGCCGCTGTCCGGAAGCCGTTCGGAGCCCACGACGGAGAGCGCCACGTAGTGACCGACACCGGCGTTCGCGGCGGCGGCAAGGAGGTTCCGCGTGGACGTCTCGAAGAACTCCAGTGCGGCGCCGCCTTCGAGTGACGGCGAGTTCGACACGTCGACGACGGCATCGGTGCCGGAGAGCACGTCCGCCACTCCTTCGCCGGTCAGGGTGTTCACGCCGGTCTTCGGCGACGCCGGCACCGCCTCATGACCCTGGGCACCGAGCCTCTCCACGAGCTTGGAGCCGATGAGGCCGCTGCCACCGATGACGACGATCTTCATGATCGAGCCCTTCCCTGTCCGCATTGGCTTTCCCGCTGCCACCAGTAGGACGGAAACCCTGCGCGCGGGTGCAGGAATTTGCCGAAAGAGCTCGACGGAGATCGCTCGGGCCCCTGGTATCGACGTGGCAGCGTGGTCCCACCCGATGCTCGCGGCCCACTCCACAGGCACGATCACGAACGGGAACCGCCTCGACCGGGTAGTGGCTGGCGAGTTCTCAGGGCGAGAGGGCCGGAATCATCGACGGGGCACTCACCGGTTGGACCAGCCCTCTGCTCCCGCTGCGGGCTGACCCGTTGGCCGCAGGTCAGCACCAAGGCGATCCCGCCGAGTATCGCCCCCACCAACACCGTGGTCGCCACGCCGAACCCGGTCACCACCAGACCACCGGCGAACGCCCCTACCGTGATGCCGACGTTGACCGCGGCCGAGAGGGTCGCGGCCGCCACGTCGGAGCGGCCCGGCGCCACCTGGAGCACCAGACCGCCCAGCGCCGCTGTGAACGCGGCGAATGCCATGCCGGATACAGCGATCATGCCGACGGCCGCCATCGGCTGCCGGCCGAAGACGTACAGGACGAGTAGTGCCGCGGTCTGCAGTGCCACGGTCACGATGAGGGCAAGCCACGGGTTGCGGTCGACGAACGCTGCCATCGCGAGTATGGCGAGGACGCTCGCCATACCGCGCGCAAACAGGATGGCGCCGACGGACGCGGTGGCGAAGCCGGTGACCTCGGTGACGAACAGTGCGACATAGGTGTAGGCGGCGATGGCGCCGGCCGTCGTGAGGACGGCGATCACCACGAGCAGCCAGAACCGTCGAGCGTCGGGCGTCGCGCCGTAGGTGGCGTGCCCCTCGCCGGGTCGCGTCGACGGCAGCAGGACGGCCACCACGGCCAAGACCACCGCGCCCAGTCCGGCCACCATCAAGAACGACGCCCGCCAGCCGGCCTTCTCGCCCAGCCAGGCGCCGGTGGGCACGCCGACGAGCAGCGCGACGTTGCCGCCGGCGAACACCACCGCGACCACCCGCCCGCGCAGGCCGGGCCGAAACAGCCCGGCCGCGGCCGGCACCACTACCGCCCAGAACAGGGCGTGGGTCAGCCCGGTGGCCACCCGGGCCGCCACCGCCTGCGCGAACGTGGTGGCGAGCACCGTGGCCGCATTGCTGACGACGAAGCCCGCCAGCAACCCGGACAGCAACATCCGGCGCGGGATGCGGCGGGCCAGCACGGTCAACGGGACCGAGGCGATCATCACCACCGCGCTGTAGGCGGTGACCAGCATTCCGACCTGGGACGGCGAGACGTTCAGGTCGGCGGCCATCGGGAGCAACAGGCCGACTGGCAGGCCCTCAGCGGTGCTGTAGAGGAACGTTCCACCAGCCAGGCCGACGAGAGCACCGATCGCACGTTTCATGCGCCAACCCCGTTTCCATCTAAACGAGCTTTCATGGAAACAAGGCGACCGCGATCGTGCAACTGGTAAAGTCGGTTTTGATGGAAACAGTGACTCGGATGCGCCTGGTCGGCGGCAACGTCGCCCTCGACTTCGTCAACACGCGGGTCGGTCCGCCCGGCGCCGCTCCGGACGACGACGTGCTCACGGGTTATCCCGAGCTGGTCGCTTGGAGCGTGTACGCAGCCGATCTCACCGACGCCGAGGCGACAGCCCTACGCCGACGCGCCCGCGACGATGGAGCCGGCGCGGACGCCGCCTTCGTGCGCGCGCTGCACACCCGCGACTACCTGGACGAGATCTTCCAGGCGTTGGCCGCCCAGCGAAGCCCGGAATCGACCGCCCTGGCCCGCTTGCGGGACGATGAAGCGGACGCGCTCGCCCACGCCCGGCTCGACCAGGACAACGGATTCGCCTGGACCTGGCGGGACGACCGTTCGCTCGCCCGGCCGCTACGGCCGGTGGTGCATGCGGCGGTCGGGCTGCTGACCACGGCCACGACTGAACGCATCAAGCGTTGTGAGGCGTGCAGTTTCGTCTTCTACGACGAGAGCAAGAACCGAAGCCGCCGCTGGTGCAGCATGCAGGACTGCGGAACCGCCGAGAAGATGCGGCGCTACATCGCCGCACGGCGCAGCCGGCTCACTCGGCAACGGCCGGGCGACACAACGCTCCGTCGGTCGTCTGACGCACCGACAGGTTCCACCGCTTCCGGGGCTGACGCGACGTAGCCCATCAGAGGCTTGGGCGCTGACACGCTCAACGACCGCGCATGAGTGGGGGTTTTCGGGGGGTAGACGAGGGGCGACGGCAGGGCATCACCAGGTCCACGGCGCCCCGGTCCCCCATCAACGGCGCACCCGGCCACGGTCAGTTCCAGCGACGGACGGCACAGCCGGTGGGCTCCTGTCAACGCCGCCCCGACCCCAGCCTTTAGCCGGAGCCGACAGGCGGTCTGGCATCGAGCGGTGCGGCCACTGGCCCGCGGGCGGCCCGGGATGGTCAGTCCGTCCACCGTGTCAACGCCGCCTCAAACGGGACCACCGTGGTCCGGCTGAAACTGGACCACGGTGGTTTGGGTGATCTTTAGTCGTTGGTCTTGGTGGCTGCGGGGACGCGCGAAGACTCTGACTCCACCAGGTGCGGCTGGAGTACTAGCGGTTCAGCACCAGAACGCCTGACTCCGTGGTCGAGTTGCGATGATTGTGCGGTCAACCGCGCGGCGCTCGGTCCGCAGGAGCGTCGCGACGCTGAGCTGCACGGCTCGGCGGAGCGGGGATGATGCCGTCAGTACGAGTCGTGGCCGCCGCAGTCGCAGCCGCAGGCTTGGACTTGCGGCGGTGGAGCGTGAGAGTCATGACCAGCACGACCAACGCTCCGACGATCAGCCCGAGGATCGCGCTGGCCACCGTGTTGACGAGCCAGCCGACGAGCCCGCCGAGAACACCCGTGGCGTCGTGGGCGGCGACCTCCACGTGGTGCACGGCCTCGTACAGGAAGTGCAGGTTCAGCTCGTTCGTGCCTAGCAGCAGGATGTGCCCGCCCACCCACAGCATCGCCGCGGTGCCGACTACCGTCAGCACGGTGAGGACGACCGGCATCGCCCTCACCAGAGCGCGGCCGAACGTGACGACGGCGCCGGAACGTTGCGACAGGCGCAGCCCGGCGTCGTCCATCTTTACGATCAGGGCCACCACGCCGTACACCAGGACGGTCATGACGACGGCGACGACAGCCAGGATCGCCAGGCGGGACCAGAACGCCTCATCGATCACCTCGTTAAGGGTGATGACCATGATCTCCGCCGAGAGGATCAGGTCGGTTCGTACCGCCCCGGACACCAGTGTCGTCTCGTCCTGCACCTTTTCCTCGCCCGCGCCGTAGGCATCGTGATGGGCGATCTTGGCCCACACCTTCTCCGCACCCTCGTAACAGAGGTAGGCGCCGCCGAGCATGAGGATCGGAGTGAGCAGCCAGGGCACGAACTGACTGAGCAGCAGCACCGCCGGCAGGATGATGAAGAACTTGTTGCGCAGCGACCCCAGGGCAATGCGCTTGATAATCGGCAACTCACGCTCGGCCGCCAGGCTCCGTACGTACTGCGGCGTGACGGCAGCATCGTCGACGACGACGCCCGCAGCCTTGGCGCCGGCCTTCGCGGCGGCCGCCCCGATGTCATCGATCGACGCGGCAGCGGCTCGGGCCAGCACCGCCACGTCATCCAGCAGGGCTACGAGTCCACCGGCCAAGGGAGGGTTCCTTCCAGGGTTGCGCAGAGTTCGAACCGGCCCATTCTCGCTCAGGTCCCTGTGCGCGGCACGCCACCGCCCGGTCGCATATCGGGCGAGAGCTCGAGGTGAGCGGCTATCGCGCCCAGCCGACCACCCGCCGCCAACTACGCCCCGTAGCCGACGCTGTATCGATGGTTCCGCCGCTGGCAGCGTGACGGCACCTGGCCCGGATCCCGGCTGGGCTGCAAGCCGCCGCCGATACGGCCGGGCGCATCGACTGGACCGTCAGCGTCGACTCCACGATCAGCCGCGCCCAACAACACGCCGCCGGTGCCCGTCGTGACGGGCACCGGCAGAAAGTACCACCGGGCGGGATCTATGCCGAGCCCGCCGACCATGCGCTAGGCGACCGTCGCCCCGCATGTAGCCACTGTGCGGAAACCGTTCGAAGCCCACGACGGACGCAGGAGCCCTCTCAGCCGGACGCGCCTCCGCGCCCCGACGCGGTGCGCGCTCATGCCGAGGGCGCCACTGGGCCGGCCCCGGGTGTCTGCGCTTCCCGGCCGGATAATCGATCGCCGTGTACGCCGAAATGCCACGAAGGGCACGTCGCCGCCCCCCGAACGCGACGGCTACCGACCGCTCCCCCGCCCGGCCGGGCCCCGAACCTCATGGCCCGGAGCCCGGCAGGTGGATGGTCGTGCTAAGCGACTGCCGCAGCGAACTTCACCGACGGGATGACGCAGCCCTCGGGAAGCTCGGCGAGGGGGCGGCGGGGGCAGGCCGGAGACGATCCACAGCGGCATGATGTCGTGGGTGACCAGCGGGCCGAAGCCCGTTCCGGCCTCCTAGAAGAGGGTTGCCTTGGCGCACGACGAGACCGCACCTGCACCGTTGATCCTGCAGCTGTAGATCTGCACGTCGCGAACGTCCTTGAAGGTCCAGCTGTGATACACCGTGTCGTAGGCCCCGGTGGTCACCTTGATCGGGTTGGCAGTCGAGTAAACCCATGAGCTGCCGTTCCACTTGTAGTAGGTCAGGTGCAGCGCCGCACCGTAACCATCCGGGCAGAGATCACGCTCCCATGCGTCGAAGCCACCTGCGAACGCCTGGTAGCCACCTTTGACGCCGCCATTCGCGTAGTAGGTGTAGGTGCCCCCCGCCTTGGTCGTCATATCACAGCCGCGGCCCGAATCAGCTGGTCCGTTGGCATAGAAGTTCAACGTGGTGGCGGCGCTGGCCGGAGTGGCGAATGCCATGACTGCCGTCGCCGTCGCGCAAGCCATCAGGGCCGTCCTCTTGATGAATCTCATGAGCGCGTGAAACCTCCATGCTCTAGCGATCGCGGAAAGACGGGGTTGAGTCCCCGTATCGCGCCTACGTGGGTGCGCGAGTCGACCTGCAAGCCATTGTGGAGGCCACGAGTCAGGATGGCGTTAGCGCAGAGCGCACGCCGCTTAGCTCTCGACGCCGACCAGGCTGTGCGGAACCATCTCCCGATAATCGCTGGGCGTCATGTCGTAGGAGAGCCGAAATGTCCGGGTGAAATCGGCCGGTCGCGGAAAGCCCCAGCGCAGCGCGATCGCGTAAATCGGACGATCTCGCAGCCGCGGATCGGCGAGATCGCGGCGGCAACGGGCCAGTCGTTCACGACGGATCCAGGCTGAGACGGTCAGGTCCTGCTGCCGGAAGAGTTGGTGGAGGTGGCGGACCGAGATCTGGTGCGCGGCGGCGATGGTGACCGGGGACAACTCCGGATCACCGAGGTGCTGTTGGATGAAGGCGTGAATGCGCAGCATGAGAGCGTTCTGAGGGCTCTCGGGCGGCGGTTCGCATCCAGCGCCTAGTTCCCGGGCGAGTGTGATGGACAGCAGATCGAGGAAGACCGCGGCCAGCCGAGGGGAGTCCGCAGGCTCGTAGTCGCGTGCGCCCCTGACCAGTCCGAACAGGAACTGTGCGACCAGACCTCCGGTTCCGACTCTCCCGGACAAGCGTGCGCCGAGCAGTGGCTCGAAGTTGCGCGTGGACAGCAGCGCTCTGGGGAACTGTGCCACCACCGTGCGAGCCACCACCGGATTCGCGGCGGTCACGTGCGCCTCGTATGGATGTGACGTGTCGTAGAGCACGAGGTCGTCCGGCCCCGCAACGCTTTCCCGGCCGCCTTGGGCGATCCCTTGCTTGCCCCCCAGGATCATCCCGAGGCTGAGATACCCCGGGTCGCTCTGCCGGATCATTCTCGGCGTACGCCGACACCGCAACGAGGGATACGTCATGGCGACGATCTGAACCGCGCCCAGGTCGAGATGCTGCATCGTTGCCCGAAAGTCCTGGTGCGGGATTTCGGTGGCTACGTCCGAGGCCACGAGCGATCGCATCGTCATCTCGTGCCAGCGGTCGAATCGCTCGTCGACCGGGAAGTCCCTGCTGTCGAACAGCGTCTGAATCATCGTCATCACCCTTTCGACACAGGACAGCAAGAGACCAGGGCAACCACATAGGCCCCGCGACTCTCTGGGAAGTACAGCACACCGTGAGTACTGAACCGCATGCGTTGAGAGGGTCAAGGAGCATCGATGTCAGGACGTGCGGTCGGCGGTGATCTTCAGCGGCGGGCACCGGCACTACCGTGCGTCACCAGCGGTGATGAACACCAGGACGCCAGGAGCGGCATAAGAGCGCGCCCGGTCTTGACTCGGGTGCCCCGCCGTCAGGTAACTCTGTCGCTGTGCCGGGCCGGGCGACAATGCTCACCGGACGGCGATACAACGAGGGTCGAAAGGGCTTGCTGGAGTGGGTCGACGGTTGGGCGGACACGAATGGCCGGTGATGGTCAGCACCGTTCACCTCGGACGCTATCGGTACCGGGTCATGCGGCCGGCAAGGCCGCCGGGGTTCGCTGGTCTGTACGAGGGCCGTCTTGGAGCCCAGTTCTGCCTCGACAAGGAAACAGCGATGCTGCTCGCTCTGGCGTGGGGGCTGGCTGCCCGGTCGCCGCACACGATCGTCTATCTTCCCCTACGTCGCGCGACACTTCCCGACCATCACAGTTGGGGGCGCCCGCTCGACCTGGTGTTGCTGCATCACCGTCTCGCGTTCCCGCCGTCGCGGTGGAAGCAGGTCCGTTCCCGGCGCGGTCGATCGATGATCACCGGCAAGTCCGGCATCAAGAGTTCCGCGATCATCTGCGGTGGGACATCGCCGCCGACACGTTGGTGCTCACCGGCAGCCGCGAGGCGTTCGAACTGGAAGCCGACCAGGTCCGCGCCTTGGCCGAGGAGTGCCCCGCCCATCGCGCCCGCATCCCAGGCACGCACTGTTGCGCCGAGATCGGCATGGGCAGAACTCGCCGCCATCCCGACCGGCTCCGGCCGTACGCCGAACTGCATGCCGAATACTCACGGTAATGCCGGGTCCGGCAGCGGCAGGCCACGGTGAGCAACTCGCGGTGGCCGTCCTCGTACCCGCGCCACGCCCAACGCCGAAGGCAAGTGACGTTGGAGTACCAGGCCGACGCCTTCAACCTCGCCGGTGAGGTCGCGGGCCGAACCGATGTTGGCCAGTAGCGCGACAGGATGGCCGTCCCTGGTCCGCCCTGGGCCTTGAGAGCAGGCGCGGCGTTCGACCTCCGCGAGCCGGTCCGCGTTGGTGGTGCGCACCGTCCCGGCGGAGACGCCAGCCACCACGACGCTGCTCGCGCCGTCGAGACTGGCCAACGCGCCGTCGGCCACGTCCAGGATGCCCGCACAGCGGACCACGGCCGGGATGCCGAGGGTCCGGGCCAGGATCGCGGTGTGGCTGGTCGGCCCGCCCTCGGCCGTGACCAGGCCTGGTTCGAGACCGGCGGTGTCGGCGGGCGCCAGGTCGCCGGCGGTGAGCAGGTACGGGTGGCCGGGGTCCGGCACGCCCGGCATCGGCGGCCCCAGGCACGCCGCGACGAGGCGGTCCCGCATGTCGTCGAGGTCGCTGACCCCACGTCGCGATCGCGCTCTTGGAGGCACACACCGGTACCGGTGATGCCCGATGGTTCCGCCGGGCGTGTCCTACGCCCGGCGGAACCGCGGTAGTTATCCGAGGACGAATCGGAAGAAGCGGGGGCGGTAGATGCCCGGATCGCGGTAGTGGTCCGCGTCCGGGGAGACGCGGGTGTCCATGCTGTTGACGTTGTAGGAGGCGATGAAGGTGTCACCGGAGCTGAGTGCGGGGTGCACGTGGGCGTTGTAGGAGATGACGTTGGGGTTCCAGTAGCTGCCGTAGGGGCCGGGTTCCGGCATGCGGTAGACCGGGGTCTTCTGGGTGAAGGGGCCGTACGGTGAGCAGGACGTCCAGGCGTTGATCTGCCCGCTGAACGCCTCGGTGCTGTCCTGGCTGAGCAGCAGGAACTGCCCGCCCCACGGGGTGACGCTGTACTCGTTCGCGATTCCGGTCAGCAGGTTTCGGGAGTTCTGCTCGCGGAGCGTCCAGCCCCACGGCGTGTGGTACTGCCAGGTGCCGTTGGCGAGGTCGCTGCCGTACACCCGGGCGATGCGCATCTGCTTGTTGATCGGGGAGTCGTCGACGCCGTAGACGTAGGTGTAGCCGTCGCCGCTGCGGCTGGCCGGCAGCAGCCCCGAGCCCCAGGCGACCCCGCTGGCCGAGGGCAACTCCCGGACGCTGACCGGGGTCCGCAGGTTGGACAGGGCGAAGTTGGCGACGACGTTGCGGTTGAACCGCCAGTCCCAGGCGCCGGAGCCGAAACGCTCGTACTCCTGGTACACCACCTGGAGTTGTCCGCCCGAGAGGTGGCCGTCACCGACCCAGTACCACTTTCCGGGCCCGGACGGCGGCATCAACGCCCGAGGCGCCCCGGCGGTGCCGCCCTGGTAGGTGGTGAGGCTGGCGCCGTTCTGCACGACGAAGGTGTTGTTGACCAGGGGGGCGCTCACCGGGCGGGTGCCGTCGCTGTTGAGCGGGCCCATCCAGGTGTCGGAGAACAGCCAGACGATCCGGCCGTCGGGCAGCTTCACCGAGTACGTGGAGTCGCCGCCGGTCCAGCCGTCCGGCGTGCTGGCGGCGTATCTGTTGAAGGCGCCCTCCGGCTCGACCGTGGTCTCGACGCTGCGCACCGAGAGCGGGCGCAGCGCACACGAGCGGGCCGTGAGTGGCAGCACGCTCTCCACATTCGTGGTGAACGTCTTCGGGCTGCTGTCCGCGTCGGCGGAGTGGATGTCCAGTTCGGTCCAGGTGGTCACCAGAGTGGCCACCATGGGGTACGCGAAGTCCGGCACCGTGATCAGTCCACCCGCGTCGGGATGGCGCACGGTGTGGATGCTCGGGTACTTCGCCAGCGTGCCGGTGCTTCCCGTCGGCCACCAGACGACGACGGCAGATCTGCGGTTGGCGTCCCTGGTGGTGTCCACCATCAGTGTCGAGCAGTATCCGCAGCTCGCGTCGCCGGAGTTCTTGACCGCGCGGAAGTCGTGGTAGACAGCACCGCCCTTACGCAGGATGTCCTGGTACTCCGCCTGGGCTCCGGCGGGCGTCGAGTGACTCTTGCGGGCCGGTCTGGCGCCCCCGAGGGCGTCGCCGCTCGTCCCGCTCGCGCCGGTGAGGTTGCTGCGCCACAGGCTCGCGTCGGAGTCGGAGTAGCCGTAGATGCGCCAGGCGTCCACGGTCGGGGCGGGCGCGGCGTTCGCCTTGGCCAGTCGATAGTTGGCGATGTGGTAGTTGAGGAGCATGTCCGCGAAGTTCAGGCCGTAGCCCTCAGCGGTGTGCCGGATCGCCTCGATCGGCAGATGGTCGTGGTCCCGGATGCTCTCCCACGTGCGTCGCACGAAGGAGGCGTCGACCTGCTCGGTGAGGTAGGTCGGCAGCAGGAACGCGCCATACTGCGGACCGCCGCCCAGCCCGCCCCAGGAGTTGAGTGCCGCCCCGGGCTTGCTGAGCACGTCGTAGACGTTGCGGGCGTACAGCTTCTCCTCGCCGGGGATGGGCACGTACGGCGCCCGGGCGTAGGTCTGGTGGGTCGCCCACTCCGCGGTGGCCTCCATCCACCAGTTCATCGAGCCGAACTCCTTGCCGCCCACGAAGAGGGTCAGGTAGTCCAGGCCGACGTCGGACCGATCCCAGTACTGGTACTGCATGACGTGGAACAGCTCATGCCGCGGCAGGTAGTCCCAGTCGTCCTGCCCGTTGGGCACCAGCATGGTCGCCTGCTGATTCAAGCCGAACGGCAGGACGAACGGCGCGTCGATCGGCAGGCCGGCCCCGCCGACGAGCGGAATCTCATCGACGCCGTAGACCAGCACCCAGGGCTTGCCGTCCCGCACGGGCAGCGGGTAGCCCATCTCGCGATACTCGTCGACGGCGATCGAGAGCGCGTTCAGCAGATGCTGCACCGCCTTCGCCCGGCCGTTCGGGTTGGCGTCCGCCGGGATGCCCGGCCTGCCTCCACCGGCGATGTTGTAGAGGACGAGGAATTCGCCGGCCGACGCCCGGCAGCGATAGGTGACCCCGAGGTAGTCGTACGGTTCGGCGGCGCAGTCGTCGTAGCCGGCGGCCGTGGCGGCACCGGCAGGCACCGCGACATCTGGCGCGATCGTCCGCGCCGCCTCCGGATCGGCACTCGCCGCCAACATCGACAGGTATGTCAGATATCGCTGCGGGTCGTGGATGGCCCCGGTCGGTCGAAGGTGCGCCGGCACCGACCGGGGCGAGCGCACCGCGCCCAGGCCGTACCGCACCGCGTCGTCGCGGGAGAGCTTCCCCCGGTGGTACGCCGAGAGCACGCGTTCCCCGGGCCCGAAGTCGGGCAGGGCGGCCGTCCTGCCGGTGGCGGTGCTGAGCGGCGCCTCCTTGAACGGCGTCGGTTGCGGAACCGGCGGGGCGGCGACTCGCGGCTCGGTCTGCGGCGGCGCGACGGCTCCCACGGCGGCTGGCGCCGCGGCCGAATCGGGCGCCGCCTGCGCGGCGCCACTGGTCAACACGGCCGCTGCCAGCACAACTGTCGCGCTGAGCAGGGCCAGGGGGTCTCTCATCGCACTCCCTCTGTTGGATGACCGGCCGGTGCCGGTGCCGGCCGGTCGACGGCGCGTCCGGCCGGTGGATCGTTGTGCTCGGCCAGCAGGCATCGCACCCCGGCGTTGCGTCGCTCATCGCCCCCGGATAAGCGCACCGGACTCTGCGCACCCTTCGTCGCTCGCGGCCACCCCGTGCTGGCCGCGCCGCGAAGCGCACGCTCGTACCGCCCGCTCACTGTCAGCGGGCTCGACCATAATCAGGGCCGGCGCATGCAGCGATCTTGCAAAATGCTTGCAGAGGAGTCGCGCCGGCCCGCACACGCAGCGACGGCAGGGAAGTGCACATGGAGTTTCGGGTCCTCGGGCCGGTGGAGATCTGGTCCGAGGGTGTCCGCGTCGCCATCGGAGGACGACAGCCCCGGTTGCTCCTGGCAGCGCTCGTCCTGGCGGCCAATCGACCGGTACCTGCGGACCGGCTCATCGACCTGATCTGGGCGCAGGCGCCCCCACCCAGCGCACGAGCGACGGTGCAGGCCATGGTCTCGCGCCTACGAGCCACCTTCCGGCAGATCGGTGCATCCGCGCAGCTGCTGAGCGAGCGCGGCGCCTACCGGCTGCACACCGATCCGGCGACCATCGACGCACACCGCTTCTCCGCCCTCGTCCAGCAGGCCGCAGGCTCTTCCGACGATCTCACCACCGTGCAGTTGCTGGACCAGGCGTTGGACCTGTGGCGAGGTGAGCCACTGCTCGACGTCGTCGACGATTCCGGACGCCAACTGCTCTGTTCGGGTCTCATCGAGGCCCGTTGGACGGCTGCGGAGGACCGGGCGGACGCGCTGCTGCGGCTGGGCCGCACGAGGAGAGTGGTGCGCGAGGTGTCCGACCAGGTGGCCGGACAGCCCTATCGGCATCGCCTCGTCGGTCAGCTCATGACAGCCCTGTATCTCGAGGGCCAGGCCGATCGAGCATCGGAGGTCTACCGCAATCTCCGCACCCGGCTACACGACGATCTCGGCCTGGAACCGTCACGCGAGCTCAGCCGCCTGCACCGGCTCATCCTCAGGGGCGATCCGGTGCTGCCGGCGGAACGCGACGACGCACTGTCGAGCGTGCCGCACCGTCCGGAAGAGCTGCCACAGGACGTACCAGGTTTCATCGGTAGAACTGACGAGATGACCCATCTCGACCAGCTGTCGGGCGGATCCAGCGCCACGACGGTCTGGGTTGTCAGCGGAATCCCCGGAGTCGGAAAGACGGCGCTGGTGGTGCGCTGGGCGCACCGGGTACGTGACGCCTTCCCCGACGGTCAGATGTTCATCGACCTGCGCGGCTTCGACGTCGAGCGTCCACCCGTCACACCGTCCGCCGCGCTCGGACAGCTACTCGGTGGGCTTGGTGTCGACCCCCGCGTCGTTCCGGACGATCAGGACGGCCGGGTCTCGCTGTTCCGCTCGACGATGACCGGCCGCAGGATTCTGCTGGTGCTGGACAACGCGCGTGACGCTGACCAGGTGATACCGCTGATCCCGCCCAGCGGCACCGTTCTGATCACCAGCCGTCGCCGGCTCGGTGAGCTGGTCGTCCGGGCCGGCGCCCGATCTCTGCTGCTGGGCGTCCTCAGCCCGACGGACTCCGTGCGGCTGCTGGCGGCGATGCTCGGCGACGAGGCCGTTCGGGTCGAGGCCGGCGCCGCGGCTCGCCTCGCCCGCCTCTGCGGGCACCTGCCACTGGCACTGCGGATAGCGGCAGCGAACCTACAGACGAGCGGCCATCCCCACATCACCGGACTGGCCGAGGAACTCGACGAGGGTGGTCCTCTCACCAGCCTAACCGTCGACGGTGCCGACGAGGGCGCGGTCACGAAGGCCTTCGCGATGTCGTATCGGGCCCTGCCCACCGCTCAGCAACGAATGTTCCGTCACATCGGGCTGGTCCCCGGTGGCAGCTTCACCGCCCACGTCGCCGCCGCGCTCGAGGGGGTCGCACCCCCCATCGCGACGAGAACACTCCGCGCCCTCGCGTCCGCACACCTGATCGAGCATCAGGGAGGCGACAGATACCGGTTTCACGACCTGCTCCGCCAGTACGCCGTGGACCGGCTCGTCACGGAGGACGACGACACCACCCGTCACGACGCCCGGCAGCGTCTACTTGAGCACTATCGCAGCAGGGCCGACGCCGCCGGACGTCAACTCATCCCCCACTTCCTCAGGCTCCCCGGGCCGGTCCCGCAACAATCGTTTCCCGATGCCGACGAGGCGTCGGCGTGGCTGGACGCAGAGGCAGCTAATGTCATCGCGGCGATCAATCACGCCGCCGAACACGGGCATGCACGCTTTGTCTGGCAGCTCACCGACGCCCTACGCGCCTGGTTCCACCAGCGTGGACGCCGCGCCGAGTGGCTGTCCGCAGCCACCGCAGGGTTGGCTGCCGCGGAGGCCGCGAACGACCTGACAGCCCAGGCCAGCATGCACCTGAGCATCGCCCTCGCCCACGTCACCGCCGGCCGATACGAGGAAGCCCGCCATCACCTCCTCGACGGCCTCCGCATCAACGCCCATGACCGGTGGCCGGAGGGACGCACGGCCCTGTTGAACAATCTCAGCGCGGTGCATCAGCGCCTCGGCAACCCCCGAGCCGCAATCGACTGCGCCCAACAATCCCTGGAGCTCAACCGGCAATACCGCAACGACGGCGGCGAGGCCATGTCCCTCGCCAACCTCGGCTTCGCATACTGGCAGCTCGGCGCGCTGTCACAGGCGGACCAGCACATCCGGGACGCACTAGCCTGCGCGGAACGGAGCGGCTCACGGTACAACGAAGCGGTACTTCTGGTTGACCTCGCGGGCATCCGCCGCGACCGTGGAGACCGGGAAGCCGCCGAGGAGTTGTACGACCGTGCGCTGGTCGCCAACCGCGATCTGGGCTATCAGTACGGCGAGGCGACGGCGCTCAGCGGACGTGCGTTGTTGTGGTCGATGACCGACCGCGCACCACGCGCCTGCGCCGACGCGCGACATGCAGTGGCGTTGACGCAGGAGATCGGCGACGCCGGCACCGAGGCGTGGGCACGCGAGGCTTACGGCCGCGTGCTGCTGGCCGCTGAACGGCCAGCAGAGGCAGCCGAGGAACACCGCCTGGCGCTCGTCCTGGCCCGGCAGACCCGGTTCGTGTGGTGCGAGGCGAGTGCCCTGGTGGGGCTGGCGGCGGTGTGCCTGGCCACCGAGCAGCCCGACGTCGCTCGCGAGCACGCCAAGGCCGCGCTGCGCATGGCGAACGAAGCCGGTTACCGGCTGATCGAGTCGCGCGCGCTTGGACTGTTGAAGACGCTCGTTGACGGGTCCGGAAGGGCTGTTGAAGCAGTTGACCAAGACGGTCTTGGAGACCGTGTTGAACGAGGAGATGACCGACTGGTCCCACCGGCCCCTCGACGAGATTTATGCCGCGGTGTTCATCGACGCGATCGTGGTCAAGGTCCGTGACGGGCAGGTCGCGAACCAGCCGTTCTACGCCGCGATCGGCGTCACCCTCGACGGGGACAAGGACATCCTCGGCCTGTGGGCCGGCGCCGGTGGTGAGGGCGCGAAGTTCTGGATGAGCGTGCTGACCGACCTGCGCAACCGCGGCGTGAAGGACGTGTTCTTCCTCGTCTGCGACGGCCTGAAAGGCCTGCCCGAGGTCGTCACGAACGTGTGGCCCCGCACAGTGGTGCAGACCTGCGTGATCCATCTGATCCGCAACACGTTCCGGTGCCATCCCATGTCGGCCGTTCCTCCGCGGTGGGCATCGCCGTTACCGCACCCGTTACGGCGAACGGTCAAGGAACTGCCCTGCCGCCCCATCCAGAATGGACTGTTGAGGAAACACAGCCCGCAAAAGCGTCCTAGTACGGCAGCCGCCGTTCGGGATCATGGCTGGAGTTCGAGGTTGAGGCGTCGGGCGTAGTGGGCTTGGCGGGCTCGGGCTTGATGGCGGCGGCGCCAGTCTGACCAGCGCAGACGGTGGGTGAGGTCGCGGATCGGGCGGAGTACGAGGGTGTTGATCAGCCGGCGGGTCTCGTTGACGGTCAGCTTGATCAGTCCTGTGTCGGTGGAGTCGTCGTCGGCGTCGGCGGCGCAGATCGCCAGAACGGCGAGGGCGGCCAGGGCCAGGGTGGTGAAGCGGTGCCAGGAGTCCCAGCGGCGGACCTGGTGCTGGTCGAGGCCGACCTGGCCCTTGGCGGCTTGGAAGCTTTCCTCGACTGTCCAGCGGATGCCCGCGACCCGCACGAGTTGGGCAAGAGTGGCCTGTTGCGGGGTCCAGCAGCGGTAGAAGGCCAGCTCGCCGGTGGTGGTGTTGCGGCGGATCAGGAGGCTGTGGTGGCCGCCGTCGTCGGGGTCGGCATCGGTGCAGACGTCGTCGAGCCAGGCCCAGTCGTAGAAGCGTGGCCCTTTCGACCCGGCGCCTGCGCTGCGGCGCTGCCACACCGAGGCCGGTAGGTCGGCGGCGACCCGGTCAGCCCGCACCCGAGTCTTGCCGCCGTCGAGAGGGACCAGGTGACTGCGGGAGACGCCCAGGACATAGCCCAGGCGGTGTTCGCGCAGGTGAGCGCGGAAGACGCTGCTGTTGCCGTAGGCCTCGTCCGCAGCCGCCCACGCGGCGGGGACGCCGGCGTCGACCGCAGCGGTGATCATGTCGGCGGCCAGCTCGGACTTCGTGGCGAAGACGACCTCATCGGGAACCCCGGCGGCCTGGCATCTGTCCCGGTCATCGGTCCACGACACCGGCAGGTAGACCCGGCGGTCGATCAGCGTGTGCCCGTGCCGGCTGGCGTAGCCGCAGAACACCCCTACCTGCGCGTTCTCGATCCTGCCGGCGGTGCCGGTGTACTGGCGTTGCACCCCGACCGAATGCGTGCCCTTCTTCAGGTCCCCGGTCTCGTCGACGACCAACACCGCGTCCGAGTCGCCGAACCGGGCCACGACCACGTCGCGCAGATCGTCGCGGACGGCGTCGGCGTCCCACACCGCCCGATACAACAGCCTCTGCATCGCGTCCGGCCGGGCATGCCCGGCCTGCTCCGCCAACTGCCAACACGTCTTGACCTCGACATCCGAGAGCAGCCCGGCCACGAACGCCGTCGCCGTGCGCCGCGGCTCGACCCGCCCGAACCGTCCCGCGAACGCCTCGCACACCCCGGCCAGAACCTGCCGCCACCGGGCAGGGTTTACGCTGTGGCACGCGGCCACCGCCAGATCTGAAGTTATGTCCACAGCAGACAGACGATCACGCGGTGGCCGCACCTCGTCTACCCGGCCCCACCAGCGACATCTCAAACGGCGGCTGCCGTACTAGGATTCGATGCTTGGGGGGCTGGGTACGCCTGAGTGTGGCCGTGACAGCGCTCCAATCCAGCACCGGCGACGGTGCGGCGGACGATCGCAAGGCGACTGCGCTGCGAGCGGTCTCGGTGGTACCGCCCCCACTCTGACCAGGACGGCAGGGGACCTGGAGCTGCGGATCCCGAAGCTGCGCAGCGGTTCGCTCTTCCCCAGCCTCCTCGATCGTCGGCGGCGGGTGGATAAGGCGTTGTTCCCAATGGTGATGGGGGCCTACCTGCACGGCGGGTCCATTCGCAAGGTGGACAACCTGGTCAAGGCGTTGGACGCCGACACGATTTACACCTCGCCGGAGGTCTCATCTCGTATCAAGCCGCCACGCCGTCAACAACGCTCATGGTCACTGCAACGAGTTGATGTGCCGTACGCGGCCATGAACATGTCCAGCAGTCCGTCGACCGCGTTCTCGTCGATGGGGCGGGTTGACAGCAGCCAGCGGTAGTAGAGAGTGCCGCATAGCACCTCGGCGGCGAATTCCAGGTCCGCTCCTGGGGCGAGTTCACCGGTGCGCTGAGCGCGGGTGATCCGGTCGAGGGTGCTCTGCTCGACGGTGGCCAGGAACCGTTCGTGCAGGGTCGCCCGTAGCGTGGAATCGGCCTGCGCCTCGGCGATGACTCCGCGGTAGACGGGGCCGATCGGCGGGCTGGATAGGGCCAGGCTTGAGCGTAGGAACTGTTCGCGCAAATCCGCACGGACGTCCCCGGCGTTGCGGTAGTCCAGATCGCTGGTCCACACGAGGCTGAGCGCGTCGAGCAGCAGCGCCGCGATGGACGGCCAACGCCGGTAGATCGTGTGCTTTCCGACCCCGGCCCGCCTGGCGACCGCCTCGATGCTCAGTCCCGCGTAACCGACCTCCGCGGCCAGATCGAGGGTCACTCGCAGCAGTTCTTCAGTGCGCGCAGCGCCTCGGCGCCGTGGCGTGGCAGGCGTGTCGGTCATGCCGCGATCCTATCGGCACACGGCGTGCCGTTGACAATGCAGCGGGCTGCGTGCAACATTAGGCCCCGATCGGCACGGTGCGTGCCGATGGAGGAGTGTGGTGGCACGTCGCCACCCGCGGGCCCAGGATTGCGCCTCATCAAATCCGCAAGGAGTGATCTGCCATGAGCAGCACCGAAAACAGTGAGCACGAAGGATTCGCGGCCGAGGAGCGGGCCGCGATGAAGGACCACGCCCAGGAGTTGAAGAAGGCCGTGCGCCGACGGCCCGCAACCTGTCGGCGACGGCCGACCACCGGATGGCCGCAGCGGCCAAGCCCGACTTCGAGCCGGTAGGGGTGCTGCACCAGGTGAAGGCGCCCACGCTGGTCATCGAGGGCAGCCACGAGCCGGTCAAGCCGGGGCACGGCACGATCATCCCGAGCAGATCGCGCCCACGGCAGGGTGACACGATCAAAGATCGATCGAGATAAATCATCATGATTTCACCCGGCAACGCGCCGCTGGGTGAGGAATCGTCAACCGAGGCCAGAATCCACGGAAATGGGGAGTAGCGAAGTGCGTGTGCTGTTGACCGCGTGCGGGTCACGCGGGGATGCGACGGAAGCGTACGAGCGGAGTCGCCAGTGATGAACGCCGACGTGGTCATTGTGGGCGCCGGTCCGACCGGGCTGATGCTAGCCGCTGAGCTGCGTCTGGCCGGTGTGCGACCGCTGCTGCTGGAGCGGCAGCCGCAGCGCCGGGACATCCCCAAGGCCGGTGGTCTCGGCGGGCAAATCCTGGAGCTGCTGCGCTACCGGGGCTTACTGGAACGCTTCGAAGCCGCCTGCCCCGGCCCCGGCCTCGCCCCCCGGTTCCCGTTCGGCGGCGTGCACCTGGACTTCACCCAGCTGCCGGATCCCCCGCTGCACGCCCTGCCGATGCCGCAACCGCTGCTGGAGCGGCTGCTCGATGAACGCACCGGCGAACTCGGTGTCGACGTCCAACGTGGGCACGAGGTGATCGGGGTAAGCCAGGACGAGGCCGCGGTGACCGTGGAGGTGCGGGGCCCGGACGGGCCGTACCGGATCAACGCCCGCTACCTGGTGGGCTGCGACGGCGCGCGCAGCCGCATCCGCGACTGGGCTGGCATTGGCTTCCCCGGCACCACCTATCCGGAGGTCAACCGGCTGGCCCAGGTCACCCTGCCCGACACGGTGACCGTGCTCGGCAACGGCGATCTCGACGTGCCCGGCTTCGGCACCATCCGCGCCGGTTTCACCCGCACGGACCACGGCCTGCTCGGCGTCGGCTCATCGCCCGACTCCAAGGTCGTCTCGGTCTACACCATCGAAGACGAGAACACCGAATACGACGACGACGTCTCGATGACCGTCACCGAACTGCAGGACAGCGTCCGCCGCGTGCTCGGCGCGCACCTGCCGGTCGCCGAGGCGCCTCGGCTGTCGCGCTTCACCTTCAAGGCCCGCCAAGCCGAGCGCTACCGGGCCGGGCAGACCCTGCTGGCCGGGGATGCGGCGCATCTGTTCCCGGCCACCGGGGTAGCCCTCAACGCCGGCATGCTGGACGCGGTCAACCTGGCCTGGAAGCTGGCCGCCGACCTGCACGGCTGGGCGCCGCCCGGCCTGCTGGACACCTACCACGGCGAACGCAGCCAGGCCGCCGCCCGAACCATGCTGCACACCCGCGCCCAGGTGGCACTCCGGCGCGGGCACGACGCGGCCGCCGAAGCACTGCGGGAGGTCTTCTCCGAACTGCTCACCGACGAGCAGCCGCTGCGTCGCATGGGAGCGCTGGTATCCGGTACCGACATCCGTTACCCGATGCCCGGTGCCGGCCACCACCCGCTGGCCGGCACCTTCGCCCCCGACCTCACCCTGCACACCGACCAGGGCGTCACCAGCGTCGCGGAGCTCATGCTTGGTGCGCGGCCCGTCCTCCTCGACCTCGCCGACCGGCCGGACCTGCGCGAGGCCGCCCGGGACTGGCGGCATCGCGTCGACCTCCACACCGCCAAGACCGACGATCGACCGGCCGACGCGCTCCTGATCCGGCCGGACGGCCACATCGCCTGGGCCGCGACCCTCGATGAACCCGCCGACACCGCCGCGCCCGCGCTGCGCGAAGCGCTCTCCGGCTGGTTCGGCACACCCTGAAACGACGACCAGATCGCCCACGCTCACGGATGCGGGGCCCCTGACCTTAGCGTCCAGAGGAACTCAAGGGATGTTTCGCAAGCCTCAGCGACGCGGGCGCAGCCCGTTGAGAGCGGTCTCGACGACGCTGTCGGCATAGTCGGGGGTAAGCGCTCTGCTGCGCTGGAGCCATCGGTTGAGCAGGGGCCCCCAAAGCATGTCGACGGCCACGTCGAGGTCGAGGTCCTCGGCCAGCTGCCCAGCCCGCTGGGCGCTGCGCAGTCGTTGTTTCTTCAGTTCTCTCATCGGGCTGTCCAGCCGTTCGGCGTAGAGAGCGGCGAGTGTCGAATCATGGGTGATCTCTGTGTTCAGGGCGCGCATCGGCTCGTCGTAGCGCGGATCGTTGAGTTCCTCGATCGTGGCTCGAAGTACCCCCTTCAGGTCTGCCTCCAGATCACCAGTGTCGGGCAGGGCACTCCCTCCGCCGTCTGGTTGCTCGCTGAGCATGAGGAAGGAATCGAAGAGGACCGCCCCCTTGGAGGGCCACCAGCGGTAGATCGTTTGCTTGCCAACACCAGCCCGGGCTGCGATGCCCTCGATGCTCAGCTTGGCGTATCCCACCTCCTGCACCAGCTCGAAGGCTGCGGCGAGGATGGCCCGCCGAGAGGCTTCGTTCCGGCGGGTCGCGTTGGAGGGGGACGTGCGGTGTGTCGTCATACCGCAACCCTAACAAACTAACTAGACGAGACGGTCCGTCTTGACCCAGCACAAGGGGAGTTGGTACCGTCGCCATTATGACGAGACGGACCGTCTCGTATAGTCAACGCAGCCGATCGGAGTCCTGCATATGCACACCCCGGATAGCGCCTCCTCCCGCACCTGGTTCATCACCGGAGCCAGCCGCGGCCTGGGCCGTGCGTTCGCTCTCGCCGCACTGGAGCGCGGCGATCAAGTGGCCGCCGCCGCCCGCACCATCGTCCGGCAGGACTTCGACGACCGGTACGGAGATCGGCTACTTGCCCTTCCCCTGGACGTGACCGACCGCGACGCGGTGTTCGCCGCCGTGAACGCCGCCGTCGAGCACTTCGGTCGGCTCGACATCGTGGTGAACAATGCTGGGAGCATGTCCTCGGGCATGGTCGAGGAGTTCACCGAGGCCGAGGCGCGCGCCCAACTGGAGGTCAATCTCTTCGGGGCGATGTGGGTCTGCCAGGCCGTCCTGCCGCACCTGCGGGCCCAGTCATCCGGTCACATCGTGCAGGTCTCCAGCATCGCCGCCCTGGGCGGTTTCCCGAGCACCGGCATGTACAGCGCGAGCAAGTTCGCGCTGGAGGGCATGAGCGAGGCACTGGCGACGGAGGCCGCGCCGTTCGGTATCAAGCTCAGCATCGTCCAGCCCGGCGGCTACTGGACCAACCTGTACACCAGCATGACGACGACAGCAGCCTTGGCGGAATACGGCCCGTTGCGCGCCGAGCTGGAAAAGCACTGGGCCGAGGGCTCGATCGACAGTGAGCCGCGTCTGGCCGCCGACGCGCTGCTGAAGCTGGTCGACAGTGAAGACCCGCCGCTGCGGCTGCTGCTCGGCAGCATGGTCTACGACCTGGCCTTCGACATCTGCCAGCGGCGGATGGAGACCTGGGCTGCCTGGGAGCAGGTCAGTCGCGCTGCCGAGCACGCCGTGCCCGCCCCCGAAATCGCTAGTTGACCGACGGACCGGCGTCAACACCGGCCTTTCCGGCACCAGAACCGCCGCACCGCCAGCTCCGGCAGCGACAGTCCACTCGACCGCGCCGACATCAGGAGGACGCTTATGCGCATCGGTCATCCCTCATCCGACACTCAACTCGCCCTGTCCGGCGTCACCAAGCGGTATGACGACAGGATCGTGCTGAACGAGGTCTCGCTCACGGTCAAGCCCGGCGAAAAGGTCGGTGTGATCGGCGACAACGGATCCGGAAAATCCACTCTGCTGCGCCTGCTCGCCGGACGAAGCCGACCCGACAACGGCTCCGTCACCGTCGCGGCGCCCGGTGGCGTCGGCTATCTGGCCCAGACCCTGGACCTGCCCGGAACGGCCCTCGTCGGCGACGCCGTCGATCTCGCGCTGGCGGACCTGCGCGACCTGGAGCGCCGGATACGGCAGGCCGAGTTCGGCCTGGGTGAGGCCACGCCCGCCGAGCTGGCCCTCTACGGCGAACTGGTCGCCCGGTTCGAAGCCCGCGAGGGATATCAGGCCGACACCCGGGTCGAGATCATGCTGAACGCACTCGGCCTGCCCGGACTGGACCGCAACCGCCTGCTGGGCACCTTGTCGGGCGGGCAGAGGTCCCGGCTCGCGCTGGCCGTGACCCTGGCCGCGGCTCCCGAGGTGCTGCTCCTCGACGAACCCACCAATGACCTTGACGACCAGGCCGTCGCCTGGCTGGAGAGCCACCTGCGAAATCACCGGGGTACCTTGATCGCGGTCACTCACGACCGGCTTTTCCTGGAGCGGGTCACCTCCACCATCGTGGAGGTAGACCACGATCTGTCCACTGTTCACCGTTACGGCAACGGCTACACCGGATTCCTGGAGGCCAAGGCGGCGGCCAAGGCACGCTGGGCGAGAGAGCACCAGGAGTGGCGCGCCGAGTTGATCCGCCAGGAGGGGCTGGCTGATTCCCATGCGAAACGGCTGGCCGCCATCCCGCGCAAGGCCCCGGCCGCCTTCAGCGGGGCGGGCGCGTTTCGCGCCAGATCACGGGCGCACGGGGCGATGAGCAGGATCCGCGGCGCTCGTGCACGGCTGAAACGGCTCCATCTGAACCGAGTTCCGCCGCCTCCGCCGCCTTTGCGGTTCACCGCCCACGTCACCGTTGCCGACATCGGCACCGCCGGCCCCCTCGTGGAACTGACGGACGTGCGTGTCGGCGAGCGCCTGTACGTCGAGTCACTGCGAATCCAACCGGGAGCACGCCTGCTGGTGACCGGACCCAACGGAGCGGGCAAGACCACGCTCCTGCGCGTCTTGGCCGGCGAACTCGCCCCCGGCACCGGCACAGTCCGCCAGGCTCCCCGCGTGGGTCACCTGCGTCAGCAGAACGGCATGGTGTACAACGCAGGCACGGTCCTGGAAGCGTTCGCGGCAGGGCGACCGGGAGATCCAGCCGAACACGCCGATGCGCTGCTCGCGCTGGGACTGCTCCGCGCCACCCATCTCGCCTCGCCGGTCAAGGCTCTCTCTCCCGGACTGCGTCGCAGGCTCGAACTCGCCCGCATGGTCAGCGAACCGGCCGATCTGCTGCTCCTGGACGAACCCACCAACCACCTGTCCCCAGACCTGATGGACGACTTGCAGAATGCTCTGACCGATTACGAGGGTTCGCTCGTCATCGTCACCCACGACCGGCGCATGCGGGCTGCCTTCACCGGCTCCCACCTAGAGCTCAAGGCGGGCAGGGCGACCCTGCCCCACATCGCTGTGTGACCACGACGGGGCCCGCTCGTCGTCCACAAGCACATCCTGGCTGACCCGGGCAACGACCCGCACGTCATCAACCTGCGGGGCCGGCTCCAGTGCGGAACGATATGGCTGATATCGGCGGGTAATCCCGCATAGGTGAGCCGAGTTCTGCCGTCGCCGCCGGGACGGACCGCGCCAACGCCCGGCCACTCGCTCCGCTGCCCGAACCGATCATCGCCCCGGACGCTCGCCCACCTTGCACATCCACCGACGTAACCGGCTCGGTGGCATCCTCCATGAGTACGGACATGCCGCTTGACCTGCCTGGATGGAAACCTCGGCAGGCACAGGGCCAGCTTCTACACCACTCACCCGGCGCCTGGCCACTGATGTGGAACACCGGCCCGGCCGCGACCGGCCGTACCGGGCGCGGGTGCGGTGGACCGATCCGACCAGCAAGCGCCGGCTATCCAAGTCAATGACGGTCGCCACGCCGGAAGAAGCGCAAGCCTGGCTCGACGGCATGGCCAGCGCCGCACAGGGTGGCGTCGACCCGGTCGCCGCTACCAAGCGACTCGCCGAGTACGGCGAGAGCGTGATGACGCTGGCCCTACGCGGGTTGGAACGCAAGACGCTTGATCCGTACCTGGCAGGGTGGCGCAAGCGCGTGGTGCCGACGCTCGGCCACATTCCCGTTCGGATGATTACCAATGGTGCGGTGGATCGTGCGGTGCACTCCTGGATCGCCGATGAGTACAGCCGATCCACGGTGAAGAACAGCCTCGCCGTGCTGGTCCGGGTGATGGAACAGGCCGTACGTGACGGCATCATCCAACGGAATCCCGCTCAGGTCACCGGGTGGCAGCGCGAATATCAGCGGGCCGAAGACGAGTTGGACGATCCTCGCTCGCTCGCACTGCCCGATTGGGAAACGCTGACCGCTCTTGCCGCTGCGCTGGTCAACCGGTCCGCGAATCACTTCACCGGGTGGGCCGAGGTGGTGATATTCGCGGCGTGTACGGCCGCGCGAATCGGTGAGGTTTCCGGCGTGCGGGCCGAGGACATCGACCAGGAAACGTGGATGTGGACGGTCCGCCGCCAAACCACGCCCGGTCCCGGTGGCCTCATCGACAAGGGCACCAAGGGAAAGCGCGCCCGCACGGTGCCGCTGATCGAAGAGGTTCGGCCGATCGTGGCTCACCGCCTGGAGGCCGCGAGCAAGCCCGATTCCCGGCTGTTCACCGGGCCACGCGGTGGCCGGATCAGCACCGCCGTACTCCGTGACGCGACGCATTGGGATGAGGTGGTCACCAAGCTCGGATACGAACACCTACGCCGACACGACCTGCGGCACACCGGCCTTACCTGGATGGCCGACGCAGGCGTACCGGTGCACGTCCTACGGAAAATTGCCGGACACGGATCGCTGACCACGACCCAGCGCTACCTACACCCCGACCGGCAGTCGATCACGGACGCCGGAACGGCGCTCAGCGCCCACTTGAAGGCCCGCCGGTCCCCAAGTGGTCCCCAGCTACGCGCCGTCTAGATCAGCCAAATCCCCACTGTTCCAGTACGAATTAGAGGCCGTTGACCAGGGAGAATATCCCGGTCGACGGCCTCTTTTCGTGCTGTCGGGACGGCCGGATTCGAACCGACGACCCCTTGACCCCCAGTCAAGTGCGCTACCAAGCTGCGCCACGTCCCGATGCCCCCGCCAGGTCTCCCCCGCGGCAGCCGGTACAGCTTAGCGCAGGATCTTCGCACCGTGCGCAGAGGCCCCTCCCGCGCCGCGCGCCACACCCCCTAGAGCGTCCTAGGAGGGTGGCATGCAGCAAAGAGCCCGTCAGCCGTGGGCCTTGCCCCGGCCGCCGGGGCCGAGCTTCTTGCGCGGGCGTACCGAGATCTCGATCGGGCTGCCCTCGTAGCCGAACTCCTCGCGGAGCTTGCGCTCGACGAAGCGCTGGTAGCCGGCGTCCAGCGGCCCGGTGGTGAACAGCACGAACCGCGGCGGCGCCGCCCCGGCCTGGGTGGCGAACAGGATGCGTGGCGCGCGTCCGCCGCGTACCGGGTGCGGGGTGGCCTGGACCAGCGCGGTGAGCCACTGGTTGAGCTGCGCGGTGGGAATGCGCGTCTCCCAGCTCGCCAGCGCCTTGCGCAGCGCCGGCGCGAGCTTGTCGACGGCGCGGCCGGTCTTCGCGGACAGGTTCAGCCGGATCGCCCAGGGGATGCGCCGCAGCTCCCGGTCGATCTCCTTGTCCAGGTAGTAGCGGCGGTCGCCGTCGACCAGGTCCCACTTGTTGAACGCGATGACCAGCGCCCGGCCGGACTCGACGACCATGGTGAGGATCCGCTGGTCCTGCTCGCTGATCACCTCGCTGGAGTCGATCAGCACCACGGCGACCTCGGCCGCCTCGATCGCCGAGGCGGTGCGCAGGCTGGCGTAGTACTCGGTGCCGCTGGCCTTGCCGACCCGCTTGCGCAGGCCGGCGGTGTCGACCAGCTGCCACGTCTCGCCGCCGATCTCGACCAGGCTGTCGACCGGGTCGACTGTGGTGCCGGCCACCGAGTCGACGACCGCCCGCTCCTCGCCGGAGAAGCGGTTGAGCAGGCTGGACTTGCCGACGTTGGGGCGGCCGACCAGGGCGACCCGGCGCGGGCCGCGCGGCCGGTTCTCCACGATCTTCGGCGCCTCTGGTAGCGCGTCCAGGATGGCGTCGAGCAGGTCGCCGGAGCCGCGGCCGTGCAGCGCCGAGACCGGGAACGGCTCACCGAGGCCGAGCGACCACAGCGCGGTCGCTTCCATCTCGATGGTGGTGTTGTCGGCCTTGTTCGCGATGAGGATGACCGGCTTGGCGCTGCGGCGCAGCATCTTCACCGCGGCCTCGTCCACGTCGGTGGCGCCGACCATGGCGTCCACCACGAACAGCACCACGTCGGCGGTGCCCACCGCGATCTCGGCCTGGGCGGCGATGGCCGCTGCCCGGTCCTTGGCGTCTGGCTCCCAGCCGCCGGTGTCCACCACGGTGAACGACCGGCCGTTCCACTGCGCGTCGTAGGGCACTCGGTCCCGGGTCACGCCGGGGATGTCCTCCACGACCGCCTGCCGGCGGCCGATGATGCGGTTGACCAGCGTGGACTTGCCGACGTTGGGACGGCCGACCACTGCCACCACGGGCTGCGGGCCGGTCGGCTCACCGGAGTCGGCCTCCGGCTCGCGCAGCTCCACCCAGCCACCGAAATCATTGTCACTCATGCCACGCCCCGCTCCGTGAGCATCTCGCGCAAGCGAGCCACGACCTCGTCGATGCCCAGCTCGGTGGTGTCCAGCACCACCGCGTCGGGGGCCTGCTGGAGCGGGTTGACCTTGCGGGTCGAGTCGAGCCGGTCCCGGCGGGCCAGGTCGGCGGCGGTCGCCGCGACGTCGGCGGCGTCCTCGGCGCTGCGCCGCTTCGCGCGCGCCGCCTCGGAGGCGGTCAGGTACACCTTCAGGTCCGCGTCCGGCGCGACCACCGTACCGATGTCCCGGCCTTCGACCACGATCCGGCCCGCGTCGGCGATCACCCGCCGCTGCCGGTCCACCAGCAGCTCGCGTACGGCGGCGACGGCGGCCACCGCGGAGACGGCTCCGGTCACCTCGGCGCCGCGGATGGCGGTGGACACGTCGGTGCCGTCGACTGTCACGGCGTACCCCTGGGGGTCGGTGCCGATGCGGAGGTCGGCCTCGGCGGCGACCTTCGCGACCGACTCGGCGTCGGTGAGTTCCACGCCGGAGCGCAGGACCGCCCAGGTCAGCGCCCGGTACATGGCGCCGGTGTCGAGGTAGCGGGCGCCGAGGCCCGTCGCCAGTCGTCGCGACACGGTGGACTTCCCCGAACCGGACGGCCCGTCCACAGCGACCACGCATCGCCCGGCCGGTACGTTTTCCTCCACCGTTGTCCTCCTCAGCCCGTACCTCGCAGGTCGCGCGGTGTGTCCGGCGCCGTTGAGCGGATGGTTCTGTCGTCAATTCTGCCCGCGCCGCGCGGGCGTCCCGCCGGGCCGGCGTGTGCCGGCCCGCGGACCGCGTCGAAGCCTACCGGGAGCCGTACCCCGATCGTCGGGGTCAGTCACCCACCGCCTTGAACAGGGCGGCAACCTCCGCGTTGGTCAGCCGCCGCATCCGCCCGGTGCGCAGGTCGCCGAGCTTGATCGGACCGATCGAGGTACGGATCAGACGGGACACCGGGTGTCCCACCTCGGCCATCAGGCGCCGGACGATGTGCTTGCGCCCCTCGTGCAGGGTCAGCTCCACCTGGGCGGATTTACCGAGCGTGTCGACCAGCTTGAACCCGTCGACCTTCACCGGCCCGTCCTCCAGCTCGACGCCGGCGGTCAGCCGCTTGCCCAGGTTGCGCGGGATCGGCCCGGCCACCTCGGCGAGGTAGGTCTTGAGTACCTCGTACGACGGGTGCATGAGCTTGTGGGCGAGGGTGCCGTCGTTGGTGAGCAGGAGCAGGCCCTCGCTGTCGGCGTCCAGTCGCCCGACGTGGTAGACCCGCTGCTCCAGCCGCGCGCCGATGAAGTCGGCGAGTTCGGTGCGGCCCTTCTCGTCAGCCATCGTGGTGACGACGCCGCGCGGCTTGTTCATCGCCACGTAGACCAGGCGGACGTCGGCCTGGAGCCGCTCCCCGTCGACGACGATCACGTCGCGGGCCGGGTCGGCCTTGTCGCCGAGCTGCGCCACCCGCCCGTTCACTGTCACCCGGCGCCGGAAGATCAGGTCTTCGCAGGCGCGCCGGGAACCCACCCCCGCGGCGGCGAGCACCTTCTGGAGGCGCTCGGCGCCCTCGTACACGGGGGCGTCGGGCTTCGGGGCACGGTCATCGCGTCGCATCGGCAAGCTCTTCTACGTCGTCGGGAAGGAACGGGGCGAGCGGCGGCAGGTCGTCCACCGAGTTCAGCCCCAGCTTCTCCAGGAACATGGTGGTGGTCCGGTAGAGGTAGGCGCCGCTGTCCGCTTCGGTGCCGCACTCCTCGACCAGGCCGCGACCCACCAGGGTACGGAGCACCCCGTCGCAGTTGACACCCCGGATGGCCGAGATGCGGGAACGGGTCACCGGCTGCCGGTAGGCGACCACGGCCAGGGTCTCCAGCGCGGCCTGGGTCAGCCGCACGGACTGCCCGTCCAGTACGAACCGTTCCACGTACGTCGCGTATTCCGGCCGGGTGTAGAGACGCCAGCCACCCGCCGCCCGGCGCAGGTCGAACCCGTGCCCTGCGGCGGTGTACCCGGCGGCGATCTCGTCGAGCATCGCGCCGACCCGCTCGGGGGCCTGTTCGAGGACCTCGGCCAGGACCAGCTCGCTGACCGGCTGGTCCACCACGAGCAGGATCGCCTCCAGGGCGCCGCGCAGCTCCGCGTCGTCCAGGACCGGCGCGGGCACCGGTTCCGGCGCGGCCCGCCGCCGTCCCCGCTTCGGGGGTACGCCCTCAGCACCCGCTCCCCCACCCACCCCCTGCCCCGCGTCGTCCCCGACCCCGACCTCCCCCGAGATCTTGGTACGGTCCCGCCCCTCAGAGGGCGCCCCCGTACCAAGATCCGGGCTGGGCGGGACATCTGCGGAGGACTCCGACGCGGTGTCCGGGATGTCGGGGTCCGGGTGCTCGGCCGGTGCGTCGGAGTCGTCCGAAGCGGGCTTGGGCGGGACGGGGCGCTCCCACGGGGGCACCCAGGCGGCGGCCTGGTCGGCCAGGGAGTCGCGGCGTTCCTGGTCGCTCATCCGTTCACTCCTGCGTCGGTGCGGGTTCGTCCGCCGCCTCGGTGGGCACGGCGGCGTCGGATGCGGCAGCCGCGGCGACGCCGCCCGGCACGGTGGCGGCAGCGGATTCGGCGGCATCGCCGGCCACCGCGTCGGCGTCGTCGGGCGGAGCAGCCGAATCGTCGGCCGGCGCGGCGGGGACGGACGTGGTCGTGGGCTCGGGGCTGCCGGCGTACTCGTCGACTGTCAGCTCCGCGTCGCCGTCGGCCGGGCCGGTCCAGCGGACGGTCAGTTCCTCCAGCGCCTGCTCCTGCACGAACGCGACGAGACCCTGCCGGTACAGCTCCAGCAGCGCCAGGAACCGGGCCACCACCTCGAGCGTCATCTCGCAGTCGGCGCAGAGCAGCGAGAACGTGGCGATCCCGGCGCGGCGCAGCCGGTCGGCGATGATGCCGGCGTGTTCCCGGACGCTGACCCGGACCATGTGCACGTGCGCGATGGACACCTCGGGCACCGGCTTCGGGCTCATCGCCCTGACCGCGAGCGTGCGCAGCCGCTCCGGGCCGATGCCGAGCACCAGGTCGGGCAGCGCCTCTGCGTACCGCGGTTCGAGGGTGACCGCCCGCGGGTAGCGCCGGCCGCCGACCGCCTCCAGCTCGGCGATGTGCGCGGCGGCCTCCTTGTACGCCTTGTACTGCAGCAGCCGGGCGAACAGCAGGTCCCGCGCCTCCAGCAGCGCCAGGTCCTCCTCGTCCTCGACCTCGGCCGAGGGCAGCAGCCGGGCCGCCTTCAGGTCGAGCAGCGTGGCGGCGACGAGCAGGAACTCGCTCGTCTCGTCCAGGTCCCACTGGTCGCCCATGGCGCGCAGGTACGCGATGAACTCGTCGGTGACCTTGTGCAGCGCGACCTCGGTGACGTCCAGCTTGTGCTTGCTGATCAGCTGGAGCAGCAGGTCGAACGGGCCGGTGAAGTTGTCCAGCCGGACCGTGAAGCCACTCGCCTGTTCGCCGGTGCCCGGGTCGGCGGGCACCACACCGGCGACCTCGGCGGCCAGCTCCGCGGCGACGGCGGGGTCGCCGGGGCCGTGCGGCGGGTCGAGGGGCGGTGCGGTCACCGGGAAACCGTAGACGACGCGGCGGGCGGCCGGCGTGCGCCCTACCGGTCCGCCTGGGCGGCGATGACCTCCCGGGCGAGCTGCCGGTAGTTGCGCGCGCCGGAGGAGGCCGGGTCGAGGGTGGTGATCGGCGCACCGGCCACCGTGGACTCGGGGAACTTCACCGTCTTGGTGATGACGGTCTGGTAGACCTTGTCGCCGAACGCCTCGACCACCCGCTGGAGCACCTGGCGGCAGTGGGTGGTGCGGCTGTCGTACATGGTGGCGAGGATGCCTTCGAGTTCCAGGTCGAAGTTGAGCCGCTCGCGCACCTTGTCGATGGTGTCCAGCAGCAGCGCGACACCGCGCAGGCTGAAGAACTCGCACTCCAGCGGGATGAGCACGCCGTGCGCGACGGTGAGCGCGTTGATCGCCAGCAGGCCCAGCGAGGGCTGGCAGTCGATCAGGATGAAGTCGTACTCCTTGCGGATGGTCCGCAGCACCCGCGCCAGGGCCATCTCGCGGGCGACCTCGTTCACCAGCTGGATCTCGGCGGCGGAGAGGTCGATGTTGGCGGGCAGCAGGTGCAGGCCGGCCACGTCGGTCTTGATGAGGACGTCCTCGGCGGTGACGTCGTCCTGCATCAGCAGGTTGTAGACCGACAGGTCCAGGTTGTGCGGGTTGACGCCCAGCCCGACGGAGAGGGCGCCCTGCGGGTCGAAGTCGACGAGCAGCACCTTGCGGCCGTACTCGGCCAGGGCCGCGCCCAGGTTGATGGTCGTCGTGGTCTTGCCGACGCCACCCTTCTGGTTGGCCATCGCGATGATCCGCGCCGGGCCGTGCCGGTCGGTCGGCATGGGTTCGGGGATCGGCTTGCGCATGGTGTAGGCGGCCGGGTCGGCGGGGCCGAGATCGGCACCGAGCGTCGCCTGCTGCTCACGGAGCTCCGACGTCCAGGTCTCGGCACGGTCACCGTTTCCTGCCATGTCCTCGTTGCCCCCTCCCGACGACCACCCGGCGTCGGAGCCGTCCGACGTCCCTCGCGGCGCCGCTGCGCACCCCCGGTCCGTCGCACCTGGAGGCCCGCGCCGATGCCGACTGTACGCCACCGGCCAGCAGCGCGTTCGGTAGCGGGTCGGCGTGTCGGCCGCCCGTCAGCCGGGGCTCGCCACGTCGGCGCTCAGCGGGCGCGCGGATGCGCTGTCGCGTACACCTCGCGCAGCCGCTCCACCGTCACCAGCGTGTAGACCTGGGTGGTGGTCACCGAGGCGTGGCCGAGTAGCTCCTGCACCACGCGCACGTCCGCGCCGCCGTCGAGCAGGTGGGTGGCGTACGAGTGGCGCAGCGTGTGCGGCGAGACCGCGTCGGGTCCGTCGACCGGCAGGCCGGCGCGTGCGGCGGCGGTACGCAGCACCGCCCAGGCGCCCTGCCGGGTGAGCGGGCCGCCGCGCGCGTTGACGAACACCGCGTGGGTGCCGCGCCCGGCGGCGAGCAGCGCCGGGCGGCCCCGGACCAGCCAGGCGCGCAGCGCGTCGGCCGCGTACCCGCCGACCGGGACCAGCCGGGTCCGGCCGCCCTTGCCGCGCAGCAGCACGGCGCCGGCGTCCAGGTCGAGGTCGTCGACGGCGGCGCCGACCGCCTCGGAGATGCGCGCGCCGGTGCCGTACAGGAATTCCAGCAGCGCCCGGTCGCGCAGCGCACGGGCGGCGGCGTCACCGGTGGCGCCGGGCATGTCGGCGGCCTCCAGCAGCCGCAGGACCGCGTCGACGGGCAGCGCGCGGGGCAGCCGGCGCGGCGGCGCGGGCGGGCGGACGTCGCGGCTGGGGTCGGCGCCGGCGAGTCCCTCGCGCAGCGCGAAGCGGTGCAGGCCGCGGACCGCGCTGGCCGCGCGGGCGGCGGAGGAGACGGCGAGCGGCGGGTGGTCGTCGTCGCCGGCGCGCAGCCGGGCCAGGTGGGCCTCGACCTGCGCGGGCCCGGCGGCGGCCAGGTCGTCCACCCCGGCGGCGGCCAGCGTCGCGAGGTAGCGGTCCAGGTCCCGGCGGTACGAGGCGAGCGTGTTCGCGGACAGCCCGCGTTCGACGGTGAGGTGGTCCAGATAGGTCCGGACCGCACGGCGCAGGGCCGGCGCGGGTTCCGCGCCGGCCGCGCGCACGGCGGCGTCGGTCAGCTCAGCACCTCGTCCAGCGGCAGCACATCCATGCCGTGCGCCTCGGCGACCGGGCCGTAGACGACCTTGCCGGCGTGGGTGTTCAGACCAAGGGCCAGCGCCGGGTCGTTGCGCAGCGCCTGCTGCCAGCCCTGGTTCGCCAGTTCGAGCGCGTACGGCAGGGTGACGTTCGTCAGCGCGTAGGTGCTGGTGTTCGGCACCGCGCCCGGCATGTTCGCCACGCAGTAGAAGATCGAGTCGTGGACCTTGTAGACCGGGTCGGCGTGCGTGGTCGGACGCGAGTCCTCGAAGCAGCCGCCCTGGTCGATGGCGATGTCGACGAGCACGCTGCCCGGCTTCATCCGGGAGACCAGCTCGTTGGAGATGAGCTTCGGGGCCTTCGCGCCGGGCACCAGCACCGCGCCGATGACCAGGTCCGCGTCGAGCACGGCCCGCTCGATCTCGTACGCGTTGGAGGCGACGGTCTGCAGGTGGCCCCGGTAGATGGCGTCGGCGGAGCGCAGCCGGGCCACGTTCTTGTCCAGCAGCAGCACCTCGGACTGCAGGCCGAGCGCGATGGCGGCGGCGTTGAGGCCGGACACGCCCGCGCCGATGACCACGGTCTTGGCCGCGTACACACCGGAGACGCCGCCGGGCAGCACGCCCCGCCCGCCGCCGGTACGCATCATGTAGAAGGCCCCCACCTGCGGGGCGAGGCGGCCGGCCACCTCGGACATCGGGGCCAGCAGCGGCAGCGAGCGGTCGGGCAGCTCGACCGTCTCGTACGCGATGCCGGTGACCTTCCGGTCGACGAGCGCGTCGGTGCACTCGCGGGACGCGGCCAGGTGCAGGTAGGTGAACAGCACCTGCCCCTCGCGCATCCGGTGGTACTCCTCGGCGATCGGCTCCTTGACCTTCAGCACCAGATCGGCGGTGTCCCACACCTCGTCGGCGGTGGCCAGGATCTTCGCGCCGGCGGCGGCGAACTCGTCGTCGGTGATGCTGGAACCGACTCCCGCGCCTGCCTCCACGAAGACCTCGTGGCCGTGGCGGGTGAACTCGTTGACGCCGGCGGGCGTGATCGCCACCCGGTACTCGTGGTTCTTGACCTCGCGGGGGATTCCGACCTTCACGATGCAGACACCTTCCTCCGGGGCGGCTCACCCCCGACTGCGCGGCCGCGCCGGCTCCGTTGCCGGCGCGGTCCTCCTGTCCCGCCGGCGGCAGTCTAGGCCCGTGGGAAGCCCACGGACGGCGACACTGTGACATCCGGTGCCCGCTGGTCCTGACGGTGTGTCAGGCATTGCCTCGGACTGCCCGGTGGAGACGCCATCCGCCGAGAGGACAAAGTTCGATGACATCTTCCCATCGGCTGAGCCGCGAGGCCGACAAGACGTCAACCGATCACTATTGTGTCCGCTCATGACCACTCCTTATCAGCAGTACCCGCAGGGCGTCTCGGACAAGAGCAAGGTCGTCGCGGGTGTACTCGGCATCGTGCTCGGCTTCTTCGGTGCCGGGCGGTTCTACATGGGCGACACCAAGACCGGCGTCCTCCAGCTCGTGGTGAGCGTCGTGACCTGTGGCTTCGGCGCGCTCTGGGGCACCATCGACGGCATCCTGATCCTGGTCAACGGTGGCGTCGACGGGCAGGGCCGGCCGCTGCGCGACTGAGCGCCCACACACGGAAGGGGCCGCGCGGTGCGTCGCACCGCGCGGCCCCTTCGTCGTCCGTGCCGGATCAGCGCGGCAGCGGCGCCTCCGGGCGGCGCAGCTCGGTGAAGCCGGTGTCGCGGGCGCGGGCGGCGGCGAGCAGACCGGCCACACAGGACGCGTTGGTGATCTCGCCGGCCAGCACCATCCGCACCGCCTCGTCCAGGTCCACGCGGACCACCTGGAGGTCGGCCTCCTCGTCGTGCCGGTCGTGCCGCTGCTCGGCCGGCACGTCGGCCAGGTCGCGGGCCAGGAACACCCGCACCACCTCGTCGGCGAAACCGGGCGAGCTGTGCAGGTCGACGAGCACGTCGACGCGCCCGGCGGTCAGGTCCGCCTCCTCGGCCAGTTCCCGCAGCGCGGCGGCGGCCAGGTCCTCGCCGCCGACGTCCATCAGCCCGGCGGGCAGCTCCCACAGGTGCCGGCCGACCGGGTGCCGGTACTGGCGGATCAGCACCACCTGACCGGCGTCGTCGAGCGCCACCACGGCTACCGCGCCGACGTGCCGCACGTAGTCACGGGTCGCGCTGCCGCCACCGGGCATGGTGACGTCGTCACTGACCACGGAGAAGATCCGGCCGGACCAGATCTGGCGGCGGCCGGTCACCTCGTACCGGTGCTCGACGCCGCTCACGCCGCCACCCCGCACGCCCGCGCGGACCGGCCGCTCACTTGGCCGAGGCCTTCGCGCCACCGCCGCGGCCGGCCTTCTTCGACGCGCCGTCCAGGTCCACCGGCAGCTGGTCGGCCTGCGAGTACGCCACGGCGGCGCCGACGAACGCGGCGAACAGCGGGTGCGGCCGGGTGGGGCGGCTCTTGAGCTCCGGGTGCGCCTGGGTGGCCACGAAGAAGGGGTGCAGGTTGCGGTCCAGCTCGACGAACTCGACCAGCCGCCCGTCCGGCGACGTGCCGGAGATGGTCAAGCCGGCCTTGGTGAGCTGGTCGCGGTAGGCGTTGTTCACCTCGTACCGGTGCCGGTGCCGCTCACTGACCTCGGTGCTGCCGTACGCCTCAGCGACGATCGAGCCCTCGGCCAGCTTCGCCGGGTACGCCCCGAGCCGCATGGTGCCGCCCAGGTCGCCGCGCCCGGCGACGATGTCCTCCTGGTCGGCCATGGTGGCGATGACCGGGTGCACGGCCTCCTCGTCGAATTCGAGGGAGTTCGCCCCGTCGAGGTTGGCCAGGTGGCGGGCCACCTCGATGGTCATGCACTGCAGGCCGAGGCAGAGGCCCAGCAGCGGGATGCCGTTCTCCCGCGCGTACCGGGCGGTGCCGACCTTGCCCTCGATGCCGCGGACGCCGAAGCCGCCGGGGATCACGATGCCGTCGACGCCGGACAGCGCGGCGGCGGCGCCCGCCGGGGTCACGCAGTCGTCGCTGGGCACCCACTTGAGCTGCACCCGGGCGCGGTGGCCGAACCCGGCCGCCCGGATCGCCTCACTGACCGACAGGTACGCGTCGGGCAGGTCGACGTACTTGCCGACCAGCGCGACGGTGATCGTGTGCCGGGGCTGGTGCACCCGCTCCAGCAGGTCGTCCCAGCGGGTCCAGTCCACGTCGCGGAACGACAGGCCGAGCCGGCGCACCACGTACGCGTCGAGGCCCTCGCGGTGCAGCACCTTCGGGATGTCGTAGATGCTCGGCGCGTCCGGCGCGGCGGTGACCGCCTCCCGGTCGACGTCGCAGTACAGCGACAGCTTCTCCTTGACCTTCTCCGGGATCTCCCGGTCGCAGCGCAGCACCAGCGCGTCGGGCTGGATGCCGATGCTGCGCAGCTGCGCCACCGAGTGCTGGGTCGGCTTGGTCTTCAGCTCGCCCGACGGCGCCAGGTACGGCACCAGCGAGACGTGCAGGTAGAAGCAGTTGTCCCGGCCCAGGTCGTGGCGGATCTGCCGGATCGACTCCAGGAACGGCAGCGACTCGATGTCGCCGACCGTGCCGCCGACCTCGGTGATCACCACGTCGGGCACCTGGCCGTCGGCGTCCGGGTCGGCCATGCCGCGGATGCGGGCCTTGATCTCGTTGGTGATGTGCGGGATGACCTGCACCGTGTCGCCGAGGTACTCCCCGCGCCGCTCCTTGGCGATCACCGCCGAGTAGATCTGGCCGGTGGTGACGTTCGCCTTGCCGGAGAGGTCCCGGTCGAGGAACCGCTCGTAGTGCCCGACGTCGAGGTCCGTCTCGGCGCCGTCCTCGGTGACGAAGACCTCGCCGTGCTGGAACGGGTTCATCGTCCCGGGGTCGACGTTCAGGTACGGGTCGAGCTTCTGCATCACCACGCGCAGTCCGCGCGCGGTCAGCAGACTCCCGAGGCTGGAGGCGGTGAGGCCCTTACCCAGCGAGGAGGCGACGCCCCCGGTGACGAAAATGTGCCTGGTCGTCCGTGCTGTAGGGGCCAAGGCCTGCTCCCGTGTCGTCCGTAGCGGTCGTGCGAACCGCCGTGCCGATCAGCAGAGTGATCACGCGATCCACGGGATTCCACGGTAACACCATCCGGACCGTGAGCCGGCGTCGCACCCGCTGTCGGCGCACGTGAGGCCGGTGCCGGCCCTCCCCCGGCGCTCCCGTGGCGCTCCTCCGGCCCGGGTTCGGCCCGGATCCGGGACCTTGATCGACACCAGCTCGCCGATGTGGTGCCTTCCACCGGGCCTCGACCCCGCCACCTCCCCGAACCGGCGGGCGGCAGACCTGACGGGCCGCGCGGGCGGCCCGGGTCAGCCGGCGGGGATCTCCGAGGACGCCGGGGTCGGCTGTGCGGGCACCTGCGCCCCGCGGGTCGTGCCAGCGGCGCGGAGCCCGTCCGGTGCCTCCGTGCCAGCGGGGCGCGGCCCGTCCGGCGCCTTCGTGCCAGCGGGGTCCTGCCCGTCCGGTCCGGCCGGCTCCCCGGCCTTCCCCGGGTGGCCGGCACCGTCACCGGCCGCACCGTCACCGGCCGCGCCGTCGCCGGCCGCGCCGCCCCTGGAGGAGTCGTCCGGGCCGCCCGGTGGGACCGCGCCCGTCTCACCCCCGCCACGGCCGCTGTCGGGCACCGTACGATCGGTGGAGTGGTCGAGCACCCGCAGCGCCGCCAGGGCCGCCATGGGCACCACGAGGGCCGCCGCCGCGCCGGCCACGTCCAGCGCCGACCCGCCGAGGAGGCCGCCCAGCCCGACGGCCACAGCGGTGCCGGCCATCGCCGCCCGGATCGCCGGGTAGATGCCGAACAGCCGCATCAGCCCGCCCCACGGCTGGAGCAGCGCGAGCCAGACCAGCGCCGCCCCGGCCAGGGCCAGCACGGTGAGCGGGCTGTTCACCAGCGTCTGGATGTTGGAGCTGCTGGACCGGTGCACGGTGAGCCCGCCGGTGCCGTCGCCCACAGCGGCCAGGAACCGGCCCAGGCTGCCCCGCTCGTCCGCCGGACGGCCCAGGTCGACCAGGGCGAAGCCGACGGTGACCGCCAGCGCGGCCATGGTGGCCCAGGCCAGCCGGCTCACGGTCAGCCAGCCGCCGCTGCAGATCGCGGCCGCGACGCTGACGCCGGCGGTGAGCGCGATCGCGCCGATCGAGTCGGCGCCCAGGTAGGGGCTGCCCACTATCACCACTGCGAGCCCGCCGACCGTCACCATCACCATCGGGCGCCAGCCCTTGCGGAAACGCTGGGCGAGCCAGCCGCCGCACAACAGCGCCCCGGCGATGAATACGCCCAGCCCGACGGTGCCGAGCCCGGCGTACCGGCCGCCCTCCAGCGCCGAGTAGCCGACCACGCCGTTGAGCTGCAACCGGGAGCCGGTGAGCACGTCCACGCCGACGACGAGCGTGGCCAGCCCGGCCACCGCCCCGAGCGGGCCGAGGGTGCGCTCGTGTCCGGGAGTGAACCGGACCGCCGCGGTGCCGCCGACGATGAGTAGCGCGGTCACCGAGGCGTACCAGACGCCGGCGTGGTCGCCGCGCCACCAGGGCACGGCGTCGGCGAGCAGCGCCGCGGGCACGGCGAGCGCGGCGGCGATCAGCATCAGTTCCACCACGGCGACGATCCGCGGGGACACCGGTTCCGGTCCGTGCGGGCCGGCGAGCCGGCGGGCCCGGCGCAGCAGCGGCAGCACCGCCACGGCGAGGGCGAGCTGCGCGGCGGCCAGCAGCGTGAAGAACCAGCCGGCGACTCGGCGCTGGGCGGCGGCCTCCCGGTCCGCGTCGGCCGGCGCCTCGATCGCGGCCCGCAGATCATCCGGCCGGTCGTCGACTGTCACCGCGGGGCGGCCGAGGAACGCCCGTTCCGGCATCGGCTTGTCGAGCACGGCGAGCACTGTCGGGGCCAGGTCGATCAGTTGCAGGTAGCCGGACCGGGCGGTGCTGGGCGAGGTCAGCCAGCCGCCCTCCCAGCCGGGGCCGTCGGCGACAGCGACGTGCAGCCGCGCCGGGGAGTCGGTGTCGGACACGCCGGCGACCAGCACCAGCGAACGCGGTGGCCGGGCGGCGAGCACCCGGGCCAGCCGGGCGTCGGCCTGCCGCGCCTGGGCGGCCCGTACCTCCGGGTCGTCGTCGTCGACGGTGCCGACGTCGACGATGCTCAGCACACAGGAGCCGAGCAGTTCCGCCGGATCCTCGGGGAGCGTGGGCGCGTACCTGTCGACCCGGCCGAACGGGCGGGCGGCGGCCACCGCGGCGCCCGGCCCGACCGCCACCGAGCAACGCACCGACTCGGCCAGCGCGCCTGGCGTGGCGCCCCAGGAGAGCTGCTCCTGGTTGTGCACGACGGCACTGGGCTGGTCGGGCAGGTTCGCGCCGATGCCGTCGGGCCGTTCGACAGTGACGGCGGTGGCCGGGCAGCCGCCGCTCGGGCGGGCGCCGGGCCAGGCGGCGAAGTTCCCCGCGCCGAGCGTGAGCCAGCCGTCGACCGGGCAGGTGGGGCGATGCGCGGAGCGGACCGAGAGCGACCCGATCGCGCCCTGCTCGGCCATCCGCCACAGCGTCGGCGTGTTCTCCGGGTCGACGTCGTCCCACCGCAGGCCCGCCGCGCCGACGAGCACCACGTAGTCGGCGTTCGGCCGGGTCGCGCCGTCGTCCGGGCGGGCGGACAGCGCGGTGATGCCCAGCACCACCACGACGAGCGTCAGCAGCACCGGGGTCAGTCTGCGCAGCATCAGCGGTTCCCGGTGGAGAGCTGCGGGGTCAGCTCGGCGTAGAGGCCGGCGAGCGCGGCCACGGTGTCCGCCTCGGTGGGCCAGGTCGCGGCCCGGGCCAGGCCGCGCCGGCCCAGGTCGGCCCGGCGCGCGGGGTCGTCGAGCATGTCGCGCACCGCCGCGTCGACGGCGTCCACGTCGCCCGGCGGCACCAGCACTGCCGCGTCGCCCACCAGATCCGGCAGACCGCCGACGGCGGTCGCGACGAGCGGTACGCCGGCCCGCAGCGCCTCCTGCGCGAACAACTGGCGGGCCTCCCAGTCGCTCGTCACCACCGCCAGGTCGGCGGCGCCGAGCAGGTCCGCCACGTCGGTGCGGTGCCCGAGCAGCGTCACCGGCGCGCGGGCGGCCGAGATCCGGGCGGCCAGCGGCAGGTACGCCGGACCGCTGCCCGCGATCACCACGAGCGGGGCGGGGGTACGGGTCCGCCAGCGGGCGGCGGCATCGATCAGCACGTCGTACCGCTTCTGCGGGTGCAGCCGGCCCACCGACAGGATCAGCGGGCGGTCGGCGGCGACGCCGAACTCGGCGCGTACCGCCGTGCGGCGGCGGCGCGGCGCGGGCAGCGCCGGCGCGGCGACCGGGGCGAGGCGGGCGTCGGCGGCGCCGAGCGCGGCGGCGCGGTCGACCAGGTCGGCGGAGGCGCCCAGCGCGACCCGCACGGACCGGGCGACGACCCGCTCGACCAGCCGGGACACCGCGCCGCGCAGGCCACCGGCGAGGACCGCGTTGTGCCAGGTGACGACCAGCGGCGCAGCGGGACGGGCGAGCGCGGCGACCAGGCCGGCGCGCAGCCCGTGCGCGTGCACCACGTCGACCTGTGTATCAGTGAGCGCCCGGCGCAGCGCGGTGACCGCGCGCGCGTCGCCCGGCGTGGGGCTGGCCGAGATCTCCACCGGCGTGAACCGGGCTCCGGCGCCGGTGAAGTCGAACTGTTCCTCGGTGGCGGCCGGGCCGCAGACCAGCACGGACGCGCCGGCCTCGGTGAGCCCTCGGGTGATCGAGCGGACGTGCTGCCCGACGCCGCCGGTGCTGGAGGCGAGCACCAGGGCCACCGACCCGGGCCAGCGCGGTGCCGGCGAGGCGTCCGTCATGAGGAAACGGTCTCCCTTCCGTCACCCCGCTCGCCGGGGTGCTGCTGCGCCGGCGGGCCGTCGTCCCCGCCGGCCGGGCGTCGCCGGCGCAGCCGGCGGGTCACGGTCGCGAGCAGCGGCCGCAGGTCGCGGGCGTCGGTCAGCCAGGCGACGGCGAGGAACAGGACACCGACCACGACCCCGGACAGCATGCCCTGCGCGAGGGCCCACGGTGTCGTCGGGGTGCCGTCACCGAGCCCGGCGAGTCCCGCCGCGACGGCCGTGCCGCCGGCTCCGGCGACGACGGCGGCGAGCAGCCCGGCGGCGCCGGCCCGGCCGACCCCGGCCAGCGCCTCGCCGCCGGCGGCCCGCCGGACCGCGGCGATCAGCAGCGCGCCGAGCAGCAGCATGCCGGCCGAGGTCGCCAGCGTCACCGCGAGCACCCGGTCGGCCAGCGGCGCCACCTGGGCGGCCACCACGGCGAGCGCGGGCACGCTGAGCCAGCCCAGCGCCGTGGCGACGGTGGCCGCGCGGGTCTCACCCCGGGCGTACAGCGCGCGGGTGAGGACCGCGAACAGGCCGTAGCCGACCAGGCCGGGCGCGAACCCGGCGATCCCGGCCGCCGCGGTGCGCGCGTCCAGCGGATCGGAGAAGAAGAAGTGCCCGACCGGGATCGCGGTGCCGACGAGTGCGGCGGCGCCGAGCAGGCTGAGCAGCACGACCCCGCGTACCGCCGGGGCCAGGGTCTGCCGGTAGGCGCGCTCGTCGCCGGTGGCCCGGGCCGCGACGAGCGTCGGGTACGCGGCCACCGCCAGCGGTACGGCCAGCACCGCCCACGGCAGGAAGTAGACGGTCTGCGCGAGGTTGTAGACGCCGACGTCGGCGGTCCGGCCGTAGGTGACCTGGTTGAGCGCGACCACCAGGGCGATCTGCTGCGCGGTCACGGTGACCACCCCGGCGAGCGCCAGCCCGCCGACCCGGGCGCGGGCGTCGGCCGGGAAGCGGTAGCCGGGCCGGATCCGCAGCCGCAGCCGGCGCAGCGGGATCAGCAGCGACAGCGAGAGCATCACCACGCCGAGCGTGGTGCCGGCGGACAGCAGCAGCTCGCCGCCGCGTCCGGTCTCCCCGATCGTGGCCAGCCGCCCCTCGGCGGCGGTGAACCCGAGGTAGACGGCGATGACAGTGACGCTGGACAGCAGCGGCGCGATCACCGGCCAGGCGAAGCGGCGGTGCGCCTGGAGCACGCCGGTCAGCACGATGCCCACGCCGTACAGCGGCAACTGCGGCGCGAACACCCGCAGCATCCGCGCGCCGGAGGCCTGCTGCGCCTCGCTGAGACCGTTCCCGATCAGCCCCGGCAGCGGGTCGGCGAACACCGCCAGCAGCACCGCCAGCGGGACCAGCAGGCTCAGCGTCCAGGTCAGCAACGCGCCCGTGGTGGCGGCCACCGCGCGCCGGTCACCCGCCTCGACGGCGCCGGCCAGCAGCGGTACGACGAGACTGGCTAGCGCCCCACCGGCGACGATCTCGAAGATGAAGTTCGGGACGTAGTTCGCCACCAGGTAGGCGCCGCCGAGGTCGGTGGGGCCCAGCATCCAGGTGAACACGGCGGTACGGCCGAAGCCGGCGAGCCGGCTGAGGACGGTGAGGACGGCGATGAGGGCAGCCGCCCCGGCGACCCGGCCGGCGGCGGCGAGAGGAGCCGGTTTCGTCACGTCAGTCCGGGAGCCGGCCCAGCTCGTCGAGGTGCCGCAGCCCTGGCGTGGACGCGATGACCTGGGTGAAGCTGACCTTCTCGCTGGCCGCGGTGAGCGCGGCGAGCACGGCCAGCACACCGGCCCGGCCCAGCGGCCCGGTACGCGCGGCGAGGCTCACCCCGAGCAGCGCGCCGAGCGCGTTGGCGCCGCTGTCGCCGACCATCACCCGCTCGCCGAGGTCGTCGCCGACCAGCGCGGCCGAGGCTCCCACCGCGCCCGCCGCCACGCCGCCGTACGGGCCGGTGGTCAGCGGCGCGCCGAGCAGCATGCCGGACTTCAGCGCCCGGCCGGGCCGCAGGTCGAGCAGGTTGACCAGGTTGGCGGTGCCGGCCACCACGCCGGCGCCGAGCAGCACGTCGAGCCCCCGGCCGAACGCCCCGGCCCGCTGGCGGCGCGGGTGCGCGGCGACCCGCCGGTCGGCGGCGAGCAGCGCGGCGGCGCCCAGCCCGGCCACGCCGACCCCGGCGACCTTGACCATCCCGGCGGTGACCTGACCCTCACGCAGCGCGGCGAGATGCCCGGCGAAGCCCTTGGCGGCCTTCTGTTCGGGGCGCGCGCCGACCACGTCGTCGTAGAGGCCGACCGCGCCCGCGCCGAGTCCGGCGGCCAGAGCGGCGGCGGCGGCCGGGGCGCTACCGGCGCCCAGCGCGGCCCCGGTGGCCGCGCCGACGGCCAGGGCCGGACCGGCGGCCAGGGTCACGGTGCGGCCCCGGTAGTTGGTGCGCTCCAGCGCCGGGCCGCCGGGCGACGTGCGCGTCTGACGCAGCACGTAGCGGGCGGCCAGCGCGCCCGCGCCCACGGCCAGCAGCCGACCCAGTCTCACGGGACCTCCTCGATCCGGACTTCGAACGCGACGCGGCACGGACCGGGCGGCCCGGCGCGGTCACCGGGGCAGTGTAGGCACCCGGGCGGCGGCGTTGTCGCCCACGCCGTACTGGCCGGTCTTCTTCTCGGTCAGCTGCTGCGCCAGCGCGAGGCTGGTGACCAGCTGGCCCTGCACGGTGTTGGCGTTGTCGACGGTGGAGATGGTCTGCGACAGCACCGGGTCGCCGCGGACCACGGAGACGAGGTTGCCGCCGGTCGAGCCCATGCCGGCGACCACCAGCGCGCCGGCCCTGTCGAACTGCTCGGCGATCTTCACCACCGACTCGTCCTTCTTCGCCGAGTCCTTGTCCACGTACGGCTGGCCGGTGACCATCACCACCGCCTCGGCGGCGGTGGAGATCCGGTCCGCCGGGGTGAGGTAGCCGGCGGTGGCGTACTGCTCCAGCACGGCGCGCCGGTCGGCGTCGCTGACCGGCGGGCTCCCGGCCGGGCGGTCCACCAGCACGTTGGCGAGCAGCGCGCTGGAGGTCTCCACACCGTGCCCGTTGCCGGGCAGGTTGCCGGTGGGCGCGCTGTTCGGCCGGGCCGCGGTGACCGCCAGTTCCAGCAGGTTGTTGTTGCTGTCCGGGTTGACGAACTTGTCCTGCACGTCGATGCGGCCGGTGACGTCGGCGCCGGCGGTCTGGAGCATCTTCACCACGCCCTCGGCCTGGTCGCGGCCGCTGGGCAGGGTGAGCACCAGCACGCGGCGGCCGGTCAGCTTGCCGGGCAGGACGAGCTGGGCCATCTCGGCGGCGAAGTCCTCCTCGGTCTCCAGCTGCTTCTGCATGCTGTTGACCGACTGGCGCATCAGCGAGTTGTCCTTGCGCAGGCCGTTGACGTTCTCCCGGAGCGAGTCGGCGACCGGGCCGTTGAGGGCGGCCGTGCCGACCACCAGGCCGATCGCCAGCGCCAGGAACACCGCGGTCAGGGACACCACGTGGTAGCGAAAGTTGATCACGCTTGCAGCCTCTTGATCGTCGGGGAGCTAGAAGAGCTGGCCGAGCTGGAACACGAAATTGTCCCACCATTCGGAGACCACGCCCAGATACGCCTTCCCGACGGTGGAGACCGCCACCGCGGAGGCCATCGCGGCCACCGCCGACAGGACCAGCAGCAGCAGCGACGACCCGGAGATGCTCTGCCGGTAGAGCCGGCTGACGCCCTTGGCGTCGACCAGCTTGCCGCCGACCTTCAGCCGGGTCAGGAACGTCGACGCCATGCCGCCGCGCCCCTTGTCGAGGAATTCCACCAGGGTGGCGTGCGTGCCGACCGCCACCAGCAGCGAGGCGCCCTTCTCGTCGGCCAGCAGCATGGCCAGGTCCTCGCTGGTGGCCGCCGCCGGGAAGGTGATCGCCGGTACGCCGAGCCCGTTGACCCGGGCCAGACCCGGCGCCCGCCCGTCCGGGTAGGCGTGCACGATCACCTCGGCGCCGCAGCGCAGCACGTCGTCGGTGACCGAGTCCATGTCCCCGATGATCATGTCCGGGGTGTAGCCCGCCTCGACCAGCGCGTCGGCGCCGCCGTCCACGCCGATCAGCACCGGCTTGAACTCCCGGATGTACGGGCGCAGCACGTCCAGGTCGGCCTTGTAGTCGTAGCCGCGGACCACGATCAGGCAGTGCCGGCCCTGGATCTGGGTCTGGATCTCCGGTACGCCGACGCCGTCGAGCAGCAGGTCGCGTTCCTGGCGCAGGTAGTCCATCGTGTTGGCGGCGAACGCCTCCAACTGCACCGACAGGCCCTCCCGGGCGTCGGCCATCGACTTGGCCACCGTTTCGGCGTCCTGCAGCGAGCCGTGCGCGACCGGCTCGTCGCCGACGAAGACGGTGTTGCCCTCGATGCGGACCCGGTCGCCCTCGCGGACCTGCTCGAAGACGCTCTCGCCGAGGTCGTCCAGCAGCGGGATGCCGGCCGAGATCAGCACCTCCGGGCCGAGGTTGGGATAGCGGCCGGAGACCGACGGCTTGGCGTTGAGCACCGCCGCCACACCCACCGCGACGAGCGAGTCGGCCGCCACCCGGTCCAGGTCGACGTGGTCGATGACCGCGATGTCACCGGGTCGCAGCCGCCCGACCAGGCGTTTCGTCCGCCGGTCGAGGCGCGCGGTGCCGACGATGGAGCCCGGCTCCGGGTTCCGGCTCCGGCGCAGTGTGGGTAGACGCATCGTGACCATCCTGGCATGTGAGGCAGGTTTTGCTGTCGCGACATGCCTGAGCAGGGCCGCCTACCCAGGGAAGCACACCGGAACCCGCGCCGGTGTGCTTGCGCTCACAATCGGGGTATCACGGACGCCTTTCCTTGGCCGCCACGGCCAGGAGCTCCTCGGCATGGGCGATACCCAGATCCGAGTCCGGCAAACCGGCGAGCATCCGGGCCAGTTCCCGGGCGCGCTCGGTGTCCTCCACCACGCGCACCCCGCTCGTGGTGACCGCGCCCCCGGTGTCCTTGGCCACCACCAGGTGCCGGTCGGCGAACGCGGCGACCTGCGGCAGGTGCGTGACCACGAGCACCTGGTGGCTACGGGCCAGCCGGGCCAGCCGACGGCCGATCTCCACCGCGGCCTGACCGCCGACACCGGCGTCGACCTCGTCGAACACCAGCGTGGGCGGGCCGCCGGAACCGGCGAAGACCACCTCGATGGCGAGCATCACCCGGGACAGCTCACCGCCGGACGCGCCCTTCTGCAACGGCAGCGCCGGCGCGCCCGGGTGCGCCAGCAGCCGCAACTCCACCTCGTCGGCGCCGTCCGCGCCGACGCCGGTCTCGACGCCGTTGACCGGCAGGCTCGGCTCGGACCGGCCCGCCGGGCGCGGCAGCACCGCCACCTCGATCCGGGCGTGCGGCATCGCCAGCCCGGCCAGCTCGACTGTCACCTCCTCGGCGAAGCGGACCGCCGCCTCCCGCCGGGACGCCGACACCCGGCCGGCCAGGTCGGCCACCTCACCGGCGAGCCGGGTCGCCTCGCGGTCCAGCTCGTCCAGCAGCTCGTCGGAGGTGTCCAGATCGGACAGCCGCGTGCGGGCCCGCTCGGCCCACGCCACCACACCGTCGACGTCGTCGGCGTACTTGCGGGTGAGCGCGCGCAGCGCGGCCCGCCGCTCGTACACGGTCTGCAGGCGGGCCGGGTCGGCGTCCAGCGCGGCCAGGTAGGCCGACAGCTCCGCGGCCACGTCGGTGACGAGCGTGGCCGCCTCCTCCAGCCGGGCCGCCAGCTCACCCAGCGCCGGGTCGGTGCCGGCCTGCGCCTCCAGCGTGCGCCGCGCGGTGCCGAGCAACACCGTCGCGTCCGGCGTCTCGTCGGTCGCCTCGACGCCGCCGGCCACGCACTGCTGCGCCACCTGCGCGGCGGTACGCAACCCCTCGGCGTGCTCCAGCCGCTGCGCCTCGGCCTTCAGCTCGTCGTCCTCCCCCGGCTGCGGGTCGACCCGGGTGATCTCGTCCAGGCCCAGGCGCAGCAGGTCGGCCTCCTGGTTGCGCTCGCGGGCGTTGCGCCGCCGGTCGGCCAGGTCGTCGACGACGGTGCGCCACCGGGCGTACGTCTCGCGCAGCGCGTCGAGCAGCTTCTCGTGCTCGGGCCCGGCGAACCGGTCGAGCGAGGCGCGCTGCTCGGCCGGGCGCAGCAGCCGCAGCTGGTCGGACTGACCGTGCACTGCCAGCACCTGCTCGCCGACCTCGCCGAGCGTGGACACCGGCATGGCGCGCCCGCCCAGGTGGGCCCGGGAACGGCCCTCGATGGTCACGGTGCGGCTGAGCAGCAGCGAGCCGTCCTCGTCGGGCTCGCCACCGGCGTCGAGGATGCGGGCGTGCACCGCCTCGGCCACCCGTCCGCTCAGGCGAAGCCGGCCCTCCACCGCCGCGCGGCCCGGCTGGGCGCGCACCCGGCCGGCGTCGGCACGGCCGCCGAAGAGCAGGCCGAGGCCGGTCACCACCATGGTCTTGCCGGCGCCGGTCTCGCCGGTGATGACGTTCATCCCCGCGGCCAGCGGCAGCGTGGTGTCCTCGATGACGCCCAGTCCGGTGATGCGCAGCTCTTCCAGCACAGCACCCGACAGTAGCCCCGCCGTGTGACAGTTGACCAGCCGGCAGGGCGAGCCGCGGGCACCCGTACAGTTCAGCCCCGTGCTGGAGGAGATCGGCCTGACCTCGGACGAGGAGGAGCTCTACCGCAGCCTGGTACGGGCGAACACGGCCCGGGCCGGTGAGCTCGCGCAGCGGCTGGGGCGGCCCCGCGCGGAGGTCGTCGCCCGGCTGGACGCCTTGCGGGACAAGGGTCTCGTGCTGCCGACCGGCCCGGAGCCGGACGCGCCGCTGCGGCCGCTCGCGCCGGACGTGCCGCTCGGTGAGGCGCTGCTGCGCCGCCAGTCGGCGCTGGAGGAGGCCCGCGCCGCTGTCAGCCGGCTCGCCGAGGACTACCGGGCCGGGATGCGCCGCCACGACGCCGCGCACCTGGTCGAGGTGGTCACCGGCGCGCGGGCGCTGCGGGAACGGCTGCGCGAGCTGCAGAACGGGGCGCGCGAGGAGGTGCTCTGGTTCTGCCGGGCGAATCCGCTGGCGATGCCCGGCCCGGAGAACGTCGAGGAGTTCGACGCGCTGGCCCGGGGCGTGCGGTACCGGGCCATCTACGAACGGGCGATGCTGCTGGAGCCGGGCGCGCTCGCCGACGTGGAGCGGGGCGTACGCGCCGGGGAGCAGGCCCGGGTGCTGGACCGGCTGCCGGTGCGACTGGCCGTGGTGGACGGTCGTACCGCGGTGTGCCCGCTGGTGCCCGACCGCGACGGCGGCGAGCCGACGGCCGCGGTGATCGGCCGCAGCCAACTGCTGGACGCGTTGCTGGCGCTGTTCGAGAGCCACTGGCTGATGGCGACGCCGCTCGGCACGCCCGCCGACCGGGCCGCCACCGGCTACCAGCCCGACGGCGACGAGGCGCGGCTGCTGTCGCTGTTCGTCGCCGGGGTGCCGGACAAGTCGATCGCGTCACAGCTCGGGGTGAGCCGGCGTACCGTGCAGCGGCGGCTGGCCGACCTGATGGCCGCCGCCGGTGTGGACACCCGGCCCGGGCTGGCGTTCCAGGCCGCCCGGCGCGGCTGGATCTGACCGGGGCCGGGGCGGGACGGCCCCAGGACCGCCCCGCCCCGGCGTCTCACCGCAGCCCGTACGCGTCGATCACGGTCTGCGTCACGGTGCTGCCGGACCGGTCCCGCGCCGAGACGCGCAGCGACACCGTGCCGCGCCCGGCCGGCACCTCGGCGGTGAACCGGGTGCCGGAGCCGCGTACCGGCGCCGTGCGCCAGGTGCGTCCGCCGTCGAACGACACCTCGGCGCGTACCGTCGTGCCGGCCGGCGCGGGCAGCCCGGCCGGGTGGCGCAGCGTCAGCCCGACGGTGTGCTTCCGCCTGCCGGGCACCTCGCCGCGCAGGTCGGCCGGCACCCGGTAGTCGACCTGGAGCAGCGGCAGCGGCCGGGCCGCGTCACCGGACGGGCGGGCCGAGGTGAACTCCCACGCCGTCTCGGTACGGGTCGCCCACCGCCATTCCGCCGACGACCGGGCCGTGGTCACGTCGAGGCGGTAGCGGGCCGGACCGGCGGTGGTGGGCACCGGCGCCCAGCCGGCGGACAGGTCGGCGATCTGCCGGCCGTCGCGGCTGACCCGGCGGGTCACCGTGTCCTGCTCCTCCGACCGGTTGTCCACGCCGGCGTGACCGTCGGCGTCGACGAACTCGGCCACCCGCAGGTCGAGCGTGTCAGCGGTCCGGCTCGGCGCGGCCGCACCGGCCGGCACGGCGGGACGCACCAGCGGCGTGTGCCACGACTCGGTGGTCCGGTCGGTGGCCGCGTAGCGCCGGGGCCGGTCGGACAGGCCGCCGGTCAGCGTCCCCATGCTGGAGAACATCAGCCGGTGCAGCACCCGGTGCTGCCACCACGAGTCACCGGAGCTGACGTACTCCCGCCGGGTCGTCCCGGTACGCACCATCCGCTGGTCGTCGTTCCAGGAGAACTCCTGCCAGGGCCGCCACCCGAACCGCTGCTCGGTGGCCCAGTCCAGGCCGCCGGTGTCGCCGTAGCGCGCGGTCACCTCGGCCGTGTTGGCGGCGGTGACCCGGTGGGAGATCCGCTCCGGCACCCGGCCCTTCGACACCTGGAACACGTCGTAGAGGTACGGGCTGTCCACGGTGAACGTCAGGTCGATGCGGGCCCGGCCGGTACGCGCCGCCGCGAGCAGCCGCTGCCCGTCGTCGTACGCCACCGCGAGCGCCGGCGCCGGCAGCCGCTCCCCGGTCGGCCGCCACACCGTCCACGCGCTCTGGTCCGCCGGCCGGACGATCAGCACCGCCTTCGCACCGGCCGCCGCCGCGGCGGCCACCTGCTCCTCCTCGGACCGGTCGGCGGACGCGGTGAGCAGCGCCGCCGCGCCCCGCACCCCGGTCAGCTCACCGGGTGCGCCGGTGCCGGCGGCGACCAGGCGCAGCCGCTGCCGCCCGGCCGGGGCCGGCGACTGGCCCATCAGGTTGACGTCCAGCGCGCCGGACACGCCGCTGACGTCGATGTCGACCATCGGCGCGACGAGCTGCCAGCGCGAGGAGAACTCGAACTCGCCGCGGCGTACCTGCCGGGTCGGGGTGACGTTGAGCTGCTGCACGGCGCTGAACGTCATCACCCCGTGGTCGACCTGCCGGCCGTTGCCGAACACCCGGTGCTGGTAGAAGCTGAGGACGGCCCGCTGCTCGGACGGTTTCGGCGTCTCGATCCGTACCGGTGTGCCGCGCCGTGGGTCGAGCACCACCGTGAGGTCCTGGTCCACGGTCAGCTCCGGGTCGGTGACCAGGGTGAGCTGCTCGTCCAGCGGCGCGCCGTGCTCGATCAGCGCGTGCAGCAGGTACGGCCCCTCCTCCACCTGGATCCGCCACTCGTCGCCGACGCCGAGCCAGCCCATCGCGTCCGACTCCGGGTGCTCGCCGAACAGCGTCACCACCGGCGACGATCCGGGCCGCCCGGCCGGGTCGAGCGCGCGCAGCGTCACTGTGTGCTGCCGGCCGCTGAGCGTGAGCCCGACCGCGGTACGGACCGTCACGCCGTCCGCGCCGGTGGCCACCAGCCACCCGCCGTGCGGGCCCCGGTCCAGCCGGGCCGGGTCCGCGCGCAGCGGCACGTCCACACCGCCGCCGGCCGGCACCGTCACGGTGGCGGTGTCGAGCGTCAGGCCGTCGGTCTCGGCCGCGCCGCTGTCCAGATTGCGCAGCTCCAGCGCCAGCCGCAGCGTCTGCGCCCCGGCGGTGCCGTTGACGTAGCGCACCGTCCGGGTCGCGGCCGGCCCGCCGGTGGTCAGCCGGCCGAAGTCGGCGGTGGCGCTGCCGTACACCCGCTGGCGCAGCGCGCGGGCCACGTCGACCCGCCCGGCGCCCTGCTCGAACACCGTCGCGCCGACGCTCGGCCGGGTCGTGCTGACCAGCGCGTCCTTGAGCTGCGCGGCGGTCCATCCGGGATGCTCCTGGGCCAGGACGGCGGCCGCGCCCGCGACGTGCGGCGTGGCCATCGAGGTGCCCGAGGCGCGGGTGTAGGCGTCGTCCACAGGCGTACCCATGGTGGTGCCGGCGGCGCGGGCGGCGACGATGCCGACGCCCGGTGCGGTGATCTCCGGCTTCAGGCCGTTGTCGCCCAGGCGCGGGCCGCGGCTGGAGAAGTCGGCGAGCACGTCGTCGCGGTCGACCGCGCCGACGGTCAGCGCGGCGGTCGCCGCGCCGGGCGAGCCGACGCTGCGCGGCTCACCGTCGTTGCCGGCGGCGATCACGAACAGCGCGCCGGTGGAGGCGGTGAGGTCGTTCACGGCCTGGCTCATCGGGTCGGTGCCGTCGGTGGGCGCGCCGCCGAGGCTCATGCTGACCACCTTCGCGCCGGAGCGCGCGGCCCACTCCATGCCGGCGATGATGCCGGAGTCGTAGCCGGAACCGGAGTCGTCGAGCACCTTGCCGACCAGCAGCCGCGCGCCGGGCGCGACGCCCTTGCGCAGCCCCGCGGAGCCCGCGCCGCTGCCGGCGACGGTGGCCGCCACGTGGGTGCCGTGGCCGTGGCCGTCCCGGGCGCTGCCGCCGCCGGTGAAGTCACGCGCCTCGGCGATCCGGCCGGCCAGGTCGGGATGGTCGGCGTCCACGCCGGTGTCGAGCACCGCGACCCGCACCCCGGCGCCGTCGCGTCCGGCCGCCCACGCGGCGGGCGCGCCGATCTGCGGGACGCTGTGCTCCAGCGCCACCCGGGCCCGCCCGTCGAGCCACACGCGCTCCACGCCCGCGCCCAGCCGGACCGGTCCGGCGCCCGCGGTGCGGGCCTGCGGCGTCTCCCGCAGGGACGTCCACAGCGCGCCCAGGTCGTCCTTGTCGACGCGCAGCGCGGCGCCGTTGATGCTGGACAGCGGACGGGACTCGGCGGCGACGGCGAGCGGGCGCACCCGCCCGGCGGCCGGTTCCCGGTAGCGCACGATCAGCGGCAGCGCCGCGAGGCCCGCGTCGCCGTAGCCCTGCTCGGCCAGTTCCTGCACGTCGAACAGGTCCGGGTCGAGCACGCCCGCCGACACGTACGGCACGACGTCGGCGGGCAGCACCCGCAGCCCGCCGTCGGCCTGCGTGGTCTGGAAGACGATCCGGTCGCGGCCCGGCCCGGGGCGGACGGTGGCGGCGATCCGGCCCGGCGCGGCCTGGACCAGCTCGACCTGGTCGCCGGTGATCAGCGTGACGCGGGCGGGCGGCGCGCCCGGGGCGGATGTGCCCGGGGGCGGGCCGGCGGGCCGGGCGGGCGGTACGGCGGACGCCGGTACGGCGAGCCCGACCACCAACGCCCCGGCCGCGCCGGCGGCGAGCCAGCGGGGGAACCGGTGCATGTGACGCTCCTCTACTCCGAGGCCGGCCTCGTGAGGCCCGGCGATCGGAGTCTGCGACGGCGTCCGCCGCCGGGTCACCGGGTACGGGCCGCCGCACCGGCGACATGTCGCCAGGTGGACACGAGCACGACGGAGTGGAGGCCGGGACGCCGGAGACCGCGTCGCCCAGCTCGCGTGCCGCCGCTTCCTCCGGCGGCGGCCCTGCGACCTGTCGGCCCGGCCGGGGTCGACACCCGACCGGACACGGCGTGCCGGTCCGCCCGCCGCGGCCGGCTACGACGCTCCGGCGTCCCGACCGTCGCGGCCCCGACCACCCCCTGGCCGAGCCCCGCGACGCCGGGCCGCATCCGGGAAGCGGCGGGCCTCACCGCCGCGCCCGGACTCACCTCTTCGCGGCCCGTACGCCCACCGTAACGCGCGCGAGGGCCGGGACCGGTGGGCCGAACGGAGATTTCCGCTGAGCCGCTGGTCAGCGACGGTTGCCCCGCCAGCCCTGGACGGGAAGGTCGAACTTGGCCACCAGCCGGTCGGTGAACGGGCGGGCCCGCAGCCGCACGATGCGCACCGGCAGCGTGCCCCGGCGCACCGTCACCCGGGCGCCGGGCGGCAGGTCGTAGACGCGCCGCCCGTCGCAGCACAGCACGGCCAGTGTGGTGAACGGGTCGACGGTGATGACGAACGTCGACGTCGGCGCGGTCACCAGCGGGCGGCTGAACAACGCGTGCGCGCTGATCGGCACCAGCAGCAGCGCCTCCACCTCGGGCCAGACCACCGGCCCGCCGCCGGAGAACGCGTACGCCGTCGAGCCGGTCGGGGTCGCGCAGATCACGCCGTCGCAGCCGTACCGGGACAGCGGCCGGCCGTCCACGTCGACGAGCAGCTCCAGCATCTGGGCGCGTTCGCCCTTCTCCACGCTGATCTCGTTGAGCGCCCACGACTCGATCGTCGGGCCGCCCTCCCATTCGGCGGTGACGTCGAGGGTGAGCCGTTCGTCCACCGTGTAGTTGCGGTCGACCACGTCACGCACGGCGGTGTCCAGGTCGTCGATCTCCGCCTCGGCGAGGAAGCCGACCTTGCCCAGGTTGATGCCGAGCAGCGGCACCTTGGCCGGGCGGGCCAGCTCGGCGGCGCGCAGGAACGTGCCGTCCCCGCCGAGTGCGAACACGATCTCGGCGCCCTCGGCGGCCTCCGGGCCGGTCACCGGCACCACGCCCGGCAGGTCCAGGTCGTCGGCCTCCTCGGCCACCACCCGCACCTCGAACCCGGCGGCGATCAGGTCGGCGGCCACCGCCCGGGCGTGCTCGGTGCTACGTCGACGGCCGGTGTGCGTGACCAGCAGCGCGGTACGGCTCACCCGGACACCTCCTCGGTCGTGGCCGCCGTCGCGGCGGCGCCCTGCGGGCCGGCGGCCACCACCGCGCGGACCCGCTCCGGGTCCGCGGCGGGCGCGTCCCCGCGCAACCATACGAAGAACTCGACGTTGCCGCTCGGCCCGGGCAGCGGGCTGGCCGCTACGTCGGCCAGGCCCAAGCCCAGTCCGGCGGCGGCCGCGGCCACGTCCAGCACCGCCTCGGCGCGCAGCGCCGGGTCGCGGACCACACCGCCGGCACCGACGCGCTCCTTGCCGACCTCGAACTGCGGCTTGACCATCAGCGCCAGGTCACCGCCGGGCCCGGTGCACGCGGCCAGCGCCGGCAACACCAGCCGCAGCGAGATGAACGACAGGTCGGCCACCGTCAGGTCGACCGGGCCGCCGATCGCCTCCGGCGTGAGGGTACGCACGTTCGTGCGCTCGAACACCCGCACCCGCTCGTCGGTCCGCAGCGACCAGGCGAGCTGCCCGTAGCCGACGTCCACGGCGACCACCTCGGCGGCACCGGCGCGCAGCAGCACGTCGGTGAAACCGCCTGTCGACGCGCCCGCGTCCAGGCAGCGCCGGCCGTTGACGGTCAGCCCGCCGGGGGCGAACGCGGTGAGCGCGCCGGCCAGCTTGTGGCCGCCCCGGGAGACGTACTCGTCGGCCGGATCCTCGCCGGTGACCAGCAGCGGATCGGCCGGGTCGACCATCGCCGCAGGCTTGCGCGCCCGCACTCCGCGCAGCTGGACGCGACCGGCCTCCACGAGCGCGGCGGCCTGTTCCCGGGAGCGGGCCAGCCCGCGCCGGACCAGTTCGGCGTCCAGCCGGGTACGACGAGCCATCAGGTGTGTCTCCGCCTCTGCTCAGGCCTGGTCGATGGTGGCGAGGGTCTCGCGCAGCGTCTCGTACGCCGCCTCGTACTGGGCGATCTGGTCGGCCGGGGCGAGCGCCTCGGCGTTGGCCATGCCGAGCACTGCGGCGTCCACCGCCGGATGTCGTGCCTCGCCGACCTCCTCGACCGGCGCGGGGCGTACCCCCGGGGGCGGTCCGGGCCGCGGACCCGGCGGCGGACCGGGCCGGGGCGCGGTCACGAGCCGGCCGCCCGGCGCCCGGTGGCCTTCTTCGCCGGCCGGGCGGGCGCGGGGGGCGAGTCGTCGGCAGGGGTGCGGGCCACGGTGGCGGGCGGCTTCTTCGCGATCGCCTTCTTGGCCACCGCCTTCTTCGCCACCGCCTTCGTCGGCGTCGTCGCGGGGGCCTTGGCCGGTGTCGTCGCCGGGGTCTCGGCGGCGGGCGACGCGGTGTTCGGCTGCCGGGCCCCGGACGGCGCCGTCTCGGGCGGCTCGGTCTGCGGTGCGGTCGCGCCGGAGGGCGCGGCGGCTGTCCCGGCCGGTGCTGCGGCGGCGGGCTCGGACGCGCCGGCGGGCGGGGTGTCGCCCGGGCCGAGGTGGCCGCGCGCCTCGCGCAGCTGCCGCTCCAGGTCGTGCACCCGGCGGGTCAGCTCGGCGACCTCGTCGGCGGTGGCCAGGCCGACCGCGCCCAGTGCCCGGTCCACCTCGAAACGGACCAGCTTGGTCAGCGACTCCCGGTTCGCCAGGCCGGTCGCGACCAGTTCCTCGGCGAGCGTCTGGATCTGGGCGGCGGTCGCGCCGCCCTGGCCGACGACGCGCATGACCGCGTCCTGTGCCTTCTTCCGGGGCGCCTCCGTCAGGCCCATGGCCAGCTCGAGGTAGGCGCGCCACGCGTCCTGCATGCCTGAGTCCTTCCGCGGGGCGAGGTGTGCAGGTGCCACGCTACCGGGCACCCCGGACGCCCCATTGCGGTACGGTGCCGGGAAACGGCGTGGTTCGTGGTGAGGAGACGATGTGGCCAGCGTGGACGAGTGCCGGCAGGCGTTGCACGACCTGGCCGCGCGGCTGGACCGCAACGCCGAGGCGCAGGGACGCATCGACCTCGACCGCACCCTCGCCTGCCGGATCACCGACCTCGGCACCGCGTTCCACGGGCGGCTGGAGGGCGGCCGGCTGGTCGACCTGGCCGACGGCGACGACCCGAAGGCGAAGATCGCGCTGAGCACCGGCAGCGACGACCTGGTCGCGCTGGTGCACGGCCGGCTCGACGTCATGGCGGCGGTGGCCTCCCGCCGGGTGTCGATCAAGGCGAACCCGTTCGACCTGATGAAGCTCCGCAAGCTGCTCTGAGCGGCCCGGCGCCTCAGCCCTCGAGCCCGAACGCGGCGAGGGCCTCCTGCGCCGCCGGGGACTGCGCCCGCACGCGCGGCCCGGACCCGGTCGACCAGGCCACCGCGCAGAGCGCCGCGAGGGCCGCCAGCGGCGGTCCCGCGCCGTCGAGCACGAGGTCCGCGCCGGCCTCCGTCACCGACCAGCCGCCGTCTGCGGCCCGGCCCGGCACCGCCACCACGGCGGCCGGGTCGAACAGGCCCGCCAGGTCGAACGAGACGTACGCGGGGCGGCGCTCCTCGGGTGCGGCCAGCAGCTCGGCGGCGTCGCTGACGCCGGTGAGCACCAGCAGGCTGTCCAGCCCGGCCCGGCGGGCGCCCTCGATGTCGGTGTCCAGCCGGTCACCCACGACGAGCGTGCGTCCGGCCCCGGCCCGCCGCGCGGCGGTGGTGAACAGCGCCGGCTCCGGCTTGCCCACCACCACGTCGGGGTCGCGGTCGAGCGCGGTCCGCAGCACCGCGACGAGCGAGCCGTTGCCCGGCAGCGGGCCGCGCGGGCTGGGCAGCGTGCGGTCGGTGTTGGTGGCGTACCAGGGCGCGCCCGCCCGTACCGCCAGGGACGCCTCGGCCAGGTCGGACCAGCCGACCTGCGGGCCGTAGCCCTGGGCCACCGCGGCGGGCTCCTCGTCGGCAGTGGCGACCGGCCGCAGGCCCACCGCGCGCAGCTCGGCGCGCAGCGCGTCCGCGCCGACCACGAGCACCGGCGCGCCCTCGGGCAGCCGGTCGCGGAGCAGTTCGGCGGTGGCCGCCGCGGAGGTGAGCACCTCCGCCGGCCGGGCCGCGACGCCCATGCCGGTGAGCAGGTCGGCCACCTCGCTGGAGCGGCGGGAGGCGTTGTTCGTCGCGTACGCGACCGCGCGCCCCTCGGCGTGCAGCCGGCTGACCGCCTCGACCGCGCCGGGGATGGGCCTGTCGATCAGGTAGATGACGCCGTCCAGGTCGAAGACGACGAGCGAGTACGCGTCGACGAGCCGCCCCGCCCCGGCGCGGTCGGGTTCTCCCCGATCCGCGCCGGAGGCGGTGTCACCGGCGTACCCGGTCATCGGCGGTCCGCCGCCTCGCCCTCGCCGGCCGCGGCGTCACCCGGCGCCTGCCGGTCGCCGTCGGCCTTCCGCGCCTGCGTGACCTCGTCGGCCGGGGTGCCGGCGGCCGGCTCCTCGGTCGTGTCGGCAGCGGTCGGGGTGTCGGCGGCGAGCGACCCGGCCTCGGTGTCGGTCAGCTCGTCGTCATCCCGGTCGTCGTCATCGTCATCGTCGTCGTCGTCGTCATCGTCGTCATCGTCGTCGTCATCGTCGTCGTCATCGTCGTCGTCATCGTCGTCATCGTCGCCCTCGGCCGACGCCTCGGACGTGTCCGCGTCGTCCTCCGGCTCGTCGTCGCCCTCGATGACCACGCCGTCCAGCTCCAGCAGCCGCTCGGCGGCGTCCGTCTCCCCCTCGGAGTCGACGTCGGCGGCCCGGGAGAACCACTCCCGCGCTTCCTCGCGCCGGTCGACCGCCAGCAGGGCGTCCGCGTACGCGTAGCGCAGCCGCGCCGCCCACGGCTCGGTCGAGTCGCCGGTCAGCTCGCGGACCTGGAGCATCGCCACCGCGGCGTCCTTCTGCCCGAGGTCACCGCGCGCCCCGGCGGCCACGATCAGCAGCTCGATCGCGACGGCCTGGTCGAGCTTGTCCCGGTCCGCGCCGCGGAACAGGTCGATGGCCCGCTCCGGCCGGCCCAGCGCCCGCTCGCAGTCGGCCAGCACGGCCAGGTGGCTCTGCAGGCCGGTCATCCGGTGGTACGTCCGCAGCTCGGCGATGGCGGTCTGCCACTCACCCGCGTGGTACGCGGCCAGCCCGACGGCCTCCCGCACGGCGGCGATCCGCGACGCGAGCCGGCGGGCCGCCATGGCGTGCGCCAGCGCCAGCGCCGGGTCCTCGTCGATCAGCAGACCGGTCGCGACCAGGTGCCGGGCGACCGTCTCCGCGACCGGCTTGGCGAGGGAGAGCAGCTCCGCCCGGACGGCCGAGTCGAGGTCGCTCGCGACCACGTCGTCGGGCAGCTCCGGCGCCTCACCGGTACGACCCTCGCCGCGCTCGTCCTGGCGCTCCCGCTGCGGACCGTAGGTGCCACGGCGGTCGTCGCCGCCCGGCCGGTCGCCGTAGCCGCGGCGCTCACCGTCCCGCTCGCCCCGGAAGCCACCCGGCCGCCGGTCGTCACGTCGGTCGTCGCGCCGGAAGCCACGGTCACGGTCGCCACCGCGGTACCCGCCGTCGCGGCGCTCGCCGCTGGCGTAGCTCTCCCGGCGGTCGCCGCCCTGGTAGCCGCCCTCGCGACGGTCGCCGCCCCGGAAGCCGCCCTCGCCGGTGCCGCCTTCGCGACGATCCCCACCGCGGAAGCCACCCTCACGACGGTCACCACCGGAGAAGCCGCCCTCGCGACGATCCCCACCGCGGAAACCGCCTTCGCGGTCGCCACCGCGGAAACCGCCCTCACGACGGTCGCCGCCCCGGAAGCCACCGTCACGGGCACCGCCTTCACGACGGTCACCACCGCGGAAGCCGCCCTCGCGGTCGCCACCACGGAAACCACCCTCTCGACGATCACCGCCCCGGAAGCCACCGTCGCGGTCGCCACCACGGAAACCGCCCTCACGACGATCGCCACCACGGAAGCCACCCTCACGACGATCGCCACCACGGAAACCACCCTCACGACGGTCACCACCGGAGAAGCCGCCCTCGCGACGGTCCCCACCACGGAAGCCACCCTCACGGGCACCGCCCTCACGACGATCCCCACCGCGGAAACCACCCTCACGGCGATCGCCACCGCGGAAACCGCCCTCACGGGTGCCGCTTTCACGACGGTCACCACCGGCGAAGCCGCCCTCGCGGCGGTCTCCACCGCGGAAGCCGCCCTCACGACGGTCCCCACCACGGAAGCCACCCTCACGGGCACCGCCCTCACGACGATCCCCACCACGGAAACCACCCTCACGGCGATCGCCACCACGGAAGCCACCCTCACGACGGTCACCGCCACGGAAGCCACCCTCGCGGGCACCGCCCTCACGACGATCCCCACCACGGAAGCCGCCCTCGCGCCGGTCGCCACCGCCGAAGCCGCCCTCACGACGGTCACCGCCGCGGGAGTTGCCGTCGCGGGTGCCGCCTTCGCGACGGTCGCCGCCACGGAAGCCACCCTCGCGGCGCTCACCGCCGCGGAAACCGCCGTCACGGTCGCCGCCCCGGAAGCCGCCTTCGCGACGGTCGCCGCCCGGACGGCTTCCACTCCGGAAGCCACCCTCACGGTCGCCGCCACGGAAACCGCCCTCGCGACGGTCGCCGCCGCCGGAGCCGCCTTCACGACGGTCGCCGCCACGGAAGCCACCCTCGCGACGCTCACCACCGCGGAAACCGCCCTCACGGTCGCCGCTGCGGAAGCCACCCTCGCGGCGGTCGCCACCGCGGAAACCGCCCTCACGACGGTCACCGCCACGGGTGCCACTGTCACGGTCGCCACCACGGAAGCCGCCCGGGCGGTCGTCGCGGCCGCCCCGGTACGAGGGACGGTCATCGCGACGGCCGTCGCGGCCGGCGTCACCACGCCCCTGGCCGCGGTCGGCGCGATCCTCGTAACGACGGGGGCGGTCCCCGCCCTGGGGTCCTAAGCTCACAGGTACATCCTTCCTGATGGCGTTTCCGCCGAGAACGCTAACGCAGTCGAGGGCCGCCCCTGCTGGGGCGGCCCTCGACTGGAAGATTGTCCGGCGGTGTCCTACTCTCCCACACCCTCCCGAGTGCAGTACCATCGGCGCTGGAGGGCTTAGCTTCCGGGTTCGGAATGTGACCGGGCGTTTCCCCTCCGCCATGACCGCCGTAACTCTATGAACATGTCAACCAACCCTGATGGGTGGTGGTTTGTTCAGAGTTGCACAGTGGACGCGTAGCAGCTTGGTAGTCAAGTCCTCGGCCTATTAGTACCGGTCAACTGAACCCGTTACCGGGCTTACATTTCCGGCCTATCAACCCAGTCGTCTAGCTGGGGGCCTTACCCCACAATGTGGGTGGGATACCTCATCTTGAAGCGAGCTTCCCGCTTAGATGCTTTCAGCGGTTATCCCTTCCGAACGTAGCTAACCAGCCGTGCCCCTGGCGGGACAACTGGCACACCAGAGGTTCGTCCGTCCCGGTCCTCTCGTACTAGGGACAGCCCTTCTCAAGTATCCTACGCGCACGGCGGATAGGGACCGAACTGTCTCACGACGTTCTAAACCCAGCTCGCGTACCGCTTTAATGGGCGAACAGCCCAACCCTTGGGACCTGCTACAGCCCCAGGATGCGACGAGCCGACATCGAGGTGCCAAACCATCCCGTCGATATGGACTCTTGGGGAAGATCAGCCTGTTATCCCCGGGGTACCTTTTATCCGTTGAGCGACACCGCTTCCACATGCCAGTGCCGGATCACTAGTCCCGACTTTCGTCCCTGCTCGACCTGTCAGTCTCACAGTCAAGCTCCCTTGTGCACTTGCACTCAACACCTGATTGCCAACCAGGCTGAGGGAACCTTTGGGCGCCTCCGTTACCCTTTAGGAGGCAACCGCCCCAGTTAAACTACCCACCAGACACTGTCCCTGAACCGGATAACGGTCCGAAGTTAGATACCCAAATCAACCAGAGTGGTATTTCAAGATTGCCTCCACCCATACTGGCGTATGGACTTCACCGGCTCCCACCTATCCTACACAAGCTAATTCAGATACCAATGTCAAGCTATAGTAAAGGTCCCGGGGTCTTTCCGTCCTGCCGCGCGTAACGAGCATCTTTACTCGTAATGCAATTTCGCCGGGCCTGTGGTTGAGACAGTGGGGAAGTCGTTACGCCATTCGTGCAGGTCGGAACTTACCCGACAAGGAATTTCGCTACCTTAGGATGGTTATAGTTACCACCGCCGTTTACTGGCGCTTAAGTTCTCCGCTTCGCTCGTGAGAGCTAACAGGTCCCCTTAACGTTCCAGCACCGGGCAGGCGTCAGTCCATATACATCGAATTACTTCTTCGCATGGACCTGTGTTTTTAGTAAACAGTCGCTTCCCCCTGCTCTCTGCGGCCATACAACGCTCCACCCGCGCGGGGCTTCACGTCTCCGGCCCCCCTTCTCCCTAAGTTACGGGGGCAATTTGCCGAGTTCCTTAACCACAGTTCGCCCGATCGCCTCGGTATTCTCTACCTGACCACCTGTGTCGGTTTGGGGTACGGGCCGCTAAGAACTCGCTAGAGGCTTTTCTCGGCAGCATAGGATCACTGACTTCACCTGAATCGGCTCGGCATCACGTCTCAGCCCATATGGCGTGCGGATTTGCCTACACGCCGGCCTACACGCTTACCCCGGCACAACCACCGGCCGGGCTCAGCTACCTTCCTGCGTCACCCCATCGCTTGACTACTACCCGCCAGGTTCCCACGCTCCCCACCCGCAGTCCGAAGACCTTGGATGGTTTGGGTGGTTAGCACAACGAGGTTCGTCAGGGTCGCTCTTTCGCGGGTACGGGAATATCAACCCGTTGTCCATCGACTACGCCTCTCGGCCTCGCCTTAGGTCCCGACTCACCCAGGGCGGATTAGCCTGGCCCTGGAACCCTTGGTCATCCGGCGGAAGGGTTTCTCACCCTTCTTTCGCTACTCATGCCTGCATTCTCACTCGTGCCGCGTCCACAACTGGGTCACCCCGCTGCTTCACCCCCGGCACGACGCTCCCCTACCCATCCACACACCTGCATACCCCATCAAGGAGGCACGAAGTTAAAATGTGAATGCCACAGCTTCGGCGGTGTGCTTGAGCCCCGCTACATTGTCGGCGCGGAACCACTTGACCAGTGAGCTATTACGCACTCTTTAAAGGGTGGCTGCTTCTAAGCCAACCTCCTGGTTGTCTATGCGACCCCACATCCTTTTCCACTTAGCACACGCTTAGGGGCCTTAGCTGGTGATCTGGGCTGTTTCCCTCTCGACTACGAAGCTTATCCCCCGCAGTCTCACTGCCGCGCTCTCACTTACCGGCATTCGGAGTTTGGCTGATTTCGGTAAGCTTGTGGGCCCCCTAGACCATCCAGTGCTCTACCTCCGGCAAGAAACACGCGACGCTGCACCTAAATGCATTTCGGGGAGAACCAGCTATCACGGAGTTTGATTGGCCTTTCACCCCTAACCACAGGTCATCCCCCAACTTTTCAACGTTGGTGGGTTCGGCCCTCCACGCGGTCTTACCCGCGCTTCAGCCTGCCCATGGCTAGATCACTCCGCTTCGGGTCTAGAGCATGCGACTGAAAACGCCCTATTCAGACTCGCTTTCGCTACGGCTCCCCCACACGGGTTAACCTCGCCACATGCCACTAACTCGCAGGCTCATTCTTCAAAAGGCACGCCGTCACCCCGCAAGGCTCCGACGGATTGTAGGCGAACGGTTTCAGGTACTATTTCACTCCCCTCCCGGGGTACTTTTCACCATTCCCTCACGGTACTCGTCCGCTATCGGTCACCAGGAAGTATTTAGGCTTACCAGGTGGTCCTGGCAGATTCACGGCAGATTTCAGGAGTCCGCCGCTACTCGGGAACACCCACAGAAGACCAGCAACTTTCACCTACCGGACTATCACCGTCTACGGTCAGCCATTCCAGACTGTTCGACTAGCCACTAGCTTTGTAACTCCTCGAACAAGTGTCAGCTTGTTCAGCAGGGTCCCACAACCCCGACGACGCAACCCCTGACAGGTATCACACGCCGCCGGTTTAGCCTCAATCCGCTTTCGCTCGCCACTACTCACGGAATCACTATTTGTTTTCTCTTCCTACGGGTACTGAGATGTTTCACTTCCCCGCGTTCCCC
>NZ_SPQD01000001.1:0-782500 GCF_004637285.1 Micromonospora sp. CNZ285 | reverse complement strand
TCGCCAAATCCGCCTCCCGGCGAATCCGGGGCACCACCCGGTTCTCAGGTCCTGCGCTCCGGCCTTCCAGGTCTTTCGCCCTGTTTCGTCCGTTCCGCGCTGGCAGAGAGAAAGTTACGCGCCCAGCGGAGTGATCGTCAAATCCGCTGGGCGCGTCCCGCGTCACACAGTCGACAGGCGGCTATCCGCGCAGCTCGACGCCCGCGAACGAGCGCTTGCCCCGGCGCAGCACGAGGTACCGGCCGTGCAGCAGGTCGCCCGCCGACACGGTGGCGTCCACCTCGGAGATACGCGTGTTGTTGACGTACGCGCCACCCTCGGCGATCACCCGCCGTGCCTCCTTCATGCTCGACACCAGGCCCGACTCCTTGAGCAGGCCGGCCACGTCCGGCAGCTCGTCGAGGTGCACCAGGCCGGCCTCGGTCAGCGCGGCGCGCAGCGTCTCCGGGGCCAGCTCGTCGAGCGAGCCGCGCCCGAACAGCGCCTGGCTCGCGGCGACCGCCTGGGCCATCTCCCGCTCGCCGTGCACCAGCGTGGTCAGCTCCTCGGCGAGCGCCCGCTGGGCCAGGCGCGCCTGCGGGCGCTCCGCTGTCGCCTTCTCCAGCTCCTCCAGCTCCTCACGGGAGCGGAAGCTGAAGTACCGCAGGTAGCGGCTGACGTCGCGGTCGTCGGCGTTGACCCAGAACTGGTAGAACGCGTACGGGCTGGTCATCTGCGGGTCGAGCCAGACCGTGCCGGTCTCGCTCTTGCCGAACTTCGTGCCGTCGGCCTTGGTGACCAGCGGCGTGGTGAACGCCTCCACCGGCCCGGCGCCGCGCCGCCGGATGTAGTCCACCCCGGCGGTGATGTTGCCCCACTGATCGGAGCCGCCGTACTGGAGCCGGCAGCCGTGCCGGCGGTGCAGCTCGAAGTAGTCGTTGGCCTGGAGGAGCTGGTAGCTGAACTCGGTGTAGCTGATGCCCGTCTCCAGCCGCGCCTTGACCACCTCGCGGGCGAGCATCTTGTTCACCGGGAAGTGCTTGCCGACGTCCCGGAGGAACTCGACCACCGACATCTCGCCGGTCCAGTCCAGGTTGTTGACCAGTTGCGCCGCGTTCTCCCCGGTGTACGTGACGAACGGCGAGAGCTGCTCGCGGATGCGCTCCACCCAGCCGGCGATCACCTCGGGTGGGTTCAGCGTCCGCTCCGCGCTCTCCTTCGGGTCGCCGATCTGCCCGGTGGCGCCACCGACGAGCAGCAGCGGCCGGTGCCCGGCCTGCTGGAGCCGGCGGGCCATGACGACCTGCATCAGGTTGCCGATGTGCAGGCTCGGCGCGGTGGGATCGAAGCCCACGTAGAAGGTGGTGCTCCCGCCGTCGAGCAGCTCGCGCAGTTCGTCGAGGCCGGTCGAGTCCTGGATCAGGCCCCGCCACAGCAGGTCGTCGGTCAGGGAGTCCCGCCCCTGCGGGAGGTTGCTGTCGGTCACGGTCACCGATTCTCCCCCATGACCGGGCCCGGCCCGTACCGGGTTTGCCGAGGTGCGGCCGACTAGGCTGGCGGCGCCGTCGAACGCGAGGAGGAACCGCGGTGGACATGCCGAACCTGACCGGTGGCTTCGTGGCCCTGCTGGGCCTGACGTTCGACGAGGTCAGCGGGGACCGGGTGGTGATCCGCTGGAAGGTGCGCCCGGAGCTGCACCAGCCGTACGGGATCCAGCACGGCGGGGTCTACTGCTCGGTGGTGGAGACGGCGGCCAGCATCGGCGGCGCGCTCTGGCTGGGCGACAAGGGCAACGTCGTCGGGGTGTCGAACCAGACCGACTTCCTGCGCGCGGTGCGTGACGGCGAGCTGACCGCTGTCGGCACGCCGGTGCACCGGGGCCGCAGCCAGCAGCTCTGGCTCGTGGAGATCACCGACGCCGACAGCCGGTTGGTGGCGCGCGGTCAGGTGCGGCTGCAGAACCTCACCGCCGCCTGACAGCCGCGGGCTGGCCGATTCAGCCCGAAAAGGGGCACTGACGCCGATATCGTCGCCTCGGTGAGATCGTCCGCTCCCGACCCGACGTGAGGAAGCTGTTCGCCGCCACGCTCGGCGTGCTGTCGGCAGTCGGCGGTTTCGTCGACATCGGTGACCTGGTGGCGGCCAGTCAGGCCGGCGCGCTGTTCGGCATGGCCCACACCTGGGTGCTGCTGGTCGGCGTGGTCGGCATCTGCGCGTACGCGGAGATGGCCGGCCGGATCGCAGCGGTGAGCGGACGGGCGGTGTTCGACCTGGTCCGGGAGCGGCTCGGGCCACGCGTTGCGCTGCTCAACCTGGTCGCGTCGTGGCTCGTCACTGTGGTCACGCTCGCCGCGGAGCTGGGCGGGGTGGCGCTGGCGCTGCAACTGGCGACCCGGCTGAGCCACCTGTTCTGGGTGCCGCTCGCGGCACTGGCGGTCTGGCTGGTGCTGTGGCGGCTGCGGTTCGAGCTGATGGAGCGGATCTTCGGGCTGGCCGGGCTGGCGCTGCTGGTGTTCGCTGTCGCGCTGGTGGCGCTGCCGACCGACTGGCCGGCACTCGGGCAGGGCGTGTGGCAGGTCAGCGCGTCCGGGCACGGCTGGCCGCTGTACTGGTTCGTGGCGGTGGCGTTGTTCGCCTCGACGGTGAGCCCGTACGAGGTGTTCTTCTTCTCCTCCGGCGGCGTGGAGGAGCGGTGGAGCGCGGCGGACCTGGCGCGGGCCCGCTCGAACGTGCTGATCGGCTTCCCGGTGGGCGGGTTCCTGGCGTTGTCGCTGGTTGCCGTGGCGACGGTGGCCTACCACCCGTCCGAGGCGACGTTGAGCACTCTCGACGAGGTGGCGCGGCCGGTGGCGACGGCGCTCGGCGGCGCCGGCCTGGCCGCCGCGGTGCTGGCGTTCTTCGCGGTGACGTTCGGGGCGGCGCTGGAGACCGGGCTGTCGGCGGCGTACGCGGCGGCGCAGTACTTCGGGTGGCAGTGGGGCAAGCGGGTCCGCCCCCGGGAGGCGGCCCGGTTCCACAGCGTGCTGCTCGTCGGTCTGCTGCTCGGTGTGGTGATGCTGATGACGACGGTGGACCCGGTGCGGCTCACCGAGTACATGCTGGTGCTGAGCGCGGTGGTGCTGCCGCTGACGTACCTGCCGATCCTGGTGGTCGCCAACGACCGCGGGTACCTCGGCGACCGGGTCAACGGGCGGTGGATGAACCTGCTCGGCGCGGTGTTCCTGCTGCTCATCGTCGCGGCCTCGGTGGCGGCGATCCCACTGGCGATCATGACGGGGATGGGGCCATGAGGGTTCAGCTCGCCAAGCGGCTGCTCGACCGGCAGATCGTCGACGTGGACGGGCGGCTGGTCGGGCGGGTCGACGACATCGCGTTCGCCGTCGACGACGAGGGCTACCCGTACGTGGACTGCCTGCTCACCGGGCAGGGCGCGCTCGGGCAGCGGATCGGCGGGCGGGTCGGGCGGCTGCTGGTGGCGGTGGCGGACCGGTTCACCGACGACCCGCCGGTGCCGCCGTTGCGCGTACCGCTGTCGCAGGTCGCCCGCGTGGACAGCGCGGTGCGGCTGCGCTGCCCGGCGGCGGACCTGCCGCCGTCGCCGGTGGAGGCGTGGCTGCGCCGGCACCTGATCGAACGCATTCCGGGGTCCGGCCGTGCGAGCGGGTGAGCTGCTCGGCCGCACCGCGTACGACCTGCACGGGCGGCGGCTGGGCCGGGTGGTGGACGTGGTGGTGCGGGGCGGGTGGCCGCCGGACCGGCTGCGGATCACCGACGTGATCGTCGCCGGGCACTGGTGGACCCGGGTGATCAGCAGGCTGATCGGCCCCGAGCTGCACCCGTCCGGGCCGTGGCTGCTGCGGGTGGTGGCCCGGCTGGTCGGGCGGAGCACCCGTCAGCTGCCCGCCGACGCGGTGCAGCTGATTCCGCCGGTGCCCGGTTTCCCGTTCGGCCCGCCGGCCGCAGGCCGCTGAACCGGGCGGCGGACGCCGGGGCGCCAGGCAGGCGCGCCAGGCAGCTCCGGACGCCGGTGAGGCGACTGCCCGGCGCCGGTCAGCGGCGGGCGTCGTCGAGTTCGGGGGCGTCGGCCGGATCGGCCGCGTCGTCGCCCGGGCTGCCGGTCGCCGCGTCGTCGTCCGCCGAGTGCTCGCCGTGGCCGCGGCGGCGCACGTGCACCTCGGTGATGGCCCGCTGGTCGACGCCGGCCACCGACAGCTCCCAGCCGTCCACGGTCACCTGCTCCCCCGCCACCGTCGGGATGTGCCCGAGGCAGATCAGCACCAGCCCGGCGACAGTCGTGTAGTCGCCGGCGGGCCGGTTCGGCAGCTCCACGCCGAGGTCGGTCAGGTCGTGCACCGGGAACGTGCCGGGCAGCACCAGCGTGCCGTCGGCCTCGGTGCGCACGGCGCGCAGGTCCCGGTCGGTCTCGTCGTAGATCTCGCCGACGATCTCCTCCAGGATGTCCTCCAGCGTCACGATCCCGTCGACCGCGCCGCGCTCGTCGACCACGAGCGCGATGTGCTGGCGCTCGGCCTTGAACTGGCGCAGCGCGTCGACCACCGGCAGCGAGTCGGGCAGCAGCATCGGCGGGCGGGCGATCTCGTCGACCGGCCGGTCGTCGGAGACGCCGACCAGGTCCCGCAGGTGGATCACGCCCACCGCCTCGTCCAGGCCGCCGTGGCGCACCACCGGCGCCCGGGAATGGCCGGTCGCCGCCAGGACGAGCCGGGCGGCCTCCGCCGTGGTGCCGCTGTCGAGCGTGAAGACCTGCAACCGGGGTACGAGCACAGCCCGCAACTGCCGGTCGGCGATCTCCACCGCGCCGGCGATGATCGTTCGCTGTTCCTTGGTGAAGCCGTGGTTGCCGGCCACGATGTCGCGCAGCTCGTCCGGGCCGATCTCGTCCGGCTCGGCCTTCGGGTCCAGGCCGAACAGGCGTACCACCAGGTCGGTGGTCGCGCCCAGCAGCCAGACGGCGGGCCGGGTGATGCTGGACAGCACGTCCAGCGGGCGGGCCACCAGCAGCGCCCACCGCTCGGCCGACTGCATGGCGATCCGCTTCGGAGCCAGCTCACCGAAGACGAGCGTGACGAACGTGAGCACCAGCGTGACCGCGACGATGGCGACGGTCTCGGCGGCGTTGCCGAAGACGCCCAGCAGCGGGACGAGCGGCTTGGCCAGGGAGACCGCCGCGGCGGCGGAGGCGAGGAAGCCGGCGAGTGTGATGCCGATCTGGATCGTGGCCAGGAACCGGTTCGGGTCCTTCGCGAGACGGGCGAGGGTGCGCCCGCCGCGGCTGCTGCGCTCCAGCCGCTGCACCTGGCTGTCGCGCAGGGAGACCAGGGCCATCTCGCTGCCGGCGAACACCGCGTTGAGGATCACCAGCACACCGACCAGGGCAAGCTGGCTCCAGTAGCTCTGCACGACCGGTTATCTCCCTCGGCCCGATCCGGGTCGGCCGATGGCCGACTCGCCGGCCGGTAGATCCGGTCGGCGTGGCCCCTGTGTTGCCCCGCGGGCCCGCCGCCGAATCATGACCGGCCCCGGGCGTCGCCCGCCGGAGCCCGGTTCAGGCCGGTACGGGCAGGTCGAGCACGTACGCGCCGCCCTCGGGGCGGAACCCGAGCCGGTGGTAGTAGGGGGCGATCATGCCGGGCGGGCTGACCACCCGGCGGAAACCCCGGTCGGTGAACAGGCGGCTGCGCCGGTAGACGAACTCACCCGGGGTGAAGTCGCGGAACGGCGGGGTCACGTAGTCCAGGTCGACCTGGGCCACACCGCCCGGTTCGGCGTGCGAGAGCATCACGCCGACCACCTCGTCGGCGCGTACCACAAGGAACGCCGAGCGGTCGGCGGCGGCCGGGTCCCAGTGGAAGCCGGGGTTGAACCGGGCGATGTCGGCGGCGTGCACCCGCAGCGTGTGCGCCAGGAAGGCGTCGCCGGTGCCCACCTCGACCACCTGGTAGGTCTGCTCGTCGTGCCGGGTGGCCAGCAATTTGCGCAGGTACCACACGTTGATCACGGCGAGGACCACGTTCAGCCCCACCATCGGCCAGACCTGCACCGCGGTGTTGTAGCCGATCAGGATGAGGCAGCCGACGAGGTTGAGCGCGCGCAGCCGCAGGATCCGGGTCTGCAGCAGGGACCAGACCAGCAGCGCGGAGCCGGCCCAGCCGGTGAGTTCCAGCCAGTTCACCCCGGGGAGACTAGCGGTCTGCCTGGTCAGACCCCTCGGCGGGCAGCTCCAGCACGTACTCCTCGACCTCGGTGCCGCGCGACGGGGCGTACCCGGAGTCCTCGCCGACCACGACGAAGCCGCACTTGCGCAGCACCGCGAGCGAGGCGGCGTTGTCCTTCGCGGCGCGGGCGTGCAGCGGCCGGTGCGGCACCTCGCGCAGCAGCGCGCGCAGCGCGGCGGTGGCGTGGCCCCGCCCCCAGTGCGCCGCGTCGATCCAGTAGCTGACCTCGGTCTGCTCGCCGACCGGGAACGCGGCGACCCGCCCGACCAACCGGCCGTCGACGGTGACGGCGCGGTTGACGATCCGCTCGTCGGCGCGGATGCGCGCCCAGTGCGCGTCGAACGCGGCCCGGTCGGACGGGTCCTTCGGGCCGAACGCGGCCATCCAGTTCGCCTGCGGGTCCTGCTCGTGGGCGAAGAAGGCGGGCAGGTCGTCGTCGCGCACCGGGCGGAGCAGCACCTCGTTCGTCACGGCCGGAACGATACGGGCACCCACCGACACTCTCGGGACCTCCGGCCCGGTGTGTGTCCCGTCCGGCCCTGCCGCGCCGCCGCCCGGCCCGGTTACCAAGGAGGTGGAACGACGCAGTCGAGGAGGCCGGACCATGTCGAAGTACGTCTACGACTTCATCGAGGGTGACCGCAGCCGGGCCGACCTGCTCGGCGGCAAGGGCGCGAACCTCGCCGAGATGACCCGGCTCGGGTTGCCGGTGCCGCCCGGGTTCACCGTCACCACCGACGCGTGCCGGGCGTACCTGGCCACCGGCGCGCCGCCGGACGGCCTGTACGAGGAGATCAACGCGCACCTGCGGGAGGTGGAGGCGCGGCTGGACCGGTGGCTGGGCGACCCGCGTGACCCGCTGCTGCTGGCGGTGCGTTCCGGCGGGCGGTACTCGATGCCGGGGATGATGGAGACGATCCTCGACATCGGGCTCAACGACACCACCGTGGCCGGGCTGGCCGCCCGCACCGGTGACGAGCGGTTCGCCTGGGACTCGTACCGGCGGCTGATCCAGATGTTCGGCCGGACCGTGCACGGCATCCCGGCCGACGAGTTCGAGCACGAGCTGGCCGCGCTGCGGGCCACCGCCGGGCCGGACGGTCCGGGCGCCGGGCAGTTGCGCGACCTGGTCGAGACGTACAAGAAGATCTTCGTCCGGCACGTCGGGCACGACTTCCCGCAGGCCCCGCACGAGCAGCTGTTCCTGGCCGTGCGCGCGGTGTTCGAGTCCTGGCACTCGGAGCGGGCCCGGATCTACCGGCGGCAGGAGCGCATCCCGGACGACCTGGGCACCGCCGTCAACGTGATGGCGATGGTGTTCGGCAACCTCGGCCCGGACTCCGGCACCGGTGTGGCGTTCACCCGCGACCCGGCCACCGGCGCCCCCGGCGTGTACGGCGACTACCTGACCGACGCGCAGGGCGAGGACGTGGTGGCGGGCATCCGCAACACGGTGCCGCTGACCGACCTGGAGCGGCTGGACCCGGCGAGCTTCCACCGGCTGCGGGAGATCATGGCGACGCTGGAGCGGCACTACCGCGACCTGTGCGACGTCGAGTTCACCATCGAGCGCGGCCGGCTGTGGATGCTGCAGACCCGGGTCGGCAAGCGCACCGCGGCGGCGGCGTTCGTGATCGCCGCGCAACTGGCCGAGGAGGGCCTGATCACGGCCGACGAGGCGCTCACCCGGGTCAGCGGGGCGCAGCTCGCCCAGCTGATGTTCCCGGCCTTCGACGCCGCCGGCGCGCCCGAGCCGCTCGCGGTCGGCGTCGGCGCCTCGCCCGGCGCCGCGGTCGGCCGGGTGGTCTTCGACTCCGCCGCCGCGGCGGCGGCCGACGGACCGGTGATCCTGGTCCGGCCGGAGACCAACCCGGACGACCTGCCCGGCATGATCGCCGCGGCCGGGGTGCTCACCTCGCGCGGCGGGAAGACCTCGCACGCCGCCGTGGTGGCCCGGGGCATGGGCCGGACCTGCGTGTGCGGCGCCGAGGCGCTGGTCATCGACGTCGAGCGCGGCGAGTTCACGGTGGGCGAGCAGGTGGTGCGCGCCGGCGACGTGATCTCGATCGACGGCACCAGCGGACGGATCTGGCTCGGCGAGGTGCCGGTGCAGCCGTCGCCGGTGGCCCGGTACCTGACCGGCGAGCTGCGGCCGGAGGCCGACCCGCTGGTCGCCGCCGTGCACCGGCTGCTCGGCCACGCCGACGCGGTCCGCACGCTCGGCGTCCGTGCCAACGCGGACACCCCGGACGACGCCCGCCGGGCCCGCGAGCTGGGCGCCGCCGGGATCGGGCTGTGCCGCACCGAGCACATGTTCCTCGGCGAGCGCCGGGAACTGGTCGAGCGGCTGATCCTGGCCGACGGCCCGGCCGAGGTCGGCGCCGCGCTGGACGAGCTGCTGCCGTTGCAGCGGGCCGACTTCCTCGGGCTGCTCACCGCTATGGACGGGCTGCCGGTCACCGTCCGGCTGCTCGACCCGCCGCTGCACGAGTTCCTGCCTCCGCTCGCCGAGCTGACCGCCCGGGTGGCGGGCGCGCAGGCACGCGGCGAGGAACCGGGCCACGACGGCGTGCTGCTGACGGCGGTGCGCCGGATGCACGAGACGAACCCGATGCTGGGGCTGCGGGGCGTACGGCTCGGACTGGTGGTGCCGGGCCTGTTCGCGATGCAGGTGCGGGCGCTGGCCGAGGCGGCCGCGCAGCGGGTCCGGGCCGGCGGTGACCCACGCCCGGAGATCATGGTGCCGCTGGTCGGTGACGTGCGGGAACTCGCCGCGGTGGCGGACGAGGCACGGCGGGTGCTGGCCGAGGTGCCCGACGCACCGGACATCCCGGTCGGCACCATGATCGAAACGCCCCGGGCGGCGCTGACCGCCGGGGACATCGCCGCCGAGGCGCACTTCTTCTCCTTCGGCACCAACGACCTGACGCAGATGACCTGGGCGTTCTCCCGGGACGACGTGGAGGGCGCATTCTTCTCCACGTACCTGGAACGGGGGATCTTCCCGGTGTCGCCGTTCGAGAGCATCGACGCCACCGGCGTGGGCCGGCTGGTCCGCCTCGCCGTCGCCGAGGGGCGGGCGGCCCGGCCGGACCTGACCATCGGCGTCTGCGGTGAGCACGGCGGCGATCCGGACTCGATCGGGTTCTTCGCCGACGCCGGGCTCGACTACGTCTCCTGCTCGCCGTACCGGGTGCCGGTGGCGCGGCTGGCCGCCGGCCGGGCCGCCGTCGAGGCCCGCACCGAGAAGTCCGACTCCCGCTAGGAGGGCAGCACCATGACCGCCATCTTCAACCCGACCGGACCGGCTGTCACGCCGCTCCCCCGGCCCGCGCCGCGGCAGGCCGCGACGCCCGTCCCCGCCCCGGCCGGGCCGGTCGGCCCGGTGCTGGAGCTGCCCGGGGACGCCGCGCTGGTGCCGGTGAACCGCGACGGCCGCCCGGTCGGCGTGTTCGTCGCGGCCGGCGGCCGGGTCCGCTACCGCCGCGTGGTCGAACCCGACCAGTTGGTCGCCGCCGCCACCGGCGCGTTCGCGGTGGCCGCGCTCACCGCCGCCGTGGCGGTCTGGTCGCGGCGCCGCCCGCCGTCGGTCGGCACCGTCACCATGGGGCCGGGCGGATGGGTCAGCCTGCGCGGCGTGCCGGCGCCTCGGCTGCGCCCGGACCACAGGCCCTGGTGGGCGCGCCTGCTGCGGGCCCGCCGCCTGGTCGTCGACCGCTGAGCACCCCAGGGGTACGGCCGCCGGTACGTCACCGGCGGCCGTACCGCCGTTCCGGTCCGGGAGGGGCCGTTGGTCCCGGGTCACCGCGGTCCTGCGCCCCTGCCCGGATTCTCGCGGGTGGACGACGCTGAGGGGGAGAACGAGAGAGGGAGGCCCCCGATGCGCGCCAGTGTCGTCACCGCGTTCGACCGTCCGATGGAGATCACCGAGCGTCCCGTGCCGGAGGTCGGCCCGGGCGAGATCCTGGTCCGCATCGAAGCCAGCGGACTCTGCCACACCGACATCCACGCCGCCCGCGGCGAGTGGCCGGTGAAGCCCACCCCGCCGTTCGTCCCCGGTCACGAGGGCGTCGGCCTGGTCGAGCGGGTCGGCCCCGGCGTCACCGAGCACGCCGTCGGCGACCGCGTCGCGTTGCCCTGGCTGGGCTGGGCCTGCGGCACCTGCAAGTACTGCGTGACCGGCTGGGAGACGCTGTGCGAGTCGCAGCGCAACACCGGCTACAGCATCGACGGCGCGCACGCCGAGTACGCGGTCGCCGCCGCCCGGTACGCGGTACGCGTGCCCGACGGCGTGGACCCGTTCGAGGCCGCGCCGCTGACCTGCGCGGGCGTCACCACGTACAAGGCCGTCAAGGTCGCCGGGGTGCGGCCGGGCGAGCGGGTCGCGATCTTCGGCATCGGCGGCCTGGGGCACCTCGCCCAGCAGTACGCGCAGATCTTCGGCGCCGAGACGGTCGCGGTGGACGTGACCGCCGAGAAGCTGGAACTGGCCACCTCGCTCGGCGCCGCGCACACGGTCGACGCCGCCACCACCGACCCGGTCGAGCGGATCACCGCGCTGGGCGGCGTGGACGTGGCGATCGTGCTCGCCGCGAGCCCTCGCGTGATCGAGCAGGCGCACCGCTCGCTGCGCCGCGGCGGCCGGCTGGTGCTGGTGTCGCTGCCCGCCGACAACGCGATCACCCTGCCCGTCTTCGAGACGGTGCTCAAGGGCATCACGGTGCTCGGCTCGATCGTCGGCACCCGCGCCGACCTGGCCGAGGTCTTCGCGCTGCACGCCGCCGGCCGTACCCGGGTCGTCTACGAGACCCGCAAGCTGGACGACATCAACGACGCGGTGGACGACGTCCTCGCCGGCCGGGTCGCCGGCCGGGTCGTGCTCCAGCCCTGACCCCCGCCCCCGGTCCCCGCACCCGGCGGGGACCGGGCCACCGCCGACGCCCGGAGAGGGACCGACATGACCGCCACCGCACCCCTTGCCCCCTGGCGCGGATTCCACGCCGGAGCGTGGCAGGAGACGATCGACGTGGCCGACTTCGTCCGCCACAACCACGAGCCGTACACCGGGGACGCGTCGTTCCTCGCCGGGCCGACGCCGCGCACGCTCGCTGTGTGGGACCGGCTGCGGGAGATGTTCGGCGAGGAGCGGCGGCGCGGCGTGTACGACGTCGACGCGGCCACCCCGTCCACGATCACCTCGCACGCGCCCGGCTACATCGACCGGGAGCGGGAGCTGATCGTCGGGTTGCAGACCGACGCGCCGCTGCGGCGGGCGATCATGCCGGCCGGCGGGCTGCGGATGGTGGAGACCGCGCTGCGCGCGTACGGGCGCGAACCGGACCCGCGCGTGCACGAGATCTTCACCCGGTACCGCCGCACCCACAACGACGCGGTCTTCGACGCGTACCCGGCGGACGTGCTGGCCGCGCGGCGCTCGCACGTGATCACCGGGCTGCCCGACGCGTACGGGCGCGGGCGGATCATCGGCGACTACCGCCGGGTGGCGCTGTACGGCGTGGACCGGCTGGTCGAGGAGCGCCGTGCGCTCAAGGCGGCGCTGGACGGCCGGCGCAGCACAGACGACGTGATCCGCGACCGGGAGGAACTGGCCGAGCAGATCCGCGCGCTCGGTGAGCTGAGGGAGATGGCCGCCTCGTACGGCTTCGACATCTCCCGCCCGGCCGCCACCGGCGCGCAGGCGATCCAGTGGCTCTACTTCGCCTACCTGGCCGCCACGAAGGAGCAGAACGGCGCCGCGATGTCGCTCGGCCGCACGGCCGGGTTCGTCGACGCCTACCTGCGGCGGGACATCGCCGAGGGGCGGCTGGACGAGAGCGGCGCGCAGGAGCTGATCGACGACTTCGTGATCAAGCTGCGGATCATTCGCTTCCTGCGCACCCCCGAGTACGACCAGCTGTTCTCCGGCGACCCGACCTGGGTCACCGAGTCGCTCGGCGGGATGGGCGTGGACGGCCGGCCGCTGGTCACCCGCACCGCGTTCCGCTACCTCCAGACGCTCTACAACCTCGGTCCGGCGCCCGAGCCGAACCTGACTGTGCTCTGGTCGCCGCGGCTGCCCGAGGGGTTCAAGCGGTTCTGCGCCCAGGTGTCGCTGGACACCAGCGCCATCCAGTACGAGAACGACGAGCTGATCCGCCCGGCGTACGACGACGACACCGCTATCGCCTGCTGCGTGTCGGCCATGCGGGTCGGCCGGGACATGCAGTTCTTCGGCGCCCGGGCGAACCTGGCGAAGGCGCTGCTGTACGCGATCAACGGCGGCCGGGACGAGCTGACCGGCACGCAGGTGGCCCCGCCGGCCGCGCCGGTGGGCGGCGAGACGCTCGACTACGACGAGGTGCTGGCCGCGTACGACCGGACGCTGGACTGGCTGGCGCAGACGTACGTGGACGCGCTGAACGTGATCCACCACCAGCACGACAGGTACGCGTACGAGCGCCTCGAGATGGCGCTGCACGACCACCCGGTGCGCCGGTTCATGGCCACCGGCATCGCCGGCCTGTCGGTCGCCGTGGACAGCCTGTCGGCCATCCGGTACGGCCGGGTGAAGGTGCTGCGCGACGCCACCGGCCTGGCCGTCGACTTCGCGGTCGAGGGCGAGTTCCCGACGTACGGCAACGACGACGACCGGGCCGACGAGATCGCGGTGTGGCTGGTCGAGACGTTCGCGGAGAAGCTGCGCCGGCAGCGCACGTACCGCGACGCGGAGCTGACCATGTCGGTGCTCACCATCACCTCGAACGTGGTGTACGGCAAGCACACCGGCAACACGCCGGACGGCCGGCGCGCCGGTGAGCCGTTCGCGCCGGGGGCGAACCCGATGAACGGGCGGGACACGCACGGCCTGGTCGCGTCGGCGCTGTCGGTGGCGAAGCTGCCGTACGACGCGGCCCGCGACGGCATCTCGCTGACCGGCACCGTGACGCCGGACGGCCTGGGCCACACCCGCGACGAGCGGATCGCGAACCTGGCCGGGGTGCTCGACGGCTACGCCGACGCCGGTGGGTTCCACCTCAACGTCAACGTGCTGGACCGGGCGACGCTGCTGGACGCGATGGCGCACCCGGAGCGGTACCCGCAGCTCACCGTCCGGGTCTCCGGGTACGCGGTGAACTTCGTCCGGCTCACGCCGGAACAGCAGCGCGACGTGGTGTCGCGGACCTTCCACGGGTCGCTGTGAACGGCCGCCTGCCCGCGCCGCCGGAGGTGACTCCGGCGGCGCCGGGTGCCGTCTCCGGTGCGGTGCACTCGTGGGACACCTCGGTCGGGGTGGACGGTCCGGGCACCCGGTTCGTGGTCTTCCTGGCCGGCTGCCCGCTGCGCTGCCGCTACTGCCACAGCCCGGACACCTGGTACGGCCGCAGTGGCCGCCGCCGCACCGTGGACGAGATGGTCACGCTCGCCACCCGCTACCGCCGGTTCATCCAGGTGGCGGGCGGTGGCGTCACGGTCAGCGGCGGGGAGCCGCTGCTGCAACCGGCGTTCACTCGGGAACTGCTACGCCGCTGCCACGACGACCTCGGCCTGCACACCGCGCTGGACACCTCCGGCTTCCTCGGCGTCCGCGCCGACGACGCGCTGCTGGACGCCACCGACCTGGTGCTGCTCGACGTCAAGGCGGGCAACCCGCAGACGTACCGCCGGGTCACCGGAACCGGCCGGCTCGCGCCGACGCTGCGCTTCGCGCAACGGCTGGCCGACCGGGGTACGCCGATCTGGATCCGGTACGTGCTGGTGCCCGGCCTGACCGACGCGGCCGACGAGGTGGAGCGGGTGGCCGACGTGGCCGCCGGGCTGGCCACGGTGCAGCGCGTCGAGGTGCTGCCGTTCCACCGGCTCGGCGCGCACAAGTACGCCGAGCTGGGGCTGACGTTCCCGCTGGCGGACACCGAGCCGCCGGATGCCGGCCTGCTGACCCGGGTACGCGGCCAGTTCGCCACCCGCGGTCTCACCGTCACCTGACCGGCCCGCCGTCGCGCCACTAGGATCGGGGCATGTCTCGTCTGCGCCCGATCGCCCGTGTCCGCCCGCTGGCCGTGACCGGAGCGCGGGCCGTCGGGGCGCAGGCCACCGGCGCCGGTGCGACAGGCGCGCGGGCGCTGGGTGCGACCGCGATCGGCGCGCTGGCCTTCGGCGCGATCGCGCTCGGCGCCGTGGCGGTGGGCTCACTCGTGGTCGGCCGGCTCGCCGTGCGCCGCGCGGTGATCCGCGAGCTGCGCATCGGCCGGCTCGAGGTGGACGAGCTGGTCGTCCGCGACCGCTGACCGGCCGCCGGTTCAGCTGGCGGCGGCCGTCGGGTAGCCGTACAGGTCGAGCAGCCGGACCCGGGACGCCTGGAGCCGGTCCACCACCACGCTCATGAATCGGGTGGTGAGCTGACGGCCGAGCGTGTCGTCGGACTCCATCAGCCGGCGTACCCCGTCGGCGTCGAGTTCCACAGCGGTACTGCGCTGGGTGGCGACCGCGCCGAACTGCCAGCGGTACGGCGGGAACAGCCAGGACCAGCCGAGCACGCCGCCCGGCCCGATCGTCTCGATGCCCACGTCACCGCGGCCCGGCACCGGGAAGTCCAGCGCCACCTGGCCGCCGCGGACCAGCCAGAACCGGTCGGCCGGCTGGCCGGCGCGGAACAGCCGGTGCCCGGGATGCCAGACCACCGGACGGGCGTAACCGGTGAGCCGGGGCAGCCACTCGTCGGGCAGCCCGGCCAGGAAGGGGTGGACGCGGAGCATCTCCAGCGGGGTCATCGCGCCTCCAGGGTCGACAGGAGGGGAGCACTGGTTCCATTCCACCCCGCCGCCGCCCCGGCCGGTAGGGGCCGATGGTCCCGGACGTGCCGGGCGGATCGACTCTGCCCAGGCCGGGGCCGTCGGCGCAGGCTGAAGGGGAACCGAAGGAGGACGTGATGACCGACAGAACCGGTGCCCCCGTCGTGGTGGGCGTGGACGGCTCCCCGTCCGCGCTGGACGCGGTACGGCTGGCCGCACGCGAGGCGGTGCTGCGGCACCGGCCGCTGCGGGTGGTGAACGCCTTCCTGTGGCCGCTGGTCGGCACGCCGCTGGGCATGGTCGCCCCGGTGCTGCCCGACATCGAGCTGCGCCAGGAGGCCGAGAAGCTGGTCGAGGAGGCGGTGGACGAGGCTCGCAAGGTCGACGCGGAGCTGGCGGTGACCGGCGCGGTCGTCGACGGCGGGCCGGTGGCGGTGCTGCTGCGGGAGAGCCGCGACGCCGCGCTGCTCGTGCTGGGTCACCGGGGACTGGGCGGCTTCGCCGAACTCCTCGTCGGCTCCGCCGCGGTGCAGCTCTCCGCCCGCGCCGACTGCCCGGTGCTCGTGGCCCGGGGTGAGGCCCGCGCCGACGGCCCGGTGGTGGTCGGCGTGGACGGCTCGGCGCTGTCGGACGAGGCGGTCGGCTTCGCGTTCGCCGAGGCCGCGGCGCGCGGCGCCGAACTCGTCGTGGTGCACACCTGGCTCTACCCGCAGCCGGTGACCTACCGGGAGGCGTTCGGCGACGTCGTGCCGCTGGCGTACGACCCGCAGGAGCTGCGCGCCGACGAGCAGCGGGTGCTGGCCGAGGCCGTCGCCGGCTGGGCCGAGCGCTACCCGGAGGTCACGGTACGGCCGAAGCTGGTCGCCGCCGCCACCCCGTCCCGGGTGCTCGTCGAGGAGTCCGTCGGCGCGCAGCTGACGGTGGTCGGCGCGCACGGGCGCGGTAGCCTCGGTGCGCTGCTGCTCGGCTCGGTCAGCCACGCCGTGCTGCACCACTGCCACAGCCCGCTGGCCGTCGTCCGGCACCGGGGCGACCGGACCCACTGAGCCGGTTCCCCGGCCCGGGCGGGGCCGGTACCGCCACAATGGCCTGAGCCGACCGGAGGGAAAGCACCAGATGAACCGACCCGTCGTGGCGGGAGTGGACGGATCGCCGTCCAGCCTGGCCGCCGCCGACCTGGCCGCCGCGACCGCCGTCGCCCGTTCCCGGCCGCTGCTGCTCGTGCACGGCTATCTGCATCCGATGGGCTACGGCGTGCCGCTCAACCCGTACGACCTGGGGGTGCCGGCGCCCACCGCGGAGTCGGAGAAGATGCTGGAGTCGGTCGCCGCCGACCTGGCCGAGCGGCACCCGGGCCTGCGGGTGCAGGTACGCCAGGTCGCCGGCGGCCCCGGCGCCACCATGGTCGAGGAGTCCCGCCGCGCCGAACTGGTCGTGGTGGGCAGCCGGGGCGTGGGCGGCTTCGCCGGCCTGCTGCTCGGCTCGGTCAGCGGGCAGCTCGCGCAGCACGGGCACTGCCCGGTGCTGATCGTCCGCCCGGAGGAGCAGCCGATCCCGGTGGACGGCCCGGTGCTGGTCGGCGTGGACGGCTCCGACTCGGCCGCGTACGCGATCGAGCTGGCGGCGGACGAGGCCGACCGGCGCGACGCGGAGCTGGTGCTGATGCACGTCCGGTCGCCGGAACGCGGCGCGGTGGCGCCGGAGGTCGCGGCGGAGGCGTCCACCGCCGCGCGGGCCGAGGCGGCCGGGCTGCTGGCCGAGGCCGCGGCCCGGGTCCGGGCGGCGCACCCGGACCTGCGGGTGACGGAGCGGGCCGTGACCGCCGCCTCGCCGGAGACCGCGCTCCGGGAGGCCAGCGGCGAGGCGTCGCTCGTGGTGGTCGGTTCCCGGGGCCGGGGCGGCTTCGCCGGGCTGCTGCTCGGCTCGGTCAGCCAGGCGCTGGTGCAGCACTCCCACTGCCCGGTGCTCGTCGCCCACCGGCCCGAGCCGGCCGACGACTGACGCGCCGCGCGGCTGGCCGGGCCGGTCCGGTCCGCCCAGGCGTCAGGACGGGTCGCGGCCGGCGAGCAGGTCGGCGAAGTCGGTGGTGAGCGCGAACGGGTCGGCCGGGCCGGTCGCGGGCGGGCGGCGGTCCACCTGCTCGGCCAGCTCGGCTCCGGCCCGGCGGATCCGGGACCGCAGCGCGCTGTCGCCGTCGTCGCCGGCCCAGTCCTCGGGTGCGGCGAAGACCGCGGTGGGCAGCGTCGCGGCCCGCAGGTACGTGAACATCGGCCGGACCGCGTGCTCCAGCGCCAGCGAGTGCCGGGCGGTGCCGCCGGTCGCCCCGAGCAGCACCGGCTTGCCGGCCAGCGCGTCCCGGTCGACCACGTCGAAGAACGACTTGAACAGCCCGTTGTAGGACGCGTTGAAGATCGGCGTCACCGCGATCAGCCCGTCGGCGGCGGCCACCTCGTCGAGCGTCCGCCGCAGCGCGGCCGGCGCGAAGCCGGTGAGCAGGTGGTTCACCACGTCGTGGGCGTGCTCGCGCAGCTCGATCACGCGCAGTTCCACAGTGGCGCCGCGGCCGGCCAGCTCGTCGCGGGCGGCCGCGGCGAGCTGGTCGGCGAGCAGGCGGGTGGACGACGGCTGGCCGAGACCGGCCGAGACGACCGCGAGGGTACGGCTGGTCATCGCTGCTCCCCGGCCGGGGCGGCGTCGCGGGCGGCGAGCAGGCTCGCGTGGGTGGGCGCCTCGGGCACGTGCGCCGGACGCAGCGAGTCGAACTCCTTGCGCAGCACCGGGACCACCTCCTCGCCCAGCAGGTCGAGCTGCTCCAGCACGGTCTTCAGCGGCAACCCGGCGTGGTCCATCAGGAACAGCTGCCGCTGGTAGTCGCCGACGTACTCGCGGAAGCCCAGCGTGCGGTCGATGACCTGCTGCGGGCTGCCGACGGTCAGCGGCGTCTCCCGGGTGAACTCCTCCAGCGACGGGCCGTGCCCGTAGACCGGGGCGTTGTCGAAGTAGGGGCGGAACTCGCGTACCGCGTCCTGGGAGTTGCGGCGCATGAACACCTGCCCGCCGAGGCCGACGATGGCCTGGTCCGGCGAGCCGTGGCCGTAGTGCGCGTACCGCTCCCGGTAGAGGCCGACCATCCGCTGCGTGTGCTCCTTGGGCCAGAAGATGTGGTTGGCGAAGAAGCCGTCACCGTAGTACGCGGCCTGCTCGGCGATCTCGGGGCTGCGGATCGAGCCGTGCCAGACGAACGGCGGCACGCCGTCGAGCGGGCGCGGGGTCGAGGTGAACGACTGCAACGGTGTCCGGAAGCGGCCCTTCCAGTCGACCACGTCCTCGCGCCACAGCCGGTGCAGCAGGTCGTAGTTCTCGATGGCCAGCGGGATGCCGTTGCGGATGTCCTGCCCGAACCACGGGTAGACCGGGCCGGTGTTGCCGCGGCCCATCATCAGGTCCACCCGGCCGTCGGCCAGGTGCTGGAGCATCGCGTAGTCCTCGGCGATCTTCACCGGGTCGTTCGTGGTGATCAGCGTGGTCGAGGTGGACAGCAGCAGCCGTTCGGTACGCGCGGCGATCCAGCCGAGCATGGTGGTCGGCGACGACGGCACGAACGGCGGGTTGTGGTGCTCGCCGGTGGCGAAGACGTCCAGGCCGACCTCCTCGGCCTTGAGCGCGATGGCGGTCATGGCCTTGATCCGCTCACGCTCGGACGGCAGCCGCCCGTTCGTGGGGTCGACGGTGACGTCACCGACGGTGAAGACTCCGAACTGCATGACCAGCTCCTCGCGTGGGGTCCGGACCGGTCGCCCGGGATCGCTCCTCACAACATATTTGACGAGTCAACTATTCCGGTGGCCGCCCACCCCCTCGTGGCCCGGATCACGCGCCACCCACCGACTACCCTTGCCGCGATGACGTACCCCTGGCTCGACGCACCCGCCGCGCAGGTCGCCGACACCGCGCGGACGCTGCTCGGCTGGACCGTGTCGGCCGGCGGCGTCACCATCAGGCTCACCGAGGTCGAGGCGTACGCGGGCACCGGCGAGGACCCGGCGTCGCACGCCCACCGCGGGCCGACGCCGCGCAACAAGGTCATGTTCGGGCCCGCCGGGCACGTCTACGTGTACTTCGTGTTCGGCATGCACTGGTGCGCGAACATCGTCTGCGGTCGCGACGGCGAGGCGGCGGCGGTGCTGCTGCGCGCGGGCGAGGTGGTCGACGGCGTCGAGATCGCCCGCGAGCGCCGGCCGCGCGCCGCCGACCGGGAGCTGGCCCGCGGGCCGGCCCGGCTGGTCACCGCGCTCGGGCTCGGGCGGGACGCGAACGGCACCTCGGCGATCGACGGCAGCGGCCCGCTGCTGCTGACGCCGCCGGCGAGCCCTGTCGACCCGGCGCGGATCGTCGCCGGGCCGCGCGTCGGGGTCGCCGCCGCGCACGACCTGCCGTGGCGGTTCTGGCTGGCGGACGAGCCGAGCGTGAGCGTCTACCGGCGGCACACCCCGCGCCGCCGGCCCGCCCCCGCCGCCTCGGCGCGGAACTCGCCGGCCTGAATCGGCCCGTTCCGGGCAACCCGGGACACCCCGCGACGCGTCTGTGGTGGCATGACGCGCCGAATGTTCACCACACGTTGAGGTCACGGTGTTTTACACGAAGGGCTTTCAACGGGGTGTTGACAACAGGCCATTCTTGGGTGTGGGATGGACGGCATGGTCACCGTGGACAACGACCCGTTCACCGCTCCGGATGCTGCCCAGGCCCGGGCGCACCGCAACTACGCTGCGCTGCTGCGGATCGCCGAGCGGCACGCCGGCACCAACTCCCGCCGCCGTCGCTACGCCCACCCCGACGTGCCCGACGCGTACGAGGCGGCCACGCTGGTGATGGCGCTCGCCGGAGGCGCCGAGCTGGACGAGGGTGAGGAGCCCGTCGACCAGGCCGACCTGATGGCCGCGCTGACGCTGATCCCGCACGTGCGGGCCGAGGTGGACGCGCTGGAGGCCGGCCTGTTGCAGGTGGCCCGCGGGCGGGGCATGACCTGGCAGGCGATCGCCTTCGGGCTGGGGCTGGGCAGCGCCCAGGCGGCCCGGCAGCGCTACGAGCGGCTCACCGTCCGCACCGGCACCGGCGACTGACCGGCCGCCCGGCGGCGCGGGGTGTCACAGCGGCAGGCGAGACTGTGCCGGACGACGGCACGGGAGGACGCGATGACGCGCGAGGAGATGCTGGCCTACTGCCTGGCCAAGCCGGGAGCCTGGCTCGACCGGCCGTGGGAGGGCGACGAGGTGGTGAAGGTGGGCAGCCGCATCTTCGCGTTCCTCGGCTCCCCCGACGGTGAGGCCCGGCTCGGGGTGAAGTGCGGGGCGTCCCGGGAGGTGGCCGACGAGTGGCTGCACCGGTTCCCGGCCGACGCGCGCCCCTCCCCCTACATCGGCCGGTCCGGCTGGAACACGCTGCGGCTCTCCGGCGGCATCCCGGACGACGAGCTGATCGAGGCGGTCGACGGGTCGTACGACGCGGTCGTGGCCAAGCTCCCGAAACGCGAGCGCCCCACAGCCTGACCCGGGGGACGCGTCCGGCAACTGGAATCCGCGTTCCACAAAGCAGGACCTCTCGCAGATCTTGGAAGATTAGCGCCCCTATGGGGGCCATTTCGTACCAAGATCTCGGCGCTGGCCCGGGGCAGGCGGACGCCTGCCCCGGATCAGCCGCAGGTCAGCGGGGGACGACCCGCTCGGCGGCCCACTCCCGCCAGCCGGTCAGCTTGTCCGCCGCGGCGGCGAGCTGGTCGGCGACCGGACCGGGGCCGGTGGAGCCGGGCGTGATGCGGGCGGCCAGCGCCGAGCGCACCGAGAGCACGTCGCGCACCGACGGGTCCAGGTGCTCGCTGACCGCGGCCAGGTCGGCGTCGGACACCTCGTCCAGCGCGCAGTCGCGGGCGGCGCAGAGCGCCACCAGCTTGCCGGTGATCTCGTGCGCGTCGCGGAACGGCACGTTGCGCCGGACCAGCCAGTCGGCGACCTCGGTGGCCAGCGAGAAGCCCGACGGGGCGCTCGCGACCAGCCGGTCCACCCGGACCGTCATCGTGGAGATCATCCCGGCCAGCGCGGGCAGCAGCAGCTCCAGCGTGTCGACCGCGTCGAACGCCGGCTCCTTGTCCTCCTGCATGTCCCGGTCGTACGTCATGGGCAGGCCCTTGAGCATGGTGAGCACGCTCATCAGGCCGCCGACCAGCCGGCCGGACTTGCCCCGAGCCAGCTCGGCGATGTCCGCGTTCTTCTTCTGCGGCATGATCGACGAGCCGGTGGCGAAGGCGTCGTCCAGCTCGACCCAGCCGAACTCCTGCGACGTCCAGAGCACCACCTCCTCGCCGAGGCGGGACAGGTGCACGCCGATCATGGCGGTGACGAACAGGAACTCGGCCACGAAGTCGCGGTCGGCGACCGCGTCCATCGAGTTGGCGAACGAGGTGCGGAAACCCAGCTCCTTGGCGACCGCCACCGGGTCCAGCGGCAGTCCCGAGCCGGCCAGCGCGCCCGCGCCGAGCGGGCTGATCGCGGTCCGCTCGTCCCAGTCGCGCATCCGTTCCAGGTCGCGCAGCAGCGGCTGCACGTGCGCCAGCAGCCAGTGCCCGAACGTCACCGGCTGGGCGTGCTGCAGATGCGTCATGCCCGGCGCGGCGGTGTCCACGTGCCGCTCCGCCTGCTCGACGAGCGCCTCGGCCAGCTCGACCAGCCGGGCCGCCACGCCGCGGGCGTGGTCGCGCAGGTAGAGCCGCAGGTCGGTGGCGACCTGGTCGTTGCGGGACCGGCCGGCGCGCAGCTTGCCGCCGAGGCTGCCGAGCCGTTCCAGCAGGCCGCGTTCCAGCGCGGTGTGCACGTCCTCGTCGTCCACCGTCGGGCGGAACGCGCCGGAGGCGCAGGCCGCCTCCAGGTCGTCCAGCGCCGCAAGCATCCGGCCCAGTTCGTCCGGGTCGAGCAGGCCGGCGCCGGCGAGGACCCGGGCGTGCGCGCGGGAACCGGCGATGTCGTACGGGGCGAGGCGCCAGTCGAACTGGACGCTCACCGACAGCCGCGCGAGCGCCTCGGCGGGACCGCCCGCGAACCGGCCGCCCCAGAGGCTCGTCCGGTTGGCGGGGGCGCTGTTCTCGGTCAGGCTCTTGTCGTCCACCCCACCCATTGTGGTGCCCCCCATCAGGCCCCTCCCATCCGGGCGTCCCGTTGCGCGGCCATCGTGCTGGGCAGTCCCCACAGTCGTACGAATCCCTTCGCCAGCGACTGGTCGAACGTGTCGCCGGTGTCGTAGGTGGCGAGGCCGAAGTCGTAGAGGCTCGCCTCGGAGCGCCGGCCGGTGACGACCGCCCGGCCGCCGTGCAGGCGCAGCCGTACCTCGCCGCTGACGTGCCGCTGGGCGTCGTCGATGAACGCGTCCAGCGCGCGCTTCAGCGGCGAGAACCAGAGCCCGTCGTAGACCAGCTCACCCCAGCGCTGGTCGACGCCGCGCTTGAACCGGGCGAGATCCCGCTCGACGGTGACCGCCTCCAGCTCCTGGTGGGCGGTGATCAGGGCGAGCGCGCCTGGCGCCTCGTACACCTCGCGGCTCTTGATGCCGACCAGCCGGTCCTCGACCATGTCCAGCCGGCCCACGCCGTGCGCCCCGGCCCGCCGGTTCAGCTCCCGGATCGCCTCGTAGGGCGTGACCGTCTCGCCGTCGATCGCGACCGGGACGCCGCCGTCGAACGTGATCACCAGGTCGTCCGGGTCGCGTTCCGACGCCGGGTCCTCGGTGTACGCGTAGAGGTCCTCGACCGGGGCGTTCCAGATGTCCTCCAGGAAGCCGGTCTCCACGGCCCGGCCCCACAGGTTCTGGTCGATCGAGTACGGGGACTTGGCCGACACGTCGATCGGCAGGCCCTTCTCCTCGGCGTACGCGATCGCCTTGTCCCGGGTCCAGGCGAAGTCCCGGGCCGGCGCGACGACCGTCAGGTCGGGCGCGAGGGCGGCCAGGCCGACCTCGAACCGGACCTGGTCGTTGCCCTTGCCGGTGCAGCCGTGCGACACGATCGTGCCGCCGTGGGCGCGCGCCGCCGCGACCAGATGCTTGACGATCAGCGGCCGGGACAGTGCGGACACCAGCGGGTAGCGGTCCATGTAGAGGGCGTTGGCCCGGATCGCCGGCAGGCAGTAGTCGGCGGCGAACTCGTCGCGGGCGTCGACCACCTCGGACTCGACGGCGCCGCAGTCGAGCGCGCGCTGCCGGATCACTGACATGTCCTCGCCGCCCTGACCGACGTCGACGGCGACCGCGATCACCTCCGCGCCGGTCCGCTCGGCCAGGTACGGGATCGCGACCGAGGTGTCCAGCCCCCCGGAGTACGCGAGCACGACCCGCCCGGTCACGAGGTGCCCCCTTCGACTGTGTCGTCGCGGCGGGCCCACGCGGCGAGCCGCTCACCCAGCGCGGCGCCGCCGTCGGCCTCGCGGGCCACGACGAGGATGGTGTCGTCGCCGGCGATGGTGCCGACGATCTCGGACAGGCCGGCCCGGTCCAGCGCGCTGGCGAGGTACTGGGCGGCGCCCGGCGGGGTGCGCAGCACCGCGATGTTGCCGCTGGAGTCGACGCCGTTGAGCAGCTCACGCAGCAGCCGGACCAGCCGGGCCGGTGCGCCCTCGGCGTCGCGCAGCGGCCGGTGCCCGTCCTCCGGGATCAGGTAGACGCCCCGCCCGTCGCCGCCACGCGCGGTCACCGCTCCCAGTTCCTTCAGGTCGCGCGACAGCGTGGCCTGGGTGACCTGGATGCCGTCCCCGGCGAGCAGGTCGGCCAGCTCGGTCTGCGAGTGGATGGGGGTGTCGCGGATCAGCTCGACGATGCGGGCGTGCCGCGCGGCGCGGGTCAGCGGAGCGGTCATACGGATTCCTCCAGGAGAAACGTCAGCAGCGCCTTCTGGGCGTGCAGCCGATTCTCCGCCTGGTCGAACACCGCGCTGTGCGGGCCGTCGAGCGCCTCGTCGGTGATCTCCTCGCCCCGGTGCGCGGGCAGGCAGTGCAGCACGATCACGTCGGCGTCGGCATGGCCGAGCAGCGCGGCGTTGACCTGGTACGGCAGGAACGGGGTGATCCGGTCCAGCCCGTCGTCCTCCTGCCCCATCGACGTCCAGGTGTCGGTGGCGACGACGTGCGCGCCGCGTACCGCCTCGACCGGATCGGTGAACAGCTGCACCGACCCGCCCGTGGTGGCGGCGATCTTCTCGGCGCGGGCCACGATCTCCGGGTCCGGCTGGAACCCGTCCGGGCCGGCGATCCGCACGTGCATCCCGGCGGTCGTCCCGGCCAGCAGGTACGAGTGGGCCATGTTGTTCGCCGCGTCGCCCACGTACGTCACGATCCGCCCGGCGGTGCCGCCGAAACGCTCCCGCACGGTGAGCAGGTCGGCCAGCAGCTGGCAGGGGTGGTACGTGTCGGTGAGCGCGTTCACGACGGGCACCGTGGCGTGCTCGGCGACCTCGGCGATCCGGTCGTCGCCGTGAGTGCGCAGCACGATCGCGGCGACGTAGCGGGACAGCACCCGGCCCGCGTCGGCCAGCGTCTCGCCCCGGCCGAAGTGGGTGACCTGGGTGTCCACCACGAGCGGGTGCCCGCCCAGCTCGGCGATGCCCACGTCGAACGAGATCCGGGTACGCAGGCTCTGCTTGTCGAACAGCACCGCCACCGACTTCGGCCCGGTCAGGGGCTGGTGCGCGTACCGGTCGGCCTTCATCCGGGCGGCGAGGTCGAGCACGGCGGCCTGCTCGGCGGGCGTGAGGTCGTCGTCGCGCAGGAAGTGGCGGATCATGCGGGAGCCTCCGTCGGGGTCGTGGCGTCGGGCGCGGCGGTGTCGGCGGGAAGGCCGGGCACGGCGGCCGCGGCCGGCGCGGCGGTGCCGGTGGTGGACGGTGCCGGCCCGGCGGCGGACAGCGCGGCCGGCAGCGCGGCGAGGAACGCGTCCGCCTGCGCGGCGGTGAGGATCAGCGGCGGGGCGAGCCGGACCACGTCCGGCTGCACCGGGTTGACCAGGAAACCCGCCTCGCGCAGCGCCGCCGCGGCGGCGGCGGAGACCGGCTGGTCGAGCACGACGCCGAGCAGCAGCCCGGCACCGCGCACCTCGCGGACAAGCGGGTGCCCGAGCGCCTCGACGCCGCGCCGCAGCCGCTCGCCGACGCGCTTGACGTGGTCGAGCAGGCCCTCGTGCGCGATCGTGGAGACCACCGCGAGCGCGGCGGCGCAACTGATCGGGTTGCCGCCGAACGTGGTGCCGTGCGAGCCGGGGGTGAGCAGGTCGGCGGCCCGGCCGAAGGCCAGGCAGGCACCCAGCGGCAGGCCGCCGCCGAGGCCCTTGGCGAGCGTGACGACGTCCGGCTCGACGCCCTCGGCCTGGTGGGCGAACCAGTGGCCGGTGCGGCCGATACCGGTCTGCACCTCGTCCAGCACCAGCAAAGCGCCGTGCGCGGCGGTGATCCGCCGGGCCGCGGCCAGGTAGCCGGGCGGCGGGACGACCACGCCGTTCTCGCCCTGGATCGGCTCGATGATCAGCATGGCGGTGTCGTCGGTGACGGCCTCGGCCAGCGCGTCGGCGTCGCCGAACGGCACGTGCGTCACGTCGCCGGGCAGCGGGCGGAACGGGTCGGCCTTCGCGGGCTGCCCGGTCAGCGCCAGCGCGCCCATGGTCCGGCCGTGGAACCCGCCGTGGGTGGCGACCACGTGCCGGCGGCCGGTGAGCCGGGACAGCTTGAACGCGGCCTCGTTGGCCTCCGCGCCGGAGTTGGCGAAGAACACCCGGCCCGGGCGGCCGGCCAGCGCGAGCAGCAGCTCGGCCAGCGCCACCGGCGGCTCGGCGACGAACAGGTTCGACACGTGCCCGAGCGTCGCGACCTGCTTGCTGACGGCGGCCACCACCGCCGGATGGGCGTGGCCGAGCGCGTTGACGGCGATGCCGCCGAGCAGGTCGACGTACTCCCGGCCGGCCTCGTCGGTCACGACGGCGCCGGAGCCGGACACGAGCGCCAGCGGCGGCGTGCCGTAGTTGTCCATCATGGTGGCGTTCCACCGCTGCACGAGCGTGCTCATGACTCGATCACCATCGTTCCGAAGCCCTCCGACGTGAACACTTCCAGCAGCGTGGAGTGGGCGACCCGGCCGTCGACGACGTGCGCGGCGGGCACTCCCCCGCGCACCGCCCGCAGGCAGGCCTCCATCTTCGGGACCATGCCCGACTCCAGGGACGGCAGCAGCTTCGCCAGGTCGTCCGCGGTGATCTCGCTGACCAGGCTGGACGTGTCCGGCCAATCCGCGTACAGGCCGGGCACGTCGGTCAGCACGACCAGCTTGCGGGCGTCCAGCGCCACCGCGAGCGCGGCGGCGGCGGTGTCCGCGTTGAGGTTGTGCAGCACCCCGTCGGCGTCCGGCGCGACTGTCGAGATGACCGGGATCCGGCCGGCCTCGATCAGGTCGGTCACCGCCGAGACGTTCACCGACTCCACGTCGCCGACCTGGCCCACGTCGACCGCTTCCCCGTCCACGTACGCGGGACGGCGCACCGCCGTGAACAGCCCGGCGTCCTCACCGGAGAGGCCGACCGCGTACGGGCCGTGCGCGTTGATCAGCCCGACCAGTTCCCGGCCGACCTGACCGACCAGGACCATCCGGACCACGTCCATCGCCTCCGGGGTGGTGACCCGCAGGCCGCCCCGGAACTCGCTGGCGATGCCCAGGCGGCCGAGCATGGCGGAGATCTGCGGACCACCGCCGTGCACCACGACCGGCTTCAGGCCCGCGTAGCGCAGGAACACCATGTCGGCGGCGAACGCCCGCTGGAGTTCGGGGTCGACCATGGCGTTGCCGCCGTACTTGACCACGACCGTGGCGCCGGAGAAACGGGCCAGCCAGGGCAGCGCCTCGATCAGCGTGGCGGCCTTGGCCTGGGCCCGGGTGAGGTCAGCACTCAGATTCATGCTGAGCCCGCCTTTCGTTCGCGACTGCGGGACTCCGCTTCGCTGCGTTCCTCGCGCTCACGTCGAATAAGCCGAGTTCTCGTGGACGTACGCGTGCGACAGGTCGTTGGTCCAGATGGTGGCCGCGTCGGCACCGGCGTGCAGGTCGATCCGGACCGTGACGCCTCGGCCGGTGAGGTCCACCTTGGCGCGGTCCTCGGCGGCGGCGCCGCCCCGGCACACCCAGATGCCGTTCACCGCGACGTCCACGCCGTCCGGCTCGAACACGGCGGCCGTGGTGCCGACCGCGGCGAGGATCCGGCCCCAGTTCGGGTCGTTGCCGAACAGCGCGGTCTTCACCAGGTTGTTGCGGGCCACCGTGCGGCCCACCTCGACCGCGTCGTCCTCGCTCGCCGCGCCGACCACCTCGATCGCTACCTCCTTGGTCGCGCCCTCGGCGTCGGCCAGGAGCTGCTGGGCCAGGTCGTGGCAGGCGGCGGTGACCGCGGCGGTCAGCTCCGCCTCGGTCGGCTCGATGCCCGAGGCGCCGCTGGCCAGCAGCAGCACCGTGTCGTTGGTGGACATGCAGCCGTCGGAGTCGATCCGGTCGAACGTGATCCGGGTGGCGGCGCGCAGCGCGGCGTCCAGGGCGTCCGGCCCGGCCACCGCGTCGGTGGTGAGCACGCAGAGCATGGTCGCCATGGCCGGGGCGAGCATGCCCGCGCCCTTCGCCATGCCGCCGACGGTCCAGCCCGTACCCTGCGCCACTGTCGTCTTGGGCCGGGTGTCGGTGGTCATGATCGCTTCGGCCGCGGCCGGGCCGCCGTCGCGCGACAGGCCGCGCACCGCCTCGCGTACGCCGGGAAGCAGCTTGTCCATCGGCAGCCGCTCGCCGATCAGGCCGGTCGAGCAGACCGCGACCTCGCCCGCGCCGACGATCAGCCGCGCGTTCGCCGCGGTGATCGCGGCGGCGGTGTGCTCGGCGGTGGCGTGGGTGTCCTGGAAGCCGGCCGGGCCGGTGCAGGCGTTCGCCCCGCCGGAGTTGAGCACCACGGCGCGCACGACGCCGCCGTGCACGACCTGCTGGCTCCACAGCACCGGCGCGGCCTTGACCCGGTTGGCGGTGAACACACCGGCCACGCCGGCGTCCGGGCCGTCGTTGATCACGAGGGCGACGTCGGCGGCGCCGGAGGACTTCAGTCCGGCCGCGACACCTGCGGCGCGGAACCCACGGGGGACGGTGACGCTCACGGGGCCACTCCAAACACGGACAGACCGGTGGTCTCGGGGAGACCCACCATCAGGTTGGCGTTCTGCACGGCCTGACCGGCCGCGCCCTTGCCCAGGTTGTCGATCGCGCTGACCACGATCACCCGCCCCGAGTCGACGTCCACAGTCGCCTGGAGGTGGCCGGAGTTCGACCCGGCGGTGGCCGCGGTGTGCGGCCACGATCCCTCGGGCAGCACGTGCACGAACGGCGCGTCGGCGTATGCGGCGGCCAGCACCGCGCGCGGGTCGGCGTCGCCGGTGGGCACCGCGGTGACGGTGGCCAGGATCCCCCGGGGCATCGGCGCGAGCACCGGGGTGAAGGACAGGCCGGTCGCGCCGGTGGCCTGCTTGATCTCCGGCACGTGCTGGTGCGCGCCCACCTTGTAGGGGGTCAGGTCGCCCATCACCTCGCTGCCGAGCAGGTGGGCCTTGGCGGCCCGGCCCGCGCCGGAGGTGCCGGAGGCGGCGACCACCACCACGTCGTCGGGGCGTACCGTGCCGGCGGCGATCAGCGGCGCGAGCGCCAGCGTGGTCGCCACCGCGTAGCAGCCGGTGCTGGCGACCCGCGTCGCGGCGGCGATCTCGGCCCGCTGCCCGGGCAGTTCGGGCAGCCCGTAGGTCCAGGCGCCGGCGTGCTCGCCGCCGTAGTAGCGGGACCAGGCGCCGGCGTCGCGCAGCCGGTGGTCCGCGCCGAGGTCGACCACCTTGACCGTGTCGGGCAGCGCCGCGGCGAGCGCCGCGGACTGCCCGTGCGGCAGGGCCAGGAAGACCAGGTCCGCGTCGGCGAGGGTCGCCGGTTCGGTCGCGGCGAACACCAGGTCGAGGCCCGCGAGGTGCGGGTGTACGGCGGTGACTGGCTGGCCGGCCTGGCTGTGCGCGGTGGCGGCGATCAGCTCGAACTCGGGGTGACCGGCGAGCAGGCGCAGCAGTTCGCCCCCGGCGTATCCACTCGCCCCGGCCACGGCAACCCGAATGCCCATACCCACCTCCGCATGACTATGCAGAGAAGGTTACCTGCCGGGGCCACACCACCGCAAGGTCATACAGTCGAGTGCATAGGAATGAGGCGGGTCTCTCGCCAGCTGCGGAGTTGCGGCCCGGAACCGGGCCGCAACTCCACGACGGGCAGGGCGTCAGGCGCCGCGCAGCGTGGCGCCGAAGCGCTCGGCGGCGACAGCGACCGCCGCGTCGCGCGCGGCCACCGCCTCCTCGCCCGCGAGGGTCCGGTCCGGGGCACGGAACGTCAGCTTGTACGCCAGCGACTTGCGTCCCTCGCCGAGCTGCTCGGAGGTGTAGACGTCGAACAGGCGGACGTCCTCCAGCAGCGGCCCCGCGCCCTCGACCAGCGCGGCCCGCACCTCGGCGGCCGGCACCGCGTCGTCCACCACCAGCGCCACGTCGATCAGGGCCGGCGGGAACGTGGAGATGGTCGGGCCGGCCGCCAGCGGGGCGGCGGGCAGCGCGTCCAGGTCCAGTTCCATGGCGCTGGTACGCCGGGGCAGCTCCAACGCGGCCAGCACGGCCGGGTGCAGCTCACCGGCGTGGCCGACGACCACGTCGTCCACCACCAGTTCGGCGCAGCGGCCCGGGTGCCAGGGCGCCCGCTCGCCGGCCCGTACCGTCACCCGGTCGGCGGGGATCCCGGCGGCGTCGAGCACCGCCCGGCCCGCCTCGACGGCGTCCGCCCAGCCGGCCGTGCGGCCCGCGCCCCACCAGCCGGCCGGTTCGATCTCGCCGGTGAGCGCCACCGCGACGTGCCGGGGCTGGGCGGGCACCACCGCGTCGGCGGCGGCGAACTCCTCGTCGGTGGGCCGCCGGTCCACGCCCATCGCGGGCGGGGCACCGGCGCCGGGACGCGGGTGGAAGACGGTGCCGATCTCGTAGATCGCCACGTCCCGCTGGCCCCGGCCGACGTTGCGCTTGACGATGCCGAGCAGCGGGCCGAGCAGCGTGGTGCGCAGCAGCGGCTCCTCCTCCGACAGCGGGTTCGCCAGCCGTACCGCGGGGCGGCGCGGGTCGTCGGCGGGCAGGCCGAGCTGGTCGACCAGTTCCGGCGCCACGAACGGCTGCGCCAGCACCTCGACGTAGCCGCGCTCGGCGAGCGAGCGGGCGACCGCCCGGCGGCGCTGCTGCTGCCAGGTCAGGCTCCGGCCGGGCGGCGCGGTGGGCAGCACCGACGGCACCCGGTCGTAGCCGTCGAGACGTACCACCTCCTCCACCAGGTCGGCCGGGTCGGTCAGGTCGGGACGCCAGCTCGGCGGCGTCACGGTCAGCACCTCACCGGCGCTCGATCCGCTCGTGCCGACGGTGCCCGGGTCCTCGGCGAGCCGGTCGGCGCCGCGGGCGACGGTGCAGCCGACCTGCTCCAGCAGCTCCACCACCCGGTCCGGCGAGTAGGTCACGCCGACGCGCCGCGACGGCAGGTCCACCGGCAGCGTCACAGGCGTACGCGGCACGACGTGGTCGATGTCGAGCACCTCTTCGCCCGCGGTGCCGCCGGCGAGGTCGGTGAGCAGCCGGACCGCCTTCTCCAGCGCGACCAGCGGCAGCGCCGGGTCGACGCCCCGCTCCCACCGCTTCGCGGCCTCGCTGAACAGCTTGTGCCGCCGCGCGGTACGGCCGACGGTGGCCGGATCCCAGTGCGCCGCCTCGAACAGCACGTTCGTGGTGGAGGCGAGCACCTCGCTGGTCTCGCCGCCCATCACCGCGGCCAGGGAGATCGGACCGGTCTCGTCGCAGATCACCAGGTCCTCGGCGGACAGCGTGCGGTTCACCCCGTCCAGCGTGGTCAGCTTCTCCCCCGCCTCGGCGCGGCGCACCACGAGCGTCCCGGCGATCCGGTCCGCGTCGAAGGCGTGCATCGGCTGGCCGAGTTCCAGCATCAGGTAGTTGGTGATGTCGACGGCGAGCGAGATGCTGCGCACCCCGGCCACCGTGAGCCGCTGCCGCATCCAGCCGGGCGTCTCCACCGTCGGGTCGACGCCGCGCACCATCCGCGCCGCGAACCGGTCGCAGCCGACAGTGTCGCGGACCTGCACCGGGTAGGCCGGCTCGGCGGTGGCGCCGGGCGCGGGCGCGTCGGCCGGGTCGCGGAACGGCACGCCGAGCGCGTGCGACAGCTCCCGGGCGATGCCGCGCACGCTCAGCGCGTACCCGCGGTCCGGGGTGATCTCCATCTCGACCACGACGTCGTCCAGGCCGACGACGGGCCGGGCGTCGTCACCGGGCTGGGCCTTGACGTCCTCGGGCAGCACGACGATGCCCGAGTGGTCGTCGCCGAGCCCCAGCTCCTGCGCCGAGCAGATCATGCCGTGGGAGTTGCGCCCGTATGTCTTGCGCGCGCCGATCGCGAACCCGCCGGGCAGCACGCCGCCGGGGAGGATCACCACGACCTTGTCGCCCACGGCGAAGTTGCGCGCCCCGCAGACGATCTCCTGCGGCTCACCGGTGCCGTTCGCGGCGCCGACGTCGACCCGGCAGAAGCGGATCGGCTTCTTGAAGCCGGTCAGCTCCTCGATCTCCAGGACCTCGCCGACGACCAGCGGGCCGGTGACCGACTCGCGCAGGTCCACCACGGACTCGACCTCGATGCCGAGGTCGACCAGCGCCTGCTCCAGGTCGCCGGTGGGCAGGTCGGCCGGCAGGTCCACGTACTCCCGCAGCCAACTGACAGAGACTCGCATGACTGTTAAACCACCGTTCCCGTAGCTCAGGCGCCGAACGCGCGGGTGAACCGCACGTCGCCCTCGGCCATGTCCCGCATGTCACTGACGCCGTGCCGGACCATCACGGTCCGGTCGATGCCCATGCCGAACGCGAATCCGGAGTAGACCTCCGGGTCGATGCCGCAGGCGCGCAGCACCCGCGGGTTGACCATGCCGCAGCCGCCCCACTCGACCCACTGCGGACCGTCCCGGTGCTCCGGGAACCAGACGTCGAACTCCGCCGACGGCTCGGTGAACGGGAAGTAGTGCGGCCGCCAGCGCGTCTTCGCGCCCTCGCCGAACATGGCCCGGGCGAAGTGGTCGAGCGTGCCGCGCAGGTGCGCCATGGTGATGCCCTTGTCCACCACCAGGCCCTCGACCTGGTGGAACACCGGCGCGTGGGTGGCGTCCAGCTCGTCGGTGCGGTAGACCCGGCCGGGCACCACCACGTAGATCGGTGGCTTGCGGCTGAGCATGGTACGCGCCTGCACCGGCGACGTGTGCGTGCGCAGAACGAGGCCCGAGCCTTCGGGTGCGATGTGGAACGTGTCCATCAGACCGCGCGCCGGGTGGTCGGCCGGGATGTTCAACGCGTCGAAGTTGGTCCACTCCAGCTCGACCTCGGGGCCCTCGGCCACCTCGTAGCCCATGCCGATGAACAGGTCACTGATCTGCTCCATCAGCACGCTCAGCGGGTGGCGGGCGCCGCGCGGCCGGCGGTCGTACGGCAGGGTCACGTCGACCCGCTCCTCGACCAGCACCCGCGCGGCCCGTTCCCGGTCCAGGATCTCCTGCCGGGCGGCGTACGCGGACTCGATCGTCCGGCGGGCCTCGTTGACCCGCTTGCCGGCGTCGGCCTTCGCGGCCGGCGGCAGCGCGCCGATCTCCCGGCGGGCCAGCGACACCGGGGACCGGTCACCGAGGTGCGCGGGGCGCAGCGCGGTGAGCGCGTCCGGGTCGGTGGCGTCGGCGAACGCCTTCTCGGCGTCGGCCACTGCTGCGGCCAGGGCGTCCGGGTCGAGCAGGGCGACCTGCTTCGGGTCGTACGGATCGTTGCGGTAGCTCATGGTGAACGGGCACTCCCTCACGGCGGCGCCGACCCTCGCGGGTGGCTAGGCGAGTCTACGGACGCGCGGCTTCGCCGCAGCCCGCCGGTGAGGAGTCGTGCAGGGGGAAGGGTCAGGCCCGCCGCCCGCCGACACCGGCGGGCTGGCTAAACGAACGCCGTGGCGCGTTCATGACGAGGCGGACTCCCCTGCTGTCTCTCGCGTGCCCCGGGGGACACGCAGTGCTCTGGCGGAAGAATACAGGCAGACGGCCGCCGCCGCAGCCAGGTTCAGGCTCTCCGCGCGCCCGTGCAGCGGCACCCGGACCCGGGCGTCGGCCGCGCCGGTCAGCTCCTCGGGCAGGCCGTGCGCCTCCGAGCCGAACAGCCACGCGGTGGGGGCGGCCAGCCGTCCGGCGTCGGCGAGGTCGTCCAGGTCGCTGTCGCCGTACCCGGTGGTGGCCAGGATCGTGAGGCCGGCGGCCCGCAGCGCCTCGACGGCGGCGAGCGGGTCGGCGGCGCGCACCACGTCGACGTGGAAGAGGCTGCCGGCGGAGGCCCGCACGCACTTGCCGTTGTAGGGATCGACCGCCTCGCCCGCGAAGACCACAGCGCCCGCGCCCGCCGCGTCGGCGGTGCGCAGCACGGTGCCGGCGTTGCCCGGGTCGCGGATCCCGGCGAGCACCGCTACCAGGCGCGGCCCGCGCGCCACCGCCTGTTCCAGGGGTACGTCGAGGTGCCGGCACACCGCCACCAGTCCCTGCGGCGCGACGGTCTCGGCCAGCGCGGCCAGGGCGTCGTCCGTCACCTCGGAGACGGGCACGTCGGCCCGGGCGGCCGCGGCGGCGAGGTCGGCGTACCTGTCGAGCGCCGGCGGGGTGCCGAACAGCTCGACCACGGTGCCGGTGCGGGCGAGCGCCTCCCGGACCGCCTGCGGTCCCTCGGCCAGGAACCGGCCGGTCTGATCGCGGTCGCGCCGGCGCTGCAGCCGGCGGGCGGCAACGACCCTGGGGGTACGCGGGGTGAACGGTCCGGGAACGGCGTCGAGGCGCCTCCCCTGCGACGGTGACTGCATGGGAGACGCCTCGATCTGCCGTACGGGGTGGGTCAGGCGGCCTGAGCCGCGGCGCCACCGGTGCCCTCGGCCGCCACGGCGGCGCGGGCCAGCTCGACGATCGCCGCGAACGCGGCGGCGTCGTTGACGGCCATGTCGGCCAGGATCTTCCGGTCGACCTCGATGCCGGCCAGGCGCAGGCCCTGGATCAGCCGGTTGTAGGTCAGACCGTTGGCCCGGGCGCCGGCGTTGATCCGCTGGATCCAGAGCTGCCGGAAGTCGCCCTTGCGGTCGCGACGGTCCCGGTAGGAGTACTGCATCGAGTGCAGCACCTGCTCCTTGGCCTTGCGGTACAGCCGGGAGCGCTGACCGCGGTAGCCGCTCGCGGTCTCCAGCAGGGTACGACGCTTCTTCTGGGCGTTCACAGCCCGCTTGACGCGTGCCATCTCAACTCCTTCTTCGGTTCAGGTGGCTCGCGTCAGCGGCCGAGCAGCTTCTTGATGCGCTTGGTGTCGGCCTTGGCCAGCTCGACGGTGCCGGTCAGCCGACGGGTCTGGGTGCTGGGCTTCTTCTCCAGGTTGTGGCGAAGGCCGGCCTGCTGGGCAACGATCTTGCCCTTGCCGGTCACCTTGACCCGCTTGCCCATACCCGTGTGGCTCTTCATCTTCGGCATTGGAACGTCTTCTCCCCTGTTACTGGCCGCTGGTCTCAGCGGTCGTACCGGTCTCGCCGGCTGCTGCGGTGTCGCCGGCCGCCGGGGTCTCGCCGGCCGGAGCGGCCGGTTCCTCCGCCGCCCGGTCGCGCGGTCCACCGCGGGACGCCGTGGCGGCGACCGCGGAGGCCTTGACGGCCCGGTGCGGAGCGAGAACCATGATCATGTTTCGGCCGTCCTGCTTCGGCGCGGCCTCGACGTATCCCAGGTCCGTGATCTCGGACTCGAGCCGGCGCAGGAGCCGGTAACCCAGCTCCGGGCGGCTCTGCTCGCGACCGCGGAACATGATCGTCACCTTGACCTTGTCGCCGGCCTTGAGGAACCGCACCACGTGACCCTTCTTGGTCTCGTAGTCGTGCGGGTCGATCTTCGGCCGGAGCTTCATCTCCTTGATGACGGTCTGCTGCTGGTTACGCCGCGCTTCGCGCGCCTTCAGTGCGCTCTCGTACTTGAACTTGCCGAAGTCCATGAGCTTGCACACCGGCGGGCGCGCCATCGGCGCAACCTCGACCAGGTCCAGGTCGACGTCCGCGGCCAGCTGCAGGGCGCGCTCAAGCGGGACGATGCCCACCTGCTCACCCTCAGGGCCGACCAGTCGGACCTCACGTGCCCGGATCTGCTCGTTCACGCGTGGTTCGACGCTGATGGGGCCTCCTCGAGTCGAGTCTCCTACGGTGCCGACTCCGTGGGCTCCCGGGTGGGAGCCGACCCGGAAAGCAGAAGGCCCCGGCGTATGCCAGGGCCCACTCGACCGGTCGGCACGATCACAGGATCGCGCATCCGGCGTCGGGACGTGCCCGAAACCGGGGACCGGACCCGGCCACCGTGGCGGCGACTCGGGTGGGAGCGGGCGCTCCGCTTCTCGACCGCCCGCGCGTCAGGGACGGGGGCAGTCTGGTCGACTCCGCAACACTACACCCTCGGCCCAGGCCCGCCCAAACCGGGCTCGCTGGTCAGCGGGGTGCCGACTGGCCGGCGGACAGCGCCACCAGGTGCGCCTGGTGCAGGCGGCGCAGCGCGCGGACCGCCTCGACCGCGCTCTCCTTGTCGGCGGCCTGCAACGCGACCATCGGCAGCAGGTCGTCGTCGTGCAGCTCCAGGCTGGCCCACGGTGCGCCCCTGTCGAACCGGACACCGCGGACGACCTCCCACGGCAGCTCGTACGAGCTGAACACGTTGCGCACCCGGACGCCCTTGGCGTCGGCGATCACCCGGGGGCGGGTGAACAGTAAGAAGCCGAGCGCGCCGAAGACACCCAGACCGATCATGGCGAACTGGTCGCCGCGCTGGAACGTGCCGTAGCCGTTGCCGGTGGCGCCGGTCAGCGACGTCGCAACGAGGCTGAACACCACGATCAGCGTGACGGCCGAGGCCCAGCAGACGACCCGGACGCGGCGGGGTCGCACGGTCACCACGGAATCGCTCACCCGACCAGTCTGCCATCCGGTTCGGGCGCGCCTTCGGCCGCCACACGGTCCGCGCCACGTCGGCGCAGGCTGGCGACCACCACGGCGAGCAGCGTGAGGAGGGCGCCGGCCAGCACCGGCAGCCGGACACCGGGGCCGCCGGGCAGCACCAGGTCCAGCAGCAGCGCGCCGCCGAGCTGCCCGGCCACCAGCGCCAGGCCGGTGCGCAGCACCCCGGCGGCGCGTACCCCGACCAGCAGCGAGAGCACGATGCCGACGCCGAGCAGGCCGCCGAGGTAGAGCCACCACTGGGCAGGCCAGCGCGGCTGGCCCGCGAGCGCGCCGGTCAGCGCCGCGACGGCGCCGATCACCACGGTGCTGACCGCGAAGTTGACGGCGAGGCCGGCGGCCGGGCCGACCGAGGCGGCGACCCGGCCGTTGAGCGCGGACTGCCCGGCCACCGCCAGCCCGCCCAGGACGCAGAGCAGCACCAGTCCGACCGCCAGGTCACCGATCGGGCGGCCGAGCTGCGCGAGCGCGACAGCGCCGACGCCGAGCACCGCACCGCCGACCCGGGGCACTGTGAGCGGCATCCGCCCGGTCGCGGCCAGCCCGGCCCGGTCCACCGCCAGGCCGCCGAGGCTGCCGCCGGCCACCTGGGCGATCGTGAACACCGCCACCCCGAGCACCGGCACCACCACCGGGGCGACCAGCACGATCACCGCACCGCCCACCCCGCCCAGGTACGCCCACCACGGCAGCCCGGAGCGGCGCAGCCCGGCCAGCCCGGCGCGCATCGACGGCAGCGCCACGATCCCGGCCAGCACCAGCAGGCAGCCGCCGAGGTTGTTGACCACCGCGCCGAGGACCGGGGCGCCGGTCCGCTCCCCCATCTCGGCGTTCACCGCGCCCTGGGCGGCCGAGGCCACGCCACCGGCGACGACCACGGCCAGCGCGGCCGGGAGCGGCAGCGGCCTCACAGCCGGCAGGCGTGGATGTTGGTGACGAGGATCGCGCGGGCGCCCAGCTCGTACAGCTCGTCCATGATCCGGTGCACGTCGTCGCGGAGCACCATCGCCTGCACCGCGACCCAGCCCTCCCGGTGCAGCGGCGAGACGGTCGGCGACTCGATGCCGGGGGTCAGCGAGCTGGCCCGGTCGAGCAGGCCGGCCGGCACGTCGTAGGCGAGCATCACGTACCGGCGGGCGACCAGCACGCCGTGCAGCCGGCGCTGCAACTGCTCCTGCTGCGCGCCGCCCGTCGCTCCCGCGCGGCGGACCAGCACCGCCGAGGAGCGCAGCAGCGGCTCGCCGAACACCACCAGGCCGGCCTGGCGCAGCGTCGCGCCGGTCTCCACCACGTCGGCGACCACGTCGGCCACGCCGAGACGGATGGCGTTCTCCACCGCGCCGTCCAGGCGGATCACGTCGGCCTTGACGCCCAGCTCGGCCAGGTGCCGCTCGACCAGACCGGGGTACGCGGTGGCGATGCGGTGCCCGCCGAGCTGCTGGACGGAGGCGACGTCGTCGGGCCGGGCGGCGAACCGGAAGGTGGCCCGCCCGAAGTTGAGGTCGACCACCTCCTCGGCCGGCGCGCCGGAGTCGATCAGCAGGTCGCGGCCGGTGATGCCGACGTCCAGGTCACCGGAGCCGACGTAGGTGGCGATGTCCTTGGGACGCAGGTAGAAGAACTCGATGTCGTTGGGTTCGTCCCGGCAGACCAGGTCCTTCGGGTCGGTGCGCTGGCGGTAGCCCGCCTCGCGCAGCATCCCGGCGGCCGACTCGGCCAGGGCGCCCTTGTTGGGTACTGCGACACGCAGCATGGGAGTGCTCCTTCGTTCGATCGGATGATCAGCGGACGGGCACTCACAGATGTCGGTAGACGTCCTTCAGTTCCAGGCCGGTGGCGAGCATCAGCACCTGCGCCTGGTAGAGCAGCTGGGAGATCTCCTCGGCGGCCCGTTCCGGGCCCTCGTGCTCGGCGGCCATCCACGACTCGGCCGCCTCCTCGACGACCTTCTTGCCGATGAAGTGCACGCCCTTGGCGAGCGCCTCGACCGTGCCCGAGCCCGGGGTGCCGGCGGCGGCCTTGGCCTGCAGCTCGGCGAACAACTCCTCGAACGTCTTCACGGAAGGCGATTCTTCCAGCCGCTCCCGGTGACGGGCCGGGTGGGTCAGGCGAAGCCGACCCGGTGGGCGGACTGGGCGTCCAGCGCGCGGACGGCCAGCGCCGCGTCCAGCGCGGCCACCGTCGCCGACCAGCCCTTGTCCTCGGCCGAGCCGGGCAGCCCGGCCCGGTCCCGGGCCTGCTCGATGGTGTCCACCGTGAGCACCCCGTGCGCCACCGGCTTGCCCTCGTCCAGCGCCACCCGGGTCAGCCCCTCGGTGACCGACTTGCAGACGTAGTCGAAGTGTGCCGTCGCGCCGCGTACCACCACGCCGAGCGCGACCACCACGTCGAAGCGGCGGGCCATCGCCTGGGCCACCACCGGCAGCTCCACCGAACCGGCCACCCGGGCCACCACGGCTCGCGCCCCGCAGGCCTGCGCGGCGGCCACCGCCCGCTCGGTCATGTGGTCGGTCAGGTCGCCGTGCCACCGGGCGGCCACCACGCCGACCGTCATCCCGGCGGCGTCCACCGCGGTCACGCCCGGCTCACCGAAACCCGCCATCGCCCTACGCTCCGATCTCGTCACCGGCGACCGGGCGGCCCATCGGCGCCTCGGTCACCTCGTCCAGTCCGTCCAGCAGGTGACCCATCCGGTCCCGCTTGGTGCGCAGGTAGCGCACGTTCTCCGGGTTGGACCGCACGGGCAGCCCCTCCCGGCCGGTCACGGTGAGGCCGTACCCCTCCAGCCCGGCCCGCTTGGCCGGGTTGTTCGTGAGCAGCCGCATCGACCGGACGCCCAGGTCGTAGAGGATCTGCGCGCCGGTGCCGTAGTCGCGGGCGTCGGCCGGCAGGCCCAGGTCGAGGTTCGCGTCCACGGTGTCGCGGCCCTGGTCCTGGAGCTGGTACGCCTGGAGCTTGTGCAGCAGGCCGATGCCCCGGCCCTCGTGCCCGCGCACGTAGAGGACCACGCCGCGCCCCTCCTGGGCGACCCGGGCCAGCGAGGCCTGCAGCTGCGGCCCGCAGTCGCAGCGCAGCGAGCCGAACACGTCGCCGGTGAGGCACTCGGAGTGCACCCGCACCAGCACGTCCCGCCCGTCGCCGAGGTCGCCCATGACCAGCGCGACGTGCTCGGCCGGGTCGTGCTCGGCGCGGTAGCCGAGCGCCCGGAACACGCCGTACGGGGTGGGCATCCGGGCCTCGGCGGCCAGCTCGACCTGCTTCTCGGTACGCCGCCGGTGTGCGATCAGGTCCGCGATGGTGACGAGCGTCAGCCCGTGCTCGGCGCAGAACTTCTCCAGGTCCGGCAGGCGCATCATGGTGCCGTCGTCGTTCACCAGCTCGCAGAGCACCCCGGCCGGGCGCAGCCCGGCCATCCGGGTCAGGTCCACCGCCGCCTCGGTGTGCCCGGGACGGCGCAGCACCCCGCCGGCGCGGGCGCGCAGCGGCACCACGTGCCCGGGCCGGGCCAGGTCGGTCGGGCCGGTGGCGGCGTCGGCGAGCAGCCGGATGGTGTGCGACCGGTCGGCGGCCGAGATGCCGGTGCTGACGCCCTCCCGGGCGTCCACGGTCACCGTGTACGCGGTGCCGCGCCGGTCCTGGTTGGTGTGGTGCATCGGCGGGAGGTCGAGCCGATCGCACTCGTCCTCGGTCAGCGGCACGCAGATGTAGCCGGAGGTGTAGCGGACCATGAACGCGACCAGCTCCGGCGTGGCCAGCTCGGCCGCGAAGATCAGGTCGCCCTCGTTCTCGCGGTCCTCGTCGTCGACCACGACCACCGGACGCCCGGCGGCGATGTCCGCCACCGCCTGCTCGATCGAACCGAACGTGCTCATGCCACGGCCTCCGAGTACGTCGCCGGGATCGGGGCGGGCGCGGTCGCGACGGCCCGGGAGGTGCGCCACCAGCTGTACAGGCCGGCGGCGCAGAACGCGCCGTAGACCAGGTACATGGCGGCCGACGGGTAGAAGCCGCCGCGCAGCAGCAGCGGTACGCCGACCGCGTCGACGGCGATCCAGATCAGCCAGAACTCGACCCAGCCGCGTGCCATGCCGTACGTGGCGAGCAGGCTGCCGACCAGGATCCAGGCGTCCGGCAGCGGCCCCCACGAGCCGAGCGCGGCGAGCACCGGGTACGCCGCGGCGGTGCCGACGGCGGCGGCCACGAGCAGGCCGAGCCGCTCCGGCCAGGTGGCCCAGCGCGGCACCACGGCCGGCTCGTCCCCGCCACCGGCACGCCGGTTGCGCGACCAGCGCCACCAGCCGTACACGCTGACGGCGAAGAAGAAGACCTGCCGGCCGGCCTGGCCGTAGAGGTCGTGCGCCTGCGGGGTGACGAAGACGCCGCCGAGGAACACGGTGAGCAGCAGCGCGTTGCCGATCATGCCGACCGGCCAGGCCCAGACCACGCGGCGCAGCCCGAGCAGCGCCGAGCCGAGCCCGAAGACGTTGCCGACGATCTCCCGGACCAGCACCGGCGAGCCGGCCAGGTGCACCTGGGCGTCGAGCAGCCAGCCGAGCGGGCCCATCACCGGGCACCCCCCGCGCTGCGGTCGCCGAGCAGCCGCTCGACGTACTTGGCCAGCACGTCGACCTCCAGATTGACCGGGTCGCCGATCCGCTTCGTGCCGAGCACGGTGAGTTTCAGCGTGGTGGGGATCAGGCCGACCGAGAACCAGTCGTCGCCCGCCTCGGCGACGGTCAGGGACACGCCGTCGACGGTGATCGAGCCCTTCTCCACCACGTACCGGGCCAGCCCGGCGGGCAGCCGGAACCGGACCGTCTCCCACTGCGCGGCCGGCTCCCGGGCGACGATCTCGCCGACGCCGTCGACGTGGCCCTGCACCAGGTGGCCGCCGAGGCGGCTGTTCAGCGCGGCGGCCCGTTCCAGGTTGACCGGGTCGCCGGGGCGCAGCGCGCCGAGCGCGGTACGGCGCAGCGTCTCGCCCATCACGTCGGCGGTGAACACACCGCCGTCGACGTCGACCACGGTGAGGCAGACGCCGTTGACGGCGATGGAGTCGCCGTGCCGGGCGTCCGAGGTGACGAGCGGGCCGCGGATGGCGACCAGCGCGGAGTCGTCGCCGGTCTCGGTGCTCCGGACGATCTCGCCCAGTTCCTCGACGATGCCGGTGAACATGTCAGCCCTCCCTCTTCCGGGGCAGCGCGGTGATCCGCAGGTCGGGACCGACCCGCGTAACGTCGGTGATCTCCAGATCGATGGCGTCGGCGATGGTGCTCACGCCGGCGTCGAGCAGCGCGGTCGGGCCGGCGCCGAGCAGCTTCGGCGCGACGTACCCGACGATCTTGTCGATCAGGCCGGCGGCGAGGAACGCGCCGGCCAGCGTCGGCCCGCCCTCCAGCAGCGCGGCCCGCACGCCGCGGTGGTGCAGCTCCGCCAGCAGCGCCGCCAGGTCGACCCGGCCGTCCGGCCCGGCGCCGACCTCCGCGGCGGTCGCCACCCAGGTGCGGGCGGCGCCGTCGCGGACCCGGGCGTCGGCCGGGGTACGCCCCGAACTGTCCACCACCACCCGCAGCGGCTGCCGGATGGCGAGGGTGCCGTCGCGCAGGTTGCGGGCGGTCAGGCGGGGGTCGTCGGTGAGCACGGTGCCCACGCCGGCGAGCACCGCGTCGACGGTGCCGCGCAGCGCGTGCACGTCGATCCGGGCCGCCTCGGAGGTGATCCACATGCTGGTGCCGTCGGCCGCGGCGGAACGCCCGTCGAGCGTGGCCGCGTACTTCCAGATCACGTACGGCCAGCCGCGGCGCATCGAGGTGAGCCAGGCGACGTTGCCGGCCTCGGCCTCCTGCGCGCGTACCCCGAGAGCGACCTGGACCCCGGCGGCCCGCAGCGTGGCGGCGCCGCCGGAGGCGACCGGGTTGGGGTCGGGCACGGCGATCACCACGCGGGACACCCCGGCGGCGATCAGGGCGTGGCTGCAGGGGCCGGTGCGGCCGGTGTGGTCGCAGGGTTCCAGGGTGACCACCGCGGTGCCGCCGCGGGCGCGCGTGCCGGCCTGGGCCAGCGCGACGATCTCCGCGTGCGGGCCGCCGGCGTACGCGTGGAAGCCCTCGCCGACGACCTCGCCCTCGGTGTCGAGCAGCACGCAGCCGACCACCGGGTTGGGGCTCGTGGTGCCGAGGCCGCGCGCGGCCAGTTCGATGGCACGGCGCATCGCCTCGTCGACGGAGACGCTCGCCATGGCCGCCTGTCCTCCCGCTCGCCGGTCGCGCGCGGGCGGTTCGGGAGCAGCGGCAGGGATGCCGCGGACACGCGGCGGCGGGAACCCGGGGACGGCGACGCCGACCCCGGGGAGCCCACGCGGCGGCTGAGGGTGCTCAGCGGCCGGCAGGGGCCTCCCCCGTTCCGCGCGCTGTCTCCCATCCGGACTTTCTGGGGGCGGACGAGCCGCACCCCAACCGTCGGCCCCGGATTCTCACCAGGTCCACCGTCCGGCCGAAGCCGTCCGGGTCGCGGGCTTACCACGGTCGGACCGTGGATCACCGCCGGTTCGGAATTTCACCGAGCCCCGCCAGCGCGTGGTGGGTATACGGGAAGTCTTACACGTTCCGCCCGGGTGCGCGCCACAGAGGCGAGCTACCTCACAGGACCGGTCAGGTGACGCCGCGCCGGCGGTCCACCGCCACGTACGAGCCGGGCTGGCTCTTGGCCACCGTCTTCATCTCCGAGGCCACCGCGATCGCCTCCAGCGGGTCGGTGAACCGCTTGCCGGAATCGGACAGCGACACGCCGATGGAGAGCGTCACCAGCGCGGCGCGGCGGATGTTGCCGCGCCGGTCCTTCAGCTCGACGAAGCCGCGTTCCCGGTCGGTGGCGTCGTACAGCGCGTCGGCGGCCTTCTCGAAGTCGACGACGGCCCGGCTGGTCAGCGGCCGGACCTGGCTGGGGGCGCAGACGATGACGAAGTCGTCGCCGCCGACGTGGCCGAGGAACGCCGGCGGAATCCCGATCGACACCACCGCCCGGTGCAGGCTGCGGGCCAGGGCCGAGATGAACTCGTCGCCGCGCACGAAGCCGTACCGGTCGTTGACGCTCTTGAACCGGTCGATGTCGATGTAGCCGACGGCGTAGTCGACGCCGTTGCGGACCCGGTCGCTGATCTCCCGCCGGATCCGGCTGTTGCCGGGCAGCCCGGTCAGCGGCGAGACCTCCCGGAACTCCTTGTTGCGCCGCAGCGTGGAGTTGACCCGGGCCACCAGTTCCAGCGTGTCGAACGGCTTGACCAGGTAATCGTCCGCGCCGACGCTGAGCCCGTTGACCTTGTCCTGGGTCATCCCCTTGGCGGTCAGCATGATCACCGGCAGGGCCGAGGTCATCGGGTCGGCGCGCAGCCGCCGGGTCAGTTCCAGCCCGTCGATGCGCGGCATCATCAGGTCGACCACTGCCAGGTCGGGCCGCTGCCGCTCGATGACCTCCAGCGCCTCCTGGCCGTCGGCGGCGTGCAGCACCTCGAAGCCGTGCAGGCGCAGGTTGAACTCGACGAAGCGGGCGATGTCCTCGTCGTCGTCGACGACGAGGATCACGTCGGGTCGCTCGTCGGCCGGCTCCATCTCAGGCCCCGGTCATCGCGCGTTCCGCCAGGCCCCGCAGGCGGCGCACCGCCTCCGCGGGATCGTCGGCGCCGTAGACGGCGGTGCCCGCGACGAACGCGTCGGCGCCGGCCGCGGCGGCCTGCTCGATGGTGTCCGCGGCAATGCCGCCGTCGACCTCGATGCGCAGCTCCAGGTGCCCGCTGTCGACGTGCCGGCGGGCCGCGCGCACCTTGTCCAGCAGCTGCGGCAGGAAGCGCTGGCCGCCGAAGCCGGCCTTGATCGTCATGATCAGCAGCGTGTCGAAGCTCGGCAGCAGTTCCAGGTACGGCTCGATCGGGGTGTCCCGGTCGATCGCCAGCCCGGCCTTCGCCCCGGCCGAGCGCAGGTCCTTCGCCAGCGCCACCGGGTCGTCGCACGCCTCGGCGTGGAACGTGACGTTGTACGCCCCGGCGTCGGCGTACCCGGGCGCCCAGCGGCGCGGGTCGGTGATCATCAGGTGCACGTCGAACGGGATCCCGGTGACGGCGCGCAGGCTCTGCACCACCGGCAGCCCGATGGTCAGGTTGGGTACGAAGTGGTTGTCCATGACGTCGACGTGCAGCCAGTCGGCGGCGGGCTCCACGGCACGGACCTCGTCGGCGAGGCGGGCGAAATCGGCGGCCAGGATGCTGGGCGCGACGATCGGCGGCGGTACGGTCACGGGGCCAGTGTACGAACGCGGTGATCCGGAGGTAGCGGCACGGCTCCCGGAGCGACCAGCGGTGATCCTTCCGTCACCCGTGGTGCACGATCCGGCCGTCCGGAGAGAAAATCGGCACGAATAGTCGCCGGTGACTGGCCGATCGATTGAAAGATGACGAAACTCCTACAGGGACGGTCACGTATGCTGCACGCCCGGGCGCGGGGGACGCCGGTCGGGCCTATGACGACCGGCTGTCATCTCTCCCGGAAGGGGCGGACGATGCGACGGTGGCTCCACGTGCTCGCGCTGGCCGGCGCCGCGACTGCGGTGCTCGCGGGTTGCGCTCAGGTGCATCGGGCCGACGGCGACCTGATCGACGACTGGGCGGCGCTGCCGGTGCCGCAGCTGTTCGTCCCGGCGACCGAGGCCTGCCTGCCCCGGCTGAGCACCGTGGTGGCCGCCGCCACCTACGAGACGGTCAACTGCGCGGGCAGCCACCTGGCCGAGACCGTGCACGTCGGCCGGTTCACCGGGCCGGCGGCGGCGCAGGGCGTACGCCCGGAACCCGGCTCACCGGCGCTGCGGACCGCGCGCGCCGAGTGCGACCAGCGGGCCCGGGAGATGATCGGCGGGGACTGGCGGGCCGCCCGGCTGACACTGAACATCGCGCTGCCCACCGTCACCGCCTGGACGTCCGGCGCCCGCTGGTTCCGCTGCGACCTGGCCGAGACCGACAGCATCGACAACACCCGCCCGGTCAACCGGGTCGGCAGCCTGCGCGGCGCGCTCGTCGGCGACAACCCGCTGGTGCACAGGTGCTTCGACCCGAAGCTGATCGGCCAGAACCTCAACTACATGGCCCCGGTGCTGTGCACCGAACCGCACCGGGCGGAGTTCGTCGGCGTGTACGAGGAACGCGACATGAGCTGGGCGGAGTTCACCAAGGGCGCGCCCGCCACGCACCGGCGCTGCATGACGCTCATCGCCGCGTTCGCCGAGGTGCCGGACAACGCCGAACTGCCGTACCGGGCCGGATCCATCTTCTACCCGCCGTCACAGCGGGAGTGGGAGGAGGGCGACCGGGGCGTGCGCTGTTTCCTGTGGAGTGACGACCGCAAGCTGAACCGATCGGTGCGCGGCGCCGGCCCCGAGGGACTCCCGGTCACCTGATCGGCTGCCGTATGCTCCACCGCCGAGGCGTACCGGGTGACCGGACGGCGCCGGATGCGCGGGGGAGGTCGGTCGGGATGCGGCGATGGCGGGTGGCGGTCACCGTGGGCGCGGCGCTGGCGCTGGCGCTCGGCGGCTGCGCCGCGCCGGCCGGAGTGGACCGGGACCTGGTCGACGACTGGCCCGCGTTCGCCGCGCCGGTCGGGTTCGTGCCGCAGTCCGGCGCCTGTCATCCCACCGTCGCCGACGTCGGCTACCTCAGCGGCTACCAGCCGGTCGACTGCGCCACCCCGCACCGCACCGAGACGCTGCACGTGGGCACGATGACCGGCGCGGAGGCGGAGCGTTCCGCGCCGCCGCGTACCGGGTCGGCGGGGATGCGTGCCGCGCACGCCGACTGCGCCCGCCAGGTCACCCGCGCCGTCGGCGCGGACTGGCGCTCCGGGCGGCTGCGCCTGGCGGTGGTCTTCCCGTCGGCGCTCGCGTGGTCCGGCGGGGCCCGCTGGTACCGCTGCGACGTCGCCGAGATCAGCGATCTGGACGAGGGTGCGGTGTCCCAGCGCACCGGCAGCCTGCGGGGGGCGTTGAAGCCCGGCTCGAAGCTCGCGCTCGGCTGCTTCAACCCGAAGCTGAGCAAGGACGAGGTGCAGTCGATGCGGCCGGTGGCGTGCACCAGCAAGCACCACGCCGAGTTCGTCGGCGTCTACCAGGCGCCGGACATCAGCTACGCGGAGTTCGACCGCACGCCGCTGCGCGCGCACAAGGCCTGCCGCGGCCTGATCGCCAAGTACGCCGGGCTGCCCAACGACGGCAACATGCAGTACCGGGCCGGCACCATCATCTACCACCCGTACGAGGAGCAGTGGCGCGACGGCGACCGGGGCGTGCAGTGCTTCCTGTGGGTCTCCGGACGGGCGCTGACCCGCTCGGTCAAGGGCGCGGGCGCCAAGGCGCTGCCGATCAACTGAGAACCGGGCGGGGCGGGCCGGCGCCCACCCCGCCCGGTACCGCTCAGCCGACCTGCAGCGTCACGTCGTCCACGACGAAGCTGGTCCGCAGCGAGGAGTCCTCGACCCCGGTCCACTTCAGCGTGACCGTCTGGCCGGCGTACGCGGCCAGGTTGAAGGTGCGCTGGGTGTAGCCGGTGGCCTTGTTCAGGTTCGAGTACGTGGCCAGCGTGGTCGAACCGACCTGCACGGTGAGCTTGTCGTACGCGGTCGAGGTGGTCGTCTCGGCCGAGTCGATGTGCAGCCAGAACGAGAACGTGTAGCTGCTGCACCCGGACGGCAGCGTGACCGACTGGGACAGCGTGTCGGTACGCGAGGAGCCGTACCCGTTCATCCACGCCTTGTACGACCCGGTGCGGGCCGCCTGGCTGGAGCTGTTGGTGATCACGCCCGAGCTGGCCGTCCACGGCGTGGTGCCGGACTCGAAGCTGCTGTTGCCGATGAGCTGCCCGCCGGTGCAGCCGCCGCTGCCGCCGGTCACGGTGATCGTGTAGCTGGCGGTGCGGGTGGCCGAGCCGGTGCCGGTCACGGTGAGCGTGAACGTGCCGGTGGTGGCCGTCGACGAGGCGGTGACGGTCATGGTGGCCGAGCCGCCCGAGGTGACCGAGGACGGGCTGAAGCTCACCGAGACGCCGCTCGGGGCGCCGCTGGCGGACAGCGCCACGGTCTGCGCGCTGCCGGCGGTGGTGGCGGTGCTGACCGTGGCGGTGGTGGAGCCGCCCCGGGCGACGCTGCCGGAGGTGGGGCTCACCGAGACGGAGAAGTCGTTGGAGGGCGTGCCGCCGCCGACCGCGAGCTGCCAGATCGCGTACGCGACGCCGTCCGCGGCCCGGTTGAGGATGGTCGTGTTGATGTTGCTGATGTTGTCGCAGGAGCGGTGGTAGCACCCGTCGTACGCCGCGCCCGCGGTGCCGCCCCACTTGCTGGCCTGCGCCGAGGTCTTGGTGTAGCTGGCGCCCGCCGCGTAGCCGGAGGTCTGGATGCCGGCGTTGGCGAACGAGTAGTCGTCGGAGCGGCCCTGGCCCTCGGTGTTCTCCTCCGGCGAGATGCCGAACGAGTCCCAGTACGCCTTCAGCGGCGCGGCCGTGGCGGAGGTGATCCGGTTGATGAAGTAGCCGCCGTTGGGCGAGCCCACCATGTCGAAGTTGTAGTAGCCCTTGATGTAGCCCCGCTGGGTGGAGCTGAGCTGGTTGACGTAGTGCTTGGAGCCCTGCAGGCCCTGCTCCTCGCCGTTCCACCAGGCGAACCGGACCCGCTTGGTCATGGTCGGGTTCTGCGCGGCCAGCACCAGCGCGTTCTCCAGCAGCACCGACGAGCCGGAGGCGTTGTCGTTGATGCCCGGGCCGGCGGCGACGCCGTCCAGGTGGGCGCCGAACATGACGACCTGGTCGGACGGGCCCTGCGGCCACTCGGCGATCAGGTTGTTGCCCGGGTAGGTGCAGGTGGAGCAGTTCTGCTCGGTGACCGTGTAGCCGGCGGCCTGCAGCTTGCCCTTGACGTAGTTGACCGACGCCGTGTAGCCGGCCGAGCCGGAGCGCCGGTTGCCGCCGTTGCTGGTGGCGATGGAGTTGAACTGGGTGAGGTGGGCCTGGATGTTGCTCAGGGAGACGTCCGGCGCGGCGAGTGCGGCGACGGCCGGGGCGGGGGCGGCGGCCGGGGCGGGCGCGGCGGCCGGGGCGGGCGCGGCGGAGGCGGTGCCGGCCAGGCTCGCCGTCGTCAGGGTGGCGACGAGGGCGAGCGCGAGGCTCGTGGTCGGCGTTCTGCGTCTCATGGAGACTCCTCGTGGGGGTTCGGCGGGCGGGGGTGCCGGGACCGGTGGTCGAAACAGTTACATGCATCGATCAAACAGTCAACGGGCTGTCACATCCCACCGGCCCCCTCCCCCCACCGGGATGCCGCACACGCTCCATCCCTCCCCATTTCTCCCATGACGATCAAGGAGTTCGTGTCCGGGGCACGGCGGCCCGGGGACACGAACTCCTTGATCGACTGCGAGGGGGAGGTGGGTCAGACCCGGCGGAGGACCGCCAGGAACATGGCATCGGTGCCGTGGCGGTGCGGCCACAGCTGCACGGTGGGGCCGTCACCCAGGCCCGGCATCCCGGCCGGCAGCAGCGGCCGCGCGTCGACGAAGTCGACACCGAAACCGCACCGCCGGGCCGCCTCGGTCACCGTCACGTGCGTCTCCACCACGTGCGGCGAGCACGTCACGTACGCGACCAGGCCACCCGGCCGGGCCGCCCGCAGCCCGGCGGTGAGCAGTTCCCGCTGCAACCGGGTCAGCGGCGGCAGGTCCGACGGCTGACGGCGCCACCGCGACTCCGGACGGCGGCGCAGCGCGCCCAGCCCGGTGCACGGCGCGTCCACGAGCACCCGGTCGAAGTGCTCCTCCGGCAGCTTCGGATCGCTGCCCACGCTGCGCCCGTCGGTGTGCAGCACCGTCACCGGCAGCCCACGGGTCGCCTGCTCCACCAGTCGTGCCCGGTGCTCGGCCACCTCGACCGCCGTGAGCCGCGCGCCACGGATCGCGGCGAGCGCGCCGAGCAGGCCGGACTTGCCGCCCGGCCCGGCGCACAGGTCCAGCCAGCGGCCGTCCGGGCCGTCCAGCGGCGCCGCCGTCAGCGCGTCCGCCACCAGCTGGGAACCCTCGTCCTGCACGTGCGCGCGGCCGTCGGCCACCGCCGCCAGGTCACCCGGCGCCCCGCCGGGCAGGTAGACCGCGTACGGCGAGAACGCGCCGGGCGCGCCGCCCACCTCGTCGGCCAGCGCCACCGGATCGGCCAGGCCCGGCCGGGCGCACAGGTGCACCGGCGGGCGCTCGTTGTCCTCGATGAGCAGCCGGGTCGTCTCGCCCATGTCGCCGCCGAGCGCCTCGGCGAACGACCGCACGATCCACTGCGGATGGCTGTACGCGAGCGCGAGGTGCCCGATCGGGTCGGTCTCCTGCGCCGGGGCGAGCTTCGCCACCCAGGCGTCGGCGTCCCGGCTGGTGATCTCCCGCAGCACCGCGTTGGCGAACCCGGTGGCGCCCGGCCCCACCGATCGGACCAGGTCCACGGTGGAGGACACCGCGGCGTGCGCGGGCACCCGGGTGTGCAGGATCTGGTACGCCCCGAGCCGCAGCGCGTCGCGCACCGGCGGATCGATGCGCTGCACGTCCCGCCCGGCCGCGTCGGTGACGATCGCGTCGAGCGTGCCGGTGTGCCGCAGCGTGCCGTAGGTCAGCTCGGTGGCGAACGCGGCGTCCCGGCCGGTCAGCCCGGCCTCGCGCAGCATCGCCGGGAGCACCAGGTTGGCGTACGCGTCGTCGCGGTGCACCGCCGCGATCGCCTCGTACGCGATCTGCCGGGGCAGGTCGACTGCCGGACGGACCGGACGCCCGCCGCGCCGATCCCCACCGAACCGGTCGCCACCACGCCGGTCGCCACCACGCCGGTCACCGCCGGGCCGGTCACCGCCGGGCCGGTCGCCGTGCTCACGCGCGTACCCCCGGGGACGCTCGCCCTCGACGGGCCGGTCCGCGCGCGACGGCCCCGTCACGCGAACACCTCGCCGGCGGTGACCCGGGCGCCGCGCGCCCAGTCGCCGGCGGGCATGGCCTTCTTGCCGGCGGCGCGCACCTCGCCGAGGCGCACCGGCGTGGTGGCGGTGCCGACGAGCACACCGGACTTCTCCACGTGCAGCTCCCCCGGCTTCAGCTCCGGGCCGTCGGGCAGCGGGGTGACCGGGCCGAGCTTGACCCGGTCGTCGCGGAACGTGGTCCACGGACCGGGCGCGGGCGTGCAGGCGCGGATGCGCCGGTCCACCGCGAACGCGGGGTCGCCCCAGCGGACCCGGGCGTCCTCCACCGTCAGCTTCGGGGCGAGCGAGACGCCGTCGGCCGGCTGCGGCACGGCCCGGGCGGTGCCGGCGCCGATCGCGTCGAGCACGGCGACAAGCAGCCCGGCGCCGGAGTGCGCGAGCCGTTCCAGCAGGTCACCGGAGGTGTCGGCGGGCCGGATCTCGTCGGTGACGGTGCCGTAGACAGGGCCGGTGTCCAGCCCCTCCTCCAGCTCGAAGACGCTGGCCCCGGTCAGTTCGTCGCCGTGCAGCACGGCGTGCTGCACCGGCGCGGCGCCGCGCCAGGCGGGCAGCAGCGAGAAGTGCAGGTTGATCCAGCCGTGCCGGGGGATCTCCAGCGCCACCGGCGGCACCAGCGCGCCGTAGGCGACCACCGGTACGCAGTCCGGCGCCAGCTCGCGCAGCCGGTCGAGGAACTCCGGCTCGCGCGGACGGGCCGGGGTGAGCACCTCGACGCCGTGCGCGTCGGCCCACGCGCCGACCGGCGAGCGGACCAGTCCCCGGCCCCGCCCGGCCGGGGCGTCGGGGCGGGTGACCACGGCGAGCAGCTCGTGCCCGGAGGCGGCGATCGCGTCCAGGGCGGGTACGGCGACGGCCGGCGTGCCGGCGAAGACCAGGCGCATCCGGGTCACCGCCCCAGGCCGAACGGGTTGCCGGCGGCGTGCGGGCTGAGCTTGACCGTCGGCGGCGCGGCCTGGTCGTACCACTCGGCCTGGCGGATCGCCTTCATGGCCTCCTTGCGGCCGGCCGGGTCGAGCCGGTCGACGAAGAGGACGCCGTCGAGGTGGTCGGTCTCGTGCTGCACGCAGCGGGCCATCAAGCCGGTGCCGACGATCTGCAGCGGGTCGCCGTAGCCGTTGAAGCCCTTGGCGATCACGTTCTGCCGGCGCTTGGTGTCGAAGTAGAGCCCGGGGATGGACAGGCAGCCCTCCGGGCCGTCCTGCTCCTCCTCGTCGGGGAACTCCAGCACCGGGTTGACCAGGTGGCCGAGGACGTCGTCGACGTCGAAGGTGAACACCCGCAGGCCCACCCCGAGCTGCGGCGCGGCCAGGCCGGCGCCGCTCTGCTCGCGCATCGTGTCGGTCAGGTCGGCGATCAGCTTGCGCAGCTCGGCGTCGAAGTCGACGACCGGGTCGGCCGGCGTGCGCAGCACCGGATCGCCGAACAGACGGATGGGCTGGACGGTCACTCGGCGTGGCTCCTTGTCTGGGTCGAACGATGCGCGTCCAGTCTACGGAGTCGGCCCGGCCGCCCCGGGTGGCGTACCGGGAACGGTGACCGGGGCCGCCTCCCGCCCCACGCGCACCGGCAGCGTCGCGTGACCACGCAGGGTGAGCCGGACCCGCCGCTCGGGCCGGCCCGCCACCGCCAGCCCGGGCAGCCGGCGCAGCAGCAGCGGGAACGCCACCTGCGCCTCCAGCCGGGCCAGCGCCGCGCCGAGGCAGTAGTGCGGCCCGGCGCCGAATGAGAGCGGCGCGATCTGCGCCCGCCACGGGTCGAAGCGGGCCGGATCGGGATAGCGGCGGGGATCACGGTTGGCCGCGCCGAGCAGCACGATGACCCAGCTCTCCGGCGGCAGGTCGACGTCGCCGTAGCGGGACGGCGCGGTGCTCATCCGCGAGGTGAGCTGCACCGGCGAGTCGTAGCGCAGCAGCTCGTCGACGTAGGCGGGAGCGAGGTCGGGCCGCTCGCGCAGCGCCGCCGCGGCGCGCGGGTGCTCCAGCAGCGCCACCAGGCCGTTGCCGAGCAGGTTCGTGGTGGTCTCGAAGCCCGCCACCAGCAGCACGATGAGGTTGGCGAGCAGCTCGTCGCCGGAGAGCCGGTCGCCGCCGTCGTGCGCCTGGACCAGCGCGGTGGTGAGGTCGTCGGCCGGGGCCCGGCGGCGGGCCGCCACCAGCTCGGTGAAGTAGTCCCGCAGCTCGGTCGCGCCCCGGTCGGCCACGGCCAGCTCGTCGGCGGTGATCTCCGGTTCGAGCACGCCGGTCAGGTCGGTGGCCCAGCGCCGGAACAGCGGCCGGTCCGCCGCCGGCACGCCGAGCAGCGCGCAGATCACGCCGACCGGCAGGGGGTACGCGAACGCGGCCATGAAGTCGACCGGCCCGTCGGCGGCGAGCATCGCGTCGACCAGTTCGTCGGCCTGCGCCCGCACCACGTCGCGCATGGCGGCGATCCGGCGCGGGGTGAACGCGCCCGCGGCCAGCCGCCGCATCCGGCTGTGGTCCGGCGGGTTGGTGCGCAGCATCGACCGGGAGATCGACAGTACCGCCGGGCTCTCCCGCCAGCCCGGCATGAACTGGTCGCGCAGCGCGTCGTCCATCACACCGAACCGCGAGTCGCGCAGGATCGCGTCGGCCTCGGCGTAGCCGGTGACCACGGAGAAGACCGGCCCGGCCTGGACCACCGGGCCGTGCGCGCGCAGCCGCTCGTACGTCGGATAGGGGTCGAGACGACCCTCGGGGGACATCAGCAGCGCGAGCGCGTCGGTCGGATCCACGATTCCGCCTCCCCAGGCATCGGAGGCCTTCATCATGCTCCGGCCCGCCGGATCGGGTGAACCCTCACCGGCGAGGTGGCGGTGTCCCCGGCGGTCAGGCGCCGGCGCCCGGCTCCCCCGCGAGCACCGGGCCGCCGCCGAGCAGCGCGTGCTCCGGCAGCGGCAGCGTGATGCCGTGCGCGTCCTCCCAGTCGTGGATGAGCCCCGGGCGGGCCTGCGCGGTGAAGAAGTCGACGGCGCTGATCCCGCCGACCACCGGCTCGTCCACCTCGGCGACCAGGCGGGCCGCGACCATCGGCAGGCCGGCGCGCACCGCCGCGCTGAGCCGCCGGTGCCCGTCGACGACGAAGAAGTACTCGCCGGTGTAGCCGATGCTCAGCGGCTCCGGCTCGCCGTCGCTGTCGGCCGCCTCGGCGGCGGCGTCGGCGTCCCAGAGGCCGCGCAGCGTCGACACGTCCTCGGTGGGGTACACCCGGTTCGGGTCGAGCAGCAGCAGCGGTCGGCCGGCACGCAGCACGTCCGCGCCGAGGCGGCCCTCGTAGACGTCGATGACGTGCTGGATGACCTGCTCCGGGTTGGCCCGGGTGGTGTCGCAGACCAGGTCGTAGTTGCGCAGGCGGGCCTTGTCGACGCCGTACCGGACGATGAACCGGCCGCGCTCGCTCTCGCTGCGCTCGCGCAGCTTGGCCCGCGCCTCCTCCAGCGAGGTGTAGCTCTCGGCCGGGCCGGACGGGCGGGCGAGCACGCGCCGGGCCGCCTCGGTCGGCTCGGTGATCATGTGCACCTTGAGCGCGTCGGTGAAGAAGTGCCAGGCCAGGCGGGAGTCCATGACCAGGGACTCACCGGAGGCGGCGATGTCGCGCTGGAGCTGGTCGACGTAGCCGTCGACGGCCTGGTCCAACTCGGCGTGCAGGTTGAGCTGGAGGGCGGTCATCTGCCGCTCCTGGGCCATCTGGCGGTAGAGGTCGCCGACGCTGACCCGGCGCAGCCCGAGCCGCTTGGCGATCTCGACCGAGACGGTGCTCTTGCCACTGCCGAGGTCACCGTTGAAGACGATCGACTGACGAACGGTCACGACTGGTCCACCCCTGCTCACCGGCTGACTGACGACATCGAGTGTCGGCCCGACGTGCTCTGGCACCCGCCGCGCCGCGTCCCGCGCGGGAAAACCGCGCGGCTGGGCATGACGGGCGATGCTATCACCGCCCGCTACTCGATTGCCGGACCAGGTGTGCGGCAAACCCCAGCTCACGACCGTGCGCGAGGGTCCGCGTGCGCACTGTCACGCGGTCGCGTCCGATCAGAACAGGGTGAGCGGGTCGACCTGGAGCCGTACGGGGTCGGCCGCCTTGCGGGCGCTGCGCTGCCCGGCGGCGGCGTGCAGCGCCTCGGCCATCGCGGCGGCCCGGGACCGGGGCACGCGGACCAGCATCCGCTCCCGGCCCTCGTCGGCCGGCACCGGGCCGAGCACCTCGGCGTCGCCCGGCAGCCGGGCGCCGGCGAGCAGGTCGGCCACCGCCTCGGCCGTGCCGGTGACGCTCGCCATCCGTACCGCCGGGGGGAAGCCCAGCTCGCGCCGCTCGGCCAGTTCCCGGGCGGCGAACCAGGCGGAGTCCCAGCGCAGCAGCGCCTGCACCGGGGCCAGCGCGCCGTCGGCGACCACCACCACCCGGCCGCCTGCCGTACCGGGCCGGGCCAGCGCGGCGGCGGCCATCCACCGCCGCAGCGCCTCCTCGCCGGCCCGCAGGTCGGCCCGGGTCAGCAGCGCCCACGAGTCGAGCAGCAGCACCGCGCCGTATCCGCCCTCGGCGACCGGCTCGGCGCCCGGGGTGGCGACCACCAGCCCGGCCCCGCCCGGCACGCTCGCCAGCACCTCCTCCCGCCCCGAGGTCCGCACCGGCACGCCGGGGAACGCCCGGCCCAGTTCCTCGGCGGTCCGCCGGGCGCCGGTCACCGAGGCGCGCAGCCGCCGCCCGCCGCACTCCGGGCAGGCGTACGCGGCGGCCACCCGGCCGCACCAGCGGCAGGCGGGCGTGCCCTGCGCCGACGGCAGCGCGAGCGGCCCGGCGCAGTGCGGGCAGCGGGCCGGGGCGCGGCAGTCGGCGCAGGCCACCGACGGCACGTAACCGCGGCGCGGCACCTGCACCAGCACCGGCAGGTCCGCGCGCAGCGCGTCCCGGGCGGTGGTCCAGGCCAGGCTCGGCAGCCGCGCCGAGGCCGCGCCGGGGTCGCGGGCCAGTTGCGGGTCGTCGCCGGTGGGGGCCAGGGCCGGGGTACGCGCGCGCACCACCGCCCGGTCGGCCACCACCTCGCGCGCCCAGCCGGTCTCCACCAGCAACTGCGCCTCGGCGGTACGCGCGTAGCCGCCGACCAGGGCGGCCACGTCGCCGAGCTGCGCCCGGGTGAGCAGCACGTCGCGGGCGTGCGGATAGGGCGCGCGCGGTTCGGCGTGCAGGTCGTCGCCGTCGTCCCAGATCGCCACCAGGCCGAGCCGCCGCACCGGGGCGAACATCGCCGCCCGGGTGCCGATCACCACGTCCACCTCGCCCGTCCGGGCGGTGAGGAAGGCCCGGTAGCGGCGGGCCGGACCGTCGGCGGCGGCGAGCCGGACGTGCCGCCCCGCGCCGAGCACTGCGGTCAGGGCGGCGTCGAGGCGGTCCAGGTCGCGGGCATCGGCCACCACGACCACCGCGCCCCGGCCGCCGGCCACCGTGGCGGCGACCGCGTCGGCGTACCTGTCGGCCCAGTCCTCCCCCGGCAGCGCCGACCAGACCGCGCGGGCGGGCTTGCCGTCGGTGAGCGCGCGCAGCAGCGCCGGCCCGGCCGGGTAGTCCCGCCAGCCGCGCGGGTCCACCTCCGCCGGGCCGCCCGCCCGGGCGTCGGCGTCGGCGTCGGCGTCGGCGGACGGTGGCGCGTCCGCCGCGGTGACGGCCTTCTCGGCGCGGGCGTGCCGGGGCGGCACTGCCAGCCGGAGCACGTCGGCGAGGCTGCCGGCGTACCTGTCGGCGACCGCGCGGGCCAGCCGGGCCACCTCCGGGGAGAGCACCGGCACCGGGGACACGACCTTCTCCAGGTACGCCAGCTTCGGGTGCTCGGACGACTCGACGCGCTCCAGCAGCCAGCCGTCGACGAGCTGCCCGGCGAACCGCACCTTCACGCGTACCCCCGGCCGGGCGTCGGCGTCGAGCGCCTCCGGCACCAGGTAGTCGAAGGGGCGGTCGAGGTGCGGCAGCGGCACGTCCACGCAGACGCGCGCGACCGGCGACCCCGGTGCGGGTCGCCGGTCGCGGCGCGTGGTGGCGGTCAGGCTCCCGCGGCCGACTTGAGGTCGGCGGCCCGGTCGGTGCCCTCCCAGGTCAGCTCCGGCAGCTCCCGGCCGAAGTGGCCGTACGCGGCGGTCTGCTGGTAGATCGGCCGCAGCAGGTGCAGGTCCCGGATGATGGCGGCCGGACGCAGGTCGAACACCTCGGCCACGGCCTTCTCGATCGAGGCGACCGGCACGGTCTCGGTGCCGAACGTCTCGATGAACAGGCTCACCGGGTGCGCCTTGCCGATCGCGTACGCCACCTGCGCCTCGCACCGCTCGGCCAGACCGGCGGCCACGACGTTCTTGGCGACCCAGCGCATCGCGTACGCGGCCGACCGGTCGACCTTCGACGGGTCCTTGCCGGAGAACGCGCCGCCGCCGTGCCGGGCGTACCCGCCGTACGTGTCGACGATGATCTTCCGGCCGGTCAGGCCGGCGTCACCCATCGGGCCGCCGATCTCGAACCGCCCGGTCGGGTTGACCAGCAGCCGGTAACCCTCGGTCTGCAGGCCGAGGCCCTCCAGCTCCGGGGCGATGACGTGGTCGCGGATGTCCGGGGTGAGCAGCGACTCCAGCGAGATGTCCGCGGCGTGCTGGCTGGACACGACGACGGTGTCGAGCCGGACCGGGCGCAGCCCGTCGTACTCGATGGTCACCTGGGTCTTGCCGTCCGGCCGCAGGTACGGGATCGTGCCGTCCTTGCGGACCGCGGCGAGCCGGCGGGCCAGCCGGTGCGCCAGCGCGATCGGCAGCGGCATCAGCTCGGGCGTCTCGGAACAGGCGAAGCCGAACATCATGCCCTGGTCACCGGCGCCCTGCGCGTCCAGCGCGCTCTCCGACCCGCCGGTACGCAGCTCGAAGGCGTTGTCGACGCCCTGGGCGATGTCCGGCGACTGCGCGCCGATGGACACGCTGACGCCGCAGGACGCGCCGTCGAAGCCCTTCTTCGACGAGTCGTAGCCGATGCCGAGGATGGTCTCGCGGACGATGGTCGGGATGTCGGCGTACGCCTTGGTGGTCACCTCGCCGGCCACGTGCACCTGACCGGTGGTGATCAACGTCTCCACCGCGACCCGGCTGTGCGGGTCCTGGGCGAGCAGGGCGTCGAGAATGCCGTCACTGATCTGGTCGGCGATCTTGTCCGGGTGGCCCTCCGTGACCGATTCGGACGTGAAGAGACGTGTCACGGCACTCCTAAGCATGTGAAGACTTTTAAAGGTCGCTCGGCGGCAGTTTAGTCACCGTCGTTCCGCCGTGACCCGATGAACGCGGGTCGACCAACCGTCAGGAACGTGACGGCAGCCGCGGACAGACGAGGTCCCAGACGGCGTCGGCCAGGGCCTCCTTGGGCTGCTCGGGCAGCCGGTGCACGGCGCCGTCGGCGCCGATCACGGTGGCCGCGTTGGTGTCGGCGCCGAAGACCTTGTCCACGCCGACCTCGTTGACCACGATCATGTCGGCCCCCTTGCGGGCCAGCTTGGCCCGGCCGTTGGCCTCCGCGTCGTCGGTCTCGGCCGCGAAGATCACCAGCACCTGCCCGGGACGGCGGACGCGTCCCAGCTCGGCGGCGATGTCCGGGTTGGTGACCAGCTCGATGGTCGGCGCGACGCCGTCGTCGGACTTCTTGATCTTCCCGCTGGCGTAGCTGGCGGGCCGGAAGTCGGCGGGCGCGGCGGCCATCACCACGGCGTCCGCGTCGGCGGCGGCCGCGAGCGTGGCGGCGCGCAGTTCCTCGGTGGTACCCACCCGGACCAGGTCCACCCCGGCCGGGTCCGGCAGCGCCACGTTGGCCGCGACGAGCGTGACCCGGGCGCCCCGGGCCACGGCGGCGCGGGCGAACGCGTACCCCTGCTTGCCGGACGACCGGTTGCCCAGGAACCGGACCGGGTCCAGCGGCTCCCGGGTGCCCCCGGCGGTGACCACCACGTGCCGGCCGGCCAGGTCGGCCTCGGCCTCGACGCCGCGGGCCAGGGCCCGCCGGGCCACCGCGAAGATCTCCGCCGGGTCGGGCAGCCGGCCCTTGCCGGTGTCCCGCCCGGTGAGCCGGCCCACTGCGGGCTCGATCACGCGGACGCCGCGCGAGCGCAGCGTGGCCACGTTCGCCACGGTCGCCGGGTGCTCCCACATCTCGGTGTGCATGGCCGGGGCCAGCAGCACCGGGCAGCGCGCGGTCAGCAGCGTGTTGGTGAGCAGGTCGTCGGCGAGGCCGTGGGCGGCCTTGGCGAGCAGGTCGGCGGTGGCCGGTGCGACCACGACCAGGTCGGCGTGCTGCCCGAGCCGCACGTGCGGCACCTCGTGCACGTCGGACCAGACGTCGTCGGCGACCGGCCGGCCGGACAGGGCCGCCCAGGTCGGCGCCCCGACGAAGCGGAGCGCCGAGGCGGTCGGCACCACCCGGACCCGGTGACCCGACTCGGTGAAGAGCCGGAGCAGCTCACACGCCTTGTAGGCGGCGATGCCGCCGCCGACCCCGAGGACGATCTCGGCGGGCATCGGCGCGGGCGCGGTTACGGCTGGTCGGTCGGCTCGGCGGTGAGCAGGCCCGCGTTGATCTCGCGCATGGCGATGGAGAGCGGCTTCTCCTGCGGGGTGGTCTCCACCAGCGGGCCGACGTACTCCAGGAGACCCTCACCGAGCTGGCTGTAGTAGGCGTTCACCTGACGGGCGCGCTTGGCGGCGAAGATGACCAGCGCGTACTTCGAGGTGGTCTTCTCGAGCAGCTCGTCGATCGGCGGGTTGGTGATGCCCTCGGGGTTGGTGGCGATGGATCCCACGAATTAAACCTCTGCGTCTCGTGCGCCGCCCGCGGGCGGTCGGGCCGGAGCCAGGAAGGACGAACCGAGCAATCCTACCAGCTCCGCCGCGGCGCGCTCGGTGTGGTCGTGTGCCACGGCGTGGGCGAAGACGGCCGCGACGTCCGGGTCCGCCCGGTACGCCGGCGGCGCGAGCAGCACCAGCCGGCTGCCGGGCGCCGCCGCCCGTACCGCCAGGGCGCCGCCCAGGTCCAGCGGCAGCAGCACCGGCCGCCCCTCGGCGAGCCGCGTGCGCACCCCGGCCCGGGGCACCCCCCGGCGGTACGGCCCGATCCGGCACCACTCCAGCAGCTCCCCGGCGGCGATCAGCCGGTCGAAGCCGGGCGCGTCGAGGAAGACGCGGTCCACGCCGTCGCGCTCGTCCGGACGGGGCGGGCGGGTGGTGGCGACCACCGGCACCCAGACAGACGCAAGGCGCGCCCGGACCGCCTCGACGACACTGCTCCGGCCGGCCCCGGAGGGACCGGACAGGACAGTGAGCCGAGCCGCCGAGCGCGCCTCGTCATCCGTGCTCACCGCTTGTTTCTACACGGCGGGCCGTTCAGTTGGCGGCGAACTCTCCGAGCAGAGCCTTGCGCTGCTGCTCGCCGAGGCCGCGCAGGCGACGGCTGTCGGCGATCTTGAGCTTCTCCATGATCTGGGTGGCCCGGATCTTGCCGATGCCCGGCATCGCCTGGAGCACGGCCGAAACCTTCAGCTTGCCCACGACGTCGTCGGACTCGGCCCGCTCGAGGACGGTGGCGAGGGTGGTCTTGCCCTGCTTGAGCTGCTCCTTCAGCTCAGCGCGGGCCTTGCGGATCTCCGCGGCCTTCTCCAGCGCGGCAGCGCGCTGCTCGGGGGTCAGTGACGGGAGCGGCACCAGTTCTCCTCAGGTCCCTAGTACGGCGGGCTGAGCGCCCCACCGCATCTGTGAAACGTGGTGTCGCTGGCAACCAAAGGGGTCCGTGGTTCCCAGCGCGGGGAAAACTAGCGGTCAACGGAGATTTCGGCAACGTGGACGCGCGATGATCAACGCAAAGTGACCGAGCCGTCAGTCAGTCCGCCGTGCCCAGGGCGGCCCGGCAGTCGGCCAGCACCCGCTCGGTGGCGGCCCGCAGGTCGGCCGGGTCGGGGCCCGCGCCGAGCACCTCCCGGGAGTACGAGGGAAGCACCGACGGCAGCGCGGCGCCGAACACGGTACGCAACCCGGCGGGCGTTCCGCCCTGCGCGCCCAGCCCCGGCGCGAGCAGCGGACCGTTCACCGAGTCCAGATCGTGACCCGTCTCACCGATCGTCGCCCCGACCACCAGACCGAAGCTGCCGAGTGGTTCCGCACCCCTGTTGAGCTGGGAAATCTCGTCGATCACGGTCTGCGCGACGGTGCGCCCGTCGGCGCCCACGGCGCGCTGCACGGAGGCACCCTCCGGGTTGGACGTGAGCGCCAGGACGAAGACCCCGCCGCCGTGCTCGGCGGCGGTGGAGAACATCGGGGCGAGCGAACCTACTCCCAGGTAGGGGCTCGCGGTGACCGCGTCGACATACAGAGGGCTGGATGGATCGAGGTACGCCGACGCGTACGCGGCGACCGTCGAGCCGATGTCGCCGCGCTTCACGTCAAGCAGAGTGAGCGCTCCCAAATCTCGCAACTGTCGGATAGTTGACTCAAGCACGCCGACACCCCGGGCGCCGAAGCGCTCGAAGAACGCCGACTGCGGCTTGACCACGGCGACCCGGTCACCGATCGCCTCCACCACCGTGCGGCAGAACCGCTCCAGGCCCGCCACGTCGTCGGACAGGCCCCAGGCGGTCAGCAACCCGGGGTGCGGGTCGATCCCCACGCAGAGCGGCCCTCGTTCCGCCACGGCCCGGTGCAGACGGGCGCCGAACGTCTCCATGCGTCTCTCCCTCTCCCGGCGGCTCCGGGCCGCCTGGCGTGTCCGGCGACGGGCCTTCCGTCGCGCCCTGTCGTATCCGGCCAGGCTCAGCCGGCCTTGACCGCCGCGGCCACTCCGGCCGCGATCCGCGCCACGTCCGCGGCGTCGCAGACGTACGGCGGCATCGTGTAGACGAGATCCCGGAACGGGCGCAGCCACACCCCCTCGGCCACCGCGGCGGCTGTCGCCCGGGGCAGGTCCACCTCGTGGTCGAGCTGCACCACCCCGATCGCGCCGAGCACGCGGACGTCGGCCACGCCGGGCGCGTCCCGCAGCGGCTCCAGACCGGCCCGCAGGCCCTCCGCGATGCCCGCCACGCGTCCCGCCCAGTCCCCGGCCCGCAGCAGGTCCAGGGAGGCGTTGGCGACGGCACAGGCGAGCGGGTTGCCCATGAACGTCGGTCCGTGCGCCAGCACCCCGTCGGCGGAGATCGCCCGCGCCACCTCGGGCGTGCACAGCGCCGCGGCGAGCGTCAGGTACCCGCCGGTGAGCGCCTTGCCGACGCAGAGCACGTCCGGGGCGACACCGGCGTGCTCGGCGGCGAACATCCGGCCGGTCCGGCCGAAGCCGGTGGCGATCTCGTCGAACACCAGCAGGATGCCGTGCCGCCGGGTCACCTCGCGCAGCACGCGCAGGTACCGCGGGTGGTGGAACCGCATCCCGCCGGCGCCCTGGACCACCGGCTCCACGATCACCGCGGCCAGCTCGTCGGCGTGCCGCTCCACCGCGTCCACCAGCGCCGCCTCGTACGCCGGGTCCGGCGCCGCGTCGAAGCCGGGCGGCGGCACCGGCGCGAACACCTGCCGGGGCAGTACGTCGCCCCAGAGGTGGTGCATGCCGCCCTCCGGGTCGCACACGCTCATCGGGTGGAACGTGTCGCCGTGGTAGCCGCCGCGCCAGGTGCCCAGCCGGCGGCGCTGCGGACGCCCCCGCGCCCGCTGGTACTGCAGGCACATCTTCACCGCCACCTCGACGCTCACCGAGCCGGAGTCGGCCAGGAAGACGTGTTCCAGGCCGTCCGGGGTCAGCTCGACGAGCGTGCGCGCCAGGCGTACCGCGGGCTCGTGGGTGAGCCCGCCGAACATCACGTGGCTCATCCGCCTGAGCTGGTCGGTCACCGCGGCGTCGAGCACCGGGTGCCGGTAGCCGTGGATCGCCGCCCACCACGACGACATGCCGTCGACCAGTTCCCGCCCGTCCGCCAGCCGCAGACGCACCCCCGCGGCGCTCTCGATGACGTACGGCGCGCTGGCGCCGGGCATCGGGGCGTACGGGTGCCACACGTGCCGCCGGTCGGCTTCCAGAATCTCCTCAGGCGTCACGTCTCCTCCTCCTCCACCCCTCTCCCTCCCCGCTCTCCCCCGCTCTCCCCCGCCCCCTCTCCCCGCTGATCTTGCAGTTGCGGCCCTCGCCGTGTCCGGAACGCGGTGGTATGCCAGGGCGGGAAGTGCAAGATCGCGCGGGGTCAGGGGCGGGGCGGGGGCGGGGTCGGGGGCGGGGTCAGGGTCGGGTGGCTGTTCGGGTGATGGCCCGGGTCAGGGCGGGGCCACGGTAGATGAAGCCGGTGTAGAGCTGGAGCAGGGAGGCGCCGGCGTCGAACATGCGTGTCGCGTCGTCCGGGTGCAGGATGCCGCCCACGCCGATCACCGGTAGCCGGCCGCCGGTCTCCCGGTGCACGAACGCGACCATCTCCCGGGCCCGGGCGGTCAGCGGCCGGCCGGACAGCCCGCCGGCCTCGGCGGCGCGCTCCCGGTCGGCCGGGGCGAGCCCGTCGCGGGCGAGCGTGGTATTGGTGGCGATGACCCCGGCCGCGCCCCGGTCGAGGCACACCTCCAGCAGCTCGGCCACGGCCGGCTCGGTCAGGTCCGGGGCGATCTTCACCAGCACCGGTTTCTCCCCCACCAGCGCGGCGAGCAACGCGTCCAGATGTGATCGGTCCTGAAGCGACCGCAGTCCGGGAGTGTTCGGTGAGGACACGTTCACCGCGAAGTAGTCGCCGTGCTCCTTGAGCGCCCGGTAGGAGGCGAGGTAGTCCTCGACCGCCTCGTCCAGCGGGGTCACCTTGGACTTGCCGAGCGAGATGCCCAGCGGCACGCCGAGCGGGCGCGGCAGCGCGGCCAGCCGGTCCGCGAGCGCCGCCGCGCCCGCGTTGTTGAAGCCCATCCGGTTGATCACCGCTTCGCTGTCGCGCAGCCGGAACAGCCGGGGCCGGGGGTTGCCCGGCTGGGCGTGCGCGGTCACGGTGCCGACCTCGACGAAGCCGAAGCCGAGCGCCGGCCAGGCCGGCAACGCGAGTCCGTTCTTGTCCATGCCGGCCGCCAGCCCGACCGGGTTGGGGAAGCGCACCCCGAACACGGTGCGCGGCGCCGACCGGAAGTACGCCGCGCGCATCGCGGCGAGGACCGCCGGCCGGCGGGACACCGCGCCCAGCCGCGCCAGCGTCCACTCGTGCGCCCCCTCGGCGTCCCCGCCCGCGAGCGAGAACAACCGGGGCCGCACCACCTTCTCGAAGATCACGCCGCCAACCTCATGATCGGCGCGTGGAGGCGCGGAGTCACTCGCCCGCCCGCAGGGCGGCGTGCAGGTCCTGCAGCGGGCGGACCTTCAGGTCGCCCCGGATGCGGGCCTCGATGCCCATCACCGCGGCGGCGGCGCCGGGCACTGTGGTGACGCACGGGATGTCCACGCTCACCGCCGCGCTGCGGATCTCGTACCCGTCGGAACGGGCGCTCGCCCCGGAGCCCTGCGGCGTGTTCACCACCAGCGCCACGTCCCCGCCGAGGATCAGCGACACCGCGTCCGCGCCCTCACCCGACTCGTAGTGCTTGCGGATCTGCTCGCAGGCGATGCCGTGCCGGCGCAGCACCTCGGCCGTGCCGGTGGTGGCCACGATCTCGAAGCCCAGGTCGGCCAGGCGCTTGATCGGGAAGATCATGCCGCGCTTGTCCCGGTTGGCGACCGAGACGAAGATCTTCCCGGCGGTGGGCAGCGACCCGTACGCGGCGGCCTGGGACTTGGCGAACGCCTGCCCGAAGCCGGTGTCGATGCCCATCACCTCGCCGGTGGACTTCATCTCCGGGCCGAGCAGCACGTCGATGCCCTTGCCGGAGGGGGTGCGGAACCGCTTGAACGGCAGCACCGCCTCCTTGACCGCGATCGGCGCGTCGGCCGGCATGGTGCCGCCATCGCCGGTGGGCGGCAGCATCCCCTCGTCGCGCAGCTGCGCGACGGTGGCGCCGAGCGCGATCCGGGCCGCCGCCTTCGCCAGCGGCACCGCGGTGGCCTTCGAGACGAACGGTACGGTCCGGGAGGCGCGCGGGTTGGCCTCCAGCACGTAGAGCATGTCGCCCTGCAGCGCGTACTGGACGTTCAGCAGGCCGCGCACCCCGATGCCGCGGGCGATCTGCTCGGTGTAGTGCCGCACCTGGGCCAGGTGCGAGCCGGCCAGGGTGATCGGCGGCAGCGCGCAGGACGAGTCGCCGGAGTGGATGCCGGCCTCCTCGATGTGCTCCATCACGCCGCCCAGGTAGACGTCGCCGTCGGCGTCCACGAGCGCGTCCACGTCGATCTCGATGGCGTCGTCCAGGAACCGGTCCACCAGCACCGGGCGGTCCGGCGAGATGGCGGTGGCCCGGCCGATGTAGTCGCGCAGCGTGGCGTCGTCGTAGACGATCTCCATGCCGCGCCCGCCGAGCACGTACGAGGGGCGGACCAGCACCGGGTACCCGATCTCGTCGGCGATCGCCTTCGCCTCGTCGTACGAGGTGGCCATGCCGTGCGCGGGCGCGCGCAGCCCGGCCCGGGCCAGCACCGCGCCGAACGCGCCGCGCTCCTCGGCCAGGTGGATCGACTCCGGGGAGGTGCCGACGATCGGCACGCCGGCGTTCTTGAGCCGCTGCGCCAGGCCCAGCGGGGTCTGCCCGCCGAGCTGGACGATCACCCCGATGACGCCGGGGCCGCCCGCCTCCCTGCCGGAGGAGTCCTCGGCGTGCCAGACCTCCAGCACGTCCTCGAACGTCAGCGGCTCGAAGTAGAGCCGGTCGGCGGTGTCGTAGTCGGTGGAGACGGTCTCCGGGTTGCAGTTGACCATGACGGTCTCGTAGTCCACGGCCCGCAACGCCTGGACCGCGTGCACGCACGAGTAGTCGAACTCGATGCCCTGACCGATCCGGTTCGGCCCGGAGCCGAGGATGAGCACCTTCGGCCGGGCCGAGGGCGCCACCTCGGTCTCCGAGTCGTACGTCGAGTAGTGGTACGGCGTGGTCGCCTCGAACTCGGCCGCGCAGGTGTCCACCGTCTTGTAGACCGGCCGGACGCCGAGCCGGTGCCGCAGCGTGCGTACGCCGTCCTCGGCGGCCAGCTCGGGACGCAGCGCGGCGAGCTGCCGGTCGGACAGGCCGGCCCGCTTGGCCCGGCGCAGCAGGGCGGCGTCGAGCACCGGCGCGTCCACGATCTCGGCGCGCAGCTCGACCAGCGAGGCGATCTGGTCCAGGAACCACGGGTCCATGCCGCCGGAGGCCTCGGACACCTCGGCGATCGACGCGCCGAGGCGCAGCGCCCGCTCGACCGTGTAGAGCCGGCCGTCGTGCGGCGTGCGCAGCGCCGCGAGGGTGTTCTCCCGGGTCGCGTCCTGCGGGTCGGGGACGGTCCAGAAACCGGATGATTTGGTTTCCATCGAGCGCATCGCCTTGTTCAGCGCCTCGGTGAAGTTGCGGCCCAGGCTCATCGCCTCGCCCACCGACTTCATCGTGGTGGTCAGCTCCGGGTCGGCGCCGGGGAACTTCTCGAACGCGAACCGGGGGATCTTCACCACCACGTAGTCGAGCGTCGGCTCGAACGCGGCGGGCGTCTTCAGCGTGATGTCGTTGGGGATCTCGTCGAGCGTGTAGCCGATGGCGAGCTTCGCGGCGATCTTCGCGATCGGGAAGCCGGTGGCCTTCGACGCCAGCGCCGAGGAACGCGACACCCGCGGGTTCATCTCGATCACGACGATCCGGCCGTCGGCCGGGTTCACCGCGAACTGGATGTTGCAGCCGCCGGTGTCCACACCGACCTCGCGCAGCACCGCGATGCCGAGGTCACGCAGCCGCTGGTACTCCCGGTCGGTGAGCGTCATCGACGGGGCGACGGTGACGCTGTCGCCGGTGTGCACACCCATCGGGTCGACGTTCTCGATCGAGCAGACCACCACCACGTTGTCGTGGCGGTCGCGCATCAGTTCGAGCTCGTACTCCTTCCAGCCGAGCACGCTCTCCTCGATGAGCACCTCGTGCACCGGGCTGGCCGCCAGGCCGGAACCGGCGATGCGCTCCAGGTCCTCGTCGGTGTGCGCCATGCCGGAGCCGAGGCCGCCCATGGTGAACGACGGCCGGATGACCACCGGCAGGCCCAGGTCGGCGACCGTCTCGCGGACCTCGTCCATCGAGTGGCAGACCCGCGAGCGCGGCACCAGCGCCGACGGATCGTCCAGGCCCAGCCGTACGCCGGCCTTCGCGACGATCTCCTTGAACAGCTGCCGGTCCTCGCCCCGGTTGATCGCCTCGATGTTCGCGCCGATCAGCTCGACGCCGTACTTCTCCAGCACGCCCGCCTCGTGCAGGGCGACAGCGGTGTTCAGCGCGGTCTGCCCGCCGAGCGTCGGCAGCAGCGCGTCGGGGCGCTCCTTGGCGATGACCAGCTCGACGAACTCCGGGGTGATCGGCTCGACGTACGTGGCGTCGGCGAACTCCGGGTCCGTCATGATCGTCGCCGGGTTCGAGTTGACCAGGCTGACCCGGATCCCCTCGCTGCGCAGCACCCAGCAGGCCTGGGTGCCGGAGTAGTCGAACTCGCAGGCCTGTCCGATCACGATCGGCCCGGAGCCGATCACCAGGACGTGCTTGAGGTCGGTCCGCTTAGGCATTCTTTCCGCCTTCACTCTGCTGCCGGTCGAAGCCACGGCCTTCGATCAACTCGGCGAAACGGTCGAAGAGGTAGTCCGCGTCGTGCGGGCCGGCCGCCGCCTCCGGGTGGTACTGGACGGTGAAGGCGGGCACGTCCACGGCCCGCAGCCCCTCGACCACGTTGTCATTGAGGCAGACGTGAGACACCTGGACACCGCCGAACTCGGTCTGGATCACCTGATCCGGCACCACCGCGCCGTCCCCGGCACCCGGCACCTGCACCGCGAAGCCGTGGTTGTGGCTTGTCACCTCGACCTTGCCGGTGGCCCGGTCGAGCACCGGCTGGTTGATGCCGCGGTGGCCGTACCCCAGCTTGTAGGTGCCGAAGCCGAGCGCCCGGCCGAGGATCTGGCTGCCGAAGCAGATGCCGAACAGCGGGATCCGCCGGGTCAGCACCTCCCGGGCCAGCGCCACCGGGCCGTCGGCGGTCGCCGGGTCGCCCGGGCCGGGCGAGAAGAAGACCGCGTCCGCGCCGGTGGCGAGCAGGTCCTCGATCGTCGACCCGGCGGGCAGCACGTGGGTGGTGACGCCGCGGGCGGCGAGCCGGCGCGGCACGTTGCGCTTGATGCCCAGGTCCACCGCGGCCACCGTGAACCGGTGCTCGCCCTGCGCCTCGACGACGTACGGCTTGGCCGTGGTCACCTCGTCGGACAGGTTCGCGCCGACCATCTGCGGCGAGCGGCGCACCCGCTCCAGCAGGGCGGCCGGGTCGTCCTCGACGCTGGAGATGCCGACGCGCATCGCGCCGCGCTCGCGCAGGTGCCGGGTCAGCGCCCGGGTGTCCACGCCGCTGATGCCGACGACGCCCTCGGCGGCGAGCCGGTCCTCCAGGCCGCCGCCGGCCCGCCAGTTGGAGCTGATCCGGGCCGGGTCGCGCACCACGTACCCGGCCACCCAGATCCGGTCGGACTCGTCGTCCTCGCCGTTGACGCCGGTGTTGCCGATGTGCGGCGCGGTCTGCACCACCACCTGCCTGTGGTACGACGGGTCGGTGAGCGTCTCCTGGTAGCCGGTCATGCCGGTGTTGAAGACCGCCTCGCCGAAGGTCTCCCCGACGCTGCCGTACGCCTCACCGTGGAACGTGCGCCCGTCCTCCAGGACGAGGATCGCGCTTCTCCGCCTCATGCTGCGCCTCCTTCGATCCCGACTGCGGGACTCCGCTCCGCTACGTTCCTCGCTCGGATCACTGTGTCTCCTTCGATCCGGACTGCGGGACTCCGCTCCGCTACGTTCCTCGCTCGGATCACTTGACAGCCTTTCCGTCCAGGACCGTCGGCTCGCCGCGCAGGAAGGTCGCCACGATGCGACCCGGCAGCGTCATGCGGGCGTACGGGGTGTTGCGACTGCGACTGGCCAGCTCCGCCGGTTCGATGACGCGCCGGGCGGCCGGGTCGACCAGGGTCAGGTTGGCCGGTACGCCGGGCGCCGGGTCGAGGCCGTGCCCGGTCAGCCCGGCGATCCGGGCCGGCGTGCGGGACATCCGCTCGGCGATCAGGTCCCAGCGAGGGCCGAACACGTCGAGCGCGATCGACAGTGCCGTCTCCAGGCCGAGCATGCCCGGCCTGGCGTACGCCCACTCGCACTCCTTGTCCTCCACGGCGTGCGGCGCGTGGTCGGTGGCGATGATGTCGATCACGCCCTCGGCCAGCGCCTCCCGCAACGCGGCGATGTCGGCGGCGGTGCGCAGCGGCGGGTTGACCTTGAAGACCGGGTCGTAGCTCTCCGCTTTCTCGTCCGTCAGCAGCAGGTGGTGCGGCGTCACCTCGGCGGTGACCCGCACCCCGCGCGCCTTGGCCTGGCGCAGCACCTCGACGCTGCCGGCGGTGGAGACGTGGCAGACGTGCAGGCGGCTGCCGACGTGCTCGGCCAGCAGCACGTCCCGGGCGATGATCGCCTCCTCGGCGACGGCCGGCCAGCCGGTCAGGCCGAGGCGGGTGGACACCTCGCCCTCGTGCATCTGCGCGCCCTCGGTGAGCCGGGGCTCCTCGGCGTGCTGGGCGATCACGCCGTCGAACGCCTTGACGTACTCCAGCGCCCGGCGCATCAGCCGCGGGTCGGACACGCAGTGCCCGTCGTCGGAGAAGATCCGCACCCCGGCGGCGGAGTCGGCCATCGCGCCCAGCTCGGCCAGGCGCTCGCCGGCCAGCCCGACGGTGACCGCGCCGATCGGCTGCACGTCGACCAGGCCGGCCTCCCGGCCGAGCCGCCAGACCTGCTCGACCACACCGGCGGTGTCCGCGACCGGCGAGGTGTTCGCCATCGCGCAGACCGCCGTGTAGCCGCCGAGCGCCGCCGCCCGGGACCCGGACTCGACCGTCTCGGCGTCCTCCCGCCCGGGCTCGCGCAGGTGGGTGTGCAGGTCGACCAGGCCGGGCAGCGCGACCAGGCCGGTCGCGTCGATGACTGTGGCGTCGTCCGCGGCGAGCCCGCGGCCCGTCCCGGCCACCACGCCGTCGCGGATGAGCAGGTCGGTCGGCTCGCCGCCGACCACACTGACGCCTGTGATGAGGTACGCGGTCACCGGTTGTTCCCTCCGAGCAGCAGGTAGAGCACGGCCATCCGCACGGAGACCCCGTTGGCGACCTGTTCGACGATGGTGGAGCGGGGCGAGTCGGCCACCTCGGGCGTGATCTCCATGCCCCGGTTCATCGGGCCGGGGTGCATGACGATCGCGTGCTCGGGCAGCCGGCGCATGCGCGGTCCGTCGAGCCCGTAGCGACGGGCGTACTCGCGGGCCGACGGGAAGTAGGAGTCACCCATCCGCTCGCGCTGCACCCGCAGCATCATCACCACGTCCACACCTGGGAGAACGGCGTCGAGGTCGTAACAGACGTCGGTGCCGGGCGCCAGGGCGGCGGCGATGTCGACCGGGATGAGCGTGGGCGGGCCGACCAGGGTGACCTTCGCGCCGAGCGTGGACAGCAGCAGCACGTTCGAGCGGGCCACCCGGGAGTGCAGCACGTCGCCGACGATCGCCACGTGCAGGCCGTCGAGCCGGCCCAGCCGGGACCGCATCGTGTACGCGTCGAGCAGCGCCTGGGTGGGGTGCTCGTGGGTGCCGTCGCCGGCGTTCACGACCGACCCGTCCACCCACTCGGCGAGCCGGTGCGGCGCGCCGGAGGCGGGGTGCCGGACGACCACCGCGTCCGCGCCCATCGCCTGGAGCGTGAGCGCGGTGTCCTTCAGGCTCTCCCCCTTGGCCACGCTGGAGCCCTTGGCGGAGAAGTTGATCACGTCGGCGCTGAGCCGCTTGGCGGCCGCCTCGAACGAGATCCGGGTCCGGGTGGAGTCCTCGTAGAAGAGGTTGACCACGGTGCGCCCACGCAACGCGGGCAGCTTCTTGACCTCACGCCCGGCCACCGTCGCCATCTCCGCGGCGGTGTCCAGGACCAGGGTGGCGGTGCCGGCGTCCAGGTCGGCGCCGGAGAGCAGGTGCCGGATCATGAGAGGGGCCCTCCGTACAGCCGTACCTCGTCGGCGCCGTCGGTCTCGGCGAGGGTGACCTTGACGTTCTCGGCCAGCGCGGTGGGGATGTTCTTGCCGACGTAGTCGGCGCGGATCGGCAGCTGGCGGTGACCACGGTCGACCAGGACCGCGAGCTGCACGGACGCCGGCCGGCCCACGTCGCTGAGCGCGTCGAGCGCGGCCCGTACGGTGCGGCCGGAGAACAGCACGTCGTCGACGAGGATCACCCGCCTGCCGTCGATCCCGCCGGTGGGCAGGTCGGTCGGGCCGACCGCGCGGGTGGCGTGCCGGCGCAGGTCGTCGCGGTAGAGCGTGATGTCGAGCACGCCGACCGGGACTGTGACGTCCTCGAAGGTGCTGATCCGGTCCGCGAGGCGGTGGGCCAGCGGCACACCCCGGGTGGGGATGCCGAGCAGCACCGTGTCGGCGGCGCCCTGGGTCTTCTCCAGGATCTGGTGGGCGATGCGGTCGACCACCCGCGACACGTCCGCTGCGGCGAGGATCACCTTCACCGAGGGTTGTCGCGGCGGCGACGAATGGGCAGCCGGTGGGTAGGCCACGGCGGACCTCCTTCCCCGCCTCACGGGACGGGTCGTTAAAGGACGTCTGGTCGGCTCCGGCAGGCCCGCGCAGGGCCCGGACCGGGGCTTCACGCCACGTTACCAGCGGTCACCGGGCCGCCCGCCGCCGGTCCTGACCTGCTGGTCAGCCCGGAGAAATGGGGACAAGCCACACGTGGGTGCCGGACCCGGTGGACGGCAACACTTGACCACATGTCGCAATCCCCGTACCGTCACGCTCCGTAGCGATAGCTCGGGGAACCCGAACAGCACTGGGAGTGTCCGAATGCCCTCTGAATACGCCAAGTCGCTGGGCGCCCGCCTGCGCTCCATCCGCCAGCAGCAGGGTCTGTCCCTGCAGGGGGTGGAGGAGAAGTCGAACGGGCGGTGGAAGGCCGTGGTGGTCGGCTCGTACGAGCGCGGCGACCGCGCCGTCACCGTGTCCCGCCTGGCGGAGCTGGCCGACTTCTACCGCGTTCCCGTCTCGGAGCTGCTGCCCGACGGCAGCGGGGTGCGTCACGAGCCCACCAGCAAGATCGTCCTGGACCTGGAGCGGCTCTACGACGAGGCCTCCGAGGACCTCGCGTACGTGGCCCGCTACGCGCGCGCCATCCAGCAGCAGCGCGGCGACTACAACGGCCGCGTGCTCTCGATCCGCGCCGACGACCTGCGCGCCCTCGCGATCGTCTACGACGCCTCGCCGTCGGGCCTGATCGAGCGGCTGACCGAGCACGGCGTGCTGGTCGCCGACCCGCGGGCGTTCTTCGCGTCCTGACACCCCGTACGACCGAAAGGGCCCGTGCCGACCGGCACGGGCCCTTCGTCGTCGCGGCGCGTCAGCGCGTGGCGTACTCGGCGATCCGGCCGAGGATGCCGTTGAGGAAGCGCGGCGAGTCGTCGGTCGACATCTGCCGGGCCAGCTCCACGGCCTCACTGATCGCCACCGCGTCGTCGATCTCGTCGACGTAGAGCAGCTCGTACACGGCGATCCGGGCCAGGTTGCGGTCGACCACCGGCATGCGCTCCAGCGTCCACCCCTCGGCGTAGCTGGCGATCGTCTCGTCGATCCGGTCGAGGTGCGCCGCCACGCCCTCGACCAGCCCGACCGCGTAGCCGAGGTGGTCGGGGCGGGGCTGTTCGATCCGTTCCAGGTAACCGGCGAGCACCTCGACCGGCGGGCGGTCCCGCAGGTCGGCCTCGAAGAGCACGTCCAGCGCCCGCTTACGCGCCTTGCGGCGCGCCGGCATCTGCTGCTTGGGGCCCTCGGCCATCAGGCTCGGCCGAGGTAACGGCCGTCGCGGGTGTCGACCTTGATCTTCTCACCGGTGGTGATGAACAGCGGCACCTGCACGGTCGCGCCCGTCTCGACGGTGGCCGGCTTGTTGCCGCCGGTCGACCGGTCGCCCTGCAGACCCGGCTCGGTGTAGGTGACCTCGAGCACGACCGAGGTCGGCAGCTCGATGTACAGCGGCACGCTCTCGTGGGTGGCGACGGTCGCCTCGGCCTCGGGGAGGAGGTAGTTGGCGGCCTCGCCGACGGTGCCGCCGGGGACGGTGATCTGGTCGAACGTCTCCAGATCCATGAAGACGTAGTCCTCGCCGTCGGCGTACAGGTATTGCATGGTGCGCTTGTCGACGGTCGCGGTCTCGACCTTGGTGCCCGCGTTGAAGGTCTTGTCGACCACCTTGCCGGACAGCACGTTCTTCAGCGTGGTGCGCACGAAGGCACCACCCTTACCGGGCTTGACGTGCTGGAACTCGACGACGGCCCACAGCTCGCCGTCCAGGTTGAGTACCAGGCCGTTCTTCAGGTCGTTGGTGGTGGCCATTTCCTGCCTTGATCATCAATTGGCGGACAGACCGTCCAAGTCTACTCGCTCTGTCGAATCGGACTCGCGCCACGGAACGGACCCGGCGCGAGCGCCGCCGGGTGGGACCGGCTCAGGCGCCTGCTGCCGGCCGGGCGGCCAGGTGGTGCAGCGCCAGCCGGTAGCCGTCCACGCCCAGCCCGCAGATCACCCCGGTGGCCACCGCGGAGACCACCGAGTGGTGCCGGAACTCCTCCCGGGCGTGGATGTTGGAGATGTGCACCTCGACCAGCGGGCCGCGCAGCATGGCGCAGGCGTCCCGCACCGCGACCGAGTAGTGCGACCAGGCGGCCGGATTGAGCACCACCGCCGCCGCCTCGTCGGCCGCCTCGTGCAGCCAGGCGAGCATCTCGTGCTCGGCGTCGGTCTGCCGGACCACCACGTCCAGGCCCAGCTCCCGGCCGTGCCGCTCGCAGTCGGCCACGAGCTGGGCGTAGCTGGTCACCCCGTACACGTCGACCTGGCGGGTGCCGAGCCGGCCCAGGTTCGGCCCGTTCAGCACGTACACCCTCACGAGCTGATCTCCTCGTACGCGGCGGCGAGCAGGTCGTCCGACGGCGCCTCCAGGATCGCCGGGCGGGCGAGCCCGTCGAGCACCACGAACCGCAGCCGGCTGCCCCGGGCCTTCTTGTCCACCCGCATCGCGGCCAGCAGGTCCGGCCAGGCGTCGGCCCGGTAGCCGGTGGGCAGGTCGAGCGCGGTCAGCACCCGGCGGTGCCGCTCCGCGTCGGCCGCGTCGAGCCGACCGGCGAGCCGGGCCAGCGTGGCGGCGTAGACCAGGCCGACCGCCACCGCGTGACCGTGCCGCCAGCGGTAGCCCTCCACCTTCTCGATCGCGTGCGCCAGCGTGTGCCCGTAGTTGAGCACCTCGCGTACCCCGGATTCGCGCAGGTCCCCGGCGACCACGTCGGCCTTCACGCGGACCGCGCGCTCGACCAGTTCCCGCAGCACCGGCCCGGCCGGGTCCAGCGCGGCGGCCGGATCCCGCTCGACCAGGTCGAGGATGACCGGGTCCGCGATGAACCCGCACTTGACCACCTCGGCCATCCCGGCGGCCAGGTCGGCCCGGGGCAGGCTGTCCAGCGTCGCCAGGTCGGCCAGCACGCCGGCCGGCGGGTGGAACGCGCCGACCAGGTTCTTGCCGGCGGCCGTGTTGATGCCGGTCTTGCCGCCCACGGCGGCGTCGACCATGCCGAGCAGCGACGTGGCGACCGGCACCCAGCGCACGCCGCGCAGCCAGGTGGCAGCGACGAACCCGGCGAGGTCGGTGACGGCGCCGCCGCCCACGCCGACCACCGCGTCGGTACGGGTGAACCCGGCGTCGCCGAGCCGGTCCCAGCAGGCCGCCGCCACGTCGACGTGCTTGCCCGCCTCCGCGTCCGGCACCTCGATCAGCAGCGGCGTCACGCCGCCCTCGCGGACGCCGTCGGCGAGCCGGTCGGCGAGCGCCTTGAGCGGCGGCGCGTGCAGGAAGGCCACCCGCTCGGCGCCGGGCAGCAGCCGGGGCGGCGGGTCCAGCAGGTCACGTCCCACGAGCACGTCGTACGGCCGCTCGCCGCCGACCGGGATCCGGGTCACCTCGTCCATCGCGGGCAGCCTAGTCCAGCGCGCCGCCCTCGCGCGGCGACTGTCCACTGGCTGGGTGTTTGCCCGGCCGCACGGCGGGTACGGCGGCCGGAATGAGTGAGACGACGGCACACACGACCCGACCCGAGTCCGCGACGAGCATCCGGCTGCCCGCCACGATCCTCGGCGTCGGGCTCGGCGGCTTCGTCGACGGCATCGTCCTGCACCAGGTCCTCCAGTGGCACCACCTGCTCAGCAGCACCGGCAGTGACCGGATCGGCGTCCGGGAGTACCCGGTGGACACGGTGCCCGGGTTGCAGATGAACACGCTCTGGGACGGCCTGTTCCACGTGGTCACCTGGGTGGCGGTGCTGACCGGCCTGGCCCTGCTCTACTCCCGTGTCACACACTCCCGGGGCCGGCTGTGGCGCTCGCCGATGCTGTGGGGCTGGGCGCTGATCGGCTGGGGCCTGTTCAACCTGGTCGAGGGCGTCATCGACCACCACCTGCTCGGCATCCACCACGTGCGCAGCGGCCCGAACCAGCTCTGGTGGGACCTCGGGTTCCTGGCCCTGGGCGTGGTGCTGATCGCTGTGGGCTGGGCGATCCAGCGCCGGGCCCGGGACGTGGACCTCTGCGCGCCGGAGCGCCGGTGACAGTGGCCCACGCCGGGCACGCCGACGGCGGCTTCCCGGTTACCGCGCTGATCCCGGTGGCGCTGTTCTGGGCGTACCTGGCCGCCGCGCTGCGGCTGCGTGACCCGGGCGGGCCGGGCTGGCCGCACGCCCGCACGGCGAGCTTCGGTCTGGGCGCGCTGCTGCTGGTGACCGGGCTGCTGTGGCCGGCCGGCGACTTCGTCGGGCACATGTGGCAGCACCTGCTGATCGGCATGCTCGCGCCGCTGGCGCTGGTGCTCGGCGCCCCGGTCACGCTGCTGCTGCGCACGCTGGACCGGCGTATCGGCCGGAGGCTGGTCCACCTGCTGCGGCACCCGGTCGCGCGGGTGCTCGGCCACCCGGTCACCGGCCTGCTGCTCACCGCGGGCGGGCTCTGGCTGCTCTACCTCACCCCGCTGTACCGGGCCACCCTGGACGACCCGGCCCTGCACACGCTCGTGAACGCGCACTTCCTGCTCAGCGGCTGCCTGTTCGCCTGGTCGATCGCCGGGCCGGACCCGGGACCGCACCGCCCTCGCGTACCGGTGCGGCTGGTGGTGATCGGCGTCGGGGTGGCAGCGCACGCCACCGTCGCCCAGCTGCTCTACGCCGGGCTGTTCGTCGACGTGCCGGCCACCGCCGCCGAGCTGCGGGCCGGGGCCACGCTCATGTACTACCTGGGTGACCTGGCCGAGATCGCGCTGGCGCTGGCGCTGCTCGCCACCTGGCGGCCCGAACCGGCCCGGCGCCGCCGCACCGCCGGGACCGTTGCGGCCAACGCCTGACCGGCCGGACCTGACCGAAGCGCCTTCTCACCCGCCCACGAAGTTCCACCCACCGACGTCATGCGCGCCGGCTGGAACGCCACGGGTGCCAAGAGGCCGAGGAGACATCCACCACGTTCCACCCACCACGTCATCAGCCGACGAGTGGAACACCACGGGTGTCATAACGCCCCCGAGACACCCACGGCGTTCCACCGAGGGAGCCGGACACGGAGGGGCGGTTGTCAGGGCTTGAGCAGCGCGGCGATCTCCGCGGCCAGCTCCTGCGGGGTACGCCCGTCGGTGACCACCGTCGCGGTCGCCACCTCGGCGTAGAGCGGGCGGCGCTGGTCCATCAGGTGCTTGAGCGTGGCGCGCGGGTTCAGCGCGAGCAGCGGCCGCCCGGCGCCGAGACCGACCCGCTTGAGCGCGTCGGGCAGCTCCACCGACAGGTGCACCACCGTGTGGCCGATCAGCGCGGCCCGGTTCTCCTCGGCCAGGACCGCGCCGCCGCCGAGCGCGAGCACGCCCGCGTGCGACGCGAGCGCCGCTGCCACGGCGGCCCGTTCGAGGGTACGGAAGTGCTCCTCCCCCTCGTCCACGAAGATCTCCGGGATCGGCTTGCCGGCGAGGTCCTCGATGTCGGCGTCGGTGTCCCGGAAGCCGACGCCGAGCGTCTCGGCGAGCGCCGTGCCGACGGTGGTCTTGCCGGAGCCGGGCGCCCCGACCAGCACGCAGACCGGCCGGGTGCTCATCGTTGCCACCTCTCGTTCGCGACTGCGGGACTCCGCTGCGCTGCGTTCCTCGCGCTCACCGGATCACCAGGCTGTCGAGGTAACCGGTCAGGTTGCGGCGCATCTCGGCTACCGAGTCGCCGCCGAACTTCTCCACCGCCGCCTCGGCCAGCACCAGCGCGACCATCGCCTCGGCCACCACCGCCGCCGCCGGGACCGCGCACACGTCGGAGCGCTGGTTGATAGCGGTGGCCGGCTCGCCGGTGGTCACGTCGATGGTGGCGAGGGCCCGGTTCAGCGACGAGATCGGCTTCATGGCCGCCTTCACGCGCAGCGGCTCACCGGTGGTGATGCCGCCCTCCAGGCCACCGGCCCGGTCGGTGATCCGCCGCACGCCGGTGGCGGTGGGCACGATCTCGTCGTGCGCCTCCGAGCCGCGCGAGCGGGCCTGCTGCCAGCCGTCGCCGATCTCCACGCCCTTGATCGCCTGGATCGACATGAGCGCGGTGGCGAGGCGGGCGTCGAGCTTGCGGTCCCACTGCACGTGGCTGCCCAGGCCCGGCGGCACCCCGTACGCGAGCACCTCGACCACGCCACCGAGCGTGTCGGCGGCCTTCTTCGCGGCGTCGACCTCGGCGACCATCCGGGCGCTGGCCTCGGCGTCGAGGCAGCGCAGCGGGTCCGCGTCGATGCGCGCGGCGTCCTCCGGCGTGGGGCGCAGACCCGGCTTGACCGCCACCGGACCCAGCTCGACCACGTGCGAGACGATCTCGACGCCAAGCGCCTGGCGTACGAGCGCCTTGGCGACGGTGCCCACCGCGACCCGGGCGGCGGTCTCCCGGGCGCTGGCGCGCTCCAGGATCGGCCGGGCGTCGGTGTGCCCGTACTTCTGCATGCCGGCCAGGTCGGCGTGACCCGGGCGGGGACGGGTCAGGGGCGCGTTGCGGGCCTGGCTCGCCAGCTCCTCCGGGTCGACCGGGTCGGCGGCCATCACGGTGCGCCACTTGGGCCACTCGGAGTTGCCGACCCGGATCGCCACCGGGCTGCCGAGCGTCACCCCGTGCCGGAGCCCGCCGATGATCTCGACCTCGTCCTGCTCGAACGACATCCGGGCACCCCGGCCGTAGCCGAGCCGGCGCCGGGCCAGCTCGCCGGAGATCTCCCCGGTGGTCACCTCGATGCCGGCGGGTACGCCCTCCAGCATCGCGACGAGGGCGGGTCCGTGCGATTCACCTGCAGTCAGCCAGCGCAACACGACGGTCAGTCTGTCACGCCCGGTGGTCACCGGCGTACGCCGCCCGCCGCATCCCGCCCTGCGGACATCGGTGTCACCTCAGCCCGCCCGGGCCTGCCGGATCGGTGAGACACGCCCTGGGTGAGCGCCGGTGCGGCACCCACCCAGGGCTGTCTCATCTGCCGAACAAATCAGGTTGCTATCGGTCGATAACCTTCACAGCGCCTGCCGGATTGAGGCCGGCCCAGATCTCGGCCGTCCGGCGGTCGACGCCACGGATGTAGACGTCGCCCTTCACCTCTTCCGGATGATGCCGTGAGCGGAGCAGATTCAGCGCCACCCTGCCGGCAAGCACCGCGACCGCCAGACCGAGTGCGATCAGCAGCAGCACGTTTCCGTTCCGCGCGTCGTCGCGAACGGAGTCGACGACGAACAGGACGACGAGCCCGGCCGCTGCGACGAGAACCGCCGGGAATACCGCGCGCCTCCACATCGCCTCCATCCGGCAGGTCAGGGCAAGCCGTCTTCCGGTTGCCGTGTCGACCGGAAGGCTCACCGCCGCCCGGCCCGGTCCGAACCGCCCCAGGGAGCAGGCGCGCACCGTGGCGAACGTTTCACTGCCGTCGGTGAGTGACCGTGGCGGAGGCGTCAACTGCCCGGCCGTACGGCCGGCCAACCAGACATCCACTACCGCGTCCATCTGCCCGCCTCTCCGGAACCCGCGCCTGGCCTAGGCACAGTACTTGGAGGTGAGCCAACCGTAACCGTGCTGGAATTTCCAACTCCGGTTCACCCACCAGCGGAAGTAACCCCTCATGTAGGCCCCGCGACGCCGGGTGCACGCCTCGTAGTACTCCCACACGATCCAGGCGATGGCGCCGGCCGCGACGGCGAACGCCGCACCCGCCGGGGGATAGAACACGCCCGCGATCGCGCCGATGATGGCGTAGGCGAAGCCCCATCTGGTCAAGAACTTCACGTCCCAGTTCGAGATGTAGCACTGGAACCGCCAGTCGACGCGGTAACCGCCCCACGTGCCCCACCAGTAGTACCACTTGCGGGTGCTGAGACTGGTGCGCCAGCACGACAGATTCCCGGAGAGGTCGTCCTTGTTGACCGCGTCGCCGGTGCCGTACTCGTACGGGTTGGCGTTGCCGCCGTACACCGAGTCGGTGGACAGGAAACGACTGGTGCCGGGGTTGTAGAGCCGGGAGCCCATCAGGATCGAGCCGTCGGGGGTGTCGGCGGCACGCTGGTGACTGCCGAGCCAGCCGTAGCGCCGGGTGCCGGCGTCGCCGGGATTGCGGGCGTTGCCGTGCTCGTCGTACTCGCTGGTGTAGGCCAGTCCCGCGCCGGTCTCGGTCATTCCGGCGACGAGGTCACCGTGCAGGTTGGTGATCCGCCACGCGACACCGGTGGAGTTCGTGAACAGGCCGGCGATCCCGGCCAGTCCGCCGATGGCACGGGAGTGGTTACCGCCGCCCTCATCGGTCCAGCTCGGGCTGTCCCCGTCGGTGCTGTAGTGGTTGATCCTGGTGAGGCTGTCACCCGTGTCCGTCCAGGAGCGGATCCGGGAGGACATGACGTCCAGCGTGTAGGTGGCGGTGCGCGTGCCCTTGGTGATGCTGCGCACCATGTCGTTGACGTGGTAGGCCATTGTGCTGCCGGCACCGCCGGCGACAGCGGAATCGGCGGCCGGCACGGTCAGCGTCCGGCCCAGGGCGTCATAGGTGTAGCCGGCACCGCTGGTGCGGTCGGCGCTGTCGTAGCTCCACTCCCGGGCGGTGCCGACAGTGGTCGCCTGGCACGCGCCGCCCGCCCCTGGCCCGTACGCCACCTGGTTGGTGCGGTTGGTGGCGGCGTCGAACTCGTACTTCCGGGTGGTGCACTGTCCGGCCACGGTGTCCGCCACGCCGGTGAGCCGGGCGGCGCCGTCATAGGTGTAGGTCTGCGCGGACAGGGTCGAGGTCCGGCTGCGCCACTGGTTGTGGACGCTGGAGACGGCGGTTTCGGTGTAGAGGGTGCAGTCGGCCTGGCCGCAGCCCGGTTTGGTGTAGGTGATGCCGCTGGCCGCGCCGGTCTCGTCGGTGGTGTGGCCGACCACGAGCCCGTTCGGCCAGGTCTGGCTGACCGGGTTCCCGTCGTGGTCGTAGGTGCTGGTGAAGGTGCCGGCCTGGCTGTCCGCCACCGACGTCGGCAGGCCACGTCGCTCGCTGCCGCCGTCGAAGGTGTAGGTGCGGGTGCCCTTGCCGTCGTTCACCGTGGCCGGTCGGCCGGCGATGTCGAAGGTGCTGGTGGTGGCGGTGCCGTCGGTGTCGGTGTACGACGTCATCCGGCCCAGGCTGTCGTACGCCCGGATCACCTCGGCCGTCACCGCGCCGGACGCGTTCACCGTCTGGGTCCGGACGGCCTGCCCGCTGGCCTGGTCGTACACGGTGCGCCGCTTCTCCAGCGCAGTGCCCAGACCCGCGGCGGTCACCGAGTTCTCCCGCTGGCGGCCGGCACCGTCGTAGGTGATCTCCGTCCGCCGCAGCTCAACCGATCCGGTCTTCGTCGACTGCACACGCGACTGCCCGTACATGTCGTAGGTGGTGACCGTGACCGGCACTTCCGGGCCGCTCTCCGGCTGGCCGCCGGTCTGGGTACGGCAGACCTGGCCGTGCCACTCCGGCCGGTTGCCGCACTCGGCGTGAGTGCTGTTGGCCGCCGCCGTGTAGTAGACGACGAGCCGGGTCGCCGGGGTGGTGTCCGCGCTGCCACCGGCCGGGGCCGTGGTGCTGATCACGCGGCCTTGGGCGTCGTAGCCGGTGCGCGTGATGAGATCCAGGTCGCCCGGGTCGACAGTCGACTTGACCGGCTGACGCAGGGTCCAGTCGTACTCCGTGGTCGTCGTGCGGTCGTCCGCGTCCACGGTCTGGCCGGCGTTCACGTAACTGACCGACACCCGCTCGGTGGTCAGCAGGCCGAACGGCCCACCGGTGCTCGGCGCCCCTTCGTCGTAGGTGCGCCGGGTGTGCTGCCGGCCGCGTACGACAGTGCCGGAGGCGAGCATGACGTCGTGTTCCGGGCCGAAGGTCTCCAGCAACCGCTGCCCGTCGGTGGAGTAGACGCTGACGCTGGCGAGTTTCGCCGCGATCTGCGCCTCGGCGCCGGCGGCGTCGCCGGGTGACGCGTCCAGCGCCCGCCGGCGGTTGCCCGGGGACAGTTCCTGCACGACGTTGCCGTACTGGTCGTACGACGTGCTGGTGATCTGCCCGTTCGGCTCGGCCACGTTCACCATGCGCGCGTTCGCGTCCAGGTACATGACCGTCGCCCGCTCGTAGGAGCCCGGCAGCGTGCCGGTCGCCGGGTCACCGGTCGGCACATGTACAGCCGGGAAGACAGCGGTGGCGTCGGTGGGCGGCTCGCTCTGCGCCCACCGGGCGGTCTGCGTGCCGGACAGGTCGTACGGCGCACCCGAGCCGGACGTCGGCACCTGGTAGACGACCGTCTCCACGGAGGTTCCCGCGGTCAACGCCGACCGGGTGACCTTGTGCAGACGGCCCTTGCCCGGGTCGCTCGGCGTCGTGGTGTACGAGAACTGCCACGGCTGCTGAGCCGGCGGGGTCAGCGAGACGATGATGCCGTTCGAGTCGTAGAAGTACACGGTGCGCAGCGAGTGCGAACCGGTGCCGTCGGTGTAGTCCAGCCGGGGGTCCGAGAAGCTCCGCAGCCGGCCGCTGTTGTCGTAGGTGTACCGGGCCAGCACGACGGTCCGCATCGCCGGGGTGGCGAGGTCCGGATCCCAGGCGGTGTAGGAGATCTGCTTCACCCGGCCGAGGTAGTCACCCCACTGGCCGTCGCCGAGCCCGGTGGCCGTGGTCGTGGTGGCGTAGGTGAAGGTCAGGGCCTGGCAGCCGCGGACCAGCGTGGCGCAGTTGACGCCGGTCGGCACCGGGGCGAGCAGGCGCGTCGGCCGCATGACGTCGCTGGTCCCCAGCGTCACCTTCTCCCAGGAGTAGGTGGAGGCGTTGCCCGAGCCCGGCGGCGTGACCGCGGTGGGGGTGTAGACGTTCGCCGGGTCCGTCGCGGTCCGGGTGAACGTGACCACGTTCCCCTTGTCGTCGGAGAGGGTGAAGGTGCTCGTGGCCGAGGCGAACGTCAGCTTGAAGGACTCCGCGCCGACCTGCGGCTCGTAGTTGACGCCGGCGCCGTCGACCTTCGTGAAGCCGATGGACGAGTCGTCCGGCAGGTGGACCTGCACGAGGCTGCCGTGGGTGGTCAGCCGGGTGTACGGCGCTTCCGCGTCGGACACCACCAGGCCGGACACCCAGCCCGGCCCGAAGAGCGGGTCGAGGCCGAGGGGCTGGCGGCTGTTGAGCGTACGGGAGACGGCCAGGCCGCCGGCCGCGACGTCGGAGGTGGTGATCTGGTAGTTGCCGGTGATCAGGTTGACCGAGCCGGGGCCCACCTCGGCTGCGGCGGCGGAGGCGAGGTCGCGGTCGAAGGTGAACTTGACCTGGTCCGCCGGTGCCCCGTAGTTGCTCTGGTTGAAGTAGGGCCGGACCTGGACGGGCCCGTCACGCGGGATGCCGGCCGCGTCCACCGAGGCGAGCGTGGCGGCGACGTCCCAGTTCAGCTTGGGCGCGATGCCACTGGCGAGTGTGACCGGCCAGGTGACCGGACCGCCACCGACGGCGTAGGTGACGTGACCCGCCGGGATGGTGACCCAGCCGTCCGAGCCGGCCCGCCGCCACTGATAGGTGACGTCGGCGAAGGACGGCGCGGCGGTCGAGCCGAGCGCGACCTTGGCACCGCTGATGTCGCCGGCCTTCGGCGAGTCCTGGGAGCCGGAGCCGACCTTGAACGGGTAGCTGCGCAGCGCGGTGACGTTGCCGGCCGAGTCCCGGGTCCGCACCCAGATGTTGTGCCAGCCCGGGGTGAGCGGCTTGATGCTCACGGTCGCCGCAGCGCCCGGGGCCGGGGCGTTCACCACCTTGTTGGGCGGCGACACGTCGAGGCTGTACTCGTAGGCGGCGGCGTCGGCGACACCGTTCGGGTCGAAGGTGAAGTTGCCGGCGACGTTCGCGTCGCCGCCCCACGCGTTCTCCGGGTAGGTGGTGGAGCTGACGATCGGCGGTGCGCCGATGGAGGTGTCCACAGTGAACTCACAGAACGACGACCAGTTGCCGTTGACGCTGCCGTCGTTGCCGCGGACCCGCCACTTGTACGACGAGCCGTTCGTCATCACGCCGGCCGGCACGGTGGCGGTGAAGGTGCTCCCGGAGGCGCCGGTGGCGGTGACCGTGCTGCCCAGCTTGGTGGTGCCGGTCAGCGTCCACCACTCCATCTCGGCCTTCACGGTCGAGCCCTCGCCGTCGGAGATGACCGACTTGAGCTGGGGGGTGGCGGTGTTGACGGTCGGCCGCGAGGTGCCGGTGACGCAGGCGGTCGACGGCACCGTGGAGCGGGTCCCGACGGTCGGGTACGAGTTGTACGTGACGACCGCGTACGGAACCTGGCTGCTGTCGACCGCGTTGCGGGAGCGGAACTGCTTGAAGCTGTTTGTCGTCGTCTCGTCGGTGCCGCGCACGCCCATGTAGGCGGTGGACTGCCCGGCCGTGGCGGCCCGCTGGAAGAAGCTGGTACCGCTGATGCTCACCCAGCCGTCGTTACAGGCGGACGAGAAGCCCTTGGTCTGGGTGGAGGTCGCCTCCTTCTGGATCCAGGCCGGCTGGGTGCCCCAGCGCGTGGCCGAGGACGCCGCGCCGGTGCTCCAGATCTCCCAGGAGGTGGCGGTGCAGGTGTGGGACCAGAAGTTCCAGAAGTAGACGGTCGCCGCGGTGATCTGCTTGCCGGCGAGCGCGGAGACGGGCCAGTGCACGAACGCCCGGGACTTGACGTTGGGTGAACCGGCGAGCAGGCCGAGCTGGAGGTCGTTCGCTCCGCCGCGGTCGACGTTGTCGCCCTCCTTCACGTACGTGTCGAAGGAGGTGTAGAGCGGGTTGATCTGCGGGTCGATGGTGACCGGGTACTGGGTGGCCGGGTCCTTCAGCCAGGCCAGGTCCGGCTGCAACCGCATGGTGAGCCCGCTCGCGGCCGCGCCGCGGTTCGCCGCCGCGGGCCGTTCCGCCTTGGTGCGGACCAGGGTGCGCCGGGTCGGCTCCTCCGAGCCGGGGGCGCGACGGGCGTCCCACATCTGCGGGGCCGGGACGGTGGCGAGCGGCTTGCCCTTGGCGTTGCGCAGCGTCAGGCCACCGGCCGAATCCTGCGTGAACGAAGCCAGCCCCTTACCGGTCAGGGGCAGCGCCAGCGAGGGCAGCCGGTCCACCGCGTCGCGGCTCTTCACGGTCAGGTACTGCGAGAAGCCGGTCCTGGTCGCCTCGACCACGAGGTCGATCCCGGGCGCGATCTCCGGGTACGTGGCGCGGTTCTGGTCGAGGACGGGCGCGGGCAGGGCACCCGGCCAGCCGAGGGCGAACCGGCCGTCGCCGGTACCGACCGCGGCGAGTTCGCCCGCACCGGAGCGCCTGCCGGAGATTCGCAGGTCCAGCGGATGCGCCACCGCCTGCACGGAGCCGTCGGCGGCGGGTTGCAGCCTGAGGTCGATCGGCACCCACTTCTGGTTCTGCCGCATCCGGACCGGGCCGGCGTGGACGGTCGCCTGGATGCGCCCGTCGGGATGGGCGACGTACTCGGCGGACTCGTTGGTCATGCCGGTGATGCGGACGTCTCGGCCCGTCATCCGTGCGGTGACCAGCGCCGCCATCTCGTCGGGGCGCTCCAGGACCTCGGCCGGTTTGGGCTTGGGCGCCGCCTCCGCCTCCGCCTGCCGGAGCGGGACGTCGGAGAGCGTCATCGCCATGGTGGCAGCCAGGGCGGCCACCGCGGCCCTTCCCCACCTGGATCTGAATCTTCTATCCAATGTGGACAGTGGTAGGACTTTTCGCACGCGCGCAGGAGCCACCAGGGCCCTCCCCCGTGAACTAGGGCTGATAGTGGGGGGAACGCTACGGTCGGTAAGAGATGACCGTCAATCATGATTTTCCGTCACCGTGGGATGACGTTGGATCGATGCCTCCGACCAGCCGGAACTCTCGAGAGCCGGACGCGGTGATCACGATCCGTGAACTACCGGACCCGGGAAAGCTCAGTGGCGACGGTCGGTCGCCAACGCCGCGCGCATCGCGTCCACCGGAGCCGCGACGCCGGTGAACTGCTCGAACTGGCCGAACGCCTGGGCCAGGAGCAGGTCCAGCCCGGAGACCACCCGGCACCCGGCGGCGAGCGCCGCCGCCGCGAGCGGCGTGGGCCACGGGTCGTAGACGACGTCGAAGAAGACCGACTCGGGCCGCCAGTCGAAGTTGTCGGCGAGGGGGTCGGCGACGCCCTTGGGCACTGTGGAGATCACCACGTCGGCGCGGGCGTGGGCGGGCGCGCCGTCCCACTCGGCACCGGCGAGCGGCACGCCGGCCGCCGCCGCGACCGGACGCAGCTCGTCGACCGCCTCGGGCCGGCGGGCCACCACTGTCACCTCGGCCGCCCCGATCCGGGCCGCCGCTGCGACCGCGGCCCGGGCGGTGCCACCCGCGCCGAGCACGGTGACGACCGCCCCGGCCACGCAGCCGGCGCCGGTGAGCACCTCGACCATGCCGGTGACGTCGGTGTTGTCCGCGTACCAGGTGCCGTCGGGCCGGCGTACCAGCGTGTTGGCGGCGCCGACGGCGGCGGCGACCGGCGAGACCTCGTCGGCCAGCGCGAGCGCCGCCTCCTTGCCCGGCATGGTCACCGACAGCCCGGCCCACTCGGGGCCGAGGCCCGCGACCAGGCCGGGCAGTTCGTCGGCGCCGGCTTCGATCCAGGTGTACGACCAGCCGGTCAGCCCGGCCGCCGCGTACCCGGCGGTGTGGATCACCGGGGAGAGCGAGTGGGCGATCGGCTTGCCGACCACCGCGGCGCGGCGGGGGGTCGAGAACTGCACTGCCTCTCTCCCCCCAGGTCATGAACGGATCAGGGTAGCGTAGCCGCGGACGAGCAGTTGCCGATCCCGGTTCGGCAGATCCGGTAGGAGTAGTTCGACACACCGAACGTCGCGGACTTATCCGTCGAGGTGCAGACGGAATCGCCCTGCCACGACCACGAGGTTCCCCCTGGTGCGCGCACCTGCCAACGCGCGCAGTGCCCGTCCGACAGCGTGTCGCGAGCGAACAGCTCCCAGTTGGAATCGCCCGCGCGGTCGTGCCTAGAGAACGCCGTTCTCCTTGGCCTTCTCGATGTTGCGCTCATGCTCGGCGTTCGTCGTCGCGAAGGCCGAGTGTCCCTGCTTGTCGATGGCGACGAAGAAGAGCCACTTCTCGTTCGGCGGGTTCAGCGCCCCCTCCAGGGCCTGCTTCCCCGGGCTGTTGATGGGAGTCGGGGGCAGACCCGGGCGGGCGTGGGTGCTGTACGGGTTCTTCTCGTCGTACAGCTCCTCTCTGCGCATGTCCTTCGACGCCTTTGTCGGCTTGCCGGTCAGCTCCCAGTAGTAGTTGACCGACACGTCGAACTGCAGACAGCTGCAGGGGAAGTTGCCGCTGTAGACCCGGTTGTAGGCGACGCGGGCGATCTTGCCGAGGTCGTCCTTGTTACCCGCCTCCGCCTGCGAGAGCGACGCCACGATGAGCACCTCGTACGGGCTGATGCCGCCACGGTTCGCCTGCACGTTCTCGGCGAACTTCAGGTTCCCGGTGACGGTGAGGAAGTTGTCCACCATCAGCTTGAGCACCGTCTCGGCGGTGGCCTTCGGCGGGATCTCGTAGGTGTCGGGGAACAGGAAGCCCTCGATCGACGGCTTGACCTTCTTGCCGTCGGAGCGCTTGAACCACCAGTCCGGGACGCCGAGCGCCTCCGGGTCCTTCGCCGCCGCCTCGAAGTCCTTGACCGGGATGTCGGTCTTCTCGGACAGCCGCTTGTAGACCGTCTTGGCGGTGAGGCCCTCGGGAATGGTGATCCCGTTGACGATCTTGTTCTTGAGGTCCAGCAGGGCCACGACCGCCGCGTCACCGCTCATCTGCTTGCGCAGCTTGTACGTGCCGGGCTGGATGTTCTTGCTGCGCGAGTTCTCCTCGGCGGCCTCGATGAACGCCTTGGTGCTCTTCACCACGTCGGCCGCGACGAGCGCGTCGGCCATGTCGGCGATCAGCGCACCCTGCTTGATCTCGACGGTAACCTCGCCGGTGCCGGAGCCGTCGTAGTCGGGTGTGACGAAGTAGTTCTGGACCCGGTCGAAGCCGTAGAACGCGCCGCCGCCGATGCCACCCAGCAGGACCAGCGCGAGAGCGAGTGCGAGAAGGGTCTTGCCCCGGCTGCCGCCGGACTTGCCCTGGCGCCGGCGCACCGCGCCGCGCCGGTGCCGGCCCTTCTCCCCCCTGTCCGGCTCGTCGAACCCCAGATCAAGATCGTCGATCATTGCGTCCGCCTCCGCTGTGCGTCCAGCCAGCTCTGCAGAATCTCCACCGCGGCGGCCTGGTCGACCACCGCTCGTTGGCGCTTTCCCCGGACGCCCCGTTCGGCCAGCCTACGACTCGCGACGACGGTAGACATCCTCTCGTCCGTCAGCGTCACCGGAATCGGCCTCATTACATCAGCCAATCGGCTGGCATATGCTGATACGTTCACCGCCGCGGGACCGTGCTTTCCGGCGAGGTTGACAGGCAGCCCGACCACGATCCCCACCGCCTCGTGCTCGGCGGCGAGCCGGACCAGCTCGGCCATGTCGCCGGGCACCGCGTCCGGTTCGGCGGTCAGATCACGGGCCAGCGTCACCAGGGGCGTGGCGAGGATGCCGTGCGGATCACAGCGGGCCACCCCCACCCGGACCTGGCCGACGTCGACACCCAGCCGGACGCCACGGGACAGCTCGCTCACGAGCGGACACCTCCCCGCCGGTACGGGCCAGGGCGGACCGGGTGGTCCGCCCTGGCGTCGATCGTTGCTCTCATGCCGTGCCGGCTGGGCATGCCCTCACGGCCCTCGCTCCGCTCGGTGCGTTCGCTCATGCCGCGTCGGCGACCGCCCGCTCGACGGTGACCAGCAGGTTCGGCGCCTCCGTCGCGGGCAGGCCGCCGCCCTGGGCCAGGTCGTCGCTGCCGCCGCCCCGGCCGGAGAACGCCGCCTTGACCAGGTCCTTCGCGCTCAGGTTCCGCCCCCGGGCGGCCTGGTTGACGGCCACCACGAGCGACGCCTTGCCGTTGGCCCGGGCGGCCACCGCGACCACCGCCGGGCGGGCCGCGTCGATCCGGCCCCGGATCTCCTGGGCGAGGGTCCGCACGTCGTTCGCCGCCGCGCCCTCCGGCGCCTCGGTGCCGACGTACGCGACGCCGCGCACGTCCTTCGCCTGCGCCGCCAGGGCGCCGGCCCCGCCGAGCACGAGCTGGGCGCGCAGCTTCTCCAGCTCCTTCTCCGCGTCGCGCAGCTGGGTGACGGTCTGCTCCACCCGGTCGGCCACCTGCTCGCCGGGAACCCGGAACAGCTCGGCCAGCCGGGACACCAGCAGGTGCTCGCGGGCCAGGAAGCCGAACGCGTCCATGCCGACGAGCGCCTCGATGCGGCGGACGCCGGAACCCACAGAGGCCTCGGAGAGGATCTTCACCAGGCCGAGCTGGGCGGAGCGGGCCACGTGCGTGCCGCCGCACAGCTCGCGGGCGTAGTCGCCGACCTCGACGACCCGGACCCGCTCGCCGTACTTCTCGCCGAACAGGGCCATCGCCCCGATCCGGCGGGCCTCCTCCTGGCTGGTGACGAACGCGTGCACCTCCAGGTCGGCCAGCAGCACCTCGTTTACCTGCTGCTCGACGTCGTGCAGCACGCTCGGCGCCACACCCGTCGGGGTGTTGAAGTCGAACCGCAGCCGGCCCGGCGCGTTGAGCGAACCCGCCTGGGTCGCCGACTCACCGAGGAAGTTGCGCATCGTCTGGTGCACCAGGTGCGTGGCGGTGTGCGAGCGGGAGATCGCCCGGCGGCGGGACACGTCGATCTCGGCGTACCCGGTCTCCCCGGAACGCACCTCGCCGCGCACCACCTTCGCCCGGTGCACGATCAGGCCGGGCACCGGCTGCTGCACGTCGAAGACCTCGACCTGGCCGCCGCCCACAGTGATGAGCCCCTGGTCGGGCTGCTGGCCGCCACCCTCGGCGTAGAACGGGGTGGTGTCGAGCACCAGCTCGATCGTGTCACCCTCGACCGCCGCGGAGATCGCGGCGCCGCCGGACAGCAGCGCGCGTACCCGCGACTCCCGGCTCAGCTCGGTGTAGCCGGTGAACTCGACCGGACCGCCGCCGTCGAGCACCGACCGGTACGCCGACACGTCGGTGTGCCCGGTCTTGCGCGCCTGCGCGTCGGCCTTGGCCCGGCTGCGCTGGTCGGCCATCAGCCGGCGGAAGCCCTCCGCGTCGACCTGCAGCCCCTGTTCGGCGGCGATCTCCAGGGTCAGGTCGATCGGGAAGCCGTACGTGTCGTGCAGCTGGAACGCCTTGTCACCGGAGAGCGCCGCCTTGCCGGCCGACTTGGTCTCGGCGATGGCGGTGTCCAGGATCGTGGTGCCGGCGCGCAGCGTGGCCAGGAACGCGTCCTCCTCGGCGTACGCGTACTGGGAGATCCGGCCGAAGTCCTCGGCCAGCTCCGGGTACGACGGCGCCATGCAGTCGCGGGCCACCGGCAGCAGCTCCGGCAGCGCCCGGTCCTGGTAGCCGAGCAGCCGCACCGCCCGGATCGCCCGGCGCATGATCCGCCGCAGCACGTAACCCCGGCCCTCGTTCGACGGGGTCACTCCGTCGCCGATCAGCATCAGCGAGGTGCGTACGTGGTCGGCGATGACCCGCAGCCGCACGTCGTCCGGGTGCGACTCGTTGGCCGCGTGACCGGAGTGCACGCCGTAGCGCTTGCCGGTCAACTCGGCGGCCCGGTCCAGGATCGGCTTGACCTCGTCGATCTCGTAGAGGTTGTCCACGCCCTGCAGCAGCGAGGCCATCCGCTCCAGGCCCATGCCGGTGTCGATGTTCTTCGCCGGCAGGTCACCGAGGATCGGGAAGTCCTCCTTGCCGGTGCCCGGACCGCGCTCGAACTGCATGAAGACGAGGTTCCAGAACTCCAGGTAGCGGTCCTCGTCGACCTCCGGGCCGCCCTCGCGGCCGTAGGCCGGGCCGCGGTCGTAGTACAGCTCGGAGCACGGACCGCACGGGCCGGGGATGCCCATCGACCAGAAGTTGTCGGCCTTGCCGCGGCGCACGATCCGCCCGGCCGGCACGCCGGTGGCCCGCCAGATGTCGTACGCCTCGTCGTCGTCCAGGTAGACGGTGGCCCAGATCCGCTCCGGGTCCAGCCCGAAGCCGCCCGCCTCGACCGGCTTGGTGGCCAGGTCCCAGGCGAGCGGGATCGCTCCGGACTTGAAGTAGTCACCGAAGGAGAAGTTGCCGTTCATCTGGAAGAACGTGCCGTGCCGGCTGGTCTTGCCGACCTCGTCGATGTCCGGCGTCCGGATGCACTTCTGCACGCTCGTCGCCCGCGCGTACGGCGGGGTCTGCTGGCCCAGGAAGTAGGGCACGAACTGCACCATGCCCGCGTTGATGAACAGCAGGTTCGGGTCGCTGATGGCGGGCAGCGGAGCGGACGGCACCACGGTGTGCCCGTTCGCCTCGAAGTGGGCGAGGAACCGCCGCTTGATCTCCGCCGTCTTCATCGCTGGTGGTCCTCCGGGAAAATCTCTCGGTCGCCGATGCGCGGGTCCTCCCGCAGCTCGGCGAACTGGTCGTCGTACACCTCGCCGCGGGCGAAGGCCTCGTGGATCTCCTGCTCACGCTCGGCCATGCCGACCCGGACGTCGTCCACGAACGCCCGGAGCGACTCGACCAGACCGCCGGCGGACTCGGACAGCCCGCTGGCGATGCCGGCCGGGGTGTACGCCTGCGCGGTCCGGGTGGCCTTGCGCACCACCAGGACGCCCACGGCCAGCCCGATGCCCAGCCAGAACAACCGCCTCATGTTCTCATCCTTCCCGCGTACGCCGGCCGGGGTCAGCGGTTGCCGCGCTTGGCGGCGCGACGCTGCTGCTTGATGGTGTCGCGCACCTCGCGCTCGGTCTCGGCGTGCCGGCGGGCGGAGGCGGCCCGGCGCACGCCGTACCCGAACGCGGCCACCTTGACCAGCGGGTTCGCGGCGGCGGCGGAGACCACGGTGGCCAGGTTCGCCACGTTCGCGGTGACGTTCTGCGCGTGGCTGGTCATGGTGTCCACCTTGGCGAGCTGCAGGTTCACCCCGTCCAGCGAGGTCTGCACCTGCTCCAGCGCCACGTTGACGTTCTTCACCGTGGTGTTCACGTCACCGAGCAGCGGCGCGGTGCGGTCGTTGAGCTCGTTGATCATGCGGGTCGTCGCGTCCACGGTGTGCCGCAGCCGCAGGATCGGCACCGCCAGCACGAGCACCAGCATCAGGAACGCGCCGGCCAGAACCAGCCAAGCGACCTCGCTACCGTTCACGCGCACGTCCTCCTCAAGCAGTGTCCCGGAACCCGACGCCCCGGAACGCGCGACCGTACCTACCCACTTCGCGCCACGCCGACCCGGTCACCGGGCACGGACGGGCGTGCCAGCCCCAGACCCTACCGTCCGTGATGGAAGTCGGCTCACGACGGTGAGGGGGTCACCTCGCCCAGCGGGTCGTCGGTCAGCGTCGGGTAAGGATCCTCACCGGTGAGTGACGGATCGGTGGTCGGTGTCGGTCCGGTGCGCTCGTCGTCGATCGCGTTGCGCACCTTCACCGACACCAACGAGCCGGTGCACGCCGCCGCTGCGGGCTCGGCGGGCGTGGACGGCGCGGGCGCCCCGTCGATCGGCGGGGGCGTGCAGGTGCGGTCGCGTACCCACAGGTCGAGCGTCAGTTCGTCCCGGCGCCAGCAGGTGTAGCTACCCGGGACCTTCTCGTCCGGGCAACGGTCGACCTTCCAGCGCCGCCACCCGTCCCCGGCCAGCGCCTTCTCGTAGACCGCGACGGTCTCCTTCCACCCCTGCTCCGACTCGACGGACCGTTCCCGCAGGCGGCAGTCCTGCAGGCACCAGCGGCTGCCGCTGACGTTGTCCACCGTGTTGCTCTGTGCCCAGGCGGGCACCGAGAGCTCGTCGAGGGTGTCGAAGACCGGGTCGCGGCTGAGCGTCCGCATCCCGAAGTAGAGCGGCACCGCACCCAGCAGCACGAGGCTGACCAGGGCGAGGATGCCCAGCCGCAGCCGGCTGCGCTCGCGCATCTGCCGGCGCAGCTCGGACCGCGCGCCACGAAGGCCACCGGCCTCCGCGCCGCTGTCGGCCGGTCCGGGACCGCCGGGCCGTGGCCCCGCCGGCTCCCCCGGGGGTACGACCACAGCCGCCCGGGCCGCCGCCGGTGTCGCCGGGCCGCCCGGTCCGGGCCGGTCCGTTTCCGGTCCGGGTGGTGTCGCCCGCCCGGCGGGCCGCTCGTCCGGCGCGACCGGGCGGGCCACACCCGCCGCCGCGCGGGCGGTCACCGGGGCGCCGGGCGGCACCGGGGCGTCGCCCGCCGGCCCTCGGGCGCCGGGGGCCACCGGTCGGGGCCCGGCACCGGGCCGGGACATGTCGTCGGGGCGGGCCACCCCACGGCCGTCGCCACCGGGTCCGGCCGGGCCGGCCGGGCCGCCACCGGGGCGAGCGCCGCCCACCGGAATCCCGCCCGTGCGCTCCACGTCGCCGCGCGGACCGGGTCCGGCCGGTGCACCACCGGGACGGCCACCAGCCGGGATGTCGCCCGTGCGATCGGCGTCGCCACGCGGGCCAGGTCCGGCCGGACCGGCGGGAGCACCACCGGGACGGCCACCGCCGGCCGGAATCCCGCCCGTGCGATCGAGGTCGCCGCGCGGGCCAGGCTCGACCGGGCCGGCCGGGGCGCCACCGGGACGCCCACCGGCCGGAGTTCCGCCCGTGCGGTCGAGGTCACCGCGCGGACCGGGCCCGACCGGGGCGCCACCGGGAACGGCGGCGACACCGGGACGGGCAGCGCCGCGCGCCGGGCCGGGCCGGGCAGGCGGCGGGTCGGACGGCGCAGGCCGGGCCGGGGGCATGCCCGGGCCGGGCTGGTCGGGGCGGACCGCGGGTTCGGCGCGCGCCGGCACATCGGGGCCGGGCTGCCCCTGTCGCCGGGACGGCGTACCCGGCTCGGGACGCACCGGCGGCACGGCGACGCCGGCACGGCCGGCGGGGCCGCCGGAACGGCCGGGCGGCTCCTCGGCGGGTGGGCCGGCCGGACGGCGGGTGACCGGCATGGCGGGGTCGGTGTGCGGGGAACGACCGGCCTGCCGCAGCCAGTCGGCGGGCCGTTCGGGCCGTTGCGGCCGCTGCTCACCGGCATCGTCACGGGCGGCCCGTCGGCCGGGCGTCTCGGCGGTGACACCCGGGCCACCGGGCTCGTCGGGCGCGGCCCGCCGGGCGCCGGGCACCTCGGGTGCGGCCCGCCGGCCGCCGGCCGCATCGGGTGCGCCGCTCCGGCCGCCGGCCGTGTCGGGTGCGGCGCCGCGGCCGGCGGGTGCGCCGCGACGGCCGGTGGGCGGGGTCGGGCCGGTCGCCGGGCTGCCGGACACGGGCGCGCCCGGCACGTCCGGTGCGTTGCCGCTGCGCGGCACGACCGGGGAGCGATCCGGGGCGGCCCGCCGGCCGGGCGTGGCTGCGGGTTCGGCGCCGGGTGCGGGCAGGTGGTGACCGCCGGTGGGCTCGTCGTGCCGGGCACGTCGGCCGGCACCGGAGACGGGCCGGGTGCCGGGCGGAACGCCGTCGGCACGCGCCCGACGGCCCGCGCCGGAGACCGGCTGCACACCGGGCGGAACGTCATCGGCACGCGCCCGGCGGCCCGCGCCGGTGACCGGCTGGGTACCGGGTGGCATGTCGTCGGGTCGCGCCCGGCGCGCTCCACCGGGGACCTGCGGGACGGCGCCGGTGTCCTCGGCGCGGGCTCGGCGGGCAGCACCGGAGACCGGCTGGATGCCGGCGGTGTCGTCGGGCCGGGCCCGTCGTCCGGCGGGCGGCGGGGTCGTCGGGTCGGCCGGGTGCGGGCCCTCGGGCCCGGCGCCGTGCCGGCCTCGGGGGGCGGGCGGTACGCGGGTGTCGCCGTCAGTGGACGGCCGGCCCGCGTCGGCGGGTACGCGGCCGGGCGACGGCGCGCCGGATGGCGGGCGAGTGCCGGTGACCAGTGGCTGCTGACCGGTGGGTCCGTCCGGGCGGCGGCGGTACGGCGCATCCGGCGGACGCGGCGCCTCGGGCACACCGGGCCACGGACCGTCGACCGGGCGGCGCGGGGCGGCGGCTTCGGGGCCGCCGGGCCAGGGACCGTCGGCGGCCCGGCGCGGGGCACCCGGCTCGGGGCCGTCGGGGCGCACCGGCGGCGCGGCGGGACCGGGCGCGTCCGGGCGGCGCATGACCGGGGGACGCGGACCGGGACGGCCGCCGGGCGGCGTCTCCGGGCCGGGACGGCCGGCAGGCGCGTCCTCGACCGGCGGGCGGGCTCCCGGCGGCATCGCCGCCGCCGGACGCCCGGCGGCCGGGGGCGTGTCCATGCCGGGCCGGGCGGCAGGTGCGACGATGTCCGCACCGGACCGTCGCGGCGGAGGCGTCCCCACGCCCGGACGGCCGGGGGCCGGAGGGAGGTCGCTACCGGGTCCGCCGGTACGGCCCGCGGCCGGGGGCGCCGCCGGTCCGGCACGGCCGGTCACGGGCGGCATCGTCGGGTCGGTGCGGCCGCCCGGAGCGGGCCCGTTCGGGTGAGGCCGGCCGGGAGCCTGCGGCGCGGCGGCTGGTGGCGGCACGGGGCGGCCGGAAGCCTGCGGCGGACCGGACCGGCCTGCGGGCGGCGGCGCAACCGGTTGACCGGCCGAGGGCGGCTGCGGGCCCGGTGCCGTGGGCGGCGAAGCCGGTCGGCCGGCGGGCGGCATGCCGGGGGCGGACCCCGGCGCGGGGGCCGGACGGCGCGGTTCGGCGGCCGGCCAGGACGGGTCGGCGCCGGGGTGCGGCGCCGGGACGTCACCGTCCGGCCCGAGTTCACCGCCCTGGTGCTTGGCGGTGCGCAGGTCGTCGATCCAGCCGAGTTCCTCGCCGACGACAGTCGGGTCCAGCTCGGGCTCGGCCCGGCCGCGTCCCCACCGGCGGCCCTTGCCCCGCGGGTCGCGCCGCTCGTCGGGGCCGTCCGCCGGCCGCTCCGGACCACGCGCCATCACTACTGACCCCCCTCGGCGGCGTCGCTGCCGCCCTCACTCGCCCCGCTGGCCTGCTCGCCGCCCCCCACCCGGGCCCCGTTCGCGGCGGCCGGGGCGCCGGCCTCCGCCCGGGTCGCCGGAGCCGGCAGCCCGCGTACGATCCGGCGCAGCAGCGGCAGCCGGGTGGCCACCGCCCGCTCCGCGCCGTGCCCGCTGGGCTGGTAGTAGTCGGTGCCGACGAGGTCGTCCGGAGCGTACTGCTGGGTGACCACCCCCCGGTGGTCGTCGTGCGGGTAGCGGTAGCCGGTGCCGTGGCCGAGGCCCCGCGCGCCGGAGTAGTGGGCGTCGCGCAGCCCGCGCGGCACCGGACCGCCGCGACCCGCGCGTACGTCGGCGACGGCGGCGCCGATCGCTGTGGTGGCCGAGTTCGACTTCGGCGCGGTGGCCAGGTGGATGACCGCCTGGGCCAGGTTGAGCTGCGCCTCGGGCAGGCCCACGTACTCGACCGCGTGGGCGGCCGCGGTGGCCACGGTCAGCGCTGTGGGATCGGCCATGCCGACGTCCTCACTGGCGAAGATCACCAGCCGGCGGGCGATGAACCGGGCGTCCTCCCCGGCCACCACCATCCGGGCCAGCCAGTGCAGTGCCGCGTCCACGTCCGAGCCGCGCATGCTCTTGATGAACGCGCTCGTCACGTCGTAGTGGGCGTCGCCGTCGCGGTCGTATCGCACCGCCGCCACGTCGACCGCCTGTTCGGCCACTGCGAGGTCGATCCGGCCGGTGCCGAGCGCGGTCGCGGTGGCAGCGGCCGCCTCCAGCGCGGTGAGCGCCTTGCGCACGTCGCCCCCGGCGAGCCGGACCAGGTGGTCCTCCGCCTCCTCGGCCAGGACCAGCGCGCCGCCGAGTCCGCGCTCGTCGGCCACCGCGCGGCGCAGCAGGCCGCGGACGTCGTCGTCGTCGAGGGCCTGGAGGGTGAGCAGCACGCAGCGCGACAGCAAGGGCGAGATAACCGAGAAGTACGGGTTCTCCGTGGTCGCCGCCAGCAGCGTGACGGTACGGTCCTCGACCGCGGCGAGAAGCGAGTCCTGCTGGGTCTTGCTGAACCGGTGCACCTCGTCGATGAACAGCACCGTCGGCGGCCCGCCGGACCGGCGTTGCCGGCGGGCGGTGTCGATCACGGCGCGGACGTCCTTCACGCCCGCGGTCAGCGCTGACATCGCGACGAACCGCCGGTCGGTGGCCCTGGCCACGAGGTGGGCGATGGTGGTCTTGCCGCTGCCCGGCGGACCCCAGAGGATCACCGACATCGGCGCCGCGCCCTCGACCAGCTGACGCAGCGGCGCTCCCGGCGCGAGCAGGTGTTCCTGCCCGACCAGCTCGTCGATGCCCGCCGGCCGCATCCGCACCGGCAGGGGCGAGTCCGCCCGGGCGTCGGTGAAGCCGTCGGCGCCGCCCGCGCCCGCGGGTGCGCCGGCCGGCTCGCCGAGGCTGAAGAGGGCGTCCGATTCCATCACGAAGACAGTACCGGGCCGGGCCGACGACGCCGGAATCGCGCCGCCGCCCCGGCCCGGGGTGGTCTTTTCCGGTCAGCCGCGACCCGGCCGCCGGCCCCGGTACCACCGGCCGCCACCGCCGCCGCGCGGGCCGGAGCCGACGCCGGCCAGGTAGAGCGAGAGCAGCAGGAAGCCGATGAGCATGAGCGTCGAGGTGCTGAACAGATCGGGGGCGCCGAGGTCGGTGTTCATGAAGTCGAGCAGCAGCGCGAAACCGAACACGATGGCCGCGAGAATGGCGAGCATGTCGTTCCTCCGGTGGGGGTTCCCAGCAGGTCGGCGACGGATGTACCCAATCGGTCTGTTCGTCAATCTCCACCGTGGAACAGGAGATGCCTCGGCCCTCGGTACCAGCAGGGATGCTCGTACGCTGGCGGAATGATCACGGTCGACGAGTCGCTGACCGGACGGGAGGGGCTGCTCGCCGCGGCCCGCCGTCACCCGTTCGCCCGGCACGCGCTGCGGCGCGACGAGGCCGTACGCGGATGGCGGCACGACGGCGCGGTCGGATGGCTGCTCCCGCCGGGCGAGTGGTCGGCCGGCGGCGCGGTCGGCGCACCCGGCCCGGCACTCGACGTCTTCGCCGCCCACCGGGCGGACGGGACGCTGCGGGCCGGTCAGTCGATCAACCTGTCCCACGCCGATCCGGACGAGGTGGCCGCGCGGCTGCCGGTGGCCCGGCTGACCGAGTGGGACTTCCTCTGGACCACCGCGCCGCCGCCGCACCAGCCGGAGCAGGAGCGGGTGGTACGCCTCACCGAGGCCGACCACCCCGCCCTGGCCGCGCTGATCGAGGAGGCGTTCCCGGCCACCACGTCGCGGCCGGGCGAGCCGGGCATCGTCGACTGGTACGGCGTCCGCGACGGTGGCCGCCTGCTCGCCTGCGGCGCCGATCGCAGCCGCGGCGACATCGGCTTCCTGGCCGGACTGACAGTCGCACCGGGGCATCGCGGCCGAGGGCTGGGGGCGGCGCTGACCGCCGGGATGACATGCGCCCTGTTCGGCAGGTACGACGCGGTGGCGCTGGGCGTCTACCCGGACAACGTGGGCGCGATCCGGCTGTACCGCCGGCTCGGCTTCACCGCCGCCGAACGCCGCACCTCCGTCAAGCTCGCCTGACACTCCCCGCCCCCGACCGCGCGAGATCTTGGTACGAAACGGCCCTCATAGGGGCCCTCTCGTACCAAGATCTCGTCCATCTTCGGGCGCGGAGGTCAGTCGCGGCCGGCGGGAGCGGGGGCGGCTACCGCGGGGGCGGGGTCGAGGGGCGGGCCGGCGTGGCCGGGGCCGCCCACCGTCGACTCCGGTTCCACGGTGACGTCCTGCGGGGTACGGCGGGCGGCGCGCCAGGCCGGCAGGTAGAGCGGCGCGGCCACGGCGAGCACCACCGCGCCGACGATCATGGCGGTGCTGACGCTCGTGGCGTCGGCCAGCGCGGTCAGCGTCACCGCGCCGAGCGCGCCGGCCGGCTGGGCGGCCATCGAGTTGAGCGAGAGCACGCTGGTCCGGTACGGGCCGTCGACCTGCCGGTGCAGTAGTCCCATGTGCAGCGGGTTGGACGCGCCGTGCACGGCGTAGCAGGCCAGGTACGCGATGAGCACGCCGACCGGGCCGGCCAGCAGGCCCATGCCGACCACCGTCACGCCCTGCAGGATGCGCATCAGCGCGGCGGCCGGGGCGGCGCCGAGGCGGCGCAGCAGGAACGGGGTGAGCGCCGCGCCGGCGGCGTTGGCGAGCCAGGCCGCCGTGCCGGCGGGGCCGAGCAGCGCCGCCGCGCGGTCCGGGTCACCGAGCACGTCGGCGAGGCGTACCGGGAGCAGCGACTCGAAGGTGACCATGCCGAAGCCCCAGAACAGTTCGACGGCGACCAGGGCCGCGAGCACCCGGTTGCGGCGCAGCAGCCCGACGGCCTGCCCGACCATGCGGGGCGCGTCGGCCACCGAGGCGCGCAGCGCGGCCGGGCCGGACGCGGGCCGCCGCTCCGCCATCAGCGCCAGCAGCGCCACGATGGAGACGGCCTGGAGCACGGCGGCGACGATCACCGGCAGGGCCAGAGCGCTGACCGGGCCGACCGGGCCGAGCGCGACCAGGCCGCCGCTGAGCAGCGCGCCCGCGCCGATCGCGACACCGATCACGGTGCCGGCCCAGCCGAGGCCGCGCTCGTACTCGGCCTTCGGGTCGACGGCGAGCGTGGCGTCGACGTACCAGGATTCCATCGGGCCGCTGTCGAGCGCCCGGTAGACGCCCTGCAACGCCCAGACCAGGAAGAACATCCAGAACGAGTCGGCCACCGCCATCAGCGCCAGCGAGCCCAGGCCGAGCACCCAGGCGACGACCAGCACCGGTTTGCGGCCGAGCGCGTCGGCGAAGCCGCCGGTGGGCAGTTCCAGCGCCAGCACGACGAGGCCCTGCGCGGTGGCGACCAGGCCGATCTGCGACAGCGTGAGGCCGCGTTCCTGCATCAGCAGGATCATCACCGGCATGAGCAGGCCGCTGGGCAGCCAGCGCAGGCCGTACAGCGTGAGGTAGCGGAGCCGGATCTGGCGTACGGACAGCGTGGTCACGGCTTCTCCTCGGTGGACGGCGGGGTGGGCCGCGGGAACGCCGCGTCCATCGGGAGGGCGGCGAGGTAGAGCTGGACCGTCTCGGCGTCGGGGTCGTCGGGGTCGGTCTCGTCGCGGTGCCGCTCGAAGAGCGCGAAGACCTCCTCCTTGATCGCTTCGAGGCGGGAGACCGGGATGCGCATGAAGAAGTCGCCCATGCCGAACGCGTCGCGCCAGGCCGGTCCCCACTGGTGCCGCTGGGCGAACCAGCGTTCGGCGTGCCCGGCGAAGAAGCGGACGTAGTCGGCCTCCAGCCACTCGATGGCGGCCCGCGAGTCGGGGTCGTCGTCGAAGTCGCTCGACTCCCAGTTGGTGACGTCGTGCGCGGCCCGCCAGTAGCGCTGCCGGCCGGTGCCGAGGTTGGGGTCCTCGACCACGAGGCCGACCTCGGCGAGCTGGCGCAGGTGGTAGCTGGTCGCGCCGCTGTTGGTGCCGAGCATCTCGGCCAGGGCGGTGGCGGTGGACGGGCCCACCACGCGCAGTGCCCCGATCAGCCGCATGCGCAGCGGCTGGGCCAGCGCGCGAACCTGGCGGTGGTCGATGCGTACGGCGCGCTCCTTCTTCTCCTCCATGAGATGCACAATATCTGTGCACACTTTCCATGCACAAGAGCCTTGCAAAGAATCTGTGCAACTAGCCGTACAGCTCGGAGATCCCGCGCAGCCGTGTCCGCAGCAGCCCCGCGGCACGGGTGGAGTCCAGCACCACCTCGCCCGGTCGGTGCAGTCCGGCGGCGGCGATCGTGGTCGTCCGCAGCCCGCCCGCGTCCACCCCGTCGTGCCGGGCCACCAGCAGCCCCATCTCGGCGCGGCTCACCGCATCCGGCCCGGCCACGTTGAGCAGCCCGGCGTAGTCGCCCGGCACCAGCTCCAGCACCGCGGCGGCGAGGTCGGCCACGTGCACCGGGCAGCGCAGCTCGTCGGTGAACAGCGTGGCCCGGCCGGCCAGCGCGTCCCGGCAGAGCTGGATCTGCTTGCTGCCCTCCCCCACGATCAGCGATGTCCGCACCAGCACCGCGCCCGGGTCCACCGCCCGCACGGCCGTCTCCGCCGCCGCCTTCGCCGCCCCGTACGGGTGCAGCGGCGTGGGCACGTCCTCCTCCGCGTACGGCGTCGGCCGCCCGGCGTGCAGCGCGTCGCTGGACAGGTGCACCAGCCGGGCACCCACCTCGGCGGCGGCGACCGCGATGTGGGCCGCCCCGTCCGCCGTGACCGCCCAGTCGTCGTACCGGTAGGGGGTGGCGACGACCGCGTCGGGGCGTACCCGGGTCAGCAGCTCGCGCACGGCGGCGCGGTCGGTCACGTCGAGCCGGTGCGGCGCGACGCCGGGCACCGCGACGGCGGCGGAGTGGTACGTGCCGGCCACCCGGTGCCCGGCGGCGACCGCCTGCCGGCACACCTCGGCGCCGAGGAAGCCGCTGGCTCCCACCACGAGCAGACGCATCAGTCCCCCTGAAGATCGAAAAGGCCCGCGTCATCATGACGCGGGCCTTTCGACGAGGCGAGGATCAGGTGGGGTCGGCCACCGGGGCGGCCGGACCGGCGGTGCCGGCGTGCGGGCCGGTCGGCGCCTTCGGCTTGGCGTCGATGCCCGCCTCGGCGCGCTGCTGCCCGGTGATCGGGGTGGGCGCGCCGGTGAGCGGGTCGAAGCCGCCCCGGGTCTTCGGGAACGCGATGACCTCGCGGATCGAGTCCGCGCCGGCCAGCAGCATGCAGACCCGGTCCCAGCCGAACGCGATGCCGCCGTGCGGCGGGGCGCCGTACTTGAACGCCTCCAGCAGGAAGCCGAACTTGTCCTGCGCCTCGTCGGCGGTGATGCCGAGCAGGTCGAACACCCGCTGCTGCACGTCGCCACGGTGGATACGGATCGAGCCGCCGCCGATCTCGTTGCCGTTGCAGACGATGTCGTACGCGTACGCCAGCGCCCGGTCCGGTGCCTCCTCGAACCGGTCCACCCACTCGGCGTTCGGCGAGGTGAACGGGTGGTGCACGGCGGTCCAGCCGCCCTCGTCAGTGCGCTCGAACATCGGCGCGTCGACCACCCAGCAGAACGCCCAGGCGCTCTCGTCGATCAGGTTCGCCCGCTTGGCGATCTCGATCCGGGCCGCGCCGAGCAGCTCCTGCGCCTCGCGGGTGTTGGTGCTCGCGGCGAAGAAGACCGCGTCGCCGGGCTTCGCGCCGACCGCGTCGGCCAGGCCGGACAGGTGCGCCTCGGACAGGTTCTTCGCCACCGGGCCGCGCGCCTCGCCGGTCTCGGCGTCCAGCACCACGTACGCCAGGCCGCGCGCGCCGCGCGCCTTGGCCCAGTCCTGCCAGCCGTCCAGCTCCTTGCGGGTCTGCGACGCGCCGCCGGGCATGACCACCGCGCCGACGTAGCCGCCCGCGTCGATCGCGCCGGCGAACACCCGGAACTCGGTGCCGCGCAGGTAGTCGGTCAGCTCGGTCAGCTCCACGCCGTAGCGCAGGTCCGGCTTGTCGGAGCCGTAGCGGGACATGGCGTCGTGCCAGGTGATGCGCGGGATCGGCCGGGCGATCTCGTAGCCGGCGAGGTCCTTCCACAGCGCCGAGACGATCGCCTCGCCGAGGTCGATCACGTCGTCCTCGGTGACGAACGACATCTCGATGTCGAGCTGGGTGAACTCCGGCTGCCGGTCGGCGCGGAAGTCCTCGTCGCGGTAGCAGCGGGCGATCTGGTAGTACCGCTCCATGCCACCGACCATCAGCAGCTGCTTGAACAGCTGCGGCGACTGCGGCAGCGCGTACCAGCTGCCCGGCTGCAGCCGCACCGGCACCAGGAAGTCGCGGGCGCCCTCCGGGGTGGAGCGGGTCAGCGTCGGCGTCTCGATCTCCAGGAAGTCCCGCTCGTGCAGCACGCCGCGGGCGATCTGGTTGGCCCGCGAGCGCAGCCGCATGGCCTTGGCCGGGCCGCCCCGGCGCAGGTCCAGGTAGCGGTACTTGAGCCGGATGTCGTCGCCGGCCTCGATCTGGTCGTCCACCGGCAGCGGCAGCGGCGCGGCCTCGGAGAGCACCTCCAGCTCGGACGCGGTCACCTCGACCTCGCCGGTGGGCAGGTCCGGGTTCTCGTTGCCCTCCGGGCGGCGGGTCACCTCGCCGGTGACCTTGACGCAGAACTCGTTTCGCAGCGCGTGCGCGTCCTCCTCGCGGAAGACCACCTGCACGACGCCGGAGGCGTCGCGCAGGTCGACGAAGATGACACCGCCGTGGTCGCGCCGGCGGGCCACCCACCCGGCGAGCGTCACCGTCGAGCCGGCGTCCGCGGCGCGCAGGCTTCCGGCATTGTGGGTACGGATCACGGCTGGCGTCTCCTCAATCTGGTCCACTCACTGCTCCCCCGCATTCTGTCAGGGCGGGCGGGCCCGCTCCCGGGCACCCGTCGAGCCGGTCCGCCTCGGCGGTGGCGAAAGCGCCGTGCGGGCCGGGTCCGGCGGTCTACCGTGGCCGGGTGCGTGCCGTACCGAGCTGGGCCGTGGTCACCGCGACCGCCGCGCCCGCGCTGCTGGTGGCGGGCTGGACCGTGGCGGGCGCCCGCCAGGGGCCGGGGTACGACCCGGTGCGGGACACGATCAGCGAGCTGGCCGGCGAGGGCGCCACCGATCCGTGGCTGATGGGCGGCGCGCTGGTGCTGCTCGGCTGCTGCTACTGCGCCACCGCCGCCGCGCTGCACGCCGCCGGGCTGCCGAGCCGCTTCCTGCTGGCGGTCGGCGGGGTGTCCACCGTCGCGCTCATCGCGTTCCCCCGGCCGCAGGTGGGTGGCTCGCCGGCGCACGGCGTGGTGGCCACCGTGGCGGTGCTCGCGCTGGCGCTCTGGCCGGCCGGGTCGGCGCTGCGGCTGCCCCGGAGGGTGCCGCGCGAGGTGGCCGCCTCCCCGGCGGGCCGGCCGCCGTGGGCGTTCCGCCGACCGGTGGCGCTGGCCGTGACGGCCGTCCTGCTGGCGTTGTTCGGCTGGTCGGTGGCGGAGGTGACGGGCGGCTCCCGGACCGGGCTGGCCGAGCGGGTGGCGGCCCTCGCGGTGACGCTCTGGCCGCTGGCGGCGGTGCTGTCCGCACGGCGGGCCCACCGGCACTGGACGGCCCGGCCGTCGGACCCGCCCCGCCCGGACGGCCCGCCGGTCGGTCCGGGCCGCCTCGGGGCAGGCGCCTGAGACGGGTACGCGGAACGGGCCGCCGGTCGCCCGGCGGCCCGTTCGTGGAGTACGCGGATCAGAAGACGCTCACGCCGTAGCGGCTGAGGGCCTCGGTGACCGGCTGGAAGTAGGTGGTGCCACCGGTGCGGCAGTTGCCGCTACCACCGGAGGTGAGGCCGAGCGCGACGGTGCCGGCGAACAGCGAGCCGCCGCTGTCGCCCGGCTCGGCGCAGACGTTGGTGCGGATGAGGCCGGAGACGCTGCCCTCGGCGTAGTTCACGGTCGCGTTGAGCGCGCTGACGCTGCCGCTGCGCAGGCCGGTGGTGCTGCCGGAACGACGGACGGACTGGCCGACGTACGCGTTGCCGGCCGAGGTGATGTCCTGGAAGCTGCCGTTGTAGAGCGACACGTTGCCGGCCGCGTTGGCCGAGTTGTTGTGCCGGACGATGCCGTAGTCGTTACCCGGGAAGCTGGTGCCGGTCCGGGTGCCGAGCAGGCTGGTCTGCGCGGAGTTGCTGTACCAGCTCGACGAGATGTTGGTGCAGTGGCCCGCGGTGAGGAAGTAGTAGGTCGAGCCGCTGCGGACGTTGAACCCGAGCGAGCAACGGCCACCGCCGCCGGCGTAGATCGCCTGACCGCCGGAGATCCGGGTGCTCAGCACGCCGGCCTCGGCCTCGATGCGGATCGCGCCGTTGTGCCGGGCGGCGGCGGCCTTGACCCGCTCCAGCTTGGCGCCGGTGACGGTGCTGTCGACGGAGACGACGACCTGGTTCGTGGCCGGGTCGGTCCACCAGGCGGTGCCGGGGATCTTCGCGGAGCGCTCCAGCTCGCTGGTGGCGGCGTTGAGCTTGTCCGCGCCGCGCGCCACGATCTTCGGGATGGCGCCGGCGTCGCGCACCTGGCGGGCGGTCGCGGTGTCGGTCACCGTGACGACCATCTTGCCGCTGGCGTCGGCGTACGTGCCGGCCGCGCGGGCGCCGAGCTTCTCGACGAGGGTGGCGGCGGCGTCCGGCGAGAGGGCCGTGGGGGCGGCCTGCGCGGGTGCGCCGAGCAGCGAGCCGGTGACCAGGGTGCCGGCGACGGCTACTGCGGCGGCGCGGCGGAGCGTGGACCTCGTGGGTCGCATGTAACAACCTCCGAATGGGGGTGAACGGGCGCTGTCATGGGGGCGCGCCCGAGGACAACCCGGGCGACCTGGGGAAACCGCCCGGGTGCCCAAAGTATTCACACATTTAAGATCGTAAGCAAGACATGGCTTTGCCCGGATTCGCACCAGCGACCGATGTAACGCCGGAGCAACAACATCGACATCATCTGTCAGAGCCGGTTCAGGGGTTGCGGCGACGGGCCCCCGGGCCCGGGCGTGGCAGCACGTCGCGCGCCTCGGTGATCTCGTGCCCCTCGGCGCAGCGCAACGCGACCCGGACCCCGGCGCCGCAGTCGCGGTGCGCGACGCTCAGCGGCGAGCCCTCCGGGTCGGCCAGGTAGCGGTCGCCCCAGCCGAGCACCGCGACGAGCACCGGCCAGAGGTCCAGGCCCATCTCGGTGAGCCGGTACTCGTGGCGCGGCCGGCTGCCCGGCTCGCGGTACGGCTCCCGGCGCAGCACACCGCGCTCGACGAGCATGGCGAGCCGGTTGGTCAGCACCTGACGCGGAATGCCGGTCCGCACCCGCATGTCGTCGAACCGGCGTACGCCGTTGAAGACCTCGCGCAGCACGACGAGGGTCCACCGCTCGCCGAGGACCTCCATGGCGCGCGCGATGGTGCAGTTCTCCACCGACCAGTCCAGTGCCGCGGGTCTCATGCCGACCAGGCTAGGTCTGATTGACAGACTCAGCAACGCGCTGCGAGGCTGAGTCCATGACGCAGACGCAGGAGCGCACCCGCACGTTCACCTGGTCCGACCCGGCGGCCGGCGCCGCGCACCTGGGCCGGCGCAGCGGCCTTGAGCTGATGCGGGCGATGATCGCCGGCGAGCTGGACGCGCCGCCGATCATGCACCTCGTCGACATGTCCCGGATGGAGGCCGAGGAGGGTCGCGTCGCGGTCGAGCTGCTGCCGCAGGAGTTCCACTACAACCCGCTCGGCACCGTGCACGGCGGCGTCATCTCCACGCTGCTGGACACCGCCGCGGCGTGCGCCGTGCACACCACGCTGCCGGCCGGCGTCGGCTACACGTCGCTGGACCTCAACGTGAAGTTCCTGCGCCCGGTAACCGTCGACACCGGCACACTGCGGTGTGAGGGCACGGTGCTCCAGCGAGGCCGCCGTACCGCCCTGGCCGAGGCCCGCCTGACAGACCCGGCCAACCGCCTGGTAGCCCACGCCACCTCAACCTGCCTGATCTTCCCCCTCCCCTGACCGCCCGCTTGTTCGCGGCGATCTTGCGGTTGCGGCCCCCGCAGCGCCGGTTTCGCGGCATTCGCGGGGGCCGTAAGTGCAAGATCGCGCGGGAGACGGGGCGGGGGTCAGGCCTGGGTGGCGGCGACGCGGGCGGCTCGGGCGGCTCGGCGATCCTCGAAGCGGGACGCCTGGGTCTCCAGGGTGTCCAGGTGGGCGGCGATCTGGTCGCGGGCGGCCTCGCCGTCGGCGTTCAGGCCGGTCACGTCGAACAGGTTCCACTGGCGCAGCACCGGCATCACCACCTCGTCACGGTGCTGGCGCAGGTCGTAGATCCCGGCCAGCGCGATCGCCACCGACTTGCGGGCGAAGCCGTCGATGCCGACACCCGGCATCTGGAAGTTGGCGAGCACGTCCGCGACGGCACGCATCGCCTGCGACGGCGCCAGCTCGAACGCCGCGCCGAGCAGGTTGCGGTAGAAGACCATGTGCAGGTTCTCGTCCGCGGCCACCCGCGCCAGCAGCGCCTCGCACGTCGGGTCGTCGGTGGCCCGGCCGGTGTTGCGGTGCGAGATGCGGGTCGCCAGCTCCTGGAACGACACGTACGCCAGCGAGTGCAGCATCTCCTGGTCGTGGACGTTCTGGTAGCCGGCCGACATGTGCACCATGCGGGCCCGCTCCAGCGCCACCGGGTCCACCGCCCGGGTCACCGTGAGGTAGTCGCGGATCGCCGTGCCGTGCCGCCCCTCCTCGGCGGTCCACCGGTGCACCCAGGTGCCCCACGCGCCGTCGCGCCCGAACAGGGTGGCGATCTCGTGGTGGTACGAGGGCAGGTTGTCCTCGGTGAGCAGGTTGACGATCAGCGCGGTCCGCGCCACCTCGGGCAGCGTCGAGTCCTCCGGCGACCAGGCCTCGCCGCCCAGCGGGCCGTCGAAGGTGCGGCCCTCGCTCCACGGCACGTACTCGTGCGGGAACCACTCCTTGGCCAGCGACAGGTGGCGGTCGAGGTTCTTCTCGACCACCGGCTCGAGTTCGGTGAGCAGAGCGGTCTGGCTGAGCACGGTCACGACGTTCTCCCTACGGTGGCGTAACTTACGCCACCGTAGGTCGAAACGCCGTCAGACGCCAGTGCCGGCCGGGCCGACCAGCGGCTTCAGGTCCGCCCGGGGCGGCGTCCACTCGCCCGCCGCGGCCGGCACCTGCTCGCCGGAACGGATGTCCTTGACCTCGTCGCCGTCCGCGCCGGGGAACCAGACGTACGGGATGCCGCGCCGCTCGGCGTACCGGATCTGCTTGCCGAACTTGGCCGCCGACGGGGACACCTCGGTCGGCACACCGCGCGAGCGCAGCGCCGCCGCGACCGCGTCGCTGGCCGCCCGGTCCTCCTCGGCGGTGACCGCCACGAGCACGCAGGTCGGCACCGAACGGGACACCGACAGCGCCTCGGCGCCGAACAGCAGGCCGAGCAGCCGGGTCACCCCGATCGAGATGCCCACGCCGGGGAACCGGACGTTGCCCGAGCTGGCCAGGTTGTCGTACCGGCCGCCGGAGCAGATCGAGCCGAACCGCTCGTAGCCGATCATCTGCGTCTCGTAGACCGTACCCGTGTAGTAGTCCAGGCCCCGCGCGATGCGCAGGTCCGCCACGCAGAGGCCGGGCGCGTGCGCGGCGGCGGTCTCCACCACGGCGGTCAGCTCCGCGACGCCCTCGTCCAGCAGCGGGTCGCTCACCCCGAGGCCGCGCACCGCGTCGGCGAAGGACGCGTCCGGCGCGGAGATCTCGGCCAGCGACAGCACGGCCTTGGCCTGCGCCTCGCTCGCCCCGGCGGTGCTCGCCAGCAGCTCCGTCACCCCGGCCGGGCCGATCTTGTCGAGCTTGTCGACGGCGCGCAGCGCCGCCTCCGCGTCGGTCAGCCCGATGCCCCGGTAGAAGCCCTCGCAGATCTTGCGGTTGTTGACCTGGATGCGCACCGGCGGGATCGGCAGCGACCGCAGCGCGTCGCCGATGACCAGCGGCATCTCCGCCTCGTAGTGGGCCGGCAGCGTGTCCCGGTCGACGATGTCGATGTCGGCCTGGAGGAACTCGCGGTAGCGGCCCTCCTGCGGGCGCTCACCCCGCCACACCTTCTGGATCTGGTAGCGGCGGAACGGGAACTGCAGCTTGCCAGCGTTCTCCAGCACGTAGCGGGCGAACGGCACGGTCAGGTCGAAGTGCAGGCCGAGCGCGTCGTCACCGGCCGGCCCGTCGGCGTCGGCCTGCAACCGGCGCAGCAGGTAGACCTCCTTGGAGGTCTCCCCCTTGCGCAGGAGCTGGTCCAGCGGCTCGACCGAGCGGGTCTCCAGCGGCGCGAAACCGTACAGCTCGAACGTGGCGCGGATCCGGTCGAGCACGAACTGCTCGATCATCCGCTGCGCCGGCGTCCACTCGGGGAAGCCGGAGATGGGCGTGGGCTTGCTCATGGCGTACTCCTCGATCCCGCGCGGGGCGCGGGCGAACGTCGTGGGTCGCGGCGGTCAGAGGCCGCGGGTGGGCGCGGCCGGGCGCGCGCCGCCGGTGCCCGCCACCTCGACGAGGTACGGGTTCGTCGCGCGCTCGCGGCCGATCGTCGTGGCGGGGCCGTGGCCGGGCAGGACGACTGTGTCGTCGGCCAGCGGGAGCACCTTGTCCCGCAGGCTGGTCAGCATCCGGGGCATGCTGCCGCCCGGCAGGTCGGTACGGCCGATCGAGCCGGCGAACAGCACGTCACCGGAGAGGCAGATCTGCTCCGCCTCCCAGGGCGAGCCGGCGCCGGGCAACCGGAACAGCACCGACCCGCCGGTATGGCCGGGGGCGTGGTCGACGGTGACCTCCAACCCGGCCAGCGACAGCGTCGCGCCGTCGGTCAGCTCGGCCACGTCGTCCGGCTCGGCGTACGGCAGCCGGCCGCCGAACAGCTGGGTCAGGTCCATCGACAGCGCCTTGCTCGGGTCGGCCAGCAGCTCCCGGTCGTCCGGGTGGACGTAGGCGGGGATGCCCCGCGCGCCGCAGACCGGGGCGACGGAGAACGTGTGGTCGAGGTGGCCGTGGGTGAGCAGCACGGCGGCCGGGTGCAGGCGGTGCTCGGCGAGCACGGCGTCGAGCCGGTCGAGCACCCCGATGCCGGGGTCGACCACCACGCACTGCTCCCCCGGCCCGGTCGCCACCACGTAGCAGTTGGTGCCGAAGGCGTCCGCGGGAAAGCCGGCCACGAGCACGTCGCTCCCCTTTCCGTCCGGTCGTCGTCACCCTGCAGCCTAGTCGCAGCGGCCAGCGGGTTCCGTCCGCCACCGGCCCGTCCGCCCCGCCCGGTCTGAGACGGCGGTACCTCGTACACCACATTCACAGTCGCTACCCGTACACTCTGGCGGGCGTGTGGCGTGGCGCACCCCGATCGGAACGGCGGACGGCGCCCGGCGCCGGCGGCGATCAGGCAGAGGAAGGGGAGCGCGCGTGGCTTCCAGCAGGGACCGGCAGCGCAAACTGGCGCGCGCCAAGCTCGACCGGCAGCTCGCCCGGCGGGCGGCGACCGCGAAGCGGCGCCGGCAGATCCGGGCCGGCGTGGGCGCCGCGGTGGTGCTCGTGCTGATCGTGGCCGGCTCCGCCTGGGCGCTCGGCGCGTTCGACTCCGAGCCGGAGAAGAAGGCCGCCGACGACGTCTGCCTCTGGACCGCGCAGGACGGCGCCGTCAACACCAACCTCAAGGACGTCGGCGAGCCGCCCACCACCGGCCTGCCCACCTCCGGCACCCGCCCGATGACGATCACCACCAACCAGGGTGGGCCGATCACCGTCGAGCTGGACCAGACCGACGCGCCGTGCGGCGCGGCGAGCCTGAGCTACCTGGCCGGCCGGTCGTTCTTCGACAACACCACCTGCCACGAGATCACCGCCGAGGGCGCGCTGCGCTGCGGTGACCCGACCGGCACCGGCCTCGGCGGCCCGACCTACTCGTTCTTCGACGAGAACGTCCCGGCCGCGGCGGAGCCGAGCCCGTCGGCCTCCCCGGCGCCCGGGCAGCCGGCGACGTACCCGAAGGGCACGGTCGCCATGATCGGCAACCCGCCCGGCAGCAACGGCAGCCAGTTCCTGATCTTCTTCAAGGACGCCAGCCCGGCCAAGCCGGCCTACTCGGTGGTCGGCAAGGTCACCGGCGGGCTCGACGTGGTGGAGAAGATCGGCGCCATGCCGACGGTGGACAATGGCAACGGCGCCAAGGTCAAGCCGAAGACGCAGGTGCTGGTCCAGAGCGTCACCGTCGGCGAGCCCGGTGCGGCGCCGGCCGGCAGTCCCGCGCCGTCGCCCAGCGCCAGCGCGGGCTGAGAACACAGGCGAGCAGGCCGCGGGCCGTCGGCTGACCCGGCGGCGCGCGCGCCGAACCCATACGCAGCAGGTGAGGAGTGACCGTGACGTCCACCAGAGACCGCCAGCGCGCGGCGGCGCGGGCCAAGCTCGAGCGCGAGATGGCGGAACGGGCCGGCCGGGCCCGTAAGCGCCGGCAGACCCAGGCGATCGTCGGGGCCGCGGCGGTGCTGGTGCTCGTCGTAGCAGGCACGGTCTGGCTCGTCGCCGCGCTCGGCGACGACGACGACAAGCAGGGCACCACCGCCGCCGCCGGGGCCGTCCAGTGCGCGTACACGGAGGTGCCCAAGGAGGGCCGTCCGGCGCAGATCAAGGACGTCGGCCTGCCGCCGGCCCAGCAGTCGGGCAAGGGCACCCAGACGATGACCATCGACACCAACCTGGGCCCGATCACCGCCAAGATCGACCGCGCCAAGGTGCCCTGCACCGCCGGAAGCTTCACGCACCTGGCCGGCAAGGGCTTCTTCGACAACACCAAGTGCCACCGGCTGGTCACCGAGGGCATCAAGGTGCTCCAGTGCGGCGACCCGAGCGCCACCGGCAAGGGCTGGCGGGACACCGACGGCACCGGCGGCCCGTCGTACAACCTGGCCGAGGAGAACCTCCCCACCGACAAGCGCCCGCCGTACCCGGAGGGTGTCATCGCGATGGCCAACTCCGGCCAGCCGGGCAGCACGGGCAGCCAGTTCTTCATCGTGTACGGCGACTCGCCGCTCGACCCGAACTACACGGTGCTGGGCACCATCACCGGTGGCATGGACGTGGTGAAGCAGGTCGCCGCGGCCGGTGACGACGGCGCGTTCGCGAAGCAGGCCGGCGGTGGTCACCCGAAGAAGGAGATCACCATGACCAAGGTGACGATGAGCCCGGTCGAGGGCGGCTGACCGCACCCGTACGACGACGAAGCGCCCGCCGGCTGATCGCAGCCGGCGGGCGCTTTCGCGTGCGTGGGGTAGCTCAGGCCCCCGAGGTGACCCGGTACGCGTCGAACACGCCGTCGACCTTGCGAACCGCGGCCAGCAGGTGCCCGAGGTGCTTCGGGTCGGCCATCTCGAAGCTGAACCGGCTGACCGCCACCCGGTCGCGGGTGGTGGTGACGGTCGCGGAGAGGATGTTGACCCGCTCCTCGGACAGCACCCTCGTCACGTCGGCGAGCAGCTTGTGCCGGTCCAGCGCCTCGACCTGGATGGCGACCAGGAACGTGGAGGCGGACGTGAGCTTCCAGCTCACCTCGACCACCCGCTCGGGCTGGGCGCGCAGGTCCTCGGCGTTGGCGCAGTCGTCCCGGTGCACGCTGACCCCGCCGGAGCGGGTGACGAACCCGAACACCGAGTCCGGCGGTACGGGCGTGCAGCAGCGGGCCAGCTTGATCCAGACGTCGCTGACGCCGCGGACCACCACGCCCGGGTCGGCGCTGCTCTGCCGGCTGCGCGGCGGCCGGGTGGCGACGGCGGTCTCGGCGATGTCCTCCGCCGCGCCCTCCTCGCCGCCGTAGGAGGCCATCAGCTTCTGCACGACCGACTGCGCGGAGACCTGGCTGTCGCCGACCGCCGCGTACAGCGAGGCCACGTCGGCGAGGTGCAGGTCCCGGGCGATCGCCATCAGCGCGTCCGAGGTGAGCATCCGCTGCAGCGGCATGCCCTGCTTGCGCATCGCCTTGACGATCGAGTCCTTGCCGGCCTCGATCGCCTCCTCGCGCCGCTCCTTGTTGAAGTACTGGCGGATCTTCGTACGCGCCCGCGGGCTCTTGACGAAGCCGAGCCAGTCCTGCGTCGGGCCGGCCGTGTCGGACTTCGACGTGAAGATCTCGATCACGTCGCCGTTCGACAGCGTCGATTCCAGCGGCACCAGCTTGCCGTTTACCCGCGCGCCGATGCACTTGTGCCCGACCTCGGTGTGCACCGCGTACGCGAAGTCCACCGGCGTCGACCCGGTCGGCAGCGGGATGACGTCGCCCTTCGGGGTGAAGACGTACACCTCCTGGCTGGACAGGTCGAACCGCAGCGCGTCCAGGAACTCGCTCGGGTCGGCCGCCTCACGCTGCCAGTCCAGCAGCTGCCGCAGCCACGTCATCTCGTCGATGTGCGCCGGCGGGCCCACCACCGGGGTGCCCTTGTGCTCCTTGTACTTCCAGTGCGCGGCGATGCCGAACTCGGCGGTGCGGTGCATCGCGTACGTGCGGATCTGCATCTCCACCGGCTTGCCGGTGGGCCCGATGACAGTCGTGTGCAACGACTGGTACATGTTGAACTTGGGCATCGCGATGTAGTCCTTGAACCGGCCCGGCACCGGCTGCCAGTTGGCGTGGATGACCCCCAGCGCCGCGTAGCAGTCCCGCACCGTGTCGACCAGGATCCGCACACCCACCAGGTCGTAGATGTCGTTGAAGTCGCGCCCCCGCACGATCATCTTCTGGTAGATCGAGTAGAGGTGCTTCGGCCGGCCGGTCGTCTCCGCCTTGATCTTGGCGGCCTTCAGGTCGGTGGACACCTTCTGCGTCACCTGACGCAGCAGCGCCTCGCGCTGCGGCTGGTGCTCCCCGATCAGCCGGTTGATCTCCTCGAACCGCTTCGGGAACAGCGTGCCGAAGGCCAGATCCTCCAGCTCCCACTTGATCGTGTTCATACCGAGGCGGTGCGCCAGCGGGGCCAGGATCTCCAGCGTCTCCTTGGCCTTCTGCTCCTGCTTGGGGCGGGGCAGGAAGGTGAGGGTCCGCATGTTGTGCAGCCGGTCGGCCAGCTTGATCACCAGGACCCGCGGGTCCTTCGCCATCGCGACGACCATCTTGCGGATGGTCTCGGCCTTGGCCGCGTCGCCGAGCTTGACCTTGTCGAGCTTGGTGACGCCGTCGACGAGCAGCGCGACCTCACCGCCGAAGTCGGCGCGCATCTGGTCGAGCGTGTATTCGGTGTCCTCGATGGTGTCGTGCAGCAGCGCCGCGACCAGCGTGGTGGTGTCCATGCCCAGGTTCGCCAGGATGGTCGCCACGGCGAGCGGGTGCGTGATGTAGGGGTCGCCGGACTTGCGGTACTGCCCCGAGTGCCACCGCGCGGCCGTGTCGAAGGCACGCTGGAGCAGCCGTGCGTCGGCCTTGGGGTGGTTCTCCCGGTGCGTCGCGATCAGCGGCTCCAGCACCTCGCTGACCTGCGAGGTCTGCCAGGGCGCGTTGAACCGGGCCAGCCGGGCGCGTACCCGCCGGCCGGTGGGCGCGTTGGAGAGGGCGAAGCCGCTGCCGGGCGTGGATTCGGTGGAACCCTCGGTGGGGAACGGCACCACGACCGCCCCGCCGTCGGCCGTCGCGTCGGACGCGCCGCCGGTGGCGCCGGTCGCCCGGGCCGGCGGATTGCCGCTGCGCTCGGTCACCGAGCCGTCCGCGTCGCCTGTCGGGTGCACCGTGCCCTCCACCGGAGGGACGACATCGTGGGACACCGGCCTCCTCACCGCTCGCCGGGATGCGCCGGCCGTCCGGCCGACGTCTGGTTCAACCGGCCCGGAGGCCGGTCTTGTTCCACGCGGTCACCGGGGCCGGGCCCCGGCGCCTTCGCCGCCTCGGACAGCTCGGCCGGGGCGGGCAAAGGGCAATGCTACCCGTACGCAGGGTACGCCACCGCTCCCCCGGACGGTCGGCGCCGACCGGCCCGACGGGCCAGCCTGGTCAAACGGTCAACAGGGCATGGACCGGACGCTGGGCCAGCCGCTTACGGCCCTCCAGGAAGCCCAGCTCCAGCAGCACGGTGAACCCGGCCACCGTCCCGCCGGCACGTTCCACCAGGTCGAGCGTGGCCTCGGCGGTGCCGCCGGTGGCGAGCACGTCGTCGAGCACCAGCACCCGGTGGCCGGCGGTGAAGGCGTCCTGGTGCACCTCCAGCGTCGCCTCGCCGTACTCCAGGGCGTAGGAGGCCGAGTGCGTGGCCCGGGGCAGCTTGCCGGCCTTGCGCACCGGCACCACGCCCACGCCGGTGGCGTACGCGACGGCTGCCGCCAGCACGAACCCGCGCGCCTCGATGCCGGCGACGGTGTCGAACGAGTCCGGCCCGTGGTACGCGATGATGCCGTCGATCACCGCCCGGAACGCCTCACCGTCGGCGAACAGGGGCATCAGGTCCTTGAACACGACACCCGGCTTGGGGAAGTCCGGCACGTCCAGCAGCCGGCTGGCGACGAGCTGGGCGACCTCCGGGCCGCTGTCTCCCCGTACCCCTGTGGTGTGGGTCTCCGTCACGGTGCGTCCCATGTCCTCTCGAAACGACGACGGCGTCCGTCATGCCGTGACAACAGCATGACGGACGCCGTCGGACCGATTCCGTCCGGCCCTCGGGTCAGCGGCGCTTGCCGCCGGGCCGGTTGCCGCCGCCCCCGGCGGGACGGCCGCCGCGGGCGCCGCTGGGGCGCTTGCCCGCGGGCCGGGCGCCCACCTTGGGTGCGGCGCCGGCCAGCGCGGCCGCCTCCGGGTCGATCGGCGCGTCGGCGGCCGGCGCGGTGGCCGGCCGGCCCTTCGGCGTGATCTCGCCCTTGGCGATCGCGGCCCGGCGGGACAGCACGCGCTTGTTGTGCGCGCTGATCCGCGGGTCCATGTTCTTCAGCAGCACCAGCAGCGGCGTGGCCAGCAGGATCGAGGTCAGGAACGCCACCGCCATACCGACGAACAGCACCAGGCCGAGGTCCTTCAGCGTGCCCGCGCCGAGCAGGCCGGCGCCGATGAAGAGCAGACCGCCGACCGGCAGCAGCGCCACGACCGAGGTGTTCAGCGACCGCATGAGGCTCTGGTTGAGAGCCAGGTTGGACGCCTCGCCGTAGGTGACGTTGTTGTTCGCGGTGATGCCGCGTGTGTTCTCCTGCACCTTGTCGAAGACCACCACCACGTCGTAGAGCGCGAAGCCCAGGATCGTGAGGAAGCCGATGATCGTCGACGGGGTGACCTCGAAGCCGACGAGCGAGTAGATGCCCGCGGTGAGGACCAGGTTGGTCAGCAGCGAGACGATCGCGGCGACAGCCATCCGCCACTCGAAGCGCAGCACCAGGTAGATCGACACCACCGCGATGAAGATCACCAGACCGAGGAAGGCGCGCGAGGTGACCTGGCTGCCCCAGGCCTCGGAGACCTGGCTGCCGCTGATCTGGTCGGCCTGGATGCCGAACTCCTGCGCCATCGCGGTCTTGGCCGCGTTGGCCTGCTCCGCGGAGAGCTGGCCGGTCCGCATCTCGTAGAACTCGCCGCTGGTGCCGCCGACCTTCTGCGCGCTGACCACCTCGACGCCGGGCGCCTCGTCGGCCAGCACCTCGTCGACGACCTGCTCGGCGCGGTCCAGGGTGCCGACGCTGGCCGGCACCTGGAACGAGTTGCCGCCCGCGAACTCGATGCCCAGCTTGAAGCCGCTGATCGCGAAGCTCAGCACGGCGATCAGCATGAGCACGCCGGCTACGCCGAACCACAGCTTGCGCCGCCCGACGATGTTGAGATCCGCCTCGCCCCGGTAGAGCCGGGCGGCCAGACCGCTCTTAGCCATCTCAGGCCTCCTTCACACGCGGGTTGCGGGCGGTGCCCGGCTCGGCCGACCGGGCCGGCAGCGCCCGGCCCAGACCGCTGACCCGCGGCGACAGGAACGCCCGGGTCCGGGCGAACATCGTCATGATCGGGTGGCGGAAGAGGAACACGACGACCAGGTCGAGCACGGTCGCCAGGCCGAGCGCGAAGGCGAAGCCCTTCACCGCGCCGACGGACACGATGTAGAGCACCACCGCGGACATCAGCGTGATGGCGTTCGCCGAGATGATCGTCCGGCGGGCCCGGATCCAGGCGCGTGGCACCGCGCTGCGTGGACTGCGGCCCTCCCGGATCTCGTCCTTCAATCGTTCGAAGTAGATGACGAACGAGTCCGCCGCGACGCCCAGCGAGACGATCATGCCGGCGATGCCGGCGAGCGTGAGCGTGAAGCCGATCGACCGGCCGAGCACCACCAGCGCGCCGAACACCAGCAGCGCGGAGAGCACCAGGCTCAGGAAGATGACCGAGCCGAGCAGCCGGTAGTAGAAGAACGAGTAGATGATGACCAGCAGCATGCCGATGCCGGCCGCCAGCAGACCCGCCTTGAGGTGGCTGTCGCCGAGCGTCGCGGTGACGTTCTGCTGCTCCTGCGGCTCGAACGTCACCGGCAGCGCGCCGTAGCGCAGCTGGCTGGCGAGCGCGTTGGCGGCCTTGTTGTCGAAGCTGCCGGTGATCTGCGAGTCACCGGTCAGCACGCCCTGGATCTCCGGGGACGAGACGATCTCGTTGTCCAGCACCACGGCGACCCGGCACTTGCCGTCCTGGCCGAGCGCGGTCTGGTCGCAGGCCTGGCCCTCGTTGGTGAACGCCTCGCGGGTCAGCGCGGTCCACTTCTCCTGGCCGCTGCCGGTGAAGTTCAGGCTGACCACCCAGGAGCTGGTCTGGTCGAGCTGGGCGGAGGCGTTCTTGACGTCGGTGCCGAGCACCTTCGCCACGTCCAGCAGGTACTTCGCGCCGGACTCGCAGGCGACCGCCTTCTGCTTCTCGTCCTTGATCGAGGCGGCGGGCCGCGCGTCGAGCTGGGCGCAGGTGATGGTCGGGACGTTGAACTGCATCTCCACCGGCAGGACGGCGATCTCCTGCGGCGTGAGCGTGCCGAACGGCTTGAGCTTGTCGGCCAGCGACGGGTCGGTGGTCAGGTCCGCCGGTGCCTGCAGGCCCGAGGCGGCGGCCCAGGCGGCCGCGCCGACCTTCTGCTCGACGGCCTTGCGCTGCTGCTCGATGCTCTGCGGCACCGGCTCGGCGCTGGCGCTCGGGCTCGGCGCGGCGGCGCTCGGCGAGGCCGACGGCGTCGCCGAGGCACTGGCGCTCGGCGTCGGGGCCATGCCGCCCTGCCCGCCGGCGCTCGGGGATCCGCTCACCTTGGGGCTCGTGCTCGCCTTCGGCGACGCGCTGCCCGACGGGGTCGGGCTGGCGGCACCGGACGGGGTCGCACTCGGGACCGGCGCGGGCGCGGCGGCGGCACCGCTGCCGTCGGTGGCCTTGAGCACCTTGCGGAAGCGCAGCTCGGCGGCCTCACCGACGTCGGTCAGGTCGCGGTTCTGGCCGGGCAGGGAGATGACGATGTTGCGGTTGCCCTCGGTGACCACCTCGGCCTCGGCCACGCCGTAGGCGTTGACCCGGCTCTCGATGATCTGGCGGGCCTCCTCGAGGTTGTCGGCGGTCGGGGGCTTGCCGTCCACCGTGTTGGTGGCCTCGAGCGTCAGCCGGGTGCCGCCGACGAGGTCCAGGCCGAGCCGTGGCTCCAGCCGGTCCTTCCAGCCACCGCTGGCGCCGCCCGAGAAGAACACCAATAGATAGAGGACGACGAAGATGAGCCCGAGCACGGCGAGCTGCCGTCCGGGCCGCATCTGTCCCTGAGGTGGTGCCACGGCTGTCCTGTCTCCCTGTACGGTCGCGCCGCTTCCACGGCGGCGACAACTGTCGGGCCGGGGGTGTCCGCCCGACTGCTCCGGCGGGTCGGCACCGGAGGACGGCACGCCGGCTGGTGCGCGGCGCGGGGGCGCCGCACGGCCCGGCCGGATGCCGGCGCCGCGCGCCGACCCCAACTATCCACTTGTACGGATGAATCCGCTGCCCCGTCCGGGACGGGGGGTCACTCCTTGACCGGCTCGGCTTCCTCGGTGATCGTCTCGGCCGCCGGCGCCTCGGCGCGCTTGATCACCCGCGCGACGGCGGGGCGGGCGTACCGGGTCTGTACGCCGGGCGCGACCTCGAGCAGGACCGTCTCGTCCTCGACCGCGGTGACCGTGCCGTGCAGGCCGCCGATGGTGACCACCTCGTCGCCCGGGGAGAGGGCGGCCTGCATCTGCTCGGCCTCGCGGCGGCGCTTCTGCTGCGGACGGATCATCATGAAGTACATGACGACGAAGAGCAGAGCGATCATGAGGATCGGCGTCAGGCTGCCGGCTCCCCCGCCACTCGCTGCTGCGTAAAGCACGGTGTAGACCTTCCGGTTGGCGTCCGCCCCGGCGCCGGAGGGCGCCGCAGCGGAAGCGGATTCTCACGTCCTGTACAAACCGCGGCGAAGTCTAGTCCCTGCTCCTGAGAAGACCGAATGCGGCACAGATCACGAACGGATCACGGCTGATCGGTCTGCACCGAGAACAGATCGGGCCCAGGAGGAGCATCCGCACCAAATGTACCATTCGGGGGCGTACGGCCCAGATGGCGCCAGGCAGCCTCGGTCGCCACCCGCCCGCGGGGCGTCCGGGCCAGCAGCCCGGCCCGGACCAGGAACGGCTCGCAGACCTCCTCGACCGTGTCCGGCTGCTCGCCCACCGCCACGGCGAGCGTGGACAGGCCCACCGGACCGCCCCGGAACGAGTCGACGAGCGCGGTCAGCACCGCCCGGTCGAGCCGGTCCAGGCCGAGCGCGTCCACGTCGTAGACGGTCAGCGCGGCCCGTGCGGTCTCCAGCGTGACCACGCCGTCGGCGCGGACCTCGGCGTAGTCGCGGACCCGGCGCAGCAGCCGGTTGGCGATACGCGGGGTGCCCCGGGACCGGCCGGCGACCTCCGCCGCGCCGTCGGCGGTGATCGGCACGCCGAGGATCCGCGCCGACCGGTGCAGCAGCGTCTCCAGTTCGGCCGGCGCGTAGAAGTCGAGGTGCGCGACGAAGCCGAACCGGTCGCGCATCGGGCCGGTCAGCAGGCCGGAACGGGTGGTGGCGCCGACGAGCGTGAACGGCTCCACGTCGAGCGGGATGGCCGTGGCACCCGGGCCCTTGCCGACCACCACGTCGACGCGGAAGTCCTCCATGGCGCTGTAGAGCAGTTCCTCGGCCGGCTTGGCGATCCGGTGGATCTCGTCGATGAACAGCACGTCGCCCTCGGCGAGGCCGGTCAGGATCGCGGCCAAATCGCCGGAGCGCTCGATGGCCGGGCCGCTGGTCACCCGGATCCCGGTGCCCAGCTCGGCGGCGACGATGTTGGCCAGGGTCGTCTTGCCGAGGCCAGGCGGCCCGGACAGGAGGATGTGGTCGGGCGGTGAGCCGCGCCGCATCGCGCCCTGCAACAGCAGGTCGAGCTGGTCGCGGACCCGGTGCTGGGCGATGAACTCGTCCAGCCGCTTCGGGCGGACGCTGGCCTCCGCGTCCCGCTCGGCGTCGTTCACGTACGCCGAGACCAGGTTCTCCCCGGTCATCGGGTCCGGCCCAGGAGGCGGATCGCCTGCTTGAGCAGCACCGGCACCGGCGGGGTGTCACCGTCGACGGTCTCCGCCACCGCGGCCACCGCCTGCTCGGCCTGACCGGCCGTCCAGCCGAGGCCGACGAGGGCCTGGCGGACCTGCTCCGGCCAGGCGCCCGCGGTCACCCCGGCCGCGCCGTCGGCGCCCACCGGCACCGGGCCGACCCGGTCGCGCAGTTCCAGCACCAGCCGCTCGGCGCCCTTCTTGCCGATGCCCGGCACCCGGGTCAGCGCCGCGGTGTCGGCGTTGGCGATGGCCTTGCGGACCGCGTCCGGCGTGTGCACGGCGAGCACCGCCTGGGCTAGCCGGGGACCGACCCCGCTGGCGGTCTGGAGCAGCTCGAACAGCTGCTTGGCGTCGTCGTCGGCGAAGCCGTAGAGGGTGAGCGAGTCCTCCCGGACGACAAGACTGGTGGCGAGCCGGGCGGTCTGGCCCACGCGCAGGTCGGCGATCGTGCCGGGGGCGCACTGCACGGCCAGGCCGATGCCGCCCACCTCCACCACCGCGTGATCCGGGCCGGTGGCGGTCACCGTGCCGCGTACGCTCGCGATCATCGCGTCCCTCCTCGTCGGGCCCGTTGCGCGGCCTCGGCCAGCTTGGACCGGGTGCCACCGCGCCACACGTGACAGATGGCCAGCGCCAGCGCGTCGGCGGCGTCGGCCGGCTTCGGCGGCTCGGGCAGCCGCAGCAACCGGGTGACCATGGTGGTCATCTGCTTCTTGTCCGCCTGCCCCGAGCCGGTCACCGCGGCCTTGACCTCGCTCGGCGTGTACGTCGTCACCGGCAGCCCGGCCCGGGCCCCGGCGAGCACCGCGACGCCGCTGGCCTGCGCGGTGCCCATCACGGTGCGCACGTTGTGCTGGCTGAACACGCGCTCCACCGCGACCGCGTCCGGCCGGTGCTCGGCGACCAGGTCGGTGAGCGAGCGGTCCAGGTGCAGCAGGCGCAGCGCGAGGTCGTCCTCCGGGTCGGTGTACACCACGTAGTAGGCCACGAGCGTGCAGGGACGGCCCGGCACGCCCTCGACCACGCCGACCCCGCACCGGGTCAGCCCCGGGTCGACGCCCAGCACGCGCACGCCGCCTCCTCCCCGAGCCGCCAGCAGTACGTGTGTTCGACACACCCTACTGGTGGCCGCCGGCCCCGGGACCGCCGGACACGCCGGGTGCGGGCGGTGACGCGGCGCACCACACAGGCGGGCGGTGGAGTATGTGTCGCCGCCCCATGTGCCAGGGGGCAACCGGCTCGTACGTTCATGCGCCATGACGGCAGAACCCGTGGCGGTCCCCCACGTCGTACACGTCGACCTGACCGGTCGCACCGCGCTGGTCACAGGCGGTGGCGGCGGCATCGGACGGGCCTGTGCCCTGCGCCTGGCGGCGGCCGGCGCGACGGTGGTGGTGCTGGACCGCGACGTGGCGGCGGCCGAGGCGGTGGCCGCCGAGGCCGGCGGCCGGGCGGTCGGGATCGACCTGGCCGACCCGGCGGCGGTGGACCGCCTCGACGTCGACGCCGACATCGTGGTCAACAACGCCGGGCTGCAGCACGTCGCGCCGGTGCAGGACTTCCCGGTCGAGCGCTTCGAGTACATCCAGCGGGTGATGGTGGAGGCGCCGTTCCTGCTGATCCGCCGCGCGCTGCCCCGGATGTACGCGAACGGCTGGGGCCGGATCGTGAACATCTCCTCGGTGCACGGGCTGCGCGCCTCGCCGTTCAAGGCCGCGTACGTCTCGGCCAAGCACGCGCTGGAGGGCCTGTCCAAGGTGGTCGCGCTGGAGGGCGCCGCGCACGGCGTCACGGCCAACTGCATCAACCCGGCGTACGTGCGCACCGCGCTGGTGGAGAGCCAGATCGCCGACCAGGCGGCCACCCACGGCATCGGCGAGGACGAGGTGGTCGAGAAGATCATGCTGGCCCGGGCGGCGATCAAGCGGCTGATCGAGCCGGCCGAGGTGGCCGAACTGGTGGCGTATCTGTGCTCCCCGCCCGCCGCGTTCCTCACCGGCACCTCGATCGCCCTCGACGGGGGCTGGACGGCGAACTAGTGGGCCCGCGCACAATGTCGGTCATGTCGTCGCCGGTGGAGTTCCTGGAGCTGCTGGCGCGCGAGGCCGCCGCGGTCGAGTTCGAGGGCCCGCTGGTCGCCGCGCGCGCCGCCGGCCTGCCCGCCGAACGGCTCGCCGAGCTGGAGCAGGCGAAGGTGGTGGCGCTGCGGGTACGGGCGCTGCTGGCCCGCCGTCGGCGCCGGGAGACGGAGCTGTCCGGCCTGTACGACACCGCGAGCGACCTGGCCGGGCTGCGCGACCTGGACGACGTGCTGCGCGCGATCGTGCACCGGGCGCGGATCCTGCTCGGCACCGACGTCGCGTACATGACGCTCAACGACGACGAGCGCGGCGACACGTACATGCGGGTCACCGACGGCTCGATCTCGGCCCGGTTCCAGCGGCTGCGGCTGGAACTGGGCGACGGGCTGGGCGGGCTGGTCGCGCAGACCGGCACGCCGTACGTCACCTCGAACTACCAGGAGGACGAGCGGTTCCGGCACACCGGGGAGATCGACGGCGGCGTGGGCGAGGAGGGCCTGGTGGCCATCCTCGGCGTGCCGCTGCGGCTCGGCTCCAGCGTGATCGGCGTGCTGTACGCGGCCAACCGCTCGGCCCGGCCGTTCGCCCGCGAGGAGGTGTCGCTGCTGGTGTCGCTGGCGGCGCACGCGGCGGTGGCGATCGACACCGCGCGGCTGCTCGCCGAGACCCGCGCGGCGCTGGCCGAGTTGTCCGCGGCGAACAGCACGATCCGGGCGCACAGCAGTTCGGTGGAGCGCGCCGCCGCGGCGCACGACCGGATGACCGCGCTGGTGGTACGCGGCGGCGGGATGGAGGACGTGGCGGCGGCGGTCACCGAGGTGCTCGGCGGCGCGCTGCTGGCGCTGGACGCCGAGGGCCGGCGGCTGGCCCGGGTCGGTGAGATCGACGAGCCGGACCGGGCGGACATCGTGGAGGCGGTGGCCGCGTCCCGTACCGAGGGGCGCAGCGTGCGCCGGGGTCCGCTCTGGTACGCCGCGGTGGTGGCCGGCGCGGAGAACCTGGGCGCGCTGGTGCTGCGCCCGGACGACGAGCTGGTCGACGCCGACCAGCGCATCCTGGAGCGGGCCGCGCTGGTGACCGCGTTGCTGCTGCTGTTCCGCCGGACCGTGGCCGAGGCGGAGGGACGGGTCCGCGGTGAGCTGCTGGACGACCTGATCGCCCGGCCGCTGCGCGACGCGGACGCGCTGCGCGCGCGGGCCCGCCGGATCGGGGTGGACCTGGACGCGCCGCACGTGCTGGTGGCGGTCGGTGACGACGCGTTCGCCGAGACCGGCTCGGCCCGGCAGCGGGTGCTGTCCTGGGCCACCACGTACGCCTCGACCCGGGGTGGCCTGGCCGCGGCGCGCGACGGGCGGGTGGTGCTGATGCTGCCAGGCCAGGACGCGGGCGGCGCGGCCCGCGCGGTGGCCCGGGACCTGTCCCGGGTGACCGGCCGCCCGGTGACCGCCGGGGCGAGCGGGCCGTCCACCGGCCCGGCGTCGCTCGCTGTCACGTTCGCCGAGGCGGAGCGCTGCCTGTCCGCGCTCGGTGCGCTGGGGCGGGCCGGGCAGGGGGCGAGCACCACCGAGCTGGGTTTCGTCGGGTTGCTGCTGGGCGCGGTCGGCGACGCCGGGGACCGGGACGTGGCGCGGTTCCTCGCCACCACTGTGGGACCGGTGCTGGACTACGACGCCCGGCGGGGCACCGCGCTGGTGAAGACGCTGGAGGCGTACTTCGGGGTGGGCGGCAGCCTGGCCCGGGCCGCCGAACAGCTGCACGTGCACGTCAACACGGTCACCCAGCGGCTGGAGCGGGTCGGTCACCTGCTCGGCGCGGACTGGCAGCGGCCGGAGCGGGCGCTGGAGGTGCAGCTCGCGCTGCGCCTGCACCGGCTGCGCACACCCGCCCGCTGAGTGGCCGGGCACGGCGGCCCGGGGTCAGCGGACGCGCAGGCCGTCCAGGACCGCGTCCACGATCCGCTCGGGCAGCAGCCGCTCGTCGCGCTCGGGGTGCCAGCGCAGCATCCGCTGGGTGAGCATCGGCGCGGTGAGCAGCGCCATCGCCACCTCGATGTCGAGGTCGGCACGCAGCTCGCCCCGGTCGATCGCGCGGAGCAGCACCTCGCGCATCGCCGCCCGCCGGGGCTCGATGATCGCCTCGTACGCCTGCCGGTGCGCCGAGCTGCGGTTCACCTCCGGCACCAGGCAAGGCATGATCTTGCGGACGCGGGAGTCGGCGTGCTGGCCCACCGCGCCGACGAGCACCACCAGGTCGTCGCGGACGGAGCGCCCGTCGGTGCGGGGCGCGGGCCCCTTGAGCGTGCGCAACGCGTCCAGCAGCAGCGCGTCCTTGCCCGGCCAGCGGCGGTAGATGGTGGCCTTGCCGACTCCGGCGCGGTTCGCGATCGCCTCGATCGACAGCGACTCGACGGTGCTGCCCTCGGCCAGCAGGTCGAGGGTGGCGTCGACGATCGCCTCGTCCGCGCGGGTGCTCCGCGGTCGCCCGGGCGACCGCGGAGCATCCGCCGTGGAAGTCATGTCAGACATTGTCCACGAACCTATGCGGTACCGGCCAACTCCCTGTCGGTGACCGGCGCCGCGTCGGGGGCGACGACCGGCCGGCCCGGCATCCACCGCAGCACGATCACGATGCCGAGCGCGGCCACCACCGCGGAGGCGCCCGCCGCCCAGTGCATGGCCGAGACGAACGAGTCGTTCGCCGCGTCGATCAGTCGCGGCCCGTCGGGGCCGAGCCGGCCGGCGACCGCGTACGCCCCGGACACCGACTCGCGGGCCGCGTCGCGTACCGGGGCAGGCAGTGCGGCCACCGCCGGGCCGACCTGGTCGCGGTAGACGGCGGAGAGCACCGAGCCGAGCACCGCCACGCCGAGCGCGCCGGCCACCTGCCGCACGGTGTTGCTCACGGCGGAACCGACGCCGGCCTTCTCCCGGGGCAGCGACGACATGATCGATTCGGTGGCCGGCGGCATGATGTTCGCCATCCCGGCGCCCTGGAGGAAGCCCAGCGCCGAGAAGATCCAGATCGGGGTGTCCGCGTCGATGAGCACGAACGCGGCGAGCGCCACAGTGGTGAGCAGCAGCCCGACCGCCGCGACCGCCCGGCCGCCGTAGCGACGGACCATCGCCGCGCTGCGCGGCGCGAAGATCAGCTGGGCCGCGGCGAACGGCAGGAACAGCAGGCCGCTCTCCAGCGGGCTGTAGCCGCGCACGAGCTGCAGATAGAACGCGCCGAAGAACATCACGCCCATCGCGGCGAAGAAGACCAGCCCGACCAGCGCCACCGGCGCGGCGAACCGGGGCACCCGGAACAGCCGGACGTCCAGCGACGGGTGGTCGCTGCGCAGCTCGTGGGCGACGAACCAGCCGAGCACCGCGAGGCCGCCGAGCACCGCGACCCACACCTGCGGGCGGCCGAAGCCGTGCTCGCCGCCGTCGATGATGCCGTAGGTGAGCGCGACCAGGCCGACCACCGAGAGCAGCACGCCGAGCAGATCCACCCGGCCGGGCTTGGGGTCGCGGGACTCGGGGACCAGGGCCGCGACGAGCACCACGCCGAGCACCACCACCGGCACGTTGATCAGGAAGACCGAGCCCCACCAGAAGTGCTCCAGCAGCGCGCCGCCGAGCACCGGGCCGATCGCCACCGCGAGGCCGACCGCGCCGGCCCAGACGCCGATCGCCTTGGCGCGCTCGCGCGGGTCGAAGACGTTGGAGATGATCGAGAGTGTCACCGGCATGATGGCCGCGCCGCCGACGCCCATCAGCGCGCGGGCCGCGATCAGCTGGCCCGGGTCCTGCGCGTACGCGGACAGCAGCGAGGACAGGCCGAACAGCGCCAGCCCGAGGATCAGGAAACGGCGGCGGCCGAGCCGGTCACCGAGCACGCCGAAGGTGAACAGCAGCCCGGCGAAGACGAGTGTGTAGGAGTTGATCGCCCATTCCAGCTCGCCCTGGGTGGCGCCGAGGCCGTGCACCGGGTCGGCCAGCGTGCGCAGCGCGACGTTGAGGATGGTGTTGTCGAGGACGACCACGAGGAGGCTGATCACCAGTACCCCGAGGATCGCCCACCTCCTCGGGTGTCCGGTGTTCTCGTGTGGTTCCACGTCCGTGCTCCCCCCGGTTTCCCCGCGTCGGAATACGATACGGGTCAGACTCGTAACGGAGCCGAGCGTAGGTGAGCGGGTTTCGATACGGAACCGGTTCGTATCGAATGTGTCTCAGGTCACGCGGGCGGTCCCGCGGCCAGCGCCAGCCGCAGCACCGCGTCCCGCACCGGCAGCAGCCGGCGCACGCCGGACAACCGCCCCGCCCACCGCGCGCCGGCCGCGATCCGCTGCGTCGGCCGCCGGCGCCTCCCGTCGTACGCGCGCAGCGCGGCCGGCAGATCGCCTGCTTCGCGTACGCAGCCGGCGAGCGCGAGCGCGTCGATCAGTGCCTGGCAGGCGCCCTGCCCGAGATCCGGGGTCATCGCGTGCGCGGCGTCGCCGAGCAGCGCGGTCCGGCCGGCCACGTACGACGGCAGCGGCGTCAGGTCGTGGATCTCGTGCCGCAGGATGCCGTCCGGGGTGAGCGCGTCGAGCACCCGAGGCACCGGCGGATGCCAGTCACCGAAGAGGCAGCGCAGCGGCCGCCCGGGCACAACTGGCCGGCTGGGGGGAACCGCTGCTCGCCACGCTCGGCTCGACCGATCCGCAGGCCCACTTCCGGATGCTGCTGGCGCTCGTCGACGGGCTGCTCAGCAACCAGCTCGCCGCCCCGGACGACGACGTCGACCCGGAGGCCTCCGTCGCCCCACTGCTGCGCGGCTTCCGCGCCTAGCTCTGGGCGGCGCGGCGCCCGGCCGCGGCACGGCAGGTGCGCAGCGCGTCGGACAGGGTCGTCAGGTGCCCGTCCGGTGGCACGATCCAGCCCGGTCCGGCGCTGTGCACCCACACCGACGGGAACTCCCGCGCGAACCGGGCCATCCGGTACGCCCGGCCGGTCACCGGTGTCTGCGACCACACCACCACCGTGTGCGGCCGGCTGCGGCGCACGGCGCTGGCCAGCGCGGGCCAGGGCAGGGCGGCGCCCAGGAGCAGGCTGCCCAGGTCCGCCTCCCGCAGCGCGGCGGCGAGCGCGTGCAGGCCGAGACAGTGCAGTTCCTGTTCCGCCGCCGCGAGCAGGATGCCGCCGCCCGGCGACGTCCGCCCCGGCTCGCGCACCAGTGTGTCCAGGCCGGACCGGATCCCCTCGGAGAAGGCGTGCTCCACCGCCACCTCGACGGCGCTGTGCCCGGGCAGCGCGGCCAGCATCGGCGCGCAGACCCGCTCCCACGCCGCCGCCACGCCCCACCGTCCCGCGGCCTCGACGACGAGCGCGGCGACCCGGTTACCGTCCAGGTCCTCCGCGGCGAGCGTCAGGTGCTTGCGGATGTCCTCGACGGCGTCGCCGGGCATCGCCTCGGTCACCACCAGAAGCACCTCCCGGGTAGACGGTCACTACCCGGGGTTCGACGCGACGGCACGGTTTGGATGCGCTCAAGCCGGACCGGTCCGGACGGGATGCGATCCCGGCACCGGCCCGGTGGGCCGGATCACACCGGTTCGCGATCCGCCGGTCCGCGATCTGGCAGCTCGCGGTCCGGTGGCTCGTGCTCCGGCGGGGCTGGTTCCGGGGCGGCGACGGGGCGACGGCGGCGCAGCAGCAGCAGCCACGCGACGGCGAGCAGGCACAGGACGAGCACCGTCAGCAGGTACGCGTCGACTGCCAGCGTCTTCGCCGTCCCCTCCATGTGGGCCGCCGTCCAGATCAGCCCGCGCGGGACCGTCGCGCCGGTGCGGTCCCGGCCGGGCCACAGCAGGAACGGCAGTACGGCGGCCACCGCGAGGACGGCTGCGGGCACCCGGGCCGGGCCGCGGGCACGCCGCGTCAGATCGATCAGGACCAGCGCCGCCGGGCCGATCCAGAGCCAGTAGTGCGACCAGCTCACCGGGGAGACGGCGAGTGTGGTGAACCCGGCCATCACCATCGCGGCCGCCTCCTCGCCCTGCCGGTGCAGCGCGACGGCGAGCGCCAGGCCGGCCACCCCGGCGAGCACCACGGCCAGCATCCACGGCCGGCTGTTCAGGTCGTCGCTGCCGAGCAGGCGTGCCACCAAGCCCTGGAGGGACTGGTTGGCGGCGTACCGCGGGCCGGAGGTCGCGAGCGGCCGGGACGAGTCGAACGCGCGGCCGGCGATCCAGTAGTCGTACGAGCCGCCCGGCTGGATGACCGCGCCCAGCACGGTGAGCCCGGCGAACGTCGCCCCGGCCACCAGAGCCGCCCGGATCCGGCGGGTCAGCAGCAGGTAGACCACGAACAGGCCGGGAAGCAGCTTGACCGAGGTGGCGACGCCGATGCCGACACCCTTGAACCGGCTCCGGTCCGGCCGCGCCAGGTCCGCCACCACCAGCAGCAGGACGAAGACGTTGATCTGGCCGAGGTAGAAGGTGCGGTGCAGCGGCTCGGTCCACACGAGCACGGCGAGTACCGCCGCGGCGAGGCCGAGCCGGCCCGGCGCGCCCCGGTAGCCGAGCATCCGGGTGGTGAACCACAGCGCCGCGAGCATCGCCAGCAGGCCCGCCACGGTCCACACGTACAGGGCGGCCCGGTCGTCGAGCAGCGTCAGCGGCGTCAGGAACGGCAGCGTGATCGGCGGATAGGTGTAGGGCAGGTTCAGCGTGGTGTAACCGATCCGGTAGACCGGCTCGCCGTGCAGGAAGGACCGCGCACCACCGACGTACATCGACAGGTCGGTGCCGCGCAGCGGGTCGTGGTCCAGGAAGACGGCGTACGCGGCGAGGGACCCGGCCAACGCCAGCAGACCGGGCAGGAGCAGCCAGGACGGCAGGGTGACCGGCGGTGGCGCCGGCCGGTCGGCGGGGACCGTGGTGACGAGCGCACGCAGACGCGAGACGGCCATGAAGCGGGAAGCGTAGCGTCGCTCCGCGTCACGTGGGGGGCGCCGCCGCCCGCCCGCACCACGGCCACCGCCGTGCCGGAGGGGTCATTCGGGGAACGTGACCACCCAGCGGGCACCCTCGCCGCGGGCCAGCCGTTCCAGCGCCGCGGGCGCTTCGGTCAGCGGCACCGTGCCGCTCACCAGCGGACCCAGGTCCAGGTCACCGGTGGCGAGCGCGGCGGCCAGCTCCGGCACCTCGCGGTCCGGGTCGGTCGAGCCGTACACCGAGGAGCGCAGCGTGCGCGCGGAGTGAAAAATGTCCAGCGCGGAGAGGCTGAGCATGTCGTCGCGGGCGCCCATGCCGACCACGGTGACCGCTCCCCCGCGCCGCGTCGCCCGCCAGGCGGCGCGGATGGTGGCGGACCGGCCGACGCACTCGAACGCGTGGTCCACGCCGCGCCCGTCGGTGCGGGCCCGGATCTCCTTGCCCAGCCGGTCGTCGGAGCGCAGGAAGTCGGTGGCCCCGGCGGCGAGTGCCAGGTCCCGCTTGGCCTCCACCACGTCCACGGCGAGGATCGGCGACGCGCCGGCCCGCCGCGCGGCGGTGAGCACTGCCAGGCCCACCCCGCCGAGCCCGATCACCGCGACCGACTCGCCGGGCGCGACCCGCGCGGTGTTGCGGACCGCGCCGACGCCGGTGAGCACCGCGCAGCCCAGCACCGCTGCCTGCTCCGGCGGCAGTCCGGCGGGCACCGGTACGGCGGCGCGCTGCGGCACCACCACCTCCTCGGCGAGCGCGCCGAGCCCGAGCGTGACCTCCAGCGGCTCACCAGCGGCCGTCTCGCCCCGTGGCGTGGACGGGTTGGGGTTGGCCGTGCAGAGCCACGGCTCGCCGTGCCGGCAGTGCCAGCAGTCCCGGCAGGCGGGCGCCCAGTTCAGCACCACAGGTGTGCCGACCGCGATCGTGGTGCCGGGCCCGGCCTCGGCCACCACGCCGGTCGCCTCGTGTCCGAGCACCAGCGGGTACGCGGGCGCCAGCGTGCCGTCCACCATGGCCAGGTCGGAGTGGCAGATGCCGGCGGCACGGATGCGTACCCGCAGCTCACCCGGGCCGGGCGCGGGCAGGCGTACGTCCTCGACCGCCGGGGTGGCGCCCCGGCCGCGTACCACGAGCGCCTTCACCGCTGGATCGCCTTCAGCTCGGTGAACTCCTCCACGCCGTACGCGCCGAGTTCACGGCCGAGGCCGGACTGCTTGTAGCCGCCGAACGGGGCGAGCGGGTTGAACGCGCCGCCGTTGACGTCCACCTGGCCGGTACGCATCCGCCGGGCCACTGCCAGCGCCGCGTCCTCGTCGGCGGACCAGACCGCGCCGGCCAGCCCGTACCGGGAGTTGTTGGCGATGGCGACCGCCTCGTCGGTGTCGGCGAACGGGATGACCGCGAGCACCGGGCCGAACACCTCCTCCTGGGCGAGCGCGCTGTCCGGGTGCACGTCGGCGAAGACGGTGGGCGCGACGAAGTGCCCCCGCTGCGGCAGTGGCGCGTCCGGGCCACCGGCGACGAGCCGGGCGCCGTCGGCGAGCGCCCGGTCCACGTGGTCGCGTACCCGCTGGGCCTGCGCGGCGGAGGCCAGCGGGCCGAGCCGGGTGGCCGGGTCGAAGGGGTCGCCGAGCCGGTAGCCGGCCACCGCCGCCGCGACCAGGTCCAGCGCCTCGGCGTAGCGGTCGCGGTGCACGAGCATCCGGGTCCAGGCGGTGCAGGTCTGCCCGGAGTTGAGCAGCGCGTTGCCGACGCCGACCTTGACCGCGGTGGGCAGGTCGGCGTCGGCCAGGATGACGTTCGCCGACTTGCCGCCGAGTTCCAGCGACACCCGGGCGATCCGCTCGGCGGCCAGGTGGGCGATGCGGCGGCCGGTGGCGGTGGAGCCGGTGAACGAGACCAGGTCGACGTCCGGGTGCGCGGCGAGCGCCTCGCCGACCACCGGGCCGGTGCCGGGCACCAGGTTCACCACGCCGGGTGGCAGGCCGGCGTCGGTGATCGCGTCGAACAGCAGGTACGCGGTCAGCGGCGTCAGCTCGCTGGGCTTGAGCACCACGGTGCACCCGGCGGCGAGCGCGGGCGCGACCTTGGCGACCACCTGGTGCAGCGGGTAGTTCCACGGCGTGATCGCGCCGACCACGCCGACCGGCTCCCGGACGACGAGGGAGTTGCCGACCGTGTGCTCGGCGGCCGGGCGGGCGGCCAGGTCGACGATGCTCCGCAGCACCGTCAGCGGCAGACCGGCCTGGACGCGGGTGGCGAGCTTGAGCGGGGTGCCCAGTTCGGTCGCCACGGTGCGGGCGATCTCGTCGGCGCGGGCGCCGAGCGCGGTGTGCAGCCGGTCCAGGTGCGCGGCCCGCTGCTCGGGGGGCGTGGCGGCCCAGCCGGGGAACGCGGCGCGGGCGGCGGCGACCGCGCGGTCCACGTCGGCCGGTGTGCCGGCGGGCACCTCGCCGACGATGCTCTCGGTGGCCGGGTTCTCCACCGGGATGGTGTCGCCCGAGGTCGGGTCGGCCCAGTCACCGGCGACGTGCAGGTGGCGGCGCGTCAGCAGGGCGGGAGGGGCGGCGGCGAGATCCATGGCGTCCTTCGGGGGCGGCGGAAACTAGCGGTGGGAGTTTTGACGCTACTCCGGACCGCCGACCCGTTCCAGCGGGGCGACGGTGGCGGCGTACTCGACGGCGAGCCCGTGCAGCAGCGCGTCCAGGCCGAGCGTGAACGCGCCCTCGTCCACGCTGCGCTGGTGCCCGGCGAGCCGGTGTGCCTGGTTGAGGTGCGGGTGCCCGGCGTAGAGCGAGGGGTCCTCGACGAAGCCGCGGGCGAACGAGCCGAGCGCGGACCCGGCCACGAAGTAGCGCATCGCGGCGCCGATGTGGGTGGCCCGCGCGGGCGGCCAGCCGGCCCGGACCAGCGCGCCGTAGACCGCGTCGGCCATGGCGAGCGCGGCCGGACGGCGGCCCGGCCCCTGCGCCAGGTACGGCACGATGTTCGGGTGCGCCGCCAGCGCGGCCCGGTACGAGCGCGCCCAGCGGCCGAGCGCGTCCCGCCACTCGTACTCGTCGAAGACGCTGATGTCGACTGTCGCCGCGACGCCGTCGGCCACCGCGTCGAGGATCTCCTCCTTGGTGGCGAAGTGGTTGTAGAGCGAGGGGCCGCGGACACCGAGCGCGGCGGCGAGCCGCCGGGTCGAGAGCGCGTCCAGCCCGTCGGCGTCGATCAGCGCCAGCGCGGTCTCGACGATCCGGTCGCGGGTGAGCAGGGCCTGTCGCGGTCGTGGCACCTGGTCATCATCCTCCCTTCGACATCGGGTCTGGACGCGGTAAAACTTACAGCGCTAGTTTAGAGCCAGTCGACCTGAGGGGGCACCGTGGACTTCGCACTGTCCGACGAGGAACGCGCGATCCGGGACACCGTTCGCACGTTCGTCACCCGCGAGGTGATGCCGCTGGAGGCGGAGGTGCTGCGCCGCGAGCGCGCCCACCAGCCCGGCCTGGACCGCTCCGAGCTGCGCGAACTCCAGCTCAAGGCGAAGAAGTTCGGCTTCTGGGGGCTGGCCACGCCGGAGGAGTACGGCGGGATGGACCTGCCGGCGGTCATGCAGTCGCTGATCTGGACCGAGCTGGGCCGCAGCTTCGTGCCGTTCCGCTTCGGCGGCGAGGCCGACAACATCCTGTTCCACGCCACCGAGGAGCAGAAGCGGGAGTTCCTGATCCCCACCATCGAAGGCGAACGGATCTCCTGCTTCGCCATCACCGAACCGGGCGCGGGCTCCGACGCGGCGAACATCAAGCTGCGCGCCCGCCGCGACGGCGACGACTGGATCCTCGACGGCGAGAAGACGTTCATCACCAACGGCAACGACGCCGACTTCGCCATCGTGGTCGCGGTGACCGACCCGGAGAAGGGCGCCCGCCGCGGCGGCGCCACGGCGTTCCTGGTGGACCGCGCGATGGGCTGGCGCTCGGAGTTCATCCAGACCATGGGCGAGGGCGGCCCCGCCTCACTGATCTTCGACGGCGTACGGGTGCCGCACCGCAACATCCTCGGCGAGATCGGGCAGGGCTTCACGCTCGGCATGGAGTGGATCGGCAAGGGCCGCTACACCATCCCGTCGCACGCCATCGGCATCGCCGAGCGCGCCCTGCAGATGGCGATCGACCACGCCAACACGCGCGAGACGTTCGGCGCGCCGATCGCCACCAACCAGGCCATCCAGTGGATGATCGCCGACTCGGAGACCGAGCTGGAGGCGGCCCGCTGGCTGATCCTGCGCTCGGCCTGGACCGTCGACCAGGGCCTCGACCCCCGGCACGCCTCCTCGATGGGCAAGCTCTACGGCGCCGGGATGGTCAACCGGGTGGTGGACCGGGTGCTCCAGATCCACGGCGGCATGGGCTACACCCGGGAACTGCCGATCGAACGCTGGTACCGGCAGGTCCGGCTGTACCGGATCTTCGAGGGCACCGACGAGATGCAGCGGCTGATCATCTCCCGGGATCTGCTGCGCGGCTACACGAAGATCGGCGGCCACCTGGCCTGAGCGGTCAGCCGGTAAGCGCCTCGACCGCCCGGTCCACGTCCTCCTCGGTCGTGTAGAGGTGGAACGAGGCGCGGACCCGGCCCGCCCGGACCGCCGCGCGCACCCCGGCGCGGGCCAGCCGCTCCTGCGCGTCCGGCACGTCCACGCTGACGATCGCACTGTCGCCCGGCGGCCGGCCCAGCCCGGTCAGGAACCGGTTGGCCAGCCCCACGTCGTACGCGCGCACCGCCTCCGGGTCGAGGTCGGCGAGCAACTCCAGCGCCGGGGCCGCCCCGGCGTAGCTCAGCCAGGCCGGGGAGATGTCGAAGCGCCGGGCGTCGTCGGCCAGGCGCAGCGGCGTCCCGTAGTAGGAGGCGTGCGGGTCGCGGCCGGCGTACCACCCGGCCGCGTCCGGGCGCATCCGCTCGCGCAGCGCGGGCGCCAGGTAGGCGAAGGCCACACCGCGCGGCGACATCAACCACTTGTACGCCGCCACCACCACCGCGTCGGCCCGGTCCGCCGCGAACGGCAGCCACCCGCACGCCTGCGTGGCGTCGGCCACCACGAACGCGCCGTGCACCCGGGCCGCCGCGACGATCTCGTCGTACGGGGTCACGGTGCCGTCGGCGGACTGCACCACGCTGAACGCCACCAGGTCGGTGCTCGCATCGATCGCGTCGACCAGCCCGGCCAGCGGCACCGTGCGGACCCGCACGCCCCGCTCCTGCTGGACCAGCCACGGGAACAGGATCGAGGTGAACTCGCCCTCGGGCACCACCACCGTCGCGCCCTCCGGCAGGCTCGCCGCGATCGGCGCGACCAGCTGTGACGCGCTGGCGCCGACGCTCACGTCGGCGACGTCCACACCGGTCAGCCGGGCGAACGCGGCCCGGGACCGTCCGACCGACTCCTCCCACACCTCGAACGACACCCGCCCGGCCCGCCAGTCGGCGAGCACCCGCTGCACGGCGTCCCACGCGGGCTCCGGCGGCAGCCCGTAGGTGGCGGTGTTCAACCAGCCCGGCTCCGGCTGCCACAACTTCTGCGCCTGCTCCAGCTCCATGCCACCGACGCTAACCACCCCCGCCCCCACCCCGACACCGCCAATCCCACCCCCGTGGCCCACCCCGCCCCCACCCCGCCCCGAGCCCGCCCCGAGCCCGCGATCTTGCACTTTCGGCCCCAGCAAATCGGGGCATACCAGCGATCCGCAGGGCCGAAACTGCAAGATCGCGCGGCAGGAGGAGGGCGCGGGGCGGAAAGTGCAAGATCGCGGATGGGGGCGGGGACGCGACGCCCCCAAGCACCCGAGCACCCGAGCACCCGAGCACCCGCCCGGACGATCATGAAGTTGGCGGTGCCGGCTGTCCGAATTGTCGCTGCCAAGTTCATGATCGTCGCGGTGGGAGGGGCAGGGGTGGGGGGTCAGGTCGGTGGGGGGAGGTCGGCCAGTGCGGCGGCTAGCTCTGCGCGGACGCGGGGCAGGGGCCAGGTGGCCAGGTCCGGCAAGGTGTGGTGGCGGCGCAGGTGTCGTACGACGGCCAGGCCGACCAGGTAGCCGCAACGCTTGGGCAGGCCGCCTGCCAGCGGCGAGTCCCGCATCAGGAAGTACGGGGCGTGGTGCTCGGCGTCGGTGGCGTCCAGGTCGGCGCGGACCCGGCGCAGGATCTCCGGCCACCGGCGGCGGCACTCGTCGAGCCACTGCCGGTGGCCGGGGCGACCGAACCAGAGGTACTCCTCGTCCGGCCGGCCGGGGTCCAGTTCCGCGGTGACCTGGGTGACGAGACCTTCGGTGAACAGCGCGTTCGCCACCCCGTACTCGGGCCAGTCGCGGATCGCGGCGCCGCGGTCGTGCACCACGTGCGCGGCCTCGTGCCGCACCAGCAGGTCGAGGTCCTCCGGCGGCCCGAGCTGTTCCGCGGCGAGGAAGAGCGCGTACCTGCCGTTCAGCTCGCCGGCCCAGCCGTTGGCCTGGTTCAGCCCGACCAGCACCACGCACTCGACCGGCCCGCCGTCGCCGGACCAGCCCAGCGCGTCCGCCACCGCCGCGACGCCACCGGGCAGCAGCGCGCGTACCGTCTCGGCTCGTGCCGCCAGGTCGGCGGCCCGGTCGCGGAGCCCGTCCAGGGTGGCGGCCACGCCCGCGGCGTCGGACCAGTCGCCGTCGCGGCGCAGCGCCCGGACCACGTCCGGATGCCCGGCCAGGTACCGGGAGGTCCACGGCGGCGCGGGCCGCTCGGCGCAGGCCAGGAAGTCGGGCACAAGGTCACGGACGCGCAGCAGGTCGGCGGGCGGCATCCGCCCGATGCTGCCCGGCCGTGGCCCTTCGGGCAACACCGCGACGGTACGGGGGCAGCTCGCGCCCGCCGGACCGGGGAGTCGCCCCTGACTCTGGAACGGGCCGAGGCGCAGCGGAGGGCCGGCGGCGCGACTGCCGGACATGCCGCAACGCTGAAGGAAGTCTTCAGCAAAGAGCCCGTCGATGCAAGGTATCGACATAGACGAACGTCACGCTATAGGGTGCGGCGAACCGGCGACGTGAGCCCCGTCGCCTCCTGTAGTGGACGAGGAGTGCCTGTGACGATTCGGAGACCCCCGCGTCGGGTGAGCCACCTGCTCGGCGGCGCCATGATCCTCATGATCGGCCTGACCGGCCAGCCGGCCCAGGCCGCGCCCGCGCACGGCGCGCAGCCGCTCGCCGCGGCCTTCGACCGGGCCGCCGCCAGCTCCGACGTGCCGCGTGACGTGCTCGCCGCGCTCGGCTACGCCGAGACCCGCCTGGACGGCCACGGCGGCGAGCCCAGCGTCTCCGGCGGATACGGCGTGATGCACCTGACCAGCAACCCGAAGGTACGGACCCTCGACGAGGCCGCGCGCCGGACCCGGCTGGACCGCGCCGACCTGCGTACCCGGGACGCGGCGAACGTGGCCGGCGCGGCGGCGGTGCTGCGCTCCTACGCCGACGAGGCCGGGCTCACCGCGGCGCAGCGCGACGACGTCAACCAGTGGTACGGCCCGATCGCCCGCTACGGCGGCTCGACGGACGCGGCCACCGCCCGGCTGTACGCGGACTCCGTGTACGACCTGCTCGCCCGGGGCTTCATCGCGACCACCGCCGGCGGCGAGGTCAGCGTGGACGGCCGTCCGGTCGCACCCCAGCGGGGGCGGTACGCCGCCGTGGCGCCGCTGGGCACCGGCGACTTCGGCACCCTGAGCACCGACTACGGCCCGGCCGCCTGGGTGCCGGCCAACTCGTCCAACTACACGGTCTCCAGCCGCGAGTCGGCGTACCCGATCAACTACATCGTCATCCACACCATGCAGGGCAGCTACGCCGGCTCGATCAGCTGGTTCCAGAACGCCGCCGCCGGCACCAGCGCGCACTACCTGCTCCGCTCCTCCGACGGCGCGGTGACCCAGATGGTGCGGGACAAGGACATCGCCTGGCACGCCGGCAACTGGACCTACAACACCCAGTCGATCGGCATCGAGCACGAGGGGTACGTCGACAACGCCTCCTGGTACACCGACGCGATGTACCGGTCGTCGGCGGCGCTGACCCGGTACCTGTGCGACAAGTACGGCATCCCGAAGACCCGCACCAACATCATCGGGCACAACCAGGTGCCGGGCGCCACGCACACCGACCCGGGTCCGAACTGGAACTGGACCTACTACATGCAGCTCGTGACCGGCGGCACCACGCCTCCGCCGACCACCTGGTCGACGGTCGTGGACAACACCACCGCCGGCCGGTTCACCGCGAGCGCCAACTGGAGCACCTCGACGTACTCGGCGCAGCGCTACGGCGCCGACTACCGGTACGCCAACCCCGTCGCGGCCAGCGACACCGCCTGGTACAAGGTGAACATCCCGGCGACCGCCACCTACCGGGTGGAGGTCTGGTATCCGGCCGTCGCCGGTTACAACACCAGCACGCCGTACATCGTCGCGACCACCAGCGGCAACCAGACGGTCTCGGTGAACCAGAGCGCCAACGGCGGCACGTGGCGTTCGCTGGGCACCTTCACCCTGGCCGCCGGGGACGCCAACAAGGTGGGTGTCAGCAGGTGGTCCGGCAGCACCGGGTACGTGATCGCCGACGCCATCCGCGTCACCCGCGTCTAGCGGTACGTCCCGGCGCCGCGCCGGAGTCGCTCGGCCCGGTCAGCTCACGTTGGCCGGGCCGAGGACGCTCTTCAGGTCACCCATCAGCGCTGTGGTCGGCGCGACCCGGAACGGGCCGAGGCGCAGCGTGGTGACCTTGCCGCCGTTGAGCAGCTTGACGTGCACCTCGGTGTCGCCGGGGTGCAGCACGAGCGTCTCCTTGAGCCGTTCCACGAGCGGCGGCGTGCAGCGGTGCACCGGGATGGTCAGCGTGACCGGCTTGTTCGCCGGGTTGCTGGTGACGTCCGGCATGGACATGTCCATCGCCATGATGCGCGGGGTGTCGTCGCGCCGGTCGACCCGGCCCTTGACCACCACGATGGCGTCCTCGGCGATGTACTGCCCGATCACCTCGTACGTGTTCGGGAAGAACAGCGTCTCCACGCCGCCGGCGAGGTCTTCGAGGGTGGCCGACGCCCAGGCCCGGCCCTGCTTGGTGACCCGGCGCTGCACGCCGGAGAGGATGCCGGCCAGGGTGACCACGGCGCCGTCGGGCACCGTGCCCTCCTCGGACAGCGCGGCGATCGTGGTGTCCGCCGCGGCGCCGAGCACGTGTTCCAGGCCGAACAGCGGGTGGTCGGAGACGTACAGGCCGAGCATCTCGCGCTCGAACGCGAGCTTGTCGCGCTTGTCCCACTCCCCCTCGCCGATGACCGGCATGACTGTGGTGGTGCCGCCGGTCTCCGCCTCGCCGAAGCCGGCGCCGAACAGGTCGTACTGGCCGACCGCCTCCTTGCGCTTGACGTCGGCGTACGCGTCGATGGCGTCGGCGTGCACGGCCAGCAGGCCCTTGCGCGGGTGGCCGAGCGCGTCGAACGCCCCGGCCTTGATCAGCGATTCGATGGTCTTCTTGTTGCAGACCACGGCGTCGACCTTGGACAGGAAGTCGTAGAAGTCGGCGTAGTCGCCCTTCTCCTCGCGACACCGCATGATCGAGGCGACCACGTTCGCGCCGACGTTGCGCACCGCGCCGAGGCCGAAGCGGATCTCCTTGCCGACCGGCGTGAACGGCCCGGCGGAGGTGTTGACGTCCGGCGGGAGCACCTGGATGCGCATCCGGCGGCACTCGGACAGGTACATGGCCATCTTGTCCTTGTCGTCACCGACGGAGGTGAGCAAGGCAGCCATGTACTCGGCCGGGTAGTGCGCCTTGAGGTACGCGGTCCAGTAGGAGACCAGGCCGTACGCGGCGGAGTGGGCCTTGTTGAACGCGTAGCCGGCGAACGGCACCAGCACGTCCCACACGGCCTGGATGGCCTCGTCGGAGTAGCCGCGCTCGCGGCAGCCGTCCCGGAACGGGATGAACTCCTTGTCGAGGATCTCCTTCTTCTTCTTGCCCATCGCCCGGCGCAGCAGGTCGGCCTGGCCGAGCGTGTAGCCGGCGAGGATCTGCGCGGCGCGCTGCACCTGCTCCTGGTAGACGATCAGGCCGTAGGTGGGCGCGAGGATCTCGCGCAGCGGCTCCTCCAGCTCCGGGTGGATCGGGGTGATCTCCTGGAGGCCGTTCTTGCGCAGCGCGTAGTTGGTGTGCGAGTCCACGCCCATCGGGCCGGGCCGGTAGAGCGCCAGGACGGCGGAGATGTCCTCGAAGTTGTCCGGCTTCATCAGCCGCAGCAGCGAGCGCATCGGCCCGCCGTCGAGCTGGAACACGCCGAGCGTGTCACCGCGGGCCAGCAGTTCGTACGCCGGCTTGTCGTCCAGCGGCAGGCCGAGCAGGTCCAGCTCCCGGCCGTGGTTGAGCTGGATGTTCTTCACCGCGTCGTCGATGATCGTCAGGTTGCGCAGGCCGAGGAAGTCCATCTTCAGCAGCCCGAGCGACTCGCAGGTCGGGTAGTCGAACTGCGTGATGATGACGCCGTCGGAGTCGCGCCGCATCAACGGGATGTGCTCGATGATCGGCTCGGCGGACATGATGACGCCGGCGGCGTGCACACCGGTCTGCCGGATCAGGCCCTCGATGCCCTTGGCGGTCTCGATGACCTTCTTGACGTCCGGGTCGGACTCGTAGAGACCGCGGATCTCGCCCGCCTCGGCGTAGCGGGGGTGCTTCGGGTCGAAGATGCCGGACAGCGGGATGTCCTTGCCCATCACCGCCGGGGGCATGGCCTTGGTGATCCGGTCGCCGACCGCGTACGGGAAGCCGAGCACCCGGGCCGAGTCCTTGATCGCGGCCTTCGCCTTGATCGTGCCGAACGTGGCGATCTGCGCGACCTTGTCCTCGCCCCACTTGTCGGTCACGTACTTGATGACCTCACCGCGCCGGCGCTCGTCGAAGTCGATGTCGACATCCGGCATGGAGACGCGCTCGGGGTTGAGGAACCGCTCGAAGATCAGGCCGTGCGGGATCGGGTCGAGGTCGGTGATGCCCAGCGCGTACGCCACGAGCGAGCCGGCCGCCGAGCCACGCCCCGGGCCGACCGCGATGCCCTGGCTCTTGGCCCACTGGATGAAGTCGGCGACCACGAGGAAGTACGACGGGAAGCCCATCTGGATGATGACGCCCAGCTCGTACTCGGCCTGGACGACGTGGCCCTCGGGGATGCCGTTCGGGAAGCGACGCTTGAGCCCGGCGAAGGTCTCCTTGCGGAACCAGGACTCCTCGGTCTCGCCCTCGGGGATCGGGAAGCGCGGCATCAGGTTGTGGAACGTGAACATGCCGGCCGGGTCGACCTTCTCGGCCACCAGCAGCGTGTTGCGGCAGCCCTGCTGCCACAGCTCGGAGGAGTCGACGGCGCGCATCTGGTCGGCGGACTTGACGAAGTAGCCGCCGCCCTCGAACCGGAACCGGTTCGGGTCGGCCACGTTGCTGCCGGTCTGGACGCAGAGCAGCACGTCGTGCGCCTCGGCCTGCGCCTCGTGCGTGTAGTGCGAGTCGTTCGTGACCACCGGCGGGATGTCGAGCTTGCGGGCGATCTCGGTGAGCCCGTCGCGGACCCGGCGCTCGATGTCGAGGCCGTGGTCCATGATCTCCAGGAAGTAGTTGTCCTTGCCGAAGATGTCCTGGTACGCGGCGGCGACCTTGAGCGCCTCGTCGAACTGGCCCAGCCGCAGCCGGGTCTGCACCGCGCCCGACGGGCAGCCGGTGGTGGCCATGATGCCCTGGGCGTGCTCGGCGATCAGCTCCATGTCCATTCGGGGCCACTTCACGTAGTGGCCCTCCATGGAGGCGCGGGAGTTGAGCTTGAACAGGTTGTGCAGGCCGTCGCGGTTGGCCGCCCACATGGTCATGTGGGTGATCGCGCCGTTACCGGAGACGTCGTCGCTCTTCTGCTCGGGGCGCCCCCACTTGACCCGGGCCTTGTGGAAGCGCGACTCCGGCGCGACGTACGCCTCGACGCCGAGGATGGGCTTGACCCCGGCGTCCATGGCCTGCTTGTAGAAGTCGTTCGCGCCGTGCATGTTGCCGTGGTCGGTGATCGCCACCGCCGGCATGCCGAGCCGCGCCGCCTCGGCGAAGAGGTCCTTGAGCCGGGCCGCCCCGTCGAGCATCGAGTACTCGGTGTGTACGTGCAGATGCGCGAACGAATCGCCCATGCGTGGCGCCCCCCGGGTTGTGGATCAAGCTGCGTCGGAGTCGACCGACCCACCCTACCGAGGTGATCGTGCGGGCTCCACCGTCCACACCGAGGGTGGCCCGGGTCTCTCCGACCGGCCGGTGTGCGGCACGCGATGTTCTTCTCTATTGCAATGGTGTGTGGCACACACTATCGTGTTGGACATGGTCAGCGAAGAGGTCCTCCGGACCCACCTCCAGGAGCTACGGCGCGGCACGGTCGTGGTGGCCAGCCTGGTCGCCCTGCGCCGCCCCGACTACGGATACGCCCTGCTGCAACGGCTGGCCGCGCACGGCTTCGCGGTCGACGCCAACACGCTCTACCCGCTGCTGCGCCGGCTGGAGGACCAGGGCCTGCTGACCAGCGAGTGGAACACCGAGGAGAGCCGGCCGCGCAAGTTCTACCGGACCAGCGACGACGGCGAGTCCGTCCTGAACCGCCTGCTCGACGACATGACCGCGGTGCGGGCGTCCGTCACCGACCTGATCGAAGGAGCGGAACGATGAGTTCCCTGACCGACCGTTACGTCGCCGCCACCATGCGGGCCGTACCCGCGCAGCGCCGCCTGGAACTCGCCGAGGAACTGCGCGGCTCCATCGCCGACATGATCGACGACCGGACCTCGGGCGGGCAGGACCACGCCTCCGCCGAGCGGGAGGTGCTCACCGAGCTGGGCCACCCGGAGAAGCTCGCGGCCCGCTACAGCGACCGCACCCTGCAACTCATCGGCCCGCGCTACTACCTGACCTGGTGGCGGCTGCTGCGGCTGTTGCTCACCTGGATCCCGGCGATCGTCGGCGTGCTCTCCGGCCTCACGAAGGCGCTCGTCGACGGCGAGCCGGGCGCGGCGATCGGCACGGCGGTCGTGGCCGCGATGCAGACCGCGGTGCAGATCGCGTTCTGGGTGACGCTGGTGTTCGCCGTGCTGGAACGCACCCGCACGCCGCTCGGGCTGCCCGAGTGGACCGTCGACCAGCTCCCCGAGGAGACCCGGGAACGGCAGATCAGCCACTCCGACAGCATCGCCTCCGTCGTGTTCCTGCTCGCCACCATCGGCCTCCTGGTCGGCCAGCACTTCCAGCGCTGGACCACCGACGACGGCACCCGGCTGCCGGCGCTCGACCCGGCGCTCTGGAGCTTCTGGCTGCCGGCCCTGATCGTGGTGCTGCTGGCCACCGTCGGCCTGGAGATCGCCAAGTACCGCTCCGGCCGGTGGACCTGGCCGCTGGTGGCGGTCAACGCGGTGCTCAACGTGGCGTTCGCCGCCCCGGTGCTCTGGCTGCTGGCCGCCGACCGGCTGCTCAACCCGGAGCTGGTCGAGCGGTTCACCTGGCTGCGGGACGGCGGGACCGTCGAGTTCGCCCGGGTGGCTGGCGCGGTGGTCGTGCTGGTCGCGATCTGGGACGTGGTCGACAGCGCGGTCAAGGCCCGCCGCGCCGCCTGAGCCCCGCACGGCCCGGCACGCCCCGTCGAGGGCGTGCCGGGCCTTTCGGGTACGCGGGCAGTCAGGCCGCCGCGCGCCACTCCCGGGCCAGCAGCGCGTAGACCACCTCGTCGGTCCACTCCCCCTTGACGAACTCGTTCTCCCGCAGGTGCGCCTCCCGGCGCATGCCCAGCCGTTCCAGCACCCGGGCCGACGCGGTGTTGCGTGCGTCCAGCCGGCCCACGATCCGGTGCAGCCCGAGCCCGTCGAAGCCGATCCGCAGCAGCTCCCGGGCCGCCTCGGTGACGTACCCGCGGCCGGTGTGCGCGGGGTGCGCCACGTACCCGATCTCGCCCTGCCGGTGCTCTCCGCTGGTCCAGCTCAGCAGCACGTCGCCGAGGAACTCCCCGGTGCCCGCCAGCGTCACCGCCAGGTTGAGCACGTCGCCGGGGGCGCGCAGGGCGGTCCGCCGGACCATCCGGTCGATCGCGGCCCGGGCGGCGGCGTCGTCGTACGGCTGGTGGTAGAGGTAGCGGGTCACCTCCGGACGGCCCCGGTAGTCCCGGACCACGGCGAGGTCGCCGGCAGTGAAGGCGCGCAGCAGCAGGCGCTCGGTGCGTAACGGCAGATCGGGCACGAACACCCCGGCAGGCTATGCCGCCACTGTCGTCCGGCCCACCCGTTTACGCCCCGGGCACCGCATCGGCGGCAGCGGTGGCATGGTCGTACGGTGAGCACCGCACCCACCACCGCCTGGCGCCGGCCGGCTCCCACGGCCGCGCAGTTGCGCGCCGACCTCTGGGTCGGGCTCGCGGTCACCGTGCTGGCCCTGTTCGAGCTGACGCTGGCGCACAGCACCGGGGCCTTCCTGCTCGGACCGCCGCCGAGCGTCGCCGAGCAGATCTGGTGGACCGTGGCGGTGACCGCGCCGCTGGCCGTGCGGCGGCGGTGGCCCGCCACCGTCGCGGTGATCGTCTCGATCGCCTTCATCGCGGGGCAGGCACGGGCGGTCCCGCTCGCCCAGCTCCCGTCGGGCGCGCTGTTCGCCGCCCTCTTCACGCTCGGCGCGTGGGGCGCCGACCGGCGGCTGGCCGGGCGGCTGCGGGCCGGCATCATCGTGGCGATGTTCGGCTGGCTCGCGCTGTCCCTCGCGCTGCGGGCCGACCAGATCACCGCCGCCTCCTTCGCCGACGCCGCCGGCCCGGTGCCGCCGGTGCTCGCCGCCGTGGTCAACGGCGTGCTCTACAACGTGCTGTTCTTCGGGTTCGCCTACTACTCCGGGCAGACCGCCTGGGTGGCCGCGCGCCGCCGGCACGAACTGCACGAGCAGGCCGAGCAGCTGCGCCGCTCGCAGGTCGAGGCGCGCGAGCGCGCGGTGATGGGCGAGCGGGTCCGTATCGCCCGCGAACTGCACGACGTGGTCGCCCACCACGTGTCGGTGATGGGCGTGCAGGCCGCCGCGTGCCGGCGCGTGTTGGACCGTGACCGGGACAAGGCGCGTACCGCACTGGCCGCGATCGAGGAGACGGCCCGCACCTCGGTCGACGAGCTGCGCCGGATGCTCGGCGTGCTGCGCGACCCGGACGCCGGGGCCGGCGCCGCCGCGCCGGAGGACACCGCCGGCATCGACGAGGTCCGCGCGCTCGTCGACCGGGCCGGGGAGACCGGCCTGCGGGCCGACCTCGGGGTGTACGGGGAACCCGTGCCGCTGCCGCGCTCGGTGTCGCAGGCGGCGTACCGGATCGTGCAGGAGGCGGTGACGAACGTGGTCAAGCACGCCCACGCCACCACGCTGGACGTGCGGATCCGCTATCTGGCGAGGGAACTGGAGATCGACGTGAGCGACGACGGACACGGCGGCGTACCGGCTGCCGAGGCCGGGCTCGGCCTGATCGGCATGCGGGAGCGGGTCGCCGCGCACGGCGGCGAGGTGGAGGCCGGGCCGCGCCCCGGCGGCGGGTTCCGGGTCCGGGCGCGCATGCCGCTGCCGGTCGAGGCCACCGGGCGGGCGGCGTGACCGCCCCGGTACGGGTGCTGCTCGTCGACGACCAGCACCTGGTCCGGACCGGGTTCCGGGTCATCCTGGAGGTCGAGGACGACATCGAGGTGGTCGGCGAGGCCGCCGACGGGCAGCGCGCCGTGTCGATGGCGACCGCGCTGCGGCCGGACGTGGTGCTGATGGACGTGGAGATGCCGGTGCTCGACGGGCTGGAGGCCACCCGGAGGATCACCGCCGACGCGACGCCGGGCGGCCCGGCGGTGCTGATCCTCACCACGTTCGACAGGGACGACTACCTGTTCGCCGCGCTGCGGGCCGGGGCGAGCGGCTTCCTGCTCAAGAACGGCACCCCGGAGGACCTGATCGAGGCGGTGCGGGTGGTGGCGCGCGGCGAGGGACTGATCGCGCCGGCGCTCACCCGGCGGGTGATCTCCACCTTCGCCCGGCCCGGCGCGGTGCCGCCGGACCCGCGGCACGACGCGGCGACCGCGGACCTGACGCCGCGCGAGCGGGAGGTGCTGGAACTGGTGGCGCGCGGGGCCAGCAACGCCGAGATCGCGGACGTGCTGCACGTCGGCGAGGCGACGGTGAAGACCCACGTCAGCCGCGTGCTGGCCAAGCTCGGGCTGCGCGACCGGGTGCAGGCGGTGGTGTTCGCGTACGAGCACGGGGTGGTCCGGCCCGGCGGATGAGGCCGTCCGCCGCGCGACGGACCCGGTGATCGCTCCGTGGTGGGACGACGGGAACGAGGGCCGGCCGTAGCGTCGGGATCATGACCAGCGTGCTCCGCCTCGACGGCGTCGACCGCAGCTTCGGCGGCCGTCAGGTGCTCAAAGACGTCTCCTTCGACGTGACCGCCGGGCGCATGACCGGATTCGTCGGCGGCAACGGCGCCGGCAAGACCACCACCATGCGGATCGTCCTCGGTGTGCTCGCCCCGGACGCCGGGCAGGTGACATGGCGGGGGCGACCGCTCACCCGCGAGGCCCGCGCCCGGTTCGGCTACATGCCCGAGGAACGCGGCCTCTACCCGAAGATGACGCCCCGCGAGCAGGTGGTCCACCTCGGCCGCCTGTACGGCCTGGACGCCGCCGGAGCGCGCCGGCGTACCGACGCGCTGCTGGAGCGGGTCGGTCTCGGCGAGCGGGCCGACGACCTGCTGGAGACGCTGTCGCTGGGTAACCAGCAGCGCGCGCAGATCGCCGCCGCGCTGGTGCACGACCCGGAGGTGCTGATCCTGGACGAGCCGTTCTCCGGGCTCGACCCGCTCGCCGTCGACATGGTGGTCGCCGTGCTGCGGGAACGCGCCGCCGCCGGAGCGCCGGTGCTGTTCTCCAGCCACCAGCTCGACGTGGTCGAGCGGCTCTGCGACGACCTGGTGCTCATCGCGGGCGGCACGATCCGGGCCGCCGGGGCCCGCGAGGAGCTGCGCGCCGCGTACACGTTGCCCCGGTTCTCGCTCGTGGTGGACGGCGACGCCGGCTGGCTGCGCGACCAGCCCGGCGTGCGGCTGGTCGACCTCGACGGCGCGCGCGCCGTGTTCGAGGTGGACCCGCCCGCCGACGACCAGTCGGTGCTGCGCGCGGCGCTGGACCGCGGCCCGGTGCGCGCGTTCGGCCCGGTCACCCCGTCCCTCGCCGAGATCTTCCGAGAGGTCAACCAGTGAACACGTTCCAGGCCACCCGGCTGGTCGCGGCCCGCGAGATCAAGGTCAAGGTCCGCGACAAGACGTTCCTCTACAGCACGCTGATCTTCCTGCTGCTCGCCGTCGTCGCCACCGTCGTGCCGGCGCTGATGAGCAGCGGTCCGTCCACGGTGGCGGTGACCGCGGCCGGCGCCGAACCGCTGCGCGCGGCCGGGCTGGACGTCATGCTCGTCGCCGACGACGGCGCCGCCGAGCAGGCGGTACGCGACGGCGACGCGGACGCCGCGGTGGTGGCCGGTCCGGTCGTGGTCGCCGACGAGCGGGCGCCGGACGACGTGGTCGCCGCGCTCAGCGCGGCCCCGCAGGTGAAGCTGCTGGACCCGGACGCGGTGGATCCGCTCGTCGCGTACCTGGTGCCGTTCGCCTTCGCGTTCGTCTTCTTCTTCATGTCCCAGACGTTCGGGTTGCAGATCGCGCAGAGCGTCACCGAGGAGAAGCAGACCCGGATCGTGGAGATCCTGGTCGCCGCCGTACCGGCCCGGGCGCTGCTGGCCGGCAAGATCCTCGCCGCGGGCGCGCTGGCGCTCGGGCAGATCACCCTGATCGCGGCAGTCGCGCTGATCGGCATGCGCCTGACCGACGGCGGTGACCTGCTGGGCCTGATCGCGCCCGCGATCGGCTGGTTCGTACCGTTCTTCCTGTGCGGCTTCCTGCTGCTGGCGGCCATGTGGGCGGCCGCCGGCGCGCTGGTGAACCGGCAGGAGGACATCGCCGGGGCGTCCACCCCGGTGCAGCTCGCGGTGATGGCGCCGTTCTTCGCGGTGATCTTCCTCAACGACAACGCCGCCGCGATGCGGATCCTGTCGTACCTGCCGATCTCCGCGCCGACCGCGATGCCGGTACGGCTGTTCACCGGCGACGCCGCGCCCTGGGAGCCGATCGTGTCGCTGGCGCTGCTGCTGCTCGCCGCGGCCGGGTTCCTGCTCGCCGGCGCGCGGATCTACGAGGGTTCGCTGCTGCGCACCAACGGGCGGACCTCGGTGCGGGCGGCGTGGCGGCAGCGGGAGCCGATCGGCTGACCGTGCCAGACGCCGAGCGCCGGCCACCCCGGGGATCCGGGGGCCGGCGCTCGGCACGTCGGGCGGGGTCAGCCGACCGCGGCCATGACCTCGTCGGAGACGTCGAAGTTGGCGTAGACGTTCTGCACGTCGTCGCAGTCCTCCAGCACGTCGATCAGCTTGAAGATCTTGCGCGCGCCCTCCTCGTCCAGCGGCACGTTCACGCTGGGGATGAGGGAGGACTCGGCCGACTCGTACTCGATGCCGGCGTCCTGCAGGGCGGTGCGGACCGCGACCAGGTCACCCGGCTCGGAGACGACCTCGTACGCCTCACCGAGGTCGTTGACCTCCTCCGCGCCCGCGTCGAGGACGGCCATCATCACGTCGTCCTCGCTGGTGCCGGCCTTGGGGACGATCACCACGCCCTTGCGGGAGAACATGTACGACACCGAGCCCGCGTCGGCCAGCGAGCCGCCGTTACGGGTCAGCGCGGTACGCACCTCGGTGGCGGCGCGGTTGCGGTTGTCGGTGAGGCACTCGATCAGCATCGCCACGCCGTTCGGGCCGTAGCCCTCGTACATGATCGTCTGCCAGTCGGCGCCGCCGGCCTCCAGGCCGGAGCCGCGCTTGACCGCGCGGTCGATGTTGTCGTTCGGGACCGAGTTCTTCTTCGCCTTCTGGATGGCGTCGTAGAGCGTCGGGTTGCCGGCCGGGTCGCCGCCGCCGGTACGGGCCGCCACCTCGACGTTCTTGATCAGCTTGGCGAACATCTTGCCGCGCTTGGCGTCGATCACGGCCTTCTTGTGCTTGGTGGTCGCCCACTTTGAGTGGCCGGACATCTGTTACCTCCGTCTGTTGACCCACGCCTGCGTCGACTGCTCACGCCGGCACCCCACCCCCGGGGACGGGCGCCGCGAGCCGTGGGCGCTGCCCGACGGCTCCCCGTGGAGGGGCTGCGGCGGGTGATGGCCCTGCCGAACCGCCAGTAATCCTACCGAGGGGGCACCCCGGCCTGTCACACCCGGCGGCCCGGCCGCCCGTCACCGGACCGCTGCCCCCGGACCGGCTGACGGGGATCCGACAATTCCTCGCGGCGCCCTGGCGCGGGAATTGCGAACCACGCCTGATGCCTTTCGGCTCGCGTATTCCGGTCCCACCTGCGCTTCCGGGACAGCGGACGGCGCGCGATCAACCGAACAGTCATCCGGCCCCGCCGACGGGGCATCCGCTCCTGCCGTGTCCGCCCCTGCGACACCGAAAGACATCCCGCTAGCCTCCAGTTCCCCGTAGGTCGTGAACGGAGGACGCGTGCTCGAGACATTCGACGAATTCTCCGCCGGAATCGACATGCTGGGACCGCACGGGGTGGACGCCCTGAACGGTTTCTCGCTCATCGTCGAACTGCCCGCCGCACGCGACCTGCAAGGGCTCGACACGTTGCGGCACGATCTCGGGGCGCGTCTGTACCGGGCGGTGGCGGAGGTGCTGGAGGCCAGCGAGCTGCACGAGGTGGACACCCTGCGGCTGGACTGGAGCGACGGGGACGTCGGGGTGGTCTACAAGGACCCCTCATTCGGTTTCCGCATCGACATCCGGCGAGACCTGCGGATCACGCTCAGCCGTTCGGGGTCGTCGCTGCGGCTGTTCCACAACTGGTACCGCCTGCTGATGCCGTACATCAGAGGGCTCATCTCGCGAATCGCGATCGACCTGTCCGAGGTGCTGCGCTCGGACTTCGATCTGCAGCCCCTGCGCGCCGCCTATCGGTTCTCGCTGATCGTCTACGACTTCATTCCGGCGCACCGGCAGAAGCCGGTCAGCAGTCACGAGCTGATCGGGCCGTTGCTGTCCCGCCGGCCGGGCGAGGACGGCCGGTTCCGCCCGGTGCCCACCGGACAGGACGCGGCCAGTTCGCTGCGTACCGGCCGGCTCGACCTCAAGATCTCCAATTTCCGGGAGGCCGCCCCCGGAGTCCATCTCCGGGAGGTCTACGACATCCAGGCGCCGGCCAATCAGGGGTACCGGGGGATCTGGCTGGACTTCCACTCGATCGCCGAGACGATCGGCTCGGACGACGCCGAGCTGGGCGCCCGCGTCGCGCCCCGGCCGGACTTCCTGCTGGAGAACTACGAGGTCCCGTATCGCGACTTCTTCCGCGACCGGGTGGTCAGCGGATTCATGGCCGACTTCTTCCGGGAGTGGAACTTCTCCTGCGCCGTCGGAACGATGCCGTGAGCCAGGAGACGCTCAACGCGCTCCAGGTCGCTGGGCTGGCGGTCACCCTGACCCTCAGCGTCATCGCCCTCATCCTGTCCTGGCAGAACAACCGCGCCACGGCCCGGGAGGCGCGGATCGCCGGCGAGCAACTGGAGGCGTCGGTCGTGCCGGTCGCCATGATCCAGGACTCCCGGCTCACCTGGCGTGGACAGGAACTGGTGGTGCTCTCGGTCCGGCTGCGCAACGTGGGCGCCGGTCCCATGCTCGGCCTGCGCATCGAGGAGATCACGCTGGACCGGGCCGCGCTCGCCTTCGTGCCGCTGGGCGAGCCGAAGGCGGACGCGGTGCAGCCGATGACCGACGTCGAGCAGCGGCTGCGCTTCACCGAACCGCCGCGCATCCCCGACGTGGGCTCGCTGGTGCTGCGCATCCGCTACTACGACGTGCTCGGCCACGACCACGACAAGCCGCTCAACCTGCGCGTCTCCGCCGGATCGGGCAGCGGCACGATGACCGGTTTCCTGCCCGCCCGGATCACCCGCCGCAGGGCGTGAGGGGAGTTGCCGTGTCCAAACTGATCATCGGGCGGTTCCTCGCCCGCCACCTCGACCCGGAGCCGAAGTCCCGGAGCCAGTTCGCGCTGCGCCGCCCCAGCGTCACCGACGCCCGGATCCGGCTCGGGCTGCGCGAGGAGCACATCATCTCGGACGACGCGCTGGGCCCGGTGGTCGCCTCGGACGACGACAGCCATCTCATGACCATCGCGCCCACCGGCGCCGGCAAGGGCCGCGACGTGATCATCCCGAATCTGCTCAGCTACGAGGGTTCGGTGGTGGTGCTCGACCCGAAGGGCGAGAACTACGACGTCACCCACGCCCACCGGCGCGACGCGCTGGGCCATGAGATCGTGTTGCTCGATCCGTTCGGCGCCAGCAGCGGCAGCCGGTCCGAGCGCGGCGCGCTCAACCCCTTCGACGTGTTCGCCGAACTCCGCCGGGGCAACGAGGACGCCGAGGAGCCGGAGGACTTCGGGCGGCTCCTGTCCGACCTGCTCATGGGGGGCGAGAAGTCGACAGTCGAACCGTTCTGGGACGAGATGGCCCAGCTGCTGATCGCCGGGCTGACCACTCACCTGATCACCGCGGAGGCCGAGGCCGGCCCGGAGGGTGCGTCGTCGCTCACCCTGCAGAAGCTGCGCAGCCGGCTGTTCCAGAGCGACCTGGTGATGTACATGGCCCAGGCGCTGGACAACGACCGGGACGGCCGGATGCCGGCTGGCACCAGCCAGGAGTTCCAGATGCTGCTCGGCGTCGACCAGCAGAAGACGTTCCCCAGCATCGTGGTCACGGCGGCCCAGCAGCTCGCGCCGTTCAGTTCCCAGCGGACCGTCGACGCCACCGACCGGACCAGCTTCCCGCTCGCTCACCTGGTCGACCCGGAACGCCGGATCTCGATCTACGTGGTCGTTCCGCCGCACAAGCTCCGCACCCACCAGCGGCTGCTGCGGGCCTGGGTCGGCTGCCTGCTCTACTACGTGATGAACAGCCGGACCATCAACCAGTCGCGCCTGCTGTTCCTCATCGACGAGGCGGCGCAGCTGGGCCGGTTCTCCCTGCTCCAGGACGCGATCACGCTGCTGCGCGGCTACGGGCTGCGCACCTGGACCTTCTGGCAGGACCTGGCCCAGCTCACGAGCATCTACGAGGGCGTCGGCGAAACGATGATCAACAACTCCGGCGTGCTCCAGGTGTTCAGCCCGGCCAACTTCGGCGCCGCCCACGAGCTGTCCCGACGCCTCGGCGTCAACGTGGGTGAGCTGTTGCAGTTGTCCCCCGGCGAGCAGGTGGTCGCCTTCAAGAGCGAGCAGCCCACCCGGATGCAGCGGTTCAACCATCTCACCGACCCGGTGCTGCGGGGGTGGGCCGCGCCCAACCCCCGGCACCGCTGACCGGCGCGGGCGGGCCGCCGTCCGCTCAGGAGGCGGCCCGGACCAGCTCCACGAAGGACCGGTGCAGCCGCAGGTCGCCGGTCAGCTCGGGGTGGAACGAGGTGGCCAGCAGGTTGCCCTGCCGTACCGCGACGATCCGGCCCGCGGCCGGGCCCTCGGTCACCCGGCCGAGCACCTCGACGTCCGGGCCGACCCGCTCCACCCAGGGCGCCCTGATGAACACCGCGTGGAACGGACCGCCGCCGACGCCGGTGAGCGCCACCGGCGCCTCGAACGAGTCGACCTGACGGCCGAACGCGTTGCGCCGCACCGTCATGTCGACGCCGGCGAAGCCGCGCTGGTCGGGGCGGCCGTCCAGCACCTCGGCGGCCAGCATGATCATGCCGGCGCAGGAGCCGTAGACCGGCATGCCGGCGGTGATCCGCTTGTCGATCGGCTCGCGCATCTCGAAGATGTCCACCAGCTTGCTGATCGTGGTGGACTCGCCGCCGGGCACCACCAGGCCGTCTACCGCGTCCAGCTCACCCGGCCGCCGCACCGGCCGGGCGTCCGCGCCCGCACCGGCCAGCGCCGCGACGTGCTCGCGTACGTCGCCCTGAAGCGCGAGCACGCCGATCACGGGTACGGTCACGCCCGGCTCACCAGCCGCGCTCGGCGAGCCGGTGCGGCTGCGGGATCTCGTCGACGTTGATGCCGACCATCGCCTCGCCCAGCCCGCGGGAGACCTTGGCGAGCACGTCCGGGTCGTCGTGGAACGTGGTCGCCTTGACGATCGCGGCGGCCCGCTGGGCCGGGTTGCCGGACTTGAAGATGCCGGAGCCGACGAAGACGCCCTCGGCGCCGAGCTGCATCATCATGGCCGCGTCGGCGGGGGTCGCGATGCCGCCGGCGGTGAACAGCACGACCGGCAGCTTGCCCGCCTCGGCGACCTCCTTGACCAGCTCGTACGGGGCCTGCAGCTCCTTGGCCGCGACGTACAGCTCGTCGGAGGGCAGCGACTGGAGCCGGCGGATCTCCTGCCGGATCTTCCGCATGTGGGTGGTGGCGTTGGAGACGTCACCGGTGCCCGCCTCGCCCTTCGAGCGGATCATGGCAGCGCCCTCGGTGATCCGCCGCAGCGCCTCGCCCAGGTTCGTCGCCCCGCACACGAACGGGACGGTGAACGCCCACTTGTCGATGTGGTTGGCGTAGTCGGCCGGGGTCAGCACCTCGGACTCGTCGACGTAGTCGACGCCGAGCGCCTGGAGGATCCGCGCCTCGACGAAGTGGCCGATGCGGGCCTTGGCCATCACCGGGATCGACACGGCCGCGATGATGCCGTCGATCATGTCCGGGTCGCTCATCCGGGACACGCCGCCCTGCGCGCGGATGTCGGCCGGTACGCGCTCCAGGGCCATCACGGCCACCGCGCCGGCGTCCTCGGCGATCTTCGCCTGCTCGGGGGTGACCACGTCCATGATCACACCGCCCTTGAGCATCTCGGCCATGCCGCGCTTGACGCGGGCGGTGCCGACGGCGGTGGCGGGGGTCGGGGCTGCGGATTCAGACACGGGACATCGCTCCTCGGCGTGCTCGGGAGGTGACTGCGCAGGAATGCTACGACCGGCGCGACGCCGGTCCGAGCGCCAATCGAACCCCCGGTGGCCTGCCGTGTGGCCCCCGTCACGACCGGTGCATCAGCCGGTGGTCACGTCCGCGTGCGACGCCAGCGTCGGGTCGTCGATGTCGAAGTAGCGCGGCCACTCCCGCCCGCGCCCCATCCGGAACAGCCGCACCACCGGACGCCCCCGCGCCGAGCGGGCGTCCCGGACCAGGTCGGTGTGCACCTGCCGGGCCAGGGCCAGCCGCCGGCTCGCCGCGATCACCGCCGCGCAGGCCGCGTCGTCCGGGTCCAGCCGCACCGCCCGCAACTGCCGGGTCAGGTCGTTCTCGGCCGCCTCGCGCTCCTCCGGAGCGGCGTCCAGCGCGATCCGGGCGGCGGCGTACAGCTCCACGCCGTACCGCTGCTCGGCCAGGACCGCGGCGGCGGCCGCGCGGCGCAGCAGGTGCGCGTCCAGCGCGCGGGCCGCCGAGTCCGCGCGGACCTGCAGCCGCTGCACGCGGCCGGAGGTCCAGATCAGGTACGCCGAGAGCAGCCCGAGCACCGCGACCGCGCCCACCACCCACCACATGCCCGGCATCGTAGTGCTGCTCCTCATCCCGGCCGGCCGGCGCTCGCACCGGCAGACGCGCTAGTCACAGCGGCCGCAGCGGCCACAGCGGTCAGCCCAGTCCCGCCCACTCCTGGTCCATGACCCGGCCGTCGGTGGCCTCGATCGCGGCTGCGTATACCTCCAGAACGCGGCGGGCAACCACGGGCCAGTCGAAATTCGCCACCACCTGGTCGCCGCAGGCGGTGAGCCCGGCGCGGCGGCCGTCGTCGTCGAGCAGCTCGGACAGCGCGGCGCCCAGTGCCACCGCGTCGCCGGTCGGGAACAGCCGCCCGGCCCGTCCGCCGTCGAGCACCCGGCGGAACGCGTCCAGGTCGCTGGCGACCACGGTGGCGCCGGCGGCGAGCGCCTCGGTGAGGATCATCCCGAAGGACTCCCCTCCGGTGTTCGGTGCGACGTAGAGGTGCACGCTGCGCAGCATGCGTGCCTTGTCCGCCTCGGAGACCAGGCCGAGAAAAGTGACCCGGTCGCGCAGCCCGGCCGGGAACCGCCCGTACAGCTCGTCGGCGTCACCCGGGCCGGCGACCAGCAGGCGCAGGCCGGGGCGGTGCGGAGCCAGCGCGACGAACGCGTCCCGCAGGATCGGGAAGCCCTTGCGCGGCTCGGTGAAGCGGCCCAGGAACCCGAGCGTGCCGCCGGTGCCCGGGGCGCACTCCCCCGGCCAGCCCGGCAGCGGCGGCACCCCGGCGAACTTCGCCACCGCCACCCCGTTCGGGATCTCCACCGCGCCGCCGTCCATGTGCTCGACCTGCACCTTGCGGGCCAGCGCGCTGACCGCGATCCGGGCGGTGATCCGCTCCAGCACGATCTGGAGCACGCCCTGCGCGGCCGACATCACCCGGGAGCGGGTCATCGCGGTGTGGAACGTCGCCACCACCGGGCCGCGGGCGCAGAGCACCGCCAGCATCGACAGGCTCGGCGTGAGCGGCTCGTGCACGTGCAGCACGTCGAAGTCGCCCCGGGTGATCCAGCGGCGCACCCGGGCGGTGGAGACCGGGCCGAACGCGATCCGGGCCACCGACCCGTTGTACGGCAGCGGCACCGCCCGCCCGGCCGACACCACGTACGGCGGCAGCGCCGATTCCTCGTCCGCTGGCGCCAGGACGCTCACCTCGTGGCCGAGCCCGAGCAGCGCCTCGGCCAGGTCCATGACGTGGTTCTGCACGCCGCCCGGCACGTCGAAGGAGTACGGGCACACGATGCCGATACGCACTGCGCCCCCCTAGACCGTCCCGGTGGTGGCCGGTGGCCGCGGCGACGTGGGCGTACCGTCCCGGCCCTGGTCCAGCCACATCCGCTGCAACATGTGCCAGTCTTGCGGATGCCGGGCGATGCCCGCCGCCAGACCGTCGGCAATCCGCTGCGTCACCGCGCGCACCCGCTCGTCGAGCGGGGCGCTGTCCGGGTCCGGCAGCGGCAACGGGCCGTCGATGGAGGCGCACGCCGCGTCCGGTTCGTACCACATCGAGGCCACGTAGAGCGGGGCGCCGGTGCGGATCGCCAGCAGCGCGGGACCGGCCGGCATCCGGGTCCGGCCGCCGAAGAAGTCCACCTCCACGCCCCGGGCCGACAGGTCCCGGTCGGCGAGCAGGGGCACCACGTAACCGGCGCGCAGCCGGTCCACCAGCACGTCGAACGCCGGGCGCGGGCCGCCCCGGTTGGGCAGGATCTCCATCCCCAGCCCTTCCCGGAACCCGACGAACCGCTCGTAGACGCCGTCCGGGAGCCGCTCCGCCACCGTGGTCATCGGCCAGCCGGTGGCAGCCACCCAGGCGCCCGCGGCGTCCCAGTTGCCGGCGTGCGGCAGCGCCACCACGGCGCCCCGCCCGGCCGCCACGTCGGCGGCGAGCAGTTCCTGCCCGTCCAGGCGGAACCCGGCGAGGATGTCCGTGCGGCTCAGGCCGGGCAGCCGGAACGCCTCCATCCAGTACCGGGCGTACGAGCGCAGCCCGTCGCGCACCAGCGCGTCCAGTTCCGCGTCCGGCATCCGAGGGCCGACCACCCGGCGCAGGTTGGCGCGCAGCCGGCGCGTACCCCCGCCGTCCTTGCGGTGGGCGCGGTCGGCGCCCGCCCGGAAGGCCGCGGCCGCGACGGGCCGGGGCAGCGCGCGGATCAGGCGCCAGCCCGCGACGAAGCCCGCCTCGGTGAGGTTCACTCGACGCCGACCCGCTGGGCCTGGCGGTACACGTGGGCCATCCGCTGCCCCACCGTGAAGATCGAGACGGCGGCGAGCAGCCAGAGCGCGATCTCCAGCGCGAGCGGTACGCCGACGCCGGTGAGGATGCCGCCGACGCCGACGATGAGCAGCCGCTCGGTGCGTTCGGCGATGCCCACGTTGCAGGTCATCCCGAGCCCTTCGGCGCGGGCCTTGACGTAGGAGACCAGACCACCGGCGGCCAGGCAGATCAGCGCCGCCGCCACGCCCGAGTAGTCGTGCTCGGTGGCCAGCCAGTACGCGACCGCGCCGAACACCGCGCTGTCGGCGACCCGGTCCATGCTCGAGTCGAGGAACGCCCCGAACCGGGTGGACCCGCCGCTCATCCGCGCCATCGTGCCGTCGAGCAGGTCGGTGAGGGCGAAGACCGTGACGATCAGCGCGCCGGCGACCAGATGGCCGCGCGCGCCGAAGCCGAGCGCGCCGACGAGCACGCCGACGGTGCCGGTCACGGTGACCGCATTGGGGGACACGCCCGCACGCAGCAGCGCGCGGGCGACCGGCTCCACGACGCGGGTCATGCCCGCGCGGGCCGTCACTTGGAAGATCTTCGCCATGGCGGTCCCACGATAACGGCCCGCAACCGCCGGGGACACAGCCGGGCGTACGACCCGCCCGTCGGCCCTTGTGCGGGCACCCGCGCGGGTGTGAGATCGAGCCAGGAGGTGAGCCAGTTCACCGGATCACCGGTCCGCGTTCCCGTCCAGCAGGAGATCACCGGAAGATATCGCCGCGGCGCCCGTCCCGGGTCCGCTCCCCCGTCGCCCGCGGCGGTCGCCACCACCACCGGTTGAGGGAGGTGCGCCGCGATGGCGCAGAAGAACGAGAAGGGTGTCACCGGCGGCGCGCCGGTGGTGACCGAGCCCGGCAGGGTTCGCAACGTGGTGCTCGTCGGGCACTCCGGCGCCGGCAAGACGACGCTCGTCGAGGCGCTGCTGGCCGCCAGCGGCACGATCGGCCGGGCCGGCGCCGTCACCGAGGGCACCACCGTCTGCGACCACGATCCCGCCGCCGTGCGCCAGCAGCGCTCGGTGAGCCTGGCCTGCGCCCCGCTGACGCACCGCGACGTCAAGGTCAACCTGCTGGACACCCCAGGGTACGGCGACTTCGTCGGTGAGCTGCGCGCCGGGCTGCGCGCCGCCGACGCGGCGCTGTTCGTGGTCTCCGCCGTCGACGGCATGGACGCCGCCACCGCCGCCCTGTGGGAGGAGTGCGCCGCCGTCGACATGCCCCGGGCCGTGGCCGTCTCCCGGCTGGACCACCCGCGCGCCGACTTCGACGAGGCGGTGGCGCTGTGCCAGCGCGTCTTCGGCGACAACGTGCTGCCGCTCTACCTGCCCATGCTCGGCGACGACGGCGAGTCGGTGGCCGGGCTGATGGGGCTGATCACCCGCCGGGTGTTCGACTACTCCGACGGGCTGCCCGCGGCGGTACGCGAGCCGGACCCGCAGCACCTGCCGGCCATCCAGGAGTCCCGCGACGAGCTGATCGAGGGGATCATCGCGGAGAGCGAGGACGAGACCCTGATGGACCGCTACCTCGGCGGCGAGGAGATCGACCCCGAGGTGCTCATCACCGACCTGGAGACCGCCGTCGCCCGCGGCCACTTCTACCCCGTGGTGCCGGTGTGCGCGGAGACCGGCGTCGGCCTGGACGCGCTGCTCGACGGCCTGGTCGCGGCGTTCCCGTCGCCGCTGGAGCCCGACCTGCCCGCGGTCACCGGCGTGGACGGCTCGCCCCGCCCGCCGCTGACCTGCGACCCGGACGGCCCACTCGTCGCCGAGGTGGTCAAGACGACAGTCGACAGGCACGTCGGGCGGGTCTCGCTGGTACGCGTCTTCTCCGGCACGCTCCGCCCCGACCAGGTGATCCACGTGTCGGGTCACGGCATGGCCGAGCGCGGGCACCCCGACCACGACGCCGACGAGCGGGTCGGTCACGTCTACAGCCCGCTCGGCGCGACGCTGCGCGAGGTGGCCGCCTGCGTCGCCGGTGACCTGTGCGCGATCACCAAGTCGGGCAGCGCGGAGACCGGCGACACCATCTCCGCCAAGGACGACCCGCTGCTGATCGCGCCGTGGGAGATGCCCGAGCCGCTGCTGCCGGTGGCGATCGTGGCGCGCAGCCGGGCCGACGAGGACGCGCTGGCCCGCAACCTGTCCCGGCTGGTCGCCGGCGACCCGACGCTGCGGCTGGAACGCAACGCGGAGACCCACCAGCTGGTGCTCTGGTGCATGGGCGAGGCGCACGCCGACGTGGTGCTCGACCGGCTGCGCGGCGGCGGCGTCGAGCTGGACACCGAGCCGGTCCGGGTGCCGCTGCGCGAGACGTTCACCGCCGCCGCGCGCGGGCACGGCCGGCACGTCAAGCAGTCCGGCGGCCACGGCCAGTACGCGGTCTGCGACATCGAGGTGGAACCGCTGCCCCGGGGCTCCGGCTTCGAGTTCGTCGACCGGGTGGTCGGCGGCGCGGTCCCGCACAACTACATCCCGTCGGTGGAGAAGGGCGTCAAGGCGCAGATGGAGCGCGGCCTGGTCGCCGGCTACCCGGTGGTGGACCTGCGGGTCACGCTGGTCGACGGCAAGGCGCACAGCGTCGATTCCTCCGACGCGGCGTTCCAGACCGCCGGCGCGCTGGCGCTGCGCGACGCCGCCGAGAAGGGCCAGCCGGCGCTGCTGGAGCCGGTCGACGAGATCACCGTACGGGTGCCCGACTCGTCGGTCGGCGCGGTGATGGGCGACCTGTCCGGGCGGCGCGGCCGGGTACTCGGCACCGAGCCGGACCCGGATGCCGAGGGGCGGACGCTGGTCCGCGCCGAGGTGCCCGCCACCGAACTGCTGCGGTACGCGGTCGAGCTGCGCTCGATGACGGCCGGCACGGGGACGTTCCGGCGCGAGTTCGCCCGCCACGAGCCGATGCCCGCCCACTTGGCCGACCAGGCCCGCAAGGAGTCCACCACCCACTGACCGCTGTCCCCTCTCCCCTCTCCCCTCTCCCGTCTCCCCTGCCCCCGCCCCGCCCCGCCTCGGCCCCGCGATCTTGCACTTGCGGCCCTCGCAAATGGGGCATTCCCGGCAACGGAAGGGCGGTAAGTGCAAGATCGACGCCGACGAGGGCGGGGTTGGGTCAGGACTGCGCGGATCTTGGTATGAAGTGGCCCCTATAGAGGCGCTTTCGTACCAAGATCTGCTGTGGTCTCGAGGGCTGAGAGGCGGATCTCGCCGCGTGGAAGCGATCGTCCGGCGGGTGCGGTCCGCTCGGCGGGGGTGGGTGGCGCGAGGTGGTGCGTCAGGGGCGGACGGCGGGGACCGGGGGCATCGGCCAGTGAGGGCGGTCGGCGTCCCGCAGGGCGGCCGAGCGTACCGCCGCCAGTTGCCGCTCCACCTCGGCGAACTGGTCCGGCGCGAGCGGGCCCCGGGCCAGCGCGGCGGCGTTCTCCTCGACCTGGGCGACGGTACGGGCACCGGGGATCGGCACGGCCCGGTCGCTGCGCGCCCAGATCCACCCGATCGCCCCCTGCGCCAGGGTGCGCCCGTCGGCGGTCAGCGCGTCGCGGACGGCGGCGACCCGGCGCAGCCACTCCGGGGCGGGCCGGCCGCTGCGGAACCACTCCAGCCAGGTCGGCCCGAGTCCGCGTACGTCGTCGCGGGGCAGCGTGGACTCCGGCGTGTACTTGCCGGTGAGCAGACCCATCCCGAGCGGCCCCCGGGCCAGGCTGGCGAGGTCGTGCTTGTCGCAGGCGTCGAGCATGGCCGGGGCGTCCCGCAGCACCGACAGCGCGTGCTGCACGGCGGCGGCGCCGCGGGCGACCTGCGCGAACGCGGCGGCCCGGTCGGCCCGGTCGGTGCTCCACCCGTACGCCCGGATCAGGCCGGAGTCGACCAGCTCGTCGAGCGTGCCGATGAGCGCCTCGGCCCGGGGCAGCGGCAGGTCGCCCAGGTGCAGTTGGTAGAGGTCGATGCGGTCGGTGCCCAGCCGGCGCAGCGACTCGGTCACCGCCCGGCGCAGGTAGTGCGGCGATGAGTTCTCGCCGGTGGCCTGCCGGGTGCGCTCGTCGAACGTGTAGCCGAACTTCGTGGCGATCACCGCCTCGTCGCGCCGGCCGGCCAGCGCCCGCCCCAGCACCCGCTCGCCGTGCCCGGCGCCGTACGTGTCGGCGGTGTCGAACAGGGTGACGCCCAGGTCGAGCGCGCGGCGGATCGCGCGTACCGACTCGTCGTCGTCCACCCGGCCCCAGCCCAGCGGGCGGGCGCCCTCGGCCCACGGGCCGCCGATCGCCCAGCACCCCATGCCGAGGGCGCTCACCTCGATGCCGCTGCGCCCCAACTGTCGTGTGTCGACTGCCACCGCCGCATCCTGTCACCTTCCCCGCGCCCGCGGGCCGATTCGTCAGCCGGGAGTCCCGTCATGATCACGCCACGTGACGGCGACCGGAGCCATTCGTGGATGGAACGGAGGTTCCCGGGGCCTGAAGAACGACCGGCCCGGACGACTCGCCCGCGATGAAGGCCGTCGCCGCGCTCCGCGCCGACCGCGAAGCCGTCGTGGGCCGTCAGATCAGCAGCGCGCCGGGTCGCGATCCCGTCAGCGGGCGTAGGCCAGCAGTACCGGCTCGTCCTGGCCGGGCCAGGTGCCGGTGAGCCCGCCGGAATCAGGCACCTCGGCCGGCACGGGCCGCCGGACCACCGCCAGCTCGACGTCCCCGACCCGGACCACCGTCACACCGCCGTCACCGGCGCCGGCCGAAGCCGGAGCGGCCGCCACCGAACCAGCCGACACCGGACCAGTCGACACCGAACCGGCCGACGCCGGACCGGCCGGCACCGGGCGGCCGGTACGGCTGCCGGTCAGCGTCATGCTCGCCGGGCGCACCTCCCGCTTCCCGTCGACCTCGAAGTACTCCTCGGCCTGCCCGGCGTCGGCGAGCACGGCGGCGGCCAGCAGCGGCGCGTACACCGGGTCGCCGCAGGCGTCGTACGCCCAGCGGCGGCCGAGCACCGAGTGCTCGATGACGCCCACCAGGTGCTCGTCCGCCCCGGCCAGCGGCGCGCCCCGGTAGGTCAGCGGCACCTGGAGCACCGGGCCGTCACCGGCGCGCACGAGCAGCGTCTCGATGCCGACCTCGCCGGCCGGGTCGTCGAACCGGTACGCCGCGACGCGGGTGACCGGCGCGCCGGCCTCGCCGGCGAACCACTGCCGGCCGGGCAGCCAGCCGGCGAGCAGCTCCAGTTTCGAGGGGCGCAGTTCCGCGCGGTGCAGGAGAGCCATGCGCAAGATCGTACTGTCGGGCGGGCCCCCGTCAGGCCGCCGCCCACGCCTTGGCGAGCAGTTCCCGGGTGTCGGCGAGCAGTTGCGGCAGCACCTTGGTCCGGCCGATCACCGGCATGAAGTTGGCGTCGCCGCCCCAGCGCGGCACCACGTGCTGGTGCAGGTGCGCGGCGATGCCCGCGCCGGCCACGCCGCCCTGGTTCATGCCCAGGTTGAAGCCGTGCGCGCTGGACACGTGCCGGACCACCCGCATGGCGGCCTTGGTGAAGGCGGCCAGCTCGACCGTCTCCGGCTCGTCCAGCTCGGTGTAGTCGGCAACGTGCCGGTAGGGGCAGATCAGCAGGTGGCCGGGGTTGTACGGGTAGAGGTTGAGCACCGCGAACACGTGCTCGCCCCGGGCCACCACCAGGGACTCCTCCGGCGGCAGGCCGGGCGCCAGGCAGAACGGGCAGCCGGCCGGCTTCTCGTATCCGCCCTCGGGCCGGTCCTCGCCGGAGATGTAGGTCATCCGGTGCGGCGTCCAGAGCCGGTCCAGCCCGTCCGCCAGACCGTTGTCGCCGCCGTACCCGGTGTCCCGCTCCGCCCCTGTCACACAGGCGATCCTACGATCCGGGCCGGGTCGCCGCCGAACCGCGCCGCCGCCCGGGCGGCGCGGCCGGCGGGGCGTCTACTCGGCGGCGGTGGCGGTGGGGCCGGCGTTGGTGCGCGACTCCACCACCTCGCGGACGTGCGCCACCGCCTCGTCGATCGGTAAGCCGTTGCGCTGCGACCCGTCCCGGTAGCGGAACGAGACGGTGCCGGCGGCCACGTCGTCGTCCCCGGCGATCACCATGAACGGGATCTTCTGCTGCTGCGCGTTGCGGATCTTCTTCTGCATGCGGTCGTCGCCCAGGTCGACCTCGGCCCGGACGCCGTGCCGGCGCAGCGTCGCGGCGAAGTCGACCAGGTAGTCGCCGTGCTCGTCGCGGATCGGGATGCCGACCACCTGCACCGGCGCCAGCCAGGCCGGGAACGCGCCCGCGTAGTGCTCGGTGAGCACGCCGATGAACCGCTCGATCGACCCGAACTTGGCGCAGTGGATCATCACCGGCTGCTGCCGGGTGCCGTCGGCGGCCTGGTACTCCAGCCCGAAGCCCTTGGGCTGGTTGAAGTCGTACTGGATGGTCGACATCTGCCAGGTCCGGCCGATCGCGTCCTTGGCCTGCACGGAGATCTTCGGGCCGTAGAACGCCGCGCCGCCCGGGTCGGGCACCAGCTCCAGGCCGGTCTCCAGCGCGCACTGCTCCAGCACGGCGGTGGCGGTCGCCCAGTCGGAGTCGGAGCCGACGAACTTGTCCGGCTTCGACTCGTCGCGGGTCGACAGCTCCAGGTAGAAGTCGTCGATGCCGAAGTCACGCAGCAGGCTGAGCACGAAGCCGAGCAGGTGCTTGATCTCCGACGGCGCCTGCTCGCGGGTGCAGTAGGAGTGCGAGTCGTCCTGGGTGAAGCCGCGCACCCGGGTCAGGCCGTGGATGACGCCCGACTTCTCGTACCGGTAGACCGTCCCGAACTCGAACAGCCGCAGCGGCAGCTGCCGGTAGGACCGCCCGCGCGACCGGTAGATCAGGTTGTGCATCGGGCAGTTCATGGCCTTGAGGTAGTAGTCGCTGCCCTCCATCTCCATCGGCGGGAACATCGTGTCCTTGTAGTAGGGCAGGTGTCCCGAGGTGTGGAAGAGACCTTCCTTGGAGATGTGCGGGGTGCCGACGTAGTCGAAGCCCTCCTCGACGTGCCGCGCGCGGACGTAGTCCTCCATCACCCGCTTGAGCACGCCGCCCTTGGGGTGGAAGACCGGCAGGCCGGACCCGATCTCGTCGGGGAAGCTGAACAGGTCGAGGTCCGCGCCGAGCTTGCGGTGGTCGCGGCGGGCGGCCTCCTCCAACAGCTTCAGGTACGCCTTGAGCTCGTCGCGGGTCGGCCACGCGGTGCCGTACACGCGCTGCAGCTGCGGGTTCTTCTCCGACCCGCGCCAGTACGCGGCGGCCGAGCGCATCAGCTTGAACGCGCCGATCAGCCGGGTGTTGGGCAGGTGCGGGCCCCGGCACAGGTCCGACCAGCAGACCTTGTCCTCGTTCGCGGCGAGGTTGTCGTAGATGGTCAGCTCGCCGCCGCCCACCTCCATCACCTCGGAGGAGTCCAGCCCCTCCCCCTTGACCTCGATCAGCTCCAGCTTGTACGGCTCGGCGGCCAGTTCGGACCGCGCCTCGTCCAGGTCGGCGAACCGGCGGCGGCGGAACCGCTGGCCGGACTTGACGATCTCCTGCATGCGCTTCTCGAGCTTGGTCAGGTCGTCCGGCTGGAACGGCTTGTCGACGCCGAAGTCGTAGTAGAAGCCGTTCTCGATCGGCGGGCCGATGCCGAGCTTGGCGTCCGGGAAGACGTCCTGCACGGCCTGGGCCAGCACGTGGGCGGTGGAGTGACGCAGCACGTTCAGCCCGTCCGGGCTGTCCAGCGTGACCGGCTCGACCGCGACGTCCTCGGCCGGGCGCCAGTCCAGGTCGCGCAGCTGGCCCTGCGGGTCGCGGACCACCACGATCGCCTTCGGCCCGCTCATCGGCAGGCCGGCCGCGGCCACCGCGTCGGCCGCCGTGGTCCCGGCGGCGACGACGACGGGGTCGGCCACGACGGGGGTACGGGGTGCGGACACGGTGACTCCTGTCGTCGACGGTACGGAAGGGCCGGTGACCGGCCCCTGCGATGCTATCGGTCGCCCGGACCCCGACCGCCGCCGACGCCGGTGCCCGCCTTCGGCGAGTTCCGTGCCGGGTTGAACCTTTTCGCCCTGCCGCCCGAACTACCAGGTGGGGCCGGAGCCGGTACCGGCCCCAGTCGAGAAGGATGGGGACGACCATGAGGATGACCCGTCAGGGCCGGTGGGCGGCGGCGTCGCTGGCGGCCGTACTCGCCGGGGTGGTGGGCTGGCCCGCAGCGGCGCACGCGGCCGGGGTGACCGTCACGACCTCGCCCGCCCAGGTACGCCAGGGCGACGCGATCGAACTGTCCGTGCTGGTGCCGGCCGACAAGCCCGGCACCCGGACCACCCGGATCGAGCTGACCATGCCCGCGGACGCCCCGATCGGCGAGGTGTACCCGCTGTCGGTGCCGGACTGGGCGCCCACCATCACCACCCGCACGCTCGACCAGCCGGTCCCCGGCATGCATGCGGCCGAACTGAACCAGGTGACCCACTCGGTGAGCTGGCTGCGGATGCCCGGCACCGGCACCGGGGCGGCCCGGCTGCCGCTGGGCATGGGACCGATGCCCGCCACCGACCGGCTCACGTTCACCGTGACCCAGACGTACGACGACGGCACCGTGGTCCGGTGGGCGGACCCGGCGGGTGGCGCGCACCCCGCGCCGACGCTCGACCTGCTGCCGCCGCTGCCGGGCACCGTGACGCACGACGGCGGCCCCGGCGCCGGGGCGAACGGCGGCGCGCACGGCGGTCACGGCGCGGCGGGCGCCCCCGGCGCTGCCGGTGGGGCGCAGGGCGGCGCGCCGGGCGGCACGGCACCGGCGGCCGGCGCGGCGGACGACGGGCCGAGCGCTGACCTACTGCTCGGCGGCGGCCTGCTCGCCGGGCTGACGGGTGGCGCGGCGATCGGCTGGCTGCTGAGCCGCCGCCGGCGCGACACCATGACCCTCCCCCAGGACAGCAACGACACCCCCGACACCGGCACGCCCTCCGACACCGGCGAGCCCGTCACCGCCGGCGCCGCACGTCCCTGACCGCCACGCCGCCCAACAACCGGAAACAGCCATCCACCATGCGGGACCACCGAAGATCTTGGTACGAAACGGCCCTCAGAGGGGCCGTTTCGTACCAAGATCTCGGGCGCGCCGGGAATGGCCCGTCAGGCGGAGGCGGTGAGCCAGCCGGGGAGCGGCTCGCGGGCGGTCAGCCAGCCCTCCGGCACGCCGCCCGGCGCGCCCACCCCGGTGTACGCGGCCACGATCCCGCCCACGATCGCGGCGGTGGTGTCCACGTCGCCGCCCGCCTCCACACAGACGCGGATTGCTGCCGGGTAGTCGTGCAGCAGCGTGGCGGCGACCCAGAGCGTGAACGGCACGGTGTCCTGCGCGGTGACCCGGGAGCCGTTGCCGAGCGCGTCGGCCGCCGCGGCGGCGGAGTGACCGAGCAGCGCGGCGGCCCGGCGTACCCCGCGGTGCACCTCACCGGCCGGGTCGAGCGTCCCGGCGACGGCGGTGAGCAGCCGGGCCGGGTCGGGCCGGCCGCCGTCGAGGCGGGCGCGGGCGGCGAGCGAGGCGGCCACCGCGACCGCCACCGCGCCGGCGACGCCCTCCGGGTGGGCGTGTGTCACCTCGGCGGAGGCGCGGGCCTGCTCGGCGGCGCGCCGGGTGGAGTCGGCGTACCAGGCGCCGAGCGGCGCGACGCGCATCGCGGCGCCGTTGCCGCAGGAGCCCTGCCCGTCGAACGCGGACGCGGCGGCCACCGGCCAGGGCGTGCCGGTGCGGATCAGCCGCAGCACCGTCACCGCGCCCGGCCCGTACCCCCGGTACGGCTCGCAACGCTGCGCGAACGCCAGCGCCAGCCGGTCCCTGTCGATGCGGCCGTCGGCGGCCAGCTCGGCCACCACCGAGCACGCCATCTCGGTGTCGTCGGTCCACTCCCACGGCGGTTCGGGCAGCCGCCCGGCGGCGAGGTCGTCCGGCTGCCGGCCCGGGACGAAGAACTGGGAGCCGAGGGCGTCGCCCACCGACAGGCCGGCCAGCGCGTCGCGGGCGAGCGTGAGGCGGGTGTCGGGGAAGAGCGTGAACGTCATCGCCGTCCCAGCTTGCCCACTTCCCCGGACCGCCGCAACGCGACCGGCTTGCCACGCCGAGTACGGTGCTGACGTGGCAACCGTCCTGCTGGTCGAAGACGACCACGTCGTGCGCGGCGCCATGCTGCGGTCGCTGACCGACCGGGGGCACGCGGTGCACGCCGTCGGCACCGCGCTGGACGCGTTGCGCCGGGTCGCCGCGGAGACACCGGACCTGGTGGTGCTCGACCTGGGGCTGCCCGACCTGGACGGCTCGGACGCGCTGCGCATGCTGCGCGGCATCACCGACGTGCCGATCATCATCGCCACCGCCCGCGACGACGAGCAGTCGGTGGTGCGGCTGCTGCGCGCCGGCGCGGACGACTACATGGTCAAGCCGTTCACCGGGGCGCACCTGGACGCCCGGATCACCACTGTGCTGCGCCGGGCCGGCCGGGCCAGCCGTACCGTCGCGCCGGCCGTGCACACGGTCGGCGGCCTGCGCGTCGACGTGGGCGAGCGCAGCGCGGTGCTGGACGGGGAGGCGCTGGCGCTGACCCGTAAGGAATTCGACCTGCTGGCGTATCTCGCCGCGCGTCCCGGCCGGGTAGTGTCCCGGCGGGAACTCTTGGAGGAGGTATGGCGGCAGCCATCGGTCGGCGAGGACCAGACTATCGACGTTCACCTGTACTGGCTCCGCCGCAAAATGGGCGAGTCCGCGGCGAAGCCGCGCTACCTGCGCACCGTGCGGGGGGTCGGCTTCCGGCTGGTGGCGCCGGACTAAGGTTCAGCCTTGCCGGGCTCACCGCGGGGCTGTGCGGCCTGATCGCGCTCGCCTTCCTCATCCCGCTCGGGCTGACCCTCGCCGACCGGACCCGGGAGGCGGAGCTGGCCGACGCGGCACGCCGGGCCGCGCTGGTGACCGGCGCGCTGGCGGTCAGCACCGACACCGCGACCATCGAACGGGCGGTGGCCGCCGCGGCCGGCGACGATCCGGCCATGCGCCCGGTCGTGCACGGCATCGGCGCGGACGAGTCCGCCGGCCGTGCCGACCCGCGGGTGCTCGCCGACGCCGCCGCGCAGCGGCAGTCGGTGGTGACCGAGGTGGACGGCGGGGTGCTGCGGCTGGACCCGGTGGTGCTCGGTGACCGGGTCGCCGTGGTGGAGGTGTTCGTCCCCGACGAGGTGCTCGACTCCGGCGGCGGCGGGCGGTGGCTGCTGCTGTTCGCGATCGGCCTGGCGCTTGTCGGCGCGGCGGTCGCCGTGGTCGACCGGGTGGCGGCGAGGGCCGTGGACGCCACCGGCGACCTGGTCAAGGCGGCGCTCGCGGTGGGCGACGGCGAGCTGGGGGTACGGGTCGAGCCGACCGGCCCGCGTGAGCTGGCCGAGGCCGGGCACGCGTTCAACCGGATGACGGAACGGCTGGTGGCGCTGCGTGCCGACGAGCACGAACTGGTCGCCGACCTGTCGCACCGGCTGCGTACGCCGCTGACCGCGCTGCGGCTGGACGCCGAGGCGCTGGAGTCCGACGACACGAGCATCGGCACGTTCAGCGAGGCGGAGCTGGACCGGCGGCGCGGCATCCGGCGTATCCGGCAGGCGATCGTCACGCTGGAGGGCGAGGTCGACCAGCTCATCAAGACGACCCGCAAGGCGGTCGCCCAGGAGTCGGCGCCGGCGTCGTGCGACGTGAGCGAGGTGGTCCGGGACCGGATGGTCTTCTGGTCGGCGCTGGCCGGGGACCAGAACCGGCCGCACCGGGTGGTCGGGGCCCAGTTGCGCATCCCGGCGCCGGTGCCCCGCGCCGAGCTGGCCGCCGCGCTGGACGCGGTGATCGGCAACGTGTTCCGCTACACGCCGCAGGGCACCGCGTTCGAGGTGGCGGTGAGCCGCCGGGACGGCTGGGTGGCGATCCGCATCGACGACGCCGGGCCGGGCATCGCCGACCCGGACCGGGCGCTGCGCCGGGGTGAGAGCGACAAGGGCTCGACCGGGCTCGGGCTGGACATCGCCAAGCGGGTCGCGTTGCAGGCGAACGGTTCGGTGAGCATCGACCGGGCCCGGCTCGGCGGGGCGAGCGTGGTGATGCTGCTGGCCGACCCGGACGCGGCACCCCGGCAGGTGAACCGGTTCGGGCTGGTCGGGCGGATGGCCCGGGAGGCCCGCGAGCCGCGTGCCGGGCGGCGCTGGCCGCGCCCGCGCTGACCCGTGACTGTGTACGGGCGCAAGTTCTCCTTAAAGGTGGTTTAACGACGGCCGGAAAACCGGCGTGAACTGCCAGGATCGCTGACAGAACCCATCAGTTCCGTCGGCCGGGACGCCCCGTAAGACCTTCCGGCCGTCGGATCATGCGCGCGGCGGGAGTCCGGTCCCCCCACACCTCGCTCCCGTCGCGCGCGCTCTCCCGTCGATCCCGGGCGCGAGGTGACCGTCATGCCACCGGCCGTCAGTCGTCTGCTCCGCTGGGCCGCCGTCATCGGCCTGGGCATCGCGCTCACGCTCGCGGTCTGGCAGGACCCGGTGCTCGCGCACGGGCCCGTCCGGCCCGCGCCCGCCGCTCCCGGTCCCACCGTCGCGCTCACCGTGCTCGCGCTGTCCGCGATGCTGCTGACCGCGCGGCGCCGGCCGCCTCGGGGATCACGACGGCCGGCACCGGTACGGCCGCTCAGCGTGCCGCGCTCGCCAGGTACGCGTCGATCTCGGCGGTGATCCGTGCCTGCTCGGCCGGCGTCAGGAACGCCGCGGCCACCGCCTCCCGGGCCAGCGCGGCCACCCCGTCCGGGCCGAGCCGCAGCAGCCGGGCGGCCACCGCGTACTCGTCGTTGAGCGTGGTGCCGAACATCGGCGGGTCGTCGGAGTTGATGCTGACCGGCACACCGGCCTCGACGATCCGGGGCAGCGGGTGCGCGTCCAGGCTGGGTACGGCACGGGTGCGCACGTTGGACGTCGGGGAGATCTCCAGCGGGATCCGCCGCTCGGCGAGGTAGGTCAGCAGCGCCGGGTCCTGCGCGGCGGAGATGCCGTGGCCGATCCGCTCGGCGCCCAGTTCGCGCAGCGCGTCCCAGATCGTCTCCGGGCCGGTGGTCTCGCCGGCGTGCGGCACGGAGCGCAGCCCGGCGGCCCGCGCCTGGTCGAACCAGGGCTTGAACTGTGGCCGGGGCACCCCGATCTCGGGGCCGCCGAGGCCGAAGCTGACCAGCCCGTCGGGTCGTTCGTCGAGCGCGATCCGCAGCGTCTGCTCGGCGGCGGGCAGGCCGGCCTCGCCGGGGATGTCGAAGCACCAGCGCAGTGCGATGCCGAAGTCGGCCTCGGCGCGCTTGCGGGCGTCCTCGATCGCCTCGCAGAACGCCGGCGCCGGGATGCCGCGGTTGACGTGCGAGTACGGCGTCACAGTCAGCTCGGCGTAGCGGACCTGCTGGCGGGCCAGTTCCCGGGCGACCTCGTGGGTGAGCAGCCAGACGTCGTCGGCGTCGCGGATCAGGTCCACCACGCTCAGGTAGACCTCGATGAAGTGGGCGAAGTCGCGGAACGCGAAGTAGTCGGCGAGCGCCTGCGGGTCGGCCGGGACGGGGCTGCGCCCCTCGTGCCGGGCGGCCAGCTCGGCGACGATCCGGGGCGACGCCGAGCCGACGTGGTGCACGTGCAGCTCCACCTTGGGCAGTCCGGCGATGAAGGTGGGCAGGTCGGTCACGAGTTCTCCTCTGCGCGGGCGCCGGTACGGGCCACCATGAAGATCCGGCGGAACGGGAAGTACACCTGACCCTGCCGCACCGGGTACGCCTGCGCGAGCCGTACCCCCAGCTCGGCGCGGAAGGCGGCCCAGACGGCGGCGTCCAGCGCGGCGCGGACCGGGCGCAGCGCGGTGCCCTCCATCCAGGCCAGCACCGGGTGGTCGGCGCCGGAGGCGGGCAGCAGATGCACGTACGTAGTCTCCCAGGCGTCGGCCGCGCAGCCCGCGTCGGTCAGCAGCGTGGCGTAGCCGACCGGTTCGTCGACGGGCGCCTCGCGCAGCTTGCCGGCGAGCGCGTCGCGCCACCGGTCCTGGCCGGCGACGGAGCGCAGCAGCCGGTGCGAGGGCGCGTCGAAGTTGCCGGGTACCTGGAACGCCAGCCAGGCGCCGGCCGGCAGCGCGCCCGCCCAGCGGCGGAGCAGGTCGCGGTGTTCCGGCACCCACTGGAGCACGGCGTTGCCGACCAGCACGTCCACGCCGGGTTCCGGCCGCCAGTCGCGGACGTCGGCGACGGCGTACGTGACCGGTCCGCCCTCGGCGGTCGCCCGGGCGATCATCTCCGGGGAGGAGTCCAGGCCGGTGATCCGGCTGCCGGGCCAGCGGGCGGCGAGCGTGGCGGTGAGGGTGCCGGGGCCGCAGCCGAGGTCGACCACGGCGCGCGGGTGTTCGGCGCCGACGCGGGCCAGCAGGTCGTGGAACGGCCGGGAGCGCTGGTCGCCGTAGCGCAGGTAGGTGCGCGGATCCCACATGACAGCCTCCAAACCGTACGTACGTCTTGTTAGACGGTACGGCCCGGCGCGCGCCACGGCAAGCCGCTCACTAGGCTCGACCGGGTGGAACAGCGCAGCTTCGACCGGCTCGGCCGGCACGTCGGCATCATCGGACTCGGCGCGTGGCAGCTCGGCGCGGACTGGGGCGAGGTCAGCGAGGACGCGGCGCTCGCCGTCCTGACCGCCGCCGTCGACGCGGGCGTCACCTTCCTGGACACCGCCGACGTGTACGGCGACGGCCGCAGCGAGGCCCTGATCGGCCGGTTCCTGCGCTCCCGCCCCGGGCACGGGCTCACCGTCGCCACCAAGATGGGCCGCCGGGTGGAGCAGACGCCCGAGGCGTACACCCTGGACAACTTCCGGGCCTGGACCGACAGGTCCCGGGCCAACCTCGGCGTCGACACGCTCGACCTGGTGCAGCTGCACTGCCCGCCCACCGCCGTCTTCGCCGACGACCGGGTCTTCGACGCCCTCGACACGCTCGTCGCCGAGGGCCGCGTGGCCGGGTACGGCGTCAGCGTGGAGACCTGCGACCAGGCGCTCACCGCCATCGCCCGGCCCGGTGTGGCCAGCGTGCAGATCATCCTCAACGCGGTCCGGCACAAGCCGCTCGAGCGGGTGCTGCCCGCCGCCGCTGCCGCCGGGGTCGGGATCATCGCCCGGGTGCCGCTGGCCAGCGGCCTGCTCTCCGGGCGGTACGACGAGAACACCACGTTCCCGGCGAACGACCACCGCACGTTCAACCGGCACGGCGAGTCGTTCGACGTCGGCGAGACGTTCTCCGGCGTGGACTACGACAGCGGCCTGGCCGCGGTACGCCGGCTCGCGCCGCTGGTCGGCGACGACCGCACGATGGCGCAGTTCGCGCTGCGGTGGGTCCTCGACCAGCAGGGCGTGACGGTGGTGATCCCCGGCGCCCGCTCCCCCGAGCAGGCACGGCGCAACGCCGAGGCGGCCGGGCAACCGGCACTGACCGAGGTGGAGCTGGCCGCGGTGCGGGCCACCTACGACGAGCTGATCCGCCCGCAGGTGCACGACCGGTGGTGAACCGGCCGCGCGGCGCGGCGTCGCCGGGCGCCGGCGGCGGGCATGCTGGAGCGGGGCTGTCGTCGGAGGGGGAACGATGAGGGGTTGGTTCCGGCTCACCCTGGGGCTGCTCGCCGTGGTGATCGGTGCGCTGTGGACGATGCTCGGCCTCGGCTACGTCGAGGGCAGCGCGATGAGCGACCAGCGGATCTGGGCGATGGCCGGCCCGGTGCTGGTCCTGTTCGGACTGGCCGGGCTCTGGTGGGGCATGCGGGCGCGACGCCGCTGAGGTGCGGGCAAGGCGAAGCCCCGCCTCCCGTACGGGATGCGGGGCTTCCGGCACCGGCCGGCGCGGCCGGTGCGGTCAGTTCAGATGGGGCGGACCTGCTCGGCCTGCGGACCCTTCTGACCCTGGGCGATCTCGAACTCCACCCGCTGGTTCTCCTCCAGCGTGCGGTAGCCGCTGGTCTGGATGGCCGAGAAGTGGACGAACACGTCAGCACCCCCGCCGTCGACGGTGATGAAGCCGAAGCCCTTGTCAGCGTTGAACCACTTCACGGTTCCCTGCGCCATGTGTATCTCCTTCTAAAACTGGCGGCCGAGCACGCCGTGCGGCCGATTGGCCGTTTTCGAGCAGCGGCGCCTGAGGCGGCCCCCAATGCAGGAGACTTCTCTCAACCCACGCGTCTCTCAACAGCGTGAGACAGCAAACCACGTACGCAAAAACTTCGCACAGCCTAGCGGACGAAATTCTCCGACATGTGACCTGAAGGTCGCGCGGACGGCGCTGCGCGGCCCCGCCGGAGCCATGCGAAAGGCCCCCTCCCCGCGCTCGGGAAAGGGGCCTTTCCGGCCTTTTCGTCAGTCCGGCCAGCGACCGGTCAGCCGGCGTACACCCACTGCCCCGCCCCGGTCGACGGCGGCCCGCACCACCGAGAAGATGGCCCCCTGCAGGGCCGCGGCGGCCAGCACCTCGCCCCAGCGGCGGTCCTCGTCGGTGGCGCTCGGCGCCTCGCCGTCGCCCGCCGTCACCTTCCAGACCTGACGGAAGATCGCCCCGGCGACGGCACCGGCGGCCAAGCCGAGCAGCACCCCCACCGGCTTGTACGCCGCCTTGCCGACCCTGCCGCTCACCTGCGCCTCCCTCGGACGATCACCAGCACCACCGCGGTCACCAGCGCGCCGGCCGCGATGGCCGCCCACGGCAACGGGTTGCGCCCGACCGCCTCACCCTTCTCGTACGCCTGCGCCCGGACCAGCCGGGCCCGCTCCGCCGCCCGCCCGCGCACCCGGGCCGCGGTCAGCGACGCCTGCTCGCGCATCCGCGCCTTCGCCGCCTCGGCGGAGTGCCGTACCAGCGCCTTCGGATCGGCCCTGGCCGCGAGCAGCTCCATCGTCTCACCGAGCTCCACCCGGGTCCGGCGGATCTCCTCCCGGAGCGCCGCCACGTCCCCGGTCCCGTTACCGGTCATGCCCGCCTCCCGTCCTTCACCGCGGCGGTGACCGTGTCGACGTCCGCCCGCACGCTGCGGACCGCCGCCTCAGGCACCGGCGGGACGGCACGGCTGACCTGCTTCTTGCCCACCAGCGCCAGGATCCCGGCGAGCAGGAACAGCGCCACCGCCACGATCAGGGCGGCCAGCCACGCCGGCATGACAAGCGCCAGCAGCAGGATCACGGTGGCGACCAGGGCGCCCGCGCCGTAGAGCGCCATCACCCCGCCGCCGCCGAACAGACCGATCCCGATCCCGGCGTGCTTGCCCTTCTGGGTCAGCTCCGCACGGGCCAGGGCCAGCTCGTCTCGCACCAGGCGGGTGACCTGCTCGGTGGCGCGCTGTACCAGTTCGGCGGTGGACGGCTCGCTCCCGGTCCGCGACGTGCTGCGACTCGCGACGTCAGCCATGCTGTCCTCCTTTCGTCATCACCGCGCTGTATGCCCGGAGTCGCCGCCCGTCAATCCTGCGCGGAGCGGCCGGTCCGCCCGGCCGCGTGCCGCCGGAACCCGGTGCCGGGCACCGGATCCGGGGCGTGCGCACCACGTCCCCCGCTACCGCCCGGCCAAACCCGTCCGGCCGGAAAGCCGCCCGTACGCGGGAACCCCCGGCGCCGTGGGCGGCCGGGGGTTCCGATCGGGGTACGGGGTCAGCGACGCGCCTCGGCGTGCTCCTCCCGGCCCACGAACACCTCGCTGCGGGCCTCGCCGTCGTCGCTGCCGCCGAAGACACGCGCGTCGTCGGGCGCCTCGGTGCCGACCTGGCGGCGTACCGGGCGGCGCGGCTGCACCGCCTGCCAGGGCAGCGGGCCAGTGACCTCGCCGACCTCGGCGCGCAGCCGGGGCAGGGCGGTCGGGCGCTGGTCGCGTACCCAGGTCACCAGGTGCTCGCGGACCAGGCACCGCAGGTCCCAAAGGCTGCCCGCGTCGGCGGCGCTGACCAGCGCGCGGACCTTGACCATGCCGCCGGTCGCGTCGGTCACCTGGAGCACGCAGACCCGGCCGTCCCACAGCTCGGTGCCCTCGCACAGGCGGCGCAGCTCCTCCCGCATCGCCTGCACCGGGACGGCCCAGTCCAGCTCGAACTCGGCGGTGCCAAGCACCGCCGCCTCGGTCCGGGTCCAGTTCTGGAACGGCCGGCTGGTGAAGTACGAGGTGGGCAGGATCAGCCGGCGGTCGTCCCAGATCTGCACCACCACGTAGCTGAGCGTCAGCTCCTCGATCCGGCCCCACTCCCCCTCGACCACCACCACGTCGTCCAGGCGTACCGCGTCGCTGAACGCGAGCTGGAGACCGGCGAAGACGTTGGCGAGCAGGCTCTGCGCGGCCAGCGCGGCGACCGCGGCGATCACACCGGCGGAGGTCAGCACGCCGGCGCCGACGCCGCGTACGGCCGGGAACGTCATCAGCATCACGCCGACCGTGAGGATCACGATCACCGCGATGGTGAGCCGGCGCAGCAGCACCACCTGGGTCCGCACCCGGCGGGCGTGCCTGTTGTTCGGCACGTCGACCCGGAACCGGGCCAGCGCGGTGTCCTCCGCCACCACCAGCAGCGAGGCCACCAGCCAGGCGGTGGCGGCGATCGTCGCGAGCACCAGCGTGTGCAGGACGAACTGCCGCCACGGGCTGCCGACCGCGTACGCGGTGGTGAACCGGACCGCGAACTGCACCGCGGCCACGGTGAGGGCGAGCTGGAACGCGCGGTGCGCGTGCTCGGTCAGCTCGGTCATCAGCAGCGAGCGGCGGCCGAGGCGGCGGATGACGCGGTGCACCACCTGGGCCAGCACCAACGCGATCGCCGCCGCGGCGAGCGCGGCGGCGACTGTCACGACGTAACTCTGCACGAACTCTCTCTCCTCCGACCGGGCGGGAATCGGGCAAAGGCCCAATGGTGCCCGGCGGCCCGGGTATCGACCAGGATCAGACCTTGCGGTACCGGGACTGGAAGAAGCAGTAGACACCGAACGCGGCGATGCCGAGCGCCATGAGCGCCAGCAGCCACGGCCCGTACGACTGGTCGCGCAGCGTCCGCAGGGCGGCGTCCAGGCCACGCGCCTTCTCCGGGTCGTAGTTCACCGCGGCGACGACGACAAGCACGCCGGCGATGGCGAACACGGCGCCTCGGGAGGCGTACCCGGCCATGCCGAGCCGACGGGTGAGCTGGTGGGTCTTCGGGCTCATCTCGCCGGTCTTGAGGTTGCGCTCGAACTTCTTCTTCAGGCCGTAGATCACCATGCCGACGCCGAGCGCGGCGAGCGCGAGCCCGGCCAGCCCGACCAGCCACCGGCCGCCGTCGGAGGCCATCAGCTTCTCGGAGAGCTGCTGCTGCTGGTCGGAGGCGTTGGAGCTGGCGTCCTGGAAGACCTTGATCGCGGTCCAGCCCAGCCAGACGAACACGACGACCCGGACCACCGAGGCGATCCGTTCGAACAGTCGTTCCTTGCCGGTCTTGGAGACGTGGCCGGAGATCGCCTCGAAAGCCTGCCAGATCGCCATGGCGAACAGGCCGACCGCCATCGCGATCAGGAGGAACTTCCCGAGCGGCTGTTCACCGAGGGTGCGCAGCGCGCCGTTCTGGTTACCCTCCTCGCCCGAGTTCCCGAAGGCGATCTGCAGCGCCAGCCAGGCGAGGAGCAGGTGCACGATTCCATATTCGATGAAGCCGCCACGGGTCAACAGTTCGAGCCACCGGCTGTTTCGAGCCTGGGCGGCGGTGGCTCCGGCGTTCCGGGTGAGAGACATGAGCCCTCAATCTCCCGGCGGGCGATTTTCCAAACGTCGCCGCCCGCCGGGACGGCCGAAACCGATCAGGCGCTCAGGTCGCGGGCGACCCGCACCACCACCTGCTGGTCGTCGACGCTGTCCAGGCTGACCTGGAAGCCGGCGACCTCGGTGGCCTGCTGGCCCACGGTGAGCGAGAGCTGTTCCCCGGCGACCTCGACGGTCACCTGGTCGCCCTGGGCGCCGATCAGCTTCGCCTCGACGCCGAGGATCCGGGCGCTGGCCTCCACGCCGCGGTCGAAGGTGATCGTGCAGGCGTCCAGGCCGCAGTCGGTCTCGGCGCCTTCGGAGCTGCATCCGGCGAGCAGTGCGGCGCCGAGGGCGAGACCGGCGAGCAGACCGGCGGCGCGGCGGGCGGGGGCGGGGGTGGCGCGTCGGATCGTCACCCGTCCAAGGATAGGCGGCCCGTTCCACAGCGACCGAGCACGCGGGTGCGCCCGGCCACGCCGGGCGGGGTGTCCGGGGTGCGCGCTAGGGTGCCGGAATGGCTTTCGACGTCGCCCGGGTCCGGGCCGCCTACCCTGCCCTGAGCGAGGGATTCGCCCACTTCGACGGCGCCGGGGGCACCCAGACCGCCGCCGCTGTCGTCGAGGCGGTGGCCGGGGCGATGCGCGCCGCGACGGGCAACCGCAGCACCGCCTTCCGGCCCGGGCGCCGGGCGCTGGACCTGGTCGCCGGGGCGCGGGCGGCGGTCGCCGACCTGCTCGGCGCGCAGCCGTCGGGCGTGGTGCTCGGGCCGAGCGCGACAGCGCTGACGTACACGCTGGCCCGGACGCTCGGCGCCGGCTGGCGTCCGGGCGACGAGGTGGTGGTCTCCCGCCTGGACCACGACGCGAACGTCCGCCCGTGGGTGCAGGCCGCGCAGGCGTCCGGCGCCACGGTGCGCTGGGCCGAGTTCGACCCGGCGACCGGTGAGCTGCCCGCCGGCCAGTACGCCGACCTGGTCACCGACCGGACCCGGCTGGTGGCGGTGACCGCCGGCAGCAACGCGATCGGCACCGTGCCGGACGTGGCGGCGATCGCCAAGACCGCGCACGCCGCCGGCGCGCTGATGTGCGTGGACGGCGTGCACTCGGTGCCGCACGGCCCGACCGACCTGGCCTCGCTCGGCGCGGACTTCCTGGTGACCAGCGCGTACAAGTGGTCCGGGCCGCACCTGGCGGCGATGGTCGCCGACCCGGCGCGCTGGGAGGTGCTGCGCCCGGCGAAGCTCGTGCCCTCCGCCGACGCGGTGCCGGACCGGTTCGAGTACGGCACGCCGAGCTTCCCGCTGCTGGCCGGCGTGACCGCCGCGGTGGACCACCTGGCCGGCCTGGACCCGGACGCGACCGGCGACCGGCGGGAGCGGGTACGCGCCGGGCTGGCCGCCGCGCAGGCGCACGAGGAGGCGGTCTTCGACGGGCTGCTCGCCGGGCTGGCCGACCGCCCGTTCGTGACCGTGTACGGCGCACCGGCGCGGCGCTGCCCGACGGTATCGTTCCGGGTGGCCGGAGCTACCCCGGCGCAGATCGCGGCGGCGCTGGGCGAGGCGGGCCTGTGCCTGTCGCACGGCGACTACTACGCCTATGAGTACTTCGAGGGCATGGGCCTGCGGGGCAGCGGCGGCGCGGTGCGGGCGAGCGTCTACCACTACAACACCGTCGACGAGGTGGACCGGCTGCTGGCCGAACTGGACCGGCTGGCCGGGCCCGGAGGGAGAATGATCCGGTGAGTTTTCTGGTCGAGGAGAACGCCGCGAAGCGCCGTTTCGAGATCCTGGTGGACGACGCGCTGGCCGGGTTCACCGCGTACACGCCCCGGGGCGAGACGCTCGTCTTCACGCACACCGAGGTCGACGACCGGTTCCAGGGTCAGGGCGTCGGGGCCGCGCTGGTCCGGGGCGCGCTGGACCAGGTCCGCGCCCGGGGCGGCCGGATCGTGCCGCAGTGCCCGTTCGTGACCTCGTTCATCGAGCGCCACCCGGAGTACGCCGACCTGGTGGCCGACAAGCCGTGAGGCCCGGCCCGGCCGGGGGACCTCCCCACCCGGCCGGACCGGGAGTCAGCGCGCCCCGGTCAGCACCTCGGCGGCGGCCCGCGCCGCGGCGGCGGTGGCGCCGTGGGTGGCCAGGTGCACCGCGCCGGTGACCAGCTCGGGCACGCCCAGCTCGACCACCACCGCGTCGGGGCGGGCGGCGAGCGCCCGGCGCACCGCGTCCCGCATCCAGTCGTGGCGGTGCAGGTCGCGCACCACGAGCACCAGCGGCCGGCCGGCGGGCGCCGCGCCCGGGTCGGCCGGTACGGCGTCGGCGGCGTAGCGGGCGGTGGTGGTGCCCGGGGCCAGGTGGGCCAGCGGCGCGGCGATGCCCCACGGCGTCTCCTCGCCGATGGCGATGTTGCGCGGCGGCGCGAACTCCACCACGTGCGCCGGACCGGTCAGCGGCAGCAGTGCGGCGTCGCCGGTGACCCGTACCGCGCGGCGGGCGGCGGCGAGCCCGATCGGTGAGCCGTCGGCGGACGGCTGGCCGGCGACCCGGCGGGCGCGGGCGGCGACGCTCCACGCGGCGAGCTGACCGACGCGCTTGGCCGCCTCGGCGAGCCGCTCCTCGGGCAATTCCCCGCTGATCACCGCAGCCACGATCGCGTCACGCAGCTCGCGGGCGTCGGCCTCGGTGGCCCGTTCCCCGCCCACGCAGATCGCGTCCGCGCCGGCCACGAGCGCGCGCACCGCGGCGCCGGTGAAGCCGTACCGGTCGGCGACCGCGCGCATCTCCACCGCGTCGGTGACCACCACGCCGCCGAAGCCCATCTCCTCGCGCAGCAGGCCGCCGAGCACGCGCGGGCTGAGCGTGGCGGGCAGTTCCGGGTCCAGCGCCGGCACCAGCAGGTGGCCGGTCATCACCGCCTGCGCCCCGGCCGCCACGGCGGCGCGGAACGGGGCCAGCTCGACCGCGTCGAGGCGGGCCCGGTCGCCGCCGATGCGGGGCAGGTCGTGGTGCGAGTCGACACGGGTGTCGCCGTGCCCGGGGAAGTGCTTGGCGCAGGCGGCGACGCCGCCGGCCTGGAGGCCGCGTACCCAGGCGGCGGTGTGCCGGGCGACCAGGTCCGGGTCGGCGCCGAAGGAGCGCACCCCGATGACCGGGTTGGCCGGGTTGGAGTTGACGTCGGCGTCCGGGGCGTAGTCGAGCGTGACGCCGACGGCCGCGAGTTCGGCGCCCAGGTCGCGGGCGACCTCCTCGGTCAGCGCCGGGTCGTCGACAGCGCCGAGCGCGTAGTTGCCGGGACGGGAGCTGCCCCGGGCGGACTCGATCCGGGTGACGTCGCCGGCCTCCTCGTCGATCGCCACGATGACGTCCGGCCGCTCGGCGCGCAGGTTCGCGGTGAGCGTGGCGACCTGCTCGTGGTCGACGACGTTGCGGGCGAACAGGACCACCGAGCCGAGGCCCTCGCCGAGCCAGCGGCACACCCACGGCGGCGGTGTCGTGCCGACGAACCCCGGTTGCAGGACGGCGGCGGCGAGCGCCGCCAGGTCTCCGGTCGATCCCTCGGTCCGCTCGCTCATGTGCTGTCGTACCCCCGTCTCCCCCACGGACCCGCCGGGGCCGGCGGGTGCTGACATGGTCACACCGCGCAGCTAAATAGTCAACAATCCTTACTGTTAGCCGCTGGCGTCCCCCGGACCTCGCGTGGGAGAGTTCCCACATGTCCGTTCTGCCGCTCGCCGACGCCACCAGCGCCGCCGACATCCCCGGCGTACGCCTGCTCGGCCTGGTGGTCGGCGGCCTGTTCCTGCTGATCGCGATCCGGGCCATGTTCCGCCGCTGATCCGCGCCGGGCGGTGAGCGGCGGCGCCGGTTTCGCGCGGGATCGCCGGGGGTAGCTGAGGCGCTTGATGAAACTGACCACGCACTCCTCCAGCCTGCGCCGGGCGGCGCGGAACCTGTTCGGCTGGACCGCGCTGCGGCCCAACCAGCTCGCCGCCATGCGCGCCGTGATGAAGCGCCGCGACGCCCTCGTGGTGCTGCCCACCGGCGCCGGCAAGTCGGCGATCTACCAGATCCCGGCCAGCCTGATCCCCGGCCCGACGGTGGTGATCTCCCCGCTGCTGGCGTTGCAGCAGGACCAGATCGCCGCGCTCAACGAACGGCAGCGCCCGGAGCTGCGCGCGGTGCGGATCAGCTCGGACGAGAGCGCCGCCCAGCAGGCCGAGGCGATCGAGGACATCCGGGCCGGGCGCGCGGAGTTCCTGTTCATCACGCCGGAGGCGCTGAGCAACCCGGACCGGCTCGCCGAGGTCCGCGAGCTGAAGCCGGCGCTGGTGGCGATCGACGAGGCGCACTGCATCTCCGCGTGGGGCCACGACTTCCGGCCGGACTATCTGGCGCTCGGTCACCTGATCGACGGCTTGGGCCGCCCGCCGGTGGTGGCGCTCACCGCGACCGCCTCCCCGCCGGTACGCGACGACATCATCGCCCGGCTGCGGCTGCGCGAGCCGGAGGTGGTGGTCTCCGGGCTGGACCGGCCCAACCTCTTCCTGGAGGTGGCCCACTGCCCGACCGACGACTACCGGTGGCGGCGGCTGCTCGCGCTGCTGCGCGACGACGAGCGGCCCGGCATCATCTACGTGCCCACCCGGCGGGCGGCCGAGGAGCTGGCCGAGCGGCTCACCGGCGCCGGCTTCCCGGCCGAGTTCTACCACGGCGGCATGCCCACCGCGGCCCGGCACGAGCTGCACGAGGCGTTCCTCGCCGACCGGGTGCCGATCATGGTGGCCACATCGGCGTTCGGCATGGGCATCGACAAGCCGAACATCGCCTGGGTGGTGCACATGGCGCTGCCCGACTCGCCGGACAGCTACTTCCAGGAGATCGGCCGGGCCGGGCGCGACGGCTCGCCGGCCCGGGTGCTGCTGCTGTGGCGCGCCGAGGACGTCGGCCTCCAGCGCTACTTCAGCGGCGGCCTGCCGGACGAGAAGGAACTGACCGAACTCGCCGCGGTGCTGCGCGGCAAGGCCCGCAACCGCAAGGAGCTGCGCGAGCTGACCGGCCTCGGTCCGCGCAAGATGGGGCAGTACCTGTCCCTGCTGGAGCAGGTCGGCGCCGCCGAGCCACGCGCCAGGCAGCGCATCGGCGCGCCCCGGTACGCCCCGGCGGCCGCCGAGTCGGGCCGGGCCGCGCTGGCCGAGGCGGAACGGCAGCAGACGGTGACCCGCTCGCGTACCGACATGATGCGCGCGTTCGCCGAGACCACCGGCTGCCGGGGCCAGGCCCTGCTGGCGTACTTCGGTGAGCAGATGAACGAGGTCTGCGGGCACTGCGACAACTGCCACGCGGGCACCAGCGTCGCCGGTGACGGCGCGGTCGGACCGTTCCCGGTGCACAGCCAGGTGCGCCACCCGGAGTGGGGCGCCGGCCTGGTGCTCAGCTACGAGGAGGACCGGATGACGGTGCTCTTCGACGAGGTGGGCTACAAGACGCTGTCCGTGCGCGTGGTGTCCGAACAGGGCCTGCTGGAGCTGGACTAGCCTGACCCGGGCGCCGCGGGGGCGCCCGTCGACAACGACGACCACGGCGAAAGGGGCCTGATCGTGATCGAGCAGCCGGCGTACACCCGGTTCGGCGTCTCCGACGAGGAGTGGGGGCTGCTGGTGGGGCTGCCGCAGTCGGTCCTCACCGCGGCGGCCGCCGCCGAGTCCGACGGCACCCGCCGCACCATGGCGGAGAACGCCGCCGGGCTGGAGACCATCGCCGCCGGCCGCGAGTCGGCCAGCCCGCTGGTCGCCGCGGTGGCCGGTGAGGTCGTCGACCGCGTCGGCGACCCGGAGACCGGCGCGGAGCTGCCGGTGATCACGCCGCAGGACCCGAAGGCGATGATCGAGGACGTGCTGGCCCGGGCCGGGCAGGCGTCCGCGCTGCTCACCGCGCGGGTGGACGAGGGGCAGGCCGGGGCGTACCGGCACTGGCTGGTGGAGATCGCCGAGCAGGTGGTGGGCGCGGCCTCCACCGGCGGCATCCTGGGCCTGGGCGGCGACGCGGTGACCGATTCCGAGCGCCGTTTCCGGGACCGGCTGTCCCAGGTGCTGAACGACTGAACGGACTCCTAACAGAAGGTTAGCAGATCCGTCAATGACGGACGTCACGCCCCACGGGTGTCGCTTTTCGACCCCGTGGGGCGTCCTGCTTAGAGCAGGAGTGGCGAGCCACGGGGGATCGTTGATGGACGGGAAGCTGCGACGTCAGGTGTTCGACACGGAGGCGCTGCCGCCGCCGGAGCGGTTCGGCATGTGGCTCGACATGATGGCGGGCACGCCGACGCCCCTGCGGGTGCACAGCGCGCACGCCGACGACTTCGTCGCCCGGGCCGAGTTCATCGACCTGGGCCGGATGCAGCTCATCCGCTACCGCTACCCGTCGGTGGACTGCGTGCGCACCTCGAAGCTGATCCAGCGCTCCGACCCCGACTACTACCTGCTCGCGCTGACGCTCACCGGGACCAGCCAGGCCGACCAGGCGGGGCAGCGCGCCTGCTGCCGCCCCGGCGACCTCACCTTCTACGACTGCTCCCGCCCGCACGAGGTCAGCCACCACGCCGACACCGGCGGGCCGGCGTACGCCCGCTCGATCGTGGCGCTGATGCCGTACGACGCGCTGCCGTTGCCGCCCCGCCGGCTCGCTCCCCTGTTCGCCGGCCGGATGTCCGGCTCCGAGGGCGTCGGCGGGCTGGTCGCCGACTTCCTCATCCGGATCACCGCCCACCCCGAGCAGTACCACGCGGCCGACGCGGAGCGGCTCGGCGCCGTCGGGCTCGACTTGATCGCCACGCTGCTCGGCCGCAACCTGGTGTCCGAGGACGAGGTGCCCACCGAGGTCCGGCGCCGCGCCCTCCAGGCCCAGGTGCGCGCGTACGTGCGCCAGCACCTCGGTGACGCCTCGCTGGACCCGGGCGCGATCGCCGACGCGCACCACATCTCGGTGCGCTCGCTGCACCGGCTCTTCGAGGACGAGGAGACCACTGTGGCCGCGTACATCAGGGACGAGCGACTGGCCCGGTGCCGCCGCGACCTGGCCGACCCGGCGCTGAGCGACCGCTCGATCCAGGTCATCGCCGCCCGCTGGGGTTTCCGCGACAAGGCGCACTTCAGCCGGGTCTTCCGGGCCGCGCAGGGTGAGACACCGCAGGCGTTCCGGGCCCGTCACCTGGAACCGGCACGGATCGTCAACAGCACGGCATCCGCCGTCAACCTGTCCCGTACATACTGAAACCTGGGCTACCGCTCGCGGTGAGCCCACGGATATCGGGGGGCCGGGCTTGGCGCCCGCGGCGGTCCCGGCCGCGGGCGGCCCCGCCCGGTGATGCTTCCCCGGGACCGCACCGGCGGCCGAGATTTCCGGCCCCGTCGCGCTTCCCCCAGGACCGACGGGGTCGGTCGGCGGTCAGCCGGCCTCCTCCTCCAGCAGCGCCAGCACCGACTTCTCCACCGCCTCGCGCGGCATCTCCGGCTGCACCGGCGCCAGGACCCCGTCGTGGTAGAGGTCGACCACGCGCGGGTCCACGTACGAGGTGCGGGCCACCGTCGGGGTGTTGCCGAGCAGTTCGGCCACCGAACGCATCACCCCGGCCACGGCACGCTTGCGGGCGGTGGCGGAGCGCTGCGGGCCCACGGTGGCCAGTTCGGCGGCGGCCAGCACCGTCGCGTGCCAGGTACGGAAGTCCTTCGCGGTCATCTCGCCGCCGCTGGCGTCGCGCAGGTAGTCGTTCACCTCGTCGCTGCGCACGTCGCGCCAGGAGCGGCCGTCCCAGTAGCCGAACAGCCGTTCCTGGGCGCGGCGGCGACGGCGCAGGTTGAGCAGCACCCGGCAGAGTTCGGCGTCCTCGATCCGGCGAACCTGGTCGATGCCGCCCTTGGCCGGGAACTCGAACACCACGCAGCCGCCCCGGGAGCGGGCGTGCTCGGGGCGCAGCGTGGACACGCCGAACGTCGGGTCGTCCCCGGTGGCGTACTGGTCGCTGCCGACCCGGAACGCGCCCATGTCGAGCAGCCGGGCGACGGTGGCGAGCACGCGCTCCCGGCGCAGGCCGCGCAGCGCCAGGTCGTGCGTGACCCGGTCGCGCAGCGCGGGCAGCCGGTGCGCCACCTCCAGCACGTGGTCGAACTTGGCCTCGTCGCGCTTGCGCCGCCAGCCCGGGTGGTAGAGGTACTGCTTGCGGCCCGCCGCGTCGATGCCGGTGGCCTGGATGTGGCCGTTCGGGTACGGCGAGATCCACACGTCCTGCCAGGCGGGCGGGATCACCAGCTCGCGCAGCCGGGTCAGCTCCCCGGCGTCGCGTACCGGCTCGCCGGCCGGGTCGAGGAACAGCCAGCCCTTGCCGCGGCGCCGGCGCGCGTATCCCGGCCGGCCCGGATCGCTACGCCGCAACCGCACCGGAGACCCGTTCCACGTCGGCCACCGCAGCCACCACCTCGTCGATCCCGATGGCATCCAATGTCGGGTGGGTTCCTACCCCGCCCGACCCGGTCGAATCCGGGTTGACGGGCGTGGGCTCGATCGCACCCAGCGCCCGGTGCCGGGGCCGGTCCGGCGGTGGGCCCCAGTGCGCCGCCGGCACCGGGCCGAACAGCACCACCGAGGCGGTGCCGTAGCCGGTGGCGAGGTGCGCCACGCCGGTGTCCCCGCTGACCACCAGCCGCGCGCCCGCCACGAGCGCGGCCATCTCGGCCAGTCCGGTCCGGCCGGCCAGCACCGCCCCCGGCGGCAGCCCGGCGTCGCGGGCGACCCGCTCGGCCAGCGCCCGCTCGTCCGGCGAGCCGGTGACAGCCACCCGGTGCCCACACGCGGCCAGCTCCCGGGCCAGCCCGGCGAACCGGTCCGCCGGCCAGCGCTTCGCCGGGATCTTGCCGCCCGGGTGCAGCAGCGTCACCCCGGCCGGTACGCCGGTCGCCGCCGGACGCCGCAGCGCCAGGTCCCCCGGGTCGGCCGGCAGCCCGTACGCGTGCAGCAGCCGGCACCAGCGGCGGACCTCGTGCTCGTCGTCGTCCCAGGCCGGGCCGTCCGGGTGGCCGGCGTCCGGGTTGCGGTGGGCGAGCAGCCGGCCGGGGCGGACGGCGGCCAGCGCCCGGTGCGACTGCGGTCCGCGGCCGTGCAGGTTGACCGCCACCTCGGGCGGCGGTCCGGTCCACGCGATCCGGTCCGGCCCGGTGGTGGGCAGCACCCGGTCGACCGCCCCGGTCAGCTCCGCCAGCGGCGCCAGCCAGGCCGGTGCGGCGAGCACCAGCTCCCGGCCCGGCAGGCCGGCGCGCAGGCCACGCAGCGCCGGCACGGCGGTGGCCAGGTCGCCGACCCCGAGCGCGCGCAGCACCAGGATCACGGGTACGAGGACTCCTGCGCGGCGCAGACCACCATCTCGCGTACCGCGCAACCGGCCGGCTGGGACAGCGCGAACATGACCGCGGCGGCGGTGTCGGCGGGCTCGTTGAGCACCGCGTCCGGGCCGGGGCGGTACTGCGCGTCCCGCTCGTCGAAGAACGCGGTCCGCATCCCGCCCGGGATCAGCAGCGTCACCCCGACCGCGCCGGCGAGTTCGGCGGCGAGCGCGCGGGTGAACCCCACCACCCCGAACTTCGCCGCGCAGTACGCGGTCGCGTCGCCGACCGCCTTCACCCCGAGCGTGGAGGCCACGGTGACGATGCTGCCCCGGGACGCCTCCAGCCAGGGCAGCGCGGCCCGGATCACCGCGGCGGTGGCGAGCAGGTCCACCGTGACGATCCGCTCCCAGGTCTCCGCCGGGATGTCGGCCAGCTTCCCGGGGACGTCCATCCCGGCGGCGGTGACCACGGCGTCCAGCCCGCCGGAGCGTTCCGCGAGCTCGCGGGTGGCGGCCTCGGCGGCGCGGGTGTCGGCCAGGTCGCACTCGACCCAGGGCACCCCGTCGGCGGGGCGCTGCCGGTCCAGCACCAGCGGGCGTCCCCCGGCGCGGGCCACCGCGGCGACCACCGCCGCGCCGAGCCCGCTGGAGCCGCCGGTGACCAGGACGGTCGGCCCGGCTCCGGGCGCGCCGGCGCTCACGCCGCCACCGTCGGACCGGCGGGCGCGACCGCGCCGGGTCGGATGCGTCGCTCGTTCATCGTGCTCCCTTCGCCGTGGACCGGACCTGCGCGACGGCCTCGGCCGGGTCGACCGACGCGGCCGGCCAGCCGCCGCTGCCCCGCCCGGCCCGCGCCGCCGCGATCATGTCGGTGGTCGAGCGCCCGTCGAGGTACGGCACGACCACTGTGTGGCCGCCCCAGCGGGCCAGGATCTCCGTCTCGGGCAGCGTCTCCGGGCCACCGCCGCTGGCGTAGTCGCCGCCCTTGACCCAGATGTCCGGACGCAGCCAGGACAGCGCCGCCTCCGGGGTCGGCTCGTCGAAGATCAGCACCGCGTCGACGCAGCCGAGCGCGGCGAGCAGCCGCCCCCGGTCGCCCTGCGGCACGACCGGGCGCTCCGGGCCCTTGAGCCCGGCGACGCTGGCGTCGGAGTTGAGGCACACCACCAGGCAGTCGCCGAGTTGCCGGGCCGCCTGGAGCGTCGCCACGTGCCCGGCGTGCAGCAGGTCGAAGCAGCCGCCGGTCGCGACGACGGTGCCGCCGGCCGCGCGTACCCGGGCCACCACCTCGCCGGCCGCCCCGGCGCCGATCCGGTCCCCGCCGCCGGTGACCACCTCCGGGGCCACCGCGCGCACCGGCGCGGGCAGCGCGGCGGCGACGCCGCCGCCGGCCACGTACGCGGACGCCTCGGCGACCGCCTCCTGCACCGCCTCGGACACCAGCGCCCCACGGGCCAGCGCGAGGGTCGCGGTGGACGCGAACCGGTCGCCCGCCCCGCAGGTGTCCCCCTCGGCGGGCGGCGCCGGCACCACAAGGGGCGTGGACCCGGCGTGGCTGAGCAGGGCGCCGTCCCCGCCGAGTGTCACCGCGACCGCGCGCGCCTGCCAGCGGCGGCGCAACGCGTGCGCGCTGCGGGACGCGACGGCCAGGCGGGAACCACCCGGCGGCGTCTTTGCCAGCTCGCGGGCCTCCGGCTCGTTCGGGGTCGCCAGATGCACACCGGGTACGGCGGCCGGTCCGCGCGGATGCGGATCCCAGACCACCGGCGCCCGGGTGGCGGTCAGCGCGGCGCGCAGCGCCGGATGAGCCGCCACGCCCCGGCCGTAGTCGCTGACCAGTACGGCGGACGCGTCGGCGATCAGCCGCAGCACGGCGTCGCTGGGCTGACCCGGCGTACCGGCGCTCCCGCCCCGGTCGTGACGCAGCAGCACCCGGCCGCGGGCCCGCAGCCGGATCTTCTCCGGGGTGGCGCCGGCCAGCGGAAGCGCGTACAGCCGGACCCCGGCGGCGGCGAGCAGGGTGCCCAGCCGGGCCCCGCCCGCGTCGTCGGCGACGGCGGTGACCAGCGCGACCTCGGCGCCCTGCGCGGCGGCGAAGACGGCGGCCAGCCCGGCGCCGCCCGGCCGGTCGGCGGAGACGGTCTCGTCGAGCACCGGCACCGGGGAGTCCGGGCAGAGCCGGTTCACCAGACCTTCGACGTCGCGGTCCAGCAGCGTGTCACCGAGCACCACCACCGGTCCCCTCATGCCGGGCCTCCCCGTCCGGCCGGCGCCGTCGGGTCCGGCTCGGTGAGATCCGGCTCGGTGAGGACGACCTCGACACCGGCGCGTACCGGCCCGGCCTGGGTCTGGGCGGCGAGCGCGGCGGGCAGCGCCAGTTCGACGTACTCGCAGAGCACGTGCGAGGCCACCAGGTGCAGTTCCTGCACCACCTGCCCGTCCGGCGAGTCGATCGCCAGGTGCTCGTGGCAGAGGTCGGCGAGGGGGTTGGGTGCGGGTCCGGTGAAGGCCCAGCAGCGCAGGCCGGTCTGGTGGGCGGCGTGGGCGGCGGTGAGGAGGTTGGTGCTGGTGCCGCTGGTGGACAGGAGCAGGAGGATGTCGTGCGGCCGGCCGTGGGCGCGGACCTGCCGGGCGAAGGTCTCGTCGTATCCGTAGTCGTTGGCGATGGCGCTGAGGGCGCTGGTTTCGGCGTGCAGGGCGATGGCGGACAGGGGTTGGCGGTCGTGGCGGAGCTTGCCGACGAGTTCGGCGGTGAGGTGCTGGGCTTCGGCGGCGCTGCCGCCGTTGCCCGCCACCAGCAGCCGGCCACCGGCGGCGAGCCGCTGCGCCAGTTCCTCACCCCAGCGGGCCAGCATCTGTTCCGCCTCCCGCAGCGGCAGCAGCGCGGCGGCCAGCAGGCTCAGGTGGTCCTCCAGCACCGTCGCGCCGGCCGCCGGCGTCCCGGCCGTCATCAGGCGACCACCCGGGTCGGACGGCGCACGGTGGCCACCTCGCCGTACAGCTCGGTGAGGCGGTCCGCGGTGGTGGCCCAGGAGTAGCGGGTGCGGGCCCGCTCCAGCGCGGCGGTGGCGTAGGCGAAGCGGCGGATCCGGTCGCCGAGCAGGCCCCGGAGTGCCGCGCCCAGGGCGGCCGGCTCCCGGGGCGGCACCAGGTCGCCGGTGCGTCCGGCCACCACCGTGTCGATCAGCCCGCCGACGGCGGTCGCGACCACCGGTACGCCGCAGGCCATCGCCTCCAGCGGGGTGAGCCCGAACGGCTCGTACCAGGGTGCGGCCACGAGCACGTCGGCCGACCGGTACCAGCGGCCCATCTCCTCCCGGGGGACCGCGCCGACCAGCCGGACCCGGTCGGCGACGCCGAGGGAGTGGGCCAGTGCGCGCAGGCGCAGCGCGTACGGGTCGGTCTCCAGCAGTCCGGCCGGCGGCCCGCCGACGACGACACACTCGGCGTCGGGCACCTCGGCGACGGCCCGGATGACGTCCTGGAAGCCCTTGCGTTCGACCAGCCGGCCGACGGTGAGGATGCGGGCCCGGCCGCCGTCGCGGTCGGCGACCGGGCCGAGCGGGGAGAACGTCGTGAGGTTCACCCCCGACGGCACCACTGTCATCCGGGACCGGGGCACGCCCATCCGGACCAGTTCGGCGACCTCGTCCTGGCACTGGGCGACCACCCGGTCCACCGAGCGGCCCAGCTTCCGCTCGTGCTCGACGCGGCCCGGCGGGCTGGTGTCCTGCACGCCCTGGTGGCGGCGCTTGACGGTGCCGAGCGCGTGGTACGTCTGCACCACCGGCACGCCCGCGCGGCGGGCCGCGGCGAGACCCGCGAGCCCGCTCATCCAGAAGTGCGCGTGCACCACCTCGGGCTGCCAGTCGCCGGTGCGCCACCGGCCGGCAAGCCACTGCCCGAACGACGGCATGTACGGCAGCAGGTCGTCCTTGGCCACCGGTTCGGCCGGCCCGGCCGGCACGTGCACCACCTCGTACCCGTCCGGGGTGCGGACGCTCACCGGCAGGTCCACCGCGTCGAGCCGGGTGTAGACGCGCACGTCGTGACCGGCGGCCGCGAGCGCGGCGGAGAGCTCCGCGACATGCGTGTTCTGGCCACCGGCGTCCTCCCCGCCGAGGACGGCGAGCGGGCTGGCATGCTCCGAGATCATCGCGATGCGCATACTTCCTCCTCCAGCAGCCGGTCCCAGTCGGCGAGGAATCGATCCAGGCCGTAGCGGTCCCGGGCGGCGGCCCGGGCCACGGCGCCCGCCCGGCGGGCGGACTCCCTGTCGTCCAGCAGGCCACGGGCGGCGTCGACGAGCGTGTCGACGCGGGTGGACAGCGCGCCCGCGGCCGGTGGCACCGCCTCCACCGCCTCGGTGGTCGCAAGTGCCACGACGGGCATGCCCATGGTCATGGCCTCGATGAGGCTGAGGCCGAGTGAGGTCCAGCGGCACAGGTGCAGGTACGCGCGCCGTTTGGCGAGTTCGGCGTGCATGGCGTGCTGGGGTACGTCGTCGTGGCTGGTCAGCCGGTCCTCGGGCAGGCCGAGGTGGGCGGCGAGACCGTCCACCTTCATCCCGTAGACGTCCAGCGGCGCCAGCGCGGCGAACCGGGCGAGCAGGTCGGTGCCGGTGACCCGCCAGCGGCGTACCGGCTCGTTGATGACCACGGCGAGGCGGTCGAGTTCGCCGGTCCACTCGACGGCCGGTGGTACGACGCCGTGGTCGACGACAGTGGTGCGGGTGCCGCCGTTGTCCCAGAACAGTTCGTTGAACGCGGTGACGTGGGTGAGCAGCAGGTCGTCGCGGTCGGCCATCGGGTGCCGGGTGTTCGGCACGTCGCCTTTCGGCGTGTTGTGCTCGACGTAGATCGCCGGCACGTCCCGCCCGGGCCGCCGGCCGAGCCACTCGGCGGCCAGGTCGAGTTCCTCGGGGCGTTGCAGGATCACCAGGTCGACGTCGGTGTCGCGCAGTTCGTCGGGAGTGACCTCCACGGCGCTGTCCGGCCACGGGTAGGTGCGCGCCCGGCCCAGCCCGTACGGGCCCCGATCAGGGGTGACCGGCACCAGGTAGCGGTGCTTGCCGTGCACGAAGGAGGTCGTCCACGACCCGTGGACGTGCCACAGCAGGATGTTCATCCGGCCACCCCGCCCGCCACCGGCGCCGGCACGCCGAGCAGCCGCAACGCCTCCAGCACCCGTCCCGGCTCGACAGCCGACAGGCACGGGTGCCCGGGCACCGGGCAGACGGTCGCGCGGGTGTCCCGGCACGCCGCCCCCGCGTCGCCCAGCCGCACCGTCGGCACCCGGTACGGCCCCCACTGCCCGAACGGCACCGTCGGCGCGAACAGGCTCACCACCGGCACGCCGAGCGCGGCGGCCAGGTGCGCCGGTCCGGTGTTGCCCACCACCAGCGCGCCGGCGCCGGCGATCACCGCCGCCAGGTCGTCCAGCCCGGTCCGCCCGCCCAGGTCCACACCGCCCGCCGCGGCCACGCGCGCGGTCAGCTCCCGCTCGTCCGGTCCGCCGGTGACCACGACCCGGTAACCGGCCGCGCCGAGCACGCGGACCACGCGGGTGGCCAGCTCCTCCGGGCAGGCGCGGGTCTCCACCGACGAGCCGGGGTGCAGGACCACGTAGCCGGGCTCGCCGGCGTCGGCCGCGGGCGGCGGAAGCCGGTCGGCGCGGATGCGCAACGCCGGTTCGTCCTGGCCGGGCAGCGCGAAACCGGCGGCGGCCGCGAGGGACAGGGCACGTTCCGGTTCGGGTACGCCTGCCGGCACGCGGTGGCGGACGTCGAGCAGGCTGCCCGGGTAGTCGTCGCTGATCGCGCTGATCCGCGGTATCCCGGCCAGGCGCAGCAGCAGGGCCAGAGGCAGGGCGGACTGGTGGAAGGAGGTGAACACGACGGCCTCGTCGGCGCGTACCTCCGAGAGCCGGTCGGTGAGCGCGCGTACGGCGCCGGGGTCGACGGGTGGGGCGGGCGCGTCGATCCACGGCAGCGGTGCCTCGATGATCTCGTCCACGCCGGGGAGCAGTTCGGCGGCGGCCCGGCCGCGTGGCCCGCACAGCAGCACCACCCGCTGCGCTCCGGCCGCTACCGCTCGGATGCCCGGCCCGGTCACCAGCACGTCGCCCGCCGCGTCGCTGCGGACCACCAGCACTGTGCCCCGGCGCGACCGGCGCGCGGGTTGCGGCGCGGCCGTCAGGCGCATCCGGGCCAGCACGATGCCCACCGCGTCCGGCAGGTCGGCGGCGACAGTGGGCGCGGCGGCCACCTCGGCGGCCCGGGTCGCGGGCGTGGGCACCATGATCGCGGCGGCGCCGGCAGCCGCGGCGGCTGCCGTGTCCGCGCCGATGTCGCCGATCAGCACGCACCGGGTGGGCGTGGTGCCGAGCGCGCGGGCTGCCTCGTGGACGAGGCCGGGCGCGGGCTTGCGGCAGGCGCACCCGTCGGCTTCCGCGTGCGGGCAGATCACCCAGTGGTCGAAGGGCCCGAGCAGTTCCTCCACCCGGGCGTTGACCAGACGCAGGTCGTGCGCGGTGAAGTATCCCCGGGCCAGGCCGGACTGGTTGGTGACCACGGCCAGCCGCAACCCGGCCGCCCGCAATCGGTCCAGTGCCTCCCGGGCGCCGGGCACGGGCCGTACCTTCTCGGGGTCGCCGTTGTACGGCACGTCCTCCACCAGGGTGCCGTCCCGGTCCAGCAGGACCGCGTCGTACAGGCCGGACGGGAACCGGTCAGCACCCGGGTCAACCCGGGCTGACCTGCACTGATCCCGCTCCTGGTCCCGTCGCACGGGCGGCGGGTTCCCGAGGCCCCGAGGAGTAAACGTCGGCGTCGGCGCCAGGCCGCCCCGCCGGTGCCGCACAGCCGGGTGCACGACTGCCACGACCGGCCCGGTCCGGCGATACCCGCCGCCCCGGAGAAGCTAACCCGGATCGCCGTTAGCGACCGCCCCCGCGGGGGTACCGCTCGGTGATGGCGGTTGTGGAGAAGGTGATCGACGCGCCCCCGGAGCAGGTCTTCGAGGTGCTCGCGGACGGGTGGACGTACAGCGACTGGGTGGTGGGCACCGCGCACGTGCGGGACGTGGACGACACGTGGCCGCGCGTCGGCAGCCGGCTGCACCACCGGGCCGGGCCGTGGCCGTTCTCGCTCCAGGACAAGTCGACGGTGCTGGAGTGCCGGGCGCCGCACCGGCTGGTGCTGCGCGCCGGGCTGTGGCCGGCCGGGGAGGCGATCGTGGCGTTCGCCCTGGAGCCGCTCGACGACGGCAGGACCCGGGTGACGCTCGGCGAGGACTTCGCCGCCGGGCCGTTGCGGTGGATCCGGACCAAGCTCAACGACCTGGTGCTGCATCTTCGTAACCGGGAGACGCTGGCCCGGCTGTCCGACATCGCGACGCGGCAGAAGCCGGAGCGGTGATCGATCGCCGGCGGGGCGTCTGTGCGGCCGCCGCGCGAGGGACTGGCTACCCTCTCAGGTGAACCTGTCGGCTGACCGAGGATGTCCGTGATGATCGAACCCGTGCAGTTACCCTCCCCGTGGGGGGATGCGCGCCTGACCGTCGTCGTTCCGACCTACAACGAGGCGGGCAACCTCCCGGTGCTGGTCGAGCGCCTCCTCGCGCTGCCACTGCCGGGGCTGAAGGTGCTGGTCGCCGACGACAACTCCCCGGACGGGACCGGCGAGGTCGCCGACAAGCTGGCCATCGAGCACCCGGACCGGGTGATGGTGGTGCACCGCCCGGGCAAGGAGGGCCTCGGCCGGGCGTACGTGGACGGCATCGGCCGGGCGCTCGACGACGGCGCGGACTTCGTCGCGCAGATGGACGCCGACCTGTCGCACCCGCCGGAGGCGCTGCCCGGCATGCTCGGGGCGCTGCTGTCCACCCAGGCTTCGGTGGTCATCGGCTCCCGTTACGTGCCCGGCGGTGAGCTGGACGAGAACTGGCCGCTGTACCGGCGTGCGCTCAGCGGCTGGGCGAACCTGTACGTGCACACGCTGCTGCGGGTCCGCATCCGCGACCTGACCGCCGGCTTCAAGATCTGGCAGGCGGACGCGCTGCGCGCGATCGGGCTGGACCGGGTCCAGTCCAACGGCTACAGCTTCCAGGTGGAGATGCACTACCTCGCCACCAAGCTGGGCCACACGATCCTGGAGGTGCCGATCCGCTTCGAGGAGCGCCGCGACGGCGACTCGAAGATGACCACCGCCACGAAGATCGAGAGCGCGCTGATGCCGTTCAAGCTGCGCAGCCGGCACCGCAACCTCGACTCCTGACCCGTCTCTCCCGCACCTCCACCGCGCCCTCACGCTGCGTCATTGTCACCGCGCGTGAGGGCGCGGTCGTCTCGCCACATTCCCTCGTCGCCCCTTTGCTCTGCAGCCATCGGCGCAACACCGCCCTGAGCAGGGGCGCTGTCCGGGACACCGTTTCGCCGAGCGCCCGCCTCGGACACGGTCCGTGACCGATGCGCAGGCGGCTGCAGAGCAAAGGCGGCGGCGCGGTCATCCCGCGGGGCGACACCGGACACCCAGCGTGACGCCCCGGAACAGCCCTCAGAGGTGGACGCCCGATCTCGTTCGCCGAGAGGCTGCGGTGGGTGTTCCGCAGTCGGTGCGGGCGGCGGTCTGCGGCAGCGTGAGGGGCAGTGGTGGGGCTCGGTCGGGTCAGCGGTAGATGGTGCGGTGGGCGGCGGCGATCGTGCGGGCGTACACCTCGCCGGTGACCGCCCGGTCGCGTGCCAGCGCGGCGCGCGCCGCGTTCGCTCCCGGTGCGCCGTGCACGCCACCACCCGGGTGGGCGGAGGCGCTGGCCAGGTAGAGCCGGTCCACCGGGGTGTCGGCGCGGCCCAGGCCGGGGATAGGCCGCAGGAACAACTGCTGGTACGCCGCGGCGGTACCCCCGCCGAGTGCTCCCCCGACCAGGCTCGGCTCGGCGTCCTCCAGGTCGGCCGGGCCGGCCACGTGCCGCCCGACGATCGACGCCCGGAACCCGGGTGCCGCCGCCTCCAGCACCTCCTCCATCCGCTCCACGTGCCCCGCGACCTCCTCGGCCCGCCAGTCGCGGCGGAACGGCAGGTGGGTGTAGGACCAGAGCGACTCGGTGCCCGGTGGTGAATGGCTCGGGTCGGCCACCGACATCTGCCCCACCAGCAGGAACGGATCCCGTGGGAGCTCGCCGCGGGCCAGCTCGGCCGCGTACGTGGTGAGCCCGTCGAGGTCGGCGCCCAGGTGCACGGTGCCGGCGCCGGCCAGGTCGCGGTTCTTCCACGGCACCGGCGCGGACAGCGCCCAGTCGACCTTGAGCGTGGAGCCGTCCCACTTGAAGTGCGCCAGGTCCTCGACCATCCGGGGCGGCAGCGCCGCCGCGCCGACCAGGTCGAGGAAGAGCGCCGGGGCGGGCACGTCGGCGAGCACCGCGCGCCGCGCACGCCAGTCGGTGCCGCCGGCGGTACGGACGCCCATCGCCCGGCCCCGGGCGGTGAGCACCCGCTCGACCCGGGCGCCGTACGTGATCCGCCCGCCCCGCTCGACCAGCCGCGCGACGAGCGCGTCGGTGATCCGCTGGGCGCCGCCGACCGGCACCGGCCAGCCCACCTGCTGGCCGAGCATGGCGAGCAGCCAGCCGTACACGCCGGAGCCGGCGTCCTCCGGGGACAGGTCGGTGTGCAGGGCGCAGCCGGCCAGCAGGACCGGACCGCCCTCGCCCTCGAACAGTTCCGCGCCGAGCTTGCGTACCGGCAGCACGAGGCGGCGGGCGAGCCGGAGCGCGCCGCCGACCCGGAGCTGCCGCAGCAGGCCCAGCCCGCCGCGTACCGGCGGGAACGGCGTGGTGATGGTCTGCAGCATCGGTTCGGCCACCTGGCACCAGTCGGCGTACGCGTGCCGCCAGCGCTCCCCGTCGCCGGGCGTGAACGCCTCCAGCGAGGCCGCGGTGGTGTCCAGGTCGCGGTTGACCACGGCGGCCCGGCCGTCCGGCAGCAGGTGCGCCAGCACGTCCGGCGCGTGCGTCCAGGACAGGCCGTGCCCTTCCAGGCCCAGCCCGTCGAGCACCGGCGAGGCGTAGCCGAGCGGGTAGAAGGAGCTGTAGAGGTCGCTGAGGTAACCGGGCGCCGTGACGTACGCGGAGCGCACTGCCCCGCCGGGCGCCTCGGTGGCCTCCAGGACCTCGACGTCCCAGCCGGCGTCCACCAGCAGGTTCGCGGCCACCAGCCCGTTGTGCCCGGCCCCGATGACGACGGCGTCTGCGGTGGAGGTCATCCGATCCGCCTACCCGGCCGGTCCCCGGGCGAAACGCGTTTGCCCCGCCCAGGCCGGGGCAAGCAGGGCCGCATGTACACGGTTGCGCAGCTCATTGGTGGAGTGTGGGGCGCCGGCGGCGAGGGCGGCGAACTGGTCGTCCACGATCCGGCGGACGGGTCGCCGGTGACCCGGGCGCCCGTCGCGACGGCCGACGAGGTGGCCAAGGCGGTCGAGGCGGCCCGGGGCGTGGCGGCGGAATGGGCCGCGACCGCAGCGGCGGAACGGGCCGCGGCGCTGCACCGGGCGGCGGACGCGGTCGAGGCGTCGGCCGACGAGCTGGCCGAGGCGACCACGGCGGAGATGGGCAAGCCGCTCGACGACGCGCGGGGCGGGGTGGCTGCGGGCATCGGCACGCTGCGACAGTACGCCGAGCTGGCCCCGCTACGGGGCGGCCGGACGCTGCACGGCGCGCACGACGCGCTGGACTTCATGGCCCCCGAGCCGCGCGGCGTGGTCGCCGCGATCACCCCGTGGAACGACCCGGTGGCGGTGTCCTGCGGCCTGCTCGGCGCGGCACTGGTCACCGGCAACGTGGTGGTCTACAAGCCGAGCGAGCGGACCCCGGCGACCGGCTGGCTGCTGGCCCGCGCGCTGGACTCGGCGCTGCCGGCCGGGGTGCTGTCGCTGCTCACCGGCGGCGGCGAGGTGGGCACCGCGCTGGCCGGCCAGGAGCTGGACGTGATCGCCCACGTCGGTTCCACCGCCACCGGCCGGGCGATCGCCGCCGCGGGCGCGCGGACGGGCGCGAAGGTGCTGCTGGAGAACGGCGGCAGCGACCCGCTCGTGGTGGACGCGGACGTCGACCCGATCTGGGCGGCCGAACAGGCGGCGCTCGGCTGCTTCGCCAACGCCGGTCAGATCTGCGTGGCGGTCGAGCGGATCTACGTGCACCGCGACGTCGCCGAGGGCTTCCTGGACGCGCTGGTGGCGCGCGCCGAGGCGCTGACCGTGGGTCCCGGCCGGGACCCGGGCACGCAGCTCGCGCCGCTGGTCGACCGGCGGCACCGGGACCACGTCCACGGTCAGGTCACCGCCGCGCTCGCCGACGGCGCCCGGGTACGCGCGGGCGGCGTGCTGCCGGACGGGCCCGGCGCGTTCTACCCGGCCACCGTGGTCGAGGGCTGCCGCCACGACATGGCGCTGGTCCGCGAGGAGACGTTCGGGCCGGTCGCCCCGGTGGTGGTGGTCGACTCGTTCAGCGAAGGACTGCGCTGCGCCGCCGACTCCCCGTACGGCCTGGCCGCCACCGTGCTGACCGGCTCGATGAGCCACGCCCAGCGCGCCTGGCGGGAACTGCCGGTCGGCACCGTGAAGATCAATTCGGTGTTCGGCGGGGCGCCGGGCGGCGCGTCCCAGCCGCGCCGGGGCAGCGGTCAGGGCTTCGGGTACGGCCCGGAACTGCTGGACGAGTTCAGCACCGTGAAGGCGGTGCACCTGGAGGCGCCGGGCGGCGGCCACTGGTGAGACGGCACGACACGAGCCCGGGACCGAGGCGGTCCCGGGCTCGGCGCGTACCCCCAGGGGTCAGCGACCCCCGCGGGCCTTGCGGGTCGCGTTGTCGTTGGCCTTCTCGATCGCCTTGACCAGTTCCGGCTTGGTCATCCGGGACCGGCCGCGCACGTCCAGTTTCTTCGCCACCTCCATGAGGTGGTCCTTGGTGGCGTTGGCGTCCACCCCGCCGGCCGTCGGCGCGCGCCGGGCCGGGCCGCCGCCTTCGGCCTGCTTGTCGCTGGGCCCCTTGCGGCCCTTGGGCTCCCAGTGGTCGCCCACCTTCTCGAACTCGTGCTTGACGGCGGCGAAGGCGGTGCGGTGCGCCCGCTCCCCCTCGCCGTACGTCTCGACTGCCGAGTCGTGCGTCTTCTCCCAGGTCCGCTGCGCCTTCGCCGGCGAGCGCCGCAGCGTGCTGGGCAGTACCTCGCGCCCGGGCATCTCGTCCTCCTGGAGTCTCGATCGGCTGTCTGGTGTGGTTCCCTCCCGCCCGGCGGGCAAACCGGCACCCGGTTTGTCGATTTCCCCCCGGGGGTACCGCCCGGCCACGCCCGACGGCGAGGCCTGGAGGAGGCGGACATGACCGTGACGACACCACAGACGGTCGGCGGCCGGACGCGGTCCCGCCTCCCCCGCCGGATCCGCCAGCTCAACTGGCGCACCTGGCGCGGCGTGCTGGTACGCAGCGGCAAGGGTTTCGTCACCGACAACTGCGCGGACTGGGCCGCGGCGCTCACCTACTACGGCGTGCTGGCCCTGTTCCCGTCCACGATCGTGGTGGTGGCGCTGGTCGGCCTGGTCTCCGACGGCCCGCGCACCGTCGACACCGTGATCGACCTGGCTCGGGAGATCGGCGCCGGCTCGGTGGTCGGCAACGACGCGTTCGTGGGTGTGGTGCGCAACGTGGTCGAGCAGCAGGGCTCGGCCAAGGTGCTGCTCAGCTTCGGTCTGCTCGGCGCGCTCTGGTCCGCGTCCGGGTTCATCGGCGCGTTCACCCGCGCCTCCAACGCGATCTACGGGGTACGCGAGGGCCGGCCGTTCTACCGGCTGCGCCCGTTGCAGATCGGCATGGCCGCGGTGACGATCGTGCTGCTCGCGGTGGTGGCCACCGGGCTGATCGTCAGCGGCCCGGTCACCGACGCGGTGGGCGACCTGCTGCACGCCGGGGCGGTGGCCCGCACGACGTGGTCGGTAGCGAAGTGGCCGCTGCTCGCGGTGGTCGCGATGACGCTGCTGTCGCTGCTGTTCTGGATCGCGCCGAACGTCCGCCAGCCGCGGTTCCGCTGGCTGACCCCGGGCGGCGCGCTGGCGCTCGTGGCCTGGGTGCTCGCCTCCTTCGGCTTCGGCCTGTACGTGGCGAACTTCGGCTCGTACGACGTCACGTACGGCAGTCTCGGCGCGGTCATCGCGTTCCTGGTGTGGCTCTACCTGTCCAACTGCGCGCTGATGCTCGGCGTGCAGGTGAACGCCGAGCTGCAACGCGGGCGGGCGATGCAGGCCGGGGTCGAGGACCCGGACGACCCGGTGCTGCCGCCGCGCGCCCCGGCCGGCGACGAGAAGGCGGACGGGGAGAAGACGGCCGACCGGTTGCCGCCCGGATGACCGGCTCTCCCGGCCGGCGCCGGTTTACCGGCGGTCCCCCGGGGCATCTCCCAAGGCATGGAACGTGGCAGCAGCAAGCACTCGCCCAGGGTCGACGACCAGATGAGCAGCGAGGTCAGCGGTCTCGTCCAAGGCGCCGGCACCGGCGGTTCGCGGGCCGAGGAGTTCCGGATCCCGGAGCCGGCCGGCGAGGACCAGCCGGAGGCCACCACGGCGCCGGCCGGGGAGCTGCGCAGCGGCACGCCGCAGGGCATGAGCTCCGAGGACGTCGAGGCGCGCAGCCGTCTGGGGCGGTTCATCACGATGACCGCCCTGCCCGGCGACCGGGAGGCGCTGCTGGCGAACGCGCGGGAGAACGAGGCGCCGACGGACATCGTCGCCGCCCTGGAGACCCTGCCCGCGGGCGCCCACTACCAGACGATCTCCGAGGTGTGGGCCGCGCTCGGGCACAGGAACGAGACGACGCGCTGGTGAGCGGGCCGGCCCACGGCCCGTCCGAGACACACCGGCGGAACAGGAGGAACCCCGACATGAGTGGCGTTACCGAGCACGTGGACGTGGACGTCCCGATCCGGACCGCGTACGACCAGTGGACCCAGTTCGAGGAGTTCCCGCACTTCATGGACGGCGTGCAGGAGGTGCGGCAGCTCTCCGACACGATGACCCACTGGACCGTGGAGATCGCGGGCGTGAAGCGCGAGTTCGACGCCGAGATCACCGAGCAGCTGCCGGACGAGCGGGTGGCCTGGCGCTCCACCGGGGGCACCCAGCAGGCGGGCGTGGTGACCTTCCACCGCCTCGACGAGGGGCACACCCGGGTCACGCTCCAGATGGAGTTCGAGCCGCACGGCGTGGTCGAGCAGGCCGGCGACAAGCTGGGCGTGGTCGACCGGCGTGCCAAGGGCGACCTGGAGCGGTTCAAGCAGTTCATCGAGCGGCGCGGTCAGGAGACCGGCGCCTGGCGCGGCGCTGTCGACCGCCCCACCCCCTGAGCCACCTTCCCCCGTACCCGAGTCTGGATGGCCGCCGGCGGTGCCGGCGGCCATCGCCGTGCCCGGCCGTTTGCGATCATCCGGTCCGGGTACCGCAGGGGAATGACCGACAACGACCGCCACGTGTGGCGCGACGAGGACCGCACTCCCCTGCACGAGCTGGACCAGGCCATCGCCCGGTCGGCCACGGACGGCCAGGGCGACGACGTCACCGCCAACGACGCCGGCGAGGAGGCCGCGTTCGGGCACGGCCCGGAGGCGGTGGACCGGGGCGCCGGCCCGGAGGCCGAGCGGCGGGAGATGACCGATGCGGACCGGGCGTACCGGCCGTCGACGATCGGGCGGACCGGCCCCGACAGCATGTGATCCGCCGGTGGCTGCGGGCACCCGTGCCGATGCCCGCAGCCACCGGATTCATGCTCGGCCGAAACGACAAAAAGTGCGGTACGGACGGCCGGGAAAACGGACAGCCCATCTAGAATCGGCCGAACGGCTGACGGCACTCCCCCTCATGCGCGCAAGACTTTCGGGATGCAACAGGGCTCCGGTTTCCTCTCCAACCGTCAGCGCAAGCTCGCGTGGCTGGGCTTCCTGCTCGCCGCGCTCCAGGCTCCGGTCTCCGCCCGGTTCACCGAGGACAGCTCCTGGCTGTTCAGCCTGGTGGTGGCGCTGATGGTCGCGACCGTGATCATCGCCGACGACGGCGCCCGCCGCCGCCCGGCCGACGCCCGCTCCTCCGACTGAGTCAGCGCGTGCCGGGGCGCGCCTCGTGCCCCGGCATCCCCCGGCTGCGGCGGCGCTCCTTCATCTCCGCCTCGTAGAGGTGCCGCCGGCCCTCGACCAGCTCGTCGCGGGCCCGCCGGTCCAGCTCCCGGAAGAGCGCGTAGTACCCGTCGTCGAAGTCCTCGACGATCTGGAACGTCCACCGCCCGGCGATGACGTTGCGGCCGAGCAGTTCCCTGTCGATCCGCTCGGCGAGCGCCGGGTGACCGGCGGCGCGGAACATCTCCACCGCGTCGTCGAGCATCAGGTCGGCGTGGCCGATGAGCTGGTGCAGCTCGTACAGGTGGCCGCGGGCCCGCTCGACGCACTCCAGGGCCTCGCTGAGCTTGCCCAGCGCCTCGACCGTGGCGTCACTCACTCCCTCCGGGCGCCGGTGTGCCCGGTCCGGTCCGTCGGCCCGCTGTCCCATCGTGTCCCTCCGTGACCCCGGTCGCGTGCTCTGCGTACCGGACTTCTGCCCCCGCACGGGCGACTCAATCCCGCCGGACGACGCGACGGCTCCCCCGGACGACCCGGACATCCCCCGCTCGGCCGAGGCCGGACCCCGGCGGGCGGCGTTAGCCTCGGACACCATGCGCGTGCCGAACAACCGGGTCGCGACCCGCCGCTCCGCGGCCGTGGCCGCGCGGACGACCCTCACCTCGCTGACCGCCGCCGTCGGCACCGCCGGCCTCGCCGCGGCCCACGCGAACCCCGGGCTGCTCGCCGAGGTCGACCAGCACGCCGCCGGGGTACGCGACAGCCTCGACGGCGACCGCCGGCCACTGACGGTGGCGGCGCTCGCCGGGTACGTCGAAGGGCTGCGCGACGCGGCGGCCGAGCACGGCTGGACGCCGCCGGCCGAGCCGGTGGACTGGTCCGAGCCGGACTGGACGCTCACCCGCCTGCTCGCGGTGTGCCTGCTGGCCCGCGGGCTGGACCCGCGCCACCTCGCCTGACCAGGGCACGGCTACGGGGCGCCCGCGATCGCCCCGCGGACACCCCGTCACCCGTTGCCGTCAGCCGTTCGGCCGGCGGAACTGCTGTGTCTCGTCCCCTGCCTCGCCGGAACGGTACGTGCCCGCGCCCGACATGGACGACTGCTGCGCCGCCGGTGCCGGTTGCCCGCCCCGGTCGGCCATCCGCCGCTCGTAGTCGCCACGGCCGGCCTGCTGCGCCTGCCGCTGCTGCCGGATCGCCCGGGACTCCTCGGCGGCCCGGTGCAGCCAGCCGTCCCAGCGGTCCTGCATCGGCTTGACCAGACCACCACCGACACCGACGATCAGGATGCCGGCCACGGTGGCGAGGAACGCCACGAGCACCGGTGTGGTCACCGTGGTGGCGATGCCCACCTGGTTCAGCGCGGCGATGATGCCGAGCGCCAGGATGAAGATCGCCGTCACGTCGGCCAGCACCCGGCCGTACGAGAGCCCGCCGAGCGCACCCGAGACCAGGTCCCGGACGGCGTTGGCGATGGCGGCGGCGATCACCACGATCACGATCGCCACGAAGGCCCGCGGCAGCCAGGACACCACCCCGCGGATCAGGTCGCTGATCGCGTTCGGTCCCCACACCCCGAAGGCGAACTGCAGGGTGAACAGCAGGACCGCGTAGTAGGCCAGTCTGGCCAGTATGTCGCTGGCGTCGTACTTGGTGCGTTCCAGGGCCCGTTTGATCCCGCCGCGCTCCACGGCGCGGTCGAACCCGACCCGTTCCAGTGCCGCGTCCACGATTTTGAGGACGGCTCGGGCGATGAGCCAACCCACGACGAGGATCGCGATGAACGCGATCGCCCGCGGTACGAAGAGCAGCACCGACCTCCAGAAGTCGGTCCAGGCCGCACTGATGTCGACCTGTCCGACCGCGAGGGTTTTCGGCATGATGTCCCTCCTGTCGCGTGAACTGCGCCGCCCGCATACCCGGTGACCTGGGCCGCACGCCGGGCCGGACCGGGCCAATTTCCCGACATGGCCTGCCGAATCGGCCGTGACCTGCCCGAACATCCGCGCCGCGGGCCAGCCGCGTCCGCCACGGACGCATGATCGGAACCACCCGGCCATGCTCCGGTTAGGCTGCGGTCATGCCAGGCACCGTCGGTCGGGTTCCCACACCGTCCGCCCCCGCACCGGGAGCGCCCACCGATCCCGTCGTCGGCGGGCAGGCGGCCGGGACCACCCACCCGTGGGCCGGTACGCCGCTGGGCGCCCCGCACACCTGGGACCCCGCGGTCCGCGCCGTGGCGGACGTGGTGCTCGCCTCCCCGGTCCCGATGGCCCTGCTCCTCGGCGACGACCTGGTGGTCTTCTACAACGACGGGTACGCCGAACTGATCGGCGACCGGCACCCGGAGGCGCTGGGCCGGCCGGCGGCCGAGGCGTTCGCCGAGGTGTGGCGCGACCCGGGCGCCGGCGAGGCGCTGGAGCGGGTCTACCGGCACGGCGAGCCGTTCCTGCAACGGGAGGCGGTGCTGCCGGCCGACCGGCAGGGCCCGGCCGAGCCAGCCGTGTTCACCAGGGGCCACTGCCCGGTACGCGACTCCACCGGCCGCATCGTCGGCGTGCTGACCGTCTCGGCGCAGACCACCCAGCTGACCCAGCAGTTGCAGAGCCTGAGCGACTTCGCGGCGGCACTGGCCGGCACGCTCACGCTCGACGACGTGGCCCGGGTGACGCTGCGCTACTGCCTGCACTCCTTCGACGCCGACCGGGTGTCGTTCGCGGTGGACGAGGGCAGCGCGTGGCGGCTGGTCCGCCGCATCCGCGGCGAACTGCTCGACGAGGCCGACGAGCGGCTGCCCCCGCTGTGGCGCCGGATGTCCGCCGAGTCACCGCTGCCGGCGGTGGTGACCGCGCGCAGCGGCGTGGCCTCGTTCACCGCCGACGGGCAGCCGCTGCGCGGCGTCGCGGCGGACCGGCACGACGAGAAGATCCGCGCGCTGGCGGCGCTGCCGCTGCGGACCACGGTGGTCCGGGGCTCGCTGACAGTGGGCTACCGGACGCCGCGCCCCTGGTCCCCCGCCGAACGGGCGCTGCTGACCGCCTCCGCGGAGCTGGTCGGCCAGGCCGCCGAGCGGGCCCGCCGCTTCGAGACCCAGCACGGCACCGCCCAGATGCTGCAACGCAGCATGCTGCCGGAACGGCTCCCGGAGCTGCCCCGGCTGCGTATCGCCGCCCGCTACGACCCGGGCGTGGACGGCAACGCGGCCGGCGGCGACTTCTACGACGCGTTCCTGCTGCCGACCGGCGCGCTGGGCGTGGTGCTGGGCGACGTGGCCGGGCACGACGTGCAGGCCGCGGCCCGGATGGGCCAGGTACGCGCCGCGCTGCGCGCGCTCGCCCTGGTCGACTCCCGGCCGGACGCGGTGCTCGACGGGCTGGACCGGCTGGTCGCCAGCCTCGGCGTCGAGGGCGGCACCCAGGAGCTGTTCGTGACAGTGGTCTTCGGGGTGGTCGAGGCGGACCGGGAGCTGGTCACGCTGGCCAGCGCCGGTCATCCCGCGCCGCTGATCCGGCGCGCCGGACCCGGCGCGCCGGTGGCCGAGTTCGTCGACGTGCCGCCCGCTCCTCCGCTGGGCCTGGGCGGGCGGGCGCGTACCGCCACCGTGCCGTTCCGCCCGGGCGACACGCTGCTGCTCTACAGCGACGGCGTGGTGGAGCGGCGCTGGCAGGACCTGGCCGCCGGGATGGCCGGGCTGGGCGCGGCGGTGACCGGGGCGGCCGGCGGCGACCCGCGCGCGCTGTGCGCGGTGGCGACCGCGTCGGTGCCGGGCGCCACCGAGGACGACGTGGCGGTGCTCGCCGTCGAGTACGCGGTGCGCCCCAGCCGGTCGGCGAGCATGGAGGTGCCGGCCGAGCCGACCGCGCCGAGCCGGGTCCGGCACTGGATGACCGCGCAGCTCGGCGAGTGGCGGGTGCCGGAGGCGGTGATCGGCGCGGCGGTGCTGTGCACGAGCGAGCTGACCACTAACGCGCTGCTGCACGCCGGTACCGCCGCCCGGGTCGAGGTCGACCTGTCCGCGGAGCGGCTGCTGGTGTCGGTGGCCGACTCGGGCACCCGGGGTCAGGTCACCCGGGCGCAGACCGACACGCTCAGCAGCCGGGGCCGCGGGCTCGGGCTGATCGAGGAGCTGAGCGACGCGTGGGGCACCGACCCGACCGTACGCGGATCGACTGTGTGGTTCGAGATCCTCATTCCGGCGGGTGAGTCGCGCGTCGGCGACGCCCCGGCCGGGTAGGAGCCGGACATGGCCGACGACAAGCGACGCGGTGTCCTGTTCGACGTGGACGGCACCCTGGTCGACACGACGTACCTGCACACGGTGAGCTGGTGGGAGGCGCTGCGCCAGGCCGACCACCGGGTGCCGATGGCGCGGATCCACAGGTCCATCGGCATGGGCTCGGACAAGCTGCTCGACCACCTGCTCGGCGCGGAGCGGGACCGGGACGCCGACGGCCGGCTGCGCGACGCGCACGACGCGCTGTACGCGGAGTACTGGGAGCGGCTGGCGCCGCTGCCCGGGGCGCGGGAACTGCTGCGCGCCTGCGCCGAGCGCGGGCTGCGGGTGGTGCTGGCGACCTCGGCCGCCGAGCACGAGGTGACAGCGCTGCGGGCCGCGCTGGACGCGGACGACGTGATCGACTCGGTCACCTCGTCAGCCGACGCGCAGGAGAGCAAACCGGCGCCGGACATCCTGGTCGCCGCGCTTGAGCAGTCGGGGCTGACCGCCGAGCGGGTGGTGTTCGTCGGCGACTCGGTCTGGGACGTGGCAGCGGCCGGCAAGCTGGACATCCCCTGCATCGGGCTGACCTGCGGCGGCACCGGCCGGGCGGAGCTGGCCGGCGCGGGCGCGGTGGCGGTCTACGACGACCCGGCGGCGCTGCTGGACGCCCTGCCGGACAGCGCCATCGGCACGCTCGGCTGACCGGCGGTCAACCGGCGGGCACGCGAACGCTTAACCGGGCCCGCTTCGGGGCACTGCTGGACTCCACCGCCCGGCCGCCGGGCGTCGGAAGGGTGGTGTCGTGGAACCGGTCGATGTCGCGTTCGCTCTGCTGGGCGTCGGTGCGCTGCTGGCCGGGGTGCTGCCCCGGGTCCTGGAGCGACGGCCGCTGTCGATGCCGATCGCGTTCCTCGGGCTCGGCATGCTCGTGTTCGTGCTGCCCACCGGTCTGCCCACACCGGACCCGCTGCGCTGGCCGGAACTGACCACCCACCTCACCGAGGTCGGCGTGATCGTCGCGCTGATGGGCGCCGGCCTGAAAATCGACCGTCCGCTGAGCTGGGCCCGCTGGTCGTCGACGTGGCGGCTGCTGGCGATCGCGATGCCGCTGTGCATCGCCGCGGTGGCGCTGCTCGGCTGGTGGTGGGCCGGTCTGGTGCCGGCCGCGGCGCTGCTGCTCGGCGCGGCGCTCGCGCCCACCGACCCGGTGCTCGCCTCCGACGTGCAGGTGGGCGAACCGACCGATGTGGAGGACTCGGAGGACGAGGTGCGCTTCGCGCTCACCTCGGAGGCGGGCCTGAACGACGGGCTCGCCTTCCCGTTCGTGTACGCGGCCATCGCGATCGCCACCACCGGGCTCGCGCCGTCCGGCTGGCTCGCCGAGTGGTTCGCGGTGGACGTGCTCTACAAGCTCGCCGCCGGGGTGGGCGGCGGGCTGCTCGTCGGCTGGCTGCTCGGCAAGCTGTTCTTCCGCGCCCCGAGCAAGCTGCGGCTGGCCCGGCACTCCGAGGGCTTCCTCGCGCTGGCCGCGACGTTCCTCGCGTACGGGCTGGTCGAGGTGATCGGCGGGTACGGCTTCCTGGCCGTGTTCGTGGCCGCCCGCGCGATCCGGGCCGCCGAGCGTACGCACGAGTTCCATTCCGTGCTGCACGACTTCGCCGAGCAGGTGGAGCGGCTGCTCACGGTGCTGTTGCTGCTGCTGTTCGGCGGCGCGGTGATCGGCGGGCTGCTCGCGCCGCTGACCTGGCCGGCGGCGCTCGCCGGGCTGGCCCTGGTGCTGGTGATCCGGCCGCTGGCCGGGTGGCTGTCGCTGCGCGGGGCGCCGGGCAGACCGGCCGAGCACTGGGTGATTTCGTTGTTCGGCATCCGCGGTGTCGGCTCGTTCTACTACCTGGCGTACGCCACCAGCAAGACCGACTTCCCGCAGGCGGAACTGGTCTGGGCCACTGTCGGTCTCGTGGTGGTGGTGTCGGTGGTGGCGCACGGGATCGCCGCGACACCGGTCATGCAGTTGCTGGACCGGGAGGGCGAACGCACCGGCGAGGACACGCGGGCCGGGTCGGCGGCGCAACCGGTGGGCGCCACCGGCTGAGCGCGCCCCGGGTCGGGGCCGGATCAGCCCAGCCGGGCGGCGAGCGCGCGGCCCAGGTCCCGGCCGGAGCGCCAGGCGGTCTGCACGCGCGGGCGGCCGAACGCGTCACCGGCCAGGCCGATGCCGTCGTCGTCCAGGTGGAACGTGGCGCTCCCGGCGTGCGCGGCCGGGGACGCGTACGTCCAGCGGTGCACGTGGCCCGACACCGCCGGCTCGGGCAGTCCGAGCAGGTCGCGGACCGCCTGCTCGATCGCCGGGCGGGCGGCGGTGGGCTGGAGCAGGTGCCCGGCGGCGAACCCGGCGGTGGTGTGCGCGACGAGCACCGGCGCGCCGTCGCCACGCCGGTCGCCGTCGTCGCAGACCAGGCTGAGCACGGGGTGGTCGTTGACGAACGCGCCGCGGAAGTCCGCCCAGCGGCGGGCCGGGAAGTGCAGCACTCCGGTCAACGCCGACGACCAACGTTGCGCGGCCACCGCCCGGGTCGCCTCGGCCAGCGCCGGGTCCAGCAGCAGCGCGGCCTGCGGGCCGGGCATGGCGAGCACGACCGCCTCGGCAGCGGTGCCGTCCACCCGGGCTCCGGGCTCGACTGTCATCACCAGCCGGTCGTGCGTCACCGGCAGGTCGGCGGCGAGGTGCTCGACGAGCGACCGCAGCCCGCGCGGGGCGGCCCAGCGCATCGGGCCGGTGACCTGCTCGCGTCCGCGCGGCCCGTACGCGACGAGCGTGTCGGTCCACTCCCGGGCCAGCCCGGCGTCCCGCCACCGGTCCACCACGGCGGCGAAGTCCGCGTCGTCCACGGTGAAGTACGCGGCGCCCAGGTCGGCCGGGCGGCCGTCGAAGCGCTTGCTGGCCATCCGCCCGCCGGTGACCCGGGCGCGTTCGCGTACCCGCACCGGGATGCCGGCCCGCGCCAACTCGGTCGCGCACGCCACCCCGGCGATGCCCGCGCCGACCACCACCACGCCCGCCCGCTCCGCCGCCACCAGGTGATCGTAGGCGGCGGGCGGCATGAACCCGCCGGGCCGGGGGTAGTGGTACACCTGTTCGAGGAGAGGTGAATCAGCATGGCCGAGCGCGCCAACACCAGCGGCAGGAACGTGAACCCGGACGCCGCCGTCAAGGACCCGGACGACTGGGTCACCGGCGACGAGCCGCCCACCGCCGCCCAGGAGTCGTACCTGCACACCCTGGCCCAGGAGGCGGGCGAGCCGGTGCCGGAGGGCCTGACCAAGGCCGAGGCGTCCCGGCGGATCGACGAGCTCCAGGCGGAGACCGGCCGGGGCCGCTGAGGTCAGCGCGGGGGCAGGCGGTGCAGTTCGACCCGGTCGAGCCGCCCCGCCGCCACCCGCGCGGTCAGGTAGGTGGCGTACGGCTGCGCCCGCCGGTCGGTGGGCGAGCCGGGGTTGAGCAGGCGCAGGCCACCAGGGGCGACGGTGTCCCAGGGGATGTGCGAGTGTCCGAAGACGAGCAGGTCGCGGTCGCCGTACGCGGCGGCGCAGCGCTCCTCGCGGCGGGTCTTCGGACCGGTCTCGTGCACCACCGCGACGCGCAGGCCGTCCAGTTCGACCCGGGCCACCTCGGGCAGCCGGGCGCGCAGCTCCGGCCCGTCGTTGTTGCCGTACACGCCGACCAGGCGGCGCGACCGCTCCTCCAGCGCGTCCAGCAGCGCCACGTCCACCCAGTCCCCGGCGTGCACCACGACGTCCGCGGCCTCGACGGCCGCCCACAGCGGCCCCGGAAGATCCCGCGCCCGTTTCGGCACATGCGTGTCCGCCATGATCACGAGTTCCACCGCCTCATCCTCCCCCACCCCCCGCTCCCGGGGTCGATCATGACGTTGGCGGCACTCAGGGAGATCGACATCGCCGTCAACCTCATGATCGACGCGAAGCGGGCGCGGGGTGGCGGGAGGCGGGGGCACGGGCACGGGCGGCGGCGTCGGTGATGCGGCCGGCGGCGATGATCAGGCCGATGTGCGAGTACGCCTGCGGGAAGTTGCCGACCTGCTCGCCGGTGTCCTGGTCGATCTGCTCGGCGTACAGGCCGAGGTCGTTGGTGCGGGCGGCCAGCCGCTCGAACAGCCGCCGGGCCCGGTCCAGCTCCCCCGCCTCGGCCAGGCAGGCGGCCAGCCAGAACGAGCAGATCACGAACCCGGCCGGGTCGCCGTCCCAGCGGCGCAGCAGCCCGTCGCGGGACAGCCGCCGCTCCAGCACGTCCATCGTGGCGCGCATCCGCGGATCGTCCGCCCGCAGGAAACCGACCAGCGGCATGACCAGCACCGAGGCGTCCAGGTCGTCGGCACCGAACGCCCCGGTGTACGCACCGACCCGCTCGTTCCAGCCGTGGGTGAGCACCGTCGCCCGTATCTCGTCGCGGGCGGCGGCCCAGCGCGCCACGTCGGCGGGCTCGCCGATGCGGGAGCCGAACCGGACCGCCCGGTCCAGCGCGGTCCAGCACTCCACCTTCGACGACACGTAGTGCCGCTCCGGGCCCCGCCCCTCCCACATCCCCGCGTCGGGCCGGTGCCAGCCGCGCTCGGCCTGGTCGGCGAGCGTCCGCAGCAGGTCGCGGACCTCCGGTGACATCGGGTCGAGGTAGTACCGCATCAGCCAGGCGGCGTCGAGCACCTCGCCCAGCACGTCGTTCTGCCGCTGCCGCCAGGCGTCGTTGCCGACCAGCACCGGGCGGCTGTGCTCGTACCCGGCCAGGTGGTCGAGGTCGTGCTCGGTCAGGTCCCGCTCCCCCTCGACGCCGTACATGATCGGCACCGGCTCGTCGCCGATCCGGCCCATCGCCCGCGCCACCCAGGTGAACTGCCGGTCCGCCTCGTCCGGGCAGGCCGCCCGCCACAGCGCCTGGAGCGTGAGGCTGAAGTCGCGCAGCCACACGTAGCGGTAGTCGTAGTTGCGGTCGCCGCCGACCTTCTCCGGCACCGAGGTGGTGGCCGCCGCGACGACGGCGCCGCTGGGCGCGTACGTCATGCCCTGCACCGCGAGCGCGCTGCGCCGCACCTCGTCGCGGTACTCGCCCTGGTAGTCGTGCAGCGCCGACCAGGACCGCCAGCCGGCGACCGTCCCGGCCACCACCTCGGCGGCGTCGGGCAGCGCCGGTGCGGTGCCGGCGTACGTCGGGGCGTACCCGAGGGTGAAGCGGTGGACGCTGCCGGCGCGGGCGGTGAACCGTCCGGCGGCGGCCCCCTCGGCGACTGTCAGCGGGACGTCGGCGCGCAGCTCCAGCCGGCAGGCGCCGGCGGTGGCGGCCACCACGCCGTCGTGCTCGGTGAGGTAGGCGCCGACCCGGCCGTACTCGAAGCGCGGCGCGTACTCGACGCGCATCGGCACCTCGCCGGTGAGCCCCTCGACCAGCCGGGCGAGCACCCGGGGCGAGCGCATCCCGATGTCGTGACCCCGCGCGCCGTGCTCCAGCGCCAGCGCGTCGGTGACGGCGACCGTGCCGGTCGCCGTGGTGAAGACGGTACGCAGCACCAGCGTGTCGTCCAGGTAGGACCGGCTGCTGGTGGCCGCGCCCTCGGGGCGGATGCTCCAGTGCCCGGCGTCGGAGTCGAGCAGCCGCCCGAACACCGACGGCGCGTCGAACCGGGGCGGGCACCACCAGTTGACCGAGCCGTCGCTGTCGACCAGCGCCGCGCTGCGCCCGTCGGCGAGGAAGCCGTGCTCGCTGATGTGTCGGGTCGGCACGGGTGTGGCTACCCGGCCCGGGGCACCGGCATGCCTCGCCACATCGGTCCGGCCCGGCGCGTTACCGCTGCCCGGCGCCGGGAACGCGGCGGGTTGACGAAGGAGGATGCTCATGACCAGACCCTCGACTCCGACCGCGGCCTGGCAACCCGGAATGCCGGGCAGCGACAACCTCCCGTCCGGCCCGGGCGGTCGCCCGACGCCGCCGAGCGGGGACGGGCACGGCCCGCAGGCCGGGGCGGCGACCGTCACGATCGGCTCGTACCCGGACTATCCGTCCGCCCAGCGCGTGGTGGACTATCTGGCCGACAACCGGTTCCCAGTGGAACGTACCTCGATCGTCGGTACGGACCTCACGCTCGTGGAGACCGTGATGGGACGGCTCACCACGGGCCGGGCGGCCCTGCTCGGGGCCGGCACCGGCGCCTGGTTCGGGTTGTTCATCGGCTTGTTGTTCGGCATCTTCACCGCCGGGAACTGGCTGGCGGTGATCCTGGTCGGGCTGGTGATCGGCGCGATCTGGGGTGCGGTGTTCGGCGCTGTCGCGCACGCCATGAGCGGTGGCCAGCGTGACTTCACGTCGGCCAGTTCACTGCGGGCCGCCCAGTACGCGGTGACGGTGGACGCGGAGATGGCCGGTCAGGCGCAGCAGCTGCTCAGCCGGATGCACCTGACACCGACCGGCGCCACCGCCCGCTGACCGGCGGTACGCGACAGCGAGGGAGGGCCCCGCCGGGGTCCTCCCTCGTCGCGTCAGTGGTACGCCCGCTCCCCGGCCCGCAGCGGCACGTCCACCCGGTTCTCCGGCGGGGCCAGCGGGCAGGCCCACCTGTCGTCGTAGGCGCAGCTGGGGTTGTAGAGGTAGTTGGCGTCCAGCCGGACCCGGTCGCCGGGGAGCACGGTCAGGCCGCGGCCGAAGGTGCCCTTGACCGTGTCGGTGAGGTACCGGCCCCCGCCGTACGAGCCGTCGCCGCAGGTGCCGTCGCGCAGCGGCAGGAACAGCCCGCCCCCGTACGCCTCGATCCACCAGAGCGTCAGCGGTCCCCACGGCGTCTCGGCCACCGCGACCCGCCGGTACGCGACCACGCCGTCCGGGCCGCCGGTGTCGATGCGCAGCTCACCGGAGGCCTGGCGCAGCGGGGCCTCCACCACTGCCGACGGGTCGGGCGGGTACCAGCGCAGCCCGGTGAAGCCCGGCCGGTCGGCGGGCGGCACCGGGCTGCTGGGGTGGGTGCGGAACAGCTCGTCGCGCGCGGCCCGGAACCCGGCCAGGTCGAGGTCGGACAGGTAGAGCCGGGCCACCCGCTCCCGCCAGTCGAGCAGGTCGAGATCGTCCATCCCCCGACCCTAGCCCGGCCACCCGTTCAGGTTTTAAAGAGTCACCCTTGACTGGCTGGCCGAGCACAGCAGGGACACTTGTTTAAATTTTAAGTAGTGCTATTCTCGGAGCCATGACGGAGAGCCTGGACGCCGAGCGGATGGCCTGCTGGCGCGCGTACATCGAGTCGAGCCAGCGGCTGTTCACCCGGCTCGAGGACGACCTGCGCGCCGACAGCGACCTGAGCTTCGCCGACTACCACGTGCTGGTGCTGCTCTCCGAGGCGCCCGGCCAGCGGCTGCGCATGGGTGAGCTGGCCGACCGGCTGGTGTTCTCACCGAGCCGGCTGACCTACCAGATCACCACGATGCGCAAGCGCGGCCTGGTGGCGAAGGAGGCGTGTCCGGCGGACCGGCGCGGCAGCGAAGCCGTGCTCACCGCCGCCGGCCTGCTCGCCCTGCGCGAGGCCGCGCCGCACCACCTGCGCTCCGTACGCGCCCACCTGATCGACGACCTCGACGACGCCGAGGTCGCCTGCCTCACCCGGGTCTTCGAGCGGCTCGGCCGGCGCCTGCGCGCCGACCACACCGCATCGTCCACCCCGGCCGACAAGTAAGGAGTCCCGCGATGCCCGCGATCACCGTCGACGACGTCCTCGTCCTGCCCCGCCTGCCCGAGCTCGGCGAGGCCACCGAATACCGCCAGGTCCGCCGGGTCACCACCGCCCCCAGCGGGTACGAGGGCGAGGGCTTCCCGGTCCGCCGGGCCTTCGCCGGCGTGCCGATGACCGAGCTGGACCCGTTCATCCACCTCGACCAGATGGGCGAGGTCGACTACGCGCCGGGCGAGCCGAAGGGCACCTCCTGGCACCCGCACCGCGGCTTCGAGACGGTGACCTACATGATCGACGGGATCATGGACCACCAGGACTCGACGGGTGGCGGCGGCACCATCACCGACGGCGACACCCAGTGGATGACTGCCGGCAGTGGCCTGCTCCACATCGAGGCGCCGCCGGAGCACCTGGTGATGAGCGGCGGGCTGTTCCACGGCCTGCAGCTCTGGGTCAACCTGCCCCGGGTCGCCAAGATGAGCGCGCCGCGCTACCAGGACATCCGCGGCCGGGAGTCGGCGCTGCTGACCACGCCCGACGGCGGCGGCCTGATCCGGGTCATCGCCGGCGAGGTCGCCGGGCACCGGGGTCCGGGCTCGACGCACACGCCGATCACCATCGCGCACGTCACGTTGCAGCCCGGCGCCGAGCTGAGCCTGCCGTGGCGGTCGGACTTCAACGCGCTGGTGTACGTGCTGGCCGGCCGCGGCACGGTCGGCACCGACCGGCGGCCGATCCACCTCGGCCAGCTCGCCGTGCACGGTCCCGGTGAGGCGTTGCGGATCACCGCCGACCGCACGCAGGACTCCAACGCCCCGGCGCTGGAGCTCTACCTGATGGGCGGCCAGCCGATCCGCGAGCCGGTGGCGCACTACGGCCCGTTCGTGATGAACACCCGCGCCGAGCTGATCCAGGCGGTCGAGGACTTCCAGGCCGGCCGGCTCGGGGTGATCCCGACCGGGCGGGTGCCGCACACCGACGGCCAGGGCGACCGGCCCTGACCTGCTACGGGCGCCCCGGTTCGCCGGGGCGCCCGGCCGCGGTCTCAGGAGACGGCGAAGATCCCGGCCACCCCGAGGATCACCATCAACAGGACCGCCACCAGCGCACCCCGCTCCCCCTCCACCGCCTGGTCGCGGTCGGTCACGGTGTTCGTCGTCTCGGCGGGCATGTCGGTGCCTCCTCGGTATCGCGATCCAGGGGTCCGGCGCACCCCTGACGCGCGGCACCGGCGCCGACCTGCTGCTCGACGTGCGGGGCCCTGCCGGGGGTCCTACCGTGTGAGGACGTCGTCGACCTCGGGGGGTGGAACGTGACTCTGCGGGACTGGTTCCTCACCGCACAGGAACGCGCCAACCCGAGGTCTGAGTTACCCGTCTGGGCCGATGGAAACCTCGCCGAGCCGTTGATTCACGGTGCCGCGTACTTCGACCGGCTGGTCAGCGAGGTGGAGGCGTTGTCCGCGGGCGACCACCTGTTCTTCACCGACTGGCGCGGTGACCCGGACGAGCGGATGCGCCCGGACGGCCCGACCGTGGCGCAGTTGTTCGCCCGGGCCGCCCAGCGCGGGGTCATCGTCAAGGGCCTCATCTGGCGCTCCCACCTCGACACGCTCTCCTACAGCGAGGAGGAGAACCGCGACCTCAGCGAGGCGATCCGCGCCGCCGGCGGCGAGGTGCTGCTCGACCAGCGGGTCCGGCGCGGCGGCTCGCACCACCAGAAGCTCGTGGTGCTGCGCCGGCCCGGCGACCCGAGCCGCGACATCGCCTTCGCCGGCGGCATCGACCTGTGCCACAGCCGCCGCGACGACGCCGGCCACGCCGGCGACCCGCAGCCGGTCGGCATGTCCCCCCGGTACGGCCCCACGCCCCCGTGGCACGACGTGCAGCTGGCGGTGCGCGGGCCGGTGGTCGGCGCGCTGGACACCACGTTCCGGGAGCGCTGGACCGACCCGATGCCGCTGGACTCGGAGAACCCGATGGCGTACCTGCGGGACCGGCTGCGCGGCTCCGACCTGCGCCCGGACCCGCTGCCCGGACAGCCCGCCGACCCGCCGCGCTGCGGGCCGCACCACGTGCAGGTGCTGCGCACCTACCCGGCCGTGCGGCCCCGCTACTCGTTCGCCCCGGACGGCGAGCGCACAGTGGCCCGCGGCTACACCAAGGCGGTACGCCGGGCCCGGCGGCTGATCTACCTGGAGGACCAGTACCTCTGGTCGACCGAGGTGGCCGAGCTGTTCGCGCAGGCGTTGCAGGAGCACCCGGACCTGCACCTGGTGGCGGTCGTGCCCCGGCATCCGGACGTGGACGGCCGGCTCGCGCTGCCGCCGAACATGGTCGGCCGGGAGCAGGCGCTGTCGCTGTGCCACCGGGCCGCGCCGGAACGGGTGCACGTGTTCGACGTGGAGAACCACGACGGCACGCCGGTCTACGTGCACGCCAAGGTCTGCGTGGTGGACGACGTGTGGGCCAGCGTCGGCAGCGACAACTTCAACCGCCGGTCCTGGACGCACGACAGCGAGCTGTCCTGCGCGGTGCTCGACGACACCCGCGACGAGCGGGCGCCGGCCGACCCGGCGGGGCTGGGCGACGGCGCCCGGGTGTTCGCCCGCGACCTGCGGCTGCGGCTGTGGCGCGAGCACCTGGACCGCGATCCCGGCGGCGCGCAGGACGGCGACCTGCTGGACCCGGCGGACGCGGTCGCCGCGATCACCGCGGCGGCGGAGGAACTGGAGCGCTGGCACGCCGGGGGCCGGGCGGGTCCCCGTCCGCCGGGCCGGTTGCGGCCGCACCGCCCGGAGCGGTTGCCCTGGCGTACGCGGCTCTGGGCGCTGCCCGCGTACCGGCTGGTCTACGACCCGGACGGCAGGCCGCTGCGGGCCCGGCGGGCCGGCACCTGGTGAAGGTCCGCCACCTCGTCCGGCACGTTCGGGCGGGCCGGGTACGCGAACGACACGCGCGGCGCGTAGAAGCCCCAGCACACGTGCAGCGGGTTGGCCGGCCGCAGCGCGTGGACCGGGTGCTCCGGGGCCGGGAACTCCACCGACTCGACCTCGAACGGTGACACCGGCTCGGCCACGTACGGGTAGTCGGTGACGATCAGCTCGCCGTCGTTGCGGGTGAGGTACCGGTGGTGGCCCATGTGCGCCTCGGTGCCGGTGTGCCCGACCCGGGCGGTGACCCGGATCAGCAGCGTGCCGTCGGCGGCCCGGGTCTCGGCGGTGAGCCGGCCGCCCCGCAGGTCGAGGCGGGTCTCCCCGGCGGCGGCGGGCGCGCCCCGCGCGGCGGCGTACCGCCGGACCCGCTCGCTGGAGGCGAGATAGTGCGTCCACCAGCCACCCGGCGTCTCGCCGTCGGGCGGATCCATGTCCGCCAGTGAGACACCCAGGTAGGTGAGCGAGTACGCGCCGAAGCCGGAGGTCTGCGTCTCGTCGTCGACGACGTACTGGTTGACGAACACCTGACGCTGCGGGTGCGGGCGCAGACCGGCGGGCAGCAGGGTCTCGACCGCGCCGGGATCCGCCGGGAGCCAGCTGAACAGCAGCGTCCGGGCGTTGATGACGAGTTGCGGCGCGGCGGGATCCAGCACGGTGCCTCCGTTGACGTGTCGCTACGGACGCTACGGGCGGTCCCGTCGGCGGGACAACGACAGAAAGCCGACACATCGACCACCTGTCGGATTCTTCGTTGACCGATCGGGGTACGACCGGGGCCGACCGGTCACCGCCGCCCCACCACCCCGGCGAGCGCGATATCAACCGGCTCACGCCTTTCATGGCTGCTTACACCTTAAGTACATCGTACTTTCGGCTAGATTTCCGCAGCACGATCGGGCTATGGTGGCTTCCGAACGTACTACCGACACCTAAACCTGAGCGTCACGTCTTTTTTCTTCCGTGGACGAGGTGCAGGGAGGACCCACCCATGACCGCTCCCACGACCAGCGCCCCGGCGACCACGCCGGCCGGCTCCGCGAAGCTCGACCCCCGCTCGCTCACCGACAGCGCCGCCGACCTGCTCGCCGCGATGGCCGCGCTGCCCGCCGGCCACCCGTCGCGGCCCGCGCTGCGCGATCGCGCCATCGAGGCGTGGCTGCCGCTGGCGAACCACCTGGCCCACCGCTACAGCGGCCGGGGCGAACCGAACGACGACCTGGCGCAGACCGCGGCGATCGGCCTGATCAAGGCGATCGACAAGTTCGACCCGTCGCGCGGTGTCGACTTCGCCGGCTACGCCATCCCCACCATCATCGGCGAGCTGAAGCGCCACTTCCGCGACCGCACCTGGGACATCCGGGTGCCGCGCCGGCTCCAGGAGCTGCGCCTGGCGATCTCCGACGCCAACAGCACGCTGCTCCAGACGCTCGGCCGGTCGCCCACGGTCGCCGACATCGCCGCCCACCTCAAGCTCACCGAGGAGGAGGTGCTGGAGGGCCTGGAGGGCGCCCGCGCCTACAACGCGGTGTCGCTGTCCACCCCGACCGGCGACGGCGAGCGGGCCACCGAGCTGGGCGACCTGCTCGGCGGCGAGGACGGCGAGTTCGAGCTGGCCGAGATGCGCGTCGCCCTCGGCCCGGCGCTCGCCACGCTCGACCAGCGCGAGCAGAAGATCCTCACGCTGCGCTTCTACGGCAACCTGACCCAGTCGCAGATCGCCGAGCAGATCGGCGTCTCGCAGATGCACGTGTCCCGGCTGCTCGCCCGGGCCCTGACCAAGCTGCGCGGTCAGCTCGACGGAACGTACTAGCAAGGGGGCCGCAGCCGGGTCGGCGGACCCGGCGCGGCGGCCACCCGGCCCGGTCGGCGGTGCGCCGGCCGGGCCGTTCCGCGTTCCGGGGGCAGCGCGGACCGTCCGGCGGCGCGGTGCGAGAGTGGGGCCGTGCTCGCCGACATCCCGCTCGACCTGCCGGTCCGCCCGGTCCTGCCGGCGCTCGTCGGCGCGCTGCGCGAGCGCGGCGCCGCCGTCCTGGTGGCGCCGCCGGGCACCGGCAAGACCACGACCGCGCCGCTCGCGGTCGCCGACGCGGTCCCCGGCCGCGTGGTGATCGCCCAGCCGCGGCGGGTCGCCGCCCGCGCCGCCGCGCACCGGATGGCCGCCCTGCTCGGCGAGCGGGTCGGCGACCGGATCGGGTACGCGGTGCGCGGCGAGCGCCGGACCGGGCCGCGCACCCGGGTCGAGGTGGTCACCACCGGTCTGCTGGTCCGCCGCCTGCACCACGACCCGGAACTGCCCGGCGTGGACGCGGTACTGCTCGACGAGTGCCACGAGCGGCACCTCGACGCCGACCTGGCGCTGGCGTTCAGCGTCGAGGCCCGCGCGACGCTGCGCCCCGACCTGTGGCTGCTGGCGATGTCGGCCACCCCGCAGACCGACCGGTTCGCGGCGCTGCTCGGCGCCGGCGACCCCGCCCCCGTGGTACGCGCCGAGGCCGCGCTGCACCCGGTCGAGCGGGTGTGGGCGCCGCCGCCGCGTCCGGTGACGCCGCCCGGCGCCGGCCGGGTCGACCCGGCACTGCTCGATCACGTGGCAGCCACGGTCCGCCGGGCGCTACGCGAACGCGACGGTGACGTGCTCGTCTTCCTGCCCGGCGCGGGTGAGATCGGCGCCGTCGCGCGCCGCCTGGCCGGCCTCCGCGACATCGCGGTGCTGCCGTTGCACGGACGGCTGCCCGGGCCCGCCCAGGACGCGGCGCTCACCCCCGCCGCCGGGCGGCGCGTGGTGCTCGCGACGGCGGTGGCGGAGAGCAGCCTGACCGTCCCCGGCGTCCGGGTGGTGGTGGACGCCGGCCTGAGCCGGGTGCCCCGCACCGACCTGGCCCGAGGGCTGGGCGCGCTGATCACGGTGCCGGTGTCGCGCGCCGGGGCCACCCAGCGCGCCGGCCGGGCCGGACGGGAGGCGCCCGGCGCGGTCTACCGCTGCTGGTCGGAGGCGACACACGAGCGGCTCGCCCCGCAGCCCGAACCGGAGATCGCCACCGCCGACCTGACCGGGTTCGCGCTGGAGCTGGCGGCCTGGGGCACACCGGACGGCACCGGGCTGGCGCTGCCCGACCCACCGCCGCCGGCCGCGCTGACGGTGGCGCGGGAGACGCTGACCACGCTCGGCGCGGTGGACCACGACGGCCGGATCACCGCGCGGGGACGGGCGGTAGCGGCGGCGGGCACGCATCCCCGGCTGGCGCGGGCGCTGCTGGACGGCGCGCCCCGGGTCGGCGCCGACCGGGCCGCCCAGGTGGTGGCGATCCTCGGCGAGGACACGCTGGGCGGGACCGGGGACGACCTGCCCGCCCGCTGGCGCCGGCTGCGCGACGGCACCGACCCGGCCGCCACCGCCCGCTGGCGCGCCGAGGTACGCCGCCTGCGCGCCGCCCTGCCCGCCGACCGTCACCCCGCCGGCACGCGCGCCGACTCGACGCCGCACCGCAGCGGGAGCGGCGGACGGTCGGCGGGGAACGAGCGGGCGCGCCTGCCGGACGATCTGGCCGCCGGGCTGCTCGCCGGACTGGCGTACCCGGAACGGCTGGCCCGGGCACGGCGGCCGGGCGGGCCCGCATACCTGATGGCCGGCGGGACCGCCGCGGAGCTGGCGCCCGGGTCGGGGCTGACCGGAGCGGCGTGGCTGGCCGTCGCGGTGGCCGACCGCTCCCCCGGCGCGCCCGCCGCCCGGGTGCGGCTGGCCGCGCCCATCGACGAGGCGACCGCCCGGGAGGCAGGGGCGGCGCTGCTGGACACCGGGCGGGAGGTGGCCTGGTCCGGCGGGGACGTGGTGGCCCGCGAGGTGGTCCGGCTCGGCGCCGTCGAGCTGGTCGACCGGCCGCTCACCGCGCCGGACCCGGAGCTGGTCGCGGCGGCGCTGCTGGACGGGCTGCGGCAGGAGGGGCCGGGCCTGCTTCGTTGGACGCCGGAAGCGACGGGGCTGCGCCGCCGGCTGGCGTTCTGCCGCCAGGCGCTCGGCGACGACTGGCCGGACGTCTCCGACGCGGCGCTGCTCGCTGAGGCGCCCGTCTGGCTGGGACCGGAGCTGGCCCGTGCCCGGCGCCGGGCCGACCTCGGCCGGGTGGACGTGGCGGCGGCGCTGCGGCGGCTGCTGGACTGGCGGCAGGCGGCGCGGCTGGACGAGCTGGCCCCGGAGCGCCTGGAGGTGCCGAGCGGCTCGCGGATCCGGGTCAACTACGCCGACCCGGCCGCGCCGGTGCTGGCGGTCAAGCTCCAGGAGACGTTCGGCTGGCGGGACGTGCCGCGCATCGCCGACGGGCGGGTGCCGGTGCTGCTGCACCTGCTCTCCCCCGCCGGGCGGCCGGTGGCGGTCACCGCCGACCTGGCCTCGTTCTGGCGCACCGGCTATCAGCAGGTACGGGCGGAGCTGCGCGGACGCTACCCGCGCCATCCGTGGCCGGAGGACCCGACCACCGCCGAGCCGACCCGAAGGGCCGCCCCGCGGCGGCGGTGAGGGCTACTCCTCGACGATGTCGGCGATCACGACGGTGATGTTGTCCGGGCCGCCGGCCCGCAACGCCAGGTCGATCAGCCGGGCCGCGCAGGCGTCGCGTTCCGGCTGCTCGCTGAGCACCTCGGTGAGCGTGTCCGCGCGGACCACGTTGGAGAGGCCGTCGCTGCACAGGAGCCAGCGGTCGCCGGCCCGGGGCACCATGGTGGCGTACGACGGGGAGACCTCGTCACCCTGCAACGCCTGGGTCACCACCGCCCGCCGGGGGTGACTGCTGGCCTGCTCGGCGGTGATGACGCCCTGGTCGACGAGCATCTGCACGAAGGTGTCGTCGCGGGTGACCTGCTTGAGCACGCCCTCGCGGTACAGGTAGGCCCGGGAGTCGCCGACGTGTGCCAGCGCGAGGCAGCTGCCGGTACGGGCGAACAGCAGCGCGGTGAGCGTGGTGCCCATGCCCTGACGCTCCGGGTCCTCCTCGACGGCCTGGCGGATCCGCGCGGTGGCCAGCTCGATCCCGCCCTGGAGCGCGGCGACGAGCGCGTCCTCCGGCGTCTCCACGTCCAGCGGGGCTACCGCGTCGATGGCGATGCGGCTGGCCAGGTCGCCGGCCGCCATGCCGCCCATGCCGTCGGCGACCGCGACCAGCCAGGCGCCCGCGTGCTGCGCGTCCTGGTTACCGCTGCGGATCAGCCCACGGTCGCTCGCTCCGACGGAACGAAGCTTCAGGGTCATGGGTCGCAGCCTGCCAGGTCGAGGGCTCGGATGTCTCTAGGAGATCACTGACATCGTACGTGGCGCGCCGAATCGCGCCGCGCCCGGGCGCGCGCGCCTCATCGGGCCGGATCGATTGACAGCCACGGAACGCGGTGGAAACATCGGGCTGATATTGGGAGCGCTCCCAGCTCCCGGTCTCCCCACCACCCCCGAGCACGGAAGGAACCTCCGTGACCCGATCCCGTCGTCGGCTCGCCGCGCTCGCGGCCACCACGCTGGCGCTCACCGGCCTCACCGCCGGTCCGGCGAGCGCCGAGGTGCCGCCGGACGCCCCCGAACAACTGCGCAACGGCGACTTCAGCGCCGGTGTCTCCCCCTGGTTCTCCTACGGCACCGGCGACCTCGCGGTCGTCGACGGCCGGCTCTGCACCTCCGTCGCGGCGGGTACCGCCAACCCGTGGGACGCCGGCATCGGCCAGGACGCGGTGCCGCTGACCCAGGGCGCCGAGTACGAGCTGTCCTTCGACGTCTCCGCGACCCCCGGCGCGGCCGTCAAGGCGGTGCTCCAGCTCGGCAGCGCCCCCTACACCACGTACGCGAGCGTCGACGCGACCGCCACCGGCACCGCGAAGCACGTCACCACCACGTTCACCTCCCCGGCCGACAACCCCACCGCCCAGCTGATCTTCCAGGTCGGCGGCAGCGCCCAGGCGCAGACGTTCTGCCTGGACAACGTGTCGCTGCGCGGCGGGGAGCCGGCGCCGCCGTACGAGCCGGACACCGGGCCCCGGGTCCGGGTCAACCAGGTCGGCTACCTGCCCGGCGGGCCGAAGCACGCCACAGTGGTCACCGAGGCCACCGACGCGCTGCCCTGGCAGCTCCAGTCGGCCGGCGGCGCGGTGGTAGCCAGCGGGCAGACCACGCCGCGCGGCACCGACGCCGCCTCGGCGCAGAACGTGCAGACCGTCGACTTCTCCGTGTACCGCACGCCGGGCACCGGCTACACGCTGACCGTGGACGGCGAGACCAGCCACCCGTTCGACATCTCCGGCGCGCTCTACGACCGGCTGCGCGCCGACTCGCTGCAGTTCTTCTACGCGCAGCGCAGCGGCATCGAGATCGACGGCGACCTGATCGGCGAGGAGTACGCCCGCCCGGCCGGCCACCTCGGCGTCGCGCCGAACCAGGGTGACACCGACGTGCCGTGCCAGGCCGGCGTCTGCGACTACTCGCTGGACGTGCGCGGCGGCTGGTACGACGCGGGCGACCACGGCAAGTACGTCGTCAACGGCGGCATCGCCGCCTACCAGCTGCTGAGCACGTTCGAGCGGACCAAGACGGCCGAGACCGCCGGTGGCGGCGCCGCCCTGGGCGACTCCACGCTGCGGCTGCCCGAGCGCGGCAACGAGGTGCCGGACGTGCTCGACGAGGCCCGCTGGGAGCTGGAGTTCCTGCTGCGCATGCAGGTGCCGGCGGGCAAGCCGCTGGCCGGGATGGTCCACCACAAGATCCACGACCGGAACTGGACCGGCCTGCCGCTGCAGCCCCAGGACGACCCGCAGCCGCGTGAGCTGCACGCGCCGTCCACCGCCGCCACGCTGAACCTGGCCGCCGTCGCGGCGCAGTGCCAGCGGCTGTACGCCCCGTACGACGCCGCGTTCGCCGCGCGCTGCGGCACCGCCGCGAAGACCGCGTACGCGGCGGCCAAGGCGCACCCGGCGATCTACGCCTCGGCCAGCGACGGCACCGGCGGCGGCGCGTACGACGACACGAACGTCACCGACGAGTTCTACTGGGCCGCTGCCGAGCTGTGGCTGACCACCGGCGACAAGGCGTACCTGGCCGACGTCACCGGCTCGCCGCTGCACACCGCCGACGTGTTCGCCCCGAACGGTGCGTTCGGCTGGCAGAGCGTGGCCGCGCTGGGCCGCCTCGACCTGGCCACCGTGCCGAACACGCTGCCCGCCGCGGAGAAGACCCGCATCCGCGAGTCGATCACCGCCGCCGCCGACAGCTACCTGGCCACGATCGCCGGCCAGGCGTACGGGCTGCCGTTCCCGGGCAGCGCCGACGCGTACGTCTGGGGCAGCAACAGCAACCTGGTGAACAACGCCATCGTGCTCGCCACCGCGTTCGACCTGAGCCGGGACGCGAAGTACCGGGACGGCGCGGTGCAGGCCGCGGACTACCTGTTCGGCCGCAACGCGCTGAACATGTCGTACGTGACAGGGTGGGGCGAGCAGCACGCCCGCAACCAGCACAGCCGGATCTTCGCCCACCAGCTCAACCCGGACCTGCCGCGCCCGCCGGCCGGTTCGCTCGCCGGTGGCCCGAACGCCGCGCTCCAGGACCCGTTCGCGGCGAACCTGCTCGCCGGGTGCGCGCCGATGTTCTGCTACGTCGACGACATCAACTCGTACGCGACGAACGAGGTGGCGATCAACTGGAACTCGGCGCTGGCGTGGCTCGCGTCGTTCCTGGCCGACCAGGGTGACGCCGGCGCGGTGCCGGCGCCATCCTGCGCGGTCACCTACACCACGCACGGGAGCTGGCCGTCCGGCTTCACCACCCAGGTGACGGTGCGCAACACCGGCACGACGGCGGTGAACGGGTGGAGCCTGCGCTGGGCCTTCCTCGGCGACCAGAAGGTCGACCACGCGTGGTCGGCGCAGCTCGGCCAGAGCGGCGCCACGGTCACCGCGAAGAACCTGTCCTGGAACGCGAAGCTGGCGCCGGGCGCGTCCACCACGTTCGGCTTCAACGGGACCGCCTCCCGGTTCCCCAACCCGGATCCGGGGCTGGTCACCCTGAACGGAAAGGCCTGCACGGTCTCCTGACCGAGCTGACCGAGCTGACCGGGCGCCATCGCAGGACCGGGTACGGTCCTGCGATGGCGTACCTGTTCCTGCTCGGCGCGATCACCGCCGAGGTGATCGGCACCAGTCTGCTCAAGGCCACCGACGGCTTCACCCGGCTCTGGCCGACGCTCGGCCTCGCCGTGGCGTACCTGTCCGCGTTCGGGCTGCTCTCCCTCGCGGTGAAGGACATCCCGGTCGGTGTCGCGTACGCGGTCTGGTCCGGCCTCGGCACCGCCGCCATCATGGCGATCGGCGCGGCGTTCCTCGGTGAGCCGCTGAGCGTGACGAAGGTGGTCGGGGCGGGCCTGGTCATCGCCGGGGTGGTGGTGCTCAACCTCGGCGGTGCCCACTGAGCGCGGCCCGGCTCAAGCCCCCCGCCCCGCCGCGCGCAGCAGCCGGAGCTGGCCGATCTCGGCCACGTTCTTCATCAGCTCGGCGTTCACCCACGCGGCCAGGTCCGCGACGGTGAGCCCGGCGTCGGCGGGCCAGGGGTACGCGGACGGCCGGTCCAGGCCGGCCTCGGTCAGCCCGTCCAGCGTGTCCGTCCACTCCGACCGCAGCTCCCGCAGCCACGCCACCGTCTCCGCGCCCGGTCCGGGCCAGCGGATGTCGTCGCGTTCCCGCGCCGGCCGCCGCCGCACGTGGTCGGCGGCGACCGACCACCACCAGCCGACGTGCCAGGTCAGCCACGCGATCGTGGGGGCCGGCACCGGATCCGGCTCGGTGTCGGCCCAGTCCGGCCTCCACCCGCCCGCCGGGTCCCGGCGCATGGTCCAGCAGAGCGCGGCCGGCTCCCAGAGGAAGTCCGCCGGCTCCAGCCGGTCGAGGTGGTACTCGGCGAGCGCCCAGGTCAGGTCGAACTGCCGGCGCAGCAGGGCGGTCACGGAGGCGGGCACCGCGCGATCGTGGCACGACCCGCGCCGGCGGTCGACCGGTTAACACGCCCTCCCGGGAGCGGCGTGTCGCCCCGGAACAGAAGAGTTGCCACTCCGGCGTCATGCCTCTCAGGCATATTCATGACTGAGAGGCATGACGTTCAGAAGCTCGTCCCGCAGGAGCTGGCGGCCGCGCGTCACGGGGCTTCTCCCTGCCGAGCCCTCGGTTGTGACGGGCGTCGCCGGTTCCGGGGCACCGCTACCGCCCGGCCCACGTCTAGCGTCGACCGCATGGCGCCGGACGAACCCCGCTGATGGGACGCGTCTCGCCGCTCCCGCCGCCCGGGCCGCTGCGCACGCTCGCGTACGCCACGCTGGTCAACACCGTCGGCGCGGGGCTGTGGCTGGCGGGCGGGGCGCTCTACCTGACCCGGGACGTGGGTCTCTCCGCCACCTCGGTGGGCGCCGGGCTGACCGTCGCCGGACTGGTCGGGCTGACCGCGAGCGTGCCGCTGGGCGCACTGGCGGACAGGTGGGATCCGCGTACGCTCCGGGCCGTCCTCCAGGTGGGTCAGGCGGTCGCCGCGCTGGCGTACCTGCTGGTCGGTTCGTTCCCGGCGTTCCTGGCGGTGGCGGTGCCGGAGGCGCTGCTCGCCGCCGGCAACCTGGCGGTACGGGCGGCGCTCGTCGCGGCGGTGGGCGGCCCGGACGGCCGGGTGCACGCGTTCGCGACGCTGCGCGCGGTGGCGAACCTGGGCATCACCGTCGGTACCGCGCTGGCCGGGATCGCGCTCGCGGTGGACACGCACCGGGCCTACCAGGTGCTCGTGGTCGGCAACGCGGCCAGCTACCTGCTCTCGGCGGCGCTGCTGCTGCGCCTGCCACCGCAGCCCGTCGCCGCCACGCGGCCGGCCGACGCGGCGCACGGGTCAGCCGGCCCGCACGGGTCAACCGGTACGCGGGGAACAGCCGACCCGGGCCGGGTCGCTGCGTCGGGGGCGACAGACGGACCGCTGACGACCACCGGCACGCGACGGGGGCCGCTGCGGGACGGGCGGTTCCTCGCGGTGAGCGGCGCGTCGGCGGTGCTCAGCACGCACGTGACGGTGCTCGTGCTCGTCGTGCCGCTGTGGACTGTGGACCGGGCCGGCGCGCCGCCACCCGTGGTGTCGGCGGTGCTGCTGGCGAACACGGTCCTCACCGTGCTGCTCGCGGTCCGGCTGAGCCGGGGCGCCGAGCGGGCCACGCCGGCCGCGCGGAAGCTGCGCCGGGCCGGGCTCGTGCTCGCGGCGGCCACACCGTTGTACGCGGCGACGGCCGCCCTGCCGGTGCTCCCGGCGGTCGCCCTGCTGCTCGTCGCGACCGCGGTGTGGACGGTGGGCGACCTGTGGCACGGTGCGGCCGGCGCGGGCCTCGCCTACGACCTGGCCCCACCCGGCGCGATCGGCGCCTACCAGGGCGCGGACGGCCTGCTCGCCGGGCTGGCCCAGGCGCTCGGCCGGGGCCTGCTCACGCTGCTGGTGCTCGGTGGCGGGCCGCTCGGCTGGCTGGTGCTCGGCGGGATCCTCGCCGCCGCCGGGCTGGCCACCCCGGCGCTGGCCGGGCGGGCGATCGCGAACCGGCGGGCACCGGAGACCCGGCCCGCCGGTGTGCCGGGGTGAGCCGCGTGTAGCAGCATGGCGGAATGACCGACCGGCAGAGCATCACGATCCGCCCGGGTGGACCCGGCGACGCGCCCACGCTGCTGCGGCTGCTCGACAGCGCCACCGCCTGGCTGACCGAACTGGGGCGTACCGACCAGTGGGGCACCGAGCCGGCGTCGATCGACCCGCGCCGCATCGCCCAGGCAGAGGCGTGGGCCGCCGGGGACGGCCTGTACCTCGCCGAGATCGACGCGACGGTGGCGGGCGCGCTGGTGGTGGGCGCGGCGACCGAGTACGTGCCGCCCGCCACCGAGCCGGAGCTGTACGTGAACCTGCTGGTCACCGACCGGGCGTACGCGGGGCGCGGGGTCGGGGCGCGGCTGCTGGCGTACGCGGCGGAGCTGGCCCGCGAATGCGGCGTCGGCCTGCTGCGGGTGGACTGCTTCCGCAGCCCCGACCGGGCGCTCGTGCGGTTCTACGAGCGCTGCGGGTTCACCGCCACCGAACCGTTCACGGTGGAACGGCCGGGCCGCCCGACGTGGACCGGGCAGGTGCTGGAGCGCCGGGTCGGCTGAGTCAGCCGATCTCCTCGTCCACGAAGCACCAGCGCCACGACTCCCCCGGCTGGACCGACCGCATCACCGGGTGCCCGGTGGACTCGAAGTGCTTCGTGGCGTGCTGGTACGGCGACGAGTCGCAGCAGCCCACGTGCCCGCAGTCCAGGCAGGCGCGCAGGTGCACCCAGTCCGGGTTGCCGATGGCCACGCAGTCCGGGCACTCGGTCGTGGTGCCGGGCTCGGCGGTGCCCGCCTCGGCCAGGTGCTGGCAGCTCATTCGACGACCTCCTGTCGCAGCATGGACTCCTCCAGATCCAGATCACGGTAGGCGCGGGTGAGCACCTCCTCCGGGATCTGGCCGGAGTCGCGGGCGGCCCGGAACACCTCCCGCTCCGCGTCGATCATCTCCTGCCGCAGGCGGGCGTACGCCTGGGAGGGGGTCTCCCGTTCGGTGCCGCCCAGCCGCTCCCAGGCCAGGTTGGCCCGGGAGGTGGTCAGCCCGCGCAGGCGTTCCACCACCGCCTCCGGCGCGCCCTCGGCCAGCTCGTCGAGACGTTCCCGGGCGGCCCGGCTGGCCCGCTGCTGCACCCCGGCGGCGGACAGCGCGTCCTGCACCGGGTCGTCCGGGGGCAGCCGCAGCCGCCGGGCCACCCAGGGCAGCGTGGCGCCCTGCCCGACCAGCGTCGCGACGATCACCGCGAAGGCGAGCCAGATGAGCAGCGCACGCGGGTACGGCGCGTCGTCGGCGAGCGTGAGCGGCAGGCCCAGCGCGGCGGCGAGCGTCACCACGCCCCGCATGCCGGCCCAGCCGATGACGACGGGGAACTGCACCGGCGGCGCCGGGTCGCGCTGCCGGATCCGGGGCACCAGCCGGGCCAGGTAGGTGGCCGGGAACACCCAGACGAACCGGGACAGGAAGACGGCGGCCAGCACCGCGGCGGTGATCGCGGCCAGCGAGCCGAACGGCTCGTCGAGGTCGCGGACCACCTCCGGCAGTTGCAGGCCGACCAGTAGGAACACCAGTCCTTCGAGGAGGAACCGGATCAGCCGCCAGAACGCGGTCACCTGCAGCCGGGAGGCGGCAGACAGCAGCGTGGGCAGCTTGTGCCCGATGCCGAGGCCGGTCACCACCACCGCGACGACGCCGGAGGCGTGGATCTCCTCGGCGGCGAAGACCACGGCGAACGGCACGATCAGCGATAGCGCGTTGTCCAGCACCGGGTCGGTGATGCGCTTGTGCAGGTAGCCGAAGACCACCACGCCCAGCAGGCCGACCAGGATGCCGCCGCCGGCCGCGACGACCACCTCGCGGGCCACGTCGCCGACGCCGACGCCGCCGGTGGTGGCGGTCGCGGCGACGATCGCCACCCGCAGCAGCACCAGCGCGGTGGCGTCGTTGACGAGGCTCTCGCCCTCCAGGATGGTGACGACCCGCCGGGGCAGGCCGACCCGCCGGGCCACCGCCGTGGCGGCGACCGCGTCCGGCGGCGCCACCACCGCGCCGAGCGCCAGGCAGATCGCGTACGGCAGCTCGGGCAGGAACCAGTGCACGACGGTGCCCACCGCGAACGCGGTGAAGACGACCAGCCCGACGGCGAGCAGCAGGATCGGCCGCAGGTTGAGCCGGAACGCCGGCACCGACGTCTCCAGCGCCGCCACGTAGAGCAGCGGCGGCAGGATGCCCACCAGCACCAGGTCCGGGTCCAGCCGCACGTGCGGGAAGAACGGCAGGTAGGACAGCGCGAGGCCGAGCACCACCAGCAGGATCGGCGCGAGCAGGCCGAGCCGGCGGGCCAGCGCCGCACCGAAGGTCGCGATGGCCAGGAAGACCACGACCTCGAACAGAGCATCCACGAACGACGAGCCTAAGCGCCGACGGGGTGCTGTGTGATCAGGCGGCGGAGCGCAACTTCGGCAGCACCTCGGCGCCGAACGTGTCGATGAACGCGCGCTGCTCCTGCCCGACGTGGTGCAGCGCGATCCGGTCGAAGCCCAGCGCCACGTACTCCTCCAGCCAGCCGATGTGCCGGCCCAGGTCGGCGGAGACGTTCACGGTCTCGGCGACCTTGGACATCGGCACGTCGGCGCTCGCCACGTCGAAGTGCTCGGGGGTCTCCAGGTCCCAGCAGACCGGCGGCGCGAACACGTTGCTGCGCCACTGCTCGTACGCGATCGCCTCGGCCTGCTCCTGCTCGGGCGCCCAGCTCACGTGCACCTGGAGGTGCAGCGGGCCGCGTCCGCCCGCGTCCCGGTAGGCGTCGATCATCCGCCGCAGGTGCTCGACCGGCGCGTTGACGGTGATCAGCCCGTCGGCCCACTCGGCGCACCAGCGCGCGGTGGCGACACTGACGGCGGCGCCGACGAGCGCGGGCGGCTCCTCCGGCCGGGTCCACAGCTTCGCCCGGTCGACGGTGACGAGGCCGTCGTGGCTGACCTCCTCGCCTGCGAGCAGCGCCCGGATCACGTCGACGCACTCGCGCAGCCGGGCGGTACGGATGTCCTTGCGCGGCCAGACGTCGCCGGTGATGTGCTCGTTGGACGCCTCGCCGGTGCCCAGCGCGGCCCAGAACCGGCCCGGGTACATGGCGCCGAGCGTGCCGATGGCCTGCGCGATGATCGCCGGGTGGTAGCGCTGGCCGGGCGCGTTCACCACGCCGAAGGACAGGTTCGTGGCCTGGAGCGCGGCACCGAGCCAGGACCAGGCGAACCCGGACTGGCCCTGCCGCTCGCTCCACGGCGAGAAGTGGTCGGAGCACATGGCCGCGTCGAAGCCGGCGCGCTCGGCGTGGATCACCGCCTCCAGCAGCCGGGCCGGGTGGATCTGCTCGTGGGATGCGTGGAAGCCGAACGCCGTCATGGTGGGCACTCCTACCCGTGACGGCGTCCGGCCAATCGCGTCTACTCGGAGTGCGCGCCGGCGCCCGCGCCGGCCTCGCCCTCGCCGATCCACACGGTCTTGGTGTTGCAGAACTCGCGCATGCCGGCGGCGGACAGCTCGCGGCCGTACCCCGAGTTCTTCACACCGCCGAACGGCAGCTCCGGATAGGACGTGGTCATGCCGTTGATGAACACGTTGCCGGCGTCCAGGTCGACGGCGAAGCGCTCCTGCTCGGCCGGGTCGTTGGTCCAGGCGTTGGAGCCGAGGCCGAAGCTGGTGCCGTTGGCGACAGCGATCGCCTCGTCGTACGAGCCGACCCGGTAGAGCCCGGCGACCGGCCCGAACACCTCCTCGGACCACATCCGCATCTCCGGGCGCAGGTCGGTGACCACCGTCGGCGGGTAGTACCAGCCGCCCCCGGCCGGCTTCTCGCCGCCGCAGAGCACCGTCGCGCCCTGGTCCACCGCGTCGGTGACCTGGGCGTGCACCTCGTCGCGACCGCGCTCGCTGGCCAGCGGGCCGACGTCGGTGCCGTCGTCCATCGGGTCGCCGACCCGCAGCGCCGCCATCCGGGCGGCGAACTTCTCCGCGAACGCGTCGAACACGTCGGTGTGCACGATGAACCGCTTCGCGGCGATGCAGGACTGCCCGTTGTTCTGGCAGCGGGCCGTCGTGGCGACCTCGGCGGCGGTGTCCAGGTCGGCCGAGGGCATCACCACGAACGGGTCGCTGCCGCCCAGCTCCAGCACCGTCTTCTTGATCTCCCGGCCGGCGATCTGGGCGATGGACCGGCCGGCCGGCTCGCTGCCGGTGAGCGTGGCGGCGCGCACGCGGGGATCGCTGAGGATCCGGTCGACCGCGTCGGAGCCGACCAGCAGCGTGGTGAACGCGCCCTCGGGGAACCCGGCCCGGCGGAACAGGTCCTCCAGGTAGAGCGCGGTCTGCGGCACGTTCGAGGCGTGCTTGAGCAGGCCGGTGTTGCCCGCCATCAGGGCCGGGGCGGCGAACCGCATCACCTGCCACAGCGGGAAGTTCCACGGCATCACCGCGAGCACCGGGCCGATCGGCTGGTAGCGCACGTACGCCCGCTTCGCCTTGACCGCGGCGGCGTCGGCCGGCTCGTCCGCGAGCATCCGGGGCGCGTTGTCGGCGTAGAAGCGGCAGGCGGTGGCGCACTTGGTGACCTCCGCCTTCGCGGCGGCGTACGTCTTGCCCATCTCGGTGGTCATCAGCCGGGCCGTCTCGTCACGCTCGGCGTCGAGCAGGTCGGCGGCGGCGAGGAGCCACCGGGCCCGCTGCGCGATCGTGGTGTCACGCAACTGCCGGAAGGCGAGGTCGGCCCGCTCGATCGCGGCGTCGATCTGCTCGTCCGACATCGCCTCGTACGTCTTGAGCACCTGTCCGGTGGCGGGATTGGTGGTGGCGATGGGCATCTCGTACTCCTGTCACTCGAACAGCGAGTGCCGCACGCCCGGCTCCTCCCGGCGGCGCGCGGCGCGGCGGCGCTGGATCACGACCAGGTCGACCACCGCCACCACGGCGAGAAGCGCGCAGACGACACCCAGCCAGGCGATGTCCGCGGCGAACGCGAGCACCGCGAAGACGGTCATCACGACCAGACCGAACGTGGCGAGCGCGAGCCGCAGGTTCAGGGCGCTGTTCGCGTGGCCGACCGTGCCGCGGGCACGGCGGGGCTGTGATCGGGTCATTCCTGGGGCCTACCCCGGCACGGGCGGGGATAACCGGCCGGCGCGGGAACGCCGGTGATCCGGGACACCCGGCGGGCAGGCGCCGGATGCGCCCGGACAGCGGGTGCGTTACATCGGTGCGCCGGTACCGGCGGAGATCCCGCGGACGGTGGAGAGGATGGCATGACCACGACGCAGGCCGTACCCGTGACCGTCGCCGTGTCCCGGCGCGCCGACCCGGCGCGTACCGACGAGGTGGTGGCGTGGATGCGGGCCGGGACGGCGCTCGCGGAGAGCTTCCCCGGCTTCCTCGGCGCCGGTTTCGTCCGCAGCGCCCCCGGTTCGGGCGAGTGGCACGTGATGTACCGCTTCGCCGACGCGGACACGCTGCGCGACTGGGAGGACTCGCCGCAGCGGCGCTGGTGGCTCGGCTCGGCGCAGGGCATCGTCGAGCACACCCGGGTCGAGCGGCGTACCGGCATCGAGGGCTGGTTCGACCCGCCGGTGGACCACGTGGTCGAGACGTTCGGCGAGCCGGAGCCGGCCGCGCCGCCGCGCTGGAAGCAGGCCGTCACGATCTGGCTGGCGTTCTTCCCGCTCAGCCTGGCCGCCACGCTGCTGACCACCCGGTTCCTCGCCGGCGTGCCGCTGGCCGGCCGGACGCTGCTCATGACGCTCGTGCTCACCCCGCTGATGACCTACCTGGTGCTGCCCCGGATCACCCGGGCGCTGCACCGGTGGCTGCACGGCCGGCCTGCGCCGACACGACAGATGTGAACGACAGTGGTCGATGCCTGATAGCCGACAGAACCGCCACCGGGACCCCGCCGGGGCATAGGGTCGACGCGCCCGTTGCCGCCGCCGGACGGGGGACCGATGAGACGCTGGATCGCCGCGCTGGCCTGCCTGGCGGCGCTCGTCGCGCTCGCCTGTGACGGCTCCGGCGAGGCGTCACCCCGGCCCTCCGGCACACCCGCCCCCGGCGAACCCCGGGTGCTGGTCGCGCTCGGCGACTCGGTCAGCACCGGCTACGGCTCCTGCCTGGTGCTGGTGAGCTGCGAACGCAACTCCTGGTCGACCGGGGACGGCCTGCGGGTGGAGAGCCTCTACCGGCGGCTGCGCGCCGACGCGCCGGGGCTGCGGGCGTACAACCGGGCCGTGCCCGGGGCCCGCGCGGCCGCGCTGACCGGCCAGGCCCGGTCGGCGGTACGCGACAAGGCCGACCTGGTCACCGTGCTGATCGGCGCGAACGACGCCTGCCGGGGCGACGTCGACGACATGACGCCGGTCGCCACCTTCCGTGACCAGGTCGACGCGGCGCTGGGCGTGCTGCGCGACGGCCGGCCGAAGGCCCGGGTGCTGGTGGTCAGCATCCCGGACCTGTACCGGCTCTGGCAGATCGGGCACACCGAGCCCCGCGCCGTGCGGGCCTGGTCGCGGGGCGTCTGCCCGTCGCTGCTCGCAGGCGCCACGTCGACCGCACCCGCCCCAGTGGCCCGCCGGGCCCGCGTCCGGGACCGGATCGAGGCGTACGACGGGCAACTGCGCGCCGCCTGCCGGGCGTACGGGTCACGCTGCCGGTGGGACGGCGGCGCGGTGCACCGCCACCGCTTCGACCTGGACCAGGTCAACGCGCTCGACTGGTTCCACCCGAACGCGACCGGGCAGGGCCGGCTGGCCGAGGTGGCCTGGAACGCCTCCCGCTGGTCAGGGCTGACGCGGGCCGGGTAGCTGCCGGGGACCGGCGGCGCGGTAGAGGGCACGCGTACGGTCGGCCAGTTCCTTAGTGGCCGACGAGTTGGCCCAGGTGCCGAGCACGATCGCGGCGCCCGGCACGACCTTGGCGAACATCCGCTTGGCGGCACGCACCCCGGCCATCCGGGCCAGCCGTACCCCGAGCTGGAGCATCACCCGGCCCAGCGCCCGGTCACCGGCGGAGCCGAACAGCGCACCGGCCCGCTCCCGGCCGGCGGCCACGCCCAGCGCGAGGCGGGCCGTCTCGGCGACCTTGTGCACCCGCTGGAGCACCAGCAGGTCGGTGGCCCGGTCCGGGTGGGCCGGGTCGACGCCGTAGGCGGCCGCGACGTGCAGCACCAGCCGGGCCTGGGTCCAGGCCAGCACGCCCACGTCGATCACCGCGCCGGGCAGCCCGGCCGCGCCGGACACCGCACCGGAGAGCCGGGCGTGGTTGACGAACTTGCGGACCGCCTGGTCGGCCAAGTGCTCCGGCGGGGCGTCCGGCCGCAGCGCCCGCTCCCGGGCGGCCCACTGCGCGGCCTCCGGGCCGAGCCGGCGCACGGCCTCCAGGGCCAGGTGCTCCGGCGCGTACTGCGGGTCCTCCCGCATCCGGTCCCACAGCTTGGCCGGTGGCGCCTCGGGCACCTCCACCGGCGGGACGGGGGCGGTGGGGACGGCGTTGGGCTCCCCGTCGACGGGGGCGGGGTCGGTCACGAAGGGCTCCGGAGGCTCGTGCGGCGGGGGTGACGCGGGTCAGCGCCGGCGCGACTGCAGCCGGGTCGCGATCTGCCGCAGCCGGGCCTGGTTCTCCGGCTTCGACATCTCACGCCGGCCGCGGTCGACCAGTTGCTGGCCCCGCGGCGACCGCAGGAAGGCGGTGATCCGTTGCATCAGCGACATGAGGGTCCTCCCGTCCCGCGGTCCCCTTCATGTGTACCTGGGACCGGCAAGCCCTCTGATACCCGAATCAGCCCTTCCGCAACCACCCGTCCGGGTCAGCCCAGGATCTCGGCCACCACCTCGCCGGCGCGCCACTCGTGCTGGGCGTACGCGTCCGGGAACGCCGAGATCTGCACGGCCTGGGCGGCCACCGAGAGCGGCAGGCTCTGCCAGCCGGGGATCTCGGCCAGCGCGGACAGGAACGCCTTCGTCGCGTACTCCGGGTCCATCAGCTGCTCGACGGTGCCCCAGCCGCTGCTCGGGCGCTGCTGAAACAGCCCGACCGAGTCGTGGTCCCAGCCGATCGCCTGGTGCGGGTAGTTCTGCGACTCGGGCAGCACGCCGCTGGCGTAGTTGAGCAGGGTGCTCTCCTGCATGGCGGTCGCCACCGCGATGACCAGGGCGCGGCGCGGCATGCCCATCTCCTTGCCGGCCTGCACGATCTTCTTGGCGTTGTTCATCTGGGTGCGGTCCAGGCCGGCGACCGGGACGATCTGCCGGACCGTCTTCTTCGGTGTGGCCTTGGCCGTGGGGGTCGCCTTCGGGCTCGCCGTCGCGGACGGGGTGGCGCTGGGGCTGGCGGGGGCGGTGCTCGGCCGGGTCATGGCCCGGGAGGCCGGGTCGACCTCCGCGCGCTCGGCGACCTCCGCCGAGGGCGCCGGGGCGGCGGCGCGGTCCGGAGCGCCGAAGCCGGCCTGGCTGACACCGACCAGGCCGAGGCAGCAGGCCGCGCCGGTGGCGACCGCCAGCTTCGTCCGGCCGGGCCGGGGGTTCATGGGTGCCCAGAAGCGGGTACGCCGGAAGAGTCCCTGGAGCATCGTCGAACGGTTGGTGGAGGGGGTATCGTCCGAACGGTCAGCCGGGCGGCCGGAGCCGAACGGGTCGTCGAGGTTGCCGTCGTTACGCATCCGACGAGGCTAGGCGGGGCAAACCGGGATCACCCAGGCCGAAAGGGTGGCCCTCGCCACACTTTGGCCGTTCCGAAGCGGACGGCCCGCCCCAGCGCGGGCCGGCGGACCACGGACCTCGGGAACCGGACCAATCACCCGGGCGACGGCGCGCGCGGCGGCGCGGGCAGGAACGCCGCAGACCTCCCGGTCCCGCCCGATGATCGACTAACTCGTCCGTTCGGACGATCCGGATATGGGTCGCCGGACCGGGGCGTAGCCGAATCGTGATCATCATCCGGGCATCGGACGTGGCCGTAACGGAATGGACCACCCACCCCGGTACGTTTGCCGAACCGGGGAGTCCGCGCGCTCGGCGCTCCCCCGCACGCGTCGACAGGGAGGACCCACCGGTGCTCGATCCACACGAGCTCTACGAACTCACCGACGAGCTGCCCGAGCTCGGCCAGCCGGTGCTGATCCAGGCGCTCACCGGCTTCGTCGACGCCGGCAACGCCACCCGGCTGGCCCGGGAACAGCTGCTCACCTCGCTCGACGCCCAGGTCGTCGCCCGCTTCGACGTGGACCAGGTCTTCGACTACCGCTCCCGCCGCCCGGTGATGACGTTCGTCGAGGACCACTGGGAGTCCTACGACGCCCCGGCGCTGGAGCTGCACCTGCTGCGCGACGACGACGAGACCCCGTTCCTGCTGCTCACCGGCCCCGAGCCGGACCTGCAGTGGGAGCGTTTCGTGGCCGCCGTCGCCGGGCTCAGCGCCCGCCTCGACGTCCGGCTCACCGTCGGGCTCAACTCGATCCCGATGGCGGTGCCGCACACCCGGCCCAGCGGCGTCACCGCGCACGCCACCCGCAAGGAACTGATCGCCGGGCACGAGCCGTGGCTGCAGAAGGTGCAGGTGCCGGCCGGCGTCGGTCACCTGCTGGAGTACCGCCTCGGCGAGCAGGGGCGCGACGCCCTCGGCTTCGCCGCGCACGTGCCGCACTACGTGGCCCAGGCCGAGTACCCGGCCGCCGCCGAGGCGCTGCTGTCCGCGGTGTCCCGCAGCACCGGCCTGCTGCTGCCGGTGGAGGCGCTGCGGACCGCCGCCGAGGCGGTCCGGGTGGAGATCGACCGCCAGGTCACCCAGACCGAGGAGGCGGCGACGCTGGTCCAGGCGCTGGAGGAGCAGTACGACGCGTTCGCCCGCGGCCGGGGCGAGAAGAGCCTGCTCGCCGGCGAGACCGGGCCGCTGCCCACCGCCGACGAACTCGGCGCCGAGCTGGAACGCTTCCTCGCCGAGCAGACCCGCCCCGGCGACACCCCGGAGCGCTGACCGGGCGGGGCGGGCGGCGATGCGGCAGGCTGGGGACATGCGCCTGGCGACCTGGAACGTCAACTCGGTGAAGGCCCGCCTGCCCCGGCTGCTCGACTGGCTGGCCACCACGAAACCCGACGTCGTGTGCCTGCAGGAGACCAAGTGCCCCGACGGGGCGTTCCCGGTCGCCGAGGTGGGCGAGCTGGGCTACGAGGTGGCCAGCCACAGCGACGGGCGGTGGAACGGCGTCGCCGTGCTGTCCCGGGTCGGGCTGGCCGACGTGGCCGTCGGCTTCCCGGGCGAACCCGGGTTCCCCGATCCCGAGGCCCGCGCCATCTCGGCCACCTGCGACGGGTTGCGGGTCTGGTCGGTGTACGTACCCAACGGCCGCGCGCCGGACGACCCGCACTACGCGTACAAGCTGGCCTGGTTCGCGGCGCTGCGCGACGCCCTGGAACCGGAGGTGGCCGGCGCGCTGCCGGTGGCCGTCTGCGGGGACTTCAACGTGGCGCCCACCGACGCCGACGTCTGGGACCCGGCGCTGTTCGTCACCTCCACCCACGTCACCCCGGCCGAGCGGACCGCCCTCGCCGCGCTGCGTGACCTGGGACTGGAGGACGTGGTGCCGACGCCGATGAAGGGGCCGCACCCGTTCACGTACTGGGACTACCGGGCCGGGATGTTCCACCAGAACAAGGGCATGCGGATCGACCTCGTGTACGCGAGCGCGTCGTTCGCCCGGGCGGTCCGCTCCGCGTACGTGGACCGGGAGGCCCGCAAGGGCAAGGGCCCGTCCGACCACGCCCCGATCGTGGTCGACGCGGACCTGGCACCGGTCGTCGAGACGTTCTGAGCGCGGCGCTGGTTAGGGTGGACACATGGCTGTCGTGAAGATCAACGCGATCGACGTCCCGTCCGGCGCCGGCGAGGAGCTGGAGAAGCGGTTCGCGGCCCGGGCCGGCGCGGTGGAGAACTCCCCCGGCTTCCTCGGCTTCGAGCTGCTGCGCCCGGTCGCCGGGGACACCCGCTACTTCGTGTACACGCGCTGGGAGAGCGAGGAGGCCTATCAGGCGTGGGCGCAGGGCCCGTCCCGGGCCGCGCACGCCGAGGGCGGCGAACCCCGCAAGCCGGTCGCCACCGGCGCCACCCTGCTGGAGTTCGAGGTGGTCCAGCAGGTCCCCGCCAAGCCCTGACCCACCCTCTCCCGCCCCGGCCCGCCCCCGGCTCTCCCCGTCGATCATGAAGTTGACGGCGCTCCGCGTCCGTTTTGTCGCCGCCAACCTCATGATCGCCGGAGTGAGGGCGGGAGCGAGAGCGGTGGGTAGCGGTCAGCTCGCCAGGGATGCGAAGACGATCACGTTGTCCTGGTAGCCGGTACGGCCGCCGACCCACTCGCCGCCGCAGGTGATCAGCCGCAGCTCGGCCGGACCCGAGTCGCCGTAGACCCGGGCGGCCGGCAGGTTCGACTTGTCGAAGTACTCGACGCTGTCCACCTTGAAGGTCACCACGCTGCGGTCCGCGCGGGTCACCTGGATCCGCGCGCCGGATTTGAGCGAGCGCAGCCGGTAGAACACGGCCGGACCGCTCTTGGTGTCGACGTGACCCACGATGATCGCCCGGCCCGGGTCGCCGGGCACCGATCCCCTGTCGTACCAGCCGGTCTGGTCGTGCTCGGTCAGCGGCGGTACGTCCACCGAGCCGTCCTTCGCCTGCCCGACCGGGGTCACCGGCGCGTTGACCTTGATGGCGGGCACGGCCAGGCGTACCGGCCGGCTCGCCGGCTTCCGGGCCGGGGCGGCGGCACTCGCCGGGGCCACCGCGCCCGACCCGTTCGACCGGCTCGACTCGGTCGACGCGTCGGCGAAGTCGAACGGACCGGCCGTGCGCCCGAGCCCGGCCCCGGTGGCGAACACCCCGACCAGCACCAGCACCACCGCCAGCGGCTTCGACCAGGGACCCCGGCCCCGGTCCCGCCCACCCGACGACGCCGGCGGCTCGACCGGCGGCGGGCCTGCAGGCCCCGGGCGCAGGGCCGGCGGATCGGCCGAGGGCGGATACCAGGGTCGCGACGCGGCGGGCGGCGGCATCCACGGCCGCGACCCGCGCCGGGCTCCGGCGGGCGGCGGAACGAAGTGCTCGGCCATGACCGGCCTCAGCGTCCGGCGGCGCCGCGGGCCTGCCGGCGGGACGCGGCCACGCCGAGCCCGGCGCCGACCACTGTCACCGCCAGCCCCACCGGCACCAGCAGGCCGCCGAGCCCGGAGCCGGCGGTGCCGCCGAATCCGGTCGCCGGACCGCGGCTGGGCAGATGGCTCGGCTGGGGCGGTTGCCGGGTGGGCTGGCCCTGCTTGACCACCTGGAGCATGGTGGAGGCGGTCTCCCCGCCCGGGCACTCCAGCTTGACGCGGTAGTTGCCGGGCCGGGTGCGCTCGTGGACCATCGGCGAGGCGGTGAGCAGGCCGCGCTGCGGCTGCACCTGGATCTTGCCGAACGCGTCCGAGGTGACGATCGCCGGCACGGTGTTGTTCCGGCAGCTCGCCCGGATGCCGACGAGGTAGCCGGGCGAGACGGTGCCCGGGGTGACCTCCACGAAGATCACGTCGGCCGGGGGCTGTTCCGGCACCGGTTCGGCGGCGCGCGGCGCGGCCTGGGCGGACAGCGCGCCGACCAGCGGGGCGGCGCACGCGGCGACCGCGACCAGCAGCGCCTCACGTACCCTGAACGACCCCATGACCCCTCCCGGCGTACGGGATGAATCCTCTCACCCCCGGCCGCACATCACATCCGATCCGGGTCGCGTAGGCTCGGGTCGCTGTGACCCTCCCCGACATCGCCGCCGGCCGCATCCGTACCTTCCATCCGCGTCGCGGACGGCTGAGCGAGCGGCAGCGCGACGCGCTCACCCGGCTCTGGCCCGCGTACGGCCTCGAGATCGCCGCCCTCGACGGGCCGTGCGATCCGACGACGCTGTTCGGACGACGGGCGCCGCTGGTGCTGGAGATCGGCTCCGGCATGGGCGACGCCACCGCCGCCATGGCGGCGGCCGACCGGGACCGACACTATCTGGCGGTCGAGGTCCATACGCCGGGAATCGCCAACCTGCTCGACCTGGTGGAACGCCACGGTCTGGACAACGTCCGGGTGGCCGAGGGCGACGCGCTGGACCTGGTCCGGGCCATGCCGGAGGGCTGCCTGGACGCCGTGCACGTCTTCTTCCCCGACCCGTGGCCGAAGACCCGGCACCACAAGCGGCGGATCATCGCGCCGGCGCACGTGGCGCTGCTGCGGTCCCGGCTGGCGCCGGGCGGCACGCTGCACTGCGCGACCGACTGGGCCGAGTACGCCGAGTCGATGCGCGAGACGCTCACCGCCGACCCGGAGCTGGTCGACGTGTACGGCGGCTACGCGCCCCGTCCGGCGCACCGCCCGGTGACGAAGTTCGAGCGGCGCGCGCTGACCGCGGGCCGGGAGGTCTTCGACCTGATCCACCGGCGGCGCTGAACCCGGTTGGCGCGGCGTGGTGTGATCCAGGCACGATGGGAGCCGCCATGACTCTCACCGCCGCGCTGCCGAAGACCGCCGATCCCGACACCCTCTACGACGCGTTCGCCTCCTGGGCGTCCGAGCGCGGCCTGGACCTCTATCCCCATCAGGAGGAGGCGGTCATCGAGATCGTCTCCGGCGCGAACGTGATCATGAATACGCCGACCGGCTCGGGCAAGAGCCTGGTGGCGATCGCGGCGCACTTCGCGGCGCTGGCCGACGACCGGACGACCTTCTACACCGCGCCGATCAAGGCGCTCGTCTCGGAGAAGTTCTTCGCGCTCTGCGAGGTCTTCGGCGCGGAGAACGTCGGCATGCTCACCGGCGACGCCAGCGTCAACGCGGACGCGCCGATCATCTGCTGCACCGCGGAGATCCTGGCCAACCTGGCGCTGCGCGAGGGCCGCCGCGCCGACGTCGGCCAGGTGATCATGGACGAGTTCCACTTCTACGCCGAGCCGGACCGCGGCTGGGCGTGGCAGGTGCCGCTGATCGAGCTGCCGCAGGCCCAGTTCGTGCTGATGTCCGCCACGCTCGGCGACACCACCCGCTTCGTCGACGACCTGGCCCGGCGCACCGGGCGGCCGACCGCCGTCGTCCGCTCGGCCGAGCGGCCGGTCCCGCTCCTCTTCTCGTACGCGACCACGCCGCTGCACGAGACGCTCGAGGAACTGCTGGAGACCAAGCAGGCCCCGGTGTACGTCGTGCACTTCACTCAGGCCGCCGCGCTGGAACGCGCCCAGGCGCTGATGAGCGTGAACGTCTGCACCCGTGCCGAGAAGGACATGATCGCCCAGGCGATCGGCAACTTCCGGTTCACCTCCGGCTTCGGCAAGACGCTGTCCCGGCTGGTCCGCCACGGCATCGGCGTGCACCACGCCGGCATGCTCCCGAAGTACCGCCGCCTGGTCGAGACGCTCGCCCAGGCCGGCCTGCTCAAGGTCATCTGCGGTACGGACACGCTCGGCGTCGGCATCAACGTGCCGATCCGTACCGTGCTGTTCACCGGCCTGAGCAAGTACGACGGCACCCGCACCCGGCTGCTCAAGGCCCGCGAGTTCCACCAGATCGCCGGCCGGGCCGGGCGCGCCGGGTTCGACACGCTGGGCCGGGTCGTGGTGCAGGCCCCCGAGCACGTGATCGAGAACGAGAAGGCGCTCGCGAAGGCCGGTGACGACCCGAAGAAGCGCCGCAAGGTGGTGAAGAAGAAGCCGCCGGAGGGCTCCATCGGCTGGGGCGAGCCGACGTTCCAGCGCCTCGTCGAGGCCGAGCCGGAACCGCTCACCTCCAGCTTCCAGGTCAGCCACTCGATGCTGCTCAACGTGATCGGCCGCCCCGGCGACGCGTTCGCCTCGATGCGGCACCTGCTCACCGACAACCACGAGGACCCGGCCGCGCAGCGCCGGCACATCCGCCGGGCCATCGCCATCTACCGGGCGCTGTGCGCGGGCGGCGTGGTCGAGGAGCTGCCCGAGCCGGACGAGACCGGCCGCCGGGTACGCCTCACCGTCGACCTCCAGCTCGACTTCGCGCTCAACCAGCCGCTGTCACCGCTGGCGCTGGCCACCGTCGAACTGCTCGACCGGGAGTCCCCGTCGTACGCACTCGACGTGCTCAGCGTGATCGAGTCGATCCTCGACGACCCCCGCCAGGTGCTGTCCGCGCAGCAGTTCAAGGCCCGCGGCGAGGCGGTCGCCGCGATGAAGGCAGAGGGCATCGAGTACGAGGCACGCCTCGAACTGCTCGACGAGGTGACCTGGCCCAAGCCGCTCGCCGAGCTGCTGGAGTCCGCGTACGAGATGTACCGGCAGGGCCACCCGTGGGTGGCAGACCACCAGCTCTCCCCCAAGTCGGTGGTCCGCGACATGTACGAGCGGGCCATGACGTTCCCCGAGTACGTCCAGTTCTACGGGCTGTCCCGCTCCGAGGGGCTGGTGCTGCGGTATCTCGCCGACGCGTACAAGACGCTGCGGCAGACCGTCCCCGAGGACGCGAAGACCGAGGAACTGGTCGACCTCATCGAGTGGCTGGGCGAGCTGGTCCGCCAGGTCGACTCCAGCCTGATCGACGAGTGGGAGCGGCTGCGCAACCCGTCGGACGTGGCCGAGGTGGCCGCCTCGCTGGACGACCGGCCGCCGGCGGTGACGCGCAACGCGCGGGCGTTCCGGGTGCTGGTGCGCAACGCGATGTTCCGGCGCGTCGAGCTGGCCGCGTTGCGGCGCTGGGACCTGCTCGGCGAGCTGGACGCGGGCGACGGCTGGAACGCCGACGCCTGGGCCGACGCGCTGGAGCCGTACTTCGAGACGTACGACGCGATCGGGGTGGGGCCGGACGCGCGCGGGCCGGCGCTGCTGATGATCGAGCAGGGCCGCGAGAGGTGGACCGTACGGCAGATCCTGGACGACCCGGACGGCGACCACGACTGGGGCATCAGCGCCGAGATCGACCTGGCCGCCTCGGACGAGATCGGCGCGGCGGCGGTCCGGATCACCGACGTCGGTCAGTTGTAGCGGCGTCCGGCTGACGGACGCCGCGGGGGCGGAACCGGTCCGGTTCCGCCCCCGCGATCGGGTCCGGTCAGTCGCGCGGGGCCTGGAACGCCACGCGACGACGACGGAACACGACGAACAGGACCGCGCCGGCCGCGAGCACGGCGGCGCCGACACCGGCGAGCGTGGCCGCCGGCGCGCCGGTGATCGGCAGGCCGCCGCCGGTGCCACCGCTGCCGTCGCCGGAGCCACCAGCGCCCGGGCCGCCGTTGCCGACGGCGACGACGATGCGAGCGGTGTTGTTCGCCGGCTTCGACTCGGTCGAGGACGTGGCGCCGTCGACCACGATCGTGCCGTCGGCACCCGGCGTCGACTTGATCTTCAGTCGGACGGTGGACTTGATCCGGCCGTAGCCGGAGGCGACGCTGGGGAACTCGCTCTCGAAGTTGCACCGCAGCTTCGCCGACTCGGGCAGCGTCTTGCCCGGCTGGCCGTCGGTGTAGCACCACTCGCTGGGCAGCAGGACGGTGCCGCTCGGCGCGGTGATGAGGACACCAGGGCCGCCGCCGTCGGACGGGCCGTGGTTGACGACCTCGTAGGTGAGGTCGACGGTCTGGCCGACCGCCCCCTTCACCGGCGCGGCGGTGACGGCGACGTCGAGGCTGTTCTTCTTGCTCCAGAACCGGAAGTCGGCGTAGTTGTCCGACTCGTCGAGCTCGCGCTCCACGACGGACTTGCGGGCCTGGCCCGCCTTGACCGCCTTGGCGTGGAGCTTCTCGGCGGCGGTGGCGAACGACGGGCCGCTGCCCTTGGTCGCCGCGGCCTTCTTCGCCGCCTCCGCCTCACCGGCCAGCGCGGTGCTGAACAGGGCGTAGTTCTCGTCCGGGCCCGGCAGGTTGCGGCCGAACGTGATGTTGAACAGCGACTCGCCCGTCTCGTCGTCGAACAGCAGCAGCCCCTCGCCGGGCTTGAGCGTCAGCGGCACCGTGCAGGTGACCTGGCTCGGCCCGTAGACGTACGGCGGACCGCTGGCCTTCGGGTAGTAGCCGACGTAGGTGCAGTCGCTGTACCGCTCGACGAAGGTGGCACCGGTGGGCAGGTCGACCCGGACGGTGAAGTCGGTCGCCGGGCTGTCGCCCTCGTTGAGCACACCGCTGTAGAGCGGGACCCGGTCGCCCTCACCGACCGGCTTGGACTTGTCGTTCAGGTCGTCGGCGGCGGCGACCAGATCGGGGCCCGAGGCGCGGATCGTAACCGGGAAGCTGATCGTGTTGTCGCCGGGGTTGGCGTCGTCCTGCGCGCCGGCGATGGTCACGCCGACCGAACCGGCGTCACCGGGGGCCGCACCGGTGCGGCTGGCCAGCGAGAGCGGGTAGATGACATCGGTCTGGCCGGCCACCAGGCCACCGATGGTGCAGGTGACCTTCCCCGCCGCGAGCTTGCAGGAGTCGTTCCAGTCCGGCACCGAGGCGACCACGTCGGACGACAGCTTGCCCAGGTCGAGCGTGACGGTCACCGCCGTCGCGTCGGCCTGGCCGTAGTTGTAGACGTACATCCCGATCGTGGTGCCACTGTTGTCGATCTCCGCGACGGGGTCGCTGGTGAAGGACACGAACAGGTCGGGCAGTTCGTCGGCGGCGTGCGCCGGGGTCGACGGGGCGAAGAGCGCGGTCGTGGCCAGCAGCGCCGCGGTGGCGGCGAGGCGGGGCCATCGGGCCGTGAGGGATCGCATGGGTACTCCGGAAGAGAGGTGTGGAAGAACCGCACTCTAGGGGACGGATCGATCGCGCGGTGTCCCGTCCGGATCGGCGGGCCGTCGGCGAACGGATCGACAATGCCCCTTTCGCACCCTGGGCGATGTCAGACCCGTCGATTAGAATGTATGTACTAATCGAGCTGCTGACCTGGGAGGATGCTCGTGACTGCGCCCACCTCCGCGACCCCTGTCACCCCCTACGCCACCCTCCTCGGATTCACCCGGTACGTCGACCGCACCGGCCCCACGAAAGCCACCTTCGTCGGCGGTCTGCGCCGGCAGCGGGCCAGCCGGCACGGCTTCAACCCGCACGGCCAGTTCGTCAAGGCGCTCAAGGCCGACGTCGCCTTCCACACCGGCGGCACCCACCTCGCGCAGGTCGCCGACCTGGTCAAGCCGCGCTGGCGTCCGCTCTACGAGGCGCTCGTGCCGGGCGCGACCCGCTGGCTGCAGTCGCTCGGCGAGCCGGCCGGCGTCGACCTGGCCCAGACCCGCGACGCCCTGGCGATGCTGGGCGACCTGCCCGTGAAGATCAACCCGCAGTTCGGCGTCCGGTACGCCGACGGCCGGGCCGAGGCGATCCGGCTGCACTTCGACGAGGCGCCGCCGAGCGAGGAGGCCACGCTCGCCACGCTGCACCTGATGGCCCGGCACATGGACGCGGTGCTGCCGCACGCCGAGCCGGTCCTGGTCGACGTGCGTCGCGGCGAGGCGCACCGGATGCCCGCCGACGTGAAGCCCGAGCAGATCGAGCAGTGGCTGGCCGGTGAGGCGGCCGCGTTCCGCGCCATCTGGTCCACCGCCGCCTGACCGACCGCCGCGACCCCGTCCGGCGAACCGAAGCACCACCCGACCGAACGGCCGTCCCGCTCCCCCGGGGCGGCCGTTCGCCGTGCCGGGCCACCCGCCGGAGAGGGTCGCTGCCGGGTCGGCGCCTCACCCGCCGGAGAGGATCACGGCCGGTCGGCCGCCTCACCTGTCGGGGCGCTCGTCCAGCAGGCCGGCCCGCCCGGCCAGCGCGGCGGCCTCCACCCGGTTGCTCACCCGCAGCTTGCGCAGCAGGGCGGCGGTCATCCGCTTCACCGTCCGCTCCGAGGCGTGCATCCGCTCGGCGATCGTCACCGCGCCCTCGCCGGTCGCTATCGCCCGCAGCAGCCGGCGTTCCTCGTCGTCGAGGTTGAGTCCGGGTGACCGGGCGGGCCCGACCAGCCGCCGCAGCAGCGCGCCCGGCATCACCGCCCAGCCGTCCAGCACGGCCAGCAGCGGCGGCAGCAGATCCTCGGGCTCGCTGGTCTTGGGCAGGTAACCCTCGGCGCCGCACCGCAGCGCCTCCACCGCCGGCGCCGGATCGTCCGAGCCGGACATGGCGAGGATGCGGACCCGCGGGCTGGTGCGGCGGATGGCGGCGATCGCCCGGGGGCCGCCGGGCGGTGGCATGTGCAGGTCCACGAGCGCGAGATCGGGTACGCACCGGGCGACGAGCGCGGCGGCGCCGGCGGCGTCGGTGGTGGAGCCGACGACCCGGGCCCGGCCGCCGGCGGTGGCGGACAGCAGCAGTTCCAGCCCTCGGACGAACAGCGGATGGTCGTCCACCACCGCGAGCCGGACGCTGCCGTCGCCCATGTCTGCTTTCCTCCTCCGGGACCAGGTTAGTGGCATATGCGAGTAACCGTCGGGAACAACCCGGCATGGCTGTGGAGTCCATGACCTCGTGGGGACACCCGGACGACCCGGACGAGTCGCTGCCGATCCGGGTGCTCTGCCACGAGCTGCGCACCCCGGTGCGGGCGCTGACCGCGCTCACCCGGGCGCTCGCCGAGCAGCCGTCACTGACCACGCCGGACCGGCGGGCCATCGCCGCGCTGGCGCACGAGCACGCCGTACACCTGGGGGCGCTGCTGGACGACCTGGGTGGGCGCGAGTTCCGGGACGACCCGGACGGGCCGCGCCGCCGCCCGCTGGCCCAGGTCGTCGGTCCGGCGGTGGCCGCCGCGGGCGACCGGCTGCGCACCCGGATCGGCCGTGCCGCCGCCGGCCTGCCCGTGCCCGAGCAGCACGTCCGGCAGATCCTCGCCAACCTGGTGGACAACGCGCGGCGCCACGGCCCGGCCGGCGGGGAGATCGTCGTCCGCGCCGCGACGCGCGGGCCCACGCTGACGCTGTCCGTGGTCGACCGGGGCGGACCGTGCCCCGCGCTGCGCGCGGCGCTGGCCCGGCCCGTCCCCTCGGCAGGCGGGCACGGCCTCGGGCTGTGGATCGTGCGCGGGCTCGCCGAGGTGTACGGGGGGACGGTGCGCGCCCGCCGTCCTCGCGGCGGCGGGCTGGCCGTGGACGTCCGGCTGCCGGTGCCGGTGCGGCCTGTCCCGTCCGGGACACGGGTCGGCCCCGGCGGGCCGCCGCAGCGGGCACCCGGGAGCGGACCGCACCGGTGAGCCGGAGGAGGCGCGATGTTCACGCACATGAAGGGCCTGCAGTTCGAGGCCAAGCCGGACGGGCCGGACGCCGCGTTCGCCCGCCGCCTCCAGGAGGTCCTCGGCGGCAAGTGGGGTGAGATGACGGTCGCCAACCAGTACCTGTTCCAGGGCTGGAACTGCCGGCTGCCCGGCAAGTACAAGGATCTGCTGCTCGACGTGGGCACCGAGGAGATGGGCCACGTCGAGATGATCGCCACGATGATCACCCGGCTGCTGGAGAACGCGCCGCTGTCGCTGGACGAGGCCGCCGAGGCGAACCCGATGGTCGGCGCGATCTACGGCGGGTCCAACCCGGCGCACTTCATCCACGGTGGCGGCGGCGCCCTGGCGGTCGACAGCTCGGGCGTGCCGTGGAACGGCAACTTCATCACCGCCAGCGGCAACCTGATGGCCGACTTCCAGCTGAACGTCACCGCCGAGGCCCAGGGCCGGCTCCAGGTGGCACGCCTGTTCCACATGACCGACGACCCCGGCGTCAAGCAGATGCTGCGCTTCCTGCTGGCCCGCGACACCATGCACCAGAACATGTGGATGGCGGCCGTCGAGCAGCTCAAGGAGGACGGCCTGGAGGAGATGCCGGTGCCGGACGCCTTCCCCGACTCGCCCGGGTTCACCGAGGAGTTCAGCTACGCGTACCTGGACTTCTCCCCCGGCCGGGACGCGGCCGAGGGCCGGTGGGCGTCCGGTCCGGCGCCGGACGGCAAGGGCGAGTTCCGCTTCGACGGCAGCCCGCGCGCGCACGCCCCCGAGCCGGTGCTCGCCCCCGGTGACCCGCGCCTGTACGGCACCAACCCGGGGATGGCCGGCACCGTCGCCACCACCGTGGCGAACACGTTCACCTGACCTCGCCCGCGCCGGGCCGCCCGGCGTATCCGTCCTCCGCGCCGCACCCGTCCGGGAGTCGTCATGTCCCCGTCCAACCGCACCAGGACGACCGTCCTCGCCCTGCTCACGCTCGCCGCGGTGGGCGCCGGCCTGGCCCTGCCCGCCGTCGCCGCGCTCGCCGCCCTCACCGCGCTTGTCCCGTTCGCGGACGTGCTGGAGCGCGGCCCGGCGCCGGCCGCCCGTCCGTCGACCGCCCGGCACGAGCCCGCCTGACCCCGTCCCTGCCGCCGCCCCGCCGTTCGCCGTCAGCCGCCCGTCGTCAGTCGTCCGTCGTCGTCGAGGAGCAACAGTGGTAACAAACGACTCGCCTGTCGTACCGCCGCTACGGACCGCCCGCGCCCCGCGCCCGGTACGCGGCCGCCTCATCCTGCTCGGGCCCGCGTTCGTGGCGGCGGTCGCCTACGTCGACCCCGGCAACTTCGCCACCAACTCCACCGCCGGCGCCCGGTACGGGTATCTCCTGGTCTGGGTGGTCGTGGCGGCGAACCTGGCCGCCATGCTGGTGCAGACGCTCACCGCCAAGCTCGGCCTGGCCACCGGGCGCAGCCTGCCCGAACTGTGCCGGGAACACCTGCCCCGGCCACTCAACCGGGTCATGTGGGCGCAGGCCGAACTGGTCGCCATGGCCACCGACCTGGCCGAGGTGATCGGCGGGGCGGTCGCGCTGTACCTGCTGCTCGGCGTCCCGCTGCTGCCCGGCGGCCTGATCATCGGCGCCGCCTCGTTCGCCATCCTGGCGCTGCGGGCCAGGGGCTTCCGGACGTTCGAGATCGCCATCGCGGTGCTGCTCGGCGTGATCGTGCTGGCGTTCGCGGTCAACCTGGTCAGCGCGCAACCGGACGTGTCCGACGCCGCGGCCGGGCTGCTGCCCCGGATGCAGGGCACCGACAGCATGCTGCTCGCCGCCGGCATCCTCGGCGCGACGGTGATGCCGCACGTCATCTACGTGCACTCGGCACTGACGCCGAACCGCCTGCCCGCCGAGGGCGAGGCGCAGCGGCGGCTGATCGCCAAGGGCCTGCGAATCGACGTGCTGATCGCGCTGGGCGTCGCCGGGGCGGTCAACCTGGCCATGCTGCTGGTCGCCGCTAGTAGCTTCCACGGCACGTCGATCCCCGGCACCGACACCCTCGAAGGCGTGCACGCCGGGCTCGCGGCCACGCTCGGCACGGCGGCGGCGGTCGGCTTCGCGGTCGCCCTGCTCCTGTCCGGCCTCGCCTCCACGAGCGTCGGCACGTACGCCGGCGAGATCATCATGCAGGGCTTCCTGCGCCGCCGGATCCCGCTGCTGGTCCGCCGGATGATCACGCTGCTGCCCGCGCTGGCGGTGCTCGCGATCGGCGTCGACCCGACCCGCGCGCTGGTGCTGTCCCAGGTGGTGCTGAGCTTCGGCATCCCGTTCGCGCTGATCCCGGTGGTGATGTTCACGCGCCGCCGGGACCTGATGGGCAGCCTGGTCAACCGCAGGGCCACCACCGCCGCCGCGGTGGCGATCACGGCGTTCGTGGTGGCGCTCAACGCGTTCCTGCTCTGGCAACTGGCGGCCTGAGAACACACCCGCGCCCGTCCGGCCCGGTGGGGCTGGACGGGCGCGGGTGATTCGGGGCTCAGGCGGCCAGGTACTTCTCCAGGTCGTCCAGGATCTTGTTGGCGGCGCCCACGCCGATGCCGGTCATCCAGATCTCGTCGGAGACCACGTGCGCCTTGCCGGCCTTGACCGCGGACAGGCCCTTCCACAGCGTGCCGCCGGTGACCTTGGCCTGCTCGGCGGCGGCCTTCTCGCCGTACGCGGTCACGAACACCACGTCGCCGTCGGCCTCGGCGATGCGCTCCGGGCTGACCCGGTCCATCCGCTTGTCCTCCTTGCCGGCGAGCATCTGCCGCTCGGGGCGGCCCAGGCCGGTGTCGCCGACGACGATGCCGGAGAACGAGTCCGGCCCGTACAGGCGGATCTCGGTCGGCATGAAGCGCACGATGGAGACCTTGCGGGACGAGGCGTCGCCGAGCTTCGCGCCGAAGTCCTTGGCCCGCTTCTCGTACTCGGCCAGCAGGTCCTTGGCCTGCTGCTCCTTGCCCAGCGCCGCGCCGTCGAGGAGGAAGTTCTCCTTCCAGGTGATGCCCACCTTCTCGGTGAACACGGTCGGGGCGATCTTGGACAGCTCGTCGTAGAACTTCTCCTGGCGGAACTTGCTGCCCAGGATCAGGTCCGGGTTGAGCGCGTTGATCGCCTCCAGGTCCGGCTCGGTGAGCACGCCGACCTCGGTGATGCCGGCGAGCTTGTCCGCGCCGAAGTAGGTGGGCCAGCTCTTCGCCTCACCGGCGGTCGCCGCGCCGACCGGGGTGACGCCCAGCGACAGCGCGGTGTCGATCTTGTCGGTGTCGAGCACGACCACGCGCTTGGGCTCGGCGGGCACCTTCGTGGTGCCCATGGCGTGGGTGATCTCCCGGGTCTCCCCGGTGCCGGTGCCGGCGACGGGGTCGCTCTCCCCGCATGCGGTGAGGCCGACGCCGAGAGCGAGGGCGGCGGTGAGTGCGACGGCGAGACGACGCATCAGGTTCCTTTCGGTGGTGCGGGTCGGCGCGCTCAGGCGTCGCCGACGGGGGCGCCGGCCGGAGCCGGCGTGACGGCCGGAACGGCCGAGGTCTGTGTGTGCGGGGCCTGGGTGGGGGCGCCCTGGGTGAGGGCCGGCACCACGAGCGGGGCGCCGCTGACCGGGCAGGGCACGACCACGCAGTCCAGTCCGAACACGTCGCGGACCAGGTCCGCGGTGAGGATCTCGCGCGGCTCGCCGGCGGCCACCACCGCGCCGTCGCGCATGGCGATCAGGTGGTCGGCGTACCGGGCGGCCTGGTTGAGGTCGTGCAGCACGGCCACCACCGTCCGGCCGCGCTCGGCGCGCAGCCGGTGCAGCAGGTCCAGCACCTCGACCTGGTGGGCCAGGTCGAGGAACGTGGTCGGCTCGTCCAGCAGCAGCGCGTCGGTGTCCTGGGCCAGCGTCATGGCGATCCACACCCGCTGGCGCTGCCCGCCGGAGAGCGTGTCCACCGGGCGGTCGGCGAGCGCACTCACGTCGGCCAGCCGCATGGCCTCCTCGACCGCCCGCCCGTCCTCGGCCGACCACTGCCGCCACCAGCGCTGGTAAGGCTGCCGGCCGCGCCCGACCAGGTCGGCCACGGTGATCCCCTCGGGCACCAGCGGGCTCTGCGGCAGGACGCCGAGCCGCCGGGCCACGTCCCGGGTCGGCAGGTCGCGGATCGCCGCGCCGTCCAGCAGCACCGCGCCGCGCCGGGGCGTGAGCAGCCGGGCCATCGTGCGCAGCAGCGTCGACTTGCCGCAGGCGTTCGGGCCGACGATCACGGTGAACGTGTCGGCCGGCAGGTCGAGGTCCAGTCCGTCCAGCACGGTGCGGCCCTCGTAGCCGACGACCAGGTCGCGGGTGGACAGCAGCGCGGTCACGACCGCCTCCCTCGGGTGCGCAGCAGCACGAAGATCAGGTACGGCCCGCCGATCGCCGCGGTGAGCACGCCGGCCGGCAGTTGGGTCGGCGCCAGCAGCCGGCGGGCGCCCAGGTCGGCGAGGACCAGCAGCAACGCGCCCAGCAGCGCGGCGCACAGCAGCGGCGGGCGCTCGGCGCGGACCAGCCGGCGGGCCACCTGCGGGGCCACCAGCGCCACGAAGTCGACGGCGCCGACCTGGGCCGTGACCATCGCGGCGGCCAGCACACCGGTGCCGGCCAGCCCCATGCGCCGGGCCACCGGCCGCAGGCCGATCCCCCGCGCGGTGTCGTCGTCGAGCGCGCTGCTGCGCAGCGCCCACCCGGCCCAGAGCAGCACCGGCAGCAGCACGGCGAGCGTGCCGGCGATCCACGCCGCCTCGCTCCATCCCTTGCCGGCGAGCGTGCCGATCAGCCAGATCTGCGCGCGCAGCCCGTCGATCGGGTCGGCGGTGAGCATCACCACCTCGATCAGCGCCCGGAACGCGAACGCCACCGCCACGCCTGCGAGCACGAACCGCTGGGCCGCCAGGCCGTGCCGGGCGCCGAGCGCGAACACCGCCACCGCGGCGGCCAGGCCGCCGAGCAGCGCCGCCGGCGCCACCAGCACCGCCGCCGCGCCGCTGGTCAGCGCGATCGTCGCGGCCAGCCCGGCGCCCTGGGTGACACCGATGACGTCGGGGCTCGCGAGCGGGTTGCGGGCGACGCTCTGGATCAGCGTGCCGGCCACACCGAAGGCCGCACCGGCCACCGCCGCGAGGACCGCGCGAGGCAGTCGCAGGTCGCGCACCACGAGGTCGTACGGCGTACCGGCGCCGGAGAGCGACCGCACCACGTCCACCGGCGCGACGTACGGCGTACCCAGCGACAGGCTGACCACCACCGCAGCGCACAGCAGCACGAACAGCACGACCGCCACGACAAGCGGCCGCCACCGGAACGGCACCACCACCGCCCCGACCCGCAGCACTCCACGCCCCCGCAGCCGTCGCACCCCACCCCGTTGATCTTGCACTTCGGGCCCCTCGGGTGCCCGGAATGCCCCCTTCGTCGGGGCGGCAAGTGCAAGATCGCGGGAGCCGGGGGTGGGGGTGGGGGTGGGGGTGGGGGTGGTCATGTCGTCACCGTCTTGGCTCGGTGGACCAGGAAGGCCAGGAGCGGGGCGCCGAGCAGGGCGGTGATGATGCCGGCCGGGATCTCGCCGGGCGGGGCGACGAGGCGACCGGCCACGTCGGCGGCGAGCAGCAGCGCCGGACCGAGCAACGCGGCGACCAGGAGCGTCCACCGCTGGTCCGCGCCCACCAGCGCCCGGGCCAGGTGCGGCACCGCCAGCCCGACGAAGGCGATCGGCCCGGCGGCGGCCACCGCCGCGCCGGTGAGCAGCACGCCACCCGCCCCGGCGGCGAGCCGCACCAGCGCGACCCGGTGCCCGAGTCCCCGGGCCACGTCGTCGCCTAGCGCGAGCGCGTCCAGTCCGCGGGCGGCGAGCGCGGCCAGCACCACCCCGGCCACCACGAACGGCAGCACCTGCCCGGCCACGCCGACGCCCCGGCCGGTCAGCCCGCCGACCACCCAGAAGCGGTACTCCTCGAACGTGCGGGCGTCGATGCTGAGCAGCGCGTACACGATGGCGCCGAGACCGGCGTCGAGGGCCGCGCCGACGAGCGCGAGGGTGACCGGGCTGGCGCCCTCGCGGGTGCGGTTGGCGATGGCGAACACGAGCAGTCCGGCGAGCAGCGCGCCGGCGATGCCGAACCAGACGTACCCGGCGAGCGTGCCCACCCCGAACACGGCGATGGCCAGCACCACGCCGAACGACGCCCCGGCGCTGATGCCGAGGATGCGCGGCTCGGCCAGCGGGTTGCGGGTGACCGCCTGGAACAGCACCCCGGCCAGTGCCAGCGCCAGGCCGACGACGAGCCCGAGGGCGGTACGCGGCAGCCGCAGTTCCCGGACCACTGTGGTGGCGTCGCCGCCGTCCGGCGAGACGAGCGCGTGCCACACCTGGTCGACGGGGAGGTGCCGGCTGCCGAGCGCGAGGCTGGCCAGCAACGCCAGCAGGAGCAGGAGCGCCGCCGCCACGGTGACCGCGACGCGGCGGACGGTGCCGCGGCGGACGGGAGTCCCGGCCCGCGCGGGCCGGACGGCGACGGTGGTCACGAGAGGGCTTCGCCTTCCGATTAGGTGCGCCTTACCTTAGCTGACCTGGTAAGGCGTACCTAAGCGGGTTGCGCCTCCACCAGGTGGAGGAACGATGGTGGATGCCATGGACGGTGCGGAGCGCTACTCGATCGGTGACCTGGCCCGGCGAACCGGGCTGCCGGTGAAGACCATCCGGTTCTGGTCCGACCGCGGCATCGTGCCGCCCACCGACCGGGGACCGGCCGGCCACCGCCGCTACGACGCGGCGGCGGTGGCCCGGCTCGACCTGGTACGGACGTTGCGCGAGCTGGGCGTGGACCTGCCCACCGTGCGCCGGGTGGTGGCGCGGGAGGTCAGCCTGGCCGAGGTCGCCGCGGCGCACGCGGACGCGCTGACCGCGCAGATCCGCCTGCTGCGGACGCGCCGCGCGGTGCTCACGGTGATCGCCCGGCGCGGAGCCTCCCCGTCCGAGGCCGACCTGCTGCACCGGCTGGCCGGCCTGGCCACGCGGGAACGACGGCGGCTGGTCGACGAGTTCCTCGACGCGGCGTTCGGCGGCCTGCCCGATCCGGGGTTCGCGGGCATCAGGCGGTCGCTCACACCGGAGCTGCCGGACGATCCGGACGACGCCCAGGTCGAGGCGTGGGTGGAACTGGCCGAGCTGGCTCAGGACCCGGAGTTCCGGGCCGGGCTGCGCCGGCTGGCCGAGCAGCACGCGGCGGACCGGGACGGCGCCGAGGGCGTACGCCGGGACGTGGTCGCCGTGGTCCGGGAGGAGGTGGCCCCGGCGCTCGCCGACGGCGTCGAGCCGGCCTCGCCGGACGCCGATCCGATCCTGGCCCGGGCGGCGGGCCGGTACGCGCGGCTCTGCGGCCGTCCGGACGACGCCGACCTGCGCCGGCGGATGCTGGACCGGTTGCGGACCGCGCACGACCCTCGCCGGGAGCGGTACCTGGAGCTGCTCTCCGTGGTCAACGGCTGGCCGCCGCCCGAGAGCCTGGCGCCGGTACTGGACTGGTCGATCCGGGCACTGCGCGCCCGGCAGCCCCTAGCCTGAGGGCATGCGATTCGACAGGCACACGGTGGTGCTCCTGGTCCGCCCGGACGACGCGCCGGACCTGCCGCAGGACGCCCTCGACCGGATCCAGGACGCCCACCTGGCGCACCAGGCCGGGCTGGTGGAGCAGGGCGCGGTGCTCGCGGCCGGACCGTTCCTGGACGGCGACGACGGGCGCGTCCGCGGTTTCGTGGTGCTGTCGGTGGATCCGCAGATGGCCCGGGAGCTGTACGCGAACGACCCGGCGGTCCGCGCGGGACGACTCGTCGCGCAGGTCAGCAGCTGGATGGTGCCGGAGGGTCAGGTCCGCTTCGAGCAGGTGCCGGTCCCCCGCTCGATGCTGGAGGCCGCGGCCGGCGACTGAGCGTCGCGGCTCGCCGCGCCCCGGGCCGTCAGTCCTCCGGTGCCTGCCGGCTGCCCGGCACCACAGGCGTCGGCCACACCCCGGCGCGGGCGGCGACCGGCACCTCGACCTGCTGGTCGGACCAGACGTACGTCTCGGGCAGCAGGTCGGTGATCGGGATCGCGCGCAGCCCGTCGGGCGGGCCGACGATCACCTTGATCGACGGGAAGTAGTCGAGCAGCACCTGACGGCAGCGCCCGCACGGCGGGAGGACGCCCCGGCCCCGGTCCCCCACCGCGACGATCGCCTCCAGCTCGCCCGCGCCCTGGGTCGCGGCGGCGCCGAGGGCCACCACCTCGGCGCACGGGCCGCCGGTGAAGTGGTAGACGTTCACGCCGCTGAACACCCGGCCGTCGGTGCTGCGTACGGCGGCGGCGACGGTGTGGTTGTCGCTGCGGCAGCGCAGCTTCGCGACGGCGGTGGCGGCCTGCACGAGCGCCCGGTCGGTGTCCCGCATGATCATCCCCGCCCCTCGTCGGCCTCGTCCGTCGGCCTCGTCGGCGGCAACTTTATCCGGCGGGGACCGCCGCACCAGGGAGGGCACGCCCAGCGCCGGTAACCCGGGGGCGGTCCGCCGCGCGGCTGCCTATCCTTGGCGACGACATGCAGAATCCAGCCGTACCCGCCGCCCCTGAGACCGCCCGCGACCTGCACCGCCGCCTCGCTCCCCTGATGTTCCGCGATCAGCGCCGGATCCAGCGGCGGCTCGACGGCGTGCGCCGGCTGCGCGACCCGCAGCGGCGGGAGGCGGCGCTGGCCGAGATCGCGGCCGAGGTGACCCGGGCCGAGGCGCGGCTGGCGTCGCGCCGCGCGGCCGTGCCGGCGATCATCTACCCGCCGCAGTTGCCGGTCAGCGAGCGCAGGGACGACATCGCCGCCGCGATCCGTGACCACCAGGTGGTGATCGTGGCCGGTGAGACCGGCTCCGGGAAGACCACCCAGCTGCCCAAGATCTGCCTGGAGCTGGGGCGCGGCATCACCGGCCTGATCGGGCACACCCAGCCCCGCCGGCTGGCGGCCCGGACGGTCGCCGACCGGATCGCCGACGAACTCGGCACCGAGCTGGGCGACGTGGTCGGCTACAAGGTGCGCTTCACCGATCAGGTGGGCGACAACAGCCTGGTCAAGCTGATGACCGACGGCATCCTGCTGGCCGAGTTGCAGACCGACCGGATGCTGCGGCAGTACGACACGTTGATCATCGACGAGGCGCACGAGCGCAGCCTCAACATCGACTTCATCCTCGGGTACCTCAGGCAGCTCCTGCCCCGCCGGCCCGACCTCAAGGTCGTCATCACCTCGGCCACCATCGAGACCGACCGGTTCGCGAAGCACTTCGCCGACGCCGACGGCAACCCGGCGCCGGTGGTCGAGGTGTCCGGGCGCACGTACCCGGTGGAGGTCCGCTACCGGCCGCTGGTCGAGGTCACCGAGGCCGAGGAGGAGGACGAGGCCGACGAGGAGAACGTCCGGGACCAGATCCAGGCCATCGGCGACGCGGTCGAGGAACTGGCCGCCGAGGGGCCCGGCGACATCCTGGTGTTCCTCAGCGGCGAGCGGGAGATCCGCGACACCGCCGACGCGCTGGGCAAGCTGGTGCAGTCCAAGCGGTCGCTGCTCGGCACCGAGATCCTGCCGCTGTACGCCCGGCTGTCCACCGCCGAGCAGCACCGGGTCTTCGCCGCCCACTCCAACCGCCGGGTGGTGCTGGCCACGAACGTCGCGGAGACCTCGCTGACGGTGCCCGGCATCAAGTACGTGGTGGACCCGGGCACCGCCCGGATCTCCCGCTACTCCAGCCGGCTCAAGGTGCAGCGGCTGCCGATCGAGCCGGTCTCGCAGGCCAGCGCCAACCAGCGCAAGGGCCGCTGCGGGCGTACCTCGGACGGCATCTGCATCCGCCTCTACGACGAGCAGGACTTCGACTCGCGCCCCGAGTTCACCGACCCGGAGATCCTGCGGACCAACCTGGCCTCGGTCATCCTCCAGATGACCTCGATCGGGCTCGGCGACGTCGCGGCGTTCCCGTTCATCGACCCGCCGGATCGGCGCAACGTCACCGACGGCGTGAACCTGCTGCACGAGCTGGGTGCGCTCGACCCGGCCGAGACCGACCCGGCGAAGCGGCTCACCGCACTGGGCCGGCGGCTGGCCCAGCTCCCGGTCGACCCCCGGCTGGCCCGGATGGTCCTCGAAGGCGAGCGCAACGGCTGCGCCACCGAGGTCGTGGTGATCGCCGCCGCGCTGTCCATCCAGGATCCGCGGGAACGCCCGGCCGACAAGCAGGCCCAGGCCGACCAGGCGCACGCCCGGTTCGCCGATTCCGAGTCCGACTTCGTCGCGTACCTGAACCTGTGGCGCTATCTGCGGGAGAAGCAGCGGGAGCTGTCCTCCAGCGCGTTCCGCCGGATGTGCAAGTCCGAATACCTCAACTACCTGCGGGTACGCGAGTGGCAGGACATCGTCAGCCAGTTGCGCCAGGTGTTGCGTACCTCGGACAAGGGTGAGGGCCGGCGCGGCGCCGGCGCCGACCTGCCCGAGGAGATCGACACCCCGAAGGTGCACCAGTCGCTGCTGCCCGGCCTGCTGTCGCACCTCGGCCTCAAGGACGCGCAGAAGCACGAATACCTGGGCGCGCGAGGCGCGAAGTTCGCGATCTTCCCCGGCTCGGCGCTGTTCAAGAAGCCGCCGCGCTGGGTGATGGCGGCCGAGCTGGTGGAGACGTCCCGGCTGTGGGGGCGGGTGGCCGGGCGGGTCGAGCCGGAGTGGGTCGAGCCGCTGGCGCAGCACCTGGTCAAGCGCAGCTACAGCGAGCCGCACTGGGAGAAGAAGCAGGCCGCGGTGATGGCCTACGAGAAGGTCACGCTGTACGGCATCCCGATCGTCACCTCCCGCAAGGTGAACTTCGGGCGGATCGACGCAGGTCTGAGCCGGGAGCTGTTCATCAGGCACGCCCTGGTCGAGGGCGACTGGCAGACCCACCACCAGTTCTGGCGGGACAACCAGAAGCTGCTGACCGAGATCGAGGAGCTGGAGAACCGGGCCCGGCGCCGCGACATCCTGGTCGACGACGAGACCATCTTCGCCTTCTACGACCAGCGGATCCCCGCCGACGTGGTCTCCGGCCGGCACTTCGACTCGTGGTGGAAGAAGACCCGCCGGGAGCGGCCCGACCTGCTCACGTTCACCCGCGAGCTGCTCGTCAACGACGGCCGGGGCGGGGTGGACGAGGAGGACTTCCCGGACGAGTGGCGGGCCGACGGCGTGACGCTGCCGCTGACGTACACGTTCGACCCGACCGTGCCCACCGACGGCGTCACCGTGGACATCCCGCTGCCGCTGCTCAACCAGGTGCCGGCGGAGAGCTTCGACTGGCAGGTGCCGGGGCTGCGCGAGGAACTGGTGATCGCGCTGATCCGGTCGCTGCCCAAGCCGGTACGGCGCAACTTCGTGCCAGTGCCCGACTACGCCCGCGCCGCGCTCGCCGCGATCACGCCGGGCGAGGAGCCGCTGCTGGCCGCGCTGACCCGGCAGCTGCGCCGGATGACCGGGGTGACGGTTCCGGCGGACGCGTGGGACCTGGGCAGGCTGCCGCCGCACCTGCGGGTCACGTTCCGGGTGCTCGGCGACGACGACAAGCCGGTCGCCGAGGGCAAGGACCTGCCGGCGCTGCAACGCGAGCTGCGCCAGGAGGTACGCCAGGTCGTGGCCGCCGCCGCGCCCGACGTGGCCCGTACCGGGCTGACCGAGTGGTCGATCGGCGCGCTGCCGCGCACCATCGAGCAGGTCCGCGCCGGCTTCGCGGTGACCGCGTACCCGGCGCTGGTGGACGAGGGCGCGACGGTCGGGGTGAAGGTGTTCGACTCCGCCGCCGAGCAGGAGGCCGCGCACTGGGCGGGAACCCGGCGGCTGCTGCGGCTGACGATGCCGTCACCGGCGAAGTTCCTCCAGGGGCGGCTGAGCAACGAGGCGAAGCTGGCGCTGTCCCGCAACCCGCACGGCAGCGTGCCGGAGCTGATCGAGGACGCGGCCGGCGCGGCGATCGACAAGCTGATCGACGACGCGGGCGGCCCGGCCTGGGACGCCGAGGGCTTCGCCGCGCTGCGCGACAGGGTGCGGGCCGATCTGGTGGACACCGTGGTCGAGGTGATGGAGCGGGTGCGCCGGGTGCTCGCGTCCGCGTACGCGGTGGAGCAGCGGCTCGGCGCCACCCGCAACCTCGCCGTGGTGGCCGCGCTGGCCGACATCCGCAACCAGCTCACCGGCCTGGTGCACAAGGGTTTCATCACCGAGACGGGGTACGCGCGCCTGCCCGACGTGCTGCGCTACCTGACCGCGATCGAGCGGCGGCTGGACCGGTTGCCGGGCAACCCGCAGCGGGACAAGCAGCAGCAGGATCGGGTCGCGGTGGTGCAGAAGGAGTACCAGGACATGCTGGCCGCGCTGCCGCCGGCCCGCCGTCAGGAGGCGGCGGTCCGCCAGATCCGCTGGATGATCGAGGAGCTGCGGGTGAACGTCTTCGCCCAGGCCCTGGGCACCCCCTACCCGGTCTCCGAGCAGCGCATCTACCGAGCCATGGACGACGCCGAGTCCCGCTGACCCGCCCGCCCCCGCCCCGCCCTCGCCCCGTCGATCTTGCACTTGGTGCCCCCGCGCAGTGGCATTCGCACCTTTCGCCGGGGCCGAAACTGCAAGATCGCGCGGGAGAGGGGCGGCGGGAGAGGGGCGGGTCAGAGGGGCTCTACGCCTGGGGGGAGTTCGGCGGTGGCGGTGGCGTCGTGGACGTACTCCAGGAGGATGCGGCGCAGCTCGCGCCCGGCGTGGGTGGGCACCACGTCGCGGCGGCGGGCCACCGCGATGGTCCGGCGGACGCCGGGCGGGACGAGCCGGGTGACCCGGATGCCGGCGCGGCGGGCCACCACGATGCCCGGCACCAGCGCGACGCCGAGCCCGGCCTCGACGAAGCTGAGCACGGCGTCCATCTCCCCGCCGTCGACGGACAGGGTCGGCTCGAACCCGGCCGCCCGGCACGCCTGGAGCGTGGCGTCGCGCAGGTCGTAGCCCTCGCGGAACATGACGAGCGGCTGGTCGCGCAGGTCGGTGATGCGCAGCTCCCCGGCTTCCGAGGCGCCGGGCAGCGGGTCGACCGAGGCGACCACCAGGCTCTCCCGCAGGATCGGGTCGGCGCGCAGCCCCGGGTCGGTGCCGGCCGACGGCATGATGATCAGGGCGAGGTCGAGGTCGCCGCGGAGCAGGTCACGGACGAGGTCCTGCGAGCCGCCCTCCTCCACGCGCAGGTCGATCGTGGGGTGCGCGTCGCGGAACCGGCGCAGCACCGGCGGGGCGAGCGAGGTGGCGAGGCTGGGTGTGGCGCCGAGCCGGACCCGGCCCCGGCGCAGCCCCACCAGCTCCTGCACCTCGCGGGTGGCGGTCTCCACGTCGGCGAGGATCCGCTTGGCCAGCGGCAGCAGCACCTCACCTGCCGCGGTCAGTGTGATGTTGCCCCTTACCCGCTCGAACAGCGGGGCCCCCAGGTCGGTCTCCAGCGCGTGAATTTGCTTACTCAACGAGGGCTGGGTTATGCCGACAAGATCGGCTGCCTGGGTGAAATGTCGTACTTCGGCGACCGCCACGAAGTACCGAAGCTGATGGAGCTGCATCTACATAGCTTACGGCTATCAACGCTGCGATTTCGATGCATTGGACGCCTGATCGAAGTGCTCCTAGCGTCGACCGCGTGGTAATCACGAAAACTCGGTCGCCCATCCGCTCGAACGTCGGCCTCAAGGCCGTCATGGCGGTGACGGGCATCATCCTCGTGCTGTTCCTGATCGCGCACATGCTCGGCAACCTGAAGATCTTCACGGGTGAGACGTCGTTCGACCACTACGCGCACTGGCTGCGGGACATCGGCACGCCGCTGCTGCCGACGACGTGGTTCCTGTGGATCCAGCGCACCGTGCTCACCGTCGCCGTCCTCGGGCACATCGGCGCGGCCACCGTGCTCGCGATGCGGTCCCGGGCCGCCCGCCCGGTCCGGTACGCGCACCGCCGCAAGATCCACGTGAACTACGCGGCCCGCACGATGCGCTGGGGTGGTGTGATCATCCTGCTCTTCGTGATCTACCACATCCTCGACCTGACCACGGGTCACCTGAACCCGCAGGGCGACCCGGCCAACCCGTACGGCAACGTGGTCGCCGACTTCGCGCCGGAGCGCTGGTACGTCACGCTCTTCTACACCCTCGCGCTCGTGACCCTCGGCTTCCACCTGCGCCACGGCGCCTTCAGCGCGTTCCGCAGCCTCGGCCAGCAGACGCCGAAGGGCGAGCGCCGGGCCCGGATCGCCGCGCTCGTCTTCGCCGTCGCGCTCGTCGGCGGCTACCTGCTGGTCCCGTTCGCCGTGATCACCGGATTGGTGTCCTGACATGGATCTCTACACCGAGGGCGACCCGATCGCCGACACCCGGGCCCCGGACGGCCCGATCGAGGCGCGGTGGGACCGCCACCGCTTCGAGATGAAGCTGGTCAACCCGGCCAACCGCCGGAAGATGACGGTGATCGTGGTCGGCACCGGCCTGGCCGGCGGTTCCGCCGCCGCCACGCTGGCCGAGCAGGGCTACCAGGTGCGGTCCTACTGCTACCAGGACAGCCCGCGCCGGGCCCACTCGATCGCCGCGCAGGGCGGCATCAACGCCGCCAAGAACTACCGCAACGACGGCGACTCGGTGCACCGCCTGTTCTACGACACGGTCAAGGGCGGCGACTTCCGCTCCCGCGAGTCGAACGTGCACCGGCTGGCCGAGGTGTCGGTGAACATCATCGACCAGTGCGTGGCGCAGGGCGTGCCGTTCGCCCGCGAGTACGGCGGCCTGCTGGACACCCGCTCCTTCGGTGGCGCGCAGGTGCAGCGCACCTTCTACGCCCGGGGCCAGACGGGCCAGCAGCTGCTGCTCGGCGCGTACCAGGCGCTGGAGCGGCAGATCGGCCTGGGCAACGTGGAGATGAATGCCCGCCACGAGATGCTCGAACTGGTGATCGTCGACGGCCGGGCGCGCGGCATCGTGGTCCGCGACATGGTCACCGGCGAGATCAGCACCGAGATGGCCGACGCGGTCGTGCTCGCCTCCGGCGGCTACGGCAACGTCTTCTACCTCTCCACCAACGCCAAGGGCTGCAACGTCACCGCCTCCTGGCGGGCGCACCGCAAGGGCGCGTACTTCGCGAACCCCTGCTACACGCAGATCCACCCGACCTGCATCCCGGTCTCCGGCGACCACCAGTCGAAGCTGACCCTGATGAGCGAGTCGCTGCGCAACGACGGCCGGGTGTGGGTGCCCAAGGCCAAGGGCGACCAGCGCAGCCCGCGGGACATCCCCGAGGACGAGCGGGACTACTACCTGGAGCGGATCTACCCGTCCTTCGGCAACCTGGTCCCCCGTGACATCGCCTCCCGCGCCGCGAAGAACGTGTGCGACGAGGGACGCGGCGTCGGCCCGACCGGCCTCGGCGTCTACCTGGACTTCGCCGACGCGATCAACCGGCTGGGCCGCAAGGCCATCGAGGCCAAGTACGGCAACCTCTTCGAGATGTACGAGCGGATCACCGGCGAGGACCCGTACGAGGTCCCGATGCGGATCTACCCCGCCGTGCACTACACGATGGGCGGCCTCTGGGTCGACTACGACCTCCAGTCGACGATCCCCGGCCTGTTCGTGATCGGTGAGGCCAACTTCTCCGACCACGGCGCGAACCGGCTCGGCGCCTCGGCGCTGATGCAGGGCCTGGCCGACGGCTACTTCGTGCTGCCGAACACGCTCGCCAACTACCTGGCCTCCAGCTCGCTGGACAAGGTCGACGCCAGCCACCCCGAGGCGGTCGCGGCGCGCACCGAGGTCGAGGACCGGATCAAGCGGCTGCTGGCGATCAACGGCGACCGCACCGTGGACTCGTTCCACCGCGAGCTGGGCCAGATCATGTGGGAGCACTGCGGCATGGAGCGCTCCGAGGCCGGGCTGCGCAAGGCGATCGACGAGATCCGCGCGCTGCGCGAGCAGTTCTGGCAGCGGGTGCGCGTGCCTGGTGACGGCGAGGGCCTCAACCAGTCGCTGGAGAAGGCCGGCCGGGTGGCCGACTTCTTCGAGCTGGCCGAGCTGATGTGCATCGACGCCCTGCACCGCGAGGAGTCCTGCGGCGGCCACTTCCGGGCCGAGCACCAGACGCCCGACGGCGAGGCGCAGCGCGACGACGACCGGTTCGCCTACGTGGCGGCCTGGGAGTTCACCGGCACCGGTGAGCCCGTGCTGCACAAGGAAGACCTGACCTTCGAATACGTCCACCCCACGCAGCGGAGCTACAAGTGAACCTGACCCTGCGCATCTGGCGCCAGACCGGCCCCGAGGACAAGGGTCGGATGGTGACCTACCCGGTGCAGGACGTGTCCCCGGACATGTCCTTCCTGGAGATGCTCGACGTACTCAACGAGCGGCTGATCCTCGACGGCGAGGAGCCGGTGGCGTTCGACCACGACTGCCGCGAGGGCATCTGCGGCATGTGCAGCCTCATGATCAACGGTGAGGCGCACGGCCCGCAGCGCGGCACCACCGCCTGCCAGCTGCACATGCGGCAGTTCTCCGACGGCGACACGATCGACATCGAGCCGTGGCGGGCCCGGGCCTTCCCGGTCGTCAAGGACCTGGTGGTCAACCGCAACGCGTTCGACCAGATCATCGCCGCCGGCGGCTACGTCACCGCGCCGACCGGCAGCGCCCCGGAGGCGCACTCGGTGCCGGTGCCGAAGGCCGACGCGGACGCCGCGTTCGAGTCGGCTGCCTGCATCGGCTGCGGCGCCTGCGTGGCGGCCTGCCCGAACGGCTCCGGCATGCTGTTCACCGCCGCGAAGATCACCCAGCTCTCGCTGCTGCCGCAGGGCCAGCCGGAGCGCTACACCCGAGTGATCGGCATGGTGGACGCGCACGACGAGGCCGGCTTCGGCGGCTGCACCAACATCGGCGAGTGCGCGGCGGCCTGCCCGAAGGGCATCCCGCTGAACACCATCGGCCGCCTCAACCGGGACTACCTGAAGGCGACCGCCAAGCGCTCCGGTTCCTGACCGGACACCGCACGACAGACGCGACCGCCGCGCCCCGCATCGGGGGCGCGGCGGTCGCGCTTGCACGGGGGTACGCCCCGGCGATTGGTACGGTGAAGCGTCAACCGCGTCACCGTCTCTCCCGGGAGGGCACCCATGGCCCGGACCGCTCCCGCGCAGGCGTCCTCCCCCGAGGCGGGTCACGACGAACCGGCCGACCGGCCCGAGTCGCTGCTGGAACGCGCCTTCACCGAGGCGTTGCACAGCGCCGACGACAGCGACGAGGTGGCCACCCGGATCCTGGACGCGGCCTACGAGCAGTTCTGCCGGATGGGCATCCGCCGCTCCACGATGGAGGACGTGGCCCGCCGGGCGGGCGTCTCCCGGATCACCGCGTACCGCCGGTTCGCCACCAAGGACCGGCTGGTCGAGCAGGTGGTCCGCCGCGAGTTCCGGCGCTACTTCGACCGGTTCCTGGTCGACATCCAGCAGGCGGCCACGGTCGGCGACCGGGTGGTGCTGGGCTTCGTCAGCGCGCTGGACGCGATCCGCCGCAACCCGCTGATCGGCGGGCTGATGAGCGTCGAACCGGACGTGCTCATCCCCTCGATGATCAGCGACGGCGGGCGCACGCTCGCCACCGTGCAGCGGTTCGTCGCCGGGCAGTTGCGGCGCGAGCAGCGCGCCGGCACCATCGCCGCCACAGTCGACGTGGAGGTGGTGGCCGAGCTGATGACCCGGCTGTCCTGCTCGTTCCTGCTCACCCCGAGCCACGTCATCGACCTGGACGACGCCGACGAGCTGCGGACCATGGCCCGTCGCTTCCTCGTACCCATGCTGGAGCCCGGCTCACAGGCCGAGTGACCGGCCGATCACCTCCTTCATGATCTCGGTGGTGCCGCCGTAGATGGTCTGGACGCGGGCGTCCAGGTAGGCGCGGGCCACCGGGTACTCGCGCATGTAGCCGTAGCCGCCGTGCAGCTGGAGGCACCGGTCGACGACGCGCTGCTGCAACTCGGTGCACCACCACTTCGCCATCGCCGCCGTCTCCGCGGTGAGGTCCGGCGCGACCAGGCAGTTGTCGACGAAGACCCGGCCCAGGCGCAGCTCGGTGGCGAGTTCGGCGAGCACGAACCGGTTGTGCTGGAAACTGCCGATGGGACGGCCGAACGCCTGGCGCTGCTTGCAGTAGTCGAGCGTCTGCGCGAACACCGTCTCGGCGCCGGCGAGCGCCGCGACGGCTATCGACAGCCGCTCCAGCGGCAGGTTGCGCATCAGGTAGCCGAAGCCCTTGCCCTCCGTGCCGAGCAGGTTGGCCGCTGGTACGCGGACGTCGGAGAAGAACAGCTCGGCGGTGTCCTGCGCCTTCTGCCCGAGCTTGTCGAGGTTGCGGCCGCGCTCGAACCCGGGCATGCCGCGCTCGACCACGAGCAGGCTGATCCCGCGCCGTCCGGCACCGGGATCGGTCCGGGCCACCACGACGACCAGGTCGGCCAGGATGCCGTTGCTGATGAACGTCTTCTGCCCGTTGAGGACCCAGTCGTCGCCGTCGCGTACCGCTGTGGTGGTGATGCCCGCCAGGTCGCTGCCCGCGCCGGGCTCGGACATGGCGATGGCGGTGACGATCTCACCGGAGCAGAAGCCCGGGAGCCAGCGCTGCTTCTGCTCCTCGGTGGTCAGGTCGGTCAGGTACGGGCCGATGATGTCGTTGTGCAGGCCGAACGCGGGCCCGCTCGCACCGGCCCGGGCGAGTTCCTCGGTCAGGACGGCGTGGAAGCGCCGGTCGGTGACCCCGGCGCCGCCGTACCGTTCGTCGACGAAGAAGCCGAGCAGTCCGGCGGCGCCGGCGGCCCGCCACACGCCGCGGTCGACGATGCCGTCGGCCTCCCAGCGCTCGTGGTGCGGGGTGATCTCCTTGTCGATGAAGGCGCGCACCAGTTCGGCGAACGCCAGGTGGTCGGCGGTGAAGATCGCGCGGTCCATGTGTGTCGGCTCCTCCCCTGCGCTACCGGGCCATGTCCGCGACGGCGGCGACGAGGCCCCGGGGGTCCTCGCCCAGCGGCGCGACGTTGAGGATCGTCACGCCCGCGTCGCGGTACTCCTGGACCCGATCGCGCACGTAGCTCTCCGGTCCGATCAGGCTGGTGCGTTCCAGCAGTTCCGCCGGCACCGCGGCGGCGGCCTCGGCCTTGCGGCCGGCCAGGTAGAGGTCCTGGATGCGGTCGGCCTCGGCTTCGTAGCCGTAGCGGCACAGCAGGTCGTGGTAGAAGTTGCGGCCCTTGGCGCCCATCCCGCCCACGTACAGGGCGATCAGCGGCCGGGCGAGGTCGCGCAGCCCGGTCACGTCCGGGCCGATCGCCAGCGGCCCGCCGGCCACCACCTCCAGCGGCCCGAGATCAGGGGACCGTTTCGCCCGGCCGGCCGCCAGCGCGGCGCCCCAGACGTCGCCGGCGCGCTGCGGGTCGTAGAGGAACGGCAGCCACCCGTCGGCGATCTCGGCGGTCATCCGGACGTTCCGGTCGCCGAGGCTCGCCACGTGGATCGGGATGCGGTCGCGGACCGGGTGGGTGAGGATCTTCAGCGGCTTGCCCAGCCCGGTGCCCTCGCCGGGCGGCAGCGGCAGCCGGTAGAGGCCGTCGTTCGTCAGCGTCTCGCGCCGCCACACCCGCCGGCAGATGTCGATCACCTCGCGGGTGCGGGCCAGCGGCCTGTCGTACGCGACGCCGTGCCATCCCTCGATCACCTGCGGTCCGGAGGCACCGAGGCCGAGGATGGCCCGGCCACCGGACATCGCGTCCAGGCCCGCGGCGGTCTGCGCCAGCAGAGCCGGGGTACGCGAGAAGATCGGCAGGATCGCGGAGCCGATGTGCACGCGGCTCGTCCGGGCGGCGAGGTAACCCATCACCGTGGCCGCGTCGAAGCCGTACGCCTCGGACACCCAGACCACGTCCAGGCCGTCCTGTTCCCAGGCGGCCACGTCGTCGGCGCCGCCACGGGGGTCGGCGGCGTACGCCAGTGTCGTCCCGATACGCATCAGTGCGCTCCCTGCTTCCGGCCGACGACGCCGTCGTCCAGCCACCGCGGTAGGTGTGCGCCCAGTCCCCAGTCGGTGAGGACGGGCTCGGTGTCCGCGCCGGGCGCGGGCGGCGGGCCGCCGACCCGGCCGGGTGTCGCGGACAGGCGGGGCGCCACGGCCGGTTGCCGGACGCCGAAGTGCTCCTCGTACGTGCCGCGCGCGGCCAGGTGCGGGTGGCCCGGCGCCTCGGTGAGCGACAGCACCGGCGCGACGCAGGCGTCGGTGCCGTCGAACACCGCCGTCCACTCGTCGCGGGTACGGCCGGCGAACACCTCGGCGAAGCGGGCGCGCAGCACCGGCCATCCGGCCACGTCGTGCTGTGCCGGCAGGTCCGTGCCTGCGAGTCCGAGCAGCCGCAGCAGTTCGGCGTAGAACTGCGGTTCCAGCGCGCCCACCGCCATGTGCCCTCCGTCGGCGGTGGCGTACACGTCGTAGAACGGCGCGCCGCCGTCGAGCAGGTTGCGGCCCCGCTCGGGTCGCCAGGTGCCCTGCGCGAGCATCCCGGCGAACGGGGTGGTGAGGTGGGCCGCGCCGTCCACGATGGCGGCGTCGACGACCTGCCCACGGCCGGTGGCGGCGGCGACGTGCAGCGCGGCCAGGATGCCGACGACCAGGTAGAGCGAGCCGCCGCCGAAGTCGCCGACCAGGTTGAGCGGGATCTGCGGCGGCCCGCCGGCGCGGCCGATCGGGTGCAGCGCCCCGGCTACGGCGATGTAGCCGATGTCGTGGCCGGCGGCGCGGGCCAGCGGCCCGGCCTGGCCCCAGCCGGTCATCCGCCCGTACACCAGGCCCGGGTTGCGGGCCAGCGCGGCCTGCGGTCCGACGCCGAGCCGTTCGGCCACGCCGGGGCGCCAGCCCTCGATCAGGATCGCGGCCCGGCCGGCCAGCGCGAGGACCACCTCGGCGCCGTCGGGGTGCTTCAGGTCCACCACGATCGAGCGCTTGCCCCGGTTGAGCAGGTTCCGCGCGGGGTCACCGGCCGGGAGCGCGCCGGGTTCCGGCCGGTCGACCCGGACCACGTCGGCGCCGAGGTCGGCCAGCAGCATGGCGGCGAACGGGCCGGGTCCGATCCCGGCCAGTTCCACGACCCGGACGCCGTCCAGGGGCCCGCTCACGCGCCGGCCCGTGGGGCGAAGCGGGGTGCGCGGCCCTGGGCCCGGCTGAGCAGGGCCTCGCCGAAGTCGGCGCCGGCCAGGGACTCGACCATGAGCCGGATCGCGTCGGCGGCGGCCTCGGCCGCGCCGGTCTCCAGACCGGAGAACACCTGTCGCCGGATCACCGCCATGGACGCCGGTGAGCAGTGCTCGGCCAGGGCCGCGGCATAGGCTTGTGCCTCGGCCAGCACCTCGTCGCGCGGGAGCACGCGTTGCACAAGTCCGATCCGGAACGCCTCCACGGCGTCGACCTTGCGGCCGGACAGCAGCAGGTCCAGCGCGGCGCCGACGCCGATCAGCCGGGGCAGCAGCCAGGCGCTGCCGTACTCGGCGACGAGGCCGAGCCGGCTGAACGAGGTGGACAGGCGCGCCTCCGCCGCCATGAACCGCACGTCGGCGTAGAGCGCGTGGACCAGGCCGAGGCCGGCCGCGCCGCCGTTCATCGCGGCGACGATCGGGGTGCCGAGCGTCAGCGGCAGGTGCGGCGGGAAGCCGAACTCGCCGGCGAGCAGGTCGCGGTTGCGTTCGTCGAGCAGCGCGGCGAGCGCCTCCGGGTCGGCGCCGGAGCAGAACCAGTCACCGGAGCCGGTGACCACGACCGCCCGGACCTCCGGGTCGGCGTCCGCCGCCACCAGGGCCGCGTAGTAGTCGCGGAACATCTCCAGCGACATCGCGTTGCGCCGGTCGGGCCGGTCGAACCAGATGGTGCGCACGCCGTCGCTGGTGGCGGCCCGCAGTCCGGCGCCGGCCGGTTCGGACTCCGGCACGGTCGAGCTCATCGGCGCTCCTGTTCTGACATTTGACATTTGATACCCTGAGCTGGTGGCGGACCGCGGCAGGATCCAGAACGTCTCTCAGCCCCAGCTCTCCGAGACCGTGGCGAGTCTGCTGCGCGACCGGATCATGTCCGGCCAGCTGCGCCCCGGCGAACGCATCCGGCTGGAGGAGGTCGCCCAGGAGACCGGGCTGAGCATCACGCCGGTACGCGAGGCGCTGCTGATGCTGCGCGCGGAGGACATGGTCGAGCTGCAACCGCGCCGCGGGCACGTGGTGGCGCCGCTGTCCCGGCAGGACATCATCGACGTGTTCAGCCTCCAGGGCCACATCGCCGGTGAGCTGGCCGCCCGGGTCGCCACCGGCATCACCCCGGACCAGCTCGACGACATGCGGCAGCAGCACGAGCGGCTGCGCCGCGCCGCCCAGGCCCGGCAGGTCAGCCGCGTGGAGCAGCTCGAATACGAGTTCCACCGCCGGATCAACCGGCTCGCCGACGCGCGCAAGCTGTCCTGGCTGCTGCGCACCGTGACCCGCTACACGCCGTCGCGGTTCTACGCCGCCGACCCCGAGTGGCGGGCGGGCATGATCGCCGATCACGAGGCGCTGCTCGACGCGCTCGAAGCCCGCGACCCGGAGGCCGTCCGGCCGGTCATGGCCCGGCACTTCACCGACGGCGCGGAACGGCTGGTCAAGCACCTCGACGGCCTGGGCGTGTGGAACGAGTGAGTCACCGGCGGCCATGACGCCACGCGAACATCGCCAGCGAGCGCTTCATGGCGGAGGCGGACGGCTGGAGCGTCATCACCTCGATCAGCGGCCGGAACCGCTGCCACGTCACCGATCGCGCCCGGCTGAACTCGCGCAGGCCGTCCGCGCCGTGGACCCGGCCGAACCCCGAGTCGCCCACACCGCCGAAGGGCAGTGACGGCACGCCCGCGTACCCCAGCACCGAGTTGACCGACACCGCGCCGGCCCGCAGCCGCCCGGCGAGCGCCAGGCCACGACGGCGGTCCCGGGTGAAGATCGAGCCGGAGAGCCCGTAGCTGGTTGCGTTCGTGCGGCGTACCGCCTCGTCCGCGTCGGCCACCGGGTTGACCACGAGCACCGGGCCGAACGTCTCCTCGGTGACGGCGGTGCTGTCCTCGGGCACGTCGGTCAGCACGACCGGCTCCACGAACGGGGGCCGCACCGAAGCGGCGTCACCGACCACCGCCCGGCCGCCCCGGTCGAGCGCGTCGGTGACGTGGCGCCGCACGACCTCGGGCTGGGTGGGCGTGGTCATCGGCCCGTACGCCGCGTCCGGCTCGGCACCCGGCCGCACCTGCCGCGCCAGCTCGGTGAGCGTGGCCAGGAACGGCTCGTAGACGGACCGTTCGACGTAGACGCGCTCGACGCCGGCACACGTCTGCCCGGCGTTGCCCAGTCCGCCGAAGACCGCCGCCTGCGCTGCCGCGTCGAGGTCGGCGTCGGCGGTGACGATCAGCGCGTCCTTGCCGCCGCCCTCGATCACCACCGGCGTCAGGCTCTCGGCGCAGGCGGCCATGACGGCGCGCCCGGTCGCTGCCGACCCGGTGAACGCGATCTTGTCGACCGAGGCGCGGCACAGCGCGGCGCCGGTCGTGCCGTCGCCGGTGACCACCTGGAGGACCGGGTGCTCGGGAAGCAGCTCGTGCCAGCGCTCGGCCAGCCACACCCCGACGCCCGGGGTGAACTCGCTGGGCTTGAACACCACCGCGTTGCCGGCGGCGAGCGCGTGCGACACCGCACCCATCGGCGTGTAGACGGGGTAGTTCCACGGCCCGATCACGCCGACCACGCCGTACGGCACGTACTCGACCGAGGCGGCCTGGTTGAACGCGAGCATGCCGGAGGGGACCGACCGTCGCCTGAGCACCCGTGCGGCGTGCCGGGCCGCCCAGTCCAGGTGCTCGACCGCGAGCATCACCTCGAGCTGGGCCCCGGCGAGGCTCTTGCCGGTCTCGCTCCGGACGATGCCGGCCAGTTCCTCGATGCCACCCGCGACCGCCGCCTTGTACGCCAGCAGGTGGCGGCGGCGCTGCCTGGCGTCCAGACCGGCCCACCAGCCGGCCGCCTCGCGGGCCCGCGTCACGGCGGCGCGCACGGCGTCGTCGTCGGCGATGTCGTAGTCGGCGCGGTGCTCACCTGTCACCGGGTCGACGACGCGCAGCCGGCGGGGGTGCTCAACGAGGGACGTCATCGGCGGCCTCCTGACATTTGATATTCGATAGTTTAGCCTTGCTGTCAATCCCTCACGATGCGCTGGAGGTACCGCGGTGGAGTGGAGCGACGAGCAACTGTCACTTGTCGAGGCGGTGCGGGACTTCTGCCGCCGCGAGGTCGGCACCCGCGAGCAACGGCACCGTCTCACCGACGGCGGGCGGGAACCGCACAGCCCGGAGCTGTACCGGAAGATGGCCGACCTCGGCTGGCTGGGCCTGTCGCTGCCGGAGGAGTTCGACGGCGGCGGCGCCGGCATGACCGAGCTGTGCCTGTTCCTGGAGGAGACCAGCCGGGCGATGGCGCCCATCGGCGGCTTCACCACCTCGATCATCGTCGCCGCCACCTACCAGCGGTTCGGCACGCCGGAGCAGAAGAAGCTGATCCTCAGCGGCGTGGCCCGCGGCGTGGTCGAGGCGGTCGCGATGTCCGAGCCCGAGGCCGGCTCCGACGTGGCGAACCTGAGCTGCCGCGCCGAGCGGCGCGGCGACGGGTGGGTGGTCAACGGGCAGAAGACGTGGTGCTCCAACGCCCACCTGGCCGAGCACATCCTGCTCGTCGCGCGCACCTCGGGCCGGGCCGGCGACCACCAGGGCCTGACCATGTTCCTGGTCCCGGCCGGCGCGCCCGGCCTGACCGTCTCCGGCATCGACACCATGGGCGGCCGCGAGGTGAACGACCTCTACTTCACCGACTGCCTGCTGCCCGTCGACGCGGTGGTCGGCCGGGTCGACCACGGCTGGCGGCAGCTGATGGCCGGGCTCAACATGGAACGCCTGATCCTCGCCAGCGTGGTGCTCGGCATCGCCCGGCGCGCGTTCGACGACGTGGTGGCGTACGTGAAGGACCGCCGCCAGTTCCGCCGGCCGATCGGGTCGTTCCAGGTGATCCGGCACCGCCTGGCCGACCTGGCCACCGAGATCGAGTGCGCCCGGCTGCTCGTCTACGACACCGCCGCGACGGTCGACAGGGCGCCGGACACGGTGCTGCCCCGGGAGAGTTCGATGGCGAAGCTCAAGGCCACCGAGACCGCCCGGCGCGTCGCGCTGGACGCGATGCAGATGATGGGCGGGTACGGCTACACCACCGAGTTCGACATGGAGCGCCTGGTCCGCTCGGCGATCGTGTCCACCGTGTACGGCGGCGCCAGCGAGATCCAGCGCGAGATCATCGCCAAGACGTACGGCCTGTCCGAGCAGATGTCCTGACCCACCCGGCCCCTCGGTCGATCGGAGGCACCGTGCACCTGTCCGACCGCCAGCGCGCCGCCCTGGCGAGCATCTGCGACACGTTCGCGCCGGGTGACGGCGCCGGGATCCCGTCTGCCAGCCGGCTCGGCGCGACCGAGGTGATGGCCGCACTCGTCCTGCACAATCCGCGCGCCGCCGAGGTCCGGCAGTTCCTGCGGCTGCTGGACCGGTGGGACTCCCCCGCCACCCAGTTCGTCCTCGGCGGTTGCGCGCAGCCGTTCTCCCGGCAGTCGCAGGAGCGCCGGGAGAAGACGCTGCTCGCGCTGGCCCACTCGCGGGTCACCGCCAAACGGGCGCTGTTCCAGGCACTCAAGGGCGCCGCCACCCTCTCCTACTACCTGACGCCGGGGCCGGCCGGGCACTCGCCCGTGTGGGACGCCATCGGCTATCCCGGACCGCTCGGGGTCCGGGCCGACGCGCCCGCGCCGCCGCTGACCCCGGTCCGCCCGTCCGCGCCGGCCACACTGGACTGCGACGTCGTCGTCGTCGGATCCGGCGCCGGCGGCGGCACTGCCGCCGCGGTCCTCGCCGGGCACGGCCTGGACGTGGTCGTCGTCGAGAAGGGCGGCTACTACGACGACCGGGACTTCGACGGCGGGGAGCTGTCCGGACTGTCCCGGCTCTACGCCCCGGGCCCCGCCGCCACCGCCGAGGGCCAGCTCAGCCTCCTCCAGGGGCAGTGCCTCGGCGGCGGCACAGTGGTGAACTACACCACGTCGTTCCCCACCCCGGCCCGGGTACGCGAGGAGTGGGCCGCGCTCGGCGTGCCGCAGTTCGCCACCGACGAGTACGACAGCTGCCTCGACGCGGTGTGGTCGAGGCTCGGCGTCAACCGCGAGCACGGCCGGATCTCCTCCCGGGACGCGCTGATGGAGCGCGGACTGAACCGCCTGGGCTGGCACGTCGACGAGATGCCCCGCAACGTCGACGGCTGCGACACCGGTGTCGAGTGCGGGCGCTGCGGCCTGGGCTGCCGGATCGGCGCCAAACGGTCCGCGACGAAGACCTGGCTGGCCGACGCGGAGCGCGCCGGTACGCGGCTCGTCGTCGGCGTCGACGTGCGGACCGTCACCGTCGAAGCGGGCCGGGCGACGGGCGTGACCGGCCACACCGCGGACGGCCACCCGGTCGCCGTACGCGCCCGCGCCGTGGTGGTCGCGGCCGGCAGCGTGCAGACACCCGCACTGCTCCGCCGCTCCGGGCTCACCAACCCCAACATCGGCCGGCACCTGCACCTGCATCCGGCGACCGGCGTGTGGGGCGTGTTCGCCGAGGAGGTCCGGCCGTGGGAGGGCGGGATGCAGACCCGGTACTCCACCGAACACGCCGACCTCGACGGCCGCGGCTACGGCGTCATCTACGAGACCGCCGCCACCAACCCGGCCACCGCTGTGTCGTTCATGAGCTGGACAGGCGGACGGGCACATCTGGACCGGATGCGCGCGCTGCCGCACCTCGGCGGGGTCGGCGTGATCACCCGCGACCGCGACAGCGGTGAGGTGCGGGTCGGCCGCGACGGCGAGCCGGTGGTGCACTGCCGCCTGTCCCCCTACGACGCGGCCCATCTGCGAGCAGGGATCGCCGGCGCGGCCCGGATCGTCGAGGCGGCCGGAGCGCTGCGGCTCTGGTCCGGACACCAGCGCGGCCCGGTCTGGGAACGCGGCACGGGTTCCATCGACGAGTTCGTCCGGCACGTCGAGACGCTGGGGACCGCGCCCGGGCAGGTCGCCATGGCCGCCCTGCACATCATGGGCGCGGCCCGGATGGGCGGCAGCGCGGCGACGTCGGTGGCCCGGCCGGACGGCGCGACGTGGGAGGTCCCGAACCTGGTCCTCGCCGACGCGTCGACCTTCCCGGGGTCGCTGGGCGTCAACCCGATGATCTCCGTGGAGGCCATCGCGTACATGAACGCCCAGCGACTCGCCGCCGCGCTCTGACCGCCGCTACTCGAACCGCTCGCCCCGCTCGGCCATGGCGACCAGCAGCGGCGGCGGGTCGAACCGCTCGCCGTAGCACTCGGCCAGCACCCGGGCACGGGCCACGAAGCCCGGCAGCCCGCCGTCGTACTGGTTGACGTACTGCAGGACGCCGCCGGTCCAGCTCGGGTAGCCGATGCCCAGGATCGAGCCGACGTTGGCGTCGGCCACCGAGGTCAGCACGCCGGAGTCCAGGCACCGCACCGACTCGATCGCCTCGATGAAGAGCATCCGCTCCTTGAGGTCCTCGAAGGGCGTGTCCAGGTTCGTGCCGCCGAACTGCTCCCGCAGCCCCGGCCAGAGCCCGGCCCGCTTCCCGTCACGGTAGTCGTAGAAGCCAGCGCCGCCGGAGCGTCCGGTCCGGCCGCACTCGTCGATCATCCGGTCGATCACCGCGTCGGCCGCGTGCGGCGTCCAGGTGCCTCCGGCGGCCACAGTGGCCGCGGCCGTCTCCTGCCGGATCTTCCGGGGCAGGGTCAGGGTCAGCTCGTCCATCAGCGCGAGGACCGGCGCGGGATACCCGGCCTGGCTGCTCGCCTGCTCGATGGTCGCCGCCGGGATGCCCTCGGCGAGCATCGCCACGCCCTCGTTTGTGAACGTCCCGATCACCCGGCTGGTGAAGAAGCCCCGGCTGTCGTTGACCACGATCGGCGTCTTGCGCAACTGCCGGACGACGCCCAGCGCGCGGCCCAGCGTGGCCTCGTCGGTCCGCTCCCCGCGGATCACCTCGACCAGCGGCATCTTGTCCACCGGGGAGAAGAAGTGCAGTCCGACGAACTCCTCCGGCCGGCTGACGCCCTCGGCGAGCAGCGTGATGGGCAGCGTGGAGGTGTTGGAGGCGATGAGCGCGTCCGGCGCCACCTGCTCGATCTCGGCGTACACCTTGTGCTTGAGCGCCGGATCCTCGAAGACCGCCTCGATCGCGAGGTCGACGCCGGCCAGATCGGCGAGGTCGCCGGTGGCGTGGATGCGGCCCAGGATCTCGTCCCGCTTCTCCGGCGTGGACCGGCCCCGGGCGACCGCCTTGTCGAGCAGGCCCGCCGAGTACGCCTTGCCGCGCGCCGCACCCTCGGCGGTGACGTCCTTGAGCACCACCCGCATCCCGGCGCGGGCGCAGACGTACGCGATGGCGGCTCCCATCATGCCCGCGCCGACGACGGCGACGCTGCGTACCGGCTCGTGGTCGCCTCCGGCGGTGCGGGACCGGGCGGTCTGGAGGTCGAAGAAGAGCGCCTTGATCATGTTCTTGGCGACCTGGCCGGTGGCCAACTCGGTGAAGTACCGCCCCTCGATGACGAACGCGGTGTCCAGGTCCACCTGGGCACCTTCGACGGCGGCGGCGAGGATGTTGCGGGGCGCCGGGTAGGGCGCGCCCTTGAGCTGCTTGCGCAGCAGCGCGGGCATGGCCGGCAACTGCATCGCGAGCCCGGGGCTGGACGGGGTGCCGCCGGGCATCCGGTAGCCCTTGCGGTCGTACGGCTGGGTCGCGTCCGGGTGGGCGGCGATCCAGTCGCGGGCGGCGGCCATCAGGGCGTCCCGGTCGGCGGCGAGTTCGTCGACCAGCCCGTGCGCGAGCGCGTCCTGCGGCCGGCGGCGCTGGCCGCGCAGCAGCCAGTCGGTCAGCGCGGCGGTGACGCCGAGCAGCCGGACGGTACGCACCACGCCGCCGCAGCCGGGCAGCAGGCCGAGCGTGACCTCGGGAAAGCCGATCTCGATGCCCGGGTCGTCGAGCACGATGCGGTGGTGGCAGCCCAGGGCCAGCTCCAGCCCGCCACCGAGGGCCGATCCGTTGACGGCGGCGACGACCGGGCGGCCGAGCGTCTCCAGCCGGCGTACGGCCTGCTTGAGCGCGGCCGCGTCGGCCGCTGACGCCTCGGCGTCGGCGGGCGTGAGCCGCACCAGGGTCTCCAGGTCGCCGCCGGCGAAGAACGTCTTCTTGGCCGAGGTGACGATCACGCCGGTGATCCGGTCACGCTCGGCTTCGAGCCGGTCCACGGTGGCCGCCAGGCTCTCGCCGAACTCCGCGTTCATCACGTTCGCCGAGCGGCCGGGGTGGTCGAGGGTGAGCAGCACGATGCCGTCGTCGCCGTGCTCCCACCGGATGGTGTTTGCCATTCGTGCTCCTCAGATTCGTTCGATCACGGTCGCGATGCCCATGCCGCCGCCCGCGCAGAGCGTGGCCAGGCCGTAGCGGCCGCCGCGTCGTTCCAGTTCGTCGACGAGCGTGCCGAGGATCATGGCGCCGGTCGCGCCGAGCGGGTGGCCCATCGCGATCGCCCCGCCGTTGGCGTTGACGATGTCCGGGTTCAGGCCGAGGTCGGCGACGAACCGCAGGACCACCGCGGCGAACGCCTCGTTGATCTCGACCAGGTCGAGGTCGTCGACGCCGAGACCGGCCTTCGCAAGCGCCTTGCGGGCGGCCGGTGCCGGGCCGGTCAGCATGATGGTGGGGTCGGCGCCGCTGAGCGCGGTGGCCACGACGCGGGCGCGCGGGGTGAGACCGGCGGCGGCGCCTGCCGCCTCGCTGCCGATCGTGACGAGCGCGGCGCCGTCGACGATGCCGGAGGAGTTGCCCGCCGTGTGGACGTGCTCGATGCGCTCGACCCAGTGGTACTTCTGCAACGCGACCGCGTCGAAGCCCGCCTTCTCGCCGATCTCGGCGAACGAGGGGCGCAGCGCGCCGAGGCTCTCCGCCGTCGAGTCGGCCCGGATGTGCTCGTCCCGGTCCAGCACGGTGAGCCCGTTGCGGTCGCGGACCGGCACCACTGACCGGGCGAAGTAGCCGTTGGCCCACGCCTTCGCGGCCCGCGCCTGCGACTGGAGCGCGTATGCGTCGACCGTCTCCCGGTCGAAGCCGGCGATGGTGGCGATGAGGTCGGCGCTGATGCCCTGCGGCACGAACCCGGTGGTGAAGTTGACCTCCGGGTCGAGCGCCCACGCCCCGCCGTCGGAGCCCATCGGCACCCTCGACATCGACTCGACGCCACCGGCGAGGACGAGATCCTCCCAGCCGGAGCGCACCTTCTGCGCGGCGATGTTCACCGCCTCCAGGCCGGAGGCGCAGAAGCGGTTGAGCTGTACGCCGGCCACCGTGTCGGGCAGGCCGGCGGCGACGGCGGCGGTCCGGGCGATGTCGGCGCCCTGGTCGCCGAGCGGGGACACCACCCCGAGCACGATGTCGTCGATCAGCGCCGGATCGAGGCCGGGCATCCGCCGCAGGGTCTCCTCGATCAGGCCGGTGATCAGCGAAACCGGCTTCACCCCGTACAGCGATCCGGTCGGCTTGCCCCGCCCGCGCGGCGTGCGCAACGCGTCGTAGATGAACGCATCGGTCGTCATGCCAAGCTCCTCATCGCTCACCGCATGCGAATTTCGCCTAACTTTTCTTGAGCCTGCCGCCGCTTGTCAAGAAGCGTCAGGCGCTGTCCGGCTCCGAACCTGGGCGACGAGAACCGCCGAGGGGTGTCACCTGGGGCACGCGAGGGAGCGCTAACGTGTACGGGTGCGACGAGCAGCAGGCGACACCGCCCCGGCACCGGTCAGACGACCAAAGGACCGCAAGGCCCGGATCGCGCTCGCCGGCGCCGAGTTGTTTTGCGAGCGGGGCTACCACGGCGTCTCGGTGGACGAGATCGCCGCCGCCGTCGGCATCAGCGGGCCGGCCGTCTACCGGCACTTCCCGAACAAGTACGCGATCCTCGTGCACGCCACCCGGGAGGTCGTCGGCGCCCTGCTCGCCGCGACCGAGCAGCCGGCGGCGAGCAGCGCGGACGGGCTGCTCGACGAACTGCTGCGCGCGCTCGCCGAGGTCGCGGTGAGCAGGCGGCGGGTGGCCGGGCTGTACCAGTGGGAGGGCCGCTACCTGACGCCCGAGCACCGGCAGGAGTTCGCCGTCTCGATGGCCACGCTGGTCGGCCGCGTCGCCGCGCCGCTGCGCGAGTTGCGCCCCGATCTGACCGCCGCGCAGGCGGACCTGCTGGTGAACGCGGCGCTGAGCGCGTTCGGCAGCGTGACCACGTACCGGACCGCCGGCGCCGACACCGAGCACCTGCTCACCCGCGTCGCCTGGACGCTGCTGCGGACCGACGCGCCCACGGTGCCGCCCCGGCGCGATCCCGCGCCGCGGGACACGCCCGCCACCGGGCCGGTGCGCCCGGCGTCGCGCCGCGAGCTGCTGCTGATCGAGGCGATGCGGCTGTTCCACAGGCACGGCTACCACGCCGTCGCGGTCGAGGACATCGGCCGTGCCGCGGGCATGCAGGCGTCCAGCGTGTACCGCTACTTCCCCGGCAAGGCCGACCTGCTCGCGGCCGCCTACTACCGGGCCACCGACCGGCTGACCGGTGCCACCACCGCGGCGATCGCCGAGGCGAGCGACCCGGCCGACGCGCTGCACCGGGTGGTGCGGGCCTACGTCGACTTCGCGTTCGGCCAGAGCGACCTGGTCGCGGTGTACCTGGCGGAGAACAACAACCTGCCGGACCGGGACCGCCACGAGTTGCGCGGCGCGCAACGCCTGCACGTCGAGGAGTGGGTGGGCCTGGTCCGGGCGGTACGGCCGGACCTGCCGGCCGGCGACGCCCGCGTCCTCGTGCACGCCGCGCTGAACGTGGTCACCGACGTCGGACGGCTCGGCCGCTTCGACCGCACCGCGGGCTACGACACCTGGACCGCCCGGCTCGCGCTCGCCGTGCTGCACGCCTGAGCGGCGTCATCGCGAGGGCGCGGGCGGCGTGAACCGCTGTGGTTGACTGACACCTATGGTCCTGTGCCCGTCCGCGTCCGCCCGGACGGTCCGGTGACCACCGGGCCGGCCGCGGCCACCCGGCCACGCAACCGCAGGCAGGTCATCGTGGAGTCGGCCGGGCAGGTGTTCAGCGAGCGCGGCTACCACGGCGCGTCCATGGAGGAGATCGCCGCGGCGGTCGGCATCAGCGCGCCGGCGCTGTACCGGCACTTCCCGAACAAGTACGCGTTGTTCGCCGAGTGCGCCAACGTCATGGTGGACAACCTGGTCGGGGTCGTCGACGAGTGGCCGCCCGACGCGGCGCTGGCCGACGTGCTGCTGGCCCTCACCCGGGTCACCGTCGCGCACCGCGCCTCCGGCGGCATCTACCGGTGGGAGGCCCGCTACCTCGGGCGCGCGGACCGCCACCTGCTCCGCGCGAAGTTCGGCCACGTCGTGGGCCGGGTCACCGAGATGGTACGGCGGGAGTACCCGCTGCCCGACGAGCGCCTGCGGGCGGTGGCCGCGCTCGGGGTGATCGGCTCGGTGACCATGCACCACACCTCGATCGCCCAGCGCCGGATCGAGGATCTGGTGCTCCGGTCCGCGATGCGGGTGGTGGCCACCGACCCGACGACCGCCGCCGGGACGGCGCGGCTGGTCGAGCTACCCGCCCAGCCGGTGCCCCGGACCCGGCGCGCGGAGATCCTGGCCGCGGCCGTGCCGCTGTTCGCCCGGGACGGGTTCGCCACCGTCACCAACGCGCAGATCGCCCAGGCGGTGGGGCTCGCGCCGTCCGCGATCTACCGCCACTATCCCGGCAAGGTGGACATCCTCGTGGCCGCCTGCCTCCAGGCGGCGGAACTGCTCGCCCAGGCCGTGGACCGCAGCCTCCAGCGGGCGGCCGATCCTCGTCAGGCGGTGGTCGCGCTGGCGGCGGCGTACGTGGCCTACTGCTTCGAGCACAACACCCTCAACAGCGTCGCCGAGGCCGAGGTGGCCGGGCTTCCGGACGACGTCCGGCGTCCGCTCATCCTCGCCCAGCGGGAGCACATCGCGGTCTGGGAGCAGCAGTTGCGGGCGGTCCGGCCGGACCTGGACCGGCGGCAGGCCCGGCTGCTCGTGCACGCCGGCTTCGGCGTGGCGGTGGAGGCCGGGCGGGCCCTGCGCTGGCAGGACTCGCCCGGCCACCGGGACGCGGTGACCGCGCTGGTCACCGGCGCCCTGACGCTGTGAAGCCGCACGCGCCTCAGGTGCCCGGCCGGTTCATGACCGGGATCGTGATCGGGGTGTGCGACGCGGACGAGCCGTTGTTGAGGAACAGCATCGCCAGCCCGCGGATGAACCTGTCGAACAGGCCGAACGTCTCCGGCATGAGCGGCGAGAGCCCTTCGCGGAACATCACGTACGTCGGCCAGCCGGCCTCGATCACGCCCCGGGAGATGTAGTCGCGGGGCAGCCGCAGCCAGTCGCCGATCCGGTCGGTGAGCACGTAGCGGGCGAACTCCCGCTGGAACCCCCGGGTGACGCCCAGGTCCACCGAGGACGTCAGGTTCAGCAGGATGTCGGCCAGGTCGATGCCCTCGGGCGTCGGCGCGAGGAGCGGGGACAGCGCGTACCGGGACTGCTCCTCGGCGGCGGCCCAGCTGTTCGGGATGAACTCGTGGCGGACCCCGAGCAGGTGCAGCGCGACCTGCCACATGTGCAGGTAGGCCTCCTCCTCCGCGGCCGACATCCGCAGCCCCCAGCGACGCCAGTCGAGCAGCTTGCGGTGCACGTACGTGCCGAGGCTGTGGAAGGTGATGAGGATGTCGCCGTTGCTGATCGGGATCGGGTGGTCGGTGACGCCGCGCCACGGCGCGGACTGCGGCAGCAGGTGCCGTACGGCCGCGTGGGTGAGCCGCGTCTTGTGCGAGGTGACCACGAAGCTGCCGGTGGCCTTGAACGCGTCGGGGGCGCTCAGGTCGTAGCCGTAGGTGAAGGTCTTCGCGGCGCGCGACTTCATGTCCGCGCCGCCCTCGGACCAGTAGACGTTGCGGGCCTCGCGCGGGATCACCGTGCTCATGATCCCGCTGCCCAGGCCGTAGAGCAGGAACAGGTACATGCTCATGCGCTTGTTGAACTGGGCGGCGCGCTCCAGCTTGGCCTGGTCGGCCCAGGACGGCAGCGTGTTGACGCGCCGCAGGTAGGTGGTGAGCGCCGGGGGCAGGCCGGCCGGCAGCGCGTCGCCGTTGCGGATCCAGGACGCGAACGCGGTGTTCACCGCCGGGATCTGACCGGCGTCCAGCAGCGAGGCGACGAGCGGGTCGGTGTCGTCGTCCCAGACGTCCCACGGGTCGGTGACCGTGTCGGTCCCGGCGATCGAGCCGGACGACGACCACGCCCACGCCTTCGGGGCGTCCGCCACCGCTACCAGTCCCAGCGCGGCGCCGAGCGTCAGGACGCTTCGTCTACTGAGATTCTCCATTAGCACCACTTCCCGGTTTCGACCGGACATCGCCCTGAACACCGGCCCGTGAGGTGCGCACAAGCAGGTTTCGAGTTATCCGGGGATGTGATTTTCTATTAACATAGAGGAGCTTGACTGCATCGGCAAGGGTGGACGGTGGGGGTGGTGGCGATGGCTCGTGAGGGGCGGTACCGCTGGTTGCGCCGGATCGAGACGCTCGATCCGGTCCGCGACCACCACGAGATCTACCGGCTCTCCGCCGGGTACGAGTTCCCCTTCGACTACCAGCGGGCGCTGGAGCTGGCGCTGCTGCGGACGTACTGCGTGCCGAGCATCTCCGCGCTGCTCGACGCGACCGGCGAGTTCCGGCTGCGGGCGCAGCAGCGCTACGACGACACCGCGCTGCTGATGGCCGAGATGCTGGAGCACGGCTACGACTCACCGCGCGGCCGGGAGGCGCTGCGGGTGGTCAACCGGGCGCACGGCCGGTTCGCGATCTCGAACGACGACATGCGGTACGTGTTGTCCACGTTCGTCTACGAGCCGATCGACTGGCTGGACCGGTACGGCTGGCGCCCACTGCACGAGCACGAGCGGCTGGCCGCGTTCCACTACTACCGCGCGGTCGGCGCGCGCATGGGCATCCGCGACGTCCCGGCGGACTTCGACGCGTTCCGAGCGTTCAAGGACGCGTACGAGCGGGAGACGTTCCGCCGTACGCCGAGCAACGAGCGGGTCGCGGCGTACACGCTGGACCTGTTCGCGTCCTGGTACCCGGCGCCGCTGCGCCCGGCCGCGCGGCTCGCGGTGCGCGCGCTGCTATCGCCCGAGATGCGCACCGCCTTCGGGCTGCCGGCCGCGCCGCGACCGCTGACCGCGCTGGTCGGCGGCGCGCTGCGTGCCCGGGCCGCCGTGGTGCGGCTGCTGCCCGCGCGGACCGTGAGCCGGCTGACCCGCGCGCCGCGCAACCGCACCTATCCCGGCTACCCGCGGGGGTACCGGCCCGCCGACCTCGGCGCGCCGCCACCCCCGCCCGGCATCGACCCGGCGCTACTCCGTGACGGGCTCCGCCACCGCGTCGCCCGGCCGGTAGAGGGTGTCGATCCGGTCGCCGTACCGGTCGACGATGACCCGGCGCCGTAGCTTCAGCGTCGGGGTCAGCTCGCCCGACTCCGGCGTCCACGCCGACGGCAGCACCTGGAACGTCTTGACCTGCTCCGGCCGGGCGAGGCGCGCGTTCGCCGCGTCCACGGCGGCCTGGATCTCGGCCAGCAGCACCGGGTCCGAGGCCAGCGTGGGCAGCTGCGGCTCGCTGACGCCGTGCGTGCGCGCCCACTGCGGCGCGACCTCCTCGTCCAGCACGATCAGCGCCGTGACGTACGGCCGCCGGTCGCCGATCGCGACCGCCTGGCCGATGAGCGGGTGCGCCCGCAGCAGGTTCTCGATCTGCGCCGGCGAGATGTTCTTCCCGCTGGACGTGATGATGAGTTCCTTCTTGCGGTCGGTGATGGTGAGGAAGCCGTCGTCGTCGAGCGTCCCGACGTCGCCGGTGGCGAGCCAGCCGTCCGCGTCGACGACCGGCTCGACGGTGCCGTCCTCGCGCAGGTAGCCGGAGCACACGAGCGGACCCCGGACGAGAACCTCGCCGTCGTCGGCGAGGCGTACCTCCATGCCCACGTTCGGGCGACCGACCGTGCCGGTGCGGAAGCGGTCGGGGGTGTTGAGGGTGGCGGTGCCGGTGGTCTCGGTCAGACCCCACACCTCCAGCACGTCGACGCCGAGCCCGGCGAGGAACCGCAGCACGTCCACCGGGATCGGGGCGGCGCCGCTGCCGGGCCAGGTCATGTTCTGCAGGCCGAGGGTGGCCTGCAACGGCCGCAGCACGGTGTCCCGGGCCTGCGCCACCCGGGCGGCCAGCTCGTCCGGCACCGGCTCTCCGGCCGCGCGCAGCTCGTACGCCTCCAGGGTCACCGCGCTCGCGGCGGCGACGGCGGCGCGGACCGCGGGCTCGGCGGTGGCCAGGTGGGCCTGGACGCCGGCGGCCATCTTCTCCCAGACCCGCGGCACCCCGAAGAACGAGGCGGGACCGACAGCGCGCAGCGCCGCGACGAGCTGCGTGGCGTCGCGGCAGATGGTCACGTGCCCGGCGCGGTAGATCGGGTTGTAGATGCCGAGGAACCGTTCGGCGATGTGCGCGAGCGGCAGGTAGGCCACGGTCGGCGCGTGGTCCGGGACGGACACCATCGCCTCCAGCGCCACCGCCTGGTAGATCACGTTGTGGTGGCTGAGCACGACGCCCTTCGGGTTACCAGTCGTCCCGGACGTGTAGAGCAGCGTCACCGGCTGCTCGGGCCGGATCGTGCGCCAGCGCCGCTCGAAGGCGTCCGGGTCCGCCTCACGCGCGGCCCGGCCGAGGGTACGCACGCGGGACAGCGGCACGGCCTCGGTAGCCGGTTCGGCGGGCTCGTCCACCAGCACCACCCGGAGCAGGTCGGGCAGGTCGGCCAGGATCGGCCGCCAGCGCTCCAGCTCGGCCGGCCCTTCCAGCACGAGCACCTGGGCGGCGCTGTGCCGGGCCAGGTAGCGCATCTGCTCGGCGCTGAGCGTCGGGTAGATCGTGGACGGCACCGCGCCCAGGTGGACCGCGGCGAGGTCGACCAGCCAGTGCTCGGTGCGACTGGACATCATGATCAGCATGTGCCGCCCGGTCTCCAGGCCGATCTCGGCCAGGCCGGCGGACAGCTCGGCGACCTCGTCGCGCAGCTGCGCCCAGGTGCGGGTGTCGTCCCGGCCGAGCGTGGTCAGCGCGGGCCGGTCGGCGTGCTCGGTGGCGTTGCGGTGCAGCAGCGCCGGGACGGTCAGGTCGGCGGCTTTCTTGGCGCAGTCCTCGGCGAGGACGTCGGCGGGGTCCATGGGCTACTCCTTCACACGCAACCGGGCCTGGTGGTGGCAGGGCTGGCCGCACCCCTCGCCGTGGTGCCCGCGCGGGTTCCGCAGCCGATGGCAGCACTGTAAACGAGGGTTAACTTTCTGGGAAGGAGTGGCCGCGATCTGGCGCGGTATAGCGTCGTAACGGCAACCTGGCGACGAACGCGGACTAACCAAACGGCCCGCCGGTCACTGCGCGGTCCAGCCACCGTCCACGTGCAACACGCTGCCGGTGACGTAGCTCGCGGCGTCCGAGGCCAGGAACAGCACCGCGCCGACCACCTCCTCGGGACGGCCGAACCGCCCCATCGGGATGCGGTCGCGCAGCCGCTTCGACCACTGCTCGTGGCCCCGCAGCCCCTCGGTCATCGGCGTCTCCAGATAGCCGGGCGCCACCGCGTTGACGCGCACGCCCGCCGCCGCCCACTCCAGCGCCAGCGTGCGGGTGAGCTGCTCGACGCCGCCCTTGCTGGCGCTGTACGCGGCCAGGCGCGGGAAGCCGACCTGACCGTGCACGGAGGACATGTTGACGATGCTGCCCGCGCCCTGCTCGACCATGAGCGCGCCGGCCGCGCGGGCGCAGACGAACACCCCGGACAGGTTGGTGTCGATCACCTGCTGCCAGTCACCGAGGCTGAGCCGCTCGCTGCGGTGCAGCGCCGGGCTGATGCCGGCGTTGTTGACCAGGACGTCGAGCCGCCCCCACCGCCGCCGCGCCAGGGCCACCACGGCGTTCGCGGCCGACTCGTCGGCGACGTCACCGGCGACCACCTCCGCCGTGCCGCCGCCGGCCGCGATCCGGTCCCGCACCTCGTCCAGCGCGTCCGGCCGCCGGGACTGGAGGATCACCGACGCGCCGGCCCGGGCCAGCCCCTCGGCGATCGCCGCGCCGACGCCCTGACTGGCTCCGGTCACCCACGCGACCCTGCCCGACAGCATCCCCTCGACCACCGCCACGGTGGGCTCCCCTCTTCTTGATCCATCGACAGTTGTCATCGTGAGCCTTGTGGACACCGTTACCACGTGCTCTCATGTGATACACGGGCGCAACATTCGTTTCACCGTATCAGCGGCCTCGACCCCGAGGAGTGAACGTGGAACCGGTAAGCAGACGCAAGATGTTGAAGGCCGGCGGAGCACTGGGCGCGCTCGGCGCGCTGAGCGTCGCCGCGCCGGCACAGGCGCGATCGGCGTGGACCTGGTCGCCCAAGGGATCGGTGGCCGGCGCCGGGGCGGGCGTGGACCCGCGCTGGGTGTGGGACGAGGAGGCCGACCCGCTCGTCGCCTCGCTCCTGGACCGGGGCGACGCACCACTGGTCAACCAACTGCTGCGGACGTGGACGAAGAACGGCCAGCCGCTGCCGTCCGGCCTCCCGGCGGACGTGCGCCAGTTCATCGAACGCGCACGCGTGCTGCCGTCCTGGGTCGACCAGGGCAAGCTGGCCACCGCCGTGCGCTTCAACGAGAAGCGCGGCCTCTACCTCGGCGTGCTCTACGGCCTGGCCAGCGGCATGATGAGCACCGTCATCCCGAAGGAGGCGCGCGCCGTCTACTACTCCAAGGGCGGCGCGGACATGAAGGACCGCATCTCCAAGACCGCCAAGCTCGGATACGACATCGGCACCGCCAACGCGTACCAGCCCGACGGCTCGATGATCGTGACCGCCGTCAAGACCCGGATGGCGCACGCCGGCGTGCGTCACCTCCTGCCGCAGTCGCCCGAGTGGGCCGACGTCGCACCCGAGGACATCCCGATCAGCCAGCGCGACCTGATGGTCACCTGGCACAGCCTGCCGACCACGGTCATGCGGAAGCTGACCGACTGGCGGGTGCCGATCCCCGCCGCCGAGTCGACCGCCTTCCTGCACCTGTGGCAGGTGGCCGCGCACATGCTCGGCATCAGGGACGAGTACATCCCGGCCACGTGGAGCGAGGCGAACGCCCAGGCCAGCGAGGTCCTCGACCCGATCCTGGCACCCACCCGCGAGGGCAACGCGCTCGCCGACATCCTGCTCGGCCTCGGCAGGGAGATCGACGCCGGGCTGCTCAGCAAGCCCATCCTCGGCTCGTTCACCCGGTTCATGCTCGGCAACCAGATCGCCAACTGGCTGGAGATCCCGCGCGACCTGCTCTGGGACACGCTGCTGCGGACGAGCTGGGGCCCGTTCATCGCGGTCCGGGAGGCGCTGCTGCCGTTCCCGCTCGCACCGGAGTGCTACTGGCTGTTCGACGAGTTCCTCCGCAAGCTCGCCCTGCTGTTCCTGTCCGAGGGGCAGTCCATCAACATCGAGATCCCGCTCGGCAACCGCGAGTTCTGACCACCGCGTCGCAGCCGGGGCGCCTCCCGTCCCCGGCTGCGGCGACGAGCGCCCGGGTGAGCACCATGACCGCGCCCCTCCCCCCGTTCCTGGGCTACGTGCTGGCCGCGCCGGTCCTCGTGGCCGCCGCCGAACTCACCGCGGCGTACCCGGGCGCCGCCCGGACGCCGTCGCCGGACGTGGCCGGGCTGCTCGGCCTCGGCGAGATCATGACGGCCGCGGCCCTGCCCGGGGCGGCGCTCATCTCCGTCGAGGTCGACCCGGACGGGACCGTGTCGTTCACGCTGCCGCCGGACCGGTACGACGGCGACACCTCGGCCGCCGAACTGATCGCCGACGGGCTGTCCGTGCCGCGCCGGCGCGTCCGTGTGCCACCGCCACGGCCGGCAGCGGGCCGGACGCGTGGCGCACCCCATCCGGCGGTCGGAACCCGTACCCCGGTCCGGGTCGCCGTGGCGGTGGCCCGGCGGCGGCTGCTGGAGGCCGCGTCGGCGGCGCTCGGCACGCCCGTCGCCGGCCTGCGGCTCGCGGCCGGCGCCGTCACCGACCGCACCGGCCGCCGCCTCGACATCGGCGCCCTCGCCGTCACCGCGGCCAGCACCAGCACCATCGCCCTGACGGTCGACCTCACGCCACGGTGACCGCCGCCGCCGATTCAACGGCCCCCTGCCGGGTAGCAGTCCGATGGACGGCACCGGAGAGGGGACAGACAGGCATGAAGGCACTGACCTGGCACGGCAAGCGGGACGTTCGCGTCGAGGACGTCCCGGACCCCCGGATCGAGGAGCCGACCGACGCGATCGTCCGGATCACCTCGACCGCCATCTGCGGTTCCGACCTGCACCTGTACGAGGTGCTCGGGCCGTACCTGAAGCCCGGCGACATCCTCGGGCACGAGCCGATGGGCATCGTCGAGGAGGTCGGGTCCGGCGTGACCCGGCTCAAGAAGGGTGACCGCGTGGTCATCCCGTTCAACATCTCCTGCGGCTCGTGCTGGATGTGCGAGCGGCAGCTCTACGCGCAGTGCGAGACCACGCAGGTGACCAGCCAGGGCAAGGGCGCGTCCCTGTTCGGCTACACCTCGCTGTACGGCTCGATCCCCGGCGGCCAGGCCGAGTACCTACGCGTGCCGCAGGCCCAGTTCGGCCCGATCACGATCCCGGACAGCGGCCCGGACGAGCGCTGGCTCTACCTGTCCGACATCCTGCCCACCGCCTGGCAGGCGGTGAAGTACGCGGACACCCCGCCCGGCGGCACGCTCGCCGTGTTCGGGCTCGGCCCGGTCGGGCAGTTCAGCGCCCGGATCGGCCGCCACCTCGGCGCCGGCCGCGTGATCGGGCTGGACCTGGTGCCCGAGCGGCTGGAGATGGCCCGCCGCCACGGCATCGAGGTGCTCGACGTCAGCCAGCTCGACGACGTGCCCGGCACGCTCATCGACCTGGTCGACGGGCGCGGCCCGGACGCGGTGATCGACGCCGTCGGCATGGAGGCGCACGGCGCGCCGCTGGGCAAGATGGCCCAGACCGCCGCCGGGCTGCTGCCGGACAAACTGGCCCAGGCGATGACCGACAAGGCCGGCGTGGACCGGCTCGTGGTGCTGCACGCCGCGCTCAAGGCCGTGCGGCGCGGCGGCACCGTGTCGATCTCCGGCGTGTACGGCGGCGAGCAGGACCCGATGCCGCTGATGGAGATGTTCGACAGGGGCATCCAGCTGCGCATGGGCCAGTGCCACGTGCGGCGCTGGGTCGACGAGATCATCCCGCTGCTGGAGCGCGACGACGACCCGCTGGGCGTGGAGGACCTGCGGACCCACCGGCTGCCGCTGACCGACGCGCCGCGCGCGTACGAGATGTTCCAGAAGAAGGAGGACGGCTGCGTCAAGGTCGTGCTGGCGCCGTGACCCGGACGGTGGTCGTCACCGGCGCGACCAGCGGGATCGGCCGGGCGACCGCCAGGGAGCTGGCGGGCCGCGGGGACCGGCTGGTCCTCGCGGCCCGCTCCCCCGCGACGCTCGACGAGGTACGCGACGAGTGCCGGGCGGCCGGTGCGCGGGCGATCGCCGTACCGACGGACGTGACCGAGCCCGGCGCGGTGGCCGCGCTGGCCGACGCGGCGCGGGCCGAGTACGGCCGCGTCGACGCCTGGGTGCACACCGCCGCGGTGATGTCCTACGGCCGCTTCGACGAGACCCCGGCCGAGGTGTTCGAGCAGGTCGTCCGCACCGACCTGCTGGCCGCCGCCGGGGTGGCCCGGGAGGCGCTGCGCCGGTTCCGGGCCGCCGGCGGCGGCACGCTCGTGCTCACCGGCTCGGTGCTCGGGCACATCACCGCGCCCTACATGAGCGGCTACGTGGCGGCCAAGTGGGGCCTGCAGGGACTGGCCCGCACGCTCCAGCAGGAGGCGCGGGAGACGCCGGGCGTCGCGATCTGCCTGGTCAACCCGGGCAGCGTCGACACGCCCGTCTACCGGCAGGCGGCCAACTACCTGGGCCGGATCGGACGGCCGCCGCCCCCGATCGCCTCGCCCGAACGGGTGGCGCGGGCCATCGTCCACTGCCTCGACCGGCCGCGCCGGGAGGTGTCGGTGGGGCGGCTCAACGTGGTCATGCGCTTCGGCTTCACCGTCCTGCCCGGCGTGTACGACGTGCTGGTCGGGCCGCTGATGCGCCTGGCCGGGCTGACCCGGCAGCCGGTCGCCGCGCACGAGGGCATCGTGTTCACGCCGAACCCGGCCGGTGAGGCGGTCCGGGGCGGGTGGCTGCCCGACGTGTCCCAGGTGGTCCGGGCTGTGGGCGGACGCGCGGCGACTGTGGCGTCCGCAGTACGCCGCCGGCTGCCCTGACCGCCGCGTGGGTGGCTGCCGTGCGGGGGCGGGCCGTCCCGTGGGCGGGACGTCGCGCGGGCGGACCGGGACGACGGTGGTTACCGTGTACGACGGGACACGGCGGAGGGACGAGTATGCGGGAACCAACGGGGCGGGAACCGGACCGGACGCGCGGCGGGCGGGTGTGGAAGCTCGCCGGGCTGGCCGCCGTCGCCGGGCTGGCCTGGGCGGCGCGGGACGTGCCCGCCCAGCTCGGCGGCCGACTCACCGGCGCCCGGGCGGACCGGGCGGCCCGGTCACCGCGCTTCCGCGACGGCACGTTCCACAACCCGGCCGGCGCCAGCGCCACGATGGTCGCCGACCCGGGCCGCAACCTGCTCCGGGAGCTGGTCTTCGGTAAGCAGAAGCGGCGGCCGGGCAGCCCGGTGCCGCTGCTGCGCCCCGGTGCCGCACCGGCCGCCGACCCGGCCCGCGAGCTGAACGTCGTCTGGTACGGCCACGCCTCCACGCTCGTCGAGATCGAGGGGCACCGGGTGCTGCTCGACCCGGTGTGGAGCGACAGGTGCTCCCCGTCCGGGCTGGTCGGCCCCCGGCGCATCCACGAGCCGCCGGTCCGGCTCACCGACCTGCCCCCGCTCGACGCGGTGCTGATCTCGCACGACCACTACGACCACCTCGACATGGAGACCGTCCGCGCGCTGGCCGACCTCCAGTCCGCGCCGTTCGTGGTGCCGCTCGGCGTCGGCGCCCACCTGGCCCGCTGGGGCGTACCCGAGCACCGCATCGTCGAGCTGGACTGGTCGGAGAGCCACCGGGCGGGCGGGCTGACGCTCACCGCGACCGCCGCGCAGCACTTCTCCGGGCGCGGGCTGCGCCGCGACGGCACGCTGTGGAGCTCCTGGACGATCACCGGTGCGCACCGGAAGGTCTTCTACACGGGCGACTCCGGCTACTTCGACGGGTACGCCGCGATCGGCGCCGAGCACGGCCCGTTCGACCTGACGCTCATGCAGATCGGCGCGTACGACAGGGCGTGGCCGCACATCCACATGTTCCCGGAGGAGGCGGTCGCCGCCCACCTCGACGTGCGCGGCGGACTGCTGGTGCCGGTGCACTGGGGCACGTTCAACCTGGCCCTGCACGACTGGTCCGAACCGGTGGACCGGCTCTGGGCCGAGGCGAAGGCGCGCGACGTGCGGCTCGCAGTGCCACGGCCCGGCGAGCGGGTGGTGGTCGACGAGCCGCCGGCGGTGGACGGCTGGTGGCAGTCGGTCGCCTGACCCGGCGCGACCCCTGGGTGGCGTGGTCGCCGTCGTGCTCTCGGCCGGCTCAGAGCACGAAGGCGTCCGTCCACAGCGCGCCCGAGCGGCCCGACAACGCGTCGAGCATCGCCACCGCCTGACCGTCGGTGAGCTGCGCGACGAAGTCGATGATCGCCCGGCCCCGGGCCCGGCCGATCCGGTCCGGGGTCCGCGGGTGCAGCTCCGCCTCGGCCAGCTCCACCAGGTCGTGCAGCCGGCGCGGCAGCCGCGACTCCTCGTCCGGGTCCAGCAGCCACTCCCAGAGCGCCTCCACCAGTGTGCCCAGCAGCCGGGCTTGGCCGCGCTGGTGCAGGGCCAGGTCCGGCCGGGCCAGCACGAACCGGTGGTGCACGAACTTGAGCACCTGCACCTCGTGCCACTGCGCCTTCGCCAGCAGCACGTACCCGGAGCGGACGTCCGGGTCCGGCGTCACGGTGATGGCGTCCACGAAACGGGTGGACCAGCGGGCGGAGAACCGGGCCACGTACTGCTCCGCCTCGATCGAGCCGTCGAACGGCAGCGCGAGCAGCCCTTCCACCAGTTCCTCGCGGACGTGCTCGACAGCGGCGGCGAACGCCTCGTCGTCGGCGATCCAGCCGTCCTTGCGGTGCAGTTGCCGGCGCAGCCGCTCGATCGCCGCGCCCGGCCGCCGGCCCGCCGCCTCCAGCGCCGAGGCGGTGATCGACCGCAGGTGCCCGCACTCGCGCTGCCAGGCCATCAGCTCGGCCGCCACGGTGCCCTGCTGCAGCACCCCGACGCGGTAGAAGTCCTCCACGTCGTGGATCGCGTACGCGATGTCGTCGGCGGTGTCCATCACCGACGCCTCGGGCGTCTGCTGCCAGTCCGGGATCCGCCCGGCGAACGGCTCCCGTGCCTGGCGCAGGTCGTCCAGCTCGGTGCGGTACGCGCCGAACTTCACCGAACCGCTCTCCGGGTCCTCCGGCGGGGCCGCCGCGCCCCGGGGCGCCGGTTCGAGGTGGCGCGGGTGCGGGTCGGGATGGTCCAGCCGGGTCCACGGGTACTTCAGCATGGCGGCCCGGACCGCCGCGGTCAGGTCCAGCCCGGTGGTCGCCGCGCCACGGATCTCGGTGCTGGTGACGATCCGGTACGACTGGGCGTTGCCCTCGAAGCCGTCGGCCAGCCCGAGTCGCTGCCGGGCCAGCCGGTCGAGCACCCGCTCCCCCAGGTGCCCGAACGGCGGGTGCCCGAGGTCGTGCGCGAGCGCGGCGGCCTCCACCACCTCCGGGTCGCAGCCGCCGAGCTTGTCCAGCAGGTCCCGGTGCGCCGGGTCGGCCATGAGCCGCTCGGCGATCGCCCGGGCCACCTGGGCCACCTTCAGGCTGTGGGTGAGCCGGTTGTGCACGAGCAGCCCGGACCCGCCCGGGCTGATCACCTGGGTCACGCCGCCCAGCCGGGCGAAGAACGGCGAGCCGACGATCCGGTCCCGGTCGGCCCGGAACGGGCCGGCGGCCAGGTCGCCGAGCGCCCGGGCGCTGCCGCCGAACAGCCGCCGGGCCCGCGGATCCGCAGGTGCCTCCATGATCGCCACGCTAGCGCAGCCGGCGGCGGGCCGGGCAGGGTGTGCCTAGAGGCGCTCGACCACCGGCCCGGAGCACCTGTTGCGGGCGTCGAACACGTAGCGGGCCCGCCGGGACACCATCTCGTAGTCGAAGACGTCGTGGTCGGTCGCGACGACCACCGCGTCGGCCGCGTCGACCTCCTGCTCGGTCAGCGGCACGACGAGCACCCCACCCGGGATCTGGTGCGCCTCGGCGTACGGCTCGGCGGCGCGGACGTCGGCACCGAGGTCGCACAACCGCCGGGCGACGTCCACCGCCGGCGAGTCCCGCATGTCCCCGGTGTTCTTCTTGTACGCCAGGCCGAGCATCAGCAGGCGCGCGCCCTTGACGGCACGGCCGGTGCGGTTCAGGCCGGTCATCACCCGCTGCGCCACGTGCTCGGGCATCTCGTGGTTGACGTCGTTGGCCAGCTCGATGAACCGGAACTGGCGGCCCAGACGCCGCTTGACCTGCCAGGACAGATAGCAGGGGTCGATCGGCAGGCAGTGTCCGCCGACCCCGGGGCCGGGCCGGAAGGGCATGAACCCGAACGGCTTCGTCTCCGCGGCGTCGATCGCCTGCCAGACGTCGATGCCCAGGTGGTGGGAGAGCACAGTGAGTTCGTTGATCAGGCCGAGGTTCACCTGGCGGAACGTGTTCTCGATCAGCTTGGTCAGCTCCGCGACCCGGGTGGAGGGCACCGGCACGGTCCGGTCCACGATCCGGCGGTAGAACCCGTCCACCCGCTCCAGCGAGGGCTCGTCCACGCCGGAGACGACCTTCGGTGTGTTCTCCAGCCGCCAGGTCGGGTTGCCGGGGTCGATGCGTTCCGGGCTGTACCCGAGGTGGAAGTCGCCGGGCGCGTGCAGCCCGCTGGCCGTCTCGAGCAGCGGACGCAGCAGTTCCTCGGTGGTGCCCGGGTAGGTCGTCGACTCCAGCACCACGGTGCTGCCCTGCCGCACGTACGGGCCGATGCCCCGCCCGGCCTGCTCCACGTAGCTCAGGTCCGGCGTGCCGTCGCGCAGCGGCGTCGGCACCGTGATCACGCAGACGTCGAAACCCTCGGCGTCGGCGTACTCGGTGCTCGGCAGGTAGCGACCGCTGCCGAGCGCCCGGCCCAGCCGGTCCGCGAGGATGTCCTCCACGAAGGACTCGCCGGAGGCGAGCCGCTTGACCCGGTCGGCGTCGACGTCGAGCCCGACCACGTCGAAGCCGGCCTCGACGGCCCGCATGGCCAGCGGGAGGCCGACGTACCCCTGACCGATGACGACCACTTTCTCAGCGCTCACCCGGGCTCCAGACAACCGTAGGAAATCACCTGATTGGAGGCTAGAGGGGTTTCTGGGGCCGGAAGTCCGTTTTCGGGATATCGGCCCGCCCCGCCGTCCGGCCGGTGCGGCGCGTACGACGGCAACCGGCAGAATGCACGACGGAACCCACCCGAGAAGGCGGATCAGATCGTGACCCAGTCTGTGCACCAGCGGATCGCCGAGGAACTCGGCGTCGCCGAACGGCAGGTGCGGGCGGCAGTCGAGCTGCTCGACGGCGGCGCCACAGTGCCGTTCATCGCCCGCTACCGCAAGGAGGCCACCGGCCTGCTCGACGACGCGCAGCTGCGCACGCTGGAGGAGCGGCTGCGCTACCTGCGCGAGCTGGACGAGCGCCGCGCGGCGGTGCTGGAGTCGATCCGGAGTCAGGGCAAACTCGACGAGGCGCTGGAGGCGCAGATCCTCGCCGCCGACTCCAAGTCCCGCCTGGAGGACATCTACCTGCCCTACAAGCCGAAGCGGCGCACCCGCGCGCAGATCGCCCGCGAGGCCGGGCTGGAGCCGCTCGCGGACACGCTCCTGGCCGACCCGGCGCAGGACCCGAAGGCGGTCGCCGCCGGGTTCGCCGACCCGGACAGGGGCGTCGCGGACGCCGCGGCCGCCCTGGACGGGGCGCGGGCCATCCTGATCGAGCGCTTCGCCGAGGACGCCGACCTGATCGGCACGCTGCGCGAGCAGATGTGGTCGCGGGGCCGGCTGGTCTCCCGGGTACGCGACGGCCAGGAGACCGCGGGCGCGAAGTTCGCCGACTACTTCGACTTCGCCGAGCCGTACCCGAAGCTGCCCTCGCACCGCATCCTCGCCGTGTTCCGCGGCGAGAAGGAGGGCGTGCTGGAGCTGACCATGGACCCGGAGGCCGACGGCGACGCCGACGCCACCGGGCCGAGCCGGTACGAGGCCGCCGTGGCCGGACGCTTCGGCATCAGCGACCAGGGGCGTCCGGCCGACCGGTGGCTGGCCGACACGGTGCGCTGGGCCTGGCGTACCCGGATCCTCATCCACCTGGGCGCGGACCTGCGGATGCGGCTGTGGCAGGCGGCCGAGGAGGAGGCCGTGCGGGTCTTCGCCACCAACCTTCGTGACCTGCTGCTGGCCGCGCCCGCCGGGGCGCGGGCGACGATGGGCCTCGACCCGGGCCTGCGGACCGGCGTGAAGGTCGCCGTGGTCGACGCCACCGGCAAGGTGGTCGCCACCGACACCATCTACCCGCACGAGCCGCGCCGGCAGTGGGACGCCTCGCTGCACACGCTCGCCACGCTCGCCGCCGCGCACGGCGTCGAGCTGGTCGCGATCGGCAACGGCACCGCCAGCCGGGAGACCGACAAGCTCGCCGGTGACCTGATCAAGCGGCACCCCGAGCTGAAGCTCACCAAGGTGGTGGTCTCCGAGGCCGGCGCGTCGGTCTACTCCGCCTCCGCGTACGCCTCGCAGGAGCTGCCCGGCCTGGACGTCTCGCTGCGCGGCGCGGTGTCGATCGCCCGCCGCCTCCAGGATCCGCTGGCCGAGCTGGTGAAGATCGACCCGCGGTCGATCGGCGTCGGGCAGTACCAGCACGACCTGTCCGAGGTGAAGCTGTCCCGCTCGCTCGACGCGGTGGTCGAGGACTGCGTCAACGCGGTCGGCGTGGACGTCAACACCGCCTCCGCGCCGCTGCTCACCCGGGTGTCCGGCATCGGCGCCGGGCTGGCCGAGAACATCGTGCTGCACCGCGACGCCAACGGGCCGTTCCGCACCCGGGCGGAGCTGAAGAAGGTGCCCCGGCTCGGGCCGAAGGCGTTCGAGCAGTGCGCCGGCTTCCTGCGCATCCCCGGCGGCGACGACCCGCTCGACTCCTCCAGCGTGCACCCGGAGTCGTACCCGGTGGTGCGCCGCATCCTCTCCTCCACCGGGCAGGACCTGCGGGCGCTGATCGGCAAGTCGGCCATCCTGCGCGGCCTGCGCGCGACCGACTTCGTCGACGAGACGTTCGGCCTGCCCACCGTCACCGACATCCTGGCCGAGCTGGAGAAGCCGGGCCGTGACCCGCGTCCGGAGTTCCGTACCGCGACGTTCGTCGAGGGCGTGGAGAAGATCAGCGACCTGACGCCCGGCATGGTGCTGGAGGGCGTGGTGACGAACGTGGCCGCGTTCGGCGCGTTCGTCGACGTGGGCGTGCACCAGGACGGACTGGTGCACGTCTCGGCCATGTCGCACACCTTCGTCAAGGACCCGCGCGACGTCGTGAAGTCCGGCGACGTGGTCAAGGTCCGGGTGCTCGACGTGGACGTGCCGCGCAAGCGGATCTCGCTGACGCTGCGGCTGGACGACGAGGCGCCGGCCGGCGGCCGTCCCGCCGCCGGGGGTCCGGGCGGCGAGGAGCGCGGCGGCCGGCGCGGTGGCGGGCAGCGCGGCGACGGCGGCGGGCAGCGCGGTGACCGCGGCGGGCAGCGCGGCGACGCCGGCGCCCGGCGTGGCGGCCAGGGTGAGCGGGGCGGCTCACGCGGTGGCCCGTCGCAGCGGCAGGGACGAGGTGGCGGATCGGCGGCGCCGGTGAACGACGCCATGGCGGAGGCGCTGCGCCGCGCCGGTCTGGCCTGACGGTCTGCGGCCGCCGGTCGGGCTGACGTCACGAACGAGTCAGCTCGGCCGGTGCCCGCCCGACGACGGATCGGTCCGGGCGGACGCCGGGTCACGGTCGGCCCGCTGGCGGGGCACCGGCTGCCGGGACCGCCGCGCCACACGCCGCCACCAGGAGCGCTGGACCAGCAGCGTGAGCAGACCGGCCAGCACGATGGCGGCCAGGTTGACGACCAGTTGGAGCGCGGAACCGGCCGCCTCGTGCCAGACGCCGTACGCGGCGGCGACCGCCACGTTCGCGGCCGCCGGCACGGTGGTCACCGAGATCAGGACGCCGACCAGGGAGCCGGACTTCTTCGAGGTCAGCGACAGCATCCCGGCGATGCCGGCGAGCAGGCCGACCACCCACGACAGGGCGTCCGGGCGCCAGATGAAGTCCGTCAACGGCCGCTCGGCCAGCAGCATCTCCCGGCTCACCAGACCGGCCGCGTCCAGCGCCCAGGTGCTGACCACGGTGGCGAGCATCGCCGCCACGAAGCCGACCACGAGCGCCTGCACCGACCGGACGACGACACCCCCCTTGCCGCGCAGCAGCGCCACACAGAGCGCCGCGAGCGGGCCGAACTCCGGGCCGACGACCATCGCGCCGACGATGAGGATGGGCTGGTCGAGCAGCACGCCGATGCCGGCGATCATGGTGGCGACGACGATCAGCGCCAGGAAGATGCCGGTGAGCACCGTCTGCTCACCCGTCTTCGCGGCGACCTCGTCCCAGATCAGCGCGTCGTCACCGTGGCCCGGGGCCGCCTCGGCGGCCCGGTCCGCGGCGGCCGAGAGGGTCAGCTCCACGTCGTCGGCGGCGATCGCCCCGCGCGCCTCGACCCCCATCTCCCGCAGCCGGCGCAGGACACCGTCGGCGCTCTCCCGGACCACGTCGCAGGTGAGGTAGTCGCCGGCCGGCTGACGGGCCGCGCCCGGCAACACCACCAGGTGGGTCACGCCGGGGTCCGCGGCAAGCATGTCGGCGATGTCGGACGTGCGGTCCGCTGGTGCGATCACCCGGATGTGCAGCACGAACCAGGCTCCTCGATGGGCGCGACGGACGTCAGCACTCTAGACGATCGACGCGAGGGCGGCAGGTGGTCGCGCGACGGCCCGGCACGCCTTCTCCGCCCGGCCCGGGAGCGGCCGGGTCGGGCGGGCGCGGCGGTGGGCGTACCCTCGCGGTCGTGGGTGCCGACGACGACGAGCGGTGGCGGGAGCGGCGACGCCACGCGGTGCGGGCGCACGCCGAGGCCGACGCCCGGCAGCGCGCCGCGGAGCAGGCCGAGGCCGCGGAGCTGGTCGCCCGGTTCGCGGCCGAGGCCGCCCGGCGCGGCCTGCGCACCGAGCGGCTCGTGGCCACGCCCTACAGCGGACGCGGCCGCTACCGCACCCCGCTGGTCGGCTGGTATGTGGACCGGGCCCGGAGCCGGGCGGTGGACACCGAGGGCCGCTACTACCTGCTGACCGTGCCGGCCGGGCTGCGCGCCCGGCTGCTCGGCGCCCGGCCGGAGCCGTCCACGCCGTCACTCGTCATCGGCCGCGGCGGGCGCGACGGGGAGTCCCTTCCGCTGACGGCGCTGCTCGGCGCGCGCCTCGAAGCGGGCGACGACTGGCCCTGACCCGGCCCGGCCCCTGTCGACACCGTCCCGGCCGATCCTCGTTACCCAGAGCGGACGACACGTGGCCGGCCGCCATCGGGGCGGCCGTGGCCAGGCGACGGGGAGCGCAGATGCGACTGGAGATCCTGGACGCCCGCAAGCCGGCGGACGACGAGCGCTGGCGCGCTCTGCACCGGGACTGGGACCGGCGTGAGGTCTTCGCCCACCCGGCCTACCTCCGGTTGTTCGCCGGGCCGCAGGACGAGCCGCTGGCCGCGTACGCCCGGACCGAGCACGGTTTCGTGCTGTATCCGTTCCTGCTCCGCCCGGTCGACGCGCCGCACCTGGGCCTGCCACCTGGCCGGTATCACGACATCACCAGTCCGTACGGCTACGGCGGCGCCTTCCAGGAGGACACGGACGAGCGGGAGGCCAAGGAGTTCTGGGAGTCGTTCGACGCCTTCTGCGCCCGCCGCCACGTGGTGTCCGAGGTCACCCGACTGTCGCTGTTCGAGGACGAGCGGCTCTCCCCGCCGGGCCCGGTCCAGGAGAAGCAGTTGAACGTGGTGCGTGACCTGCGGACCAGCGACGAGGACATGTGGCGGGAGTTCGACCACAAGGTGCGGAAGAACGTCAACAAGGCCCGCCGGAACGGAGTGACTGTCGAGGTCGACCTCGACGGCGCGCGGCTCGACGACTTCGTGGGCATCTACGAGAGCACCATGGACCGGCGGGCCGCTGCCAGTGGCTACTACTTCCCCCGTGACTTCTTCGCCCGGATCGTCGACGAGTTGCCGGGGCAGTTCGCCTTCTTCCACGCGATCCACGAGGGGAAGGTCATCTCCACGGAACTGGTGCTGGTGTCCGCACTGAGTCTCTACTCGTATCTCGGCGGCACCGACCAGGCCGCCTTCGATCTCCGGCCCAACGATCTACTCAAGGTCGAAGTCTGCCGGTGGGGGCGCGCCCGGGGCCGGACGAGGTTCGTCCTGGGTGGCGGTTACACCCCCGGCGACGGCATCTTCCGGTACAAGCGGGCCTTCGCCCCCGGAGGGCTGGTGCCGTTCCACCTCGGCACGAGGGTGATCGACGAGCAGACGTACGGACGGCTGTGTTCCGCGCATCGGCAGGAGGGCATGCGGCGGGATCCGGCGTGGTCGGCCTCCTCGGAGTTCTTCCCCGAGTACCGCAGCAGTCTGCCCGATGCCCGCTGAGCCCTCCGAGGGGTACGCCGACGCGATCCGTCCGGACACCGTAACGCCACCTCCGCCGGCACGTTGAACCAATGGACCGGGCGCGACCGACGTCGCAACGGCCCGATTCACGTGTGGTAACGCTTCCCAGCGTGCTGCCCGAAGCATTCACCTTCGTGACGGAGACCAGCACCGTGGCCCAGAACCATCCATTGGCAGCTCGATCCGCTCCGCGCCAGGACGGGGCGAGAAGCCTGGGACGCATATACCTCTCCCCGCCGGATGTCGGTCCGACCGAGGAAGCACTGATCCTTTCGGCGGTCCGCTCCGGCTGGGTCGCGCCCGCCGGGCCCGATCTCGATGCCTTCGAACGTGAAGTGGCCGAGCGGGTGGGTGGTGGGCACGCGGTCGGGGTGAGTTCCGGCACCGCCGCCCTTCACCTCGCGTTGACGGTGGCCGGCGCCGGCCCGGGTTCCGTGGTCGTGGTGCCCACCATGACGTTCGTAGCGACCGCCAACGTCGTGACCTACACCGGCGCCGAACCGATCTTCGTGGACTGCGATGCCGCCAGCGGCCACCTCGACCCCGGCCTGCTGCCACCGCTGCTCGGCAGGCTCCGGGCGCAGGGACGCCGAGTGGCGGCCGTGGTGACGGTGGACCTCAACGGCTCCTGCGCCGACTACGAGCGGATATCGCCGGTCTGCGCCGAGTTCGGGGTGCCGCTCGTCGAGGATTCCGCACAGGCTCTCGGCGCGACCCGGAACGCCCGGCATGCCGGCACCTTCGGCCAGGTGGGGGTCTTCTCCTTCAACGGAAACAAGATCATGACCACGTCGAGCGGTGGGATGCTGATCTCCGACGACGCGTCCCTGATCGAGCGTGCGCGTCATCTCGCCACCCAGGCCCGAGAGCCGGTCGCACACTACGAGCACCAGCAGATCGGCTACAACTACCGGCTCAGCAACCTGCTCGCCGCTCTCGGGCGAGCACAGCTACGACGGTTGACGGGCATGATCGAGCGCCGCCGGGCGATCCGGAAGCGGTACGCCGAACTCTTCGCCACCGTCCCGGGCACACGCATCCTCGGTGACGGCGATCCCGGATCGAACTGCTGGCTCACCTCGCTGATCGTCGAGCCCAGCGAGGCGGGGTGGCGGGCGGACGAGTTGGCCGAGCACCTCGCGCGTCATGACATCGAAAGCCGCCCGATGTTCAAGCCGATGCATCGACAGCCGGCCCACCTCGGCCGCGAAGCCGTCGTGACCGGCGCCGCGGACCGGCTCTTCGCCACCGGCATCTCACTGCCGAGCGGGTCGACCCTGGTCGGCGGGGCCGCCGAGCGACTCTTCGACACGCTCGGCAGCTTCCTCGCCAAGCGCTGACCGCTTCCCGGCGACGCGCGACGTCTCGGCCAGGAACTGCTCCCACCCCGCCGGGCCACGGCCCGCTCTTGGAGGTTTCCGTCAATGAGGGTTGTCGTCAGCACGGAGTCCCGACTCGTCCGGACGCCGGACGGGCGGGTGTGGACGATGTACGTGCCCGGCTACGGCTTCTGGCAGCGCTACCTGAGCGCCTTCGACGAGGTCCGGATCATGGCTCGGATCGCCAACCAGGACAGCGTCCCCGAGGGGATGGTGCGCGTCGACGGACCTCAGGTCGACGTTCACGCCCTGCCGCACTACCTGGGATCCCGGCAGTACCTCCGGCAACGCCGGCGCATCGGCCAGGCCGTCGCCGCCGCGGCCGGGCCGTCCGACGCGGTGATCGTGCGGGCGCCGTCCGCGTTCGGATCCCTGCTCGCCCGGGACCGCCGCCGGAAAGGGCTGCCTTACGCGCTGGAGGTCATCGGGGATCCGTACGACGTGCTCGGGCCCGGTGTCCTCAGCCATCCGCTGCGCCCGCTGCTGCGGCAGAAGTTCAGCACCCAGCTACGCCGGAACTGCCGATCGGCCGCAGCCGTCTCCTACGTGACGGAGCAGCACCTCCAGAGCCGCTATCCAGCCGCCCCCGACGCGGTGACCGCCGCGATCTCCACCATCGACCTTCCGCCCACCGCCTTCGTCGCCGCTCCGCGTCCGGTCGCCCGATGTCGCACCGCCGAGGCCCACCTGGTGAGCGTCGGCACCCTCGACCAGCTGTACAAGGGCATCGACTGCCTCATCCTGGCGGTGGCCCGCCTGGCCGCGTCCGGCGTCCGTGTCCGGCTGACGCACCTCGGCGGCGGCCGGTACCAACCCGATCTGGAGCGGTTGGCCGCCGCGCACGGCGTGACAGAGCGGGTGACCTTCGCCGGCTGGGTTGCTCCGGGCGAACCGCTGCACGCTCGGCTCGACGAGGCCGACGTCATCGTGATGCCCTCCCGGACCGAGGGCCTCCCCAAGGCGCTCATCGAGGGCATGGCCCGGGCGCTGCCGGCGCTCGGCACCCGAGTCGGCGGAATCCCCGAGCTCCTACCCCCCGACGATCTGGTGGAACCGAACTCCCCGGACGCCCTGGCGGAGGCCGTGCGCCGAATGATCGGCGATCCCGAGCGGATGGCGTCGGCCTCCGGTCGCAACCTCGACCGGGCGAGGCGCTACTCGCGGGACGTTCTCACGCCGCGCCGCGCCGACTTCTACCGCTCGGTCCGGGAAGCGACCGAGAGTGCCATCCGGGGCATGTCCCGGCCGGCGCCCGCTGGTCCGCAGCCAGCTCGGCGCAGGTGACCGATCCGCCGAACGGGCCGGTCGGGAACCCGCTCGATGATCCGCGGCTCACGTCGGCCTCCGGAAGCCGATTCGGCAGGCACGGTCCGACGCGAACCACGTCGGGAGACAACCGTGGCCCGTAGCCAGAGCCCCACCGACGAGCCGGCGATCGTGGAGACCACCGCGCAACCGCTTAGGCCGGCCCCCCGCCGGGTCCGCCTACGCCTTCCCGGTCAGACCAGCAACGTTGCCTGGAACCTGCTCGGCCTGTTCGGAAGCGCTGTCACCCAGTGGGGGATCATCGCCCTGCTGGCCCGTTTCGGCAGCCCCACGATGGTGGGCCAGTACGCACTCGGCCTCGCCGCCACCGCACCGGTGATTCTTCTGGCCAGTCTCGGACTGCGGGTCGTGCTGGTGACCGACACGTCCGGGCGATTCGCCTTTCGGGAGTACCTACGTCTCCGGACCGCGGCGATGGTGGTGGCGGTGACCGCTGTCGGCGTCATCGCTGCCACTCGTGGCTCGGGCGACGGCACAGTGATCATGCTCATCGGAATCGCCAAAGCCATCGACGGCGTCGGCGACATCTACTGCGGCCGATTCCAACAACTGCTGCGCATGCGGCTGATCGCCACTTCGATGATCATGAATAATGTCGCGACCTTGCTACTCATGGCGGCGTTGCTCAGCCTCACCCGAGACATCGCCTGGACCGCCGCGGGATCCGTCGCCGGCTCGACGCTCGGCTCCCTGCTCTACTGCCGGTGGGCTGCGCGCCGTCTGGAACCGGGCGGGCCGTCGCCCACACCCCGTCCCACGCCGCCGGGAGGAATCCGAAGGGCCGGCACATTGGTGCGGATCGCGCTACCCGTCGGCCTGGCATCCGGGCTGAACTCCTTCAGCGGCAACGTGCCCCGCTACCTCCTGGAACACCGATCAGGCACCGGCGCTCTCGGCATCTTCGCAGTCGTGGCCTACGCCACCGTGGTCACCAACATTCTCTTCGCCGGCATCGCCCAGACAGCGTTGCCGAAGATGTCGGAGCTCTACTCCCGCGGCGCCCTCCGCGCCCTGTCCACCCTGACCTCCCGTCTCGTCCTCGGGTCCCTCGCATTGGGGGCGGGCGCCGTCGTGGGCGCGCTGCTCGGAGGGGATGCGGCACTTCGGCTCGTCTACGGAGACACCTACGCGCAGCAGGGCCACCTGCTGGCGATCCTCGCCGTCTCGGTGGGCTTCAGCGGGGCGCTGTTCTTCCTCAACAGCGCGATCTCCGCGACGCGCAAGTTCGGCCGGCAACTCGCGGCGAGCCTCACCATGCTTGTCGTCAACGTGGTCGTCAGCCTGACCCTGATATCGGCCCACGGCCTGACCGGGGCGGCCTGGGCACTGGTTGCGGCACTCGGATGTGAGGCAGTGCTGAAAGTGGTGATGTTCCGCCACGCGCTCGCGATGCCCGCCGATCTGTCAGCCACGGCGCGGCACAGGGCGTGATCCAGCAGATGGAGGCAATTTTCGCCGAGTCGGCGGCACGAAGAATATTCGACAAGACGGGAGGCCCGGCGATTCATTCGAGTTTCGAAAATCAATCTTGTGCTGTTCTGGCGTCAGCGCCCCGGAGAAGACGTCATGGTGCATCATTGACGGCGAGCCACTGGGGCATTGGAACGTCGTGAACTGTTGCATTCGTCGCCGATCCTTCGCGCACACCTGCCACTTCGAGAGGTGGGGTCGCTGCGCCGTAGTGCCCGCTGGGCGCCACAGTCACGCGCCGGCGTTCTCGCCGCCGGCAGTCCGAAGTCGACCCGCTGCACGACACGCGTCGCACCGGTCGCGCACCAAGTTGGAGACTCCGTGGAACTGAGCACGAGCCTGGTGGTCTGGCTGTCCCTCGCCCTCGGCGCGGCGATGTTGCTCGCCGTCTTCCTCCGATCAGGGCGGAGCGACTTCCTGCCCTACCTCTTCGCCTACTTCATCTTCTTCGGCCTCGGCCCGGCGATCAACTACGCCCTCGGCAATGAGATCTACGTGGGCATCATCCCGGACAAGATCAATGAGGCCTGCCTCGCGCTACTGCTGGCCCTCGCCGGCGTAGCGGCGGTGGCCCTCCTCATGCCGATCCGCGAGCGACTGCCGGACCTGTCTGTACTCCGCTCACCGCGGAAGAACGCGCTGGTTCCGGCGGCGCTCTACACCATGGCGTCCTACGCGGCCGTCATCCTGTTGCTGCGCGGTCCGGCGATGATCACCGGCAACAAACTCGAACGGATCCAGCTCGCCGGTCCGCTGCACTACCGCTACCTCGCTCTCGAGATCTGTGCCTGCTCGCTCTATTTCCTGACCAGGGCGGTGCCCTCGGCGCGACTGCCGTACTGGTTGAATTTCGGCCTCTACGTGGTCTACTGCCTGGCCACGAACGAACGCGATTTCCTCTTCGTCGCCTTCGCCGTGGCGATGCACATTCTTCTGCTCCAGCGGAGGCGCATTCCCCCGAAGTTCGGACTGGCCGGCGTCGCCTTCGCCGTGGCGGCCACCTACCTCAGCGCTGTTCGGAGCGGGGGCACACTGAACATCGGGAAGGCCCTGAACGAGGGCTCCACGATGTTCGTGGACACCTACGTCATGACATACGGCGACAGCAGCCTCCGACTGTGGCCGGGCCAGAGCTATGCGGAGGCGTTACTCGCCCTACTGCCGTCAGCGTTGGTGCCGGATCGTCCCATGCTCATGAACTGGCTCGTCGACCAGTGGGCCCCCGGATCCACGTCGGGCTACGGATTCTCCCTGACGGCCGAGGCGTACCTCAACTTCGGCCTGGTGGGCATCCCGTTCGTCTTCGCCGCGATCACCCTCGGCCACCGGCTGATCCTCCTCCGAGCCGGACGAGGGCACGTGTTCGCCTACGCGAGCATCCTCTACACCGTCGACTGGATGTACGGCTTCCGCGGGGAGAGCATCACCTTCCTCAACACCCTTCTGTACGGTGCCGTCTTCTACGCCGTCATCTGTCTGGGATTCGTGCGGGGCGGCACCATGCCAGCTCCGATGCACGCCGCTGTGCGGCGGGAGCCGACGTTCGCGTCGACCGACACCCCCCGCCATCCGGCCCGGACATCGGGGTAGTCGGGCCGAACGCCGGCGCACGTGCACCTTCGATGGACCGGGGGCCGGCGGTGCCGGGAGCAGTCGCGGCTGTCCAGCGTGACGGTCAAAGCGGCGGACAGGATGCCCGCGGCTCTGGCGCCGCCGTCTCAACGACGGGCCGCCCTGAGCACGCTGCGTGTGATACGCCTCAGGAAAGAGGCGCGCTGACGGACTGCCCCTGCGCCGGCACGGCGCCTGCTGTCAGGGCCTCCCCCGACCGGAACCACTCGACCGTAGCCCGCAGCCCTTCGGCGAAGGGCGTCGGCGACGCGGCCGGGAACAGCTCGCGCAGTCGTGTGTGGTCGGCCTGGGACTCGCGGACGTCACCGGGCCGCGCCGGCACGTGCACGACGTCCAGCGTCCGCCCCAGCACGGTCTCCAGTTCGGCGATGAGGTCGAGCAGGGAGATGCGCGCGCCGAACGCGAGGTTCACCACGTCCGGGGCCGCCACCTGCCGCAGCACAGCGTCCACGATCACCGAGGTCACGCTGCCCACGTAGGTGAAGTCCCGGGACTGCCGCCCGTCGCCGTGCACCTGCAACGGCCGGTTCTCCAGGGCGGCGGTGACGAACCGCGGGACCACCGCGGCGTACACGTGGTTCGCCGCCTGCCTCGGTCCGAAGACGTTGAAGAAGCGGAACGGCAGGACCGCCATGCCGTAGCAGTTGGCGAAGGCGATCCCGTACGCCTCGGTGGCCAGTTTCGACACCGCGTACGGGCTGACCGGCATGGGCCGCAGGCCCTCCTGGCGTGGCAGTACCGGGTTGGCGCCGTACACCGAGGACGAGGAGGCCAGCACGCACTGCGGGACGCCGTTGCGGTGGGCGGCGTCGAGGACGGTCAGGGTGCCGGTGGCGTTCGCGTGGTGGCTGCGCAGCGGGTCGTCGATGGAGCGGGGCACCGAGCCGAGGGCTCCGAGGTGGACCACGCTGGACGCGCCGGCCATCGCGCGGTCGAGCAGCGCGGGGTCCAGGACGGTCCCGATCAGCAGCTCCACCGGCAGCCCGCGCAGGTTCTCCACCGACCCGGTGGAGAGGTCGTCGACGACGACGATCTCGGCGACCCGGCCCGTTTCCGACAGGGCCCGCACCAGGTTGGAACCGATGAAACCGGCGCCCCCCGTGACGACGACTCTCACGTGCGCTCCTACCGCTCGCCGGTGCTCTCTCCGCAGGGCCAACGAGAGAATCCGACGTTGGTTACTAAACACCACAAAGCTCGTTGCCCTGGGTGGAGCGGCGAACGACGTCGCGCCGACTGTTGGAGGCGAACACGTGAGGCACGATCCCCGGTCCGGCGTCGCCGGCGACCCGCCCGGGCGCCGGTCACTGCGCGTCGCCGTCATCGTCAAGACGAACTACGGCGGACTCTGGACCATCCCGCAGGCCTGCGCCCTGCGGGATCGCGGCCACGAGGTGGTGGTGATCTGCCCACCCGGCGGGCGCCTGAACGACCGCCTGGCCGAGGCCGGGATCCGGACGGTGGCGTCGCCGTTCTCGTTCCGCTTCCGGCCCAGCCTGAGCACGCTGTCCGAGCTGTGGCGGCTGCGCCGCCTCGTCCGCCGTCTGCGCCCCCAGGTGCTCTACCACCACCTGTACGCGGCCACGCTTGGCGCGCGGCTCGCGACTGTCGGCCTGCCGCTGGCTCGGGTGCAGTTCGTCGCCGGCCCCGCGTTCCTGGAGTCGCGGGCGGTCCGGATGGTCGAGCGGTTGCTCTGGCGCCTGGACCGCACGATCATCTGCGGCACCCGCTACACCTCCCGCCTCTACGGCGAGCTGGGCGTACCGGCGGCGCGCCGGCCGGCCGTGACCAGCGGGCTCAACCTGGCCTGGGCGACCGCGGACCTGCCGGACGACACGGCGGCGACGCGGGCGGAGGCCCGGGCGAAGTGCCGGGCGGATCTCGGGCTGAGCCCGGACCAGTTCGTCGTGATCATGGTGGCGTACGTCTATCCCCCGCGGAAGCTCGCCGCCCACCGGGACCGCGCGTTCAAGGGCCACGACGTCCTGCTCGCCGCGTGGCAGGAGATCCGGTCCCGGCACCCCGAGGCGGTGCTGATGCTCGTCGGTGGCGGCTCGGACCAGGCCGGCGAGGACCACCGGCAGGAGCTGATCCGCCGGTTCGGGGTCGCTGACGACCACTCCGTCCGCTGGATCGACACCGCCGACGACGTGCGGCCCTACTACCGGGCGGCGGACCTCAGCGTCAGCCCGTCACTGAGCGAGGGCCACGGCGCGCCGCCCGAGGCGGCACTGCTGGACGTTCCCAGCATCGTCAGCGACGCCGGCGGGCTGCCGGAGACGGTGGACGAGAGCTGCGGGTGGGTGGTTCCCCGGGACGACCCGGCCGCCCTGGCGGAGGCCATCGAGCACGCGTACGCCGAGTTCCGGTCCGGGCGGCTCGCCGAGCGCGGCGTACGCGCCCGCGAGCGGTCGCACCGGCACTTCGACAACCGGATCTCCGCGGTGCGGATGGCCGAGGTCATCGAGTACGCCGCGGGCGTCGGCGGACCACCCGGGGAGTACGCCCCGCAGGCCGCCGGGAAGGCGCACTCCCGGTGAGCCCCGGCCGGCGGTCGATCGAGCTACGGCTCAAGCGGCTCCTCGACATCACCGTGGCGCTCGTCGTGCTCGTGGTGACCGCGCCGGTGGTGGCGGTCGCCGCGCTGCTCGTCCTGGCCCAGTTCGGCAGCCCGGTCTTCTTCCGCCAGGAACGCACCGGCCGGTACGAGCGCCGCATCCGGGTCCTCAAGCTCAGGACGATGTCCGACGACCGCGACGCGGAGGGCCGGCTGCTGCCCGACGGGGTCCGCTGCCGGGGCGTCGGCCGGACGCTGCGGCGGCTGAGCATCGACGAGCTGCCGCAGATGGTCAACGTGCTCCGGGGCGACCTCAGCCTGGTCGGTCCCCGGCCGCTGCTGCTGCGCTACGACCCCTGGTACACCGACCGGGAGCGCAAGCGGTTCGAGGTCCGGCCGGGCATCACCGGGCTCGCGCAGGTCAACGGTCGCAACGACCTGGCCTGGACCGAGCGCCTGGAACTCGACGTCCGCTACGTTCTCGACTGGTCCCTCTGGCTCGACCTGCGCATCCTCGCGCGGACGGCGGGCAAGGTCCTGCGCGCGTCCGGCGTGGCGGTCGACCCGTCGGCGCAGATGCTCGACCTCGACCAGGAACGGCGCCTCACCGGCGTCCGCTGAGCCCGTCGGTGCCCGCCCGGCACGGGCGGGCACCGACACGCGGTCAGGCCGAGCCGGTGGGCACGCCGGACGGTCGCGGCGCCGCAGCGCCGCTCTGGGCCGGTGCCGCCGGACGTGCGGCCGGTGCGAGCGCGCCGCGCTCAGGGAGTGTGCCCAGCGCCCGCTGGAAGCTCGCGACCAGTGCCGGGTAGTCGGCCGGTGCGACGTCCTGGTGTACGGGGAAGTTGATGATCCGCCGGGACAGCCGTGCCATCGACGGATGATCGCGCAACTGCTCGATGAGCGTGTGGTAGAGGCTGACCATGCCGAAGCCCTCGCGGTTCATCTCGGCGTAGACATGGTCGCGGTTCTCCCGGCCGGTCCCGAGGATCCGCACCGGCAGCGTCTGCGGGGCGTCGTCCGGCGCCAGCTCGGGCCACATCAGCTCGAACGCGCCGCCGAGTTCGGGCAGGTCGCGCAGCAACGCGGTGAGGGCGCGGAAGTTCTCCTGCCGCCGCACGGCGATGCCCAGCGTGTCGTGGTCGAGCACGTGCCGGGACAGGTCCGGCTCGGTCTCCCGCTGACCGGTGAGCCGCCCCGGGTCGCGGTAGGTGATCATCCCGCCGCGTGCGCCGGGCATCGGCAGCATCTTGTGCAGGGAGTAGAGCGAGACCTCGCCGGTGCGGCCGGCCGGACCGCCGAGCGCGTGGGTGAACCACGCGTGTGCGAGGTCCTCGAGCAGCAGCGCGCCGTGCCTGTCGGTCAGCTCCCGGATCCGGCCGATCGCCCGTTCGGTGCGGCCGAAGTAGTGGATGACCACCACGACGTCGTAGGGACGGTCCGCGAGCCGTGCCTCCAGCGAGGACAGGTCAACGGCGAGGTCCTCGGTCAGGTCGTAGAAGCCGGGGTCGAGCCCGAGTTCGGTCACCGGGTCGAAGACGCCGCTGCCCTCGTTGGCGGACCAGCCGATGAACGACGGCAGCAGGATGTCGCGCCGGTCGCCGCGCCAGACCTCGGGCTGGGCGAGCAGGTCGCGCATGCCCTCCCGGGCCGCCCGGTAGAACAGGCTCGGCGTGCGGAAGGCACCCGGGTCGGTGGCGGTCTTGGGGATCGTCTGCGTCACGGAAGCTCCAGTCTGGCGCGGATCTCGGAGGTGGACATCCTGAGCGAGCGGTTGACGGCCCGCAGCGGGCCGACCGCGCTGGGCGGCGCGTCCTCGCCGGGTGTCATGACCAGGACGCGGTCGATGCCGGGGAAGGCCCGGACCACGGCTGCGACCACCGCCGGCCGTCGCAGCGTCGCCGGGTCGAAGCACCGCAGCACCCGCGGGCTCGGCCGCCCCAGCACGTGGGTGGCGTCTCCGGCGACGACGGTGAGCTCACCGAAGCCGTACGTGTCGAGCCAGGCCCGGGCGGCGTGCAGCCCGTCGAAGCGGACGTCGGCTGCGGGCGCGACCCCGCCGAGCGCGAGGTCGGCGACCCACCACGTGGTCGTGGAGTCGCCCGCGAACCCGAGCCGGTCGTAGAGCGCGCGGGCCGGGGCGTTGTCGGCGAACACGTCCAGCCGCATCGACAGCAGGTCGGGGTGGGCGCGGGCGTACGCGCGCAGCAGTTCCCGGGCGACGCCACGGCCACGGGCGGCCTCCACCACGCAGATGTAGGACAGGTGCGCCAGGCCCGGCTCGACCCGGGTCAGGTCGGCGAAGCCCAGCCGCCGGCCGTCCTGGTCCTCGGCCACCAGGAAACACCGGCCGGGGAACGACTGCGGGTGTGCGAGCACGACCTCCCAGAACCGGCCGACGCCGGGCTGGGCCGAGGTCAGGTAGTCGTGCAGATGCCGCGCGAACGACGACCGGCTGACCTCGGCCAGCCATTCCGCGTCCGCGACGGTGGCCGGGCGGACCCGGAGACCCGGCGCGTCCGCACGGGACGGCACTCCCACGCCGGCGGCGGGGACGATCGACTGGACACCATACGGGACCGGCATGTTCACACCATAGTGGCCGCTACCACCCCAAAGGGGGATTTCGGATCACCGCCGCCCGCTCCGGTCCTGGTCCGGTCCCGGTGTGGTGAGCTGTAGCGGTGGCGGGTGACGTGCTGGGGCTGGTGCTGCACCCCACCCGGGACGTCTCCGAGGTGGTGGGGATCATCGCGGACTGGGCCGCCCGGCACCGGATCACCCTCGCGGTACGCGCCGAGGACCGGGCGCGGGTACCGGCGTCGGTGGAGGCGGTCGCCGCGGACGAACTGGCCGACCGCTGTGCCGCGCTGATCAGCATCGGCGGCGACGGGACCATGCTGGGCGCGCTGCGGATGGCCGTCCGCGACCCGAAGCCGGTGCTCGGCGTGCACCTGGGCCGGGTCGGCTTCCTGGTCGAGGTGGAGCCGCCGGACCTGCCCCGGGCGCTGGAACGGCTGGTGGAGCACGACTTCACCGTCGAGTCGCACGCCTGCCTGGCCTGCGACGTCTGCGGTGACGACGTGGTGGCGTTCAACGACATCGCCCTGGTCCGGCAGCCCGGCGCGGGGTTCGTCACGGCCACCCTGGCGGTGGACGGCCAGCGGTACGGCTACTACCGGTGCGACGCGCTGGTGGTGAGCACGCCGACCGGGTCGACCGCGTACAGCTATGCCGCCGGCGGACCGCTGATCTCACCGGCCACGGAGGCGATGGTGGTGACGCCGTCCGCGCCGATGGCCGGGATCTCCCGCTCGGTGCTGCTCTCCGCGCACGAGACGGTGCACCTGGAGCTGCGCGCGGACTCGGCGCCGGTGGCGGTGGAGATGGACGGGCTGCTGATCCGGCAGGCGGCGACGGAGGGTTCGGTGCACATCCGGTACGTCAAGGACGCCGGCCGGGTGGTCCGCCTCGACCCCCGCCGTTACCAGGAGCGCAACCAGCTCAAACTGAGCCTGCTGGACCTGCCGCTGCTGCCGGACCAGTTGCGGGAGCTGTTGCCGGACGGGTTGCGGGAGCAGCTCAACCGCCGGGAGCTGCCCCCGCCCCGCTGAGCCGGGTCAGGCGGTGGCGAGCACGCCGTCGACAAGCGCCTTGGCCTCCTCCTGGATCCGGGCCAGGTGCTCCGGGCCCTGGAACGACTCGGCGTAGATCTTGTAGACGTCCTCGGTGCCGGACGGGCGGGCGGCGAACCAGCCCGACTCGGTGGTCACCTTGAGCCCGCCGATCGCGGCGCCGTTGCCGGGTGCGGTGGTGAGGATCGCGGCGATCGGCTCACCGGCCAGCTCGGTGGCGGTGACCTGCTCCGGCGACAGCTTCGCCAGGACGGCCTTCTGCGCCCGGTCGGCCGGGGCGTCGATCCGGGCGTACGCGGGCGCGCCGAACCGGTCGGCCAGCTCGGCCCAGTGCTCGCTGGGCGTCCGGCCGGTGGTGGCGATGATCTCGGCGGCGAGCAGGCAGAGCAGGATGCCGTCCTTGTCGGTGGTCCAGGTGCCGCCGTCGCGGCGCAGGAACGACGCCCCGGCGCTCTCCTCGCCGCCGAAGCCGACGGTGCCGTCGAGCAGGCCGGGCACGAACCACTTGAACCCGACCGGCACCTCCAGCAGCGGGCGGCCGAGGTCGGCCGCGACCCGGTCGATCATCGAGGAGGAGACGAGCGTCTTGCCCACCGCCGCGGCCGGGCCCCACTGCTCCCGGGTACGGAACAGGTGGCCGATCGCCACGGCCAGGTAGTGGTTGGGGTTCATCAGGCCGCCGTCGGGCGTGACGATGCCGTGCCGGTCGGCGTCGGCGTCGTTGCCGGTGGAGACCGCGTAGTCGTCCCGGGCGGCGATCAGCGAGGCCATCGCGTTCGGTGAGGAGCAGTCCATCCGGATCTTGCCGTCGCCGTCGAGCGTCATGAACCGCCAGGTCGGGTCCACGAGCGGGTTGATCACGGTGAGGTCGAGGCGGTGCCGTTCGGCGATCTCGCCCCAGTACGCCACGCTCGCCCCGCCCATCGGGTCCGCGCCGATGCGCACCCCGGCGTCGCGGATCGCGTCGATGTTCAGCGCGGCGGGCAGGTCGTCGACGTACCGGGCGAGGAAGTCGTACTCCCCGGTGGTCGCGGCGGCGCGCGCCCGCGCGTACGGGATGCGTTTCACCTCCTTGAGCCCGGCGGCGAGGATGGCGTTCGCGCGGTCCTGGATCCACTTGGTGGCGTCGGTGTCGGCGGGCCCGCCGTGGGTGGGGTTGTACTTGAACCCGCCGTCGGACGGCGGGTTGTGCGACGGGGTGATCACGATGCCGTCGGCGAGGCCGCTGGTGCGCCCCCGGTTGTGGGTGAGGATGGCGTGCGAGACCGCCGGGGTCGGGGTGTAGCCGTCGCGGCTGTCGCGCAGCACTGTGACGTCGTTGGCGGCGAGCACCTCCAGCGCGTCGGCCTCGGCGGGCGCGGAGAGCGCGTGGGTGTCCCGGCCGAGGAACAGTGGCCCGGAAAGGCCCTGTTCGCGCCGGTAGTCGCAGAGCGCCTGGGTGACGGCGAGGATGTGGTCGGAGTTGAACGCGTTGCGCAGGCTGGAACCGCGGTGCCCGGAGGTGCCGAAGGAGACCTGCTGCGCCGGGTCGTCCGGGTCCGGGTGCTCGGCGTAGTAGGCGGTGACCAGCCGGGGCACGTCGACCAGGTCGGCGGGCCGGGCGGGCTGGCCGGCACGGGGGTGGGCCACTGCGGGATCCTCCTCGGTGATGCGGTGGGGACTGCTCAGGGCTCGACGCGCTGGCCCTTGCCGATGACGACGATGCCGTTGTCGGACACGGTGTAGCGCTGGCGGTCCTTCTCCAGGTCGACGCCGATCTCGGCGCCCTCCGGGACGTGGACGTTCTTGTCCAGGATCGCGCGCCGGACGACCGCGTGGCGGCCGATCTGGACACCCTCCATCAGCACGGCGCCGTCGACGTGCGCCCACGAGTGCACCTTCACCTTCGGCGCCACGATCGAGTTCTCCACCAGCGAGCCGGAGATCACCGAGCCGGGCGAGACCATCGAGCTGACCGCGCGGCCCACCCGCTCGCCCCAGGCGTGCACGAACTTGGCCGGCGGGTACGGCGGCTGCTCGGTGTAGATGGGCCACTCGAAGTTGTAGAGGTTGAACACCGGGTGCACGTTGATCAGGTCCATGTGCGCGTCGTAGAACGAGTCGAGCGTCCCCACGTCCCGCCAGTAGCCGCGGTCGCGGTCGGTGCTGCCGGGCACCTCGTTGTCCTTGAAGTCGTAGACGTTTGCCTCGCCGCGCTCGACGAGCATCGGGATGATGCTGCCGCCCATGTCGTGCTTGCTCGTCTTGTCCGCCGCGTCGCGCTCGACCGCCTCGCACAGCGCCTTGGTGGTGAACACGTAGTTGCCCATCGAGGCGTAGATCTCGTCCGGCGCGTCCGGCAGCCCGACCGCGTCGGTGGGCTTCTCCCGGAACGCGCGGATACGCTTGCCGTCCTCGCCGACCTCGATCACGCCGAACTGGTCGGCCGTCGACAGCGGCTGCCGGATGCCCGCCACCGTCACCCCGGCGCCGGAGGCGATGTGGTCCTCGACCATCTGCCGGGGATCCATCCGGTAGATGTGGTCCGCGCCGAAGACGATCACGTAGTCGGGCTGCTCGTCGTTGATCAGGTTGAAGCTCTGGTAGATCGCGTCGGCCGAGCCGGCGAACCACCACGGGCCGCGGCGCTGCTGCGCGGGCACCGGCGTGACGTAGTTGCCGAGCAGCGTCGACATCCGCCACGTCTTGGTGATGTGGCGGTCCAGCGAGTGCGACTTGTACTGGGTCAGCACGACGATCTTGAGGAAGCCGGCGTTCGCCAGGTTGGACAGGACGAAGTCGACCATGCGGTACATCCCGCCGAAGGGGACGGCGGGCTTCGCCCGGTCGGTCGTCAGGGGCATCAGGCGCTTGCCCTCCCCGCCGGCCAGGACGATCGCGAGCACCTTGGCAGCCATGCTCAGACGCTAACCACCTCGAACCGACTTCACCACTCGGACGCCCACACTTGCCACCGCGTGCGACGCGGCGCTCTGCACTAGGGTGCGGGCATGGCACCGATGCGCGTCGACCTGCTCACCCGCGAGTACCCGCCGGAGGTGTACGGCGGCGCCGGGGTGCACGTGGAATACCTCGCCCGTGAGCTGCGCCGGCTCGCCGACGTGCGGGTGCACTGCTTCGGCGCGCCCCGCGACGAGAAGGGCGTGACCGCGTACGCCGAGCCGGCCGCGCTCGCCGGCGCCAACGCCGCGCTGCGCGTCATGGGCGTCGACCTGGAGATGGCCGCCGGTACGGCCGGCACCGACGTGGTGCACAGCCACACCTGGTACGCCAACCTGGCCGGGCACACCGCGAAGCTGCTGCACGGGGTGCCGCACGTGGTGACCGCGCACAGCCTGGAGCCGCTGCGCCCGTGGAAGGCCGAGCAGCTCGGCGGCGGGTACGCGCTCTCCTCCTGGTGCGAGCGGACCGCGTTCGAGTCGGCCGACGCGATCATCGCGGTGAGCGCGGGCATGCGCCGCGACGTGCTCACCGCGTACCCGGCGGTGAACCCCGACCGGGTACGCGTGGTCTACAACGGCATCGACACCGCGCAGTACGCCCCGGACCCGGGCACCGACGTGCTCGACCGGCTCGGCATCGACCCGGGGAGGCCCAGCGTTGTCTACGTCGGGCGGATCACCCGGCAGAAGGGCCTGCCGTACCTGCTGCGGGCGGCCCGGGAGCTGCCCGCCGACACCCAGCTCGTGCTGCTGGCCGGCGCGCCGGACACCCCGGAGATCGCCGCCGAGGTGGAGGGGCTCGTGGCGGAGCTGCGGGCGACCCGGTCCGGGGTGGTCTGGGTGGCGGCGATGCTGCCCAAGCACGAGGTGATCCAGGTGCTCACCCACGCCACGGTCTTCGCCTGCCCGTCCGTCTACGAGCCGATGGGCATCGTCAACCTGGAGGCGATGGCCTGCGAGACCGCCGTGGTGGCGACCGCCACCGGCGGCATCCCGGAGGTGGTGGCCGACGGCGAGACCGGGCTGCTGGTGCCGATCGAGCAGGCCGGCGACGGCTCCGGCACGCCGCTGGACCCGGAGCGTTTCGTGGCCGACCTGGCCGCGCGCATGAACGAGCTGCTGGCCGACCCGGACCGGATCGCGGCGTTCGGGGCGGCGGGGCGGCGGCGGGCCGTGGAGCACTTCTCCTGGCAGGCGATCGCCGAGCAGACGATCGAGGTGTACCGCTCGGTGGGCGTGTAAGGAAGTCAGTCGTCGGGTGCCCGATGCGATCTTCGCCCATCCGCGCCTCGCGCCGGTCTACGACGCCTTCGACTCCGACCGGGACGACCTGGCCGCCTACCTCGCGCTCGCCCGTGAGCTGGGCGCGCGCACAGTGCTCGACGTGGGCTGCGGGACCGGGTCGCTGGCGGTCCTGCTGGCCCGGCACGGGCACGCGGTCGTCGGCGTCGACCCGGCCGGGGCGTCCCTCGACGTCGCGCGGGCCGAGGACGGGGCCGGCCCGGTCCACTGGATCCACGGCGACGCCACGGCGCTGCCCGCGCTCGACGCCGACCTGGCCACGATGACCGGGAACGTGGCGCAGGTCTTCCTGACCGATGCCGACTGGGGACTGACGCTCCGGAGCATCCACGCCGCGCTCCGGCCGCAGGGGCATCTCGTCTTCGAGACCCGGCGCCCCGGCCATCGCGCCTGGGAGGAGTGGGCGACGGACACCGGTCCGGTCATCCGAGCCGTCCCGGGCATCGGGCGGGTGGAACGGCGTCTCCGGGTCACCGCGATCGACCTGCCGTTCGTCTCCTTCCGCTTCACGTACCGGTTCCTGCGCGACGGAGCGGTGGTCACGTCGGACTCGACGCTGCGGTTCCGCGACCGCGACGAGGTCGAGTCGAGCCTGACCGCCGCCGGATACCGGGTGCTCGACGTGCGGCAGGCGTCTGATCGCCCCGATCGGGAGTTCGTGTTCGTCGCGCAGCGGGCGAGCTAGAGGCGGAGCGGGCGGTCACGTCGCCGGCCGGTCACCGATTATTGACGGTTCCCGCCAAAAATGTTCCACTGGTCGCATGGCCTCGGACACCCCGCCCGCGCAGCGCCGACGGGGCCGGCCCACGGTGCTCGATCCCGAAGCGGTCGGCACCGCGGCCCTGCGGCTCTGGGCGGAGCGCGGCTACGGCGCCACCGGCTGGGACGACCTCTCCGCGGCCACCGGGATCAGCGCCCGCACCCTGATGCGGCACTTCCCGTCCAAGGCCGCCCTCGCCTGGGTGGGGGTGCCCGCCGCCACGCGGCGGCTGACCGAGACGTTCCGCGCGCTGCCCCTCGACGTCCCGCTGTCCGACGCGCTGCGCGCCGCCGTCGTCGCCTCCGTCTCCGACGACGCGCTCGTGCTCAGCGCGGGCGGGTACTGGATGCGGGTCGTCGCCGAGGAACCCGAACTGGCGGAAGCCTCCGCCCGCGCCTACGCGCCCTGGACCGAGGCCCTCGCCCGGGAGATCGCCCGGCGCCGGCCGGGAGCGCCGAGCGCGATCTGCCACGCCGTCGCCACCGCGTACCGCGAGGCGGCCCAGGCCGCGCTGTACGACTGGGCCCGCGGCGGCCCCGACGGCTCGCCCGCCCACGCCGTCGACGCCCTGCTGCGTCTGCTGGACATCCGCATCACCACACCCGAGGAAGCCCCGTGACCACCACGCGCCCGATTCCCGACCCGCTCGCCCCCGCCACCCTCGGTCCGGTGCACCTGCGCAACCGGGTCATCAAGTCCGCCACCTTCGAGGGGGCGACCCCGGACGCCCTGGTCACCGACCGCCTGATCGAGTACCACACCGCTGTGGGCCGCGGCGGCGTCGGCATGACGACTGTCGCCTACCTCGCCGTCGCGCCCGAGGGGCGCACCGAACGGGGCCAGGTCTACTGGCGGCCCGAGGCGTTGCCCGGGCTGCGGCGGCTGACCGAGGCGGTGCATGCCACCGGCGCCAAGGTCAGCGCCCAGATCGGGCACGCCGGGCCGGTGGCGAACTCCCGCTCGAACGGGCTGCCCTCGCTCGCCGCGTCGGCGCGGTTCAACCCCCTGGCGATGGGCTTCGACCGCGCCGCGACGCACGACGACATCAACCGCGTCGTGGCCGCACACGGCAGCGCCGCCGCGGCGGCGCGCGAGGTGGGCTTCGACGCCGTCGAGGTGCACCTGGGCCACACCTACCTCGCCGGATCGTTCCTGTCGCCGAAGCTCAACCGGCGCCGGGACGAGTTCGGCGGTGCGCTGGCCAACCGCGCCGAGTTCCCGCGCCGGATCCTGGCCGCCGTCAAGGAGGCCGTCGGCGACGACGTGGCCGTCATCGCCAAGATGAACATGCGCGACGGCGTGCCCGGCGGTTTCGACCTCGACGAGTCGATCCCGTTCGCCCGGACGCTGGAGGCTGACGGGCACCTGGACGCCCTGGAGCTCACCGGCGGGTCCTCGCTGCTCAACCCGATGTTCCTGTTCCGGGGCGACATCCCGCTGTCGGCGATGGCCGCGCCCCAGCCGCCGCTGCTGCGGCTGGGGATGAAGACGTTCGGCCGGTTCCTGTTCCGCGACTACCCCTACCAGCCGCTCTACTTCCGCGACCTCGCGCTCCAGTTCCGTCGCGAGCTGTCGATGCCGCTGATCCTGCTGGGCGGCGTCACCGATCTCGACGGGATGCGCACGGCCATGAGCGACGGCTTCGAGTACGTCGCGATGGCCCGCGCCCTGCTCCGGGAGCCGGATCTGATCAACAAGATCAGCCGCGACGCCGCCACCCGGTCGCGCTGTACCCACTGCAACCTCTGCGCGGCCAGCATCTTCACCGGCACCCACTGCCCCTTGGACGCCGAGGGGACGGCGGCGCTCGTCGCCGCCGGTACCCGGCCCGTCGTCGCCCCGTAGCAAGGAGTCCCCCCGATGTCCGTACCCCGGCAGCCCCGGCCGACCTCGGTCGACCTCGTCGTGATCGGTTCCGGCACCGGCCTCGCCGCCGCGCTCAGCGCCCACGAGGCCGGCCTCTCCGTCGTGGTCGTGGAGAAGTCGCGCTGGGTCGGCGGCTCCACGGCGCGCTCCGGCGGCGCCTTCTGGATCCCCGCCAATCCCGTGCTGGCCGCCGAGGGCTCCGGGGACACGCCCGAGCGCGGCGCGGCGTACCTGGAGGCCCTCGTGGACGGCTCCGCGCCCGAGCAGCGCTGGCGCAGCTTCCTGGAGCACGGCACCGCCACTATCGAGATGCTCACGCGAACCACCCCGATGCGGTTCCTCTGGGCCCGTGGCTACTCCGACTACCACCCGGAGCTGCCCGGCGGCACCGCCGAGGGCCGCAGCTGCGAGTGCCGCCCGCTCGACCTGAAGGTCCTCGGCGCCGACCGCGCGCGGCTGCGTCCCGCCGTCCTCTCCGCGCCAGTGCCCATGCCGGTCACCGGCGCGGACTACAAGTGGCTCAACCTGATGGCGAAGACCCCGGTTCGCGCGCTGCCCCGCATCGTGAGCCGCCTCGCCCAGGGCCTCGGCGGCCTCGCGCTCGGGCGCGAGTATGCCGCCGGCGGCCAGGCCATCGCCGCCGGCCTGTTCGCCGGCGTCCGCCGCGCCGGCATCCCGGTCTGGACCGAAACGGCGCTGGAGCGGCTCCTGGTCGAGGGGGACCGGGTCGTCGGCGCCGAACTGCGCCACGGGGAGACGACGTTCGCCGTACGGGCCGAGCGGGGTGTCGTGCTCGCCACCGGCGGCTTCGACCACGACCTGCCGCTGCGGCACGTCCACCACCACCGCGACCTGGGCGACTGGAGCCTCGGCGCGGACAGCAACACCGGCGACGGGATCCGCGCCGCCCAGGAGGCCGGTGCCGGCACCGACCTGATGGAGCAGGCGTGGTGGTTCCCCGCTGTCGCGCCGGTCGGCGACGCCGCGCCGTCGGTGCTCCTCGCCGAGCGTTCCCTGCCCGGGTCGCTCATGGTGGACGGCACGGGCCGCCGGTTCGTCAACGAGTCCTGCGACTACATGACGTTCGGGCAGCGGGTGCTCGGCCTCGCCCGCGAGAGCGCGACGCTGCCGGCCATGTGGCTGGTCTTCGACCAGCGGTACCGCAACAGCTACGTCTTCGCCGGCACGCACTTCCCCCGCGCCCCGCTGCCGAAGTCCTGGTACGCGGCGGGCATCGCGCACCGCGCGGACACCCCCGGTGACCTCGCCCGGTCGATGGGCGTGGACGCCGACGCGCTGAGCGCCACCCTGGCGCGGTTCAACCAGCTCGCCGCCGCCGGCGTCGACGAGGACTTCGCGCGTGGCGCCAGCGCGTACGACCGCTACTACGGCGACCCGACCGTGACGCCGAACCCGAACCTGCGGCCCCTGGCCGGCACCCTGTACGCCGTCCGGGTCGTCCTGTCCGACCTCGGGACCTGCGGCGGGATCCGGGCTGACGGCCTCGGACGGGCGCTGTCCGACGAGGGGACCCCGGTCCCCGGGCTGTACGCGATGGGCAACGCCGCCGCCAACGCCTTCGGCCGCACCTACCCGGGGGCCGGGGCGACCATCGGCCAGGGCCTGGTCTACGGCTACATCGTCGGGCGGCACGCGGCGGGCAAGCTCCCCGCCGCCGACCGGGCCGAGGGCCGCCGGACGGCGGAATAGGCACGGTTTTGTCGCACCCGGGCCCGCCCGGCGTGCCAGCATCCGGCAGACGCACGGGGCCGACCCGGACCGACCGCCGGCGAAGCGGAGAGGAACCGACATGGGTACGTACGCGGTGACCGGCGCAGCCTCGGGCATGGGCCGGGCGTCCGCCGAGCGGCTGCGGCGCGACGGGCACACCGTCGTCGGCGTGGACCTGCGGGACGTGGAGGTCGTCGCCGACCTCTCCACGCCGACCGGGCGTGCGGCGGCGGCCACCGAGGTGCTGGAGCGCGCCGGAGGGCGGCTCGACGGGGCGGTGTGCGCCGCCGGGCTCGGCGGCATCCCCGGCCGGGACCGGCTCGTGCAGCAGGTGAACTTCTTCGGCGTGGTGGAGCTGCTCGAGGCGTGGCGACCGGCGCTGGCCGCCGCCGGCAACAGCAAGGTCGTGGTGTTCGGCTCGAACTCCGTCACGCTCACCCCGATGGTGCCGGAGCGCGCCGTACGGGCCCTGCTCGACCGCGACGCCGACCGGGCGCTGCGGGTGGTGGGGCGCTTCGGCAAGCGCTCGGCGCCGTTCGCGTACGCGAGCTCGAAGCTGGCGGTGACGCGGTGGGCACGCCGCGCCGCGATCTCGCCGGAGTGGGCCGGCGCCGGCATCCGGGTGAACGTCCTGGCCCCCGGCATCATCGCCACCCCGCTGCTGGAGGAGCAGATCGCCCGGGGCGAGAAGGAGGCGGTCGAAGGGCTGCCGGTGCCGATCGGCGGGCGCGGCAGGCCGGCGGACGTCGGCGAGTGGGTGGCGTTCATGCTGTCGCCGGCCGCCGACTTCCTCTGCGGGTCGGTGATCTTCCTGGACGGCGGCTCGGACGCCTACTTCCGCACCGACGACTGGCCCGTCTCCACCGGGCCGGCCGGGGTGCTGCGCTACATGCGGCGTGCGAAGGCGTGGCGGGCCCGGCGCTGACCCGGCAGGCCCGCCCACCCGGGCGGGCGCGTCGCCGTGGAAGCAGCGCGCAACCGAGCGCGAGAGGATCTCGCGCAGTAGGTTGAGCGGGTGACTGGACGGTTCCCGATCGAAGACGTCTCCCCCGTCGTCTCCTGCGGTCGCTACCCGGCCAAGGCGGTGGTCGGCGAGGTCGTACCGGTGTCGGCGCGCGCCTACCGCGAGGGCCACGACGCGCTCGGGTGCAACGTGGTCTGGCTCGGCCCGGACGGCGCGGCCCGCCCGTTCACCCGGATGCGCCCCGGCGAGCCCGGCCAGGACCGCTGGCACGCCACCATCCGCCCGGACGCGGTGGGCCTGTGGCGCTTCGCCGTGGAGGCGTTCGGAGACCCGTACCTCACCTGGCAGAACGCGGTCACCAAGAAGCTCGCCGCCGGCCAGGGCGCGGCCGAGCTGGCGAACGACCTGGCCGAAGGCTTACGGGTGCTGACCGCCGCGCTCGACCTGGTGCCGAGGGCCGACCGTGCTCGCGTACGCGAAGCCGTGCGGGCCCTGGCCGACGACGACCTGGACCTGCCGCGGCGGGTGAGCGCGGCGCTGGATCTGGCCGACCTGCTCTGGGAACACCCGGTGCGCGAGCTGGTCACCACCGGCGAGGAGCGCACGCTGTGGGTGGACCGGCCCCGGGCGCTCTTCTCCGCCTGGTACGAGTTCTTCCCCCGCTCCGAGGGCGCGATAGCGGCCACTGTCGACGCGCCCGCGCGTTCCGGCACGTTCGCCACCGCGATCCAGCGGCTGCCGGGTGTCGCGGCGATGGGTTTCGACGTGCTCTACCTGCCGCCGATCCACCCGATCGGCCGGGTGAACCGCAAGGGCCGCAACAACGCGCTCACCGCCGGGCCGGACGACGTGGGCTCGCCGTGGGCGATCGGCGCGGCCGAGGGCGGCCACGACGCCATCCACCCCGATCTGGGTACGCCGGAGGACTTCCGCGACTTCGTCGCGGCCGCCGCCGAGCAGGGGCTGGAGGTGGCGATGGACCTGGCGTTGCAGTGCGCGCCGGATCACCCGTGGGTCACCGAGCACCCGGAGTGGTTCACCACCCGGGCCGACGGCAGCATCGCGTACGCGGAGAACCCGCCGAAGAAGTACCAGGACATCTATCCGCTGAACTTCGACAACGACCCGGAGGGCATCCGGGCCGAGGTGCTGCGGGTGGTGCTGCACTGGGTCGGCGAGGGCATCCGGATCTTCCGGGTCGACAACCCGCACACCAAGCCGTTCGACTTCTGGCACTGGCTGATCGCCGAGGTCAAGAAGGTCGACCCGGACGTGCTGTTCCTGGCCGAGGCGTTCACCCGGCCGGCGATCATGCACGGGCTCGGCAAGATCGGCTTCACCCAGTCGTACACCTATTTCACCTGGCGCACGACGGCGGCCGAGATGCGGGAGTACTGCGAGGAGCTGGTCGCCTCGGTCGACTGGATGCGGCCGAACTTCTGGCCCAACACGCCGGACATCCTGCACTCGTCGTTGCAGCACGGCGGCCCGCCGATGTTCAAGATCCGGGCGGTGCTGGCGGCGCTGCTGTCCCCCTCCTGGGGCATGTACGCCGGGTTCGAGCTGTTCGAGCACGTCGCGCGCCCGGGGGCCGAGGAGTACCTCGACAACGAGAAGTACGAGCTGCGGCCCCGGGACTGGGACGCCGCGCTGGCGCAGGGCCGGTCGCTGGCGCCGTTCATCACCACGCTGAACCGGGTACGCCGGGACAACCCCGCCCTGCACCGGCTGCGCAACCTGCGGTTCCACGACATCGACAACCCGGCGCTGCTGTGCTGGTCGAAGCACGACCCCGAGACCGGCAACACGGTGATCGTGGTCTGCTCGTTCGACTCCCGCGAGGTGCAGTGGGGCAACACCACGCTCGACATGCCGGCGCTCGGCCTGGACTGGCACGAGCGGTTCACCGTGCGCGACGAGCTGACCGGCGCCGAGTACGACTGGGGGCAGCGCAACGCGGTACGCCTCGACCCGTACCTGCAACCGGCGCACGTGCTGACCGTGCGCCGCCCGGCCGCACCGGCCCCCGCCGAACCGGAGCAGCCGGCCGCGCCCGACCTCACAGTGGAAGACGTACCCGCCGACCTCTCCGGCGGCACCGCCCCGACCGCACCGGCCGACAAGGACGACGCCCGATGGACCAGCTGATCGCCGGCGAGGTACACGACCCGCACGCCGTGCTCGGCGCGCACCCGGCCGACGGGAGCACCACGATCCGGACGCTGCGCCGGGGCGCGGGCGAGGTGGCGGTGCTCGCCGACGGCGAACGGCACCCGATGAAGCGGGTGCACGACGCCGGTGTCTTCGAGGCGGTCCTCCCCGGTGAGGTGCTCGACTACCGGGTCGAGGTGGACGGCACGACGCACGACGACCCGTACCGTTATCCGCCCACGCTCGGCGACCTCGACCTGCACCTGATCGGCGAGGGCCGGCACGAGCGGCTCTGGGCGGCGCTCGGCGCCCGCGTGTTCGACGAGGGCGTCGCGTTCACCGTCTGGGCACCGAACGCCCGCGCCGTGCGGCTGGTCGGCGACGTCACCGGCTGGGCGCCGGACGACGGGTGGCCGATGCGGTCGCTCGGATCCAGCGGCGTGTGGGAGATCTTCGTGCCCGGCCTGCCGGTGGGCAGCCGCTACAAGTACCGCATCCTCGGCGCCGACGGCCGGTGGCGGGACAAGGCCGACCCGATGGCCGCGCGCACCGAGGTGCCGCCGGCCACCGCGTCGGTGGTGCACGAGTCACGGTACGAGTGGGGCGACGCGGACTGGCTCGCGCGCCGGTCCCGGCAGGCGCCGCACCAGGAGCCGATGAGCGTGTACGAGGTGCACCTGGGCTCCTGGCGGCCCGGCCTCGGCTACCGGGAACTGGCCGAGCAGCTCACCGCGTACGTGCTGGAGATGGGCTTCACCCACGTGGAGTTCCTGCCGGTGATGGAGCACCCGTTCGGCGGCTCGTGGGGCTACCAGGTCACCGGCTACTACGCGCCGACCGCCCGGTTCGGCGACCCGGACGACTTCCGCCACCTGGTGGACCGGCTGCACGCCGCCGGCATCGGCGTACTCCTGGACTGGGTGCCGGCGCACTTCCCGAAGGACGAGTGGGCGCTCGCCCGTTTCGACGGCACCCCGCTGTACGAGCACCCCGACCCGCGTCGCGGCGAGCACCCCGACTGGGGCACGTACGTCTTCGACTTCGGCCGCAACGAGGTGCGCAACTTCCTCGTCGCCAACGCGCTGTACTGGCTCGACGAGTTCCACATCGACGGGCTGCGCGTGGACGCGGTCGCCTCGATGCTCTACCTGGACTACTCCCGCTCCGACGGGCAGTGGGCGCCGAACGTGCACGGCGGCCGGGAGAACCTGGAGGCCATCGCGTTCCTCCAGGAGGTGAACGCCACCGTCTACCGGCACCACCCGGGCGTACTCATGATCGCCGAGGAGTCCACCGCCTGGCCCGGCGTCACGAAGCCGACCTCGGAGGGCGGGCTCGGGTTCGGGTTCAAGTGGAACATGGGCTGGATGCACGACACCCTGCTCTACACCTCGAAGGACCCGATCTACCGGCAGCACCACCACCATCAGCTCACGTTCTCGCTGGCGTACGCGTGGAGCGAGAACTACGTGCTCCCGATCAGCCACGACGAGGTGGTGCACGGCAAGGGCTCCCTCGCCGGCAAGATGCCCGGCGACACGTGGCAGCGGCTGGCGACGGTGCGGGCGCTGCTGGCGTACATGTGGGCGCACCCGGGCAAGCAACTGCTGTTCATGGGCTGCGAGCTGGCCGACGACAGGGAGTGGAGCGAGGAGCGCGGCCTCGACTGGTACCTGACCCACGATCCGGCCCGCGCCGGCGTGCAGCGGCTGGTGGCCGACCTGAACCGGGTCTACCGGGAGAGCCCGGCGCTCTGGGCGCAGGACACCGACCCGGCCGGTTTCCGCTGGATCGCCGGGGACGACGTCGCAAACAACACGGTCTCGTTCATCCGGATCGCCCCGGACGGGCAGACGCTGGTGTGCGTGGCGAACTTCTCCGCGACCCCGCTGGAGGACTACCGGATCGGCCTGCCGGCGGCCGGCACGTGGGCAGAGGCGCTGAACACCGACGCCCACCACTACGGCGGTTCCGGCGTGGGCAACCTGGGTGAGGTGCACGCCGAGAGCATCCCCTGGCACGGCCTGCCCGCGTCGGTGGCGCTACGGGTGCCGCCGCTGGGCGTGCTCTGGCTCCTAGCCCCTGTTTCGCGCGGTTGAGGTGCGGCTGCTGGTGACACGATGTGTCGCATACCGACAGACAGCGTCTTCGGTGGGGTTGGGCCGGTTCAGCGCTCGTTCTGTTCCTGGAAGTCGATGATCGCCGCGCCGTTGTCCCGAGCCCACTCGGTGAGAACCTTGATCGGCTCGACCAGGGTCTGCCCGAGTGGGGTGAGGCTGTACTCGACGCGTGGGGGCGCCTCGGCGTAGGCGTGGCGTACGACCAGGCCGTATGCCTGCAGGCGGCGCAGAGTCTGGGTGAGGACCTTGTGGGAGATGCCGCCGATGAGTTGGGCCAGCTCGCCGGGGCGTCGGGGTTGCAGGCTGAGTGCGAACAGCACGATCACCGCCCACTTCTCGGTGATGATCTCGACGGCCAGGCGGGTGGGGCAATCGGCGAGGAAGACCTGGCCCGGAGTGTCGTGCACAAAGTCAAAAGGTACCAGCGGGTTCCTATCGGCTCCGTAGCGTTGTGCGATGAAGCCCTTCAGGAACACAAGGAGCCATTCATGCCACGAGTAGTCGTGTTCGACGAGACCGGCGGTCCGGACGTGCTGCGCGTCATCGATGAGCCGGTCGTCGAGCCCGCGGCCGACGAGGTACGCGTACGGATCGAAGCCTTCGCGGTCAACCCGCTCGACCAGATGGTCCGGGCCGGTCAGTCCCCGCAGCCCGTGCCGTTGCCGCGCGCGCGGCTGGGCGTCGAGGGGACCGGTGTGATCGACGCGCTCGGGTCCGGGGTGACCGGGCTGGCCGTCGGCGACCCGGTCATCCTCGGTGCGATACCCGACTTCGAGACCAGGGGTGCGTACGCTGAGTACACCGTGCTGCCGGCCGACCGGGTGGTGCCACGGCCCGCCGGGCTGGAGCCAGTCGCTGCGGCGGCGCTCTGGGTGTCGTACTTCACCGCCTACGGCGCGCTGGTGGACAGAGCCGGGATGCGGCCCGGGGACCAGGTCCTGATCACCGCGGCGTCGGGCGGTGTCGGGCGGGCCGCGATCCAGATCGCCAACCAGATCGGCGCCGTGCCGATCGCGGTCACCCGGCAGAGCGCCAAAGTGGAGAGCCTGTTGGCCGCCGGAGCCGCCGCGGTGATCGCCACCGACCGGGAGGACATCGGGGAGGCCACCCGGCGGCACACCGGTGGGACGGGCGCCGACATCATCCTGGACGCTGTCATGGGCCCGGGCCTGGCCGAGCTGTCGCTGGCTGCGAAGCTCGGCGGCACCCTGGCCACGGTGGGCTGGCTGGACCCGCGCCCGGCGTCGTTCCCGGCGAATCCGTCACTGACCATCTATCGCTACATGAGTTTTGCGGACATGGTCGACCCGGTGACCGCCCGGCGCGTCGCCGCGTTCCTGGCCGCTGGTGTCCGCACCGGCGTGCTGCAACCGATGGTGGACCGGGTGTTCACCTTGAACGACATCATCGAGGCGCACCGGTATCTGGAGAAGGGAACGGCGGCGGGCAAGATCGTGGTGACGCCGTGACAGTCGGCGAGGTGCGCACGTGCCGCTCGCGCCGATCATGAGGTTGACGGCAGTTGTGGATCTCTACAAGGCGGTCAACCTCATGATCGACGCGGAGAAGCAAAAGAAGGTCAGACCAGGTCGGCTTCTCGGAGGAGCTTCCAGAGGCCGGCGCCGTCGGGGGCGCTGAGCCACTTCTGGCCTATCGGGCCGGATGACGAACGGCCCGCCGGTGCCGGCAGGCTGCCGGCGAGCACCGACTGGGTCGGCGACAGCTGCCGGATCGCCACCCCTGCCACGTGGTCCGGGTGCGCGGCGGCGAACTCCCGGTAGATCTCCGGGTCGTGCTGCCCGTCGTCGCCGATCAGCAGCCACCGCACCTCGGGGAACTCCCGCGACAGCCGGGCCAGCGTGGCCCGCTTGTGTTCCCGGCCGCTGCGGAACCACCTGTCGGCGGTCGGCCCCCAGTCGGTGAGCAGCAGCGGCCCGGCCGGGTAGAGGTGCCGGGACAGGAACCGGGTGAGCGTCGGCGCGACGTTCCAGGCGCCGGTGGACAGGTAGAAGACCGGCGCGCCCGGGTGGGCGGTGGCCAGCCGCTCGTAGAGCACCGCCATGCCGGGCACCGCCGTGCGGGCGTGCTCGTCCAGCACGAACGTGTTCCACGCGGCGAGCAGCGGCCGGGGCAGCGCGGTCACCATGACGGTGTCGTCGATGTCGGAGATGATGCCGAACCGGACGGCCGGGTCGAGGACGCGGACCAGGGCCTCCACCGGCTCGGCGTCGGCGACGCTGAGGCGTACGCAGCCCCAGCCCGGGGTGAAGTCGGCCTCGATCACGGTGTCGACGAAGCCGCTGCGGTCGGCGGTCACCTCCTGGCGCACGCCGTCGGCCTCGATCGTCACCTTCACGTGCTTGGCGGGCAGCGTGGCGAAGCTGCGCCAGCCCCGCACCTTGTCCAGCCGGCCCCGCCGCCGCGTGTCCGGACGCCCGAGCAGCACCCGGCAGAGCACGCGCGCCCAGCCCGGGGCGCCGTAGCCCGCGTACGCGATGATGTTGGGCTGCCACCCGGTGCGCCGCAACCGGCGCTCCACCAGGCCGTGCACGGCGTCCTCGAAGCGCGCGGCGCGGTGCAGTTGCGGTACGGCCAGCTGGTCCGGTGGTGTGGGTGGCACACGGCAACAGTGCCACAACCAGCCCGGCCGGGCCACGCGAGTGATCCGCGCCGATCCGCCCAAAGGCCGGGCGCCGCCGTGACAGACTTCGGTCGGGACGACGACGGGGGCGTTGGTCGTGTCGACGACGAAGCGGGACCGGGTACGGCCGCGTCCGGACGCGCCGGCGCTGGTGGCGCTGCTGCTCGGCGCCGCGGCTGTCGGCTACCGGCTGGTGCTGACACTGCTCACGGTGCCCGCGTCGAACAGCGACGAGGCCACGTTCGGCCTGGCCGCGCTGCACATCGCCGCCGGTGACGAGCGGCCGGTCTTCCTCTACGGCCAGCGCTACATGGGCGTGCTGGAGTCGTACCTGGCCGCGCCGCTGGTCGGCTGGGCCGGGCCGAGCTGGCCGGTACTGCGGCTGCCGCTGCTCGCGCTCTTCGCGGTCTTCCTGTGGCTGGCGTACCGGCTGACCCGCAGCCTGTTCTCCCCCTGGCTGGCGGTCGCCGTGGTGGGCCTGCTGGCGCTCGGCTCGGAGCGGGTGGTCCGCGACCAGCTCACAGTTGTCGGCGGCCGTCCCGAGGTGAAGCCGGCGGTGCTGGCGATGCTGCTGCTCGCGGTCGCCCTCGCCGACCGGCGGATCCGGCACCACTGGCTGGCCACCGGCGCGTTCGGGCTGCTCGCCGGGCTGGCGCTGTGGTCGGACTGGCTGATCGCGCCGTACCTGCTGGTCGCGGCGGTGGTGCTCGCGGTGGCGGCGCCCCGGGACCTGATCGGCTGGCCGGGCGTGCTGCTGGTCGTGGGCTTCCTGGCCGGGATCGCCCCGGTGGTCAAGGACAACCTCGTCGCGCCACCGGGGCAGGACTCGCTGTCGGTGTTCCGCGAGATCAGCACCAAGGAGGGGGTCGCGCCGTCGCTCGCCGAGCGGCTGCGCGGCGGGCTGCTGGAGGGGGTGCCGCTGGCGTCGGGCATGTGCCCGATGGACGGCTGCGCGCGCTGGGCGCAGTGGTTCGGCGTGCTCTACCCGGTGCTGCTGGTGGCCGCCGCCGCGCTCGGGCTGCGCGCGTACCGCCGGGCCGCCGACCACGCCGCGCGGGTCCGGACCGTGGCGATCCTCGCCCTGGTCGTGGGCGCGGCGCTGACACTTCTGGCGTACGTGCGCAGCCCGCTCGCCGCGACCGACCCGCTCGGCAACGCCCGCTACCTGTCGGTGCTCCAGATCTCGCTGCCGGCCGTGCTGTGGCCGCTCTGGCTGGCCTCCGCGCGCGCGGTGCGGGGCACCGCCGGACGGGCGGCCCGGCTCGGCGGCGCCACGGCGGCGGTGGTGCTGGCCGGGCTGGCCGCCGCCACGGTCGCCGGCACCGTGGCGTTCCTGGGCGGCGTGCCGGGCGTACGGGACGAGGAGCGCACCGCCCGCCGCCTGGCCGACACGGTGCGGGAGGCCGGCCTGCACGAGGTGTACGGGGACTACTGGACCTGCAACCGGCTGATCTTCAACACCGGGGAGACCGTCGCCTGCGGTGTGCTCGACGGCGCGCTCTCGCCCGGGCAGAACCGCTATCCGGCGTACTGGCAGCGGGTGGCGCGCGCGGAACGGCCCGGGTACGTGGTGGCGGTCGGCTCCCCCGCCGAGCGCACACTGCGGCGGCTGCTGGGCGACCGCGCCGACGCGGCGGTGGTGGCCGAGGTGGGCGGCAGTCGCGTGTACCACCCCGACCGTGCCGTGCGGCCGTGGCGCTGAGCCCGGCCCGTACGCTGTGCCGGTGCTCATCCTGCTGCCCCCGTCCGAGGGGAAGGCCGAGGCCGGCACCGGCCGCCGGCTGGACCTGTCCCGGCTGTCCCTGACCGAGCTGAACCCGGCCCGGGAGGCGGTCCTGACCGCGCTCGTGGACCTGTGCGCCGGGCCGGACGAGACGGTGGCCCGGACCGCGCTGGGCCTCACCGAGGGGCAGCGCGGCGAACTGCGGCGCAACGCCCGGCTGCGGGAGGCGGCCACCGCACCGGCCGGGCGGCTCTACACCGGCGTGCTCTACGAGGCGCTCGGACTGGACACGCTGCCGCCCGAGGCACAGCGGGCGGCCCGCCGCCAGGTGCTGATCAGCTCCGGCCTGTGGGGCGCGGTACGCCTCGCCGACCGGATCCCGCCGTACCGCTGCCCGATCGGGGCGCGGCTGCCGGGGCTCGGCGCGCTGTCGGCGTACTGGCGGGAGGCGCTCGGCCCGGTGCTGGAGCCCGCCGCCGGACGCGGCCCGGTGCTGGACCTGCGCTCCGGCGCGTACGCGGCCACCTGGACGCCGCGCGGCGCGCTCGCCGAACGCACGGTGACGGTACGGGTGCTGCACGAACGGATCGTGGACGGCACGCCGACCCGGTCGGTGGTGAGCCACTTCAACAAGGCCACGAAGGGCCGGCTGGTGCGGGATCTGCTGCTCGCCGACGCCCGGCCGCGCACCGCCGACGCGCTGGTGGGGGCGCTGCGGGAGCTGAAGTACACGGTCGAGGAGGCGCCCCGGGCGGCCGGGCGGCCCCGGCAGGTCGACCTGGTGGTCACCGAACTCTGAGCCGCGGGCTTCCCGCAAATTTTGCTCAAGGCTGGGGCGCATCGGTTCCCGGTCCGGCGCTCGGCAGCGACGGTAGAGGTACCCCGACTCTGACCGAGGAGCCGCGCCGATGCTCACCACGCTGCTCGACCGCCCGCGCCCGTCGCCGCCGCCGCTGGACTGGCTGACCCTGACCGACGCCTTCGAGGTCGCCTGCATGGTGCGCTGCACGCCGCCGCCGGCCGCCGACGTCCGCCGTCTCGACTCGGGACCGCACCGGGGCGGGATCGCCGAGTTCAACCGCGAGGACGCGGCGCAGCGGATGCGGCAGCTGCTGGGACGCCTCGACGTGCCGGTGGAGCACGAGCTGACCACCGGTGGCCTGCGCCGCCGCTACGAGCTGCACCGGCTGTCGGTGCCGCCGCAGCACCGGGCGGCGTACGCGAATCTGCTGACCGCGGGCTGGCGGCAGGGCCGCCGGGAGCTGCTCGGCGGGCCGTTCCCGGGCGCCTCGGCGCCGCGGCGGCTGTGGCGGCCCCGGCTGGCCGCGGCGGCCTGGCGGGCCGCGCTGCTGGCGGGTGGCCGGCACGTCCGCCGGCACTGCCTCGGCATCCGGCTCGCCGACCGGGACCTGGCGGCGGTCCTGGTACGCGGCGCGGCGCTGCTGGACGTGCCGGCGGCGCTGCGGCCCGGCTCGGGCTGCTTCCTCGTGGTGGTGCCGAACGGCGAGCACCGGGAGCGGATCACCGAGAGCGCGGAGCTGGCCCCGGCGAGCTGACCGGCCCGGCCCGAGGCTGCCGCACGCCGGGCCTGCGGTGGTGCGTGCGCCGCGTGGGCTTGCGCCACGGCGGGTGCACGGCGCAGAGTGCAGCCCGTGAGCCGACACTGGCCTGTGCGCGCCGCCGCCCCGCTCGTGCTGGTGCTCCTGCTCGTCGCCGGGCTCACCGGGTGCCGGGACGAGCCGTCCGAGCCGACCCGCATCCGCATCGCCACCGGCAGCCCGACCGCCGTCTACCACGCCTTCGGCCAGTCGCTCGCCGCGCTGCTCAACCGGGAGCTACCAGGCGTGCGGGCCGAGGTGGTGGTCACCGCCGCCTCGGCACAGAACGTGCGGCTGGTCGGCGCCGGGGAGGCGGAGCTGGGCTTCACTCAGGCCGACGTGCTGCCGCCGCGCGAGCCCGAACATCCGTCGGTGCTCGCGGTGGCCCGGGTCTACGACGACCTGCTGCACCTGGTCACCCGCGCCGGCGGGCCGATCCGCACGCTCGACGACCTGCGCGGGCGGCGGGTGTCGGTGGGCGCCGACGGCTCCGGCACCGAGATCACCGCCAGCCGTCTGCTGGCGGTGGCGCAGCTCGGCGGCGACCGGGTACGCCAGGAGCACCTGGGACTGGACGACTCGGTGGCGGCGCTGCGGGAGGGGCGGATCGACGCGTTCTTCTTCTCCGGCGGGCTACCCGTGCGCGGCGTCGCCGACCTGGCCCAGCGGACCTCGCTGCGGATCGTCGACCTGGGCGACTGGACCGAGCCGCTGCGCCGGGCGTACGGGCAGGTCTACGTGACCCGGGACGTGCCCCGCTCGGTGTACCGGGCCGACCCGGTCAGCACCGTGGCGAACCCAAACTACCTGATCGTGCGCGCCGACCTGCCCGCCGCGCTGGTGCGGGAGGTGACCCGGCTGCTGATGGACCGCCGGGAGGAACTGGCCGCCGCGCACCCGGCGGCGGGACGGATGAGTCCCCGGTCGGCGATCGTCACCACCCCGCTGCCGCTGCACCCGGGCGCGGCGCAGTGGTATCGCGCCGCGAAGCCCTGACGCGGGTCAGCACCGGACCGGCGCGTCGGCGGGCGCCGGGAACCACAGCTCGGCGACCAGGCCGCGGGGCTCGCCCTGGCGCATGGTGAGCCGGCCGTCGGAGGCGTCCACGAGCACCGCCGCGATGGTCAGCCCGAGGCCCACGCCGTCCACGTTCTGCGCGTCCGGCGCCCGCCAGAACCGCTCGGTGGCCTGGTCGAGCTGACTGGTGGTCATGCCCGGGCCGGTGTCGCCGACGGTCAGCACCGTCCCGCCGTCGGCGGCCCGTACGGTCACCGTCACCTCTCCCCCGGCGCCGCTGAACTTCACCGCGTTGTCGATCAGGGCGTCCAGCGCCTGGTCGATAGCGGTCGGCACGGTCCGGGCGTACGCCGGCGCGTCCTCGGCGTCGAGGCGGAGCGTGACCTCGCGGTGCCGCGCCAGCGGCAGCCAGGCGGCCACCCGGGAGGCGGCGGTGGCGGTGGCGTCCACTGTCACCCGCTCGTTCTCCTCCCGCTCGGCGCGGGCCAGCGTGAGCAGCGCGTCGAGCACCGTGGCGAGCCGGTCGGTCTCCTCCAGCGCCAGCCGGTGCTCGGCGCGCCCGTCCGGGTCGGTGAGGCTGGGGCCCAGTTCCTCCACCCGCAGCCGCAGCGCGGTGAGCGGGTTGCGGAGCTGGTGGCTGGCGTGCGCGACGAAGGCGCGTTGCCGGTCCATCACGTCGGAGACCGCGTCGGCCATGTCGTTGAAGCTGGTCGCCAGCCGGCGCAGTTCGGGCGGCCCGAGTCCGGCGCGGACCCGCGCGGCGCGGCGGCCCTCGGCGATCTCGTGGGTCACCGCGTCCAGCTCGGTGACCGGGCGCAGCACCCAGCCGGCCAGCCCGAACGCGGTCGAGACGCAGGCCAGCACCGCCAGCAGGCCGATGCCCGCCAGCAGCAGCCACCACACGGTGACGGTGCGGCGCACGCCGTCCGCCGGGCTGGTCGTGACCACGGCGCCGAGCACCTCGCCGCCGTCGTTGATCGGCACGGCCGTCACCACCGGCCCGCCGACCCAGGGCCAGACCGACTCCGGGCCGCTGAACTGCTGCCCGGACAGCGCGGTGTCGAGCGCCGCGCGGGTGCCCGCGCCCGGCTCCCACCCGGACGAGGCCACCACGGTACGGCGGTCCCGATCCACCACGGCCGCGCCGATGCCGTAGAGCGCGTCGTAGGCGGCCAGTTCCCCGTCCAGCGGGCCGGGGCTGCCGCCCCGCAACGCCGGGCCGGCCAGCGAGGCGAAACGGGTGGCGTCGGCGAGACGGTCGGCGCGGACCCGGTCGGTCTCCCGGGTCGCGAGCGTGGCCGCCAGTGGCGTCTCCAGGGCGATCAGGACCAGCACCATCAGCAGCAGGTAGCTGATCACCAGCCGGCGGCGCACGAACCGGCCCTCACGCCTCGCGGAGCCGGTAGCCGACCCCGCGTACGGTCTCCACCAGCGTCGGGTCGCCGAGCTTGCCGCGCAGCGACCCGACGTGCACCTCCACGGTGTGCCGGTCGGCCCAGGTGGTGCCCCACACGTCGAGCAGGATCCGCTCGCGCGGCACCGCCGCCCCGGGCTGGCGGGCCAGGGACAGCAGGATGTCGAACTCCTTGCGGGTGAGCGAGACGTCCCGGCCGGCCACCGTCACGGTCCGGCCGCCCACGTCGATGCGGACCGTACCGGCCTCGATCAGGTTGCGCTGCGGCGCGGTGTGCGCGGCCCGGCGCAGCACCGCCTCGATCCGCGCCTGCAGCTCCACCATCGAGAACGGCTTCACCACGTAGTCGTCGGCACCCAGCCGCAGCCCCAGCACCCGGTCGCGTTCCTCGCCGCGCGCGGTCACCGCGATGATGCCGAGCCGGCTGCTGCGCCGCCGCAGCTCGCGGCACAGGTCGGTGCCGTCGCCGTCGGGCAGCCCCAGGTCGAGCAGCACCAGGTCGCAGGGGGCGGCGGAGAGCGCGGCGGCCACCGTCGCGGCGTGTTCCACCTGGTAGCCACGCCGGGTCAGCGCGGACGACAACGCCGCGGCGACCCGGCGGTCGTCCTCGACCAGGAGGATCCGCACCCGTTCCTCCCTCGACTCGACGTGTTGCCCTGCGAATGGTGGCAGACGCGCCGCCGGGACGCGAGGCCGCTCTAGGCTGCTGGCGTGATCTACAAGATTCTCACCGACGACGAGTGGGCGCGGGCACGGGCGGACGGGCGGTTCGCCGGCACCGCGATGGACCGGCAGGACGGCTACGTCCACCTGTCCGCCGCCGACCAGGTGGTGGAGACCGCGCGGAGGTTCTTCGCCGGGGTCACCGGCCTGACCGTGCTCGCGGTGGACGAGTCCCGGCTCGGCGACGCGCTGCGCTGGGAGGAGTCCCGCGGCGGCGCGCTGTTCCCGCACCTGTACGGGGCGTTGCCGGTGGACGCGGTGGTCGCCGCGCACCCCCTGCCGGCCGACCGGCCCGCCGCCGACGCGGTGGCCGAACTGCTCGGGTGAGCGCTCGTTATGCTGCGTCGAGCCCGCCCGACGGCGCGACGCGCCCTGGCATGTGATGCGAGTTGAGATGACTGACAGCAACGACCGGTCCGCCTCCGTCTTCGTCCACCCGACGGCCGACGTGGAGTCCGGCGCCCAGGTCGGCGACGGCACCAAGGTCTGGCACCTGGCGCACATCCGGTCCAGCGCCCAGGTCGGCGCCGGCTGCGTGATCGGCCGCAACGTCTACGTCGACGCGGGCGTCACCGTCGGCGACCTGGTGAAGATCCAGAACAACGTCTCGGTCTACCAGGGTGTGACCATCGAGGACGAGGTGTTCGTGGGCCCGTGCGCGGTGTTCACGAACGACTTCCGCCCGCGCGCCCAGAATCCGGACTGGACGATCACCCCGACGCTCGTGCGCCGGGGCGCGTCGATCGGCGCGAACGCCACGCTGGTGTGCGGCATCGAGGTGGGCGAGTACGCGATGATCGCCGCCGGTTCGGTGGTGACCCGCGACGTCAAGCCGTACCAGCTGGTGGCCGGCAACCCGGCCCGCCCGAAGGGCTGGGTCGACGCCAAGGGCGAGGTCATCTCCCGCGACGTCGACAACCCGCCGCAGCAGGGCTGACCGGACGAACAGGGGCGACGACCGCGCCGGTCGTCGCCCTCGTCGTCGGTACGTCTCAGCCGCAGAGCCGGCCGATCTCGTCCCGGAACCGGTCCATCGGGTTCGACCCGGCCGGTCCGAGCAGGTACTCCTTCAGCTCCCGCCGCGCCCCGGTCATCGGGTCGTCGCCGGCCCGGGTCACGTCGAGGATCTTCGCCAGCTCACCGCAGTCCGCCGAGAGCAGGTACGCCGCCCGCGCGGTCGGGAACTGCCGCCGGAACTCGTCCTCGGGCAGACCGGCCGGGTTGGCCACCACGTACGGGCGCTCGCTCTGCACGAAGTCGGAAACCACGCTGGACACGTCGCTGACCAGCAGGTCGGTGACGTTGAAGCAGTCGAACAGCCCGGGCGTGCGGCCGGTGACCACGAGGTGCGCGGCGCCGTCCAGCGAGGACGGATCGGTCTCGCCGCCGGCCGCCTTGATCCGGGCCACGATCCGCTCGTGCACGGCGCGGGCCTTCGGCGAGCGCGTGCCGGTCAGCGGGTGCGGCTTGTAGATCACCCGCACGTCGCCGGCGAGCAGGCCGGACACGATCCGCTCCCCCATCAGCACCAGCGAGGTGTGGTACGGGTCGTCGTCGAGCCAGCCCTCCCAGGTCGGCGCGTACAGCACGGTGAACCGGTGGTCGGCGGCGCCGGAGCCGAAGGTGTGCACCCCGGCGAGCTGCGGCCGGCCGACCTCCACGATGTCGCGGTCCAGCACGCCGACGTCGGCCCGGGCGTACCGCTCCCGCCCGGCCGGCCCGGCCACCCAGACCTCGTCGTACACCTTGCTGTACGGGTTCACGCTCGCCTGCTTGTCGCTGTCGCCGTGGCCGACGAAGACGTGCTTGACGCCCGGCTCCCGCAGCAGGTGGATGTTGGCGCCGACGTTCGCCGCGTACAGCGCCACACGCAGCGAGCTGAGGTCCAGGTTCATGAAGTCCACGCCGGCCGGCACGCAGATCACCGGCAGCCGGGTGTCGGCGAGCTGCTCGAACGCGTCCGCGGCGCGCAGCAGCACGACGGCGCGGCGGCCGGTCGCCTCCACCGGCGCGAGCCACATGTTGGCCTGGTAGACGTCCTTGGCCGGGCCGGCGAAGTAGAGCGCCACCTCGGGCCGTTCCCGGGCCATCCAGTCGTGCACGGCGGGCAGCACACCCGGGGCCTTGCCCCGGCCGCGCAGCGCGGTGAGCGCCAGCACCGCGGCGGTGACCAGGCCGGCGGCGAGCGTGACCAGGCCGGTGACCACCACCGGCGCGACCCGGTCGAGCGCGGCGGCCACCACCGCCGCGGGCACCAGCAGCAGGTTCAGCAGCGGCATGTGCAGCCCGGCCAGCCGCCGCGCCCAGGCCGGCGGCACCGGCACCCGCCGCAGCGCGCCGAGGTCGATGTTGCGGGTGTACGCCGGCGGGTCGACCCGGCCGTCGATCACCTTGGTCACCGCGTTTGTGGCGACCGCGACCGTCCACAGCGCGGCGGGCAGCAGCAGGACGGCGACGGTGCCGGCCACGCCGGGACGCACCGCGGCGATCACCAGCAGGGCCACCGACAGGTCCCGCACCAGCCGCCGGAAGGTCGTGCCGAGACCGGCTTTGTCCAGCAGCGTGGCGGTCCCGGTGTGCCGCCCGGCCAGGGCCAGCTCACCGGCGACGGCGACCACGGCGGCCACCGCGTACGGGACCACCAGGCCGAGGACTCCGGCGAGGACCATGACCGCGTAGCCGAGAAGCGTCGCGCCGACCGCGGCGAGACCCTGCTGGCTGCGTACTCTGCTCAACAACGAACGCTCCCTGTCTGCCCCGCCGATGTCGGTCCGAGTCGATCTCCGACGGCTGCGACCCTAAACGGATCACATGACACAAGTATTGCCGGGGTGTCCGGCAGGTGAACTCCGGACGGCGTCATGACGATGACGGCATGCGACGGGCCCCGGTCGTCCGAGAACGGCCGGGGCCCGAGAAACCGCTGGGGTCAGCCCCCGATGACCACCCGGCGCACGCCGGTCCAGCGCGCCGGGTCGGTGACCCGGCGGCCGTCGACCAGCACCGTCACGCCCGGCAGGTCGGCCGGGGCGAGGGTGCGGTACTCCGCGTGGTCGGCCTGGATGACAGCGGCGCCGACCGGCTCGCCGTCGTAGCCGGGCAGGCCGTGCGCGACCAGTTCCTCGTTGGTGTACATCGGGTCCGACACGTACGGCACCGCACCCCGGCGGCGCAGCGCCTCCACGGTCGGGAAGACGCCGGAGAACGCGGTCTCCTTCACGCCACCCCGGTAGGCGGCGCCCAGCACCAGCACACCCACCCCGGTCAGGTCGCCGTACGCGGCGGCGAGCAGGTCGACCGCGTACTCCGGCATGGCCGCGTTGGCCTCGCGGGCCGAGCGGACCACGGTGGCGGCCGGGTCGTTCCACAGGTACATCCGCGGGTAGATCGGGATGCAGTGGCCGCCGACGGCGATACCCGGCGAGTGGATGTGGCTGTACGGCTGCGTGTTGCACGCCTCGATGACCTTGGTGACGTCCACGCCGACGGTGTCGGCGAAGCGGGCGAACTGGTTCGCCAGGCCGATGTTCACGTCCCGGTAGGTCGTCTCGGCGAGCTTGGCCAGCTCGGACGCCTCGGCCGAGCCGAGGTCCCACACGCCGTTGGGGCGGTCCAGGTCGGGGCGCTCGTCGAAGTCGAGCACCGCCTCGTAGAACCGCACGCCGTGCGCGGCCGACGCCTCGTCGATGCCGCCGACCAGCTTCGGGTAGCGGCGCAGGTCGGCGAAGACCCGGCCGGTGAGCACCCGCTCCGGGCTGAACACCAGGTGGAAGTCGGTGCCGGCGGTCAGGCCGGAGCCCTCGGCGAGCATCGACGCCCACCGGTTACGGGTGGTGCCGACCGGCAGCGTGGTCTCGTAGCTGACCAGCGTGCCCGGCTTCAGCCCACGGGCGATGGCCCGGGTGGCGTCGTCCATCCAGCCGAAGTCCGGCACGCCCTCGGCGTCCACGAACAGCGGCACGACCACGACGACCGCCTCCGACTCGGCGACCGCGGTGGCGGTGTCGGTGGTGGCCGACAGCAGGCCGGCGGCCACCGCCTCCTTGAGCTTGACGTCCAGGTCGGCCTCACCCGGGAAGGGCACGGCACCGTCGTTGACCAGCTGGACGACCCGCTCGGAGACGTCGGCGCCGATCACCCGGTGCCCCTTGGACGCGAACTGCACGGCCAGCGGCAGACCGATCTTGCCGAGCGCGACGACGCAGATGTTCATGAACTACTTTCCTCCAGAGGGCCAGATTCGGCGCAGGCGGGCAAGGAACCGACCGGGGGTCACCGGCGTGATCGCGACGATCACCTGGCCCTTGTGGTTCGTGGTGGGCGTGACGAGGTGCCAGCGGACACCGCGCCGGGCCACCAGCCGGGGTGCGGCGACAGGGCGGTCGGTGCGCAACGGCGCCGAGCCCGTCCCGCCCAGGGCGGAGACCTCGGCGCGTACGATACGACGCTCACCTGTCCCCGCGACGACCGCCAGCAACCGGTCCACCGCGAAGTCCGTCCGTACGACGGTACCGGGGCCGGACGCCTCGACCGACGTGACACCCGTCAGATCGCCCACGCTGACCCGCAGCGCCTCCGCGTTCAGCTCGGCCAGCTCGGCCCAGCGGCTGCGCGCGGTGACCACCAGGGCCCGGGCGCCGGCGGCGTCGCGTCCCCAGGCCAGCCCGGTCGCGGTCAGCTTGGCCAGTATCGCGGCGGCGCGGTCGGTGACGTCGTACCAGTCGTCCGGGTAGCCGAACGCCGGGTCGCGGAAGCCGACCTGGCCGGCGTACCAGCGGTCGCCCTCGATGATCACCTCGGGCAGCGACCGGTCGGCGTGCTGGCCGACGATCGTGCGCAGCGCGTCGAGGTCGCCGTCACGCGCCACCGCGACCCGCAGCCGCTCCTCGGGCGCCATCCGGGCGGTCACCCCGTCGGTCAGGTACGCCTCGGCGAGCTTGCGGATCCGGTCGTGGACCTGCCGCTGCACATCCGGGGAGAGGGCGAGGAACTCCGTGCGGAGCAGCTTCGCCACCTCCCAGGTGAAGTGACGCACCAGCACGGCGTCCCGCCGCGGGCCGGGCTCGATCAGCCCGGCGACGAAACCGACGAGCTCCTCGGCGCAGCGCAGCCGCTCCTCGAACCGACTGGCATACGTGATGTTCTGGGCGTTGTCCCGCTTGACCGCGTAGTAGTACTCGTAGTCGCCGAGGACCGACACCTTCTTGGCCCGGAAGCACGCCTCCAGCGTGAACGGCTGGTCGCTGCCCATCGGCATGTCCGTGCGGTACCGCAGGCCGTGCCGCTCGATCAGGTCCCGCCGGAACAGCTTGGTGTTCGACAACGACCAGGGCAGGTCGCTGCCGAACAGGTCGAGCCGCTCCTGGGTGGTGGCGTAGACGGCCTGGTGCACGTAGCGCTTGTTGGTGCCGACCATCCGGCCCAGCACCACGTCGGAGTCCCACCGGTCGGCGGCGTCGACCAGGCGCTCCAGCGCCTCCGGGCCGAGATGGTCGTCCGAGCCGATGAAGAAGACGTACCGGCCGCGGGCGTGGTCGAGCGCCACGTTGCTCGGTGCCGCCGGGCCGCCGGAGTTGGCCTGGTGCAGCACCCGGACCGTGCCCGGGTACCGCTTGGCGTAGCGGTCCAGTTCGGCGCCGCTGCCGTCGGTGGAGCCGTCGTCGACGGCGACGACCTCCAGCCGGTCCAGCCCGATGGTCTGCCCGACGAGCGAGTCCAGGCAGGCGGTCAGGTACGGCATGGTGTTGTAGACGGCGACCACCACTGTCACGTCCGGCCCGCTCACGCCCCCACCTCCACCTGCGCCGGCTCCACCGGTGCGTGCGCCGCCGGCGCCGGCCGGGGCGGTGCGTCCGGCAGCAGCCGCGAGTAGACCTCGTCGAGCACCCGCGCCTGCGCCTCCCACGTCCAGCCGGCCAGCAGGCCCGGCCGGTCGTACGCGGCGCGGTACCGCTGCGGGTCGGCGAGCACCGCGGTGACCGCGCGGACGAAGTCGGTCACGTCCTCGGCGCGGAACACCTCGCCCTGACCGGTCTCCCGGACAGTCTCGGCCATGGTGCGCACGTCGGACACGACCAGCGGCAGACCGGCGTGTGAATACTCGAAGAACTTGGTGATCAGCGCGATCTCGTGGTTCGGCCAGTGCTGGATCGGGATGACGCCGACCTGCGCGCCGCTGAGGAACCGGACGACCTGGTGGTGCGGCACGTACGGCAGCACGTGCAGCCGGTCCGCCACGCCCAGCTCGCCGGCCCGGGTGACCAGGCCCCTGACGTACGCCGAGTCGGGTTTGTTCACCACGAACGCGACGTGCGCGCCGGGCAGCCGGGGCAGCGCCTCGACCATCACGCCGAGGCCGCGCTTGGCGGCGGCCACCCCGCTGTAGACGAGCAGCGGCTCGTCCGGCCCGAGCCCGCAGCGGGCGCGGATGTCCGGCACCGGCTCGGCCGGGTCGGCCGGCAGCTCGTCCACCGCTGGGGCGTTCAGCACGACCGCTGGCCGTTCGGCCAGCCCGTGCTCGGTGCGCAGCAGGTCGGCCAGGCCACCGGAGACGGTCATGGTGGCGTCGGCGTACGGCACGTACTCCCGTTCGTGCGCCACGTTGCCGGGCAGCCAGCGGGCGTTGTCGCGCCACGGCTGCACGCCGGGAAGATATTCGTGGGCGTCCCAGAGCAGCGCGATCCGGCGGCCCTTCGCGGCGGCCCGGACCTTCGCGCGGGCGCCGACGCCGAGCATCCGGAAGTCGTTGGCGTGGATCAGGTCCGGCGCCAGCTCGTCGACCACCGGGCCGTAGGCCAGCTCGTAGTCCCACAGGCCGGGCTCCAGGCGCCGCCACGCGCCGTCGCCGCGCAGCCCGCGCCAGAACATCGTGTACGCGCGGTCCCAGGGGCCGTCCAGCTTGCGGCCCTTGCGGGCCCGGGTGAGCTGACGGTTGCGGAAGCCGACCCACTTGCGGGTCAGGCCGGACAGCTTCTCCTCGGCGCGCAGCGCGGCCCACTGCAGCCCGCCCGGCCGGCCTACGCCGGACTCGCGGGCCGCGACGGTGAGCGCCGCCCGGCGTACCGCCAGGTCCGCGCGCCAGGCCTTGACCGCCTGCGTACGGTGCGCCGCGATGCCGCTGGGCGGATAGGCGAGCGGGTGCCGCAGCCAGGCCCGGCGGAACTCGTGCCGGCGGCGGGCCAGCGGCTCGGGCATCGGCACGAGGCGTACCTCGGCGGCGCCGAGGCGCCAGCTCTGCGGACTGCCGACCGGCGCCCGGCCGAGCAGCACGACGTCCCAGCCGGCGTCGGCGGCGGACCGGGCCGCCTTCTGCACCCGGGAGTCACCGATGACCCCGTTGTCCACCAGCATCACGACCCGTCCCCGGGTGCCCGCCGCTGCGGTCGTGCCGTCAGATCCCATTCCTGCCCGTTTCGTCGTCGCCAGCGCCGCGCCCGCGGACCCGAGCGAGTCTACGACAGCGGATCGGGCCCGGACGTCCGCCGCCGCCGGTGCCCCCCGACCTGCTGTGACGGTTGCTACCCTCCAACCTGTTCAACGACCGGCGCCCGCTCCGAGTCGTTCGCCGGGTCGCCGGCCGCGCCACGCGGGCCCTCGGCCAACCCCAGCTCAGCGCGAACGGGACCGCACAATGGACGTGGTGACCACCGAGGAACCCAGCCGGCCCGCACCAGCACCGGCGACCGAGCCGGCCACAGCCGATCGCGCCCGGCCCAGTCCCGTCCGGCGGCTGCGCGACGCCGCCCGGGACGCGGCGCCCGCGCTGGCGGTCTACGCGGTGATCCGGCTGATCGGCGTGGCGGCCGTGTACGTCTGGGCGCGGTCGCTGAACCTCTCCCCGGCACGCGAGCTGACCCTGTCCGACGCGACGTACTACCTCGCCATCGCCCAGCGGGGCTACGACGGGTACGAACGGGTGCAGAGCGACATGGCGTTCTTCCCGCTCTACCCGGCCCTGATCGGCGTGGTGGAACGGGTCACCCCGCTCGGCCCGCGTACCGCCGGGCTGGCCGTGGCCACGCTCGCCGGCCTGGCGGCGGCCTGGGCGCTGTACGCGATCGGCTCGTACCTGCACGACCGCCGCACCGGCGTGGTGCTCGCCGCGCTCTGGGCCGCGCTGCCGCACGCCGTCGTGCAGTCGATGGCCTACAGCGAGACGCTGTTCACCGCGCTGGCCGCGTGGACGCTGTACGCGCTGCTGCGCCGGCACTGGCTGACCGCGGGCGTGCTCTGCCTGTTCGCCGGCCTGACCCGGCCCACCGCCTCGTCGCTGATCCCGGTGGTCGGCCTGGCCGCGCTGCTGGCGGTGGTCCGGCGCCGGGACGGCTGGCGGCCGTGGGTGGCGATGCTGCTCGCCCCGACCGGCTGGCTCGCCTACCTGGCCTGGGTGGGTGTCCAGACCGGGCGGCCGGACGGCTGGTTCCACATCCAGTCCGCCGGCTGGCGCAGCCACTTCGACTTCGGCGTGGACACGTTCCGGCGAGGGCGCGAGGTGCTGGCGGTGTCCGCCACGCCGCAGATGCTCGTGGTGAGCGTGGTGCTGCTGCTGGCGCTGATGTTCTTCGTGCTCAGCGTGATCGACCGCCAGCCCTGGGAGTTGCTGCTGTTCAGCGGGCTGATGATCGTCACCACGCTCGGCGCGGCGGGCTACTACCACTCCAAGGCGCGGTTCCTGGTGCCGGCGTTCGCGCTGCTGCTGCCGGCCGCCGTCGGCCTGGCCCGGGCCGGGCGGGCCCGGGCCGTCACCGTGCTGGTCGCGCTCACCGCGTTCTCGACCTACTTCGGCGGCTACCTGCTGCTCATCTGGACCCGGTCGCCGTGACGCTCACCGGGTGAGCGGGCGGACGTCCCACAGCCAGACGTCCGCCACCCGCCGGCCCGGCCCGTACAACGCGTCGAGCACCACCTTGAGGTCGTCGTGGCGGCGGGCCCGGTCCGGCAGCGCCACCGCGTCGGCCTTCCAGTGCCGCACGTCGGCGCGGGCCTGCTCGACGTCGGCGGGGCCGACAGCGGTGTCCCGCTGGCCCCGCGACACGGCGGTGAGCAGCTTCGCGGTCGGCTGCGGCTCGACGCCCCACCGGCCGGTGTTGTCGGTCTTGGAGACCGGCCCGAGGAAGTACCCCTCCGGTACGGCGAAGCCGGCCAGCGCGGCGGAACTCCAGTACAGCGACGTCATGCCGTCGACCGGGACCGGCACCAGGGTGCGGCCGGGGGCGACGTGCTCCTTCCAGACGCCGGCGGTGACGAAGTCCGGCACCGGGTTGCGCCCGCGCGCCTCCAGCGGGGTGGGCAGGATCGGCAGCAGCGCGGCGAACAGCGCGACGGCGGCCAGACGGGGCACCAGCCGGGACTGGCCGGGCTCGTCCGCCCGTACCCGGGCCACCCGGTCCCCGGCCACCGCGAACAGCACGCCGAGCGCCACCGTGGTGATCAGCGCGAACCGGGAGACCACCACCGAGTCGAACACCGGCAGCTCGGACACCAGCGCGAACGGCGCCGGCACGTCGGTGCGGCGGGTGCCCACGGTCCAGGTGGTGCCGATCGAGAAGAACGCCGAGATCAGCGCGACCACGGCGAGCACCCGGATCACGATCTCGCGGCGCAGCCACAGGGCGGCGCCGATCGCGAGGATCATCACCGACCAGCCGTAGAAGCTGGCCTGCTCGGTGGTGTTCGGGCCCCAGCGCAGGGCGCTGGTGGGGCTGCCGGCCACGGACTCGGTGGCGTACCGCACGAACGAGCCGAGGGTCAGCGCGTAGACGTCCGGGTCGCCCGGGTGACCGACCCGGTGCTGCGGGCCGGCGAACTGCATCCACAGCGGGTACGCCGAGGCCGCACCGACGAGCACGCCGGTGATGGCGAGCCCGCCGAGCATCGGCCCGGCCCGGCGCAGCGCCTCACGCGGCCGGAAGATCACGTAGCCGATGACCATCATCAGGCAGCCGAGCGCGGTCAGGAACAGGATCTCCAGGCTCACGAAGAACTGCGCCACCACGAGCGCGCCCAGCACCAGGCCGTTGCGCACCGGGCGGCCGTCCCGGGCCAGCCGGATCACCTGCCAGAGGATGAACGGCACCAGCCACTGGGCGGTGATGTGCGGGTGGCCGTTGCTGTGCGACACCAGCGCCGGCGCGAACGCGCAGAACAGGCCGCCGGCGAACGCCGCCGCCCGGGACGAGACCAGGTTGCGGGACAGCACGTGGTACCAGGCGTACGCGGTGCCGGCCAGGTTGAGCGTGATGAACAGCAGGTACGCGAACGGCGCGCCGAACAGCAGGGTGACCGGGGACAGCACCAGCCCGGGCAGCTGCATGCCGACGTTCGTCATCAGGTTCACGCCGTCCGGGGCGTTCTGCAACGAGGTGAAGAACGGGTTCTCCAGGTTGCTGACCGCGTGCGCGGCGTACGCCAGCATCCACTCGTTGAAGCCCTGGTCGTTCGGGCGGCTGCCGAGCAGCCGGCCGTCGGGGTTCACCCAGCCCCGCGCGGTCACCCAGAACGCGCCGGCCAGGTAGATCGCCGCGACCAGCAGATCCGGCCGCATCCGGTGCCACCGCCCCGGGCGGTCGGCACGCTCCGCCGCGGCGGTCTCCGGCTGCGGCGCGGCGTCGGCGGGCCGGTCCGCGCCGTCGGCGGCCGGCGGCTTCGCGGTCTCGTCGGTGGCGTCGGCCACCGTTCCACCGGCGTCTGCGGTGCGGGTACGGGTCTCGGGCCCGGGGGCGGTCATGGCGCCGTAGTGTACGCAAGCCGGGCTGCGGCGCCGGGCCAGGCTCGCCCGGCCCGGTGAAGACTCGGCGACGATCCCCCGGCGGCGGGACGTACCGGCGGTGACCGGGCCGTGCCGCGACGGCCGCGAGCCGCCGGGCGGGCGCCCGCCGGACCGGGGTGATCCGGCCGGTTCGGTTAGGCTGGTCCCTCGTGTCCCGTTCCACGCCACCGGTCACCGTGCTCCCCGTCGGGGCGGCGGCGTCCGGTGACGGCGGGTGGCCCGGCCCACCATCGCGTACCGGCCGCGTCCGCGTACGTCGTCCGGCGGCGGGTGGGGCACTACTATTCCTAGGGCCTGCGGGCACCGGCCCGGCCACCCGGCCGGGGTCCACGGCCTCCCGACTCGGGCGGCGGCCGGTCCGCACCGAGAATCCGTCGCAGATCACGAGGAGTCACGTGTGAAGGTCGTCAGCATCGTCGGCGCCCGACCGCAGTTGGTGAAGCTGGCGCCCATCGCGGCGGCGTTCGCCGAGGACGGGTGCGAGCACGTGATCGTGCACACCGGCCAGCACTACGACGCCGACCTGTCCGACGTCTTCTTCTCCGGCCTCGGCATCCCCGACCCGGACGTGCACCTGGGGATCGGCTCCGGCAGCCACGGCGTGCAGACCGGCAACACCCTGGCCGCCCTGGACCCGGTGCTCGCCGCCGAGGCGCCGGACTGGGTGCTGGTGTACGGCGACACCAACTCGACGCTGGCCGGCACGCTGTCGGCGGTGAAGCAGCACCTGCGGGTGGCGCACCTGGAGGCCGGGCTGCGGTCGTTCAACCGGCGGATGCCGGAGGAGCACAACCGGGTGCTCACCGACCACGCCGCCGATCTGCTGCTCGCCCCCACCGAGGAGGCCGTCCGGCACCTCGCCACCGAGGGCCTGGCCGCCCGTACCGAACTGGTCGGCGACGTGATGGTGGACGTCTGCCTGCGGGTCCGCGACGACGTGGCGCGGGGCGGGCAGCCCCGCCCGGCGCTGCCCGACGGCATCGACCCGGACGCGCCGTACCTGCTCGCCACGCTGCACCGCGCGGAGAACACCGACGACCCGAAGCGGCTCGCCGCGCTGCTCGACGCGCTCGCCGACCTGCCCGTGCCGGTCGCGCTGCTGGCCCACCCGCGGCTGGTCGCCCGCGCCGACCAGCACGGGCTGAAGCTGACCCGGGGCGCGCTGCACGCCGGCCGGCCGCTGCCGTACGCCGCGATGGTGGCCGCCGTGGTCGGCTCCGCCGGCGTGGTCACCGACTCGGGCGGCCTCCAGAAGGAGGCGTACCTGCTGGACCGGCCGTGCACCACGCTGCGCACCGAGACGGAGTGGGTCGAGACGCTCGCCGACGGCTGGAACGTGCTGGTGCCGGATCCGCGCGAGCTGGGCGCCCGGTGGGCGGCCACCGCGACGCGTCCCGCCCCGGAGGCGCCGCGCGGCACCCCGTACGGTGACGGCCGGGCGGCCCGGCGGGTCGCCGAGACGCTCCGGCGGCACCTGGCATGACGACGCGCTCCCTCCTCACGATCGGTTATCAGCGATGACCAACCACACCGTCCCGCTCCCCCGCTCGCGCAGCGGGAAGCGGCCGCACGCCATCTACCTCGCGATCGGCTTCCCGCCCGCGGCGAAGAGCAGCGCGTACCGGCTGCGCGAGACGGCGAACCAGTTCGTCGCCCAGGGCTGGGACGTCACCGTCATCACGATCTGCCAGCAGGCGTGGGAGCGGGAGTACGGCCTGGACCACACGCTGTCGGAGAAGGTCGACCCGCGGGTGCGGGTGGTCGAGCTGCCACTGATCCGGGAGGACCTGGAGACCGACATCAGGGCGTTCTCCGAGGAGCGTTCGCTGGACCCGGCGGGCTGGATCAAGCGGCTGCGCAAGCGTGAGCAGCAGGCGTTCCCGGAGCCGGTGTTCGGCGGCTGGCGGTACGAGCTGGAGAAGGCGGTGCTGCGGCTGCACCGCGAGCACCCGGCCGACCTGCTGCTCGCCTCCTGCGCGCCGTACGTGAACCTGGCGGCCACCCGGAAGCTGTGGGAGGAGCACAAGGTCCCGTACGCGGTCGACTTCCGCGACGGCTGGTCGCTCGACGTGATCGGCGGCGGCGAGGCGTTCACCCGCGACTCGGTCTCCGGCCGGTGGGAGTCCACAGTGCTGGAGAACGCGCTCGCGGTCTGGTGCGTCAACGACCCGATCGCCGGCTTCTACCGGGAGCGGTACCCGCACCTGGCCGACCGGGTGCACGTGGTGCGCAACGGCTACGACGAGGACAGCCTGCCGGACATCTCCGGCCGCTCGCCGGACCCGGCGGCCGGGCTGACCTTCGGCTACCTGGGCTCGGTCAACTTCAGCCCGGCGTTCCTGGAGTCGGTGCTGGACGCCTGGCGCATCGCCCGGCGCGACGACCCGCTGCTGGCCCGCTCCCGCTTCGAGGTGCGCGGGCACATCGGCGCGGGCGCGTCGCGTGAGGCCAACCGGCACATGGACCTGCTCAAGGAGGCCGCCGTCGACGGGGTCAGCTTCGGCGGCCCGGTGCCGAAGGCGGAGCTGGCGGCCACGTACGGCTCCTGGGACGCGCTGGTGCTGATGCTCGTCGGCGGGCGGTTCGTCACCTCCGGCAAGGTGTACGAGTTCATGGCCAGCGGCCTGCCCGTGCTCTCCGCCCACGACGTCGACCACGACGCCAGCAACGTGCTGGCCGGCCATCCGCTGTGGACCGGGGCGGTCGGGCTCGACCCGCACCGCCTCGCCGGCTCCTTCGTGGAGGCCGGCCGGCTCGCCCTGAAGGCGACCGACGCGGACCGTGCCGCCGCCCGGGACCTGGCCCGCCGTTTCGCCCGGCCCGCTGTGCTCGCCCCGGCGGTCCGCCGCCTCACCGAACTCGTCCGGCCCACCGGCGCCGGCGCGGCCACCCCGGCCACGACCTCCTCGACGGGAGATGCCCGACAGTGACCACAGTGCTCATCGTGGCCGCCGCCGCACCGAAGCAGCCGGCCGTGCTGATCGAGGCGCTGGAACGTTTCCGCAGCCGCGGCGCCCGCGTCACGGTGGCGTGCTTCTTCGACAGCGAGGAACTCCCCGTCGACCCGGCGCTGGCCGAGGTGCGGTCGTTCGTCGTACCCGCCGAGAAGCGCGACGCCCGGCTGCGGCGGGCGCTCGGCCGGGCGCAGGCCAACCGCAAGATCTGGCTGCACGCGCAGCGCCACGCCTGGCTGCGGCAGCGTTTCCGGTCCGCCGACCTGCTGGTGGCCCTGGACCCCCGGTCGGTCTACACGGTGTGGGAGATGGCCCAGCGCAACACCCGGGCCGGTGCGCACTTCGGGCTCGTGCCGGCGCAGCGGGCGCTCGACGCGCCGCGTACCGAGCCGGTCGGCAAGCGGCTGGAGCGGCAGGTCGCGGCGGCCGCCGGCATCGGCACCCGGGGCGCCAAGCGGGCGGCGGTGGAGACGGTGCGCACCACCGTCCAGAAGGCGACCGGCCAGCGGATCATGAGCAACCCGGCCGGTGCCTGGTTCTGGTCCCGCGCGGTGGCCGCGCCCCGCGTACCGGACCGGCTGCGCAGCAAGCTCGCGGTGCGGCTGCACGACAGCGCGGTCAAGGCGGGCCGCCCGGCGGTCGCCGCCCGGACCGCGGCGGCAGCGGTCAGCCGGATCAACAGCGCCGCCACACGCGCGGACGTGCTCACCAAGGCCGCGCAGGGCGAGCTGGCCCTCGGACACGTCCCGTCCGGCCTGCACGACGCGATCCGCGCCCAGCTCGCGCTGGCCGACGCCCGGCTGGCGAAGGACCCGAAGAAGGCCGCCGCGGCGGTGTCGCGGGCGTGGAGCCTGGCGTCCAACCGGGTGCTGCACTTCGACCGGCTCTCCTCGCCGATGAGCGACGACCCGGGCGCCTTCCTGGCGCCGTTCCGGGAGAGCGCGGCGGCGCGGAAGCTGTCCGAGCCGCGGGGCCGGCTCGCCCCGGCCGCCCCGCCGCCCACCGACCGGCCGCTGCGGCTGCTGGTCACCACGCTGATCAACGACAACTTCCTGCAGGAGATCCTGGAGCGTTACCGGGCCATGCCGAACGTGGAGGTCCGTTTCCTGGACCTGTACGAGGATCCGGTGACCCGTCCGCTGGCGCTCAGCGGCAGCACCGTGATGGAACACCTGCTCGGCGCCGAGTCGACGTACGGGGCCAAGATCGAGGAGTGGCTGCGGCCGCACCTGGACTGGGCCGACACCGTGTTCGTCGACTGGTGCCAGGCCACCGCCGCGCTGTTCACGCTGCACGACCCGGGGACCGCCCGGATCATCGTCCGGCTGCACAGCTTCGAGGCGTTCAACTTCTGGCCGCACCTGGTGGACTTCTCCCGGGTCGACGACGTCGTCTTCGTCTCCGAGCACCTGCGGGACCTGTCCACCGCGGTGCTGCCGCAGCTCACCGGCGAACGCGCCCCCCGGCTGTGGGTGGTCGACAACGCGATGGACCTGCAGCGCTACCCCCGGGCCAAGCCGGCCGACGCCCGGTTCACGCTGGGGCTGGTCGGGTTCAGCTCGGTGGCGAAGGATCCGCGGTGGGCGATCGACGTCCTGCGGAAGCTGCGGGAGCACGACGAGCGGTACAACCTGACGCTGATCGGCAGCAACTTCAACAACCGGACCAGCAAGCCGGCGAAGGACTACGGCCGGCTGCTCGCCAAGGACCTGGCCGAGCTGGAGCCGCTGGGCGCGGTCCGGCGCTACGGGCAGACCGACGACGTGCCGGGCGCGCTCCAGGAGGTCGGCGTCATCCTCAGCACCTCGGTGCGGGAGAGCTTCCACTGCGGTCTGGTGGAGGGCGCGGCGAGCGGCGCGGTGCCGGTGGTGCGGGACTGGCCGTTCTTCGCCGGCAAGCCGCACGGCGCCCGTACCCTCTTCCCCGCCGACTGGATGGCGGACACCCCGGCGGAGGCGGCGGAGCGGATCCTGGCCGTCACCGCGACCGAGCAGACGTGGGCGGAGGCCGGCCGGGCCGCCTCGGAGCACGTGCTGAAGACCTGGGACTGGGCCGTCACCCAGGCCGACTACGACCGGCTGCTGCTGGGCGACTGAGCAGGCGCAACGAGTGCGGGGCCCGGCCGGTCGGCCGGGCCCCGCTGTCGTTTCCCGCCGGTCAGCGCACCGGCACCGCCGTCCGCTGGTTCGGCACCGCCGTGACGGCGGTGTCCGCCTCCGCCGGCCGCACCGGGCCGGGGTGGTTCGGCAGCAGCCGGGTGTAGACCTCGTCCATCACCCGGGCCTGCGCCTCCCAGGTCCACTGCTCCAGCACGCCCGGCCGGTCGTACGCGGCCCGGTAGCGCTGCGGGTCGGCCAGCACGGTACGCACCGCCCGGACGTAGTCGTCCAGGTCCTCGGCCCGGAAGACCTCGCCGTGCCCGGTGGCCCGGGTCGCCTCGGCCATCGTCCGCACGTCGCTGACCACCATCGGCAGGCCGCCGTGGGCGTACTCGAAGAACTTGGTGATCAGCGCGATCTCGTGGTTCGGCTTGTGGTGGATCGGGATGACGCCGAGGTCGGCCGGGGCGACGAACGCGGACACCTGCCAGTGCGGCACGTACGGCAGCAGGTGCACCCGGTCGGCCACACCCAGTTCGGCGGCCAGTTCCTCCAGCTCGTACATGATCGGGGCCTTGCCGTTGGGGTGCACCGAGACCAGCGCGACGTGCGCCTCGGGCATCTCGGTGAGCCCCCGGATCATGATGTCCACGCCGCGCGACGGGTTGATGCCGCCGCAGTAGACGAGCAGCGGCGTGCCGGCGTCGATGCCGCACATCGCCCGGATGTCCGGCACCGGCGTGGCCCGCTGTTCGGCGGTGAGCGACCGCGGCGGCGCGTTCAGCACCACCGCCGGCTGCTCGGGCAGGTCGTGGCTCTCCCGCAGCAGGTCCGCCAGGGTGGACGAGACGGTGATGACCGCGTCGGCGTACGGCGCGTGCTCCCGCACGTAGGCGATCTGGGCGGGCAGCCAGCGCAGGTTGGCCGGGCGGCCGATGATGCCGGGGACGAACTCGTGCGCGTCCCAGAGCAGCTTGACGTCCCGTCCGCCGGCCCGGGCCCGCATGACCGCCCGGGCGCCGACGCCGAGCATCCGGAAGTCGTGCGCGTGGATCAGATCCGGCCGCAGCTCGTCCACCACCGAGGCGAAGGCCAGCTCGAAGTCCCACAGTTCCGGGTCCAGCCGGCGCCAGGCCCGGTCGCCGTGCACCCGCTGCCAGAACCGCAGCGCGGCGCGGTCGAGCCGCGAGTTCGGGTTCTGCTGGCTCTCCTGGAGCCGCCGCAGCTGCGCCGAGCGGAACTTGACCCACTGGAACATCGTCTTGTTGAGGAAGTACGGCGCGGCGAGCCGGGCCTTGCCGGCCAGCTCGGCGAGGCGGGGCCCGCCCGCCGCCCGGTTCACCTTGATCTCGGAGAGACGGAACGTCAGGTCGTCCCGGCGGGCCCGCAGCGTGTTCAGCCGCCGCTTGGCGTCCGGCCCCGGCTTGTACGCCAGCGGGCGGCGCAGCAGCGCGCGGCGGTACGCGACCGGGTGCGTCAGCCGCCGGGGCATCCGGATCAGGCGGACCTCGGCGTCGCCGATGCGCCAGGTGTCCTCGGTCGCCGCGCCCTTGAGGATGCCGACCAGGATCACCTCCCAGCCGGCCTCGGCGGCGGAGCGGGCGGCCTTCTGCACCCGGGAGTCGCCGTGGACCCCGTTGTCGACCAGCATCACCACCCGTCCCCGGGTCGGTCGGGCGTCGCTACTCGGGACAGCTTGCATCGGGTGCTTCTCCTCGTTGGCGGGGCGGTGCACGGACGGTCGGCGGGTCACCGGAGGAAGGCGTCGAATGCCTCGGCGGTCCGCCGGCCGTCGTGGTGGTCACGGACGTAACGCGCGCCCTCCGCGGCCAGGGCGACCGCGGCGGGCCTGTCGTCGAGCAGCGACTCGATCGTCTTGACGAGCGTGCCGGGTGTGGCGTTGGCGATCGGCGGCTGGACCCCGGCGGCCCGGTGCGGTCCTTCACTCACGTACGCCACCACGACCTTGCCGGCGGCCATCCCCTCACAGGAGAAGGTGCCGTAGCTGCCCATCACCAACTGGTCGACCACGATGTCGCAGTCCTGCACCAGGCGGCGCATCTCGCTGTGCGGCAGACCCTCCACCAGGCGCAGTTCGATGATCCGTCGATCGTGCAGCTCCTGCAACCGGGGCAGGAGCCGATCGGTGCCCTTGGTCCAGCGGTTGGACGGCGCGTGCAGCACCACCGGCCTGGTGCGTTCCAGCACCGGGCGGTCGCAGGACCAGGCGTCCACGTCCACGATCAGCGGCGCCCAGGTGGCGAACGGCACGTCGTCCAGCAGGTCCGGCGTGGTCACGAAGAACGGCAGGCCGCTCTCCTGCGCGGTACGCCGGTTCCGCTCGGCCACCACGGTGAGCCGCTCGCGCAGCTCCTCCGGCGCGTCCCGGAACGCGGACTCGGCGTGCCGTTCCAGGTGCGCGCCGGGGTGGCGGATCTCACTGCCGTGCGCCAGCAGCGCGACCTTGAGCCGGGCCCGGCGCAGCGCGGGCAGGTCCGCGGCGATGTCGTCGCCGTTGAGCCGGCCGAGCACCGGGCGGAACGCGTCCACGATCAGGTGCGTGTACCAGCCGAGCACCCGCGCGGCCTGCTGCACCTGCACGTCGAGCCGGTGCTCGCCGGGGAAGTGCAGATACCGGTCGGCCGGGTAGCGGTAGGTGGCCGGCGGCTTGGCCACGACCAGCTCGATGCCGACGTCCGCCCGCGCGGCGCTGATCGCCACCGCGAGGGCGGAGAGCTGCCCGGCGTAGTTCGCCGTGCCCAGACCCAGCCGGACCGGCCCGGCGCCGAGCGCCCGCCACCGGCCCGGGGTGCCGGCCTCGACCGGCGCGACCGCCGGCTCCTGCGGCTCCGGTGTCTCCGGCGCGTCGTCGCCGCCCCGCTGCCAGGCCCGTTCCACCGCCTTGGCGAAGGAGGGCACCGAGCCGGGCGCGTAGAAGTCGCCGGCCCGGTGCCGGGCCAGGTGCTCGCGGACCACCCGGTTGTCGGCGGCGACCACCCGCAGCCCGGCGGCGAGGCAGGTGTCGAGCAGCCCGAGACCGGCGTCCGGCGCGAACCCGAACACGGCCACGTCCCCCGAGGCGAGGAACGCGGCCGTCATCGTGCGGGGGCGCGGCACCGGGTGGACCCGGCGTCGGGCCTTGCCGGCCCGGCGGACCAGGTCCTGGGCGGCCGCCTGCTCCGCCGGGTCGCAGACCAGTGCCAGGTGGAACTCGGGCAACCGGGCCAGACCGCGCAGCACGCCGTCCAGCGCCCGGTCGCCGGTGATCCCGCCGGCGTGCACAAGCAGCGGCGTGCCGGCGGGAAGTTCACACAGTTCGCGTACCGAAGGGGTCTCCCAGGGGCGCGTGCCGGCGGCGGCCCGGCGGAGCGCGATGCGCCACCGCCGGGGAATCCGCCGCCGCACCGCGGAGACCGTCCGCCGCACCGGCGCCGGGCTCATCGCAGTGCCGGCTCCGCGTCGCTGCCGCTGGCCGCGACGGACACGACCTTGCCGTCGGCGGACGACTCCAGCAGGGCGGCCGCGACCTGCACGGTACGCAGACCCTGCCGCAGCGTGACGATGTCGCTCTGCTTGCCCTCCACCGCGTCCCGGAAGCGCTCGTGCTCGACCAGCAGCGGCTCCCGCTTCGGGATGGCGTAGCGGACCATGTCGCCCTCGGCCACGCCGCGGAACGCGCGCAGCGCCTCCCACTCGGTGTCGATGGCGGCGTTGGCGTAGAACGTCAGGTCGGCGGTGAGCGTGTCGGCCACGAAGCAGCCCTTGTCACCGGTGACCACAGTGGACCGCTCCTTGAGCGGGCTGAGCCAGTTCACCAGGTGGTTGACCATCGTGCCGTCGGAGAGCTGGCCGACCACGGCGACCATGTCCTCGTGCAGCCGGCCGCTGCGCGAGACGGTGCGGGCGGCGACCGAGGCGTACTGCCGGCCGGTCACCCAGGCGGTCAGGTCGATGTCGTGGGTGGCCAGGTCCATCACCACGCCGACGTCGGCGATCCGGTGCGGGAACGGGCCCTGGCGCCGGGTCACGACCTGGAACACCTCGCCCAGCTCGCCCGCCTCCAGGCGGGTCCGCAGGCTCTGCAGCGCCGGGTTGTAGCGCTCGATGTGGCCGACGCCCGCGACCAGGCCGGCGTTCTCGAACGCCTCGACCAGCCGGGTGGCCGCGTCGACGGACTGGGCCAGCGGCTTCTCGATGAGCGCGCAGACGCCGTTGGCGGCCAGCTCCATGCCGATCGGCTCGTGCAGCGCCGTCGGGCAGGCCACCACCGCGTAGTCGACGCCGAGGGCGAGCAGGTCGCTCAGCTCGGGTACGACCGGGGCGCGCAGCGTGCCGGTCACGTCGCCGGCCGGGTCGACCACGCCGACCAGCTCGACGCCGTCCAGGTTGGACAGCACGCGGGCGTGGTTGCGCCCCATCGCGCCGAGGCCGATCAGGCCGGCCCGCAGCTTCCGTGCGCTCATCGGGCACCGCCGGCCAGGTTCGCGCCCTCGGCGATGCGCTCCAGCTCGGCCTGGCTCAGCGACGGGTGCACCGGCAGCGAGACCACCTCGGCGGCGGCCCGCTCGGTCTCCGGCAGGTTCCACGCGCCCGGCTTGCCGTCGACGAGGTACGGCTTGAGCCGGTGGATCGGGGTCGGGTAGTAGACCGCGTTGCCGATGCCCAGCTCGGTGAGGCGGGCCTGGGCGGCGTCCCGGTCGCCCCGCACCCGCACCGTGTACTGGTGGTAGACGTGCTTGGCGCCGTCGGCGACCGGCGGGGTGACCATGCCGGTGATCGCCGAGTCGAGGAACTTGGCGTTGGCGCGGCGCTGCTCGGTCCACTCGGCGAGCTGGGTGAGCTGCACCCGGCCGATGGCGGCGGCCACGTCGGTCATCCGCATGTTGGCGCCGACGATCTCGTTGGCGTACCGCTGCTCCATGCCCTGGTTGCGCAGCAGCCGCAGGGTGCGGGCGAGGTCCGCGTCGGCGGTGGTGATCATGCCGCCCTCGAGGGAGTGCATGTTCTTCGTCGGGTAGAAGCTGAAGCAGCCGGCGGTGCCGAAGGCGCCGACCGGGGTGCCGTTCAGCTCGGCGCCGTGCGCCTGCGCGGCGTCCTCGACCACGGCGAGGCCGTGCTGCTGCGCGATCTCCATGATCCGGTCCATCGCGGCCGGGTGGCCGTAGAGGTGCACCGGCATGATCGCGACGGTCTTCGGCGTGATCGCCGCGGCGACCGCCTCCGGGTCGACGCAGAAGCTGCCCGGCTCGATGTCCACGAAGACCGGCTCGGCGCCGACCAGCCGGACCGCGTTGCCGCTGGCGGCGAAGGAGAACGAGGGGACGATGATCTCGTCGCCGGGGCCGAAGCCGAGCGCCATCAGCGTCAGCTGGAGCGCGGAGGTGCCGGAGTTGACGGCGACGCAGTGCCGGCCGGCGACCAGGTCACCGAACTCCTCCTCGAACGCCGCGACCTCGGGGCCCTGCACGACCCGGCCGCTCCGCAGCACCCGGACGGCCGCCTCGATCTCGGCTTCGCCGATGATCGGCCGTGCGGGGGGAATGAACTCTGGATGCGGCCCGGCCATGGGGCTTCCTCCTGTCGACGCGTGGTTCATGGGAGACATTTCGGGGGATGGTACCGCTCTGTCGGGAAAACCAGCCGTTCGCACTGATTGTCCGACCGGTTGTGACCTTCTGTTCATGATCGGCGACGGACCTCCGGGGGTGGCCCGGGGCTCACACTTCCACCTCGTCGCGCACAGGCTCCACGCATGCTACCCGCAGGGCGGCGACGATCGCGGCCGCCATCCGGGGCACCTCGGCGGGCTCCAGCGGGGCCCGGGAGATCGCCATCCGCCAGTAGACCGGACCGACGATCAGATCGACGGCGGCCCGTCTGTCGGTGGCCGGAGACAGCTCGCCGCGCTCGACCGCGCGGCCGATCAGGATCCGGCCCACCGCCTGCTGGTAGTCGTCCAGGGCGGCCTGCAACTTCTCCGCGATCTGCGGGTTGCGGGCCGCCTCGGCCAGCAGGTCCGGGATGATCTGCGCGGCCAGCCGGTGACGCAGCGCCCGCGCCATCACGTGCAGCAGGATCTCCAGGTCACCGAGGAGGCTGCCGGTGTCCAGCAGCGGGATGTTCCGGCCCGCCACCGCCGAGACCATGTCCAGCACCAGATCGAGCTTGGAACGCCAGCGGCGGTAGATGGCGGTCTTGCTCACACCGGCCCGGCGGGCCACCGCCTCGATGGAGAGGCGACCGTAGCCGACCTCGGCCAACTCCTGCATCACGGCGGCGCGGATGGCACTGGTGATCTCCCCGCGCAGCACCGCCGCGCCGGCCGGAGCACGCCTCTTCTCGGTCGTCACGTGGAACAATGTAGCGCAACGACGGTACGGTTGCGTCCCGACGTTCGGTGGACTACCTTCCATGCAGCAGCGAGGCGGCTCCTCCCCGCCCGGCCACGCTGGATCTCATTCACCGCACTGCTCCCCATCAGCACGAAAGATCGGAGCGCCTGAACATGGCCAACACCGCGGTGGCCGACCCCGAATCCGGACTGACCCGGGCCCAGCTGGCCCAGCGGTACGGACTGCGGGTGGCCGGGGAACGACCGCCCCTGGGTGAGTACGCCCGCCGGTTGTGGGCGTACCGGCACTTCATGACCGCGTACTCGCGGGCGAAGGTCGCCTCCTCGCTGAGCAACACCCAGCTCGGCCAGCTCTGGCAGGTGCTGACACCGCTCACCAACGCGGCCGTCTACTTCCTGATCTTCGGCGTCATCCTGGGCCAGCACCGGAACGTGCCGAACTTCATCGCGTACCTGTGCACCGGCGTCTTCATCTTCATCTTCACGCAGACCGCGGCCTCGAACGGCGTCAGCGCGATCACCGGCAACCTGGGCCTGATCCGGGCGCTCCAGTTCCCCCGGGCGGCGCTGCCGATCACCGTCACGCTGGTGCAGCTCCAGCAGCTGCTCATGTCGATGGTGGTGCTGGCCGGCATCGTGCTCGTCACCGGCGAGCCGCTCACCTTCCGCTGGGTCCTGATCCTCCCGATGCTGCTGCTCCAGACGATCTTCAACGTCGGGCTGAGCATGGTCATGGCCCGCCTCGGCTCCAAGGTCACCGACCTCAAGCAGGTCATGCCGTTCGTGATGCGCACCTGGCTGTACGCCTCCGGCGTGCTCTACCCGGTGACGCTCATCCGCGAGCACCTGCCGAACTGGGCGGCGAACGTCCTGGAGTGGAACCCGCCGCTGGTCTTCATCGAGCTGGCCCGCTACGCGCTGCTCGACTCGCACCAGGCGCACCTGGTGAGCTCCCCGGCGAAGCTGTGGGCGCTCGGGGTGTTCTGGGCGATCGTGATGGGTGTCGGCGGGTTCGTCTACTTCTGGCGTGGAGAGAAGGAGTACGGCCGTGGCTGAGCAGACCCTGCCGTTGAACGCCGGCCCGGTGACCGACTCGGGCCGCGTCCCCACCGTGGTGGTGGACGACGTGCACGTGATCTACCGGATCCACAAGGGCGCGACCGGCGGCACCACACCGGTATCCGCGCTCAAGCGGATCGTCTCCCGCACCAAGGCGCCGAACATCCGCGAGGTGCACGCGGTCAAGGGCGTCAGCTTCACCGCGTACGAGGGTGAGGCGATCGGCCTGATCGGCAGCAACGGCTCCGGCAAGTCCACACTGCTGCGGGCCATCGCCGGGCTGCTCCCGCCGGCCCGCGGCGCCGTCTACACCCAGGGCCAGCCGTCGCTGCTCGGCGTGAACGCCGCGCTGCTCAACGACCTGTCCGGTGAGCGCAACGTGGTGCTCGGCTGCCTCGCCATGGGCATGCACCCGGACGAGGTCAAGAAGATCGCCCCGGAGATCATCGAGTTCTCCGGGATCAACGAGCGCGGCGACTTCGCCTCGCTGCCGATGCGCACCTACTCCTCCGGCATGGGCGCGCGGCTGCGCTTCGCGATCTCCTCGGCGAAGAAGCACGACGTGCTGCTCATCGACGAGGCGCTGGCCACCGGCGACCGCAAGTTCCGGGTCCGCAGCGAGCAGCGGGTCCGCGAACTGCGCGACAGCGCCGGCACCGTCTTCCTGGTCAGCCACTCGATCGGCTCGATCCGGGACACCTGTGAGCGGACCATCTGGCTGGAGAGCGGCGTCCTGAAGATGGACGGCCCCACCAAGGAGGTCTGCGACGCATACGAGAACCAGAAGTAGCGCGTCGGAGCGCACCGCACCGGGTTCCGCCCGGAGCGGTGCGCTCCCGCGTACGCGTTAAGGTTTTCGGACCCATCCCCTTTCACCCAGAGTGAGGTACGGCAATGACGCAGGACCACACCACCGCACCGGACGCCGCGCCGGCGAGCCCGGCACCCTGGCGCCCCGCGCGTACGGTGGCCGTGATCCTCGCCGGGGGGACCGGCACGCGCCTGGGGCTGGGGATCCCCAAGCAGCTCCTCAAGATCGCCGGTAAGCCGATCATCGAGCACACCCTGGCCGTCTTCGAGGCCGCGCCGGAGATCGACGAGATCATCGTGCTGATGGCCACCGGTCACGTCGACGACGCGCGGCGCATCGTCGCCGACGCCGGCTTCCGCAAGGTCACCAAGGTGATCGAGGGCGGCGAGACCCGCAACGACACCACCCGGATCGCGCTCGACGCGGTCGGCGAGGGCGACGTCAACATCCTCTTCCACGACGCGGTCCGCCCGCTGGTCAGCGCCCGGATCGTGCGCGAGTGCGTGAACGCGCTCTGGACCTACTCGGCTGTCGACGTGGCCATCCCGTCCGCCGACACGATCATCCAGGTCGACGCGGACGACTGCATCACCGACATCCCGGTCCGCTCCCGGCTGCGCCGCGGCCAGACCCCGCAGGCGTTCCGCTCCGGCACCATCCGCGAGGCGTACCGCCGGGCCGAGGGCGACCCCGACTTCGCCGCCACCGACGACTGCGGCGTGGTGCTGCGCTACCTGCCCGGCACGCCGATCAAGGTGATCGACGGCTCGGACGAGAACATCAAGGTCACCCACCCGGTCGACGTGCACCTGGCCGACAAGCTGTTCCAGCTCGCCGCCGCGCAGGCGCCCCGGCTGACCGACCGCCGCAGCTACGCCGAGGAGCTGACCGGCCGGACCATCGTGGTCTTCGGCGGCAGCTACGGCATCGGCCACGACCTGGCCGAACTGGCCCGCTCCTACGGCGCCCAGGTCTTCCCGTTCAGCCGCTCCACCACCGGCACGCACGTCGAGCGCGCCGAGGACGTGGCCGCCGCGCTGAAGACCGCCTTCGAGGCCACCGGCCGGATCGACCACGTGGTGGTCACCGCCGGCATCCTGGAGAAGGGCGCGCTGGCCGAGATGGACTCCGAGACGATGGACCGTCTCCTGCACGTCAACTTCGTCGGCCCGGTCACCATCGCGCGCCAGTCGCTGCCGTACCTCCAGCAGACGAAGGGCCAGCTGCTGCTCTACACGTCCAGCTCGTACACCCGGGGCCGGGCCCGCTACGCGCTGTACTCGGCCACCAAGGCCGCGCTGGTCAACCTGACCCAGGCGCTCGCCGACGAGTGGGCCGAGTTCGGGGTACGCGTCAACTGCGTCAACCCGGAACGCACCGCGACCCCGATGCGGACGCGGGCGTTCGGCGAGGAGCCGGAGCACACGCTGCTCTCCTCCGAGGCGGTCGCGCAGGCGTCCCTGGACGTGCTGATCTCCGACCTGACCGGCCAGGTGGTCGACGTGCGCCGGTCCCCCGGCGAGCAGGTGGCCGCCGTACCCGCGCAGCCGGGCCCGCACCGGTCCGAGCTGTCCGCCGACGCCTGAACCCGACGGGACGTACCAGATGCGTGGTGACCTGGTCCGCAAGCTGCTCGCCCGGGTGCTGACCACCGGGCTGGCGGTGCTGGCCTTCCTCGTCGTGGCGCTCACCGGCGCCACCGGCTGGGGCCTGGCCCTGGCGGTCGCGGCGCTGGCCGCCACCGCCTGGGAGCGCCGGGTCCGGCCGTCCGCCGACGGGCTCGCCGAGACGGTGCTCGTGGCCGCCGGCATCCTGGTCGGCTACGCCCGTCGCCTCGACGACGGCTTCGACCCGGCGCTCACCGCGACCGCGCTGGTGCTGCTCGGGCTGGTGCTGCTGGTCGGCCCGCTGCGGCAGGCCGGCGCGCTGGAGATCCGCGCGGCGAACCTCCCGGTCCGCACGTGGACACCCGTGGTCGCCGCCCGGCTGGGCGACGCGCTGCTGGTGCTGCTCGCCGTGGTGGCGCTCGCCGCCGCCCTGACGCTGCCCGCCTGGACGGCACTGGTCGCCGCGCTGCTGGTCGGCGCCGGATGCGGGGCGGTCGCGCTGGACCTCGCCCGGCGCCGGTTCCGGCCGCCCGCCGGAGGTGGACCGGTCGGCCGGGCGCTGCGCCGCCACCAGCCCGAGTTCGTGCTGCACTTCTCCGCCCCGCCCGGCTCGGAGTACCAGGTCACCATGTGGCTGCCGTACCTGGAACGGATCGGCCGCCCGTTCATGGTGGTGCTGCGCGAGCCGGAGCTCCTGCCCGCGGTGGCCGCCGCCACCCGCGCCCCGGTGGTCCTCTGCCCCACCCTGAAGGCGCTGGACGAGGCGCTGGTGCCCAGCCTGCGGGTCGCGTTCTACGTCAACCACGGCGCGAAGAACGCCCACCTGATCCGGTTCAACCAGCTCACCCACGTGCAGCTGCACCACGGCGACAGCGACAAGGCCCCGAGCGCCAACCCGGTCTCGGCCATCTTCGACAAGATCTTCGTGGCCGGGCAGGCCGCGATCGACAGGTACGCCCGCGCCGGCGTGGAGATCCCCGCCGACAAGTTCGTCGTGGTCGGCCGCCCCCAGGTCGAGGCCATCGAGGTACGCCGGGAGCCGGTCGCCCCGTCCGCGCACCCGACGGTCCTCTACACCCCGACCTGGACCGGGCACCACGCGGACGCCAACTACTGCTCGCTGCCGGTGGCCGAGACGCTGATCCGCCGGCTGATCGACAGGGGTGCCGCGGTGATCCTGCGCGCCCACCCGTACACCGCCAAGAACCCGGCCTCGGCCCGCCAGCTCGCCCGGCTCACCGAGCTGCTCGCCGCCGACCGGGCCAAGACCGGCCGGCCGCACCTGTGGGGCGCCGCCGCGGCCCGCGAGCTGACGCTCACCGAGTGCGTCAACCGGGCCGACGCGCTGGTCTCCGACGTCTCCGGGGTCATCTCCGACTGGCTCTACTCCGGCAAGCCGTACGCGGTCACCGACACCGGCGCCGACGGCGAGCACTTCGTCGAGCGGTTCCCGCTCGCGGCGTCCGGCTACGTGCTGCGGCGCGACATGTCCAACGTGGACGAGGTGCTCACCGACCTGCTGGACGCCGACCCGAAGGCGGCACAGCGCTGGGCGGCGCGGACGCGCTACCTGGGCGACTTCCCCGCCGACGGGTACGCCGAGGCGTTCCTCTCCGCCGCCCGCCGGGAGCTGGAACCCGACTGGGCGGTCCCGGGGCCGCGCGCGGCCGGCTAGAGACGCGAGCCGGCCCGTCGCGGGCCGGCTCACCCCGCTCAGAGGTACGGGTCGAGCAGGGCGAGCACCGCCTCCGGATCCTCCACGTGCGCGTTGTGGCCCAGCCCGGGCAGCGTCGCCACCGGCACGCCCAGTTCCTTGAGCTGCGCGTCGGTCACCATCGGGTCCAGCTCGCCCCGGGCCAGCAGCACCGGCACATCGGTGGCGGCCAGCAGCGCCGGCAGCCGTGGCTCCCCCACCGCGAACGCGGCCGGGTCCATGGCGAGCCGCCAGCGGCCGTCCTCCCGCCGCAGTCCCGCCTCCACCACCGGATGGTCCGGGGCGAACAGCCCGGCGAGCCCGGACACGCGCAGGTAGCGCCGGGCGGCCTCGTCCCGGGTGGCGAACCAGGTGACCGGCCGGCCGGCCAGCTCCGCCGACTTCGCCAGTTCGGCCGGGGACCAGACCGCCTTGATGCCGAGCCCCACCACCGCGTCGACCGGAAGCCCGCGCTGCCGGGCCGCGAGCGCCAGCGCCACCACCCCGCCGAGCGAGTGCCCGAGCAGCACCAGCCGGTCGTCGGGGCCGAGCCGGACCGGGCCGAGCCCGTCGACGACGCGCTGGGCCAGAGCCTCGAACGAGTAGCCGTCGAGCGGCGGCGACCAGCCGTGACCGGCGAGGTCGGGGGCGAGCCAGCGGCCGGGCCAGCGGCGCTCCAGCAGCGGCGCCCAGGGCAGCCACACCTCGCCGGTGGCACCCATGCCGTGCAGGAGAATCAGGTGCCGCGTCCCCGTCGCATCGCCCATTGGCGCAGTCTGCCACCGCCCGCCCCGGACACGCGAGACCGAACCCGCCGACCCGCCCCCCGCCCCGCCCTCACCGTCGATCTTGGAGTTGTGGCACCTTCCATACCGGGCGAGCCGGGCATACTGGGCGCCACAAGTCCAAGATCGGCGCGCCAGGGCCGGGTGAGGGCCGCGCCAGGCCGGGCGGGGCGAGGGCGGGGCGGGGACGGGGCGGGGACGGGGAAGGCCGGCCCCCCGGGGTGGGGTGCCGGCCTTCGGGTGTGCGGGACGGTCAGGCGGAGTAGCCGCGGCTGGCGATCCAGTGCGCCAGGTCGATCGTGGTGACCCAGTACGACGGCAGCGACGGGTCGGCCGAGTCGGCGATCCGCACGGTCCGGCCGTCGTCCTTGTAGCCGACCACCGCGACGTAGTGGCCGCCCGGGAACGAGTGCCAGCCGCCGTTGGTGTCGGTGGCGGTACCGGCGACGTTCGCGACGACCCCGCGGCCGTTGCTGATCGCCTCGACCACGTCGGCCTGGAGACGGTCCATCTGGGCCGGGGTGGCCGAGCCGGGAATCATGCGGGTCCGGTACGGGTTGCCCTTGACCTGCTGGTTGAGCACACGGGTGGTGTCCTCGGCCGAGTTGGTGCCCATCTCGGTGGTGCCGAGAGGACCGGCGAGCGCGTCCTGGCTGCGCTCGATGCCGGCGGCGCTGAGCGCGTTGCGCACGGCGGCCGGGCCGCAGTAGAAGTAGTTGATCTGCGCCTGGTAGTCGTAGTCGAGCGACTTGCTCGACGGCGGCTTCGGCTTGGCCTTGGGCGTGGTGTCCGGGTCGGCAGCGGCCTTCGCGGACGGGGAGGCGCTCGGCGACGCGCTGGGCGAGGCGGAGGCGCTGGACGACGCCTGCGGCACGGCGATGCGGGCCTCGCTGCGGCTGGCGGGCTGCTCGCCGAGGCGGGCGGCGCCGAGGTCGGCGACCGCGGCGGTGTTCTCCTGGACCGGGGCGTCGTCACCGGCGGTGGCGACGGTTCCGGCGCCGGCGGCCAGCACGAGCGCGGCGGCCGATCCGGCGATGATCTGGTACGGGCGTTCGGTGACGATCCGTCGCAGCTGACGCTTCAGGTGGTGCTTCACGAAATCCTCCACGGGGCGTGAGCGGCACACGCCGGCCCGGCACGCGGAGGAACTCACACGTGCTGGCGGGGCCGGGTGGCCGGGGGATCGGGAACGCCCGTGATGCCGGGCGCCCAGGGGGCGGTTGCCGGTCGCGCGTCAGGCGCGCGCGGTCACCGCTTCGCCGTGGAGGCGGGGGACGATCGAGGGGTGGGCACGAGGGGTACTCCTTCCGTGGCCGCCGACCGGGTTAGCTGACGGATTCGGGCGGGAAGTACGCCCTACCGCGGGCCGTGGGCTCGCGGATTCACCCCGATGGTGCTCATGGGTCCCCGGTTCGTGGAACACGATTAGGCGGGTCGGTGCGGCGTCGCCGTCGGCGATCGATTACCGCATCGGACGCGCCGACACTACCGGTGGGTATGTCCCCTGCCAAGCGCTCCCACCTGCGTAAACGTGATCCGCGGTAACGGATTTCGGAACACCCGGTTACTGACTTCGCTCAATGGGACAAGCAGTTTCGACGGCGCCCGGCGGCGGAAAGCGGACAGACGGCGAGCACCCGGCCGGCAATCGCGGTACTCGATGACCCGTTTTGCGCCCGGCGCCCGTTTCGGCGGCCCGGGTGACCGGGCTCACCACGGTCCGGGTAACGATTCGGTCGAGACGGCCGTCTCAGCCGACCCGTGCCGGGCGCCAGCGGGCGTTACGGACCGTCGCGGGCACCGGCACGGCGCTCGCCGTCGCGCTCCGGTACTCCGGGGCGGGCCGCAGCGCGGCAGTGGCGGCGTAGGCCTCGGCGGCGAGCGTCCGGGCGGCCTCGGCGGCCAGTTCCGCGCCCCGCCAGGCCGACCGCTCCCGCGCGGCGGCGCTCTCCCATCCGGCCCGGCGCCCGTCCCGGACGGTGCGGGCCAGCACGATCTCCTGCTCGGCGGGGTGCCGGCGCGGATCCCACCCGTTGCGGCGGGCCAGCACGTCGGCGAGCTGACGGGCGGTCAGGTCGCCCCGCCAGTGCGCCGTCATGGCGGCGTGGTGCAGCCAGCGCTCCCGGGCCGCGTACTCGGCGGGGGTACGCGGCGTGCGCGGGGCGGGCAGCGCGGCGGCGCCGGCGAGGCGGCGGGCGGCGGCGTCCGCCTCGTCGTACGCGGTCCAGGCCCGGTCCGCCTCGTCCTGCGCGGCCAGCCACCGCTCCCGGCGACGACGGGCCGTCTGGGCGGCCCCGGCGGCGGCCACCGCGACCTCCTCGGCGTACCGGATCAGGTCGTCGCGGCGGACGGCGTCGGCGTCGGCCGGTTCGGGGGCGGCCTCCGGCGCGGGGTCGCGTTCGGGCCGGGCGACGAGCGCGGCGAGCAGGCCCAGCGCGAGCAGCAGGAGGAAGGACCAGATGGCGGCGGCCTCGGGCACGGAGGTGAGGAAGTGGTACAGAGCGGTCTGCGACATGGTCGGCACCTCACGGGAAGGACCTGGCGGGAGGGCCCGCACGATCTCGCCGGGGCGGGCCGGTGGCCGCCGGGGGCGGGTGCGGGGATGACGTGCGGTGGGTGCGGGGATGACGTGCGGTGGGTGCGGGGAACGGGCGCGGCCCGTGGGCGGGTCAGCGGGCGGGCGGGGCCCGCGGGCCGGCCGGTGCGGCGACCCGTCCGGCCGGGACCGGCTGCGGCGCCGCCGGGGCGACCGCCCGGGGCGCGGGCGCCGGGACACCGGCGGGAGCGGCCTGCCGCTCGGCCACGCGGTCGGCTTCCGGCCGCACCGTGGTCGAGGCGCCCGCGATGGGGTACGCCGAGACGGCGGCCGCCGGGGCCGGGGCGGCAGCGGCGACACCGGACGGCAGCGTGGCAGCGCCGAACGAACAGGCGACGACCACGGCGAGACTGGCGAGCATCCGGGCGGTCCAGCGCGCCACCCACCACACGGGGCAGGTGAGCGCGATCGGAAGCACGGGTACAAATTACCGCCGAACCCCCACGAACGCACCGCCGCACGGCGTGTCGCGGATCGACCGGCCGACGTGTGCGCGTGTCAGTCCGGGCGACGCCGCCCGGCGTACTCGATGTCCTCGGCCGGACCGGTGACGGAGGCCGCGCCCCCGTCGGCGGCCGGGGCGGCGGCGGCCTCGGCGGGCCTGCGCGGAGCCGGCACGGCCGGTGCGCGCGACGCCGCGCGGCCCCGGCGGGACGGGCCGAGCAGGCGCATCATCGGTGTCTCCACCCAGCGGTGCAGCGCGGCGGCCAGCGCGAGCGTGACCACCAGGAAGCCCAGCACCGCGAGCGGGCCGCGCCACCCGGGCAGGCCGGTCCCCCAGTGCCCGGTCAGCCGCAGCACGGTGACCATGACCAACACGTGGACCAGGTAGAAGGCGAACGACACCTCACCGAGCCAGACCATCGCCCGGGACCGCCAGGGGGTGGGCCGGCCGCGCACGTCGGCGTCCGCCGCGGCGGCGATGACCAGGAGGTACGCGACAGCGAGCAGCGCCGCCCAGAACTCGGCCGGGATCCACAGCGCGGCGACCACCCAGGTGGTGACGAAGAGACCGGTGGCGACGGCGAGGTTCGGGCCGCGCCAGCGGTGCCGGCGCATCAGCTCGGCGGCGGCCACGCCCATCCAGAACTCCAGCGACCGGGTCACCGGGAAGATCTGGGTGAACCACCACCGCTGCTCCTCCGGGACGAGCTGCTGGCCGGGCCACAGCGCCAGGATGAGCAGCGGCGCCGCGACCAGCACGGTCCGCAGCACGCCGGTACGGGCCCGGCGCAGCCACGGCACCACGAGCGGCAGGCACAGGTAGAAGGCCAGCTCGCAGGAGAGCGACCAGCTCACGTTGTTGACGCTGTAGAAGTAGCCGCCCAGCGGGATCCACGCCTGGACCAGGAAGAAGTTGGCGATCGCGGCCCACGGCACGACCGGGTCGGCGAACCAGGCCGCTACGGCCAGCGCCGCGACGAACGTCACCACGTGGTTCGGGTAGATCTTGGCGAACCGGCGGCGCAGGAACGTCCACGCGCGCTCCCCGTCCCGGTACGACCAGACCAGCACGAACCCGCTGAGGATGAAGAAGAACTCGACGCCGGACAGGCCCAGGCTGAACGCCTTGTCGACCAGGGGCTTCAGGTGCGGCTCGGCGACGATGCCCATCGTTCCGGCGTGGAAGCCGAAGACCAGCAGCGCGGCCACCCACCGCAATCCGGTCAGCGACGGCAGTCGCGGGGCACGGGTGACGGTCGGCGCGCTGGTCATTCCGGGCACCCTACCCCGGGCAACCGGGACGTTCCCGGCGAGCCGACGTCCGCTCGGCTCCGCTCGGACGGCGGATAGGATTTCCGTTCTGCACGCGCGGGCACCCACCCGGCTCCCGCCCGCACGCCGTGCCGTACGGAAGGTGAGCGAACCGGATGCACCAGCGGATCCTGCTCCGCGCCCGCAAGGGCCCGTTCGACGTCCTCACGCCCGAGGAGACGTTCGCCGGCAACTGGATCGGGGACAACAGCGGCAACCTGGTCTTCAGCCACGCCGCGCACAAGCTGCTCGCCACCTCCACGGCCGAGATCACACCGACCCGCACCCCGGCCGACCCGCGCCTCGCCGACGAGATCAACGAGCGGCACGACGTGTTCGTCGTACCGCTCGCCAACGCGTTCCGGCGCAGCTTCGTGCACCGCCTGACGCCGCTGACCCGGCTGATCGAACGGCTGAAGATCCCGGTGGTGGTGCTCGGCGTCGGCGTGCAGACGAACGTCGACGGCGACCGCGAGTACCTGCGGCCGATCGACGAGCCGGTCCGCGCGTTCTGCAAGGCCGTGCTGGACCGGTCGCACAGCATCGGCGTACGCGGCGAGGTGACCGAGAGCTACCTCAACGCGCTGGGCTTCTCCGACGTGGAGCAGATCGGCTGCCCGTCGATGTTCCTGCACGGCGACACGTTCCACCTGGAGAAGAGCCGCCCGGAGCTGACCGCCGACTCGAAGGTCGCGCTCACCATCTCCCCGTACGTCCGCTCGATGGCCTCGGTGGTCCGCCACCACCAGGAGCGCTACCCGAACCTCTGCTACGTGCCGCAGGACCTGCGCACGCTCGGCACCCTGCTCTACGGCGATGCGCCCGAGCACCGTGGCCAGAGCAGCGACATCCCGCTGCACACCTCGCACCCGCTGTTCGCCGAGGACAAGGTGCGCATGTTCGTCGACCCGTGGACCTGGATGTCGCACCTGTCCGGGTACGACTTCGCGTTCGGCACCCGCATCCACGGCACCATCACCGCGCTCGTCGCCGGCACGCCCGGCTACCTGTTCGCGCACGACTCGCGCACCCTGGAACTGGCCCGCTACTTCGGCATCCCGCACCGGATCATGCGGGACGTGCCGGCCGACGTCGACGCCGCCGACCTCTACGCGGAGGCCGACTACACGTCGCTCAACGACGGCCACAAGGCCCGCTTCGAGACCATCACCGCGTTCCTGCGCAAGCACGACCTCGGTACCTCGTTCGCCGACGGCGACAGCGCCGCGCGCTTCGACAAGCAGGTCGGCGAGACGGTGTTCCCGCCGGCCGTCCGGCCCGCCGCCGCCACCCCGCCGGCCGAACTGCTGACCCGCATCGAGCGGCTGCGCGACGAGAACGTCAAGCTCACCGCCACCATCGACGCGCTGCGCTCGCAGCAGCTCCGGGAGCGGATCAAGCAGGCCGTGCCGGGCACGGTCCGCCGGATGCTGCGACGCTGACCGTCGTACGCCTGTTCGAGAGCGGGGTACGATCGGCTGCGTGTCCGACGCGTACCAGCCCTCGATGCTCGACCTGGCCGAGCAGGGCCCGACCCTGGGCCCGCTCGCCGGGGCGCTGCGCCGGCACGAGCTGAGCCGGGGCGCCTGGATCGACCACCTGCCCGGCTGGGTGCGCGGCTCCGACGAGGTGCTCGACACGCTGCGCCACGACGTGCCCTGGCGGGCCGAACGCCGCACCATGTACGACGCCGAGGTCGACGTGCCCCGGCTGCTCTGCTGGTACGCCGCCGGCCGCCCGCTGCCGCACCCGGTGCTCACCGCGGCCCGGGACGCGCTCACCCGCCACTACGCGCCCGAACTGGGCGAGCCGTTCGTCACCGCCGGCATGTGCCTCTACCGGGACGGCCGCGACAGCGTCGCCTGGCACGGCGACACCCTGGGCCGCTCCGCGCACACCGACACCTCTCGTTCGGCTCCCCGCGCGCGCTGCTGCTGCGCCAGCGCGGCGGAGGCGGCGGCAGCCTGCGGTTCCCGCTCGGCCACGGCGACCTCGTGGTCATGGGCGGCTCCTGCCAGCGCACCTGGGAACACGCGGTGCCGAAGACCACCCGGCCGGTCGGCCCCCGGGTCAGCGTCCAGTTCCGTCCCACCGGCGTCGCCTGAGCCGGGGCGGGACCACGTCCCGCCAGGGCACGTGCTAGAAACAACTCCCAGGGTCGATCACGCCCCCGTCACCCGATGACGCGAAGGGCGACCGATGACCCAGTCCCCCACCTCCCGCTGGTCCCCGTGGACCCTGCACGGCGACGGCCGCCAGGTACGCCCCGGCGACGTGGTCCAGCCCGACGAACGGCTCTCCTGGCCGCGCACCATCGGCGTGGGCGTGCAGCACGTGGTCGCCATGTTCGGCGCCACCTTCACCGTCCCGCTGATCACCGGTTTCCCGCCCGCCACCACGCTGCTGTTCTCCGGCCTCGGCACGCTGCTGTTCCTGCTGATCACCGGCAACCGGCTGCCCTCGTACCTCGGTTCGTCGTTCGCGTTCATCGCGCCGGTCCTGGCCGCGAAGACCGACGGCGGCATCGGCGCGGCCCTCGGCGGCATCGTCGTCGCGGGCGTCGCGCTGGCGATCGTCGGCGTGGTGGTGCAGGTGGCCGGCTCCCGCTGGATCGACGCGCTGATGCCGCCGGTGGTCACCGGCGCGATCGTCATGCTGATCGGCCTCAACCTCGCGCCGGTCGCCTGGGACGGCGACGGGTCCGGCACCGGCGTGAAGGCGCAGCCGCTGATCGCCGTGGTCACGCTCGTCGCGATCCTGCTCACCACTGTGCTGTTCCGCGGCTTCGTGGCGCGGCTGTCGATCCTCATCGGCGTGGTGGTCGGCTGGGTGCTCGCCGCGCTCACCGGCAACCTCGACCAGCAGGCGGTCAGCGGCCTGCGCTCGGCGGCCTGGATCGGATTCCCCGAGTTCCACACGCCGAGCTTCGACGCCCGCGCCGTCGTGCTGGTCATCCCGGTGATCCTGGTGCTGATCGCGGAGAACGCCGGGCACGTCAAGGCGGTAGCCGCGATGACCGGCCGCAACCTGGACCGCGACATGGGCCGGGCGCTGCTCGGCGACGGCGTCGCCACCGTGCTGGCCGGGTCCGGCGGCGGTTCCGGCACCACCACGTACGCGGAGAACATCGGCGTGATGGCGGCGACCCGCGTCTACTCCACCGCCGCGTACTGGGTGGCGGGCGGCACGGCGATCCTGCTCGGGCTGTGCCCGAAGTTCGGCGCGCTGATCCTGACCGTCCCGGCCGGTGTGCTGGGTGGCGCCACCACCGCGCTGTACGGCCTGATCGCCATCCTGGGCGCCCGGATCTGGATCGAGAGCCGGGTCGACTTCCACGACCCGATCAACCTGTTCACCGCGGCGGTGGCGGTGATCATCGGTGCCGCCAACTACACGTTGACCGCGGGCGACCTGTCGTTCAACGGCATCGCGCTGGGTACTGCCGCCGCCCTGGTGATCTACCACGGCATGCGCCTGATCGCCCGCCTGCGCGGCACGACTCCCGAGTCCCGCCAGTCCCCCGAACCCGAACTCTGACCCGCCGCGACCCTTCGCCCGTTGATCATGAAGTTGGCGCCACAATTCGCCCGTTTCACGCCCGCCAACTTCATGGTCAACAGGCGGTGGGGGTGCGATCGGGGTCCCCGAGGGCCGAACTGCAAGATCGCGTGGGTCTCGCAGCGCTGCGCTCCCACGCTCGAGCCTCAACCCTGCCCGGCTCCGTCGATCATGAAGTTGACAGCAGTCAGTGTCCGTTTTGTCGCAGCCAACTTCATGATCGACCGTACAGAGGGTGGGGCGCGCCTCTGCCGAACGTCCGGAACACACCAGAAGCCCCGGGCGCCCTGCGGCCAGGCCGTCCCCGGGCCGCCCCGCTCTGGTGATCAAGGAGTTTGGGGACGGCAGGGGGCGCGAAAAGGCCGCCAACTCCTTGATCACCGCGCTGAAGGTGTGACTGCGCACCCCGGCGTCGAGCCGCCGCCGGCCGCACAGGCGCCCGGTCCGCCCCGGCACCCCTCCCCGTGATCAAGGAGTTTGCGGACGTCGAGAGACGCGGAAGGTCCGCAAACTCCTTGATCAACGAGGGGGGCGAGAGGGCGGGCAGCCGAGGCCGCCCGGCCCCTACCGTCAGTCGCGGTCGATGTGGTGGCCCACCACCGTCGGGCCTAGCATCACGGCGAAACCGGAACCGTCTCGGCGTGGGTCGGCAGGGGGCAGGTCCACGGGGTCGCCGGTGGCCGTCGCGCCCACCGGCCGCGGGCCGATCCAGGCCACCGACAGCTCCAGCTCACCCTTGAGGAACCGCTGCGCGCGTACGCCGCCGGTCGCCCTCCCCTTCGCCGGGTACGCCTTGAACGGCGTCACCTTCACCGTGGCCCCGGTCGAGGTGACCACCATCGGCTCACCGTGCTTCGCGTCGTCGGTACGGATCGCGCCGAAGAAGACCACCCGCGCGTCGCCCGGCAGGTTGATGCCGGCCATGCCGCCGCCCTTGAGCCCTTGCGGGCGTACCACGGAGGCGGCGAAACGCAGCAGTGACGCCTCCGAGGAGACGAACGCCAGCGTCTCGGCGCCGTCGGTCAGCCAGGTCGCGCCGACCACCTCGTCGCCGTCGCGCAGCGAGATCACCTCGAACTCGTCGGAGCGGACCGGCCAGTCCGGGGCGCACACCTTCACCACGCCCGCCCGGGTGCCGAGCGCCAGACCGGGCGACCCCTGCGCGGACGGGCCCAGCGGCGCGAGCCCGACCACCGTCTCACCGGGCTCCAGCGGCACCAGTTCCGCCGCCGACATGCCGCCGCGCAGCGACACCGTGCCGGACTGCTCCGGCAGCACCGGCAACGGCAACACGTCGATCTTGAACGCGCGCCCGGCGCTGGTCACGAGCAGCACCCGGCCGCGGGCGGTGGAGTGCACGATCGCGCGTACCGCGTCGTGCTTGACCCGGCCGCTGCGCCGGCGCGCCTCGGCGGCCTCCTCCGACTCGGCCGCGGTCCGTGCCACCAGCCCGGTGGCGGAGAGGATGACCTGGCAGGGGTCGTCGGCGACCTCCAGCGGGCCGGCGGGCACCGAGGCGGCGAGCACCTCCTTGAGGTCTCCGTCGACGAGCGTGGTGCGCCGCGGCGCGCCGAACTGCTTGACCACGGCGGCCAGCTCGTCGGAGACGACCTTCCGCAGCACCTTGGGGTCGTCCAGGATCTTCGACAGCTCGGCGATCTCGCCGCGCAGCTTCTCCTGCTCGGCCTCCAACTCCAGCCGGTCGTACTTGGTCAGCCGGCGCAGCGGAGTGTCCAGGATGTAGGTCGCCTGGATCTCGGAGAGCTTGAACCGCTGCATCAGGCCGTCCTTGGCGGCCTGGGCGTCCTCGCTGGCGCGGACCAGCTTGACCACCCGGTCGATGTCGAGCAGGGCGATCAGCAGACCGTCGACCAGGTGCAGGCGTTCCTCCCGCTTGCGCTTGCGGTACGCGCTGCGCCGGGTCACCACCTCGTAGCGGTGGGCCAGGAACACGTCGAGCAGTTCCTTCAGCCCGAGCGTGCGGGGCTGGCCGTCGACGAGCACCAGGTTGTTCACGCCGAAGGACTGCTCCAGCGGGGTGAGCCGGTAGAGGTCGGCGAGCAGCGCCTGCGGGTTGACGCCGACCTTGCACTCCACCACCAGGCGGGTGCCGTTCTCCCGGTCCGTGAGGTCCTTGACGTCGGCGATGCCGGTCAGCCGCTTGGTCTTGTTCACCTCGTTGGTGATGGCCGCGATGACCTTCTCGGCGCCGACGCCGTACGGCAGCTCGGTGACGGTGATGGCCTGCCGGCCGCGGCTGCCCTCCAGCGGGCCGATCTCCACCCGCCCGCGCATGCGCACCACGCCGCGCCCGGTCTCGTACGCGCGGCGCACCTCGTCCAGGCCCAGCAGCAGCCCACCGGTGGGCAGGTCGGGGCCGGGCACGAACTCCATGAGCTTGTCGAGCGTGGCGTCCGGGTGGTTGATCAGCCAGCGGGCGGCCTGGACCACCTCGCCGAGGTTGTGCGGGATCATGTTCGTCGCCATGCCGACCGCGATGCCGGACGCGCCGTTGACGAGCAGGTTCGGGAACGCCGCCGGCAGCACGGTGGGCTGGGTCAGCGAGCCGTCGTAGTTCGGCTCGACGTCGACGGTGTCCTCACCCAGCTCGCCGACGAGCAGCATCGCCTCCCGGGACATCCGGGCCTCGGTGTATCGCGCCGCGGCCGGGCCGTCGTCCGGGCTGCCGAAGTTGCCGTGCCCGTCGATGAGCGGGACGTTGAGCGAGAAGTCCTGGGCCAACCGCACCATCGCGTCGTAGATGGCGGTGTCGCCGTGCGGGTGGTACTTGCCCATACAGTTGTGCACCACGCGGCCCTCCGCGACGAACGCGTGTTCGTCGGAGCCGACCTGGATATCGTACGTGGTTTCGGCAGGAATCCGCTCGACCGACACCACCCGTAGGAAGGATCGGCCCGAAAGCGCCTCGAGCCGTCTCGCGAGCGGAGACCCGATGCGCCGGAGTTTTCGGATCCATCCATCCCGCTCGGCACGCCAGAGCGGGAATGAACGCTCCGACAGCGGCACGCCGTTACGGTCCTTGCCGTAACGGATCTGGCTACCCGCGCCCGAAAGTGATGATCGGAACGCCTTGCCGGCCTCGTCCCGGAACCAACCGCCCCCCTGGTGGGCGTCGGCGAATTCCTTGATCACCCGCGCGTACGGCAGCCGGTCGTTGCCCTGCTTGCCGCCGTACTGATAGGTCAGGTCCACCACCTTTTCCAGACCTGCGATCTTGTAACCGATCCGCACCCAGGGCAGCAGCATCTCGGCCAGAGCGGCGGCATCACGCCCGCTGAAGGACAGGCCGAGAAGGCGTTGAAAGCCGTCTCGCGCGCTGGTCCAGTAGTGCCCGTGCAAGCCCAGGTCGGCCAGCATGGAGTTGATCTGCCGCACGAGCGTCTCGCTGGTACTGACGAAGACGATCTCCCGGAAGCGCTTGCGGACATAACCGTCACCGTCGAAGAAACCGGCAAGGAAGGGGGCCCATGCCGAGCGGTTCTCGAGGACATCACTCGGCACACGCTTGGCACTGCTCAGCGGTCCCCCCGCTTCGAGCAGGCCCTCGTGCCTCGCGAACGTGACGATGTGCTGATCGCGGTGCCGCGGATCAGTCGCCGTCCTCTTGCCTCGGCTGACGTTGAGCCCGTTGGCAATCGCCCAACCATGTGCGACGTCGAGCGGTTCGACGTCACACATGTGCAGGCGCACACGACCGTCAGCCGAGCGAGCCCGGTCGACGGCGAAGCCCTCCGCCACCACCAGCCCACGGACGTAGTCGTAGGGAGTGCCGCCGGGGGCCGCGGCTTTCCTGCGGGCACCGCCGTACGCGAGCGTGAGGTGCCCGGTGAGTTCGGACGCCTCCACCCAACGAACGGACAGGTCCTCGTCGACCACGCGAAACCGCTGACCCGGCGTGACCGACATGGTGTGCCCGTTGTCCCAGGTGACCCGAACCAGCTCCGACTGCGGGTTCCGGTAGGCCGCGACGACCGGAGTGGCGACTCCGTCGCCGTCGAGCACCGTGTCGCCGACCTCGATCGACTCGATCGGCCGAAGACCGGTCGGTGTCGACACGAGCGTCCCCGCGACGAAGCAGTCGCCGACGATCCGGGCGCTCTTGACGTGGCCGCGGTCCGGCCGGTGGCCCTGCTCGTACATCGACCAGAGGATGCGCCGGTGCACCGGCTTGAGCCCGTCGCGCGCGTCGGGCAGGGCGCGGGAGTGGATGACCGAGAACGCGTACTCCAGGTAGGAGTCCGAGACCTCGGTGACCAGCGGGTTGTCGAAGACGCGGGCGCCGGCCTGGTCGAAGGCGGCCAGGTCCGCCTTCGCGCGGTCGTCCTTGCGGCGTGCCATGGTGCGGTTTCCTTCCGAGACGAACCCGTTGGTCAGGCGTCGATGGCGTCGCGGTCGACCCGGTCGGCGGAGTCGATCAGCCAGTTGCGGCGGGGCTCGACCTTCTCCCCCATGAGCAGTTCGAGGATCCGCTCGGCGGCTTCGACGTCGTCGAGCGTGATCCGGCGGACCGCCCGGGTGGCCGGGTTCATGGTGGTCTCCCACAGTTCGTCGGCGTCCATCTCACCGAGGCCCTTGAAGCGCGGGATCGGCGTGACGATCTGCTTGCCGGCCTTCTCCAGCTTGCGGACCGTCGCCTCCATCTCCGCCTGCGTGTAGGTGTAGACGGTCTGCGGGTTGCGCCCCTTGGTCGTGATCTTGTGCAGGGGCGGCATCGCCGCGTAGAGCCGCCCGGCCTCGATCAGCGGCCGCATGTAGCGGGCGAACAGCGTGATCAGCAGGGTACGGATGTGCGCGCCGTCGACGTCCGCGTCGGCCATGATGAGAACCCGGCCGTACCGCAGGGTGGACAGGTCGAACGTCCGCCCGGAGCCGGCGCCGAGCACCTGCACGATCGCGGCGCACTCGGCGTTGTCCAGCACCTGCTGGAGGCTGGCCTTCTGCACGTTGAGGATCTTGCCGCGGATCGGCAGCAGCGCCTGATATTCGGAGGACCGCGCGAGGCGCCCCGTCCCGAGGGCGCTGTCCCCCTCCACGATGAACAGTTCACTTCTCTCGATGCCCGCGGCCCGGCAGTCGACGAGCTTGGCCGGCATGGCCGCGCCCTCCAGCGCGGTCTTGCGGCGGGCGGCGTCCTTCTGCTGCTTCTGGGTGAGCCGGACCCGGGCCGCGTCGACGATCTTCTGGAGCACCGTGCGGGCCTCGGCCTTGGTGCGGCGGTCGTCCAGCCAGCTCTTGAGGTGCGCCTCGACCAGACCCTGGAGCACCTTGGTGATGCCGGCGGTGGACAGCTCGTCCTTTGTCTGCGAGGTGAACTGCGGCTCCGGGATGCGCACGTGCACCACGGCGGTCATGCCCTCCAGGACGTCGTCCAGGGTGGGCGCGTCCTCCTTGGGCTTGAGCAGGCCGCGGGCGTTGCGGGCGGCCTCGGCGAGGGTACGGGCCAGCGCCCGCTCGAAGCCCTTGCGGTGGGTGCCACCGTGGGCGTTGCGGATGGTGTTGGTGAAGCACTCGACGGTGCGTTCGTAGCCGGTGCCCCAGCGGAACGCCACCTCGACCTCGGCGCGGCGCTGCACGTTGGACTGCATGACGCCGTTGGCGTCGGCGGCGTTCTCCCGGTAGGTGCCCTCGCCGGTGACCAGCAGCGTGCCGGAGACCGGCCGGTCGCCGGCCGGGGCGAGGAACTCCACCATGTCGGTGAGGCCGTCGGGGAAGTGGAAGCTCTCCTCGACGCTCTGCTCGCCGGTCTCGTCGCGCAGCCGGTAGGCGACGCCGGGGACGAGGAACGCGGTGTTGCGCAGCTTGAGCCGGACCGTCTCGGTGTCGAGCGCGGCGCCGGTCTCGAAGTAGCGCGGGTCGTGCCACCAGCGGATCGAGGTGCCGGTGCGCTGGCCGCGCTTCATCGCGCCGACGATCTGCAGGCCGGGGCCGGGGGTGAACGGCGCGTCCGGCCCGTCGCCGTCGAAGACGCCCGGTACGCCGTGGCGGAACGACATGGCGTGGACCTTGCCGCCGCGCCGGACGGTGACGTCGAAGCGGCGGGACAGCGCGTTGACCGCCGACGCGCCGACGCCGTGCAGGCCGCCGGAGGTCTTGTAGCCGGAGCCGCCGAACTTGCCGCCCGCGTGCAGGCGGGTCAGCACCAGCTCGACGCCGGAGATGCCGGACTTGGCGTGCACGTCGGTGGGGATGCCCCGGCCGTCGTCGTCGACCTGGACCGACCCGTCGGCGTGCAGGATCACGTCGACCTTGGTGGCGTGACCGGCGACACCCTCGTCTGTCGAGTTGTCGAGGATCTCGTTGACGAGGTGACCCACGCCACGGCTGTCGGTCGAGCCGATGTACATGCCCGGGCGCTTGCGGACGGCGTCGAGGCCCTCCAGGTGCGTCAGGTCGTCGGCCCCGTAGAGGGTCTCAGGCTGTGCGGTCAACTGGTCGTACTCCCAGGTCTCGGCGGTGTGGTGCCGTTCACCGTGTGATCCCCCCACGATGATCGCCGGGCGCGGCGCGCCGGAGCGAGCCTAGCCGGGTGCCCCGACAGGTCGGCGGCACCGGGGCGGTGCGTTGCGCGATCGGCCTGCCGGCCGGGTCCGTCCGGCGGTCGCGTACGGCGGTCCGGCGGGACGGGCGGGGCGTCCAGCCGGCACAACGACCCGGGCGCCGGATGTCTTCCCCGGTGAACGGCCACGGATGTCTGGCCATTGACGTCCGTCACACGCGCGTGATCTGATCGCCCCCCTGAAGAATCTTTCACATTTCGATGTCTTGGGAGGTCGGGCATGTCCGTGTTCCGTCGTTCCGTGCTCGCGGCGGCGCTGGCGCTCGCCACGGTGGCGTTACCCGCCGCCGCGGCGCCCGCCCGGCCCGCAGCCGCCGCACTGCCCACCGCCGCGGTGGCGCTGGGAGACAGCTTCATCAGCGGTGAGGGCGCCGGGGCGTACGCGCCGGTCGTGGACGTCAACGGGGTGGCCCAGGGCTTCCCCGGCTGGTCCGCCGCCAACGCCAACGCCTACTTCTGCCACCGCTCGCCGAACGCCTCGCTGTTCCAGGCCGACCTGCCCGGCATCTCCGCGCGGTTCAACCTGGCCTGCTCGGGCGGCCAGCCGTACGACATCGCCAGCGCCTCGGCCACCCGGACCAAGGGGCGGCAGGTGGCCGCCCAGCTCGACCAGCTCCGGACGGTGGCGCGGACCCACGACATCGACCTGGTGCTCGTCGGCCTCGGCTCGAACAACAGCTCGTTCACCTTCGGCAGCGTGGCGGAGAAGTGCGCCAACCGGTTCATCGCCGACGCGTGGACCGGCTGGTGGGAGTTCTGGGCGTACCTGGGCGGGCCGGTGGAGCAGAAGCCGTGCACGGACGCCGACCTGGGCACCGCCGTGCAGTTCGCCGCCGCGACCGCGGAGACCACCACGGCGCTGCGGCAACTGCTGACCACGCTGGACCAGATCGACGCCGACGGGCAGCACCGGGTGGTGTTCCAGGACTACACGAACCCGCTGCCGTTCGAGCTGGACCAGACCTACTGGACCGAGGACAGCCGCGACGACACCCGGGACAAGTTCCGCGCGCTCGGCGCCGAGCGGTACGCGGCCGGCTGCCCGATCCACCGGGCCAGCCTGGCGCCCGGTCACCGCTTCTCGCAGGGCCTCGGCACGCTCGTCGGTTCGGTACGCGGCACGCTCGCCGGTGAGTTCCCGCAGGACGACCTGGTCTACCTGAACGTGCAGCGCGCGTTCGACGGCGCCCGGCTCTGCGAGTCGACTGGCAGCCCGGGCAACGCCCTGGCCACCCCGATCCGGCTGATGGACGGCCCGAGCGGCACGTTCGTCACCAGCCTCTCCGGATACGACAAGCTCGACATCCAGCGCATCGCCAACGCCTGCGGCACGTACTTCCAGACCTGCCAGGAGTCGTGGCACCCGAACGCCGCCGGGCACAAGGTGCTCGGCCGGTGCCTGGCCGGGGCGGCGGCGACCGGCGCCCGTACCGTCTCCTGCGTCCGCGCCCCGGACGGCACGGTGAGCGTGAGCTGACGGCGACGGCCGGCGCCCCCGCACCCCGGGGGCGCCGGACCGAGCCCGGCCGGAACGCCGGCCCGGTCCGGCGTCAGGCCCGGATCGCGGTGCCGAGCACGTGCGGCGAGGCCGGCGCCGGCAGCCCGGTCGGCGGGAAGCGGAACCGGTCCAGTTCGGTCACCGTGAACCCGGCGGCCCGGATCGCGGCCACCGTGTCCCGTGCGGTGTGGCATCCGGCGCAGAACAGCGGCCACAGCGTGGCGTCGGCCAGGCGCTGGGCCCGGCGCAGGCCGGGCGTCTGCGCCACCACGTGTTCGTAGAAGCGCAGTTCGCCGCCGGGCCGCAGCACGCGGCGCGCCTCGCGCAGCGCGACCGCCTGGTCCGGCACCGAGCAGAGTACGAGCGACAGCACCACCGCGTCGGCGGCGCCGTCGGCGACCGGCAGCGCCTCGGCCAGCCCGGCGGCGACGGTGACCGGCACCGGGGCGCCCGGCGCGGCGGCGCGGGCCAGCGCGCGCAGGCGGCGTTCCGGCTCGACCGCGATCACCCGGCTGACCTGCGGCGGGTAGTGCGCGAGGTTGCGCCCGTTACCGGCGCCGACCTCGACCACCAGGCCGTTCAGCCCGGCGACGAGGCGGGCACGGTGCCCGGCCATGCCGGCCTGATCCAGGGCGACGCTGGCGCGGGCGAAGATCCGGGAGAAGATCGGATGGGAGACCGCCATCAGCGGCCGGCCGGTGGCGCGCCGAGGCTGAGCAGGAGCGGGCCGGCGGACCCGTCGACCAGGTCGCCGAGGCGTACCCCGTCGAGCACGGCGAGGAAGGCGGCCTGCGCGCGGCGCAGCTCACCGCGCAGCCGGCACTCCGCGACCAGCGGGCAGACCGGCTGCGCGCAGTCGACCACCTCGCCGTCGCCCTCGAAGGCGCGGACCACCCGGCCGACGGTGAGGTCCCCGGCGTGCTCGGCGAAGGCCACGCCGCCGGAGCGGCCCCTGATGGTCACCAGGACGCCGATGCGTTGCAGCCGCTGCACCACCTTGGCGACGTGGCTGCGGGGCAGTTCGAGCCGGGTGGCGAGTTCGTCGACGGTGGCCCGGACCGGGGACGCGGCGGTCAACATGGCGATCCGCAACGCCATGTCGGTCGACCGGTTGAGCCTCACACACCGACCCTAGTCACTCGGCGCCGTCCAGGACACCGGCAGATCCACGGTGACCCATGCCACCACGGCGCCGGGACCTTCGGCCCTAAAAGAGGAATCCAGAAATCCTGTTTTGTGGGAATCGACCTGTTCGAACCCCGGAAGGAGATTCGGTCGTGCTCTCGGAATCCTCAGCGACGATCGTGACCGCCACCCTGCCCGTCGTGCGGGCGCACGGCGAGGCCATCACCGGCCGCTTCTACCAGCGGATGTTCGACGCCCACCCGGACCTGCTGGACCTGTTCAACCGGGGCAACCAGGCCACCGGGGCGCAGAAGGCCGCGCTCGCCTCGGCGGTGGTCGCGTACGCGGCGCACCTGACCGGCGAGGGCGGCATGCCGTGGGGGCCGGTCCTGGACCGGATCGCGCACAAGCACGCCTCCCTCGGCATCACCGCCACCCAGTACCCGATCGTCGGCCGGCACCTGCTCGCCGCGGTCGGCGAGGTGCTCGGCGACGCCGTCACCCCGGCGGTGGCCGCCGCCTGGGACGAGGTCTACTGGCTGCTGGCCTGCGAGCTGATCGCCCGCGAGGCGCGGCTCTACGCCGGCGCCGGCCTACCCGAGGGGGGTCCGGTGTGGCAGGACTGGCGGGTCACCGGCCGGACCCGGGAGAGCGCCGACGTCGTCTCGCTCACCCTCGCGCCGGCCGGCGGCGGCGTCGCGCCCGGCTTCACCCCCGGCCGGTACGTCTCGGTCGCCGTCGACCTGGACGGCGGCCGAGGGCAGCAGATCCGCCAGTACAGCCTCTCCGGCCGGCCCGGCGCCGACACGTGGCGGATCACCGTGAAGCGGGTACGCGGCGAGGGCGGCGCGCCCGACGGCCTGGTCTCCGGGCACCTGCACGGCCGGGTGGCGGTCGGCGACACGCTGCGCCTGAGCCCGGCGTTCGGCGAGGTCGACGCCACCGTCGGCGACGGGCCGCTGCTGCTGGTCAGCGCCGGCATCGGGCTCACCCCGGCGATGGCGGCGCTGGCCCACCTGGCCGACCGCGACCCCGGACGGCGGGTGACGCTGGCGCACGCCGACCGCGCCGCCGAGGCGCACGCGCTGCGCGCGGAACTCCCCGCGCTCCAGCAGCGGCTGCCGAACCTGGCCGTCCACCTCTGGTACCTCGACGCCGCCGGGGCCGACCTGCCCGGACTCAAGGCGGAGGTGTCCGCCGGGCTGATCGACCCGGACCGGCTCCCGCTGCCCGCCGGGGTGGACGCGCACCTGTGCGGCCCGGTCGCGTTCATGAACCTGGTCCGGGGCAACCTGCTGCGCCGGGGCGTGCCGGCCGAGCGGATCGCCTACGAGGTGTTCGGCCCCGGGATGCTGCCGGGCTGACGGCCCGCGGCCAAACAGGACTCCGCGGACCCGTTTTCGGTACCGGGACACGCGTCGATGCCCTGGCCAGGGCCGGGAGCCTCCACAGCGGAGGAGGCGGGCCCGCGGAGAAGTCGACGATCTCCTGGTTAGGGGCGCAAGCCGAGGGTACGGGTCCTCCATGCGCATCCCCGGCATCAACGCGATCTTCCGGCCACCACGGAAGCGGTGGACGCCGTCCCACCGGACGCCGGGGCGCCGGCCACCCGCGTCGACACGCTCGTGGAGGCGGCGCACCGGCTGACCGAGGACGCCGACGCCGCGTACCGAGTCGGCGCACGGGCACGCGAGGCGGCGGAGGAGCGGTCCGGACCGGACCGCTCCTCGCCGACTGGGACCGGATCCTGGAGGACGAGAACATGCGCATCGCGATGATTTCCCAGCACGCCAGCCCGCTCGCCGCCCCCGGCGAGGAGGACGCGGGCGGCCTGAACACGCACGTGGCGGAACTCGCGTCCGCGCTCACCGTTGCCGGCCACGACGTCCGCGTCTACACCCGCCGTGACTCCCCCGCGCTGCCCGAGACGGTCGACGCGCCGGACGGCTACCAGGTGTGCCACGTGCCGGCCGGTCCCGCGCGGCGGGTGCCGAAGGACGACCTGCTGCCGTACACGGGCGAGTTCGGGAGCCGGCTGGCCGACACCTGGCGGCGCGGCGGCTGGACCCCGGACGTGGCGCACGCGCACTTCTGGATGAGCGGGCTGGCCACCGTGCACGCGAGCCGTCGCACCGGCGTGCCGACCGTGTTGACGTACCACTCGCTCGGCACGGTCAAGCGTCGCCACCAGGGCGTACGGGACACCAGTGCACCGGGGCGCGCCGGTTACGAGCGGGCGCTCGGCCGGGCCGTGGACCGGGTCGTCGTGCAGTGCTCCGACGAGGTCGCCGAACTGGTCCGGATGGGCGTACCCCGGTCCCGGATGGCCCTCGTGCCGTCCGGCGTCAACGAGGCCGTGTTCCGCCCGGACGGCCCGGTCGCGCCCCGCGACCCGGTCCGCCCGCGCATCCTCACCGTCGGGCGGATGGTCGAACGCAAAGGCTTCCTGGACGTGGTCCGGGCGCTGCCCGCGGTGCCGGACGCGGAGTGCGTGGTGGTCGGCGGCCCGCCGGCCCACCTGCTGCCCGCCGACACGTTCGCCCGCCGGATGTCCGCGCTCGCCGACTCGTGCGGCGTGGCCGACCGGGTACGGCTGCTCGGCGGCGTGCCGCGCGAGGAGATGGCCGCCTGGTACCGGTCGGCGGACGTGCTCGTGGCCGCACCCTGGTACGAGCCGTTCGGGCTCACCCCGCTGGAGGGCATGGCCTGCGGCGTGCCGGTGATCGGCACGAACGTGGGCGGCATCGCCGACAGCGTGGTGGACGGGCTCACCGGCGACCTGGTGCCGCCGCGTGACCCCCGCGCGCTCGGCACCGCGCTGCGCCGGCTGCTCGGCGACAACGTGCGCCGGTTCGCGTACGCCACCGCCGCGCTCGACCGCGTCCGCAGCCGGTACTCCTGGAGGCGCTGCGCGGAGCAGCTCGTCGCCGTCTACGGCGCGCTGACGAACGCGGCCCGGCCCGCACCGGCGGTGGCGTGAGACGGGCGCGCACCCGCTGCTCGCCGTGCCGGCGCGACGGATCCGGCCACCCCTTGCTACCCACCGGTAAGGTTCGGGCCGTACCCTGATCCGGGTGAGCGGGGACTACACCCAGGAGTACGTGGACGTCGACGGCGCGCGCATCGGCGTGCAGGTCTACCCGGAGCCGGCCGGTCCGCCCGGCGCGCCGGTGGTGCTGATCTGGCCCGCGATGGGCGTGCGCGCCCGCTACTACCGGCCGTTCGCCGCCGCGCTGCGCGACGCCGGGCTCGCGGTGATCGTGGCCGACCTGCGCGGCACCGGCGAGAGCACCCCTGTGCCGTCGCGCGCCTGCCGGTACGGCTACCAGGAGATGGCCGCCGACGTCGGCGCCGTGCTCGACGCGCTCAAGCCCCGGCTGGACGGCCGCACCCGGCTGCTGCTCGGGCACTCCCTGGGCGGTCAGGTGGCGGTGCTGCACCAGGCACTGGACGACGACGACCGGGTGGACGGGCTGGCCCTGGTGGCGGTGGGGCTGCCGTGGTGGCGGACGTACCCGGGCCGGCGCGGGTGGGGCGTGCTGCCGTACACCCAGGCCATCGCGGCGACGGCGCGGCTGCTCGGCGTCTGGCCGGGCTGGGGTTTCGGCGGCCGGCAGGCACGCGGCGTGATCCGGGACTGGGCGCACACCGCCCGCACCGGCCGATTCCCGGCGTTGGACGGGGTGGACACGGAGGCCGCCGTGCGGCGGATCCGGACACCGGTGCTCGCGGTCAGCGTCGACGACGACCAGTACACGCCGCACGAGACGCTCGACCACCTCTGCGGGAAGCTGACCGCGGCGCCGGTGACGCGGCACCGCTACACGGTCGCCGAGGCGGGCGCGCGGCTGGACCACTTCACCTGGGTACGCGCGTCGGCGCCGCTGGCCGCCCGGATCGCCGCGTTCGTGAGCACACTTCCCCGGCGTTGAGCCACGCCGGGCGTGAGTCGCCCGATCGTGGGTATGCCGCAGCGCCCGAACACGGCGGAGGGGGATCTGATGTCAGAACGGCACACCACGCTGCGCTCGATGCACGACCTGGGCCTGGCGGCCTGGTTCGGCGGTTCCCTGATGGGGGCGCTGGGCGTGAACGGCGCGGCGGCGCGGATCAACGACACGACCGAGCGGCTGCCGGTGGCCTCGGCCGGGTGGGCGCGGTGGACACCGGTGAACGCGGCGGCGATCGGCGCGCACCTGGCCGGCGCGGTCGGTGAGCTGGTCACCGAGAGCCCGCGGATGGCCCGCCAGGCGGGCGTGGGAAAGATGAGCGCGGTGAAGACCGCGCTGACTGTCGGCGCGCTGGCCGTGACCGGCTACAGCCGGCTGGTCGGCATGCGGCTGGAGAAGGCCGGCGGGCCGCCGGTCGAGGGGACCACCGAACCGAACCACCACACCCCGGCGAACGTCGCCGCCAGTCAGCGGCAGATGAAGCTGCTCCAGTGGGCCGTTCCGGCGCTGACCGGCGCGCTCGTCGTGGTGTCGGCGTACATGGGCGAGCAGCAGAAGCCGGGCCAGGTGTTCCGGGGCATGCTCGACCGCGCGGGCGGGCTGATGGCCGCGCCGAAGAACATCGGCAAGGTGGCCGCCGTGGGCGCGGCCGGCCGTCACCTGGTCGGGGCGAACCGCTGACCACCGCGCGGCCGACGACCCACATCGGGGTGGGTCGCCGGCCGCGCGGTGCACCGGGACCGGACCGGCCGCCGGCGGGCGGCGCGGGCACAGCAGCCAAGGTGAGGTGACCATGACCAGCAGGGACCGGCCGGGTACTGGTGACGGGCGCGGGCCGGAGTCGGCCGCGCCGTGGGGCACCACCGACGGCTTCGACGCCGACCCGCCGTGGGGCGCCGGTGACAGCGACCCGATGGACGAGGGCAGCGAGGAGACCGCCGTACCCGAAGGGCGGCGCGGTGAGCGCCGGGCGGCCGGCGCCGGGCCGGGCGGGCCGAAGGCGGGCCGGCACGGGTTCGGATCCGTCGAGCCGACCCGGACGACCGAGGCCGGGCCGGGCGCGCCGCCGGATCCCGCGCCGTCGGGGCGGACGTTCCCGGACGACAGGGCGGACGGCGACCTCGGCGACAACGCGCTGGAGGAGGCGACCGGGATGCGCCCGGAGACGCGTCCCTGAGCTGTCAGGAGCCGGTGCCGTCCTCACCCGGGCCGCCCGGCGCGGACGGCTCGTTGTCCGGCACCGGTGACTCGGCCACCGGGTGCCCGGTGTCGTCGACCAGGCCCGGCGCCATGCTGCCGCCGTGCGCCTCCTCGGCCTCCCGGGTCGCCCGCGGGTCCCGCTCGTCGTCGCGCCGCTGCTCCACCGATCCCCCTTCGCTGTCGTCCATGCCCCCGGCCGTACCCGGACGGCGGCGGCGGAAACGTCAGGCGCGTGCGGCGGCGGGGACGACGCCGAGCAGGTCGGCCAGGCGGGCGGCGTCACGCTGGGCCTGGTCCCCGCAGCAGTTGTTCATCAGCACGTGCAGTTCGGCGCACTGGTCGGCCAGTTCGCGCAGCAGCACCGACCAGCGCCGCAGCTCCCGCTCGCCGTAGGCGTAGCGGAACCGCTCCTGCTTGTCGCCGCTGTCCCAGGCCGTGCTGTGCCCGTGGAACCGGATCACGGCCAGGTCGGTGGTGGCGACCAGGACCGGCGGCACCGAGGAGACGTGCCCCTGCGGCATGTCCACGCAGGCGTACCCGAGGTCGTGCTCGCGCAGGAACGTCACGGTGTCGGCCATCGCGTCCCCGTCGAACCAGGACGAGTGCCGCAGCTCGACGGTGGCCGGCCAGGGACGGCAGCGCCGCGCCGCGTCCAGGATCCGCCGCCGGGCCGCCTCGCCGCGGGCCAGCCACGGCGGGAACTGCAACAGCACGGCGCCGAGCCGGTCGGCCGCCGCGAGCGGCGCCAGCGCCGCGTGGAACCGGTTCCACACCTCGTCGTACGCCCCGGCGGGCAGGTCGCGCCAGCGGATCCGGCTCGGTCCGCCGGCCGGGCGCAGGTCCTTGGGCAGCGCGTCGACTGGGGTGTGGTGGCCGGTGAACAGGCGGAACGCCTTGACGTCGAAGGTGAACCCGTCCGGCGTCGCGGCCGCCCAGCCCGCCGTGGTCTCCGGCGCCGGTACGGCGTAGTACGACGTGTCCACCTCGACCAGTCCGAACCGCTCCGCGTACCAGCCGAGCCGGCCGGCGGGCGTGTTGACCCCGCGCGGATACCAGCCGGAGCGGACCAGCATCTGGTCGGCCCAGGACGACGTGCCCACCTTGATGACACCCATGTAATTCAGTTCACCGCGACCGCCGGACATCGGCAACCGGAGATGCCCTCCGGGCCCTGACCGGCACCGGGTGACCGGCCTCACCCGGGCTTCGCGGCCCCGGAGTGTGACGCCCGGCCGGGTCGCGGCGCTGAGGGTCACGAGATGGACGCATCCGGCCTGGACCAGGAAACCGTCGAGCGGCTGCTCGCCGGCAGCTCCGGCGACGCGCCGTCCGCTCCGCCGGCCCTGCTCGCCGTGCTGGCCGCGGTCCGGGCCGCACCCGGCGCGGGTGAGCTCGACGGCGAGGCGGCAGCGGTCGCCGGGTACCGGTCGGCCCGGCGGATGCGCCGTCGCCGCCGGGTCCGCTTCGGCGTCCGGGTGGCGGTGGCCGGGCTCGCCGCGTCCCTCACCGGTGGTGTCGCGCTCGCCGCGACCGGGAACCTGCCGCGCGCCGCACGACCGGCCGCGCCGCCGGTCGGCACCGCGCCGCCCGCGCCCGAGACCCGTCCGGCCCGGCCGACCGGCTCGCCGGGCCCCGGGACACCGCAGCCGTCCGCACCGCCGGGACTGTGCGTGGCGTACCGGGCGCTCGCCGAGCCGGACCGGGGACGCGCCCTCGCCACACCCGCCTTCAGCGACCTCGTCACCGCCGCCGGTGGTCACGACCGGGTGCCGGACTACTGCGCCGGGCTGCTGGGCGACGACGATCCGCCGGGCCGGGCCGACGGCGGGCGAGGCGGCGGCCGGACCGCGCACCCGGTCCGCCCGTCCGGCGGACCGCCGAACGGGGACGTCCCCGCACCGGAGCACGCCGGGCCGCCGTCGGGCACCCCGCCCGGGCGGCGGGCCGGTTGACGACCGGCTGGTAACTTGCCCGCGTGACCCCCCGGCGTCGCCTGTCGGCGATCCTCCTCCGCGTGGCAGTGGTGCTCGCCGTGCTGGCCGGCATCGTCCTCACCGCGCTCGGCCCGGCCACGGTGACCGGCCTGCTGCCGTACTTCACCATCCAGAGCAACGTGGCGGTCGGCGTCCTCGCGGGGTACGCCGCCTGGTGCGCGCTGCGCGACCGGCCCGAGCCGCCGAGTGCCCTCAAGGGAGCGGTGACCCTCTACATCACCATCACCGGCACCGTCTACCACCTGGTGCTGGCCAACCCGGCCAGCCCGTTCGCGATGGCCCAGCCGGACCGGCAAGCGGGTGAGTGGTGGGGCAACCAGTTCCTGCACACCGTGGTGCCGCTGCTGGCGGTCGCCGGCTGGGCGCTGTTCGACAGGCGCGGCCGGCTGCGCCCCCGGTACGCCGCCTGGTGGCTGGTGTTCCCGCTCGGATACCTCGGGTTCGCGCTGGTACGCGGCCTGATCGTGGACAGGTACCCGTACCCGTTCATCGACGCGGGCGAGCTCGGCTACGACGGGGTCGCGGTCAGCGCGGTCGGGTTCGCCACGGTGTTCTGGCTGCTGGGCCTGCTGTTCGTGGGCGTGGACCGGCTGCTCGCCCGGGCCGGGCGCGCCGAACCGGCGACCCCGCCGGCCACGCCCGGCGCGGAGGAGCCGCCGGTGGTCCAGCGGGAGACCACCGGCTCGGCCTGAGCGGCCCGGCGGATCAGGCGGCGCGCCGGGACGGCTCGCCCGCACGGATCCGGCGGCCCGCGCCGCGTTCCCGGCCGTACGAGTCGGCCCGTCCCCACCGGCCCGGCACGTCGAGCAGCTCGATCCGCCCGAACCCGGCCGGGATCGCCGGGTTCACCAGCAGGTTCTCCCCGCAAGGGCGCAACCCCAGCATGGTCGCCAGCAGCATCAGCAGCCCACCCGAGCCCCACGACTGCGGTCGCCCGGCCTCCGGCAACTGGACCGGGTACTTGGTCAACGCGCGGGGGTAGCCGGCGATCGTCTCCGGGACCGAGCCGCCGAGTGTCTCCGCCATCGCGAACACGCCGGCGGCGATGTCGGCCGCCTCCTCGTCGAAGCCGTACCGCCGCAGGCCCGCCGCGACGATCGCGTTGTCCCAGGGCCACACCGCGCCGAGGTGCGCGCCGACCGGGTTGTACGGCCGCTGCCCCTGCGCGTAGGTGCGCACGCCCCAGCCGGAGAACAGGTCCGGCCCGCGCAGGTGCCCGGCCAGCGCGTCGGCCCGTTCCGGCGCCACGATGCCGCTCCACAGCAGGTGCCCCAGGTGCGAGGTGAGCGCGTCGACCGGCTCACCGTCCGGGGTGAGCGCCAGCGCGTAGTAGCCGCGCTGCGGCAGCCAGAAGTCGCGATCGAACCGCTCCCGCAGCCGCGCCGCGTCGGCCTCCAGTCGTTCGGCGTAGGCCGGGTCACCCCAGAACTCCCGGGCCAGGCGGGCGCCCCGGATCCGCGCGTCGTACGCGTACCCCTGAAGCTCGCACGTGGCGCGCGGGTACGGCGGCTCCACGCCGTGCCGGTCGACGATCGCCGCCGGGGAGTTGCGCCAGGTCTGGTTGGCGACCCCGCTGTCGGTGTTGCGCGGCCGGTAGCGCAGGTAGCCGTCGCCGCACTGGTCGCCGTAGCGGGTCAGCCAGTCCAGCGCCATCCGGGCCGGGTGCCGCAACTCGTGCACCAGGTCGGTGTCACCGGTCCAGCGCTCGTACTCGTCGAGCAGGATCACGAACAGCGGGGTGGTGTCGGCCGCGCCGTAGTAGAGCGCGGTGGGCTGTTCGTCGAACGCGGCCGCCTCGCCGTACCGCAGCTCGGCGACGATCTTGCCGGGCTCCTCCTCGTGCCGGTCGTCGAGCCGGCCGCCCTGCAGCATCGCCAGCATGTGCAGCGTGGCCGGGGCCAGCTCGGGCGTGAACGGCAGCGTCTGGAGGCAGGTGATCAGCGCGTCCCGCCCGTACAGCGCCATCGCCCAGGGCATTCCCCCGACCGGCACCCGGTCGGTGTAGGCCAGCGGCATGTACCGCAGGGCGGCGAGGTCGGTCAGGGCCTGCCGGTAGACGGCGGTGAGCGCGGGCCGGTCGGAGACCAGGTGCGGCGCCCGTTCGTACCAGCGTTCGAGGTCCCCGCGCATGTCCTGCCGGACGTGCTGCCGGTGCGACTCGATGTCGGCCCGCAGGTCACGCCCTCCCGCACCCTGAATGATCATGGCGACGTGCAGGTCGACGCGCCACTCGCCCTGCGGTTCGACGCGGATCCGGAAGGTCATCCCGCGCGCGTCCACCTCGACCGGGGCGGTGCTGGAGACGCACGTCTCCCGGACGAACCGCCCGCGCTCGTACCGGATCCGCAACCGCCGGCCCTCCGGGTCGGGGACGACAGTGGGGCGACGCGGGCCGGGACGCAGGATCTCGGAGGTGTCGGCGAAGTCGCCGGCCATCTCCATCCGCACCGTGTACTCGGCGGGCTCGGCCGAGTGGTTCAGCACCGTGACGCTCTCGTGGTACGCCTCGTCGATCGAGCGGTGCCGGATCACTGAGACGTCGGCGTCCACGTAGTGGCTGGCCGCGCCCGGCACCAGCACGAAGCGGGTCTCGAAGTAGGTCAGGTCGTCGCGGGACAGCGCGTGCAGCCGCTCGCCGTCGATCGTGAGCACCCAGTGGGACAGGAACCGGGTGTCGAACGAGAACAGGCCGATCGGCGCGGACGGGTCGCGTTCCATGTCCCCCTGCGCGTCGCTCACGGCGAACGCGTTGCCGGCGAGGACATGGACCAGCTCCTGCCTCATCGGGCCGCCACCCGGGCGCCGTCCACGTCCCGGGGGTCCCGGGCGTCCGGCGGGCCGGGGAAGATCCGGCGCAGCGTCATCAGCAGCTTCAGTTCGCCCCGCGCGGCGAGGTCGTTGCGCAGCAGCGCGGCGGCCGGATGCAGGCACCCCGCCGCGATCCGGTCGAACACCTCCCGGTTCGCGCCGACCACCAGGTCCGCCTCCTCGGCCAGGCGCTCCACCCGGACGTCCTGCCGGTCGATGGTCAGGTACCAGTGCTCGGTGTGTCCGTCGTCGCGCAGGTCCAGGCGGATGGTGCCGGAGGTGGTCTCGGGCAGCTCCGGGTGCCGGCCGGCGGTTCCGCGGGCCAGGTGTTCCACGGCCGAGACGCTCATCGGGCCCTCCTCGTCGGTGGTCGCGGCCACCCGCCTGCCGGCGCCGCTCGTCCCGCAGCGTCCCCGCGCTACGGGTGAGGCGAACTCACCCGGTCCGGGTGAGCCGCGGCGGTCCGGCGGGTATCCCTTGAGGCCATGCCGACGACCGGGGACGCCACCGCCGACCGGGTGCTGCTCGCGCTGCTGACCATGCAGCGTGAGTCCTGGGAACAGGGGATCCTCGGTCAGGCGCTGCTCGACCTGGGCCTGGACGAGGCCGCCGTGCTGGTCGCCGACGCCGCGGTGACCCGGCAGCGGCCGGACGGCCGGCTCGGGGAGACGGCCGGCTCGGTGGGCGCGGTGAACGGCGCCGCGTGCGGCGAGGTGGTCCGGCACGCCGCGCGCCGCACCGGCGACAGGCGGTACGCGGTGGCGCTGGACGCCCAGCTCGACTGGCTGGCCCAGAGGGCGCCGAGGGCCGCCGACGGCACGCTGTTCCACCTGCTCGACGGCCGCCAGGTGTGGGCGGACACGATCTACATGGTGGTGCCGCTGCTGGCGCTGACCGGGCGGACCGGGGCGGCCGCGGCGCAGGTAGCGGGGCACCGGCGACGGCTGTACGACACACGCACCGGCCTGTACGCCGCCCGCTGGGACGAGGACCGCCGCGAGCTGGACCGGCCCGGGCCCTGGGGCACCGGCAACGGCTGGGTAGTCGCCGGGATCGCCCGCGCGCTGCGGCTCGCGCCGGACTGGCCGGGTGGCCTCCGCGCCGAGCTGGCCGGGCACGCCGAGGAGGTGCTGACCGCCTGCCTCGCGTACCGGGGCGCGGACGGGCTGTTCCCCGACGTGCTGGACGAGCCGGACGCGTTCCGCGAGGCGAACACCGCCCAGTTGCTCGGCTACGCGGCCCTCACCGGCGTGGCCGACGGGTGGCTGTCCCGGTCGTGGTTCGAGGTGGGGGCGGACCTGCTCGCGGCCGCCGCCCGGCGGATCGACGCGTACGGCCGGGTGACAGGGGTCAGTGGAGCGCCGGACTTCGCGCGCCCGGGCACCTCGCCCGAGGCGCAGGCGTGTCACCTGCTCGGGCACGCCGCGCTGCACCGGGCCGGTGCGGCGCTCAGCGCAGGATGAGCCCGCGCACGTACGCGGCCTGCCCGACATGCTGGAGGTCGTCGTCGAGCACGCTCACCAGCCGCACCCCGAGCGTCACCGGCGGATCCCAGTTCTCGTCGACGACCCGGTCCAGGTCGGCCGCGCTCAGCCCGCGCAGGTACGCGAGGCTCCGGTCCACCACCGCCCGGTGGTAGTCGAGCAGCACGCCGCCGTTCTCGGGGCGTACCGCGGCGATCTGCTCCGGGCCGTGCCCGAAGCCGGTGTCGGCGGGGTCCGGCGGCAGGCCGCACCGCGCCGCCCAGTCGCCGGTGGCCCAGAGCTGCGGCTCCCCCATCACGTCGGCGACGTGGTCGTCCTGGATCCGGGTCAGGTGCCAGACCAGCCAGCCGACCGGGTTCGCCCCGTCGGCCGGCGCCCGCCGCAGCTGGGCCGCGTCGAGCCCGTCGAGCGCCCCGGCGACCAGATCGGGCAACCGCCCGTACGCCTCGGTCAGCACGTCCGTCACGTCCACGTGTCCCTCACTCCCCTGCCGTCGCTGCCGTCCCCTCGGGCAGTACCGCCCAGCGTGCCCGGCAAACCTCGGCGCGGGCCCCGCCTCTAGGGTGATCGCGTGGTCGCGGCGCTGGAGCTGTATCTGGACACCGACGCCACCCGGCGGATCCGGGTGCTGTGGGACCTGCTGGAGTCCGACGGGGTGCCGAGCATGCGGTCCCTGCTGGCGCAGCGGCACCGCCCGCACCTCTCGCTGGCGGTCGCGCCCCGCCTGGACCCGCACCGCGTCGCCGAGGCGCTCGCCGGAACCGTGGTGGCCGCGCCGCTGCGGCTGGAGTTCCAGCACGCCGGGCAGTTCGTCGGGCGGGTGCTCTGGCTCGGGCCGGCGCCGACGCCCGAGCTGCTGGCGCACCACGCGGCGGTGCACGAGCGGCTGGCGCGGGCCGGCGTCGAGGTGGTGGAGCACTACCGCCCGGGCCGCTGGGTGCCGCACTGCACGCTGTCGATGCGGGTGCCGAACCCGCTGATGGGCGCGGCGGTACGCCGCTGCCTGGAGGTGCTGCCGCTGACCGCGACGGTGGTCGGCGCGGCGGTGGCCGACCACGCCCGCGACATCTCCCACCCCCTCCCCTGACGGCCTACCCGCCAAGATCCACGCCACCTCGGGGAGGTGGCTGCATCAGACCTCTCCGACAGCGCCACCTCGCCGAACTGGCGTCGATCTTGGGCCTCTCCGCACGGAGGACGGCCCCGCTCGCACCACCACCCCTGCCCGCGCCCTCGATCCACACCAGCTCCCCGAGGTGGTGCCATCCCACTCCATGATCGACACCAGCTCGGGGAAGTGGTGGCATCAGACCATCGCCGATGCAGCCACCTCCCCGAGCTTGTGTCGATCACGAGCGGCGTTGAGCACGGGCACGCCAAGGGAAGGCGGGGTCACTGCCGAGGGGCGAGGTCGACCAGGAAGGTCGGGTAGTCCGGCTGGGGGCATCTGTCGCCCCGGTGGCCGAGCCGCTCGTAGAACGGCGCCGCCCGCTCGTGGTGGGCCTGCCACTCCAGGTGCCGCGCCCGCCCGGCGGCCCACCGGCGGACCGCGTCGAACAACGACCTGCCCACCCCGTCGCGGCGGCGGTCCGCCCGGACGTACAGGTCGTGCAGGCGTACGGTGCGGTGCGCGTCACCGGAACGCAGGTGCGGGCCGTGGTCCTGGGCGGCGGCGTACCCGGCCAGCCCGCCCGTGTCGGTGGCGCCGAGCAGCGCCCAGCGGGGGTCGGCCAGCAACGCGGCGAACCGCAGCCGGTGGGCCTCCGGCGGGTCGTCGCCCACGCCCATGTCCCGCAGCATCGGCCACAGCTGCGGCCAGTCCGGCACGCGCAGGTCCCGCACGACGATCGGCATCGGTCCAGGATGCGGGCGGGACAGCGCGGCGGCGACCGGGTTTCGCGCCATCTGCGGCCACCCTGACGATCGGGGCAGAACCGACGCAAGCTGGTAAAAGCGCAGGTCAGAGCCATTCTGGCCACCCGAAGACGTGCGGCCGGAGCGGCAGCGAAGCACGTCGAAGGAGAGCCTCATGGCCGCACCCGTCGTCCGTTCCGTCACCGCCGACCAGACCGTCCTGCTGCCCGGGCAGTCGACCACCGTACGGGTCGACGCCTACCACCCCGACTCGCGCCTGCTGACGCTCACCGGCCGGGTCAGCGACCCCACCGGCGTCACCTGGGACAGCCCGGTCCGGGTGGATCTGAGCGTCCCGCTGACCATCCAGCTCGCCGGCGTCTCGCCGGGGGTGACCGTCACACCGAGCGGCGCCGAACCGGGCCGCTTCACAGTCACCGTGCTGGCCGGCCGGGGCACGGTGACGCTGACCGCGACGGCGCGTGACGGCGCCGGCCGCACCGGCACGGGCACCACCACGCTGACCGTGCCGCTGCTGGTCGGGATGAGCGCCGAGAAGGGCGCCCGGACCCAGCGGGCGGTGGCCGACTATCCGGGCATCCGCTACATGCGCGACTTCGGCACGGACGGCCCGGACGCGGACGCGCTGCCGGAACTGCCCCCGCTGAACGCCGGCAAGTTCGCCGACGCACCCTCGGCCGTCATGCACGTCAGCTGGAAGGACGACGTCGAGCAGTTGGCCGGCTGGCTCGACGGCGTGAACCGCCCGATCTATCTGACCTGGTACCACGAGCCGATGGGCGACGTGACCCCCGCGACGTACCGGGCGACGGCGAGCCGGGTGACCCAGATCCTGGCGGCGCACCGCAACCGGCGGTGGGTGCTCGGGCACGGCCCGATCGTGACCCGCTACTGGCTCGACGAGGGGCGCGGCAACCCGGCCGACTGGGGCTACCCGGGCATGACCCACTACGGCGTGGACTGCTACTCCCGGGACACCGCCGCGTACTGGCCCGCCTCCCGGATGTTCGGCGTGGCCTTCGGCAAGGTGCGCGCCGCGTACCCGGGCATCCGGCTGCTGGTGCCCGAGTACGGACTGAGCCGCATCGCCACGGACACCACAGGCGCGGGCCGGGCGCGGACGATCCGCGAGCACGTCACGTGGCTACGGCAGCAGAACGACGTGGACGCGATCGCGTACTGGAACAACTGGGCCGAGTTCGAGCTGGGTGACCCGCCGCTCGAGGCCACGGCCTGGCGCGATCTCCAGGTGGGCTCGGCATAGACTGGGCCCATGAGGCGTAGTCGGTGACCAGCGGGAGCGTGACGCACCCGGGCTACACCCACGGCTGCCTCGCCTACGACGACCCGGCCGTGCTGCGCGCGCTTGCGGTCGAGCAGGTCACCGCCGGTCTCGCCGCCGGTGAGCAGGTATGGGTGGTCTGTCCGGAGGATCGCGCCACTGTCACCGGCTGGCTGGCCTCGGTTCCCGGGGTCGACGCCGCGCGCCGGCGGGACGCGCTACGGCTGGTTCCCGTCGGCGAGGCGTACCGGCACGACGAGATCGTCGACCCCGACCGGCAGGTCCGGGCGTACGTGCGGGCCACCACCGAGGCGCTGACCGCCGGGCACACCGGCCTGCGGGTGCTGGCGGAGGCGACGAGCCTGGTCCGCAGCCCCGCCCAGCGGGACGCGTTCGCCCGCTACGAGCACCGGATCGACCACTGGATGCGGCACCGGCCGATGTCGGCGGTCTGCGCCTACGACCGCCGGCAGCTGGACGACGCGGCGATCGCCGAGCTGGCCTGCCTGCACTCGGTGACGAACGCGGACGTGCTGTTCCGGCTGCACGCCGGCGACGGCGGCTCGGTGGTGGCGCTGGCCGGCGAGCTGGACCCGTCCAACCACCGGGACTTCGCCGCCGCGCTGGAGCGGGCCGACCCGCGGCCGGTGGCGGGCCGGGTCGTGTTCGACGCCGCCGACCTGCGTTTCGTCGACCACCGCAGCCTGCTGCACCTGCGCGACCACGCCCGTCGGCACGACGCCGTCGCGGTGCTGCGCACCCCGAGCCGGGCACCGGCCCGGCTGGTCGACCTGCTCGGTCTGTCCGAGGTACGGGTGGAGGTCGTCCGATGAGGAGCGGTGCGGCCTCCGGCCACGTGGGCTACTTCCACGAGGCGTTCGTCTACGGCTCCGAGGAGGAGTTGCTGGCGGTGGCGCTGCCGTTCCTGCTGGACGGGATCGCGGCCGGCGAGCCGACGGCGGTGAACCTCGACGAGCGCAACACCGACCTGGTGCGCCGGGCGCTTCCCACCGGTGCCGAGGTCACGTTCCTGCCGGTCGGCGACCTCTACGCCCGGCCCAGCGTCGCGCTGCGCTCCTACCGGGAGCTGCTCGCCTCGTACGTGTCGGCGGGGGCGGCGCAGATCCGGATGGTCGGCGAGCTGCCTCCGGTGCTGCTCGGCGCGACGTGGGACTGGTGGGCGCGCTACGAGTCGGCGATCAACCACGCCTACGACGACTTCCCGCTCTGGGGCATCTGCGCCTACGACCGCAGGTGCACGCCCCCGCACGTGCTCGCCGACGTGGCGCGTACCCATCCCCTGGTGGCACGGCCGGACGGCCGGCACGAGGCGGCCGGCCTCTACACCGAGCCGACGAGCTACCTGACCGAGTTCCGTCCGGCGCCCGCGGACCCGGTGCAGCGGACCGCGCCGCTGGTCGAGCTGGTCGACCCGACGCCGGCCCGCGCCCGCGCGGAGGTGCGCGCCGCCGACCGGGGCCTGCTCTCACCGGACAGCCTCGACGGCCTGGTCATCGCCGTCAGCGAGGTGGTGAGCAACGCGCTGCGCCACGGTGAGCCGCCGGTGTGCCTGCGGTTGTGGCGCGCCCCGGACCGGATCGTGGTGACCGTCCACGATCGAGGCCCCGGCCCCAAGGACCCGTTCGCCGGACTGCTGCCGGCGGGCGACGGCTCCGACGGCGGTCTGGGCCTGTGGATCAGCCACCAGAGTTGCGACCACGTGACGTACCACAGGGACGCGACCGGCTTCACCATCCGCCTGACGGCGGGGAACCCGCACTTCCCGGTCTGACCGTGCCGCCGGTCGGCGGGCAGGGGGGCGGGGCGGGGCGAGCCTCGCGCGCGGACGCGGTACCGTAGCGCCTCATCGTGCCCTGCGGGGCGGTCATCCGCCGGCCTGGCGCTGGCGAACCGACGGAGGATGGCGAATGTCCAACGGTGCCGAGCCGTTCGCACCCCACGACGACCTGTCCGGGCGGCCCCGGTTCGATCCCGCGTTGCGCGGCTACGACAAACGTCAGGTGGACCGGTACGTCGAGCAGATCGACGCCGAGGTGAGCGCGCTGACCGCCGCGCGGGACCGGGCGTACGCGCAGGTGCGTGACCTGACCGCGCAGGTGCAGCGGGCGCAGGCCGAGGCGGTGGAGCTGCGTGACCGTCCGACGGCGGTGGACCGGGCGTCCTTCCGCGACCTCGGCCCGATGGTGGATCAGATCCTGGACCTGGCCGAGAAGCAGGCCGGCCAGATCACCGACGTGGCCACCCGGCGCGCGGAGGAGGTCCAGGGGCAGGCGGAGAAGCTGCTCGCCGCCGCGCAGGAGCAGGCCGCGCGGGAGCGGCGGGAGCTGGACGAGGAACTGTCCGCCCGCCGGGCCGAGCAGGAGCGGGTGGACGAGGAGCGGCGGGCGGCCGCGCAGGCGGAGCTGACCGCGGTGCGGGAGCTGGCGGAGAAGCTGCGCGTCGAGGGCCAGGCCGCGCACGACCGGGCCCAGCAGGAGGCGAAGCGGATCACCGAGCAGAGCGCGCAGCAGGTCGAGCAGGCGCGCTCGGCGTCCGAGGCGCTGGTGAAGGCCGCGCGGACGCAGATCCAGCAGGAGGTCCAGGCCAACCGCAGCAAGGCCCAGCAGGAGCTGGCCCAGTGGCAGGCCACGATGGCCAAGGAGCTGGACGAGCGGCGGGCCGCCGCCGAGCAGGAGCTGGCCGACCGGGCCGCCGCGGCGGAGAAGGACATCGCCGCGCTTGTCGCCGAGGCGCAGCAGTACGCCACCGAGGTCCGGGAGCGGGCCGACGAGGAGACGGCGGCGCACCAGGAGCAGCTCGCCGGCGTGCAGCGGGAGATCCAGCAGCGGCAGGAGACGCTGACCGGGCTCAAGGCGGAGCTGGAGAGCGTCTCCCGGCAGCTGGAGGACACCCGCCGGGAGATCGCCACCATCGAGCGGACCGGCGCCGAGGTGGAGGAGCGGCTGGTCGGCGTACGCCGGGAGCTGACCGCGGAAAGCAAGCGGCTGGACGAGGCGCGGCGCGCGGCGGACCTGGCCGAGCAGCACGCCAAGGAGACCCGGGCCCGGGTGCAGCGGGAGGCCAAGCGGGTCGCCGACCTGGCCGCGGCGGCGGTCATGGCGGCCGCGGCGGGTGGCGGGGAGACCGCCGAGTACCCGCAGGTGTCGGCGCGCCCGCCGATCACCGTGCCGGCCGAGGTGACGCCCCGGGCCGTGGACGGGCGGACCGAGCCGGACGCGATCGAGCCGGACCGGTCGGAGCCGCCGGTCGTGGAGCCGTTCGTCGAGCGGCTGGACGGGCCGAGCTTCGACGCGTTCGCGGTCCGCACGCCGGCTCCGCGCGGTGTGCCCGAGGCGGAGACCACGGGTACGGACAACGGCGTACCGGCCACCGCCTGAGACTTCGGCGCCGCCGGTCCGGGCCGGGCCGGCGGCGCTGCATCTTGCTCATCGACCTTGCTCTATGCAAATATTTGGATCGATCTGCTGGTGCATCTCGATCTTTATTCGGGGGTTGACGGGTATGCGGAAGATCTTCTCCATCGGTGCCGCCGTCGTCCTGACCGTCGCCTCGGCGGGCGCCGTGGTGGCCGGTACGGCCGCACCGGCGAGCGCCGGGTGCAGCCACTCGCACTCCAACGTGGACAGCAAGTTCGGTCAGTTGTTCAACGCCACGAACGTCAACATCCGCACCGGCCCGCACACCACCTGCGCCTCCCTGGGTTACGGGCAGCTCAGCCACACCGTCGACTTCCACTGCTTCGCCAGCGGCGACCGGGTCAGCGCGAACGGCCACACCACCTACACGTGGACCTACCTGCGGGACGTCACCACCGGTGTCTCCGGCTGGGTCGCCGACGCGCTGCTGGACAACCTCGGCGGCAACGTCGCCTGTTGACGGGGCCACCCGGCGCGCCCGCGGCGGGCACAATGACCGGGCATGACCGGTCTGCACCCGCCCGTCGAGCCGTACGCCACCCACCTGCTCCCGGTCGGTGACGGCCACGTCCTGTACGTGGAGGAGGTCGGCCGGCCGGACGGCGTACCAGTGGTGTTCCTGCACGGCGGGCCCGGCGGCGGCCTGGTGCCGGCGGCCCGCCGGTTCTTCGACCCCGCGCGCCACCGGGCCGTGCTGTTCGACCAGCGCGGCGCCGGCCGCAGCACCCCGCACGGCGAGGTGCGCGCCAACACCACCTGGCATCTGGTGGCCGACCTGGAGACCATCCGGCAGCGGCTGGGCATCGACTCGTGGCTGGTGTTCGGCGGCTCGTGGGGCACCACGCTCGGCCTGGCGTACGCGCAGGCGCACCCGGAGCGGGTGAGCGGCCTGGTCCTGCGTGGGGTGCTGCTGCTGCGGAGCAGCGAGCGGGACTGGTTCTACCAGGGCGGGCTGCGCCACCTCCAGCCCGAGGAGTGGGAGCGGTTCGTGGCGCCGATCCCACCGGACGAGCGCGACGACGTGCTGGCCGCGTACCACAGACGGTTGCACGGCCCGGACCAGGCGCGGGCCCGGGAGTACGCGCGGGCCTGGGGACGGTGGGAGGCGGTCAACTCGTCGATACGGCCCGACCCGGAGATGCTCGCCCACTTCACCGCCGACGACCACGCGCTGCCGGTGGCCCGGATCCTGTCGCACTACGCGGTGCACGGCGGTTTCCTGGCCGAGGGTCAGTTGCTCGACGGCGTGGACCGGATCCGGCACCTGCCCGCCGTGATCGTCAACGGCCGGTACGACATGTGCTGCCCGCCGGTGTCCGCGTACGACCTGGCCAGCCGGTGGCCGGAGGCGACGCTGCGGATCGTGCCGGAGGCCGGGCACTCCGCCGCCGAGCCGGCCGTCACCCGGGAGGTGCTGCGGGCGCTCGACGAGGTGACCGCGAGGGTCGGCTGACCGGCGCCGGTCGGACCTCCGACAGCGCGGCCGGCGAGCCTGGTCATCCGGGGGCGCCGCTGGCAAGATCGGCCGGGTGACGGGTGCGCTGTACGCGGTCAGTGACCTCCACGTGTCGTACGCGGAGAACCGCGCTGTGGTGGACGGCCTGCGGCCGGAGACGGCGGACGACTGGCTGATCGTGGCCGGTGACGTCGGCGAGGTCTTCGCCGACATCGAGCGGACGCTGCGGCTGCTGCGCGACCGGTTCGCGCGGGTGGTGTGGGCGCCGGGCAACCACGAGTTGTGGACCAGCCCGAACGACCCGGTGACGCTGCGCGGGGTGGCCCGCTACGACGCCCTCGTGGCGATGTGCCGCGAGCTGGACGTGCTGACCCCGGAGGACGACTACCCGGTGTGGCGCGGCGCGGGCGGGCCGGTCACGGTGGCGCCGCTGTTCCTGCTCTACGACTACTCGTTCCGCGCCCCCGGCACCACCACCAAGGAGGAGTCGCTGCGCGCGGCGTACGACGCCGGCGTGGTGTGCACCGACGAGATGATGCTGCACCCCGACCCGTACCCGGATCGGGAGTCCTGGTGCGCGGCGCGGCTGGAGGTGACCCGGCGGCGGCTGGAGGCCACCGACCCGGCGCTGCCGACAGTGCTGGTCACCCACTGGCCGCTGGTACGGCAGCCCACCGAGGTGCTCTGGTTCCCGGAGTTCGCCCAGTGGTGCGGCACCGACCGGACGGCCGACTGGCACGTGCGCCACCGCGCCGTCGTCGCGGTCTACGGCCACCTGCACATCCCGCGCACCACGCACTACGACGGGGTGCGGTTCGAGGAGGTGTCGCTGGGCTACCCGCGCGAGTGGCGGCGCCGGGGCGGCGAGCCGGCGCCGATGAAGCGGATCCTCGGATGATCGGAACGCTGCTGCCGGCCGGGGCGCTGGCCGTCGAGGCGTTCGCCGACGTGCCGGACGAGGCGCCGTACCCGGGCGAGGAGGACCTGGTGGCCCGCGCGGTGGCCGCGCGCCGCCAGGAGTTCGTGACGGCCCGCCGCTGCGCGCGGGAGGCGCTGGCCCGCCTCGGGTACGCCCCGGCGCCGATCCGTCCCGGTCCCCGCCGGGAACCGGTCTGGCCGGACGGCGTGGTGGGCAGCATCACCCACTGCACCGGCTACCGGGCGGCGGCGGTGGCCCCGGCCGGGGCGCTGGCCGGGCTGGGCATCGACGCCGAGCCGCACGAGCCGCTGCCCGACGGGGTGGCCGGGGTGGTCACCGTGGCGGGCGAGCCGGAGCGGCTGGCCGCGCTGCGCGACGCCGACCCGGGGACGCACTGGGACCGGCTGCTGTTCAGCGCCAAGGAGTCGGTCTACAAGGCGTGGTACCCGCTGACCGGGCGCTGGCTCGGGTTCGAGGAGGCGGAGCTGACCTTCGATCCGGACGGCCGGTTCACCGCCCGGATCCTGGTCGACGGCACCCGCACCGACGGCGGCCCGCCGCTGGACGTCCTGGATGGCCGCTGGCTGGTCGCAGGCGGGCTGCTGCTCACCACCGTGGCCGTGCCGCGCCGGTCCTGACCGGCGATACCGCGATTGTTCCGGTTTGCCCGCCCTGAACTGGGGTAGGGCCCAGAGGGCCTGGACATTTAGCTGTAGGAGGACAGGTCCTGATGGAATCCAGCAAGCCCGCCCAGATCGTCAAAGGTGTCGTCGAAGCCGCCGTCGAGAAGGTCGGCGACGCGCTGACTCCGGACGTGCCGGGCGCTCCCGGCAGCGCGCCGCCACCGCTGGAGGAGCCGACCACGCCGCACGGGCCGCTGCCGCCCAAGGCCGAGCAGGGCGCGCCGGACACCCGGACCCCGACCGGCGCCGAGACCGGCGTGCCGAAGATCGCCAAGGGGCAGCAGGGCGCGTATCTCACCACCGCCAACGGCGCCCGGCTGCGCGACACCGACCACTCGCTCAAGGCCGGTCCGCGCGGCCCGGTCCTGCTCCAGGACCACCACCTGCGCGAGAAGATCACCCACTTCGACCACGAGCGGATCCCGGAGCGGGTGGTGCACGCCCGGGGCGCGGGCGCGCACGGCACGTTCGTCGCGTACGGCACCGCCGAGGAGGTGACCCGGGCCGGGTTCCTGAAGAAGGGCCGCGAGACGCCGGTCTTCGTCCGCTTCTCCACCGTGCTGGGCTCGCGCGGGTCGGCCGACACGGTCCGCGACACCCGCGGATTCGCCACCAAGTTCTACACCGACGAGGGCACGTTCGACCTGGTCGCCAACAACATCCCGGTGTTCTTCATCCAGGACGCGATCAAGTTCCCGGACGTCATCCACGCCGGCAAGCCGCACCCGGACCGGGAGATCCCGCAGGCGCAGAGCGCGCACGACACGTTCTGGGACTTCGTCTCGCTGCACACCGAGGCGCAGCACCACACCATCTGGAACATGTCCGACCGGGGCATCCCGCGGTCCTACCGGACCATGGAGGGCTTCGGCGTACACACGTTCCGCATGGTCGACGACGCCGGTGCGACGGTGCTGGTCAAGTTCCACTGGAAGCCGAAGCTGGGCGTGCACTCCCTGACCTGGGAGGAGGCGCAGCTCATCGGCGGTATCGACCCGGACTACCACCGCCGCGACCTGTACGACGCGATCGAGGCCGGCGCGTACCCGGAGTGGGAGCTGGGCATCCAGGTCTTCCCGGACACGCCGGAGGAGACGTTCGCCGGGATCGACCTGCTCGACCCGACGAAGATCGTGCCGGAGGAGCTGGCGCCGGTGCAGCCGATCGGCAAGCTCACCCTGAACAAGACGCCGCGCAACTTCTTCGCCGAGACCGAGCAGGTGGCGTTCCACGTCGGGCACCTGCCGCCCGGCATCGACGTGACGAACGACCCGCTGTTGCAGGGCCGCCTCTTCTCGTACGTGGACACGCAGCTCACCCGCCTGGGCGGCCCGAACTTCACCCAGATCCCGATCAACCGGCCGCACGCCGACGTCAACGACATGCTGCGCGACGGCTTCCACCAGCACGCGGTGCACGCGGGCGTGGCGCCGTACCGGCCGAACTCGCTCGACGGGGGCAACCCGTTCCCGGCCGGCGACCGCGAGCACGCGTTCGTGGACACGCCGGTGACGGTGGCCGAGGCGCCGAAGGTGCGGGCCGCGCCGGCCTCCTTCGACGACCACTACAGCCAGGTACGCCTGTTCTGGCAGAGCATGTCGCCGGTGGAGAAGGAACACATCATCCGGGCGTACACGTTCGAGCTGGGCAAGTGCTACCACCAGGCGATCAAGGAACGGCAGCTCCAGTGCCTGGCGAACGTCGACCCGGTGCTGTGCGAGCAGGTGGCGACCGGTCTGGGCCTGCCCGTGCCGCAGCCCACGGTGCCGCTCGCGGAGGTGCAGCCCAGCCCGGCGCTGTCCCAGGTGGGCCGGGAGTGGCCGGCCGACGGCCGGATGGTCGGCATCGTGGTCGACGCCCAGGCCGGCCTGGGCGACGTGCACGAGGTACGCCGGGAGGTGTTCGCCGCCGGCATGGTGCCGCTGCTGATCGCCGCGCACGGCGGCACCGTCGACGGGCTGCCGGTGCAGCGCACGTTCGCCACCGCCCGCTCGGTCGAGTTCGACGCGGTGCTGCTGGCCGGCGCACCGGCTCCGGCGCCGGACGCGCTGCCGGCCCGCGACGCGAAGGCCGGCGCGCCGGGCTCGGCCACCGTCGACCCGCGGGTGCTGCTGCTGGTCGAGGAGGCGTGGCGGCACGCCAAGGTGATCGGCGCCTGGGGCGCGGGTGCCGAGGTGCTGAACCAGGCCGCTGTCACCGGCACGCCGGGCGTGGTGACCGGTGGTTCCGGCACCGAGGTGCTCGGCGAGGTGCAGCGGCTGATGGCGGCGCACCGGGTCTGGGAGAGGTTCCCGGCCTCGGTCGCCTGATCCCGAAGTCGCGCGTGGGGCGGTCCCGGACGGGGCCGTCCCACGCTGTGCGTACGTCACCGCTCACCGGCCGTCACTCATCGACGGTTGTCGTTGACGCCTTAGTTAATACTCTTTAATATTTGGGCCACCTCGAGGAAGACCCCCATCCGCCCCCGTCCCCGGGAAGGCCCTCGATGCCCAGACCTCACCTCCGGCGGCGCCTGGCCGCCGGTGCGCTCGCGCTGGCCACCACCGCCGCGACGCTCACCCTCGCCCCGACCGCCGCCGAGGCGGTGGTGCTGCCGAACAACTTCAAGAGCGTCGGCTACATGCCGTCCTGGAGCGGCAACGTCAACACCGTCCAGTACGGCAAGCTCACCCACATCAACTACGCGTTCGTGCTCCCCAACGGCGACGGCAGCCTGCGCCCGGTGGAGAACCCGGGCAAGCTGTCCTCACTCGTGTCGCTCGGGCGCGCCAACAACGTCAAGGTCTCCATCGCCGTCGGCGGCTGGAACGACGGCGACGACTCCGCGTTCGAGGCGCTCGCCGCCAACTCCGGCACGCGCACCGCGTTCGTCAACAACCTGATCGCCTTCGTCAACCAGTACAACCTCGACGGCGTCGACATGGACTGGGAGTACCCCGACCCGGGCGCCTCGGCGAACAACTACACGCTGCTCATGCAGCAGCTCGGCAGCGCCCTGCACAGCCGGGGCAAGCTGCTCACCGCCGCCGTGGTCTCCGAGGGCTACTACGTCGACGGGGTGCCCACCGCCGTCTTCGGCTCGGTGGACTGGCTGAACATCATGGCGTACGACGGCGGCAGCCCGCACGCCGGCTACGACTGGTCGATCGCCAGCGTCAACAGGTGGAAGTCGCGCGGCCTGCCCGCCGCCAAGGCGGTGCTCGGCGTGCCCTTCTACAGCCGGCCCGGCTACTACACCTACTCGGCGCTTGTCGGCATGGACCCGGCCAACGCCAACCGGGACTGCACCACAGTCGGCGGCGCCCAGCAGTGCTACAACGGCGTACCGACAGTGAAGCGCAAGACGCAGTGGGCCCTGGCGAACGCCGGCGGGATGATGAACTGGGAGCTGTCGCAGGACACCACCGGTTCGACGTCGCTGGTCAGCGCGATCTACGACACCGTCACCGGCGGTGGCACCCCGCCGCCGTCCGGGCGTACCGGGCCGATCACCGGCATCGGCGGCGCCTGCGTGGACGTGGCCGCCGCGAGCACCGCGAACGGCACCGCGATCCAGCTCTACGGCTGCAACGGCACCGCCGCGCAGAGCTGGACCGTCGCCGGCGACGGCACGCTACGGGCGCTGGGCAAGTGCCTGGACGTGACAAGCGCCGGCACCGCGAACGGCACCAGGATCCAGCTCTGGGACTGCAACGGCACCGGCGCCCAGACCTGGCAGGCCCAGAGCAACGGCACGCTGCGCAACCCGGCGTCGGGCCGCTGCTTGGACGCCACCGGCAACAGCTCCGCCAACGGCACCCGGCTGCAGATCTGGGACTGCTTCGGCGGCGCCAACCAGGTCTGGCGGCTGCCTGCCTGATCGGGCTTCCCCGCCGGGCGGCCCGGCCCGGCGGGGAACGGCCTCACCAGCGGTTACGGGCCTCCTCGGCCCAGCCGACAAGGCCGTCCAGATCCACGCGCCCGCCGTCGTCTGTCGCCGCCCAGCCGGTGAAGTTCCCGAAGCACTGGTGCGTCTCCCCGGCCAGCACGAGCAGGTTGGTCCGCGCCACCCGCTCGTGGAACGGGTGGAACGTGACGTCCACCCGGTCACCGGTGATCCGCCACGGCCGCAGCCAGTCGGTGCGGTCGTACTCCCAGGTCAGGTCCGCGCCGATCTTGTGCAGCCGCCCGTCGACGAACACCGCGTTCTCGGTCGAGCCGGTGCCGTCGGTCCACTTGCCGCCGAGCTGGATCGCCCGGCCCGGTCCGCTGCCGGCCGCCCAGTTCCACCGCACCGCGTACCGCCACTTACCCCGGCCGTGGTCGAGCGCCGCGAACGACCCCTCCCCCACCGGGTACGCCGTGCCGTCCACGGTGAGCGTGCCGTGCGCCGGCCGGCCGATGTCCTTGACCGTGTACTGGAACCGGCGGGTGCTCCACGGCACCACCACGCCCAGCGACTCGTGCCCCGGCGGCAGCGGCACGGTCAGGTCCACCTCGACGCCTGGCGCGCTGGCCCGCACCGTACTGCCGCCCGGGCCCTGCTCCACCGCGATGGCCAGGTTCCCGCCCCGGGCGCGGACCGCACCGGTGCCGCTGACCGGCGGCAGCACCGTGCCCCGGGCGAACGGCACCACCGCCTCCGCCGTCGTCTCCCGGCCGGTGCGCCGGTCGAGCAGGTAGAGGCTCTGCACCCCGGCGTAGTCGAGCGACGACGCGACAAGGCCGAGGATGTGCGTCGGCGTGACCACGCCCCAGTGCTCCCACCGCTTGGCCCGGCCCCAGCCGCGCAGGTTCGCCCGGTGCAACGGCCGGCGGCTCCAGCCGACCGCGTCCGGGTTCAGCCGCCCGTCCGGCCGGCACAGGTCGACCGGCTCGATGATCTCCCGCTCATGCGTCATCGCCGCAGGCTACCGACGGCGGCGCGGGCCCGGCGGGTGGCCTGGACGGCCGTCCCGCCGGGCCGTCACGTCAGCGGCCCTGCTTGGCGCGGCAGAGCTCCACCGGCACCGCCGGGGCGCCGTCGACCGGCGCCGGGTCCTCGGGCGTGGGCGCGATGCCGCCGGCCGAGATCCGGTCCAGCGTGGCCAGCCCGGCCGCGTCGACCTGACCGAACACGGTGTAGTTCGGGCGCAGCGCCGAGTCGGCCTGCACCAGGAAGAACTGGCTGCCGTTGGTGTCCGGGCCGGCGTTGGCCATGGCGAGCGTGCCGCGCGCGTACAGGCGGCGTACGCCGGTCGGGTCGGTCGGCGCGGGCGGCAGGTCGGTGGGCAGCTCGTCGCGGTAGCGGTAGCCCGGGCCGCCCTCGCCCGTCCCGGACGGGTCGCCGCACTGAAGGACCGTGAGCGTCGGGTACGCGGTGAGCCGGTGGCAGGGCGTCCGGTCGTAGAAGCGCTTCCGGACCAGGTGCAGGAAGCTCTGCACGGTGCACGGCGCCTGTTCGCGGTCCAGCGTCAGCCCGATCGGCCCCTGGTTGGTGCGCAGCGTGACCCGCACGGTGCCCCGGTCCGGCGTGCGGCGCGGGTCCGGCGGGAGCGGCACCGGACGGGCGGCCGGCTCGTCCGGCGTGGGCGTGTACGCGCACGGCCCCTTCGTGGGCGCCGGGTCGGCGGCGGGTGCCGCGGTCGCGGCGACACCTGCGGCGGCGACGATCGTCGCGGCGGCCAGGCTCACCCCGGCGAGGCGGGTCAGCAGGGGTAATGCGGCGTGCGTTCGGGTTTCGCTCGACACGGTGGTCCTCCCTGGACTCGTGGTACCAGAACGACCGGAGTCTATGGATCGGTCCACCCGATGTCGACGCGGGCGCTCCGGCGGGTCGAAAGTCGGTTGCCGCCCCGGGCCGCCTCCGCGAGGCTGAGCGGCATGACGTTCTGACGGATCGCACCCCGCCCGCAGGCCCTCCGCGCCGCCTGCCGTTCCCCGCCTCTCCCTTTCCGCAGAAACGAGCGTCTGTGTCCGCGTACCCCTCCGGGCGGGCCGTCGTGCCCGCCACCGTCTCCGTCTTCTCCTCCCCCGGCAGCTGGATCGAGTCCGCCGCGCTCGACCAGTGCCGTCAGGTCGCCGCCCTGGACGGCATGACGCACGTCGCCGCCATGCCGGACCTGCACCCCGGCAAGGGCGCGCCGATCGGCGCCGCGATGTCCTCGACCGTGCTCTACCCGTTCCTCGTCGGCTCCGACATCGGGTGCGGCATCGCGGTCTTCCCGATCGCGCTGCGCCGGGTCGTACCGGAGCGGCTCGCGGCCCGGTTCCCCGACCTGGACCGGGCGCTCGACCCGGACCGGGACGCCGACGACCCGGCCTGGTCGGTGCAGGACGGCGACGTGCCGGCCGGTCACCTCGACGGCCTCGGCACCGTCGGACGCGGCAACCACTTCGTCGAACTGGCCCGCGTCGGGCCGATCCTCGCGGCGGAGCACGCCGCGCGGCTCGGACTGGCCGCCGGTGACCTGGTGCTCGTGGTGCACTCCGGGTCGCGCGGGCTGGGCGAACGGATCCTGCGCGAGCACACCGAGACGCACGGCGCCGGTCCCGCGCCCGACCCGGACGCCTACCTGGCCCGGCACGACGCGGCCGTGCGGTGGGGCTCGCTCAACCGGCGGCTGCTGGCCGCACGGGTCGCGTACGCGCTCGGCGCCGAACCCACCGAACCGGTCGTCGACCAGTGCCACAACCTGGTCGAGATCCGCGACGGGCGTTACCTGCACCGCAAGGGCGCGGCGCCGGGCGACGGCCGGGACGTGCTGATCGCCGGCACCCGCGGCACGCCCTCCTACCTGGTGGCCGCGCACGCCGGGCCGGACGCAGGCTACTCGGTGGCGCACGGCGCCGGGCGCAAGATGTCCCGCGCCGACGCGCTGCGCCGGGGCCGGGCCAAGCACACCGTCGAGGAACTGCGCCGTACGCCGGTCGGCTCGATCGTGGTGTGCGGCGACCGGCAGCTGCTGTTCGAGGAGGCGCCCACCGCGTACAAGCGCATCGAGCAGGTCATCGGCGACCTGGTGGCGCACGACCTCGCCACGCCGGTCACCACCACGGTTCCGCTCGTCACCTACAAGACGCCGGACGTGGGCCGCCGCGACGAGCGCCGCAAGGGCCGCCGGTGACCGAGCTGCTGCTGTCCGCCGGACGCGGACCCGCCGAGTGCGCGTGGGCGCTGGCCCGGCTGCTGTCCCGCCTGGAGGGCGAGGCGGCCCGGCGGGGCCTGCGTACCGAACGGGTCGAGACGGTGCCCGGCGACCGGGCCGGCACCTACCGGTCGGTGCTGGTCCGGATCAGCGGCGCCGGGGCGGAGGCGTTCGCGGCCGGGTGGACCGGCACGCTCTGCTGGCAGGCGCCCAGCCCGTACCGGACGGGCCACGGCCGGAAGAACTGGTACGTCACCGCGCGGACGTGCCGGACCGACGTGGTGGTCACGCCGTTCCACGAGGCGGACGTCGAGTTCGTGCCGTGCCGCACCGGCGGGCCGGGCGGCCAGCACCGCAACAAGGCGAGCACCGCCGTCCGGGCCACGCACCGCCCGTCCGGCCGGACCGTGGTGGTGGACACCGAACGGCACCTGCACCTCAACCGCCGGATCGCGGTCGAGCTGCTGCGGCAGCGGATCGCCGCCGACGACGAGGCGGCTCGGCGCGCGGGCGTCGACGCCCGCTGGCGGGTCCACGACGAGCTCGTGCGCGGCGACCCGGTACGGGTGGAACGGCCCTGACGCGGCCTGGTCCGCCGCGCGTGCCGCCCCCGGCTACCGTGGTCGCGGCGACCGGGCGGCCCCGGCCCGCCGCGACGCGAGCGCGAGGAGGACGGATGCGACGGAGAAGGACCGGTCCGGTGGCGGCGCCGGCGACAGGGGTCCTCTCGCTCGCCTCCTGGGGCCGCGGGGACGCCGGGACGGATCCCGAGACCTACCTCGTGGGCGACCTGTCGGTCGAGGGCTACGACGGCGCCTGCGACATGGACCGCGTCCGGTGAACCCGCTCGTGCAACGCTTCCGCGCCGTGGTCGCGATGTGGATCCTCGTCGGCTCCGGCGGATTCCTGCTGGCCGGGTTCCTCGGCCTGGCCCTGCTGACCCAGACGGGTCCGTTCGCGGCCGCGTCGACCTTCTCCGCCGCCGCCGAGTTCGCCCCCGGCGCGGAGATCAAGGTGCGGGACACCGGCGTACGCCCCGGCAACATCCTCATCCTCGCGACGCCGGCCGGCGTGGACCCCGACACCGTCCGGTGCACCGCGAAGAGCCGGGTCTACACCAGCGGCGAGCAGCGGAGCAGGGAGCTGGCCGGGGCCCGGCCCGAGGGGACGGCGGCGGTGATGACCGACCGCGGTGACCCGCGGCTGTTCACTCCGGTGCTGGCCACCGAGGGCATCACCTGGATGGACACCGACTTCGTGAGCTGCACCGGTGACGGCGTGGAGGCGTTCGCGCTGGCGTCGGCGAAGGGCCTCCAGAGTGACCGGTTCCGGCTCGGCGCCGGACTGCTGCTCATGCTGCTCGCCCCGGTGCTCGCCGGCCTCGGCTGCCTCGCGCTGTACCTCACCCGGAAATGGAACCGGGAGGCGGCTCTGCGCGGCGGCTCGACGAGTTGGCCCTACCGGTGACCGGGCTGCGCCTGCACGTGGGCTGTGCCATGTGGACGCACAGGTCCTGGTCCGGCCGCTTCCTGCCGCACCCGCTGCCCGCGCACGAGCGGCTGCGCGCGTACGCCGGGTGGTGCGACGCCGTGGAGGGCAACACCACGTTCTACGCGACCCCGGCCCGGGAGACGGTGGCGTCCTGGGCCGAGCAGACCGATCCGGGCTTCCGCTTCCTGCCGAAGCTGCCGAAGGTGGTCACCCACGAGCGCCGGCTCACCGGCGGCGAGGCCGACCTGCGGGCGTTCCTGCACGCGATGGAGCCGCTCGGCCCCCGGGTGGACGCGCTCTGGATCCAGTTACCCGGCTCGTTCGGTCCCGGTGACGTGCCCGACCTCGACCGGTTCCTGCGCACGCTGCCCACCACCCACAGGTACGCCGTCGAGGTCCGCCACCCCGCCTTCTTCACCGAGCCCGGTGCGGTACGCGCGCTGGAGGCCACGCTGCACCGGGCCGGCGCCGAGTGGATCCCGTTCGACACCACGGCGTTCTTCCGCACGCCGCCGACCAGCGACGCCGAGCGGGAGGCGTGGACGCGCAAGCCGCGCCTGCCGCTGCGTACCCGGGCGCTGACCGACCGGCCGATCGTGCGCTACCTGGGCCGCGACGACCCGGCCCGCACGGTCGAGGGCTGGCAGCCGTGGCTGGACGTGGTCACCGGCTGGCTGCGCGAGGGCCGCTCGCCGACCGTGTTCGTGCACACGCCGGACAACGCCGACGCGCCCGAGCTGGCCCGCCGCTTCCACGACCAGGTCCGCGAGCGGGTGCCCGGGCTCGCGCCGCTGCCCGAGCCGGAGCCGGTCGGCCCGGCCACGCTGTTCTGAGCGCCGGATGGGATCGCCGGCGCCGGCCCGGCCGCCGCGCGAGGCGCATGGCCCGCCGGAGGACCCGCTCAGCCCGGCCGGCCGCCCTCCGGCGGGGGCAGGCGGTCGTCGTACGCGCCGGACCGTCCCGCGTACCGCTCGCCGCGCAGGAACGGCAGCGGGTTCGGGGTGCAGCCGTGCAGGCCGAGCGTCTGCTGCTGCATCACCGGCGCCGGGCGGCCCCGCCCCGGGCAGCGTTCGTGCCCGTGACCGAGACGGTGGCCGACCTCGTGGTTGACCACGTACCGGCGGTACCCGGCGAGGTCGCTTCCGTAGGCGGGCGCGCCGAGCACCCAGCGGGCCACGTTCACCACCACCCGGTCCCCGCTACGGCAGGACGTGTACCGGTCCGGCCCGTCCCCGCACAGGTCGTCGCGCGTACCAGGGGTCGCGAGGTAGACGGTGAAGTCGGCGGGCCCGCCGGCGCCGACGCGGCGCAGGGCGATCCGTCCGTCGGTCGTCCAGCCACCCGGGCCGGTGAGGATGCCGGTGACCTGCGCCCCGAAATCGGCCGGTGCCAGACCGGTGATGTCGCGCTCCACCGCCACCCGGTAGCGCAGCAGCCGGCCCGTACCCCTTGTGGTGGCCGGCTCGGCGGCGGCGAACCGCCACCGGTTGCCGCCCTCGGCGGGGTAGCCGATCCGCGCCGGCCGGGACCGGACGGGCGCCGCCGCCGACGCGGCCGGCCCGGCGGCGGACGGGCCGGGCGGCCCGGACGGCGTGGCTGTGGGCCGGTCGGCCACGGCCGGTGTGCAGCCGGCCAGCGCCACCGCCAGCGCGATCACCGCCGCGCCGCCGCGCGCTCGGTCCACGGTCCTGGTCATCTCGTCTCCCCTCGGCGCCCGGTCGGGGGCACGGGGATGAGGACGGGTGACCCGTCGCGAAAGTTGGTCCGGCGAGGACTCAACCTTTTCCGCGTCCCGCACGTCCCTACCGGGGTGAGAGGTGCAGAGGGCGGCCATGGCCCGGGGTGACGCGGAGTTCGTCGAGTTCGCGCGGGCGTCCTCCGCACGGCTGACGCACGCCGCGTACCTCATGACCGGCAACCACCACCACGCCGAGGACGCCGCCCAGACCGCGCTGGTGCGCACGTACGCGTCCTGGTCCCGGATCCGCAACGGCGACCCGTACGGCTACGCCCGGTCGGTGCTGGTGAACCACCTCGTCGACACCTGGCGGCGGCCGATCCGCGAGTACCCGAGCGACGACCTGCCGGAGCTGCGCGGCGGCGACATGGCCGAGGAGGTGGCGACCCGGCGGTGGCTGGTCACCGCGCTCGGCACGCTCACCGCCCGTGAACGCGCGGTCGTCGTCCTGCGCCACTACTTCGACCTGCCGGAGGCCCAGGTGGCCCGCGAACTCGACGTGTCTGTCGGCACCGTCAAGAGCACCTCGTCGCGGGCGCTGGAGAAGCTGCGTACCGCCGGTCTGTCCGCGCCGCGACCGCAGGAGACGTGCCGGTGACCGAGATGGACGAGCTGCGCCGGGTGATGCGGGCGACCGAGCGGGCCGACGGCCTGGACATCGCGGACATCATGCGCCGGGGACGCCGGCTGCGCCGCCGCCGGCGGATCGGCGCCGGGGTCGCGGCGGCGGTGGCGACGGTCGCGCTGGCCGTCGGGGTCGGCGCCGTGGCGACGCGGCCCGGCCCGCCGGACCTCCCCGCCGGGGAGCCGGTCGCCACCGCGTCCACCGGCACTCCCCCACCCGCGCCGACCGCCGCGCCGGCCCCAACCGAGTCGCCGCTGCGGCCGCTCGGGACCGTCGTGGACAGCGGCATCCGGTACGGCGCCGACGCGCGCGTGTTCTTCATGGTCCCGGTCGACGTGCCGGAACTGCCACGTGTGACGATCGGCCTGGTCGCCGGGCGGCGCGCGCCGGGCGGCCGCCTGACCTCCGACTTCCTGGTCAACGACGTGTCCGGCAGCGACCGCCGGCCGGGCTTCCACGAGATCGGGTACGACCAGCAGCGGGTGCCCGCCGACGCGTCGATCCCCACGTTCGGCTACTTCGTCGGCCCGGCGGCCCGGATCGTCGGGACTGTCGACGGCCGGCAGGTCGAGGCGAGGCTGGTCCGCTGGAGCGAGGACCCCGAGGTGGTGATCTTCTGGTTCGACCCGAAGACCCTCACCCCGGGAACCCCCCTGGACGGCATCACCGCGCGCACCGCACAGGGCCGCCGCCTGTAGCCCGGCCCCTCTCCCCCTCTCCCGTCTCTCCCCCGGATGATCAAGGAGTTTGCGGCCCGAAACCGCCCCGGCGAGGACACAAACTCCTTGATCACCGACGTCAGGAGGCCGAACCAGGTGGATCTTGGTACGAAGCGGCTCCCATGAGGGCGCGCTCGTACCAAGATCTACGGCCGCTCAGGTGTGGGGAGGCCTGACGCGTCGGAGAGGAGCGGGTGGGGCGGGGACCGTTCGTCGCCGGTGATCATGCGCTTTCTGCCCGGTCACACGGGGCATTTCCGACATCGACAGGGCCGCAAGTGCAAGATCGCGGGGAGCGGGCGGGGCGGGGCGGGAGGTGGGATGGGTGGGTGTGAGGATCGGGGTATGCGTGCGGTGGTGTTCGAGCAGTTCGGGGTACGGCCGGGGGTCCGGGAGGTGGACGACCCGGCGCCGGCGCCGGACGGCGTGGTCGTCCGGGTCGGCGCGACCGGCCTGTGCCGCAGCGACTGGCACGGCTGGCAGGGCCACGACCCGGACATCCGCCTGCCGCACGTACCGGGGCACGAGTTCGCCGGTGTCGTCGTGGCCGCCGGCGCGGACGTCCGTGGCTGGCGGCCCGGCGACCGGGTGACCGCGCCGTTCGTCTGCGCGTGCGGCCGGTGCCCGTCCTGCCTGGCCGGCGACCAGCAGGTGTGCGAGCGGCAGACCCAGCCGGGCTTCACCGGGTGGGGCTCGTTCGCCGACCTGGTCGCGGTACGGCACGCCGACGTCAACCTGGTCCGGCTGCCGGACGAGCTGGACGAGGCGGCCGCCGCCGCGCTCGGCTGCCGGTTCGCCACCGCGTTCCGGGCCGTCGTCGCGCAGGGCCGGGTCGCGGCGGGCGAGTGGGTGGCCGTGCACGGCTGCGGCGGTGTCGGCCTGTCCGCCGTCATGGTCGCGGCGGCGAGCGGGGCGCGGGTGGTGGCGGTGGACGTGTCGTCCGGCGCGCTGGAGCTGGCCCGCCGCAGCGGCGCCGCGGTCTGCGTGGACGCGAGCGCGCTCGGCGGTCCCGGCGAGGTGGCCGCCGCGATCCGGGAGGCCACCGGCGGGGGCGCCCACCTGTCGCTGGACGCGCTCGGCAGTCCCGCCACCTGCGTGGCGTCGATCGAGGGCCTGCGCCGGCGCGGCCGGCACGTGCAGGTCGGGCTGCTGCCCGCCGCGCAGGGCCGCCCGGCGCTGCCGATGGACCTGGTGATCGCGTACGAGCTGGAGCTGCGGGGCAGCCACGGCATGCCGGCGCACGCGTACCCGGAGATGCTGCGGCTGGTCACCGCCGGGGTGCTGCGGCCGGCCGAGCTGGTCACCCGCACCATCGACCTGGACGCCGCCCCTGACGCGCTGGCCACGATGGACCGGCCGGCCACCGCCGGGATGTGCCTGATCCGGCCCTGAGACGGGCACGGGCCGGCCCGGCGCCGGGAGACCCGGCGCGGACCGGCCCGCGAGGCCGTCCGGTCAGTCGGTGACGGTCACCGTGACGGTACGGGGCGGCTGCTGGTACTGCCCCCTGTTGTCCATGCCGCGAATCGTCACCGTGTACGTGCCGGCCGGGATCACCGGCGACGTGTACGCGAAGTTCGACCCCGGCGAGCCCGGGCTGGTGAGGAACGTGGCGATCCACGGCCAGCTGGTCGGCGCGCCCGCCCGGCCGAACGTGCCGGCCGAGTTCATGCCCTGCCCGGCGCTGTTGCCGATCTGCACCTCGACCTTCTGCATCCCGCCGTCGTCCACGGCCCGGCCGGTGATCACAATCCGGCCACCGGTGTACGCCTGACCCTCGACCGGCGTGATGCTCGGCTCCAGCGTCGGGTCGGTGTCACCCGGGTAGACCAGGTAACGGGCGGTCGCGCCGCTGGTCGAGTTGTCCTGCTGACCGGCGGTGTCCACGGCCCACGCCTCGACGCTGTACGTGCCGCGCGTGGGCAGGTCGATCGAGAGCGTGAACGCGGTGCTGGTCGCGCCGGGCGCGGCGAGCGTCGCGTCGACTGTGGCGAACGCGGCGGCCATCGTGCCGTTGGGCTGCACGTACCGGCCGGTGTCCAGGTCGCGCAGCGCGATCCGGACCGCCCGCACGCCCTTGTCGTCGGTGGCGGTGCCGGTCAGGTCCAGGTGCAGCTGGTCGATGTCCTGGTTGGTGCCGGTGAAGCCGAGCAGCCCGTTCGGGAAGGCGTCGCCTGGTACCTGGGCGGTGACGGTGAGCCGGCCCATGTTGGTGCTGGACGTGGTCAGGCCGAGCTTGTCGGTCGCCCGTACCCGGAAGTCGTAGACGCCCGGGGTGAGCGGCACCGTGGTGAACGACCAGTCGAACGTCGCGGCGTCGAGGTTGGTCGGGGAGATCCGGTGGTAGCCGGCGACCGAGTCGGCGCCCCACGTGCCGTCGCTGGCGAGCGCCTCGCGGGTGGTGTTGTTGCGCAGGTAGATCTCGACCGACTTCAGGGAATCGTCGTCGCGCGCCGTACCGGCGAAGGTGACGGTGCCGCCGGGCGCGACGGTGAACGGCACGGCGTTGCCCGGCGGGGTCATCGCCACCGGCGAGGTGATCGCCACCGTCGGCGGTACGCCGTTGGCCGAGACGGTCCAGTCGCGGGTGTCGCCGCGCAGGTCGCTCTGCCCGGTCGTGTCGACGGCGGTGGCGGTCATCTTCCACTGTCCCTCGGTGGGCAGCGTGACCTCGTACTGCCAGGTGGTGGACGTCGCGCCGATCACGTCCGGCTCGCCGCGGAAGGTGTTGTAGACGGCGGCGACGGTCCCGTCGTCCTGCAGGTACCGGTTGTCGGGGGTGCGGAACGAGTAGATCAGCGAGTTGACGCCCTTGTCGTCGGTGGCGGTGCCGGAGGCCACGAACGTCTGCGTGGCGACCAGGCCGGCCGACGGCGAGCTGATCCGGGTCGTCGGCGGCAGGTCGTCGAAGCGGAACGCCTCGATCTTCTTGACCGCCTTGGTGGTGTCGCCGGCCCCGTTGCGGTCGAACGTCTTGGCCTGCAACTGGTAGACCCCGGCGGGCAGCGTCACCGGCAGGCTCCACGTGGTGGAGGTGGCGTTCGGCGCGGCGACGGTCGTGTTGATCGCCTTGAACGCGCCCCAGGTGGTCAGGTCGGCCTGGAGGTACTTGCCGCTGTTGCGGTCCTGGATCTCCAGCTGGACCCGGGCCACGCCGGCCGGGGCGAGCGCCTGGCCGCTGATCGTGAACGACTCACCCGCCGGCTTCACCGCGCCCTCGATCGGCGTGGTGACGGTGGTGTCCAGCGCCGCCGGCTTGGGCTCCTTGGAGAGGTCGAAGAAGGCCACCCGGCCGGTGGTCTTGCCGCCCTTGACGTTGCCGTCACCGCCGACGAGCAGGCCGCGCGAGGTGGCGAGCATCGCCTTCTCGCCCTCGTACGAGTTGGAGCCGGGGTTCCACTCCAGCGCGGTGCCGGTGAGCGGGTCGAGCGCGCCGAGGTGGTCGCGACGGACCACCTGGTCGCCCAGGCCGTAGCCGCTGAGCCCCTGTCCGGTGCCGTAGCCGACGTTGTCCAGGCCGGGCCACGGCACGTTCGAGGTGGGCGACTCCTGCCAGCTGAAGTGGCCGCCGACGTAGACGGCGGTGTCGGTGATCGCGACCGAGTAGATGCTGTCGAAGTGCCGGGAGATCCAGAGCGGCTCGACGTTGTCGTTTCCGGTCAGCGAGTACGCGATGGCGGTGTCGTTGATCGGCGGACGGTCGCCGCCGGAGCCGCTGGTGACCACGAAGTACGAGTCGTCCGGCGCGATGTCACCGGCGAAGACGCGCTGGATGCCGCCGACGAAGGAGAGGTTGTCCTCCCACAGCCGGGTACGCCAGGGCAGCAGCGCCTTGCTCGCCGTACCGATGAGTGCCACGCCGTAGCGGTCCTGGCCGGCGATCTGGCGGCCGGTGTGCACGACCAGCAGCTTGCTGCGGTCGTGGGTGAGCTTGAGCTGCTGCACGGTGAGCATGCCGCCGACGCCGATGCCGCCGGTGAGCGGCAGGTTGAAGCCGGTGTCGACGGCGCCCGTGGTGGGGTTGAGCGCGGCCAGGCCGCTGCGGCTGACCCCGTTGACGGTGGCGAACTGGCCGCCGACGTAGACCGCGTTGCCGCTGACCGCGAGCGCGGTGGCCCGCGCGTTGGCGGTGGCGGTGAACGCGGCGACCGGCGCGCCGGTGGTCGGGTTCAGCCGGGCGATCTTGCGCTTGGTGACGCCGTTGATCGTGTTGAACGCGCCGGCGATGTAGAGCGACGAGCCGTCCGGCGACGCCTCCACCGCGGCGACCGCGCCGTCGATGACCGGCTTGAACCCGGTGTCCACCTTGCCGGTGTCCAGGTTGTACGACGCCAGGGACCTCTGCGCGATCGCGGACCCGCCGACGTTCGCGATCGAGGTGAACGTGCCGGCGATGAAGACGCGGTTGCCGATCACCTCGATGTCGGTGATCTCGCCGTTGGTGATCCGCGGCGTGTCGGTGCGGGGCGTGGTCGGCATCAGCCGGGTGTCCCCGGGGGTGACCAGCGCACGGGTCGCGGTGGTACGCGCGGCGCCCAGCGCGGCGCTGCTTCCCGTCGCCTGTGCGCCGGTCTGGCCGGCCACGCCGGCGTCCCGCACGGTGACGGTGGCGGCGAGCGCCGGCACTCCCGCCACCACGACCGCGCCGGCGGCGACGACCGCCACTGCGCGAAGCCAAACTCGCATCGAGACAACTCTCCCTGTCCGCCGGGACGGCCCTCTCGGGTGATTCCCGAGTCCCCTCCGTCCGCGTGCCGGACGCCACCGTAGGAGGCAAAGACTTCTCGCGATACGTGCCGCACCGGTAATCGACCGGTCGCCATCAATTCCGGCCACACCGGCAGGGCGCCTCCACCGATCGGGTCACCGGCTGTCACCGTCCGGCCGTGCGGGTCGTCGGGTCCGCGACGTCACCGTTGCGGCGGGCGCGGCGGCAGCACTGTCAGCCCGTCCACGGTACGAGCGAACGCCAGCGCCGAGCGGGACGCCGGGTGCACCAGTTCGACCGGCTCGCCCAGCCCGGTGAGCGCCTCGCGGAACGTGTCGGCCCGTACCAGCCGTGCCCGGTCGCCGAGTCCGGCGGCGCGGTGCCGCAGCGCGGACAGGATCAGGTGTGCCTTCTGCCTGTGCATCGGCCGGGCGGCGAACAGCGACCGCGCCTCCACCAGCAGGACCCGCTGCGTGTCGTCGTCGAGGAAGTGCGGTCCGACCAGATCCGCCAGGAGCCAGCGCCAGGGTGCCAATGCCATCCCTTCACCGTGGACGTGCGTCAGTCGCCCCGTACCCGGGGGTGGCGGTGGTCGGTCAGCCGCAGGCCGACGCCGCGTACCGCCGCGATGGTGACGCCGGTGCCCAGCTCGTCGAGCTTACGGCGCAGCCGCTTCACCAGGGACTGCACGTCGGCCCGGCCGTGCGTCGGCGCGTCGCGCCAGACCGCGTGGTGCAGCTCCGCGTAGCTCCACACCCGTACCGGCTCGACGGTCAGGCAGGTCAGCAGGTCACGCTCCAGCCGGGTCAGGGCGGTCTCTCGGTTACCCCACCGGGCGGTCGACCGGGCCACGTCGATGACCAGCGCGCCGTCCGGCGCGGGCTTGTCCCGGGGTACGGGCGCAGCCGGCGCGACGGCCGGGGCGGGGGCGTGTGCCGAGGCCGGCGCATCCGTGATCAACTCGCGCAGCTCGTCCAGATCGGCGACCATCAGAAGGGGTGCGACGCCGTCCAGCAACTCGGTCAGCCGCAGCCGTTCGGCCGGGGACGACGTCACCCCGATGACGAGCGAGAAGGGGCGCTCCGACGGGTCGGTGCCGGAGTTCGCCGCGTTCGTGCCGTCAGTCGTCACCGCGCCCCACCGTGACAAAAACTGTCAACAGGCCGCTCGATCCGGGGGCCTGTTGGTGACATGTTGCTCACGTACGGTTATTGATCGTTCCTTGCTGTCGATCATAGTGTCCACTCAGGCGTCCGGCGCAGACCCGCACGGCGCCTAGGGGGCCTGGGGGGTTCTTTTCACACCGGTGTCGTAGTCGGGAGAGCACGTCTCCTGGCCCTTCTGCCATGGCTCGATCATCAGCGGGTCATCGGAACAGGAGGCAGCACCGATGCTGAGACGTCCACACAGATGGGGCCCGGCCCGGCGGCTGGTGAGCGCGGGCGCGGCCCTGGTGCTCGCCGCCACCGCGCTGGCCGCGACCGGTACGGCGGCGCAGGCCGAGACCGGCGCGGGCGCGTCGGCCGGCGACAAGATCCGTCCCGAACTCACCCGCCAGCTCCAGGGCAAGAGCGAGGGTGACTTCTGGATCCACTTCGGCGCCAAGGCGGACCTGAGCAAGGCCGCCGCGATCAAGGACTGGAACGAGCGCGGTGCCGCCGTCGCGGCGGCGCTGAAGAAGACCGCTGCCGACAGCCAGTCGAAGATCCGCGCCGAGCTGGACCGCTCGGGTACGAAGTACCAGACCTTCTGGGCGACGAACGCCATCAAGGTCACCGACGGCTCGCTGACCATGGCACAGAACTTCGCCGCCCACTCCGAGGTGGACGGCCTGTACGCACCGGTGGAGTACAAGCTGCCGGAGACCACCAAGGGCACCGACGAGAAGTCGGCGAACGCTCTGGAGTGGGGCATCGCCAACATCAACGCCGACGACGTCTGGTCCCAGTACGGCGTCAAGGGCGCCGGGATCACCGTGGCGAGCATCGACAGCGGCGTCCAGTTCAACCACCCGGCGCTGGTGAACGCCTACCGCGGCAACAACGGTGACGGCACCTTCGACCACGACTACAACTGGTTCGACGCCGCGGGCGAGTGCGCCACCGCGCCGTGCGACACCGACGGCCACGGCACGCACACCATGGGCACCATGGCCGGCGCCGACGGGGCCAACCAGATCGGTGTCGCCCCCGAGGTCAAGTGGATCGCCGCGAACGGGTGCTGCCCGTCCGACGCCGCGCTGATCTCCTCCGGGCAGTGGATGCTGGAGCCCACCGACCTCAACGGGCAGAACCCGGACGCCAGCAAACGGCCGAACATCATCAACAACTCGTGGGGCACCACGGCGCCCTCGAACGAGCCGTTCATGGAGGACGTCACCGACGCGTGGACCGCCTCCGGCATCTTCGGCGTCTGGTCCAACGGCAACAACGGCCCGTCCTGCCAGACCAGCGGCTCACCGGGCAGCCTGGCGAGCAACTACTCGGCCGGCGCGTACGACATCAACAACAACATCGCCAGCTTCTCGTCCCGGGGCACCGGGCAGAACGGCGAGATCAAGCCGAACATCTCGGCGCCTGGTGTGAACGTGCGCTCCAGCGTGCCGACCAACTCGTACGCCAGCATCAGCGGCACCTCGATGGCGGCGCCGCACCTGGCCGGCGCGATCGCGCTGCTCTGGTCGGCGGCGCCCACCCTGGTCGGCGACGTCACGGCGACCCGCGCGCTGCTCAACGACACGGCGATCGACAAGGGCGACGCCCAGTGCGGCGGCACCACCGACGACAACAACGTCTACGGTGAGGGCCGCCTGGACGCGCTCGCGCTGCTCGCCGCCGCCCCGATCGGCGACAACGGCACGCTGGCCGGCAAGGTCACCGACGCCGCCACCGGTGCCGGGATCGCCGGCGCGACCGTCACGCTGTCCGGCGCGGCGGACCGCACGCTGACCACCGGCGCGGACGGGACGTACTCCTCGCTCCTGCCGGCCGGCGACTACCAGGTGGTCGTCTCGGCGTTCGGGTACGCGACCCGCACGCTGTCGGCGACGATCACCGCGAACACGACGACCACGCTCGACGTGGCGCTCACCGCGGTACCCAGCGTCACGGTCAGCGGGCAGGTCACCGACGGGTCCGGGCACAGCTGGCCGCTGTACGCGAAGGTGAGCGTCGAGGGCACGCCGATCTCCGACTACACCACGCCGACAACCGGCCGCTACAGCCTGTCGCTGCCGTCCGGGGCGACGTACCGGCTCAAGGTCGAGCCGCAGTACGCCGGCTACCTGACCACCACCAAGGACGTCACGGTCGGCACGGGCAACGTGACCGCCAACATCGCGGTGCAGGCGAACCCGGAGGCGTGCACCACCGCACCCGGCTACACCGTCAGCTCCGACGGCGAGTACGAGACGTTCGACGGCACCGGCGTCCCGGACGGCTGGAGCGTCGTGGACAACGCCGGCACCGGCCAGGTCTGGGAGTTCACCGACGCCGGTGAGCGCGGCAACCTGACCGGCGGCAGCGGCAACTTCGCCATCATCGACAGCGACAACTACGGCAGCGGCGGACGGCAGGACACGTCGCTGGTCAGCCCGGTGGTCGACCTGACCGGCGTGACCACGCCGGTGATCCGGTTCAACCAGGACTACAACTGGCTCAACAGCGACCGCGCGGACGTCGACCTGAGCCTGGACGGCGGCACCACGTGGAGCAACGTGCTCCGGCAGGCCGCCGACGTGCGCGGCCCGCGGGTGACCGAGGTGCCGATCCCGCAGGCGGCCGGCCAGTCGCAGGTGCGGGTGCGCTTCCACTACTACGAGGCGAGCTGGGAATGGTGGTGGCAGGTCGACAACGTCCTCATCGGCAGCAAGCTCGTCTGCAAGCCGGTCACGGGCGGCCTGGTGCTCGGCCACGTCCGCGACAAGAACGACAACAGCTACGTCAACGGTGCCACGGTGACCAGCAAGGACCGCCCGGCGGAGAAGGCCACCACGGTGGCCACGCCGGACGACACCGAGCTGCCCGACGGCTTCTACTGGATGTTCTCGTCGCTGACCGGGACGCACCCGTTCACCGCCAGCGCCGGCAACTACGTGAGCCAGACCAAGCAGGTGGCGGTCGAGGAGGACTGGGCCACCGCGGCCAACTTCCAGCTCGCCGCCGGCCGGCTGTCGGTGAAGCCGACCTCGATCACCGGCACGGTCCGGATGCCCAGCGGGAAGGTCAGCAAGACGTTCACCGTCACGAACACCGGCGGGGCCCCGGTCACCGCCGAGTTCAGTGAGCGCGACGGCGGGTTCGTACTGCAACGGGCCGACGGCTCCCAACTGTCCGAGCAGGCCCTGCTCGGCTCCACCGGCGCGCCGGCGCAGCGGCTGACCGCCGCCACGTCGTTCGCGGCCCGCTCGTCGGGCAAGTCGTCGAACGCGATCGCCGCCGCCGCACCGCAGGCGGACCCCTGGACCACCATCCCGGGCTACCCGGCGAACGTGATGGACAACCGGGTCGTCAACGTCGACGGCACCGTCTACTCCATCGCCGGTGGCGACGGCACCGCGTCGAGCGCCAAGAATTACCGGTACGACCCGATCACCCAGGCGTGGACCGGCATCGCCGACCTGCCCGGCGCGCGTAACGCCATGACGGTCGGCGTGCTCGACGGCAAGATCATCGCCACCGGTGGCTGGGGTGCCGCCGGACCGGACGCCGCCACCTTCTCGTACGACCCGGCGGCGAACACCTGGACCCGCAAGGCCGACAACCCGGCGCCGCGCGCGGCGGCCGGCCAGGCGGTAGCGGGCGGCAAGCTGTACGCGATCGGCGGCTGCACCACCGCGAGCTGCACGCCGATGGCCAACTCGGTGGTCCGGTACGACCCGGGCGCCGACGCCTGGGAGACGCTGCCGGCGTACCCGAAGTCGGTGGCGTTCCTGTCCTGCGGCGGGATCGACGGCACCGTCTACTGCACCGGCGGCAACGACGGAACCACGTCGCAGAAGGTCGGTTACGCCTTCGACCCGGGCGCCAACGCGTGGACCGCCATCCCGGACGCGCCGGCCGACAGCTGGGCCTCCTCGTACGCGGTCGCCAACGGCAAGCTGCTGGTCGTCGGCGGGTCGCAGGGCGGCGCCATCACCAACGCCGGCTTCGCGTTCGACCCGGCGACCAACTCGTGGGCCAACCTGCCCAACGCCAACGCCCCCCGCTACCGGGGTGGCGCGGCCTGCGGGTTCTACAAGATCGGTGGTTCGTCGGGCGGCTTCACGGCCACCAAGGACAGCGAGGTCCTGCCCGGCTTCGGCGAGTGCGCCGAGGGTGCCGCCGACGTGAGCTGGCTGACCGTCGACAAGTCGAAGGTCACGCTGGCGCCGGGTGAGAAGGTCACGGTCACGGTCGGCATGACCGCGAACGTCGACCAGCCCGGCACGTACTCCGCGTCCGTGGTGATCAAGGAGAACACCCCGTACACGGTGGAGCCGGTGGCGGTGACGATGATCGCGCAGCCGCCGACCACCTGGGGCAAGCTGTCCGGCACGGTCTCCGGCAAGAGCTGCCAGGGTGCCACCGCGCCGCTGGCGGGCGTGACCGTGCAGGTCGACTCCTGGGCGAACTCGTACACCTTCACCACCGACGCCCAGGGCCGGTACGCCTACTGGATGGACCGGCGCAACAACCCGCTGACGCTGATCGTCGCGAAGGACGGCTGGAAGCCCCAGACGCGCCAGACGAAGATCAACAGCAGCACGCCCACGGTAGAGGACTTCACCCTCTCCCCCACCCGCTGCTGACCCCAGCACCGACGAGGACGGCCCGCCCGGCACACACCGGGCGGGCCGCCCCTTTCCCCGGCGATCTTGCACTTGCGGCCCCGGCAAGGCACACAAAAGCCCCACCCGAGGGGCCGCAACCGCAAGATCAACGGCGAGAGCGGGCGGGGGCGAGGGTGGGGCGGGGTCAGGGGGTGAGGCGGAAGCCTACGCCTCTCACGGCGTGGATCGTGGCGGGGGCGTCGAGGCGGCCCAGCTTGCGGCGGAGGCGGCGGACCACCGAGTGCATGTCGGAGCGCCGTCCGAGGTGGTCGTTGCCCCAGACGGCGCGGTGCAGCCGGGCGTACGTCCACACCTGACCGGGCGTACCGGTCAGGCAGACGATCAGGTCGTGCTCCAGGGGCGTCAGCCCGATCTCCCGCTCCCGCCAGCGCAGCACCCGCCGGTCGGAGTCGACAGCCAGATCCCGCCGGGGTGGCTCGGCCGGCGCCTCGTCAGCCGCGGGCGGTTGCGGCGCCGGGGCCAGCGCGGGCCGGCGGACCAGGTCGAGGAAACGGCGGGCCTGATGGGCGCTGGACACGATCAGGAAGGACTCGGTGCCGCCGAGCAGTTGGGCGAGCTGCCGGCGCTCGGCCGACGAGGACGCGATGCCGATGACCAAGGACGGGAGCCCTGTCATCCGTTCCCACCTTTCCGGCAGGCTGAACCGCAACGCCGGGCGCTCACCCGGGCCCGTTCCGGCGTCGGCGGGTCGAACCGGTCGCCGGGCACGACGTTGCGGAGGCACCTGGCTTGCGGAGTTCGACCCGAGGGGTGCGGGAGCTGCGGTTTCGTGAGGCTTCAGGGTGAACTACCGGGATCATATAGCCGAGCACCGATGATTGGTATAGCAGTTAACGTCGATGTAACTGCGTGCAACAAGGTGTTCGAGGCAACTTGCGCCGGGCCGCGTTCGGCACGCGCGTACCGATGAGAGACGGGGCGTACGGCGGTCCAATGCGTGTGATCACCCACCTGCTCTGCCTGCCCGACGGGACGCCGACCCGCGCGGACATCGCGGCCCGCTGCGCCGACCTGGCCGAGGCGCTGCGCGGCCGCGACCGGGGCGTGGTGGTGTGCGACGTGTCCGCGGTGAGCACGCCCGACCTGGTCACAGTCGAGGTGCTGGCACGGATCCGCCTGACCGCGCGGCGGTTCGGCTGGCGGCTGGAGGTACGCGGGGCCTGCGACGACCTACGCGAGCTCGCCGGCCTGCTCGGGCTGGCCGGCACCCTCCTCGAGCCGGTCCGGCAGCCCGAACAGCGGGAACAGGCGCTCGACGTCGAGGAAGTTGTTGAGCGACGTGATCCGGCCGCCGGAGACACCGATCACGATCAGCGCCCAGGGCACGTGGCCTGAGCCGTCGGGGTCGCGCCGGTAGTGCCCGAAGGCCGGCATCCCGTTGGCGGCGGTCGGCACCAGGCGGGAGCCGCGGCAGCCGCTACCCGTGCCGGCCATCCACGCCGCGATGTGCTCGGGGCCGCGCAGCCACAGCGGCAGCGGCGGCATCGACAGCGTCGCGTCCTCGTGCAGCAGCGCGGTGAGCGCCGTCAGGTCGTACGCCTCGAAGGCCCGCACGTAGCGGGCGAGCAGCGCCTGCTGCTCGCTGTCGAGCGGCCGGCGCACGTCGGCCTCGGTGTCGGCCGAGGCGAGCGTGGCACGCGCCCGTTGCAGCGCGCTGTTGACGCTCGCCACCGACGTGTCGAGCAGGTCGGCGACCTCCTGGGCCGACCACGCCAGCACCTCGCGCAGGATCAGCACGGCCCGCTGCTTCGGCGGCAGGTGCTGCAACGCCGCGACGAACGCCAGCCGGACCGACTCCCGGCCGGCCACCAGCTCGGCCGGGTCGGCGACCTCCGGCAGCACCCGGTCGTCGGGCGCCGGGCCGAGCCAGATCTGCTCCGGGCGGGGCTCGCCGGGGTGGGTGGCGGTGCCGACGCCGGCCGGACCGAGGTCCATCGGCCGGACCCGGCGCTGCGCGCTGGTGGACATGGACAGGCAGACGTTCGTCGCGATCCGGTAGAGCCAGGTCCGCAGCGCGGACCGCCCCTCGAACTTGTCGAAATTACGCCAGGCACGGACGAATGTGTCCTGTACCGCGTCCTCGGCCTCGAAGGCCGAACCCAGCATCCGGTAGCAGTAGCCGGTCAGCTCCGACCGGTACTCCTCGAGTTGCGCCTCGACGGGGACGCTCGCCACCTCGCTCACCCCGCCGAAACTAGCCCACATGCTGCGTCAATGCGAGCACGTTGGGGCCCGCACCGATGAGTCGGTGCCGCCCGGCCGGTCTGACAGCCGTCAGGTCACCACGTCCGAGGAGCACCGATGACCACAGCGCAGCGCGACGAGACACAGGCCCCGGGGCGGTACGCCGACGTCAACGGCGTCCACCTCTACTACGAGACGCACGGCGAGGGCCGGCCGATGATCCTGCTGCACGGCGGCCTCACCTCGGGTGAGATGTTCGCACCGATCCTGCCCACGCTGGCCGCCACGCACCAGGTGATCGTGGTGGACCTCCAGGGGCACGGCCGCACCGCCGACGTGGACCGGCCGCTCGACATGGCGCTGATGGCCGACGACGTGGCCGCGCTGATCGACCACCTCGGGCTGGACCGCCCGGACGTGGTCGGCTTCTCCCTCGGCGGCGGCGTCGCCCTGCACACCGGCTTCCGGCACCCGGACAGGATCGGCCGGCTGGTCGCCGCGTCCGCGCACATCCGCCGCGACGCGGTCTACCCGGAACTGCTGGCGCAGCAGGGCCAGGTCAACGGCGCGGCAGCCGAGTACATGAAGGACACCCCGATGTACGAGCTGTACCAGCGGGTCGCGCCGCGTCCGGAGGACTTCCCCCGGCTGCTCGACAAGATCGGCGAGGCGATGCGGAAGGACTTCGACTTCACCGAGCAGGTCCGTGCCCTACGGGTGCCGACGCTCGTGGTGGCCGCCGACGCCGACATGGCCCCGCCGAGCCACTTCGTCGAGGTGTTCGGGCTGCTCGACGGCGGCCGGCGCGACGGCGGCTGGACGGGCGAGGGCCGCCCGGCGGGCGGGCACGCGCTGGCGATCCTGCCCGGCCTGACCCACTACGACATCGACCAGTCGCCGCTGTTCGCCGCGGTCACCCTGGACTTCCTCGACCAGGGCCGCTGACCCCCAAGCGTGTGCCGCGTCCCGTACCGGGGTACCGCTTGCACAGGAGCACCGGTGAGGAGGACGAGATGACCGACCCCAGGTACGCACCGATCGGGCTGGCCGCCGCCGGGCGGCTGGTCCCCGACGACGGACAGACCGACGGCGGTGAGGTCGTCGGCGCCGACGACGCGGCTGCCGACGCCGCCCGGGCCGGCGCCGACGTGGACCTGTCCCGGGCCGACCGGGACAGCGACGGCACCCCGGTGGGCGCCGCCGACGCCGAGGCCGACCGCCGGCGCGCGGCAGGCGAGTGACGATCTCCGCCCCGCCACCCGTACGACGGTGGCGGGGCGGAGCCGTCCTCAGCCGTCGACCGGCAACTCCACGCCGGGCAGGTGCCCGAGCGCCCGGATCGCGGTGACCGCCGCGTACCCGTCGGCCAGCCAGGCGATGTCGGTGCCGGGGACCGCGCGGACCGCGTTCGCCTCCACTGCCGTACGCACGAACCCCTCACCGCGCTCGGCGACGGACACCTGCACCTGACCGAACGGGGCCAGTGTCGCCTGGCGCAGCCCGGCCACCTGATCGGCCGGCAGGTCCGGCACGTTGAGGTTGAGCACCGTGCCCGGGTCCGCGCCGGCCAGCCACGGCAGCAGCGTCGCGGCCAGCTCGGCGGCGCTCGACCAGTGGCGGGACTCGTCGTCCACGCTGTCCAGCACCGCGATCGCCGCGCCACCGCTGCCGGCGCTCGCCGCCGCCGCGGTGAGCACGTCGAGCGACACGGCGAGCGCGCGGATGCCGTTGTTGCCGGCGGTCAACGCCGCGCCCACGGTGCCGGAGTGCAGGACCGCGTGGCCCGCGTTGGCGCCCCGGTTGATGCCGGACAGCAGCAGGTCCGGCACCGGCCCGAACACACCCAGGCCGGCCAGCACCGCGATGTACGCCGGGGACGCCGCCACCGCGTACGCGGGCACACCCGGCAGGCCGTCCAGCTCGGTCTCGCGGAACACCAGCCGCCCGTCGTCGGTCACCGCCGACAGCGCCGCGCTCATCCCGCTCGCCTCGGCCTCCGGCGCCGCGACCACCACGTCCATCCCGCGCTCGTACGCGGCCCGGGCCAGCGCGCGGATGCCGGGGGCGTGCACACCGTCGTCGTTGGTCACCAGCACCCGTGGCGGCCGTTCAGTCGTCATCGTCGCCGCCGTCCAGCGGGGTCAGCCGCACCCGGCCGGCCAGTTCGCGTACCGCCTCGGCCCGGCCCGTGCCCAGCCCGTGCCGCGTCACGTTCAGCGCACCGGCGGCGGCGCCGATGTGCAGCGCCTCCCGCATGTCGCCGCCTCGGGCCAGCACCGCCGCCACCCCGGCCGTCATCGAGTCACCGGCGCCCCGGTGGTCGGCCAGCTCCAGCGGCGGGGCGTGCACCAGCAGCGGCTCGCCGTCCTCCGGCAGCGCCAGCGCGGGCTCCCCCGCGCGGCTGATCAGCACCGTCCGCGCGCCCCGCTCCTGGCACCGGCGGCCGGCGTCGCGCAGCGCCTCGACGCTGTCGTCCTTGGCCAGGCCGTCGTCGAGCAGCTCCTCGTGGCTGACCTTCAGCACGCTCACGCCGCCGTCGAGCACCGCTTCCAGGTACGGCCCGGACAGGTCGGCCACCACCTTGCCGCCGTTGGCGCTCAGGTCGGCGGCGAGCCGGCGGTAGATGTCCGGGTCCACCACCTGCGGGTCGGCCGGGCCGCTGAGCACGCTCACCGGCGCGCGCAGCCCCTCGGTGAGCGTCACCGTGTACAGCTCGTCGATGTCGTGCCGCACCATGGGCGCGCCCGGGTGCTCGGCGATTTCGGTCCGCTCGCCGTCGCGCCGGTCGTGCACGTACCAGCCGGTGCCGGACTCGCGCCGCACCATCCGTACCGTGACGTCCTCGTCGTCGAGCAGTTTGCGGACCGCGTCACCCACCTCGCCGCCGAGACCCACGCACATGGTCACCGGTACGCCGAGCGCCGCGATCATCCGGGTCTGCCACACCCCCTGCCCGCCGGGGTGCAGGTGCAGCTCGGGTACGTCGCCCTGCTGCTCGATCGTCACCGTCAACAGCGGGGCCGGGGCGAACACCATCACCTTCTGCTCCATCCGCCAGTGTTGCCCGCTCACCGGCCCCGGTAATCCCCCAGGTCAGCGCGTACGCGCGGCGGTACGGCGACGCCGCAGGTACGGCAGCGCGAACAGGTAGAGGCCGCTGATCAGGAGCAGGGCGAGCGGGAGCAGCGGCACGTAGGAGACCCACACGATCGGGTCCTTCTGGGCCAGCGCCACGAAGGTGATCACGACGGTCACGGTGAAGGCGACGGAGAACCAGCGGTGGAGCTGACGGATGCGCGTATCCATTGATGCCTACCTCCCGGCGGTGGCCTCCCCGGCGGGGCGGCCCGTGCCGGAAACGCTAGGTCCGGGTGCCCGCCCGGGGCTTCTCGATTCCTGACCGGTCCGCGGGGCGGATTGCCCGGCCGCCCTACCCTGCCGACAAGAGCAGCCGATGCCACGGGGGCAGGCATGCAGATCATCGAACACAGCATCCTCGGCACCCGCTCCGCCGTGCTCCGGCTACGCCGGCCCGGCAGCCGGTTGGAGTTCCTGGTGTTCCCGATGCTCCATGTGGCGAGCCCGGCGTTCTACGCGGCGGTCACGAAGCGGCTCCGGGAATGCGACCTGCTCGTCGTCGAGGGCGTCAGCGGCCGGTCCGCGGTCGGCTCGGCGTTGACACTCACCTATCGGGCCATGCCGGCCAACCGGCGCTCCGGCCTGGTGACAGACCCCATCCCGTACGCGTCTCTCGGCGTCGAGGTGCTCAACCCGGACGTGTCGGCGGAGGAGTTCACCGAGGGCTGGCGGGCGATGCCGCTGCGGTACCGCCTCCAGATGTGGCTGGTGATCCCGTTCGTGACGGTGATGCAGTTCTTCGGCGGCACCCGGCGTCTGCTCTCACCGGAGATCGAGGTGAACGACCTGCCGTCAGCCACCGACGAGCGGTACGCCGACCACGAGTTCACCGAGCACGCCGAGCGCGCGTTCGGCGGCGAACGCGACGAGCGCCTGCTCGCCGCATTGTCCGAGCTGGTCCGTGCCCGGTCGGCGGAACGTATCGACGTGGCGGTCGTGTACGGCGCCGGACACGTGCCGGCGATCGTGCGCGGGCTCTTCGAGCTGCACGGATACCGTCCACGCGCCGCCGAATGGCTGACCGTCCTGGAGCGGTGAACAGAGCGCTCAGGCGGCGTGCCCACGCATGCGAACCCGATCAGTCAGCGGCCAGCTCTGGCCGGTGCTCCTTGATCCATTTCTGCACGTCCGACTTCAGCCAGACCTTGCCCTGCACCAGGTCGGCCACCGGCTCCGGGAAGTTGCGGTGACTGGTGATCACGTAGACGCGCTGCTTGCTGATGCCACCCAGCATCACGCGGATCTCGGCTGCGCCCACCAGCTCCATAAGCCGGACGCTAGACAGTTGCCCTGACTCCTTGACTCGGGTCAACGCCTCGGTCATCGTATGGGGTATGCCGACTTCCTCGCCGACCCAGGGCCGCCCGCCCAGAGCGATCCGGGCGCACGTGACGATCCGGCCGCTGTGGCTGTGCCGGGTCTGCGCCGGCCCGTGGCCGTGTCAGCCCGCACGCCTGTTGTTGTTGCTGGAATACCGCCGCGACCGGGTGGCGCTGTCGATCTACATGGCCGGCTGCCTGTTCGACGCCGCCGCCGACCTGCTGAAACTCAACCCCGATCCGGGCCCTCGCCCCGACGAACTGTTCCACCGGTTCGTCGCGTGGACGAGACGCTCGTGAGCGGACAGGTCACTCGCGTCCCGCCGGGTCCGCGGACCAGTCGTCCACCCGCATCCGCCGCGACGCCGGGCTCGCCGTGTCGGAGCGCCGCACGAACCCGGCGACCGCGAGCGCGCTCATCGTGGTGGCCACGGCGGCGGCGAGCACCAGGAGGGTGGTCTCCACCTGCACCGTACGCATGTACTCGCCGCCGTTCGCGGTCGCGGACGCGTAGCGCACGGCCGCGAGCGGGTTCAGCAGCACCGCGGCGATGCCGGCGGTCCAGGCCGCCCTCGGTAGCCGCTCGTCGCCGGGACGGACGGTCCGCCGGGCGGCCCAGCAGCCGAGGGCCGCAAACGTGACGAGCAGCGTGACCGGCAGCAGCCAGAGCACGACGGGCAGCAGGTCGCGCAGGGGCACCACCGCGTCGAGCAGCTCCACCGGGAAACTGGCGCCGTCGTGGGTCACCAGGCCGATCCGGTGGCTGTAGGCCGCGAGCGCAACCAGGGTGCAGCCGAGGTGGACGGCGATCAGGGCGACGAGGGCGGACAGTGCGGCGCGGCGGGCGGACACCGGGCCGAGGCTACCGCCCCGCGCTCCGGCGGGGGGCCGCCCGCGCCGCGGCGGTCAGACACTCAGGGCGAGATCGGCGACCTCGGCGGCGCAGCCCCAGGACAGCGTCACCCCCGCGCCGCCGTGCCCGTACGCGTGCACCAGCCGCCGGTCCGCCGCGTCCACCTCGACCCGGGGGCCGCCGTGCCGGGCCGGGCGTAGCCCGATCCGCTCCCCCAGCACCGGCGCGTCCGCGAGCTGCGGCACCAGCGCCACACACCGGCGCCGGATCGCCGCCGCCTCCTGCGGGTCGGGGCGGGTGTGTGCCACTCCGGCCTCGTAGGTGCCGCCGAGCACCACGTCGTGGCGGCGCGGGTGCACGTACGTGATGCCGGCCGGGTCGTCCTCGTCGCGTACCGAGACGGTCAGGCCCGGGTTCGCCACCAGCAGGACGTGCCCGCGCGCCGGGTACACGGCCGGGTCGGCGGCGAGGCGGCCGGCGGCCAGGCCGGTAGCGTTCACCACGACCGGCGCGAACTCGTACGCCTCGGCGAGCGTGCCCAGCGCGCGACGGACGACCCGCCCGCCGCCGGCCTCCAGGCGCTGCCGCAGCCAGGTGAGATAGCCGGTCATCTCCACCGACGGGGCGGTGAACCGCAGCAGCGCGGTGTACGGCGGCTCCGCCGGCTCGACCGTCAGGTCGCCACAGGCGTCGGCCCACCAGGGCGGCCCGGCGTAGCGGTGGCGCAGCCACATGAGGGTGGGCCGGTCGACCACCCCCGGCACGCCGTCGGCCGCTTGGCGGCGCAGCTCGGCGTGGGTGTCCCGGGCCCAGCGCAGCACCCGGGGATCCTCCTCGGTGTGGCTCGGGTACCAGACCGCGGCGGCCACCGTCGACACCGTGTCGGCGGGGTCGTGGGCGGTCAGCACGGTGACGTGTGCGCCCCGCCGCTGGAGCGTGAGCGCTGTCGTCATCCCGATCACCCCGCCGCCGACCACCACCACGTCCGCCTTCGTCATGACGCCCATGATGGCGCAGGCCCCGGACGCACGACCGGAGCGGGCGGGCCGCCCAGGGAGGCGACCCGCCCGGCGGGCTTCAGCCCTTCTGGCCGACCCGGTCAACGACCGCGACGGACAGCACCGCGGACGTGCCCGCCTCCCCGCCCATGCCGAGGAACGCGTACGTCCGCGGGTCGAACACCAGCACCATCACGGCCGGGTTCCCCGGGTAGGACCAGCTGACGCCCACACCGGAGCGGCCCGCACCGTCGGTGGCCTTCTCCACCACCTTCAGGCCCGGCGTCGCGGCGGCGGCCTCGAACAGCGCGGCCCGCGACCGTGGCCTCAGGTACGAGTCGTTGAGCAGGAACAGCACGTCCTTGGCGGCGGCGTTGACGTCACCGGGCTCGCCGCTGCGGTGCTTGTCCAGGTAGGCGCGCATCGCGGTGGCGTCGGTGGGCACGGCGGGATCGTAGGCGGGCTCCGGCACGCACGGCTCGGTGCCCGGCATGAGCTGCTGGCCCTTGTACCCCTTCGCGCGGCCGTCCCGGCAGCCGGGGAGCACGTATTCCTGTCGGCCGCCCGGCGGGTACTCGACGACCAGGCCGTCCCTGGTCCCGTCCACCGACGCCCAGCTCTCCCGCAGCTCCGGGCCGCCCTGCGAGCGCGTGTAGACGAACTGGTCGGGCCGGGGCTCGACGTCCGGCAGCCGCAACGCCGCCGCCGCCGCGTCGCGCAGCACCTGCCGGGCGTCGGCCCGGGCGGCCGGCGCGCTGCCGCCGATCCGGTCCGGCGCCAGCACCAGCACCGCCGCGAGCGACGCCGCCACCGACGCCGTCGCGACGCCGGCGAGGACCAGCCGCCAGGCCGGCCGTCGCGCCCGCCGAACCGGCGCGGCCTCCGTCGCGGTCAGCGCGCCGACCAGCCGGGTACGCGCGGCGCCGAGTTGTTCGCCGGCCGGCAGCTCGGTCTCGTCGCCGAGCCGCCGGAGCAGTCTCATCTCATCCATTGCTCAGTACCTCCTCGATGGTGTCGGCCGGTTCGCCGCCGAGCCGTTCCCGCAGCAGCCGGCGCGCCCGGTTCAGCCGGGACCGCACGGTGCCGACCGGGATGGCCAGCGCGGCGGCGACCTCCTCGTACGTCAGGTCCTCCCAGGCGACGAGCAGCAGCACGTCGCGGTCCCCGTCGGCGAGCCCGGCCAGCGCGTCCAGCAGGTGCCGGCGCAGCGACCGCGCGGTCACCTCGGCGGCTACCCGGTCGGCGGGGGACGCCTCGGACGTCGCCGGGTGGTACGCCTGCCGCAGCCGGTACTCCCGTTCCTCGGTCCGCCGCTGCTGGGCGACGAGGTTGGTGGCGATCCCGTACAGCCAGGGGCGGGCGTTCGGGCAGCCGGTGTGGTACCGGTCCCGGCGCCGGAACGCGGCGAGGAACGTCTCTGCGACCAGGTCGTCGGCCGCCGCGGAGCCGAGCCGGCGCGCCAGGTAGCGGTGGATGTTCGGCGCGTGCCGGTCGAAGATCGCGGCGAAGGTCTCCGGCTCCCGCACGGACCGGGCGACGACCTCGGCGTCGGTGAGCGCGCCGACGTCGACATCCTTCGCCCGTCTCAGTCTTCTCATGCGCGGCCTTTCGGCGAGTGGGGACGTGTCACCTGTTGTCCGCTGCTCGCGTCCGGACGGTTCACGCCCGTGACGGTAGGCCGGTCGGGAGGTCCGTCGTGGACCGTGCGGTCGTACGGGGCGGAATCGCTTTGTCCGTCTCGGTTACGCTCGTGGCGTTTGGCCTTGGGGAGGGCTCATGAGTGCGGATCCTTCGATGAGCGGCGACTTCACCCGCATGCTCGACGCGACGATGGCGGCACTTCGGACGGTCGGTCCGCCGCCCGCCGAGGAGGCGGAGACACCGGCGGTGGGTGAGGCCGCCGACGGGCAGGTCCGCGCCGAGATGGGCCGGGACGGCCGGCTCCATTCGCTGCACGTCGAGCCACGGTTGATGCGGCTCGGCTCCGACGAGCTGACCGCGCACATCGTCACCGCCGTCAACGCGGCGATCGACGGGCTGCGGGCCGGTCCGGCCCCGCAGGTCGCGGACATGTCGCAGTTGCGGGAGCAGTTGCAGGAGGTACGGGACACGGCCGTACCCCGGCTCGGGTCGTTCCTCGACGCGCTGACCGAGGCGCAGGAGCGGATGGCGCGCGGCGGGCAGCGATGAGCGGCGACGGCTTCGAGGTGCACCCGCCGCTGATCCGGGCCGCCGGGCGCGGCGTCACCGACCTCGCCAAGCGGTTCACCGGTGAGCTGGAGGCGTTCGAGGCGCGGATGCAGGGCTACGGCGAACCGTGGGGCGCCGACGACATCGGCTCGCTGATCGGCATCGCCTACACCGAGGTGGCGAACTACATCTTCGACTGCGTCGGCATGGCGGCCGACGAGTTCACCTCGGCGGGCGCCGACATCACCGGGATGGCAGACGCGTACGAGCGGGTCGACGAGGACGGCGCGGGCACCATGCGCTCCCTGGCCGGCGGGCTGGGGTGAGCCGTGGGACTGCAACTACCCGGTGAGCTGATCACCGCGCTCGGCTGGATCGGCTACACCTGGCCGCAGGCCGACGAGGAGAAGCTCTTCGAGATGGGCCAGGCGTGGCTCGAGTTCGGCGGCCGGATCGGGGCGGCGGCCGGCGAGGCGGACGCGGCGGCCGCGCAGGTCTGGACGCAGAACGTCGGCCCGGCGATCGCCGCGTTCCAGAAGTGGTGGGGCGGCGAGCAGAACGGGCCGCTGGTGCTGCACGACAGCATGCCCGCGGCCATGCTCCTCGGCGCCGGGCTGATCATCTGCGCGGCGATCGTGCTGGCGCTGAAAATCGCGGTGATCGTGCAGCTCGCCATCCTCGCGTTCGAGGTCGCCCAGGCGATCGCCACCGCCGTGGTCACGTTCGGCGCCTCGCTGGCCGAGATCCCGATCTTCCAGATCATCACCCGGGAGATCGTCGGCGCGCTCATCGACCAGGTCATCGGGAGACTGCTCGATGCCTAGCCCGAGGCGCGGCCGGGGCGCCGCCGCGAAACCGGCCGCCGGCAAGATCGTCCGCAAGGCGGTCGAGAAGCTGGAGAAGCCGATCGTCCGGGTCACCGGGCCGAACCACAGCCTGCCCACGAAGGTGGTCCGGGTGGAGCGCAAGAACTTCCACGCCACCGCCCAGTTCCGGCGCAAGATGGCCGCGCTGAAGAAGCTCAGCGACGAGGGCAAGCTCTACAAGGCCACCAACCCGGTGCAGCGCGACAAGAGCATCACTGACGGCTACAAGGACCGGATCCGGCAGAAGATCTGGGACAAGTACTGGCCGCACGACAAGGACCTCGCCAACCGGCTCAGTCAACGGCTCAGCGACTACCATCCCGACCACGTGTGGGAACTGCAGCTCGGCGGGCCGGACACCGTCGACAACCTCAAGCTGCTGCATGGTAGAACCAACACGGACATCGGCTCCCAGATCTGGGGGCAGATCCAGAATCTGCCGGACGGAACCCCGATCCGAATAGAGGTAGTGGATTGACTTCCGATCTCGCGCAGCTTCTCGACGAACTCCGCGCCGACCTGGCCGCGGACGAGCCGGCGAGTCTCGCGTACGCGCAGATCGGCGCGCCCGCCGACGACGGTGACGTGCCGGCGGAGCTGCCGGCCGGCCTGCGTGATCTGCTGCTCGCCGCCGACGGCCTGCGGGCCGGGGCCTTCGAGCTGGCCTCGACCGGACGGCTCGCCGGGGTGCAGTACTTCCTCGACTACGCGCCCGGCTTCTCCCCCATCCCGCAGGACAAGACCGGCTGGCTGGTCGTCGGCACGCGCAGCGACGAGCCGATCTTCCTGGAACGGGCGACCGGCGCGGTGTGGTACTTCCCGCCGACCGGCACCGAGTGGTTCATGGGCGACGCGTTCGAGGAGCTGGCGCCCGACCTCGACTCGTTCGTGCACTACTACGTGCTCGGCCCCGGCTACGCCGAGCTGGTCACCGACGACGACGCGTGGTACGCGTTCCTCGACCGGCAGGGCCTGCTCGACGACGCGGACGAGGTCGACGAGGACGAGGCGCAGCCGTGACGGTGACCCGGGAGCAGCTCACCGCGCTGTGGGGTGAGCGGGGCGTCATCTACTTCCCCGACCAGCGTTTCGACGCGATCCTCGGGCCGCTCGGGCCGGACGTGTTCCCGCCCGACGGGGCGCTTCCGGTCGAGGTGCCGATCCTGTTCACGGTCGACGTCTCGGTACCCGACGTCGAGCTGTTCTCCACGCTGTCGATCGAGCTGGGCGACCAGGGCCCCCGCCCGTACGTCGTGCTCGGCGCCTCGCCGGAGGACCCGGCGCTGCTGTTCTGCCTGGACGCGGGCACCGGCGCGGTGATCCTGCTGGACCTGGAGACGCCGAACCTGGAGACGGTGAACGGCACGTTCGCCGCGTTCGTGGAGTTCCTCTACCGGCTCGGGCAGCTCATCGCCACCGACCCGGGCGGGCGGGAGCGGGCCGCCCGGGCGGCAGCGATCCGCGACGACCTGCGCCCGGTCGACCCGGCCGCGTTCGCGGAGCCGGAGTCGTGGTGGAACATGGCGTTCGACGAGCTGGAGTCGACCGCCTGACGTCAACCGGCCGCCGGCGCGGGCACCGCCGGTGCGGCCCGGTCCGCGCCGGTCAGGCCGGTGACGAGCAGCAGGTACGCGGTCAGCTCCAGCACCGCCGTCAGCGCCGGTACGGGCTGCGGCAGCATCCGCGTGGGTGTGATGGCGTACCAGGCGAACAGGGCGGTGCCGTCGGCCTCGTACGGATGCGGCACTGCGATCAGCGCCGCGTCGAGCAGCGGCAACGCGAGCACCGCCAGCAGTGTCGCCCCGGTCGCGGCGAGCCGCCGGCCGCGCCCGGCCAGCAGCACGGCGAGCGCCAGCGCGGCGAGCGCGAGCGCCAGCGGCGGCAGCACCGCGAGGACGAGCGCGGGCACGACGTCGGCCTGGTCGTTCCCCGGGCCGTCCACCCGGGTCAGCGTGGTCCGGGTGCGGGTCTCCGCGACCCGGGTACCGGCGACGGCGACGCCGATGTCGGCGACCCGGACGGCCGCGTACCCGACGACGGGCGCGGCGGCGACCGCCGCGGCGATCAGGTGCCGGCGTCGGCCGCGGCCCCGGAACGCGACCAGCAGCACCGCCACCGCGACCAGCGCCGCCCAGCTCCCGGCGAACGCCGCGTCGAAGCCGGCCGTGACGTCGAAGCCGCTGTCGCCGCTGCCGTACACCAACCAGCCGACGTCCCCGGCGCCCGGCTCGGCCGGCATGGTGCGGACCGCGTCCACGATCAGCGGTACGAGCGCCACCGGCACCGCCCAGCGCGGGGCCGGCAGCCCGGCGGCGACGGCGTAGCCGAGCAGCAGCGCAAGGCTCAGCACCTCGGCGCCGCGCCAGAGCGGTGCGGCCACCAGGACGCCGACGACGTGGGCGACGGCGGACACGGCCGCGAGGATCAGCAGCAGCGGAGCGCGACGCACCGGCGGATCCTTTCACGACACACCGGCCCGCCGCCGCCCCGTGATCGTCAGCTGCCGGCCGGCACCTGGTCCTTGACGTCGTCGTAGCCGACCGCGCCCGGGGCCGGCGCCGGCGTGTAGATCACCCGGATCACGCCGGTCGGGTACGCCTCGGTCGCGGCCACCCGCAGGTGGTACGGCGCGTCGCCCTCGTCGAACAGCCGGCGGCCCTTGCGGGCGGCGACCGGGTGCACCAGCAGCCGCAGCTCGTCCACCAGGCCCGCGGCGAGCAGTTGCTGCACCACCGAGATCGAGCCGGGGATCAGGACGCCCTTGATGCCGGCGTCGGCCTTGAGCGCGCGCACGGCGTCGGTCAGGTCGCCCTGGATCAGCTCCGAGTTGCGCCAGGAGAACTCCAGCGGCTGGCGGGACACGACGACCTTGCGCATGTCGCCGAGCTGCTTGGCGAACGGCGCGTCCTCACCGCCTGCCGCCTCCCGGTCCGGCCAGGCGCCGGCGAAGCTGTCGTACGTCTCCCGGCCGATCAGCAGCACGTCGGAGGTGTCGTAGTCCTCGGTGACGGCGCGGCCCATGTTCTCGTCGAAGTACGGGAAGTGCCAGTCGGGGTCGATCTCGGCGACACCGTCGGCCGAGATGAACAGCGTGGAGATGACAGTGGCCATCGCGGTGCTCCTTCGCAGTGGGTTCGACGGGTTGACCGCCGCACCGTGTCAAACTCATCGGCCCGCGACGACGTCACCCGGGATCAGAACGTGAGGTCCGGTGGCGCACCCTCGCCCACCCGCCCGTCGACCGCCTCGCGGAGCAGGTCCGCGTGCCCGGTGTGCCGGGCGTACTCCTCGATCATGTCGAGGAGCATCGCGCGGACGGTGGGGGTGCGGCCGTCCGGCCAGGTGAACGACGACGGCCCGGCCAGTCCGCCTCGACCAGGGCCATGTGCGCGATCAGGCCACCGAGCGTCATGGTGCTGGCGGCGGTGACGGCGCGCAGGCCCGCCTCGTCGAGCCCGTCGGTCTTCCAGGCGAAGGTCCGCCGGTTGCGCTCCAGGACGGCCAGCAGCGCCTCGGCCTCGGTCTCGGTGGTCGCGGCACCCATCGCCGAAGCATAGGCAGCAGGCGAAATCCGTGGGGGGCGGGCGCCGGGCGGGTGGTCGCCCGCTCGGCGCCGCCGGTGGGTCAGGCCGGGGTGAGGACGCAGAACTCGTTGCCCTCCGGGTCGACCAGCACCCGCCACGGGATGTCGGCCCCGCCCAGGTCCGCGTCGGTGGCGCCGAGGGACCGCAGGCGCGCGGTCTCGGCGTCCAGGTCGTCCGACGCGTACGGGCGGACGTCGAGGTGGACGCGGTTCCACCCGGTCTTCGCGTCGGCGGTGCGGGCGAACCGCAGGTACGGCCCGACGCCCTGGGCGGAGCGCAGCACCGCCTGCCGGTCGGTCACCTCGTGCACGGTCCAGTCGGTGGCCCGGCTCCAGAAGCCGGCCATGGCGCGCGGGTCGGCGCAGTCGACCACCACTTCGGCGATCGGCCCGGTGTCCGCGTGCCGCGGGTTCGGCTCCCGTACGCAGAACTCGTTGCCCTCCGGGTCCGCCAGGACCGTCCATGGCACGTCGCCCTGGCCCACGTCGGCGGGGGTCGCGCCGAGCGCGGTCAGGCGCGCGACCAGCTCCGCGTGGTGCGCGGCCGAGGTGGTCGCGAGGTCGACGTGAACGCGGTTCTTCGCCGTTTTGGGCTCGGTGGAGACGACGAGGTCGACGTAGAGGGCGCGGGGGTCCGGGTAGGTGAGGTCCGCGGGTTCGAGGTTCGTCACGCCGGGGGCCTCGCTGGAGATCCCCCAGCCGAGCACCTTCGCCCAGAAGCCGCCGAGCGCCACCTCGTCGTGGGCCTTCATGTTGATCTGTACGAGCCGGGTTGCCATGGCGGCGATGGTAGGTGCCGCGCCGGGTCGCCGTGGCCCCGGCAGGTGATCAGGAATCGAGAAGCGCGCCGTCACCGCCGCGCCATAGCGTTGTCGTCAGGCGGTCGGCACCACGCGGACCGCGAGTCACGAGGGGGATCGAGATGTCCGACGGGTTCAGCGCCGCCGAGCGCGCCGCGATGAAGGAGCGTGCGGCCGAGCTGCGCGCCGAGGGCAAGAAGGGCGCGAAGAAGGCCGACGACCTCCAGGCGCTGCTCGACCGGATCGCGCAGATGGCGCCGGAGGACCGCGAGCTGGCCGAGCGGGTGCACATGACGATCACGTCCGCCGCGCCGGAGCTGGCGCCGAAGACCTGGTACGGCATGCCCGCGTACGCGAACGCCGCCGGCAAGATCGTCGTGTTCTTCCAGGACGCGGGGAAGTTCAAGTACCGCTACTCGACGGCGGGCTTCCAGGAGGCGGCGAACCTCGACGACGGCGACATGTGGCCGGCGTCGTTCGCGCTGGTGCGGTGGAGCCCGGAGGTGGAGAAGAAGCTCACCGAGCTGGTGCGTACCGCCGTGTCGTGACCGTGCCGGCGGCGCGGCCACTGCTGCTAGCGCTGCCAGGAGTCGAGGCCGCGGACCGCGGCCCGGGCGATGTCGTCGGCCAGGCCGGGGTCGATGCTGGTGCCCTCCCAGCCCTGGTCATGCACGACCGTCACCGCGTCGGCGACCCGGATCACGAGGATCTGGCTGGTGCTCCGCCCCTGGGCCGGGCTGCCGTCCAGGCCGGTCGCGGGCCGGCTCACCGTGACCAGCAGGGCCTCGTCCCCCGTCCCGGCCATCGGTCGAGACGCGACGGTGACGGTGCCGCCCGTGGCCGGGAACGACCGGCAGTCCGCCACCGCCCCGCGCACCCGGCGCAGGTAGTCGGCGGCGCCGGTGCCCTCGAACGCGAAGACGGTCTGGTGCAGCGTGCCGTAGGGGACGTTCTCCGGCGGATCCTTCGGCTGCTTGTAGGTGCTCATCATCGCGGCGCTCGCGGTGACCGACCGCCCGCCGCTGCGGAACTCCTTGTCGCACAGCTCGGGCAGCGCGTCTGCGACGTCGGTCGGCTGGGCGGCGGTCTTGCGCAGTTCCGGCGGCAGGTCGACGAAGGCGGACGTCGGGATCGTCACGGGCCCGCCGCGCGACTGTGACGCCGACGGTGTGGCGGCCGTCGGGCCCGCGGCCGGCGTCGAGGTCGTGTTCGCGCCGCCGCCGTCGTTCCCGCCGCCGTCGCCGCAGGCGCCGGCCAGCAGCGTGGCGACGAGCAGGGGTACGCCAAGCATCCGCCTAAGGCGACTCGGTGTCCTCACGTCGACCTCCGTCCCGTGCCCCGTCCCGACGACGTTCCCGATGCGGCGTCACCCGAAACAGCACCGCCACTCCCCCAACGCCCGGCCCCGCTGCCGGGTTCCGGCAGGTCGGGCGGGCGTTCAGCGGGCCGTGTGGCGGTCGGTGGAACGTCACGGGTGCCACCGGCCCCGTCTGGCACCCGCCCACAAGCTCTCTACAAACGGTTGTTTGCGCAAAGGTGTGTTTGCGATAGCGTGAGGGCATGCGCTCCGATCCGGACCTCGACCTCGCCTTCGCCGCCCTCGGTGACCCGGTCCGCCGCGCCCTGGTGACCCGCCTCGCCCGGGGTGAGGCCACCGTGGGCGAGCTGGGTGAGCCGTTCGACCTGACGCCGCAGGCCATCTCCCACCACGTCGGCGTGCTGCGCCGGTGCGGCCTGGTCGAGCAGCGACGAGAGGGCACGCGGCGACCGTGCCGGCTGCGCGTCGACCGGCTCGCCCGGCTGAGTACGTGGATCGACGAGCAGCGCCGCGCCTGGGACGACCGCCTCGACGCGTTGGAGACGCACCTCGCCGAGCCGGAGGCGACCCGGTGAGGGCGGTCACCGAACGGCACGGCGACGAACTGATCGCGCGCCGCCACCTGCCCGCCGGACCGGACCGGGTGTGGGAGGCCTTCACCTCACCGTCCGGCATCGCCGCGTTCTGGGGCGGCTCGCACGCCTCGGTGCCGCCAGGCTCGGTGACCGTCGACCTGCGCCCGGGCGGCGAGTTCGCGCTCGACACCCGCGCCCCGGACGGCCGGACCGGACGGCTGCGGTTCGTCTACGTGAGCGTCGACGAGCCGCGTGAGCTGGTGTTCGACGAGCCGGTCACCGGCCTGCGCACCACAGTCACGCTGCGGCCCGCCGGGTACGGCACCGACCTCACTGTGCACCAGCGCAAGCTCCCGCCCGAGTTGCGCACCGACCAGGCGGCCGACGGGCTCGCCTCGATCCTCGACGCCCTCGCCGCCCACCTCCGACACCACGACGATGGAGACAGCAGTGACCCGAGCAACCCAGCGTGACCTGGTCGCCGAATACTTCGACGGCTTCCGGGCGAGCGACCACGAACGCATCCTCGCCACGCTCACCGACGACGTCGAGTGGGTCATCCACGGCCACCGCACCACCCGGGGCCGCGCGGAGTTCGACGGCGAGATCGAGAACCCGGCGTTCACCGGCAGCCCGCGGCTCGACGTCGAGCGCGTGCACGAGGACGGGCCTGTCGTCGTGGTGACCGGCGAGGGCCGGGGAGTCAGCGTCGAGCACGGGCCGTTCCGGTTCGCCTTCAACGACCTGTTCACGTTCCGGGACGGCCTCATCGCCCGCGTCGACTCCTACGTCGTCCCGCTGCCCGGCGCGTGAGCACCGCCTGACGCCCCGGTGAAGGCCCGGCGGTACGCCGACGGCGAGGTCCGCATCGCGGCGGCGAAGTGGTGCCGGAACGTCACCGCCGTCTCGAACCCCACAGCCGCGGCGACCTCCTCGATCGGCGCGGTGGTCGTCTCCAGCAGCGGCAGGCTGGCCTGGACGCGCCGCTCGATCAGCCAGCGGATCGGGCTGGTGCCGGTGGCCCGCGCGAAGTGCCGCAGGTAGGTACGGGCCGACATGTGCGCCCGCCGCGCCAGCCGGTCGACGGTGATCGGGGTGTTCAGGTTCGCCAGCGCCCAGGACATGCTCGCGGCGAGCCGGTCGTCCTCCGGGTCGCCGGGCACCGGCGCCTCGATGAACTGCGCCTGGCCGCCCTCGCGGTGCGGCGGTACGACCAGCCGGCGGGCGACCGCGTTGGCGATCGTCGGGCCGTGGTCGCGGCGTACCAGGTGGACGCAGAGGTCGAGACCGGCAGCGCTGCCGGCGCTGGTGAGGATGTCCCCGTCGTCGACGTAGAGCACGTCCGGGTCCACGCGTACCGCCGGGTGGCGCCGGGCGAGCAGGTCGGCGTACCGCCAGTGGGTGGTGGCCTGCCGGCCGTCGAGCAGTCCCGCGCCGGCCAGGGCGAACGCGCCCGAGCAGATCGACACGATCCGGGCGCCGCGCCGGTGGGCCGTCCGGAGCGCGCCGGTGAGCGCCGGTGACGGGTCGGCGTGTACGTCGGCGACGCCGGGCACGATCAGCGTGCCGGCGGCGGCGAACGTGTCGAGGCCGTGGCCGGTGTGCAGGGTGGCGCCGCCGACCAGCCGCACCGCGCCGGGGGTCTCCGCGCAGACGGTCAGCTCGTACCAGGGCACGTCGAACTCCGGGCGGGGCAGGCCGAAGACCTCGGTGACGATGCCGGTCTCGAACACCGACATGCCCTGGTACGCGAGCACCGCCACGGTGGCGCGGTTCATGGCGGGATCTTAGCGATCGGCGTCGCTCGCGCCACTGGAGCGGCCGGACGGCGGCCACCACGATGGGTGCCATGTCGAACGTCCTGCGCATCCCCGCCGCCCGCCCCGCCGACGCCCTCGCCCACTTCTCGGCCCGGCTCGCCTTCGAGGCCGACGTCAGCGACGTGCACGCCGACCTGGAGGCGGGCGTGACCGGCCTGGTCGTGGTCGACTCGCGCTCCCTCCCGGCGTGGCGGCAGGGGCACATCCCCGGCGCCGTGCACCTGCCCACCGCGGAGATCGCCGGCCGGGCGGGCGAGCTGATCCCGGCGGACGCCACTGTGGTCACGTACTGCTGGGGGCCGGGCTGCAACGGCGCCACCCGCGCGGCGCGGGAGTTCGCCCGGCTCGGCCGTCCGGTCAAGGAGATGATCGGCGGGTACGAGTACTGGGTGCGGGAGGGCTTCCCGGTACGCACCGAGGCGGGGCTGGTCCGGCGTCCCGCCGACGGCCTCACCGCCCCGGCCGGCGCGACGTGCGGCTGCTGAGGCGTGTCGGTTCCGTACAAGACGGCAGGTGGCGGCCGTTCCTAGCATTGCCGCATGCGTGATCTCGTCTACACCGGATTCATGTCGCTCGACGGCGTGGTGGACTCCCCCGGCGGCGGCCCGGGCGAGGACCACCGCAGCGGCGGCTGGGTCGTCAAGGACATCGAGTTCCTGCCCGAGGCGTTCTCGCTCAAGGGCGAGGAGCTGGCACAGACCGCGGCGCTGATGTTCGGGCGGCGCAGCTACGAGGCGTTCGCGCCGACCTGGCGCGACTCCGAGGACCACGCCGCCTACCGGGACCTGCCGAAGTACGTGGTGTCGTCAAGCCTGCCCGAGGACGCGCTGATCGACGGCTGGGGGCCGCTGACGATCCTGCGCGGCACCGCCGACGTGGCCGCGCTCAAGCAGGGCGACGGCGGCGACATCTTCATCCACGGCAGCGCCGAACTCGCCCGCCGTCTCGCCGAGGCGAACCTGATCGACAGGTACCACCTGCTCGTCTTCCCGGTGCTGCTCGGCGCCGGCAAGAGCCTGTTCAGCCAGGCGGACCGGGACCGGCAGACGCTGCGGCTGCGCGACTGCGCCGCCTACCCCAACGGCGTCGTCAAGCTCATCTACGACGTGACCCGCTGAGCCGGGTCCAGCGCGATCGCCCCACCGGCGCCCGCGCGCAACTCACCGGCCGTCCGCCCGACGTACCGGCGCAGCGCGCGGGCCAGGTGCGGTTCGTCCACGTACCCGAAGGTGGTGACCGCGTCGGCGGGCGGGCCGCCGGCGGCCAGCAGCACGGCGGCGCGGCGCGCGCGGTCGATCTGCCGCACCGCGCCCCGGGTCAGCCCGGTCGCCGCCCGGAACCGGCGTTCGAGGGTACGCGGTGACGCCGGTGGGCGGCCGCCGCGCAACGTCTCGGTGACGAGCGGGTCGCGGACCACCACACCGGCGCGAACCAGCCGCTCCACCAGGGCCTCGGCGTCGTCCGGGCCGGGCGTGGCCCACCGGCCGCCGTCGAGCCGGAACGTCCGGCGGCCCACGTCGGGCAGCTCGGCGCCGCCGTCCACCAGCTCGGGCGTGGGTACGAGCCGCAGCGAGGTGCCCACCGCGAACTCGATGCCGACGAACGTGGCGCCCTCGGGCACCGGCGCCGTGCCGGTAGCGGTCTCGGGGCCGGAGACGGCCGCGTACGAGCGCCCGTCGCGCTGCCAGAACACGAGTCCCCAGCACGGCGTCGCCACCGAGGTCATCTCGTCGACCCGCTCGCTGGTGCAGGTCCACACGGTGTCGATCCAGGCCGAGTCGGACGCCCGCGTGGTGAACCGCAGCTCCACGGCAGGAGCATACGGCGATCGTCAGCGGGCGGGGGTCTCGTCGCGGGCGGGGTAGCCGAGGATCTCGGCGAGGTCACCGGCCGCCTTCGTGTACGCGGCGTAGATGTCGTCGTCGAAGTGGTTGCGCCAGTCGCCGGACGCGCCCTTGCGGTAGTGGGAGATCCGTCCGGGGGTCTCCTTGGACTTCTTCATCTTGGTGAAGCTGTAGCGCGCCAGCAGCGCCTCCAGCTCGGCCGGCGGCAGCGTGATGCCGCAGTGCCGCATGAGCTGGTCGACCTCGTCGGCCTGCCGTTCGCCGGTCAGGTCCTCGTAGCGGAACAGCCGGAACGTCTCGTCGGCCGGCGCGGCCGCCCAGGAGCGCATCTGCCCGAACTGCTTCTTGTCGCGCAGACGGTCGATGACGTAGAGCATGCCCTCCTTCTTCGGCAGTTCCTGGAGGGCCTTGCGTGCCTGCGGGATGTCGCCCATCGGGGCGTGCGAGTTGCGCAGCGAGAAGTAGCTGGAGACGACCACGTCGCGCGGGTCGCGGATCACGAAGAACGCGCGGTAACTGCCGGCCTTGGGCACCGCCTCGAACCGCTTGTGGGAGAGGAAGATCGCCAGGCCGATGCGGCCGGCCGGCACCGGCGCGGTCGCCCCGCCGGCGTAGAAGCGCGGGTCGTAGGGCAGCATCCCGCAGTGGCGGTAGACGGCCGGGTCGCTGAACAACGCCTTGATCCACTGACTGCCGGTCTTGCGGACGGTGCAGTGGAAGATGTTGTCGAACTCGCTACGTGCCACTACCGGAACGGTGAGTCGCATGCGGGCGTTGCGCGCTTCCATCTGCGCCCGCCGGGCCTTGACGCGCAGAGAATTCGGCGAATTGTGCTTGGCGAATTCGACGGCCCGATTAATCATTTCCCAACCTCATCCGGACCCCGCGGAGCAGGGGCAGCACGAACACCTTTCCGCACGTCACGCAGGTGAAGTCCGCAGACTTCGCCTGCTCCGCCCCGCGCCCCGACGCGCCGCTAGGAATATCCCCGACGGTCCGATTAATGTCAATCCCGGTCGGCTGAGAGAACGCTGAAAGTCTACAATTTCTCTAGGAATTGCAGAATAAGTGCGACGGGGCAGCAGCACCCGCCCGCACACCGGCACAATGAGCGCCGTGCTCACCCCCACCCGCGATCTGCTGACCGCCCTCGACCCGCTGTCCCACCAAGATCGGACGCGGCGCCTCGTGGCGTGGGCACGCACCGCGACCGACCGTGCGCAGGTCTGCGCCGACCTGCGCCGGCGCGGCAGCTACGAGCGGCGTCTCGCGCTGACCGCCGCGCTGGCCACCCGGGACACCGCGGCGGTCCTGGCCGCGACGTACGACCCGGAGCCCGCGATCGCCGCCACCGCGCTGACCGCCGCCGTGCGGGCCGGCGTGACGCCCGCCGACCTGACCGACCGGCCGGCGAACGCGCGGCGGCGCGTCTACCGGGCGCTGCGCCGCAACCCGGCGCCGGCAGTCGCCGACGCACTGATCATCGGGGTACGCGAGCGGTTCGGTGACCACGAGGCCGCCGCGTTGCTGCCGGCCTGCGGCCCCGAGACGGTACGGGCGTGGCTGCCCGACCTGGAACACGCGCTGAACCCGGAACGGCTGATGCGGACGCACAGCGACATCGTGCTGGCGCGCACCGGTGAACGGCTCGCCGCGGCCCCGCCCGAGACGCGCGGGCGGATCTGGGCGGAGGCCGCCGGAGCGGTGCTGGGCGGTGATCCGGCGCGGGCGCTGGACCTGCTCGACGCGTACGCGCCCGAGGAGTCGCTGCCCGGCCCGCTCGTCGCGTACGGGCGGCTCGCCGCACACGACGCGCGCCGGGTCGTACGCCTGCTCACGTCGCCCGGCCGCGCGGCCTGGCTGGCCCGGATCGTGCCGCCCCGCGCGCTGCTGGGCCGCGTCGCCACGCTGCCCACGGGTGAGCTGATCCCGCTCGCCGCCCGGCTGCGGGACCACGACCGGGCGCTCGCCGCGTTGCTGCGCGCCGTGGCGCCGAGCCGCCGCGCCGAGCTGTACGACGGGGCGCTGGCCGACACCGACACCACGGCGCTCCTACCCGGCACCGCGGTGATGGAGATGCTGCCGGCGGCGGTACGGGCACGCGAGGCGGCCCGTGTGCTGACCCTCCCGGCCGTGCGCGGGCGGGCGGAGCAGGTGCGGTTCTGGAGCGCGTACCTGCCGTGGCCGCAGGCGTCCGCGTCGGCGAGCGCGGCGCTGCGCTCGGGCGACGCGGAGGAACGCGCGGACGGCTGGCGGCTGCTGGTGGCGGCCGCGCGGCGCTCCCGCGACCCGCGCACGGTGGCCCAGGTGGTGGTCCGCCTCGGCCGGCTGCGCAACGAGCAGGACCCGGTACGCGCCGCCGCGCTCACCGCGCTGGCCACTGTGGCGCCGCTGCTCACCGCCATGAGCGCGGGCGGGCTGACCGGGCTCACCACCGACGCGGTCGACGCGCGGGACACCTCGGCGACCACCACCACGGCGTTGAGCCGGCTCGCCGTCGACGTCCTCACGCTCCACGTGGACGTGCCGGAGCTGGCCGAGTGGGCACTGCGCACGATCGACGCGGTGAGCAGCGACGCGAACGTGCCGGTGCTGCGCCGGCTCGACACGGTGCTGCGGCACGGCCAGGAGAGGGTGGTGTTCGACCGGCTGCGCGGCCGGATCGAGGCCGGTATGGCACGCGGCCGGTACGGGCTGCTGTTCGCGCTCACCCACGCGCTCGGCCGGCGGGCCTGGCGGCTGCCGGAGCTGCAGGACCTGCTGCGCCGGGCGATCGGGCCGGACCCCCTGCCCGCGGTGGCTCGTACCGCGGTCGGCCTCTGGCTCGACGACCCGCGTACCCGCTCGCGGCGCGTCGCCGAGGTGCTGAACGTCGACGCGTCGGCGGTGGCGCTGCACGAGGTGTGGACGATCGTCTGCACCTCCCGCACCGACCTGCTGGACCGGGTGCTGGACCGCCCGCCGCGCGGCCGGTTCGTGGAGAACGGGAAGCGGTGGGTGCCCGGCCCGGCGCCGCGGGCGCAGCGGTGGCTGCCCCGCCAGCAGGAACGCTACGTGGCGCTCCAGGCCCGCGTCGTCGCCGACTCCGGGCACCGGGTGTGGCAGCGGGCGGCGGCGATCCGGGCCGCCGCCGGCGCCGGTCCGGCCGGGCGCGAGCTGGTGCTGCGCCACGTCGACGCGTCCGAGGTGCCGGTCGCCGAGGCGGCGCTCGGTGCGCTGGTCTGGACCGACCGGCCGGACGAGGCGTTCCCGCTGCTGCTGCGGTACGCCGACGGCGAACGGGCGCGCGTCGCGCTGTACGCCGCCGGACGGGCCGCCCGCCACGTCCCGCCGGCCCGCCTGGCCGAGCTGCTGGGCGGGGTGCTCACCGGCGCCACGAAGGTCACCAGCCGCAAGGAGGCCGCCCGGCTGCTGGCCCGCTACGCGCACGTGGACGCGACGGCGACGCTCGGTGAGGCGTACGCCGGTCCGGGCACGCACCGCGACGTGCGCGCGGCGATCGTCTCCGCCGCCCGGCAGCGGCTGGGCACCGAAGCGACCTGGGCCGTGCTGCGGGCGGCGGTGCACGCCAGCCGGGAGGAGCGGCGGGCGGTGCTCGGCGCGTACCCGTCGGGGATCTCGGAACGCCACCGCCGCGCCTACGCCGACCTGATCGCGACGGCGTGCCGGGCCGACGACCGGGAGGTCCGCCGCGCCGCGTTCGACGCGCTCGGCGAGTGGTCGCCGTGGCTGACCGGCGTCACCGAACTGGTCGTGGACCGGCTCACCGACCCGGACGAGACGACGCCCGGAATCGGGGTGGCGAACCTGCTGCGGGCCGGTGGCGACGCGGCGTTCCGGGCCGCGCTGACCCGGCTGGTGGAGCGGGACGCCGCCGACGGCGACCCGGGCGGCCCGGTGACCGACCGGCCGGCCCGGCGGCGCGTCGAGTCGCTCGCGGAGGGCGCGGCACTGTGGTCCGACAGCCGACCCGCCGGCGCCGACCGGGCCGGGCTGGTCGAGGCGGCGCGGTGGCTCGCCGGCCAGGACTCCTTCCTGGGTACGGCCACCGGGCTGCTCGTCGACCTCGGCCGCCTCGACGACCTGGACGAGGTCGCCGCGCTCTGCGCCGGCCGGCCCGTGGTCGCCGTGCGCACCGCGCAACGCGTCGACGATCGTCTGCTCACCATGCGGTGGCGGCCCGATCCGGCGGCCCTCGCCGACACGGTGGCCCACCTCGCCGGGCGCGGCGACCTGGCCGGCGGGCTGTTCGCGGTGACGCTCGTCGGGCAGGGCTCGGAGTTCGGCTGGAAGACGCCGTGGCGTGAGCTGCTGACCGGGTTGCGCCGTCACCCGGACGCCGACGTGCGGGAAGCCGCGTACACGCTCGACATGAGCTGACCGGGCCGGGCGTCGCCCTATGCTCGGGGCGTGACGCTTCAGCGGATGGACCACGTCAGCGTCGTGGTGGACGACCTGCCGGCCGCGATCGCCTTCTTCACCGAACTCGGGATGGAGGTGGAGGGCGAGATGCCGGTCGAGGGGCAGTGGGTGGACCGGGTCAACGGCATCGACGGCGTCCGGGTCGACATCGCGATGATGCGGACGCCGGACGGCCACGGCAAGCTCGAACTGACGCGGTTCCGGGCGCCGGCACTCGTCGCCGCCGCCCCGCCGGACGCGCCGCCGAACACGCTCGGCCTGCGGTCGGTCATGTTCGCCGTGGACGACGTCGACGGCACGGTGGCCCGGCTGCGGGCCCACGGCGGTGAGCTGATCGGTGAGGTGGCGGACTACGGGGACGTCTACCGGCTCTGCTACCTGCGTGGCCCGGCGGGCGTCATCGTGGCGCTGGCCGAGCAGCTGAGCTGACGCCTACCGCGCGTCGACCGCCGCCAGCACTGTCATCGCCTCGCGTTCGCGGACGGCCAGGTCGGCCAGGACCGTCGACGCGCGGGTCAGGTGGGTGGCGTCGCCGGTCCGCCCGGCGGTGGCGATGTGGCCGGCGACGGCGGTCCACAGCGGCGCGATGTCGGCGTACCTCAGCTGTGCCCGGCGCACCCGCTCGTCGCCGGTGACGGTGGCGGCCTCGGCGAGGAAGTCCCGGTACATGGTGCGGAACAGTGCGCCGCCGGTGCCGCCGCGTTCCATCAGCGTCGCGGCGAGCGGCAGGTCGCGGGCCGGGTCGGCGGCGCGGTCCAGCCAGCGGGTCACCCGGGCGGCGGCGGTGGCGATCCCCCGGTGGCCGAGGTTGGCGATCGGCGGGTCGAGGAACGCCCCGGCGTTGGCGCGTACCGCCGCGCGGACGGCGGCGTCCAGATCCGGCGGGCCGCCGGGAACGGTGAGCGTGTACGACAGGTGGCGCGCGGTCATCGGCCCACGCGCGGCGCGGGCCCGGGCCAGGCTGTCCAGCGTGGTGGTCACCGCGCCGCCCTGCTGGGCGGTGTCGACCAGGTGGGCGTGGGTGTCGTCGTAGCCGTACATCGCGACGGTGTGCCCGCCGAAGTGGACCCTGGTGGTGAAGTAGTCCAGGTGGTACGAGTCGAGTTGCAGGCCGACCGGCTGCCCGGCGTCCAGCGCGTCGGTGACGTCGCGCCACGCCCTGGCCGCCGACGTCGTCTCCCGGACGCGCAGGTCCAGGCCGAGGCGGCCGGCGGCGGCCCGGGTCACGCACAGCGGCTTGGTGCGCCCGCCGAGGAACGGCACGTCCATGCTCCTGGCGTCCCAGTAGACGAAGCCGAGCCCTTCGCCGAGGCCGAACAGCATCGGCTCGGAGAGGTCCAGGCCCGCGTGCCGGGTCAGCACGCCGAGCGTGGTGGTCTCGCAGTGCAGTCCGGGGCGAGGCGTCACGTCGTCGAGGATCACGCCGGCTCCTGTTCCGCCGTCGCGGCGACGGCGTTCGGGTCGTGCGCGAGGCCCGGGGACAGCAGCGGGCGCAGCGGGCCGTCGCCGGGGGTGCCGGACATCCGGCGGGCCACCCCGGCGAGCAGGTCGGCGGCCTGCACGCGCGGGTCGTCGCGCGAGTCGGTCATCACCAGCCCGGCCAGCGGTGACGGGCCGGCCGGGTCGCCCGCGGCCAGTGCCGCCTGGAGGCGGCGGAGCCGGTCCTCGGTGAGCGCGCTCTGCTCGTCGTGGATCACCAGCACCCGCCGCCCGCCGGCGCTCCAGTGCAGGACGGTCTCGGCCAGCGCCGGCAGCAGCGGCTCCAGCGGCGGCGGGATCGTCCGGTCACCCTCGTACAACCGGGCCTGCACGGCTGCCACCCGGGCCGGGTCGAGCGCGTCGAGGACCGCGCCGGCCTGCGCGTCGCCGACGTGGCGCCGCAGCGCGTCCCGCGCCGCGAAGAACCGCTCGACGCTCCGGTCGTCCGCCCGGTCCCGCCGCTTGGTGCGCAGCATCTCGACCACGGCGGCGAGGAAGGCCGTCCAGCCGGGCCCGGCCGTCCGCCCGGCCCGGTGCAGCGCCGCCGCGGCCGGACGCCGGTCACCGGACAGCCGGGTGCCCGCCGCGTACGACGGTTCGGCCAGCAGCAGGTCGACGACCCGGGTGGCGAGGAAGAACTCCTTGTCGACCAGGTGCACGTGCGCCCGGCCGCGCAGCGCCGACAGGAACCACCGCACCGCCTCGGCGGCTTCGCGGCGGCGCAGGAACTGCCGGGACTTGACCTCGTCGGGCGAGAACCGGAACCCGGACCGCAGCGTACGGATCAGCTCGGCCGCCTCGTCGCGGCTCAGGTCGACGCCGGCGTGGACGATCACCGGGGTGGCCGGGTCGAGCAGGTTGGTGCCGGAGAAACCGGACTCGTCGCAGGCGATCTCCACCACCGGCCCGGTCACCGCGCCGGACGGCGGCAGCCCGCCCTGAAGCGGCAACCTGGTGGTGGACGTTCCCCCGGCCATGCCGCCATGCTCGCCGACCGGGCGCGCCGAGGCCAGCCGATTCGGCCGCGCCGGCCTCATTCCCGCGGCCGGTGGATCGCCGCCAGGCGCGGCAGGCGGGCGTGCATCTGCTCGTCGTCGTCGAAGTCGAAGTCCTCACCGGCGGGGTCGGCCGGGGCGGCCGGCTGGGCGGGAGCAGCGCGGTCGGCGGCGTCGAGCGCCTCCCAGAACGCGTCGGTGCCGGCGCCGGTCGCCACGGCGTACGCGTCGCCCGCCGCGCTCAGCACCGCCTCGCACTCGACCGCGTCGTCGTCCGGGTCGACACCGGCGTCGGCGAGGGAGTCGGGATCGGCGACGGCCCGCTCCCAGACCGCCCGCCCCTGCGCCACCAGCCAGCCGCGGAAGTAGTCGAAGCCGTCGTCCGAGCAGCCGCCGCGCATCAGATAGGCGGCCGCCCACAGGTCCCAGCGCCACCCCTCCGACGTCACGTCGTCGTACGCCTGCGCGAAGCTCACGATCGCCGCCGGGCTCCGCACCGACAGCTCCGCGACCAGGTGCCGGGCCACCGCGTCGGCTCCCTCGGCGGTGACCGTCTCGCGGCCCGCGGCGCGACGCGCCCGCTCCACGATGTCCCAGAACGTCTCCCGATCCACGGCCGGACCGTACGCCGGCCCACCGACAAGCTGTCAGCGGCCGTGTCAGCGCCGTGTCAGGGCGGTGGCGGTACGGCCGCCCATGGTGGTCGCATGACGAGTTCAGCGATAGCGGTCTCCGGGCTGCGCAAGGCGTACAAGGACCGGGTGGTGCTCGACGGCATCGACCTGGACGTCCCCGCCGGGACGATCTTCTCCCTGCTCGGCCCGAACGGGGCCGGCAAGACGACGACGGTCAACATCCTGACCACCCTGATCCGCGCCGACGCCGGGTCGGTGCGGGTCGCCGGGCACGACGTGGCCACCGAGGCCCAGGCGGTCCGCGCGGCGATCGGCGTGACCGGGCAGTTCGCGGCGGTGGACGAACTGCTCACCGGGCGGGAGAACCTGCAACTGATGGTCGACCTCGGTCCGCGCAACCGCGTGACCGGCAAGCGGGTCGTCGCCGAGCTGCTGGAACGGTTCGACCTGGTCGAGGCCGCCGACAAGCTGGTGTCGACGTACTCCGGGGGCATGCGCCGCAAGCTGGACCTGGCGATGACGCTGGTCGGCGAGCCGCGGATCATCTTCCTGGACGAGCCGACGACCGGGCTGGACCCGCGCAGCCGGCGCACCATGTGGTCGATCATCAGGGAACTGGTGGCCGGCGGCGTGACGGTCTTCCTCACCACCCAGTACCTCGACGAGGCCGACCGCCTCGCCGACCGGATCGCGGTGCTCGACCAGGGCCGGCTGGTCGCCCAGGGCACGCCGGAGGAGCTGAAGCGCCGGATCCCCGGCACGCACGTGCGGTTGCGGTTCGGCACCGGCGCCGAACTCGACGCGGCGGCGCTGGTGCTGCCCGAGGCGGTACGCGACGAGGAGGCGCTGGCGCTGCGCGTGCCCACCGACGGCGGAACTACGGCGCTGCGCGCCCTGCTCGACCGGCTCGACGCGCACGCGATCAGCGCCGACGACCTGTCCGTGCAGACCCCCGACCTCGACGACGTCTTCCTGGCCCTGACGGGCCGTACCACGGAGGTGGCCGCCAAATGAGCAGGAACCACTCGGTCGTCATGCTGCGCCGCAACCTGACGCACCTGCGCCGCAACCCGACCTCGGTGTTCAACGCGGTGCTGATGCCGATCATCGTGATGCTGATGTTCGTGTACATGCTCGGCGACGCGTTCTCCGTCGGCGTCGACTACGTCGACTACGCGACGCCGGGCCTGATGCTGCTGGCGGTCTGCTACGGCCTCGGCGGCACCGCGACGTCGGTGAACTCCGACATGACAAAGGGCATCATCAACCGGTTCAAGGTCATGCACGTCTCCCGGGGCGCGGTGCTGACCGGCCACGTCGTCGCCACCGTGCTGACGAACGTCCTCGCGGTCGCGGCCCTGGTCGGGGTGGCGTTCCTGCTCGGCTTCCGCCCGGCCGCCGAGCCCCTGCACTGGCTCGGTGTGGCCGGCGTGGTGGTGCTGCTCAGCGTCGCGGTCAGCTGGTTCACCGTCGCGCTGGGCCTGTTCGCCAAGTCGCCGGAGTCGGCGGGCATGGCCTCCGTGCCGCTGGTCCTGCTGCCGTTCTTCAGCAGCGCGATCGTGCCCGCCGACAAGATGGGGCCGGGCCTGCGGCAGTTCGCCGAGTACCAGCCGTTCACGCCGATCATCGAGACCCTGCGCGGCCTGCTCGAGGGCGCGCCGTCGACCGGCGACGTGATCCCCGCGCTCGCCTGGTGCGCCGGCATCGCGGTGGTCGGCTACCTGTGGGCGCGGTCCACGTTCACGAAGCGAGCGTGACCTCGACCAGCCCCTCCCAGCCGGTCTCCCGGCCCTGTGCGACCGCCTCGGCGAACCCCGCGTCGCCGAGGCGGTCGCGCGCCGCCGCCTCGATCCGGGGCACGTCGGGGTGGGTGCGGTCGGGCTGGCCGCGTACCGCGGTGGCGGCGCCGAGCAGCCGCGCCGCCTGGTCCGGCCGGTCCAGCCGCAACGCCAGGTCCGCGACACCGACGAGCACCTGCGCGGTCAGCGGCGCGTAGCCACCCTCGCGCGCCGCCCGGCACGCCGCCGCCCGATGGGTACGCGACAGCTCGGCGTCGTCGGTCAGGTAGCCCAGCAGATCCTGAATGCCCGCCCGGACACTGGCCAGGTCCGCCTCGTCGCCGAGCAGCGCCGACACCGACCGCAGCTGCGCGTACGCCTCGTCCGCGTCACCGTCGTGGCGGGCCAGGTACGCCCGGACCAGCGCCAGTTCGGCCAGGGCGCCCGGCCAGGCGACCCCGGCGGCGAGCCGGTGCGCCTCGGCCAGCGCGGCGGCGCTCGCCGTCCCGTCGCCGCCCAGCCGGTACAGCCAGGCCAGCCGCGCCCGCATCCGGATCACGTCCTCGACGGCGCCGACCTCGGTGACCGCCGTGACGGCCTGCTCGTAGTAGTCGCAGGCGGCGGCGACGTCACCGCGTACGGCGATCAGCTCGGCCAGCTCGCTGAGCGCGAACGAGATTCCGAAGCGCTCGCCGACCGCCCGGAACTCGGCGAGCGCCTGCCGCAGGCACGCCTCCGCCTGCGCCGCCTCGATGCCGAGGATGACCCGCAGCTTGCCCAGGTGCAGCCGGGCCAGCGCGCGTACCCACGGGTCGTCGTGGTCGAGCAGCGACTCCCAGGCGGGCAGCAGCGCGTCCGGTTCCCGCAGCATCCGCTCCATCGGCACGACGAGGGCCAGCTCCGGGTGACCGCCGCGGCCCTCCCCGCTCAACCGGTACGCCTTGTGGATCCACTCGGCCGCGTGCTGCGCGTCGCCCGGCCCTGAGCTGAGGAACAGCACCACGAGCCCGTACACCACGGCGCGGATGTGGTCGGGCACGTCGCCGGGCGCCTCGGTGGCCGCGGCGATCAGTTCCATGCCCTCGGTGCGGTGGCCGCCGAGCCACCAGTACCAGCCCGCGCCGGCCGCGAGCCGCATCGCCTCGGGTCCTTCACCCGCGGCGAGCGCACCGCGCATCGCGGCGGTGATGTTGTCGTGCTCGGCTTCCAGCCGGGCGAGCCAGGTGAGCTGGTCGGCGCGGCGCAGCCGCGGCTCGGCGGTCTCGGCCAGCGCGGTGAAGTACGCCAGGTGCGCGCGGCGCGCGGTGTCCTCCTCCCCCGCCTCGGCGAGCCGCTGCGCGGCGTACTCCTTGATCGTGCCGAGCATGCGGTAGCGCGGCGCGACGTCGCCGGCGGCGACCAGCAGCGACTTCTCGGTCAGCGCGGTGAGCAGGTCGAGCACGTCGCCCGGCGCGACGGCGCCGCCGGCGCAGACCCGCTCGGCCGCGTCCAGGCTCGCCCCGCCGGAGAACACCGACAGCCGGCGCAGCGCCGCGCGTTCGGCGTCGCTGAGCAGTTCCCAGCTCCAGTCGACCATCGCGCGCAGCGTCCGGTGCCGGGGCAGGGCGGTCCGGCTGCCGCCGGTGAGCAGCCGGAACCGGTCGTCGAGCCGGGTGGCGAGCTGGTCGACGGACATGGCGCGCAGCCGCGCCGCGGCCAGCTCGATCGCCAGCGGCATGCCGTCGAGCGCGCGGCAGATCCGCGCCATCGTCGTCGCGGTACGGGCGTCGGACGCGATGTCCCGGCGTACCGCGACGGCCCGGTCCCGCAGCAGGCGGACGGCGGGCGACGACTCGACCTCGGCGATCGGGGCGTCGCCGCCTGGCAGGCCCAGCGGCGCGACCGGCCACAGCGTCTCCCCGGTGATACCGAGCGGTTCCCGGCTGGTGGCCAGGATCCGCAGCCGCCGGCACTCGCCGAGCAGCCGGTGCGCCAGCGCCGCCGCCGCCTCGACGACGTGTTCGCAGTTGTCCAGGATCAGCAGCATCTCCCGGTCCCGGATCGCCGCGACCAGCCGGTCGACCGGTTCCGCGCTGCCCGCGTCGCCGAGCAGCGCGTCCCGCAGGCCGAGCCCGGAGATCGCCGCCTGCGCCACGTCCCCGTCGGCGCTGACGGCGGCGAACTCCACCAGCCACACGCCGTCCGGCAGGTCGCCGGTCAGCCGGCGCCCGGTCTCGGTGGCCAGCCTAGTCTTGCCGGAGCCGCCCGGGCCGGTGAGCGTGGTGAGCCGGTGCCCGGTCACCAGCGCGCCGACCGCGGCGAGGTCGGCGTCCCGCCCGACGAAGCTGGTCAGCTCGGCGCGCAGGTTGGTCCGGCGGGTGTCCTCCCGGCGTACCGTCTCGCCGCGCAGCAGGGCGACGTGCAGCGCCGACAGCTCCGGGGACGGATCGGCGCCCAGCGCGTCGGCGAGCGCGTCGGCGGTGCGCTGGTAGACCAGCAGCGCCTCGGTGTCCCGGCCGGCCGCGACGAGCGCGCGCATCAGCGACATGGCGAGCCGTTCGCGCACCGGATGGGCGGCCGCCAGGTCGGTCAGCTCCGGGATCAGATCGGCCTCCCGGCCGAGCCCGATCTCCGCGTCGTACCGGTCCTCCGTCGCGGTCAGGCGCAGCCGTTCCAGCCGGGTGGCCGCCGCGTCGAGCGCCGGGCTGTCGGGCAGGCCGACGTCGCGCAGCGCGTCGCCGCGCCACAGGCCCAGCGCCTCGCGCAGCAGCCGTACCCGCTGCGGCCCATCGCCGTCGCGGGCCCGGCGGACGAGACGTTCGAACCGTACGGCGTCGACGGCGTCGGGCTCGACGGCGAGCCGGTAGCCGTCCGGCAGCCCGTCGACGGCGCCCGCCGGCAGCGCCTTGCGCAGCCGGGACACCAGGCGTTGCAGCGCGTTCGCGGCGTCGGCGGGCGGCTGCTCGCCCCAGATCCAGTCGACGAGCGCTGACTTCGGGACCACCCGGCCGGGCTGGAGCGCGAGGGCGGCCAGCAGCCCGCGCAGCCGCGCGCCCGGCACGTCGGCCGGGACACCGGCGTCCGTGGTGACCTGGAACGGCCCGAGCAACCCGATCTGCACCCGCCGATCCTGCCACGCCCGGCGACCCGGCCCGGGTCGCCGCCCCCGGCGGTCAGGTGGCCGGGCGCAGGTGGCGGCGCCACCTGGGTAACACAACCATCTCGTACGGGGCACCTCCGGGACACCGATCCTGATAAATTGCGCGCTCCGCACGGGTTCGACGGGGGAATGCGCATGTCCGACACGGGGGCCGGATCCGATCAGGGAGCGACGGGGAACGGGGAACCGCGGGCAGACACCGCCTGGATGCCGCCGGCCGATCCCGGCCCGCCACCACCGCCCGTCACCGGGCCGGGTCACGAGCCGCCCGGCACGGGTTACGGACCACCCGCGGCGGGTGCGCCGTACGGGCCGGCCGCGCCGGGCACGCCGTTCGGGCCGTACCCGCCGCCCGGCCCGCCGTCGTCGGGCCGCAACCGCGGTCTGGTCGTCGCCGTCGCGGCGCTGAGCGTGTTGCTGCTGGTGGCGTGCTCGGGCCTGATCGGCGGCGCGTTCCTGCTGCGGTCCTCCGAGCGCCAGGCGGCCGAGCCGGAGCCGGTCGCGCCGCCGGTGGCGCCCTGGCGGTCGCCCGGCACGACGCCTGCGCCGGGTGCGACGGCGAGCGCGGAGCCCTCGACGCGCGGGCCGCAGCCGAGCGACTTCCCGGCGGCGCAGATCTCCGACCTCGACGACGTGTGCGACGGGGTCCTCTACTTTCCGCAGTCGCCGAAGCGCACCGGAGCGGCGCCGCACCCGGTGGCGCTGCTCGTCGGCACCGACATGGGCACGGGCCGCCGCCATGACCAGGTCTACTACTACGACGAGGGCCTGTCGAAGCGGGTGGAGCGGACCTGGGCGTCGGAGGACCCGAAGATCGTGCAGATGGTCGCCTGCCTGGATCGCACCAGCACCGGCGCGACGATCCGCAAGTGCCGCTACGACGACCCGAAGCCGGACACGCTGACGCTGCTGAAGGCCACCTACCGCCTGCGGGTGTACGAGGTGGCGACCGGCCGCAGGCTGCTGGACAAGACCATGGGCGGGGACGACCAGCAGTGCCCGTACGTCGTCCTGTACGGACCGGACAAGAAGATCTACGCCGAGGTCAGCCACCGGTCGCTGCTCTCGGCGCTGCGCAACCTCGTGAAGCGGTAGGCGGGCGACGCCGGCCGCGGTCCACCCGGGACGACGTGGGGAAACCGGCCGCCCGGCCCCTCGCGCACCGGCCGGGATGTTCGATACCATCGAACATCCCGGCGGAGGTCCCGCCACCTCGACAGGAGGTCCCCGTGCGGCCCATGAACAGTCAGCCGCCGTCGGAGCAGGCCGGCTCCGGTGGCGCCGCGGACGAGAACACGCCCGCCGGTGTCGTCGGCGGCCGGATCCGGCGCTACCGCAAGGAACGCGGGCTGACCCTGCGCGGCCTCGCCTCCCGCTCCGGGCTGTCCATCGGCTTCCTGTCCCAGGTCGAGCGCGGCATCTCCTCCATCGGCCTGACCGCGCTCGGCAGCGTCGCCAAGGCGCTCGACCGGTCGGTGGCCGACTTCTTCGACGCGGGCACCGCCGCGCCGGACAGCACCGTCTCCTCGCTCCCCCGGCACTTCACGCTGACCAGGGCGGAGACGGCGGCGACGCAGTACGTGTCCGGGCAACAGACCTACCGCATGCTCTCCGACCGGGGGCCGGACCTGGTGCTCGAACCGATGCTGGTGCACATCGCGCCGGGCGGGCGCCGGGAGAACGCGTACGGCCACCGGGGCGAGGAGTTCGCCTACGTCATCTCCGGCGAGCTGCTCTACGAGGTCGAGGGCGTCGAGCACCGGCTGTTCCCGGGCGACAGCGTGCACCTGCGCTCGTCGGTGCCGCATCAGCTCTTCAACGACACCGACGCGGTGACGACTGTGGTCTCGGTGGTCACGCCCCGCCTGTTCTGACAGTGCGCCGGGCACCACGAATCGCCCTCCGTGTTCACGTAGGTGAACCCGGAGGGCGATTCCGCATCCGGCGTCAGCGACCGAGGCGCGCGTCCACGGCGGTCATCGTGTCCTGCCAGATGACCGAGGCCGGGTCGATGACAGCGAAGTGGTCCCCCGCCTGTTCGAGGTGGCGGATCTCGTCCCCGGCGGCTGCCGCAGCGGCGGCGTAGCGCCGGTTGGCGTCGACCAGGTCGAGGCTGTCCTCCGTCCCCTGCACGAGCAGTGTGGACACCCCCGTCGGCAGGCGGAGCATCGGGTCGCTCTCGGCGTACCGGCGCGGTGCCGTCACCGGTGAGCCGCCCAGCGCCGCGGAGACCGCGCCGTCGCCGAGGTAGCGCCGCTCGCCCTCGGTGAGGTCGAGCACCCCGGCCAGCGACACCGCGAGCGCGACACGCGGCCCGCCCGGTCGCGCGGCGAGGTCCGCCGCGGCACGCAACGCGAGCTGCCCGCCGGCCGAGTGTCCCAGCACGACGATCCGGTCCAGGTCGGCCAATCCGTCGCGGGCCGGTTCCCGCAACGCGCGCAGGCCCGCCTCCACGTCCTGCGTGGTGGCGTCCCAGCCGTGCCGGTCCGGGCGCCGGTACTCCAGGTTCCAGGACGCGTACCCGCGCCGGGCCAGGTCGGTGGCGAGCGCGTCCATCAGGTCCGCTCCCCAGATGGACCGCCAGAACCCGCCGTGCAGCAGCACCGCGACCGGCGCCGGCCCGGCGTCCGGGGTGGACGGCAGCCGCAGGTCGCCCCACTGGTCCGGGTCCGGACCGTAGGCGATCCGGGTGGCCGGCGCGCGGCGGCGGTGCACGGCGTGCCGGATCGCCCAGGCCAGGCCCCACAGTCCCCGCCCGGCCAGGTGGACCGCGCCGGGCACCGGCGGCTCGACGGTCAGGTCGTACCAGACCACGCCGGCCGGCTGCGCGCCGATGAGGGCACGGGCCGGTGGCGTCGGGCCGGGCAGCACCACCACCGGCTGGTCGGTCGTGGCGAGCAGCGCGCGGATCTCGTCGGCCGAGGCGGCGGTGACGACATGACCGGCGACGTCGAGTTCGGCACAGGTGGTGGCGGTCAGCGACGCCAGCAGGGCGGGGTCGGCCACCAGGCCGGGGCCGACCACGACGGTGAGCCGCACCTGACTCACCTGCGCAGCAGCGGCAGGACGGCCGAGCCGAGCAGGTCCACGCCGCGCTCGTCGGTGAGGCCGTGCGGCGTGCCGAACTCGACCCGGCGCACGCCCGCGTCGATGAGCGCCTGGGCCTGGGCGGCGACCTGCTCCGGGGTGCCGGAGAAAGCGAACCGGTCGAGCACGTCGTCCGGGATCAGCCGGCCCGCCGCCTCGTCCTCGCCCGCGTCGACCAGGTCACTGACGCGCTTGACCAGGTCGTCGGGCATCTCGACGGTCGGGTCCAGTTCGGCCACCACCGCGAGGTACATGGCGACCTCGGTGCGGGCCTTGGCGCGGGCCGCCTCGCCGTCGGTGTCGACGACCGTGACCGCGCCGAGCACGATGCCGACGTCCGCGACGTCGCGTCCGGCCTTCTCCGCGCCGGCCCGCAGTCGTTCACGGATCACCGGGACCATGTCCGGGTTGGCGCTGCCGCCCACCTTGATCTCGTCGGCGATCCGCCCGGCCAGCGCCGCGCCCTGCGGGCCCCACGCGCCGAGCAGCAGCGGCGGGTCGGGCCGCTGCACGTCGTACCGCAGCGCGGTGCCGGGGGCGAGCGAGAAGACCTTCCCGGTGAAGCCGCTGCGGTCGCCGCGCAGCAGGCGGTAGACGACCTGGACGGCCTCCTCGATGGTGGTCAGCGGCCGCGGCTGCGGCAGGCCGACAGCGCCCAGCCAGGTCCCGCGGGCCAGACCCAGGTAGGCCCGCCCGTGCGAGGCCAGGTCCAGGGCGGCGAGCTGACCGGCGATCTCGTACGGCGCCATCGAGTACGGGTTCAGGCAGGCCGCGCCGAGGCGTACCCGTTCGGTCGCCTGTGCCATCTCCAGCAGCGGGAAGATCGGCGGCTGATACATCAGGTCGCCGAAGACGGTGAGCACGTCGAAGCCGTGCGACTCGGCGGCGCGGGCCAGCCGGGCGTACGCGCCGGCCGGCTTGTCGCTCTGCAGGCCGAGCCCGATCTCGACGGTCATGTCAGGTCCGCCGAATTCATCGTGCGCCGGCAGGTCCGTTCCACCTTCATGACGAGCCGCTCCTCCGGGTCGGGGCAGATGAAGTGGGAGTCCTGCGCCAGCCAGTCGCCCGGCGCCAGGTCACGCTGCTTGGCGGCGAGGAAGGGCAGCACCGAGGCGAGCGCGTACACGCAGAAGTGCTTTCCCTCGGGCAGCCGCAGGTGGGCGCTGTTCGTCAGTTCGAAGTGGTCGCCCACGGCCATGCCGCACACCGACCGGCCCTCGATCCGGTCGACTGTGACCTTTAGGTCGTAGATCTCCATGTCGCCGTCGGCGCTGTCGCTCATGGCCCCTCCCCCTCGTCGATCCGTACGATGATCTTGCCGGTGGTCCGGCGTTCGGCCAGTTCGGTGAGCGCCGCGGGCGCCTCGTCCAGCGACACGACGCGGCTGACCGGCGGCCGGACCGCGCCGGAGGCGCACATGTCGAACAGCTCCTCGTAGGCGGCCTCGACGGCGCCGGCCCGCCGCCACGGGTACTGCGAGCCCCAGGACAGGCCGACGAGCGTCGCGTTCGCCGCCATCAGCCGCAGCGGGTCGACGGGCGGCGGCGCGCCACCGGCTGCGCCCACCGCCACCAGGCGGCCCTCGAACGCCAGGCACTCCCAGGTACGGGCGAACACGTCGCCGCCCACCGGGTCCACCACGACGTCCACGCCCCGCCCGCCGGTGGCCGCCAGCACGGCGGGTACGAAGTCGTCCGCCGTGTAGTCGATCGCCACCTGGGCGCCGTGGTCGCGGCAGATCGCGGTCTTGGCCGGACCGCCGGCGGTGGCCAGGACCCGCGCGCCGCGGGCGACGGCGAGCTGGATCGCGGCGATGCCCACCCCACCGGCGCCCGCGTGCACCAGCACCGTCTGCCCGGCGGTGAGACCGGATCGTTCCAGCGCGAACCACGCGGTCTGGTAGGTGACGGGCAGCGCCGCCGCGGTGACCGGGTCGACGGTGGGCGGTCGCGGCACCACCACTGCGGCGTCCACAGTCACCGTGCTGCCGAGCGCACCGCGCGGCAGCGCCGGGCAGGCGAGCACCTCCTGACCCAGCAGGCGCTCGGCCCCGGCGCCGGCGGCGACGACCCGGCCGGCCGTCTCCACGCCGGGTGTCATCGGCGGGTCCGGCCGCACCGGGTACTCGCCCCGGCAGAGCATGACGTCCAGGAAGTTCAGCCCGACCGTACGGACGGCGAGCTGCACCTCCCCGGGGCCGGGCGGCGGGTCGTCGGGCAGGTCGGCGACCGACAGCACGTCCGCCGGCTCACCGGTCCGCCCGGCGACCAGCCGCCGGATCACGCCGCGCCCACCGGTTCCCGGACCAGCTCGGCGTGGTGGTGCACGATCACCCAGCGGCCGTCGATCCGGCGCACCACGTCGGTGACCCGGGTGATCTCCGGCTCGTCGTCCGGGCCGAGCTGCGAGACCAGCTCGTACCGGGCCACGCCGAAGTCGTCCCACACGTCGATGCGCTTGTCCCGCGGGGCGAGCACGGCCAGGTTGGGCCGCTGCCCCGCGGCGTCGCGCCGGGCGCGGTACTCGTCCAGTTCGGCCCGGGTCCGCAGCGGCCCGGGCAGGTGCGTCTCCCAGGTGGTCACGTCGGGGTCCAGGTGCGTGTCGAACCGCTGCTGGTCCCCGGCGAGGAACGCGTCGTACATGTCGTCGATGCCGGCGGCGATCGCCGCGGCGCCTGAATCCGCGAACGTCATCGCGTCTCCTCCTGGTTCCGATCGTCGCGGGCGATCTGCCCGCCCTTCATCACCCACCGCACGTCCCGGAACGCCGAGGTGTCGGCGAGCGGGTCGGCGTCGGTCGCGATCAGGTCGGCGAGCTTGCCGGCCTCGACCGTGCCGAGGTCGGACTCCGCGCCGAGCCACCGGATCGGCCCGAGCGTTCCCGCGTGGATCGCCCGCGCGGTGCCGATCCGCTCGGACATGTACTCCAGCTCCCGGATCGAGGCGGTGGTGCCCTCGAACTGCCAGAACGGGGGCATGTCGCTGCCGAGCAGCACCTCCACCCCGGCGGCGATGGCCATGTCGAAGCTCTCCAGGTGCCGGGGGCCGGCACCGAGCGACCGGCACTGCATCCACTCCGGCACGCCCAGCTCGTCGAAGAACTCCTTGCAGCGGGTCACCAGCAGCGTCGGCACGAGCGCGGTGCCGCGCTCGGCCATCCGCGCCGCGACCTCCGGGGTGAGCTGGTAGCCGTGCTCCACACAGTCCAGTCCCAGCTCGACCGCCGCGCCGATCACCTCGGCCGGTCCGGCGTGCGCTGTCACCTTGCGGCCCCACGCGTGCGCGGTCTCGATCACCGCCGTCATCTCGTCGGCGAACAACTGGGGCGTGTGGATGCTCTCGTGCTCACCGGCGATGCCGCCCGAGATCATCACCTTGATCAGGTCGGCGCCGGCCTTGATCTGGCTGCGGACGCCGTGGCGGAAGCCCACCGGGCCGTCGCACTCGAGCGTGTCGTTGCTCTCGTGGCCGTGCCCGCCGGTGCACACCAGCGCCCGGCCAGCGGTGTAGATGCGCGGGCCCGGCACGCGCCCGGCGTTGATCGCCCGCCGCAGCGCGAAGTCCGCGTGGTCCTTCTCCGCCACGCAGCGCACCGTGGTCACGCCGGAGTGCAGCGTGCGCCGCGCCCCGTCGGCCATGTAGTGGGCGAGGTCGTACGAACCCATCCCCTTGACGCCGTCGCCCCCGGAGCCGGGCAGCGACAACGAGAAGTGGGTGTGCATGTTGACGAGGCCGGGCGTCACGTACGCGCCGTCGAGGTCCACCTCGGTCAGCCGGCCGGCGGCCCGCGCCTGCTCGGCCACCTCGGCGTACGGCCCGACGGCGGCGATCCGGTCACCCCGGACCCACACCCCGGCACCGGTCACGGGCGCCATGCCGTCCACCACGCGGGCGTCCAGCACTGTGCAGTTGCCGAGCAGCACGCTCGGCTGCTCGGGCGAATAGGCGGCACTCACGCGATCACTCCATAAACGTCTCGGGCGGCCCGGGCCGAGACGTAGCCCTCGGCCACGTCCCGTCGCACCGCCTCTGGATCCCGACTCCTCGGGTCACCGTGCCCGCCGCCACCGGCGGTCAGCAACGTCACCCGGTCCCCCACCGCCACCGCGGTACGCCGTGTGCTCACCCGGTGCTCGCGGTCCGTGCCCGGGAACACCACCACCTGGTTCGGCTCCGGCTGCTCGCCGCCGGCCAGCGCCCACGGCGCGCTCCTCGTCTTCTTGATCACCGTCAGGAACTCACCCGGCGTCACGAACCGGATGTCCCGCCGCAGGCCGCATCCGCCCCGGAACCGGCCGGCGCCACCGGAGTCGGTACGGATCTCCAGGCGCTCGAAGAACATCCCGGTCTTCGACTCCAGCACCTCGACAGGCGTGTTGCGCGCCTGGGTCTGGCACAGGTGGTTCGCCGGTCCGATGCCGTCGTGCCGGGGTGTGCCGCCCCACCCGACCGGGTCGTTGTTGCTGACCGCGAACATGTCGCCGGTGTCCGGGTGCAGGCCGACCATCATGAACCCGGGCACGTCACCGCCGGAGGAGGCCGCGAGCCGGTCCGGCATGCCCTGCGCCAGCGCCTTGAGGATCAGCTCCAGCGCGACGGTGCCGGTCCACTGGGTGAACGTGGCGGCCGGGTACTGCGCGTGGAACAGCGTGCCGGGTTCGGCGCGTACCCGCAGCGGCGCGAAGTGCCCGGCGTTGGTCTGCTCGTGCGGCGTGGTGACGCCCTTGAACGCGACCCGGCAGGTGGCGATGGTGGCGCCCAGCGGCAGGTTCACCGGCCCGGGCACCGCCGGGGACGACCCGGCGAAGTCCACTGTGAACTCGCCGTCGGCGACCGTGACGGTGACCCGCATGAGGATGGGGTCGTCGGTGACGCCGTCGTCGTCGAGCCAGTCCTCGGCGGTCCAGCTGCCCTGGGGCAGCGCGGCCACCGCCTCGCCGGCGCGCTGCGCGGCGGCGTCGATCACCCGGTCGATCACCGCGTCGACCACCGCGGGGCCGTAGTCGCGGTACAGCTCGGTCACCCGCCGCTCGCCGGTACGCAGCGCGGCGATCTGCGCGTTGAGGTCGCCGATGACGAGCTCCGGCATCCGCGAGTTGAACCGGATCAGCTCGTGGATCTCGCGCACCGGCTCACCGCGGTCGTACACCTTCGTGCCGGGGAAGATGATCCCCTCCTGGTGCATGTCCGTGGAGTCGAGCACGTAACCGGGATCCTTGGCGCCCAGGTCCATCCAGTGCGCCCGGATGCACAGGAACCCGATCAGCTCCTCGCTGTCCGGCAGCACGACCGGCGCGAACATCGTCGCGTCGTACGTGTGCGCCGCGTTCCAGTACGGGTAGTTCAGCAGCACCACGTCGCCGCGGTGCAGGTTCTCCACGCCGACGTACTCGACGCCCTTGCGCAGCGAGTAGTCGTTGGCGCCGAGGAAGCGGGACAACCCCGTGGACTCCGCGACCAGCCGCAGCCGCCGGTCGTAGACGGAGATGCCGAAGTCGTACACCTCGTAGATCACCGGATTGAACGCGGTGCGCACCAGCGCGGCCCGCATCTCCTCGGCGGCCGAGACGAGGTGGCTGCGGACGACCTCGACGGTTGCCCCGTCGACCGTCGGCTCACCCATCGACGTCCACTCCGTAGACGTCCCGGGCCGCCTCCCGGGAGACGTAGCCCTCGGCCACGTCCCGCCGGACCGCCTCGGGGTCGCGGCCGCGCGGGTCGCCGTGCCCGCCGCCACCGGCGGTCAGCAGCGTGACCCGGTCGCCCGCCGCCACCACGGTGCGCTTCGTGCTCACCCGGTGCTCGCGGTCGGTGCCCGGGAACACCACGATCTGGTTCGGCTCCGGCTGCTCGCCGCCGTCGAGCGCCCACGGCGCGCTCTTGGTCTTCTTGATCACGGTGAGGAACTCGCCCGGGGTCAGGAACCGGATGTCCCGCCGCAGGCCGCAGCCACCCCGGAACCGGCCCGCGCCACCGGAGTCCGCGCGGATCTCCCAGCGCTCGAAGAACATCCCGGTCTTGGCCTCCATGACCTCGATCGGGGTGCCCCGGCCGGTGCTGCCGGAGACGTGCGTGGCGGCGTCCATGCCGTCGTGCTGTGCGGTGCCGCCCCAGCCCACCAGGTCGTTGTTGCTGACCGCGAACATCTTCCCGGTGTCCGGGTGCAGGCCGACCATCATGAAGCCGGGCACGTCGCCGCCGGAGGAGGCGGGCAGCCGGTCCGGCATGCCCTGGGCCAGCGCCTTGAGGATCAGCTCCACCGCCACGATGCCGGTCCAGAGCGTGAACGTGGGCTGCGGGTAGACGGCGTGGAACAGGCTGCCCGGCTCGGCCCGCACCTCCAGCGGTGCCACGGTGCCGGCGTTCGACGGCTCGTCCCGCGACGTCAGCGACTTCAGCACGACCTTGCAGATCGCCTCCGTCGCCCCGAACGGCATGTTGATCGGGCCGCGGGTGGCGGGCGCCGAGCCGGCGAAGTCGACGACGAAGCGCCCGTCGGCGATGGTCACCGTGACGCGCATCTTCACCGGGTCGTCGGTGATGCCGTCGTCGTCCACCCAGTCCTCGGCGGTCCAGGTGCCCTGCGGCAGCGTCGCCAGCGCCGCGCGGGCGCGGGCCTCACCGTCGGCGATGATGCGGTCGATCGCCTGGTCGACGGTGTCCCGGCCGAACTTCTCGATGATCTCCAGCATCCGGCGCTCGCCCGTGCGCAGCGCGGCGATCTGCGCGTGCAGGTCACCGAGCACCGCGTCGGGCATCCGCGAGTTGAAGCGGATCAGCTCGTGGATCTCGCGCACCGGCTCGCCCCGGGACACGACCTTGGCGCCCGGGAAGATCAGCCCTTCCTGGTGCATGTCGGTCGAGTCCAGCACGTAGCCCGGGTCCTTGGCGCCCAGGTCCATCCAGTGCGCGCGGACGCAGAGGAAACCGACCAGGTCGCCGTCCGCCTCCGGGTCGGCCTCGTCCGGCCGGAACACCGGCGCGAACAGCGTCGCGTCGTACGCGTGCGCCGCGTTCCAGTACGGGTAGTTGAGCAGCACCACGTCGCCGCGGTGCAGGTTCTCCCGGCCCACGTACTCCACGCCCTTGCGCAGCGAGAAGTCGTTCGCGCCGAGGAAGAACGTCAGGCCGGTGGCCTCGGCGACCAGCCGCAGGTCGGCGTCGTACATCGACAGGCCGAAGTCGTGCACCTCGTAGATGACCGGGTTGAAGGAGGTACGGATGAGGGTGGCCCGCATCTCCTCCGCGGCCGACAGCAGATAGCTGCGGACGACCTCGACCTGGGCTCCGTCCAGCGTGGTCATGCGGCTTCCTCCAGGGTGACGAGCAGGTATCCGTGGTCGTCGACGGTGACCCGCTGGCCGCTGGGCACCACTGTGGTGGAGGTGCCCTCGTCGATCAGCGCCGGTCCGTCGAAGGTGTCGCCCGGCTCCAGGCGGGCCCGGTCGTAGACCGCGAACGGCACCACCGCCTGCTGCCCGAAGTCGTAGGCGTCGCGGTGGGTCAGCAGCGCCTGCGCCGGGTCGCCGTCACCGCGCGCCAGCGTCTCCAGCTCGGGCCGGTCGGTGCGCCCGATGCCGCGCACCCGCAGGTTGAGAATCTGCAGCGGGTTGCCCATGGTGTGGCCGTACCGGGTGCGGTGCGTCTCGTCGAACGCGGCCCGGATCGCGTCGCGGTCCAGCTCACGCCCGACGGTGACCATCAGGCTGTGCTCCTGGCCCAGGTAGCGCAGCTCGAACTGCCGCTCCAGCACCGCCTCGCCGGCCGGCACGCCCTGCGCCACCAGCGACGCGACCGCCTCGGCCTCGACCGCCTTGAACAGCTGCTCCAGCTCCGACAGGTCGGCGTCGTCGAGCGTGGCCATCACGGTACGGCTGAAGTCGTTGACGATGTCGGCCGAGAGCATGCCCCAGGCGGAGAAGCCGGACGGCGCGAACGGCACGACCACCTCGCCGATGCCCATCTCCCGGGCCAGCAGCGGCGCCAGCAGCGGGCCGGCCCCGCCGAACGCGAGCAGCGTGAACTGCCGGGGGTCGTGCCCCCGCTCGACGGTGATCTGCCGGACCGCGCCGACGGTGCGGGCCAGCAGCACGTCGAAGACGCCCGCCGCCGCGTTCTCCACGCTCAGGCCGAGCGGATCGGCCAGCTGCTCCTGGATCGCGGCGCGTGCCTCGGCGTCGCGCAGCCCCATGGTGCCGGCGAGGAACCGCTCCGGGTCCATGTAGCCGAGCACCACCGCGGCGTCGGTGACCGTCGGCCTGGTGCCGCCCCGGCCGTAGCAGACCGGGCCGGGGTCGGCGCCGGCGCTCTGCGGGCCGACCTTGAGCAGGCCGTGGTCCAGCCAGGCGATCGAGCCGCCGCCGGCGCCGATGGTCCGGATGTCGTACGTCGGGATGAGCAGCGGGAAGTGCTCCAGCTGGGCCTCGTACGCGGCGACCGGGTTGCCGCGTTCGATCACGCAGGCGTCCAGCGACGTGCCGCCGATGTCGAACGTGAGCACGTTGTCCCGGCCCAGCTCGGAGGCGACGTACGCGGCGCCGACGATGCCGCCGGCCGGGCCGGACAGCACGGTGTGCGTGGGTGCGGTCTTGGCGACCGCGCTGGTCATCGAGCCACCACCGGACCGCATGATCAGGAAGCGTCCGGCGAAGCCGCGCTCGGCCAGGCCGGCCTCCAGCTCGTCCACGTACCGCTCGAAGATCGGCCGGATGTACGCCTCCAACACTGTGGTGCTGGTGCGCTCGTACTCCCGGTACTCGCGCACGATGTCTGTCGACAGCGACAGGCTGACCTCGGGGAACTCCTCGTGGATGAGGCGCGCGGCCTCCCGCTCGTGGCTCGGGTCGAGGAACGAGTGCAGGAAGCAGATGGCGATCGAGGTGACCTGCTGGTCCACCACGAGCGTGCGGGCGGCCTCCCGGACGCTGTCCGGGTCCAGCGGCTCCACCACGCGGCCCCGGTAGTCGAGCCGGCCCCGCACACCGGCGGTGAAGCGGCGCTGCACCAGGCTCTCCGGCCGCTGGTACTGGAAGTCGTACATGTGGTCGGACGGCACGTTGCCGCGGCCGATCAGGAAGATGTCCCGGAAGCCCTCGTTCGTGATGATGCCGGTACGGCCACCACGACGTTCCAGCACCGCGTTGAGGCCGAGGGTGGTGCCGTGGATGAACAGTTCCACCTCGGACAGGTCGGTGCCGAGCGCGGTGATCGCGTTGAGGACACCGTCCGCGGGCCGGGCCGGGGTCGTGGCCGCCTTGCGGAAACGGACCCGGTTGGTGCGAGTGTCCAGTTCCATGGCGTCCACGAAGGTCCCGCCGATGTCGACGGCGAGCCGGATGGGGCGACGGGTCATGGCGTGACAGCCTGCCTTCCGATGAGGGCGGGAAGCTCGGGAACGCGCCAGCAGGCGGCCCGGCTCTCGCCGTACGACTGAAGCTCCTGCTGCTCCGCTCGGCACCGGTCGGTGACGAACGGGCACCGGGCGGCCAGTGGGCACCCGGTCGCGGCGTCGGCTTCCTCCAGGTCCTTGACCAGCTCGACGGCCTCGCCGTCGGACCCGGTCGTCCCGCCGAGGCGGGGGGCGCTGCCCAGCAGCGCCCGGGTGTACGGGTGCCGGGGCGTGTCGAAGACGACGTCCACCGGTCCCTCCTCGACGACCCGGCCGAGGTAGAGCACCACGACGCGGTCGGCGAACCCGCGCACCGTGGCCAGGTCGTGGGAGATGAACACCGAGGCGCGGTCCGCGTCGGCGGCCACGTCGGCGATCACGTCGAGGATCTGCGCCTGGACGGTGACGTCCAGCGCCGAGGTCGGTTCGTCGAAGACGATCAGGTCCGGCTCGCCGACCAGCGCGCGGGCGATGCCGATGCGTTGCGCCTGGCCGCCGGACAGCTCGTGCGGGTAGCGCTGGAGGATCGACCGGTCCAGCTCCATCCGGTCCAGCACGGCGGTGACGCGCTCCTGCCGCTGCGCCGGGGACAGGCCCGCGGCGCGCAGCGGCTCGGCGATGGAGTCGCCGACGGGACGGCGCGGGCTGAGCGAGCCGATCGGGTCCTGGAACACGAGCTGCGCCCGGGTCCGGGCCCGGCGCAGCGCCCGGCCTCGCGGCCGGGGGCGGCCCGGCTGCTTGACCAGCGTCTGCCCGGCGACCGTGACGGTGCCGGACGTGGGCGCGACCAGGCCCATCACGAGCTTCGCGAGGGTGCTCTTGCCGCAGCCGCTCTCGCCCACCACGCCGAGCGTCTCGCCCGGCCCGAGCCGCAGCGTGACGCCGCGCAGCGCGTGGTGCCCGCCGGAACCGAACCGGCTGCGGTAGACGACGTGCGCGTCCTCGATCTCCAGCACCGCGGGCTTCGGGTCCGGGCCGGCCGCGACCGCGCCGGACACGGCCGGCGTGTGCGACGCCCGCGGCACGTCGGCGTCCAGCGGCCGGGTCTGCGGGTGGAAGCAGGCGAGCGACCACTCGCGGCCGCCGGGCACCGGCACGGTGGCCGGGCGCCGGGACGAGCAGGTGCCGTCGGCGTGCGCGCACCGGGCGACGAACGGGCAGTTGTGCGGCGCCTGCGCCAGCAGCGGCATGGCGCCGGGGGTGGCGACGACCGGCCGGCCGCCGACGTCCGGCACCGAACGCAGCAGCGCCCGGGTGTACGGGTGCGCGGGCTCCCGCAGCACCTGCGCGGCCGGTCCGCTCTCCACCACGGTGCCGGCGTAGAGCACCACCACCCGGTCGCAGACCTCCGCGATGGACGCCAGGTCGTGCGAGATCAGCAGGACACCCCGGCCGTCGGTGTCGGCGGCGTGCCGGAACTGGCGCAGGATCTCCCGGGTCAGCGTCACGTCGAGGCCGGTTGTCGGCTCGTCGGCGATCAGCAGCTCCGGCGCGCAGCCGGTGGCCAGCGAGATCATCACGCGCTGGGCCATGCCGCCGGACAGCTCGTGGGCGTACGCGTCGAGCCGCCGCTGCGGGCTGCGGATGCCGACCGCCTCGAACAGTTCGCGCGCCGCCTCCCGGGCCCGCTCGCCGGACATCTCCTGGTGGGTGGTGAGCCGGTCGACGAGCTGCTTGCCGATGGTGCGGGTGGGGCTGAGCGCGCCGCGCGGGTTCTGGAAGCAGATCGCCACCCCGCGCCCGCGGTGGGCGGCGAGCGCGGCGTCGTCCATGCGCAGCACGTCCGAGTCGCCGAACAGCACCCGGCCGGTGGCGTGCGAGCCGCCGGGCAGCAGCCCGACGATGGCGCGGGCCACCATGCTCTTGCCGCCGCCGCTCTCGCCGACCAGGCCGACGACCTCGCCGGGCCGGACGGCGAAGCTGACGCCGCTGAGTGCGGCGACCTGCCGGCCGGGCCGGCGGATCGTCACGGAGAGGTTCTCGATCGACAGCATGGTCACCGCCGCTTCGCGTTCGCGCGGTCCTGCAGGCCTTCGCCGAGCAGGCTGAACCCCAGGACGCAGACGAACAGGGCCAGGCCGGGCGGGACCGAGGTCCACCACCGGCCGCCGACCACGTCCGCGGCACCCAGGCTGATCATGGCGCCCCACTCCGCCTCGGGGATGCTCACGCCCAGGCCGAGGAAGGAGAGCCCGGCCAGGGTGAGCATGGCCCAGCCGCAGTTCAGCGGCGCGATCACCCGGACCGGGGTGAGGCTGTTGGGGAGCAGGTGCCGCCAGAGCACGCCGACCGGCGACGCCCCGGAGGTGATGGCGGCGTCCACGAACGGCAGTTCCCGCAGCGACCGCACCTCGGCGCGGACCAGCCGGGCGTACGCCGGCGCGTTCACCGCCGCGATCGTGATGATCAGGTTGATCGTGCCGTTGCCGAGCAGCGCGGCCACCGCGAGCGCCAGGATGAACGTGGGGAACGACTGGAAGATGTCGACCACCCGCATCAGCACGTCGTCGAGCCAGCCGCCGAAGTAGCCGGCGACCAGGCCGAGCAGCGTGCCGACGACCACCGCGAGCGCGACGGCGGCCAGCGCGATGCCCAGGTCGAGCCGGGCGGCGTAGAGCACCCGGCTCCAGATGTCCATGCCGTTGCCGTCGGTGCCGAGCAGGTGGCTGCCGCCCGGCGCGACGAGCGTGTTCGCCGCGTCGATCTCGGTCTCGCCCCACTGGCTCAGCAGCGGCGCGAACACCGCCAGCAGCGCGACCACCGACAGGATGCTCGCCCCGGCGATGATCATGCGGCGGGCGAAACGGCTGTCCCGGTCGCCGCCGGGCACGACCACCGGCGCGGCGGCGGGACCGTCGGGGACGGTTCGCAGCTCGGCCATCAGAGCCTCACTCTCGGGTCGAGGATCGCGTGGACCACGTCGGCGATGAGGAAGACCAGCACGTAGCACAGCGCGATGACCAGCACCGACGCCTGCACCACCGGGTAGTCCCGGTAGAGCAGGCCGCGCAGGGCCCACTGGCCGAAGCCCTGCCACGAGTACACGTACTCAACGAGCACGGTGGAGCCGATCGCCGTACCGAAGACCAGCGCGGCCAGCGACGGCAGCCGGACCAGCGTCGCCCGCAGCAGGTAGCCGTAGTGCAGCGTGCGGTCGCGCAGCCCGTGCGCCTTCGCCGCGGCGTACGACTCCGAGTGCAGCACCTCCAGCGCGGAGGCCCGGACGCTGCGCAGCAGCGGGGCGACCACGCCGACCACGAGGGTCAGCACCGGCAGCACCAGGTACGCCGCGGCCGAGGCGATCGCCGGCCCGTTGGCGGTGAGGACGGCGTCGACGAGGTCGGCGCCGGTGAGCGGGGTCAGGCCGGTGTCCGGGTCGACCCGGCCGTTGGGCGCCGGGAACCAGCCGAGGATGCTGTAGCCGACGAGCACCAGCACCAGGCCGAGCCAGAACTCCGGTACGGAGTTGCCGACCAGCGCGAAGATCCGGACGCTGTGGTCGCCGGCCCGGTTGGCCCGCTTGGCCGACCAGATGCCCAGCACCGTCGCCACCACGAGCGCGATGCTCACCGAGATGACGACGAGTTCCAGGGTCGGACCCACCCGCAGCGCCATCTCCGAGCCCACGGAGCTGCCGCTCTGGATCGACGTCCCGAAGTCACCGGTGAGCAGCCCGCCGAGGTAGTCGAGGAACTGCTGCCACAGGGACTGGTCGAGCCCGAAGCGGGCCCGGGCGGCGGCGGCGTCCTCCTCGGTGGCGTTCTGCCCGAGGATGCTGCGGACCGGGTCGCCCGGCAGCACTCGGACCAGGAGGAAGGCCAGGACGACCACTCCGAGCAGAACGGGGATCAGCTGGAGTAGTCGCCTGACGACGAACCGGAAGATACGCATGGGTGGGTGACGTCCTAGGCCGACGCGCTCAGGTAGCGCAGGCGGGCGAGGCCGTCCATCGGCTGCACCCAGCCGGCGACGGACTCCCGGACGGGCAGGTTGAAGTTGGGCTGGCAGATGACCACCCACGGCACGTCGGCGGCGAGGATCTCCTGGACCCGCTTCCACAGCGCGTTGCGGGCGCCCGTGTCGACAGTGGTGTGCGACTTCTCGTAGATCTGCTCGATCTCGGGGTTGCTGTAGTTCGAGTAGTTGAGGTTGGCGCCCTTGACGAAGCTGGTCGCCAGCATGTACTCGACGTCGTCCACCCAGAGCTGCCCGGAGGTGATCTGGAGCGGGATGTTCTTCTTGGTCCGCCGCTCGCCGAGGGTGGCCGGGTCCAGCGGGGTCAGCTTGAGCCGGATGCCGGCCTTCGCCGCCTCGCTCTGCACCTGGACGGCGATCTTCTGCTGCTCCTCGTTGTCGGCCTCGAAGACCAGCTCGGAGTCGAGCGACGCCCGGCCGGCGGCGGCCATCGCGGCCTTCGCCTTCTCCAGGTCGTAGGTGAACGGGTAGCCGCTCTCGTCGTACCCGGGCATGTCCAGCGGGACCGGGCTCTTGGCCGCGCGGGCGTCGCCGCCGTACACGTTGTTGATGATCTGCTCGTAGGGCACCGCGTAGGCGAGCGCCTTACGCACGTTCACGTCGTTGAACGGCGCCGCGGTGACCGACATCTGGATGGCGACCTGGCGGTTGCTGGCCGCCGAGATGACCTTGATGCCCGGGGCCTTCTTGAGGTCCTGGATGTCGCGCTGGCTGATGCCCAGGGCGATGTCGATGTCACCGGCCTGGAGCTGGAGCCGCTGGTTGGAGGCGGCCGGCACGACCGAGATCCGGATGGTCGGCGTCTTGGCCGGGTCCGGGCCCGGGTAGCCGGTGTTGGCGCTGAGCTCGATCTCCTGGCCCTGGGTGGCCTTGGCGACGTTGAAGTAGCCGCCGGTGGGCGGGTTCTTCGCGAACCAGTCCTTGGCCCAGGGGTCGCTGGCGCTGGCGTGCTTCTTGGCCTCGACGGAGTCGAAGACGTACAGCGAGATCGCCTGGATCTGCCGGGTGAGCGCGCTGGGGAACGCCTGGTGGAACTCCACCGTGTAGTCGTCGACCACCTTGACCTGGTCGGCGCTGGTGAGGCCGATGGTGCGGTAGACGCCGGCGACGTTGGCCTGGGCGGCGAACGCGCGGTCCTTCGACCACTTGACGTCGGCGGCCTTCATCTCGTTGCCGCTGGCGAACTTCACGCCGCGGCGCAGCTTGAGCGTCCACACCTTCTGCTCGGCGTCCGGCTCGAACGACTCGGCGAACGTCGGGGTGATGTTCTGGGTGTCGAGGATCTGGCTGCCGCCGGCGTTGGTGACCCCGTAGTCGATCAGGTACGGGAAGACGTTCTTGTAGAGCATCAGCGCGGTGAGATCGAAGCCGACGAAGTCCTGGTCCCAGCTCGACAGGTAGCTGGAGACCGCGATGCGCAGCGTCTTGGCGGCGGCACCGCCGGACTTGCCGTCCGTGGACTTGTTACCGCTGTCCGCGGCGCAGGCGCCGGTGGCGAACAGGAGCGCGACGCTGCCACCCAACTGCAGGACGCCGCGGCGGGAGAGCGCGGGCGAGGAGGCGCCCGGACGGGGTGAACGAGCCATGAGAAGTCCTCCTAGAAGCACGAGGCAGATGGCCCGAGCAGCGGACCTACCAGGAGTTCTACCGGATTTAGCACCAGTGAACAATAGGGTGAACGGTGTTCAGTGAACACGGCTGCGCAACGAAACGAAAGCGCTCCCGAAGTGCGGGAAGCCGCGCTGTCAGCGTTCACATGGGTTCACACAAACGTTACGTACGGCGGATCGAACGGGGCCGGAAACGCCGATGACCCCGGGAGGGACACCCGGGGTCATCGTGCGCGCGGCGGTCCGCGCGGCTCAGGGGCGGCCGGTCTCCTCGGACGCGCCGGTGATCATCGAGACGATCTCGTTGCGACTGGTCCCGGTGATGTCACGGACGCCGACCTGGCGTCCCCGGCGCAGCACCGCCACCCGGTCGGCGATACGGAACACCTGGTCCAGGTTGTGGCTGACGACGAGCACGGCGGCACCACGCTCCCGCAGCTTCAGGATCAGCTGCTCCACCTTGGCGGTCTCGGCCACGCCCAGCGCCGCTGTCGGCTCGTCCATCAGCACCAGGCCGCTGGCCCAGTGGGTGGCGCGGCAGATCGCCACCGCCTGGCGCTGCCCGCCGGACAGGTCCCGGATCGTCGCCTTCGCGCTGGGGATGCGTACGTCCAGCGCGTCCACCAGCTCCTGCGTCTCCCGGGCCATCCGGCGCCGGTCGAGCAGCCGCAGCGGACCGCGGGTGAGTTCCCGGCCCAGGAACATGTTCATGTAGACCGGCTGCGAGTCGGCCAGGGCCAGATCCTGGTAGACCACCTCGACGCCCTGCCGGCGGGCGTCGGAGGCGTCCCGGAACGTCACCGGCCGCCCGTGCATCTCCAGCTCGCCCTCGGTGGGCTGGTACACCCCCGAGATGATCTTCACGAGGGTGGACTTGCCGGCGCCGTTGTCGCCGACCAACGCGGTGATCTGGCCGGCGGCCAGTTCCAGGTCGAAGCGCTCGATCGCGACGACGCCGCCGAACTGCTTACGGATGCCGCGCAACCGCAGCGGCGGGGCGCCCGCCCTGGTCGCGTCGGTCTTGTCGGTGACCGTGCTCATCATGCCCTCCCTGCGCTGCGAGCGGTGTGGTTGCCGGTGCCGGGGCCGCCGACCGCGTCGATGTCGTCCAGCCCGATCGGCGCCGAGCCGTCGGCGGCGTACACGCTGGCCACGGCCGGGGCGCCCGACCGGACGCCGGTCACGCCCGCCGTCAGCGCCCGCGTGACGAACGCCTGCGGCCGGAAGCCGAACAGGACCGTGTCGCCGGGCGCGACGCCCGGCGCCGCCGTCACGTCGGCCATCGCGTAGTAGTCGATCGCCTCCGGCGCGGGCATCTCCACGTCGACCAGGTACGCGTCGTCGAGACCACCGCCCCGGGGCACGATCAGCGCCCGGGTGCCGCCCAGGCCCAGCACCGGGTCGACGTAGAGCCCGCCGCCGAAGACGTACGCCCGCCCGTCCCACAGGTGGGACACCTCGCTGACGTAGAGCACGGCCGGCTCCTCGACCAGGTCGGTGACCGCGTGCCAGGGCGTGGTGCCGGTGAGCCCGTGACCGGGTTCGACCTGCGTCACGCCCGCCTCGGCCAGCGTGGGCAGGATCGCCGCCGACGTCGTACCCGGGGCGTTGATCTCGACGTGCGCCCACCCGGCGGCGCGCAACGCCGCGGCGGCGGCCCGCAGGGTGCCGAGGTTCGGGGTCGGCACGACCCGCCCGGCGGCCGGATCGAACAACTGGGTCGGGAAGCTGGTGACACCGGCGAACCGGGCGCCGTCGAGGGCGTCGAGCCGGTGGGCCACAGCGACGATCTCCTCGGCCGGCCAGCCGCCCTCGTGGCCCCGGTAGAACCGGTCGCCAGGCGCCGCGATCCGGGCGAGCAGCGCCTGCTCCCGCCCGGCCGCCGCGCTCGCGGCGGCCGCCTCGGCGGCCTTGGCGTCGTTGAAGACCGTCCAGTACGCGGGCGCGAGCGCGGCGGCGACCGCGGCCTCGTGCCGGGGGATCTGCACCAGGTGACCGAGGTGACCGATGCCCAGCCCGCCGTGCCGGTCGGCGAGCGCGCACTGGAGGTCGACGCCGACCGCCTCGGTGATGCCCGCGTCGCGGACCGTCCGGCAGAAGTCGGGGTTGCGCCCGACCTGCTTGGTCATGGCGTAGACCGACAGCCCGTGCCGGTCGGCCTCGGCCCGGATGGCGGCGGCGTTCGCGGCGACCGTGTCGAGGTCCAGCGCGTAGCAGTTCGCCGGCAGGTCACCGCTGTCGTGCAGGTTCGCGGCGGCGGCGAGCAGGCCCGGATTGCGGCGTCGCAGCAGGTCCAGAAACATGCGGTTGCTTCCTTCCGGGTCAGCTTCGCCGCTCGCGCAGCGAGAGGGAGACGGCCACCAGGATGATCGCGCCGCGCGCCATCATCTGCTGGGACACGGACAGGCCGGCCAGGATCAGGCCGTTGTTGAGCATGCCCATCAGCAGGCTGCCCAGCACCGCGCCGATGATCGAGCCCTTGCCGCCGAAGAGGCTGGTCCCGCCCACGATGACGGCGGCGATGACGGACATCAGGTCGGCCTCGCCGAGGGTGTACCGGGCGCCCTGGAGGCGGCCGGCGTAGAGCAGGCCGGCGAGCGCTGCGCACATCGCGCTGCCCATCAGCACCATGATCTTGACGCGGATCACCTTGATGCCGCTGACCCGGGCCGCCGCCACGTTGTCGCCGATGGCGAGCGTGTGCGCGCCGTACCGGGTCTGCCGCAGCACGAGATAGCCGACCACAGCCGCCGCCACCGACCAGAGCACCAGGCCGGGGATGCCGAGGATCTCGCCCTGGCCGAAGAAGGACAGGAACGCGTCGTTGCTCACAGGCACCGACTGCAGGCCGGTGACCTCGCGGGCCAGACCGGCCACCGCACCCATGGTGGCGAGCGTGACCAGGAAGCTGGGCAGCCGCACGAGCGTCACGAAGACGCCGTTGACCAGGCCGACCGCCGCGCCGGCGGCGAGGCCCGCGGCCACGCCGAGCAGCATGCTGTCGGTCTCCCGCAACGTCACCGCGCCGACGAGCGCGGAGAGCGCGACGACCGAGCCGATGGACAGGTCGATCTCACCGGCGGCCAGCACGAAGACCAGCCCGACCGCCATGATCGTGATCGGCGCGGTCTGGATGACGATGTTGGTGAGGTTGCTCGTGGTCAGGAAGCCGTTGCTGCCCTGGGTGATGGCGAAGAACAGGAACACGACCGCGAAGCCGATGTAGACCACGTAGTCGCGCCAGTTGATCCGGCGCCAGGCCGGGACGGCGCTGGTCTTCACCGCCGCATCCGTGTGGGTCATCTATCGTCCCTCCGCTGTCTGGAAGAAGGTGTTCCGGTGGGCCGGTACGCCGTCGCGTACGCCGGCCTCCCGGCGGGCGACCGCGACGGCGCCGAGCAGGCCGGCCCGGTCGCCGAGCCGGCTGGTCTTGATCAACGGGGCGTCCGCAGTGAGCGCGGCGACCCAGCGCCGGACCGGTTCGACGAGTTCGGCGCGGGAGCCGATGCCGCCGCCCAGGACGACCGCCTCCGGGTCCAGGACGGCAGCGACCGCGACGACGGCCAGGGCGATCAGCCGCGCCTCCTCGTCGATGGCCGCGAGGGCGTCCGGGTCACCGGCCGCGGCCCGGTCGAAGACGTCGGGCACGCTCGCCTGCTCGCCGGACACCGCCCGGTAGCGGGCGGCGAGGGCCGCGCCGGCGACCGCCTCCTCCAGCGCGCCCTTCACCTGGTTGTCCTTGTCGAACGGGTCGGTGCCCAGGGGCAGGTAGGAGATCTCCCCGGCCGCGCCGCGCGCGCCCCGGACCAGTTCGCCGTCGAGCACGATGCCCATGCCGACGCCGGTGCCGACCGCCACGAACACGAAGTGCCGGTGGGTACGGCCGCTGCCCAGCCACCGCTCCCCGGCGGCGGCCATGTTGACGTCGTTGTCCAGCACGACCGGGTGGCCCAGCCGGCGGGTCAGCTCGGCCCGCACGTCGAGGGCCTCCAGGTCGGAGACGTTGGGCGACAGCTCGATGGCGCCGGTCGCCGGGTCGGGTACGCCGGGCAGGCCGATCGCGCTGGCCCGCACGTCGGACCAGTCGACGCCGGCCCGCGCGGCCAGATCCCGCAGCAGCGCGTCGATCTGCGCGGCGACCGCCGTACCGCCCCTCGGGTCGGTCGGCTGCACCTGCTCGGCCAGGACGAGGCCGTCGAGGTCGGCGAGCGCGGCCCGCAGCTTGGTGCCGCCGAGGTCGACGCCGGCGACGTAGCCGCACGGACGCGGATGCGCGGCCATCAGCCGACCGTCAGGAGCCGGGCCGGGTTGGCCGTCAGCATCTGGTCGATCGCCTCCGGCGGCACACCGAGCCGGGCGAGACCCGGCACGATCTCCCGGCCCAGGTACGAGTACCCGAGGCGGCCGTGCGTGCCCGGGTTCAGGTACGCCTCGGCGCCGGTCAGGTCCATCGAGAGCAGGATCCGGTCGGCGTACCCGTCCCGGACCAGCCCGGCGAGCATGTCCAGCCGGGCCCGGTCGGGCCGGTGGTACGCGCGCTTGGCGAACTCGCCCTCCGGCGGGTCGGCCGGCAGCGGGGCGAGCACGAAGTCCCAGAACTGCTTGCCGAGCGTGTCGAAGGCGATGTTGACGCCGGTGGCCAGTACGGCCCGCAGGTAGTCCGGGTCGGGGTTGATGTCCAGGTGGCCGATGACGACGCGGGAGAGGTCGGCCTTCTCCTCGCGCAGGATCTCGACCTGCTCCAGCGCCATCGTGCCGTGGGTGGTGTGGGTGTTCACCGCCAGGCCGGTGGCGACGTGGGCGCGGGCGGCGGCGCGCAGGCACTTCTCCTCGTGCGGGGTGATCTCGTTCAGGCCGGTGGCCTGCTCGCCGAAGATGCCGACCTTGATCCCGGTGTCCCCGACGCCGATCGTGGCGTCGGCGACGAAGCGCTCGCGCATCTCGTCGACGCTCGCGGACAGCGCCCAGCCCGGGGAGTACGGCTCCAGGTAGATCGCCGACCCGGCGACCACGTGCAGGCCGGTACGCAGCGCCACCTCACGCAGCAGTGTCACGTCGTGACCGACCACCTCGTACGGGGACAGGTCCACGATCGTGCCGAAGCCCAGCTCCGGCAGGCCGCTCACCGCGTCGGCGGCGAGGTCGGCGCGGTCGTCCCCGGCGCCGCCGGACAGCCACGGCCCGGGCACCAGCGCGCCGAGGTGCTCGTGGCTCAGCACCCGGCCGAGCGACTCGGGAGGCACCGGCCCGAGGACTGTCTGGACGTACCCCATGTGCTTCTTCCTCTCGTCTCGCGGTGGTCGCGGGCCCGGCGGTGGGCCGGGCCGCGTCCGGCGAGGCCCGGGGCCCGTTCGGGGAGGCCCCGGACCTCGCGGCCCGGCGTCAGTTGCCGAGCACCTCGGCCGGGGGCTCCTGGCCGTAGTCGTCGCGCCAGGCGTCGGCGATGTTGTCCTTGGTGGCGGCCATCGGCGATCCGACGACCAGCTCCGGGGCCTTCTTGCCGAGCAGGCCGTACGCGGCGACGATGCCCAGGTTCTCGCCGAGGCGGGTCGAGCCGTTGGCGACGACGCCGGCGACGTTGCCGCCCTTGACCATGTCGGCGGCGAGGTTCGCCTCCAGGTCGTTCGTGACGATCTTGACGTCGGTACGGCCCTGCTGCCGGGTCGCGGCGAGCACGCCCTCGGCGGCGGTGGCCCAGGCGACGTAGACGCCCTTGAGGTCGGCGTGGCGGGTCAGCATCGCGGTGGCGATGTCCTCGGTACGCGCCGGGTCGGAGAACCCGGCCTCCTCGACGATCTCGATGTCCGGGTAGAGGTAGCCCAGCCAGTCCTTGAACGCCTTGTCCCGCTGGTTGGTGAACCAGAAGTCGGCGTCGTGGTAGACGTAGCCGACCTTGCCCTTGCCGCCGAGCGCCTTGCCGAGCATCTCCGCGTTGGCCTTGCCGAACGCGGTCAGGTCGGCGGTGACGATGCCGACGATCTGCTCGCCGGACTTGTAGCCCTTCGGCGGGGTGGTCATCACGACGAGCTTGACGCCGGCGTCCACGGCGGGCTTGAAGGCCGCGGCCGCCGCGGTCGGGTCGACCGCGATGGTGACGATCAGGTCGGGCTTGAGCGCCAGCACGGTCTGCACGTTGTTGGCCTGCCGGGCTGCGTCGAACTCGGCGCTGGTGCTGGCCAGCACCTTGATGCCGAGCTGGTCGAACTCCTTGCGGACGCCGGACTCCACGGCCTTGGTCAGCGCGGAGCCCTCGTGCCAGACGAAGGCGGCGGAGTACTCGCCGTCCTTGACCTTCTGGCGCTCCTCGGGGGTGAGCGAGAGCTGGTCGGCGGCGGTCGGCGTCTCGCCGCCGGGTCCGACGAACGACAGGCTGGGCTCGGTACGCGGGCCACTCGACGCGCCGCCGCTCCCGGAGGTCTCGTTCGAGCAGGCGCCGACCATGAGCGCCAGGGCGCAGAGCGCGCCGAGGGCGGCACCACGTCTACGGCTGAGAATCATTGCTCTTCCCTTCACAGCAACGGGTCTGGAACCGGTGATTCCGGACTGACACGGGGGTCCGATGCGACCGGCACGGCGCGTGCGGGGGCACCCGCCGCCGTCCCTGGGGGCCAGCGACCTCTATTTCCGTTCAGGGTGAAAGTATTATCGCGGTCATCACACTCCGTCAAGGGTGCTGGTCAGAGATTCGACCCACTCCGTTCGGCGCCCCCCACCGCGCCTCACCTCGGGTTTCAGCGTGCGCGACCGCCGGAGGGCGGAGCCGGGCCGCCCCGGACGACGCCGCCGGAACGACACGGCCGGGGTGGTTGCTCATCCGGCGGCACGGCTTTAACATTCGGGCGGAAAGAAAATCGGCGGAGGTGGGCGTGGAATCTCGGGCACCCCGGGCGGCGAACCGGTCCACGGTGCTGGCCCACGTGCTGACCCACGGTCCGGTGAGCCGTACGACCATCGGCCACGAGACCGACCTCTCCCCCGCCACCGTGTCGCGGATCGTGGAACAACTGCTCGACGAGGGGCTGCTGACCGAGACCGACGGCGCCCCGAGCACCACCCGGGGCCGGCGGGCGACCCAGGTGGCGATCGCCGCCGGACGCGGCGTGGTCTGCGGCGTCGACGTCGGCGGCTCCAACGTCCGGCTGGTCGTCGCCGACCTCGCCGCCCGGCCGCTGACCGGCCGGACCGTGCCCACGCCCGCCGACTACGACGCGCCCCGGCTGGCCCAGTGGCTGGCCGACCTGATCGTCGCGACAGTCGGGGCCGACCGGGAGCGGCTCGACTGCGTCGCGGTGGGACTGCCCGGCGCCGTCCGGCAGGGCGACCGCGCCGTCTCCAACGCCCCGAACCTGCCCCAGGTGGAGGACCCGCTGTTCCTGCGGCTGCTGGAGAAGCACCTGGGCACCGCGGTCGAGGTCGACAACGACTCCAACTACGCGCTACTCGGGGAGCTGCGCTTCGGCGCCGCCCGGGACGCGCAGACCGCGGTGATGCTCACCATCGGGGCGGGGCTCGGCGCCGGCGTCGCCATCGACCGCCGGCTGTTCCGGGGCCGCAGCGGCCTGGTCGGCGAGTTCGGCCACCTGCCCGCCGGTCCGCTCGGCGCACCCCTCGAACGGATCATCAGCGGGTCCGGCATCCTCGCCCGCGCCCGCGAGCTCGGCCTGTCGTTCGACAACGCGGCGGACGTGTTCCGCTCGGCCGACCCGCGCCTGGTGCCGGTCCGGCAGTACGTCGAGCAGGCACTGCTGGTCATCCTCACCGCGGCGGTGGTCGCCTACGAACCGGAGGTGATCGTCCTCGGCGGCGGCGTCTCCCACGCGCTCACACCCGATCTCGTCCGGCTGCGCGGCCGGCTGCACGAGATCGTGCCCGCCGCCGAGGCGACTGTGCACGGCGCCGAACTCGGCGACCTCTCCGGCGCGCTGGGCGCCGTGGTCGCGGCGCTGCACACCGCGTACCGGCGGCTCGGCCTCGCCGAGGCGGACCTCGCCCGCGTACCCCAGCCGGACGCCCTCGCCGGCTGCGACCTGCCGGCCCTGGCCGACCGCGCCTGAGCAGGCGGCGACGCCGGCGCCGCGCTCCTGTGAGCGCTCACCCGGCGGCCCACCCGGCATTCCTCCGGGCCCGGCCGGTTGAACATGTTATCGATAACCTGCTATGTTCCGGCACGGGAGCGAAGGGCACGCTCCCCGTCACCCCCGCAACCGGCAAGGCGACCCGAGGCACCGTCCTCGCCGCCCCGCCGGCCGGTGACCAGTCCGGGCCGCTCCGCCGATGCACGCCGACGCAGGCGGCCAACGGACGACTTCGGCCCCGGCCGCACGCGCGGCTCCGCGCCCTCTTCGCAGGCGACGTCGGCATCGACGGACGGTCCGGCCTGCACCGCCACCCAGGGCAAGGAGTCCAGCAATGGCGAAACGAACATCCCTCCTCTCATCCGTCGCCGCCGCGGCCGTGCTCCTCGCGGCCGCGGCCGGCGGCGCGCTCAGCGCCGGCCTCGGCGAGACGGCGCAGGCGTCGACAAACGGCACGCTCGCGGCGACCGCCGGCTGCGGCAAGGCCCCGACGCTGTCCAGTGGGACGCGCACCATCTCCAGCGGCGGCCAGAACCGCAGCTACATCCTGCGCATCCCGGACGGCTACGACCGCAACCACCCGTACCGGCTGATCTTCGGGTTCCACTGGTTGAACGGCTCGGCGAACAACGTCGCCTCGGCCGGCTACTACGGCCTGCTGCCGCTGTCCAACAACAGCACGATCTTCGTCGCGCCGCAGGGCATCGACAACGGCTGGGCCAACACCAACGGCCGCGACCTGACGCTGTTCGACGACATCTCCCGGCAGGTCGAGAACGACCTCTGCGTCGACACCAGCCAGCGGTTCGCGCTCGGCTGGAGCTACGGCGGGGCGATGAGCTACGCGGTGGCCTGCGCCCGGCCCACGATCGTCCGTGCGGTCACCGTCATCTCCGGCGCCAACCTCAGCGGCTGCAACGGCGGCACCCAGCCGGTCGCCTACTTCGGCATCCACGGCATCTACGACAGCGTGCTGAACATCTCCATGGGGCGGTCGCTGCGCGACACGTTCGTCCGCAACAACGGCTGCACCGCGCAGAGCCCGCGCGAGCCGAGCCGGGGCAGCCTCACGCACATCACCACCACGTACTCCGGCTGCCGCGAGGGCTACCCGGTGCAGTGGGCCGCGTTCGACGGCGACCACACCCCCAGCCCGGTCGACGGGTCGTCCAGCCCGAACGACTCCCGGACCTGGACGTCGGGGGAGATCTGGCGGTTCTTCAGCCAGTTCGCGTCCACCACGCCGCCGCCCACCACCGCGCCGCCGACCACCGCCCCGCCCACCACGCCTCCGCCCACCACGCCCCCGCCCACGACGCCGCCGCCGACCACCCCGCCACCGACCGGTGAGCCGGGCGCCTGCACCGCCACCTACCGGACCGTGAACACCTGGCCCGGCGGCTTCCAGGCCGAGGTCACGGTGGCCAACAACGGCGCCACCACGCTCAACGGCTGGACCGTACGCCTGACCCTGGCCTCCGGCCAGGCGATCAGCAGCCTCTGGAACGGCGTCAACACGGGCACCACCGGCTCGGTGTCGGTCCGCAACGCCGACTACAACGGCACGCTGGGCGCGAACGCCTCGACGACGTTCGGGTTCACCGCCACCGGGAACGGCGCCGCGGCGCCCAGCGGCGTCAGCTGCACCAGCCCCTGACCGGGCCGGCCCGCCGATCCCCGCACGGGGAGCCGGGCCGTGGGGTGGCACCGCGCCGCCCCCGGCCCGGCACCGGCGGGACGACCGACGCCCCGCCGGACGCCGGGATGTGCTCTAATTAATACTGGTCGATGTTTGCGCTAACATTCACGACCCCGCTGACCACCACCACCGGCATCCCGGGGCCGCCGCACCGCCGCTGTTAGCGTTTACACCGACGGCCATCCACCACTCGCGAGGCACCGTCCCGGACGGTCGGGCGCCCGCGCGTACCCGAGGAGCCGTCATGGTGATCCCCCGTCCCCGGCCCGTCCGATCCGGGCCATCGCGTCTCGTCATACCCGCCCTGGCTCTCGCCCTGGCCGCCACCGGCGGCGGCCTGACCCTCGCCGCGACCCCCGCGCAGGCGGCCACCACGATCACCGTCAACGGCGCCTCCGGCGGCCAGACGTTCGACGGAGTCGGCGCGGTCAGCGGCGGCGGCGGCAACAGCCGGCTGCTGATCGACTATCCGGAGCCGCAACGCGGACAGATCCTGGACTACCTGTTCAAGCCCGGCTACGGCGCCGCGTTGCAGATCCTCAAGGTGGAGATGGGCGGCGATACCAACTCCACCAGCGGCTCGGAGCCGAGCCACGAGCACGTCCGGGGCGACCTGAACTGCGACCGCGGCTACCAGTGGTGGATCATGGAGCAGGCCAAGGCCCGCAACCCCGCCATCAAGCTGGCGGCGCTGCCCTGGGGTGCTCCCGGGTGGATCGGCAACGGCAACTTCATGTCCCAGGACATGATCAACTACTTCGTGGACTGGCTGGGCTGCGCACGGCAGCACAACCTCACCATGGACTACATCACCGCCGCCCAGAACGAGAAGCGGACCGACGCGAACTGGACCATCAGCCTGCGTCAGGCGCTGAACACCAACGGGTACGGCAACGTGAAGATCATCTACGGCGACGACTACCCGGGCAGCTGGGGCCCGGCGAACGCCGTCGCCAGCAACGCCACGTTGCGCAACAGCATCGACGTGCTCAGCGGCCACTACCCGTGCGGCTACCTCAGCGCGCAGACCACCTGCACCGTCTCCTCGACGGCCACCTCCACCGGCAAGACGCTGTGGAACAGCGAGGGCGGCTCGCAGGACTACAACGACGGCGCCAAGCCGCTGGCCCGCGGCATCAACCGCGGCTACATCGACGGCCGGATGGTCGCCTACCTCAACTGGGACCTGATCGCCGCGATCACGCCGAACCTGCCCTGGTCCACGGTCGGGCTGATCCTGGCCAACCAGCCCTGGTCCGGCTGGTACTCGGTCGGCAAGAACACCTGGGCGCTGGCGCACACCACCCAGTTCACCGCGCCCGGCTGGCGCTACCTCGACTCGTCCTCGGGCTATCTGGGCGGCAACCGCAACAACGGCAGCTACGTGTCGCTGCGCTCCCCCACCGGCGGCGACTACAGCACGGTCATCGAGACCATGGACGCCACAGCGGCGCAGCAGCTCACCGTGAACGTCACCGGCGGGCTGTCCACCGGCCAGGTGCACGTCTGGTCCACGAACCTGAACTCGACGAACCCGAACGACTTCTTCGTCCGCGGCGCGGACATCACCCCGTCGGGCGGTTCGTTCTCGCTCACCGTCCAGCCCGGACACCTCTACACCGTCACCACGACCACCGGGCAGGGCAAGGGCACCGCCACCAGCCCGGCCCAGGGCTCGCTCGGCCTGCCGTACCGCGACGACTTCGACGGGTACGCCGCCGGACGGATACCGAAGTACCTCCAGGACATGCAGGGCGCGTTCGAGACCGTCGGCTGCGGCAGCGGCCGGGCCGGCATGTGCCTGCGGCAGATGTCCGCGCAGGCGCCGATCACCTGGAAGACGCTCGCCGACCCGGCCACCTACGGCGGGAACCTGAGCTGGGGCAACTACACCGTCTCCGCCGACGTCCTGCTCGAACAGTCCGGCTACGCCCAGATCCAGGGCCGCGTCGGCACCACGAACCTCGACCCGATCGGCCGGTACAACGGCTACTTCCTGCGCGTCACCGACACCGGCTCGTGGTCGATCCTGCGCAACAACACCGCCGGGCAGCTCGCCACGCTGCGCAGCGGGAACGTCGCCGCGCTCGGCACCAACCGCTGGCACAGCCTCGCGCTGGGCTTCGCCGGCTCCACCATCACCGCCACCATCGACGGCACGACTGTCGGCACGGTCACCGACTCCACGTTCGGCACCGGCCAGGTCGGCTTCGGCACCAGCCAGGGCGAGACCGCCCAGTTCGACAACCTGTCGGTGGTCGCCGGCCCGGGCGGCAACCCCGGGGGTACGAGCGGCGCCCTGCTCAACCCCAACTCCAGCCGCTGCCTTGACGTGCCGAACCAGTCCCAGACCAACGGCACCCAGACGACGTTGTGGGAGTGCAACGGCGGCGCGAACCAGCAGTGGACGGCGACCTCCGGCCGGCAGCTCCAGGTGTACGGCAGCAAGTGCCTCGACGCCGAGGGCCAGGGCACGTCGTCCGGCACCCGGGTCATCATCTGGGACTGCAACGGCGGCGCCAACCAGCAGTGGAACGTCAACACCGACGGCACGATCACCGGCGTCCAGTCCGGACTGTGCCTGAGCCCGAACGGCGGCGGGACCGGCAACGGCACCCCGATCGTCCTGTCCGCCTGCACCGGCGGCAGCAGCCAGAAGTGGAGCCGGGCATGACGGCCCGACCTTCGCCGACCGTACCCATCCGCCGCGGCGCGGCCTACCGGGGAGACGACCTGTGACCTCAACGCTATGGAGACCCGACCGCCGGACCAGACGATGGCTCGCGCTGGCCGTGACCATGCTCGCCCTGCTGGGGCTGGCCCCGGTCATCGCCGGCGGGCTGAACCCGACCGTCGCCCGGGCGGACAACCCGATCGTGCAGACGATCTACACGGCCGACCCGGCCCCGCTGGTCCACGACGGCCGCGTCTACCTCTACACCGGCCACGACGAGGACAACTCGACCTGGTTCACCATGAAGGAGTGGCGGGTCTTCTCGTCCGACGACATGGTGAACTGGACCGACCACGGGTCGCCGCTCAGCCTCGCCACGTTCAGCTGGGCCAAGCAGGACGCGTGGGCCGGCCAGGCGGTCCAGCGCAACGGCAAGTTCTACTGGTACGTGCCGATGGTCGTCCGGGCGACCGGCCAGATGGGCATCGGGGTGGCGGTGGCGGACAGCCCCACCGGGCCGTTCCGCGACGCCATCGGGCGTCCGCTGGTGAGCAACGGCGAGATCGACCCGACGGTGTTCATCGACGACGACGGCCAGGCGTACCTGTACTGGGGCAACCCGCGCCTGTGGTACGTGAAGCTGAACGCGGACATGACCTCGTACTCCGGCAGCCCCACCCAGATCCCGCTGACCACCGCGGGCTTCGGGGCGCGGACCGGGGACGCGAACCGGCCGACCCTCTACGAGGAGGGGCCGTGGGTGTACAAGCGCAACGGCCTCTACTACATGGCGTTCGCGGCCAAGTGCTGCTCGGAGTTCGTCGCCTACTCGACCGCGCCCGGGCCGCTGGGCCCGTGGACGTACCGCGGGACGATCATGCCGACCCAGGGCAGCAGCTTCACCAACCACCCCGGGATCATCGACTTCAAGGGCAACTCGTACTTCTTCTACCACAACGGCGCGTTGCCCGGCGGCGGCGGTTTCACCAGGTCGGTGGCGGTGGAGAAGTTCTCCTACGGCGCGGATGGCTCGATCCCCACGATCAACATGACCACCACCGGCGCCCCCCAGGTCGGCACCGTGAACCCGTACTCCCGGCAGGAGGCCGAGACGATGGCCTGGGGACAGGGGGTCGAGACCGAGGCGTCCTCCCTGGGCGGGAGGAACGTCGGTTACATCGACAACGGGGACTACATCAAGGTCAAGGGCGTGGCCTTCGGCGCCGGCGCGACCAAGTTCACCGCCATGGTGGCCTCGGCCGGTAGCGGGGGGTCCATCGAGCTGCGCCTGGACAGCGTGACCGGCCCGCTGGTGGGCACCTGCCAGGTGACCCCCACCGGCGACTGGCAGACCTGGACCAACCCGAGCTGCCCGGTCAGCGGTGCCACCGGCACCCACGACCTCTACCTGCGGTTCACCGGCGGCAGCGGCTCGCTGTTCAACATCGACCACTGGTGGTTCACCTCCAGCCTCAGCGGCACCCCGCCGCCGGTCCCCCCGTCGACCCCGCCGCCCTCCTCTCCCCCGCCGCCCAGCACGCCGCCGCCGACCGGCGGCGCCTGCACCGCCACCTACCGCACCACCAACTCCTGGTCCGGCGGCTTCCAGGCCGAGGTGACCGTCACCGCGGGCGCCGCGGCGCTCAACGGCTGGTCGGTGCGGTGGAACCTGGCCGGTGGCCAGAGCATCAACCAGGTCTGGAGCGGCACGCTGAGCACCAGCGGCTCCACCGCGACCGTCAGCAACGCGGCGTACAACGGCTCCGTGCCCGCGTCCGGCTCCACCACGTTCGGCTTCATCGCGAACGGCTCGCCGTCCACCCCGTCCCTGACCTGCACCAGCCCGTGAGAGGAGCGTTCATGCGTACGACAGTGAGGAGATGGCTCACCGCGGGCGCCGCGCTGGCGCTGCTGGCCGCCGGTGTGCTCACGCCCGCCGGGCCCGCGGGCGCCGAGTCCAACGGCGGAACCCGGGTGATGCCGCTCGGTGACTCCATCACCGAGGGCACGCAGGTGCCGGGCGGCTACCGGATCGGCCTGTGGCAGCGGCTGGCCGGCGGCGGCTACCGGGTCGACCTGGTCGGCTCCCAGTTCAACGGGCCGGGCACCCTCGGCGACCACGACCACGAGGGTCACCCCGGCTGGCGCATCGACCAGATCGACGCCAACATCACCGGCTGGCTGAACGCCTACCAGCCGCGCACCGTGCTGCTGCACATCGGCACCAACGACATCCTGCAGAACTACAACGTGTCGACAGCGCCGAACCGGCTCTCCTCGCTCATCGACCGCATCACCGCCACGGCGCCGAACGCGGACGTGTTCGTCGCGCAGATCACCCCGCTCGCCAACTCCGGCCAGGCGGCGGCGGTGCGCACGTTCAACGCCGCGATCCCCGGGATCGTGCAGTCGAAGGTGAACGCCGGCAAGCGGGTCCATCTGGTCGACCAGTACTCGGCGCTGACCACCGCCGACCTGATCGACGGCATCCACCCGACCGCGACCGGCTACGACAAGATGGCCGCGGTCTGGTACCGCGCGTTGCAGTCGGTGTCCGGCAGCATCGGCACCCCGGGCACCGGCGGGGGCACGTACCAGAACGTGCAGCTCGTGGGCGCCGGCTCGGGCCGGTGCCTGGACGTGCCGAACGGCAGCACCACGAACGGCACCGCGGTGCAGCTGTACGACTGCTGGGGCGGCACGATGCAGCGCTGGACCTACACCTCGGCCAAGCAGTTGCAGGTGCTCGGCAACAAGTGCCTGGACGCCAGCGGACGGGGCACCGCGAACGGCACCAGCGTGATCATCTGGGACTGCAACGGCCAGCCCAACCAGCAGTGGAACCTCAACGCCAACGGCACGATCAGCGGCGTCCAGTCCGGGCGCTGCCTGGACGCGGCCGGCTACGGCACCGCCAACGGAACCAGGATCAACCTCTGGGACTGCCACGGCGGCACCAACCAGCAGTGGAGCGCGCGCGCCTGACCGGCACGCGACGGGCTCCCCGGCGACGTCCGCCGGGGAGCCCGTCCGGGCGTCGCCCGCCGCATGACCAGCGGCGGACCCGGCGGGTACGTAGAGTGCGAACCATGTCGAAGCCGCCGCTGCCCGAGCCCGCCGTCGCCATGCTGGGCAAACCGAATCCCGCCGTCATCGCCACGCTTCGCGACGGCCAGCCGGTGTCCGCGGCCACCTGGTACCTCTGGGAGGACGGCCGCGTCCTGGTGAACATGGACGAGGGCCGCCGCCGGCTGGCACACCTGCGCAGCGATCCCCGGGTCTCCCTGACCGTGCTGGACGAGGGGAACTGGTACACCCACGTCAGCCTGATCGGGCGGGTGGCCGAGCTGCGCGACGACGAGGGCCTGGCGGACATCGACCGGATCTCGCAGCACTACACCGGACGGCCGTACCCCCGGCGGGACCGCGCCCGGGTCAGCGCGTGGATCGAGATCGAGCGCTGGCACGGGTGGGGCGCGCACAAGGACAACAGCCAGACCGGCTGATCGCCGCCCCCACGATGTCCGACCCATGCGCGAGAGTGTCGGGCATGACCGAACCGAAGAACCCGAAGACCGCGCTGCACGACTACCTCCGCGGGATCCGGGAGGACCTGATCTGGAAGCTCGACGGGCTGAGTGAACGCGAGGCCCGGCTTCCGCGCACCGCGACCGGCAACAACTTCCTGGGCCTGCTCAAGCACTGCCTGAACGTCGAGGCCGGCTACTTCGGGCAGGCGTTCGGCCGCGAGTTCCCCACTCCGGCGGAGCTGGTGCCGTCCGACGCGTTCGAATCCGATCCGCAGGCGGACTGGTACGCCCGGGCCGACGAGACAAAGGACGGGCTGATCGACCTGTACCGCCGCGTCGGGGCGTTCGCGGACGAGACGATCGCAACGCTGCCGCTGGACGCTCCGGGGCGGGTGCCGTGGTGGCAGCCGGGCCGGCAGGACGTGACGCTGCACCAGGTCATCGTGCACGTCTGCGTCGACCTGGCCCGGCACGCCGGTCATGCCGACGTCATGCGCGAGCAGCACGACGCGGCGATCGGGCTGGGGCGGGACAACCGGAACGTCCCCGAGGGCTACGACTGGCCGGCGTACGTCAGCAAGCTGTCGGCGCTCGCCGACCGGTTCGCGTAGGCGGCCTTCCGGTATGCCGGGCCGGAAGTTTCAACCATATTTCGGACAGCGGATCGACAGGACCAGCAGCATCGTGAAGCATCTATCCCATGAAGATCCGGCCCGCCGTCGCCCCGCCGACCGCTGAGGACACCGGTCCCGCGCAGCCTCCCGCCGACCGGCCCTCGGACGACCGCCCCACGGACGAGCGCCCCGCGGACCGCAGACGCCGGTGGCGGCCGAACCCGGAGTGGACGCTGGCGGTCCTCGGCAGTCTGCTGCTGGCGGTGGTGCTGACCTGGCCGACGATGCGGCACCCGGCGACCACGATCCCCGGCGACCTGGGCGACCCGACGTTGCAGGCGTGGCAGGTCGCCTGGTCGGGGCACGCCCTGCTCAGCGACCCGGGGAACCTCTGGAACTCGAACACGTTCTATCCGGAGCGCTACACCTACGCCTACAGCGACACCCTGCTCGGGTACGCCCCGTTCGGGATGCTCGGCTCCGGCTTCGAGGCCGCCGTGATCCGCTACAACGTGCTCTACGTGCTGCTGCACGCGCTGGCGTCCCTCGGGGCGTACGCGCTGGCCCGGCAGCTCGGCGCCAACCGCTGGGGCGGTGCGGTCGCCGGGATCGCGTGGGCGTACGCGCCGTGGCGGCTGGCGCACTCCGGCCACCTGAACATCCTGTCCAGCGGCGGGATCGCGCTGGCGCTGGCGATGCTGGCCCGCGGTCACGGCTGGTCGCTGCGCCACGGCTACCGGCCGGAACGCCGCCGGCCCGGCTGGGCGGTGGCCGGGTGGCTCGTCGCGGCCTGGCAGGTCACGCTCGGCTTCGGCATCGGGCTGCCGCTCGTCTACTTCCTGCTGGCCGCCGTGCTGGTTGCGGCCGGCTGCTACGGCTGGTCCTGGTGGCGCAAGCGGGAGCGGCCCCCGTTCGGCCGGCGGCTGCTGATCGCGGACCTGGCCGGCGGCGCCGTGTTCGGCACCGTGACGCTGCTGCTCGGGCTGGTCTACCTGCGCGTGGTCGACCTCAACCCGCAGGCCGTCCGGTCGCTGGACTGGACGAAGATGTTCTCCCCGCCGCTGATCGGGTTCGTCACCGCGCCCGGCGACTCGTGGTTGTGGGGGGAACGGCACGCCGCCGCCCGCGAGCAGCTGACCTGGCCGCCGGAAATGGCGCTGCTGCCCGGCATGACGCTGATCGGGCTGGCCGCGGCGGGGCTGTTCGTCTCGGCGTTCCCGGTGCGGCACCGGGTCGCGCTGGGGCTCGGCGTGATCGGCACCGTGCTGCTGGGCCTGGGCGCCACGCTCGGCGGTGACGGCGACCCCGGCTACCTGACGTTGTCCAACCTCCTGCCGGGCTGGGACGCGTTGCGCACCCCGGGCCGGATGATGCACTGGACCAGCCTGCTGCTCGCCGTGCTGGCGGCCGGGCTGGTGACCGCGCTGGCCGAGTCGTGGCGCCGGCCCGCCGCCGCGCGCGCGTCCCGGGCGGTGGCGGCGCTGGTCCTGCTGGTGCCGCTCGCCCTGGTCACGCTGGAGGGCGTGAACCGCACGCCGCACCCGGTGGTGCCGACGCCACCGGCGGCGATGCGGACCGCGCCGGAACCGATGCTGGTGCTGCCCGCCGGTGGGGTGGGCGACCTGAACTACATGCTGTGGTCGACCGATGGGTTCCCCCGGATCACCAACGGGCTCGGCGGTTTCGAGCCGGTCACCCAGGCCCAGACGCGGGTCGCCGTGGCGACGTTCCCCGACGTGGGCAGCGTGGCGTACCTGCGCGGGATCGGTGTGCGGTCGGTCGTCGCGGTGCCGAGCCGCGCGGCGGGGACGCCGTGGGAGGGCATCGAGACCCGGCCGGTCGACGGGCTGGGCATCACCCGGGAGGAGTTCGATGGCACGCTTGTCTACCGCCTCTGACGCCGTGGGCGCCGGTCCCGTATGCCCGGGCCGGGCGGGGTGAGCGCCGTGCGGTTGTCGGTGGTGGTGCCCTGCTTCAACGAGGAAGCGTCGGTGGAGCGGCTGCACGAGATGCTCAGCGTCGCGTTCGCCGAGCTGACCGACGTGGACGTCGAGGTGGTGTACGTCGACGACGGCAGCGAGGACGGCACCCTGGCGGCGCTGCGCCGGCTCGCCGCCGCCGACCCGGCCGTCTGCTACACGTCGCTGAGCCGCAACTTCGGCAAGGAGGCGGCCATGCTCGCCGGCCTGCGCCGGTCCACCGGCGACGCGGTGGTCATCATGGACGCCGACCTGCAGCACCCGCCGCGGTTGCTGCCGGAGATGGTGATGCTCTACCGGCAGGGCTTCGACCAGGTGATCGCCCGCCGGGACCGCCGCGGTGACCGGTTCATCCGGATGGTCGCCTCGCGCTCCTTCTACCGCCTGGTCAACTGGTGGATAGACGTACGCCTGCTCGACGGCGCCGGCGACTTCCGGCTGCTGTCCCGGCTCGCGGTGAACGCGATCCTGGCGATGCCGGAGTACAACCGCTTCTCCAAGGGCCTGTTCTCGTGGATCGGTTTCCGCACTGCGGTAGTGGCGCACCGCAACGAGACCCGGCAGGCCGGGCGGAGCCGCTGGACGTTCGGCAAGCTGTTCAACTACGCGTTCGACGGCCTGCTGTCGTTCAACAACCGGCCGCTGCGCCTGGCCATCTACGGCGGCCTGTTCCTAACTCTCATCGCGGTGGGCTACATGGCCTGGGTCGTCGCGGACGCCGTGGAGAAGGGCATCGACGTGCCCGGCTACACCACGATCATCGTCAGCGTGATCGGGCTCGGCGGCATCCAGATGATGATCCTCGGGGTGATCGGCGAGTACATCGGCCGGATCTACTACGAGACGAAGCGTCGTCCGCACTATCTGGTGCAGGAGACCGAACGCGTCGTCGATGCCCCCGGCCGGACCTCCCGGATTCCGGAGCAGCGTACGGCCACCGGCGAATCGATGGCCGGCGAAACCGGCTGAGCAACCCCGATCGGTGGGCGCCGATAGGCGCAGAATCGTTCTCTTTTCGCAGGTGGCGGGCGGTTGCTATGGTCGCCCGCGACGCCGGAGACCGGCGCCGAGGAAAGGGTTGCGATGGGGCTGATGGACAAGCTCCGGGGCGAACTCATCGACATCATCGAGTGGCTGGACGACAGCCGCGACACGATGGTCTGGCGATTCCCCCGGTATCAGAACGAGATCAAGATGGGCGCCCAACTGGTCGTCCGGGAGTCCCAGACGGCGGTGTTCGTCAACGAGGGGAAGATCGCCGACGTCTTCACGCCCGGGACGTACACGCTGGAGACCCGCAACCTGCCGATCCTGTCCACCCTGAAGGGCTGGAAGTACGGCTTCAACTCGCCGTTCAAGGCCGAGGTGTACTTCGTCAACACGCGGCAGTTCACCGACATGAAGTGGGGCACCCAGAACCCGGTCATCCTGCGCGACGCCGAGTTCGGCGTGGTCCGGGTACGGGCGTTCGGCGCCTTCGCGGCCCGCGTGGTGGACGCGTCGCGCCTGCTGCGGGAACTGGTCGGGACCGACCCGCAGTTCCGCACCGAGGAGGTGCAGGAATACCTGCGGCAGCTCATGGTGGGACGCCTCGGCGGCGCGCTCGCCACGGCCGGGGTGCCGCTGCTGGACCTCGCCGCGCACCAGGACGCGATCGGCCGGCGGCTGGCCGCCGTGCTGACCGAGGAACTGGCCGAGGTCGGTATCGCGATCCCCAAGTTCGTCATCGAGAACGTGTCGGTGCCGCCGGAGGTCGAGCAGGCGCTGGACAAGCGGACCAGCATGGGCGCGGTCGGCGACCTGGACCGGTACACCCGCTTCCAGGCCGCGAACGCGATGGAGGCCGCAGCGAACAACCCGGGTGGCGAGGCGGGCGCGGGCATCGGCCTGGGCCTGGGCATGGCGATGGGCCAGCAGATGGCCCGCTCGATGGGCGGAGGCGCGGCCACACAGCCGGCCCAGCCCACCCCCGCGCAGCCTGCCGCCGCCGAGCCGCCGCCGCTGCCGGGCCAGGCCCAGTGGTACGTCGGCGTCGGCGGCCAGCGGCAGGGCCCGTACGACCTCGGCGCGCTGGCCGAGCAGGCGAACGCGGGCGCGCTCGGCGCGGACACGCTCGTCTGGCGTACCGGGATGGCGCAGTGGCAGCCCGCCGGGCAGGTGCCCGAACTGGCGTCCGTGCTCGCCAGCGTCCCGCCGCCGCTTCCGCCGCAATGAGCGACACGGCTGTCTCGCCGCCCTCCTACCAGTGCGGGGGGTGCGGCGCGCGGGTCGAGTTCGCGCCCGGCACGACCGCGCTGAGCTGCCCGTACTGCGGGCACCGGCAGGAGATCGCCGGCGCCGCCCGGGAGGTGCGCGAGCACGCGTACGCGGAACTGGCGTCGCTGCCCCGCAAGCCGGTGGCGAGCGTCGGCGCGCACACGTTCGTCTGCCCGGGCTGCGGCGCCCGGACGGAGAGCGACGCGCTGGCGCAGCGCTGCCAGTTCTGCGCGGCTCCCCTGGTGGCCGATGCCGGGGCGGGTGAGCTGATCGCGCCGGAGGCGGTGCTGCCGTTCGCCGTCGACCGCAACGGTGTGCGGACGGCCCTGGGCCAGTGGTGCCGCAGCCGCTGGTTCGCGCCCGGGAGCCTGAAGAAGATCAGCGAGGCGGAGACGCTCAAGGGCACGTACCTGCCGCACTGGACGTTCGACGCGCGGACCGTGTCGGACTACCAGGGTCAGCGGGGCGAGCACTACTACGTCACCGAGACGTACACGGTGACAGTCGACGGCAAGCAGGAGACGCGGACCCGGCAGGTGCGGCACACCCGGTGGCATCCGGCCGCCGGCACCGTACGCCGGGACTTCGACGACGTGCTGGTGCCGGCCACCACCCACCTGCCCACCGAGCAGTTGGACAAGCTGGCGCCGTGGCCGCTGACCGAGGCGGCCGCGTACCACGGCGACTACCTGGCCGGATACCAGGCGCTGCGGTACGACACCGAGCCCGAGGCGGGCCTGACCGAGGCGAAGGCGCGGATGGCGCCGGTCATCGAGGGGGACTGCCGGTCCGACATCGGCGGTGACGAGCAGCGGGTGTCCGCCGTGGACACCACGTACTCCGACGTGTCGTACAAGCTGGTCCTGCTGCCGGTGTGGATCGCCGCGTACCTGCACGCGGGCCGGTCGTACCAGGTGCTGGTGAACGCGCGCACCGGTGAGGTCATCGGCGAGCGTCCCTACAGCACGGCGAAGATCGTGGCGGCGGTGCTGGCCGCGCTGGCGCTCGTCGCGCTCGTGGTGGCGTACGCGATGAGCCGCTGACGCGCACGGGCCACCGGTACGGCCTACCGGTGGCCCGTGCGCATCGCGCGAGGAGACTGACCGAGCGGCCGATTCGCCGCCACGCCGATCCGCCGCAGAGTGAGGGAACGACCACCGGCCGAGCGGCGGAGGGCAGCCCCGATGGACTCACTACGTAGGACGTCGCTGGTCGCGGGCGGGTTCTACCTGCTCACCTTCGTCTCGATCCCGACCCTCACGCTGTACGCCCCGATACGCGAGGCGGACTACGTCCTCGGCACCACCCCGGACACCCCGGTCGTCGTCGGCGGCGTCCTGGAGGTGATCGTCGCCCTCGCCTGCATCGGCACCGCGATCGCGCTGTATCCGGTGCTCAAGCGGCAGGGTGAGGCGCGGGCGCTGGGCTTCGTGGCCGCCCGGGTGCTGGAGGCCGCCGGCATCTTCATCGGCGTCGCGAGCATCCTGACGCTCGTCGCGTTGCGGCAGTCCGACGCCGGGCCGGACGCCCTGGTCACCGGCCGGACGCTCGTCGCCTTCTACGACTCGGTGTTCCTGCTCAGCCAGGGCTTCCTGCCGGCCGTGAACGCGCTGCTGCTGGGCACGCTGCTCTACCAGTCGCGCCTCGTACCGCGCGTCCTGCCGGTGCTCGGGCTCGTCGGCGCGCCACTGCTCGTCGCCTCCGACCTCGGCACCCTGTTCGGCGCCTGGGACCGGCTGTCAGCGGTGGCGGCGGTCGCCGCGCTCCCCATCGCGGTGTGGGAGTTCTCGCTCGGCGTCTACCTGGTCGTGAAGGGCTTCCGGCCCTCCCCCGTCACGGCCGGCGCGGTGGAGCCCCGGCCGGTCCAGGACGCCACCGTCTGAGCCGGGTCAGGCCCGCGCGCCGCCGTCGACCCGCAGCACCGTACCGGTGACGAAGGAGGCGCGGTCGCTGAGCAGCCAGGCGGCGGCCTGGGCGATCTCGTCCGGTTCGGCGGCCCGGCGCAGCGGCGTGGCGGCCGCGAGCCGGTCGATGATCCCGGGCGACTCGGCGTCCCAGGACCGCATCATCTCGGTGAGTGTGCTGCCCGGGGCGATCGCGTTGACGCGGATGCCCTCCGGCCCGTAGGTGATCGCCGCGGACTCGGTGAGGCTGTTCACCGCGCGCTTCATCGCCCCGTACGCGGGCAGTTCGGGATTGCCCATCAGGCTGCCGACGCTGGAGTTGTTCACGATCGCGCCGGTGCCGGCGGTGGCCCGGATCGCGGCGACCTCGGCGACCATCGCGAGCCACGGTCCCTTGAGGTTGACGGCGTAGACGTGGTCGAAGTCGTCTTCGCGCACCCGGTCCATCGGTCCGGGCGGCACGATCGTCGCGCCGTTGTTGAAGGCGACGTCGAGGCGCCCGTACACCTCGACCGTGCGGTCGACGGCGGCGCGCACGCTCGCCGCGTCGGCCAGGTCGCAGACGACGTACTCGGCGGTGCCGCCCGCGGCCCGGACCTGCTCGGTGACCGCCTTCAGCTGGTCCTCGGTGCGTGCGGCGAGCAGCACCCGGGCGCCCTCGGCGGCGAACAGCCGGGCCGCCGCGGCGCCGATGCCGCGCCCGGCGCCGGTGATGAAGGCGACCTTGCCGGCCAGCAGGCCGGCGGTCGGGCGGACGGTCGTGTCGGTTCGTGTGGTGTCCATGCCGGCAAGCCTGCGTCCGGTCGCGGAGCCCATCCAGGTACCGCCGGTACCTGGTTACGCGCCGCCGCACGAGGGCACACTGGGGTCGTGGACCGACGTGAGCTGGCAGTGTTCCTGCGCAGCAGGCGGGAGCGGATCGCCCCGGCCGACGTGGGCCTGCCCGCCGGGCGGCGTCGCCGTACCCCGGGACTGCGTCGCGAGGAGGCGGCGCGGCTGGCGTTCATCTCCACCGAGTACTACAGCCGGCTGGAGCAGGGCCGGGGTCCGCGTCCGTCGCGGGAGGTGCTGGCCGGGCTGGCCCGCGCGCTGCGGCTGTCCGACGCCGAACGCGACCACCTCCACCACCTGGCCGGGGAGCCGCCCGCGCCGCCGCCCGGGCCACCCCGGGAGGTACGGCAGAGCGTGCTGGACCTGCTGCACCGGCTGCCGCAGGCGGCGGCGTTCGTGACCTCGGCGGCGTTCGAGGTGATCGCCTGGAACGACCTCGCGGCGGCGCTCATGGAGGACTTCTCCGCAGTGCCCCGGCGTGACCGCAACCTGGTCCGCCGGGCGTTCCTCGGTCCGCACCTGCACGGCGCGGGGCTGTACGACGTGTCCGACGTGGGCGAGTTCGCCCGCCACTCGGTCGGGCGATTGCGTGCCGCGGCGGCCCGCTATCCGGACGACCCGGAGATGGCCGCGCTGATCGCGGAGCTGCTCGCCGGGAGCGAGGAGTTCGCCCGCCTGTGGGCCTCCCACGAGGTGGGCGGCGCACGGACGCTGTGCAAGACGTTCCGGCACCCGCTGGTCGGGCCGGTGACCGTCAACTGCGACGTCCTCGACATCACCGACCGCGACCAGCAGGTGGTCATCTACACCGCCACGCCCGGCTCCCCCTCGGAGGAGGCGCTGCGGCTGCTCTCCGTGATCGGCACCCAGCGGATGACCGTCGAGCACTGACCCGCCGGTCAGCAGCCGATGCGGGTGGAGCCCATCGCCACGTCGTCGTACCAGAGGGTGTCGGCGCCGCCGCCGTAGCTCTCCCAGCCCAGCTTCAGGTCGGTGAGCTGCGGTCGCCAGGTGCGGTTGTACCACTGGCCGTCGATGTCGTGCGTCGGCACGCCGTCGGCGGTCAGCCCGGCCACGGCGACACCGTCCAGCCAGGTACGCAACTGGCCGGCCGAACCGTCCACCATGAACTCCAGGCAGGCCCAGCGGTTGGTGGGCAGCGGCACGCTCTGCGCCACCCCGGCCGGGCTCTGCTCGGGCAGCGTGGCGTCGTCGGAGGCGCGGTTCCACTGGAGCGCGCCGTTCTGGCCGCCCAGCCGCAGGTCGCGGTTGCCGTCGGCGGCGTCCGTCATGGTGATCATCGTGGTGTGGTCGGTGGGCTGGGCAGTGGTGTGCCGGACCCAGATCCGGGCGTACCGGACGCTGCCCAGGCCGCTGAGGTTCTTCGTGGTCCGGACGAACACGTGGTTGCAGTACCCGGCCGCGCCGTTGACGCGTATCGCGCGGCTGCCGCTGTGCGTGCTGGACGTGTCGATGGTGGCCGTGCCGGCGCCGGAACAGTCCGGGCTCACCACGCTCCAGTCACCCGAGGGCGTCGAGCCGGTCTGGTTCTCGAAGCCGTCGCAGAGCACCGCCCCCGCGCACCCGCTCGGCGGCGGGGTGGTCGGCGGCGGCGTCGTGGGAGGTGGCGTCGTGGGCGGCGGGGTGGTCGGCGGGGCAGTCGTGGGCGGCGCGGTGGTGGGCGGCGCGGTGGTCGGCGGGGCGGTGGTCGGCACCGCCGTGGTAGGCGGCGGCGTGGTCGGGCCGGCGCCGTTGCACGGTACGCCGTTCAGGCTGAACCCGGTCGGCGCGCCGCCGGCGGTGCCGTACGTGCCCTGCACGCCGAACTCGGTCGAGCCGCCGGCCGGGATGGTGCCGTTGTACGACATGCTCCGGGCGGTCACCGTCGCCCCGGACTGGCTCACTGTGGCGTTCCAGCCGTTCGTGATGCGTTCGTCCCCGGCGTACGTCCAGGTGACCGTCCAGCCGGACACGGCGGTGTCGCCCGGTGACACCGTGATGTTCGCGGTGAACCCGCCGGGCCACTGGTTGGGTGTGTAGTCGACCCGGCAGCCCTGTGCGGCTGCGGCCGGGCCGGTGAGCAGGGCCGTACCGGCCGCGGTGACGGCGGCCAGCGCGGCGACGGCCGCCACGAGCGGGGCGGGGCGGGCACGGAGAATCGTCATGGGAAGTCCTTCGGCGTCGGACAGGGCGCAGCGGCGCGCGTCCTCGTCGGACGCGGCGGTGCGCGAGGGTGCGGCGCGGCGGTGCGCCACGGTGAGTGGTCGATGCGTACGACCGATGTGCCCGGCTCGACGGTGGCCCGGTCAGCCGCCGGGGTCCGGTCTGCGGGCCTCGGCGGCGCCCGAGCTAAATCTATTTACCGTCGCCTATCCAATCAAGGTCTGCGCCCGCGCGGATGCCCGTCATCCCGGATCGGCGCCCACGCCGCTCAGCAGTGGTTGCCAGCCGTCGCGGTAGCGCACGCCGCCGGGTCGCAGCCGGACCCGGTCGTGGGGCGTACCGGGGACCGGTTCGGTCCGGATCACCTGTGGCCGGTCCACCACGACGCAGACGTCCTCCCCCGGCCACCACCAGCCGCAGGAGCGGGCCAGGTCGGCCCAGGTGTCCAGGTGTCCGGCCTCGTCCGGCCCGTACCGGGCGAGGCCGAGCCGGCGCAGCACGTCGTAGTAGGCGATCCACGACGCGTCCTGCTGCCCGTACCAGCACACCGGCACCGGGCCGTCGCTGGCGAGCGCCCCGCGCACCGGCAGGTAGAACCCGTGCGCGAGACTCCGGTGCAGCGCCCTGCGGACGCCCTGGTGCAGCACGACGGCGAGCGGTACGCCGCCGTCGAACGCCCGCTGCGGCGCCAGCTCGGGCCACGGCTCCTTGGCCTTCCCGGTACGCGCGGGTGACAGCTCGGGATCGGTGTGCACGACGCCTGCGCTGAGCACGCCCCGGAGCTGGGAGACGACCATGGCGATGTCGCTCGCCGGCATCGGGGTCCGGGGCGGCCGTACCGCCCGGACGCGCTCGTGCAGCTGGTGGAGGGTGGGCCAGCCACTGACCAGAGGCAGTGCCTTGGCCGGCGAGTCGACCCATTCGAACCGGGGCCGGGGCCGCGAGGCCCTCGCGTAGACGGCGGTCAGGCAGCGCTCGGCGGTCTGCCGGTCGGCCGGCTGTGTGGACAGGGCGTGGTCGAGCCATTCCTGGCGGATCCGGACTGCCTGCTGCCACAGTTCGTGCGGGATCGTCGCGGCGTCGTCGCGCCGCGGGGAGGCGCTCATCGCGCCGGGGCGTCGCCGCCCTTCCGGTGGGAGATCATGGAACGACTCTGACCCATGTCGCGGCACCGCTCAAGCGAATTCCGTACCGTGACCGCATCCGCAGTGCCCGGCCAGGAGAGAAGGGAACACCGCTGCCCGTGGACAGTGACCGCTTGACCCGACCCCCTGTCATCACCGCGCAGATGCTCATCCGCCGGCCCGCCGCCGAGGTCTTCCAGGCGTTCGCCGACCCGGCGGTGACCACGAGGTTCTGGTTCACCAGGAGCAGCGGCCGGCTGGAACCCGGCGCCGTCGTCACCTGGGACTGGGAGATGTACGGCGTCTCCACCGTCGTGACGGTCAAGGAGGTGGAGGAGAACCGCCGCATCCTGGCCGAGTGGGATCCGGAGTCCCCCACCCAGGTCGAGTGGCGGTTCCTGCCGGGTGAGGACGACACCACGCTGGTCCGGATCACCGAGACGGGCTTCGCCGGCACCGCCGACCAGGCGGTGAGCAAGGCGATCGACTCGATGGGCGGGTTCACCATGGTCCTCTGCGCCTGCAAGGCGCTGCTGGAGCAGGGTGTGCTGCTGAACGCGGTCGGCGACGCCCACCCGTCCGGCTTCGAGGACTGACCGCCCGGAGCCAGCGGACCAGGTTCTGGCCGTCACTGCGGGTCGAACGCCCCGGAAGGAGGAGGTTGGTCAGGCCGAGCAGCGCCCCGACGAACGCGGCGCCGAGCAACGCCAGCCGCGTCGACGCCGTACCGGTGGACGTCGACGCGACGACGAATGCCGTCGCGGCGCACAGGTTGGTCAGCGGGCCACCGAGATAGAACAGCACCATCCGCAGCGGCAACGCCGTCATCGACGGCGAAGGCCGGACCGCCACCTCGTTGCGCCAGCCGTTGAAGGGCGCGATGCGGACCGCGATGACCGGCAGACGCAGCAGCTTCGCCACGACGAGGTGCCCGAACTCGTGCAGGACGAGGTGCAGCCACAGCGACACGCAGGTGAGGCCGGCCGCGGCGATCGCACCCGTCACGGACTCGGTGACGAGCAGCGCGAACGCCGTCGTCTCCACCGCCAGGAGGAGTGACACGGCGACCAGCCGGCGGCGGAGCTTCACCGGAAGAGGGTACGGCCGGGTGACGAGCAGCGTGGCCCTTCGGCGTGCCGTCGCGACGGTACGCCGCGTCAGCGCCTTTCCTCGGCTGGTCGGCCCACGGGCCGGACCCCCGAAACCGGATGCCGGGCCCCGTCCATGATCAGCACAATGGAGGCGTCCACCGGGATCGGGAGGTGATCGGCATGCCAGAGAGGCGTTAGTCCCGCGCACGGTGCGCGGGCGGCCGGAAGGCGGTCGTCACATGGCCCGTACCGACATCCACCGGCACGACTCCGGCCCCTGCGACCTGGCCGAGTTCCTCGCCTCGCCCGAGTGGATCCGTATCCGCTGCCACCGCGAGGTGTCGCCGCAGGCGCCGAACCTCTGCGGCTGCCGGCTCTGCACGTTCCAGGCGTACCGCAGGCTCGGCCGCAGTCAGGAACGCGTCGCCTGGCGTGCGATCCGCCGGCGGCTGCTCGCCGAGCACCGGGGCGGCGAGCGCGATCTCGACGTGCCCCCGATCCGCGGCAAGGCCTGGTAGTCGCGCGGCTGTCAGCGATGAGTTCGCCCGCCCTGGCCGGTCTGACCTGTGTATCCGATCGGATACGGAGAACCGGCAGACCGCCAGGAGGGACGAGAACCATGACCGTTGTCGACACCACTCCCCCGCCCGTCGCGCGCGGGTTGCACCGGACGCTGTGGGCGCTGCAGATCTTCCTCGGGGTCTTCTTCATCGTCGCCTCCGCCGGCCCCAAGCTGTTCGGCGAGACGAACGCGGTCCAGACCTTCGAGGACATGGGCGCCGCGACCTGGTTCCGTTACCTCGTCGGCCTGCTGGAACTGGCCGGTGGCATCGGGCTGCTCGTGCCTCGGCTGGCCGGCCTGGCCGCCGTCGGGCTGGCGCTGCTCATGATCGGCGCCGCCGTCACCCAGGCGTTCATCCTGCACGGCGGCGCGCTGGTGCTCACCCCCCGTGGTGCTGTTCGTGCTGTTCGTGTTCATCGCGTGGGGCCGCCGCCACTCGATCCGCGCGCTCCTCGGGCGCTGAACCGGGGGTGCGCCGGCCGGCCCGTCAGGGCGCCCAGCGCACCCCCGGGTTGACCCGCCCGAACCAGTCGAAGACGGCCATGTTGTCCCACTGGTTCCCGGTGCCGTTGATGTTCGCCGGGTCCCAGCCGTTGCCGCTGACGGCGTACCAAGTCGGCTCCCAGTAGAAGACACCGATCGCGCCGGCGTTGCGGGCGGTGTTCTGGACCCAGTCGAACTCCTGGGCCTGCCCGGCCCAGGTCGCGCTGATGCCGTCGCAGGTCGCGTCGCCGATGGCGTTCGGCTCGCCGTCCGCGTCGGCCCGTGTGAAGGGGTACGCGGTCTCCACGATCACCACCGGCTTCCCGTAGCGGTTCCGCACGTCGACGATGTTGTTGTAGAGGTTCGCCAGGCTGCCGTGCCACATGCAGTAGTAGGACAGGGCCGTCATGTCCCACTGCACGCCCTGCGCGCGGATGCCGTCGTAGAACCAGCGGGCGTTGGCGTTGCTGTCGGCGTTCGCAGTGTGGATCATGACGGGGATGCCGCCGCCGCACGCCTTCACCGCGTTGTAGCCCTGCTTCAGCAGCCCGGCCAGCGGGGCGAAGTCGTTGTTGACGACCTTGCCCTCGTTCCACAGCATCCCGACGTTGATCTCGTTGCCGATCTGCACGCTGTCCGGCAGGGTGCCCTGCCCGCGCAGGGCGGCGCAGACGTCGTAGGTGAAGGCGTACACGTCGTTGCGGAGCTGGCTGAGGCTGTGCCCGGCCCAGGCGGCAGGCTTGTACTGCTTGCCGGGGTCGGCCCAGGTGTCGGAGTAGTGGAAGTCGATCAGCACCTTGAGGCCCTTGGCCTTCGCCACGCGCGCCTGGGCCAGCACCCTGCTCTTGTTGTTGTAGCCGCTGGCCGGGTTGTTCCAGACGCGCAGCCGGACGTAGTTGAGACCGACGGACCGGAGGATGTCCAGCGGGTCGCGGGCCACCCCGCCTGCGTCGTAGTACCTGGCGCCCAGGTCCAGGCTGCGCTGCAACGAGGAGACGTCGGCGCCACGCATGCTGAGCGTGTTCGCGGCGGCGACCGGCGCGGGCGTACCCCCGAACGTGGTGGTGACGGCGAGGACGACGGCCGTGACGGCCCCGACCAGGGCGCGGCGGCGGTGGCGTGTGGTCACGAGACTCCCTCTCGGGTCGGTCGCGGGGCGGCGCTCAGCCCACTGTGCAGGGGGCGCCGTTGAGCGAGAAGCCGGTCGGTGGCGCGTCGCTCGCGCTCCACCGGCCCTGGAATCCGAAGGTCGCGGATCCGTTCGGCGCGATGACGCGGTTCCAGTCGGCGTTGCGGGCGGTCACGGCGGCGCCGGTCTGGCCGACTGTGGCGTTCCACGCGGTGGTGACCTGCTGGTCCCCGGGGAAGCCGAAGGTGACGATCCAGCCGTCGACAGGTGCCGTCCCGGTGTTCTGCACCGTCACCCCCGCGACGAAACCGCCGGGCCACTCGGACTGGTTCCGGTAGGTCACCCGGCAGGTCGAGGGCGGCGGGGGCGGCGGAGTCGACGTGGTGGGCACGCTGACCGTGTTGGACGCGATCGACACGTTGCCGGCCGCGTCCCGGGCCCGCACGTAGTACAGGGTGCGCAGCGGCGTCGGCGCGGGCAGCGGCGCCGTGTACGTCGTGCCCGGCACTGTGGCGACGAGCGTCGAGGTGAACCAGCCGTCGAACCGGTAGACGTTGTACCCGAGCACGCCGACGTCGTCCGTCGACGGCGCCCAGGACAGCGTGGCGGTCGAGGCGGTCACGTCGCCGACCGTGAGGTTCTGCGGGGCGCTCGGCGGGGTGGTGTCCGGGCCGGGGTCGGTCACCGGGGTGACGACCGTCAGCGCGTCGGTGGAGGGCGACCGGCGGCCGTCGCCGTCGCGGGCCGACACCCGGAAGGAGTACTGCCGGCCGGGCTGGATGTAGCCGGTGATCGTGGCGGTGGTGACGTCGCCGAGGCTGAGGCCGTAGACCACGTCGTCGAACGCCTGGTAGTACGTGATGTCGTACCCGACGACGGGGCAACAGCCGCGCGTGGCGGCCGTCCAGGTGAGGGTGACCGACGTGCTCCGTACCTGGGTGGCGGTCAGGTTGGTGGGCGCGCTCGGCGGGAACGGCGTGGTGCTGGGCGGTTCGGGCGTCCTGGGCGTCGACGTGGGCGAAGGCGCGGTACCGGTCGGCTCCGCGGCGGGCACCGCTGCGCCGCCGGGCGCCGGCGCGGCAGCGGGGTACGCGGTGCCGGCGCCGGCCGACGGCGCGGCGATCAGTGCGGCGCCGAGCACGGCGGCGGACAGCACGACGGCGGCCGGCAGACCCGGCCGCAGGCGGCGCAGAAGCGAGGACGAGAAGACGGCGGCCATAGGTAGACGATGCTCGCAACGTATCGATGATCGCCAACATGTCCCACACCTCGGCCGGTACGGCAGCCGCGAGGCGGAAGCTCCGGCTCATTCGTCGTTTTGCGCCGCTTGTGTCGGTAATCAGCCACAATCGGGACGACAGGGTGAGCCGCTGCGGAACGGCCACCGCACGCACGAGCGGCTGGACGGGAAGCGGCGATGGCCACCTTCGAGTACCGCTGCCCGCAGGACGGCAGCTTCGACGTCGTGATGCCGGTCGGGACCGCGGGCCCGTCGGCGAGCTGCCCCCGCTGCGGGTCTCCGGCGGCACGGGTGTTCTCCGCGCCACGGCTCACCCGCATGCCGGCGGCGCTGCGCGAGGCCGTGGACCGGACCGAGCGCAGCGCGGAACAGCCGGAGGTGGTCGGGCGGGTGCCCGGCCGTCGCCCGGCGCGCCGCTCGACGAACCCGGCCCACGCCCGCCTGCCCCGATGGTGACCACGAGAAGGGCTCGACACCGTGCCTGAACTGCTGTTCTCTCTCGACTCCACGAAGAGGTTCACCGACCAGGAGAAGGTCGGGCACAACCGCTGGCATCCCGACGTCCCGCCCGTGGCGACGGTACGGCCCGGACAGTCGTTCCGCGTCCACTGCCGCGAGTGGTTCGACGGCGCGATCCACAACGACGACTCCGCCGAGGACATCCGGGACGCTCCGCTGACCCGGGTGCACGCTCTCAGCGGCCCGTTCGCCGTCGAGGGCGCCGAGCCGGGCGACCTGCTCATGGTCGACATCCTCGACATGGGCCCGATCCCCCAGGAGTCCGGTCCGCTGGCCGGCCAGGGCTGGGGTTACACGGGCATCTTCCCCACCGGCAACGGCGGCGGCTTCCTCACCGAGCAGTTCCCCGACGCCTACAAGGCGGTCTGGGACTTCACCGGCCGCAAGGCCACCTCCCGGCACATCCCCGGCGTCTCGTTCACCGGGATATCCCACCCGGGGCTGATGGGCACCGCCCCGTCCGCGTCGCTGCTCGCGACCTGGAACCAGCGGGAGGGAGCGCTGATCGCCACCGCGCCCGACCGGGTGCCGCCCCTGGCCCTGCCTCCCGAGCCCCAGGACGCGATCCTCGGCAGCCTCACCGGCGCCGACTTCGACCGGGTGGCCGCGGAGGCGGCGCGAACCGCGCCGCCCCGGGAGAACGGCGGGAACCAGGACATCAAGAACTTCACCGTCGGCAGCCGGGTCTTCTACCCGGTGTACGTACCGGGAGCCAACCTGTCCCTCGGCGACCTGCACTTCTCCCAGGGCGACGGAGAGATCACCTTCTGCGGCGCCATCGAGATGGGCGGCTTCGTCGACCTGCACGTCGACCTGATCAAGAACGGCATGCAGACGTACGGCGTCGCCGAGAACACGATCTTCATTCCGGGCGACACGCCGCCGCAGTTCTCCCGGTGGCTGGCCTTCTCCGGGCTCTCGGTCACCCTCGACGGCGAACAGCGGTATCTCGACTCGCAGCTCGCCTACCAGCGGGCCTGCCTGCACGCCATCGACTACCTGACCCGCTTCGGCTACCAGCCGGAACAGGCGTACCTGCTGCTCGGTGCCGCGCCCATCGAGGGCCGGCTCTCCGGCGTGGTGGACATCCCCAACTCCTGCGCGACCGTCTACCTGCCCACCGAGATCTTCGACTTCGACATCCGCCCCTCGGCTTCCGGTCCGACCCGGATCGACCCGGGCAAGGGCGCCCCGAAGGCCACCATGCCGTGAGCGGGTGCCCCTGACGGCCGGTGGTCCGGCGACGGGCGACCACGCTACGGTTCGCGGATGACCGTCATGCCCGGCGCGACGAGGAGAGGGGACACCTCATGCAGAAGTCATCCCTGACCGCACTGGCCCGCGAACAGCTGAAGCTCGCGCACGCCTCCTCCAGCGGCCGCAGCAGCTCCACCGTCTACGGCGGTCACGAGCACAGGCTCCGCCAGACGATGATCGCGCTGACCGCCGGGCAGATGCTCAGCGAGCACGAGAACCCCGGCGAGGCCACCGTCCACGTCCTGCACGGGCGGGTCCGGCTCGGCGCCGGCGAGACGTCCTGGGACGGCGCACCCGGCGATCTGCTGATCGTGCCGGACCGCCGGCACACGCTGGAGGCGCTCGAGGACTCGGCGGTGCTGCTCACCGTCGCCAAGCGCTGACGGGCGAGCCCTCGCCCGTCCCGCTGACCTGCATGGGCGGTCAGCGCTCCCCGAAGATCGCTGTTACGTTGTCGTCAATGGACACCGATGATCTACCCACGGGGAACGGCGGCGCGGACCTCGCCGGCGTCGAGGCCCTACGCGCCGCCGAACGGCGTCTTCAACGCGCCCAACTGTCCTCCGACGTCGCGGCGCTGGATCGGCTGATCGACGACCGGCTCGTGTTCACCGGGCCGGACGGGCGCCTCTACTCCAAGCAGGACGACCTGCACGTGCACCGATCCGGCCAGCAGACGATGACCCGGGTGGACGAGGAGGACCTGGCGGTCCTCGTGGCCGGCGGCACCGGTGTGACGTGGTTCCTCGGCACCGTGGAGGGCGCCCTCGCCGGCGAGCCGTTTCTCGCCCGGGTCCGCTACACGCGGACATGGATCCTCGACGGGGACGAGGGGTGGCGCCTGCTTGCGGCACACGTCGGTCCGGCCGGCTGAGGCTGCCGTCAGGTCGCGGCGAGCGCCTTGGTGATGTTCCACTCGGCCAGGTCGAGCATCCACTGCCGGTCCGGGAAGTCGGTGTCCGCGATCCGCAGTGGCCCTTCGATCAGGGACAACGTCTGCGCGTACCGGTAGAGCTCCAGCCGGTGGGGATCGAGATCGACCGGACGCAGCGCCGAGTAGGCCTCGTCGAAACGCATCCGCAGCCAGGCGTGGTCCCACTCGACGTCGAAGTAGGTCAGCCCCTCGAAATCGATCATGACGGCCTCGCCGGCCGGTGTGACGAGCACGTGATCCGGCCCGAGTTCACCGTGCACCAGCCCGTACTCCTCGCGCGGGGTGACCGCGCTCCTGAGGTGGCGTACGTGCGCGGTGACCCGGTGATGGGCGTCGGCCAGCCGGGCGTCGCGGACCGCTGCCGCGTCGAGGTGGCCGAGCGCGCGGTCGACGATCACGTCCTCCGCGCGCCGCGTCTGGGATGCCTCACCTCGGGCGACGGCCGCGACCTTGCCGTACTGCGGCCCGAAGGCGGTGTGCATGCGGCGCAGGGCGTCACCGAGCGCGGACAGCGGCCTGGGGGCGGTGGCCGGATCGTGTTCCAGCACCGCCTCCAGCCGTAGCGCGCCGGCATCCTCGACGAGCGCGATGTCGGCGTCGAGGTGACGGCCGTCCCGGTCGATCATCATCAGATGCGGGACACGCACTCCTGCCGCGGTGAGCGCCGCGTGGCCGGCGACGAAGAGATCCGCGCCCGACGCGTCCGTGAACGGGTCGTCCGGCACCGTCGGTGACGGGGGCCAGTAGTTCTCGTCCGCGGCCCACACATACAGCATCACGGTTGTCCGGTCGTCCAGCCGGAGCCGGTAGACGCCCTTCTTGGTGCCGCCTGTCAGCCGGTCCAGGGCGGCGAGCCGCCGGTCGGAGCCGAACTGGTCCGCCACGAGGTCGTGCAGATCGTCCGGCTGCAGGAAGGTCCGCGTCATGGCCACCTCTCGTCAGACCGAGGCAGCCAGGCTGCCAGGCCGGCCGGCGACACACAACCGAGTTGGCGCCGTCCGGCGCGCCCTCGCCCGGACCGCGAACCGCCACCACAGCTCCGCGGCCGGTCGGTACTCGATTCCTCGCCGGGCGGTCCGGGCAAGAGCCGGACCGCCCGCCCGTCGATCAGGCGCGAGTGCGCTGCCGCTGCCGGGTCGACACGACCGCGACGACAGCCATCAGGACCGCGACGACCAGGGACGGCAGGGCGTCCGGCCGACGCAGCAGTTCCCCCGTCAACCCGGCGTTGTCCAGCTGGTGCAGCGTGCCCAGCAGCAGGGTGGGGACGACGGCGATCAGCAGCCGCTGGTCGGCCGTCGCCACCCACAGGAAGGCTGCCACCCCGGCGACCACCATGACGGCGGCGACGATCCGCGGACCCGCGTCGACCAGGCGGAGGCCGCCCGCGGGGATGAGATGCAGCGCGAGGATGCCGGCGGTGACGAGGACGGCGTTGGCCCGGGGCGCCGGCGGCACGTCCGCCGGGCGCCGCAGGCCCAGCACGATCAGCGGCGCGGCGACAACCGGCGCCCACCACTGCGGCAGGCCGTTGAGGAACAGGTACGGGGAGATCAGGCTCGGCACCACCGCCGCGGTCACCGCCAGAACGGCAGCGGTGCGGGTACGGCCCGCGACGAGCGCCACCAGCGCGGCGGTCAGCACGACCTCGTGGACGCCCTGATTGCGCAGGACGGTCAGGGGGTCCGCGAGTCCGCCGTACTGCAACGCCTCGACGATGTCGTCCACGCCGATGAGGACACCCAGTGCCAGCACCGCCAGGGCGCCGAGGTGGATGCCCTGCCAGAACAGCACGGCGGTGGGACGGGCGGCGGTGCTGCCGCCGTACACCCGCAGGCCGCCCCGGACGAGCGAGGCCGCCTGCCGGGCGCTGGGCCATCGACGGGTGGTTCGTTCGTCGCCGATCAACGTGTCGATCAGCTCGTCGGCGCGTTCGCGCCGGTAGCCGGCCGGGTAGGCCCGCAGCAGCATGCGGTAACGCTTCTCCAGGACATCGGAACTCATGCGGGTCTGATCCTCACGGTGGAAGGGTGACGGGCACTTGCCTGCGATGCGACCCGGCGCGGCAGGCGGTCCATGACCACCCGGGCGGCCTGGGCGAGCCGGTCGGCCTCTTCGGTGAGTACGCGACAGCCCTCGTCGGTGAGCCGGTAGTAGCGACGGGCACGCCCGTTGACGATCTCCTCACCGTCGGCGGTGACGAGGCCCTCGCCGAGCAGCCGGTCGATCACCGAGTACAGCGATCCGGCGGCGAGGGTCACCCGCCCGCCGGACAGCTCGGTCACCCGTTTGATCACGGCGTAACCGTGGAGCGGTCCGCCGAGCAGGGCAGCGAGGACGAAGTACGACGGTTCCCGTAGCGCGGGACGCGAAGCAGATCCCATGAGCCGAATATACAACCAACTTGAGTATCCGTCCAAGATGACTGTTCACAGTAGCCCTTGCCGCAATCATCTTAATGATTAAGGTAATTGGATGAGCACATCGACGGACTTCTCGGTGGCGATCTCCGGCGCCGGCCTCTCCGGCCTCTGTCTCGCCCAGTACCTGACGCGCGCCGGCATCGACGTACACGTCTACGAGCGGGACCCGGGCCCCTTCGTCCGGCGGCAGGGATACCGGATCATCCTCGACCGGTACGGGCTGGCGGCGCTGCGCGAGAGCCTGCCCCGGCCGCTGTACCGGCTGGCGCTGGCCACCGGTGACGAGCCCGGCGGACACCTGCGCTTCACCGACAGACGGCTGCGGGACGCCTTCACGATCACCTTCAAGGACGACCCGCACGAGACCCGCCAGGTGGACCGCCTGACGCTGCGGTCGATCCTGCAGTCCGGGCTGGACGGACGCATCCACTACGGCAGGGACGCCGTCGCGGTGGACAGCGGCGGCCCGGCCGGACTGCGGTTGCGGTTCTCCGACGGCGGAGCCGCCGCGGCCACAGTCGTGGTGGGCGCGGACGGCGTCGGCTCGGCGCTGCGCGCGCAGCTCATACCGGACGCCGACCCGGCGGACACCCCGATGGCGGGTATCTACGGCCGGTCGCCGCTGCGGCGCGACGGCGCGAGCGTCATCCCGGGCGCGCTGCGGACCAGCGGGGTCCTCGCCATCGCCGACCGGCCCGGCAGCGCCTTCTTCTTCACCTCGATGCGGTTCGGCGAGAGCCCGCGGGAGGCGTTCACGCGCCTGGCCCCGGGCAGCTACGCCCCCACCGGCGACGACTACGTCATGTGGGCACTGCTGCTCCGGCGGGACGAGCTGCCTCCCGGCGTCCGCGGGGACCTGCGGGCGCTGTGGCACGTGGCGGCCCGGATGAGCATCGACTTCCACCCGCTCGTGCGGCGGCTGGTCGACACGGCCGAGCTGGACGCCACGGTGCTCAACCTGTTCGCCACCGGCCGGCGCCCGCACCGGTGGGCGGTCCCCCGGGCGACGATGATGGGCGACGCCGTACACGTCATGCCGCCGTTCGGCGCTCACGGCGGCAACACCGCGCTGCGCGACGCCGCGCTGCTCGGCCACAAGCTGGTCGAGGCCCGGCGGAACGGCACACCGGTGGAGGAGGCGATCGCCGGATACCAGGACGCGATGGTGCCGTACGCCTTCCACGCCGTCGACAACGCCGCCAGGCTGATGCACCGCCTCACCGGCGGCGCCGCCGCACCGCACTGGGTGCTCACCCGCGTGCTACCTCGGCTGCACCGGGTCACCGTACCGGAGGCATGATTGCCCGCATGTCCCACGATTCGGCCCGCGCCTCCGCGATCGCCGACCTCATGCGCGCCGGGCGGGAGACGTCGCGGCTGTCCATGGTGTTCCGGTACGCCATCGCGGAGCGGCTGGGCCTCGCCGTGAGCGACCTGGAGTGCCTGGACTACCTGGCGGACATCGGCTCCGCCACCGCGGGGCAGATCGCCGAGCGGACCAACCTCACCACCGGTGCGGTCACCAGCATGCTCCGCCGGCTCCAGCAGGCCGGCTACGTGACGACCGAACGCGACCCGGCAGACCGGCGGCGGGTCGTCGTCACCATACGGCCGGAGCGGATCGCCGATCTGGAGCGGCCGTACGAGCGTTTCGCCGAGCGGGCGGGACGGCTCGTCGAGGGCTACAGCGCCGAGGAGGTCAGGCTACTGGTCCGGCACCACGATCGCCTGCAGGCCATGTACCTCGCCGAGTTGGACCACCTCCGCGACGGCGACACCGCGCAGCCTTCCGTGTGAGCCGGCGTCTCCGCCGCTATCCCACAGCCGCCAGGAAGTCCGAGTAGAACAGGCCCAGGCCGGCCGCGACGCAGACACCGGCCACGATCCAGAAGCGGACCACGATGGTGGACTCGCTCCATCCGACCAGCTCGAAGTGGTGGTGCAACGGCACCATCCGGAAGACTCGCTTGCCGGTGGTCCGGAACGAGACGATCTGGATCACCCAGGTCGTGGTGATGATGACGAACAGCCCGCCGATCAGGATCGAGAGCAGCGTCGTACGGGTCACCACCGCGAGCCCGCCGATCAGGCCGCCCAGCCCGAGCGCGCCCACGTCACCCATGAAGATCCGGGCCGGGGACGTGTTCCACCACAGGAAGCCCACACAGGCACCGGCCGCGGCGGCCGCGATCATCGCGATCTCCAGCGGATCGCGGACCTGGTAGCAGTACTCGTTCACGCGGGCGTACCCGTCGTCGGCGCACCAGTGCCGGTACTGCCAGAAGCCGATCAGCGAGTACGCGCCGAGCACCAGGATCGATGCGCCGGTGGCCAGGCCGTCGAGGCCGTCGGTGAGGTTCACGCCGTTGGACATCGCCGTGATCACGAAGATGAAGACCATGACCGCGCCGACCTTGCCGACGTCCAGCCAGCTGATGTCGCGGATGAGCGAGATGTGCTCGCTGGCCACGGTCTGGCCGTTCGTGCTGGGCACGTAGAGCGCGGCGACGCCGAACCCGCCGCCGACGAGCGCCTGGCCGAGCAGCTTGCCCTTAGCGGACAGCCCGTCGGAGTTGCGCCGGCGCACCTTGAGGAAGTCGTCGAAGAAGCCGACCGCGCCGCAGAAGACGAACAACCCGAGCAGCACCAGGGCCGTCATGGTCGGCCCCTCCTGCGCGATCTGCCGTTCGGGCAGGGTCGTCAGGGCGAGGTGCCCGGCGACGTACGCGAGGACCGTCGCCACGATGAAGACGACGCCGCCCATCGTGGGCGTGCCCTTCTTGCCCTCGTTGCTGGCGAGCCCGATGGACCGGATCGGCTGACCGGCCTTCAGCGCGCTGAAGACGCGAATCGCCACCGGCGTACCGAACAGGGAGATGACGAATGCGACGGCGGCCGCGACGATGACCGCCCTCACGAGCGGGCCTCCACGGGATCCGGGTTCCGCACCGCTCCCCCACCGCCCTTCGCGAAGTCATCGATCACGACACGTGAGCTTGCCATCCGGCGGCGGACGGAGCAGCCCCCTGACCGTCACCACGCCGAGGCTGGCGCGTACGCCGTAGCGTCGACGGCATGAGAACGATGCTGGTGTCGCTCGCGGTGATCGTGGTGGTGGTGCTCGCGCTCGTCGTCTTCGTCGCCCGGCGCGACCGGATGAGGCGCCCGTCGGACGAGGACTCTGCCGCGGTCCGCCAGGCCGACGCCGACCGGCACCGGCACGACGCGCAGCGGCAGGCCGCGTCGGGTCTCGCCGAGCGGCACCGCAACCCGCCGAGCACGTAGGCGCGACCGGCGGATGCGGTTGCGCGTACCCCTGACGCCGGGCTCATGGGCGACGTGGGTCGGTTTTATCGGTGGCCCCGCGGCGACCCGTCGCGCAGGATCACCTGGTGGTCCCACCTGACACGGTTCTCTCCGACCTCCGCGAGGCGTGGCACCGCACGCTGGCGGACGACCTTCTCGGCCTGTACCTGCACGGCTCGCTCGTGGCAGGCGACTTCGACGTGAACCGCAGCGACCTCGACCTGCTCGCGGTGCTCGCGAGTGACCCGGACGAGGAGCTCCTCGACGTCCTCGCCGACCTGCACGCTGACCTCGACCGGCGGCATCCGCTGTGGGCCGGCCGGGTCGAGGTGGAATACGTGTCACTGGACGCGGTGCGCACCGTTCCCGGCCGGGACCACGTGATCGCCCGGATCAGTCCCGGGGAGTCGTTGCACCTGCTGCCCGCCACCACCCACCGCGTCGTGACCTGGGCCGCCGTGCACGACTACGGCCGTACGCTGCTGGGACCGCCGGCCGGCGAGCTGCTGCCCGCCGTCGAACCCGGCCTCGTGCGCGCTGCTCTGCGGGACCACGTTCGCGACTGGCCGGCCTGGGTGCTCGAGATGACCCCATCCGGAGCCCAGTCGTACGCGGTGCTCACGCTCTGCCGGGCCTACCAGCGCCTGCGCGACGGGCGGCAACTGTCCAAGCGGCAGGCCGCCGAGCAGACCGCCGCCGCCCTCCCTCGGTGGGCGGACCTGATCGTCTGGGCGCGCGACTGGTGGTACGACTCCGGCCAGGACAGCGATCCCGGCCGGTTCGACGACGTCCGGGCGTTCGTGCACGAGGTCAGCGCCGCCATCCTGGCCGAGGAACCCGATGGGCGGTGACACCGCTCCTACTCCTTCAGGCCGAGGTTGTCGATCGGCGGAGCGCTGAGCAGCCGCCGGACGGGCCACACCGTGCTCACCAACGCCAGCAGCGTCGTACCGCCGAGCACCGCCGCCCACCCGAGCGGCGGCACGTACGGGATCGGGCTGCCGGTCAGTCCGTTGACGATCGCGCTCAGCGTCAGCACCGCGATCGTCGCGCCGATCAGTACCGCGGTGCCGAGCAGCCCGGCCTGTTCGGCCCGGACCATCCCGCGAATCTGACGGCGGGTCACCCCGACGAGTTGAAGCAACGCCAGCTCGCGGCGGCGGGCCAGTGCCGCCATCACCATCGTGGTGGCCGCCGCCAGCGCCGCGTACCCGACCATCACGCCGATCAGCAGCCGGTTCAGCCAGGCGCCGAGCGCCAGGTCGGTGCTGAGCAGGCGCGTACGGGTGGCGGCGTCGAGAACCTCGGTGCCGGGCCGCGACGCCGCCCACGTGGCCAACGCGGTGCCGGCGTCCGGGCCGCCGTGGACCAGTACCTCGTCGACGGTGTTCCCGGCGGTGTGCCCGGCGACCGTCCCGGCGGCCAGGGTGACGTCGCCGAAGCCGAGGCCACGGTCGTAGATCGCGATGACGTCCAACGTGACAGGGGTGCCGTCGCCCAGCCAGAGTTCCGCCTTGTCGCCGACGTCCCAGCCGGACGACGACGCCTGCGTCGTGGACAGGGCGACGGTGCCGGCGCGCAGGTCGGCCAGGGTGCCCTCGCGCACGGCGAGGTCCATCGTCGACGTGACGCCCGCCGGGTCGACGGACTGGGCGTCGACCGGCTCGATGCCGCCGAGTGCCCGCACCACGACCTGGGTGCGGCGTACCCCGGTGGCCGCCTGCACCCCGTCCAGCTCGCGGATCTCCCGCGCCGCGTCCCCCGGCAGTCCGCCCGGAGCGGTGAGCACCCGCTCGGCGAGGGTTCCCGCGCTGCTCTGCGTGGCGGTCTGCCGTTCCAGGTTGTCCTGCAGGAACCAGACCGAGCCGCCGAACCCGACGGACAGCACGAGGGCGGTCAGGACTGTCGCCATGCCCTGCGCGTTGGCCCGCAGGTTGGCCGCGGCCAGGTAGCCGCCGGCCCACCAGATCCGCGGCAGCACCAGGGTGAGCAGGCGTGCCGCGTACGCGTTGATGTGCGGTGCGAGCAGCGCCACCGCGATGACGAACAGGTAGAGCATGCCGACCGCGCCGGCCAGCGCGCCGGCCGACCCGGCGGCGCCGAGGGTGAACGCCCCGGAGCTGCCGGCCGCCATCAGCGTCAGCACGCCGGCGATCAGCCGTACCGGGCCGCTGCGCCGGGGCTCGACGGCGATCTCGCCGAGCGCCTCGACGGGCTTGATGGCGGTGACCCGGCGTGCGGCGATCAGCGCGGCCACCACCGCCACGAGGACCGCCGTACCGATGGCGGCCGGCACCGCGAACAGACCGCCCGCCATCGGGAAGCCGGCCGGCACGAACCCGCGCCCGACCAGTTCGCCGTGCACCCAGCGGGCCGCCAGCAGGCCGGCCGGGCCGCCGATCGCGGAGCCGGCCAGGGCGAGCAACGCGGCCTCGGCGACCAGCATGCGGCGCACCTGCCCCGGTGTGGCGGCGACCGCGCGCAGCAACGCCAGGTCACGCCGGCGGTGCCGGACGGACAGCCCGATGGTGCCGGACACCACGAACACGATCAGCAGGACGACGTACCCCCCGAAGGCCGACCCGGCCTCGACCAGCAAGCTGCGGGCGGCCTGGTTCTCCGACTGCTCGGCCTTCCCGCGGTCCTTCCCGGCGTACGTCGTGGCGCCGGCCGCCGTCGCGATCTCGCGCACCGCGCCGAGATCGGCGCCGGGCGCCATCCGTACGCCGATCGCGTCCACCCGGCCCGGGTGGGCGGACAGGCGCGCGGCCTGCGCGTCGGTGAAGAACACCGCCGCCGAACCTGTCTCGGCGGTCCCGCTCACCCGGTACGACCGGCCGATCCCGCCGACGACCAGCTCGATGCGGTCGCCGGGCGCCATGCCGAGCCGGGCGTCGGCCACCACCTCGTCGTCGGTCCGGGGCGCGGCGCCGGCGACGAGGGGACGACCGGTGAAGACGTACGTGTCCCAGCCGTGTCCCACGGCGGCAGGTGAGCCGATCAGCACCCTGTCGTCGCCGGTGACGGCAGTGACGCCCGGCACCCGGCGGATCCGGTCCACCAGGTCGGCGTCCACAGTGCCGCCCTCGGGCAGCGTCACGGTGCTCGTGGTGGTCTCGCCGTCGAACTCCCGGGACGTGTGGCTGACCGTGCGGTTGGCCACGACCACGTCGGCGCTCGCCCAGAGCCGCGGCTCCGGGCGGAACCGCAGCCCCGATTCGACGAGCGTGCCCATCGCCACCAGGATCAGCACGCCGACGATCAGGGCCAGCAGGGTCGCGGCGGCGGGGCCGGTGCGGTGCCGCAGCAGGCGCGCGGCGAGGCCGGTCATCGGAGGACCCGCCCGTCCAGCGACGCCAGGTGCTCGGCGATCCGGACGGCACCGAGCTGCGGCAGGTCCGCGACTATCGCGCCGTCCGCCAGCACGAGCACCCGATCCGCGTACGACGCGGCGATCGGATCGTGGGTCACCATCACCACCGTCTGCCCGTGCTCGTCCACGACCGCGCGCAACAGCACCAGCACCTCCGCCGCGGTCCGCGAGTCGAGGGCGCCGGTGGGCTCGTCCGAGAAGATCACCTCGGGGCGGGTGGCCAGCGCCCGGGCGATCGCCACCCGCTGCTGCTGGCCGCCGGACAGCGCCGCCGGCCGGTGGTGCAGCCGGTCGGCGAGGCCGACCCGCTCGACCACATGGGCGAGCCAGGCCCGGTCCGGGCGGACGCCGGCCAGACGCAGGGGCAGCACGATGTTCTCCTCGACGGTGAGCGCGCCGATCAGGTTGAACGCCTGGAAGACGAACCCGATCCGGGTACGCCGCAGCTCGGTCAGGCGCGTCTCGGACAGCCCGGACAGGTCGGTGCCGCCGACGACCACCCGGCCGTTCGTGGGGCGGTCGAGCCCGGCCGCGATCTGCAGCAGCGTGCTCTTGCCGGAGCCCGAGGGCCCCATCACCGCGGTGAAGGTGCCCCGGCCGAAGCCGACATCGACGCCAGCGAGCGCGGTCACCTGGTTGCGGCCGGTACCGTACACGCGGGTGAGTCGTTCGACGCGTACCGCCGGTTCGACGGTCTGTCCCATTCTGGTGGCCTCTCTCCGTGTGCTCGGCAGGAACCGCGCGCACCAGAAACGCTATTGAGCTGGAGGAACGGCGACCATCCAGCGGGCTGCCCGATCCGGGTACAGCAGGCACTACCACCGCCCCTCCGGGCCTGGGCAGCGCCCACTGGCGCGTTACTCCCTGGGCTCACGGTCGCCGTGTTCGCCGGCATCGAGCGACGGTTCGGCTTCGAGTTCGCCGACGATCACCGCGCCTTCCTCGCGGCCGGGGGCCGACGCCCGTCACTCTGCCCGCTCAGCAGTGACGAACCCGGTTCGCACCCGTCCGGTGGCACATCAGCTCCTCACATCGGCCGTACCTCAGCGGGCTGGTGCCGGAAGGTGGAGGCGGCCGTCGTGGACTTCGGCGATCTGGTCGACGGCGGTGAGGTGCGTGCGGTCGTGGGTGACCAGGACGGTGGCGGTGGTCTGCTGGTGGGTGAGGCGGCTGATCAGCTCGATGACGGCGGCGCCGCGTTCGTGGTCGAGCGCGCTGGTGGGTTCGTCGACGAGCAGGACGGTGGGGTCGTTCATCAGCGCGCGGGCGATGTTGACGCGCTGGCGCTGGCCGCCGGAGAGCTGGTGCGGCCGGCGGTCGGCCTGGCCGGCGAGGCCGACCGCGTCGAGGAGTTCCACGGCGCGGGTACGGGCTCTGGCCGGTGGACGGCCGTCGATCTGGGCCATGACCTGGAGCTGCTCGGCGGCGGTGAGGGAGGGCAGCAGGTTGGGCTGCTGGAAGACGATGCCGATCTTGTGGCGGCGCAGGTCGGCGAGTTCCCCTCGCGTCATTCCGGTGGTGGCGGTGCCGTCGATGGTGACGGTGCCGGAGTCGGGGGTGATGAGGGTCGCGGCGACCGCGAGGAGGCTGGACTTGCCGGATCCGGAGGGGCCGATCACGGCGGTCAGGCTGCCCTTGGGTACGTCCAGGGTGACGCGGTCGAGGGCGGTCAGGCGGCCCTCGCCGTCGGGGTAGGTGAGGGTGATGTCGGTCAGGTTCAGGCTCATCGGGCGCTCCCCAGGGCGGTCAGCGGGTCGACGGAGGTGATGCGGCGGATGGCCAGAGCGGCTCCGAGGGCGCCGAGGACGACTATCACGGCCGCGGGAAGGAGGACGGTCACCGGGGTGAGGAGGAACGGCACCGTGGACCCGGCGACGAGGGCGCCGAGTGCGGCGGCGATGCCGGTGCCGAGCAGGGTGCCGCCGGTGAGCAGGACGACGGCCTGTCCGAGGGCGTCCTTGAGAAGGTTGGCGGTGGGGGCGCCGAGTGCCTTCAGCACTGCGACGTCGCCGCTGCGCTGGATGGTCCAGACGGTGAAGAAGGCCCCGATGACGAGGGCGGAGATGGCGAACAGGAAGCCGCGCATCAGCTGCAGGGAGCCGTTCTCGGAGGTGTAGGAACCGATCGCGGACAGCGAGTCGGAGACGGAGACCGTCTTGGTGCCCGCCTGCCGGTCGGTGGCTCCCGGATCGGCGTCCGAGGTGGTGGTCAGGGCGACGACGGTGGCCGTCTGGTTGCCGTCACCGGTGCCGGTGGGAGGCGCGCTCCTCTGCCACACGTCCAGGCTGATCCACACCACTGGGGTGTGGCTGAAGGAGGCGTCGCCGCGTACGGCGGCCACTGTCAGTCGCTGCCCGGCGAGGGTGACGGAGTCGCCGGCCTGCACACCGAGGTCGTCGGCGGCCTTGGTGGACAGCACTGCCGAGTGGTCGTCGATCCGGCCGCTGTCGGGGGCCAGGTGGGAGCCGGGCTGGACGCCGAAGGCGGAGACCCCGACGCTCCGGTTTCCGGCGGTGGCCCTGGTCGTGGTGATGCCCAGCGGTTCGGCGCCGGTGACTCCGGGGGCCTCGGCCCACTGCTGCCACTGCTTCTCGGTGACAGTGGAGTTGGAGTACGACACGTCCTGGCCCTCGCCGGGCGCCTGGAAGGCGATCCTGTCGGCGGGCAGGTCGGTGATGGCGGAGATGTTCTGCCGGCCCAGTCCGGCCGTCAACCCGGACAGCAGCCCGACCAGCAGCGTGATCAACACGATGACGGTCCCCATCAGGGCGAAGCGTCCCTTGGCGAACTTCAGGTCTCTCCAGGCGACAAACACGGCAGTGGCCTGTCCTTTCGGCGGTGGAAGCGGTACGCCTCCACCATCGCGGCCGGCGCCCGTGTCCGCGTCTGGCGCAGGGCGGCACTTCGCGGGCCGAAGGACGGCGCCCGGGTTCCAACTTTCGATAGAGGCCCCCGGGGCGCCGGCCTCGGTAACGTGGGACGCACTGTGAGCACCGCTGCCCCTGCCCTGACCCCGACCTCCCGAGCCCTGGCCTGGTGCCTGCACCTGCTGATCATCGGCCTGCTCGTCCTGGCCGCGGGCCGGGCGGTGGCCGACGACCGGCCGCACGCCGGATCGATCGTCGCCGTGGCGGTGGCGTGCGGTCTGGCGTACGCCATCGGGCCGCTCCTTCCCCGCATCCGGCGCTCGCGGCGGGCCGCCGCCTGGTGGCTGGCCGCCGTCGGCGCCGTGTGGCTGGTGCTGCTGGGCCTGTCCCCCGATGCGATCTGGGTGGCGTTCCCGCTGTACTTTCTCCAGCTCCACCTGCTGCCGCGCCGCGCCGGCCTGGCCGCCGTGATCGCCACCGCCGTGGCGGCCATCGCCGGGTTCGGCGCCCACACCGGCTCCTTCACCCCGGCCACGGTGATCGGTCCCGCGCTCGGCGCCGCCGTCGCCGTCGGGGTGGTGTGGGGATACCAGGCCCTGTATCGGGAGAGCGAGCAGCGCAGGCAGCTGATCGAGGAACTCACCGCCACCCGGGCCGACCTGGCCCGGGCCGAGCACACCGCCGGCGTACTCGCCGAGCGCGAGCGTCTGGCCCGCGAGATCCACGACACCCTCGCCCAGGGCCTGTCGAGCATCCAGCTGCTGCTGCGCGCCGCCGAGCGCGCCCTGCCCGGCCGGCCCGGTGCCGCCTCCGGTCACGTCGACGCGGCCCGTCAGGTCGCCGTGGACAACCTCGCCGAGGCCCGCCGCTTCGTCGCCGCGCTCACCCCGCCCACCCTGGAAGGCACCACCCTGGCCGGGGCCCTGGAACGCCTGTGCACCACCACCAGCGCCCGCCACCGCCTCACCGCCCGCTTCCACCTCGTCGGCGACCCCGTATCGCTGCCGACCGCCCACGAGGTGGCGCTCCTGCGTATCGCCCAGTCCACCCTCGCGAACACGGTCCGCCACGCCCAGGCCACCACGACCGAGGTCACCCTCAGCCATCTCGGCGACCGCATCGCCCTGCACGTCGTCGACGACGGGCGCGGCTTCGACCCGGAACACCTGCCCGCCCCCGACGTCGACGGCGGCGGCTTCGGCCTGGCGGCCATGCGCGCCCGCATGGCCGCTCTCGGCGGCACCCTGGCCGTCGCATCCGCGCCCGGCCGGGGCACCGCGGTGACCGCCGAGCTTCCCCTCACCCCGCCCACCAGGACCGAGCCCGAGGACCGCCCGTGACCGACGACGTCCCCGTCCGCCTCCTCCTGGCCGACGACCACCCGGTCGTACGGGCCGGACTGCGCGCCGTGCTGGAAACCGAACCCGGCCTCGTCGTCGTGGCCGAAGCCGCCACCGCCGAGGAGGCCGTCACCCGCGCCGCCGCAGGCGACATCGACGTCGTCCTGATGGACCTACAGTTCGGGAAGGGCATGGGCGGCGCCGAAGCCACCGCCCGGATCACCGCCCGCCCGGAGGCGCCGCGCGTGCTGATCGTCACCACCTACGACTCCGACGCCGACACCCTGCCCGCCATCGAGGCCGGCGCCACCGGCTACCTCCTCAAGGACGCCCCACCCGAAGACCTGGCCGCCGCCGTCCGCACCGCCGCCGCCGGACGCACCACGCTGGCGCCCACCGTCGCGAACCGGCTGATGAACCGCCTGCGTACGCCGGGCACCACCCTGACCCGACGCGAGACCGAGGTCATCGCCCTGGTCGCCGACGGTCTGTCGAACCACAGCATCGGCGTCCGCCTCCACCTGACCGAAGGCACCGTCAAGTCCCACCTGGCCCGCATCTACGCCAAGCTCGGCGTCGAGTCGCGCACCGCCGCCGTCGCCACCGCCACCGAACTCGGCCTCATCCGCCGCTGACCCCGGCAGGTGCGGGTCGTCACGGGACGTCGGCCACGCCGGCAGCCGGCATCAGCGATTGAGCAGGTCACAGCCGGGGTAGTGGGCCTCCTCGCGGAAGATCAATCGGCGGCCGGTCCCGGTCCGCCCGGCGAGAGGGGGACGACCGGTGCGGACCTGGGTACGCGACGCCGCCGCGCGGTTACGCAGCGACGGGATGACAGTGGTCGAGCTGACCGCCGCCGCTGTGGTCGCCTGGATCGTGGCGGCGCTGGTGATCCGTCACCCGGACCCGTTCTTCGCACCGACCGCCGCGCTCGTCGTGCTCGGCGAGTCCCGCGGGCGACGGCTGCGGCAGACCGTCGAGATCCTGCTCGCCGTGGCAGCCGCCGTGCTCGCCGCGGAGCTGCTGGTGTACGCGCTGGGCCCGGGCACCGAGACGGTCCTGCTGGTGCTGCTGCTCACCACCACGACGCTCGTGGTGATCGGGGCCCGCCGTGCCCTGGTCGTGCAGGCCAGCGTCTCGGCCATGTACCTGGTCGTGGTCTCCGCGCCGAACGGGACGCTGATGCCGTTCCGCTTCGTCGACGCGCTCATCGGCGGCGCCGTGGCGCTTGCCGCCAGCCAGCTGATGGCCGCCCGTGACCCGCTGGCACCACTGGTGGCCCAGGCCCGGCGCAGCTACACCGACCTGGCCGACCTGCTCGACCAGGTCAACGCGGCGCTACGCGGCTGCGACGAGGACGCCGCCCGCGCCGCGCTGGACCGGGCGCGGCAGGTGGACGACTGCGTCGCCGAGATGCAGGCCGCGGTGCTCGCCACCGGCGAGACGCTGAGGCTGGGACTGCGCCGCCGGAACCTGGGCAAGCTCGTCGAGGTGGAGGCCACGCTGCGGCAGCTCGACTACGCCGCCCGCAACATCCGGGTGCTGGCCCGGGCCGGCGTGACCCTGACCCGCCGGCACACCGCCACGCCGCCGGAGCTGGCCGCCGCGATCGGCGCGCTGACCTCCGCCGTACGGTCGGCTGGTGAGGCCATGGCCCACGACCTCACCGGCGCCGACGCCGACCGGCACGCGCAGCGGGCCGACGCGGCGGCGCTGGAGGCGGTCCGGATCGCCGCGGGCCTGCTGCGGACCGACCCGCCGTTGCCGGTCACCATGATCGTCGGGCAGATCCGGGCGACCGCGATCGACCTGCTGCGCGGTGTCGGCCACGACGACGTGGCGGTGCTGGACCGGGTGGACGAGGCGCTCGGCCTCAGCCGGGGGTGACACGTACGCCGCTGGTCCGCTCAGCGGTAGTGGATCGGGGTGTCGACGCGGTCGTCCAGGAAGTCAGCCGGTACCACCCACCCCTCTGGATCCGCCTCACGATGCATGCCGCGGATCTGCGAGAGTTCAGTTGGCCGTGTGGATGCTGCGGTGAGCTCACCGTCCTCAGCCCTGGCGGCGACGGCGTCACCGTTGACGTGCGCAGCAGCGAGGGGTCCGGATGCGCCTCGTTCGTCGCGCACCGGTCCTGTCTGGCTGACCGGCGCGGTCGACGAGGCCGCCTACGGCCGTGATCAGCTCACCGGCACCTTCGTCCTCTCACCCGGCGACGTACGCGGGACACGCTTCGTCCATGACCGTGTCCGTACGGGCTGCTGGTCGATGGTGGGATGGATCCCCTGCGTCGCCTGTCGAGGCTGCGGGGCCGTGGTCGCCTGGCGGGCCGACGACTGCAGGATGGCGCAGGAACTGCGCTTCCATCCAGCGATGGTCGTCCGCGAGCTGTGTGACGACGGCCCGGGGCGGGGCGTCGACCCTTTCGCGCTGATCGCCGACTGGGACCGTCCTGCGCCCGACACCAGACGACACCGCTGGATGCCCGGGCCGACCCGTCCTCGTCCCGAACTCGTCGCCACCCGCTGGGGCGGCCGAGGCGTGCGGGAAGCTCTCTTCCGAGACGATCCGCCGGCCTGACCCGGCCGCGCCTGACCACCTCTACCGACCTTCAGGCGTCGGCGAGCAGCCGGTTGGCCAGTGCCCGTACCTCGTCCTTGAGTTCGTCCGGACGGTCGATCGTGAACGACCAGCCGAGCCCGGCGAGCATCTGTGCCGCACCGTCGAGCCGTTCGGCTCGGGCGGTGAGGCGCACTCCGTCGGGGACCTCGGTGAGCGTGCCGACCGAGAGCGGGATCCGTCGCTGCGCCTGCTCCAGGCTGGTGTGCAGCACCACGGCGATGTCGTGCGCGTACTGCACTGCTGCCAGACCGGTGAGTACCTGCGTGGTGGGATCGAATCCGGCCGGGATGTCGAACCTGCCCGGCATGGGGCGGGCTGTCCCGATGCGGTCGAGCCGGAACGTCCGTACGGCCCGGCGGTTGTGGTCGTGGCCGGTGACGTACCACCGGCCGGCGTGGAAGACCAGCCCGTACGGATCGAGCCGACGCTCCCCGGACCGGCCGCGCCAGGTGGTGTACGTGATGCTCGCCGGTTGCTGATGCCGGGCCGCGTCCGCGAGCACCAGCAGCACCTCGATGCCGGGCGGGGCGGGCTTGCGGGCCCGTGCGGTGAAGTCCACTGTGTCCAGCAGCGAATCGATCCGCCGGGCGAGAACGGCCGGCAGCACCCGGCGGATCTTCGCGGTCGCGCTCTCGGCGGCGGCGCCTTCGGCGGTGACCAGCCCGGCCCGGGCGGCGGCCACGAGCCCGAGCATGACGGCGACCGCCTCCTCGTCGGTGAGCATGAGTGGCGGCAGCTTGTATCCGGGCGCGAGCCGGTATCCGCCGTAGCGGCCGCGCCGGGCCTCGACCGGGATGCCCAGGTCGGCGAGGTGCGCGGCGTATCGGCGGACCGTACGCTCGTCGACGCCCAGCCGACCGGCCAGGTCGGCGACGGTGAAGCCGCCGCCGGCCTGGAGGATCTCCAGCAACGCCAGTACGCGGGCGGTCGGCCGGGTCACTGATCCCCACTTCCAATCCGGGCGGAACCTGTCCGGTATTGATCGTAGCGTGTCAGGCATGACGACCTTCGTACTGGTTCCCGGGTTCTGGCTCGGCGCATGGGCCTGGCGCCCCGTCACCGCCGCCCTGCGCACGTACGGCCACGAGGTGTACCCGCTCAGCCTGACCGGCCTGGGCGAGCGCGCCCACCTGGCCCGCCCGGACACCGACCTCGACGTCCACGTCACCGACGTGGTCAACCTGCTGCGCTACGAGGACCTCCACGACGTGGTCCTCGTCGGGCACAGCTACGCCGGCGCGGTCGTGACGACAGCCGTTGCCGACCGCATGACCGACCGCATCGCCCAACTGGTCTTCGTCGACACCGGCCCGCTGCCCGACGGGGCGGCGAACGAGGACTTCAGCCCGCCCCAGGAGCGTGAACGCAACGCGTCGGTGGTCGCCGAACACGGCGACGGCTGGCGGCTGCCGCCCCCGCCGTGGGCCGAACTGGCGGCGAGAGCAGCAGACGTGGATGAATCGGTCGTCGCGTTGCTCGGTGAGCGGTCGGTGGCCCAGCCGTGGGCGACTGCCACCACCCCGGTGCGGCTCACCGGGGCGTGGGAGAAGCTGCCCCGCCTCGGCGTGCTGTCGAGCTTCACCGCCGAGCAGGCACGCGAGATGGCCGCCACCATGCCGCTGTGCCGGCACATGGCCGGCGATTCGTGGCGGTACGAGGAACTGCCGACGTGGCACTGGCCGATGCTCAGCCGACCGGCCGAGCTGGCCCGGATCCTGCACGAAGCCAGGCCGACGGCGTAGCCCGCGGTGCCCGGGCGACCGTACCCAGGTCACCCGGGCACCGACACGGGAACCATCGGGCAGGTCCAGGTCCCTTAATGAGGTATGGGCTTGCTTCGCAGAGCGGAACCCGCCGGCTACGAGGAATTCGTCGCCGGCCGGTACCGCGAGATCGTTCGCTTCGGCGCGCTGCTGACCGGTGACGGCCGGCTGGGCGAAGACCTCGCCCAGGAGGGTCTGATCGCTGCCTACCGGTCGTGGCACCGGTTGGGCGTGCCGGAGGGGCGACCGGAGGCGTACGTCCGGCAGGTGATGATCCGTGCCGCGATGCGGGCCAGGCGTCGGCGCTGGCGCGACGAGGTGCCGACCGGGGAGCTGCCGGACGCGTCCCGTGGTGGGTTCGCGGATCAGTCGGATCTCAGCGTGCAGGTGCTCGCCAGTCTGCGCCGGTTGCCTGCCGACCAGCGGGTGGTGCTCGTGTTGCGGTTCTGGGCCGACGCCTCCGAGGCCGAGGTGGCGCAGACCCTCGGCGTCGCGGTGGGAACGGTCAAGAGCCGCACGTCCCGTGCCCTGGCGGCGCTGCGCGCCAGCGGTCTGTTCGTCGAAGCCTCCAAGGAGACGCCGTGAATCCCACCCACGTCAGCGAACTGCTCGACCGCGCGGCCGCCTCCGTGACGCCGGCCGAGACCGATCCCGCCTCCCGGCTGGTCCGCCTCGGGCGGCGTAGCGTGCAGCGCCGTCGTCGTGCCTGGGGAACTGCCGGCTCCGTCGCCGTCGCGGCCGCGGTCGCGGCCGTCGTGGCCCTGCCCCAGGTGAGTGCGCCCCCGAAGGGGTCCGAGACCGCCGGGGCCGCGGTGAGCCTGGGTGGCCTGTCGGTCGCCGTCCCCGAGGGCTGGCGGACGAGCGAGGTCACCACCTTCGACCCCTGCACCGCCGAGCCGCACACCGTCTACCTCGCCGCACAGTGGGATCCCCGGGCCACGCGACCGACGTCTCGCCCGCCCGGGGCCGCACCCTTCAAGTGCACGTCTGACGGTCAGGCGTGGATGGCTGTCGTGCAGAAGGGCGTCGCCGCGCTCGTCAGCCCGAACCGGCTGGTGGTCAAGGACGGGCAGCTGCTCCAAGTCGAGCAGCCTGACCAGTACGCAATCCCGTCCATGTGGACCTACCGCGCTCTCAGCGACGAGATTCAGGCGACGACGGCCTTCATCTCCGGGGACGAGAAGGGCCGCGAGCAGCTGCTGAAGCGCGTCACCTGGCCCGGCGGCCCGGCGGCCCCGGCCTCCGGCGGCCTGGTGTTGCCCGACCATATCGCCAGTGCCACCACCGACGTGCCGCCCACCAACGGCATGGTCGTCGCGAGAGACGCCAAGACGCTGACCCAGATCCGGACAGCCCTCACCGAGCTGCGCGACCCCGTGCCCGCCGGTGAGGAATGCACACTGCAGAGGCCCGGTGCGGTCGGAATCAGCCTCGGCGAAGTCACCGTGGTGCTGGGCGACGCGACGTGCCCGCAGGCGATGTCGACCGGCGGCGGTCGCGTCCGGGTCCCGGCCGGACTGGGCAAGGATCTGCTCGACCTCATCGTGGCGAGCGACCGCGCCGCGACCGAGCGTGCCCACAGGGATTGACCGCACCACTCCCGCAATCGGCGTCACGCCGGATCAGCTCGCGTCGCTGCTCCATCCCGCCTTCGGCTTCTTTTCCGGCCGAGCGGTCGGACGTCGAAGCGCAACCTGGACGGGAGGGCCCGGTCGGCGAAGCAGTCCGTTGGCGACCAGTTCGACGGTCACCGCGACGGCGATCGCCTCGACGGCCAGGAGCGCGACCAGGACCAGGAGCTGGGCTGCCCCGGCCTGGACGGGTGTGCCGCCGCCGAGCAGCACGCCGACGAAGGCGCCGGGGAGTGTGACCAGGCCGACGGTGCGTGTCTGGTCCAGCGCGGGCACCAGCGCCTGCCCCGCGCTGGGCCGGCAGATCTCCAGCGCCGCATCCCGCGGCACGAAACCCAGCGCCAGGGCCGCCTCGTACTCGCCGTGGCGGTCGCGAAGCTCGTCCAACGCGCGGCGGCCCGCCAGGGAGGTGGCCGTCATCGCCCCGCCGATGAGGATCCCGGCGATCGGAACGACCGCGACCTCGGTCAGCGGCACCGTGCCGGAGGCCACGACGAGGGCGGAGGCCGGGAGCGCGCCGGCCGCGATCGGCGCCAGCACCGGCCAGCCGAGGCGAAGCGAGCTGACCCGGCGCGCGGAGGTCGCCGCCGCGACCAGGATCATCAGCGTGACGAACGCGGCGCTGGCCCACCACGACCGCAGGACGGCAGTGATGAGCAGCGCCACGGCGCACAACTGCACCACCGCGCGCAGCGCCGCCGTGGCGATGCCACGGGCGTGGCCGAGCCGACCGGCCCGCACCGTTGCCACGGCGACGAGCACGAGAACGACGAGTACGGCGGCGAGTGCCGGACCCACCGCGACTGCACCTTGCTCCATGGGAGCATTCGACCAGCCGGCGCTTGCTCAGATGTTGGAGCCGTCCGGCGGCAGGCCGGGCGGTGGCTGCGGGGATCCGCCCCGGCCGGCAGCCGGTGGACAGGACATGCCCAGGGTGTAGGCCGTCATGGACAGCGAGCCGTAGGCGTAGCCGTCGACGAGGACCTCGGTGTCGGGGGTGTCCGTGGCGGCGGCCAGGCCGGCGAGATACAACGCGGGGATGAAGTGATCCGGTGTCGGTACCGCACGGCGGAAGTCCGCGTGAGCGTCGAGGGTCGCGTACTCGCCCGGGTCGGTCAGCATCCGGGCCTTGGCGTCCTCGTCGAAGCGTCGCGCCCAGTCGAAGCCGTCGTCGGCCAGCGCCCAGTCCATGCCGCGCAGGTTGTGCACGACGTTGCCGCTCGCCACGATCAGCACTCCGCGCCGGCGCAGTGGGGCGAGCCGGGCGCCGAGTTGAAGGTGGTAGTCCATCGGCTTGTCGGCGTTGATGCTGAGCTGGACGACGGGAATCGTCGCGTCCGGAAAGGCGTGCAGCAGCACCGACCAGGTGCCGTGGTCGATGCCCCAGCTGTCGACGTCCGCCCCGACCCAGGTCGGATGGACGACGTCACTGACCTCCTCAGCCAGTTCGGGCAGCCCCGGCGCCGGGTACTGCACCTCGAACAGCTCCTGCGGAAACCCGTAGAAGTCGTGGATGGTCCTCGGCCGGGGCATCGCGGTGACGGCCGTGGCGTTGATGTACCAGTGGGCGCTGACCACCAGGATCGCGCGGGGACGCGGCACCGCGGCGCCGAAGGCTCTCCACGCGGAGGTGTACCGGTTGACCTCGAGGGCGTTCATCGGGTTGCCGTGGCCCAGGAACGCCGCGGGCATCAACACGTCCAGGGCCGGGTGTACGTCTGAAGGCACGAGGACACGATAGTGCCGCCTCGCAGCGGTTCCGGCCTGAATCACGCTCCTCGGCGGATCGGCGATCGAGTCTCCCGGATCGTGGCTGCCGATCGCCGTGCGGCAGCCTGCCCGTTCGGGCGGCTGCCGAGTGACTCCTGGCGATGGGACCATGATCGGGTGACGCCCTTCCACATCGATGTGCCCGAAGCCGTCCTGGACGACCTGCGGGCTCGGCTCGCGCGGACGAGGCTCGCGCCGGCCGCACCGGGAGAGCCGTGGGCCGCCGGCACCGACCCCGGGTACCTGGCAGATCTGGTGCGGTACTGGCTCGACGGATTCGACTGGCGTGCGGTCGAGCGTGCCCTCAATCGGCACCCTCAGTTCGTCACCACGATCCAGGGCACGCCGATCCACTTCGTTCATGTCCGCTCGGCGTCGCCCGGCGCCACGGCGCTGATCCTGACCCACGGCTGGCCCGGCACGTACACGGAGATGCTGCCCCTGGTGTCCCGGCTCGCAGACTTCGACCTCGTCATACCGAGCCTGCCCGGCTTCGCCTTCTCCGGACCGCTCGCCGAGGGCCCGACGACCGAGGCGGCTGTCGCGGACGTCTGGGCCGAGCTGATGACCCGTCTGGGCTACGACCGCTTCGGCGCCTACGGTGGCGACATCGGGTCCGGCGTGACGACGTGGCTCGGCGCCCGCCACGCAGATCGGGTCATCGGGGTCTTCTCGCAGCACATCAAGTTCCCGCCGGCGGACCGCAGGGGCGACCTCAGCCCGGCCGAGGAGGCGTTCGTCGCCATGCTCGACGCGAAGGCCGAGGACGACTGGGGCTACGGAATCATCCAGGAGACACGGCCCGACACCCTTGCGGCCGCGCTGAGCGACTCGCCGTCCGGACTGGCCGCATGGATCATCGAGAAGTACCAGCGCTGGAGCGACTGCGGCGGCGACATCTCCCGCCGGTTCGACTTCGACGAGCTGCTGACCACCGTGATGCTGTACTGGGCCACCAACTGCATCGGCACGTCCTTCCGCCCCTACCGTGACGACCACCTGGCCCCACATCTGCCGATGGTCACCGTGCCCGCCGGCATCACGGTCAGCGTGGAGGACGCCGGCCTGCCCCGGTCGTTCGCCGAACGCACCTACGCCAACCTCACCCACTGGCGCGAGCCCAGCGTCGGCGGCCACTTCCTCGCCCAGGAAGAACCCGACCTGCTCGCTGCCGACCTGCGCGCCTTCTTCAACGCACTGCGATGATCCAGGAACTCAACCTCGTGTGCGGCTGGTCAACGGTCGGCTTCGTAGCGGTAGGTGGAGCCTGTCGGTGTGAGGCTGAAGGTGTCAAGCCCCGGGTTTGATGGAGAGTTGGTTAGCTGGTTTTCAGGGGTGCGGTGACCGGGTGGGTCATCGCGTGTAGCGCCTCGTGCTCGGCGGGTGGGACGTGGCCGAGTTCGCCGTGCAGCCTGCGGTTGTTGTACCAGTCGATGTACTCGACGGTGGCCATCTCCAGGTCGTCGAGCCCGCGCCACGGGCCCTTGTTCCGGACGAGTTCGGCCTTGTACAGGGAGTTGAACGCCTCGGCCATCGCGTTGTCGAAGGAGTCGCCCTTGGAGCCGACGGAGGCGACGGCGCCGGCCTCGGCGAGCCGCTGGGTGTAGCGGATCGCTCGATATTGGGCGCCACGGTCGGAGTGGTGGACCAGTCCGCCCAGGTCAGCGCCTTGATTTTCGCGGCGCCAGATCGCCATCTTCAGCGCGTCGAGAGCCAGCTCGGTGTAGAGACTCGTGGACACCTGCCAGCCGACGATCATGCGGGAGTACACGTCGAGGACGAACGCGGCGTACACCCAGCCCACACTGGTGCGCACGTAGGTCAGGTCCGCGACCCACAGCTGGTTCGGATGTTTCGCGGTGAAGTCCCGTTTGACCAGGTCAGCGGGCCGGTTGGTCTCGGCCGCTGGCCGGGTCGTGCGTGGCGACTTGTCGCGCAGCAGCCCGCGCAGCCCGCAGGCGCGCATCAGCCGCTCGACGGTGCACCGGGCCACTGGCAAACCGCGTCGGTGCAGCTCGTGCCAGATCTTGCGTGCCCCGTAGACGCCGTAGTTCTCCGCGTGGATCCGCTCGATCACCGCGGTCAGCTCCTCATCGCGCCGCGACCGGGCCGAGGCCGGGCGGGTCTTGGCGGCGTAGTAGGTCGACGGTGCGATCTGTGCCGGCGTGTCTTCGAGCGCCTGCAGGACCGGCTGGACACCGTGTTCGACCCGCTGGGAGTCGACGAACTCGACCTTCATCGCGACGGACGGTCCAACTCCGCCGCGAAGAAAGACGCCGCGGACTTCAGGATCTGGTTCGCCCGCCGCAGCTCACGCACCTCCCGTTCCAACGCGGCGAGGCGTTCCGCGTCGCTGCTGGTGGTGCCCAGCCGGTCGCCGGCGTCGGTCTCGGCCTTCTTCACCCACGTGCGCAACGCCTCCGGGTGAACCCCGAGCTGACCGGCGATCCGACGGATCGCTCCGACCGCGGACGCCGGATCCCGACGGGCCTCGACCGCCAACCGGGTCGCACGCTCACGCAACTCATCGTTGTACTTCTTCGGTGCCGGCATCGCTGGTGTTCCTCCCAGGTTTCGATGTCTCCATCAAACCCGGTGCGGGACAAGGTGTCCGCGAAGGCGCCGTCACCGTGGCGGACCGCCAGCAGCACCGGTGGGGATTCCGGCTGTGGCTGTGTGGTGTTCCAGTCGCACGTGCCGGCGAAGTGCAGGCAGATCAGCGCAGTGGCGCGGTCGGCGGCATAGGCCAGGGTCTTGGGATAGCAGGGATTGCTACCGCCGAACAGCACGGCGGGTGCCCCGAGTTCGACCAGGGCCTCATCGAGGTAGCGGTCTTGGGCACACCAGCGGGTGGCTTCGTCACGTAGCCGCTGGAAGTCATCGGCGGAGAGCGTCCGATCAACCTTGAGCCAGCCATGCCGCCAGGCGATGTCGGCGTAGACCGAGGCCACCGCTCCGTCGTCGCGGTATCCGGGCAGGATCTCGGAGAAGGCTCCGCGCACACCGAGCGAATTGACGGCTCCCCGCGCACGGAGCTGCTCACACTCTGCCTGCCAGACCTCGTCGAGCCCGTCGACGAAGGCCACCGCGTCCATCAACAGTCGCAAGGCGGTCTCGCCGCCCCACATGCCCGGCCGGCGCAAGGCGTGGTTGAGTCGCGTCACCTGGTATTCGCGTACCTCGTCCAGGCTGCGTCGGCCTGTGGCATCAGCCTTCACGTCCGGATCATTTCAACCATGGCAGGAGTGGTCCAGATCCTCTCGAACAGTGCGCCAAGCAGGCCACGACGCCGAGGCGGCCGACGTTGAACCTGCGCGTCGGGGTCCTCAAGCGGTTGGGTGCGAGAGCATCACGGCAACCACTGGCCCGATCGCGACGCTGAGCAGGTAGGCGAGGTTGAACAGACCGAGTGCTTCGGCCCGGTGGGAGGCGGATACGACGCCGGCCGCGTGCAGGGCGAGTACGCCTTGGCCGGTCGCGGCGGCCAAGGAGCCGAGCGTCATCGCCGCGAGCAGCAGCGGTACGGCGGTGGTGACCGCCGCCAGCAGCAGCGCGGCGGCGCCGGTGACGAGCAACGTGGCGGCCGCGACGCGGCGTGACACTCGCACTGATGCCGCGACCAGGAACCCGGAGCAGACGCCGCCGATCAGGTAGGGCGCCAGCAGCACGATCCCGCTCCGGGTGCCTGCCCATCCCGCGTGCTGTCGCAGCAGGTCCGGCGCGGCGTAGAGCAGGGCGAAGTTGCCCACTCCCAGCGCGAAGGCCAGCGCGCACGCCGCGAGGAACCGGCCGTTCCGTGCCACCGCAGCAGGCAGGAAGCCGTCCGGACGGACCTTGGTCCAGAACACCAGCAGAGGCAGCAGCACAACGGTGGCCGGGCCGGCCACCAGCGGCCGGTGCGGAATGAGGACGGCTGCGGTGACCAGCATCGCCAGGATGGTCATCCCGAAGAAATCGAACGGCGCCGGCACCGCGTCCGGTGAGGTGGTGCCGCGGCGAGCCGCGGGCACGGCGAGCACCGCCAGCAGCGGCAACGCCAGTGCCGCCTGCCACGAGGAGAGGTCGGCGATCAGTGCGCCGGTCAGCGGACCGGTGGCCCCGACGACCGCCAGCGACGCGGCGACCACGCCCATCTGCCGGGCCGAGTCGGCCAGCTTCATCGCGGTCACGGTGAGGCCGGCGGACCCCAGTCCCTGCACCGCCGCACCGGCCACCATCGCCGGCACGCTCGGGATCAGCACGAGGATGAGCGTCCCCGCGGCCACCAGCGTGGACGCGACGGTCAGGACCGCTCGTACGCCGCGACGGGCGAGCAGCGCCGCCAGCAGCGGCGTCCCCAACGCGATCCCCCAGCCGAAGGCGGTCACACCGGCGGTCGCGGCCTGTTCCCCGCTACCCGTTGCGCGCGACAGGTCGTCGAGCAGCAGTGCCGGTGCGGCAATCCCGAACGACAGCGGACCGGCCAGCAGGGCGAGCCAGGGTGTGGCCACCCGCCCTGGTGCGAGCGGCCTGTGGCGGGAAGCGGCTCGGCGCCGCTGTAGCTGATCCATGTCGTTCCTCCGGTGTCGGCTCGGTTCAGCGTGCCCGGGGCTCCTTACCACCGGCTGACGGCCGGCTGACGTACGCGTCGGTGACCCCGCGCCGCTTCCCGGTGAGCAGACCGTTGGTCGGCGGACGTTCGCGGGGCGGGACAGCCGGCTGGCTAGTGTGAAGCGATGAGGTTCGGAGTGCTGGGCGACGTCGCGGTGTGGACGTCGGACGGCACACCTGTCGCCGTGCCCGGCCTCAAAGTGCGTGGTCTGCTGGCTGACCTGCTGGTTCACGAGGGGCGCCCGGTGACCGCCGACCGGCTGATCGAGGATCTCTGGGGTGACGAGGCACCCGGCAACGCGCTCGGGGCGCTCCAGACCAAGGTGTCGCAGCTGCGCCGCGCACTGGGGGCGGGCGAGGCGGGTGGCCGTGCGCTGGTCGAGTCCGGTGAAGCCGGCTACCGGCTGCGGACGCCGTCGGAATCGGTCGACGCCGGTCGCTTCGCCGCTCTGTTGGTACGTTCGGGCGCGCAGCGGGAGCCGGCTGTGCGGGCGGCGACGCTGACGGAGGCCCTGTCGCTGTGGCGCGGTTCCCCGTACGCCGACTTCACCGACGAGCGATTCGTCCGCCAGGCGGTCGAGCGGCTCAACGACCAGCGCCTGACCGCGCTGGAGGAGCTGGCCGAGGCCCGGCTCGATCTCGGTGAGCACCACCTGCTCGCCGGGGAACTGACCGACCTGGTCGCACGCCACCCGTGGCGTGAGCGACTACGGGCCGCGCACCTGCGCGCCCTGTACGGCTCGGGACGCCAGCATGAGGCGCTGTTCGCCTACGAGCAGTTCCGTCGGCAGGCGCGCGACGAACTCGGCATCGATCCCGGCAGGGAGTTGGTCGAGCTGCACGGGGCGATCCTGCGCCAGGATCCCGCCCTCCAGCCGCCGGCACCGGCGTCGACTCCGGCCCGGACCAATCTTCCGGCGCCTCTGTCGCCTGGTCCGTACGGCGGGCTGATCGGGCGCGACGCGGCCGCCGAGGCGGTGCGGGAGCGGCTGACGAACGAGCGGCTGGTGACCCTGACCGGTCTGGGTGGGGTGGGAAAGAGCAGGTTGGCGATCGAGGCCGCTCGTGCGCTGGCTGACACGTTCCCCGCTGGCGTGTGGCTCGTCGAGCTGGCCGGCCAGCCGTCCTGCGGCGACCACGCGACCTGCACCGAGATCGTCGACATGGTGGCGGCGACGCTCGAGATCCGGGACGACAGCCCGCCCGGCCTGCCCGGTGATCGACCACCGCGCGAGCCGATGGACCGGCTGGTCGCCGCGCTGCGAGGTCGGCGGATGCTGTTGCTGCTCGACAACTGCGAGCACGTGGTGGCGCCGGTCGCTCGACTGACCGAGAAGCTTCTCGGCGCCGTGGCCGACCTGCGCATCCTGGCGACGAGCCGCGAGCCGCTCGGGATCCCCGGCGAAGCCGTCTTTCCGGTGCCGCCGCTGACCCTGCCGGAGCCCGGAGCCGGCGCGCGGCAGATCGCCGAGGCTCCGGCGGTTCGGCTCTTCTTAGCCCGCGCCCGCGCCACCGAGCCAGGGTTCACCGTCGATCAGCGGAACACGGACGCGGTCGCCGTCATCTGCCGGCGTCTCGACGGCGTACCGCTGGCGCTGGAACTGGCCGCGTCCCGTCTGGCCGTTCTCGACCCGGGCGAGCTGGCGGCACGGCTCGACGATCGCTTCCGGCTGCTGTCATCCGGCCGGCGCACCGCGCCCCCGCGTCAGCAGGGGCTTCGCGCCGTGATCGACTGGAGTTGGGAGTTGCTGTCACCTCCCGAACGCGCGGTGCTGCGCCGGCTCGCGGTCTTCGCCGACGGCGCCACCCTGGCCGCCGCCGAGCAGGTGTGCGGGGGCGGGCAGGTGGCATCGGACGAGGTCCTCGACGTGCTGGCACGCCTGATCGACCGATCGCTGGTCATGGTGCGGCACGGCGAGACTCCGCGACGCTTTCGGCTGCCGGAGACGGTGGCTGCCTACGGTCTGGAACAGCTCGACAGCGCCGCCGAACTGTCCGCGACTCGTCGCCGTTACGCCACGTGTTTCGCCCGTCTCGCCGAGCAGGCCGCCGGACGGCTACGTGGTCACGATCAGAGTCGTGCGCTACGTGAGCTCGACGTCGAGAGCGCCAACCTCCGGGCGGCACTCGACGTCGCCGCCACCGACGGTCAGGCCCGCGTGGGCTTGGCGCTCGCCACCTCGTTGTCCTGGTACCGCCTGCTCCGGGGCCGATTCGGAGAGGTGAGCCGGTCACTTCGGACGGCGTTGGACATCGTCCCGAGGAGCGAGGACGACGTCGCGCCGGACGGCCTGCGGCGACATGCGGAGATGTGGCTGGCCGCTCTCGCCACCCGGGACGGCGATCCGACCGCTCCCCGGCAGCGGATCCTGGAGAGCTACCAGGACACCGAGGGGCCGGAGAAGGCGTTCGCGCAGTGGTTGTTCGCCTCCATGATGCTCGGCTCCGGAGATCCGGACGAGGCCGCCGTCCTGGTCGACGCGGCGCTGGCGGCGTTCCGCGCCGGCGGGGACCGGTGGGGCATCGCTGCCGCCTGCGCCATCCGAGCGGACCTCGCGCTCGTACTCCGCAGCGACCTGCCCGCGGCGCAGCGCGACTGCGAGACCAGCCGGGCGCTGTTCGAGCAGCTGGGCGACCGCTGGGGCCAAGTGCATCCGACGAGCCTGCTGGGAACCCTGGCCGAGATCCACGGCGACTACGATCGCGCCGCCACCCGCTACCGGGAGGCGCTGCGCATCGCCGAACACCTGCGGCTGTGGACGTCGGTGTCCCGGCAGCTGGCATGCATCGGCCGGCTTGCCATCTTGAGAGGCGACCTCGACGAGGCCGCCGTCAGTCACGACCGCGCGCTACAGGTGGCCCGGGAACAGTCGAGCCCCTCCGCCATCGCCTTCGCCGGCACGGGCCTGGCAATGATCGCGCGACGGCGGGGCGACCTCGACGCCGCCGAGACCCAGCAGCGGGACCTGCTCGACTGGAACCGCCGCGCCGGCTTCCTGCCGGGCTGCGCGCTCGCGCTGGCCGAGCTGGGGTTCATCGCGGAGCACCGCGGTGATGCTGTCCTCGCCGAGCGCCGCCACCGTGAGTCGCTCGACGCGGCGCGCGCCACCGGGGATCAACGGGCGGTCGCCCTGGCTCTCGAGGGCCTGGCCGGTGCCGTCAGCCTCGGCGGTGACAGTCGCCCCGCCGCGCGGCTGCTCGCCGCGGCGCGGACGCTGCGCGAGGCCGCCGGAGCGCCGCTGCCTCCCGGCGAGCAACATGACGTCCAGCGCGTCACGGTCCGCCTCCGGGAGGCGCTCGGCAGCGACGAACTCACTGCCGAGATGCGCCGCGGCGCACAGCTCGACCTGGACGGACAGCCCTTCAGCGGCGTCGGTAAGGAGATGGTCAGCGAACGGTAAGCCTGCTCGGCACGGTGGACCGAGAACCGAGCCGACCCAGGAGGCACCATGCAGACCGATGCCAGGATCGCCGTCATCTACTACTCCGCCACCGGTACCGTGCACCGGCTCGCGCAGGCATTTGTCGACGGCGCCGCGGACGCCGGCGCTGAGGTCCGCCTGCGCCGGGTGGCAGAGTTGGCGCCGGAGCACGTCATCGATGCCAAGCCGCAGTGGCGAGCCCACCTCGACGCCACTGCCGACATCCCGGTCGCCACCCTGGACGACCTCCGGTGGGCCAACGGGTACGCCTTCGGCACGCCGACCCGTTTCGGGAACATCTGCTCCCAGCTGCGCCAGTTTCTCGACACCACGACCGCCCCGTGGCAGGCGGAGGAACTGGCCGACAAGCCGGCGACCGGCTTCACCGCCACCTACGAGGAACACGGCGGCCAGGAGGCGACCCTGCTCAGCCTCTACCAGACCTTCCACCACTGGGGGTCGATCATCCTGCCCACGGGCTACCTGAACTACGACACCGCTCACGCCGCCGGCGGAAACCCGTACGGCGTCAGCCAGGTGGAGAGCCGCGCCGGCCGGGATCCCGGGTACGCCAGAGCTGTCCTCGAGACGGCCTGCTTCCAGGGCGCACGCCTGACCCGGATGGCAGCCGCTCTCGCCGCCGCCCGCACGGACAGCAGGCTCGGGTAGGAGCCCGGCGGCCTTCGCCGATGCCGGCGGAATCCATCGGCGTGGAAGCGGTGCGGATGCGGAAGTCAAGGACCCGGGTGCGGCCGCCGACCCGTCGCCCGCCGCGTCGCGGGCGGTCACCACGAAGGTGTACGGAGTGTCAGCGCTCAACCGGCCAGGTCATCGGGTGCCTTTCGGGGCATGCGCCGAAGGTGATCGTGGACAACTGATGCGGGGCGCCGCTTCCTCGCCTAAGCTGCGTCACATATACATCGACACTGATCAATAACAGGTGTCGACGGCGGCCGGGGCCAACCCAGGCAACCACGGCCCCTGCATTCACCGACTCCGATGGGAGTACCCGATGACCTGGCGTCCAACCATCGCCGCACTCACCGGCCTGTGCCTGGCGCTCACCACCGCACCGGGCCTCGCCGGTGCCGCACCCCCGGCATCTCGGGACGCCTCTGATGTGAACGTTCACACCTACCCGTTCACCGGCCGACCCGGCGCTCCACCCGGGGCCTGTCCGGATGGCGCCGGGTACGGCCCGCCCTTGCCGGCCAGTTCCGTGTCCGCGACGAAGATCCGGAGCGGGTTCTCGTTCCTCGAAGGGCCGGTCTGGATCGCCGACGGCGGCTACCTGCTGATGTCCGACATGGCCGCGGGCGCCTGGCCGAACAACGTGCAGCCCTCCACGATCCGCCGGTTCACCCCGCCCGCGACCTTCGACACCTTCGTCGCCGACGCCGGAAGCAACGGCCTGGCACTCAGCCCCGACGCCCAGCAGATCATCGCCGCCACCCACGACCAGCGGAACGTCTCCGCTTACCGGCTGAGCGACCAGGCCCGCAGCACCGTCGCCGCCGACTACCAGGGCCGGGCGTTCAACTCACCCAACGACGTCACGGTCCGGTCCGACGGCGTCGTCTACTTCACCGACCCCAGCTTCCAGCGCGGCAACCGACCCGACCAGATGAGCGGACGTACCAGTGTCTTCCGCGTCTCCGGCGGCCAGGTGTCGCTGGTGGACGACCGGCTGCGGCAACCCAACGGCATCGCGCTCTCCCCGGACGGCGGCACGCTCTACGTGGGCGCCTACTCCGAGAACAAGATCTACAAGTACGTCGTCCAGCCCGACGGCAGCACCGGCGCCCGCAGCGTCTTCGTGAACTACATCGGCGGTCCCGACGGGGTCACCATCGACTGCGCCGGCAACGTGTACTGGGCCTCCGGCTCGGACGGGCTGATCCACGTCTACTCGCCCGCCGGCGCGCAGCTCGGCACGATCCGCTCCGGCGGCACCGGCACCACCAACGTGGCGTTCGGCGGACCCGACCGGCAGACCCTCTACATCACCTCCGGCCGAACGAACGACTCGGGCCTGTACAGCGTGCGGCTCAACGTCCCCGGCTACCCGTACTGACCAAGAACCCGGGAAGGAAAGCACCCGTGCGGATCAATCCTCGCCAGTTCCGACACCGCGTCCCGCTCGCCCTGCTGATCTGCGCCGGCACCATCCTGACCGGCGTACCCGCCAACGCCGCGACGGCCGCGCCGGCGACCGGGAGCCGGCCGACGGTCCGGCTCGCCGCCGACACCAGCCCGCCCACCCGGCCGACCGGCCTGCGCAGCACCCGGCTGACCTGCCAGTCCGTCACGCTCTCCTGGTACGCCTCCTGGGACAACGTCGGCGTCGCCTTCTACGACATCTACCACGACGGCCAGCTCGTCACCTCGGTTCCGGGCCGGACGCGGACCGCCACGCTCAGCGTCGTGCAGGGCGTCACCTGGGGCTGGTACGTCAACGCCCGCGACGCCGCCGGCAACGTCTCGCAGGCCAGCTCCACGCTCTCGGTCACCCCGCCGTTCTGCCAGCAGGACACGTCTCCGCCCAGCACGCCGGCCAACCTGGCCGCGACTGTGAACGGCACGGACGTGACCCTCACCTGGTCGGCCTCCACCGACAACGTCGCGGTCACCGGCTACACCATCCTGCGCAACGGTACGGCGGTCGGCTCCACCACCGGCACCGCCGGCAACCCGCCGGCGACCACGTTCACCGACACCGGGCTGGCGCCCGACACGGACTACCGGTACACCGTGACCGCTCGGGACGCCCAGGGCAACGTCTCGGGGGCGAGCGCCGCGGTCACCGCGCACACCGGCTCGGGCTGCACGAGCCCGATCTGCGGCGCGACGGCGATCACCACCGAGAGGGACCTGCCGTGGGGCCTGGTGCAACTGCCCGACGGCACGGTCCTCTACGGCCGGCGCGACCTGTTCGACATCGTCGCCATGAACCCGGACGGCACCGACAAGCGCAGCATCGGCACCGTGCCGAACGTGGCCGGCACCAGCGGCGAGGGCGGCGTGCTCGGGCTGGCCGTCTCGGCCACCTTCACCACCGACCGCTGGCTGTACATCTACCACACCACCACGACCGACAACCGGATCGTGCGCATCCGCTACGACGGCACGCTGCAGACCGGCACCGAGCAGGTGCTCGTCACGGGAATCCCGCGCAACAAGTACCACAACGGCGGCCGGCTGCGTTTCGGCCCGGACGGCAAGCTCTACGCCGCCACCGGCGACGGACAGGACCCGGACGTGGCCCAGGACACCGGCAACCTGGGCGGCAAGGTGCTGCGGCTCAACCCCGACGGCACGGTGCCGGCGGACAACCCCTTCGGCAACTACGTGTGGAGCTACGGCCACCGCAACCCGCAGGGACTCGCCTTCGACTCCCAGGGCCGGCTCTTCGAGCAGGAGTTCGGCAACAACGTCATGGACGAGACCAACATCATCGTCAAGGGCGGCAACTACGGCTGGCCCGCCTGCGAGGGCACCTCCGGCGACTGCGCCAACCCGAACTTCAGGGCCCCGATCCGGACGTACCCGGTGGCCGAGGCCTCGTGCAGCGGCATCGCGATCGTCCGGGACGTGCTCTACATCGCCTGCCTGCGCGGCAACCGGATGTACCGTGCGGAGATCAGCGGCAACACGCTCACCAACGTCCAGCAGTACTTCGTCGGGACGTACTTCCGGCTGCGCACCGTCGAACCGACGCTCGACGGCAACCTGTGGCTGACCACGAGCACCGGCGGGGACAAGGACAGCACCCCGAACAACAGCAACGAGAAGATCCTCAAGGTGACTCTTGGTGGGGCGGCGTCCGGCCCCACGAGCTGAGGGCGAGCCGGGAATCCGGCACCGCCGGCCGTCGGAGGGTGCCCGCGTCGCGCGGGCACCCTCCGAGCGATCCGGGCTGGCACTGCAGCAGACCGGCGCAGCGGTAGCGCCTTGGCGTCAGCCCTGGCGGAGAGGGCGCAGGTGGCGGTCGGCCCACTCGGCGAACGGAGTCAGGGGGATGCCGAGGGCGCGCGCGAACTCCGGCCGGGCCGGCTGCCCGGCGACGTTCAGGAACTCGTGGGAGGTGGTGGCCCACGGCGGCATGCCGGCGGCGAGCGCTTCCGCCTCGGTCATGTCGGGAGCGGTGCCGTCGATGCCGAGCGACTCACCGATGATCTTCGCGATTTCCGTCATGGGCAGGTGGTCGCCGGCCAGTTCGAGTTCGACGCGGTGGAAACGGTCGGGGTCGGCGACGGCCGCCGCGGCCGCTCGGCCGATGTCGTCGACGGCGATCAGCGACAGGTGGGTCTGCGGCCGGAGGACCGTTGCGAGCCCGCCCGCGATGCCCCGCGGTAGCAGGTAGGCCAGGTCGGGCAGGAAGTTCTCCATGAAGAAGCCCGGCTTGATCAGCGTCCACCGGTCGAAGCCGGCGGCCCGGACGCGTTCCTGCATGCCGGCCTTGGGCAGGAAGACGCGCTCCATCGCGGCCCAGCGTCCGTCGGTCCAGCCGGGGGCGTCCTCGTGCTGCCCGGCGCCGGACACCGAGGTGTGCACGAACTGCGGGACCTCCGCGGCCAGCGCGGCCTCGATCAGGTTGACGCCCTGGGCGAGTTCGCTCTCGAAGTCCCAGGTGTCGCCGCGCAGCTCCGGCATCTGCACGGAGAAGACGGCGCGGGCGCCCCGGGCCGCCGGGACCAGCGATGCGGGGTCGCGGAGATCGCCGGCGACCAGCTCGGCGCCGAGGGCGGCGACCGCGGCGGCCTTGGCGGCGGCAGGGTCACGGACCAGGGCGCGCACCGGTACGCCGGCGGCGAGCAGGGCACGGACGGTTGCCCCGCCCTGCCGGCCGGTAGCGCCGGTGACCAGGACTGGTGCTCGATCTGACATGGACACACTCCTCGACCCAGGAAACGGCGGGGACCGCCGTTTATGCTTGCTAAGATACGGCGGCCCCCGCCGCTTAGCAACGCCGAGGTGAGACATGCGAGCAGACGCCCGCCGCAACTACGAACTTCTGCTCGGGGTGGCAGCAGAGGCGGTGGCCGAGCACGGGGCCGACGCGTCGCTGGAACAGATCGCCCGGACCGCCGGGGTGGGCTCCGGCACGGTCCGCCGCCACTTCCCGACCCGGCACGCCCTGCTCGAAGCCGTCTTCCGGGAGCGCATCGACGCCCTCTGCGGCCGCGCCGGCGAACTGGCGGGCGAACCGGACCCCCGGGCCGCACTCGTCGAGTTCCTGATCGAGATCACGCGGGCCGCCGCGACGATCCGGGGCCTGGCCGAGGCGCTGAACCGCGGCCGCACCGAAAGCGTCTACTGCGCGTCCGACCAACTGTCCGAGGCGGGTGAGCCACTTGTACGCCGGGCCGCCGAGGCCGGAGTGCTGGCGCCCGACGTCACCTTCGCCGACCTGTCGACGCTGGTCACCGGGATCGCCCTGGCAACCGAGAACGACCCCGACCCCGGCACCACCGCGACCCGCCTGCTCTCGCTGGCCATGACGGGGTTCACGGTGACACCGCAGTAACCCACTTCCGAAACCAGGGCCCGACCACGCCCCCGGACCAGGGCCTGATCGCAAGCCGTAGCTCAGGCGGGCTTCGCCGGACCAGGTAGCGGTCCGAGCTACGGCTCGTGCTGGCCACCAGCCTGGCCGCTTGCCGCCGGAGGTTCGGGCCACCCGCTGGCGCAGCCTGTTGGTGTCCCTTGTTGACTCTCTCAGCGGGCACGCCTCCGCCCGAAGCGGCCGGCCGGGCCCCGAACGTGTGGGCGCTACGCCTGAGGGGTCCAGGTCTGATATGGCCAGGTGCCGGCGGCACGGGCCCGGTCCACCAGCTCGGGTGCCTGGGCGGTGACCTCGATGACGAGCTGTCCTGCATATCCGGCCATCGCTTCCGGGTACGTCTGTAAGGCAACCAGCAGCCGCCCGACTGCGCTGAGACGTTCGACGGCGATTCGCCAGTCCTGACGGTCGACGGCGAGGGCGGCGGTGAGCAGCAGTGTGTTCGCGTACTCCCAGGCTGCGCGCTGGTCCAGCACGGCCAGCTCATGACGGATGGCGTAGGCATGTTCGGCCAAGGGCGCCGCGGTCGCCGTCTGCCGGCGTTCGAGCAGCGCGGCGGCGAGATTGTGCAGGGCCGTGCCGAGGATTCGACGCAGCCGCGGGTAGGCCGCGTCCGCGTCCGCGCAGCGGTCGATGACCTCGGACAGCAGCATGATCTGGTCTTCGTGACGTCCGGTGGCTTCCGCGACCACGGCGGCGTCGACCATGTGGGTGACCGCGTCGGCCAGCGCCTCCCGCTCGGTGACGGTCCCGCGTAGCAGGCCCTCGTGCCGCCGGACGGCAACGACCACGGACAGCCAGGCAAGGTCCCAGGCGTCGTCGCAGTGACCGATCCGGTGCCGGAGCATCGCCCGCTGGTAGAGGGCTGCGGACCAGAGGCGCCGGACGTCCCGCCGGGCCGGGTCCGACGTCGCCCCGTCGTACAGGCTCAACTCGTCGGCGAGCTCGGCGAGGACGCGGTCGGCCTCGATGATCTGGTCCGCGTCGGCCAGAGAGATTCCTTCATCGAGCCGGGCGGCACAATCGGCGATCACCGACGGGTCAGCGGGCGGGCGGTTGCCGGGTGCGGGGCCGGTCACCCGCGACTCCGCCGCCAGCCGCGCCGCGAACCCGCCGGCGGTAACGCCGGATGGTGAGGGCTGGGCCAGCAGATCCAGGTAGGAGCGGCGTATCCGCCATGCGCCCGAGTCGGGCACCACCAGGTTCTCCGGCGCGGCTTGTTGCAGCTGCGCCAGCGACGCCTCGATCCGCTCTAGTCGCTTCCGCGCTCCGGAGCCCTGGAACATCTGTTCCAGCGAGTACTGTTCGGTCAGCGCCACCCGCATCAGGTCCGGCCGCCCCAGAGTGCTGGCTACCCGCGCGAAGATTCCGAGGGCGTCCGCCAGGTCGATCACGGCGGCCGCCTCGCCGGTGTCGCGGGCGAGCCCACGCTGGAGGTCGACCATCTCGGCGGCTAACGGTCCCAGGACGGAGGGGTCCGTCTCGAGTCGCAGGGTGACCAGCCCAGTCAGTGCCGCGGTCCGAGCGCGGCGGGCGTCGAGGCCGTCGGCGGGCCGGGGCGCGACCAACCGCCACACCCGTTCGACGACATCGCGCCCGCGATCGACGAGCCCGCTGCCGGCCAGGATCTGGCCCGCCTGCACGGTGCGGACCACGGCGTCGGCATGCCAGTCCGGATCGGAGAGCAGATCGCCGGCGAGCGCGATGACCTCCTCGGCCTGTTCCCGCAGCTCAGTGACATCACCGCCATCGGCGAGCCGTTCCTGAGAGAGGTTCAGCGTGGCGCGGCCGAGAGCATGCAGCAGACGCCCCGGATCGCCGAGACCACGGGCAGCGGCAACGGCCCGCTCAACGGCCGCCCGGGTGTCCGGGCCGAGACCGGCCCGCGCGGTGATCTCGTCGGCGGCGCTGAGCAGGCGGTCGACCTCGGCAGGTGTGCTCATCACACGCCTGGAGTCACACGGTCGGCAACGGCAGATGCTGGCTCACGCAAATGCGCTGGTTCGATCACCGACACCTCTGGCCACCTCCAGTGCTGTACGACGAGTTGCCCTGACCAGCAGCGAAAAGCGCCATGCCCCCGAATCGGTGCCCGCACTACGCACCGCGAGCAGCAGTCGACCGATGCACCAGCCGCGAGCCAGCACGTCGCGATCCGCTCTCATCCGACAGTCATGTGACACGCCGCGAGGGCATGTCGCACTTCTACCAGGACCCAGAGGAAAGATGAAGAAGTTCGATACGGTCTCGCGGATCCATGAAGTTCTGCGAAGACGCCGATATAGCGACATTCGACGCAATCGCAACGCCCATCCGCGCGTACAAAGTCGTTCACAGGCAGGTCAGGCGCGGAATTTCCAGAAACACTGCGTCGCGGCCCCCGCGCATCCGCTCATCGGCCATGAGCAAGCATGCATTCCAGGACGATGGCCCGAAGCCCCGAAGGTCGACGCCTTCGGGCCCGCCGAAGAGGCCACCACTCAGGAAGCCCTGCTCAGAGGGTTGCCGGTGGGATTCGGGTTTCAACTTGCGGGATCCATACCGGTGCCGCCACGACGACGCCCAGAGCCGTACGTCGATGCACGTGGCCCTCGTGGTCGGCGTCGGCAGGCGCGAGGCCGACAGCCAGCACAAGCCAGGCGGGGAGCGCGAACCCTGACCACTTCGGTGTGAGCTGTCTGCGGGCCCGGCCGGATCAGGCTCGATGCGAGGTCAGGCGCCCTGTTGGTGTGCTGCTCGGCCTCGTTCGGCTGGCTCGGTTGCTGTACTTCGCTGTTGTACTACCGGCATGAGGTGGCCGGTTTCCCTGGTCCAGCCAAGGAAGCGGCGGTGCAGCACGCCGGCCGGCGTCCAAGGCATGTCCTCGGTGGCCTGGACGAGGTAGGCACCAAGGTAGAGAGCCAGCGACACTGGAGCGTCCGCGTACTCCGCCCGCAGCTCACGCTTCCGGGTCGGGCAGGGCCAGGGCAGGTCGCAGCCGCCGCAGCTCCAGACCGGCATGACCGGGCCGTGGGTGGTCACCGCGCGCCCTCCAGGAACCGCGCGGTGACCGCCCGCGCCTGCCGACTCGTCGCCCATTCCACCTGCCAACAGGGGTACGGAGTCAGCCGCGCCCACCACGCTCGGCACCCGACACACATGCCGTCGAGCCCTCGCACATGAATCGCGACGATCGTCCGTTCCTGCTCACTGGTCACTGCTCACCCTCCGACGGCCAGTGGCCCCGATTGATCGGAATCCGATGCCGGACGCGGCAGGGCAGTTCGGACCCACAGCGGCAGATGCGCCGCCAGAGCCGCCACGACCACACCGGCCGGTGCCTGCGAGCAAGAGTCAGCGCGGTGGCAGACAGGTATTCGTCATACGAGACGCGCCGCACGGACCCTCCCTCGGTTCTGAGGGGGACGCGGCGACCAGGCGATACCCGCACCGCCCGCCGCATCCCGTGAGCAGGAAGCTACGGTGGGTCGCGGAGCGGAATGGGTAAGGTTCCTACCCCTGGATCAGGAGAGAAGCCCGACCTTGACCGCGAGGTCACGGGCGTCGTCACGGGTGGAGCGTGGGCCGTCGAGCAGGTCCAACGTGATCTGGCGGGCGTACCCGTTGAAGCGGATCGTCTCCGGGGCCGACTCGTACGCCTTCCGCAGCGTCGTCACGGCCGCTTCCTTGTCGTCCTTGCCGTAGTGCGCCCGCGCCACCTCGATGAGATGGCGTGCCCGGCGCGGCCTCGACGGAATGGCCGCCGAGTCGTGGCGGCGCGCCTGCCGTACCGCCTCACCGGCCTTCTGCAACTCCACCGCCACTGTCACCGCGTGGGCGCCCATGATGACCTGGGAGAACGACGTCTGCGGCTGATAGAAATCCTCCGGCAGACGCTGCGCCACCCGGTCCGCCCGATCCCAGTACCGCCAGGCCCGGCCTTCCTCGCCGGCACGAGCGGCGGTGTACGCGGCCTCGAAGTTGAGCGCACCCCACAACGCCAGCAGATTCGTGCCCGCGTCGGCCGCCCTCGGCTCCAGAGCCGACAGGACATCCTGGGTCACCACCATGGCGGTGTCCCAGTCTCCGCCGTCACGATGCACCTGGCACAGGAACCATGCCGCGAGGGCCACCGCCTCCGGGTCACCGGAATCCTGCGCCGCCACCATCGCCCGGTCCGCGACCCGCCACAACAACTCGGCAGCCGGCTGGTACGCAAGGAACATCTGCGTCAACCCGAAGGTCTCCGCCAGCAGCGACTGCGCCTGCCGACGCTCAACGCCCTCGTACACCAGCGCGGCCCGCTGCACGTCGTGCAGAAGTCTCGGCAGCAGCCCACCCAGCACCGTCCGGTGATCGGACGCCTGATGACGCGCCCGCCACGCCACCGCGAGCCGCTCCCTCAAGCCGGCCAACGACTCCACCGCAGCCTCGTCGGCGAGCACGACACGGTTCACGGCGTCCCGCACCGACGCCAGCGCCGGATGCTCAGGCCCGTTCACCACAGCGGACCGGTCGCTCAGCTCGCCGGCCAGGGCGGACACATCGACCTTCAACGCACGCGCGATGCGATCCAGCATGTGGATGCGCGGCGGCAGGATCCGATCGGTCTCCACCGCCTTGACCCACTCGGCGCTGCGCCCCACCAGTCCGCCCAGCACCGCACGAGTCTTCCCGGACCGCTCCCGGTAGACCTTCAGCCGCTGCCCGAAGGTCAGCTCCGGCAAGGAATCCATCCCGAACCTCCTCATAGCGCGGGATGCGCCACCGGCCTCAGGCGGCCGCAAGCCAACGCTACCGACCTACCTGCGGCCCGCATAACCCCGACGGTGGCGGGTGTTTGACCAGTCGGTGCGGGCCTGGCCCGAGGGCGCCCAACTTGTCGTCTGGATTGATCAATTCACACTGGTCGAGGGACAGGCAGCCGCAGCCGATGCATTCGGTGAACAAGTCGCGCATGCGTTCCAGTTGTCGGATCCGCGAATTGAGTTCGACGCTCCAGCATTCGGATGCGCGGATCCAGAACTCGCGCGTCGGCGTCTGTCCCTCGGGCAGCAGGGCGAGGACGCTGCCGATTGCCGCCAGCGGGATTCCGACGTTCTGCGAGGCCCGGATGAACGCCACTCGGCGAAGGGTGGAACGGCTGTAGCGGCGCTGGTTGCCGACGGTACGCCGGCTGCGGATGAGGCCCTGGCGTTCGTAGAACCGCAGCGCCGAGGCGGCCACGCCGCTGCGGTCGGCCAGTTCACCGATCGTGAGTTCGTCGGCGTCGGGTACGAGCGATGTCACGGCCGCCACAGTACTTGACCTAAACATTTGTTCAAGTTCGAGAGTTGTGCCAGGCGCCGTTGCCGGGTCGGCCGGAATCGGCGCGCGTTACGTCACGAACCCCGGGAGCGGTCGATGAGTACACACAGAACAGTCCTGGTCACCGGTGCTACCGGAAACGTTGGTAGGCACGTGGTGAACAGGCTGCTGGAGCTGGGCGCAGACGTCCGAGCTCTGGTTCGCGAACCGAGCGCAGCGAGGCTGCCCTCCGATGTTGCCGTCGCCGGCGGTGACCTGACGAGACCGGACACACTCGACGCCGCCCTGGCCGGGGTCGACTCGGTTTTCCTCGTGTGGCCCGGCCTGTCGACCGCGCCCGCACCGGCAACCGTGGAAAGGCTTTCCGAGCCCGCCCGCCGGGTCGTCTACCTGTCCGCGATGGGCGGGCGAGATGGCGATCGGCCGGTCGGATTCTGGGGCGAAATGGAGGATCTGATCGAGCGGACCGGGCTGGAGTCGACCTTCCTCCGGGCGAGCGGATTCGCGGCCAACACGCTGGGCTGGGCCGAACAGATCCGCACCCGGGGGGTCGTGCGGTGGCCGTACGGGCACGCCCGTCGATCGCTGATACACGAGAAGGACCTGGCCGGAGTGGCCGCCCTGGCGCTGACCGAGGACCGCCACGTCGGGGCGGCGTACACCCTCACCGGGCCCGAGGCTATCAGCCAACTGGAGCAGGTACGGCTCATCGGTACGGCGATCGACCGCGACCTTCGGTGGGAGGAGCAGCCTCGCGCCGAGGCGCGCGAGTCTCTGCTGGCCGAGTGGGGCGATCCGGCGTTCGTGGACATGGCGCTTGACGGGTGGGCTGCCATGAACGACACACCGGAGCCGGTCACCACGACCGTGGAGGACGTCACCGGGGTTCCTGCCCGCACATTCCGGCAGTGGGCCCTCGACCACGCAGCGGACTTCCGCTAGGGCGCACCAGCCGTCCAGGAAGATCACCGGGTAGACCGGGTCCAGGACACCCGCGTTGGGTTGCGCGACGGATCGCATTCGAGCTGGGTCGTAATGCCTGCCCTGAGCCAGTGCCGTTGCGGACTGTCGGATCCTGGCCCGGCACGGACTGCCCGTGGCGATGAGGCATCGCCGCGGCCGGGGCAACTACGTGCGGTGGGAACGGGCTCGGCCGATGGAGTTGTGGCAGATGGACGTCTTCGGCGGCATCATCCTCGCTGACGGCACCGAGGCAATAGTGGTCACCGCCACGTCGGCTAGACCGTCACCATCGACGTCACCCATACCACCCTCACCGTCGAATGCGACGATGGCCCCCGCACGTCCCAACGGACCAACGACCAACCGGTCCGCAGCATCAAAGCCCACCGACCATGCAGAACCGACCGTCCTCCGGCCGGGCGCTGACCTTCTGAGAGGTGACGGTCATGGATCGTTTCGAGGGCCGCTGCTGGCTGGACTGGTGGGCGAACACCTCCACCCTTCTCGGCAGTATCGAAGTCGCCGCTGTGATCACCGCCAGGGACCGCGGCTGGGACGCCCACGGCCGCCTGCTCAACAACACCGACGAGGACCGCGACGGCTTCGCGTTCCTCTGCGACCAAGATCCCGTCTTCACACTGCGCTTCGCAGACGGAAGCACCATCGCTGTCACCGTCCACCCCACCGAAGACCACTGCCGGTTCACCCTCACCGAATACACCGGCCCAGCGCGTCGCCCGGTCGAGCATCACATCGACCTAACCCAGCCCTGAGCCCATCCACGACGAACCCCTCCGCGTCTCCCTAGGCCACTCCGTCAACCATCAGCTGGCACGGAAACGTCGAGCCTCACCTGGGACTCGACAATCGCCACCGAAGCGAAGGACCAAAGGGGAGGTCATCGGCCGCCCATTGCTAGCCGCAGTTTCGTAGCCGCTGCCCACGGCGCATCAGGCTTGCGACGGTTCTGAAACGGAGGGGAATTAGGGTCGGCGAGGCGGCCGAGCGACCGGCCGGCATGACTGCAGACGCGGTTTGCAGCTCGGCGCCACCCACCGCGAGGCCCACAGCACCGGGCGGGCGAAGGTTCGCTGACCACCCGCTGACGCCGCTGCTGTACGACAGCAGAAAGGCCACCTCCCGAAGCCGGGAAGTGGCCTTGACCTGCGTGGGCGATACTGGGATCGAACCAGTGACCTCTTCGGTGTGAACGAAGCGCTCTCCCGCTGAGCTAATCGCCCTCAGCGCGCATGACTCTACCCGATCACCCGCCCGGACCAAAAACCGGCCCTCAGTGCGTCGCGAGGTAGTGCAGCGCCTCCGCCACCACGTCGATGCCGAAGCTGTACTTGAGCGACAGCCACACCACCACCGACACGAACGCGAGCCCGACCGCCCCGAGCACGAACCGCACCGGCAGCGACTGCCGGGTCACCCAGCGCGTCCAGGAGTTGACGTGCCTGCGGGTGAACGCGAGCAGCCGTCGCGCCCAGTGGAACTCGACCGCCCAGACGCCGAGGCCGGCGATGACCAGCAGCCAGCCGGGCCCGGGCAGCGGGATCAGCGCGATGCCGACTGTGACGACGATGGCGCCGAGGATGCCGATGAAGATCTTCAGGGCGACGCGGCCGGTGGGGTTGGCGCGGATCAGGTCGAGCGTGGTGTGCAGGCGTCCGCGCCAGCCCCGTCGCCGCCGGCGCTGCTCCATGAGAGCGCCTTGCGACCGCCCTTCCACCGGCACCTCGTACCCCCGACTTTCGGCTGCTCGGGCCACACCTTTCGGCGATTCGGCCGTGGTCCGCGACGTCACCGAGGAGCCCCTCGTGACCATTTCCACCCCCAGTGTCGCGCGGGACCGTCACCCCTGCTCACGACTGGACGTTACCGGAGTAAGTCGACGACTGAACCACCCGTTGCCGGGCGGAACGACGGAGTGGGCGGAACCGGAAATTCTACGCGGGGCCAGGCGGTCCCGAGGGCTTTCGGAACCCCTTCCCACCACTGGGTGAAGTCAGCGTATGGCGGAGCGTAGCCAGGAGCAGCACCTGAGTATGGGAAAAGCGGGACACGCGCGTTCCGCAGCGGTGCCGGGGGGAGAACGTCCATGAGTGTCATCCGACCGACGACCGTAGAGGTCGAGACGTCGCTAAGGCTCGTCGCGCCTGACGCCACCGCCTTGCCGGTGCGTGCCAGTCTGCGTTACGACCCTGCTGACCCGTATGCGGTCCATGTCCTGTTCCATGCCGAGTCCGCCGGCGGCGAGGCGGTGAGCTGGTCGTTCGCACGCGAACTGCTGGTCACCGGGCTCGACGAACCGGCCGGCATCGGTGATGTGCGGGTCTGGCCGTGGGCCACCCCGCGCGGCGACTTCGTCGCGCTGGCGCTGTCGTCGCCGGACGGCAACGCCCTGTTCGAGGTTCCGCGCAGCGTGCTGGTGCGCTTCCTGCGCCGGACCTACGTCGTCGTCCCGCGCGGCCGCGAGGCCGAGCACCTGGACGTCGACACCGCGGTGAACCGGCTGCTGGCCGGTCGCTGACACGGCGACACCCGGGGCCGCGCGGATCTGCCGAGTCCGCGCGGCCCCGGGCCGTCTCCAACCCGGGGGTACGCGTCAGCCGCGCGTGGTGATCCCGCCGTCGACCGGGATGACCGCTCCGGTCAGGTACGCGCCGGCGCGCGACGCCAGGTAGATCGCCGTGCCCGCCATGTCCTCGGGCCGGCCGATCCGGCCCAGCGGCACCTGCTGCTCGATGGCGGCGCGCGACTCGGGGTCGTCCAGCGCGAACGCCATCATCTTGCTCTCGAACGGTCCGGGCGCGATCGCGTTGACGGTGATCTGCTCGCCGGCGAGCTGGTGGGCGAGGCCACGGGTGAGCATGTGCACGGCCGCCTTGGTGGCCGAGTACGCGTACACCTCCATCCACGGCACCCGGATGCCGTCGATCGACCCGATGTTGATCACGCGGGCGGGGTCGTCGGCGCCGGCCGCGGCGCGCAGTTGCGGCAGCAGCGCGGTGGTGAGCCGGAAGACGGCCTTGACGTTCACCGCCCAGAGCTTGTCGAAGGCGCCCTCCGGGTACTCCTCCAGCGGTGCGCCCCAGGTGGCGCCGGCGTTGTTGACGAGCACGTGCAGCCGGTCGTGGCGTTCCCGCACGGCCTCGGCGAGCGCCAGCGCGCCCGCGTCGCTGCCCAGGTCGGCCGGGATCGCCTCGCAGTGGCCCTCGGCGGACAGTTCCTTGGCGACCGACTCGCACACGTCCGCCTTGCGCGACGAGATGATCACCTTGGCGCCGGCCCGGACGAAGCCCCGCGCGATCATCAGCCCGATGCCGCGTGAGCCGCCGGTGACCAGGACCGTCTTGCCGTCGACCGAGAACAGATCCGTCATGCCCATCCCATCGCCGTCGCCCGGCCGCGGGCCGGTCGGCCGGGGCCGCGTCGGCCGGGTGCGGAGCGCACGCCGGCCCGGGGGTCTTACCGATCGGTAACCTAACCGTCCGGCTCGGGTGCCGACAAGTGCGGCCCGAGCGGGTGAAAGCGTCGAGATGCAACGTGCGGGCGCTCCGGTTACCGTCGGGATGATGGTCACTACCGGTCAGCCCTCCCCGGCCACCCGCACCGGCCTGCCGGAGCTCCGTCCCGGCGCCGACGAGATCGTCACCGGTGTGCTCGGCGACCTCGCCGCCGAGCCCGGCTGGCCCCGCCCGGTCCTGCTCGACCGTGATCTGCTGATCCTGGTCACCCACGGCCACGGCACCGCCGAGCTGGACTTCCGGCCGGTCCTCTGCCGTCCGGGCACGCTGCTGCGCGCGCATCCCGGCCAGGCGCTGCGGTTCGTCGGCACCCAGCTCGACGCGACTGTGGTGAGCTGGCGGCCGGACGCGCTGCGCGGCCTCGACGTCGACCCGGACGCGGTACCCGCCTACCGCCAGCTCGCCGGCGAGGACGAGGACGCGGTGATCAGCGAGGTGAGCCAGCTCGCCGTGGACGCCGACCGGCACGCGCTGGTGCCGGCCGCCGCGGCGCTGCTGCGCCACCAGCTCGCCGTCCTGCTGCTGCGGCTGAGCCTGCTGCCGCATCCGGGCGACGGCGCGACGCCCCGGGCCGAGACGGAGACGTTCCGGCGGTTGTGCCGCGAGGTGGAACGCGGCTACCGGCACACCCGCCGGGTGGAGGACTACGCCGCCGACCTCGGCTGCTCGGTGCGCACCCTGACCCGGGCCTGCCTGGCGGTGACCGGCCGCAGCGCCAAACAGGTGATCGACGAGCGGGTGGCGTTGCAGGCGTGCCGGCTGCTCGCCGCCACCGACGAGTCGATCGCCGCGATCGGCCGGGAGCTGGGTTTTCCCGAGCCGACCAACTTCGGCCGCTTCTTCACCCGGGAGGTCGGGGTGAGCCCGGGGACGTTCCGGGCCGAGCGGGAACGCCCGCTGCCCGTCCGTCTGGTGCGACCCCGACCGCCCGCCGACTCCCCCGCGCCCGGCGGCCAGGCATGATGGCACTGTGCAGATCTCCGCGCGCGGCGACTACGCGGTCCGGGCAGCCCTGAGCCTGGCCACCGCGTACCCGACCCTGCTGTCCACCCAGGCCATCGCGGCGGAGCAGGACATGCCGCGCAAGTTCCTCGAGGCGGTCCTCGCCGACCTGCGCCGGGCCGGGGTCGTCCGGGCCCAGCGCGGCGCCGAGGGCGGCTACACGCTGGCCCGGCCGCCGCGCGAGATCACCATCGGGCACGTGTTGCGCGCCGTCGACGGTCCGCTCGCCGGGGTACGCGGGCTGCGCCCCGAGGAGACCCGGTACGAGGGGGCGGCGGAGAACCTGCCCCGCCTCTGGGTGGCGGTACGCGCGTCGGTGCGCCGGGTGGTCGACGAGGTGAGCCTGGACGAGCTGGTCAGCGGCCGGTTGCCGGCCCACGTGCGCAAGCTGACCGCTCAGCCGGACGCGTGGGAGCCGCGCTGACTTACAGCGTGCTGATCACCTCCTCGTAGGGCAGGCGGGGCAGCCGTTCCCGCCAGGCGTCCGGCGCGGGGCGGCCGATGTTCATCAGCAGCAGCACCCGGTGCCGCCCGCCGGGGAAGAACTCGCGTTCCACGCCTGCGGCGTCGAATCCGGCCATCGGTCCGGCGGCCAGCCCGGCGGCGCGTACGCCGACCAGCAGGTAGCCGATCTGGAGCGCGGCGTTGAACCGGGCCTGCGCCTCCCGGCCGGCCGGGTCGCCGGTGAACCAGTCGCGGGCGCCGGGGCGGTGCGGGAACAGCTCGGGCAGCCGGTCGTGCCAGTCCACGTCGGCGGCGAGCACCGCGGTCAGCGGCGCGGAGGCCGTCTTGTCCCGGTTTCCGGCGCTCACGTACGGCAGCAGCCGCGCCCGGGCCGCCGCGGAGCGCAGCAGCAGTACCCGCAGCGGCTGGGCGTTCATCGCGGTCGGGCCGTACCGGATCAGGTCGTGGACGGCGCGGACCTGCTCGTCGGCGACCGGCTCGTCGGTGAACGCGTTGGCCGTGCGGGCCGCCCGGAACAGCAGGTCCTGGGCGGCCCGGTCGAGCGCGATCAGCTCGTCGGCGGCGGTGGTCACCACGTCTCGGGCCAGTCGCCGAGCGTGGTGGTGTAGCCGCCCCGGTGGTGCAGCAGCGGGTCGCCGTCCTCGCCCGCGCCGAGCGCGAGCGGTTCGCCGAGCAGGATGGTGTGGTCCCCGGCCTCGATCCGGCGCACCACCCGGCACAGCAGCACTGCCAGCGCGTCGCCGATCAGCGGCACGCCGAACGGCCCGGTGGTCCAGCCCGGGTGGGCGCTGAACCTGTCGATCCCGCTGGTGGCGAAGATCTGCGCGATCTCCTGCTGCCCGGAGGCGAGCAGGTGCACCGCGACGTGCTCGGCCTGCTCGACTGTGGGCCAGCTCGACGACGCGCGGCCCAGGCAGACCGAGACCAGCGGCGGGTCGAGCGACACCGACGTGAACGAGGTGGCGGTGAAGCCGGCCGGCGGCAGGTCCGGCCGCATCCGGTTGCCGCGCAGGCCGGGCGTGGTGACCACGGTGACGGTGGACGCCTGGCGGCGCAGCAGGCCGCGGAACGAGTCGACGTCGACCGGGCGCAGCTCGACGGTCCCGGCACCCGGCCGGTCCACGGTGGTCACGACGCCACCAGCTCGCGGGTCGCGTAGGCGCTGGCCGGCCGGGGCAGGCCGTAGTGCTCGCGCAGGGTGCGCCCGGTGTACGCGGACCGGAACAGCCCGCGCCGGCGCAGCAGTGGTACGACGTGGTCCACGAAGGCCTCCAGTCCATCGGGTAGCAGCGGTGGCATGACGTTGAAGCCGTCGGCGGCGCCCTGGGTGAACCAGAGCTCGATCTGGTCGGCGATCTGTTCCGGGGTGCCGACCACGACGCGGTGCCCGCGTCCGCCGCCGAGGCGGCCGATGAGCTGCCGCAAGGTGAGCTGTTCCCGCCGGGCCAGCTCGACGACGAGCTGGTAGCGGCTCTGGTGCGACTGCACGGTGCCGGCGTCGGGCAGGTCCGGCAGCGGGCCGTCCAGCGGCAGCCCGGTCAGGTCGAGCCCGGTCATGCCGGAGAGCTGGGCGAGCGCGTGCTCGGGCACGATCAGGGCCTCCAGTTCGTCGGCGAGGGCACGGGCCTCCTTCTCGGTACCCCCGATGACCGGCGCGATACCGGGCAGCACCTTCACCAGTTCCGGATCACGGCCGGCGTCGGCGGTCGCCCGTTTCAGCGCGGCGTAGAACGCCTGGCCGTCGGCGAGCGTCTGCTGGGCGGTGAACACGGCCTCGGCGTACCGGGCGGCGAACGCGATCCCGTCGGCGGACGAGCCGGCCTGCACCAGCAGCGGCCGGCCCTGCGGCGGACGGGGCGTGTTCAGCGGTCCGCGGACCCGGAACCGCTCCCCGGCGTGGTCGATCTCGTGCACCCGGGCGGTGTCGGCGAAGACGCCCGCCGCGGTGTCCAGGACCAGCGCCTCGTCCTCCCAGCTGTCCCAGAGCTTGATCGCCACGTCGACGTACTCGGCGGCCCGTCGGTAGCGGTCGGCGTGTGCCGGGTGGTCGTCGAGGTTGAAGTTGCGGGCCTCCCGGGCCTGGGCGGAGGTGACGATGTTCCAGCCGGCCCGGCCGCCGCTGAGGTGGTCCAGCGAGGCGAACGCGCGGGCCAGGTTGAACGGTTCGGTGTACGTGGTGGAGGCGGTGGCGATCAGGCCGATGTGCTCGGTCGCGGTGGCGATCGCGGCGAGCAGCGTGATCGGCTCGAAGACGGCCTGGATGTTGTGGCGTACGGCCGGGCCGACGGCGAGCCCGTCGGCGAGGAAGACCGAGTCGAGCGTGCCCCGCTCGGCGATGCGGGCCAGTTCCTGGAAGTGGCGGACGTCGGCGAGGCGGCTGGGGTCGGCGCGCGGGTGCCGCCAGGCCGCCTCGTGGTGGCCGACACCCATCAGGAAGGCGTTGAGGTGCAGGGTCCGGGACATGGCGGTTCCTCTCAGGCGGTGGTGACGTCGACGCGCCAGGTGGAGAAGCGGCGTTCCCCGGCGACGAGGAGCTGGTTGACCACCAGCCCGATGGCGGAGATGGTGATGATCCCGGCGTACATGTCGGGGATCGCGAAGTTGTACTGCGCGTAGTTGACGAGGTAGCCGAGCCCGGCCTTCGCGCCGACCATCTCGGCGGCGACGAGCACCAGGATCGAGTACGCCCCGGCGAGCCGGACGCCGGTGAACACGGTCGGCACGGACGCCGGCAGGATCACCTTCTGGAACAGCCGCAGGTGGTTCAGCCCCATCGAGCGGGCCGAGCGGATCAGCAGCGGGTCGACGCCCTTCACGCCGGCGATGGTGTTGAGCAGGATCGGCCAGGAGCAGGCGTAGACGACCAGCGCGATCTTCGACGTCTCGCCGAGTCCGAGGATGAGCACGAAGACCGGCAGCAGCGCGAGCGCGGCGGTGTTGCGGAACACCTCCAGCAGCGGGCTGAGCAGGTCCGCGAGCGGCCGGTACCAGCCGATCAGCAGGCCGAGCGGGATGGCGGTGACCACGGCGAGGGCCAGCCCGGTCAGCGAGCGGGTGAGGCTCGCGCCGACGTGGTCGGCGAGCTGCCCGCTGCGCAGCAGCTCCCACCAGGCGGCGAGCACCTCGGACAGCGGCGGCAGGAAGACCCGGTCGACCAGCCCGGCGCGGGGCACCGTCTCCCAGATCGCGGCCAGCGCCAGCAGCGCGGCGCTGCGGTGCAGCGCCCGGCCGCCGAGGCCGAGCAGGCGTCCGGTCCGGCGGGGCACGACGGCCGGCGCGGGCGGGGCGGGTGGGGCGGCCACCGGCCGGGCCGGTGGTGCGGCGACGTCAACCAACGCGGGCCTCCTCGCGTACGGCGGACTGCGCGGCGCGTACCTCGTCGCGCAGCAGCGTCCAGATCTGGTGCCGGTGGTGGCGGAACGCGTCGGTGGACCGGACGTCCTCCTCGGCCTCCCGGTCGCCCAGCTCGATGTCGATGACCTGCTTGATCCGGCCGGGCCGGGACGTCATCACGGCGACCCGCTGACCGAGGTGCACCGCCTCGTCGATGCCGTGCGTGATGAACACGACTGTCTTCCCGGTGGCCTGCCAGATCCGCACCAGCTCGTCCTGGAGCGAGTCGCGGGTCTGCGCGTCGAGCGCGGCGAACGGCTCGTCCATCAGCAGCACGTCCGGGTCGTACGCGAGGCTGCGGGCGATGGCGACGCGTTGCTTCATGCCGCCGGACAGCTCGTGCGGGTAGCGGTCGGCGAAGCCGGTGAGCCCGACCAGGTCGAGGTGGTACGCGACCAGGTCGGCGCGCTCGGCGCGGGGCAGGCCCTTGGCCTCCAGTCCGAACGCGACGTTGCCGGCGGCGGTGCGCCAGGGCAGCAGCGCGTACTGCTGGAAGACGATGCCCCGGTCCAGGCCGGGCCCGGTGACCGGGCGGCCGTCGACGAGCACCTGCCCGCCGGTCGGGGCGGCCAGCCCGCCGAGCAGGTCGAGCAGTGTGGACTTGCCGCAGCCGCTGGGGCCGACGACGACGAGGAACTCGCCGGGGCGTACCCCGAGGGTGAGATCGTCGAGCGCGGTGACCGCGCCGCCGCCGCCACGCCGGCCCGGGAAGACCTTGCGCACCCGGTCGAAGAGGATCTTGTCGGTGCTCACGCGCCACCGCCGGGGGTAGCCGCCGCGTTGAACCGGTTGGTGTAGAGGTCGGACGGCTTCGGCCGGTCGCCCTTGAGTTCGCCGGAGTCGGCCAGCCAGTCGATCCAGGTGGCGAACTCCCGGTCGGTGATGACGCCGCCGGGTTCGGCGACGCCGCTGGACTTCCAGTACTCGACGAGCGTGGTGTCCTCGTTGCGCCCGCGCGCGGTGATGATCGCCTTGAAGCGGGCCACCACCGTCTCGCGCGGCTGGGTGCGCGCCCACTCGATCGCCTTGCCCACCGCGGTGACGAACGTCCGGACGGTGTCCGGGTTACGGGTGAGGAAGTCGTCGCGGAAGACGTAGCTGCCGGCGCTGAACGCGCCGAGGAGTTCGTAGTCGGTGAAGACGGTGCGGATGCCGCCGTTGGCGACCGCCTTGTCGCGGATCACGCCGCCGAGCACGGCGACGTCGATCTGCCGGGCGCGCAGCGACTGCTCGGTGTTGACCGGCGGCAGCGCCACCAGTTCGACCTTGCCGATCTCGGCGGCGGTGAGGCCGCCCCGGGCCAGCCAGGTACGCAGGACGGCCTCGGCGTGCGCGCCGAGCGTGTTCATGCCGACCCGCTTGCCGATCAGGTCGCGCGGGCCGCGGATCGGGCTGCCGTCGAGCACGTAGTAGCCCTGGAACGTCTGCGCGTCGGAGCCGTAGTAGCTGACCACGGCGGTGATCGGGGCGTTCGCGGCCTGGAGCTTGACGATCGCACCGTTGAACGCGCCGCCGAAGTCGCTCTGGCCGGTCGCGGTGGCCTGGATGTCGGCCGGGCCGCCGGTGACGTTGCCGATCCAGTCGAGCTTGACGTCACCGAGGTAGCCGAGGTCGGCGGCGAGTTCGGGGAGGGTCACCTGGCCCACCGAACCCTGGTAGCGCAGTTCCTTGGTCTGTGCGCCGCCGGCGGCGTCGGCGCCGCACGCGGTGGCGGTGGTGAGGGCGAGCAGGGCGACGGCGGCGGTGAGGGCACGCCGCGGTGATCGGGTCGAGGGCATGGCGGAGTCTCCTGATCTGTCCACGATGCGGTGGAGGGGGCCCGCGCGGGGCCGGGGAGCACGCCGCACCGCGCCGGGCCACGGTGCGCCGGCTGCGGGAACGGACGGGCGGAGAGGGAACGACGAGCGCTCGGCTCAACAGAGCGCGCTCGCGTGCCGGACCAGGTCGACGTGCACGCGAGCGGTGAGGAGAAGCTCGTCCCGCTGCGACATGCCCTCATGCTGCCGACCGCTCTCCATGCCGGTCAATGCCCTTCCAGTCAGTGAGACTTTCGTCGCTGGCTTTGTTACGGCACGCCTCCACCAGCATTTACGACTCCTTAACACCTACCCGTTGGATAGAGATTTTGCCGGGCGCCAGTCCCACCGTCCAGAGCGGATCGGGCAGGGTTTCGCGAATCGTCGATCCGGGCATGTTCGTTGCCGCGAAGGCACGGAGACGACTGCAGAGGCAGGGAGACGAAGGAGGCACCCCCGATGGGCGTCCAGTTCCGCAAGCGTAAGAAGTACGGGCCGCTGATCCTCCACTTCACCCAGAACGGCTTCTCGTCGTGGAGCATCAAGATCGGCCGCTGGTCCTGGAACTCGAACACCCGCGCCCACCGCGTGGACCTTCCGGGGCCGCTGTCGTGGAAGCAGGACAAGGCCTGACCTTCCCGGGCGACGAGCGGGGTGCCGGCTGACAGCCGGCACCCCGCTCGTCGTCTGCGGCCGGGTTCCTGGTCACCGGTCAGGTCCGCCGCCAGCTCGTCCGGGACCAGCCGACCGGCCGGAACGAGGACCGGGCGCTCACCCGGCTCGCGGTCGCGCTGATCGCCGGGCTGCTGGTCTTCGCGCTCGGCGACTACGTGGTGGCGAACACCCGGCCCGGCGAGTTCGTCGGCCTGCACACCCGGGTGGACGCGCTCTACTTCGCGCTCGCGACGCTCACCACCGTCGGCTACGGCGACGTGCACGCCCAGGGTCAGATCGCCCGGGTGGCGGTGTGCGCGCAGATGGTGTTCAGCATCGGCGTGGTCGCCACCGGAGCGTCGATAGTGGTCAAGCAGATGACCCAGCGCTCGGGACAGCGCTGATCGACACGTCCCCGCCGAGCCGGCCGTGCTCCGGGTCGCGGGTCACCGCGCCGGAGGCGAGCAGCGAGGCGAGCGCCCGGTTGGCGTCGGCGGCCCGGTAGACGGTCGACGTGGTGGCGAAGCGGCGCAGCTCGGTGACCGTACGCGGGCCGGAGCGGGCCAGCTCGGCCAGCAGTTCCCGGCGCAGCGGGCCGGGTTCGGGTTCGAGCGAGATGTCGAGCAGCCGCCCCTGCGGGTCGGCCGGGTCGCGGTAGCGCACACCGGCGTACTCGTCGACCGCCCAGAGCGCCTCCTTGACCGCCTCCAGCCCCCGGTCGGAGCCGGTGGCGTAGCCGAGCAGCCGCGCCGGGCCGTCCCCGTCGGGCACCAGCTCGACCTCGGTGACGAGCGGGAACCCGGCACCGGTGAGCGCCGGGCGCAGCGACCGGCCGGGCGTGGTGACCAGCAGCAGCTCGGCCGGTCGCCCGGACGCGGCGGCGGCCAGCAGGGCCGGGTCCGGGTCGGCGCCGTCGGCCACTGTGAGCAGCGGCGCGCCGGCCGCACCGGCCGCCTTGAGCGCCACCGGCAGCCGGTCCGGGCCGCCGGGCACGAGGTGCACGGCGACGTCGGCGGGCAGCGCGGCCTCGGCGGCGCCGAGGCGGGCCGGCAGGTCGGTGCCGTCGTCGGCCACCACCAGCACGGTCAGCCGCCGCCCGCGCAGCCGGTCGGCGAACTCGGCCACCACCCGCAACGCCTCCTCCGCGCCGGCGGCGTCACCCCCGGCGTACGCGAGCGCGAGCGTGGCCCGCCGCGCCCGGTGCAGCGCGGCGGGGAGCCAGTGGTCGAGCTGGCGGACGAGCAGCTCGCGCAGGACGGCGTCGGTCGACATGGTGCCGTTTCTACCGCACGGCACGGCGGGCCCGGCAGTGAACCCCGCTCAGACCGGGACGGAGATGCCCACGCCGCCGCGGGTCTGCCCGCCGTAGCGCTGCCGCTCACGGTCGAGGTCGAGCCGCCCGATGCGGGTCCGCGCGGCGAGCGCGGCGTCGTCCAGCAGGTCGGCCGGGACGATCCAGACGATCTCGAACTCCAGCCCGTCCGGGTCGCGGCCGTAGAGGCTCTTGGTGGTGCCGTGGTCGGACGCGCCGACCAGCGCTCCGGCGGCGGAGAGCCGCTCGGCGGTCGCGCCCAGCTCGTCGAGCGTGTCCAGTTCCCAGGCCAGGTGGTAGAGCCCGACGGTGGCCCGGCCGGCCTGGGACGCCCCGGCCGCCGCGCCGATCTCGAACAGGCCGAGGTCGTGGTCGTTGGTGGAGTCGGGCGCCTGGAGGAAGGCGGCGCCGCGGAAGCCCTCGGGCGTCATCGGGACCCGGCGGAAGCCCAGCACGTCGCGGTAGAAGGCGACGCTGCGTTCCAGGTCACTGACGTAGAGGACGGCGTGGTTGAGTCGGTGGATGCCCATGCCGTCGACCGTACCCCGCTTTTGTTGAGCGTTCAACTATTGGCGGTATGATGGGCGTCATGACCCGGTGGCTGGACCCCGACGAACAGCGGACCTGGCGGGCCTTCCTGACCGCCTCCCGAGGGCTGATGGAGACGCTCGACCGCGAGCTGCAACGCGATGCGGGCATGCCGCACGCGTACTACGAGATCCTGGTCCGCCTCTCCGAGGCCCCCGGCCGGCGGCTGCGGATGAGCGAGCTGGCCGAGCTGACCGGCTCGTCGCGCAGCCGGCTCTCCCACGCCGCCGCCCGGCTGGAGACGTCCGGATGGATCCGCCGGGAGGACTGCCCCACCGACCGGCGCGGGCAGGTCGCCGTGCTCACCGACGAGGGCTTCGCCACCCTGGCCGCCGCCGCGCCCGGCCACGTCGAAGGCGTACGCCGGCACCTGTTCGACGCGCTCAGCCCGGCCCAGGTCGACCAGCTCCGCCGGATCAGCGAGACGCTCGCCGACCACCTGACGGATTCGGGACCAAACTGATCCACTCCGGGTCTTGTACATACCGTCGCCGGACGAGCACGATGGGGCGTGTCCTCCGGCTTCGCTGACCTGACCGTCCAGGCGCACCAACTGGTGTCCGAAGGCGACCTCACCGGCGCGGAACGGCTGCTCGCCGACGCGCTCAGCAACGCCGATCCCCGCCCCGGCAACGCCTCCCCCGAGCTGGCCGAGGCGGCCGGGCTCCAGGCCAAGGTGCTCGTCGCGCTCGGCGAGCCGCACTCCGCCCGCGGCTGGGCCGCGTTCGCGTACGCGGCCGCCACCCGGCTGTACGGCCGCTCCGACGAGCGCACCGTCACCGCCGCCGCGACGCTCGCCGCGGTGCTGCACCGGGTCGGCAGCGACGCCCGGGCCGCCCGGCTCTACTCCGACGTCATCATCGAGCTGACCGCCCGCGACGGCCCGGAGTCGCAGCAGGTGCTGGCCGCGCACGCCGATCTGGCCACCGTGGAGTACGCGCGCGGCCAGTGCGAGGTGGCCCGCGACCGGTTGCAGGACGCCTGGGAGCTGCACCGGGAGGTGTACGGCGACGGCCACCCCAGCGGCATCAAGATGCTGGCGAAACTCGGCGCGATGGAACGCGACTGCGGCCGGTACGCCGACTCGCACGAGCACCTGACGCTCGCCGAGGAGCTGTGCCGCCTGCACCTGGACTTCGACGACCCGCTCGCCGCCCAGGTGGCGGCGCTGGCCCGCGCCGCCGCCGACCCGGACCACGTCTGCCCCGCGCCCGCCCCCGCTCCCGAGCCGCCGCCCGCGCGGACCACGCCCGTGGTGCCCGCCGCGCGGGTCCCCCCGCCCGCCGAAGGGCCGCACGACCTGCCGCCCTACAGTCCGCCCGCGCTGGACGAACCGGTCGAGACGCCGCTCTACCACCCGCCCGGACGCGCCGCCGAGACCGCGCACGTGCCGACGCCGCGTACCGCGCCGGAGGCCGACGGGTTCGACGACTACCCGTGGCCGCCAGACGACCCGGCCGAGCAGCCGTGGCGACCGGGCGCGGACCCGCTGCCGCCCACTGTGGTCGGGCTCGCCGACGACCAGCCCGACGGGGTACGCCGCGTGCCGCCACCACCGCCCGAGCCGCCGTCGCGCTACCTGCCGGTGCACGTGCCCCGGCCACCGGCGGCCGAGCGGCGCGCCCGGCCCTGGCTGCCGCTCGTGGTGCTCGGCGTGACGGTGGCGCTGCTGCTCGGCACCATCGCGGTGATCGCCGGTGTGTCCCGGGTGGACGACGGCCGCGGCATCCCGCCACCGGCCTCCAGCGCGCCGGCGCCGACCTCCGCCGCTCCCGCGCCGTCCACCCCCGCCGCTGCCAAGCCCGGCACGCCGCCCGGACGGCTCACCCTCACCGACCGGCGCGACAGCATCGTGCTGAGCTGGACGTACCCGGCCGGCGCGGAGGGACCGGTGGTGGTCGCCGGGGGCCGGGCCGGGCAGCCGCAGGGCACGTTCGCGACGCTGCCCGCCGGGTCGGCCGACTACATCGCCTACGGGCTCGACCGCACCACCGACTACTGCTTCACCGTGGCGCTCGTCTGGTCGACCGACAGCGTCGCCCGCACCGGGCCGGTCTGCACGAAACGCCGCTGACCGCTCACTCCGGCTCGGGCTCGGCCAGCGCGGGCAGCCGTACCGTCGCCCGCAGCCCCGGCGCGGCGGCGCCCGGCGTCGCGTCGGCCAGCTCCACCGTGCCACCGGCCCGGCGCACCAGCTCGCGCACGATGGCCAGGCCCAGGCCCGCGCCGCCCGCGTCGCGGGCCCGCGCGTCGTCGAGCCGGGTGAACCGGGCGAACACCCGCTCCCGGTCCGCCGCCGGTATGCCCGGCCCGTCGTCGGTCACCGTGACCAGGTGGTACGCCCCGTCCGGCCCGCTCACCGCCAGGTCCACGGCCGAGGACGCGTGCCGCAGCGCGTTGTCCACCAGGTTCACCAGCACCCGGCGCAGCTCCCCCGCGTCCCCCTCCACCCACCGGGGCGCGTCCGGCGGCGTCAGCCGCACCGGCGGCGACGGATAGCGGGCGGCCACCGTCCGCAGCAGCTCCCCCAGCTCCACCGGGCCGACCGGGGACGGCCGGGCGTCCTGCTCGTCGAGGCGGGCAAGCAGCAGCAGGTCGTCCACCAGGCGGCTCAGCCGCTCGGTGTCGGCGAGCAGGTCGTCGGCGACCGCCGGCCAGTCCGTGTCGTCGCCGAGACGCCGGGCCACCTCCAGCTCGGTGCGCATGTTCGTCAGCGGGCTGCGCAGCTCGTGCGCGGCGTCGGCGACGAACGCCCGCTGCCGGTCCCGGGACGCGGCCAGCCGGTCCAGCATGTCGTTGAGCGTGACCGCGAGCCGGTGGATCTCGTCCTGCCCGGCCGGTACCGGCAGCCGCTCCGCCCCGGCCCGCCCGGTGATCTCGGCGGCGCCGCTGCGCAACTGCTCGACCGGCCTAAGCGTCGCGCCCACCACCCGCCAGGCCACCACACCGAGCCCCGCCACCAGCAGCGGGAAGCCGACGAGCAGCAGGTTGCGGACCACGTTCAGGCTGTGCCGCACGTCGGTGAGCGACTTGGCCACAAGCACCGTACGCGGCTCCTGCGCTGTGCCGGCCGGCACCGTGACCACCCGGACCGGGCCGGGCATCCCGGCGCGCCGCCCGTCGACCACCAGCCGCTGCCGCTGCCCGGGACGCAGCTCGTCCGGGCCGAGCATCGGCACCAGGCGGTCCGCGTCGATCGAGGCGGCCCGGATCCGGCCCTGCGCGTCGACCACCTGCACCCGCAACTGCCCGCCCGCGACCGGCAGCGGGTCCGGCAGCGCGTCCTCGGCGGCCAGCAACGCGACCGCGTCGGCGGTACGCAGCGCCTCCTCGTCGGCCGAGCGTTGCAGCGTCCAGCCCAGCGCGCCCAGCAGCAGCGTCCCGCCGAACGCGAACCCGACCGCCAGCCCCAGCACGCCCAGCGCGAGCAGCCGGGCCCGCAGGCCCAGCCGCGGCAGCGGGCCGCGTATCCACCGGCTCATGTGGCCAGCCGGTAACCGGCGCCGCGTACCGTCTCCAGCCGCTCCCGGCCGATCTTGCGGCGCAGATAGCCGACGTAGACCTCCACCGCGTTCGGCGCGGTGTCGACCGAGGCGTCCCAGACGTGGTCCAGCAGCTCGGTCTTCGAGACCACCTCGCCGGGACGGCGCATCAGGTAGTCCAGCAGCGCGTACTCCCGGCTGGTCAGCACCACCTCGGCGTCGGCCCGGGTGACCCGGCGGCGGGCCGGATCCAGGCGCAGGTCACCGACGGTGAGCACGGTCGGCCGCCGGGGCGCGCCGCGGCGCAGCAACGCCCGCAGGCGGGCCAGCAGCACCACGTACGAGAAGGGCTTGGTCAGGTAGTCGTCGGCGCCGCAGTCCAGGCCGTCGGCCTGGTCGTACTCGCCGTCCTTGGCCGACAGCATCAGCACCGGCAGCCAGCGCTGCTCGGCGCGCAGCCGGCGCACCACCTCGTAGCCGGACAGGCCCGGCAGCATCACGTCGAGGATCATCGCGTCGTACTCGCCGTGCCGGGCCGCGTCCAGCCCGGCCGGGCCGGTAGCAGCCACGTCGACCACGAAACCCTCCGCCGACAGGCCCCGGCGCAGCGCCGCCGCGAGCCGCGTCTCGTCCTCCACCACCAGCAACCGCACCGGTCCAGGGTGCCACCATGGGGTCACCCGTAGGGGATCTCCTCAGCGTGGTCACAGCGACGGTCGCGCAGCATGGAGCGCAGGAGGTGCACACTATGTCAGTGATGAAGAACCGCGCCGTGCTGCGCTGGCTGGTCCCGGTGACCGCGGGGGTCGCCGTGATCGGCGGTGGCGCCGCCGTCGGCACGTTCGCCGCCGGCGCCGACCCGGCGCTGCCGCCGCGCAGCGCCGCCCAGCTCCTGGAAGACCTGCGCACGTCCCGCCTGGACGGGCTCTCCGGCACCGTGGTGCAGCGCGCCGATCTGGGCCTGCCGCCGATCGCCGCGCTCGCCGGCCAGGCCACCGGCAACGACCTGGCCGGTCTGGTGTCGGGTACGCACACGCTGCGCGTCTGGTACGGCGGCGAGGACCGGCAGCGGCTCGCGCTCGTCGACACGCTCGGCGAGCAGGACATCCTGCGCAACGGGCGGGACGTCTGGACCTGGAACAGCCGGGAGAACACCGCCACGCACCGGAAGCTGCCTGCTGACGCGCCGGACCGGGCCAGGGTGCCGGCCACCCCGGCCGACGCCGCGGACCGGGCGCTGGAGGCGATCGACCCGACCACCGCGGTCACCGTCGGCCGCACGGCCACCGTCGCCGGGCGGGACGCGTACGAGTTGGTGCTCACGCCGCGCGACAAGGCGTCACTCGTCCACCAGGTCCGGATCGCGCTGGACGCGAAGGAGCACGTGCCGCTGCGTCTGCAGGTGCTCGCCGACGGCCAGGACGAGCCGGCGTTCCAGGTGGCGTTCACCCAGGTCGACTTCCGCACGCCGGAGGCCGACCAGTTCCGGTTCAACCCGCCGCCCGGTGTGAAGGTCACCGAGGCGACCGAGGGCGACCGGCCCGGACCGGCGGGTAAGCGGTTCGACCGGAAGGACGCCGAGAAGCCGGACGTGCGTACCGTCGGCACCGGCTGGACCACGGTGGTGGTCGCCAAGATCGGCGATGCGGCGACCGGCGGTGGCGCGAAGCCCGGCGCGAAGCCCGGCGCGGACGCGCCGGATGCCCAGATGCTGGCCGGCGTGCTCGGTGACCTGCCGAAGGTCAGCGGCGACTGGGGCAGCGGCCGGCTGCTCAGCGGCAAGCTGTTCAGCGTGCTGCTCACCGACGACGGCCGGGTGATCGCCGGTCTGGTCACGCCGGAGCGGCTCTACGAGGCGGCAAAGGGCTGAGAATCGCCGTGCCCGGGGCTCGGTCGGCTGACGCCGGCCGGGCCCCGAGTCGTGTCCGGGCTTGGTCGGGTGGCTGCCGACGCGCTATCTTTCTCAGTTCAGGCACAAAAAAGGAATGGCTTCTGAATGCCATTCCTGCGGCAATTTTAGTCAATGAGGAGCCGGATTGTCAACGCACTCCGACGTGTCGGCTGACCTGCGCCAGGACGACGAGATCGGCCGGGAGCAGGAATACGTCTCGATGCTGTACGACCGGCTGGACGGCATGCGGGAACAGGCCGCCCGGCGGCTCGACGAGGAGTTGCGCCACACCGGCGGCACGCAGCAGGCCCGCTCGCAGCGCGACTCGACAGTGGCGATGTACGCCGACCAGGTCGAGCAGTTCTCCGCGGTGGAGAGCGGCCTGTGCTTCGGCCGCCTCGACGGCGACGACGGCGCGGTCCGCTACATCGGCCGGATCGGGATCTTCGACTCGTCCGGCGACTACGATCCGCTGCTGATGGACTGGCGCGCCCCGGCCGCCCGGCCGTTCTACCTGGCCACCGCCGCCAACCCGCAGGGCGTACGCCGCCGGCGGCACCTGCGCACCCGGGACCGGAAGGTGACCGGGCTCAACGACGAGGTGCTGGACATCGCCGCCGCCTCCCCCACCGCGCACGAGGAGCTGACCGGCGAGGCGTCGCTGCTCGCCGCGCTCAACGCCGGGCGTACCGGCCGGATGCGCGACATCGTCGAGACCATCCAGGCCGAGCAGGACCGGATCATCCGCGCCGACCTGCCGGGCGTGATGGTGGTGCAGGGCGGGCCCGGCACCGGCAAGACGGCCGTGGCGCTGCACCGGGCCGCGTACCTGCTCTACACCCACCGCCAGCAGCTCTCCACCCGGGGCGTGCTGCTGGTCGGCCCGAACGCCACGTTCCTGCGCTACATCTCCCAGGTGCTGCCGACGCTGGCCGAGACCGGCGTGCTGCTGCGTACCCAGGCCGACCTGTTCCCCGGGGTACACGCCCGCCGCGCGGAGCCGGCCACCACCGCGGCGCTCAAGGGCCGCGCGGTGCTGGCCGAGGTGCTGGCCGCCGCGGTCCGCGACCGGCAGTGGGTGCCCGACGAGCCGGTCACCATCGAACTGCCGCAGCGGGAGGTGCTGACGCTCGACCCGGAGACCGTGCGGCAGGCCCGCGACCGGGTACGCCGCACCGGCCGCCCGCACAACCTGGCCCGTGCCCTGTTCGACGTGGAGATCGTGCACGCGCTCGCCGACCAGGTGGCCGAACGGATCGGCGCCGACCCGCTGGGCGGGGAGAACCTGCTCTCCGAGGCCGACCGCGCGGAGATCCGCCGCGAGCTGCGCGAGGAACCGGAGATCCGGGCCGCGCTGGACGAGCTGTGGCCGGTGCTGACCCCGCAGCGCCTGCTCGCCGACCTGTACGCCTCGCCCGAGCGGATCGCCACCGCCGCGCCGATGCTCACCGACGACGAGCGGGCCGCGCTGCACCGCGAGCCGGGCGGCTGGACGCCCGCCGACGTGCCGCTGCTCGATGAGGCCGCCGAACTGCTCGGCGAGGACGAGCGCGCCGCCGTGGCCCGCCGGGAGCGGATCCGGGCGCTGGAACGCGAGTACGCCGAGGGCGTGCTGGAGATCTGGCGCGGCTCCCGCTCCATCGACGTCGAGGACGAGGCGGACGGCGGTGAGATCCTCGGCGTCACCGACCTGATCGACGCCGACCGGCTCTCCGAACGGCAGGAGGAGTCCGACCGGCTCACCACCGCCCAGCGCGCCGCCGCCGACCGCACCTGGGCGTTCGGGCACGTCATCGTCGACGAGGCGCAGGAGCTGTCGCCGATGGCGTGGCGGCTGCTGATGCGCCGCTGCCCGAGCCGGTCCATGACGATCGTCGGGGACGTGGCGCAGACCGGCGCGCTCGCGGGCACGCCGTCGTGGGGCGAGGCGCTGGCGCCGTACGTGGCGGACCGGTGGCGGCTGGAGGAGCTGACGGTCAGCTACCGCACCCCGGCCGAGATCATGGCGGTCGCCGCCGACGTGCTGGCCGAGATCGACCCGGCGCTGCGGCCACCCCGCTCGGTACGCGCCACCGGCGTACCGCCGTGGGACCGGACCGTACCGGCGGACCGGCTCGTGACGGAGCTGGTCGAGTCGACGGCCCGAGAGGCCGCGTCGCTCGGTGACGGGCGGCTCGGCGTGCTGGTGCCGACCGGCCGGGTGGCCGAGCTGGGCGGCGCGGTGGTGGCGGCACTGCCGGAGGCGACGGTGGGCGAGCAGCCGGAACTGGCGAACCGGATCGTGGTGCTGACCACCGAGCAGGCGAAGGGCCTGGAGTTCGACTCGGTGCTGGTGGTGGACCCGGCCCGCATCGTCTCCGAGTCCCCCAGGGGCCACAGCGACCTCTACGTGGCCCTGACAAGAGCCACCCAGCGCCTAGGTATCCTCCGCACCCCCTGACTCCCCTGTCCCACCCCGTTGATCTTGCACTTTCGGCCCCCGCGAAACGCGCCTTTCGGACATCTCGGGGGCCGGAAGTGCAAGATCGGCGAGCAGAAGGGGGCGGCCGGCGGCCGCCCCCTTCTGTCTTCGGTGCCGGTCAGCCTGGGTTGGGGCGGTTGTTGGTGAAGTTGCCCACCTGGGCACCGGTGGCCGAGTTGTCGCTCGTGGAGCTGCCGGCCGGGGTGCTCAGGCCACCCGTACTCGCGTCACCGGTCGTCGTCGGGGCCACCTTGCCCGGGTGCTTCTCGGGCTGCCGGGCCACCCGGCGCACACTCGCCGGCCCCGCCGTACCGCCGGTCGTGGTCACCGCGCCCTGGCCCCGGGTCGGTCCGCCGTCGCGCAGCACCGTCGGGTCGACGGGTACGTCAGCCGGGTCGTCCGGGTCGAGTTCCTGCCGCATCCGCTCCACGTCGGTCTGCGGCACCGTGACCTCGTCCAGCGCGCCCTCGCCGTACACGCCTCCGGCGACCCGCTGCTCGGCCCGCCGGGCGGCGTCCTGCCGCATGTCGTCCTCACGCACGTCAACCACCTCGCAGCTCTCTCGGGGTATCGGTGGTGCGTGCCCGAGGGCGGGTGGCTGAAACCGGAACCGGCGGCGGGAGGCCCGGTGTGCGACCGGATGTCCGGTTCCGGCGCGAGCCGAGCGCGACGGGCATTCGACGGTGACCGGCGGTTACCTTGTCTCCGGCCCCGGGTAGACCCAGGGTGCCCCCGCCACCGAGCGCGAACCGCGCCGTGGCCGACCTGCGGTAGCGGGGCGAGGGTGTGCAGGTTAACGACTCATCAAATCCTGAGGAGGACCAGATGAGCACGCAGGCTGCATCCACCAGGCCGATGAACCGGCCGATGTCCGACGTCCAGAACCGGTCGAGCATGCAGGACACGTCGACCCGGCACATGCCGTCGATGCACGACGGTCACCGGGAGAACATGCCGTCCCCGGGTACGGAGACGAAGCAGGCGTTCCTGACCACCGAGTTCTGGGTGTACGCCGCAGCGGTCGCGGTCGTCGTGATCGCCGCGTTCTGGCGAGGCGCCGCCACCAACGGGCTGAACATCAACAACCCGAACCAGGCGTGGTGGTACCTGACCGCGCTGACCGGCGCGTACCTGGTCAGCCGTGGCCTGTCGAAGGCGGGCAGCGCGCGCCGCTCCGGCAAGGAGCGCCGCGGACGTTGACCGCACGCCGCGCGAACGGCGACGCCCCCGGGATCCGTCCCGGGGGCGTCGTCGCGTCTGCTCACTCCTCGCCGAAGTCCCCGAAGTCGTCGCCGCCGTCGAACGCCTCGTCGAGCATCTCCCCGGCGATCATGCCGCCGGCGACACCCAGCGCGGCGCCCGCGACCACGCCGCCCATGCCCGGGCCGCGCCGCCCGTGGCCGGCGTAGCCGTGGTGACCCGGGTAGCCGTGGCCGCCGTGCGGCATGCCGAAGCCCTGCGCCCGCATGCTGCCGTAACGGCCGGTGGTCTCCCGCAGCCAGCCGTCGACGACCTGCACCCAGTCGGTGCGGGAGGCGTCGCTGTGCGGGACCGAGTAGCGGCCGATGACGTCGTGCCCGGGGCTGAGGAAGCCGCCGCGCTTGTCGCACTCCAGGATCACCTCGACGCCCCGCTCGCTGGTCACGAACGTCAGCTCGACCTCGGTGACCGTCTGCGCGTACTGCGGCGCGGCGAAGAACTCGATCTCCTGGTAGAACGGCAGCGTCTGCGGTACGCCGTAGATGTGGCCGCGCTCCAGGTCGGCGTGCTTGAACCGGAAGCCCAGCGCCTGGAACGCGTCGAGGATCCGCTCGTGGACCGGCAGCGGGTGCACCGACACCTGGTCCAGGTCCGACTTGTCGACGGCGCGGGCCACCGCCAGTTCGGTGCGCAGGCCCATCGTCATGCCGTGCAGGCGCTGGCCGTACACGTCGGTGATCGGGGTCTCCCACGGCACCGGCATCTGGAACGGGATGGAGAGCTGCTGCTTCGGGGCCAGCTCGAAGGCGCCGCTGACCGGCATCCGGTGGAACTCCATCACGCCCGCGAACTCGTGGTCGCCGCTCTCGATCTCGACCTGGGTCACCAGACCGATGGTGATCTGCTCGATCCGGGCCGGTGCCTCACCGCCGACCAGGTTCACGTGCCCGTCCAGGGCCAGGCCCGGGCGGGTGTTCGGGTTGCTGAGCACCGTGTCGACGCTCGGGCCACCCACGCCGAACGCGCTCAACATCTTCTTGAAGACCATCGGTCACTCCCGTGCGACTGCGCTCCGACATGGACCGTCGGGCACTCGTCACGGCACCCTAGACGGCGGGGCTGAGAAGTGGCTGTGAGGCAGGTGGCGGGCTCAGTCGGCGCGTACCACCACCAGCTCGCCGACCTGCTCGCCGAGCTGCCGGCGGGCCTCCGGCGGCAGGCCGCCGTCGGTGATCAGCACGTCGGCCTCCTCCAGCGGCGCGATGGTGGCGATGCCGATGGTCTCCCACTTGGTGTGATCGGCCAGCACCACCAGCCGGCGCGCGGACCCGATGAGCCGCCGGTTCACCGCCGCCTCCAGCAGGTTGGGCGTGGTGAACCCGGTACGCGGGCTCATCCCGTGCACGCCCAGGAACAGCAGGTCCACGTTGAGGGCGGCGATGGCCGCCTCGGCGACCGGGCCGGTCAGCGCGTCCGACGGGGTACGGATGCCGCCGGTCAGCACCACCGTCTGGTCGGCGCGGGGGTTCTGGTAGAGCGCGTCGGCCACCGGGATCGAGTTGGTGACCACCGTCAGCCCGCGTACCTCGGCCAGCCGGGCGGCCAGCGCGGCGGTGGTGGTGCCGGCGGACAGCGCCACCGCCATCCCGGGTTCGACCAGGCCGGCGGCCCGCTCCACGATGGCGCGTTTCTCGGCCTGCTGGCGTACCGACTTGGCGGCGAAGCCGGGCTCCTCGGTGGAACCGGGTCCGGCGAGCGTCGCGCCGCCGTGCACCTTGTCGATCAGGCCGCGTTCGGCCAGCACCTCCAGGTCGCGACGGATCGTCATGTCGGACACTCCGAAGCGGCTGACCAGGTGACTGACCCGGACGCCGCCGCTCTGGCGGATCAACTCCAGGATGGCGCTCTGCCGTTGCTGGGCGAGCATGGGGGACCTCCTCGGCGCGAACGGCAGGGTACCGGTCAGGCGGTCGCGGGCACCGGCGCGGGCTCCTCGCGGACCACCGCCACCTCACCCGCCGGCACCTCGAGCTCGCCGTCGCACCGGACGCCGCCGAGCAACTCGGTGCCGGTGACCGCCAGCCGGGCCGGCTCGGTGGTGTGGTTGACCACGAACAGCCAGCTCCGGTCCGCCGAGCGGCGGCGGACCACCTCCACCCCGGGCGGCGCGCCCACCGGCGGACGGACACCCGTCTCGTCGAGCAACCGGGCCACCAGCCGGTCGGTGGCGTCGTCGTCGAGCCGGGTGCCGACATACCAGGCCGCGCCCGCGCCCACTGCGCGCCGAGTCAGCGCCGGCGCGCCGGGCAGGGGCCCGTCGGTGTACGCGGCCAGCACGTCCGCGCCCTCGGCGTGCAGCCACTCGGTCCACACGTCGGCGCGGGCGCCGTCGTCGAGGCGTACCGTCTCGCCCTCCCGCAGCGGGAAGAACTCCTCGACGCGTACGCCGAGCAGGTCGCGGAACGCGCCGGGATAGCCGCCGAGCCGGATGTGGTCGTGCTCGTCGACGATGCCGCTGAAGTAGGTGACCACGGCCGTGCCGCCCGCCTCCACGAACCGGCGCAGCGCGTCGGCGTCGGCGTCGCGGACGAGGTAGAGCGTGGGCACCACGACGAGCCGGTAGCGGGACAGGTCGGCCGACGGGTGCACCACGTCGGCGGTGACCCCGGCCCGCCAGAGCGCGGCGTGCAGCGCGGACAGCCGGTCGGTGTAGGTGACGTCGACGCTCGGATGGGAGTCGAGTTCGGCGCCCCACCAGGCCTCGTAGTCGAACAGGATCGCCACGTCGGCCTCGACGCGGCTGCCGCGTACCTCGGCGAGCGCGCGCAGGTCGGCGCCGAGCCGGCAGACCTCGCGGAACACCTTGGTGTCCGGCCCGGCGTGCGGGACCAGCGCGGAGTGGAACTTCTCCGCGCCGGCCCGGGAGGCCCGCCACTGGAAGAACAGCACCCCGTCGGCGCCGCGCGCGACGTGGGCGAGGCTGTTGCGGCGCATCTGGCCGGGCGTCTTCGCCACGTTGCGGGGCTGCCAGTTGACGGCACTGGTGGAGTGCTCCATCAGCAGCCACGGCGCACCGCCGGCGACGCCCCGGGTGTGGTCGGCGGCCAGCGCCAGGTTGACCTGCGGCTGCGGGTCGGCGGCGGTGAGGTAGTGGTCGTTGGCTACCACGTCCACGTCGGAGGCCCAGGAGTGGTAGTCCAGGTACTTGATGCCGGTGCCGATCATGAAGTTCGTGGTGACCGGCTGCGGGACGAGCCGGTTCAGCAGCTCCCTCTCGGCGCGCAGCTGGGCGCGCTGCTCGTCGGAGGAGAACCGCAGGAAGTCCAGCTGCTGGGTCGGGTTGGCGAACGTCGGCGCGGTACGCGGCGGGTTGATCTCGGCCCAGTCGTGGTAGCGCTGGCTCCAGAAGGCGGTGCCCCAGGCGGCGTTGAGCGAGTCCAGGTCGCCGTAGCGCTCGCGCAGCCAGCCGCGGAACGCCTCGGCGCTGACGTCGCAGTAGCAGTGCACGTTGTGGCAGCCGAGTTCGTTGGAGACGTGCCAGAGCACCACGGCGGGGTGTCGCGCGTAGCGGCGGGCGACGGCCTCGACCAGGGCGAGCGAGTGGTCCCGGAACACCGGCGAGCTGGGGCAGTACGCCTGCCGGCCGCCGGGCCAGAGCACCGTGCCGTCGGCCAGGCGGGGCAGCGTCTCCGGGTGCCGGTGCGCCAGCCACGGTGGCGGGCTGGCGGTGGCGGTGGCCAGGTCGACGCTGATGCCGCCGTCGTGCAGCAGGTCGATCGCCCGGTCCAGCCAGTCGAAGACGTACCGGCCGGGGGTGGGTTCGATCAGGGCCCAGGAGAAGATGCCGACCGAGACCAGGTTGACCCCGGCGCGTCGCATGAGGTCGACGTCCTCGGCCCACGTCTGCTCGGGCCACTGCTCCGGGTTGTAGTCGGCGCCGTACCAGATGCCCTCGCCGTGCCAGTTCCGCATGACAGCAGAGGGTGCCCCCGAACAGCACCCAAGTCAACACTTTCCAACATCGACTGAAGTTCCAACGTTTACCAGCTCTTTGCCCTGCCTTGCCGCCAACAGCGTCGTCTTTTTGCCCTCTTGACAGCGCCGCGCCAAGGGGTAGCTTCAAGCGCCACCGGCTGTTTGTGTTCGGACATGTGGATTCTCGGTGGATCTGCCACTGCCGACACGAACACCGCTCACCGCCAACGATCACGGTCCATGAGCGCAGCGCACCTCTTCCACGCAGGAGGCACCATGTCCCGTCCCCGCTCGCAAGCCGAATACCTCGCCCGGCTCGTACCCCCGTCCGTCGCCGGCCTGAACCGGCGCTCGCTGCTCGCCGGCGCGGCCGGCGCGGGGACGCTGCTCGGCACCGGACTGCTCGCCGGCTGCGGCGACTCCGACTCCGGGTCCGGCGGCGACGCCAAGAGCGTCTCGCTCGGCTCGAACCAGTCCGACCCGAAGCCCAAGGACGTCGTCGCGAAGGTGATGGACGGCTTCAAGACGTCCTCCGGCGTGACCGTCGACATCAACACGGTCGACCACAACACGTTCCAGGAGAACATCAACAACTACCTGCAGGGCAAGCCGGACGACGTGTTCACCTGGTTCGCCGGCTACCGGATGCGCTTCTTCGCCGCCAAGGGCCTGGCCGGTGACCTCAGCGACGTGTGGGGCAAGCTCGACGGCTACTCCGACGCGTTCAAGAAGGCGTCCACAGGCGACGACGGCAAGCAGTACTTCGTACCGGCGTCGTACTACCCGTGGGCCGTCTTCTACCGCAAGTCGGTGTGGCAGCAGCGCGGCTACGAGGTGCCGAAGACGCTGGACGACCTCAACACGCTCGGCGCGCGGATGAAGAAGGACGGCCTGAACCCGATCGCGTTCGCCGACAAGGACGGCTGGCCGGCGATGGGCACGTTCGACATCCTCAACCTGCGGATCAACGGCTACCAGTTCCACATCGACCTGATGGCCGGCAAGGAGGCGTGGACCTCCGACAAGGTGAAGAAGGTCTTCGACACCTGGGCCGGGCTGCTCCCCCTGCACCAGCCGGACTCGCTCGGCCGCACCTGGCAGGAGGCCGCGCAGTCGCTGCAGCAGAAGAAGAGCGGCATGTACCTGCTCGGCCTGTTCGTCGGCCAGCAGTTCAGCGGCGCCGACCTGGAGGACCTGGACTTCTTCACGTTCCCCGAGATCGACTCCACGATCGGCGCGAAGGCGCTGGACGCCCCGATCGACGGCTACATGATGGCCCGCAAGCCGAAGTCCAAGGACGCCGCGCAGAAGCTGCTGACGTACCTGGGCTCGAAGGAGGCCGCGGACATCACCGTCAAGAACGACCCGAGCACGCTTGTCGCCAACAGCGGCGCGGACACCGGCGCCTACACGGCGCTGCAGAAGAAGGCCGCCGAGCTGGTCGGCTCCGCCACCGAGATCGCCCAGTTCCTCGACCGGGACACCCGGCCGGACTTCGCCTCCACCGTGATGATCCCGGCGCTGCAGCAGTTCATCAAGGACCCGAAGGACATCAGCGGGCTGCTCACCAGCATCGAGAACCAGAAGAAGTCGATCTTCACCAGCTGACGGCGGAAGGGGGAAGGACATCATGTCCGACCTGCCCCTGATCCAAGCGGATCGCGCCGTGCCGCCGCCGGCCGCGACCACCACCAAGCGTGGTCGCGGCCGCCGGCTACGGCTCCTGTCCCGCACCGACCGCGTGGTGATCACGCTGATGGTGCTGGTACCCCTGTTGCTCGTCACCGGGCTGGTCTGGCTGCCCGCGGTGGCGACCGTGCTGCTCTCCGGCACGAACTGGGACGGCATCGGCCCGATCAGCGAGATCGAGTGGGTCGGGGCCAAGAACTACGACGACGTGGTGAACATCTACCCGCCGTTCGTCCCCGCCGTACAGAACAACCTGCTCTGGCTGGCCGCCCTGTTCGTGGTGGCCACCCCGTTCGGCATGTTCCTCGCCGTACTGCTGGACAAGGAACTGCGCGGCAGCCGTTTCTACCAGACGGCGCTCTACCTGCCTGTGGTGCTGTCGCTGGCGCTCATCGGCTTCGTCTGGCAGCTCATCTACAGCCGCGACCAGGGGCTGCTCAACGGCGTGTTCGGCGGCGACACCGACTGGTACGGCGACCCGGACGTCAACATCTGGGCCGTCCTGGTGGCGGCCGGCTGGCGGCACGTCGGCTACATCATGCTGCTCTACCTGGCCGGCCTCAAGGGCGTCGACCCGTCGTTGCGCGAGGCCGCCGCGGTCGACGGCTCCTCGGAGACGAGCACGTTCTTCCGGGTCGTCTTCCCGGTGATGCGCCCCATCAACATCATCGTGCTGGTGGTGACGGTGATCGAGTCGCTGCGCGCGTTCGACCTGGTCTGGGTCATCAACAAGGGCCGCAACGGGCTGGAACTGATCTCCGCGCTGGTCACCCAGAACGTGGTGGGCGAGGCCAGCCGGATCGGCTTCGGCTCCGCGCTGGCGACCATCATGCTGGCCGTCTCGCTGGTCTTCATCACCATCTACCTCTGGACCGTGATGCGGGAGGACAAGCGATGACCGCCGTCTCCGCCGGCCGCCGCCGCCCCGTGCGGCCCGCCCGGGTCGTCCTGCACCTGTTCCTGGGTACGGTCGCCGTGGGCTGGCTGTTCCCCATCCTCTGGGCGGTGCTCACGTCGTTCCGCTCCTACGAGTACACGGCCGCCAACGGCTACGTGTCGCTCGGCGGCTGGACTATCGACAACTACGTCACCGCCTGGCGTACCGCCGAGTTCGGCAAGCACTTCCTCAACTCGGCGTACATCACCGTCCCGGCGGTGCTGCTCACGCTGTTCCTCGCCTCCTGCGTGGCGTTCGTGATCGCCCGGTTCAGCTGGAAGCTCAACATTGCGCTGCTCGGCCTGTTCACCGCGGCGAACCTGCTGCCGCAGCAGGCCCTGCTCATCCCGCTGTTCCGGATGTTCACCGAGATCCCGCTGCCGGCCTGGATGAGCGACTCGGAGCTGCTGTACGACAGCTACTGGGGGCTGATCCTGGTCAACGTCGCGTTCCAGTGCGGCTTCTGCGTGTTCGTGCTCAGCAACTACATGAAGGCGCTGCCGCACGAGCTGTACGAGGCCGCGATGGTCGACGGGGCGAACGTGTGGCGGCAGTACTGGCAGGTGACGATGCCGCTGTGCCGCCCGGCGCTCGCCGCCCTCGCGACGCTGGAGGTGACCTGGATCTACAACGAGTTCTTCTGGGCCACGGTGCTCATGCGGACCGGCGACAAGTTCCCGGTCACCAGTTCGCTGAACAACCTGCGCGGCGAGTTCTTCACCGACAACAACCTGGTCTCGGCCGGTTCGGTGCTGGTCGCGATCCCCACCCTGGTGATCTTCTTCCTGCTCCAGAAGCAGTTCGTCCGGGGTCTGACGCTGGGAGCCTCCAAGGGATGACGATCGTCCACCTGCGCCGCGCGCGGACCAGCCTGGTGCTCGACGCCCGCGGCCCGGGGCTGCCCCGGGTCGTGCACTGGGGCGCCGACCTCGGCCCACTGCCCGACGGGGATCTGCCCGCGCTCGTCGACGCCACCGTGCCACCCGTCGTGCCGAGCAGCTTCGACACGCCCACAGTGCTGTCGCTGCTGCCCGAGGCGAGCGCCGGGTGGAGCGGGCGGCCCGGTCTCGCCGGTCACCGCGACGGCCGGGACTGGTCCACCGCGTTCCGCCTGATCGACCTCGACGTGCACGACGAGCCGTCCCCGCACGACGGCTCGTCCGGCACGCCCGCTCCGGGCGGCGTGGCCTCCGGCAGGGAGGCGGTGCGCGTATCCGATGAGGAGCGGAACCACGACGGGGCCGGTGCCGCGCGGGTGACGGTGCGGACGGCGGACCCGGGCGTGGGGCTGAGCCTGACCGTCGAGATCACGCTGGACGCGGCGGGCGTGCTGACGCTGCGGCACCGGCTGCGCAACGATGGCGTCGGCCGGTACGAGGTGCGGGAGCTGACGCCGGTGCTGCCGGTGCCGGCGGTCGCCACCGAACTGCTCGACCTGACCGGCCGCTGGTGCCGGGAACGCGCGCCGCAGCGGCACCCGTGGCCGATGGGCGCCTGGGTACGCGAGGGACGGCACGGCCGTACCGGCCACGACGCCACATTGCTGCTGGTCGCCGGCACGTCCGGGTTCGGCTTCCGGCACGGCGAGGTGTGGGCGGTGCACACCGCGTGGAGCGGCGACCACGTCACCGCCGCCGAACGCCGCCCCACAGGTGAGTCCACGCTCGGCGGCGGTGAGCTGCTCGCACCCGGCGAGATCGTGCTCGGGCCGGGCGACGAGTACGCGACTCCCCTGCTCTACGCGGCCCACTCGGCCGACGGGCTGGACGGGCTCAGCGACGCGCTGCACACGCACCTGCGGGCCCGCCCGTCGCACCCGCGCACGCCGCGGCCGGTGACGCTGAACGTGTGGGAGGCGGTCTACTTCGACCACGACCTGGACCGGCTGCGGGCGCTCGCCGACCGGGCCGCCGAGGTCGGGGTGGAACGCTTCGTGCTGGACGACGGCTGGTTCCGCGGCCGGCGGCACGACCAGGCCGGGCTCGGTGACTGGTGGGTCGACGGCGAGGTCTGGCCGGACGGGTTGCAGCCGCTGATCGACCACGTACGCGGGCACGGCATGCAGTTCGGGCTCTGGGTGGAACCGGAGATGGTCAACCCCGACTCCGACCTGTTCCGCGCCCACCCCGACTGGGTGCTCCAGGCGCCGGGCCGGCTGCCGCGACCGTGGCGGCACCAGCAGGTGCTCGACCTGGCCCACCCGGACGCGTACGCGTACCTGCTCGAACGGCTCGACGCGGTGCTGAGCGAGCACGACGGGCTCGCGTACCTGAAGTGGGACCACAACCGCGACCTCACCGAGGCCGGGCACGCCGGACGGCCGGGTGTGCACGCGCAGACCCTCGCGGTCTACCGGCTGCTGGACGAGCTGCGCGCCCGGCACCCGGACGTCGAGATCGAGAGCTGCTCCTCCGGTGGCGCCCGGGTCGACCTGGAGATCCTGCGCCGCACCGACCGGGTGTGGGCCAGCGACTGCAACGACGCGCTGGAACGGCTGTCCATCCAGCGCTGGACCGGCCTGCTGCTGCCGCCGGAACTGATCGGCACGCACATCGGCCCGGAACGCTCGCACACCACGCACCGCGTACATGACCTGAGCTTCCGCGCGGTCACCGCGCTGTTCGGCCACCACGGCATCGAGTGGGACATCAGCGCGATCGACGCCGGCGAGCGGGCCGAACTCGCCGCCTGGGTGGCGCTGCACAAGCGGCTGCGCCCGCTGCTGCACACCGGCCGGGTGGTCCGGGTGGACCACCCGGACCCGGCCGTGCAGGCCCACGGCGTGGTCGCCCACGACAACTCCCATGCGGTGTACGCGATCAGCCGGGTCGCCACCTCCGCGGCGCAGGTGCCGGGTCCGGTACGGCTGCCGGGGCTGGACCCGCGGCGGCGCTACCGGGTCCGCCCGCCCGCCGGGGTGCCGGAACCGGCGCTACTGGAGCTGTCCCCGCCGGGCTGGCTGGCCTGGCCGGGCGACGGGATCACGGTGAGCGGTTCGGTGCTGGGCACGGTCGGCGTTCAGCTCCCCGCCCTGCACCCCGAACAGGCCCTCCTCGTGGAGGTCACCGTCGTTGACTGAGAGACGCCGGCAGCGGTGACCGGTCCGTTCAACCGCGGGCGCCTACGCGCCCGGGACGTTCGTGGGTCACCGGCGCCGCCGCGGGACGCGGGTCGAGGTGGCCGCAACCCCACCGACCAATGGATGGGTCACGGCGGCCGGGCCGGACTCGCCGGTCGAGCGCCACAGCTCGTGGAGCGTGGGCCACCAGTCGGGGTGGCTCTCCACCACCTCGACCAGGACGGGGCTCTGCTCCAGCATGTGCGCGGGCCACCGGTGCCAGGAGTGGGCGAATCGGAAGTCGGGCAGCAGCCCGGCCACCTGCAGCTCGCACTCCAGCACGTCCGCGAGTAGCTCCGCGAGGGTGATCACGACGGACCGGTCGGTGTCGGTCGGCGCGGAGGGCTTCCGGTCGAAGAAGTATGCGCGAAGCGGCGGATTCTCCAACAGACGGTCGTGCCAGGCGCGAGACAGATTGTTCACTTCCATCAGCGCGGTGGCCGAGCCGATGCCGTTGTTGATGCGGCTCTGCTTCGCCACCTCCCGCGTCTGCACCGCGGAGAAGCACAACGACACCGCGACCAGCAGCAGACTGACGAAGCCCAGAATCGTTTCCCACATGTCCCCGCCCTTCAAGGAGTACGACTTCCCTCACGCTAAGCAGAGAGCGCAACACCCTGAGTTACCAACTTCCGGCCGCGTTCCTCCCGGCGCCAATCAGCGGTCCGGCCGCCCTCAGGCGGCGGCGCGACGGACGGTGTCCCGCAGGGCCACGGCCACTGCGGCGAACAGGGCCGCGCCGCACCCACCGCCCACCGCCCACCCGCCCATCCCGTCTCACCCCGTTGATCAAGGAGTTCGTGTCACCGTCGAGGTCCGATCGGGACACGAACTCCTTGATCACGCCACTAGGGGGTACGGGTCAGGCGGGGGTGCAGGTTACGGCGGGGGTGGAATTAGTGCCCTGCCAGGTGCCGATGAAGCCGAACGTGGTGCTCGCGCCGGCGCCGAGGCGGCCGTTGTAGTCGACGTTGCGGGCGGTGTACGCCGACCCGCTGTTGCTGACGCTCGCGTTCCACGCCTGGGTGACGGACTGGCCGTTGGCGAACGTCCAGCGCACCGTCCAGCCGGTGATCGCGGCGGCTCCGGCGGTCACCTTGACCTCGCCCTGGAAGCCGCCCTGCCACGAGTTGCCCACGGTGTAGGTGGCGGTGCAGCCACCGGACGGCGGGGGCGTGGTGGGCGGCGGCGGGGTCGGGCTGACCGTCGGGCTGGTCGTCGGGCTGACGGTGGGGCTGACCGTCGGGCTGGCGGTCGGGGTGCTGCCGGCGTACACCGACGCCTCGCGGGACGTGGCGGCGATGCCGTTGGCGCCGTTGAAGATCCGCTGACCCCAGCTGGTGAGCTGGGCCGGGTTGAACGCGGTGGTCATGTCCAGGTACTCCACGCCGCCGCCGTTGCCGCTCCACGACCAGCCGAGGTAGCCGATGCCGTTGGCCTGGGCGTACGCCATGATGGCGTCCTCGTCGGGGTTGCCGTCGGAGTGGTTGAAGCCGAACTCGCCGACCACGATCGGCAGCCCGGCGGTACGGAACCGGCCCAGGTAGTCGCTGATCTCGGCGGCGGTGTCGAACACGCCGTACATGTGGATGGAGAAGACGGTGTTGCGCTGCGCGTCGGCGGCGAACACGGTGCCGGCGTTGTCGCGCATGGTGAACGTCCAGTCCTGGCCCCAGTTCGGCGCGTCCACCATGATCGTGTGGGTCAGGCCGGCGGCGCGCAGCCGCTTGATCGCGTTCGAGGTGTCGGTGGTCCAGGCGCTGTAGCCCTGGTTGCCGAACGGCTCGTTGCCGATGTTGACGATGACGTACTTCTCCTGGCCCGTGAGCACGTCGGCGATACTCAGCCAGTAGTCGGTGGCCTTCGCAAGCGAGGCGGCGGCGCCCTCCTCGCCGTACCCGGTGGTGTCGTGCACCTCCAGCACACAGATCAGCCGGTTGGCCTTGCACAGCGAGATCACGTTCGCCACGTCGGCGGCGCTGTTCTTCGTCCAGCGGTCGCCGCTGGACAGGACCACCCGGACGGTGTTCGCGCCGAGCGCCTTGATGTCGGCGAAGGAGCTGGTCTGCTGCGGGTACCAGGTGTGCGCGTGGTTGACGCCGCGCATCACGAACTCGACGCCGTTGGCGTCGTAGAGCCGCCCGTTGGAGACGGAGAACCCGGTGGCGGCGTGGGCCGGCTGCCCGAGGGCGAAGACGGCGGCGAGGGCCGTCAGCAGGGCGGCGCCCGCGACGGAGAGCAGTTTCTTCATGGCTGTCCTCAGGGGAAGGTCTCCCCCGTGCCCGAGCGGGGGTGCGGTGACGGTGACGAGGTGGTGGCGACTGAGCCCGGTAGCCGCCGCCCGGTTCCCGAACGGACGCAGGCATCAGCGTAGGGCGATGGAAGGCTTTAGGCAACCGGTTAAGCGGGATGGGCCGGGAGGCGGCACCGCCTGACGGGCCGGATGAGCTGAACCGGTTAAGAGCCGGCGCGGAAGCGGACAGCAGGGTTGACCCGCGCCCGGTGGGGTATCCGGGGACGATCCGCCCGGGAAGGAGACGTGCCATGGTCAACGTCGGTTACACCCTCATGTGCGAGCAGGCCGGCCCGAAGCAACTGGTCGACCACGCCGTACGCGCCGAGGCCGCCGGCTTCGACCACCTGGTCATGTCCGACCACTACTACCCCTGGTTGGAGTCCCAGGGCCACTCCCCGTACGCCTGGTCGGTGCTCGGCGCGGTCGCCCACGCCACCAGCCGGGCCGAGCTGATGTCGTTCGTGACCTGCCCGATCCGGCGGTACCACCCGGCGGTCGTGGCGCAGAAGGCCAGCACCATCGGGGTGCTCTCGGACGGCCGGTTCACGCTGGGCCTCGGCGCCGGGGAGAACCTCAACGAGCACGTGGTGGGCGGATGGCCGCACGTGCAGCAACGGCACGAGATGTTCGAGGAGGCGCTGCAGATCATCCGGCCGCTGCTCAACGGCGAGACGCTGACGTTCTCCGGCAACCACTTCGACGTACCCGACGCGTACGTCTGGGACCGGCCGGAGCGGCCGGTGCCGATGGCGGTGGCCGCGTCCGGGCGACAGTCGGCCACGCTGGCCGCCGAGTACGCCGACGCCATGATCGCCACCGACCCGCTGTCCCACCTCATCGACATGTACGAGGAGGCGGGCGGCGCGGGCCGGCCCCGCTACGGGCAGGTCGCCATCTGCTACGGCCCGGACGAGGACGAGTGCCGCAAGATCGTGCACGACCAGTTCCGCTGGTTCGGCCTGGGCTGGAAGGTCAACGCCGACCTGCCCGGCCCGGAGTCGTTCGAGGCGGCCACCCAGTTCGTCCGGGAGGAGGACGTGGCCGAGGGCATCTCCTGCGGCCCGGACACCGACCGGCACGTCGAGGCGTTCAAGAAGTTCGTCGACGCCGGCTTCACCCACGTCGCGCTCGTCCAGGTAGGCGGCGACACCCAGCCGATGTTCCTCGACTGGGCCCAGGAGGAGCTGCTGCCCCGGCTGCGCGAGCTGTGACGCTCGCACCGTCCCCGCCGGGGCGCCTCGGTCCGGCCGGCCTGCGTCTGGCGCTCGCCGCGCCCCGGCCGGCCGCCGGTCTGACGAGCGAGTTCCGGCAGGTCGCCGGGCTGCGGGCGCACACCCGCCGGTCCGCCGGCCCGGGCGGGGACGGGCCGCCGATGGTGCTGGTGCACGGCCTGGCCGTGTCGCACCGCTACCTCACCCCGCTGGCCGTCGCGCTGGCGCCGCGCCTGCCGGTGTACGTGCCGGACCTGCCCGGCTTCGGGCTGACCGAGCGCCCCGGCACCACGTACGACGTGGACCGGCACGTGGCGTTCCTGGTCGACTGGCTCGACGCGTACCGATTGGGTCCGGTCTGCCTGCTCGGCCATTCCTTCGGCGCGGAGGTCGCCGCGGCGCTCGCCGCCCGTCACCCCGGCCTGGTGGGCGCCCTGGTGCTGGCCGGCCCGACCTGCGACCCGGCCGCCCGGTCCCGGCGCGGGCTGATCGGCCGGTGGCTGCGGGATACGCTGCGGGAGGCGCCGTGGCAGGCGCCGGTCCTGCTGCGCGACGTGGCAGACGCCCGGCCGTGGCGGGTGTTCGCGACGCTGTCCCACTCGGTCCGCAACGCGGTCGAGGCGGACCTGGCCCGGGTCACCGCGCCCACGCTGGTGCTGACCGGCGCCCGCGACCCGGTCGCTCCGGCCGCCTGGCGGGAGCAGGTCGCCCGGCTGGTGCCGGACGCCCGGTCGGTGGCCGTCGCGGGCGCGGCGCACAACGTGGTCACCACCGCACCCGCCCAGGTCGCGGACGCCGTCCACGACCTGCTCACCACCCCGCTGAGGAGTTGACGCCATGCGTATCGGGAACACCGAGATCCGTCCCGCCGGAGGCGGGCTCGGCTGCCTGCTGATGATCCTCTTCTCGATCGTCGCATCGGTGGTGCTCACGGTGCTGCTCAACCTGGTCCTGTAGAACCCGGCCCGGCCCGCGCGACGGCGACACCAGAATGGGGCATGCCCCTGCTGACCGCGCTGCCGCTGGCGCTGGAGATGGTCGCCGGGTCGAAGCTCGTCAGCGCCGTCGTCCTCGCCGGCGGCCACCATCCGCGGCGCAGCTCGGCGGCCTTCCTGGGCGGGGTGGCGGTCGGCGTCCTCGGGCCGCTGACGCTCTGGTACGCGGCGTTCCGGCTGGTGCGGCACACCGCCGTGCACGGCATCGGGGCGGGCGGCAGCCGCCGGCTCATCGACTGGATCGTGCTGGGCCTGCTGGCGGTCCTCATGGTGGTCACGTTCCGCAGGCGGCGGCGCGACCGGCCGCCCGGGTGGCTGCGCCGGTTGCAGGACCCGCGGCCCGCGTACGCCTTCGGTCTGGGGCTGGTGCTCGCCGTCGCCGTGCCGAGCGACGAGCTGGTCATGGCGTCGGTCGCGGGCAGCATGGCCGGGCACGGCCGCCCGTGGTGGCATCTGCTGCCGTTCACGGCGCTCACCGTGCTGCTGCTGGCCCTGCCGCTGCTCACGCTGCTGCTGTTCGGCGAGCGCGCGGACCGGCTGCTGCCCGTGTTCCGCTCCTGGACCGACAGGCACTCCTGGCTGGTCAGCGAGGCGGTCATCCTGATCTTCGCGGCCTTCGTGGTGGCCGACCTGGCGTCCGGGTCGTTCAGCCGGCCGTGAGGTCCACGTCGGCCAGCACCGGATAGTGGTCCGAGGCGGTGTCCGCGTCACCGTCGCGGACCACCCGCACCGCGCGTACCCGATCGGCCAGCGCCGGGGTGGCGAGCAGGTAGTCCAGCCGCATCCCGGCGAACTCGGCGCCGCCGTGCCGGGTCGGCACGGTCAGGCCGCCGGGTTCGTCGCCGCCGGACCGCCGCCACAGGTCGACCAGCCCGGCGTCGAGCAGCCGGGCCACCGCGCGGGTGTCCACGGTACGGCCGTCGCGGCGCAGGTGCCGCCGCCGGTACGGGGTGGCCAGCCCGGCCAGCCGGGCGGTGTGGTCGGCGGTGGGCTCCAGCGTGTTCAGGTCACCGGCGAGCAGGGCCAGCACTCCCCCGGTACGCCGCAACGCGGCGGCCAGCCAGTCCGCCTCCATCCGCCGCCGCCCGCCCGAGTACGGGCTCAGATGGGTGCTGAACACGGTGAGCGGTCCCGCGCCGGTGGCCACCTGCACCCGGGCGGCGGCGTGGTGGAACGGGCGGCGGACCCGGCCGGCGCGCAGCACCCGCAGCGGCGGGCGGACCAGCACCGCCACCGGCTGGCCGAAGCAGGACCGGGCCGGGTACGCCGCCATCCCGAGCCGGTCGGCCAGGCCGCCCAGCGTGGCGTCCATGCCGCGCAACTCCTGCAACGCCAGCACGTCGGGGCGCTGCGCGGTGACGACCGAGACGATCCGGTCCCGGCGGTCGGCGCCGCCCGCGTCCCGCCCGCCGGTCCGGATGTTCCAGGTCATCACCCGCAGCATCGGCTCAGTCCGGCCGCGCGGCCTTGGCCAGTTCGTCGTCCAGCTCGTCGACCTGTTCGGACTCGATCGCCGGCCGGTTGCCCTCGTACACGTCGGCGTTGGGCCGGATCACCCAGTACAGCAGCGACAGCCAGAGCGCGCCGAGCAGGATCGCGCCCATGAAGTCGGTCGGGTGGTGCATGCCCCGGTACATCCGGGAGGTGGCCACGCCGACCGGCATCAGCACGGCCATGCCCACGAACAGCCACCGCCACCACCTGTCGGTACGCGGGAACACGATGACCGCCATGGCCACCCAGAGGCAGATGGTCGCCGCGATGTGGCCGGACGGGAACGACGAGGTGGGCATCTGCCCGTCCAGGTTCTCCACCGGCGGCCGGGGCCGGTCCACCACCCGGGCGCTGGCCAGGAACAGGCTCAGCTCGCCGAACATCGCCAGCACCACGTACAGCACCGGCCGCCAGCGCCGCCACACGGCCAGCACGATCGGGCAGAACACCAGCGACACCAGCAGGATCGCGTGGGTGTCGCCGAACTTGCTCCACCACCAGCTCACCTCCGTGAGCACGTCGGTGTGCCGCTCGGCGAACCAGCGCGGCACCTCGGTGTCGAGCGTGTCGAAGAACGTGCCCTTGGCGTGGTAGCTGACGAACATGCCGAACGCGTAGAGCACACCGAAGACGAGCACCCACCCGACCAGCAGCTCGGCCACCGCCGAGCGCGGGTGCTCCAGCACCTTCTCCTCGTCCGGCGCGAGCGCCAGGTCCTCGCCCGCCTCCGGTTCCAGGCCCTCGCGCAGCGGCGGCACCGGCCGGCCGCGCTCGCGCCGCCACAGCCGGAAGGCGTACGCGGTGACGCCCAGCCAGGCCGCGCCGAGCAGCCAGCCGCCGATCACGTCGGACACGAAGTGCACGCCCAGCGCGATCCGGGTAAGCCCGACCAGGAGGATCAGCACGCCGGCGATGGCGATGGCCGGCTTGCGCCAGCGCGGCGACATGGCCGGCAGGAACACCAGCAGCAGCGCCCCGTACGCGACGAACGAGCCGAGCGCGTGACCACTGGGGAAGCTGTTCCCCGGCGCGCTGGCGATCGGCACGTCCACCACCGGGCGCAGCCGCCCGACCAGCGCCTTGAGCGACGGGTCGAGGATCAGCCCGCCGGCGCCGGTGACGATCAGGTAGACCGCCAGCCGGGACTGGCGGCGGATCAGCAGGCCCACCACCGCGATGGTGACCAGCCAGATCAGCACCGGCCGTCCGCCCAGGTCGGTGATCGCCTGGAGCACTGTGACAAGCGGGCCGTGCGGGGCCACGAGGTTGTTGAACCATTCGGCCGTCTCGTGGTCGGCGTGGTAGAGCGGGCTCCACCGGAACCGGACCAGCATGAGCAGCACGCCGAACCCGACTCCCGCGCCGGCCACGGCGAGCAGGCCCGCGAGGCTCCGCTCCGCGAAATGGCTGAGCGGCCGGCTCCCGGCTTCCTTGACCGCGGTCACACCGCACCTCCCTCGTTCTTCTGCGAGGCGCGCTGTACCCGATCGGCGTGTCCCGTACACGCCGGACCGGCGTGGCGTCAGAGCGAGGTCATCTCACCGGTGTCGAACAGCTCCGCCCGCTGCGCCTCCGGCTCCCACAGGTCCGGCTTGGCCGGCTCCTCCACGCCGATGCGCATCGCTTCGAGCTGCGCGGCGAAGGCCAGCCCGCCGAACAGCGCGATCCCGGTGAGGTTGGCCCAGAGCAACAGGGCCATCATGCCGGTCAGCGCGCCGTAGGTCTGGCCGAATCCGCCGCTGTACTTCACGTAGGCGGCGAGCAGCAGGCTCGCCAGCCACCAGATCGCGATCGCGATGGACGCGCCGAAGAAGAGCCAGGACAGGCCGGGCTGGCGGCGCCGGGGCGCGTGCCGGAACAGCACCGCGACGGCGAGCACGGTGAGGCCGAGACTCAGCGGCCAGCGGATCACGTCCCACCCGGCCATGGCGACGTCGCCCCACTCGTAGTGCCGCCGTACCGACTCGCCCATCGCCCGGCCGCCGACCAGAATCAGGAAGCCCGCAAGCGCGGGCACGCCGGCGACCACGGCGAGGATCGCGGCGCGCAGGTACTTCGCCAGCGCCGGGCGGTCCCGCTCGACGCCGTAGATCCGGTTGGCGCCCCGCTCGATCTGCGCCATCGTGGTGGTCAGCGCGACCAGCCCGGTGAGCAGACCGAGGGTCAGTGCCAGCTCGCCGGCGTCCTCGGTGCGCTCGCTGTCGGTGAGCAGGTCCTGCACCATGGCTTCGCTCTGGCCGGGCGTGATGGCCAGCACCGTGTCGGCGACGACCTTGCCGCCCTCGTCCACACCGAGGTCGGTGATCAGGCCGGTGAGCGCGATCAGGAACGGCACCACGGCCAGGCAGAGCTGCAACGCCAGCGCCCGGGAGTGGCTGAACCCGTCGCCGTAGCGGAACCGGATGAACGCGTCCCGCAGCAGGCACCAGCCGCCGTGCCGGCGCAGTGTGTGCCAGGCGTCGTCGGCGGACAGCTCGTTCTCGGTCATCAACCGGGTCTCGGGGACCAGCTTGGTGCTACTCACGGCGGGCCTCCTCGACCAGGTGCTCTCCGCGCGCGCCGGCCGCGTCGGCGTCCACCGCCAGGTCGGGGTGCTCCTCGGGGCGCGGTACGCAGAGCCAGAGCGACTCGGGCCGGATGGTGGCCTTGAGCGACCGGCCCGGCTCGATCAGGTCGCCGTCGAGTTGCCGGGGCTGCGACCGGGTGCTGGTGATCTCGACCGAGCGGGCCCGGAACACCTCCATCCCGGGCACGCTGTCGCGGCGGCGCAGCACCGCCCAGCCCATGGCCAGCCAGTGGCGCAGCGTACGCGGCGTCAGCACCGCCACGTCGAGCCAGCCGTCGTCCGGTTCGGCCTCGGTGAGCAGGCGTACCCCGCCCTGGAGACGCCCGACGTTGGCGACCAGGACCGAGCGGGCCCGGCGGCGCAGCGGCGGCTTGCCGTCGATGCGCACCGAGACCCGCATCGGCCGGTCGCGCAGGTGGCGGGCGGCGCCCACCACGTACGCGGGCCAGCCGATCCGCTTCTTCGTGGTCTCCGAGGTGGAGTCGAGCATCTGGGCGTCGAAGCCCATCCCGGCCATCACCGCGAAGCACTTGTCGCCGACCACGCCGACGTCGAGGCGGCGCATCCCGCGCTCGACGGCGACCTCCAGCCCGGCGGCCAGGTCGTTCGAGAGGCCGAGGTTGGCGGCCAGCAGGTTGCCGGTGCCCTGGGGCAGCACCGCCAGCGCCACGTCGGTGCCGGCCAGCGCGGTCACGCAGGCCATCACCGTGCCGTCGCCGCCGCAGGCGAAGACGACCTCCGCGCCCGCCTTCACGGCCTGTTCCGCCTGCCCGCGGCCCGGGTCCTCGACCGTCGTCTCGTACCAGGTCGGGGCCGGCCACCCGGCGGCGGCGAGCGCGCCGTCCACGGTGCGGCGGAACTCGTCCAGGTCGGCCACCTTCACCGGGTTGACCACCACTGCCGAGCGCGGGGTGCGGTTCTCCGCGTTCACCGGGCGCTTGTCGTCTGCACCGTCCACGGCGTCAGTGTGCAGGACACGGGGCGTGACGGCGACCCGGCGCAGCGGGACGTTGCGAGGACCGCAAACAGGTTTGAAATCCGGGTGCGGGTCAGGCCGCCTCGCGCAGCGCCGCGTCGACGCGCCGCCGCAGGTCGTCGATGTCCACCCCGGCCTCGGTGAGCACCACGGCGGCCAGGCCGTCGCCCTCGCGCAGCAGGCCGAGCAGGATGTGTTCGGTGCCGATGTGCCGGTGGCGCAGCCGCAGCGCCTCGCGCAGCGACAGCTCCAGCACCTTCTTGGCGCGGGGCGAGAACGTGCCGTGGTGCGTCCCGCGACGCCACCACCGGCGCGGACGCGGGGTCGCCTCGCGCAGCGCGTCGGGGCCGAAGGACTCCTCGATCCGGGCCACTATCGCGGCGAGGTCGATGCCGATCTCGCGCAGTGCCGCGGCGTCCGCCGCGCCGAGCCCGTCCACGCCCTGCGCGGTGTGGCGGGCCACCGCGGCGCGCAGCGCGTCGGCCTCGACGCCGCCGGCCGCGAGCAGCCGTACCGCCAGGTTGTCGCGGTCGGCGAGCACGCCCAGCAGCAGGTGCTCGGTGCCGACGGGCCGCCGTCCCTCGGTGCGGGCCTCGTCGAGCGCGTGGTGCACCACGCTGCGGGCCCGGTCGGTGAATCGTTCGAACATCACGCCTCCCAGCTCTCGCGCACCGCCGGTCGTCCGGCGTGCTTCTTGTGGACCGCCTGCCGGCTGACCTCGAGGGCGTCGGCGATCTCCTGCCACGACCAGCCCTGCCGCCGGGCGTTGTCGACCTGGATCACCTCGAGCCGTTCGAGCAGCCGGCGCAGGGCGAGCACGGCGCGCAGGCCGACCTTGGGGTCGGTGCTGCCGGCCGCCGCCGCGAGTTCCGTCGCTTGACTCATGCTGTCAATGTAGGTTGACAGCCCCTCACCTGTCAACCCTGGTTGACACGCGACCCGGCCTGCCGCTGTCCGGCCCGTCCCGGTGTTACGGTCCGCTGGTGTTCCGCCGCCGCCCGCTGGACCGGCCGGTCGAGTCCGCGCGCCGGCTCACCGCCGGCCGCCTCACCCTGGAGATCGCCGGGGGCAGCGTGGTCGGGCACCGCTACCCGGAGAACTACGACGTGCTGCACGTCGACCCCGCGCTGCCGTTCGCGGTGGTCTGCGACGGGATGGGCGACGGCGAGGGCAGCCGGGTGGCGGGCACGACGGCGGCCCAGACGTTCACCGCGCGGGTCCGCGCCGACTGGCCCGCCGTCGGCGCCGCCACGCTGCGCGCCGCCGTCGCAGTGACCCAACGGCGGGTACGCCAGGCCGGCGCGGCGCACCCGGGCCTGACCGGGTGCACGCTCACCGCGCTCGTGGTCGAGCCGGACGGCGAGCAGGGCTGGCTGGTGCAGCTCGGCGACTCGCGGGCGTACCGGCTGCGCGACGGGCTGCTCGAACTGGTCACCGTCGACCACACGATGGCCTGGCTCGGCCTGCTGCACGGCTGGTGGCCGGCCGACTCGCCGGAGGCGGCCCGGGCGCGCTACCAGCTGCTGCGCTACGTCGGCCACCCGGACCGCCCCGAACCGGACCTGCTCGCCGTGCCGCTGCGCCGCGGCGACACCTGGCTGCTGTGCACCGACGGCATCAGCGACCATCTCGGCTACCACCGGCTGCGCGACCTGCTCTCCGCGCGGCGCGACCCGGCGCGCACCGTCGAGGCCCTGCTCGCCGCCAGCCTGGACGAGGGCGGCGAGGACAACGCCACAGCCGTCGTGCTGCGCGTCCACCCGGCACTGCCCGCCCCGCGCTGACCGCCAGTTCCGCCGACCCGCTCCGGCGCACCCGCTCCCGCGACTACGGTGAGTGAAAAGCACGGGTCGGGAGGTGAGCCGGGGTGGCCGCACCCAGCCACGGCGCGGTGGTGGTCGGCGTCAGCCGGTCCGAGGCCGATCTGACGGTGGTCCGCACGGCCGCCGCCGAGGCCGCCGCCCACGACCGGCCGCTGCACCTGCTGCACGCGTTCAACTGGGCCGCCACGCCCGGGCCCGACCCGGCCGGTGGCACCCGCACGGACGCGGAGAACGTGCTGGAGCACGCCGGGCAGGTCGTCGCCGAGTGCGCGCCGCAGGTGCCGGTCAGCGGCCGGATCGTCGAGGGCTCGCCGGTCGAGGCGCTGCTGCGGGTCGCCGACACCGCGTTCCTGATCGCGCTCGGTGACGGCGGCATGTCCGCCCACCCGGACCGCGTACCGGCCGACACACCGGCCGTGGACGTGGCCGCCCGGGCCGGTTGCCCGGTGCTGGTCGGGCGCACCCAGCCGGCCCCACCAGGGCCGCTGCTCGTCGGCTTCGACGGGTCGCCCAGCTCGCAGGCCGCCCTCGGGTACGCCTTCGACTGCGCGCAGCACCGTGGCGCCCGCCTGCTCGCCGTCCGGGTGATCGAGCCGGGGTCCGGCGACCGCGTCGACGGGCGGCTGGAGGAGGCGGTCACCCGGACGGCCCGGCGGTACCCCCGGGTCGCCGCCGACTGCGAGACCGTCCACGGTGAGCCGAGGTCCGTCCTGCTCGACCGGTCCCGCGCCGCGCAGATCGCGGTGGTGGCCGCCTGGGGAGACGGGCCGGTAGGGTCCACTCTGGGCGCGGTCAGCCAGTCCCTGCTCTACCACTCGCCAGCCCCGCTGATCGTGGTGCGGGGAGTCGCCGCGGGTGCGGAGGACGGGTCATGACGCACGCGCGAGGCGGGACCTACGGCCCTGACCGGCGACCCCCGATGGGGACGACGCTGGACGCGCGGGGGAGAAGATGTGGTCCCCGAGTGGCAGCCGATCCCGAGCCACGAGAGGCTAAGGCAGCATGGACACCGCGGTGAACCTGCACAGCCCCCTGACCGAAGACGAGTTGCGCCGGTTGGACGCCTACTGGCGCGCGGCGAACTACCTGACCGTCGGCCAGATCTATCTGCTCGACAATCCGCTGCTGCGCGAACCGCTCAAGCCTGAGCACGTCAAGCCGAGACTGCTGGGCCACTGGGGCACCAGCCCCGGGCTCAACCTGCTCTACACGCACCTCAACCGGGTCATCGTGAACCGGGACCTGTCCGCCATCTTCGTCACCGGCCCCGGCCACGGCGGCCCGGCGCTGGTGGCGAACACCTGGCTGGAGGGCACCTACAGCGAGCTGTACCACCACCTCCCCCGGGACGAGACCGGCATGCAGCGGCTGTTCCGGCAGTTCTCCTTCCCGGGCGGCATCCCGAGCCACGTGGCGCCGGAGGTGCCGGGTTCGATCCACGAGGGCGGCGAGCTGGGGTACGCGCTGAGCCACGCGTACGGCGCCGCATTCGACAACCCGGACCTGCTCGTGGCCTGCGTGATCGGCGACGGCGAGGCGGAGACCGGCCCGCTGGCCGGGAGCTGGCTGTCGAACGTGTTCCTCAACCCGGCCCGCGACGGCGCGGTGCTGCCGATCCTGCACCTCAACGGCTACAAGATCGCCAACCCGACGGTGCTGGACCGGATCCCCGGCGACGACCTGCGGGACATGATGCGCGGCTTCGGGTACGAGCCGTACGTGGTCGAGGGCGACGACCCGGCGACGGTGCACCAGCTGCTGGCCGGCACGCTCGACCGGGCGGTCGACGAGATCGCCGCGATCCAGCGCCGGGCCCGCTCCGGCGAGCACGTGAAGCGTCCCCGCTGGCCGATGATCATCCTGCGCACGCCGAAGGGCTGGACCGGTCCGTCCCGGGTCGACGGCAAGCAGGTCGAGGGCACGTTCCGCGCCCACCAGGTGCCGATCTCCGAGGTCCGGGACAACCCGGAGCACCTGGCCGAGCTGGAGCGCTGGCTGCGCAGCTACCGGCCGGAGGAGCTGTTCGACGCCACCGGCGGCCCGATCGCCGAGGTGGCCGGCCTGCCGCCCACCGGTGACCACCGGATGAGCGCCAACCCGGTCGCCAACGGCGGCCGGCTGCTGCGCAACCTGGAGCTGCCGGACTTCCGCGACTACGCGGTCGACGTCCCGACGCCCGGTGAGCCGATGGCCGGCGCGACGGGTGTGCTCGGGCCCTGGATCCGCGACGTGATCGCCCGCAACCCGGAGACGTTCCGCCTGTTCGGCCCGGACGAGGTGGCCTCCAATCGGCTCGGCGCGGCGTTCGAGGTGACCGACCGCGCGTTCGTGGGCGCCGAGGTGCCCGGCGACGACCACCTCTCCCCCGACGGCCGGGTGATGGAGGTGCTCTCCGAGCACCTGTGCCAGGGCTGGCTGGAGGGCTACCTGCTGACCGGCCGGCACGGCATCTTCACCAGCTACGAGGCGTTCATCCACATCGTCGACTCGATGGTCAACCAGCACGCCAAGTGGCTGAAGGTGACCCGGAACATCCCGTGGCGGGAGCCGGTGGCGTCGCTGAACTACCTGCTGTCCAGCCACGTGTGGCGCCAGGACCACAACGGCTTCTCGCACCAGGATCCGGGCTTCATCGACCACGTGGTGAACAAGAAGGCCGAGGTGGTCCGGGTCTACCTGCCGCCGGACGGCAACACGCTGCTGTCCACGATGGATCACTGCCTGCGCAGCCGGCAGTACATCAACGTGGTGGTGGCCGGCAAGCAGCCCGCGCCGAACTGGCTGACCATGGACGAGGCGATCCAGCACTGCCGCCGCGGCCTGGGCATCTGGGACTGGGCCAGCAGCGACGACGGCACCGAGCCGGACGTGGTGCTCGCCTGCGCCGGCGACGTGCCGACGCTGGAGACGCTCGCCGCCGTCGACCTGCTGCGCCGGCACCTGCCGAACCTGAAGGTGCGGGTCGTCAACGTGGTAGACCTGATGCGCCTGCAACCGCCGTCGGAGCACCCGCACGGCCTGCCGGACAACGAGTTCGACACCATCTTCACCCGCGACAAGCCGGTGATCTTCGCCTACCACGGCTACCCGTGGCTGATCCACCGGCTCACCTACCGCCGGACCAACCACGAGAACCTCCACGTGCGCGGCTACAAGGAGGAGGGCACCACCACGACACCGTTCGACATGGTGATGCTCAACGACCTGGACCGCTTCCACCTGGTCATCGACGTGATCGACCGGGTGCCGGGGCTGCGGTCGCGCGCCGCGCACCTGCGCCAGGACATGGTGGACGCCCGCCAGGCCTGCCGCGACTACACCCGGCGCTACGGCGAGGACGACCCCCGGGTCGCCGAGTGGCGCTGGATCCGCGAGAACGACCCGGCCGTGAGGAGTGGCGAATGAGCGGCGAGGAGATCCTGGTCGGCTACGACGGGTCCGCCGACGCGTCGGTGGCCCTGAACTGGGCGCTGGACGAGGCGGGCCGGTCGGGGCGGCCGGTACGACTGGCGTACGTCTTCGAGTGGCTGACAGTGACCGGCTGGATCGGTCCCGGTGTGGCGCCGGGGGTGTGGCCGGACGAGGCCGCCCGGCAGCAGGTCGACGAACTGGTCCGCAAGGCGGCGGCGGACGCCGCCGCCGACCGGCCGGGCCTGACCGTGCACGGCGAGGTGTTCGACGGGCCGCCCGCGCTGGTGCTCCAGGAGCGGTCCGCCGACGCCGGGATGCTGGTGCTCGGCAGCCGGGGCCACGGTGGCTTCGGCGGGCTGCTCGCCGGCTCCACGGCGGTCTCGGTCACCGCGCACGCCCACTGCCCGGTGGTGGTGGTCCGAGACGGCCAGGCCGCCACGTCCGGGCCGGTGGTGGCCGGCTCGGACGGCTCGGAGTCGGCGCTGCGGGCGCTCGGCTTCGCCGTCGAGCGGGCCGCGCAGCGGGACGTGCCGCTGCGGGTGCTGCGGGCCTGGGAGCCGCCGGGCGACAGGTGGGTGCCGCCGGACTTCGACCCGGAGCAGGTCGCCGCGAGCGAGCGGGCCGCCGCCGAGGCCGAGCTGGCGCCGTGGCGGGAGAGCTTCCCCGACGTGCCGGTCGAGATCGAGGCGGTACCCGGCAGCGCCTCCGCGCTGCTCGTGGAGGCGAGCCGGTCGGCGCAGCTCGTGGTCGTCGGCAGCCGGGGCCGGGGCGGCCTGCGCGGCATGCTGCTCGGCTCGGTCAGCCAGCAGCTCATCCAGCACTCGCACTGCCCCGTCGCTGTGGTACGCGAGCGCTGACTCAGCGGCCGGGCGCGGTCGAGCCGTCCTCCGGGTTGAGCGAGAAGTAGTCCTCCTCCTCCTGGGCCAGGTGCAGGCGCAGCACCGCGTCCAGGCCGTAGAGCGCGGCCAGCAGATCGGGCACCTCGTCACGGCGCAGCCGGCCGTCCGGCTGCGCCGTGAGGTGCCCGCCGATCCGCTCCACCAGCCGCACGATCTCCACGTGCGCCCGGCTCATCGTGGAGGTCGCCTCGTCGCTGCCGAGCGGGCCGGCCAGCGCCGGGTAGAGCTGCCGGTCCTCGGCCGCCTCGTGCGGCAGCACCTCGTCGACCAGGCGCCGGTGCACCTCGCGCAGCGCCGGCAGGCACGCCGGGTCGTCCGGGCGGGTCGCCACCATGTCGGCGGTGTCCCGCAGCCGGGCCAGCACGTCGCGGACGCCGCCGTGCTCGCCCGCGTACCGGTCGAGCAGCTCGCGGGTGTGCGCCGGCAGGTCCCGCCGCCGCAGGCCGCCACCGAGCGCGCGCAACGCGTTGAGGATCACCAGGACGTCGATGCCCTCCTGGAGGAACGCGCCGGCCACCGGGGGCAGCCGGCCCGCCGCGGCCACCAGCATCGCCAGCACCGCCAGGCCCATGCCGACGGTGGCGCTCTGCACCGCGATGCGGCGGGCGTACCGGGCGATCTCGACGGCGTCGGCGAGCCGGTCCAGCCGGTCCACGGTGAGCACCGCGTCGGCCACGTCCGCCGAGGCGGTCGCCCCGGTCGCGCCCATCGCCACACCGACGTGCGCCTCGGCCAGCGCGGGCGCGTCGTTCACGCCGTCGCCGACCATCACCGTCACCGCGTGCGCCGACTCCTGGCGTACCCGATCGGCCTTCTCCTGCGGCGAGCACCGCGCGATCACGTCGTCCACGCCCACGATCTGCGCCACCTGCCGGGCCGTGCCCGGGCGGTCACCGGTCACCATGACCAGCCGGGTCAGGCCCGCCTCGCGCAGCCGCCGCACGGTCCGGCGGGCATCCGGGCGGACCGGGTCCTCCAGCAGGATCGCGCCGAGCGGCCCCTGGTCGTCGCTGACCCACACCGCGGAACGCCCGGCCCGTTCGGCGCGTTCACCGAGGCGGCCCGCCCACTCCGGCGGTTCCCCGGCGAGCTGCCCGACGTGCACCATCCGCCCGTCGACGCGGCCGCTCACCCCGTGCCCCGGCTCCTCGGTGACCTGCGTCGGCTCGGCCAGCGCCAGCCCGCGCTCGCGGGCCTGCCGGACCAGCGCAGCGGCCAGCACGTGCGGGGAGAGCTGCTCGACCGAGGCGGCCAGCCGCAGCACCTCGTCCCGGTCGCCGCCCGGCGCCACCACCACCTCGGCCGCCCGGGGCCGCCCGGCGGTGAGCGTGCCGGTCTTGTCCAGCAGCAGGGTACGGGCGCGGCCGAGCTGTTCCAGCGACCCGCCGTCCCGGACCAGCACGCCGCGCCGGGCCACCCGGGACAGCCCGGAGACCACGGCGATCGGGGTCGCCAGCAGCAGCGGGCACGGGGTGGCCACCACGAGCACCGCGACCGCCCTGGTGAACTCGCCGGACAGCAGCCACGCCAGCCCGGCCAGCACCAGCGTGAACGGTACGAACGCGGCGGCGTAGCGGTCGGCCAGCCGTACCATCGGGGCCTTGCGGGCGGTGGCCTCGCCGGCCAGGCGGACGATGCCGGCGTAGGTGCTCTCCGCCGCGTTGCGGCGGGCCCGCAGCCCGAAACCGGCACCGGCGTTGACGACGCCGCTGGCCACCTCGTCCCCGGCCGCGCGGGTGACCAGCTGCGACTCGCCGGTGACCACCGACTCGTCGAGCGTGGCCGCCTCCTCGACCACACCGTCCACCGGCACCACGTCGCCCGGCCCGACCACCAGGCGGTCCCCCACCGCGACGCGGTCCAGCGGCACCACCTCGATCCCGCCGTCCGGGGTGCGCCGGCGCGCCTGCCGGGGCGCGCGTTCCAGCAGCGCCCGCAGGTCGCGGGTGGCGCGGCGCTGGGCGTACTCCTCCAGCGTCCGCCCGGTGGCGACCATCACCGCGATCACGGCGCCGGCCAGGTACTCCCGCACCAGCAGCGCGCCGAGCAGCGCCAGCACCGCGATGACGTCCACCCCGAACTGCCGCAGCCACAGCTGGCGCAGCGTCGTCCAGGCCGCCGGCACCAGGGCGACCACCGTGACCGCCGCCCAGACCAGCCGGGCGGCGTCGTGCGCGCCGGCGAACCACAGCGCCGCGCCGGCCAGCACGGCCACTGTGAGCAGCACCAGCGGCGCCCACTCGGCCCAGGCCCACCGCCGGGCGCGGGCCGGCTGCTCGGGTACGCACTCGCGTGGCTCGGTTCCCACGTGTGGATCGTCTCAGCCCGGACGTGGGGCGGGCGGGGCGACCCGGGTAATCCGGGGGCGAAGGACCTCTGCGGGGACGGCGGGCATGCCCGAGGATGGAGCGGCATCCCCACCCGGGCGTCCCGGGCGTGGGGCACGATGGGGAAAACAGGAAAGGTCGTGACGATGAGCCACGAGACGCCGGCCGGCGATCGCCCGTTGACCACCGCGCTCGCGGAGGCCGCCGGAATGGCCGGCCACGCCCCCTCGGTGCACAACACGCAGCCGTGGCACTGGACGGTCCTGCCCGACGCGCTGGAGCTGCGGGTGGTCCGCGAACGGCACCTCAGCGCCATGGACCCGGAAGGGCATCTGCTGGTGGTGAGCTGCGGCGCCGCGCTGCACCACGCCCGGGTGGCGCTGGCCGCCGAGGGCTGGACCCCGGTGGTGGAACGGCTGCCCGACCCGAAGGAACCCGACCTGCTGGCCCGGATCACCACCCTCAAGCACACCGGCGCCGACCCCGACGCCATGCGCGTCGTGCAGTGCATGCAGGTGCGGCACACCGACCGGCGGCCGGTCAGCGACGAGCCGATCCCCACCGCAGCGCTGAACGACATCGACCGGGCCGCCACGCTGGAGGGGGTGAACCTGCAACTGCTCGACGACACCCAGAAGATCCAGCTCGCCAGCGCCGCCCAGCAGGCCGCCGCCGTCGAGGCGGACAGCCCGGACCTGCGCGAGGAACTGGCGTACTGGACCAGCCGGGCCGGCACCGGCACCGGGCTGCCGCCGGAGGTGCTGCCCGAGCAGGCGCCGCAGACGACCGTTCCGGCCCGCGACTTCGGCCGCGCCGGCTCGCTGCCGATCGGGCCCGGCCACGACAAGGCCGCCGTCTACGGGATCCTGTGGGGCTCCGACGACGAGACGATGAGCTGGCTGCGCGCCGGCGAGGCGCTCTCCGCCGCGTGGCTCACCGCCACCCGGCACGGGGTGTCGCTGGTGCCGCTGTCCGGTGTGGTGGAGGTCGAGGGCACCCGCGAGGTGCTGCGGCAGATGCTCTCCGGCCTGGGGTTCCCGTACATCAGCATGCGGCTCGGCCTGGCCGACCCGAACCACGCCGGACCGCCGCACACGCCCCGGCTGGACGTCGCGCAGACGGTCGACACCTCGGCGGTCCGCGACCGTCTCGCCTGACCGGTCTCGATCACGGCGGCCACCAGGCGATACCATCGCCGGGTGGCCGCCGCACCCCAGTCCCGGCACGAGCACAACACACCGTCGCTCGGGCTGACCCCGCTGTCCCGCGTCCGCCTGGACGAACTGCTGCAGGAGATGCTCGACCGCGTCGGCGAGGTGGTCACCAGCCGCGAGCGGCTACGGGCCCTGCTGGACGCGGTCGTCGGCATCGGGTCCGACCTCGATCTGCGCAGCACGCTGCAGCGGATCGTGCAGTCGGCGTGCGAGCTGGCCGGCGCCCGCTACGGCGCGCTCGGCGTCATCGGTCCCGACCGCATGCTGCACGACTTCATCGTCCACGGCATCAGCCCCGAGCAGCACGCGAAGATCGGCGAGCTGCCACACGGACGGGGCGTGCTCGGCCTGCTCATCGACGAACCGAAGCCGCTCCGCATGCCGGACATCACCAAGCACCCCAACTCGTACGGCTTCCCGCCCAACCACCCGCCCATGCACAGCTTCCTCGGCGTGCCGGTACGCATCCGCGACCACGTCTGGGGCAACCTCTACCTGGCCGAGAAGCAGGGCGCGGCCGAGTTCACCGAGGACGACGAGGAGATCGTGGTGGCGCTGGCCGCCGCGGCCGGCGTGGCCATCGAGAACGCCCGCCTCTACGCGCTGGCGCACCGGCGGGAACGCTGGCTCGCCGCCGCCGCGGAGATCACCTCGGTGCTGCTCGGCGAGGTACGCCGCACCGACGCGCTGACGCTCGTGGCCCGCCGCGCCCGCGAGGTCGCCGAGGCCGAACTGGCCCTGGTGCTGCTCTACGACGAGGACGAGGCGCAGTTCACCGTCGAGGTCGTCGACGGCGCCGACCCGGTCACCCGGGAACTGGTCGGCGCGGTGCTGCCGGCCGCCGAGACCAGCTTCGCCGCATCAGTCACGCAGGGCCGCCACGACCAGGTCGAGGACCTCGCCGCCGCGGCGCCCTGGCCCCGGCCGGTGGTCGCCGGGCCCGCAGTGGTCTCCCCGCTCGCCGCCGCGGACACGCTGCACGGTGTCCTGGTGATCGGCTACCGGCCCGACCACGGGCCCGCCGCCGACGACGACCTCGCGCTGCTCGCCAGCTTCGCCGGGCAGGCCGCGCTGGCCATGGAACGCGCCCGCGGGCAGGAGGAGCGGGAACTGCTGGTGGTCCTGGAGGACCGCGAACGCATCGCCCGCGACCTGCACGACGTGGTGATCCAGCGGCTGTTCGCCACCGGCCTGCAACTGCAGAGCGGCGCGATGAACGCCCGCCCCGAGGCCGCCAAGCGGATCAACCAGGCCGTCGACGACCTGGACGCCACCATCCGCGACATCCGCCGCACCATCTTCGAGCTGCGCACCCCGATGAGCGCGGCGCTGCGCACCGAGATCCGCGAGGCGATCGAGGTGGCCGCCGAGTCGCTCGGCTACCGCCCCGAGCTGGAACTGATCGGCCCGATCGACAGCGCCGTCCCGGACGACCTGCGCCCCGAACTCACCGCCGTGCTGCGCGAGGCGCTCTCCAACGCGGTACGCCACGCGCAGGCCGACCGGGTGTCGGTGCGCGTCCGCGTCGACTCCGGCCGCGTCGAGATCACCGTCACCGACGACGGCGTCGGCTGCGACCCGGAGGCGGCCCGCAGCGGCCTGATCAACCTGCGGGAACGGGCCGAGCGGCTGGGCGGCGAGTTCTCACTGCGCCGGGCCGAGCCGCGCGGCACCGAGGTGCGCTGGAGCGTCCCGCTCGACTGACAGCCGTCAGGTGTTCTTGCCGAGCAGCCGGGTGGCCAGCACCGCCGCCTGGGTACGCCGCTCCAGGCCGAGCTTCGCCAGCACGCTGGAGACGTAGTTCTTCACCGTCTTCTCGGCCAGGAACATCTTCCCGGCGATCTCCCGGTTGGTGAGCCCCTCCGCCACGTACTCCAGGATCCGCCGCTCCTGCTCGGTGAGCGACTTCAGCTCCCGCGGCTGCTCCACGCCGCTGCGGATGCGCTCCAGCACGCGGGTGGTGATCGCCGGGTCGAGCAGCGACTGGCCGGCCGCCACCCGGCGGACCGCGTCCACCAGGTCGGTGCCGCGGATCTGCTTGAGCACGTACCCGGCGGCACCCGCCATGATCGCCGCGAACAGCGCCTCGTCGTCCTCGTACGAGGTGAGGATCAGCCCCTTGATCGAGGAGTCCACCGCGCGGACGTCCCGGCACACGTCGATGCCGTTGCCGTCGGGCAGCCGGGCGTCGAGGATCGCCACGTCGGGGCGCAGCGCCGGAATGCGCCGCGCCGCCTCCTGGGCCAGGCCGGACTCGCCGACCACCTCGATGTCGCCGCTGCTCTGGAGCAGGTCGGCAAGGCCACGACGGACGACCTCGTGGTCGTCGAGCAGGAACACCCGGATCATCCGTCCTTTCTACCCGCTTTCCCGCCCCTGTAGCACGGGTCGAAAGTCCCGTCCTGCCCGCGCCGGCCGGGACCGACGGCCGGGCCCAGGTGGGGACCTCCGGCCCTGCTCACCGCGCCGCCCGCTGACGCACCGTAGTGGTGTACCCGGCCGGGGGAGCCGGCGCCGCATGAGAGGGAGCACCGCCATGACGACCGAATACACCGCCGAGCAACTGCGGGCCGCGGTCGCCGACGCGGTCCGGGCCCCGTCACTGCACAACACCCAGCCGTGGCGGTTCCGGCTCGTCGACGGCGGCATCGAGGTGTCCGTCGACCCGCTGCGCGGCCTGCCCGCCACCGACCCGACCGGCTGGGGCGCGCGGATCGCCGCCGGTGCGGCCCTGTTCAACCTGCGCCTGGCGCTCGCCGTGGCGGGCACCCCGGCCACGGTCCGGCTGCGCCCGTACCCCGCCGACCCGGACGTCGTGGCCCGGCTGGTGCCGGACGTGCCGCGCCGTCCCACCCCGGTCGAGCAGAGCCTGTACGGGGCGATCGGCCACCGGTTCAGCAACCGCGCGCCGTTCTGGCCCGACCCGGTGCCCGCCGAGGCGCGGTGGCGGCTCGGCGAGGCGGCCCGCGCCGAGCAGTGCTGGCTGGAAATGGTGATCGGCACCAGCGCCGTCAACGCGGTCGCCGAGGTCGCCCGCAGCGCCCACCGCGTGCTGGAACGCGACCCCGCGTACGTGGCCGAGCGGGCCGAGTGGATCCGCTCCGAGCCGGCCCCGGACGGCGTGCCCTCCGGCGCCGGCGGACCGCAGAGCGAACCGCAGGACCTGCTGCCCCAGCGCGGCTTCGGCGGACGCAACCGCGCCCCCGGCCGCGACTTCGAGCCGGAGCCGCTGGTCGCGGTGCTCGGCTCGGCCGGCAACACCTCGGCCGACCAGATCCTCGCCGGGCAGGCGCTGCAGCGGGTGCTGCTCACCGCCACCGACGCCGGGCTGAGCGTGTCGATGCTGTCCCAGCCGATCGAGGTGCCGGCCGCACGGGAGGCGCTGCGGATGTCGCTGGGCCGGTTCGGCACCCCGCAGATGGTGATGCGGATCGGGTACGGCCAGCCCGGTCGCGCCACCCCGCGCCGCCCGGTCGAGGAGGTGCTCGACCTGCCGGTCGTGTCGGCCTGACCCGCACCCCTCCGCAGGTCAGGCCGACCGCGCGGCCCTGCTCCGCTCTTCAGGGCCCGGTCGGGGCATGCGGGCCGAGGCCCGGCTCTTCGGGGCCGGTTGGGGCGGTGCGGGCCTGCTCCGGGTCAGGCCGGGAGCGCGGCCAGCAGGGCGGCCTCCCGCTCCGGCGCCAGCCCGACCGGGGCGCGGGCCGGCCGCCCCGCCCGGTCCGGCACGCGCCCCACCTCGCGCAGCCACCGCCAGGTGTCGGCGACCGTCTCGGTCACCGGCCGGCAGACCAGCCCCGCCGCGTACGCCCGTTCCACGTCCCGCTCCTGCAACCACCGGTACTCGTGCCCGCGCGGGATCCACACCGGCAGGTCGTTCCACGGCTCCACCCCCGCGGCCAGGATCGGCTCCGGCGCGGTCCACCGCAGCGTCGCGTCCGACCCGGTCACCGCCACCGCCGCGTCGAGCAGGTCACCCATCGTCGCGTGCCCGGTGCGACTCACCACGTTGTACGCCCCGCCGGCGCCCTCGGCACCCCGGTCCAGCACCCAGCTCGCCAGGTCCCGGACGTCCACGTACTGGATCGGCAGGTCACGCGGCCCCGGCGCCAGCACGTCCCCGCCCCGGGCGATCCGGTTCAGCCACCACGGCAGCCGCCCGATGTCCTCCCCCGGCCCGAGGATCAGCCCGGCGCGTGCCAGCAGCGCCCGGTCACCGAACACCCGCGTCGCGGCGAGTTCCCCGCCGGCCTTGTTCGCCGGGTAGTCACCGTCGTCGGCGTCCGCGTCGGCCGCCACTGTCGGCGCCTCCTCGCCGCTGCCCGGCGTGACGGGTGGCGCGTACACCGATCCGCTGGACACGTAGACGTAGTGCGCCACCGCGTCGACGAGCGCCGACGCCGCGTCCCGAACCGCCCGGGGCGCGCCGTCCCAGGTGTCCACCACCAGGTCCCACTCGCCGCCGGTGAGCGCGGCCAGCCCATCCGGCGCGGTCCGGTCACCTCGCAACCGGTGTACGCCGTCCGGCACCCGCCCGTGCACACCCCGGTTGAACACGGTCACCTGCCAGTCGCGGCGTACCGCCTCGGCCACGACCGCACCACCGACAAAGCCCGTACCACCAAGCATGAGGAGTCGCATGGCTCCCAGCCTGCCGCCGCGCGTCGGATACGGCTGCCGTGTTTCACGGTCAGCGGATCTGCCAACGGCAGAACCAGCCCTCCCGTCCCTGAGCGGCACCCCGGCCGCTCGTCCGCACCGAACCTGACCCCGCCCCGACCCGCCCCACGCTGTCCGGAGCCCGCCCCGCCCTCGCCCCTCACCGTCGATCTTGGAGTTGTGGCGCTTCGAATGCCCGATAAGCGCATTTCGTGAGGTGCCACAACTCCAAGATCGACGAGTTCACCCGGAGTTGCGGCCAGCTCTCGTCAGCCTCGATCACCAGGCGGCCCAAGACCGCGCGAGCCGCCCAGGCCGCCCGCGATCTTGCACTTTGGCACCCCGCAAACCTCGCGAATGGGATGCACGAAGGGCTCAAACTGCAAGATCGCGCGGGGCGGCGCGGCCTCATGGTGCCTCGCTCCTCCCGGAGTCGGCGTCGCCCAGCCCACCTCGACCCGCCCAGCAACGTCGACCTCGCTGGCCACGTCGACCCGACCTGCCTAGTCGATCATGAACTTGACGGCATTTCGTGTCCGGTTTGTCGCCGCCAACTTCATGATCGACCGCGCCGGGGGCGGGCGCTTGTGGTGCCATCCGTGCCGACGTGGGTGGCGTGTCCGGTTCGGGGGTGGTGGGCGGCACTCTGACGGCGGAATCGTCGGCGGGTGGGTGGCGTTGTAACCGGGCGAACGACCGAGCACCGGCGGCGCGCCCTGGCGGCGTCCGCGAGCCCGGGAATCATCCCGGCCGGCTGGTCGTTGAGTACGGTTCCGGCGACGTGAGCCCCGGGGAATCACCCCGCTCGGCTGGTCGTTGACGATGGTTCCGACGGCGTGAGCCGGCCCGGGAATGATGCCGGGTGGCAGGTCGTTGGACATGCTTCCTGGCGCCGCGCAAAGGCAGCACTCCCCGTGCCCCGCGAGCAGCCGGATCCCCCGAAGACTTTTCTGAGCGCCTGACGTGGTGCTCGCGCCCGCGCCGAAACCCCCTTGGTGTGGGCGTCGACCCCCGAATGGAGCACTTGTGATGAACACGATTCTGCGGAAGAGCGTTCTCGGTATCGCTGGTCTGGCTTTCACCGGTGGCGTGTTCGCCGGTCCGGTCGCCGCCCACGCCGCCGACACCACCACGCACACCAAGCCGGTCACGGCCACTGTGCAGGGTGACAAGCTGATCCCGCACGGCGTCCAGGGCGACCAGTCGCGTATCGACCTGGACGACGAGCAGGTCAAGAACGTGAAGGCGATCATCGCGGCGACGAAGAAGGCCGGCATGGACGAGCGCGCCGCGGTCGTGTCGATCGCGACGGCGTTGCAGGAGTCGAAGCTGGAGAACCTCGGCCACCTCGGTGACCGTAACGACCACGACTCGCAGGGCCTGTTCCAGCAGCGCCCCTCCAGTGGTTGGGGCACGGTGGAGCAGATCACCGACCCCGAGTACTCCACCAAGGCGTTCCTGAAGGGTCTGAAGCAGGTCGATGGCTGGCAGGACATGCCGCTGACCAAGGCCGCCCAGACCGTCCAGGTGTCGGCTTACCCGGACCACTACGCCCAGTGGGAGCAGCAGGCCGCCGACCTCGTCGCCCAGCACTGGAACAGCTAAGAGAACAAGCACGACCAAGCTGAAGGCCGGCACCCCGAACCAACGGGGTGCCGGCCTTCACGCGTACCCGATGGGTCAGGCCGGGGGCAGGACGAACGTCCACGTGGTGGTGGACGTGCTGGCCGCGGCGCCCGTGGCGGTGAGGCCGCCGTAGCTGCCGGTCGGCACGCTGCTCGCCGAGTCGGCGAGCAGGCCGGTCACCCGGCCGCCGCCGGTCTGCGAGGAGTTGCTGCGCACCGCCACGCCGGACGGCGGGGTGAGTGCGGTGGAGGTGCTGTCGCCGTGCAGCCAGTACGACACGGCCCAGCTCTGCGCCGTGGTCACCGGCGCGTACGGGGTGATCCGGGTGGCGGTGCTCGCCGGGTCGGTGGCCCTGGTGAAGACGGGCGCGCCCGGCGCGACCCCTCGGTACGCGGCCAGCACCAGGTTGCCCTTCGCCTGGCTGTCCAGCGTCACCCGGACCGCAGTGCCGGCGTCACCGGCGCTCGCGGTCTTCCACCAGGCGGTGGTGGTGGCGAAGCCGCCGTCGAGGCGGTCGAGCCGGGTCCAGCCGGTCACCCCGGTCGGCTCGCCGGTGCCGGTGTGCGTGTTCTGGCTGAGCACGAGCAGCAGCATGTCACCGGCCTGCACGCCCGCCGGGACGGTGACCGTGTGGCTGGTCCAGTTGGCGTTCGCGCTGGCCTGGCCCACGAACGAGATCCGCTCCGGTACGGGTGCCACTGTCACGTCGACTGTCGCGGTGCCGTTGGCGCCCCGGTCGTCGGTGACGGTGAGCGTGACCGGGTAGGTGCCGGCCGCCGCGTACGTGTGCGACGTGGTCGGTACGGAGGCCGTGCCGGTGGTGTCCCCGTCGCCGAAGGCCCAGCTGTGGTCCTGGATCGCGCCGTCGGCGTCGGTGGAGCCCGCGCCGGAGAACGTGCACACCAGCCCGGAGCAGGTGGGCGTCAGCGCTGCTACCGGCGCCTGGTTGGCCGGGCCGCCCGATCCCTTCAGGATCTTCACGTAGTCGATGTCGCCGGCGAAGTAGTCGCAGGTGACCTTCGTACCGTCGCACTGGCTCTTGCCACCCACGGACAGCGGCCAGGTGTTGGCGATGGTGCCGGTCGGCCCGTTGAGGCGGCTCGTCCGCACGCCGTCGACGTACATCTCCACGTACGCGGAGGTGCGGTTGCAGGTGACCGTGTGCCACTGGCCGTCGGAGATCGGCACGTCCGTGTAGCCGGTACGGGAGGCACCGTCCGCGCCCCGGAACAGGCACTTCGGCTTGCCGTTCGGCGCCTCGAACTTCCAGTAGCCGCCGGACGTGTTGCCCTGTCCCTTCTGGAGGATGTTCCCGAAGGAGTACGTGGTCCGGTAGCGGATGGTCACCGAGAAGTCCCCGGCGTCCGGGTTGAAGTCGGTGGTGTGCGGCACCAGGTCGACGTGGCCCGGGACGTACTCCTTGTCGGTGGGCAGGTGGGTGGCGAAGCGGTGGCCGGTCGCCCCGGCGTAGAGCGCGCCGGTGACCACCTCACCGCCGATCGTGCCGTGGCGGCTGTTGCCGCTGTAGTCGGTCAGCACCGTCGACGACGACGCCGGTTCGTCCATGCTGTAGAACGCCACCGCCCGCGTCGCGGTGGCCTGCGCGGGCGCGGCGGAGACCGTCACCCCGGCGGCCGCGACGACAGTCGCCACCCCTAATCGTGCGGCCGTCCGCCGCCACCGTCCCCGCTCGATCGTTGCCATGTGACCGCCTCCCTGCGTATCGGGCATCACAGTGACACGCGTGGTGGCAGCGGCTGAATAACCCGCACGGTGGAGCCGGGTGACCGATGTGGCCGGTACGAACCGTCCGGTGGGATACGTCCGCCGATCGACCGGCGGCGCCGGCGGGCGGGGAGGGTGACTCTCGGTGGGCGATACTGGGTTTGAACCAGTGACCTCTTCCGTGTCAAGGAAGCGCGCTCCCACTGCGCCAATCGCCCGGGCAATCGCGAGCGGACGACGGGATTCGAACCCGCGACCCTCACCTTGGCAAGGTGATGCGCTACCAGCTGCGCTACGTCCGCGTGCCGCCGGTTCGCGCCGGCGACGGGGTGAACTCTACCCGATGCCAAGATCGCCGTGCGGCAGACCCCCGCCGCGCCGGGTGGCCGTGTGGTTGCGCTGCTCGCCGCCGGGGTACTGAGGCCGCTGACAGCACAACCATCCCCCCGAAGGAGGCTGTCGTGGGTATCGGTACGAGCATTTTCCTGATCGCGGTCGGCGCGATCCTCACGTTCGCGCTCAACGCCAGCGTCGGCGGGGTCGACCTCGACGTCGTCGGCTGGATCCTGATGGCGGCCGGCGTCCTCGGCCTCATCATGACCACGCTGGTGTGGGGTCGCCGTCGCCAGGTGGTCACGACCACCGCCGAGCAGCCGGTGGAGTACCGCCGCGTCGAGGAGCGCCGGGACGTCGCCCCGCCGATGTGACGGTGACCGGGGCCGACGGAGCTGATCGGTCCCGGCCCGACGGGGGCGCCGCTCGGCGCCCCCGTCGGCGTGTCCGGGTCAGTCGCGCATCAGCTCGTTCAGCGCGTCGAAGTCGAGCCCACCGGCGAGCGCGCCGTACGTCCCGGCGCCGAGCACCTCCGCCGCCGCCCGCTGCGCCACCGCGTACGCGGCCTCGGCCACCGCCGGTCCGATGCTCACCCGGGCCACGCCGAGCCGCGCCAGCTCGGCGATCGGCGGCGCGCCCGGCCCGGCCAGCACGTTCAGCGGCGCCGGGATCGCCGCCGCCAGCGCGGCCACCGTCTCCGGTTCCACGGTTCCGGGTACGAAGATCCCGTCCGCGCCTGCGGCCAGGTACGCCTCGGCGCGCGCGACAGTCTCGGGTACGCCGCCGGCCCGGCGCAGATAGGTGTCCACCCGCGCGTTGACGTACAGCGGGATGCCGGCGCGGTCGGCGGCGGCCCGGATCGCGGCGAGCCGGGCAGCCTGCTCGTCGGCCCGGCGCAGCGGTCCCCCGCCGTCGTGCCGGGAGTCCTCCACGTTGACGCCGACGGCCCCGGCGGCGAGCACCGCGGTGATCGTCTCGGCGACCTCGGCAGGGCTGTCGCCGTACCCGGATTCGATGTCGGCGGTGACCGGTACGCGGACCGCGTCTGCCACCCGGCGGATCACGTCGACGGCGGTGTCCCGGGCGAGCACGTCGCCGTCCGGGGCGCCGCGGCTCCACGCGACCCCGGCACTCGTGGTGGCCACCGCGCGGGCGCCGGCCGCGGCGACGATCCGGGCGCTCAGCGCGTCCCAGGCGTTGACGAGGATCAGTGGGTCACCGGGCTGGTGCAGGGCGCGGAACCGCTGGGCTCGGGTCTGCTGGTCGTCCACCGGGTCAGTCTGGGTGGGGCGGTCCGGGCGCGGCAATGGCCAGCGGCGCGGTACTGGACTGATCGACGGCGACGAGAAAGGCCGTGTCGATTGGACGAGAAAGGCCGTGTCGATTGATCGACACGGCCTTTCCGCTGGTGGGCGATACTGGGTTTGAACCAGTGACCTCTTCCGTGTCAAGGAAGCGCGCTCCCACTGCGCCAATCGCCCTCGTCTACTGCGAGGTGGAGACGGGATTTGAACCCGTGTACACGGCTTTGCAGGCCGTTGCCTCGCCTCTCGGCCACTCCACCGAGGTTGCCCCCGAACTGCGTGGCGGCATCTCCGAGCGGACGACGGGATTCGAACCCGCGACCCTCACCTTGGCAAGGTGATGCGCTACCAGCTGCGCTACGTCCGCACGCCCCCGGTGTTATCCGGTGACGGATGAGAACTTTAGCCGAGCCCGGGAACGGTTGCCAAATCGGGGCCCCTTCCGGCGCGTCCGGATGTGGCCGGCGGCCCGTGGCGCAGGCGTCCTAGGAGCCTGGGTGGTTGCCGTCGGAGGCCGGCGGGCAGGGCCGCGACCTGCGGAATCCGCTCGGCGAGCCGAGTGTCCGGCATCCGACTGTCCCGCCGCCGACCGGCCGCTTCGGTAACTCCCTGTGGTCATACGGATGGGTTACCGTAACGCCGTGACGAGACGAGCCGCCGAGATCCGCCTGGACGCGCTGCTGCGTACGGCCTGCGAGGTGATCGCGGAACGAGGGCTCGCCAACACCCGCACCGCGGACGTGGCCGAGGCCGCCGGGGTCAGCCAGGCGCTCGTCTTCTACCACTTCGCGACGAAGGACCGGCTGCTCGCGCAGGCCTTCGCGTACGCGGTCGAGCAGGATCTGGCCCGCCTCGACGCGGTGCTGCGCTCCTCCGCCCCGCCGCTGGCGAAGCTGCGCCGGATGCTGCGCCTCTACGCGCCGACCGGCCGGGCCACCTCCTGGTCGATGTGGATCGACGGCTGGGCGGAGTCGCTGCGTACGCCGGAACTGGAGAAGCTCTCCCGCCGCCTCGACCTGCGGTGGCGGCAGGACCTGGCCGCGGTGATCAGCGACGGGGTCGCCGAGGGCACGTTCGACTGCCCCGACCCGGCCGGCGCGGCCTGGCGGATCAGCGCGGTGATGGACGGGCTGGCGGTCCAGCTCGCGGTGCACGAGCGGGTGATCACCCGCCGGCAGATCGCCGAGTGGATCCGCCTGGTGGCCGCCCGGGAGCTGGGCCTGGAGCCCAGCCAGCTCGACTGACCCCTCCCCGCGGCGGGTCAGTGCCAGCGGGGGCGGGGGCGTTCGAAGGGGGGCGGGAGCGTCTCCGGTTCGGCCTGCGCGGACGGGCGCAGCAGGCGACGCATCCGCAGCAGCAGCCCGGCGCCGAGGAACAGCAGCAACCCGCCGAGCAGGAACGCGGCCTGCACCAGGCCGAATCCACCGCTGTCCGCCACCGGCCGCCCGGCCACGCCACCGGGCGCCGGTGGTTCCACCACCGCGGCGTCGGTCGGCTCGTCGGTGGGTTCCTCGTCGGGCGCCTCGGAGGACGGCTCGTCGCTCGGTGTGGGCTCCGCGCTGCTCGGCGAGGGCGTCGGCTCGGCCGTCTCCTCCCCCACCACCTCACGGGAGGCGGTCCGCCGGGCCAGCAGCCGCAACTGCGGGTCGTACGCCTCGGCGGCGAAACTCACCCGGCCACGCCCGACGTCCTCGGCGAACGCCACCCGGTAGCGGGCGGTCACGGTACGGCCGGGACAGAGCACACCCGGGTCCAGCTGCCGGTCGGTGAGCCGGGCGGTGTCTCCCTCGGTGCGGATCTCCAGCGGGAACGATCCGCTGTCCTCCACCCGGTCCACCTTGAGCTGGTCCAGCCGCAGGCCCTGCACCCGCACCAGCATCGACCAGCGCACCTTGACACAGCCGCCCCCGTCGGAGCGGGACACCACGGCGGACAACGTCTCCACCCGGTTCCCGGCGGTGAACTCGTCCGGCAGGCCGCTCAACTCGGTGGAGAAGGCCGCCGCCGCCCGCGCCGGCAGGGCACCGCCGTACCCGGTCCCGGCCACGAAGGTCAGTACCAGTCCGATCCGCAGCGCGTGCCGCCAGCCGCTCACCACGCCTCCTCACCCTCGGTCGTGTCCACAGGCAACGCTAGGAGCGCGCCGGGCACGCCGGTAGACGGGCGTGTTCGCATCCAACGCCAAGAGAAGAGGGCTGTTTCACCCAGCGTGGTGAACCGGTCACGGCGTCGCCGCGACACGCCCGGGATCGGTTCCGGAACCCGGGTGGGACACAATTCTCCGGTGTCCGAACTGTCCGCCGCGTTCGTCCGGCTGCACGCCCGCCTCGCCCCCGTGGCGTTCGTCCCCGAGGTGCGCCTGCACCAGGCCGACGAGCCGATCGGTCTGTGGGAGCTGACCGAGGGCGAGTTCCGCAGCTCCCAGCCGCCGCCGTTCTGGGCGTTCGCCTGGGCCGGCGGGCAGGGCCTGGCCCGCTACGTCACCGACCACCCCGACGTGGTCGCCGGCCGCCGGGTGCTCGACCTGGCCTCCGGCTCCGGCCTGGTCGCCATCGCCGCCGCCCGCGCCGGCGCCGCCGCCGTCCGGGCGGTCGAGGTGGACGAGCGGGCCGTGGCCGCCGTCGCGCTCAACGCCGAGGCCAACGGGGTACGCGTCGATGCCGAACTCGGCGACATCCTCGACTCCGACGCGGGCGACGCGGAGGTGGTGCTGGCCGGGGACGTCTTCTACAGCGAGGCGATGGCCCGCCGGATGCTGCGCTTCCTGCTCAAGGCCGCCCGTTCCGGCGCCCGGGTGCTGGTGGGCGACCCGGGGCGGGCGTTCCTTCCCCGCGAGCGCTTCCACGAGCTGGCCGCGTACGACGTGCCGGTGTCCGAGGCGCTGGAGAGCGTACGGGTGAAGCACACCACCGTCTGGGAGCTGGACCCGAACCCGCCCGGTGCCCGCCGCTAGCGTTACCGCGTGCTGTTCCGGGGCTGGGGGGAGTCCGTCGACGGACCGTGGCCCGACGCGGCCACCGTGGTCGACCACGTCGGCGTGCCGCACCTGGTGGTGACCCGGCACGCGCTCGTCCGCAAGCTGCTCACCGACCCGGTGACGTTCCGGCCGGACAACGCGCTCGACGCGGTCACGCCGATCCCGGTGGCCGCGCTGCGGGTCCTCGCCGGGCACCGGTTCCGGCTGCCGCCGACGCTGGCGAACAACGGCGGCGCGAGCCACCCGGAGATCCGCGGCATCGTCGCCGACGCGCTGCACCCGCACCGGGTGGACGCCCAGCGCCAGTGGCTGACCGGGCTGGTCCGGGAGCGGGTGGCGGGGCTGGCGGCGGCGCTGGACGCGGGCCGCCCGGCCGACCTGTACGCGGGTCTCGCCGCCGACCTGCCGCTGCTGGTGCTGGCCCGGCTGGTCGAGCTGCCGGACGCCCCGGTCGGCGCGGTCAAGGACTTCGCCCGGGCCGCGCTGGAGCTGTTCTGGGCGCCGCTTGACTCCTCCCGGCAACTGGCGCTCGCCGCCGAGGTGGGCCGGTTCCACACCGTGCTGCGGGAGTTCGCCGCCACCGGGGGCGGGCTCGCCGCGCGGCTGCGCGACGCGGGGCACTCCCCCGACGTGGTCGTGGGCGCGCTGTTCTTCCTGCTGGTCGCCGGCCAGGAGACCACCTCGCAGTTCCTCACCCTGCTGCTGCACCGGCTGTCCGGCGAACCGGCGGTACGGGCCGGACTGCGCGCCGGTGAGGTCGGCGTGGACGACGTGGTCGAGGAAGGACTGCGGCTGGAACCGCCGATCGTCACCTGGCGGCGGGTGGCGGCAGTCGACACCACGCTCGGCGAGGTGCCCGTACCGGCGGGCACCAGCATCGTGGCCTGGCTGGCCCGCGCCGGCCGCGACCCGGCGGTGGTGGACGCGCCGGGCGAGTTCCGCCCCGGGCAGCCCGGTTCGCGGCGGCACCTGGCGTTCGGCGCCGGGCCGCACCGCTGCGTCGGCGCGCAGCTGGCCCGGATGGAGGCCGCGGTGGTGGTCGCGGAGGCGGCCACGCTGCTCGACGGGGTGACGGTGGTCCGTCCGCCGTGGTGCCCGGACAACCTCACCTTCCGGATGCCCGACGCGTTCGTGGTCCGCCGGGCGCGTACCTGACGAAAGTCAGTGCCGGCCGCTGCCGTTCGACGGCGGTGCGGCACCCCCGCCGGCCCATAGCGTCGCCGCATGATCACACTTCGTGCGTTGACGAAACGGTTCGGCGACGTGACAGCCGTCGACGACCTGACCGTCGAGATCCGCCCCGGGCAGGTCACCGGGTTCCTCGGCCCGAACGGCGCGGGCAAGTCCACCACCATGCGGATGGTCCTCGGCCTGGACCGGCCCACCGCCGGCCAGGCCCTGGTCAACGGCCGGGACTACCGCACGCTGCGGCACCCGCTGCACGAGGTCGGCGCGCTGCTCGACGCCACAGGCGTGCACCCGGCCCGCTCCGGCGTGGCGCACCTGCGGGCGATGGCGCGCAGCAACGGCGTACCGGCCCGCCGGGTGACCGAGGTGCTCGACCTGGTCGGTCTGGACGCCCGCGCCGCCGGCAAGCCGGGCCGGGCGCTGTCGCTGGGCATGGGTCAGCGGCTCGGCATCGCGGGCGCGCTGCTCGGCGACCCGCCGGTGCTGCTGCTCGACGAGCCGGTGAACGGGCTCGACCCGGACGGGGTGCGGTGGATCCGCGGGTTCACCCGCCGTCTCGCCGACGAGGGGCGCACCGTTCTCGTCTCCAGTCACCTGATGAGCGAGATGCAGCAGACCGCCGACCGGGTGGTGGTGCTGGGGCGCGGCCGGCTGGTGGCCGACGCGCCGCTGGCCGAGCTGATCGCCGCCCGGCCCGCCGCGTCGGTCCGGGTACGCGGCCCCGAGCCGGCCGCGCTCGCCGCCCTCGGCGACCGGCTGGCCGCCGAGGGCGCCACTGTCACCGCCGACGAGGGCGGGATGTCCGTCGCGGGCAGCACCGCCGGCCGGGTCGGCGACCTGGCGCACGAGATGGGGGTACGCCTGCACGAGCTGACCCCCGTCGCCCCCTCCCTGGAGGAGGCGTTCCTGGAGCTGACCGCCGACAGCGTGGAGTACGCCGCCGGCCCGACCGGAGGTGGCACCCGATGACCGCACAGTCCACGCTCGACCCGGCCCGGCGGACCACCCGGCCCGCCCCGGCCGGGCACCCGCTCGCCGGGGCGGTGGCCGCCGAGTGGACGAAGCTCTGGTCGGTGCGCTCCACCTGGTGGACGCTGCTCGCGGCGGTGCTGACCATGGCGGCCACCAGCGCCCAGCTCGCCATCTACGCGCAGAACGCCAACACCGACGACGACCCGGCCAACAACCCGGGCGTGGTGGACGTCGGCGAGATCGTGGCCGGGTCGCTGGAGCTGACCCAGTACGTGGTGCTGGCGATCGGCCTGTTCGCGATCACCAGCGAGTTCGCCACCGGCACGATCCGCACCACGCTGCGGTGCACGCCGTCGCGGGGGCGGGTGCTCGCCGCGAAGGCGATGGTGGTGGGTGCGGTGACGTTCGGCGTCGGGCTGCTGCTCGGCACCGTCGGCGCGGTGACGGCCCGGCCGGTGCTGGGCGAGTGGGGCCGGGCCCCGCTGGGCGCGACGGTGGCCGACGTGGTGGCCGCCGCGGCGTACCTGTCGCTCGTCGGCGTGCTGGCGCTCGGCCTGGCGGCGGCGCTGCGCGGCGCGGTGCTGGCCCTGACCGTCCTGTTCGCGCTGCTGATGATCGTGCCGCTGTCGTTGCAGGAGCCGGACATCACGGTGCTCACCCGGATCGCCGACGCGTTCCCCGGGGTGGCGGGCAACCACTTCCTGGCCGGGGACACCGAGCCGTACCCGGCGGCGGCAGGACTGCTGCTGCTCGCCGGCTGGGCCGCCGCCGCGCTGGCGCTGGGCCGGTGGGCGCTGGCACGGCGCGACGCCTGAGCGGGGCGGGGCTGGTCAGCCGGTGGGCGGGACCAGCCCCGCCTCGTACGCGAGGATCGCCGCCTGCACCCGGTTGCGCACGTCCAGCCGGGTGAAGATGCTGGTCAGGTAGCTCTTCACGGTGCCCTCGACGAGGTGCAGCCGGCGGGCGATCTCGGCGTTGGACAGTCCCGCGCCGACCAGCGCCAGCACGTCGCGCTCCCGGTCGGTGAGCCCGGCCAGCCGGTCCCGCGCGTACGGGCCGCGGGCCAGCCGGCCCCCGCTCAGCTCGATCACCCGGCGCGCCACCCGCGGCGACAGGTACGCCCCGCCGTCGGCCACCGCCCGCACCCCGGCGAGCAGTTCACGCGGGTCACCGGACTTGAGCAGGAACCCGGCGGCGCCGTGGCCGAGCGCCCGGGCGATCAGGTCGTCGTCGCCGAACGTGGTGAGCATGACCGCCGCCGTCTCCGGCACCAGCCGGCGGATCTGCGCGGCGGCGCTGAGCCCGTCGGAGCGGGGCATCCGGATGTCCAGCAGCGCCACCCGGGGCCGGTGCGCGCGGACCAGCTCGACCGCGGCGAGACCGTCGCCGGCCTCGCCGACCACCTCGATGCCGGGGTCGGCGGCCAGGATCGCCCGGACCCCGGCCCGGACCAGTGCCTCGTCGTCGGCGAGCACCACCCGCAGCGGGCGGTCGTGGTCGTCGCTCATGGTGCGATCTGCTCCTTGCTGACCAGCCGCCCGTCGGCGAAGCAGAGCCGCCAGGTCGCCTGGGCGAACGGGAAGTTGCCGTCGGTGTAGAACTCGCAGCCCGGCGCGGCGCCGGTCGCGGGCGGGTCGGCCTGCCGGCGGGGCAGCCCGAGCGCGTCGCGCGGCTCACCCAGCCGCAGCCGTTCGTAGCCGGACCGGTCCAGCACCGCGCCGGCCGTGGCGAGCGGGTAGTAGACGAGCGCCAGCACCAGGGCCAGCCCGGCGGGCGCGCCGATCGCGACGAGCAGGCTGCGCCGCACCCGCCGCCGGGCCTCCCGCAGCCGCCGGGCCGCGTCCCCCGGTTCACCCCGCCGGGGTACGCCGGCACCGGCGAGCGGGCCGGCGTCCGGGAAGCGGTCACCGGATTCGTCGGCCGGGTCGGTGCCCGGCATCCCGGCGCGTCCGGGCGGGACAGGCGACCCGGATCCGTCGCGCACGGCGGTGGCCGGCAGCCCGGTGTCCGCGTCGGGTGTGCCGGGGCTGCCCGCCCCGTCCAGCGGGAGCCGTGCGGTGACCGCCCAGCCGCCGTCGCGGGGACCGGCGTCCAGGGCGCCGCCGGCGAGGCGTACCCGCTCGCGCAGCGCCAGCAACCCGGAGCCGTGCGACGGCGGCCCGGGCAGCGGACCGGCCGGCGGTGGCGCGTTCACCACCGCGACCGTCACCGCGCCGGCCTCGCGGGCCACGGCGACGGTGACCGGGGCGCCGGGGGCGTAGCGGGCGGCGTTGGTGAGCGCCTCCCGGACCACCCGGTGCACCGCGTGTGCCGGCAGCGGCGGCAGGTCCGCCTCGTCGGCGCGCAGGTCGACGGTCATCCCGGCGTCGCGCGCGCCGTCGACCACGTCGGCGACCGTCTCCCCCGGCGGCCGCAGCGTGCGCTCCTCGCGCAGCACGCCGATCACGTCGTGCAGGCGTTCGGTGGCGGCGGCGACACTCGCCCGCAGCTCACCGGCCGCCGCCCGGTGCGCCGGGGACAGGTCCGGCGCCAGTTCCAGCGCGCCCGCCCGCAGCGCGATGAGGCTCAGGTCGTGGCCGAGCGAGTCGTGCATGTCCTGGGCGATGCGGGCCCGCTCGCGCAGGCGTACCCGCTCGACCTCGGCCCGGCGCTCGGCCTGCGCGTGCCGCAGACCGGCGTCGGCGAGCGCGCGGTGCTGCCGCCGCAGCCGGCCCAGCAGCCAGGGGAACACCCCGGCGAACAGCAGCACCGAGGAGAGCAGGAACCAGGTGGACGGCTCGGTGCCGAGCAGCCCGAGGTTGAGCACGGAGCCGGTGACCGCGATGGCGGCGAAGACGGCGGCGGCCGGTGCGGCCCGGTCGCTGCGCCGTCCGGCCAGGTAGCCGAAGACCGGGATGGCGAACACCACGTTGCCGTCGACGAGCGAGCCGGCCACCACCGCGAGTACCGCGACCAGCGGCCGCCGGCGGCCGATCCACACGGCCACGCCGAGCAGCGTCAGCGCGGCGGCCAGCGGCGGCAGCTCGTCCGCGTGCCACGGCGGGGTGAGGCGGCCGTACGCGACGGGTGCCGCGAGTACGGCCCAGAGCAGCAGGTCACCGGCCCGGCGCTGGCGTTCGCGGGGTTCCACGGCGGTCACGCTACCCACGCCCGGCCGGGCCGGGCACCGACGAAAGTCAGGTCTCCTCGGCCCAGGCCCGCCAGTCGTCGAGCACGCCGTACAGGGCGGGGGTGAGCCAGCCGGGCGCGGACCGGCGGAACACACCGGGGTCCATGCCGCCCGCGCCGGCCGGTACCGCGCCGAGCAGGTTCGGCAGCAGCTCGGACAGGTTGAGCCAGTGCACCAGTTCCGGCTCGGTCGGCCAGGCGCCGATCACCACGCCGGCCGGGACGGCCCGCCGCTCCAGCGCCTCCAGCGTCAGCGCGGTGTGGTTGAGCGTGCCGAGCCCGGCCCGCGCCACCACCACCGCCGGCGCGCCGAGCGACACCGCCAGGTCGGCCACCGTCCACGGCTCGCCGGAGGGGCGCAGCCCCATCGGTACGAGCAGCCCGCCCGCGCCCTCGACGAGCACCAGGTCGTGCTTGTCCGCCTCCTCGCGGATCGCGTCGACGGCGTTGTACAGCTCCAGCGGCGGCAGCTCCGCCACCCGGGCCGCGGCCAGCGGGGCCAGCGGGTCGGGGTAGCTGGCGAGCGTCCGGCCGGTGAGCGGGGCGGCCAGCCGGGTCACCGAGTCGACGTCGCCGGGCTCGCCTGTCGCCGTACCGGTCTGGCCGGGCTTGACCACCGCGACCCGCAGGCCGGCCGCCTGCGCGGCGGCGGCGACGGCGGCGGTCACCACTGTCTTGCCGACCTCCGTGTCGGTGCCGGTCACCAGCACCGGTCCGGTCCAGGCGTCGCCGAAGCTCATGGCGCACACTCCACGATCACGTCCAGGGCCCGGTCGAAGCCGGCCCGGTCCACCCCGGCGCTGACGGTGAGCCGCAGCCGGGAACGGCTGTCCGGCGTGGACGGGGGACGGAAGCAGCCGACCGCCACACCGCGGTCCCGGCAGGCGGCGGCCCAGGCGGTCGCCTCCTGCGGGCCGGGCGCGGTCACCGAGATCACGGCGCCGTCCGGGGCGGACACGGACAGCCCGGCCGCGCCGAGCCGGCGCACCGCCGCGGCGACCCGGTCGGCCAGCTCGGCGCGCAGCGCGTCGCCGTCGCGGGCCAGGCGCACCGCGGCGCGGACGCCGGCCACCACGGCGGGCGGCGGCGCGGTGTCGAAGATGAACGTGCGGCCGGTCTCCACCAGGTGGCGGACGAACTCGGCCGGCCCGGCGACCACGCCGCCGGCCCCGCCGAGCGCCTTGGAGAGTGTCGCGGTGACCACCACGTCGGGCGCGCCGGCGAGCCCGGCGGCGGCGACCCCGCCGGCTCCGGCCGGGCCGATGACGCCGAGCGCGTGCGCGTCGTCGACGAGCAGCAGCGCGCCGTGGCGGCGGGCCACCGCGTGCAGCTCCGCGAGCGGGGCCAGGTCGCCGTCGACGGAGAAGACCGACTCGGTCACCACCACCGCCGGGCGGCCCGGCGCGGCGGCGAGCGCCGCGGCCACCGCTGCGACGTCCGCGTGCGGCGTCACGAGCGTCTCGGCGCCGGAGATCCGGCAGCCGTCGATCAGCGAGGCGTGGTTGTGGGCGTCGGAGACGAGCAGCGTACGCGGCTGCGTCAGCCCCCGGACGGCGGCGAGGTTCGCCAGGTAGCCGGAGGAGAACACCAGCGCCCGGTCGACGCCCAGCCAGTCGGCCAGGTCGTCCTCCAGCGCGTGGTGGGCGTCGGTGGACCCGCGCACCAGACGCGACCCGGTGGCGCCCAGCCCGTACGCGGACAGGGCCTCTGCTGCGGCGGCGGTGACCTCGGGGTGGGTGGCCAGGCCGAGGTAGTCGTTTCCGGCCAGGTCGACCACGGCGTCGTCGGCGGCGCGGGGGCGCAGCGTGCGGGTCAGTCCCGCCCGGGCCCGCAGCTCGGCGCGGCGGTCCAGGGCCGCCAGCCAGTCCGCCACCGTGCCGTCCCCTCCCGCCGACTCCCCGCCCCCCGCCGGGCGCTTCCGCGGGGCGAAGTTACCACCCGCGCCGGGGGCCCCGGCGTGGCGCGGTCCCGGCTCGCCGGGGGCCGACGGCGGTGGTTTCCCGCGCTCACGGTGGCCTGTTAGGTTACGAGCCATGCCAGAGATCCTCGACCAGGCCCGGGAGCGGGTGCTGGGCAACGGCGTCGGCCTCGACGAGGCCGGTGTCCTCGCGGTGCTGAACCTTCCCGACGAGCACCTGCCCGCCGCGCTCCAGCTCGCCCACGAGGTTCGGATGCGCTGGTGCGGTCCGGAGGTCGAGGTCGAGGGCATCGTCTCGCTGAAGACCGGCGGCTGCCCGGAGGACTGCCACTTCTGCTCGCAGTCCGGCCTGTTCACCTCGCCGGTGCGCTCGGTCTGGCTGGACATCCCGGCGCTGGTCGAGGCCGCGAAGCAGACCGCCGCGACCGGCGCGACCGAGTTCTGCATCGTGGCCGCCGTGCGCGGCCCGGACGCCCGGCTGATGAAGCAGATGCGCGAGGGCGTCGCCGCCATCCGCGCCGCTGTCGACATCCAGGTCGCCGCCTCGCTCGGCATGCTCACCAAGGAGCAGGTCGACGAGCTGGTCGAGATGGGCGTGCACCGCTACAACCACAACCTGGAGACCTGCCGCTCCTACTTCCCGAACGTGGTCACCACGCACTCGTGGGAGGAGCGCTGGGAGACGCTGCGGATGGTCCGCGAGTCCGGCATGGAGGTCTGCTGCGGCGGCATCCTCGGCCTCGGCGAGACGGTCGAGCAGCGGGCCGAGTTCGCCGCGCAGCTCGCCGAGCTGGACCCGCACGAGGTGCCGCTGAACTTCCTCAACCCGCGCCCCGGCACGCCGCTGGGTGACCGCCCGGTGGTGGAGGGCAAGGACGCGCTGCGTGCCATCGCCGCGTTCCGGCTGGCCATGCCGCGCACGATCCTGCGGTACGCGGGCGGCCGCGAGCTGACCCTCGGTGACCTGGGCACCCGCGACGGTCTGCTGGGCGGCATCAACGCGGTGATCGTCGGCAACTACCTGACCACGCTGGGGCGACCGGCGACGGCCGACCTGAAGCTGCTGGAAGACCTGAAGATGCCGGTGAAGGCGCTCTCGGCGACCCTGTGAGGCAGCGGTGACCGAATCCTCCCCCGCCACGGCGGCCCCCGCCGCGCTCTGGTGCGACAGGTGCGGCGAGTCGGTGGCGGCCGGGCCGCATCCGGCGTGCGAGGCGGCCCGCGCGTGGGAGCCGCCGCGCTGGTGCGCGTCCTGCCGGCGGCGGATGAAGGTGCAGGTCGTACCGGCAGGCTGGTCGGCGGTCTGCGTCGAGCACGGCGAGCGGCGGGGCTGAGGCGTGCTGCGCGGGCAGGCGGTGACGTTGCGGCCGGTGACCGACGCCGACGTGCCCGCCCTGGCCGCGATCCGGGCCACCCCGGAGGTGCGCCGCTGGTGGCGCGGCGGTGACGACCTGGCCGAGTCGGTCCGCGCCGACCTGGCCGACGACGCGCTGACGACCTACGCCGTCGAGCACGACGGCAGGCTGGTCGGCGCGATCCAGTGGTACGCCGAGACCGATCCCGACTACCGCCACGCCAGCCTGGACGTCTTCCTCGACCCGGCGGTACGCGGCGCCGGGCTGGGCGGCGACGCGATCCGCACGCTGGTCCGGCACCTGATCGACGAGTACGGCCACCACCGGTTCACCATCGACCCGGCGGCGGCGAACACGGCGGCGATCCGGGCGTACGCGAAGGTGGGGTTCCGCCCGGTGGGCATCATGCGCCGCTACGAGCGTGGCGCGGACGGGCGCTGGCACGACGCGCTGCTGATGGACCTGCTCGCCGAGGACCTGGGCGGCTGAGTCAGCCGGCCCAGAGCAGGTGCCCGTCGGGCAGCCGGCGGGCGCCTTCGGCGGGCCGGTGCGGGCTGAGCCGGCCGTCCGGCATGAGGTGCGACACCGGCACCCCGCGGCCGCGCACGGCGACGTCGGCGATCAGCCGCCGGTGGCAGCGCCACCAGACACTCTCGCTGCACATCACCGCTGTGGTCTCCCGGGCGGCGTCGGCCAGCACCTCGTCCAGAGCGGCGTCGAAGTCGGGCGTGCGGGTGTACGCGGCGTACGCCCGGAAGGCCGCGACCGTCCACCAGGTGTCCGGTTCCGGCTCGCCGGCGCGGACGTGCCGGCGGCCGCCGAGGCGCGGTTCCCAGCGGTAGCCGATGCCCCGTTCGGGCAGCCAGCGTTCGAGGGCCTCGCGGCGGACGTCGGGGTTGGTCCGGCTGGCCGGGTAGCGGCGCACGTCCACGACCAGGGTGACCTCCGCGGCGGCCAGCAGGTCCCCGAGCTGGTCGCGGTGGGCGGCCCCGTGCCCGACGGTCAGCAGAATGGGCTCCACCGACTCAGCTTGCCCCGGGTCGGCGCCGTCCGCCCGCCGGCCGGGCCGGCCCACCGGAACGGGCGTGCCCGGCACCGCACGGTGCCGGGCACGCCTTCCTCTGACGGTGTGGCGCCTAGCGCTGGAGGGTCAGCACACCCGGCCGCCACGGCAGCAGGTTGTAGTCGCCGCCCGCACCGGGGTTCTTGCCCTGGTACAGGAACTGCAGGTTGCAGGGGTCGATGGTCTTGGTCTGGTCGGGGTTGGTGCGGACCAGATCACCGTGGCTGATGTCGTTGGTCCACGTCGCGCCGCTGTTGGCCTTGCCGGCGAACGGGTTGCTCTCGCTGGCGGCCTGCGGGGTCCACGAGCCGCTCAGGCTGTTGGACGTGAACGACCGGAAGTAGCGTCCCTGGCTCCCGATCGCCTCGACGATCATGAGGTACTGGTTCTGGCCCGCCACCTTGTAGACCTCGACGCCCTCGAAGAGGTTGTTCGTCGAGTCGGTCATGATCGTCGTGTAGCTCGAACCGAAGCTGCCCGGGAAGTTCCCCAGCGGCATGCTCGACCGGTAGATCTTGCCGTTGTCCCCGGCGAAGAACAGGTACATGTTCTGGTCGTCACCGATCAGGGTCTGGTCGATGACGCCGTACGGGGCGTCCGGCAGGGTGGCGGTGGAGAGCGTCTGCGCCGAGGACCAGCCGTTGGCGTTCGTCGGGTCGCTCGACGTCTTGTAGCTGAACGAGGTCGGTCCCCACTGGTACGCCAGCACCCAGATGTTCTTCGGGGCGAAGTACAGCAGCGTGGGCGCCACGGTGCCCTGGCTCATCCCGGTCTGGCCGGCCGAGGCCATGTCGGACCAGTTCGTGAACGGGCTGAAGTTCATCGAGCTGTACTGGCCGCTGCTGTTGACGTACGACCCGTAGACCAGGTGCTTGCCGTTGTAGACCACGTTCGTGAAGTCCTTCAGCGAGACCCAGCCGTTCTGCGGGTTGGCCAGCGCGCCGGTCGACGACCACCGGTACGTCGACGGGAGCGAGCAGCCGCCCGGCGGGGGCGTCGTGGTCGGCGGCGGCGTGGTCGGGGGCGGCGTGGTCGGGGGCGTGGTGCCACCGAAGTCGGTCCGCCACTGCTGGTTGGTCTGCCCGTGGCAGTCGTACAGCTGGACCTGCTGGCCGTTGCCGGTGCCCCAGACGTCCAGGCAGCGGCCGGACTGCACGCCGCTGATGGTGCCGTTGGAGTTGATGTTCCACTGCTGGTTCGTCTGGCCGTTGCAGTCCCAGATGATGATGCCGGTGCCGTTGCCGGTGGCCGCGCCGTTCGCGTCCAGGCACTTGCTGCCGTAGACCATCAGCTGCTTGCTGGAGGTGTACGTCCACTGCTGGTTCGACTGACCGTTGCAGTCCCAGAGCTGGACGCGGGTGCCGTTGGTCTGGGTGGCGTTCGGTACGTCGATGCACCGGCCCGACTGCACCCCGACGATCCGTCCGGCGCCACCGCTGGGCGGCGGTCCCGTGGTCGGGGTCGTGGTCGGCCCGGAGGTCGGGGCGGCCGCGTTGAGCGCGTTGAGGACCGAGTTGTACGCGGCCTTCTTGTTGCCGCCGCCGTCGAACAGCAGCGGGTTCTCGTTCGAGCGCCACGAGTCGCTGTCCCGCACGCCCCACACCGTGATGCCGATACAGCGCGGCACGTTCATGCACGCCTGGGTCAGCCCGGCGTACTGGCTGGTCGAGGCGTTGGTGACGTCCGCCTCGGTCAGCGCCACGTCGACGCCGAGGGCGGCGAAGCTGGACAGCGTGGTCTGGAAGTTGCCCGGCAGTGAGCTGCCGCCGGTGAAGTGGGTCTGCAGGCCGACGCAGTCGATCGGGACGCCGCGGGACTTGAAGTCCCGGATCATGTTGTAGACACCCTGCGTCTTGCCGTACGACCAGTTCTCGATGTTGTAGTCGTTGTAGCAGAGCTTCACCGACGGGTCCGCCGCCCGTGCGGTCCGGAACGCGACCTCGATCCAGTCGTTGCCGGTGCCCTGGAGGTTGGAACTGCGGCGGCTGCCGTCCTCGTTGAACGCCTCGTTGACCACATCCCACGCCGCGAGCTTGCCCCGGTAGTGGGCCATCACACCGTTGATGTGATCGATCATCGCCTGCCGCAGGTTGCTGCCGCTCAGGCTCTGCATCCAACCCGGCTGCTGCGCGTGCCACGCCAGGGTGTGGCCGCGGACCTTCAGACCACGCTGGGTCGCCCAGTTGTAGATCTGGTCACCGGAGGAGAAGTTGAACTGCCCCCGCTGCGGCTGCGTCGCGTCCGGCTTCATCTCGTTCTCGGCCGTGATCATGTTGAACTCGCGCCCGGCGATGGTGCTGTACGTCGAGTCGCCGAGCCGGCCCGCCGCGATGGCGGTGCCGAAGTAGCGGCCCGACTGCGCGGCGGCCGCGCCCAGCGTGGACGCGGCGGCGTTCGCCGACGGCATCATCACCGCGACGGCTGCCACCGTCACGGCGCTGACCGCGCCGGCGAGCAGCGCCCGGACGGCTGGTGATCGCCGTCGCCGGCTCCCGCCGCGATGAACGGATGGGCTCATGGCCATCTTGGCCTCCTTACTGGCCAACACCCAGGCCGTCGGGGCGAAGACGACTGGACGTCTCGATTGGGTATCTAGCCCTGTCGATGCTTCCATCGCGCATCGGCTGGGACAATGGTGTTTCGGAAACGTTTCGGAAAGGTTCTGCCCCCGCGAGGCGTGGCGCGGCCGGTCGCCCGGTGCGGCACCGGCCACGCCACGCCGCCTCGACGGTCAGGAGACGGTGCAGGCGGAGCCGTTCAGCGTGAACGCGGCGGGCCTCGGGTTGGCGCCGGTGTGGGTGCCGTTGAAGCCGAAGCTGGTCGATGCCCCCGGCGCCAGCGTCCCGTTGTAGGACAGGTTCGACGCGGTCACCGCCGTACCGGTCTGGGTCACGTTCGCCGACCACGCCTGCCCGACCTTCTGCCCGGCGTTGCCGAACGTGAACGCCAGCGTCCAGCCGTTGATCGCCGTGGTGCCGGTGTTGGCGACAGTGACGTTCGCGGTGAACCCGGTGTCCCAGGTGTTCGCCGTCCACGTCACCGCGCAGGCGCCGCCCGCGGGCGGGGCCGTGGTGGTCACCGTGACGCCGGGCGACGCGGGCGAGACGTTGCCGGCCGCGTCCACCGCCACCACTGTGAACGTGTACGTGGTGGAGGCGGTCAGCCCGGTCACCGCCAGCGTGGTGCCGGTGGTGGAGCCGACCAGGACGTTCCCGCCGCGGTAGACGTGGTACCCGGCGACGCCCACCGCGTCGGTGGACGGACCCCAGGTCAGCGTCAGACCGGTCGCGCCGACCGCGGAGGCGGTGGGCGTGCCGGGCGCGGTCGGCGGTGTGGTGTCCGGCGCCGGGCCGGCCGGCGTGGTGACGGCCAGCGCCGCCGACGCCGCCGAGCGGTTGCCGGCACCGTCGAGCGCCCGCACGGTGAACTGGTACGTCCGTTCCGGGGCCAGCCCGGTCACGGCCAGGGTGGTCCCGGTCGCGGCGGTGACGACCGGGTCGGCGCCGGCCGAGGTACGGGTCACCTCGTACCCGGCCAGGCCGCTGCCGCCGGTGTCGGTGGACGCGGCCCAGGTCAGCGTGAGCCCGCTCGACGTGACGGCGGACGCGACGGGCGTGCCGGGCACCGAGGGCGCGGTGGTGTCCGGGGTGACCGGTCCGGGCTCCTCGCCCCAGACGCGGACGCCGCCGGAGTACAGCGGCACCTTGCGGTTCGGCCCCGCGGTGGCCTGGTACGACGGGTCGTTCGTCGGATCCCAGGTGCCGCCCTCCGGCACCCCGATCTTGAACTGGACCTCCATCCGGTGCTGCGACTGCCCGGCGGGCGCGATGGTGTAGCCGGTGCAGTCGACCTCGACGTACCAGATGTCGCCGGAGAACTGCTTCGCCGTCGACGGCGACGGACAGCCCTGGGTGTAGCCGGGCGTGACGGTGACCGGTCCGGTGCCGTCGGGCCGGAAGAAGTACCGGAACTTACCGGTCGTCAGCGCCCGGGCCGGGAACGCCGACTTGTTGTAGACGATCGCCTTGAGCCCGGTGGCGCGCGGCTCGGCCTGCATCACCGTGGTCTCCACAGTCAGTTCGTCCATGTCGGGCGTCTCGGCGGACGGGAACCCGGCGCGCGGGCTGCCGCCGTACTCGTTCGTCAGCCGGGCCAGCGCGGAGGTGAAGCCGGCGTTGTAGTCGGTGGCGACCTCGTTCATCACGTAGTCCGACCGGCTGTCGGTGTACGCGTCGTTGGCCGAGGACGGGCCGCCGACCAGCGCGCCGTAGAGCACGTGCCGGGTCTCGGTGGGCACGGTCTGGCTGTCCCACCAGGAGCCGTGCGCGGTGCGGTGGTGCGGGTTGCGCGGCGAGTTGGTGCCGAAGCCGATCTGGTAGCTGGAGTTGCGCGGGTTGTCGCCGAGCGCGTAGTTGATCTGCCGGACGGCGAAGTCGTGGTAACGCGCCTTACGCGTGGTGTCCGTGGTCCTGTCGCTGTAGACGAGCGCGGCGAACGCCGTGTTTGAGGCGTACCGCAGCGCGCCCCAGGAGTCGAGCACCGCCATCCCGCCGGGCGAGTACGGCACCCGCTGCCCGTTGACGCCCACCGTCCAGTAGTCGAGCCACCGGTTGGCGTCGTCGACGTACTTCTGCTTGCCGGTGAGGTTCGCCAGCAGCACGTACGCGCCGAACTGCTTGTTGTCCCAGGCGATGGTCCACTTGTAGGAGCGGGTGGTGGACTGCGGCTCGGTGCCGAGCTTGTCGTACTCGCTCTCGGCCTTCGCCAGGTAGGTGGCGTCGCCGGTGGCCCGGTACAGCCAGATCGCACCCCAGACCAGTTCGTCCTGGTAGCCGCTCCACGACTTGTAGAAGCTCGTCGCGTCGGTGATGCACTCGTGGTAGTTCTTCCGCACCGTGTCGGCGAACGTGTAGAGCTGCTTGGCGTGGCCGAGCAGCTTGTCCGCGTAGGCCGCGTCGGTGGGCCGGAACACCATGGACGAGGCAGCCATCGCGGCCGCCGTCTCCCCCGCCAGGTCCGCGCCGCCACAGCTCGCATCGATCTTGTACGCGGGCCGCGCCATCGGCATCACCTCGGCCGGGCCCCACCACTTGTGGTCGTCGTCGCCCTTGCCGACCTGTCCGTAGAGGACGTTCGCGGCGGGGTGCGCCTTGACGAAGTAGTCGTTGACGAAGCGCAGGTTGTTCAGCAGGTGGGTGAGCTGGCCCGAGGCGACGTACCCGTCGCGGTACTCGACCGCGCCCCACGCCAGCATGGTGGCGCTGAACGCCATCGGGAAGCCGAACTTCACGTGGTCGCCGGCGTCGTACCAGCCGCCGGTGAGGTCGACGCCGACGTCGGCGCCGTCGGTGAGCGCCGAGTCGCCGCGCCAGGAGACCCGGTTCCAGGAGGGCTTGCGGCCCGACTGCTGCGCCTCGTAGAAGAACAGCGACTTCTGCAACGCCTCGGCGTAGTTGAACGCGGGCGCGGCCTGTGCGGCGGCGGACGCGGGTGGCGGGGCGGCGACGGCCGTGGCCAGGCCGACGGCCAGCGCGGCGCCGGCGGCGAACAGCCGGCGGAGCCGGGACCGGCCTCCCGGCGGCGGAATCGGACGGGGCATGGCGAGCTCCTGTGGCTGGCGCCGGGCGGCAGCCGGAGCGGGGACGGTCTCGCAGGGCTCCGGCTGCCGCGTGGCGGTGGTGGTGGGGTGTCCGTGAGAGGTTCGGGAGCGCTCCCATGGACAATCGACAATGTAATGCGCCGTTCATCGCAGGGGAAGAGCGCGCTGATCCGGGACGCCCGGGCGTACTCACGGGTAACCATCGGGAGCTGGATCACACCATCGATACTTTTCGATATAGAGCGTGTTCGTTCCCAGCTCAGCGGCATCGTCACGGTGGTGAATGCAGCCGCGAGGACGCCGTCGGCGGCGCGGCCGTCCTGGCATACGAGCGTACGGTTGCCCGGCCGCTTCGGCCCGCGGGACAGTACGCCTCACCTGCGGTGCCATCGACGCCGCCGCTCCCCGGACGACACTGAGGAGATCGCGATGGCTCTACGACTCGCCGAGGGCACCTCCTGGTCCGACACCCTCGCCCGGGCGGTGGCCGCCACGCCCGAGGCGTTCGGCACCGGCCCCGACGGCACCACGACGCTGCACAACCTCGTCCAGGGCGACTGGCGCGCGTTCGGCACGCCCACCGCCGTACGGACCCCGGTGGACAACACCGTGCTGGTGAACCTCGCCCGGCTCGACGCCGAGACGGCCCGCGCCGCCGTCGCCCACGCCGCCGGCGCGCACCGGGAGTGGGCACGGACCCCGCTGACCGAGCGCGTCGCCCGGGTCACCGACGCCCTGGACGCGCTCACCGCACACCGCGACCTGCTCGCCCTGCTGCTGGTCTGGGAGATCGGCAAGCCGTGGCGCCTGGCCTGCGCCGACGTGGACCGCGCGCTGGACGGCGTGCGCTGGTACACGCAGGAGATCGAGCGGATGCTCGCCGACGGCCGGGAACCGCTGCCCGGCCCGGTCAGCAACATCGCCTCCTGGAACTACCCGATGAGCGTGCTCGTGCACGCCGAGCTGGTGCAGTTGCTCGCCGGCAACGCGGTGATCGCCAAGACGCCGTCGCAGGGCGGCGCGGTCTGCCTCACCGTCGCGCACGCGCTGATGCGCCGCGCCGGCCTGCCCGCCACGCTGCTGTCCGGCAGCGGCGAGGAACTGTCCGAGGTGCTCGTCCGCGCGCCGGAGATCGGCGCGGTCGCGTTCGTCGGCGGGCGCTCCAACGGCGGCAAGGTCGCCGCCGCGCTGCTCGACTGCGACAAGCGGCACTTCATCGAGCAGGAGGGACTGAACGCCTGGGGCATCTGGGACTTCTCCCAGTGGGACTCGCTCGCCGCGCACCTGCGCAAGGGCTTCGAGTACGGCAAGCAGCGCTGCACCGCGTACCCCCGGTTCGTGGTCCAGCGCGACCTGGTCGACGAGTTCCTCGACATGTACCTGCCCGTGGTCCGCTCGATCCGGTTCGGGCACCCGCTCGCCGTCGGCGACGACTGGGCGGCCGGCGACCCGCTGCCCGAGCTGGACTTCGGGCCGCTGATCAGCGCCGCCAAGGCCGACGAGCTGCGGCGCAAGGTCGACGAGGCGGTACGCGGCGGCGCCGTGCCGCTGCACCGCGGCAAGCTCGACGGCGCGCCGTTCCTCGACGGGCAGGACACGTCCCCGTACGTCGCACCGGCCGTGCTGCTGGCCCCGCCCGGCCGGTCCCGCCTCATGCACGCCGAGCCGTTCGGCCCGGTGGACACGATCGTCGTGGTGGACACCACCGACGAGCTGCTGGCCCAGATGAACGCCTCGAACGGCGCGCTCGTCGCGTCGCTCGCCTGCGACGACGAGGAACTGGCCGGCAAGCTGGCGGTGGACCTCCAGGCGTTCAAGGTGGGCATCAACAAGCCGCGGTCCCGGGGCGACCGGGACGAGCCGTTCGGCGGCCGGGGCGCGTCCTGGAAGGGCGCGTTCGTCGGCGGCGACCTGCTCGTGCAGGCGGTCACAGTGGGCGGTGACGGCCGGCTCTACGGCAACTTCCCCGACTACAGCAGCTACCCGGCCACCTGATCGCGCACAGACGGGCGGGGCCCCCGCATCGGGAGCCCCGCCGTGTCACCGTCCTCCGTATCGGAGGTCGGCCCCTGTGGCGCGTGACCGCGCCGGTTCCGGCCGTCCGGTCGTGCCCCTCGGGTGTGCCGCGCCGTTGCGGCGCACCTCCGGGGTCCGGCCGGTCGGCCGTCAGCTCAACTCGACCGCTGCGCGGGCACCGTCACCTCGGCCCGCGCGGCCGGCTCGGCCACCGGCCGTGCGGCCAGCGGCAGCGTCGCGGTCAGCACGCCGCCGTCGCGTTCCATCGCCACCGGCCGGTCCAGCCGGCGCAGCGTCCGCAGCATCGGCGTGTTCTCGGACTGCACGTGCAGCAGCACGGCGGCGTAGCCGGCCCGGTCGGCGTGGCCGACCAGGCGGCGCAGCAGCGCCGAGCCGAGACCCCGCCGCTGCCAGTCGTCGCGGACCAGCAGCGCCGCCTCGGCCTCGTCGCCCTCGCCGAGCAGGTTCGCCATCGCCACGACCGGCTCCGCCGCCCCGCCGGAGCCCGCCGTGGCGAGCAGCGTCACGCCCCGCGCCGGTTCCAGCAGCCGGCGCAGCCGGGCCGGCGACGGGTCCGCCGCACCGCTCAGGTAGCGCCGCTGCCGGCTGCGCGCCGAGCAGGCGGCGTGCAGGTCGCGTACGCCGGGGACGTCCTCGGCGGTCGCGGCCCGCACCGACACCTCGCCGCCGTCCGGCAGCACCAGGGTGATCCGGTCGGCGTCCCGGCGGGCCAGCGTCGCGGCCAGCTCGACAAGGGCCTGCGCGCGGGCGTACTCGGCCGGGGTGAAGCTGGGCTCCCGGCGGTGCAGTTCGTGGGCGCCGCCGGCCGGGTCGGCGAGCACCATCGTGGTGCCGCCCACCCCGCCCGGCGCGGCGGCGGGCGTCGGACGCCAGGTCACCGTGTCGGCGCCGAGCAGCGTGCGCAGCACCTCGCCGGTCGCCTCCGGGTCACGCACCAGCCGCCCGGCGAGCCCGAGCAGCCGGGTCGGCTCGTCGGCCAGCCCGCGTGCCCCGCTGCGCGCGACCCAGCAGTCCCGGCCCCGGCCCCGTTCCACGGCGGCCCGCAGCTCCGCCTCGGTCACCTGCTCGGGCGCGTCGACCAGGAAGTCGTCGACAGCGCCGGCTTCGGTGGTGTGCACCTGCACGCTGAGGATGTTGACCCCGCGCAACGCGAGGCTCGCCGTGAGCACCGACAGGTAGCCCGGCCGGTCGTCCACGGTGGCTCGGATCCGCCACAGCGCCATGGTTGTCTCCCTTCCTCGGCACCGACCATGCCGTGCGCCTGTTGCGGGCCCGTTGCCCCGGGGTGACGCGGGCCCTCCGGTCAGGTGACGGTGGTCACTGGTGGCGCGCCGACCAGGTCGAGCCGGTCGCCGAGGATCACCGCGCTGGCGCGGACGAGCTGCGCGAGCCGGTCCACCTCGGTGGAGTGGAACCCGGCGGCGGCGAGCGGCTCGCTGTGGTCGCGGGCGACCACGAGCACCAGCCCGGCCCGGCCGAACGGCGCCACCGCGTAGTGGTGCCCGTCCGGGCTGGTCATGGCGCGCGCCCGCAGCGGGGTCACCTCCGGCAGCCGCGGCGGCACCGGCGCCCGCCAGCTCGCGTGCCCGATCGCGGCGACGCCGGCCTCACCGCTGCGCGAGGCCCAGTCCAGGGGTACGACGGCGGCCACCGCCCAGTCCGCGGCGAGCAGCCCCGGCACCGCGTCGACGAGCGTGGCCACCCCGTCGACCGGGTTCGCCGCCACCTGGGCGAGCAGTTCGGCGTCCTGACCGGTGGTGGTGGGCGCGCCGATCGCCCGCCACACGCCGTCCACCCGGACGCCGGGGATCGCGGCCAGCCCGGCGAGCATCCGCTCCACCCGCGCCGCACCCGGCCAGACCACAGTGAAGTCGTCCACCGCCCGGCCGCCGAGCCGTTCCAGCACCACCACCTGCACGATGTCCGCGCCGGAGACACCGAGTGTCCGGGCCACCTGGCCGAGCGTGCCCGGACGGTCCGGCAGGGTCACCCGAACTCTCAGCAGCATGTCTGATCCCCTCCGCTCGGCGGGCCGGCCGAGCGGCCGGCAGGCTGGGGCCCAGCCTGCCGGTTGACCATTTCGCCCCTGTTGCAAGGGCATGTCCCGCCGGGAAAACCCGACCTTGACAACAAAGCTGAGCTGCCATCAACTAATCGGATGACCGACCCGGCCGCCGATGTCGCCGCGCCCTCGACCGGTCCGGCCCCGCGCGGGCTCGACCTCGACCGGCTCGCCGCCCACCTGGCCGTCCACCGGCCGGACCTGAGCGGGCCGCTGTCGGCGCGGCTGATCGCCGGCGGCAAGTCCAACCTCACCTACCTGCTGCGCGCCGGTGACCGCGAGGTCGTGCTGCGCCGGCCGCCCCTGGGGCACGTGCTGGCCACCGCGCACGACATGGCCCGCGAGCACCGGGTGATCTCGGCGCTCGCGCCGACCGGCGTACCGGTGCCGGAGGCGCTGCTGCTGTGCGCCGACGAGAGCGTCATCGGCGCGCCGTTCTACCTGATGGCGAAGGTCGACGGCGAGGTCTACCGGCGGCGGGAGCAGACCGACGCGCTCACCTCCGGCCAGCGGCGCGACCTCGCCATGGCGATGATGGACACGCTCGCCACGCTGCACCGGGTCGAGCCGGCCGAGGTGGGGCTGGCCGACTTCGGCCGTCCGGAGGGCTACCTGGCCCGGCAGGTACGCCGCTGGGCCGGCCAGCTCGACCGGTCCCGCAGCCGGCCGCTGCCCGGCATCGACGAGCTACGCGACGCGCTGGCCGCCAGCGTGCCCGAGGGCGCGAACGCGGGCCGGATCGTGCACGGCGACTACCGGCTGGACAACCTCCTCGCCACCGTCGACCCGGTGGCGGTGCGGGCGGTGCTCGACTGGGAGATGGCCACGCTCGGCGACCCGCTGGCCGACCTCGGGCTGCTGCTGACGTACTGGGACGTGCTCGGCGACAGCGACCACGGCGAGGGCAACCCGGTGGCCGACGGCATCGGGCCGCGCGCCGGCTTCCCCACCGGCGCCGAACTGATCGAGCGGTACGCCGGGCGCAGCGACGTCGACGTCGGCCCGCTGCACTGGCACGTGGCACTCGGCTGTTTCAAGCTCGCGGTGATCTGCGAGGGCATCCACTACCGGCACACGCTCGGCCAGACGCTGGGCGAGGGCTTCGACCGGATCGGCGACATGGTGGCGCCGCTCGTGGCACACGGGCTGCACGCGGTGAGGGAGAGCTAGATGGAGTTCGCGTACGACGACCGGACGGTCGAGCTGCGGCAGCGGCTGGAGGCGTTCCTCACCGAGTGCGTGTACCCGGCCGAGCCGGTGCACCACGAGCAGGTGGCCGCCGCCGGCGACCCGTGGGCCCGCCCGCCGGTGATGGCGGAGCTGAAGGCGCAGGCGCGGGAGCGCGGGCTGTGGAACCTGTTCCTGCCCGACGCCCGCTACGGCGCCGGCCTGACCAACCTCCAGTACGCGCCGCTGGCCGAGCTGACCGGCCGCAGCCCGCACCTGGCCCCGGAGGCGCTCAACTGCGCCGCGCCGGACACCGGCAACATGGAGCTGCTGGCCGAGTTCGGCTCGGAGGAGCAGCGCAAGCAGTGGCTCATGCCGCTGCTGGCCGGTGAGATCCGGTCCGCGTTCTGCATGACCGAGCCGGAGGTGGCGTCCTCGGACGCGACGAACATCGCCACCCGCATCACCCGCGACGGCGACCACTACGTGATCAACGGCCGCAAGTGGTGGTCGTCCGGGGCGATGGACCCGCGCTGCGAGATCTTCATCGTGATGGGCAAGACCGACCCGGACGCCGACCGGCACCGCCAGCAGAGCATGATCCTGGTCCCCCGGGACACCCCCGGCGTGACGGTACGCCGCGGGATGCGGGTCTTCGGCTACAGCGACGCCCCGCACGGCGGGCACGCCGAGATCGACTTCGCCGACGTCCGGGTGCCGGTGGACAACCTGGTCGGCGAGGAGGGCACCGGGTTCGCCATCGCCCAGGCCCGGCTCGGCCCCGGCCGGATCCACCACTGCATGCGCCTGGTCGGCATGGCCGAGCGGGCCCTGGAGCTGCTCTGCCGGCGCGTGCTCGACCGGGTCGCGTTCGGCCGCCCGCTCGCCGAGCAGGGCGTGGTCCGCGAGTGGATCGCCGAGTCGCGGGTCCGGATCGAGCAGGCCCGCCTGCTGGTGCTCAAGACCGCGTGGCTGATGGACACGGTCGGCAACAAGGGCGCGCACACCGAGATCCAGGCCATCAAGATCGCTACGCCGCTGATGGCCGAGTGGGTGATCGACAAGGCCATCCAGGCGTACGGCGGGGCCGGGGTCAGCCAGGACACCCCGCTGGCCGAGCTGTGGGCGCAGGCCCGCACGCTGCGCCTGGCCGACGGCCCCGACGAGGTCCACCGCGCGTCGCTGGCCCGCCGCGAGCTGCGCCGCTGGTCCTGACCGGGCCCCCGCCGCCCGGCCGGGTCAGGCGGAGGCCCGGTGGATCAGCTCGGTGTCCAGCAGCACGTGCGGGGAGGGGACCTCCTCGCCCCGGATGCGGGACACCAGCAGCCGGGCCATCTGCCGGCCCATCTCCTCCACCGGCTGGAACACGGTGGTCAGCGGCGGCTCGGCCTGACGCGCGATCGGGGCGTCGTCGAAGCCGATCACCGCCACGTCCTCCGGCACCCGGCGGCCGGCCTCGCGCAACGCGCGCAGCGCGCCGAACGCCATCAGGTCGGAGGCCACGAACACGGCGTCCAGCTCCGGGCAGACGTCGAGCAGCCGGCGCATGGCCGCGGTGCCGCTGCCTTCGCTGAAGTCCCCGTACGCGATCAGGCCCGGATCCACCCGGCTGCCGGACGCGCGCACGGCCTCCTGGTAGCCGGAGAGCCGGGCCAGGCCGGCGCCCATGTCCTGCGGGCCCGCGATGGTCGCGACCCGCCGGCGGCCCTGGCGGAACAGGTGTTCCACCGCCTGCCGCGCGCCGCCGACGTTGTCCATGTCGACGAACCACGCCGGCTGCGCGTTCGGGTGCAGCATCCGCGCCGGACGGCCGCCGAGCACGGTCGGCAGGCCGCGCTCCTCCAGCAGCGTGGGCAGCGGATCGGCGTCGTGCAGCGACAGCAGGAGTACGCCGTCCACGTGCTGGTTGGTCAGGTGGTGCTCGACCCGTTCCCGCTCGATCGGCGACTGCACCATGGCCAGCCAGAGCTGCATCGGCGTCTCCACCAGCCCGGAGCTGACGCCCCGGACGATGGCCGCGAAGAACGGCTCGGTGAAGACCCGCTCCCCCGACTCGGACACGACCAGAGCCACCGAGTCGGTCCGCTGGGTGACCAGCGCACGGGCGGCGCGGTTCGGCACGTACCCCAGTTCGGCGATGGCCTGCTGGACGGCGGCCCGGGCCTCCGGGCTGACCTGCGGCGAGCCGTTGACCACGCGGGAGACCGTGCCGCGCCCGACGCCGGCGCGAGCCGCGACCGCGTCGAGGGTCGGACGCCCGAGCGAGCGGGTGCGCTGCGTTGTCATCGTTGTGCTCCTCCGACGGTCGGGCGGACCCGGCACCGATTGAGGCGTCGGCGCCGGGCCGCCCGTTACTGGCTGGCCCAGCTTATTGTGCGGGCAGTCCGTTGCGTCGGATCACGTCGGCGTACCACCTGGCGCTGGACTTCGCGATCCGGGCCTGGCTGTCGTAGTCGACATAGACCATGCCGAACCGCTTCGTGTAGCCCCAGGCCCACTCGAAGTTGTCCAGGAGCGACCAGGCGAAGTAGCCCTTGAGCGGCACACCGGCCTCGATCGCGGCGTGCGCCGCGCGCAGGTGCGCGGAGAAGTAGGCCAGCCGGTCCGGGTCGTCCACCCGGCCGTCGACCAGCTCGTCGACGAACGCCGAGCCGTTCTCGGTGACGTAGAGCGGCAGGTCGGTGTACTCCCGGTGGACCCGCTCCAGCGTCTCCACCAGGCCCGGGGCGTCGATCTCCCAGTCCATGTCCGTCACCGGGACACCCCGGGTGACGAACCGGACGTCCTCGCTGCCCGGCCAGCAGGACGGCGCCCGCCAGTAGGGCTCCGGCTCCGCGCCCTCGACCGGCGCGGCCACCACGTGCCGGCTGTAGTAGTTGACCCCGACCATGTCCAGCGGCGTGGAGATGGTCGCCAGGTCACCGTCGCGCACGTGCCCCATGTCGGTGACCTGACGCAGGTCCGCGACGAGGTCCGCCGGGTACGACCCGCGCAGCACCGGGTCCAGGAAGAACCGGTTCGCCAGCGCGTCGATCCGCCGGGCCGCGTCGGCGTCCGCCGCCGACCCGCTCGCCGGGGTCACCGGGTACAGGTTGACGGTGATGCCGAGCTGCGCCTCCGGGCGGGCCGCGCGTACCGCCTGCACGGCCAGGCCGTGACCGAGCATCAGGTGGTGCCCGGCCCGGACCGCGTCCGCGCCGTCGGAGCGGCCCGGCGCGTGCACGCCGGAGCCGTAACCGAGGAACGCCGAGCACCACGGCTCGTTCAGCGTGGTGAAGTACTTCACCCGGTCACCCAGCGCCTCGGCGACCAGGTGGGCGTACTCGGCGAAGCGGGCCGCGGTGTCCCGGGCCGGCCAGCCGCCCGCGTCCTCCAGCGGCTGCGGCATGTCCCAGTGGTAGAGCGTCAGCCACGGCTCGATGCCGTGGCCGAGCAGCTCGTCGACCAGCCGGCGGTAGAAGTCCATGCCCTCCTGGTTGACCCCGCCGGTGCCGCCCGGCTGCACCCGCGGCCAGCTCACCGAGAAGCGGTACGACCGCAGGCCCAGGTCGGCCATCAGCCGCACGTCGTCCGGCATCCGGTGGTAGTGGTCGCACGCCACGTCGCCGGTGTGCCCGGCCACCGTCCGGCCCTCGGTGTGGCTGAAGGTGTCCCAGATCGACGGGGTACGGCCGCCCTCCGTCGCCCCGCCCTCGATCTGGTACGCGGCGGTGGCCGCGCCCCAGAGGAAGCCGGGCGGGAAGGTGAGGGCCGGACCGGCGTCGAGGACGCCGACGGCGGGCGGGCTTGCTGGGTTGCTCACGACTTGACGGCGCCTTCCATGATGCCGCCGATGATCTGGCGGCCGAACAGAACGAACACGACGAACAGGGGCAGGGTCGCGATCAACGTACCGGCGAAGATCTGCGAGTTGTCGGCGAAGTAGGCGGTGTTGAGGCTGCGCAGCGAGATCTGGACGGTCGGGTTGGACGGGTCCGCCAGCACCACGAACGGCCAGAAGAACTGGTTCCACTGCTCCATGAAGGTCAGCAGACCCAGCACGGCGGCGGCCGGACGCAGCGCGGGTGCCACCACGTGCCAGTACACCCGCCAGGTGGAGCAGCCGTCCACCCGGGCGGCCTCGATCAACTCGTTCGGTACCGCCTGCTCGGCGTACTGGCGCATCATGAAGATGCCGAAGCCGCCGATCAGGAACGGAACGGTCACCGACGGCATCGTGTTCAGCCAGTCGAGCTTGGCCATCAGGATGTACAGCGGCAGCACGCCGAGCTGGATCGGCACCATCATCGAGGTGAGGATGATCAGCAGCAGCGCGTTCTTGCCCCGGAAGCGCAGCTTGGCGAACGCGAAGCCGGCCAGCGAGCCGAAGAACACCGTCGCGACGGTGATCGTCCCGGAGACCAGGAACGAGTTCATCAGGCCCTTGACGATGTTGGCGTCGCTGTTGGCGAGCACCCGCTCGATGTTCTCCCCGAGCTTGCCGCCGGGCAGGAACGGCGGCGGCCAGGAGTTGGCCGCGTCGTTCGTCCGGCTGGCGATCACGATCATCCAGTAGAACGGGAACAGGGACAGCAGCACGCCGAAGATCAGGCCGATCATGGTGAGCGGGCTGGCCTTCCAGAGCCGCTCGGCCCGATGGGCGGTCTTGACCGGCGGACTCTGCCGGGTGGGCGGGCGGACGGCGGTGGTCGTCATCTCGTCACCTCACTTGTCGGAGCTGATGCGGCGGGCGAGCAGGTAGTTGATCGCCGACATCAACGCGATGAGCACGAAGAGCACGAGCGCGACCGCCCCGGCGTAGCCCCACCGGAAGCGCTGGTTCATCACGTCGAGCAGGTACATCGTGATGGTCTGGAACTGGCCCTCCGAACCACCGGAGAGACCGCCCGAGCCGCTGGTGAACAGCAGGGGCTCGGTGAACAGCTGGAGGCCGCCGATGGTGGAGATGATCAGCGTGAAGATGATCGTGGGGCGCAGCTGCGGGACCGTGATGGACCAGAACTGGCGCCGCCGGGAGGCGCCGTCCAGCGCCGCGGCCTCGTACATGTCCTTGCTGATCGACTGCATGGCGGCCAGGTAGATCAGCGCGTTGTAGCCGACCCAGCGCCAGTCGACCATGGTGGAGATGGCGAACCAGGAGGCGAAGCGGTTCGCCCGCCAGTCGATCGGGTCCAGGCCGACGCTGTCGAGCAGCCAGTTGACCAGGCCGAAGTCCTTGGCGTAGATCATCGAGAAGATCAGCGCGACCACAGCGGTCGAGGTGATGATCGGCATCGCGATGGCCATCCGGAAGAACGTCTGCGCGCGCAGCTTCCGGTTCAGCGCGTTGGCGAGCATCAGTGCCAGCAGCAGCTGGGGCACTGTGGAGAGCAGGAACATGCCGAACGTGTTGACCACCGCGTTCCAGAACTGCGGATCCTCGGTGATCAGTTCGACGAAGTTGTCCATCCCGACGAAGGAGATCGTCGAGTTCAGCGGCGACCGGTCGGTCAGCGCGATCCAGACCGTGTACGCGATCGGGTACACGCCGAACACGGCGAAGATCACGAAGAACGGCAGGACGTACAGGTACGGCGAGTACTTCAGGTCCAGCCGGGTCATCGAGGCGGCGCGGCGGCGTGTGTGCCGTGCGGCGCGCGGCGCGCCGGGCTCGGGCGGCGCCGCGGCGTGCAGGTCGAGGCTCATGGGGGGTCCTTCTCCTCGGCCGGCGTCACCCGCCACACGGGCGACGCCGGACTCTGCGGGCACCGCGGGTGGCGCCGGCAGCCGGGGCTGCCGACGCCACCCGCGGGCGGCTCAACCGGTCACTTACCGGCGGCCGCACCGTTCTTCAGGGCCGCCTGCCACTGCTCGTCGGCCGACTTGCCCTGCTCCACGGCGCGCAGCGTGTTCTCCACGGCGGTGCGGACCGCGTTGTTCTTCGGGCCGAGGTAGACCGGCTTCAGGTCGGTGGCGCCGGCGGCGAAGATCTTGCCGACCGGGGCCTTGCTGAAGTAGTCGTTGGTCGAGTCGGCCACGGCCGGGTCGGTGAGCGCCTGCGGGTTCGAGGGCAGGTTGCCGACCGCCTTGTACGCGCCGATCTGGCCCTTGGCGCTGGTCAGGAACTTGGCCAGCTCCGCGGCCTCCTTCTGGTGCTTGCTCGACTTCGGCACGCCGAGGAAGGAGCCGCCCCAGTTGCCACCGGCGCCCGGCGCCTTGGCGATGTCCCACTTGCCGGCCGCCGCGTCACCGGCCTGGCCCTTGATGACACCGGTCATCCAGGCGGGGCAGGCGATGGTGGCGAAGGTGCCGTTCTTGAAGCCGGCGTTCCACTCGTTGGAGAACGACTGGAGGTTGTTGGACAGCCCCGCGGCGATCATCTTGGTGGTGAGCTGGTAAGCGGCCTGCACGTCCGGGTTCTGGTCGATGACCAGCTTGTTGCTCTTGTCGTAGTAGGTGTAGCCGGTGCCCTGGCCCGCGATCTGCATCAGCACGACGTTGTAGAAGTTGGTCGCCGAGTCCACGAACTTGTGCTTCTTGTCGGCGGCGGCGAACTTCTGGCCGGTGGCGATGAACTCGTCCCAGGTCGGCCAGAGCGCGCCGACCTGCTCGCGGTCGGTGGGCAGCCCGGCGGCCTTGAACAGGTCGCTGCGGTAGCACAGCGCCATCGAGCCGACGTCGGTGCCGAGGCCCAGCACCTTGCCGTCGGGGGTGGTGCCCTGCTCCCACTTCCACGGCAGGAAGTTGCCCTTGAGGTCGTTCGCGCCGTGGTCGGCGAGGTTCACGAACTTGTCGGCCTGGGCGTAGAACTGGACGATCGTGCCCTCTTCCAGGGCCACCACGTCGCCGGCGCCCGAGCCCGCGGTGATCTGCTGCGTGAGGCGGGTGTTGTAGTCACCGAGGCCGAGGCCCTTGCCCCGCTCCTGGATCTTGACGTTCGGGTGCTCCGCTTCGTACTGCTTGTACAGCTCTTCGTAGCCGAAGCCCTGGTCGCCGAAGACGTCGACGACCAGCGTGACCGGGCCGCCGCCGCTGCCGCTGTCGCCGCTGTCCGAGTCGTCGCCGCAGGCGGCGGTGGTGCCGAGCACGACGACGGACGCGAGCGCGATGGCCGCGAACCGCCGACGACGGATTGGGACGCTCATCCGAGACCCCTCTTTCGGTGGTGAGGCGATATCTGCTGTGTGGTGGGGGGTGCGTTTCGCGCGGGCCGGAGCGGGCAGGAGGGAGATCCGCACCACTCTCGGGAGCGCTCCCATGAGGTTGCCGGGAGGTGACAGGGGTGTCAATAGACCGTTGGGAGCGTTCCCATTTCGTTACCGCGTCGGCGCGCGGCCCCTGCGCGGGGCCGCGCGGTCAGCGGTGCGGCGGTGGCGCGCGGCGGGTCGCGCGGCCGGCGGTGCAGTGGTCGCGCGGTCGGCGGCGCGAGGGCTCAGGTCAGCAGCAGCGGCGCAGCAGGACGGTGGCGCGGTCCGGGTCGAACACGGCCGGATCGAACGCCGGGCCGGCCCACTCGCGCATGGTCCGGTGCTCCGGATGCGCCGGGTCGGCGAGCGCGGCCAGCAGGACCGCGTACCCGCCCGGGCCGCCCACGTCCTCCGGCGGGCAGGCCCGCTCCCCGTCCAGGCAGAGCGGGTAGCGCTCGTCCGGGTCGGCGGCGCAGCAGTCCTCCACCACCAGGTCGTGCTCCCACCAGTCACCGAAGTCGTACGTGTAGCGGAAGCGGTCGCCCTTGCCCACGAGCGCGTCCAGCCGGACGTCCAGCTCGTCGCGCAGCGCCAGTTCGCCGTCCGGGTCGGGCTCGCCGTACTGCCGGCCGTCGACGTCGAACGAGTGCAGGTGACAGTCGCGCCAGCCCATCGCGTGCTGGATCACCCGGTGCAGCCGGTCCAGCGTGTAGCCGCCGGGCACCAGCACCCGCCGCCACACCGGCGGCCGGACGCCGGCCAGCGACACCATGAGCTGGAAGATCTGACGCGACACGACGTCCCATCCTTCCTGGGCATAGGCTGCCTGCATGATCTGCCGAGCCTGCCGGGAACGGCGGCACGACGACTGTCCTGGCCGGAAGTGGTGCGACTGCCAGCACCGTACCCCCGAACCCACCCCTCCGGTCACCGGTCCGGCCGGCGAATGACCGTCGGAACCCCGATCGAACGGATCTGGCCCGCACCCGTCACCGGTGCGCTGACCGATCCGCAGCTCACCGCGATCTACGGCCGCACGGCCCGCCCGCACCTGCGGGTCAACTTCGTCGCCAGCGCCGACGGGGCGGTCACACTGGACGGATACTCGGCCGGGCTGTCCGGCGAGCCGGACAAGCGGGTCTTCGGCCTGCTGCGGATGCTCTGCGACGGTCTCGTGGTGGCCGCCGGCACGCTGCGGCACGAGGGCTACCGAGCGGTCCGGCTGAGCCCGGAGCGCCGGGCCTGGCGGCGCGAGCACGGACTGGCCGAGTACCCGACGCTGGTGGTCGTCTCCGGCTCGCTCGACCTCGACCCGGCGCAGGCCGCCTTTGCCGACGCCCCGGTCCGGCCGATCGTGCTCACCCACGCCGACGCCGTACCGCCGCCCGGACTCACCGCCGTAGCCGACGTGGTCCGCTGCGGCACCGACCGGGTCGATCTCGCCGCCGGGCTGGCCAAGCTGCGCCGGCGCGGGCTCGACCAACTGCTCTGCGAGGGCGGCCCGCACCTGTTCGGCGCGCTCACCGCAGCCGACCTGGTCGACGAACTGTGCCTGACCGTGGCGCCGCTGCTCGCCGGCGCCGGTCCGGGCCGGATCACCGCCGGGGACACCAGCGTCCCGCGTCATCTGCCGCTGCGGCACGTGCTGGCCGCCGGCGACGGCGTGCTGATGCTGCGCTACGCCCGCGACCCCGCCGAGACCCCGCCCGCCGGTTCCGCCCCCGCCGCCTGACCATCTCGCGCCACGCGCCACGCCGCGCCGGACAGCAGCTCGGCCGCCCGACGGCATCGCTGGCGGTCGTCGGGCGGGCCGCCCGGGAGCCTGCGGCGCCGGCGCGGCAGACGGCCCCGCAGCGGCGGGCGGCGGGCTGCGGGCGGGGCGGCGGAGGGCGAACGGGGAGGAAAGGCACGCATCGTGGTCGGGCGGATTCGGGGGGCTACCGTTCGGCGCACGGGTGGCGTGGCGTCCGCCGCGTCGCGTGGCAACCTGTCGCATCCCTCGGGCAGGATGCACGACGTGCACCGCCAACGGTACGACCAGCCGACCGGAGACCGCCGATGACCGACGATCAGCTCGACGGGCCCGGCGAGGGTGTCGGCCGGGTGCTCGGCACCGCCGACGCCACCCCGCTCACCTTCTGGACCGCCGTCGCGCCGGGCAGCTACCTGCAACTCGACGACGTGGTGGTGACCCGCCGCGACCTGCCCGACCGTGAGCCGGTGACGATCGCCGGGGTGGTGACCCAGGTGCGCGCCCGGCACGAGGGCGCGCAGTTCGACTCCGACGTCTTCGCCATCGCCGACGGCACGCTGCCGGCGCAGGTGCAGGAGGCGGCCGAGGTGACCACCACGCGGGTCGACCCGGAGTTCTACGTGCCGCCCACGCCGGGCGCGGTGGTGCACCGGGCCGAGGGGGACGCGCGGGCGCGGGCGCTGCACTTCGACCGGATGGAGCGGCGGATCCCGATGGGGATGGGCCGCGACGGCGTGCCGGTCTACCTCAACGCCGACTTCCTCGACGGCACCCGGGGCGCGCACGTGTCGATCTCCGGCATCTCCGGTGTCGCCACCAAGACGAGCTTCGCCACGTTCCTGCTCTACTCGGTGTTCCGCTCCGGTGTGCTGGGCGGCGACGCGGTGAACGCCAAGGCGCTGATCTTCAACGTGAAGGGCGAGGACCTGCTCTTCCTCGACCACCCGAACAGCCGGCTCGACGACCCGACCCGGGCGTCGTACGCGAAGCTGGGCCTTGATGCCGGGGCGTTCCCGGACGTGCGGGTGTACGCCCCGCCGCGCGTCGGTGACTCCTCCGGCACGCCGGATGTGAGCAGCCGGCTCACCGGCGTGGACAGCTTCTACTGGACGCTGACCGAGTTCTGCGCCGACCGGCTCCTGCCGTACGTGTTCGCCGACGCCGACGACGAGCGCCAGCAGTACACGATGGTGGTCCACTCGGTGGCCGCGCACCTGGCCCGCTACGCCCAGCCGGCCGACGGCGGGGTGAGCATCGACGGGGTGCGGCTCGGCTCGTACGCGGATCTGGTCGACCACGTGGTCGAGCAGCTCAACGACGACGAGACGCGCGGCGAGTGGGCCGGCAGCGCGGTCGGGCTGGGCACCGTCAACGCGTTCGCCCGGCGGCTGATCGGCAGCAAGAAGGACCTGGGCCGGCTGATCCGGGGCGACCTGGCGACCCGCCGCCCGCACTCGATCAACACGGCGGAGAGCGCCCAGGTGACTGTGGTCGACCTGCACAACCTGCCGGATCGCGCGCAGCGGTTCGTGGTCGGTGTGACGCTCAAGAGCGAGTTCGAGCGCAAGGAGAAGGCCGGCACCGCCAAGCCGCTGCTGTTCGTCGTGCTCGACGAGCTGAACAAGTACGCGCCGCGGGAGGGCTCGTCGCCGATCAAGGAGGTGCTGCTCGACATCGCCGAGCGGGGCCGTTCGCTGGGTGTGATCCTGGTCGGCGCGCAGCAGACCGCGAGCGAGGTGGAACGGCGGATCGTCACCAACTCGGCGATCCGGGTGGTGGGCCGGCTCGACCCGGCCGAGGCGTCCCGCCCGGAGTACGGCTTCCTGCCGCCCGCCCAGCGGCAGCGGGCGCTGCTGGCCAAGCCGGGCACGATGTTCGTCAACCAGCCCGACATCCCGGTGCCGCTCTGCCTGGAGTTCCCGTTCCCGGCGTGGGCCACCCGGGTCTCGGAGGCGGGCCGCGCGCCCTCGGAGACGCTACGGTCGATCACGCAGGCCGCCGATCCGTTCGCGGTGGTCGGCTCCGGCTCCTCCGACGACGACATCCCGTTCTAGGCGGCACCCAGATGAAGATCCTGCACACCTCGGACTGGCACGTCGGCAAGGTCCTCAAGGGGCAGTCCCGGGCGGAGGAGCACAAGCAGGTCCTCGCCCAGGTGATCGAGATCGCCCAGCGTGAGCAGCCGGACCTGGTGATCGTCGCCGGTGACCTGTACGACACCGCCGCGCCGACCCCGGAGGCGACCCGGCTGGTCACCCGGGCGCTCACCGCGCTGCGGCGTACCGGCGCCGACGTGGTGGCGATCGGCGGCAACCACGACAACGGCGCGGCGCTGGACGCACTGCGCCCGTGGGCCGAGGCGGCCGGGATCACGCTGCGCGGCAGCGTCCGGGAGAACCCGGACGAGCACGTCGTCGACGGGGTCACCGCCGGTGGGGAGCGCTGGCGGCTCGCCGCGCTGCCGTTCCTGTCCCAGCGGTACGCGGTGCGCGCGGTCGAGATGTACACGCTCACCCCGGCCGAGGCGAACCAGACGTACGCCGACCACCTGGGCCGGGTGCTGGACCGCCTCGCCGAGGGGTTCACCGAGCCGGACCGCGTGCACCTGGTCACGGCGCACCTGACTGTGGTCGGGGCGAGCACCGGCGGCGGCGAGCGGGACGCGCACACGGTGCTCGGATACGCCGTACCGGCGACAGTCTTCCCCGGCAACGCGCACTACGTGGCGCTGGGTCACCTGCACCGCTCGCAGCGGGTCATCGGCCCGTGCCCGATCCGCTACAGCGGCAGTCCGCTCGCCGTCGACTTCGGCGAGCAGGAGAACATCTGCTCGGTGACGATCGTGGAGGTCACCGCCACCACCGCCGCCCGCATCCGCGAGGTGCCGGTGCCGGGCGCGGTGCCGCTGCGCACGGTACGCGGCACCCTCGCGCAGCTCGCCGAGATCGAGGCGCCGGAGGGCTGGCTGCGCGTCTACGTCCGGGAGCAGCCCCGGGCCGGGCTGCGCGAGGAGGTGCAGGAGCTGCTGCCCCGGGCGCTGGAGATCCGGATCGACCCGGAGCTGGTGCCCGCGCCGGGCAGCGGGACGCGGACGGCTCAGCGGGCCGGCCGGTCGCCGGGCGAGTTGTTCGGCGACTACCTGGACAGCCGCGGGCACGCCGACGAGGGTGTCCGGGAACTCTTCGACGAGCTGCTCGAGGAGGTGGAGCACTGATGCGGCCGATGCGACTGGACATGGCCGGGTTCACGGTGTTCCGCGACGAGACGACTGTCGACTTCACCGACGCGGACTTCTTCGCGCTGGTCGGGCCGACCGGTTCGGGCAAGTCGACGGTGCTCGACGCGATCTGCTTCGCGCTCTACGGCACGGTGCCGCGCTGGGGCGGCGCCCGAGGGCTGGCGAACGCGCTGGCGCCGTCGGCGACCGAGGCGCGGGTCCGGCTGGTCTTCGAGTCCGCCGGGGACCGCTACGTGGCGACCCGGGTGGTCCGCCGCGACGGCCGGGGCACGGTGAAGACGGCCAACGCCGGTCTGCAGCTCATGCCGCCGGGCTTCGACGTCACCAAGCTCGACACCGGGCTCAGCCCGGAGGATCTGGGCGAGGTGGTGGCGGGCACCCCGGCCGAGATGGAACAGGCGGTGCTGGACGCGGTGGGGCTGCCGTACGAGCAGTTCACCTCGTGCGTGGTGCTGCCGCAGGGGCAGTTCGCGGACTTCCTGCACGCCAAGCCGGCCACCCGCCAGCAGATCCTGGTGAACCTGCTCGGGCTGGGCGTCTACGAGTCGGTGCAGAAGAAGGCGGTCGAGCGGGCCGGGCAGGCCGAGGCGAAGCTGGAGACCGTCGACAAGATGCTCGGCGGGCTCGCCGACGTCGACGACGAGAGTTTGACCGCCGCCCGGGAGCGGGTGGACGCGATGCGGGAACTGGCCGCAGCGGTCGCTGCCGCCGTACCCGAATGGGAGCGGGCCCGTGCGACGGCGGGTGAGCGGGCCGCGGCGCTTGCCGCCCTCGACGCCGAACTGGGTGTGCTGGCCGGGGTGCGGCCGCCGGACGGCACCGCCGAGCTGGCGCGGGCGGTGGCGCAGGCCCGGGTCGCCGCCGACGAGGCGACGGCCGCGGTCGGGCTGGCCGAGGAGCGCGAGGAGAAGCTACGCGGGGAGCTGGCCGCCGCCGGTGACGAGAGCGCGCTGCGGCTGCACCTGAAGGCGTACGCGGACCGGGACCGGCTGACCGCGGAGGCGGCGACGGTCCGCGCGGCGGTGGACGCGGCGCGGACCGAGCACGACGCGGCGGTGGCGGCGCTGGCGGCGGCGCGGGCGGACGCGCAGCGGGCCGAGACGGAGCTGGAGTCGGCGTTCCGCGCGCACGAGGACGCGAAGGCCGCCGACCAGGCGGTGGCGCTGCGGGCGCACCTGGTCGGCGGCGCGCCGTGCCCGGTGTGCGAGCAGACGGTCACCACGGTGCCGACGGTGCCGAAGGGTTCCGCGGTGAGCCGGGCGATCGAGGCGGGCAAGGCCGCGCGGGCGGCGAGCGAGGCGGCCAAGCGGGTGGTGCAGGAACGCGACACCGCGGCCCGTGACTCCGACCGGGTGCTGCTGCGCGCCCGGACCCAGCACGACCAGCTCGGCGCGCGCCTGGCCGAGCTGGACGAGCAGCTCGCGGACGCGCCGGCGCCGGAGCGGCTGCGCGAGTCGCTGGCCGAGCACGCGCGGCTGCGGACCGCGCTGGAGGAGGCGGCCGGCGCGGTGCGGGCCGGCCGGGAGGCGGCCCGGCGGGCGCGGGGCGCACTCGACGCCGCGCAGGAGCGGCTGCGCCGGGCCTGGCGTGACTTCGACGCGGTACGCGACGGCCTGGCCCGCTTCGGACCACCGGCCGCCGACCGGGACGACGTGGCGGCGGCGTGGGCGGCGCTGGCCGGCTGGGCGGGCGAGCAGGCGCAGGCACGGCGCGCGGACCGCGACGGGCTGGCCGACTCGGTGGAGGCGGCGCAGCGGGCCGCGGCCGAGGTCGCCGACGGGATCGCCGCGTTGTTCACCGCGGCCGGGCTGGACGCACCGCAGGACGCGTCGCGCGACGTGGCGGTGGCGGTGGAGCGGGCCGAGGCGGAGTTGCGCCGGCTCGACGAGCGCCGCGAGCAGGCCGCCGAGCTGCGGGAACAACGGGCCGGGCACGAGCACGAGGCGCGGGTGGCGCGGGCGCTCGCCTCGCACCTGCGGGCCAACAACTTCGAGCGCTGGCTGCTCACCGAGGCACTCGACCTGCTGGTCGACGGCGCGTCGGGGATCCTGCGGGAGCTGTCCGGCGGGCAGTACGACCTGGTGCACGACAAGGGTGAGTTCTTCGTGGTCGACCACCACGACGCCGGGCTGCGGCGCGGGGTGCGCACGCTGTCCGGCGGGGAGACGTTCCAGGCGTCGCTGGCGCTGGCGCTGGCACTGTCCGAGCAGCTCGCCGGCATGTCCACCACCGCCGCGAGCCTGGAGTCGATCGTCCTGGACGAGGGTTTCGGCACGCTCGACGCGGCGACGCTGGACACGGTCGCGGCGACGCTGGAGAACCTGGCCGCCCGGGGCGACCGGATGGTCGGCGTGGTCACCCACGTGCCGGCGCTGGCCGAGCGCATCCCGGTCCGGTTCGAGGTCCGCAAGGACGCGCGGACGGCCCGCGTGGAACGGACCGGCCTGTGACGTCACAGTCCCCGGCGTTCTTCGTCGACGCCTGGGATCCGTCGTACGGGGCGTCGTTCGAGGCGGCGGGCGGGTCCGGGCCGGCCGCGCCGAGCAGCGCCCAGGTCGACGCCGACGTCGAACTGCCGGCCACCGACTGGCGGGCGATCGGCCCCCGCGCGGGCGTGCGGGCGCCGGACGTGGTGCTGCTGGTCGACGGGGTACGCCGGATCGACGCCAGCGTCTGGACGGCCGAGGAGGACGGCGGCTCGTTCCCCGGCATCGCCGCCTCGTACGCGGCCGGTGTGGTGCGCTGCGACCTGGACCGGGGCGCCGCCGCGATGGCCGGTGCCCGGGTGGGGCGTGGCCTGTTCACGGCGAGCCCGTCGGCGCAGGACGTGGTGGCCGGGACGGTCCGCTACCCGGTGCACCGGGTCAGCGGCACCGGTGAGCTGAGCAAGCTGCCGGCGGCGGTGCAGGCGCCGCTGACCGCGCTGGAGGTGGCCGTCTCCGACGCGGTACGCACCGACGGTGACCTGCTGGTGGTGGACGGCCCGCTGCGCAGCCGGCGCAACCTGCCGCGCACGCTCGGGTACATCAAGACGCAGCACAGCCAGTACCTGGACGCCCGGCTCACCGCTGTGGTGACCGGGCTGGCGCCGGGCGAGCGGTGCCCGGTGTTCCGGCTGGGCACGGCGTGGGGCGGCTGGTCGTGGTATCTGCGGCTGCCGGTGCGCGCCGGCGCGCCCTGGGCGGGCATCGTGCGGGTGGAGTGCTCCGCCGACCTGACCGTGCCGGAGGCGATCGCGCTGGCCGACCTGTCGCTGGTGACGCTGCCCCGGTTCGCATCCACCCCGTACAAGGACCCGCGCGCCCCGCAGAACCTGGTGCCGATCGCCGGGCTGGAACGCCGGCTGCGCGGGATGCTCGGCGACGCGCGGCTGCTGCACCGGGTGCTCACCGCCGCGGCGCGCGGGATGCGGCGCTGATGGGCCGGCGACGCGACTCCGACCGGGTGGTGGCCGACGTCGACACGGGCCGGGCCGAGCTGGTGCCGGACGCCGACCGTCCGGGCTCCTGGACGCTGCTGCTCGACGGCGCGCCGCAGTCGCATGTGGACCTGACCGACCCGTCGCACCTGGAGTTCGAGTACGTCCGGCGGCTCGCTGCCGCGCTGGACCTGGTGGCGCCGGCCGGGACGCCGCTGCGGGTGCTGCACCTGGGTGGCGGCGCGCTGACCCTGCCCCGCTACGTGCAGGCCACCCGGCCCGGTTCGACGCAGCGGGTGTCCGAGGTGGACGGCGCGCTGGTGGAGCTGGTCCGCCGCGAGCTGCCCTGGCCGTCGGATCCGCGCCTGAAGGTGCGGGTGGCCGACGCGCGGGCGACGCTGACGTCGAGCCGGGACGGCGCGTACGACGTGATCGTGGCCGACGTGTTCGCCGGCGCCCGTACCCCCGCGCACCTGACCTCGGTGGAGTACGCCGCCGAGGTGGCCCGGGTGCTCGCGCCCGGCGGCAGCTACCTGGCGAACGTGGCCGACGGCCCGCCGCTGCGCCACGCCCGCGCGCAGGTCGCGACGGTGCGGACCGTGCTGCCCCGGGCCTGCCTGGTCGGTGACGCGGCGGTGCTGCGCGGCCGGCGCTACGGCAACCTGGTGCTGGTGGCGTCCCGGGTGGAGCCGCCGGTGCCGGAGCTGACCCGGCGGGCGGCGGGCGACTGGTTCCCCGGCCGGGTGCTCGCTGGTGCCGAGCTGGACCGGTTCACCGGCGGCGCGGCGGTGGTGCACGACGCGGACGCCGTCGACTCCACTCCCCCGCCGCCGGGAATTTTTTCCGTCAAACGTTGATCCGATCCGCTGATCGCTGCGTACCACCGGGCGGCCATGCCCGTGGGGGGCCGGCTGATGTCATTGGACAGCGGAGGTCTGCATGCATGCGGTGGCGGCCGGCTGGCACGGCGAAGTGGCGCGGCCCGAGTGGATGTTCGCCCGGGCACAACCACACTCGCGCGCCTCGCGTTCGGGCCGGGGGGTCGACGCCCGGTCCGCCGATCGCCAGAATGACTCGGTGCCGCCGCGACCCGCTCCCGGACGCCACCAGGCGACCTCCGCCGAGGCCAGCCACTCCGACCAGCTGATCCGCCTGCTGTACGCCGAGCACGCCGGCCCGCTGCTGATGTTCGTCATGCGGCTGACCGGCGGGGACCGGCAGCGCGCCGAGGACATCGTGCAGGAGACGCTGCTGCGGGCCTGGCGCAACGCGCACCGGCTCGGCGTGCAGGGCCAGGGCTCGCTGCGTCCCTGGCTCGTCACCGTGGCCCGGCGGATCGCCATCGACGAGCACCGCAGCGAGCAGGCCCGCCCGCCCGAGACGTACGACCGGGATCTGACCATGTTCGCCGAGTCGGACAGCACCGACCGGGTGCTGCGCACGATGACCGTCGCGGACGCGCTGCGTACGCTGAGCCAGTCGCACCGGGAGATCCTGGTGGCGACGTACTTCCGGGGACGCACCGTGCCGGAGGCGGCCGAGGAGCTGGGGCTTCCGCTGGGTACCGCCAAGTCGCGGGTCTACTACGCGCTGCGCGCGCTGCGCACGGCTCTGCAGGAGAGGGGGGTGACCGAATGAGCCGGGCCGATCACATGGACGTCGCCGCGTACGCGCTCGGCGTGCTCGACGCGCAGGACGCGGAGCGGTTCGAGGAGCATCTGGCCACCTGCTGGGCCTGCGCTGCGGAACTGGAGACGATGGTCCCGGTGGTGGGGCTGCTCTCCGGCATCGACGGCGAGGCGATGGCCGCGCTGGAGCAGACGCACACCGATCCGGCGCTGCTGGACCGGACGCTGGTGGCGGTACGGCGGGACCGCCGTCGTACCCGGGTGCGGCAGTTGCTGGCGACAGCGGCGGCCGTGGTGGTGTTCGGCGGCGCGAGCGCGGCGGCGGCCGGGATGCTCGGCGACGATCCGGCGACGCCGCAGGCCGGGCCGACGCAGGCCGCGCCGAGCGTGGCGCCGAGCGGCGAGCCGGGCAACCCGAACGACCCGGGCGTCGGCGGGAAAGAGGACATCGAGGGCGACCAGCACAACGCGACCGACCCGGGTACCGGCGTGCAGACCACGATGTGGCTGGCCCGCAAGGAGTACGGCACGCAGATCCTGGTGCAGCTCAGCCGCCTGCCGGGGCCGCGCACGTGCCGGCTGGTGGTGGTCCGCAAGAACGCCACGAGCGAGGTGATCTCCACCTGGTCGGTGCCGGTCGGCGGCTACGGGACGAACCAGAACCAGCTTCCGCTGGAGCTGAGCGCGTCCACCTCGGCCCCGGTGCGCGACATCGACAAGCTCCAGGTGCAGTCGGTCGACGCGAACGGGGTGGCGAGTCCGCTGGTGACGGTGGACGACATCTGATCGGTGGTGCCGACGGCGCCGGGTGGCTGGGCCACCCGGCGCCGTCGTGTCGTGTCCGGGCCGACGGGCCCCCTCGTGCTGACGCACGCAGCGGGACGCCCATCGGTTCAATCCGTCCACTGTGAAATGTGCCACCGTTGCCGGTTCAACCTTGACAGTGCCGCGCCCGTACTACTCGGCGAACTGCCAAGAACGAGGAGGGCACGTGGCATACCACAAGCGGACGACCGTCATCGTCGCGAGCGCGATGGTCGCACTTACGGCCTGCGCCCCAGCGGGCTACAACGGGGCGAACTCGGGCGCGGCCGAGCCGGTCGCCGTCGCCGCGGCCGAACCCACCGCGGCGGCCGAACCGGAGGCGTCGGCGGCTCCCGAGGAGGAGCCGGTCGCGGACAAGGCGCCCCCGGCCAACGTGAAGATCACCGACGAGCTGGTCGGCAAGAAGCTGCCCCGGATGGGCCGCGTCGTCACCGACCAGGACGGCTGGGTGCTGTACCGGTTCGACAAGGACTCCGACGACCCGCCGCAGTCCAACTGCGTGGACAAGTGCGCCGAGGTCTGGCCGCCGTCGCTCACCGACGGCAACCCGAAGCTGCAGGGCGTCTCCGACGACAAGGTCGGCACCATCACCCGCCAGGACGGCACCCGGCAGCTCACCATCGGCGGCTGGCCGGTCTACCGCTACATCGGCGACAAGAAGCCGGGCCAGTGGAAGGGCCAGGGCGTCGGCGGCACCTGGTTCGTGGTCGACCCGAACGGCAAGAAGAACCTGACCTGCCTGCCGACCGGCACGCCCAAGCCGGTCGCGCCGCCCGCGGCGGGCAGCTCGGACAGCTCCGGCGGCTCGGACTACTCGTACTGACGCACCAGGACACGGTGACCGGTCGCCGCCGGGGAGGGCGCGGCCGGTCACCGTCGCGAACCCCGGGAGGCGGGCCGCACCGGCATCGGCCCGCCTCCCGGCACGCGGGCGTGCCCGGCGTCACGGCCGGGCCGCGTGGCAGAGTGGCCTGGTGACCTCGCCCGACGCCCGCCGTACGCTGCGCCCGCCGGCCGGCTACCGGCTGGCCCCGTCGGTGCGGGCGCTCACGTTCAGCCCGTACGACCCGTGCGCGCGGATCGCCGCCGGCACGTTCTGGTGGGCCACCCGCACCCCGGACGGCCCGGCCACGCTGGCGCTGCGCCCGGAGGCCGGCGAGCTGACCGCCGAGGGGTACGGCCCCGGCGCCGGCTGGGTCGTCGAGCGGGCCGACCAGATCGCCGGGCTGTGCGACGACCTGACCGGGTTCGCCGCGCTCGCCGCCACGCATCCGCTGGTGGCCCGCCTCGCGCACACGCACCACGGGCTGCGGATGCCGGCCACCGGCCAGATCTTCCCCCGGCTGCTGCGGGCCGTCTTCGAGCAGAAGGTCACCGGCAAGGAGGCGTACCGGGCGTACGCCGCCACCGTGCGGCACTTCCGCGAGCCCGCCCCCGGCCCGCTGCAACCCCTGCTGCTGCCGCCGGAGCCCGCCGCGGTGGCGGCCACGCCGTACTGGGTGTTCCACCCGTTCGGGGTCGAGCAGCGGCGCGCCGACACGCTGCGCCGCGCGGCGGCCGTCGCGGACCGGCTGGAACGCTGCGCCGACTCGGCCGAGGCCACCCGGCGGCTCACCGCGATCCCCGGCATCGGGCCGTGGACCGCCGCCGAGGTGGTGCGCATCGCGTACGGGGACCCGGACGCGGTGAGCGTCGGCGACTACCACGTGCCGAACACCGTGGCGTGGGCGCTGGCCGGGGAGCCGCGCGGCGACGACGCCCGGATGCTGGCGTTGCTGGAGCCGTTCCGGGGGCACCGCGGCCGGGTGTGCGTGCTGCTGGAGGCGGCGGGCGTCCAGGCGCCGAAGTACGGCCCGCGCGCCCCGATCCGCTCCTTCGCCCGCTACTGACCGCTCAGCGCCGCCGGCACAGCCGCCGCAGCGTCCGCCCCAGCCACCAGGCGTACGCCCGCTGGAAGCCCAGCACGACCGGCCCGCCGGCTCGCACGTACCAGTGCGCCGGGCGGCTGAACGCGGTCACCTCGAACCAGACGCCGTCGGCGCCCCGGGTCACCAGGAACGCCTCCTCACCGACCTCCGGATGCCCGGGCAGCGTGCCGTAGCCGAACCCGGCCCGGTCCGGCTCGTCCACCGTCCACACCACCTCGGTCGGGCCCCACAACCGCACCGGGCCGACGCCGAGCCCCGGCGTGACCCGTACCCCGAGGGCCGCGCGCGGCGCGTCCGCGCGCATGACGACGCCTGCGGCGCGGTGCAACCGCCAGCCCAGCACCGCGTCCGCCGCCAGCGGGAAACCGCCGTCCGGCAGCCGGACCCGGTGGCGCAGGTGGTGGTAACCGGCCGGCAGGCCGCCGTCGCGGGTCGCGCCCACCTCCGGGTACGTCAGCTCCGGCACGCCGCTCACCTCCACGCTCATGGGAACACCCCCCGCCAGCGTACGGCCGCCCGGGAGCGCTGTGGTGAGCTGAGCCGGTGACCGACGTGACCATCGCCCCCGCCGGCCCCGACGACGCCGGGGAGATCCTCACCGTGCAGCGTGCCGCGTACCTGGTGGAGGCGCAGCGCTACCGCGACGTGTTCCTGCCGCCGCTGACCGAGACGCTGGACGAGGTACGGACGGCGCTGACCGGGCCGGACGTGGTGCTCGCCGCCCGGCGCGGCACCCGCCTGGTCGGCTCGGTACGCGCCCGCCTCGACGGCGGCACCGCACACGTGGGCCGGCTCTCGGTCGCCCCCGACCAGCAGGGCCGGGGCGTCGGCGGGCGGCTGCTGGACGCCGTCGAGCACGCCTGCGCCGGCCGGGTGACCCGGTTCGCGCTGTTCACCGGCGCGGACAGCGCGGCGAACCTGTCCCTGTACGCGGGCCGCGGCTACCGGGTGGTGGCGCACCGGCCGGACGAGAACGGCAACCGCCTCGCCGTGCTGGAGAAGACCGCCCCCGGGTCTCCCGACGAAGCCTGAGCGGACGCTCCGGCCCGGGTCAGCGGGCCTCTCGGCGGCGCCTGAGACCGTCCGCCTCGGTCAGTTCCGCTCACAACGGCGCCTGAGACCGTCCGCCTCCTGCCGCAGGTAGCGGCGCATGGTGGAGCCGCCGAGCAGTCCGACCAGCCAGGCCAGCGGCCCGGTCTGCACCAGGATCAGCTCGGCCCGGGTGCGCCCGCCCTCCAGCGGGATCAGCCGGTGCTCACCCCGGGTGCGCACGCCGGGGCTCGCCGACTCCCACACGAACGAGTACGGCGGCTCGATCGCGGTGACCCGCCACACCGCCGGACGCAGGCGCGGCTGCTCCAGCCGGGCGGTCGAGCCGAGCGCCAGCGGACCGGGTTCGAGCCGGCGGGCGGCGGTGACGGACGGCGTCCACTCCGGCCAGCGTTCGACGTCGCTCTGCACCTCCCAGACCCGCTCGACGTCGGCGGCGATCTCGACGGACTCCACGAACCGCATCGGCGTTCCTCCCCCGTGGACGGTCCCCCAAGGCTATGCCCGCGCCCTCCTCCCACGCCGCCCGCCCGCCCGCTCGCCCACTCTCGTCGATCTTGGAGTTGCGGCGCCCAGGATGTCCGTTCGGCGAGATTTATGAGGTGCCACAACTCCAAGATCGGCGGTTCGCCGGGCCGGCCGGAGGGTCAGGCGGCCTCGTGGAGGTCGGCCAGGGTGACCGGGGCGTAGCGCTTCAGCAGGCGTTCCAGCTCGGTGACCGAGCCGACCTCGCCGAGGACGTTCACGCCGCCGCCGTGCTCGGGCGGGTAGCGGTGCGCCAGCCGGTAGCGGTAGTGGCCACGGATCAACTCGACGCTGACCCGCCAGCGCCCGCAGCATCCGCAACTCCACTCCGGCACGCCGCGACGGTAGCTCTGACCTGCGGTTTCACCATTCGGGCGGCGGTGACGAACGCGGCCGGTACGGGACACGCCGCCCGGCCACCGGCGGTGATCTGCGCCACCACTGTCGGCGAGGTCTGGTTGACTGGTCGCCGTGGACCTGCCAATCAACCCTCCGGTCGAGCCGATGCTCGCCAAGAGCGTGGCCGAGTTGCCCACCGATAACGGCCTGACCTACGAGCCGAAGTGGGACGGCTTCCGCTGCATCGTGTTCCGCGACGGCGACGAGGTCGAGCTGGCCAGCCGGGGCGGCAAGTCGATGACGCGCTACTTCCCCGAGGTGGTCGAGCAGGCCCGCCGGCAGCTCCCGGCCCGGTGCGCGGTCGACGGCGAGCTGATCGTGATCCGGCGGGACGGCCCGGGTGGGCAGCCGCGGCTCGACTTCGAGCTGCTGGCCCAGCGTATCCATCCGGCCGCCTCCCGGGTGAAGCTGCTGGCCGAGACCACGCCTGCCGACTTCGTCGCGTTCGACCTGCTGGCGATCGACGACGAGCTGCTCGTCGACCAGCCATACCCGCAGCGGCGGGAGCGGCTGGAGCAGGCGTTGTCCGGGGTGCGCCCGCCGGTGCACGTGACCCAGGTGACCACCGACCCGGAGACGGCCCGCCGCTGGTTCGACGTGTTCGAGGGCGCCGGGCTGGACGGGCTGATCGTCAAGCCGGCCGACCTGCCGTACGAGCCGGGCAAGCGGCTCATGTTCAAGGTCAAGCACGCCCGCACGATGGACGCGGTGGTGGCGGGTTTCCGCTGGCACAAGTCCGGTCCGGTGGTCGGCTCGCTGCTGCTCGGCCTCTACGACGACGACGGCGTGCTGCACCACATCGGTGTCAGCTCCTCGTTCACCATGGCCCGCCGCAAGGAGCTGCTCGACGAACTGGAGCCCTACCGCGACGCCGGCGGCGAGCACCCGTGGGTACACGGCGACCACGAGCGGGGTCAGCGCATCCCGGGCGGGGTGAGCCGGTGGACCGGCGGCAAGAACCTGGAGTGGGAGCCGCTGCGCCCGGCGCTGGTGGTCGAGGTGGCGTACGACGCGATGGAGGGCGACCGGCTGCGGCACACCGCCCGGTTCGTGCGCTGGCGTCCCGACCGTGATCCCCGCTCCTGCGACTACGGCCAGCTCGACCGCCCGATCCGTTACGACGTCGACGAGGTGCTGCGCGGCGATCCGGCGGCGACGGTCGGTGACACCCGCGGCCGGGCGTAGCCTGACGGTCGACACGATCATGGAGGGCGCCCGCGTGACCCGCTTCCCCGACCGGACCCGCCGGTTCCGGCCCGTCCTTGCCGCGTTCGTCGCGGCGGTGGTGCTCACCGCCGGCTGCACGCTGCCGGCGTTCGCCCCGCGCGCCGAGAGCGAGGGCGAGGCCGCCCCGCCTGGTACCGCGCCGCAGTGGCGGGCCTGCCCGGAGGTGCCCGACGAGCTGGTCGGCCGGGGCGCGGCGGACATGCGCTACGACTGCGCCCGGATCGCCGTGCCGCGCAACTGGGGCACCGGGGCCACCACCGGCGCGACCGCCGGGCCGGGCGCCGGCGAGACGTTCGAGATCGCGCTGATCCGGGCCCGCTCGACCAAGCAGCGCGACCGGATCGGCTCGCTGGTCATCAACCCGGGCGGTCCCGGGGCGTCCGGCGTCGACACCGCCGTCTACCTGTCCTTCGGCCCGGCGTTCGGCGGCCTGCCGACGGCGATCACCGACCGGTTCGACATCGTCGGGTTCGACCCGCGCGGGGTGGCCCGGTCCAGCCCGGTCAAGTGCATCTCGGACGCCGACCTGGACGCCAGCTTCGGTTACGACCCCGACCCGGAGAGCCAGTCGTCGTTCGACGGGTACGCCGGCCTCAACCGGCGCATCGGCGAGCGGTGCGGCGCGAAGTACGGCGACCAGCTTCCGCTCTACGGCACCGAGCAGGCCGCTCGGGACATGGACGCGGTCCGCGCGGCGGTCGGTGACGACAAGCTGACCTACCTCGGCTACTCGTACGGCACGCTGCTCGGCGCCACCTACGCGCAGCTCTACCCGCAGCGGGTGCGCGCCCTGGTGCTCGACGGCGCGGTCGACCCGCAGCAGAAGCTGATCGCCGGGTCGGAGAGCCAGGCGAAGGGCTTCGAGCGGGCGTTCGACAACTTCGCCGATTGGTGCGCGGCGAACGCCGGCCGCTGCCCGATCGCTCCGGACGCCCGGGGCGCGGTCACCGACGCGATCGCCAAGGCGAAGGTCTCCCCGGTCCGCGCGCAGGACGGCCGCAAGGCCACCGCCGGCTGGGTCTTCTACGCGGTGATCTCCTCGCTCTACACCGAGCAGGGCTGGCAGGAGCTGGCCCGGTCGATCGACGACCTGCAGGGCGGCGACCCGGACGGCGTGTTCAAGCTGGCCGACTCGTACGCGGGCCGCGAGCCGGACGGGCACTACTCGAACCTGTTCGACGCCAACCTGGCGGTCAACTGCGCCGACGAGACCGAGAAGCCGTCCCGCGAGCAGGTCCGCTCGTTGCAGTCGCAGTGGCGGCAGAAGTACCCGCTGTTCGGTCCCGCCCTGGCGGTGGGGATGCTGGGCTGCGTGGAGTGGCCCGGCGAGCGGGATCCGTACCCGACCGGCCGGGCGAACGGCGCCCCGCCGATCCTTGTGGTCGGCACCACCGGTGACCCGGCCACGCCGTACGAGCAGACGCCGGCGCTCGCGTCGATGCTCGGCGTGGGACGGGTGCTGACCTGGGAGGGCGAGGGGCACACCGCCTACCCGCAGACGTCGTGCGTGACGGCTGCGGTCGACGCGTACCTGATCTCGCTCACCGTCCCCCGGGAGGGGCTGCGCTGCCCCGCCCGGTGACGGTGCGGCCGGCGGCCGGCGGCCGGGGTCCGGACGCCGGCCGGGCCGCCGGTCAGCCGGCGGCCGGGGGCGTCCAGCCCTCTGCGATGTGCCCGATGCGCACCCGCTGGGGGTGGTCGCCGACCGGGACGCTCGCGACCTTCTGCCCGGTCGCGAAGTTGATCGCGGTGACCTGGTCGGCGCCGGATTCGGAGATCACGCAGTCCCGGCCGTCCCCGCTGACGGTGGCCCAGTACGGCTTGCTCGCCGGCACCAGTGGTCCCTCGCGCAGCGTGGCCCGGTCCAGCACAGTGGCGTAGTCGTCCATGGTGCCGGCGACGCAGATCCGGGTGCCGTCGGGGCTCATCGACAGGCCGTGGTGCCGGGAGTCGTTGACCCAGGTGGTGCGGTCCTCGCTGGTGGCCGGGTTCTTCGGCAGCGTGGCGACGCGGGTGACCCGGTCGGTGGCCACGTCGTACTCGACGACGCCGTTGAAGAAGGACACCTGGAAGTAGAGCCGGCTGCCGTCGGGGGTGAACACGGCGGGGCGGACCGCGTCGGAGAGGTCCCGGCGGCCGGCGGCGTCCAGCCGGTCCCGCATGTCGATCACCTTGACCACCTGGTACGTGCTGGTGTCGGCGACGGTGATCCGGCGGTCGCCCTTGGTCCAGTCGAGCCACGGCGCGTCCAGGTCGGTGTTGACCTCGCCGATGGACATGTTCCACAGCCGGGTGCCGCCGTCGGTGTAGATGTTCTCGTGCGGCTTGTCGCCGGCGCCGAAAGAGCCGAGTTGCGCGCCGGTGCGGATGTCCAGCACGTGCACCGTGTTGGAGGTGGAGGCGGAGACCGCGACGCGGGTGCCGTCGGGCGAGACGGCCATGTGGTCGGCGCGGTAGCCGGAGACCGGGAACCGCCAGCGCAGCGCACCGGTGGCCAGGTCGATCGAGACGACGTCGGCGAAGCTGGGCCGGGACACCACGAGCGCGGTGCCGTCCGGCGTGGTGTACATGTCGTCGATGAGCTGGTCGTGGCCCTCCCCCGGGCCCTGCCGGATGCCGAGGAAGAACGCCAGCTTGATCGGGTTGAGGTAGATCTCGCGCAGCCGTGCGGCGCGGTCCGGGATCACGTTGATCCGGCCGAGCCTGGCGTAGTCGCCGCGGGACCGGATCACGTCGGCGGTGCCGTCCCAGTTGTTGCCGACGAACATCACCTCCTGGAGCGCTGCCGCGGCGGCGGCCGGCGCGGGCGCGGTCACCAGCGGTGCCGGCGCGACCAGGGCGAGCGCGGCCAGCACGGCCAGGCCGGCACGGCGGCGGCGGATACGGGACGGGTGCTGTGGCACGGGTGTCATGGACGCCTCCTGGCAGCCGGTACGACATCGACGTTTCTCAGTGGCGCGAGCGGTGTTACCTTGCGGTAACAACCAGGAGAGCAACCGGCCGCCCGCCGGGGCTAGGGATCCGACGCCAACGCCCGCGCGGCCCGGTTGTGCCGCGTCGACAACCGGAGGGCGGCGGACGCCGATGACCCGGATCGGACAGGCCCCGACGTTCGGCGCGCTGCTGCGCGACCTGTCCGCCGATCCGGCCGCCGTCGACGAGGTGGCGCGGGCGGCCCGCGCGGACTCCCCCGAGGTGGCCCGGCTGCCGGCCGACGAGGTACGCCGCCAGGTCGTGCTGCTGCTGACGAGCGGCCTGGGCGCGCTGGAACGCCGTGAGGACCCGGCCGGACGCGACTTCGCCGAGGCCCGCCGGCTGGGCGCGGACCGGGCCGCGCAGGGCGTCTCGGTGGCCGGTCTGCTGCGCGGAGTGCAGGCCGGGCGGGACCGCGCTGTGGAGCTCGTGGTCCGGCACGGACGGGCCGCCGGCATCCCGGACGAGGTGCTGCTGGAAGGGCTGCTCACCATCGGCCGGTACGCCGCGGCGGTGGAGCGGGCGGTGGTCGACGGGCACCGCGGCGCCGAGCGGGAGCTGGCTCGTACCGGCGCGGCGGCCCGGGCGCACCTGCTGCGGCGGCTGCTGCGCGACGGCCCGGCGGGCCTGCCCCCGGCCGAGCTGACCCGGTTCGGGCTGCGGCCGGACGGGCGCTACCACTGCCTGGTCGCCGCGCCGCCCGACCCGGTCCGGGCGTACGCGCTGCACCGGCAGCTCACCGCACGGGGCGGCCTGCTCGGCACGGTCGGGGACCGGCTGGCCGGACTGCTGCCGCGACCGCCCGGCGCCGTACCAGCCGACCTGCTGACGCTGGTGGCGCCCGCGCAGCCGCTGGCGCGGGCCCCGGACATGTACGCGCTCTGCCTGGCGGCGCTCGCCACGGCGGCGAACCGGCGGCTGCGCGGGCTGCGTCAGGTCACCGACCTGGCCGGGGAGACCGCGCTCGCCGCCCAGCCGCTGCTGGCCGAGCTGCTGCGCGGCACGCTGCTCGGCGCGCTCGATCCGGCCGACGAGTTCCACCGGGAGCTGGCGGGCACCGCACTCGCCTGGCTGCACCACGGCCAGCGGCTGGACCAGACCGCCGCCGAGCTGCACGTCCACCCGAACACGGTGCGCTACCGGCTGCGGCGGCTGCGGGAGCTGACCGGCGGGCCGCCGGTCGAGGAGGGCGCCAGGTGCACGGTGCCGGAGACCGTGCACTGGTGGTGGGCGCTGCGCAGCTGGCTGGACGACGGCTGACGCCGCCCGGGCGACACCGGCGCGCGGCGCTGTGCCAGGCTGGCCCGGTGACCGAGGTGATCTTCCGGGAGGCGGTTCGCGCCGACCTGCCCGCCGTGCTCGCGCTGCTCGCCGACGACGTGCTGGGCCGCACTCGCGACCTGCCCGAGGTGGACGAGGCGTACGAGCGGGCCTTCGCCGACCTCGACGCGGACCCGCGCAACCACCTGATCGTGGCCGACGACGGCGGGGAGCTGGTGGGCTGTTTCCAGCTCACGTACATCCCGGGCCTGGGCCGGCACGGCGCCGAACGCTGCCTGATCGAGTCGGTGCGGGTCCGCTCCGACCGGCGCGGCCACGGTCTGGGCCGGACGATGATGCGCTGGGCGATCGACAGGGCCCGGGAGCACGGCTGCGCGCTGGTGCAGCTCACCACCGACAAGCAGCGCGCCGACGCGCACCGGTTCTACCGCGACCTGGGCTTCGTGGCCAGCCACGAGGGCATGAAGCTGGCGCTCTGACCCGGTGCCGGGCCGCCGCCCGAAGGCGCGCGGCCCGGCACCGGGGTCAGTCCTCCGACACCAGCCGGCCGTCGCGCAGTGTGAGCGTACGGTCGGCCAGCTCGATCAGCGCCGGGTCGTGCGTGGCGACGAGCGCGGTCATGCCCCGGGCGTGCACCACCGCACGCAGCAGGTCCATGATCGACCGCCCGGTCTCGGAGTCGAGCTGACCGGTGGGCTCGTCGGCGATCAGCAGGTCCGGCTCGTTCGCCAGCGCCCGGGCCACCGCCACCCGCTGCTGCTGCCCGCCGGACAGCTCGTACGGACGCTGCGCCGCGTGCCCACCCAGCCCGACCAGCTCCAGCAGCACCGCCACCCGCTGCTCCCGCTCGGCCGCCGGCACCTTCGCCAGCCGCAGCGGCACCCCGACGTTCTCCGCCGCGGACAGGATCGGCACCAGGCCGAACGTCTGGAACACGAACCCGATGGTGCCCCGGCGCAACGACAGCAGCTCCCGCTCACCTGCGGCGGTGACGTCGTGCCCGGCCACCCGGATCCGCCCGGCGTCCGGCCGGTCCAGGCCGCCGACCAGGTTCAGCAGCGTGGTCTTACCGGCGCCGGAGCGGCCCCGGACGGCGAGCAGCTCGCCGCGTCCCGCAGTGAACGAGACGTCCCGCACGGCGTGCACCGCGTGCTCCCCCTTGCCGAAGGTGCGGCTCACCCCCTCGACCCGGACCACGTCGTCGACGGCCGTCCCCGGCACCGCCGGCAGCACCACTGTCTGGTCGGTCATCACTCACTCTCCTCGCCGTGCGCCCGGTCGCCGGGGCGCACCTCGACGTGGTCGGGTTCCAGGTTGAGCCGGACCCGGTCGCGCAGGGACAGCGCCTCCACGAACTGCGCCGGCAGTTGCATCCGGCCGGTGCGGTCGAGCACCGCGTACTCCTCGCTGACCATCTCGGTGCCGCCGTCGGCGGTGACGCGCGCGGTCCGGCGTACCTCGGAGGCGGTCCGGCCGTCGCGGATCGCGACGGTACGGCGGACCTGGCCGGCCACGGCGTGGTCGTGGGTGACCACCACGATGGTGACCCCCAGTTCGGCGTTGATGGTGCGCAGCGCGGCGAAGACCTCGGCGCCGGTGGCCTCGTCCAGCTCACCGGTCGGCTCGTCGGCGAAGAGGATCTCCGGGTCGTTCGCGACCGCTACTGCGACGGCGCAGCGCTGCTGCTCGCCGCCGCTCATCTGGCCCGGCCGGCGGTCCGCGCAGTAGCCGACGCCCACCATGTCCAGCAGCTCACGGGCCCGTTCCCGCCGCTTGCGCCCGCCGCCGGCCCGCCCGGCCAGCTTCATCGGCAGTTCCACGTTCTCCAGCGCGGTCAGGTACGGCAGCAGGTTGCGGCCGGTCTGCTGCCAGATGAACCCGACCACGTCCCGCCGGTACGCGAGCCGCCGCTTGTTCGACAGCGACAGCAGGTCGTAGTCGGCGACCCGGGCGATGCCCGCGGTCGGGGTGTCCAGGCCGGACAGGATGTTCAGCAGCGTCGACTTGCCGGAGCCGGACGCGCCGACGATCGCGACCAGTTCGCCCCGGTCGATGACCAGGTCGAGGCCCTGGAGCGCGACGACCTCGACGCCCTCGGTCTTGAAGATGCGCACCAGGCCGTCGCAGACGATGTGCCCGCGCAGCCGGTCGCGCCCGCCGGCCCGTTCGGCGGCCCGCTGGGCGGCGCGCTGTTGCAGCGACGCCAGGTCCGGTACGGCAGACGACGGTTCGTCACGCGGCGTGAGACGCGCCGGGCCCGGGTGGCCGGAAGCGGTCGCGGTCATGTCAGCTCTCCTCTCCGAGCCGCAGCACCTCGCCGAGGCGCAACCGGCGGTTGTTCACGGCTTCCACGGTGATCGCGAAGCCGAGGGCCAGCATGGCCAGGACCGACACCCCAGCCACCAGGCCGGGTTCGAAACTCGGGCGCACGTCCACGCCCCCGGTGAAGGCGGGCAGGCCGAGCACCGGTGTGAGCAGCAGCGGCAGCAACGCGCCGACCACCGCTCCGGTGAGCACCGACACCAGCACCAGCGGCGTCAGCTCCACCATCAGCAGTCCGCGCCACTGGCGGCGGGACAGGCCCATCGTGCGCAGCCGGGACAGCACCTGCCCGCGCGAGCGGGCCCCGGCGAGCACCGCGAGCGCGAGCCCCAGCAGCCCCAGCGCGGCGCCGCCTCCGGCGCCGAGCACGAAGCCGAACACCAGCAGGCCGTTCACGCCGGTGCCGCCCAGGTCGGCGCGCACGGCCGCACGGGTCGTCACCTCCGGGGCGCGGGCCTGGGCGCCGGCGTCGACCCCGCCGATGCGCAGGTAGCGCCGCTGCCCGTCCCGCGCCACCCGGTCCACCTCGGCCGCGTCCACACCGGACCCGGCGAGCACGAAACCGGTCGGCGCGAGCTGGTGCGGGGCGTCGGCCGGCAACGCCGGCCACGGCAGCACCACGAACCGTCGTACGCCCTCGCCGACGAGCGCGAACCCGTCGACGGTGGCGGCGGTCCGCACCGGCAGCCGGTTGCCCTGCACGTCCAGCCAGGCGGGCCGCTCGCCCCGGGCGTCGGCGAGCCCGGCGTCGGCCAGTTCCTCGGCCACCGCCGGGGACACCAGCGCCGGCAGCGGCGTGCTCCCGTCGGCGCGGGCCCGCACCGGGTCGGGCACCTCCACCGGTACGCCGGCCTCCCGTGCCACGTCGGCGAACCGCTCCCCGTCCACGAGCACCACGCGCAGCTCGGTGATCGGGGCGGGGCGTCCGGCGCGATCGGAGTACGGACGTTCGGCGGGCACGGTGAGCAGCGGCGCGACAGCGCGTACCCCGGGCAGTTCGGCCAGTTTCTCCGCGGTGTCGGGCGTGAAGCGCTCCCCGCGTACCAGCAGGTCACCGGGCACGGCCTGGGCGGCGGCGGTGTCCCGGCCGGTCTCGATGCCGGTCGCCACCACGCCGCAGAACGCGGCGGTGGCGACGGCGAGCACCACCACGACCAGCGGCCCGGTGCTCGCGGCCCGGCCCGCGCGGGCGGTGCCGAGGAACGCGACGCTGCCGCGCGCCCGGGCGGCGACGCGGCTGACCAGCCGCAACGGCCAGGGGTACGCGCGCAGCGCCAGCAGCGCCGCCGCGATCGCCAGCAGCACCGGCACGGAGACCAGCAGCGGGTCCACCGAACCGGCGGTGAGCCCGCGACGGCGCAGCAGGAACGCGCCGAGCACGGCGAGCCCGAGCACGACCACCTCGACGGTGAGCCGGACGGCGGGCGACCGGCCGCCCAGGTCGGCGCGGCCACCGGCCCGGCGGCCGACGGCGAGCGCGGCCAGCGGCGGCAGCAGCGTGGCCAGGAGCGCGGCGATCACCACCCAGCGCCACGACGCCCCGGTGCCGGGCAGCAGCCCGCCGAGCAGCCAGCCGATCCCGGCCGCGGCCGGCAGCACCAGCAGCGACTCGGCCAGGCCGCGGCGCAGCACCGCGCCGGTCGAGCCGCCGCGTGCCCGGATCAGGTGGAACTCGGCGCGGCGGCGGCGCGCGGCCAGCCGGGCGGCCAGCAGCGTCAGCCCGGCCAGCGTGGCGAGCAGCCCGGCCGCGATGACCGCGAGCAGGGTACGCGCAGCGGCCAGCGAGTCGGCGAAGCGCCGCAGCGGGATGTCCACGCCCTGGCTGAGCGTCGCCACGGCGGGACGGCTGCGCTCCAGCCCGTCGACACCGGCGATCAGCGCGTCGAGGCGGCCCGGTTCGAGCCGGTCCGGGGCGATCCGGTACCGCCAGCCGAAGCTCACCGGCCAGCCGGTCGCGACGGCCTCGTCGACGCCCCCGTCGGCGGTGTAGGCGACGCCCACGAACGGGTCGCCGTCGCCCTCGGGCGGGGTGAGCTTCAGCATCGACGGCAGCGTGTCCCAGACGCCGTCGGCCGGGTCGTTCGGCCGCCACACGCCGACCAGTTGGACCGGGAGGGACTTGAGCACGTTGTCATCCTGGTCGAGGATCAGGAGCAGGAACCGGTCGCCGGTCTTCACGCCGAGCGTGCCGGCGATCGTCTCGGCGAGCGTCACCTCGACCGTGCGGGCCGGGGCGACGGGACGTTCCGGCCACCGCCCGTCGACCAGGGTGGCCGCCTCCTTGATGCCGGTACCGGCGCGCAGGTGCACGTCGATGAGCCCCTTCTCGGGGGCGAGCGTCGGGCCGCGCAGCCGCCCGGGCACGGTCTGGGCCACGTACCAGCGCTGACCGATGGTGTCCCGGACCTCGGCGGGCATCGCCTCCTCGATCCCGGCCAGCTCGGCCGCGTGACCGGTCACCGCGGCGCGGGTGGACGGCGGGAACGCGGTCGGCGCGGTGCTGTACGTGAGGTCGCGGCGGGCCACCGGCTGACCGGCGACGTACTCGGTGAGCCCCTGCCCGGTCAGCCGGTCGGCGACCCGGGGCACGCCGGTGATCAGCAGGGCGGTCACCAGGGTCAGGACGGCGAGCAGCAGGAACTGCCCCCCGTATGCGCGGACCCGGCGCGCGGCACCAGGAAGGCTCATCGATCTCCTCCGATCCGGAGCTGCGCGGCGGCGACCCGCTGGCGGATGCCTGTGGTGATGAGGGCGGCGAAGGCGAGCGCGGCGAGCAGCAGCCCGGCGGCCGTCGCCCCGATCGGCACCCAGGGCACTGTGAAGACCGCCTCGGGCACCGGCCGGCCGGCGGCCGGGGTGAGGATCACCAGCGGCACCATGGTGGCCGCGACGAGGGCGCCGACGAGCATGCCGACGCCGACGCCGATCGCGGCCAGGAACGTCTGTTCGGCGAGGTACGCGCGGGCCAGCAGCCGGGTGTTCGCGCCGAGCGTGTTGAAGACCGCGAACTCGGTGAGCCGGCGGCGGGTGGTGGCCCAGACGTCGACCGCCAGGCCGACCAGGGCGAGCAGCACCGAGCCGAGCGCGGCGGCCAGCAGGCCGGTGCGCGCGCCCTGCCAGTACGGATCCTCGGCGGCCTCGGCGGCCACCGCCCGCCGGTCCAGCAGCACCGTACCGCCGGTCGAGGCGAGCGCGTCCGCGGCAGCGGTGTGCCCGCCGGGCGTGCTGCCCAGCCACCACTCGGCCACCGGCCGGACGCCGCCGCTGCGCTCCAGGAGCTGCGTGGTGGCGGTGGGCAGGTCCACCAGCACCCCGTCGCCCCCGGTGCCGGGCACCGCGGCGACCTGGCCGACCACAGTGACCTCGAGCGTCACCTCGGCGACCGACAGCTTGACCGTGTCGCCGGTCTTGACGCTCATCGCGGCGGCCACGCCGGGGGTGACGAGCACCGGCACCGGACGGTCCGGCACCTGCGGCACCAGCGCGAACCGGGACGACGGCACCCGGGCGAACTGCAACAGCCCGGCGGGTACGTCGAATCCCTGCACCCCGTCGATCCGGGTCGGACTCACCCTGGCGGTGCCGCGTGGCCCGGCGCCCGGGTCGATCACCCGCCAGGACCCCTCCACCGGCAGTTTCAGGTCCGTCCCGGCGGCGTCGGTGAGCCGCAGCTCGTCCAGGAGCAGCCGGTACGAACTGCCGGTGGCGTCACCGCCGTCGGCCTCGAAACCGGCCAGGCGCAGCGGGGCGCCGCCGCTGTCCGGCAGCGGCACCGAGAAGCGCACCGGCTTCCCGTCGCCGTCCCCCTCGGCGAGCCGGACCCGCCAGGTGGCCCCGGCGTCGGTGACGAACAACGCGGTGACAGCCACCCGGGGCCGCTCGTACATGCTCTCGACCGGGGTGCGCACGGTGCCGGACAGCGTCTTCGCCCCCTCGGGCAGGACGCCGCCGACCGGCGCGGTCCGGCCGCCGGCGAGCCGGTCCAGCAGGGTGCCGGTGGACGCGTCGCCGCCGGTGTCGTCGAGCCGGATCAGCCCCTTCGCGGCGGCGGCGTCCAGCGCCACCACCGTCGCCGGCCGGGCCTCGCGGCCCACCCGTACGTCGTCGCGCCAGGCGGGCAGCACCCGGTCCACACCCGGTACGGCGGCCAGCTGGGCGGCCCGGTCCACCGGGGCGGTGCCGTCCCGCTCGGTGAGCCGCAGGTCCGCGCCGACCGTGTGCTGCGCCTGGTCCCGCTGCGAGCGTTCCCACGAGGCGACCAGCGACCAGGCGAGGGTGCTGCCGCCGACGGCGAGCGCGAGCAGCAGCACCGGCCCGGCGTGCGGGCGCCGGCCCGCCTGCCACATGCCGAACATGGTGGCGTTCCACGTGCGCCGGTCGACGAAGCGTTCCGCGAGCCGGGTGATCGGCGGCAGCAGCCGCAGCGCGATCACCGCGCCGGCCAGCACGCCGATGGTGGGCGCGGCGGCCAGCAGCGGGTCGATGCCGAGGCTGCCGTTCGCGCCGGCGAGCGGCGAGGAGTACTGCCGCAACTGGGTCCAGGCGAGCACCGCCAGGGCCACCAGCGCGATGTCCACGCTCGCCCGCTGCACTGCCGCTCCCCGGGTGGGCCGGGACCGGGACGCCATGTCCGCGACGTACGTGCCGGCCCGGCGCATCGCCGGCAGCACCATGGCGAGCAGGCAGCCCACCGCCGCGCCGACCGCCACCACCCACACCCGGGCCAGGTCGCCGTCGGCCAGCCCCAGATCCGCGCCCAGATAATGGATCGCCTGCCCGGTCAGCGCCGGGGCCAGCAGCAGCGCCGGCGCCACCACGAGCGTCGCCTCGCGTACGGCCAGCCCGGCGATCTGCCCCCGGGCGGCGCCCCGGGCCCGCAGCAGCGCGGTCTGCGCCCGCCGGTCCTCGTTGAGCAGCGCGGCCACCAGCACCAGCGCGTACCCGCCGAGCACCACGATCAGCAGCAGCGGGGTGAGCAGCGCGGACCGGCCCACCAGATCGGCCCGGCTGAGCCGGTCGACGAGCCGGTCCAGGTGGCTGACCTGCTGCAAGGAGTCACCCAGGCCGGTGGCCTCGGGCAGCTTCTCGGTGATCTCGTCCAGCGCCGTGGTCACAGCGGGCAGCCGGGCCGGCTCGACCGCCACCAGGTCGGGGTCGACCAGCCAGGCCGCCGAGGTGGAACCCGGGAAGGTACGCGCGAAGTCGGCCGGGTCCAGCGCGAACGGCCCGTACGAGGTGACGGCCGCGTCGCCCTGGCTCTCCCCCACTCCTGGGGCGAGACGCCAGTACGCCTCGGACGCGTCCCGTGGGCGCCACGTGCCGACGACCACCACGGTGCCGGCGCGTTCGGCGCCCCTGTCGTACAGCGGGACCCGCTCCCCGACCTCCAGGCTCAGTTGCGCGGCCACCTTCTCCGGCAACGTCACCTGCAACGGGTTGCTGCCGGGCACCGGCCACGCCCCGGCGGCCAGTTCGGCGTGCGCCGGCAGGTCGTCGAGCGTGGCCAGGTTGGCGAACATCGGGTCGTCGTCGGTACGGGCGGCGCCCACGTCCCCGGTCAGCTCCCGCCCGGTCCCGGCGCGGCTCGCGGCCACGGTGACCGGCGCGCCGCCGAGCCCGTTCGCGAACTGTTCCCGTACCGCCCGGTCCCGCTCGGCGAACGCGGCGGCGTCGGCGCCGCCGGAGCCGCTGATCAGCAGGCTGCGCTCCTCGGCCGGGGCGGCGTCGAGCACCGCCCGCGCGCCGGCCTCGACCGCACGGCGGTTGTAGTCGGAGAGACCGGTGACCAACGCGACCGCGACAAGTGCCGCGACAGCGGCGGCGAGCAGCAGCCCACGGGCCTCTATCGCCCGCCTCCACACCAGCTTCATCCGACGTCCTCTCCTGGCCCCGGCGGGCCGATGCCGACAGAGAGCAGTGACACCCACGAAAAGGTTCGCGCCCGTTACATGATCGTTATCGGTCCCGGGGCCCTCTCCCCGCCCGCCGCCGCCCCGCCGCCGCCCCCGGCCCCGTCGATCTTGGAGTTGTGGCACCTCGAATGCGCTCTATGTGGCTTTTGGGAACGACCACAACTCCAAGATCGACGGGGAGCACCGCGCGGAGGGGACGGCTGTCCACAGGGGCGGAATTTGCGGGCGGCGGACGGGAAGGTGGGCGGGTGTGGCGGTACGGGGAGTTGCTGGCGGGTGGGATGAGCCGCGGGGCGGTACGGCACCAGGTGGGGGCGGGACGGCTGGGCCGGCTGTCCCGGGGTGTCTACGGCTGCACCGACGACGAGACGAGCCGGTTGCGCGCCCTGTTCCGGCGACTGCCGCCGGGAACCGTCGCGGGATTCCACACCGGCGCGCTCCTGCACCGGTTCGGGGCGGTGCCCGACGACCGGGTGCACGTGATCGTGCCGCCTGGTGTGAGTGCCCGGCGGATCCGGGGCGTGGTGACGCATCAGACGGTGCTGCCGGTGCCGGACGCGGTGGAGATCGCCGGCATCCCCTGCGCGCCCGCCGCCCGCTGCGCCGTGGACCTGGCCCGGGTGCTCCGGCGGGCGGACGCGCTGCCGGTGCTCGACCTCTGTCTCCGCGCGGGCGCCTGCCGCCGCGAGGACCTGCTCACCGAGGTGACGTGGCACGCCGGCCTGCGGGGAGTACGGCAGGCGGGGGAACTGATCGCGCTCGCCGACCCGCGCCCGGAGTGCCGGCAGGAGAGCCAGTTACGTCTGTTGCTGATCGACGGCGGGCTGCCGCCGCCGGAGCCCCAACTGTGGGTTCCCGACCGGGACGACATCCCGATCTACCGCCTCGACCTGGGCTATCGCGACCGGCGGATCGGCCTGGAGTACGACGGCGGATCCCACCTCGACCCCGGCCGGCTGCACCACGATCGATCCCGGCTCAACTGGCTGGCCGAGCACGGCTGGCGCATGCGGGTCTACACCGCCACCGACCTCTACCGCCGCCCCCGGCACATCGTCGCCTCGGTGCGGAGCATGCTCACCGCCCCCGCCTGAGCCATGGTCACCCGAACGCGGCGCACGCCGCGCCACGCCACGCCGCGCCCACCCGCGGTCGAGTGGAACGTCATGGGTGTCTCAGGGCCCCGGAGACACCCATGGTGTTCCACTCGCCGACAACGAGACCGAAGCAGGGGCCGCGTCAGGAGCGGGGGCGGTCGCGATCCTTCGAGGGCTGGACCCGCTTCGGCTCGCCGGGCATCTTCGGGTACTCCGGCGGGTACGGCATGTCGCCCAGCCCGTCGGCGGCGTCCCGCTCGGCCCACTCCAGCAGCGGCGTGATGTCCCACGGGGCGTCGTCGATGCCGGCGTGCGGGTCGCCGCGCTCGGCGAACCGGGCCGGCACCGTGCCCAGGTGGAAGTCGTCCGGGTCGACCTCCGGCAGCTCGCCCCAGTCGACGGGGGTGGAGACGGTGGCGCGGGCGTTGGCGCGCAGCGAGTACGCGCAGGCGATGGTGCGGTCCCGCGCCATCTGGTTGAAGTCGACGAAGACGCGCTCGCCCCGCTCTTCCTTCCACCAGGCGGTGGTGACCAGCTCGGGGCGGCGGCGTTCCAGCTCCCGGGCCAGCGCGATGGTGGCGCGGCGTACCTCCACGAACGTCCAGCGCGGCTGGATGCGCAGGTAGACGTGCACGCCCCGGCCGCCGGAGGTCTTCGGCCAGCCGGGCACGCCCAGCTCGTCGAGCAGACCGCGCAGCTCACCGGCGGCGGTCACCGCGTCGGCGAAGTCGGTGCCGGGCTGCGGGTCGAGGTCGACGCGCAGCTCGTCCGGGCGGTCGGTGTCGGCGGCGCGCACCGGCCACGGGTGGAACACCACCGTGCCCATCTGCGCCGCCCAGGCCACGTGGGCCAGGTCGGCCGGGCACAGCTCGTCGGCAGGGCGGCCGCTGGGGAAGGCGATCCGCGCGGTGCTGACCCACGGGGGCACGCCCCGCTGCGGCACCCGCTTCTGGAAGAACATCTCCCCCTCGATGCCGTCGGGGAAGCGCTGGAGCGTCGTCGGCCGGTCGCGCAGGGCGCGCATGATCCCGTCGCCGACTGCGAGGTAGTAGCGGAAGACGTCGGCCTTGGTGAAGCCCCGCTGCGGGAAGATCACCCGATCGGGGCTGCTCAGCCGCACCGTGTGCCCGGCTACCTCGATCTCCTCGACCGCACCCTTGCCCGCCATCACGCGACCATATGCGATGCCACCGACACCCGACGTACCGTTGAGGGGTGAGTCTTTCCGACAACGAACTGCCCCGTACCGAGGACGAATGGCGCGTCCGGCTGAGCCCCGAGGAGTTCCGGGTGCTCCGCGAGGCCGGCACCGAGGCGCCCTGGACCGGTGAGTACGTCGACACCAAGACCCCCGGCGTCTACCACTGCCGGGCCTGCGGGCTGGAACTGTTCCGCAGCCAGGACAAGTTCGACTCGCACTGCGGCTGGCCGAGCTTCGACGACGCCATCCCGGGCGCGGTCAAGGAGATCCCGGACAACACGCTCGGGATGCGGCGCACCGAGATCCGGTGCGCGCGCTGCGACAGCCACCTCGGGCACGTCTTCGAGGGTGAGGGCTTCACCCCGAAGGACACCCGGCACTGCGTGAACTCGATCTCGGTACGGCTGGAGCCCAGCGCCGGCTGACGACGGCGTCACAGCGACGGCGGCGTCACAACCGCAGCAGGCCGCCGGCCTCGTCCACCTGGTCGGCGGCCTCGTCGTCCAGCCACACCCCGCCGGTGGCGAGGTAGCGGAAGCGGTACTCCCCCGGCTTCAGCCGGACCGTCACGGTACGGGTGCCGTCGCGGCGCGGCACCAGCTCGTGCCGGCCGGGCTCCCATCCGTTGAAGCAGCCGACCACGCTCACCGTGCCGGCGGGGGTGTCCCGGGGCAGCGAGAACGTCACCCGGGTCTGGTTGCCGAAGAGCTTGTTGCGCTTGATCACGAATCCTCCGGGGAGTTTCGGCGGTCACCGGGGTCAACGCGCGACACGCCGGGAGCGACTCGCCGTGGGGCCGGATCAGGTTCGCCGGTTCCGGTTGCTCGAAGGTGTCGTCTGCGCGACCCTCGGATGACAGGTCCGTTTTCGGGGGGTTTCGCATGGCTGCCTGCGAGGTTTGCGGCAACGACTACTGGATGGCGTTCGAGGTGCGCACCGTCGACGGGTCGCGGCACACGTTCGACTGCTTCGAGTGCGCGGTGCACAAGATGGCGCCGATCTGCGAGCACTGCCAGATCAAGATCGTCGGCCACGGCGTCGAGGTCTCCGGCCGCTTCTTCTGCTGTGCCCACTGCGCCCGCGCCGTCGAGGGCGAGCAGGGCGCCGAGGTACGCGACGCGGTCGGCGCCCGCCCCGCCTGACGCGGGCCGCTCCCGGGGCACCACCGGCGTCGATCTCCGTCTAGCATCCCTCCGGTGTCCCGACGGTTGATCATCGCGGTGGCCCTGGTCGCCGTCCTCGCCGGCTGCGGTTCCACCACCGAGCCCGCGACCGCCCCCGATCCGGCGCTCGTCGCGCCCTCGCCCACCGACGGCGGGGCCGCCGCGGCGCTGCGCGACCGGTACACCGCGACCGGCAGCCTGGCCGGCCTGGCCGAAGAACCCGAGCACGCCAGTGAGCGGCTCGACTCCGACGGTGTCGTCTGCGGTCGCCCGCTGCCCCTGCTCGACCGGCGGCTCGTCGCGTCCACCCGGGTCTTCGTCACGCCGGAAGGCACTCCGGCCGGCGAGTTCGTCGAGGTCGCCCAGGAGACGGTGGTCTACCCGGACGAGGCGGCCGCCGCGGACGCGGTACGGCAGATCTTCGGCCTGCTTGAGGCGTGCGAGCGCGACGAGGAGGACGGGCAGGTGACCGCCGGGCACACCGCCGGGGACCTGCCCGCCGGGCTGGGCGTGCCGGGCCGGGTGGTGTCGGCGACCATGACGGTGCCCGACGGCACCCGTTTCCCGCACCGCTACGGCTGCCTGCATCGGGGCCGGGTGACCCAGTGCGTCGCGGTCTGGACCCGCTCGGCGGCCGATACCGGCACCTGGTTCGAGCGCGCCGTCACCGCCACCGCAACCGGGTTGCGCACGTCGAAGGGCTGAGCCGGCGCGCTGAACCGGCACGCCGGACCCCGCCGGCCCGCCGGACCGCCGCGCGTCCGGGGTACGCACGACCGGCCGGAGACGCGCCGCCTAACCTGGGCCGATGCCCGTCGAGTCCCACCTGGCAAGCTTCGCCGACCTGGACACCAGCACCTTCCACGACCTGCTCCGGCTGCGCATCGACGTGTTCGTGGTCGAGCAGTCCTGCCCGTACCCGGAACTGGACGGCCGGGACGTCGAACCCGGCACCCGCCACCTGTGGCTGAGCAGCGACGGCGCCGTGGTCGCGTACCTGCGGATCCTGGCCGACCCCGGCGGCGTGGCACGGATCGGGCGGGTGGTGGTGGCGCCAGCGGCCCGCGGCGCGGGCCTGGCCGGCGCGCTGATGACCGAAGCCCTCGCCGTGGTGGGTGACCGGCCGTGCGTGCTCGACGCGCAGACGCACCTGGTCGGCTTCTACGCGGGGCTCGGCTTCGAGGTCAGCGGCCCCGGCTACGTCGAGGACGGCATCCCGCACACTCCGATGCGCCGCGACCCGACTCATTGACGTTTGTCGCTTTCTGTGGCAGCGTGCGGGCGGAGCCGCCACGCGGGAGAGGGCAACTCCCGAGTCCGGGCGTCGTGCACCGACACCCCATCCCGGAGGCTTTCCATGTCCACTCCGTACCGCCGCCCGTTACCGCTCGCGGCGGCGATCCTCGCCGTCTGCGCGGTGGTGGCGGCGCTGCTCACCACCGCGTTCTCCGGCCCGGCCTCGGCGCACGGGTCGGTGGTCGACCCGGCCTCGCGCGCCTACAGCTGCTGGCAGCGCTGGGGCGGTGACTTCCAGAACCCGGCCATGGCCACCCAGGACCCGATGTGCTGGCAGGCGTGGCAGGCCGACCCGAACGCCATGTGGAACTGGAACGGACTGTTCCGCGAGGGCGTGGCCGGCAATCACCAGGGCGCCATCCCGGACGGGCAGCTGTGCAGCGGCGGCCGCACCCAGAGCGGCCGCTACAACGCGCTCGACACCGTCGGCGCCTGGAAGACCGTGCCGGTCACCAACAACTTCCGGGTCAAGTTCTTCGACCAGGCCAGCCACGGTGCCGACTACATCCGGGTGTACGTGACCAAGCAGGGGTACAACGCGCTCACCTCGCCGCTGCGCTGGAGCGACCTGGAACTGGTCGGCCAGATCGGCAACACGCCGGCCAGCCAGTGGACGCGTGAGGTGGACGGCGTGTCCATCCAGATCCCGGCGAACGCGCCGGGCCGCACCGGCCGGCACATCGTCTACACCATCTGGCAGGCCAGCCACCTGGACCAGTCCTACTACCTGTGCAGCGACGTGGACTTCGGCGGGTCCGGCCCGACCACCCCGCCGACCAGCACGCCGCCGACGAGCACCCCGCCCACCAGCACGCCGCCGACGAGCACGCCGCCCACCAGCCCGCCGCCGACCACGCCGAACCCGGCCGGTGGCTGCACCGCGACGTACGCGATCACCGGTTCGTGGGGCGGCGGCTTCCAGGCCGAGGTGAAGGTGACAAACGGCAGCGGTTCGCCGATCCGCGGCTGGTCGGTGAGCTGGAACTACCAGAACGGCCAGCAGGTCAACTCGGCGTGGAACGCCACTGTCACCACGAGCGGAACGCTCGTGACGGCACGCAACGTGGCCTACAACGGCTCGCTCGCACCGGGTGCCAGCACCTCGTTCGGCTTCACCGGCTCGGCCGGTGCGACGAACCCGGTGCCCGGCATCCTGTCCTGCACGACGACCGCCTGACCGGGCTCCGGCCGGGACCGCACTCGCGGTCCCGGCCGGGCACCGGTCAGACCAGGCAGTTGACGATGTCGGCGACCGGGCGGCGGCGGCCGGTGTAGAACGGGATCTCCTCCCGCACGTGCCGGCGGGCGCCGGAGGCGCGCAGGTCACGCATCAGGTCCACGATCCGGTGCAGCTCGTCGGCCTCGAACGCCAGCATCCACTCGTAGTCGCCGAGCGCGAACGAGGCGACCGTGTTGGCCCGCACGTCCGGGTAGCCCCGGGCCATCTTGCCGTGCTCGGCCAGCAGCTCGCGCCGCTCGGCGTCGGGCAGCAGGTACCACTCGTACGAGCGCACGAACGGGTAGACGCACAGGTAGGCGCGCGGCTCCTCGTCGTTCAGGAACGCCGGGATGTGGCTCTTGTTGAACTCGGCCGGGCGGTGCAGCGCCATCTGCGACCAGACCGGGGTGAGCGCCCGGCCCAGCGTGGTCCGGCGGAACCGCAGATACGCGTCCTGCAGCGCGTCGCTGGACGACGAGTGCCACCAGATCATCAGGTCGGCGTCGGCGCGCAGCCCGGCCACGTCGTACGTGCCCCGGATCGTGACGTCCTTGCCGGCCAGCTCGGTGAAGAGCGACTCGACCTCGTCGACGACGTTCTCCCGCAGCGACGGCAGCGGGCTGGTGGCCCGGTACACCGACCACATCGTGTAGCGGATGGTCTCGTTGAGCTCGCGCAGCCGCGCCGCGTTGGTCTGCTCGGTCATGCTGCCGATCCTTCCAGTGCCGTGATGATCTCTTCGGCCGCCGTCTCGCCGGAGCGGACGCACACCGGGATGCCGACGCCGTCGTAACCGGCCCCGGCCACTGCAAGCGCCGGGCAGGCGGCGCGCAGCGCCGTCCGGACCGCCGCCACCCGGGCGGTGTGCCCGGGCGTGTACTGGGGCAGCGCGCCACCCCACCGCTGCACGTGCCGGGCCACCGGCGCCGGCAGCGGTGCGCCGAGCACCGCCGACAGCTCCCGGTGCACCGTGTCGGCCAGGTCGTCGTCGGTGAGCTGCAGCGACGTCTCGTCGCCGTACCGGCCCACCGAGGCGCGCACCAGCGCCAGCCCGTCCGGCCGCCGCAGGTGCCCCCACTTGGTGGTGAAGAACGTGGACGCCTTGATCGTCAGCCCTTCACCGGCCGGCACCAGGAAGCCGGACAGCTCCGGCAGGGCCGGGCCGGGCAGCGCGAGGGTGATCAGGGCGACGCTCGCGTAGTCGAGCGCGCCGACAGTGCCGGCCGCCTCGGGCGCGGCGGCGGCGAGCAGCCGGCCGGCCGGGCGGGCCGGCACCGCGAGCAGCACCGCGTCGGCCTCGACGTGCTCGGCGTCGCGGGTCGGCCCGACGGTGAGCCGCCAGCCGGACGGGGTACGGCGCAGCTCGCGTACCGCGGCGCCGCGGCGGATCGTCGCACCGCTCGCCGTCGCCGCCGCCTCGACCAGCGTGCTCAGCCCACCGGCGAGGGTGCCGAAGACGGGTGCGCCGGGCGCGCGCGGCGCGGCGGCCTGCGCGGCGCGTACCGCACCGACCAGCGTGTGCTCGGCGCGTGCCGCGCGGGCCAGCGCCGGCATCGTGGTGACCAGCGACAGGTCGTCGGCCCGCCCCGCGTACACGCCGCCGAGCATCGGGTCGACCAGCCGCTCCACGACCGCGTCACCGAGACGCTTGCGGACCAGCTCACCGACCGAGGTGTCCTCACCGTCGGCCAGCAGCGGCCGGCCCGCGTCGCGGTCGGCGTCCGCAGCCGGCGGCGCGACCGTCGCCACCTTGTCCAGATCCCCGGGTACGCCGACGAGCGTGCCGCCCGGCACCGGGCGCAACGTGCCGTCGACGAGCAGGGCGGCCTGCCCGACTGTGGGGTGCACGATCGAGGTGTCCAGGCCGAGGCGGCGGGCCAGCGTCACCGCTGCCGACTCGCCACCGGCCGGGTCGCGCATGAGGAACGACTCCGCGCCGAACTCGACCGGCCCGCCGGCCAGCTCACCGGTGAACAGCTTGCCGCCGAGGCGGCCGGACTGCTCGTACACGGTGACCTCGGTGCCCTCGGGGGCCCGGTCGCGCAACCGGACGGCGGCGGCCAGCCCGGTGATCCCGCCACCGACGATCGCCACCCGCCACGGTCGCACCACTGTCTCCTCCTAGCGCTCCGGTCGCGCGGTCAGCTCGTGCACCAGCGCGACCACCCGGGTCAGCACCTCGGGGTCGGTCTCCGGCAGGACGCCGTGACCGAGGTTGAACACGTGGCCGGGAGCGGCCCGGCCCTGCTCGACGATGCGCCGCACCTCGGTCTCCACCACCGGCCAGGGGGCGAGCAGCACGGTCGGGTCGAGGTTGCCCTGCACCGCCTTGTCCGGCCCGATCCGGCCGGTGGCGACGTCAAGCGGCGTCCGCCAGTCCACGCCCACCACGTCGGCGCCGGCCTCGCCCATCGCGGCGAGCAGCTCTCCGGTGCCCACCCCGAAGTGGATCCGCGGCACACCGGCGCCGGCGAGCCCGCCCAGCACGTACGTCGAGTGCGGCAGCACGAAACGGCGGTAGTCGGCCTCGGAGAGCGCACCGGCCCAGGAGTCGAACAGCTGCACCGCGGAGACCCCGGCGTCGACCTGCACCTGGAGGAACGCCAGCGTCACCTCGGCCAGCCGCGCGCACAGCGCGTGCCACAGGTCCGGGTCGCCGTACATCAGCGCCTTGGTCTTGGCGTGCGTCCGCGACGGGCCGCCCTCGACCAGGTAGCTGGCGAGCGTGAACGGGGCGCCGGCGAAGCCGATCAGCGGGGTGTCGCCCAGCTCGACGACGAGCCGGCGGACCGCCTCGTCCACGTACGACACGTCGTCGCGGCCGATCGGGGTGATCCGCTCGACGTCGGCGGCGGTACGGATCGGCTCGGCCACCACCGGCCCGGTGCCGGGCACGATGTCCAGGTCGACGCCGGCCGCGGCGACCGGCACCACGATGTCGCTGAACAGGATCGCCGCGTCCACGCCGTGCCGGCGCACCGGCTGGAGCGTGATCTCGGTGACCAGGTCGGGCCGGCGGCAGGACTCCAGCATCGGCACGTTGGCCCGGATCTCCCGGTACTCCGGCAGCGACCGGCCGGCCTGGCGCATGAACCAGACCGGGGTGTGCGGGCCCGGCTCGCGCCGGCAGGCGCGGACGAAGGGCGAGTCGGCCGGCCCGCCGCGGCGGGGTTCTCCGTCTCGGGCGGCAGTGCCCGTGGTGTCGGTGGTCATCGCGGCCATCGTGCCACGCCCCCGGCGCGCGCCCGCGCTCACCGTCCGCATTTGTGACGTAGAAGGAAGGGCCCCCGCTTAACGCCTCCGGTACCGGAAGGGCCCCTTCTTAACCGTCGATCACCCGGCGCGCCGTCACGCGCCGCGCGGCGGGCGCGGCATAGGCTGCCCGCATGGCCCCCCCGATCGCGCTCCCGGAAACGTTCGCTCGCGCGGTCGCGGGGCTGCGATCGGTGACACCCCGCCCGGAGATCGTCCTGGAGGAGGTCGGCGCGCCGCAGCGGCTTGCCCCGTACGCGTTCGCGCTCTCCGCCGCCGTAATGCGCGACGACGACGAGGTGGCCACCGGCCGGCTGATCCTGCTGCACGACCCGGCCGGGCACGAGGCGTGGCAGGGCACACTGCGGCTGGTCACGTACGTCACCGCCGAACTGGAGGTCGACCTGGCCAGCGACCCGCTGCTACCAGGCGTCGGCTGGACCTGGCTGACCGACGCGCTCGACGCGCAGGGCGCCGGGCACCGGGCGATCGGCGGCACCGTCACCCAGACGCTCTCCACCCGGTTCGGCGAGCTGGCCGGGCCGCCCGCCGCCGGTGACATCGAGATCCGCGCCTCCTGGACGCCGCTGCGCGCCGACCTGGGTCCGCACCTGCTCGGCTGGTGCACGCTGCTGGCCTCCACGGCCGGCCTGCCGCCGCCCGGCGTCACCGCGCTGCCCACCCGCCGCGCCGCCGGCGCCGCCTGACCGCACCCCGCCCGGGGACACACGAAAGGCCGCCCCGGACGAACCGGGACGGCCTTCGGTGGACACCGGTCAGAGGTAGTTCTCGGCCTCGTCGCAGATCTTGTCCAGACCCTTGCTGGCCGCCTCGAAGGCAGCCCGGTCGCCGCGCGACGCCGCCGCCATGGCCGTGGTCAGCTTGTCCAGGCAGTTCGCGATGACCTTCTTCTGCCGGGCCTGCTCGTCCCTGTCGTTCTTGGTGCCGGTCAGGTCCTGCTGGGTGTCCGACAGCCGCTCCTGGACCGCCTTCAGCTCACCCTTGAGCTTCTCCATCTCCTGCTGGTTCGCCGAGATCGTGCCGTCCCGCTGGCTGACCGTCTGCCGGGACTCGTCCAGTTCGCCGTTCGTCGAGACGTACAGGAAGGTCATCACGCCGCCGAAGACGAACAGCAACGCGGCCACCAGGCCGAGCACCAGCGGCGCCCACTTCCGGCCGCCGCCGCCGGCCGGCGCGGCGCCGACCGGGCCGTACGGGCCGGGCGGCCCGGACATCGGCGGCGGCGCGAAGCCGGGGCCGGACACCGGCGGAGCGGACGCCGGCGGGACCGACATCGGCTGCGCGTAGCCGGGCCCGGAGACCGGCGGGACGGAGACCGGCGGCGCCGACATCGGCTGCGCGGGCGGGGGCACCGGGGCGGCGCCGGGCGCGTAGCCCGGCTGTCCCGGCGCGGTGGGCTGGTATCCGCCGTACCCGGGGGCGCCGTCGGTCACGGCTGGCTGGTGCAGGGTCGGCGCGGGCTGGTTCGGGTCGTACTGCTGGGGCGCGGGCCGGCTGCCGTACACGTTGCCGTAGACCGTGCCCCCCGGCGCCGGGGGCGGGTTGTCGCCCCCGGCCGGTGGGTAGGACATGTCGTTCCTCCAGATGTGCTGGTCCCCCGCGGGGTGGCCCGATGGGCCGGGGTCGATGCGGTGCGGCCGGGCCGGTGTGGCCGCCGTCAGCAGAGCCGGAACCGGTCGCAGGCGGTCTTGATCGGCACCGCCAGCCCGATGCCCTCGGCGTTGCGGGCCTTGGCCGTGGCGATGCCGACGACCTCCTTCGAGCCGTTGATCACCGGGCCGCCGGAGTTGCCCGGGTTGATCGGCGCGTCGAACTGGATCACCGGGCCGCCGCCACGCTCGTCCTCGCGGAACGCGCTGACCACGCCCGTGGTGACGCTGTCCTGCAACCCGAGCGGCGCGCCGACCACGATGATCTGCTGGCCGGACCGCACCGGGGCGCGGGCCGCGACCAGCCCGGTGAACTTGGCGGTGGTCTGCAACTGCGCCAGGTCCTTGTCCTTGTCGGTGGCGATGATCGTCGCCTCGAACCGCTGATCCTTGCGTTCCAGGAACACCTTGCGCTCACCGGCGGTGAAGACCGACTCGACCACGTGGAAGTTCGTCAGCAGCGTGGTGCCGCCGCCGGACGGGGCCTTGCCGACGGCGAACGCCGTACCGGTGAACTGCCCGGCCCGCACCCGGAACACACTCGGCAGGACCGCGCTGGCCACCGCCTCCGGGTTGAAGGCCGCGTCGGCCTGCTTCTCCAGGCTGCCGGCGCGCTGCTCCAGGCCGTCGAGCCGGCCGGCGTCCGCGCCCTGTCCCTCGGCCATCCGCTTGTCGGCGGCGGCGAGCCGGTCGTCGAGCCGGTAGATCTGGTACGCCTGCACGCCGGTGACCACCGCCAGCACCGCGGCCAGGGCCAGCGCCACCACCGCCACCCGGCTGCGTCGCGCCGGCTGCGCGCCGAAGCCGGCCGGGCCGCCGGCGGGGACCGCCTGACCGGGGTACGCGGAGCCGGGCTGGGATGGCGCCGACACCGGCTGACCCGGGTAGGCGGGCGCCGACACGGGCTGGCCCGGATACGACGGTGCGGCGGGCGTCCGGTCCGGGTACGACGACGAGCCCGGCCCGCCCGGATAGGACGGTGACGCGGAGACCGGCTGGCCCGGATACGACGGCGAGGCGGCCGGCTGGCCCGGGTACGCCGGAGCGGCGGACCGGGAGGTCTGCGCCGGTACGGTGCCGAAGGACGACGGCTGGGCCGGCGCGGAGCCGTAGGGCGACTGGCCAGGTGTGGTGCCGTAGGACGACCGGCCCGGCTCGGCCGGCGCGGAACCGTAGGACGGCTGGGTCGTGGCGGGCGGGGTCGCGACGCCGGACGAGGCCGCGTAGGGCGTCGCCTGCGGCGTCCCGGCCTGGTCCGGGCGGCCCGGGTAACCGGCCGGCGGTTGGACGGCGGGCGGCTGGACGGCGGCTCGCGCCGGGTAGCCGGGGGTGCCGGCCCACTCGGATCCACCGGGGAACGATCCCGGCACCGCTGCCGAACCGGCGGGCGGGGCGAAGCGCGGCGGCAGCGGTCCAGGCCGGTCGGCTGCCGGTTCGCCGCCCTGCCCCGGCACGTCGTCACCGGTTCCGTACCCGCCTGTCATGCTCGCCCGTCCTCCCCGTCGGCCTCGCCGACGCCCCCCGACCCGCTGCGGCACCCGTACGCCGTTCGCGGCTCGATGGACCGTACCGGCGGGAACGGGCTTTGTCTTCCCCCTTGTCCGACCCTCTCACGGCCCCGCAACCCGCACCTTTCCGGTCACCTGACGGCCATCGCGCCGACACGCGCCCGACCGGCTGCGCACACCGGATCGTCCGGCCTACTAGGGTTGTCAGGTGACCGACGAACCACCCCTGCGCCGTCGGGCCGCCGAAAGCCGTACCGGAGAGGCGTCCGCCCCTCCGACGTCGGCCCTGCCGGAGCCGGCGGACGCGGGGACCGAGACCGACACGGGCGCGGCCGTCCCCCTCACCGCGCCGCGCGACGGCACGCCCGCCCCGGTGGCCACACCCGCCGAGTTGGACGAGGTGGTGGCCCGCTTCGCGTCCGGCACCGGCCCGGTGGCCCTCGATGCCGAACGTGCCTCCGGCTACCGCTACAGCCAGCGCGCCTACCTGGTGCAGCTGCGCCGCGGCGGCGCCGGCACCGCGCTCATCGACCCGCTGCCGCTGCCCGACCTGTCCGCCCTGGACGCGGCGATCGCCGAGACCGAGTGGGTGCTGCACGCGGCCAGCCAGGATCTCGCCTGCCTGGCCGAGGTGGGGCTGCGCCCGCGCCGGTTGTTCGACACCGAACTGGCCGCCCGGCTGGCCGGTTTCGAGCGGGTCGGCCTGGCCGCGCTGACCGAACAGCTGCTCGGGTTCAGCCTGGAGAAGCACCACTCCGCCGCCGACTGGTCGAGCCGGCCGCTGCCGGAGTCGTGGCTGACGTACGCGGCGCTGGACGTGGAACTGCTGGTGGACCTGCGCGACGCGCTGGACGAGGAGTTGCAGCGGCAGGGCAAGTCCGGCTGGGCGGCGGAGGAGTTCGACGCGCTGGTGCGTAACGGCGCCCGCCCGCCGCGCGTGCGCGCCGAGCCGTGGCGGCGCACGTCCGGCATCCACCGGGTACGCGGCGCGCGCGCCCAGGCCCGGGTGCGTTCCCTCTGGTACGCGCGGGACCAGATCGCCTCCCGCCGGGACGCCGCGCCGGGCCGGGTGCTGCCCGACTCGGCCATCGTGGCCGCCGCCGAGCTGGACCCGAAGGACGAGAAGACGCTGCTCACGCTCCCCGGGTTCGGGGGGCGGTCGGTGCGCCGGCTGGCGCGTACCTGGCTGGCGGCGCTCGACGACGCGCGCCAGTTGCCGGACGACGCGCTGCCGGTCAGTCCGACCGTGGAGGGGCCGCCTCCGCCGCACCGGTGGGCCGAGCGCGACCCGGTGGCGGCCGGGCGGCTGGCCCGGGCCCGGGAGGTCGTGGTCGGCACGGCCGGGGCGCACCGGCTGCCGGCGGAGAACCTGATCGCGCCGGACTCGATCCGCCGGCTGGCGTGGCAGCCACCCGCGGAGATCACCGACGAGACGGTGGCGGAGACGCTACGCGGGTTCGGGGCGCGCGAGTGGCAGATCGGACTGCTGCTGCCTGCTCTTACCGAGGCGCTGCGCACCCCCCAGCCGTAACGTCGACGACAGGTGTGAGGTGGGCCACGCGAGGGGTGGTGCCACGTTTGGTTACTGGCGAGTAGCATCCGGGGAAATGCCCGTGCCGAGGGAGGCTCCAAGTGCCCCGTGAAGTCCGGGATGTCGTCTTCGTCGACGGCGTCCGTACCCCGTTCGGCAAGGCGGGTGGGATGTACGCCAACACCCGCGCCGACGATCTGGTGATCCGCTGCATCCGCGAGCTGATGCGCCGCAATCCGCAACTGCCGCCGGAGAAGGTGGAGGAGGTGGCCATCGCCGCCACCACCCAGATCGGTGACCAGGGCCTGACCATCGGCCGCACCGCCGCCCTGCTGGCCGGCCTGCCCAAGACCGTGCCCGGCTTCGCCATCGACCGGATGTGCGCCGGCGCGATGACCGCTGTCACCACAGTGGCCAGCGGCATCGCCGTGGGCGCGTACGACGTCGCGATCGCCGGCGGCGTCGAGCACATGGGCCGCCACCCGATGGGCGAGGGCGTCGACCCCAACCCGCGCATCGTCGCGGAGAAGCTGGTCGACCCGTCCGCCCTGGTGATGGGCTCCACCGCGGAGAACCTGCACGACCGGGTCCCGCACATCACCAAGGAGCGCACCGACGCGTTCGCGCTGGCGTCGCAGCAGAAGACCGCGAAGGCGTACGCCAACGGCAAGCTCCAGGGCGACCTGGTGCCGGTGGCGGTCCGCGACCCGGAGGCGGGCTGGGGCCTGGCCACCGTGGACGAGGCGCCCCGGGACACCTCGATGGAGAAGCTGGCCGGCCTGAAGACCCCGTTCCGGCCGCACGGCAAGGTCACCGCGGGTAACGCGGCCGGCCTGAACGACGGCGCCACCGCCGCGCTGCTGGTGGCCGAGGACACCGCCCGCGAGCTGGGCCTGCCGGTCGGCATGCGCCTGGTGTCGTTCGGTTTCGTCGGCGTCGAGCCCGAGGTGATGGGCGTCGGCCCGATCCCGTCGACCGAGAAGGCGCTGCGCATCGCCGGCCTGAGCATCGACGACATCGGCCTGTTCGAGCTGAACGAGGCGTTCGCGGTGCAGGTGCTCGCCTTCCTGGACCACTTCGGCATCGCCGACGACGACCCGCGGGTCAACCCGTGGGGCGGTGCGATCGCCATCGGTCACCCGCTCGCGTCCTCCGGCGTCCGGCTGATGACCCAGCTCGCCCGCCAGTTCGCCGAGCACCCCGAGGTCCGCTACGGCCTCACCGCCATGTGCATCGGCATCGGCATGGGCGGCACCGTGATCTGGGAGAACCCGCACTGGGAGGGTGGAGACAAGTGAGCCTCGCCGCACCGAACGAGGTCGTCACCAAGGCGCTGCTGCGCCAGGTGGCCGTACCCGGGCTGGACCGGCCCGCCGCCCTCATCACCCTGGACAACGGCTTCGACCACACCAAGCCGAACACCTTCGGCCCGGCCGGTCTGACCAGCCTGGACGAGGCGATCACCGCCGCGCTTGCGGCGGAGCCGGCGTTCATCGCGGTCACCGGCAAGCCGTACATCTTCTGCGTGGGCGCGGACATCACCAGCCTGCCCGCGCTGGAGAACCGCGACCAGGCGCTGGAGATCGGCCGGCTGGGCCACCGGGTCTTCGCCCGGCTCAAGGACAGTGCCGTTCCCACCTTCGCGTTCGTCAACGGCGCGGCGATGGGCGGCGGCCTGGAGCTGGCGTTGCACTGCCACTACCGGACCCTGTCGGCAGGCGCGGCGGCCCTGGCGCTGCCCGAGGTCTCGCTCGGCCTGATCCCCGGCTGGGGCGGTACGCAGCTGCTGCCGAACCTGATCGGCATCCCGGCCGCGACGCAGGTCATCATCCAGAACCCGCTGATGCAGAACAAGATGCTCAAGCCGAAGCAGGCGGCCGAGATGGGCATCGCGGATGTGCTGCTGGAGCCGGCCGACTTCCTGGAGCGGTCGCTGGAGTGGGCCGCCGGCGTCGTCCGGGGCGAGGTGTCCGTGACCCGTCCCGAGGTCGACAAGGACATGTGGGCGGGCGTGCTCTACTTCGCCCGGCAGACCCTCGACCAGCGGCTGCACGGCGCGGTCCCGTCCGCGTACAAGGCGCTGGATCTGCTGGAGACGGCGAAGGACGCCGACTTCGCCACCGGCACCGCGGCGGAGGACGAGGCCCTCGCGGACCTGGTCTTCTCCGAGGAGCTGCGCAGCGGCCTGTACGCCTTCGACCTGGTGCAGCGGCGGGCCAAGCGCCCGGCCGGCGCGCCGGACAAGGGCCTGGCCCGCCCGGTCACCAAGGTCGGCATCGTCGGTGCCGGCCTGATGGCCAGCCAGCTCGCGCTGCTGTTCGCCCGGCGTCTGCAGGTGCCGGTCGTGATGACCGACCTGGATCAGTCCCGGGTGGACAAGGGCGTCGGCTACGTGCACACCCAGATCGAGAAGGCCGTGAGCAAGGGCCGGATGGACAAGGGCACCGCGGCCAAGCTGTACGGCCTGGTCAGCGGCTCGGTCGACAAGTCCGTCTTCGCCGACGCCGACTTCGTCATCGAGGCCGTGTTCGAGGACCTGGGCGTCAAGAAGCAGGTTTGGGCCGAGCTGGAGAAGATCGTCAAGCCGGAGGCGGTGCTCGCCACCAACACCAGCTCGCTGTCCATCACCGAGATGGCCGCCGAGCTGGAGCACCCGGAGCGGGTGGTCGGCTTCCACTTCTTCAACCCGGTCGCGGTGCTGCCGCTGCTGGAGATCGTCCGCGGTGAGCGGACCGACGACGCCACGCTAGCCACCGCGTTCGCTGTCGGCAAGCAGCTCAGGAAGTCGTCGGTGCTGGTCAAGGACGCCCCGGCGTTCGTGGTGAACCGGCTGCTGACCCGCTTCCTCGGCACCGTGTTCGCCGCCGTCGACCAGGGCACCCCGCTGGACGTGGCGAACAGCGCGCTGGACCCGCTGGGCCTGCCGATGCGTCCGCTGGCGCTGCTGCAGCTCGTCGGGCCGGCCGTGGCGTACCACGTCGGCGGCACCCTGCACGAGGCGTTCCCGGACCGGTTCGGCGTCAGCGAGAACCTCAAGCGGATCGCCGACTCGGGCCAGCCGATCGTGGTCGACGACCAGATCAACGACGAGGTGGCGAAGCTGCTGGTGGTCGGCGACGAGCCGCTCACCGCCGAGCAGGTCCGGCAGAACGCGCTGGACGCGCTGGCGCAGGAGATCCGCCTCATGCTCGACGAGGGCGTCGTCGCCGAGGCGCAGGACATCGACCTGTGCATGATCCTCGGCGCCGGCTGGCCGTTCCACCTGGGCGGCGTCACGCCGTACCTGGACCGGACCGGCACCTCCGAGCGGGTGACCGGCAAGCGGTTCCTGCCGCGCGGCGCGGCAAGCCTGCGCTGAGGCGACCGCAACGCATCGATCGCGGTGGTCGGGCTGTCCGTTCCGGACGGTCCGGCCACCGCGATCGGCGTCTGCGGCCCAGGTCACGGGTAGGTAGCGGTTTGGTGTCCCCGCCCTTGGGCGGACAGCGGGCTGTCGGTGGTGCTGGCTACGATCATGCGTCCAGTTTTCTCACAGGAGCTGCCTACATGTCCCAGCCGCCGTCCAGTCCCTACTCCGGCAACTACCCCTCCCCCCAGCAACAGCCCGGCGGCTTCCAGCCGCCGCAGCAGCCGCAGTACGGCGGTGACTACCCGCAGACTCCGCAGCAGCCGCAGTACGGTGGCCAGCTCGGTGCGCCGGTCCCGCCGAAGAAGAAGTCCGGCGTCGGCAAGGTCCTGCTGATCGTCCTCGCGGTGGTCCTGGTGCTCTGCGTCGGCGGCGGTGTCGCCGCCTACTTCGCCACGAAGGACACCGTCGACGAGGTGGTCACCGCCACCAAGACCCGGGTGGTCGAGCCGCAGACGCTCGGCGGCCGGGCGAAGGTCACCGACCCGCAGCTGCAGTCCGCCGCGGCGCAGATGAAGTCCGAGCTCAGCAAGGACGTGCCGGACGCGACCAGCACCGTCGGTGCGTTCTACGGCGACCCGGCCAAGAAGGACCTGGTCATGATCGTGGCCGTGTCCGGCGTCATGGCGGACCCGAAGAAGGAGCTGGCCGACGCCACCGCGGCGGTCACCCCGGACCTGGCCACCAAGGACTTCAAGACTGTCGACGCGGGCCCGCTGGGCGGCGACGCCAAGTGCTCCGACGGCAAGGCGTCGGACGTGCCGGTGGCCGTCTGCATCTGGGCCGACCGGGGCAGCCTCGGCATGGTGGTGGTCTACTTCAAGTCCGCGGCCGAGCTCCAGTCGGAGTTCGTGGCGATGCGCGGCGAGATCGAGAAGCAGGACTGACACCCGTCCACGCACCGGGCCCCCGCCGTCACGGCGGGGGCCCGGTGTCGTTTCCGGATCAGGCGGACGCGGCCCGTTCCGCGGGGCTACGGCACACGCAGAACTCGTTGCCCTCCGGGTCGGCCAGCACCACCCAGCCGGTGCCGTCCGGCCGGCGCCGGTCGGCCACCAGCGTGGCGCCGAGGTCGCGCAGCCGCGCCACCTCCTCGTCCCGGGTGCCCTCGGCCGGGTGCAGGTCGAGGTGGAACGCGCCCTTGCCGTGCCGCTCGCCCACCTGGACGAACAGCAGGTCGGGGCCGTGCCCGCCGGGTGCGGCGAGGACCGCCTCCGGGTCGCCGGGGTGGTCGTCGTCGGCGAGCCGGCGGTCCAGTACGCGGGCCCACCAGCCGGCCAGGGCGTACGGGTCGTCGGTCTCGACTGTCACGCAGTGGATCTGTGCACTCACGGTGTTTCCTCCTGTGGGTAGCGCGCCCCGGCGGAGTGGGAACGTCAGCGGGGAACGCGGGGCGCGGGACGGTTCACGACGGACATCGACCACACCCCCTTCCACCTCTCGGGCTGACCGGTTGATCATTCCATCGCCCGCGCCGCGCACACAACCCCGCTCGTGCAAGGAAGGGCCCCTTGTCGACAGCGAGCTGTCGACAAGGGGCCCTTCCGCTACCGCAGGCGTTGAGAAGGGGCCCTTGCTTACGGGCCGACGAACACCGCCTTGGCGCGCCAGTCGACGCCGTCGACCGCCGGGCCGCTGCGCACCGTGAACGTCGTCGACGGAGTGGCGTCCGTCCAGTCGGCGGCGGACAGGTCACCGGTGCTCCGGTTCACCTTGTAGAGCGTGGTGCCGGCCGCGAACAGCGCGCCCGCGTCGGCGAAGCCGCTCGCCCCGGCCACCGTGAACCGGTCGGCGCCGACCACACCGCTGTCCGGCGTGAACCAGCGCCAGAACAGGCCGTTCTGCCCGCTCAGCGAGTAGTAGAGCCGGCCGTCCCGGTAGAACATGCCGGTCACGTTGGGGATCTCGGCGTAGAAGCCGGTGGTCGCGCCGACGTACGTCTGCCCCGCCGGGCCGGAGTTGGTCACCACGGTGTCCCAGTACGGGTCGTGGTACGGGTCCACCAGCTCGGGCGTGCCGAACGTGGTGCCGTCGAACGTACGCCGCCACAGCGCGCCCTCGGCGCCGTAGAACAGCGTCCCGCCGACCCAGAACGCGTTACGCGTGGCGGACCACACGGTCTCGTCCGGGTTCGCCACCGGGCTGGGCGTGCCGACGCCGGTCAGCCCGTCGTACGAGCGGACCTGCACCTCCTCGCCGGTACCGGCCGGCGGAGGCCCGGTCTTGACGATCTCGACGGCGTCGACGAGCGGGTTCTCCTTGACGTGGCGGAACTCGATGTCGACGGTGCCGTTGCTGGTCACCGTGAACTCCCGCATGGTGCCCACGTTGTGCCCGACGCTGGCGGACAGGTCCAGGTCGTCGAGCACGACGGTGCCGTCCAGCGCCACGTCGAAGACGCGGGTGTTCGGGGCGGAGGTGCCGTCGTACCGGTTGGCCAGGTAGAGCCGCACGTGCACCTCGGTGCCGGTGGGCACGGGGAACTGCCAGAGCATCTCCGCGCCGCCGGCCGGGTCGTACCGCTCGTCGCTGTAGAGCGCGGCCGGGGTGCCTGCCGGCACCGTCGCGTCCAGGCTGCCGACCGTGTTGAAGCTGGAGGTCGAGCTGCCGGTGTTGTGGTACGGGCTGGGGCTGGAGCTGGTGTCGGCCGCCCAGTCCGGTCCGCCGTCGGTGGCGGCGACCAGCGGGCCGCCGGCGTTCACCCGGTACAGCACGTTCGTCGGCTTCGGCAGGCCGGCCTGGTAGACGTTGCCGGGCAGCGTGGCGGTGGTGGTCGGGTGCGGGGCCTTGCCGCCGGCGAGCGGGAAGAACGCGATCCGCTCCCGGCGGTACTGGAAGTTGCCGATCCAGAGCGTGTCGCCGCCGACCCAGAGGCCGGACTCGGTGACGAGCATCTCCGAGGCGCCGATGCCGCGCGGGTGCCGGCCCGGGTTCCAGGACAGCGGCAGGCCGTTGACCGGGTCGAGCGCGGCGATGCTGGCCCGGCCGACCGCGCCGGCCCGGGCGTTGTCGGCGCCGGTGCTGTTGTTGAGCCAGCGGAGGTGGCCGCCGACGTAGACCGCCTGCTCGCTGATGCCGACGGACAGGAACGTGTCGCCGCCGCTGTAGTCGACCCAGGTCGGCTGGAGGCTGGTGCCGGTCGCGCCGGCCTCCCAGCGGGCCGCGGTGTCGCAGAGCGTCCCGCCGTACGGGGCGCCGGTGGTGACCACCACGAAGTAGCTGTTGTCCGGGGAGAACGCGACGTCGCGGACGTACGAGTCGAACGACTGCCACTTGCAGCGCGGCGTGTAGCGGGCCGTGTTCCAGTCCGCGACGGTGGCGGCGGTGGCACCCAGGTCGATCTTGACGATCTGGTCGTGCAGAACCCCGTCGGCCTTCTTGAAGTTGCCGATGACGACGAGCTGCGTGCCGTCCGGGGAGACGGCGAGCTTCTCCGCGCCCACGCCGGCCTTGGCGCCGCTGACGCCGTCCCAGTTGTGGTTCTCGGTCAGCGTGGTGGTGAGGTAGCTGTCGACCGCGCCGGTGGTGGCGTTGAGCGACGCGAGCCCGCCGCGCGGGTTGGGGTTGCCGGCCGTGGTGAAGATGCCGCCGACCAGCAGCCGGTCACCGACCAACGCGATGTCCTTGATCAGCCCGTTGAACGCCGGCGGCGCGAAGCTGGTGACGACCGCCCCGGTGGCGACGTCGAGCAGGGCCACCTTGCGCCGGGTCACGCCGTTGACGGTGTTGAACTTGCCGGCCACGAAGACCGTGCCCGCCGTGGGACCGGCGACGACCGCCGTCACCTCGTTGTCGAGCGTGGGCGCGAACGCGGTGTCCACCTGCCCGGTGGCCTTGTCGAAGGCGAGCAGGTAGTCCCGGGGGATGTCGACGTCGGAGTTGCGGTTCTGCACCCGGGTGAAGGAGCCGCCCGCGATGATCTTCGTACCGGCGTCGTGGATCGCGTCGACCGAGCCGTCCTGGACGTCGGGCGAGGCGGCGGAGGGGACGGTGTGGACCACTTTGTCGTGGCCGGGCGCGGCGCCGGCCGCCGGCGCGGCCGGGGAGAGGCCGGCGACGGTGAGGGCGCCGGCGGTGAGGACCGCGAGGATGCGGCGGCGGCGCGGGGCCGAGTGGTGGGTCACGGGCAGCTCCGGTGGGTGAGCAGGGTGAGGCGTCGCTGCGCTTACTCTCCGTTGATCCCCGGCTCCGCGTCCAGCGCGGACGGCGCATTCTGCCCGACCACCGTGCGCCAGGGGCCGACCACCGTCGGGTCCGGCCAGGACAGCCGAGGCCGCCCGCACGAAAAGGTGAGGCCGTCTCACCGGCCGGGCGGGCCGGCTCGGCGGTCAGGTGGCCGCAGCCGGGTCGGCCGACGGAAGCGTGACCGTCACTTCCAGGCCGCCGCCGGGCTGGGCGACCGCCTTCACCGTGCCGCCGTGCGCGTCGCTGACGGCCCGCACGATCGACAGGCCGAGACCGGAGCCGCGCGCGCCGGTGCGTTCCTGGCCGCCGCGCCGGAACGGTTCGAACAGCCCGGGTACGTCGGCCGGGGCGACCTCGAAGCCGGTGTTCCCCACCACCAGCCAGGACCGCTCCCCGTCGGTACCGGTGCGGACCCAGATCCGGCCGTGCAGGTGGTTGTAGCGGACCGCGTTCTCCACCAGGTTGCCGGCGAGCCGGTCGAGCAGGCCGGGGTCGCCGACCACCGGCGCCGGGCGCAGCGACGTGTGCACCTTCAGGCCGATGCGCTCCACCTCCCGGGAGACCGCGGAGAGGGCGTTGGCGGTGCCGATGGCGAGGTCCGACTCGGCGCGCCGGCCCAGCCGCCGGCCGGTCTGCGCCTCGCTGCGCGCCAGGACCAGCAGCGCGTCGACCAGGCCGTTGGCGCGCTCGGAGGCGTCGCGCACCACGCCGGCCATGCGGCGGTACTCGGCGAGGTCGGCGTCGTCGTCGCTGAGCGTCACGTCGATTTCGGTACGCATCACCGCCAGCGGCGTCCGCAGTTCGTGCGAGGCGTTCGCGACGAACCGTTTCTGCGCCTCGAAGGCGCCGCTGATCCGGTCGAGCATCGCGTCGAACGTCTCGGCCAGCTCGGCCACCTCGTCGTCGGCGCCGGACCAGCCGATCCGCTCGTCGAGCGTGGCCTCCCCGAGCCGGCGGGCGGTGGCGGTGACCTGGTGCAGCGGGCGCAGCGCCCGCCCGGCCACCAGGTACGCCCCGGCCACCCCGACCACGCTGATCGCCGCCAGCGCGAGCAGCCCCTTGACCAGCAGTTCCTGCGAGGCGGCGTCGACGAGCTGCCGCTGCCACTGCCCGGCGTCGAGGGTGCGCCCGTCGCTGAGCACCACAGTGGTGCCGGGCAGCAGCTCGTCGGTGGGGCGCAGCGCGTCGCGGACCAGCAGCCAGGCCAGCAGCACCAGGATCGCCCCGGCGCCGACCAGCAGCACGCCGTTGAGCAGGGTCAGCCGCAGCCGCAGCGTCGGCCGTACCCGGCGCGTGGCCGGCGCGCTCACTGCCGTACCCCACCGATGCGGTACCCCGCGCCCACGACCGTGTCGATGAGCGGCGGGTCGCCGAGCTTCTTGCGCAGCGTCATCACGGTGACCCGGACGATAGTGGTGAACGGGTCGGTGTTGGCGTCCCAGACCCGTTCCAGCAGTTCCTCGCTGGACACCACAGCGCCGCGCGCCTTGAGCAGTTCGGCGAGCACGCCGAACTCCTTGTTGGTGAGGTCGAGCGGCACGCCGCCCCGGCTCACCACCCGGCGGGCCGGGTCGAGCACCAGATCGGCCACCTCCAGCACCGGCGGCGCGGCCGGGGTGGCGCGCCGGCCGAGCGCCTGCACCCGGGCCACCAGCTCGTCGAACGCGAACGGCTTGGCCAGGTAGTCGTCGGCGCCGAGCTGCAGCCCCTCCACCCGGTCGGCGACGGTGCCGCTGGCGGTCAGCATCAGCACCCGGGTCAGCGCGCCGGACGCGGCCAGGTCGGCGCAGATCCGGTCGCCGTGCACGCCGGGCAGGTCGCGGTCCAGGATCACCACGTCGTAGCGGGTGACGAACGCCGCCTCGTGCCCGGCGTCGCCGTCGTAGGCGACGTCGACAGCCATGCCGCGCTTGCGCAGCCCGCGCGCGATCGCGTCGGCGAGGTTGCGCTCGTCCTCGACCACCAGTACCCGCATCCCGGCCTCCCACCTCGTGACCCCTGACAACCTAGTGCGGCAGGCAAAACCGGTAGCCGCAGGAGCCGACGGCCACCGGCAGGCGGTTCACCGGCAAGCGCGCGGCCGCCGCGCGGGCCCACCTCTACCGGCCCGGCACCGACTCCCGGCCACCGCCGCGCGGGCCACGATTGTCACTCGCCGTAACGCCAACGCTGATTCAGCCTGATGTCACGCACCGTGATGGTCGCTCGCAGGGCCCATCGACCGCCGCAGCGAGCCGAATCGCCTTGACCAGGAGAAACAGTTGACCACCATTGGGCGTCAGGGGTACCCCTCCACGCCCTTTGCTCTGCAGCCACATGCGCAGTGGTAGCCGTCGGTCACCGCCGCGCCGATGGCTGCAGAGCAAAGGGCGCGGGGGTGACCATGCCAGAGGGCGGGCTGCGACCACGGTCGGTGACCGCAGGGCGGGCCGGCGGGTTACGGCCCGCGGCGCGGGCGGCCGTTGCAGAAAACCTTCGGGTACGCGATGCTCGGCGGCGATGATCGACAAGCGCTCCAGCCAGCTGTCACGTCCGGCCCGGGCGGGTTCCCGATGACCGGCCGCGACATCGCGTACCGCCGGTTCCGCTTCCCGGCGGACCGCGACCTGGGTCGTGTGGACGGGCTGCGCGACGGGCCGGACGGGCTCACGCCCGACGGCGCGGCCGGCCCGCTCGCGCACACCGACCCGCACTCCGGGACCACCGCCGAATATGCGGCCGGCACCTGGACCTCCCCCGTCACGTCCGCCGGCTTCGCCGTCACCGAGCTGGTGCCCTCGTGGACCGCCGACACCCCGCCCGGCTGCTGGCTGCGGGTCGAGCTGCGCGGCTGGGCCGACGGCACGGCCGCCACCGGCTGGTACGACCTGGGCCACTGGGCCGCCGACGACAGCGCCGTGCACCGCGCTTCGGTACCCGGGCAGGAGGACGACCGGGCGCGGGTCGCCGCCGACACGCTGCGGGTGACCGGCGCGACGGTGACCGGCTGGCAGGTCCGGGTGACCCTGCTGCGCCGCCTCGACGCGCCCGCCGGCCCGGTGCTGCGCACGGTGGGCGTGGTCGCCTCGACCGACCCGCCCAGCGGCGCGGAGGCCACGGACGTCGACGCCACCGGCGCGTCCGCCACCGCGAAGGCCGCCGGCGTCGGGGATGCGCGCGCGTGGGGACGCGTGCTGGACGTGCCGCGTTACGCGCAGCGGCTGCACGCCTCCGGGGAGACCCGCTGGGGTGGCGGCGGCGACTCCTGGTGCAGCCCCACCTGCGTGTCGATGGTGCTCGACTTCTGGGGCGTCGGCCCCACCCCGGACCGGTACGCCTGGGTGGCGCCGCCCGGCCCTCGCCCGCAGGTGGTGCACGCCGCCCGGCACTGCTACGACCACGCCTACGGCGGGCCGGGCAACTGGCCGTTCAACACCGCGTACGCGGCGACGCACGGGGTGGACGCCTTCGTCACCCGGCTGCGCTCGCTGGCCGAGGCGGAACGGTTCGTGGCCGCCGGCATCCCGCTGATCGTCTCGGCCGCGTTCACCGCCGGTCAGGTACCCGGACTGGACTACGACACCCGGGGACATCTCATGGTGCTGGCCGGCTTCACCGCCGACGGCGACCCGGTGCTCAACGACCCGTACGCGCCGGACGACGAGCGGGTCCGCCGCACCGTGCCGCGCGCGCCGTTCGAGAGCGCCTGGCAGGTGGGCAGCGGCGGGATCGCGTACGTGCTGCGGCCCGAGTCGACGCCGCTGCCACCGGCCCCGGCGCAGGCCAACTGGTGATCAGCGGCCGGCCGGCCAGATCGCCATGCCGCCGGTCGGACGCAGGCACACCAGTTCCGTACCCGTGTCCGCGCACTCGGACCAGGCGCCGGGCAGGATCCCCCGGATCCGCACCTGCCCGGCCGCCACGTCCAGCGCGCCGACGAGCGTGCGGTCCTCGGTGAGCGTGCGCAGCCCGAGCAGCGGCCCGGACGGAAGGTCGTTGCCGGAGACCCGCCAGCGGCCCAGCCGGGCCAGCACGCGGCCGGTCGGCGGGTCCAGCGCCGACAGTTCCAGCTCCTCCCCGACGCCGCGCTCGGCGGCGATGAGCCGGTCGCCGACCGGCCCCATCCCCAGCCAGCGCTCGTCCGTCCAGGCCGGACGGCCGGTGGCCGGGTCGAGGGCCTGCGCGCCGCCCACCTGGTCGCGCAGGCACACCATCCCGGCGCAGTCGGCGAACCAGAGCCCGGCGCGGGAGCCGACCGGCAGGCTCCACCGCTCGTCGAGCCCGTCCAGGCCGTACCCGGTGACCGTGCCGCGGGCGTCCTCGACCAGCAGGAGGTCGGCCACCACCTGCGCGTACCGGTAGGCGGCGCGATCGGCCGCGGGCGCCACCCGGCCGGTGTGCGCGACCGCGCCGGAGTCCGCGTCGTACACGGTCACCCGGCCCTGCGGGGTGACCAGTACGAGCTGCGTCACCCCGTGGTCGTCGCGGCGGTACCCCACCTCCTGGCCGGGTACGGGCAGCGTCCACCGCACCGCGCCGGACGCCGGGTCCACGGCCCGGACGGTGCCCGCACCGGGCGGGCGGGGGTTCTCCAGCAGCAGCCCGCCTGATGCGGTCCGGACCGGGTAGCCGGGATGCCGCCAGCGCAGCGTGCCGGTGGCCGGGTCGAGCATGGCCGAGACGGAGTCGCCGTCCCCGGCGGGGCTGCTCGTCACCAGCAGTCCCCCGGCCACTGCGGTGAGGCCGAGCACGTGGTCGCCGTCGGTCAGCGCGAACCGCCACGCCGGGTCCCCACCGGGCAGCCGGTACGCGGCGACCACCCGCCCACCCCCGCCGATCGCGCCCGGGCCGTCGGCCACCACCACGCGGTCCGGCAGGACCACGAACGCCGCGCCCTGCGGGGCGGGCACCCGGATCGGCTCGGGCCGTCGCGGCGGCCCGGCGGCGGCGGTGACCACGAGCAGCACCAGGCAGCCGAGCAGTGCCACCCGCGCCGTGGGACCCGGCGGCCGGCGGGGCGGTGCGTCGCCCGGCTCGTCGGCGGACTCGCCGTGCCGCATCTCCCCCAGCTCGATCACCGGGCTCACGTCAGCCGCCGCACCATGTAGTCGCCGCCGGGCCCGCGGCAGACCAGAAGCGTCACGCCGGTGGTGCAGTCGGTGCCGGTGATCGTGCCCCGGATCGAGGGTGGATCGCCGGACAGAGCCACCTCGGCCAGGAGCCGACGGCCGCCGCCCAGCGGCCGTGTCGCCAGCAGCGGGCCGCCCAACTCGTGCTGCGGGACCGGTGTCCAGCCGCCCAGGTCGGCGATCGGCCGCCCGTCGTCCTGGTCGAGCACCGCCAGGCCGTCGTCGATGCCGGTGTCGGGGACGCCGACGAGCAGCCGGCCGCCACGCTCCGCCGCCACACCCGCCCACCGGTCCACGCTCCAGCGCACGGCGCCGGTCGCCGGGTCGAGCGCGGTCATCCCGCCGGCCGGCCCGACGGCGCAGAGCAGGGCGCCGCAGCTCTCGACGTGGCCGACGAGCTTCCGCGCGACGGTCCAGCGCGACCGGAGCGTGTCCAGGTCGTACGCCTCGATGACCCCGTCGCCGTCGCGGAACTCCAGCAGCAGCCCGCGGGCGATCTGCAACCGGCGCTGCGCGGGCGGTCGTACCGGATACAGGTCGCGGGCCACGAGCCGCGCGCCGGTACGCGCGTCCACGACCACCGTCTCCCCGGTCGCCGGGGACAACACCATGCGCGCCGGCCCGGCCGGCTCGACGTCGAACCCCAGCGCGCCCGTCATCGGCGCCGTCCACACCGTACGGCCGTCGGCCGGGTCCAGCCCTCCGATCGACGTCGTGGTGTCGGAGGCGGCCGACTGCATGAGCAGCACCCGGCCCACCGCGAACGCGATTCCGGGCCGGCGCCAGGCGTCCGCGCCGGTGGCCGCGTCGTACGTCACCGTCTGCCAGTCCGTGTCGTCGACGCCCCGGCCGGCCACGATCACCCGGCCGGCCTGCTCCCACACCGACACGGCGGTGCCCACGCCGGGCAGCGGGCTGCGCCACCGCTCCCGGTCGCCCCGGTACGCGAGGAGTTCCCGCCCGCCGCCGGCGCCTACGCGGTCCGGCCGCACCACGTACACCACGTCGCCGGAGACGAACACGGCCGATCCCAGGCCGCCGGGCAGCGTCCACTCGACCGGGCCTCGCGGCGGCGTCGCGGCGGTGAGCGTGAGCAGCGCCACCAGCAGCACCACGAGAAGGCGGAACGGCCGTCCGACGGCACGCAGGGGGCGGGACGCCTGGCCGGGCGGGGCGTCGTCGCGCAGCTCCCCCAGATCGATGACGGTCACGACCATCCTCTCCCGCGCGCCGAGCCGCCGCCCGACCGTGACCGGCCGTGTGACGAACCGCCTGTACGATGGCGCGTCGTGGCCGTGCCCGTGGTGGACCCCTCGTTGAACCCCTCGTCCGTCGAGGCGGACGCCGTCGTGGCCGACCCGCCACGCCGCGCCCGTCGCCGGCCGGCCCGCGCCGACGTGCTGGCCATCGGAGCCTATGTGCTCCTCGGCGTTCTCGTCTGCCTCAACTACTGGGGCGACGTCGAGCACCGCGTCTCCTCGCACCTGCCCACCGACCACAGCTGGTTCGAGTGGCTGTTCGCGCACGGCGCGTACTCGGTGCAGCACCTGGAGAACCCGCTGTTCACCACCCGGCAGAACGCGCCGGACGGGGTGAACATGATGGCGAACACCTCGCTGCTCGGGGTGACGTTGCCGCTGGCGCCGCTGACGCTGCTGCTCGGCCCGCAGGTGATGTACGCGCTCTACCTGGGCGCCGCGCTGTCCGCGACCGCCGCCACGTCGTACTGGGTGCTGTCCCGGCACCTGGTCCGCTCGCGGGGCGCGGCGTTCGTCGGTGGCGCGTTCCTCGGTTTCGCGCCGGGCATCGTGCACCACGCCAACGGGCAGCCCAACTTCGTGTCGAACTTCCTGCTGCCGCTGATCGTGGCCCGGGTGCTGCGTCTGGGCGAGCCGGGCCGCTGGCGGCGCAACGGGCTGGCGCTCGGGTTGCTGGTCGCGTACCAGATCTTCATCAACGAGGAGATGCTGCTGCTGACCGCGCTGGCCTGCCTGGTCGTCGTGGTGGCGTACGCGGTGCAGCGGCCCCGCGCGGTCCGCGAGCGGGCCGGGTCGTTCCTGGCCGCGCTCGGTCTGGGCGGCGGCCTGGCGCTGCTGCTGACGGCGTACCCGATCTGGTTCCAGTTCAACGGCCCGCAGTCCTACCGCGGGTTGCAGGGCGGTGTCTTCCACAACTGGGGCGAGGATCTGGTCGCCTTCGTGACGTTCGCCCGGGACACGATCGCCGGTGACGAGGCGGTGGAGAAGACCATCGGCCTGACCGAGCAGAACACCTGGTTCGGCTGGCCGCTGGTGCTGGTGGCGCTGGCCGCGCTGGTGCTGCTGGTCCGCCGGTCGGTGCCGGCCCGGATCCTGGCCGTGCTGGTGGTGGTCTTCACGATCGCCTCGATCGGTCCGGTCGTGCGGTTCAACGGCGCGGAGACCGACATCGACGGTCCGTGGGCGTACGTGCCGGACGACCTGCCGCTCGTCGAGATGATGATGCCGACCCGGTTGAGCCTGGTCGTGGTGGCCGCCGTGGGCGTGCTGCTCGCCCTGGCGTGGGACACGCTGGCCGGTGCCGGCCGCCCGCCGGTGCCCGCCCCCCGCTCGGGCGACGACGACGGCGGGGACGACGGTGACGGCGGGACGGCCGCGCGCGACACGCGCCGCCGGGTGCTGCGCCTGGCCGGGCTCGTCGCCATCGCCGCCGCCGTGGTGCCGCTGATCCCGCGTCCGCTGCCGGCCGAGCGGATCGACCCGCCGCCGCACTTCATCACCGCGGGCGGCTGGCGGCCGTACGTGCCGGAGGGCCGTACGCTGGTGCCGGTGCCGATCCCCAGCAACGTGCACGGGCTGCACACGCTGCGCTGGAGCGCGCTGACCGGGCAGGAGTTCCCGATCCCGGGCGGCTACTTCATCGGCCCGAACGAGCGCGGCGAGGGCGTGTTCGGCGCTCCGAACCGCCCCACCAGCACGCTCATCTACTCCACCATGGACGCCAACGAGGTGCCGGAGATCACCGAGGAGAACCGTCGCCAGGCCGTGGACGACCTGCGCTTCTGGCGGGCCTCCGTGGTGGTGCTCGGGGCCGGCCCGCGCGAGGCGGTGCTGCGCGACCTGATGGCCGAGCTGCTCGGCCCGCCGCAGCGGGTCGACGACGTGTGGATCTGGGACGTCCGCGACCGGGTGTGACCCCGGCCGGTCAGCCGACGAGCGGGCGGACGTCCCACAGGTACCCGCCGGGCACGTCCCGGCCGGGGCCGACCAGCGCGTCCACTGTGGCGCGCACCGGGTCACCGGGTGACGAGTCGGCCTGCACGAGTGCCGCCGCCCGCCAGTGCCGCAGGTCGTCGACCGCCTGCCGGCGCTCGGTCTCACCGACCGGCGGCACCCGGCCGGTCTCGGCGGCCCGGCGCAGCAGCAGCGACGTAGGCCGGTCCGGCGCGCCCCAGCGGGCCGCCGGATCGCCGGCCGACTGCGGGCCGATGAAGTAGCCGCCGGGCGCGTCGAACGCCAGCCCGGCGCGCGCCGACCAGAACATGGCGGGGCTGACCGCCGCCCCGGTCACCGGCGGCACCGGCACCAGCGTCCGGCCCGGTGGCACGTACTCCCGCCAGCCGCCGCCGGACACGACGGCCGGGACCGGCGGGACCGGCACCGCGCGGATCGGCGTCGGCGCCAGCGGCAGCAGCGCCGCGGCGACCGCGCCGGCCCACGGCGCCCAGGTGCGCGCGCCGCCGTGCCGGACCCGGTCCACTGCCAGCGCCAGCAGCACCCCGAGCACCGGTACGCAGACCAGCGCGAACCGCGCCGGCACCACCAGGTCCAGCAGCGGCACGCCGGCGAGCAGGCGGTACGGGCCGGGCAGCCCGGTATCGTGCCGGTTCACCACCACCGGGGAACCGAGCGACAGCAACGCGAACAGCAGGCCGCACGCGGCGAGCGCGCGCACCAGCGGCCGTCGCCACAGCCGCACCACCACGAGGACGGCCAGCAGCGGCAGGAACGGACCGAAGAACGAGTTCTGCTCGGTCGGGTTCGGCGACAGCAGCCCGGCCCGGCGGGCGTCCCCGGCGACCGTCTGCCGGGCGGTGGCGGCGAACGAGACCACGTCCAGCCGGTAGCCCTCGGTGTGGAACGGCATCCCCCGGTAGTGGCCCGGCCCGGCGAACTGGAACCACAGCGGGTACGCCAGCAGCACGCCCGCCACCAGCGCGCCGACGCCCAGCCGGCGGGCCACCACGGGCGCCAGCCGGCGGGCGGCGGCCCGGTCGGCGAGCGCGTACGCCCCGGCGAACACCCCGGCGGCCAGCGCCAGGAAGACCAGCACCTCCTCGCCGAGGAACACCTGGTACGCGACTGCGAGCCCGAGCAGCACGCCGTCGCGCCGGACCCGGTCGGTGGCCGGACGGAACACCAGCGCGAGGATCACCGGCACCAGGAACTGGGCGGCCATGTGCAGGTGCGCCCCGGCCTGCGCCACCATGCCCGGGGCGAAGCCGCAGAACAGGCCGCCCACCGCGGCGGCGGCCCGGGAGCGGACCAGCCGGCGGGCGAGCAGCGCGTACCAGGCGGTGGCGGTGCCGGCGAGGCTGAGCGTCACGGCGACGAGGAAGGCCGCCTGGGAGCCGAAGACGACGGTGACCGGGGTGAGCGGCACGCCCAGCCCGAGCACCGACGTGTTCGCCATCAGGTTCACCCCGTCCGGGGCGTTCAGCGCGCCACTCCACAGGGGGTTCTCGCCGCCGGTGACCGCGCGGGCGGCCCGGGCCAGCATCCACTCGAACAGCATCTGGTCGCCGGCCTGGTGGAACAGCCGTTCCGGCCGGCGCCACTGGCCGGTGGTGAGCAGCACGGCCAGACCGAGGTAGCCGGTCACCACCAGCACGTCGGCCGGGCGGGGCCGGCGGCGGCGGGGCGCGGGGGCGGGGACCGCCGGCTCGGTCAGGCGGACCGGCTGGTCAGTTTCCGCACGTCCCACAGCCACACGTCCAGCTCCTGCCGTCCGGGGCCGACCAGCTGCTCCACGGTGCGGCGCAGCGGCTCGGCGTTCTGCTCGTCGCGCGGCAGCACCACCAGCGCCGCGTTCCAGTGCCGCAGCTCGTCCAGGTAGCGGCGCCGCTGGCGGTCGTCCAGCTTCGGCGTACGGCCGGTGGACGATACCTCCCGCAGCATCTCGCCGATACCGCTGGGGCGGCCGCCGAAGCGCCCCGGGTCACCGGTGACGCCGTTGCGCGGCGCGAGGAAGTAGCCGCCGGGGATCTTGAAGTCGAGGTTGGTGCTGGCCGCCCAGCGCATCGGGTCGGTGTTGCCCATCGCGGGCACCGGCACGGACACGAGCGTCTGATCCGGCCCGACGTACCTGCGCCACCTGTCGGCGGTGATGAACTCCGGCACCGGCTCCCGCGTGGTGACCCGCAGCGGCATCGGCGCGATCGGCAGCAGCGCGAGGACCAGGCCCGCGGCGGTGAGCTTGCGGGCGGTCCGCCGGTCCACGCCGCGCAGCGCCCAGGCGCGCCGGACCGCGTACGCGAGCAGGATCGCCACCGTCACGCCGGTGATCAGGCCGAAGCGGGTCGGCACCACGGCGTCGAGCAGCGGCAGCCGCACCAGCAGCTCCCACGGGCCGGTGGCGATCTCCCGGTCCCACCAGGAGATCCGCTCGCCGAGGGAGAGCACCGCGAAGAACAGCCCGGTGGCGGCGAGCGCGCGGACGATCACGTCCCGCCGCAGCCACACCACGATGCCCACGACGAGCAGCGACAGGCTCCAGCCGAAGAACGCGTTCTCCTCCGAGTAGTTCGGCGCGAGGTTGACGTTGGCGCGTTCGTTGCCGCCGAACGTGGGCGAGCCGGGGGCGAAGAACGCGGCGATGTCGTTGCCGTAGTCGCGCACCGCGTCGCTGAGCCCGTGGTACGCCATCGGCCCGGCGAACTGCACCCACAGCGGGTACGCCAGCAGCGCCCCGGCCAGCGCCGCGCAGACCGCCAGCCCGGCGCCGAGCGGCCGCCACGCGGTGCTCCACCGCTCCCGCTGCTGCACCACCACGGCGATCAGGAACACGCCCAGGGCCAGCGCGGTGAAGAGGAGGATCTCCTCGTTGATGAACGCCTGCGCGGTGACCAGCAGCGCCAGCAGCACGCCGTCGCGGACCGGCCGGGCCGACCGGGTCAGCACCAGCACCCGCCACACGATGAACGGCAGCAGGAACTGGCTGATGATGTTCGGGTGCCAGTTGGCGTGCGACAGCATGGCCGGGGAGAACCCGCAGAACCAGGCCGCCACGGCGGCGGCCGGGCGGTGCCGGATCAGGTGCCGGGACAGCACCCGGTACCAGGCGGCGGCGGTGCCGGCGAGGCCGAGCGTGACCAGCGTGACGAAGGAGACCGCCGGTCCGAACAGGAGGGTCACCGGCACCATCGGGATGCCCAGCGCCAGGATGGCGGTGTTCGCCATCAGGTTCACGCCGTCGGGGTAGTTGAACTGCTCGGTGAAGAACGGGAACTCGCCGTGCAGCACCACCCGTACCGAGTGGGCCAGGAAGAACTGCACCTGCGCCGGGTCGCTGCTGTAGAGCGCGGCGACCCGTCCGGCCGGGTCGACCCAGATGCCGCTGGTGACCCAGATCGCGGCGAGCAGGAATCCGCCGTACACGGTGAGGTCGATCCGGCGGCGCGTCCACCGCCACCGGCGCGCGCGCCGCGCGCCCGGCGTGGCCGGCGCCTCCGGCTCGGTCGGCGCTTCGGGCGGCGTGGTGGTCGCCGGCTCCGGCTCGGCGGTGATGGTGGCCGATGGTGGGTCCAGGGTGACGGCGCGGTGGCCCGTCGGGGCGGCGGCGTCCGGCGTCGAGGCGCCGCGGGTCTCGGCAGGCGTCACAGTCGGCGGAGTCTACCGGAGCCGGATATTGGTACCCGAATCGCCCGTCACGTTCCGCAGTGGCCGATCGGCCGAAAGGGTGAGCCGGGCGCGGCCGGGTGACCGGTCGTCTCGTACCATGTGGGCTTCCGACCGACGACCGGCGAGGGGATCAGGGTGCTTTCAGCCCGCCGAGGCGCTACGACGGGCATCGCGCTGGCAGCTCTGCTGCTGGTCACGGCCGGTTGCGGACCGGTCGCCGAACGGCGGCCGGCGGACCTGCGGGTCGGCTACGACAGTCTGGACGGCACCCTCGCGGTGTGGCCGCCGCGCGGCAGCCTGGCCCGCGACGCCGCGGCCACCGCCGCGATCACCACAGCGGTACGCGACTGGCGCTCCCCGGTGGACGACCGGGTGCACGTGCCCACGTCCGGCATCCTCTTCTCCGGCCAGGTCGCCGGTTCGGCGCTCGCGCTCGTCGCCGCCGACGTGCCCGGCGAGTCCGCCTCCTGGCTGCTGCAACTCGACCGGGACGGGCAGCGCTGGCGGGTCGTCCACGCCACCGAGTACACCGACCCCGGCTACCTGGTCTACTCCGACGTGCTGCCGGTGCGGGAGCCGTCCGGCCGCCGCTACCTCACCTCGGCCCGCGTCGAACGCCTGACCGGACCCGACGGCAAGGTGCTGGGCGGCACCGACGGCGTCACCGACCCGGTCGCCGTACCGGCCTGCCGGGCCGTCGAACTGACCGCGACGCTGCGGGCCACACCGTCGCTGCCGCGCGGCCGGGCCGCGGACCGCGTCCTCGACCTGGGTACGGCCACCGAAGCGCCCCGCTACCCTCTGGTACGCGACGAGACGGGTGCCGGCAAGCGCGCGCTGACCGGGCTGGACACCTGTGTGCTCGCCGGTGAGCGGGGCCCGTTCGGCAGTGTGCCGCGCCGCATCGGTGACCGGGAGGCGCCCCGCTCCGCGCCGGAGTCCTGGCCGATGGCGAAGATCGCCACGCGTTCGCTCGGTTCGGTGGCTCTCGGCGAGGGCGAACCGGGCGAGTTGGAGCAGCTCAGCTGGGAGACGCCGGGGGCGACCATGACGGCGGTGGTCTACCGGCCGGCCGGCGGCGGCACCCCGGTGGTCTCTCCCGCCGACCGGTCCACCACGCTTCAGGCGTACCACCTGCCGATGCCGGGCCGACCGCTGGCGGTGCTGTCCTGGCGTACCCGGGACGCCTCGTTCTCCGCCCCGCCCGGCACGACGCGTCTGGTGGACCGTCCCGGCCTGGTGGTGGTGGAGCACACCGACCAGAGGCAGACGTTCAGCCTGGCCGGCACCGAGAAGACCTGGTACCGCTCCCTCCCCACCCCCTGACCCGCGTCCCACCCCGCCCCCGCGCGTTGGCCCGGCCCCGCCCCGCGCGTTGGCCCGCTCCCGTCGATCATGAACTTGACGGCGACAAACCGGACACCCCGCACGGCCAACCTCATGATCACCGGCCCTGCTCGGTGATCAAGGAGTTTGTGTCATCCGGGAGGCCCTCCACGCACCCAAACTCCTTGGTCAACAGCACGGAGCCAGGGCGGGGGCAGGGGCGAGGGCGGCTCGGCTCGGCGATCTTGCAGTTGGAGCCCCGTTGATCGGGGCGAAACCGGCAATATGGGGGCCGGAAGTGCAAGATCTGTGAAGGTTGGTGTCAAGTGGTGGCTTCGAGGGTGCGCCAGATTTGGCGGGCTATGTAGCGTTTGAGGCTGCGGGTGATCTCGGCTGGGGTGCGGCCTTCGGTGGTGCGGCGGTTGATGTAGTCCTTGGTGGGCTGGTGGCATCGTTGGCGGGTTTTGGCGATGGTGTGCAGGGCGGCGTTGAGGGTGCGGTCGCCGCCTCGGTTGAGGCGGTGGCGGGTGATGCGGCCGGAGCTGGCGGGGACGGGGCTGACGCCGGCGAGTGAGGCGAAGGCGGCTTCGTTGCGGAACCGGCCGGGGTGTGACCAGGCGGTCAGCGCGATCGCGGCGGTGACGGGGCCGATGCCGGGTTGGTCGAGCAGGGTGGGGCAGAGTTTGTCGACCAGGGTGCGGATCTCGGTGAGGTTGGCTTTCAGGAGTGTCCCGCACCGGGTTTGATGGAGACATCGAAACCTGGGAGGAACACCAGCGATGCCGGCACCGAAGAAGTACAACGATGAGTTGCGTGAGCGTGCGACCCGGTTGGCGGTCGAGGCCCGTCGGGATCCGGCGTCCGCGGTCGGAGCGATCCGTCGGATCGCCGGTCAGCTCGGGGTTCACCCGGAGGCGTTGCGCACGTGGGTGAAGAAGGCCGAGACCGACGCCGGCGACCGGCTGGGCACCACCAGCAGCGACGCGGAACGCCTCGCCGCGTTGGAACGGGAGGTGCGTGAGCTGCGGCGGGCGAACCAGATCCTGAAGTCCGCGGCGTCTTTCTTCGCGGCGGAGTTGGACCGTCCGTCGCGATGAAGGTCGAGTTCGTCGACTCCCAGCGGGTCGAACACGGTGTCCAGCCGGTCCTGCAGGCGCTCGAAGACACGCCGGCACAGATCGCACCGTCGACCTACTACGCCGCCAAGACCCGCCCGGCCTCGGCCCGGTCGCGGCGCGATGAGGAGCTGACCGCGGTGATCGAGCGGATCCACGCGGAGAACTACGGCGTCTACGGGGCACGCAAGATCTGGCACGAGCTGCACCGACGCGGTTTGCCAGTGGCCCGGTGCACCGTCGAGCGGCTGATGCGCGCCTGCGGGCTGCGCGGGCTGCTGCGCGACAAGTCGCCACGCACGACCCGGCCAGCGGCCGAGACCAACCGGCCCGCTGACCTGGTCAAACGGGACTTCACCGCGAAACATCCGAACCAGCTGTGGGTCGCGGACCTGACCTACGTGCGCACCAGTGTGGGCTGGGTGTACGCCGCGTTCGTCCTCGACGTGTACTCCCGCATGATCGTCGGCTGGCAGGTGTCCACGAGTCTCTACACCGAGCTGGCTCTCGACGCGCTGAAGATGGCGATCTGGCGCCGCGAAAATCAAGGCGCTGACCTGGGCGGACTGGTCCACCACTCCGACCGTGGCGCCCAATATCGAGCGATCCGCTACACCCAGCGGCTCGCCGAGGCCGGCGCCGTCGCCTCCGTCGGCTCCAAGGGCGACTCCTTCGACAACGCGATGGCCGAGGCGTTCAACTCCCTGTACAAGGCCGAACTCGTCCGGAACAAGGGCCCGTGGCGCGGGCTCGACGACCTGGAGATGGCCACCGTCGAGTACATCGACTGGTACAACAACCGCAGGCTGCACGGCGAACTCGGCCACGTCCCACCCGCCGAGCACGAGGCGCTACACGCGATGACCCACCCGGTCACCGCACCCCTGAAAACCAGCTAACCAACTCTCCATCAAACCCGGGGCTTGACAGAGTTGGTCGAGGGTCTGGATCTGCTCGGCGAGGGCTGCCAGGTGAGTGCGGCGCACCCGGTCGAGACCGCTGCCGTTGCTCGTGGTGGTGAGGGTGGTGGCGTGCTGGACCTGCCGCAGGGTGCTCAGTCCTCGCATCTGTGCGCGTAGGTCGTCGTCGGCGGTGAGGATCACCGATTTGAACAAGTTGATGGTGGCGGTGCGGGTGTCGCTGTAGTGACGGCGGCAGACGTGCAGCAGGCGCAGGGCTTCCCGGTCGCCGTCGGCGCGGGGTGAGGCGACGTGGTCGGCGGCCAGCACGCCACGAGCGGCGTGCACGGCGTCCAGCGCATCGGACTTGCCGCCTCGACGGCAGCGCCCCGCAGCGGGTTTAGGTGCTTCCAGGACGTCCTCACCCGCGGCACGCAGGACGCGCAGCAGACCGACACCGTGACAACGAGCGCCGTCCAGGGCCCAGGCCCGCCGGCCCGTTCCCAGCCCGGTCGTCTGCCGGCCGGCCCAGGCCAGCAGCACAGCGGCGCCGTCGTTGGTGGCCGGCACGGTGATCTCCGCCAGCACGGTCCCGACCACAGTGAGCACCACGGCGGTGTGCGTATCGGTATGGGTATCCACACCGATGACCGCGTCGACACGCTCGGCCAGACGTTCTGCCAGGATAGGAAACACGGACGGTTCTCCCTTGCACGGGACGACGTTCGGACGGCGTCGGCCCGGGAGACGATCACCCAGCGGCACATCTGTGATGAGTCACGCGACACGGGCTGCACACCCTCCGCGGACAGGCTTCTGATCAGGCCAACAAGGTGGGCCGGGCCGACGCCGGCAATCCACGAGGACACGTCGACGCCACGGCACACCAACTGACGGCGGCCAGATCTTGCATGAGTCACTCATAGATCACCAACGTCGAACCCTACCGATACCAACCTCCCGGAACCGGCCCACTTATAGAAGCGTCGACGGAGTCGGGGCGGGTGCGGGCACGAACTGCGGCGAGAGCCGAGGGCCAGGCGAGGCTCAGCGCGTGCAGCGCACTCCCCACGCCTCGTCCCCACATCTCCGGGTCGACGTGGATCTGGTAGAGCTGCGCCGTCGTCCGCGGATCCAGGTCGGACGAGTGCGGCGGCCCCATGGCCAGCACGCCGGCCAGCACACCGTCCACGATGGCGCACCGCACCTGCTTGTGCGCCGAGGTGATCGCCGCCGCCCAGCCCTCCCGCTGCTCCCGGCCCAGTGCCGGAGTGAGGATCTCCCCGACCGGCAGCCCACCGGCCCCGTAGCCCCGCCTCGCGTACCTCCACAACCCTCCCTCGACACCAGCCACCCGGCGATCTTGCGGTTGCGGCCCTCCCTAATCGGGCGAAGCCGACATCAGGAGGGCCGCAAGTGCAAGATCAACGTCGCGGGGGCGCGGCGCGGTGGGGACGTGGGTCAGCTCTGGGCTCGGGCTCCGTTTGTGGCCGGGTCGACCGGGGCGGCGTCCAGGCCGGAGATCCAGCCGGTGACGTCGCGTGCCACGTCCTGCGCGGTCAGCCGCAGGTCGGCCAGGATCTGCGCGCGGCTGCCGTGCGGGTGCCAGTCGGCCGGTACGCCCATGTCCTTGACCGGTACGCGGACGTCGGCGTCACGCATCGCCTGGGCCAGCGCCGAGCCGACGCCGCCGATGCGCACGCCGTCCTCGACGGTGACCACGAGCCGGTGACCGGCGGCCAGCTCGACCAGTTCGGCCGGCACCGGGCGCACCCAGCGCGGGTCGACGACCGTGACGCCGTACCCCTGCTCGGCGACGCGGGCCGCGACCTCGACGCCGAGGCCGGCGAACGAGCCGACCGCTACCAGCAGCACGTCGGTACGCGCCGACTCGGCCAGCACGTCGACCGGGCCGACCCGGCGCACGGCGGGCAGGTCGGCGGCGACGGTGCCGGTCGGGAAGCGCAGGATGGTCGGGCCGTCGTCGACGGCGACCGCCTCGCGCAGCTCCTCGCGCAGCGTGGCGGAGTCGCGGGGCGCGGCGATCCGCAGGCCGGGCACCACGCCGAAGACCGACATGTCCCAGATGCCGTAGTGGCTGGGCCCGTCCGGGCCGGTGATGCCGGCGCGGTCCAGCACGAACGTGACGGGCAGCTTGTGCATGGCCACGTCCAGCAGAACCTGGTCGAACGCGCGGTTGAGGAACGTGGCGTAGACCGCGACCACCGGGTGCAGCCCGCCCATCGCGAGGCCGGCGGCGGAGGTGGCGGCGTGCTGCTCGGCGATGCCCACGTCGTACACCCGCTCCGGGTACTTGCGGGCGAGCGTGGCGATGCCGGTGGGCTCGGCCATGGCGGCGGTGATGCCGACCACGTCGGGGCGCTCGTCGGCGATCGCGACCAGCTCGTCGGCGAAGACGTTCGTCCACTTCACCGACGGCACGGCGAGCAGCTTGCCGGTCTCGGCGTCGAACGCGCCGGGGCCGTGCAGGCAGTCGGCCTCGTCGTCCTCGGCGGGACGGTAGCCGTAGCCCTTGCGGGTGACCGCGTGCACGATGACCGGGCCGCCGAAGTTCTTCGCGGCACGCAGCGCCGCCTCGACCGCCGGTACGTCGTGGCCGTCGACCGGGCCGACGTACTTGATGCCGAGGTCCTCGAACATGGCCTGCGGGGCGACCGCGTCCTTGATGCCCTTCTTGACCGCGTGCAGCACCTCGTACATCGGCTTGCCGACGAACGGGGTGTTGCCCAGCGCGTCCTTGACCGTGTCGAGCACCTTCTCGTAGCCGGGGTTGAGCCGCAGCGACGACAGGTGGTCGGCGAGGCCGCCGATGGTCGGCGAGTAGGACCGGCCGTTGTCGTTGACGACGATCACCAGCGGGTTACCGGCGGTGGCGATGTTGTTCAGCGCCTCCCAGCACATGCCGCCGGTGAGCGCGCCGTCGCCGACCACGGCGACCACGGAGCGCTTCTCGCCGCGCAGCGCGTACGCCTTGGCGAGGCCGTCGGCGTACGACAGGGCGGTGGAGGCGTGCGAGTTCTCGATCAGGTCGTGCTCGCTCTCCGCCTGGCTGGGGTAGCCGGAGAGGCCACCGCGCTGGCGGAGCTTGTCGAAGCCCTCCTGCCGGCCGGTGAGGATCTTGTGCACGTACGCCTGGTGGCCGGTGTCGAAGAGGAGCCGGTCACGCGGGGAGTCGAAGACCCGGTGCATCGCCAGGGTCAGCTCGACCACACCGAGGTTGGGGCCGACGTGGCCGCCGGTGCGGGAGACCTTGGCGATCAGGAAGTCACGGATCTCGGCGGCGAGGATGTCCAGCTGCTCGGCGGTCATCCGCTTCACGTCCTGCGGGCCGCGGACGGTGCCCAGCAGCCGACCGTGGTTGGCCGTGCCCTCTTCAACACTCATGACCGGAGAGTCTATCGGCCGCGGAACAGTCCGCAGCCCGGCCGTGCATCGACCCAGGTCAGGCGTCGACCACCAGCCGCCGGGGCGCGGGTGGGCGGGGCGCGGCGGCGGACGGGCCCGCGGGGGTCCAGGAGCCGAGCACGGCGGCCCGGGACGCCCCGGTCACCGACGGCACCGCGCCCGGCAGCCCGTGCCAGGACAGCCAGCCCAGCAGCGCGAACGCGTACGCCTCCTTGGCCTGGGCCGGCACGCCCAGCTCGTCGGTGGTGCGCAGCCGCCAGCGTCCCGCGCCCAGCGCGGCCAGCCGCGCCCGGAGTGTGGGATTGCGCACTCCCCCGCCGGCGGCCACCACCTCGGTGACCCGGTGCCTGTCGCAGGCGTCGGCCACCGTGCGGGCGGTCAGCTCGGTGAGCGTGGCCAGCACGTCGTCGGCCGCCACCGGCTCGCCCAGCGCGGCCAGCGCGGCGTCCAGGTAGCCGCCGTGGAACAGCTCCTTGCCGGTCGACTTGGGCGGCGGCGCGGCGTAGTACGGCTCGGCGAGCAGCCGGGCCAGCAGCGCCTCGTGCACCCGCCCGGCCGCGGCGCGGACGCCGTCGACGTCGCAGGGCCGGTCCAGGAAGCGCCGGGCGGCGGCGTCCAGCAGCGCGTTGGCCGGGCCGACGTCGTACCCGAGGACCGGCGCCCCGGGCGCGACCACGGTGAGGTTCGCGATCCCCCCGAGGTTCAACGCCGCCCGTGCGCCGGTGCCGGCCGGGCCGCGCGGGGACACGGCCGGGTCGAGCAGCAGCGCGTCGAACGCCGGGACCAGCGGCGCGCCCTGGCCGCCGGCGGCGACGTCCGCCGAGCGCAGGTCGTGCAGCACCGGTACGCCCACCCGGGCGGCCACCCGGGCCGGCGCGCCGAGCTGGAGCGTGCCGCGCACCCGGCCGTCCTCGACCCAGTGGAAGACCGTCTGCCCGGGCGACACGACCGCGTCGGCGGCTCCCCCGGCCAGCTCGACGCCGGCCGCCGCCGCCTCCGCGAACACCTCGCCGAGCCGGTTGTCCAGCCGGCAGACCGCCTCGATCGTGGTGGCCGCCGGGGGCAGCAGCGCGCCGATCTCGGCCCGCAGGTCGTCCGGGTACGCCAGTTCCCGGTGCCCGAGCGGCCGCAACCGCAGCGTGTCGCCGTCGGCGGTGAACTCGGCGGCCACCACGTCCACCCCGTCGTAGGACGTGCCCGACATCAGCCCGACGATCTTCATCGGGTCAGGCTAGCCAGGCAGGAACAGGCCGACCAGCTCCACGTGCTGGGTCATCGGGAACAGGTCGAAGCCGCGCAGCGCGGCCAGCCGCCAGCCCTCCTCGGCGAACGTGCGCACGTCCCGGGCGAAGGCGGCCGGGTCGCAGGCCACGTAGGCGACAGCGCGCGGCCCGGCGGCCACCACACCGCGGACCACCGGCGCGCCCGCACCCGAGCGCGGCGGGTCGAGCACCACCAGGTCGACCGGCCCGGTGATCCGGCGCCGGGACAGCGCCGCCTCCACCCGCGCGGCGACCACCTCGACGGCGCGCAGGTCGGCCAGGTTCTGCCGGGCCGCGGCCACCCCGTCCGGCGCCGACTCGACGAGCGTCACCCGGGCCCCGTCGACCCGTTCGGCGAGCGCGGCGGCGAACAGGCCGGCCCCGCCGTACAGGTCCCAGGCCGTCTCACCGGGCCGCGGGTCGAGCAGGTCGAGGACTGCGCCGGTCAGCGCGTCCGCCGCAGCCGGGTGCACCTGCCAGAACCCGGAGGCGGGCAGCGTGAAGGACCGCCCGGCCGCCGTCTCCCGGACCCGCTCCGGCCCGCTCACGGCCGTCGGAACCCCATCGGTGTACGCGACCACGGCGACGTCCCCGCCGGTACTGGCGACCGTCTCCACCGCGTCGGCGTCGGGCCAGCGGGCACCGGTCGGCGGGAGCACCGGCAGGTCCTGGATCGCCGGGTGCGCGATCAGGCACCGCTCGATCGGCACCACCTCGTGCGAGCGGTGCTTGAGCAGCCCGGCCCGGCCGGCCGCGTCGACCGCGTAGCGGACCCGGGAACGCCAGCCCAGCGGCCCGCCGGGCAGCGCCTCGACGCGGACGCCGAGTGCGTCGATCTGCTCGGTGGTGAGGCCGCCCAGCCGGGTGAGCTGTTCGCGCACCACGGAGAGCTTCCAGTCGAGCTGGGCGGCCGGGGCGACGTGCTGGAGGTCGCAGCCGCCGCACCGGCCCGGCCGGGCGTACGGGCACGGCGGGGTGACCCGGTCCGGTGAGGCGTCCAGGATCTCCACCGCGTCGGCGCGGGCGAAGCCCCGGTGCAGCTCGGTCACCTCGGCGACCACCCGCTCGCCGGGCAGCGCGTGCCGGACGAAGACCACCTGGCCGCCGACGCGGGCCACGCAGTGCCCGCCCGGCGCGACCGCGTCGACTGTCAGCTCGACCCGCTCGGCCTCCTCCAGCCCGGGCCGGTCCGCCGACGCAGGGCCGGGCCGGTCCGCCGACGCAGGACCGGGCCACCCGGCCGCCGACGCAGGCCCAGGGCTCTCCACCGCGCTCACGAGCGCTCCTCCCGCTCGGCGGACGGCGTGGACGCCACCGGCGGCGGCAGCGTGCTCTGCGGCGCCACCCGGGGGCCGCGCGCCGGCCCCCGGCTCAGCGTGGCGTCCAGCCGGTCCAGGTTCTTGCTGGCGGTGGACGCGAGCTGCCACGGCACGCTGGTCACCATCACGCCCGGCTCGAACAGCAGCCGGCCCTTGAGCCGCAGCGCGCTCTGGTTGTGCAGCAGGTTCTCCCACCAGCGGCCCACCACGTACTCGGGGATGAAGACGGTGACCACGTCGCGCGGCGACTCCCGGCGCACCGACGCGACGAAGTTGAGGATCGGGCGGGTGATCTCCCGGTACGGCGAGTCGATCACGGTCAGCGGCACCGGCAGCTCGCGGCGCTCCCAGTCGGCCTGGAGGTCACGGGTGTCCTGCTCGTCCACGTTCACGGTGACGGCGGTGAGCGTGTCCGGCCGGGTGGCCCGGGCGTACGCGACGGCCCGCAGCGTCGGCTTGTGCAGCTTGCTGACCAGCACGATGGCGTGGTTGCGGGCGGGCAGGACGGCCCGCTGCTCGGTCGGCTCCAGCTCCTCGGCGATCCGGTCGTAGTGGCGGCGGATGCCGAGCATCACCACGTACATCACGGCCATCGCGACGATCGCGATCCAGGCGCCGAGCAGGAACTTGGTGGCCAGCACGATGATCAGCACGACGCCGGTCATGACCATGCCGAACGTGTTGATCGCCCGGGAGCGGACCATCCGCCGGCGCGCCTCCGGGTCGCGCTCGCGGCGCAGGTGCCGGTTCCAGTGCCGGATCATGCCGGCCTGGGAGAGCGTGAACGAGACGAACACCCCGACGATGTAGAGCTGGATCAGCTTGGTGACCTCGGCCTGGAAGCCGACGATCAGCACGATCGCGAAGACGGCCAGGAAGAGGATGCCGTTGGAGAACGCCAGCCGGTCGCCGCGGGTGTGCAGCTGGCGGGGCAGGTAGCGGTCCTGCGCGAGGATCGAGCCGAGCACCGGGAAGCCGTTGAAGGCGGTGTTGGCGGCCAGGAACAGGATCAGCGCGGTCATCCCGGCGACCACGTAGAGCAGCACCGAGCCGCCGCCGAACACGGTCTCGCCGAGCTGGGTGGTGACCGTCTTCTGCACGTAGCCGGCCGGGCCGGACACGATCTGCGACTGCGGGTCCTCGACGAACTGCAGGCCGGTGAGGCGGGCCAGCCAGATGATGCCGACCAGCATGGCCACCGCGATGCCGCCGAGCAACAGCAGCGTGGTCGCCGCGTTCTTCGACTTCGGGCTCTTGAACGCCGGTACGCCGTTGGAGATCGCCTCCACGCCGGTGAGCGCGGCGCAGCCGGAGGAGAACGTGCGCAGCAGCAGGAACACCAGCGCGAACCCGGTGACGCTGTGCTCGGCCTGGATCTCCAGCCCGGCGCTCGGCGCGCGCAGGTCGTGGCCGAGCACGAAGACCCGGATCAGCCCGGTCAGCAGCATGCCGCCGATCACGATCACGAAGCCGTACGTGGGGATGGCGAAGGCGGTGCCCGACTCGCGCAGGCCGCGCAGGTTGATCGCGGTGAGCAGCACCACCGCGCTGACCGCGATCAGCACCTTGTGGGTGGCCACGAACGGCACCACCGAGCCGAGGTTGGCCACGCCGGAGGAGACCGAGACGGCGACGGTGAGCACGTAGTCGACGAGCAGCGCGCTCGCCACCGCGAGGCCGGCCTTGGGACCGAGGTTGACCGTCGCCACCTCGTAGTCGCCGCCGCCGGAGGGGTAGGCGTGCACGTTCTGCCGGTAGCTCGCCACCACCGTCAGCATGACCACGACGACCGCGAGCGCGACCCACGGCGAGAAGATGAACGCCGAGGCGCCGGCGATGGACAGCGTCAGGAGGATCTCGTCCGGGGCGTACGCGACGCTGGAGAGCGCGTCCGAGGCGAAGACCGGCAGCGCGATGCGCTTCGGCAGCAGGGTGTGCTGGAGGCGGTCGGACCGGAACGGTCGACCGAGGAGGAGTCGCTTCAGCAGCGAGGTGGGTCGGGCCACAACCGCCAAGCGTACGACCACCGGGTCCGGGGCGCGGGGGTGGTCGATCTCCCCCGCGTGCGGCCGCGCGGTACGGTTCGGTCCCCCGTCCCGTGGGGGGACGTGGCAGGCTCGCAGGCGACGGGTCGGCGGGCGGCGCCGTGGGAGGAGCGGACACCGTGCATGTGGTGATCATGGGCTGCGGCCGGGTCGGGTCGACCCTGGCCCACAGCCTGGAGTCGCGTGGGCACTCGGTGGCGGTGATCGACCAGGACGCGGACGCGTTCCGCCGTCTCGGGCCGGACTTCGCCGGCATCACGGTCACCGGTGCGGGCTTCGACGGCGAGGTGCTGCGTCAGGCCGGCATCGAGCGGGCCGACGCGTTCGCGGCGGTGTCCAGCGGCGACAACTCCAACATCATCTCGGCCCGGCTGGCGCGGGAGACGTTCGGCGTGTCCCGGGTCGCGGCCCGCATCTACGACCAGCGCCGCGCCCAGGTCTACGAGCGGCTCGGCATCCCCACCGTGGCGACCGTCCGGTGGACCGCCGACCGGATGCTGCGCCACCTGGTCCCCGAGGGCAACGTGGAGATCTTCCGCGACCCGACGAGCACCGTCTCGATCATCGAGGTGCCGGTGCACAAGGACTGGATCGGCCGGCCGCTGCGGCAGCTGGAGCAGGCCGTCGGCGCCCGGGTGGCCTACCTGAACCGGTTCGGGATCGGCACCCTGCCCACCGCCTCCACGGTGATCCAGGAGGGCGACCAGGTCTACATGCTGGTGACCGACGACATCAACGGCCCGGTCACGTCGGTGGCGGCGGCGCCGCCGGAAGGGGGGCACTGAGCCATGCGGATCGCCATCGCCGGCGCCGGCAACGTGGGCCGCTCGATCGCCCAGGAGCTGATCGACAACGGCCACCAGGTGATGCTGATCGAGCGGCAGCCGAAGATGCTGCGGCCCGACCGGGTGCCGGCCGCCGACTGGGTGCTCGCCGACGCGTGCGAGCTGGCCAGCCTGGAGGAGGCCAACGTGGCCGGGTGTGACGTGGTCGTGGCCGCCACCGGCGACGACAAGGTCAACCTGGTGGTTTCGCTGCTCGCCAAGACCGAGTTCGCGGTGCCCCGCGTGGTGGCCCGGGTCAACCGGGCGGAGAACGAGTGGCTGTTCACCGAGCAGTGGGGCGTGGACGTCTCGGTGAGCAAGCCGCGGGTGATGGCGGCGCTGGTCGAGGAGGCGGTCACCGTCGGCGACCTGGTCCGGCTGATGACGTTCCGGCAGGGCGAGGCGAACCTGGTCGAGATCACGCTGCCGCCGACAGCGCCCTACGTGGGGCAGCCGATCCACGCGGTGCCGATCCCCCGGGACGCGGCGCTGGTGGCGATCGTGCGCGGCAAGCGGGTGCTGGTGCCCACCCCGGACGACCCGATCGAGGCCGGCGACGAGCTGGTGTTCGTCTGCACCGCGGCGGTGGAGGACGACGTACGCGCGGTGATCCTCGGCCCGGCCAGCGCGGACCGGCACCGCGACCGCGCCTGAGGCGGCGTCAGGAGCCGGGCAGCGGGGTGGGTGCGCTCTCCCGGGTGACCCGGCGCACCACCCACACCGTGATCAGCAGCAGCAGCGCGTACGGCGGGTAGCCCAGGGCGAGCCGGGCCACGCCCAGCGCGGTGTCCTGGTGGGCCAGGTAGAGCCCGGCCTGCACGCCGACCTTGGCCAGCCACACCACGCCCCACAGCACGGTGAGCTGGGTGAAGGTGCGGACCAGCTTGGGGTCGTGGCGCCACTCGGAGCGGCCCTTGGCGACCAGCACCGACCAGATCCAGCCGACCAGCGGCTGCCGGATCGCGGCCGACAGCAGCAGCGCCAGGCCGTACCCGATGCCGTAGAGGATGCCCGGCAGGTAGAAGTCGCGCTCGTCGCCGGTGCGCAGCGCCAGCAGCGCGCCGATGCCGACGCCGAACAGCCCGTTGACGGCGTGCCGCACCGGCTTGCGCTGGGCCAGTCGCAGCCCGGCGATCAGCAGCGCCACCGCCACCGAGGCGTACACGGCGGGGCGCAGCTCGCCGATCACGTTGGCGATCACGAAGACCACCACCGGGATGCTCGACTCGACCAGCCCGCGCCATCCGCCGAGCTGGTCGGCCATCTGCTCGGCGAGGCTGGGCAGCCGCTCCTCGTCCTGCGGACCGAGGCCCGACGGGGTGTGCTGCTGTCCGGTCGTCACTTCGGCGACTCCAGCTCGTAGTACGGGTTGTAGATCACCTTGCGGTCGTCACGCACCGCCACCCGGCCGCGCGCGGTCAGGTGCCGGCCCGGCTCGATCCCGGCGATGTGCCGGCGGCCCAGCCAGACCAGCGTCACCACGTCGTTGCCGTCGTAGAGGTCGGCCTCCAGCGTGGGCAGGTTCGTGCGGGGCGTGTAGACGACGGTACGCAGCCTTCCGGCCACCGACACCACCTGACCCCTGTTGCACTGGTGGGCGGGCGTGCCGCCGGACTCGGCGCTCTCCCGGCGCAGCTCCTGCGCCTCGATCTCGGCCTCGCTCGCGGTGAGCCGGTGCAGGAGCCGCCGCAGCGACCCCCGGCTCTCGTCGGTCGTCATGACCTCCGCGTCACCCTCTCCACAGCGGGGCCCCGCGGGCGGCGGAACCGTCCCGCCAGCGTACGCCGGTGTGGCCCGCCGGCGGGAGCGGCGTGTCGCGCGTACCGCCGCCCGCGAACCGGACACGCCGCGGGCCCGGCGCCGATCGGCGCCGGGCCCGGGGACGTGTGGCTCAGACCTCCTGCTGGTCGGCGGCCTGCTGCTCGGCGACCTCGCGGGGCAGCCGCAGCGGCAGCGGTTCGCGCACCGGCTTGGCCTCCTGGCCGCGGTCGACGACCAGGCCGTCCAGGCAGGCCGCGAGCGGGCCGGCGGCGGCCGGGTCGGTGGCGGCCGCGCCCTGGAAGACGCCGCGCACCATCCAGCGCGGGCCGTCGATGCCGACGAACCGCAGGTCGGTCGGCCCGTCCGGGGTACCCACGCGGGCGCGCAGCTCGGGCCCGTGCTCCCCCTCGACCTCCTGGGCGGCCGCGCCGTCGTTGACGAGCGACTGGCGGATCTCCTCGCGCACCTCGTCCCAGATGCCCTCGGACCGGGGCGCGGCGAAGACGCCGAGCTGGAGCGCGTTCTGCCCGTGCACGAGCACGACCTGCTGGATCACGCCCTGCGGGTCGGCCTGGACCCGCACCTCGACGTCCGGCACCGCCGGGATCTGCAGGCTGCCCAGGTCAAGGCGAGGCGCGTCCGGTGCCTCGCTGACGTCGTACGGGCCGCGGTCCGGCGCCGACGGGGTCTCCTCGGCGTCGAGGACCCCATTGTCACGCGCCTCGTCGGCCCGCTTCCGGGAGAAGATCACTGCGCCCACCCTCCGCTGTTCACACTCACCCTGCCACCTCTTCGCTCTGCCCGCCGGACGGCGCCGGGACCAGCCCGGCGTGCCCGCCGGTGGATCCGTGCCCGCCGGTGCCACGCCGGGACCCGGGCAGCTCAGCCACCGGCCGGAACTCGGCCCGGGCGACCCGCTGGACCACGAGCTGCGCGATGCGGTCACCCCGGCTGATCCTGGCCGGTGTGTCCCGGTCGTGGTTGATCAGGTTGACCAGGATCTCACCCCGGTAGCCGGCGTCGACCGTACCGGGCGCGTTGAGCACCGTCACGCCGAGTCTGGCCGCGAGTCCGGATCGGGGGTGCACCAGCCCGACGTAGCCGTCCGGCAGCGCCACCGCCACGCCGGTGGGGACCAGGGCCCGGCCGCCGGGGGGCAGCTCGACGTCCGCGGCGGCCACCAGGTCCGCACCGGCGTCGCCGGGATGGGCGTACGCCGGCAGTGGCAGCTCCGGGTCGAGCAGCCGCACGGGCACGGGTACGACGTCTGTCACGGTCATCCTCTTCCGTCCGGTCCTGCGGGGTGCCCCTGCCATCCTGCCGGTTGCCGGGCCGCCCGCGCGCCGTACCCTCGTCTGTGTGCGTCAGTCGTCATCTCCGGCCGCCCCGACGGCCACCGCCGCGCCGTACGCGGAGCGCCTCGGGCTGCCCTGGTGGGCCTGGCCGGCCGGGCTGGCCGCGGCCGTCCTGCTCGCGGTCGAGCTGTGGATGGGCGCGACCGGGGTACGCGCCTGGCTGCCGTTCGTCCTGCTGATCCCCGCCACTGTGGCCGGCCTGTGGTGGCTGGGCCGGATCCGGGTCGAGGTGCGTGACGGCGAGCTGCGGGTGGACGACGCCCACCTGCCGGTGCGGTACGTCGCGGACGTGGTGCCGCTGGACGCGGCCGGCCGGCGCGAGGTGCTCGGCGTCGGCTCCGACCCGCTGGCCTTCGTGGTGCAGCGGCCGTGGGTCGGCGGCGCGGTGCAGGTGGTGCTGGACGACCCGGCCGACCCGACCCCGTTCTGGGTGGTCAGCACCCGGCATCCGGTCCAGTTGGCGACCGCCCTGCTGGCCGCCCGCGACGCGGCCTGACGGGTCGCCCGCGGCCCGGCCCGGCGCGTCCCGGCGCGGGACCGGTCAGGACGGCTTGTCCGGCAGGGCCCGCGCGGTACGCCGCAGGTCCTTGCGCAGCTGCTCGCCGAGCGCGCGGGTGGCCCGGCGGTTGAGGTAGCCGGCCACGGCGGCGCCGGTCAGGAACGGCCCGAGCGTGGTGAGGTTGCGCCCGAAGCGGCGCATCAGGCTGTCCCGTAGTTCGCGGCGGGCGGCGGTGCCGAGCACCGCGCTCACCCCGACACCAGGCATCATCGGGTTGATCCCCCGCTGGGTGGCCCAGGACTGCACGAGCGCCACGGCACGGCCGGTGCCGCCGGCCGGCAGCGCCACCCGGTGGACCTCGTGCAGCTCGCCGATCAGCTTCAGCTCGATCGCCACCACGGCCACCGTCTCGGCGGCCAGCAGCAGGGGTGCGGAGAGCAGGGTGGGCGTGACCGCCCACTCGACCGCGGCGACCCCGCCGCCCGCGGCGCCGACCCCGGCGGTGGCGCGGGACGCGTTCCGGACCAGCCGGTCGGCGAGCGCCTCGTCGTCCAGGCCGGGGAAGTGCCGCCGCAGCGTGGCGAGGTCACGGATCGGCACGTGCGGTGCGACCTCGGCGACCGTGTCGGTCATCCAGCGCACCGCGGCACGGGGCTTGAACAGGTCGGTGATCCCCCGGGCGCGGGCCTGCCCGACCAGCCGGGTGAGCAGTTGCCTCCGGCGGGCGGGCGCGATGTCGTCGGCGGTCAGGGCGGCGACGGTGGCGCCCAGCTCCTCGGTGTCCGGGCTGTCCGGGCCGGGTACCTCCGGGCCGGGCGTGTCCGGGCCGGCTTGTTCGCTGCGCTCGCTCACCCGTCCGCCCTCCTGCTCCGCGCGGCGTGGCAGCCGCCCGTACGAGTCAAGCAGCTCCCGGCCACGCGCGCACGGCGGCGGCTCGAACAGCGGCGGCCCCGTCGAGGAGGCCGCCGCTGGTGTCCCCGGTCGGGATCAGACGCACTCGCGGCAGATCAGGTCGCCGTTGCGCTCGACCGCCAGCTGGCTGCGGTGGTGGACCAGGAAGCAGCGGGCGCACCGGAACTCGTCCTGCTGCATCGGGAGGACCTTGACCGTGAGCTCCTCGTCGGCCAGATCGGCGCCGGGCAGCTCGAAGCTCTCGGCCACCTCGGCCTCGTCGACGTCCACGGCGCCCGACTGTGAGTCGACCCGCCGGGCCTTGAGCTCTTCCAGGCTGTCCTCGCCGAGGTCGACCTCGTCGCGACGCGGGGCGTCGTAGTCGGTGGCCATCGGTTTCACTCTCCAATATCGATATTGTCGCTGCCGGTTGTAACGCCGGACGACGCCGTTTCGGTTCCCCTGACCGGCCACCATCTCTGTCGGGCACCCGACCCGACGAGCGGTGGGCCGGGCTCGCCGGTGCGAAATGCCCCCGGTGAGCGCGGAACCTTACCCCCCCTGTGGGCGAGGCATGTATACCGCCCTCGCGGGAGAGATGTACGCCTCTGCGCCCGAAGTTGTTCCCAATGTGACTCAGGCGACACGAAGATAGGGGTAGTCCTACCGGTTCACCGCGTGGCGCGCCGGTATGTCGGACTGTTTCCACGCCTGAGCCGGACAAGCGTTAACCTCAGCGGCGTACTGGACGGCCGACCGGTCGCGGCCCGACCGCGTCGCCCGCCACCACCCAATCACTGTCCGGGGAGCGCCCAGGATGAGTTTTGCGCGAGTGCGAGCACTCGTTGTCGTCGGACTGCTGGCGGCTGTCGCCCTGGTCGTCGTGGTCGTCGCCGTGCTGAAGGACAGTCAGGGCACAGCCGGTACGGCGGCCGCCTGCCCGGACGGCTGGCCGCTCGTCGACCTGCGGCTGCGGGAGCAGAAGGACGTCAAGATCAACGTCTACAACGCCACCGACGAGGCCGGCCGGGCGGGCAGCGTCGCGGACGACTTCCGCAACCGCAAGTTCCAGGTCAAGAAGGTCGGCAACGAGAAGAAGGCGTTCGACGGCGTGGCCCAGTTGCGGTTCGGGCCCAAGGCCGTCGGCTCGGCGCACCTGCTGCGCGCGTACTTCCTGAACGAGGCCAACCAGGACTTCGACGCGAACCGCAAGGACGACGTGGTCGACGTGGTCCTGGGCAACCAGTTCCAGCAGCTCGCCACCACCACCGAGGTCAACCAGTCGCTCGGCGACCTGGGCGCGCCGCAGGCGCCGCCCGAGACCTGCCCGATGCCGATCGAGAAGTAGCCGACGGCGGCCCGGCGACGCGGGGCGGTCTCCCTCCGGGGAGGCCGCCCCGTCGCGTGTCCGGCGCCGGTCACGGCCCGCCGGAGGCGTCCAGGTCGGCCAGCCGGTCGTGCAGCGGCCCGTGCAGCGCCGGCGGCGCCGCGAGCACCATGTCCGGTCCGGCCGGGCGGCCGGACAGGCCGGTCACCAGCAGCCCGGCCTCCCGGGCGACCAGCCCGCCGGCGGCCAGGTCCCAGTCGGCCAGCCCCTTCTCGTAGTACGCGTCCACCCGCCCCTCGGCGGCCAGGCAGAGATCGAGCGCGGCGGCGCCCATCCGGCGGATGTCCCGGATGTGCGGGATCAGCTCGGTCACCACCCGCGCCTGGTGCGCCCGGCGGCCGGCGTCGTAGCCGAACCCGGTGGCGACGAGCGCCTGCCCGAGATCGGTCGCGGTGGAGCCCCGCAGCCGCTGACCGTCGCGCCACGCGCCGCCGCCGAGCGTCGCGGTCCACTCCTCGCCGGTGACGACGTTGCGGACCACCCCGGCGACCACCTCACCGGCCACCTCGGCGGCCAGCGAGACGGCGCAGTAGGGCAGCCCGTACAGGTAGTTCACGGTTCCGTCGATCGGGTCGAGGATCCAGCGCACGCCGTCGTCGCCGGCCGGGCCGGTCTCCCCCGCGCCGTACTCCTCGCCCAGCACCGCGTCGCCGGGCCGCCGCTGCCGCAGCGCGGCGACCACCTGCCGCTCCACCGCCCGGTCGGCGGCGGTGACCACGTCGGTCACCGTGCTCTTGGTCGCGGCCACCGAGACACCCTCGACCCGCATCCGGTACGCGGTGGCGGCGGCCTCCCGGGCCACGTCGACAGCGATCGTGAGCAACTCCCGCGCCGTGGGCGTCGAGGTGATCATGTTTCTCCCCTTCCCGCACGATCGGGACCGGCCGTCTCGCGCGCGGGTATCATCCTTACAAAGTCCACATCTGCGCCGAATCTGCGGTCCCGGACCGCAGGTCCGCCGTGCGGCGCGGGATGATCGCGGCAGACGGCGTTACAATTCACCCTGCCCACGCGCCACGGACCGCCAGCGACCGGACGGGCCGGGACACGGGGGTCCTCAACGACTCGCCCGGCGCGGCCGTCCCATGCTGCGCCGGACGACCCGGCCGTGCTCGCTCTTTCGCCTCCGGAAGGTCTTCGTGACAGATCCCCGCCAGACCGGCGCCGACGTTCGCTCGCTCACCGACACCCTGATCGCCCACGCGCAGAGCGCCGGCGGCCAGCTCACGTCGGCCCAGCTCGCGCGCACCGTCGAGTCCGCTGAGGTGACCCCGGCCCAGGCCAAGAAGATCCTCCGCGCGCTCTCCGAGGCGGGTGTGACGGTGGTGGTGGACGGCTCGGCGAGCACCCGCCGCCGCGTCGCCGCCGCCCGGTCCGCCACCCCGGCCTCCCGCGCGACCACCGCCAAGACCACCAAGAAGGCCGCCGCGCCCGCCCCGAAGCAGGCGCCGGCCGCCGAGGCGTCGCCCGCCCCGGCCCCCCGGAAGGCGACCGCGCGCAAGGCCACCACCGCCGACGTGGCGAAGGCCGCGGCCCCGGCGAAGGCCACCAAGGCGACCCGCGCCACCAAGGCCACGGTGGCGGCGAAGACCGCCGCGGCCAAGCCGGCCAAGGCCGGCGGCAAGGCCGAGGGCCCCGACGGTGAGATCGACCCGGAGGAGCTGGCCGCCGAGATCGAGGACGTGGTGGTCGAGGAGCCGGCCGAGCTGACCCAGGCCGCCGAGGCCGACGCGGCCAGCTCCGCCACCGACAACGACTTCGAGTGGGACGACGAGGAGTCCGAGGCGCTCAAGCAGGCGCGCCGGGACGCCGAGCTGACCGCCTCCGCCGACTCCGTGCGGGCGTACCTGAAGCAGATCGGCAAGGTGCCGCTGCTCAACGCCGAGCAGGAGGTCGAGCTGGCCAAGCGGATCGAGGCCGGCCTCTACGCCGCCGAGCGGCTGCGCGCCGCCGACGAGGGCGAGGAGAAGCTGGTCCGCGACCTCCAGCGCGACCTGATGTGGATCTCCCGGGACGGCGAGCGCGCCAAGAACCACCTGCTGGAGGCCAACCTCCGCCTGGTGGTCTCGCTGGCCAAGCGCTACACCGGTCGCGGCATGGCCTTCCTCGACCTCATCCAGGAAGGCAACCTCGGCCTCATCCGCGCCGTCGAGAAGTTCGACTACACCAAGGGCTACAAGTTCTCCACCTACGCCACCTGGTGGATCCGCCAGGCCATCACCCGCGCCATGGCCGACCAGGCCCGCACCATCCGCATCCCGGTGCACATGGTCGAGGTGATCAACAAGCTCGGCCGCATCCAGCGCGAGCTGCTCCAGGACCTGGGCCGCGAGCCCACCCCGGAGGAGCTGGCCAAGGAGATGGACATCACACCGGAGAAGGTGCTGGAGATCCAGCAGTACGCCCGGGAGCCCATCTCGCTCGACCAGACCATCGGCGACGAGGGCGACAGCCAGCTCGGCGACTTCATCGAGGACTCCGAGGCGGTCGTCGCCGTCGACGCGGTGTCGTTCTCGCTGCTGCAGGACCAGCTCCAGCAGGTCCTGCAGACGCTGTCCGAGCGTGAGGCGGGCGTGGTGCGCCTGCGTTTCGGCCTCACCGACGGCCAGCCGCGCACTCTGGACGAGATCGGCCAGGTGTACGGCGTGACCCGGGAACGCATCCGGCAGATCGAATCCAAGACCATGTCCAAGTTGCGGCACCCCTCGCGTTCCCAGGTGCTCCGCGACTACCTGGACTGACCGCGCACGTCAACAAACCGTGCCGGTTTGATCACCAGCCGTAGAACACTCTTTGGTGATCGTTCGGTTGCCTGTTTGTGATCGTTGACGTGGCACCCTTGGTGCACGGCACACTGTCCTCCACGCCAGGTGTGACCTCGGTCCCCCGCGGGCACACAGGGAAGGCAGGGCCCGAGATGGGTGTTGCACGATAGGTGAGCAACCGAAGAGAGTGTTCATCGGTGACGACCAGAGGAGGAAGGCGATGACCCCGACCCTCACGCCGCCGCCCGAGACGGTGAGCCCCCCGGCCGCCGATGAACGGTGCGACCGCTGCAATGCTGCCGGCAAGCTCCGCATCACTCTGGCGGGTGGGAGCGAGCTGGTGTTCTGTGGGCACCACGCGAACAAGTACGCGGAGGATCTCGTCAAGATCACCGTGCGCTACGCGTCGGACCCGGAGTTCAGCTGGCGAGGCGCCGATCTGATGGCGAACTGAGGTCCGACAAGAAGTCCACAACCCGACATGACCGGCCGGAGGCACCCGCAAGGGGAGCCTCCGGCCGGTTTTTCGTGTCCAGTCGGTTGTGCACGCCCGGTCGGCCGGTGCGTGCCCAACCGGCCCGTCAGAGGGTCTGCACGGTGGCGATGCGCTCCTCGAGCTGCTCGATAGTGGCCTGCGCGCTGGGCGGGCCGCCGCAGATCCGGCGCAGCTCGGCGTGGATCTTGCCGTGTGGCTGGCCGGTGTGGTGGTGCCGGGCGGCCACCAGGGCGTTCAGTTGCCGCCGTAGCGCCACCCGGCGCTGGGCGGCACTCATCGGTGGGGGCGCCGCCGCCGGGGCCGCAGCGGCCGGCTCAGCGGTCCGCTGGGCGGCCCGGCGCTTCTGCGCGGCGAGCTGCTCGGCCTGCCGCTTGGTCAGCAGCAGCGAGACCTGGTCGGCGGTGAGCAGACCGGGCAGACCGAGGTATTCCTCCTCCTCGGGCGTGCCGGCCTGGGCGGCGGTGCCGAACGAGGCGCCGTCGAAGATCACCTGGTCCAGCTCGGCGGTCGCGGAGAGCGCCGCGAAACGCTTCTCCAGTTCCCCGCTGGCGCCGTCGTCGCGCTGGGCGCGCTCCAGCAGGTCGTCGTCGAAGCCCTCGCGGTCCTTCGGCTTGCCGAGCACGTGGTCCCGCTCGGCCTCCATCTCGCTGGCGAGCCCGAGCAGGTGCGGCACACTCGGCAGGAACACCGACGCGGTCTCGCCGGAGCGGCGGGCCCGGACGAACCGGCCGATCGCCTGCGCGAAGTACAGCGGGGTGCTGGCACTCGTCGCGTACACGCCGACGGCCAGGCGGGGGATGTCGACGCCCTCGGACACCATCCGCACCGCGACCAGCCACCGTTGCTGAGAGGCGGCGAACGTCGCGATCCGCGCGGACGCGCCCTGGTCGTCGGAGAGCACCACGGCGGCCTTCTCACCGGTCACCTGCTCCAGCAGCTTCGCGTACGAGCGAGCCACCTGCTGGTCGCTGGCGATGACCAGGCCGCCCGCGTCAGGCATGCCGTTGGCGCGCAGCACGGTCAGCCGGGCGTCGGCGGCGCGCAGCACCTGCGGCATCCAGTCGCCGGCCGGGTCCAGCGCGGTACGCCACGCCTGGGCGATCAGGTCCTGCGTCATCGGCTCGCCGAGGCGGGCGGCCAGCTCCTCGCCAGCGTTCGTGCGCCACCGGGTCTCCCCCGAGTACGCCAGGAACAGCACCGGCCGGACCACGCCCTCGCGCAGCGCGTCGGAGTAGCCGTAGACCGAGTCGGCGCGGGAGCGCAGCAGCCCGTCGCCGCCGCGCTCGTAGCTGACGAACGGGATCGGGTTGTCGTCGGAGCGGAACGGCGTACCGGTGAGCATCAGCCGGCGTACCGCGGGCTCGAACGCCGCCTTCACGCCGTCGCCCCAGGTACGCGAGTCGCCGGCGTGGTGGATCTCGTCGAGGATGACGAGCGTGCGCCGGGTCATGGTGCGCCGCCGGTGCACCTGCGGCGCCATGCCCACCTGGGCGTAGGTGACCACGGCGCCGTGGAAGTCGGCGGCGGAGTGCAGGTCGGCGTTGCGGAACGCGGCGTCGAGCTGGATGCCGACCCGTGCGGCGGCCTGCGCCCACTGGGTCTTCAGGTGCTCGGTCGGCGCGACCACGGTGACCGCCTCGACGGTGCCGTCGGCGAGCAGCTCGGCGGCGATGCGCAACGCGAACGTGGTCTTACCGGCGCCGGGCGTGGCGACCGCTGTGAAGTCCTCGCTCCGGCGGCGCAGGTATTCCACGAGCGCCTTGCGTTGCCAGGCGCGCAGGGGCGGGAACGTGTCGAGCGCCGGCATCCGCGGTGGCACGCGTAGCTCCTCTCCGCCGCGGACGGCGGCGGGCCCGACCGGGGCCACGGGAGCCGCCGCCCATGAAAACGCCCTCGCGCATCCGGTGCCGCGAAGGCCGGTTCAGCATAACCAGCGCGGGCCGTACGCCCCACTCGACGCCACGCCTGTCACATCCGCCCGCCCCGGCGCAGGGCGAGTCAGGGCAGTGGTCCCCGGGTGCCGGTGCGCGGCGGCCGCATCGTCGCCACCGGGGCGGACCAGCGGCGGCGCAGCGCGATCAGGCGCAGCCCGAACACCAGCAGCGCGGCGCCGGTGAGCGGCACGGCGGTGGCCTGTCCGCACGCCGACAGCAACGCCACCGCGACCGAGCCGGCGAGCGCCGCGAGCGCGTAGATCTCCCGGCGCAGCACCACCGGGATCTCGCCGGTGAGCAGGTCCCGGCCGAGACCGCCGCCGATGGCGGTGAGCATGCCGATCATGCAGGCGCCGACCGCCGGCACGGCGGCGTCGAGGGCCTTGAGCGTGCCGGTGACGGTGAACAGGCCGAGGCCGGCGGCGTCCAGCACCAGCACCGTGGTGCGCAGCCGGGCGAGCTGGGGGTGCAGCCAGAACACGGCCGCGGCGACGGCCGCGGCGGTGGCGGCGTAGCGCCAGTCGGCGAACGCCAGCGGGGGCACCTCGTCGATGACCAGGTCGCGGAAGATGCCGCCGCCGAGCGCGGCGACCACGCCGACGAAGACGACGCCGAACAGGTCGAGCCGTTTCGCCACCGCCGCGGAGGCGCCGGAGGCGGCGAAGACCGCCACGCCGGTGAGGTCGGCGAGGAGCAGGGCGGTGGAGGTGGTCACCGCCGCAGGTTACGTGCGGGGGCCGCGACGCCGCCCGGCATCACTCGCGGTACGAGTCGTAGATCTCCTTGCACTTCGGGCAGACCGGGGAGCCCGGCTTGGCCGCCTTGGTGACCGGGAACGTCTCGCCGCAGAGTGCGACCACGTAGGTGCCCATGACGGCACTCTCGGCGATCTTCTCCTTGCGGACGTAGTGGAACATCTCCGGACCAGTGTCCGCGTCCTTCAGCTCGGGACGCTCGAGAACCTCTGTGCTCACGACTACACCTCCGGCGTTCCAGTTTTGCAGGTCGGTCCGCCCCGGTCCACCTGGGCCCCGGCCGGAAGCGGCCCGTACGGTAACCGACGTGACCAACTTTCACATCAGTCTCGGTAGTGAGGTGGCCGACGCCCTGCGGGACGGCCGCCCGGTCGTGGCGTTGGAGAGCACGATCGTCTCGCACGGGCTGCCCCGCCCGGACAACCTGCGGGTGGCGCGCGAGATCGAGCAGGCGGTACGGGACGCGGGGGCGGTGCCGGCCACCGTCGGCATGGTCGCCGGGGAGCTGCGGGTGGGGCTGGACGACGCCCAGCTCACCCGGCTCGCCACCGTCGACGGCGTGAGCAAGCTCTCGGTCCGCGACCTGGCCCCGGCGGCGGCGACAGGAGCGGACGGTGCCACCACCGTGGCGGCCACGAGCGCTGTCGCGGCGGCGGCCGGGATCGGCGTGTTCGCCACCGGTGGGCTCGGCGGCGTGCACCGGGAGGCGGCGCAGACGTTCGACGAGTCGGCCGACCTGGTCACGCTGGCCCGGACGCCGATCGCCGTGGTCTGCGCCGGGGTGAAGTCGATCCTCGACGTGGGCGCCACGCTGGAGCGGCTGGAGACGCTCGGGGTGGGTGTGGTCGGCTACCGCACCCGCCGCTTCCCCGGCTTCTACCTGACCGATGCGGGCTTCGACCTGGACTGGTCGGTCGAGTCGCCGGAGCAGGTGGCGGACGTGCTGGCCGCCCGCGCGACGCACGGCGTGCACCACGGCGGCCTGGTGGTGGCCAACCCGCTGCCCGCCGATGAGCAGCTCGACCCGGCGCTGCACGACCGCACGCTCGCCGAAGGACTGGCCGCGCTGGCCCGCGAGGGGATCACCGGCAAGGCGGTCACCCCGTTCCTGCTGTCGCACTTCCACGCCGCCACCGAGGGTGCCAGCCTGGCGGTGAACGTCCGGATCATCCTGCGCAACGCCGACCTCGCGGCCCGGATCGCGGTCGCCGCGGCGGCCCGCCCCACCGGTACGGCATGAACGCCAGGCCGCGCATCGTCGTCGTCGGCGACGTGATCACCGACGTGCTCGCGGTGCTGTCCGGGCCGCTCGCGACCGGCTCGGACACCGCGGCCGGGATCCGGTTCAGCGGCGGCGGGCAGGCGGCGAACACCGCGGCCTGGCTCGCCGGGCAGGGCGCTGCGGTGACGCTGGTCGCGGCCGTCGGCGACGACGAGACCGGCCGGGAGCGGGTGGCCGAGCTGACCCGCATCGGTGTGGACTGCGCGGTGGAGCGGCACGAGGGCTACCCGACCGGCACCGTCATCGTGCTCGCCCACGACGGGGAGCGCACGATGATCAGCCAGCGGGGCGCGAACCTGCGGCTGACCGCCGCGCACGTGGACGCGGCACTGGCCGCCGCGCCCGACGCCGGGCATCTGCACCTGTCCGCGTACACCCTCTTGGACGTCGGGTCGCGCGGCGCCGGCCTGCGCGCGCTGGCCACCGCCCGCGAGCGTGGGCTGACCGTCAGCGTCGACGCGGCGTCCGCGGCGCCGCTGCGGCGCGTCGGCGGGGCGTTCCTGACCTGGGTACGCGACGTCGACCTGCTGCTCGTCAACACGGACGAGGCGACGGTGCTGGCCGGCGGGCTGGACCCGGCGGCGCAGGCGCGGGCGCTGACAGCTGTGGCGCACCGGGTCGTGGTCAAGCGCGGCGCGGCGGGCGCGGTGTGGGTGGAGCGCGGCGGGGTGGTGGAGTTCGCGCCAGCGCCAGGGGTGGACGTGGTGGACGTGACCGGCGCCGGGGACGCGTTCGCGGCCGGGCTGCTCACCGCGTGGCTGGCCGGGGCCGACCCGCGTGCCGCGCTGGCGCGGGCCGGTGACCTGGGCGCGCTCGCCGTGACGACGGTGGGCGCCCGCCCGGCGCCCTGACGGCGGTGGCCGGTCCGGGCGGTGCTCCGCCCGGGCCGGTCAGGGCTCGGCGTCGATGATCTTGTGCGGGTTCTCCTCGGCGGTGAGGGCGGTGGGCGCGGGCTCCTCGCGGCGCCGGTTCTGGAACCGGTTCGCCAGCCGGTGCTCCTCCTTGGGCGGCCGGTCGTTGGCGAGCAGCACGGCGAGCCAGGGCACGAGCACCATGCCGAGCGCGCACAGCGGCAGCCAGAGCCAGAGCAGCGGGGCCTTCGCGCCGACCAGGATCGCGCCCGCCACCAGACACGCAACCCGGATGGCCATCATCAGCACGTAACGCTTCTGCCGGCTGTTGAGCTGGTCGTCCTGGCTGCGCGGGGCGTCGGTGATCAGTATCGGCTGGTACGCCTGACGCTTCACCACGGACCTCCTACGAGGGGATAGGGCCCATCCTGTCACTCCGGACGGATGATCGGCGAAATTCGTGACAGCCCGGTGCGTGTTACGTGCGTGGTACGCTTCGCCCGTGGCCAACCGGTTCAGCTTCACCGACGAGGCGCTGGCGAACCTGCGGGTCTACGACGTCACACCCGGGGAAGTCTGGGAGGCCCTGCACAGCAACCGCCGGGTCATCCGGCACCTCGGCGACGACGTGATGGTGGTCTACGCCACCGACCACCGGGGCCGGCGGCTCGCCGTGCTGCTGGCCGAGGCCGACGGCACCGACAACGACTGGGACATCCTCTCCGCCCGCGAGCTGAGCGACGTCGAGGCCAAGCGCTACGACGAGGCGGTGCGGAGATCACGCCGACGAGGAGGCGGTCACGATGCACCGTGACGAGGCGACCAAGCGGTTCCACGCCGGAGGCGACGCGTTCGCCGACCTGATCGACGACACGTCACCGGCGCAGCTCCCCACCCCCGACACCGACGTACCGATGGTCAGCCGGTCGGTCCGGCTCCCGCTGGAGACGTACGAGCGGGTCCGCGCCGCCGCCGACGCGCGCGGCATCGGCGTGACCACGCTGATGCGGCAGTGGATCGAGGCCGGCCTGGCCGACCTGGACGACTCGGCCACCGTCTCGCTGGCCGACGTCCGCCGCGCGCTGGCGTCGCTGTCCCGCCCGACCGCCGCCTGACGGCTCACGCCTCGGGGCCGCCCTCGCCGAGCGCCTCCCGCCCGATCGGCGAGGCGGAGGACTCCGGCGGCCGGTGCCAGGCCCGGCGGGCGTCGGCGAACGCGACGAGCGCCAGCACGACGGCCACCGCGCCGAGCGCGAACATCGCCGGCACGGTCACCAGCGCGGGCAGGAGCAGCACCAGGACCAGCAGCCCGACCAGCCGGGGGCGGGACACCCGGCCGAAGATCTCGTACTCGAACCGGGAGCGGGCGGCCAGGAACACCGCCGGGCCGCCCACCACGAAGACCAGCCAGCTCGGCCGGGCCGTGTCGTACGGGTGGGCGATGACCAGCTCGTAGCCGACCGCGGCGCCGATCACGCCGAGCACCATGAACAGGTGGGTCTGCGCCGCCGACTCGGCCAGCCGCCCCGGAGTGCCGGCCATCCGCAGCGCCTCCGCCAGCAGGTGACCGGCCCGGTAGAAGTAGATCCGCCAGAGCAACGCGGTGATCACGAACGAGATCGTGAACGCCACCGCCGCGTCGCCGGAGAACTCCTTCCCGCTGTAGGTCACGCCGATCACCAGGATCGACTCGCCGAGCGCGATGAGGAAGATCTGCTGGTAGCGCTCGGCCAGGTGCTCCCCGGCGACGAGCCACTGCCGGATGCGCGACGCCCCGATCCACGGCAGCGGCCAGCCCAGGACCGTGCCGAGATGGTCCACCGCCAGCGCGACGACCCACAGCGCCAGGCGCGGACCGGGCATCAGCGCGCCGGCGATCCACAGCGGGGCGCTGACCCCCGCCCAGACGGCAAGCCGCACCGGGACCAGACGCCGCGGGTGGGCACGCAACGCCACCGCGATCAGCAGCGGCCGGCCGACCATCACCACCACGTACGCGAGCGCGAACGGCAATGCCCGCTCCTCCAGGGCGCGGGGCAGCGTCACGCCCAGCACCAGGCTGCCGAACATGGTGCCGACCACCACTACCTGGATGACGACGCGATCCGGCTCGTACCGGCTGGTGACCCAGGTGGTGATCGTCCAGACCTGCCAGAGCACCAGGAACAGCAGCAGGGTCCTGCCCACGTCGGCGGCCACCGCGCCGGCGGAGCCGTCGACGCCGTTGATCAGCCGCTGGGAGACCCGGGTCAGCGCGAACACGAAGACCAGGTCGAAGAAGAGCTCCAGGAACGTGGCCCGTCCCGGACTGGACCCGGTACGCAGCAGCGCCCCGCCCCGCTGCTCGGTCATCGTCCGCCCCCGTCCCCCGTCCTGGCGACAAACGACAGGGACGGCGGGCCGGTTGCGGCGGCGGGCGGCGGATCAGCCCTTCGCGGCCTTCGCCTCCGCCTTCATCCGCTGCTTGAACTCGCGTACCCGGCGCAGCGACTCCGGATCGGTCACGTCCGCGACCGACCGGTGGGCGTCCGCGTCGCCGTAGTCGCCGGCCGCCTCGCGCCAGCCGTCCGGGGTGATCCCGAACCGCTTGCCGAGCAGCGCGACGAAGATCTGCGCCTTCTGCCGGCCGAACCCGGGCAGCTCACCCACCCGGCGCAGCAGCTCCCGGCCGTCGGTCACGTCGGACCAGAGCCGGGCCGGGTCGCCGTCGTAGCGCTCGACGAGCGCCCGGCACACCTCCTGCACGCGGGCCGCCATCGCCTTCGGGAAGCGGTGCAGCGCGGGCGGCCGGGCGAAGATCTCCACCAGCGCCTCCGGGTCGTACCCGGCCAGCTCCGCGGCGTCGGGCTCGTGGCCGAGCCGCTGTGCCAGCACGTACGGGGAGGAGAACGCCTTCTCCATCGGCACCTGCTGGTCCAGCACCATGCCGAGGAGCAGGGCCAGCGGGCTGCGGCCCAGCAGCTCGTTCGCCTGCGGGTCGATGGGCAGTGACAGCGTCATGGGGACCATAGTGCCGCGCCGCCCGCCGGTCGGGGGCGGCGACTCCCCGACGACGTGACGCGGCCCGGCGGACCCCTGGGAGGTCCACCGGGCCGCGGCCCACGGTGTGTTCAGGTCACCCGTGTCGTCAGTTGACGACGAAGAGCAGCCGGTTCGGCGAGCCCGAGCCCGGGCTGGTCACCTTGCCGGTGGTGGCGTTGCTGGTCAGGTAGCTGGCCACCTGAGCCGGGGTGTAGGAGGTGTTGGCGGACAGGACGAGCGCCGCCGCGCCGGCCACGTGCGGGGACGCCATCGAGGTGCCACTGATCGTGTTGGTGGCGGTGTCGCTGGTGCGCCACGCCGAGGTGATCGACGAACCCGGGGCGAAGATGTCCACGCAGGAGCCGTAGTTCGAGTACGAGGCACGGGCGTCGGTGCTGGTGGTGGCGCCCACCGTGATCGCCGAGGCGACGCGGGCCGGCGAGGAGTTGCACGCGTTGGCGCTGGAGTTGCCGGCCGCGAGCGCGTACGTGATGCCGGAGTTGATCGAGTTGGCCACCGCGTTGTCCAGCGTGGTGCTGGCGCCGCCGCCGAGGCTCATGTTCGCCACGGCCGGCTTCACCGCGTTCGAGGTGACCCAGTTGACGCCGCTGATCACGCCGGCGGTGGTGCCGCTGCCGGAGCAGTTGAGCACCTTGACGGCCACCAGGCGCACGCCCTTGGCCACGCCGTACTTGGTGCCGCCGACCGTGCCGGCGACGTGGGTGCCGTGGCCGTTGCAGTCGGTGTTGTTGGTGTCCACCGTGTTGGTGCCCCAGGTGGCCCGGCCGCCGAAGTCGCTGTGCGTGGTGCGGATGCCCGTGTCGATGATGTAGGCGCGCACGTTGGTGGCGGTGTTCGGGTAGGTGAAGGTGCTGTTCAGCGGCAGGTTGCGCTGGTCGATCCGGTCCAGGCCCCAGGTGGCGCCGGTCTGGGTGCCCTGGGTGGTCATGACGCGGTCCTGCTCGACGTACGCGACGGACGGGTCGGCGGCGAGCCGGCGCGCCTGGGCGGGGGTCATCTTCGCGCTGTAGCCGGTGAGAGCGGAGCTCCACACCGTGCCGACGTTGCCGCCGTAGCGCTTGGCCAGGCCGGCGGCCCGGTCCGGCACGGCGGTACGGGCGGCGAGGGTGTTCGCGGTGCCGACCGCGTCGCCCTTGAGCACGACCACGTAACTGCCGCTGACGGCGTCGGCGGCACCGGCGTACCGGATCTCCCCGGTGGGTGCGGCGAGAGCGGGCGTGGAGGCGGCGGCGGCGAAGGCCGCGGCGGCGGCCGTGACGGCGAGCGCACGCAGCGCGCGGCGCCGGGGAAGGGACACGTCGGGCATCGTCTGGCTCCCTACCGGGGCGGCCCGGTTTGTGTCCGGATCACCCCATCGACGGATGTTGGCAGGAATGCTAACGAGAGATCGACACACATGAAAGAGATAGTTGCCGATAGACACGGTTCACGTTATGGATCGGCGGGTGCGCGCCACGCCGGACGGCGCCCGAGGCAGGATGAGCACGTGGACCGTCACGAGATGCTGCTCTCCCCCGCCGGGGTCGACGCGCTGCGCACCGCGCTGACGCTCGCCCGCTTCACCGCCAACGGGATCGCCGACCGCCTGGGCCCGCAGGGCACCGGCGCGGTGGCCCGCAACGACTACCGGGCCGCGCTGCGCGCCACCGAGGACCGGGACCGGCTGGCCACGCTGATCCGCGTCTTCATCTGCGACCAGACCGAGCCGGAGGCGGCGGTCGCCGACGCGCTGGCTCCGCTGGCGCTGGACGAGGCACTGGCCGGGGGCATCGTCGAGCGGCACGGCGACGGCCTGCGCGCCGGGGTCGACCTGGAGCCGTACGGCGACGACTGGTGGGTGCTCGCCGACGTGCCCGCCAGCGCGCGGCCCGGGCGCCCACTGCACGCCGAGCACGTGCTGGGCATCGGCGGCGCCACCCAGACGCTGATCTCGGCCGCGGTGCGCCCGGTCGTGGACACCGCGCTCGACCTGGGCACCGGTTCCGGCGTCCAGGCGCTGCACCTGGGCACCCACGCCCGCCGGGTCACCGCCACCGACGTCTCCGAGCGGGCGCTGCGGTTCGCCGCCACCACCGCCGCGCTCAACGGTCAGGACTGGGAACTGCTGCGCGGCGACATGGTCGCACCGGTGGCCGGGCGCCGCTTCGACCTGGTGGTCAGCAACCCGCCGTTCGTGGTCGGCCCGGGCACCACCACGCACGTCTACCGGGACTCCGGGCGGGTGGGCGACGCGATCGGCGCGGAGCTGGCCGCTGCCGCGCCGGATCTGCTCACCGAGGGCGGCACGATGCAGTACCTGGCGAACTGGGTGCACGTCACCGGCGAGGACTGGGCCGAGCGGGTCACCGGCTGGTTCACCGGCACCGGCCTGGACGCCTGGGTCATCCAGCGCGAGGTGGCCGACCCGATGGCGTACGTGAACCTGTGGCTCACCGACGTCGGCGAGAGCGCCGACCCGCAGCGGATGGCGGCCTGGCTGGACTGGTTCGACGCGCACAAGGTCGAGGCGATCGGATTCGGCATCGTCTCGCTGCGCCGCTCCGGCCACGACCGGCCGGTCGTGCGTGTGGAGGACCTGCGCCAGCGGGTCGAGCCGCCGCTGGGCGACCGGATCGGCGAGTGGTTCGCCCGGCAGGACTGGCTGCGCGCCCGGGACACCGAGGGCCTGCTCGCCGCCCGCTACCGCGCCGCCGAAGGGCTCCAGCTCCGGCAGGAGGCCACCATGGGCGACGACGGCTGGGCGGTGGACCGGCAGGTCCTGGCCATGCCGCGCGGGCTGCGCTGGTCGGAGGAGATCGACCCGCTGGTGCTCGCCCTGGTCGGCGGCGCCGACGGGCGGCTGCCCCTGCGCGACCAGCTCGCCCTGCTGGCCGCCGCGCACGACGTGGCGCCGGACGAGCTGGCCGAGGCGGCCGGACCGATCGTGGCGCACCTGGTCGAGCGCGGCATCGTCGAGCCGGTGACCGACTGATGCGGGCGGTGGTGCAGACCGTCGGCCGGGCCCGGGTGACTGTCGACGACGAGGTGACCGGCGAGATCGCCGACGGGCTGCTGGTGCTGCTCGGCGTCACCCACACCGACACCCCGCAGGTGGCCGCCACGATGGCCCGCAAGCTGCACGAGCTGCGCATCCTCGACGACGAGCGCAGCGCCGCGGACGTCGGGGCGCCGCTGCTCGTGGTCAGCCAGTTCACGCTCTACGGCGACGCCCGCAAGGGCCGGCGGCCGAGCTGGACCGCCGCCGCTCCCGCCGAGGTGGCCGAACCCCTGGTGGACGCCGTGGTCGAGCAGTTGCGCTCCCGGGGCGCGAAGGTGGAGACCGGCCGTTTCCGCGCCCACATGCTGGTGGAGAGCGTCAACGTCGGTCCCCGGACCCTCGTGCTCGACCTCTAGAAGAACAGTCCCCGGCGGGACAGCGACTGCCGCAGCCAGCCGTCGAGCTGGGCGGCCCAGTCCGTGTGGTCCGCGGTCGCGTGGTCCACTGTGAACCGGCCGAACGCGTCGCGGCCCTCGGTGAACAGGCCGCCCCGCTTGTCCAGCTCCAGCACCACGTGCACCTGGCGCGGATCGGTCACGAAGGTGACCTCCAACTGGTTCATCGCGCCCGCGTACTGCGGCGCCGGGTAGAACTCGATCTCCTGGTAGAAGGGCAACTGCTGGTGTACGCCGTAGATGTGTCCACGCTCGACGTCGGCGCGCGCGAAGCGGAAGCCCAGCCGTAGCAGCGCCTCCAGCAGCCGCTCGTGGGCCGGCAGCGGGTGCACCGCCACCGGGTCCAGGTCACCCTTGTCCATCGCCCGCGCCACCTCCAGCTCGGTACGCAGACCCATCGTCATGCCGTGCAGGTGCTGGCCGTACAGGTCGGTCAGCGGGGTCTCCCAGGGCACCTGGAAGCGGAACGGCACGTCGTGACGCTGCCCCGGCTCCAGCCGGAACGGGCCGGTCATCTGGGCCCGGCCGAACTCCTGGTTGACGTCGTACTCGCTGTCGGAGCTCTCCACCTCGACCCGCGTGACCAGGCCGAGTGCGACGTAGCTCACGTCCACCGGGTGGTCACCACCGACCACCTGGATCCGGCCCTCCAGAACGCCGCCCGGGCGGCAGTTCGGGTTGGCCAGCACCGTCTCCACCGACGGTCCGCCCACACCCATCGCCTGCATGAGCCGCTTGAAGACCACCACGTTCTCCGATCATCAGTGCCGGGCCGGCCCCGACGGCCGGTCGGTGGCACGGTAACCGCGCCGGGCAAGGGAGTGCCGGATTCCCGCGGGGATTCCTGTCGGGTCCCCGATCGCCTCACTCCCGTCTCACGCCCCGACCGCCAAGCTGTTTGTCATCGGCCACCACCGCGTGGGCGGCACGGGACCGGTAGGCACGTCGGACACGGGGAGAACAGAGATGACCCAGCAGATGATCGAGCACCAGGACATGGACGTCACCCTCACGGACCTCGACGCCACCGACGAGCGCGGCGTCTCCACCGACCTGGTCCGGGCGTACCTGAACGGCATCGGCCGCACCAAGCTGCTCACCGCGGCGCAGGAGGTCGAGCTGAGCAAGCGGATCGAGGCCGGCCTCTTCGCCGAGGAGAAGCTGGCCACCTGCACCCCCGTCTCCGCCGAGCTGCGCGCGGACCTGGCGCTGATCGCGGCCGAGGGCCGCGCCGCCAAGGACCACCTGCTGGAGGCCAACCTGCGGCTGGTGGTGAGCATCGCCAAGCGCTACACCGGTCGCGGCATGGCCTTCCTCGACCTCATCCAGGAAGGCAACCTCGGCCTCATCCGCGCCGTCGAGAAGTTCGACTACACCAAGGGCTACAAGTTCTCCACCTACGCCACCTGGTGGATCCGCCAGGCCATCACCCGCGCCATGGCCGACCAGGCCCGCACCATCCGCATCCCGGTGCACATGGTCGAGCAGGTCAACCGGATGGTCCGGGTACGCCGCGAGCTGTCGGTGACGCTGGGCCGCGAGCCCACGGTCAGCGAGGTCGCCACGGCGCTGGAGATCCCGGAGTTCCAGGTGATCGAGCTGATCTCCTACGACCGGGAGCCGGTCAGCCTGGACCAGGCCGTCGGCGAGGACGGCGAGAGCGCGCTCGGCGACTTCGTCGCCGCCGTCGACCCGCGTACCGAGCCGGGCGACGCCGCCACCAACGGCGAGCTGCGCAACGAGGTCCGCATCGTGCTGGCCACGCTGTCCCAGCGGGAGCAGGCGGTGATCCGGCTGCGCTTCGGCCTGGACGACGGCCGGCAGCGCACGCTGGACGAGGTCGGCCGCGAGTTCGGCCTGTCCCGGGAGCGGATCCGGCAGATCGAGAAGGTCACGCCGCTCAAGCTGCGCGACCCGGAGCGGGCGAACCGGCTGGAGGCGTACGCCTGCTGATCCACCCCTGCCCCGACAGGCCCCGGCGGTTCGCCGGGGCCTGTCGTGCTTGACCCGGGCGCTCCCACCGTATACAACCGACTGGTTACACAACCAGGAGGTTATGAACGTGTCCGCGGATCTGCTCGACGCCACCTTCGCCGCGCTCGCCGACCCCACCCGGCGCGCCATCCTCACCCGGCTGGCCGCCGGGGAGGCGACTGTCACCGAGCTGGCCGAGCCGTTCGCGATGAGCCAGCCGGCCGTCTCCAAGCACCTCAAGGTGCTCGAACGCGCCGGCCTGGTCACCCGGGGCCGGGACGCGCAACGCCGTCCCTGCCGGCTCGACGCCCGGCCGCTGCGGGAGGCGGTCGCGTGGCTGGCGGACTACCGGGACTACTGGGCCGAGAGCTACGCGCGACTGGACGAGGTGCTCGCCGAACTGACCGCCGGGGAGCAGCGGTGACCGGCCTGACCGTGAGCCTGCCCGGCGACCGGGAGATCCGGCTCAGCCGCGACTTCGCCGCTCCGCGCCACCTCGTGTTCGCCGCCTTCACCCGCCCCGAGCTGCTGGTCCGCTGGTGGGGCGCCCAGGGCTGGCACCTCGTCGAGTGCGAGGTGGACCTGCGGGTGGGCGGGCGCTGGCGGTTCGTCTCCCGAGGGCCGGACGGCGACCTGATGGGCCAGGGCGGCACGTACCGGGAGATCGACCCGCCCGCGCGGCTGGTCTGCACCGAACTCTTCGACGACCAGTCCTATCCGGGCGAGACGCTCGTCCGCCACGACTTCACCGGCTCGGCGGACCGGACGACAGTCGTCACCCACCTGCGGTACGCCACCGCGCAGGGCCGCAACACCGTCCTGCGCTATCCGATGACACGCGGCCTGAGCGAGGCGTTCGACCGGCTCGCGGCAGTGCTGCACACCGATTCGACGACAGGAGCGACGACATGAACTGGACGCTGGAAGTGGTGGTCGTACCGGTCTCCGACCTGGACCGGGCCAAGGAGTTCTACGCGCGACGGCTCGGCTTCGTCCTCGACCACGACACGGATCTGGGCGGCGCGGGGCGGATCGTCCAACTCACTCCCCCGGGCTCCGGGTGCTCGATCGTCCTCGGCCGGGGCGTCGTACCGGAGATGCAGCCGGGCTCGCTCAAGGGCGTGCAACTGGTCGTACCGGACCTGGAACGGGCGCGCGCCGAACTGGTCGAGCGGGGCGTCGAGGTGAGCGAGATCCAGGTGATGGGTCAGAACCCGCGCCCGGTGCCGCACCCGCTGGACAACGTCGGCTTCGTATTCTTCCGTGACCCGGACGGCAACGAGTGGGCGGTGCAGCAGATCTCCGCGCGCGGCTGAGGTCTACAACCTTCGCGGGCCGGTGTCCGGGCGGGCGGCCTCGGCGCCGGTGCGCACGGTGGCGTGCAGCACCGAGATGCCGTCCGGCCGGGCCAGCACCGGGTTGAGCGTGAGCGACCGCACCCGCGGCTGCTCGTCGGCCAGGCGGCCGACCCGCACCAGCAGGTCGACCAGTGCTGCCCGGTCCACCGGCGCGGCGCCCCGGTGCCCGCGCAGCAGCGGCGCCGCCCGGGGCTCGTCGACCAGCTCGGCGGCGTCCCGGTCGGTGAGCGGGACAGCGCGCCAGGCCCGGTCGCCCAGCAGCTCGGTCGCCACGCCGCCCAGCCCGAACCCGACCACCGGCCCGAACGCCGGATCCTCCACCAGCTCCACCACGCACGCCACACCCGGCGCGACCATCGGCTGGACCAGCACCTCCGCGCCGAACACCGGGGCCATCTCGGCGTACGCGCGGCGCAGCGCGGCGGCGTCGGCCAGGTCGAGGCGTACCGCGCCCAGGTCGAGGCGGTGCCGCAGCCCGGGGGCGGCGGCCTTGAGCGCCACCGGCCAGCCGAGCCGCTCCCCCACCGCCGCCGCCTCCTCGGCCGAGCGGGCCGGCACCGAGTCCACCACGTCGATCCCGTACGCGCGCAGCAACGCCGCCGCGTCGGCGCCGTCCGGGCGCAGCGCGGCGTGCCCGGCCGCCCGGTCCACGTCGGCCAGTTCCGGCAGCACACCGGGTGGCCGGCGCAGCCAGTCCGCGTACGCGGTCACCCGGCCCAGCGCGCGTACCGCCTCCTCCACGCTCGGGTACGCCGGCACCCCGGCCGGCACGAGCCCGGCCAGGAACGTCGCCACCAACGGCTTGCCGGTGACCTTCGCGTCGGGCAGCGCCGCCGCGAAGTCGGCCACCGGGTCGGCGAGCTGGCCCGGCAGCGGGGGCGCGAACACCGCCACCACGGCGTCCACCCGCTCGTCGGCCACCGCGTCACCGAGCGCGGTGGCGTACGCGGCGGCCCCCGCGCTCGGGCCGACGTCCTGCGGGTAGCCGTCGGCGACGGCCAGTCCCTGGGCGGCGCAGGCGGTCGCGGCCAGCCCGGTCAGCGCCGACGAGTTGCCCACCACCGCCACCCGCCGCCCGGCCGGCAGCGGCTGGTGGGCCAGCAGCACGCCCACGTCGAGCAGTTCGGACACGGTGTCCACCCGGATCACGCCGGACTGGGCGAACAGCGCGCTCACCGCCGCCGCGTCCAGCGCGGGCGCCTCCCCCACGCCCGGCGGCCGGGCCAGCGAGGCGAGCGCCACCACCGGCTTACGGCGGCCGATGCGCCGGGCCAGCCGGGCGAACTTGCGCGGGTTGCCGAACGTCTCCAGGTAGAGCGTGATGACGTCGGTGGCCGGGTCGTCCTGCCAGTACTGGAGCAGGTCGTTGCCGGACACGTCGGCCCGGTTGCCGGCCGAGACGAAGCTGGACAGGCCGAGCCCGCGCCGGGACGCCTCGGCCAGCAGCGCCACCCCGAACGCGCCGGACTGGCTGAACACGCCGACCCGGCCCGCCGCGGGCAGCACCGGGGCGAGCGTGGCGTTGAGGCGTACCGCCGGGTCGGTGTTGGCGACGCCGAGGCAGTTCGGGCCGACCACGCGCATGCCGGCCAGGTGCGCGGCGCGGACCAGTGCGCGCTGCGCCGCCGCGCCGGCCGGGCCGGACTCGGCGAACCCGGCCGAGATCACCACCAGGCCGTGCGCGCCGGCTCGTGCCGCGTCGTGCACCACGTCGGTCACCGCGTCCGGCGGGACAGCCACCACCGCCAGGTCGATGTCCTGGCCGGCGTCGGCCGCCGACGGGTACGCGGGCAGCCCCGCCACGGTCGACGCGCTCGGGTGCACCGGCACGATCGCCCCGGCGAAGCCGCCGTCGCGCAGGTGCCCGAGCAGCGCCGCGCCGACGCCCTGGCCGGTGGTGCTGGCGCCGTAGACGGCGATGCCCCGGGGCGCGAGCAGCCGGGCGATCGACCGGGCCTCGGTGCGGTGCTCCCGGCCGCGCTGCACCGCAAGCGTCGCCTCGGTGGGCGCGATCGGGAAGCTCAGGTGCACCACGCCGTCGGCGTACTGGCGCTGGACCTGGTAGCCGAAGTCGGCGAAGACCCGCAGCATCGTCCCGTTCGCGGGGAGCACCTCGGCGACGAAGTGCACGATGCCGTGGCGCCCGGCCGCGTCGGCCAGGTGCTCCAGCAGCACCGAGCCGATGCCCCGGCCCTGGTAGGCGTCCTCGACCACGAACGCCACCTCGGCCTCGGGTGAGGCGGGGCCGAGCCGCTCGTAGCGGCCGACGGCGACGATCCGCTCGCCGGCGAGCACCACGAAGGCCTCCCGGTCGCGGTGGTCGACGTTGACGAAGCGCTTCAGGTCGCGTTCCGGGATACGCGGGTACGGCGAGAAGTACCGCAGGTATCGGGTGCGCTCCGAGAAACGGCCGTGCATGGCCACGATCTCGGGCGCGTCCTCCGGACGGATCTGTCGCAGCTGGACGGTCGTGCCGTCGCTGAGCAGCACGTCCACCGGTTGTTCGACGGTGGTCACCGGTCGGTCCTCCCCTGCCGCCGGCTCAGTCGCGCGGATCGTGCGGATCGAGCCCGAGCAGCGGGAAGACGGCCTTGCGGGTGGCCGCGACGGCCCGGTCCACCGCGTTCGGCTCGCCGCTGGGCTGCCACGGCTGGTACGACGGATCCACGTCGTCGGTCATCCGCAACGGCACCTCGTGCCCGGGTCGCCGCCGCGCGGCCAGGTCCCGCCAGCCCGGCGGGGTCAGCGTGGCCGGGTCGACCGGCTCGCCGGTGGCGATCGCCAACAGGTGCGTCCAGGCCCGGGGCACCACCTCGACCAGCGCGTACCCGCCGCCGCCGGTGGCGACCCAGCGGCCGTCGCACAGCTCGTCGGCGAGCGCCCGCAGCGAGCGGTACGTGGCCCGCTGCCCGTCCACCGACAGGTGCAGGTCGGCCAGCGGATCGTTGCGGTGCCCGTCGGCGCCGCACTGGGTGACGAGCACCTGCGGCCGGAACGCGCGCAGCACCGACGGCACGATCGCGTGGAACGCCCGCTGCCAACCCGCGTCGCCCACGCCCGGGGGCAACGGCACGTTCACCGCGGTGCCCTCCGCGCCCGGGCCGCCGGTCTCGTCCGGGAACCCGGTGCCGGGGAACAACGCGAGCGGCGTCTCGTGCAGGCTGATCGTGAGCACCCGCGGGTCGCGGTAGAAGATCTCCTGCACGCCGTCGCCGTGGTGCACGTCCACGTCCACGTACGCGATCCGCTGCGCGCCGAGGTCGAGCAGCCGCGCGATGGCCACGGCCGGGTCGTTGTAGACGCAGAACCCGGCGGCGCGGGCGGGCATCGCGTGGTGCAGCCCGCCGGCGACGCTGACCGCGCGCCGGGCGTCGCCGCGCCACACCGCCTCGGCGGCGGCGGTCGTGGCGCCGGCGATCAGCGCGCTCGCCTCGTGCATCCCGTCGAAGACCGGGTTGTCCGAGGTGCCCAGACCGAAGCCGGCGAACAGCGGGTCACGCGGCGCGGACCGGACCGCGTCCAGGTAGGCCGGATCGTGTACGCGGGTGAGCAGCGCGTCGTCGGCCGGCTCGGGCTTGACCAGCCGCACGCCGGGCCGGTCCAGCACACCCAGCTCACGGGCGAGCGCCATCGTCAGCTCGACCCGGACCGGGTCGAGGGGATGGTCGCCCATGTCGTAGGCGAGGAGAGCCTCGTCCCACACCACCACCGTGTCGTCGGCCATGCGGCCATCGTCGCACGTGACCCGGGGCGCGCCCACCAGTCGTACGCTCACCGGCCGGACGTGCCGCCGGTCGCGACCGGACGGTCCGGGTCGGCCACCCACTCGCTCCACGAGCCGACGTACAACGCGGCGTCCGGACGACCGGCCAGGTGCAACGCGAGCACCGCCTGCGCGGCGGTCACCCCCGAGCCGCAGTACGCACCGACCGGCGCGTCCGCGTCCACCCCTGCGGCGGCGAACCGCTCCCGCAGCGCCCCGGCGTCGGGGAACCGGCCCTGCGTGACGTACTCCGGGGCGGGCACGTTCACCGCGCCCGGCACGTGCCCGGCGACCGGGTCGACCGGCTCGTGCTCGCCCCGGTAGCGCGGCGCGGCCCGCACGTCGATCAGCACGCCGGGCTCGGCGGCGGCCAGCCGGGCGGCCTGCGCGGCGTCCAGCACCGGCAGCGCGCCGGGCGCCACCGTCACGTCGCCCGGCGCCGGGGCGGGCACGCTCGTGTCGACCGGCAGCCCGGCGGCCGTCCAGGCCGGGAAGCCGCCGTGCAGCACCCGCACCTGCCGGTGCCCGGCCCAGCGCAGCGTCCACCAGGCGCGGGCGGCGGACATGCCGTCGCCGCCGTCGTACACGACCACCGGATGACCGGCGCGGACGCCCGCGGCCCGCAGCGCGGACTGCAACGCCGCCGGGTCCGGAAGCGGGTGCCGGCCGGCGGCGCCGGGCGGCCCGCACAGCTCGGTGTCCAGGTCGACGAAGACGGCACCGGGCAGGTGGCCTGCGGCGTAGTCGTCGCGCCCGGGCGGGCCGGTCAGCCGCCAGCGGACGTCGAGCAGGGTCGGCGGGTCGGCGTGATCGAGTTCGGCGGCGAGCCGGTCGGGCTCGACCAGCAGGTCTGCGGTGGCGGACATACGGTCCAGTCAACACCATTCGGCGCGCCACCTCCGGCTTCGCCTCCGTCGATGGTCGGTGGTTACGGGTACCATCGGAGCCCAGGAGGCCGCAGACGTGAAGCACGACCTTGTTGACACCACCGAGATGTACCTGCGCACCATCCTCGAACTCGAGGAGGAGGGGGTGCCGCCGCTTCGTGCCCGCATCGCCGAGCGGCTGAAGCAGAGTGGCCCGACCGTCAGCCAGACCGTCGCCCGCATGGAGCGCGACGGCCTGCTCACCGTCGAGGGCGACAGGCACCTGACCCTCACGCCGCAGGGCCGCAACACCGCCGTGTCCGTGATGCGCAAGCACCGGCTGGCCGAGCTGCTGCTGGTCAACGTGATCGGGATGCCCTACGAGGAGGCCCACGAGGAGGCCTGCCGGTGGGAGCACGTGATGAGCGACGCGGTGGAGAAGCGGGTCTTCGACCTGCTCAACCGCCCGACCCGCTCGCCGTACGGCAACCCGATCCCGGGCCTGGAGGAGCTGGGCGACCCGGGCCAGGTGCCCGCCGACGCGGTCGAGGGTGAGCGCAACCTGGCGTTCCCCGGCCTGTCCGGCACGGTCGTGGTGCGGCGGATCTGCGAGAGCGTGCAGACCGACTCGGACGTGCTCCGGCAGTTGCACGCCGCCGGCGTCGACCCGGGCGCGACGGTGACTGTGGCGCAGGAACGCGACGCCGTCTCCATCGACCGCTCCGGTGACCGGGTCCGGCTGCCCCGCGAGGTGGCGTCCCGGGTATTCGTCGCGGCCCGCTGACCCGACCTGCGGTCAGAGCTGCTTGGCGACCTCCGGTCAGAGCTGCTTTGGCGACCTTCGGTCAGAGCTGCCTGGTGTCGATCACCTTGGCCAGCGTGACCAGCTTGCCGGCCGTCTTGTCCGCCTCCGCCTTCGCGGTGCCGGTCGGGGCGGTCCAGCGCAGCGTGGCGAGCCGCCCCTCGGTGGCCAGCCAGCCGACCTCGGCGGCCGGCCCGGACTTCGCGGTCTTGGGCAGCGTGCGCCGGTAGGCGGCCTTGCCCAGCTTGCTGATCTTCGCCGCGCCGCTGGGCTGCACGTCGAGGGCGAACGTCGCGGCATCGATCGACGTCTCGGTCACCGACAGCGTCAGCTCCGGCAGCACCGCCCCGGCCGCGCGGACCACGCAGGTGTGGGTGTCGCCCCGCTCGGTGGCCGCCGCCACGTCGAACGTGCCGCCGGTGTGCTCGGCGATCACCGCGAAGTCGAGCAGCCGGCACGCCCCGCCCGAGGACGCCGCCGCGACCGGGACCGGCGGAGGCGGGGGCGGCGGCCCGGCCGCTGTGGGCGCCTCATCGGCGCAGCCGGCGGCGAGCAGGACGGCCGGAACGGCCAGCCAGAATCGGGCACGCACGGGAGACCTCCGCGGTCGGCGGCGGGTCCGACCCGCCGGAGTTCCGTCGGACACCGTACGGGGTGCCCCAGCGGGGACGGAAGCCCCCTAATCGGCCACGTACGGACAGTGCCGGCAGCCTCGCCCGCAGCACGTGCCACGCCGGGCCAGGAACCCGGCGCTGAGCACGAACAGCCCGGTCTCCGGGTCCAGGTAGCCGGCCTCCCCGGCGGCCAGGGCGGCGGCGTGCACGGCGAGGATGCGTTCCCGCCCCGGGTGGTCCGGCGACAGCCGCGACGGGTGCGGTTCGGTCAGGGGCCGGTCCGCCAGCTCGTCACGCACCGCTGAAGTCTACGGACGCCCTGCCCGCCCTAGTTTCCGCCCGGGCCGCCGTCGGTCCCGAGGCGTTCCAGGTACGGCACGAACACCCCGGGCCGCTCGAACATCGAACGGTGCCCGGCGCGCGGGATCACCAGACGGTCCTTGCGCGGTGCCTGGAGCTGCGCGTACCACTCGTCGAACAGGCGCAGCCGGCCCGGCACCTCCTGCGCGCCGTCCACGAAGTACGCCGGCACGGCGAGCTGCCGCACGTCACGCCGGAAGTCGATTTCCTGCAACCGGGGGTACAGCACGTCCCAGCCGTCCAGGAAACCGAACAGGTGCACCTTCTCCAGCAGGCTGTACTCGGACACGCCCAGGTTGCCGACGGTCCCGGTCTCGTCCTCGCTCGCACCTTCCCGGTCGACCGGGAAGGCCCCGCCCTCGTTTGTCAGCAACGGCTCGTACGCCCAGACGTCCCGGTAGGGCGGCGGGCCCTGCGCGGTCATCCGGTCCGCGAGCGCCGTCCGGCCGGTGCGGCGGGCCCAGGCCACGGTGTCGGCGTACTGGCTGCGATCGGCCTCGCGCAGGCTCACCACCTGCCCGACGCCCACGTAGGCGGCGAACAGTTCCGGGTGCTGTCGCACGGCGAGCAGGCCGGCGATGGTGCCGCCGGAGTGCGCGACCAGGTGGATCCGATCCCGGCCGAGCCGTTCCCGCAGGTGCCGGGCCACCGCGACCAGGTCGTCCACCTCGTCGTCCAGGCGCCAGTCCGACGGCGCGCGGAACCCCGACCAGGAGCGCGGCCCGCCGGCACGGTCCCACACCGCCACCACGAAGCGCTGCTCCAGTTCGGGCAGGTGGCGGCGAACCCCGCCGATCTCCGAGCCGCCGGGCGGCCCGGGCACCACGAGCAGTACCGGAGCGCTGCGGTCCGTACCCCCGGATCAGCAGGCCCAGCTCGCGCCCGGAGGACTCGACGGTGTCGAAGCGGGCGATGCCGCCGGGGATCGGGTCGGTGCGGCCCGGCACGGCCGCGCCGACGGTGACCAGCGCGAGCAACGCGGCCAGCAGACCGACGCCGATCCGGCCCAGCCGGCGCGGCACCGGCCGGCGCGGCGGCACCGCATCGAGGCGGCGGGCGAGGCCGGCGCCGTAGACGGCACCGACCAGCAGCGGCAACAAGCTCAGCAGGCCGTGTACGCCCCGGCCGGCGAGCAGCGCCACGACACCGAAGCCGGACAGGTACGGACGGTCGACGGTGGGCCCGCGCAGCCGCAGCCGGACCAGCTCGACGGCCACCGCGAAGATCACCGGCGCGACGAGCATGAACCAGCGGGACCGGCTCAGCCACCCGGCGGCCAGCCCGACGGCGAGGCTCACCGCGACGGAGGCGAGTGCCGCGCCCACCGTGCCGGGCCCGCGCGGGGTCCACCAGCCGGCGGCAACGCCCCAGATCACCGGCAGCATCGACGCGAGGAGCACCCGGGCGCGCATGACGTCTCCCTCCGCCGAGATCGTCAACCCTAGCCAGAGCGACCACCCTTCGCTGTCCCGTCCTCACGTGCGGTACAGGTCGGGTGTCGGCTGTGCTCAATGTTCAGTCGGCCGGCCCGTCTCCCGCCCCCGCTCCGTCGATCATGAAGTTGGCGGGGGCGGGGTCGGCGTGTCGCCCCGTCAACCTCATGATCGACGGGGCGGAGGGCGGGTTGGCGTCGCGCTGCTACGGTCGCCCGCGATCGTCCGAGGAGGACAACATGACGAGATCGGCCGCATTACTGCTGGTCACCGGGGTGCTCCTGGCCTCCGCCGGCTGCACCGCCGACGAGACGGCGTCGCCGGGGGAACTCCGCGACCCCTGCGCGCTGCTGCCGGCCGACCTGCTGGCGCGGCTCGCGCCCGGCGCCCAGCCCAGCGCCTCGGCGAACCTCGGTGACCGCAGCGGCTCCAAGGAGTGCGCGGTCGACCTGACCAGCGGCACCTCCATGCGCGGTGACCTGGTCGTCACCGTGGCCGTCGATGCCGAGGGCAGGTACGACGCGACGTGGCGGCGGGACCGGTGCGACCGCATCGCCGCCGAACCGAGCGACGCCGGCCCGGGCGACACCTCCTGTACGGCGGTACGCCCGTGGGACGGCGGGGAGACCCGGTTCGACGGCTGGGCCTGGCGAGGTGACCACTACGAGGTGCGCGTGGCGTACCAGGTGGTCAAGCCGGAGACGTTGCCGGTCGGCGCGGAGGCCGACCTGCGCGGCGTGCTCGCCTCGGCGGTCGACGCGCTGCCGGACTGAGCCGGGCCGGCGGTCCGGCGGTCCTCACGGCCGCGCCGGGCCGAACCAGGTGAGCGCCTGCCCGTGACCCCGGGTCCAGGCCAGCGGGCGGCCGTCCAGGGCCAGCACGTTGTGGAACCCGTCGGCGGGCGGCTCGGGCAGCGTCGCGTACGGCAGCACCGACAGATCCTCGTTGGCGATCCAGTGGCCGGGCAGCGTGCGTACCAGCGCGGTGAACGCGTCCCGGCGTGCCGGCGGCACCTGGTACAGCACCGAACTGTGGAACACCACGAGCGTCGCCCCGGCCGGGGCCTGCGCCGCCAGCTCCGGCAGGTCGTCGACCAGGTCACCGCGTACCAGCAGCGGCGGGTCGGCCGCCGCGACGGCAGCGGCGGCGCGCAGCCGCTCCCGGCGGTGGCGGTGTTCCGGCCAGATCAGCGCCTCCAGCCAGGCCACGTCGGCCGGGCCGGTGACGTCGAGCGGGTTCACGTCGAGCCCGGCCCGCCACACCACCTCCGGGCGCCGCTCCGGCGGCTCGGTGCCGGTCAGGTCGCAGTCGAGCACCGGCTCGCCGTCGCCGACCCGCCGGTCGCCGTAGCGGTAGGCGTACCGGTCCGGGTAGAGGCACAGTCCGGCGGACGCCCCCACCTCCAGCAACGCCAGCGGCTGCGGCAACGCGGCGAGCACCGGCAACAGCACCGCGCAGCGCCCCGCCTCGTTCGTCTGCGTCGCCCGCACCCGCATCTGCGCCGCGACGTCCGGCCAGTGCGCCATCACGTACGCGCGGAACGCCGCCGGGTCGTCCACCGGCCCGCCGCGCAGCCGCACCACCCCGAACAGCAGGTTCGGCTGACGCTTGGCCGGCGGCAACGTGTCGAGCAGGGCGAGCAGCTCCGCGTCACCGGCCACCGCCCGCGACAACCGCTCGTACGCCGGGGACACGCCGCGCGTCTCACGCTCGGCGAAGAACCGATAGATGTCGGTCGTGCTCATCCCCCGAGCATTCCAGCTCGCGTACACGATGGTCTGTGACCGTGAGCACGCGCGAGCGCGGCAGGGAAGTCCCTGCCGCGCTCGCGTGGTCGACCGGTCGTCAGCTGCAGCCGCTGGTGGAGCCGCAGCCCTCGCAGACGTAGCAGCTACCGGCGGGCCGCATCTTCGTGCCGCAGGTGAAGCAGAGCGGCGCGTCGGCGGCCTTGCCGATCACGGCCTCCAGCAGTTCGGTGCTGGAACCCACAGACGGCGCGGGCTTGACGGCCGCGGCGTCGGCCAGCTCCTGCGCCGGCTGCGCGATCGGGCCGGTCTTCGGCTCGGGCGCCTCGACCGGGGCGGAGGCGGCCATCGCGGTGAGGTCCGCACCGCTCGCCTCCGCCTCCGCCTCGGCCGCGAGCTGGGCGGCCCGCTCCTTGGCGGTGAAGATGCCCAGCTCGGCGCGGCGGTCGTACGGCAGGAAGTCCAGCGCCAGGCGACGGAAGATGTAGTCCATCACCGAGGCGGCCATGCGCACGTCCGGGTCGTCGGTCATGCCGGCCGGCTCGAAGCGCATGTTCGTGAACTTGCTGACGTACGTCTCCAGCGGGACGCCGTACTGGAGACCGATGGAGATGGCCACCGAGAAGGCGTCCATCACGCCGGCCAGGGTCGAGCCCTGCTTCGACATCTTGAGGAAGACCTCGCCGAGGCCGTCGTCCGGGTAGGACGAGGCGGTGAGGTAGCCCTCCGCGCCGCCGACCGAGAACGAGATGGTCTCCGACGGGCGCTTCTTCGGCAGCCGCTTGCGCACCGGGCGGTACTCGACGACCTTCTCCACGACCTTCTCCGGCGCGGCCTGCGCGACGGCGGTCTTGTCCGCCTTGCCGTCGTTCTTCTTCGCCGCCGACAGCGGCTGGCCGACCTTGCAGTTGTCGCGGTAGATCGCCAGCGCCTTGAGGCCGAGCTTCCAGCCCTCGAAGTAGATCTTCTCGACGTCCTCGACGGTGGCCTGCTCCGGCATGTTCACCGTCTTGGAGATGGCGCCGGAGATGAACGGCTGGACGGCCGCCATCATCCGCACGTGACCCATCGGCGCGATCGAGCGCTCGCCCATGGCGCAGTCGAAGACCGGGTAGTGCTCCGGCTTGAGGCCCGGGGCGTCCACCACGTGACCGTGGTCGGCGATGTGCTCGACGATGGCCTCGACCTGCTCCTCGGGGTAGCCGAGGCTGCGCAGGGCGCGCGGCACGGTCTGGTTGACGATCTGCATCGAGCCGCCGCCGACCAGCTTCTTGAACTTCACCAGGGCCAGGTCCGGCTCGACACCCGTGGTGTCGCAGTCCATCATCAGGCCGATGGTGCCGGTCGGGGCGAGCACGCTGGCCTGCGAGTTGCGCCAGCCGAACTTGTCACCGAGCTTGTTGCCGAGCGTCCACTGCTTGGTGGCCTCGCGCTGCACGGCGGTGGCCACGGTGCCGGTCGCCTTGATCGCGTCGTTTGCGGCGGCGTGCTTGCGCATGACCCGCTTGTGCGGCTCGGCGTTGCGGGCGTAGCCGTCGTACGGGCCGACGATGCCGGCCAGCTCGGCGGACCGGCGGTAGGCGGTGCCGGTCATCAGCGAGGTGATCGCGGCGGACACCTCCCGGCCCTGCTCCGAGTCGTACGGCAGGCCGGAGGCCATCAGCAGCGCGCCCAGGTTGGCGTACCCGATGCCGAGCTGCCGGTAGGCGCGGGTGGTCTCACCGATCTTCTCGGTCGGGAAGTCGGCGAAGCAGATCGAGATGTCCATCGCGGTGATGACGAACTCGACCGACTTGACGAACTTCTCCACCTCGAAGCCGCCGTCGGCGCGGAGGAACTTCATCAGGTTCAGCGAAGCCAGGTTGCACGAGGAGTTGTCCAGGTGCAGGTACTCCGAGCACGGGTTCGACGCGGTGATCCGCCCGGTCTCCGGGCAGGTGTGCCAGTCGTTGATGGTGTCGTCGTACTGCAGGCCCGGGTCGGCGCACTCCCACGCGGCCTGGGAGATGGTGTGGAACAGCTTCTTGGCGTCGATCGTCTCGATGGTCTGCCCGTCGAGCCGGCCGCGCAGGTCGAAGCCGCCGCCGTTCTCCACCGCGGTCATGAACTCGTCGGAGACGCGGACCGAGTTGTTGGCGTTCTGGTACTGCACGCTGACGATGTCGGCGCCGCCCAGGTCCATGTCGAACCCGGCGTCCCGCAGCGCGCGGATCTTGTCCTCCTCGCGCGCCTTGGTCGCCACGAACTCCTCGATGTCCGGGTGGTCCACGTCGAGGATGACCATCTTCGCGGCGCGCCGGGTGGCGCCACCGGACTTGATGGTGCCGGCGGAGGCGTCCGCGCCGCGCATGAAGCTGACCGGGCCGGAGGCGGTGCCGCCGGAGGAGAGCAGCTCCTTCGAGGAACGGATCCGGGAGAGGTTGACCCCGGCACCGGAGCCGCCCTGGAAGATCCGCCCCTCCTCCTTGTACCAGTCGAGGATCGAGTCCATCGAGTCGTCGACGGAGAGGATGAAGCAGGCGCTGACCTGCTGCGGCGACGGCGTGCCGACGTTGAACCACACCGGCGAGTTGAAGCTGAACACCTGGTGCAGCAGCATCCAGGTCAGCTCGTGCGCGAACACCTCGGCGTCGGCCGGGGTGGCGAAGTAGCCGTACTCCTCACCGGCGGTGCGGTAGGTCTCGACCACCCGGTCGATCAGCTGCCGCAGCGACCACTCCCGCTCCGGGGTCCCCACCGCGCCCCGGAAGTACTTGGTGGTCACGATGTTCGCCGCGTTCACCGACCAGGACTCGGGGAACTCCACCCCGCGCTGCTCGAAGTTGATCGAGCCGTCCCGCCAGTTCGTCATGACGACGTCGCGGCGCTCCCAGGCGACCTCGTCGTAGGGATGCACCCCCTCGGTCGTCCAGACGCGCTCGATCTTCAGCCCCGCCCCGGCCTTGTTCCGTGACTTGCTGGTCGTCACGCCCTCGCCCCCCTCGTCGGCAACGGTCACCCACCGCGCCTCGTGTACCTGTCAGAAACCCGTAAATGTCAGCTGATCGCGCCGGCGGCGTCCGCCGCACCGGCACCGGCGCCCTCCCGGGCGCGCGCGGCGGCCCGCAGCGTCTCGATCTCGCGCTCGAAGTCGGCGAGCGAGTCGAAGGACCGGTAGACGCTGGCGAACCGCATGTAGGCCACCTCGTCGAGGTCACGCAACGGGCCGAGGATGGCCAGGCCCACCTCGTGGCTGGGGATCTCGGCCGCCCCCTTGGCCCGTACGGTCTCCTCGACCTTCTGTGCCAGCAGCGCGATCGAGTCGTCGTCGACCGGCCGCCCCTGGCACGCCTTGCGCACCCCACCGATGATCTTCGTACGGCTGAACGGCTCGGTCACCCCGCTGCGCTTGACCACCGCGAGCACCGCCTCCTCGACGGTGGTGAACCGCTTGCCGCACTCCGGGCACGACCGTCGCCGCCGGATGAGCTGGCCGTCGTCGGCCTCCCGCGAGTCGACCACCCGGGAGTCGGCGTGCCGGCAGTACGGACACCGCATTCGCCCGACCTCCTCCGTCGATCGCGGGCACACCTACCGGCTCCCGGGCACGCGTCGGCACGGCGGGGCCATCGTCCGATGACCGTCGCCGAGTGCGCGGTACGGGAGTGCGTTCGGTAGTTGAACCCAACCTGTAGGCAACTTACGCCCGTGTGACTACTACATCTAGGGGTCGACCGTATGCCGAACCCCAAGCGAGGTCAAGTTGACGGGCGTGTCCGGCGAGTCGTCAGGATCACGCCCGGCGCGACGCCGCCGAGGAGCCCAACGGACGGCCTCCCGTGCTAGTCACGGGCGGCCGGGATAGAACATCCGTTCGAGCGGCGTACTCTTCTATCAGAACACCAGTTCGGAAATCCAGGAATTCGGCGCGACACGCCGACAGCAGGTCGTACAGATGTTTGAAAATGGCCGATCTCACCTATACGGTCAGACCACACGCACCACGAGCCGACGAGGCACCCCAGCGCCGACCAGGGAGGGACGGACGTGACCGAGGACCGGGCCAGCCGGCAGAAGAACCCGCAGCCGAACGACGGGGCGGGTCCTCCGGCGACCCGTCGCCCCCGCACCGCCCGCAGCCGCACCGCCCCCGCGGCGGTGCGTCCGGTCACCCCGGTGGTGAGCAGCTTCCCCGACCCGGCGACAGTCGACCTGACCGCCCGGCAGCGGCGGATCCTGGAGTTCATCCGCAACTGGGTCGAGCGCCACGGCTACCCGCCGAGCGTGCGCGAGATCGGCGAGGCGGTCGGGCTGGTGTCCCCGTCCAGCGTCGCCTACCAGCTCAAGGAGCTGGAGAAGAAGGGCTTCCTGCGCCGCGACCCGAACCGTCCGCGCGCCGTCGACGTCCGCGCGCCGGGCGAGGCCGACGACGAGGCGGCCCGCGCGCAGCGACCCGCCCCGGCATACGTGCCGATGCTGGGCCGCATCGCCGCCGGTGGGCCGATCCTGGCCGAGCAGGCGGTGGAGGACATCTTTCCCCTCCCCCGCGAGCTGGTCGGTGAGGGCGAGGTCTTCATGCTCCAGGTCAAGGGCGACTCGATGCTCGACGCGGCGATCTGCGACGGCGACTGGGTGGTCGTCCGGCAGCAGCCGAACGCCGAGGTCGGTGACATCGTGGCCGCCATGCTCGACGGTGAGGCGACGGTGAAGACTTACCGGCGCCGCGACGGGCACGTCTGGCTGATGCCGCAGAACCCGGCCTTCGACCCGATCCCCGGTGACGACGCCACCATCATGGGCCGTGTGGTGGCGGTGCTGCGCCGCATCTGAGCGACAGCGACGACGAAGGGGTGACCGGTGGCCGGTCACCCCTTCGTCGTGTCGTCTCAGTAGCGGTCGCCGCGGTACTCCCGGCCGCCGCCGGACACCGGGCCGTACCGGCCCTGGTCGTCGTAACCGTCGCGGCGCCCGCCACGCGGCTCCTGGCCGCGGCGCGGCGGCTCGGCCCGGCCGCCCTCTGCGCGCGGCCCGCCGCCGTTCGGCTGCCCCCGATATCCGGCCCCGCCCGGGCCGCCGTAGCCGCCACCCGGACCGCCACGGCCCGGACTGCCCTGGCCGCCGCCGCCACCCGGGCCGCCACGACCGGGACCGCCCTGACCCGCGCCCGGTCCGCCCTGGCCTCCGCCGCCGTAGACGCCGCCTCCGCGCCCGCCGCCGCCGGCCGGGGCTCCGCCGCCGTAGACGCCGCCGCCCTGCGGACGGCCCGCGCCCGGAGGACGGCCACCACCCTGGCCGCGACCGCCGTCCTGCGGGCCGCCGCCGTACACGCCGCCGCCCGGCCGGCCACCACCGTAGACACCGCCGGACGCCGGGCGGTCACCGTTCGGCGCGCCACCGTAGACGCCGCCCTGACCGCCGCCGTAGACCCCGCCGCGCGGCGCCTCCGGCCGTTCCGCGGACGGGAAGCCGTTGTTCACCGGGAACTCGCCGCTGTGCTCGGGCTCGTCGGCCGGCGCCCGGGGCGCCGGCTTGCGCCGCGCCCGCAGGATGCCGAACACGCCCGCGCCGACCAGGAGCGCGCCGAGCACGCCGACCGCCGCGATCAGGTACGTGATCTCGTCGAGCGAGAGCCCTTCGAGCCAGGACTTCTCGGCGGCCGCCTTGGTGTCGGCCTTGCCGCCGTTCGGCAGCGCCTCGGCACCGGTGGTCGACGGGGTGTAGCTGAGGATGTCGATCGGATCCGACTCGTCGAGCGTGCCGCCGTCGGAGACGGTGACGAACAACTTGCCGTCCGGCGTGTAGGAGATCGCCTCGCCGAACGGGTCGGCCAGCGGGGTGACCCGGGGCTTGCCGGTGGTGATCGCCTTGACGATGTCGCCGCCGGCCACGTCGAACTCGAACGCGTCGGCGTACGTGCGCAGCACGACCTTGCTGCCGTCGGGTGAGCGGGCGGCGCCGGTGACGAGCGCCCGCCCGGGCGAGCCGAGTTTGTTCTCGGTGCTGGTCTTCGGGAGCGTGACCTCGCCGACCTTCTTCATCGGGATCGGCTCGGTGTCGCCGCTCGCCTTCAGCTTCACCGTCGGGGTGTAGATCTCCGACTTGCCGGAGAGTTCCTTGGTGATCACCAGCGGCATGTTGTCGTCGCCGACGAGCAGGGCCTCCGCGTCGTGCGGCTCCTTGCCCGGGTAGCTGAGCCGGTGCAGCACCGGCTGCTTCGAGCCGCTCAGCGGCATCGTCCAGACCGCCACCCGCTCCCGGCGCGTCTTCTTCTCCACGTTGTCGCCGGTGTCGGCGATCCAGAGGGTCTTGCGGTCCGGGCTGAGCGCGAGGTCCTCGGTGTCGAGCGGCCCGTCACCGGAGTAACGGACCTCCTTGTCGACCTTGCACTTGGTGTCCAGGTAGAAGACCCGCTTGCGGCTGGGGTCGTCCGAGCCGTCGTTGATCACGACGTACCCGTTGCTGGTGGCCACCAGACCGGACAGCTCGCGGAGGCGGCTGTCCTCGACGGTGCACTTCTTCTTGGGAGCCGCGGCCAGCACGGGGGCCGCGGCGGGAGCCGCCGGGGCCGGCCCGGCCGGCGCCACGACCGCGCCGACCAGGCCGAGCGCGAGCGTGACCGAGGAGACAACGTGCCGCATGACGCTCAGTGTCGCACGGCGCGGGTTTCCGGCGGGTGACGCCGGACGGCTCACCGCCCGGCGCCCACCCGCTCGTCGCTGGTCAGCCGGTCACCCGCCCGGTACGGCGCGAGCTCCGCGGCCAGACCCTCGCTGACCCGCACGTGCACCAGCGTGCCCTCGGGCAGGTGCGCGGTGCTGAGCACCTCACCCTGCCGGTGCACCCGGGAGACCAGGTCACCCCGGTCGTACGGGAGCACCGCGCGCACCTCGACGGCCGGCCGGGGCAGCCGGCGCTCGACGGCCTCGCGCATCTCGTCCATCCCGCGCCCGCTGTGGGCGGAGACGAAGACGGCGTCCGGCCAGAGCCGCTTGAGGCGCAGCATCGTCTCCTCGTCGGTGGCGTCGGTCTTGTTCACCACCAGGAGTTCCGGCAGCCGGTCGGCGCCCACCTCGGCGAGCACCTCGCGTACCGCCCGGACCTGCTCCTCCGGATCCGGGTGGGTGCCGTCGACCACATGCACGACCAGGTCGGCGTCGGCGACCTCCTCCAGCGTCGAGCGGAACGCCTCGACGATCTGGTGCGGCAGGTGCCGGACGAACCCGACGGTGTCGGACAGCGTGTAGAGCCGGCCGTCGGACGTGGTGGCCCGGCGGGTGGTCGGGTCCAGCGTGGCGAACAGCGCGTTCTCCACCAGCACGCCCGCACCGGTCAGGCGGTTGAGCAGGCTGGACTTGCCGGCGTTGGTGTAGCCGGCGATGGCCACCGCGGGCACCGCGTTACGGGTACGCCGGGCGCGCTTGGTCTGGCGTACCGTCGCCATGCTCTTGATCTCGCGGCGCAGCCGCGCGATGCGGTGGCGGATGCGCCGCCGGTCGGTCTCCAGCTTGGTCTCACCGGGACCACGCAGACCCACGCCGCCGCCGGCGCCACCGCCGCGGCCGCTACCACCGGTCTGCCGGGACAGCGTCTCGCCCCAGCCGCGCAGGCGCGGCAGCAGGTATTCGAGCTGGGCCAGCTCGACCTGCGCCTTGCCCTCCTTGCTCTTGGCGTGCTGGGCGAAGATGTCGAGGATCAGGGCGGTCCGGTCGACCACCTTGACCTTGGTGCGCTGCTCCAGGTTGCGCAGCTGCGACGGCGACAGCTCACCGTCGCAGATGATCGTGTCGGCGCCGGTGGACATTGCCACCGCACCCAGGTCGTCGACCTTGCCGCGGCCGATGTACGTGGCCGGGTCGGGCCGGTGACGACGCTGGATCAGCCCCTCGAGCACCTGCGAACCGGCCGTCTCGGCCAGCGCCGCCAGCTCGGTGAGGCTGTTGTCGGCGTCGGACTGGGTGCCCTCGGTCCAGACCCCCACGAGGACGACCCGCTCCAGCCGGAGCTGACGGTATTCGACCTCGGTGATGTCTGTGAGTTCGGTGGAGAGGCCGGGGACCCGCCGCAGCGCCTGCCGCTCCGACAGCTCGTACTCGCCGGTGGTGGCGTCGAACTCGTCGTCGGTGTAGGGATGGAAGGTCTCCTGCTCGCGCAAATGCGTCTCCTGTCCGTTTTGGGCAACGCCGAGAATTTTCGGCGCGTGACAGCAATCCTGACATGTGACAACGCCGGACGCACCTGTGTTATGCCCGTGACGCTACCGACGGGTAGCGGGGGCGGATGCCGGGCGACCTGGGCGGGCGAGTACAAATGCCAGTCGAGCCGCTCAGCGCCGACGGAGGAGTTTCTCGTGGCCAACACACGACTGCCGAGTGCCGGATTCTCCATCACCATCCGGATCGCGGTACCCGCCGACGCCTCCTCCATCGGCCGCCTCACCACCGCCGCCGGCGAGGCCGGGGCCATCGTCACCGCGCTGGACGTGGTCGACTCCGACCCCGCGCACGTGATCGTCGACCTCACCTGCGACACCGCCGACGCCGGCCACGCCGACCAGGTGGTCGACGCGCTCACCGCGCTCGACGGGGTGGACGTGCGCAAGGTCTCCGACCGCACGTTCCTGCTGCACCTCGGCGGCAAGATCGAGGTCACCCCGAAGGTCGCGCTGCGCACCCGCGACGAGCTGTCCCGCGCGTACACCCCGGGTGTGGCCCGGGTCTGCATGGCGATCGCGGAGAACCCGGCCGACGCCCGCCGGCTCACCATCAAGCGCAACACCGTCGCCGTGGTCAGCGACGGCACCGCGGTGCTCGGCCTGGGCAACCTCGGGCCGGCCGCGTCGCTGCCGGTGATGGAGGGCAAGGCGGCGCTGTTCAAGCGCTTCGGCGGGGTGGACGCCTGGCCGGTGGTGCTGGACACCCAGGACACCGACGAGATCGTGGCGATCGTCAAGGCGATCGCGCCCGCGTACGGCGGCATCAACCTGGAGGACATCGCCGCGCCGCGCTGCTTCGAGATCGAGGCCCGGCTGCGCGAGGCGCTGGACATCCCGGTCTTCCACGACGACCAGCACGGCACCGCGATCTGCGTGCTGGCCGCGCTGACGAACGCGCTGCGCGTCGTGGGCAAGCAGCTCGCGGACGTCCGGGTCGTGGTCTCCGGCGCCGGCGCGGCCGGCACCGCGATCATGAAGCTGCTGCTGCGCCAGGGCGTCGGCGACATCATCGCGTACGACCGCCAGGGCGCCCTGCACCGCGGACTGCCGGACCTCAACCCGGCCTGGCAGTGGCTGGCCGAGAACACCAACAAGGAGAACTACTCCGGTGACCTGGCCGGGGCGGTACGCGGCGCGGACGTGTTCATCGGCGTGAGCGCGCCGAACCTGCTCACCGGCGAGGACGTCGCCGCGATGGCGAAGGACTCCATCGTCTTCGCGCTCGCCAACCCCGACCCGGAGGTGGACCCGCGGGAGGCGCGCAAGTACGCCGCGGTGGTCGCCACCGGCCGCTCGGACCAGCCGAACCAGATCAACAACGTGCTCGCCTTCCCCGGCGTGTTCCGCGGCATGCTCGACGCGCACGCCGAGGAGTTCACCGAGGAGATGGCGCTCGCCGCCGCGCGGGCCATCGCGGACGTGGTCGGCGAAGACAAGATCAACCCGACGGTGATCGTACCGAGCGTCTTCGACTCCCGGGTCGCCCCGGCGGTGGCAGCCGCGGTACGGGCCGCCGCCCAGAACCCGGCCGCGACGCCGGCTCCGGCGGCCGATCCGGGCCCGGCCGACCTCCCCGAGATCGCCGCCAACGCCAGCGCCACCCCCTGACGCTGCCCGGCGCGGCTTGACCGACTCCACGTCCCCGGAGTGGCGGCATCACCGCCCTTGATCAACGCCAGTTCGCCGACGTGGCGGCATCAGCGGCTCGGCGACACCACCACTTCGGCGGACTGGCGTTGATCAGGACGGTCCGGGGCGGGATGGAACGGCCGAGGCGGGCCTGCCGTGCTGCGGACACCACTCGTCACCATGTCGACCAAGGAGTTCGTGTCATCCGGAGCCCCGGAATCCGCCACAAACTCCTTGATCACCGGGCGCGAGGCGGGCGGCACCGGGCGGGCCGAGCCAGGGCAGGGCGGTGCGGGGGCAGTGCGGGGGCCAGGGCGAGGGCTACGGGTGCAGGGCTGTGGGGGTGAGCGTGCCTGTCGCCACCAGGACCGCCGGGCCGGAGAGCCAGCACGAGTCGGCTGTCACGGTGACCGTCAGACGTCCGCCTGGCACGTCGACTGTCATCGTGCCGGTGTCCAGGCCGGCGTCGCGCAACGCCACCGCCGCCACCGCGCACGCGCCGGTGCCGCAGGACAGCGTCTCGGCCGAGCCGCGCTCGTAGACGCGCATCAGCACGTGCCCGTCGGTGCCGTCGACCGGCTCGCCCGGCGTGGTGAACTCCACGTTCACCCCGGACGGGAAGGTCGAGGCGTCCACCTCGGGCGCGCGGGTCAGGTCGAGCGCCGTCAGCTCCAGCGCGGCGGGCAGCGCGCACACCAGGTGCGGGTTGCCGACGTCCACCGCGGTGCCGGGTAGCGTCAGCCCGCCGAGCGTGGCGGTCGCCGTGTCGTACAGCCGGGGGCGGCGCATCTCGACCGCCACGTCCTCGCCCTCGACCCGGGCCCGCACCAGGCCGGCGCGGGTCGCGATCGGCAGCGTCCCGCCCGACGGGGCGGCGAGCGAACGGTCCAGCAGGTAGCGGACGAACACCCGGGCACCGTTGCCGCACATCTCGGCGAACGAGCCGTCGGAGTTCCAGTAGTCCATGAACCACTCGGCCTCGCCCGCGAGGGCGACGCCCTCGGGGTGCTTGGCGGCGCGTACGACACGCAGCACGCCGTCGCCGCCGAGGCCGCGCCGCCTGTCGCAGAGCGCGGCGACCAGGCCGGGTGTCAGGTCGAGGGCGCCGTCCGGGTCGGGCAGGATGACGAAGTCGTTGCCGGTGCCGTGACCCTTTGTGAACTCCACGCCCCCATCATGGCCGATGCTCGGCGACCACCCGCAGGGCAGTGTCGAGAAACGCGGGCGACGCCGAGTCCAGCCAGTGGACGCGCGGGTCACGCCGGAACCAGGAGCGTTGCCGCCGGACGAACCGGCGGGTGGCGCGGATCGTCTCCTCGTGCGCCTGCGCCTCGGTCAGCTCTCCCGCGAGGAACCGCAGCACCTGCTGGTAGCCGAGCGCCCGGCTGGCCGTCCGCCCCTCGGGCAGCCCTTCGCCGACCAGCGCCCGCACCTCGTCGACCAGTCCGTCGGCCCACATCCGGTCCACCCGCAGCGCGATCCGCTCGTCCAGGAGCGGGGTGTCCAGGTCGACGCCGAGCTGCACGGACGGGTAGTACGGCGTCGGCGACGGCAGCGACGCGGTGAACGGCGCGCCGGTCAGCTCGATCACCTCCAGCGCCCGGACGATCCGCCGGCCGTTCGTGGGCAGGATGCTCGCCGCCGCGCCCGGGTCGGCCTCGGTCAGCCGCGCGTGCAGCGGCAGGGGGCCCACCGCCGCGAGTTCCGCCTCCAGCCGCTCCCGCAGCGCCGGGTCGGTGCCGGGGAACTCGAACCGTTCCAGCACCGCCCGCACGTACAGCCCGGAGCCGCCGACCAGCAGCGGCACCCGTCCCCGGGCCAGGATGTCGTCGACCGCCGCGCGGGCCAGCGTCTGGTACTCGGCGACGCTCGCCGGCTCGGTCACCGGCCAGATGTCGAGCAGATGATGCGGCACACCCTCCCGCTCGGCCGGCGTCAGCTTCGCGGTACCGACGTCCATGCCCTGGTAGAGCTGCATCGAGTCGGCGTTCACCACCTCGCCGCCGAGCGCGTGCGCCAGCGCGATGCTCAGCGCCGACTTCCCGGCCGCGGTCGGCCCGACCACCGCCACGACGGTCATGCCCGCTCCCAGTTCGCCACGAAGTAGGAAACGCCGTAGGGCGCGTCCTGGTAGCTGACGTCGCCGCGCCAGTCGCCGCCCGCCGCCCGGACCGCGCCGGCCAGCACCTGCCACGGCGCCCGCCCCGCCACCCTCAGCTCCGCCGACAGCACCGGGTCCAGGCCGAGCAGGGCGTCGGCGTCCGCGCCGGCCAGGGCCAGGGCGACCCCCTCGTCGTACGCCTCGGCGCGCGGGTCGTCGTACCCCGGCGCCTTGACACCCCGGCAGGCGGACCCGTCACCGAGCACGAGCAGCGCGACCCGCGGATCGTCGTCGTCGATCAGGCTCGCGCCGAACGCCGCGCACTCGGCCGGTGTGGCGTCGTGGGCCACCGACCGGGCCAGGCGGGGCAGCTCGGTGCCGGAGCGGTTCAGCAGCCAGGCGCCGACGGTCAGGCTCAGCGGCAGGCGCTCCCCGCCGGAGCAGGAGATCTTCCACAGCCGCACCGGCCGGTCCAGCCCGAAGCCGCGCAGGGAGCCCCAGTCGGCGGCGTTGAACCGGACGGTCTCCGGCCCGCCGCCGACGAGCAGGATCGCCTCGGGGCCGGCGGCGAGCAGCCGGGCCACAGCGGCGTCGGCGGCGGCGCGCAGGCTGTCCAGCTCGGGCGCGGCGGCGCCGGCCAGCTCGGGCACGATCAGCGGCGGGTGGGGGCAGACGGCGGCGGCGACCAGTGGCACGCCCCCAAACCTATCGGGGTCCCCCGGTGCGTCCCCGCGCCGATCCGGTCATCGGGGGCGTACAACACCGTATGGTCACGGTCGGCGACAGGCGCTCGACACGGACGGGGGCGGACCTGTGACAATGCCGGGAGAAAGTTTGCTGCGCCGTGGCGGCGAACGAGGGGGCTGTCCCCTCGACGCCGGGAGAACGAGGATGGGCACATGAGCGACTGGACTGCCTTCGGACGGGTCGACGAGGACGGCACCGTCTACGTCAAGACCGCCGAGGGCGAGCGGGTGGTCGGATCCTGGCAGGCAGGGGCACCGGAGGAAGGGCTCGCCCACTTCGCCCGGCGCTACGCCGACCTGGTGACCGAGGTCGATCTGACCGAGGCCCGGCTCAACTCGGGCGCGGCTGACGCCGGCCACTCCCTGACCACGATCCGCCGGATCCGTGGGTCGCTGGCCGAGGCGCACGTCGTCGGTGACATCGACGCCCTTGCCGCCCGTCTGGACAAGCTGGCCACCGTCGCCGAGGAGAAGGCCGGCGAGGCCAAGGCGGCCCGCGAGGCCGCCCGGGGCGAGGCGCTGGCGCGCAAGACCGCCCTGGTCGAGGAGGCCGAGAAGCTGGCCGCCGAGTCGACCGGCTGGAAGACCGCCGGTGACCGGCTCAAGGAGATCCTCGACGAGTGGAAGACCATCCGCGGCGTCGACAAGAAGACCGACGGTGAGCTGTGGAAGCGGTTCGCCGCCGCGCGGGACGGCTTCACCCGCCGCCGGGGCGCCCACTTCGCCTCCCTCGACCAGCAGCGCAAGCAGGCGCAGACGGTCAAGGAGGAGCTGGTCGCCGAGGCGGAGAAGCTCAAGGACTCCAGCGACTGGGGCGTCACCGCCGGTCAGCTCAAGGACCTGATGGCCCAGTGGAAGGCCGCGCCGCGCGCCGCCAAGGAGGCCGAGCAGAAGCTCTGGGAACGGTTCCGCGCCGCGCAGGACGAGTTCTTCACCCGCCGCAGCGAGGTCTTCTCCGCCCGCGACAACGAGCAGCGCGCCAACCTGGAGCGCAAGCAGGCGCTGCTGGCCGAGGCCGAGGCGCTGGACGTCGACGGCGACCCGAAGGGCGCCCAGGCGAAGCTGCGGGAGATCCAGGCGCAGTGGCACGAGGCCGGCCGGGTGCCGCGCGAGGCCGCCGCCGGGCTGGAGCGCCGGCTGCGGGCCGTGGACGACAAGGTCCGCGAGGTGATGGACTCGGCGTGGCGGCGCACCTCCAAGGAGGACAACCCGCTGCTGGCGCAGATGCGCGCCCAGGTCGCCGAGGCCGAGGACCGGCTGGCCCGGGCCCAGGCTGCCGGTGACACCCGCCGGATCAAGGAGGCCGAGCAGGCGCTCGCCTCGAAGCGGCAGTTCCTCCAGCTCGCCGAGCAGGCCGGCTGACGCGAGCACCCCGGCCGGGCAGGCCGGCGGACGGACACATCGGGTGAGCCCCCGGCCGGGTCGGCCGGGGGCTCACCCGCGTCCGGGGGGCGGGTTGACGCATCGAGGCGGGCTGATCAGAATGAGCGGCGGAGCCAGGTTCAGGCACCGGCACGAGGGCACCGACGGCTGATCTCGCCGTCGACGGTCGCCGGTGCGACATCTCGCGGGTGACCGTCCACACGACACGGCCCGGCGCGCGCTGCGCGCGTACTCGATGACGAGCGGGACGTGCCTCCTGGTCCTGCCGCCCGCGGCGCCTGCGCGGCGCGGGCATCCGAAGTGGAGCTTCCATGCACCGACGCACCGCCCTCGGCGGCGCCCTGACGGCGCTCGCCACCGCAGCGGCCGGCGTTCTCGTCGCCGCCGCCGTCTCCACCGCACCGGCCGCCGCGGCGGCCGGTGGCACCGGCACCGGTTACCTGCACACCAGCGGCAGCAAGATCGTCGACAGTACGGGCGCGACGGTCCGGCTGACCGGCATCAACTGGTTCGGGATGGAGACCGACAACAAGACGTTCCACGGCCTGTGGTCGAGCAACCCGTGGCGCTCGCAGCTCGACACCATGGCCCGGCTGGGTTACAACACGCTGCGGATCCCGTACTCGAACGACGCGCTCAAGTCCGGCGCGACCGCCACCGGCATCAACGACTTCGTCAACCCGGACCTGATCGGGCTCTCCCCGCTGCAGATCCTCGACAAGGTCATCGACTACGCGGGCAGCAAGGGGATGCGGGTCATCCTGGACCGGCACCGGCCCACGTCGGCCGGGCAGTCGCCGCTCTGGTACACCTCGACGGTCTCCGAGGCGACCTGGATCAACGACTGGAAGATGCTGGCCCAGCGGTACGCCGGCAACACCACGGTGATCGGCGCGGACCTGCACAACGAGCCGCACGCCGAGGGCACCAACCCGGCCGCCACCGGCGCCTGCTGGGGCTGCGGCGACACCGCCCGGGACTGGCGGCTGGCCGCCGAGCGGGCCGGCAACGCGATCCTCGGCGTGCAGCCCAACTGGCTGATCTTCGTGGAGGGGGTGAGCTGCCCGAGCGGCGGCCTGTCGAACGTCTGGGACAACGACCCCAGCAACGACGAGGACTGCGGCTGGTGGGGCGGCAACCTGTCCAAGGCCGGGCAGTTCCCGGTCCGGCTGAACGTGGCGAACCGGCTGGTCTACTCGCCGCACGAGTACGCCACGTCGGTCTACCGCCAGGCCTGGTTCGACGACCCGTCGTACCCGGCGAACATGCCTGCCATCTGGGACAAGTACTGGGGCTACCTCTACAAGCAGAACATCGCGCCGATCATGATGGGCGAGTTCGGCACCACGCTCCAGGACCCCAAGGACAAGATCTGGCTGCAGAACCTGATGGCGTACACCGGCACCGGTGTGAACGGCATGTCGTTCACGTACTGGTCGTGGAACCCGAACTCTGGTGACACGGGCGGCATCGCCAACGACGACTGGACCACGATCAACCAGCCGAAGCAGGACATCCTCACGCCGTACCTGATCCCGCCGACCGGCGGTGGCGGCACCACCAGCCCGTCCCCGACCGGCACGCCGAACACCTCACCGGCGCCGACCACCCCGCCGCCTCCGGTGACCGGAGGCTGCACCGCCACCTACAAGCAGATCAACTCCTGGTCGGGTGGCTTCCAGGGTGAGCTGACCGTCAAGAACACCGGCACCGCCGCGGTGAACCCGTGGTCGGCAACCTGGACCTGGCCGTCGGGGGTGACGCTGGCGAGCGGCTGGAACGCCACAGTCACACAGTCCGGCACCACTGTGACGGCAGCCGCGCCGGCCTGGGCGTCGTCGCTGGCGCCGGGCGCGTCGGTCACCGTCGGCTTCACCGCCAACGGCGCCGCCGCCAACCCCGGCAGCGTGAAGCTCAACGGCACCGCCTGCTGAGGCAGTGACGGCGGGGGCCGAGTCGGGCCCCCGCCGTCACGCTCGGCTCAGTGCGCGGCGCAGCCGCCGACGGGGGCGGGCGCCGCGGCGGGTGCGCCGATCGTCGGCAGGCCGAGCAGCACCCCGGGGGTACGCGGAACCTGTCCCGCCTCGGCCGCGTCCCCGGCCCGGGTGCGCCGGTGCGCCAGCGGCGCGCCGTCGGCGTTGAGGTGGTGCGGGGCGGCGTACGTGACGACTGTGTGCACGATGTCGCCGGGGCGGATCTGCCCGGCCAGCTCACCGGTGGCGAAGTGCACGAGCCGGCCGTCACGGGCCCGGCCGGACATCCGGCCGGTGCGCTCGTCCTTGCGGCCCTCGCCGACCGCCACCAGCACCTCGACGGTCTCGCCGACGAGCTTCTTGTTCTCCGCCCAGGTGATCTCCTCGACGCACGCGATCAGCCGCTCGTAACGCTCCTGCACGACCTGCTTGGGCAGTTGCCCGTCCATCGTGGCGGCCGGGGTGCCGGGGCGCTTGGAGTACTGGAACGTGAACGCCGAGGAGAACCGCGCCTCCCGCACCACGTCGAGCGTGCGGACGAAGTCGGCCTCGGTCTCGCCGGGGAAGCCGACGATGATGTCGGTGGTGATCGCCGCGTCCGGCATCGCCGCCCGGACCTTCTCGATGATCCCCAGGTAGCGCTCCGACCGGTACGAGCGGCGCATCGCGCGCAGCACCTCGTCCGAGCCGGACTGCAACGGCATGTGCAGCGAGTGGCAGACGTTGGGCGTCTCGGCCATCGCGGCGATCACGTCGTCGGTGAAGTCCTTCGGGTGCGGGCTGGTGAACCGCACCCGCTCCAGCCCGTCGATGTCGCCGCAGGCCCGCAGCAGCTTGCCGAACGCGTACCGGTCGCCGAACTCGACGCCGTACGAGTTGACGTTCTGCCCGAGCAGCGTCACCTCCAGTACGCCGGAGTCGGCCAGCGCGCGGACCTCGGAGAGGATGTCGCCGGGGCGGCGGTCCTTCTCCTTGCCGCGCAGGGAGGGCACGATGCAGAACGTGCAGGTGTTGTTGCAGCCGACGGAGATCGAGACCCACCCGGCGTACGTCGACTCGCGCCGGGTCGGCAGCGTGGAGGGGAAGACCTCCAGCGACTCCAGGATCTCGACCTCGGCCGCGGCGTTGTGCCGCGCCCGGTCCAGCAGCGCCGGCAGCGAACCGATGTTGTGGGTGCCGAAGACGACGTCCACCCAGGGCGCCTTGCGGACGATGTCGCCGCGGTCCTTCTGGGCCAGGCAGCCGCCGACGGCGATCTGCATCCCCGGGTGCTTGGCCTTCACGGGGCGCAGATGACCCAGGTTGCCGTAGAGCCGGTTGTCGGCGTTCTCCCGGACCGCGCAGGTGTTGAACACCACCACGTCGGGCTGCTCGTCGGCTTCGGCGGCGCGCACGTACCCGGCATCCTCGAGGAGGCCGGAGATGCGCTCGGAGTCGTGCACGTTCATCTGGCAGCCGTACGTACGCACCTGGTAGGTGCGCGGGCTGCCCGCGGCTGCGGTAGTCATGACCCGGACAGCGTATCCGGGTGGAGCCGATCGGATCGAACGAGGAGGAGCCGTGTGCCGGAGCATCAAGACCCTGCGTGAGCCGTACGTCCCGGTGGTGACCGAGGAGGACATCCGCGCCGCCGCGTTGCAGTACGTCCGGAAGATCTCCGGATTCCGCACCCCGGCGGCGCACAACGCGGCGGCGTTCGACGCCGCGGTGGACGCCGTGGCCGCCGCCACCGCGACGCTGCTCGACCAGCTCGTGGTGCGGGGGCAGCAGCAGGCGGCCCGGGGCTGAGCCCGGGACCGCCACCGCTCGCCGCCGGTGGGGGCACGGCGGCGAGCACCACTCACGGGCGCGCGCCGGCGCCCGCGCTCAGGCGGCGGCGAGCGCCGGGGCGACCGTGTCCGGGGCCCAGCGGGAGCGGTGGCACTGCGACCAGCCCCGGCAGCGCGCGTCGGCGACGGTGCAGAGCCGGTGGTGGCTGAGCACCTCGCCGTCGTCGGTGTCGGCCACGTCGAAGTGCACCGGCCGGATCGTGCCGTCCGGCGCGACCAGCAGGTGCCGGCCGGCGTCGAGCGTGTCGTCACGCATCAGGCAGTTGCGGCCCAGCAGCCGGGCCAGCGCCGCGATCGCGGGCAGCTCGGTCAGGCTCTCGGGCACGCCGTAACAGTCGACCACGGTGCCGTACAGCCCGGGTGCCTCCCACACGTCGCAGACCACCGCGTACGCGGGGAGCCGCATCGGGTCGGCGACGGCCATGGGCATCACCACCCGGCCGAGCGCCTCGGCCAGTGCCGGGTAGACCTCCACCGGCTCGCCGCCGTCGATTCTCCAGTTCCACAGCTCGGTCATGCCGCCTCCTCGCTGCGCTCGTTCCACCGGCCTCCGGATCGGGCCTTAATGACGATGGTGGGGTGCATTTGACCTCAGCCGGGCGCAAGTTACCGGTCTGTGACCATTCCGGGCAAAATTCCCTCGGGCGACGTTGCCCAGAGTAGCTGGAAGATGACAGTTTATCGGGTACGGTGCCCCGGCGGCGGCTGGCCGCGCCGTGGATCCGGCGGCTCAGCGCACCCGGATCAGGTGCTCCGACGCCGGCAGCAGCTCACCGATCACCGTGCCGCCCGGCACCTCACCGGCGACCAGCAGGCCGCCCGAGGTCTGCGCGTCGGCGAGCAGCAGCCGCTCCCCCTCGTCCGCGCCGCCGAAGTCGGTCCACGGGGTGACCCACTCCAGGTTGCGCCGGGTGCCGCCGCTGACGTACCCGTCGCGCAGCGCCTCCCGCGCGCCCGTCAGATACGGCACCGCCGCCGCGTCGATCGCCACCGTCAGGCGGCTCGCGCGGGCCAGCTTCGAGGCGTGCCCGAGCAGGCCGAAGCCTGTCACGTCGGTGCCGCAGCGGATGCCCGCGGCCACCGCCGCGCGGGCCGCGTCCCGGTTGAGCCGGGCCATCGACTCGACCGCCTCCGGGAAACGCTGCCCGGTCTGTTTGTGCCGGGTGTTGAGCACGCCCACGCCGAGCGGCTTGGTCAGCGACAGCGGCAGCCCGGCCCGCCCCGCGTCCAGCGTGATCAGCTCCTCCGGCCGGACCACACCGGTGACCGCCAGGCCGTACTTCGGGCCGTCGTCGTCCACGCTGTGCCCGCCGGCCAGGTGGCAGTTCGCCTCCCGGGCCACATCCAGACCGCCGCGCAGCACCTCGCGGGCCATCTCCGGCGGCAGCACGCCGCGCGGCCAGCAGAGCAGGTTGAGCGCGACGAGCGGGGTGCCGCCCATCGCGTACACGTCGGAGAGCGCGTTGGCGGCGGCGATGCGCCCCCAGTCGTAGGCGTCATCGACCACCGGGGTGAAGAAGTCGGCGGTGCAGACCAGGCCCGTACGCTCGTCCAGCCGGACCACCGCGGCGTCGTCGCCGTTCTCCAGGCCGACCAGCAGGTCGGCCGAGCCGCCGGTCGCGCCGAGACCGGCGACCATCACCTCCAGCTCGCCGGGTGGGATCTTGCAGGCGCAACCGCCACCGCGGGCGTAGTCGGTCAGCCGGATCGCGTCGGTCATCCCCTCATGATCTCGGGCCTGTGGCGACGACGCCAATCGGCCCCACCGGTGGATGACGAAATTCGGACGGGCCGGTACGCCGGTGACCGGTGTTACCGCTCCGTGACCATCTGAGTTGCGTTCTGCCACATCACCCCGCCTACAGTTGCCCAACCGGGGGTCGACCGACCCCCGAATTCCGCCATGGACGACAGGGACGGTGGACGACGTGACGACGGGCGACCCGCTGATCGTGCTCGACGGGGTCAACAAGTGGTTCGGGCCGCTGCACGTGCTCGACGACGTGTCCCTCTCCGTCGGCCGGGGCGAGGTGGTCGTCGTGATCGGCCCGTCCGGCTCCGGCAAGTCGACGCTGTGCCGCACCATCAACCGGCTGGAGCCCATCGACAAGGGCACCATCACGTTCGACGGGCAGCCGCTGCCGGCCGAGGGCAAGCCCCTGGCCAAGCTGCGCAGCGAGGTCGGCATGGTGTTCCAGTCGTTCAACCTCTTCGCGCACAAGACCATCCTGGAGAACGTCACGCTGGGGCCGGTCAAGGTCCGCAAGGAGAAGCCGGCCGCCGCCCGCGAGCGCGGCCTGGCCCTCCTGGACCGCGTCGGCATCGCCAACCAGGCGGACAAGTACCCGGCGCAGCTCTCCGGTGGTCAGCAGCAGCGGGCGGCGATCGCCCGCGCGCTGGCCATGCAGCCCAAGGCGATGCTGTTCGACGAGCCGACCAGCGCGCTGGACCCGGAGATGGTCGGCGAGGTGCTGGACGTGATGACGTCGCTGGCGAGCGAGGGCATGACCATGGTCGTGGTGACCCACGAGATGGGCTTCGCCCGGCACGCCGCCAACCGGGTCGTCTTCATGGCCGACGGGCAGCTGGTCGAGGACGCGCCGCCGGCCGAGTTCTTCGCGAACCCGCGCAGCGAGCGGGCCAAGGACTTCCTCTCCAAGATCCTCACGCACTGAGCGTCCGTAGTTGGAGTCGTCCCGGCGGCTCCGTCGAAGAAGGAGATTGAGTATGCGTTACAAGCGCGTGGCGGCGGTTGCCGCGGCGGCGACTCTGGCGCTCGGCCTGTCCGCCTGCGGTGGCGACAGCGACGACGAGGGCACCGGCGCCGGCAGCAAGGACTTCGCGGCCGGCAGCACCATGGAGCGGCTGCACAAGGCCCAGAAGATCAAGGTCGGCACCAAGTTCGACCAGCCGGGCTTCGGCCAGAAGGGCCTGTCGGGCAAGCCGGAGGGCTTCGACGTCGAGGTCGCGAAGCTGATCGTGAAGGAACTCGGCATCCCCGAGGACAAGATCGAGTACGTCGAGACGCCGTCGAAGGTCCGCGAGGACGTCATCGTGAACGGCACCGTCGACCTGGTCGCGGCCACCTACACGATCAACGACAAGCGCAAGGAGCGCATCGCCTTCGCCGGTCCGTACTACGAGGCCGGTCAGAACATCATGGTCCGCAAGGATGAGGCCGCCATCACCGGCCCGGACTCGTTCAAGGACGGCACCAAGAAGGTCTGCTCGGTCACCGGCTCCACCCCGGCCGAGGAGATCAAGAAGTACGTCAAGGACGTCGCCACCCAGCTGGTGCTCTTCGACACCTACGACAAGTGCCGCGACGCCCTGAAGGGCAAGCAGGTCGACGCCGTCACCACCGACAACGTCATCCTGCTCGGCTACATCGCCAAGGACGAGGCGTCCTTCAAGATGGCCGGCGACAACTTCACCAAGGAGCCGTACGGCATCGGTGTCAAGAAGGAGGACACCGACTTCCGTAACTTCATCAACGACACCCTGGACAAGGCCTTCCAGGACGGCAGCTGGAAGAAGGCGTGGGACGACACCGCCGGCAAGTTCGGCGCCACCCTGGGCGACCCGCCCGCCGTCAACCGCTACTGATCCGCTAGATCCGGAGGGTGGGGAGGAAACCGACCCGTGAGTGTGCTCATCGACAAGTTCGACGTCTTCGCGGGCGGGTTCTGGCTCACCCTCCAGATCTGCTTTCTCGCCGCGATCGGCGCCCTGATCCTGGGCGCCGTCGTGGCGGTGCTGAGGATCTCGCCGGTGCCACCGCTGCGCGCGGTCGGCACCACGTACGTGAACGTCTTCCGGAACCTGCCGCTGACCGTCGTGCTGTTCTTCGCCGCGTTCGGCCTGCCGGCGCTCGGTTCCAACGCCGACTTCCTGCGCATCCCGGGCCTGGAATCGATCTTCACCCGGCTCGGCACCGACCTGCCCTACTTCCGGTTCGGCCTGATCGCGCTGGTCCTCTACACCGCGGCGTTCGTCTGCGAGGCCCTGCGCTCCGGCGTGAACGCGGTGCCGCCCGGCCAGGCCGAAGCCGCGCGCTCGCTGGGCCTCACCTTCGGCCAGAACCTGCGGCACGTCGTGCTCCCGCAGTCCTGGAAGGCCTCGGTGGTGCCGCTCGGCTCGGTCATCATCGCGATGATCAAGAACTCCGCGCTCGTCGGCTTCTTCGGCGTGGTCGGTGACCTCTCCCAGACCGCCGATCAGCTCACCTCCGCCGGCGGCTACCCCTTCATCCCGGTGGCGATCGGCATCTCCGTCGGATACCTGATCATGACAGTCCCTCTCGGCGCCCTGCTGGACCGGATCGAGAAGCGACAGGCGGTGGCCCGATGAGCCAGCAGAGCGTCCTCTACGACATCCCCGGGCCGCGCCAGCGACGCGTCACGCTCATCAGCAGCCTGATCGCCGTCGTGGTGGTGCTGGCCGGCGCCTACCTGTTCATCTACCGCCCGCTGGCCGACAAGGGCCAGTTCTCGATGGAGCTGTGGGGTCCGCTGGTCGACCCCTCGAACGAGAACTTCCCCCTCGTCTGGGACCGGATCGGGATCGGCCTCAAGAACACCCTGGTCGCCGCCGCGCTGGCCATCGTCGCGTCGCTCGTCGTCGGCACCCTGCTCGCCGTCCTGCGGATCCAGCTCAAGAGCCTGACCCGGCGGCGCTTCACCGGCGCCGCCGCACCAGTGGCGTACCTGCTGCGCGGGCTGAGCTGGGTGCTGGCCGCCGTGACCCGGGTCTGCGTCGAGGTGTTCCGTGGCCTCCCGGTCGTCATCACCATCTTCTTCGTGGCGCGCGGTTTCCCCGAGTTCGGCGCCTCGTTCGACAACCTCTGGTACCTGGTCATCGGCCTGACCATCTACAACTCCGTGGTCATCGCCGAGATCCTGCGATCGGGCATGGAGGGCCTGCCCGGCGGGCAGGCCGAGGCCGCCGCCGCGATCGGGCTCTCCCCGTTCCAGACCACCGGGCTGATCCTGCTGCCGCAGGCCTTCCGGATCATGCTGCCGGCGCTGATCAGCCAGCTCGTGGTGGTGCTCAAGGACACCTCGCTGGGCTTCATCATCAGCTACGAGGAGACGCTCAACATCGGCAAGCAGATCATCGGCGTCCTGGGCAACCCGATCCAGGTGTACGTGGTGATCGCCGTGCTGTTCATCGCCATCAACTACTCGCTGTCGAAGCTGGCCCAGTACGTCCAGCGCCGGCTCTCCCGGGGCCGCAAGAGCGCCGGCACCCCGGTGCCGAACCCGCCGCCGGCCGCGCTCGCCTCGCAGGCCGAGGGCGCGGGCGGCAACTGACCGCGACACACGAAGAGGGCCGGCCGTTCACGGCCGGCCCTCTTCGTGTTCCCCGGTCTAGCGGGCGATCTCGGTGACCCGGGACTCGCGCACCACAGTCACCCGGATCTGACCCGGGTAGGTCAGCTCCTCCTCGATCTGCTTGGCCACGTCCCGGGCCAGCACCGCCGCGCCGATGTCGTCCACGTCGTCCGGCTTGACCATCACCCGGATCTCCCGGCCCGCCTGCATGGCGAAGACCTTCTCCACGCCGAGCTTGCCGGCCGCGATCTCCTCGATCCGCTCCAGCCGCTTGACGTACGCCTCGAGGCTCTCCCGCCGCGCGCCCGGCCGCCCGCCCGAACAGGCGTCCGACGCCTGGGTCAGCACCGCCTCGATGGTCTGCGGCGGTACCTCGTTGTGGTGCGCCTCGATGGCGTGCACCACGTCCTCGCTCTCGCCGTACTTGCGGGCCACGTCCGCGCCGATGATCGCGTGGCTGCCCTCGACCTCGTGGGTGAGCGCCTTGCCGATGTCGTGCAGGAACGCGCACCGCTTGATCGTCGGCACGTCCAGCCGCAGCTCGGCGGCCATCACCCCGGCGATGTGCGCGGTCTCCACCAGGTGCTTGAGCACGTTCTGCCCGTACGACGTCCGGTAGCGCAGCCGGCCCAGCAGCGTGACCAGCTCCGGGTGGATCTCGGTGATGCCGACCTCGACCAGCGCGTCCTCGGCGGCCCGGAGGCACAGCTCCTCGACCTCCTGCCGGGCCAGATCGTAGACCTCCTCGATCCGGTGCGGGTGGATCCGGCCGTCCAGGACCAGCTTCTCCAGCGTGACCCGGCCGACCTCGCGGCGTACCGGGTCGAAGCAGGACAGCAGCACCGCCTCGGGCGTGTCGTCGATGATCAGGTTGACGCCGGTGACCGACTCGAAGGCGCGGATGTTGCGCCCCTCGCGGCCGATGATGCGCCCCTTCATCTCGTCGCCGGGCAGGTGCAGCACGCTGACCACGCTCTCCGCGGTCTGCTCGCTGGCGACCCGCTGGATGGCGTCCACGACGATGTTGCGGGCGCGCTGCTCGGCGCTGCCCCGGGCGTCCGCCTCGATCTCCCGGACCAGCAGCGCGGCCTCGCGCTTCGCCTGCCCCTCGATCGACTCGACAAGCTCGGCGCGGGCCGCGTCGGCGGTCAGGCCGGCCACCCGCTCCAGCTCCCGGCGGCGCTGCTCCTCCACCTCGGTCAGCGTCCGCTCGCGCTCGGCCAGGGCGGCCTCCCTTGCGGCGAGCGCCGCGGTGGCGGCGGTGAGCTGCCGTTCCCGCTCGGCCAGCCGCTCCACCTCCTCGGTGTGCAGCCGCTCCCGCTCGTCCATCCGGGCGGCGCGGCGTTCCACCTCGGCCGCCTGCTCCCGGGTGGTGGCGGCCAGCACCGCCACCTCCCGCTCGCCGCTGCGCCGCGCGGTGGCGCGCAACTGCTCGGCATCCGCCTCGGCCTGCTTGTGCGCCCGCTCCAGCACCGTGTCGGCTTCGGCGCGGGCGTCGTCGAGCACCCGCCGCGCCTCGGCCCGGGCCGCCTTCGCCTCCGCCTTGGCGGCGGCCGCCTCAGCCCGCGCCGCCGCGGCTGCGGACTTCGCCACGTCGATGGTGCTGTTCACCTCGTCGGCGGCCGTCCGCAACGCCGCGAGGGACTGCTCCTGCCGGTCCTTCTCCGCGATGAAGGCCGGGTCCTCCGGCGCGGGCGCCAGGCTGAGCCGCTTGAGGGTACGCACGCCGAACAGCACGGCGCCGACCACCACCACGACCAGCAGCAGCACGACCAGGAGGAGGACGACGTCGAAGGCGCTCATCGAGCCGCTCCGCACCGGTACGCGGGCACACTCGCCCGCCGATGCCCGGTGGCCGGGTTGTCGCCCGCCGATGCGGGTTCGGGGCCGTGTGGCAGACCGCCGGTGAACCTGTGCCGCCCTGCCATGGCCGCCTCCCCCTGAAACGTCGGCGCCGCAGGACACGCGCGAAGGACACGCGCCTGCGGCTCTGGACGCCCGACCGGAGCGGCTGACTGTGGGCAGCTTTCCGTCGGCGGTGTCCCTCATGGGGCACCGCTGGCGGCCGGTTGCAGTTGTCGGAGGCTCCGAAAGGTTCCGGAGCTTCCGTCAAGGGCCGGTGTAGCTGGCCAAAGTGATGCTGTTCTGTTACGAGATCTATGTTGTGCGCTTAGCCTGCGCTGGTCGGGCAAAGTGAGCCTGTATGGCGAGGCTAGGTCGCGAGGGGCCGTTCGGTCAAGGAGTCATGATCAAACCACCCGGACGGAGAGAAGTTACAGCGTCACTCAGTGGTGATCAGATGCCGGACAGGCCCGGACAAACCCCGCCCTCCGGCGCCGCTTCCCGGCACTCCCGACCTGCTCAGGCCCCCTCCACCACCGCACCGCACGCCGCGGCGGCTCCCGACCCCCACGACCGACCCCATGATCGACGCCATTTCGCCGAGGTGGCGGCATCCGGGCGCCTTTGACCACACCACCTCCCCGATCTGCAGTGGATCAAGCCGCCCACCCACCGGAGGGGTGGGTCAGGCGAGGGCGCGGGCGGCGGTCACCAGCGCGACGTTGTCGGGGGCCGGGGCGCCGTCGGGCAGCAGCAGCGTGTCCTCCAGGCCGATCCGGGTGTGCAGACCCCTGCGGACCGCCTCCGCGTACACCGGCCAGGTGGCCGGGCCCTCCCCGTGCAGCAACACCGGCGGGCACTCGGCCGGCAGCGCGGCGAGGATCGCCGCCGCGTCGGCGAGAGCCGTCTCGACCTGCTCGGCCATGCACTCGACGAGGACCCGCCCGGTGGGCGTGGACCAGCGGCGCCAGGCGTCGACCGCCGCCGGGGTCCACAGGCCGGCCTCGACCATCACGCCACGCTCGTGCAGGGCTGCGGCGATCTCGGCCGCCCCGGGTTCGTGGGCGTTCACCGAGGCGAAGTCGGGCAGCACCGTCCAGGCGCGGACGGCCGCGACCCGCGTGGCCGGGTCCGGGACGATCCAGGCGCCGGTGCTCACGCCGACCGGCAGGCCGGGACGGGCGGCCCGGATGGCGGTGGCCGCCGCGGCGATCACGGCCGGGTCGAGTGACTCGGCACCGCTGTCGTCGCGCGGGTGCACGTGCACCGCCGCCACCCCGGCGACAGCGCAGCGCACCGCGTCGGCCGCCAGTTCGGCCGGGGTGAGCGGCACGGCGGGGTGCTCGTCCCGCCGCCGGGTGCCGTTGAGACACGCCTTCAGCACGGTGTGCGCCTCCCCTCGGGACGGCGGCCGCGACATCGGCCGCCGGTCGGTCAGTCGAGCCGGCGGGAGTCGAGGTCGTGCTCGGCGTCGGCCATCGCGTCGGCGTCGATGTGCTCGGCGAACTCGGCCGCCTCGGCGCTCTGCGCGGCGAGCGCGTCCTTCACCGCCCGGATCGCCACCCCGGCCGGGTAGCCCTTGCGCGCCAGCATGCCGACCAGGCGCCGGAACACCGCGTCCGGCTCGCCCCGGGTGCTGCGCAGCTTGCGGTCCACCAGGGCACGGGCGGTCTGCGCCTCGGTCTCCTCGTCCAGCCCGTCCAGTGCCGCGCCGGCCACCTCGCCGTCGACGCCGCGCTGGCGCAGCTCGTTGGCGAGTGCCCGGCGGGCCAGCCCGCGACCGTTGTGCCGGCTGCTCACCCAGGCGCGGGCGAAGGCGGCGTCGTCGACGATGCCGACCTCGTCGTACCGGTCGAGGACCTGCTCGGCGACCTCCTCGGAGATGCCGCGCCGGGCCAGCGCGCCGGCCAGCTCGGCCCGGGTGCGCGGGCGCACCGCGAGCTGCCGCAGGCAGATCTCCCGGGCCACCTCGGCCTCGTCGCGCGGCGGAGCCGGAGCCTCCCCTGCATCGGGCTCCGCCGCGCGATCACGGCGCCCCCGGCGAGGCCGGGGCGTACCTGTGGCGTCGCCCGTACGGGGTGGACCGGCATCCCAGCCCCGGCCCGTACGGGCGCGTCGTCCTGCCACGGATCAGCGGATCAGAAGTCGACCGGCGGCAGTTCCGGGCCACCGGCGGCGTCGCCCGCACCACCGGTGCCGACGCCGAGCTTCTCCAGGATCTTCTTCTCGATCTCGGCCGCCACGTCCGGGTTCTCGCGGAGGAACTCGCGGGCCTTCTCCTTGCCCTGGCCGAGCTGGTCACCGTCGTAGGTGTACCAGGCGCCGGACTTGCGGATGATCGCCTGCTCCACGCCGACGTCGATCAGCGAGCCCTCGCGGGAGATGCCCTTGCCGTACATGATGTCGAACTCGGCCTGCTTGAACGGCGCGGCGACCTTGTTCTTCACGACCTTGACCCGGGTGCGGTTACCGACCACGTCGGTGCCGTCCTTGAGGCTCTCGATGCGACGCACGTCGAGCCGGACCGAGGCGTAGAACTTCAGCGCCCGGCCACCGGTGGTGGTCTCCGGGCTGCCGAACATCACGCCGATCTTCTCGCGGAGCTGGTTGATGAAGATCGCGGTGGTGCCGGTGTTGTTGAGCACGCCGGTGATCTTCCGCAGCGCCTGGCTCATCAGCCGGGCCTGGAGACCGACGTGGCTGTCGCCCATCTCGCCCTCGATCTCGGCGCGCGGCACCAGGGCCGCCACCGAGTCGATCACGATGATGTCGATCGCGCCGGAGCGGACCAGCATGTCCGCGATCTCCAGCGCCTGCTCGCCGGTGTCCGGCTGGGAGACCAGCAGGGCGTCGGTGTCGACACCGAGGGCCCGCGCGTACTCCGGGTCGAGCGCGTGCTCCGCGTCGATGAACGCGGCGATGCCGCCGGCCCGCTGGGCGTTCGCCACCGCGTGCAGCGCGACGGTGGTCTTACCGCTGGACTCCGGACCGTAGATCTCGACCACCCGGCCGCGGGGCAGACCGCCCACGCCGAGCGCCACGTCGAGCGCGATGGAGCCGGTCGGGATGACAGCCGTCTGCACGACGGGCCGCTCCCCCAGCCGCATCACCGAACCCTTGCCGAACTGCTTGTCGATCTGAGCGAGAGCAAGGTCGAGCGCCTTCTCCCGGTCAGGCCCTGCTGCCATCGTTGCCACCCCTGCCTTCGCCGGCGTCTTTCCTGAGCTTCGCGTCACGCGGGACACGCTAGGCGCTGGGTCCGACAGAAAACCAGCCGACGGGCCGTGAGCTGTGGACGAGCACCCCGCTGTGGACAATAGCCGAACACGTGTACGACTGGGCAAGCGACACGCGGGATCGACGAAAAGGCTGCTCAGCGTAGCCGGGCGGGCACCCGGTCGGGATACGCGGCGACCACGGCGCGCCACACCACGTGCGTTTGCTCACCGGCCGCGAGCGCCTGCTCGATGGTCCGCCCGCCGAGCTGGGACAGCACCTGGTCCCTGGCGATGCTGGTCGCGTAGCCGGGCCCGAACGCCTCCTCCAGCCGCGTCCAGAAATCGGTCAGCCGCACGTGTTCAGTCCTCCTCGTCGAGTGGTGCCGTGCCGGTACGGCGCAGTGCCAGCGCCACCAGCGGCACCACGGCGATCGCCGACAGCAGGGTGAGCGTCGGGTACCCCACGGCCCGCATGACGAACCCGCTCGCCGCCGCCGCGCCCGCCCCGGCCAGCCCCATGAGCAGGTCGGACAGGCCCTGCACGCCGGGCCGGTCGGCGGTGGGCACCGACTCCGACAGCAACGTCGAGCCCGCCACCATCGTGCCCGACCAGCCCAGCCCGAGCAGCGCCAGCCCCACCGACAGCAGCGGTGTGCTGTGCCCCGAGGTGCCGGAGACCGCGCACGCGGCCAGCAGCAGCGCCACCCCGCCGAGGATCACCGGCCGCCGGCCGAACCGGTCGGTGAGCCACCCCACCACCGGCGACAGCGCGTACATGCCGGCGATGTGCAGGCTCAGCACCAGGCCGACCACGGGCAGCACGTCCGCGTCGGAGTGCCACTCGCCGAGGTGCACCGGGGTCATCGACATGACAGCGACCATCACCAGGTGCCCCACCGCGACAGCGGCGATGCCGAGGCGGGCGGCCGGCCGCCCGCGTACCGTGCGCCACGCGGCGGCCATGCCACCGCGGCGGGCGACAGCCGGTGCGGCGCCCGGCGCCGGCTCGGCCGCCGTCAGCCGGCGCGCGGTGAGCAACGGGTCCGGCCGGAGCAGGACCAGGAGTACGACGGCGGTGAGCGTGAACGCGACGGCGCTGAAGGCGAACGGGCCGGCCAGCGCCGGCAGGCCCCAGCCCCGGGTGGTCTCGTCGGCGAGCGCGGCGAAGTTCGGCGCGGCCACCGCGCCGATGGTGGTGGCCCAGACCACCAGCGAGAGCTGCCGTCCCCGGCGCTGCGGCTCGGCCAGGTCCACGGCCGTGTAGCGGGCCTGGAGGTTGGCCGCCGTGCCGCCGCCGAACAGCAGCATGCCGACGAAGAGCAACGGCACCAGGCGCGTCACGGTGGCGACCACCACCAGCACGCCGCCGACCGCGCCGACCGCGTACGCGAGGACCAGCCCCGGCCGCCGGCCCCGCGCGGTCATGAGCCGGGTCACCGGGATGGCGAGCAGCGCGGCGCCGACCACCCCGGCGCTCTGCGCCAGCCCGGCCAGGGCGGTGCCGGCGACCCGGGCGGCGAGCAGCGCGCCGACCGAGATGCCGATGGTGACGCCGATGCCGCCGATGATCTGGGTGAGGAAGAGCAGCCGGACGGTACGCCGCTGGATGCCGGCGACGTCGGGCCGGGGCGGGGCCGGCGCGGTCAGGTCGGTGGACATGCGGCGCTCCTGGTGGGGACGGGTGCCCCATCCTCCCGCACCGGCCCGCCCGGCCGGCACCCGGTTTCGCTACAGGCCGAGGCCCCGGCCGATGATCTCCTTCATGATCTCGGTGGTGCCGCCGTAGATGGTCTGCACCCGGCTGTCCAGCCACGCCTTCGCCACCGGGTACTCCGCCATGAAGCCGTAGCCGCCGTGCAGCTGCACGCACCGGTCGGCCACCTTGGTCTGCAACTCGGTGGTCCACCACTTGGCCTTCGCCGCGTCGGTCACCGAGAGGCGGCCCGCGTTGAACTCGGCGATGCAGTGGTTGACGAACGTCCGCGCGATGGTGACCTCGGTGTCCAGCTCGGCCAGCAGGAACCGGTTGTGCTGGAACCGGCCGATCGGCCGGCCGAACGCCTCCCGGGAGCGGGCGTACTCGATGGTCAGCGCGAGCAGCTTCTCGCAGGCCGCCACCGCGGCGACGGCGATGCTCAGCCGCTCCCGGGGCAGGTTGGCCATCAGGTGGTAGAAGCCGTGGTTCTCGGTGCCGATCAGGTTCTCCGCCGGCACCCGGCAGTCGTCGAAGAACAGTTCGGCGGTGTCGTTGGCCTTCAGGCCCACCTTCGCCAGGCGGCGGCCCCGGCTGAAGCCCGGCGTGCCGCTCTCCACCACGACCAGGCTCACCCCGTGCGCGCCCTGGTCCGGCGCGGTCTTGACCACCACGACCACCAGGTCGGCCATCTCACCGTTTGTGATGAACGTCTTCTGCCCGTTGAGGACCAGGCTGTCGCCGTCGCGGACCGCGCTGGTGCGGATGCCGGCCAGGTCGCTGCCCGCGCCCGGCTCGCTCATCGCGATCGCGGTGACCAGGTCGCCGGAGCAGAAGCCCGGCAACCACCGCTTGCGCTGGTCGCCGGTGGTCAGCTCGGTCAGGTACGGCGCGACCACGTCGTTGTGCAGCCCGAACCCGAGGCCCGAGCACCCGGACGCGACGATCTCCTCGTCGAGCACCGCGTTGAAGCGGAAGTCACGCTGCCCGCCGCCGCCGTACTCGGGGTCCACGTCCGGGCCGAGCAGCCCGGCCGCGCCGGCGGCCCGCCAGACCTCCCGGTCGACGATCCCGTCGGCCTCCCAGCGCTCGTGGTGCGGCACCGCCTCCCGGGTCAGGAACCGGCGGCACAGGTCACGGAACTCGTCGTGGACGGGCTCGTAGAGATGCTGCTCCATGCCGGCCAGTCTGGCACCGCTCACCCGCACCGGACAGGGGTGAGCGGGGCTGGTCCGCCGCCGCGCGGTGGACCAGGATGGCCGGATGAGCACACTCACGGGGAGACAGGTGGCCGAGGCCGGGCTGGACGGGTGGACGTACCTGCTGGGGGCGTTGCAGACGCGCATCCGTACCCCCGATTTCGCGGCCGGACTGGCGCTGGTGGCCGCGGTGGGCGCGGAGGCCGAGCGGGTCGATCATCATCCCGATCTGGACCTGCGCTACACCCACGTGGACGTGCGGCTCTGGTCGCACGACGCGGGTGGGGTGACGCAGCGTGACCTGCGGCTGGCCCGGACGATCACGGCCCTGGCCGCGGACGCCGGGCTGACCCTGTCGCCGGCCGGGCTGGCCCGCCTGGAACTCGCGCTGGACACCCCGGAGCACGCCGCGGTGCTGCCGTTCTGGCGGGCGGTCCTGACCTGGCAGTCACCGGACGGCCGCGGACCGGACGACGACGAGGTACGCGACCCGGACGGCGTGCTGCCGACCGTCTGGTTCCAGCGCTCCGGCCGGGACGAGCCGCGGCAGCGGTGGCACCCGGACGTGTGGGTCGACCCGGCCGAGGTGGACGCGCGCATCGCTGCCGCGCTGGCAGCGGGCGGGACGCTCGTCAGCGACGCGGAGGCGCCGAGCTTCTGGGTGCTCGCCGACCCGGACGGCAACCAGGTCTGCCTCTGCACCTGGCAGCAGCGCTCCTGAGTCAGCGCAGCGCCTTGGCGGCCACCTTCAGGTCGGCGACCAGGCCCTCGTACGCCACGTCCTGGTTGTCGGCGCGCAGCACCGCCGACGGGTGGATGGTGGCGAGCAGCCGGGCCGCCGGGGCGTCGGCCACAGCGCCCGTCCGGTCGACCGGCACGCGCTCGAAGTCCTCCGGGTGCTGGGCGGCGGCGGGCCAGGGCAGCAGCTCACCGCGCTGCTTCGTCACCCGGAAGCTCGGGCCGAGCAGCGCCTTGGCAGCGGTGGCGCCGAGCACCACCACGATCTCCGGGCGCAGCCGGGCGAACTCGGCGACCAGCCAGGGCCGGCAGGCGGTGACGTGCACCCGGTCCGGGGTCTGGTGGATGCGCCGCCTGCCGCGCAGCTCGAACCGGAAGTGCTTCACGGCGTTGGTCAGGTAGATCTGGGCGGGGTCGAGCGCCGCGTCGTCGACGGCCTTACGCAACAGCCGCCCGGCCGGCCCGACGAACGGCAGCCCTTTCTGATCCTCGATGTCGCCCGGCTGCTCGCCGACGAAGACCACCCGCGCGTGCTCGTCGCCGCGGCCGAAGACGGTCTGGGTGGCGTCCCGGTACAGCTCACAGCCCCGGCAGTCGCCCGCCGCGGCGCGCAGCTCGTCGATGGTGTCCGCCGACGGCGGGATGAACTCCTGTGCGCCGGGTGCGCTCTCGGTCTCGGCCATGCCGATCGTTCTACCCCGTCCGGCGGCGCGCACGCGAGCCCCGCCGCGCTGTCCGGAGGTGTCAAGAAGGGGCCCTTCCTACACCGAATGCGTTAAGAGGGGGCCCTTCCTTCCCGCGGTGAGGGCGTCGGCGAGCGCGGGGATGTCGGCCTCGTCCAGCGCGCTCACCGAGACGCGCACGGCGGGGGCGGCAGCGATCCGGTACAGGCCACCGGGGGCGAGCGACCATCCGGCGTCACGCAGCGTCGTGATCGCCACCGTCTCGTCGGGCACCGGCACCCAGACGTTGATCCCGGTACGCCCGTACGCGGTCGTCCCGCGCGCGGCGAGCGCCGCCACCAGCCCGTCGCGCCGCCTGTCGTAGCTGTCCGCCGCGCGCCGGACCAGTTCGGCGGTGGCCGGGTCGCGCCAGAGCGACACGACCAGGCGTTGCAGCACCGTGGAGACCCAGCCGGCGCCGACCCGCGCCCGCCCGGCCACCCGGGCCACTGTGGCCTCGTCGCCGGTCAGCACCGCGAGCCGCAGGTCGGGCCCGTAGGGCTTGCTCACCGACCGGACGAAGGCCCACGCCGGGGTCGCCCCGGCGAGCGGATGCAGGGGTACGCGGGCCAGCTCGGCGGCGTGGTCGTCCTCGATCAGCAGCAGGTCGGCCCGGCCGGCGAGCAGCGTCCGCAGCGCGTCGGCCCGGTCGGCGGAGACGGCGGCGCCGGTCGGGTTCTGCGCCCGGCTGGTCACCACGAGCGCCCGGACCCCGGCGGTGAGCGCCGCCCGGACCCCGCCCACGGTGGGGCCCTCGTCGTCCACCGGCACCCCGACGGCACGCAGCCCGAGCGCGGCGATCAGGTCGAGCAGGTTGGCCCAGCCCGGGTCCTCCACCGCCACCGCGTCGCCGGGACGCAGGTGGGCGGCGAGCAGCCGTTCGATGCCGTCGAGCGCGCCGCCGGTGACGGTCAGCGCGCCGGCCGGCACCCCGTCCGCGGCGAGCCGGTCCCGGGCCAGGGCGGCCAGGTCGGGCAGCACGGCGTCGGTCGCGTACCCGCCGGGGGGTCCGATCTCGGCGGCGAGTGCTGCCAGGTGCGGGCCGAGCGGGGGCAGCAGCCGGGGGTCGGGCTGGCCGGCGGAGAGGTCATGGCCGCCGGGCAGCGGCGGGGGCAGCAACGCGGCGCGGCGACCGGCGACCGGCGGGCGGGGGCGGACCCGGGTGCCGTGCCGGCCGGCGGTCGCGACCAGGCCGCGTTGCCGCAGTTCCTGGTACGCCTTCGCGACGGTGGCCGGGCTGACGTCCAGCTCGGCGGCGAGCGCGCGGACGGCGGGCAGGGCGGCGCCGGGGGCGAGATCGCCGGTGCGGATGCCGGATTCGACGCTTGCCGAAATCGCGGCGGAGGTCGAGCCGGTGACCTGATATTGTGCTGCCACAGTTCGGAGATTGTACTAGAACAAAGGTGGGATGTCACGTGTACGCCCCGACCGAACGCACCACCGCCACCCGCACCCGCGACCGGATGCACTACGACCGGGCCACCGCGCACGCGCTGCTCGACGAGGCGTACCACTGCGCGCTGGCGTTCACAGTGGACGGCGAGCCGCGCATCCTGCCGACCCTGCACGTCCGCCTCGGCGACACGCTCTACCTGCACGGGTCCACAGGCAGCCGGCCGCTGCTCGCCGCCCGGGGCGAGGCCGGGCTCCCGGTCTGCGTCTCCGTCACCCACCTCGACGGGCTGATCTACGCCCGCTCCCAGTTCCACCACAGCGCCAACTACCGGTCGGTGGTGGCGCACGGCACCGCCCACCTGGTCGACGACGCCCGCGAGAAGGCGGCGGTGCTGACCGCGCTGGTGGAGAAGGTCGCCGCCGGCCGGTCCGCCGACAGCCGCCCGCCGAACCGGCGCGAACTGGCCGAGACCGCCGTACTGGCACTGCCGCTGCGCGAGGTGTCGGTACGGACGCGCACCGGCGGCGTCAACGACGAACCGGCCGACGAGGCGCTGCCGTACTGGGCCGGTGTGGTGCCGCTGCGGCTCACGCCGGGCCGCCCCGAACCCGCGCCCGGGGTGAGCGCGCCGGTGCCGGCGTACCTGCGCTCGGCCCGCTCGCCGTGGCACGAGCCGGCGGTGCTGCGCGGCGAGCACGTCGTGCTGGAGCCGCTCGACCTCGCCCACGCCGACGAGCTGTACGCCGCCACCGCCGACCCGGAGGTGTGGCGGCACCTGGGCGGTACGCAGCCGGCCGACGCTGCCGAGACGCGCCGGGTGGTCGCCGCCTACCTGGACGCGCAGGAACGCGGCGAGCAGGTGTGCTGGACCCAGCGTTGTGCCGTCACCGGCGCCGTGATCGGCACGACCTCCTACTACGAGATCGACCCGGTCCGCCGGTCGCTGGCGATCGGCTACACCTGGCTGGGCCGCCCCTGGTGGCGTACCGGCGTCAACACCGAGGCGAAGCTGCTCCTGCTGGGCCGGGCCTTCGACGACCTCGACGCGGTCCGCGTGGTCTGGCACACCGACATCCGCAACGACCGCTCGCAGCGCGCCATCGAACGGCTCGGTGCGAGCCGGGAGGGCGTGCTGCGGCAGCACAAGCAACGCGCCGACGGCTCCTGGCGGGACACCGTGCAGTACTCGATGCTCGCGCAGGAGTGGCCGAAGGCACAGGTCAGCCTGCGGGAAAGGCTTCGCCCGGCGGCACCCGCAACGTCATGATGTCCGGCGTGCTGGGGATCACCGACATCTGGACGTACGTGCTGGGCACCGTGGCGATCGTGCTGCTGCCCGGCCCGAACTCGCTCTTCGTGCTGGCCACCGCCGCCCGCCGGGGCGTGGCCACCGGTTACCGGGCCGCCGCCGGGGTGTTCGTCGGCGACGCGGTGCTGATGGTGCTCTCCGCCGCCGGTGTGGCCTCGCTGCTCCAGGCGTATCCCCCGCTCTACCTGGTGATCAAGTACGCCGGCGCGGCGTACCTCGGGTATCTGGGGCTGGCCATGCTGCGCGGCGCGTGGCGGCGCTGGCGCGACCGCAACGACCCGGCCACGCCGCGCCTGATCGACGAGGTGGAGCCGGCGGAACAGCGGGAGCCGTTCCGGCGGGCGCTGGTGATC